>CAVRKJ010000021.1:0-586901 GCA_963721515.1 uncultured Actinomycetota bacterium | reverse complement strand
CGGCGTTGACCAGTTGGCCCCGCCGAACTACGGTCAGGGGCAGACCATCGTGCTGGTCGACTCATACGGAAGTCCGACGGCGGCAGCGGATCTGCAGCACTTCCACGACACGTTCTTCTCGTCCCTGCCGAACCCCAGCTTCGAGCAGGTCTTCCCGCAGGGGGAATCCGCAGTACAAGAACACGTGCACGAGTTCCCAGGGGAAGTCGGGGCCGTGCGCGGCCGCCGGCTGGTCGGGCGAGGCGACGCTGGACATCGAGTGGGCGTACTCGATCGCGCCCGAGGCACACATCATCCTCCTGGCGGTCCCGCCGGCGGAGACCGAGGGCGTCCAGGGGTTGCCGAACCTGTTCAAGGCCATCTCGGGTGAGATCGCTGCCACACCGCCCGGGACCGTGTTCTCGATGTCGCTGTCGGCGACCGAGCAGGCGTTCGGCGGAGCGGGTCAGACCCAGACGGCGAAGTTCGACCAGGTGTTCCAGCAGGGCCTGGCCAAGGACGACAACTTCTTCGCCGCCACCGGTGACTACGGCTCTCAGAGCTCCACCCAGCAAGACAAGAACCGCAACCTCTCGAACTACACGGCTGTCGGCTATCCCTCGACCTCGCCTTTCGTCGTCGCGGTCGGCGGTACGCAGCTCCAGTACAACTGGACCTGGGACCCGACGAGCAACGATCCGTCGACGGCCGGCTACTGGAACTGGACGCCCGGAGGCGACACCGAGGCCGTCTGGAACGAGTCCGGCCCCGATCGGGACCGGCGGGGGCGCGAGCGTGATCTACGCGCGGCCGTCGTGGCAGCAGGGAGTCGACTCCGCGGCGTGGCCGCTCCGGTGTGCTCATGCGGGTCCTATGCAAGGAGGCGTGATAGCCGAGCAGGCGCTCGGCGCGCATTACGAACGAGGGAGGGGGTGGTCTCCGCGTTAGGCACTTAGCGTCGCGGTAGCGCGGTAACGGTTGTCCGCAGTGAGCCAGCTGATCGTGCGATCCAGCAGATGAGGGGTGAGCGCCTCACATCCGGCTGCCACCAGACCGAGCGGGCTGGCCCAATCGCCGATGTCGTCCGACAGCGATGGCAGCCCGACGGAGCGCGAGAGGCATGGCCACCAGCGCCCCGACCGAGATCGCGCCCGCCGCCAGCCACACGAGCTCGTGATCGGTGGCCGAGAGCATGATGGCGGTCGCCAGCGCGGCAGCGCTCAAGGCGATGAACAGCGCACCCGCGTATGGAGCTTCGCGTAGGTGGTCCGGCACGAGGGTCATGTGGATGGCGGCGGTCGCCGACAGCGCCGCGGCGGCCGGCCACCGCCAGATTGAGCTTACGTGTGAGAGATGCATGAGTTCGCTCCCCGGTTTCGGTGGTGAGGCGATGCGGGCCGCGCCGCCCTGAAACGGCGCGGCTCGTTGCTCGCCCCCTGTGATTTGTCCTCTACTTGACGACCCGGATCAGGCGGAGCATCCCGAGCTGGGTGTGCTCGCGATGGTCCTGAGTGTCCATGAAGCAAGCCTCGACGTAATAGCCGGGCTTGGCGTTGAGAACCGCCTGCTGGATGCCGCCCGGGGAGAGCGGACCGGCCAGGGCCAGGAACTGACGGTTGGCCAACTTCTGCGCCTTGCCGTCCTTGCCGGCGCGGAGCAGCGCCATGACTTGCCGCCCGGTGGCCGCGTTCTTCACGCCGATCCCGATGTTCATGTGCACCAGGAAGCCGCCGTTCTGGGCGGCACGATCGTGCCGTCGTGCAGCACGGCGGGCCCGCGGAAGCCGAACTCGATGGACGTCTGGTCGCCGCCGGGTTCGGCAGCCCGGCCGGCGACGAGGACTGGGTGACGGTGAACGGGGCGAATCCAGGGTTTCCGTTCCCGCTGAGGTTGAGGGCGACGAGTCGCCGGGGGTCAGAACGGTTTGCGCGGCGCCCGGCGCGGCGTCGTCCGCGAACAGCGATCCGTAGGGCGTGAGCGCGTTGAGGTCGCCGTGGTGGCTCTGGACGGCGCCGGCGGCCTGCAGGACCGTTACGCCCGGATTCAGCCGAATAAGCCCCCACGCCGGTCCGTTGTTGGGACCGCTCGGGGCCTGGCCGCTGAACGTAGAGACGACGTTGACCGCGCCCGACACTTCGCTGCCGGACACCGACACGCCGTTCGTGCCGCTAAGGGCGATGTTCAGCTTGGGCAGCGCGCTGGCGCCGCCCGCGCCGCTCGCGCCGCCGGCGAGCACCAGCGCACAGGTGACGGCGAGTGCGCTCGCCGTGGCGATTAGCGATGAAAATCGCTTTGACATGTGGTTGAAACCTCCGCGGTTTGAGTGATGGTCGTGGGAGACGGTTCGATTGCGATTCCTGGGCTGATGCGCGCGAACGCGAGCTGGGCCAGCCGGTTGACCTCGGACACCGCCTCGGCCCGGTCTGAGTCGAAGCGGCAGAAGCACGCTTCTTCCAGTGCCAGGAAGATCGAGCCCCGGTAATGGATCTCGGTCCCGGCCGCGCGCAGATCCGCGCACTCCGTCTCAACTCGGCTCAGGGCGGCGCGGACATCGGCCTCGGACAGTCCCGGCAGATAGCGCTCGACCAGATAGGCGTGCATCGCGGGGCAAGCTACGGCGCGCCCCACAGGGCGATCAACCAGGGGAATCCGCGGATTTGGTCGGCGCTACCGGGCCTGGATCCGGTGGTTTCCCCAGCCGAGCGCGCCGGCAGCTCGGTGCGCGAGCGGCACCGAGCTTGCGATACAGCTTGGAGAGGTTCCACTCCACCGTGCGCGCGCTGAGATGAAGCGCGGCCGCGACCTCGCGGTTGGTGGACCCGCCGCAACCAGCCGTGCGATCTCGGACTCGGTCGCGCTCAGCGTCCCCGCGGCCGCGGAGTGGCGTCCCCCGATCCGCCCGAGCTCCACGCGCGTGCGCTCCGCCCACTGCGCGGCCTCCGCCGATTCGAACAGCTCGAGCGCCGATCCGAGCAGTTCGCGTGCACGTAGCCTGCGGCGCAGGCGTCGGTGCAGCGCGCCGTAGGCCAGCAGCGTGCGGGCGCGATCGAGCGGGCGTTCCTGCTGGCCATGCTCTCGCAGCGCGCGCTCGAAGGCCGCCACCGCCGTCGCCTCCTGGCCGCGGGCATCGGCCGCCATCGCGGCGCAGCGCGCCGCCAGGGCGCGGGTCCATGGGCGGTCGAGCCTGCGCGCAATGCGACGGAGTTCGCGAGCGGCCGCGGTGGCGCGATCGGGCTCGCCGACCGCGACCAGCGCTTCGACCAGATCAGGCAGCACCGGGAAGCGGCCCGGCGACTCTACTCCCCCGCCGGACATGAGCTTCCATGCCCGCTGCAGCGCAGTCGCCGCCACAGCTGGGTTGTCGAGTGACAGCTCGACCGCGCCGGCCGCGGTCAGGTTGCCGATCACGTACAGGCAGTGGCCGGTGCGCTCCGCCAGCTCCAGCCCCTGCCGCGCGGCATCCCGCGCTTCATCGGTGCGCCCGAGCCAGCCGGCGGCGCTGGCCAGCGGCCACAGCGCCCCCGCCCGCTGAGCGTCCTGGTCAGCGGCGCCCGCCAGCTCCAGGTAGCGGAGTGCCAGCTCTCGCCCTCGGGCGGGCCGGCCGAGATTCGTCTCAGCGCGCTCAGGTAGGCCAGCGCATGCATCTCCCTCCAAGGGTCGGCAGATTCGCCCGCGTCGCGCAGCATGGCCTCGAGCGGGGATCGCGCCTGCTCCAGCTCGCCCGCCCACAGCAGCACCACACCTTCGAGCGCCGCCGGGCCGATCTCAGACCACGCCCAGGGCCGCGCGCTCGCTCCGGCGCTGCTTCGCACCTGGTTCGGGAAGCCGGTCGAACCGGTCGAGCGCGAGCGGCGAGCACGAGGGACAGGGTGGCTCCGGCAGCTGCCTCGGCCGCGGGATCGATCCCGTCGGCAATCCGCAGCATCGCTCGTGCGTGCCGCTCGGCGCCCTTGGCGTCCGCCCCCAGGAGCCGGAGCCATGCCAGCTTCTGGTGCAGGTCCGCGCGCAGCTCACGAGATATGGCGGGCTCGCGCAACGCGCGGCGGTACAGGGCGGTCGCGGATTCGATGCCCTCCGTGTCGCCCGCCACGGTCCCGAGTACGGCGAGCGCGCGTGCGCGCACGCTCGGCTCGGTGGCGACACGAGCGCCTCTCGCGCCCGATCCGTAGCCAGCCCGAGGCTGCCGGCGCGATGGTGGTACTCCGCGCTGGCCAGCACCCGGAGCGCCCGCTGGGCCGAGGCGGGGGACAGCCTCGCCGCCAGGTCACAGAGCTCCGCCGCCGCCCGCGGGCCGCCGCGGGCAGCCGCCGCGCCGGCGGCGAGGTCGAGCTGCGACGCGACCCGCTCATCCACCCCCGGGTCGCGAGCGCCAGGTGACGGGCCTTCTGTTCCAGATCTTCCACGAGCACGCTCAGGCGAGCGTGCATGCGCCGACGCTCGACCAGCGGCGCCTGCTCATAGTGGACCGAGGCGAACAGGGGATGCGCGAACCGAACCCGTTCTTCGTCCGGCAGCGCCGATCAGGCCCGCGGCATGCGCCTCGTCCACCCCGGCGTCGGCGTCCTCCTCCAGCTGCGAGATGATCGCGCGGGTCGGCCGGGCGAGGGCGGCGGCCGCGAGCAGCACCGTCCGCGCCGCCGGCGACAGCCGCGCCAACCGCGCTCTGGACGAGCCCGCTCACGCTCCCGGGCACAGGCAGCGCCTCATCGGGAGCCGGCTCGCCGCCGCGAGCGATCAACTCTCGACCGATCTCGAGCGAGTAGAACGGGTTGCCGCCGGCAAGCTCCTGCAGACGCACGAGCGTCGAGCGCGAAGCCTCGAACCCCAGCCTGGCCACAGCAGCTCATGCACCCCGCCAAGGCTGAGCGGCCCGACGCTGAGCCGCCGCACCCGCTCGTCGCCGAGCATCCGCTCGAGCTCCAGCGGCGGGCTCCACCCGGCTTCGAGCCGAAGCGTGGCCAAGACCAGGACGGGCTCGTCCCGAAGCCGACGCAGCGCGAACCGCAGCGCCGCAGCGGACGAGGCGTCAACCCATTGCAAGTCGTCAATTGCCAAAACGAGCGGAGCGCGGGCTGAAATCAGCCGCAGCGCCGACAGCGTCGCCACGCCGATCGTCCGCTCGTCGATCGGGTCCTGCGCCGAGCCACCGTCACCGCGCAGCAGCGCGACCTCCAGGCCGCGCCGCTGGGGCCCCGAGAGCGCCGGCAAGGCATCGTCGACTACCAGATCGAGCAGGTCTCCGAGCGCCGCGAAGGCCAGCCCGGCTTCCGAGCCCGCCGGCGCGCTCGCCAGTATCCGCCACCCGCTTGCGGCCGCGACGTCGAGGGCTCGCCGCCAGAGCGCGGTCTTCCCCACGCCCACTTCGCCCTCGAGCACAATCGCCCGAGGCCCCTTATCCGGATCCTCGATTGCGTCCAGCAGCGCCCCGAGCTCGCGATCACGCGCGATCAGCTGTTCAGACGTTCGTCACCCCTCTACGTCCTCCCCCGGCGCCTGACGCCGCACTAGAACGATACCGACCTCCCTATCCATACTCAAACCTCGCGAAACGCCCAACCACAGCCCCTTTGCACGATCAACTGAGATGGCGACACCCCGCCGCTTTATCGCTTCGCCACGGCTGCGGCGGCCGGGGCGACTGCGTGGTCATGACTGCCCGTGATCGCCGAATTGTGCGCTCGGCACAACCGGCGGCCGCCGACACATGACCGGCAGCTCACTCGCTCGCCCTTCCCCGATGGACCAGCCGGCTACCGCCACCCACGGACTACTTGAACGCCCGGCTCAGTCCACCGTGCCGGCCCCTCGGGGACCTCGAATCCTGCACGGACGGAAACAAATTGATGGACACTGGGGAAGAGTCGGGACGTCACTCCGCCCAGAAACCGCCTGATAGCGGGACTTTCGTGAAGGTGAGCGATGGGACTCGAACCCACGACCGCCTGGACCACAAATAGGCGCCGGCGCGTTTTGGGGACCTAGCGATTTGCCAGTATTTGCGCTGCAAAATCGTCCTTTCGGAGTTGATGCGAGTTGCTCAGAGTTGAGAGGACTTCCGGCCGAAGTGGTACAACGAGTGGTACAACGGGATGGCACCTTCAGAGGCAAAACGAACCGCAGTCGACCGGACCCAACGCGGCGCTCGGTACGGCAGCGGGACGCTCGTCAAGCGCGCCGGCCCCAACGGTGACACCTGGATCGCGAAGTGGCGCGACGGCGGGCGCCAGGTGCAGCGCGGTCTCGGCTTCGTCCACGGCAAGAAGCACCCTGACGGACTCACGAGAGCGGAGGCCGAGGCGGCGCTCGGCAAGCTGCGCGAACAGGTGGCGATCGAGCGCGCCGCGGCACGGGCGGCGGAGGCGAAACGGGCGCTCGAGGACCGTCGGCGAACGCTCGCACAGGTCGGCGAGGCGCTGATCGCGGCCAAGCGCGCCGCCGGCCGCAAGCCCTCGACGATCGAGGCCTACTCCTACTGGCTGCGGATTCACATCATCGACTACTTCGGGCCCACGCCCGTCTACGAAATCACGCGCGAGGACGTCCGCGGCTTCTCGGCGGCCCTCGAGCGCAAGGGCCTCGCCCCCAAGTCGCGAGCCAACGCGCTGGGGACGCTGCACTCGCTGATCGAGTTCGCGATCGACGAGGGATGGACGAGTCGGCGAGAACCCGGTCAAGCGCGTCGAGAGGCCGGCGCTCGCGACGACCGACCCCGACATCCACTTCCTCGAAACCGAAGAGGTCGAGGCGCTGCTGCGCGCTGTGCCCGACGATCCGCTCGGCCGCGTCGAGCGCGTCATGTACCTGACGGCCGCGATGACCGGGATGCGCCAGGGCGAGCTGTTCGCGCTGCGCTGGCGCGACGTCGACTGGTCGGCGCGTCGGATCCGCGTGCGGCGCAACTACGTCCGCGGCGAGTTCGGGACCCCCAAGTCCAAGCGCTCGGCCCGCAGCGTCCCGCTCGCGACCCGAGTCGCCACCGAGCTCGAGCTGCTGTTCCAAGACTCACCCCGCAAACGCGACGACGACCTCGTGTTCGCGCACCCCGAGACCGGCAAGCCGATCGACCGCTCGAAGCTGCTCAAGCGCTTCAAAGCCGCGCTCCGTGATGCAGATGTTCGCGCCGTTCGCTTTCACGACCTCAGGCACACCTTTGGTACGCGGATGGCCGCGCAGGGCGTCCCGATGCGCGTGCTGCAGGAGATGATGGGCCACCGCGACTTCAAGACCACGCTGATCTACGCCGACTACGCGCCGAGCGAGCGCGAGGCCGAGTGGGTCGAGCAGGCATTCCGCGCGGAACCGTCCGAGATCGCCGACACAGTTCGGTCGTGAGCATCCCCGACCTCGATCTCCTCGCCCGCCACATCGACGAGCCGGTAGACCTGTTCCGGATCGTCAGGGGCGGGACGCGCGGAGCGCCCGGCGTGCTCGAGTCGTTTCGCTCTAACTACGAGCGTGACGCGCCGCCACGCGGCATCGAGCAGGAGTCGGCGCTGATTCACTTCGGGCTCTCGATGTTTACGAGTTTCAACGCCGCCGCCGACCGTGCCCGTCGATGGCCGGCGCTCGGAACGCACATCGCCCGTGTCCGCCTCGAGCCCGGCAACGGCTTCCATTTCGCCGAGACCGGAGCCCGCGTCCACCGCACCGTCTGGGGACGGCCCCTGCAGCTGCTCGACAGCGTCGCCGATATCCTGCTTATAGGAGCCCTGTGATGGACTACTCCCTCTTCAGCAAGGCTGGCAACCTGATCGACTCGTTCACGGACGAGGCCGATGCGCGCGCGGCTCTTCAACGGCTCGTTGCCAGCGAGCCCGAGGCGGCCGACGACGTGGCGCTGTTCATCTCTGACGACGAGGGCCGGGTCGTCGAAGGGCCGATCCACGCGGTGCCAGCGTCCGTCGGCTGACGTCAGCCCTGCTCCAAGCACCGCTCCAGCAACCGAGCGGCGCGCGGGTCAGTCTTGCGGAGCTCGCGAATGCCAGCGTATTGGTCGCGCGCCGCGCGGTACTCCTCGCTGCGGGCAGCGCGCTCGCTGGCGGCCTGTGCCGCGGTTCGTCCGACCGGGCTATCTGGTCTGCTTGGGCTGGGATTCGAAGACATGGCGTCGCGGCGTGGTTCGCGTGTCTGAGGAAGCGTAGGGCTTAGGACTGCGTACCCCGCGGACGGGATGTCGTTCGCCGCGCGATCCACGCATCGATGTCCTCTGGGCGGTACCGGACCTCACGCGCCCCGATCCGCACAGTTGGGATCTCGCCCCTCCGGCTCATCGACCAAACCCGTGTCTTGGGCACCGCCAGCAGCTCCGCGACTTGCACTGCTGTCAGCAACCGTTCACCCGTCCGAAAGCGGTCCGGTGACTTGGCGACGTCCGACTCGTGCATGATCGTGATGGCGGCGATAGCTGACTCGACTTCGTCGAGATCAGCTACGATAGCGCAATTGTGCTAATTGCGATAGACGGAGCGGCCCAAACTAACCCAGTGTCCGATCCTGATCCTGACCACGTCGACACCGATCCATGGCTCACCGTCGCCGAGATCGCTGACGAGCTCCGCGTCAACCCCGCGACGGTCAGGCTGTGGATCTCCAAAGGCAGGCTGCCGGCAAAGCGCGCTGGACAGCGAAAGCTGCTGATCCGCCGCTCGGACCTGGACCGGATGCTCGAGGTCGCCAAGGGTGAGCCTCCGGCTCGCGGCTACCAGCCTCGACCGCGTGACCCGCAAGGCCGGATGGGGCCGCCGCAGTCGCTCAGGCAGCTCTCGACGGCCGATATCCACGGCCGTCAGGCCCCGGCCGGCGAGACGCAGGAGATCATTGAGGAGCTACGGCTGGCCGACGAGCTTTGGCAACGCTCGCAGGAGGCAAGCGAGAACGCGCCGCCCGATCCCGGCTTTCCTCACCGGGTGCGCGCGCTCGCCGTGGCATGCGAGCAACAAGGAGCAGCGCTTGCCAGGGCCGGCTGGACGGAGGGCTTCGCCTGGACCCCCCTCCCGGACCGCCGGTACATGGCGCTCTCGCACGAGCTGCGTCCTGGCGGCAATCGGCCGGGGCCTCCTGGGCTGTGGGCCGAGTTCGATCGCGCCGTCCAGCGGCTGGGAATCGCGATGGAGGGAAATCTGATGTACGCCGTCGCGTTCCAATACCGCGACCTTGCCGCGGTCATGCACCAGATCGCCGATGTGCTCCTCGGCGAGACACCCAAGACGCGCGAGCGCCACGAATGACCGCCCGGACCCGGTCCGCAAGCCGGTCCGCATTTCCATAGACCTGCGCGGACAGGGTTGCGGACGACGTGTGATCGCCGTCCGCCCCGCCCGCACGGGCTTTTCGCGGTCCCCCGGCGCTCTTGGTGGCAGCTGACTACCCGCCCTCCACGTATTCGTTCGGGTAGTCAGCTGCCAGTCGAGACCGGGGCCTCATTCTTCGTGCGGGCGGGGCGGACGGCGACCGGTCGGCAGGAGCATCAGGTGGCGGGGTTGTGATGGGGAGGGAGGCGGGTTCAGGTCCTGGGACGCTGCGGGTTGGGCGGTTCATCGGAAGGGTGGGAATCGTGTCGTTGCCGGCGGTGGAGGCTGCGCTTGATCTTGATCAGCGGGTCGTGCGGCGGCATGTCGCGAGGCTCGAGGCGGCGGCCTGGCTGGGTCGGGCGCCGTGGGTGTGGGGCGAGGGGTCGGTCGCGTGGTTGACGAGCCTCGGCGTCGAGAGCTCGGAACTCGGTGGCCTGCGGGCGGTCAAGGCGCCGCCGGCGCCGACCACGATCGCTCACGGCGTCCTCGTCGGCTGGTCGGCGGCACGAGCGGAGAAACGCGGCCGCGTGTGGAAATCGGCGCGCGAGCTCGCGCTCGAGCCGGACCGGTGGGAGGTGACGATGCGGTGCGAGCGCGGCTACACGAAGCAGTTGCCCGACCTCGCGGTGTGGCTGAAGCGCTCCGAGCCGACCGATCGCGCTGATCTCCGAGAGCGGTGGGCGGCGCGAGGACCGACAGAAGAAGGTCCTCGAAGGCTGGCGAGACGCCGTGTACGCCGGCCAGTATTCCGCGGTGCTCTACGACTGCGCGAATGATTCAGTCGCGCACTGGATCAGCCGGCTGGCCGCGAAGGTCTGGCTCACGCGGTCGGAGTTGACCGTGGTCATCCAGGCACGCGCGGAGGAGATCGGCACCCTCGCCCCCGCCCCCGACAACGACGTGCCGCCGGCGAGCAGTTCGGACACCGACATGCCGTCCGCCTCCGAGGTCGAGATCGAACCCGTTCGAACACCCGCCCCTCCCGTGCGGGCTCCGGCAGCGCAACCTGCGGAGCCGACG
Source organism: uncultured Actinomycetota bacterium (assembly GCA_963721515.1). Taxonomy (GTDB): domain Bacteria; phylum Actinomycetota; class Thermoleophilia; order Solirubrobacterales; family Solirubrobacteraceae; genus Palsa-465. Next base: position 576,612 of record CAVRKJ010000021.1, on the reverse strand, counting down.
AAGCCGGACCCCGAGACGCCTGAGGAGGCCGCGGAGCGGGAGCGTCGCTATCGCGAGATCTTCGGAATCCCCGAGCCTCGGTCGCGCCGACGATGGCGCCGGGCTGGCTAGTCCCTGTGCCGGTGGTGGGCTCGGCGTTGCCGCGGATGCGGTTTTCCAATGTGATTTTGAGTGGCATGGCCGGCAGCGCGGCGTTTCTTCGCTGTCACCGTCCGGGCTGGCCCAGTAGTCCGGCTACAGCGCGGACGGCGTCAGCACGTACGCGCGACGTCCGGATAGCCGGGGTTATTGCGAATCTTTCGCGGACAGGGCGTCTGCGACATCGCGGTCCCCGTCGCGACGGGCGGCCGACGCACGTGTAGGTACCACGCTGGCGGATCGGTATTCGGACAGCGGTTCCCCGCGCTCGCTGACCCGCTTACCAAGGCGCAAAGGGGGCATCTCGATCGACCGCGGCGGAGTATCGCGGCGCGAGCGAAGCGGGTCTCGCCGGCGCCGTTGCGCGGGGCGCTACTGCTCCAACGGAAAGGGCGGTCAAGCCAGACCGCTGGTGGTCGTCGCGAGCATCGGCGGCGTTACGTCGCGAGCCCGAGATCCCGCAGAGTTGAAGCGGTTGTGGGTTTCGCCCTCGGCGACTGTCTACGGATTCGCGCGTCGATCGCCGGGGCTCACCCAGGTGATCCCTCAGCGTCGTTCGGGCGCGGCCGCTTGAAAAGCACGATGGGGTGCACGAAACGCCACCCGACGCCCCAGGATGAGACCATCGCGACGGCTTCCCAGCCCTCCCGGCCCAGCCGGTTGAGCTCCTCGATCTCGTTCTTCCGCTTCACGAGATCGAAGGTCATGTATTCCCAGCGCTGCATGTCGCTCGTGTAGCGCATCCGCTGTTACGTTTCAAGTCGCCGAGACAGCCGTCTGCGCTCATACGACGATCTGAAGGCCCGGGCCGTCTCTGCACCCGACGCAGGTCATCCGCAGTTCGCCCCCTCGCGGCGTGCATGTTATTCCCGATGCGAAGCGCTGGTATTGGGGGCAAGGTCTGGACGTAGAGCCTGAGCGAGACTCAGGAGCAATTGCATGAGGCATTTGGGAAAGACGCGACCGTTTCGCGGGCAAGACGGCACGATCATGGCCGGCAGCATCGCCGAGGTCGCATATCGTCGGCTGGGCGGGCTCGATCAGTGGGTGATGATTCGCGGTCAGAGCGTCGAGAACCCACCGTTGATCTTGTTGCACGGCGGGCCGGGGCTCAGCGAGACGGGGTTGTTTCGTTACTTCAACGCTCCGCTCGAGCAGAGCTTCACCGCTGTCTACTGGGATCAGCGCGGCGCGGGGAAGTCATTCGACGGCGCCATCCATCGATCGTTGATGACGGTCGAGCAGCTGATCTCCGATCTCGACGAGTTGGTCGACGCCGTGTGCGAGCGCCTCGGCAAGACCAAGGTTGCGATCTTTGGGCACTCCTGGGCTCTGTCCTCGGAGTGTCTGTACGCCGTGCGTTTCCCCGAGAAGGTCGCGGCGTACGTCGGCAGTGGGCAGATCGGCGACTGGGCGGCGGGTGAGTTGGCCTCATATGAGTTCGCGCTCGCCGAAGCACAGCGCCTCGGCAGCCGCGGGGGGGTGCGGAAGCTGCGGGTGATCGGTCCGCCGCCGCACTCGGCCGCGGCTGTGTTCACGGAGCGGACGTGGCTGTCACGGTTCGAAGGCCGGATGAGTCCTCAGGCCCTGTGGAAGGTGGGGCGAGCCGTTCTCGGCGGGCAGGAGTCGTCGATCTTCGAGCTGCGTAGCACGTGGCGCGGGTTCCGGTTCTCGATGAATGCGATGTGGCCAGAGGTCTCGCGCCTGAACCTCATCGAGCTTGCGCCCGCCGTACAGATGCCGGTGTTCTTCCTGCTCGGTCGCGAGGATCACTGGGTTCCACCACAGACCAGCGTGGCGTATTTCGACGCGTTGGTCGCACCGTCAAAGCAGCTCCTGTGGTTCGAGCGCTCCGGTCACGAGCCGTTCGTCGACGAGCCGGGGAAGTTCAACGCCGCGATGGCGGATCTGGTTCGGCCAGCCCTGCTCTCAGACGTCCCGGCACCGTGCCGCGTGACATTCGACAGCGAGCAGATCGACTACGCCCTCATCCACCACGCCATAGGGCAGTTAGACCCGTAGGCCCGGTCGGCGGTCCGAGCCCCGGAGCTAGGGCATTTGACCAGTGGGCGAGGTACATGTGCCTCCAGGTGTTTAGACGATCTTCGTACGGCAACCTCAATCGCATTCTGGACTCCAGGTACCAGTCCATCGGGGCGACGGCTTCTCTGCACGCCCAGGAGGCGTCGTCTAGCGGAACGTCGAGTGGGAAGTGATCGGAGATCTCGGTCATGGACGGCCAGCGCTCCAACACTCAACACCGGAAGTGAAGTTCTCAGGCATCCCAGCGACTCTAGGCGCATCGGCACGTTTGGCGATCGGTAGGGCGCTAGGCGCCCGCGGCGAATGCGACTCCTACTGGATTGGTGGATTTGTCGTGACCGCACTGCTGGGCAGGTGGGTCGGACCGACGAGAACCGTACGCTTCGCGTGCGCGATCACTGCGGCGGATACGCTGCCGAGTAAGGCGGACTGTGCTCGCCCGAGCCCGCGCGAGCCGATCACGATCGGCTCGGCGTCGAGCTCGTCCGCAGCCCGGCAGATGGCCTCCCACGTCTTCCCGCGCGCCACCCTCGTGGTGGTCTCGAAGCTGGCGGCCTGCGCGAGCGCGGCGCCGTGCTCGGCCTTGTCGCGAGCTACCTCGGCGGCGATCTGGTCAAGGTCGAGCTCCTTGCCGAGGAGCCGGTCCAGGGGCGCGGAGATGATCGTGGCGGGATCCCATGTCTCCCAGACGCGGACCGGCTCCCACACGCTCAGCACGACGGCCGGGCGGGGCCCGAGCAGCTCACCCGCCTTCGCGATCGCCGCCGCGGCGTCGCTTGACCCGTCGAAGCACAGCAATGCCGTACGAGGCTTGGGATCGTCGGGGCCCTCGGACACTGGCTGATGATCGCCGATCGTGCGGCTAGCACGGTCCGCACCTTCCACGGGCCGAGCGGCGGGCTCCTACGGATCCCCACACGGGTGCCCGCCGCAAAGCTGGCGCCATGCCCGGCGCGGGCCGCGTGAGCGCTCATCCTCGGCGGGCCCGGAGTGCGTTGAGGATCACGGCCAGGTCGATTCCCTCTTGGAGGAGCGCGCCGGCGACGGGGGGCAGGTATCCGAACGCGGCGACGATCATTGCCGCGAGGCTGAGTCCCATGCCTACTTGCATGCTTTGGCGGGCGATGTGCAGTGAGCGGCGGCCGGCGTGGACGGCGTCGGCGACGCGGTCGATCCGGTCGACGGTGATGACGGCCTCGGCGGTCTCGGCGGCGACGGTTGCGCTGGCGGCGCCCATCGCGATTCCGACGTCGGCGAGCGCCAGCGCAGGAGCGTCGTTGACGCCGTCGCCGACCATCACCACGGGTCGCAGCTGCCGGTCGTCGCGGATGTGGCGCACGACCTCGAGCTTGTCCTCGGGCGAGAGCTCGGCGTAGACGCGGTCGAGGCCGAGCTCGCGGCCCACGCGCTCGGCCACCGAGCGGCGGTCGCCCGAGGCCATCGCCACGTGCCGAATGCCCTCGCCGCGCAGGCGCTCGACGACGTCCTTTGCGTCCGGGCGCACCTCGTCGGCCATCACGATCACCCCGCCCACGTGCCCGTCGAGACTGACGTTCACGTGCGCCTCTCCCGAGCCGCGGCCGGTAAGGAGGGCCGGCGCGCGGAGCTCTTCGGCGGGGATCCCGAGCTCCTGCAGGTAGGCGCGGCTTCCGACCCCCACCGCGCGGCCGTCGACGACGCCGCGGATCCCCTGGCCGGGGTCCTCGCTCACGGCGTGCGGTGTGCTGAGCGTCAGATTTGACTCCTCGGCCGCGCGGACCAGCGCCTCGCCGAGCACGTGCGCGGAGTACCGGTCGACCGACGCCGCCAACCGCAACAACTCACTCGGCGGGGCGCCGTCGGCGGGCAGCACCTCGCGGACCTCCGGCGTGCCGATGGTCAGCGTCCCGGTCTTGTCGAACAGCACCGTGCGTGACTCTCCGAGCTTCTCGATCGCCGGGGTTCCCTTCACGATCACCCCGGATCGCGCCGCGCGCGAGACCCCGGAGATCAGCGCGATCGGCGCCGCCAGGATCAGCGGGCACGGCGTGGCCACGACCACGACAGAGAGTCCCCTGACTGCGTCTCCGCTGATCGCCCAGGCGGCCCCCGCGATAATCAGGGTGGCGGGGAGGAAGAACCCGGCGTAGCGGTCGGCCATCCGGACGAACGGCGCCCGCTCGGCCTGCGACTGCTCGACGAGGCGCACGACCGCCGCGTATGAACTCTCGGCCGCCGGCCTGGAGGCCCGCACGTCAAACGGCGCGCCGGCGTTGGCGGAGCCGCTGTGCACGTCCATGCCGGTGCCGACCGTCTCCGGCAACGGCTCGCCGCTCAGTGTGCTCGTATCCAGCACCGCTTCGCCACTCACGAGCTTCCCGTCGACGGGCACGACCTCGCCGGTGCGGACCAGCACCACGTCTCCCGTCTGCACCTGATCGACCGGAACCTCCTGCACGGTGTCGCCCCGGCGCAGCTGCGCGACTTTCGGCGCCCGCTGGATCAGCTCGGTCAGCTCACGCTTCGCGCGGCTCGCGGCCCAGTCCTCCAGCGCGCCACCGCCGCTGAACATCAGGCCCACGATCATTCCCGCCAGGTACTCGCCCAGCGCCAGCGAGCCGACCATCGCGACCAGTGCGATCGTGTCAACCCCCATCCGCCGCTCGACGAACACGGTATGGATGACCTCCCCCAGCAGCTCGGCGGCCAGGATCGCCGTCGCGGCAGCCCACACGTCGTCGCCGGCAGCGCCCGCGCCAGCCAGGTGCAGCAACCCCCCCGCCGCGAGGGTGACGAGAGCGAAGGAAGCCAGCAGCCGGCTCCGGTGCCCGGCAAGCGAGCTCATTGACGCGCGACTACGACCCCACAGGCGGGCGACCCGCGGTTCGTCCTTGTCCTTCGTTGTTATCTCGGACGGCGTACCGATGGCCCCAGGCTAAGTAGTCGTCAGCGTCGCCATCAACCGGGGAGAACCGCGACCCAGGCCGTAGCTTGCACGGATAACCCGAAGCGTGCGCCGCGCCGCTTTGGGCAGCGCCACTGGTCACCAGAACTAGATGATGAGCGGCTATCCAGCCGGGAGCGTTAATGACCCTCTGAGATCTTGTTCGTGTGACAGCCGCCAAGATCACCGCGACCGGGCTGAGCGAGGCCGAGGCAGACGCGACGCCTCGAGGCGCGGGGCGAGCTGCCGCGCCGCCACTCGAGCCGCTCCTACGCGAGCATCGTCCGCGCCAACACGCTGACGGTTCCCAACGCGATCCTGCTCGTCTTCGGCGTGCTGACGATCGTGTTCGCGTCGTGGCGGGACGCGCTGTTTCTCGGGATCCTGGTGGCGAACATCGCGATCGGGTCCTTTCAGGAGATTCGCTCTAAGCGGGAGCTTGATCGGCTCGCCGCGCTGGTCGCTCCGGAGGCGGTCGTGGTGCGGGACGGGGTCGAGCGACGGGTGCCGGTCGACGAGGTGGTGGTGGGCGACCTGGTGCAGCTGCCGGCGGCGATCAGGTGGTCGCCGACGGGACGTTGGTGTCGGCGGATGGGCTTGCCCTGGACGAGTCCAATCTGACCGGCGAGTCGGAGCTGGCGGTGCGAGGCGCCGGGGATGCCGGTGTGGTCGGGGTCCTTCGCGGTGGAGGGAGCCGCGCTGTTCGAGGTCACGGCCGTGGGCCCAGACAGCCGCGCGGAGCGGCTGACCGAGACCGCGCGCGCGTTTCGTCACCCGCGCTCACCGCTCGAGCGGGCGAATGATCGGCTGCTGCTGTGGCTGATCGTGCTCGCGGTGCCGCTCGCGATCGCGCTCATCGTCTCGGTCTTCGCCCACGACCGAGTCCGGCCAGCGTCCGCGTTCAGACCCTCACCGCCGGGATCGTCAACCTCGTCCCCGAGGGGCTGATCCTGCTGATCAGCGTCACGGCGGCGGTGTCGGCGTTCAAGATGGCGCAGCGCGGCGTGCTCGCCCAGCAGCTCAACGCGATCGAGTCGCTCGCCTCGGTCGACATCGCTGTGCACCGACAAGACCGGCACGCTCACCGAGCCGAAGCTGCGGGTGGTCGAGCGTCATCCCCGCCCGCGGCGAGGACGAGGCGTCGGTCGCGCGCGAGCTGGCCGCGCTATGCCGCCAGCGCCCCGTCTCGCAACCTGACGCTCGAGGCGATCGCCGACGCCGACCTGGCGGACGTCGACGGCGAGCCGCGTCGTCGCCCAGGTGCCGTTCTCCTCGCGGCGTCGCTGGAGCGCGCTCGACCTCGGGGATGAGCGGCTCGTGCTCGGGGCGCCGGAGCGGTTCGCCGACCGCGGACCCGGCGCTTGGCGCGCGCGCGCGCGAGGAGGCGAGCGCCGGGCGACGGGTGCTGGCGCTCGGCCGCAGCGAGTCGCCGCTGCCCGCCGGCGGCTCGGAGCCGCAATTCCCAGACGACGTGCAGCCGCTCGGGCTGGTGGTGCTCGCCGAGCGCCTGCGCGCCAACGCCGCCGAGACGGTCGCCTTCTTCACCGAGCAGGGGGTCGAGCTGAAGGTGCTCTCCGGCGACGCGCCGGCCACCGCCGGGGCGATCGCTCGCGACGCCGGCGTGCCCGGGTCGGCGCCGGCGCTCGACGGCGAGGCGCTCCCCACCGATCCGGCGGAGCTGCGGCGAGGCCGTCCTGTCCGCGCCCGCCGTCGGGCGGATCTCGCCCGAGGGCAAGCGCGCGGTCGTCGCCGCGCTCGCCGACGCCGGGCGCTACGTGGCGATGCTCGGCGACGGGGTCAACGACGTCCCGGCGCTCAAGGAGGCACGGCTGGCGATCGCCCAGGGCTCCGGAACGCAGATGTCGCGCTCGGTCGCCGATCTCGTGCTCGTCCGCGACGACTTCGGCGTCGTGCCCGGGATGGTCGGCGAAGGTCGCCAGATCCTGCGAAACATCCAACGGGTCGCGCGGCTGTTCATCACCAAGGCCGTGTTCACCGCCACGGTCGGCTGGGCGGTCGCGATCCCGACCGGGATCTTCCCGCTGCTCCCGCGGCAGTTCACGATCGCCTCCACGGTGACGATCGGCATCCCCTCCTTCGTGCTCGCGCTCGCGCCGAGCTCGGGGCCGTGGCGGCCCGACCGCTACCTCCAGTCGGTCGCACGCTTCGCGATTCCCGCCGGCCTGGCGATCGGGATCGGTATCGTCGCCGGCTACCTGCTCGCGCGCTACGGCTTTGACCTCAGCCTGATCCGTTCGCGCACCGTCGCCACCGGGATCGTCGTCGTGTGCGGGCTCGCGGTGGTGATGCGGCTCGAGACCGAAGGCGGGCGGCGACGCCTCGCGGTCGCCGGCCTGTGCGCGCTGATGGCACTGCTCTTCGCGCTCGCGCTCGATCATCCCGTTCCTGCGGCACTTCTACGAGCTCACAACCCCCACTGGCGAGGCCGCTGCCGCGTGGGCGCTCGGGACGGTGCTCGGCGTCGGGGGGATGCTCGCCGCCCTGCGACTCCTGCGCGTGTGAACACGGCTTGCGGTGGGCAGACCGCTGGTCTGCCCACCGTGGTTCCGGTCCGTGTCATCAGCCGTCGCGCACGTCCTGGGAGATATCGGCCCCGGTTCGATCGGTTCGGTCGGGCGTCTTGTCGACGTGTCGCACGTCGCGGCTGTCGAGCGACCGATCGGTGCGCACAGCCGAGGCCGTGCTGTGGTGCGTGGTCGCGGCGACGGCTGCGATCGGGTGCCGCCGCGAACGACAGTGCCGCGATCGAGCCGGCGATGGCGATGGTTCGTGACCTCAACATGGTCCTCCTTTCGGGAGAGGTTGCCCCACACCTGAGAGCGGGGCGCAGCGGATTGACGCTGATCAGCTTGAAAGCGCCGGTCAAGAGCGCGGTAAGGGGTGGTTCAGAAGCGCCTTACCAACGCGATTTCGCCTGCAACAGCGCATAAGGTGGGTCGAGATGCGGATCCTGGTGATCGAAGACGAGCGCACGCTCGCGGGCTTCATCGAGCAGAGCCTGCGCGCCGATGGGTACGCCGTCACCGTCTGCCACGACGGCGACGAGCGGCGAGGCGGCTGCGCTGACCGGCGACTACGCGCTGGTGCTGCTCGACCTGACGCTCCCGGGAAAGGACGGCCTCGAGGTCCTGCGCGCGCGATCCGCGCGCGGATGCCCGAGCTGCCGGTGATCGTGCTGACCGCGCGAGCCGCGATCGAGCAGCGGGTCGAGGGACTCGATCGCGGCGCGAACGACTACGTGACCAAGCCGTTCTCGTTCGAGGAGCTGCTGGCGCGGGTCCGTGCGCAGCTGCGCTCTCCCAGCCAGCGGGAATCCTCGGTGCTGGAGGTCGCCGGACATCCGCATGGATCTGCGCACCCGCCGCGTCGAGCGCGACGGACGGGAGGTGCAGCTGACCGCGCGCGAGTTCGAGCTGCTCGCCTACCTGATGCGCCATCCCGATCAGGTGCTCTCCCGCGAGCAGATCCTCAACGCGGTGTGGGGCTTCGATTTCGATCCCGGCACGAAGGTGCTCGAGGTCTACATCGGCTATCTGCGTCGCAAGCTCGGCGACTCCGACGGGCCCGACCCGATCGAGACCGTGCGCAACGTCGGCTACCGGCTGCGCGCGCCGCGTGGCTAGACGCCTGCTTCCCGGCGGCCTACGCGCGCAGTTGGCGCTCGCGATCGCGCTCGTCACGGCGCTCGCCGTCGGCGCCAGCTTCCTTGCCCTTTACAGCGGCACCAGCTCGCGCCTGCGAGCGCAGATCGACTCCCAGCTGAGAACGCAGGCTGTCGGAGTGGCGGCAATTCACCGCCCACTCCGATCTGTCGACGCCCGGCGGCGCTCGAGCGCGCCGGCCACGCAGTTCATCGCCGCCCAGCGCTACCACGCCGAGTCGCTGCTGATCGTCGTGCAGGCCACCGGCGGCAAGGACGGTCAGCAACGACCCGGAGCTGCTGGCCCGCGAGGGAGTCCGAGAAGAGCACGCGCCGGAGGCGACCGGGCTGCTGGACTCGCCCGACCGGGCTGGCGACCGCGTCGGTCGCCGAGGCCGGGAAGCATGCGGGTCCTCGCGACACCTATCTACGACGGCAACCGCCGTGTCGGAACGCTGCGCGTCGCCAACCCGCTGACCCCGGTGCAGCAGGCGCAGGCAAGCCTCCGCCGCACGTTCGTGATCGTCGGAGTGCTCGCGCTGCTGCTGGCCGTCGCGGCGGGCATCGGCCTGGCGACGCTGATCGCCGCTCCCCTGCGGCGCATGGCCCGCGTCGCCGCCGCCGTCGAGCGCGGGCGAGCTGTCCGTGCGCGCCGGACCGGATCGCGGCGCGGCGAGGTCGGCGTGCTGTCCGACGCCTTCGACCACATGCTCGACCGGCTCGAGCGCGCGTTCAAACGCCAGCGCGACTTCGTCTCGGACGCCTCCCACGAGCTCCGCACGCCCCTGGCCGTGCTGCGCGCCCAGGTCGAGCTGCTCGACCGCGAAACCGACGAACGACGCCGGCACGAGGGCACAAGCGACGCTGCTGCGCCGGCTCGACGAGCTCGACCGGCTCGTCGGCGACATGCTCACGCTCGCCAGCGCCGAGGCCGGGCAGCTGATCGAGCCGCGCACGATCGAGCTGGAGCGAGTTCTTCGAAGACCTCCGCCGCGACCTTCCGCTGTTCGGCGAGCGCGACTTCCAACTCCAAGCCGTCGACGGAACGCTCGAGGCCGATCCCGACCGGCTTACTCAGGTGCTGCGCAACCTGGTCCGCAACGCCGTCGCCCACACCAATCCGGGCGACCGGGTGATGGTCGCGGCTCGCGCCCGCGACGGCCGGCTCGAGATCACGGTCAGCGACAGCGGTCCCGGAATCCCGCCCGATCAGCTCGAACAGATCTTCGAGCGCTTCCACCGCCTCGACGGAAGCCGCTCACGAGACCGCGGCGGCAGCGGCCTCGGCCTCGCGATCGCCCGGGCGATCATCGAAGCGCACGGCGGAACCATCCGTGCCGAGTCCGGGCCCGGCCAGGGAGCCACATTCCGCATCGAGCTGCCCGGGTACCGGCCGGCAGAGCATCCGTAGCGATTACCTGCGAGGAAGCGCGGCGGGCCCCGAATGTGCAGCCTTACCGTGACCATCAGGTTGCGGCAGCAGTGACCACCCTACGTGAAGGTCGTCTCATCGGCGGCTAATCGAAAGTTGAGCTGCCTCGCCGAGACTCGCTGTCCGGATGCGCTCGAAGCTTCTCGTCACGCCAGCAGTACTCGTCGGTTTGGCAGGTTGCGGCGGCAGCGGATCCGGCGGCGGCGCAGCAACTCACGGCGTGGCCGTACCTGGCTCGGGCTCGCGTTCGACGCAGGTCTATCGCGTGCGGCTGACAGGGGTGACGGAGACCCCTCGCGGCGCGATGCACGGAATCGGTGCGGCGGTCATCGCTTTCCACGGCGACTCGCTGGTCTGCTGGCGATTCGCGCATCTACACGGGTTCACCGATGCCACCTCGGCGCATATCGAAGCCGGAACGGGCGGACGCACGGGACAGACCATCATCCCGCTCTCACCCGGTCCGCGCCTTCACCATCAGGGGTGCGTCGCCGTCAGTCCGACCCTGAGCAGGCGGATCTGGGCTCGCCCTCGCGGTTTCTACGTGAATATCCCGAGCAAGCAGTACCCGCGTGGAGCGGTCCGCGCGCAACTCTGAGAGAAAGGATGAGGAGCACGCGGCCTACCATCCGGTTCGCCGTCGTAGGCGCCCTCGTGGGACCCCTGGCGGCGGACTCGGTATTGATATCCGGATCGGGCGCCGGCGCCCACGCACATCACGCCGCAGCGAGGCACGAAACCCCCGTTCGCACCTCGCCCGACGCAGCCATGAGCGATCCCGTGCTCGCCCGTCTCGGACTGCCCGCCGTCGCACCCGGATCGCCTCTCCCCGGCTACCAGCTGATCGCCGACCGGGACAACAATCGGCTGATCATCGTCGACCCTCGCAAGCGGATCGTCTGGCGTTTCCCGCGCGATGGTCAGACACTCTCGCAGCCCGACGACGCATTCGTGGCGGCCGAAGGCAGGTCCATCTCGACAAACCAAGAGTTCGCCGAGTCGATCGCGCTGATCTCACTCAGCCGCCATCCACGGGTCATCTGGCGCTACGGCCACCCTGGAGTGCAGGGGAGCGCGCCGGGATACCTCGCGCATCCCGACGACGCATACCTGCTCGCCAACGGCGAGATCCAGGTCGCCGACATCATCAACTGCCGCGTGCTCTGGCTCAGCCGCCGCAAGCGCATCGTGCGTTCGATCGGCCAAGCCGGCAACTGCACACACGCCCCACCCCACGCCTTGAGTGACCCCAACGGTGACACTCCGCTTCCGGACGGCGGCGTACTCGTGACAGAGATCGGGGGATGGGGCGACCGCCGTCACTACGATCGAACCGCCCACGATCCAGCCCGAGAACGGGCGGGCGATCTTCTTCGTCGTCGAACCGGATCGCTCCCAGCTGGTCGAGCTCGCCCAGCGGCTGCGCGACGGACGACTGATCTCGAATGTGGGGGCCATGCGACCGTTGGCCGAAGCGCCGGCCGTGTTCGGGCCCAACGCTCCGCGTGTGTCCGGGAAGACGATCATCCAACTCGTCGAGGGTTGGTAGACGACCGCGATCGACGACGTTGCTGGCACCGCTCGGGGGAGTTGCCCGTCGTTGACAATGCGGGTGCCCGTCGCACTCGCGCCGGAGACCTGAGATTCGCCACCTGCGGGTCCAGCGTGACACAAGCTCGCGGGTCGCCGACGACGATCGGCGGGAAGTACCGCGTTTGAACGAACCAGGGCACGTGGCGCTGAGACCCGCAAAATTCGGAAGCACGTCTCAGGCTGCGACCGCGCCCGGCCCGCACCTGTTTCGCGCGGAACTCGAGACCGGCGTGGCCCGGGTGCTAGTCAGGAAATTGCAACACGACGCGCCGAAGAGTCGCCCTTGCCGCGCGTTGCAGGGATCTGAGGCGACCGGCGGTCGAACTCGTCGCAGGCGAAAGCGGGTCTCGTCCGACTGGCGGGGTGTGTACGGGGCGGAGTGGTGGGCCAACGGTCGGCGAGCGGTCGTTCAACCCGTCAGCGCTGTCGGAGGTTTCGTCTGTGGAGGTATCCCGCAAGCGCGATCAGCGGGACGTGGATCGCGGGTAGGTTGTGGGCGAGACAGCGCGGCAGGTAGATGTCTGTGACCGAGGCGTGCTCGGCGCCGACCCGCTCCGCGAGCTCCGTGAGCGGGCAGCGGAACCCGTTGGCGGCGAAGATCAGACTCTCTGTAGCGACCACTCCCGCAGCGATCGCCGCGCGGCGATCGGACTGCTTTCTAAAGCCTGCCCAGAGGACGTACACCATGCAGGATTCGATCGAGAACCATGCAAGCGTATGCACGAACTTGACCGCTGCGAGCGCCGCTTGGCGGGGCGGATCAGGCGCAGCCCGCTGCTCTCCCTCAAGCTGGGCCTTGATGTTCTCCAGACCCCGCTGGAACATCGATTTCATCCGACGGCGCAGGAGTGGCGTGGCCAGCTTGAGCGGCCCGTGCGGCTCGAGTTCCATGCGCATCACCTGATGCGTGCCATCCGAGGTCGGCACGACAACACCGCCGCCGGCGGCGCTCAGGGAACGTGAATCCCCCGTCAAGGACCATGCGCTCGGGCGCTCGTAGCGAATGCACTCCATGACGATAGGCGGAGCATCGACAAACTCGGTCCTGTAACGAGCTCCCTCCCCGGCGGACCCATCGGTCAGCTTCACCGCGCGCTTCATCATCGGATTCCACTCCGGCTCATGGCTACGGGTCATGGCAGAAGTCGAAGACAACCTGTGGCGAGCGCTTGATGTCGACCTCGGCCTGAACGACAACTGGAGTCATACACAAGGTCCTGAGCAGAAGGCTTGGAGACTTCGCCGACGCCGACCGCGAGCCGCTCGGCGCGGAGCTTGATCCCTAGAAGCATTTTGCGCTCCATCAACAGGGAGGCAGGCTCCATTGGCACCATGCCGATGCGGTCAACTAGGCGCGGCAGGCGAAAGCGGTTGCGACTGATCAGCCTTGTGGTCCCGTTTGTCTGGTTGAGCACGAACGTCCAGACCCAGTTTCCGTCCTGCGAACGCCACGCAAGCACGCGCTCCGGTTCCACGCGTACCAGCCGCATCCGATTCGCACCCAAGCCGATCATGTCACCGACTTCGGGATGCTGAAACTCTGGCAGGACGGTGTCCGCGCTGTGCATGTTCAGACCGAGCAGGTTCTCAATCCAGTCGTAGGTGTACGCGCCGCCGCGGGGCGAAGGACCCATCTGCGCGATCCATGGCCAGACCGCCGAGGTCGGCGCGCGGATCTCGATCGCACGGGTCGCTACGCCGTCGGCGTCGTCGAGCAGCTCATCGCCCGGCAGCCGCGCGTCTGCCTCGGCCTCGGTCGCTCCCCACGTCAGTTGCCCGCGGTGCTGCTGATCACCGGAGGAGAACTCCGACGCGATGATCCCCAGCCACGCGGCCAGCTCCCGCGGATGCGCGAACCGAGCGAAGTCGCCGATCTCGGCGATCAACCCGAGCGCGGTGATCGTCGCGATCCCACGAAACCGCGTCAGGATCTGCACCTGGGCGCCCCACCGCTCGCTGCCAGCGATCTCCGCCAGGCGAGCGTCGAGCGTGTCGAGCTGACGCTCGATCCCGTCGACGTGGATCAGCAGCTGCTCGAGCGCTTCCTGCGCGAGCGGATCATCGAGCCGCTGGCGCGCGAGCCACGCGCGGTGCAGCTTCGTCCACGCCGTCTTGCCCTCGCGGAAGATCCGTCCGTGGCGCAGCAGCTGCTTGAGCACCCGGTTACGCGCCGCCAGCCGCGCGCCACGCAGATCATCACGCGCCCTGAGCAGATCGCGCAGCCCCTCGAGCTCGGCGCGTCGGCGGGTGCACGAACCGCAACATCCCAGCGCGATACAGCGACACCAGCTTCTTCGCGTCGCGGCGATCGGTCTTGACGCGATCGCCGGCGCGGACCGGGATCAACGACGGCGCAACGACATCGCACGCGACACCGATCCTCGTCAACAGCCGCCACAGCGCGAACCCGCCAGGCCCCGCCTCATAACAGACCGACACGCCCGCCGGGCCGCCCTGCTTGTCGATGAACCGGCGGATCGCGCGCTCGGTCGTCTCGATCCGGCACACCTCCGGCTTACCGCCGTCCGGCGGCAACACGCCGGCGACGATCGAGAACTTGTGCTGATCAAACGAGATCCACCGGCGGACTTGGCCCGGATGCAGGCACGGGGTAACGTCAGGCATGGCTGGTCCCTCCACGGTCGTATGCGGCTCTGGCCTTGCTCGGCCCTCAACAACCGCGCATTGTCCAACCCGCGAAAGATGCGACGCACGAGGACCAGCCTCATGCGTCCATACTGACTAGCCGTAGCCGAGCAAGCAGACGGTCGGTAAGCGGCAATCGGTGCCAGTGCTCCTTCGACGCACCAGCGGCAGTTTCGCGTCGGGTCTGGCGAGCCGAGCTCTGCTCCGGGACAGACGGGGTCGCACAGGACCCATGCCCGCGCGATCACGGTTGCGGGTCTCGACCGGCGCGACGCAGGTGCACCTGAGGTGCGGACAAACCGAGCGCCATGGGCGCTGCGGCGCTCACGGAAACTATGCACCGATCGGAAGCTACGACTGGAAACTGCGTTTCGCTTTGGAAACTAGCGTGAGCGGCAACACCGCCGCCGCCGGGGCGTGGGGCGGCCGAAGGTGACGACGACGTGCCGGCTTCGCGAGGGCGCGAACGCGTAGTCGCTCTCGGCGGCGGTCGTCGACACCCACATCGGATAGGACGCGACCCCGTGCCCGGAGGGATAGGCCCACCGGATCTTGAACTGACCGCGTGCGTTGGTGCGAAACGCGAGCAGAACGGTGGCCTGGGGAGTGCCCGGGTAACGGACCAGCAGTCGCAGCGCGACCCCGCCGGGCGGGACGTAGCCGCCTTCCAGGTGGCCGCGGATCGTGAGCGTCGCGTGCCAGGGCAGCACTCGCGGGGTGATCGAGGTCCCGATCTTCGCCGGGACCGTCAGCGCCACGGTGCCCGAGGTTGCCGGCTCGGTCGTGCCGTCGCCCGGGTAGACCGCCTCGATCAGCCTCGACGGTCCCGCCGGCACCGGAGCCGTCCATTCACCGAAGGCGTCGGTGGTCACCGTGGCCATGGCAGCGAACTGGCCCAGGCCATTGTTGGGCGCGGCCAGGACCTCCACGGCACGGCCCGGCAGAACGGTCCCGTCCGCGAGTTCGAGGAGCCCGCTGACCGTCGTGGCCTTGCCGTGGCCCACCCGGCGCGTGGGCTGGTTGACCACGTGGGGCAGGACCACTCGGCGCACGCGGCGTTTGACGTAGACGAGCTTCCCATGGCGGCGCACCGGTTTGCCGTGGCGCTTGAGCACCACCTTGACGGTGCGGACCACGGTCCGGGCGTGACATTTGCGCACGCGCCGGCGAACGCGCCTCGCCGGTCCGCGCACCCGGACGCGCTTGCCGTGCCGGCGGACGGTGCGCACCCGGCCCGCCACCTTGACGACCTCGGTCGCGGTGTGGCAGCGCAGCGCGTCGGCGATCCGCGCGAAGGTGATCGCGCTGGCGGTCGGCTGCCGGATCGAGAGATCGAGCGTCGCGGTCGGCGAGCTGGCGGTCACGCCGCTGACGTTGACCGCGTTGTTGCGAGCCGAGCAGGCGACGTGGTGAGCGCCGATGCCCACCACCGGGATCTGCGCCTCGGCGCCCGGGTAGGTCTGCACCGCGCCGCCGTCCACCGAGCAGGAGATCCCCTGCGATGCCGCTGGGCCCGGCCGTGGCCGTCGCCGTCACGTCCTGCGTGCCCGCGGTCGACGCGGTATCGGCAGGAGCCGACAGGCTCACCGCCGGCGTGACGTTGTCGACGTTGATCGCCCTGGTCGCCGTGCTCGGCGCGCCCGCCGCGTTGGCGGCGGTGTAGGCCAGCGTGATCGCCCCGGCGCCGTTGGGGTAGGCGGTGGTGTCGACGCTGGCGTCGATCTCGCTGCCGTGGCACTGCGTCCACTGCGTGCTGTCGGGGCTGGGATCGACGTAGGCGCTGATCGCGCGCCCGTTGACCGCGGTCTGCATCGAGCACACGCCCGACGGGTCAGACGCCGACAGATCGGCCGGGAACGCGCCCCTGACCCAGCCCGACTGGTAGTACAGATTGCTCGACTGATCGGCGGTCAGGCCCGGGCCCGAGGTCTCCTGCGCCTCGAGCGTGATCGCCAGCACCGAGAACACGATGACCCCGGCGCCGGTCGGCGTGCACGACGCCTGATTACACGACGCCGACCATCCGAGGTAGCGCGAGGACTGGATGTGCTGGTTCAGACTGCCGGCATAGCCGTTGCGGTTCACCGCGCCGTGGCAGTCGATCGTGACCTGCGGACCGCCGAAGTTGACCCCGTTATCGCCCCAGAAGTAGCCGGCCGAGAACCCATCGTGGTGCAGATTGCAATCCGCCACGCCCGTGTCGGTGACCCCGATGATCCGGATCGCCGGCGACGGGGTGATCGTCGACCACTTCGCGTAGCTCCCCTGGAAGGCCGGCGGTTGGGGCACGTCAGTCTCGAGCTCGTCAGGACAGTAGGGCCCTGCCGACATGCTGCTGTAACTAGTCGGC
The DNA here is from genome assembly GCA_963721515.1 of uncultured Actinomycetota bacterium. Lineage (GTDB taxonomy): Bacteria > Actinomycetota > Thermoleophilia > Solirubrobacterales > Solirubrobacteraceae > Palsa-465. Next base: position 559,826 of record CAVRKJ010000021.1, on the reverse strand, counting down.
GAGAAGACCCCCGGCCCGCTGGCACACCCGTTGACGTAATACACGTCCGGATACGGACCATCGGTCGCCGCCTGAGTGGGTGCTGCGATCGACGCAGCACCTGCCAGGGCGACGCCGAGGCCGAGTGCGGCTCTGACGACCAGACAACGGATCAGGTCGACCATCGCACCGCGATGCTCAGCAGATGACCGCCACGTCAAATGCCATCGGCGTGGGCTGCCCTGCTGCGTTGAACGTATCCAGGTTTGTCACCGAGATCTTGCGACCACTGCTCGTGGGGATCGTCTCGGTGTCAACGCCACTCACCGAGCCAATGACGACGCTCGCCGTCGCGCCGTCTGGGGTAGTGATCGGCGTTTGGTCCGGCGAACGTCTGTCCACGTTCGCCACCGTCGCGCACGTCCGCGGAACCCGCACCGGCCACTGGATGACATACGACCCCGGAACCACACTTCCGAAGACGACGGGCTTGCGACTGCTGGCCAGCACCGTCGCGTTGGCGCGGATGATCGCCCAGGCGCGCACGCTCCCGCCGATCGCGGATGGGTTGAACTTGGCCGGCGTGATCGACCGGTTCCGGATCTGGGCCGCGCCGACGGAATTGCGCGGAATGCTGATGGCGGCGTAACCCGTGCCGCCCAGCGCTACGAACAGCGCGACCCAAGCCGACGAGGTTGCCGCGAAGGTGGGCGATCAGTCGATGCACGCGAGCCTGCCTTTCAGGCGACGGGACGGAGGTCGAAACTCATGAGCACTTGGGGTTGCAGTTAGATCCAACGGTTCCGCCCGGCCCGGAGGGGCCCGGCGGGAGTGGAGTGGATGTCGTCGCTGCCGAGACGGGCGCGGTCGTCACCGCCCGGGCGGTCTCGGCGGTCGGGGCACTCGAGCGGTCAGACGATCCTGTGCTTGCCGCGCTCGCCTGGACTCCGACGGGCGACGCACCTTTGCTCCTGCGCCGGCGGCCCGGTGCCTGGGCGATGAGGATGGGTGTCGGCGCGTCTCGTGGCGGGCTTGACGTTGCCGCTTGGCGGCGCGGCGTGCGGCTGCCCTCTCGCTCGCCTGACGCTCGCGCCTTGTCACCGTGGCGACCTTGAGCGTTGCTGCTGAGTCCCACGCCGTTTCTTGTCCCGACGCTGTCGCGACCACACCGGCGTGGTGCGCCTTCGCCACCGGGTGGCCCGTCCCCGCGGCGATTTCGATCACCACCACCGCGCCCACCCCCAGCATGGCGACGCCCGCGATCATGCCCGTCGCCCACCGCAGGTGACGTCTGCGCTCCCGCGCCGACTGGCGAGTGAAACGCTCATGAGCGTGCCGGTCACCTCGGCGTAGCCCCCGACCAAGCGTGCGGGTGAGCAACCTGGCGATTGGCCGAAGACGCGTGCGCGCGGGGACGCTCGCGTCCTCGGCGCGGCCTGCGTCCGGAACGAGGAACGGGTTCTGGTGAGCCGCGCCGTTCTGCGGCGCGTGTGTGACGGCGACGTCAGGAGAAGTCGGTACCGCCGTCGCATCGCTTTGCGCGCCGCCGCCGGCATCGTCGTCCGGGACGCCCATGGACAGCATGTCGGCCGGGACGAGCAGGGAGCCGGCGATGCTCTTCGGCGCGTCGGACCTGGCCTCGGCCCCGTCGGACTCCGCGCGCGCTTTTGACCTGGCGAGGCGCCACTGGCGCGCTCGCGCCGTTCCATCGATGACGTTTCCCTGCAGATCGTCCATCGTCAGGCGCCGGTTCGCGATGCGATCATAGCAGCGTATGCTCTCAACTGTTGTCAATTTCGTCCAACTGATCTATCCTGTGAAGCGAATCCTGGCCAGCTCTGATGCCTGACCACACAACGCCAGCTCCAGAAGATGATCCGTGGCTGACCGTGCCGCAGGTCAGCGAGCAGCTCAAGCTCCATCCCGCGACCGTCCGCGCGTGGGTCAAGTCCGGACGCCTCGCCGCCGCCCGGGCCGGCCGGACGTGGCGAGTGCGTCGCTCCGAGGTCGATCGCGCCCTGCTGTCCGATGCGTCGCCCGCGTACGGCCGCCCCCACCCCGCGCCTGCCTCCGCGACCGACGCCGCGCCGACGGCCGCCCCGCGCAACATCGCTGACCACATCTTGACCGTCGGCCCCGCCAGCGGCGAGCGATCATGAACGACGCCGACCCGCGCGTGGCCCTCGAGCAGGTCCAGCTCGCCGACCAGCGCTGGGGCGATGCGCTGGACGCCAGCGTCGAGGCGCCGCCCGACGAAGGGTTTGCGCAGCGGGTGCGCGCGATCGCCAACGCGGCCGAGCAGGAGGCCGCCGCGCTGCGTCACGCCGACCTGCTCGGGCTCGCGCATCGTCCTCATCCTGGCGCCCGGAACATGCAGCTCTCCCACGAGCTGCGCCCGGGCGCGCGATCGCGTCGCGGCCCGGTCGAGCTGTGGGAGCGCTTCGACGCCGCCGTCGCCGACCTCGGCGAGGCGCTCGAAGGGGTCGCCCTGAGCGCGATCGCGCGCGCGTTCGGCGAGCTGTCCGACGTCGCCCGCGAGCTCGCCGCCGAGATCGAGCGGCTCGACTCGCGAGCGGCTGCCCGTCGCCGCGCCGGCTGATCGGCTCGGACTCACCGCTCCGAGCCGCGGAGGTTCGTGGCGCGCACCAACGCATGGCGCGCTTGCGTCAGCAGCCCGGGCGATGCTTGGCCTACTCATGAGAGCCGGCCGAGGGGGCTTCGTGGATCTGGGGCCAGCTCGGCGCAGTCGGGATCGCGCCCTTCAGCCAGTTCGGCTTGGCCAGCTCGTCGAAGCGCGCGAGATCGGCGGCGCTCAGTCCGTGCTGCGGGACCGAAGTGCAGGAGCCACCCGACCACCGAGTCGCCCCCGACCAGCCAGGCGCCGACCCAGTCGCCGTGTTCGTCGGCGCGATGCCAGATCCGGGGCTCCGTCGAGGTGAACGGGTGGCAGATCGCCGGGTGGACCGGCCCGCCGTAGCCGGGCAGGAGGACCTGGACCTTGCTGGCGAGCCTGCTGACCGCGATCACGTCGTCCCAGTGCCCGGGTGCGTAGGTGGCGCTGACGACGAATATGCCCGTCTCCCCCAGGATCACGAACGTGTTGCGCCGCTCGCCGGTGAGCGGGTAGGGCTCGATCCGCCACCGAGCCGCGGGCAACTGGGAGAGCCTGACCCTGAGCTCCGACGCCGCGAGCTGAGCCGGCGTTGGAAGTCGACGTACCGGCAGAGCGGTTCGAGCGCTTGGGAGGAAAGACGCGGGGCCGTCGGGCGTGACGCGGGAGCGGCCCTCGTCTCCGTTATGGCCGCTGCGGACGGCGGTGGGACGGGGCTGCCGCCCGGCTGTTCTGCCGCCGGTCGCCCGACCTGCCGACGCAGTCGGTCCGCCGCTTTGCGGCGGCGACGCCAGCGCCGGACGAGGATCACCGGCGCGGCGAGGACCACGATCCACCACACGAGCAGCCCGATCATCTCCGGCGCGGTTACGGTGGCGCGCTCGATCATCGCGGAACTCAGGAAGAGGGACCGCCCGGTCGCGTCGGCGAGTGCTGGCCAGAGCTCATCGCAGGAACGTACCTGCGTTCACGGCAAGTCCCGGCCGATCGCCAGGACCTGACACGCCGCGGTTCCTGATTTTGCGCAGACCCGCCACAGTCCGTGACAGTTTCGTCACAGACTGGGCGCGTCCCGCCGCGCGGCGCCTGGTGTGTTGCCCGCAGCAAGCGGCTGCGGCTTGATGGCCGCCGGGCTCGCGTGGGCTGTCGCGCCCTCCGCATGGCCTCGGCCGGCCTGAGTGGTCGGGACTTTCGTCTGGTCGTGGTTGGACATGGATACGCGCGCTTGCTGCGGGTGCCCTACAGGTATTGCGTCGAGCCGCGGCCGTCCCGCTGATCTTTTCCGCTCGCGAGCGGCGCCAAGCCGAGCGGTTCGGAAGCGCCGCGTCGTCGGTTGGGGACCTCGAGAAAAACGCCAAGTCGCGCTCTCAGCATCCGCCGGCATGACCAGTCGTCCGATCCAGCATCGCGGCGCCGCGTCCGCTCGGAACCGGCTGCTCGAGGCCGCGCAGCACGGCGACCTCGATGCGCTCGAGCAGCTCGCGCGCCTGTACGAGCCGCTGGTTCAGCGGGTCGTCTGGAAGCTGAAGCTGCCGCTGGGATGCGAGCGCGAGGACCTCGCGCAGGAGGCCCGGGTCGGGCTGCTGGCGGCGATCCGGGCGTGGCGCCCCGAGCGCGGACCGTTCCCCGCGTTCGCCGATCGCTGCGTGTCAAACCAGGCGCTGCTCGCCCTCGAAGCCACCGCGGCGCAAAAGCACCAGGTGCTCAGCCGTGCCATCCCGCTCGACGCGCCGCAGTACTGGCGCGCCAGCCCAGCGCACGACCGCCCGTCGCCCGCGCTGATCGAGACGCTCACGGCCCGCCGCGACACGGCCACCGATCCCGAGCTGCGACTGCTCGTGCGCGAACAGCTCATGAGTGTCCGACGAGCTCTGCCCTCGCTCACGGCGAGCGAGCGCGCCGGGCTCGCGATGGCAGTGAACGGGCAGAGCCCCACGCGGCTCGCGGCCACGCTCCCGGGCTCGCCGCACGCGGCGTCGCAGGCGGCCCACCGCGCGCGCCGCAAGCTCGCGGCCGCCCTCGCCGGCAGCTTGACGATCACGCGGCTGCACACGGCTGCCAGATCACAGACCGGGTGGATGTCGTTCGACGAAGCCGGCCGGCCCCGTCCCGACGGTGCTCCACCGCGGCCCCGTCGACGGCGGGTTCGGCGGGTTGCCGAGGCCGGCTGCGGTGTCGAAGTAGATGCCCGCGACCTCGATGTAGGCGTGCCCGGCGTTGGCGAAGATCGTGACCCATCTCCCCGGGCCAGGGTCGCCGACGCTCTCGAGCGTCGTCGAGGCCGGAGCTTGGTCCTGCAGCAGCGCTCTGCCCGAAGCCGCCGCCATACAGGACGTAGTCGGTCGCCGAGCTGCAGTCATAACCCGGCCCGCCATTCTCCTCCGCGCCCGGGAACAGCCGCTGGGTCCGGTGCCGTTTGGTTCATCGTCTGCGCGACGGCGCCGTGGCCGCCGCCGTAGCTGTAGGGGAAGTGGTCGATCCGGTTGCCGGCGGCGATCATCTGCTGCACGACGGCCGGCGCATCGGCCGGCGCGGCCGCGTCGCCGCTCGGCAGGATCCTCGCCTTCGTCCCGGGCACGAGCGGCGTGCCCAGCGCAGCGCTGCACGAAGGCCCGAACGCCGTGGTCCCGGCGCCCTGGTAGGCGTGCGCGTCGGCCAGCACGCGCGCCGCATACGCATCGGCCGCGGGCCCCGAGCCGTTGTAGGCGCGGACGTAGACGGCGTACGCGTCGATCGGCTGCCCGGTCGGAGCGCCCTTGTCCTGGATCAGCACGAGCGCCGCCAGCTCGACCGCCGTCGTCGGGTCGTGTGGACCCAACGACGGGTCGGGCAGATAGCGGCGCAGCGACTGGTACTCGTCGCCCGCCAAACCGCCCACGCCGATCTGCATCGGTCCCGACGCGCCCGCGAAATTCGCCACGCCCGGACCACGTCGCCCCGGGCTGAGGCGTGCAGGATGGATCCGGCAGGCGACCCTGATCGCATTCCTCCTGACCGATCCCGGCCAGGATCTCCCACGGGAGCTTGTAGCTGAGCACCCGACCTGCTCGTAGATCCGCAGGAAGCTTGCCGGGATGTCACGGGTCGCCAACGCCGAGGGCGCGTCGCCGACGCCGCTGCCGGAGCACGTGCCGCCAATCACGACCGTCAGCAGCGCGGCGCCCGCCCGCGAGCAGCAGCGGGAACGCGGCCGCCACGACCACGAGGACCCGGACGCCGCGCCGGCGGGTCACGACCGCCACGGCCGATCACCCCTCCTGCACGCTGCTCACCAGCCAGCGGCCGGCCTGTTCCTCGAAGCGTGAACCGCAGCCGATACGCCGCGATCCCTCCGTCCTCGATGATCGCCGTCGCGACGACGAACCCGGGGGTTGTTCCGAGCGTGGTCAGCGAAACGACCCGCGGGTGGCGGCGCGCGCTCGGCCGGCGTGGCCTGAGCGCGCTGATGTGATCAGCTGGCTGCGCAGCCGGGGCGTGACGGCCTTCACCGACCCAGCGCTTCCTCTGCCGTAGGCGAACGGCAGATAGGAGAGGAGGAACCGCGCAGCGACGACGCGGGCCGTGTCGCAGCCCGGTGGCCGACACCGGTCGGGCTCGCCGCCGGCGGCAACCGACGAGCCGGCGCCGGACGCGACGGTCGAGACGGGACTGGTGGGCGCCGCCGAACACCGCCGCTCGGGCCGCCTCGAGCGTCAGCGACGTGATCGCGCCGGCAAGGACAGCAGCAGCAGCGTCGACGCGGCGACGACCAACCGCCGCGCACGCTGGCGGGAGGCGCTCGATCGCGGCGATCAGCCATGCGGCCATGACTCCCGAGTAGGTATGGGGCCGCGCCGGCCGCGTCCCGCTGCTCGGAAACTCCGGACGCCCGCGCACGGCAGCGCTGGCGCGTTCACGTCATGCTCCCTGACCGACCCATGAGCGACCTCACCGCCGCCTACGACCGGCTCGCACGTAGCTGGACGCACGAGCAGCTCGCCGATCACTACCGCGACGCCAAGCGACGCGGCGAGCAACTGCCCGAATGCGATCGGGACCATCTGATTCGCCGGCCGATCGCCATGCTCGCGAGCGCCGTTCCCGCCTGCGCCAGCCTCAGCGTCGCGATCCACGTGATCCACGTCCTGCCGGCAACCGGAGCCCTCGCGCTCATAGACCAGTTGCTCCGCAACGCGGAGAACAACAGCGCAGTCGCGCTCGACCGCTGTCATCAGGCCCTCGAGCTCGACGGCCACGCACACGGCTACACCGCAGACGAGTGGCTGCCGGCCGTCTACGACATCGCCGCGCCGCTCCTCGAGGCGGCACGCCTGAACCGCGAGCCGCCGTCGCTCGTCGAGCAGGCCCAGGAGGCAGTTCGCTGGCTATCGCGCGCGATCGTCGACCTCGACGAAGATTCCCCCGACGCCGCGGCGGCCATCGTGGACGGGCTCGGGCGCATGCTCGCGCTGCACGTCTTCGCCGGCGTCGCGAGCAAGCCCACAGACGAACCCAGCGCCTAGCTGTCTCCGCTCGGCCCCGCCCGCGCCACGAGTCGGGTCCTGCTGCCGGAACTACCGCCGGGGGAGGGCGCCGGCCAGCTTCGTGGCTGCTCTGGCCAGGCGCTTGAGGGCCAGCACCCGATCAGCGTTCTCCGCCGCGGCCTGGACTGCGACGAGCGCAGCATCGAACTCCGCCTGGGCCTCCTCCACGCTTGGCCCCATCATGACCCCGCTCTCCGCGATCCAGGCGTCAAGGGCGGAGCTGCGAACCCGGACCCGACGCGGACCGACGCGGACCGCCGCCAGCTCGCCCCGCTCGATCGTGTTGCGCACCGTCTGCGGATTCAGGCGCAGCATCGCCGCGACCTCATCCACGGTCAGGAACGGATCACTCTCATCCACGGCCACTGAGACTAACTGAGCCGACGGCGATCAATCGATCATTCCGCACGGGACGCGTCGTGAGCGGATTCGAAGCCAGCCGTCGACGCGCGTTCGCGTTGTGCCTGAAGCATTCATGCAGTGGTGATGCGAGCTTCCCGCAGACCGCCATCAGCGTCCACGCGCGAGTAGGCCAGCTCCACCGGCCGCCCGATCCACACAGCGGTCCGCGCTCCAGCGAGCACCGTGACCCGCCGGCCCTTCACCTCGCACACGGCACGCCACTCCCCGTCGCGACCCTGACGCACCGTCAGCAGCCTCCCCGGCGCGACGTGGCGCGCCTTGTGCTTGACCCAGGCGGCCTGGCGCCCGGGGCGGTACACCGAGCCCGGCCGCTTGAGCACCGTGCCCTCAAACCCCAGCCCCACCATCGCGACGTGCGCGTCCGGTGACGCGGGCTGCGACGACACTGCCCGGACCCGGTGGCCCACCGGCAGGGCGTCGCGCAGACGCGCGTCGCGCTCGCGCCACGCCCGGGCGCGCAGGTCCGCGCCCGCCAGCCGCAGCACATCAAAGCCGACAAAGCGCAGCCGCTCGGCCGCAGCGGCGTCACCCGCCAACACGCCGCGGCTCACCGCGGCGAAGTCCTGCACCGCCTGTCCCGCCCGCTCGGCGATGGCCACCAGCTCACCGTCAAAGATGCTGGCGCGCGGCGCGGCCGCAAAGCACTCCAGCAGCGACCCCAGACGAGCGGTGAGGCTGGTTCCATGCCGCGACCAGGCCCGGATGCGGCCCGCCCGGTCAACGTCGATCAGCAGCCGAAACCCGTCCCACTTGGGCTGCATCACCCATCCGCCCGTGGTCGGCCAGCGCCGGCCAGACGAACTCAGCATCGGCTCCGGTGCGCTCACCGGCCAAGCGTAATCGCCTGCTACAAATCCGCTGGTTCTCTGGACGCGATGGCGCCGAGGGTCGGCCGCGCGGCGAGCGCCTGGAAACGATCGCGATTACCGGCACGACCACGAACGCCTCCTTGCTCCTCGTGCCCAGCACCAACCGCCCCCCGGCGCGAGACCTGGTGCTACAACGAGGAAGTCGCCGGTAACCGCGATCGCCCGCGCGGCCAACCGCTGATCCGGCCGAGCGCGGCTCGGCTGCTCGCTACGCGGTTCGGCGCCCGGCCCATCCCGTTGCTCGTTGTCATCCGGGCCGGGAAGAGGTCGATTGGATTGTGGGCGCGCTGCCCCGCGCCGTTTTGGAGCAGGCGTCAACTGCTGGAACGGGCGCCTGGACCCATCCCCGCTGCGACGCGAAGAACATGCGCTAAGCGGTCAATCGAGACCACCAGGACGTCGCGCTCGACCCGCTCGACACCCCGCGCGCCGACGATGCACACCACGCCGAGCGCCCCGTTGCAAGCCCACCTTCGCCGGCGTCGTGACAGCCAGGTCACCTGCTCGCGCAGTCGAGCGAGATGGCGCAGGTCGTATGACCTGGCCTTCGTTTCGATGGCGACTCAAATTCAGGTTTGGGAGATCGCACCGAGTCAAAGTCTTCCCGACCCTGCCAAGGGCAACGAATGCCGTAGCCGCTAGCCCTCCGCCTCGAGCGCCGCGAGCGCGCGCTGGACAGCGTCCTCAGAGCGGGGCCGACGCGAACGCGGCGAGCCAGGGAGCGCGAACGGCGTGAGTACACGCCCACGGGGGTGCCGGCGAGGAGCGGGCCTTGGCGATGTAGGCCGCGCCCTGACTCGCGGCCCCAAGACCGAGCACCGTAACTACTGCGCCGCCGACCGCCGCTTCGCCGGCGCGCGGCAGGTGGCGGTACTGCTGGGGGCCGGGTAGTTCAACCCGCTCGCTCCTCGATCCCGAGCGCGTTATCGAACTGACGCCGGGCCACCGCAGCGGCGGTCACGAGCCGAGCTCCTCCGTCGCACGGTCCGCGGCATCCAGCGCCCGTTTCGGCTGCTGCCGCCGATAGCCGCGCCGCCTGACGGACGACTTCGCGCGCCGTCGATGCCTTGCCGCCAACCGCGCTGTCCGCTCCGACGCGCGAGCCGCTCCCACTCCATCAGGTGCCAGTACGCTGCGGGCGCCACTGCCGCCGCATCACCTGGACCCGTCCTGTTGACGCGTCACGTGAATGGCTGGGAGCCGTTCCCGACAGCCTCCCGACGATCAGCCACTACCTCCGCCGACTGCGCTAGGCGATCTGCCACCTGGCAAGAAAGGTGTTGCTCAGAGCGCGATGGTCCCATCCGACGTGGACACTCGGAGGCCTATCCTTCGTGCGGGTTCCTTCGGGTCGGCGGGATGGCTGCGACCGCTGCGTAGACGAACCCCGCCGCGCGCTCAGGGGAAAGGCAAGGGAAAGACGGGCTCGTAGAAGCCGACTTTGGCTGACTCCGGGTGACCCACCCGGTGGTTTGCCCGATCGCCTACACGAGTTCGCGAAAATGGGCGTTGTGCAGGCAATCTGGCGTGTTCAGGGGCAATCCGCTACGGTCGAGTGCCCTCGGAGGGGTGGCAGAGTGGTCGAATGCGCTGGTCTTGAAAACCAGAGTCCGTGCAAGCGGACCGCGGGTTCGAATCCCGCCCCCTCCGCCTTCCTCAGTTGATTCGAATCCTGCGCGGAGCGAGCGTCCGTCGGTCGTCCGCCGCCGGCCCGGCTCTCGCTGGCTCGGGCTCCGGCGTGCCCGCCCCGCGCAGGGAGATCCCGCCAACGGGTCCATTAAGTTGGAGTGTGAGTCTCGGTCCCCGAGTGCACCGTCTTGGCAACGCGTAGGGTACCGCCGCAGCAGGCCCGAGTCCACTCGTGTCCGCGAGTAGTAATGCCTGGTATCCGAGGGTCCGCATCCCTAGGATGCGCATATGACCGAGCTCGTAGCACCGCCCCACGTCGCCGCGGACGCCGAGCCGGCGGCCGCGCACACGCCGCTGGACTTCGAGATCGTGCCGCTCAAGGGGCTGCCGATCGTGGCCGTGGTCATGGGACTGCTGATCGCCGCGATCGCGGCCAACAAGCTGTGGCCGCTGGAGTTCTTCCACGTCGCCGGCGGGGCGGCGTGGACGATCATCGACCTCTTCCTGGGCCTGGTGCTCGGCCCGATCATGGGCAAGATGTCCGTCCCGGCGCGGATCGAGTTCACCACCAAGCTGATGCCCAAGATGGTCCTCATCATGCCCGTGGTCGTGACCGCCACGCTGGCCGCGGGATGGCAGCTGGCCACCTACCTCGGCACCAACATCACCTCCAATCCGCTGCACGGCTGGGTGGTCGCCAGCATGATCGTGGTCGGCGTGATGGCGATCCTGGCCCTGGGGCTGCTCGAGCCCGCCAACGTCGCCGTCCTGTTCGAGCTCAAGAAGCCCCGCCCCAACCCCGTGGTGATCGAACGCCTCATGAAGCGCTTCATCTATTGCGCGGGCGTCCTCGGCGTGATGCAGGTGGCGACGCTCGTGATCATGACCAAGCTGGCATCGGGGTGAGCGGGATGAGCGAGCGCCGCTACCCGCCGTTCACCCAGATCGGGATGGTGTCGCTGGCGCTCATCGTCATCGGCGGCATCTACCTCGCCTCACACATCCCCCAGCAAGTGCCGCTCGGGCTGCCCATCGCCCTGCTGGTCGCCTCCGCGGTACTGGTGGTCGTCAACCTGGCTCTGCTCATCCGGGTCCCGGGCTTCGCCTGGCCGCGCTTCTTCCAGGTCGGCAAGTGGGCCCTGCTCGCCTACCTGTTCACCGCCGGGCTGATCGAGTTCGCATTCCTGCAGAACCACATCAAGGGCGGTCCGCTGGCGATCGTGACCTTGTCGCTGCTCGTCTACGCCATCCAGGTCCCGGCGCTCATCGCCTTCACCGTCGCCCGCTACGACGACTCCTCCGCCGTCGGAGCCGACGGCTCGCTCGCCCACAGCTAAACTCGGCTGCCTCGCGCCCGTAGCTCAGCTGGATAGAGCGTCGGTCTACGGAACCGAAGGTCAGAGGTTCGAATCCTCTCGGGCGCGCTCAGAGACGCCGCACCCGGGGGGTGCCGAGGCGGCGTTCAGTGGCTCGGCGTTGCTGCGTCGCTGAGCCGGAGCCCGGGGTCCGGGGTCCGGGGTCCGGGGTCCCGCAGGTGACGGCGCCACCGCGGGCGCGCCAGAGACGGTCACCCGAGCGCGGCGGCCTCAACCGCCGCGGAGGGCGCGATATCGGGGAGGCGAAGCATGCGGAAGGAGTTGAACAGCCCCAGTCCGCCGGCGAGGATCGGAATGAGCAGAGCCAGCTGCAGCGCGAGGCTCGTGGAGTCGGTGTTGATCTGGAGAATCTCGTCCCGAACGGCCGGGGGCTCGTCTGCGAGGAGCTTCTCGAGTTGGGTGTTGCTCATGACCTCCGCGTCGTGCTCCAGCGTGTGCGAGATCTGCTGCTGCTGGGACGCTGGGATGATGGCGCTGTCGTTGACCATGTTCGTAAACGCCAGGGAGAGGGTCGCGAGCAGGACACCGCCCGCCATCGCAAGGCCGAACGAAAGCCCGAACGAGCCGGCGGCGGAGTTGACGCCGGCGGCCTCACTGATTCGCTCATCGTCGATCGGGGCCAACGTGTAGTTGTTGAGCTGGGACACCAACAGGCCTAGCCCCGCTCCGGTGACAGCCAGCGGCCCCAGCAGGTACCAGCCCGAGTCCGCCGAGGGGACGATCGGGATCAGCAGCGCCATGCCGACGGTGCTGAGCGCGAACCCCATCCGAATCACGCTCGCAGAGCGCCGGCGGCCGCTTCGCCGTCCGGCGAGGATCGCCGTCGCGAACATCGTCAGCGAAAGCGGGGCCAGCGAGAGGCCGGTCTGCATCGCGTTGTACTCGAGCTTGATCTGCAGGAAGATCGGAAGCGCGATCATCGCTCCACCCAGCGTGACGTTCTGAAGCATCTGCGCCGATATCCCGAGCCGGAAGTGCGGGAGCCGGAACAGATCTGGGTCGAGCAGTGTGACCTTGCCCTCACGGTGACGTCGCAGGAGCCAGCGGGCGAACGCCCACAACGCCAGCGCGCCGAGCGAGATCAGCAGCGCGACGTAGTCGCCGCCCTCCTGCCACACCAGGATGCCGAGCACGACGCCGCCCATGCCCAGGACCGAGAGAATTGCTCCGACGACGTCGACGTGTCGGTCGCCGGTGTAGGGCACGTCCTTGATGAGCTTGATCTGCGAGAGGACGATCGCGATCACGACCAGTTCGAGCAGGAAGCCAACGCGCCAGGACAGGTAGGTCGTCAGAAAACCCCCGAGAAGCGGGCCGATCGCCGCCGCGATCGCGGCTGACGCGCCCACAAGCGCAAATGTCTTCTTCTGGGCGGCCCCCTCGAAGTTTCCGTGAATGAGTGACTGCATGGCCGGCAACAGGAGGGAGGCGCCGAGGCCGCCGATGATCGCCCAGAAGATCACGATCGCCGTGATGTTCTGGGCGAGAGTCATCGCCCCCGCGCCGACGGCGTAGCCCAGAAGGCCGAGCACATATGCTCGCTTGCGGCCGATCAGGTCGCCGACCTTGCTGTTGATCAGGATGAACGCCGCCGAGACGAGCGCCTCGAGCGCGATCGCGGACTGGACCGCGCTCACTGTCGTCCCGAGATCGTGAACGACCTTTGAGATCGACACGTTCATCAATGACGTATCGATGACGAGCACGAACATCGCCATCGCCAGCAGCAGCGACAGGCGCGTGTTCCCCTGTCCCTCCTCGGCGGGCTCGACGGTCGCGTCACGTGGCGTGCTCATCGTCCCATTCGACTCGGGATCCAGCGCTCCGCCATCATCCGTTTAGGGGGAGACTGCTGGCTCGGCCGCGGTGGTGCGCGCCGTCGACGGAGTAGGGCCCACAATCGATCTACTGCCGTCATCAGAGCTCGCCGAGTTCAGTTTGCAGTGAGGTGAGCAGCGCCTGGAGGAGACGGTTGAGTTGTTGCCTGTCGGCCGTGCTGAGCGTTGCCAGGAGTTGGCGCTCTCGAGCGGCTCCGGTGTCGATGTACTGATCGAGCTTCGTGTGTCCGAGGGGAGTGAGCTCGAGTAGGACGCCGCGGCGATCGTCGGGATCGCGCGACCGCGCGAGCAGCCCGGCTCGCTCGAGCTTGTCGAGCCGGTTGGTCATGGCGCCGGTCGAGACACGCAGCGCGCGGCAGAGCGAGCCGTGCGAGCGTACGCCGGTGTGAAGAGCGCAGAGGACCTTGAACTCCTCCTTGGTCAGTCCGACACGGGTGAGGCTGGCGCGCGCGGCGTGGTCCAGGTAGCGGGCGGCTTTGGCGATGCGAGCCGAGAGGATCGTCGGGAAAGCGCTCAAGGGCCGCCGGGACGAGGTGGTGCTCGCGACCAAGGGCCACTTCCGGATGGGTGAGGGCCCAAACCGACGAGGTAACTCGCGACGCTGGATCATGACCGCGGTCGAGCAGAGCCTGGAGCGCTTGCAAACCGACTGGATCGACCTGTACCAGATCCACCGCCCGGACGAGTCGACCGACATCGAGGAGACGCTCTCGGTCCTGAGCGATCTCGTCTCGCAAGGCAAGATCCGTGCCTTCGGCTGCTCGACGTTCCCGCCCGAGCAGATTATCGAGGCGCACTGGGTGGCCGAGCGACGCGCGCTCAAGCAGTTCAGGACCGAGCAGGCGCCGTATTCGCTGCTCGCGCGCGGGATCGAGGCATCCGTACTCCCGTTTCCCTACATGGCTGCTACCTGGAGCCCGCTCGCCGGCGGCTTCCTCTCCGGCGCCTATCGCAAGGGCCGGCCCATCGACCTCACAACCGGCCGTCCCGCGCTGCAGCCCGAACGGTTCGACCCATCGATCCCTGAGAACGCGACGAAGCTCGAAATCGTCGAGCAGTTGAGCGCGCTGGCGACCGACATCGGCCGGACCCTGCCCGAGCTCGCCCTCGCCTTCCCGTCGCCCACCCCGCTGTCACCTCGGTGATCATCGGCCCCCGCACCCTCCCCCAGCTTGAACAACTCCTCAGCGGGGCAGCACTCGCGCTCGACGATCAGGCCCTCGACCGGATCGACAAAATCGTCGCGCCGGGCTCAAACCACTACAGAACGGCGTGGCGGCCGCCCGGATTGGATGACAGTACCGCCCGGCGGCGGCCCCTCATCGATCGCTCCGCCGCGTAGCGCACCGCGGCCTGGACTGTGCCGCGCGCAGCCCACACGCGGACTGCAGCCGACGGGGCAAGGGCTAGGTCCGCCTCAGGGTTACGACGACTTGATAGGGGTCGTCGAGGAGGAGGTCGACGCCGAGGACCGTGAACAGCGGCGACCAGTGCTCGCGCAGATAGGCCATTGTGATCACCGTCTCTCCGTAGTGGATCTCACCTTGGCCGTGGATGCGGATGGGACGGCGTCGCGGGGTGCGCCACGAGAAGTAGCTGGGGACTGCGAACGCGTTGTGTGGGGCGGGCCGAGCGTTTCCAGAGCGGGTGCTGAGCTCGCTGGCGGAGTACGCCGTGGCCGGACCGTCACACCAGACCTCTGCGTTCTGGCCCGACTGCCGGTGCGCGTCCTCGGACAGATGTGTGAACACCGAGAAAGCGAAGGCAAGATCGAACCGCTCGTCGAACGGACGCCTCTCCGGCGGGAAGTCCGACGTGGCCAGGGTCGCGGGGACGCCGTCGGCGCGACCGACATCGAGGATCCCCTGTACGGGATCGCAGCCGTCCAGCCGGCCGGGGGCCATCCCTACCCTCCACCCCACCCACCTCACACACATCCCAGCCCCGCGTGCGTTCATAGCAGTCGCGAGCTTGCGGTAGACTGCTCTGAGAGCCGCGCACACCGCTGCGCCGTTCCAGAGCTCCTGGAGCTCTGTCAGGCACGCGGGCAAGAACGCGCGGATGTGTAGGCCGTACTGCTGCGTCAACAGCAGCCCAGATCGTCGTCGAGATCGCGGAACAGGGTGTACTGCTCATACCTGCGTGTGAGCAGCGCGTCGATGCGCCAGGCGCTCGCCGAGAAGTGCTCGAGCCACCCGTCAAAACCATCCTACCCACCGCTCTACCCTCCTCCCGTGTGCGCGGATCAGCGCACCGAGGCCCCGCGCGCAGTGGTCGCGACTCCCAGCTCAGCGAGGACTCATATCCCGCGCAGCCCCTCAGCTCGCCCAGTCCGCCCCAATCCGACATGACGCCCAGCCTAGCCACGTACGCTCACATCGAGCGAGTCGCGCGTCCGACAGCGCCCGTGCCCCGAGCCGTGTATCTGCTCGTCGATCCTCGCGCCTGCTACTGCCGCTCGCGTCGGCGGCGGATTGCTACTCGCCGCGCCAGACGGGGGCGCGCTTTTCCAGGAAGGCGGTCATGCCCTCTTGCGCGTCGTAGGCGAGCGCGTTGTCGGTCATCACGACCTCGCAGTGCTCGTAGGCTTCGTCCTCGGTGCGGTCGATCTGGGCGTAGAAGGCGTGCTTCCCCACGGCGACCGTGTATGCGCTTGAACGGGCGATCGCCTGGATCAGTTCACAGAGCGCGGGCTCGAGTTCCTCGTGCGGTACCACGCGATTGACCAACCCCCAGTCGAGCGCGGTCGCGGCATCGATCGGCTCGCCTGTGAGCAGCATCTGCATCGCTCGCTTCCGACCTACGGCTCGCGATACAGGGACCATCGGCGTGGAGCAGAACAGGCCGATCTTGACACCCGGCGTGGCGAAGCGTGTGCCCTCCGCTGCGATCGCCAGGTCGCACGCCGCCACTAGCTGACAGCCGGCCGCGGTGGCGATCCCGTGTACCTTCGCGATCACGGGCTGAGGGATCTCGTGGATCGTCTCCATCATCGCGCTGCACCGGTCGAATAGATGGGCCAAGAAGTCTGGCTGTCTGCCGATCATCTCCGATAGGTCATGCCCGGCCGAGAAGGCCGCGCCGGCTCCCTCGATCACGATCGCGCGGGTGTCGGGCCGCGCGGACGCCACGCGCAGCGCTCCGATCATCTCTTCCATCAGCTCCAGCGACAGCGCATTGCGCTTCTCGGGGCGGTTGAGCATGATCCGCGCGGCGGATCCGTCGTATGCGACGAGCACGTTTCGATAGTCGGTGTCCGGGAGTGAGCTCACGAGGACAACGTACCTCCGCGCCGCCCGCGGCACAAGCCGGTTCGTCGACCGCACGCCTTGGTCCCGATTAGTTCGCCTCGTGGCGGCGCTACCGTGGCCTTGTCAGCCGGCACGCGGTGGGGCGATGTTGAGTGGGACAGTGGCGCACGCGTGCCGTGTTCCGCATGACGGCCCAGGTCAGCCGTAGGTGAAGCTCACATGGACCGCGTGCGGTGAGGTGGAGTTGCGGCTGACGATGTCCTCAAGTGACTTCGTTGTCGTGAAGATCCGCACCCCGGTCTTGGTGAATGTCGCGTCGTTGAATACGCTGCGAGCCAGCAAGGGATTGGTCAGGGCTTGCGTGAAGGCGTCGTTGGCGACCATGTAGGTCATCAGTTCACCCATCATCGCTTGGTCGGGGTAGTCCTCGGCGAAGATCCCGACATACCACTCCACACCGTCGATGTCGCGGTACAGGGCCTCGAGTCGCTGGCGCACCTCGGGGTCAGAGGTGAGCTCCTCGAAGCTGGTCAGCCGTGCCAGACCGTAGGCCTCGCGGTAGTCGTTGAACGATCTCAGCCTCGCCTTGCGCATGAGTGCCACCGTGACCTGCTCAACCGAAGGCCAGTCTGGGTTTGAGCTATCGATCAGGAACGCCGGCGTGTTGCGCAAACTGATCCTGCCCGCGGGCTCCTTTGAGCACATGTCGAGGATCGCCTCGATCCCCTTGTCGAGCACCAACGCATTGTTGTTGCGAAAGGCGCTCGCATCCAATGCGCCCTGCCCGCTGCCGATCGTGTCCGGAACGAGCGGGTGCCAGCGATAGAGGAGGTTGAATTCGATCGCACACCAGTTGGGCCGGTTCCACAGCTGCCGATCGGCGATGAGAGGCACCACTTCGATCGGCAAGTGAAAAGGCGCGATATGAGTGATGTATTCCTCGACGACGAGCTTGAGCAGGATCACGATGAGGATGTTGCGAGCGGTCTGGAAGATGCGCTCGTCATCCCATTCGGGGTTCTCTGCGGCGAGAATGCCGGCGACGCGATTGTGCTCGCGCAGGAACACAACGTTCATGACCGTGTTGCCGATCGTCGAGTTGCCATGCTCAAGACCGACCGCGAAGAACGTATCGGTCTGCCGCTCCGGAGCGCTCCTCAGGATCACCTCGGTGATGAACGCCGGGTCAAACAGACCCTCGAACTCAGCCTTGAACACCGGTGGCTTCCCGGGCGCGCGGCCAGCGAACAGGAACTCCGGATATTCCTCACCTGCGATCAGCTGGCTCTTGAGTCTCCCGCCCTGCATCGAGCGCAGCAGGTTCGTCTGGTCGATGGTCCGCCCGTAGATCTGGCACAGATCGATCTCGTGATTCGATTCATTCTTGCGATAGTCAGTCAAGCTCGTGCGCAGAAAGCTGTCCGTGAACCACTGCGCGAAGAACATGAACATCACGCTCGTGTCGGTCGCCGGGGTCAACCGCTCCCTCCGGTACAGGGCGACCACCTCGGCCTCGGTCGGAAGCGCCGCTTGCTGCGCGGCTGTCGACGGCGGCAGATGCCGCCCGGAGAACGTCCGATCGGTGAGGCTCAACCAGCTTGTGTAGTCGCTCGCGAGAGAGAGCGCGCGCGGCCGCAAGGAGGTCGCGTACCCAAACTGGTTGATCAACGCCCAGCTGACCAGCCTCCGGATCGGCTCGATCGCACCCAGCCTGAGCCGACTCACAAGCTTCGCTATCTCCAGGACCAGCGGACGAGGCAACCTGAGCCTCACCGCGTCCACACCCCCTCGCCCACCATCGCCCCACGCCGCCCGTTTGAGCTCATCCGACCCGGCATCAGCATCAGCATCAGCATCGATCCCCCCTCACTTGCGACGTGAGCAGGCCCAGTCGAGAAGACCCTACCGGGTTTCGAAGGCCGCACGGCGGGAGCCGCCATCACCCACTCAACATTCTCCCCCCGCTCAGCTTGACATGTTCGACAATCATCGAATAACTTTGGCGTGCGCTCTATCAACATCTTTCGCTGAGCGCACAACTGAGTGGGAGAACCATCGTGATGTCGCGAGGGTAGATGGCCCAGGTTGCGTGGCGTCTTGACGGCGTGTCGTGTCGGGCGGGGGAACCGAACGGCGTGTGGGTCGAAGAGATGCTTCCTGGCTGTGAAGCGAGGTCAGTCGCGCTCGTGCCCTCGGCGGGCCGCGGGGCGTCCTGGGAGTCTCGATGCATTTCTCTGCGGATCGCTTGGTCCGCGTGGCATTCGACCACAACTCTTTTTAGAGGCTCATGATTCCCACCCACCGACCTCGACGCCGAGCTCGTTACCGTCGCTGATGATCGGCGCTGACGCTCGTGCTTACGTCCTCGGTCAGCGCTTTCGTCGTCCGGTCCCATCATCACCGCGCTGCGGGCCGTCAGCACAGCTCGCTCCCAGCGCCGTCGGCTGCCGTTCCGAGCGTGAGCGGACCGATCGCCGACCCGTCGCAGATCATTCTTCCGCTGTCGTCCTATCCGCTGAGCTCGGTCTTTTACCACGAGTCCGAGTTCTTTTTCTCCGGTACTGCCAACGCATACACCAACACCTCTCCCCTGGGCTCAGATGGTGACTGTTCTTTTAGCTCCGCATCCTCGGCTCCGTACGAGTCGCGAATGGTCGTCGTGGCGCCCAACAATCCGGCCCGTTTCAGCGGCACCGTCATCGTGGAGTGGCTGAACGTCTCAGCGTCCACCGACGCCGCGCCGGACTGGGAGTACGCACACGATGAGATGCTGCGCAGCGGAGATGTCTACGTCGGGGTCAGCGCTCAGTCCGTTGGCATCAACGCCATCAAGACCGCGGATCCCAGCCGGTACGGCGCGCTCAACTCTCCCGGCGACAGCTACTCCTATGACATCTTCTCTCAAGGCGGTATGGCGTTGCGGGCATTTACGATGCAGATCCTCCCGGGACTGCATCCACGTACTTCATTGCTGACGGAGAGTCACAGTCCGCCAGCCGGATGACCACCTACGTCGACGGCGTCGCGCCGCTGACGCATGTGTTTGACGGTTACCTGATTCACAGCCGTGGCGCAGCCGGCGCAGCCATCTCCCAGTCGCCGCAACCGCGATCTCTTCGCCCTCGGTGGTGGAGACGCGCACCGACCAAGCCGCCCCTGTCCTCACCTTCGAGACCTAGACCGACGTGGTCAGCAAGATCTTCAACTACTTCCCGGCCACCCAGGCCGACAGCAAGACATTCCGGCTGTGGGAGGTCACCGGAACCACGCACCTGGACTCCAGCCTGCTCACCCTGTCACAGACTGACGACGGCAGCTGGGCGGCCAACCAGCAGCAGTTCGCCCAGATGTTCTCTCCGCCGATCACCGAGACCAACGCCGGCACGTTCACCTGCACGGTCCCGTTCAACACCGGCGAGGAGAAGTACGTCATGCAGACCGCCGTCCACGACTCACGCGGTGGGCGCAGACCGGGATCCCCCCACGCTCGATGCCGCGGTTCAACGTCACGCCGGCTCGACGCCGAGCTACGTTCTGGACGCCAACGGCAACGTCACCGGCGGTATCCGGACGCCCGCTGTCGACACCCCCGTCGCCACTCTCTCAGGTCTCGCGCCCGCTGGCGCGCCGGGCTTCTGCATCCTGTTCGGCCAGACAACCCCGTTCAGCGCACAGAAGCTCACCTCCCTCTACCCCTCCCATCGCGACTTCGTGCGCTATTCGGACCGCTCCGTGAGCCGCGACCTCCGAGCCGGATACCTGCTCCCGCGGGACGCCGCCGCCCTCCAGGACGTCGTCTCGCCACTGGGCTAGCGCACACGCTCTTCGGCTGGTGGGTCGCCCGGTTGGGCGGCCCGCCACCGATGAGGCAGCTGCGGACGAGTCGCGGTCGATGGCAGCGGGGCTGCCTGAGGATCACCGTTGCGAACGGGCCTTCGAGCGACGCCGGCCCAGGACCCGAGGACGCCGGGGGCGGCTACGGGATCGACGGCCGCGGCGACCGCGACGCAGCTGGCGAGTTGTCGTAGCTCCACGTCAAGAGTTGATCGCCAAGCGCGATAAACGTAAGCAGCGTTTTGCGTTGATCGCAATCCGACCGTGGGCGATCCTGCCGTTATGACCGAAGACATCGCACACCTCACACGGACACTCCGACCACGCAGAATCGACGAGCCGAAGCTGCTGCTTCGCTACGTGCAGCCGGGGCTGGTGGGACTCATCGACGGAACACTGTCAACGCTTGCGCCGATCTTCGCCGCAGCGCTGCTTGCAGGCTCGCGCTCAGCGCTGTTCGTCGGCCTTGCCACTGCCCTTGGCGCAGGCATCAGTATGGGATTCTCAGAAGCTCTGTCTGATGACGGCACCCAGACAGGGCGCGGCTCCGGCCTCGCTCGTGGTCTGGTGACGGGAGCGATGACCGCGTTCGGCGGGGCGTTTCACTCCCTGCCGTTCCTCATCCCCAACGTGAACACGGCACTGATCGTCGCTGGGATCGTCGTCGCGCTCGAGCTCATCACGATTTCGCTGATTCGCAAGCGCTTCCTCGCCGTGTCGCTGCGCGTCAGCCTTCTACAGGTCGCACTCGGAGGGGCGATGATCGTCGGCGTGGGAGTCGCGCTCGGCAGCGCCTAACTGTGGTGCACAGCGGACCTCGACGTCTCTTGGGGGCCGGGTGTCTGTCATGTGCGGGTGTGGCGTTTGATCGTCTCGAGCATCGCTCGGGTAGCGGCGGTGAGAAGCCGGTTGGCCGGGATGGCGATCGCGGTCTGGAACTGTGGTGGGTGATCGCGAACCGGCACGAATGCAATGTCTTCGGTCGTCTCGACAAGCGATCGCGGCAGCAGGCCGACGGCGAGCCCGTTGCGGATGAAGTCGACCATGGTCGCGGTGTCGTTGACCTCATAGGCCACGGTGCGAGTCACGCCGGCGGCGGCGAAGGAGCGGTCGACAGCCATCCGGATGCCCCATCCCTTTGGGAGGTCGACCAGCGTTTCGTCGTGCAGCGCCGCAAGCTCGATGTCGGCCCTGTCGGCGACGGGATGCCCCGCCGCGACAGCGAGCATGATCGGCTCGCGTGCCAATGGGATGAGCTCCAGACCTGAGGGGCCGTCGCCCGGCAGCGCGACGAACGCGAGGTCCAGACGTCCGTCGCGGACCTCGTGGGTCATCTCGATGGAGCCGCCAACGTGCCGAATCTCCACCTCGACGGCGGGGTGCTCGGCGCGGAACGCGGCCAGTATCCCAGCGAGATCGATGGCACGCATTCCCTGGGCCTGCATCGTGCCGAGCACGACCGTGCCGCGCAGGCCACCGCGGGCCTCGCTGACGGCATCTCTGGCCGCTTGCGCGGCAGCCAGAGTGGCGCGGGCCTCGGGCAACAGCGCGCGCCCGGCGTCGGTCAGCTTGACGCGGTGAGTGGAGCGGTCAAACAGCATCACCCCGAGCTCCTTCTCCAGGTTGCGCACGCCGGCCGAGACGGCTGACTGGACGACATGCAGCCGGTCGGCCGCACGAGTGAAGCTGCCCTCCTCGGCGACCGCGACGAAGGTGGCGAGCTGTCGTAGCTCCACGCCCGGAATCTATCGCCAAGCGCGATAACCGTAAGCATCGCTTTGCGTTGAGTGCGATCTCACCGTGGGTGATCCTGGATTGCGCACTCCCCGATCTTTCACCTCAACTCAAGGGATAGCCCGATGACATCCTCGATCCTCTCGCCATTGCACCTGCGTCGTCGTAGCCAAGGCTTCGGGTTCTGGGCCGTGGCGTTCGCGTTTGCGACCGCGATGGCGTTCACGACGGTGCCCACCCCGTTGTGGTCTTTGTATGCCCAGCGGGATCGGTTCTCGTCGCTGACGGTCACGATCGCTTTTGCCGTCTACGCGCTGGCGGTCGCGCTCAGCCTGTTTCTCGTCGGCCACCTCTCCGACTCCTACGGCCGGCGGCGCGTACTGATGCCGGCGCTTGCGCTGGAGATCCTCGCCGGCGTGGTGTTCGTGGCCTGGTCGTCGCTGCCGGCACTGCTCGTCGCCCGGGTGCTGAGCGGGCTCGGCATCGGCGCGGTGACTGCGACGGCGGTGGCGTGGATCTCTGAGCTGGGCGCAGGCCGCCGCCGCGCGCAGAACACCGCGACTGCCGCGAACCTCGGCGGGCTTGGGCTCGGTGGCCTGATCTCCGGTGCGCTGGCGCAGTGGACAAGCCCCGCGTTGCTCGTCCCCTTTGCCGTCTTCACTGTAGCGATGCTGCTCGCGTGGGCGGTGCTCCTCGTCGCGCCCGAAACGCGGGACCGCCCGTCGCCGAGACCGCACTATCGACCGCAGCGCGTATCTGTGCCGGCGCGTTCACGTGGGCGGTTCTTCGCCGCCGGGTTGGGCGCCGCAATCGCGTTTGCTGTCTTCGGGCTATTAACCTCTCTCGCGCCGAGCTTCTTGGCCGGAACGCTGCATCAGCCCTCGCGCCTGCTGGCCGGCGCGGTCCCGTTTGCCGCGTTCGCCGCGGCGGCACTCGCGCAGAACCTGAGCCGTTCGCTCACCACGCATTCGTTGCTGGCCGCGGCGATCGCAGCGCTGCTGGTGGGGCTGGGGCTGCTGACGATCGCCGTGTGGCTGCCTTCCCCGAGCTTTGGTGTCTTCGTGGTGGGCGATGTCGTCGTCGGCATCGGCTGCGGTCTGATGTTCAAGGGGGCGATCGCGACAGTCGCCGAGATCTCCGCCCCGGAGCATCGGGCC
Organism: uncultured Actinomycetota bacterium; assembly: GCA_963721515.1. Lineage (GTDB taxonomy): Bacteria > Actinomycetota > Thermoleophilia > Solirubrobacterales > Solirubrobacteraceae > Palsa-465. Next base: position 536,602 of record CAVRKJ010000021.1, on the reverse strand, counting down.
GAGGCGCTCGCGGGCACATACCTCGCCTCCTACCTCGGCCTCGCTGTCCCGGTGATCGGCCTCGGCGCGCTGACTCAGACCGCCTCCACGCGGGTGAGCCTGCTCGTGTTCGCCGGGCTGCTGGCCATCGGGATTCTCGCGGCCACGCCCGCCCTGCTCGGACGCCGCGGCGTCCATCCCTCCTCGCAACCACAACCAACCTCCATCTGAGAGGACCAGAAAACCATGTACCAGACAACACTGAGAACTACACAGCTCGGCCAGACCGGCCTCGAGATCACCCGCGTCGGGCTCGGCGCATGGGCCATCGGCGGTGGGAACTGGGAGTTCGGCTGGGGCCCACAGGACGATGACGAATCGATCGCCGCGATCCATCACGCGCTCGCGCAGGGGGTCAACTGGATCGACACCGCCGCCGCCTACGGCTTCGGCCGCTCCGAGCAGATCGTCGGCCGCGCGCTGGACGGGCTCGCCGAGCGACCGTATGTGTTCACCAAGTGCTCGCTGCTGGAAGGCCCCGACCGCACGGTCACACACAGCCTTAAGCGCGACTCGATTCTGCGCGAGGCCGAAGCCAGCCTCACGCGACTCGGGGTCGAGGCGATTGACCTCTATCAGATCCATTGGCCGATCCCAGTGCAGGACATCGCGGAGGGTTGGGCGGCGCTCGCCGAGCTCAAGGACGAAGGCCTGGTGCGCCATATCGGCGTCTCCAACTTCGATGCCGAGCAGCTGCGCCGCATCCAGCAGATCGCTCCCGTCGAGACGCTGCAGCCCCAGTATTCGCTGATCGAGCGCGGCGCGGAGCGTGAGATCCTGCCGTTGGCCGAGCGCGAGCGCATCGGGGTGATCGTCTACTCGCCGATGGGCTCTGGCATGCTCACCGGTGGCATGACCCGTGAGCGCGTGGAGCGCCTGCCCGAAGACGACTGGCGCAAGCATGACCCCCGCTTCAACGAGCCGCAACTGTCGCGCAACCTCGACCTCGTGGCGCGCCTGCAGGTGGTCGCCGACCGCCACGACACCACGCCAGGCGCGATCGCAGTCGCCTGGACACTGCGCAATCCCGGTATCGGCGGCGCAATCGTCGGCTTCCGCCGCCCCGACCAGGTCGCGCCGATTCTCACCGCCGCGTCTCTCGACCTCACCAACCAAGACATTGCCGACATCGAAGGGAGCACACGATGAGCCCACACACGGTGCAAACGGAGACTCGCGTCGGACTTATCGGCGTCGGCCTGATGGGTTCCGCCATGGCCCATCGGCTGCTTGACCAGGGCATCTCGGTCATCGCATGGGACCGCAACGCCGAGCATGTTCGCGATCTCCTAAGCCGCGGTGGGGAGCTGGGTGAAACGCCCGGCGACGCGGTTCATGGCGCCGACGTCGTGATCACGATGCTGCCCACCGCCGAGGTCATCCTCGACCTGATCGAGCCGCTGCTCGATGATTGGCCTGAGGACATCATCTGGTTGCAGATGAGCAGCGTGGGGGCCGCCGAGGCAGATCAGCTCACACAAACAGCCCAGGCACACGCGGTCACGCTCATCGACGCCCCGGTGTCGGGCAGCACTCACCCCGCCGAAGAGGGAGAGCTGACCATTCTGGCCTCTGGGCCAGACTCCGCCCGCACCGCCGTCGAGCCGATCTTCGACGCGCTGGCGTCGCGGGTGCTCTGGGTCGGCGCGGCCGGCATGGGCTCACGACTGAAGTTGGCCGCCAACCATTGGATGATCACGATGGTCGCCGCACTGGCTGAGTCAATGCACCTATGCCAGGTCATGGGCCTTGACCAGCAGGAGTTCATCGCGCTGCTTGACGGGGGACCACTGGGCTCCACCTATGCCTCGCAAAAGCTCGACGAAATGCGGCGGCATCAGTACCCCGCCGGCTTCCCGGTCCGCCTCGCCCTCAAGGACCTGCAGCTCGTGAGCGAAGTTCAGCGGACCTCTGGAGCCACAATGCCGCTGCTGGACGTGGCTCTCGAGCGCTTCACCACCGCAAGCCAGGATCTCGCCAACCAAGACCTGGCAGCAATCCATGAGCTTGACCAACCGGTCGAGGCGACCTGAGTAGAAGTGATCTGCACGACCGAAGACTCTCCGAGAACCACCGTGGCGCAGCGCGGGCCCACTGCGTATCCGTAGGTTCGCCCGTCGGCGCTGTGCGGTTCGAGTCCTGGCGGGTGGCGGATTGCTCAGTCGACCAGCAGCACGAGCTTTTCAGCGCACGTGACCCGCCTCGCCGGCGCGGTGTGCTTCTGCGACGTCGGTCAGCGGGAATGTCTGCCAGACCGGGAGTGAGAACCGCCCGGACTCGATCAGGTCGCTGATCTGGGCCAGCGCGTAGATCGCGCGGCCCGAATCACCCCGACTGAACCGCACGCCGTAATGTTGCGCGCCGGCGAAGTCGGCGATCGTGATGACGTACTCCGGATCGCCCGCGAGTTCGATGAGCTCGGGCAGGACGCCGCTCCCGGCGACATCGAGCGCCAACTGGACGCCACCGGGAGCCAACGCACGGACCCGCTCCGCCATGCCGTCACCGTCGGCGACAGGTTCGGCGCCGAGTGAGCGCAGGAAATCGTGTGTGGCAGGACTGCCGGTGCCGATCACGCGTGCGCCGCGTGCCATCGCGAGCTGGACGGCGGCAGTGCCGACGCTTCCGGAAGCGCCGTTGATCAGCACCGTGCTGCCGCTCTCCACGCCCAGCTGGTCAAGGGCACGCACGGCCGTCTCGACGGCCGCCGGCACTGCGGCCGCCCCAGCGAAGTCAAGCGACGGCGACATGGGTGCGTAGTCGGAGAGCACCGCCAGTTCTGCCTGCGCGGCACCGTCAGGGGCGAACCCAAACACGCGGTCACCGATAGCGACGTCCGTAACTCCCTCACCGAGCTCGTCGACGATGCCCGCGGCTTCGTAGCCCATGGTCTGCGGGAGCTGGTGGTCCATCAGGCCTTGGCGCTTCTTCCAGTCGCTGGCGTTGACGCCGGCGGCGCGCACTGCGATCCGAACCTGGCCGGGGCCCGGGTGCGGATCGGGAAGATCCACGATCTCGAGGACCTCCGGGCCGCCGAACCGACTGAACCGGGCTGCCTTCATCAATTGCTCCGTTCTCGACCCTGAGGACGACCGTGCTGGGGGCGTTGACCGTAGTCCTCGCAGACTGCCGCAATCGCGGCGGGGTGGGGAGGCCCGCTCTGCGATTACGTGCCGCTTCGGGTGACGGCCACGACGATCCGCTCGTCAGCCAATGCCGCGCGCGGATGAGGCGTAACCCGAAACCGCGAGACGTGCATGCGGTCGATCGGCCTGGCGCAGCGCGGCGACGACGTCCAACTCGATCGCGGTCGCGAACGGGTCGTGCTCGAGCCCTCGCTCGAGCTCGGCCGGTGCGATGAGCAGGACCACCGCCCGCTCACGCGCGACCGTCGCAGTGGTCGCACAGCCACCCGCGACCAGGCTGGCGTATCCGAAGCCTCGGCCCGGACCGAGGAGCTCGACGCGGATCACGTGCTCGCCTCGGCGGATCATCTCCGCAACGGCTCCGTTGAGCGTCACGAATAGGCCCGCCGACTGCGCGCCCTCGGCCACGAGCACCTCGCCGGCTCGTACCCGATCGATCGTTCCTCGGGCCAGCAGGTCATCGAGCTCACGCCGCTTGAAATGACGGAAGAACGGTAGGCGGAGCAGGTAGGCCGGGTCCGGCTGCCCCGCCTTCTCCCGCCGCCTGACCGCGCCGGCGCGCCGGGCCGCCTCCGGCCGCGCCGCGGGGACCGCACGTTCCGGCGGCCGGCCATCCAGCGTCGCGGCCAGCGCGCGGTGGCGGGCCCCTAGACGTGAGCAGGCGAGCGCCACGATCCTGCGGCGCAGCTCGCGGGCGCCGGGATCGCGGCTGAGGACGACGCCTCGAAAGTCGGCTGCGCTGAGGCTGAGGAGCAGGGTCGGCTCGAGCGCGCGCACGCCGGCGGTGCGCACTCCGCCGTCAAGGAGGGCGAGCTCGCCGAAGACATCGCGAGGGCCGAGCTCGGCGAGGACCGTCTCTCGGCCCCCGGGCAGGCGGGCGATCGCCGCGACGCGACCCGAGACGACGATGTAGAGGGCGTCGGCTGACTCCCCTTGGCGCGCGAGCGTCTGACCGGCCTCGAGCTCGAGCCAAGACATGAGCTCGCCGAGCGTCGGCACCTCGAGTCCCGCGAACAGCGGCACCACCCGTAAAAAGCTCTCAGATGTCGAGGTCACGGGCCTCCAGCGCGAGGCCGTCGCCTGCGACCGTGGCCGTCAAGAGGGTGTACTCGGGCACCTCGAGCCATGTCGACGCATCGACCGTCAGGGGCTCTGAGGCGATCAGGAGGGAGCGGGGCGGCCCGTCCCCGGACATCATCCACTCTCCCTCGGCTGGTCCGTACGTGTCACCGTAGGTGAACCACAGGCTGACGAACGGGAGATCGACCTCCAAGAGGGTGTCGGCGGCGGGATACCAGCCGTAGTCGTAGCTGAAGCGTGTGGCTACCACCGAGTCCCCGGTGGCGATGAAGAGGTTGGTGGGCGAGGAGCTGTCGATCGCGTGCTGGACCCGAACGTCGCGGACGACTTCGAGGGTTCGCACCGTGGCGTGCACCAACTCGTCGACATCGGGAGCCGCGTACGGGTCCTCGAGTTGGGAGAGGAACAGCGCGTGCAGCCACGCGGTGTCACTCGTCCCCTCGGTGCGCGCCAGGATATCCGGACGGATGTGCGGCACGAGCGCGAAGCGCATGCGGTCGAACTCGCGTAGATGGCCGTTGTGGGCGAAGGTGATGCCGGTGCCGGGCACGCACAGCGGATGCAGGTTCGTGTCGCTGAGCGTCTCGGGACGGTCCAGGTGCACTCCGCGCACGTGTGCGAGCGCGCACGTCGGCCGAAGCTTGCGGGCCAGGTTGCGCAGGTTGCGGTCAAACACCGGTAACACGGCCGAGCGGTAAAGGAACGGCTCCGTCGGCCGGGCAGAGTTGGGATCCCATGCGGCAAATCCGAACCCGGCCAGGTTCAGCATCGACGTCATCCGCGGCGCATGCGCTTGTCGTACGAGGGAATTGTCGGGCTCGAACAGGACGTCGGCCAGCGAAAGCGGCTGGCCGAGATAGGCAACAACGCGACACATCTCCCTGCCTTCCGATGATGCCCAGTTGCGGTAACTCGCTCAAGCATAGGGTCCCCGAACAACGTATGATCGCGGGCATGAAGCAGGACCCTGGGGCGCTGGGGGCGGTCCGGGCCAACGCGCTGTTTGCCGGCCTCACTAAGACCGAAGCCTCGGCTCTGGCGGCCCTTCTGCATCCGTTCTCCGCAGTGGACCAGACCCGGCTGTTCGTATCAGGGGCCCCCGCCGAACGCCTCATCCTCGTCGAGTTGGGCGAGGTGGGGCTTGGGGAACCGGTGTGGCTACGGGCCGGGCCCGGCGAGGCCATCGGGGAGCTTGCTCTGAACGGTCCCACGACCCATACGGCGACTGCCACCGCCGTTGGCTCGGTGTCCGGCTTCTACCTCGAGATCGCGGACTTCGACCAGCTCCGCAAGGCGGCGGACCCACTGGCCGCTTCCGTCCTGCGGCAGCTCTCGCAGTTCCTGGCCGCTCGCGTTCGCGGGTCCGATCGCGATCCCCCGCCGTCTGGCCGCGATAGCTCTCAGCCCGACGGCAGGCGGGGCCCGGTGCCAAGCGATGCGCTCGCCTTCCTGCACACACTGCGCGCCTTCCGCGCCTTCGGGGCGGACGAGCTGCGAGAGCTCGCGCAGTCTCTACGCACGTGGGAGCTCAACGCGGGGATGACGCTGTTCTCCCAGGGGACCCCCGCACGCTCGGCGTTCGTCATGCTGCGCGGGACCGTCGAGGTGAGCCGCACCAGGGGCGATCGACGTACCCGCCTTGCCACCCTCGGTCCGGGGCGCATGCTCGGCGAGCTGTCGCTGATCGACGGTGGCCCGCGGGCAGCGACCTGTCGGGCTCTCGAAGCGTCGAAGGTTCTGGAGATCGACGACCACGTGATCACGGGACTGCTCGAAACGAAGTCACCCACCGCGCTGGGCTTCCTCGAGGCGATGAACCAAGCGTTGATCGAGGCCCTGCGAGCCACAGACGGCAGGCGCAAGGCCGAGCGCGCCGAGGACGGGACCGCAGCCGACATGGGAGCGGAGGCCCGTGAACGGCTCATCCGGAGAATCCGGTCGTCGGTAATCGGCGATGACGCCGTGTTCGATGGCCCTTTCGGGCCCCGCCGCAATGTCTACGCCGACTACACCGCCTCGGGCCGGGCTTTGACCTTCATCGAGGATTTCATCCGCCGGGAGGTGCTCCCCCTCTACGCCAACACGCACACCGAGTCCTCGGCGACTGGGCTCCAAACGACGAGACTGCGCGAGGACGCGCGGCGGCTGATCCATCGAGCGGTGGGCGGGTCGGATGACGACGTCGTGATCTTCTGCGGATCCGGCGCCACCAGCGCGATCGACAAGCTCGCGCAGGTCCTCGGCCTCAAGCTTCCGTCCGCCTTCGAGGACCGCTTTCACGTTCGCGACGGAATCCCGGAGGACGAACGACCGGTGGTGTTCGTTGGGCCCTACGAGCATCACTCAAACGAGCTGCCGTGGCGCGAGTCGATCGCCGACCTCGTGACGATCGCCGAGGACGCAGACGGCCACCTCGATCTCGCCCAATTGGAAGCGGAATTGCGCCGCTTCGCGGACCGTCCGCTGAAAGTCGGGAGCTTCTCCGCGGCGTCCAACGTCACCGGGATCGTCACCGACGTCGAGCAGGTGGCGATCGTCCTGCACCGGCACGGGGCGCTGTCGTGCTGGGACTACGCAGCGGCCGGTCCCCACCTGCCGATCGACATGAAACCCGTCCCGGGGATCCCCGACGGGCACCTGGCCTACAAGGACGCGGTGTTCATCTCCCCTCACAAGTTCGTGGGCGGCCCCGGGACTCCCGGGGTCCTGGTGGCCAAACGATCCTTGTTCAGTAACCGGGTGCCGTCGATGCCCGGCGGAGGCACCGTCCTGTTCGTCAGTCCGAGCGGTCACGCCTATCTCCCAGAGCCGGCGGCCCGCGAGGAGGCCGGCACACCTGCGATCGTCGAATCGATCCGCGCCGGTCTCGTGTTCGCGCTCAAGGAGGCGGTGGGCACCGATGAGATCCGCCGCCGTGAGCACAGCTTCACCCGTCGCGCGCTCGACTCCTGGGGTTCCAACCCAAGGATTGCGATCCTTGGAAATCCGGAGCTCGAGCGACTGTCGATCGTCTCCCTCGGTCTGCGCCACCGAGACGGTCTCCTCCATTCGCACTTCGCCGCCGCCCTGCTCAACGACTTGTTCGGGATTCAGTCGCGCAGCGGCTGCTTCTGCGCGGGTCCGTACCTCCACCGGGTGTACGGGATCGATCAGGTCTGGTCAGATCGGATGGCCGCGGAGACGTGTCTGGGCCACGGGGGCGCGGCACTGGCCTTCCTGCGGGTCAACTTCAACTACTTCCTGAGTGAAGCGGTCTTCGACTACATCGTGCAGGCGGTGCACTTCGTCGCCGACGAGGGGTGGAAGCTGCTGCCCCTCTACCGGTTCGACCCCTTCTCTGGGCTCTGGCACCACGCCAGCGGACGGCCGCACCCAGAGCTCAGCCTCCACGACGTCTCCTTCGCGTCGGGCACGCTCGAGTTCCACGGCCCACGGGCGACCGAGCCGGAGAGTGCGCTGGCACGCCATCTGCGGGACGCCCGACGGATCGTCCGTGACCTCGCGGCTGCGCCGCCCGAGACGCTCGACCACGCCCGGCTCAGCGCCGAGTTCGAGCAGATCCGCTGGTTCCCCCTGCCCCACGAGGCGCTCGCTGAGCTCCACGGCATCCCGGGCGACGGCTGATCGAGCCGGTCCGGGGTCAATACTCGTTCTTGAAGGCGAAGTAGGAACCGCGAATGGTTCCGGCCAGCTTTGACTTCCGTCTCGCGAACTTGAACTGCGAGGCGAGCTCCGCTGGGACATCCATCCCTTCGGAGAGCTTGAATCCGACCGCCCGCCTCGTCGGGTCGTCGACGGTGTACATCACGTTGATCGACAGGCCGCTCTCGTAGAAGACATAGGCCATTCGGATGTGCTCGACCTGGAAGGCCGTCGCCTCGAGAGGGCGGGACGAGATGACGAGGTCACGCTCTCGTTTGAGAATCTGGTGCACCCAATCGATGGTCGTCTTGGCGTTGCTCGCAGGCTCCACCGTGAACACGTGGTCGTACTTGCGCTTGAAGTAGCGAGCCTCGTGTGCCCGCAGACCAGCCAGCGCGGTAGCGACCGGCGACGTTTCCAGGCCGACGGTCGAAACGGCGTTGAAATCCACGGTGTACGGCATGATGCACTCCCGGAAGGCGCCAAGGATGTCCGTTTATGTCGGCCGTAGGCTACCTCCGCTGGCGTGGCGGAGGGCGTCGCGCAAGCCGCCGCCGGGTGGTTCTGGAGGCGCGGTTGAGGTACGGTCGTCAGATGCCGGAGGGCATGAGCGACCGCCGCCGCGAACCGGGCCGCAGCCAGGCTCGCCGCTCGCCGGCGCACCGGAGCTCCAACCCGGTCCTCGCGCTGCAGCGCTCGATCGGCAATCGCGCCGTCGCGCAGGTGCTGGCCCGCGCGACCGTCCGGACCGGCACAGTCCAGATCGGCGGTGTGGGCGAGATCAAGGTCAAAGGGGGCAACCTCGATGAATGGACCGGAAAGGACACGCCGGACACGGTCGACGTCACCTCCGCGAAGGGCAAGCACTCCGCCAAGCTCCAGAAGCTCTCCGATGCAGGCACCAGGACGGACGTCAAGGTGACGATCGCCGCTGCCAACAGCGCCGGCGAGGAGCTCAGCGTGGGCGGCGGAACCCTCCTCGAGATCAAGGACGCCCGCATCAAGGGCTACGCCATCAAGGATGGCGTGGAGACCTGGCGGTTGGCCGGCTTCGAGAACGTGCATCGCACGAAGATCACCCACAAGGTCTCGTGACGCACGATCACGGAAACTGGTGGATGATCCCGCCCTGCACCGAGGCGTCGCCCGTGTAGTTGGGCGCGTTGCCGGGACCCGTTCTCCGGACGGGATCCTCCGGGTGGCGTTCGGAGTCGAACACCATGTCCGGCAGCCCTACGCTTCGGTTCGCCCGCGGACAACGGCGGCGCAGGGGAGCTCCGTGTGCCGCCTGCTGACACAGCGGTACCGTGCGCGGATGATGCGGACACCGCACACCGGGCGACCGTGAGCGCGAGCGAGCGGCGGCCTGTGTCACCGACACAGGCGGGCTCCACCGCGAGTGGCTGGTCGCCACTGCGCCACCCCGACTTCCGACGCCTGTGGACAGCGCAGTTCACCAGCAACGTCGGCTCGTGGATGCAGACCGTCGCCGCGCAGTGGGTGATGACGTCGCTGACCAGTTCCGCGCTGCTGCTCACCGGCATCTCGGCCGCGGGCAGCCTGCCGATCCTGCTGCTGGCGATCCCGGCCGGCACGCTGGGTGACCTGGTCGACCGGCGCCGGCTGATCTTCGCCGCGCAAGCGCTGATGCTCGCCGCGGCCGTCGTGTTGGCGGTGCTCTCCTGGGCCGGGGCACTGACCCCAGATGTGCTGCTGGTCCTGCTGTTCGTCATCGGCATCGGAGGCGCGCTGAGTGCGCCGACGTGGCAGACACTCCAGCCGGAGCTGGTCCCCGCTGAGGATCGACCCCAAGCGATCGCCCTCGGGTCCGTGAACCAGAATCTCGCCCGGGCCGTCGGCCCGGCGATCGGCGGTGTCCTGCTGGCGGCAACCAGCGCGGCGCTCGTGTTCCTGGCCAACGCGATCTCTTTTCTTGCTCGGTGCCGTGGGCGCGGCATGACTCGAGGTTCACCAGGGCGTTTGAGGATCAGGTCGCGTGGCTGGCGGTGAACACGTCAAAGACCGCTGTCGCCGCGTTGATGCGCGTGGCGTGGCGGTCGGTCGGCACGATCCTCGAGCGGGTCGCGGCCGAAGCGAGCCGCAAGGTCGACCTGCTGGACGGGCTACGCCGGATCGGGATTGATGAGATCAGCCACCGCAAGGGCCAGCGGTACCTGACCGTCGTGGTCGACCATGACACCGGCCGGCTGGTCTGGGCGGCACCGGGCCGCGACCGCCGGACCGTGCTCGCGTTCTTTGACGCCCTGGGCGAAGAGCGCTGCCAACACGTCGAACTGGTCTCGGCCGACATGGCCGCCTGGATCTCGGGGCCGATCGCCGAGCGCGTGCCGCACGCGGTCCGGTGCGTGGACCCGTTTCATGTCGTGATGCTCGCCACCGACGCGCTGGACGACGTTCGTCGCGAGGTGTGGAACGACGCCGTGCTCGGTGCCGTGGCGGTGACGGCGATCCCGAAGATCGAGCTGACACTGCCACGCGAGCACGCGGTGGCGGCCGCGCGGGCCGGCGGTCGCTACGTGCTCAATAGCCCGGCCTTGCTGGCGCTGATCGCGCGCGCCATCGCGTTCATCTTCCCGGCCGGCGCCATCTGGGCATTGCTGCCGTTGGTCGCCCGCCACCGCCTCGGGCTCGGGTCGGCGGGATACGGACTGCTCCTCGGCTGCGTCGGCGTCGGTGCGCTGGCCGCCGCCACCTTCGGGCCCTCGCTACGTCAGCGCCTCGCGCCGCGAGCCGTCTACGGCCTCGCCTGCCTGATCCTGGCCGGGGCCGCCCTGGCGCTGTCGCAGACCCACGCCATCGTGGTGGCGGTTGTCGCGCTGACCGCAGCGGGCGGGGCGTGGATCGTCGGCCTGGGCCTCCTCGGCGCCGCCTACCAGGGCGAACTGCCGCGATGGGTCAAGGCGCGGGGGGTCTCGTACTACCTCGTCGCCTTCCAGGGAGCAAACGCGATCGGCGCGCTCGTGCTCGGCGGTGTCGCACAGGCGGACTCGGTCGCTACCGCGCTGATCGTCGTCGGCGTGCTCCTCCTGGTCGCATCAGTGGCCACGTGGCGACTCGCGCTGCCCGCGGGCACCGCCCCAAGTGTCCTGTCCGAGCAGCCGTTGCCGCTTCCGGACATCGACGGAAGCGTCGAGGAGGGGCCCGTGGTGATCGCCGTCGCATATCCCCTGGCCCCCGGCAACGCAGACGCGTTTCTCGCCCAAACAGCCGAGCTGCGCCGCTCGCGGCGGCGGACGGGGGCGATCCACTGGCACCTGCACCGGGACCTTGCCGATCCCGACCTGTTCGAGGAGACGTTCGTCGTCGGCTCATGGGAGGAACACGAGCGCCAGCACCAGCGGCTCGCAGGGCACGAACGCGCGGTTCTCGACACCATTGACACGCTGCTGGCCGAGGGACACTCCCGGGTTGCGCGTCACCTGCTGGGTGTGCGGCCGCCCCGTGAGCCGCAGCGGTGACGGTGGAGTGCCGCACGGGCTCACTTCCGGTATGCGCTCTCGGGGAGCTCCGCGAGCCGCGAGCCCCGGACCTGCTCACCCTCGTGGCGGAGGTTCGCAGTGTGAGATCGCGCCGACCCCGGTCGCGGACGGGTGGCCGGGCCTCGCGCCGCGGGCATTTGCCCGCCCCAGTGGCGCGAGACCCGGCCTGGGCAGCCCTACCTCACAAACTCCGACATCGCCCCGGACTGGATCAGCGCGACGGTGGTCGCGATGTCCACGTCGAGGTAGCGATCTCGGTCAAGGAACGGAACGTGCTCGCGCACCAGCCGGAAGGCGGCCTGGGTGCGCGGGCTGGCCTGCTCGATGCCGCGCAGCTCGAGCGCCTGGCAGCACGCCATGAGGTGGATGGCGGCGATGTTCTGGGCCAGCTCAAGGATCGAGCGGGCGTCGCGCGCGGCGATCGTGCCCATCGAGACCTTGTCCTGGTTGTGGGCCTCGGTGGAGCGCGAGTGGATCGTGGTGGGCGCGCACAGATGCATGGCCTCGGCGGTCATCGCCGAGGCGCACAGCTGCAGGCCCTTGAAGCCGTGATGCAGCCCTGCCTCGGGATGGGTGGGCTCAAAGCGCGGGATGAGGTTGGCGGTGAGGCCCCGGTTGAACTTCTCGTCAACGACGTGCGCGATCTGGCGGTCGATGAGGTCGCACAGGTTGGCCAGCGCCACCTTGAGCGAGTCCATGGCCTGCCCGATGTGGCCGCCGTAGAAGTTGCCGCCGCTCTCCACACGCCCACCGGCCACGTTGAACAGCGGGTTGTCATCGGAGGAGTTGATCTCCACCGAGACCCACTGTCCGACCCAGTCGAGCAGGTCGCGCAGCGGACCGATCACGTGGGGCGCGCAGCGGATCGAGTACCGGTCCTGGACCTGGCGGTCGAGCTCTACGAACCCCGCCCCGTCCATGCCGCCGGCGAACAGGTCGTCGCTGTCGGCGGCCAGGCCGGAGTCGGCCAGGAGCTCGCGGATGTGCCGCGCGCTGGTCACCATGCCCGGGTGGGGCTTCGCCTCGTCAAATAGGAACGCGTTGAAGTGGCCGCGGTTGCCCAGCAGCGCCTCCGACGCCATCGCGGTCATCAGGTCGGCCAGATCGGCGAGCTCGTGGGCGCCGCCGACTGTGAGACAGGCGAAGGCGCTCATGAACGATGTGCCGTTCGTGAGCGCGAGCCCCTCCTTGGCCTCGAGCAGGAACGGCTCGAGCCCGAGCTCCGCCAGCACGTCGCTCGCGCGGCGGGTCACCCCGCCGAACAGCACGTCGCCGTCGCCGGCCAGTGCGCGCCCGACGTAGGACAGGGGGGCCAGGTCACCGCTCGCCCCGCACGACCCGCGCTCGGGGATGAAGGGCGTGACGTCATGGTTGAGGAGGTCGAGCACGCGCTCAATGAGCTCGACGCGCACGCCGGAGTTGCCCTTGGACAGGCAGTTGGCGCGCAGCAGCATGGTGACGCGCGCCACCTCGGGCGGCGCGATGGGACCGGTGCCGACGCCCATGAAGCGAAGGATGTTCTGCTGCAGCCGGCCCGCCTTCTCCGGCGAGATCTGGCGGTGTGCGCTGTCGCCGAAGCCCGTGGTCACGCCATAGATCGGGATCTCGCGGGCGATCAGCTCGTGCTTGAGGCTCCGACTGGCCCTGACCGCCTCCGCCGCCCGCTCGGACACCGTGACGGTGCGATCGCCGCGGGCGACCTCGAGCGCGTCGCCGATGGTGAGCGAGCCACCGTCGAGGTCCAGTTGCGTCCGGTCCGTGATGGCGTCGGGCAGAGCAGTTGCGGTCATGCGCAGAACGTTGCGCAGTGGTAGCCTCAGCGCAACCGAAACGCAGTCAATCGGCATCAGAGTGCAACTGACCCGCCCTCTCGACGGTATCGACCGCAACATTGTTGCGTTATTGCAGGAGAGCGCCAAGCGGACCTTCGCGGACATCGGAGCTGAGGTCGGGCTCTCGGCGACCGCTGTCAAGCGCCGGGTGGATCGCCTCGAGCGCGACGGCGTGATCCTCGGCTACGGCGCGCGGGTCAACTGGCGGGCGCTCGGCGATGCGATCGAGTCCCTGATCGAGATCTATTGCGCCGACCGGACCTCGCCGGCCGACGTGGGGCGCTCGCTGTCCACGGTGGACGAGATCATCTCCGCGTTCACGGTCTCGGGCGAGGCCGACGCGGTGATCCGGGTCAGGGTGGACAGCATCGACCACCTCGAGCGGCTCGTCGAGCGGCTCCGCCGCGACCCGAACATCGTGCGGACGCGCACGCTGATCGTCCTGTCGACGCTGCTGGATCGCGCATGACCCCGCAGCTGGAGCTCCAGACGTTCGCGCCCCCCGACATCGAGATGGAGCGCCGAGACGACGGGTCGGTCGTGCTCGCCTCGCGCCGGGGGCTGCCCGCGGCCGAGCCGTCGATCACCGCCGTGCTCAACCGGCGGGCCGCCGACCACCCCGACCGGCCGCTGGCGGCACAGCGCGATGCGCAGGATCGCTGGACCACTCTCTCCTACGGCGAAGCCCAAGGCCAGGCGCGCGCGCTCGCGCGTGCCTTCATCGAGCTCGGCCTGGGCGCGGAGAAGCCACTGATGATCCTGTCGGGCAACTCGCTGGAGCACCTGTTGGTCAGCCTCGGCGCCTACGCCGCGCGCGTGCCGGTGATGCCGATCAGCGTCGCGTACTCGCTGATGAGCGCCGACCACGCCCGGATCAGGGCGATCGCCGAGCTGACGCGACCCGGCCTGGTATTCGCCGACGACGCGGCGCCGTTCGGCGTCGCCCTCGACGTGCTCGCGCCCGCCGTGCCGCGTGCGCTCGTGTCCCGGGGCGAGCGCGAGGGCGCACTGCGACTCGACGACCTGCTGACGACCGCGGCCGGCGATGGCGCGGACAGCGCCGATCCCGGACCGGACACCGTGGCCAAGCTGCTGTTCACCTCGGGCTCCACGGGTGTCCCCAAGGGCGTCATCAACACCCACCGCATGCTCTGCTCCAACCAGGCGATGCTTCAGGCGATCTGGCCGTTCCTAGCCGACGAAGCGCCGGTGCTCGTGGACTGGCTGCCGTGGAGCCACACGTTCGGCGCCAACCACAACCTCAACCTGGCGCTGTTCAACGGCGGCACGATCTACATCGATGACGGCAAGCCGGCGCCGCCGCTGTTCCCGCGCACGCTCGCGGCCCTCAAGGACGTCCCACCCACGCTGTACTTCAACGTCCCCGCCGGCTACGCGCTGCTGGCGCCGGCGCTCGAGAACGATCCGCAGCTCGCCGAGCGGTTTTTCAGCCGACTGCGCTTCATGTTCTACGCCGCGGCCGCCCTACCTGACGCGCTCGCCGCTCGCCTGCGCAGGCTGGCCGCGGAGCACGCCGACCACGAGGTGCCGCTGACCTCGAGCTGGGGCACCACCGAGACCGCTCCGTGCGCCACCAGCATGCACTACCTCGGCGCGCCCACGGGCTGCATCGGCGTCCCGATCCCGGGCTGCGCGATCAAGCTCGCGCCGGTGGGCGACCGGCTCGAGATCCGGGTCAAGGGCCCGAACGTCACCCCCGGCTATTTCCGCCAGGCCGAGTTGACCGAGGCCGCGTTCGACGAGGAGGGCTTCTACCGCTCCGGCGACGCGGTCACGCTCAGGGACCGACAAGACCCGAACGCGGGCATGCTCTTCGACGGACGGATCGCCGAGAACTTCAAGCTCCTCACCGGCACCTGGGTCGCGGCGGGCGCGCTGCGCACCCGCCTTATCAGCGCCGCCGGCATCGTGAGCGACGCCGTGATCTGCGGCCAGGACGCCGGGTACGTCGCCGCGCTGGCGTGGATCAACCAGGCCGAGGCGCGCAAGCTCACCGGCGCCACGGAGGACGTCGCGCTCGATGACCCGGACCTCCGCCGGCACCTGTCCGCCGCCTTGCGCAGCCTCAACGAGGACGCCGGCTCGGCATCGCGGGTCGAGCGGATGCTGCTGCTCGCGCAGCCCCCGAGTCTCGACGCCGGCGAGATCACGGACAAGGGCTACCTCAACCAGCGCCGCGCGCTGGAGTGCCGAGCCGCCGACGTCCTACGGCTCTACGCCGACCCGCCGGACCCCGGCGTGATCACGACTGACGGCTAGCGCCCAGAGCCGAGCAGGGACAGCTGGGTGAAGCCGGGCGCGCGCTCGATCTCGAGCATGCGCCGCTTGGTGGCGATCCCGCCGGGTGCCGAGAAGCCGTGCAGCTCCCGGGTGGCCGACAGCACACGGTGGCACGGCACGACGATGGGAAACGGGTTCTCCGCCAGCGCGGCGCCGACGGCCCGCGGCGCATCGGGCTTGCCGATCGCGTGCGCGATGTCGCCGTAGCTCGCAGTCTGGCCCGGCGGGATCTGCCGCGCCGCCGCGTACACACCGCGGCGGAAGCCGTCGATGCCGGCCTCGTCCAGATCGATCCAACGCAGGTCGGTGCGCTCTCCGTCCAGCAGCGTGACGATCGCGCCGATGGCGGCGAGCACCCTCTCGGGAACCTCGCCTGGTGAGCGGGCAAGACAGCGCGCCCCGGGCAGGCGGACCCTCGTGATGCCGGCGTCACTCCAGCCGATCGCGCAGGTCCCGAGCGCTGTCTCAAACCGCAGCACGGTGCGGAAAGCTACCCGGCGGCGTGGACGTTCACCGCCCGGCGGCGATCCTCACGGCCGCTCGGTCTCGAAGCGGGCGTACGCGCCTCACCGGTCGGCGGGCGTACGCTTCTCGCCGGTAGTGGCTTTGAGAGGCGAGCGGAGGGGAGCATGCGCATGGGACGGTTCCGGATTTCCACCCACGGCAGGCTGCAGGACTGGATCGCCGTCCAGAACGGCTACTTCGAGGACGAGGGCCTGGAGTACGAGCTCGACGTCCGGGCGCAGGAGAACGCCGACCAGGACATCGACGCCGCGGGCCAGCAGGACGTGCGAACCGGCGCCTACGAGCTCTACCGGGTCGGCGGTGGCGGCAAGCAGGGGATGAGCTGCGCGTGCCACTGGGCGGTCAACCAGGCCGCGGGCGACGCGGTCGGGCGCATGTGGGGCCGCTGCTACGCGGTGCTGCCCAGCGGCGTCTACGTGCCCGGAGACTCGGAGATCCAGCGGCCCGAGGACCTAGCCGGCGTCGAGGTCGCCGTGGGCTATCACTCCGGGAGCCACTTCTCGACGATCCAGGCGCTGGAGCCGTTCCTGGATCCCGGGGACATCACGCTGAGGTTCGGTGGGATGCCGTATGACCGCGTCGACGCGCTCCTCTCCGGAGCCGTCCCGGCGGCGGCGATCTGGAGCGCTCCGACCTACCTGGTGGAGCAGCAGGGCGCCCGCAAGATCCTCGACACGACCTTCATGGCCGGGTTCATGTTCGACGCCGGCATCGACGCGGCCGACGTGGAGAGGTACTTCAACGCGCTCAAGCGCGCCCAGATGGAGCTTGATCTCCAGCCCGAGCCCTACAAGCACCACTACCTCAAGGAGATCCCGGAGCGCTTCCACGCGATGATCGACGTGCGCCGCTTCGGGCCTGGCGAGCGGATCGTCTTCCTTCCGTACACATCAGACTCCTACGAGCGCTCGCAGCGGTGGATGCGGGAGCGCAGCCTGTTCGAGTCAGCCGGCACGCTGCCGCCGTTCGAGTCCGTCGTCCAGATCTAGCGCGCGCGGCGCGCGGCGCGCGGGAGGGGACGGTCAGGCCACCCACGGGTCGTCGACGGGCTCGCCGTCGCCTTGGTGGTGGGGGCCCACGGCGAGGAACTCAAGCCCGTCCGGCCCCGCCTCGAGCGCACGTGCCACGTCGGGCCGCACGCGGATTGCATCGAGCGCGCGCACGTCGCGCAGCTCGTCGTCGAGCTTGATCCGGCCGGTGCCGGCGAGGATCACGTAGACCTCCTCGGCGCGGGTGTGGCGGTGCGGGGTCAGGCATCTTCCCTCCCAGTGGATGACCAAGCCGCTCATCCAGGGATACCAGACGCCGGCTCGAGGGCGCGCACGTGAGCCGTTGGCTCAGCCGACGCGGCGGGCGTGGAGCACGGTGTCGCGGATGGTCACCGGCTGGTGATCGGGGCCGGACGCGGTGCGCTCGGGCTCAGCGGCGGTGATGATCTCCCAGCGGTCGGCGTCGAGCCCCTCCGCGAGCTCAGCCGGCGTGCAGAAGAGCTCGGGCAGGTTGGGGCGCAGCCCCGGGATCTGGAGGTCCGACGGGTGGTGGGTGACGACGAGGAGGTCGCCGCCGACGCGCACGGCGTCGGCGAGCCGGCCCAGCGCGCGCTCGCGGACTTCCGGCGGGAAGTGCACGTACTGCGAGTTGACCAGCTCGTAGGCGCCGAGGGGCTCCCACTCCTCGGCGAACAGATCCACCTGGCGCCACGTCAGCCGGGCGGCGACCTCGGGACCCGCCGCCGCGCCGTTGGCGTGGGCCCGCTCCAGACCCACGACCGACACGTCGGCGCCGGTGACCTCCCAGCCCCGGCGCGCGAGCCAGATCGCGTCGGCGCCCTCGCCACAGCCGACGTCGAGCGCCCGCGCCGGCGTCAGGTCGCCGGCCTCCGCGACCAGATGCGAGTTCGGCTGCCCGCTCCACAGCTGGTGATGCGTGCGATAGCGCTCGTCCCAGAACTCCTGCGTGAATCGCTCGAGGCTCGTCATCCGTCAGATGTTCCTATGTCAACGCGTGCGTCGTCTCCTCGATGGCCGCGGCGTCGCTGGTGACGCAGGGCGAACGTCAACGGCGCTTCGAGGGCAGCGCCCCGCCCGAGCGTTGAAACTCCACGCCACGCGGTGCCCGCCGAGCGGGTGCGTGGCCTGACGTTTCAGCCCCACTCGCGACTCATGCCACACACGCCCTGGGGGGCGAGTGCGTGGCGTGCGCGTTCAATCGCGGGCGAGCTACGCCGGGCGGCACCCCCACTGCGTCCAATGTCTAGAAAAGTGGTGCTTCGGGTATGGAACCTGGCGAGATGGGAGTACTCGCGCACTGCCGTGTCCCCCGCCCGCCGGCGGCCCTGGGCCGTGCGCTGCTCCTGACCGCGGTCGGTCTGGCGTGCGCCGCCGCCGGCGGCACCCCGGCGCGAGCGGTCGTGCCCTCTCCCCCTACGGGCGCGCCGGCGGTGGAGTCGGCGCCGCCGAGCCTGGTCGGCGTCAGTCCCGAGCTGCCGCCCGGCGTCATCGCGGCCAGCGCCGCCGCCGGAAGCCATTGGACTCCGGAGAACGCGGTCTACGGCAGCGCCTCGAGCAACGACATCGCGGTCAACGGCGCCGGCGGCACGACGATCCGCGTCAACGAGATCTATCCCACCACCGCATCCGGCCAGCCCGCCAAGGGGCCGTTCCCGGTGCTGCTGACGATGACGCCGTACGGCAAGGGCCAGGGCGGCTCGAGCACCCCGGGGTCGGCGGCAACGCCGTCGAGCGGCTCGGCCACCGGGGGCGCGGACAACTACCTGGTCCAGCGCGGCTACATCGAGGTCGTGGAGGACGTGCGGGGCACCGGCGACTCCAACGGGAGCTGGGGCCTGTTTGACCCCATCCAACAGCGCGACGCGATCAAGGTGCTCAATTGGGCCGCTCACCTGCCCAATTCGAACGGCAAGGTCGGAACCTACGGGCCGTCCTACCTGGGCATCGACCAGCTTCTGCTGGCGGGCACGGTGGGCAAGCACTCGCCGCTCAAGGCCATCTTCCCGATGGTTCCCGCCAACGACATCTACCGCGACACGTCGTTCATGGGCGGGCTGCTGGACTTCGAGTTCGCCGAGACCTACCTGGGCCTCACCGGGGCGCTCAACACGGTCAATCCGCTCGGCGACGCTGCGTCTGACCCCACCCTCCTCTCTGACCTCGCCGGCATCGAGGGCGACCACGCCAACGGGCTGGCCACCTACCACGCGGCGCAGACCGAGAACATCCTCACCGGCGGGCCGGAGGCCTACGACGGGTCCTACTGGCAGGCCCGCAATCCCGAGAACATGCTCGCCCGCGTCGCGGCCAACCACATCCCGGCCTACATGGTGGGCGGCGAGTTCGACATCTTCCAGAACGGTGAGCCGGTCAACTACGCCGAGCTGCAGAACGCCTGGGCCGGCCGCGGGACGACCGCGCCGATGCAGGCCGGGCAGCGGACGACCGGGCGCTACCAGCTGATCGTCGGGCCCTGGGAGCACCTCAACGGCTCCTCGGTGGACGTCGATCCGCTCGAGCTCGAATGGTTCGACACCTGGCTCAAGGGCGAGAAGACCGGCATGGCGCGCACGCCCACGCCACTTCACTACTACGACCTGGGCAGCGGTCAGTTCGACGAGACCTCGACCTACCCGTTCACCGGGTCCACCCCGACGCGCCTGTACCTCGGCGCCGGCGGGACGCTCACGCAGTCCGCGCCGTCGGGCGGCTCCGGCGCCACGTCGTCGCCGATCCCGGGGCTCCCACTGCCCACGCTGCCCGCCGGGCAATCGGACACGCTGGTCTGGAGCCCGAGCGGCGTGCCGTGTGGTCGGCCGATCGACCAGTGGTCGATGGGCGGGCTGTCAGTGCCCGCAGGCACGGCCGGGTTCCTGGCCCCCTGCGCCACCGATGACCGTCTGAGCCAAGTCGGGCCGTGGGCCACCAGCTACACCACGGCGCCCCTCTCGCACGCCGAGACCGTGGCCGGGCCGATCACCGCCACCGTCTACGCCAGCGCCACGACGTCCGAGACCCAGCTCGTTGCCGAGCTCGAGGAGGTCACTCCCGACGGCACGTCCTACCCCCTCACCGAGGGGGCTCTGCTCGGCTCGCTGCGCGCGGTGAACCAGAACCGATCGTGGACCGCCGGCGGCATGACGGTCCTCCCCTACCACCCCTACACCCAGGCGTCGGCCACGCCGGTGACCCCCGGCCAGATGACCGAGTACCAGATCCAGATCTTCCCCACACTGGACACGATCGCCGCCGGCGACAGCCTGCGGCTCACCCTCTCCACCGCCGACACGCCGCACCTCACGCCGCTGCCGACCGAACTGCCCAAGCTGGCCGGCGGCGTGTACACGATCGGGCGCTCGGCGGCCACGCCCTCGTCGCTCACGCTCGAGCTGATCGGGTAGGCGGCGCGCCGCCGGCGCGAGTTGTATTGAGCGTGCCGGTGGCGTATATGTGCTCGTATGCGGGCTCGGATGCAGACCGCGGTGGCGACCATCGGGGCGTTGGGGGCGCTGTGCGGATGCGGGGGCTCCGGCCACGTCACGGCCACGTCTTCCCGCGCCGGCTGTCCGATCAGCACACCGGCGGGCCCGCGGCCGCCGCACCGCGCGCTGTTGAACTTCGGCGACCCGATCGCCCGCGCCTCTGACCCCGGCTGGTACGGCAACGGCCTGCTGTGGACCCTGCTCCCGTTGTTCTCGGCTCAGTCCCTGCGCGGACCCGGAGGCATGGTGCATCTGAAGATCCCGTGGTTTCGCGCGCAGACCGGAGACGTCACGATCGAGGCCGGGCCGGTCGGCGGTCCCCCGGCTCGCTTCAACGCCCAGGTCGGCACCCCCGCGGAGTACGGCCGTTACGGCTTCGCCCCAAGCATCCTTCAGTTCGGCCGGCCCGGATGCTGGAAGCTCCACGCCCACTTGGCATCGCGGGTGCTGACGCTGGTCGTGCGCGTGTCGCCGGCGGCGTAGAGCGCTCCGCGGGAGCTACAGGCCGGCTGCGCGCAGGTCGGCGCGCACTCCGGCGACACGGCGCAGCTCGGACGCGGCCGCCAGGGCGACCGAGCGCACGCGGTTGCCGCGCACGACGTAGACGTAGCGGGCGCCGCGGGCCAGCCTGCGGCCGACCCACAGGCCGGGCGCCCGGCGCGTGGCGCCCCGCTTCAGGCGGGCCAGCGACGCCCCCACGCCGACGCCGTTGGCCCGATCGCCGCGGGCGGTGCCGGCGATGAGCGCCACCCGGCCGGCGGCGTTGAACACGCTCGCCATCCGCGCGCCGTTCCCGGCGCCGCCGCGCACGCAGTAGCGGTAGGAGCGCCCCGGCCGCGACTGCGGCTGGCCGGCACGGAACAGCGCGGCCTCGGTGGTGTCGCCGAGGCGCAGCGAGCGGCCCAGGCCCGAAGCGCTGAACCCCTGGGCGGGCAGGCAGCCCGTCGCGGGGACGCCGTCCGCGCGCTCCCAGGTCTCCAGATAGGCCTCGGCGCCCTGGAACATGTCGGCCATGACCTGGTTGCCGCCGACGGTCTGGAGGTCGTGCAGCCAGTCCGCGTACATCCCGTAGTTGGCGACGCCGTCGGTGTTGAGGTCAAAGGTGCGGTCGCCCCACTGCTCGTGGGTGAAGGTCACCTTGCCGTCATAGGAGGTGAACGGGTAGCTGATCGGCGTTCCCGCCGCCGGACCGGGCTGGTCGGCCAGGCCGTTCATGTCCGAGCCCCAGCCGAAGCCGAAGTGGTACCGGGGATCGCTGACGGCCTTGTCCGCCTTCCAGGTGGATACGAACGCGGCCGCGGGCTCGGCGGGCGGACTGATGAAGCCGCCGGTGTCATAGATGCCCTGGAAGAGCTGCGGCGACGAGCAGCAGTGGGCCGAGATGACGCCCGAGTAGTGGTGGGCGGTGGCGATCGCCAGCGCGGCGGTGGCGGTGGCGCTGTCCATGTGGTCGAGCTGGATGAGGAAGTGGTCGGAGATCATCTGGTTGATCAGGTAGGTGCCGAGGTCGGTGATGCCGCGGACGTTGCACTGCGGCCCGTCGCCGTAAACGGGCAGAGGGCTGCCGTGCAGCAGCGAGGCGAGCGGGCCGTTGACGAGCCCCGCCAGCGTCCCGCCAGAGGGAACGCTGATCTGCGCCGCGTCCTGGTCCTGGGCGGGGCACGGCGCGAGGGTCCAGAAGCTCCCGGTCTCGTCGCGGTTGCCGGCGTTGACCACGGTTCCCAGCTCCCCGGAGATCATCTTGGTGCCGCCGAAGGCGTTGTCGAACTCGTGGATCGGAAAGAACGTGCGGACGCCGAGATCGTGGACCTCCTGCAACCTCGCGTCGATCTCGGACGCGTCGCACTGGGGGACGTCGTTGACCTCTCCGCACCCGAAGATGCGCGAGACCTCGATGCCCTCGATCACGGCGAGCTTGCCCTCGTTGATCACCCGACGGGCCTGGAACGGGTCGGTGACGATCCGGAACCACCCCTTGCCCGGCCCGCCGGACTGGGCATCGATGTAGTCCTGCAGCGCGTAGAGGTCGCCGGTCTGGATCTTCACCGCGTCCATGTCGTTGCAGGGGTTGTGGCTGGTGGTCATCAGCGAGCACAGCGCTTCGTTGTCGACGAGGTCGGTGACCATCAGCCGCAGCCCGGCCTTCCAGGCGCGCTCGATGCCGGTGTAGTAGTCACCCTCCTCGGCCAGCGCGGTCGGGCTCGGCCAGTCCACGAAGGTGGGCCAACCGTGCATGTCGCTGGGCCGCGTCGCGCCGCCGAAGTCCATAAAGCTCTCGAACGCGCCGTTGGTCCCCTGCTCGTCGGCAGCACAACTGGCCGGCAACGCGTACTCGACGCCGAACGGGCTCCACGGCCGCCCGCAGTGCCAGTCCCCGCCCAGGAACTCGAACGCGGTCACATGCGCGTGACCCTCGACGGTGCCGAGCACGTCGGCCTCAGGACTGGCGCCGCTGAAGGGCGTCCCCACTGCGTCGACCTGCGCCTCGGGGTAGGCGGCGCAGCCGGTGGCGGGCACGAAAGCGACGGGCAGCCGGCTGCCGGTGCCCGCGTTGGTCATCGTGAAGCCCTGTGCCGAGCTGCCGTCCACCGTCCACTCGGTCGCCGCACCGGGGGTGCTCGTGCCGGTGAGGTCGCCGAGGCCGTCGCTGGTCAGGTAGTCGCCCCCGGGGCCGTAGAGGAGGTAGACGCCCAGGGCCGCCGCCTGCATCGTGAAGGGCCCGACGCCGGCGGCGATGGGCGTGCCGCTCGACGGCGAGGTCAGCGAGTAACAGCCGTGCACCAGCGAGTATCGCGTCTGGGCGTGCGGGGTGGTGGCCAGCCGCCGGGCCACTGTGGTCGCGGGGGAGCTGCCGAAGCCGACGATCAGCACCGCCGCGACCGCCACCAGGGCCGAGCGGCCCGCCCGCGTCGTCCCGGCACCTCTCGCGCGCCTCGCCGCGCGCCGCCGCCTCGCACCCATCCTCATCTCCTTGGTCGCCAAAGCTCAAGAACCCGGTGCATTATGCAGGGCCGACTCGTGGACTACCCGCTTCCCGGCAGGGTCTAAGCGTGGATCCCCGCTAAGGGCGGGCGACAGGCTGGGTCAGATAGCGCTGGATCGTGGGGGCGACGCCGGCGACGACCTCGTCGCCCGACAGCGACGCGAGTGGCTCCATGCGCAGGATGTAGCGGCACAACCCCACCCCCATCAGCTGGGACCCGATGAGGGCGGCCCGCCGCTCGGCGTTGTCGTACCCGAGCGCTGTGAGGGGACCGACGACCATCCGGTCAAAGGTGGCCTGGAGCTGCTCGGCCACCGGCTCGTTGGTCACCGCGGTGCGCAACAGGAACACGAGCATGTCCTCGCTGGGATTGCGCTCCCAGCGGCTGACGAAGTGGCGGACCAGTACCTCCCCGCGGCGCCGGGCCGGGGCCGCGGCGAGGTCAGGGGGGTCGAGGTCCATGGTCGCGGCCGCGGCGAAGAGCCCCGCCTTGGAGCCGAAGTAGCGCATCACCATCGAGGCGTCGATGCCCGCGGCGGCGGCGACAGCGCGAATGGTCGTCTGCTCGTAACCGCGGCTGGCGAACGCCCGCCGGGCCGCGTCGAGGATCGTGCGGCGGGTGCCCTCCGAACGGGGCCCCCCCACGCCCAGCGCATCGGATGAGGACGTGGGAGAACGGGGTGCCATCCCGGTCGATCATAACGGCAGCAACGTCTGTTTGCCAACGTCTGTTGACTTTTTGTGATGAACGGCGTACCGTGTTTGCCAACAGACGTTGGCACTCGAACCGGCAAGAGGATGGCGGCGATGCGACAGGGCTCCCAGATCTCCAAGCGCTTCCGGGTCCCACTGGGGCTCGTGGCGATCAATGTGACATTCGCGGCGGCGTTCAGCGCCATCGCCCTCAGCGCGTTTCACCAGCCCACTCCGCACGCGCTCCCGGTCGGCATCGTGGCCCCGTCGCGGGTCGCGGTCCAGATGCGCGGTGCGCTGGACGCCCGCGTGCCCGGCGGATTCGCGCTGCACGCGTATACCGGCGAGGCCCAGGCCAGAGCCGGGATCGCCGACCGGGAGGTCGACGGCGCCGTGATCGCAACGCCGCGCGCGATGACGCTCCTCGTCGCCCCCGCCGGCGGCTCGGCGCCGGCCCAGCTGCTCACCACCACATTCAGCGGCGTCGCCTCCCGGACCGGCCGGCAGTTCGCGGTGGTGGATGCGGTTCCGCCGCGACGTGACGACTCACTCGCACTGTCCCCGTTCTTCACGGTCCTGTGCGTACTGTTCCCGAGCCTGGCCATCGGCGCGGCGTCCGCACACCTGTTCCGCCGGCACCGGACCGCGTGGCGCATCGCGGTGCCCGCCGTCGCGGCCGTGGCGATCGGCCTGGCCGCGGCGGCTGTCGCCGACCATGTCAGCGGATCGGGGCATTACCTCTCGATCGCCGGCATCGTCGCACTGTTCTCGCTGGCGATCTCCGCCCCGACCGCGGCGCTCGGCCGTCTGAGGCTGCCGCTGATCGGGGTGGCCGTCGTGACCTTCCTCATCTTCGGCATCCCCGTCAGCGGCGGGCCCTCGGACCTGGGCGCGTTCGGGCCGGGGTTCCTGCGGGCGCTGGACTCGGCGCTGCCGCTGGGGATCGCCGCCGACGCAGTGCGCAACATCGTGTACTTCCACGGCCACGACATCGCCGGGCATCTGTGGGTCCTCGCCGCGTGGGCCGCCGCGGGCATCACCGCCCTGCTGATGCATCCGGTGCGCGCCTGGGTGCGCGGCGCCTCCGTGCGGATGCGGACCGCTCCCGTGCAATGAGGCGACGGATCGTCACGCGCCGCGTCGTGCGCGCCGTCGCGTCCGCCGTCCGAGCCGCGGTGGTGGCGCACTACGGCTTGCGGCTCGGCGGTCCCGCGGATCGCCGGCGCGGTCACGAGAAGCGCACGCGGAAGCCCCCGTCCGCGTCGACGATCATGACCCGGGCGCGGGTGTAAGCGCCTGCGTCGCGCACGCGGCAGGTGAAGGCGGCGCCGATCACCACGGGGACGTGGTTGGGGCAGACGGCCTGCGCGCCCGGCGCACCCCGAGGCAGGGTGGCGAGGATGCCGCGCTGGACGTTGTCAGCGAACATCTCGTCGGCCACGAGGTGGATCGTCCCTGAGTGATCGAGTTGGGTGGCCCGGAGGCGGACGACATCGCCGTTGCGCAGCGTCGCCGAGCAGTGGACGACCGCCCCCTTGGCCCGCCGGGCGTGGGCGGGGCAGCGCACCGCGGCCGCCGCGAACCCGGGGTGTTGGTCGAGCCGGCTCGTGATGTCGTGCGCCAGCGCAGCGGTGTTGTAGCCGCTCGACCCGCAGCCCGCCGCCGCGATCAGGGCGCCGAGTGCGCCGCCGATCACCGCGAGTCGTCGCGGCCGCCGGCGCGCGCGCCCGCGGACGATGATCCCGGTCCGATTGTTCACGACAGCCAAGGACGCTGGGGCGGCGATGAACCTTCCCGGAACGTTCCAAATGGGGTCCCAGACCGCGCCGCGGCAGCGCACCGGAGCCCGCCACCTGCGGCCACTACCTACTGCGACGCGGCGAAGGTGCGCGCCGCGCGCCGGTCCGCGGCGGCGACGGCTGACGGGATGGGCGCGAAGTCCAGCCCCTCACCGAACTTCTGCCCGCCGCCGACCGCGAAGCCGATCCAGTCCCTGAGCGCGGCCTTGCGCGCTGCGGTCGCGTCGGTGGAGACCACGACATAGCTGAACGTCGAGATCGGATAGGCGCTGGACGCGCTCTTCGGCGGGCTGACGATGGGGAGCGCACCGTTGGCGGGGACGGACTTGACCCTTGCCGCCGCGGCGGTGATGTTGCCGAGGTTGGGGTACTCGTAGTTGCCCGCCGCGTTCTGGATGGCGGCCGCGGGCAGCCGGTGGGTGATCAGGTAGGCGGCTCCGACGTAACCGATGGCGCCGTTGGTGGCCTGCAGCAGCGCGGTGACGCCGGCGTTGCCGTTGCTGCTGAGCCCGGCGGGGAAGCTGACGGTGTCGCCGGTCCCGACCTTGGTCCGCCACGCCGCACTGACCCGCGAGAGGTACTGCGTGAAGACGTAGGTGTCGCCCGAAGCGTTGGCGGAGAGCGGCGTGATCTTGAGCGCCGGCAGCTTGACGCCGGGGTTCAGCGCGGTGATCCGCTGGTCGTTCCACTTCGTGATCTGCCCCAGGTAGATCTCGGCCAGCACCGACGGCGAGAGCCGCAGCTTGTTGCCCGCGCCGTTGACGTGGTAGCCGAGGCCGATGGCGGTCAGCGCCCATGGGATCTGGCCGCAATGGGGGCAGGCCTGGAGCTGGGTCGTGGTTAGCGGCGAGTCGGTGGCGGCGAAATCGACGCTTCCGGTGGACAGGCGGTTGAAGCCGGCCTGGGAGCCGACGGGGGAGTAGTTGATCTTGACGCCGTAGAAGACGGGGAACTCTTCGGCCCACTCGGCCACCAGCGGCGCGACCAGCGTCGAACCGGCGCCGCTCAGCGAGCTGACCGGGGTGGCCGCGGACGCCGGGCCCACGACCGCGCCGGCGGCCAGCGCCGCGACGCTCAGGCACGACAGCCGCGTGATCCGCACCCTGAGAGCTCCGATCTCCGCCCGGGGACCCAGCCGATCTGGCTCCCGTCGGCGGTGCGCATCATGGCAACCGGCGCGGGCCGAGTTGTTGCCGAGTTGTGAGCGGTCGCCGGGGCGACGGAGCGGGGCTCACATGCCGTCGGGGCCACCGCGCCGGCGGGTCAGCGGGCTCACCGCCCCGAGGTGGGCGATCTTGTCGGGATTGACGATCGAGCGGATCGTGTTGATCGCGCCGTCGGAGATGTCGAGGGCCAGGACGGTCACCACCAGGCCGTCGGGATCGCGGACGACGGCCCCGGGCTGGGCATTGACCAGCGCGGGCTCGAAGCTCAGGTGCAGGCGCTGGTTCTGGTGGGCGAACGCGCGCAGCAGATGCGCCACGCGGTCGCGACCCTGGATGGGCTTCGGAAGGGCGGCGGCCCTGCCGCCGCCGTCGCCCACGAACACCGCGTCGTCGGAGACCAGGGCCAGCAGCGCGTCGATGTCGCCGTCGCGAAACGCGGTGAGGAACTCGTCGGCGATCTGCGTGCGCTGCCGGGGATCGACGTCGAAGCGCGGACGCTGAGGCTCGAGGCGGCGGCGCGCCCGTACGGCGATCTGGCGGCAGCCGGCCTCGCTGCGGTCGACGCCGGCGGCGATCTCGTCAAACCGGTAGCCGAACACGTCGTGAAGCAGGAACACGGCGCGCTCGGTGGGGGAGAGTTGCTCGAGCAGGACCATGAAGGCGATCGACAGCGACTCCGTCAGCTCGGCGCTCTCGGCGGGCGCCTCGTCGAGCCGCTCCACCACGGGCTCGGGCATCCAGGGCCCGGGATAGGTCTCGCGGCGCACCCGGGCCGAGCGCAGGTGGTCGATAGCCAGCCGCGTGACCACGGTGGTCAGATACGCCTTGGGCGACTCGATTTCGGTGCCGAGCGCCAGCGCCTGTGCCATCCGCAGGTAGCCCTCCTGCACGAGATCCTCGGCGTCGGCGACGCTACCCACCATGCGGTAGGCGATCGCGAACATCAGTGGGCGCAAGTCCTCGCTCATGGCTGTCACGCCCCGCGGTCCTGTCTCGTCTCAGAGCCTGTCACACGACACAGCACCAGCCAAGGAGACACGATGAGCACGCTTTCATCCCTCAAGGACACGAAGACCGTTCTGTTGACGACCTACAAGCGCGACGGCACGCCGGTCGGTACACCGGTGAGCATCGCCTTTGACGGCGACCGTGCATTCTTCCGCTCCTACGACAAGGCGTGGAAGACCAAGCGGCTGCGCAACAACCCCAACGTCGAGGTCGCGCCCGCCACCGTGAAGGGGACGCCCACGGGGCCGGCCCTCGAGGCCCGGGCGACACTGCTCGACAACGAACAGGCGACGGTCGCGGCCCATGCGCTGGCGCGCCGCCATCGCGTGCTGCACGGGGTGATGGTCCCGCTGATGCACCGCCTCAGGCGGTACCGCACGATGCACTACGAGCTACAGGAGCTTGGCTAGCCGGACGTCGGCCGCGTGCACGGGGTCCACGAGCGCCTCGAGCGCCGCGTCATAGGACGGGAAGGACAGCACCCCGCCGTCGTGGAGCACCATGAGGAAGCGATCCAGCGTGGACAGGAAGGCGCGGTCGTGCGACACCGCCACCACCGTGCCCATGAAGCTGTCCAGGGCTCGTTCCAGAGCCTCGGAGGAGTCAGTGTCCAGATTGTCGGTGGGCTCGTCGAGGAGCAGCAGGTTGTGGCCCTCGAGCTCGAGGATGAGCACCTCGAGCCTGGCCTTCTCGCCTCCGCTGAGCACGTCGTAGGGCCGGCGCGCGGCCTCGGCGAGCCCGTAGCGCGCCAGTGCGGCCATCGCCGCCTGGAGCTCACCGCGCTGCACCATCACGATGTCGAGCACCTCCCGTCCGGCGAAGTCCGCCCGTGACTGCAGTTGGGTGAAGAAGCCGGTCGACACCCGCGGGCCGACGCGCAGCTCGCCCGCGTCGGGCTCCCGGGTCCCGGCGAGCACGGACATGAGTGCCGTCTTGCCGGAGCCGTTGGGCCCGATCACGCCCACGCGTTCGCCGAAATGGATCTCGTCGGAGAACGGAGAGACGAGCTCTGCGATGCCGAGCGAGCGGAGGTCCAGCACGATCCGCGCCGAGTCACTGCCGCGGATCCGCACGGCGATCGCCTGGTCGGCGACCGGCGACGGCGGCGGCCCAGGGGCGCGGAACCGGCGCCAGCGCGATTCCATCGCGTCGGCGCGCTTGGCCCAGTCCGGCGCATAGCGAGCGCGCTCCTTGAACGTCTTCATCAGCCGGAACAGCCGGCGCTCCTCCTCGTGCCAGCGCTTGACGGCGTCGCCCAGCCGGCGCTGGCGGTCCTCGCGGGCCTGGGCATAGGTGGCATACGAGTCCCCGTGCACCCAGGCGCCGTTGCCCTCCAGCGTGACGATCGCCCCCAGCGCCGAGGCCAGGACCGCGCGGTCATGCGAGATCATCACGATCGTCTTCTTGGAGGCGCGCACCCGCCGCTCGAGGCCGAGCTTGGCCGGAACGTCGAGGAAGTTGTCGGGCTCGTCGAGCAGCAGCACGTCGGCGTCGGAGGCGAACAGCACGTCGAGGACGAGCTGCTTGCGTTCGCCGCCTGACAGGGTGTGCGCGGGACGATCGGCGATCTCGTCAAACGGCGCCCGGACGATGCGCCGGCACGAGGCGTCCCACTGCCCCTCCAGCTCATAGCCGCCCAGCGCCGACCAGTCGGCGATCGTCTCGCCCAGCTTGATGCCGGCCTCCGGGTCCCCGGCGGCGAGCTGCGCCTCGAGCGCCAGCATGTCCTCCCCCGCGTGGCGGACCGCCCGGGGGGCGAGGGACAGCAGCAGCTCGCGCACGCTGCGCCGGTCCTCGCCCACGCCGACGTCCTGGGGCATGTAGCCGACCGTCCCACCGATGCTGAACTCGCCCTCGTCAGGCGCGAGCACGCCGGCGAGGATCCTCAGCAGCGTGCTCTTGCCGACCCCGTTGCGGCCGACCAGCCCCACGTGCTGGCCGGGCGAGACGCGGAACGACACGTCGGAGAACAGCAGGTCCCCGCCTGGATGTGCATACGCCAGCCCCGAGACCACAACATGCGCCACTCGGCCATGTTGGCATGGACGCGCTGGTCCAGACGGTCTAGCGCCGCTCCAGCGTGGTGAGCTTGTCCGGGTTGCGCACGATGTCGACGGACGTGATCAACCGATCGTCGACCGTGACCGTGACCACGCTTCGATCCTGTCCGATCTCCAACAACAGCCCGGGCGCGCCGTTGACCGTGATCACAGAGCCGGTGAACAGGTCTCCGTAGTGGCCGGCCATCGCGGTGAAGATGCGCGCCACCCTGTCGGCGCCGGTGAAAACCGTACGGGCCGCCGGCACCAGGCCCCCGCCATCACTGCGATATGTCACCGAGGGATCCAGCAGTTCGAGCAGCGTGGCGACGTCCCCGTCCTTGGCCGCGCCGAAGAAGGCCTCCACGATCTGACGCTGTTCCTCGGTGCGGGCGGGGTAGCGAGGGCGACGCGCCTCGACCGCAGCGCGCGCCCGCGCCGCCAGCTTACGGGTGGCCCCGGGGGTGCGGTCAACGATGCGGGCGACCTCCTCGAACGAGTAGCCGAACACGTCGTGCAGCAGGAATGCGCTGCGCTCCGCGGGCGACAGCGACTCCAGCACGATGAGCATTGCCATGCTCACGTCCTCGTCGAGGTCGATGCGGAGCGCCGGATCTGAGCTGTCCTCGGCGCTCTCCACCAGCGGCTCCGGGAGCCATGGTCCCACGTAGCGCTCCCGCCGCGCCCGCGCCGAGGTCAGCGCGTCGATCGCCAGCCGGCTGATGACCGTGGTGAGCCACGCCCGGAGATCGCGGATCTCGGCACGGTCGGCGCGCGCGAGACGCAGCCACGCCTCCTGGACGAGGTCCTCGGCCTCGCTGAGGCTGCCGAGGTGGCTGTAGGCCACCCTCAGCAGGTAGGGGCGCAGCCGGTCGAACTCGGCCACGGTGCGCTCCGGCGACGCCGGGCGCGGCCGCAAGCCGGTGTGCTCGCAATCGCGTCCGGCCAAGGGTCGCCTATCGTCCATTGCCGACGCTCGCGGGGGCGTCGAACATCCCGGGGTGGTAGTGGCCCGGCTCGACCCGCGTCGTGATCTGCAGGCGATTCCAGGTGTTGATGACCGCGACCGCGAACACCACCTGGCCGAGCTCCTCGCTGTTGAACGCGGCTGCCGCCCGCTCCCAGACCTCGTCGGGAACACCGCTGCCGGCGATCTCGGTCATCGCTTCGCAGAGCTCCAGCGCGGCACGCTCTCGCTCGTTATAGAGCGGGCTCTCGCGCCAGGCGCTCAGCATGTAGAGCCGCTCCTCAGTCTCGCCGGCGGCGACGGCGTCCTTCCAGTGCATGTCCAGACAGAACGCGCACCCGTTGATCTGCGAGGCGCGGATCTCGATGAGAGCGCGGAGCCCGTGGTCTAGCTCGACCGAGCGCGAGAAGCGATACATCGCTCCGTACTGCCTCGGTGCAACGTCGGCGAGTTGCATCCGGCCGGCGGGAATGGTGGGGGTCATGGCAATCTTCTCCTGTCTGATTGGCCGTCACCTGGGGGACGACGTAGGCCGGCGAGGTGTGACATGCGCTGCCCTAGTTCACGCGGTAGATCTCGTAGGTGATGACGCGCGGCCCCGCGAGGCGGCCGCGGCCGATGAACAGGCTCGCGCGCAGCCAGGCGTAGCGATCGGCGCCGACCTCGAACTGGGGCGCCATGCGCATGTACTGCTCGCCGAACTCCGTCGCCTCGCCGGCGGCCAGCGCGGCGAGAAAGCGCTCGGTGGAGCGAATCACCCCCAGGTCATAGCGAAACAGGATGAGCTCGCCGTCATCGGTCTTGAGCTGGGCGTGCAGATCGGGCCGTCGGATCCCGTCGGCACCGACGCGCATGAGGTCCACGCCGGGCATCGCCAGCGCCGCCTCGATCCGCGGACCGTGCAGCCGCGCCGTCTCGACCGTCCAGCACAGGCGCTCGCCCATCGGGGATCCTCGAGTCGACCCCATCGGCCCGGCGATCGTCTCCTCGTAGGTCATCTCGTACTCCAGCTCGATCATGTCCACCTCCGCGGGGAGTGGGTCAGCCCAGCAGCCGGCGCGCGCCGTCAGCGTGCCGTTGCGCTGGAAGCGGTGCGGTGTCATGTCACGCCGCCCGTGACACCTCGCCGACGGACTCGGCCCGGCCACCGGGGTACACGCGCCGGGCCCGCGGCGGGACCGCGAACGTCGCGCGGCTCACCACCTCCATGAAGGCGTTGATGCCGTTGTTGGCGCGCAACCCGATTGCCGGATGGTGCCGGCGGGCATCGGCGGCGTTCATCACCGCCCGCGTGGCGTTGAAGTCCTCCAGATCGCGCTGGAGCGAGACGAAGTGGGTCCCCGGAATGCCGTCGTCGAAGGTTACGAAATCGCGCCGGTTCAACCGGGGGCGGCCATCTCGCCGGGCGCGGGCGGCGGCCTGGGCGTGGCCGACGAGCCCGTGGCGGCGTGCGGTCGCCGGCAGGCGCTCGAAGTCGGCCGGCGCGTCGTCAGCGAACAGCGAGGCCTGGAGGGGCGTCACGGTCGGGGCGTACATGAGCGCGGCGCGCCGGGCTGCGTCGAGCTGGTACCAGCGATCGACGTCGAGCGTGAGGCGCGAGACGTGCATCGTCGTACCTCCGGCCAACGGGCCATCCGTGATGGTGATCTCGGCTTCGCTGGCCTGGTTGCGACGCAAGCCGGAGTGAAAGCCCAGCAGGAGCGGGGAGCCGGGCGGGACCGGCGCTCCGGTCCCGCGGGCGGGCAGCCCCTCGCCGACGCAGCCGGTGCGGACCTCGCGGACGCAGAGCGGATCACCCGGGCGCAGATCGCCGTCCCAGAGGAGTTGGGAGATGGCGTCGTCGAGCCGACCCTCGTCATCACAGGCGAGGTGCAGGCACGCATCGATGTCCTCCAGGGCAGCGTGCTCCCCGCGGGCCAGAGCCACCGGCCGGCTCACCGGCGCCGCGATCTCGGTGTGACGCTCGAAGTAGCCCGGCCCCCAGGCGAGCAGCATCAGCAGGCGGTCCTGGCCGCGCGCATGGCGGTCCTCGACACCGCGCAGGGCGCGCTCGAGCGCGTCGGCGTCGGCCGCCGTCGGGGTGCGCGCGAGGTCGAGCATGACGAGCCGGTGAAACCGCGGCGGCAGCGGACGGCCGGCCGGATCGGTGCCGTAGGCGTGCTCCCAGGCGTGCTGAGCCTCAGGTCGCATCACGCCGCGTCGGGTTGGAGGCCGGAGAACAGCGGGGCCCACGATTGCGGCGCTGCACCCGGCTGGGCGAACACGGCGAACGTCTTGCCCCGGGATGCCGGCTCGGCGACCGCCGCGAGGCACACCGCCGCGAGGTCGGCGCGCCCGATCATCCCATCGGCCAGCGGGTCCTGGGTGAGGGTGATGGCGTAGTGCCCGGGCGGGTCGCTGGTGAGCCACGTGGGGCGCACGATGGTGTACGGCAGGCCGCCGCGGCGGACCAGGTCCTCGGCTGCGCGGCGATCGCGCAGGCGCTCGGGGGTGTTGAGCGCGTGCGCCATCCCGTGTCCGATGGAGAAGCCGGTGATCGAGGATCACATGGGGCGTGTCGACGGGCCGCCGTGAGGACGGCGCGCACCTGGGCCGCCAGCGAGGCCACGCCCCGCGCCGGGATGACGGCGACGGCGCCGGCGGCGGTGACGGCTCTGCGCAGATGGGCGGCGCGCTCGAGGTCGTCCACGACGCGCACCTCATGACCGGCGGCCCGAGCCTGCTGGGCCAGGACGCGTCCGGTGCCCCGGCTGCCGCCGGCGATCACCAGGGGGGCTGGAGGGGGCGGGGACGGCATGCCGTGACCTTAGGCACCCCGCCGCGCGCCGTGAAATCCCGGTTGGGTCTGAAGACATGCCGAGCCGGCATTTCCCATCTCAGGTCCCGCGACCTACGCTCGCTCGCCGTCACGTCACGCCACACAAGGAGGCTCAGATGCACACCGAGACGCAGAGCAAGACGGTGGTCCAGCGCTACGTCGCCGCCGCCGCGGCCGGGGACGCGCAGACCGCGCGCGAGCTGTTCACCCCCGGAGCGACCTGGACGCTGGCGGCCGGCGACCTACCCATCGCGGGGACCTGGGAGGGCCGGGACGCGATCATCGACGACTTCCTGGGGACCGCCCAGTCCTACTACGTGCCCGGGTCGATCACCATCGAGATCACCGGGATGGTCGCCGAGGCCGACCAGGTCGTCGTGCAGTGGACGAGCCGCGCACGCACGCGCTCCGGCCGGTCCTACGAGAACGGCTGCATCGGCGTGTTCACCATCTGCGATGGGCAGATCCAGCACGTCCGCGAGTACATGGACACGCTCTATGCGCACGACGTGGCGTTCGGGGCCGATGCCGGCTAGGTCCAGCCGAGCGCGGCCGACACCTCGAGCGCCGTGTCGAGCATCCGGTCGACCACCGGGGAGCGGTTGTAGCGGCGCGCGACGAGGCTGACCTCCAGGGCCACCGGCGGAGACAGGCGCACCCATCTCAGGCCGTCCGGCAGCCCCTGCCGCGAGGACTCGCCGATGATGGCCACGGCGTCGCCCTTGGCCACCGGGGTGTAGGCGAGATCGAAGCTGAGGCTGCGCAGCAGCACGCGCGGCTCGAACCCCGCCTCGCGGCACAGCTCCACGACGGCGTCGTAATGGCCGGGGTTGGCCTCGCGCGGATGCATGAGCACCTGCTCGTGCGCGACGGCGGCGACGGCGACCTCCTGATCGCCGGCCAGCGGATGGTCGCCGCGCACGAGCAGGCCCTGAGGCTCGCGCCGGATCGTGCGCGCCTCCAGGCTCGGCTCGGCCGGCGGGCAGCGGATGAGGCCCAGATCGACCGAGCCGTCGCCGACGCCCGCCACGATCTCGCTCACCGCCTTGACCGACGTCGTGACCTGGACGCCGGGATGGCGCGCCGCCAGCGCCTCGACCAGGCGCGGCGCCGTCTCGTAGCTGGCGCTGGCGCCGTAGGCGATGACCACGCTCCCCCGCTCCCCGCTGCCGTAGGTGCGCGCGCTGCGCCACAGCTCGTCGGCCGCCGCCAGCACCGCCGGCCCACGCTCGAGCAGGAACGCCCCCGCCTCGGTGAGCTCGAACTCGTGCGTGGTGCGATGCAGGAGCGCCACTCCGAGCTCCTCCTCGAGCAGGCGCACCTGACGAGACAGCGCGGGCTGGGCGATATGCAGCTGCTCGGCGGCCCGGGTGAAGTTGCGCTCGCGCGCGACTGCCAGGAAGTACTGCAGCCGGCGTAGGTCCGTCACGCCTGGATCGTAGCCCGGCGGCCTCAGGCCGAGGCGGGGGCGGGCGGGGGCGGGCTGCGCAGCGTCCACAGCCGCGGTGCCGTTGGCCGGCGCGCCGGCCACATCGGCCACCTCGGCCAGCGCCGTCGCCGCCTCAGCGAGAGCGGCGGGATCGGCGGCGACATTGGTCTCGGTCCACTCGCCCCAGCTCACCACCGGCAGGCTGATCTGGTAGCGGTAGACGGTGCCGTTGTCATTGACCAGGTAGGTGTCGACGGCGTCGGCCTGATGGTGCAGGATGACCTGGCCGGCGGCCTCGGCGAGACGCACGAGCGCCTTGAAGTTGGTGACGTCCACGGGCGGCCAGCCGAGGTCCTCGCCAATGAGGATGGGCACGAGCAGGTGGCCGTAGCGGGCGCGGATTCGGGTCGCCTCGTCAAAGGCCTGGTTGCGCTTGAGCAGGACGGCGAGCAGAGCCGAGAGCGCGCCGAAGAGAAGGAAGCCGCCGAGGGCGAGCCACCCGATCGCTGAGTAGCTGAGGTTGTGGCCGGCGATGCTGAACGTGCTGGGCACGGATGAGACGCGCGTCACGGTGCCCTGCGCGCTCGGGTCAAAGCCTGTCTCGGCGGAGGTGGCGCTGCTTGATCCGGTCCCGGCGGCGGGGGGCGGTGCGCTCCCACTCGGCGTGAGCTCGAGCGGCTGGAGCTGGAAACCGGCGTCGGGGGTGAAGCTCTCATCCACCGGCTGGCCGGCCACGGTGCCGGTGACGTGCACCTTCATGACGATCCCGACGCTCGCCCCCACCGACGGGATGCCCGTGGCCTTCTGGACCTGATCCAGGAGCGCCTGCACCGCGCGGAGGTCGATCGTGGCCGGGGTGGTGATCCTGGGCCCGGTGAAGTGGCGGATCGGCGAGAGCGCGATCTGGCGGGTCCAACCGGCCGGGCCGGTCAACTGGAGGAACACCTGCTGGGTGCCCCGCAGACGCTTGGGTGCGTCGACGGCAAAGCGGTAGGCCGCTTTGAGGTCGACCCGGTGGACGAGCTGGAGGAAGATGGGGTCACCGGTACTGACCGTCCCATTGGGGTACACCGGTCCAGTGGGCGCGGACGCGTGGTAGGTGATGTGCCCCTTCTGCGTGTACTGAACCTTGTGGGTGACGCTCGTGGCGGGCGGACGCGTCATCGCGTACACGCCGACGAGGGCGCACGCCACCGCAACGGTCGCGACGCCGATCAGCAGCGAACGCACGCTGACACCCAGCGGAGCTAGGCGGTCAGTGGAAGTCACCGGCGCGGCTCCTTGGCGGGCGAATCCATTGCCACGATTCCCCCGGCGGTCACGCCGCCGCTTGGTCTCCCCGGTGCCGAGCAGTAGCAGCGCCACGAACCCACACAGCACGGCTACGGTGACCGGCGAGTGAAGAGCGCGGAACACGACACCGCCGTGTGGGATGTGCACCCACAGCGCCCCGACGAGCTGGGAGCGATTGGGGCGCGTCGGGTCGACGAAGTTGTTGTGATCCCCCTTGAAGACATACCGGTCGCCATGAATCGCGATGATGCGGTGCAGGACCACCACATGCAGCAGGGTGCTGTGGTAGGCGACGGCCTCGCCCACACGGTAGTGGCCGGCCGGCCGGACGACGGCGAGATCCCCGCTGTGGAACGAAGGCTCCATGCTGGTCCCGCTTGTGATCACATAGGTCGAGCGGCCGCCGATCTTCGGCGGTGCCAGGAACAGCCAGAAGGCGCCCGCCAAAAGCAAGAGGGCGCCGGTGATGAGGCCGGATCGCAGTCGGTGTGATTTCACGTTGGGTCTTCATGTCCGCTGGCCCGGCCCCCAGCGATGGCGAAGAGCGCGGCCGCTGGGATCGCGCTCTTGCCATCCTGGGTACGTCGCAGCAACTAGTTGTTGGTGACCGCCACGTTGAAGGTGGCCGACGAAGCCGTCGACTGGGTGTAGCTCGAGCACGTCGTGGTGCTGCTGCCGCTCGCGAAGACCGGCGCCGTGCACGTGGTGAGAGCGTCGGTCCCGAACCCGGCCTGCACGGTGTCGTTGCTCAGGTCACCGGTGAAGGTGATCAGGACGGTGTTGATCTCGGTGCCGTCAGCGTTCAGCGTGTAATGCACGTCGGTGGCCGTCGCGCCGGTGATGTTCGACGTGCCATAGCCGGCAGTGGACGCCGGCACGACGTTCGCGGCCGTGAAGGCGGCGCCTCCGGCGGCAATCGCGCCGATCAGCACAACCACCGCGACCATCCTCCTGGAAATGCGGTGCATCTCTATCCTCCTTGATAGCCCCCGGTCATGGTGGTGACAGTCGGGCAGTTGGTCGGCAGCCGCCCTGCAAAGAGCGGCTCTTCACTTTTTCTTAGTCGTGTCATCGTCCGGTGTCACGAAGCCCTGATCCGTAGTTTCTGCGGATTTGTCACAACTCGATCAAACGCGCGCCACCGGTTCCGTCCGGCGCGTGCGGTAAGGACGGCGCGCCCGTCAGGCGCGCGCGTAGCGTACGAACAGGGCGCCGTCGTACTCGAGCGCACGCACGAGGCGCAGGGAGATGAGGTCGGGTAACGACTCCCCGGAGGTCATGCCGAGCTCGTCACCACCCACGATCGTGGGGGCGAGGGTCAGGAACAGCTCGTCCATGAGGTCCTCGGCCAGCAGCGCCGAGAACAGGATCGGGCCTCCCTCGCACATCAGCGACCGCACACCGTGGTCCTCGCGCAGCGACCGCAGCACGACGGCGAGGTCGCCGGCCGCGGGCCCGAGCGCGTGCACCGTCACCTGGGCGGCGCACTCGGGCACGGTGATCTCGGAGGCCGTGTAGACGATCACGCGCGACTCCGGGCTGTCGAACAGGGGGATCTCGAATGGGACGTCGCCGCTGCGGCTGATCACCACCGCGAGCGGCTCGGCGGCGCGTCCCTCGGCGACGCGGATGTCCGCCAGGCGCGGCTCGCGCGTGAGAACGCCGTATCGCTCCGCGCGCAGCGTGCCGGTTCCGGCGACGATCGCGTCGACCTGGGTGCGCAGCAGATGGAACATCGCACGGTCGCCCTTCCCGCCCAGCAGCGCCGTCCGCCCCCTGGCCGAAGCCTTGCCGTCGGCGCTGGAAACGAAGTTGCAGACGACGTAGGGCCGTTCGGCCGGCGCGGCGTCACCGAGCCCCAGGCCCGTGTAGAACGCCTCCGGCGGGGCGGGCGGCCCCGGAGGTATCGCCGGCTGGAAGAGCACCGGGCAGGGAGACTAAACGGCCCGACCGTGGCCAGGGCTCGCCGACGGCGCGGCTTATGCTGGGCGAGTGGCCGACCTGCGCGTGGCGATCATCGGATACGGGCTGGCCGGCCGCGTTTTTCACGCCCCTCTGATCGCCGCGACTCGTGGGCTCACGGTGACCAGCGTTGTCACCTCCAGCGCCGAGCGCCAGGCGCAGGTGGCCCGCGACCACCCCGAGGCGCGGGTGCTGAGCAGCGCCGACCGGCTGTGGGAGCGCGACGACCACGACGCGGTGGTGATCGCGACCCCCAATGACACTCACGCGCCGTTGGCCATGGCGGCGATCGACCACGGCATCGCTGTAGTGGTGGACAAGCCGCTGGCGGTCAGCGCATCTCGCGCGGAGCAGCTCGTCGCCCACGCCCAGCGCTCCGGTGTGCTCCTCACCGTGTTCCAGAACCGCCGCTGGGACTCCGATCACCTCACGCTGGTGCGATTGCTCGCCGGCGGCCATCTCGGCACCGTGATCCGCTACGAGTCGCGATTCGAGCGCTGGCGCCCCTCGCCCCGGCCGGGCTCGTGGCGCGAGTCGCTGCCGCCGGCGCAGGGCGGCGGGCTGCTGCTGGACCTGGGCAGCCACCTCGTGGATCAGGCGCTGACGCTGTTCGGCCCGGTCACCGAGGTCTACGGGGAGGTGCAGGCCCGGCGCGGGCCGCCCGCCGACGACGACGTGTTCATCGCACTGCGCCACGCGGCGGGGACGATCAGCCACCTGCGCGCGTCGGCGGTCACCGCGGCGCCCGGCCCGCGGCTGCGCGTCCTGGGCACCGAGGCGGCCTTCGTGCTTAGGGAGCTTGACTCGCAGGAGGACCGTCTGCGCGCGGGGGACCGGCCCGACACCGTGTCGGGCTGGGGCACCGAGCCCGCGGTCCACCGTGGGCGCCTGGTCACCGGCGACGCCAGCGTGCCGGTGCCCAGCGAGCGCGGCGACTGGTCGCAGTTCTATGCGCGCCTGGCCACGGCGCTACGCGACGGAGGCCCGCCGCCGGTCGATCCCGCCGACGCCGTCGCCACGTTGCGTGTGCTCGAGCACGCGCGCGAGAGCGCGGCCACCGCGGCGACCCTCAGCGCGGAGTGAGCACCATCACGGGGATCAGCCGGTCGCCGGCCTTGGCCTGATACTCGGCGAACGCCGGCGACCGTCCGGCCTGGGTGGAGAAGAGGCGGTCGCGCTCGCCGCCTTCGGCCTCGGAGGCCCGAACCGGGATCGTCTCCGTCCCTACCTCCACCTCTACGTCAGGGTGAGCCTTGAGGTTGTGATACCACGCAGGATTCTGAGGCGCTCCCGCCTTGGAGGCGAACACGACGTAGCGATCGCCGTCACGCAGATACGCCAGCGGGTTGACATAGCTGTCACCGGACCTCGCTCCCGTGTGGTGAAGCAGCAGCAGCGTCGTGCCCTCGAAGGGCGGGCCCACGCGCCCCTCATGGGCGCGGAACTCGTCGATGATCCGGGCGTTGAAATCGGATGGCGACGTCGACATCGGGACTCCTGACGGTGGGGTGGCGGCGCCTGCAGTCTAAGCACGGCGCCGCGGCCTGCGACCATGGTCGGCATGAAGGTCCGGTTCGCCGTGGCGCCGCAGCGCGATGTGGACATCCTGGAGTTCGCCGACGCGCTCGAGGTCAGCGGCTTTGACGGCATCTGGCTCTCCGATCTGCCCGTTGCCCCTGTGCTCGATCCGTTGCTCGGCCTCGCCCTGGCCGCCGGGCGGACCCGCCGCCTGCGGCTCGGCGCCAACGTCGTCCCTCTCGGGCGCAACCCGTTTCTGCTCGCCAAGGAGCTGGCCCAGCTCGACCAGCTGTCCGGCGGCCGCCTCCTGCTCAGCTTCGTCACCGGTCTTGGCGGACCCGGCGAGCGCGAGGCGCTGGGCCTTGACGGCGCCGGCCGCGGCGACGTGCTGGAGGAGGTTCTGGGACTGACCCGTGCGTGGTGGGCGGGAGACACCGTCACCCACCGCTCGGCCCGCTGGTCGTTCACGGATCTGCCCAGTCCCGGCCGGCCCGTGCAGGATCCGCTCGAAGTGTGGCTGGGCGGACGCGGTCCCAAGGCGCTTGACCGGGTGGGACGGGTCGCCGACGGATGGCTGGGCGCGCAGCTGACGCCCGCCGAGACCGCGACGGCGCGCCGGCGCATCCAGGAGGCCGCCGCCCGGGCGAGCCGGGAGGTAGATCCCGAGCACTTCGGGCTCAGCATCCCCTATTCCCGCACGGAGCCTTCCGCCGAGGTGCTGCGCGCGATCGCGGCCCGGCGGCCCGACGTCGACCCGCGGGAACTGGTGCCCGTCGGCGCGGCCGGGCTGCGCGCATTCGTCGACGGGTGCATCGAGGCCGGGCTCTCCAAGTTCGTCGTGCGCCCCGCAGGCCCAGTGTCATCGTGGGTCGAGGAGGCCGGCTGGCTGGCGGACGCGATCCTGGACCATCAGACCTGAGGCGACCGGCGTTGCGGAAACCCGGGGTGGAGTGGACGGGCGCCGTGACGGTCACGATCGTCGCGGTGGTCCTCGCGGCGCTCGACATCCTCGACAGCTCGGTGCACCGATGGTGGGCCGAGCACGCGTTCACGACGTCGCTCGTCGGCGGGCTGCTGGTACTGCTGCTGACCGTGCTCATCGCCGACCGCGTCATCCACGCACGGCAGCTGCGCGACCGGTCTCGCGCGATTGCGGCCCAGGCCGCGATCGTGACGACCCAGGCCGCGCGCACCGCGCAGTCCGCGAGCGCGATGCTCGACGGGACCGGCGACCAGGACGCCGCCGGCGATGACCTGCGCTCCTACGGGACCATGCTGCTGATCGCCGCGCCGATGCTGATCGACGCCACGATGTCGCGCACGTTCCTGGAGGAGGCGCAGAGGCTCGCGGGCGAGGTGGCGCGGGCGCTGCACGCCCATCGGCGTGGGGCCGCCGGCGAGAAGGAGCGGGCCCGGTTGCACGAAGCGGTAGAGCGGACGCGCCAGGCCGCGCTGCCGCTGCTGGCGATCCTCAACGCGGCGGAGCGCGAGGCGGTCACCGATGAGTCGGACACGACGCCGACCGCCGACGCCGCCGCGTAGCTCAGGTCGGCGGACGGCTCGGCCCAATACACCGTCATCACGCGATCCGGGGGCGGGCGACGGCCGTCAGCCAGGGATGCCCTGGTCGGGCCGCGGCCGGCAGCCGACGCCGGGAAGACTGCTGCCCGGCGCCATGCAGGCGATCGTGAGCGCCGGGCTCTTGCGCGCGCGGACCGTGAAGCTGTAGTACTTGCCGATGTACCCCGGGTGCGAGATGCGGATCGTGAGCTGCGTGCCCACGCCGAGGCGACGGTTGGCGAAGTACTTGGTCAGGAAGAAGGTGTTGGCCGGGCAACTCAGCGCCGGTAGGCTCGGGGGGCAGATCTTGGGCCGCAGCACCGGGAAGTTCTCGGACCGGAACGGGCACCCCTTGCCCTGGCAGCCGACGAGCACGGCGCTGCCCTCATACAGCCCTCCGACGGTGAGGCCGAGCACGGAGGTGTATGTGGGGGTGAAGCGGAACGTCCAACTGGTGCGCGCCGTGATCTCGCCCTTGATCGGGATGGCGCTGACCGACAGCGTGGAACTGGCCGACGACGCCGCGGCATACGTGCCGTCTCCCCCGTAGCGGGCCGAGATGGGGTGCCTGCCGGCCACCCAGAAGGTCACTGAGCAGATCGCAGTGCGGTTGGAGACCGTCTGCGCGGCGCACCCGTCGATGGCCTTGCCGTGGTCTGAGAAGGTGACCGTGCCGGTGGGCGGGGGCGGGGTCGGAGTGGTGGTGGGCACCGAGAGCGTGGCGGTCATCGTGGTGGATTGCCCCGCCCTGACCTGCCTGGCCACGCGCAGCGCGACCGACGTCTGCGTGGAGCCGGTCGCGGCGGTGGCCGGCGGCCCCGCGGCGTAGGCGATGGCCGCCCCGAGTGCGCCTGCGAGAGCCGTTGCAACGAAAAAGGGGATTGCGCGCGGGCGTGGCGAAGTAGAGGCGCGGGTCCCTCTCCGGCGACGCAGAAAAGCCGCAAAATCAAGGGTTCTAGAATTTCCAGCCCGCTTCATCTCAGCTCATGATCAACGGATCCAGTGGCAATCCAACGCCCGTCGGCGCTGCCGTGGCTGACCCGGTCGGTGCCAATGACGCGTTCGACATGGGAATGCAATTCGAACAGCGTGACGATTTGCCTGCCGCCGAAGAGGCATATCGTGCCGCCGACCAGCTTGGCCACGCCACCGCGGCGGTGAACCTCGGCGTTCTCCTGGAGGAGCGCGACGACCTCGACGGCGCGGAGCAGGCGTTCCGCCGAGCCGACGAGCGCGGCGACGCCACGGGGGCGTTCCACCTGGCCTGGATGCTGCAGGAGGGCGGCGACCTGTCCGGAGCCGAGCAGGCCTACCGAAGGGCCGAGATGCGAGGGCACCCCGCGGCCCATTCCAATCTGCGGATGCTGCTGGGCGCCCACGCTGACGGCGCCGACGCCGCCGCCACCAACGGCGCGGGATCGTCGGCGGCTGAGGCGCCGCCAGCCGCGGCGCCCCCGAGCGCGCCCGCGGCGACGGCCGCGCCGCCGCCCGCTCCGGTTCCGATTGTCCCGATTCCACTCGCCCCGGCGTGGACCGACCCCGACCCCGAGCCCGAGCCCGAGCCCGAGGAGCCACCGACCGCGGCGGTCGAGCCAGAGCCGGCGCCTGAGCCCGAGCCCGAACCCGAACCCGAGCAACCGCCGACCGCGGCGGTCGAGCCTGAGCCACAGCCTGAGCCTGAGCCTGAGGAACCACCCATGGCGGCGGCCGACCCCGACCCCGACGCCGAGCCCGAGGACCCGCCGTTCGTCGACTCCGCCGCCGCCGACCTGCTCGCGGTCGAGCTGAGCCAGCGCGCGGCCGCCCCC
Organism: uncultured Actinomycetota bacterium; assembly: GCA_963721515.1. GTDB lineage: Bacteria > Actinomycetota > Thermoleophilia > Solirubrobacterales > Solirubrobacteraceae > Palsa-465. The sequence goes on along the minus strand of CAVRKJ010000021.1, from coordinate 493,002 downwards.
CGCCGCCCGCCCGCCTCGCGCGCCGCAGGCCGCAGTGTCGATTCCGGGCGCGGCCGAGCGGCCGCGCGCAAGGCGCGCTCGGAACCTCAGGAGGGCACGAAGCGCAGCGGCGGGTTCATGCGCAAGGCGCTGGCGTTCGGCCTGCCGGTGGCGGCGTTCGCCGCGGCCTTCGTCGCCGGCGTGGCGGCACGGCCGCACACCCCCGCGCCGTCGCACCCGGCAACGACGTCCAGCCAGGCCGGCTTGAGCGCGACGGTAGCCGCGATGACGTCGGTGCCCAAGCCGTCCAAGCTCGTCGTGGTCAAGCACTCGCCGGCTCAGACGAGCAAGCCCAACGCAGCCCACAAGACGGCGGCCGCCACGCACCATGCCGCGGGCCCGCGGCAGGTGGCCAGCCCGCCGGCCGCGTCGGCTCCGCCGCCGGCGCCGGCCCAGGGCACGACGACCACGAGTAGCGGATCGGGCGGCACCTCGGTGAGCATCAACGGCACCGGGACCACCAGCGGCAGCGGCTGACGCCGGCGGCTCAGCCGATCTGGTACCCCAGCCGGCGCAGCTGGTCATAGGCCGCGTCCAGGCCTAAGCCCGCCCCGGACAGCGCCGTCTCCGCACGACCGTAGGCCGGCGCGTTCTGCTTGGCCGCCGCCAGCGCCAGCGCCTTGTAGGCCGTGGCGTTCTGGTTGAGCGCGGCCACGAGCGCCTGGTTGGCGGCGCTCACGTTTCCGGCGCTGATCTGGCCGGCGGCGGTGGCGGCCTGCGCATGCGCCTTGGCCAGCGTGGACGCGGCGCGCACGCGGTCACTCAGCTTGGGCGAGCGCAGACCGGGTCCGGCGGTGAGGCGCGCCTGGTTGAGCGGGCCGAGGATCCGGTTGAGCTGGAGGGCATACCCGGGATCGACGGTGACCGAGGTGACGTCGCCGGCGGTGGGCTTGAGCGTGGCCAGGACCCGCTCGCAGTCGCCGGTGAAGCGCGCCGTGTACGCCGGTGCCGAGCACACGGCGGTGATCGTGCCCGCAGTGGTGGGGAGCGCGTAGATCGATTCGGCCACGTTCTGGCCCTGCGGCGTCAGGTTGAGATAGCGCAGGAAGTGTCTACCGCCGATCGACACGACTTGGGGTCGGGTGGTGGGCGGGAGCACGGCGGCCAGCTTCGGCGGCAGGGTCCCCGGAGCGGTGGTCTGCTGGGTGCCGATGACCAGGCGGGAGTCCTTGGACTGGTCAGAGCCGAGCGCGAGCGCGTCGCCCAGCGGGACCAGCGGCACGGTGGTCGCGGCCCGCACGGTCCATCCGGATGGATAGTTGAGCTTGAAGTTGGCCACCGAGGCCTGGCGATCGAGCGGCGCCGGTGCCGCGGGGCTCTTGCTCGATCCAAACCGCGCCAGTGCAAAGCCCACCACCGCCACCGCGGCGGCCAGCGCCAAGGTGCGCAGGAGGGGCCGCATCCGGATCGAGAATAGACCCGAGATCCGCCTACGGACACGGATGCACGGGGTTGTTCAGGTACGGGCGATCTCGGGGCGCCGCCTGAGCTCGACGCGACCCTGGCGGGGGCGCGAAGCCTCTCGGCGTCGCGGCGGTGCCCCTGCGTGACCAGACGAAAGCGCACACACGTACCGCCCTCGGGGGGCGCGGGGCAGCGCGCGCCAACATCGCGGGCAGAAACGCATCCGCCGCCGCGGAGAGCCCCGCGCGCGCACACTTTCGCCAGTGGATCCGGGCCGGCCTCACGGCGACGACTCAGATCGCGCGCCTCGACCGCCGCCGGCGGCTCGCATGACGCCTTGAGCCGATCGTGGAGGATGTAAGCCGTGGACGAGGGCCGCATCCAACGACTCGCGACGGAGTACCGGCGCTTCTCGGTCGAGGACACGCCGGGACGCTCGGAGCTCTACACGGAGCTGACCCGCGAGGTGGCCGGCGATCGCCAGCTGCTGGAGATCCTCTGCGAGCTGGAGCCAGCCAAGCGCCAGCCCAACCTCCTGCTCGCCGCCGTCCGCCACCTGTACGGGGACTTCGCGCGCGACTGGCCAGAGTTCCGCAGACGCTTCTTCGCCCGCGAGGCCGAGGTGCTGGAGATCATCCGGACCCATCGGACGCAGACCAACGAGCCGGCGCGCTGCGCGGCGCTCCTGCCCGTGCTGGCCTCTCTCCCCCAGCCGCTCGCCCTGCTGGAGGTGGGCACGTCAGCCGGACTGTGCCTGTTGCCCGATTGCTACGGCTATGACTTCGGCGCGGGGCGCCGCCTCGGCGCGCCCGCCGTGAACGGCAGCGGCCCGGTGTTCCACTGCACGGTGAACGAGGCGACGCCGGTGCCGGCGGCGGTGCCCGACGTGGCATGGCGCGCCGGCCTGGACCTGGCGCCGATCGACGTGACCGACGACGAGAGCGTGTCGTGGCTGGAGTCCCTGGTGTGGCCTGGAGAGGGTGACCGCCTGGCGCTGCTGCGCGCGGCGGTGAAGGTCGCCCGCGGCGACCCGCCTCGCATCGTCCGCGGGGACCTGCGCCGCGACCTGGCCCCGCTGGCCGAGCAGGCGCCTGCCGGCGCGACGCTGGTGATCTTCCACACCGCGGTGCTGGGCTACGTGCGCGACCCGGCCGACCGCCGCGGCCTAGCCGATACCGTGCGGGCGCTCGGCGCGCGGTGGATCGCCAACGAGCCGCCCGGGGTGGTGGAGCTGGAGCAGCCGCCCCGCCCGGGGGCCGCGCCCGGCGGCGAGGTCCTGCTCAGCCTGGACGGCGAGGCGCTCGCCTGGGCCGATCCGCACGGCGCATGGCTTCGGTGGCTCGGCTGAGCCGGGATGAGTCAGCGGCCGTCGGGCGGCTCGACGTCCGCCCCGGCGTACTCCAGAGTGCCGCCGGCGGGCACCACCATCAGCGAGTCGGCCCCATGCGGGTCGGCGACCAGGCGACGGCCGCGGCCCAACCACGGCTGGCCCTTGGCCGGCACGAGTGAGGCCAGCGCGGCGATCAGGCACGCGACCAGTCCGAAGGTGAACGCCGACGTCAGCGCGCTCGAGAACGGGCCGGAGATGACCGAGGGGAAGAACGTATGGCCGAGCAGGACGTGCTGCTGGTGGGCCGAGACCGCGTGGATGTGGGGCCCGAGCAGCGTCTTGATCGGGTTGTAGCCGAGGAAGGCCGCGAACAGGGTCGCCACCGGCGGCAGGGACGACGCCTGCTTGGCCACGCCCGCGGAGACGCCGTGGGAGGTCAGCCCGTGGTAGAGCGACTGGTGCAGGCCGCCCGACAGCCCGACGATCATCAGGCTGAAGAAGATCCCGATCGACAGCACCATCGCCGAGTTCATGAACGTCGCCGCCATGCCGCCGCCGGCGCCGCGCTGGTTGGCGGGCAGGCTGTTCATGATGCTGGCGCGGTTGGGCGAGAAGAAGATGCCCATGCCCAGGCCGTTGAGGATGATCACCAGCGCGAACACCGGATAGGAGAAGTTCACTGGCAGCAGCACCAGGAGCAGGAACGAGAGCGCCGCCAGCGCCATCCCGGCCACGGCGAACGGCCGCGGGCCCATCCGATCCGACAGCGCTCCGGCGATCGGTCCCGCGAACAGCATCCCGGCGACGAGCGGCAGCAAATAGATCCCGGCCCACAGAGGCGTGTCGGCGAACGAGTAGCCGTGGCGCGGCAGGTAGATGCCCTGCAGCCAGATGATGAGTACGAACTGCAGGCCGCCCCGGCCGATGCCCGACAGCAGTGAGGCGAAGTTGCCGGCGGTGAAGGCGCGGACCTTGAACAGGTCCAGATGGAACATCGGCTGCTCCACGCGGGTCTCGATGATGCAGAAGGCGATGAGCACGAGGATGCCGCCGCCGATCTCGGCGATGACCTTGGGGCTGGTCCAGCCCATGGTGTGGTGGCCGTAGGGCTGGATCCCGTAGGTGATGCCGATCATCACCGCGATCAGGCCCACGGCGAAGGTGACGTTGCCCCACCAGTCGATCTTGGCCGGCTTGCGCTCGGAGAGATCGCGCAGCTTGGCGAAGCCCCACGCCGTGCCGAGGATCCCGAACGGGACCGAGACGAGGAACACGGCACGCCACGCCACGGGCGCGAGCAGGCCGCCCAGGACCAGACCGATCGAGGATCCGGCGACGGCGGCGACGCCGTTGATGCCCAGCGCCAGGCCGCGCTGGTTGGACGGGAAGGCGTCGGTGATGATCGCGCTCGAGTTGGCGAACAGCATCGCCCCGCCCACGCCCTGCAGCGCCCGCATGACGATCAGCCACATCGCGCCGGCGCTGCCCTTCATCCACGTGACCGCCAGCATGATGCTGAAGAAGGTGAACACCGCGAAGCCGAGGTTGAAGGTCCGGGCCCGGCCGTAGATGTCGCCCAGCCGGCCGAGGCTGACCACGAGCACCGCGGTGACGACGAGGAAGCCGAGGATCAGCCACAGCAGGTAGTTGGTGTTGCTGGGCAGAAGCGGATCGATGTGGATCCCGTCGAAGATCGCCGGCAGCGAGATGAGCAGGATGGAGGCGTTGATCGTGGCGATGAGAACGCCGAGCGTCGTGGTGGACAGCGCGATCCACTTGTAGTGCTCGGGGACGGGGTTGCCGTGATGGTCCAGGCGGACCGCGGGCCCATGGGCGGCGACGGCTCCGTTTCGATGTGCCCCGTTCGTGGTCACGGCGTCCTTTCAGGCTTGAGTCGGGCCGGTCCCGAGGAGAGAGGCGTAAACGCAGCTACTTCACGTTTACGTAAAGAATAGCTTACTCGGAGTGAGCGGCCGGGCGTGTGACCCGGCCGTGATCGCCGAGCACGAATCCGGGCAGCCCGAACGTCTCGTCGAGCACACGCGGGATGTCCGCGCGCTCGATCTCCCCCACCGTGGTCTCAGCCGGGGTCCGGGTGACGAAGGAGAGCCCGTTCCAGTCGCTGAGCGCCACTCGCGTCCCGTCGTCGCGGTTGGCGGCCACGATCAGACCGGCCACGAACGGCGAGCGCGGATGGGTGCAGGTGAACCAGTTGCTCGTCTCGATGTCGATCACGGGAACCGGCTCGGGGACGAAGCCATAGACGTCGGCCCATTCGGAGCCCTCGGCGTTCTGGAGCACGTGCTCGGCACCGTCCTGGACGAGGCGGAAGCGCCAACCCGACTGATCGTGCTCGGCACCGGGGCCGAACGGGACGGGCTCGAGCAGCGTCCCGTTGCCGAAGCCGACGTCGGCCAGCCAGACCCCGTCCTCGGCGTGGACCCGGTGCACGAGGTGGGTGCGCGGGCGCGGGGTTCCCGGCGGCCGGCCCAGGCGAACGCGAGCGAGCATGGGCTCGACCCGCAGCCCGAGCGCCTCGAGCGCCGCCGCGAACAGAAGGTTGTGCTCGAAGCAGTAGCCGCCGCGCCGCTCGTCCACGAGCTTGCGCTGGAGGTCGGCGAGCTCCAGCGACACCGGCACGCCGCGATGGGGATCCAGGTTCTCGAACGGGATCGAGGTGACGTGAGCGCGGTGCAGCTCGGCCAGGCCGGCGCCGGGGCCCACCCCGATCCGGTCCAGATAGCCGGCTAGGTCCATGGCCGCGGAGATAGCAGAGACCGGCCCTACCTCGCGGGGATCGTGAGCATCGTCGCGCTGGCCGCGGGCACGGTGACGGCGTAGGCGCCGCCCGCGGACGTGACGGTGGGGTGCGCGGCCGGCCCCGCCAGCACTCCGGTGGCGGTCTGAGGGCCGAAGGTCTGGCCACCGAGGGTCACGCCGCCGGTGGCGTGGATGCTGGGAGCGCGCAGCTGCTCGACGTCGGCTCGCCCGCGGGCGCCGGCGATCCGGAGCCGGAGGAACTGCGACCGGGAGACGCGCTTGTTGATGACCACGACGTGGATGACCCCGTCGCCGGCGCGCGTCGCCCACACCTTGACCCCGGCCGGCACGGTCGTGGCCACCTCGAGCAGGTGTGAGCCGGGGGGCGCGGCCTGGGCGAACATCATCATCCCGTAGTACTCCGGGTGCACGCGCATGCGCCAGGCGCCGCTGACGAGCTGCGGGCCGAGGATCTCGTTGACGGTGTTGGGGACGGTGTGGATGTTGACCCCGCTCACGCCGGTGCGGGCCAACTCGAACAGCGTGTCGAGCACCCACAACGCCGACGCGAAGGTGTCGCTGACGCCGCGGGCCCCCCCACAGGAGACGCCGTTCATCTCGTCGACGCGCAACGGCGCGTGGTGCGCTGTGGCGGTCGCCACGTACCCCGCCACCGAGGCCGCAAGCCCTCGGGACGCCTGGTTTGAGAGCAGCTGCGGGATCGTGACGACTGCCGTCTTGCTGCAGTGCTTGAGCGGGTAGGCGTGCACGGTCACCAAGCGCACGCGAGACTCGGCGGTCAGGAACGGGCCCAGCTGCGCCAGCCAGGTCACCGCGCCGCTGCTGGGCCCGGCGAGACGGACATCGGGAAGCTGCGGAGCGAAGCTCGAGAAGTCACTGGTGAAGTCGGCGGGGTCGTAGGAACGCGGGCGGCCCGGCACCTGCTTGCCGCTGGCCGACCTATACCAGCCGAAGCTCCCGTAGAGCTCGGGCTCGTTGCCCAACTCCAGGGCGTCCACCGAGCTGCGCCCGATGCGGTCGAGCATCTCTCTGGCCTCGGCGGCGGCGACCGCGCGGTTGTCAGCCTCGAGGTCCACGCCGAGGATGAGCCGGCCCCGGACCGCCGTGGCCAGCGCGTGGGCGACGTCCATCCAATTCGGCGTCAGGGTGAAGCGCACCCCCGGCGGGCGGGCGACGTGCGACACCGGCCACCACGACCAGTCGGTGCTGTCGCCCCCGAGGCGCAGCACCGGGCTCTGCTCGGGCGCGATGTCGTCGATCAGGTGCAACAGGATCGGGTCCACCGCATTGGGGTCGGTGCCGGCGTACTGCTCGAGCGCCTTGATCTCGATGGACAGGCCGACGAACCCCGGCGGGATCGGCTTGCCCACCGCGGTGGCGCTGACGGCCAAGGCCGGCTGCGCCGGCGCCTTCGTGGTGCTCCCGCCCCCACACCCGAGGAGGCCGATGGCGACCGCAGCGGCCGCCATGACGGCAACGGCGATCCGCGCCTGCGGCCATCGGGGGCGGCGAGAGTCCATGGCGGGTCGGAAGGTAGCGGGTCGCGGCGGCCGCGCGCGCGAATCCGCTCGTCCTGAGGTCAAGCGTCACGCCCAGTGCGCCGATAACCGGTAGATCTCCGGGTACGCGCCGACCAACTCACGGCGCTGCCCTGACCCGAGGGTCAGACCCCGCGGCTCTCCAGGCGTTCGATGAGCTGGTCGAGGATCTGGACCGCGCCCGCGAGCGTCTCCACCTGAGCGTCGTCAAGCGACGCCATCTCCTCGTGCAGCATCGTCCGGTATTCCGCGCGGAGGGCGCGGACCGCGTTGTCGCCCTCGGGGCTGAGGCTGACGAGCACGGCGCGCCCGTCGCTGGGGTCGGCGGCGCGCTGAACCCAGCCACGCCCCACCAGGCGGTTGACGAGCAGGGTGATCCCGGGCTGGCTGACGCTCTCGTCAGTGGCGAGCTCCGTGATCCGGCGCGGCCCGCCCCCCAGCCGCCGCAGGACGCCGATCTCGGTGCGCGACACGCACACGCTGGAACGCGTGAGAAACAGCTGGGACAGCGCCGCGGCACGCTGCGGGAGCGCCTCTGCGATCTCCTCGAGCTGACGCGTGCGCGCTGACCGCCGAGCCGGGTTCATCAGAGGTTTATATTACGTTCTGATGAAAGTCGGAAGGCAGCGGGCGCGATTCCTTCCGGGCGCCCGGTCCCCCACGCTGGCGGAGGGAGCCTGGGAGCTTGACCCCGCGCGATCCGCGGTCGCGTTCGCCGTGCCCTACTGGTGGGGCTTTGGCACGGTCAAAGGGCGCTTCACCCAGTACGCCGGGCGTCTCGAGCTCGGCGTGCGCCCGGCGATAGAGCTGGCCATCGACGCGGCCAGCGTCACCACCGGCAACGAGCGCCGCGACCACCATCTCCGCTCCGATGAGTTCTTCGCGGTGGGCCGCGACCCGTACATCCGGTTCGTATCGCGCACGGTGCGCCTGGAGGGGGACCGGCTGTCGGTGCTGGGTGAGCTGATGGCCCGCGGCCGCCGGATCGAGGCCGACATCGATGCCACCGTGACCGCCGTGGACGGCGAGTACCAGCTGGAGGCGCAGACGTTCGTCATGCACAGCGGCCTGGGCATGACGTGGAACCCCATGGGGATCACGCGTCCGTGGAGCAAGCTCGTGGTCGGCGGCCGCCTCGTAGCGGTGCCCGCCGAGCCGTCCGAGACACGGCCGGCGGCGCCGGGCCGGCGGTTCGCGCGCGCCTCCCACGGGCCCCTCCCGTACTGGGCCTGCCGTAGCCGGCAGTGACGGCCACGGCGCGGCGGCGGACGCGGCGCCCGTGAAAGAATCGCGCCCATGAGCGATTCACTGAGCGCGGAGACGATCCGGATCTCCGGCCACGACGACGACGAGATCGAGGCGTACCTCGCCCGGCCCGCCGGCGCTGAGGCCCGAGGTGGCGTTGTCGTCATCCACCACATGCCGGGCTATGACCGTGGGACGAAGGAGATCGTGCGGCGCTTCGCCGAGCTGGGCTATGACGCCGTCTGCCCCAACCTGTACTGGCGCGAGGCGCCCGGAGCAGCGCCCGACGACGCGGCGGCCACCGCCCGCGCCAACGGCGGCATCCCTGACGAGCGCCTCGTCGGCGACGTGGGCGGCGCGGCGAAGGCGCTGCGCGCCCTGCCGACGTCCAACGGCAAGGTCGGCGTGATCGGCTACTGCTCGGGCGGGCGCCAGTCCGTCCTGGCCGCGTGCAACCTGCCCCTCGACGCCGCCGTGGACTGCTACGGGGCGTTCGTCACGGGCACGCCGCCGGAGGGGTTCCCGCTCAAGGTCACCAATCTCGTAGGCCAGTTGCCGAATCTGCGCTGCCCGTTGCTCGGCCTGTTCGGCAACGAGGACTCCTACCCGAGCCCTGAGCAGGTTGACGAGCTCGACGAGATCCTGACGCGTGAGAACAAGCCTCACGAGTTCCACCGCTACGACGACGCCGGGCATGCGTTCTTCTCCGTCGACCGGCCGGCCTACCGAGTCGAGGCCGCCAACGACGGCTGGGAGCGGATCGAGACCTTCTACACCGCCAATCTCGGAGGCTGAGGCATGTGCACGTACGCGACCGTGAGGACGGCCCTGACGGGCAGCGCCAAGGGGCCGGAGAGCAAGTGGTTTCACGTCACCGACGGCACGGTGTACTTCGACCATCCCGTCCATGCCATGGCCGAGCACACGCTCAACATCGACTTCGCCGACCCGTCCAAGGGCCCCGGCGCGCGCGTGGCCGTCGAGCTCACCGCCACCTCGGCGCGCGAGCTGGTGACCGCCATCGAGGCGGCGCTGGCCTCGGCGCCCGAGGAGTTGAAGGTCTGAGAAGCTGACGCTCAGGTTCGACCCCATCGAGGAGGCCGGCCGACAGTGGCGGGCCCGCTGGCCGGCTTCGCCGGTGGAGGCGATGATGGCGGTGACCTCCGTCATGCGCGCCCAGCAGATCCTCCTGGCGCGGCTCAATGACGCGCTCGAGGAGTTCGGGCTGACCTTCGCCCGTTACGAGGCGCTGATGCTCCTTCACTTCAGCCGCGCCGGGTCTCTGCCGCTGGGCAAGATGGGCGCCCGTCTCCAGGTGCACCCCGCCAGCGTCACCAATCTCGTGAACGGGCTGGAGCGGGACGGGTACGTGCAGCGCACGCCCCACCCGTCGGACCGGCGCACGATCCTGGCCACCATCACGGCGACGGGCCGCACGGTGGCCGAGTCCGCGACCGGCGCGCTGCACGACATGCGATTCGGCACCGAGCCGCTCGGCGACGCCGCGCTGACCGAGATGACGGAGATCCTGCGCGCGGCGCGCGCGGGCGCGGGGGACTTCGAGGGCGCCGCGCCGTGAGTCAAAGGACGCACAGTGGCTGGGTCCATGTACGTTTTCGCCAACGGCGCTTTGGGGGACACTGCGGGGCGTCACTCTCGGACCACACGGCACCGACCGGGCGGGGCAGCATTCCGAGGGGGGGCATTGACATAGGCGAAAGCCACCATCCTGGCCAGCTCTCCCAAAGGGTCGGCAGCGGCAGCTGACCCGCTTGCCAGGATTTCAAAAGGAGGGGTCCCGGGGGTGCGGGGCTCCTCCTTCAATACGGGGGGACGCTGGCCACGCGGACCCGGCTGGCCAGGCCGACCCGGTTTCCTGCCAGCCGGGTCCCGACCCGCGCGGGCTCAGCCGCCCGCCGTCTCGCCTCGCGCGACGCGCCCGATCCACGCCAGGCCGCGCTCCATGCCCATCTGCGCCGCAAGCCTGCGGCCGGCCGCCAGGTCGCCGTCATCGAGGCTGGCCCGCACGGCGTCATACCAGTCGCGCAGGGCGCCGTGTGGCGGGGACGAGAGCTCGCCAAAGCCGAGCTCGCACACCGCCCAGGCGGTGGCAGCCTCCGGGACGCGTTCCATACCCACGAGAGCGACTGCGACCGTCGTGGCCTGGATGAGCTCGCCCAGGGGCGAGCGGAGAGGAGCCAGAATCGCCATGGCCACCCCGTAATGGGCGAGGGCCTCGGAGGGGCGGTGGAGCACGAGCTCGAGGTCAGCCAGGCGCGTGGCGAGCCAGAACTGCTTCCAGGATCCCTCGGGAGCATCGTCAAACAACGGCAGCAGCGGTCCGATGGCCTCCTCGGGATGACCCGTGAGCGACACCGCCTCACCACGGACGACGGCGAGAATCCACCCGGCATCGGGGTCGTCGGGGAGCCGGCCCTCGAGCTCTGCGGCCTGCTCCACGAGCTCGAGCTGCGCTTCGGGCTCCCGGGCGTGCCCGTAGAGGTTGGCGGCGTAGATGACGCTGTAGAACTCGCCCTCGATGTCGCCGAGGTCATGCCACGCATCGGCGGCGTCCAGCGAACCCGTTGGATCCGAGTCCTTGAGCCCGAGGGCCCCGAGCGCCTGCAGGCAGCGCGCGCGGATCACCGCATCGGTCGAGCGCGCCAGCGCGATCTCCAGGTGGTCGCGGCTGAACTCAACGGCGCTGGAATAGTTCATCCACCAGCCGGTGGTGGCCGCCAGCCGGGCGTGGCGCCCATAGTCCATGAGCTGGGCCCAGTCGAGCTCCGCGAAGATGTTGCCCGCCTCGGGGTTCAGCACGAGTCGGCCCTCGCTGCTGATGACAACCCAGCGCTTCTCGAACGGCTCGGCCATCGCGATGAGCGCATCGGTGATCGACGCGTGCGCGGCGTCCTCGGCCTCGGCATCCATCAGCTCGGCGGCGAAGCGGCGCACCGGGGGACGGACCTCGAAGCGCCCGCCCTCCTGCGCGCGGATCAGACCGACCTCGACCAGCGCCTGGAGGGGGTCGATGACATCGCCGAACGCGGCCTCGGCGAGCGCGGTCGTGAAGCCACCGGAGAACACCGACAGCGCCAGCAGCAGCGATCGCTCGTCCTCGGAGAGCAGGCCCACCGACCACTCCAGCACGGCTCGCAGCCCGCGCTGGCGCGCGGGGAGGTCGGGGCCGCCCCGGCCGAGCGCGTCCAGGCTCTCCTCCAACCTGCTCGACAGCGCGCCGGCGTCGAGCACGCGCAACCGCGGCGCCGCCAGCTCCAGCGCCAGCGGCATGCCCTCGAGCTGCCGGCACATCCGCGCGACGTCGAACTGGTTCTCCTCGGTGAGCACCCAGCCCGTCCCGGCGGCCGCCGCGCGCTCGGAGAGCAGGGCCACCGACGCGACCTCCCGCAGGGCCGAGAGCTCGGACTCCGAGCCGGTGGGCATCGGCAGCGGGTCGAGGGCCAGCACGTGTTCGCCGCCGATGCGCAGCGGCAGCTGGCTGGTGACCAGCACCCGGACCTCGGGACCGGCCCGCGCCACATGGCCGATCAGCGGCGCCACATCGATCACCTGCTCGAGGTTGTCGAGCACCAGGAGCACCCTGCGGGCGCCCAGGTGATCAAGGACGCGCTCTTCGGCATCGACCCCCGCTATCTCGGGCAGCCCCATCGCGCGTGAGACGGCGCCCATCACCTCATTGGAATCCAGGATGTACTCCAGCCCCACCCACCAGACGGCGTCGAAGTCCTTGGCCGCGCGCTGGGCGACCTCGAGTGCCAACCGCGTCTTGCCCGAGCCGCCCGGCCCCGACACCGTCACCAAGCGGGCGCCGCCGAGGAGGTCGAGCAGGACCGCCACCTCGTCGTCGCGGCCGATCAGGTCGGAGGCCGGCGAGGGCAGGTTGGTGCGAATGCGCTCCAGGGTGCGCGGCGGAGGGAAGTCCGATGCCGCGCTCCCGTCGATCACGAGGTGGAACAGCTCGCGGGGAGCGGCGAAGTCCTTGACGCCGTGCTCGCCCAGGGACTCGAAGTCGTGGCGGTCGCTGAGTGCGCGTGTGGCCTCGCTGGCCAGGACCTGCCCGCCGTGGGCCGCGGCGCCGACCCGCGCGGCGTAGTGCACGTCGGCCCCCCAGTAGTCGCCATCGGCGATGCGGGGCTCGCCGGTGTGGATCCCGATGCGCACGCGCGGCTGGGCCCCGGCCGGCCAGGCGTGCTCGGCCAGCGTCCGCTGCGCGGCGATTGCGGCATCGAGGGCGGACCCGGCCTCGGCGAAGGCGACGAAGAACGAGTCGCCCTCGGTGCCGACCTCCACCCCGCCATGGCGCGCCCAGACCGCGCGCAGCAGCCGGTGGTGCTCGGCGAGGAGCGCGCCGTAGCCGTCGCCCAGCGCGTCGAGCAGGACGGGTGGAGCCCTCGACGTCGGTGAACAGCATCGTCACCGTGCCCGAGGGGAGCGGCCTGGTCACGGGCGCCCCGCCGCCCTAGAGAGTCTCCAGGGCCGCGTTGAAGGTCGGGCTGGGGCGCATCGCCGTCGCCGCCTTCTCCGAATCCGGGTGGTAGTAGCCACCCAGCTCCACCGCCGAGCCCTGCACCTCGGACAGCTCTGAAACGATCTTCTGCTCATCCGCCTCGAGGCGCTCCGCCAGCGGGGCGAACCGCTTGGCCAGCTCGGCGTCCTCGGTCTGAGCGGCCAGCTCACGCGCCCAGTAGAGCGTCAGGTAGAAATGGCTCCCGCGGTTGTCGAGCTCGCCGACGCGCCGCAGCGGGGAGCGGTTGTGCTCCAGGAGGTCGCCCGTGGCGCGGTCCAGCGCATCGCCGAGAACGCGCGCCCGCGGGTTGTCGGCCTTGTCGGCAAGCATCTGCAGCGATACCGCCAGCGCCAGGAACTCGCCCAGAGAGTCCCAGCGCAAGTGGTTCTCGCGCTCGAACTGCTGCACGTGCTTGGGCGCCGAGCCGCCCGCGCCGGTCTCGAACAGGCCGCCGCCGTCCATCAGCGGAACGATCGAGAGCATCTTCGCGCTCGTGCCGAGCTCGAGGATCGGGAACAGGTCGGTCAGGTAGTCGCGCAGCACGTTGCCGGTGACGCTGATCGTGTTCTCCCCGCGCCGGGCGCGCTCCAGCGTGAAGCGGGTCGCCTCGGCCACGTCCATGATCTCGATCTGGAGGCCGTCGGTGTCCAGCTGCTCGAGCTCGGGACGCACCTTGGCCAGCAGCTCGGCGTCGTGGGGCCGGGTCTCGTCCAGCCAGAACACGGCCGGCCAGCCCGTCGCCCGTGCGCGGTCCACGGCCAGGCGAACCCAGTCGTGGATGGGGGCGTCCTTGGTCTGGCACATCCGCCAGATGTCGCCGGGCGCCACGTCTCCTGACAGCAGCGTCTCGCCGTCGCCGTCGACCACCCGCACCGTGCCCGCCGCGGAGATCTCGAAGGTCTTGTCGTGGGATCCATACTCCTCGGCCTTCTGGGCCATGAGCCCGACGTTGGGCGTGGTGCCCATCGTGGCGGGATCGAACGCGCCGTGCTCGCGGCAGCTGTTGACGGTCTCGGCGTAGAGGTCCGCATAGGAGTGGTCCGGGATGACGAACTTGGCGTCCTCGAGCTCACCGTCGCGGTTCCACATCTGACCGCTCGAGCGGATGGCGGCGGGCATCGACGCGTCGATGATGACGTCCGAGGGGACGTGGAGGTTGGTGATGCCACGATCGGAGTCCACCATCGCCAGGCCGGGCCCGTCGGCGTAGGCGGCCTCGATGGCAGCGGTGATCGCGGATCGTTCGTCCTCGGGGATCCGCTCCAGGGCCTTGACGAGGGCGGCCATCCCGTCGTTGGCCTGCACGTCGGCGGCGGCCAGAGCGTCGGCGTGCTCGCCGAACACGCGCGGGAAGTACGCGCGCACGGCGTGGCCGAAGATGATCGGATCGGACACCTTCATCATCGTCGCCTTCAGGTGCACCGAGAAGAGCACGCCCTGCTCCTTGGCCTCGGCGATCTGCTCGGCCAGGAATGCCTCGAGGGCCGCGCGGCGCATGACGGCGGTGTCGAGGACCTCGCCGGCGAGCACCGGGAAGTCGGGCTTGAGCACGGTGACGTCGCCGCCGGCCGAGACGTGCTCGATGCGGACCTGGCCCGCCGCGGGGACCGTGACCGACCGCTCCGTGGCGCGGAAGTCGCCATCGGTCATCGTCGACACGTGCGACTGCGAGTCAGGCGACCATGTCCCCATCGAGTGCGGGTGATTGCGGGCATAGGCCTTGACCGAGTCCGGCGCCCGGCGGTCGGAGTTGCCCTCGCGCAGGACGGGGTTGACAGCGCTGCCCTTGACGCGGTCGTAGCGCTCGCGGATGTCGCGCTGCTCGTCATCAGCGGGCTCGCCCGGGTAGTCGGGGATCTCGTAGCCCTGCTCCTGGAGCTCGGCGATGGCGGCGCGCAGCTGGGGCACGGACGCGCTGATGTTCGGCAGCTTGATGATGTTGGCCTCGGGCGTCTTGGCCAGCTCGCCGAGCTCGGTCAGGTCGTCAGAGACGGGGTGGTCTCCGTTGAGGCGGTCGGGGAACTGGGCCAGTATGCGCCCGGCTAGCGAGATGTCGCGCCGCTCCACCTCCACCCCGGCGATCCCGGCGAAGGCCTGGATGATCGGCAGCAGCGACTGGGTGGCCAGCGCCGGCGCCTCGTCGGTCTGGGTGTAGATGATCTTCATTGCACGATTCACCCTACCCCGCGCACGCGGCTTGGCGTCCTGCGACGATGGCGGCGCCCGCAACCATCGTCCAGAAGGAGGCGCCGCCATGGCCGACCGACCGCCCCTCCCCCCGTTCACCGCCGAGACGGCCGCGCAGAAGGTGCAGGCCGCCGAGGATGCCTGGAACACGCGGGACCCCGAGCGCGTCGCCGGGGCCTACAGCGAGGACTCGGTGTGGCGCAACCGCGACACGTTCGTGACCGGCCGGGCCGCGATCGTGGAGTTCCTGACCCAGAAGTGGGAGCGCGAGCTGGACTACGCCCTGCGCAAGAACCTGTGGACGTTCAACGGCAACCGGATCGCGGTGCGCTTCCAATATGAGTCCCACGACCGGGACGGGCAGTGGTGGCGCAGCTACGGCAACGAGCTGTGGGAGTTCAACGAGCACGGCCTCATGATCCGGCGCGAGGCGAGCATCAACGACCTGGCCATCGAGGTCGCCGAGCGGCGGATCTTCGGTCCCCGGCCCGAGACCAATCGCGGCATCGAGATGCCCTTGCAATAAGGGGTCAACTGGCAGAGCCGGGGTACGATTCTCCTTATGGAGCGGCGCATCGTCTATCTCTCCCGGCTCACCCGCGTGCCACTCCTCGGCGCCGACGGCGCCGAGGTGGGACGGCTCGCCGACGCCGTCGTGGACCTCGGCTCCAAGCCGCCCCGGATCAACGGGTTCGTGGTGGCCGTGCAGCGGCGCCGCGTGTTCGTGGGCATCGGCCGCATCGGGGAGATCGGCTCCGACGGCGCCCGGCTGCGCCGCGGCTCGGTCAACATGCGCCAGTTCGCCCTGCGCGAAGGCGAGCGCCTCCTCGCCGGAGAGCTGATCGGTAAACGCTTCAAGGGGGCGCGGGTGGTGGACATCGGCCTGGTCGAGGCGCCCGATCACGATGGCTGGGAGGTGGCGACGGTGGCGCTGGCCGGCCGGCGCATGCCCGGCCTGCGCCGTGCGCCGGACATCATCGACTGGTCCGAGGCGGGCGAGCTGTTCGCCTCCGAGCGTCCTGTCGACCGCCAAGCCGCCGAGCTGGGCGGCCTGCACCCGGCCGAGATGGCGGGCGCGATCCGGCGCCTGCCCCTGAGCCGCCGCCGCGTCCTGGCCGCCGAGCTCGAGGACGACCGCTTCGCCGACCTGCTCGAGGAGATGTCCGAGGACGAACAGGTCCGGCTGATCGAGGGCCTGGGCATCGATCGTCTGGCCCGGGTGCTGGACGAGATGGACGCCGACGATGCCGCCGACCTGCTCGGGGAGTTCCCCGCCGGGCGCCAGGCCGAACTGCTGCACGCGATGGACCCCGAGGAGGCCGAGCCCGTTCGCCGCCTGCTCACCTACCAGCCCGACACCGCCGGCGGCCTGATGACGCCCGAGCCCGTCATTCTCGCGCCCGACACCACGGTGGCGGAGGCGCTGGCCCGCGTACGCGACCCCAATCTGCCGGTGCCGTTGGCGGCGTCGGTGTTCGTCTGCCGCCCTCCGCTCGAGACCCCGACCGGGCGCTATATCGGCAACGTCGGGATCCAGCGGCTGCTCCGGGAGGCGCCGAGCAAGCCGCTGGGCCGCTGCATCGACGAGGACGCCGAGCCGGTCGAGGAGGCCACCAGCGATCGCGAGGTCGCGGTACGGCTCGCCGCCTACGACGTCGTGTCACTGGCCGTCATCGACGAAGCCCACCGTCTCGTTGGCGCCGTGACGATTGATGACGTCCTTGACCGGCTGCTGCCCGCCGACTGGCGCGCGAGCCTGACGGAGACCGCCTGATGGCACGCGGGGACGATCTCTCCAAGCCGCGGGGCACGCCGGGCGGCCCCGCCTACGACCCCGATCAGTTCGGCGCGCTGGCCGAGCGACTGGCCCGCCTCTTCGGCACGCCCCGGTACATCATCTTCCAGACGGTCATCGTCGTGATCTGGATCTTCGTCAACGTCGCGGTCGTCACCCTCAAGTTCGACCCGTACCCGTTCATCCTGCTCAATCTGGCGTTCTCGACGCAGGCCGCCTACGCCGCGCCGCTCATCCTGCTGGCCCAGAACCGGCAGGCGGACCGCGACAAGGCCGAGGTCGAGCGCGACCGGGATACCAACGCGCGCGCGCTGGCCGAGACCGAGTACCTGGCGCGCGAGATCGCCGCCGTCCGCCTCGCCGTCGACCAGAAGGGCAATCGCGACGAGATCCTCGAGGCGCTCGAACGACTCACTCAGGCGGTGGAGCGCATCCCGCCAACCGGGCTCGAGGAGCAGCTCGAGGCCGACTAGCCGCGGAGGGCGCGCCGGGCGGTGGCCCGTACGCGCCCTCCGGCAATCGGGTGCGTCAGACGCCGATGTTGGCGCCGACGGCCTGCTCGATGCGCTCGCCGAGCTCGGCGTCGATGGTCTTCCAGTACTCGAAGGCGCGCGCGAGCACCTTGTCCGACACCCCCTGGCTGAGGTGGCCGGCGACGTTGCCGACCAGCCGCTCGCGCGCCTCGTCGTCGAGGACCTCGCGGACCATCGCGCCGGCCTGGCCGAAGTCGTCGTCCTGTGCGCGCGCGGTGTAGGCCGAGCGGACCATGTCCCCGTCCGCCGCCCACAGGCCGGCGTCGTCAGTCTGCGACGGGTCGGCCTTGGGGCCGCCGTAGGAGTTGGGCGCGTAGACAGGATCGGAGACGTTCACCGTCCGCCCCACGCCGTCCTTGCTGTAGCTGTGCACCGGCACGTGCGGCGTGTTGACGGGGATCTGCTTGTAGTTGACCCCGAGCCGGGCCCGGTGCGCGTCGGCGTAGGAGAAGCCGCGGGCCAGCAGCATCTTGTCCGGGCTCAGCCCGATCCCCGGCACGAGATTGTTGGGCTCGAACGAGGCCTGCTCCATCTCTGTGTGGAAGTCGGTCACGTTGCGGTTGAGCGTCATCGTGCCGACCTTGATCAGCGGGTAGTCGCCGTGCGGCCAGACCTTGGTGAGGTCGAAGGGGTTGAAGCGGTAGGTCTTGGCCTCCTCGAACGGCATGATCTGCATGTACAGGGTCCACGTGGGGTGATCGCCGTCGCGGATCGCCTCGAACAGGTCCTGCCGGTGATAGTCGGCGTTCTCGCCGGCGATTCGGTCGGCGTCCTCCTGCGTGAGGAAGTCGATGCCCTGGTCGGTCTTGAAGTGGTACTTGACCCAGAACTTGTCGCCACCGGCGTTGACCCACATGTAGGTGTGGCTCGAGTAGCCGTTCATGTGGCGCCAAGTCTTGGGGATGCCGCGGTCGCCCATCAGCCAGGTGACCTGGTGGGCGGATTCCGGTGACAGGGTCCAGAAGTCCCACTGCATGTCATGGTCGCGCAGGCCGTTGTCGGCCCGGCGCTTCTGGCTGCGGATGAAGTGCTGGAACTTCATGGGGTCGCGCAGGAAGAACACCGGCGTGTTGTTGCCGACCATGTCGTAGTTGCCCTCGGCCGTATAGAACTTCAGCGCAAAGCCGCGGGGGTCGCGCCACGTGTCGGGGCTGCCGCTCTCGCCGGCCACCGTGGAGAAACGGGCGAGCATCTCGGTCCTGACGCCGGGCTGGAACAGCGCCGCGCGGGTGTAGGCGCTCACGTCCTCGGTCGTCTCGAACACGCCGAACGCGCCCGCCCCCTTGGCATGCGGCTGGCGCTCGGGGATGCGCTCGCGATTGAAGTTGGCCATCTGCTCGATCAGGTACTGGTCCTGGAGCAGGATCGGGCCGTCTGGTCCGACGGTCAGCGAGAACTCGTCACTGGCGACGGGGGCGCCGCCGTCGGTTGTCGTACGGGGTGTGTTCTCGCTCATGTGGATCTCCTTGCCTCGGGTGTTGTCGAATGTGTCTGGCAGTCGGGGCACATGCCCCAGAACGTGATCTCGGCCTCATCCACGACGAAGCCGCCGGCGTCGGACGGGGCCAGGCAGGGGGGCTCTCCGGCCGCGCAGTCGACGTCGGCGATGGCGCCGCAGCTACGACAGACCACATGGTGGTGGTTATCCCCTACGCGCGTTTCGTAACGCGTCGGGCTCCCGGCAGGCTCGATGCGGCGCAGGAGGCCCGCCCGGGTCAGCGCCCCCAGGACGTCGTAGACCGCCTGCGTCGAGATCGCCCCGACGCGGTCCCGGACGCCGACGGCGACCTGGTCGGCGGTGAGGTGCTGTCCGGCCCGAAGCTCGGAGAGGACGGCGAGGCGGGACGCGGTGACGCGCAAACCGGCGGCCCGCAGGGTCGCGGCCGTGTCAGTCCATCCCGCGGAGGTCACCGCCCCAACGTATCACCTATCTGGAATCACTCAAGTTCTGGATTACATCCGGAACACATCAGCCTGCGGGACATACACCCCACTTACCCGACACCGTGACCACGGGGGAAGCGCCCTGCAGCGCGGCGGCCGCATAGCGGACCTGGAGCGTCTCGGCTCACCTGGCCACAGCGTGGTGTCGTTGTCTGACCACAGCGCGGGAAGCACCTCATCATCGCCTCCGGCCGGCAGCCCCGACGCGCTTCCCCGCCGGACGTCGGCGCGGATGAAGAACGCCGGGGCGCGCGTCGCCGACGTGTTGGTGACCGTCACCTGCGTCACGTCGTCGGCCCCGTCGGCGGTGGTGTGCGCGGTGACGGCGTCCTGGGCCGGCGCCAGGCTGCGCAGGCCCGTCAGGTTGGCGTAGGAGGTCATCGTCGCCTGGGGCTGCCGATCGTCTTGGCCCAGTTGATGACGTCGGGCTGGGTGGAGAGCCAGTAGACGTTGCGGTCGATGATCTCGCCGCCGCGGCGCAGGAGCAGCTGCACGAAGTAGGCCTGGCGGGACGCGGGGGCCGGGTCGATGCCGGGACGGTCGGGTGCAGGACGTCCTCGCGCACGCCCCCGGCGCCGAGCGCGATCCCGGAGGCGGTGCGGTCGTCCAGGAGCTTGCCCGCCACCGAATAGACCCGGCTCTGCACCGAGAGCCCGGCCGCGGCGGCGCCCGTGAGGTTGGCCACCGACACCGTGCCCGAGCCGTAGGCGTAGATGGCGTGCAGCGGCCGGTTGGCCTCCTGAGCGCCGAAATAGCTGCCGGCCTGGTCGTAGTCGTTGTTGTAGAGGTCCCACAACAGCGTCGGCCACCCCTTGTTGAGCTGCCAGTACACGATCCCGGTGGAGGGCGCCTTGGCGCGGCGCGAGTGATCGATGTAGGCCTCGAACTCCGCGCGCTGGGTCTCGTAGTTCTGCAACTGGGCCTCCTGAACGAACTGACCCAGGCTCGACCATGCGCCGTAGCGTGCGGTGATCGCGCGGTCGAGGTCGTGCAGGTGCCGAACGAGTAGCCGCCGTTGGAGGGGCCAGGCAGGCCTGGCTCGTAGTTGAGGTGGTACTGGTTGTAGTCAGGCGCCCTCCACAGCTGGGTCTGTTCGAACGGCGACAGGAAGCGGTCGATCGAGTCCAGCGTCGGGATCGTGGCCCCGGCACCGGCCTCTGAGTCGAACGCCCACGCGCCGCCGGCGTTGGTGCGCGTGCTGTCTGACTTCGCGTAGTGACTCGTGTCGTACCAGTAGCTGGGCGGGACCCAGTCATAGGGGCCCTCCTTCTCCCCGGACGGTCCCAGGCCTCGCGCGCTCTTGTACTCCGCCGAGGCGATCAGGGGATCCTGGAAGTCAGCCTGGTGGAAGGCGGCGATCGAGACGGCCGCCTGGCGCGGGATGGGGCTGTTGTCTGACCAGCTGAAGTTGAGGATGCTGGGGTGGTTGCGCAGCCGGCGGCCGATGGCGAGCGCCGAGTTGGCGAGCAGCCGGTAGTCGTGCGCCGTCACGCCCTTGCCGTTGTCGGGCAACTGCCACGCGTCGCAGCACTGGAAGCCCGCGTCGACGAGGATGCCGGCGCGGTCCATCTGCTCGTAGAAGTCCGCGGGCATCTCCTTGCCCTCGGTCCGGATGCCGTTGAGCCCCAGGTTCTTGATCAGGGCGATCTGGTTGGCGGTGTCGCGGCCGAGTAGTGCAGGAACAGATCCTCGGACCAACCCCCGCCGCGGAACACGAACGGCCGGCCGTTGACCAGGAACTGCCGTGACCCGTGCGGGGCGATGGCGAAGCGCCGATGAGGCGGGTGGTGATGGTCCGGATCCCGAACGTGTCCGATTCGGCGTCCTGGACGGAGTCCTGGCTGGGGCCGACGCTCATCCTCAGCGCGTACAGGGGCTGGGCGCCCATCTGATAGGGCCACCACACCTGGGGGTGGGCGATGCGCAGGAAGTGGAAGACGCGCGGCGTCTAGCGAGACGGTCCGGTTGCGCCCGCCGGGATCGTCAGCGGATGGGCGATCCGATCCGCGGCCCCGAGGGGGGCGTGATCTGAGCCGACAGCACGCCCGCCTGGCGGCGATCGGGTGGTGTTGGTGACCTGGGCGCGCAGGTCAGCGCCGAGCTCGTCAGGTCGCGGCGCGTTGCGCTCCACCACGTGGGCGTCGCTGATCGCCAACGCAGCGGAGGTGTGCAGCTGGACCGGGAACTGAATCCCGGTGTTGTTGTCGGGCGGGATCTGGGTCCAGTCGACGTTGTCCAGGGTGAACATCGTGTTCGGGTCGTTGGGGTACACCCGGAAGGCGAGCGCGTTGGCGCCGCGGCGCAGGAGCCCGGTGACGTCGAAGGCGTACTGCGTGTATGCGCCCTGGATGGGCTATGGCCGGCGACCTCATGTCCGTTGAGCCACAGATCCGCCTCGCCGACGACGCCGTTGACCACGAGCGTCGCGTGGCGGGAGACGGACCGGCCCCCGGCGCTGAAGGTGGTCCGAACCACCACGGCACGGCGAACCGGCGATCGTGTCGCGGCCGAGCGCGCTCATATAGCCAAAGCAGCGCTTCAGTTGCTGGAGAAGAAGACGTTGGGCAGCGGCCGTTCTGGACCAGCGCCTCCACCTCGGTGCCCGGGCCCCTCCGTCGTCGGGGCCACCTTCAGCCAGCCCTGGCGGCAATCCCGCGAGACAGCGCGGCGCCGTCGTTGCCGGCGGCCGCGCTGCTCTGCACCTGCCACCCGTGCAGACCGACCGTCTGGTGCGCACCGCGCCCGCCCCACCAGCAGAGCCGCGCGATGATCAGCGAAGTCCAAGCAACACACAATCAGAGCATTCATTAGATCTCCCCCAAACAGACCTATATCTGCTGTCAACCATAGAAGAGAGACTATTTAGAAGGCTGATCAGGCGCGGAGCGCACTCAGCGCCGCCACACCCACGATGACGCAGGCCACCCCAACCAGTTGGATCCGACTGAGCCGCTCCCCGAACAGCACGTAGGAGGCGGCGAGCGCGAGGACCGCGAACTGGGAGGACAGCACGGCCGCGATCGCGAGGCCGTGCCGCGACCCGAATGTGTATGAGAAGAAGCCGGCCACCTCGCACACGCCCGAGGCGACTACGAGCGGCACCGCTCGCGCCGTCAGCCGCAGGCGGCCGGACAGCGCCAGCGGCAGCGCCAGGGCCACCGTCCCCACAACCCGGGCCGAGAGCACGACCCATGACGCCGGCAGCACAGCGCCGGCGCGACCGGTGGCGTAGAGGCTGGCGCCGAAGCAGACGGCCGCGAGCGCGGCCAGCAGGACCGCGGTCGGGTGGCGCGCAGCGTCGTGAACAGCGGCGTCGGGCGACGGCAGCGAGGCCAGTCCGATACCGACGACGATGATGAGCAGGGTAAACGCGACCGACGGCCCCAGCGTCTGCCCGGCGAGCACGGAGAGGACGGCAGCGATCGCCCCCTCGGTGGACACCACCGGCGCCACCACCGACACCTGACCGATGCGCAGCGCAGAGTAAGTGGCGATGAGCCCGGCCACGTTGCCGACGCCGGCCAGCGCCAGCCAGGCGAGCGCGGACCCGTGCAGGTTGGAGGGCACCCCGCGCGCGGCGGCGAGCGGAGCGGTGATGACCAGGCCGACGAGCATGACCCAGGCCACCACCGCCATCGGCTCGATCAGGCGGCTCGAGCGCGACGAGCACAGCGTGGACACAGCCCAGGCTGTCGCCGCGCCGAGCCCGCCGAGGATCGCCAGCACGCGGAGCTCAGCTCGCCCGGGTCGTCAGCCGGAGGGGCGCTGGCCGGTGGCCTCTCCCTCCCCTCCCCCCTCTCTCCCCCTCTCCTCTCGTCCTGCCAGCTCGCGCGCGTGCTCCTCGGCGCCTCGATCGTGGCCGTTGAGCGACAGGTGGGCGTAGATGTCCGAGCCGGTGGACTCGAGCAGGTCGCAGTGGCGGTGAGCGAGACGAGCCCCGGCCGCTCGCCGGCCAGTGTGGCGTCCTCGAAGCTCTCCGGGCGCACGCCCACGACCACGCGCCCGGTGTGCGTGATCCCCGCCTCGTCACCGAGCTCGGAGAGCGCGATCGTCCCGAGCGACGAGGTCAGCGAGCCATCGGCGACCTCGCCGATGAGGAAGTTCATCGCCGGCGCCCCGATGAAGCCGGCCACGAACAGGTTCAGCGGCCGCCTCATAGAGCTCGGCCGGAGTTCCGACCTGCTGGATACGCCGTCGCGCATGACCGCCAGGCGGTCACCGAGCGTCATCGCCTCGGTCTGATCGTGCGTGACATACACCGTCGTGGTGTTCAGGCGGCGCTGAAGGCGGACGATCTCGGAGCGCATCTGGATGCGCAGCTTGGCGTCGAGGTTGGACAGAGGCTCGTCCATGAGAAGCCCTGGGGTCGCGGACCATGGCGCGACCCATGGCCACGCGCTGGCGCTGGCCGCCCGAGAGATGGCTGCGGCTTGCGCTCGAGCTGGTCGGTGATCCCCAGCAGGTCGCGGCGTGGCCACCTTGCGGCGGATCTCCTCGGGCGGGACCTTGGCGCGGCGCAGCGCGAAGCCCATGTTGCGCGCCACCGTCATGTGCGGTAGAGCGCGTAGTTCTGGAACACCATCGCGATGTCCCGGTCCTTGCGTGAGATCGTTGACCACGCGTCGCCGATGCGGATGCTGCCCTGTGTGATCTCCTCCAGCCCGCGATCATCCGCAGCAGCGTGGTCTCCCGCAACCCATGGCCACAGACGTGAACTCGCCGTCCGCGATATCAACTGTCGTGCAGCGCAACGGTCGCTTCGCCGTTGCGCATACTCACATCGCGGATTTGGATCTCGGCCATGAGTCTCCTCGTGATTGCTAGCGCATCGCGGCGCTCGAGCTGCTGCAGCCGCGTGCGCGCGAAGGCGATCGCGCCGCGCAGCGCCGCGCGCTCGCCCAGCAGGCTGGTCTCGATGCGGGCGGTCAGCGGGACCAGCGCGGCCGCGGCGCCGCGCACGGGGCTGAGCAGCAACGGGCTCGAGCCGTGCCGCCGCCGAGGACGACCAGCTCGGGGTCGAGGATGGCGCACACGGTGGCGATGGCGGAGCCCAGGCGCGCGGCGATGTGCTGCACCACGGCGCCGGCATCGCCATCGCCGGTGCGGGCGAGCTCGAACACCTCCTGCGCGGTCCTGACCTCGCCGGCCCGGCCGGGGGCACGGGCTGCGAAGGCGGCCAGCACGCCGGCCGCGCCATCTCGTCCTCGAGGCCGCCGTGGAGCTTGTGGCGCGGATCGAAGGGGTCGCCCACGAGCGGGAGGTAGGCGATCTCGCCCGCCGCTCCGTGAGCCCCGCGGACGAGCTCGTCGTGCATGATGATCCCCATCCCCACGCCGGCCCCGATGCCGACGAACACCATCGTCACACGCCGCGGCCAGCCCGAAGGCCTTCTCCCCCAGCGCCGCGAGGTTGATGTTGTTGTCCAGCAGCACCGGCACGCCGAACCGCGAGCCCACGCGCCGAGGGATCCAGGGCGCCGTCGGGCACACGTTGTAGGCCAGCCGCACCCGGCCCGTGTCGCGGTCCACCACGCCAGGGGTGGAGATGCCGATCGCCAGCAGCCGGTCGTGCGTGCCGCGCCCCCGCTCCACTGCGCGTGTGGCCACGTCGGCGAGCTGGCCGCCAGCGCACGTCCGCCGGCCTTGGTGGTCGGCTCCTGCTCGTCGTGGATCATCTCGCCGCACGTCGGCGGCGCCGGCTCGGATGTTGGTGCCGCCGATGTCGAGACCGACGACGAAGCCGGCGTTATCACGCACCACGTAGGCGATGGGGCTGCGCCCACGGCGCCCGTGCTGGGGACCGATGCCGGATCATCCCGGCCCGCTCGAGCCGGCCCACGGCAGCGCCCACGTCGGCTTGGACAGACCGGTGGCCGACGCGATCTCGGGACGGGTCACCGGCCCGCGACGGAAGATCGCCTCCAGCACGGCCTGCTCGCCGAGCTCGCGCAGAGCCCGAGCCGGATCCGGCGTCGCCGCCGAGCCGCCACCGGTGAGCCGTCTTGTCGCGATCCGCCATTGTCATGGAATCCTTACGAATGAGTTAGGCCGCTGACGCCCCAGAATACGAATTGTATGGTCGTTAATCAAGCTTCTTACAAAAGCCGGCTGCTGTACGAGGAGAGAGCTGACATGTCAGAGCGAACTGGAGGACGCGGCGCGGATCGACGGCTGCAGCCGCATCGGGCGCTCTTCCGCGTGATCCTGCCGCACCTTCCTGACCCATCTCGGCGTCAACGCGACTGGCGACCGGAGATTCCCGGCGACGCGCTGGCCTCCGACTCTGCTGTTGTGCGACTACTGCGTGGCGCCGGGCTCCAGGCGACGGCGCGCTCGCTGCTCGAGGCGACGCGCGCCACCGGCGGGCGCACGTTCTTCGACACCGCTGGATCCCGAGCTTCCCTCCGGCGCGCGCCGCGAGGTCCGCGGCCTGCTTCGCAGCGTCGACGTGTTCCTGCCCAACGAGGCCACGTGCGCCATCGCCCACACGCGACGCGATGTCGTGCCCCCCGTGCGCTCACACTCCCGCTTGTTCAAGCTCCGCGCGCGGCCTCCCCCTGGTCCCACCCCCCCACTCCACACCACCCCCCACCCTTCACCCCTACCCCTACCCCAACTCCCCCCTCCGCACCTCCCACCAATCGTGCCGCCCGTCGCACCGCCCCCGGTGCTGGAGAGCAGGCGCGCCGACTGACCCTTTCGCTCCGCAATCCGGGGTTACAATCCCCGCCGTGAGGAGGGGGACCGCATGAGCTGGCCGCCCGTGTTCGCTGCGTTCCTGGTCTGCCATCTGTCCGGGGACCTGCTGCTTCAGACCGAATGGCAGGCGCTGACCAAGGTGCGCGGCCTGGGCGATGCCGAGGGCCGGCGGGCGCTTTTCCTGCACGGTGTCACCTACACGCTGCCCTACATCCCGGTCCTCATCTGGATCGGCGTGGAACGCGGGGCGGCGCGCGCGGTGCTCGTGGCACTCGTGATCGCGGTGCCGCACGTGCTCGTGGACGACGGGCATTTCGTGGGCGCGTGGCTGCGGCAGGTCAAGCACTCGCCCAACCCTGCGCCCAGCCTCCGGCTCATGGTGGACCAGAGCTTCCACGTCGTATGCCTGTTCGGCGCCGCGGTGCTGGCGGCGGTGTGACGGGCGGAGCAGCTTCACCGGAGACTCACTTCTGTGCCTCGGGACGCCGTATAAGGTTGGGCGCATGCTCGGGTTGCCCGATGGCGTCACGGCTTGCCTGTTCGACCTCGACGGCGTCCTCACCCAGACCGCCAAGGTCCACGACCGCGCGTGGAAGCAGACCTTCGACGAGTACCTGCGGGCGCGCGCCGAGAAGACCGGCGAGGAGTTCAAGGAGTTCGATGCCGACGAGGACTACGACGAGTACGTCGACGGCAAGCCGCGCTATGACGGCGTGCGCTCGTTTCTTCAGTCGCGCGGGATCGAACTGCCGGAGGGGACGCCCAACGACCCTCCGGACGCGGAGACGATCTGCGGGATCGGCAACCGCAAGAACGACCTGGTGCTCGAGCTGATCAAGAAGGACGGCGTCGAGCCATACGAGGGGTCGGTCCGCTTTGCGAAGGCCGCCCGTGACGCCGGCCTGCGGCGCGCGGTGGTGTCCTCCAGCGCGAACTGCAAGGACGTCCTGATCGCCGCCGGCATCGAGGACCTGTTCGAGGCGCGTGTGGACGGCCTCACCGCCGATGAAGAGCACCTCAAGGGCAAGCCGGCGCCCGACATGTTCCTGGCCGGCGCCCGCGCGCTCAGCGTGCCGCCCGCGCACGCGGCGGTGTTCGAGGACGCGGTGGCCGGAGTGCAGGCCGGCCGCGACGGCGAGTTCGGATACGTCATCGGCGTGGACCGCGTGGGCCACGGCCACGCCGACGCGCTGCGCCAGCACGGAGCGAGCGTCGTGGTCAAGGACCTGGCCGAGCTGCTCGACGAGTCGTGATCGAGCACCCGGCATTTCCGGTCGAGCCGTGGGCGGTCCGCGAGACCGAGCTGCACCTGGACAACCTGGCCCAGACCGAATCCGTATTCGCGCTGGCCAACGGGCACATCGGGCTGCGCGGCAACCTCGACGAGGGCGAGCCCTACGGCATCCCCGGCACCTACCTCGGCGGGTTCTACGAGGTGCGACCGCTGCCGTACGCCGAGGCCGGCTACGGCTATCCCGAGGACGGCCAGACCATGGTCAACGTCACCAACGGCAAGCTCATCCGCCTGCTGGTGGAGGACGAGCCGTTCGACGTCCGCTATGGCGTGGTCCGCACACACGAGCGCGTGCTGGACCTGCGCGACGGCGTGCTGCGTCGGACGGTGGAGTGGACCTCGCCCACCGGCCGCACGGTGCGGGTGCGATCGACGCGGCTGGTCTCGTTCGCGCACCGGGCGTTGGCGGCGATCGAGTACATCGTGGAGCCCGTCGACGACCCGTTTCCGGTGGTCGTCCAGTCACTGCTGTCGGCCAACGAGCCGGGACCGGCGGCGAGCTCCGATCCGCGGGCCGCGGCCGCGTTGGCCGCGCCGCTTCAGTCCGATCTGGCCCTCGCCGCCGACGTGCGGGCCATCCTCGTCCACCACACGCGCGAGAGCGGCCTGCGGATCGCCGCCACCATGGACCACCTGATCGAGGGGCCCGAGGGCACCAGCAGCAATTCCGAGGCCTTCGAGGACACCGCGCGTGTCGTCATCTCCGCCGATCTGGAGCCGGGCAAGCCGCTGCGGATCGTCAAGCTATGCGCCTACGGCTGGTCGGCGCAGCGGTCGGTGGACGCGCTCCGCGACCAGGTGGCGGCCGCCGCCCAAGGCGCCAGACATGCCGGCTGGGACGGGATGCTGTCAGCCCAGCGCAGCTACCTGGACGACTTCTGGGAGCGCTCGGACGTCGAGCTCGAGGGTGACGCCGAGCTTCAGCAGGCGATCCGGTTCGGGCTGTTTCACACCCTGCAGGCCGGCGCGCGCGGCGAGCAGCGGGCGATCGCGGCCAAGGGGCTGACCGGCCCTGGCTACGACGGGCACACGTTCTGGGACACGGAGATGTTCGTGCTCCCGGTCCTCACCTACACGGCCCCTCACGCCGCGGCCGACGCGCTGCGCTGGAGGCTGCAGACGATCGACCTGGCGCGGGACCGCGCCAAGACGCTCGGGCTCAAAGGCGCCGCGTTTCCCTGGCGTACGGTCCACGGCGAGGAGTGCTCGAGCTACTGGCCGGCCGGGACGGCGGCGTTTCACATCAACGCCGACATCGCCGATGCCGTGAGCCGTTACCAGGCGGCCGCCGATGACCCCGACTTCGAGCGGGAGGTGGGCACCGAGCTGCTGGTGGAGACGGCGCGGCTGTGGCGGTCGCTGGGCCATCACGACGCCGCCGGCCACTTCCGCATCGACGGCGTCACCGGTCCCGACGAATACAGCGCCATCGCCGACAACAACGTCTACACCAACCTCATGGCCCAGCGCAACCTCCGTGCCGCCGCTGACGCGGTCGAGCGCCACCCCCGCCATGCCGCGAAGCTGGGCGCCGAAGCAGAGGAGGCGGCAAGCTGGCGCGACGCGGCCGCCGACATCGTCATCCCCTACGACGAGTCGGTGGAGGTCCATCCGCAATCGGAGGGCTTCACCGACCACCAGCGCTGGGACTTCGCTGCCTGCGCGAAGGAGCAGTACCCGCTCCTGCTCAACTTCCCGTACTTCGACCTGTACCGCAAGCAGGTGGTCAAGCAGGCTGACCTCGTGCTCGCCTTGTACGTGTGCGGCGACTCCTTCACCGCCGAGGAAAAGGCTCGTGACTTCGAGTACTACGAGGAGCTCACCGTCCGCGACTCCTCGCTGTCGGCCTGCTGTCAGGCGGTGATGGCCGCCGAGGTGGGCCACCTCGACCTCGCTTACGACTATTTCGCCGAGGCGGCGTTGATGGACCTCGAGGACCTGGAGCACAACACCCGCGACGGGATCCACATCGCGTCCGTAGCCGGGACGTGGGTCGCCGCCGTCGCCGGCCTCGGCGGCATGCGCGACCACGGCGGTGAGCTGAGCTTCAACCCGAGGCTGCCGGCGGCACTCACGCGGCTGAAGTTCCGCCTCATGTTCCGGTGGCGCTTCCTGCACGTCGAGGTCGACGCCGACCACGCCCGGTACTCGCTGGTCGACGGTAAATCGCTGGAGATCCGCCACCACGGCGAGACGGTCACCGTCCAGCCTGACCAGACCGTCGAGCTCGCCATCCCGCCCATCGTGCCGCGGCCGGCGCCGCGGCAGCCTCCGGGCCGGGCTCCGGCCAAGCGCCGTCCGTCGCCCGGCGCGCAGACGTTTGACCCGGCCAGCCAGGGGTAGGCGGACCACATGCCACAAGCACTGAACGTCGCCGATCTCAAGCTCACCAGCCCCTCGTTTCACCATCACAAGGCGATCCCGCCGCGCCACAGCGGCGACGGGGAGGACATCTCCCCCGCGCTGGTGTGGTCCGGCGCCCCGGAGGGCACGAAGGCGTTCGCGATCGTCGTCCACGACCCCGACGCTCCGCTGGTGGACGGGTTCACCCACTGGGTGGCCTACGGCATCGCGGGCGACGCCAACCACCTGGACGAGGCCACGTCTGACGTCGTCCAGGGCACCAACTCGATGGGCAACGCCGGCTACAACGGCCCGGCGCCGCCGCCCGGCCACGGGACCCATCACTACTACTTCTGGATCTACGCGCTGGACTCAGAGCTCGATCTGGAGCCCGGCCTGGACCGGCGCGCGCTGCTGGACCGCATCGAGGACCACGTGATCGAGCAGGCCCGCCTGGTGGGCACCTACGCCCACTGAACGAGCCGGGGGTGACGCGGAATAAGCGCCGCTACGGCGCTTGTTTTGACACTGACGTCAGGCCAGGAGGCGCACGATCGCCGTGATCCCGACGACCACGATCACGGCGCGCAGCACCCCCGGTGACAGCCGGCGCCCGTAGCGCGCGCCGACCACGCCGCCGATCAGCGAGCCGGCAGCGATGAGACCGGCCGCCCCCCAGGCCACGTGCGCGGCGAAGATGAAGATGATCCCGGAGACGAGGTTGACCAGCCCGGTGAGGATCACCTTGACCGCGTTGAGCCGCTGCAGCTCGTCGTCGATGCCGAGGCTGAGGATGGCGAGGACCATGATCCCCTGGGCGGCGCCGAAATAGCCGCCGTAGATCCCGCCCGCGAACACGCCGAGCATCACGAGGGGACCGGGACGGGTGCGGCCGTGTGGGCGGTGCCTGGCCAGGAGCCTGGACAGCCGGGGCTGGATGACGATCAGCACCAGCGCAACGGCGATGAACGCGGGCACGATGGCCTTGAACGCGGACGCCGGCAGGCTGAGCAGGAGCACGGCGCCGATGATCCCGCCCACGAACGAGGCGCAGGCCAGCTGGATGATCCGCGCGCGCTGTCCGGCCAGCTCGCGCCGGTAGCCGATCGCCCCGGTGACGCTCCCCGGCACCAGGCCCACGGTGTTGGAGACGTTGGCGGTCACCGGCGGATACCCGAAGCCGAGCAGCACCGGGAACGTGAACAGGGTGCCGCTGCCGACCACCGTGTTGATGGTTCCGGCGACGATGCCGGCGGCGAAGATGGCGATGGCGTGGAGCGGGGGCAGCCGCGCCGATCCTACGCTTACGCCGACGCGGCGCGCAGCGGGGCCAGGACGGCGTGCATCTGCAGCAGTTCGTCGAGCATGGCCGCGGCCGCCTCCACCATGATGTCGTTGCCGACGATCGTGCCGTCGTCAGTGAGGAACTGCTGGACGAACGGGATGTTGACCGCGGCCACGATCGGAACGAGCGCGAGCGCGATGGCGACCGGCTTGAGCGCCTGCATCGCCCGGGTGCCGGCCGCGACCCCGCCGTAGGACACGAAGCCCAGGGGCTTGTGGCGCCACTCGTGATGCAGGAAGTCGATCGCGTTCTTGAGCGGCGCGGTGTAGCTGTGGTTGTACTCGGCGGTGACGAACACGATGGCGTCCGCGCCGTCCACCGTCTGGCTCCAGGCCTCGGTGTGCTCCTTGGTGTAGCGGCGCAGGCGGGGATGGTTGGGCTCGTCGAGCATCGGCAGGTCGAGCTCGAAGAGGTCCACCAACTCCAGCTCGAACCCGGCGTGGGCGACGGCCTGCTCCATGAACCACCCGGCCACCGGCACCCCGATGCGCCCCGGACGGGTGCTGGCGATGATCACGAGCAGCTTGGGCACGGGCCGCAATATATAGGCGCGCCGCGGTATGGTCGCCGCCGTGCCGACGGCCGCCGACCTCTCAGAGAGCTTCCGCGGGCGGCTGGTGCGCGTCGAGCCGCTGAGCGCCGAGCACGAGGCGGGGCTGATTGAGGCCGCCGGCGACCCCGAGATGTTCACGTGGATGCCGGTGGACATGGCCTCGTCGCGCGACGCGCTGCACGAGTGGCTGATGAGTACCCTGGCCGCCGGGCGCGAGGGCAGCGCCGTGCCGTTTGCCATCGTCGGCGCGGACTCCGGGCGGGTCCTGGGATCCACGCGCTTCCTGGAGCTGCGCTTCGAGCACCTGCGAGCCGAGATCGGCTGGACGTGGCTCACGCGCAGCGCATGGTCCACCGGCGTCAACGTCGAGACGAAGCTGCTCCTGCTCGAGCACGCCTTTGAGCGCGTCGGGCTGCGCCGCGTGGAATTCAAGACCGATGCGCGCAACGCGCGCTCCCGCGGGGCGCTCCTCGCCCTCGGCTCGACCTTCGAGGGGATCCTGCGAAAGCACATGGTCGTGCGCAACGGCGGCGCGCGCGACTCGGCCTACTACTCGGTGATCGACGACGAGTGGCCGGCGGTCAAGGCACACCTGCACCAGCGCCTGTCCGCGCCGCTAGCCTGACACGCGGAATGGCAGGAGCATCGCGAACCGGGGGACGGCTGGCGTGCGCCGTTGTGCTGGCGGCACTCATCCCCGTGACGGTGGCGCACGCCGCGACCGTGCGCGTCGGCCACGCGCCGGTGCGCCCCGCTGGCGCGCGCTTCGTCGGCAGCGTCCCCGCCGCTGTACCCATGCACATCACGGTCACGCTGCGACCACGCGACCCGGCCGCGCTCGCCGCGTATGCCCGCGCAGTCTCGACCCCCGGGTCCGCCGGCTACCGGCGATACCTCACGCCGGCGCAGTTCGCGCGGCGCTTCGGCGCCACCGCGGCCCAGGTCCGCGCCGTGCGCCGGTCCCTACGCTCGCGCGGCCTGACGCCGGGCGGGCTGAGCCGGGGCGCACTGTCGATCTCGGTGGCCGCGACCGCCCGCCAGCTCGAGCGCGCCTTCTCGGTCTCGCTCAGCCGGATGGCGCTGCCGGGACGGCGCACCGCGATCGCGGCCGACTCCGCTCCCGCCGTGCCCGCCGCGATGGCGGCGGCGATCCAGGGCGTGGTCGGCCTCAACACCGCCGCGGCCCCCCGCCCGCTGCTCGAGCGGCCCGCGGCGACGCGGGCGGGCGGGGCCGTGTCGTCGGCCCGGCCCCACCTGGCGACCGGCGGCCCGCAGCCGTGCCCGGCCGCCTCGGCCGCCGCTCCGGGACAGGATGCCTTCACCGCCGATCAGATCGCCTCCGCCTACGGCTTCCCGGGGCTCTACGCCGCCCGGGACAACGGCGCCGGGGTCACCGTGGCGGTCTATGAGCTGGAGTCCGACAACCCCTCCGACATCGCCGCCTACCAGTCCTGCTACGGCACGCACGCGACGGTCTCCTACGTCCCGGTCGACTCGGGATCAGGCACCGGTCCGGGCAGCGGCGAGGCCGCCCTGGACATCGAGAACGTGATCGGCCTGGCCCCGGACGTCAACATCCTCGTCTACCAGGGCCCCAACTCCAACTCGGGGGCCCCGGGCTCGGGCCCCTACGACACCTTCAGCGCGATCATCAACCAGGATCGCGCGCGCGTCGTGACCGTCTCATGGGGCCAGTGCGAGTCGGCGCTGGGCCCGACCGACGCGGCGGCCGAGAACACGCTGTTCGAGCAGGCGGCGGTCCAGGGCCAGTCCATCGTCGCCGCGTCGGGCGACAGCGGCGCGGAGGACTGCGACACCGGAGGCGCGGTGACGCAGACGCAGGCGGCCGTCGACGATCCCTCCAGCCAACCGTTCGTCACCGGCGTGGGCGCCACCAGCCTGCACGCGCTGGGCCCGCGTCCGAGCGAGGCCGTCTGGAACAGCGGCGGGACGGCGCTCAGCGGGATGCTCCAGCCCGGCGCGACCGGCGGGGGCATCTCCCACATTTGGCCGATGCCCGCGTCCCAGCTCACCTCGGCCCCCGCGCTCAACGTCCGCAGTGCGCAGGCGGCGGGGTCGGCCTGTGGACACTCGGGCGGGTTCTGCCGCGAGGTCCCCGACGTATCCGCCGACGGCGACCCAGCCAGCGGGTACCTCATCTACTGGAACGGAAGCGGCAGCGTCGGCGGTGAGCCCCAGGGCTGGCAGGGGATCGGCGGCACCAGCGGAGCAGCGCCGCTGTGGGCGGCTTTGTTGGCGCTGGCCGACGGCTCGCGTGCGTGCTCGGGCACCTCGGTCGGCTTCGCCAACCCCGCGCTGTACGCCGCCGCCGGCTCGGCGTACGCGGCGAACTTCAACGACGTCACCTCCGGCAACAACGACTTCACCGGCACCAACGGCGGCCGCTACGCGGCGGGTCCGGGCTATGACCCGACGACGGGCCTGGGCACGCCGTACGCCGCGAGCCTGGCCGGCGCGCTGTGCGCCACCACGATCAAGGTGACCACCCCCAGCACGCAGCACGCAACCGTCCACAACCCAGCGTCGCTGCGCCTGCGCGCCACCGACTCCGCCGGGGCGCGGCTCACCTACGCCGCCTTGGGCCTCCCGCCCGGCCTCAAGCTCGACGGCGCCACCGGCCGCATCACGGGCCGGCCGACGCGGGCGGGCCGCTACACCGTTGCACGCCAGCGCCCACGACGCCCAGTCGCGGACCGCCGGGACGACGTTCCGGTGGATCGTGGGCGCCGAGCCGCGCATCTCGCGCCTGTCGCTGAGCCAGACGGCCACGGGGCCGGAGCTGGCGTTCACGGTCACGGCCGGCCGCGATGCGCCGGACCTCCGCACCCTGGAGATCACAGTGCCGCGCGCCCTGCAGGTCGCGCCCGGGCGCGGCGTCAGCGTCACCAGCACCGCGCACACGCCGGCGCGGGTGCGCTTCTCAGACCACGCCGCGCGGAGCACGGAGCTCATCATCAGGCTGCGCAAGACCGCGCGCAGCGTTCGCATCAAGCTCGCCGCGCCCAGCCTCCGGGCCCGCGGCGGACATGTGGCCGCGTCGACACTGCCCCACAGCCGGCAGGTGGTGACCGTGAACGTCGTTGACGCGAATGCCGGACACACCCAGCTGACCGAGAAGGTGGCGGTGACAGCCCGATGACGCTCCTCACCGGCTCCTCGGTGGCGGAGATCGACGCCCCGATCGACCGTTGCTGGGCGCTGGTGGCGGACGTGGCCGGCTCTCCGGGCTGGCAGAACAGCCTCGAGCACGTCGACGTGGTGGAACGCGACGATCAGGGCCGCGCGCTCATCTGCGACATCGTCAACGACGCCAAGTTCACCAAGGTCCACGCCCGGGTGCGGGTTGCCTACGAGCCGCCGCACCGCGTCACGTTCTCGCGCGTGCAGTCCGAGGACGTGGACGAGCTGGAGGCGTCCTGGGAGCTGGAGAAGCTGGGACCGGAGCACACGCGCGCCACCTACTCGCTCGCCGTCGACCCCGGCCCCGTGGGCAAGCTGGCGCGGCCGCTGGAGCGAGCGCTGCGCCCGATCGTGGTGGGCCGCCGAGCCCAGGAGCTCGCCCAGGCGGTGGCCGCGCGCGGCTAGGTTTAGGTCCCAGCTAGGCGGCGCCGAGAGCGCTCCGGGGTCAGGCGGCCACGGGGGTCTCGGTGTAGCGGCGGGCGACGTCGGTGAGGAGCTTGATCATCGCCTTGGCGGCGGGCGCCACGCCGGGACCGGACATCGTGGCCGCCGTCACCTGGCGCACCGGGCTGCGCGGGGCCAGCGCGCGCACCACGATCCCGGCGTGCACGCGCGTCAGCGCCAGACGCGGGATGAGCGCCACGCCCACGCCGGCAGCGACTAGCCCCTGGACCGTGTCGTAATCATCCGATTCGAACGCGACATAGGGCTCGAAGCCCGCGGCCAGGCAGGAGCGGACGACGTGGCGCGCGCACGGACTCTCCGCCGACGTCTGCACCCACTGCTGATCGCGCAGGTCGCCGAGCGTGAGGGCCGGCTTGGACGCGAGCGGGTGATCGGCGGGCAGTGCGACGTCCATCGGGTCCTCCAGCAGCGTCACCGAGCGCAGGCCGGCGCCCGGGCGCTCCCGCCGCGGCTGCGCCCCGGGGAACTCGAACAGCAGCGCCAGGTCGAACTCCCCCGCCCGCACCCGGGGGCCGATCTCCTCCGGCTCGCCCTCGGCCAGCGTCAGCGCCACGTCGGGGTGCGCCCGTCGGAACGCGGCCACCGCGAGCGGCATCAGGGTGGCCCCCGCGGACGGAAATGAGGCGACGCGCAGGCGCCCGGATCGGACGCCGAGCACGGCCGCCAGGTCGGCCTCGGCGGCGTCCACCTGGGCGAAGATCGCCTCGGCGTGCGTGACGAGCGTGGCGCCGGCGGCGGTGGGCCGGATGCCGCGACGGTCACGGACCACGAGCGTGGCCCCCGTCTCGGCCTCGAGGCGCGCGATCGACTGCGAGACGGCCGACTGGGTGTAGGACAGCGCGTCCGCGGCGGCCGAGAACGACCCTCGGTTGACGACCTCACAGAGCACCTGGAGCCGTCCCAAGTTCAGCATTAGCAGATCTTATCGAGATCATGAACAACTTCATTGGTACTGATGAGCCTGAGAGTGGGAGCCTGCGCCACACAGACAGCACGGAAACGCTGGAAGACAGGAGAGCAGCTAGATGGCACCGCACGCGATCGTCTCGTACGACGACACCCAGAACGACCACGACGCCCTCGCACTGGGCCGGACGCTGCGCGACGCGGGCGCCCGCCT
Organism: uncultured Actinomycetota bacterium; assembly: GCA_963721515.1. GTDB lineage: Bacteria > Actinomycetota > Thermoleophilia > Solirubrobacterales > Solirubrobacteraceae > Palsa-465. The sequence continues at coordinate 456,659 of CAVRKJ010000021.1, read as the reverse complement.
GATGCTGGCCTACGTGCGGCACTGCACGCATCGGCGCCCCGATGACGAGGAGCTCTCCCAGCACGAGGCCGAGGCCCTGCTGGTCCGCGGCGCGCTCTCCCTCGACGATCAGTCCATCGAGCGCCGTGTTGTGCTCAGCGCTTCCACCGGCGAGGGCCTGGGTTGGCTCGCTGCCCAGGAGCGCGCCGACATCGTCGTGTTCGGCTCTGACTACCGCACGCCCAGCGGGCGCGTCGCGATCGGGCGTTCGGCCCAGACGCTGCTCGAGGGCGGCCCGGCCGCGCTGGCCCTGGCCCCGGCCGGCTACGCCGCCCGCGGCGCGCGCGACATCGCCACCATCGGCGTGCTCCGCGGCTCGGCCGACGAAGCCGCGATCGAGACCGCCTTCTCCATCGCCGAGCGGCTCGACGCCCAGGTGGTGGACGCCGATCGCGGAGTGGATCTCGTGGTCGTCGGATCGCGCCAGGAGGCCCGCGAGGGCCGGGTGATGATCACCTCGCGCGCGGCCAACGCGATCGACGAGGCGACGTCACCGGTGCTGATCGTGGCCCGGGGCGTGGCGCTCAGCTTCGAGACGCTGGTCACCGCGTAGTCCTTCGCCCTCCCACCGGGTCGGGCTGACCCGGCTGGATATCGTGCGCCGCCGTGCGCACGCTCGTCATCTCGGATCTGCACCTCGGCGACCGCGGCCGGCGCGACGTGCTGCGCCTGGCCGCCGCCCGGCAACGGCTGCTCGAGAGCCTCGCCGGCGTCGATCGCCTCGTTCTCCTCGGCGACACGGTCGAGCTCATGCACCGCCACCCCGAGCGAGCCATGGCGATGGCCGAGCCCGTGCTGCGCGAGCTCGGGCGGACGCTGGGGCCGGACGGCGAGGCGATCGTCGTCCCCGGCAACCACGATGCGCCGCTCATCCGGGGGTGGGCCCTGGCCCAGGGCCTTGGGCTCCGGTCGTCCCACCCCGTCCCCGCTACGGCGACCCCGGCCCTTGACCACCTGGTGTCCTGGCTGGCGCCGGCGCGCACGCGCGTGAGCTATCCGGGCGTGTGGCTGGGCGACCGGATCTGGGCCACTCACGGCCACTACCTGGACCACCATCTCATCCCGGACGCGCCGATCGGGATCCTGCGGCCCCCGCGGCGAGACGCGATCGCCACAACTCCCTACGGCTACGAGCACCTCCATCAGATCGGCCGGCGATCCCGCGAGGCGCTGCCGGCGCGGCTCGCCGCACGGCCCGTCGCGACACTGGTGCAGGGCGCCGCCGAGCGAGTGCACGTCGTGCCTGAGCTGATGCTCAGCAGCGGCCTTGCGCCGGTGACGGCCAAGCTCCTGGACGCGCAGATGCGCCGGGCCGCGGTCCCCGCGATGGCCCGGGTGGTGGGGCGGCTGGGCATCGACGCCGACTGGGTGTTGTTCGGCCACGTTCACCGCCGCGGGCCGATCGCCGGGGAGACGTGGCCCTCGGGCGGGCAACGGCTGGTCAACACCGGCGCCTGGCTCTACGAGCGTCTCCTTCTGGACCGGGCGGCCGCGCCTCATCCCTATTGGCCCGGCGGGGCGGTGCTGCTCGACGACGATCAGCCGCCTCGGACGCTGGGACTGCTCGACGATCTCGGCGCCGAGCAGTTCCAGGCCGCGTTCAGCGGGGGGCGAGAATGAGATGGCTGTCGCCGAACTCGTGCCACAGATAGCTGTGGCGCAACGCCGCGCGGTAGCAGCGCTCCAGCAGCGACTCGCCGGCGAGGGCGGCGAGCATCTGCAGATGCGACGCCTCAGGCTCGTGCCAGCCGGTGATGAGACCGTCCACGACGCCCACTCCACACTCCGGGTCGATGACGAGGCCCGTCCAGCCGGCGTCGGCTCCGACTGAACCGTCAGGGCGGCCCACCGTCTCGAGCGCCCGCACGACGGTGGTGCCGACGGCGATCACGCGTCCGCGCGCCGCACGGGTCATGTTGACCAGGCGGGCCGTGGTGTCCGGCACCTCGAACTCCTCGGGGAACGGGGGCTCGTGGCGCTCCGGGGAGGAGACGCCGGCGTGCAGCGTGATCGGGGCCACAGCGATTCCGCGCGTGGCGAGCTTGGAGATGAGCCGGTGGGTGAACGGCCGCCCCGCGCTCGGCATCTCGGCGCTGCCAGGCACGCGCGCATAGACGTTCTGGTAGGCCTCGAGCGGCCACCGGCGCGGGACATAGCCGTAGCGGATGGGATCGCCGTGACGGATCAGCAGGTCCTCCACGGACTCGGACCCACCCAGCCCGTCGACGTGGGCGAGCATCAGGCGAGACCCGGATGCGTAGGGGGCCACCAACTCCAGCTCGGGGCGGGCGGGTTCGGATCCGGGCAGCGCCAGCGTCTCGCCCGCACGGCCGCGCGCCGGAGTGGCGCCGTCAGGCGAGCGGAGCTCGACCACGCGCCAGCGGTCGTCGAGCTTCGGCGCCCGCGTGGCGAAGTGGACGCGGACGGCGGAGCCGTCAGAGCGCGTGGCCGCCACGGCCGCGGGCAGCGTCGCCGACACGTTGACAACCACGAGGTCGCCGGCGCGGAGGAACTCGGGCAGCTCCGAGAACGCCGCGTGAGTGATCTGGTTGTCGCCGGCGTCGGCGACCATGAGGCGGACCGCATCGCGCTCTGCGCCGCGTGCCTCGGGCGGCTCGGTGGCCTCCAGCGAGTGGGGTAGCTCGAACGCGAGGGCGCTGCTCACGACGACCGCCCCGAGACGAGCACCTCGCGAGCGCGGTAGCGGCCGCTGGGCAGCGACGATTCGATTAGCTCGAGCAGGCCGGGGACGCTGTCCTCCGGGGGCGGCCGATCGGAGATGTCCTCCCCGGGGAACGCCTCCTGGTGCATCTGGGTGCGCATGTCGCCGGGGTCGACGGTGTACACGCGCACGCTCGGCTGCTCGGCGGCGAGGATCGCGGTCAGCTGGTCGAGCGCCGCCTTCGCGGACCCGTAGCCGCCCCAGCCCTCGTAGGCTTCGACGGCGGCGTCGGAGGTGACGTTGACGATGCAGCCACCCTCCGGCATCAGCGGCAGCGCCAGCTGCGCGAGAGCGAGCGGGGCGATGACGTTGACGTCGTAGACGTGGCGCAGCGTCTCCAGCGGATAGGCGGCGAGCTCGGGTTGGGGGCTGGGGCCGAGGGTGGACGCATTGTTGACGAGCAGGTCGACGCGCTCGCCGGCGGCGTCGATGAGCGCGCCGCGATGCCAGTCGTCGGCCACGTCGCCGGGTAGCGCGCGCACATGGGTTATGGCCTCGAGATCAGTAGCGACCCGCTGGAGCTCGGGGGCCCCGCGGGCGTCGATGACGAGCCTGTAGCCGCGGTCCGCCAGCGCCCGGGCGAGCGCCAGTCCGAGGCCGCGGGAGGCTCCGGTGATGATTGCTGTGGGCATGCCACGACGGTACGTCGGGCGCGGTCCCGTTTTGTAGCGGTAATTGGTCCTAGGTCCTGCGGCGCATGTCGCGCTGGGCTACGGCGACCCGCCGGCCAGCCCGTGCTGAACCGCGAACAGTGCCGCCTGAGTGCGGTCGGCGACGCCGAGCTTGGCCAGCAGGTGCCCGACGTGGGTCTTGACCGTCTTCTCGGCGACGCCGAGCTCCAGCGCGATGCGCTTGTTGGAGTGACCGAGCGCGATCAGCTCCAGGACCTCGCGCTCGCGACGGGTCAGATGCTCGATGCCGTCGTGCGCGCCGCGGGCGCTCTCGTGCGAGCTCAACGTCTGCAGCAGCCGCGCCGCCACCGTCGGATCGATGAGCGCCTCGTCAGCGCAGGCGCTGCGCACCGCCCGGGCGAGCTCGGCGGGCTCGACGTCCTTGAGGAGGTAGCCCGCGGCGCCCGCCTGGAGCGCGGGCATCAGCCGCTCGTCATCGAGGAAGCTCGTCAGGACGATCACCCGGCTGGGCGAGGAGCGCGCCCGCAGCTCGCGCATGGCCCCGATCCCGTCGAGGTGCGGCATGACGAGGTCCATCAGGATCACGTCGGGCTCGAGCTGCGCGGCCTGGGCCACCGCCTGTTGGCCGTCGGCGGCCTCCCCCACCACCTCGATCCCTTCCTGGAGCTCGAGGAAGGTGCGCAGGCCCTCGCGTACCACGGCGTGGTCGTCCACCACCAGCACGCGGATCGGATCAGGCGCCATCGACGGGCACCTCCAGGCTGACGACCGTCCCGTTGCCGGGGCTCGCGGCGAGGGTGAGACGCCCGCCCAGCTCGCGGGCCCGCTCCTCCATGGAGGTGAGGCCGAGGTGGTGCGAGCGCAGTTCGGGGTCGGTGGGATCGAAGCCGATGCCGTCGTCGGCCACCTCGATGTGCAGCTCGCGCCCGGCGCCGTGCAGGCGCACTGTGACCGTGTCGGCCTGGGCGTGGCGCACCGCGTTGTGCAGCGCCTCCTCGACGATGCGCAGGATCTCGCCGGCGCAGGCCGGCTCGAGGTGGGGCGGCTCGCCGTCGGCGTCCACCTGCACCTTCACCCCGTGGACGCGCTGGAGCATTGTCGCCTCCTTGCGCAGCACGCCGTTCAGCCCGTCGCGCTCGAGCTCGGCCGGGCGGAGCCCGAAGATCAGCGCACGTAGCTCGGCCAGCGCGTCGCGGGCGAGGTCCCGCACGCGCTCGAGCTGCGGACGCGCCTCCTCGGGGCCGCGGTCCAGGAGGGTGGTGGCGGCCTCGGCGGCGAGGTTCAGGCTGAACAGCTTCTGGCTGACCACGTCGTGCAGCTCCAGGGCCAGCCGGTTGCGCTCCGACAGGATCGACAGTTCGCGGCTGCGCTCGTACAGCCGGGCGTTGGTGATGGCGATGGCGGCGTGGGCGGCGAGCAGCTCGATGAGCTCGCGGTCATGGGCGTCGAAGGTGGGCGCGGTCTCCTTCTCGGTCAGGTAGAAGGCGCCGATCACGCCCTCGGGGGCCACGATGGGGACGCCCAGGAACGACCGCATGTCGGGATGCGCGCGCGGCCACCAGCCGCGGAAGCGAGCATCGCGATGGATGTCGTCGGTCAGGTAGGCGCCGTCGGTCTCGAGCATCGCCCCGAGCATGCCGTGGGTGCGCGGGAGCGGTCCCATGGCCTCCACCAGCTCGCTGGTCATCCCCGACACGAGGAAGCGCCGGAAGCCGCCGGCGCCATCCGGGATGCCGAGGGCCGCGTAGCGTGCCTCCACCAGTTCGCGCGCGCAATCGACCAGCTGCTGGAGCACCTCGTCGACGGAGAGCCGCGAGGCGACCGCCAGCACCGCATCGCTGACCGCCTTCAGAGCGGGACTCACCGGCTCCGGCATAGCCGAGACGATAGCTTTGGACAAATATGCAGATGCCGCGTCTTCTCATCTGGACCCAGGTGCTGATCGTCGTGTTCGTGGTGGCCGGGATGGTCATCGCGATCACCAAGCTCGCCTGAGCGCCGGATGTTCGAGTCCATCCTGGTCGGAACCGACGGGTCCGGCACGGCGGGGGAGGCTGTGGCCCAAGCGGTGCGGTTGGCGTCGGCCCTGGGCGCCCGGCTCCAGATCGTCTCCGCCTACGAGCCCGTACCCGAACGGCGGCTGCGCATCGAGCGGGTGCACGTCCCGACCGACGTCCAGGTGAACATGCGCGAGGAGGTGCTGGCGCTGTTGGACGCGGCGCGGCGGGATGCCGAGGCCGCCGGGGTGGCTCGGGTCGAGACCTTCGCGCGGGTCGGCGATGCCGCGGACGCCATCCTCGACGTTGCCGAGGAGCAGGGGTCGGACCTGATCGTGGTCGGCAACAAGGGCATGGCCGGCGCGACGCGGTTCCTGCTGGGCTCGGTGCCCAACAAGGTGTCCCACCACGCCCCGTGCTCGGTGCTGATCGTGCGCACCGGCTGATCCCGACGCGGGTCAGGGGTTGGTCGTGGTGGGGGTAGTCGTGGTGGGCGTCGTCGGAGTGGTTGGCGTTGGCGGCGGCGGCGGGGCGGGGATCCCGGGCGCCGTCGCGGCGCCGGCGTTGAGCAGGCCGTAGCCGTAGTCGGCGTTTGGCTTGGCCCCGCCGTCGGGCAGGGTGGTGGCGGTCTGCTCGAGCCGGGCCAGGATCTGATCGGGCGTCGGGTGGGGCCCGATGACGCGGCTGGCGATCACCAGCGCCGCGGCCGCGGCAACCTCGGGCGAGGACATCGAGGTCCCGATGTAGTAGCCGGGATAGCCGAAGCGGTTCCAATGCGGCGGCGAGGTCAGCGTGAGCTGGTAGATCGACGGCAGGCCGCGCTCGGGATGACAGTCAGGCTCGCCGGTCATGATCGCGTCGTCGCCGCCCCCCGGGGCCACGAGGTCCAGGCCGCTGCCGCCGTTGGAGTAGTCGGCCAGGCAGCGGTCGCGCGTGGTGGCGCCGACCGAAATGACGCCGGGGGCGCGGGCGGGATAGGCGATCTGATCGGTCTCGTCGTTGCCGGCGGCACCGACGACCGTGACGCGATGCCGGTGCGCATAGTCGATGGCGCTGACGATCTCGGGGATCTCGGTCCCGGACCTGACCTGGCTGGGCAGGAACTCGAGGCTGAGATTGATGACCTGGGCGCCGTGATTGACGGCGTAGCGGATCCCGCGGGCGATCGTGGCCTCATCACCCTCACCGCTGGCGTCCAGGACGCGGACGGGCATGATCGAGGCCCCGTAGGCCAGCCCCGTGAGGCCGATCCCGTTGTTGGTGGACTCGGCGATGAGCCCCGCCACGAAGGTCCCGTGGCCGTTGCGGTCCAGCGGATAGCCGTTCCCGGCGACGAAATCGTAGGGCGAGACGAAATGGGTCCGGCCGAAGTCGGGGGAGCGGTCGAACTGCCGCCAGTTCCGGTACGCGACGCCGGTGTCCAGGATGGCGACGACGACCCCCTTGCCTCCCGCCCGATGAACGGCGAGCAGGTTGGCCCAGGCCTCCGGGGCGTTCACGCCCGCCCCCGGGAGCATGTTCCACTGCATCCGCTCCCACCCCTGTGCCCGGTCGGCGCGGCCGCCGTCATCGGGGTACCAGGCCCCGGCCAGGTGCGCGATGTAGTTGGGCACCGCGTAGGCGACGCCGGCCTGGTGCTTGAGCCGCGCGACCGCCGTCGCAACGCTCTCGCCCGCGCGCAGATGGAGGACGCGGCTGCGCGGAGCGGAGGCCGGGGAGCTGGAGCGTACGCCGAACCGGGCCAGGGCCGGCGTCTCTACGGCGCCGGCGCGGTAGCCCACGATCACCTCATGGGGGACGTACTCCGCGGCCCGCGCAGTGGCGCTCACGCTCAGCACGGCAAGCAGAGCAAGGCCGAGTGGCGCGCCCCGGCGGAGACGGCTTAAGACATGATTCGTCAGCGAATTACCCCCGCACAAAAGTACAGCGATTTACCTAAAAACGCGAGTGTCCGGCCCGCACTTCTTCCCTCGAGACGAGTACTTCATGCGCCTGGCGCTGCGCGAAGCGGCCCAGGCGCTGGAACACGACGACATCCCGGTCGGCGCCGTCGTCGTCAAGGACGGCGAGGTGATCGGAGCCGGGCACAACGAGCGCGAGCTCCGCGCCGACCCCACGGCCCACGCCGAGATCATCGCCCTGCGCGCCGCCGCCCGCAGCCTAGGCAGCTGGCGCGTCCTCGAATCCGTGCTCTACGTCACGCTCGAGCCATGCGCCATGTGCGCGGGGGCGATCGTGCTCGCCCGGGTGCCGCGCGTCGTGTTCGGCACCGCGGACCCCAAGGCCGGCGCCGCCGGCAGCGTGCTAGACGTCCTGGCCCAGCCGCAGCTCAACCACCGCCCCCAGGTGCAGTCCGGCCTGCTGGCTCGGGAGTGCGCCGACGTGCTGCGCGCATTCTTCGCCTCCCGGCGCTGACACCGCTCGCCCGCCGGGGCGGCGCGCCGTGCTCTAACTTGTTGTCCGCCGCGCCCTGGAGAGGTGGCAGAGCGGTTGAATGCGCCGGTCTCGAAAACCGGTATGGGCTATCAGTCCATCGGGGGTTCGAATCCCCCCCTCTCCGTTTGATTTCGGGGAATCTGCTCACATGCGGGCAGTTTCCCTGCGGCGAGGTGCGCGGTTCGCGGGCTGGAAGTGCCGCTCAAGACCATTCAAGACCGCTCCGAGTGGGTCCCGACTTCCCCATGACTTCCCCATAGCCGGAGTCGTCGATGGTGGCGCTGCCGTCGCGACCGAAGACGAGGCCCTCGGCGCCGCGCAGCCGGTGCTCGACGAGGTAGTCGCTGAGGATCGTGGCGATCGGGGTGAATCCGATCGTCCGATGCGGGCCCATTCGAGGCTGGATCCCCTTGGCCCCCCGCTGTCGGGGGGAGCCCCTTCGACTCCTTACCACGCCGATCGGGCTGACGCGAGCCGCTATCGGGCCAACCCCACGTCTCGGGTTACGTATATGCATCGACGCTTTCCGCTCAGCGGTAGGAGGCGGCGTCGGCCGTGATGATCTGTTGGCGATCTCGCGCGCCTTGGCCGCGTTCGCGGTCCGCCGCCACGACGACTCCACGATCACTCCCCGCAATCTGGGAATCACGCGTCGGCAAGGTCAACGGCTCGCAAGACAGCGAGGCGAGGGCTGCTCAGAACAGGAATCGAGAGATCCCCGACCAGATCGGCGGCGGAGGCCATGCTTGCCTGGGCGAGCACGACGACGTCGACGTCGTCGGCGAGGCCCCGGACGTGCCGAGCGACACGGTCGAGGTAGCCGGCGTGGTCGCCGGCCTCGAATCGTTCCCATGCGTCCAGGCACGGCGCATCGACCAGCGTTACGGGCCTCCCGGCGTTTGCGGCGCATTCCTCAAACAGTTGGCGAGTCGGCGAGAGCGTCGAGTCAACAGCGACCACAAGCGCGACACGGCCGCCGTTCGCGACGGCGCTCTCGGCCATGGGTCGGTCGATGCGCACGACCGGAGTCTCGATCTCATGCGCGAGGCGTTCCGCCGCTCCGCCGATCGTCGAGCAGGTGCAGACGATCGCGCCAGGCTCACGCACGGCGAGCTCGCGCAGACGTGCCAGGACGCGCGCCTGTATGCCGGCATCGAGGCCGTGTCTGCGTGCATCGCTGAGCAGTTCCGCGTCAACGAGGTGCACATCCATCGCTCCCGGCGCGACCTCACTCAGCAGCCCGCTGAACGTCGCAACGTGCACGTCGGCCGTATGCAGGAAGGCGACCGTTCGCATATCAGGAGTGAACCACGTCCGATGCTGGGCTGAAACTGCCCGCAGCGCTCACCGGCGCGCCTCACAGGCCAGCGTTAGTCACGGGGTGAGCCAGTTTGACGGCGGCTTCGTCGTCAGCCGTCCCCAATGCGTCCATTTCACCGTCGTCGTACCTGCCGGACAGACGTATCGCGGAGAGTTTCCGGCCGCTGCGCAGTGCCATCGGATTTGACGACATCGCGACGGCCTGCCGCCGTTGCGTTATCCCGCGAGCACCGGGGGTCCGCTTCTCTCTTGTCGCCGAGGCAGCCGGAAAACCGAGACGGCCCTCCCGCTGAGGCGGTCGCCGCGACGAAAACGGGCGTCTCAAACGCGATCGCTTACTGCGAGGGGCGTATGTTGCTGGGGATGACGGTGAGTGCAGGACCCGACGCTGGGGAGTTGCTGGGTGCGTCGTTGCCGCATCTGGTGCCCGCGCGAATCGTTGAGGTCGCGTCGGGGCAAGCGGGCTGTGCGGTCGCGGCGTACGTATTGGATGTGGAGGGGTCGGTCGCGCTGCGCTTGGCCGGCGACGTGGAACTGTTTCCCGAACGGATCAGCGCGCCGGTCGGTGTCGGCCCGGAGATTATTCCCGAGGCTCTGCCGCAGTTGCGGGCGTTGGTGGTCGACCGCGTTGGACCGTGCACGCTGTGGCCGATGGTGGTCCGCGATCGCGTCATGGGCTTTCTGCTCGCTCGCAACCGGTCCGCGGTTGATCTGCAGGCCTTTGGGGTTCAGGCCGGCTTGGCGCTGGAGCTGGCCTCCGGGTACACCGATGCCGTGCATGCCGTGCGTCGGCGCAAGGACACTCAGCCCGCCGCTGAGATTCAGCAGAACCTGCTGCCGCCGCGGCTTGCCCGAGTGAGTGGCGCCGACGTGGCCGGGGGTGTGCTGCCCGGTTATGACGTCGGCGGCGACTTCTTTGACTACGCCGGGAATGCGGATGGTCTGTGGCTGGTGGTTGCTGACGCGACCGGCAAAGGCAACTCGGCGGCGGCTCTGTCGTCGTTGGCGATCGGGGCGCTGCGCGCCGCTCGTCGCGCTGGCGCTGGGCTCCAGGCAGCCGCGGCGCTGGCCGACGAAGCGATCTTGTCGCTCGACATGCAGCTTTACCTGACCGCTGTGCTGGGGTCCTGGGACGCCGCGGAGTACCGGCTGCGCTGGATCAATTGCGGCCACCCGACGCCGCTGGTGGTGCGCGCCGATGGGCGTGTCGACGAATTGGACGGCGAGCGCACCTATCCGCTGGGCATGCGGTTCTCAGAGCGCGTGTTCCCGGTCCTGAGTGCTGTGGTGGGCGCGGGGGACCGGCTGTTGCTGTACTCCGATGGGGTCAGCGAGCGTCGCACCGCCGACGGTGGGCGCATCGGTGAGGACGGCCTGCGTGCCATCCTCACCGAGCTCGGTCCGCGATCGGCGGCCAGGACGGTCCGCGGCCTACAAGACGCGGTGATCAACGCGTCGCCTGAACCGCTGCGAGACGACGCAACGCTGCTGGTTGTCGCTCCCCACCGATGACGAGCAGCGGGGCACGCCCATCGCGCGGCATGCGGCTTGCGGCTTGGTTTCGCGGGTAGCTCCTGATCGTGCGCGAGGCGCGAAGCGAGGCGACAACAACCATGCTCGGCGGTGTCGCGATTGTCGCCGTCAGCGGCGAACTCGATTTGGCGGTCTGCATCAAGCTCGCGCCCGAGCTCAATGCCGCGCTGCGGTCCTCGGCGCGAGCGATCGTCATCGACCTCGAGGGCGTCTCGTTGGTGGACTCGTCGGGAATCGCGCTGCTGCTAAACGCCTTCCGCCGCCTGGACTACACGGGGCGCCAGTTCGCGATTGCCTGTCCGCTGGGGTCGCCGCGCCGCGCGTTCGAGCTGACGGCCCTCGATCGCCACCTGCCGATGTACGAGACCCGGTCCGACGCGCTGGCTGCCGTCGGCGCCGGCTGACCCCGATCCCGAAACCGTGTGCCGCGATGACGCACTGCCGGCGCGGTCGCTCAGAGCAGCGATAGCTTCGCCTATGCGGTCAGAGTCTTACGTCGCGGCTGAGCGGACCGCGGCATCGAGCAACGCGGTCGCTGCCGCCCAGGCGGCTGCGCCGGCGCGGCAGGTGTGTAGCTCTGTGGGTCGGTGTGGCGACGGCGCCTACGGGCGCCCGGAACGCGTTCGCGCTCCTCTCTTGGCGGCAGCGCTGCGTTTGGCGGCATTTCGTTGGCGCGTGCGAGCGCCCTTTTGGGCGGCGTCGCTGCGGCGCGACTTCTCGGCCCGGCGCTCAAGCGTGGATGCGGCACTACGCAGCCGGGCCGCTGAGCGTCGCAGCGCCTTGGGCGCCTTCTCGCCGGTCGCGGAATCGGCGGAGTCCGCGAGAGCCTTTGCCACCTTCTTGCGTAGCCCGCTGGCTCTCAACGTGTCGACGAGATCTTTGTCCCGCTTGGCCATGCATCTCTCCTGGTGATTGGGGCGCCGTTGCCGCCGCCCTCACGTTGACAGTTGACAATCGGTGAGTACCCGCTGTGGCTGCGGCCGAACATCGTGTTGCGTCGCCAATCCGAGTTACACGGCCCGGGCACGCTTCCACCCCGGTCTCGGTGATTAACAACGCCGGCGCGGCCCGTGAGGTGACAATCGCAGACTGGGCCGCTGCTCTTGCCTCGACGACACGCGCGGCCATGCGACCGACCGCGCCCAGCTGCCAAGTATCGGTGTCCCAACTAACCGGCGGCTTCTCAGAGCAAGAACTGACCGAGGCGGGCGTCACGACCGTCTTTGACTCCGTCGAGCACCTTCGCGAGCATCTCAATGCCACGAACCTTCAGGACACCGCGAGCGATTAGCGATTGCGTGTCCGAGAGCCCGTCATCGGGGTCAAAACCAGTCACGCGCGTTCGCGATCGAGCGCGGGGCAAGCAGGCCGACCGTCGCGAGCTGAACGCGGTCCTGCTTCGGCTTGTGGGGCTCGGGTGGCGACCGCCGAGCTTGAGCGCCGACGGAACGAATCGGCGAGGCCTCAGAGGCTCCGGTGCCTCGCCGATGAGGTGTTCACGGTTGATCGCGAGGGCGTGCGGGACCTGGTGAGGCGCGTTCAGTAGTAGTGCCGTCGTCCTCCGACGGCGCGGCCCATCGATCCGAGCACCATCAGGGCGAGGCCGACGAGCACCAGCACGATGCCGATTGTCCAGAGAATCGCGACCTTGGCGATGAACCCAACGATCAGCAGGATAAGCCCGAGCACAATCATGCAATCCCTACCTTCTTCTTTGATGGTGAGTCGCGGTCGACGAGAGGAGCCGCCCCCGCGACACAGGCGCAACGCACTTCCATACTGCCCGCTCTCGCGAGTCACAATCATTTCTGTCGGTGGCCCCGGAGGCAGCCGGCGTCACAGAGCGAGACAGTCACGGTCGGCCGCCGACGTTCGCTGGCTGCGCGGTGCGATAGTCGGCTTCTCCCGTGTGCCTGCCGCGACGTAAACGCGTGGTGGCCGCGGCCATTTGCTTTGCGAACGGAGCGGTCTGCTGAGAATGTGAGTGGCCGGTGTTGATGGGGTACCTGCGCCAGCAGAGAGAGATCCAAGGAGGACCCGACGATGGCAACCGCGGTAGCCCCAAGCGAACAGCTCGGCACAATCGAGACCAACATTCCGGCGCGGCTGGACCAACTACCGTGGTCGCGCTGGCATTGGAGGATCGTCATCGGCTTGGGCACGGTCTGGATTCTGGACGGGCTCGAGGTGACGATTGTCGGCTCGATCGCGGGCGCGATCTCGGCCAAGGGCAGCGGCATCAACATCTCCGCCGCCGAGATCGCCGGATGGGCAGCGTCCCTGTATGTCGCGGGCGCGTGTGTGGGAGCGCTGGTGTTTGGGCGCCTGACTGACATGTTCGGCCGCAAGCGGCTGTTCATGATCACACTCGGGGTGTATCTGGTGGCGACGATGGCGACTGCGTTCGCGCCGACGGCGCTGTTCTTCTTCGTCTGCCGGTTCGTGACCGGAATGGGCATCGGCGGTGAGTACTCCGCCATCAATTCCGCCATCGATGAGCTGATCCCGGCCAAGCATCGCGGCCGTATCGACATCCTCATCAACGGCACCTACTGGGCCGGTGCGGCGGCCGGGGCGCTGCTGTCGGTGCTTGCGTTGCACGTCTTCAGTCCCCTGCTCAGCTGGCGCGTCTGCTTCGCGCTGGGCTTCGTGTTGGGTACCGCGATCCTGATCGTCCGCCGGCATGTGCCCGAAAGCCCGCGCTGGCTGTTTATCCACGGCCACGAACACGAGGCAGAAGAGGTCACCCGCGACATCGAGCGCCAAGTGGTCCAGGACACCGGAGCTGAGCTTGACGACCCCGACGAGACGATCACGGTCAGGCAACGCAAGTCGATCGGCCTGTGGGAGATCTCCCGCGCGATCATCGCGACCTATCCCAAGCGAACCGTGCTCGGTCTGTCGCTGTTCATCGGGCAGGCGTTTCTCTACAACGCGATCCTGTTCGGCTACGCGACGCTGCTCAGCACCTTTTTCCACGTCGCCACCGGCGACGCCCCCTACTACCTGGTCGCCTTCGCGGTCGGCAACCTGCTCGGACCCGTCATGCTCGCCCCGCTCTTCGACACGATCGGCCGCAAACCGATGATCGCCGGAACCTACATCCTCTCGGGGGTGCTGCTCCTGATCACCGGCTACCTCTTTGACCAGCACGCCCTGACCGCGACGACCCTGACCCTGGCGTGGTCGGTGGTGTTCTTCTTCGCCTCGGCTGGCGTCAGCGCCGCCTACCTCACCGTCAGCGAGATCTTCCCGATGGAGACTCGCGCGCTGGCGATCGCGCTGTTCTACGCAGTCGGGACCGGCATCGGCGGCATCATCGGACCGCAGCTGTTCGGGCGGCTCATCCCGACCGGCAAGACATCCGACGTCTTCTTCGCGCTCGCGCTCGGCGCGATCCTGATGATCGTCGGAGGCCTCGTCGAGATCATCTACGGCATCAAGGCGGAACGCAAAGGGCTGGAAACCATCGCCACACCACTCACCGCAGTCCAAAGCGGCGTCACGGACGCGCGAACTGCAGCAGCCTGAGAGCAAATTCACTGATCTGGCGGGAGCACAACTTCCGGCCTGCGCTCGTCACACTCCCACTACCTCAGTTCCAGACGGCCTGAGCGGCGCGAGGGCGAGCGACGGAGCTCGCCCCCCGGGGTGGCCGCGGGTCGTGGTGGCGTTTCGGCGTCAGCGGTGAAGTTGAGGATCGTTCGGGCCACGAGCTCGGGATCATCGAGCATCGGGACATGTCCGACTCCTAGCAGCGGGACGAGCTCGGCGCGGGGGATCGTCGCCGCGAAGCGTGGGGCGGTGAAGACACCGAGCATCAGGTCGAGCGTCCCGTAGGCGACCCGGACCGGCACCTCGATCTCGCCGAGCCGCATCGCTGCGTGGGTAGCGACGGTCGAGCTCAGCGTGGACTGAAAGCCCGGCGAGTAGGCGAAGTCGTGCAGGTCGCGGGCGGCCGCGTCCGGCGACAAACGCCATGGCTGGCTCCGCAGGCCGCCGAACAGCATGACGCGGGCCAGCGCCGTCCCAGTCAGCCATTGCCCCAGCGGCGCGCCGAAGCGCGCGCGGAGTCGCATCTGCTCGTTGAGGGCGATGACTAGGGCGCGTTCTAGAGGCGACTCGAGTCCCGACGGCGAGATGACGACCGCGCGCGCCGCCCGGCCGCGTCGCGCCAGCTCGAGCGCGACCCAGCCGCCGAGGGAGTTGCCGACCAGCGCTGGCGCGTCCAGGCCGAGGCGGTCCAGCTCGGACTCGACTGCATCAGCCAATCGGGTCGGGGTTGGAGCGGCGCCATCGGGAAGCGGCAGGCTCTCGCCGAAGCCGGGGAGATCGATCGCGATCACGTCGTGGCGGCCCTCAAGGGCGTCGAGCACTGGCTGCCAGGAACGCCAACTGAGCCCGAGCCCGTGCACCAGGACCAGCGGCTGCCCGTTGCCACCGCGGTGGCGCGTCAGCACCGGCGCGCCGGTGCCGTCGCGGCGTCGCGGACGTGCTACCGCCAAGGATTGACTTTCGCTGGTTGTGGTCATCGTCTTCTCTCGTATGTAGTTTGTGCCTGCACGCTAAGGCAGCTCTTGCAAACCCGCTAACGCCTCGGGCGGGCGCGGGCGACGTGGACTCACCTGCTCGAGGGGGACGACGGGCCGGACATCGGTCGGTGCTGGAGAACGCGGGGGTCTGCGCGTGGCTTGAGTTGGGCGAAGCCGACTGCCAGAGGAAACAGCGGCGTCAAGATCGTGTTCTGACCGCGGGCTGTGCTGCCATGATTCCTCCACCGCCCGCTTGATGTCTGGGCGGTGGAGGAATCGGTGAGCGTTTACGCGTGTGTGACTTCGCGTTCAGCGGCGTGACGGACGCCGGCGCGGTCCTTGTGGGCGCGCTCGTAGGAGAGGACCTCCTGGACGCGCTCGTCGTCACCTTCGGCGAGCACGGCCTGCACCTCGGGGGCGGTCAGCTCGTCATAGCCCGGCCACGGCTCGTTGCCGCGCAGCGGGGTGATTCGGCTGAGAATCGTGGTGCGGTTCTGGTGCGTGCGCTCGTAGGAGTCGATCTTGGCCAGGTCGATCTGCGACAGCGCGGGCAGCTTGGCGGTGATCTCGTCGGCCGTCAGGCTGTCATAGCGCGCGATCGCCAGATCATCGGCTCCGGCGACGGCCCCCTTGACCTGACCTTCGACGCGGGCCACGCCCGGGACCTTGCGGGCCTGCCGAGCGGTGCGCTTGGCAGCGGCCGTGGTCTTGCCCGCGGCGCGGGTGGTCGCCGCCCCGGCGTGCGTGACCGCCTCGCCCGCTCCGGTGGTGGCGATGTCGTAGGAGGGCTGCCCCTTGACCTCGGCGCGGAGCACCGCGTCGGTCAGCGTCGGGATCTCGCGCATGATGCGCTGCAGCATCCGCTCCTCGTCGGCGAGGATGCGCTGGGCCAGATCGGCCGTGTCATCATCACCCACGGCGCGCGCAAGCCGCTCGATCGCGGTGTAGGTAGCGATCTCCAACGCTTCGGTGGCGCACGCGTCCTTGGCGTTCTTGAGCACCTTCTCCTCACCGCCCGCGCCGCGCAGAAGATCCAGCGGGGTCTTGCTCAACGCGAGCGCCTGCCCGATCACGTCCTCCCAGAAGCCGACCACGGCCGCGATCGGATTCGCACCGCCGTCAAGCGCGTCCAAGCGATCGGCGACCTGCTGGGCGTGCCCTTGGGTCTCGTCGAGGTGCTTGCCCAGGGCGGAGCGGTAGGACCCGCGCGGAGTCATCGCGATCTGAGACTGGAGCGTGCGCACGAGCGCGTTCTCGCTTGCGCGAGCCTCGCTGAGATACTGCACGACCTTCTGTTGTGAACTGTTCATGTGTCCCATTCGATAGTTGTCTCGCCTCACGTTAGACGAGCGCGCGTCGCGCCAGGTGACCTTTTCACCATGTGCATTAATGGTTCAGCGCACGCTCAGCGGGTAACCGCGTCGCCCGATGACCCGCGATAAGCATGGCGGCCACCGTGCCCGGGTTCGTCAACGGCCACTGCGCCGCGTTCAATCCCGTGACGGTGATCGTGCGAGCGCCCGCGGACGCGTCCGGGCTCCCGCGCGCCATGCCACCGTCAATGAACCACCCCGCCCGACCGTACACAGAGGAAGCACCGCTAGTTCGCACCCGGCGACGTCGGAGCTTTGCGGCTACGAGGGCGCGAGCGTGCGCCTGAGACCGGCAAGAGCGCGATCCCCGAGGCGGTTGAACGCGAGCGCCAGGAGCGGGTCGGCGATCCTGAGCAGGCCTTTCAGCGCGAGGTCGGCGTCGTAGGTGACGCGTGTGCCCGCGGCGGTCGAGTCGAACGTGATCCTGTCGCGCGAGATGACGGTCGCGTTCTCGCCGAGGAAGGTAACGGCATACGGGGGGTCGTACTCGACGGTCCGATAGGTCAGCTCGTTCTTGCGGCCGAGAAACTCGGCCACGAGCCAGAACTCAGTTCCCTCGCCCACCGCTTGACCGTTGAGGCGCTCGGCCTCGACCACGCCCGGATCCCATTCCCTGGTTGTGGAGAAATCGCTGAGGTAGGCGAATGCGTCCTCGCGGGGTTGCTGGATGTCGAGCGTTGCGCGGTAGTGGGCCATCAGGATTCTCTTCCTGGAATTGAAGTCGACGCGGTGGGAACGGACGCGTCATGCCAACCGCTGAGCCGTACGCACTCGGAGAGGAGCCGCTCGCGCTCCCGCGGCGTCTCCCTCGTGCACGGCAGGAGGTGCGTGGGGCGCGGTCGGCGGTCGTGCCAGAATCTGCCGGAGCTGCGGCCCGGTTCGGCGGCGGCACCGAGCCATACGATCGTGTCGGCGCCCTGCGCCGGCGTTCTGAGCAGCGGCCGTGTCAGGTTGTAGAACCGTGGCAGCGAGGATCGCACGCCGGGGGTGTCGGACCATCCCGGGTGCATCGAGTGGACCACGATTCCGGTGCCGGCCAACTGCTCTGCCCAGAGCTCGGTGAGGATGACCTCCGCGCGCTTGGTGCGGGCGTACACCGTCGGCCCGTCGAACTGTTCGCGCTCGCTTTGCAGGTCATCGACCCTGAGCTTCCGCGTGTACATGCCACCCGAGGACACGTTGATGATCCGCGCCGGGGCACTCTCTCGAAGCAGCGGGATCAGCAGTTTGGTGAGCAGGAACGGGCTGACGACGTTGGTCGCGAGCGTGAGCTCGATCCCATCGGCTGAAACCTCGCGCCGTTCGGTCATCACCCCGGCGTTGTTGACCAGCACGTCGAGGCGCGAAGCCCGGTCTCGAAAGCGTTTGGCGAACTGCCGGACCGACTCGAGCTCGCTGAGGTCGCAGACCCCCACATGCACCTCGTCGTTACCGGACCGCTCGACGATCCGTATGCGCGCCTGCTCGCCGCGCTCCGGGCTGCGGACGACGAGCCAGACCGTAGCGCCGAGATGGGCAAAGCCCTCGGCGGCGGCAAGGCCAAGCCCCGAGCTCGCGCCAGTCACCAGCACGACCTTGCCCTCCATCCGCTGTAGCTCAGACGCGCTCCACCCCCGGCTGCGGACCCGGTAGCCGACGGTCGTATAGCCGGCAATCACCGTGCGGTCGAGCACATAGTCGAGCAGCGAAGGGATCATGCGCTCAGCGAAAGGTCGAGCTGCTGGCTGTGGCCAGAGCCTGTCCGGAACGTGCGTGAGGTGATCCGGGACCCGGGCTTGGTCAGGAGCAGCTGGACGGCGCAGATCCGTCGCTCCGCAAAGCCGGCTTCGCAGTAGGCGAGGTACAGCGTCCACAGCCGACGGAAGCGTTCGTCGTATCCGCGCTCCGCGAGCGTGGCGGCGTGGGCGGTGAACGTCTTTCGCCAGCGCCGCAGCGTCTCGACGTAGTGCGGCGTCAGGTCCTCGAGCCCCACCGCTTGCAGGTCGCTCCGGCGGGCCACGTTACGGGCGATGACTTCGAGCGAGGGCAGGCATCCGCCGGGGAAGATGTGCGTGTTGATGAACGACTTCGATGCCTTTTCCACCTCGTAGGCGCGGTCGTCGATCGTGATCGCCTGCAGCAGCATCGCGCCGTCGGGAGCGAGCAGCTCGGAGCACTTGGCGAAGAAGGTGCCGAAGTGTGCCCATCCGACCGCCTCGATCATCTCGATCGAGACGAGCTTGTCGTAGGTGCCGCGCAGGTCGCGGTAGTCCTCCATCAGCACCGCGACCCTGTCGCTCAGTCCGGCGCTGTGGACCCGCTCGACGGCATAATCGTGCTGCTCGCGCGAGATCGTGGTGGTGGTCACGTGGCAGCCGCGCGTCGCGGCGGCATGAAGCGCGAACGCACCCCAGCCCGTTCCGATCTCGAGCACGCGATCCTCTGGACCGAGGTCGAGCTGCTCACAGACACGCTCGAGCTTCGCGACCTGCGCCTGCTCAAGCGTCATCCCCGCTCGCTCGAAGACTGCACACGAGTAGCTCATCGTCGGATCGAGCATTCGCGCGAACAGCTCGTTGCCGAGGTCGTAGTGCGCGGCAATGTCGCGCCGGCGCCGGCGCTTGGTGCTGCGGCGCAACAGCGCTGCGGCGCGCAGCAGCGGCCACCGGACCGGCGCGAGCCACGAGCGCAACCGGTCGAAGCCGGCGGCGTTGCGCGCTGCCAGCCTGATCAACGCCACCAGATCGGGCGAGTCCCACAGGCCTTGGGCAAACGCCTCGGCCATCCCGCGGCTGCCGCGCAACAGCTTCGGCCACGTCCGCGACGAGTCGATCCAGACGGTCGCGGCGGGCGCCCCAGAGCCGTACAAGCGCCGCTCGTCGCCCTCCACGACGAGCAGGCTGCCAACCGTGATCCGCCGCACAAGGATCGACACCAGCCGGCGAGCGAGCGAGGCGCTCATGCCTGTCCCGCCCGCGGATGGGGGTGGACGGGCACGCCCGCGAGCTTCAGCCCCAGCGCACGCGCATAGATAAGGGCCAGCACCCGCACCGTCGCGAGCGGGTAACGCGCGGTGATCCTGGCGATCGACGCGCGCGTCAGCTCCCGGCGGCGCAGCGCCAGCGTCGCGTCGAACACGGTGGCGCCGGCACGGCTCGATGAGATGTGGATCGACAACGTCTCGGCGGGCGTAGCTGCCCGGGTCTCGTAGCGATGATCCATGCCCATGAACGGCGAGACGTGAAGCGCCTTGTCGAACTGACCAGCGAGCACCCCAGAGTCACGCGGCTTGCCTTCGATCACGTAGGCGTGCCGCTCCCCCCAGGGGGTGTTCGTCACCTCCGCGACCAGCGCCTGAACACGATCGCCGCCCGGCGCGAAGCAGTAGTAGAAGCTGACGGGGTTAAAGCAGTGCCCGAAGGACCGCAGCTGTGTCAGCAGGCGGATCGGGCCCTCGGGCCGCGCGCCGGTCTGGTCCTCCACCACGTCGCGCACGGCGCGGTGCAGCGGTACAGCGGGATCGCCGAGGTAATCGCCGCGGCGAAAGCGGACCAGTCCCGGGCGGCGGGCGACCAGTCGGCCGTCAAGCAGCCCCGGGAGTTCGTCTAGGTCGAGGTAGGCCAGCGCCAGTCGATGGCTGAACTCGCGGCGGGGGTCGACGCGCCGGTGGCGAATCGTGCCCTCGTAGATGCAGCTCGCGCTCACAGCCACGCCCCGAAGCGCTCGCCGACTCGTAGCGCGCTGCCAACGCCGTCCTCGTGGAATCCCCAGCCCCAGTAGGCGCCGCAGAAGTGCGTCCGGTTGCGCCCGTCGATTTCATCCACCCGCGCCTGCGCCTTGACCCCCGCGGCCGTGTATACCGGGTGCGCGTAACGGATCGTGCGGATCACATGAGCCGGGTCGATCGCCTCGGTGCGATTGAGTGTCACACAGAGCTCCCGCTCGGCGCGCAGCGACTGAAGACGATTCATGTGGTAGGTGACGGTGCTCGCGCCCTTCGGCTCGGGGAGCAGGTGGTAGTTCCAGCTCGCCCACGCGCGGCGGCGGCGGGGCAGCATCCGCACGTCGGTGTGGAGCACCGCCTCGTTGTTCTGATAGGGGATCGCGCCGAGGATCTCGTGCTCACGATCACTGGCGTCGCGCAGCAGCGCCAGTGCCTGGTCCGAATGGGTCGCCAGGACCACCTCGTCGAAGCGCTCTGCCTCACCACCACGCGGCTTGACCAGCACGTGATCGGCGTGGCGCGTGACGGCATCGACCGGCGTGCGAAGCCGCACCCGACCGGAGAACGGCCGGATCAGCGCTTCCACGTACTGGGCCGATCCTCCGCGAACGGTCCGCCAGCGAGGCCGACCGCGGAACGACAGCATGCCGTGACTGTCGAAGAACTCCACCAAGAAACGGGCGGGAAGACTCCACATCTGCCGGGGCGCGGCCGACCACACCGCCGACGCCTGAGGCACGATCAGCCGCTCGATGAACGCCCGTGAGAAACGATGACGCTCCAGCCAGTCTCCAAGCGAGACGTCCTCGGCACGATCGCCAAGCAGCTCTCCAGCGGCGCGGTTGAACCGAGCGAGATCAGCGACCATCCGGTGAAACCATGGAGTCAGGAGGTGCGCGCGCTTGGCGAACAGGCCACTGACAGACGCACTGCTGTACTCGAAGTCCCCCATCCCGTCGCTGACGCTGAAGCTCATGGTCGACCGCTGCCAGCCGACCCCCAGGCGCTCGAGCAGCCGCTCGAAGTTCGGATAGTTGCGGTCATTGAAGACGATGAACCCGGTGTCGACGTGATGCGTCTCGTTCGGCGTGTCGACGCGGACCGTATTCGTGTGCCCGCCCGCATAGTCATTCGCCTCGAACACCGTGACGTCATTCGCCCGGTGCAGCAGATGCGCCACCACCAGCCCCGAGACCCCGGCACCCACCACAGCAACCCTCATCTCAGCGACCACCCTTCGTCACACCGGGCCCGACCGACGCTGGCAGAGCAGGCCCAGCGGTGGCGCTCAGTCCCTGTCCGCTCAGGATCGGCGACACCGGTACGAGGGACGCAACGCGCCGAACAGGGTCGCACCGTCCGCGCAGCCTCGCGCTGGCGGGTGGATGGGGAAGTGTGAGTGTCGTCATCGTGGCTTTTTCGTACGCTCGGCGCTGTGCGTAGGCCCTCCCGGTCAGGGTGCCGCGGCGCGGCGCCCTGACGAGGTGGGGTGAGTCAGCGCGGGATCAGCACCTTGTTGATCACGTGGATCACGCCGTTTGAAGCGCCGATGTCGGTCTTGATGACGCGCGCGCCGCCGACCGTGACCACGCCGTGGCTGACGCGGACCTTCAGCGACTGGCCGTCGAGTGTCTTGACCGAGTGCAGCTTCACGACCTTCGCGGCCGTGAGCTTGCCCTTGGCCACGTGGTAGAGCAGGACGGCCTTGAGCTTCGACTTGTCCTTGGCGAGTGCGGCGAGAGTCGCCTTGGGCACCTTCGCGAACGCGGCGTCCGTCGGTGCGAACACGGTCAGCGGCCCCTTCTCGGAGAGGGCGCCCGCGAGGCCCGCCTGCTTGACGAGCGAGACGAGCGTCTTGAACGAACCGGCGGCGACGGCCGTCTGGACGATGTTCTTGGCGGGCTTGTGCGGTGAAGATGCTGATGAGACGACCACACCGACTGTCATCGCGCCGAGGACGGCGACGGCTAGCGCTGCGACGAACGACCTTTTCATTCGAGAAAACTCCTTTGTATAGAGACTGTCCAAGGACCGTACAGAGTCGTCCAGAAGTTGTCAAGAGTCTGTCGAGAGTCTGTACACTCATCGCATGAGTGCTCCTGACGCCGATCGCGGGCCCGTGCGGATCGGGGAGCTGAGCCGCCGCGTCGGGGTCACGCCGGAGGTCCTCCGCGCGTGGGAGCGTCGGTACGGGATCCTGTCGCCCACTCGCACCGACGGCGGATTCCGTCTCTACGGCGAGGACGACGAGCGGCGGATCCGTCGCATGCTCCAGCATCTCGAGCAAGGCCTATCGGCGGCCGAGGCGGCTCGGCTCGCAGGAGCTGACCCGCCGGCGCGACCTGACGCCGCCGCCGGAACAGATGACGGAAGCGGGGCACCGACGGCAGCTGCGCTCGGCGAGCAGCTGCGCCACGCACTCGACGGATTCGACGACGTCGGCGCGCATTCCGTGCTCGACCGGCTCCTGGGTTCCTACCCGCTCGAGAGCGTCCTGCAGGACGCGGTCCTTCCCTACCTCCACGAGCTCGGCGATCGCTGGGCGCGCGCTGAGGCATCGGTCGCACAGGAGCACTTCGCCAGCGCGCTGCTACGCGGCCGTCTCCTCGCCCTGGCGCGCGGCTGGGGGCGCGGTCGGGGTCCACACGCACTCCTCGCCTGCGTTCCCGGAGATCAACACGATCTCGGGTTGATCTGCTTCGGGCTCGCGCTCCGAGCGCACGGCTGGCGGATCACCTATCTCGGAGCCGACACTCCGCTGCGCACGCTGATCGAGACCGCGGGCCTGCTGCAGCCTGCGCTCGTCGTCGTCAGCGCCGCGCTACCCGAGCTGGCTCAAAGCGCTCTCGGCGGCCTGCGCGAGCTCGCCTGCGTCGCCCCCCTCGGGCTCGCCGGCGGTGGAACCGATGCGAGCATCGCCGAGACCGTCGGTGCTCGATGGCTTAACGAAGACCCTGTCGTATCCGCCGCCAGCACCGCTTCGCCCGGGGCTGCCGCGACCGCGTAGATAACTGATTCGTGAGCCCACAGGTCGGCGCTCGTGCCAGTAGATGACCTGATCTGGTCGGCGGGACCGCCACCCCGGCCCGGGTGTCACTCCGCCGCGCGGAATGCGTCTGGGCGTTCGGGTGAGGCCTCTGCGAGCGCGCGAATCGCTAACTCGGCGTCGAGGTCGGCGCCGTAGACCGGTGTGCCTGGCTGTTGTCGCCAGGACTCGGCCAGCGGCCCGCCGTCGACCGGGTCAAAGCCAAGCTCGTCGACGAGGCCGAAGACGACCTGCTTGCCGGCGGCGTCGTCGCCGGCGACCGGGAGCGCGATGCGCCCAGCAGTGCCGCGCGGCAGCCCACCCTCGAGCAGGTGCTTCCAGAAGATCCCGTTGAACACCTTGAAGACGGGCGCCCCGAGCTGCTCCCCGACCCAGACGCTCTCCGGCGTGCCGGCTTCGATCGCGGCGATGAGGCCGTCGCGCTCGCGCGGGTAGTAGTTGTTGGTCTCGATGACCGGCGCGCCCGGCCTGGTCCCGGCGACGACGCCAGAAGCGAGATCGACGACGTTCTTCTGCGGGATGCTGAGGATGACGAGGTCAGCGTCGGTGGCGGCCTCGCGTGCCCAGACCGCGGTGGCGCCGGTCTCCGCGGCCAACTCGGCCAGGGTCTCCGGGGCGCGAGAGTTCGACACTCGGACGGCGTGACCGAGCGCTGCGAGGCGACGCGTCAGCGACCCGCCGATGTGTCCCGCTCCGATGATTCCGATGTCCATGATGCCTTCCGGTCTGCCGATAGGTGAAGCCGACCAATCCCAAGCTTGGGATCGGCATCCAAGCCCGCGGCACTCGCCGCCCGGATCGCATCCTAGCCCCGTTCAAGGAGCGTTTGGCCTGCCCCGCCAGAGGCAACGATCAGAGAGGGAAGGCTCGTCGTGAAAGGAGCACTCCTGCGAGCTGCGGCCTGACGCCGTGACGAACCAACCGATCGCGGGTCGCGACGGTCTCCGTAGCTCCGGGTGCGGCGAGTAACGTGCTGTCGAGACGCTACGCTGGGCGACTGTGACGGAGAGGGTGCAGGTGCTGAGGGGCGGACAGGCACTCGCATACGTCGTCGCCGAGGAGCACGAGGACGGATCGCTGCTGCTGGCGCCCGAGTCGGCCCCCAGCGACCAAGACAAGGTACCTGCGGAGGACGGCCGAGCTGACATCCCTGCTGTCGCCGGGGTTGCCCGGATCCTCCAGGTAAGCGACCTGACGGTCGCCTACGGGCCGAAGACGGCGGTTGACTCGATCAGTTTCGAGATCCGCCGGGGGGAGATCTTCGGACTGCTCGGGCCAAACGGTGCGGGCAAGACGAGCACGCTGAGCGCGATCGAAGGGCTGGTGAAGCCTCGCTCCGGGACGATCCTGCTCGACAGCATCGACAGCATGCGCCACCCCACCCAGGCCAGGGCCCGAATGGGCGTGCAGCTCCAGGCGACCAGCTTCCAATCCGAGCTGAAGATTACGCAGATCGTGCGGCTATACGCCGGGCTCTACGGGGTGCGGCTCTCCGACCAGCAGATCGCTGACGGCCTGCGCGTGATCGGACTCGAGGACGAAGCGCACAAGCCGTTCAAGCAGCTCTCGGGCGGACAGCAGCAACGCCTCTCCCTGTACATCGCGGTCGTTCACGATCCCGCGCTGCTGCTGCTCGACGAGCCAACCGCCGGTCTCGATCCGCAATCGCGCCGCCAGCTGTGGGGCCGGATCGAGAAGATCCGGCAGGGGGGCGGAAGCATCCTGCTGACGACCCATTCGATGGAGGAGGCCCAGGCGGTCTGCGACCGCGTCGCGATCATCGACAACGGCACGCTGCTGACGGTCGAGACCCCGCACGATCTGATCGAGAAGCACAAAAACGATCCCCGCGTCCGAGCGGTCGCCCGCGGCGAGGTGACGCTCGAGGATGTCTTCATCGGTCTCACTGGGAGCGAGATCCGTGACTAGCTCAACAACCGCTGAGACACCACACGGCACGGTCGCCGGACCACCACTGCGGCTCGTGTTCAGCTCCTTACTGCGCGCGGACTTCCTCGTGTTCCTCAAGCACCGCCGGGCGCTCATCATCAGCATGGTGCTGCCCGTCTTCGTTCTCATAAGCACCAGCGGGAACAAGGCGACCGACAAATTCGGCGGGGCGGAGTTCGTGATCGGGTTGGCCATCTCTTACGGGCTACTGTCGACGGCGCTGATCGGCTACGCGCTCACGGTCGCGCGAGACCGAGAGAAGGGCGTGTTCCAGCGGCTGCGCGTCACACCGGCGCCCACCTGGACGATCATGACCAGCCGCCTGGCGATGCAGGCCGTCGCGAACCTGATCATCGCGATCGCGGTCGTGATCATCGGCAGCCTGATCCACCACATCTCACCCTCCGCCGGGCAGTACGCGCTGGTGTTGCTGGTCTCGATCCTGGCTGGGGCGGTGTTCCTCAGCCTCGGCCAAGCGCTGGTCGGTCTGGTGAAGTCAGCCGACAGCGTCCAGGCGGTCGCGCGCGTGCTATTCGCCGTCCTGATCCTGCTCGGGCTTCTCGGCCAGAGCGGCGACCTTGGCTCCTTTTGGAGTTCGGTCGCGCGCTGGAGTCCGGTCGGAGCGGTGATGACGCTGTTCGCCGGGGTACTTGACCTGCACGCGTGGTCCAGCCGCGACACCCTCTCGGTGCTGGTTTGCCTTGGCTACATCATCGTGTTCGCCGGCATCGGCATCCGCTGGTTCCAGTGGGACGCGCGATGAGAGCAGGTACCGACGGGTCCAATGGGCGGCGTTCGCACACAACTCGCCGTATGCTTGAAACGTGGCCAACCGCAAGGCATCACCGCTCGGCGAGTTCATCCGGCGCAACCGGGAGATCTCCGAGTACTCCATGCGGCAGTTTGCCGAACTGGCAGGGATCTCCAACCCCTACCTGTCACAGATCGAGCGCGGTCTGCGCGAGCCCTCCGAGCAGGTGGTCCAGTCGATCGCCGATGCGCTCAAAGTGTCGGCCGAGACGCTGTATGAACAAGCCGGCGTCACGCCGAACGGCGACGAGGGCTCGGAGACACTGGCGGCGATCAAGGAAGATCCACGTTTGACCCCCCGTCAACGGCGGGCGATGCTGGAGATCTACCAATCCTTCACGGGGATCTCGACGACCCCTCGGCGGCGACGGCCGAACTCGGCCGACGCCGCATCAGAGTGACCGTCTAAGCGGGGATGAGCTCGCGCGTGGCGGCAACGGTCGCCTTGACCAGATCCTCGGTCAGCTTGGCATGCGCGTTGAACATCTGCGCGACTGCCTCGTTCTGCGACTGCTCGCCCAGCTTCCGCTCGGCGTCGGTGACGCCGGCGACGTAGCGCTCGACACCGTCGAGGTAGGCGATGGTCACCTTGGAGCCGGCGGCCACGATACGTTCATTGGCCTCGCGGATGCGCTGCGACGCGGCTTCGAGATCCGGGGTCGCGGCGTTCTGGGTGGTGCGGGTGTTGCTGGTAGCCATTTCAGTCTCCTGAGCTTGCGGGGTGTGTGCTAGCAGGTTAGCACGATCCTAGCTAGCGCGCAAGCTGATTAGCTGAAGCTTTGCTAGCACCCAGTGGAACGCCCGTCACACTCGGCCCCCCATGCCCACGGGCGCGCCCAACGCGCCCGGGTCAGCGGCAACCCTCGCGCGCAGCTCTTCGAACGCGACCGGGTCTGCCAACGCCTGCCGGTACGCGCCCAGGCGCCTGGCCGCATTGATGGCGATGACGCCCACGAGTTGGCCATCGCGCTCGCCCGCGTACACGACCCGAGACCGGTCGGGCGATTCTTCGAGGATCCCGAGACGGTCGGCCCGGCCGGGCAGTCCCAGGGCCTGGATCTTCACGTCGTATTGGTCTGACCAGAAGTACGGCGGCGCGTCATAGGGCTTGCGTTCATCTGGTGACATCAGCGCGTTGCGGCCGGCGAGCTGCCCCTGCTCGGCGGCGACGGTCCAGTGCTCGATCCGGATCGCGTCGCCGTCGGCCAGCGGGTGGGGCCACGAGACGATGTCGCCGGCGCCGAGAATGTCCGGGTCGCCGGTGGCGGTCAGCGTCGCGTCGCACGCGAGGCCGGGGTCCACTTGCAGCCCGCTGCCGGCCAGCCACTCCGTGTTCGGGAGCGCGCCGAGGCCGACGACCACGACGTCGGCGGGGACGTGCTCGCCATCGCTGAGCTCGACCGCCTCGACACGGCGGTGGCCGAGCAGTCCGGCGACTCCGGTCCCGAGGCGCAGGTCGACGCCGTGCTCACGGTGAAGCTCGGCGCACCAGGCGCCCAGCTCCGCACCGAGCGGCAACATCGGCGTCGCGGCGACATCGATCAGCGTGACCTCGAGGCCCGCCTTGCGCGCGGTCTGGGCGACCTCACACCCGATGAAGCCCGCGCCCACGATCGCGACGCGCGGCTGCTCGTCAAACGCGGCTCGCAGCGCGAGCGCGTCATCGAGGTCGCGGAGCACGTGCACCGACTCCAGATCCGCGCCGGCGCCCGGCCAGGATCGCGCGCGGGAACCCGTCGCCACGATCAGCCGGTCATAGGCAACCTCGTCGCCGTCGGCGAGCACGACACACCGGCGACGGCGGTCCAGGCTCGCCGCCGCTACGTCGAGGCGCCACTCGGCGTCGAGCTTGTCGCAGGGGAGGCTCACGCGATCAACCGAGTGCTCACCCGCCAGCAGCTCCTTGGACAGCGGGGGCCGCGTGTACGGCAGGTGGCGCTCATCGCCAACCATGACCAGCTCACCGTCGAACCCGGCGGTGCGCGCGGCCTGGCCGGCTCGCAGCCCGGCCAACGATGCTCCAACGATGACGAGACGATGCATCAATTCTCCTCCGGTACGTGCTAAACTGAAGTCAGTTTTGAACTGTGAGGCAGGCGGTCACTTCTGTCAAGCAGAAGCATCTGGTGGATCAGTCGAGAGGGAGTTTCACCCATGCTGAATTCAGTTTGTGTGGTGCGTCCATGAGCGCCGACCCTCCCCTCCGAGCCGCGATCGTTGGTGCTGGACCCAGCGGCTTCTACGCCGCGGGCCATCTGCTGGCGGTCGACGAGCCGCCGTTCTCAGTCGACCTGTACGACCGCCTCCCCACCCCGCACGGACTGGTCCGGTCAGGCGTGGCCCCCGACCATCCGAAGATCAAGTCGGTCACCCGCGTCTACGACAAGACCTCCCAGCACGAGCGCTTCCGGTTCTTCGGCCACGTCGAGCTCGGCGCCGACATCACCCGCCGGGACCTGCTGGAGCGCTACCACGTGGTCTGCTACACGATCGGTACGTCGATCGACAAGCGGCTGGGGATTCCCGGCGAGGAACTCCGCGGCTCGCATGCCGCGACCGAGTTCGTCGCCTGGTACAACGGCCACCCCGACCACTCGGGCCTGGAGGTCGACCTGCAGGCCAAGCATGCGGTGGTCGTCGGGGCGGGCAACGTCGCGATCGACGTCGCGCGGATGCTGGCGCTGGCGCCGTCTGAGCTCGCCATCACCGACACGGCGGACCACGCGATCGCGGTGCTGGCCGCCAGCGGGATCGAGGAGGTCACGATCCTGGCCCGCCGCGGCCCGCTCCAGGCGGCCTTCACGAATCCCGAGCTGCTCGAGATGGGCGAACTCGAGCGCGGCGACGTCGAGGTCGTCGGCGCCGAGCTGGACGAGCTGTCGGCGATCGCACTCCAGGATGCCGACAAGACCCGCCGGCGCAACGTCGAGATCGTGCAGGAGTACGCCGAGCGCCCGAAGACCGGCAAGCCGATCACCATCCGCTTTCGCTTTCTCGCCTCTCCGGTCGAGCTGCTCGGCGACGACGACGGCCACGTCCGCGCCGTCAGGATCGAGAACAACGCGATCTCCCGCCGCGACGATGGCTCGCTGGCCGCGCGCGGCACCGGCACCTTCGAGGAGATCCCGGCCCAGCTGGTGTTCCGCTCGATCGGCTACACCGGGCAGCCCGTCGACGAGATCCCGTTCGACGAGCGGCGCGGCCTGATCTGCAACGAGGGCGGACGGGTGACCGACGCGGACGGCACCCATCAGGTCGGGGAGTACGTGTCCGGCTGGATCAAGCGCGGTCCCTCGGGAGTGATCGGAACCAACAAGAAGGATGCGCAGGACACCGTCGTCAAGATCCTCGAGGACGCCGCCGCCGGCCGTGTCAACCGCCCCGTCGCCGACGACATCGAGGCGATGATCGCGACGTCGGCCGCCCATGCGGTCACCTGGGAGGGCTGGCAGGCCATTGACGCGATCGAGACCGCCGCCGGTGTGGCGTCGGTCCCCGGACGACCGCGGGTCAAGCTCACCGATTGGGGCGCGCTGCGCGAGGCAGCCCGGGGCGCGGTGGCCGGCCAGGCTCGCCGCTGATCGGACGAGCTCGGCGCGTCACTGTCCGACGTGCCCCTACTCGTCGATGAGGCTGATGGCGCTCTCCGGGCAGCTGCCCTCGACCTCGCGAGCGAGCTCGACCAGATCGTCGGGCACCTCGATCGGGTCGCCACCGCGAATCGTGACGTAGCCCTCGTCGTCGCAGCTGAGGAGCTGCGGGGCGAGCGTGTAACAGCGACCGTGGCCCTGGCATGCGGTGCTGACCTGGAGCTTCACGACTTCACCTCCCAGCGCAGCGGCAGCGTGCTCAGCGACATCATCGCGCCGCCGCCGCGCTCGAACAGCTGAGCGTCGGTGGCGAGCTCGAACTCGGGGATCACCTTCAGCCACTCGTCGACCGCGATCGCCATCTCGCGCCTCGCAAGGTGCATTCCAAGGCACCGGTGCGGGCCGCTCGCGAACCCGAAGTGGTTGTTGCGCTTGCGGTCGATGACGAACTCGTCAGCCTGCTCCCAGTGTCTGGGGTCGCGGTTCGCGCCCGACACGAGCCCGTAGACCATGTCGCCCTTCTTCAGCTGCACGCCGTGGAACTCGACGTCACGGGTGACCTTGCGCCCGTCGCCGAAGATGATCGTGTAGTACCGCAGGGTCTCCTCGACCGCGAGCGGGATGATCTCCGGCTCGTCGAGCAGCCGCTGGCGATGCTCCGGTTGCTGGGCCAGGTGGTGGAACATGTACGCGAGCTCGGCGCGAGTGGTGTCGAGCCCGGCGAGCGTGAGCACCGTGCACATGTCGAGCAGCACCTCGTCGTCAATGGGCTTATCGTCGAATGTGGACTCGAGCAGGTACGAGAACAGGTCGCCCTCCCGATGGCCCTCTCGGCGACGGTTCTCAAGCTGCTCGGACCAGAACACCCGCATCTCGCCGAGCGCGGTGGCCATCCCCGCCGCGCCCTCGGGGTCACCGCCGAAGCCGCCGAAGAACGCGTCGACCCACCCCACGAACACCTCCGTGTAAGAGGTCGGCACCCCGATCACGCTCAGGAACGCCGCGGTCGGGAAGCGCAGCGCAAACTCTTCGAAGAAGTCACATTCGCCCTTGGGCACGATCGGCTCGATGAAGCTCCGGCACGTCTCCCTGATCATCGGCGCCGCGGCCTCCATCGCCTTCGGCGAGAACCAGGGGTTCAGGATGCGGCGGTACTTGATGTGATCGGGGGCATCGACCTGGGTCGGCACGAACCGGTAGATGGGATCCGGCTCCCACGGCGTGATCGACGCACTCGAGAAGATCTCCGGCGTCTTGTAGATGTCGTTCACGGCCTCATGGCGCGTGAACACCCAGTAGCCGCCCTCCGCGTACTTGTTGTAGAAGTGCGGGCAGCTCTCGCGCAGCTCATTGGCCAGCGCCCAGTAGTCGCCCATCTCCCGCGTCTTGGAGAAGTCGTGGTGCATGACCGGGCAGCCCGTGACCTCGGTCCCGTGCCGCTCCGCGATGACGCTCGATTCCATCCCTTGCTCTCCCTCGTCGTGAAGTGTGGTTATGCGCGGCCGGACGCGCCGGCCAGCGCCGCCGAATCGGTGACGCCGGTGCGTTGAGCGATGTCGCGTCCCGCCAGGTAGCCGAAGACCATCGCGGGCCCAAGCGTGCCGCCGGCTCCGCCGTAGGTCATCCCGAGCGGCGAGGACATCGCGTTCCCCGCGGCGTAGAGGCCCTCGATCACGTCGCCGTCGACATCGAGCACGCGGGCGCGGGTGTCGGTGAGCGGGCCGCCCTTGGTCCCCAGCGTGCCGCTGAAGACCTGGATCGCGTAGAAGGGCGCACTCTCGAGCGGACCGAGCGACGCCCTCGGTGTCCCGTCGCGGAGCGTCGGATCGCCCCACCACTGGTCCTGCGCGCTCCAGCCCCGCTTCCAGTCGGGATCATGGTTATCACGCGCGTTGGCGTTGAAGCGCTCGACGGTCTGCTCGAGCACGTCCGCGGGGATGTCGAGCTTCTCGGCCAGGCCCGCGACCGTGTCAGAGGACGTGATCCAATCCGTCCGGGCCTTCTCGGTGCCGCCGAGGCCGCCGGCAAAGCCGTATTTGTCCAACCACGTCTGGTCGAAGACCAGCCAGCACGGCAGGTTGCGATAGACGCCCATGATCGTGTCCTGCTCGTGGAACGCCGCGCCGAAGGCGTTGTAGTTCGCGGCCTCGTTCGTGAACCGCTTGGCCTCGCGGTTGACCATGATCGCGCCCGGCAGCGTCCGCTCGTAGGTCAGCAGCTGCTGGCCCGTCGGCACGATGTCCGTCGGCAACTCGATCATCGGCATCCACCACGCTTCGCGCATGTTTCCCAGCATCGCGCCGACGCGCATGGCCATCTTCAGGCCGTCGCCTTCATTCGTCTCGACCGCGACCGTGTGTGTGCACGGCCCGCGCAGGAATGCGCGCTTGAGGTCCTCGTTACGCTCGAACCCGCCGGTGGCGATGACCACGTTGGGCGCGTGGACCTCCCGGCGGCCTTCCGGAGTCTCGAACACGACGCCCGCGACCTTGCCGTCCTCCTCCATGATCAGCTCGACGCCACGGTGGCTCGTCTGCGGCTCGACGCCACGGTCCAGACACGCCTTCAGCAGCCGGCCACCGAGCGCGAGGCCCATTCCCCGCTCGTCGTTGTCGGCCCGGCGCTGCATCTCCTCGGCGGTGAGCTCCTCCGGGATCGCCTGGCCGAGCGTCGTCTCGCCGATCGTGAGGTGGTAGCTCGGGTAGTACGGCGAGATGTGGACGCGATCCCCCCATTCGCCCAGCTCGCCGTACGGGAAGATCGCCGTCTCCAGCGAGCGCCCGCCCTGCGCCAATCCGCCGCGCTGCTCGGGGTGGTAGTCCGGGAAATCGGGAACCGCGCGGAACTTGACCGGCGTGCGCTCGTCCAGCCACCGCACCATCTCAGGGCCGACGTCGATGTACGTGTCCGCCATCTCGTCGGAGATCGTGTCGTTCGACAGCGCACGGAGGTAATCGATCGCCTGCTCGCGCGTGTCGCCCTTCTCCGGCGGCTCGTGCTGGTTGAGCGGGATCCAGATCATTCCGCCCGAGTACACGGTTGTGCCGCCGATCGTCGCGCCCTTCTCGAACAGGCCGACGCTCGCGCCCAGCTCCGCGGCGGTGACCGCGGCCGTGAGCCCGGCAGCCCCGGTGCCCAACACGATGACGTCGTAGTCAGCCATCCGCTCCCCTCTCGTGCCTCTGGCAAATCGAACTAAGTTCAGGTCAACACAAGGTAGCAACGCGAGCGGGGACGTGTCAATATGCGGCCGACGGGTTCGGCGACGCGCTGTCGAGCTGACTTCAGTTATTGACCGCAGACACCGCCGCAGCCGCTGCCGGCACGGCGCGCGGAGAGAGAGAAAGGTGCAGGAGCGATGACCGCAAGAGTCCTCGACGGCAAGGTCGCGATCGTGACGGGCGCAGCCATGGGGATGGGCGAGGCGACCGCTCGGGTCTTCGCCGCCGCCGGAGCGCACGTGCTCGTGAGCGACATCAACGAAGGCCTGGGTGAGGCGACCGCCGAGCGCATCCAGCAGGACGGGGGCTCGGCGACGTTCTACGCCACCGATGTCTCCAAGGCCGACGACGCGGAAGCCATGGTGCGCGCCGCGGTGTCGCGCTACGGACGCCTGGACTGCGCTGTCAACAACGCCGCGGTGACCCCCGACTCGCACCCGATCGTCGACCTGGATGAGCAGGAGTTCGACCGCATCCTCGCCGTCGACCTCAAGGGCGTGGCGCTCTGTCTCAAGTACGAGATCGCCCAGATGCTGGAGCAGGGTGACGGCGGGGCCATCGTGAACATCGGCTCGGTGAGCTCATTCCGGCCGCAGCCGAACAACGCGGCCTACACCGCGGCGAAGCACGCCGTCATCGGCCTCACGAAGGTGGCCTCGCTCGAGAACGCCCCCCGCGGGATCCGCGTCAACACGGTCTGCCCCGGAGCGATCGACACCCCGATGATCCGCGGCGCGCTCGAGACCGTTGGCATGACCGAAGCGGAGTTCGCCCCGCAGATCAGCCTGCTCGGGCGCTTCGGCCAGCCCCACGAGGTCGCACAGGCCAGCCTCTGGCTGTGCTCCGACGAGTCCTCCTACGTGACGGGTGCCGCGCTCGCGGTCGACGCCGGCTACACCTCCCGCTGAGGCCGTCTCGCGTCCGCCCCGGCCGCGGAGTCAGACGCGTCCGCCCCGGGAGCGCCTTGACGGTACGGGCCCGGCGCGCTTAAACTGAATCGAAGTAAGCTCAGCCGCCGCGAAAGAGAGAGGGAGACCATGAGCGCCACGAAGGACACGCCCGTCGACACCGCGGGCCTCCAGGCCCTGCAGGACCGCAATGACATCGAAGACGTCCTGTACCGCTACTCGGCGTCGGTCGACTCGTTCGACACCGAGGGCGTGCGCAGCGCGCTGGCCGACGACATCTGGGCCCAGTACGGCAACGGCGATCCGGTCGTGGGTGGTGACGCATTGGCGGGGTGGATCGCGGAGGCGACGGCGACGATCATCTGGCAGCACCACCTGCTCAACGTCTACACGGTCAACATCGACGGCGACCAGGCGAGCGCGCTCTCCTACCTCACCTCGTATCAGGTGTTCAAGGAGAACCCGGATGCCGCGATCATCCTGGTGGCGCGCTACCACGACGAGCTGCGACGGACGCCGGCGGGCTGGAGGATCAGCAAGCGGATCATGGAGATTCTGTGGGGCGAGTCAAAGGCTGACGAGGGCTACCTGGCGAGCCTGGGCGGGCGTGGTCCCAAGGTCTGGCAACGGGACTGACCCCCGTCTCTTTCGTCAATCTCATCCCCTGAGGAGAACCATGCCTTCGGTGCGCACCGCGGTGACCATGTCGCTGGACAAGAACGATCTCGACGAGGTCGTCGGCATCTTCAAGACGTTCATCAAGGACGTCCAGGAAAAGGACTACGGCGTCCTGACCTACCACTACTTCATCGACGACGGCGACCGGCCGGTGATCCACGTCTTCGAGGAATACGAGAGCTCCAAGGCTCACCTCGACCACTTCGCCAACATCGATCAGCAGGCTGTCGGGCGCCTGATCGAGCTCGTCGAGCTGTCAGAGCCCCATTACTACGGCGATCCGAGTCCCGAAGAGCAGGAGTTGCTGGCGGGCTTCGGCAACGTTCACTACCACCGTCTGCTGATCAGCATCGAGGAGCCGGTCGCTCAGACCTGACACCCGCCGGCCCTCTCGAGGCACGTGACCGTGCAAGCGTCACCGTTCGCATCAGCGTGGAGCGTCGTTGCTGACGCCGCGTGCGTCGACGGTGCCACGTCGGTGCTCGATCTCGGCTGCGGCGACGGAGGCTTCTGCGTGTTCGCCGCCCAGCGCGGGGCGACCGTGCACGGACTCGATGCCGACCCCGACACCATCGCGCTGGCGCTCGAGCGGGTGCCCGCGGGCGAGTTCCGGCTCGGGTTGATGGAGCGTCTGCCGTGGCCGCACAGCTCGTTTGATGTCGTGACCTCGTTCAACGCTCTGCAGTACGCGCTGGACCCTGAGCTGGCCCTCATCGAGGCCTGCCGGGTCGTCCGGCCTCAAGGACGCATCGCCGTCTGCAAGTGGGCGCCGCCGGCCCAGAACGAGTTCTTCATCTTCCTCGCCTCCATCGGCGCCAACGGTGTCCACGGCGACCGACTCCCGCCAGCCGATCCGGTCGACGAAGCGATCCGCCGCACTCGTGTGAAGGTTCTGGCCATGGGAGACGTTCCGGCCTCGATCGAGATGGCCGACGCCGACGCCCTGGAGGCCTCGCTCGCGCAGGCTGGGATCGTGGCGGACCCCGTCGCCGCCACTGCGGAGACCGACGTCACCGCCGCGGCCGCTCCCTACCGCCAGGCCGACGGCGCCTACCGGTTCGCCAACCGCCTGCGCTACTGGATCCTGGCCCCGTGAGGACGCGATGGGAGTGACGATCGCGCGCGCCGTCGGCCCGGCGCGCATCGACATCGCCTACGAGTCCTTCGGCGACCCGCACGCGTCACCGGTACTGCTCCTTATGGGCTTGGGCACGCAGATGCTCGGCTGGCCCGACGGGTTCTGCGAGGCGCTCGCCGGCCACGGCGCGCACGTCATCCGGTTCGACAACCGTGACATCGGCCTGTCGACTCACCTGGCGGATGCCCCTCTCCCCGACGTCCGGGCGGCGCTTCTCGGCGACACGTCGTCGGCGTCCTACCGGCTCTCGGACATGGCTGCTGACACCATCGGGCTGCTCGACGCGCTCGGGCTGGACAGTGCCCACCTCGTTGGCGCCTCGATGGGCGGGATGATCGCGCAGACCGCCGCGATCGAACATCCGCTCCGCGTCCGGTCACTGACCTCGATCATGTCGAGCACGGGCGATCCCTCGGTGGGACAGGCGACGCCAAAGGCACTGGCGGCACTGCTGTCGCCGCCCGCCGCGACGCGCGCAGAGGCGATCGACCGGACGGTGTCGATCGTCCGCGTGATCGGCTCACCGGGATTCGAGCTCGACGAGGCGGACCTGCGGCGGCGAACCGGACTCTCCTATGACCGGTCCAACGATCCGGTCGGCGTCGGCCGGCAGCTCGTTGCCATCGCGGCATCGGGCGACCGGACCGCGGGGCTCGGGTCGTTGTCCGTGCCAGCGCTCGTCATGCACGGCGCCGACGATCCGCTGGTCGACGTGAACGGTGGTCGCGCGACGGCCCGTGCCATCCCCGGCGCCGAACTGATCGTCTACGACGGGATGGGCCATCACCTGCCACCCGGCCTCTGGGCGGAGATCACGCGACGCATCGCTGCGTTCACGCGGCGCGCCGACGCGGGGCGCGGCGTCACACCGCGGTGACGAGGCCGCCGTTCGGGCTCAGCGTCGCGCCGACGAAGAAGGCTGCGTC
The DNA here is from genome assembly GCA_963721515.1 of uncultured Actinomycetota bacterium. GTDB lineage: Bacteria > Actinomycetota > Thermoleophilia > Solirubrobacterales > Solirubrobacteraceae > Palsa-465. Next base: position 420,105 of record CAVRKJ010000021.1, on the reverse strand, counting down.
ATCGGAGGCCAGGAAGGCGACGGCGGCCGCCACCTCTTCCGGCGTGCCGAGCCGGCCCGCGGGCGTGCGGGCGACATTCACCTGGCGTGCCGCCCCGACGTCGGCCTTGGTCCGCGTCGTATCGATGAACCCGGGAGCAACCGCGTTGACCCGGATCCCCTGAACGATCACTTCCTTCGCGGTCGCCCGGGTGAAGCCGAGAACGCCCGCCTTGGCGGCGGAGTAGTGCGGGTGGCCCGTGCAGCCCTCGATGCCGCAGACGGAGGCCATGTTGATGATCGCGCCCGCTCGGCGCTCAGCCATCCTCCTCACCGCGGCTCGCGTGCCATAGAACGTGCCGTCGAGGTGGACGGAGAGAACGAAGCGCCACTCCTCGTCGGTGAGCCGCACGAGGGCCTCGAGCGGAGTCTGAATCGGCCCAACCGCCTGCTCGGCCTGCTGTTGCTCGAGGAGCGGGATGACGCGGGCGACGTGGGCCATCGCCAGAGCCCCGGCGTTGTTGACCATGATCGCCAGCGGACCGAGGTCGGTCTCCACCTGCGTGAGAGCCTCCTCGACGGAGGAGGCGTCACTGACATCGGCATGGATCGCCGCGGCTCCGGGGAGGTCGCTCACGATCTCCTGTGCCCTCTCCACGGAGAGATCGAGCGCAGCGACGATCGCCCCCTCGTCCGCGAGGCGTCGGCAGATGGCGGCCCCGATTCCCGACCCGCCGCCGGTGACCGCGGCCACCTTGCCCTTGAATCGCATTGACTGAACTTACCTCAATTCGATTGCAGGTTCAAGCGGATACCCCTGACCGGCTGCCGGCGAGCTGGCTCGCGACGTCGGCGCGAGGCCGGCGCGAGGCCTACGCGACCTCGGGAATCCGCGGAGCGCTATAGAAGGCGACGTAGCGGGCGATCTCACCCACGGACGTGATCTCGGCAGTGGAGAAGAAGGACCCCCCGTCTTCAATGCCCTCGACCACTCCCTCGACGAACACCCGACCGTGACGCTGCCAGAGCGCCGTGATGACCTGGCGCGCGGGGCTGGGTCCGCGCTCGGTGACGAACCCGCGCCGGAGCGCCTCTTGACCCCGGAAGAGAACCCGCACCGTTCCGCCGCGGTACGGCGGGTGGGAGTAGATCGTGTCAGCGGTGAAGCGCGCCGCCGCCTCATCGAACCTGGAGCCCATGAGCTCGGCGAAATACCGCTCCAGGATCGGACGGCCGTCCGGAGCGGCGGGCTCCGCGTCGAGCGCAGACGCGGGGACGAACGGTGCGCGCAGCCAGACCAGCCGGGAGACCTGGCCGACGGCGTTGCAGGTCACACCGGCGATGCACGTCTCCGGAGCACCGACGCCGGAGCGGACGAGCTCGGCCCAGCAGGCATGCTCGCCGGACACGGCGGCCACGACGGTCAGGCGTGACGGAGCCAGCCGCGCCAGCGCCTCGGCCGTGGCGTCGGCGCCACGCACGGATTCGGCGGCCGCCCTGAGGCCCTGTTCAGGGCTGGCGAGCCATGACCGCACGTCAGGCGCCAGAAAGCTCCCGATCGCGGGGCTCGAGCCGGCCGCGAGCGCGAGAGCACCGTCGAGGGGACGCGGCCATGAGACCTGAAGTGACGTCATGTAGGCATCCTACAGCCCAGGCGTGTCCTACCAGGCCAACTGGTATTGCGGCTCGGAGGCGAGGGCCTCTCCCTGGGCCTCTCCCTCTCCTCATGTCCCGCCGGACTCATCTGCGTCGCGACGAACGCAGTGGTCGTATTCCCCGGGCTGGTTTGAAATCAACTCGAGTCGTCGACCCGGCGTCGGCGGGTGCGCCTATGATTGCCGCAACGCTCATCCGCTGCCATAAGGAGGAATGTGCCGCCCCCGCGTTCGGGTCCCAAGACCAGACGAGACACCGGTGCCCCCGGTACGTCGACGCGCAGCAAACGCGACGAGATCCTGCGGACCGCGACGGCGTACTTCGGCGAAACCGGCTACGAGGCCACGAAACTTGCCGACGTGGCGGCTGCCGTCGGCATCGGCTCAACCGCCCTGTACCACTACTTCGAGTCCAAGCTGCACTGCCTCTACGTGATCATGGCGGACGCGCTCGCCCAGTTCCGGAGCGATTTCGACCACCACACGAGCGCGCACGAGGACTACCTCGACGCGCTGCTGGCGGTGCTCCGCGGTGCCTACGACCTGGACGAGCAGGACGTGCTGCGCAACCGCGTTCTCGTGGCCGAGCAGGGACTCGTGGGTGTCCAGGGGACATCCCCACGAGAGGAGGAGGCCCGGCTGCTCGCTCGCTCGCGGATCCGGGACGTGGAGTTCACCTGGGCGACGTTTCTCGTGCGGGGCATGGAGCAGGGGGTCCTACCGGAGGCCGATCCCCGCCTGCTCACTCGCGCGCTGCTCGGGCTCTACAACAGCGTCTGGCATTGGTATCGCCCGCGGGGCTCGATCAGCCTCGAGGAGGTCAGCGAGTTCTTCATCCGCAGGCAACTGGCGTTGCTGGGTCTTTCACCGGACCTGGCGGACGGAGATCGCTCAGCACCTCCGGCCGCTGCGGGGAAGGTGCGCTCGGTAACCGCGGGCAAGGCGCGTCCGGCCGCGGGCAAAGCGCGTTCGGCGACAACAGCGAAGGCGCGTCCGGCAACAGGTGGGGCGCGCAAGAGCCGGCAGGCGGCGGGCTAGTCCCGCCGTCTCGGACTCCAGCGTCGCGCCGCTGGAGTCGCGCGCGGACTCACCCTCGCGCGAGGGTTTCCCGGCCCACCCGCTGGAGATCCCTCAGGTAGGCCAGGTGGCGTTGCCACTCGGCGTCGGTCGCGTCCTCGACCGAGAGCTGCGCGGTATCAGCGTGCGCGTCGAGCAGTTCGTAGCTCAGCGCGACGATCTCGGGCGCCGGCCGGAGGGGCACGACGGTCGGATAGCTGAAGTGGTGGTCGTTCATAGCGTTCTCAGTGCGTGTGAGGCCGGCTTTCGGATGACCGCGACGCGATGGTCGCCGCGGTCACCCATGACGCCTCAGGAGACGAGCTCCCGGACCGCACTGGTGTACGCGCGGGTCATCTCACGGGTGGCGTCGGCCTGCAGGCTGCCGATGCTCGCGACCCAGTCGATCTTCGTGGCTCCGGTCGTCTTCTCGTACTGATCGGCCAGCAGGACGACGGCCTTCTCGTACGAGGACAGGTAGGTCTCGCTCGCCTTCTTGCCCGTGGCGACGGCCTTCTCGCTCAGGCCGGCGACCTGCTCGGCGGCCGCTTCGATGGGATCGGTCTTGGTCTGCGTGGCCATGATGGCTCCTTTGTTCTCTGGTGGAGGTGCGCTAGCACGCTAGCTGAGAACAAGCTATCACAGCAAATGAGTTGATGTCAATTCATTTGTGAGAGAGATTCGCAAGCGACGGTCAGCTCTACGCTCGCGGCCTTACGGCCTCGGGCATCACGGCCTCGAGGGAACCGCCGGCGCCGCGTAACGCGCGCGTAGCTCGCGCTTGAGGACCTTCCCTGCGGGGCTGCGGGGCAGCTCGGCGACGAACTCGACGGTGCGCGGCAGCTTGTAGCCCGCGAGCTTCTGGCGGGCGAAGGCCACGAGCTCTCCGGCGCCGACGGCCGCACCGGCGGCGGGGATGACGAGCGCGGTGACCGCCTCCCCCCAGCGCTCGTCAGGAACGCCGATCACGGCGACATCGGCGACGCCGGGGTGCTGTGCGAGCACCTCCTCGACCTCGACGGGATAGACGTTCTCCCCGCCGGTCACGATCATGTCCTTGATCCGGTCCGTCAGGAAGAGGTAGCCGTCGTCATCGCGGTAGCCGCCGTCCCCGGTGCGCAGCCACCCGTCCGCCATCAGCGCGCCGGCGGTCTCCTCGGGGCGGTCGTAATAGCCGGCCATCACGTTCGGCGCGCGCAGCCAGACCTCGCCGACGGCGCCGGCGCTGCACTCGCGCTCGCTCACGGGGTCGACGATGCGCATCTCGACCCAGGGCAGCGGGCGCCCCGCGGACCGGAGAAGGTGCTGGCGCGCGCCGTCGGCGTCGTGGTCCTCTGGGCGCAGCTGAATGACGCCGCCGGTCGTCTCCGTCAGGCCATAGACACCGAACAGCGGGCAGCGGAAGGTCCGGAGCGCGGCCCTGAGAACCGGAGTGGTGATCGGCGAGGCCCCATAGGCGATCGACCGCAGGCTCGAGTAGTCACGCTCGGCCGCGCCCGGGACGGCGGCCAGCATCTGCAGGATGGTGGGGACGAAGACGGCGTTGGTCACCCGTTCGTGCTCGAGCAGATCGATGACCCGCGCCGCGTCGAAATCGCTGACGAGGATCGTGGTCGCTCCGCTCACGAGCCCGAGATACGCCCAGCCGATCCCGCCGATGTGGAACATCGGCAGCGGCGTGAGGCTGATCGACTGAGAGTCGAACGCCCAGACCTCGGCGCTCAGGTACGCCGCCGCGAGATTGCGCTGCGTTGTCAGAACTCCCTTGGGAAGACCCGTGGTCCCCGACGTGTACATCTGCACCGAGACGTCATTCGCCGCCCCGCGGTGGCCTGGATCTGTCGGGGGGTGCGCATCCAGACGGGCCTCATAGGCCGCGCCGGTCTCCACCACCTCCAACGGCTGCGGGACACCGGCGGCAATCTCCCGGGCGACCTCGCGGTACGTCGGCCCGGCGATCATCACCGTACACCCGGCGTCGGCGACGATCGTCTCGAGCTCGGCCGGAGCCAGTCGCCAGTTCAGCGGGACGGTGACCGCCCCGATCTTGCTGGTGGCGAAGAGGAGCTCAACGATCTCAGGGGCGGTGCGGTCGAGGTGGGCAACGCGATCTCCCGCGCGCACGCCGGCGGAGAGCAGCGCCTGAGCCAGGCGGCTCGAGCGATCGTCGAGCTCGGCGTAGGTCAGCGCGCGCGCACCGCAGCGAATCGCTACGACGTCTGGACGGTTCGCCGCATGTTCGCGCACGACGTCCGCGACCCGAAGTTCTTCCAGAACCTGCACTGAATTCAATTCAAGCAGACGGATGCCCCGGCCGCCAGGGCGCGACGCCGAAACCGGCCTTATCCGTGCGCGGCAAAGAACGCGCCGATGGCCTTGTCCACCGACGGGTCCTCGGTGGGATAGAGATGCCCTGCGTCCTCCAGGATCTTCAGCTGGGCTCCCGGCACCCGCTCGGCGCTCATGTGGGCATTGGCGACCGGGATGATCCGATCGCGCGCACCATGAACGACCAGCGTCGGTGCGCTGATCCGTTCGAGACGGCCATAGCAGTTGTGCAATGACGCCGCGAGCAGCTGCGCCCGGTAGGCACGCTCGTTGAAGGGGTTCGCCAGCCTGCGCTCGATGTCCTCGGCGATCCGATCGGCCTGTTCGGCCTGGCTGCGCGGCCCGTAGTTGAAGGGCACGGATGCCCACGCCGCCTCCTCGGCCGGCATCCGGGCGCGCCGCTGAAAGAACGCCATGACCTCGGAGTCCGGGAGGCGCGCCCGCCGGCCACCGGAATGCGTTGCGCCCAGGACGAGGGATTGGACACGCTCGGGGTGCCGGAGCGCGAGCTGCTGGGCGACCATCCCGCCCAGCGAGAAGCCGTAGACGTGGATCCGGTCGATGTCCAGGGCGTCGAGGATCGACACGGCGTCGTCCGCCATCGCCTCGGTCGTGTACGCGTAGGTCAGGGACGCCGACTGCCCGATCCCGCGATGGTCGAAGGTGATGACGCGCATGCTCGGCGCGAGGGCGTCGACGGTGCGCCACCACGCCCCACCGCTGAGGCCGAGGCCATGGATGAGCAGGACCGGGTCCCCGGTCCCGGCACTCTCCCAATAGAGCCGCGTCCGGGAGTCGAGCCCGCTGACGGTGCCGGAGGTCACACGTCCAAGATCCAGCGCACGCTCGAGAGGTGGGTGGCGCCGACGTCGCGCGTCAGGTCCGCCCACGATGCGACGAACGATCGGATGGGCTCGACACCGATGACGCGAGCGACGCTCAACTGGGCATCCGTCGCCGCGCGAATGGCGGCCTCGTATGCGTCCACGCACGCTTCGGCTCCCCCCCACGGGACGAGCGCCGTCTTGGCCGCGGTACCCACGGCATCCACCGCGCGGTTGAACTTCTCATCCATGATGGCCATCTCCGTCCTCCTCCTTGATTGCCGTCGCCGGTCCGTTGATCTCTCCGCCGAGCAACGGCATAAATCTACCTGAGTTTGGGTCGGGGCCGGCAACCTGTGCGTGCCTTGACCTCACTGCAACTGCTCGGTCACGCCCGCCGTGCTCAGCGCCACAAACTGCTCATCGACCGAATTGGCGAGAACGATGAGGTCTCGCATCTCCCCCGCCCGATCGCGGACGTGGTCGATCAGCAGCGCTTCGGGCTCGAACCCCAGACCGCGGAACATCGCGATCAAAGCCTGCTGGTCGGAGATCACCTCCACGACGAGCTTGGTCAGCCCCATGTCGACCGCGTCAAGCACCGCCCGGCGCGCCAGCCGGCGGCCGATCCCCCGCCCCCTGTTGGCGGGATCCACCACGAGGCGCACCTCGCCGACGTGGCTTGACCAGCCGTGGAGCGGCACGACCGCCACCGACCCGACGACCTCACCCTCATCGAGGGCGATCGAGCGTGACGCATCGGGCTGCGCCCAATGCTCGAGAACGCGCGGGTCCGCGACGTCCTCCTTGAGGAACGTGCGGTCGCTTTCGGGAATCCGCTCAAAAAAGCGGGACAGTGCCGGCCCATCGCCGGCCTCGATCGGTCGAATCTCCATGCTGCTCCTCGGTCAGGACGGCGGATAGCTGTGGTCGATGATCCAGGCGGTCAGCATCGGCATCGTGTGCTTCAACGCCGATCTGCCGGTCCCGAACGTGACGTGGCCGCCCGGAAGCCGCATCTCCTCACGTAGGGCGGGATCTCCAACGAGTTGCATGATGGGTTCCACCGCGGGGGGCGGGACGACGTTGTCACGCTCGGCCATCGCGTTGAGGATGTGACCCTGAGCGTTGACCAGGTCCACCTGCCGCGTCCCCAGCGGGATCGACCCCGTCATCAGGATGTTCTGTCGTATGAGCAGCTCGACGAGTTGCCGGAAGGCGGCTCCCGGAAAGGGGACATGATCGCGCGACCAGGTCCCCATGGCCTGGTAGCCCTCGACGAACTCGTCATTCCAGAGGTTCTCCAGCAGGTTGGCCTTCTGAGCGACCTCGGTGGTCGGGGCGAGCATGTAGAAGCCGCTGTAGAGCGCATCGGCGGGAACGTTCCCGGTCTCATCGATCATCTCGTCGGGATTGAGCCGGCCCTCGCGGAGGAGGCCGACCATCGCTCCCATCTGGTTGTAGTCGAATGGCGTCGCCATCAGGATCAGGTTGCGCACGTTCGCGTTCTCGTGGCCGGCGGCATACAGCGCCGCCAGCACGCCCCCGAGGCAGTAGCCGGCGAGCGTCACCTCCTGGCTGCCGCTCACCCGCCGCGCGGCCGCCAGGGCCCGGGGCAGGTACCAGTCGACGTAGCGCTCGAGGTCGTTGTCGGCGTCGAGCTCGTCGGGCACGCCCCAGTCGAGCATGAACACGTCCAGGCCGGCGGCGGTCAGGTATTCAACCGTGCTGTTGCCCGGGCGCAGGTCGAGGATGTAGCTGCGACTGACGAGGCTGTGGACGATGACCACCGGCGGCCCGTAGCGCCGGTCACCGCCCTTGTAGCGCCAGAGCTCCGCCTTGCCGCTTCTCCAGACGACATCCTTGGGCGTCGTGCCGAGAGCCGGCCGCTGGGTACCTCTGACATAGCGGACGCCGTTGCGAGCCCGGAGGATCGACCGCTCAACGTCACGATTGACGCGCTGGAGCAGGTCAGCGGGGTTGAGCGTGGACGGCAAGCCGGGGTTCATCTCGCGCGCCCTGACACCGGAGTGCTCTCCTCCCGATCGGAGACCTCGTCAGACAACTGGTTGAGGCGCCGCTCGATCCGCGCCAGCTGCTGGCGCACGTTGCGGATGTCGGATCCGGCGGGCAGGTTCAGCAGGTGCAGGCATCGGCGCGAGGCGCCTTCCGCCGCGCCCTGCGCCTTACGGCGAACCCGGGTCGTCGTGCTGATCACGTCGAAGTAGATGTCGGAGCGAACCGCCGACTCAACCGGCTGACCGATGGCCCGTTCCGCTCGAAGAACGACGCGAAGCCAGAGCGGCTGATTTGCTGGCATACCGAACCGACGCTATCGCGGAGATGAGTTGACTTCAAGTTGAGGCTCCGGGCCCCCGTCGCCGGTGCCGGCCATGCTCCACTGAGCGCCCCCGTCGACGGTGAGGATCGAACCCGTCGTGTACGTCGAGGCGTCACTGGCCAGGTACAGCACCGCCCCGGCGATCTCCTCGGACTGTCCGGCGCGCCGAAGGGGAAACGTCCTCGCCCGTTCGGTGAACAGCTCCATGTCCCAGCTTCGCGAGATCGTCGTGAGAAACGGCCCCGGCATCACGGCGTTGACACGGACAGTCGGTCCGAACGCGTGGGCGAGGCCGATCGTCATCGCGTTCACCCCTGCCTTCGCCGCGGCATACGGAACGATGTCACGGGTGGGGCGGACGGCTCCGGTGCTGCTGACATTGATGATCGAGCCGCTGCCGGCGGCGACCATCCGCTCGCCGACCAGCGCCGCAAGCCGGAAAGGCCCCTTCAGATTGACGCTGATCACCTTGTCGAACAGGTCCTCGGTGACCTCCGACAGCTGTCCGTACATGGGTGAGATGCCCGCGTTGTTCACGAGCACGTCGACCCGACCGTAGTCGGCGTAGATCCCCTCGACGAGCGGCTCGAGCTCGTCCCACCGGCCAACGTGGCACGCGCACCCGGCAGCCTTGATCCCCTCTGACCGCAGCGTCGCGGCAACCTCGTCGCACGCCTCCGGCTTGCGACTGACGACGATAACCTCGGCACCTGCGGATGCGAATGCGCGGACCATGGCGAGGCCCAACCCGCGCGTGCCGCCGGTCACGACCGCGACGCGTCCCGTCAGGTCGAAGAGGTCACGGGCGTCACGGACGTCGGCCGGTGCGCCTTCGGTGTCAGTTGCTTTCGGCAGCGCGCTGTCCTCCTGGGTAGCTGATGAGCGGCCCTGTGATGATCGTGTTCGAGGTGGTCGGGTCAGATGGTCCCGCGGCCGGCTCGCGCAGCGCGAACCTCGCCTTGCCATACCGGCTGCCGTCGTCAAGCACCTCTTCGGAGACTGCGCCCCCGTCGAGGAGAAGGTCCAGGTGACCGAGCACCTCCCAGACGACGAGCAGCGGCTGCTCGCGCACCGTACGCGCCGACCACAGGTGTCCGGCGATCCCGTACGCGTTGGCCGGCCCCTCCTCGAGCACGCCGAGGATGCGCTTGCACCGCCGGCGGTGTTCGTCAAGGCGGCGGCGCACTAGCCGGCGGTGGTCGGTGACCGGATCGCCGTGACCGGTGAGCAACCGGTCAAGCGGCATCGCCGCAGTTCGTCTCAGGTTGCTCAGATACTCGATCCGCGCCCTGGGCCGGGTCCCATCGGGCTCGGCCGCGGGCACGACCTCGGTGTTCGACGAGATACCGGCGAGAAGGTGATCGCCCACGAATGCCGTGGAGCTGTGTTCGTCCACGAGAAGAGTGTCGGTCGTGCTGTGGCCGGGCCGCGCCAGGATCCGAAGGTCGCGACCGCCGGCCCGGACGAGGTCGCCGTCAGACAGTCGCATGTCGGTGCTGTACGGCTCCGACGTGTCGCGGATGTAGTCCCAGAATCCCTCGTTGGCGTCCATCACCGAGTCCGGCACCCCATGGTGGCGCATCAGCTCGCGTGAGAAGGAGCGATCGCGCGCGGAGCGCTCGTAATAGCGCGCGCCATAGTCGGCGGCCCGATCAAGCGCCGCGACCCTCGCCCCTGAGCGGGCCACGATCGTGGCGACGAGTCCCGAGTGGTCGAGATGGTGGTGGGTCGGGATGACCAGCTCGATGTCCTCGATGCGCAGCCCCTCCCGTCCCAGCCCGGCCTCCAGCGCGCTGAGCGCCTCGTCGCTGCGCGGGCCCGTGTCGATCAGCGTCAGCGGGGCTCCGTGGAGTAGCCAGATGTTCACCGACCCGATGTGCGGCAGAGGTGCTTGGATCTGAACGGTGTGCTCCATCTCGTGCTCTCTGGCTGTCGCCGGGAACTTGCGTAACTGAACCGAGTTCAGTATGACATACCTGGGCCGCGCGCTCCAATCTGCTCGGCTCCGGGGCGCGCCGGGAGCGCCACGATGTCAACCTCTGAGCCGCTTCTCGCGGCAATCAACGAGTTACTCGCCAAATCGAAGGCGACGCTATATGATCTGAATTCAGCTTAGCGATACCCGAAGGAGGAGATCCAATGACGGTCCAGGAGCAGACGAGCCCGGAGGCGGCGACGGAAGGCGCGGTCGAGTACGAGGTCAGCGACGGCATCGCCACGATCTGGCTGAACCGGCCCCGCGTCAAGAACTGCTTCAACTGGGAGCAGCTCACCACATTCGGCGCCGCGCTGGAGCGCGCCGATGAGGACGACGATGCGCGGGTCGTGGTCGTCCGGGGACGCGGCCACACGTTCTGCGCCGGCGCGGACCTGAACATGCTCGACTCGGAGTTTCTGAAGACGTCAGCGAACTCGATCAAGATCGCCCAGGTATCGGCGCGGACGTTCGACCGCGCGTTCAACCTCTCAAAGCCCACGATCGCGGCCGTTGAGGGCTATGCGGTCGCCGGCGGCTTCGAGCTGTCGATCTCGTGCGACTTCCTGATCGCCGCCGACGACGCCAAGATCGGCGACTTCCACATCCGCCGCGCCCTGTTCGGCGGTGCCGGCCCGATCTACCGCCTGCCGCGCTACATCGGCCTGCGCAAGACCAAGGAGCTGCTGTTCACCGGAAAGCTGCTCTCGGGCACGGAGTGCCTCGACTGGGGTCTGGCCAACGTGTCCGTCCCGGCCGAAGAGATGGATCAGGCGATCGCGGACTTCGCCGCTCCGATGCTCGACAAGAGCTCGTTCACGATGCGCATCACGAAGATGGCCGCCAATCGAGGACTCGACGGGGACACCGAGACGCTGATCGCGCTGGAGAGCATGACGTGCAACGTCGCGCACCAGTCCGAGGATGCGAGGGAAGGCGTGCAGGCGTTCCTCGAGAAGCGCGCTCCGGTCTGGAAGCACCGCTAGGCACACGCCGCGCCGAGCTGCCCCATGGACTTCGCGTACGACGACACCACCCTCGAACTCCAGCAGAGGCTGCTCGCCTTCATGGAGGAATGCGTCTATCCGGCCGAACCGCGGTTCCGCCAGGAAGCCGATGACGGTGACCGGTGGGGGACCCCGCCGGTCATCGAGGAGCTCAAGGCGGAGGCCCGGCGGCGCGGGTTGTGGAACCTGTTCCTCCCGGCCACCCACGAATACGGCGCGGGACTGACGAACATGCAGTACGCGCCGCTGGCGGAGATCACGGGCCGGAACCCGTGGATGGCGCCCGAGGCGATCAACTGCTCGGCACCGGACACCGGCAACATGGAGCTCCTGTCGCTGTTCGGCACCGAGGACCAGCAGCGGACATGGCTGGAGCCGCTGCTGGAGGGCGAGATCCGCTCCGCCTTCTCGATGACCGAGCCGGAGGTCGCCTCGTCAGACGCGACCAACATCACCACTCGGATCGAGCGCGACGGTGACGACTACGTCATCAATGGGCGGAAGTGGTGGACGTCCGGGGCGATGTCGCCTCGCTGCACGTTGCTCATCGTCATGGGCGTCACCGATCCCGAGGCGGAACGTCACCGTCGCCAGAGCATGATCCTCGTGCCCAAGGACACGCCTGGCGTCAACATCCAGCGCTCGACGAGCCTGTTCGGCTACGACGACGGACCTCACGGCGGCCACGCCGAGATCGTCTATAACGACGTCCGCGTCCCTGTCTCCAACCTGCTCGGCGCAGAGGGCGATGGATTCCGGCTCGCGCAGGAGCGACTCGGCCCCGGACGGATCCATCACGCCATGCGGACGATCGGGATGGCCGAGCGGGCGCTCGAGATGATGTGCGAACGCACGGCGCAGCGCACGGCGTTCGGGCGCCCCATCATCGACCAGGGGGTCGTGCAGCGCTGGATCTCGGAGGCCCGCGTGCGGATCGAGCAGGTGCGCCTGCTGGTGCTCAAGACCGCATGGCTCATGGATACGGTGGGAAACCGCGGCGCGCGCATCGAGGTCTCAGCCATCAAGGTGGCCGCGCCCGAGGTGGCCACGTGGGTCATCGACCGCGCGATCCAGGCGCACGGAGGGGCCGGCGTGGCCCAGGACACGCTGCTCCCCGAGCTCTATGCCGTAGCCCGCATCCTGCAGATCGCCGACGGACCGGACGAGGTCCATCACATGGCGATTGCGCGGCGCGAAACGGCGCCGTACCGGGTCCAGCCGGTCGCGACCTGAGCCCGCGGCGCTCCGGACACGCTGCGCGCGCCTCTCAGCGCGTCGGACGACCGTCGAGCACATGCCGCCCCGCCTCGACGAGCGGGGCCACGAGGCGCTCCGCGTCGTCAAAGCCGGATCCGAGCATGGACCCACCGGCGGCGCGCGCCGCGATCCCCTGGCACACGACGCCGAGCTTGAAGTAGGCAAACGACTCATACCAGTCGATGTCGGAGGTGTCGATGCCGGTGCTGGAGGCGTAGCGATCGATGATCTCGGCACGAGTGGGAAATCCCTCGGCAACGGTGACCGGGGCGACGACCCGCGCCCGCCGGACCACGTCGACGTCGTCCGCATCGGCCCAGTACGCCAACAGCGCCCCGAGGTCGCCCAGCGGATCGCCGAGCGTGCTCATCTCCCAGTCGAGCACCGCGACGATCCTGCCCGGCTCGGTGGGATGCAGGATCGTGTTGTCCAGACGGTAGTCCCCGTGGACGATCGCGTTGGCTCGCTGCTCGGGCAATGCGGCCACGAGGTCGTCGCGGAGGGCGTCCAGTGACGGCAGGTCCGCGGTCTTCGAGGACTCCCACTGCTTGGACCACCGCCGCAGCTGGCGCTCCATGAAGCCCGCCGGGCGGCCGAACTCAGCCAAGCCGACGGCGGCCGGATCGATCGTGTGCAGGGCGGCCAGCGCGTCGACCAGTGCCTCGCCGATCGCCCGGCGCTCCTCCGCAGCGTCCGCGTACCCGGACGGAACGGCGTTGCGGCAGATGTGGCCGATGACGCGCTCCATCAGATAGAAGGGGGCACCCAGCGGGCCGCCCTCCTCGCCCAGGTAAAAGGTTCGCGGCACCGGCACCGAGGTATCGGCGAGCGCCGTCATGACGCGGTACTCCCGACCCATGTCGTGCGCGGTGGGAAGGATGTTGCCCAGGGGTGGGCGCCGCAGGATGACCTCACCCGCGTCGCAGGCGATGCGGTAGGTCAGGTTGGACTTGCCGCCGGAGATGAGCGCGACGTCGCACGCGCGCCACCGCGGGTCGTAGAGGATGTCGGCCAGCATGGGCCCGACGATCTCCGGGTCGGCGCCCGTCGTGGTCCGCTCCAGCTGCTGGGCGGTCGCGTCGTTGAAGCCAAGCTCCTCTGCCTGGGTCATACCGCGCCCCTTTCCGTCACGCGTTCGACCGCGGGCGGAGCCGGATCGGCCCCACGCCCGCCGGGCGCGGCGCTCGCCGCCAGGCTCCGGCCGAGCTCCCGTTCGTGGTGGGCCGCGTCTCCGAACTGCTGCTCGCGCGCGATGATCCGTCGCAGGAAGCGGTGTGCGGGATGCTCCTCGGTGAACGCGATGCCGCCGAAGACCTGCATCGCGCCGTGCGCGACCTCACGCGCGGCGCGCGAGACGTATGCCTTGGCGATCGACGCCGTCTGCCCCGCGCCGGGAATCCCGTCGTCCAAGGCGGCTGCGGCAAAGAGCGTGGTGGACCATCCGCTGGCCTGCCTCACGTGGAGGTCGGACATGAGGTGCCGCAGGGCCTGGTTGCTGGCGATCGTCCGCCCGAACTGCCGGCGCTCGGAGGCGTAGCGGCACGCCTCGGCGAAGATCCCGGTGGCCGCGCCTCCGGCCTCGGCCGCAGCGAGCAGTCCCCCGACGCTGATGAGCCGGTTGATGATCGCCTCGGCAAACTCGTCCTCGACGACCGCCTCGACGTCGGCATCGGCGAACGCCACGCGGCTGAGCGGCACCGTGGCGTCGAGTCCGGACTGCGGCGTGAGCCGGACCCCGGGCGACGCGCTCGGCACCAGGGCGAGGCCGGGTCTACCGTCAACCAGGGCCACGACCGCGAAATATTCGGCGTCGCGGGCATGCTCGACGGCGGCTTTCGTGCCGGTGAGCCGGTTGTCCTCGAGCGTCGCACGCGTTCCTGACACGGCCCAGCCGGCGCCCGGCTCAAGCAGCGCGATCGCGACACGGGAGTCGGAGTCCAGCAGAGTGGCGAAGCCGTCCGGGAGCTCCGCGGCGAAGGGCGCGATTGCGTAGCGCACGCCCACGGTGCCAAGGAAGGGGACCGAGGCGAGATGGCCTCCGAGCGCTCGCGCGGTGAGACAGAGCTCGATCGCGCCAAGGTGGCCGTCGGGGCCGCCGAGGACCCCGAACTCGACGAGGCTGGCCCAGAGCCGCGCACGCTCTTCCGCGCCGGCCTGCCAGGCGTCGCGTGCCGGAGGCCACTGGCGATCCAGCAACGTGTTGATCGACTCCTCCAGCCAGACCTGCTCGTCGCTCAGTTCCAGGTCCATGTCTACTCCTTGGGGAGCGCGAGGACACGGTCGGCAATGATGTCCCGCTGGATCTGCCGCGTCCCGCCGTACACGCTGGCCGCACGCGAGTAGAGATACGTCTCGTACCAGAAGTCGTTCTCGTGTACGTGGTCCGGATCGCCATCCAGCAGCGCCGGCCCGAGCACCTCGAGGACAGTCGCGGCCAGGCGTTGCTCCGCCTCCGCCATGAGCAGCTTGACGCTCGAGCTCTCGGGGCCGACGGCTCCGCCGTTCAGGAATTCCCCCACGGTCCGATAGGCATGGTGGCGGAGGACTTCGATCTCGATCAGGGCCCGAGCCAGCGCCGTCTGCGCCTCCGGATTCGCAAGCACCGGACGACCGTCGAGCTCGCGCTGGGCCGCGACGGACACCGCGCGGTCAAGCCAGGTCCGCAGCTTGACCTGCCGGGGCAGCGCGGCGGTTCCCCGCTCATGCCCGAGGGTGTACATAGCGATCTTCCACCCGTCGCCGAGCTGGCCGAGCAGGTTCTCCCGTGGCACCACCACGTCGTCAAGGAATAACTCACTGAACTCGGCGTGACCGGTGATCTGCGTCATGGGCCGAACCTCGACGCCCGGTGAGGTCATGTCGACGATGAGCATCGAGATGCCGCGGTGGCGAGGGACCGAGTCGTCCGTACGTGCGAGGACCCCACACCACGTCGCGTACTGACCCCATGACACCCAGGTCTTCTGGCCGTTGATGACGAAGTTGTCGCCATCCTCCACCGCGCGGGTGCGGAGGCTGGCGAGATCTGAGCCTGCCTCCGGCTCGGAGAAGCCCTGACACCAGATCTCCTCTGCGGACAGGATCGCGGGGATGTGCCGCCGCCGCTGGTCGTCGTTGCCGAAGCGCAGCAGCGAGGGACCAAGAACATCGAGTCCGACGATGTTCACGAACTCAGGCGCACCCGCCGCAGCCAACTCCTGGTCGACGATGATCTGCTCCACCGGCGGGCGACCTCCGCCGCCGAACTCCGCCGGCCACGCCCGTCCGACGTAGCCGGCCGCATAGCAGGCGGCCTGCCAGCGCCGCAGCACGGACATGCGGTCGTCGAGCGCGCGCGGGAGCTCGGCAGAGAGAAGACCTTCGCGGGTGAGGAAGGCGCTGACGTCATGGGCGAGCGCGCGCTCGCTGGGGGTCTCGGTCAGCTGCATCGAACTGACATCGTATCAGGCTAGCCACGTGCGGCGTCCCCTTTTTTGCCGCACCGTGCGCCACTCTTTCACTTGAAATCCGCGATAAAACCACGTTGCCACGCCACCACCTGTCGTGCTAGTGTTCGCCTGACGTGAGTTCGACTCAGGACTCCAATGGGAGGCACCCACACACGACGCGGCGGTCTCGCGACGAAGGCGTCAGGCGAGCCGAGATTCTGGACGCGGCCATCGAGAGGTTCGGCCGCAACGGGTACGAGAACACGAAATGGGCGGACATCGCCGAGGACGTCGGAATCGGGCCCACTGCCCTGTATCACTACTTCGCCTCCAAGCAGCACTGCCTGTACGTGATCGTCGACCAGGCGCTCACCGAGCTGCATGAGCGCTTCGACACCATGACAGCGGACTGCGCTGATCCGCGGGAGGCGCTGCGCGCCGTGTGTAGCGACTGCTTCGAGCTCTCCGAGCACGAGGTCCTCCGCAACCGCGTGCTCGTCGCCGAGCAGGCGCTCCTCGGCAGCAAGGGGAGCTCCCAGGGCGAAGAGCAGGCTCGGCTGGCGGGTCGCGAGAAGACGCGCGCGCTCGAGATCGCCTGGGCCCGTTTCCTCGCCGACGCGATGCGGCAGGGCGCCATCCCCGAACGCGACCCTCGCATGCTCGCGCGGGCCATGCTCGGTCTCTACAACAGCATCTGGCACTGGTATCGCCCCGACCAGACCCTGCTGCTCCCGACGCTCGCCCAGTTCTTCACCGCCCGCATGCTGGCCGTGGCCGGCGTGCTGCCGGAGACCGCGCCGGCGGCCTGACGGAGCCGGGCGCATGGGGTCCGCACTTGAGCAGTCGCGCCGGTTGGTGCTGCCGGAGCTCACCGGACGTGCCAGCCGGGCCCATCCGAACCGGCGCGCGCTGGTGTTCGGTGATGACGCCCGGACGTACGCGGAACTTCACGATCGCGCCGCGCGCCTGGCCTCTGTGCTTGCCGCGGGCGGCGTGACGGCGGGTGATCGTGTCGCGCTGTTCCTGCACAACGGGATCGAGTTCGTGGAGACGCTCCTCGCGTGTCATCGCCTCGCCGCGGTCCCTGTGCCGATCAACTTCCGCCTGGCGCCGGACGAAATCGATTTCATCCTCGCCGACTCGGGTGCCGTAGCCGTTGTCCGCGATTCGCCCGCGCCCGGGGCGGGGGCGGGGGCGGCGACGGGGACGGGGACGGGGACGGGGACGGGGACGGGGACGGGGACGGGGACGGGGACGGGGACGGGGACGGGGACGCCGGGGATGGTGCTCGAGGTTGGACCGAGCTACGACGACGCGATCGCCTCAGCGCCGCCCGTGCGCGAGACGGCGGACGTGCTCGAGGACGATGCGGCGCTCATGTGTTACACGTCGGGAACGACCGGCCGGCCGAAGGGAGCGGTCCTGACGCACCGCAACCTCGTGGCGAGCACGCTGAGCTGGATCCACGAGATGCGAGCGGGCCAGGACGACGTGTGGCTGTCGGGTCAGCCGCTGTTCCACATCGGCGGGATCAATGGCCTCCTCCCGTTTCTCGTTCTCGGGGCAACCGTGATCCTCACCCCGACGAGCGCGTTCGACCCGGAGGCCACCCTGCGCCTCATCGAGGCTCACAACGTGACGATGTGCATCTTCGTGCCAACGCAATGGGCCGCCATCTGTGCGCACGATGCCGTCACGCAGATCGATCGCCGCCAGCTGCGCGTCGCCATGTGGGGAGCCTCCCCGGCGCCGCCCGCGACGCTCGAGGCGATGGCGGAGACGTTCCCAGGCGCGGCGATCGTCAGCGCGTACGGCCAGACGGAGATGTCCGGAGCGACGACACTGCTGAAAGGCGCCGACTCGACGCGGAAGCTGGGCTCGGTCGGCACACCCATGCTGGGCGTCGAGTTGCGGGTGGTCGACGACGAGCTGCGAGACCGCCCGCCCGGCAGCGTGGGTGAGATCGTCTACCGAGGCCCCAGCGTGATGGCCGGCTATCACGGGCAACCCGAAGCGACCCGGGAGGCATTCGCCGGTGGCTGGTTTCACAGCGGCGATCTGGCTCGGTTCGACGAGGAGGGATATCTCTGGCTCGTAGATCGCAAGAAGGACATGATCGTCAGCGGTGGCGAGAACGTGTATCCGGCCGAGGTCGAGAGAGTGCTGCTGGATCATCCGGCCGTCGCCGAGGCAGCCGTCATCGGCATTCCGCACGCGCGCTGGGTCGAGACCCCGCTGGCGTTTGTCGTCCTGCGGGACGGGGCTGAGGTGGGAGAACCCGACCTGATCGCCCACTGCCGGCGCCATCTGGCCGGCTTCAAGAAGCCCTCGGCGGTCATCACGGTGCCGGAGCTCCCCCGTAACGCCGGCGGCAAGGTCCTCAAGCGCCGGCTGCGTGAGACCCACGCACGGGATATCCCGGCTGTGGCCGAGTGACAGCCCGGCGTCGGCCACGGGGTCGCGGTCAGACGGACTCGCCGGGTCGCTGGAAGACGATCTCCGGAACCACGCAGGCGGGCGAGACGCTGAGCAGGAAGCGCAGCGCTTCGCCGATATCGCTCGTCCGCAACATCTCGTCGGCCGGGATCGAGTCCTTGATGAACTCACTCATGTCGGTGTCGACGAACCCTGGGCAGAAGGCCACTGACTTGATGCCATCGCCGTTGAGCTCCTTGTTCATCGCCTGCGTGTAGGCGATGACGGCGGCCTTGGTGGCGGCATAGACCGACAGCCAGGGCTGTGGGGATTTGCCGGCCAGCGACGCCATGTTGACGACCAGCGCGTTGTGATGCTCCGCCCCAGCCGCCCGAAGCAGCTCGATGCACTCCCGATACCCGACGACGATCGCCCGCAGGTTCACCGCGAGCTGCATGTCGATGAATTTGGTCTGGTGCTCGTGAGCCGCCGCGCCGATGCCGACGCCGGCATTGTTGACGAGCACGTCGAGGCGCCCGAACCGCTCGCGGTGGAGCCGGACGACCTCTCTGATGGAGTCTTCGTCGGCGATGTTGGCGGCCAGAGACTCGACCTCGAACCCCCTGTCGCGCAGCTGACGAGCGACGCTGTCGAGCCTGTCAGGCTTGCGGGCGGTCAGAGTCAGGCCGAACCCCTCGCCGGCGAGCGTCTCGGCGAGAGCGAGCCCGATGCCCCGAGAGGCTCCGGTCACGATGGCAGCACGGTCTGGCATGGGTGGCCTTCCTCAGTTCTGGTGAATTGACGCCTGGTGGCGGGAATCTAACGTCTGATCGCCGCAGGCCGGCGCCGGCGCGGCGGGCTGAGGTAGCTTCAGCTCATCTGTCCGCGGGTGTCCCCGCGATCGTCCGTCACCAGGAGCGTGAGTCCATGCCGTATGTCTATGCGAACGTCAAGGTGAAGTACGGCCAGCTTGGCCCCTTCTATGAGTCGATGGTCACCATCAAACGGGTCATGGAGGAGCACGGCTGGAAGCTCGTCGGTGCGTGGAGCACGGTCATCGGCGACCTCCATGAGGTGCACGACCTGTGGGAGGTCGAGGACGCCAACGCCGTGCCGAACGCGTTTGCCGCGGCCTATGCCGACGCGGATTTCGCCGAGGCGTCGGCGCGGCTGGCGGACATCGCCGACCGGGAGGTCCTCTCGCTGGTGACGAAGACTCCCTACAGCCCCTGAGCCACGGCCGCCGGCGCGAGGCTGGGACTCCTCCGGCGGCGTGCCGGAGGAGCGCCCCACGTGACCTCAGACCTGGACCGTCGGCTCCTGCACGGAGCGAAGGACCTCCTCGGGAATCTCGTCCGAGGGCTCGACAGAGATCGTCTTTGACAGCAGGTACTCGTCGATCGCATACGGGCCGTGCTCCCGGCCGATCCCGGACTCCTTGTAGCCGCCGAACGACGAGTTGAAGTCGGCGGACATGGTGTTGACCCGGAAGGTTCCGGTGCGGATGCGCCGGGCGATCTCGAAGCCCCGCACCGGGTTGGCCGTGAACACCGATCCCGAGAGGCCGAAGCGGCTGTCATTGGCGATGCGGATCGCGTCCTCCTCGTCCTCGTAGGGGATCAGGGCGATCACGGGTCCGAAGACCTCCTCCTGGGCGACGGTCATGTCGTTGGTGACGTTCGTGAGCAAGGTCGCCTCGACGTACCAGCCCTTGTCCAGGTGCTCCGGAATCCCGCCGCCGGTCGCCACGGTGGCTCCCTCGTCGACCGCCTGCTTGATGTATCCGAGCACGCGCTCGCGGTGCGCCTCGGTGATGAGGGGGCCGACGACCGTGTCGTCATCGTTCGGGTCACCGACCTTGAGTCCCTTGAACGCCTCGGTAAGCCTGCCGGCGATCTCGTCGTACTGGGACTTCGGGGCCAGGATCCGGCTCATGCAGGTGCAGTTCTCACCCTGGGTGGTGGCGACGCTCGAGCCCACCACCATCGGCAGGACGGTGTCGAGATCGGCGTCCGCGAGGATGATCGCGGCCGACTTGCCACCCAGCTCGAGCACGCAGCGCTTGATCTGCTCGCCGCACACCCGGGCGATCTTCTTGCCGACGTCCGTCGAACCCGTGAAGGTGACCATGTCGACGTCGGGATGCGCCACCAGATGCTCGGAGGCCCCGCGGCCCGCGGCAACGATGTTGATCACGCCGGGCGGGAACCCCGCCTCCGAGACGAGATCGGCCATCGCGAAGAGCGAGAGCGGGTCCGGATCCGGGGCCTTGACCACGACGGTGCAGCCTGCGACCAGGGCCGGGGCCGTCTTCTGGGCGATGCCGGGCAGCGGGAAGTTGAACGCGCACAGCGCGGCCACGACGCCGACCGGCTCCTGCACGAGGAGGCTCTTGGTCTCGAACTTCATGATCAGGCCACCGGAGGCGCCGGCCAGCGGCGACAGATCGGACTCGCGGACCTCGGCGAACCGGTGCTCGCGGCCGACCTTCGCGTAGTAGTTCCAATGCAAGGTGGGGGCCACAGAGTGATAGACCTCGGCGGTCAGCTTTGTGTGGCCCAGCTCCTCGACGATGAGGTCGCTGAACTCCGCCTGATGCTCAGCGATCAGGGCGGCCAGCCGCTCCATCATCTCCGCCCGCTCTTCAACCGGCCGCGTCGGCCAGTCCGTCTCGTCGAACGCGCGGCGAGCGGCCGCGACGGCGCGATCGATGTCCGTCTCGGACGCCGCGGCGACGTAACCGATCTTCTCGCCGGTGGCGGGCGAGATGACGTCGAGGCGCTCCTTCGAGTCTGGCTCCTGCCAGCGGCCATCGATGTAGAGGTTGGGGAATTCGCGGGGCAGCATGAAAGGGTCTCTCCTCGTAGGGCAGGATTCGCGGATGCTCTGTTGACCTGAACTTGGTTCGATATCTTAATGGAGAACGCTGGCGAGTCAAGCACTCAAAAGGTGCGCAACCACCAACACGGCGCGGACTTGCGCCTGGCCTCAGGTCTGATACGCTCTCGACCCGAATTCAGGTCAACAACTGGGACTCTGACGCTGTGTTGCCGACACCGCAGATCAATGACGACAACCGAGCCTTTTGGACGGGTGGGCGCGAGGGCGAGTTGCGCATCGCGCGCTGCGAGTGCGGCTACTACATCCACCCCCCCACCCCGCGATGCCCTCGATGTCTCAGCGAGAGCGTCGCCCCTCACGCGGTCAGCGGACGCGGGCACGTCTACACCTACACGATCAACCAACGGGCCTGGTCGCCCGGGTTGGAGGTCCCGTACGTCATCGCCATCGTCGAACTGGAGGAGCAGGCCGATCTGCGCCTGATGACGAATATCCTCGGCTGCCCTCCGGACCGCGTGGCCGTGGACATGGCGGTGCAGGTCGAGTTCCGGCAGCAGGGCGAGGCCTACGCGCCCGTGTTCAGGCCTGTGACCGATGACTGAGAGCCTCGAACAGCGGTGCATCATCTCGGGGATCGGCCAGTCGGAGGTCGGCCGCCGGGTGACGCGGGGCGTGATGGCGCTGACGCTGGATGCCTGCCTGGAAGCGATCGGCGATGCTGGACTGACCCCTGCGGACATCGATGGGGTGGTGTCCTGGCCGGGCGCGATCTCACGGGCCGAGGGTCTCGCGCCGCCCGGCCCGGGTTCGTCGGGGCCGGGCGTTCACGCCGTCATCGACGCCTTGCGGCTCAACACCAACTGGCACTACGGCGGGCCGGAGACTCCGGGCATGCTGGCGTCGGTCATCCAGGGATGCATGGCTGTCGCGACCGGCATGTGCCGTCACGTGCTTGTCTACCGCGCTCTCGACGAGGCCACCGCCTGGCGCGCGAACACCGATCGCGTCGCCACCGATCCCGGTGGTGTGGCCGGGATGATGCAGTGGATCTTGCCCTTCGGTGCCTTCTCCGGACCCAACTGGATGGGGCTGTACGCGCGGCGGCACATGCACGAATACGGCACAACGCGTGAGCAGATCGCCCAGATCAGCTTGAACGCCAGGCGCAACGCGGCCCTCAATCCCAAAGCGGTGCTGACGAGCGAGCTGACCCTCGAGGATTACATGTCCTCGCAGATGATCAGCGACCCCCTGTGCCTGTACGACTGCGATATCGCGATCGACGGCGCAACCGCGGTGATCATCTCAGACGTGGCCTACGCTCCCGATGCTCCGCATCAGGCCCTGCACTTCGAGGCGGTCGGGAGCGCGCTTCATGGGCGGGCGTCGTGGGACCAATGGGAGGACATGACCACCACAGCGGCCATGAGTGCGGGCAAGCACCTGTGGTCGAGGACGGACCTGAAGCCGGCCGATGTCGATGTCGCGCAGCTCTACGACGGCTTCACCGTCCTGAGCCTCTACTGGCTCGAGGGGTTGCAGTTCTGCGGCAAAGGTGAGAGCGGCGCGTTCGTCGAGGGCGGTGAGCGCATCAGCCTCACCGGAGAGCTCCCGCTGGCGACCAGCGGGGGCCAGCTCTCGGCCGGCCGGCTCCATGCCTTCGGCCATCTCCACGAGGCGTGTCTCCAGCTGCGCGGCGCCGCCGGTCAGCGCCAGGTGCCGGGAGCCAAGGTCGCGGCGGTGTCGGCGGGCGCAGGACCGCTGGCATCGTGCCTACTGCTCAGAACCTGAACATACGACGACCTGACACATGAGTCAGAACGCGAGGGAGACATGAATCTAGCGGCTCTGGTCGATCAGCAGGCAGCGCGCTTCGGTGACCGGGTGCTTGCCACGTTTGACGATGACACGGTGACATACGCACAGGTCGCCGAGCGCGCCGGCCACGTGGCCGCGGGCTTGACCGCCCTGGGGGTCACCCAGGGTGACCGGGTCGCGATCATGATGGGGAACCGGTCCGAGTTCCTCTACGCCTGGTTCGGCATCCTCAAGCTCGGCGCGATCGAAGTGCCGATCCACGATGCTGCGCGCGGCCCCGGCATCTCACACATTCTCAACACCACCGGGGCGCGGATGGTGATCGTGGAGGACACGTTCCTCGGCCACGTCCAGCCCTATCTCGGCGACGCGCCGAGCGTCGAGCACGTGGTGGTGGTCGGCGAACGGCCGGCAGGCACCAACGGGGGGCAGCCGCTGGCGGACTTCGCCGATCTCCTGGCCAACCCGGGCTCGGTTGACACGCTGGACGTTGCGCCCCATCACCCGGCGTCGATCCTGTTCACCGGAGGCACGACCGGACCGCCCAAGGGGGTCGTGCTGCCCCACAACCACAACATCAACCTGGGAACGAGCACGGCCGAGGTGGCCGGCTACGGCGAGGACGACGTACTGCTCTCCGTGTTCCCGCTCTTCCATGCCAACGCCAAGTACATGACGACGATCGCGGCGATGGTCGTCGGCGCGAGAGCGATCATCAACCGCCGTTTCTCGGCCAGCCGGTTCTGGGACCAGTGCCGCCACGAGGGCGTCACGGCCTTCAATGGCATGGGCGAGATGCTGCGCATTCTGATGAAGCAGCCGGAACGTCCTGACGACGCCGAGAACACCGTCCGGGTGGTCATCGGAGCCGCCGCGCCACGCGACCTCGTCCTCGAGTTCGAGAACCGGTTCGACCTCGCGATCCTCGACGTGTACGGGCTGACCGAGACCGGGCCGATCACCTTCAATCGCTTCGATCAGCGCCGAGCGGGCTCGATGGGCGTCCCGGTGGCGTGGTACGAGGTCCGCATCCTCGACGAGAACGACGTGGAGGTTCCCGTCGGAGAGCCGGGCGAGATCTGCATTCGTCCGCAACGTCCGAGCGTGATGATGGCCGGCTACTGGGACAACGACTCGGCGACGCTCAAGTCGATCCGGAACCTCTGGTTCCACACCGGGGACCACGGGCACCGCGACGCGGACGACTTCTTCTTCTTCAGGGCTCGGGAGACCGACTCGATCCGCCGCCGAGGCGAGAACGTCTCCGCCTGGGAGGTCGAGCGTGTGCTGGCCCTCCATCCCGACGTGCTCGAGTCGGCGGCGTACGGAGTTCCGTCGCCGATCGGCGGTCAGGAGGTGATGGCGGCGATCGTCCTCAAGGCCGGCACGACGGTGCCTCCGGAGGCCATTCTCGACTTCTGCGCCGGGAAGATGCCGCACTTCGCGGTCCCCAGGTACCTCCGGTTCGTCGACTCGCTGCCCAAGTCGCACGCCCAGCGGATCCTCAAGCAGGAACTGAAGGCGGAAGGGACCGAGGCGGACGGTGTGTGGGACCGCGAGACCATCGGCTACCAGGTACAGCGATAGTGAGGGGTGACAGGAAATCGAAGGGGCTGCCGTCGTGATGGTCCCTCGTGCCCGCGCGGTGCACCTCGTCTCCTACCCTGCGGGTGAGGTGACGCCCGACAACTTCGTCACCGTCGAGATCGACGTGGCGGAACCCAGGCCGGGGCAGGTGCTCGTGCGCAACACCTTCACCTCGGTCGATCCCGGCATGCGGCTGCGGCTGCGGGAGAGCGGTCCCGCTGGCTATTTCAACTCCTTCCCGCTCAACGCTCCGATGGACGGCATCTTCACCGTGGGGGAGGTGGTCCAGTCGCGCGCTGAGGGCTTCGAGCCCGGCGACGTCGTGTGGCATGCGATGGGCTGGCGCGAGTACTCGATCGTGACCGCCGGCGAGCCGGCGCTGGCCGGCATCGCCACGCTCGCGCGGCTCGACACCTCCGTGGCGCCGCCACAGAGCTACCTGGGGCCGCTTGGCGCCATGGGCGTGACGGCATACGCCGGACTCATCGACGCGGCGGAGTTGCGCGAGGGGGACGTCGTCTGGGTATCCGCCGCCGCAGGCGCGGTCGGCAGCCTCGCCGCGCAGATCGCAAAGCTCCGCGGTCACCGCGTCATCGGGAGCGCGGGCTCCGATGAGAAGGTCCGATACCTGCTCGACGAGCTCGGCCTCGATGCGGCGTTCAACTACCGCAACGGTCCCGTCGTGGATCGGCTGCGAGAGGCCGCACCTGACGGCATCGACGTCTACTTCGACAATGTCGCCGGAGATCACCTGGAGGCGGCTCTTGCGACGCTGCGCCGGTGGGGACGGGTCGCGCTCTGCGGAGCCATCTCGGAATACGAATCGGTGGGCCGCGAGCCCAGGCCCGAGCAACCTGTTCCAAGCCGTTGCGAACGACCTCACGCTGCGCGGATTCCGCGGCAGCAGCTACCAGCACCGGCTCCCGGACGTGGCGCGAGAGCTGGGAGGATGGCTCGCCGACGGCCGGCTGCGCTACCGCGAGACGATCATCGACGGACTCGATCGGGCCCCGGAAGCCCTTGTTCGCATGCTGTCAGGCGACACGACCGGCAAGACGCTGGTGCGGATCGCATAGGCGGGGGCTGCCGCCGCGATCTGGCGGGGCCCCCGTGGCGGTCAGGCCGCCTTGCGCGCGGCGCGCGGCCTGCGTCCGCGCTCGGCGGGCAGGGACGCGTGCTCGTCGTAACCGGCGACGGCCAGGCACCGCGCGACGAAGAAGTCGCGGAGGTCATCCAAGGACAGCTCGCCGCCGGGCCGGTACCAGTGCCAGACGCTCTTGTACAACCCGAGCAACGCGTGCGTGAGGAGGCGTGGATCGGCTTCCGGGATGGCACCCTGCTCCATCCCACGTGTGAGGAAGGATGCCCAGGCGAACTCGATGTCGCGCATGCTCGAGCGCGCGAGCCTTCGCGCTTCTTCCTCACGCGGCGACTTTCGCGGGACGCCGATCAGGCCCTCCTCGGCGACGAGCACACGGTTGCGCTGGACCTCGTGGTCGGTGAGATCGAACAGGCCGTTGAGCAGGCGCACGAGCGCAGGACCGAACGGGCCGCCCTCCGACGTCAGCCGCTCGAACTTCTCGCGGTCGAGCTTGAGTGCCTCCGCATGGATCTCGAACAGGCAGTGAAGCTTGGACTCGAAATAGTGGTAGAGCGCGGTGGAGCCGAGGCCGACGTCCGCGGCGATGTCGGCCCACTTCGTGTACTCGTAGCCGTGGCGGCCGAAATGCTCGATCGCGGTCGAAAGGATCTCCTGGCGCTTGCTGCGGGAGCTCTCCGGGCTGCGAGTTCGCCGACCCGCGCCGGTTCGCACGTTCTTGGCCACCATTCCTCTTTCTATTGAAGTGACACCAACTCTATCAGTGGCCGCAGGCGTGGCTCGCAGGAGTGGCCGGGCTCGGCACTTTGGGCCGTAGTTGCGCACCTCGGCGCCAGATTCGGGGGTGCGCAGTTGCGTTCGTGGGGCCGTCCAGATACAGTTGAACTGACTTCAACTGAGAGGGTCGAGATGCAGTTGCTCGACGGTCGCGTCGTCATCATCACAGGGGCGAGTTCCGGGCTCGGCGCCCAGCTCGCGCGGGCGGTCGGCGAGGCCGGCGGGATTCCCGTCCTCGCCGCGCGTCGCGCCAATCGGCTCGCGGCGCTCACCGAGGAGATCCCGGGTGCCGACCCGGTCAGCTGCGACGTCACCGACGCAATGGACCGCGAGCGGCTGGTCCAGAGCGTCATGGACCGGCACGGGAGGCTCGACGGTCTGATTAACAACGCCGGCGCCGGCGCCACCGCTCCCGCCCTGCGTACCTCGACGGAGACGTTTTCCCGTGTTCTCGATCTGAACCTCGTCGCCCCTTTCGCTCTCTCGTGCCTGGCTGCGAAGCGGATGCGAGACGGAGGAGGCCGTTCGATCATCAATATCGCCTCGGTCATGGGCCTGCGCTCGCTCGGGCAGATCCCGGATGCGGCGTATGTCGCCTCCAAGGCGGGTGTCATCGGGTTGACCAGAGAGCTCGCATCGCAGTGGGGTCGCTACGGGATACGCGTGAACGCCGTAGCGCCCGGTTTCTTCGCCTCGGAGATGACGGCGGAGCTGGGTGAGGACCCCGAGCAGTTCCCTGAATTCCTGCTGTCCCGGACCCCTCTGGGACGCGGCGGTCGCACCGGCGAGCTCGGCGACGCCGTGGTCTTCCTGCTTGGCCCGGGCAGCAGCTTCGTCACCGGGACCGTGCTGAGCGTGGATGGGGGAATGGCAATTGCCTGAGTGCTGCCACCGGCACGGCCGCCGATCACGACTTGACAACATGTACAGCGGAGGAAGGCGATGTCGACCCTAACGTTCCAGCCAGAGGCTGATCGCTACTACACCGAGGGATACTGGCGTGACGGAGACCTGTGGAGCGACTTCGCCCGGCGCGCCGCGGAGAACCCGGACAAGTCGGCGCTGATCCTCGACGATCGCACATTCACCTTCGACCAGCTGCGCCGTGCCGCGGCCGGCGTGTCACTTCGGCTCGCAGAGCGAGGTGTCAAAGCGGGGGACGTCGTCATCCTGCTCGGCCGCCACTCGATCGAGGCAGCGGTGGCAATGCTCGGCTGCATGCACCGCGGAGTCGTCATTGCGCCGTTGCCGCCGATGTTCAACGAGACTCAGCTCTCGGCACTGATCGCGCAGACGGGCGCGACCGCTCTGCTGGGGTTTGGCGGGGCCAAAGAGCAGGCGAAGTGTGAGCGCGTCGCCGACCAGGTCCGGTTCTTCTTCCCCATCGAGCCCGACCTCGTCGACCGCCTGGCCCAGGATGACCCACCGGACGAACACGTCGCGCGTCACGCCGACGATCTGGCCATGGTGCTCCACTCCTCCGGCACCACCTCCACCCCGAAGGGCATCGCCCACTCGAGCAACACGCTGCGCTACGCCACCCAGGGCATCTGCAGGCGGTGGGAGCTCACCGGCGATGACATCTACCTCGTCGTCTGCGAGTTCGGCTTCGTGGGCGGTTTGGTGTTCGGCTACTTTCCACCTCTGTTCAACGGCGCGACGGGAGTCCTCGTCAACCGCTGGAACGCAGAGCACGCCCTTGCGCTGATCGAGGAGCATCAGTGCACCTATGTCCTCTCGATGCCCACTCATTCGGCGGACCTCATCAGCGCCAAGTCAGAGAGCGACCGCGCGTTGCCCTCGATGCGTGTTCTCGCAGCGCCCGGGCTGACCCGGGAGCGCCGGATCGCGATGAGAGACGCATTTGGCGTGCCGCCGCTGGGCGACTACGGTCTGTCCGAGGTCCCCGGACACGCCGCTCACGGGCTGCACGAGCCGGACGAGAAGCTCTTTCTTACCGAGGGCCGCCCGTACGACGGCACGGAGATCCGAATCGTCGACGACGGCGGACGTGCCGTGCCGCCCAACACGGTCGGCTCGGTGCTCGTCAACGGCCCGAGCCGCTTCCTCGGCTTTCTCAACAACGACGACCTGACGCGGGAGTCACTGACCGAGTGGGGCGGCTACCGGACCGGCGACCTCGGCTACCTCGACGAGGATGGGCAGTTCGTGTACGTCGGCCGCAGCAAAGACATCATCCGGCGGGGCGGCGTGACGATTGTTCCCTCCGAGGTCGAGCCGGTGATCCTGCGTCATCCGAACGTACGCGAGGTGGCCATCGTCCCGCTGCCCGACGAGCGCCTGGGCGAGCGCGCCTGCGCCGCCATCATCGCCGTGCAGGGCAAGCCCGCGCCCACGCTCGAGGAGCTCCAGCAGTTCCTGGACGAGGCGGGGGTGGCGAAGTACACCTGGCCCGAGTCCGTCGAGGTGTTCGACGAGTTCCCGCGGACGCCGTCGCTCAAGGTGGTCAAGCGCGACGTCGTCAGCGAGATTCTCGAGCGCCCGGCCGTCAGGGCCTGATGACGAGTCTCGATCTCACATTGCATCTACCGGCCTCCGCGATTCCGGAAGGCGCCGGCGAGCTGGCGATCGCTGCGACGGCCCATGTGCCCGCGGAGGTCGATGAGCAGGATCTCCGGGTGCTGGTCTGCTGGCCTGGCGGATCCTACGGGAGAGATTACTGGGATATCCGTCTTCCGGGTCGTGACGGCTACAGCTTCGCCGAGCACATGACCACGCTCGGCTTCGTGGTGATCGCCGCCGACCCGTTGGGCGTGGGAGACAGTGGCCGCCCGCAGGACGGCACCCTGTGCAGCTACGAGGCGCTTGCTGACGCCGCGGAGGGAGCGACACAGGTACTCCGCGCGCGCTTGAGCGAAGGGACCCTGGCCGACGGCCTGGCGCCCGTCGGCTCTGCGACGATCATCGGTGTCGGTCATTCGATCGGCGGGGGACTGGTGGTGCTCCAGCAGGCTAGGTGGGGTAGCTACGACGCCATCGCGGTTCTCGGGTACACGCACGGAGCAAAGGCTCGAGCGGTTCCGAGCGGTGACGACGCCGCACGCCGCGCTACGGCTGTCGAGCAGGCGAAGGGGTTCTGGGGCGATCAATGGGAGGCGCGTTACGGCGTCGTGGACAAGGCGCCGCACCAGAACTGGCTGAACGGCCCCGACGCCCCGGCGGACATCGTTGCGGCAGACAACGCAAACGGGGTCGTGTGGGCAGCGGAGCCCTACGTCGATGCGCTCCACGTCGGCTTGACCGCTGCGTACGCCGCCCGCGTGGCCGGCCCGGTCATGGTCGCCTTTGGCGAGTTCGACATCGCCGAACGCCCGCGCGACGAGGCCGCCTTCTACGAGCGTTCCGACGACATCACGCTGTCTGTGCTGGCGGGGAGCTACCACTGTCACAACTTCCAGGACGGCCGCGCGAGGCTCTGGGATCGCCTCGCCGCATGGGCGACGGGGATCACCGCGGCACCGGCTCCTCAGCGCGGAGGCCCCGAGCGCCGGGACGCCGCTCCGCGCGAGCAGAAGCTTCCAGCTATGATTGACTGAAGTGACTTCAGCTCATGCACAGCCGGAGACGAGCCGCCAGATGACCTTCTTTGAGCGCTACTTCGAGCTCCTCGACGGCCCGGAGCCCCACAGCTCACTGGAGCTGGTGGCCAACGACGTGGAGTTCTCGATCCAGTGGGCGGCGGATGCCACTCGCAAGAGCAGTCAGTTCCTCGGAGGTCTCGAAGAGCTGCGCGGTTTTATCGACGCAGGCGACACTGAGGGCTGGGCACACCACGTCGTGCACAGCGGCGTCGACGGCGACGTTGAGTTCGCGCTTGGCGAGACCCGCTGGGACAACGGCGAGCGCATCGGGACGTTCCTGGCCGTCGCGCAACTCGACGATTCGGGTCGGATGCGCAGGTACATGGTGGCGCGCACACCCGCTCTGGCCTTCTCGACTGAGCGATGACGGAAGCGCCTACCTTCGAGCTCGTCGACCCGGAGCTGATCGGCGGCACCGAACGGGAGCCCCGGCTCATCGGCTCCGCCTGCCAACGGTGTGGCACCGTGACCTTTCCACGTCAGGCCTCCTGTCCGCGGTGCACGTCCGAAGATGTTCACACCCGTGAGCTCGCCACGCGCGGCGCGCTGTGGACGTGGACCATCCAGCGCTTTGCACCCAAGGCGCCGCCCTATCCCGAGGCGGGCGTGGAGGAATTCGAGCCCTACGGTGTGGGGTATATCGAGCTGCCGGGGGAAGTGCGTGTCGAGGCGCGACTGACCGAGAGCGACCCCGAGCGGCTGCGGATCGGCATGGCCATGGAGCTGACACTGATCCCCGTCCCCGGATCACGCGAGAGACTGACGTTCGCCTTCCGGCCGGCGGAGGAGGAGGACGAGTGAGCGGCAGCGACGACGTCGCGGTCGTCGGCGCCGGCATCCATCAGTTCGGTCGTCACGACGGCTTGTCCGGGCTTCAGATGGGCGCCATCGCTGCCCGTCGTGCGCTCGCGAACGCGGGGATCGCGTGGCAGGATGTGGACTTCGCCGCAGGGGGGTCGGATGCCGCCGGCAACGCCGATACCTCGGTGTCGGTGCTCGGGTTGACCGGTGTGCCCTTCATCAACGTCAAGAACGGGTGTGCCACCGGAGGATCGGCGTTGACGACGGCTCACGCCATGCTCGTCTCCGGCGCGGCCGAGGTCGCGCTCGTCGTCGGCTTCGACAAGCACCCGCGAGGCGCGTTCAACCCACTGCCGGAGGAGTGGGGCATCGGCTCCTGGTACGGCGAGACGGGCCTGATGCTCACGACGCAGTTCTTCGCCATGAAGATTCAGCGCTACATGGCGGAGTACGGCATCTCCACATCAACCCTGGCCAAGGTGGCGGCGAAGGCGTTTGCGAACGGGTCGCGCAACCCGAATGCGTGGCGGCGAGCACCGCTCAGCGAAGCGGAGATCCTGTCCTCAAAGATGGTCAACGACCCGCTGACTCAGTACATGTTCTGCTCCCCGGGGGAGGGTGCCGTCGCGCTCGTCCTCGCCCGCGGGGATCGCATCACGGAGCTGACCCGCAGTCCGGTCTACCTTCGCTCCGTCGCGTTCAGGACGCGGCGGTTTGGTTCGTTTGAGGTCTTCAGCCCGTCGATCCCGATCGAGTCCGCGCCCTCGGCGACGACCGAGGCGGCAGCGGCGGCGTTCGAGGAGGCGGGCGTCAGCCCCGCTGACGTGGACATCGCCCAGCTTCAGGACACGGAGTCGGGCGCGGAGGTCATGCATCTGGCCGAGACGGGGCTATGCGAGCACGGGGAGCAGGAGGCGCTCATCGAGCGCGGCGACACCGAACTGGACGGACGGCTGCCGGTCAACACCGACGGCGGCTGCCTGGCCTGCGGCGAGCCGATCGGGGCCTCAGGGCTGCGACAGGTGCACGAGATCGTGCTGCAACTACGGGGCGAGGCCGGGGACCGGCAGGTGCCCAGGCCGTGCCGTGTGGGCTTCACCCAGGTCTACGGCGCTCCCGGCGTGAGCGCCTGCACCGTTCTCACGGTCTAAGCGGACCCCGCCGCCCGAGCGCGCCCCCAGCCGCGTCCGACCACCCGTCAGGTCTTGACGGTGTTCCCGGCGTCGATCGGGAGGGCGGCTCCGGTGATGTACTTGGCGGCGTCCGAGCACAGGAACACGACCGCGTCGGAGACGTCGCTGGGCTCGATCCAGGCCACGCCGGGGAGGATGTTCAGTCCCTCGAAGGCCCCGCGGACGTCGTCCTCGCCGGGGTTCTCCTTGTCAGGGGCAAACAGCTCGAAGGTCGCGTCGTTGATGACCAGCGGTGTGCGGACGGTCGTGGGGCAGACCGCGTTGACCCGAATACCGTGTGGCCCGCACTCCTGCGCGAGCACCTTCATCAGCCCGATGACGCCATGCTTGGCCGCCGTGTAGTGCGCGGTGTTCGGATAGGCGCGCAGGCCGGCCGTCGAACTGGTCAGGACCAGGCTACCGCCGTGACCGCGCTCCACCATCGACGGCAGCGCCGCGCGGACGGTGTTGAACACGCCGGTCAGATTGACGTCGATCATCTCGCTCCACTGCTGCTCGGTCATCTCCCATGAGACGGCCCAGGTCCCGATTCCGGCGTTGGCGCAGACGATGTCGATCTTCCCGAGCTCAGCCAGGCCCGCATCCGCCGCCTGCTGCATCTCCGACAGCGAGCGGACGTCGGCGACCGCCTTCACCGCGCGGCGGCCGGCGGCCTCGATCTGAGCGATCGTCTCGTCGAGATCGGCCTCACTGGAGAGCGAGTAGGAGAGGGTCTCGAGCGGATCCGCGCAGACGTCGACGCAGATCACGTCGGCGCCCTCGGAGGCGAGCCGCACCGCGTGGGACCGGCCCTGCCCGCGTCCGGCGCCGGTGACGAGCGCCACCTTTCCATCAACGAGTCCCATCCCCGCTCCTCTTCTCGTATGAACTGATATCAGTTCAGGATACCCGATTCAGCGGCTGTCCGCCAGCGGGCGGCGAGGCGCCGGTCGGCCCGCTACGCGCCGACGCTGACTACGGCACGGCCGACGACCTCACCCTGCTTGAGCCGCCCGTACGCGGAGACCGCCTCGTCGAGGCCGTACACCTCGGCCTCGGAGTGGATCGCGCCCGAGCGCGCGAGCGCCACGACCTCGGCGAGCTCGGGGATCGTGCCCCACGTCGGCATCCGCACGGTGACCTCGTAGGGGATCAGCCCCGGCTTGACCTTCAGCTCGCCGCCGGCGCGTCCGATGTAGGCGACGTCGCCGCCCTGGGCGACCGAGCCGGCGGCCAGTGCGAGCGTCGTGTCGGCGCCGACGAAGTCGAGCGCGACTGTCGCCCCGTCCGGGCCGAGCTCGTCGCGCACGCCATCCGGGGTCAGCCCCTCGGCGGACAGCACCGCATCGGCGCCGGCTTCGCGGGCGAGGTCGAGTGCGGACTCGCGCACGTCGACGGCGAGGACCCGCGCCGCAGTGACCGCCTTGAGGATCTGGATCGCCATGTGGCCGAGGCCGCCGCTGCCGAGCACGAGCGCCGTGCTGCCGGGGCGCAGCTTGTCGAGCGACAGCTTGACCGCGTGGTACGACGTGAGGGCGGCGTCGGTGAGCGGGGCGGCGTGGACGGGATCGAGGTCCGGCGCGGGCACGAGGTAGCGGGATGCGGGGACGAGCAGGTACTCGGCGAGACCGCCGTCGCGCCCGAGGCCGGCGCCGTGAGGGGTCCGTTGCGTCCGCGCACAGGCGTTGTCCCGACCGTTGGCGCACTGCCAGCAGCTGCCGCAGCCCCACCGGCTGTAGACGACGACGGGATCGCCGACGGCGACGCCGGACGCCGCCGAGCCGAGAGCGGCGACGCGGCCCGCCGTCTCGTGGCCGAGCGTGAACGGCAGCTCGTACGGATAGATGCCCGGCGGGCTGCCCATGATGTGGAGGTCGGACCGGCAGAGCCCGGCCGCGGTCACCTCGACGAGGACCTCGGAGCCCTGCGGCTCGGGGATCGCCACCTCGGCGAGGCGCGGGGTCGACTCCCAGTCCGTCAGACGGAGCGCCCGCATCGTGGTCTCGGACATCCTCTTCCACTCCTGAATCGAACTCAGGTAGAATCATACACGAGATGCCGTGTCGGAGGGAGGAGCTGAGGGTGGGGTCACGGGTGGCCGGGAAGGTCGCGCTCGTCACGGGCGGCGCAGGCGGAATGGGGGCAGCGCACGTGCGCGCGCTGGCGCGCGAGGGGGCGGCCGTCGCGATCACCGACGTCGCCGTCGACGCGGGGGAGGGGCTCGCGGCCGAGCTGCGGGCGACCGGAGGCCAGGCCTCGTCGCACCGTCTCGACGTGTCAGACCCCGCCGGCTGGCAGCAGGTCGTCGCCGACGTCGAACGGGCCTACGGGGAGATCGACGTGCTCGTCAACAACGCCGGCATCCAGGTCCGCTCCGTGGGCATCGAGGCGGATGCGCGCGAATGGGAGCTCGTCACCTCGGTCAACCAGCGCGGTGTGTTCCTCGGGATGCAGGCGGTGATCCCCGGGATGGTTTCGCGTGGGGGAGGGTCGATCGTCAACATCGCCTCGGTCGCTGCGCTCGTCGGCCTGCGCGGGTCGCTCCCGTATCAGGGCAGCAAGGCGGCCGTGCTGGGGCTGACGCGCGGCGCCGCCGTCGCCTACGGGCCGGACAACATCCGCGTCAACGCAATCTGCCCGGGCCTGATCGTCACCGGGATGACGGAGTCGGCCGACACGCAGGCCGTCGAGACGATGAAGGCCCAGATCCCGCTGCGTCGCGACGGCCGCCCGGACGAGGTCTCGGCCGCGGTCGTGTTCCTCGCCTCCGACGAGTCCTCGTACATCACCGGCGTTGCGTTGCCTGTGGACGGCGGCTACGTGACCGCCTGAACGCCGTGCTACGGCTACCGCGTTAGGCCGCGTTGAGGGGGGCCTCCTCCACGACGTGCAGGAGGTTGGCGTCGGCGAGCTCCGGGACGCGGAGCATGCCGTCGGCGACCAGTGGCGTGAGCGTATCGCGGCCCCAGCGCGGGTGGTCGAAGTAGACCTCGAGGTAACCGACGCGGGTCGTCTCGGGAAGCAGCCCGATCGGTCGCTGGCCCTCGACGTCGACGGGCTCGCACTCGACCTCGTTCAGCGCCCGGTTGAGGATCAGCAGGCGCGCGCCGAAGGCCTGCGCCATCTGTTTACGGACCCGGTCGGCGAGCGCGGTGAACGCGGCCCAGCCGCTCTCGGCGCTGACCCCCGGCGCGCGGTCGGCCTCGAGCAGGAACTTGGCGAGCGCGAGCTGCCCGCTGCGGCGGTCGAGTAGGACCGTCTCCTCGACGTCGGCGTGGCGCAGGCGGTAGAGGCAGTTGACGTGATCCTGGGCGACCATCTCGTTCTCCTCGGCGGAGAACGCGAGGGTCTCGCCGGGCGTGAAGCGCAGGAAGACGAAGCGCCAGGCGCGCGGACGCTGCGCCCAGCCGCCGGTGACATCGGCCTGCGCCACCGCACGGTTGACGTGATAGCTGACGAGCGCGGGCATCGGACGCAGGAGCTCCTGCGCCATGCGCACGTGGACCTCGGTGTAATGCCGCTCGCACTCCTCAGGCGACCGCGACGGCGTGGGGAGGAAGCGGCTGATGCTCTTGCCCATGCGCGCTCAGTACGCCTGCGACTGCCCGCCGTCGATTGGCACCACGACGCCGTTGACGAACGAGGCATCGTCGGAGAGCAGGAAGGCGACGAGGTCCGCTACCTCGGAGGGCTGGCCGAAGCGCTGCATCGGGTTGCCGCTGACGTACTCCCGCCCGGCTTCCTCCCAGCCCTCCTCGCCAGCGATCTGGATGAACGATCCCTTGATCATCTCGGTCATGATCGCGCCCGGGGCGATCGCGTTGACACGCACGCCGTGGACCCCGTACTCGATCGCCGCCACCCTCGTCATCCCGACGACGGCGTGCTTGCTGGCGACGTACGCGAGCTGGTTGGGGATGCCGCGGATGCCCCCGACCGAGGCGACGTTGACGATCGCGCCCGATCCCTGCGCCCGGAGGTGGGGGAGGGTGTAGCGCATGCCGTAGAAGACGCCCTTGAGGTTGATGTCGATCACCCGGTCGAACACCTCGCTGTCATAGCTCTCGGCCGGGCTCTGGCGACCCTCGATGCCGGCGTTGTTGAACAGCCCGTCGAGCCGCCCGAAATGCTCGCGGGTCTGCTTCACGTAGCCGGCCACCTCCTGCTCACGCGAAACGTCGGCGATGATCGTGAGCACGTCGGCGCCGCGCGTGGCCTCCAGGACCGACTGCTTGGTCGACTCCAGGCCCGACGCGTCGCGGTCGACCAGTGCCAGGCGAGCTCCCTCGTTCGCCAGCCGATGGGCGGCGGCGGCGCCGAGCCCGGTGCCCGCGCCGGTGGCGATGATGACTTTGCCGTCGAGACGCATGGGGCGCGGGGTCAGCTGACCGGTTCGGCCGCCAGCGGCATGAAGCTGCGTGTGATCGATCCCTCGGTCAGCTCCGCGCCCTCGAGCACGCTGCTGATCTTCCCGTCGACGATGACGATGACCCGATCGCAGAGGTCGGCCAGTTCCTCGAGATCGCTCGAGCTGACGATCACGGCGGCACCCTCGGTCGCCGCTGTGACGAGCTCGCGGTGGAGGTCCGCCTTGGCGCCGACGTCGACGCCCTGCGTCGGCTCGTCGAGCAGGAACACGAGCGGCTTCTGGGACAGCCACTTGCCGAAGAGGATCTTCTGCTGGTTGCCGCCGCTGAAGATGCCGAGCGAATCGTCGATCGCGTTCGCGGGCCTGACGGAGAGCCGCTCGAACCATTCCTTCGTCGCCGAGGTCTCCGGCTTGCGGCGCAGGATTCCTCCCTTCCAGAAGGGCTTCAGGTTCGGCAGCGTCAGGTTCTCGCGGGCGGTCATCGTCATCACGCCGCCGCCGATCTTCCGGTCCGGCGCGACGTACGCGACGCCGCGGCCGATGGCCTGATCAGGGCGGTTGGGTGGCACCGGCGTTCCGGCGATCCTGACCTCGCCGGCGGTCCGCGGGAGCGCGCCGTAGCTGGCCCCGAGGATGCTGTCGCGGCCCGAACCGGCCAGACCCGCGATGCCGACGATCTCGCCCCGCTCGACGCTGAAGGACACGCCCGCGAGGGCTCCGGCGCGCAGCCCCTCGACCTCGAAGACGGTCTCGTGGTTGCGGGCCGCCGCGCGGGCTGCCTTCTGCCGGCGCGCCTCCGTCTCCTCGGAGATCAGCTCCTCGCCGGCCAGCAGCGTCACGATCGCCGCATGGTCGAAGTTGCTCACCGGGCCCGCGCCGACGACGATGCCGTCGCGGAAGACGGAGACCTTGTTCGCGACGCGGAAGACCTCCCCGAGGTGGTGGGTCACGTACAGAACTCCGACGCCGGTCGCCGAAATCGCGGCGACGCGATCGAGCAGATGGTCCACCTCGTCGACCGGGAGCGTCGCAGTCGGCTCGTCGAGCACGAGCAGGCAGGCCGGGTATTCGGGATCCTCACGCAGGGCACGCGCGATGGCCACGCCGGTGCGCTCGGACGCGCTGAGCGTGGAGACGAGCGCCTTCGGGTCGATGTCGAGGCTGAGCTTCGCCAGGTCCTCCTGGGCCTGCCGGCGGCTGGCCTTCTCGCGGACCGTCCCGAATGTGGTGGGAAAGCCCGACCCCAGCGACATGTTGTCGATGACGGACAATGTCGGGACGAGCCCGAGATCCTGCTGCACGAACCGGCACCCGAGCCGGTAGGAGCCGACCGGCGACTGGAACGGCAGCTCCTGACCCTCAATCCGGATACCACCACCCGGATCGGGCTGGTGGTATCCGGAGAGGATCTTGATCAGGGTCGATTTCCCCGATCCGTTCTGTCCCAGGAGGGCATGAACCTCGCCGGCGTCGATGCTCATGCTGACGCGCGACAGCGCCTTGGTACGAGTGAATGTCTTCGACACTCCTTCGACTTCCAGAACTGAGGTCATGCTCTCCTCCGGGACGTGTGCTGCTCGTGAGCGCTGACTACTGGACGTGCCAGAGCTGCTTGAACTGGTCGAGCCCGTTCGTCGGCTGGTTCCAGGACGTGCTGCTGCCGACGGCGGCGTTGATGTTGTCGTGCGTCAGGATCTGCGTCGGCTGGACCGTGGACCGCTTCACGTCGATCGGCATACCCTCGGAATCCCGGAGCATCGCGTCCATCATCACGTAGGTGGAGTAGATGGGTGAGAAGCCAGTCCACGCGGTCTGCGTGCCGGATTTCAAAGCAGCGACCGCGGTCTCGTCAGCGGCCTCGCCGATGATCTTGACCTTGCTCCCGAGCCCGGCCGCGTTGAGCGCGGAGTTGATGCCGGTCGCGAACGGGCCGACGTCGAAGGCCATGTAGTTGGCGTCCGGCGTCGTGCGCAGCGCCGACACCATGGTGCTCGGGACCTTGCCGGCGGCCAGATCCGGGATGGTGATGTTGATGATCTTCACCGTGCAGCCCGGACAGAGCTTCTTGACCTGGGCCTGGAATCCATCCGTGAACCCGCCAAGGATCGGGTAGGCGGGGATGTGCTCCACGAGCACGTTGCCCTTCCCGTTGGAGTCGGAGATGAAGAAGTTCGCGAGGACCGTGCCCATCAGATAATCACTGTCATAGCCGTTGGCGTCGACGATCACCGGATCTTGGACGGTGACGGGGTACACCGCCGTCAGCACCCACTTCGCGCCGGCTTGCTTGACCTTGTTGATCACCGCCGACGTCAGCGGGACGCCGGCCTCGGCGATGTAGTCGGCCTTCTTCGTGATCGCGTTGTCAACCGCGGCGTTGAAGGTCGCCGGGTTGGCGGGGTCGTAGCTGACCTGGTCGTAGCTCCAGCCGACGGACGCGGCCAGCGACTTCAGCGAATTCTGGAGCTTCACGTTGTTCGGATCGCTCGTTGCGAGCATGACGAGCTTCTTGCCCTTTGGCGGGGCCGACTTGAGTGGGGTCGAGATCGTGATCTTGGTCGGGTTTGCCTCGTAGGGCTGGAGCTGCGTCTTCGCTGTCGCGACTCCTGCCGACGCGCCGCCCGTCGACGTGCCGGCGGAGGCGCTCCCGGAGCTGCTGCTGGAGGCGCTCCCGGAGCTGCTGCTGGAGCCGCTCCCGGAGCTGCTGCTGGAGCCGCAGGCCGCGAGCGCGAGCGCGAGCACGAGAGTGCCGATGAGCGCGGCGAGCCCGCGGACGTGCGGTGTGCCTCCCTTCCGGCGGTCGAGTTTCGAGTGGGACGTCATACATGTCTCCTTTGGTGATTTGTGAATGTGAGGGTCACGATTGGCGTTACAGGGATGGTTTCGGACACGCGTCGCACGCGGTTCGGGTCCGTACGTCCTGTCACTTCAGTCCGGGTGTGAACCAGCCTGAGAGCTTCCGATGACGCCGGCGGCGGCGGTCTCCGCCTGGGCCTCCGAGCCGGGCGCAGGCTCTGCCGGGCCTCCGGTCGAACCGCGCCCCAGCCAGCCCTTGATCCGATGCCAGTGCTGCGAGGGCGTGCGCTGGATCGACAGGGCGACGGCGATGATCAGTGCGCAGCCGTTGAACATGTCGCTCAGCCAGCTGGCGCCGGAGACGAGCTGCAGTCCCTGCACGCCGATGGCCAGCACGTAGATGGCCAGCAGCGTTCCCCAGACGTTGAACCGGCCGGGTGTCAGCTGCGTCGAACCGAGGAACGCGGCGGCGAACGCGGGCAGCAGCAGCGTGCCGCCGAAGTTGAGAGACGGGCCGTTCAGCGAGGAGAACATGACGCCGGCCAGGCCGGCCACGACCGCCGAGGTCAGGAACGTGAAGGTCGTGTAGCGCTCGATCCGGACACCGGACAGCCGGGCCGCCTCGGTGTTGCCGCCGATGGCGTAGAGGTAGCGCCCGACGGGCGTGTGCGCCGTCAGCCACCAGAGCACGACCCCAAGGATGATGAGGTACAGCACGACGATCTGGAAACCGAAGACCGTCGTCTGCGTGAAGTTGTTGAACGCCGTGGACGTCGGCGGGAGCGGCTGGCTGTTGGACGAGATGATCACCAGCACGGCCGCCAGGATCGAGCTCATGCCGAGCGTAGCGATGAACGAGTTGACGCCGAGCTTGACGACGATGAACGAGTTGAGCGCGCCGATGGCGAGCGCCACGAGTATGGCGGCGGCGAACGCCGCGACCCACGCCCAGTGGTTGTTGTTCATCAGGACGACCGCGAGGATCCCGGAGACGTTGGCCGTCGCCCCGACCGAGAGGTCATAGAGCCCGGCGGCGAGCGGGATCAGAACGGCGAGGGCGATCATGCCGGTGACCGCCTGCTGGGCGGCGACGCTGTGGAGCGTCGATGTAGTCAGGAACTCCGACGGCGTCCAGATGCCGAAGACGATGATGAACAGGGCCCCCAGATAGAGCCCGCTGAACCGGTCAAAGCCGGTGCTGAACTTCCGGCGCGGCGCAGTCTTCTCGGTCACGCTCACGATCTCGTCTCCCCGCTCAACTGACGGGTGGACGTTGGTCCGTCGACGTCAAACCAACCTGATGGACGCACCGGCGCGGCGCGGCAACCATCTCGCATGAAGCACCCTCTCCTCCTGGGTGAATTGAACTCAGGTCGAATCGTAGACAGCCATCTCCAGGAAGTCAAGGTGATGCTGCGTTAGGACCGGCTAACACCCGCTGTAGACCGCCGCCATGCGGTTTTGGCGCCCGGGCTTTGACCCCGTCGAGCGGCTACGGGCGCCCCGCCGACAGAAGTGCCTTCACCTCAACGGCGGCCTCCATTGCGGCTGGCAGGCTCGCCGCTTCGGCGACGAAGTTGAAGCGCCGGCAGCCCACGGCGAGATACGGCGCGAGCGCCTCGGCCACCGCCTCAGCGGGACCACACGGCGCGTAGCGCTCAAAGCGCTCAAACGGCAGCCCATAGGCCGCCTCCATCGTCACGGCGAGTCGCTGCCTTGCTCGCGCGCTCGATGCGTCGAACGCGGTCCAGAGCTGAAGCGCGTGGTGCCAGAGCACACCGCCTCGCCGGGCCTGCGCGGCGGCGGCGTCGATGCGGCCGATCGCCTCCGCGAAGCGACGCGGAGAGACCCAGAGGCCCAGCCAGCCGTCCCCCAGCTGTCCCGTCCGTGCGAGCGCGGCGTCGGACCGGCCTCCGACCAGAACCGGGATGGGCATCGCCGGCGCCGGGCGGATGGCGCCGCGGAACGCGAAGAAGCGCCCCCGAAAGTCGACCTCATCGCCCGACATGAACTGGCGCACGCAGCGCAGGCCCTCGGTCGTCCGAGCCCCCCGCTCCCGAGGGTCGATCCCGCACAGCTCGTACTCGCTCGGGTCGTCTCCTCCGACCCCGACGCCGAAGGTGAACCGCCCGGGGGCGAACTGCGCGATCGTGGCGAGCTGACGCGCCACGATCGCCGGGTGACGCAGGGCCAGCAGATAGACGCCCGTCTGCACCCGGACGTCCGGGTGGGCGGCCAGGAGCGCAGCTGCCTGGATCAGCCCATCCGCGCCGTGGCCATCCGCGAAGCTGACGTGGTCGCCCACCGTCAGGTGATCGACACCCGCCGCTATGGAGCGCTCGGCGAGTTCGTGCAAGGCGCCCGACCCGGCGCCCAGATCCTGCTCGCGCAGGACGAGCCCCACCTCGACGGGGGTGCTCGCGGCGGTCCCCACCGCGTGACCTACGCGGCGGCGCGCTCAGCGGTCGCGGTCACGGCGGCCTGTAGCCCGAACACCAGAGCACACGCGAGGCCTCCGGCATACGCGCGCTGAAAGACCCCGCCGGCATCGGCGCCCGCGGCGAGCAGGCCGGGGATCACCTGGCCTGAGTCGTCGAGCACTCGCGCCTGAGGATCGATCCGGAGTCCGCTGAAGGTGAACGTAATCGCCGGGATGACCTCGATCACGTAGTACGGCGGGTCGACGAGCGGCGCCGCGTCGAGCTTCCGGCCCGGGCTGGGAGCGCCCGCTTCACATTGCCGGTTGAACTCGAGCAGTGTGTCGCGCGCCGCCGGCCCCGGGTACCCCCACTCGTCGGGCAGGGCCTCGAACTCCTCGATGTCGTCCGCCACGGCGGCGCGGGCGCCCCGCCGGTAGGCGAGCTGGAACTTGTCGAGCGGCTCCACTCCCTCGACGTAGGGGGCCATCATCCACTCGTTGTGAACCCGCTGGTCGTAGACGAGCAGAGCGCGCGCCTCCCGCTGCTCGAGCACGTAGAGGGTGTTGAGATGGTCGCCGATCGTCTCGTCGCAGAACCGGCCGCCGTCGAGGTTGAGGAGCACCCCGTGCTCGCTGTGGTAGAAGGTCAGGTCGGTGAACTCGTAGGGGTTGGTGTATGCCACCTTCGACGGGATCAGGTGGCCGTAGAAGCCGGCGTCGGGCGGTCCGAAGGCGGCGCCCACCGACAGGCCGAGCCGCATGCCGTCACCGACGCTGTGCGGATTGGAGCGCAGCGGAAGGTCAGCCGCGAGCGGGTGAATGTGCTGCGCGCGCAGCGCGGGATCGCCCCCGAAGCCACCCGTGGCCAGCAGCGTCGACCGCGCGCGGATGACCCGTTGCTCGCCCGAGGCGCTTTGGATCTCTGCACCGACAACGCCTCCGTCCTCGAATAGGAGCCGCTGGGCTGACCACCCGACGAGCAGTTCGCCGCGTTCGCGCACCAGCCGTTCGCAGGCCAGCAGATAGTTCGCCATGTCCGTCGCGCAGCCACGTCCGTATCCCAGCACCGTCACCGGCTCGTCCACGGTGACGCCGAGCGAGCGGACCCAGTCCAGTGCGTCGCCGTAGTGCTCCACGACCCGCGCCGACAGCGCGGGATCCGCGTCCGGGTTGACGTCGCGCATCACCTCGACCGTCGGCGCGGTCCAGATGAACCCTGCGTACATCGCCGAGCCGCCGATCGCGGGGCCTTTCTCCACGAGGATCACGTTCGCCCCGTCGCGGCACGCACGGGCCGCCGCGCTCATCCCGGCCATTCCTCCGCCGAAGACGAGCAGGTCGACCATCGAGTCTGAATCCGACATCACGCGACCTCCCTGACTGCTGCTACCGAAACTGAACTGAGGTAAGCTTACTACTTTAGGCGCGAAGTGAGCTTACTTCAGTTCGCTTTTGTTTGGCCGCGCGCATCAGCCTCCTCCCGGGCCGGGACGCAGCGGCTGTGAGCCGTCCCAGCCGACGGAGGACGAACGGATCAGGCCGTAGAAGCCCTCGAGCTCAGGTGTGCGCCCGAGGATCTCGATGTGATGGCCAAGGTGCTCGCGGCCGTCGTGCCACCGTGCGAACACCGGACCGCTCGATCCGGTGTGGAACACGGGCAGCCCCTCGGCCTCAAGCTCGGCGCTGTCGGCGGCGAGGTCGTCGGCCAGCCAGCCGACGTGACCCACTCGCGGAGGCGGCCCACCGATCAGTTCGGCCAGCTCCGGCGGATCTGACGAGTGGACCACCGTCAGCTCGACCATGAGCTCGCCCCACTGGCCGAACGCCGAAGAGTGGTCGTATTGCGCCGGGGCACCGTAGAAGGTGCAGGTCTCGAATTGCAGGTGCGGGATCAGGAAGAAGGGGCCGCCGCCCAGCGTCCCGACCGCCCAGTCGACCGCCTCCTCGATGTCCCCCACCACGTACCCGACGTGGGTGATCTTCCGGTGCGGCAGAGTCATGCCGGGCACCGTACATCCTTGGGCTGCCGCTGACGATCGCGACCAAGGGCCGGAAACTTCACGGCCTCTAGAGCTCAAGCCGTGATTGTGGTGACCGGCGCCACGGGAACCTCGGTGCAGGGCTCGTCTCAGCGCTCGCGCGGGCGGGGCCAGCCGTCCGCGCCGATCCTGGCCGAGCAGCCGAGGCGAGACCCTGCGTCACACCTGCTGAGCCTGACGTGTCAATCAGGTGACACCGTCTCCGGCGGTGTCACCCAAGGACACGAGAGGAAGATCATGATGCAGGCAGCAAACAGAATCGCGGTGGCGGGAGCGTCGGGACGGGTCGGTCACCACGTGGTCGAGGTGCTCAGGGCCCAGGGACACGATGTCGTGCCGATGTCACGGTCCGCGGGCGTGGACGTGATCACCGGCGTGGGCCTCGCCGACGCCCTGGACGGGGTGACGTTCGTCATCGACGCCGCCACCGGACCGTCACCGGACGAGCAGGAGGCCGCCGCCTTCTTCACGGCAGCGGCGCACAACCTTCATGAGGTTGGCGAGCGGGCCGGGGTTCAGGGCATCGCCGCGGTGTCGATCATCGGCACCGACCGCTTCACCGCGGGCTACGGCGTCGCCAAACAGGCCCACGAGCGTGCTCACCTGTCGGGCGCCATCCCCGCACGCATCCTGCGCGCGTCGCAGTTCCACGAGTTCGTCGCGCAGCTCGTGGACTGGGGGCGGGACGGCGAGGTCAGCCGCGTGCCGCTGATGCGCACGCAGCTCGTGGCGGCGAGAACCGTCGCGGAGGCCCTCGCCGAGATGGCCGCTGAGCCCGAGTACCGGTCCGCGGGTGAGGCCCGAATCTCGGAGATCGCCGGGCCCAGGGAGGAGCGCTTGGCCGACATGGCCAGGCTCCTCGTAAGCCGGCGTGGCGACTCGGTACGCATCGAGGAGGCCGGCAAGCCGGACGATCCGGACCGGGAGCTCAACGAGCACGGCGG
Source organism: uncultured Actinomycetota bacterium (assembly GCA_963721515.1). Classification (GTDB taxonomy): domain Bacteria; phylum Actinomycetota; class Thermoleophilia; order Solirubrobacterales; family Solirubrobacteraceae; genus Palsa-465. The sequence continues at coordinate 375,577 of CAVRKJ010000021.1, read as the reverse complement.
TCTGCTGCCGGGCCCGGGAGCTACGCTGGCCGGCCCCACGTTCGAGGAGTGGGTGGACGGCGCATCCTGAACCTCAGGTCAGCGCGTGGATCGCGTAGGCGTACGGATGGTTGAAGGCCGTCAGCGCCTCGGCGCCGTCGACCACGAACGCCAGGGCCGAGCCGGTGTGCTCGTCAGTGACGGCGATCGACACGTGATTGGTCCGGGGGCTCCACAGAAGCCGCACGTCGATTCCGTCGCTGCTGCGCCGATCGAGCTCGCGGGTGGTGGGGGGAATATCGGTCGCGGTCATGTCTGTCTCCGTTTGGGCCGTTCGCCAGATGAGACCGTCGGAGGGCGCGAAATTCATCGGCGAGGTTGCGCTTCGAGCGGTTAGCCTGCGGGTCGTGACCACGACCGTCGGCGTCATCGGGGTGGGCCGGATGGGGACGCCGCTGTGCGGGCGGCTCAGCCACGCCGGCTTCACCGTCATCGCCACCGATCGCCGGCCCGAGTGCGAGGCCGCGGCTTCAGCCGCCGGCGCACGGTGGATCACGGAGACGCCACCGCTGCTCGACGCCGCAGATGTCCTCCTCACCGTGCTGCCCGGGTCGGCGGAGCTGGAGGAGGTGATGGCGGCCGCGATCCCGGCGCTCGGTCCCGGCAAGACCTGGATCGACATGACCAGCGCGGCGCCGCGGCAGGGGCGCGAGCTCATGGACCGGGTCGAGCAGCACGGCGCGGAATGCCTGGAGGCGACGCTCGGCGGCGGGGTGGCCGCCGCCCGCGCCGGAACACTGCAGCTCTTCGTGGGAGGGCACCCGGCGGTCATCGCACGCCAGCGGCGGCTTCTCGAGGTCCTGGGCCGGATCGAGCACGTCGGCGATCACGGTGCCGGCTACCTCGCCAAACTGCTCGTCAACTGCCTCTGGTTCGCCCAGGCTGTCGCGGTGGGCGAGACGCTCGTGCTCGCCGCCCACGAGGGCCTCGATCCCGAGCAGCTGCTCGGCGCGATCCAGCGCAGCGCCGCCGACAGCGAGTTCGTACGCGCCCATGCCGGCGACCTTCTGAGCGGCGACCACCTGACGTCCTTCGGCCTCGATCGCTGTTGTGACCAGCTCGATGCGATCGTGCGCCTCGCGACCGAGCAGGGGCTGCCGTGCGAGCTTGTGGCCAGCGTGCAGCGGGCCTACCGCGATGCGCTCGAGCGCTACGGGCCCATCGACGGCGAGCTGCTCGCGGTGGCACGGCTTGAGGAACGAGCGGGAGTGAGGCTGGGTCGCCCTCGCCGGGCCGGTAGCGATTGCTAGCGCTAGCGGGCTGGCGGCGTGGGCAACGACAGGACGCTCACGCCGCGTCGAGGCGCGCGCGTAGACGCTCGGCGGCGCGGCGCAGAAGCCGGGATACCTGCATCTGCGAGCAGCCCATCATGCCGGCGATCTCGCTCTGTTTGAGGTCGTCACGCATGCGCAGGGTCAACGCGGTGCGCTCGAGGTAGGGCAGAGCGGCGATGCCCCCGCGGAGGGCGCTGGTGGCATCGACGAGGTCATAGCCGTCGTCGAGGGTCCCCAGGCGGTCGGCCAGTGTCGACGCGTCGGGGTCCACGTCGCTCAGCGGCGCATCGAGCGAGTCGGTGTAGTGAGCCTGAGCCGAGTCCAGGCCGTCCAGGACCCGCTCGACGTTGAGCTCAAGGTAGTCGGCCAACTCGCGGACCTCCGGGCTGCGGCCGTGGCGCTCGGTCAGCTCGCCGACGCCCTGCTGCACCCGGAGCGCGAGCTCCTTGGCCCCGCGGGGGACGTGCACCGACCATCCGGTGTCGCGGAAATGGCGCTTGAGCTCGCCCAGGATCGTGGGCGTCGCGTAGGCGGAAAACGGAATGCCCCGCTCAGGCTCGAAGCGATCGACGGCGTTGAGCAGCCCGACGTTGGCGACCTGGACGAGGTCCTCCAGCACCTCATTGGGGCTCTGGTAGCGCATCGCCAGCCGGCGGGCGAGCCCGAGATGGCGGCGGACGAGCTCGTCGCGAGCGGCAGCGCTGTCCCGACGCATGGACCAGAGGGCGTCGGTGGGCGTGCGGCTCAGTGGCACGGTGACTGTAATTGGCTCTACCAAGGAATCTGTCTTGGCTAGGATGTCGGCTATCATACTTGTCGAGGCGACGGCCCCCGACGAACCCGGGGCCGCGCGGATAGGCTCAAGCGCGATGAATGCCGAGGATGCTGCGCAGCTGCTGCGCCGCCACCAGCTGCGGGTCACGCCGCAGCGCCGGGCAATCCTGGACGCGTTTCACGGCGCCGCCGACGAGCACCTCTCCGCCGAGGAAGTCCTTTCCCGCGCCAGCATGGTGGTGCCGGAGATCGGCCGCGGCACCGTGTACGCCACGCTCGCGGAGCTGGCCGAACTGGGGCTGGTGGCGTCCGTGGGGACCTCGGAGCCGGTCCGGTACGAGATCAATGTCGCGGCCCACGACCACTTCCACTGCCGGCTGTGCCTGCGGCTGTTCAATGTCGCGTTCGGGGGGCGCGAGCTTCAGACGCGTCCGTTGCCGGGCTACTCGGTAGAGGACGTGGCCGTCCGCGCCGAGGGACTCTGCGCCCAGTGCCTGGACTACGAGCGCGGTCTGGGCCACGGCGCCGCGGGGATCATCGAACGCCCCACCCTCAGCGAGAATCATCTTGCGCAGCTGTCGTGCCTGCGCGTCGCCAGCCCAATGGGCGATCTCGCCGTCGCCGCCTCGGGCGACGGGATCGTGCGCGTCGCGTTCGAGGACCACGCGGACTTCGAGACCATCGGCCGCCGGGCCAAGACTCGCCGCGGATCCGGCGCCGCGCGGGCGAGGGTCCATGCGCTTGGGAAAACGTTCTCGGGCTACTTCGATGGCGATAGAGCCCGCGCCCAGGACGTCGTGGACTGGAGCCTGATGCCCGCCGAGACTGGGGCGCTCCTGCGCACCGTGCAGGAGATCCCGTACGCGGAGCCGCGCTCCTACCACCTCCTCATGGCCGAGTTGTCGGCCTACGACTGCGGGCTGGCGATCGGGGGGGACCCGATGCCGCTGCTGGTCCCGTGCCACCGCGTCTGTCGCGGGAGCGCGCGGATGGAGGGCTATGTCGGGGGCCTCGAGCGGCTGCGCGTCCTCCAGGCGCTCGAAGCCCGGCCGGTCAGCGACGCGGCGGCCCCCACGGTTCGCCATTGACACGGGCGCGTGCGTCGGAGAGGCTGCGGCGCATGGAGCAAACCGCCGACGCTGAGTTCTGGATCGACGAGCGGCCCGACGAGGACGGCCGCGTGCGCCTCGAGTTGGTCGGGGAGCTCGACATCGCGGGCGCGACGCGGCTGGAAGAGCGACTGGAGGCTCTGGCCCAGGGCGGCGATCCTGCCGTGCTGGATCTTCATCGGCTGCAATTCGTCGACAGCAGCGGACTCCGGGCCCTGGTCGGCGCCATCACCGACGCCCGTCGCGACAACCGCAGCCTCGTGTTCGAGGGGACCCCCTTGCCGCAGGTTCGCCAGATCATCGACCTCCTCGAGCTGCACGACCTGTTCTGGCCGCCGGCCCCGTAGACCTCTGCCCCGCGCGTTGTGCGTCGGGCCACCCGGACGGGGTATCAGGACGTGACCAGTCCTAGGGAGGAGGAAAGGACGTCGCTGATGGTTGCTCTGCTTGCGCTGCTGCTCATCCTCGCCATCTTTGGCGGTCTGGGGTTCGCGGCTCACATCCTGTGGATCGTCCTGATCGTGGCGCTGGTGATTTGGATTGTCGGCTTCTTCGTCGGCGGCGTCGCCGACGCAGCCGGGGGTGGCCGGCGGCGCTGGTACGGACGCTGGTGACTAAGAGATGTCTCATCCGTTCCGGGTGAGGTAGCGGGCCGCGGCGAGCGCCTCGGATTCCGCGCGCGCGGCCTGCTGACCACCCCATATGGGGTGTAGACCCCATACGCCCATCCGGCGCTTCAGCCGATGACGCGGGTGGAAATGTCCACCTCGTCAGTCTCCAACAGCTCCCCCACCATCAGCACGACGTCGCCCGCCAACGGCGCGGCGCTCCAGGTCACCGGCCTGGCGTCGGGCCTTGACACGGCCAAGATCGTGTCCGAGATGATGGAGATCCAGAAGCGTCCCGTGACCGCGCTGCAGACCCAGCAGCAGAAGCTGAACGCGCGCAACACCCAGCTCACCACCATCCAGCAGACGCTGAAGAAGGTCAACGACGACGCGCTCGCGCTGCTGGATCCGCGGGTCTACCGAGGAACCCAGAAGGCGACGACCAGCGACGCCGCGCGGGTGGCCGCATCCACCACCGCCGGCGCCGGCGTGGGTGGCTACCAGGTCGCGGTCACGCAGCTGGCCAACGCCGCCCAGCGCTCCTTCTCCTTCGCCAGCCCCGCCACCGACGGGACCGTCACGATCGACGGCCACGACACCAGCATCGCCGCGGGGGCGTCGGTCTACGACCTCGCCGACGCCATCAACAACGATCAGTCGGCCACGGTCTACGCCGCCGCCACCGACAGCGGGACGATCGTGCTGTCGAACCGCAACACCGGCGACACAGGGGCCGGCTTCATCCAGGTCTCCGGCGCGAGCGGCGCCCTGACCGAGCAGGCCGGCCGGGCCAAGCAGGGCCAGGACGCCCTCTATAGCGTCGACGGTGTGGCCGGCAGCTCGAGCTCGAACGTCGTGACCGCAGCCATCCCCGGAGTGACGCTGACGCTCACCGGGGTCACCACCACCTCGGGACCCGTCACGGTCAATGTGAGCGCCCCGGCGGCTGACCCCTCGAAGGTCGAGTCCGCCATCAAGCAGTTCGTCACCGATTACAACGCGGCGCTGTCCGCGATCCAGACCCAGCTCGCGCAGAAGCCGACCGCGAGCGACCCGACGCAGGGAACGCTCTACGGCGACAACCAGCTCAAGGGGCTGCTGTCCTCGATGCGCTCGCTCATGTACAAGGCCGGCGCCGGGCTCCCCGCGGGCCTGGCCAGCATGGCGGACGTCGGCATCAACACCGGCGCCGCCAGCAGTGGCGGGCCGACCGCGGGCGAGCTTGCGGGCGACCTGACCCTCAACACCGACACGCTCGAGGCCGCGCTCAAGAGCAACCCGATGGGCCTGCAGAAGGTCGTCGGCACCTGGGCCAACAACATGGCCACGATCGTCAACGCGCACTCGGGTCACGGCGCCGCGATCGACACCCGTCTTTCCGGCGACAGCCGGCAGGTGGCGTCCCTCACGCGCCGGATCTCGACCATGCAATCCGCGCTCGACGACAAGCAGAACCAGCTCACGCGACAGTTCGCCATGCTCGAAGCCGCGCTGCAGGGCAACCAGTCCACGAGCAGTTGGCTGACCAGCCAGATCGCCGCGCTGCCCGGCTTCACGCGCAAGTAATCCGCGTATCGCGTCACATCACACGCCGCTCCGGGGTCCTAGTGGTGTATGACACGACGTGGCGGAGGCATGTGACCGATGGACGAACAGGAATGGCTGGCACAGCGCTTTGAGGAACACCGGTCCCGGCTGCGGGCCGTGGCCTACCGGATGCTCGGCTCGCTCAGCGAGGCCGACGATGCGGTGCAGGACACCTGGATCCGGCTGAGCCGCATCGACGCCGACGAGGTGGAGAACCTCGGCGGCTGGCTGACGACAGTCGTCGCACGCGTCTGCCTGAACATGCTGCGCTCACGCCAGTCTCGGCGCGAGGAGCCGTTCGGTCCCCACGTGCCCGAGCCGATCATCGATCCGGTGGCCGGAGTCGATCCCGAGCACGAGGCGCTGCTGGCCGACTCCGTCGGACTGGCCCTGTTGGTGGTCCTCGAGACGCTGGCCCCGGCCGAACGGCTCGCCTTTGTCCTGCACGACATGTTCGCTGTGCCCTTTGACCAGATCGCCCCCATCGTGGACCGCTCCCCGGAGGCGGCCAGGCAGCTCGCCAGCCGGGCGCGCCGGCGCGTCCGCGGCAGCGCACCGGTCGGCGACGCCGATCTCGATCAGCAGCGCGCGGTCGTTGAGGCGTTCCTCGCCGCCGCGCGGGAAGGGAACTTCGACGCGCTGCTGGCGGTCCTGGATCCCGACGTCGTGCTCCGGGCCGACTCGGGCCCTGGGCTCCCGGGCGCCACGGTGGAGGTCCGCGGCGCGGTCGAGGTGGCGAGCCGCGCGCAGAGCTACGCCCGCCTGGACCTGGTCAACCAGGCGGTCCTGATCAACGGCGCCTATGGCATGGTCGCCTACCGCGACGGCGAGCCGTTCTCGGTGGGCGCGGTGACCGTCAGGGGCGGCCGGATCGTCGAGATGGACATCCTGGCCGACCCCGAACGGCTACGCCAGCTCGACCTGCCGGCTCTGGACGACTGAGGGCCGGCGCTCGGCGAGCCCACTGCTGACGCAAGGCCGCTACCGTTCCGCGTGATGGCCGAGAACCCGAGCCTGATCCTCCAGATCCCGCGCGACGGCGCGGTGGACCGACAGCTGAGCGCCGACCCGCCGCCGAGCCTGTCGGGCGCGGCCGTGGTGGTCGAGCGCGGGCCGACCGACGAGGAGGGCGTGCTCGAGCCGCCCATCGCCGGTCAGGTGGTGATGTCGCTCCCCTCGCCCGAAGCGCTGCGTCGCGAGGCCGGTCGGGTGGGCGACGTCATTGACGAGGCCGGCACCAGCATTGAGCCGATCGTGGTGGTCATCGAAGCCGCCGACGAGCTGCGCGAGGAGGAGCTGGCCGCGGTCGTCACCGCCGCCGGGCGCGCGCGGCGGCCCGTGATCCTCCGGGTCATCCGCGACGGCTGACCCGCCTGGTCACCACCATTTGCGCTCGCGCGCGAGCTCCGTGCCGTGGCTTTGGTCGAGCTCGTCAAGCAGCGCCATGTCCTCCTCTGACAGGGCGAAGTCGAACACCTGGGCGTTGGCCTCGATGCGCTCCTGGTGCGTCGACTTGGGGAGCACGATCGTGTCGCGCTGGATGCACCAGCGGATGAGGACCTGGGCCGGCGTGCGGCCGGCGCGCTCGGCCACCTCGGCCACGACGGGGTGGTCGAGGTGGCGGCCGGTGCCGAGCGGGCTGTAAGCCTCGACCGCGACGTTGTTGCTCTCGCACGCGTCGCGCAGCGCCCGGCGGTATTCGAAGGGGCTGAACTGGACCTGGTTGACCACGGGCGGCGTCTCGGCCACCCCGATCACCTCCTCGAGCTCGGCCACGCTGAAGTTCGAGACGCCGATCGAGCGGGCATAACCCCGTTCGCGGGCCGCCTCCATGCCGGGCCACGCCCACGTCGCGCCCTTCTGGGGCCAGTGGACGATGTAGAGGTCGATCTGGTCGATGCCCAGGCGCTCGAGGCTCTTCACGGCCTCAGCGGCCGGATCGCTGCGCGCGGGATAGAACTTCGTGGTGATGAAGATCTCCTCGCGGGGGATGCCGCTGTCACGCACGGCCCGGCCAACGCTCGCCTCGTTGCCATAGGCCTGCGCGGTATCGATGTGCCGGTAGCCGGCCTCCAGCGCCCAACGCACCGCGTCCTCGCACTCCGGGCCGTCCGGGACCTGCCACACGCCCAGTCCGACGGTGGGAATCGAGTTGCCATCGGACAGGGTCCGCCACCGGCCGTCTTCACTCACGTCGCCTCCCTCGGTTGCCTCATGGCCACCTTAGCGTCGCCGCGCGGCCACCCGGATGCGCTCGCGGTTCCTGGCGAAAGAGCACGCACGGAGGGCTCGCGGAGCGAGCGCGTGCACCTGTGCCCTCCATGTTGGCGCAAGACGCCCCGCCCCTGAGAGCGGGGCGGAGTGCGCGCACTTTCGCCAGCGGGGGAATCACGCCCGCGGACGGTGTCAGCTCGAGCTCTCCAGCAGCTCCTTGAGCCGACTGAGGTCCTTGCGGTTGGCCTTCCCGATCGACCGCGCCATCAACCAGGCGCCGACCCCGGTGAAGCGCGGCGGCTCGCCGCGATTGCGCAACGACATCACCGTCACCGCACCCGGACCATCGCGCCACTCGTACGTCGTCTCCATCGGGAACGGGCCGTCGTCGGTGCTCATGACCAGCCGCTCCGCGGGGAGGTTCTCGCGGATCTCGTAGGTGTAGGTGAGCTCGCGCCCGAGGAACGTCGCCGCGAACGTGACCCGCGACCCGACGTCGAGCGGCCGGGACGTCTCCCATCGCACCGCCTTGATGTTCCGGTACCAGGCAGTGACGTTGTCTGGTTCGGAGGCATAGGCAGCCACCTCGTCCCGCGGGCGGCGGATCTCGATCTCGGTGAGGACGTCGACCGTCATGGTCTGCGCCGGAGACGGTACACCCCCCGCTCAGGCCGCGAACGTCACGCGGCGAAGGCCGGCCAGAGCGTGCCCACGACCCGCTCGCTCCACCCCTTCGGCGGCCGCCCGGCGGCAAGGTAGGAGAAGATGAAGCTGCCCATCAGCGCGTGCGAGGCGACCTGGGTATCGAGGTCGGCGCGTACCTCGCCGCGCTCCTTCCCGCGCTCCAGCGCCGCGGCGATCGAGTCGCGCCGCGGGACGATCATCTCCTTGCGGAACTGCTCGAGCAGCTCCGGGTGGTTGCGCTCCTCGACGATGAGGGTGCCCGCGAGGCTGACCGTGAAGCGCTTGCGAGCGAACTCGAGATGGGCGATGAGATCGTCGCGCGCGTTCCCGGTGTCGATCGGCGGGACGTTGGCGACCTTGTCGGCGATGACCGCGGCCACCAGCTCCGACTTGTCCTTGTAGCGGCGGTAGATCGCCGGGCGCCCCACCCTGGCGGCCTGGGCGATGCCGGCGATGGACAGCCGCGAGTACCCCTCCTCCAGCAGCAGCCGCCACGCGGCGTCCAGGATCGCCGCGTCGACTCCCTCATCCAATGGCCGCCCGGCGCCGCGGGCGCGGACGGCGGCATCGGGCTCCTCGTCAGGTCGGTGAGCGGCGGGCACGTCGGCAAGTCTCCCAGACCGCGCCGCGGGCGGACGGCGATCGCGGGGCCCGGATGGTGGCGTAATCGAATCGTAATATTACGTATCAGTCTCGTATCGTTACACTTACGTCACGTTACGTATATGTTGCCAGCCAAGGAGCACGTCACATGAGCCACTCCACACCCGTCCCGGCCGTCGAGGTCGAGGACCTGCGCAAGACCTACCCGGGGGAGGTTGAGGCGGTCAAGGGGATCGACTTCACCGTGGGCGCGGGCGAGGTGTTCGGCCTGCTCGGCCCCAATGGCGCCGGCAAGTCGACCACGATCGGCATGCTCACCACCACGGTCACCCCCACCGGCGGGACCGCCCGCTTGGCCGGGTTCGACGTCGTCCGCCAGCCGCTACAGGCCCGCGGCGTGTCGAGCGTGGTCTTCCAGGACGCCGTCGTGGACGGCTCGCTGAGCGGTCGGGAGAACCTCGACCTCCATGCGCGGCTGTGGGGCGTCCCGCACGCGCAGGCCGGGCGCAGGATCGCCGAGCTGGTCGACGTCATGGGTCTGTCGGAGCTCATCGACCGGCCGGTGTCGAGCTTCAGCGGCGGGCAGCGGCGCCGGCTGGAGATCGCCCGCGCGCTGGTCTCGACCCCCCGGGTCCTGTTCCTGGACGAGCCCACGGTCGGCCTGGACCCCCGAATCCGCCACGAGCTGCTCGACGTCATCGCCGGGCTGCGGGCCCGAGAGGAGATGACGATCCTCGTGACCACCCACTACCTGGACGAGGCCGAGCGGCTGTGCGATCGCGTGGCCATCATCCACCTCGGACAGATCGTGGCGCTCGATTCGCCGCGCGCGCTGCTCGACGGGCTCGGCACCGAGATCCTCGAGTTCCGCGTCAGCGGCGACCCGGAGGCGGCCCTCGCCGAGCTGCGTGCGGCCGGCGTCGCCGGTCTGGACGCCTTCGCTGTCGGAGCGCGGATCACGGTCCCGCTTCACGACCGTGGCGCGGGCGACGCGCTGGCCGACATCGACGCCGACCGGCTGCGTCTGTCCGAGATCGCCACGCGCGTTCCGACCCTTGACGACGTCTATCTGCACCGCACCGGCGCCCAGCTCGCCGGAGTGGACTGACCCACCACGCACAAAGGAGCCCCGATCATGTCCTCGACCACCATCGCCGAACCTGCCGCCCTCGTGCTCGCGCCCTCACCGCGCACGCGCCGGGCGAGCGCGCTGCTGACGCTCGCCCGGCGCCGCGCGATGCTCACCTCGCGCACCCCGCGACAGATCGCCGTGCCGCTGCTGGGCCCCGCGCTGCTCGCGCTCATCCTCGCCCCGGCCCTCGAAAAGGCCACGGGCGGCCTGCACTCCCACATCGACTACACGTCCTTCGTCGGAACCGGCGCCGTGGGCCTCGTCATCCCGCTCAGCTGCGTGTTCGCCGGGCTGAGCGTCCTGGTGGACCGCCACAGCGGCGCCCAGCGCGAGCTGCTCGCCGCCCCCATCCCGCGCGCCTATCTGGTACTGGGCAACCTGCTCGTGGCCATCGTGCTGTCGGCGCTCCAGGCGTTGGTGGTGGTCGGGCTGTCGGCCCTGCGCGGTGGCGTCTTCCACATCACCGGTGCCGGCGTCGCCTGGTTCCTGGGCGCCGCCGTGCTCTTCACGGTGTTCATGTACGGGCTGGCGGAGACCGTGGCCAGCCGCGTCACCAAGGAGGAGGACTACGTCGGGGCGGTGCCGGTGCTCGCCATCCTCCCGTTCTTCTTCGCCGGCGCCCTGTTCCCCATTGGCGCCATGCCCGCCGTGCTGGCCGACATCGCGAAGGTCCTGCCGCTGACGCATGCGCTCGCGCTGCTGCGCTACGGGTTCATCGATCCCTCGGGCCGGGGCCTGCACGACATCTGGGGGATGAGCAACGTCACCACCGAGGCGTGGCTGAGCCTCGGCGTGGTCGCCCTGTTCGCCGCGGCGCTGACCTTCATCTCGATCCGGGTGTTCTCCCGGTCGGCGGTGAGCTGAGCCGCGCCGGCGCCTTCCCCTCCCAGGCATCGGCCAGCAGTTCTGACAGCAGCGAGGCGTCAGCCCGCTCGAGGTCCACCTGCACCGCCGCCAGCCGCTTGCCCCACCAGCGCTCCGCGCACGCGTGCGGGTGCGACTGGACGGCGGTGCGGATGCCGGGCTCGTCGAGCATGACGTTCATGTGGGTCGCGTCCGGCAGGGTGGCGAAGATCTTGGCCTTGACCCGGAACGACGGGCGCCCGTGGTGGTCGGCCTGCACCGACTCGGGCAGGGCGAGCGCCAGCGCGGAGGCCTGCGACGAGGTGATCGTGCTCACGGCGACGCCGCCAGCGTGACCGGCGTGAACAGCCGCGGGTCGGCGGTGGCGATGCCATGTACCCCGAGCCCACGCAGTGACTGGATCGCGGCCCGCTCGTTGACGGTCCAGGCGTAGAGGCGGCCATCCCGCGTGATCACGTGCTCGAGCAGCGCCGCGTCCACCAGGCGGTGCTGCGCCATGAGCGCGTCCCACCGGCGCGAGGCCAGGCCGCTGAGCACGTGGGCGCGCCAGTCTCCCCAACGGCGGCTGAAGCGGGCCACCCGCCCGCCGACCGAGATGCCGAGCCGCACTCGCGGCTCGCGCTCGCGCAGCCGGTCGAGCACCGCCGGCACCTGCGAGGACAGCAGCGAGCGGTCGAGCACACGCGCGCGGCGCAGCCCGTCGAGCAGCGCCGCCTCGCAGCCGACGTGCTTGACGTCCACGTTGAGGCCGACGTCTGCGAACCGCCGACCCGCGAGGTGCGCCAGGGCGTCTCCGAGACGGACGGTGCGGCCCCGGCGGGCGTGCAGGACGGTGTGGGCCAGGACCAGCTCGCCGCGCCACTCGCGGACATCGAACTCAACCATGTCGACGCCGACCTCGAGCGCGGCGTCGAAGGACGACAGTGTGTTCGCCGGCGCCAGGGCGCTGGCGCCTCCGTGCCCGATCCGCTCGCAGGGTGCATGCACCATGCCCTTAACGATGCCAGCCGTCAGCGGCGAAGACGAATGTTTGCGGAGCGACCCGTCGGCTCGTGTGCCGCCACCGCGGCGTCGAGCCGCGGTCCCTCGCCCGCGTCGATCGCGGTCACGAGGTCGCGATGGACGGACGGCAGCGCCGAGGGCCACATCGCCAACCCAATCCTCACCGATCCAGTGGGAGATAGACTCGGTGACATGCGGCAGCTGTTCTCCTTTCCCAACCCGGTCAACGAGAAGGCGGCGCGAACCGTCGCCGGCGTCGTGCTCGCCACCGTGGTGGTGATCCTGGCCACCGGCGCCTACTGGCTGCTGGTCCCGCTGGCCTATGGGTTCTGGGCCCGCGTGCTCACCGGGCCGACGCTGAGCCCGCTGGGCTGGACCGCGCAGAACGTCATCGCGCCGCTGCTGGGCGAGAAGCGGCCCGTCCCGGGGCCGCCCAAGCGCTTTGCCCAGCTGATGGGCGCGGTCATGTCCACAGCCGCGCTCGTGTTGGCGCTCGTCGCCGGCGACCACACCGCCGCCGACGTGGTGCTCGTTCTGTTCCTGCCCGCGGCCGGATTGGAATCGATCGCGGGCTACTGCGTCGGTTGCAAGGTCTTCGGCCTGCTCATGCGTGGCGGCCTGATCCCGGACACGGTGTGCGCCGAGTGCGCCGACATCCGCCCGCGCCTGCAGGCCGCCACCGACAACCGCTGAGCTCCAGGCGGCGCGGGAATGCCGACGCATCGTCCCGTGGGTTAGGTTACCCTAATTAGGTTCCCCTAAGACCAGGCTCGCCGCACCCCCTGAACGGCTGCCTCGCCACACAAAGGAGCATCCCGAATGCAGCTGTGCAGCCGCTTGCGCGTCAGGCTGAGACGGTCCTCCCTCGGACGCGCCGTATCCGCGATGGTCGCGGCCGGGAGCGTGTGTGTCGCGCTCTGCGGGTGCGGAGGGGCTTCGGCCTCGGGCGGCAAGGGAACGCTGGTGGTCTACAGCGCGCAGCATCCCGAGACCGCCGCGGCCCTCGTGGCCGCGTTCACCAAGCAGACCGGGATCAAGGTGCTGCTCAAGAATGACGATGAGGACGTGCTCACGGCCCAGCTCGAGCAGGAGGGCAGCCGATCCCCCGCCGACGTCTTCTTCACCGAGAACTCCAACTGGCTCCAGCAGCTCGACGCCAAGGGCCTGCTCGCCGGCGTCAACGCATCCACCCTGGCCCGCGTGCCCAGCCGCGACAACGCCGCCAACGGCAAGTGGCTGGGGGTGTCCGGGCGCTACAGCGCGCTCATCTACAACCCCAGCCGGATCTCGGCGGCTGAGCTGCCGACCTCGGCCATCGACCTGGCCGACCCGCGCTACAAGGGCATGCTGGAGCTGGCGCCGGCCGAGACCGACTTCTGGCCGATCATCAGCTCGATCATCCGCGCCCACGGGCGCCAGGCTGCGCTGACATGGCTCGAGGGCCTGAAGGCCGACGCCGGGTCCGACGACCACACGCCTGACAACGAAACGCTCGTGGGCGACGTCAGCAAGGGCACGGCCGCCATGGGACTGATCAACCACTACTACTTCTTCCGCATCCGCTCGGAGACGGGCGAGGGCTCGTTCCACGCCAAGCTCGCGTGGTTCGCCCCCGGCGATCCGGGCTTCGTCGAGGACATCTCGGCCGCCGGGGCTCTGAAGTCGGCGCCCCATCCCGCCGCGGCGCAGAAGTTCCTCGCCTACCTGGTGAGCCACGCCGGCCAGGACGTGATCGCCCACAGCGCCAGCTACGAGTACCCGCTGGCCGCCGGGGTGGCGGCCAACCCGGCGCTGCCCCCGGCGAGCACGCTGAAGCCCAACCCGGTCACGCCGACCCAGATCGGCACCGGGCTGGACGCCCGTGACCTGCTGCGCCAGGCGGGGCTCATCTGAGGCGCGGAGACCGCCCATGGCCACCTTCTCCCCTCCGCGGGCCAGCGCGTGGGTGACGCGCCGGCGCCGGCCCGCCCGGGAGGCCCCGCTCCTCGCCGTCGCCGGGGTCATCGCGCTCGCGCTGCTCGCGCCGCTGGCGCTGGTCGCGCTCGACGCCCACAGCGCCGGCTGGGGCGAGATCCACCGGACGCTGTTTCGCTCGCGCTCGGTGATGCTCCTGCGCCACACCGTGGTGCTGGCGGTGGCCGTGGCGACGCTGGCGGCGATCATCGGCACCGCCGCGGCGTGGCTCACCGAGCGCACCGCACTTCCCGCCCGGCGCGTGTGGACCGTCCTCCTGGTCCTGCCGGTGGCGATCCCCGACTTCGTCGTCGGCTACGCATGGCACTCGTTCGCGCCCCGCCTGGCGCCGCTGCTCGGGGCGACCATCGTCATGACGCTGGGCACCTATCCACTCGTCTACCTGCCGGTGGCCGCGGCACTGCGACGCGCCGATCCCAGCATGGAGGAGGCGGCGCACAGCCTCGGCGTCGGCCGGGCGGCCACGTTCGCGCGCGTCACGCTGCCGCTGGTGCGCACCGCGGTCCTCGGCGGCTGCGTCCTCGTGGTGCTCACCGTGATCTCGGAATACGGGGCGTTCGAGATCCTGGGCTACCAGACGTTCACCACCGAGATCTTCACCGAGTTCCAGTTCGACTCGCGGGCCGCCGGCGCGCTGGCCATCCCGCTCGTCCTGCTCGGGCTGCTGGTGCTACTGGTGGAGGGGCTGGCGCCCCGGCGGACGGTCGCCGGATCCGCGCCGCGGCGCGCCGTCCGTCCCGCGCGGCTTCGCCGGTTCACGCTGCCGGCCTGCCTGGGGCTGGCCGCACTGGTGGCACTCGGGGTCGGGATCCCGGTCGGGACGATCGTCTACTGGATGGCCCAGGGCCAGCACACGACGCTGCCGGCGACGGCCACCCTCGCCACGGCGACGTGGACCACGCTGGTGTACAGCGCGGCCGGCGCGGCGGTGACGGTGGTGCTGGCCATCCCCGTTGCCCTCGTCTCGTTCCGCCGTTCCAGCGTGCCGCGCTCCGTGCTCGAGCGCAGCACTTACGTGACCAAGGCGCTGCCTGGCGTCGTCATCGCGCTTAGCCTGGTGTTCTTCGCCACCCGCTATGCCTACGGCCTCTATGAGACCAGCGCGCTGCTGGTCGCGGCGTACGTGATTCTCAACTTCCCGCTGGCGCTGGTGTGCGTGAAGGCGTCGGTGGCCCACGTCCCACCCCGACTGACCGAGGTGGGGCGCTCGCTGGGCCGCAGGCCGGTGGCGGTGTTCGCGCGCATCATCCTGCCGCTGCTGGCGCCGGGGCTGCTCGCCGGGTTCTGCCTGGTGTTCCTCACGGCGGTGACCGAGCTCACGGCCACGCTCGTCCTGGCGCCGATCGGCGTGGAGACGCTGGCCACGCAGTTCTGGGCGTTCCAACAGAACATCGCCTACAGCGCCGCCGCCCCCTACGCGCTCGTGATGGTCGCGCTGGCGGTGATCCCGGGGGCGCTGCTGGGACTGTGGTTCGACCGCGAGCGCTGATGAGCGCGATCGAGCTTCGCAGCGCGAGCAAGGCCTTCGGCACGACACCGGTGTTGCGCGGCGTCGATCTCAGCGTTCCGGAGCGCTCGATCACCGCGGTCCTCGGGGCCTCGGGCAGTGGCAAGACGACGCTGCTGCGACTCATCGCCGGATTCGAGGCCCTGGACGGCGGCACGCTGGAGATCGGCGGCCGCCTCGTGGACGACGGCAAGCGCTCGATGCCGGCCCGGCACCGGGGCGTCGGTTACGTGCCCCAGGAGGGCGCGCTGTTCCCGCATCTGACGGTGCGCGGCAACATCGGCTTCGGGCTGCAGCGCCGCGATCGCGCCCGCGTCGCCGAGCTGCTCGACCTCGTGGGGCTGAGCGAGCTCTCCAGACGCTTTCCCCATCAGCTGTCCGGCGGACAGCAGCAGCGCGTGGCGCTGGCCCGAGCGCTCGCGGTTCGCCCGGCGGTGGTCCTGCTCGACGAGCCGTTCAGCGCCCTGGATGCATCACTGCGTGGCGAGCTGCGGCGCGACGTGGCCCGCATCCTGTCCGAGACCGCGACGACCACCGTGCTCGTCACCCACGACCAGGGGGAGGCGCTGGCCATGGCCGACCAGATCGCGCTGCTGGCGGGCGGCACCGTGATCGCGGCGGATGGGCCGCGGCAGCTCTATCAGGACCCGCCGGGCCTCGACGCCGCGGCGTCGATCGGCGAGTTCAACCTGCTGGCCGGTCAGGCCAGCGGAGACACGGCCCGCACCGTGCTCGGCGAGATCCCGATCGTCGCTGCCGGGCCGGGGCCGGTGCAGGGCAGCTGCCAGGTCATGCTCCGTCCCGAGCAGCTGGAGGTCAAGCTGGTGGGCGCCCGCGCCGAGACCACGGCACGGGTCCTGGAGGTGCAGTACCTCGGCCACGATGCGCTCGCGCACCTGCGCGTGGACGACGCGTCGGCGCCGGTGCTGTTGGCTCGGATCCCGGGGCAGCTCCGGCTGGAGCCCGGCCAGGCGGTGTGGGTGGAGGTCACCAGCCCCGGGCGCGCCTGGCCCGCAAGCTGACGGCCGATTCCACGACCCCGCAAACCATCTAGCCTGACCGGCGCGATGCCACCCGCCGCCGCCCGCCTCGCCGGTCTGGGAACCACCATCTTCACCGAGATGACGGCGCTGGCCGCGCGCACCGGCGCGATCAACCTCGGCCAGGGATTCCCCGACACCGACGGCCCGGCCGCGGTGATCGAGGCCGCCGTCGCCGCGCTGCGCGGGGGCGAGAACCAGTACGCGCCGCTGCCCGGGGTCCCGGCACTGCGCGAGGCCATCATGGAACACCAGCGGCAGTGGTACGGGCTGGAGCCCGAGGACGTCCTGGTCACCTTCGGCGCCACCGAGGCGATCGCCTCGGCGCTGATGGGGCTCTGCGATCCGGGCGACGAGGTGGTCGTGGTCGAGCCCTCCTATGACTCCTACGCGGCGTGCATCGCGTTTGCCGGCGCGGGCTGCCGGTTCGTGACGCTGCGCCCGCCCGACTTCCGGCTTGACCCCGACGCGTTGCGCGCGGCGATCGAGGGCGGCCGACGGGTGCGCGCGATCCTCATCAACACGCCCCACAACCCCACCGGCAGGGTGCTGGGCCGCGACGAGCTGCAGGCGGTGGCCGATGCCTGCATCGAGCATGACCTGATCTGCATCACCGACGAGGTCTACGAGCACCTGGTGTTCGACGGCGAGCACATCCCGCCCGCCACGCTGCCCGGGATGGCGGAGCGTACGCTGACGATCTCGAGCGTGGGCAAGTCGTTCTCGTTCACCGGTTGGAAGATCGGCTGGTGCAGCGGCCCCGCGCCTCTGGTGGCCGCCACCCGGACGGTCAAGCAGTTCCTCACCTTCGCCGGCGGCACGCCGCTGCAGCACGCCGCCGCCACTGCCCTGGGCCTCCCGCGGGGGGAGCTCGACGCGCTGCGCGACGACCTGCGCGCCAAGCGCGACCAGCTCTGCGCCGGCCTGGCCGCGGCGGGCCTCGAGCCGCTCACGCCGGCGGGCACCTACTTCGTCAACGCCGATGTGGGGACCGACGCCGCCGAGTGGTGCACGACGCTGCCCGAGCGCTGCGGCGTCGTGGCCATCCCCACCGGCGTGTTCTACGACGACCAGGACGCCGCGCGCACGTTGGTGCGGTTCGCGTTCTGCAAGCGGCCCGAGGTCATCGCCGAGGCCGCGCGGCGGCTGGCGTCGCTGGGCTAGCCGGCGAGCGCCTGGCGCAGGTCGGCCACGAGGTCCTCGGGCGCCTCGATGCCGCAGCTCAGGCGCACGAGATCGGCCGGGACCGCAGCGGCCGAGCCCTCCACCGACTGGTGGGTCATGGCCTGGGGCACCTCGATCAGCGACTCGACGCCGCCCAGCGACTCGGCCAGCGTGAACAGCCGAGTGCGCGCGGCGATCGCCGTGGCCTCCGGGTGGCGGAAGCTGACCATCCCGCTGAACCCCGGCCAGCGCACGTCCTGGACCCCGGGTGTGTGGTTGAGCAGCTCCACGACGGCAGCGGCGCTGCGCGCGTGAGCCTCCATCCGCAGGTGCAGGGTACGCAGGCCGCGGTGCACGAGGAAGCAATCGAACGGCCCCGGCACGGCCCCGACGGCGTTCTGGACGAAGCGCAGCCGGTCATACCACGCGTCGTCGCGGGTGACCACCACGCCGCCGACGACGTCGGAATGCCCGCCCAGGTACTTGGTGGTGGAGTGGACCACGAAGTCGGCGCCGAGCTCCAGGGGGCGCTGGTTGGCGGGGGTGGCGAACGTGTTGTCCACGGCCACGAGCGCGTTGCGTCGCCTCGCCACCACCTGCGCGATGTCGATGACGTTGAGCAGCGGATTGGTGGGGCTCTCCACCCAGATGAGGCGGGTGTCCTCGCGCACCGTCGCCTCCACGGCGTCGAGGTCGGTCTGCCCAACGAGGTCGTAGCGCAGGCCCCAGTGGCGGAGCACCTTGTCCACGAGGCGATAGGTGCCGCCGTAGAGGTCGTTGGGCAGCACCATGTGCGCCCCGGCCTCACAGGTCACCGTGATGAGCGCGTGCTCGGCGGCCAGGCCCGACGAGAAGGCCACCGCGCGGCCGCCCTCCAGCTCGCCGAGCGCCCGCTCGAGCGCGGCGCGCGTGGGGTTGGCCGAGCGAGCGTAGTCGTAGTCGCCCACGAACTCCCCGGGCTTGGCCTGGGCGTAGGTCGAGGTCTGGTGGATGGCGGGGATGACCGACCGGAACGACGGGTCGGGTTCCAGGCCGGCGTGGACCGCCCGGGTGGCGAACGCGTCGCCTGAGTGCTCCGTGCTCATGTCGCCAGCGCCTCGAGCAGATCGGTGCGGGTGACCAGGCCCTCGGCGTGGCCGTCGTGAGTGACGAGCAGCGCCTGGGTGTCCCCGGCGAGCAGCTCCACGGCCTCGCGGACCGGATCCTCGCTGGAGACCGCGGGGAACGGCGCCTCCATCACGTCGGCAATCTCGGCATCCAGAAGCGCGGGGTCCTGGGCCGCGTGCTTGAGCAGCCCCCGCTCCCCGATCGCGCCGACCACGGCGCCCGGATCGTGTGCAGAGACCACGGGCAGCTGGGATACCCGGTGCTCATGCAGCAGCGACACCGCCTCGCGGACCTTGAACTGGGGCTGCACGGTCACCATCGTCGGGAACTCGCCGGCCTCGCTCTTGCGCCGCAGGACGTCACCGACGGTGAGGTTGGTGTCGCGCTCCAGGAACCCGTACTGGCGCATCCAGGCGTCGGAGAAGATCTTCGACAGGTAGGAGCGACCGCCGTCGGGCAGGATCACCACCATCATCGCCTCGGGGTCGCTTATCTCCGCGGCGACGACGAGCCCGGCGTGCAACGCCAGTCCGCCGGAGCCCCCGGCGAGGATGCCCTCGGCGTGGGCCAGCCGCCGCGTGGTCAGGAACGCGTCGCGATCGGACACGGTGACCCACCGGTCGACCGAGGCAGGGTCGAACGTCTGGGGCCAGAAGTCCTCGCCGACGCCCTCCACCAGGTAGGGGCGCACGTTCTCCTCGCCGCCGGAGTAGATCGACCCCTCGGGATCGGCCCCCACCACGACGAGATCGGGGCTGCGCTCCCGCAGGTAGCGCGCCGCGCCCGTGACGGTACCGCCGGTGCCGACCCCAACGACGAGATGCGTGATCCGGCCCTCGGTCTGCTCCCAGATCTCGGGCCCCGTTGACTCGTAGTGGGCGCGAGGATTGGCCTCGTTGGCGTACTGGTTGGGCTGGAACGCGCCCGGGATCTCCTCCGTCAGCCGGTCGGCGACGCGGTAGTAGGAGCGAGGCGAGTCGGGCGGCACGTCGGTGGGGGCGAGCACGACCTCGGCGCCGTAGGCGCGCAGCAGGTCGATCTTCTCCCGCGACATCTTGTCGGGCATCACCGCCATCACGCGGTAGCCCTTCAGGCGCGCGGCGATGGCCAGGCCGGTGCCGGTGTTCCCGGATGTCGGCTCCACGATGGTGCCCCCCGGGCGCAGCCGGCCGTCGCGCTCGGCCGCCTCGATCAGCGCCACGGCGACGCGGTCCTTGATCGAGCCCCCGGGGTTGAACACCTCGAGCTTGGCGACCAGCTGCGGGCGCAGCCCTGCGCCGATGCGAGACAGCCTGACCAGCGGGGTGCCGCCGATGGTGTCCAGGATCGAGTCCCCGATCCGAGCAGATGCTGAATGAACGGTCATGGAGTGGATTCTGATGCCTCGCGCTCGGCCACCTAACATGATAAAGTCAACCGAGTTTGTGTAGATAGATCGCCGCGGCGGCTCGTTGCGCTCGTCTTCAGGGCAGTGAAAGCGGGTGGGGCGCGCCGGCGCGGCGGCTATCTGCGCAGCCTCTCCTCGACAGCAGGCTGGGTCGGCGAGCCCGGCCCAGCCAGCTGCCGCCTGTGTCGGTCGGGCAGACTTGACGGCGGTGCTCTTCCCCGCCCTGCACGACCCCGCCGCCGATCGCACCGCGCTCGCCTTCCCTGAGGGCTCGCTGTCCTACGCCGAGCTGAGCCGCGCCGCGCGCGCTGTGGGGGCGCAGCTTCACGGGGACGCCCGGGTCGCCGTGCTGGCCGAGCCGCGCATCGAGACGTGCGTGGCGGTGATCGGCGCGCTCCTGGCGGGCGTGCCGGTGATCCCCATCAACCCCAAGTCCGGCTCCAGCGAGCTCGAGCACATCGTCAGCGATGCCGATCCCGCCGCGCTCGCGGTGGCGCCGGGCACCGAGGCGCCGGCGGCGTTTACGGGCCGCCGGCGGGTGGAGATCGCCGTTGACGGCGGGTCCGACGAGGGGTGGGAGCCATCGGAGGGGTCCGACGACGACCCCGCGCTGATCGTCTACACCTCGGGGACCACGGGGCGGCCCAAGGGCGCGGTCCTGCCCCGCCGCGCCATCTCCTCCAACCTCGACGCGCTGGCCGAGGTGTGGAGTTGGACGGGGGACGACGTCGTGACTCACGGCCTGCCCCTGTTCCACGTCCACGGGCTGGTGATCGGCATCCTCGGCCCCGTCCGCCGGGGCGGGACCGCGCTGCACCTCGGGCGCTTCTCGCCCGAGGGCGTGCGCGAGGCGCTCAGCGGCCCGGCCACGATGCTGTTCGGAGTACCGACGATGTACCGCCGCCTGGCCGAGGCGGCAGCGGGCTCGCCGGAGCTGGCCCAGGCGCTGGCCGGCGCCCGCCTGCTTGTCTCCGGGTCGGCGGCGCTGCCGGCCTCCGAGCACGCGCGGCTGCGGGAGCTCACCGGTCGCGGCGTGGTGGAGCGCTACGGGATGACCGAGACGCTCATGAACACCGCGATCCACGCCGACGCCGAGCCGGAGCCCGGTACCGTGGGCCCGCCGCTGCCCGGGGTGGACGTGCGCCTGGTCGATGACGACGGGGAGGTGCTCACGGCCGCGGACAACGAGACGATCGGGGAGATCCAGGTCCGCGGCCCCAACCTGTTCCTCGAGTACCTCAACCGGCCCGACGCCACCACGGAGACGATGCGCGGCAGCTGGTTTGCCACCGGCGACATGGCCACGCGCACCGCCCAGGGCTACATCCGGATCGTCGGGCGCCGCGCCACCGACCTCATCAAGAGCGGCGGCTACAAGATCGGCGCCGGCGAGATTGAGGGCTGCCTGCGCGAGCACCCGGCCGTCGAGGACGCCGCCGTGACCGGGGAGGCCGATGACGATCTCGGCGAGCGCGTCGTGGCGTGGGTGGTGCTGCGCGACGGCGCGTCCGCGGCGGAATCAGAGCTGGTGGACCATGTGGCGGGACAGCTGGCGCCCCACAAGCGCCCGCGCGACGTGCGCTTCCTGGACGAACTGCCGCGCAACGACATGGGCAAGGTCCAGAAGGCGCGTCTGACGTCGGGCTAGCCTAGCCGGAGCCCGCGTCGGCCCGGGCGATGGCCTGCGCGATGCGGACGACGACCGCCACGGCATTGCTCGTGACCTGCCGCGCACTGACCCGCATGGTGGTGATCCCGGCCGCCTGGAGGCCGGCGTTCTTCTTGCGGTCGCGCTCGAACCGCGGCCGGCTCGAGTGGAACTGAAAGCCGTCGACCTCCACGACGAGGCGCGACCGCGGCCAGTAGAAGTCGACCTCGTACCCGGCGAGGCGCGTATTGACCAGCGGCTCCGGGAGCCCGGCCTGTCGCACGAGTGCAAGCAGGCGTTCCTCGGGCGGCGACCGCGTCAGCGAGGCGTGGGTGTCCGCGTCGAGCAGCTCGAGAACGCGGGACCGGCTCGCGGCGTGGGTCAGGCGCCCCAGCACCCGGCGAAGCTCGGAGGGTCGGGCGAGGCGCTCGGTGATCGCCCGATCGACCGTGAGCTCCAGCTGACGGTCGGTGAGGTCGGGCGCCAGGTCGATGATCGTGCGAGCCGGCGACGTGACCGGGAGGGCAGCGCGGACGCGGTTGTCCTCGGACCCGAACGGCTGGGTCCGGTGGACTCTCACCCCGGCAAACGGGCCCGCGGGTCCGCCCGGCACCAGCACGTGGACGATCCCGTCGCCCTCGCGCCGCAGACCCCACAGCGTCGCGGCGGTGTGGTGGCTGAGCAGGGCGGCCCGGCGAACCGCGAGGAGGGCGGCGGTCTCGGCCGCCAGCGGCGTCTGGGCGTCGGGCCCGACCCGATAGACGCCCCCGTGCCGCCGGTGTAGCCGCCCGGCCGCGACCCCGCGATCGATCGCGTTGGAGGCGATCCCGGCCGCCAGGAGCTGCCGGCGGGACACGTAACCCCCGCTGCGTCTCGGCGATCGCCGTGATCCGCTGATCCCGGGACCCCGAGACGGGGATTTTCCGACGCAAACCGAGCACATCGACGAAGTGCGTCGCCTTACCCCCGTTTTCCGGGGGTTTCTCGACGCGATCCACCCCGGTGCTCGCTTCGCGTCGCCTTTTCCCCGGTGGGCCTGCCATGACGGCCGAGTCTGGACCCCCGGGACCCGACACCCGCTCGTTTGTTGCGCATTGGCACGTCACGTCACCCAACCGTCACACGTTTGCGGCCCATAGCCGCGGGGCACGCGA
The DNA here is from genome assembly GCA_963721515.1 of uncultured Actinomycetota bacterium. Taxonomy (GTDB): domain Bacteria; phylum Actinomycetota; class Thermoleophilia; order Solirubrobacterales; family Solirubrobacteraceae; genus Palsa-465. The sequence goes on along the minus strand of CAVRKJ010000021.1, from coordinate 352,706 downwards.
ATAGGCGTCTGCGGACAGGGAGGTTGGGATGCGTGTGTTGAAACTGGCCTGAGCGCAGGGCGACACCCCCGGCGGATTGCGGCGCACGCGCCACGGCGTGTCGCGCCGCTTCAGCATGCCCACGTGCACTATCCTGATAATCTCGCTTGAGTTAATAGGGATTGTTGGTTTTGGTGTGTTGGGCCCTCAGCACCGGGGTGACGTCGCTACGGCCACCGGCTGATCGCGGCCGGTCCCTGTGTGCTGAGCAATCGACAACGGAGGTCTTGGTGTCCAATCGGAATCGGTGGGGGACGCCGGCGCGAGCCGGCCTGTTGAGCGGAGCCGTCGTGCTGGCCGTCTGCATGTTTGCGGCGGCGGCGGGTGCGGCGGTCACGCCCACGTCACTCACGTTTTGCAAAGGCAAGGTGTCGTCCGATCTGGGCGGCAAGGCCGCGGACGAGCCCAACCTGCTCGACTACCGCTTCTCGTGCGACGGCGGCATCACCGCCTACACGATCATCGTCAACCAGCAGGGCGACGCCGCCAGCGGCGGCGCGATCGACGACTACAACCCGTCGCCGAGCGTGTTCGAGACCGACGGCGTGACGCCGAGCCCCACGGAGTCGATCACCTGCGAGGGCACGACCCCATCCAACGGGGTCAACTGCAACCTCACCACCGGGGGCGCCCAGCTGAGCGACGGCTTCTTCGCCGACGGGTCGGTCGACCCGATCCAGGCCTATTGCAAGCACCTGCCGACCACTGCCAGCGGCAAGCTGGCGAAGCCGGGGACGCCCGCCGTGCCGCAGGCCCTCGTCCAGCTGGTGGTCACCGACTACACCGGCGCCGAGGACGGGCCGTTCACGCTCGGGCCGGCGACCGCCTGCCCGAAGGTCCCGAACGTGGTGCCCACGCCCAAGCCGAAGGCGAAGGCGAAGGCGAAGAAGAACAAGCCCAAGAGCACCTCCAAGTCGAAGGCGACGAGGGCGACCAGGGCCACGATCACGATCACGCACGGCTGAGCCGATGCGCTCACGACAGAGAGGAATGCAGTTGAGATCTATGTCACGGCTCACCCGACCCCGAACCCTGCTCGCGCTGGCGACCGCGTCGGCCGCGCTGGCCGTTCCGGCGGCCGCCGGCGCGGTCACGCTCACCGGCTCGGGCTCCAGCGCCGCCCAGCCCTACATGCTCGAGCTGTTCAAGACCTACCACAACCTGCACCACAACATCTTCTTCAAGTACATCGCCGACGGCGGGAACGCCGGCGTCAAGGATGTGCAGGCCGGCCGCTCGCAGTTCTCGATCAACACGCGGCCGCCCCAGCCCAGTGACGCGGGCACGACCTACGTCAAGCTGTTCCTCGACGCGCTCTGCATCGACGTCAACAAGGCGAACTCGGTCACCAACGCCCCGTTGAACACGTTGAAGAACATCTTCCTCGGCGTCGACACCAGTTGGAGCCAGGTCGCGGGATCCAACCTGACGAGCACGATCGACCCGATCGGCCGCAACTCGGCGGCGGGGCAGTACACGTTCTTCCAGCAGTCGGTGCTGGGTGGCGCCACCCAGTCCTCGAACGTGGCCCAGGACACCTCCGACGGTCTGGTGCAGACCAGCGTCGAGAAGGACCCGAACGCGATCGGCTACGTCGGGCTCGCGCACTCGATCGGGTCGGGCGAGAAGCCGATCTCGGTCAACGGGGTGACCTGCACGGCGTCGCACGTCCGCAACAAGTCCTACCCGTTGTTCCGCTTCGACTGGGGCGTGATCCCCACGGCTCACCCGAGCGTCGCGGTCGAGAGCTTCTTCGACTGGGCGCGGACGAGCAAGGCGGCCGGCACGATCATCAACCGGGCCGGCGCGGTGGCGGCCTTCAACAAGAAGTAGCCGAGCAATCCTGGGCCTGCCCGCCCCACCCCACGATCACGAGTCCATGGACGAGGAACTCCTCCTCGAACCGACCGCCGACGGACTGAGTCAGGACCAGCGCGCCGAGCTTGGGCTCGGCGCGCTCGTCTGCGGCGTCGTCCTGGTCCTGCTGGCGATGCTCGCCTTCATCTTCAAGGAGGCGTGGACGTCGTTTGCCCACAACGGCCTGCACTGGTTCGGCCCGGGGGGCAACGTCGACACCCAGATCCAGGCGATCTTCACCTCGGGGGACTTCAAGCAGGCGCCCCAGTTCCTCATCCGGGCCTGGCCACTGATCTGGAGCACGATCCTCACCACCGTCGCCGCGGTCGTGATCTCGTTCGTGAGCTCACTGTTCGTGGCGGTGTTCATGGTCGAGTTCGCCCCGGCGCCGATCAAGCGCCTGCTCGAGCCGATCATTCGCCTGCTGGCGAGCGTGCCCTCGGTCATCTACGGGCTCATCGGCGTGCTGGTGGTGGTGCCGTTCATCGGCAACGACCTCATCAGCGCCGGAGCCAAGGCCTCGGTCACGCCCGTCATCCAGCTGAGCGGCTCCAGCCTGCTCGCGGGCGTGGTGATCCTCACCGTGATGATCTCGCCGATCATGATCGCGATCTTCGCCGAGGGATTGCGATCGGTCCCGCACGGGTGGCTGGAGGGCTCGCTGGCGCTCGGGGTCAACCGCTGGCGCACGTTCTGGAACATCGCCGTGCGCACCGCACGCCCGGCCCTGATCGCCGGGACGGTGCTGGCCACGGCACGGGCGCTCGGGGAGGCGGTGATGCTCAGCATGGTGTCGGGCTCGGTGGGCTTCGCGCCCAATCCCGCGGACGGGCTCATCTTCTTCGTCGAGCCGTCCCGGGGGCTGGCGGCGACGATCCTGCACAACACCGATGAGCTCACGTCGCCGCCCATGAAGGCGACGCTGTTCGCCATCGCGGCCGTGCTCCTGTTCTCCTCGGCGATGCTCTCACTCGCCGGCTGGGCGGCCAAACAGCCGATGAAGCGCTACTTCAACGTCGGGGGAGCGGCCGCATGAGCGCCGGCGCGGCCACCGCCGAGCCCCGCCCGCCGTCACCTGCACCCCCGCCGCGGCGCCGAGCGATCGAGTCGACCGCCTCGTGGCGGCTCACCGACCGGCTGGGGCTGGCCCTGGCCTGGTTCCTCGGGCTGCTGTTCTGCGCCATCTGCGCCGCGATCGTCATCTTCCTGCTGGTCCAGGGCGTGCGCTACGTCCGTCCGGAGCTGCTGTGGACCAATCCCCACGTCGGCTTCAACCAGAACGAGACCGGCGGGTTCCTGGGACCGATGATCGGCACCTTCCTCGTCGCCGCGATCGCGATCGCCATCGCGGGGCCGGTGGGCGTCGGGGTGGCCGTCTGGCTGAGCGAGTACGGGCGTCCGGTGGCGCTCGCGCGGCTTGCGGAATCCACCGTGGAGATGCTCGCCGGGGCGCCTTCAGTGGTGCTGGCGCTGTTCGGCATCCTGCTCTTCGAGACGCACGCCCTCGGCTTCCTGTCGGAGATCAATGGCGGGGTGGTGTTCGGCAAGTCCTTCTTCGCCGCCGGGGCGATGCTGTCGCTCGTGGCCCTCCCGCTCGTGGTCACCACGGTCCGGGAGGGGCTGCAGGCGATCCCCAACCACGTCCGCGAGGCCTCCTACGCCGTCGGCAAGACGAAGATCGCCACGATCCGGCGCGTGCTGCTGCCGGCGGCACGGCCGTCGGTGATCACGGGCCACATGCTGGGGATCGGCCACGTGATCGGGGACACGGCGATCATCGTCCTGCTGCTCGGCGACACCCAGACGCTTCAGGGCGTCGGGCACGTGCCGGTGTGGAGCGCGCTGCGCGGGACGGGCAGCACGCTCACCAGCTACGTGTTCGACAACGCGCCGACCGGCGACCTCAACCAGCCCAACAAGGCCTACGCCGCCGCGTTCGTTCTGCTTCTGATCATCCTCGCCCTCAACGTCATCGTCGATGTCTTCGGGCGCCGGTCCAAGGAGCTGCGATGGAGCTGAGAAAGCCCCCGCCGGTGCGGCGGCTGACGCCGGCGACCGTCGTCACCCCGCGGCCGGAGAGCAGCGACGCGCCCACGCTGCCGCTCGGGCCGGCCACGAACGGCAACGGCGCGAGCCACGCGGTGACCCCTCCGCAGGCGTCCGGATTCGTCAGCGCCCGGCGTGCCGCGCGCGTGCCGGTCCCCACGATCGACCGCATGCACGTGGATGAGGTCACGATCTCCTACGCCAACAAGCCTGCGGTCAAGTCGGTCTCGCTGCCGATCCGCCAGGGGGAGGTGCTCGCGCTCATCGGGCCGTCGGGCTGCGGCAAGACGACGCTGCTGCGCTCGCTCAACCGCCTGACCGAGCTAACCAAGACAGCGTCGCTGCGGGGCCGGATCACCCTGGACGGCATCGACATCGCCACGCTCGAGCCCACCGCGCTGCGGCGGCGGGTGACGATGGTCTTCCAGCAGCCGAACCCGTTCCCGATGAGCGTGTTCGACAACATCGCCTACGTCCTGCGCGAGCAGGCCCGCCGCCGGCCGCGCCGGCCGGCGCTGCGCGCCCCGGTGCAGGACGCGCTCGCCCGCGCCGGGCTCCTGGACGAGGTCGCCGACAACCTCGACCACCCGGCTCTGCGCCTCTCCGGAGGCCAGCAGCAGCGGCTGTGCATCGCCCGAGCGCTCGCGGCCCAACCCGAGGTCCTGCTCCTGGACGAGCCGTGCTCGGCGCTTGACCCCCAGTCCACGAAGATCATCGAGGACCTCATCGTCAAGCTCCGCGAGGAGGTGGCGGTGGTGATCGTCACCCACAACCTCCAGCAGGCGCACCGCATCGCCGATCACGTCGGGTTCATGTACCTGGGCGAGCTCGTCGAATACAGCAGTGCGGCCTCGCTCTTTGCCAACCCCCGCCAGCAGCGGACGAGGGACTATGTCAGCGGCGCGTTCGGTTAGCGGGCTCGCGGTGGGGCTGGTGGTGGCGGCCGCTCTCACCGGCTGCGCCACGACCATGCAGGAGGCGGCCCGGCTCCAGCTCAACTCCGCGCGCATCCGCACGAGCCAGGCGGCGACGCACGTGCGGTCGGCGGGCAGCGCGGTGCAGGTCCTGCACGTGGCGCGAGTGAGCGGCCGCGGGCGAACCGCGTTCATCGTCGAGCTGCGCAATCCCGGCCGCCGGGCGATCGCGGACCTGCCGATCTCGGTGGGCGTGCGCGGCCCGCACGGGCGCCGCATCGATGTCAACGCCCTGGCGCCCCAGGAGGACTCCTATTTCTTTGCCCACCTGCCGGGGATCGCCGCCGGCCGCACCCTCACCTGGGTGTACACGACGCAGCGACGACTCCCGCGGAGCGCGCGGCCCTTCGCGCTGGTGGGAACGCGCCCCGACCCGCCGGTGGCGGCGACGGGCGACGTGCCGACCATCCGGGCGCGCGCCCACGGCACCGGCGGATCTGAGCTCGAGGTGACGCTGCGCAACCTGTCGGCGGTCCCCCAATACCAACTGCAGGTGTACGCCGTCGCTCGGTCCGGCGGCCGCTATCTGGCAGCCGGGAATCTCACAGTGCCGCATCTCGGCAGCCAATCCGCCCGGACGGTGCGGGTGCCGGTCGTCGGCAACCTCGGCGACGCCGCACTCGCCGTCCAGGCCCTTCCCACGATCTTGAACTAGCGAGGAGCCATGACCGTCAGCGATCCCAGCCGTTCACCGTCGTCGGCCCCGACCGTCGTCGGCCCCCCCACACCCGTCACGGCGCCGGCGGCAGCCGTCCCGGCGAGCCCGGCCGACCCCGCGCCCCCGTATGAGCAGTGCGATGAGTGCGGGTCGCCGGTGGACGCCGCTCAGCGCTACTGCGTGGTGTGCGGCGCTCACCGCCGCCACGTGGATGACCCCGCTGCCCGGTACCTCGGTCAGGCGTCGGCGCGGACACGCGGCTCGCGCTCGTCCGCCGGCGCCGGCGCCGCCGCCGCGCGGCGCCCGGCGGGACGCGGCCGCAGCCTCGGGGCGGCGCTCATGCTCGCCGTCATTCCCGTGGCCGCAGCCGTTGGCGTGGCCGTGGGCCGCTCATCCAACAATGACGACGCCAAGCTGATCCAGGCGCTGGCCCGCCACCAGGCGGCGGCGGTGGTCACGACTTCGAGCGCTGCGTCGTCGCCCACCAGCGCGGCCGCCGCGGCGCGGTCGACCGGCCGGACCTCCGCGAGCGCAGCGCACAAGCACCGCAAGGGCGCGACCTCCTCGACGCACAAGGCGGCCAAGGCGGACGCATCGACCCAGTACGGCACGGTGACGCAGATCGCCGGGTCCAAGCCGACCAAGGCCCAGGAACAGCAGGGCGCCCAGGCCACCCAGAAGGTTCAGAAGTCAACCGGTAAGTCCTACGTCAACCAGCAGAACAACCTGCCGGGGACGGTCGTGGTCCCGTGAAGCTGCCGCGTCGCAGCCCTCAGCGCAACGGCGCGACGGCGACCGCAGAGGCCGGCCCACCGACCGATGCCCCCCGTCCGGCCCCGCCGCCCGAGCTGGCGGCTCAGCGCGAGCGGCTCACCGAGCGCTTCGCTCTCATGCAGTCCGAGCTCGGCGGCCTGTTCTATGAGATGGCCATCCGCGACCACGTCCGGATGGACGTGCTGATCGCCAAGGCCGCCGAGCTCCAGCGCGTCGACGCCGAGCTCAGCCAGGTCGACCACCTGCTGCGGGGGGGCGGGAGCGGAACGATCGGCGGCCGGTGCCCGCAGTGCGCCACCCCCCATGCGCGGGGCGCGGCGTTCTGCTCGCAGTGCGCCACCCCGCTCGGAGGGTCCTGATCCGCTCGCTCCTCGACATTCGCCTCAGCAGGCTGTCGATGCTCGCGCTCGGCGCTCTCTCGATTGCCGCCACGGTGTTCATCCTCGCCGGCGGCCCCGATCGCTCGACCGCGCAGCTCGCCGCCCTCGCGGCGCTGCACCAGCGCCCGGTGACAGTGGCGCAGGTCGCTCCGGCGCCGCCTGCCGCGCCGCCGGCGGCGCAGGCAAACCCGGGGGCGCAGGCCTCCTCGAGCCCGAGCGGCTCATCGGACGCCTCGGGCTCATCGGACGCCTTGGGCTCATCGGACGCCTCGGGCGCCGGCTCGTCGGCGGCGAGCGACGCGACGTCCGGGTCCTCTGTCGCGTCGGACTCGGGTGGTGGCTCGGACGCCTCGACGGCGAGCACCACGACGACCAGCTCCTCGACCACGACCCCGGGAAGCACACTGCCGAAGGTCGGCCACGTGTTCGAGATCGTCCTCTCGACGAGCACCTACGCTGCGGCCTTCGGGCACGGCTCGCCGGCCACCTACCTGCGGTCGCTCGAGTCCAAGGGCACGCTGCTGAGCGGCTACGAATCGCTCGGCGAGGGCGAGCTCGCCGATGAGCTCGCGATGGTCAGCGGGCAGGCCCCGAACCGCGACACGCAGGCCGGCTGCACCACGTACAGCGAGTTCCCGACGGGCGTGGCGGCAAAGGCCAACGGCACCGTGCCGGGCGCCGGCTGCGTCTACCCGGAGACGGCACTCACGATCGGTGACCAGGTCTCGGCGAGCGGCCACACGTGGGGCGCGTACATCGAGGACATGGGCACGGCGACCTGCGCGCATCCCAATTCGGGGACCGCTGACGACCTTGCCCTCACCGGCACCGCTACTGGATACGACACCCGACACAACCCGTTCATCTACTTCCACTCGCTGCTGGACCTCGGCGACTGCCAGAGCGACGACGTGGACCTCGGCCACCTCGACAAGGCGCTCTCCGCGCGCTCGCGCACCGGCACGTTCACGTTCGTCGCCCCGGGCGCATGCGCCGACGCCACCGCGGTGGCGGCCACGAGCCCGGCCAGCGACGCCCCGACCACGAACGCGGGGAGCGAGACCGCGACAACGAGCACCACGACCACGCCGGTGACCACGAGCACGACGACCTCGACCACCTCCACTGGAACGGGAACGGGCACGACCACGAGCTCAGAGAGCGCGTCCGCGCAACCGGGCGGGAGCGTCGGCTGCGCGTCCGATCAGCCGGTCGGCATCGCCGCCGAGGATGCCTTCCTCAAGCAGTGGGTGCCGCGCATCCTGCGCTCCCCCGCGTACGGCAAGGACGGCGTGCTCATCGTCACCTTCGCGGGCGACGCGGCGAAGAACCCTGGGCATCCGACCCGGACGGGAGCGCTCGTGCTGTCGCGCTACGCCCGGAGGCATCACACACTCACCGCCACCTACGGCCCGTACTCGCTCCTGCGGTCAGTGGAGGACATGCTCCATTACTCAGCGCTCGCCCGCGCCAAGTCCGCGCGCTCGTTCGCGGCCGCCGCACTTGCCGCGAATTAGGGTAATTCGATAGATTTACTGCAGTTATTCACCATCGGAGAAGGGACTGACGTGAGAAACATCGCACGGAGGCTAGGCACCGGCCGCGACGGCCGGGGCAGACGGCGGGGCGTGGGAGTGCTCGCCCTGTCGCTCGGCGCTACCGCAGGTTTGGCGCTGGCGGCACCGGCGGCCATGGCCGCCGCCCCTCCCACCGTTACCACGGCGTTCACACCCAACCTGATCGGGCTCAGTGACAGCTCGGCGACTTCCCTGTCGGTCACGATCGCCAACCCGAACGCAAGCGGAACCCTCTCGGCGGTCGCGTTCACCGACACGCTGCCCGCCGGGCTCACCATCGACAACCCGAGCGGCGAGAACGGGACCTGCGGTTCGGCCGGGGTGATCACCGCGAGTCCGGGCGCGCAGGCGATCTCCCTCACCGGGGGCTCGGTCAAGGCAGCCGCGAGCTGCACATTCTCGGTGTCGGTGACACCGAGCCAGACCGGCAGCTTCGCGGACGCCCCAGGAGCGGTGAGCTCATCCGCAGGCAGCAGCGCCGCCCCCGCACCGGCTTCCCTCACTGTGCTCCCGCCACCAACGGTCAGCGTCAAGAACCTGCGCAACAACGCCAAGCTGGCGTTCGGCGCAGTGGTGAGGCCGACATACTCGTGCTCCCAGCCCGTGGACCCCTCCGCGCTGGGTGACTGCTCGGCGGCCGACGATCTCGGCAACAACGTCGCGTCCGGTCACGCGCTTGACACCAGGGTTCCCGGCAGCCACACCCTCACCGTGAGCGCCACCAGCTCCGACGGCCTCGTGACCACGCAGGACATCGACTACACCGTCCTGCCCGACAACCGCTTCACGCTCGCCAAGCTCGGCACGAAGACCAACGGGACGGTGAGCTTCCTGCTCACCCTGCCCGGCGCGGGCTCCGTCATCGTGCGAGAGCTCGACGGCCACCGCACCTTCGGCACGTACTCGGGTCATGTCAGCGGCCCGCGCAAGCTCAAGGTGACGGTCAAGCCGAGCTCGGCCGGCGCGAAGCTGCTCGCCGGGGGCCAGGCGCAGCGGATCGCGATTCAGGTGACGTTCGCACCCAAGGGCGGCGTGAAGCACACGGTGACTCGCCACGGGGTGCGCGTCGGGTAGTCCGTCACCTACACCTTCGCGCCCACGAACATCTCGCGCAACGCGGTTTTCTTGAACTTGCCGGTGGCGGTCCGGGGGATCTGCTCGATGAACTCGAAGCGGTCCGGGATCTGCCATTTGGCGTAGTGCCGGCTCAAGTGCGCCTTGAGGTCGTCGGGCTCCACGGTGTGGTCCTCGCGCACGACGATCACGGCGAGCGGCCGCTCGCCCCAGCGATCGTCGGGGATGGCGATGACGGCGGCCTCGGCGACAGCGTCGTGGGCCATCAGCAGGTTCTCCAGGTCCACCGACGAGATCCACTCGCCGCCGGACTTGACCAGGTCCTTGGATCGGTCACAGATCTTCAGGTTCCCCGTGCTATCGATCTTGACCACGTCGCCGGTGGAGAACCAGCCGTCGTCAGAGAACTTCTCCACGCCTTGGCCCTGGTGATAGGCGCGCGCCACCCACGGGCCCCGGACCTCGAGCTCGCCCATCGCCTCGTCATCCCAGGCGATGAGCTCGCCGTCGTCGCCGCGGGCGCGGACCTCCACGAACGGGATGGGCCGGCCCTGGCGGGCGCGGTACTCGTAGCGCCGGTCCTCGGGGGCGTCGTCGAGCTCGAGCGGCAGACGGCACACGCTGCCCAGGGGCGAGGTCTCCGTCATGCCCCACGCCTGGACGATGGTCAGCCCGTGGCGGTCAAAGCCCTCGAGCATGCTGCGCGGTACCGCCGATCCGCCCACCAGCAGCATCCGCAGCTTGCGCAGGTCCCAGCGATCGGGCTCGGCGTCGATTGCCTGGAGCATCGTCATCCACACGGTCGGCACTCCAGCGGTGACGGTCACCTCCTCTGACTCCAGGAGGTCAAGCACGCTCACCGCGTCCAGGCGCGGTCCCGGCAGGGCGAGCCCGGCGCCGACCAGCGCCGCGGTGAAGATGAGCCCCCACGCGTTGGCGTGAAACATCGGCACCACCGGCAGGACGGTGTCACGCGAGCCCAGGTCGTTGCCGTCGGGGAGCGCCGCGACCAGGGAGTGCAGCACCAGCGACCGGTGTGAGTACACGACGCCCTTGGGTCTCCCGGTCGTCCCCGACGTGTAACACATTGCGGCGGCGGCGCGCTCCTGCGCGGCTGGCCACTCCATCGGCTCGGCGCCAGTGACGAGCGCGTCATAGTCCAGGTACCCGTCGGGGACCGGCGCCTCGCGACCGACAACGATGACGTGCTCGAAGTCCCGGGCGCCGTGGAAGGCCTCAAACTGCTCCAGCAGGGACTCGTCGACCACGATCGCCCGGTCCTCGGCGTCGTTGACGATGAAACTCAGCTCGTCAGGGTGCAGCCGCGGGTTGAGCGTGTGCAGGACGGCGCCCATCGACGGCAGCGCGAAGTAGACCTCCACGTGCTCGGGCTGGTTCCACATCAGCGTGGCCACGGCGTCGCCGGGCGCGATGCCGAGGCCTTTCAGGGCACTCGCCAGGCGGCGGGCGCGCTGCGCGCAGTCACCGAAGGTGGTCTGTCCCACTTGCCCGTCGGGCCGCCGGAACGCAACCGTGCGCTGAGGGCTGAACCGCTCCGCGCGCTCGACGATCCCTGTCAGCGCCAGCGGGTAGTCGTCCATCATCAATCCGTCGCGCATGTCTCTCTCCCGTGACTGGAGGTCCGTTGCGCATGAGCCTACGGGGACGCTCTGGGAAACGCCACCCGGTGTGTCAGGCGGCCATCATCAGCTCCGGGTCCGGCGCGACCGCCTCGGCGGGGCGCTCGGCGGCGGGGTCCGCGCCCCGGCCGCCGGGGAGGGCGAGGCGCACGATCTTCTTGACCACCGACCCGAACTGCCGATGCAGCGGACCGGTGTTGTAGGGCACGCCGTAGCGCTCGCAGATCTCGCGGACCTCGACGGCGATCTCGGCGTAGCGGTGGGCCGGGATGTCGGGGAGCACGTGATGCTCGATCTGGTGGGAGAGGTTGCCGCTGAGCATGTGGAACAGGCGGCTGCCGGTCAGGTTGGCCGAGCCCAGCATCTGGCGCAGGTACCAGCCACCCCGCGTCTCGTTCTCCACCTCCTCCTCCGAGAACTCCTGAGTGCCCTCCGGGAAGTGCCCGCAGAAGATGATCATGAACGACCACAGGTTGCGCGACACATTGGCGGTCAGATTGCCGGCCACCACGAACGGCGCCGACGGGCCCGCCAGCAGCGGGAAGACGACGTAGTCCTTGAGCACCTGGCGCCGGCCCTTGCGCCAGACCGCCCCGAGGATGTCGCGCTTGTCGGCCAGGGTGATCTCGCCGGCCTCGATGCGCTCGATCTCGAGGTCGTGGGCCGCCACGCCCCACTGAAAGAGCAGCGCCAGCAGGGTCGCGTACACCGGATTGCCCAGATCGCGCCGCCGCCAGGGCTGGTCCTCGGACATGCGCAGGATCCCGTAGCCGATGTCGCGATCCTTGCCCAGCACGTTGGTATGGGTGTGGTGCACGTAGTTGTGGGAGTGGCGCCACTGATCGCTAGGGCACGCTGTATCCCACTCAAAGCGCTTGGAGTCGAGCGCTGGATCGTTCATCCAGTCGTACTGGCCATGCATCACGTTGTGGCCGATCTCCATGTTGTCCAGGATCTTGGAGAGCGCCAGGGCGGTGGTGCCGCCGAGCCATGCCGGCGGCAGGAACCCCGCGAAGAGCAGGCCGCGGCCCGCGATCTCGAGGGCGCGCTGGGCCTTGATCACGTTGCGGATGTAGGCGGCGTCGCGTTCGCCGAGGTCGGCGATGGTCCGTCCGCGCAGCTCGTCGAGTTCGTCACCGAGCGCCTCGATCTGCTCGGCGGTGAGGATGGGGGGTGTGGTGGTCATGTCCGTTCCTCCGGTGTCTAGAGCTCCAGCGCGACGTCGCCGGCCGGAGCCGAGATGCACAGCTGGATGTCCTCGTTGTCCTCGTCTGAGACCGACCCCGTGCGCAGGTTGCGCACGGCGCCGGCGGTCTTGCGGCAGGTGCAGGTGTGGCAGATGCCCATGCGGCAGCCGAACCGCGGCGACAGTCCCGCCGCCTCGGCCTGCTCGAGCAGCGTGCCCTCCCCGAGCGGGGCGGCGCGGTCGCTGCGCAGAAAGCGCAGCGTCCCGGTGGCGGCCTCGCCAGTGAGCAGCCGGGGCGGGATGAAGGTCTCGGTGAGCACCCGTTCGGGGTCGCCGCCCGCCTCGGACCAGGCCGCCGGGGCGGCGTCGATCAGGCTCGGCGGCCCGCAGACGGCGCCCGTGGCGTCGCGCGCGTCGCCGATCAGGGCGCGCAGCGCGGCGGCATCGAGGCGGCTCGCCCGGGCGCCACGCGTCGTCCGGTAGGCGACCCTCAGCCCGGGGTGGCCGTCGGCCAGCGCGCGCACCTCGCGCTCATAGAGCCAGTCCGCCTCGGTGCGGGCGAAGTGCAGGAAGGCGACCTCGCCGTCGTGGTCCTCGTCAACGAGGGTGCGCAGCATCGAGAGCACCGGCGTGATGCCACTGCCGCCGCTGATCAGCGCGATCCGCTCAGGACGCGGCTCGGGCAGGGTGAACATGCCCTGGGCGCCGGCCAGATGCACGACGGCTCCGACGGGCACCCCCCGCAGGAGGTGACCGGAGACCAGGCCGCCGGGGTGCTCGGTGACCGTCAGCTCCAGCTGACGGCCGCGGTGCGCCGAGCTCGCCGGGGAGTAGGTGCGGGTGCGGCGTACGCCGTCGATCTCGACGCCGACCGCGACGTACTGCCCGGGCTGAAAGCCCGTCCACGCGCGGTTGGGCCGGAGGGTCAGCGTGACGCTGCGCGGCGTCTGGTTCCTGACCGCCACCACCTCGGCGCGAGCGTCGGTGACGGTGAGCGTCGGGCTGATCAGCTCCAGGTATCGATCGACGCCGTGGGGGCCGAGCAGAAGGTCCACGACCGGCGAGCCGAGCAGTCGGCGGGCCAGGCCGGGCCGAGGCGGGTCAGAAGCAAGCGTTGCCATGTTCCGAGTCCTTTGCTTCCTCATCGAGTGTACAAGTGTTCACAAACTGTATAAAAGGGTATGCTCGCCATATGGCAAGGGCAAACATGTCATCTCTGATCACCCCCACATGGGTAGCGTGAACAGGCGTACTCAAAGCAGCACCTCGCGGCGACCGCACGCCGCCCGCAGCGCGACGCAGCATTCGGTGGAGCGGCGCTCCCAGGCCGAACGCCGCCGGCAGACGCGCCGAGCGCTCCTGGACGCCGCCCTGGAGCAGATGGATCGCGGCTTCGGGTTTGACTCGCTGAGCCTGCGGCGGGTCACCCGCGCGGCCGGGGTCGTTCCCGCCGCGTTCTACCGCCACTTCGCCAGCATGGACGAGCTCGGACTTGCGCTGGTGGAGGAGTCCATGCTGACGTTGCGCTCGATGCTGCGCGAAGCCAGGGAGGGCGGCCCCGAACCCGACCATCTCATCGCCCGGTCGGTGGGAATCCTCGTCGCCCACGTCGGCGAGCATCGGCGCCATTTCGCCTTCATGGCCCACGCTCGCGCGTCCGGGAACGCGGTGCTGCGCCACGCCATCCGCTCGGAGACGAAGCTGTTCGCCTCCGAACTGGCCACCGACATCTCGCGGTTTCCGATCCTGCGCGACTGGACGACCGCCGACCTGCAGATGTTGGCCGGGCTGTTCGTCGAGACCATGATCGCCACCATCGATGCGATCCTCGAGGCCTCGAGCTGGACGACCGGTCCCGACTCGCTGAGCGAGGCGGCCGAAGCCCGGATCGCCAGGCAGGCGGAGAAGCAGCTGCGGCTGATCGCGCTGGCCATTCCGCACTGGCGTAGTACCGACTGACCACCAGCGGGTACGGTCAGCCCGATGGCCACCCGACCAGAGCAGCCCCAGCCCGAGATCTCGTGGTCGGGATGGGGGGACCCCGCGCTGGCGGCGCCCCTGCCCGACGGCGTGGAGGCCGTTCTTCGCCAGGCCCTGGGCATCGCGGGGCACGGCCGGCCGGCGCCGCCGCTCACGCAACTCGAGCTCACGCCCGTGCGCCTGCCCGCCGCCACCGCGGCCGAGCTAGGCGCGATCGTCGGATCAGATCACGCGCGCGAGGATCACGAGGCGCGCGCGCGCCACGCCCGCGGCAAGTCCACCGTGGACCTGCTGGAGCTCCGCGGGGGTGGGCCGATCAGCGCCCCCGACCTCGTCCTCAGCCCGGCGTCGCATGACGAGATCCAGGCGGTCCTGGAGCTCTGCAGCGCCCGGACGGTGGCCGTCATCCCGTTCGGGGGCGGCACCTCGGTGGTGGGCGGCCTGCGCCCCGACGGCTCGGGGTTCACCGGCACCGTCGCGCTCGACCTCCGCCGGATGAACGCGTTGGTGTCGGTGGACGACGAATCGCGGCTGGCGGTGCTCGAGCCCGGCCTGCGCGGCCCCGAGGCCGAGGCGCTGCTGGGCACGCGGGGGTGGACGCTGGGCCACTTCCCCCAGTCCTTCGAGTACGCGACGCTCGGCGGCTTTGCCGCCGCCCGGTCCAGTGGCCAGAGCTCGGCGGGCTACGGGCGCTTCGACGACCGAGTGCTCGCGCTGCGGCTAGCCACGCCCGCGGGGACGCTGGAGCTCGGACGGGCCCCCAAGTCCGCCGCCGGGCCAGACCTGCGCCAACTCGTGCTCGGCTCGGAGGGGACGCTCGGGGTGATCACATCGCTGACGCTGGCCATCGATCCAGTGCCCGAGGAGCGCGTCTATGAGGGCTGGACCCTGCCCTCGTTCGCGGAGGGGATGGCGGTGGTGCGCGGCCTGGCCCAGGACGGCCCGCGCCCGACCGTGCTGCGCCTCTCCGACGAGGCCGAGACGGCGATGGGTCTCGCCCGCCCCGATGCGCTCGGCGGGGGCGGCCCGGGCGCCGGCTGTCTGGCCATCGTGGGATGGGAGGGCCGCTACGAGGAGGTCGAGCGCCGACGGCGGGTCAGCGCCGAACGGCTGCTGGGGGTGGGAGCCGAGGCCGTCCCGGGCGCCGGCGAGGGCTGGGCCGCCGGGCGCTACCGCGGCCCGTATCTGCGCGATGCGCTGCTCGACGCGGGCGCGCTCGTGGAGACGCTGGAGACGGCGACGTTCTGGTCGGCGCTGCCGCGCCTGTACGCAGCGGTCGGCACCGCGCTGCGCGACACGCTCACCGATGCGGGCAGCCCGCCCGCCGTCCTGTGCCACATCTCGCACGTGTACCCATCGGGAGCGTCGCTGTACTTCACGGTCGCCTGCGCCCAGCTGGAGGACCCGATCGCCCAGTGGCAGGCGGCCAAGGCCGCCGCGGGGGAGGCGATCGTGGCCGCCGGCGGCTCGATCACCCACCACCACGGCGTGGGCGCCGACCACCGGAGTCTCTACCCTCGGGAGGTCGGGACGCTGGGCGTGGACGTGTTGCGCGCGGTCAAGGGGACGTTGGATCCGGCCGGGGTACTCAACCCGGGAATCCTGCTGGAGCGATGACGGCCCGCCGGGCCGCTGGACGATCGGATCAGGAATGATTGTGGAGATGACGGAGGCAGAGCTCTACACCAACCAGATGGCGACGCTCGCGGTCAGGCTGGGCGCCAACGTACAGCCGGGGCAGATCGTGGCGGTGTCCTCGGAGCCCGGCAAGGAGCAACTCGCGCGGGCGATCGCCGAGGCGGCCTACGCCGCCGGCGCCAAGTTCGTGGACCTGACGGTGTTCGACGTCTACTTCAAGCGCGCCCGCGCGCTCAACGCCGAGCGCGACACGCTCGGCTACGTGCCCCCGTGGATCGGGGAGCGGGTTCTGGCGCTGGGCGACCACCGTGCGGCCCGGATCTCGCTTTCGGGGCCGGTGGCGCCCTACGCGCTGGACGACGTAGACCCGGAACTGATCAGCCTCGACCGGCTGCCGCGGGTGCCCGAGGCGATGAAGGTCCTCAACGAGGCCACCACCAACTGGACGATCGTGCCCTGCCCCACGCCGGCGTGGGCGAGCCTCGTCTATCCCCGGCTGGAGCCGGCGGCGGCGCTGGACCGGCTGTGGAACGAGATCGCGCATGTCACGCGCCTGGACGAGCCGGACCCCGTGGCCGCGTGGGAGAGCCGTCTGGCCGAGCTCAAGCGGGTGAGCTCGGCCCTGGACCAGCTCAAGGTCGACCGCCTGCAGTTCGAGGGCCCGGGCACCGATCTGAGCGTCGGGCTGCTGCCGTCCAGCCGCTGGCTCGCGGCCAAGTTCGAGACCGCCGACGGGATCGAGCACCAGCCCAACATCCCCACGGAGGAGGTGTTCACCACGCCCGACCCCCAGCGCGTGGAGGGGGTGGTCAGGTCGACCAAGCCATTGTTCACCTCGGGGACGACGGTGACGGGGCTCGAGATCCGGTTCGAGGGCGGCCGCGCGGTCCAGGTGGACGCCGAGCAAGGCGCTGAGGTGGTGCGGGGCATGATCGCCGCCGACGAGGGGGCGGCCCGTCTGGGCGAGGTCGCCCTGGTGGACCGCGAAGGCCGGATCGGGCCGCTCGGCACCGTGTTCTTCGACACCCTCCTGGATGAGAACGCCGCCAGCCACATCGCGCTCGGGCACGGCTACGTGGCCGGCGTGGGCGAGGCCTCCGACGTCGAGCGGGCCAACAAGAGCGTCATCCACACCGACTTCATGATCGGGAGCAACGATGTCGCCGTCACCGGATTTCAGTCCAATGGGAATGCGGTGCCGCTGCTGCGCGACGGCACGTGGCAGATCTAGCCTGGCGAGGCGGCCTTCACGCTACGCTAACGCCACTTCCAGGAGAGGTGCCGGAGCGGCTGAACGGGCGCGACTGGAAATCGCGTAACGGGGGTTAACCTCGTTCGGGGGTTCGAATCCCCCCCTCTCCGCTTGGAAACACTGGGGTTTCGGGGGGTGCGTGACCCTTGCGTGACCCGTGTTGCCGTGCGCTGGGGGCTGCGGTCGGGGCGCCGCGGCGAGCAGCTGGTGTTCGGCCGCACCCCGAGCTCGCGTTCGTCCAGATCTCGCTCCACCGGCACACCAAGCGCGCCTGGATGGAGGCGGGTCTCGTCGCCGACTGGGCGGCCGTCGGGCTCGAGCCGCCGGGGCTCCATGATGCGCGCCACCACTGCCTCACGCACTGGGGGCGGGTGTGGGACATCGGCCGGCTGCACCAAGCGGCCGGGCACTCCGACATCCGCCAGTCGCAGCGGTATCTGCACGTCCCGCCCGACCGGGACGCGGAGGACGCGGCGCGGCTCGACGCCTACCTCGGGGCGGTCTGACGGCGTGTCGGGGGCGTGGTAGTACCACGCCGTGGTAGGGGGTGGTACCACGGGTACCACGGCCCTCTGCGTGACCCCTTGCGTGACCCGTGTGGCGTACGGAGCGCGAACGCTGGGGGCCGGTGGCGGCCGGTAATCCCGCACTTTGCGGGCGTTTAGGCCGGTGGGGGTCGGTGGGGGTCGCGGGTGTGGGGGTTCGAATCCCCCCTCTCCGTTGGTGGTGCGCGCGGCGAGCCCCTGCCTGCGCCCGACCGTTCTTTCGTCAGACGATGGTCCAGAAAGCGAAGAACCGATGAAGGTTCCTTGCGTTGATCCGATCCCTCTCGTAAACTCCCCTCGCAGGGAGGGGAGGTTGGCAGGGGAACGGCATCGTCCGTCTGGCTTTTTTACGTCCATGATCCAAAGACCGGCACTCAGACTCGTTGAAGGTGGGCTTGATACCGCCGTCAACTGGCTTTGGTTCTGCGGCCACTGCGCTGCACCGGCGCCGAACGGCTCGGCGCCGCCTCCGAGTGCCCGCGTCTGCCCCTCGTGCAGCCTCGGACTGCTGCTCGAGGCCCGCGAGGACGTCGTCCCGTCCGCCAAGGACGCCTTCCTGGTCGTCGACTCTTCGTTGCTCGTCCAGGCCATGTCCCGAGAGGCCCAGTCGCTGCTCGGGGTGACCGAGGAGGCCGCCATCGACAAGCCGGTGGCCGAGCTGCTCGCGCCCGCCGACGCCGAGAGCCAGGGGCGCGCCGGCTTCGCCGCCGCCATCGCCCACGCCGCCGAGGGCCACGACGTGGAGGAGACCTCGCGCAGCTTCGTCCGTCCGTGGAACACCTTCGGTGTCCGCCTCCGGGCCCGGATCGCCACGTGCGGTCCGCCGCGCGCCGCGCTCGTGGTACTCGAGAGCGGTCGCCCGCCGGCGTTGCGGGCCGTCACCAACCCGCGCTGAGGTTCCGGCGCCGCGGTGGCGGCGCCTTTTTTAGGCGTGTGGGGCTGCCGCAGGGGCAAAGCCGCCGCGGTGGAACGCTAAGAGGACAGTCCCGGCGCCGGCGGCAGCACCGCCGGCGCTCCGAACCCGGTCAGCACGGCCGGCAGCTCCACCGACCCGTCGTCGCGCTGCCCGTTCTCCAGCAGCGCGATGATCGTGCGGCCCACCGCCACCGCGGTGCCGTTGAGCGTCGCCAGGTGCGCGGGCCTGCCCTCCGCGGGTCGGTAGCGGATGTCGAGGCGGCGGGCCTGGAAGTCAGTGGTGTTGGAGGTGGAGGTGAGCTCCCGGTAGCGGCCCTGGCCGGGCAGCCAGGCCTCGACGTCGAACTTGGAGGCCGCGGAGGCGCCGAGGTCGTCTACGGCAATGGCCACCACCCGGTAGGGGATATCGAGGTCTTGCATGATCGACTCCTCGATGGCGAGCAGGCGCAGGTGCTCGGCGCCGGCGGCGTCGGGCTCGACGAAGCAGAACATCTCGACCTTGTCGAACTGGTGCACGCGGAAGATGCCCCGCGTGTCCTTCCCGGCGGCGCCCGCCTCGCGGCGAAAGCAGCTGGAGAACCCGGCGTAGCGCAGGGGCAGGTCGGCGGCGGCGAGGATCTCGTCGCGGTGCAGCGAGGCCAGGGCCACCTCGGAGGTGCCCACCAGAAACAGGTCATCGTCGGCCAGGGCGTAGATCTGCTGCTCGGTGTCGGGCAGCATGCCGGTGCCATAGAGCGCGTGCTCGCGGACGAGCACCGGCGGGATCACCGGCTCGAAGCCCTCGCCCATCAGCTTCTCCATGGCGTAGCGCACGAGCGCGAGCTCCACCAGGACGAGGTCGCCGCGCAGGTAGGCAAAGCGCGAGCCCGACAGCCGGGCGCCGCGCTCCATGTCGATGCGCGGGCCCGCGAGCTCCAGGTGGTCGCGGCCGCCGGGCTTGCCCTCGCCCACCTCGCGCAGCACGGTGTCCTGGTCAGGCGCGTCGTCGGAGGGCAGGTTGGGCAGCGAGCTCAGCGCCGCGTCGAGCTCGGCCCGCACGGCGGTCTCCTGATCGGACAGCTCGCGGCCGTGGGCCGACAACTGGGCGAGCCGCTCGCGCTGCTCGGGCGTCGGGGCGCCTCGCAGCGCGCGGCTGGCCGCGTTCTGCTCGGACCGCAGCTGCTCGAGCTCGGTGGTGAGCGCGCGCCAGCGCTCGTCGAGCTCCAGCACCCGATCGACGACCGCCGCCACGTCGGCGCCGCGTCGCGCGAGCGCCGCGCGGACGGTGTCGGGGTCGCGCCGGATCAGCCTGATATCGAGAACTGCCGCGCCTCCGCTACGGGTGCCGGGTCACTGGCTGTTGGGTGGCAGCTGCCCGATGGGCTTCGTTTCGCACGCGGCGACGCCCGTCACCTGGGGCGCCTGGCGCCCAGCGTAGGTGGCCACGAACTTGGCGACATCGAGGGCGTCCTGGCCGACGACCACGTTCTGAGGCATGTATGCGCCGGAGAAGCCGCCGTTCTCGATCGCGTAGAGCACGCGGTCGATCGGTCGCTCGCAGCGCTGGTTGAAGTTGGGGCCGCTGGTCGCCTGGGCCGTCCGGATGTTCGGCGCCGAGCCGTTGGCGGCCGCGTAGGAGAGCGTGTGACAGCCCGAGCAGCGCTGGTTGAACAGCACCGCTCCGGAGTGCAGTTGGACCTCGGCGGGGGGGACGCTGATCTTCTGGGTTCCACAGGCGGCGGTGACGGCAGCCACCGCGACCGCGGCCGTGCCGAGCGCCAGGATCTTCGCCAACCGGCTCATCGGGCAGGGATCATAATCGGCACGCCGTGCGTACGAAGCGCCGATCCCTGTCCCTCTTCGCCGCTGCGCTGGTGGCGCTCGCCGGCGCCGGCTGTGGACGGACGGCCAGCGTGGGCACCGGTGGCACGCTCCAGATCGCGCTCAACGAGTACCGCGTCACCCCCCAGGACGTCCGCGCGCACACCGGGCTGCTGACGATCTTCGTGCACAACTACGGGCGGCTCACGCACGACCTGGTCATCTCGCTGGACGGCAGCGTCGCGGCGTCGACGAAGCCGAT
The DNA here is from genome assembly GCA_963721515.1 of uncultured Actinomycetota bacterium. GTDB lineage: Bacteria > Actinomycetota > Thermoleophilia > Solirubrobacterales > Solirubrobacteraceae > Palsa-465. The sequence continues at coordinate 332,109 of CAVRKJ010000021.1, read as the reverse complement.
CGCGCCCGGCCAGACCGCGCAGCTCGACGCGGCGCTCGCCCCCGGCCACTACCTGATGGCCTCGTCGATCCTGTCCGATCAGGCGCTCGGGGCGTACGGCACGCTGATCGTCCGCTGAGTTTGGGCAAGGTGTTGCAGGAGCCATCCAGGACGCGGCGAACCTATGGCCACCCCCGGCGCCGGCTGTGCGACGTTCGCCACCGCAGTCCTGACAACAGCGCGATCGTCCTCCTACGGCGGCAACCAGAGGTGTCGACGCCGGGGGGCCTTCTCACGCCGTGAGCTCCACCCCGGACCCCGAGCTGTTCCGCGAGGTCTTCGGCCGGTTCGCCACCGGCGTGGCCGTCATCACGAGCGCCGGGTCGGCCGGCGCTGGAGGCATGACCGCCAACGCGCTGTGCTCGCTGTCTCTGGATCCACTGCTGGCACTCGTCTGCTTCGAGAACCGCGCACGCACGTTGCCCATCGTGCGCGAGTCCGGCCGCTTTGCCGTCAATCTGCTCGCCGCCGACCAGGAGCGGCTGGCCGGAGTGTTCGCGTCAAAGCTCCCGGAGGCCGAGAAGCTCGACGGCGTCGGACACCGGCTCGAGCAGGGCATGCCGGTGATCACCGGCTCGCTGGCGTGGGCGGTGTGCGACCTGCGCGAGCTGATCGCCGGCGGCGACCACACAATCGCCATCGGCGAGGTGACCGCGCTGGGGCTGGGCGAGGGCACGCCGCTGCTGTGGTTCGAAGGCCGCTACCACACGCTCCCGTGAACGCGGTCCTACCCGCCCGTCCCGGCGGCGCGCACGAGCAACACCAGCATCACCAGGGCCGCCAGCACCATCACCCCCAGCTCGCGCTGGACGATCGCCACCACCACCACGCGCTGCTCAGACTCAGGCAGCCTGCCGACGTCCGCGGAGGACTTGAACCCGCGGCTGTCCAGGATCATCTGCGCCGAGGCGACCCTCAGCTGCTCGGCCACGAAGGAGATCCCCAGCGGCAGCAGCCCGTAGATCAGGTGCAGGCCGGAGTCCTTGCGGCCCTGGAGGACGAGGACGCCGCCGAGGGCCGCCTCCACCACGATCGCGACCTGTCCCGCGCGCAGGAGGCGCCAGAACCACGCGCTCTGGCGGACCCGGTACCAGCACCAGGCGCCCCACACGCCGGCGCTCCCCGTCAGGGCGATGCAGGCCACCCCGACCACGAGGTGCACGAGCTTCATGCGACACTCACATGGGTATCCGCGTTATGGCGTAGGTTGCGGGTATGACCACGGATGGCGAGAAACGCACGGAGTAGATAGCCGCATTTCGCACTAAGTAACACTGTGTTACAAGCTTCCCCACGTCGGTGATATAAGAGGTTCTGTGCTTCGAAGCTACCTGCCGGCGATCGTGTTCCTGCTCCTCGGCGCTGCCGTCGGCGGCCTGTTCGGAGTACTCAACCTCATCACAGGGGTGCGGGGCACCCACCGCCAGCAGAGCAAGACCTCGCCGTACGAGTGCGGGCTGCCGTCAGAGATCCAGCGCGGCTTCCGCTTCGGCATCAGCTTCTACCTGATCGCGATGCTGTTCATTCTGTTCGACATCGAGGTCATCTTCCTGTACCCGATCGCGGTCCAACTGCGCGCCTTCGGCACCTTCGCACTGACCGAGACGATCGTGTTCGTCGCGCTGCTGATGGTCGCCTTCGTGTACGTCTGGCGCCGGGGAGCCCTGGAATGGAAGTGAAGCGCGAGCGCCTCGGCGCCCCTGACGACTTCCGCAGCCGGCAACTGCTCTCGCGCGACATGCTCCGCGGCGACCTCGAGGGCGAGGCGCTGGAGCGCTACGTCGAGCAGAGCATCATGACCACCACGGTGGAGAAGGCCGTGGCGTGGTCCCAGGGCAACTCGATCTACCCGATGACGTTCGGGCTGGCCTGCTGCGCGATCGAGATGATGTCGATCGTCGGCGCTCGCGTCGACATCGCGCGCTTCGGCTGGGAGGCCTTCCGCGCCTCGCCGCGCCAGGCCGACCTGCTGATCCTGTCGGGCCGCGTCAGCGTGAAGATGGCCCCGGTCATCCGGCGCATCTATGACCAGATGCTCGAGCCCCGGTGGGCGATCTCGATGGGCGCGTGCTGCTCGTCGATGGGCGTCTTCAACAACTACGCGCTCGTCCCGTCCGACAAGTTCATGCCGATCGACGTCCACGTCCCCGGCTGCCCGCCGCGGCCCGAGGCGCTCATGCACGGCATCCTGCGCCTGCGCGAGAAGATCCAGGGCCACGGCCGCGACGGCTGGCGCGAGCGCTACGACGCGGTCGGTACCGAAGAGGTGGTCGCCAACGCCGACGCCGACGCCAACGCCGCCGACAGCGCCGGCGACGGCGCGATCAACGTGTTCCCCGGAGGGGACACCGCCGGTGCCTGACGCCACCGGGCTCGAGCTGACCGCCCACGAGCTCCGCGATCGCAACGCAGAGTCGATCCTTGACACCAACTTCCATCGCGGCCGCGCGGAGCTGCGCGTCTCCCCGGCGCACGTCGTGGACGTGCTGACCGGCCTGCGGGAGAAGGGCTACACCTTCCTGGCCAGCCTCCACGGCGTCGACTATTACCCCGAGGAACCGCGCCTGGGTGTGATCTACGAGCTGCTCGACATGCAGGAGGTCGATCGGATCTCGGTCAACGCCCGTCTCCACACCGACGACCCCCGGATCGCCACCGCCACCGGCCTGTTCCCGGGCGCGGAGTTCCCCGAGCGCGAGGTGTACGACATGTTCGGCGTGGTGTTCGACGGCCACCCCGATCTGCGTCGCATCCTCATGCCCGAGGACTTCGAGGGCTTCCCGCAGCGGCGGGACTTCCCGATCGGCGGCGAGCCCGTGCTGTTCACGTACAACGAAGAGAACTCCTATGGGAAGTGGCAGTGATGTCGCTCGACACCGCTGATTACCGCAAGCGCGAGGAGTCGATCACCTACTCGGCGGAGCCCGCCGGCATGGGCGAGACCCACGAGCTGCTGACCCTCAACATCGGGCCCCACCACCCCGCCACGCACGGGGTCCTGCGCCTCCTGGCCACGTTGGAGGGCGAGGTCGTCCGCGACGTCAAGCCGATCATCGGCTACGTCCACACCGGGATCGAGAAGACCGCCGAGGACAAGTCCTATTGGAAGGTCATCCCGGTGGTGGAGCGGATGGACTACCTCTCCTACTACTTCAACGCGATGGCGTTCTGCGGTGCGGTGGAGACGCTGCTGGACGTGGAGGTGCCGGCGCGTGCCCAGTATCTGCGCGTCATCCACCTCGAGCTCAACCGGATCATGTCCCACCTCGTGTGGCTGGGCACCAGCGCGCTCGATCTCGGCGCCATCTCGATGTTCTGGTACTGCTTCCGGGAGCGCGAGACGATCCTGGACCTGTTCGAGATGTCGTCCGGGCAGCGGATGCACACGCGCTACATACAGGTCGGCGGCGTCTTCGAGGACATCCCGCCGGGCTTCGCCGCCAAGCTGCGCAAGTTCCTGGCGGAGATGCCGACCCGCGCCGACCAGTACGCCGACCTCCTGGAGAAGAACCAGATCGTGTTCGAGCGCTTGCACGGGGTGTGCCCGCTCGATGAGGAGACGCTCCTCAAGATCGGCGTCACCGGCCCGCTGCTGCGCGCCGCCGGCAACCCGTGGGACCTGCGCAAGGCCCACCCGTACTCGAGCTATGACCATTTCGACTTCAAGATCCCGGTGGGCACCGTCGGCGACAACTACGACCGCTACCGCGTGCGCCACGCCGAGCTCTACGAGTCGGTGAAGATCATCAGCCAGGCGCTCGAGGGACTGCCCGAGGGCCCCCACATCACCCCCGACCGCAAGGTCGCGCTGCCGCCCCGCCACGAGCTGGCGACGAGCATGGAGGCTCTCATCCACCACTTCAAGCTCGTCACCGAGGGGTTCCGCGTCCCGGCGGGGGAGGCGTACTACCCGATCGAGGGGCCGCGGGGCGAGCTGGCCTGTTACATCCGGGCCGACGGGTCCGCCAAGCCGGCGCGGGTGCACATGCGCGATCCCAGCTTCGTCCACCTCCAGGCGCTCGCGCCGATGGTGCGCGACTCCTACATCGCCGACCTCATCGCCACGTTGGCCATGCTCGACCCGATCCTGGGGGGCATCGACCGGTGAGCTTCGGGCATCGGCGCGCGCCGGACATCAGCGACGAGTTGAGGGAGCGCCACGGCGAGCACCGCGATCCGGTCGGGTCGCTCGCCGGGCGCGTCCCACGCTTCGGCCACGGCTCGCGCGTCCCCGGCTGGGATGACGCCGTCGACCTCTCCAAGGCTCCGGCGGTGATCCCCGATCCGGCGACCACACCGGTGCCAGACGACCTGCGGCGCGAGATCGAGACGGCGATGGCCAAGTACCCCGACCGGCGCTCGGCCGCAATTCCGGCGCTGCACGCCGCCCAGGCCGTGCACGGCTGGTGCTCGCCCGAGGCGATCACGCAGGTGGCCGCGGTCATGCGCCTCACGCCCGCGTACCTCACGTCGGTGGCGAGCTTCTACGACATGTTCGAGCTGCACCCCAAGCACGCCAACGACGTGTTCGTGTGCACGAACATCTCCTGCTCGATCCTCGGCGCCGACGAGTTCTACGCCACGATGGCCCAGGTCGCCGAGGGCGAGGACATCGACGTGCGCTCGTTCGAGTGCCTCGGCGCCTGCGACATCGGGCCCATGGCGTCGGTCAACGGCGAGTACGTCGGGCCGCTCGAACTGGCCGACGCCGAGCGGATCGTCGAGGACCTCAATGCCGGGCGGCCGGTGCTGCCCGACAAGCAGCTGCGCTACCGACGCTCGGTGGACCCCAATGTGGAGTCCGAGGCGCCATCCCCCCAACACCAGAGCGAGACATGAAGCCGATCCTCTTCGACCGCATCGACGAGCCGGGGCTGAACACCCTGGACGTCTACCAGCGCCGCGGCGGCTACGACATGCTGCGCAAGGCGCTGACCATGTCCCCCGAGGACGTCCTGGCCCAGATCATGGAATCGGGCATCCGTGGCCGCGGCGGCGCCGGCTTCCAGATGGGCCGCAAGATCTCGTTCCTCCCCCACGGCGACATGGACAAGTACCTGGTGTGCAACGCCGACGAGTCCGAGCCGGGGACGTTCAAGGACCGCGAGCTGATGCAGAAGTGCCCGCACGCGCTCATCGAGGGCATCGCCATCGCCGCCTACGCCGGCTCGATCCACGAGTCGTTCATCTACATCCGCGGCGAGTACCAGCTGCAGGCCGACATCCTGGAGGCCGCGATCGCCGAGGCGGCCAACGCCGGCCTGATCGGCGAGCGGATCCTCGGCTCTGACTTCAGCATGTCGCTCGTCCTGCACCGCGGCGCCGGCGCCTACATCTGCGGCGAGGAGACCGGTCTGCTGGACTCGCTGGAGGGCAAGCGCGGCAACCCGCGCCTGAAGCCGCCGTTCCCGGCGATCGAGGGCCTGTACGCCGGCCCGACGCTGATCAACAACGTCGAGACGCTTTCCACGGTGCCCTACATCCTCCGGATGGGCGGGGCGGACTACGCCAAGATCGGGACCGAGACCTCCACGGGCACCAAGCTCGTCTCGATCTCCGGCGACGTCATGCGGCCCGGCAACTACGAGATCGAGCTCGGCATCCCCTCGCGAGAGATCATCTACGGCCTCGCCGGCGGCCCGCCGAGCGGCAAGCCGGTCAAGTTCTGGTTCCCCGGCGGCTCGAGCTCACCGGTGCTGACCGGCGACGACCTCGACATCCCCTACGACTTCGACAGCATGGCCAAGGCCGGCACGATGCTGGGCTCCGGCGCGATCATCATCGCCGACGAGTCGCGACGGATCCTGGACACGATGCTCAAGGTGGCCAAGTTCTACGCGCACGAGTCCTGCGGCAAGTGCGTCCCGTGCCGCGAGGGCACGAACTGGACCCACAAGATGGTGCAGCGGATCTACACCGGCGAGGCCACGCCGATGGACCTCGACATCATGGCCTCCGTCCAGGAGCAGATCATCGGCAACTGCCTGTGCGTGCTGGGCGACGCCATGGCGATGCCGATCGGCTCGATGGTCGCGAAGTTCCGGCCTGAGCTCGAGGCCGAGATCGAGGCGGCGCGTGAGCGCGCCGAGGGGGCCGCGGCGCGGGACGTCGTCGCGTTGGGGGTGGCCGACGAGCACGCCGGTCCTCTTCCCGTTCACTGACAATCACCTCCGCATGCCACGTCCAGAGCGCAAGACCATCCAGCTGACGATCGACGGCCGCGAGGTGCAAGCGACCGAGGGCGCCATGCTCGTCGACGCCGCCAAGCAGGGCGACGTCGAGATCCCATACTTCTGCTACGAGCCCAAGCTCGGCCAGCCCGTCGGCGCCTGCCGGATGTGCCTGGTCGAGGTGGAGGGCATCCCCAAGCTGCAGACGAGCTGCTCGACGCCGGTCAAGGACGGGATGGTCGTCCACACCCAGACCGAGCGCGTCCGCCAGGCCCAGAACGCGATCGTGGAGTTCCTGCTCGTCAACCACCCGCTCGACTGCCCGGTCTGCGACAAGGGCGGCGAGTGCCCGCTGCAGGACATCACCTTCGGCTGGGGCCTGGGCCGCAGCCGCTTCATCGAGCCCAAGCGCCACTTCGAGAAGCCGCTCGCCCTGTCGCCGCTGGTGGCCATCGACCGCGAGCGCTGCATCCTCTGCTACCGGTGCGTGCGCTTCTCCCAGGAGATCGCCGAGGACTACCAGCTGATCTTCACCGAGCGCGGCGCCGACACCTTCGTCGGCACCTTCGACGGCCATCCCTACGTGGCGCCGTTCAGCGGGAACATCATCGAGCTGTGCCCGGTGGGCGCGCTGACCTCACAGCCCTACCGGTTCCGCGCCCGCCCGTGGGACATCGAGGACGGCGCCGGCATCTGCACGCTGTGCTCCTCGCAGTGCAACGTCACCTTCACCGTCCGGGACGAGCGCGTCATGCGCGTGCTCTCCCGCGACCACGACGGCAACAAGGACGTGGATGACGGCTGGCTGTGCGACAAGGGCCGCTTCGCCTACCAGGCGATCCACGTCGACGAGCGGATCACCCGCCCCCTCGTGCGCGACGGCGGCGAGCTGCGCGAGGTGTCCTGGGAGCGCGCGCTGCAGACCGCGGGCGGCCTGGCCCGTCACAACGGCCGCGTGGGGACGCTGGTCGGCGGCCAGGCCTCCAATGAGGAGGGCTTCCTGCTCCAGCGGCTGTCACGCGACGCACTCGACTCGGCCGACATCGACTCACGCGGGCCCGCGGTGGGCGGGTCTCCGATTCCGGCAGCGGTGGCGCGGACCCTGGCCGCTCCCGAGCTCCAGGCGTCGGTCCCCGACATCGAGTACGCCCATACCGTGTTGATCTTCGGGTGTGACCCGCGCGAGGACTCGCCGATCCTCGATCTGCGAATCCGCAAAGGCGTGCGCCGCAACGGCGTCAAGCTCGCCATCGCCACGGCGCGTCCCACCGCGCTCGAGGCCAACGCCGTCGCCAGCGTCCGCTACGCGCCCGGCGCGGACGCCGAGTTCGCGGCCGCCCTGGCGCGCGCGCTGGACGGCGCCACCGACGTCGCCGACGACGTCCGCGGCCTGGCCGCGCTCCTGCGCGACGGCGGCGAGGACGTGGTGGTGATCTTCTCAGAGCGGATCGGCGCCGCCGCCGCCACCGCGCTCATCGGCGCGGCCCGTCGTCTGGGGCTGGCCGGGCGCGACGGCGCGGGCGTGCTCGCCCTGCCCGCCGGCGCCAACGGGCGCGGGCTGCGCGAGGCCGGCGCGGTGCCGGATGCCGGTCCCGGCCACGCCGCCGCTGACGCCGCTGACGCGGTGGGCCGCAGCGCCGCGGAGATCGGCGCCGCCGCCGCCAACGGCGAGATCACCGCCCTGCACCTGTTCGGGACCGATCCCCTCCGCGACGAGCCCGATCGCGGGCTGTGGGAGCGCGCGATGCACTCGGCCGCCCTGGTCGTGGCCCACGCCTCAGTCCTGACCGAGGGCCTGGCCGAGCACGCCACGGTGGTCTTCCCCGCCGAGTCGCACGCCGAGAAGGAGGGCACGACCGTGCATCCCGACGGGCGCCTGCAGCGGCTGCGAATCGCCATCGCGCATCCGGGCGAGGTGCGCGCCGGGTGGCGGGTGATCTCTGACATCGCCGAGCGCTGCGGCCTGGACTTCGGCCTGGAGCATCCGGGCGACGCCTTCGCGCTGCTGGCCGCCGCCGTGCCGTTCTACGAGGGGCTGACCCTGGAGGCGATCGGCGGGCACGGGGTCCGCTGGCCCGAGCGCCCCGAGAGCGCGACGATGGCGCTCGAGAGCGCCCCGCCGCTGCCGGACGTCGCCCCTCCGGCGCGGCAGGAGCCCTCACCGGTGGGGATGCTCGCGCTGGGCACCTACCGCCCGCTGTGGGCGGCGCCCGAGGTGGAGGTCTCGCCCGCGCTCAAATATCTCGTGCCCCATCAGCAGGTGGAGCTGTCCCCCGAGGACGCGCGGCGGCTGCAGATCGCCGACGGCGAGGAGGTCGTGGTGGGTCAGAACGGCACGCGGCTGCATGCGCGGGCGCACGTCCGCTCACTGGTCCCCGCCGGCAGCGCCTTCCTCGCCGAGGGCCTGGCCGCCGACTCGGCCAATGCGCTGACCGCGACCGCCGTGGAGGTGCACAAGCCGTGACCATCCTGGCGGACGTCAACTACTACGAGCCGTGGTGGATCCAGATCATCAAGGCGCTGGTGATCTTCGGCGTCATCTTCGCGATCCTGCCGATCATCATCGTCTACGAGCGCAAGCTCCTGGGCCGTTTCCAGGGACGCTACGGCCCCAACCGGGTCGGTCCCTACGGGCTCATGCAGCCGCTGGCCGAGATCGTCAAGTTCGCGGTCAAGGAGCCGTTCCGGCCCACCACCTCGGTCGGCTACCTGTTCCGGATCGCGCCCATGATCGCCATCCTCACCGCGGTCGCCTCGCTGGCGCTGGTCCCGTTCGGCGACGTCCAGGACATCTTCGGCACCAAGGTCGGGCTCTACGGCATCGACGTCTCGATCGGTGTCCTGTACGTCTTCGCCTTCAGCGGCATCTCCTTCTACGGGATCATGCTGGGCGGCTGGGCCTCGGGCTCCAAGTACTCGTTCCTGGGAGCCATGCGCGGTGCCGCGCAGCTCATCTCCTACGAGGTGTCGCAGGGCTTGGCGCTCGTGGGCGTGCTCATCACCGCCGGCACCCTGTCGCTGACCGGGATCGTGAACGCCCAGGCGGGCATGTGGTACTTCATCCCGCAGTTCGTCGGCTTCCTCATCTTCATGACGGCCTCGTTCGCCGAGACCAATCGCGCGCCGTTCGATCTCGTCGAAGCTGACGCCGAGCTGGTGGGCGGCTACTTCACCGAGTACGGCGGCACCGCCTTCGTCGCCTACCTGTTCGCGGAGTACACGAACATGATCGTCGTCTCGGGGATCGCGGTAACGCTGTTCTTCGGCGGCTGGCTGATGCCCTTCGGCATCCACCCGCCCGGCTGGGTCGACCCGTTCGTCGTCCTGGGCAAGATGCTGCTGGTCATCACCTTCTTCATCTGGGTGCGGGCCACGCTGCCGCGTCTGCGCTACGACCAGCTGATGTCCTTCGGCTGGAAGATCCTGTTGCCGCTGGCGACCCTCAACCTGCTGGTCACGGCGATCGTGGTGGTGTCGTGACCGTCTTGCGCTTCGATCACGGGAGGCTCGCATGACCCCCTACAACCCGGGCGCCGACGTCGTTCAGGTGATCCGGGCCCCTGGCTCCGGCCCGGTCCGCGGCGCCTACCGCGTGTTCGGCGAGACGCTGCGCGGGCTCAAGACCACGTTCGCGCGGATCGTCGAAGGCCCGAGCACGATCCAGTACCCGGAGGAGAAGACGCCGGTCTACCCGCGCTTCCGCGGGCGCCACAAGCTCCATCGCTTCGAGGACACCGGCCTGGAGAAGTGCGTCGGCTGCTCGCTGTGCGCCGCGGCGTGCCCCGCTGACTGCATCCGCGTGGTGGCCGCCGAGAACACGCCGGAGAACCGCGTCTCCGCCGGCGAGCGCTACGCCGCGGTCTATGAGATCAACCTCAGCCGCTGCATCTTCTGCGGCTACTGCGAGGTGGCCTGTCCCTTCGACGCCATCACGATGGGCCACGACTACGAGATGAGCGACTACACGCGCTCGGACCTGATCTTCACCAAGGAGATGCTCCTGGCCGAGGCGATCGAGCGTACCCCGCTGCGGAGGGAGGGCGAGTGACCGCGGTCCTGTTCTTCCTCGCCGCCATCGGCGCGCTGGCCGGCGCCGTCGGCGTGGTCGCGCTGCGCAACCCGTTCTACAGCGTGCTGGCGCTGGTCTCCCACCTGATCGCGCTGGCGGCACTCTTCCTGCTGCTCCGCGCCGAGTTCGTGGCCGCCGCCCAGGTCGTGGTCTACGCCGGAGCGGTGATGGTGCTCTACGTGTTCGTGGTCGCCTACGTCGGCGGCCAGGACGATCCCCTGCACCGACCCGGCGGCGCGCTCAAGGTGCTGGCGCCGCTGTTCGGGCTGGCCGTGGCCATCGAGTTGTGCATCGCCATGCTGGGGACGGCGTTGAAGGGGATCTCGTCCGACGGTGCGCCCTACGTTCCCGGGTTCGGGACACCGGAGCACATCGGCGCGCTGTTCCTCACCACCTACCTGTTCCCGTTCGAGGTCGCCTCGCTGCTGTTGCTGGTGGCGGCGGTCGGCGCCGTCGTGCTGGCCCGGCGCCGGCGCGGACTCGAGCCCGAGCCAGAGGTCGATCCGCGCCTGCACGCACCGCGTTCGGCGTTCTCGGGCACGATGGCCGAGGCCGCGGGCTTCCGCGCCGGGGCGGGCACGACCACCGAGCCTGAGAAGCAGATCGAGCCGATCGGATCGCAGACCTCTCCCGCCGGCGTGGGCAGCGCCGCCGACCAACCCGAGGGCGGCTGGTAATGGCCATCGGCTGGTATCTGACCGTCTCGGCGCTCATCTTCTGCATCGGCGCCGTCGGGGTGATGATCCGCCCCAATCCGCTGGTCATCCTCCTGTGCCTGGAGCTGATGCTCAATGCCGGCAACCTGGCGCTGGTGGCGTTCTCGCGGATGTGGGGCCGCGAGGATGGTCAGATCTTCGCGCTGATCGTGATGGTGGTCGCCGCCTGCGAGGTGACCGTGGGGCTGGGGCTGATCGTGGCCATCTACCGGCGCCGGCTGCCGATCAACGTCGACGAGCTCAGCGAGCTGCACGGGTGACGCCGGCGTGAGCACGACGACCTTCGGCTGGCTGGTCCTGCTCTTCCCCCTGCTGGGGATGATCATCATCAGCCTGGGCTTCCGCCGCCTGCCCGGGACGAGCGCCGGGTGGCTGGGCACGCTGGCGATCGGGCTGGCCTTCGCCGCGGCGGTGTGCGCGCTGATCTCGATCCTCGGGCAGCCTGACACGCACCGCGAGCTGACCTCCAAGCTGTGGGACTACGACGTCAGCGCCGGGGTCGACGCCCAACTGTCGATCCTGGTGGATCCGCTCTCGATATTCATGGCGCTGGTGGTGTCGGGGGTCTCGACCCTCATCTTCCTCTACTCGATCGCCTACATGAAGTCCGACCGGGGCTACAACCGGTACTTCGCCTACCTCAACTACTTCGTCTTCTCGATGCTGCTGCTGGTGCTCTCCGGCAACTTCCTGTTGCTGATCGTCGGCTGGGCCGGCGTGGGCGCGGCGTCCTACCTGCTCATCTCGTTCTGGTACCGGCGAACCACCGCCACCTCCGCCGGCATCAAGGCGTTCGTGATCAACGTGTTCGGCGACGTCGGGCTGGTGCTCGGGACGTTCTTCATCTTCCGCCACACCGGCACCGTCGACTTCCAGAAGGCGTTCGCCGCCGCCCCCCACGTGTTCAGCCACAACAGCACCGACCTGGTGGCCGGCTGCCTGCTGCTGCTCGTCGGCGCCTTCGCCAAGTCCGCACAGGTCCCACTCCACACCTGGCTCCCGGACGCCATGGAGGGTCCCACGCCGGTGTCCGCGCTCATCCACGCCGCCACGATGGTGACCGCGGGCGTCTATCTCATCGCCCGCATGCACCCGTTCTTCGAGATCGCCACCACCGCCGCCGACGTGGGCGCGATCGTCGGGTGCGTGACGCTGGTGGTCGCGGCGACGATCGCCGTGGTGCAGACCGACCTCAAGCGCGTCATCGCCTACTCCACGATGTCGCAGATCGGCTACATGATCATGGGCGTGTCGGTGGGCGCGTACTCGGCGGGCCTGTTCCACCTCATGACCCACGGCTTCTTCAAGGCACTGCTGTTCATGGCCGCCGGCTCGCTGATCAGCGCCATGGGCGGCGAGCAGTCGCTGGACCGGATGAGCGGCTTCCGCAAGGCGATGCCGTTCACCTTCATCTGCTTCATCATCGGCGGCCTGGCGCTGTCAGGGCTGCCGCCGTTCAGCGGGTGGCTGTCCAAGGACGACATCATCGGCTACCTCGACAACCGCGGCGGCGGCTTCCTCATCCTCGGGATCGCCGGCTATTTCGGCGCGTTCATGACCGGCCTCTACACGTTCCGGATGATCTTCCGCGCCTTCTGGGGCGAGCCCTGCGCGGAGGCGCGCGAACTCGAGGACGGCCACCTCGTCCACCACGATGTTCCCACCAACCCGCAGACCGGCGAGGCCGAGGACACTGACGTCGGTTTCCCTGGCGCCGAGCACCACATCGCCGAGCGCGACCTTTCGATGCGCGTCCCGATGAGCGTGCTGGCGGTGCTGGCGGTCATCGGCGGCGTGCTGCAGATCCCCGGGATCGACAACGCGCTCACGAACTTCCTGGAACCCACCTTCGCCAACTCGCACCTCTACCACCTCGAGGGCAGCACGGGCGCCGAGTGGGCGGGCCTGATCATCGGCGCGGCCATCGCCGTGGCGGGCATCGCCGTCGCGTACCGCACCTGGGTGCTGCGCCCCGGCACGTCGGCCGCGCTGCAGGCGCGCTTCGTGCGCATTCACACCTTCCTCTACAACAAGTGGTACTTCGATGAGCTCCAGGACGCCCTGGTGGTGCGCCCGGTGCAGTGGCTCGGCCGCTTCACCGAGACGGTGCTGGAACGCGGCGTCATCGCCGGCGGCGTCACCGGGGGCACCGTGGGGGTCGTCCGCGCCGCCTCGGCGGCCGTGCGTCGGGCCCAGACGGGCTTTTTGCGCTACTACGCCGCGGTCGTGATCGTCGGGCTTGCCGGCATGGCCCTCTACTTCCTCATCTCGGCCTCATGACGCTCTCGATCCTCATCTGGGTGCCGCTCGCGGGGTCATTGATCGCCGCGCTGCTCCCGCCCCGGCTCGCCGGGCGCGCGGCGGTGCTCTGGAGCGCGATCACGCTGGGCATCGCCATCTCGTTCCTGGCCCGCTTCAAAACCGGCCACGGCGGCCTGCAGTTCGTCACCGACAAGGTGTGGATCTCGTCGCTGGGGATCCACTACAAGCTCGGTCTCGACGGGCTGAACGTCGCGCTGGTCATCACCACGACGATCATCTTCTGCGCCGCTCTGCTGTGGGCGTCGACCCACGAGTGGGAGCGCCCGCGCGTCTTCTACTTCCAGTTCGCGCTCGCCGAGAGCGCCGTGCTGGGCGCGTTCTGCGCGCAGGACCTCGCTCTGTTCGTGGCCTTCTTCGACCTGATGCTGATCCCGTTCTACTTCCTGTCGGGGATCTGGGGCGGGCCTGACCGTGTGCGGGCGACGACGCGGCTGGTCATCTACACGCTGGTCGGCTCGTTCTTCATGCTGGTGGCGTCCGTGGCCACCGGCGTCCTGGCCTCCGACCAGCACCATACGCCGCTGAACTTCGCGCTCAGCGCGCTCCAGGGCCTGCCCCTCTCGCACACCACGCAGACCTGGGTGTTCCTGGCGTTCGCCGTGGCCTTCCTGGTCAAGATGCCGCTCGTCCCCTTCCACGGCTGGTTGCCCGACGGCTATAAGGCGATGCCGATCCCGGCGGTGGCGGTGTTCTCGGCGATTCTGTCCAAGGTCGCGGCCTATGGCTTCCTGCGCATCGTGCTGCCGCTGTTTCCCTACGCCTCCGCGCACTTCCAGACGCTGATGCTCATCATCGCCGTGGTGTCGGTTCTGTGGGCGACGCTGGTGGCGATGACGACGCCCGATGCGCGGCTCGTCGTCGCCTACTCCAGCGTGGCCCAGCTCGGCTTCATCATGCTCGGCGTGTTCTCGCTGCGCCCGCAGGGCGTCCAGGGCGCGCTGCTGCAGATGGTCAACCACGCGCTGGTCACCGCGCCGCTGTTCTTCATTGTCGCCGCGCTGGCCGTGCGCGCCGGCGGCTCGGAGAAGCTGAGTGACATGGGCGGGATCGCCTTCCGGGCGCCGGTCCTGGCCAGCCTGTTCATCATCACCACGTTCGTGTGGCTGGCGATGCCCGGCTCGTCGAACTTCGTCGGCGAGTTCATGATCCTGCTGGGCCTGTTCAACGCCAAGATGCCGATCGCGCTGGTGGCGTCGGCGGGCGTCGTGGGCGCGGCCGTGTACGCGCTGCGGGCGTACATCCGCTCGATGCACAACCGCACGGGTCCCCGCGTCAATTCGTTCGACCTCTCGATCGCCGATGCGCTGCCGGTCATCGGGCTGCTGGCCGTGATCCTCGTGCTCGCCTTCTATCCCCAGTTCGGCCTGAAGCGCTCCGAGCCGACGGTGACCTCGACCCTGGCCCCGGCCCAGGCGCAGCTGGCGGCCTCGGCGGCCCCGCACAAGGTGGCTCAGGTCCCGTGAGCGTCGCCATCCTTGCCACCGCGCACCTGACCGGACCCCACATCGACTGGGCCTCGTTCATGCCCTTCGTCATCCTCGGCGTCGGTGCGCTGGCGGTGCTGCTGATCGGCCTGTTCGGCCGGGTCGCCCGCGAGACCGTGGTGCCGCTGGTGACGATCGGCGCCCTCGTCGCCTCGATCGTGATCGAGGTCACGCGCCTGCAGCATCCCGCGTCGATCATCTCCGACGCCCTGGCGGTGGACGGGCTGGCGCTGGTGCTCGACATGATCTTCGCGGTGGCGGCGATCGCCGCCGTGATCCTCTCGCTGCGCGACTCGGCGGCCCGCACCGCGGGCCACGGCGAGTACAACTCGCTCATCCTGTTCAGCGTCCTGGGCATGGCGATCCTCGTCTCGGCCCAGAACCTCGTCACCGTGTTCGTCGGGTTCGAGCTGCTGTCGATCCCGCTGTACGTGCTCTGTGCCTCGGCGTTCTGGCGGGAGGGCTCCCTGGAGTCGGGGCTGAAGTACCTGGTGATCGGCTCGGTGGGCTCGGCGACGCTGGTCTACGGGCTGGCGCTGGTCTACGGCGCGACCGGCTCGACGCAGTTCAGTGGCATCTCCCACGCGATCGCCACCGGCGGCACCGGACACGGCCTGCTCGGCGACCCGATGATGCTCACCGGCCTGGCGCTGGTGATCGTGGGCTTCGCCTTCAAGGCGTCGGTAGCCCCGTTCCATCAATGGACGCCCGACGTCTACGAGGGCGCGCCCACCGCGGTCACCGCGTTCATGGCGACCGCCACCAAGGCCGCCGCGCTGGGCGTCATGCTGCGTTTCTTCGACGTCGCCGCGTTCCCGCTGCACAGCACCTGGGCCCCCGCCCTGGCCACGATCGCCGCCATCACGATCATCGTGGGTAACGTCGGGGCGCTCAACCAGTCCTCGCTCAAGCGGATGCTCGGCTACTCCGGCGTCGGCCAAGCCGGATACATGCTGGCGGGAGTCGTCGTCGCCACCCGACTCGGCGTGGACGCGACCGTCCTGTACCTCGGCGTCTATATGTTCATGAACCTGGCCGCGTTCGCGGTGATCGTGGCCGTCCAGCGCGAGCGCGCCGACGGCGACGAGCTGTCCGGGCTCGCCGGCCTCGGCGCGCGCAACCCGTGGCTGGCGTGGCCGATGTCCATCGCGATGCTGTCGCTGGCCGGCATCCCGGCGACCGTCGGCTTCATCGGCAAGTTCCAGCTCATCCACGCCCTCGTCGACGGCAGCTACACGTGGCTGGCGATCGTGCTGGTGATCGGCTCGATGATCTCGCTGGGCTACTACCTGCGCGTGATCGCGTCGGTGTGGATGCGCGACGAGGTGCCGTCGCCCGGACCCGGGGTGCGCGAGCCGTTCATGGTCCGCGGCGGCCTCGCGCCGATCGCCGGCGGCTCGCCCGAGGCTGACGAGGAGAACGGCGCGGGCACGCTCGTGACCGCTCCGAGGTCAAGCCTCGCCGCCGCCGGTCCGGCCCCGGCGGTCACCGCTGTGGCGCTGCTGTTCGCCGCCGCCAGCGTGGTGTTCGGGATCTTCCCCCAGCCGCTGTTCGACCTCGCCGCCCACGCCGGGCGGGCGCTGGGTCTGCACTAGCCGGCGTTGGGCTCGGCCGTCGCCGGTGCCCGCGAGACGCCGCAGACCCGTTCGACGGGCCGGAACCCGACCGACTCGTAGATGCTGGCGGCGTGGTAGTCCGGGTCGGCGACGATCACCAGCCGGATGGCGCCATAGGTGGCGGTGGCATGGCGGGCAGCGTCGACCAGGAGCCGGGAGCAGATCCCGCGCCGGCGGTGCGCGACGGCGGTGTCCACCGCCTGGTAGCGCCCACGGCCGGCAGTGACGACGATGCCCATGGACCCGGCCACGACGTCAGCGTCAACGGCGACGTACCAGGCGCCGGCGCCGGCGCGGAACATCGCGCGCAACTCGTCCAACCGGGCGCGGGCGAACACCCGATGCGGCTCTTCCTCGAAGCGGTCGGCATCGCGCGCGGCGACCTGCATCTCCACCACCTGGTCCCACCACCGCTCGTCCGCGGAGCCGGAGCGCGGGTCCAGGGCGCGGACCTCCACGTCGCGGTTGGCGCGGCGATGGGGGTGGATCTCGTCCGGCGCGGCGATCATGCCGACGCTGAGATCCACGTCGTAGCCGCGGCCGGCGAACTCCGTCTCGACGGCGCCCCGGATGTCGCCAGTCTGGTCCCAGGCGAAGGTGTGATGCGCGACGCGCGGCTCGCCGGCGAACTCGCCCGCGAACAGCCTCTCCCACCGCTCGCCGTCCCCGGCGGCCGGCGCGTCGTCGAACATCAGGAGGTTGCCCCAGTAGTGGGTCGGATTGCCGGGGGAGCGCACCACGAGGTAGCCGTCACGGCGCTTAACGACACGATCGGGCGGCAGGACGTCGATGCTGGTGGCCCACACCAGCGAGCGGGGCACGAGCCTTTCCTCCATACGGAAGCAGGCTACAGGCGTCGTTTTGGGCGACCGCGCCGGGGTAGCGCAGAGCGCATGGACGACAAAGACCGCTCAGACCAACCGCTCCCCGCTTCGGTGTCCGACCAGAACGGCGAGGAGGCCGAGCCCGGCCACGGCGCCGGCCACGAGGTGCGCAAGAAGCGGGCCGGCGGGGGTGACCCGGACTCAGGCGGCGGGGCGGGCGAGGGCTCGCAATCGACCGGTCACCCCGGCGCTGCCGGCTGACGCGCGCGAGAACCGCATCACCCCGTCGTCAACGCCGCCCAGCTTGAAGTCCAGCATGTCCAGCGCGTAGTTCTGGTGCACCCGCCAGGGCCGCCGTGAGCCCTGAGAGGGGAAGTCCTGAACCGACCGCCGCACGTAGCCCGAGGTGAGGTTGAGGAGCGGCTCGCGGGCGAGCTCGGGGTCGTGATCGGCCGGGGTGCATGAGACATAGCCGTGCCGGCGCATGTGCTTGAGCAGGCGACAGACGTAGGCGGCGGTGAGATCGGCCTTGAGCGTCCAGGAGGCATTGGTGTAGCCCACGGTGAAGGCGAAGTTGGGGACGCCGGAGAGCATCATGCCCTTGTAGACGACCTGGTCGGGCAGGTCGACGGGCGCGCCGTCGATGACGAGGTCGACACCACCGAGCGCCAGCATCCGCAGGCCGGTGGCGGTGACGATGATGTCGGCCTCGAGCTCGGCGCCGCTGCGCAGCGCCAGGCCGCGCTCGGTGAAGGTTTGGACCTGATCGGTGACGATCGAGGCCCGGCCGGCGCTGACGGCGGCGAAGAGGTCGCCGTCAGGGACGACGCACATGCGCTGATCCCACGGCGCGTAGGCGGGCCGGAAGTGCGTGTCGACGTCGTAGCCCTCGGGCAGTTGGCGCTGGGCGCCGCGGCGGATGAGCGACTTCATCAGCTCGGGGCGGCGACGGCTCAGCTGATAGCTGAACGCCATCAAACCCACGTTCTTCCAGCGCACCGCCTGGTAGGCGGCCGTCCTGGGCAGGCGACGCCGCAGCCACTCGGCCACGCCGTCACGCGAGGGCAGCGACACGACATAGGTGGGCGAGCGCTGGAGCATCGTCACGTGGGCGGCGGTCCGGGCCATCGCCGGCACCAGGGTGACGGCGGTGGCGCCGCTGCCGATGACAACGACCCGCTTGCCAGCGTAGTCAAGGTCCTCGGGCCAGTGCTGGGGATGAACCACCGGGCCTCCGAAGCGCTCGACGCCCGCGAACTCCGGCGTGTAGCCCTGGTCGTAGCGGTAGTAACCACCACAGCAGTGCAGGAAGTCGCAGGTGAACGTGTGGCGCTCGCCGGTGTCGGTCCGGCGCACGTCGACCGTCCAGCAGGCATCGGCGCTGCTCCACTCGGCGCGCTCCACCCGGTGGCCGGTGCGCACCCGGTCCAGGACGCCGTAGCGCCGCGCGGTATCGGTCACGTAGCGCAGGATCGACGGGCCGCCGGCGATCGCCTCGGCCTCCTCCCACGGGCTGAACGAGTACCCCAGGGTGTGCATGTCGGAGTCCGACCGAACACCCGGGTAGCGGAACAGGTCCCAGGTCCCGCCGATGCGCTCGCGCGCCTCCAGGATGGCGTAGCTGCGCCCGGGGCACCGTCGCTGGAGATGGCAGCCCGCCCCAATCCCCGAGAGGCCGGCGCCGATCACCAGCACGTCGAAGTGCTCGCCGACCGTGGTACGCATGCGTATCGGAAAGCTTACCTAGAGTTCCCGTGACCCATCGATCGACCACATGGAGCCAGCACAGATGGAGACCTGGGACGCGATCACCAGCCGCCGCAACGTACGCGAGTTCGCCGACCGCCCGATCGGCGAGGACGATCTGGACCGGATCCTGGAGGCCGGCCGGCGGGCCCCCTCGTCGCGCAACTGGCAGCCGTGGGACTTCATCGCGGTCACCGACCGCGCCCAGCTGATCGAGCTGGCGGGCGTGTGGCGCGGTGGCGGGCACATCGCCCACTCGGCGGCGACGGTCGTGGTGCTGCTCCCCGACCTCGACGACGCCGATCGCCGCGCGCGGGCGAGCTTCGACGTCGGCCAGGCGGCGATGCAGATGATGATCGCCGCCGCCGACCTGGGCATCGGCTCGGGCCATTCCGCGGTCGGCGACCAGGACGCGGCGCGCGCGATCCTCGGCTTCCCCGAGGACCGCTACGCCTACATCATGGTCGACTTCGGCTATCCCGCCGACCGGCCCCTGCGACCGATCCGGCGGCCCGACCGGCGGCGGTTCGAGGAGGTCGTGCATCGCGAGCGCTGGTGAGCTCGAGCCCGCCGCACCCGCCGCTACGATCGACCGTCCGTGGACTACCCCGTCGAGAGCTTCACCGATGGCGAGCGCGCGCTGCTGAGCGCGCACTGCACCAATCTCGACCGGCCGGTGTTCGCGCTGGTCAACCTGCCCGAGACGCTCAAGGGCGCTCTGTTCGCCCGCTACTCGCGCTACCCCGGGACGCTGCGTCGGCTCCTGCTCGACGAGTTCGCCGAGGACCTCCCCGGCGGGTTTGACACGCGCGAGCGCGACGCCGGCTCCTCGCGCGCCGCCCAGCTCTACGAGCGCATCTTCCTGGGCTACGGCGATGACTCGGTGGCCCAGCTGGGCGGCGCCCACGTCGCCTGCGAGTGGGTGTCCAACGTGCTCACCAAGATCCTGCAGCGCCCGCGGCTGGCCGCTTACCTTGAGCAGTCCACGCGCTACATCGCCTACGACGCCCCCATGCCCGGCGAGGACGGCGGGTACCGGTACTACCGCGATGCCGAGCTCGGGCCCGAGTACCGCCGGGCCATGGACGACCTGTTCGCGACGTACTCGGCGGCGATCCCGCAGGTACTGGCCTGGGCCGAGTCGGAGTTCCCCCGGGCTGGGAACGAGGACCCCGCCGCCCACGCCCGCGCGCTCAAGGCCAAGGCGCTGGACCTCCTGCGCGGGCTTCTGCCGGCTGCGTCGCTGTCACACATGGGCATCTTCGCCACCGGCCAGACCTACGAACAGCTCATCCTGCACCTCCTGGCCCACCCGCTGCCCGAGGCTCGCCGCTACGGCGCGATGATCCTGAAGGAGCTGCAGACCGTGATGCCGAGCTTCGTCACCCGGGTCCAGCGCCCGGACCGCGGGGGCGAATGGATCGGTTACCTGGAGGCCCGCGCGCAGGCCGGCGCCCGCTGGGCCCGGCGCCTGGGCCTGACCGAGGAGTCCGATGCGGCCGCCGGTCCTTCGGTGCGCCTCACCCACATCGACGGCGACGAGGACGATCTGCTGGTGGCGCTCCTGTTCGAGTCCGGCACCACCTCCGAGGACGCGATCCGGCGATCGGTCGAGGCGCTGTCAGATGCCGAGCGCGCGGATCTGCTCGCTGACCTCGTCGGCGAGCGCGCTAACCGTCGCCACCGGCCCGGCCGCGGCTTCGAGGCGCTGCGCTACCGGTTCGAGATCGTCGCCGACTACGGCGCCTTCCGCGACCTCCAGCGCCACCGGATGCTGACCGTCCAGTGGCAGGCGCTCACGCCGGATCTCGGCGCCGGGGTGCCCGAGCAGGTGGACCTGGCGGGCGCTGGTGACGCGTACCGCCGCGCGCTGGAGGTCTCGCGCGCCGAGTACGAGCGCCTGGCCGGCGGGGGCTTGGCCAGCGCCGCTCCCTATGCGCTGTGCCTCGGATACCGGCTGCGCTTCGTCCTGGACCTCAACGCCCGAGAGGCGATGCAGCTCATCGAGCTGCGCTCGGGTCGCGAGGGCCACCCCACCTATCGCGCCGTGGCGCATGAGATGCACGCTCAGATCGCCGCCGTGCACCCGGCGGTGGCGGGGACGATGACCCACGTGGACGTGGAGACCGAGCCGCGCCTGGAGCGGATCCTGTCCGAGATGCGCTCGCACTCCCGCGGGCTCGCTTAACCCTTCTCAGCGTCGCGCCGGCGCAGCTCGATGCGCCGGATCTTGCCGGTCAGCGTCTTGGGCAGATCGGGCACGAACTCGATCAGCCGCGGGTACGCGTAGGCCGAGAGATGATCGCGGACGAACGCCTTGATCTCCTCCGCGAGCGCGTCAGACTCCTCGTGGCCGGCGCCCAGCACGACGAACGCCTTGACCACGTTGCCGCGGCGCTCGTCAGGGAACGCCACCGCCGCCGCCTCGGCCACGGCGGGATGCTCCAGACATGCCGACTCCACCTCGAAGGGCCCGATGCGGTATCCGGCGGAGATGATCACGTCGTCGGCGCGGCCCTCGTACCAGAAGTACCCGTCCTCGTCGGCCGAAGCGGCGTCCTTGGTGTGGAACCAATCGCCGCCGAAGGCCTCGCGAGTGTCCTCCGCCGGCCGGTTCCAGTAGCCCAGCGGGTAGTGCGGGTTCGAGCGCGCCCGCAGGCAGATCTCCCCCTTTTCGCCCGGCCCGACCTGGCGTTCGTCCTCGTCGAGGATCTGCACGTCCCAGCCCGGCATCGGCTTGCCCATCGACCCCTCGCGCACCTCCATGAAAGGGAAGTTGGCGCACAGCGGATAGGACTCGGTCAGCCCGTAGAAGTCGAGCACGGTGATCCCATACTGCTCGCGCACCCAGCGGATCGCCTCCGGGTTGAGCGGCTCGCCCGCCGAGCACATGATCCGAATCTTCTGCGGATACCGTGTCCCGGCGTCCGTGATCGACATCATCGAGCGGATCGCCGTCGGCGTGCCGAAGACGTTGGAGACCTCGTGGCGGGAGAGGAAGTCCAGCTGCTTGGCCGGATCGAAGCCGCCCTCGCGCTGGTAGACGGCCTGGACAGCCCCGTAACGCCACGGCCCCAGCAGCGGCGCGATGCCCGCCGCCCACGCCCACTCGCCCATGCCGTGGAAGACCTCGCCGTCCCGGACGTCGTGGCAGTAGACGAACTCCTCGTGGGCCAGGACGTAGCGGTGGGCGTGGAGGATCCCCTTGGCCAGCCCGGTCGTGCCCGACGAGTAGTACAGCTGGGCGGGATCATCGGCGGCGGTGTCGGCGGTCTCGAACGCCGTTGACCCCTGGCTGAGCAGGGCGTCGTCAAGGATGAGCACGTGCTCCACCAGCGAACGCTCCATCCGATCGGCGTTGGCCGCGTTGGTCACCAGCACCTTGGGCTGGGAGTCGCCGAGACGGTGGCGGATGCCCTCGTCGCCGTAGAGCACCGACATCGACAGCAGGATCGCCCCCACCTTCCACGTGCCGAAGAAGGCCGCCGCGGTCTCTGGCGTCGGGGGCAGCAGCATCGCCACGCGATCTCCCTTCTGGACGCCGTGGGCCACGAGCACGTTGGCGAAGCGGTTGGCGCTGTCCTGCAGCTCGCCCCAGTTCAGGCGGCGCACGTTGCCATTGAAGTCCTCGTGGATCATCGCCGCCTTGTCACGGGCGTGGCGATCGCAGATATCGGCGGCGATGTTGTAGCGCTCGGGCACGGCCCAGCGGTGCTCGGCGCGGGCCTGTTCGTATGTGAGGGTGGAGCTCATCGCTCAATCATTGCCGATCATCGCGGGCGCTGCCGGAGCGTCGAGGTCCTCCTCGGCCAGGCGCAGGCCCAGTAGCGCCCCGGTCACGCTGGCGGACTCGTCGCCAAGCGCCAGCCCGGCGAAGATGGCCGCGGTGGAGGCGATTCAACTCGCACTGAGGAACGCGGCCGTGGCCGCCGGTATGGTTACGGATCGATAATGAGCGTCGTTTTTGGCGTCCTGCTCGGGGCCGGACTCGCCACCGCGATCGCGATTGGATGGGTTCTCGCACGCGCTCCGCGGGTCGTGCGCACCCCGGCGGCGATCGGAATGCAGTCCGCGCTGCACGCCGCCACCGCGACCCTGCCGCACCTGCGCCGCGGCCTGGGGCCGAGCTCAGCGGCCCATGCCGTCCCCCATCTGCGCCGGCTCACCGGCGCGGCGTCGGTGGCCCTGGCCGACACCCGGACCGTCCTGGCCATCGACGGCGAGGGCGGCGACCAGGTCCGCCCGGGCGACATGCTCAGCCGCCTGCTGGCCCGCACCCGCGATGATCGCGTGCGCATCGAGCCCCGGCTGACCTCGTCTGACCCCGCCTGTCCGCTGCGCTCGGCGGTGTTGGCGCCGCTCGTGGTCCAGGGCCGGCGCGCGGGGACGCTCATCGCCTTCTACCGGCGGCCAGGGCGTCCGCCGGCCAGCGAGGTGCGCGTGGTGATGGAGGCGGCCAGCCTGGTGTCAGCCCAGCTCGAGCTCTCGGTCGTGGCCGAGCAGGAGGAGCGGTTGGCGCGGGCCGAGCTGCGAGCGCTGCGCGCCGAGATCTCGCCGCACTTCATCTACAACGCGCTCGCCGCGGTGGCGGGCGACATCCACACCCGTCCTGACGACGCCCGCGAGCTCCTCATCGACTTCGCCGAGTTCACCCGCTACCTGTTCCGCGACGGGCGCTCCTACGTCACGCTGGCCGAGGAGCTCGACCACGTGGAGCGCTACCTGCGCCTGGAGCAGGCGCGGTTCCACGACCTGCGGGTCACGGTTGACGTCGCACCGGAGACGCTGGGGACCGTCGTACCGGCGATGTCGCTGCAGCCGCTGGTGGAGAATGCCGTCCGTCATGGCATCGAACGGCGCGCCGGCACGGGTCGGGTGGCGATCGAGGCCCGCGTTGCGGGCCGCGACATCGAGCTGCGCGTGGCCGACGACGGCACCGGTATCGCCCCTGAGACACTGCCGGGCCTGCTGGCGGGGGCGGGCGGCGGCATCGGCCTGTCCAACGTCGACGGCCGGCTGCGGGCGACGTTCGGCGAGCGTTACGCGCTGCGACTCGAATCCGAGCTCGGGCACGGCACGACCGCGATCATGACTGTCCCCAACCTCGTCGGCGAGGACGGCGCCCGAACCGCGGCGACGATGGCGGCAAGCCGATGAGCGGCGACCAGCTCACCATCCTCGCCGTCGACGACGAGCGCACCCAGCTTGCGGATCTCGCCCGCCTGCTGCGTAACTCCCCGAGCGTCCGAGACGTGGAATGCGCCTACGATGGCCACGACGCGCTGGTCAAGGCCTCAACCCAGGCCTACGACGCGATCTTCCTCGACGTCCGCATGCCCAACCTCGACGGCCTGGAGCTGGGACGCGTGCTGCGGCGCTTCGCCGCGCCGCCGCAGCTGGTGTTCGTCAGCGCGTATGACAACGCCGCGGTGGACGCGTTCGAGCTGCACGCGCTCGATTACCTGCTGAAGCCCGTGGGACGGCGGCGCGTCGAGGAGGCGATCGAGCGTGTGGCCGCCGCGGTGGAGTCCAGCGCTGGTGAGCGCCGGGCGGGGGCGCTGCCGTCGACGCCGACCGAGGACCAGGAGATGATCGCGGTGGCCAACCTGCACGGCAGCTCCACGCGGCTGCTCCCGCGGCGCCAGGTTCTCTACGTCCAGTCCTACGGGGACTTCGTCCGGATCGTGACGGCGGACGGGCGCTACCTGCTGCGCTCGACGCTGGCCGAGCTCGAACGCCGCTGGGAGCCACACGGCTTCGTCCGCGTCCACCGGCAGTACGTCGCCAATCTCCGCAACGCGGTGGAGATCGCCCCGGTGCTGGGCGGCACGGCCGAGCTGACCTTCGCCGACGGCCAGACGATCCCGGTCGCGCGCCGGCACACGGCCGAGCTGGGCCGGCGGCTCAGCGTCTGAGCCGCCGGCTGTCGCTCACAAACCCGCTGTGCGCTAGCGCTGGCTGGCTGGCGAACGCGAGTGCGGGCTAGGCCTCGGCCGCCTGCTCCTCGTTGATCTTGCCCTCGAGCTGCGCCATCACATCGGGGTCGCGCAGCGTCGTCACGTCACCCAGCGCGCGGCCCTCGGCGATGTCGCGCAACAGGCGGCGCATGATCTTGCCCGACCGCGTCTTGGGCAGGTCGTCGGCCCAGATGATCCGCTTGGGCCGCGCGAACTTGCCGATCCGGTCGGCCACGCGCGCCCGGATCTCCTCGATCAGCTCGTCGGAGCCGGCGAGATCGCCCTCGAGCGTCACGAACGCGCAGATCGCCTGCCCGCTGTCCTCGTCGCTCTGGCCGATCACCGCCGCCTCAGCGACCTTGCCGTGCGAGACGATCGCCGACTCGACCTCGGCCGTCGACAAACGGTGGCCGGACACGTTGACGACGTCGTCAATGCGTCCGATGATCCAGAAATAGCCGTCCTTGTCCTTGCGGGCGGCGTCGCCGACGACGTAGGTCGTCGTGTCGAACTTGGAGAAGTAGGTCTCGATGAACCGGTCCTCCTCCTTGTACAGGGTGCGCAGCATCGATGGCCACGGCCGCTGGAGCACCAACAGACCCTGCCCCTCGTCAAGCGGCTTGCCCTCCCGCTCGTCCACCACGTCGGCCTTGATCCCCGGGAACGGGCGCGTCGCCGACCCCGGCTTAGTGGGCACGATCCCCGGCAGCGGCGTGATCATGATCGCGCCGGTCTCGGTCTGCCACCAGGTGTCGACGATCGGGCAGCGCTCGCCGCCAACGACCTTGTGGTACCACAGCCACGCCTTGGGGTTGATCGGCTCGCCGACGGTGCCCAGCAGGCGGATCTTGGACAGGTCGGCCTTTGCGACCAGGTCGGCCCCCCACTTCATGCAGGCGCGGATCGCCGTCGGGGCGGTGTAGAAGATGGTCACGCCGTAGCGCTCGGCGATCTCCCACCAGATCCCCTTGTGCGGGTAGTCGGGGGCGCCCTCCCACATCACCGAGGTGGCGCCGTTGCACAGCGGCCCATAGACGATGTAGGAGTGGCCGGTGACCCAGCCGACGTCCGCGGCGCACCAGTACACGTCCTCGTCGGGCTTGAGATCGAAGACGTACTTGTGCGTCGCGCTCACCCCGGTGAGGTAACCGCCGGTGGTGTGCAGGATCCCCTTGGGCTTGGCCGTGGAGCCGCTCGTGTAGAGGATGTAGAGCGGGTGCTCAGCGTCGAGCTCCTCCGCCGGGCACTCTGGGTCGGCGGCGTCGCAGACCTCGTGGTACCAGACGTCGCGGCCCTCCTGCATGTCGCAGTCCGCGCCCGTCGACTTGACCACGACGATGTGCTCGAGCGACTTGACGTCGCCCATGACCTTGTCCACCGCCGCCTTGATGGGGGCGGTCTTGCCCTTGCGCCGGGCGCCGTCGACGGTGATGAGCGCCTTGGCCTCGGAGAACTCCATGCGCTCCTTGACCGAATCCGCCGAGAAACCGCCGAAGACGACGTTGTGCGGCGCTCCGATGCGCGCGCAGGCGAGCATCGCCACGACCACCTCGGGGATCATCGGCAGGTAGATCCCGACGACGTCGCCCTTCTGGATCCCGAGGTCCTTCAGGGCGTTGCCCAGGCGCTGGACGTCGCGGAGCAGGTCGGCGTAGGTGACGTCGCGCTCCTCGCCCTCCTCGCCCCGCCAGTGGTAGGCGACCTTGTCACCCTTGCCCGCCTCGACGTGGCGATCCAGGCAGTTGTACGAAGCGTTGATCTTGCCGTCCTCGAACCACTTGTAGAACGGCGGGTTTGATTCGTTGACGTCGGTGGTCGGCTCCGTGAACCAATGGAGGTTCTTGGCCTGCTCGGTCCACCACCCCTTCCAATCCGAGTCCGCCTGGTCATATACCGCCGGATCGCTGAGGAGTGCCTGCTCGCGGAAGGCCTCCGGCGGGTCGAACTTCTCGATCTCCAGCATTTCGTCGAGCTGCTGCTCGAGCGTGGCCTCACTTTTCGATGCCGTGTCTGCCATACAAGCCTCTCCTTGTAAACCCTGGCTGTCACGCGCCTCCGGGTCAGCAACGGGCGCCGGCAGTGGCTGCCGGCGCCCGGGCTGGCCGCGACGTGCGCGGCTGTGTTTCTCTAGTTGTACCCCACCGTTCCTGTTGGCGGGATCCGTCGTCAGCGGCTGAGTGGCCAGACCGGCGCGATCGTTCGACCGAACGTCGCGTTGATCACGCCCGCAAATGACGCGTACCAGGCGACGATCGCCGTGACGAGCCCGATGTAGCCGCCGAGCTTGATCGTACCGTTGGTGACATGCGCGGTTCCGGCCAGCGCGGAGTTGCCGATGCCGAGCACGATGAACGTGATCGCCAGCAGCAGGAACACGGCCGCGACCGCACCGGTGGTGCGTAGCGAGGCAATGAACATGTAGGCGGTGAAGATGCCCCACATCCACAGGTACAGGCCGAGCCCACTGAACACCACGGCCGGTGCGTTGCCTGCGACAGACTGAACGATGAAGAAGAACGAGATCCAGAACGCTCCGTACGAGCAGAACGCGACTGCGCCGAACGTGTTGCCGGTCCGGAACTCCCAGATCCCCGCCGTGAACTGGGCGACGCCGCCGTAGGCGAGCGCCAGCGCGGCTATCAAGGGCAGGAGTCCACCACCGGGGTGGGTCTTGTCGCCGACCAGCCCGGCGTTGACCAGGCTGAGCACGAACGTGGTGCCCGCGAATGCGGCCAGGCCCAGCGGTCCGGGGTCAGCCGGGCTCCAAGCGATTCCGCGGCCAGACGTCGGATCCGACTCGGGGACGAGGTCGGCCTCCCGGGGCGGCAGGTTGCCTGCTTCCATCTCTCCTCCTACTCGAGTTGACGAGACGGACGCGAAAGCTCGCAAAGGCGCTTCACCGCGCAAAGGAGAGATCGGCGGGCGGTCGCAGCGGACCGCTGAACGGTCGCGAAGCGCGACGAACGGCGACCGCCCGGGGGTCGGAGCCTCTAATTCCGGCGCTTGCGCTTGCGCTTGGGCGTCGAAGCCCGGGTGCGGCCGTTGGCGGGCGCCGTGGCGGCCTCGGGCTCGATGGCCGGGACCGGCGCGCGCGGCTTGGCGCCGCGGCGGGGACGATCGCCCGTCTCGGCGGCGCGGCGCGCCCGCATCTCCGCCGACGAGGGCCACGGCTCGGCTCGGCCCGAGCGCCACGCCGGCGGCACGCCGGTGGGCCAACGGCCGGAGACGAGGTAGGCCACCGCCAGCAGCCAGAAGGTCTGCACCACCGGGACCTGCGTGATCTGGAACAGGACCAGCGCGCCGGCGAACATCCCCAGGTAGCCCATAAACCGCGTCAGCAGCCCCTGGTTCATGGCCTGTAGCGAGACGAGCACGAACGCCACGGCCACCAACAGGGCGGCCAGCTGGCCGATGAGCTGGAGTCCCAGCAGCCCGGTGCCGCTCGTCAGGTGGTTGGCCTCGGCATAGGTCTGCGAGCCCGTGGTGGCGAACTCGTGGACCTTGATGGCGACGACGATCGCATAGACCACCCCCGCGACCGCGGCCAGCCCCCCACCCACGATGGCGATGTAGCGGAGGTAGGGCCGCACCTTCTCGGGGTTGCGGGCGCGGGCGGCGCCCAGGAGGAACAGCAGCGTCCAGGCGATCGTCAGCGAGGCGACGGCGTTGATCACGGAGGCGATGAGGTCCAGCGGGAAGCGCTTGTTGGCCACCAGCAGGTCCAGCGTCAGCTCGTCCACCTTGGTGTGGGGACCGCTGAGCTGGATGACCGAGGCCAGGATGAGGCAGACGGCGGCGATGACGGCCACCACCACCTGGCGTATGCGCACGCGTGATTCGTAGGCCAGGATCTCTTCGGGGCTCATGGAGCGCCAATGCTAGAGCGGGCTGCCCAACGTTGCGGACGCGACGGGCGGGCGGGCCGGTTCGGCCGACGCCGGTCCGGGGGCAAAACGCGACAAACCCCGACAGACGGCCGGGATTTGTCACCAGATCGCCTTGGCGCCCTCCAGTGCGCACAACGTCCCAAATCGCGCCGCGGCGATCGGGTTTGGCGCGTTATGCGCCGTGGAGCGTCGGCGGCCGTTTGGCCCGCGGCGCGGCGGGAGCATCTCGATGCCGGCGCGCCGCGTCTGAAGGCCGTGAGAGAGTTTGCGGGCCGCCACCGGGGGCCAGCTACCATTGGAGCCATGGAAGGAAGTGGATTCGGCGGTCTGTTCGGAGATCCGGACGATCTGCAGCGCCGGCTCGGTGAGTTCGCCGAGCAGATGCAGGGCGCGCAGCGTCTGGCCTGGGCTGACAACGCCATCAAGCTCGCCGTCGATCTGACGGTGGCGGCGATGAACCGCGCCAACATTCAGGGGACGACCGAACAGCAGGCCGAGCAGCTCCGGTCCGTGATGGCGGTCATCTTCCCCGAGGCCGTGACGCTCGTGCGCGAAGCGCGCGAGGGCCTGCAGTAGCTCCCTCAGGGGTCGCTGACCGACGCCGCGCGCGGGCTCAGCCCTCGCCGATCGCTGACAGCACGAGGTCGTCGTGCTGGGCCGGCTTGACGTTGCGCAGGACGTCCTTGACGGTGCCGTCGGGCGCGATCACGAACGTCGTGCGCTCGTTGCCCATGTACTCGCGGCCGTAGCGGTTCTTCTTGACCCAGACGCCGTACCGCTCGGCGACCTTGTGGCCCTCGTCGGCCAGCAGCGGGAAGCCGAGTCCGTACTTCTGGTCGAACTTGGCCGTGGCCTTGACCTCGTCGGGCGAGACGCCGAGCACGACTGCGTCGGCCGCCTCGTAGTCAGCCTGGTGATCGCGCACGCCGCAGGCCTGGGTGGTACAGCCGGGCGTATCCGCCTTGGGATAGAAGTAGAGAACGACGGTCTTACCGCGGAGGCTCGATAGAGAGACGGGGTTGCCGTCCTGGTCGGGCAGCGTGAAGTCGGGGGCGGGGTCGCCGGGATTCAGAGTCATGCGCGAACCCTACTCAAGCGCCCCCGCCGGCTCTCGCGGCGTGCCGCTCGGGCGCCCGGCCATCTTGATTGCTGCAGTGACGACCTCGATCTGTGACACCGTCCAAGCATCCGCTTGCGTCGCGCCGGAGGTACCTGGCCGGGGGTGTTGACCGGGCGATACCGCCGCGGCCGAGAGGCTGGCCTACTTGAGCAGCCGCGACAGCCGCCGGTCCTTGAGCAGCTTGCCGTCGGTCTGGCAGGTGGGGCAGTAGCACATGACGTAGTCCTCGTAGAAGACCGCCTCGAGCTGGTCGCCGCAACGCGGGCAGGGCTCGCCGTTCCGGCGGTGGATGCGCAGCGGCATCGGCAGCTTGTCCGGGATGGGCAGCGTCAGGTGCTCCTCGTAGTGCGCCAGCGCGCGGCCGAGCTCGGAGACGATCGCCTCGCGCAGCCGCTCGGCCTCATCGTCGGACAGCTCCGCGCCGCGCTTGAACGGCGACAGCTTGGCGGCGTGGAGGATCTCGTCCACCCAGGAGCGGCCGATGCCGGCGATGACTCGCTGGTCGCGCAACAGCCCATGCAGGGGGCGGGGCGCGTCGAGCAGCGGCCCGAGCTCGGGCGGGTCGGGGTAGGCCTCGGGACCGAGCGTGACGATGTGCTCCTCGGCTTCCAGTCCCTCGGGGGTGAGGACCTTGACCCAGGCCGCTTGCTTGGTCCCGAACTCGCGCAGCCGCAGCTCGCGCCCGTCGCTCAGGCGCAGGAGCAGCCGCGAGGTCCGGTCGCGCAGCGACGCGCGCGTGTCGAAGAGCTGCAGGCGCCCCGCCGACATGAGGTGGATGAGCAGCGAGAGGTCGTCCTCCACGCCGACGACGAAGAGCTTGCCCCGGCGCGTGATCTGAGTGAGCGTGCGGCCCTCGATCGCGCTCAACGGCGGGTCGAACGACCGCAGCGCGTTGATGCCCGGGGTCAGCGCGGACTCGACCTGCGCGCCGGCCGTGGCCGCGCCGATCAGGCGAGCGGTGATCTCAACTTCGGGTAGCTCTGGCATGCCTGTAGATGAGGCTACTCAGCCGCGCGTGGCACCGCCCAGGCAAGTCTTAGACAGAAGACCCGAATTGTTCACGGGCCTTCAGTTTCGCTTTACGGAGGATGAGAAGACTGATTTGCATGAGTGACCTCCTTGCCATCTTCGGACCTTCGGACAGCGATTCAGAACTGATCAGCGAGATCTCGCGTCTGCACCCGACGCGCGTGACGGTCCTCGTCGAGGACGTCGACGCCGACTGGGCCTACGACGAGTCCCCGGCGGGCGTCGGCCTGCGAGACCGGCTGGCGAGCCTGATGGCCGCGATTGAGCGGCTCACCGGCGCCACCGTGACGGGCCTGGCCGGCTCGCGAGACCAGCTGATCGGTTGGCGGTTCGATCGCGAGATCGGCGGACGCACGCCGATCGCCGCCTGATCGCGGCACGCCGAAACCTGAAGCCCACACCGCCGGACGAGTCGCGGCGGCGGGTGACGGACGCCCCCGCCGCGACCGGTACCCTCCGGCACCGATGAGTGCCACCCTGGCCCCCGACGACATCGTCGCCACCCACGCCGAGGGCGCGGCCAACGAGCGCGAGCCGCTGCTGGTGCTGGAGCCGCTGCGCGAGTTCCTGCGCGCCGGCGGGCTCGACGCCCCCCGCGACCTGGGCGCCGTGCCGATCGGCGAGGGCCACTCCAACGTCACCTTCGCGCTGTCCACCGGCGTCGTCCTGCGCCGGCCGCCGCGGGGCCCGCTCCCGCCCAGCGCCCACAACGTGCTGCGCGAGGCCCGGCTGCTGAGCGCGCTGGAGCCGACCGCGGTGCGCACGCCGCGGGTGCTGGCCGTGTGCGACGACCTCGAGGTGATCGGCGCGCCGTTCTACGTCATGGAGCGCGTGGACGGAACGGTCATCACCGACACGGTGCCGGCGCCGCTGGACACCCCCGAGCATCGGGGCCGCATCGCCGGCGAGCTGATCGATTCGCTGGTCGAGCTACACGCCACCGATTGGACGACGCTCGGGCTGGAGGGGTTCGGCAAGCCGACCGGCTACCTGGAGCGTCAGCTGCGGCGCTTCAACGGCCTGTGGGAGGTCAACCGCACCCGGGAGATCGAGGAGCTCGACGCCGTCGGGACGTGGCTCGCCGACACCATGCCCGAGTCTCCCGCCGCCACCATCGTTCACGGTGACTACCGCCTGGGCAACACGATGTTCGCCGCGCAGGCCCCGCCGCGGCTGACCGCGATCCTGGACTGGGAGATGGCGACGATCGGCGACCCGCTCGCCGACATCGGGTATCTGATGATCCATTGGGTCCAGTCGACGGACACGCGGAGCCGGTTCGTGATGCACACCGTCACCGGCCAGCCGGGGTTCCCCACCCGGCAGGAGATGGTGGCGCGCTACGAGCAGTGTTCAGGCCGCTCGGTCTCGTCGCTGGACTGGTACGTCACCCTGGCCATGTGGAAGGCAGCGGTCTTCATGGAGGGCAACTACAAGCGCGCCGTGATGGGCACCACCGACGACCCGTGGCTGAAGACGTTCGGCGAGGGCGTCGTCGAGTTGGCCCAGCGCGCGCTGGACGTCACCCGAAACGGGTTCTAGGGTGAGGTACACCGGGCTCCTGGTCGACTGGGGCGGCGTGATGACCACCGATCTGTTTGCGTCGTTCCGCGCCTTCTGCGCCGCGGAGAGCCTGTCTCCGGATGCCATCGGCGAGCGCTTCCGCACCGACCGGGCGAGTCGCGATCTGCTCATCGGCCTGGAGACGGGGACCCTGCCGGAGGCGGATTTCGAGCAGCGCTTCGCCGAGATCCTGGGCGTTTCGCCGGACCGCCTGATCGAGCGGATGTTCGCCGGCGGCGGTCCGGACGCGGCGATGCAGCAGGCTGTCCTCAGGGCGCGCAGCGCCGGCATCCGCACCGGACTGATCTCGAACTCGTGGGGGACGAGCCGCTATGACCGCGCGCTGCTGAGCGAGCTGTTCGACGGCGTGGTCATCTCCGGTGAGGTCGGCATCCGCAAGCCCGCGCCCGAGATCTATGAACGGGGGGCGCGCGCCATCGACGTGGCGCCGGCCGCCTGTGTGTTCGTCGATGACCTGCCGTTCAACCTCGCCCCGGCTCGCGAGCTGGGCATGGCGACGGTCCACCACGTGGACGCCGGGCAGACGATTGGAGAGCTCCAGCGCCTGCTGGCGGTGGAGCTCGTGTGACCGCGCGCCGTGCCTGGGCGCCGGCGCTCGCGGCGGCGCTGGCGGCCGCGGGATGCGGCGGTTCGAGCTCGCTGTCGGCCCACCAGTTGCGCACGGGGGCGACCCGCGCCTGCACTGCGGCCACCCAGCGCCTGCACACCATTCCCAACCCTAAGCTGCCCTCCGACGGCGCCGCCTTCCTGCGCCGGGGAGTCGCCGCGCTCCGCCCCGAGCTCACCGCGCTGGCCGCACTGCACCCCGACGGCGCGTTGGGCGACCAGTTCAGCCGGGCGCGGACGGCCACGGAGCAGGAGCTCGCCGCGCTGGAGTCCTCGCTCAAGGGGCTGAAGGCAGGCAACGACGCCGTGGTGGCGATCAAGACGCTGCAGGCACAGCTGGTCCCGCTGGAGAGGCGAGCGACCGCCGCGTGGCTGGCGCTCCAGATCCCCGCGTGCGTCGACACGTGACCGCGTGGCGCCGCCGCCTTAATGACTCCGGCCCGACCGCGCGGCGGATGCCACGCGACCGGGCCGGATGAAAAGGCCGGGTTCTCTACCTAGAGGCGGCCCGCGGCGGCCTTGTCCGCGTTGACGACGACCTTTGGAAGCGGGGCGAAATCCAGGTTCTCGCCGAACGAGTGACCGGGACCGAGCGCGTACTGGACGAACGACTTCAGCAGCGCGCCCTGCGGAGCGGTGGTCGGAGCGATCACGTACGTGAACGTGGAGATCGGGTAGGCGATCTTCGCGCTCTTGGGCGGGTTGACGATGCTGAGCGCCAGATTCGACGGCACGTGCTTGACGACCGCGGCGGCGTTCTCGATGTTGGCCAGGTTCGGGTACTCGTACTTGCCGGCGCGGTTCTGGATCGCGACGGCCGGGAGCTGATGCGCGATCAGGTAGGACACCGCGATGTAGGCCACGGAGCCGGGAGTGCCCTGGAGCACGGCCGTGACGCCCGAGTTGCCCTTACCGGACGCACCGGTGGGGAAGCTCACCGAGGTGCCCAGGCCGACCCTGCTCTTCCACGAGCTGCTGACCTGGCTCAGGTAGTTGGTGAACGCGTAGGTGTCACCCGATCCGTCGGAGCGGAACACCGGGGTGATCTTCAGGTTGGGCAGGTGAACGCCCTTGTTGGCCCGGGCGATCCGCGAGTCGTTCCAGTTGGTGATCTGACCGAGGTAGATGCCCGCCAGCAGCGACCCCGTGAGGTGCAGCTTGTGGCCCGCGCCCGGGACGTTGTAGCCGACGCCCGTGGCCGACAGGGCCCACGGGATCTGGATGCAGTTCTGGCAACCGCCGGCCTGAGTGGGGTTCAGCGGGGCGTCGGAGGCACCGAAGTCCACGGTACCGGCCGAGATCTGCGCGATGCCCGTTCCGGAGCCCACCGGGTTGTAGTTGACGGTGTTCCCCGTCTTGGAGCCGAACGCCGAGGCCCATTCGGCCTCAAGCGGAGCGACCAGCGTCGACCCCGCGCCATTCAGCGTCCCGCCGGCCGCCGAGGCGCCAGCGGTGGAAATGAAGCCGGTCGATGCCCCGACGGCCACGACGGCAGCGGAGAGCGACACAAGCTTCCTGCGTTGGAAGGCGAAGCCTTTCAAGTGAGGCCCTTTCGATTGGAGACAGTGCGCCCGTCCTGGCCCGGCCGACCTTACGAGCAGCATTAGCATGCGGATCGCGCGAGGCCCGCTTGTTGCCGGTTTGTTACCAGCGTTTTGAGATGTTGTAACGGCGGGTAGGAGCCCGGCTCGGCTTTTCCGGCCCCGTTCTTTACGCTGCGCCGTCGATGTCGGCGAGATCCGTTGCCCCCAAGAACCGCCTGACGGCGTTGATCGCCGACCGGCGCGGCACCGAGCGCAGCCGCGGGGACCAGATCCTGCGGGCACTCTGCATCGGCGCCGGACTGCTGGCGGCGGCGGTGCTGATCGAGATCGCCTATCAGGTCATCTCGGGGGCGGCGCCCGCCATCTCGAAGTTCGGGTTGGGGTTCCTCGGCCACACCGCCTGGGCCCCGAACCTCAACCACTTCGGCGCCGGCGTGATGCTCTACGGCACGGCGGTCACCTCGGTGATCGCGATGCTGATCGCGGTACCGCTGTCGATCGCCATCGCCCTGTACCTGGCGATGCTCGCGCCGGGGCCGGTGCGGACGGTGGTCTCGCCCCTGGTGGAGATGCTGGCGGCGATCCCCAGCGTCATCCTCGGCTTCTGGGGCCTCATCTACTTCGCTCCGTTCGTCCACACCAACATCGAGCCGTTCCTCTACAACACGGTCGGGTTCATCCCGATCTTCGGGCCGCCGCAGACGACCGGGCTGAGTATCTTCACCGCGGGGCTCATCCTCACCGTGATGATCGTTCCGATCGTCGCCTCGCTCAGCCGCGACCTGTTCCTCACCGTCCCGCGCGAGTTGACGGAGGGCGCCGAGGCGCTCGGCGCCACGCGCTGGGAGGTGATCCGGGGAGTCGTGCTGCCGTCCACGATCTCGGGGGTCGCCGCTGCCACCACGCTGGGGCTGGGGCGTGCACTGGGCGAGTCGATCGCGGTGCTGTCCGTGATCGGCACCGCGGCCCAGATCCACAAGTCGGCGTTCGAGACCGGCAACACGCTGGCCGCTCGCATCGCCAACGACATCCAGTACCCGGTGTCCAAGCTCCAGGTCAGCTCCATCTTCTACCTGGCCCTGATCCTGCTCGTGTTCGGCATCGTCACCAACCTGATGGCGCGAGCCGTCGCCCGCCGCTATGACATCAATCGCACGTTCTGAGCACCTCCCGTATGACCCGACGGCCCCGCTGACGCCGTCGGGCAACCTGCGGCGCCGGCTGATCGTCAGCCGGATCGCTCAGGCCACGGCGGTCGCGGCGGCATTCGTGGCCGTGGCGGCGCTCGCGCTCGTCACGTTCGACGTCATCAAGGCGGGGGCCTCCGCGCTCAGCCTCAACTTCCTCATCCAAGACCCGCCGCAGTTCGGCGGCGCCGGCGGCGGCATTCGCTCGGACATCGTCGGGACGGCGATGATCGTCGTGCTGGCCGGGATGATGGCGGTGCCGATCGGCGTTCTGATCGCCATCTACATGACTGAGTTCGCGAGCCCCAAGTCCCGCATCGCCAACACGCTGCGGCTCGGCCTGGACCTCATGCAGGGCGTCCCGTCGATCGTGATCGGAATCTTCGTGCTGGGTCTGATCGTGGAGCCGCTGCACAAGGACTCGGGGTTCGCGGGCTCGGTCGCGCTGGCGATCATCATGCTGCCGCTGGTGGCGCGGTCCACGCAGGAGGTGCTGCGGCTCGTGCCCTCCCCGATGCGCGAGGCCTCGGACGCGCTCGGCGTCGACCGCTGGCGCTCCATCCTCACCGTGATCCTGCCGGCGGCGCTGGGCGGGATCATCACCGGGTCGATCCTGGCGGTGGCGCGCGCCGCGGGCGAGACCGCGCCGCTGCTGGTGGCCAACTCCACCTTTGGGCCCCATCTCACCTTCAACTGGTTCGGGCCGATGCCCAACATCCCGGTGTCGATCCTGATCGCCTCGGACTCGCTCAATCCGGCCGGCTTTCCCCGGGCATGGGGGGCGGCACTGGTGCTGCTGGCGCTTATCCTGTTGGCGAACATCGGGGCGAGGTTGTTGTTCGCCCGAAGCCGCCGCAAACTCGCCGGATGACCGAAGAGGGCAGTGACGTGAGCAGCACATTCCGAGACCAGGACGCGGTGCCGCGGCAGCGCATCCAGGCGGCTCCGGTCCCCGCCCCGGCGCCCCCGCCGGCCATCGTAGGCACGCCCCGCGAGGTGCCCCGGGCGACCGTGTTCGACATCCGCGACATGTCGGTGACCTACGGCACCAAAAAAGCGCTCGACTGGACGACGCTGCAGATCTATCGCAACCTGGTCACCGCCGTGATCGGCCCGTCGGGATGCGGCAAGTCCACATTCATCCGCAGCCTCAACCGCATGAACGACTCGATCCCCGGCTTCAAGATCAGCGGCCAGGTGCTCTACCACGGCCACGACATCTACGCGCGGGCCACCAATCACGTGGAGGTGCGCCGCCGGATCGGGATGGTGTTCCAGAAGCCCAACCCGTTCCCGAAGTCGATCTACGACAACGTCGCGTGGGCGCCCCGCAACCTGGGCATGAAGCAGAACCTGGACGAGCGCGTGGAGCGCGCGCTGCGCGGCGCGGCGCTGTGGGGCGAGGTCAAGGACCGGCTGAAGGTCAGCGCCCTCAGCCTGTCCGGCGGCCAGCAGCAGCGGCTGTGCATCGCGCGGGCGATCGCGGTGGAGCCCGACGTGCTGCTCCTCGACGAGCCCGCCTCCGCCCTGGACCCGGTGGCGACGGCGTCGATCGAGGACCTCATGCACGACCTCAAGCACCGCTACACGATCGTGATCGTCACCCACAACATGCAGCAGGCCGCGCGCGTCGCCGACCGGACCGCGTTCTTCTCGCTGGATCCGAACGAGCGGGTGGGGACGCTCGTGGAATACAACGACACCGACGTGATCTTCACCAATCCCGTCGACACCCGCACGCGGGACTACGTCACCGGCCGCTTCGGCTAATCGTCGCTCTCTGCGCGGGGGCGGCCGCCGCGTGCGGCCGGCCGTGGCCGTCGCCGCGGGCCGAGCCGCCCTCGGTCCGCGGACCACCCCGGGGGTTTGCCGACGCGAAACAGGCGGCGGCCCGGTTTGCGTCCGATCACCCCCGAATTGCGGGGGCAACACGACGCGAAGCCACACGACCGGACATTCGCGTCTGGTTTCCCGTCACCCGCGGGCGCGGCGGCAGCTCCGGCTGCGCGGCTAGGAGCTGATCGCGTCCGGGGAGACCTGGGCGAGGAGGGGCTGGCCGCACTGCCAGCAGAACGACGCGCCCACGCTGTGCGGGGCGCCGCAGTTGGCGCACGCCCCGGCCATGCCGGTCTCCTCGAGACGGAGGATCCGCTCCACCTCGCCCAGCTCGGCGTCGGCCTCCTGGAGCACCGCCGCGCGCTGCACGAGCACCTCGACCTTGATGCGGTTGCGGATCGCCATCTCGTACACGAGGCCGCCGAGATCCCACTGGAGCTCGGCGACGCGCGCGTTGAGCTGGTCGCGGCGGCGCTTGAGATCGACGACGCGGTCGTCGGTGCCGATCTTCGTCTTGGAGGTGAGTGGCGGCGCCGGAGTCTGCGACCCCGCGGCGGCGCCGACGATCGCCGTGTCGGTGGTGTCCCCGTTGCTGGACGCGTTGTGGCTCATACGGGCGTGGAGCGGACGGGGCGAGGCGGCATCACTGACCGAAGTAGTTGCCGGTCAGCTTTCCGTTCTCGCAGCCGGCCGTCCCGCTGGTGCAGGAGCTTCCGGTGGTGGCGGTGGGAGCGGCGACCTTGGCGCTGCCCCCGGTGACCTTGCTGGCGGCGGCCGCGGCCTTCTGGATGACCACCTTGGGGGGCGCTGCTTTGGCGGCCTTGGCCGAGGCGCCATGCTTGGGGTGCGACGAGCGGGACGCGCTGGCGCCCGAGCCCGAGCCCTGGGTGGCCGCCCCGGCCCCGCTGGCCGCGGCCGTGCCCGCCCCCGCGCCGCCGCCGTTGACGGTGATCGAGGGAGCCGCCGCGCCCTTGGTGGGGTTGCTGGAATTGCTGTGGCCGATGAGGACGCCGACGCCCATGGCGAGCAGCAGCGTCGCGACGCCGGCGATGAGGTTGAACCCGGCCGAGGTGCGAGGACGCCGCGAAGCCCTCGCCGTGCGTACCTTCGTCTCCTCGGCGACTTCCTCGTGGGGCCCGGCGAGGGTGAAGCGCGGCTTGCCGCGGCGCTCGCCACAGGTCACGCAATAGCGCTGATCGCTCGCGAGCGGGGCTCCGCAATTGACACAGTGATCACTGGTCCCCGCAACCGAGAGCGGGCGGGTCGGCTCCTCCGTGAACGGCGGCTGCGCCGGCGTGGCAACGTCGGATTGCTCAGGGCCGACGCTCATCGTCCGTGTCGAATCGGCGCCATATGTGCTGGCAAGCGTATGGCCGGTACCGGGGCGAGTTGTGAACAACTCGTGACCAACCCTGTCACGAGATGAAACCGATGAGAAGATGTGGGGTTCCGGATGTTCACATCCCGCTGTCGCTGACCGGACAGACTCACCAGACCACATGGACACGGACGACCACAGCGGCTCGCGTGCGGGCATCGGCCGGGACTGCGCCAACTGCGGCGCGCGCCTCGCGACCGACCAGCGCTACTGCGTGACCTGCGGTACCCGGCGCGGCCCGCTCCCGGCCCCGGTCGAGTCGACCCTCCACGAGATGCGCGCGGCGCCCGTCGCGGCGGCGCCGGTGCCCGTCGTGCCCCCACCCCCGCCCCGCCCACCGTTCGGGCTCGCGATGCCGACGCCGCGGGTGGCGTCACTGCTGGTCATGGCGATGCTGTCCTTCGGCGTGGTCGCGGGCTCGCTCACGGGTCCCGGCGGAGTCGAGGCACTGGCTCACTCGTTCGTCCTCTCGCTCCCGCCGGTGACGAGCGCCTCAGTGGCGACCGCCGCCGGCAGCGGCAGCGGCGGCGGGGGCGGCGGCAGCGGCAGCGCCGGCGGACCGCAGCAGGCGATCACCGAGACGGTCACGGAGCCCGCCCCGTCGGGCGGCGGGGTCGCCACCACGCCGGCGAGCACTCCGGCCGACACCGGATCGGGCACCGGCGACGGTTCGGGATCGGGCTCGGCGGCAGTCTCGCTGCCCCCGATCAAGCACGTGTTCCTGATCGTGCTCTCCGGCGAGGGCTACAACCAGTCGTTCGCCACCACCACCGGCCACCCCTATATCTCGGGCACGCTGCGCAAGCAGGGCGAGCTCGTCACGCAGTACTACGGCGTGGCGTCCTCCTCGCTGGCCAGCGAGATCGCGCTGACCAGCGGCCAGGGGCCGACCCAGGACACCGCCGCCAACTGCCCGGTGTTCACGAACATCGTCCCCACCGGCAACGCCGCCGGCAAGCAGGTGATCGGCAACGGCTGTGTCTATCCGCAGACGACCCAGTCCCTGCCGAGCGAGCTCTCGGACAACGGCAACACCTGGCGGGCCTACATCCAGGGAATCGACCAGGGGCCCGCGGGCCAGCCGAAGAGCTGCCGCTTCCCGACGCCGGGAGCGGCGGATCCCAACCAGGCCGTGACCCCGACAGACCCGTATGTCACCTACCTCAATCCGTTCGTCTACTACGGGGGCCTCACCACCGGCACGGACTGCGCGCAGAACGACGTCGGGCTCAGCAAGCTCGCTCAGGACCTCAAGCAGGTCAAGACGACGGCCAACTTCTCCTACATCGCTCCCGACGCCTGCCACAACGGCTCGGAAACGCCGTGCATGGCCGGGGCGCCCGCCGGCCTCGCCCAGTCCGACGCGTTCCTCAAGACCGTGGTCCCGGAGATCGAGGCCTCGCCCGCCTACAAGCAGGACGGGATGATCGTGGTCACGTTCGACCAGGCGCCGCAGGCCGGACCCGACTTCGACGCCACAAGCTGCTGTGACCAGCCGACCTTCCTGAATCTGAGCGCCTCGCCCGACATGACCGCCGCGGACACCAGCACCTCCCCGACGACCGCCACCGACCCGACCACCACCGACACGAGCACCACCGACACGAGCACGACCAGCACCGCCCCGACGGCCGGCACCACGGGCACGACCACGACCGACACGACCACGACCACGACCAGCACGAGCACGACCAGCACGAGCACGACCAGCACGAGCACCACCGCGACGACCACCACCGACACCACCCCGATCGTGACGCCGACGAGCACGACCACCACCACGGTCGCCCCGCCCACGCCGATCGGCACCGCACCCACCACGGCCACCGGCACCACCACCACGACGGCCACCACGACCCCGTGTCCGGCGCCGACCACGACCGGGACGACCACCACCACCGGGACCACGACGAGCCCGGGGACGACGAGCACCACCAGCACCACGCCCGCCGGCTGCCCCCTACCCGGCACCCCGCCCGGCGGCGGCCAGGTGGGCGCGCTGGTGCTCTCGCGCTACGTCAAGGCGGGCACCGAGGACGGCTCGGACACCTTCAACCACTTCTCGCTGCTCAAGACAATCGAGGACCTGTTCAGCGTCCCGCAACTGGGCTACGCCAAGGACGCCTCGCTCCCGGAGTTCGACACCGCTGTGTTCAACAACTACACCGCCGGCTGACCTTCGCCAGGCGGCGGATACGCCGGGTTTACCAAATGTTCACCTGCATGCCCGTGCCGGACCGCCAGAATGCCGCGCCGCATGGGTTCATCCGTCTCTCTCACGAATCAGGAGATAGCGTGAAGCGCATCTGCCTCCTCGCCACGGCGATCGCCGCAGTCCTCATCCTCGGAGTTGCGACCGCCATGGCCGCGAGTTCACACGCCTCGAAGGGAGGCAAGAAGAGCAAGACGCCCTCCACGGTGACGACCAAGGTGTCCTGCACATCATCGCTGGTCATCCAGGTGGCCCCGGGCGCCACCGATGTGAC
This sequence comes from uncultured Actinomycetota bacterium, assembly GCA_963721515.1. GTDB lineage: Bacteria > Actinomycetota > Thermoleophilia > Solirubrobacterales > Solirubrobacteraceae > Palsa-465. The sequence continues at coordinate 290,509 of CAVRKJ010000021.1, read as the reverse complement.
CGCCGCCTCCCAGCAGGGCTCGTGGATGGGGACGTCCACGTGTCCGGGGATCGGCCACGGCGTCGTCTCGGAGTCCTACACCACTGAGGACTCGGGCGACATCAGCGGCAAGTGGCAGGCGTGGTTCAACACGGGCAGCGTGTTCGGGACATTCACGCTGACGCCTGACGACAACGCCCCGCCCACGACCACCACGTCCTTCAGCCAGGCGAGCTACACCGGCGCGTTCATCATCAAGAACGGGACGGGCGCGTACGCCAAGGCGACGGGAACGGGCACGCTCAAGTGCTCCACCCAGGACTCCGTCCACTTCAGCTGCAAGCAGGCCGGGAAGGTGATCCTCCCCGCGCCGGTGACCAGCAAGGGCAAGACGAGCTGATCAGCGGCGGGCGGCGGCGGGCTGAGCGCTCGCCGCCGCACCGCTATCAGTCACGGGAGCCGCGCCCGTAGAGCAACTTGTAGAAGCGCCGCAGCAGCATCGTGGTGCGCGCCTTGTAGGGGAACATGAACGGCTCGCGCTTGAACGGCGCCCGCCGCGTCACCAGCAGCGACTGCGTCTTGGTGTACTTGCGGATCCCGCCGGAGCCGTGGCGGGTCCCGAGGCCCGACGTCTTCCAGCCGCCCATGGGCAGGTTGAGCGCGGAGTAGTTGATCTGGGCGTCGTTGACACACACCACGCCGGCCTCGATGCGGCGGGCCAGCTCCTCCCCGCGCCCCGCATCGCCCGTCCACACGCTGGCCTGCAGGCCGTAGACGGAGTCGTTGGCCAGCCGCACGCCCTCCTCGGCGTTGGCGATCTTCATGATCGGCAGCGTCGGGCCGAACGTCTCCTCCTGCATGAGCTTCATCGAGTGATCGACGTCCACGAGCACGGTCGGCTCGTAGTAGCGGCCGCGCTCGGAGTGGGGATGGCCACCGGTGAGGACCTTGGCGCCCTTGGCGACGGCGTCGCGCACGTGGTCGTCGACGATGTCGAGCTGGGGCGGGAAGATGACCGCGCCCACGTCGACGGTGCCGACGCCGGTGGGCTCGCCCTGGCGCAGGGCGCGGACGTTGTCGGTCACGCGGGCCACGAACTCGTCGTAGACCGGCGCCTCGACGTAGCAGCGCTCCACCGAGATGCACACCTGGCCGCCGTTGTTCATCGAGTAGAACGTGGCGGCGTTGGCGGCGCGCTCCACGTCGGCGTCGGCGCAGACGATCATCGGGTCCTTGCCGCCGAGCTCGAGGTAGCAGGGGACCAGTGCCTCCGCCGCGGCCTTCAGCACCGCCTTGCCGGTGCGACTGGAGCCGGTGAACATCACGCAGTCCACCTCGCCGATGAGCGCGGCGCCGGTGGCACCATCGCCGGTGGCCACCTGGAAGACGTCCTCGGGCAGGCCGCACTCGCGCAGCATGTCGGCCATCAGCAGCGAGCTGAGCGGCGTCACCTCGCTGGGCTTGAGGATCACACAGTTGCCGGCCATCAGGGCGGGGATGCAATCGCCGAAGGAGTTGGCGATCGGGTAGTTCCAGGGCCCGATCACGCCGACCACGCCGACGGGCACGTAGCGGATGACGAGCTTCTTGCCCACGGCCACGGGGTTGTTCCACGACGGCACGCGCTCGTCAGCGAGGTAGTTGGCGGCCTCCTTGGCCCAGAACCCGAGCGCGGTCACGGTGTAGCCGAGATCGGCCAGCTGGGCATCCTCGTAGGTCTTGCCCGACTCGCGCACGACGCAGTCGAGCACGCGGTCGGCATTGTCGAGCATCCACTTCTGGGCCCGGCGCATGACGCGGCGGCGGCCCTCGAAACCGAACGCCTCCCACTGGGGCTGCGCCAGGCGTGCTCGCGCGGCCATCGCCGCCAGGTCGTCGGCGCCGAGCACCGGGACCGTGGTGATCAGCTCGCCCGTGGCCGGGTTCTCCACCGCGATCGTGTGGGCCCCCGCGCCGTTGGTCTCTGCTGTGGTGGTCTGCTCGACGCTTGCCATACCTGCTCCTCGGTGCCGCTCTCGTAGATGGGCGCTCCAATCTAGCGGGCAGCCGGTTCTGGGCGCGGCCCATAGACCCTGGTCCAACGCGGGCGGAGAAGCTGGACGGCCAGCGGCAGCCCGAGGACGAGATAGAACGCCGAGAGGGCGTGCCGATCAGACGCCGGCAGACGTCACGCCGGATCGAGCTCGATGCTCTCGATCGCGGGCGGATCGACGGGACGGTCCTGGCGGCCGGTGGGGGTCGACTCGATGGCGTCGACCGCGTCCATCCCGGCGGTCACCTGGCCGAACACGGTGTGCTTGCCGTCCAGCCACGGGGCCGCGTCGATGGTGACGATGAAGAACTGCGAGCCGTTGGTGTTCGGGCCCGCATTGGCCATTGCCAGCGCGCCACGGACGATCTTGTGATCGTTGATCTCGTCCTCGAACGTGTAGCCCGGGCCGCCGGTCCCGATGCCCTCCGGGCAGCCCCCCTGGATCATGAAGTCGGGGATGACCCGGTGGAAGATGATGCCGTCGTAGAAGCCGTCGGAGGCGAGCTTGCGGAAGTTGGCGACCGTCTTGGGGGCATCGTCGTCGAAGAACTCGAGCGCGATGGTGCCCATGCTGGTGTTCATGTTGGCTGTGCTCATGCCGTGAGACAGTAGCCGCGATCCGGGCGGCCTGTCGTGGCCGCCCGGATCGTCGCGGGCGTTGTGTGCCCCGGTGGGCGCCTAGCTGTTGCTGGCGGTCTGGATGGCGTTGATCGCCGAGGTCACGCTGATCGCCGGCGCGGTGCCGCCGCCGGTGGTGGTGCTGGAACAGCTCACCGACCCGGTGCCCGACGGACCCGCTCCCTGCAGCGGGAACGACGCCGTGTGCGCGGTGCCGGAGTTGAGGGGCGTGTCGAACGTGATCGCGCGCGACGCCGTGTTCGACCCGACGGTCAGCGTGCAGGTCACGACGTCGTGCTGAGCCGGAGCCGTGCTGTCGGGCGTCACCGTCACGGACGGATTGGCGAAGGCCAGGTACGACGCGCCGGTGGGCAGCGCCACGCTGGTGATCGAGGTCGCGCCGGTGCCCAGCGTCGCCGTGTTGTTCGTCGTCCCGAACTCGGACGGCAGCGCGTTGTTGCAGGTCACCTTTCCGACCTGATTGATGGTCCCGATCGCGGAGCCGGTCTGGCACGCGCCGCTCACGCGGACCTGGAGCTGACCGGTGTTTGCGCGCACGAGGCCGACGGCGCCGGGCTGGATCTTCTTGTAGGAGACGGCCCCGTTATTGATCTTGCTGTTGGTGACGGCGTTGCTCTTGAGCTGCGCCGCCCCCACGCTGTTGTTGGGGATCGAAATCGCGGCGTAGCCGACGCCGCCCAGCGACATGAACAGGGCGACACACGAGATCACGATTGCCGCGGACGGCCGGCGGCGCATGAGGGACTTCAAAGGCAAGGCAGATACCTCCCAGAGGTGGGTCGGTTTGATCTTTGCTCTTCACAACAAACCGGCACCGGCGAAGTCGCGGCCCCACGTCCGAGGGCTGACACGGGGCTTACTTCAGCGCGCGGTTTGGGCGGGAAGTTGCAGCTTCCCGGCGCGGAGCGCTCAGGTACGCGCCAGCTCGAGGCGCAGCACGCGGCCGCGGATCTCGGTGCCGCCGGTCTGCTCGATCACGCGCTCAGCGTCCTTCTGTGGAACCTCCACGAAGGAGAAGCGCTCGAGCACGCGGACGTTACGGACGGACTCACCGTCGAGTTGGGTGGCTGCGGTGATGGCGTGGATGATGTCGGACGGCTCCAACCCCGAGGCCCGGCCCTCGGAGACGATGACCGTGGCGCAGGATCCCTCCCACCCGTCGCCGTTGGCCGCGACGCGCGGCTTGGAGTGCCGGCGCGGCGGCGCCTTGATCGGAGTGGGCGCCACGTGGGCGTTTTTGACCCAGGGCGAGAGCTTGACCCCAGCGTGGCGCTCGATCGCCTGGATGTCGCGCGCCTGGCGGCTCTCGTAGAAGGTGATCGCCCGGCCGCTGCGGCCCACGCGGCCAGTGCGGCCGATGCGGTGCACGTAGATGTCGGGCGAGACGGGAACGTCGTAATTGATGACGTGCGAGATGCCGGAGATGTCCAGGCCGCGGGCGGCGACGTCGGTGGCCACCAGGAGCGGCACGCTGCCGCCCTTGAACGAGATCATCACCCCGTCGCGGGCGCCCTGGGTCATGTCACCGTGCAGAGCGCGGACGTTCATGCCCTTGTCGCGCAGCGTCCGGTAGAGCTGGTCGGCGCGGATCTTGGTGCGCACGAACACGAGCGCCTGATCGGGGCGCTCGGCCTCGAGCACCGTCACGAGCGCGTCGGTCTTGTCCCGGGCGGCCACCTCGAGCGCGAACTGCTCGACCGTGTCGACGGTGAGCGTCGCCGTCTTGACCTTGACCGTGACCGGGTCGTAGAGATACTGGTCAGCGAGGCGGCGGATCTCCGGGGGCATCGTGGCCGAGAACAAAGCGGTCTGCCGGCTGGACGGGGTCAGGGACAGGATCTTCTCCACGTCTTCCAGGAAGCCGAGGTCGAGCATCTCGTCGGCCTCGTCCAGGACGACGAACCGGCAGGCGTGCAACACCAGCGAGTGCCGGCTGATGAGGTCCTTGACGCGCCCGACCGTCCCGACCACCACCTGCCCACCCGCCCGCAGCTGGGCCTGCTGGCTGCGGATCGGCGCGCCGCCGAACACCGCCACCACATCGACGCCCCTGCGCTTGCCGTACGCGCGCAACGCCTGGGTGACCTGGATGCAGAGCTCGCGGGTCGGCGTGAGGACGAGGCCCTGGACGTCGCCCTCGTCCGGGTCGACGTACTGGAGCATGGGCAGGCCGAAGGCCGCCGTCTTGCCCGATCCGGTCTGGGCCTGGCCGATCACGTCGAGCCCCTCGAGGAGGGGCGGGATGGCCTGCTCCTGGATCGGGCTGGGGGCGTCGTAGCCGACATCCTTGAGCGCCGCGAGGATGTCGCCGGAGAGCCCGAGATCGGCAAACGTCGTCATCGCCACGTGACGATAGCTTCACGCCGGTGGTTCGGGGATTTCGGGGTGTTACCGGATCGTGATGGCGGGGCGGCCGCGCACGGGCGCCAGACGTGGTCGACAACCGTGCCGGGAGAGTGAACACCCGGCTTGACAGAAGATGCTTCGGTGCCTAAACTTCGGTTCCGAAACTTTAGGTCCCGACCATTTTGCCGACTATATGACCATGACTTCCTCAACCGACTCCGACCGGATCGACGCCTGGGTATGGCGCATCAGCGCCGTGGTGATCCTGGGCTCGATCATGTCGATCCTTGACACCACGATCGTCAACGTCGCCATCGACACCCTGTCGCGCGAGCTGCACTCCACGATCGACAACATCCAGTGGGTGGCGACGGGATACCTCCTGGCGCTGGCCGCTGTCATCCCCGTCACCGGCTGGGCCGCCCGCCGCTTCGGCGCCAAGCCGGTCTATCTGACCTCGCTCGTCCTGTTCACGCTTGGCTCGGCGCTGTGCGGCCTGGCCACCTCGACCACCGAGCTGATCTTCTTCCGTGTCCTGCAGGGCGTCGGCGGCGGCATGCTCCTGCCCGTCGGCCAGCTCATGATGGCTCAGGCCGCCGGCCCGAAGCGCATGGGCCGCGTGATGAGCGTGGTCGCGGTGCCCGCCATGCTGGCCCCGATCCTGGGCCCGACCATCGGCGGGCTCATCCTGGACAACGCCAGCTGGCGCTGGATCTTCTACGTCAACGTGCCGATCGGCATCATCGCCGTGATCGCGGCGACGCGGATCCTGCCCAAGGTCGAGCGCCAGCCGACCGAGGCCCTGGACTACAAGGGCCTGGCGCTGCTGGCCACCGGCCTGCCGCTCATCACCTACGGCCTGGCCGAGGTGGGGACAACGGGCAGCTTCACCGCGCTCAAGGTGCTCGCGCCGCTCATCATCGGAATCGCCCTGGTGGCGACGTTCGCGGTCTACGCGCTGCACGTCAAGCGCCCGCTGCTCAACCTGCGCCTGTACGCCCGCCCGACGTTCTCGTCGGCCTCGATCGCGATGTTCTTCATCGGCGCCGCCCTGTTCGGCGGGATGATCCTGCTGCCGCTCTACTGGCAGACGATTCGCCACATGGACGTCGTGGTCACCGGCCTGTTGACCGCGCCCCAGGGGCTCGGCGCCGCGATGGTGATGCCCCTTGCCGGAAGGCTCACGGACCGCTTCGGCGGTGGCCCGCTGGCCCTGTTCGGCGTGGCGCTGACCACGGTGGCGACGATCCCGTTCGCCCTCATCGGCCCTCACACCCCGATTGTGGTGCTGTGCATCGCGATGGTGTTCCGTGGCATCGGGATCGGCTTTGCCTTCATGCCCGCGATGTCGGCGGCGTTCGCATCGCTGAAGCGCAGCGAACTGTCGGACGCCACGCCGCAGCTCAACGTGCTCCAGCGGGTCGGCGGCTCGATCGGAATCGCCGTCCTGGCCGTGGTCCTCCAGCGTGGCCTCACCGGCGCCCACACACTGTCGGCGGCCGCGTCGGCCTACGGCACGGCGTTCCTGTGGGCCGCCGGATTGACCGCGCTGGCGATCGTCCCGTGCATCGTCCTCATCCGGGCCGAGCGCGCCGCCAAGCGCGCTCAGGCGGCGCCGGTCGAGGTGCCCGAGGAGGCGCTGGCGGAGGCGATGGCGGCATGAGCCCCTCCGCCGCCAGGACCGCGCCGGACACCACCATGCGCGAGGCCGCACAGGAGTTCGGCCGGGCGTTCAAGGGCTGCGTCGGCGCGCTGCGCCGGCTACGCGGGCGGGAGAACCGCGCCCACGGCGAACTCTCCGACGCCCAGTACGGGCTGCTGTTCGGCCTCGTCGACCACGAGGCCCTACCGACGAGCGAGCTGGCACTCCTGGCGGACCTCTCGCCGGCAACCGCGACGGGGATGCTCGACGGGCTCGTCGCCGCCGGTCTCGTCTCACGGGTCCGCTCCGAGCGCGATCGCCGGGTGGTCCTGACGTCGCTGACCGAGCGCGGTCGGGCGCTCGTCGAGGCCCGCCATGCGCGCTTCGCGCCCCTGTGGCGGACCGCGTTGTCCCAGTTCTCCGACGACGACCTGCGCACCGCCGCGGCGGTGCTCGACGAACTGCGGGGGATGTTCGACGAGGTCAGGCCTGGCGACGAGAGCGAGGAGCTTGAAGCGTCGCGGGACTGACCAGCCCGTCCAGGTGGACGGTGCCGCGGTTGGCGTCGCGCACCCCGAACGCGATCGCTCCCGGGGATGAGCCCGCGGCCTCGGCGAATGCGACGGTCGCGGGTAACAGGATGGGCTTGCGAAACGCGACCGTGGCCGTGTACGCGCCTGGCAACTCCGGGCCCAGCGCCGCCAGGCAGCGCGCCTTGGTCCACATGCCGTGGGCGATCGCGCTCGGAAAGCCGAACAGCCGAGCGCTCAGTGGATGGACGTGGATCGGGTTGAGATCACCCGACGCCGCGCCGTAGCGGCGCCCCAGATCACCGGCGAGCTTCCACGTCGCCGTGGCCGGCAGGTCCTCGCTGGACGGCGGGCCGGCCGGCTGGGCCGCCCCGGCGTCCGACCCACCGCGGCCCCGGCTGAGGTTGGTCGACGACTCCTCCCAGACGAGCTCGCCGTGCACCCGCGCCTCGGTGCGGACGGTGAATTGGCGCCCGCGCGGGTGTGGCTCGAGCGGCGTCGCCCACACGCGCAGGGACAGGCGCTCGCCAAGGGCCACCGGACGATGCACCGTGATGGCGTTGGCGATGTGGACGAGCCCCATGGCCGGCAGCGGAAAGCGCCCGTCGGTCATCAGCGCCAGGTGCATCGGAAACGCCAGCATGTGCGGGTAGGTCGGCGGCAGCGTGTCGGACAGATCGAATCCGCACACGCGGTCATACGCGGCCAGGCGGTCGGGATCGACGGCGACGTCGGCGCGCGCGAGGGCCTGCTCGGGGACGTCCCCGCCGCCTCCGCCCACCCACGGCAGCCTCGTGGCGCCGGGAATGATCGCCAGGCTCGCTCGCGCGAACAGGGGCAGCATCGACGGCGAACCGCGCAGCTCCTTGTCGGCCATGGGACGGTCACGCTCCCAGCAGGCTCTGGCCGCAGACCCGGACCACGTTGCCGGTGACGCCGGCCGACCCCGGAGCGGCGAGCCAAGCGACGGTCTCGGCGACGTCGACGGGCAGGCCGCCCTGGGAGAGGCTGTTCATCCGCCGCCCCGCCTCGCGGATGGCGATCGGCATGGCCTCCGTCATCTGGGTCGCGATGAACCCGGGGGCGACGGCATTGATCGTGACCCCGCGCTTGCCCAGCGCCGGGACGTAGGACTGCACGAACCCGATCACGCCCGCCTTGGAGGTGGAGTAGTTGGTCTGGCCGGCATTGCCGGCGATGCCGCTGATCGATGAGACGCCGACGACGCGCCCGTTGCGGCGGATGGCGTCGCGCGCCAGCAGCTCCTCGGTGATGCGCTGAGGCGCGATGAGATTGATCGCGATCACCTTGCTCCACTGCTCGTGGGTCATACGCCCGAGCGTCTTGTCACGCGTGATGCCGGCGTTGTGGACGACGATGTCGACGCCCTCGTGGTGGTCGAGCAGATGACCGGCGATGACCGCGGGAGCGTCGTCCTCGGTGATGTCGGCGGCCAGGAACGAGCCGCCGATCCGGCCGGTGACCGCAGAGAGCTCATCGGTCATCGGCGCCACGTCGAGCCCCACCACGTGGGCGCCGTCGCGGGAGAGGACCTCGGCGATGGCCGCCCCGATCCCGCGGGCCGCGCCGGTGACCAGCGCGACCTTGCCGGCCAGCGGCGCGTCCCAGTCGAACTTGCCCGCCGCCGCCGCGCCGGGGCCGATCCGGACGACCTGACCGGAGACGAACGCTGACCGCGGCGAGAGGAAGAAGCGCAGCGTCGACTCGAGCTGGCCCTCGGCCTTGCGCTTGACGTAGACGAGCTGGGAGGTGGCGCCCCGCCTGATCTCCTTGCCGACGGCACGCTCGAGCCCCTCCAACGCCCGCTGCGCGATCGCCATCGGCGGGCCGGCGCAGTCCTCGGGCGGGGTGCCGAGGATGATCACCCGCCCGGAGGGGAGCACCCGGCGCATGGCCGGGTGAAGGAACGCCCAGGCCTGGTCGAGCTCGTCACTGGACTGAATCCCGGTGGCGTCGAGCACGAGCGCCTTGAACCGATCGTCCTCGGCCACCGCCTCGGGATTGAAGAGGCCGGCATCGAGCTTGGCCTGCGCGGCCGCCGTTCGGAGCTCCTCATCCATCGGGGTGCAGACGTCGGCGTCGATCGCGCTGAGCACCTTGGCCACGGGCGTGGCCAGCCGCGACTCCGGACCGGTGCCACCGAACAGCACCGGGCCGGCGATCACCCGGCCGCCCGGTGTGTACCGCTCGAGGCGCGGCGGCTGGGGCAGCCCGATCTGCTTGGTGACGAACTTGCCGATCGGGTTGTTGACCAGCTGGGCGTAGCGGTCAGTCATTGACGGCCTCCATGATCGCGGTGACGCCGATGCCGCCGGCGGCGCAGATGGAGATCACGCCGCGGGCGGATCCACGCTCGCTCAGCGCCTTCGCCAGCGTGGAGACGATCCGCCCGCCGGTGGCGCCGAACGGGTGGCCGGCGCCGAGCGAGCCGCCGTGGACGTTGAGGCGGTCACGGCTGATCGCGCCCAGCGGCTCGTCGCGGCCGAGCCGCTCAGAGCAGAACACCGGGTCCTCCCACGCCTTGAGCGTGCACAGGACCTGGGCGGCGAACGCCTCGTGGATCTCGTAGAAGTCGAAGTCCTGCAGTGTGAGCTGGTTGCGCTCCAGCATCTTCGGCATCGCGTAGGCCGGCGCCATGAGCAGGCCCTCGCGCTTGTGGACATAGTCCACGCCGGCGGTCTGGGCATCGCTGAAGTAGGCCTGGACGGGGATGTCGTGGGCCTTCGCCCAGTCCTCGGAGGCCAGCAGCACCGCCGAGGCGCCGTCTGACAGCGGCGTCGAGTTGCCCGCGGTCATCGTGCCGTCGGGGCCGCCGAAGACGGGCTTGAGCGTGGCCAGCTTCTCCACGCTCGAGTCCGGGCGCAGGTTCTGGTCGCGCTCCAGACCGAGGAAGGGCGTGACGAGATCGTCCATCCAGCCCGTGTCATACGCGGCCGCGAGGTTGCGGTGGCTGGTAACGGCCAGCTCGTCCTGCTCCTCGCGCCCGATGCCCCACTCCTGGGCCATGAGAGCGGTGTGCTCACCCATCGAGAGCCCCGTGCGGGGCTCGACGTTGCGCGGGATCTGCGGCACGAGCTGCTGGGGGCGAAGCCGGGTGAGGGCCTTTAGGCGCCCGGCGTTGGATTTGGTGCGGTTGAGCTCGAGCAGCACTGCGCGCAGGTCCTCGTTGATCGCGATCGGCGCGTCGGAGGTGGTGTCGACACCGCCGGCGATCCCGACGTCGATCTGTCCGAGCGCGATCTTGTTGGCCACGAGCACCGTCGCCTCCAGCCCAGTGCCGCAGGCCTGCTGAACGTCGTAGGCCGGCGTCTCGGGGGCCAGCCTGGAGCCCAGCACGGATTCGCGCGTCAGATTGAAGTCCCGGCTGTGCTTGAGCACGGCGCCCGCCGCGACCTCGCCCAGCACCGCGCCCTCGAGCCCGAACCGCCCCGCGAGGGCATCGAGCGTGGCGGTCAGCATGTCCTGGTTCGACGCCCTGGCGTACGGGCCGTTCTGGCGGGCGAACGGGATCCGGCTGCCACCGAGTACCGCCACCCGGCGGGCGGTTGCATTCATCTCTGGTTGCTCCTCGATCGATTAGTTACGCCTCCGTAGCTTACCCGTAAACTACGGTTCTGTAGCTAAGTTTTCGGGCTGGTGGAGGTGGTCAACGCCCCGCCCCCGGTGGCCCGCCGGATGAGCCGGGGGGCGAGGATCCGCAGCGCGGCGAAGATCCAATAGAAACGCGGCACGTAGCGCTCTGGACGCCCGCCCGGTCCGGCCTGGATGATCGCCTCGGCCACCGCGTCGGGCTCCGAGACCATCCACCGAGTGGCGGCGCGAGCGAGCAGCTCCGTGGCCGGAAAGCCCTCGGTCCTGACGAAGCCGGGAAGCACCAGCCCCACGTGGACCCCATGCTCGCGCTCCTCGAGGTGCAGCGCGTCGGTCCAGCCCACCAGCGCGAACTTCGCGGCGGAGTAGGCGCCGGCGCCCGGCCGCGCCACGCGCCCGGCGGTGCTCGCGACGTTGACGATGCTCACGGGAGCGCCGCCGGCAGTGGCGCGCAGGAGCGGGAGCAGGGCCTCGGTGAGGCGGACCGGCGCTTCGAAGTCGAGCTCCATATTGCGCTGCACGTTGGCCCATCCCGCGTCGCCGAAGCGCCCGCGCCAGGAGGCGCCGGCGTTGTTGACGAGCAGGTGCAGCTCGCCGTGCTCGGCGACCACCACATCGCGCACGCGGGCCGGCGCTTCGGGGTCGGTGAGGTCGGCGGCGATCACGGTCGCTCCGCCCAGCTCGTCAGCGAGCGCCTGCAGTCGGTCCTCGCGACGAGCCACCAGGACGAGGCGGGCACCCGGCTCGCGCGCCAGCCGCCGCGCCGTCGCCGCGCCGATGCCCGCCGACGCGCCGGTCACGAGGGCCACGAACGCCATCGGGCGCAGGCTACGCCACGCTTGGCCCCGGGGGCGGCCGGGGTAGGACAGGCGCCATGAGCCAGAGCACGCTTGCCCTGCTGACCGTGCCGATCGTCACCGGGGTGATCGGCTACGTCACCAACTGGACCGGCGTGCTGATGCTGTTCTATCCCGTGCGCTTCCGGGGCTGGCGGGTCCCGGGAGCGCAGGCGGTGATAAGGCTGCTGCCCCACAAGGTCCAGCAGATCCCGGGGGTGATGCTCGGAGGCATCGGGTGGCAGGGGATCGTCCCCTCGCGCGCGGCCAAGATGGGCAGCCTGGCGGTGGACAGCGGCATCGCCAAGATCGGACGGCCCCGCGAGTTCTTCAATCAGCTCGAGCCCGACAAGATCGCCGAGCAGATCATCGTCTCGGCGCGCCATGACCTGCCGGGCGTCGTGGACGGGATCATGGAGCGCGAGCAGCCGCGCCTGTGGCAGGAGCTGCCCGGCGAGATCAGGGAGATGATCGAGAGGCGCGTGCTGGCCCAGCTGCCCGAAGTGGTGCACAAGCTCACGGGTGAGATCGGCGAGCACATTGAGCAGCTCGTCGACATCAAGCTGATGGTGATCAAGCGCTTCGATCCCGAGCTGGCCAACCGCGTGTTCCTGGACATGGGCCAGCGCGAGCTGACGTTCATCAAGAACTTCGGCTTCGTGTTCGGCTTCGCGCTGGGGATCCCGGTGGCCGTCCTCACCCACTTCGTGACCGCGTGGTGGCTGCTGCCGATCCTGGGCGTGGTCATCGGATATGTCACCAACTGGGTGGCGCTGTGGATGATCTACGAGCCCGCCGAGCCGCGGCAATGGGGACCGCTCCGCGTCCACGGGCTGTTCATCCGCCGCCAGCACGACGTCGCCGAGGTCTACGCCACGATCGTCGCCGACGAGATCCTGACGGTGTCGGAGTTCGGCAGCGAGCTCCTTCACGGTCCGCAGTCTGACCGCACCCGCGCGCTGGTGGAGGATGCCCTGCGCCCGGCGATCGATCGCGCGGTCGGGCCCGCGCGGCGCGCGGTCCAGGTGGCGCTCGGCCGGCGCCAATACGCCTCCATCCGCGAGGCCTTCGCCACCGAGCCGATCGATCAGATGATGGAACCGCTCACCGACCCCGCGTTCAGCCGGGAGCAATCGGCGACGATGCGTAAGCTCATCACCGAGCGGATCAGACAGATGGCGCCCACCGACTTTGCCGAGCTCCTGCGCACCGCCACCCGTGAGGACGAGTGGTTGCTGCTGGTCCACGGGGCGGTGCTGGGGCTCGCCGGCGGGCTGATCCACCTGGCGGTGTTCGGATGATCATCCGCGCGGAGCGCCGGTGACGCTCGAGCAGGAGCCCCCGCTGGAGGGCATCGTGGTCGAGGCGGACCAGCCCGGCCCCTACGGCGCCGCCAATGGGCAGTTCTCGCTCGACGTGCAGCTGCTCCGCAGCGCGCCGGCGCTGACCCGCGTCGCCGCGGGGATGTGGTGGCGGGCGGCGCGCTGGGGGGCGACCCGTTCGGTCCGCGCGAGCGGCCGTCTCGCCCGGGCGGCCGCGGATCCCGGCCGGTCGGCGCAGATCCTGGACGAACTGGGCCAAGAACTGCGGACCTACGCCCGCGACCTGCTGGGGATCACCGATCTCGACGAGCGCGTGACCTGGCTGATGCCGCCTCCCGAGCCCTCCGACGACGAGGCGATCTCCGAGCGCGAGGGCCTACGAATCCGCGGCGCGCAGCTGCTGCGCGAGGCGGCTCGGATCGAGCCTGACGACCGGGCGCACCCCGCGTACGCCCGCATCCTGACCGAGCTCGCGCCCGACGAGGGGCGGATCCTGCGACTGCTGGCGACCGACGGATCCCAACCGGCCGTCGACGTGCGCGCCTCCAACTTCATCGGGGTGGGATCCGAGCTCGTCACGGGCGGCATGAACATGATCGGCGCCCAAGCGGGGTGCCAGCACGGCGAACGGGTTCCCGCCTACCTCAACAACCTCGAGCGGCTGGGCCTGATCTGGTTCTCGCGCGAGCCGGTGGGCGACCCCGTGGCCTACCAGGTGCTCGAGGCGCAGCCCGAAGTCCTCAACGCGATGCGCAGCGTCTCCCGGGCCAAGACGGTGCAGCGCAGCATTCACCTCACCCCGTTCGGCAAGGACTTCTGCGCCGTGTGCCTTCCGCTGGACGACGCCGAGACGCGGGCGCTGTCCGAGCCCGAGGACTGATCCCCCAAGGCGGCGATCCGCAGCGCCAGGCCCAGCTCGAATCGACCCTCCGCTGTGTCCATGACGTTCCCGAGGAGCCGACGGAGCTTGGCGATGCGGTAACGGACCGTCTGTGGATGCACGTGGAGATCGTCCGCGATCGCGGGCGTGTGGCGCTGGTGGGACAGCCACGCCGCCAGCGTCGCCGACAGGCGCTCACGCTCGCCGGTTGGCAGGTCGTGAAGCGCCGCCAGGCGCGAACGCACGAGCAGTGACGCGAGAGCGGGATCTCCGAGCAGGATGAGGTCGGCCAGATGATCGGCCGCGCGCACCGGGCGCGCGTCCTCCCCGACCACCACCTCAAGCGCGAGCCGTGCCCAGCGCAGCGAGCGCGCCGCGTCGGCGGTGGTCACGGTGGGACCCACAGCCGCGGGCACGGCGTCAAGCGCGCGGTCGATCATCGCCCGCCGGCCGGGGCCGTCGGGATCGGGGACCACGAGCCAGGGCCCCTCGCCGTCAGATCCCACCAGCACGTCGAGGTCCAGCCGCCGCGCCGCCGCGGTGGGGTCGTCGCCGGCGACCGCCACCACCGCCACCGCGCGGGGCAGCGGCCACTGGGCGAGCTCGGCCGCCCGTGCCACCACGTCGAGATCCTGGCCGGCCGGATCGAGCAGGAGGCCGGCCAGCCGCCGGCGGCGCCGCTCGCGCTCGCCGGCCTGGTCGGACTGGACGCGCAGGTAGCCCTCCGCCACGTCGGTGGCCAGCTCGTCACCGTAGACAAAGATCGCCTCGGCCAGCGCAATCGTCGCCGGCGCCGAGACCCCGGCGCGCATGGCGATGTCGGCGGCGCCGCGCCAGGCGGCCCGAATGCCGCTGCGAAACCCCGCCCGCAGGTCCTCCACACTGCGGCCGGCCTGGTACTCGGCCTCGCCGAGCATCCGCCACAGCTCGTCGGTCTCGCCGGCCGGCCGCTCACCTCGCTCCACCGCGTCCAGGAAGGCGCGGATCGCCTGCTCGACGCCCAGGCGCAGCGCCGTGCCCTCCGGGGAGCCGAACACCTCGCCCCGCCGCCCACGACCTCGACGCCACGCTCGAGCTGGCGATCCGCCACGACTCCCGGCCAGCCAGCTACGCGCTGGCAATCGCGCAGGCGCGCTGCACTGTCAGCCCCGGCCCTCCCGTGCGTGCGAGCGCGCGCGCCGCCCTCGGCGCCGACGACCTCATCCTTCTGGCCGGCGGCGCCGTCACCTGGCCACAGCTGCTGTCCAGCGGACGCTTCGAGCTCACGGGCGATCCGTTCCTGGCCCTGCGCTTCGCCGGCCTGTTTCGCCTGCCGGTGGTCCTCGACGAGGTCCCTCAGTTGACGCCCTCGGCGAAGAGCCAGTTGGGCTCATAGCCGTCGAAGACCACGCTGCGCGCGAGCGAGAGCTTGGGCTTGACGATCACGCAATACGAGCGTCGCCCGTCCTGGCTGGGAGCGCACGTGCGGTAGACGCTCCCAGCCTGGATCGTGAACGTGTCGGTGTGGCTCGCGTTGGCCCTGAAGGTGGCCGGCGCCCGGTCGCCGATGAAGGCCTCGGCGCGAACGACCGCGTCGGCGAGCGCGTGCCGGCGCTCGACGATCCCGCCGTGGCGCGCCAGCCCGGCCGCCGTCAGGCCGGCGGTGACCATCACCACGGCGATCGTGCCCCCGTAGTTGCGCGCCACGAGCGACGGGAGGTCGCCGCGGCGGCGGCGCAGCACCAGGCCGAACGCCCGCGAGAGCAGCAGCACCGCCAGCAGATTGAGGATCAGACCGGCGAGGACGCCCCCGGCGACGCTCTGGCGATCGCCCACGAATGGCCGGATGACCGCGACGATCCCGTCGAGCAGCGCGGTGACGACGAACGCCGGCCACAGCCAGGCCCCCCGCCAGCGCCAGCGAGCCCGGGCGATCCACGCAGCCTCCATCGCTCAAACAGTAGACCTCGGCGACAGGCCGCGCCCGGGGCTGCGCGAGCGCGGGCGCGGGCGCCGCCGATCCCCGCTGTCACGGATGTGAATGTCAGGTAGGTGACGCGGAGGTTGACAGGGTGCGGTAGTGTTA
The DNA here is from genome assembly GCA_963721515.1 of uncultured Actinomycetota bacterium. GTDB lineage: Bacteria > Actinomycetota > Thermoleophilia > Solirubrobacterales > Solirubrobacteraceae > Palsa-465. The sequence continues at coordinate 274,626 of CAVRKJ010000021.1, read as the reverse complement.
AACCTACGCAAAGCTCATCATGCGCACGGGTGCCGCTTGGGGGGGAACGGTCGGCATGACGCATTGGGGGACACTGTCGTTCGGTTGTAACAGTGCGGTGCGAGGCGATGCCGACCCGCCATGGTGAGATCTGATCACAGATCACACCTCAGCAGGGTGGGGGTCGATCCGGCCGAGCATCCGGTGCGCGTGGCCATCGCCGACCGCCGGCGGCTGATCGCCGAGGCGCTCGCCGCGCTCATCGCCGGCCGGCAGGGATTCACCGTCACCGGCGCAGTGGCCGGCGATGGCGCCGTGAGCGCGATCGCCGAACAGCGGCCCGACCTCGTGGTCGTGGGCGTGGGCTCCGATTCACGCCGGGCGATGCAGCTCGCCCGCGACCTGCGCCGGCGCGTGCCCGGCATGGGGATCGTGATCGTCGCCGACGCGCTGGAGCCGTCGCTGGTCAACTTCGTGCTCGACGAGGGCATCGGCGGCCTGCTCCTCACTGACGCTGCCGGGCGCGAGATCCTGGCGTGCCTGGACCGTGTCGCCCACGGGCGGTCGGTGCTGCCGCCCGGTTGGCAGGGAGCGCTGCACGCGGATCGCAACGATCCGCTCCACGCGCTCAGCGAACGGCAAATGCAGGTGCTGACGCTCCTCGCCGACGGCTATTCCTACGAGGAGATCGGCGCCCGGCTGTTCATCTCGTTGAACACCGTCAAGTTCCACGTGAGGTCCATCTTCCTCCGTCTCGGCGTCCGCAACCGCATGGCGGCGGCCCGCGTGCTGGCGAACCGTCAGAACTCACTGACACGCACCAGTCATTGACGGCTCGCGTCCGTTAGACCAGACCGCCGCGTACCGCACGCACCGCGGCCTGAATCCGGTTTTCCACCTGTAACTTCGCGAGGATGGTGGACACGTGGTTCTTGACGGTGTGTTGACTCAGGTATAAGGCCCCGGCGATCTCGGAATTGTCGAGCCCGCGGGCCATCAGCCCCAGGACCTCGAGTTCGCGAGGCGTCAACGCTTCGCCCGGAACGGAGTGCACGATCTCGCCGGGCTCGCGGACGCGGCGCACCAGGCGGCTGGCGATCCGGGGCGAGATGAGCGATTCACCGCGCGCTGCGGCTCGAATGCCCTCAACGATCTGCTCGATCGGCGCATCCTTGAGCACGTAGCCGCACGCTCCTGCCAGAAGGGCGTCGATGATGTGCTGGTCGTCGACGAAGACCGTGAGCACCAGGACCCGCGCCAACGGCGCGACGGCGTTCAGGCGCTGTGTCGCCTCGATCCCGGACATGCCCGGCAGCCTCAGGTCCATCAGCACCACGCACGGGCCGGCCTCCTCCGCGAGCGGAATCGCATCGGCGGCGAGGCCCACCTCGCCGACGACCTGGATACCGCGCTCCTCAAGGAGCCCGATCAGCCCGTTGCGAAACAGTTCGTGATCGTCAACGACAATGACCTTGGGGTCATCGCGCCGTGAGGGTTCGCGGGGGCTCAAAGGCTCAAGCCGTTCAGGCAGGACGCCGTCGTCTGGCCCGACGCGACCACTCGGTCGACAGCCGAGAGACGCCGCGTGCGTGCAGCTTCCGCACCGGCGCGCCGACCGGCCGCGGCTCGGGAATGCCGCGGGCGTCGTCGGAGGCAGGCACCACGAGGCCGCCGGCTCGGCGCGGCAACGCGATATCGACATGAGAAGCGTCGCCACGCACCGGCGCGTGCACGATCGCCTGACGGGCGGCGCGGATCAGGTCGTCGCGCGGGCCGAAGTCCAGGCCGCGGTCAACGGCGGACGCCTCATCTGCTTCGGTTCGCACCGCGACCTCGACGTCGAGGCGACGCCCCAGCTCGTTGGCGATCATGCGCACCGCCGCCTCGGAGCTGGCGGCGGTGGACGCGGTCAAGGCCGCAATCATCGTGCGCAGCTCCGCGAGTGCATCACGCGTGGCGAGCATGACTGGATGCTCCGGGTCCAGGTGGCAGTCGAGCCGTTGCGCCTGCATGGTGATGCAGACCAGGTCCTGGGCCAACCCGTCGTGGAGGTCGCGCGCGATCCGCTCACGCTCCGTGCAGATCGCCGCGTGGGCGTGGCGGCGGCGGACGTTCACATAACGGAGGCACACGCCCGCCAGCAGCAGGGCAAAGGCGACGAGACGCGCGCCTTCGCGCGGCGTGACCCAGTCGGTGGGCACGGTCGGGACGGCCACGAACTGGACGCCTGCCGCGGCAAGCAACAGGGACGCCCCGGCCAGCAGCTCGGTCCCTCTGTCCGCGCGCCAGGACCTGGCGACGAACGCCAAACCCGCAACGGCCAGGATGACGGCCGACGCCATCTGGACGCCGACCGTGACCGAGTGGGCGGCCGCACTCGCGGTTGCGGCGTTCGCCGGGCCCGTGGCCGTGTGGACCACGATGACCTCGGCCACGAAGGTCCCGATCGCGATAACGCCGAGGCCAACCACCGCCGCGACTTTGGCGCGGGCGGGGAGCGGCGCGACGATCGACGTGGGCGGGACGAGCGCCGCGGCGGCCAGCGCGAGCGCGCCGGCCAACTCGCAGCCCAGGCGGACGGCGCCCCCGGACGCCGGACCTCGCGCTCCGGCGACCACGGGTCCGGCCCAGTACGAGAAGTCGGCGAGCCAGAGCAGGAGCACCGCGAGGACGAGCAGTAGGTCCCGGAGCTGCCGGGTGCGGTCGAAGGTCTCGACCAGGAGGCGGGAGCTGAGGAGGGCGGCGACGGCGATCGCGGTCTCGACCGCGGCCCGCGCGCCCGCATCGATGGCGTGGACCGGCCGGAGAAGCTCCAGTGCGATGAGGATGCCGGTGGCCACCGCGATCGCGAGCGCCACAGACGCGATCGGCTGCGTCTGCGCCTCAGCCGCTCCAAGCGTCCTGTTATCGAGATCGTCTGCCTCCAACACCCCGCGTCCGAATCCTTGATCAGGACTCTGCTGAACGCCGTCAAGCCGAAGCAGGCGTCTCCGCCCCGTACCTCTCATACCGGCTCCCCATGTGACCGCCCCGTCACAGCGATCGTTTCCAAACGTCTCGCCGAACCTGCTGTTACTTGATGAAATTGTAGCATTCTTGTAAAGAACCTGTGACCGGGTTCGCCGGGAGATTTGGGCGGCCAGCGTTTGCAGGGCCCGCCGCGGGTCCGTGATCCGGGGCCCTGCGGTCAGGTGGACGGGCTCGTGCAGCTCGCGCCGGGCTTGCCTCCGCTTGGCCCGAGGCAGTCCGTCCGGACCACTGGCGCATGTCCGGCGCGGATCGTGAACGAGTAGTACTTGCCGACCCAGTGCCGCCGCGTCAAGCGCACCGTGATCCGCACCCCGGCCCGCAGGTGGCGGTGACGGAAACGCGACAGAAGGTTGATCGTGCCTGCCTTGGTGAGATGCCACTTGGCGAACGGGCAGCCCTTCCCGAAGCACTGGACGAGAATGCTCGTCCCCTTGGGAACGGCATACGCCGTGAGGGCGATCAGCTCGGAGTAGTGCGGGTGGTAGGCGATCTTCCAGCCCAGCGTCGAGCCCAGGGACCCGTGCACGGTCGGGTTCTTGGCGGCGCCCGCGACGATCTGGACACTGCTCGCAGATGAGGCCGAGCCCGTGAAATTCGAATCGCCGCTGTAGAACGCGGACACGTTGTGGGTCCCCGCCGCCGGATAGCTCACCGAGCAGGTCGCCGTGAGGTTGCTCAAGGCCTGGCTGACACAGCCGCCGATCGGCTGGCCGCCGTCCATGAATTCGATCGAGCCGCTCGGCAGGGTGGGGCCGGCACTGCTCACAGGCACGCCCAGCGTGGCGACGTACGTCGCCTGCCCCCCGGGCGCGACCTTCGGGGTCACGGCGAGCGAGACCGACGTCGACCCCTTGCCCACGCTGACCGGTGTCGTGTCGCTGCTGGAGCCGGCCACGAGCGCCCCCGGATCAGCCACGTACGCAGCCGAGATCTGGGCCACGCCCGCCGGGAACGCAGCCTGGCAGACGATCGTGATGGTCTGGCCGCCACTGACCCCCTTGCCGGCGCAGTCCCGGATCGTGTCCGAGCCGTTGAAGAACGACAGCGTGCCGTGTGGATTCGCGTTGCCAGAGCTCGAGCTGACGGTCGCCACCAGCGTGACGGCCTGGTTGGTCGTCGGAGCGTTCTGGGAGAAGGCGACCACCGAGGTGGTGCTGGTGGTCGACGCGGTCGCCGTGCGAGCGGAGGTTGCGGCCACTCCCAGTGGAGCTGCGGCGTTGAAGGCGGTCTCGACGACCTCGATCGTATGTCCGACGTCACCGGGACCCACCGTGTAGCTGGTCCCGGTCTGGCCGGGGATCGGGCTGCAGACGAGAGCGGCGCAGTCCTCCCATTGGTCGGTGATCGAGGTCGGGGTGTTCAGATGTGTCCAGGCCCCCGCGTCACGGTCAGGACCTGGCCCTGCTGCGGCGTGACCGGCGAGATCGACGGGAAGCGCCGTGTTGGCCGGCGGCAGAGGCAGCACCACCGCGGTCGGCGACGAGGTCTCGGACGTCGCCGAAGCTCCGCCGGCGTTCAACGCGGTTTCGACGAACTCGATGGTGTAGCCGACGTCGGCCAGTCCCACGGCGTACGTCGGGGTGGTGACGCCGGTCGAGGCGCAGGTGCCGCCGGTGCAAGCTCCCAGACGTCGGAGTACCCGGTGGGCGTGTTGGTCCAACCCCCGTGCACCGCTGTCAGCGTCTGGCCTTGCTGAGCCGTGCCCGAAACCGACGGCGGGGGTGTCGAGGCGGCCGGAGGCAGAGGCAGCACCGCCGCCGTTGCAGCGGAGGTCGCCGTGGCAGGGTTCGGAGCGATCGCCGTCGTAGAGGTGTCGTTCGCGCTCTCTTGAACCTCGATGGTCTTCCCGACTTCGCGCGGCGGCGAGCAGGAAGCTTGCCCCGGTGGGCCCGTTGGTGCAGGTCGTGGCCGTGGTGCAGACCAGCCACTGGTCGGTGAGCGTGAACGTATCGCCCGACGGTCCGGGAGTGCCGGCGTTGACCGTCAGGGTCTGCCCCTCCTGCGCAGTTCCCGAAATGGTGGGCGCTGTGAGGGTCGTCGCACTGGCGACGCCGACGCAGCACTGAGCCAGCTGACAACCGCCGCCAGCACACGAACCCACGATCGCGGCCACCCCGCGTACTTCTAAGAACTTATTCATGAACCCGGTGTGCATTTGCCCCGACACCCCCGCGGCACGAATCCACCATACTGATGACTGTCACCATCAACCCGTCCTGGCGCTCCACAGCAGCGCGACGCTGTCTAAGAACATTTTCACCTGACAGCGCGCACGCCGACCGTGCCGCACTTTCTAAGAATTTTTTCACTCAACGGGCGGTCACGCGCCCGTTTCTGACGCGTTGGATTGTCGTGACCCGCGTCTCACCCGCCAATGGGCTTCCTCGCCCGTCCTGCGTTCACGACTGAACGGTGACTCAGTCACGGTTAACCGTGCTAGGTTGTGCGAACTTGAACAAGGGGAGCAGTCAGGTGCGCGCACCGGAACCACGGACGGAGCTGCAGGTCGAGGCGAACTGGGTTGGTTCTGCCGCGTCCGCCCCCGACAGACTGCGGGTGATGGTGGCCGACGACCAGGTCGCTATTCGCGAGGGAATCAAGCGGGCCATCGAGCCTCACGGCCTGCAGGTTGTCGCCGAGGCGTCCCATGCCGACGATGCCGTGCGCCTCGCGGTGGCGCACCAGCCGGATGTCTGCATCATCGCGGTGGACCTCCCGGGGAGCGGGGTCGAGGTCACGCGATTGATCAAGCAGTCTGTCCCCGACACGAAGATCGTGATGATGACCGGGACCGCTTGTGATGAGGACCTGCTCGAGGCGCTGCGGGCCGGCGCCGACGGGTATCTGCTGATGAGCACTCCGGCGAGCCGCCTCCCGCATGCGATCCGCGGCGTCACCCAGGGGGAGGCCGCCCTCCCCCGCGCAATGACCGCGCGTCTGATCCTGGAGTTTCGCGAGCGCGGTATGAGGCGTCGCGTCCTGGTCCACCCTGACCAGGCGGAGATCGAGCTGACAGCCCGCGAGTTCGAGGTCTTCCAACGTCTGCGCCAGCACGAAGGCACCGCGCAGATCGCGTCTCGCCTCGGAATCTCACAGGTGACCGTGCGTCGCCATGTTGCCTCCGTGCTGCATAAGCTCGGTGCTCCGAACCGTCGCCGGGCGATCGAGATGCTCGAGCAGACCGACGAGCACGTGCCGGGCATCAACTCCTAGTCCCGCGGCGCGCCGAGCAACTGGTCGGGGACGTCGGACGCAGATCACCCCCAGGCGCGCACCGGCACCGATGACCACCATCCGTCACTGACCGCCCCCTCGGGGTTCGGCGTTCCGCCGCCCGGCGAGCGCACGGGTGGCGGCGCTCTGACGCAATTCACGCCTTTGACGTAACCGGTGCGTCGCGTCATCGCCGCCAGCGCTTGCGGTGATGTGACTGGCGTGCATTAATCGAAATGCGATCACACGATGATCACAATTAATACCTGGGGGGCCAGACCATGTTGCAGTTCAACGAGGATCGGACGTCTTCGGCGGGGCTTGCCGTACTCAACGACACGAGCGTTGAGAGTCGATTTGACACTTCTCCGCGCACTCCCGCAGTGCGTCAGGCTGTGGCAACCCTGGCGGCGAACGGGCCGCGAGTGAGTCTCGTGATTCCGGCGATGAACGAGGCCGAGAACCTGCCGTACACCTTCTCGCGCCTGCCCGAAGGGCTTCACGAGGTGATCCTGGTGGACGGCCATTCCCGTGACGACACCGTGGCCGTTGCCACGAGACTTCGTCCCGACGTTCGCATCGTGACCCAGTCGGGCAAGGGCAAGGGCAACGCGATGGCGGACGGCTTCGCCGCCTGCACGGGCGACGTCATCGTCATGCTCGATGCTGACGGGTCGACCGACCCCGCGGAGATTCCGCGATTTATCTCCGCCCTGTGCAACGGCGCGGATTTCGTCAAGGGCTCACGCTTCGCGCAGGGGGGCTCGAGCGCCGACATCACCCGCGCCCGAGGTCTCGGCAATCACGTGCTGCGGACGATCGTCAACACCCTCTACGGGACCAGCTACACCGATCTGTGCTACGGCTACAACGCCTTCTGGGCGCGATGCCTTCCGTACATGCGGGTCGACTGCGACGGGTTTGAGGTCGAGACGTTGATCAACGTCCGGATCGCGAAGGCGGGGCTGATCGTTCATGAGGTTCCCAGCTACGAGAACGTTCGCCTGCACGGGACGAGCAACCTCCGAGCGCTGCCGGATGGGTCCCGCGTCCTGCGCACGATCATGCGCGAGCTGCCCCTAGCGGCCTCGCGCCGGTCGTTCCTTCCGCGCATCGCCTCCCGGCTGGTTGGATCATGAAGGTCGCGCTTATTGCATCTAGCTCCCTACCCGAGTTCGGGCGGCTGGAGCGTCGTGTGGATCGGGTGGCGCGCGGGCTCGCCCAACGCGGCGCACAGGTGGAGGTTTTCACCCAGGGCCCCGTCCGCGCCTCGGTCAAGCACCGTGACGGAGTAACCATCCGCACCTTCCCGGCCGTGGCGGGTCCTCTGCGCTTCGCGGTGGCCCCTCGGCTCCGCGAACGGCTCCGGCAGACGTCCCGTGATTTCGACGTCATCGACGTCCATACCCGGCAGCCATCGCTGGCCCTGGCGGTGGCAAGCGCGCGGGTTCGCCGGCTCGTCCTCACGCCGTGTGCCTCCGCCGAGGCGTTCCTGGCCTGGCCCCATACGCGGGCTACGCGAGCCATGCTGGCAGCGGCGCCGCGGATCGTCTGCCGGTCGGAGATCGAGCGGGACCTGTTGTGCGCCAGCGTCCCTCAGGTGGCCAGCCGGACGGTGGTCGTGCCCGACGGCATCGACCCGGACCCGATCCGATCCGCTGTGCCGTTCAACGTCCCGGGTACCGTGGTGCTGGCGGTGGACCGGCTCGATCGCTCCACCGGCGTGGGCCGGGCGATCGCCGCGATGGCCAGCCTGGACCCGGAGTTCCGGCTCGTTATCGTCGGCGACGGGCCGGGGCGCGATCGCCTCCAGGCGTTTGCCGACGACCTTCGCGTGTCGTCGCGCATTCAATTCACCGGCCCAGTCTCCGACGCCGTGCTCCACAGATGGCTCCGCACGGCGCGCGTCGTGGTCTCGCTCCCGGGCGAGCGGAGCTCCGGGATGGCGGTGACCGAGGCGTGCACGGCGGGCGTGTCGGTCGTGGCCTCCGATCTCCCCATCCAACGGCAGGCCGCCGAGCGGGTGGGCGGTGCCGTCATCTTCGTCGCGCCGAGAAGCTCACCGCTGGACGTGGCCGATGCGATCGAGGAGGCCTCTCAGCTCTCGGTCATCCCCAATCCGGACCTGGTGACTTCCTCGTCCTGGAATGCCACGATCGATGCCACCTGGGATCTCTATGAAGCGATGCTCGACGCGCCACACCCGTCTCAGCGGGATGTTGGGGCGAGAGAGCTGCTTGGTATCTCCTCGCAACTCGATGCCGGACCCCTGGCCATCCCGGCCCCGCTTGGACATGCGCAGAGTGCAGCCGGGGCGGCATCGTGGTGGGCGACTCGCGGTCGGGCAGAGCATCGGGCGAGCGGGGAGCGCAGATGGCGCTAGCCCCCGAGGGCACCCGAGCTGTCGCCCGAGATTGGCTGCCGAACATGGCCGAAGTCGCACCCATGGAGCGCACTGACGCGCCACGCTCAGTGAGCGTCATCATCACGACGTGCGGTAACCCGCCGACGCTGGAGCGCTGCCTGCGCTCGGTTCTGCACTCCGACTACGACGACTTCGAGGTGATCGTCGTCGATTACGGGCCTCCTTCGCCGGACACCGCCCGGATGCTGGTCATGCAATTCCCCGGAGAGTTGAGACTGCGTTACCTGGAGGAGCCGTGGTCCTCGGCGTCGATGGCGCGGAACACCGGGCTGGCTCGGGCTGAGGCGGTGATCGTCGCCTTCATCGGCGACGACGTCGTCGTCGATACACAGTGGATGGGTAACAGTGTGGACGCCCTTCTCAACGAAGCCGACGTGGTGTGCGTGATGGGTCGAAGCGCGTCCCCTCAGCTCCACGACGCGATGCGACCCGCTCCTGAGCTGACCGGTGAGGGTTCGGCGCGACGGACCTACCATCGTTCGGACACCGGCAACGGTCATCCCCTCCTCGCTGACACGGCGCCCGGCCTCGGATCGGGCGCGGGCATCGTCATGCTCACGGACGTCGGCCGCGAGCTCGGCGGCTTCGACCTCGCATTGGGTCCGGCGACGGCAGCTTGCGGCGGCGAGCACATCGATCTGCTCGTCCGGCTCCTTGGATCTGGCTACACGGTCCTCTACGAGCCCAACGCGATCATCTGGCGTGAGCATCCTGCCCACGCCGGGGGCCGCCGGCGCCAGATCTATCGCTACGGCATCGGCCTCGGCGCGATCATCAGCAAAGGGCTGATTGCCGGCCCGGAACGCCGGGCCTGGTTGCGGGCGATTCCCGCCGCCGTGCGCCACTCGCGCGATCCCGCACCACGACAGTGCGGCGACACGCCCACCCGCTACCCGCTTCGCCTCCGGTGGCTCATGCGGCTCGGGATGCTGCTCGGCCCCTTCGCCTACCTCTGGAGTGCGTTCCTGGCGCGCGCTCGCCGGCCGCGGGGCAGGCACCCTTCGAGCCCGGCCTCGATTCGGATCGCGCGACGGCTGGTCGTGGGCGGGGAGACGATCAACGTCGTCTGGTTCGACGACTCTCCGGAGGCCAGAACCCGGTTCTCCTGGCGCTCGCTCGGCGAGCCGGAGGAGGCCGACGCCGCTTACGAGCTCGACCCCGATACCGCCATCGAACTCGCGCTTCCGGCTACAACCGAGCATGGGGCGCCGCGCATCAGCGCGGTGGTTCCGGCTCGCAACGCTGAGCACTGGATCGAATCGTGCCTGTCCGCGATCCGCGCGAACGCTCCGGCCGAGATCATCCTCGTGGACGGGGGCTCCACGGACCGCACGGTGGAGCTCGCCCGGCCCTTGGTCGACAAGGTGATGGATGACGGGGGGACCGGTGTCGCGGCCGCACGGATGATGGGCGTCGCCTCGGCGTCGCAACCGTGGGTGGCGCTGGTCGACGCCGATGTTGTCCTGCCGCCCAATGCGCTCCGCGACCTGGACCAGGAACGTCGCAACCGTCACCTGGTGGCGCTTCAGGCTGGACTCCACAGCGTGGGCGCGGGCGACTACTGGAGCCAGTCGTTAGCCGATCATCACAACCAAGGGCAGAGCAAGGAGTGGTTCGGTGTCTGCGCCAGTCTCGTGTCACGAGACGTGCTCCTGGCCAATCCGCTGGACGGCGACCTGCGGTCGGGCGAGGACATCGACCTGCGGATCCGGCTGACGACAGCGGGCTTCCCGCTCGGCGTCTCGGACACCATGATCGGGGAGCATCGCTTCGCCAACGGGTTCACCTTCGCCGGAAAGCAGTGGCTGGCCGACGGGGCAGGTCTGGGCCGCATGGTGCGCAAGCACGGCCGCGCCGCGCTGGTCAACGCGATGATCATCCCGTTTGCCGCCGCGGCGCTGGGACTCATTCGGGGCGCCAGGCAGGCGCTGCGGCCATGGCCCTACTTCGCCGGCTTTGCCGTGGGCAACTACTTCGGGCTGTGGCGCGGCCTCGTCGACCGCAGCGTCCCTGCACGGGGGCCCGCGCGCCGGTTGCTGATTGGCGGCCTGGTCGTGTGGCTGCTCGCGCTCCCCCTGCTGCTCGGACTTGCGGCCGCCGCGTCGGCGTGGGTGCTGCTCAAGGCAGGCCACGCGGCTTACGAGGGGCATCTGGTGCTTGTGACCTTGCTGACGCTGGCCGTCGCGATCCCCCTCGAAGTCGGGAAAGGGGCAGGCACCGGGCGCTTCCCCTCCATCGCGAGATCCCTCGCACCGTTTGCCGCGTGGGCAATGCTGCTGGCACTCGTCCTCAGCGCGGTCAGACTCGCCAAGGTCGTCGGGCTATGACACTCACGCCCGCACGGAAGCACATACAACCAACAAAGGGGCAATCACAATGCCGCAGGTACCAGTCAGGACAGGGGGCAGTATCCATGCATCGTAGTCACACGCACCCGGTACGCCGACGGTTTACGCCACTTCTGGGCGTTCTGGCCGCCGCCGTCGTCCCGGCCACGGCCGGAGCAGCTCCACTGGCAACGCCGCTGCCACCACCGGTGAACACGGCGCTGCCGACAATGTCGGCACCACCGCCGCCGACAGCGCAGAATGAGATCACGAATCCGTCGGTGGGCAGGACCATCCTTGGTAACAAGGGTACCTGGACCGGCGCGAGCTACTACAAGGTTCAGTGGGAGGACTGCGACGTCACTGCCACCATCTGCCACCCGGCCGCTGGGTCCCCGTCTACCAATACGACCTACAAGATCGCCCAAGGGGATGTCGGGTCCTACCTGGTGTTCCAGGTCACGGCCACCAGCTCACCCGGGAGTCACCGCATCCGCGAGCTCGACGCCATCGGGCCTGGTCGCAAACGGAACGCCGCTGAATCGCCTGGCCCCGACGATCTCGGGTATAACCCAGGACGGTCAGACGCTGACCTCCACGTCGGGGACCTGGGACGGGACGCTGCCCATCACCTTCGGGTATCAGTGGCGTCGTTGCGATGGCGCCGGTCTGAACTGCGGCCAGACATTCCCGAGCTCACCCAGCAAATCGCCGACGTACGTCCTCCAGGACGCCGACCTCGGCCACATCCTGGTCGCGTACGTGACGGCCAGCAACGTGGCCGGTCCCACGCCGGTCCACTCCCACGTGACGACCACGGTGGTGACACCGGGCAACACCGCGGCCCCGACGATCTCGGGAACTGCGCAGGCGGGGCAGAAGCTGACTGAGTCGCACGGCTCCTGGATCCCGAAGAGCCCGGCTAGCTTCTCGTATCAGTGGCAGGACTGCAACGCGTCGGGAGCCACCTGCTCCGCAATTGCGGGGGCGACGTCGCAGACCTACACGCCGTCCAACGCTGATGTGGGCCACACGCTGCGGGTTCTCGAGTCCGCGACGGCAAGCGGCACCACTAGCAGCCCGGCGACCTCCGGGGCCACGGACGTGGTGAAGGCCGGCTCGGCTGCGGGCGGTGGCAACGGCGGCGGCACCGGCGGCACCGGCGGCACCGGGGGGACCGGTGGCACCGGCGGCACGACCGGCGGTCAAGGAGGGTCGGGTGGCTCCGTCACCCTGAGCGCCTCCAAGATCCGGGCCCTGCTGCACAACGTGCTCGGGGTGCACGGGAAGGCAGGAACGATCCGCGGCGTGCTCAGCCACGCCGGCTACTCGTTCTCGTTCGCCGCACCGTCGGCCGGGCGTCTCGTGATGACCTGGTACTCGGCACCGAAGCACGGCAGGAAGGTCCTCGTCGCTACGGTCACGCTGGTGTTCCACGGCAACGGACTGGCCACGGCGAAGATCCTGCTCACCGACAGCGGCCGGCGACTGCTCAGCGGCGCGCGGAGGATGCACCTCACCGCGAAGGGCACCTTCACGCCGGCGGGCCACCGGGGCCGTCAGCGCGTCAAGGCAGCTCACGCTGAAGGCGTAGGAGGGGAGACGTGGTGCGCCGGCGGCTGCTCACCAGCCGCCGGCGCGCCGCACCGTGCGCCGGCGGAAGGGGCGCCGCCGGCGCCACCATCTGTACCGAGAGGGGCGCGTCGTACGCCGGGTCTGAGACCGACTGGTCTCGCTCGTGCACGACGGAGCAGTGCAAAGGCAATGAGCCATGCGCCGGGGCGTTGGCATTCAATGAATAGGGGCAACCAAATGCCACAGTCACCAGTCACAAGAGGGGCAGCTTTCATGCAGCGCAGTCCTAGTCATCCGGCACGCTGGCTTGCCGCGACCGCCGGCGTGCTCGCACTCGCCGCGTTCCCGGCAGCCGCGTGGGCCGCGCCGCCGGTCAATACGGCGCCGCCAGCCCATCACGCATCCCAACAGGCGGGGCCGTCGAACGAGATCACCAACCCCTCCGAGGGCCGGACGCTGACCTCAACGCCCGGGACGTGGAATCCTGCCGCAGACCACCTACCACTATCAGTGGACGCAGGACTGCGCTCCCTCAGCGGTTCCGGCGACTCCCGGGACGCCGATCACAAATGCGACGAACTCGACGTACAAGATCGCCAACGGGGACATCGGCCACACGCTCTGCCTCACGGTCAGCGCGGGCGGCAGTGCCCCGGTGATCTCGTCGAATCAGACGGGCCTGGTCACCGCGGGCACCCCGATCGATCGGGCGGCCCCGACCATGTCTGGCGCGACCAACGACGGGCAGACCCTGACCGCAAACCCCGGCACCTGGGACGGAACCGCTTCCATCACGTTCACCTACGCGTGGCGACGCTGCGACAGCGCGGGCAAGAACTGCGGGGCCACATTCACGGCACCGAGCGCCTCGCCCACGTACGTGCTCCAGGACGCCGACGTCGGACACACTATGTCGGTGGTCGTGACCGCGACCAACCCGGCTACCCAGCCCACCACATCCGTCCCCCCGGTACAGCTGGGCTCCTTCGCCACCAACACCGTCGTCGCGCCGGCCAACACCGGGCCGCCCACGATCTCCGGGACCCCGCAGGCGGGCGACACGCTATCGGAGTCGCACGGCTCGTGGCTGCCGACCAGCTCGACCCTCGCCTATCAGTGGGAGTCGTGCGATACCTCCGGGGCCGGCTGCTCGCCGATCCCGGGAGCGACGGCCCAAACGTACAAGCTCACGTCGGCCGACGTCGGGCACACCGTGGCCGTCCAGGAGACCGGGTCCCAGAATGGCGCGTCCAGTAGTCCGGCCGCGTCGGCCCCGACCGCCGTCGTGCAGGCAGCGCCCTCCAGCGGCGGCGGCAACCCTGGCGGCGGCGGCAACCCTGGCGGTGGCAACCCCAGCGGCGGCAACCCGAGCGGCGGCCAGCCGGCCCCGACCGGGCAGACTCCGCCGCCGGTGGGTCTCGACTTGGCGCATCTGCGCGGCCTGCTCGGCAACGTCCTCGTGGTGCATGGCCGGACCGCTCGAATCCGGGCGCTGCTGGAGCGTGGCGGTTACTCGTTCACATTCAGCGCCCCGTCGGCCGGCCGGCTCTCGATCGCCTGGTATCAGGTCGAGCGTGGACGCAAGGTCCTCGTCGCCACCGTCAATGTCGTGCTCCACAAGACGGGCAACGCAAAGATCGAGCTCGTCCTGACGAGGAAGGGTCGCACTCTGCTCAAGCGTGCGGCCAGGATGACCCTGGCCGCACAGGGTGGATTCACGCCGGTGGGGCAAGGGACCACCAGCGCCTCCAGGAGGATCACCCTCATCCGGTAGCCCACCGGAGGAGGCGTCGGCGGCGGCCCCTGCCGCCGGCGCTGTGTCAGCGAGAGCGCCGGCGGCCGGCCAGATGCCGTCGGCGCTCTTCGCCGTTTCGGGGCTCCGGTGCCGCCTGCGGGCTACCGGACAGGCCGCACGCGCAGCAGATCGCTCATCGGCTGCGTGGAAGGCAACGCGGCACCGCCGAGTCTCGGGAGTCCCCAGAGATCCTCGATCGTGCGCAGCAGCGAGTAATGGTCGTACGGGGCCATCGACCGGACTCCCGCTCGCGCGCCCGGGCCGGCGACCAACGTGAGAACGTGCCCGCCCGCGGCCACCCGGCAACAGCCGGAGTTCGTCTCCCCCTCGTCGAACGTCACGAACAGCAGGCCGGACGGCCCGAGCTGGGCCAGCAGCTGCGGCACGATCCCACGCAGGTAGCGATCGCTTGTGTACGTGCCGCACGAGTGCATGTCGTGACAGATATTGGGGACCAGCCACAGGAACCTCGGAAGTGAATGGGCGGCGAGATCGCTCGTCAGCGTGGTCGTGGGAACGATCAACCGGCACCGCGCGGTGTTATCAGCGACATCGCGGTAGTACATGAACGGATCGTGCCGGCGGACATAGTCCCCCGTTGACGCCGCGGACGAACACGCGGACGGCAGATCCTCCGCGTAGACCTTCCAGGAGATGTGGGCGGCTTCGAGCTGGTCGATCAGGTTGCGATGCGAGACCGAGCACGTGCCACAGTCGCTCCCGCTGTACCCGAACGTGGAGCCGCCCGTGAGGGCGAGATAGTTGGGGAGAGACGGATGCGTAATGGCGTGATAGTTCGCGGCGACGGCGCTCTGACGCGCGAGCATGTTGAGGTACGGAGCCGCAGGCCGTCCGATGATCTCGTTGTACTCGCGGTTCTCGAGCACGATGACGGCGATCCGCGACGCTGGGCCGGCGACGGTGCCCGCAGTTGAGCTCGCGACGCTCGACGAGGCCGGACTCGGGGCGGGCGCCGCCGATGACCGTGTCGTTGCCGAACCACCACCGCATCCAACGACCGACACCACCACGAGCGCCACCGTGACCATCCATGTCACACGGTGACGGCCGCACTCCATGCGCCCGGGGCCTCGCAGCATTGCACCTGATGCTATAGGATGTCGGTGAGGGCAAACGAAGTGTTAACCGTGCGCACTCCGTCAGGAGCCAGCGGTCAATTGGATACACACACTCACAGCAGCAGCGCGAGCGCGCGAGTGACCGCGACGCAGGCGACGGTAGTGGTGTGCGCCTTCGCATCGGCCCGGCTTGAGCAGACCGTAGCCTGTGTCGAGTCGGTCCTGAGCCAGGATCCCCCTCCGGCGCAGATCGTGATCGTGGTCGACCACAACGACGCCCTGGAGGCGGACCTCCGGGCGCGCCTACCCGCGGACGTGGAAATCGTTCCCAACCGCGACGCGCGCGGGCTTTCGTCGGCACGCAACACGGCCATCGCCCGTAGTCGAGGTGAGTACATCGCCTTCATCGATGACGACGCGGTCGCCCACGACCAGTGGCTGGCGCACCTGCTCTCCGCGTTCGATGATCCAGCCGTGATCGGCGCCGGCGGCCACGCGCGTCCCTTGTGGTCGAAGCCCCCGCCCCGCTGGTTCCCGCCCGAGTTTCTGTGGGTTGTCGGATGCTCATATACCGGGTTGCCCGACACCGGTGCGGTGCGCAACCCCCTTGGCTGCAACATGGCCTTTCGTGCCGAGGTGTTCCGGCGCGTGGGCATGTTCAACCCTGCGATCGGGCGTCTCGGCAGCTTGCCGCTCGGCTGTGAGGAAACGGAGTTCTGCCTCCGCGCATCCCGCGCGGCACCCGACGCCCGGATTGCGTTGGTGAGCGGCGCCGAGATCGACCATCACGTACCTGCGGCTCGAGCGACCGTGAGCTACCTGCTGCGCCGCTGCTACTTCGAGGGGATCTCCAAGGCGCTCGTCCGACGCCTGGGAGATGGGCGGTCGCTCGACACCGAGCGCACATACCTCCGCGGTGCGCTGCCCGCCCGGGTCAAGGCCAGCGTTCGGCGCGCTGTAGGCGGGCATCTCGCGGAGGGTCTTGGCCTCGTCGGCGCCGTGGTCGGCGCGGTGGGCGCCGCGGCCGCGGGCTACCTCGTTGGCCTGGTCGTCTTTCGCTTTCGGCCGCCCGCCGTCGTCACGCCCCCGCCCGCCCGCCGGCCTGCGGAGGTCACCCGGCCGTAGGCAGCCGGCCGCGCACGCGCATGCCTCTCGACAGGGGGCAACCAGTGGTAGATCGAGTAGTCGGGTGTGAGGTAGACGGGCCGGAATCGCGGATCATGGGCGACGAGGCGCTGCATCGTGGGAATCAGCTGTGGCTTGTTGTAGAACAACGTCGCGGCCGCGATATCGCCGCGGCCGAAGGCCACGTACACACCACCGCGCGCTCGTCCCCAGTTGTGCGCATTGGGTTCGAGGAAGTCGACAGCGGTGGGCACGTGGCTCCCGCCGGGTACCGAGCTGTTGCGCCATCGCAGGCTCACCGACTTCAGGAACCCACCGCCCGGGAAGCCCCCGTAGATCTTCGCCGGAGCCAGATGATCCGCGATGAAGCGGAACCCGGCGAGCTCGCCCGGCGAGACGTAGTCATAGAGCTCGTTGCCGTAGTGGGTGAGGATGTGAAGCGGTGCCATTGCCATGAGGGTGCCGGCGACCACGGCCAGGATGCGGCGCCGAGTCGCCGCGGCGGCGATGATCATCGCGAGCGGGGGAAGACTGAACAGCTCGGTGCGGATAAGCATCTCGCCGCCGTAGACGGACACCGGCCCAACCAGCACCGTGGAGATCAACCAGGCGAGGGCGAAGCGCTGCTGGTGAGGCAGCGAGTGCCAGAGCACCCGCGGCCTGCGCCAGCGCTCTCGGAGACCCGGCGAGAGGTGCGCCGCCAGTGCGAGCAGCCCCAGCGCGAACACGATGGCGGTGACCGCCACGCGCGCCCGGCTCACGGTCAGGTGCTCTCCACTCCCGCTGATGCGACCGGACACGTTCGTCTGCAGGAAATCGCCGGCGGCGAACACCGTCTGCAGGAGGCGATGGCCGTAGGACTGGTAGAAGGGCGCCGCTGGATACGCCTGCCACGCCACGAAGACGAGCAGGCAGAGGAGCAGAAGGGTGGGGCGGCGCAGCTGCTTGCTCAAGGTCAGCCCGGCGATGACGAACAGCGCGATTAGCCCGCTGAGGACGTGCGTCGCGACGATCAGTGTGAAGAGGATCACCGTCGCGCCCCCGCTGACCGCGTTGAAGACGCCATCCCGTCTCAGAGCCGTGTGGGCCAGCACCACCATCAGGCCGAGGTAGAACAGGAAGGCCAGCGCCTGGGGACTGAAGTAGTCCTGGTTGGTCCACTGGAAGACCACGAACACCCAGAGACCCACGACCCACCGGCCATCGGTGCCAAGTGGCCCACGTAGCGTGCGCCATCGGCCCTTGGGCCCGGGCCAGTACCGGTCGGTCGCCATCAGCAGGAGTGCCGAGAGCGGTATCAGGTAGAGCACCATGATGATGGTCGGGAAGAAGGCCATGAGCTTCAGCGGCGACAGCGCAAAGGCATTCTGGAGCGCCGCCATGCCGATCGAGAACAGCGGCCAGTTGTGGTAGATGAACAGACGAGGGAAGAGACCCTGACCTCGGGCGACCGGGTCGACATACCCATAGCTCAGATACGAGGTCCGGAATCTGGGCGTGCCTTCGAGCACATACGGAGTGAGCCAGACCAACAGCAGGAACGCGAACAGGTACGCGAGCACCAGGGCCGGGCGAGACGACTCGCGGCGCCATTCGATCGCCGATGCCAGTGGCAGCCCCACCAGGCCCAGGTAGTAACCCAGCGGCAGGCTGTTGAGCAGCCCATAACCGTCAAGCTTGAGACGGGCCCCCGCAAGCAGGGTGATGCTAAGTGCCAACGCAACCAGGGCGATGACGGGTGACGCGGCTTGATCTGCCACGTCGCCGGCTTTTCCCGGTACCTTCCTCACAGCTGGCTGAGTCTCTGTCAGCATGATGAGAAACTACTCATCCTCATGGCACGCATATTTGATCTGCACGGGCTAGTCAGCCTCGCTATTAACGATGGCCGAGAGCACATCTTTCGGCACCTCGACTCGCAACTCGATCCATACGAGCCGAGCATTGGACCAGTCCCGCCTCATGCCGACATCGTGCTTAGCCCCAACACGGACATGGTACCTCGGAGCCTCTCCGATGTCCATGGGCCGGCGGGAGACGGCCGCCGCACCGGATCGGACGGCCGGTCCTGTTACCTGCTGCACGGCACGTCCCGCTTCGAACTGCCGCGCGTGTACCCCGGCGATGGGCAGGTCAGCCTCTCATATGACCCTGGTTTTCCGCTGTGGGAGGCGCTTGCAGAATTGGTGCGTCCGCTCCTTCAACTTGGTACACTTAAGCGCGGGGCAATTACTGTGCACGGAGCCACGGTTGAGGTCGAAGGGGGCGGACTCTTGGTCTGCGGATGGTCAGAGAGCGGTAAGACTGAAACGGCGCTCGCCCTTGCGGAGCAAGGCGCCCGCTTCATATCGGACAAATGGACGATTCTCGACGGAGGCAGGCGGTTGCACGCCTTTCCAGTGTCCGTTGGAATACGCGACTGGGTGCTCGAGTATCTGCCCCGCCTGCGTGCGCACCTCCGAGCCTCACAACGCGCACGACTGCGAGTCGCGCGCACCGCGCGACGCCCGCTTCCCTTGCTCACGCGACGGCCGACCCGGGTGGGCACGGCGCTCGAGTCGCAGCTGGACCGCGCCTTCACACTGGCGAGCCGGCTCTCGCTTCGTCAGACAGAGGTGGGGGCGATCTACGGGTCGCCGGATGACCCCCGGCGGACGCCGCCGCTGAAGACACTCGCGATGCTCACGACCGTGTCGACGAACGAGGTCACCGTCCGCCCTGCGACAGCCGGGTGGGCGGCTGAGCGCCTGGCACGGACCGGCGCGTACGAGCGCCGCTCGCTGTACGAGCTCGACGCGCGCGTGCGGTATGCCGACGCGAGGCCCGGCCCGTCCCGGCTCGCCGGCGTGCGCGATCACGAGACCGAACTGCTTCGCAACCTTCTCGAAGGCGTCCAGGTCCTCGAGGTCACGGCTCCCTTCCCCGCGGACCCCCGGAGGGTGGCCGATGCTCTGGTCCAGTGCTGCTGACGAAGCATCGGGGTCCGCGGACCTCTACTGCTTCGGCCCCGGTTTGACCGTGTCGATCCGAGGAGAGCGCCGACCCAGGGCGTACTTTCGCGCCGAGTACGCCTCGGCCGCGCGCCGCGCGAGCCCGGAGGTCCCGGCCGTGGAGGCGGTCATCGGCGCCCATGTCCGTGGGGCCGCCGACGGGACCACAGGTGACCCGGAGTTGTTGGGGGCCCACAAGCTGGCGCGCTGGCGCGCATCGGTCCCAGTGAGACCCGAGGTCGACACGATGCGCGTCGCGGTCGCTGTTCGCGGACCGCTCGGCCTCGCGCTCGTGCAAAGCCACGTGATCGAGCCACTCGTCTCGCTTGCCGCGGTGCGGGCCGGCTCGGTGCTACTGCCGGGTGCTGCCATCGCACAGGGAGACCGAACCCTGCTCCTGCTGGGCCGGTCACGCAGCGGAAAAACCAGCC
This sequence comes from uncultured Actinomycetota bacterium, assembly GCA_963721515.1. GTDB lineage: Bacteria > Actinomycetota > Thermoleophilia > Solirubrobacterales > Solirubrobacteraceae > Palsa-465. The sequence continues at coordinate 254,657 of CAVRKJ010000021.1, read as the reverse complement.
TCGCAGCACGTGCCCTCGCCTCAGGCCTGCGCGTGCTCGGCGATGACCAGGTCATCATCAACGCAGACCGGGAGTGCCTCCCATTCCCCAGGCGGCTGCGGCTGTATCCGGATCTGTCGCGGACAGCGCCGGCTGCCTTCGCTGCCCTCCGGCCGTCGGTGCGGACCAGGCTCACCGCTCTGGGGCGTGTCAACGCGCTTACTCGCGGCTTCGTCGCTCCACCGGTGAGCGTCAGCGCGTCCGCGATCGGAGCGAACGCCACCGGTCCGCTTCGGCTGCTCATCGGCGAGGTGGTCGTGGTGCGCCGTGCCCGAGTCGACGCACTGACCCTCGAGCCTCTGGACGCGGGAGAGCTCGCCGCCGAAACCGACGATGTCGTGATGGGCCAGCGGTCGGAGATCTTCAGGGTGCCTGGGGTGCGCGCCGCATACGAGACGCTCCTGGCTCATGAACGAGCGATCATCTCCTGTGCCCTCGCCGCCGCACCGGCGCGCCGTGTCTTGGTACCGGATTCCTGGACCTCCGAACAGGCCGTGGGAGCACTCGCCCGCGAGCTCGAGCTCGCCTGACCATGAGTTACGTCGCACGCCTCAACAACGTCCGGCGGGTGCCGCTGTACCGCAGCTCGTTCGCGCTGATGCTCACGACGGGCCTCAACGGCATCCTCGGGTTCGCGTATTGGGTGCTGGCGGCGCGCCTCTACCCGGTCAAGGTCGTCGGGATCGGCGCAGGAGCGATCAGCGCGATGACGCTCGTCTCGAGCCTGGGATGGGTGGGACTCCAGTTTGTGCTGCTGCGCTACGTGCCGGTGGCGGGCCGCGATCAGAGGCGCCTGGTCCAACTCACGTACGCGGCCGCGATCGCGGTCGCGCTCGTCGCCACGGGCGTCTTCCTGGCCGGCTTTGCGCAGCTGGCCGGCCTCGGCATCCTCACCGAGAGCCCGCTGACCATCCTGGTGTTTGCCGTGTCGATCGTCTTCTGGGTCGTGTTCTCACTCCAGGACCCCGTGCTGATCGGCCTGCGCCGGGCCGGATGGGTGCCCATCGAGAACGCGACGTTCGGCGCGATCAAGGCCGTTCTGCTGGTGGCGCTGGCAGCAACCGCCAGCGCGTGGGCGATCCTCGGCGCCTGGGTGCTCGGTCTCGTCGGCCTCGTCGTGGTCATCAACGTCGCCCTGTTCGGGCGCCTGCTGAAACGAGAGCAGACAGTCCCGTCCCGGCTTCCGAGTCAACGGCAACTGGTCCGTTTCGCCGGCGGCAATCACCTTGTAGCCGTGACCGCGGCCATCCCGGACTCCCTCGTATCGTTGTTGGTGCTGGGCTTCCTGCCGGGCGCGGCCAACGCCTATTACTACGCGGCCTGGGCGGTGAGCTTCTCGTTCCGGCTCCTGGCGGTCAACATGTCCAATGCCCTCATCGTCGAGGGTGCGCTGGCGGAGAGCAAGATCCGCTCGCTGGTCAGGCAGGTGAGCCGGCTGGCGTTCGTGGTGGTGATCCCGCTGGTTGTCGTGGTGGTGGCATTCGCCGACCAGATCATGGCCACGTTCGGCCTCAAGTACATGCATGCCGCGAACCTGCTGCGCCTGTTCGCGGTGGCCCTCATCCCCTTCACGATCGTCAACTTCGTCATCGCGGTGGAGCGCATCCAGGAGCGCGCCAGCCGAGCGCTCCTGATCGCCGGCGCCTCCACCCTCGTCACCATCGCGCTCGATCTGTGGCTGATCCCGACCATCGGCCTCTCCGGAGCCGGCTGGGGTTGGCTGATCGGTCAGACGCTTGGCGCGGCGATCGCGCTGGCGCTCACCCTGCGCCCGCGGCGCGCGGTCACGACGTAGGGCTACCGATCCACACCCACCCGATGTCAACGTCGCCGGAATCGCCGTCGTTCGTACCCGAGGGTTCCACCTGCAACTGCCAGCGCTCCGGCCCGGACCAAACCTGGTGGGTGCTCGTGCCCACCAGCTGGCCGTCCACGTAGTACGAGCGGAACCCTGGCCCCCACTCCTGCGTGTACACATGCCATTGCGTGGCGGCAAAGGTCGGCATCACGGCCCTGATGGAGAAATAATCCTGCGCTCCAGATCCCCCGTAGTGCGAGAAGCCCTTGAAGTCTGGACCGGCCAGGTTGCCCTCGGGGAAGTCCGACTCCGATGAGGGCGAGTCAGAGTCGTTCGACGGCCAGAGCAGCGGCGCTTGATAGAAGTCGTCGAGGTTGTGTGAGTCAGCCGGGGCCATCTTCTCGCAGAAGGACCACACCCCATACGTCTGGTAGCGGTTCCCACCCGGCAGTGGCGACGGATTCGCCCCCACCGGATTGCCGTTGGTGTCGTTGTGCAGGTGGAAATCCAGCATGCCGTCGTGAACCGACAGCACGGTTGAGGGCTGATACCCCTCCTTGCCGCCGGTATACGTCGAGGTCCAGCCATCTCCGTATCCGGTCCAGCTCATCCCGTGATCACCCACGTACACGATCTGGTTGTTCGAGCTCTGCGCGAACGAGCCCAGCGGGGCGGCCTTGGTGAACGTGTCCATCCCCTCGAGCGCGTAGGTCCTGCCTCCAAGCGCCAGCGCGGTCCCGGGCGGAGCCGTCGGACACGGCCCAGCGTAGGCCAGCGGCGCAGTCGGCGGAGCCGGCGTGGGCGTGGCGGGCGGGGTCGGCCTGGGCTTGGGCGGGTTCTTATGCCGATGGCGATGCCGCTTGTGCTTATGGTGCCGCTTGTGTTTGTGGTGGCGCTTGTGCTTGTGGTGGCGCACGCGCTTGTGGTGCTGGATGCGGCCGGGGTGTGTGGGCTGAACGTGCTGCTCGCCGGCGACGGCCGTGTACGAACCGGGGAGCAGCACCGCGATGATCAGGCCAGCAACGATCCAGATTCGTCTCATGGGTTCAGCTCCTCGCGGCGTGAGAGCGTGGTTTCAGCCGGCATCGTCCTAGAGGCCGAAGTTTCCGACCATCGAGCTGGCGGACCTCGCGTTGCCCAGGAGTGGCAGCCCGAGGAGCGCCTCGGTGGTGCGCAGCAGCGAATAGTGGGTGTACCGCGTACCGTCCCTCACGCCGTGCGTGAAGGGCGAGATCACGATGCATGGGACCTGATTACCGCTCGCGCCGTCGTTCTCGTCCCACGTGATGAAGATCACCGTGTTGCCGGAGCGGTACTGCGGGCTGGCCATGAGCGCCGGCACGTACGTCCGCAGAAACCTGTCTCCGTCTCCGATCGATCCGTCGTGCATGTCGTTGATCAGGTTCGGCGTCACGAACGTGAAGCGCGCGCTCAGGTCCGGCCTTGCACCAAACGGGACGTCGTATCTGCTGCAGTCCTGGCCCAAATTGGTGTAATACGTCTCCGGGTTGTGCCGCACCGCGTACTCGCCGGAGTCGCCCTTGGAACAGTTTGACGGCATGCCCTGCTCCAGCGATCGCGATGCGCCGCCCGGCAGCTGGCTGAAGATGCTCGGGACATTCAGCCGGTGGCTGGAGGGGTCGGAATCGTCACCGATGCCCTGATCGCTCCCGCTGGTCAACGCGATGTAGTTGGGCAGGCTCGGATGGGAGATCGCGGAGTAGTCGGTCGCCAGGCCATAGCGATGTGCCAGACGATTGATGTAAGGAGCTGATCCGGGACCGACGACCGACGAATAGTCCTTGTTCTCCATGAGGATCCAGACGACATGCTGGATGTTGTGCCGCGGCCGCGCGTTCGGCCGGCGCTGCACGTGCGCTTGATCGCGAACCTGGTGTGAAGGCTGCTGGTCGCGAGCCGCGACGCAACCTGACGCGCCGAGCAGCAACAGCAGCATCGCCAGACCGCCGCCCGTGGCGAATTTTCTCATGGTGGCCTTCGTCATGACATGCGGGACTCTGGTGGGCCGCGTCCTCAGAAGCCGAACTTGCCGAGCATCGAATTGGCGGAAGCGGCGTTGCCGAGAAGCGGGAGCCCGAGCAGTTCTTCCGTAGTGCGCAACAACGAGTAGTGCGTATAGGGCGTGGCGTCCTTGACACCGTGCGTAAAGGGCGAGATCACAATGCAGGGCACCTGGTTGCCGCTCGAGCCTGAATTCTCGTCCCAGGTGATGAAGATCGCCGTGCTGCCGGCCTGGTACTGCGGCGTGGCCACGAGCGCGGGGACGAAGCTCTTCAGGAAGTTGTCCCCGTCGGCAATCGTCCCGTCATGCATGTCATCGATCAGGTTCGGTGTCACGAACGTGAAACGGGCACTGAGGTCCGGCGCGGCGCCGAGGGGAACGTCGTAATTGCTGCAATCAGTTCCGAGGTTCGTGTAGTACGTCTCGGGGTTGTGGCGAACGGCATACTCGCCTGAGTTGCCCCCGGCGCAGTTCGATGGCATGCCCTCCTCCAGCGATCGCGACGCGCCCGCCGGCAGCTGGCTGAAGATACTCGGCACGTTCAGCGGGTGGCTGGACGGGTCGGAATCATCGCTGATGCCCTGATCGCTCCCGCTGGTCAAGGCGATGTAGTTGGGCAGGCTCGGGTGGGAGATGGCGGAGTAGTCCGTCGCCAGGCCGTAAGTGCTCGCCAAGCTGTTGATATACGGGGCCGAACCAGACCCGACGATCGAGCCGAAGTTCTCGTTCTCCATGAGAATCCACACAACATGCTGGATCCTGCCGGCGTTCGATACCGGCGGCGGGGTTGCAGGCGCGGCCGGCTGTGCGGTCACGCGCTTGGTGGGACGCTTGTGCTTGCGGTGATGCTTGCGGTGATGGACATGGTGACGGCGCCGATGACGGCGGCGATGATGGCGGATGCGAGCGGGATGACGACGCCTGTGATGGACGGCAGGACGAGGGCCATGGGCGCGCTTCGGGACCGGCGCCGTGCTCGCCCAGACAGTGGCCGCCGCGGCGAGAACGCCCGAAACGACGACACATACGAGAATCACGAAGCGTCTCACGAGATGGATCCCTCCTTGTGGCCGCGCGGGTCGCGCTCGCCGTCCTTGTCGCTGGACTTGTTGCCGGCCGGACTCGGATGTCGAGGCAGAGGAAGGACCGAGCCGCGTCCGTCGGCGACCAGGAGGAGTAGATTAACTTCCTCTTAGAGTCGGCACGACGGTGGCCGTTTGTCGCGGGGGCGGGCACAATAGCACCCGTCGCCGTGGACGCGTAGGCAACCTGATTGAGCATCGATCCCTCTCCGCTAGCGCGTGCGGCGCGCGTGGGTGGCGATGAAGAGCAGGTTGCCCTTTACCCGACTGCGCGCATTTCTAATCGCATGCGCGGCGGTCGCGCCGCTCGGCTTTGCGCGGCGGCCGGTACGTGGGACGGTCTGGCGCTGGCTTGGGTGCGATCAGCGCAGCGGGCCCGTCCCGACCCACACCCACTTCATGTAGACGTGGCCGGAATCGCCGTCATTGGGGACGGGACCCATCGAGCCCAGCGGCTCGATCTGCAGCTGCCATCGCTCCGGCTGAGACCACACCTGACGCCTGGTGGTTCCGACCAGCCGGCCGTCCACGTAGTAGGAGCGGAACCCCGGACCCCAGGTCTGTGTATAGACATGCCATTGCCTGGTGTCGAAATGGAACATCACGCCCTTGATGTCGAAGATGTCCTGGGCTCCGGCTCCACCGTAGTGTGAATAGCCGGCGAAATCGAACACCTTGAGGTCCTGCTCGGGGTAGTCGGATTCCGCCCGCAGCCAGTCGCGGAAGTTGAGCGGCCACAGGAGGAATGCCTGATGGAAGTCGGCGAGATTGTGGCGATCGGCGGGCGCGACCCTTTCACACAGTGACCAGGCGCCGTATGTCTGATACCGGTGCCCGGCCGGTAACGGCGACGGGTCCGCCCCGACGGGATTGCCCTGGGCGTCGTTGTGCAGGTGGAAATCAAGCATGCCGTCGTGTACTGACAGAACGGTTGAGGGCTGATAGCCCTCCGCGTGACCGGAGTACGTGGAGGGCCAGCCATCGGGGTAGCCGGTCCACTGCATCCCATGATCACCGGTGTAGACGATGGCGTTGGCCTTGCTCGGGGCGAGCGACCCCAGCGGCGCATCTTTGGTAAAGGTGTCGACGCCTTCGCGCGCGTAGCTCTCGTGGCCCAGTGTCAATGCCTGGTCCGGGACTGCACTCGGGCACCGACCCACACCGGTCTTGCCGTGTCTGGCCGCGTGGGCGTGCCCCAGGGTGGCCGGTCCCGGGTGACCTATGCCTGTGCGCTTCGTCGGGGAAGTGCCCGCCGATGGCGATCCGGCGACCGCGAGACCACCCCAAACCAGACTGAGCACGGCGAGTCCCGCGAAGAACCACAGCCGACGGGCTGAGAGCGCAGCCCTCATGTCAAGGACCAGCTCACATCATCCGCCCCTCGGATCGCCGGCCGCGACAGGCCGGCTCATGACTCCCTCGCGACCCGAGCGCCCAACCCGCCGGTAGCCGGCAGCGGCCTGGACGCTCGAATGACGCCACTTGGCGCCACCGCGTACCGTCGGGACCCCCTCCTCGTTGAGCTGGTCGGCGATCGCCTGGAGGGTCATGCCCTCAGCCCGCATGGCCGCGATCCGCTGGCTGAGACCGGGGTCATCGGCGACCGCGGGACGACCGACGGAACGGCCGTTCATGCGTGCAACCTGGAGGCCACGCCGCGTCCGCTCGCTGATCCTGCTCCGCTCCCACCCGGACACGGAGACCAGCAGCCGGGCGGCGAGCCGGCCGCCCTCGGTGTAGGTGTCAAGCGCATCGACGGATGCGATCAGACGCACGTCGCGATCAAGCAACCACTGAATGGTCCCGCCGAGCTCGGTCACCGAGTGGGTGAGGCGAGAGAGCTCGACAACCACCAACCCGCGCGCTGCCCCTGAGTCGATTCGGTCGAGCGCGTACTCGAGACCCGGGCGGGTGGCCGCCCTGCCCCCTTTCGGGCTGTGCTCTCCCACCACCTCGAGCAACTCGAGGCCGCGACGTTTGCACTCGTGCGTTATCACCTCCGCCTGCTGCTTGAGTTCGAGCGCGGCGGCACTGCCGGGGAGGGCGCAGCTCGCATAGCCGATCGCCTTCGCCGGCGACGACCTGCGCGGTGATTGTTCCCCTTCTCTTGTGTCCAACTGTCTGGTCTCGTCCATCCCTTTGCCCTCATCTGAAGTGACTTCGTTCAATCGCGATCTGTGTGATCTGCTGTCGCTTGCGATCGAACTGCTCCGCCCCGGCTCCCAGCCGAGGCCGTGTGTGCGTGACGACTCAAGAGCCGTCCGCGGAGCTATCCGGGGCGCTCGAGACGATGAGTGACGGGGAACTGAAGGTGGATGGCCTCGCCGGTGACACCGGCGAGCCAACTCGCCGGCACGCGGGCAAAGCCAAGCCTGACCATGAGAGAGCTCGGCGCGCCCGTTCCTCCGGGCACCGCCACGCCGACGCCCCGGGTCGGCCGGCCTCCGTGACCCGTCGAGGAGAGGTCAGGCAGTGGCGGCGCGCCGGCCGCCGGCGACGAGCCATCGTGGCTTCGCCGGATACCACGAGCACGCGTCCCTTCGAGCGAGGCGGCCGCCGATGACTCGCGCAGGATTCGAGCGCGCGCCGACGAGGTCGCGAGACTCCCCGTCGCGCTCGCATTGGCGTCATGCGGCATCAGCGGATTCCCGGCGGCGGCGCTCGCAGCCCCCCGCCGCTGCCGAGAGCGCGCGCCTGAAGACGCGTTGCCCGCGCGCTGAACGGCCCACCGCCGCGACTCGGCTCGGCGCGTCCGCGCGCCGCCGGCATTGCGGGCCGCGAACCTCGTCAGCAGGCGCACACGGGACGCGCCGTCATCCGACACCGCTGGCGTCTCGGTCCGTATCGAGTGCGTCGGCACGCTGCGGGTCGTCGGTGATGCGGGCGTCGCCGCCGGAGCGGCCGTGCCGCCACCCATACTGGGCGCTTGAGGAGGCTGTGACGGGGACGAGTCGCTGTGACCGGCGGCATCCCCGGTGACGACGGCACCGGTGGTCATCGTCCCAGCGGCCGGAGCAGCCATCGTCTGGGTTCCACACGAGGGCGTCCCGCCCACCGTCGGCAACGCTGAGGTCGCCGCCGCTGGTGACGATGCTCCCGCAACTCCACTCGCCGCCGTCCCAGCGGTCGCCCCGCTCGCCGACCCACCCGCGCACGGCTGGGTGACGGGCGCCGCCACCGGGGTCGGGGTTGGGGTTGGGGTCACGGGTGCGGACGTCGGCGGCGGGTTCGGGACGGTCGGTGTCGCTCCCGGTGCCGGGCCGGCGGCAATGGTCGTGGGGGTCGCGGGCGATCCGGTGGTCGCCGGAGGGGGGACAGGCGGCGGGGTGGTCGTGGTGGCGACGGACGACGGAGCGGGCGACGTGGTCAGCGAGCCGGTCGAGGTCTGGCCCACCGCAGTTGCCGCCTCTGTCATCGTCGCGGTCGCCCCCGATCCGGCGGCGGCGCTCGTGCCCGTACCGGCTCCGACCGCCGCCGTGGCGGATGCCGCGAAGCCCAGACTGGCGAGCAGCACGGACAGCGCGCTCACCATCACGCCGCGGGGGTGCTTCCCAAAACCGCCGACGCAGTCCGGGCTTCTGGGGTACACGTGGTAAAGCTTCACTTCACCCCAGCCGCACGATCTGGGTCAGCGTGTGACGATGTCCGGCAGCGTCGGTCGCGGTGAACCGCATAACAAGAGTGGCGGCAGTCAGCCCGGCCAAGCGTCGGGCAGGTAGGTGAAGCAGGGTCTCGCTATTCGGGTGTTCGGTCTGAGACTCGGTCAGATAGAAGGACCCGAGCGGCGTTAGATGCCTCCCTCGTCGCAGCCAGGCCCTGCCGAGAACGTCGCAGGCCCGAGAGCAATGCACCGCCACCGTGACCCCCCTGCGTTCGGCCGCGCTCAGCATGGCGGCGAGGGGTCGGGCCGTGAAGCTGAGTCGCGGTGCGCTCAGCGCCGCCGGCGCAACGCGCTGCGTGGCGAGCGGAACGCCGAGGCGCGCTGCCGACGCGCCGGGCCCGTGACACGCGCTCGTGCCGCTGTCAACTGTCTTGCCGCTCGTCGTGACGAACTTCCAGTCATAGCTGCTGGGGTGTAGCGTGAGCACCAGCACGCCGAAATCGGAGCCGTCCTCGAACGCGGGTGGCCCAGGCGGAGTTGTCACGTTGGCGGGAACGTAGTTGCCCAGGTTCTCGCCACCGGTCCCGACCACGAACTCGCGGATGCCGGTTGAGGATGGATTCCCCGACGGATCGAGCTGCTGGTAGCGCTCGTAGATGTGGTCGTGTCCTCCGAGGACGATATCGGCGTGGGCGCTGTACAGCGCGTTCCACAAGGGCGCGACGCCCGGGCTGTTGCCAACGTCACCCCCGGAGTAGTAAGGGTGATGCCACATCGCGAGCACGCACGCGCTCTTGTTCGCCGCAAGATCCGATTGCAACCACGACACCTGGGCAGAGGACGTCGTGCCCGCTACCGAATCCGTACAGCCGCTGGAGGAGCAGTCCGAGTTGAGCGCAACGATATGCCAGCCACTGCCAGGCGGATTGAACGAGTAGTAGCCCCCGGGCGTGTTGTCCGGATTGGCAAGTGCCCCGAAATACTGGAAGTAGCCCGCCGCCGTCGAGCTCATGGCGTACTCATGGTTTCCGGGGACGGGGTGAACGATCGAGTTGAACGCCTGTCCCCAGGTGGCGCCGTATCCGCCGGCGCCGGTGTACTCGCTGAACAGCCCCGATTGGTACTGGTTGTCTCCCAGCACAAAGACCTCGCTGGGGTTCTGCTTCTGTGCGAGCGACTCGGTGGCGCTCTGGCGGCAGGCGTGGCTGGTATCACCGGGAGCGCAGGCGATGTCCCCTACGGCGACCGCGACGGGGTCGCCGCTGGATTGCACCGTCCCGGTGGCCGGTGAGACCGCGGACGCGGAGCCCGACGCGTTGCTGGCAGAGATGATGACGACGATGCTGGAGCCGATATCCGACCCGCTGACAAGATATGTCGCACTGCTTTGTCCGGTGAGGTTCTGGCAGCCGCCCAGGTTGCAGCGCTGCCACTGATACCCATAGCTCGTCGGACTGTTCGCCCACGTCCCACGTGAGGCACTCAGAGTGCTGCCATCGACCGCGCTGCCGGTGATCACAGGCGCCGCGGTATTCACGGGAGGCAGCGGGGGCGGCGGCGGTGAGGGGGACGGCGACGGCGTGGTCGTGGTCCCTGGAGGCTGCGGGATCGTCGGAGTCGTGGGAGTGCCGACTAGAGGCGGCGCGGGTGACGACGGCTTCGGCCTGGGCGTCTTGACGCAACGCTGGACCTTGATGTAGACGATCCGGCCGTGCCGGCGCACGATCCGGCCGTGCACGCGCTTGGGGATCCACACGCCGCGGCGCGTATAGCCCGCCTTGCACTTGAACGGCTGATGCTTGGGCTTCGCCTCGGCGCTCATGGCGCACGCGAGTCCGGTCCAGAGCACCAGCGCGATTGCCCCTATGCGCCTCATGCCGTACCGCCGATTTGTCTGTGATTCACTCCGTACCCGTGATGCCCTGTGCCCCACAACAGCAGGCTCCTTCACCGCCGATTGCCCACGCGAGAAGTGTGTTGCGTGACAGGCGATCCGCCAATGGCCCTTCTCGCCCGTACTGCGTTCAGTGGTGAACGGTGGGTAGGCCGGGCACCGGCCCTCGGGTTGTGAAGGGAGTTCACACTCGTGAACTCTTTTTCCCGAACTGACCCATTTACCTGACCGGTCTGAGCAGTCACACTCACGTCAGTGCGAGGAGGGCGCCGCGCGCCCGCAAGCATGATCACCAATAGCGACTCTCATCACGACCGCAGCGCACGGACGCGCCGTTCCGCGAGGCTCACCCCCTCCGCGGGGGGCGACGACGCCGGAAAGCGCGCAGACGACGCGATCACCAACCTGAGCGCGTATGCGCTCAAGCTGGACTTCGAGTACGACCGCTTGGATGATCGGCTGCTCGAGCTCCTCGAAGGGGAAGCGGCACCGGCTGACGAACTCCGCACCGTCCTGCGGGAGCGTGACGAGCTCGGGGCCGCGCGCGAGGCGTTTCGGCGGTCGGTCGCGGCGCTTCACGACCTGGCTCGGCACGAAGCGCGGCCGGCGCTATCTGATCAACTATGAACGGGGGATGGCTCGGCCATCCGGTTGACGTGGCTACGCCACTCGTGGGGTAATGACGGTGACGCGCGTTTGGAAGCGGCGTGGGGGACAGCCTTGGCAAAACACGGAGGTTTAGACGATCGGGTTGTGGCTCTCGGGGGTGGTCGCGGCCTGGCCTGTGTCTTATCCGCACTGCGCAGAGCGGATACGCGCCTGACGGTGATCACCAGCATCGCCGCCGAGGGGGACCGGGAGGACGACGCGCGTCAGCACCTCACCGGTCCCGTCGGAGACCTACGACGCTCGCTCGAGGCGTTGAGCGACGAGGACGGGGCGCTCCTACACGCCATCCGGCGGCCACTGACTGTCGATGGCGTCGGACAGCATCCCCTGGGGGATCTCACACTTACCGCCGCCGCCGATGCGTTGGGTGGCTACGGGCGCGCGAGCATGTGGCTCGGGGACCAGCTCGGCATCGACGGAGCCGTCCTGCCGGCCACGATCGAGCCGACGAGGCGCCACATCGAGGAGATCGGCCCTTCGCCGCGGGAAGACGCGACGGGGCAGCCGGGCCGCCCGGTCAGACGGCTCCGGTTCGAGGACGGCCAGACCGCTTCGCCGGAGGCCGCGGTCGCCGCCATCCGCGACGCACGGTGGGTGCTGCTGACCCCGGGGGGGTTGTACCGGGACATCCTTTCGACGTGCGCGGTGCCGGACCTCGCGGAGGCGCTGACCCACACCTCCGCACAGGTGGTCTGGATCGCAAACCTTGAGCCTGACCCGCGTGAGGCGCCGGACCTCACCGCGACCGATCATGTGCTCGCGCTTCGCGCGCACGGCGTTCGCGTCGACGCTGTGCTGCACGATCCCTTGGCGACGCTCGCATTCGATGCCGCCGGGCTGGCGGCGATCGGCGTGGAGTCCGTGACGCGCCCGCTACGGAGCGCGTCCGAGCGTGGAAACCACGACCCCGAGCTCCTGCAGACGGCACTGACCGAGCTGCTGGCGCCACGCCCGTTGTGACAGCCGGCGACCGAGGCGGCCGGCTAGTTCCGGCCGCTCACCCGCCGGTGCCAGCGGTGCCGCCGCCCCCGGTGGCCGTGCCGGTGCCGGCGCTGCCGCTGCCCCCGGTGGCCGTGCCGCTCCCGGCGCTGCCGCTGCCCCCGGTGGCCGTGCCGCTCCCGGCGCTGCCGCTGCCCCCGGTGGCCGTGCCGCTCCCGGCGCTGCCGCTGCCCCCGGTGGCGGTGCCGCTGCCGGCGGTGCCGCTGCCCGCGACGCCGCTCCCGGAGCTCCCGCTACCGGCCGGCGGGCCTCCGCCGCTGGCGACGCCGCTCCCCGTCGAGCCGCTGCTGGGCGGGCCTCCGCCACTGGAGACCCCGTTCCCTGCTCCTCCGCCACTCGGCTGAGTCGGCGGGGGGGTTGAGTGGGTCGGGGTGGGCGGAGGCGGCGACGAGTGAGTCGGAGTCGGCGTCACCACCGGAGCGCGCCTGACGATCGGCGCCGAGCTGCCGGCCGAGCTTGAGCTGGTGCTCGGACTCGAGTGGATGATGACCGGGCTCGAGTGGCTGGTGACCGGGCTGGAGACATGAGTGGCTGCGGGCGCGGGCGCCTTGGCCGAAGCGTGCGCACGCACGGCGTGCGACGACGCGCGGGTCCGGACGTGCGCCGGCTTCGCCTTGGACTTCACGACGCTGCGGCGTGAGATGCTCGACTGGGACGCCGACGTGGACCCCGCGCCGGAGCCCGTCGCCGGCTGTGCCGGCGCCCGCGCGTTGTCGGCCACGGCCGTGCTGGGCGTCGGCGGCGTCGCGACGCCGTTCGGGAGCGAGCGCGCGACCACGGTTCCGGCGACCACCGCCGCCGACGTGGTGAGGACGAGCACGGCGCGTCTCCGCGCGGCCGAGCGCCCAGCCCCGTTGGCGGCTGGGCGAGCGCCGGCGACGGGGCGCGCGCCCGCGACCTCGCCGCGCTCCTGCGCGCGCCGTCGTGCCGCGTGGGCACCGTCGAGGTCGCCGCCGGCCGCGAGGATGGCCGCGAGCCGGCCCGCCGCGCCGGCGTGGCCGGCCGAGTCAGCGAGTCCGTACGCGCGCTTGGCGCCGGCCCGGTCCCCGCGCTCCTCCAGAAGCGCGCCCAGGTTGAAGGCGCCGTTCTCGTCGCCGCGCTCGTGCGCGCGCCTGTAACAGGCCTGCGCGGCGCCCAGGTCTCCGCGCGTCTCGCAGAGGACGCCGAGGTTCAGCGCGGCCCCCGCGTGGCCGAGCGCGTCGGCTTCGCGGTACGCGAGTTCGGCGGTGACCGGGTCACCTCGCTCTTCGAGTAGCACCCCCAAGCGGAACTGCTCTACGGCAGCACCGGTGCGATCCACCAGTGTGCTCATGCCCCTTTCCATCTGCCCTCTGCCCGCCTTTCCCGACCATCCTTAGCGATCAACCAACTTCGACCAATCGTCGATTGAGTGAGTTTAGACCCATTTGGGGCTGAATTGTGAACTCTGTCGCGGAGTTTGCGAACTTGATGTGGGACCGAACCGAGGCGCCCCCCTCGAGCCAGGAATGTCCTGCCCGCGCCATGTCTTGCGCCAACCGCCTCGCCATCGCGGTTCGCAACCCGGCCATGGCGAGGAGTAATCTCGCCCCAGCCCATCGGTGGGCCGAGCGGCGATCCCGCAAGGCCCGCGACAGTGGAGCGCTCCGGAGATCCCGGGCACTCATCGACGAAAGGGAAGCAACCGAGAATGGCGACCGAAACGGCTCAGCCCGCAGGCAGCACGACGCCGGCAAGCGGACCCGCCCACCCCGGGCACCTCCAGCTAGAGGATCGGATCTGGCTGCTGCGCGCGATGCTCCTCATGCGGGGCATTGAGGAGCGCGCGATGAGTCTCTACCGCCAGGGCAAGGTCCCTGGTTCCTTTTATGACGGCTATGGCCAGGAGGCCGTATCCGCCGGCGCCGCGTTCGCGATGGCGCCCGAGGACCGCCTGTGCATCCTGCACCGCGATCTCGCGGCCCATCTCATCCGCGGCGTCAGTCCGGTGCGGATCCTCTCCCAGTACATGGGCCGCGCCGCGGGGATCACGCGCGGGCGTGACGGCAACGTGCACTTCGGGGATCGCCAGCTCGGCTGCGTCGGGATGGTCTCCATGCTCCCGGACATGATGCTGGTGGCCACCGGCATGGCGATGGCGTTCAAGCTGCGCGGCGAGCGCCGCTGCGCGCTGACCTGGTTCGGCGATGGCTCCACCTCGCGCGGGGACTTCCATGAGGCGATGAACTGGGCAGGGGTCCAGAAGCTGCCGGTCGTATTCGTGCTCGAGAACAACCAGTACGCGTACTCAACGCCGCTGGACAAGCAGTTCGCCGTGGATCCCGTGGAGCGCGCTGCGGCCTACGGGTTCACCGGGGTCACCGTCGACGGCAACGATGCCGAGGCCATGTTCGAGGCCACGCTCGCCGCCCGCGAGCGTGCGGTCGCGGGCGACGGCCCGACCCTGATCGAGGCGGTGACGATGCGCATGCACGGCCACGCCGCCCACGACGACATGAAGTACGTGCCCAAGGAGCAAGTTGAGGAGTGGCGGCGCCGCGATCCGGTGGACCGACAGGAACGCCGGCTGCGCGAGCTCGACGTCGACGTCGACGCCGTGCGCGCAGAGGTCGCTGCCGAGATCGATGCCGCGGCCACGCAGGCACTCGCCGGCCCGATGCCGACCCCCGACGACGTGCTGGACGGCGTGTTCGCCGCGGGCGAGGCTGAACCGCTGGGCGACGGCCGTGCGCCGTGGAGCGGCTACACGAAGGCGAGCGCGGCGGGAGGGGATGCGTGATGGCGACCCTGACCTACCTGCAGGCGATCTCCGCCGCGCTGCGCGACGAGCTGCGCGCCGACGAGCGGGTGCTGCTGATGGGCGAGGACATCGGCGTCTTCGGCGGAGCGTTCAAGGTCACCGACGGCTTCGTGTCCGAGTTCGGGACCGATCGGGTGATGGACACCCCCCTGGCCGAGTCGGCGATCATCGGCTGCGCCATCGGCGCCGCGGTCGTGGGCATGCGCCCGGTGTGCGAGATGCAGTTCGCGGACTTCATCTCGTGCGGGTTCGACCAGCTCGTCAACGTGGCCGGCAAAATGCACTACCGCCAGGACCTGGCTGTGCCCATCACGGTCCGCCTGCCCTCCGGGGGCGGCTTCTCGGGCGGGCCGTTCCACTCGCAGAACCCCGAGGCGCTGTTCATGCACTCGCCGGGGATCAAGGTGGTGGCGCCGTCGACGGCCGAGGACGCCAAAGGCCTGCTGCACGCCGCCATCCATGACCCCAATCCGGTGTGTTTCATGGAGCACAAGCACCTGTACCGGCGGGTCAAGGGCGAGGTCCCGGAGGGCATCTACGAGACGCCGTTCACCGCGCGGGTGGCCCGCTCTGGCTCCGACCTCGTGGTGATCGCCTACGGCGCCATGGTCGAGGTGGCGCTGGCGGCCACCGCGGACCTCGACGGCGCGTCGGTCGAGGTGCTCGACCTCCGCTCGCTGGTGCCGCTGGACGAGGCGGCGATCCTGGACTCGGTGGCGCGCTGCTCGAAGGTGGTGATCGTTGACGAGGCCAACATGACCTGCGCGGCGGGCGCGCAGGTGGCGGCGCTGATTGCCGAGAAGGGCTTCGAGGACCTCGACGGCCCGGTGGTCCGCGTCGCGACGCCCGACGTTCCCATCCCGTTCTCACCGCCATTGGAACAGGCGGTGCTGCCCGGCGTCGACCGCGTGAAGGAGGCGTGCCGTGACCTCCTCGCGTACTGAGACGCTCGTCGATGTGACGATGCCCCAGATGGGGGTGTCGGTGGCCGAGGGCACCGTGGTGGCCTGGCGCGTGGGCGTCGGCGACGCCATCGAGGCCGAGCAGACGATCTGCGAGATCTCCACCGACAAGATCGACACCGAGGTGCCGGCGCCCGTCAGCGGCATCGTGGCCGAGATCCTGGTCGCGGTCGATCAGACGGTAGAGGTGGGGACGGTGATGGCCCGGGTCGCCGTGGAGGCGGCGGCGGATGCCGACGTGGCGGGGGATGCCGACGCGGCGGCGGTGGCCCGAGCGCCCGAGCCGACCTCGGCGGGCGAGCCGACCCCGGCCGCTGAGCGCGGACCGGCGCGGTCGCACGCACCTGGACGCCGCTACTCCCCGGTGGTGGCGCGGATCGCCGCCGAGCACGCCATCGACCTCTCGACGGTGGAAGGGACCGGCCGTGGCGGGCGGGTGCGCAAGCAGGATGTGCTGGCCCTGGTCAACGGCAACGGCCGTGCCGGCGGCGCGGTGGAGGAGGCGCCGCTGCACATCGAGAGCCCATACCGGCCCGATCCGCCCGCGGCCCCAGCCACGGCAATGGCCGGGACGGCTACCGGCGGGCTGTCGCGGATGCGCCGCACGATCGGCGAGCGCATGAAGCAGTCGCTGGACACGGCGGCGACGTGCACGACCTGGATCGAGGTGGACATGGGCCGGGTCGAGGCGGCGAGGTCCAAGCTGGGCGTGACCGCCCTGGCCTTCGTCGCGCGGGCGACCGTCGACGCGCTGCGCGAGCACCCGGCGCTCAACGCCTGGCTCAACGGCGATGACTACGCCCAGGTAGATGACGTCAACCTGGGGATCGCGGTGTCGCTCGGCGAGGACGGGCTCATCGTCCCGGTCATCCACCAGGCCCAGGAGCTCTCGGTGGAGGGCCTGGCGGCGCGGATCAAGGACGTGGCGCGGCGTGCCCGCGCGCGTGAGCTGTCCGCCGACGACGTGCTGGGCGGGACGTTCACCATCACCAACCCCGGGCAGTACGGCTCGATCATGGCCACGCCGATCATCAACGTGCCCCAGGTCGGGATCCTCGACCTCGAGGCGGTCGTCAAGCGACCCGTGGTGGTGACCGACGGCGACGGCAACGACTCGATCGCCATCCGGCCGATGACGATCCTGGGCCTGAGCTGGGACCACCGAGCGCTCGACGGAGCCCTGTCGGCCCAGTTCCTGGCCACGGTCAAGCGCCGGCTCGAGGGCCTGGCCGTGTAGGTGATGGACGAGCTCTGGGTCTGTCACATGGGCGCGGTCGAGTACCGCGAGGCGCTGGCGCTCCAGGAACGCGTGCGCGCCGCACGCCAGGCCGACGAGATCCCCGACGCGATGCTCGTCCTCGAGCACTGGCCGGTGTACACGCGCGGCCGGCGTTCCGGGGAGGGCGAGCTGCCGATGGGCGCGGACTGGTACCGCGCCCAGGGGATCGAGATCGTGAACGTCGACCGCGGCGGCAAGATCACCTACCACGGGCCTGGCCAGCTCGTCGGCTATCCGATCGTGCGCGTTGACGACGTGGTGGCCTACGTGCGCACGCTGGAGCAGGCGATCGTGGCCGCGCTGGCACAGGAGGACGTGGCGGCCCGGGCACGCCCGGAGGACGGCCCCGACTACACCGGCGTGTGGGTGCAGGAGCGCAAGATCGCCTCGATCGGCGTCCATCTCTCGAGGGGCGTGACCACGCACGGGTGGGCCGTCAACGTCGAGAACGACCTGCAGCCCTTCTCCTGGGTGGTGGCCTGCGGCCTCCCCGAGGTCCAGATGACCTCGCTGATCAACGAGACGGGCCGCGGCGCCGGCCAGATGCCCTGCTTCCGCAAGCGGGCGGCCTATGAGGTGGCGCGGGCGCTGGGGCTGCGACAGCGGTTGATTTCGCGGGCGCGGCTCGAGGTCGCGATCGGTGCAGTCCCGGCGATGGCAGGCCGCTGACGACGTGAATGGTCGATCCGCCGCTGCGGGGCCCTCTCCATCCACGTTGCCACGGAGCGCTCAACTCGAATGGTGAGGCGACGCTACACCTGGGTGCGGCGTGGGCGAGCATGAGCTCCGAGTAGCCTTAAGCGTTGTGATGGACCGGCAACACCAGACTCGGTCCCGGGCAAACCCCGGAGGGATCGCGGACGTGCTCACGATTCTGGGGGTGCGTGGGGACGACGTCCAGCCCTACCGCGGGCGCAAGCCGCCGTGGTTCAAGGTGCCCGCTCCCGGCGGCGAGCGCTACCGACAGCTGCAGGAGATGATCGAGGCCGAGAACCTGCACACGGTGTGCCGGGAGGCGGCCTGCCCGAACATCGGGGAGTGCTGGCAGCGCGGTACGGCCACGTTCATGATCCTCGGCGACACCTGTACGCGGCGCTGCGGCTTCTGCAACGTCAAGACCGGGAAGCCGACGTGGAACGATCCGCTGGAGCCCGCGCGGGTAGCGCGCAGCGTGGCCAGGATGGGCCTGCGCCACGCGGTCATCACGTCGGTGGACCGTGACGACCTGCCTGACTACGGCGCGGGTGCGTTCGTGGGCGTGATCCGCCAGATCCGCCGCCAGTCGCCGCGGACCAAGATCGAGGTGCTGACCCCGGACTTCCGCGGCGCGGAGATGCCGCTGGCCAAGGTCATCGCCGAACGGCCCGACGTCTTCAACCACAACGTCGAGGTCGTGCCGCGCCTGTACCCCGCGGCCCGGCGCGGCTCGACGTGGGAGCGCTCCAAGCGCGTGCTGCGCAACGCCAAGGAGTACGGCGGCGACGCGGTCACGACAAAGTCCGGGCTGATGGTGGGGCTCGGCGAGTCCTTCGAGGAGATGGTGGACGCGCTCGGCCAATTGCGCGAGAACCATGTCCAGGTGCTCACGGTGGGCCAGTACCTGCGCCCGACCGAGCGCCACCTGCCGATCGTGCGTTACTGGCACCCCGATGAGTTCCAGGCGCTCGAGACGGCCGCCTATGAGCTGGGCTTCCACCACGTCGCCGCAGGCCCGCTGGTGCGCTCGAGCTATCACGCTGACCAGCACATCGTCCAGTCCGAGCCCGGCGTCGGGCCCCTGCAGGAGTCCGCGGCATGACGCGGCGCCGTCGCCTCGCGCTGATCGCACTGGCCGCGCTGGCGGTGGCGCTCGTCGTCGCACCGGCCGCGCTGGCCGCGGCGGGCGGCGGCTCGTCGGGCTTCAGCGGCGGCGGAGAGGGAGGCGGAGGCGGTGGCGGCGGCAGCGGGTTCGCGCTGTTCATCCTCATCCGCCTGCTCATCGATATCGCGGTGCTCGGCCACGGCCTCGGGCTGCTGTTCCTGCTCGGACTGGCATTCCTGTACTGGTTCGTCACGCGCGGGATGCCCAAGCTCCAGGCCTGGTGGGCCGAGCGCGCCGCGCAGCGCAGTGGCGGGAGCCACAAGGCCTCCAAGCGCGAGCGGCGCGTGGAGCTGGCCGCCGCCGAGGCGGCCGACGAGGACCCGGACTTCGCGCCCGAGCGCGTCCGCGCCGACGCCCGCGCGCTGTTCCTGGACATCGAGAAGGCATGGGACAGCGGTGACCGATTTGCCATGCGCAGCCTGGTGTCGCCCGATCTCCTGGTGGAGTGGGAGCGGCGGCTCGACGACTTTGACAACCGCGGCTGGCACAACCATGTCGAGCCGCTGGGTGAACCGGTGGTCGAGTACGTTGGGCTCACGCGCACCGGCGACGCCGCCACCGATCGCGTGGTGGTCAAGATCGACGCCCGGGTCAAGGACTACGTCTCGGACCGCTCCGGCCGCCATCTCAAGCGCACGGGGAGCCTGTCGGAGATCACCCGCATCCGCGAGTTCTGGACGCTGCAGAAGCGCGAAGGCCGATGGACCCTCGCGTCCATCGAGCAGGGCGGAGAGGGCAAGCACGCGCTGGATGAGGAGATCGTGGCCACCGCCTGGGGCGACGAGACCGGAATGCGCGACGAGGCTGTTATCGAGGGCGCCGTCGCCGATCAGGTGCCGGAGGGCACATCGGTGGCGGAGGTCGCCGACCTCCAGTACGACGGCGACGCCCATGCCGCCGCGATGGACCTGAGCCTCGCCGACGGGCGCTTCGCTCCCAGCGTCCTCGAGGTGGCGGCCCGCCGCGCGGTGCAGGCCTGGGCCCAGGCGATCGACGGCAACGACGCGCTGCTGGACGGGATCGCCACGCCGGCGGCCAAGCGCGAGCTGCTCTACGCCGGCGACACCAGTGGCGCCGTGCGGATGGTCGTGCGCGGCCCGATCGTCAACCGCATCCGCATCGTCAGCCTCGACGCCTCCGCCGAGCCGGCCACGATGATCGTTGAGGTCGACCTGACCGGACGCCGCTACGTGGAGAACCGGGACACGGCTGCGGTGATCGCCGGCAGCCGCACGCGCAAGACGAGCTTCACCGAGCGCTGGACCCTCAGCCTCACCGGCGACGAGACCCAGCCGTGGCGGATCACCGCCGTCGGCGATCCCGTCGGCCTGCGCTGAGCCGAACACCACCGGCGCCCGCCTCGCGCCGCCTCGCGTTGGCACGCCTCCTCGGGCGCGGCCCATAACCTCCCCGCCGCATGATCCCGATCAAGGACAACATCCTCACCGACCGGCTTCCGTTTGTCACGATCGGCCTGATCCTCGCCAACGTGGTGATCTACCTGCTGGCGATCCTGCACGGGGGCTCGTTGTTCAGCGGCCCGGATGCCGAGGAGCTGGTCAAGTTCGGCGCCACCCCCTACGCACTCACCCACCCGGGGGTGCACTGCGGGCTGGTCACTCCCACCGAGCTGAGCTGCGGGCGCGGCGTGAGCGGGCTCCCCGCGTGGCAGACGGTGTTCACGTCGATGTTCATGCACGCCTCGATCGTGCACCTCGCCGGCAATATGGTGTTCCTCTGGATCTTCGGCAACACCGTCGAGGACTCGATGGGGCCGTTCCGGTTCCTCGCCTTCTACCTGCTCGGCGGCATCGCCGCGCTCGGGCTGCAGGTGGCCATCGACCCCGACTCGCTGGCCCCGACCGTGGGCGCCTCGGGGGCGATCGCGGCGGTGCTGGGCGGCTACATCGTGCTGCATCCACGCGGGCGTGTGCTGACCCTGGTGCTGATCATCTTCTTCTTCGGCGTGATCGAGATCCCGGCGCTGGCGATGCTCGGGCTCTGGTTCATCGAGCAGGCGGTGTTCGGCGCCGTCGGCCTCACCAACCCGACGAACACCGGCGGCGGCGCCTACTTCGCGAGCGTCGGCGGCTTCGTGTTCGGGCTGCTGGCCATCCGCGTGGCAGCCACCCGCCGCAAACCCACGCCCCCGACGGCGGCGGCCTACCGATGAGGGTCCTGGTGCTCATCATCGTCGTCGTGTTCACGACGTTCATCGGCGTACTGACGGCGCTGGACATGGTCCACCACGGCGTCAACTGGCTCAACGTCCTGGCCATCCTGATCGTGGCCCTGTTCGCCATCGGGATCGTCGGGGCCCTGGTCCAGCGACCCCGTCAGTGACGGTGTCCGGCCTCCATGCCGTCACGGCAGGCGGTGCTGGAGCACTCCGTATCGCATATCGGGCCCGCGTGGGCCGACTGGTAGATTCGCGGTGTGACGGAGGTACGGGAGCGGCTGGTCACGGCCGCCTATGAGTTGTTCGCGCGCAACGGCGTCCAGGCTGTGGGCGTGGACGCCATCATCGAGCGCTCGGGGGTGGCCCGACAGACGCTGTATCGCCACTTCGGCTCCAAGCAGGAGCTCGTGCTCGCGTTCCTGGAGCGGCGCGAGGAAGTGTGGACGTACGGCTGGCTGGCCGCCGAGGTCAAGCGGCGCGCGCGTGACCCCCGCCGGCGCCTGCTGGCCATCTTCGACGTGTTCGACGAATGGTTCCGCGCCCCCGACTTCGAGGGCTGCTCGTTCATCAACGTCATGCTGGAGCATCCCGGCGCCGACCATCCGCTGCATCAGGCGGCCGCTGGGTACCTGGCGCGGATCCGCTCGTTCCTCGAGGATCTCGCGACCGACGCGGGCATCGCCGATCCCCCGTCCTTCGCCCGCGAGTGGCACATCCTCATGAAGGGATCGATCGTCGCCGCTGATGAGGGCGACGTGGACGCCGCGCGGCGGGCCAAGCACATCGGACAGGTGCTGCTGGCCCAGGCGCCTCGCTCCAAGGCGCCCAACGCCGGCGACTCAGACGGGACCGATGAGGTAGTGCACGAGCCGGGCGGGGTCCCGGCGTAGCGGCGCCACCTCCCCGGTGCGCACGAAGCCCAGACGCTCGTAGAAGGGCGTCGCATCGCCGTGGCCGGTGATGACGCCCAGTCGCAGGCAGCGACCGCCGTTGGCCGAGACCCAGCTGCGCACCGCGTCCACCAGCCGCTCCCCCACACCGTGGCGGCGGAGCTCCGGGTCGACCCACATCCCCCACAGGTGGGCGATGCCGGCGTCGCGGTCATGCCAGCGGCCCGCGGCCATGCCCAGCCAGCGCTCGCCGTCGATGGCGGCGTAGACGATTCCCGAGTCGGCCGCTTCGCTGTCGCGGGCCAGCTGCTCCCAGTCCGACTCGGACCGGCCGGCCTCGTCCTCGGCCACCGTGGCGAACGCGTCAGGGGCATCGGCCAGAGCCCTCAATCGCAGGGCGCGCAGCGGCGCGGCGTCCGACGCGCGCACCGCCCTGACCTCCAGCAACTAACCGGCCTTCAGCTCGACGTCGATCGGATCGAAGTGGGCGAAGCCGTAGAGGTCGTTCACGCGGGCGCGAACGGCGGCGGTGTCCACCGCCTCGAGCCCCTCGGTCCCGAAGCGCTCGACGTTGAACGAGGCGATCGCGGTCCCGTAGGCCATCGCGTTGCGCAGCACCGCCTGGTTCACCCCGCCGTCGATCTGGCTGGCGATGAACCCGACGAACCCGCCGGCGAAGCTGTCGCCGGCACCGGTGGGATCGATAACCTCGTGCAGGGGATAGGCGGGCAGCGCGAAGAAGTCGTCCGCGGTGATCAGCGCCGATCCGTACTCGCCCTGCTTGGCCACGACGACCGTCGGGCCCCAGCCGAGGATCTCGCGGGCGGCCGAGATGAGATTGGGCTTGGCGGTGAGCTGGCGCAGCTCCTCGTCGTTAAGCATGAGACAGTCGACCCGGCCGATGACCTCGAGCAGCTCGTCTCGCGCGATGTCGATCCACAGGTTCATCGAGTCCAGCGCGACGAAGCGCGCCGCCCGACACTGCTCGCGGACCTGAAGCTGGAGCCCCGGCTGGATGTTGGCCAGAAACAGCGCGTCGCAGTCCTGGGAGGCCTGCGACAGCTTGGGCGCGAAGTGCTCGAACACGTTGAGCTGGGTGTCCAGCGTCTCGCGGGTGTTGAGGTCCCAGCCGTAGCGGCCGCTCCAGAAGAACGTCTTGCCGCCCGCGACGCGCTCGACGTCGTCGATGTTGGAGCCACGGGTCTGGAGCACGGCGAGGTCGGCGTCCCCGAAGTCATCGCCGACGGGGCCGACGAGCCGCACCTCGTCCAACAGGGAGGCGGCCAGGGCGAAGTGCGTCGCCGCGCCGCCCAGCATCCGCTCACGCACCCCGAATGGGGTCTCGACCGTGTCGTAGGCGATCGAGCCGACCACGGTGATGGTCACGCGGCGACCTCCTCGGCCAGGCCAGCCGCGTCGCGCAGGGCCGCGGCCTCGTCAGTGCGCTCCCAGGTGAAGTCCGCCTCGTCTTCGCGGCCGAAGTGGCCGTAGGCGGCGGTCTTCTGGTAGATGGGGCGATGCAGGTCCAGGCGCTGGCGGAACGATGCGGGACGCAGGTCGAAGCGGTCAGAGACAAGCGCCTCGATCCGCTCGGGCGACAGCCCCGCCGCCTCGGTCCCGAACGTCTCCACCATGATCGACACCGGACGCGCCACGCCGATCGCGTAGGCCACCTGCACCTCGGCCCGGTCGGCCAGGCCGGCGGCGACGATGTTCTTGGCCACCCAGCGCGCGGCATAGGCGGCGGAGCGGTCGACCTTGGACGGGTCCTTGCCGCTGAACGCGCCACCGCCGTGGCGGGCCATGCCGCCGTAGGTGTCGACGATGATCTTGCGCCCGGTCAGCCCGCAGTCCCCGACGGGGCCGCCGATGACGAACCGCCCGGTGGGGTTGACGAGGAAGTCTGGCCGCAGCGCCGCTTCTTCGTAGAGGTGATCGGGGAGCACCGGCGCCACCACGTGCTCCCAGAGGTCGTCGCGCAGGCGCGCCTCGGTGCCCTCGGCGTGCTGGGTGGAGATGAGCAGTTTCTCGATGCCCACCGGCACCCCATCCGCGTAGCGGACGCTGACCTGGGTCTTGCCGTCCGGGCGCAGGTAGTCCAGCGTGCCGTCCTTGCGAACCTCGGCCAGGCGCCGCGCCAGCCGGTGGGCGAGCGCGATCGGGACCGGCATGAGCTCGGGCGTCTCGTTGGTGGCGTAGCCGAACATCATCCCCTGGTCGCCCGCGCCGGCGGTGTCGAACTCGTCGGCGTGGGTGGAGCCGTTCTCCTGCTGGCGCGACTCATACGCGGCGTCCACGCCCTGGGCGATGTCGGCGGACTGCTTGTCCACGGCGTTGAGGACCGCGCAGGAGTCGGCGCTGAAGCCGAGCGACGCATCGGTGTAGCCGATGCCCCGGATCGTCTCGCGCGCGATGTCCTGGACGTCGAAGCTCGCCGTGGTGGAGATCTCGCCGGAGACGACCACGAGGCCGGTGTTCACCAACGTCTCGCAGGCCACCCGCCCGTGCGGGTCCTGGGCGAGGACCGCGTCGAGGACGCCGTCGGAGATCTGGTCGGCGATCTTGTCGGGGTGGCCCTCCGTGACCGATTCCGAGGTGAACAGGTACTGCCGTGTAGGAGCGGCCATCCAGGGGCCTCGCTTTCTCTGATTCGTCTCGTTCCGCGCGGCCGCGCAGGTTAGCGGCCCTCAACAACAACGGCCTGGGCGCGCCGTCTTGACGGGGGCTGGGGGCCGGAGTATGTTGGCGCGAGGGAGACCGGTCGGTCTCATTCCCCATTCATCTGCAGCAGGAGAGGACACACGTGCCCATTCCCACCGAGCTCGTCGGGTCGCTGCCGCGCCCGATGTCGTTGCAGCAGGCCTACGCCGACTATGACGAGGGCAAGATCTCACTGGGCGATCTGCAGGCCGCCCAGGATGCCGCGGCCACCGACTCCATAAAGCGGCTGGAGGCGACGGGCGAGCCCATCGTCACCGACGGGGAGCAGCGCGAGTCGAGCTTCGCCACCTACAACCTGACGGACACGCTGGCCGGCACCGGCCTGGCTGACGGGTTGGCGGGCGACGGACAGTTCTTCGCCATCTTCGACGACGGCCACAACCGCCAGCTGCCGCGGATCACGCAGGGCCCGTTCCGCTACAAGACCTACGCCTCGGAGTACGTGACCAAGAACCGGAAGATCGCCACTCATCCGGTCAAGCAGGCGGTCATCTCCCCGTCGATGATGATGCTGCTCTACCCCCTGGAGGATGAGATCGACGGCTATCCGCGCGAGCAATTCCTGATGGATTGCGTCAACGAGGCGGAGAAGGACATCCGCCAGTGCTTCGACGCGGGCGCGGTCCGCGTCTCGGTGGACTTCACCGAGGGGCGACTGGCCAACAAGAACGACTCGCGCAACCCCTGGACCGGCAAGAACATGCTGCAGGAGTTCATCGACCTCAACAACCAGCTGTTCGCGCGGTTCACCCCCGAGGAGCGCCAAAACATCGGGATCCACACCTGCCCCGGAGGCGACTGTGACTCCGTGCACTCCAAGGAGGTCCCGTACGAGATGCTGCTGGAGCACATGTTCGATATGAACGCGGGCTATTTCCTCATCCAGTGCGCGTCGGAGGAGGACCGCGAGAGCGTGTATCGGATGTGTGGCCAGTACCGCCGCGACGACGCCGACGGCGTCTCGCAGATGTGCTTCATGGGCGTCATCGACCCGCTCAACCCCGAGGTCGAGACGCCCGAGCACGTCCGGGACGAGCTGACGATGGCGGCCAAACACATCCCGATGGACAGGCTCGGGGCCACCGACGATTGCGGGTTCTCTCCGTTCAGCCGGGACGTCAAGCCCCGGCACGGCTCGCCGGACTTCGCGCGCGACGTGGCGATGCAGAAGATCTCGTCGCGGCTGCAGGGCGCCCGCATGGCCTCGGAGGCCATGGGCATGTAGCCACCCTGGCGGGCCGCGCGGGTTCGGTGCTATCACTGGCGCGTGCCCCTGCGCGCGATGCCCGAGGTCGGTGGGTCGGTCCTGGTCGACTACCTCGGCGCGAGCGTGCATGGCACGGTCAGAGAGGTGGCCGAGGACGGGCGCCGGCTCGAAGTCGTCACCGAAGACGGGGCCACGCTCACTTTCGAGCTCAACCGCGCGACGGCGATGTTCACCGCCGGTGGCGGCCAGACGGCGCCACGGCTGCGGTTCGTGCCGCGCTAACCGTTGACCAACAACCCGGGATGTAGGATGCTGCCGCGCGGCGGGCGAGGCCCCCCGAAGTGGCCCGCCTCACGTCTATCGGGATCGAAGAGAAGGGGATGGGGTATGTGGGGTGAACTCGGCCGCACGGTGTGTGGCACGGTGGCGCGCGCCTGCGGGCTCGCGGCAGTGGCGGCGATGGCGCTCTGCGCGAGCGCGCTGGGGGCGGGGAAGGTGGTGACGGTCGGTTCGCCGCTGACCAACGACCCGCCGTCAGTGGCGGTCTCAAGCAGCGGCGACGCACTCATCGCGTGGAACGACGACAAGCACGTGGCCGGCGCTTTCGATTTCGTGCAGTACTGCGTCCTGCCGGTCGGCGCGACGGCGTGCTCGCACTCGGGCAACCTCCAGCCGGCGGATTCGGCGCAGGCCATCGACGGCGTGCACGTGCTCGCGGACGGCGGCACGATGATCATCCTCGCCGACGTGTTCGGCGCCGCCGGCAACAATGCCCAGGACTACACGCCCGAACAGGAGTGGCAATCAACCGACGGCGGGGCGACGTGGGCGCTCATCAACGGCGGACTGTCGGTGACCAGCGGGATCCTCAACGCCGACACGGGCCCGTTGAGCGCAGTGATCGTGCCGGGGACCGGTGTGCTGGGCTTCGGCTGGGACACCGCGGCTGGGCCGCCGACGTTCAACGCGTTCCCGCTGGCGAGCCCGCCCGAGTGCTCGGTGGCGACGTGCCCGGCCGGCTTCGCCACGCTCCAGCCCAACACCAACCCGGACCAGATCACCAACCCGTTCGGCCAGTTCGCCGCGCAGGCGGGCGCTCAGCCGGGCGTGCTGGGCATCTTCGACACCAACTTCACCAACGGCCCGTTGGGGTGCTCGGTGCAGGCACCCTTCGGCACTGCCTACGTTTACGGCTCGGGCAACCAGAGTGCCACCAACAGCTACAACATCTCGCCCGGGTCGCCGGGCAGCGCGTGGAAGGTGCCGGCCACCCAGGCCGACTGCAACGTCGAGAACCCCGGCGTCGGCGGCGGCCCGAGCGGCTTCGGCGTGCTCGAGACAAGTGAGGCGACCAGCACAACCGTGTATCACCGCTTCGACGCCGCGACGATGAAGTTCGACACGCCGCTGGTCAACGTAGCCAACCAGTCAGAGAGCGACGCGGCGCTCGCCCAGGACGGCGCCGGCGGCATCTATGGGACCTACCTGCTCGACGGAGCGGGCGGCCCGATCAACCTGTCCTACAGTGCCGATGGGGGCAAGTCGTTCGCCAGCGGCGTGCTCCAGGCCGACAAGGACGGCCAGGACGCCAACGCGACCAACGGGGTCAACGGCGCCGGGCAGGGCTGGGCCGCCTGGACCAACAACGGCTCGGTGCTCGCGCAGCCCTTCCAGGCCGCGGACGCGATCTCGCCGGCCAGCGTCGGCGGCGGCGCCACGGACAACGGGACGACGGTCACCGTCACGGTGACGTGCACGTCGCTGCCGTGCACGATCACGATCACGATCACCTCGTCCACGGTGACCGTGCACACCTCCTCGGTGGCGCTCAAGAAGAAGAAGCCGAAGAACGTGACCCTGGCCAAGGGCAAGTTCACGATCACCAAGTCCGGCGCCCACAAGCTCGCGGTCAAGCTCACCGCGGGCGGCA
This sequence comes from uncultured Actinomycetota bacterium, assembly GCA_963721515.1. GTDB lineage: Bacteria > Actinomycetota > Thermoleophilia > Solirubrobacterales > Solirubrobacteraceae > Palsa-465. The sequence goes on along the minus strand of CAVRKJ010000021.1, from coordinate 226,744 downwards.
AGAAGTACCTGGCCGCCAAGAAGGGTCACATCAAGGTCGGGAGCACCATCACCGAGACCGTGGCCAAGCACACGAAGGTGAGCGCCCGCAACCTGACGCTCACGATCAAGCCGAAGAAGAAGTAGCCAGCCGTCCGAAGGCGCTGAACATCGGCCGCGCCGCGGCCATCTGGGCGATCAGGTGGTCGCGGCTGGCCGCGCGGAAGTCCTCGATGCGGTGACCGGCGCCTTCAATCTCGGCGATGTCGCCGGGGTCGACGGTCCAGCCCTCGATCAGCATCGGCGCCGTCAGCTCCAGGTGCGCCTGGCTGCCCCAGGCGCGCTCGCCCACACGAAACAGCGCCACACCGGGCCCCGGGGTGGTCGCGAGCTCGATGGCGCCAGGGGGCATCTCGATGATGTCCTCGTGCCACTTGAGCACCGGGAGCCGCCCCGGGAACGCGTCGAACAGGGGATCGCCGCCGACGGCGGGCAGGAGCGTCATCTCCGGCCAGCCGGCGTTCATGGCGCCGGTATAGGAAACGCGACCGCCGGCGGCCACGGCCAGGAGCTGTGCGCCCAGACACATGCCCAGCACCGGGACGCCCTCATTGAGCGCCGACTCCAGCAGCTTCACCTCGGCGGCCAGGAACGGGTCCTCCTGCACGCGCGTGGCGCTCTGGCGGCCACCGAGCGTGACGATGCCCGCGATCTCCGCCGCCGCCGGCAGCGGCTCGGGATCGCCCGGATTGCGCTCGATCACGTCGCAGCCGCCGCCGTGCAGCGACTCGCGCACGATCCCCACCTGGCGGTCGGGGAGATGGGTGATGATGAGCGCCGGCTTCACGACGGCGCAGGATAGAAGCGCCGCGACATGGCACGCTGTAGCAATGCTGAGGTGGCTGATGGCCCTATTGGCGATCGCCGCGGCGGCGGTGGGGTCCCACGCGCCGGCGGTGGCGGCGGGCACCGCGCACAAGCCGCGGATCGTCTGGGACCCGATCCCGTTCGGCGCCACGCGCAAAGCGCAGATGACGGCCTATGTCCGGCGTCACTACGGGAGCTTCATGAAGCCGACCTGGCGGCTCATCCATCCCCACGTGATCGTCATCCACTACACCGAGGGGAGCTACTCCTCGACGTTCAACACGTTCGCCTCAGACGTCCCTGACGCCGAGCTGCACGAGTTGCCGGCCACGTGCGCCCACTTCGTCATCGACTCCGGCGGCGTCATCCATCAGCTCGTGTCGCTGCAGACGATGTGCCGCCACACGGTCGGCCTCAACTGGACCGCGATCGGGATCGAGCACGTGGGATTCAGCGACGCCCAGGTCCTTGGCGACGCCCACCAGATGGCGTCGAGCCTGACGCTCGTGCACTGGCTGCAGTGCCGCTTCAATATCCAGATCCGGAACGTGATCGGCCACGCCGAAAGCCTGTCCAGCCCCTACCACCACGAGGACGTGACCTCCTTGCGCTCCCAGACCCACTCGGACTTCGTCCACCGCGACATGCAGACCTACCGCGCCCGGCTGCGCCGGCTGGGAGGCTGCTGATGGCCGCCGCCACCGGGGTGTCCCGCGTCGGCGTCGTCGGGGCGGGCTTCATGGGCTCAGGCATCGCCGAGTCGGCCGCTTCGGCGGGGATCGACGTGACCGTGTTCGAGCCCGAGGCCGCGCCGCTCAAGCGCTCCCGGGAGCGGCTGGCGACGTCGGTGGACCGGGCGGTGTCGCGCGGCAAGCTCACCGCCGAGGAGGCCGAGGGCCTGACGGCGCGGATCGCCTACACCAGTGAGTTCTCAGATCTCGACGGCGTGGACGCCGTGCTCGAAGCGGTCACGGAGGACCCGCGGGTGAAGAGCAACCTGTTCCAGCGCCTGGACGAGGCGCTGCCCGGCGCTCGGTTCCTGGCCTCCAACACGTCATCGATCCCGATCGCCGAGCTGGCGGCCTGGACGCAACGCCCGGAGCGGGTGATCGGGCTGCACTTCTTCTCCCCGGTCCCGGTGATGAAGCTCGTGGAGGTGGTGGTAGCGCTCGACACCTCCGCGGAGACCGTGGAGGTCGCAGAGGGCTTCGCGACCGGGATGGGCAAGAGGCCGATCCGCACCAAGGACCGCTCTGGCTTCATCGTCAACATGCTCTTGGTCCCCTACCTGATGGCGGCCGTGCGCATGTATGAGGACGGGTTCGCCACCCGAGAGGACATCGATGACGGCATGCGGCTCGGATGCGGGTACCCGATGGGGCCGCTGACTCTGTGCGACTTCATCGGCCTCGACGTCCTGTACGCGATCTGCGACTCGCTGTATGAGGAGTTCAAGCGCCCCGAGTACGCCCCGACGCCGCTGCTCAAGCGCATGGTCGTCTCCGGCCACCACGGACGCAAGACGGGCAAGGGGTTCTACGACTACCCGTCGTAGTCGTGGTGGTGGCGCGGGTCAGGCCGCGACGGCGGTGAAGAGCTGCTCGTGGTTGGCCAGGCGCGCGCGGAGCGTCTTGAGGATCTGCGCGTGCAGCTGGCAGATGCGGGATTCGGTGACCCCGAGGATCTCGCCGATCTCGCGCAGCGTCAGGTTGTGGACGTAGAGCAGGATCGCGATCTTGCGTTCGCGCGGGGCCAGGCACTCGAACGCCTCGCGGAAGCGCTCCTTGGCAGCGCCGGTGATGGCGAAGGTCTCCGGGTCGGCATCGGCGTCGTCTGAGATCAGGGTGTCGATCCGCTCGGTGACGAGATCGTCCTCGCCGTTGACGAGCGCGTTGAGCGAGCCCACGGAGGCCTGCGCCAGCTCGTCCTGGTGGCGGACGAGGTCGGCCACGGTGACGCCGAGCGCGTCCGCGAGCTCCTCGCGGGTGGGACGCCGGCCGTAGAGGTTCAGGAAGTTGTCGCGGGCCTTGCCGATCTCACGGTCGAGACGCCGGAGGGAGCGCGGAGCCCAATCGTTGCGGCGCAGCTCGTCCAGCACGGCGCCGTGGATCCGGGTCCACGCGAACTGCTCCAGCGTGGCGCCCTTGTCCGGGTCGTAGCGGTCGATGGACTTGATCAGGGCCTCCAGGCCACAGGAGATGAAGTCGTCCACCTCGCAGCGCGCCGGCATCTCCCGGATCTTGCGGTACACGATGTACTTCACCATGGGGGCGAACGTCAGGACGAGGCGGTCGCGCAGCCGGGGATCACCGGTCCGCTGATACTCCCGCCACAGGTCCAGGGCCTTCTCAGCCGACAACCGTCCGGCACGTTCCGTAGTAGCCATCTCACCAACTTTGGGTTTCGATCTTCACGAGGGATCCGGGCGCCCCTGCGGCGGGGCTCCGGCTGAGGGGTGCAAGGTCGCGAACACCCCGGATTTATGTCGACCGCCGCGGGGGTTTCGCACATCCCCATTTTGCGGTAGATGTGTACGGTGGATGCCTATGCAGCGTCGGGAGAAGGCGTGATGGAGGCCAGCCAACCACAGGTGCTGATCGTCAATGATCACCTCGCCGCCCGGCGAGGGCTCGAGCTCCTGCTCCGCGAGGCCGGCTTCAGCGTCGCCATCGGGTCCGACGAACCTCGCAAGGCCCGCTCAGAGCTGCTCAACGGTGGCCATGACGTGGCCCTGCTCGAGATCCGCCGCCACGTCGGCGACGGCGTCGCGCTGGCCCGCGATGCGCTGCAGGCGGGCGGCGCTCCCCTGGTGCTCTGCACCGGCTACGGGGAGCCCCGGGCGCCGCTCGTCGCCGCCTCCCAGCTCGGCGCGCCCGGGCTGCTGCTCACCTCCTGCCCGGTGCAGACGCTGATCGACGCGCTGCGGACCGTCGCCGGCGGAGGCCGTTACGTCGACCCCGAGGTGGCGTCGCTCCTGGCCTCCACTCCGGCGGCGCGCCGCCTGACGAAGCTCAGCCCGCGCGAGCGCGAGGTGCTGGGCCTGCTGGCCGACGGCTACCGCGGGCCGGAGATCGCCGACCGCCTGTTCCTATCGCTGGAGACCGTGCGCACCCACATCCGCAACGGCGCCAACAAGCTGGGGGCGCGGACGCGGGTGCAGGCCGCCGCGATGGTGGCGTGTGACCGGGATGGGCGCCCGGTTTAGCGTGGAGTGGTGCCGCGCCCTATTGCTGCGGCGGCGTCGGGTTGACCTGCGTGGCGCGCTTGCCGCCATCGACATCGCTCTTGAGCGGCGCCGGCAGGTCGGCGGGCAGCGAGGCACCGGCGGCGTGGGCAGCGGCCTCGTTCTCGCGCTTGACCTCGAGCCAGATCTCCTCGCGGTAGACGCGCACCGAGCGGGGCGCATCGATGCCGAGGCGGACGGTCTGGCCGGAGACCTCCAGGACGGAGATGAAGACATCGTCGCCGAGAACCACGCGCTCGCCCCGGCGGCGAGTGATGTTGAGCATTAGGAGGGGTCCCCGGCCGAGCCCATGACCTCGGCGAACAGGGGCGCGCGCAGCTCGCAGCCGGGCGCCTGGTTGATGATCTGGGTCCCTTGGCCGTTCCAGATGAGGATCGGCGCCTTCTGGTTGGCGGTGAAATCCGACAGCTCGGAGCTGGCGACGACCGTCACGTAGACGTCCACGGGCGTGGCGTCGTCGAGGCCGAGGCGCTCGCCGTCCTCGTCGGTGAGCTCGACCTGGTAGCCGGAGAAGAAGCGGTGGGGATCGGTCACCGGCAGCGAGAGGCTCGGATCATCGATGCAATGCAACCACAAGAACGGGCTGCTGGGGTCGCTCGTCAGCAGCGCGTAGCGCGAGCCGCCGAGCCCGATGAGCCCGTCGGGAAACTCGATGACCGTGTCCGGGTCGATTTCGACATGCCCGAAGCGCGTACTCTCAATCGCGAGTGCCAAAGCTGCTCCTCTACCTGGGGATCAGGTCTTGGATATCAGTTTCTCGTCAGTTGAGGAAGTCCATCAACGAGGACTGAACGATATTCGCACCCGCCCGCAGCGCGGCGGTGAAGGCCGCCTGCTGGTTGGAGAAGGTGGTCATGGCCTGGGCCATGTTGACGTCCTCGTCATTGGAGAGAGCAGCGGTGTCGCTGTTCTGAAGCCCCTGGATCCGGGTGGAGGCCATGCTCAGTCGGTTCTGCACGGCGCCGACGTTGGCCTGAAGCTGCTCGAGGCTGTTCAGGCTGTTCTGAAGGTTGCCCAGCTGGTTGCTCGACAGGTCGGCGACACCGGTCGAGTTGCCGCTGCGCATGTCGGCGGCGACCATGCGCAGGGTGTCCAGCAGCTTGCCGTCGGCGGCGCCGCTGCCGCTGCCGAGCAGGCCGGAGATGTCGACGTTGACCTGGAGGTTGGAGTTGGGGCCGATCGTGCGCTGGATCGAGCCGGTGTTCCCCTGGAAGACGTCGCCGGTGGAGGTGGAGTACGGCGCGGTGCCGGTGGCCGTGCCGCTGAAGATGTACTGGCCGTTGTACTGAGCGTTGGCCTCCTGCTTCATCGCGTCGGCGAGCTGGTCGATCTCGTCGGCGGTGGCCGACAGGTCAGTGGCTGACTCGTCGCCGTTGGAGGCCTGGATGGTCAGTTCCTGCGCCCGCTGCAGCATGCTCATGACGTTCGAGAGCGAGGTGTCCGCGGCCGAGGACCAGGCGGTGCCGTCGGTGACGCTCGACTGGTAGTTGCCGAGGTTCTGAAGGTCGTTCTTGAGCTGGATGGCGAGGCTGGCGCCGTAGGGGTTGTCCGACGGCTGGTTGATGCTCAGGCCCGTCGACAGCTGCTGCTGGGTCGTCGCCAGCTGCTGCTGGACGTTGTTGATGTTGGCCAGGACGCCGGTCGTGGTCATCTGAGTGGTGATGCGCATGACCTACAGCCCCGCTCCGACGGAGTTGATGAGGGTGTCGAGCGTGCTGTTGATGGCGTTCATCACGCGCGCCGACGCCTGGTAGGCCTGCTGAAACTGGATCAGGTTGGTCATCTCCTCATCCAGCGAGACGCCCGACACGCTCTGGCGCTGGTTGGAGACCGCGGTGAGGACCGCCTGCTGGGTGGCCTGGGTGCTGTTGGCCGACTGGACGCTGTTGCCGACCTGGGCGACGAAGGCCGCGTAGGACTGATCGGCGGTGCCGCCGGCGAGGTTGCCGATGGACTGGGCCAGGTCGGCGCCGGACGTACTGGAGCTCGACGTCTGGACCGTCGACGGATTGGCCGAGACGGCGATCGTGCTCGCCGATGTGCCGGTGAAGAATGGGCTGGACGGCTGCAGCGCGTTGACCGAGGAGATGACCTGGCCGGCGACGTTGTCCATGGAGGACAGCATCGAGCCGATCGGGCCGGTGGCGGAGCTGAGGTTGAGCAACGAGCCGAGCTGACCGCCGGACGCCGAGGTCAGCGTCTGGGGCCAGGTGACGGTGGTGCCGCTGACCAGCGGCGAGGACGCGTCGCCGAAGTTGATCGTGACCGCGCCGTTGGAGCCGGTGCTCACCGACACCTGGGCCAGGCTGGAGAGGTTGTCGATCAGGTTGTCGCGCTGGTCCAGTAGGGCATTGGGGGACTGACCGGCCTGCGTGGCCTGGGTGATCTGCGCGTTGAGCGTCGCGATCTGCTGGGCATCCTGCTGGACCTGACCGTTCGCGCCGGTCAACGTGGCGTACTGCTGGGACGCCTGCGACTGGACGGTCTGCATCTGCTGCGCCACCGCGTTGAACGTCGAGGCCAGCGTCTGGCCGGCGTTGACGACCCCCTGGAGGGTCGACGCGTTCTGGGTGGTGCCCAGCGCGGTCCACGCGCTCCAGAAGTTCGACATCACGCTCTGGAGACCGTCGCTGGAGGGCTCGTTGATCGCCGTCTGCACCTGCGCCAGCTCCGATGCGTTGCTGTTGGCGTTGCTGGTGGCGGTGTTCTGCGCCCGGTACTGAACATCGAGGAACTGGTCGCGGATGCGGCTGATGTCCTGGATCGACACGCCGGTTCCGAGCTGGGTGCCGCCGCCCTGCTGGGTGAGCGCCGGGATCGTCATCGCGCCGCTCTCCACCAGGTTCACGCGCTGGCGGGTGTAGCCGGCCGTGTTGGCGTTGGAGATGTTCTCGCTGGTGGTGTCGATCGCAGCCTGAGCGGCCTGGAGGCCGCTCAGCGCCGTCTGTAATCCGGTGAAGGCGGGGACAGTCATCGGGGCCTCAGACCTCGAGGTCCAGGGTGCGGTGACGGCTGGACAGGCGCGGGGCGTTCACGCGGTTGTGGTCACCGGCCGAGTCATAGCCCAGGTGGCGATCGGAGTCCGCGAGGCGCAGCAGGTGATCCAGGAACGCCAGCTCCTGGTTCATCAGCGCCCGGTTGACGTGATGCTCGCGCTGGACCTCCTCGAGGATGCCGCGCAGCTCGGCACTGCGGGCGTGCGCCAGCTGAGCGCGAGAGGGATCCATGATGGCGTCGAGGAGGCTCATCGACACGGCTGTGGGGGCGACCCCGAGCTGGGCGCCGGCCCGTTCGAGCAGGCGCGCGCGGTCGCGCTCGATGAGCGCGCGGCGCTGCAGCTCGGCCTGGAGCATGCCGGTCAGTGAGACGACCTGCGCCACGTCACGACGGCGGATGGCCGCGCCCTGCTCCAGCACGATCCCGAGCAGGCGCCGAGCCGACACGAGCTGGGCGTCAAGGTGGGCGATCACATCGTTGGTGAGGACCCCGTCGGACTGGTCGGATGCGACGACGATGCTCATTTCTGGGGCTCTCCCAACGCGGGATCGATTGACTTGGCGATCTCCATGGCGATCCCCGTGCCGCCGCCGGAGGCGATGCTGTTGGCCAGCGTCTGGGGCAGCAGCGAGGCGTACGCACCGAGCCCGCCCCCGCCGACCCCGCCGGTGCTGCCGGAGTCGCCGGAGTCGCCGGAGTCCGTGGTCCCGCCCAGGCCGTCGTCGGACCCGTCCAGGCCCGGCACGGTGGCGGTCATCTGCTGCGCAAGCTCGTTGACGAGCACGTTCTCGAAGGCCATGCCGGTCTGGTAGGCGTTCTTGGCCTTCTGGTCGCCGTTGCGGATGCTCGCCGGCTCGTTGGCCGGGTCCATGAGCGGCAGGGTGCTCGCGGGCAGCGAAGTGGTGGCGGAGATGGCGCTCATCGCTACTTCTTGATCTGGTCGGCGATCTGGAGCATCTGATCCTGGTACTGGATCGCCTGGCTGGCCATCTGGTAGCTGCGCTGGGCGTTGATCATCGTCGTCATGTCCTGGGCGACGTCGACGTTGGAGCCCTCGAGCGCGCCCTGCTGAATCGAGGAGCCGGTGGCCGGGCGGGTGGCGCCGCTCCCCGCGGTGACGCTGAACATGCTGTCCCCGTCGGGCTGAAGCTGGTTGGGAGCCGGGACGTTGACGAGCGCGAGCTTGCCGATCGTGCGGCTTCCGGAGATGACCTGGCCGTTGGTCTCGATCTTGATGTTGTCGGCGTCGGTGCCCTTGGGGAGCTTGAGCGGCGGCACCAGCGGGTTGCCGTCCTGGTTGGTGATCTCGCCCTGGGCGTTGACCTGGAGCGTGCCGTTGCGGGTCAGGCCGACGGTGCCGTCGTCGCGGCGCACCTGAAGGTAGCCGGGTCCCTGGATGGCCACGTCGAGCGAGCGTCCGGTGTTCTGGATCGCGCCCTGGGCAAAGCTGCGGCCGACGATCGCCGACTGCGAGCCGGCCCCGGTGGCGATGTCGGGGCTGCCGCTGGCCGAGCCCGCGCTGCTGTAGAGCAGGTCCTGGAAGCCGACCTCGGTCGCCTGGTAGCCCGGCGTGTCGATGTTCGCCATGTCGTTGGCGATGGCGTTGAACTGATTCTGCTGCGCCTCCATCCCCGAGGCCGCGGCGTACAAACCTTGCAACATGTATCAGCCTCCGAGTGAGCCGACGCTCTGAGCGTTTTCTTGCATCGTCTGGTCGATCGACTGGATCGCGCTCTGGCCCGCCTGGTAGGCGCGCAGCGAGGCGATCATGTCGGTCATGGTCTGGACGGGGTCGACGCCCGAGGCCTCGAGCTCGCCCTGGCGGACAACACCGCCGGCACGACCGGCGGAGGTTCCGCTGAAGAGGTTGTTGCCCTGCTTGGCGACGTTGGGCACGTTGAAGACGCCCAGCGCAGAGCCGGGCACGGTGCCCTTGGCACTTACGCTGACCGGCTGGCCGTTCTGGCCGAGGACGAGGTTGCCCTGGCTGTCGACGAGCTGGCTTGACGCGTTGGACTGGAACTGGCCGTCGCGGGTGTAGCGGATGCCCTGGCCGGTGCGCAGCGCGAAGTAGCCGGTGCCGGCGATCCCGAAGTCCAGCGGCTGCCCGGTCTGGTTGAGCGCCGCGGGAGAGGTGTCGGTGACCACCTTGTCAATCCGAACCCCGGTGTTGATGGCGCCGATCTGCTGGCCGGTGGTGGTGTTGGACAACAGCAGCGCGCCAAAGCTCTGCTGCTCGGCCTGATCGGGCTTGTAGCCCGGGGTCGAGGCGTTGGATAGGTCGTTGGCGAGCTGGCTCTGACGAACCTGCTCGGCGAGCATGCCGGACGCAGCGATGTAGAGACCGGGATCCATCGTAGGGAGTTGATCGACCGGTGCTGCACAGTTCTTTAGAGCCTGACTCAGATCCCTCCACGCACGTCAGGGTGGCGGCTTCGGAATCAGTGGCGGCGGGGCCGGGCGGGGGCGAACGTCAACGACCGCTTCCGAAGCGGGCACCGAGGAGCGGCCGGCCCGCGGGAGGCGTTGGGGGACGTGCTGGCTCGATTTCCCCCGCTAGATAGCGACGCCAAAATCACCCCGGCGGCCGCGGATCCGCGCGGAGCGTTGTCCTCGGGCGTGTGGGGTTCGGGTTCTCCGACGCTCGCCAGCCGCACGCGCAGGGACGCTGAGTCAGACTCTGCCCCGATGCTTGCCCCATTGGCCGTCGACCTGCGCGCGTTACGCGTGCTGGTGGGCCCCGATATCAAGATCGTGCCCGGGCGCGCGGTGATGGCGCGGGTGGTCGCCCAGCAGCCGGGCGGGCGCGGCTCGCTGAGCATCGCCGGCTATCTCCTGGACGCCGAGTTGCCCGAGAGCGTGCGCGCGGGCGAGGACCTGCGCCTGGTGGTCAAGGACGTGACCGCCGAGCGGGTGCTCCTGACGATCACCGACCCGCACGACGCCGACCCCGGCCAGCAGGCCCAGCAGGCCCAGACCCAGCCCGTGCACCAGCCGCTTCCCGACCCGACGATGGCCGCGCCGCCCGCCGTGCCGCTGCCCGGCGGCGGCAGCGTCCAGGTCACCGAGCGCGATGCCGGCGGGGCCCGCGGCGGAGGCTCGGAGGAGCGCCACAACGTGCTGCTGCGCTATGACGCACCCGCTCTGGGCGCGGTCGACCTGCGCTTCCAGATGGACGCGGGGGCGCTGCACCTGGGCGTCAGCGTGGCCCCCGGGCAGACGTTGGACCTCGCCCGGGCCGACGCCGAGCGCCTGCGCCAGGCACTGGCCGCCGTGATCCCCGGCCGGGCCGTGTCGGTGACCGTTGCCCCACGCCGCGAGCCGCTGGATCTCTATGCCTGATCCGCCGCCGCCGCGCCGGCGCGCCACCGCGCTTCACTACACCCACGGGGAGGTCGCGCCCACGGTGACGGCGACCGGAGCCGGCCTGCTCGCCGAGCGGATCGTCGCGGCGGCGCGCGAGGCGGGCGTGCCCGTGCGCGAGGACCCCGCTCTGGTGGAGGCGCTGGCCGCCCTGAATCTCGGCGCCCACGTCCCCGAGGCGCTCTGGCGCGGCGTGGCTGAGGCGCTGGCCTGGGCGTATCGGCTGGATGCGGCCGAGGCCCGCCGCCGCGGCTGACCCTTGAGCGTTCCCGGCCGGACCTGGACTTAAGTCCGGCTGAAGACGGGCCGATGATGAGGGTGCTCCCTCGGTAAGGATCTCCCTATGGCTCTTCGCCTCACTGGCAACACCCTTCAGCCCACCCCCGCCGCCCGGCCGACCGTCACCGCCGAGAGCCTGGTGTTCCAGGCGCGCACGGCGTTGACCAGTGGCGACGTCCCCGCGTTCAGCGCGCTCTTCGTTACCGCCGACGAGCTGACCGACCCCCAGCGCCGCTTCCACGCGCGGCTGGCCCTGATCGACGCCGGCTTCTCCGTCACCGCGCAGGCGTCCGAGGGCCTGGCCACGCGCGTGTACGTCGCCATCGCCGAGGCCACCCTGACCATGCTGGAGACGACACCCAGCGAGCCGACCATCCTCAACCTCGCCGGCGTGGCCCTGTATGAGCTGTGGAGCCTCGACGCGGCCCAGGCGCTGTTCCGCGCCGCCCGCCGGCTCGATCCCTCGCTGCATACCGCGGAGCGCAATCTCCAGGAGGTCGCCCGCCGCAAGCGCGCCGGGCGCCGGACCCGCCCGCTGCACGCCTCTCTGCCTGGCCTGGGCCGCCGCGCGACCAGCGTGGCCAATCGCGCCAAGCCCGCCACCGGACTGACCCTCAGCCTCTGCATGATCGTGCGCGACGAGGAGCAGATGCTGCCGCGCTGCCTCGCGGCCGTCGCTCCCGCGGTGGACGAGATGATCATCGTCGACACCGGCTCCACCGACTCCACCGTCGAGATCGCCAAGTCGTTCGGCGCCAAGGTCATCGAGTTTCCGTGGACCGGGTCGTTCTCGGACGCACGCAACGTCTCCTTCGAGGCCGCCACCGGCGACTGGGTGATGTACCTCGACGCCGACGAGATCCTCGTCAGCGAGGACGTGGAGCACTTGCGGGCGCTCACCGGCCGCACGTGGCGCGAGGCTTTCTACCTGGTCGAGACCAGCTACACCGGGGAACTCGGCGACGGCGCCGCGATGGTCAACAACGCTCTGCGCGTATTCCGCAACCGCCCCGAGTACCGCTTCAAGGACCGCCTGCACGAGCAGATCGCTCACACGCTGCCCACCTACATCCCGGGGCGCGTTGAGCAGACCGGCGTCCGCGTCACCCACTACGGGTACCTCGGCGCGGTGCGCGACGCGAAGGAGAAGTCCCAGCGCAACGTCGAGCTGCTGCGCCAGCAGGCCGCCGAGTCGCCCAAGACCCCGTTCCTGCACTTCAACCTCGGCTCGGAGTACATCGTGGCCGGCGACCTGTCCGCCGCCACCGACGAGCTCAAGACCGCCCGGTCGCTGCTGACCGAGGACGGCAGCATCACGACCTGCGCGTATGCGCCCTCGCTGTACAGCCGATTGGTCATGGTGCAGCGCCTCGGCGGCCGGCTCGTCGAGGCTCGCGCGACGGCGGCCGAGGGCCTGGGCCTGTTTCCGGAGTTCACCGATCTTGTGGTGGCCCAGGCCCGCATCGCCCTGATCCAGGGCGACGTGGCCGAAGCGCTGGCGCTCTACCAGCGCTGCATCGAGATGGGCGACGGCCCCGCTCGCTACGGCTCCATGGTCGGCAGCGGCACCTTCCTGCCGCGCCTGGCGCTGGGCGAGCTGTACCTCGAGCGCAACGAGATCGCCGAGGCGCGGTCCGCGCTGGAGTGGAGCGTCGAGCATCACCCGGAGTTTCTGGCCGTGGCCGGTCCCTACGTCAGCGCCCTGCTCCGGGACGGCGTCGCCCCCGGCGAGGTGACCGCCCGACTGGAGAGCCTGGACGCTCTCCCCGCGTCCGTCCGCCTGACAGTCGCCGCGGTCCTGCATCGGGCCGGCGCCACGGAGGATGCGGAGAATCAGTACCGCCTGGCCCTGGACGCCGCCCCCGCCAACGCCCGCGCCCGCACCAGCCTCGGCGAACTGCTGCTCGCCCGCGGCGCCTGGGCCGCGGCGGCCCAGGTGGCCGGCGCGGTGCCCGCAGACGACCCCTACCTCGGCCTGGCGGCCCGGATCGAGCTGTGCGGTCTCATCGGCCGCGGCACGTCAGACCAGGTGCAGGCGGCGCAGACGCGCGCAGCCGACGCCGGACTGTCGAGCGCCGAGCTCAGCGTGTTCCGGACCTGGGCGGCGATCGCCGACGGGGCCACCGACACGGAGCCGCTGACGGCGGCCGGGGCGCCGCTGCTCGGCGTCATCCTCGAGACGCTGCTGCGCGGAGCCGACGGGGAGCGCTTCGTCGCGCTGCTGCCCGTCCTCGAGCGGTCACGCCTGCCGCGCCGCGAGCAGCGCGAATTGCTGGCTCAGATGTACCTCAAGCACGGCCTGATCGCGAACGCCGCGCAAGAGTGGATGGCCGCCTGCTCGCAGGAGCCCGACGTCCGCTCGCTCGTGGGTCTTGCCCAGATCGCCGTGGTGCAGGGGATGCCCGAAGACGCCGTCAACTTCGCCACCGCCGCCCTGGAGCTCGACCCTGCGTCGGCCCCGGCCAAGGCGCTGCTCAGCGCCATCCCGGCCGCCGCCGCCGCCTGAGAACCAGGTCCACGGGTTCTTGGACATCTAGCTGATGGCGCTCAAGTTGCACCGGGCTGCGCTCGATTACGCAGAGCAGCATGACTTCTCGTTTTGTCCGCTCCGCGCGTGCCGCGCGCATCCGCTCCGACGACATCCCGGCCTCCCCGCCACCGGAGGTGCTGGATGCGATCGCCGCCGCTTATGCGGCGTGCGAGCGTCTGGCTGCCGCGGGCCGGCACGTGCGCTTCGGCGTGGACGACACGACCGGGCGGCTCAGCGCGGAGCTGACCGACTCCGAGGGCGTGGCGCTCCGCAGCCTCTCGGGACACACGGTTCTCGATCTTGCCGCCGGCGCGAAGCTCGACTGACGGACTGAAAGGGAACCTGACATGTCAACAAGCTCCGTCTCATCCTCCACATCCAGCAGCGGCGGCCTCAACCTGTCGTCGCTGAGCGGCGGAGGTCTGCAGGTGACCGGCCTGGCGTCAGGCCTGGACACCAACCAAATCATCCAGGAGGAGATGGCGATCTACCAGCAGCCGGTGACCAACCTTCAGAACCAGCAGACCGGTCTCACGGCGACGAACAAGCAGCTCGCGAGCATCCAGTCCGAGCTGCAGACCCTGTCGGCCGACGCGCTGGCGGTGGGCGACCCGACTCTGTTTGAGACGCAGCAGGCGGTCACCTCCTCGGACACGACCCGCGTTCAGGCCTCGAGCGCGACCGGCGCCGGCGTCGGCGGCTACCAGGTCTCGGTGACGCAGCTGGCCAACTCGGCCCAGGCTACCTACGGCTACACGAGCCCCACCAGCGACGATGCGATCACGATCAACGGGAGCGCGTACACGATCAAGGCCGGCGAATCGGTCCAGGACTTCGTCGACTCGATCAACTCCGACACCAGTGGGAGCGTCTACGCGGCCGCTACCAACTCCGGCACCGTCGTGTTCTCCTCCCGCCAGACGGGTGCCGCCTCGAGCGTGTCGGTCTCCGACTCCGGCGGCTCGCTGGCACTCCAGTCGTCCAAGGCGGGGCAGGACGCGCTGTTCAGCGTGGACGGAGTCAGCGGCAACTCGGCCTCCAACACCGTCACCAACGCCATCGGCGGCGTGTCCCTGACCCTGACCGGGGTCACCACCACGAGCGGCCCGGTGACCGTGAACGTCGGCGCGCCGGCTCCCAACAGCACCAACATCTCCAACGCGATCAACACCTTCGTCACGCAGTACAACAAGGTGATCTCAGACGTCCAGACGCAGCTGGCGCAGCAGCCGTCCAGCACCGACCCGACGCAGGGCACGCTGTACGGGGACCCGGAGCTCCAGGACCTGCTGAGCCAGATGCGGTCGATCATGTACACGCCCGGTTCGGGCCTGCCGACCGGCGCGGCGACGATGGACGACATCGGCGTGAGCACCGGCGCCACCACCGGCAACGGCGCGGAGTCGCAGTCAGCGCTCTCCGGCAACCTGACGCTGAACGCCACGGCGTTGACGAACATGCTGACCTCCAACGCCGGCGGCGTGAAGTCGATCCTCTCCAGCTGGTCCTCCAGCTTCGTCGACACCGTGGACAACGCCGCCGATCCGTCGGGCACGATCAACGCGCGCATCAACGGCGACAGCTCCCAGATCTCCAACCTGGGCAACCAGATCTCCAGCATGCAGTCGGCCCTGACTGACAAGCAGAACTTCCTGGTGCAGGAGTTCGCGCAGCTCGAGGCGGCGCTCTCCTCAAACCAGTCGGAGAGCAGCTGGCTGACCAGCCAGATCGCGTCGCTGCCAGGCGTCTGATCAATCCCACCCGCCCCCCGGGAGGCGTCCGGCGGATGCTGAATTCCCGGGTTCTTTCCTCAATTTACGGCGGCCGCGGCCGATCACATAGACGAGCGAACGGATCGCATCTGGCACCGACGTCACGCGCGGCACCGGACCCTGCACGGAGTACCCCTCGACTCGACCTGGAGTGAGACAGGACCCCTATGAGCACATACGCCGCCAGCTACTCCCCCAACGCCTACCGGGCCAGCGCGGTCATGACGGCCTCCCCCGGCCAGCTGATCGTGATGCTCTACGACGGCGCCCGCCGCTTCCTGCACCAGGCCGCCACCGCGATGGGTGAGCGCGACATCCCGGCCGCGCACAACAAGCTCACGCGCGCCGAGGACATCATCCGCCACCTGCGCAACACCCTGGACATGGATCAGGGCGAGCTGCCGGCCCGCCTGCAGTCCATCTACACCTTCTCCCTCTCGCATCTGCGCCAGGCTCGCCTCGACCAGGATCCCAACAAGATCATGGAGATCGACGAGATCCTGGGCAAGCTGCGCGAGTCCTGGGCGGCGATCGCCGACCAGCCGGTCGATGAGCGCTGAGCTTCAGCCCTACGATGCCCTGGCGGCGCTGATCGAGCGCGAGCTCCAGCTCGTGTCCGAGCGCAGCTTCGACGAGCTGCAGACGCTGAAGGCCGTGCGCACCGAGCTGCAGGAGTCGATGCCGGCCACGCCTCCCGAGGCGGCCCGGGCGACGCTGGAGCGCTGCCGCCAGTTGCACAAGCGCGTCGAGATCGAGCTGCTGCGCGTGCGCGAAGCACTGCTGCTGGAGCTCGGTCGCGTCCGCCAGGCCCAGCGCGCGGCCGACGGATACGCCCCGGTGCGCCCGCGCATGCCGGTCGTCGCCGCCACCGCCTGAGACACGCTCTCACGAGTGCGTCTCGGGGTCCGCTGTGCCCACCGCGCCGATGCGACGTTTTCTGGGGCTTTCCTAACACACCAGGCTCTAAAGACTTCTCGTCAACGGCCGACATTAGTGGTGACCGCACGGAGTGGTCACGTAGAGCCCAAGGAGGGCCAGTGCCAAGCGACCTGAACCTATGTCCCTCCTTGATTCCACTCAGCTTGCCCTCGAGGCCGCCATGCGCGGCTCGATGCTGCGCCAGACGCTCCTGACCAACAACCTGGCCAACGCCGACACACCCGGCTACCAGCGCGAGGACGTCAACTTCCAGAGCACCCTGGCCAGCGCCATCCAGTCCGGCCAGTCGCCGAACTCGATCAACTTCACGCCGCAGGTGCAGTCCGGCACCGTCAGCGCCGACGGAAACGGCGTCACCGGCGAGCAGGACTCGGCCGACCTGGCCGAGAACGGCCTCCTCTACGAGAACCTGACGGCCGTCGCCGCTCAGCGTGAGGAGATCCTCAAGACCGCGATCGGCGCCCAGTCATGAGTTTCTTCGACGCGATCGACCTGGCCGCCTCCGGCCTCACCGCCGAGCGGGTCCGGATGGACGTCACCTCCGAGAACCTGGCCAACGCCCAGACGACCAACGGCGCCAACGGCCAGCCCTACCAGCGCCAGGAGGTCGTACTCCAGCAGGTGGGCGGCGGCTTCGGCGCCCAGCTGGCCGGCGCGCTGGGCCAGTCCAGCACCCCGGGCGGCGTGCAGGTCGCGGGCATCGTGAACGACCCCACGCCCGATCAGCTCGTCTATGACCCGGGCCACCCCGGCGCCAACGCGCAGGGCTATGTGCGGATGCCCAACGTCAACCCCGTCACCGAGATGACCGACCTCATCTCGGAGTCCAACTCCTATCAGGCGGATGTCACCGCGATGCAGACGGCCAAGACCATGTACTCCAAGACGCTGGACCTGCTCAAGTGATTCCGGCGATCTCCCCAGCTCTCGGCCAGCTGAACCCGTCCGAGTGGAGCGTCGGCTCCGTCGGCGGGATCGGCTCGGCTCAGAACAGCACCGCCGCCCAGGGCTCATCAGGGAGCTTCAGCGGCGCGCTGAGCAACGCGGTCAGCTCGCTCGAGCAGACCCAGGCCAACGCGACCAGCGCGGCGCAGGGCCTCGCCACGGGTCAGCTGTCAGACCCCACCCAGGCGGTCACGGCGGTCGAGAACGCGTCGCTGTCGATGGATCTGGCGGCTCAGATCCGCGACAAGCTCGTCTCGGCTGAAACCACGATCTTCAACACCCAGGTCTAACGGATGCCCAACTTCGGAGAAATGGTCAAGAAGCTCTCGCCCAAGGGCTGGGCGATCATCATCGGCTCGGCCGTTGCCGGCATCGCGTTCCTCATGGTCGTCATGTCGATGGCATCCAAGCCCAGCTACTCGACGCTGGAGGCCGGCATCGACCCGGCCCAGACCGGCAAGATCACGAGCACCCTCTCGGCCCAGGGCATCAGCTACCAGCTGCAGAACAACGGCACCGCCGTCGCCGTCGACTCCAGCCAGACGGCCAAGGCGCGCGTGGCCCTGGCCACCGCCGGGCTGCTCACCACCCAGCAGCCGGGCTTCTCGCTGCTCAACTCCCAGCAGCTCGGCCAGAGCAACTTCCAGCAGCAGGTGACCTACGAGCGCGCCCTGGAGGGCCAGCTCGCCTCGACCATCCAGACGATCGACGGCGTCACTGCGGCCACGGTCAACCTGGTGATCCCCAACACCCAGGATCAGCTCTTCTCCGACCAGACCCAGCCGTCGACCGCGTCGGTGCTGCTCGGCGGCAGCCAGCTGTCGGCGGAGTCGGTGCGCGGCATTGCGCAGCTGGTGGCCTCGAGCGTTCCCGGCCTGAGTGTCAACAAAGTGACGGTGAACGGCTCTGACGGCACGCAGCTGTGGCCGACCTCCGGCTCGGGCGCCGCCGGCGACGGGATGCTCTCCAAGCAGGCGGCCGAGCAGAAGTACGACTCCTCGATGACCTCGGAGGTCAACGCGATGCTGGCCCAGACGTTGGGCGCCGGCAAGGCTCAGGTGGTCATCAACGCCAACGTCGACGCCAACCAGGCGACCTCCGACGCTCTGGTCTACGCCAAGAAGGGCACGCCGCTGACCCAGACGACGCAGGCGGAGACGCTCAAGGGCGGCAACGCCAGCGCCGCGGGCGTCTCGGGCACTGCGGGCAACATCCCCGCCTACGCCGCTGGCGCCGCCGGCGGCGGCAGCGGCTCCAACTACTCCAACAAGACCACCAACACCAACTACGGCGTGAACAAGACCGTCACCCACACGGTGGTGGCGCCGGGCAACGTGCTCAACCAGAGCGTGTCGGTGCTGGTGGACAAGAGCGTCCCGGCGGCGTCGCTGCCCGCGATCAAGACGGCGGTGTCCAACGCCGTGGGGCTCAACGCCAAGCGCGGCGACACGCTGTCAGTCGGCCAGCTGGCCTTCGCCAAGCAGCCGGCCGCCGCCACGCCCCCGGCGTCGCCCACCGCGATGCTCAAGTACGCCAAGTACGGCGCGGCCGGCCTGGCCTCGCTCCTCTTCCTGGCCTTCGCCGGCCGCATGCTCCGCCGACGCGAGCGCGAGGCGTTCGCGGGCCAGCCGACGTGGCTGCGCGAGCTCGAGTCCCCCCGCACCCTGGCTTCGCTGGAGGCCGCACAGCAGGGCGGCGGTGCCGTCACCGCCGGTAGCCCCACCGAGGTGATGGCCCTGAAGTCGCCCGTGAACGTCGCCCGCCGCCAGGTCGAGGACCTGGTGGAGCGCGATCCGGAGCGGGTGGCCCAGCAGGTCCGCGCCTGGATGACCGAGGAGGACTAGGACATGGGAGCGGTCGAAGTCTTCCAGCCCGCCGCGGTCCCGGCGGCTCCCAGCCCGGCGACGTCCGCGGCCCTGGCCAAAATCAAGGGCCGCCAGAAGGCGGCCGTGCTGCTGGTCTCGATCGGCTCCGAGCGGGCGGCGCAGGTCTTCTCGCGCCTCAAGGAAGAGGAGATCGAGTCCCTGTCACTCGAAATGGCCAAGCTTCAGTTCCTGGAGCCCGGCCTCGCCGACGGCGTTCTGCACGAGATGGCCGCCACCGTCGAGGCCTACGACTCGCTGAACACCGGCGGCGTCGACTACGCGCGCGAGGTGCTCGAGCGGGCCCTCGGCCCCGAGCGGGCCGCCGAGATCATCGGCCGGCTTTCGAGCGTCATCGAGAAGCGGCCGTTCGAGTTCTTGCGCAAGACCCCGCCCGAGCAGGTCGTCACCTTCCTGCGCAACGAATCCCCGCAGACCACGGCGCTCGTCATTGCCAACCTCCACACCACGCTGGCGGCGCAGGTCCTGTCCAACCTGCCCGACAACGAGCAGCCCGAGATCGCGCTGCGCATCGCCCGGATGTCGGAGACCAGCCCCGACGTCGTCAAGCAGGTCGAGTCGGTGATGAAGCAGAAGCTGGCCAACGTCGTCCAGCAGGAGTACTCAGCCGCGGGTGGCATCAAGTCCCTGGCCGACATCCTCAACAACGCCGACCGCTCCACGGAGCGCAACGTGCTGGACTCGATCACCGAGACCGACGAGAGCCTCGGCGCCGAGGTGCGGCGACTGCTGTTCGTCTTCGAGGACATCACCAAGCTCGATGACCGCTCGATCCAGCTCATCCTGCGCGAGGCCGATCAGAAGGACCTGGCCCTGGCGCTGCGTGGCGTCGCCGACGACGTGAAGGACCGGATCCTGTCCAACATGTCCGAGCGCGGCGCCCAGATGCTCATGGAGGAGATGCAGTTCCAGCCGCCTCAGCGCAAGCGCGACATCGAGGAGGCCCAGGGCCGGATCGTCGCCATCGTGCGCAGGCTCGAGGAGGCCGGCGCGGTCGTGCTGGCGCGATCGGAGGAGGACGTTGTCTTCTGAGTCGGCGGCCGCGACGATCGCGGCCTACACCTTCCGACAGCTGGAGGCCCCCGCCGGCTCCGTGCGCGACGTCGCGGACGTGCTGTCGGCGGCGCACGCCGACGCCGAGCAGATCCGCCAGCACGCCTGGGCCGAGGGCGAGGCCGAGGGCCGCGCCGCCGGGATGGCGGCGATGCGCGCCGAGCTCGAGCCCTCGCTACAGGCCGTGGCAAGAGCGGCCCAGGCCCTGGACGCCGTGCGCGACCAGCTCATCTCCGAGCTCGAGCACGACGCCGTGAGTCTGGCCCTGCGCGTAGCCGAGCAGATCGTGGCCGGCGCCATCGACGTGGCCCCGGAGCGCATCGTCGACGTCGCCGGCGTGGCGCTGCGGCGCATCCGCGACCGCGCGCACGTGACGCTGGTCGTCAATCCCGACGACCTGGAGCTGATGTCTGACTCGGTGACCCAGCTGCAGTCCGAGCTGGGCGGGATCGTGAGCCTCAACGTGCAGTCCGACCGTCGGGTCGGCCGCGGCGGCGTGCTGGCCCGCACTGACGAGGGCGAGATCGACGCGTCGATCGAAACTCAGTTGGCCCGCGCCCGCGAGATCGTGGCTTTGGAGTTGGGCCCCCGGGGCGGAGGCTCCGAGGATGAGGTCTGACACCTTCGCGCGCCCGACGCTCGGTCGGGTGGCCCGGGTCGTGCAGGACGAGGATTTGGCACGCCGACGCGGGCGGGTGCGCGATCTGATCGGTCTGATCATCGAGGCGACCGGCCTCCAGGTGGAAATGGGTGAGATCTGCCTGGTAGGCGACGGGCGGGATGCCGTTCCCGCCCGACCCGGGCGCGAGCAGGTTCCCACCGAGGTGGTGGGGTTCCGGAGCGGCCGGACGCTGCTCATGCCGCTGGGCGAGCTGACCGGGATCGCCCCGGGCACGTCGGTGCACCCGACGGGCAAGCCGTTCGAGGTGGCGGTGGGCGATGGCCTGCTCGGGCGCGTCATCGACGGCCTGGGCAAGCCGCTGGACACCATCGGCGACCTCGACGGGGGCTCGTGGCGGCCCGCCACGGCCACGCCCCCCGATGCGCTGGGTCGCCCGCGCATCTCGGAGCGCGTGGGCCTCGGAGTCCGCGCGCTGGACACGCTTGTGCCCTGCGGCCTGGGCCAGCGACTCGGCATCTTCGCCGGCTCCGGCGTGGGCAAGTCCTCCTTGCTGGGCATGATCGCCCGGTCCACGACCGCGGACGTCAACGTGATCGCGCTGGTCGGCGAACGAGGCCGCGAGGTCCGCGAGTTCGTCGAGCGCGACCTCGGCGACGCGCTGGCGCATTCGGTCGTCGTGGTCGCCACCTCCGACCAGCCCGCGCTGGTGCGCATCCAAGCAGCCTTCACCGCCACCGCGATCGCCGAGCACTTCCGCGACCAGGGCAAGAACGTGATGCTGATGATGGACTCCGTCACGCGCTTTGCCATGGCCCAGCGCGAGGTCGGCCTGGCCATCGGGGAGCCGCCGGCCACGCGCGGCTACACCCCGAGCGTGTTCGCCCTGCTGCCCCGGCTGCTGGAGCGCGCCGGCACGGCGCCGCGCGGCTCGATCACCGGGCTCTACACCGTGCTCGTCGACGGCGACGACATGAACGAGCCGATCGCCGACGCGGTCCGGTCCATCCTTGATGGGCACATCGTCCTGACCCGCTCGCTGGCCCACGCCGGCCACTACCCGGCGATCGACGTGCTCCAGTCAGTCAGCCGGCTCGTGGGCGAGATCACCGAGCCCGAGATCCGCGACGCCGGGACCCGGCTGCGCTCGGCGCTGGCCGCCTACCGCGAGAAGGAGGACCTCATCTCGATCGGCGCCTACCAGCCCGGCACCGACCCGCTGCTGGACGCCGCGATCGCGATGCGACCGGCCATGGACGCCTTTCTGCGCCAGCCCATCGAGGATCTGACGACGCTCGAGGACGCCGACGACGCGCTGCTCTCGGTGACCGCCGGGCTGCCCGGCGCCAACCAGGTCCTTCCCGCCGTCGAGGTCCCCGTCGGGCCGCCCGCGGGTGGTGGGGCTCCGATCGCCACTCCCCCGGTGGCCGTGGGCGCGCCTGGTGGCGCCCCCGCCGCCATCCCATCGCTGGCCCTGAACCGGTGAGCGCCGTGATCCCCGCTGCCGCCGAGCACGCCTCGGACAAGTGTCCACACGCGTTGAAGACGCGGCGAAACCAGCCGAATAACTGACCATGGCCGGCCCCTCGTTCCGATTCCGCCTCGAGCGCGTTCGCGCGCTTCGCGAGCGCGCCGAAGACGAAGCCAAGGAAGCCTTCGCCGGCGCCATGTTCGACCGCCTCCGCTCCGAGCGAGAGATGGAGGAGGCCGCCAGGCGCGTCGCCGAGGCCCGCGACGCACAGCTCGATGCGACCGCGGCGCCGGTCAGCGCCACCGAGCTGATGGCTCGCCAGGCCTACCTGGAGCGCTCCGAGCGCGCGCACGAGGCCAGCAAGGAGGACCTCTCGCGTCGCGAGCACACAGTTGATGAGCGCCGCGAGGAGCTGACCGAGGCCGCGCGCGACCGCCAGGCCCTCGAGCGCCTCAAGGAGCACCGCCGTACCGAGTTTCTTCGCGAGCGCGACCGCGTCGAGGCACTGGCCCTCGACGAGATCGCGCTGAACGGCTTCCGGCGGAGGGCGGCATGAGCTCCGGCGTCGCATCCGCATCGCTGATGCCCGTCGTCACCGCCGACGCGTCGACGGCCGGCGGGGTGGGCGGGGTCGGCGTCCCGACTGCCGCCGGTCCCGCCGTGGGGGCGGGCGGGGACGTCGTCCTCGCCCTGGCTCCGCCGGGCCCCGACGGCGAGGGCGCGAGCCCGCCGACAGGCGGCGCCCCACCGACGGACGTGTTTGCGAGCGTTCTGTCAGACCAGGTGGCCCGGACCGCACTTGCGGAAGGCCAGAGCAAGCAGACCTCGGCGAAGGGAGGCCCGCGAAACACCGACGCCAACGGCGACGCCTCCGCGACGGACACCGTCCCGGCCGACGCCACGTCGGCCCCCGGCACCGACCCGACCTCGCTGCTCGAGGCCGTGATGGGCGCGGGCATGCCCACGGCGCAGCCGCTCCCCAGCGCGACGGCCCCTGCCGGCGCACCTGTCGCGCAGGCTCCGGACACCCCGGCACTGCCCGGTGTCGGCGCCGCGCCTGCGACCGCCGCGACCAGCACGTCCGGGAACGTGCGGGCCGCGCTGACGCAGTACGCCGCAGGCCAGGCGCCGACCGCGCCGCCGGCCACCGACACCGTGCCCGGTACCGGCACCGGCACCGCGCCGGCCGCGTCGGCCTCCCCAACGGCCCCCCCTCTTGCTCCCGCGCCGGCAGCTACGGTCCTGACGCCGACCGCCCCGGCCACGCCTCCCGGCTCCCCCTCGACTGCCCTGCCCGCCGCGGCCGTGACCGCCACGCCCCCGACCACTTCCGCGCCGACGGCACCGGCAGCGACCCCGGCCCCCGACGCGACGGCCCCCGCGACCGCCGCCGTCACCGCCGCCGCCACTCAGCCGGCGTCGGCCGCCCCCGCCGCGTCGACCGCCCAGCCGGCGCCGGACAACGGCGTCGCCGCGGCCTCGGCGCACACGAGCACGGCGGGCACGGGTGGCCACGGCTCCGCCGCTGACGGCGATAGGGCCGGCCAGAACCCCTCCTCCGGCGGAGCAGGCGGGGGCGTCGTCCCCGCGCCGGCAGCCGCCGCGCCCGCGACCGCCCCGGTGGCGCCGACCGCTCCGGTCCCGTCCGCCGCCCCCACCGCTTCGAGCTCGGCCACGGTGCCCACCGCCTACGGGGTGCGCCTGGCCGAGGCGGCCGAAAAGGTCTCCAACACGATCGCCATGGGCGCCCGTGACGGCGTCTCGGTCGCGCGCATCGAGCTGGCGCCGGAGTCGCTCGGCGCCATCCAGATCCACCTCCAGCACACCTCCGACGGGCTCGTCGCCCGCGTTATCACCGAGCACCCGGAGGCGGCGCAGACGCTGGCCCAGAGCAGCGGCGACCTCAAGCGCCAGCTCCAGCAGAACGGCACCGCCCTGTTGCGGCTCGACATCGAGTCCTCCGGCCAGCAGCGCTCCGGCGATCAGCAGGCCGGCTCCACGCCGGGCTCCGGCTCCGGCGCGCGCTCCGGCGGCGATGCCGCCGCCGATGACGGCGCCGCCATCGAGGCGGCCGCCGCCGAGACCCCCCTTCAGACCCTTTCGGGCTCCGCGCTCGTGAACGTGCTCGCCTGAGCGCGCCACCCACTGACAAGGACCTTGACATGACCAACGTCGCCAACAGCACCGCCACCGCCACCACGATCACCGGCACCCAGGGCACGTCAGGCACGACGATGAGCAACCCCAGCTCGAACCTGGGCGAGAACGACTTCCTGATGCTGATGATGGCCCAGCTCCAGAACCAGGATCCGCTCTCGCCGAGCGATCCCACTCAGTACCTGAGTGAGCTGGCCGGCTTCAGCAGCCTGGAGCAGCAGACCCAGATCGCCGGCTCGACCGCGTCGGCGGCCACTCAGCAGGCGTCGTCCTCGGCGTTGTCGCTGTTGGGTCACACGGTCGGCTACAACGACGCCAACGGCAACCCCACCAGCGGGACCGTGACCAAGGTCGACTTCACCTCGTCGGGCCCGCTGTTGACGATCGGCACGACCACCGGCATCCCGCTGTCCTCCATCACGGAGGCGACGTGACGGCACCGGTCCACAATGTGGCGCTGGTGCCGCCCGGAGTGGCGGCAGCGCCGGCGACGGCCACACCGTCGCCCGCGGAGCTCAACCTTCCGGCCGGCGCCCAGTCGTTCGCGTCGGTGCTTTCCAAGCGCACCGGGGCAGTGGAGACCCCCACGTTCTCTCGCCACGCGCTGGAGCGCGTGACCAGGCGAGGAATCCAGCTCGATCAGTCGACCTTACAGCGACTGGGAGGTGGCGTCTCACGCGCCGCGGCGAAGGGTTCGCGCGCGGCAGTGGTCTTTGTGGACAACACCGCGTTTGTGGTGTCGGTCCCCAACAACACCGTCGTCACGGCGGTGGGTTCCGAGCACATGCGCGAGCACGTGTTCACAAACATCGACAGTGCCGTAATCGCGTAGCGAGAACGGATTCAACCCCGGCTGGACCTCTTCAGAGGGGGCCGAGAAAGGAAGCATCTCAAATGATGCGAGGCATGTACGCCGCGATCAGCGGCCTCGAGGCACACCAGACGATGCTCGACGTGACCGCCAACAACCTGGCCAACGTCGACACCATCGGATACAAGGCACAGCGCACCACGTTCGTGGACGAGCTGTCGCAGAACCTCACCGCCGCCACCGGCCCCAACGGGTTCAACGGCGGCGCCAACGCCAAGCAGGTCGGCCTCGGTGTCGAGGTCGGCTCGATCGACAACCTGATGGGCGGCGGCTCGTTGCAGACCACGGGCAACGCGCTGGACATCGCGATCCAGGGCGACGGCTTCTTCCAGGTCGGCAACGGCGCTCCGGGTACCACCGCGCCCTACACCAGCAACCTGCCCAGCACGGTGAACTACACCCGCGCCGGCAACCTCACGCTCAACTCGGCCGGCTTCCTGACCACCCAGAGCGGTCAGTACGTCGTCGGGTCGACGGCTCCGTCGAGCTCGAGCTCGGCGACCCCGACGTACATCAACGTCCCGCCCGGATCGACCAACATCGCGGTCGGCCAGGACGGCGGCGTGAGCTACACCGACGAGAACGCGACCAGCCCGACCTTCGGCCAGACGGTGACCGCGGGCTACATCACGCTGGCCACGTTCCCCAACCAGGCCGGCCTGCAGCGCGACGGCGGCTCGATGTGGAGCGCCACCGCGAGCTCCGGCGCCGCCACCGTCGGCACGCCCAGCGTCGGCGGATACGGCGAGACGCTCTCGGGCGAGCTGGAGATGTCCAACGTCGACCTCGCCACCGAGTTCACCAACATGATCACCGCCGAGCGCGGCTACCAGGCCAACTCCAAGGTGATCACGACGGCCGACTCGATGCTGCAGACCGTCGTGAACATGCCTCAGGGCTGAACGCTTTAGCTGACCTGAGGGGGCGGCGCTCGAGGGAACGCCGCCCCCTCTTCTTTCATCAAACCCTCCTTCAGGAGCAATCCATGATCACCTTGCACCGCCTGGGACATGCGGTGGACACGTTCCAGATCAATCCCGACGCGATCATCACCATCGAGGCCACGCCCGACACGGTGATCACGATCCACAACGGTCAGAAGATCGTCGTAGCCGAACCGCCCGAGCGGGTCGCCGCCGAGATCCAGACCTACCGCGCCAGAGTGTTCGCCGAGGCGCTTCTGCTCCGCCACGAGCTGCGCCACGAGCGCAACGAGCTGCGCCGCGTCACCCCCCTGCGCAGGCCCTCGACGCTGACCGCGATCCATGACGCGGCGGCCGAGGCACGCCACTCCTGAGTCTCTCAACCACTCGCTTTCACCGCCCCACCCCCCCTTCATTTTTCTGCGCCCCTGTCGATCTAAGAGACTGAGATGAAGCCCGCAACCGCTATCGGCATCGTCGTCGCCACGCTCGGCATCCTCATGGCCGGGATCATGGGCGGCACCAGTCCTGCCGCGTTCATCGACATCCCGGCGCTGCTGATCATCATCGGCGGCACCGGCGGCGTGACGATGGCGAGCTGCGGCATGGACGCCATGAAGAAGGTCCCCGCGCTCTACAAGATCGTGTTCGGCCCGCCGGAGATCGACCTCAACGCGCGCGTTCAGCAACTGGTCGGCTTTGCCGAGCAGGCTCGCCGCGAGGGGCTCCTGGCGCTCGACGGCCAGACCGCCGAGATCGAGGACGACTTCACCCGCAAGGGCCTGCAGCTCGTGGTCGACGGCTCTGACCCCGAGCTCGTCCGCGAAGTCCTCGAGGCCGAGATCGACGGCATGATGGCCCGCCACCACGAGGGCGCCGCTCCGTTCGAGAAGGCCGGCGGCTTCGCGCCGACCATGGGCATCATCGGCACCGTCATGGGCCTGGTGCACGTGCTCGCCAACCTCTCGGCGCCGGCCACGCTGGGCCCCGCGATCTCCTCGGCGTTCATTGCGACCCTGATGGGCGTCGGCTCGGCCAACGTCATCTACCTTCCGATCGCCAACCGCCTGAAGGCACTCTCCAAGGCCGAGGTCGAGCTGCGCACGCTGACCCTGGAGGGCATCCTGTCCGTCCAGGCCGGTGACAACCCCCGCGTGGTGGCCGAGAAGCTCGGCTCGTTCGTGCCGCCGTCAGAGCGCAACTCCGACGAGGGCGCCTCCGTCACCCAGATGCCTCAGGCCGAGGCGGCCTAGGCGGGTGGTGGACACCGATGGCCGGTCGTCGCGGTAGGCGGGGTCACTCCGCCGAGTTCGAGAACGAGGAGCGCTGGCTCCTGACCTACGCGGACATGCTCACGCTCATGTTCGCGCTGTTCATGGTCCTGTACTCGATCTCGTCAGTGAACATCTCCAAATACGAGAGCCTGCAGCAGTCACTCAAGGCCGCCTTCTCCGGCTCGGTCCTCTCCGGCGGCAAATCGATCATGCAGTCGGGCTCGGAGTCCACCAAGGCGCACACGCCGGCGACCGCCGAGGTCCCCGCGATCGTGCCGTTGACGCCCAACATCCCCAAGCCGACGGACACGTCGGCTCAGCAGATCAGCAAGGCGATGCTCGCCGCCAGCGCCTCCAAGCAGGAGCAGCAGGACTTCCGCAAGCTCAAAAAGCAGCTCGACGCCTACGCCAAGGCCCACGGCTTCGGCACCGAGGTCCAGGCGGTGATCGAGCAGCGCGGCCTGGTGGTGCGGGTGCTCACCGACAAGCTGCTGTTCAACTCGGGGTCGGCCACGCTCCAGTCCGCGGGACTGCCGCTTCTCGAGGAGGTGTCGCGCTTGCTCAATGTTGACCACAAGCATCCGATAACGGTGGAAGGAAATACGGATAACCAGCCGATTCAGAGCTCGCAGTTCCCCAGTAACTGGGAGCTGTCGACTGACCGGGCCACCACCGTCGTTCGCTTCCTCATCGCGCATGGGGTCGCGGATCAGCGACTGTCGGCGGCCGGCTACGCCGACCTGCATCCGCTGGCGAGCAACGCCACCGCGACCGGGCGCGCCCGCAACCGGCGCGTGGACATCGTGCTCGACCGCATCTACCCCGATCTGAACCCCTAAGGACCACCCGACATGAAGAAGAAGCTGATCATCATCCTGCTGGTCGTGTTGGCCGGCGGGGGCTTTGCCGCCAAGACCTTTTTGCTGCCCAAGCCGGCCGTCGCCAAGCCCAAGATCGACGGTGAGATCTACGTGCTGCCCAAGGGCTTCACGTTCAACCTCACCGACGGGCGCTACGCGACGATGACCGTCGGCCTCGTCCTGGCCCCGGGCCAGAGCGACGGCGCGTCCGCCGAGGGTGCCACCACAACGCCCGCCGGAATCGGCACCCTGCCCGAGGAACCGGCGGTCCGGGCGATCATCACCAACACCATCACCAACGAGCCGTCGTCGGCCCTGCTGACCGACCCGGGGCGGGCGAAGCTGAAGTCCGAGATCCTCAACCAGATCAAGACCACCACCGACGTCAAGGTGACCGACATCCTGTTCACCGACGTCGCGGTCCAGTAAGAGAGAGACGCGATGAGCCACGACGTCGACTTCGAACCCCTCAACGGCGACGGCAGCGCGCGTGCAGGGTGGGCGGGTGCCGAATCCATGGCCGATCTGCGGCGCCTGTCCGCTGTGCCCGTCGACCTGAGCGTCGAGATCGGCCGCACGCGGTTGTCCGTGGGCGAGACCCTCGAGCTCCGCGAGGGCTCGGTCGTGACCCTCGACCGGATGGCGGGCGAGCCGGTCGACCTGCTGGTCAACGGCACGCCCATCGCCCGCGGCGAGGTCGTGGTGATCGACGAGCAGTTCGGCCTGCGCCTGACGCAGGTGCTGGCCGCTCCCGCCGCCTCCGAGCTGAGCGACGCGATCGACGCGGAGCCCTCCGTTCCCGCCGCCGGCGAGAACCTCGCCAGCTGACGGCGCCCGATCTGACCGTGCCCGCGGCTGGATAACGGGCACAACGCTCAAGCTGGCGGCTCAGACGCCGAATATCCCCTGGAGAAGGCCGAGCGCAGGATGCGCCACACGGCTCGTTACGGAAACAAGGAGTAGGACACGATGTCAGAGCAAGCCAATCATCAGCAGCTGGTGGTGTTCACGCTGGGGGCAGAGCACTACGCCCTGCCGATCCATGCGGTCAACGAGATCATCCGCTATGCCGAGCCGCGCTCGGTGGCGTCTCGCACCGATTGGGTACGTGGCGTGATCAGCCTGCGCGGCCGGATCGTCCCCGTCTACGACGTGGCCGCCCGCATCGGGATCGCCTCCGAGCTGACCGACCAGTCCAAGATCGTGATCGTCGAGGCCGGTGCCGAGACGGCGGGCGTGATCGTGGACACCGTCGAGGAGGTCCTCACCGTCTCCGCGAATCAGATCGAGGAGGCGCCCGGCGCCGACTCGACGATGATCGAGGCGATTGTCCGGATCGACGAGCGCCTGATTGTGCTGCTCACTCTCAGCACGATCTTCGACACGACCGCGGAGCTGTCGGTCGCGGCCTGAACCGCCGCATCCAGCTGACCCCGACAAGGGTTCCATGACCACCACCACCAAGCCACGCGTCATCGTCGCCGACGACAGCGCGCTGATGCGTCGGATCGTCACCAACGTCCTCACCAAGGGCGGGATCGACGTCGTCGGTGCTGCCAAGGACGGCGACGAGGCGCTCGCCCTCTGCGAGCGCGAGACGCCCGATGCGATGACGCTGGACCTGGCGATGCCGGGGCTGGGTGGGATCGACGTGCTGAAGGCACTAAAGCAGCGCGGCGGTCCCTCCATTCCGGTGGTGGTGGTCTCAGCCTTTTCACCGGCGCACGGCGCTTACGCCGTCGACGCCCTCTCCGAGGGCGCGTTCGAGCTGGTGCCCAAGCCATCCGGCCAGGCCGACGTCGGTGCGTTCGAGCAGAACCTGCTGACCAAGATCCTGGTGGCGACCAAGATCCGCCGCCTCGGCGGCCACCTGCGCTCCCGCGTCAACGGCGCGGTGGCCGAGCGCCCGGCGCCCGCGCCGGGGTCCGCCACCAACGGCCATGCGCCTGTCCCGCGCGTCCGACACATCCGCACCGGCGCCTCCCGCGTACTGCTCATCGCCACCTCCACCGGCGGCCCGCGCGCGCTGGCCGAGCTCATCCCCGGACTCCCCTCGCCGCTCGGGCTGGGCACGATGATCGTCCAGCACATGCCCGCCGGGTTCACCGCCTCGCTGGCCGCCCGCCTGGACCGCACCAGCCCGCTGAGCGTGCGCGAGGCGCAGGGTGGTGAGTCCCTGGAGCCCGGCATCGCCCTCATCGCCCCGGGCGGCCGTCACCTCCGCCTGAGCCCCACCGGCCAGACGGCCCTGACCGACGAAGCTCCGCAGGGCGGGCTGCGTCCCCGCGCTGATCTGTTGATCGAGGATGCCGCGGCCGAATGGGGTGACCGCCTCACCCTCGTCGTGCTCACCGGCATGGGCAATGACGGGCTGCGCGGCGCCAAGGAAGTGCGACGCAATGGCGGGCGAATCCTCGTGGAAGCTGAGCAGACCTGCACGGTGTACGGCATGCCGCGGGCCGTCGCCGAGGCCGGCCTGGCCGACGAAGTCCTACCGCTTGATCAGATGGCTGCCGCGATCGCGGCGGAGGTGAACTGATGAGCGCCATCATGGCCCCTGCCGGCAGCGACGACTACGTCCTCTTCTGTCAAGGCCTGCGGCAGATCTGCGGCATTGACCTCGGCCAGTACAAGCGCCCCCAGATGGAACGGCGCCTGCGCTCGTTCTTCGCCCGCAAGGGCATCCACCTGCTCACCGATTGCCTGGACGCGCTCCGCACGGACAGGGCCGAGCTCGACGCGCTGCTCGACCGCGTGACGATCAACGTCTCCCAGCTCTGGCGCCACCCCGAGCAGTGGACGCGGCTCGAGAACGAGGTGCTGCCCGAGCTGGCTGCCGCCGGCCCCATGCGCGCGTGGAGCGCCGGCTGCTCCTACGGCGCCGAGGCCACCACGCTGGCGGCCGTCTGCGACAAGGTGATCCCCCGGGCTCGCGTGCAGATCACCGGCACCGACATCGACAAGCGCATGATCGAGCGCGCCCGCGCCGGCGTGTTCAGCGCAGAGGACGCCCGCGGGGTCGACATCAAGGAGATGGAGCGGGCCTTTGACCAGGTCCCCGAGGGCTGGCGCGCCAAGGACGCCCTGCAACGCATGATGACCTTCGAGATCGGCGACCTGCTGCGTCTGCGCCCGCCGAGCGGCGGCAAGGACCTGATCATGTGCCGAAACACCGTCATCTACTTCGCCGAGCCGATCCGCGACGACCTGCACGCACGCCTGGCCCACGCCTTGCGTCCGGGGGGCTATCTCGTCGTCGGCGCCACCGAGCGAGTCTCCAAGCCGGCCGATCTGGGGCTCCAGATCGCCTACCCCTTCATCTACCGGAAAGCCTGATGGACACCTCTGAATACATGCCGATGTTCCTGGCCGAAGCGCAGGAGCACCTGCAGGAGCTGAACCTCGCGATCGTCCGTCTCGAGGACAACCCGCGGGATCGTGAGACGGTGGATGAGATCTTTCGCGCCGCGCACTCGCTCAAGGGCATGAGCGCGACGATGGGCTTCGCCCAGATCGCCAAGCTCACGCACGAGATGGAGGATGTCTTCGAGCTGCTGCGTCAGCGCAACGAGGGCCTCAGCCGCGAAGCGATCGACACCGTCCTGGCCTGCCTCGATGGGCTCACCGGCGCGTTCGAGGCCATCGAGGCCGACGGCGACGATGGCCTCGACCCCACGGCACTGGTGGAGCGCCTGCACGGCCTCGTGCGCGCCCGCACCGCCGAGCAGGAGCTCGGACGCGTTGCCACCACCCCGGTTCCTGACCTGGTGCTCGACATCGCCGCCATCCAGCGGGTGCTGCACATCGTGGCCGTCCTCGACGATCAGGTCCTGATGCCGGCCGTCCGTGCCCACATGGTGTTCGCCGCCCTGGGCGAGCACGGGGAGCTGATCGCCGGCGCGCCGGCGATCGATGATGTCGAGCAGTTCGCCGGCCAACGGATCGAGGCCTGGATCGCCTCCGAGCACGAGCAGGCGGCGGTGATCGCGACGGTGTCCGCCATCTCCGACGTGACCGGCGTCGAGATCGACGAGGTCGCCGCTTCGCCGGCCGCCCCGGCTCCGGCGCCCGTCGTCGTGGCCGAGCGCGAGCCCGTGATCGTGATCGTGGCCGAGCCCGAGGTGGTGGCCGAGCCCGAGGTGGCGGCGGTGCCCGAGGTGGCGGCGCTGAAGGCCGCCGCCCCCAAGACCTCGTCGGCCGCGCGCACTGTGCGCGTCGATGCCGAGCGCCTTGACGCCCTCATGCACTCCATGGGCGAGCTCGTCATCCACCGGACCGCGGTGGAGGCCCTCACCAGCGCCCTGGACGTGCCCGGGCTCCAGCAGGCCATGCAGGAGCTCACCCGGAGCTCGCAGGCGCTGCAGTCGATGGTCATGCAGGTGCGGATGATCCCCGTGGACGTGGTGTTCCTGCGCTTCCCGCGTCTCGTCCGCGACCTGTCGGGCAAGCTGGGCAAGGAGGTCAAACTCAACCTGGTCGGCTCCGAGACCGAGCTGGACCGCACCGTCGTCGACGCGCTCGGCGACCCGCTGGTCCATCTCGTCCGCAACTCACTCGACCACGGCCTGGAGGGCGTGGAGGAGCGCGTCGGCGCCGGCAAGCCGGAGGTCGGCACGCTGGAGATCTCGGCCCGCCACGCCGGCGGCAGCGTCGTCATCGAGGTCCGCGACGACGGCCGCGGCATCAACCCCGAGGCAATCGCGCGCAAGGCAGTCGAGCGGGGCCTGATCGACGCCCAGGCAGCCACCGAGATCAACATGAAGTCCGCCGTCGAGTTGCTGTTCTCCCCCGGCTTCTCCACCGCCGAGACCACCAGCGACATCTCCGGACGCGGGGTCGGCATGGACGCGGTGCGCACCAAGATCCGCGAGCTGGGCGGCGAGGTCACCCTCGACTCGGTCCATGGCGAGGGCACGATCGCGCAGATCCGCCTGCCGCTGACGCTGGCGATTGTCTCCGCGCTGCACGTGGACGTGGCCGACGGCCCCTATGCGATCCCGCTGGATCGCGTCGAGCGCACGCTGCGGCTGTCCGAGCAGACCGTCCGCTCGGTCGCCGGGCGCCGCATGCTGGTGCTCGACGACGGCGTGCTCCAGCTCCTGGAGGGCGCCGACGTGTTCGGACGTCAGCCCACGGGCCCACATGAGTTTGTCGTGATCGTTCGCGCGCAGGAGCAGCGCCTGGCGCTCTCGGTTGATGACCTCATCGGCCAGCGCGAGCTCGTCACGCGCCCGCTGCCGTCCGCGGTCAGCGGCGAGCCCGTCTCCGGCGGCGCCGCCCTGGCCGACGGCCGCATCGCGCTGATCGTCGACTGCGACGCGCTGGGCACGCTCACTCCAACGGCTGATGGCCGCGACCGCGGCAACCGCTCCACCATCTCTGAAATTGCGACCGTCACCGGAACTGGACGAGTGGCGGCATGACCCAACCACCAAGCCAGGAGAAGACCCCCGTGACCCCGTCCTTGTCCGAAAGCCAGCTCGACGCGCTGCGCGAGCTGGCCAACATCGCGTCGGGCACCGCTGCCACGGCGCTGTCGCAGATGCTCGCGCGGGAGGTGGAGATCAGCGTGCCCCGGGCCCTGGCTTTGCCGCCGGCCGACGCCGTCGACGCGTGCGGAGATCCCGAGCAGCACGTCGCGGGTGTGGTGGTCCCCATCCAGGGCGACATCGACGGCATGGTCCTCCTGCTCATCCCATACGAGCACGCCGAGATCCTGTGCAACCTGCTGGGTGTCGAGGCTCACACCGAGGTCGGCGACTCCGCGCTGCGCGAGATCGGGAACATCCTGGCCACGTCCTACCTCAATGGCCTCGGGGCGATGACCAGCATGGACCTGGAGCCCTCGCTGCCGCAACTGCATACCGACATGCTGGCCGCGATCGTGTCATCGCTGCTGATCGGTACCGCCGGCGCCGACGATCTTGCGCTCGTGCTCGACTCCGAGCTCGACGTCTCCGGCGACCCCTGCTCGATCTCGTTCCTCCTACTGCCGACATCCGGCCAGATCTCGGATCTGCTGGCCCCGCTCGGTCTGGCGGATCCGTCGGCCTGATCATGGCCGCGGTGCGCATGGGAGAAATGGTTGTGTCCAAGAACCCGAAAGACGAGCTGGTGGCTCTGGGCCTCGGCTCCTGCATCGGCCTGGCCATCGTCGACCGCACGGCGGGCGTCGCTGGGCTGGCACATATCGTGCTCCCCGAATCCAATGACCGGGGTGGCCACGCCGGCAAGTTCGCCGACACCGCGGTTCCCGAGCTCATTGCGCGCATGCGCAAGGCGGGCGCCGTCGAGCGGCACTTCGAGACGGCGCTGGTGGGCGGCGCCCGGATGTTCGACATGAGCGGTGGTCTGGACATCGGCGCACGCAACGAGGCTGCCGTCCGGGCCGCGCTGTCCAAGGCGCGCATCCCCGTCAACGCGGCGCAGACCGGCGGCCACGCGGGTCGCACGCTGAAGATCGCGGTCGGCCAGATGCTGGTCACGGCCCGCGCGGCGGGCCAGCCGGCCGACACGCTGCTGCAGCCCCCCACGCCACGGGTTCCGGCCGGAGCGGGGGCAGCGCGATGAGTGAGATGCTCACTCCCGACAAGATCGCCGCGCTGGTGGACGCCGCGAAGCAGGGGCAGCTGCCCGACGCCGGTGCGTCGCAGAAGCCGACGCGCCGCGGCCATCGACTGCGCACGGTCGACTTCAGCCGGCCGACCAAGTTCAGCGCCGATCAGCAACGCCGGATCACCCGTTCCACCGAGACCTTCTGCCAGACCGCCAACACCCGGCTGTCCACCGAGCTGCGCCTGCCAGTCGAGTTCGAGGTGATCAACACCGTGCAGCTGACCTGGTCAGCCGCGCAGCAGCAGCTGCCCCCGGAATCCCTATCGGTGCTGCTCGACGTCAACCCGATCGGCACGCGAATGCTGCTGACCGCCGAGCAGTCGTTCGTGTTGGCCGGCCTGGAGTCGCTGCTGGGCGGCTCGCCGGAGCGTCAGCCGAAGGGTCGCCGCTTGTCGGAGATCGACTGGAGCCTGACGCGCCGGCTGTTCGAGTCGCTGGTGCACCAGCTGTCGCTCGTCTGGCAGGAGCTCGGCGGCGTGACACTGAGCGCCGGCGAGATCGACCCCCACGACGCCAGCCAGGTGGCCTCAGTCTCGGAGCCGACCTTCACGGTGCTCATCGAGTGCCGGATGGCCAAGCAGTCATTCGCCATGGCGCTGGTGATCCCGTGGGTCGCCATCGAGCCGATCGAGGACGCGATCTCCGGCCGCGACACAAGTCACGACGAGGAGGTCCTGAGCACGTCGCCGATGCAGAAGGCCCTGTCAGACGTACCGGTGACGCTGCGCGCGGAGGTCGCCTCGGTCGACCTCGAGGTGTCCGAGATCCTGAGCCTGGTCCCCGGCAGCATTGTCAAGTTCGGGGTTCCTGCCGATGACGGGATCATGCTCTTCGCCGAGAACGTCAAGCTGGCCCGCGCGCAGCCGGGCTCACACGGCCCTCGCCGCGCCGTCCAGATCTGCGGACCGGAGAGCCAGAGCCGATGAGCGCCACCAGCGAGCTCAGCACCAAGGAGGCACTGGTACGCCTGGGCGCCTCCACCGCCGAGGCCATCGCCCAAGTGCTGGAGATGTTCGCGCCCGGCTCGGTGGATCGCGGAGACGTCTCGGTCATGGGCGAGGGCCAGTCGCCGTTCAACGGGATCACGCACGGGTCGGTGGCGGCGAGCGTGTCCTACGTCGACGGCGTCACCGGCGCCAACATCTTCGTCCTCACCGCCGCGGGAGCGCGCAACCTGGCCATGGCGATGGGCATGCCCGGGCCCGAGGAGGGCGACGCGGCCGAGCTCTCAGAGCTCGAGCTCTCCGCCGTCGGGGAGGCCTCCAACCAGATGATGTCCGCCGCCGCCCGCGCAATCGGAGTTGTCCTCGGGCAGGAGATCGAGATCTCCGTGCCCGACATCAGCGTGCTGGAGAACCCCGCAAGCGCCACCGACATCTACGGCAGCTCATCCCACGCGACATCCACCACGTTCCTCATCGGCGGCGAGTCCTGCCGGCTGATCCAGCTGGTGCCGCGCGCGTTCGTCGTGCGCATGGCCCGAGCCCTGGACGAGCTCGAGGGCGAGACGCTCGAGGCCGAGATCCCCGTCGCCGGCGATGTCTCGGGCGGCGGCGCGGCTGCGAGCGTGGCGCTGGCGACGGCGCTGTCCGACATCAAGGTGCGTG
This sequence comes from uncultured Actinomycetota bacterium, assembly GCA_963721515.1. GTDB lineage: Bacteria > Actinomycetota > Thermoleophilia > Solirubrobacterales > Solirubrobacteraceae > Palsa-465. The sequence continues at coordinate 190,497 of CAVRKJ010000021.1, read as the reverse complement.
TGTGGGCCGAGCTGGGCCGTACCCACCTGGGCCTCGGCCGAGCGCTGGGACTGCCCCTGGGCTCCGTGGTGGAGCTCGACCGTCCGGCGGACGCGCCCGTCGATCTGTATGTGAATGGAGTGCGTTTCGCACAAGGCCATCTCATCGTCACCGATGACGGTGAGTGGGCCTTTCAGTGCGACGCCGTCGGCGGCCGTGGCGGCGCCGAGGCGGCGCGCCCTGTGGCGCCCCAGGCCACCCCCGCCGAGATCTCCGTCGCGAGCTCTGAGGAGAGCGCCGGCGAGACCCCCGAAGACGTGATCGCCGCGGACACCCCTGCGGAGGCCCCCGGAGAGACCCCCGCGGCACCCCCTACCCCTAGCGAAGAAGGAGCAGTTGACTGATGGCCCGTGTACTCGTAGTCGACGACGCCGCTTTCATGCGTAAGGTCGTGAGCGACGCGCTCGCCTCCGGTGGCCATGAAGTGATCGGCGAGGCAGGAAATGGCAATGAGGCGGTCGCCCGCTTCCAGGAGCTCAAGCCTGAGCTGACGATGCTTGACATCACGATGCCCGAGAAGACCGGTCTCGAGGCGCTGGCCGAGATCATGACGATCGATCCCGGCGCTCGCGTACTCATGTGCTCGGCGCTCGGCCAGGAGTCCAAGGTGATCGAGTCGATCAAGCTCGGCGCCAAGGATTTCGTCGTGAAGCCGTTCCAGCCCGACCGCCTGCTCGAGGCCGTCGGAAAGGCGCTGGCCTAGGCATTGCGCCCCCGCCGCACGAGGCGGCGGGGACGGCACTCCGAGCAGGCGGCCGGCGGGGCACAGACCTCGCCGGGCTGCCACTCGCCGCGACCCGTTGTGTCGGTCGCGACCCTCAATGACACCGCGGCTCGGCGACAGCCGAAATTCGGAGATTCGGCCTAAAGCCCCCGGTGCATTCGGCCGATCAAGTGAATGGCTTCCCTCGGAGTCACTCCCTCGATGCGGTTCTCCACGTTGACACGTGGCGCCGGACTTCTCGGCGCCCTCACGCTCTCGTACGCCCCGATGGCGCAGGCCGCCACCGGTGCGACCGGCGAGCAGACCCCCCTTAACCTGTCCACCAGCGGGGTGGCCCACGCCGCCTCCAGTGGCAGCGGCGGCTCGGGGGTCCTGCGCACGATCATCGCCCTGGTGGTCGTGATCGCGATCATCTACGCCGTCTCACGGATCCTCAAGGCCGTCAAGGGCCGTGACGCGGTCCGCGCCAGTGGCAACGGCCTGGAGCAGATCGCCACGCTGCCGATCGCCCCCGGCAAGTCCGTGTCGCTTCTGCGCTCGGGCCGGGACATCATCCTGCTGGGTGTCGGCGAGCACGGCGTCACGCCGATCAAGACCTACACCGAGGACGAGGCCATCGCCGCCGGGATCGACCTCCCGGAGGACGCAGACGACGACTTCGACGCCGCCGAGAAGCCGCTGGACCGGATGATCAACGGCCTGCGCCGCCTCACCGTCCGCAGCTGAGGATCCGCTCGTGAAGGTCGACTCCTCCAACGCACTGCAGATCCTGCTGCTGATGGGCGGGCTCTCGCTGATCCCGGCGATCCTGTTCACCGTCACCGGCTTCACGCGGATCCTCATCGTGCTGGGCTTCATCCGCTCGGCGCTGGGGACGAACACCACACCGCCCAACCAGGTACTGGTCGGGATCGCGCTGTTCCTGACGCTGTTCGTGATGTCGCCGACGATCGGCGCCATCAAGAAGGAGGCATGGGTACCGCTTCAGCACCACCAGATCTCGACGTCGACAGCGATCAAGCGCGCCGAGGAGCCGCTGCGCGAGTTCATGTTCCGTCAGACGCGCAACCAGGACATCTCGCTGTTCGTGAGCATGGCGCGCATCAAGACGCCGCAGACGCGCGCGGGAGTACCGACCTACGTCCTGATCCCCGCGTTCATCATGTCCGAGCTCAAGACGGCCTTCCAGATCGGGTTCCTGATCTTCCTGCCGTTCTTGATCATCGACCTGATCGTCTCCTCGACATTGATGAGCGTCGGCATGGTGATGCTGCCGCCGAGCTTCATCTCAATGCCCTTCAAGATCCTGCTGTTCATCTTGGTGGACGGCTGGGACGTCATTACGCACTCACTCGTCGCGAGCTTCCACTGAGATCGGACAAGGACAGGCCGCCATGAATCAGGACACCGTCGTCAGCCTTGCCACTCAGGCGATGAAGCTGGCGATCGAGATCGCCGGCCCGATGATGCTCGTCGGTCTCGTGGTCGGACTGGTGGTCAGCATCTTCCAGGCCGTCACGTCCATCCAGGAGCAGAGCCTCAGCTTCATCCCCAAGATCGTGGGGCTGGCGGCGCTCATCGTGATCCTGGGCCCGTGGATGCTCGACCAGCTCGTCACCTACGCGCAGAACCTGTTCCTGTCCATCCCGCAGCTCATCGGTTGATGAACCAGCTGACGCTCAGCACGCTGCTGAATGAGATCGGCAGCGACAAGGTCACCGGGTTCTTCCTGGTCCTGGCTCGGGTCAGCCCGCTGTTCGTCCTGGCGCCGCTGTTCTCGTCCAAGATGATGCCGGCGCGGGTGAAAGGCATCGTCGCCGTGGGCCTCTCGATCGGCCTGACGCCGATCGCGGTCCACGGCCAGACCCTCCCCACCGACCCGATGGCCGTGGCCGGCCTGCTCGTGGTCCAGTTCCTCGTCGGCCTCGCCTTTGCCTTCGCCGTCGGCATGGTCCTGGCCGCCGTCGAGGCCGCCGGATCGCTGACGGACATGGTGGCGGGGTTCTCGTTCGGCTCCGTGGTCGACCCGATCAACGGCAACCCGGGCGGCGCGATGACCAACCTGTACAGCCTCGTCGGCCTGGCCATGTTCATCGCCATCGGCGGCGACGCCTGGACGCTGCGCGGCCTGCAGCGGACCTTCGACCTGGTTCCGCTGACCAAGGCGCCTGCGATCGCCACGCTGACCTCGGGCGTCGAGCAGGCCTTCGGCACCATCTTCGTCGCCGCGGTCGAGGTGTGTGCGCCCGTCATCCTGGCCCTGCTCATCACCGACGTGGCGTTCGGGATGGTTTCGCGGATCGTCCCGCAGCTCAATGTTTTCGGGGTCGGCTTCCCGATGAAGGTCGGCGTCGCGATGCTCGTCGTCGCCGCCTCGCTCCCGTTCCTGGGCTCGTTCATGAGCGAGCAGATCGCGAACGCCGTCGGGACGGCACTGCACTTCGCATAGAGACATGGCCGCCGACGACAAGACAGAAAAGCCAACCGGCAAACGCAAGAGCGAGGCGCGCCGCAAGGGCCAGGTGGCCAAGAGCACCGAGCTCAACGGCGCGCTGGTCCTCGTCGCCGGCCTGGTCGCGATCTCGTTCATGGGCCCGAAGATCGTCAACTCGATGGCCGGCGCGATGCGCGCGCTGTTCGCCGCGATCGCCACGCCCAACGAGGTCTCGTCGGCCGCCGGCCTCCACGGCGTGGTCTCGCTGGCCCTGCACACGCTGGAGACGACGGCGATGCCGATCGGCGTCATCTGCATGGCCGGCGGTCTGCTGGCGAATGTCGCTCAGGTGGGCCTGCGCCCAACTCCGTATCTGCTCAAGCCGGACTTCAAGCGCCTCAACCCGGTCAACGGAGCCAAGCAGATCTTCGGCAAGCGCGTGCCCTTCGAACTGGGCAAGGTCCTGGCCAAAGTGGCCGTCGTCGGCGGCGCCGCGGCCATGACTCTCATCCCGCTCATCACCCATCTCGGTGCCAGCATGGGCACCACTCCGATGGCGCTGGGCAGCCTGCTGAGCGACAGCGCCAAGTCGATCATCGAGCGGGTCGTGATCGTCTACCTGCTGATCGCGGTCATCGACCTCGTCTACCAGCGCCGCAAGATGGCCAAGTCACTGAAAATGACCAAGCAGGAGGTCAAGGACGAGGGGCGCCAGACCGATCTTCCCCCCGAGATCAAGGGTGCGATTCGCCGCCGCCAGATGATGGCGGCGCGGGCCCGGATGATGGCCGCGATCCCCACCGCGGACGTGGTCGTCACCAACCCGACCCACTACGCCGTCGCGCTGCGGTACGACGGCGCCCTGCCCGCCCCCGTCGTGGTTGCCAAAGGCAAGAACCTGGTGGCCGTTCAGATCAGGCGGATCGCCACTGAGAACAACATCCCGATCGTGCCCGATCCGCCGCTGGCGAGGTCACTGCACGCGATGGTCGACATCGACCGGATGATCCCGGCCGAGCTGTATGCCGCCGTCGCCCAGGTGCTGGCATTCGTCTACAAGATGGCTGGTCGAAGGAGGATCGCCGCATGACCGAGCAATCGCTACGCAAGCTGCTCAAGCACACCGATCTACTTGCGGCGGTTGGCGTCGTGATGGTGGTCACCATGCTGGTGATCCCGCTGCCCCCGGCGCTGCTCGACTTCTGCATCACCATGAACATCTCGGGCGCCCTGGCGATCGTGGTGGCGACGATGTACATCAACAAGGCGCTGGAGTTCTCCTCCTTCCCGACGCTGCTGCTGCTCACCACGATGTTCCGGCTGGCCATCAACGTGTCGGTGACGCGCCTGGTCCTCACCAAGGGCAACGCGGGCTCGGTCGTGGCCGACTTCGGCCAGTTCGTGGTCGGCGGCAACGTGGTCGTCGGGCTCGTCATCTTCCTCATCCTGATCGTCATCCAGTTCGTGGTGGTCACCAACGGCGCCGGCCGCGTCGCCGAGGTGTCGGCCCGCTTCACCCTGGACGCCATGCCCGGTAAGCAGATGGCGATCGACGCCGACCTCAACGCCGGTCTCATCACCGACGAGCAGGCGCGCGAGCGCCGCAAGGAGATCGCCCGCGAGGCCGATTTCTACGGCGCGATGGACGGCGCCTCGAAGTTCGTCAAGGGCGACGCCATGGCCGCGGTGGTCATCACCGGCATCAACCTCGTCGGCGGCATCGTCGTCGGCATGCTCCAGCACCACATGGGCTTCGGGCCGGCCTCCAAGCACTACTCGCTGCTGACCGTGGGTGACGGCCTGGCCGCCCAGATCCCCGCGCTGCTGATCTCCGTCGCCACCGGCATCATCGTCACCCGCTCGGGCTCCGAGCGCGACCTCGGCTCGGAGATCGCCACCCAGATCCTCGGCCAGAAGAAGGCGCCGCTGGTGGCCGGCGGCGCGATCCTCTGCTTCGCCCTCATCCCGGGTCTGCCGAAGATCCCGTTCCTGGTCATCGGCGGGATGATGTTCGCGATCGGCTGGGCGCTGCGCAAGAACGGGATCGAGGCATTGACCGCGCCCGCCGGCGCTGCGGCCGGCGCCGCGGCGGCACTGCCCGCCGCCACGAGCGACACGTCGGCTGCCCCGCGCGACGAGGTCATGAAGGAACTGCCGATCGATCCCCTCGAGCTCGGCATCGGCTTCGGCCTGGTGCCGCTGGTGGATCGCGGCTCCGGCGGCACCCTGGTGCGCCGCATCTCGCTGATCCGCCGCCAGATCGCCGGCGAGCTGGGCATGGTGATCCCGCCCGTGCGCATCCACGACGAGATCGACCTGGATTCGCACGAGTACGTCTGCAAGGTCCGTGGCACCGAGGTGGCCCGCGGCCGGGTCATGGCAGGCCACAAGTTGGCCATGGATCCGGGAGACGCCGTGGGCAACCTGTCCGGCATTCCCACCACTGAGCCCGCGTTCGGCCTGCCGGCAGTGTGGATCGCGGATTCGCAGCATTCCGAAGCCGAGGCCCTGGGCTACACGGTGGTCGACGCCGAGTCCGTGATCGTCACGCACCTGACCGAGACGATCCGCTTGCATGCCGCCCAGCTCCTCACCCGCCAGGACGTCCGGGCGCTCCTGGACCAGCTCAAGGAGTCCAACGAGGCCGTCGTCACCGAGGTCGTGCCCGACATCCTGTCGGTCGGAGAGATCCAGCGCGTCCTGCAAACCTTGTTGTCAGAGGCCGTATCGATCAGGGATCTCGGCGCTATTGTCGAAGCAGTGGGTGACAAGGCGCGGATCACGCGCGACACCGGCCTGCTGGCGGAGTACGCCCGCCAGGCACTGGGCCGCGCGATCACCGCCCCCCACCTTGGTGCAGACCAGACATTGCGCGCGATTACCCTCGATCCGGCGATTGAGCAGGAAGTGGCAACGTCCATCACGGCAACGACCGACGGCGAGTACCTCGCGCTCGAGCCCTCGCGAGCGCAGGCGCTGCTCGGCGCGGTGCGCGCCCAGTCAGATCACGCCGCGGCCCGGGGTGGCCTGCGGCCGGTGCTGCTGTGCTCGGCGCGCGTGCGGCGCCACATCCGGCGCCTCGTGGAGTCGGCGGTCCCGCACCTCGCGGTCTGCTCCTACAACGAGATCGCGTCGGGCGTTAGCGTTGAGACGATCGGAGTGATCAGCGCGTGACCGACCCCTCCTCGCCGCCATCGGGGTCGTCCGCCAATCCGGACGGCGTGCGCACGTACCGCGGGCGCACCATCGAGGAGCTCATTCCAAGGATCCGGGCTGAGCTGGGCCCGGACGCCATCATCCTGCGCGAGCGCGAGGGGCTCATGGGCGGGATCGGCGGCTTCTTCGCCCAGAAGTGCGTCGAGATCGACGCGCAGGCGGCGCCGCGGGTCAACGTCTACGCCGACGACTTCGAGGACGACTACGACGACGAGCTGGAGGGCACGCCCGAGCACTTCGACGGGTTCTCGCAGGAGCCGCCGCCCGGCTACGTGCCGGTGCCGCTGCCCGATGCGCCGCCGCCTGACTACGACGCCCCGCCTGTGACCGAGGTGCTGACGGGTGAGGCCGAGGCCGCGCCGGCTCTGCCGGAACTCGCGCCGGCTGTGCCAGAACCTGCGCCGGCGGTGTCAGAACCTGCGCCCGCCGTGCCGGAACCCATGCTCCCTGTGCCGGAGCCCATGCTCGCTGTGCCGGAGCCCGCCCCCGAGGCGGAGGCTGCGATCCCGGTCCCGCCCCCGCCCGAGGCTCCGGCCGCCGCACCGCCCGTCCCGGCCGCGCCGTTCCTGGACGAGGCGTCGTTCGCGGCGCGGCTGGAGGAGGCGACCTTCGCCACCGACGAGATCGAGCCCGAGCCCGAGCCCGAGCCCGAACCGGCCCCCGTGCCCGCCGCCGCGGCGCCGCCGGCGTTCATCGCCTTCGACGAGCTTGACGAGGGCCCGGCTCCCGAGCCGGTCGTGGCGGAGCCCGCGCCCGTCGAGGCAGAGCCCGTCGCGGTCGAGCCAGAGCCCGCGCCCATCGCCGTCGAGCCAGAGCCGAAGCCCGTCACCATCGAGCCGGAGCCCGTCCCAATCGAGCCAGAGCCCGAGCCGGAGCCCGTCGTCCACCGCGTGCTGGACCCCGCTCCGTGGCTGGAGTTCGCCGCCGAGGTCCCGGCGGTCGAAGAGGAGACCATCGCTGAGACGGAGCCCGAGCCAATTGCCCAGGAGCCCGAGCCCGAAGCCGCGCTCGCCGAGCCCGAGCCAGTGGCCGAGGAGCCCGAGCCCGAGCCCGAAGCCGCGCTCGCCGAGCCCGAGCCAGTGGCCGAAGAGCCCGAGCCCGAGGCCGAACCCGCGCTCGCGGAGCCGGAACCTCAGCCTCAGCCTGAGCCTGAGTCTGACCCCGCGGAGCCTGAGCCCGCTCCCTCGCCCGCCACCGCCACCGCGGCTGCGGCCGTACCGCAGCCCCCGCCCCCGGCGCCCACCCCTCACTACGGCTACGCCACCCGCCGCCGCGGCGGCCTGCTGCCCGCCGCCGAGCGGATGCTGCGCGCCGCGCTGGACGCCGCCACCGCCGCCAACGAGCGGCGCGAGCGCGAGTACGAGGCGCGGCTTGCTGCCAGCGAGCCGACCGGAGTGCCGTTCCCGCGGGCGTCCTCGCCCGTCACCGATCCCGATGCGACGCGCCAGGAGGAGGAGCGGGCACAAGAGCGCGAGGAACAGCAGCTGCGCGACGCCGATCTCGAGCGCCGGCTGATCCGGGCGGGCCTGACGCCGGGTCGCGCGGCCGCCCTCGTGAGCACCGCGATCTCGCGGCGCGGTCCGTTCAGCGCCGGCGGCTCGGTGACCAGCGACGTCACGGCGCTGATCGCGGCCTCGCTGCCGACGCCGACCCACCTGCCACACGAGCGCGGGGCGATCGCCGTCGTCGGGGCGGGAGGCTCGGGCAAGACTCGCTCGGTGGCCGCGCTGGCCGCCGCACAGGCCCACGCCGGCGCGCTGGTGAGCGTGGCCAGCCTCGGTGCTCCCGGGCGAGAGGACGAGCTGGGCGCGCTCCTGCATGGCGAGGCGGTCAACATCATCCCGGCGATGCGCACCCGCGCCACGGCCCGTGCGGTGAGCTCGGCGCGCGAGCGCGGCCTGGTCCTCATCGACACCGCCGCGGCGGCGCCTCGCGACGACTCAACGATCGACGTCATGTCCGAGGCGCTGCACAGCTTCGGCCTCGACGGCATCTACCTCGCGGTGCCCGCGACGCTCAGTTCGGCCGCGGCGGTCAAGCTCGTTGACAGCTTCTCCGCGTTCGATCTGACCGGAATGATCGCCACGCACGTGGATGAGACTGACGGATTGGGCACGATCGCCGAGCTGGCGATGCAGACGGGGATCCCGGTGGCGTACACGCATACGGGCATTGAGCTTCAGAAGGGGATCGAATCTGCCGATCCAGAGCAGATCGCGGCCGAGTTGCTGAGATGACCAAGCGCACAGAGACCGAGCCCAACAACGTGACCCTCCTCCCCGGCAGCGGGCAGGGCACGCTGACCACGCCCACTGGCGGGGAGCTGCCCGTGCGCACGTTCGAGCGCGGCGAGGAGGTCATCCTGGTCGTGCTAATCGACATGGAGGACGAGCGCGACACCGACGCGGTCAGAACCGCCGACCTGGAGTACACGTCGCGCCGGGGCCTGGTCAAGCTGCACGGCGACGCGGTGTTCGAGGACCGGAGCCTCATCCGATTCCGCCCCCACGGCGACGCGGAGGTCCTGCAGCGCCGGGACTTCGTGCGCGTCCACACGTCCCACCCGGTGACCGTCGAGTCCGACGAGGAGGGCCGTCGGCTCATCCACATGGTCGACTTCAGCGGCGGCGGCATGCTGCTGGCCGACGACGAGACGCTCGCCGTGGATCAGACGATCAACTTCGCCATCTCGATCGTCACCAACGAGCTTCCGATCGAGGGCATCGCCCGAGTTGTCCGCATCCGCGAAGACGGCAAGCGGGCACTGATCTTCGAGCAGATCGCAGAACACGACCGGCAGCGCCTTATTCGGTTCGTGTTCGAGTGCATGAGAACGGCCCGGGCGAGAACCCGGGGCGACTGGATCTAGCCCCCAGCGACCGAGGACACCACGATGGCTAAGAACAAGAGCGACGCCAAGGGCAAGAAGGCCAAGGGCGACAAGAAGGCCAAGGGCGCCGCGGGCGGGATCAGCGTCGCCGGCCACCCCCGGGCCGCTGCTCAGGTGAGGCGCGCCAAGGGCTTCGGCGGCGTCACGTTCTTCCTCATCACCGCCTATCTCTCCTACCGGGCCCAGGTCCCGCCCGACCAGGTCGCCCTTCGCGCCCTGATCGGAGGTATCGGCGGCTATCTGCTGGCGTGGATGTGCGCGGTGACGGTGTGGCGCCATCTGGTGCTGGCCGAGCTGCGCGCCGCGATCGAGAGCGGACGCGCCAGGATGGAGCCCGCCACGCCCAGCGGCACCCCCGCCGCCGCCGGCCCGGCGCCGGACGGCGGCCGCCAGTAGCTGAGGGCCGGCCATGGATCCGATTTACCCGATCGTTCCCACGGCCCCGAATATCCCACCCGTCGCGCCGGCCCCGGCCATGACCCCGACGGAGCGCCAGATCGAGCGCCAGCGCCAGGCCGCTGAGCGCGACCGACGGCGGCGCCAGAATCAGCGCCGGGACGGCTATGAGGAGCAGGACGAGTACTCGTCCGATGACGACGCGGGCGAGGACGACGGCCGCCCGCACATCGACGTCACGGTCTGACCGCGTAGCCCGCAGCGCCCCGCGCCAAGCTCACGCGACCAAAGTGTCCAGGCCGATGTGGACAGATCTAAAGTCGCCCCGCCGCACGTCGATAACTCCGGGTGTAACCGGCCGCAAGGAGCAGCCGGGGGACTAACAACCCAAACCACACCACGGAGGTGTACTCACCATGTCCCTGTCAATCCTGACGAACATCTCGGCGATGAACACTCAGCAGAACCTGCTGAAGTCGTCCAACGCCGTCTCGACGTCGATGGCGCGCCTGTCCTCGGGTCTGCGCATCAACAGCGCCGCTGATGACGCTGCTGGCTACGCGATCTCCCAGGGCCTGACCTCTCAGGTCAACGGCCTGAACCAGGCGAGCAGCAACACCAACGACGCCGTGTCAATGGTGCAGACCGCGTCGAGTTCTCTGAATGACGTGCAGAACATGCTTCAGCGGGTCTACGAGCTGGGCGTCCAGTACAACAACGGCTCGAACTCGAGCACGGACAAGTCGGACATCCAGGCCGAGGTCAACCAGCTGACGCAGGAAATCGACCGCCAGCAGAGCTCCTCGAACTTCAACGGGCTCAACCTGCTGAACGGCACCGCCGGTAGCAGCGGCACGGTCACCTACCAGGTGGGCGCGAACGCCGGCGACACCCTGACCGCCACGTTCTCGGACATCGAGGGCGCCAGTGGCCTGGGCGGCCTGGGCTTCAGCTGGAGCAGCGCGACCACGGGCGGGACGGTCATCGACCTGTCCAGCGCGTCCGCTCTGTCCAGCGTGACCAGCGCCATCAACAACATCTCCAGCATGGCGGCGACGCTGGGCGCGGTGCAGAACCGTCTCCAGTACACCTCCGACTCGATCGCCTCGACCGAGCAGAACCTGTCGGCGTCCAACAGCCAGATCAAGGACGTCAACATGGCGCAGGAGATGACCAACATGACTCAGGAGCAGATCCTGGAGCAGGCCGGTGCTTCGATGTTGGCTCAGGCCAACTCGCAGCCCCAGCTCATCCTGAAGCTGCTCGGCTGATTCAGCCTTCGTCTGATCGGGCGGCGCCCTCGAGGCGCCGTCCGGTCCGACGAGTCCTTCTCATAAGACTTCATCAGGCAGGCAGGCGACACGCAGGCGCCGCCGGCCCGATGTCCCAAGCTCGACCCGCGGCAGCTCGGCTGACCGCCTCGAGAACAAAACGCCTCGCGCTCACCCAGGTCGCTAACCACGCGAGGCCCATATCAGATCCGATCCATCGAGGGAACGGTTGAGGGGAGGCGGGCCTATGGCTCGCCTCCCTTCGTTTAAGTTCCCGGGCCGCCGGGTCGATGATCTTGCGTAGAAGATGAGCTACATCGACGTCACTGCTCGGGTGGCACAGCTCAGTTCCGAGCTGTCGAACCTGGCCACCGCCTTCACACCGCAGTCAGACACCGCCGCCACGACGACCTCCAGCGGGTCGACGGGCGCATCGCTGTCGTTCTCCTCGCAGCTCTCCAACGCCCTGACCGGTACCAGTGCCGTCACGGGCGCCACTGCTGCCGCGGGCGCCACCGCCGCCACGGGCGCCACCGCCGCCACGGCGCCACCGGCCTGCCGACGCAGGCCGGCACCATGCTGACCTCCGCCCAGCAGACCTTCGCCAGCCGCCTGGCCGCCGACACCGGCCTGGACAGCGGAGTGGTCTCGGCGTGGCTACTGGCCGAGGAATCGGGCGGCGCCGCCGTGTCACGACAGTCGGCCAACAACAACGACTGGTTGAACATCGGCTACACCGACAGTGGCACCTATGGCTCGGCGGACTCCATCTGGTCAGATCCGACCGCCGCCGCCGACGCCACCGCCGGCTGGCTGAAGGGCCAGGACACCATCCCCGGCTACGGGACCGCCAGCTCCGGGATCCAGGCGATCGCGCAGACCGCCGGCCAGTCCCCGCAGGCGCAGATCTCGGCGCTGCAGAACTCCGGCTGGGCCTCCAGCGGATACCCGAGCCTGCCATCGCTGTACCAGCAGGTCGCGGGCTGACCCAGCTGCCCGACCGCGAGCGCGGGGCGCTCAAGCCCGCACCCGAGCTGCCGATGATCCAGGCATGGCCCTCGATGCGATGGCCCGCGGCAGCGCGGGCGGCGGGATGGTGAGCGACGGCAGCGCCGGCGCGCCGACGTTCGCCGCGGGCGCGGTCGTCACCGCCGACTACCTGCCGTGGGCGCGCGCCACCGAGCGGTCGTTCGCGGAGCACCATCCCGACACCCGGTTTGTGGTCCTGGTCGTCGACGAGCCCGACCCCCGAGCGCTGCGCCACGACGACCCGTTCGAACTCTGCACGCCGGCCCAGGTCGGGATCAGCGCCGGCGAGCTCGGCTGGATGCAGCTCATCTACGACGGCCTGGAGATCTGCTGTGCGCTCAAGCCATCGCTCCTTCGTTACCTGCTCTCCGACGCCGACGTCGCGCTGTACCTCGACTCCGACCTGCTCATCTGCGACTCGCTGCGCGAAGTGGCGCTGCGTGCCGCGGAGGTGGGTCTCGTGGTCTCGCCTCACTCCCTGCAGCCGCGCCGCAATGAAGCCCAGCTCCCAAACGACGACAGCCTGCTTCAGGTCGGCCAGTTCAACGCGGGCTTCGTCGCCGTCGGGCGCGCGGGGCTCCCGTTCGTCGACTGGTGGGCGGACAAGCTCGCGCGGGAATGCACGTCGTGGGATCCCGCGGTGCCGCTGCGGTTTCTGGACCAGCGTTGGCTTGACTTGGTGGTGAACTACTTCCCGTGCGAAGTCGATCGTGATCCCGGCGCGGGAGTGGCGCGCTGGAACCTGTTCCAGCGCCGGCTCGAGCTCACTGGTGACCGCTACGTGGTGGACGGCCAGCCGCTTCGCTTCTTTCACTTCAGCAGCTTCGATCCCGGCGACCCAAGCACGGTGAGCCGCGTCGCTCCGCCCCACGAAAGCACCGACCTGAACGGCGCTCCTGCACTCCGACGTCTGGTCACCGAGTACACGGAGCGACTGATCTCCGCCGGGTGGCAGCCGCGGGCCGGCAGCCGACCGGTCCTCGAGCGGGCCGGGATCCGCCTGACGCGGCCCGTCCGCGCGGCGGTGCGGGCGGCGCTGATCGAGAGCGAACGCGTCGGCGTGGCGCCGCCGGCCGGTCCGGGCGATCCGGACACGCTGCTGGCCCTTCCTGGTCCACGCCCCGGGCTGGAATGCGGACGCGCTGATGGACGTGCTGCCGCGAGTCCTCGCCGCAGTCGGCCTGGATGGCGCCGACGCCCCCGACCTGCTGGCACTGCTCGACGCCGCAGCGCCAGCGGCCATCGCGGGGCTGGTGCACGCCGTCCTGAGCCGCCGGACGTCACCCGCACTGGCCGACCTGCCACACGCCTGCGACGCGGCCTCGCTGCGTCAGCTGGCGGACGTCGCCGTGAGCGCCGGCAAGCTCGCCGCCTGACCGACGATGGCCGACGAGCGCCAGTCCACCGTTCCCGAGCCCTCGGCGGAGCTCCTGCGGTTCACCGCGGAGGCGCCGCATGAACGCGAGTCGATCCTGGAGTTCGCCCTCCGGGTCGCGCGCGAGCTGCCGCCAGGGAGTCGGCTGATCGATGTCGGCGCGGGCAACAGCCCGTACCGGGAGCTGTTCGAGCACCTTCACTACGAGAGCGCCGACTGGGAGAACTCCCCCCATCCCGGCGCACGGGCGGTGGACCACATCGGCCCGGCGCACGACCTGCCGGTCGAGGAGGGCTCCTACGACGCCGTTCTGTGTACGCAGGTCCTGGAGCACGTTCCGAACCCCGGCGAGGTCGTCCGTGAGCAATACCGCGTACTCCGCCCCGGGGGCCGGCTGTACATGACGGTGCCATTGGTCTGGGAGCTGCATGAGCTGCCGTTCGACTTCTTCCGCTACACGCCCCACGGCCTGGAGCGGCTGCTCGATGCCGTCGGCTTCACCAAGCTCGACATCCGCCCCCGCAACGACTGCTTCGCCACCCTGGCCCAGCTGTTGAGCAACATCGGGTCGATGGTCGGCTCCTACCCAGACGGCCGTGACGCGCTCCGCGCCGACGCGGTCGCGATGCTCCGGGCGATGAGCGATCAGGTGGCCTCCTACGCCGGGCTGGACGCCCGGCGGATCTTCCCACTCGGCTACAGCGTCGTGGCGACGCGTCCGGCGGCGGGACCGACAGAGCCACGCCCGCGGCCCGATCGGACCGCCGTCGGCCTCCAGGACGCCCAACGCTTCGTGACGCTTTGCTTCGCCGCCGATCTCTTCGCCGATCCGCGCGTGCTGGGCGGATACGCGCGCCACTTCTCGGCGGAGGACGACGCGACGCTGGTGATCTATGCGCCGCACGTTGATCCGACGGCGGCCGGCGAGGCGCTGGTCGAACTGGTCGGCGGGCTCGGGCTCGACGGTCCCGGATCGCCCGACATGATCGCTCTGGCGCTCCGCGGCCCCGCGGCCGACGAGTCCGCACTGGCGGCGGCGGCCGACGCGGTGCTCGCCTCCCGGCCTCCGTGGGGCGCATTCGCCGGGCTTCCGTGGGCCCACACGGGCACGCTTGCCGAGATCCACGCCCGCGCGACGCGCCTCTGAGTACTCGGGCGGTCGCGGAGACCACCACCGAGCCTTCCTCCGAGCGGGCCCTACGCCACGCGCGACAGCCGGTCGCGCGCGTCGACCATCGAGGCGGCCGCGAGCGGATTGCCCCCCAGACGCGCGTGGGCCTCAAGGGCCAGCGACAGGTCGCGGGCCATCGCGTCCAGGTCCTGGGCGGGAACGAGTTCGACCCCGCCGGCAGCGGCGGTGAGCCGCTCCTGGGCCGCCCGCAGCCGGGCCTGATCGGCCGCGCCGTCGCCGCGTCGCTCCAGCCAGGCCCGGACGTCGTCCACCCGGACCTCGCCGCGCGTGGGATCGACGCCGCTCAGGCACAGCGTGAGCAGCAGCTCCCGCATGCGGGATGCCAGCAGGTCGGCCCGAACCCGCGTGGGGTCCCACTCGGTCAGCGTCGCCGGGTCGTGAAGATAGGTGTCATCGTGGGCGTAGTGGTCGTACTGAACGTGCCAGCCGTCGGCACGCTCCTCCGCGGCGAAGCGCGCCAGGCGCTCGGCGCGTACCTTGCGGGCCCCGTGCTCGCTCGAGCGAATCGGGTAGTGGCGGAGGATGAAGGGGACGGGGAACACACGCTTGCCCTCGAACAAAACGTCGTGGCCTCCGTGGGTCACCAGGTCGACGGGCTGGGGCCGGCCCTGCCACGCCTTGATCTGGAGCACGTCGTGCCGGCCCGGGCGGTCGTAGTGGCGCAGGCGCCGGCGCGGATCCTCGCCGGGACGGAAGCTGTCGTCCACCGGCCGGAAGTCGAACAGCTCGAAGTTCACAGCGCTGTAGCCGAGCTCGTCGACCTCGCGCAGCGCGTCGGCCAGCGTGACCCTCGGCCACGGGGCCTCGCGGAACTCGTCGGCGTTGACGAACATGTACCAATCGGCCGCCACCTCCCCTGAGACCTCCTGCACGCGGCGCAGGATGTCGCGCCACACCATCTCGTGGCGGTTTCGCTCGGGGTAGCCGGCGTCCTCGGGGAAGCGCTCGATCCGTACCAGCCCCCGGCCCAGCCACGGCCTCGCGGCAGCGGCCGTCCCGTCGGTGCTGTTGTGATCGATGAGGTAGACATCGACGCCCTCCGACACCAGCGCGCCGATCGCGTGGAAGATCACGTCCTCCTCGTTGTAGGCCGGCATCACCGCCAGCGCGCGGAAGGGCCGCTCGGGCTCGGACGGGAACGCGATCGATTTCGCGGCGGCCTCGGTGGCGGTCAGGACGGCCAGCGCGCCGAGTTCGGGGGCATCGACGATCTGCACCGTCCCGTGCTCAAACCCATGGCGGCCGAGGCGCTCGACTGCCGTCGGCTCGTCCCAACCGGCTGCCCAGAGCACGAGGGCCGTCGCCTGCGGCAGCGCCGCCGCCAACGCGGCGAGCATATCGTCAGACGGTGGCTGGTCGACCAGCAAAATCGCTCCGTCCGGGTCGGCCGGGACCGCCGCGTCGACCGGCAGCAGCATCGCCTCGGTCGTGCGCGCCACCGCGCGACCGGCCGCGAGCGCCGGGGAGGCGGCGCCCGTGGCTCCACGCTGCGCGACGGGCGCGGGCGGGAAAGTGTTCAGCCGGGGAATGACACCAAGCTCGTCGGCGACCTGGTCGGCGGCGGGGTCCTGCGCCAGGACGGCGCCGGCCCAGGCGTGCTGAGCGTCGGTGTACAGGTCGGGGCGCTTGGTGACCAGGAGCGCCTTCGTGCGGCGGTCCTGGAGGCTGCCGCCGGTGGCGTAGCGCCCCTCGCTTCGGGTGCGATATAGCCACTCGGTGCCGGTGACCCTGATCCCATAGTGACCCTTGGCGCCGCAGGCGATCCAGAAGTCCCAGTCCTCGTAGCGCATGTGGGCGTCGAACCCGCCGACGGCCTCCCACACGGCTCGCCGGAACACCGAGGCGATCCCGAGCATGTTGTGGTGGATGAGCCGGCCGAAGTCCCACTCGTGCACCTCGACGTGGCGAGGCGCCGCGCCGAAGTGCCGCTGGTCGGTGTAGGCGATGCTGAGCTCCGGATGGGCATCGAGCGCCGCGACGCACTTCTCCAAGAACGAGGGCGTGAGCATGTCGTCGGCGTCCAGGCACAGCACGTACTCGCCGCGAGCGTGAAACACGCCCGTGTTCCGCGGATAGGAGGGGTGGCCGGCGTTGCGCTGGCGCAGGAGGCGAATCCGCGCGTCCGGATGCTCGGCGATCAGGCTCTGCGCGACGGCGACGGAGTCATCCTGTGAGCCGTCGTCCACGATGATCACCTCGAGATCGCCCAACGTCTGCGCGAGCACGCTCCCGACCGTGTCGGCGAGGAACGGGCCGCAGTTGAAGCAAGGCACGACGACCGAGACGCGCGGCGCCGGTGCCGCCGGCTCGTCGGCGGGCTCTTCCCAGACGAGCGGCCGACCGGCGTCGCCGCTGACGGCCGGGGCGTCGAGTGAGAGGCGCCGACCGGCGAGGAAGTCGTCGGTCAGCGACGCGGCCCGGTCCACGCCGGGTGCGATCTCGGCCCGGTCGGCGAGCTCGGGCGCGAGCCCTGCGATCCAGCCGCCCCAAGCGCGAGGGGCGTCGATATCCAGGGCGTTCAGCCGGTCCTCGAGCCTGCCGGCACACTGCGCGACGTTCGCTGCCTGAAGCGGCGCGACCAGCACGACCTCGTCGGTGAGCACAAGCACGTCGCGGTCGCCGCTCACGAGATCGACTGCCAGCTCACGCCGGCCCGTCGCGTGGTCGGCCTCACAGACGTAGCGAAATTCCCGGTGCTCGGCGCGAACGACGTTGTAGGCGCGATCGTCGGCCCGGGTGCTGAACCCGTACAGGACGACGACGTCGGCCGGCTCAGACCCGCCGAGAAAGCGCTTGACGCTGCGCAGGAGCAGGTCGAGCTGGCAGGCGCGGTCCTGCGAGAAGATGACGACGTCAGGGATGGCAGGCTCCAATCCGAGGGGGCTGGCCCTGTGATCGGCACCAGCGGGCCCAGCTTGAGCGAGGCGAAGCGTTCGAACCAGTGCCCGTCTCAATACTCGGTGCGCCGTGCCGATCACGGGGTCATGTCCCTCGATTTCACGCCGCGCGTGACGCTCGGCATCGCCACTTACAACCGCGACACCTACCTCGAGGAGGCGATCCGCAGCGCGCTCGACCAGGACTTCGACAGTCTTGAGGTGCTCGTCGTGCTCGACGGCACGGCGAACCCGGCCATCGACGAGCTGCTCGCCGGCTTCGATCCGACGCCCGGCTCCGGGTCGTGCGCCACCCGCGCAACCTCGGGATCGCCGCGGCCTACAACACCTTCGTCTCCGAGGGCCGTGGGGAGCTCATCGCCATGCTGGGCGACGACGACCTGTGCTTGCCGGGCCGCATCCGCCGCCAGGTGGAGATCTTCGACCGCTTTCCGGACACCGGGGTAGTGCTTGGCGAGGCCACCGTGATCGACGCCGACGGCCGGCAGATCGGGCGATGGGCCAGCGCCGACTTCCCGCCGGCTCAGCTTGTGCAGGCTCCTGTCCGCTCGCCACAACCACCTCGTCGACCCCACCCGGATGGTCCACCGCCGCGTGTACGAGACGGTGGGCGGCTACGACGACCGCTACCCGCTTGCCAACGACTTCGACTTCTGGCTGCGCGCCGCGCGCGAGTTCCGCTTCCGTCACTGCCCGCGGTGGTCCGCTTGGTGGCGGTTCCGTCGCCACGGCGAGAACACCTCCGACGAGTCGGCCCGGGCCCGCGAGGTCGACGACGTCGAGCGCGCCCTGGAGGCGGCGCTCGAGCGCTACTCGCTCCGCGAGCTCGTTCCCGAGCTCGACTGGGCCGTTCTCGATCCGGCCGAGGCCGAGCGCCAGGCGCTGGAGCGCCTTGCCGATGCGCTCGAGCAGCGGCTGCTGCCCGCTCCCGGGCTCGCGGCCGAGAGCTGCGCGAGCCGCGCGTCGCGCATGCCGCGCGCCGCACGTGGCGCGCGGCGCGGCCCGCCCCGGCCGCCGGCTGATGATGACCGTCGTTCGGATGGAACGACAGCGGCGGCGGCACCACCGTGCCGCGCCTGGCCGCCAAGGAGCTCGCCCGCCGCGGCTGGGATGTGACGGTGTTCCATGCCGCCGTCGCGCCGACCGAGTCGGGCACCCCCTATGAGGTCGTCGAGTCAGAAGAGGACGGCGTGCGGCTGATCGGCGTCCACAACCGCCCCACGGCCTGTTCGACCTCGGGCAACCCGCTGCGCGAGCTCGACGACCCGCCGATCACGCGCGGCGTTCGCGGCCGCGCTCGATCGCGTGCGCCCCGACGTCGTGCACTTCCACAACCTCCACAACCTCGGCGCCGCGCTGATCGACCAGGCGGCCGCGCGCGGGCTGCCCGCCTTCTTCACCACCCACAACTACTGGCTGATCTGCCCCCGGGCCTACCTGCTCACCGGCGCGGGCGCGATCTGCGCCGGCCCCGGCGACGGCACGGCGCTGCGCAGCTGCGTGCGCGGCCGCCGACGCCGCGGGCCACCAGCTGCGCCTGGCGGAGATCCGCGCCCGCGTCGAGCCGCGGAGTGACCGCCTGCCTGGCGGTCTCCGAGGCGGTGCGACGCACGCTGCTCGGCGCCGGCTATCCCGCCGAGATGATCGACGTCGTCCGCCAGGCGATGCCGCACGACGCCGAGATCTGGGAGCGCGTCGGGCGCGACCGCGCGCCCGGGCCGCGTCGGCGAGCACCTGACGGTCGGCTTCCTCGGCTCCGCCTATCCCGCACAAGGGCCCGCAGCTGCTGGTCGAGGCCGCCCAGCGCACGAGACGCGAGCTGCGGGTGCAGATCCACGGCGAGGTGCCCGACGGAGTTCGCCAAGCAGCTGCGCGACGCTCGACCGGCGCGGCGTGGTCGAGTTGTGCGGCGCGTTCTCGCCGAGCGAGATCGACCGAGCTGCTGCGCGGGCGTCGACGCGGCCGCGCTCCCGTCGATCTGGTGGGACTGTGCGCCGCTGGCGGCGGCCGAGTGCCTGGCCGGCGCGCGTCCCGGTGCTCGTGCCGCGACTGGGCGGCCTGCCGGAGGCGGTCCGCGACGGCGTCGACGGCCTACCTTCGACGGCGCTCGACATCGACGACCTGGCGCGGCAGCTCGACCGGCTGCGCGACGAGCCCGGCCTGCTCGAGCGCCTGCAGGCCGGTATCCGGCCGCCGCGCGCGTTCGCCGACTACGTCGACGAGCTCGAGGCGCTACTACGCCGGCGAGCGCCCAGGCCGCGTGCGCGAGCCCCGCCCGCCGACCAGCTCGCCGTCCGCTGGCAGGGCGACCACGGGCTTCCGACCAGCCTGTCGATCATCAACGCCAGGTGAGCGAGCGCCTGCGCGGACGCGGTGCAGCGCGTCACCCGTGACGGCCGACGCGCCCGGACGCGCCGCTGCCGCATACGCGCTGATGTGGAGGTCCGCCACCAGTGGCCGCCCGATCTGCGCGCGCCGCGGGCCGGCCGCCTGGCGCTGATCCAGCCGTGGGAGTTCGGCGCGATCCCGCGCGACTGGATCGACCCGCTGCGGACGCAACGTCGACGAGCTGTGGGTGCCGAGCGAGCTACGTGCGCGGCATGTATCTCGCGCCGGCGTCGACCCCGACCGCGTCGTCGTGATTCCCAACGGCGTCGACCTCGAGCGCTTCACCCCGGACGGCCCGGCGCGCGAGCTGCCCGGCGCCGGCGACGGGCACGCGGTTCCTGTTCGTCGGCGGACTGATCTGGCGCAAGGGCGCGGATGTGCTGCTCGCCGCCTGGCGACGAGGCGTTCGCCGGACGCGACGACGTCATGCTCGTGGTCAAGGACTTCGGCGCCGACGGCGATCTACCGCGACGGCGACCGCGACGGCCATCGCGCGAGCACGTCGGCTCGCGGCGCGCTGCCGCGAATCGTGCTGATCGATGAGGAGCTGACGAGCGACGAGCTCGCCGCGCTGTACCGCGCCTGCGACGTGCTCGTGCACCCCTACCGGGGCGAGGGCTTCGCGATGCCCGTGCTGGAGGCGATGGCCTGCGGGCTGCCGGCGATCGTCACCGGCGGCGGCCCGACCGACGAGTTCTGCCCGGCCGAGGCCGGCTGGCGCATCGACGCCCGACGCGTCCAGCTTCCCGTCTGACCGCGTCGACACGCTCGAGACCGCGGGCCGCCCGTGGGTGCTCGAGCCCGACGCGGCGCACCTGGTGCGCCTGCTGCGCGAGGCCGATGCGGCGAGCGACGAAGAGCTCGTCGCCCGCGGTCGCGCCGGCCGGGCGGCCGCCGAGCGGTTCTCCTGGGACGCCGTCGCCGCGCGCTATGAGGAGCGCATCGCCGGCTTGGCCGACCGTCGCCCTCGGAGCGCCGGCGCCGCCGACACGGCCGAGCCGTTCCCGCTGGCCGAGGACGTCAGCCTGCAGGTCCTGGCAACACCCGCGTGGCGGGCCGAGGACCGCCTCAGCGACCTACTGGCCGAGTGGGCGAGGGCCACCACGCCCGCGTCAAGCGCGTGCCTGTACCTGCTGGCTGATCCGGCCGTCGACGGCGCGCCCGAGGCCCTGGAGGCCCGCGTACTGGCAGCCGCTGCGCAGCGCCGGGGTCGACCTCGACGGCCGGCGCCGACATCAATGTGCTGATGGAACCGGCGCAAGCCGACCGCGATCGCCGGCTGCACGCCGCGGTCGACACCTACGTGCCGCTCCATCCCGCCTGCGGCGGACACGAGCGGCTTGCGCGCGAGGCCGGCAACCGGATCATGGCGCCGGGCGACCTTGCCGCGCTGCTGACGCCGGCAGCGCTGGTCGCCTCCACGTAGCGGACCGCGGGCAGCGGAGCCGGGCATCGCTCTACATACCGTCTGGGTGCAGCACAGTCGGGAAGGTCGCCAGATACGAGGCCGAGGGAGTGCCGATCTTCTGCACGCCTCCGCCGCCGCCCCACGCGCCCTTCATCCCGCCGGACTCGTAGAACTGGCCGTTGATCTCAATGATCACGTGGCCGCTCTGACCGGGGAGGGCCCGGTCATAGACGGTGACGGACTGGCCGGGCCCGGAGACCATGCCGGGCTGGCTGGGCAGCGCGGTGGTGTCGACGGGTGAGGTCAGAAAGCCGCCGGCGTGCAGGACGGCCGACACGAAGCCCGAGCAGTCATAACCCGACTGGGGGGCCCAGCCGGAGTGGCCGCCGCCGTAGACGTATGGCTTGCCGACGAGCGAGTTGGCCTCGTTGACCATCGCCGCCACGCGGGGGTCACCCACGCCGGCACCGCCGGTGGCGGTGCTTGGGGCCACGACGCCAGACGCGGTGGAGCCGCCGGCGGCCTGGGCGCTGGCCAACGCGCTGGCGAAGTCGGGCGAGGTGCCGGTGCCGGCGCTCGTCGTGCCCGTGGACAACGAGGCGCCCGTGGACGCCGGCGCGGACGTCGCGGGGCTGCCGGCGAGCGACGCCGGATCGAGGATCTGCTGCTGAAGTTGGAGGATCTGGTCGATGCGCCCGACCACCGCCTCAATAGTCATCTACTCGGGGACATCGGCCGCAGCGCCGGGGATCTTGAGCGCAACGGGAATGGCTAGAGTCGCGGCCGTGCCGCTGACACGCGCCGATATCGCCGGCGGAGCGCACCAGCTCCTGGCCGAGGGCTATGGCCTGTTCCTGGCCTCCAACGGCCCGGTCCTGGACCAGCTCGACACCGCGCCGTTCGGGGTGGCGGTGACGACGCTGGACTTCCTGAAACCGCCCCCGGAAGACTGGTCGGTGGCCGACCTGATGCGGGTCTACAACGTCCTCAACGCGACATCGTTCGGCGAGAAGGGCATCCCGTTGCAGAATTGGGTGATGATCGACCTCGGTCTCCTGCCCTCGGCGTTTCTGCTGGTCACCCTGTCGGCGCACCGGGCCCGTGCCGCGATGAGCGAGGAGCGCGGCTACGCCTCGGATCGCGCCCGGACCGGGGAGGTGCTGGGCGCCGTCGTGGCCGAGGCGGAGCGGCTGGACTACGCCGGGCCGATTCCCGTCGCCGGCTACTGCGCCGCGCCCACCCCGATCTCCGGCGAGTGGGTCGGCTGGTCGCTGTGCTCGGCGATCCCCGGGCTCGGCACCATCACCAAGGGGCTGGGGCTCGAGGTCTACCGCGCGCGGACCCTGACCGGCGTAGCCCAGTTCACCGATCAGGCGCTGCGCGTGCACCGCAAGTTCGGCCGCATGCGCGTCGTCTCGGCGGTGCTCGACCTGCATCCGGTGCCGCACACGCTCGTCTACCGCACCGACGTCCACGAGGATGACGCCGATGCCGCGCCGACGCGATGGATGGAGGCGCGCGACCTGGCCGTCCAGGAGGAGATGCAGGCCAGGATCGACGCCGGGACCAGCCGCTACTACATCCTGTCCCCCGGTTTCGTCGATGGCCGGGTCCCGATCTTGGAGGTGAGTTAGTGCCCGGACGCCACTATGTTCTCGCCTTCTCCGGCGGGCTGGACACGTCGTACGCGCTGGCGGTCCTGGTTGACCGCGGGGAGCGGGTGACTACG
Organism: uncultured Actinomycetota bacterium; assembly: GCA_963721515.1. Classification (GTDB taxonomy): domain Bacteria; phylum Actinomycetota; class Thermoleophilia; order Solirubrobacterales; family Solirubrobacteraceae; genus Palsa-465. The sequence goes on along the minus strand of CAVRKJ010000021.1, from coordinate 167,509 downwards.
GTCACCGTCAACACCGGCGGCTTCCCGCCCGACGAGCTGCGCGAGATCGAGCATCGCTCCCAGGAGCTCGGAGCCGACGAGCACGTCGTCGTCGACGGCCGTGCCCGGCTCTACGAGCAGTTCGTCTCCTACATCCTCAAGGCCAACTACCTGCGCAACGGCGTCTACCCGTCGTGCGTGGGCGTGGAGCGCATGCTCCAGGCCGAGGAGGTGACGCGCGTCGCCCTGGACCGCGGCGCCGACGTGATCGCCCACGGCTCGACCGGGGCGGGCAATGATCACATCCGCTTCGACGCCGTGACCAAGGCACTCGCGCCCGACCTGGAGATCGCAGGCCTCATCCGCGACGAGGAGCACACCCGCGAGGAGGAGCGCGACTTCCTGCGCGAGCGCGGTCACCCCGTTTCGGATATCACCGCCAAGTACTCGTTCAACTTCGGGATCCTGGGCACCACCATCGGCGGCGAGGAGACCTACGGATCGTGGGAGTACCTGCCCGAGGAGGCGTGGCCGACCACGCGCTCCATCCCCGACGCCCCCGACGAGGCCGCCGAGCTGGTCATCGCCTTCGAGCGCGGCCTCCCGGTCCGGTGCGACGCGGTGAGCGGCGTCGCCGACGCCGACGCCGAGATCGGCGAGCTGGCCATCGGCGTGCCCGGGTACGACACCCTGGCCCTGCTCAACCGGATCGGCGGCACGCACGGCGTGGGCCGCGGCATCCACACCGGCCAGACGATCATGGGCATCGTCGGCCGGCTCGGCTTCGAGGCGCCGGGCATGCTCACCCTCATCGCCGCCCATCGCGAGCTTGAGCGCCTGGTGCTGACCAACGCCCAGCAGACGCTGAAGACCTCTCTGGGGACCACGTTCGGCGACATGCTCCACGAGGGCCGCTACTACGACCCGCTGCTCACCGACATCCGCGCCTTCCTGGACAGCTCCCAGGAGCGCGTCACCGGCGACGTGCGGGTGCGCCTGCACAAGGGCAACATCGTGCCGCTGGGCACGCGCAGCCCGCACAGCTTGCTTGACGCCGGGCGGCGGCTGGGATCGACATACGGCCACGGCTCGTCGCTGTGGACCGGCGCCGAGGCCCGGGCGTTCGCGCACATCTACGCCACGGCCGGCGTGCTGGCCAAGTCAACCGACGACGACCGGTCCTAAGCGGCGAGGATCGCCACCAGCAGCGCCTCCAGGCGCTCGAGCTCGGTGACGGGGATCGACTCCGAGACCTGGTGCGGGTCACGCCCGCCGCTGGCTAGGGCGACGACGTCAGTGGCCGCCGCCAGATAGTTCGCCTCCAGCGTGGCCTGGCGCTCCTCCAGAACGAGCTCCAGCCCCGGGATCGCGGCGGCGGCGGCGTGCACGAGTGCCCGCGCTCGCGAGTGCTGCGCGTGCGGGAACGGCGGCACCATCCGCTCGCGGTCGCGGTCGCGGGTCCAGTCATAGCGCGCCCCGTGGGCCTCGCAGATGCGGGCGATCGTGTGCTCGATCGCCGCGACCGTGTCCTCGATCTCCTCGACGGAGTAGGCGCGCACCTCGCCGCGGACCAGCGCGCGATCGGGGATCGAGTTGGTGAGGGCTCCGTGCAGCGCGGACTCGACGCCGCCCGCCGCGAGCGCCTCGGGGGTCAGCCGGTGAAAGATGGAGCCGCCGACGATGGCGGCGACGTTGACACTGCCCCCGCCGGGTCGGCGGCCGAGCGGCAGCGCGGTGACGATCTCCGCCGCCACGGCGATCGCGCTGACCCCCGCCTCGGGGTTGGCCGCGGCGTGGGCTGCGCGCCCGTGGACCCCAAACGCGAACGACGTCTGGCCGAGCGCGCGAGTGATGATGGTGCCGACGGGCTTGGCGCCGTCGACCGAAAAGGCGCAGTCCACGCGCTCCAGCAGCTCGGGCGCAAGCAGGCCGGCGCCCATCCGGCCGCTCTCCTCACAGCAGGTGAAGGCGGCGTGGACCGTGGGACGCTGCGCTTCGGGTAGCTGCGCGGCCGCGGCGCACACGCGCATCACCGCCGCGACCGCCGCTTTGTTGTCGGCGCCGAGGATCGTCTCACCATCGGAGCGGATGACCCCGTCGTCACCGATGTGCGGCGTGATCGCCGGGGTGCCCGACTCCACGGTGTCGATGTGGGCGACGAACAGGTAGTCCGGGGCGTCGGGCGCTCCGGGGACGGTGGCGACCAGGTTGCCGGCATCCGAGCCGTTGACCGCGCCGGCATCGTCGAACTGCGCCGCCACGCCATGGCCGGCGAGCCACCCGCGGATGAGCTCGCCGACCACTCGCTCGCGACGGCTGGGGGACGGGACCGCCACCAGCTCCAGAAACAGCTCGGTGACGGACGCGTCCCGGGTCAGAGGCACGCGCGGCAGGTTACGGGGTCTCCAGCAGCGTCTTCAGCTCGGCCAGGCGCTCGCGCCACCAGCGCTTCATCTCCTCGGCGGCGTCCGGGTCCGGGAGGCGCTCATGGCTGAGGGCGATCGTGCTGGTGGTATCCGATCGAGCGGTGAACCCGACGTTGACCCGCGTGGCACCGTCCTCCCAGTCGTAGCGGGCCGACTTGGGCGCGGTCGATGTGCGCAGGCGCAGCGGCGCGTCCGGGAGCCATCGCGCGCGCCGAGTGTCATCGCTGACGGCGGCGAACAGGTCGGCCACCGGCACCGCGACAGTCTTGGATGCGGTGATGGTGAAGCCGTCCGGCCGCTCGTGTGGCAAGCGCCGGCCGCGGACCTGCTCGTAAGCGACGGTGACCATCTGAGACCACCAGTTGGACACGCCCTCCTGGTCAGCCAGCCAGCGCGCGATCTCGGCGTGGGTGCGCTCCGCGGCGCCCCACTCGTCCAGCAGCGCGAACCACTGCTCATTGCTACGGCCCGTGGCCTGCTCGGTTGCGGCTGACTCTTCGGGCCCGGCAATGAGCATCCGCCGTGCCGCGGTGTAGCTCTCTCCGGTCTTCTCCATGCGTGAGCGGACCCGGTGCTTGAACGTCTTCTGCTTCGTCATCGCGGTCTCCTGACACGGCGGTTGGCGCCGGGACTCACGCTCCCGGGCCCCGCCGAGGAGGGGCGACGACACACGTCCCGATGACTCACGGCCACCTTTACCTTCTCGAAACCGGCGGCGTGAGCACCGGGCGAAGGTCACGCGTGGGAACGCGTGACCCTGAGCCTACGCCCGCCACTGCCGAGGATCAAGCGAAGGCGGCGGCTACGTCGTGACCGGCGCAGCGCCCAGCTCGCCCGCCAGGGTGTCGGAGGTCATCACGTTGGAGAACATGGGGTAGTCGAACTTGATCGCGTTCTCGTGCTCCTCGGCTGAGGTGGCGGCGACGCAGTCCGACAGCGTGATCACCTTGTAGCCCTTCTCGTAGCCGGTGCGCATCGTGGACTCGACGCAGCAGTTGGTGAGGAAGCCGCCGAGCGCGATCGTGGTGATGCCCCGGGCGCGCAGGATGAAGTCGAGGTTGGTGGTGGCGAAGGTGTCGAGGCCGCGCTTGCCCTCGACCACCAGGTCGCCCGGCTGCGGCGCCAGCGCGTCGACGATCTCCGAGCCCCACTCCCCCTTGACGAACGCTGTGGAGTCCACGACGCCCTTGAGGATCCCGTAGGGGTGCTCCGCGATCTCGTTGTAGCCGGGGGCGAACGTGATCGGGGCGTGGACGATCGTTGCGCCCGCCTGGCGAGCGGCGTCAACGAGCTTGCGCGTGTTGTCGAGCATGCCCGTGTCCTCCATCACGCCGGCGACGGCGCCGTGCAGCGCCCCGCCCTCGGAGGTGAAGTCGTTCTGGTACTCGATCAGGACGATCGCGGTGTGCTTGGGGTCCATCGCCATGGGCCTCTCCCTTGCTCTGTGGACGGCGGCACCCGAGATGCTAGTGCGCCGTGGGTCAGCCGATGGTGCGGATCGGCGCCCCCGCGAGGAAGGCGGCGATGTCCTCCACCACCTGGCCGTACATGTGGCGCATCCCGCCCTCGGACACGTAGCCGAGATGAGGCAGTAGGACGACGTTGGGCAGCGTGGTCAGGGGATGGCCCGCGGGCAGGGGCTCGCGGTCATAGACATCCAGCCCGGCGCCGGCGATGACGCCGACACGCAGCGCCGCCACGAGCGCGGCCTCGTCCACGATGGGACCGCGCGAGGTGTTGATGAGCGCGGCCGTCGGCTTCATCTGGACCAGCTCGGCGCCGGCGATCAGGCCGCGGGTCCGCTCGCTCAACACGAGGTGAACGGAGAGGAAGTCGGCGGCGGCGAGCAGATCGTCCTTGGACACCCGGCGCACGCCGACCTCGGCGGCGCGCTCATCAGAGAGGTGCTCGCTCCACGCGACCACGTCCATGCCGAACGCGTGGGCGGGCGCCACCATCGCCGCGCCGAGGTTGCCGAGCCCCGCCAGTCCCAGGGTCGCGCCGGCGAGGTTGGTCGGCAGGTCGAGCTGCCATCGCCCTGATCGGATCGCCCGGTCCTCCTGCGTGACCCGCTTGGCCACCGCGAAGATGAGCGCCCAGGCGACCTCGACCGTGCTGGGCACCCCGGCGGCGGGCGTGGCGCCGGTGCCCTGGGTGCCGCACACCACAACGTCGCGAGCGAGCAGGTGGTCGACATCGAGCGAGGCGTTGCGCATGCCGGTGGTGATGACCAGCCTGAGGCCGGGCAGCTGTGACAGCACGTCGGCGCCGAATCGCGTGCGCTCACGCATCAGCACCAGTACGTCAAAGCCGGCGAGCCGCGCGGGGAGGTCGTCCTGGGCGATCGGCTCCGAGAAGAACTCGAGCGTCACGTCATCGCCGAGCGACCCCCAGTCCGCGTAGCCGTGCGCGCGGCGCTGGTAGTCATCGAGCACGGCGACCCGGGTCACGGGGAGAAGTCTCCCAGGCCCGGCGTGCGCGTGTTAGGGGATCGTGAGGAAACGGCCGTTTGGCCGGTGGGCCATGGTCATCGGCGGGGATGCGGGGCACCCTGTATGTGCCGGGATCGGTTTGGCCCGGGCCAGGCATCGTCCAGTGGAGCGCGAGGAGGGAAGCGTGCCTCGAGAGTTGAACATCCTTGTCGTCGCCAATCGCACCGCGATGTCAGCTGGCCTCGAGGAGGCGATGCGTGCGCGGGCGCAGGAGCGTCCCGCCACCTTCACGCTCGTCATCCCGGTGGGCCGGGGCCTGGAGGGTCGGCGCGCGGTGCAGGAGATGGAGGCGCACATGCGCCAGACAGGGCTCGAGGTGCGCGCCCTCGCCGGCGATCCCGACCCCCTGCGCGCGGTCCTGGAGGTCTACAGCCCGGCGGACTTCGACGAGATCATCGTGTCCACGCTGCCGGCGTGGGGCTCGCGGTGGATGAGGTCGGGACTACCGCAGCGGATCGAGCGCCATACGGGGGCGCTTGTGCGCCACGTCGAGGCGCGCGAGATGCCGGCGCGGCGTCACGTCCCGCCGGTGACAGCCGCGAGCCGCGCGCGCTGAGCCCATAGAATTGCTCGGGAGCTGGCCGAGTACGCCACCTACTTCCGTCCTCCGGGCCTGACCGGGATCGAGGCGCTGCACGCGCGCTTTGTGCAGCATGAGTACCGGCCCCACTCGCACCGGACCTGGACGATCGCCGTCGTCCAGCGCGGCGCCGCCCGCTTCACCGTGGACAGCACACGTCAGCGGGCCGACGCCGGCGAGCTGTTCGTGCTCGAGCCCGAGGCGGTGCACACCGGGATGGCGGCGGTCCCCGAAGGCTGGGCCTACAAGGTCCTGTACGTCGACCCGGCCATCGTGCACGACTGGGCCGAGCGCGACGGGCCCGCTCCGCGGGCGGCCCGGTGGGTGGTGTTCCGCGACCCCGAGCTCCAGGCCGCGCTGCTGAGCGCCCACGCGGTGCTGGCGCAGGAGCCGCCGGGGCTGGCCGTGGAGGAGAAGGTGCTCGACGCGATCGCGCGACTGGCGCCGCATCTGCGGGACGCGGCGGCGGGGCGGGGACGCGAGCGCGGCGAGCACGCCGCGGTGCGCCGGGTGCGCCGCCATCTCCAGGATCGCTGGGACCAGCCGGTGACGCTGGCCGAACTGGCCGCCGTGGCCGGACTGAGCCGCTTCGAGCTGATCCGTCGCTTCCGAGAGCAGAACGGGCTCACGCCGCATGCGTTCCAGCGCGATCTGCGTATCGAACGCGCACGAGGCATGCTGGGCGACGGGGTGCCCGCGGCGGCCGTGGCCGCTGCGTGCGGTTTCGCCGACCAGCCGCACCTGTCGCGGGTGTTCAAGCGGCTGGTGGGAGTGCCGCCGGGCGCGTACGCCCGCGCGGCGTGGCGGTAGACCGGCGCAACTGCGCGCACTCGCCACCCGCCGAGCGCGCGTGTAATTCGCCCGTTCATGGTGGCGCCACACTCCCCGCCCCTTCGACGCCGCCACGGCGCGTGCAGTTCCGCCAGTTCCGCCAGTCCCGCCAAAAGACCGCAACATCGTTCAAGACCCGCAGGCCCGGACCGCGCATCATCGGGCGCAGATGACCGTCAGCGAGTTCGACACCAAGGTGGCGATCGTGGTCCGCGATGACCTGGCCGCCTGGCAGCGCCTCAACGTGACCGCGTTTCTCATGGCCGGCCTGGTGGCCGCGGCAGGCGGGGACGCGATCGGCGAGGACTATGTCGACGGCGACGGGGTGCGGTACCTGCCGCTGCTGGTCCAGCCGGTGCTGGTGTTCGAGACCGGGGGCGAGAAGCTCCGCACGCTGCGCGAGCGCGCGGCGCGCCGGGAGGTGCCGGTGGCGATCTACACCGCCGACATGTTCGCCACCGGCAACGACACCGACAACCGCGCCGCGGTGCGCGCCGTGGGCACCGAGCGGCTGGACCTGGTCGGGCTCGGCGTCCGCGCCGGGCACCGGGACGTCGACGCCATCGTCCGCGGCGTCCAGCGCCACCCGTAGCCGCCCAGCCCGAGATCGCCCCGCCGCGGCCGGCCCATCGGCAGTCCTTCGCCGTTTGTAACGCTCGGCTTACAGGGCGCGCCGAATCTGCTCGGCATGAACACAACCACCGGCCTGCTCCCACGCCCCGCGCCCGCGCGGGCACCGCGCGCCCCACGTCCTCGCACGCCTCCGCCGGATGGCTGGCGGCCAACTGGCAGCGGGTGGCGCTGCCGGCGCTGCTGCTGCTCACCGCCGTCGCCTACATCTGGGACCTCAGCTCCTCCGGCTATGCCAACAGCTTCTACGCCGCCGCCGTCCAGGCCGGCACCAAGAGCTGGAAGGCGTTCTTCTTCGGCTCGCTGGACTCCTCGAACTTCATCACCGTGGACAAGCCACCGGCGTCGCTATGGGTGATGGCACTGAGCGGACGCATCTTCGGCTTCAGCAGCTGGAGCATGCTCGTCCCGCAGGCGCTCGAGGGCGTGGCCGCGGTGGCACTGCTGTACGCCGCCATCAAGCGGTGGTTCGGGACCGGGGCGGGCCTCGCGGCGGGCGCGCTGCTGGCGGCGACGCCGGTGGCGGCGCTCATGTTCCGCTTCAACAACCCCGACGCGTTGCTCGTGCTCCTGCTCGTGGCCGCCGCCTACTGCCTCACCCGCGCGCTGGAGCGAGCCGGGACGCGGTGGGTGATGCTGGCCGGGACGATGATCGGCTTCGCGTTCCTGGCCAAGATGATGCAGGCGTTCCTGGTCCTGCCGGCGTTTGCACTGGTCTACCTCGTCGCCGCGCCGACGGGGCTGCGCCGGCGCGTGTGGCAGATGCTCGCGGGCGGGCTGGCCGTCGTGGTCAGCGCCGGCTGGTGGGTGGCGATCGTCGCCCTGTGGCCGACCGGCTCGCGGCCGATGATCGACGGCTCCCCGGACAACAGCATCCTCAACCTCATCACCGGCTACAACGGGCTGGGACGGATCTTCGGCGCCTCGGGGCCGGGCGGTGGTGGTGGCGGCGGCGGCAACTTCAGCGGCTCGACCGGATTGCTGCGGCTCTTCAACTCGCTGATGGGCGGTCAGGCGTCCTGGCTGCTGCCCGTCGCTCTGCTCGCCCTCGGCGCCGGCCTCGTCTTCACGCGCCGGGCGCCGCGCACCGACCGCACGCGCGCCGCGCTGCTGCTGTGGGGCGGCTGGCTCATCGTCAGCGGACTGGTCTTCAGTCTCTCCAGCGGGATCATCCACACCTACTACACGGTGGCCCTCGCGCCGGCGATCGCCGCGCTCGTGGCGATCGGCGCCAAGATGCTGTGGGACCGGCGGACCTCGATGGCGACACGCGCAACAGCGGGGGCAGCGGTGGCGATCAGCGCCGGCTGGGCGTGGGCGCTACTCGACCGGACGCCGAACTGGCTGCCGTGGCTGCGCACGCTCGTCATCGTGGCGGCGGTCGGCTGTCTGGCGGCGCTGCTGGCGGCATCGCTATGGCGCCCGGTCGGCCGCCGGCTGGCCGTGGTGGCGGTGGTCCTCGGAATCGTGGCGTCGATGGCCGGGCCGGTGGCCTACGCCGCGCAGACGGTGACCACGGCTCACACCGGAAGCGTCCCGTCGGCCGGGCCGTCGACCGCCGGTGGGTTCGGCGGCGGCGGGATGCCCGGCGGCGGCGGGATGCCCACCGCCTTCCGTGCCGGTGGCTCGAGCGGCGCAGGCCTGACGCCACCCTCTGGATCGCGGCCCAGCGGCGTTCCGAGCGGCGCCCGCGGCAGTGGCGCGCTCGGCGGCGCCAGGGCAAGCGGTACCCGCGGCGGCGGCTTCGGCGGGCAGGTCACGGTCAGCTCCGCGGTCAAGAGCGCGCTGCAGGCAGACGCCGGGAAGTACCGGTGGGTCCTGGCCACGTCGGGATCACAGTCCGCCGCCGGGATCGAGCTGGCCACCGGCGAGCCGGTGATGGCCATGGGCGGCTTCAGCGGCGAGGGGGGCAACCTGACCCTCGGCCAGTTCGAGCAATACGTCGCCGCCGGCCAGATCCACTACTACAGCGCCTCCAGCGGCGGGGGCCCGGGGGGCGGCAACTCCACCAGCGCCATCACCACCTGGGTCAAGGCCCACTACAAGGCCGTGTCCATCGGTGGCGAGACGTTCTACGACCTCACGTCGCCGCTGGGCTAGCGTGCAAGCCTGACCCGAGCAGACGCGTCCAATCCTCGCCAACCCGACGCGTCGCGCGGGTATCCGTCACGGTCAGTACACGGGCCCGCGCGCGGGCGGGGCGGTGCTGTCCAGTCCGTGGCGGACGCCGTGGACCTGCATGTAGACCGCGTAGCCGAGGTCGACGGCGAGCAGTCCGGCCACGCACAGCATCGCCAGCCGGCGCTTGTCGCGCAGCACGTACGCCGCGGACACGTAGATCACGGGCGCGGCGAAAAACGCGACGCGCCCCCAATCCAGAGCGAACGTCAGCGACGCCGCGCACAGCACGACGAGCGCCAGCCCGCGGCGGGCGAACCGGAGGCGGGGCAGCGCGAACGGGGCCACCAGCCACAACGGCCCGTACACGATCGCCATCCGCCGCAGCTCGCCGTGCCAGCCACCGCTGCCGAGCGCGTCGCGCAGTACGTCGATCCGCTCGGTGAGGAACGGGCCGTTGTACCCCGGCTGGAAGCTCTCGCCCAGGGCGACGATCGAGGTGCGCAGGTAGATGTACAGGGCCAGCGGCAGCGCCGACACCAAGGCCACGTCGCGCAGCGCCTCGCCGTCGAGGGGCCGGCGCGCCCATATCGCATAGGCGAGCGGGATGAGGAACAGGCACGACTCGTGGACGGTGGCCGCCGCCAGCAGCGTCACCGCCAGGGCCAGCCGCGCGCGACGCACGATGAACAGGGTGCCGAGGGTGATGACCAGGATCGCCGCCGGGTCCACCTCGCGGCCGTTGCGCAGCAGCACCACCAGCAGCGGAGGCGAGACGGCGAAGCCCACCGCCAGCCACGTCGCCAGCCACACCGGGACGTCGAACTCGCGCAGGAGCGCGAACATCGCACCGGCCGCGCCCCCGATGGCCACGAGCGCCACGAGCCGCCAGGAGAACGCCTGCGAGAACGGCAGCACGTGGATTAGGTAGGGCACGCCGACGCGGAAGGCGTAGGGGAAGTTGTGCGGGCCCGCGGGATGAGCGGCGATCCGCGAGTAGTAGGGCTCGTCACCCGAGAGGCCTACCTCGTGCGTCATGACCGCGTCGACCGCGGCCGCCACGGCCAGCGCCAGCACGCCGACGAGCACCGCGGGGGCCCATTGGCCCCGCGGCTGTGCCGGCGCCCACTCGCGCCGAGGCTGCGCTGCCTCCCAGTGCATCGCCCGGATCATGCCTGCTTCGAGTCAGCGATTGCTGCGACCATGTTCTGCCGATGGCCCCCCGGGAGATCCACTCGTGGCTGATGGACATGGACGGCGTGCTCGTGCACGAGGAGACCGCCATCCCGGGTGCCGACGAGTTCGTCGCCCGCCTGCGCGCCCAGGGGACGCGCTTCCTGGTGCTCACCAACAACTCGATCTACACCCCGCGCGACCTGGCGGCGCGGCTGCGCAACAGCGGCATCGAGGTGCCCGAGGAGTCGATCTGGACCTCGGCGCTGGCCACCGCCCGCTTCCTGCAAGACCAGCGGCCTGGCGGCTCGGCGTATGTGATCGGGGAGGCGGGACTGACCACCGCGCTGCACAGCGCCGGCTACACGCTCACCGAGCGCAGCCCGGACTACGTGGTGCTCGGCGAGACGCGGACCTACAGCTTCGAGCGCATCACCCACGCCATCCGCCTCATCGCGAACGGGTCGCGGTTCATCGCCACCAACCCGGACGCGACGGGCCCGTCGATCGACGGCCCGCTGCCCGCCACGGGCTCGGTGGCGGCGCTGATCACCCGCGCGACCGGCATCGACCCCTACTACGTGGGCAAGCCGAACCCGCTGATGATGCGCTCCGCCCTGAACGCCATCGACGCCCACTCGGAGACCGCGGCGATGATCGGCGACCGGATGGACACCGACGTCGTCTCCGGGCTGGAGGCGGGGATGGAGACGATCCTGGTGCTGAGCGGGCTCACGACCCGCGAGGACGCCGAACGTCACCCCTATCGCGCGGGGAGGATCGTGGACTCGATCGCCGACCTCCTGCCCGAGCTGGGCGGATAGAGCTACCCTCCCGCGAGCGCCGCGTGCGCCAGGCCGGTCGTGCCGTGGCATGCCAAGCAACCAATTTGGGGACTTCCCTGGCATCTTCTGCAAGCCTTGAGGTCCGACACGCGTGACACTGTGTCACCTCTTCGCACCGGGCCGCCTGCGATGCGGCTAGTCTGCCCACCGCCTATCAAACGCTTCACGCTAGGAGACAGGATGAACAAGACGGAGCTCATTGACGCGATCGCCAAAGACAGCGGGTTGTCCAAGGCCGACTCGTCACGCGCGCTGGACTCGCTGCTCACCACTGTGACCAAGACCCTGAAGAAGGGTGACGAGGTGGCGATCACCGGCTTTGGCAAGTTCTCCGTGGCCAAGCGCAGCGCCCGCACGGGTCGCAACCCGCAGACGGGGGCGCCGGTCAAGATCAAGGCGTCCAAGAACGCCAAGTTCACCGCCGGAGCCACGCTCAAGAACGCGGTCGCAAACCGGCGCAAGTAGCCGACAGCGGCTCCGGCGCGATGCGCCGGGGATGAGAACACGGTTTCGGCGGCACGGGCGGGTCGGCCCGGCCGCCGACTACTCCTCGGCGAACTCCTCGTCGGCGGCGAGGCCGGGCTCGTCCTCGGCCGCGTGAATCGAGCACAGGGTGGGGCCGCCCGATTCGAGGACGGCCTCCAGCTCGGCCGCGGTCAGGCGGGCGCCGCACTCCTCGCACCGCTCCCCCGCCGTCTCGATGCTGTGCTCCTCCAGGCCCATGGGCCGAGTTTATCCCGCCCGATCGCCGGTTGACGGCTCGCCCGGCGTGGCCGGGCCACCGGCGCCGAGGTAGGCCAGCACCGCCAGCACGCGGCGGTGATCGTCGTCAGTGGCAGGAAGGTTGAGCTTTCCGAAGATATTGGTGACGTGCTTCTCCACGGCGCCGAGCGTGACCACCAACTCGCGGGCGATGGCCGCGTTGGTCCGTCCCTGGGCGATGAGTGACAGCGTCTCGCGCTCGCGCGGAGTGAGCTCGGCCAGCGCGTCGTCACCGGGGCCGTCTGACTGCTGGCGCACGAGCGAGGCGATCACCTCGCGGTCCAGCGCGGTCCCGCCCTCGGCGACGCGGTGCACCGCGTCCAGGAAGGACCGCACCTCGCCGACGCGCTCCTTGAGCAGGTACCCCACCCCGCTCTCGCCGGAGGCCAGCAGCTCGCCGGTGTAGACCGGCTCGACGTACTGTGAGAGGACAAGCACCGACAGGTCGGGGTGTCGGCGGCGGGCCTCGAGCGCGGCGCGGATCCCCTCGTCTGTGAACGTGGGCGGCAGGCGAACATCAACGATCGCCAGATCCGGCTTGTGGCCGGCGACGATCCGCAACAGGCCCTCGCCGTCCTCGGCCTGCGCCACAACCTCGATGTCGTATTCCTGCAGCAGCGCCACGATCCCCTCGCGCAGCAGGACCGAGTCCTCGGCGATCACGACTCGCATGGGAGCACCGCCCGGATCGTCGTGCCGATGCCCTCGGGCGAGTCGACGTCAAGCGTGCCGTCGAGCGCCTCCACGCGCTGGCGCAGGCCGCTGAGCCCGCCTCCGCGCGGATCAGCGCCCCCGGGGCCGTTGTCGGAGACTTCCACCACCAGCCGCGACCCCGCGCGGCGGATGGTGATGCGGGCCGACGCGCCCGGCGCGTGCTTGACGGCGTTGGTCAGCGCCTCGGCGGTGACGAAGTAGGCCGCCGACTCGACCACGGGAGGCAGGCGTTGCGTCAGCTTGCTCTCCACGGTGGTATCGATGCCGGAGCGCTGGGCCAGGGCCTCGACGGCCGCCACGAGTCCGCGATCGGCCAGCACCGGAGGGGCGATGCCGCGCGCAAGGTCGCGCAGCTCCGCCACCGCGGCCGTGGCCTCCTCGCGGGCCTGGCGAATGAGCTCGGCCGTCTCCGGGCGATCTTCGAGGCGAGCCTCGGCGCGCCCAAGCTGCAGCGTCAGCGCCACCAGCCGGGCCTGGGCGCCGTCGTGGAGGTCGCGTTCGATCCGGCGCAGCTCCGCCGACTGCACGTCGAGCACGCCCCGGCGGGTCCGCGTGAGCTCGTCCACGCGGGCGCTGAGGTCGGTCTGGCGCGGCCAGTGGAACACCGCGTGCACCGCGTAGGCCATCGCCAGCCCGACCGCCGGGAACACGGGCCAGAAGAAGCCGAACCCGGCCATGGCCCACACGACCACGAGATAGCCGCAGAGCACGACTGAGATCGATCCCTGGATCATCAGCCGGCGCCGTGGTCCACGGGGCAGGGCCCATGACCACCGCCACGCCAGCTGCAGGGCGATGGGCAGGGCGAGGCCCGCCCACACCCACATCGGCCAGAACGGGCCGCCGGTCGCCCACCAGATGATGGTGACCGCCAGGCAGCACACTGCTGACAGGGTGACCTCCCCTGCCAGCAGCGCGCTGCCCGTGCGGTGTTCGATCTGAGCCCGAGGCCTAGCCATTGCGCGTGACTCCCAGGCCCACATCATCGCAGCGCCGAGGGCTCAGCCAGCGGGGCGAACGTCTGGCGACGCCGCACCCCACGCCGGCCCAGGAGGGTGATGGCGGCCGGCAGCGCCACCGCCCGGACGATCGTCGCGTCGAGCAGAATCGCCACCGCCAGGCCGAAGCCGAGCTGTTTGAACTCCAGCAGCCCCAGGGTGGCGAAGATGCTGAACACCCCGACCATCACCGCCGCCGCGCTCGTGACCGTGCCGGCGGTCGCGCCCAGCGCCCGCACCGCCGCGGTCCGGGCATCGGCGCCCCGGTCGCGCTCCTCGCGGACCCGCTCGAGGATGAGCACCGTGTAGTCCATGGACAGGCCAAACAGCAGGACGAAGGCGAACAGTGGCAGCCACTCGACGATCGCCCCGTCGGAGGTGAAGCCCAGCAGCGACTGCCCGACACCGTGCTGGAAGACCTCCACCAGGATCCCGAAGGATGCGCCGACCGACAGCAGGTTGAGCCCGATGACGGCGGCGGCGAGCGCCGGCGAGCCGAACGCTCCGACCAGGAGCAGGAACGCGAGGGCGAGCACTGCCGCGATCGCGATCGGGGTGATGGTGGCCAGACGGCCCGAGAAGTCGGCGCTGCCGGCGGCCGAGCCGGTGAGCAGCACCTTGGACCCGGGGAGCCCGAGCGTATGGTCCACGCTCTGACGCAGGGTCTGGACCGCCTGCTTCTGCGCGGCCACCCCGTTGTCCGGGAACGGCACCGAGACGACCGCCGTGGAGTTGCTCCGGGCGACGTCAAGGGTGACCGAGCCGTGCCCGCCGGTGACCTGCTCGGCGCGCTTGCCGAGGGCGTGCATGGCCCTGACGGCGACCGGCCGATCCAGGTTGTGCCCGGTGACGACGAGCTGCGCGTCAGTGGGCGAGCCCGGGAAGGCGCTGTCGATGGCGCGGTCAGCGACGCGGAGCGCGTTGTCGGCGGGCAGGTCGCGCACGCCGGGGTCGCCGGTCCGCATCCCCAGGACCGGGACCGACAGGGCCCCAAGCACCAGTACCGTGGCCAGGAGCGACACGCCGGGGCGAGCGGTGATGACCGCGGCCAGGCGCTCCCATGCGCCGGGACGCTCAGGGTGTCGACGCCGCCGGCGGGGCCACAGCCGGCCCCGGTCGATGCGATCGCCCAGCAGCGCCAGAACCGCGGGGAGCACGGTCACCGAGCCGATGGCGGCCAGCGCCACCACCAGGATCGCCCCGAGCGCCATGGAGGTGAACGTGCCGAGACCCGTGACCGTCAGGCCGGCCAGCCCGACCATGACGGTCAGCGCCGCGACGATGATGGCGCGACCGATGCCGGCGGTCGCGGCGGTCAGGGCGGCGTGGGTGTCGCGGCCAGCTCGCCGCTCCTCACGCTCCCGGCGGATGTAGAACAGCGAGTAGTCGACCCCGACGGCCAGGCCGACGAGTACAACGACCGAGGGCGTGGGGCCGCCCTGCGGGGCGATGTGCGAGACCACGCCGAGCGCGCCGAGCGCTCCCGCCACCGAGGTCAGGCCCAGTAGGAGGGGGACGACCGCGGCCACGACGGCGCCGAAGGCGACGATCAGGATGAGCAGCGTGATCGGCAGCGAGATGAGCTCGGCGTGATGGAGGTCGTGGTTGAGGACGTCATTGATGGCGCGACTGCCCGATCCGTCGCCGGCCTCCTGCAGCTTCGCGTCGGGGTGACTGGCGGCAACGGAGTCGACGGCCCGCTGAAGCGAGACAACGTGATCCGCCGCGTTGTCAGGATCGCCGCGCAGCGTGACCTGCACGAGCTGGAGCCTGCCGCCGGCCCGCGACAGCGCCGGCGCCTCCCGCGGGCCCTCCACCGAGGCCACGCTGGCCAGGCGGCGGGCGTGATCCTCGAGCGCCGCCACGGCGGCGGCGGTGCTGCGGGCGCTGCCGGAGCTGACCAGCACGCTCTCGGTGGCCGGCGACTTGAGGCGGGCGGTTGACAGCGCGGCATCGGCCCGGGCGGATTCGCCGGTGCCCGAGCCCGCGTTGCTGAGCGTCCGGGTCCCCACCGACGCGCCGGCGAAGATGCAGCCGGCGATCAACACCAGCCAGAGGGCCACCATGGTCCGCGGATGGCGGGCCGAGGCCCCGGAGATCGAGCTCACCGTCCGGGCGAGGCGCCCCGATGGCTCACTTTCGGAGTGGGATGTGAAGCGTGGATTTCTCATGATCGCCAGCCTGGCGGCGAGGCCCTCCCATGTCGCGGGGGCGCGGAGGCGAGTGGCGCGCGGCGCTCCCCCGAGTCGCGGGTGGGGCTAACCCCACCCCGAGCGACCGAACTGGCATCGTGGGGCGCGATGAGCGACACGGCGCTGACCCTGCGACCGCTGCGGGCCGGCGATTGCGACCGCCTGCTGAGCTGGATCGACTGCGAGGACGCCCTGTATCAGTGGTCGGGCGCGAGGGCGTTCTCGTGGCCGCTTGACCGCGGGCAGCTGCTGCGCGACCTGGCGGCCGCCGGCGACGCCGAGCTGATGTTCGCCGCCACCGAGGCGTCCGGCGAGATGGTCGGCCACGTGCGGCTGGAGGTCAACCGCCACCACCGTCTGGGCTACATCCTCCGCGTCGCCGTTGCGCCCGATCACCGCGGCCGTGGGCTGGGCACGGCGCTCATGCGCGCGCTGGCGCGCCACGCCTTTGACGAGCTGGGGCTACATCGCCTCCAGCTGTCCGTCTACGCGTTCAACACCGCGGCCATTGCCTGCTACCGCGGCGTCGGCTTCGAGGTGGAGGGACGGGCGCGCGACGCCACGCTCGGATCCGACGGGTACTGGGACGGGCTGACGATGGCGCTGCTGGAACCTCACTACCGTCCCCCGTCGGTCTACGGCAAGGGCATCAGGATGGCCGGGCCGCGCGACGCCGAGCCGATCGCCGCGCTGCTCAGCGCGCTCGGCCACCCGCACGATCGCGCCCAGGCGGCGGAGCGGCTGCGCGAGTGGTCGGCCGAGCCCGCGGGGACCGTCCTGGTCGCCGAGTCCGAAGACGGCGTCGCCGGCTTCGTCGCCGTGCAGCTCGTCCGGTCCTTCGAACGCCCGGGATCGGTCGCGCGCATCGCCGCGCTGAGCTCGGGCGCCGTGGAGCCTGACGCTGCCGTCGCGCGGCGCCTGCGGGACGCGGCCCGGGCGTGGGCGGCTCAGCGCGGATGCACGGAGCTCGGGCTCAGCGCACCGGCCGGTCCTGGAGCCTGACCCACATCGCGGTCAGCAGCGCCAGCCCAGCAGTGATCAGCAGCAGGGTCGTGTAGCTGGCCAGGCCGGCCGCCAGGGTGAGCACGTACGGCGCGGCGAAGCCCAGGTAGGTGAGCACGTAGAAGATGGCGGTGAGCCCGGCGAGTGCCTCGGGGTGGGCCAGTCGCTGCACCTCGACCAGTCCGGCCACCAGGCACAGCCCGTACCCCATGCCGAGCACGGTGGCGCTGGGCACGAGCAGCCAGACGTGATGCTCGTGGGCGGTGAACGCGCTGAGGGCCAGCCCGACCACCATGACCGAGAGGCCGACGGTGGCGGCGCGGCTGCCGGTGCCGTTGGCGTCGAGGCGACGCGCCACCGGCTGGACGAGGACCCCGGCCATCGCGGCGACCGTGGCCACGACCGCGGTCAGGGCGATCCCGTCGGTGGCATGGGCGGCGCCGACCACGCTCGGCAGCAGCGCGAACGCCACCGCAGGGGCCGCGAACACCCACGGCGCCATCGGCGCCACCACCCGGCGAAAGCGCGGGTGGCTCAGGCTCGGCAGCGCTCGCGCGATCGCGCCGCCGCCACCGCGCGCCACCGTCTCTGGGGCGGCGGGCACAAGCGCGAGCACGGCGAGCATCAGGACCACATGCGGGAGATAGGGAATGACACCCGGGTCGGGCGCCCACTGCGCCAGCACCCCGGACACCAGGGGTCCGACGGCGAAGCCGACGGTCATCGCCACCGCGCCGCGCCGGGCGGCCGAGTGGTCGGTGACATTCCCGAAGGGCGGACGCGACAGCTCGCGTAGCCACGCCGTACCGGCGCCGAAGGCCGCACCGCTGCCCAGTCCGATGAGGAAGCGCCCGGCGAACAGCAGCGCCAGCGTGTCGCCGGCCACCACGAGCGACAGCGTCCCCGCCAGCGACAGCACAGCCGAGGCGAGGACGACCGGCCGGCGACCGCGAGCGTCCGAGAGCGGCCCCGCGATGAGCAGGCCGGGGATCAGGCCCAGCGCGTAGAAGCCGAACATCGCCTCCAGCGTGCCCGTCGCCAGGCCGAGCTGCTGGCGATAGACGAGCAGCATCGGGGTGAACTGGTTGGAACCCCACGCCGCGCCGAACAACGCCGCGGCGGCGAGCGGCCAGGCGCTGCGCGTATCGACGCCGAGGGCCCTCCGTGTCATCTCCCTCCGTGTCATCTGTACTCGAGCCACGCTCACCGGGACCGTCCTTTCCAGCCGCAAAAGTTCAATGATCGAACCGCTAAGCCCGCGTAGCCTAACACATATGGGTTCAATCATCAGACCTGAGGTAGACTGATCATCCATGCTCGGAAAGGACTACGCCGGCCAGGACTGCTCGATTGCCGGAGCGCTTGAAGCGGTCGGCGAGCGCTGGACGCTTCTGATCGTCCGCGACGCCTTCTACGGCGTGCGCCGCTTCAGCGACTTCCAGGTCCACCTGGACATTCCCAAGGCGGTGCTCTCAGACCGCCTGAACGGGCTGGTGACGGACGGGATCCTCACACGCACCCCCGACCCCGCTCACGCCGGTCGTCACCTGTATGAGCTGAGCGACGCCGGGCGCGAGCTCTGGCCGGTCATCCACTCGCTACTGGTGTGGGGCGGCAAGCACCGGCGACCCAACAGCCGCGTGTTCCGGCACGCCGCGTGCGGCAGCCGCTTGAACGAGAGCGCCGAGTGCCCTCAGTGCCGGGTCACCCCGACGCCGCAGGACATCGTCAGCGAGCGACGCAAGGGCTATCGCGCCACGCGCGACGACCCGGTGACACAGGCGCTGCGGGCACCCCACAGGCTGCTCGAGCCGATCGAGACTTAGGCCTCGTCGCCCGTGGGAGCGACGCCGGCGGCCTCCACCATCAGGATCGCCGTGCGTACGGGCGCGCTGGTCCGGTGCATGACGGTGCGCGGCACGGTGTAGCTCTGATGGCGCGTGAGACGCACGGCCGGCCGGTCCTCGACGTCGATGACCAGCTCGCCGTCGAGCACCATGAAGAACTCGTCGGTGTCGTCGTGCTTGTGCCAGTGGAAGTCGCCCTCGATCACGCCGAGGCGGACGACCGAGTCGTTGACGGAGGTGAGCGTCTGGTTGAACCACGGCTCGTGGGCCGCGGCCTCCGCATCCACGTCGATCAGCGTCTGGTAGCCGAACTTGTTGTCCAGGCGGATGTCGTAGTCGCCCTCGGAATAACCCGACTTCACGGCTCACCTCCGGTGTGCGCTGGCGTTGGTCCGGCGCCGAGCTTAGACGCCGGGGGAGGGCGCGGCCACGGTCGACAACAGCTCGATGTAGCGCTGGGCTGAGTGCTCCAGGATCGCCTTGCCATCGGCGCGCACAACCGGGCTCCACCAGCCCCCGTAGATGCGCGCAAAGTCATAGGGAGCGAGCGCCTCGACGATGCCGCGCACGCCGGGCTCGGCCAGCGGCAGTCGCGCGGGAGCGCTGTAGACGAAGGACACACGGTCCTCGCCGGGGGTGACGAAGATCGTGTCGCCGCAGAGAATGACGCCGCGGCCCTCGGCGCCTGAGGCCCAATGCAGGACCGAGCTGCCCGGGAAGTGCCCACCGCACTGCACCAGCGTGACCCCGGGGAGCACCTCGAGCACGTCGGCCCACGTCCGCACCGCCGGGTCCGGGCGCATGAGCCAGCCGGCGTCCGCCGAGGGCAGCAGGATCTCGGCATCGAAGGCGTGGCTCCACTCCACCGCCGCCCCGTACATGTGCGGATGGCTGGAGGCGACCGCGCTCAGGCCGCCCGCCGCGCGCACCGCCTCGAACGCCGCATCGTCCGCGAACGGCGCCGGATCCCACAGGACGTTGCCCGCGTCCGTGGCCACCAGCAGCGCCCGCTGGCCCACGCCGACATCGGGCTCGCAGGCGATCCCCGTCAGGCCAGGCTCGACCTCGCGAACCACCGAGCGGCAGCCGTCAACGGCGAGCTGCGCCATCGTCGTCCACCGCTGACCGTGGGGCGAGACCCACTGGCGCTCGTCCTCGCACAGCGGGCAGTGCTCCGGCGGTGCGGCGGCCGGCGGGTAGTTGGCGCCGCAGGCGGGGCAGATCCAGATCGGGGCGCTGCTCACCCCTTCAGCTTGCCATCACCGGCTGGGCGACGCCGGCCCGAGTAGGCTCCACGCGACCGCCACGCCGCCGTAACGACGCCGCAGGGTCGCGGCGCGCGCGCTTCGCCGCGACGCCGCTCGGCCCCACCGTGAGTCGGACCTGAGCCTCTCAGCCGCCGCCGCGCCGGCTCCGGAGCGCCCGGGGCCACAGCCACGGGCGCCTGGCGAGGACGCTCACGACCGGGCTGGGGTCAAAGAAGGTCCGCCGCTCGCAGATCCTTCCGTCCACCAGCACGAACCGGTCGCAGACCACGAAGCGCACTCGAGTGCCCGCCACCGCCGCGAGGCACTGCGACTCGATGAACACAAGGTCTCCCTCCACCGCGCAGCGCCGGGGGACGGCGACGAACTCGGGCATGAGCCGGAACAGCCGGCGGAACATGGCGTCGATCTGCGCGTGACCGCGCGCCTCAGCGAGCATCGGCTGGATGAAGACCGCGTCCTCGTGGACGAGGGGCATGAAGAAGTCCAGAAAGGCGTCGGGCTTGGGCAGCGCCCACCCTTGCGCGAAGGCCGCGGGCAGCTCCGCCGGCGTGATCGCACGGCCACCGGCCTCTGAGGGTTCAGCATCAGCCACTGCTCACTTGCAGCTGGGGTCCGGATCGAACGTGGCGTTTGACTGCGCCAGGGTGAGCGGTCCGCCGGACGGAATCAGCTGGACGTGGTTGACCTCGGTGTTGCCGGGGTTGTCGGAGGGGTCGAACGGCCGGTAGAGCCCGTACTGGGCGAGCTGGGCCTCGGTGATCTGGGCGGCGCTCGAGCGCAGAAGGCTGTTGACCCCGATGTCCTCGGCCTCGCCCTTGGTGTGGGGATCGTCGGCGAACCCGCCGACGGCGATGCTGTGGGCGGGTGTGCGGTAGCCGCTGATGCCGTAGATCACCACTCCCAGCGCCTTGGCCACCTGGTCGAGCCGCGCGACCAGCACGGGGAGCTGGCCCTCGGTCTGGCTCGTCCCCGGATCGGCGACGAAGCCCGGGCCCGACGCCTGGACGACCGGCGCCGCGTCAGCGCTCGACACGGCGCCGCCACAGAGATTGAGCTGCTTGAGCTCTCGCTTGACCTCAGCCAGCGACTGCGCGTGGGCGTTGACGTCGCCGACGATCGCCTCACCGCCGACGGACGCGGCGGCGTGCGCGCCGGCGGCGGGCTGGACCGCCTGCGGATGGGCCTGCGGCAGCGCGCTGATCGCGCCGGCGTCGGCCGCGAGGGTCCCGGACCCGTGCTGCGCGGTGCCGCATCCGGCGATGGCCACGACCGCGGCGCACGCCGCGGCCCACGGGCGGAGCGACGGCGCCGCCCTCAGTTGCATACGTCGCAGAAGCCGCTCGCGCAGGAGCACACCGGGGTGGTGACGGCGGCCCGCTGCGGGCCCCATTGGCGCAACCACACCGCGCCGACCGGCACGTAGCGGTCCTGCGGACCGCCGGGCCAGCAGGAGGCGAGCAGGCGCGCGGTCAGCCCGAGACGCCCGGTCCGGCGGGCGCCGGACACGGCCTCGCTGAGGTGACTGTGGAGCTCATCCTGGTCCATCGTGGCGGGCGGGGTCGCGCCTGATGTACAGATACCCGGATCGACGCGCGATCTCACGACCGCCATCGTAGGAGCTGATGCGTGGGTCGGCGCCGGGCGCCCCGCGACACCAGGCCGCGGGGCACCCGCAGCCACCGTCAGCGCTGCGGAATACCGCCGATGGCCGCCTGGTAGAGCGTCATCTCCTGCGCGATGCCGTCGTTGCAGTAGCCGTCAACCAGCCGCAGGTTGTCAACCACCATGCTCGCGTCCACGAGGACGCGGCGGAAGTCGGCGTCCTCGCGCACCGCGGCCATCTGAGCGGCGCTGCCGCGCAACTCCATGTACCCGGTCAGTCCGCCGCTGGGCGTGAGGAGCACCACATCGAAGGACTCGATCCTGCCGTCCTGCTGCATCCGGCCGTAGAGCCCGAGCGCCTCGTTGAACACCTCGAGGCCACGCTCCTCCAGGCCCCGCACCGGAGTGTCCCAACCGAGGAATAGCAGGCGGTCTGCCATGACAGCCCCCTTTCTTTCGCGGTCCAGCCCCGGGCCAGACCTCTGTCTGCCCACTATCGCAGCCCGGCTGGGGCGCCGCAACGGCGCGCGCCATACTGTCGTGAGGCGATGACGGCGTTTCACGACCCCCCGTCAGAGACGGCGGCGCCCTTCTGGCGCCGGCCGCTGCTGCGCTCGCGGCCCGAGGACCGGACCTCGGACACGCTCCAGACGCCCGGGATGCGGCGCTACGCCGCGATCTCCGGGGGCCTGACCGGGTCACAGCACCTGTGGATGGGCGGCAACACCGTCCATCCGGGCCAGAAGTCCGCCGACCACCATCACGGCGAGGCCGACAGTGGGATCTACATCGTGTCCGGTCATCCCCGCTTCGTGTTCCTCGTGGACGGCAAGGAGGAGCACATCGACGCCGCTCCCGGCGACTTCGTGTACGTGCCGGCGTGGGTACCACACCGCGAGGAGAACCCCTCGCCCTACGAGGACGCCGTCGTCGTGCTCGCCCGCAGCACCCCCGAGGAGATCGTGATCAACCTGCCCAGCCTGTGGTCGGTCGACGGGATCCCGGGCGCCACCGCCGCCGAGTGACCTCACGGCCTCGGGGATGAGGTACCCCGTCGGAAATCTGAGGTAGGGCGAGCGGCGAAGACCGGGCGCGTGCCCGATGTGGGGGCTGGGGCCTTAGACGCATGCTTGACGGCATGCTCACCACCACCTTCACTTCACGTCGCCGCCGCCTCTTCCCGGGCGGCCGGCCCTTCCACCTCCTCCTGCTCGGCCTCGCCACCTCGGCCCTGGGCGATTGGCTGTACAACGTCGCGCTGCTGGCGCTGGTCTTCGGCCGCACCGGCTCGGCGACGTGGGTCGCGCTGACGACCGCGGCGCGCGTGGCGCCGATCGTGGTGCTCGGACCGCTGGGCGGCATCGTGGCCGACCGCGTCGACCGGCGGCGGCTGATGATCGGGGCCGACGCCGTTCGCATCGTGCTCATGGTGGCGCTGGCGAGCGTCGCGGCCGCGGGGCTGCCCATTCTCCTCGCCCCCGTCCTCGCCGCTGCCGCGACCGCCGCGAGCACGGTCACCATGCCCGCGGTGGCCGCCTCCACCGCCCGGCTGGTGGACGCTGACGACCTGCAGCGCGCCAGCGCCCTGCGTGCCGGCATCGGCCAGGGCGCGATCGTGATCGGCCCCGCCCTCGGAGCCGTGGTCCTGGCGCTGAGCGACCCGGCCGTGGCGATCCTGCTCAACGCGGTCTCCTTCGCCATCTCCGCCGCCGCGATGCTGGCGATCGCCCCGAGCGCGGCCTTCGAGCCCCGCGCCAGGGACGGCGGCGAGCCTCCCAGCCTCGTCGCTGACCTCAATGCGGGCGCCCGCGCGTTGCGGGGCGCGCCGACGGCAGTGCGGCTGGTGGCGGCGGACGTCCTCTGCAGCGGTGTGTACGGACTGCTGACGGTGATGCTTGTCCTCGTCAGCCGCCACGTGGGGGCCGGTGACGGCGGCTACGGGATCCTGCTCGGCGCCTTCGGCGCCGGTGGCCTGATCGGCGCGACGGTGGTCGCCCGACTCGACGCCCCGGAGACCTGGCGGCGCACGCTGACGGTCGCGCTGGTGCTGGTGGCGGCGGCGATGGCCGCGCTGGGCCAGACGTCCACGCTCGCGCAGGCGGTCATGCTGGCGCTGCTGGGCGGCGGCGGGATGATCGTGGGCGAGGTGCTGTCAGAGACCGCTCTGCCGCGCATGCTCGACGATCAGGTCCTCGGGCGCGCCTATGGCCTGGCGGTGCCGGTCTCGCTGGGCGGGATCGTGATCGGTGCGCTGGCGGCCGGTCCGCTGGTCTCGCTGCTGGGGCTGGAGGGCGCGTTCGCCGCCGCCGGGCTCTTCGTGGCGGTCGCGGCGGCGCTGTTGCTGCGCCGGCCGCTGACCGCGGCGCCCGTCGTCGCCCCCGCCCACTGAGCGATGAATTTTGTGCTGCTCGAGGACTCGGTCATCGTGCCAGGTCAGCGGGTGACGCATATGTACTTTCGGGTGCGCCGGTAGCCGCGGCCTCGATCGCCCACTCGCGCAGGCGGAACCGCTGCACCTTGCCGGTGAGCGTGCGGGGGAGGTCATCGACGAAGCGGACGATGTGGGGGTACTCGTAGCGGCGCATCCGCTCCTTGCACCAGGCGCGCAGCTCGTCGGCGAGGGCATCGTCTCCGGGCTCCTCGCCTGCGCACTGGACGTAGGCGGCGATCCGGGTGGCATCGTCGACGCGCACGCCCACCACCCCCACCCCAGCGACGCGGGGATGCTCGATGAGCGCGTGCTCCATGTCCACCGGCGAGACCCAGAGGCCGCCCACCTTGAGCATGTCATCGACCCGGCCCACGTAGGCATAGGTCCCCTCCTCGGCGCGCTCGTAGCGATCCCCGGTGGCGAACCAGTCCCCCAGCATCGAGGCCTTGGTCTTCTCGTGCTGATGCCAGTAGCACGCCGCGCACGAGTCGCCCCGGACCTGCAGCGCCCCGATGCCGGGGCCCTCGAGCACCCCACCGTCGTCGGCGAGCAGCCGGAGCTCGTAGCCGGGAACCGGCCAGCCGGTCGTCCCCGGCCTCACCTCGCCCGGCCGGTTGGAGCAGTAGATGTGCAGCATCTCGGTGGAGCCGATGCCGTCCACGATGTCGACGCCGAAGCGCTCGCGCCAGCGGGCGATCGTGGTCGGCGGGAGCGGCTCGGCGGCCGAGACGCAGAAGCGCACCGAGTCCAGCGCGCCGTCGCCGTCCGCCTCGCGGACGAGCAGGCCGAACAGCGCCGGCACGCTGAAGAACACAGTCGGCCGATGGCGGCGCAGGGTGTCCAGGATCGCCGGCGGCTTGGGCGGCCCGGACATGAGCACCGACGTGCCGCCGAACCACAGCGGGAAGGTGAGGCCGTTGCCCAGCCCGTAGGCGTGAAACAGCTTGGTGGTGGAGAAGTGGACGTCATCAGGCCGCAGCCCCAGCACGCCCCCGGCGTAGTTCTCGCAGGTCACGCCGATGTCGTGCTGGAGGTGGACGACGCCCTTGGGCTTGCCGGTGGACCCCGAGCTGTACAGCCAGAAGGCCATGTCGTCGCGGTGGGTGGGAGCGGCGTCGAGCTCGTATGGCTGGGCGGCCATAGCCGCATCGAACTCGGTTACGCCGGGCTCGTGACGCCCGCGCACGAGGTAACGCACGGGTCGATCCCCGAGGGCGCCGCGGATCCGGTCGAGCACCGCGGCGTCGGTGACGGTCACCGCGGCGTACGAGTCGTCGACGAAGTGGCGGAAGTTGTCGTCCTTGTCCAGATGGCTGACCGGCACCGGGACGGCGCCGATGCGGATGGCGCCCAGGAACGCGATCGGAAACACGGTGGTGTCGTCGAGCGCCAGCAGCACCCGCTGCTCGCGGCGAACGCCGAGCTCGCGCAACAGGTGACCGGCGCGGTTGACCTGGCGGCGCAGGTCCTCGTAGGTGAGCGTTGCGTCAGACGCGATGAACGCCGTGGCGTCGCCGCGGCCGGCGCTCACCTGGCGCTCCACGATGTCACTGACGTTGTCCGTCGCGGCTTGACTCATCTCCCACTCCTCCTCGGTCACCGCGGACGCTACGCCGCCCGCTCCTCCCCGACATCCAGTTCCCCCTCGAGCTGAGCGAAGTACTCGGTCGCCTTGACGCGCCACCGCCCGTGACGACTGACAAACAGGTCGTGGGCCCGCTCACGCGGCCACCCGGGCGCCAGGAGCTGCGCCGGCAGGTCCGGGTCCAGGAACGGGAACTTTCGCCACGCGTGCACCAGAAGCGTCTGCTGGCGAAAGCATGCCTCCGCCGACAGCGGCCTCACGCGGGCGAAGTCGTCGATGAACGCCTCGTACTGGGCGCGCACCGCGTCGAGGTCCCATGCGTCGGCGACGAGCGCCTGCGGGTCCCCCATGCTGCCGAGCTCGGCGACGAACGACCGTGCCTCGGCCGCCGGCTCATCATTGATGGCGGCGGCCAGCTCGCCCTCGCGCTCGACGTGCGGCGTTAGCCACACGCCGCCACCCAGCGAGCCCAGCCCGGTCCAGGCCAGGCGTGAGCGCAGCTGATGGCGAACCGCACGGCGGTCTTCGGGCACGCGGAGCACGACCACCAGCCAGCGGTCATCCCACTGCCACGGCCGGCCGAACGAGTAGATGCGGTCAGCCCCGGTGCGCAGCAGATCTCCGGTCCGCTCGCCCAACGTCATCCGGGCCCGCCGGCCGCGGCGCTCGGCGGCCAGCCAGCCGTCCCGCGTGCTGCGGGCAAGGGCCTGGCGCGCCGCCTGCTGGCTGTAGCCCAGACTCACCAGCGCCCGCACCAGCGTCTCCTGCCAGACGCCCTGCGGCCGGGGCAGCACGTACTCGCCCAGCACCGTGAGCAGCAGCGAGCGCGCCGCCGGGGCCCCGACCGACCGGCGTCTCAGCTGCTCGTCGATGACCCGTCCTCCGGGGCGTCGAACTCCGAGCGCAGCGCCTCGAAGTGCGTGTTGCAGCTGCGGCAGCGCAGCTGGCGCGTGATCAGCTGCCCGCCCCAGGCCGAGACGACCTCGACCTCGGGGGAGTCGCAGAAGGGGCAGGTAATCGGTGTCAGGGTCATCGCCGCAGGCGCTCGTCCCAGTCTGACCAGCTCTCGGGCTCGGGCAGTGCTGTGTCGGCGCCGGCCGCGCCCAGCCGGGCAGTGAGCCAGGCCCGCACGCGCCCCCGGATCTCGGCCGGCCCCTCGCTGACCATGCCCTCGGCCACCGCCGCGCGGTAGCCGGGGTGTTCTGACGGTCCCGGCCAGCGTGCCGCCGAGGCCCACATCTCCTCGATGCGCTTCACGAGGAGGTCCCGGTCGGCGCCGCCGGTCGCGCACAGGCGCTTGAGCCAGGCCTCGGCGTGGACGCGATGGGCGCCCTCCTCCTGGAGGATCTTGCGCGCCCGCTGGGCCAGCGGCTCGAGCGAGCTGTTGCGAGCGCTGGCCACCCACGTGGTGAGGATCCCGTCGACCACGAGGTTGGCGGCGATCACCGACGCCCAATCGGGGAGCTCGGAGGCGATCACGGCCAGGGGATGACCGGCGTCCAGGCCCTCGTCTGAACGCTGCACGCCGAGCTTGGCCAGCACCGGATAGGTGGCGCGAGCGTGGCCGAGCTCGTCCTGCGCCATCGCGGCGGCGGCCACGGCGGACTCGATCGTGGGCGCGCTCACCGCCCACTCGCCGTAGCGGCGGCCCAGCGCGCTCTTGTTGTCGGCCAGCGAGCCGATCAAGGAGATCATCGTGGCCGTGCCGGCGTCGATCGTGGAACCCGTCCCCATGCCCACCTCCCTGCTCATGCGGAGATCGCCTCCCGGATCTCGGATCGCGGGACCAGGATCATGTGAACCCACGGGTGCTCGTCGTAGATGGCCCGCGCGCACACCAGCGCGAGGTCCTCGTCTGACTCGGTGACCGTGCCGACGTGGTGCAGCGGCTCCTCGTAGGCCTGGCGCGCGAACACCTCCCACACCGTCTCTTGCGCGCGACTCATACGACGATCCCCAACTGGCGCATCGTCACGCGCGCGTCGGCGCGGATGCGGTCCTTGGTCCACACCGGGTCCCACACCACTTCGATCTCGACCGCATCGATCTCCGGGTCAGCAAGGAGGGCCTGCGTGATGTCCTCCTCGATGAACTCGGTGGCCGGGCAGCCCATGGAGGTGAAGGTGATCTGGAGTTCGGCACGGCGCGCCGCGGGCACGTAGGCCACCGACACGATCAGCCCCATACCGAGCACCGACACCGGGATCTCCGGGTCCTCGACGTGGCGCAGGGCCTCCCAGATACGCGCCTCGACCTGCTGGGTGTTGCCGAGCTCGGCGACGCTCATGCCGCGCGCCTCAGCGAGGTCGTCTGATAGCCGCGCTGCAGCGTGGTGACATAGTCGCGGTTCATCGGCCCTCGCGCTCGCCACCGCACCAGCACGTCGTCCCAGTCGATGGCGCCATCGTCCAGCAGCCACTCCCGCTTGTCCTCGTCGAACTGAGCCGGGAAGGGGCAGTCGATCACGTAGCGGTCGAGCTCGGCGTCGAAGTGGGCAGGCACGCGGATGCCGATCTCGTCCATGAAGGGGACGACCTCGCTCATCCACCACTGGCGCAACTGGTCGTTGGACTTGCCCTTGAAGCCGTAGTCAAGCTGCTCAGAGTGCTTCTTGCGGTCGTCGGGCAGCCCGAACCACTCCAGGGTCAGGACGAACATCCAGTCCACCGCCGCCTGCACTTCGGCCCGGCCCTCCTGGTCCTTGCACAGCTTCTTCAGCCAGGTGCGCCCGTGGCGCAGGTGGAAGGTCTCCTCTTTGTCGACCTTGGCCAGGGCTCGCTTCCAGGGGCCGAACGTGCTGGACTGGAACACGTCGGAGAGCAGGACGAACCCAGCCTGGTCGTACATGGCGTTGGCGCACACCAGCTCCACCCACGAGTTGAGCGGCACGTCGAAGGCGTAGGGGTACTTGAACTGCCCCGCCGGGCGCTCGTAGATGAGCCAGTCCATGTCGACGCCAAGGTCGCCGAGCAGGCGGTAGCCGATGTGGGCGTGGGCGAGCTCGTCCTGGATGATGCTCATGGCCGAGCCGAAGTTGTTGAGCGCGGGAGCGTGGCTCGCCGCACGCAGGTACGCAGGCGCGGAGACGAACTCCGTGTCGGCCGAGACGGTGAGGATCCGCCGCATCCCTTCCAGGTACTTGGGCGACATGTGCTGCAGCCCCTCCACCAGCTTCCCGGCGGCCAGATGCTCCTGCACCTGCTCCTCGGTCAGCGGCGCGAGCTCTTCCATGGGTGAGGCGGACACGAGAACCTTCCCTCGCTGGTATGACACTTGACTTACGGCCGCCATCGTATAGTCTCTCAATCGTGCCGTCAAGCGACGCGAGTCCCCGGGTCCGGACGGTGGCCACAGCGCAGGAGCGCACCCGCCGGATGCTGCGTCGGGCCGCGCTGTCCGACGGCGCAGCCAAGCGCGTCGTGGGGCTGGCATCGGCGCGCGAGAAGCGCGACCCTGAGTTCGCGGGGCGTTGAACCGATATGTCACAACCGACACTGACCGAGAGGACAACCTGTGCCTGAGATGCTGATCGGAGGAGAGTGGCGCCAGGGGGCGGCGCACGAGGAGATCGAGGTGGTCAACCCGGCCACTGAGGCTGTGGTGGACAGCGTTCCGGCGGGCTCTCCCGAGGACGTCGAGCTGGCGGTGGCGACAGCCAAGCGCGCCTTCCCGGAGTGGTCGCGCACCGACGTGGAGAAGCGCGCGGGGATCCTGGCCAAGGCCGCCGATCTCATCCACGAGCACGCCAAGGAGCTGGCGGCGACGCTGACCTCCGAGCAGGGCAAGCCGTTGGCCGAGGCCATGGGCGAGGTGACCCACCTCGCGCACGGCGTGCGCTATTACGCCGAGGCGGCCACGAAGGTGCGCGGCGCCTACCAGGACCTGCCCTCCACGCTGGGCCCGGCCTACGGCATGGTCATCCGCCGGCCGATGGGTGTGTGCGCGGCCATCACCCCCTACAACTTCCCGCTGACGCTGCTGGGCACCAAGGTCGCCCCGGCGCTGGCGATGGGCAACACGGTGGTGGCCAAGCCCGCGGCCACCACGCCGCTGGCCACGCTGGAGGTGGCGCGGCTGTTCTCAGAGGCCGGAGTGCCCGATGGCGTGCTCAACGTGGTCACGGGGCGCGGCTCGGTGATCGGCGACGCGCTCGTCTCCCACCCCGACGTCCGCCGCGTGGCCTTCACCGGCTCCACCGAGGTGGGGCGGCACGTCGCCAAGCTCGCCGCGCCCGATCTCAAGCGGCTGTCGCTGGAGCTCGGCGGCTCCGATCCGGTGATCGTGTGCGCCGACGCCGACGTGGACGCCGCGGTCAAGGCCGTGATCATCGGCCGCTACTGGAACGCCGGGCAGGCGTGCCTGGGCTGCAAGCGGGTGTTCGTGCACGACAGCGTGTACGACGCCTTCGTCTCCGCGCTGGTCGAGCGCGTCGGCCGCTACGAGCCTGGTGACGGCACCGTCAAGGCCGAGAAGCCCAGGCTGCGCATGGGCCCCATCCATACCCGCTCAGGCCGCGACGAGCTGCTGGAGCAGATCGAGAGCGCCACCGCCTCCGGCGGGGAGCTGCTCATCGGCGGCGGCACGACCGGCGCCGGCAAGGGCTGGTTCCTGGAGCCGGCGGTCATCGCCGAGCCCGCCGCCGACTCGCGCGTGATGACCGAAGAGGTGTTCGGGCCGGTCCTGCCGGTGCTGCGCTTCTCCGATTTCGACGACGCCATCGCCCGCGCCAACGACACTCCCTACGGGCTGGGCTCCTCGATCTGGACCCACGACGCCCGGCTCATCCACCGGGCAGCGCAGGAGATCGAGTCCGGCATGACGTGGGTCAACCAGATCCACTACGGCTATGACGAGCTGCCGTTCGGCGGAGTCAAGGCGTCGGGCTTCGGCAAGGAGCACGGCCTGGAGTCGCTGGACTCCTATGTCGAGCTCAAGTCCGTGGTGGTGGGAGGGCTGGCCTGATGGCGGTCACCTACGAGAGCGGAACGATCACGCTCGACAAGCCCCCGGCCAACTCCTACGACATCGACTACATGCGGGAGCTGGCGGCAGCCATCGACGCCGCTGGCGCCGACGATGCGGCTCGGGTCGTGGTGATCCGCTCGGCCAGCGAGAAGTTCTTCTGCGCGGGCGCGGACATCAAGGCGTTCGCGGCCAACGACGTCGACGCCAACATGGACATGATTCGCCTCGCCCACGAGGCGCTGGCCTCGATCGCGCGCTCGCGAAAACTGTTCATCGCCTGCGTAGCCGGCCATGCGCTCGGCGGCGGCCTGGAGATCGCCCTGGCCTGCGACGTGCGCTACGCGATCGAGGGCCGCTACCGCCTCGGCACCCCCGAGGTCACCCTGGGCCTGCTGCCCGGCAATGGCGGCACGCAGCGGCTGCCGCGGCTGATCGGCGCCGGTCCCGCGCTGGAGCTGCTGATCACCGGTCGCACGATCTCCCCGGAGGAGGCGCAGTCGATCGGTCTCGTGTCGAAGGTGTTCGCCGACCAGGCCGCGTTCGACGCCCACGTGGAGGGCCTGCGCGCCCTGCCCCCGCTGTCGTTCGCCAACATCAAGCGCGCGGTGTTCGAGGGTATGGACAAGCCGATGCCCGACGCGCTGGCGCTCGAGCGTGACCTCATGGAGGAACTGTTCAGAACCAACGACGCGCGCGAGGGCGTCACCGCGTTCAGCGAGAAGCGGACGCCGGAGTTCACCGGATCATGAGCACTGAGACGATCACGACCGTCGCCGGCGCGTTCGTCGACGGTCGCGAGCACGCCAACGGGGGCGACCCGCTGCCGGTCACCAACCCGGGCACCGGCGAGGTGTTCGCCGAGGTGCCCGGGGGCACGGCGGATGACGTCGACGCCGCCGTGAGCGCGGCGGCCCGCGCCCAGAGTGATTGGTCGGCGCTGGCGGTCTCAAAGCGCGGCGAGATCCTGGGAGCGGCGGCGCACCACGTCGAGTCCCACCTCGACGAGCTCGTCCCCCTGCTCACCCGAGAGCAGGGCAAGACGCTGCGCGACGCGCGGATCGAGCTCACCAAGGCCGTCGACACGCTCAGGCATTACGCCGGGCTGTCCAAGGCGCTCCGGGGAGTGCACACGCCGGGCCTGGATCCGGGGGTGGACGGCCTGGTGCTGCGGCGGCCGCTCGGCGTCGTGGGCGCGATCGTGCCGTGGAACTTCCCGACGACGCTGTTGTGCAACAAGCTGGCGCCGGCCTTGGTGGCCGGCAACACGGTGGTGGCCAAACCGGCCGGCACCACACCGCTGACCACGCTGCGCTTCTGCGAGCTGCTGTCCCAGGGCGGCCTCCCCTCCGGGGTGTTCAACGTGGTCACGGGCAGCGGCTCGGTCACCGGCACGGCGCTGGTGCGTCACCCCCGGGTGCGCAAGATCGCGTTCACCGGCTCCACCCCCGTCGGCGAGCAGATCATGGCGCTGGCCGCGCCGGGGATGAAGCGGGTCACGCTCGAGCTGGGCGGCTCTGACCCGATGATCATCTGTGACGACGCCGATCTGGACGCGGCCGCGAGCGCCGCCTCGATGGGCCGCTTCTACAACTGCGGACAGGCGTGCCTGGCGATCAAGCGCGTCTACGTGTTCGAGTCGGTGGCCGACGAGGTCATCGAGCAGGTCACGGCCAAGGCCCGGCGGCTGAAGGTCGGGCGCGGCGACGTGAAGGGGTCGCAGATGGGACCGCTGCACACCGCGGCCCAGCGCGACGAGGTGGCCGGCCAGGTGACGCGCACGCTCGAGCGCGGCGGCACGCTGCTGGCCGGGGGCGCCCCCCCGGACGATCCGGAGTGCGATGGCGGGTTCTTCTACGCGCCAACGATCATCGCCGACCCGCCGCACGACGCGCCCATGGCCACCGAGGAGGTGTTCGGGCCCGCGCTGCCGATCTGGCGCGTCGGCGATCTCGACGAGGCGATCGCGCGCGCCAACGCGTCGCCGTTCGGGCTGGGCTCCTCGGTATGGACGCGCGACCTGGCCCGCGCACGACACGCGGCCGAGCGCATCGAGGCCGGCTACACGTGGATCAACTCTCGCACCAAGGTCTACGACGAGCTGCCCTTCGGCGGCTGGAAGTCCAGCGGATATGGCAAGGAGCACGGCACCGAGGCCTTCGACTACTACACCGAGACCAAGTCCGTTGTCTTCGGCAGCCAGTCCTGACGGCGAGTCGCTCCGGGACTCGCCCTGGGAGCTGGACGACTTCCCGGTCCCGCTGATCGACCTCTCGCGGACGTTCGAGGGGTTCCTGGACCTGGAGTGGCTCGAGCTCACCCCCGAGGTCGCGCGCGTCCGCTTCCAGGTGCGCGAGAACCTCAAGCAGCCGCTCGGCCTGCTGCACGGCGGGATCTACTCGGCGGTGGCGGAGACGGTGGCCTCGGTGGCGACGGTTCGGGCGGTATGGGAGGACGGGATGATCGGATCGGGTCTGAGCAACTCGGCCAGTTTCCTGCGTCCGGTCACCGCCGGCACGGTCCACGTCCTCGCCCGGTGCCGCGGCCACGATGACCGCGAGTGGCTGTGGGGCCACGAGTTCCGCGACGACCAGGACCGGCTCTGCGCGCTGGTCGACGTGACGATCGCCGTGCGCCCGCTGCCGACACGGTGACCGAGACCGCCGTGCAGGTCGGCGGGCTGCCGATCGAGGTCCTGGACGTCCCCGGCCCGTCGCCGCAGGCGCCGCTGGTCCTGCTGCACGAGGGGCTGGGCTCGGTGGGGCTGTGGCGCGAGTTCCCGGAGCAGCTCCGTGCCGCCACGAGGCGTCGGCTGATCGCGTTCTCGCGCTACGGGCACGGACGCTCGGCGCCGCCTCCCCATCCCCGCACGCCCGCGTTCTTCCACGAGGAGGCGCTGGACGTTCTGCCCAAGCTGCTGGCCGCGCTCGAGGTCTCTGACCCCGTCCTCATTGGCCACAGTGACGGGGCGTCGATTGGCCTCATTCACGCCGCGCACCATCCGGTCACGGCGCTGGTGCTGCTCGCGCCCCATGTGTTCGTGGAGGACATCTGCGTGAATGCGATCCGGGGAACGCGTGAGACATTCGTCGACGGTGAGCTGCGCGGGCGGATGGCGCGCCACCACGACGATCCCGACGCCGCCTTCTGGGGTTGGTGCGACGTGTGGCTCGATCCCGCGTTCCGGCATTGGAGCCTTGACGAGGAGGCGAGCCTGCTCCAGGCGCCGACGCTGCTCATCCAGGGCGCCGAGGACCCGTACGGGACGCTGGCCCAGATCGACCGAATCGAGGCCCGCGCCCGAGTGCCGGTACAGCGGCTCGTCCTCGACGGCGGCCACAGCCCCCATCTGGAGCACGGGCCGCGGGTCGCCGAGGCCATCGCGGACTTCCTGGCGTGAGCGATCAAGTTCGTCTCACCGTTGCCGATAAGCCGGACACCTGACAACCGGGGTCGGGACAGCCGCCTGAGCCTCGGGACCGGATCACTGGCAACGGCACCTGGAGAGGACGACCATGTTCAAGCGCTCACGCGCGACCGCGGACGAGACGGGCGCGCAGGCCTTCGCAGCCTCGGTGGAGCAGGTGAAGGCGGGCCTGCGCAGCCTGCACGACCATTGCCTGACGAACCTCGGAGCGGGGCTGCGGGCAATGACCGAGGGGAACCTCACCGTCGCGATGGCGCCGGTGACCACACCGATCGACGCGGCCGCGGTCGATCCCACCGCGGCCGAGCTGGTCGAGCTGTTCAACTCGATACTGGCCAAGGCGCAGACCGCGTTGACGGACTACAACGCGCTGCGCGAGGAGCTGCGTTCGGCGCTCGGCGATCAGTCCTGCCTGGACGACCTCCGCCAACGGCTCCATAGCCTGGACGCCCACTGCCTGACCGGCCTCGGGGTGGGCCTGGGAGCGGCGGCCGCGGGCGACCTGACCGTCGACGTGCAGCCCGTCACCACTCCGCTGGCGGCGGCGCCCGGCGCGGGGCTCGGCGAGCTGGGCGAGGTGTTCAACTCGATACTGGCCAAGGCCCAGGGCGGCCTTCAGTCCTACAACGCCATGCGCGCCCGCCTCAACGACCGCGTCGGCGGGGTGATGAACGAGATCGGCGCGCTGGCCGGACGGGTCGCCGCGAGCTCGCAGCAGATGACCGCCAGCTCGCAGCAGACCGGCCTGGCCATCGATGAGATCGCCCGCACGTCCTCGACCGTGGCCGAGGGCGCCGAACGCCAGGTCGGACTGGTGCAGAGCGCCCGCAGCACGACGCACGAGGCCGTCGAGACCGCCGCCAACGCGCGTGACATCGCCCGGCAGGGCGTGGCGCTGACTGCCGAGATCTCCAGCATCGCCGACCAGACCAACCTCCTGGCGCTCAACGCCGCCATCGAGGCCGCCCGCGCCGGCGAGCAGGGCAAGGGCTTCGCCGTCGTCGCCGACGAGGTGCGCAAGCTCGCCGAGTCGGCATCCAGGACGGCCGACCAGACCCGCGAGGCCTTCCACGGCCTGGCGTCGAGCATCGCCGCGGTGAGCGCGTGCGTTGACCGTGTCGTGGAGGTGACCGACCAGGTCGCCTTCGTCGCCGAGGAGGCGAGCGCCGCCACCGAGCAGGTGTCGGCCAGCGCCCAGGAGTCGAGTGCGTCCACCCAGGAGATCAGCACGGCCAGCGAGCAGCTCGCCGGGATGGCGGGCGAGCTGGAGAGGCTCGTCAGCGCGTTCAGCGTGTGAGGACGGCGCTCGTGTCCACCGCATCGAACAGCGTTCACTCACCCCCTACCGGCGGTCAGTTCGTCGTGTTCGCACTCGGCGGCGAGGAGTACGCGCTGCCGATCCAGCACGTGCGCGAGGTGGTCCGCTACGCCCGGCCGCGGCGCGTCTCGGGCGATGCCCGGCTGCTGGGCGTCATCGCCCTGCGCGAGAAGCTCGTGCCCGTGGTCGATGTCGCCCGGAGCCTGGGCCACGCGGTCACGCTTGACGAGAACTCCAAGATCGTGATCGTTGCCACGGGCGAGACGAGCAGCGCGGGCGTCGTGGTGGACGGCGTCAACGAGGTGATCACGCTGCGGACCGAGGACATCGAGCCGCTGGCGATGGGCGAGACCGAGATCCTGGGGTCGATCGCCAAGCGCGGCGACCGGCTGCTGGTGCTGCTCGACGCCGAGCGCATCTTCAGCGACGTCCAGATCGACGCGCCGGCCCAGTAGAAGCGGCGAGCCGCGGGGGGCGCCGCCGCGGTCCAGCGCGAGGCGACGCCCGCTCATGACGGGCTCCGTGGCGCGGCGGGCATCAGTACGGTGGTGAGCGTGCGCCTCCGCCGCTCGGGAGTGGGCTCGTTGTGCAGCACCGGCGCCAGGGAGGCGCTCAGCCGGCCGACGAGCTCGTGCAGCTCCTGGTCAGAGAGGTTGAGCGCGAACTGGCCGTAGCTGACGCCGTCGGTCCCGGGGTCAGGCGTGCCGTCGGCCACGTAGCGGGCGAAGTCGCCGAGCAGCGTGCCGACGAAGACAGTGAACGCGTGCAGCTGCTCCTCGGGGCCGAGGAGCGCCATCTCCGCCGGGGTGAGGCGTGCCTGGCCCTGGGCGAGCGCGTAGATGCGCCGCGGCGTCCCGCGCGCCGGCTGCTGCGCGACCACGGTCAGCACGCCGGCGTCCGCGAGCGTCGCCATGTGGCGATACAGCGTGGCCTTGGGTACGTCGGCGAGGATCTCGGCGAGGTCCTCGGCGGCGAGGTGGCGATCGCCGAAGAAGGCCTGGACGATGCGCAGTCGGACAGGATGGATCAGGAGGTCGGGCGACTTCAGTTCTCATAGTTGAGAACGTTATCAGATACGAGATATAAGTGCGACCTTGCTTCCGCCCGAAGGCTTTGCAACGATCCGCACGTGGACTGGAGGGCTGTGGCGGGCGGGGCAGCGGTGCGTGCACTGCTGGGTTCGCTTGCGCTGTGCGCGATCGCGCCTGGGAGCGGCGGACGCCAGCCACGTTCGCGTTCGATCTCCACGCCGGCGGCCGCAGTCCAACCAGACGTCGCGCCGACCTTCGCGTTCCACGACCCGCCACGCGGCTCGCACGTTCACGCTGCGCGCTCGACACGACGCGATCGTCGATCCGTGCACGTCGCCGCATACGCACGTCACCGGCCTGTCGGAGGGCCCGCACACGTTCACCGTGAACGGTCACCAACTCCCGGCGACCGGCGCCCCGCCCACCGATCACCTACATCTGGACCGTCGACCTCACCCCGCCGACCACCCAGATCACCGGCAAGCCACCGGCGCTGAGCAACTCCAAGACCTCGACGTTCACCTTCACCTCGCCCGACTCGACCGCGACGTTCCGCTGCACGCTCAACGGCGGGGCGCCCTCGGCCTGCACCTCGCCAGTCACCTACACCGGGCTCTCCGACGGGACGCGCTCCCTGCTCATCCAGGCGGTGGATCCCGCCGGCAACGTCGACCCACTGGCCCAGCCAATCAGCTGGACCGTCGACACGACGCCGCCGGATACGACACTGGCCAACCCGGGCAATCTGACCGGCAAGGACGTGGCGGTGTTCTCGTTCACCTCCAGCGAGGCCGGCTCGACCTTTCAGTGCTCGTTCCGCAATGCGGCGTTCACGGCGTGCACGTCACCCGACGCGGTGGACGTCCCGCATTCGGGCTCACAGACGTTCAAGGTCCGGGCGGTCGATGGGGCCGGCAACACGGACCCGACGCCGGCGACGCATTCCTGGACGAGCGATCTCACGCCGCCCAAGCGCCCGACGGTGACGATCTTCGCCGCCCCGCCGGCGGCCACGAAAGCGACGGCGAGCGCGGTCGCCCCGCGGCCGATCGCCAAGAACAACCCGTCGCTGGGGCTGACCTTCACCAACCCCCTGCAGCACCTGCTCTCCACCCCGCGGTGGCAGGAATCGACACGGCTGCACGCCCAGTGGTCCACCGACTCGAGCGCGCACTCATACGACGTCACCGTGGACGAGTTCCCGATGGACTCCACCGGCATGGGATTCCATGGTGAGGATCTCGATACGCACACCGAGTACCGCCACACGACCCGGACCGCACTGACGCTGCACGTGTTCTTCGGCAGCACGGTGTGCGTCAACGTGACTGCGTCAGACAAGGTCGGCAACGTCTCCCGGTCGCGGACCTCGTGCACGACCATCCCCGTCTCGTTCACGCCGCGCGACATCGGGCCGCCCCCCACCAAGGACGCCAAGGCCTACCGCGGCTACTACATCGTCCTGGGCGCCAAGGGCTACGAGTTCGTCCAGGACATCGGCGACGAGTTCTACTTCTCCCCCACGCACGTGGCGCTCATCGCGGAGCGCTGCCACGACTGCGGAGTCGTGGAGGTGGACTTCAACCGCTTCGTCGGCAACGCTCACAACCGCAACCACGAGCTTGCCACAGTCAACCTCAACGCCTCCGACCACAGCGGCGACTTCCATCTGATCGACGTCCCGCTTCCAGCACGGCGGGTGGCCCGCGACGGCATGGGCGATCTCGTCATCCGCGCGGTGTCGGGACGGCCACGGATCAGCGGCATCGGCATCGGCAACTGAGCGCTGGCCCGGCGCCTCTCCGGACCGGCGTGGCTACTGGAACAGGATCAGGTGGTACGCGCTGAAGGCGAAGCCCACCGCCAGCAGGCTCCACGTGATCGGCCAGCTCAGCGTGCGGACGAACGCCTTCTCCCACTCGCCCACGAGCACGACGTAGCCGAGGATGCCCGCCAGCATCACCGCGTAGATGATGATCGCCACCAGCGCCGAGGGAGCGAGGCCCACGATCGGCGCGATGATCAGGCCGAGGACGATCCACGCGCTGATGGCGAGGATGTCGACGGTGAGGCTGGTGCGCTCGCGGCCCACGATCGTCATGAACCCGGCCGCGCCCACGAGCGCCGCGACCATGAACACGCCCTGCGCCCAGTGCGTGCCGAAGCCGAAGATCGCCCCCATCAGCTTCCCGCCGGCCCATAGCAGCAGCGGATCGAAGAAGCTGACCGCGAAGTAGCACGCGAACATGTCCTCCGTGGAGTCCCACGGGTTGCCGAACACCGGCCGCCGCGGGACCAGCGCTTCGCGAAGCGCGGCGCGGTCGAGCGCTCCGCTGAGCGAGGTGGGAGGGTTGGTTGAGCTCATCGAATGTGCGACACATAGTAAGCAGCGGCCGCGCGTAGCGCGGCTAGCCTGTGCGCGTGTTCGCGGGACGTGTCTTCGTGGTGGGCTCGACCAACGTCGACCGCACGGTGCCGGTGCCGCGCCTGCCCGGGCGGGGCGAGACCGTGCTCGGCGATACGGTCCGCATCAGCCCCGGAGGCAAGGGCGCCAACGCCGCGGCGGCGGCCGCGCGAGGCGGCGCCGCGGTGACGTTGGTGTCCGCGGTCGGGGCCGACCCGGACGGCGAGGCTGCCCGCCAGGCGCTGCGCTCCGAAGGCGTGGGCATCGACGCGGTGGCCGTCCTGGACGGCGTGCCCACCGGTGCCGCGCTGATCATCACCGACGCCGCTGGCGCCAACCTCATCGCCGTCGCGGCCGGGGCCAACGCCCGTCTGCGCCCCGCTCACGTGGAGCGGTCGCTGGAGGGTCTGGACCCCGCAGACGTCGTGCTCGTCAGCGCCGAGATCCCCGACGCGTGCATCGAGGCCGCCCTGCGCGCTGCCGGCGATCGCGCCGCGACCGCCATCCTGGACCCCGCGCCGGCCCGGCCATCGCTGCTTGACGCGGCCCGGATCGGCGCCATCCTCACCCCCAACGAGTCCGAGGCGAGCGAACTGACGGGCAGCGCGGAGCCTGCCGATGCCGCGCGGCGGCTCGCCGCCCTCACCGGGCGACCCGCGGTGGTCACTCTCGGCGAGGCCGGGTGCCTGATCGCTGACGGCGACACGGTGACCCGGCACGCCGCCGCTCCGGCACCCGCCATCGTGGACACGGTGGGCGCCGGCGATGCGTTCGCCGGAGGGCTGGCCGCCGCGCTGGCCGGCAGGCAGCCGCTCGCGGACGCCGTCGATGCGGCCCTGAAGGCCGCCGCGCTGTCGTTGGGGCACTCCGGAGCACGCCCACCGTACGGCGAGGGGTAGCCCCCGAAGAGATCGGGACGGGCGGAACCTGCAAATCCCGACAAACCTGGCGGCGCGCTGGGGATGTGCCGGGATGTGCATGCCCCACATGTATTTCCCGGCAAACCGCCCGAAGCGATTTTGATTTGCCGGGAATTACAGGTTGTGACGCGGTACAACTCGGGACATGCCACCCGAACCCGTGGCGCGGCTGCTCCTGGCCGCCAACGAAAACGACACCGACGCGTTCCTCGCGGGCTTCACGGACGACGGGGTCGTGGACGACTGGGGCCGGGAGTTCGCGGGCGCCGCCGCGATCCGATCCTGGAGCGATGCCGAGTTCATCGGCAAGCGGGTGAGCCTCGACGTCCGCGAGATCGACCAGCAGGGCGCTGCGACGTTGGTGACCGCCGAGGTCGGCGGCGACGGCTTCAACGGGCCCAGCCACTTCTCCTTCGAGGTGGAGGGCGACCGTGTGAGCCGGATGACGATCCGGGAATAGACGCGCGCTCAGCGCATGACGACCGACAGCACGTACTCGGCTGCGGCGGCCGGGTCGCCGCGGGGGGCGCGGATCCGCATGTGGGCCTTGCGGTAGGTGGCCTGGCGGCGCAGGAAGAGCTCGTGGATCTCGCCCTCGGTGCGGTTCTGGAGTAGCGGGCGGGTGCCCATGAGGCTGGGCAGCTCGGCCTGGACGTCGCGCCACGACACCGCGAGGTTGACGACGAACGCGTGGTCGAACAGGGCGTTGCGGGTGTCGGGGTCCTCGAGCGCCCCGCCGCCCAGCGAGAGGACGGCGGGCTCGCCGACCAGCAGCTCGGCGATGACCTCCTTCTCGAGCGAGCGGAAGAGGCTCTGCTCGCCGGCGGCGAACAGATCGGGGATGGAGCGGCCGCAGCGCTCGACGATGACCTCGTCGGTGTCGAACCACACCCGGCCGAGCCGCGCGGCCGTGAGCTCGGCAACGGTGGACTTCCCCGCTCCCATGAAGCCGATGAACGCGATGTGCCGGCTGAGACGGTCAGCGCGCGACTGGGCGTGGGCGTCGCGCTGCAGGGCTTCGGCGGCGTCACCGCAGGGGGGGGTGGTCATCCCTCGAGCGGGAATGTCGCAGCGTGGACGTTGGCGTAGTCACAGGCGGTGCTCAGGACCACGAGCGCCTCGGCGCGCACGAAGCCGGGGAGCAGCGCCAGCCGCGCGGTGAGCAGTTGCTCGAGCTCCGCGACGCTCGCGGCGCGGACCTTGACCAGCCAGTCATAGCGGCCGCTGACAGCGTGGGCCTCCTCCACCTGGTCCATGTCGCGCAGCAGTTGCTCGACCGCCTGGTAGCTGTCGGCGTTCTGAGCCACCTGGAGGACGTAGAACGCGGTGATCGGCAGGCCGACGGCGCCGGGGCTGATCCGCGC
Organism: uncultured Actinomycetota bacterium; assembly: GCA_963721515.1. GTDB lineage: Bacteria > Actinomycetota > Thermoleophilia > Solirubrobacterales > Solirubrobacteraceae > Palsa-465. Next base: position 126,608 of record CAVRKJ010000021.1, on the reverse strand, counting down.
GGTGATCTCGGTGACCACGCCTTGCTCCCGCAGGCGCTCCACGTGGGCGCTGACCTCCTCCACGGTACGTTCGAGCTCGCGGGCGACGCGCGGCAGGTCGCCCGCGTCCTCGGCGAGCAGGTGAATGACCCGCCAGTCGTCGGGGGTGAGGTCGTGAGGCACGCAGCGAGCCTACCGAAGCCATTCCCCTGCACGGACCCGCGTTTCGCGGCGTAGATAGGATGGGCCGATGCCCGAGCCCAGCGCCTTCGTCGATGAGGTGGCCAACGAGCTCGACAGCTGGCCGGGCGTGCTTATCGAGGCGCGACCGGACGGGGTCACCGTTGTCCGCTACCGCCATTCCGAGCTGGGGCTGCTGTACCCCGACCGCGGCATCGCCGAACTTCCGTTTCTGAGCGTCGAGCATGACGAGTTGATCGAGCACGGCGAGGCCGAGCCGGCCGAGGCGACGCCCGACTCCGTGGGCGTCAGCCATGGCCTCCGCGGCCCCTCGGACGTGACCGAGGTGCTGGCGCTGTTCGATCGCCGCTACCGCGAGGTACGCGGGGACGACCCGCCCTACAGCTCCGAGGACTCGGCCTGAACGAGCCTGCGCGGCGGTCGATGAGCGCCGCCTCGGCGAGCTCTGCGCCGGGTAGCAGTGCCCCGGCCATCGCCACGCGGGGACTGTCCAAGGACTTCGGCGCCGGGCGCGGTCTGTACGCGCTCGACCTCGAGGTGCAGCGTGGCGAGGTGTTCGGGTTCCTCGGTCCCAACGGCGCCGGCAAGTCAACGACGATGCGGTTGCTCCTGGACCTGATCCGGCCCACCGCCGGGTCAGCGTCGGTGCTCGGGCTCGACAGCCGGGCAGACAGCCTGGAGATCCGGCGCCGGGTGGGCTATCTCCCCGGCGACTTCGGCCTCTATCCCAAGCTCACCGGGGCGGCGGTCCTTGACTACCTCGGCGAGCTGCGCGGCGGAGTGGACCGCGGTCGCCGCGACGCTCTGGCCGAGCGCTTTGACGCCGACCTACACCGGCCGATCCGCGAGCTGTCCACCGGCAACCGCCAGAAGCTCGGGCTCATCCAGGCGTTCATGCACGACCCCGAGCTGCTCATCCTGGACGAGCCGATCGCCGGGCTGGACCCGTTGGTGCAGCAGAGCTTCCACGCGCTGCTGGCCGAGGTGAGCGCGCGGGGCGCCACGATCTTCCTGTCCTCCCACACGCTGTCTGAGGTGGAGCGCGTCACCCATCGCCTGGCCATCCTGCGCCAGGGCCGGCTCGTCGTCGTCGACTCGCTGGAAAACCTGCGTAAGGTCGCGGTGCAGCGGCTGGAGATCGAGTTCGCGGCGCCGGTGGCGGTGGACGCGTTCGCGTCCCTGCCGGGCGTGCGCGAGGTGACCGCGGCCGGCGCGACCCTCACCGTTGCCTTCGCGGGCGCGGCAGACGCGGTGGTGAAGGCCGCGGCCACGCACGAGGTGCGGTCGATCCGCTCGCGTGATGACGACCTCGAGGAGATCTTCCTGCGCTACTACCGCGCCGAGGCACCGACATGACCCGGCCGCCGCTGGCGATGGCCCTGCGCCTGCGCCTGGCGTCCGCCGGCGCCGCCGCCTGCGGGCTGGTGGCAGTGCTGGTGATCGTCGGCGCGCTGTTTCCGGCCGTCGGCACCACGATCGGGAAGCTCAACCTGCCGCGCGGGGTGTCCCAGCTGCTCGGCGGCGCCGACTACGCCACCCTCACCGGCTGGTTTCGCAGCGAGATCGGCGCGGTCTACGGCCCACTGGTGATGGGCGCCGTGGCCATCACGGCCGCGGCCGCCATCACCGCCGGCGAAGAGGAGGATGGGATCCTCGCGCTGGTGCTGGCGCATCCGATCACACGCGCGCGCCTGGTGATCGCCAAGGCGGGCGCGATCGCGGCGCTGGTGGCGATCGTCGCGGTGGGGGCATGGGTGGGCCTGCTCCTCGGTGTCGCGCTCGGGGGCGGCGGCATCAGCCTCGGGCACATGGCCGCGTTCGCCGTGCACCTGGCGTTCTTCGGGCTGGCCATCGGCGCGGTGGCACTGGCGATGGGCGCCGGTACGGGCCGCCGCACCCTCGCCAGCGGCGTCGCCGCCGGGGTGGGCGTGCTCGGCTGGCTGATCAACGGCTTCGCGCCGTTGGTGGGCGCCCTGGACTGGCTCAAGTACCTGTCGCCCTTCTACTACTACGCGGGCCACGACCCGTTGACCCAGGGGATCGACGGCGGCGATCTCGCGGTGCTGGGCGTGGCCGCGATCGTGCTCACGGCGCTGGCCATGGTCGCGTTCGAGCGCCGCGACGTCGCGGGGTAGTGCCGGCGGGCGGGGTCGTATCCTGCGCCCATGGACCGGTGGGCGACGTTCGATTGCTACGGGACGCTCGTGGACTGGAACGCGGGCATCGCCGGCGAGCTGGGGCGGCTGTTCGGCGCCGAGCGCCGCGACACGTTGCTGGCCCGCTACCACGTGATCGAGCCGCGGATCCAGAGCGAGCGCCCCGGGTCGAGCTATCGCGACGTGATGGCCGCCGTCCTGGCGGAGCTCTCCCATGAAGGCGACCGGCCGCTGCCGGCCGGCGAGGAGGACGCCCTCGGCCGCTCGCTGCCGAGCTGGCCGGTGTTCCCCGAAGTGCCGGAGGCGCTGAGCGAGGCACGCCGTCGCGGCTGGAAGCTGATGGCGCTCTCCAACACCGACCGCGACTTCATCGACGCGTCGATCCGTGCGATCGGCGTCCCCTTCGAGGGCGCGATCGTGGCCTCCGAGGTGGGGTCCTACAAGCCCGCCCACGCGCACTGGCAAGCGTTCTCCGCGCAGACCGGCGCCGACCCCGCCCACCACATCCACGTCGCCCAGAGCCACTTCCACGACATCGTGCCCGCGAACGAGCTCGGCATCCGCTCGGTGTGGATCAACCGCCTCGGGGAGCGCGGCGAGCCCGCGCCGACGCGCGAGCTACCCGACCTCAACGGCCTCGCCGACGTGCTGGATGCGCTGGATGGTTGATGGCGACCCCGCAGGTGACTACAGGCGCTCGCCCGCGCGGACCGGGTGCGCGATCGTATTGCCGGGCGGCGCCAGCGGGCACTGCCAGTCCGCGTTGTAGCGGCACGAGGGGTGGTACAGGAAGTTGAGATCAACGATCAGCCGCGGCCCGGCGCTGCCCAGGTCGGCGCCCTTGGCCGTGTCCAGCAGGTAGCGGCCGCCCCCGTAGCTCTCGTGCCCCGCCGTCCCGTCGCGCAGGGGCAGGAACAGCCCGCCGGCGTACTGCTCCATCCACCAGACGTCGAGTGTCGCGCCCAGCGGCGCGGGGAGCGCGAGAACCCCGACGCGGCGAAGGGCGGTCGTCGCGGTGCCCCCGGTCTGCAGCATGAGCGTCGCCGGCTCGGCGGCCGGTGAAAGCTCGAGCTCGAAGCGCAGATCTGGATCATACGGCCAATACGGCACCCCGCCGGCGCGCAGATCGTCGTCGGGGAGCAGCGGGCTCTCCGGGTGCTCGCGCATGAGCTCGTCGCGGCCGCGGCGCCACAGCGCGTGGCCCCGGACCGGCGACGGCTCGGCTCTCACCGCCGCGTAAAGAGCGGCGACCCGGCGGCGCCAATCGACGAGCTGAAGCTCGCCTGAGATGGATGGGGACTGGTGCGGTGCCATGAGAGATCTCGCCCAACCGGGCAAACGCTACTCAAGTTTCCAGCGCGTGCTGTCGATGATCCGGGGCATGGAGCCCTCGATGCTCGGAACCCATCCGGTGCCGGCCGCGCACCCCACCCTGCTCATCGCCGACGACGATCCCGTCGTCCGCTCGATGCTGAGCCTCACCCTCGACCGCCACTTCGACATCGTCGGTGCGGCGGCCGACAGCGATGAGGCGATCGCTCTCGCCCAGGAGTGCCGTCCCGACGTGGCGCTGGTGGACGTGCAGATGCCTGGGGGCGGTGGCCTGAGCGCGATCCGCGGCATCGCCGGCGTGTCCCCGGATACCGCGGCGGTGGTCATCTCGGCCGACGAGTTCGACCCGCTCGTCCGGCAGTTGATGATCGCCGGCGCCATGACCTACGTGCGTAAGGGCATCGCCCCGGCAGACCTGGCCGCGGTGCTTCACCGCGCGCTCCGGGCGCGGCCGCTGTCTGCGCCGGCCGCCGCCTGACCCACGGTCAGCCAAGCGCCGCCACGAGCAGGCGCAGAGCCGTTGTGACCATGACGACGGCGACGAAGCAGTCCACGCCGCGCCACACCCCAGGACGCGTCAGCAGCGAGTGCGCACACGCCGCCACAGCGGCCAGGGCAGCGAACCACAGCACGCTGCCGAGCGCGGCGCCCCCGCCGAACCACCATTGGCGCCCACCATGCGCCTGCGCCACCGAGCCGAGCAGGACCAACGTGTCCAGGTACACGGCCGGGTTCAGCCATGTGAAGGCCAGGCAGGCGACGATCGCCGCCGCGCGGCTGCCGCCCGCCGTCCCCGCGGCGCGGTCGGGACCCGGCGGGTGCAGCGCCCGCCGGGCCGCGAGCGCCGCGTAGGCGAGCAGGACGATCGTGCCGGCCAGCCGTGTCCCTTCCATCAGCCAGGGCCGGCCGGCGAGCGCCGCCCCGGCGCCGGCCACGCCCGCCGCGATGAGGATCACGTCCGAGACCGTGCAGATCGCGACGACAATCGGCACGTGGTTGCGCAGGGCACCCTGGCGGACGACGAACGCATTCTGGGGTCCGATGGCGACGATGAGCGACAGTCCGAACGCGCATCCCGAGGCGAGGGCATTGATCGGCAGCGCGGGCATGGCCCGGCCACGGTACGTACCTGGCGTCGTTGCCTGCAACTCATCATTCTGCAGTAGCATTAGATGTGCTAATGGCGACGCCGATCGACCATGGGCAGCTCGAGGCGCTGCTGGCCGCAGTGTCGGAGGGCACGTTCGACGGGGCCGCGCGGACGCTCCATGTCACCCCATCCGCAATCAGCCAGCGGATCAAGGCCCTGGAGACCCGGGCGGGGCGGGTGCTGCTCAGGCGAACCAAGCCGGTGACGCCGACCCCCGCCGGCGCCGTCCTGCTGCGGGCGGCCCGCCAGATCCAGGCCGTCGCTGACGACGCGCTCGCCGAGCTCGGCGACGAGGAATCCGGCGCGCCGATCACTGTGTCGCTCGCGGTGAACGCCGACAGCCTGGCCACGTGGTTCGTGGAGGCGCTCGCCCGCACCGGCCCCGGGCTGGTGTTCGACATCCGGCGAGCCGATCAGACGCGCACCGACGAGCTCCTGCGCGACGGCACGGTGATGGCGGCGGTGACCGCATCTGCCCAGCCGGTCTCCGGATGTACGGTGCGGCGCCTGGGGCAGATGCGCTACCGCCCGCGAGCGTCCGCCGGGTTCGTGGAGCGCTGGTTCGGCAACGGGGTGTCGGCACAGGCATTGTCGCTGGCGCCCGTCGTGGTCTTCGATCGCGAAGATCCACTCCAGGACCAGTATCTGCGCAAACGCGCGCGCCGCCCGATCGCGCCGGTCCGGTGCTACGTCCCCGGCTCGACCGCGTTCGTCGAGGCCGTGCGCCGCGGGCTCGGGTGGGGCATGGTCCCGGACCTGCAGGCCGAGCCGCTGCCGGGCGAGGATCCCCTGGTGGAGTTCGATCGCCGCGGCGTCATCGACGTTCCGCTGTTCTGGCAGCAGTGGCGTCGCGCCTCCGGGCAGCTCGAGCGTGTCAGCACCGCGGTGCGGGCGCAAGCGGCATCGGCGCTGCGCTAGATGGCTTCTAGGCCTCGGGTTAGACTCTCGCGCCGAGTCGCTTCCCCCGCGCTCCAGCCGGGCCACGCCCCACCCAATGGAAACGAATCATTCGGTTGAATTGCTGTTGTCGATGGCGAGAGCAGAGGCCATGCACGCGACACCACCAGCACGAGCCGAGACGGACATCGCCGTGCTGATCGTGGACGACCAGCCGGCCTACCGCACCGCCATGCGCGACGTGGTGGAGGCAACGCCGGGGCTCTGGCTCGTGGGCGAGGCGGACTCGGGCGAGGCCGCGATCGCTGCCGCGCAGGATCTCTCCGTGCAACTGGTCATCGTGGACAAGCGCATGCCGGGCATGGGCGGGTTCGAGGCCTGCCGCGCCATCACCGAGCGCGACCCCCGGATCGTCGTGGTGGTGTGCTCGGTCGAGGACCCCGACCCGGTCACCGGGAGGGCGTACGGGGCGGCCGCCGTCATCCGCAAGCAGGACCTGTCGCGCGACCGTCTGCTCGGGATCGTCAGGGCCCGGGCAGAATCGGGATCGCAGCGATGATGCGCGTGCCGCGGCTGGATGGGCTGTCGACCGCGAACGTGCCGCCGACGGCCTCGACCCGCTCGCGCAGGCCCTCCAGGCCTGAGCCGGGGGTCTCCGACGCGCCTCCGGCGCCGTCGTCGGCGACCTCGACGACGACCGCCGAGCCGCGCGTGCGGACGCTGAGGCGGATCGTCGACGCCTGAGCGTGCTTCTGGGCGTTGGCCACCGCCTCGGCGATGACGTAGTAGGCGCTGGCCTCCGCGCTGGGGGACAGCCGGCGCGGCGGCAGGCCCCCGAGCTTGATCGGGATCGGGCTACGGGCGGCCATGTCCGCGATCACCGGGGCCAGACCGCGCTCCTGGAGCAGTGGAGGATGATTGCCGTGCGCCAGCGCGCGCAGCTCGTCGATCGCCTGCTCGAGCTCGGACCGCGCGTCCTTGATCATCATCACGCCGCGCTGCTTGTCCTCCCCCGTCAGCTCGATCGCGAGGCCCAGCCGCACCAGCAGGGCCGTCAAGCGCTGCTGCGCGCCGTCGTGGAGGTTCCGTGCCAGCCGGCGCTGCTCGGACTCCGCCGCCTCCACCAGCCGCAGCCGAGAGACGTCGAGCGTCGCGCCGAGGCGCTGCCTCTCCGCCACGACGGCGGCGAGGCACAGCGTCGAGAACGTGGCCACGGCGATGAAGAGCTGTGTGTGGAGCACCCCGTCGGCGAGCGAGTGCGTCTCGAACGGCCCGAGGTTGTGCACCACCCCCCACACTGCAAAGGCGGACGCGATCGCCGCCGCCACGGAGGCGCCGGCGAGGCCCAGGCGCAAGGCGCTCCAGATGAGGGGCGGGAACACCAGATACGACAGAGGGACCGCCTGCTGCCACGCCAGCGCGCTTGCAGCCGCGACGGTCGCCAGCACCAACGCCGCCTCTCCGATGTCGGGCGCGGCGAGCCGGCGCCACGGCATCCGGCGCCACGCGACAACCGGCGGCACGAGCAGCAGGCCACCGGAGAAGTCCCCCAGCCACCACGTCCGCCAGGACGCAGCGAGGTGGTCGAGCGCGATCACCCCGGCGAGAGAGAGGGCGATGCAGCCGATGGTGGCGCTGACCGCGACACCCGTCGCGATCGCCAGCGCTGTCGCCCCCACCTCGTGGAGCGCCTCCTGAGGACCGCGCCGGTCCAGCAGATAGCGGAGGATGAGGACGGCGACCACCACCTCCAACACGTTGCCGACCGTCTGCGCGACGTCTGCGGCCAACGGGATGTGGGCGGCGTTGTCGGCCAGTATGTCCCCGAGGAGAACCCCCGGCCACAGCTGAAGGCCACCGATGTACAGGAACGCGATGGCGACGCCGACCGGCAGCCACACGATGGCGGCGACCGGGCCCGTGAACCGCAGCGTGAACCCGAGCTGAGCCGCGGCGTAATACGCGGCGGCCAGGCACGCGATACCGCCGAAGTAGCGGGCATAGCCGGAGGGCTCCAGCGACAACCGCCGCACGACGCTCAACCCGACCGCGTCGCTCACCCGGCGATCCTGCAGGTGGGTCCCGGTCACCCCGACATCATCGCCGGTCGAGCGCACGGCGGAGGCGCCCGAGCTCATGGGAACACCCTCACCGCCCTCACGAGTCCGCCTGCGTCCCCTCCTCGGCGAGGAAGATCAGCGCCGCCCTCACACGCCGGCTCACATCCGGGCTCTCCGGCAGATCGAGCTTGGAGAAGATCGCGTTGACGTGCTTCTCCACGGCGCGCTTGGTGAGCACCAGCGACTCGGCGATGGCGCCGTTGCTCTTGCCGGCGGCGATCTCGGCAAGCAGCTCCTGCTCGCGCGCAGTCAGCCGAGCCACCCGTGAATCGGCAGCCCGGGTCCGTGCGGCGATCAACACGTCGACGACGCGGGGGTCCACCACCGACCCGCCGCGGGCCACCGCCTCGATCGCGTTGACGAGCTCCTGCGTGTCACGGACGCGCTCCTTGAGGAGGTAGGCGCGCCCGCCCGTCCCCTCGCCCAAGAGGCTGAGCGCGTATGCCGGCTCGGCGTACTGGCTGAGCACGACCACGCCGACCCCGGGGTGGCTGATGCGCAGCCGGCTGGCGATGCGAAGGCCCTCGTCTCCTGAGGGCGGCATGCGAATGTCGGTGACCACCACCTCGGGCTCGTAGCTCTCGATCGCCTTTTGCAGCTCCGTGGCGTCAGAGCACGCCGCCAGCATCCTGACCCGCGGCGTCGTGCCGAGCGCCGTGGCGAGGAACTCACGGATCATGTACGAGTCGTCGGCGATGACCACGCTGATCGCCCGTGTCTCCGGCTCGCTGTCCTGGTCAGCAGCCCAGTGCGGACGCGCCCCGGCCGCCGTGGAACGTGGCACGCCGCGACCGCCGTTCAAGGTCCCGGTCTCATGGAGTTCATCGCTGGGCTGGTCTCCTGATCATCATCCACCTGTTGAGATGGTCTCACCGCTGCGCGCCGTTGCGCAAGGATGACCGTTTAACCGTCAAAGCGAGTGTCATCAGACCGAAAGCAAGTGCATGATCATCCATCAATCCCTCTGACTGATAGGTGGCGCGGCAATACGACCGCTCGTGACTAAAATACGCAGTTGTCGCAACTCGGGACCGACCAAGGCAGCCGTAGGGAGTGGGGCTGCATGCCATGAACCATGAGATCGCCGCCGGACACGGTCCGGCGGAGGCCGCAGGGCGTGGAACCGGGGTCCTCCCCGCGCTGAAGGGCTCACACGCGGCTCGCGCCCGGCAAAGCCACGGTGAGTGGGCGCGATTTGCCGCGGTCGGAGCCGCGGGCCTCGTTGCGGCGGGGTGGGTCGGCTATGTCACGGCGGACAATCCGCACGCGACCCCGCCCGGGCTGGCGGTCGGCGCGCGGGTGGTCACGATCCTCGTTCTGGTCGCCGCGGGCCTCTACGCGCAGACGAGCCAGACCCTGGCGCGCTTCGGAAAATGGCTCGCCGCCGCGGGCCTCGCGACCGCGGTGTGGCAGCTCAACGGATCGGCCGACGCCGTCCCGTTCAGCGTCGGGATGCTCGTCACCGCCCTCGCGCCCACGATGTTCTGTGCGCTGCTGCTCATCTACCCCAGCGGTCGCCTGCGTTCCGCGGGCGACCGGATGTTGCTGACGGTGTGTGGTGGGACGTTCGCCCTGTGCTGGATCGTGCTGGCCGAGACGGGCACCGTGCCTCCGCTCGCGCTACCGCTCTCCGGATGCGAGGACACCTGCCGCAACGTCCTGGCGCTCGGCCACGGCGCGTGGCCGGGGGTCGTCCCGCTGCAGGCGTTGTCGCTGGTGGCGCTCTGGTCTCTGGTCTGGGGGACCGTCGTGCTGCTCAGCGCGCGAGCGCGTTCCCTCCCGGCGCCGCTGCGGTTCGCGGTGGCGCCGATGCGGCTCACCTCCCTGCTGTACGCGCTCGCGCTGACCGCGTGGGGACTCACGGTTTGGATCGCCCCCGGCGCGGCGCCGGGGGTCGGCGCGGTCCTGCTGCTGACCGCGGTGCTGGTGCCAGTCGCGATTGTCGGCGGCATCGCCCGGGAGCGGCTCTACATGGGCCGCGCCCTGGTCGAGTTCGTCACGGCGATGGCCGAGCTGCCACGTGCCGATCCGCAGGCCCTCATGGCCGTGACGCTGCGTGACCCGTCGCTTCTGATCTGCTACCAGCGGCCCGGCCTGCGCACATGCGTGACCTCGAAGGGGGATCCCGTGGATCCCGCGCACGTTGGCCCGGGGCGCGCCGTGACCTGGATCGAACGGGAGTCCCGCCGGATCGCCGCGGTGATCTATGACGCCGAGCTCCGCGACCAGGAGCGGTTCATCCATGCCGCCGGAGCGGCAGCGTTGATGCGGCTCGAACGCGCCCAGCTCGTCGCCGACCTCAAGGCCTCGGCCGCCGACGTGGCCGCCTCCCGGAGTCGCCTTGTCGAGACGGCCTACAGGGAGCGCCAGCGCTTCGAGCGCGACCTGCACGACGGCGTGCAGCAGGACCTCGTCGCTTTGCGCATCAAGCTCGATCTCGCCGGCGAGGCATTGAAGGAGGACCCGCTGCGGGGTCAGCAGATGCTCACCGCCCTCGGCAATCACATGGATGACGTGCTGGAGACGCTGCGAGCGCTGGCCCGCGGGATCTATCCGGCCCTGCTGGACCGCCAGGGCTTGACGGCTGCCCTCGAGTCCGCGGCGCGGCGGTCCCCGTTGCCGGTGACGGTGGCGGTGGCGGCCGAGGGCATCAGTCGCTACCCCACTGATACGGAGGCCGCGGTCTACTTCGCGTGCCTCGAGGCGCTTCAGAATTCGATGAAGCACGCCGGGCACGACGCGGTGGTGTGGATCCGTCTCTGGGAGACGGGCGGGCGTCTGCACTTCGAAGTGCGCGACGTCGGCGCCGGCTTTGACGCTGATCAGGTCGGCGACCGCCACGGGCTGCTGAACATGCGAGATCGGATCGACGCGGTGGACGGAACCGCCAGGATCCGATCGCGGCCTGGGGTGGGCACGGTCGTGTCCGGGTCCGTGCCTCGGACGGCCGGAATCAGAGTCGGGATCGGCGCCCCGCTGGACTGATTGTCACCGCGAATCGGGCTGTGAGCCCGTGACGCCCGTCCGTTCCCGGTGGTGCCCGCCTCCGAGAACACGCAGGCAGGCTCCCTTGTCCGTGGCCGCCCGGTACGGGACAACAGGGAGGGCGCATTTCCCGTCAACGCGCTGATACGTATGTCGTCGACTCAAGTCGCTGCCCTTCTTCGCCGCCACGATTACGCTTCGCCGGACCCGCTTGCCGACGGACTGGCCGAGCTGCCGGCGGACGCACCCGCGCTCCCATCGGGATTCGTGGCGCGTCCCGGGCTCGTCGGCCGCCTGACCGGCCAGCCCGAGTCCGTCCTCATCCTGATCGTTGCGCCGCCGGGTTACGGCAAATCGACCCTGCTCGCCGAATGGGCCGATGCCGATGAGCGGCCGTTCGTCTGGCTCGGACCGGTGTCGGCGGGCGGCCTGTACGACTCCGCCGAACTTCACACGCTCGTGGCGCGGCCGCACGACCGGCGCGACCCGCGCTACGTGTTCGCGCTGGACGACGCCCACCTGCTCGAGCCCCAACTTCTCCGGCACCTTGTCTGCGAGGTGCTGACCGAGCTCCCGCCCGGCTCGACGCTTGCCCTCACATCCCGCACGGAGCTCGAGCTGCCGCTCGCGCGGCTGCGGACGCATCGGGACGTCGCCGAGTTGCGGGCGGGCGACCTGGCGATGGACGCCCCCGAGGCGGAGAGGCTGCTGGCCGGCGCCGGGCTGGAGCTCGGCTCTGACGAGGTGCGCTCGCTCTCGGAGCGGACCCAGGGCTGGCCCGCGGCCCTGTACCTCGCGGGCCTGAGCGCATCCGCCGACCTCGAGGCGAACTTCGGCTGGGCTCCGGGCAACGGGCTGGCGCTCGCGGAATACCTGCGAGACGAAGTGCTGTCGGCGCTGCCCGAGGCGCTCATGCTCGTCGCGCGGCGCTCCTCGGTCCTCGAGGAGCTGTCGCCGTCGGCATGCGACGCGGTCCTGAACCGCCGTGGGTCCGCCCGCGACCTCGCCGATCTGGCCAACCGGCTCCAACTGCTGCGTCCGGTCGATGCCGGGCCGAGCCGGTATCGCTGGCACCCGCTGGTCCGAGAGGCGCTGCTCAGCGAGCTGCGCATCGTGGAGCCCGAGCTCGAGCCGACCCTTCACGCACGCGCCGGCGCCTGGCATCTCGAGCATGGAGACATGGACCGCGCGGTCGGGCACGCGTGTGACGGCGGCGACCCAGAGCGCGCCGGCGAGTTGCTGTGGCCGATGATCCCGCGCTATATGACCACCGGCCGCTGGCCCGCGGTTGAGCAGTGGCTGGCGCGCTTCCACGACCAGCAGATCGCGAACTGCGCTGAGCTGGCGGCCTCGGCGGCGCACCGCGCGCTGGCCGCCGGTGACGTGGACGCGGCGCGGCGATGGGCGCTGAACGCGGCCGCGGCGCTCGAGCGCGATACCCCACGCCCCCGGGAGTCGAGCCTCCGCGCCGGCATCGCCGTGATCGACGCGGTGGCGGCCGCTCCCGGGGTCGCCGCGATGCGCGCGGCGGCGAGCCGGGCCTGCGCGACGGAGCCGGCCGACAGCCTATGGCAGCCGATCTGCCGTTGGCTGTGCGGGACCGCCGCCTACCTCGCGGGGGAGCTCGAGACGGCGGAGGAGATCTTGGAGGAGGCCACCGCCATCGCCGGCAGCTCCGTGCCCTCGGTGACCGCGATGTGCCTGGCCCAGCGGGCCACGATCGCATTGCACCGCCAGGAATGGGAGCTGGCCACCGATTACGCCACCCGGGCGACCGAGGTCGTGCGCACCCACGGCCTGACCGGCGAGCCGGCGAGCGCGTTCGCCCTGGCCGCCGCAGCCGCCAGTTCCGCCCACGACGGGCGCTCGGACGAGGCCAAGCGCGACGTGCGGGCGAGCCTCGACCTGCTCACGACGCAGAGCGATTCGATCGCCTGGTACGGCGCGGAGGTAAGGATCCTCCTGGCGTGCGCGAGGCTCTGGCTGGCAGACGTCGTCGGCGCGCGGACACTGCTGGCTCAGGCGTCGCGGCTGGCGCGCCGCACACGCGGCGCGGCCGTCTTCGAGCACTGGTTCAACATGTGCTGGTCGCACATGGACACGCTCGCCGAAGCGACCCTCGCCGGCCCTTCGGCGCTGACGATCGCCGAGCTGAGGGTCCTGCGGTTCCTCCCCAGCCACCTGTCGTTTCGCGAGATCGCCGCCCGGCTGGGGGTGTCAGCCAACACGGTCAAGACGCAGGCTCACAGCGTCTACCGCAAGCTCGGCGCGGCTTCGCGCTCCGAAGCCGTCGCTCGCGCCCAGGACACCGGCCTGCTCGGCCAGTGACTCGGGTCCCCAGAACGCCGCGAGATCGGTGCGCGCCAGCTCCTGCTTGGGCACGTATCCGCGGGCCCCACTCTCAGCCGCTCGGCGATAAAAGCCCTGGTCAAACGACGCCGAGGTGATCAGCACCGCGAGGCCGGGGCTGGTCTCGGTAAGCGTCCGGGCGAGAGCGAAGCCGTCATCCTCGCCGAGGTACACATCCACCAGTGCGGCATCCGGTTCGGCGCCCTGGACGAGGGCCAGCGCGTCGCGACGGCACGCCGCTTCGCCCGCGATCCCGTAGCCGCGGCGTACGAGCAGCTCCGCGGCAGCGGCGCGGAAGGCGCCGGCATCGTCGACGATCAGGACGCGTACATCCATGTGTGTCCCCGGTGCACGGGCCCCATCATCGCTGCGTTCCGGAGCGGCGTCCATCGCGCAAACGCGCTATTTGCGGCCGCCCGCCGGTCCTGCGCCATTGGCCAGGGAGATCGCCACGAGCTGCGCCCGGGTGCGGGCACCGACCTTCTTCATGGCGTTGCCCACATGTGCTCGCACGGTGTTGTGTGACACCGACAGCTCAGCCGCGATCTCGGGGCCGCTCAGACCCAGGGCGAGAAGCCCGACCACCTCGGCCTCGCGCGCCGACAACGTCCCCGTCGGCGGCGCCGTGGCCCCGGTCGCGGTCGCGGTCGCGGTCGCGCGAGTGTGCGTCCGTCGCCCCACCTTCAGGACCACGAGCAGGACCAACCGCCGCCCGGTCACGACCTCCGGATGCACGGCGGCCTCGATCGGCACCGCCGATCCGTCAGCGGATCGGAGCTCGGCGACGCCGGTGGAATGCGAGCCGCGCAGCGTTTCCTGCCATTCGGCGCCGGACATGACCGGACCGTCGATCACCGACTCCCAGGCCGCCGATCCGATCAGCGCATCGCGCGGACGCTCCATCAGTTGGAGGTAGGCGCCGTTGACGTCGACATAGCGTCGCTGCTCGTCAAGCAGCGCCATCGCGTTCCGTGACCGCCGAAACGCGATCCAGAACAGCCCCGCCCAGCCGGAGCCGTCCGCCGGCGGCATCCCAGACGTGTGGGCGAGACCCGGTTGTGCCATCCGCCGCAGGGGCCGCGGGTCAGTGCCGCGCCGGCTCGGCCATACCCGGGCCGGCATCGTCGGCGAGCACGCGCGTGGCCACCTCAACCGATGCCGCTGCGCGCTCCTCGTCGGCGAGCGCCCGGAGGTAGGCCCGATACCGCTCCGGCTTGTCCCGGGCGGCCGCCGCCTGCCACGCGTGCCAGGTCCTCAGCACGCGCTGCTCGCTCCGGCGCCAGCACTGCAGCACGCGGGTGCGCTCACGTTCGGCATGGTCCTGCGGCGGCTCGGCATGGTCCTGCGGCGGCTCGGATGCAGACTCGTGCGCATCCTCGCCGGATGACGCCTGTACCCGTCGATCGTGCCGTCGCCGCCTGAAGAACATCCCGCACCGTCCCACCACAAACGCGTTAGCTCACAACAGAGGATGGCGAGCGGAGCGCCGGTGGGCAACCGTGCCCACGCGTCAAACGCGCAGTGGCACACACCACCTCGGCGGTCTCAGTCCACAAGCGCGGTGTCTCCCTGACGCGCTTTCGGGCGTGCGGTCCGCGCCTGCTGGGCCGCGGCGATCGACAGCTGAGCGGTCCGGACCACCACCGTCCCCGCCATCCGGTCCTGGAGACCGCGGCGCTGATGGTCGAAGAGGATGAGCACGTAGCCGGCGAACAGCGGCAGCGCGGCGAGGAGCAGGCCGAAGCACCGAATCAGCCCCCGGCGCGGCCCGACCACCTTCCCCTCCGGGGTCAGCACGCGGAACTGCATCACCCGCGCACCCGGAGTCTGGCCGGTCGCGCACCAGAAGCCCACGAAATAGCTGACCGACCAGACGATGTAGATGATCCCGCCGAGCACGGCCAGGATGGCGTTGACCTCTTTGGGGAGGTGCAGGACGGTGATGATCACGACACCGCTCACGCCGATGATCAGCTCCACCAGGAGGATCAGCGCCGCGTCGATGACGAACGCCACGGCACGGGTGACGAGGCCGACATAGACCGGAGCCGGGGTTGGCGGCGTGGCCGGCGTGAGATCAGACGACGGCACCCGGACCCCGCGAGACAGCCGGCGCCTCGGCAAAGCCACCGCGGAACGCGATCGTGGCCAGCGCGCGCAGCATGTGGCGGGGCCGGTCAGGCATCGCCGCCGACGGCGACGCTCCGGGGTGCTGGGGGGCGATCCGCACGCGTAGCGCCTGCGGACGCGTCGCGAATCGCACCGGCGGTTCGAACACCAGCGCCTCGCCGTCGACGCCGGCGGGCACCGCGGTGCTGCCAGCGATCTCGAACTCGGCGGCGGTCCACTGCTGCATCTGAAGGCGGCGCGGATCGGGCTGGCCCCCGGACGGATCGGTGGGGACGAGCACCGTGATCCCCAGGACGCCGGTGTCCAGCCGCGGTCGTGTTCCGGAGCCGAGGGCCCGGCCCAGCCGGTACGGGCCGTTGGAGACCAGGAGCGCGACGGCCGACTCGGGCCCCCCCGGCCCGTCCCACGCCAGCGCCGGCGGCGCCGCGTCGGGGCCGAGCATGGTGGGCACCGTCTCCAGCAGAGTGTGCAGCTTGGCCTCGCGGTAGCCGGGCCGCGCCACGGCCTCGGCGTAGAGGCCGAGGGAGACGTTGTTGACGAACGTGCGGCCGTTGACCTCCGCGAGATCGACCCTGCGCTCGCCGCCGCTGACGAAGGCGTCGAGCGCGCCGACGACATCGTCGCGGTCGACGCCGAGATCGAGAGCGAAGTGGTTCCTGGTCCCCGCCGGAATACAGGCGTAGGGCAGATCGAGCTCGGCCGCGACCATGGCGACGATCGCCTGGGAGCCGTCCCCGCCGGCCATCGCCAGCGCATCCGCACCACCGGCCACCGCCTCGCGGACGAGCGTCTCCAGATCGTCCCCGGGACTCAGCTGCACCGGCTCGATGCCCCGGCGGCGCGCCTCGTCAGGGAGGTGGAAACGCTCCGCCTTCCCGCCTCCCGAACGCGGGTTGTAGAACAGCACCGGCCGCTCCGGCCGCGGGGCGGGCGACAGCTCCACGTGCACGCGAAACGCCCTCTTGGCGGCCGCGACCGACGCCGCGAGCGCCGCCAGGATGACGAGGTTCTCGACGAACACGTCCTCGACGACGGCCAGGACGACGGACCCGGCGAGCAGGAGGGCGGCTACGGCCAGGCCGACGGTCCTCACCGCCCGCGGGCGGCCGAGCGCCGCCCAGGCCACGGCCACCGCGGCCACGACGCACGCGAGGGTGAGCAGCGCCAGCGGAAACCGGACGATGAGGGCGACCACCGCCGCGGCCAGCGAAGCCACCGCAAGGACGAGTGCCGTTGCGGCCCAGGCGCGCTGGGCGGTTGTCGGCCGAGCTGGCGTCACGGTGGGAGGCTGGCGGCGCACGGACGGCGAGTCATCACCTCGTTGGGGTGACGCCACGTGGTGGGTGACCTCAACACCTGGGGCTGGGTCGCGCTCTGCATCGGGGTCGCCCAATGGGCGGTCGGGCTCGGCATCGTCGCGATCTACGGCCTCGTCGTTCACGGAAAGCGGATCTCGGACCGATAACAACTATTGGCCGGACGGCCGCTGTGCCTGCGGAGCGGTCTCTCCCTCAACCAACCGGTCACGCCGACGGCCCGTGCTCGCACGGGCCGTCCGCGGGTAGCCTCGAGGCGATGGTTGACGTTGAGCGAGACAAAGAGGTCGGTTGTTATGCATGGTGAGCTGTTGTTCGGAGATCCGGTGTCGTCGGCGTCGCCATGGCAGACGCGCTCAGAGCCCGGGCTCGTCCTGCTTGCCGCGGTGATGACGATCGTCACGAGCGCGGTGCTGCTCGCTGCCGCCATCCTCGCTCCGGCACCCGAGGCGGTCGTGCCGTTCGTGGTGATCATCTCCATCGGCTGCCCGGTGCTGGCGTCGTGGCAGATCCGGCACGTGATCGCCACGCTGAGGACCAAGCGCGTCGCCACGCGCGCGCTGTCCCAGCTACGCCGGGGCTTGGCGCAGCTGCCCGAGACCGAGCATCCGCTCGGTCGCGACGCCTGACGCCGTTCGCCCTGCGCCCTCCGGGGCACGCGGCCGTCGGCGCCTGACGCGAGGGCGCGCGCGTCAGGACGAGCGACCGAATACGCGCAGGAACAGCAGGAACAGGTTGAGGACGTCGAGGAAGATACCTGCGGCGAGCGGGATCGCCTCATCGCCGCCGGCACGGCGAAGGCGGTTGAAGTCCACCACCGTGTAGAGCGCGAACACCACCAGCCCCAAGAGTGTCCATGCGGTGTACGCCTGCGGGATGTGGACGAAGATGAGCACGACGCCAGCGGCCAGCAGCGCCAGCAGCAGCCAGAACAGAATGCGGTAGAGGAAGGACAGATCCCGCCGCGTCGCGTACCCCACGCTCCCGAGCGCGGCGACCGACAACGTGGTAGCCGCGAACGCCTGCCGCACCGCGGTGGGGTCGGTCGCGGCGTAGTAGTTGACGGTCCCCGCCACGCTCACCCCGATGAGCAGGCCGAACGCGAACAGCAGGACGATGGCCAGGCCGGTGTTCCCCCGGCTGTTGGCCACGTTGAGCCCGATGAGGCAGCCGAGGGAGGCCAGCCAGGCGATGAACCAGCCCCCGCTGCCTGAATCGCGCGCCACCCAGACGCCGAAGGTCGCACAGGCGACGGTCAGCGCCACCAGGCCCATGACGCGACCGAACAGACCGGCCGTATCGCTGCGGGCCGATTGGCGCGCAGACGCGGCGACACTCATGGGTCAGACCGAGGGCTGACCACCGGCCGGTGGCGGGGCCGTGGGAGGGGCGCCGGGCGGCGGGGCGGTGGGAGGGGCGCCGGGCGGCGGAGCGGTGGGAGGGGCGCCGGGCGGCGGAGGCTTGCGGCCGCGCGAGATCATCACGGCGAGGAGCACGATGGCGATGACGCCGAGGCCGATGAGCACCCAGCCCCAAGCAGGAACGCCGCTGCTCTCGGTGTGCACCGTGGTTGTCTGCTTGTTGACGATCGCGGTGCCGCCGCCGGGGGTCGTGCTGGTCTCCGTCTTGGTGCGCGTCTGAGTGATCTTCTCGGTGGCGGTCGAGGTCTTCGTGGACGTCTGGGTCTGGGTCTTTGTCCTGGTCTCGGTCCTGGTGGACTCGCTTGACGTCGTGCTGGAGCTGTTCGAGGAGGTGCCCGTATCCGCCGCCTCGGTAGCGGTCGCGAGAGCGGTCTGGGCCTTCGACGCGGCGCCGGCGACCGCCTTGCTCGCCTGCTGGGCCACCGTCCCCGTTCCCCCGGACCCGCAGGCCGCGAGGACGATCACGCACACGACCGCCGCAGCGCCGTAGCGCGGTAGCGCCGTAGCGATGAACCTGGACAGGGATCCGGCCACTCCTCACCTCCGTCCGTCTCGTGCGATTGGGACCGGCTCCGATCAGTGTCAGGGCGCGCCTTGTGGCCGAGATCATACGAAACGGGTGATCTTGACCACCTCATCCGGGTGATGCCCGAACGTGGTGAGTGCGCCAGCGTGTGCCGCGAGACGCGATGTTCCGGCAACTCGGTGTGGTCATCTCGGTGGGTCTGGCGGATTCGCTCAACCCGAGCACGGTCGGGCCCGCGCTGTTCCTGGCGACCGGCCGCAACCGGCTGCGCCGGGTGGCCGAGTTCACCCTCGGGGTGTGGGTGGTCAACCTCGCCGGTGGGCTGCTGCTGATGATCGGACCGGGACGGTTGCTCCTGGACCTCGTGCCGCATCCGCGCGGCACCGTCCGGCACATCATCGAGTTCGTCGCCGGGGTCATCCTCGTGGCCCTCGCGGTGACCACGTGGGCAGCGCGGCGCAAGCTCGCACGGCGCCCACTGCCGGGGGCCAAAGGCAGCGGGGGGTCGTCATTTGTCACCGGAGCGTCGCTTGCCGCAGTCGAGCTCCCGACCGCAGCGCCGTATCTCGCCGTCATCGCCGGGCTCGTCGCCTCGACGCTGACGATCCCCGAGGAGATCCTGCTCCTCCTGCTCTACAACCTGGCGTTCATCGCGCCGATGCTGGTGATCCTCGGCGTGCTGATCGTCGCCGGCGAGCGTGCCGACCCGCTGCTACGGCGCGTGGGGGATTGGATTCAGCGCCGCTGGCCGGTCGTGCTCGCCGGCCTGCTCATGTTCGTGGGGGGTGTGCTGGCGATCCTCGGCGGCCTGGGCCTGCTCGGGGGGCCGTGATCTCGCCGTCGTCGACGCGCAGCGTGGTGGGCGCTTCTCCTCGGATGCGCGCCCCTTTCCCAGGGGTGGAGATGAACATCAGGCTCCCGCCCACGGCCTCGAGACGATCACGCATGTTGGTGAGCCCGCGCCCGCGCTCCATCGACTCGGGGTCGAAGCCCCGGCCGTCGTCTCGCACCTCGAAGATGATCCGTCCGTCTCGCTCCCACAACGTGATGACGACGGCAGCGCGCGAACCGGCGTGCTTGGAGGCGTTCTGGAGGGCCTCGAGGCAGCTGAAGTACACCGCAACCTCGATCTGCTCCGGGTAGCGCGCGACCTTCGACGCGCGCACGCTGACGGGCACCGTGGCGACGCGGGCAGCGGACCGGATCGCCTCGGGCAGACCGTGTTCGTGGAGGATCGCGGGGTAGATCCCGCGCGCCAGCGACCGCACCTCGTCGAGCACGGTGTCCATCTGACGGCCGATGGCCCCAAGGAGACGCTCGCCCTCCTCCGGATCGACGTCGAGCATCTGAGTGGCCAGGTCGAGCTTGATCCGAAGGCCGAGCACCTCCTGCTGCACGCCGTCATGAAGGTCGCGCTCGATCCGACGCCGCTCGCGCTGCACCGATTCCGCCAGCCGCCGCCGCGAGAGCGCGAGCTCGTGCGTCGACGCCTGGAGGTCCGCATGGAGCCGCGCCTGCTCGACGCGGAGCAAGGCGGCAGCAGCCGCGGCCTGGATCAGCCTCTCCTGATCGGCCAGCTCAGCGTTGTAGATGACGGCGGCGACGGGGCGGCCCGCACGCTGCACGTAGGTCACACAACGGTCCTTGGGCAGCGGGGCCAGCGCCACCGGGTGTCCGCCGGCGTCGACGTACTCGCTCGAGCCCAGCCGGCGCGAGACGATCTGGAGCGACGGGTCGCCAATCGCCCCGGTGACGAGTCCCTGGGCATCACGTCCCGCGGACACCGACAGCTGGTCCACGAGCCACGCCAGCGCGCGGGCCAGGAACAGCCGCTCCAGCGCCAGCCCGAGCAGCACGGCCAGAGCGGTGAGCAGGACGATCACGGAGTAGGCCGTGTCGAGCGCGCCACCGACGTCGCGTCCGTCGGTGTGGGAGACGAGGAACGCCGCGAGGAGCGCCGCGACGACGGCGACGAACCGCATCGGAAGGTACGCGCGCTGGATCGGGAGCGGCGACGGCCAGCGGCCGCGACTGAGCGCGAGCCCCGCGGTACCGACCGCAAGCACGAGCAGACTGAGCATGACCACGAGCCGCAGAACGCCGGGATCGCCGGACGGCAGGGAGAAGCCGAAGACGTCGTTGGCACAGTTGCCGACGCAATCCGCCGCCGAGGACCCGAGCACCGGGTAGTGGCTGATCGCCAGTGCGGCGAGCGATCCGGCAACGAGCGTCGCGCCGGCGACGGCGATGAGCAGGCGCTCGGAGCGCCGGTGCAGTCGCCCGCTGGGATGCGCCAGCATCAGGTAGGCGATGACGACCGGCGCGGTGGCCGACAGCACAACGCCGACAGCGTGCGCCGGCCCCCATGACGCTCCGTTGAGCATCCACAGCACGCAGAACAGCGTGATGGTCCCCAGCAGCTGGCCCAGCCGGCTTCCGTCGCGAGCGGTCTGCGCCGTGATTGCGGCGGCGGCGACAGCGGCGATGATCGCCAGCCTCAGGATGATCGCGACATGCGCCGACGCAGGCGCGCCATTGACCGCGGTGGCGAGAGCGACCACAACACCGCCGGTCACGGCGGTCACGGCGGTGCCCACGGGCGTCCACCGGCGACGGCCCAAGCCCCGGCGGGAGCCGCGCGCAGCCATGTCGGTCGGCTTCATTGTTTCCCCTGGAGATCGGCCTTGGCGGGTGTACACCCCCATGTTCGTGGGGGGCGCGCGCCCTTGCATCCCTGTCGAGTGAGGCGGACCATAGCTCCAAACGGTCAGTGCGATGCTGACCAGTATCCGCTGAACGCGAGGAAACGCGCACGTCTCTGACCGATAACGTGCAAGTGACTGCAATGGCCCGCGCACCCGAATTGACCGAGACCCTCGGGTCGGACGCCCAGCTCAGGCTCATCATCGCCGAGGACTCGTACCTGATCCGAGAGGTCCTCACGATGACGCTCGGGTCGATTCCCTCCGTGACGATCGTGGCCGTGTGCACCAACGGCAAGGAGCTGCTGTCGGCGATCGATACGTGGCATCCCGACGTCATCCTCACCGACATTCGGATGCCGCCGTCCGGGGCCGACGAGGGGATCCGCGTCGCCGCGCAACTCCGCGAGACCCATCCCGATGTCGGCGTAGTGGTGCTCAGCCAGTACGCCGAGCCCGCCTACGCGCTCGGGCTGCTCTCCCAGGGCACCGGCGGCCGGGCGTACCTCCTCAAGGAGCGCATCCGCGATCGCGGAGAGCTCATCCGCGCCATCGAGGCGGTGGCCCGCGGCGGGTCCGTGATCGACCCCGGGATCGTCGACGCGCTGATCGAGGCCCGCTTCAAGGCGACGCATTCACGGCTGGCACAGCTCACCCCACGCGAGCGCGAGCTGCTGGCCGAGATCGCGGTGGGCAAGAGCAACGGCGCCATCGCGGAGTCTCTCGTGCTGACCAAGCGCGCCGTGGAGAAGCACGTCAACTCGATCTTCGCCAAGCTCGACCTCACCGACAGCGAAGACGTCAGCCGGCGGGTCAAGGCGGCCCTGATCTACCTGTCCGAGGTCGGGCAGGACCACTGATGGCGACAGCGAGGCGCGCGCGCGGTGGTGGGCAGTCGGCGGCCGGTCGCGAGGTCGGCGCGGTACTGCTGCTCGTCGAGGACGTGCGGGTGGCGCTACTGCTGCTCAACGCCGCGCGGTACCGCGCGCTGAAGCGGATGTTCGGGATCGGGCGCGCCGACGCCAACCTCGTCACGCTCGTCGCCGCTGCTGCGGTGGTGGACGCGACGGCGCGAGGCACGGCGCGACTCACCGCTCCGGGAGCGCCCGCGCCGTCCAACGTCGCCCTCAGCGCTGCGGCGGGCGGATCGGCGCTGAGCGCGATCGCCGGGACTGCCGCGGCCGGCGGGGGCGGCGGGCTCCTCGCGCTCGCGATCTTCTACAAGCTCGCCGGCGTCCCCGCGGGCCAGGCCGCCCGCCGGATCGCGCGCTCCCCGTTCCGGCTTCGCTCCGCCGTGATGCAACAGGCCCAACGGCTCGCCGCCGACGCGGCGCGTGCCCGCCAGGCGGCCGCGGAGCCGACCCCTGAGACGCCGACAACGGCGGTGACGTGATGAACAACGAGATGACAGGGGCCGAGCGATGGGGGCTCGCCGGCGTGCTGCTGGGGATCGGCGGTGTCCTCAACATCATCTACGGGATCGCGGGAATCGGACGCGCGAAGGTGTTTGCGACCAACCCGCACTATCTCTTCGGGGGGTTGAAGTCGTGGGGATGGGCGGCGCTCATCCTCGGCATCCTGGAGATCCTGGCCGCGATGTCACTGTTCCGCGGCGGGGAGTTTGGCCGCTGGTTCGGGATCGTCATCGGGTCGCTGGCAGCGATCGACGCGCTGCTCCAGCTCCCGTCCTACCCCCTGTGGTCCGTGGCGATCTTCGCGCTCAGCCTCTGGATAGTCCAGGGCCTGACGCAGCCGGCCAGCACCGACGAGATCCGGCAGGCGCGCGCCTCGGGGGCGTCGGTGTCGGTCAACCGCGGCGAGCTGCGGCCACCGACCTAGAGACGGTCACCCGGTTGGGGTGATGCGTGGCTCGGCCGTGGTGGGGAGCGTGACGTTCACAGCGCGTCGCGTGTCGACGCCAAGGGTGAAAGGAGATGGAGGATGGATGAGGTCAAAGGTCTAGGGCGAGCGATATTCGCCGCCACGTTCCTCTTGATCGGGTGCGTGCTCAACATCATCTACGGGATCTCGGCGATCTCGAATTCACACTTCTTCACGCACAACTCGCACTATGTGTTCGGCGACCTGAAGACGTGGGGATGGGTGACCCTGATCATCGGCATCCTCGAAGGGTTCGCGGGCGTGTCGCTGTTCCGGGGCGGCACGTACGGACGCTGGTTCGCCCTCTTCGCCGCGTCGCTCGCGGCGATCACAGCCCTGCTCGATCTTCCGGCGGCGCCGTTCTGGTCGCTCGCCGTGTTCGCGCTGAGCCTCTGGATCATCCATGGCCTGGTCCAGTACGGCCAGACCACACCCTGACGAACAATCCCTCAGCGACACCGCGCCACCTCAGGAGCGCGTCAGACCGGCCGTAGGCGCGGCCTGCCGTAGATGATGAGCGCGTAGACGACGAGGAGGTCGACGGCGAAGATCGCCAGCGACCACAGCGGGTAGGCCTGCATGAACAGGAGCTGGGCCAGCGCATTGGCCAGCGCGAAACCAACGCCCGCCCATCGCGCGACGTCAGAGCCGCGGGCGATGGCGAACCCGGTGATCCCCTGACAGGCGCCGATCCCGACGAGGATCCAGCCCCACGTCCCGAGGTCGCCGACCAAGTAGTGGGCGTGACGGGCGAAGAACTGTGAGTTGCCGACAGCGGCGATGCCGTCGATCACGTTGAGGGTTCCGAGCGTCATCAGGAGCGCCGCGGCGAACAACACCCAGCCCTGCCCGCGATCGTCCTCGCCGAGGCGAAGCGCGACCACCTGCGGCGTTGCGGAGACGTCCGTCATGAGCCAACGATCCCACGGCGCGGACGGCGATCAATCATCCGATCCGTATGACCGCTCACCTCATCGGGATGATGGATCGAAGGCGGCCGCCGAGATGATCGCAAGGTGCGCGCACTGGCCGGCTACCGGGTGTCGTGGCTACGCAGCGACCTGGTCGCCGGCGTCGTTCTGACCACCCTGCTGGTGCCCCAGGGCATGGCCTACGCGGAGCTGGCGGGCCTGCCGCCGATCACGGGGCTGTACACGTCGATCCTCTGCCTGGTCGGCTATGCGCTCTGCGGCCCGTCGCGGATCCTGGTCCTGGGCCCGGACTCGTCCCTGGGGCCGATGATCGCGGCGTCGCTTCTGCCCATCCTCGGGGCCAACGGCAGCCCGGAGCGCGCGATCGCGCTGGCCTCGATGCTCGCGCTGATGGTGGGAGCGATCATGATCGCCGCCTCCGTGGCGCGGCTGGGGTTCGTCGCCGACCTGCTCTCCAAGCCGACGCAGATCGGTTACATGAACGGGCTGGCACTGACGATCCTGATCGGTCAGCTGCCGAAGCTGTTCGGATTCTCCACCAACGCCGACGGCCTGATCGCCGAGGCCAAGGCCTTCGTGAACGGGGTGGCCGCCGGCAAGACGGTGGGTGCCGCCGTGGCGGTCGGCGCCCTCAGCCTGATCGTCATCCTCGCGCTGGGGCGCTGGCTGCCAAAGGTGCCGGGCGTGCTCGTGGCGGTCCTGCTGGCGATCGGCGCATCGTCGATCTTCAACCTCGCCGACCACGGGGTGTCGTTGGTCGGCGCTCTGCCTCAGGGGTTCCCTCCGCTCACGCTCCCGAACGCGTTCTCCGACATCCCGCTCCTGGTCGCGGGCGCGCTCGGGATCTCCCTGGTGGCCCTCACCGACACCATCTCGACGGCATCGGCGTTCGCCGCGCGCAGCGGGCAGGAGGTCAGCGGCGACGGCGAGATGCTCGGGATCGGGGTGGCCAACGTCGCCGCCGGGCTGTTCCAGGGCTTCCCGGTGAGCACGAGCGGGTCGCGGACCGCGGTGGCCGAACGGGCCGGGGCCAAGACGCAGGTGACCGGCCTGGTGGGCGCCGCTCTGATCGTGCTCATGCTCCTGCTCGTCCCCGGGCTGCTGCAAAACCTCCCGAACCCCACCCTGGCCGCAGTCGTCATCGCCGCATCGCTCTCGCTGGCGGACATCCCAGCGACGGTCCGGCTGTGGCGCCAGGGCCGGCTCGAGTTCCTGCTCTCGGGAGTGGCGTTCCTCGGCGTCGCGCTGCTCGGTGTGTTGTGGGGCATCGCCGTCGCGGTCGCGCTGTCGATCCTCAACGTCTTCCGCCGGGCCTGGTGGCCGCACATCGCCACGCTCGGGCGTGTGCCGGGGATGCCGGGCCAGCACGACGTCGAGATGCATCCGGACGCCGAGCACCTGCCGGGGCTCGTCATCCTTCGCTTCGACGCACCGCTGTTCTTCGCCAACGCCCGCACGTTCCGCGACGAGGTCCGTCGGCTGGCGGCCGCAACGCCGCGCCCGCGATGGATCCTGATCGCGGCGGAGCCGATCACCGACGTCGACACCACCGCCGCCGACATGCTCGCCGAGCTCGACGAGGAACTCAACGCCGAGGGGACCTCGCTCGTGTTCGCCGAGCTCAAGGATCCGGTCCGCGCCAAGCTCGAGCGCTACGAGCTGATCGGGCCGCTGGACCCCGATCATTTCTTCCCGACGATCGACGGAGCCATCGACGAGTTTCGCCGGCAGAGCGGCGCCGAATGGGCGCCGCCCGCCGAGACGGTCCCCTAGACGTTCATCATCCGGGCGACCGGCGAGACTCCCGCGAAATGGCCCGCGCATTCGTCCTCGCTCTCCTCGCCTCGCTGAACCCGACGCTGCTGGCGGCTACGACCGTCATGCTGATCCTGTCCAATCCGGGGCGGCTGATGCTCGGGTACCTGCTCGGGGCGATGATGACGAGCGTCACGCTGGGCGTGGTCATCGTGTTCTCCCTCAACGACACGAGCGTCGTCAACGACACGCAGAACACGATCAACCCGGGTCTCGACATCGCCCTGGGGGCCGTGGCGCTGGTGGTGGCGCGCGTGCTGGTCCCGGGACGGACCCACAGGGCGCGGCGGCGGCCAGAGAAGCCGAAGGCGACGCCACGTTGGCAGACGAAGCTCTCCAAGAGCTCGCCACGGGGCGCATTCGCGGTCGGCGCGCTGCTGACGCTCCCCGGCGCCTCCTATCTCGCCGGCCTGCGGCAGATCGCCGACCTCAACTACGCCGACGCCGTCACGGTCGTGCTGGTGATCGCTTTCAACGTCGTGATGCTCATGCTGATCGAGCTGCCACTGCTGGGGTTCGCGGTCGCGCCGGATTGGACACGGCGTCAGGTGGCGGCGGCGAAGAGCTTCGCCGCCCGGCACGGGAGGCGGTTGGCGGCTTACGTGCTCGCGGTCATCGGCACCGCGCTCGTCATCAAGGGCGTGATCGGGCTGATCGCCGGCTGACGGCCGTCGGCCGTCGCGCCCTCACTCGTCCTGGAAGATGTCGTAGCCGATCGCCGAGGCGAGCCTGGGAGCGCTCGCCACCACGCGCGCCAGGCCGACCGCCGGCGCCACCGCGATGAGGACGCCCACGATCTCCTCGTCCGTGGCCCCGGCCCCCCGCGCCCGGTTCACCGTCGAACGCAGCGAGCTGGTGGCGGCGCCGAGTGCGAGCAGCGCGCCGAGGCGGACGAGGAGGTCGAGCTTGGGCGTCAGCACCGGGCCCCGCTCGAGGTCGTGCCCGTGGACCATCACCATCTCGACCGATCGCTCGTCGTTGAGCGAGAGACGCCGGAGAAGGAGCTCGACATCGTCCACGTCCACCACCGTATGGATCAGCGCGCGCACGGCATCGTCCGAAGCGGGTGATGCCCGGCCGCCGTGCCGACGCGGCAGTTCGGGGAAGCCGCCGACGCCGAGGCGCACGTCATGAGGGAGCGGCGTCCGGTGTCTCTGGAAGCGCCTCGCTGCGGCGGTGGATCATGCGCCGCGCCGCGCGCTCCAGCCAGTCGTCGGCCGAACGCGACCGATCGCGCACCTGGTCGCCGACCTGATCGGCGAACCCCAGGCCCTGCTGGGAGATGGCCGCCCTTACCGCGGGGCTCCCGGCGACCTCGTCGATCAAGTTCCACAGGGCGTCGCTCGCGAGCAGACGCTCGATGATGTGGTCGAGCAAGCCGCTGTCAAAGAAGGTGTCGACCAGGCGGCTCGTGGCCTCGCTGGACATGACGCGCTCGAGCGCCGAGTGGAGGGCGGGACTCTCGACCACCTCGAGCATCACGCGCTCGATCTCGCCGCTCTCGAGGACGCGGTCCACCGCCTTGCGCTCGAGGTCCACTCCGATCCCGACCGCGGCGCCGACCGCACCGTTGAGCGGACGCAGCGCCGAGGTAGCGGCCCGGCCACCGAGGTGCGCGGCCGCGCGCAGCGGTCCAGGACGCCGGTTCGACGCGAAGGTGCGTGTGTCGTCATCGGCCATTGCGGCTACGCGGACATGGTCTCGCGGGCCGCCGGTGCCCCAATCACCCGAATCGGATGACGAGCGACGCGCCCGGACACAACACTCTGTGACTATGAGCGCGCGAGAGCCCGACGGCGACGTGGGCATCAGTAGCGACGCCGGCGCCACCACCCCGGCGGCGCCCGAGACGACGCCGGAGACCGAAGCGACCGAGGCGCCAACGCTCGCGCACGGCGGCGCGGCACCGAAGCTGACGCGCGGCCGCCGGATTCTCATCGACGCCATCATCGGCGTCGCGACGATCCTGCTCGTGGTCGGGGTCTTCTCGGTGTGGGCCAACCGACTCCTGTTCAACCCGGACAACTGGTCCAACACCAGCACACAGCTGCTGGCCAACCCGACGATCCGGCAGACGACCTCCAACTACATCGTCGATCAGATCTACGCGAACATCAACGTCCCCGGCCTGATCCGCTCCGGTCTACCGACCCAGCTGCAGGGACTCGCCGCTCCGGCAGCGGGCGCGCTGCGCAATGCGGCCGTCCAGGCGGTCGACACGGCGCTCCAGCGACCCCGGGTCCAGGCGCTGTGGGCCCAGGCCAACCGCGCCGCCGACCAGCTCTTCATCAACGTCGTCAACGGGGGCAAGGGGGCGGTCAGCGTCAACAACGGGGCGGTCACGCTGGACCTGGGCTCGATCGTGGACAACGTCGCGTCCCGGCTCGGCCTGCCGGCGGACCTGAGCGCGAAGCTGCCTGCGGACGTCGCCAACGTGACGGTCTTCCAGTCAGACCAGCTGAGCTTCGTCCAAAAGGTCGGGAAGGCCATCCAGAGCCTCGCGCTCTGGCTGACGATCATCGTGCCGATCCTGTTCGCGCTGGCGATCTTCCTGGCCCGCGGCCACCGACGGCGGACGCTGCTGACCGTCGGCTGTGCCGGGGTGTTCGCCGGCGTCCTCATCGTGCTGGGTCGCAACATCCTCCAGACGCAGCTCGCCAGCGCGATCACCAACGATGCCTCCCTGCGCCCGACGGTCGCCGCCGTCATCTCCATCAACACCGCGATCCTGGGTCAGGTGGCAGCCGCCGTGATCTTGGGCGGGCTGGTGCTCGTCGCGGCGGCATGGGCAGGCGGCCCCGCCCGCCCGGCGAGGGCGACGCGACGGGCGATCGCGCCCTTCCTGCGTGAGCGTCAGGTCGCGACATACGCGATCGCCCTGGGTCTGCTGATCCTGATCTTCATCTGGGATCCGATCCACGCGACGGGCACCCCGGCGGGAATCATCGTCTTCACCTGCTTGGGGTTGTTCGGGACCTACGTCCTCATACAGGAGACCGCGAAGGAGTTCCCCGACGCTCAGCCCGGTCACGCCGCCGCGGCGCTGCGAGAGCGCGCCGCGTCGTTCCGGCACCGGGGGCAGCACTCCGAGCCGGCGGCGGCGGCCGGCGCCTCCACCGCGGATCAGCTGGCGCGGCTCGCCGAGCTGCGCGACCGCGACGCGATCACCTCGGAGGAGTATGAGTCGGCCAAGTCACAGCTTCTGCACCACTAGTGGCGGCAGGCGGCGATGACGACCCGCGAGTTTCTCCGTCGCCTCGCCGCCAGCGACGAATCCTTCCTGGAGGCCGCGTTCTCCCGGTCCGAGGTGGGCATCGAACCAAACCTGGACCGGTCGACCCGCGTGCTGGTCGAACTCGCGGCGCTGCTGGCCGCCGACGCACCCACGACGTCTGTCCGATGGGCGGCGGAGCGCGCCGCCGCCACCGGGGCCGACGACGAGAAGCTCCTGGGGGTGCTGCTGGCCGCCGGGGCCGCCGCAGGCGAAGCTCAGACCGTGACGAGCGCGCCGCGCCTGGCGCTGGCGCTTGACCTCGACGTGGAGGTGGAGGGATGGGACGGAAGCTGACTTTGACGGTGGCGGTTGCCGTGTTGGTTGCCGGGGCCGTCGTCCTCGCCGGTTGCGGGAGCAGCAAGCCCTCGTACTGCTCGTCGCTGACCACGCTCAAGCAGTCGGTCAAGGACCTCCCCAGCACCGACGTGATCAAGAACGGAACGAACGCGCTCAAGACCAACGTCGACAAGGTCGTCAGCAACGCTCACGCCGTCGTCAACGCGGCCAAGAAGGACTTCCCCACCGAGACCGGCGCCATCACGACCGCGGTCGACTCGCTCCAGACAACGGTCAACCAACTCGAGAAGGGGACGTCGCCGACGCTCGTCGTGCAGGCGGCCACCAACGTCGCCTCGCTGGCCACGTCGGTCAAGAACTTCTCAAGCACCGCCTCGTCGAAGTGCGGCTGATCGCGCCGTCGACCGCGTCCGCGGAGACATCGGCGATCACGGCGCCGATGAGCGCGCCCGCGATGACATCACCGGGGTAGTGCACCCCGGTGTGCACGCGCGAGTAGCCGACGACTGCGGCGAGCGTGTGAAGCGGCACGCTGGCGAGCGGCATGACGCGACCCGCCGCGTTCGCGAACGCGAACGCGGCTGCGGTATGGCCGGAGGGGAACGACGCCGATGTCGGCATCCGGACGTTGCGCGTGCGCGCCTCGTCCGTATCGCGCACCGGGCGGCGCCGCCTGACCACCGGCTTCACCGCCAGGTTGACAAACCCCGAGGTCAGACCCACGGTGGCCAGCCCGGAGGCGGCCGCGCGCCGACCCCGCTGTCCACCGGAGAGGGCCAGCACGAGCGCGGAGGCCATCGACAGCCGGGAGTAATTCGCCGCGTTGGTCAGCCGCCGCAGGCCGGCGTCGAGCCGCGGCGTCGGAGTGCGGGCCACGGCGAGGTAGACGGCGGCATCGAGCCGGCGGATCTCGCCGAGCCAGCCGGTCTCGGCGTCAGCGACTGAACCGGTGCTCACCGCTCACTCCGGGTCCTGTGCGTCCATGCGGCGCAGGCCGAGGTTGCCCACGATCAGCGACACAACCGTCACCAGATAGATCTGGCCGACGAGCGCCTCGGCGTTGGACAGGGTGTGCCCGAGGTTGGACTTCGCCGTCAGGTCGCCGTAGCCCACGGTCGTGATCGTCGTGAAGCTGAAGTACAGGCACCGCGCCGTGGTGACTGTCTGACCCCCGGCGAAGAACGACCCCCCGTTCAGCTTGCCGATGAGCGCGTACAGGAAGGCGAACAACATGCCGAGCAACAGGTAGAGGCACAGCACGCCGAACACCGCCTCGACGGTCACCTGGCGGCGCGCCCGCAGCGTGCGGACCGTTCCCAGGATGATCGCGGGCGGGGCCATCGTCACGAGCACCAGGTTGAGGATCACCACCGCCTTGCCCTGGGGGTTGCCGGCCAACGCCGCCACGATGCTCGCCGCGCTGAGCAGCGCGGCGGCCAGGACCGTCCCTACCACAACCGGCGTGCGCGCCTCGGCGACGCGGAGCGACAGCCAGAGCGTGACCGTCAACAGCACCGCCACGATCGCCTGCTGGAGTCGCCCCGGCGCCGCGATGCCCTCCAGCGCGAACACCGTGGTGATCGCGAGCAGGAGCAGCCCGAAGCGCTTGCGGCGCTCCCGGCTCTGCGCCCGGAGGCGGAGCCGCCTCGCGACCGACCGTGACGCTGGGGGCGTCGCGTCCGGCCCGGACGCGCCGTGAGCGTCCACGTATCCCGCCCGCGGGTCTCAGAGACCCGGGCGCGCGTCGATCCGGCCCGACGCGGCGGCGTCCGCGAGACGCTGATAATCGCGCTGGTTCTGCTCGGCGTACGCCTTGGAGAACTCGAGCACGGCCCGGTCGAACGTGTTCCCGTTCCCGAGGTAGGAGGCGATGGCGATCCGGTCACCGCTGCGCGCGTGGGCCCGCGCCAGCGTCCATCCGCACAGCTCGCCGTAGACGCCCATGCCCTCCGGGACCATCTGCTCGACCTCCGCCGAGCCCTTCCAGTCCCTGAGCTGCCGGCCGTAGAAGTCGCGTGCCTGGCCGTCGAGGCCCTTGGGCTGGTGCACCCAGCCCAGGAAGATGTCGCTCGTCGCCTGCATCAGCCGCTGTCCGGCGACCACCCGCTGTCCGTGGTTGTCGAACTCGCTCTCGCCCAGGTACTCCTCGAGCACCGACGCCTCAGCCTCCTTCATCTGGAGGAAGAGCGGATCGGTGTTGTCGCGTCCGAACAGGAGACCGATCCAGGCGCGGGTCCCGACGCTGCCAACGCCCACCACCTTGCGAGCGAAGTCAACGAGCTCGAACTGCTCCAGCAGCATCCGGCGGTCGTGCTCGAGGGTGTCCCGGTAGATGCGCATCAGGGTGCGCAGCTCGTCGAGCATCTCCTCCTGGCTGCGACCGCTGACGAGGCGGCGGATGGGGACGATCAACGGCGATTGGTCGACGATCTCGGGGCGGCCGCCGTCACCGACCTGGGTGAGCTTTGCCAGCGCGGACATGCTGTCGCGCGTGCGCGCCTTGGCGATCGTCTTCTCCGTGCGCTTGACCGCCCGCCGCTGGAACTGCGAGGCATACCTGGCCATGACCGTCTCGACGTCCAGGTGGGCGTACCACACCACCAGGTTGCTCGCCGCCGCGAACTCGCGCATCGTCGCGCGATAGCGCTCAACCGTCTGCAGCACGATCTGCTCCTGCTGCCGAGCCGAGTAGCCGTTGTCCTGCGCGGCGACGAGCATGCTGACGGCCAGCCGCTTGACGTCCCACTCCCATGGACCCGGTAGCGTCTCGTCGAAGTCGTTGATGTCGAAGACGAGCCGCCGCTCCGGTGAGGCAAACAGTCCGAAGTTCGACAGGTGCGCGTCGCCGCAGCACTGGACCTGCAACCCGGAGTTGGGTGTCGTCGCCAGGTCGGCGGCCATGATCTTGGCGGCGCCACGATAGAACGTGAACGGCGAGACGAGCATCCGGCCGTAGCGGATGGGAACGAGCTCCGGTACGCGCGTCTTGGCTTGAGCCTCGAGCAGATCGAGCGGATCAGGCCGATCGGACGCGGGCTCGAACTGCGCATGGGAGGAGCGGGGCACCTCCGCGCGCGCAGCCTTTCCGAGCGCGGCCCGCTCAGCGGGCGTCGGATGGCTGACCTTGGTGGCCGGCGGTGGATCGGAGATCGTCATAGGGTTCCAGCCTTCGGAAGCATGGCCGGCGCGCGATCACCTCACTCGGATGATCGGGCGCGCCGGGCCACGCGGTCGGTCGTTGTCATAGGCGCCGAGGATGCAGGCCTTCTCCCTCGCGAACTCATCCTCGGGCAGTTCGCGACGTGCTTGCCCGCCATGGACGCACCGCCGCCGACGGCGGCGGCACGCAACAGGGGACGACGTCGTCGCAACAGCGGCATGCCGCGTTACCCCTCGCCCTCGAAGGGCAGGCCCAGGGTCACCATGATCTCTGCCGCCGCGGCGACGGTGCGGGGACCACCGACCTGCGGGGCAACGGCGCGGAGAACGCCGACGATGTCCTCGGGCGTCACCCCCTCCTCGAGCGCGTTGGCGATCTGCCACGCGTACGAGGCGGGTGGGGCGCCGAGCGCGATCAGGCTCGCGATCTTGACGAGCGCGAACGTCCTGCCGTCGAGACCGCTGAACTTGCGATCGGCCTCCCGTAGGCCCAGCGCCGCCTCGAGCCCGTCGGCACTGCCCGATGAGATGCCAGAGAGCGTCTGATGTGTTTCAGCTCCGACAACTGGCATGGTCTCTCCTTTTCTGGGCCCTGTGGCCTGGCGTCAGGACGCGGTCTCGGACGCAGGCTGGTTCAGGGCCTCTTCCAGGCGCTTGGTGTCCTCGTCGGACAGCGACGTCCTGATGACGGTCCCGCCGTACTGTGACAGCGCGGCGACGGCCTTATCGGGCGTGACCTGATCGATCACCATGAACAGCGCCGACGTGCCCGGCTTCAGGTAGTCGCGCACCTGCTGCTGGAACGCCTTGTCGATCCCCTTCTCCCCGAAGTGGCCGAACAACGCTCCCATGCCGACCCCGATCGCCAAGCCGGCAAACGGGATGAAGAAGAGGAGACCGAACAGCATGCCCCAGAACCCGCCCCACAGCGCGCCGCCTCCGGCGGAGGCGCCGCCGTGCGTGGTGTGGACGTGGTACTTGCCCTCCAGATCACGCGAGATCGCTGCGACCTGTTCTGCCTGAATGACCAGATCCTGCTCAAGACCCGCGACCGTCTCACGGGCCTGCTCCGCAGTGCCCTGGTCGGGGTAGCCGATCGCAACCAATGTTGCCATCAGTCCTCCTTTTGGTGGTTGACGTCGGCCCAGCATCCGCGTCGGGGCCCGCGCGGTCATCACCCAAACGGTATGAGCGGCGGATTGCGCTTGGGGTCTTGGGAGATCCTTCCAGTCTGGTTGGAACTATCTCCCACAGGCCCATGGGCGAGCGGCCGCGGAACGCCGTCCCCGCCTTCCTAGCCGCCGTTGGCGTTCGCCTCGCGCCCCCCGGGCATCTTGCTCGACATCACCCGTTGGGGGTGATGCGCCCGCCGGTGGGTCCGGGGAGGGTGCGAGCCATGGGTTGCCTGGTGGCGGTGTTCGCGCTGATCTCGCCTCGGCTGGCGCTGATCGTGCTGTGGATCTTCGGCGACCTGCTCAGCCGCGCGTTCGACAGCTGGCTGATTCCCCTGATCGGCTTCTTCGTGCTGCCCTGGACGACGCTCACCTACGCCGCCCTATGGGACTGGAGCAGCGGACACCACGTCCACGGGATCGACTGGTTCTTCGTGGCGCTCGCCTTCCTCGTCGACGCCACCTCGGTCATCGGCGGCCGCGCGGCCCGCATGCGCGCCGCCTGAGCTCGCGCCCGCGCCGAGCTCAGGCACCGCGGGCGATACGGGTGTCGGCCTTCGCCGCGTGTGAGGCGTGCACCATTGCCGCTGTGCCCGGCGCGTGGGATCTTCGTGGTGCAGATGCGCATCCGCGCGTCGCATGTCTATTGGGGAGGTATGCGATGTCAGTCGGTACAGGACAACGGCCGTCCGGCACTTCGGCGCCCTACGACTCCTATGACGACACCGCCAGCGGCTACGGGTGGATGATCTTCTGCGGCGTCCTGCTCATGCTGCTCGGCACGCTCAACTTCGTCGAGGGCCTGGCCGCCGTCTCGAGCGCCCACTTCTTCGTGGGCGATGCCCGCTACGTCATCGGCAATCTCAACACCTGGGGCTGGGTCGCGCTCATCGTCGGAGTTGTTCAGTGGCTCGTCGGCGCCGGCGTCTTCGCGAAGATGCAGTTCGCGCGCTGGGCCGGAGTGGCGATCTTCGGCGTCAACGCGGTCACGGCGCTGCTGATGATGCCGGCGTATCCGTTCTGGTCGCTGTGCATCTTCGCCGTCGACATCCTCGGCATCTACGGCCTCATCGCCCACGGGGAGCGCGAGACCGCCTGATCACATCAGTCGCCGGTGCTGGTGAGCGCCGCCGCGCCCGGCTGGCGGGCCGGTGCCAGTCCGAACAGGAGTGCCACCGTTCCCGTCCAGCCGGTCTGGTGGCTGGCGCCGATGCCCGCGCCGTTGTCGCCATGGAAGTACTCGTGGAACAGCACGAGGTCACGCCAGTGAGGATCGGTCTGGAACTTCTCCATGCCGCCGAACACCGGACGCCGGCCCTGATCGTCGCGGGTGAAGGTCGCGGTCATGCGACCCGCGATCAGGCTCGCCACCTCCAGCAGGTTCACCATGGTCCCTGATCCCGTGGGGCATTCGACCCTCAGCCGGTCGCCGTAGTAGCGGTGCAGCTGGACCAGCGCGCGGATGATGACGAGGTTCATCGGGAACCAGACCGGACCGCGCCAGTTGGAGTTGCCCCCGAACATGCCGGTGTCGGACTCCGCCGGCAGGTAGTGGACGTCGTACTCCTGCCCGCCCCACGCAAAGCGGCAGGGCTGCTCGAGGTGGCGGCGCGAGATCGCGCGGATGCCGTGCGGCCCGAGAAACTCCTGCTCGTCGAGCATGACGCCGAGGATGCGCCGCAGCCGTTCCTCGGAGACGAGCGAGGTGATCCTCCGCCCCTCGGGATTGGGGCCGGGGGAGTGGGCGAGCTCCGGCAGCGAGTCCGAGAATCGCTCGGCGAACTCGAGCACCCTCGCGAAGATCTCGGGATGGCGCTCTACGAGGTCGGGCTCGAACACCGTCGCGGCGCAGATGGGCAGCAGGCCGACGAGCGACCGCACCTTCAGGGGGATGGTGACGCCGTCGGGCATCCGCATCACGTCGTAGTAGAAGCCGTCCTCCTCATCCCACAGCTCTGAGTCGCCCTCCGGCGGGTTCAGCGCGACGGAGATCCACATGAAGTGGGCGATGAACTTCAGGGCCATGTCGGCATACACGGGCTCGTCACGCGCCAGCTCGAGCGCGATCTGAAGCATCCACTGGCAATACAGCGCCATCCACGCCGTCCCGTCGGCCTGCTCGAGGGTGCCACCACCCGGCAATGGGGCGGACCGGTCGAAGATCCCGATGTTGTCCAGTCCCAGGAACCCGCCCTGGAACAGGTTGCGGTCATCCGGATCCTTGCGGTTGACCCACCAGGTGAAGTTCGTGAGCAGGCGCGCGAAGACGCGCGCCAGGAACTCCCGGTCGCCCTGCCCTCGTATCTCCGCCTCCCGCTCGTACACGAACAAGGCCGCCCAGGCGGTGACCGGCGGGTTGACGTCTGAGAAGTTCCACTCGTAGGCCGGGATCTGACCGTTGGGGTGCAGGTAGCGGGTCTTGAGCAACAGCTCCACCTGCTCCTTGGCGAAGTCGACGTCCACCAGCGACAGCGGCGCACAGTGGAAGGCCAGGTCCCAGGCCGCGAACCACGGGTACTCCCACTTGTCGGGCATCGAGATCACGTCACCCGCCACCATGTGAAACCACTCCACATTGCGAACATCGCGGCGCGGGGCACGCGGATCCCACGGGTCGACCCCGTGCTCGCGCAGCCAGCGGTGCACGTCGTACTCGTAGTACTGCTTGCCCCACAGAAGGCCGGCCAGGGCCTGACGCATGACCATGGCGCCGTCGGCGTCGAGCGATTCGGGGATGACCGTGGCGTAGAACGCATCGGCCTCGGCCTGGCGGGCGCGCATCACGCGGTGAAACGCCGCACCCAGGCGCGCGGCCGGGCGGGCGCTCCGGGCATCCGCGGCGGACGGGCCGCAGAGCCGGACCCGCACCTCGGCGGCCTCCCCGGGAGCGAGGTCGAGCACGTGATGGACGGCCAGCTTGGTGCCGGTCTGCTCGGGATTGACCGCCGCCTCGTCACCGGCCACGACATAGTCGTTGATCCCGTCCTTGACGTACGGGGTGCCGTTGGGGACGCCGAACAGGCGCTGGTTGTTGGTCTCGTTCTCACAGAACAGGAGCGCCGCCGAGTCATCGGCCCACAGCTGCCATTCCCCCAGCTCGGCGTGCGTGGCGGTCGCACGCGGGCCTCCGCTCCCGGCCGCCCGCAGCCCCGGCCGTCCCACGTCGTCGCCCCACGCCCAGGTGTTGCGAAACCACAGCGACGGGAGCAGGTGCAGCGTCGCGCGCTCGGGGCCGCGATTGACCGCGGTGACCTGCATCAGGATGTCCTCCGGCCCGGCCTTGGCGTACTCCACCACCACGTCGAAGTACCGGTCGTCGTCGAAGATGCCGGTGTCGAGGAGCTCGTACTCCATGTCCTGCTTGCCCCGTTGGGCGTTGACGTCGATGAGCTCCTCGTAGGGGAACGGCCCCTGGGGATACTTGTACTGGCACTTCGCGTACGAGTGCGTCGGCGTGCTGTCCACGTAGAACCAGTACTCCTTGACGTCCTCGCCGTGGTTGCCCTCGCCGTTGGCGAGGCCGAACATCCGCTCCTTGAGGATCGGGTCGGCGCCGTTCCACAGGGCGAGCGCGAGGCACAGGCGCTGGCGGTCATCGCAGAACCCGGCGATCCCATCCTCGCCCCATCGGTAGGCGCGCGAGCGCGCATGCTCATGCGGGAAATAGCTCCAGGCGTCGCCGCTGTCGCTGTAGTCCTCGCGTACGGTCCCCCATTGGCGCTCGCTGAGATACGGGCCCCAGCGCTTCCACGGCGTCTTCCCGCGGTGCGCGTCCTGGAGTCGCTGGTGCTCTGGAGTCTTGGTGCTCGATCGGTGCGGTGGCATGGATGCGAGTCTGATGCCGGCCGGATTGGCTGCAACCGTGCTCGCACCCCAGGCGCCCGGGTGCCGACCCGTATTGTGGTGGCGGCCACCCACTGCCATACGTATCAGCCCTCTTGCCGCCGGTTGCGGCGGATGCCATCCTCGCGCCGTGGATCAAGCCACGCTGCAACGGGTGGGCTCGGCGCTCCGCAGGATGGGCGAGGACCTGGTGGCCGAGCGTCGCCGCGTGATCCTTCTGACCCGCGAGAACGGGCGGCGGCCATGACCGTCGAGCCCGGTGCCGCCACCCTCCAGGCCGCGAGCGGCGCCCGGCTGGGCGCCCACCACGATGGCGCGGGGACCAGCTTCGCGTTGTTCAGCAGCCTGGCTGATGAGGTGGAGCTTTGCCTGTTCGACGCGTCCGGGCGCGAGACGCGGTGGAGTCTGGAGCAGGGCGAGGGGTACGTGTGGGAGGGATATCTGAGCGGCATCCAACCCGGGCAGGCCTACGGGTATCGCGTGCACGGGGCCTGGGACCCGGGATCGGGCGCCCGGTGCAACCCGGCCAAGCTGCTGCTGGACCCATACGCCCGCGCGGTCGCCGGTGCGGTCCGGTGGGACCCCGCCGTGTTCGGGCACGTGCCGGGCGACCCGGACCGGCTCGAGCCGACCGACTCCGCCCCGTTCGTGCCGCGGTCCATCGTGGTGAGCGACCGGTTCGATTGGGGTGACGATCGGCGCCCGGGCCGGGCGATGGCCGATTCGATCTTCTACGAGGTCCACGTGAAGGGCTTCACGAAGCTGCACCCCTCGGTGCCCGCCGAGCTCCGGGGCACCTATGCGGGCCTCGCGCATCCGGCCGCCATCGAGCACCTCATGCGCCTCGGCATCACCGCGGTCGAGCTGTTGCCGGTCCATCACTTCGTCCACGACGCCGTCCTGGCCTCCCGCGGCCTGCGCAACTACTGGGGGTATCAGTCAATCGGCTACTTCGCACCCCATGGCGAGTATTCGTCGGCGGGCGACGACGGACCGCAGGTCACTGAGTTTCGCGAGATGGTGCAGGCACTGCACGCGGCGGGCCTCGAGGTCATCCTCGATGTCGTCTTCAACCACACCGCCGAGGGCGACGAAGTCGGACCGACGCTCTGCTTTCGCGGCATCGACAACCCCGCCTACTACCGCCTCGCCGACAACGCGAGCCGGTACGTCGACGACACGGGGTGTGGCAACACCGTCGATCTCCATCACCCGCCGGCACTTCGCCTCGTCATGGACTCGCTGCGTTACTGGGCGCAGGAGATGCACGTGGACGGGTTCCGGTTCGACCTGGCCGCCAGCCTGGGGCGGTCCGAGAGCGACTTCGACCGGTTCTCGGCGTTCCTGGAGGCGGTCGGCCAGGATCCCGTCCTCGCCGAGGTGAAGCTCATCGCCGAGCCGTGGGACGTGGGGTGGGGCGGCTTCGAGCTCGGGCAGTTCCCGGCGGGATGGAGCGAGTGGAACGGCAAGTACCGCGACACCGTACGGGACTACTGGCGCGCCGCCGAGGGGACACTGCCGGACTTCGCCACGCGCCTCACTGGCTCCCGAGATCTGTTCGGACATGGTGGGCGCCGCGCGACGGCCTCGGTCAACATCGTCACGGTCCACGATGGCTTCACGCTCACCGATCTCGTCAGCTACAACACGAAGCACAACGAGGCCAACGGGGACGACAACCGCGACGGCACCGATGACAATCGCAGCTGGAACTGCGGCGTCGAGGGCCCGACGGATGACCCGACGGTGCTCGAGTTGCGCGCGCGTCAGACGCGCAACTTCCTGGCCACCCTCATGCTCTCCGAGGGGCCGCCGCTCCTGCTGGGCGGGGATGAGTTCTCCCGCACCCAGGGCGGCAGCAACAACGCCTACTGCCAGGACAACGAGGTGAGCTGGCTGAACTGGGAGCTGGCCGCCGAGCGCTCTGACCTGGTCGAGTTCACGGCTGGCCTGTGCCGCCTGCGCCATCGCCACCCGGTGTTCCGCCGCCGCCAGTTCTTCGACGGCGTTCCGGCCCCCCACACCACCCGCGACGACCTGGACTGGTACCGGCCCGACGGCCTGGCGATGACCTCCGCGGACTGGAGCGCGCCCTATGCGCGCGCGGTCGCCATGGCGCTCAGCGGCGCCACCGGCGATGGCGACGAACCGCTGGACGACCCGTTCCTGATCATGTTCAACGCGTGGTGGGAGCCGCTCGCGTTCACCGTCCCGCCGTCGCTGCGGAGCCTGCCCTGGCAGATCGAGATCGACACCGCCGACCCGGCCGGCGCCGGGCACGCCCTCGACCCCGCGGTCCCGGTCACCCTCCTTGGCCGCTCGCTGCTGGCACTTCGCTCTCCTCGGCCCCGCTAGCCACCGCCGTGGGCTCGGTTTCCTTGCGGGTGCCGACGAGCGCGACGCTCATCTTGATCGCGCGGACGGCGCCGGTCGCGCCCGCCTGCACTGTCGCCGCGACGGCCAGCACGACGATCGCCGGGATGAGCAGCCACTTTGTGCCCAGCATCAGGAGCCCGATGCGCCCGAGGAGATACGGCGGCGTGCATACCGTCGCGCTGAGCAGGCCCCCCAGCGTCGTCGTCATGAACTTGTCGCGCCGGGATTGGTGCGGCTTGCTGCCGATCAGCCGAGACGGCACGAGCACGTAGCACAGCATCAGAACCCCGAGCACGATGCTCAGGCTGATGCCGA
Source organism: uncultured Actinomycetota bacterium (assembly GCA_963721515.1). Lineage (GTDB taxonomy): Bacteria > Actinomycetota > Thermoleophilia > Solirubrobacterales > Solirubrobacteraceae > Palsa-465. Next base: position 86,280 of record CAVRKJ010000021.1, on the reverse strand, counting down.
ACCACGGGCGCCCCCATCGCGTCACCACCATCGTCACGAAGCCGAGCGCCAGGCCCACGACCGAGCCCGAGACGAGAATCGGGACGCGCCGCCTCCACGCCTCGTCGCGGGCGGCGCGGATGTCGGGTTCGCCCGGCCGCGCCACCGCCAGGGCGAACACCGCGTTGAGGAAGAAGGCGGCCGCCGTGATCGCCGCAATGAGGAGGATGATCGGGATGAGGATCGGACCTCGGATCGCGTTGAAGTCGTGGCCGTGGATGACGTGCACCTTCAGATCGAACGTCACCAGCCAGATCCACATCGCCGGGAGGATCTGCACCAGCGTCAGCCGCCAGTGGGTGACGAGCAGCCGGAGGCCGTCGAACAGCAGCGCGACCGCTCCGACCATGAACGCGAGCGGCGCGAGGGCCCGGCGCGAGCGGCTCAGCCGCAGGACGGCCTCCTCGATCTGCGCCGGGTCGTTCTCCTCGATCGCCCGGACGAGCCCGCGGATGCGGGCGGTGACGCTATGTGCACGACCGTGTTCGCGCGTCACGCCATCACGGTACGCGATCCCGGCGGTGGGGGATCACCCGATGCGGATGAAGCTGCCCTTTGCGCGCCGGCCCGGGGTGTGGGACAGTTGTGTTCGATGCGCGACCGACGGCTTCTGGTCCTCGAGGCGGAGGTGGTGGCGGCTATGTCCGCGGCGGTCGCGGCATTGGATCTGGCGCTGGAGTCACTGGCTTACAGCGACGCCCTCAGCGCCCCGAGCGCCGACCGGCTCGGCATCGGCGGACACTGCGTGGACGACCTCCAGGAGCAGATCGTGGACGCCCTGGGCAGCACCCCCGCACTGGAGCTGCGCAGGCTGTCGGCGCTCCTGTCCGTGGTCTCCTCGCTGGAGCGGATCGCGCTGAACTGCGCGGCGATCGCGGACCTCGTACCCGACCTCGCGAGCGCTCTGGACGACGATCGCGCCACCCGGCGGACGGTGGAGCTCGCCGGCGTGGACACCCGGGCCAGGCTCGTGCGGGCACGTGATGTCCTGCAGACCTGGAGCAGCTCGTGGACCGGCACGACGCCGTCAGGCTGGACGCCCGGTCACCGCGCAACCGGCGGTCTGCGTGCGCTCGCGGCCGTCGCCGGGCGGCTGCCCCACGGGTCCTCGATGGCCGCAGCCCTCCCCCTCCTCGTCGACCACCTGGGTCACATCGACGACGAGGCGGAGGAGATCGCCGAGCTCGCCTCCGTCCGCCGGTCGCGCTGGGCGACGCCGCCGGTCTCCGCCGGGGCCGACGCCCCGCTGGTCATCGGCTCGGGTTCGCTGACGTCCTCGGCCAGCGCCCCGTAGGACGCGTCCGGGCGCATCGCCAGGAGCTCGTCCACGAGCGCGAGCGCCGCGCGGTGGCCGTCGCGACCGCGCTGCACCAGCTCGCTCACCGCGAAGCTCGCGTCCGGAGTGAAGCCGGGCGTCCACCAGAAGCCGGTGAGGAGCCCCAGGCCCAGCCGCCACCGGCGCCGCGCCGTGCGCAGCTGCCGCGTCCGCTCCGCCAGGACCGCAGCGCGCGCCGCAGTCACGTCCTCGCTCGCGCGGCTGTCCACCACCTTGGCGGCGTAGGCGTAGAGGTCCTGGCGCCGGTCGTCGTCGACCGCGTCGTTATAGACCCGCAGGAATGCGCCGATGACGGGGCACACCGACGGTGGATGGTCGCTGAACGGTTCCGCGGCGAGCATCGACGCCATCTCCATCACGCAGGCTCCGTCCTCGGGCGATGCGTGCCGGCCTCGGCTCAACCGGACTGTCTGGTAGCTGGTGGTTGATGTCATGGCGCCTTCGATTCTGCTGGGGGTTGGATGCTCACTGCGGGTCTGACGCGCCGAGAGCCGCGGAGACCTCGTCAAGGGCCGCCTGCTCGGCGGGGCTGACGGCGACGCCGTCCTCCCGATGCGCGTTGGCGACCTTCTCGCACAGCGCACGGACGAAGCGGCGGTAGTCATCCACCTCGTCAGGCGTCGCCTTGCGCTCGAGGATCTCGATCGCATCCCGGAGGTGCTGGAGCCCGTGCTCGGTGAGCTCGCCGGCTGAGTGGTACCGGGTGTGATCGATCTCGGGCTTGGTCGACGCGAGCTCGTCGAGGAGCTCGCTCTCGCCGTGCTGCTGGCGGGCCTCCGCGTAGCCCTTAGCCATTGCGATCGTCTCGCGGAACGTCCCGCCGCGCTGAGCCATCATCACGATCATCGCGGCGCTCGGTGGCCCCTCGAGCACGGCCGTCCATTCCTGGTCTGAGAAATCGGCTTTGCCGGTCATGACTAGCTCCGGGGAAAGCGTCCCACGGTGACCGGTTCGGTCCTCACCCGATTCGGGTTATGAGCGGGATGACGGCTCACCTCAATGAGGTGATGCCCCGCCACTCGCCCGGCGCGATGCTCGTACGCACTGCCGCGAGAAGGACCCGGGGTTCCCGCCCTCAGGAGGGGAGATGACGACTATCGAGCACCCCGCATCGGAGGCGGCGTGGCACAGCATCTCCCCGTGTGACGTCGCGGCCGACCTGGGAGTAGAGCCCGATCAGGGGCTCGATGCCGGCGAGGTGGAACAGCGGCTGAGCCGGTACGGATCGAACGAGCTCCCTCAGGAGCCGCCCCCGAGCCTGCGGCAGGTGGCCCGCGAGCAGCTCGCCAACCCGATGAACATCATGCTGCTGATCGTCGGGGTGGCCAGCTTCGCGATCGGTCAGATCCCGACCGGGCTCGTGGTCACCGCACTGGTGACCTTCAACGTCGTGATGGGCTCCAACCAGGAGCTCAAGGCGCGGGCGAGCGTGGAGGCGTTGGCCAAGCTGCAGGTGCCACATGCCCGCGTCCGGCGAGCCGGCGCCGTCGAGGAGGTGGACTCGACCGCGCTCGTCCCCGGCGACATCATGCTGCTCGAGGCCGGCGACGTCGTGCCCGCGGATGGGCGCATCCTGTCCTCCGCGACGCTCGAGCTCCAGGAGTCCGCGCTCACCGGCGAGAGCGCGCCGGTGGCCAAGGACGGCGCGTCCGTGCTGGGCGAGGACACCGGGCTGGGCGACCGCACCAACCTCGTGTTCCAGAACACGCAGGTCACCCGCGGCACGGCCACGGCCGTGGTGACCTCCACCGGCGGCTCGACGCAGATGGGCCAGATCGCGCACATGGTCAACGCCACCCAACGCTCGCGGTCCCCGCTGCAGAAGGAGCTGGACGGGATGACCAAGGTCTTCGGGCTGGTCGCGTGGCTCGCCGTCGCGGTGATTGCGATCTTCGGCATCGCCCGGGGCCAGAACCTCGAGACCCTCGTGCTGCTCTGCGTGTCCACGGCGATCTCGGCGATCCCGACCGGCCTACCGACGTTCGTGGAGACGATGCTGTCCTCCGGCGCCCAGCGCCTGGCCAAGTCCAAGGCGGTGGTCAAGTCGCTCAGCGACGTCGAGACGCTCGGCGGCACAACGCTCATCAACAGTGACAAGACCGGGACGCTCACACTCAACCAGATGACCGCGACGTCGATGCTGGCCGGCGGCGACTGGTTCCAGATCGAGGGGGGCGGCTACAGCAAGAGCGGGAGGATCCTCGGGGTGGCGGGGTCAGAGCCGCCGGACTTCAGCCGGCTGGCCCTGGGACTCTCGCTCTGCAACGACGCGACAGTGGCCGATGACGAGACGGTCATCGGCGATCCAACCGAGGCGGCGCTCGTGGTGCTGGCGGCGAAGATGAGCGCCGACGTCGAGCACACCCGGGTGGTGGTGCAGCGGCGCGCCGAGGTGCCGTTCGACTCCGAGTACAAGTTCATGGCCACGTTCCACGACCGCCCGGACTGGCTGACGCGCGGACTGCTCAAGGAGTCGCACTTCATGACCGTGAAGGGCGCCCCGGACGTGGTGGTGGACCTGTGTAGCCAGGCTCTGTGGCACGGCCGGGAGCTCCCGATCGACGAGGTGCGCTCAGAGATCCTGGACGCCAACCGTCAGCTCTCGGAGAAGGGCCTGCGGGTCCTGGCCTTCGCGGCCCGTGACCTCGACGACTCGGCGATGTCCGCGGCGATCGCCGAGCCCATGGCGGCGGTGACCGATCTGATCCTCGTCGCGCTCGTGGGCATCATCGACCCGCTGCGCAGCGAGGCCAGGGACGCGGTTCACACGGCGCTGCACGCCGGCATCGACGTCCGCATGATCACCGGCGATCACACGATCACCGCCCGCGCGATCGCTGACGAGCTGGGGCTCGGCCCCGGGGTGATCACCGGAAGCGAGCTGCAGCACCTCACCGACGAGGAGCTGCTCGAGCGCTTGCCCAACCTGCACGTCTTCGGGCGCGTCGCTCCCGAGGACAAGCTGCGGCTGGCCAAGCTGATGCAGCAGGCGGGCGATGTGGTGGCGATGACCGGCGACGCGGTGAACGACGCCGCGGCCCTCAAGCAGGCCGACGTCGGCGTCGCCATGGGCAGCGGGTCGGAGGTGTCCAAGCAGGCCGCCAAGATCGTCCTCACCGACGACAACTTCGCCACGCTCGTGCGCGCCGTCGATCTCGGCCGCGACATCTACCGGCGCATCAGCTCCTACGTGAAGCTGCAGCTGACGATCCTCTCCTCGGTGCTGCAGCTCATGCTGCTGGCGACGATCTTCAACATCAACGGCGGCGTCGCGCTGTTCCCGATGCAGCTGCTGTTCTGCAAGTTCTTCGTCGTCGTCACGGTGGTGATCGGCTTCATCGTCGACGTCCCAGACCCGGGCGTCATGCAGCGCCCGCCACGACCGCCGGCAACCAGGATCGTGAACCGGCCCCAGACCATCCGCTGGGTGGTGACCGGCTTCGTGGTTGCCGTCACCGCGCTGCTGGTGCTCCAGCTCGGTCCCGGCAAGCCCAGCACCACGCACGGTTCGATCTCGATGACGATGGCCTTCGCAGTCGTCGCCTTCAGCGCCGTCAATCTCGGCGTCGTGATGCGACGCGAGCGCGAGGCCCCGTGGTCCTCGCCGGTGTTCCCGTACCTGGGCTGGATCATCCTCGGCTGGGCCCTGACCTGGGCCGCGGTGGAGCTGCCGATGCTCCAGCGCCTGCTCGACACCGAGTCGCTGTCGGGCGCCCAGTGGGCCGTCGTCCTGGGGTGCTCGCTGCTGGCGCCGGCGCTGGTGTGGGCCGACAAGGCGCTCCAGCTCCACCGCCGGAAGCAGCCGGCGCCCGCCGAGGCGGGCGCTCCGCCGCTCGTGCTCGCCGGTCACTAGCCCTCCCGGGCCGCCACGATGGACACGGGCGCGACATGCGGATACTGTTGGGAAACATGTTTCCGGGGCGGCCGGGCGAGCCGTCCCCGGCGGTGAGCCAGCGAGGCCGGTCGCTTTGGCGGGCGGCGGCGAGAGGAGGGAGCCATGCCACGCACCGCCAGCGCCCCGAGATTCCTTGGGGACGGCAAGATCGTGTTCGCCGAGCGTGAGTACGCCGACCCGGGGCCGGGCCAGCTGCTGCTCGCAGTCGAGGCCAACGCCATCTGCGGCACCGATCGCGAGCAGTACTACGAGGGCTCGGAGTGCGTGCCCGGGCACGAGGCCGCCGGGGTCGTCATCGCCACCGGTGCGGGCACCCGGACGTCCCCCGGCACGCGGGGCGCCGTGTTCCTCATGGACTACTGCGGCGTGTGCCGGAGCTGCCAGGCCGGCCACACCAACCAATGCCTGGCCAAGCGCAACGACATGGGGTTCACCGCCGACGGCGGCTACGGGCCCTTCGAGGTCGTCCACGAGACCAACTTCTTCGCGGTTCCGGGCGAGCTCACCGCAGTCGAGGCGACGCTCCTGCTCGACGTCATGGGGACCGGCGGTCATGCGCTCGGGCGGATCGCTCGCATGCGCGAGGACGTGGAGAGCCTGTTCTGCGCTGGGGCCGGACCGATCGGGCTGGGTGTGCTGGCGATGGCCAAGAAGCGCTTCGGGTCTGACTTCCCCGTCTACATCTCCGACGTGTCGCCGTGGCGCCTGCGGTTTGCCCAGTCGCTCGGGGGGATCCCGGTCGACGTCCGGGAGCGCAACGCGCTGGCGGACCTCGGCGACATCGACGCAGCGGTGGACTCCACCGGCAAGACGGCGGTCCGCGAGGACATCATCGGCGTCCTGGGCAAGCGCGGAGTGCTGGCCTGCGTCGGCCACGGGGAGGGCCTGAGCCTGACGGTCTCGCCCGACCTCATCGCGACGGAGCGCACGGTCATGGGCAGCGAGTACTTCCGCTACGGCGAGATGCAGGACAACCTCGAGCTGCTGCTGGCCCACCGGGAGTACTTCGGGCAGATCATCACCCACCAGATGTCCCGCGACCGGATCGGCGAGGGCTTCGAGCTGTTCCTCGCCGGCGAGACCGGCAAGGTCGTGATCGTCGGTGAGCCGTCATGACGGCGGCACGTCTACGCGTCGCCGTGGTGGGCGCGGGCGGCTGGGGTGAGCAGCACGCGCGGATCTTCGCTCGGCGCCCCGACACCGAACTCGTGGCCATCGTGGGGCGCACGCCGCAGCGCGTCGCAGCACAGGCCGCCGCCTTTGAGACCACCGCGTACACGAGCATCGAGCAGATGCTCCACGAGGCCCGTCCGGACCTCGTGACCACATGCCTCCCCAACGAGGGTCACTTCGCGCCGACGCTCGAGCTCATCCGCCACGGGATGGCGCTGCTGGTCGAGAAGCCGCTCGTGTTCGACCTTGACGAGGCCGATCAGCTCATCGACGAGGCGGCCGAGCGGGGGCTGTTCTTCGCCATCAATTTCAACCACCGTTACGCCGAGGCGGTCCAGCGCGCCCACGCCGCCATCGCGAGCGGCCAGCTCGGCGACATCGTCCACGTCACCTGGCGGTTCGGCGGGGAGGCCAACCCGGGCGCGAGCCCGCACCGCAACCTGATCGAGACCCAGTGCCACGGGTTCGACATGCTCGAGCACCTCGCGGGGCCCATCGCCTCGGTGATGGCCCAGATGACGAATCTGACCGACGAGACCGTCTACAACACGATGGTGATCGCCGTCTCGTTCGCCAGCCGCGCCGTGGGCAGCCTGGTGGGCAGCTACGACTCCTCATACGCCTACCCCGACACCCAGTACATCGAGATCAACGGGACCCGGGGGCGCGCGCTGATCAAGGACACCGTCCAGGAGCTCATCCTCTCCACGGCCGGAGACGAGACGCAGCGGGTGTGGCGCCCCGGCTATTTCAACGACGCGGGGCGCACGTTCACCAACACATTCGACCGGCATGTGGACGACGTCCTGACCGCGCTGCGCGCCGGCGACGAGCCGCCCATCCACGCGCGGGCCGGCCGGCGCGCGCTACAGCTCGCCATCGCGTCGGTACGGTCGTTTCAAGAGGGCGTCCGCGTCGAGACCTGACGTGAGCGCCACCGTCCAGCCGCGGCGCCGCCCGGCCAGCATCCGCGACGTGGCCCGGCTCGCTGGCGTCTCGGCCGGAACCGCCTCCAAGGCGCTCAACCACCGCGGAACGCTCCGCCCCGAGACGGTCGAGCGGGTGCTCGCAGCGTCAGAGCGGCTCGCCTATCGCCCCAACGAGCTGGTGCGAGGCATCTTCGGCCCTCGGAGCTTCACCGTGGGCCTCATCACCTCCGACAGCTTCGGGCGGTTCAGCGGTCCGGTGATGGCCGGCGCGGAGGACGCGCTGGACTCCGGCGAGCTCTCGGTGATCATGTGCGACAGCCGTGGCGACGCCGATCGGGAGCAGCGTCACCTGGCGACCCTCCTCGGGCGCCGCATCGACGGCCTGATCGTCACCGGGCGGTGCTCGAACCCCCGGCCGCCGATCTCCGGTTCGCTGGCGTTCCCCGTCATCTATGCGCATACCCCGTCGACGGATCCCGCCGACTGCTCGGTGATGGTCAACGACCACGGCGCGGGTCGGTTGGCCGCCGCGCATCTGACCGCGGTCGGCCGCAAGCGGGTCGCCCACATCACGGGGCCGCCGGACTTCGACGCGGTCACCCACCGCGCCGCCGGCCTGACCGAGGAACTGGCCGAGCATGGGTTCGAGGTCGTCGGCGGCGTGCGCACCGGTGATTGGAGCGAGGCGTGGGGCATGGAGTCCGCGACCGAGCTGCTCGCCGCGCATCCCGACCTCGATGCGATCTACTGCGGCAGCGATCTGATCGCGCGGGGCGTCGTGGACGCCCTGACCGCTGCGCGCGTCGCAGTGCCTGACGACGTCGCCGTGGTGGGAACCGACAACTGGGCGCTGATCGCACGCGCCGCCCGGCCGCCGCTGACCACGGTCGACATGCGCCTGGGCGAGATCGGCCGGCGCGCCGCCCATTTTCTCATCGCGGCGATCGAAGGACGGCCGATCCACGGCCGCCACGTCGTACCGGCGGAATTGGTCGTCCGCGCTTCGAGCGGCGTGCCCTACGTGGACCCGACCGCGGACGCGCCCCGCAGCTACCACGACTTCTGCATCCATCAGCCGGCCGACGGCGGCTAACCGACGTGTACCCCGCGTTAAGCGGAAGTTACGCGATGGGCGCGGCGCAAAGTTCTTCAGCATAAAAGGTCGAGTTGGTATACCTTCGCGCTTTCCAGCTGAGAGGAGTCTGTCGTGAGGTCGAAGATCGGTCGTCTGGGGACGCTGACCGTCGGATTGGTCGCAACGGTGGCGTTGGCCAGCGCATGCGGAAGCAGCAACTCGTCGAGCTCGAGCGCCGCCGCGGGCGCGACGTCCAGCGCCGCAGCAACATCGAGCGCCTCGGGCACCAGCTCGGCGGCAGCGAAGAACTTCAAGGTCGGCGTGGTGACCGACATCGGTGGTCTCAACGACCACGGGTTCAACCACCTGGCCTACATGGGCCTGCTCCACGCCGAGCAGGCGCTCCACATCCAGGGGCGCGTGCTGACGTCCAGCTCGGGCGCCGACTACACGCCGAACCTGACGACGCTGGCCCAGCAGGGCTACAACCTGGTCATCCCCGTCGGGTTCCTGATGGCGGACGCGACTGACGCGGTCGCCAAGCAGTTCCCCAACGTCAAGTTCGCGATGGTCGACTCCGACGCGACGGCGGAGAAGGGCGACCCGAAGAACATCGAGGGCCTGCTGTTCGAGGAGCAGCAGGCGGGGTACCTGGCGGGCACCCTGGCCGGCCTGTATGCCAAGGAACATGGTTACAAGACCATCTCCAGCGTCGGCGGGCAGAAGATTCCGCCGGTCGACCACTACATCGCCGGCTACCAGGCCGGCGCCAAGAAGGCCGACCCCGGGATCCAGACGCTGAACGCGTACTCCCAGGACTTCGTCGACCAGTCCAAGTGCAAGCAGATCGCGCTCAATCAGATCCAGCAGGGTTCCAAGGTCGTCTTCCAGGTGGCCGGCGCCTGCGGGCTCGGGGCGCTCTCCGCCGCCCAGCAGCAGGGCGTGCAGGGCATCGGCGTCGACGCCGACCAGGCGTATCTGGGGTCCTACATCCTGACCTCCGCCGAGAAGAAGGTCGACGTCGCGGTGTTCAACGCGATCAAGGCCCTGATGGCCGGCAAGTTCGCGGCCGGCGCCAACGTCACCAACAACGTCGCCAACGGCGGGATCGGCTACGGCAAGATCGGCCCCGCCGGCCTGAAGTTCGCGCCGGAGATTGCGAAGATCTACAACCAGATCAAGGCTGGGCAGCTCAACAACATCCCGAACACGGTTCCGTAGTCACGGTCTGGAATGACGTATAGCTCGACGCCGGTCAGCTCGGGGCCTCCGGCGCTCGAGCTGAGGGGCATCACGAAGAGGTTCGGCTCGGTCGTGGCCAACGACCGAGTCGACTTCGACGTCCGTGCCGGCGAGGTCCACGCGCTGCTCGGGGAGAATGGCGCCGGCAAATCGACGTTGATGTCGGTGCTGTACGGCCTCTACACCCCGAGCGAGGGTGAGATCCTCGTCGACGGCACGCCGGTCGAGATCGACTCGCCGGCCACGGCGATCCGGCTCGGGATCGGAATGGTCCACCAGCACTTCATGCTCGTGCCGGTGATGACCGTGGCCGAGAACCTCGTGCTCGGCCAGGAGCCCGTCCGGTCGGGCGGCATGCTGGACTTCGCCGCCGCCCGGTCCCGCGTCCGAGAGTTGTCGGACCGCTACGGGCTCGCGGTCGATCCCGACGCCCTGATCGAGGACATCACTGTCGGCGCGCAGCAGCGCGTCGAGATCCTCCGCGCCCTCTATCGAGGGGCGCGCATCCTCGTTCTCGACGAGCCGTCGGCCGTCCTGACCGCGCAGGAGGTGCGCGAGCTCATGGGCGTGATCGAGCGCCTCAAGCGGGGCGGCACCGCGATCGTGTTCATCAGCCACAAGCTCAACGAGGTGCTCGAGGTGGCCGACCGGATCACCGTGCTGCGCCGCGGCCGCAGGGTCGGCACCGTCCCCCGCGAAGGCGCGTCGGAGCGCAGCCTCGCCCAGCTCGTGGTCGGCCGCGACGTCCTGCTGTCCCTGGACAAGGACCGCGCCAAGTCCGGGGAGCCGCTGCTGCACGTCGAAGATCTCCACGTCCGCGACGACCGCGAGCTGAAGGCCGTCGACGGGGTGTCGCTGTCGGTCGGGGCCGGGGAGATCGTCGCCATCGCCGGCGTCGACGGCAACGGCCAACCGGAGCTGGTCGAGGCGATCACCGGCCTGCGCAGCCCTGAGTCAGGCGAAGTGGTCGTCGACGGCCGGAGCATCGCCGGACTCGGTGTGCGCGCCGCGACGGAGGCGGGGATCGCCCACATCGCCGAGGACCGCCATCGCCGCGGGCTCGTCCTCCCGTTCACGCTGACCGAGAACATGGCGCTCCGCGAGTACCGCCGCCCGATCTTCAGCGCCCGAGGCTGGCTGCGCCTGGGCCACATGCGAGACCGGGCGCGTCGGCTGCTGCGCGAATTCGACGTCCGCGGCGGTGGCACCCAGGCCTTTGCGGCATCGCTGAGCGGTGGCAATCAGCAGAAGGTCTGCGTCGCCCGGGAGATCGCATCCGAGCCCAAGGTGCTCATCGCCCACCAGCCGACGCGCGGGCTGGACGTCGGGGCGATCGAGTTCGTGCACCGCCGGCTGGTCGCCGAGCGCGACCGGGGCCGCGCTGTCCTGCTCGTCTCGCTCGAGTATGAAGAGGTGCGCGCGCTGGCCGACCGGATCCTGGTCATCTACGAGGGGAAGATCGTGGGCGAGTTCCCGCCCGACGTGTCCGAGGAGACCCTGGGCATCGCGATGACCGGCGGCCGGCCAACCGAGACGGCGGCGTGAGCATCGAGCCCGAAGAGCTCTCCGAGGGAGTGATGGACGAGGCCGAGAGCCTCGAGGCGTCGCTCACCTCACCGGCACGGCTGTCGGCTTACCTCCGACGCGGCGGCGTGATCGTCCCGATCCTGACCACCGTCATCGCGTTCCTGGTCGCCGGCGTGGTGGTCCTGCTGACCGGCCACGATCCGCTCAGCACCTACAGCGCGATCTTTAAGGGCACGGGGCTCAACTGGCTGTTCCCGTGGGTGAGCGGGGCCGAGCGGGCCACGGCGGCGCTCGCGCTCCAGCAGACGCTCATCCAGACGACCACGCTCATCCTGGTCGGCCTGGCGGTCGCCTTCGCCTTCCGGGCCGGGCTGTTCAACATCGGCGGGCAGGGCCAGTACACGCTGGGCGCGATAGCCGCGGTCTGGGCCGGATCGTCGTTCAGCGGCATGCCCGCCGTCCTACACATCGTGCTGGCGATCGTGCTAGCGGCGCTCGCGGGAGCGCTGTGGGCCGGGATCGCCGGCGTCCTGAAGGCCGCCCTCGGGGTTCACGAGGTGATCTCGACGATCATGCTCAATTGGATCGCGATCTGGCTCGGCGTCTACCTGTTCCAGCTCGGAGGTCCGCTGCAGGATCCGTCGCAGTCCTCGGTTCCCGTGTCCAAGACCATCGCGGCCTCGGCCAAGCTGCCGGTCTTCTGGGGCTCGGCTCAGCTCCAGGGCCTCGACATCGGGATCTTCATCGCGCTGGCCGCCGTCGTCGTGTTCTGGATCCTCATCAACCGCACCCGTCTGGGCTACGAGGTGCGCGCCGTCGGCTTCAACCCTGACGCGGCGAGCTACGCCGGCATGAACGTCGGGCGCAACTACGTCCGCGTGATGCTCATCTGCGGCGCGTTCGCCGGGGTGGCGGCGTCCATGGACATCCTCGGCTGGAAGTTCAGCCTGTTCACCAACGACATCCAGACGTCGCAGATCGGGTTCCTCGGCATCGCCGTGGCGCTGCTGGGACGCAACACCGCGGGCGGCGTGGTGGCGGCCGCGCTGCTGTTCGGCGCTCTGCTGACGGGCACGTCGCAGCGCAACCTCGATCCCACCGTGTTCGACCCCAACCTGGCGCAGTACCTCACGTACATGATCCAGGGCCTGATCGTGCTCCTGGTCTCGACCGACGTCATCGCCCTGCGCGTGCTGAGGTCGGGCCGCGGGATCGCGGTGGGCCTGAGGGGCAAGCCGCGCGATGAGCCCGCGGGCACCGAGGGCACGTCGGCGTGAGCGTCGGGACGATCGCCGCCACTCCGTCGCGGATCGCGTCCGCGAAGCACACGGCAATCGCGGGGATGGTCCTGGCCGCGGTGACCTGGGTCATCACCCTCCCCCCCTTCGAGGTCCGCACCCCCGTGCCGTCGGTCCTCCTGGGGCTCGCCGCGATGACGGCCGGAGCGATCGCGTACACCGGCGGGGAGCACCGCCTCGGAGTCGTCGACATGGGCCTGTCGCTGCTGGCCATCGCCGGCGCGATCGCGGCCACCGAGTCCGGGATCGGCCACCTGGAGACGGTCTTCGTGTGGTCGGCGCTGGTCGCGGCGATGCTCCGCTACGCGACCCCGCTGCTGTTCGCCGCCCTTGGCGGAATCGTCAGCGAGCGCAGCGGCGTCATCAACATCGGCCTGGAGGGCATGATGCTGATGGGCTGCTTCTTCGGGATCTACGGCGCCGACGTCCTGGGCTCGTGGGTGCTCGGCCTGCTTGTGGCCGTCGCCGCCGGCGGTCTGCTCGCGCTGGTGCACGCGTGGTTCTCGATCCACCTGCGCGCCAACCAGGTGGTGAGCGGCACGGGGATCAACTTCCTTGCCCTCGGCATTACCGGGTACTTCTTCACGGCCCAGTACGGCGCCAACGGCACCCCCAGCAAGATCTCCCAGGTACCCAACGTCAAGGTGCCGCTCATCCAGCACGTCGGCTTCTTCGGCCAGGCGATCGGCGACGCCAACCTGATGACCTGGATCGGCCTGGCGCTGGTCCCGGCGCTCACGGTGTTCCTGTTTCGCACCCGGTGGGGCCTGCGCCTGCGGGCCGTCGGCGAGAAGCCCCGCGCCGCCGACACCGTCGGCCTGCCCGTGCTGCGGATCCGCTACGTCGCGGTGATCGTGTCAGGCATGCTGGCGGCGCTCGGCGGCGCCTACCTGTCGGTCGCCTTCGTGGGCTCGTTCAGCCAGGACATGACCGAGGGTCGGGGGTTCATCGCGCTGGCCGCCGTGATCTTCGGGCGCTGGCGCCCGGGCGGAGCGCTGGTGGCGACCCTGCTGTTCGGGTTCTCCAGCGCGCTGGCCGATCGGCTGCCCACCTTCTCCGCGACCCTCGCAACCCTGTTCCAGGCGTTGCCCTACGTGCTCACCCTGGTTGCCGTGGCCGGGCTGATCGGCCGGTCGCGGCCTCCAGCAGCCAGCGGCATTCCCTACGTCAAGGAGTAGCCGATGGCCGTCGCCCGCCTGAGCATCGACAGTCGTTCTGAGGGAGCGGAGCGCCTCAGTGACGAGATCGAGCTCTACCAGCGCACGTACACGACGCTGCTGCGCTCCAGTGGTGAAACCCACCTGCGGGTGCTCGAGGCGTCCCACCGGGCGATCGGCTCGAGCCTGCACCCGCTGGCCGCCAGCGACGAGCTCGACCTGGGCGCGTTCATCTACGCCATCCGGCGCCTGCCCGACGGGATCGTCGGCGCGCGCCTGGTGGCCATGGCCCAGCACGTCGAGGCCTTCGTCGGCGCCGGCATGCCCGTCGAAACGTGGGACGAGGCCGAGGCGCCCGCCCGGCGGCGGCGCTGGTATGACAACCGCGCCGGGACACTCGCCGTGCTGCTGGCCAGCGCCTCCGACGTGGACGACCTCCTCCCCACCCTGGTCGCCTTCCAGATCGAGTGGAACAAGATGCGCGTGCGCCAGCGGGCCGCCGGCTGGCTCGAGGTCGTGAGCGACCGCGAGCCCACTCCGGAGGAGTGCGCTCAGCTGCTCGGCGGCACTGTCGCGGACTGGGCGCGCCTGCACGAGGCGTGGGGCGAGCGCTTCGCCGAGCACCTGCGGCTGATCGCGTCCGAGCGGCTGGCACTGCGCATCCGCATGTTCGGCGGGTCGCACACCGGCTATGCGCGCCTCACCCGACGCTGGTGGGCGCCGGTGGCCGCCGAGCTGGACCGCGAGGGGCTGGCCGAGCGGCCTCTGTACTTCGTCAGCTCGAACACGCACAGCCTCGTCAACATCGCCACCTCGGTGGCCCGGGATCGCGAGTCAGAGCTCGTGGCGTTCGTGGAGACGATGGATGAGGACGACATCCTGCGCCAGGAGCTCGCCGCGTTCCGCGACGGCCGCACCGAGGGGTCGTGGGAGAACTTCCTCTACTTCGTCGCGCGCATCTACTTCGCGGTCAAAGGAGCCGCCGGCAAGGCCGAGCGTCGGGCCGCCGAGCAGGCCAGCGGCGTCACGCACATGCGTAGCACGACGGGCCTGCGGGTGCCGGCCCAGATCCTGCCGCTGGCGTCGCTGATCCCGGCTGGTCTGGATCCCCGCGTCGGGGACATCGACGCCGAAGCGCTCGCCGCCTCCGACGCGGTGATCGTCAACATCGACTATCCGCTGGGCGTCGCCGCCTACAACATCCTGCGCGAGGTCGCGGTGGACCGGGCTGCGCTGCGCGGTCTGTACGTCCTGGGCAAGGCGGCCACGCTCAACGCCGACGTCGGCGACGTGATGATCTCGAGCGTCGTGCACGACGAGCACTCCGGGTCCACCTACTGGCTCGACAACGCCTTCAGCGTCGATGATCTGGCCGGGGACCTGCGGTTCGGGACCGGGCTGGACAACCAGCGCGCGGTGACGGTGAAGAGCACGTTCCTGCAGAACCGCTCCTATCTGGACTTTTACTACCGCGAGGCTTACACGGTCGTCGAGATGGAGGCGGGACCGTTCTGCGACGCGGTCTACGAGATCGCCGACGCCGATCGCTACCCCGTGGGCGAGGCCGTCAACTTCTCCAAGGTGCCGATCGACCTCGGCATCATCCACTACGCCTCTGATACGCCCTACACCCAGGCGCGCACACTCGGTGCGCGCGGGCTGAGCTACTACGGCATGGATTCGACCTACGCCAGCTCGCTGGCGATCCTGCGGCGGGTCCTGATGCTCGAGGGCGTGCTCAACCGCCGCGGACGGCGTCAGACCGATCAGTCGTCGGCTACGCGCCGATCGGGTGCCATGCCGTCTTCAGCTCGGTGAGCCCGTCGATTCGCTCCAGCGCATCAGCGATCGCCGTGTCATAGCTGGTCACGGCGGCGCCGTGGCGCGCGCGCTTGATCGTCTCGGCGGCGAGGCGGTCGAGCTCGGCGGCCAGCTCGTCGTCGCCGGCGGCGTCGACGATCGCGTTGACGTCGCGGTGAGCGCCCAGGGCGCCCGCCAGCTCCGACCGGCGGCCGGAGAGGAGGTTGACCACGCCGGCGGGGATGTCGGACACGCCCAGCACCTCCGCGAGGTCCAGGCCGGCCAGGGGCTGGGCTTCCGACAGGATCGCGACGACGGTGTTGCCCACGGCGAGCGCGGGCGCGACCTCGGCGACCAAGCCAAGCAGCGCGGGCTCATCGGGCGCGACGACGCCCACCACCCCGGTCGGCTCGGGCAGGCTGAACGACAGAAACGGCGCCGCCACCGGGTTGACGCCGCCGAGCACGGCATGGAACTTGTCGGTCCACCCGGCGTAGTGCACGAGCACGTCCACCGCATCCTGCACCTGATCTCGATCGGAGACCGCCGCCAGCTGATTGGCCCGGGACTCGAGCGCCTCGGCCGCCCGATAGAGGATCTGGCCGCGGTTATAGGCGGTGCGCGCCGACCACGGGCCAAACGCCTTGCGCGCCGCCGTCACGGCGTCGCGCACATCCTTGCGCGAGGCGCGCGGGATGTTGACCGGCGCGCCGTCGGCGTGGGCGGCGTGGTCATGCCGACCGGACTCCGAGCGCACGAACGCTCCCCCGATCCACAGCTTGTAGGTCTTGCGGACCGCCAGCCGACTCATCGCACCACCTTCAAATATGGACGCAGCCCCGCCGGGCCCCCCTCGCGGCCGAAGCCGGACTCCATGTAGCCGCCGAATGCCGCCGTGGGATCGAAGTGGTTGTAGGTGTTCTGCCAGACGACGCCGGCCCGGAGTGCGCTGGCCACCTCGAAGGCCTTGGCCCCCTTGTCGGTCCAGATCCCGGCTGCCAGTCCGTAGCGCGAGTTGTTGGCCTTCTCGATCGCCTCGGCCTGGGTGCGGAAGCTCAGCACGCTGACGACGGGCCCGAAGATCTCCTCCACCGCGATCCGGTGGGCGGGCGAGACGTCGGTGAACAGGGTGGGCGCGAACCAATAGCCGTGCTCGGGCAGCTCGCAGGCGATCGTGCGCCGCTGCGCGCCCTCGTCCTCCCCTGCGGCGACGAGAGTCTCGATCCGCTGCAGTTGCTCGGCGGAGTTGATCGCCCCGACGTCGGTGTTCTTGTCCAGCGGGTCGCCGACGCGCAGGCGGCCCATCCGCGTCCACAGCTTGGCGATCACCGCCTCGATGACGCTCTCCTGGATGAGCAGGCGCGAGCCTGCGCAGCACACGTGCCCCTGGTTGAAGAAGATGCCGTTGACGATCCCCTCCACCGCCTGGTCGAGCGCCGCGTCCTCAAAGACGATGTTGGCCGACTTGCCGCCGAGCTCGAGCGTGAGGCCGACGCGCCGGCCGGCGAGCGCCGTCTGGATGTCGCGGCCGACGGCGGTCGAGCCCGTGAAGGCGATCTTGTCGATCCCGGGGGCGCGCACGAGCGTCGCGCCGACCTCGCCATCCCCGGGCAGGATCGAGACCACCCCGGGCGGCAGCTCCGCCTCCTGACAGATCTCGGCCAGCAGCAGCGCGGTCAGCGGCGTCGTCTCGGCAGGTTTGAGGATCGCCGTGTTGCCGCAGGCGAGCGCGGGTGCGAGCTTCCACGCGGCCATCAGCAGGGGGAAGTTCCAGGGCACGATCTGGCCGACGACCCCCAGCGGCGCCACCTCGCGGGCGGGGTGGGCGGGAAAGCCATATCTCAGCTTGTCGGCCCAGCCCGCGTAGTAGAAGAAGTGCGCGGCCGCGAGCGGGATGTCCACGTCGCGCGACTCGCGCAGCGGCTTGCCGCCGTCCAGCGTCTCCACCACCGCCAGCTCGCGCGCGCGCTCCTGGATGAGTCGTGCGATCCGGAACAGATACTTGGCGCGCTCACGATCGGGCAGGGCGGCCCAGGGCGGCTGGGCAGCCCGGGCCGCGTCGACGGCGGCGCTGACGTCGGCGGGGCCCGCCCACGCGACTTCGGCGATCGGCTCCTCGGTGGCGGGGTTGAGCGTCGGCTCGTAGCGCGCCTGCGCCGGGTCGCGGAACCCTCCGTCGATGAACAGGCCGTAACGATCGGCCAGGCGGACGTGGTCGGTGGCTTCCGGGGCGGGGGCGTAGTCCCAGACGATGCTGGTGCGCTGCTCGGTGGTCATTCCCTGGAGAAGTCCTCGGCGCGCCCGTAGCGGCCGGTCTCGCTCTTGGCGTACTGGAGCAACAGGTCGTTGAGCAGGCTCGAGGCTCCGATCCGGACCCGCTCGGGGGTCAGCCACTCGTCGCCGAGCGTCTCCTTGACAAGCACCAGCCGGTGCAGCGCCGCCTTGCTCGTGGATACCCCTCCGGCGGCCTTGAAGCCCACGATCCGCCCGGTGAGCTCCAGGTAGTCACGGATCGCCTCGAGCATGACGAGGCACACGCCCGGCGTGGCGCCGCTCGACGCCTTGCCGGTGGAGGTCTTGATGAAGTCGGCGCCGGCCTCCATGGCGAGCATCGAGGCGTGGCGCACGTGGTCGTAGGAGCCGAGCTCGGCGGTCTCGAGGATCACCTTGAGGTGAGCATCGCCGCAGGCGTCCTTGACCCGGACGATCTCGCGCTGCACGCGGGCGTCGTCTCCGGCGAGGAACGCCTCGCGCGAGATGACCATGTCAATCTCGTCGGCGCCGGCTGCGACCGCATCCTCGGTGTCGCGAAGCTTGGCCTCGAGCGACACCTGGCCGGCGGGAAAGCCGGTGGCCACCGAGGCGGTCCTGACGCCGGTGCCGGCGAGCGCGGCATGCGCGACGCTGACCAGCGCGGGGTACACGCACACGGCGGCGGCCGACGGGATCTCCGGCATCGTCGGCGCCGGACACACCGCCTTGGCACAGAGATGGCGCACCTTTCCGGCGGTGTCGGCGCCCTCGAGTGTGGTCAGGTCGACCATTGAGACGGCCAGCCGGATGCCCTGCTGCTTGGCGGTGGTCTTGATCGAGCGCTTGCCGAGCTGGGCGGCCCGTTCCTCGACCCCGACGCGGTCCACGTGTGCCAGGCGACGGCTCATGGATGCTGAGGCTATCGCCCCACTGATATCCATTCCACATGCGACGCGCCGCTGTCATCGTGATGGACGCCTGCGGCGTGGGCGCGTTGCCCGATGCCGCCGCGTATGGCGACGAGGGGACCAACACGCTCGCGCATCTCGCCGAGCTGGCCGGGGGCTTGCAGCTGCCCGTCATGGGGTCGCTGGGGCTCGGCTCGATCGTCCCGATTCAGGGTGTGCCCCCTGCGGCGTCGCCGGTTCTGCACGGCCGGGTCGGCGCCGTGGGGCCCGGCAAGGAGTCCACCACCGGGCATTGGGAGCTCATGGGCGTCAGGGTGGACCGCGCGCTGCCGACCTACCCCGAGGGCTTCCCGGCCGGCGTGGTGGCGGCGCTCGAGCAGGCGACCGCGCAGCGCTTCTGCTGCAACCGGCCCTTCAGTGGGACCGCTGTGCTCGACGAATACGGCGGGCACCACCTGAGGACCGGTGAGCTGATCCTCTACACCTCGGCGGACTCGGTGCTGCAGATCGCCGCCCACGTGGACGTGCTCTCCGAGCCCGAGCTCTATCGCGTGTGCGCGTCCGCGCGCGCGGTGATGGCCGGGGAGCACGCCGTGGGCCGGGTGATCGCCCGGCCGTTCGACGGGACGGAGGGCGCGTGGCACCGCCGCGAGGGCCGGCGCGACTTCGCCTTGGCGCCGCCGTCGCGCTCCTACCTGCAGGAGCTCCAGGACGCCGAGGTGCCCGTGCACGGGGTCGGCAAGATCCGCGACCTGTTCGCGGGGATCGGCGTGGACTTCAAGCACCCGGGCGCGACCAACGCCGAGGGGATCGCCGCGACCACGGCGCTGCTGCGTGACCTGCATCAGGGCTTCGTCTTCGTCAACCTCGTGGAGACCGACCAGCTCTACGGCCACCGGCACGACGTGCCCGGCTTTGCCGGAGAGCTGCGAACGATCGACGCGGCGGTGGCGGAGTGGCTGTCGCTGCTGGGCGACGAGGACCTGCTGGTGCTCACCGCCGATCACGGCGTCGACCCGACGACCAACCACACCGACCACACCCGTGAGTACGCGCCGCTGTTGGCGTCGTTTGCAGGCCACGGCGGGCGCCGCCACGATGGCGCGCTGGCCGACGTCGGCGCGAGCGTGATGCGCTGGCTCACCGGCCGCGACGCCCCGGGTCTGCCGGGGACGCCGTTTGTCTAGGGTGGGCTGGTGATGATGCGCGTCCTCGTCTTCTGCGGCTCCAGCCCTGGTGCGAGACCGGAGTACGCCGCGGCGGCCGACGGGCTCGGCCGTCTGCTGGCGGAGCGCGGCCTGGGCCTGGTCTACGGCGGCGCCAGCGTCGGCCTGATGGGCGCCCTGGCTGACGGTGCGCTGGCGGCCGGCGGCGAGGTGACCGGGGTCATCCCGCGCCAGCTCGTTGAGCGTGAGATCGCCCACACCGGGCTCACCGACCTGCGCGAGGTGGGCACGATGCACGAGCGCAAGGCGCTGATGGCCGAGCTGTCGGACGCCGTGATCGCCCTGCCGGGCGGCACCGGGACGCTCGACGAGCTGTTCGAGCTGTTCACGTGGAGCCAGCTCGGCCTGCATCGCATGCCGATCGGTCTGCTCGACGTCGTCGGCTACTGGCAGCCGCTGCTGGCGATGCTCGACCACATGGTGGCCGAGCGGCTGCTGCGCTCAGAGCACCGGGAGACGCTGCTGGTCGACAGTGACGCGGGCGCGCTGCTCGACGCTCTGGCCGGCTACGAGCACCGAGCCACGGACAAGTGGCTTGACCGCGACGCCGCTCAGGACGTGCCGAACACGCGGTCGCCGGCGTCGCCCAAGCCCGGGCGGATGTAGGCGTTCTCGTCAAGCTCGCGATCGATGGCGGCGGTCCAGACCGGCACGTCGGGGTGCTCGGCCTCCAGCGCGGCCAGGCCCTCGGGCGCGGCCACCAGACACACGAGCTCGAGGTGCCGGGCCCCCGCGCGCTTGAGGTGATGCAGTGCGCGCACCGCGCTGCCCCCGGTGGCGAGCATCGGGTCCAGCAGGTAGACGGGGACGTCGGGCAGCCGCGGCGGCAGGCGCTCGAAATAGTCCACCGGCGCGTGGTCCTCATGGTCGCGCTGGATGCCCAGGTGCCCCACGCGTGCGTCGGGGACAAGGCGCAGGAAGCCCTCGACCATCCCCAGACCGGCGCGCAGGACGGGGACGACCGTGATCTCGTCGCGCAGCCGCAGGCCGCGGGTGCTCTCCAGCGGCGTCTCGATGTCGACCTCCCTGACGGGGAGCGCTCGCGCCACCTCGACCGCCATGATCGCCGAAGCCTCATAGACGGCCTGGCGGAACACCCCGTGCGGGGTGGCGCGGTCGCGCATCACCGACAGGCGGTCGGCGAGGACGGCATGCTCGACGCAGATCACGCGCTGGGCCACGCGGCGATCCTAACGGTAGGCTCAGGCCGCCATGGCGTCCGTGAACGTGGAGATCAAGGCTCGGGACCCCGATCCAGAGGCGACCGCCGCCCGCTGCCTGGCGCTCGGAGCGTCCGACGAGGGCGTTTTGGACCAGCGCGACACGTACTTCGCGGGGCGGCGCGGCCGGCTCAAGCTCCGCGAGCAGGATGGGTCAGCGGCCGAGCTCATCGCCTACCGGCGTCCGGACACCGCCGAGCCGGAGGAGAGCACATTCATCCGGGCGGGGTCGGCGGATGCAGAGACGCTGCGCGAGGCGCTGGACGCCGCGCTGGGTACGACGGTGGTCGTGGTCAAGCACCGGCGGCTGTTTGCGTGGGAGAACGTGCGCATCCACCTCGATGACGTCGCGGGGCTGGGCACGTTCATCGAGTTGGAGGCGCTGGTGGGCCCGGGGCTCAACGACCGCGAGGAGGCGGCGCGCAAGGTGGCGCGGCTGCGCTCCGAGCTTGCCATCGCCGACGACGCACTCGTCGCCGTCGGCTACTCGGATCTGCTGCTGGACGGCGCCGAGGCGCTCCTGCGCGCGGCCGACGCCGCGATGCGGGTGGCCTACGCGCCCTATTCGGATTTCAGGGTGGGCGCCGCCGTGCGCGGTCGCACGGGCGCCATCTACGCCGGTGCCAACGTTGAGAACGTCGCCTACCCACAGGGCCAGTGCGCCGAGGCGTCGGCGCTGGGGGCGCTGGTGGCCGCGGGCGAATCGGCGATCACCGCGGTGGCGGTCGTGGCCGAGAAGGTGGACGTGTGCCCGCCCTGCGGCGGCTGCCGTCAGCGCCTGGCGGAGTTCGGATCGGCGCAGACGCCGGTGTACCTGGGGCGACCGGGAGCGACGCCCGAGTCCCCGACGCTGGCCGAGCTGCTGCCGCTGTCGTTCGGACGCGGCGAGCTGGGGCGGTGAACGAGGCCGCCGCGGTCCTGGCCCAGCGCGCCCCGCATCGCCCGCGGGTCGGCGTCGTGCTCGGCTCGGGCCTGGGCGCGGTCGCCGACGCGGTGACCGATCCGGTGGTGGTGGGCTACGACGAGCTTCCAGGGTTCCCGCGCCCGACCGTCGAAGGCCACGCCGGGCGGGCGGTCCTGGGTGGGATCGCCGGCGTCCCCGTCGCGGTGCTCCAGGGGCGGGCGCACCTGTACGAGGGCGGGCCGATGGATGCGCTGCGGGTGCCGGTCCGGGCGCTGCGGGACGCGGGGGCAGAGATCCTCGTGCTCACCAACGCCGCGGGCTCCCTGCGCCCCGAGGTCGGTCCCGGGCGGCTGATGGCGATCACCGACCACATCAACCTCACCGGCACCAACGTGCTCATGGGGCCCAACGACCCCGCCGTCGGCGAGCGCTTCCCGCCGATGCGCGACGCCTATGACCCGGCGCTGCTGGCCGAGCTGGAAGCCGCCGCGGCGGAGCTCGACCTCCCGCTGGCCCGCGGGGTGTACCTGGCAGTGAGCGGGCCCAGCTTCGAGACGCCGGCCGAGATCCGCGCCTTCGAACGGCTGGGCGCCGACGCGGTGGGCATGTCCACCGTGCACGAGACGACCGTGGCGCGCCACTGCGGGCTGCGGGTCACGGCGGTGTCGGCGATCACGAATCTGGCCGAGGGCCTGTCCGACGTGCCGCTCAGCCACGAGCAGACACTGCGCGACGGACAGCGGGCGGCGGCGGATCTCAGCCGCCTGCTCCTGCGGTTCCTGGAGCGGATCGGAGGCGGCGATGCTGGTCGCTGAGCTCATCCGGCGAAAGCGCGACGGCGGAGAGCTGTCGGCCGGCGAGATCTCGGAGCTGGTGGCGGGCATCGCGGACGGCTCGGTCACCGACGCGCAGGTCGGCGCGCTGGCGATGGCGATCGTGTGGCGCGGGATGACGCCGGACGAGCGCGTGGCGTTGACCGGCGCCATGACGCGCTCGGGCGACGTGCTGGAATGGGGCGACGCCGGCGTCACCGGGCCCGTGCTGGACAAGCACTCAACCGGAGGCGTCGGGGACAAGGTGAGCCTGCTGCTGGCGCCGATCGTCGCGGCCTGCGGCGCGTCGGTGCCGATGATCTCCGGCCGGGGGCTCGGGCACACGGGGGGCACGCTGGACAAGCTCGAGGCGATCCCGGGGTACGACGTCGCTCCTGACTCGGAACGGCTGCGCGCCGCAGTGGCCCGAGTGGGGTGCGCGATCGTCGGCCAGACCGCGCGCCTGGCGCCCGCCGACCGCCGCCTGTACGCGATCCGCGACGCCACCGCGACCGTCGAGTCGATCCCGCTGATCGTGGGATCGATCCTGTCCAAGAAGCTGGCCGCCGGCCTCGACGCACTGGTCATGGACGTCAAGGTCGGATCGGGCGCGTTCCTCCCGGATGTGGACAGCGCACGCGAGCTCGCGCGGGCCATCGTCGAGGTCGCCCGCGGCAACGGCCTGCCGACGGCGGCGCTCCTGACCGACATGAACCAGGTGCTCGGCCGGAGCGCCGGCAACGCCGTGGAGGTGCGCGAGTCGATCGATCACCTCACCGGCGCCGCGCGCGACGAGCGCCTGGTGGAGGTGACCCTGGCGCTGAGCGCGGAGCTGCTCGTGCTGGGCGGGGTGTTCCCTGATGTCGCCGGCGCCGTGGCGGCGGCCGAGCGCGCCCTGGACAGCGGCGCGGCAGCCGAGCGGTTCAGCGCGATGGTGGCCGAGCTCGGAGGTCCATCGGATCTGCTCGAGGCCGTGGATGCGTACCTTGTGGCAGCGCCGGTGGTGCGGGCGGTGGAGCCGGCGCAGGCGGGGACGGTGGCGGCGGTCGACGTGCGCGCGGTCGGGATCGCCGTGGTCGGCCTCGGCGGGGGACGGGCGCGAGAGACCGACCCCGTGGACCACAGCGTCGGCTTCACCGAGGTCGCGGGCCTGGGCGAGCGCGTCGGCCCGGGGGAGCGGCCCCTCGCGCTCGTGCACGCCCGTGACGATGCGAGCGCCGAGCGCGCCGCCGGCGAGCTGCGCCGCGCGTTCGCCGTGGGCGACGGCCCGGCTGAGTCCATGCCGACGGTGATCGAAGTGCTGCGATGACACTCGACTCCGTGCCGAAGGCCGAGCTCCACGTCCACCTCGAGGGCACGGCCACTCCGGAGCTCGTCCAGCGGCTCGCCGAGCGAAACCGCATGGCGCTCCCGGACCGCCTGCTCAACGAGCACGGGCGCTTTCACTACGCGGACTTCCTCGACTTCCTGCGCACCTACGACCTGGCGGCGAGCGTGATCCGCACCGCCGAGGACTACCGCGACATCACCTACGAGTACCTGCGCGACTGCGCGAGCGAGGGGGCGATGTACGTCGAGCTCACCGCGTCGCCCGATCACGCCGCGCTGATCGGGCTCAGCGACGCCGACCACATGGACGGGATCGCCCAGGGAATCGACGACGCCCGTGAGCGCCACGGGATCGAGGGGCGGATCCTCATCTCGGCGGTCCGCAACTTCGGGGTCGAGCAGGCGCTGCGCGTGGCCCGCTACGCCGCCGAGGAGACCCATCCGTACGTCGTGGGGTTCTCGATGGCCGGCGACGAGGCCAACTTCCCGATCACGGACTTCGCGGAGGCCTACGGGATCGCGTCCGCGGCCGGGTTGGGCTGCACCGTCCACGCCGGCGAATGGGCGGGCCCAGAGAGCGTGCGCGCCGCGCTCACGCTCCCGGTCGCCCGCATCGATCATGGCGTGCGGGCGATCGAGGACCCTCGGCTCGTGGCCGAGATCGCATCGCGGCAGATCGTGCTCAACACCTGCCCCACGAGCAACATCGTGCTCGGGGTGTTTCCCAGCTTTGACGAGCATCCGCTGCCGCGATTGCGCGATGCCGGTGTGCGCCTCACCCTCGGCTCGGACGATCCCCCGTACTTCGGCGCGACAATCGGCGGCGAGTACCGGGTCTGCGCCGAGCGCCTGGGGTTCAGCGAACAGGATCTGGAGACGATCACGCTGACCGCGATCGACGCCGCCTTCTGCGACGGCGACCTGAAGGCGGCGCTGCGCGCGCGAGTTGCCGGAGGCTCTCAGTGAGGGTCCTCGTCTCCGGGAGCGCCGGCCACCTCGGCGAGGCGCTTGTCCGGGTGCTCGGTGACGCCGGACACGACGTGGTCGGGCTCGACCTGCTCGCCTCGCCATACACGAGCGTCGTCGGCTCGATCGCCGACCGTGAGTGGGTCCGCGGGGCGGTGGCGGGAGTGGACGCGGTGGTGCACGCAGCGACGCTGCACAAGCCCCACGTCGGTTCGCACGGGCGGGGCGATTTCGTGGACACGAACATCGCCGGGACGCTGAACCTGCTCGAGGAGGCGGTGGCGGCGCGCGTGAGCCGCTTTCTGTTCACGAGCACCACGAGCGCGTTCGGCCGCGCCCTGACCCCGGGAGCAGGCGCGCCCGCGGCCTGGATCACGGAGGACGTCGTGCCGGTGCCGCGCAACATCTACGGGGTCACCAAGACGGCCGCCGAGAACCTCTGCGAGCTCGTGTGGCGCGACCACGGTCTCCCCTGCCTGATCCTGCGCACGTCGCGGTTTTTCCCCGAGGACGACGACCGCCCGCACGCCCGGGAGGCGTTCGACGATCTCAACCTCAAGGTCAACGAACTGCTGTACCGGCGCGTCGATCTGCAGGACGCGGCCGATGCCCACCTGCTGGCGCTGGACCGTGCCCCCGCGATCGGCTTCGGCCGCTACATCATCAGCGCCACCACGCCATTCGGCCCCAACGACGTCGCCGAGCTGCATCGTGACGCGCCCGGCGTGGTGCGCCGGTTGTACCCGGATTACGAGGACATCTACGCCCGCCGCGGCTGGACGATGCTCCCGGTCATCGACCGCGTCTATGTCAACGCCCATGCCCGCGAGGAGCTCGGCTGGTCACCCGTCTACGACTTCCGGTTTGCGCTGGACCGGTTGACCGCCGGGGAGGATCCGCGCAGCCCGCTGGCGCTGGAGATCGGCGCCAAGGGCTACCACGCCCACCCCACCGGGGTGTACACGACCCGCGCCCGCCACGAGCGCTAACCCGTCAGCGCGGCGGGTGTATCGGGTGGGTGGGGCCCGGGTTAGCGGGGCCGGGCGGGTAGGTGCCGGCGGGGCTCGGGTACGGGACGCCGAGCTCGATCGCGCCGAGCTGGCGCCAGAACTCGTCGCGCAGCTGGGTGTTGCGATGCGCGGCGGAGGTGGCGAGGTCGCGGAACAGCCGCTCGAACCGCTGACCGCTCTTGATGGCGCTGGCGCCGATCGTGCGGAACAGGTGCTGCTCCACGGCCTCCCAGCACTGGACCATCGCCTCGCGGGCGATCGCCGCCAGCCGCGCGTCCACCGGCCAGGTGTAGGGCTCGGTTCCGGCCGCGTTGCGCCGGCAGGCCTCCATGTGCAGCTCGGCGCAGCGCATCATCGCCGCCTCGGCCGTCTGAAGCTTGATGAACGCCGCCCCGTACCAGCGCTGGAAGTCCGCGTCCTGGAAGCGCGGACCGAACGGGGGCAGCGGCGTCGGCTTGTCCAGCGCCCAGTTGCGGTACTCGTCCAGTGCGTTGTAGCCGCCGCCGACCAGCGTGCACAGCAGAGATAGGGTGAAGATCACCAGGGCGCGGCCCGAGTACATCGGGTTGCCGTGCAGCGCGAGCCCCGGCGTCCCGTTCTCGACGGCGACGTCCACCATGTTGACGTCCTCCAGGACGTAGTGGGCGGGCAGGTGCGCGCCGTCGAAGCGGATCGTGTGCGAGCCCGTCCCCTTCAGCCCCAGCGTGTCGCCCCAATCGTTGAGCTGGGTGAAGGCCGCGCGCGGCGCCACGAACAGGGCCATCCGCGGCATGCCGTTGGCATCGCCGTCGGGCAGCATCGCCTGGCCCATGTAGTAGGTGGAGTAGGGGATCCCGGAGCAGTAGGCGACCGCTCCGTCCAGGCGGTAGCCCCCGTGCTCCGGCGTGGCCCGGAGGGTGGGGGCGGCCACCGAGGCGGCGCGGAAATCCCCGCCGCCGAACACCTCATCCTGGGTCTGCTCGGAAAACCACGAGCCGACCTGCAATGCGTGATTGGCCGACAGGCAGGCGCCCCAGGCCGCGCCCATGTCACCGCGCGCCAGCTCCACGCCCACGCGCATGAACGTGGGCACGTCCACCTCCAGGCCGCCGTAGCGCTTGGGGACGTACATCCGGTAGAAGCCCGCCTCCAGGAGTGCCTCGTGGACTGCCTCGGAGAACGTCGCGCGCTCCTCGGTCTCGGCCTGCTCGGCGATCAGCTGCTCGCGCAGCGCCCGCGCCGACGCCACAAGCTGGTCGCCGACGCGCTCCATCTCGCGTCTCTCATCGATCATGCTCATCGGGCCATCCTAGGCCCGATCACCCGAAGCGGGTGATGTGTGCGGCCCATTCGCTTCCAGCCTCCAGGAAGTGTGCGCGAAGAGGCAAGTGACCGGTGCCTGAGGGCGTGTCGGCGGCCGAGGTCGGCAAGGAGATCGCCGAGCACAAGGAGCATTCTGAGCATGCCGCGGCCGGCGGAGAGCACCGTGCGCGCAACGAGCTGATCTCGATCGTCGAGGCGGTGATCCTCTCGATCGTCGCGCTGCTCGCCGCATGGTCGGGGTACTCGGCCGCGAAATGGGGCACCCACTCGTCGCTGACGCTGGCGAAGGCGTCCACGATCCGCGGGAAGGCGAACCTGGCCGACATCGAGGCCAACCAGATCCGCACGCTCGACTCAGTGTCGTTCAATGCGGTCGAGACCGCATATGCGTCCGGCGACGCCAGGCTGTACCGCATCGCGGTGGGCCGGCTGCGCCCCGGCTACCGGCCCGCGTTCGACGCGTGGCTGGCCACGCATCCGTTGACCAATCGCC
Source organism: uncultured Actinomycetota bacterium (assembly GCA_963721515.1). Taxonomy (GTDB): domain Bacteria; phylum Actinomycetota; class Thermoleophilia; order Solirubrobacterales; family Solirubrobacteraceae; genus Palsa-465. Next base: position 58,386 of record CAVRKJ010000021.1, on the reverse strand, counting down.
ACGCGCCGCCGGGGCCGGCGTACATGCCGCAGTACCGCGTGCCGCAAGCGGCGCAGGCCCGTTCGCTGAACGCGCAGGCCGACGCGCTCTTCGCCGAGGGGTCGGCGGCCTCGGCCACCGAGGACAAGTACGTGCGTCTGACCGTCCTCCTGGCCGCCGTGCTGTTCCTGATTGGGATCGGTAGCCGTTTCCCGTTCCGCCCGGCCCGGTATGGGCTCATCGGCATCGCCAGCGCCATCCTGATCATCTCGCTGATCGACCTCCTGGGACTGCCCGGGCCCCCCGCGTGAGTGGCGCGGTGCCCGGTCGACGGCCTCCTGCTCAGTTGTTCACTGAAGCGACGCCTCCAGGGTGATCTCCGGAACGCCCGCCAGCGCCCGGCTCACCGGGCATCCGGCCTTGGCCCCCGCGGCCGCCTCCTGGAACGCCGCCTCGTCGATGCCGGGAACGTCGCCCACCGTGGTGAGTTTGATCGAGGTGATCGTGGGCGCCCCGTCCACGAACCGCAGGGTCACCACGGCGTCGGTCTTGACCGAGTTCACGGGCGTCCCGGCGTCTGCCAGCGCCGCTGACAGCGCCATGGAGAAGCACGACGCGTGGGCCGCGGCGATGAGCTGCTCGGGGTTGGCCCCCGGGCCGTCCTCGAACCGCGAGCGAAACGAGAAGTCCCCCGCGATGGTGTCCCCCGCGGTGAACGTGCCGGCGCCCGACTTCAGATCGCCCTTCCACTCTGCGCTGCCGTTGGCTGGCATGAGGCTCCTTTGCTGGTTTTGGGGTCGAGTTGACAATCCTATGGCCGGCACAAGTAGGGTTGCGCCGTGGGGACAGGATGGTTGGCAAGGAGGTCATGGGCAGCCGCGGCGGCCGCGTTCGTCGCGGCGGGCGCGCTGACCGTCCTGGGCGCGCCGGCGGCCCGCGCCGACCTGCCGGACAACGACATCGTGATCACGCCAGTCGGGCGCAGCGTCGACAACGCCAACACCGTCGTCGGATCGCGCCAGCCCACCATCAACCTGCAGTTCAACTTCGGCTCGACGACGCCGGTCCACGTCGAGTGCCAGTCAGACCAGGGCCCGTTCGGCTCGTGCGGAACCCAGACGCCGGCCAACTGCCCGGCGAGCCAGTGCTGGGTCTATACGCCGGCGTTCCCAAGCGATGGCGACCACACCGTGGCGGCCGCGATCTTTGACTCCACGCTGCCCGACGACGACCCCAACCAGCCGCTGGACGAGCTCGGCTTCCACATCCACATCGACTCGACACTCCCGGACACGCGCATGATCGGAACGTCACCCAGCTTCGACGTCGAGCACGCCGGCCGCAGCACCGTGCCGGTCTCCTACAACTACCGGACTGTCGACGACGCCGACGCGATCCTCTACGAGGACACCGCCCAGTGCGCTCTGACCAGTGGATCCGCGACTCCGACCTCGTGGGTGGACTGCTCGCGGACGCTGCGAGTGCCGCTCACGCCGCAGGCGTTTCGCTTCTGGGTCCGCTCCGTCGACTATCTGGGGCGCGCCGATCCGACGCCGGCGGTGTCCGCGCCGTTCAGCGCGGTGCCGTGCCGGTCCCAGCTGCTCAGCCATCCGCGGTCGCTGCGGCAGATCGCGCGCCAGGGGCTTCGTGTGCGCGTGCGTTGCCTGCAGCCGACGCGCTACTACGTGAGCCTCGAGCTCCCCAGCAAGGAGCTGATCGCGCTCAACCAGCTCCATCGCGACATCACGTCGCCTGACCTCGGCGATGCCGGCGGCCGGACGCAGGTTGAGAACGGGTCGGCGGTGCTGACGCTGCACCTGCTGCGTCGGATCCCCGCCGACCTGTTCGCCGATCGACGGCTGAGCCTCGAGCTGACCACCGACGCCGCCACCGAGACCCTCTCGGTCCTCACGCGGATCACCGGCCGCTGACGGCGGCGCCGCGGGCCCTCGCCACGGAGGGCCCGGGCGCATCACAATGCGACGGCTCCGCTCAGGACAGAGACCAGCCGAACAGGCCGTCGAGCTGCCCGGCCTGCGTTGAGCACCGCGGCATCGCGCTCCGCGGTCACGGCGTCCGGGGTGAAGGTGCCCTCAAAGCCGTACTGGCCCTTGATGAGGTCGTTGAGGATGAACTTGTTGAAGGTGCTACTGGCGCATCCCTTCGTCACAGCCCATGCAGCGCCGCAGCCTCGTCGATCGCCTCGCGCTCGTGCGTCCTCAGCGGGATCTCGCGGACCCGCCGGGCATCGGTGAGCCACGGATCGACCACTTCGCTCGTCACGCCTGCCAGCACTTCGATGATGGCCAGCCCGCAGTACGGGACGTAGGCGGTGGAGTATCCGCCCTCGTGGCAGGCCACGATTCGCCCGTCGCAGACGGAGGCGGCGGCCGCCATGAGGCGGGCGGTCATCATGGCGAAGCATTCGCTGGTGAGATTCATCCGCCCCAGCGGGTCCAGCATGCCGGCGTCGAGGCCGCACGCGATGAGGATGAAGTCCGGGCCAAAGCGCTCCAGCGCCGGCACCACGACACGGTCGAGCGCCGCGAGGTAGGCAGCACGCCCCGCCCCGGCCGGGAGCGGGAGGTTGATGTTCGCGCCGGTCCCCGCGTCCGCCCCGCTCTCGGTCACCAGGCCGCTTCCGGGCGGGAACAGGTCCTCCTGGTGAAGGGAGATCGTGAGGACGCTCGGGTCCGTCCAGAATGCTTCCTGCGTGCCGTTGCCGTGGTGGACGTCCCAGTCGACGATGGCGACGCGCGCGAGGCCACGGGCGCTTCTCAGGTGCAGCCCCGCCAGAGCGACGTTGTTGAACACGCAGTAGCCGCACCCACCGCTCGGACCAGCGTGGTGCCCGGGAGGGCGCACAAGCGCATAGGCATTGTCGACGCGGGCGTCGAGCACGGCGTCAACGGCCGCCACGCAGCCCCCGGCGGCGAGCGCGGCGAGTTCGTACGTCCAGCGTCCGAACGGCGTCGAGCCGCCGGCATCGCCGCCGTGATGCGCGCTCGCCGTCCGGATCCGATCGACGTACGCGCCGGCGTGCAGGGCCTTCAACGCGTCGTCCTCGAGCGGGCGCGGGTCGATCTCGGTCAGGCTCGCCAGCAGCCCGGCGGCATCGATCAGGTTGCGCAGGCGGCGTTTGGCGCTACCGCTCTCGAGGCTCGGCTCGGGCTCGAACAGCGCGCCACGGCCGAACGTATCGAGCAATCCGCGCGCGTCATGCCAGGCGTATCGCTCGTGCCAGACAAATCCGGTCGCCACGGTCAGACGTCTATCAGCCCTGACGGACTTCCGCTGCCTGGAGGATCCGGCAACGCCAGCCGCGCGGACACAAGCTCACGTGCGGCCCGGTGAGCGTGGCTCGAGCCGGTCACGGCTTCGAGGAACGGCGCGCGCTCGAGCGAGTACAGCGTCGCCCCCGAGGTCGCGGTGACCGTCGCCGTGCGCAGCCCATCGCGCAACAGGGCGATCTCGCCGAACCCATCGCCAGGGCCGAGCGCCCGGACCGGTGAACCGCCGATCGAGACCTCGAGCTCGCCCCCGGCGATGAGAAAGTAGTCGTCCCCGGGCTCGCCTTCGCGCGTCACGGTCTCCCCTGGGGACACGTGCAAGCGGCTCAGGGCGCGGGCGAGATCCTCGAGCACCGGCGCACCGAGCATTGCGAACAGGGGGCTGCCGCGCAGGATGCCAAGCTCCACGTCCAGGGTCGGCGCAGCATGCTCGATGTCCCGCAGCGTCGGCGTGGTGAGAACGGGAACGACGATGAGCAGCCCGCCGACCACGACGATGGCTCCCCGCGGCCCCGCGATCGCCACCAGCACGGGCACGGCCAACGATCCGACCGCGAGCCCGGCCATCTCCAGACCCTCCAGGGCACCGAAGACACGCCCGTGCAGTTGCGCCGGGACCGTGCGGTGGAGAACGGTCCGCCCGCCGACGTCAAGCACTGTGCGGCCTGCGCCGGCGACGGCCAGCAGGCAGAGGGCCGGGCCCAGCGTCGGCCAGGCGCCGACCGCGACGAACGCGGCGCCCCATAGCGTGCCCGCCAGGAGCAGCGGCCGCGCGAGCCGGTGGCGGCCCACCAGGGCGAGGGCGGCGGCGGCGCCGATCAGTCCGCCCGCGCCGAACACCGCGCCCAGATAGCCGGCGCCGCCCGCGCCGAGCCCGAGAACCATGGCCGCCAGGACGACCTCGAGCACGTCGAGTGCGCCGAGCACCGCGTATTCGGCGGTCAGCATCGCCAGCGCCGGGAGCGCGCCGGGGGCGGTGCGAATCGCCGCCGCCAGAGAGCTCTCACTCTCCTCCTCTTCCTCATCGGCCCTGCCCCGCCCCAGCCCGCGCAATGGCGCCACCGTGACCGCCGAGCTCGCGACGACCACCGCGAAGACGGTCATTGCCCATCCCGATCCGGCGCTGACCAGCACCACGCTTGCGATCAACGGACCTGCCAGGACGCTCACGTTGTCCACCCAGCCCGACACGACGTTGGCGGCTGTGAGCTGCGCCGGCGTCTCGACCACCGCGGGCAGGAGCGCATTCTGGGCCGGTCGTGTCAGCGTCACCGCGCAGGAGGCGATCACCGCGCCCGCATAGACGATCGGCGACGGAGCGCCAGCCAGCATCAGGGCGGCGGTGGTTCCCACTGACACTGCCTGGGCCACGTAACCCCCAACCAGGGTCGTCGCCGCGCCGCGCGCCTCGATGAGCCGTGCGGTCAGCGGCGCAAGGACCGCCGCCGGCAGCAGCTGCACCGCCGCGATCAGGCCCGCTCCCGTCGTGCCGCTGCGGCGGTAGGCGAAGACGAGGACCACCACCCACACGCCGTACTCGCTGATGCCGAAGCCGAGAAACGCCGCCTCGACGCGTCGCAGGCGCGGGCTCGTCAGGGCGCGACGCAGTACAGCAAAACGGTGTGCCATCGCTCGCCCGTCACCCCCGAAGCCCGGTGCCTCGGGCGACTCTACGGACCCGGTTCGCGCGGTGTCAAGATTCTCGTCGCCCATCCATGGGGACCGGCCGTATGCTGGCCTTCGTGGGCGCCGTCATGCTGAGCCTGGACCTGCCAGCGAGCTTTCTGGACCGGCCGGGTCAGCGCGCGGGGTTCGTGGCGCTTGGCGGCGTTCCTGGCGTCGTTCCTGTTTATCCGCACCAGCGCCCGGCTCATGCGGAGCCCTCGTGTGCCGTGGTGGCCGGGGAGCGTCAGCACGAGCAGCGGGCTGCATCTGCACCACCTGGTGTGGGGCATCGTGCTCATTCTGACCAGCGGCTTCCTGGGTTTCGCCGTCAACGCGGTGAGCCCGTGGAACGAGGTGCTCGCCGCTCTGTTCGGAATCGCCGCCGGGCTGACTTTGGACGAGTTCGCGCTGTGGGTGTACCACGCTGTTCACCGCGGTGGCGATCGACGTCCTGCTGGCGGCCGCGGTGATCCTCAAGGGCAAGCCGCGGCTCGGGCTCGTCGGCATCTTCGTCCCTCTCGCGTCGCTGGTCGGCATCGTCCGCCTCGCCTCTCCGGGCTCGTGGTGGGCCCGGCGCATCTACGGGCAGGGTCGCAAGCGCGAGCGGGCGCAAGCGCGACGGGTCAGCCGCCTGCGCCGGAGCCGGAGAACGCTGCGGACTGACCGGATCGATCAAGCCGAGGGGGCGAGCTCAAACCCGAGCACGCCCGATACCCTGGCTACGCGACGCAGCGCTGAGGTCACACAGCGACGACACGAACCGAGGGAGAGAAACCATGGCCGATTACGCAGTCATTAACCCCGCGACCGGCGAGACCGTCCGCGAGTATCCGACGATCGGCGACGATGAGCTGCGCGACGCCATCGTCCGCGCCGACCAGGCGCACTCCGATTGGGCGTCGTCAACGGTGGAGGAGCGCGCCGCGGCGATCCGTCGGGTCGCCGAGATCCACACCGAGAAGCGCCAGGAGCTGGCCGAGATCATCGTCCGCGAGATGGGCAAGCCGATCGAGCAGGCGCTCGGCGAGGTCGACTTCTCCGCCGCCATCTACGAGTACTACGCCGACAATGGCCCATCGATGATGGCCGACGAGCCGATCAAGCTGCTCGAGGGCGACGGCTCGGCGCTGGTGCGACGAAGCTCCTACGGCCTCCTGCTGGGGATCATGCCGTGGAACTACCCCTACTACCAGGTGGCGCGCTTCGCCGGGCCCAACCTCGTGGTCGGGAACACCATCCTGCTCAAGCACGCTCCCCAGTGCCCCGAGTCGGCACTGGCGATGGAGCAGATCTTCCACGAGGCGGGGATCCCCAAGGACGCCTACATCAACATCTTCGCCACCAACGCGCAGATCGAGTGGGTCATCGCCGATCCCCACGTGCGCGGCGTCTCACTGACCGGCTCGGAGCGGGCGGGCGCCGCCGTCGCCGAGATCGCCGGGCGCAACCTCAAGAAGGTGGTGCTCGAGCTCGGCGGATCGGATCCGTTCCTCGTGCTGGGCACCGACGACATGGACGCGACGGTCGAGTCGGCGGTGGGCGCCCGGTTGGAGAACTCCGGCCAGGCGTGCAACGCCGCCAAGCGGTTCATCGTCGTGGATCCGCTCTACGACGAGTTCATGGAGAAGTTCAGCGCCGCCCTGACCGCGGTCCACCCGTCTGACCCCACCAACGAGGGCGTCCAGGTCGGGCCGCTCTCCTCCGCCACGGCGACCGAGCGGCTGGCCGACCAGGTCAAGCGCGCGGTCGACCAGGGCGCGAACCTGGTGGCCGGCGGCAGCCACGACGGCAACTTCTTCGAGACGACCATCCTGACCGGCATCACGCCTGACAACGATGCCTACAAGGAGGAGTTCTTCGGACCGGTGGCCTCGGTGTACCGCGTCCGCGACGAGACCGAGGCGGTCAAGCTGGCCAACGACACGCCGTTCGGCCTCGGCTCCTACGTGATGACCAACGACTCCGAGCAGGGGATGCGCGTCGCCGACCAGATCGACGCCGGCATGGTGTTCGTCAACGCCGCCGGCCTCGAGGGCGTCGAGTTGCCGTTCGGCGGCGTCAAGCGCTCGGGCTTCGGCCGCGAGCTGGGCCGCTTCGGCATCGACGAGTTCGTCAACAAGAAGATGATCCGCGTCGCGGGCTGAACGCCGACGGCGCCCGGGCCCTCGCGACGGAGGGCCCGGGCGCAGCGCTTCAGTGCCTGGCGTTGCCGAACGCGTGTCCGACGTGGGTCCTGAGGCCGTACCCGTACGGATACAGCGGGTTGTAGTGGGGGTCGCCGACGTTGATCGGCTCCTGCGCGAGCGTCCGCGGCCAGGACACGGGCAGCTTGCCCGTGAACGGCCGAGCGCCGAACAGGTCGTCGGCCACGCCCGCGCCCTCGCTGCCGGGCAGCCACGACGCCACGATCGCGTCGGTCTCGTCGCGCTGGGCCGGATCGAGGATCAGCGGACGGCCGGACACGATCACCATCACGCAGCGCTTCGCGGCCGCGCAGACCTTGTCGACCGCCGCCTTGTCCGCGGCAGACAGCTGCATGTCCTTGACCGGCCGCAGCACGCCGTGGTCGCCGGGGTCAAACCCCCACTGCGGGCCGTTGACGTCGCCGAAGCCCTCCGAGTACGGAGTCTCGCCGACGACCACGATGCCGGTGGCGTTGCGCGGGATCGGCGCCGAGGCGTCCTCGCTGTAGGTGACGTTGCCTCGAGCGTCCTGGCGGATCCCGTCGAGGATCGTGGTCCCGGGGATCACGTTGGTCGAGCCACCCTGCCACGTCAGCGTCCAGCCGCCGGCCTGGTTGCCGATGTTGTCGGCGTTCGAGCCGGCGACGTAGACGTCGCGGTGGCCCTGGATCGGCAGCACGTGCCGGTCGTTCTTGAGCAGCACCTGGGACTCGGCGGCCGCTCGGCGGGCCAGCGCGTGGTGGGCCGGTGAGCCGACCTGGTTGATGTAGCGGCGGTCCGTCAACGGATGCTCGAACAGACCCAGCTCGAACTTCTTGGTCAGGATGCGGCTCACGGCGTCGTTGATCCGTGACATCGGGACCTGGCCCGAGTTGACAAGGTCGGTCAACGTGGACTCGAACTGCTCGAAATTCTGCGGCTGCATGAACATGTCGATGCCGGCCATGACCCCCGCCTGCACCCTCATGGCGAACGCGGCCTGCGAGTTGCCGGCCTCGGGGTTGATGTGATCGATGCCGTTGTAGTCAGAGATCACAATGCCGCCGAAGTCCTGCGCGCCCTTCAGCCAGCCGGTGATCAGATCCCGGTTGGCGTGCATGTTGATGCGGTTGCCCACCCCATCCCATTGGACGTCGGAGTAGGACGGCATGACCGCGCCCACGTCATGCTGACGCACCGCGGGCACGTAGGGCGAGAGTGCGAGCCGGTCAAACGTCGCGTGACTGACCTGGTCCACGCCCTGGTCGATGGGATAGTTGCCCGTCGTCTGGTCGTTGGATCCGCTGCCGTACGTGGTCAGGCCGTCGCCCGCGAAGTGCTTGGCGGTGGCCATCACGCGGTCGGGATCCGAGAGATGCCCGGGAGGGCCCTGGAAGCCGTCAATCGCGGTCTCCATCATCTTGACGAGGCTCGGGTCCTCGCCGAAGGATTCGTAGGTACGGCCCCAGCGGTCGTCGCGGGCGACGCAGACGCAGGGAGCGAAGACCCACTGCGGTCCGGTCGTCCGCGTCTCCTCGGCCGCGACGTGCTCGACGTCGCGCACCAGCGCCGGGTCACGGCTGGCGCCGAGGCCGATGTCATGCGGGAACACCGTCGCGCCGTACATGTTCCCATCGCCGTGCACCGTGTCGATGCCGTACAGGATCGGGATCTGCAGCCGGGTGGCGAGCGCAGCCTTCTGATAGCGGTCGACCATGTCTGCCCACGCCGTCGGGGTGTTGGGGGTCGGCACCGAGCCGCCGCCCGACAGCACGCTTCCCAGCTTGTCCGTCGTGATCTTCGACATGTCGGTGACGGTGTCCACGCTGGCGCGCTCGGCCTGGGTCATCTGACCGATCTTCTCGGCCAGCGTCATCCGTGACAGCAGGTCCTGGACCCGCTGACTGACCGGTAGCACCGGGTTCTGGTACGGCAACGGCTGCGCGTCGTGCGGGCGCGCGGCGTTGGTGCTGCGGTGCCCCGTCGCGCCGACGGTCGGCGCGGCGATCGCGACGGCAGCGAGCGCGGCCCCCGCCACGGCGAGCAACCGGCGCGCTAGCGACCCGGATGACTGCATAGTGATCCCTCCCTCTCCTGGATGGCCTGATGAGGCGTGGGCCCGGTCTCAACGACCACGGCGTGGTGCATGTGGCCGGCGGCACATCGAGCTCCGGACCCTCCGTCCCAACATTGCGCGTACCCGGCGCTAACACAATTCAAACCCAGCCCGACGGCCCAGGGACGGGCGAGGCGCGGCGCATCCTCGGCGTACTCGGACGCGATGGAGCTCAAGCGCTGAGGGCGATGCTGACCGCCGACGCCCAGAGCGTGAACGAGATCACCCGCGGCTGGACCCGGCCGTGGGCGGCGGTTTCCATCGTCGGTAACTCGAACCGCCAGCAGTCTGCCCCGAAGGGCGACGGCGGGCGATGCTCGCTAGCCGGTGACGGGCGGCGGCTGCAGAGCGCGCCGCCTTGCCACGACCCTCACGATGGCCTTCACCCTGTGGATCGGCTTGATCCGGGTAATGATGGCGCCCGCCGGCAGGTCCACCTTTAACACCGGGGGTGCCCCGCCGCCTAGCGGGGGCGGTACGGGGGCCACGCCTGGCAATGCTATCGGCGTGATGTCGGCGATGTTGGTCAAGGTGCCCGGCTGCGCGTTCGCATTGACGTGGAGCATGAGTGAACGCTGGTGTCTTGGCCGGGGCCGAGGCGCGTGATCCGGAGACAACGCTCGCGGCCAACGCGACTCAGCTTGCGGTCAGCGCTGACAAATGTCGTGTGGTTCGGGATGTGATCGCACAGCAAGAGGTTGCGCTCGCTGAGTCGGCCACGGTTGCGGACGGTGAGCCGGTAGCCCTCGAGGCCGCCGGCGGTCACCGTGGGCGAGTCGGCCTGCTTGTCGATGGGCACGTCGCAACCTGGTGGACCGGCGCCGTTATCGGTTGTGATGGTCACGTTGTCAAACAAAAAGCCGCCACCGGCGACTGCGGGAGCGGCCACGCTGGTGCGGAACTGCAGGCTGTTGGTGGGCGGCAGCACCGCCCCGGTCTCCCCCTCGGGATTTGCGCGAATGAAGTTCTCCCACGTCGTGTAGCACTCCCCGGTGTCCTTACCGTCGATGGAGATCCGTACCAGGTCGTTGTCCGGGCCGGGGTTGAACTTGATCCAGAACTTGATCGTATGTGGAACGCCACGGTCCAGCAGCGCAAGGGGATGCGCTACGAAATCGCGATCTTCCAGAGGGGTGTCCTGGAGGGCGACAGCGATGCCATCTGTCGTATCTCTCAGAGTCACATAGGACATCCGCCCTCACACGCCGTTGTCCGGACTGATGCTCATGTAGAGCCCAGGCTGATAGTCCGGCGTCGTGGTGGTAAACGAGAACTGGGCGGTGTACACCGAATTGGTCTGACCCTCGCCGGCTGGATCGTCACCCTCGCGGAAAACGTCTGGTTGGCGACGTACCACTCGCATACGCGTTTGAGATACGCAAAGCCTGCTGTCCGAACGTGGGAACTTTGCCGCCGGTGCTCACGACGGCCTGGTCAAACTGCCCGGTGGGGGAGCCCGGAATCCCCGATCCAGGGGGAGCGCTCGTCCAGCCACCCTGGCCGTTGACGTCCCCCAGGTTGAAGGTGTCAAAGTTCGTGGTGACGGTATCTGCCCGTGCGACTCCTCCTTGAAGGAGGGCGAAGCTGACCAACACCGCGAACAACGCGACGATCGCCGTACGCGGCAGGGCAGGACGGACAATGCTGCTCGGACGCACAGCAACCACCTCCGCGGAACGGGACGTGAAAACCCCTGACTTATAAAGAACCGCACCGCGCTTGTAACCCCGCCGCAAGTGCACGCGCTACGACCCGGGGTGTACAAACACCGTGATCGCGACGGTGGCCGCCGGCCTCGTGCAGTTGCCGTCCAACTAGCGAACGGGCCCGGTGAACCGACGCGGCTGGGAACTCACTGCACCCGCACCGGGATGCCCGGTAGCGCCCACCCTCGGATCAAGCCGACCAGCCAATCGATCGACGAGTTACCGACCCGAATGCAGCCATGGCTACTGGCCGTCCCGAGCGGATCGAGCAGACTCGCACCGCCGCGCCCATGGATACCGACGGTCCCGTCGCCCCCGTCAAATTGCTGCAGCACATTGCTGTGGGCGGTCAGCGGCAGGATCCACGAGCCCAGAAACGCGTTCGGCGCGGAGGGCCACGCACCGATGATCGAAAACAACCCCTCCGGGGTCGGCGTGCCAGGCTTGCCGACCACGACCGGCACGCGCCGCACCAGATGCCCGCGGCGATAAACCGAGAGCGACCGCCCGGCGGTTGAGACCACGATCCGCCATTTCGTCGGGCGCAAGATCAATCGGTCAGCGTCAATCCATCCGCTGGCGTCATTGGGCCGCCACGGAAGCCGGACCTTCACCCAGCACCGCCCGCTCCGGGCGCGAGCCGCACCGAGCACCAGCAACCACGACGCCTGCGCCGGTCCGACGAACCTCCCAGCCCTCCTGCCCGCGCGGGGGACACGACCGTAGACGCCGGTCCGTCCGAGAACCTCGGCACGCCACGCCACCGTGCTCGCTGGTCGACCCACGACCGACCCGGTCGCGCTGCCCCCGTGACACAGGAGCGCGGCAGAAGCAGACGGCGGCCCGACAAGGCAGATCGCGACGAACACGAACACCGACGTCCAGCAGACGGCCTGAAGTCTGTGGCGAGGCTGCGCGGGCGACCCATGGTGGGAACCGGCGAACGAATGTGTCACTTCTCGACCACGACGCGCTCGCTGGATACATCCCCGCCGAGGGTCACGTGTTCGCCACGAGCGCTCATGACCGAGAGTTTGACACGCCGTCCGGGAGGACTCCGCAGCTGTCCAAGGCGCCTACCTCCTCGAGGCGATCGAGCACGCGCTCCATCACCCGCTTGCATCCAAATAGCATGTATTGCATGTCGGTCTCCGCGGACGCGTTCTGGCTGCGAGCGCCGGGCCGCGGCGAGATCCGGCGCGTCACGGTGCCCGAGCCCGGCCGCGACGAGGTGAGGGTGCGCACCCTGCGGTCCGGCATCAGCCGCGGCACGGAGACGCTGGTGTTCCGGGGGGGCGTGCCGCCCGATCAGTACGCGGCCATGCGGGCGCCGTTTCAAGAGGGGGACTTCCCGGGGCCGGTCAAGTACGGCTACCTCAACGTCGGCGCGGTCGAGCGGGGACCGGCCGAGCTGCGTGGCCGCACCGTCTTCTGCCTGTACCCGCACCAGACCGCCTACGTGGTCCCGGCGAGCGCGGTGACGGTGGTGCCGGATGGCGTTCCTGCGGCTCGCGCCGTCCTCGCGGGCACCATCGAGACCGCCGTCAACGCCCTGTGGGACGCCGCGCCGCTGCTCGGGGACCGCGTCACGGTCGTCGGCGCCGGCATGGTCGGCTGCTGCGTCGCCCGTCTGCTGAGCCGGTTCCCGGCGATGCAGGTCACGCTCTCAGACGTCGACCCCGGCCGGGCCGATGTCGCGGCGGCGCTCGGCGTCGATTTCGCGCTGCCGGCCGAGGCCGATGGCGGATGCGACCTCGTTGTGCACACCAGCGCGACCTCCGAGGGGCTGCAGCGATCGCTTGAGCTGCTCGCGCCCGAGGGCACGGTCATCGACCTCAGCTGGTACGGCGACAACGAGGTCCGGCTCTCGCTGGGCGGCGTGTTTCACTCGGGTCGCCTCGGCATCCGGGCCAGCCAGGTCGGCACGGTCTCCCCCGCCCGTCGCGGGCGCCGCACCACGGCCGACCGGTTGGCGCTCGCCCTCGAGCTGCTCCGCGACTCGGCCTTCGACGCCCTCCTCACCGGGCAGTCCCCGTTCTCCGAGCTGCCCGACGTGATGGCCCAGCTGACCGCGGGGAACCTGCCGGCGCTCTGTCACACCATCACCTACGACGGGAGCCAGTAGAAGGTGTTCAGCGTGACCGTCCGCGATCACATGATGATCGCCCACAGCTTCAGCGGCGAGGTGTTTGGGCCGGCGCAGCGCTTGCACGGCGCGACCTACGTCGTGGATGCCACCTTCCGGCGTGCCGCACTCGACGCCGACAACATCGTTGTCGACATCGGGCGGGCCACGGAGGAGCTACACGCGGTGCTGGCCGAGCTCACCTACCGCAACCTCGATGACGAGCCCGCCTTCGCGGGAATGAACACCTCGACGGAGGCGCTCGCCCAGGTGGTCGCGGACCGGCTGGCCGACAGGATCGGTGCCGGCGCGCTGGGCGACGCCGCGCGGGAGCTCGACGCACTCGTCATCACGCTGCACGAATCGCACGTGGCCTGGGCGAGCTACGAGCGGTCGCTGTGACGGCGGTGCACGTCGTGATCCCTGACGGCATCGACGACCCAGCGCGGCCGAGCGGCGGCAACACCTATGACCGCCATGTCTGCCGCGAGCTGCGCTCGCTCGGCTGGTCGGTGCACGAGCATGCGGTGGGTGGCTTCTGGGACGGGCCCGACCCGGCGGCGTTGGCCGCCCTCGCCGGGGTGGTCGAGCGGATCCCGCACGGCGCCGTCGTACTGCTCGACGGGCTCGTCGCCTCGACAGCCCCCGAGGTGCTCGTGGCCGCCGCGGGCCGGCTGCGCCTGGTCGTGCTTGTGCACCTGCCGCTGGGTCACCGCCCGCCCCGTGGCGGCGCGGGCGAGGTCCGCGCGCGCGAGCACGAGGTCCTCGCGGCCGCCGCTGCCGTCGTCACCACCAGCGTGTGGGCGCGGCGCCGGCTGCTGGAGCTGTATCCGTTGGCCGCCGACCGGGTGCACGTCGCCGTGCCCGGCGTGTCGGCCGCCGGCCTCGCCGACGGGACGCCCGCCGGCCGGGAGCTGCTGTGCGTGGCGGCGGTGACCTCTGACAAGGGGCACGACGTGCTGTTGCAGGCCCTGGCGACGATCTCCGACCTGTCCTGGCACTGCGTGTGCGTGGGCAGCCTGGACCGCGACCCGGCGTTCGTGGAGGGCCTGCGCCGCCGGTCGGCGGACGTCGGGCTGGACGACCGCGTCTCCTTTCCGGGACCGCGGACCGGCGCCGCGCTGGACAGCACCTACGCCGCCGCGGATCTACTGGTGCTCGCGTCGCGCGCCGAGACGTACGGCATGGTCGTCACCGAGGCCCTGGCGCGTGGCCTGCCGGCCGTCGCCGCCGACATCGGCGGGCTCAGCGAGGCACTCGGTCTCGGCGCCGACGGGATCCGGCCGGGGCTGCTGGTCGCGCCGGAGGACCCCTCGGCACTCGGCGCCGCGCTCCGGGCGTGGCTCGGCGACGCCGAGCTGCGAGCGCGGCTGCGCCGGGCCGCGCGCGAGCGGCGCGAGACGCTGCCCGAGTGGTCGGCCACCGCGTCGGTGGTGGCTGGTGTCCTGGAGGGGCGTCGCGGTGAGCGGTGAGATCATCCGGGTCAGCCCGGATTGGCTGGCCCTGCGGGAGCCCGCCGACGCGGCCGCCCGGGCCCGCGACCTCGCCGAGTGCATCGCGGGGCAGCCCCCGGCAACCGGTCGCTGGGTGATCCACGACCTCGGCGGCGGGACGGGCGCCATGGGCCGCTGGCTCGCTCCGTTGTTGCCCGGGCCCCAGCACTGGGTTGTGCACGATCGCGACGCAGACCTGCTGGCGGTCGCCGCCGCCGACCTCCCCGGCGCGGCCGCCGACGGGGCCGAAGTCACCCTCGAGGCCCGGTGCGCTGATATCACCCTGCTGGGCCCGGGCGACCTCGCCGGCGCCACCCTCATCACCGCCTCGGCCCTGCTGGACCTGCTGACCGAGACGGACCTGGCCGGACTGGTCACCATCTGCGCCGGCGCCGACTGCCCGGTCCTGCTGACGCTGTCGGTCGTCGGTCGCGTCCAGCTAGCCCCGGCGGATCCACTGGACGGCCGCGTGGCCGCCGCCTTCGATGCCCATCAGCGCCGCCCGACGCAGCGGGGGCGCCTTCTCGGCCCGGACGCTGCCGCGCGGGCAGTGGAGGCGTTTGACCGCGTCGGAGCCGAAACCCTCGTTCGGCCCAGCCCATGGCGGCTCGGCCCCGCGCAGGCCGACCTAACGGCGGAGTGGTTCGCCGGGTGGGTGGACGCCGCGTGCGAGCAGCAGGCGGAGCTCGCCGCGGGCGTCGACGCCTATGCGCACCGGCGTCTGGCGCAGGGGGCAGCCGGAGAGCTCGCGGTCACCGTCGACCACGCCGACCTGCTCGTCCTGCCCGGGCGACCGCCCTCCTCAGCCCGCTGACAGCGGGATGTCCAGCGTGTGCGCGCCCCGGCGCGCCTTCGTCGCCAGGTAGCGGGCGTTGGAGGCCGACAGATGCACGCCCGTCGGCACCCGCGCGGTCACGGTCACCCCGAAGCGGCGAAGCCCCCGAACCTTGTCAGGGTTGTTGCTGAGCAGGGCGACCCGCGACACTCCCAGCGCCTGCAGCATCTGCGCGGCGACGAGATAGCTGCGTTCGTCCTCGCGGTGCCCCAGCGCCAGGTTCGCCTCATAGGTATCCAGCCCCGCGTCCTGCAGCGCGTAGGCCTCGAGCTTGGCGTACAGGCCGATGCCGCGGCCCTCCTGGCGCAGGTAGAGCAGGTAGCCACCGGAGTCGGCGATGCGCTCGACGGCCTCGCGCAGCTGCGGCCCGCAGTCGCACCGCTCGCTGCCGAACACGTCCCCGGTGAGGCATTCGCTGTGCGGTCGCACCAGTGGGACGCCCCTGCCTCCGGCGGCCGTGACGGCCGCGGCCCGATCGCCCAGCCCGAAGGCGAGGTGCTCCTGGCCGTCGGCCAGCCCGTCGAAGCTGAAGACCCGCGCGGCGGTGGCGCAGCCGTCGGCGAGCCGAAGCGGCACGGGCACCTGGGTCCGGATGGTCGCGGTGGGGAGCGGGGGCGCCATCGATCCCCGGTCAGTCGCTCGCAAAGCGCGAGGAGAGCGCGTAGCGGAGCAGCACCACGTCACCGATCTGGCGCACCCCGGCGAGCGTGGCGCGCCGGCTGGGATTCCAGGGGAAGCGGCCGTCGCCCACGAACCGCGTGGCCCGGGAGTCTCCGACGAAGAAGGGGGCCACGACCAGCTGGAGCTCGTCAACGAGGTTGTCGGTGAGGAACTGGGTGTGCACCTGGCCGCCGCCCTCGACCATCAGCCGCTGGACGCCGCGGGTGCCGAGGTCCTCAGTCAGGCTGCGCATCTGGACGCGCCGGCCACCGTCGACCACGGTCGCCACCCCTCCCAGCCGGGAACGGGCGTCGACCAGGGCCGGGGACGCGCAGTAGACGAGCTTCTCCGCATCGCCGGTGGTGAAGAAGTCGGCGCCGGGGTCCAGCTCCACCCGCTCGGTCACCGTGACCTTCATCGGCGACGGCGGGAGCCCGCGCGCCGTCCGCGCCTCCCGGCGGTTCTGCGAGCGAACCAGCAGCCGCGGGTTGTCGCTGCGCACGGTGTTGGCTCCCACCAGGATCGCGTCGCAGGAGGCGCGCACGGCGTCGACCCGGTCGAAGTCCGCGCTGTTGGAAAGCTCCAGGCGCCGCGGGCTCGCGCTGCCGAGATAGCCGTCGATCGACATGCCGCAGCTGAGCAGGATGTAGGGGCGGTCAGGCATGTACGGCTTCCTCCCGGAGGCGCGACTGGGTCGGCCGCCGAGACCGGTTCCGGCGCAACGATGCCACCACGAGGACGGCGGCGCCCGGCAGGCTGGCAACGAGCACCATGACACCGTAGACGACAGCGGCGGCCACGCCCCGTTGCGCGCCCAGGCCCGCCGCGCCGAATGCCCAGGCGGTCACGCCTTCGCGCGGCCCCCAGCCGGCGGCGCTGGGCAGCACCATCCCCGTCATCGCCAGCAGTGCGATCGGCAGCATCTCCGGCAGCGGGGCGGTGACACCGGCGGTCCGCGCGGCGATCAGGAACGTGATCGCGTGGCCGGCGACGACCACCGCGGAAGTGAGCGCGATCGCCGGCCAGGCCCGGCGGCCCAGTAGCGCACCACGCAGGTCGCTCGCCAGCGTGCTCCGCACGCGCGCCCACGTCGAGTGGCCGCGCCCGGGCTGCACCCGCGCCGCGAGGACGGCGGCGGCCAGCGCCACGACGAGCGCGACCGCCAGCAGCGGCATGGCCGAGCGCACCGGCGAGGGCAGCACGAGGAGCACCGCGACGGTCAGGAACGCCTGCACGACCTGGCCGGCAGAGCGCTCCCACACGACGGCCCGCAACCCGCGGCTGACGTCGCGCACGTCGCGACCATGGCTGACCCCACGGTGGACGTCGCCGACTACCCCACCCGGCAGCGTGACGTTGAGGAACACCGACCGGTAGTACGCCGCCACCGCCGCGGGCAGAGACAGGGGCACGCCGAGCCCCCGGGCGATGATCTGCCACCGCCAGGCACAGCACACCGTGGTCAGCAGCGCAATGCCCGCCGCCGCCGCCAGCGCGCGACCGTCGACCGCCCGCACACCGGTAAGAAACGGGCCCGTGCCGAGGCGCCAGACCAGCACGCCAAGTACCACGGCGGGGCCCAGAACGCGGCCCCACCTCCACACGGTCTGCCTCACGCCGGCACCCCCTGTGCGCGCGGCTGCTGCTGCCGGGCGGGCCCAGACGGGCTGCGTCGCCGCCGGAACGGGGTCTCGAAGACCGCCGCGAAGAGCCGGGCAGACACGATCGTCAGTGGCAGCACCAGGGCGAGCGAGACGAGGAACGCCGGCACGCCCTGGGGGACCCGGCCGCCGACGATCCGATCGCAGACGATGGCCACGATCGGCGCATGGATGAGGTACAGGCTGTATGAGCACGAGCCGAGGCTGCGCATCGGCCGCGTGTCGAGCGCGCGCAGGAGCGGCGCCGGCCGGCCGGTGGCCAGGCCCGCCAGAAGGCAGGCGATGGCCGGGCCCAGCGCGAGGTCGACCCAGTAGAGGTGGCCAAGCGTCCACACCGACCCCTGCCACCAGATCGTGGCCACCACCGGGACGGCGGCGGCGAGCGCGAGCCACGGCCACGGCCACGATCGGCGAGCCGGGCTCGCCCCCACGATGCCGGCGGTGAGGATGCCGACTGCGAACAGCGCGGCGAGGTCGGGTGGAGACTGGATTACGAAGGTGTCCAGGTGCGAGACGTGCGGCCCCATGATTCCCACCGCCGCCACCACAAGCGTCGCGACAGCGACCATGACGATCGCGCCCCGGCGGCGCACCATCAGCAGCATCAGCGGGAACAGCAGGTAGAGCTGGGCCTCGACGGCCATTGACCAGAACGCCGCGTTGGGGCTGTGCGCGAGAACGATGTTCTGCACCAGGAGGCCGTTGACGAGTACCGAAGTCCCGTCGGGCACCCCACGCCCCGGCTGGGGGACGATCAGCCACGCCACCACGAGGCTGAAGGCGAGGGCGGCCCAATATGGGGGCAGGATTCGCCGGGCACGCCGCTGCGCGAACCCCGAGATCGCATCCAACCGCCAGCCGTGCCGGGCGGGCGCCAGCGCCAGGGAGAAGCCCGACACCACGATGAAGACGACCACCGCAAAGCGCCCGTAGATCAGCCAGCCGGCCCAGAACGGCGCGTGGTCGACGGGGTAACCGGGAAAGGTGCGCAGGAAAACGTGGTCCAGGACCACGTACAGAGCGGCCAGGCCTCGGATGCCGTCGAGCCCGGTCAGGCGCCGAGACCGGGAGCTGGCAGCCGCAGGTGCAACCGGAGCAGCCACTGGCTACTTGGTCGCCGGATGCGAGTCGAATGCGCTGAGGAACTCGTTGCGGAAGGCGCTCATCGGCCGCACGGGCGCGCTCGGACGGGGCTGCAGGCCAGCGTTCCAGCCCCAGCTTCCGATCTGCTTGAGCACCTTCGGGTCATGGGCGATGATCGAGATCGGCACGTCGTGGTTGGAGTGGTCTCCGCTGACGATCGGCAGCGGCTGGTGGTCGCCCAGGACGATCATCACGAGATTCTTGTTGCCGTAGTGCTGGACGAACGAGGTCAGTGTGTCCAACGAGTACACGATCGACTTGCCGTATGCGGCCTGTACGCGCGGCGGGTCGCTCCAGAACGCCCCCGTCTCGTGGATCTGGGGATTGTGGTTGTAGATCGAGCCGTTGCCGACCTGGTTCCAGCCGACCGTCTCGGGGATGCGGTTCCACGGCATGTGGCTTGACACCGTGTCGATCTCCGCGAACAGTCGCTGCGAGTGGGGTTTAGCCAGCTCGAGGCGGTTGAATGCCGAGAAGATGTACTGGTCGGGCATCGACGCATAGGTGAAGGTGGGGCCGTGATAGCCGACCTGATAGCGGTTGTAGATCTTGTCCCAGTGGTAGAACGCCTTCCCCTGTGGCCACGGGCGGTCGTTGGATGGGTCGTCGACGACGGTCCGCCACCCGGCCTTCTTGAACGCGTCGGCCAGCGTGAAACGCTTGGCTGATATCAGCTGGTTGTAGCGGTCCTGGTTGTCGACCCAGAGTCCCGCCTGCAGGCTGGAGTGCGCGAGCCAGCTGATGCCGCCGTACGTCGCCGACGTGAGGAAGCCGCTGCGGGAGGAGAAGCCGGCGCTCTTCAGCCGCTTGTTCCCCTCGGCCAGCGCAGCATCGACCTCCGGCGAGAACGAGCGGCCCTGAACCGCCTGCTGGCCGTAGGCCTCCACGAACACGAGCAGAACATTCTTGCCGCGCAGGCCGGTCA
This sequence comes from uncultured Actinomycetota bacterium, assembly GCA_963721515.1. Lineage (GTDB taxonomy): Bacteria > Actinomycetota > Thermoleophilia > Solirubrobacterales > Solirubrobacteraceae > Palsa-465. The sequence goes on along the minus strand of CAVRKJ010000021.1, from coordinate 38,626 downwards.
GCAGCTGGTTGGTGGGAGTGCGGGCGATGGGGTCGTGCTTGATCTCGGCAGCGAACACGCTCCGGTCGTGGATATCGGCCTGCACCGCGTTGGCCTCATCCACGATCAGGCCGGCGGAAAGCGTGGAGGCGATCGGCGTGTGGGAGATGAGCTGAGTGCCCAGCGCCGAGCAGAGTGCCGCCACAGCGGCGAGCCCCGCGACCCCCCGCAGCGCCCAGCGGCGATTGTCGGCCGCAACCCGGGTCAGCCGCAGCATCGAGAGCGTCAGCAGGACGGCCAGTACGACGGTGCCGACAACCGCGCCGACCTCGATCAGCTTCGTCTCCGTACCACCGACCAAGGAGCGCAACGTCTCGATCCCGTTCCCGAGCTGACTCGTGTCTCCGAGCGGGTCGTACGGTCGGTTGTAGAGCGTGAACACCTCATAATTGATGACCTTCAGGACGACCACCAGAGTGAGGGCCAGTCCTGCGATGACGGCCACGATGCGTCGAGGTGTACGGGGCAGGACAAGGGCCAACGCGATCAGGACGAGAAGCTCGAGCGGGAGCCTCAAGAACCCGGTCAGCGTCAGATATTGCGGCTGGTCCGGCGCGACGAGGGCCGCCCATACGAGGACAGCGGCGAGCAGCGTGACCACGGTGGCAACGATCTTGCGCGCGCGTCGATGTCCGTGCGCGCTTCCGTGGCCGGGGTCGGGCGGAGTGGCGTCCGCCGGGCCCGTACCGGGGGAAGCGGGGTCCGTGGACCCGGTGCCGGGGTCGGGATCAACCGTCACCGCGAACTGCGTCCCGGGCCGGTGGTTCCACAGCCACCACACGTCGCGGCCGAACGACTCGGCCAGCGAGGCGAGGGCGATCACCAGGAGCGCCCGGGTCACGGCCGGCGGCAGGATCTGCGCGGCCGCAATGGTCAACACGATCCCCTGCATCGCGGCCACGGTCTTGCGCCAGTAGCGCGGCGGCAGTTGCGCGCGCAGCCACGGCAACGGCCAGCCGGCGGCGAGGAACACATAGCGTGCCGCGCCGATCGCGAGCACCCACGCGCCCGCGAAGCGCGCAACGTACACGCTGAGGACGAGGATGAGGAATGCGTCGACTTCGGCGTCGAAGTGCGCGCCCATCGCCGTCGTCCGGGTGCGCCTCGCCACCCATCCGTCGACCGCGTCGAGCACGAGCGCAACCGCGGCGAGCGACACCAGCAGCGCGACCGGGATGGGGTGGCTGAACGAGTCCGCCACCAGCGCTGCCACGCCGACGGCGAGCGTCGCCCGGACGAGGGTGACACGGTCAGCGGCGCTCAGCGCGGTCGCGGTCGCGGTCTCGCGACCGCGCCGTCGAGGCGCGCGGCGCGTGCCCAGTGGCGCGACTGCTACGTGCTCAGACTCCATGCCCACCATGACGCCAGTGCGGCCAAAGCCTTCCCGTCCTCCGGCTGACATCCTGCGCCACGTGGACGAAGCGGTGCAGCCGTGAAGCAGGATGTGCGCGCTCCGTTTCACCGGGCGCTGGAGCGAGCCCGCGTGTCGGCGTACCCCCCCGGCGAGTTCGTCGGGCAGGAGAGCTTCATGACCGCCACGGAGATATTGGCGCTGGCGAGGCAGGCCGGCATTGCCCGCGGAGTCCGCGCTCTGGACCTCTGCTGCGGGGTCGCCGGGCCGGGGCGGCTCATCACTCGCGAGCTGGGGTGCGCCTACCTGGGGGTGGATCTCAGCGCCGGCGCCATCGAAATCGCGCGTGAGCGCACGGGCGACCTTCCCTGCCGGTTCGAGGTCGCGCGGATCCCCCCGCTCCCTCCGGGGTCGTTCGACGTGGTGCTCCTGCTCGAGACCATGCTCGCCTTTCCTGACAAGGAGACCTTGCTTGCCGAGGTCTCCCGGGCACTTGGAACCGGCGGGCGCTTCGCCTTCACCCTGGAATCGGGCCGGCCGCTCACCGAGGCCGAGCGCGAGCGGATGCCAGACGCCGACACCGTGTGGCTCACTCCGCTGGAAGACGTGCTCACCTGCCTGGCGCAGGTCGGGCTGGACGTCCACTGGCACGCTGACTGGAGCGGGGCCCACCGCGCCGTGGCTGATGCGTTGATCGACGCGTTCAGCGCCGATGCCGTGGACATCGCCGGGCAGATCGGAGACCGGGCGCTGGAGGAGCTGCTCGCCGCCCACCGGCTCTGGAGCGATTGGCTGCGCGACGGACGGATCCGCAAGATCGCCGTCGTCGCGGAGAGATCGCGTCGCTAGCTGTCGATGCTGACGTCGATCCCCGCGGCTCGGTATTGCTCGATCAACATCTTCCGCATCTCCGGATCCTGCACGAACTGCAGCGTGCGTCTGGCGTTCTCGGCGGCCATGCTGACCAGGTCCGATCTGAGTGCACCAAGATCGGCTGCCGCGGAGGACGCCCCGGGTTCATGAGCGACGTGTGGTAGCTGGTTCAGGGCGGCCATCTGGCTCTGGCTGAAGTCGGCCACCATCGCGGAGCGCTCCTGCTGCGCGGCGATGGAGCCCGCAATCCGATCCTGCAGCTGCCGATCGTGAGTGGGCACCTCGTCCCACAGCATCTCGAACTCGCTCGGACTGTCAGCTGAGACCAGCGCCGGCAGCGGCTGCCATTCCGTCTCCAGAAGGTCAACCTCGCATTTGAAGTGATGCACGAACAACGCGTACGGCCGGCGGCCGGCGACGTTGACCGACAGCACTGCATCGCTGCCCTTCTTGTAGGTGATCATGTCGTGCGAGGAGGCGTTGTCAGCGTCCCCGGTGATCACCCGGCGGCCCCGAATCGTCGCGATGATCACGACCGCACACTGCCAACCCGGGGGCGCCGACCGACGGGCAGCGTCCGCCAGCGCACGTTCCACAGCCTCGGTGCGCGAGCTTCCGGTCTCGGACGGCGTCAGCCCCAGCACGCTCGCGACCCGCCGGCGCGCCGCGATCGGGTCCGCCAGCGCGGGATCGTTGGCAGCCGCGCGGGCCTCCATGGACGGGACCCGGTCCCACTGCACCTCGAACCGCTCGGGCTTGTCGGGGTCGAGCAGGACCGGAACCTCCATGCCCGGCACCAACCAATGCGCCTCGGTCAACCGCATCCGTCCGGCCAGCACCCTCCCGCCCGCACCCCAATCGCACCAGATCCGCAGCTCCGCATGCGAGCCAGGCCCGATGTGCGGGCCTCCCACCGGCGGCGCCGGGGCGTGGACAACCAACCCGTTCACGTCGACGGCGTCCCGCTCCCCCGTTTTCCCCCTCCGACGAACGAACCCCACGCACGACCTCCCGGCTCTCGGTGGGTGGATCCTACGCCCGGTGGACCTCGTGATCCAGCGGGCACGAGCTGTCGGTGGCCACCGTCGCGAAGCGGCCGGACGACGCGGCGACGCCGTGGCGGTTGCGCCAACACGTATCTCCTGACGCCCGCCGCGCTCTGACTCATAACAGCGGCGCGCCGCGGCGCGCGCAGACCACCTCCACCGGACCGGGAGCACCCGCCATGCGCAAGAACACCGCCACTCATGGACGCAGACCAGAGTTCCTGACTTCGATAGCGGAGCCGCGTGTAGGCGCGAGTGGGCGGTCGCTGCGGATTCTGTTCCTCGTCTCCGCGCACAACGGCCTCAGTCAGTGCAGCTGGCTCGCCCTGATCCAGCTCGGGCACGAGGTGGAGGTCGCGGTCGTGGATTCGGGCGCTGCCATGGAGGCGGCGGTGCGCGACCATGATCCGGAGCTCATCGTCTGCCCGTTCCTCAAGACGATGATTCCCGAGACGGTGTGGCGGCACCACCGGTGCCTGATCGTTCATCCCGGCCCCCCCGGCGACCGCGGGCCTTCGTCACTCGACTGGGCGATCGAGCTCGGCGCCACCGAGTGGGGAGTCACCGTGCTGGAGGCAAACGGGGAGTTCGACGCCGGCGATCCGGTGGCCACGCGGGGCTTCCGGATGCGACACGCCGGGAAGGCGAGCCTGTACCGCCACGAGGTGCGGCACGCCGCGATCGAGGCGCTCCTGGAAGCGGTTGCGCAGATCGCCAACGGCCGGCGCAGCAACGCTCACCGGCCCCCATCCACGCCGGCAACCGGCAGCGCCCGGCCCCTCATGCGCCAGTCAGACAGGGCGATCAACTGGCGGACCGACCGCGCTGACGAGGTAATCCGCAAGATCCGCGCGGCGGAGGGGCATCCGGGCGTGCTCGACACGATCGACGGATGCGAGTTCCACCTGTTCGGCGTGCATCGTGAACGGACCCTGCGGGGAACACCGGGCGAGGTCGTCGCTCAGCGCCACGGCGCGATCTGCCGCGCCACCGTCGACGGCGCCGTGTGGATCACTCAGCTCAAACAGCGCAATGCGCCCGCGCAGCCGCATTTCAAGCTGCCGGCTGCGCGCGCCCTCGAACGGGCGGGCATCGCGCCTCGCGCGCCCGAGATCGACGTTTCGCTCGATGACCGGGCACCCGAGGGTCACACCTACCGCGACATCGCATATGCGGAGCACGCCGGCGTGGGCTATCTACGCTTCGACTTCTACAACGGCGCGATGAGCACCGAGCACTGCCGGCGGCTGCGCGACGCCTACGCGTACGCGCGGATGCGAGATACGAAGGTGATCGTGCTGCTCGGCGGCGATGACTGCTTCTCAAACGGGATTCATCTCGGCGTGATCGAGGCCGCCGACGACCCGGGGGCGGAGTCCTGGCGGAACCTCGTCGCAATCGATGACCTGGTGGGCGACATCGTCGAAACCGATTCGCATCTCGTCATCACCGCGCTCGCCGGGGACGCGGCGGCCGGCGGCGTGCCGCTGGCGATCGCCGCCGACTATGTCCTGGCGTGCGAGGGCATTGCCCTGAACCCGTACTACGGGCACATGGGCGGCCTGTACGGATCGGAGTACTGGACCTATCTACTGCCGCGCCGTGTCGGCGGGCCAACGACGGCGCGGCTCGTGGAGCCACCGTTTGATCCCATCGGCACCCGCGAGGCGGCACGGATCGGGCTGCTCGACGCCGTCCTCGGGCCTGGCCTTCACGCGTTTCGCGACCAGACTCGGCGCCTCGCCCAGCGAGTCGCCAACGACGGCCTGCACCCGGCTCGCCTCGAGTACAAGCGACGTCGCCGCGCCGGCGACGAGCGAGTCAAGCCCCTCGAGGCCTACCGCGCCGAGGAGCTGGCGCGCTGCCATGAGTGCTTCTTCGGCCGCGATCGCAGCTACCACGAGGCGAGACGCCGATTCATCTACAAGGTCCCTGCGCAGCAGCGGACACTGCGCCGGGCCGCCTAGCTCTCCAGGCGCTCCGAGGCACTCCTACGGCTCGGTGGCCGCGATCTGCCCGGCGATCGCCTCCGCCTCCTGCGGCGTCGCGTTTGCCGCCTGATGCGAGTCGCTTCTCGCCGCATGGTTCGTGCCATCAATCGCCCGCTGAAGCGGTTGAGCAAGCGCCGGCGCCTCGCTTGACTCGACGCCGTCAAGCACAATCTGGTCGCCTTGGACGATCTCGTTGATGTTGATTCGCAGGTGCCCCACGGCGGCGTGGCCGGTCAACTCTGTGGCCAAGCGAGCGCCTAAGGCCTGCGACCACGAGCGGCTTGGGCAGCCAGACAGCCGCACATAGACACGAACTCCGACGCATCCGGCGGGACGTGGTTCTCCACGGGCGTGGCTGATGATTTCGTAATGCTCGGACATGCTGTCTCTCCTCGGAATGCGCTCCTTGGTGCGTCGCTTCCCGGACTCCAACACAACCGTCGGTCCAGCAGCGACGCCGCGCAATTCCTTGTCTTGAGCGGTGTTCCCACCGATCTCGGCGTCCAAATCAATTGGCCATGAGAGTCCCCCCGATTGGGGGTTACGAACCAGGAGGTACATCGACCGCCATAAGCACCAGAGCAGTCTCGGAGAGAAGCTGCCACGCGATGCGGGCACGTGTGGGCGAGCTTGCGCCGCCGGGCCGTGGTTTGTTCCGGCTGCAGCCGGGAAGAGCGAAGGGAACGATCGACGAGGAGGACGAGGATGAGCGAGATCAGCGACGCCCCTGAGGTGCGGCGTGCCCATCGCAGTGAGCTCAACCCGGTGAGCTTTTTGCTGCGCAGCGAGTTGGTGTACCCCAACAAGGTCGCCGTTGTCCATGAGGAACGGCGCTACACGTACCGAGAGTTGGGCGAGCGGGTGCGCCGCCTGGCCTCGGGCTTGCGCGCCGCAGGCCTGGAGAAGGGCGACCGGGTCGCGTTCATCGCTCCGAACATTCCCGCGCTGCTCGAGGCGCACTACGGCGTGCCGGCGGCCGGCGGCGTGCTCGTGGCCATCAATTATCGGCTCAGCTCCGACGACGTCCAGTTCATCCTTGAGCACTCGGGCGCGCGCTTCGTCTTCGTCGACCATGAATTTGAAAAGCTCGTAGACGGCGCCAACGTCGAGCACACGGTTCGGATTGACGACACCGGAGCGCCGGATGATCCCTACGAGTCGTTCCTCGACGAGAACTCCCCCGATCCCCTCCCGAGCGTTCTGGAAGACGAGGACGCGCCGATCTCGATCAACTACACGTCGGGGACGACCGGCCGCCCGAAGGGCGCCGTCTACCACCACCGCGGCGCCTACCTCAACGCACTGGGCGAGGTGATCGAGACACGCCTCACCGCGGAGAGCGTGTATCTCTGGACGCTCCCCATGTTTCACTGCAACGGCTGGTGCTTCACCTGGGCGGTGACCGCCGTCGGGGGTCGTCACGTCTGTCTGCGCAAGGTCGACCCCGGGCGCGTCTGGGAGCTCATCGACGCCGAGGGCGTCACCCACTACAACGGCGCGCCGACCGTGCAGGCGTCGGTGCTTGACCATGAGCAAGCGCACGAGCTCGACCGCGAAGTCATTACCACTGTGTCCGGCTCGCCGCCCACGGCCGAACTCTTCACGCGGCTGACCGACACCGGGATCCGGCCGATCCACGTCTACGGCTCCACCGAGCTGTACGGGCCTTACATGATCTGTGAGCGCCAGGAGGGATGGGATGAGCTGCCTGTCGAGGAGCAGGCACAGCTTCTCGGCCGCCAGGGCGTGCACTACGTTGTGGCCGAGGCGGTGCGCGTCGTCGACGACCACGGCGACGAGGTCGCGGCAGACGGTCAGACGCTCGGCGAGGTCCTCATGCGCGGCAACAACGTCATGACGGGTTATTTCGACGACCCGGAGCGGACGGCGGAGACGCTCGCGGGCGGCTGGTATCACTCGGGCGACCTAGCGGTCCGCCACCCCGACGGCTACATCGAGCTACGTGACCGCAAGAAGGACATCATCGTCTCCGGGGGCGAGAACATTGCGACAATCGAAGTTGAGCAAGCCATCTCCGAACATCCCGCCGTGGCAGCAGTCGCGGTAGTGTCCACGCCCGACGAGAAGTGGGGCGAGCGACCCAAGGCCTTCGTCGAGCTCGCCGACGGCGAGGATGCCTCCGAGCAGGAAATCCTGGACTTCGCCAACGAGGCTCTGACTGGCTACATGCGCCCGAGTGCCGTTGAGATCACGACGCTGCCCAAGACTTCCACCGGCAAGATCCAGAAGAAGGAACTGCGCGACAATGAGTGGGAAGGGCACGAGCGTCGGATCGGCTAGCGCCGAAGGAAGAACCGGATCATCTCGGCCGAAGAGTCAGGGCCTTGTGAGTCGGTGTAGGAGCCAAGGGGACTGCCGCCGTACCAGGCGTGACCGCCGCCGTGGACAATCAAGGACTCTGCGACGGCGACCCCGCCGAAATTGTGGTGCACAGTCCGGGTGTAGCGGCGCCCGCTGTCGCTGCCGGTCGTGATCGGTGCTTCGTGGCCGGTGATGTCGCCTGCCGAGACCCGAGAGGCGATGAGCTTGTCTGCGTTGACTGGAGCAACGATCGGATCGCGGTCGCCGTGGATGACGATCAGCGGCAGCGCGCTGGTCGCGGTCGGGGTACCTCCGGTTCGCATCGCCGTGAGCGCTGAGCTGACGTCGTGCGCGGCGCGGTACGCGATCCCGGAGTGCACCCCGACCGCCGCGTAGAGATCGGGGTAGGTCGCGGCCATGACGGCGGCCATGGCGCCACCGGCGGACAGCCCGGCGACGTAGAGACGAGTCGGATCGATGACGAAGTCGCGCATGACCGCGCGGGTGATGCCCGCGATGATCGCCGGCTCCCCTGCGTCGGCGTGTTGGTCGGTGGCGGAGAACCAATTCCAATAGCCGCCGTGGTTAGCCGCCCTCGATTGGTGTGGATAGACGACCAAGAAGGTGTGCCGCTCGGCGAGTTCGTTCATGCGAGTGCCGGCTGCGAAGTCCAACCCCTCCTGCTTGCCTCCGTGGAGCATGACCACGAGTGGAACCGGTTCGCCGGTGTAGCTGGTGGGGACATAGACGTCGTAGCTGCGTGTCCCGGCGCTCTCGGTGTGGGTGAGGTGACGGGTCTCACCGCCCGGCGCGGCGGCAGCCCTCGCTGCTGCGCCATCGCGAGACGATCGTATGCCTCCGGAATGGCTGGCCGAACTGACGATGCCTGGCAGGCCGGGCAGCTTACGACTGCTTGACACCGGCAACCCGAGACGGCGGAGCTCGCCGAAAGACTGCGCGGCAGGGGATCCACCCGCCGTGGCGGTGGCGGGGCTCGCCAAACCACGCTGCAGTACCGCGGTGGCCTCGGTCAACCGCCCGACGCGTGTGAGTCGAAACGCCTCGGCCATCGAGGTGTTCATTTCCGGGCTCATCGCACGTTCCTTTCAGAGAGGGTCGGCGGCTAGCGCCGCGAGATCGGTGATTCGATGGACGGACACCGCCGCCGTGCGATCGGGATCGCCCGGCTCCGGTAGGTGATCATGTGGTGCGCGAGGCAAGCGCCGCCTTCACCGCGCGGGGCGCCCGAAAGGCACCCAGGACCTCGACCCTTGCGATCGTCGCAACGGCGAGCTCGGGCGAAACGTCATCGGCGATCGTGGCCAACCCAAGAACACGCAGCTCCACCATCCGACCCGAGTCCCGGAGCTGCTCGAGAGCGTCGCGACTGTAGTGCTCGATGCCGAGAACCAGCTCGCGTCGGGCCACCGTCCTGTCGACAGCGTCCGAGCGGCTTTCCAGCTGCCGCCGGATGGCCGTCCGAATGAAGTCCGTGCGGTTCGCGAAGAACCCCTCACTCACGAGCAGGTCGATCTGACCCAGGTCCACCAGCCCCACGTTGATCGTGATCTTCTCGCTCCGGTCGACATCGACCATCTCTGCCTCGTCCCGATGTTGGCGCCAGCTTCAAACCATCCGTATACCATCCATACAGATGGTAGCGCCCTGGCGTCGGGGCATTCATCCTCCAACGATCTGTGATCCCTCATCCGACGGCCGCCACCGCTGATACGTCGTCGCCGCGCCACTCTGACCGCGGGCGGCGCTGCCATGATTCCTCCACCGCCCGCTTGATGTCTGGGCGGTGGAGGAATCGGTGAGCGTTTACGCGTGTGTGACTTCGCGTTCAGCGGCGTGACGGACGCCGGCGCGGTCCTTGTGGGCGCGCTCGTAGGAGAGGACCTCCTGGACGCGCTCGTCGTCACCTTCGGCGAGCACGGCCTGCACCTCGGGGGCGGTCAGCTCGTCATAGCCCGGCCACGGCTCGTTGCCGCGCAGCGGGGTGATTCGGCTGAGAATCGTGGTGCGGTTCTGGTGCGTGCGCTCGTAGGAGTCGATCTTGGCCAGGTCGATCTGCGACAGCGCGGGCAGCTTGGCGGTGATCTCGTCGGCCGTCAGGCTGTCATAGCGCGCGATCGCCAGATCATCGGCTCCGGCGACGGCCCCCTTGACCTGACCTTCGACGCGGGCCACGCCCGGGACCTTGCGGGCCTGCCGAGCGGTGCGCTTGGCAGCGGCCGTGGTCTTGCCCGCGGCGCGGGTGGTCGCCGCCCCGGCGTGCGTGACCGCCTCGCCCGCTCCGGTGGTGGCGATGTCGTAGGAGGGCTGCCCCTTGACCTCGGCGCGGACCACCGCGTCGGTCAGCGTCGGGATCTCGCGCATGATGCGCTGCAGCATCCGCTCCTCGTCGGCGAGGATGCGCTGGGCCAGATCGGCCGTGTCATCATCACCCACGGCGCGCGCAAGCCGCTCGATCGCGGTGTAGGTAGCGATCTCCAACGCTTCGGTGGCGCACGCGTCCTTGGCGTTCTTGAGCACCTTCTCCTCACCGCCCGAGCCGCGCAGAAGATCCAGCGGGGTCTTGCTCAACGCGAGCGCCTGCCCGATCACGTCCTCCCAGAAGCCGACCACGGCCGCGATCGGATTCGCACCGCCGTCAAGCGCGTCCAACCGATCGGCAACCTGCTGGGCGTGCCCTTGGGTCTCGTCGAGGTGCTTGCCCAGGGCGGAGCGGTAGGACCCGCGCGGAGTCATCGCGATCTGAGACTGGAGCGTGCGCACGAGCGCGTTCTCACTTGCGCGAGCCTCGCTGAGATACTGCACGACCTTCTGTTGTGAACTGTTCATGTGTCCCATTCGATAGTTGTCTCGCCTCACGTTAGACGAGCGCGCGTCGCGCCAGGTGACCTTTTCACCATGTGCATTAATGGTTCAGCGCACGCTCAGCGGGTAACCGCGTCGCCCGATGACCCGCGATAAGCGTGTTGCCGTGATCGGAGCAGGGTCCGCCGGTCTGGTCTGCGCGATCAACCTCGCCCGCGCCGGACTTGACGTGTTGGTGCTCGAGCATTCACCGGCACCCGGAGGCGCGTCGTCAAGCGTGGCGGCCACCCTGCCGGGGTTCGTCCACGACCACTGCGCCGGGTTCAATCCGATGACGGTCGCTTCCCCGGCGATGCGTGAGCTCAACCTCGAGGCCGAGGGACTTCGGTGGGTGCGCCCGGACGCGATCATGGCCCACCCGTTCGAGGACGGGACGGCGATCGCATTGCATCATGACCTCGCCGCCACGGTCGCGTCGCTGGAGGCCGCTCATCCGGGAGCAGGGGTGGCTTGGGGCGAGCTCATCGAACAGTTCCGACCGTTGGCTCAGCGGCTCGTCGAAGCGATCCTCGGACCGCTACCGCCGGTGAGACAATCGCTCGCGTTAGGAGCGGCGCTGCGTCGCGATGCCCTGCTGCTGGCTCGGCGGATGGCCGGCTCCGTAGAGGCATTCGGCCTTGACGTGTTCAACGGAGCCCGCCGTCCGACGGCGTGGCTGGCCGGCTCGGCGCAGCATTCCGGGCTGCCGCCGTCGACCGCGGGCAGCGGGGCGTTCGGCTTTCTGCTCCAGCTGCTGGGCCATTCACATGGCTGGCCATACCCCGCCGGCGGCCAGGGGGAGATCACGAGCGCGCTGCTGGGCATCGCGGCCCGGGAGGGAGTCGCTGTTCGCTGTCAGGCGCATGTGGAGCGGATCCTGGTACGCGCCGGACGAGTCGTGGGCGTCCAGCTGAGCGGCGGGGAACAGCTGCCGGCTCGCGATGTGGTGTCCACGATCAGTGCCCGCCCCCTGGCCGCAATCCTTCCCGAGCAAGCGCTGCCCGATCGGCTGCTCCGCCGGTTGCGTATCTGGCGCTACGGAACCGCCGCCTTCAAGTTGGACTACGCGTTGCACACGCCGGTGCCGTGGACGGCTCCCGAGGCGCGCGAGGCCGCCGTCGTGCATGTGGCCGGCGACCTGCAGGAGCTTTCGCGGGCGGCTCAGGCCGGGAGCCGGGGCGAGGTGCCCGAGCGCCCCGCGCTGGTTGTCGGACAGCACACCCTCTACGACCACACGCGAGCGCCCGCGCGCCATCACACGCTGTACTGCTATGCCCACGTGCCGGCCCGCTACGAGTGTTCTGACGAGGAGGTGGCATCGCGGATCGAGGCACAGCTTGAACGGTTCGCGCCGGGCTTCTCCGCTACGGTCCTGGCCCGGGCAGTTCGCGACCCGCGACGGACCGAGGCCGAGAACCCCAGCCTCGTCGGTGGTGACCTGGGAGGCGGCTCGATGGAACTCGACCAGCAGCTCTTCTTCCGTCCCGCCCCCGAGCTGTGCCGCCATCGCACACCCCTGTCCGGCCTCTACGTCACTGGTGCGTCGGTACATCCCGGCGGGTCGGTGCACGGCATGGGAGGCCGCTCAGCCGCTCGAGCGCTGCTAGCCGACCGGCGCCTACGGCCCTGGCGGGCGTGAGGCGCCTACGGCCCTGGCGGGCATGAGGCGCCTACGGCCCTGGCGGGGGTGATGTGATCACGAGCTCACCACACGGGTTTCGGCGATCCCCTTCAAGCGCCGCAGCGACTCGACGTTTCGGTGGTGCACGAGCCAGTCGGTCAGCGGGTTGATCGCCAGGCGCGAGAGAGGATCCCCCGCCTCCTCACGCATTGTCACGTGGGTGGCGTCGCCCTGCGGAGTCAGGAGCAGCGTCACCTTGGCGGTGCCGAGCGGCCGAGCGCGGGCGTGAAGAACCAGCTTCCGTGGGGGATCGACCTCCAGCACCTCGGTGTGATCATTCAGCTTTAGCGGTCCCATTCCCACCCGGTGATAGAACCGGGAACCCTCGGCCGGCCACGCGGGGTCTGCATCGCGGATGGTGTCAGCGCCCACCACCCAGTGGCCATAGCTGCGCGGGTCTGACAGTACAGCGAAAACCCGCTCGGGAGGCACACTCATCTGCTGGTGAGTTGTGGCCACGCACCCGGTCTACCCACGGAGCGCGCCGGTAACAAAGGTTTCTTGGCACCGCCGCTTGGCGACGACGAAGCGGGGTAGCCAATTGCTGTGACTGCCTCTCAGGGGAGGTCGCACCGTCAGTTGGTCAACCCGATTGACGGGGGACTCACGTCGCCATGCCCGGTGGCGGCGCTCGATCACATACGCCGAGTCCCGCAGCGTTCGACCATGACATCAACAAAACGAAGGAGGACGAGCATGTCTGACAACCACGTAGACGAAGCCAAAGGCCGTGTCAAGGAAGCCGCCGGCAGTATCAGCGGCAACCGACGCCTAAAGAACGAGGGCAAGGACGACCGGGCCAAGGCGACCGTCAAGGAGAAGGCCGACAAGATCGTCGACACGCTCCCCGGCCGCGGCCGCGAATAGCCGGCCCTGCACCCCAGCCAACCCACACGAACCCGTCGGGAGGTGACATGCTCACAGTCCTCATCATCATTTTTCTGGTCCTGTTGCTGACCGGAGCCGGATTTGGCTTTCAGCGTCGCGGCCGCGTATAACACCCGCGATCAGCAGCGGGCCCCCTAGTCCGGTCCGGGCGATCCAACCCTGATGCGCCCAGCTGCGACGCGATCTCCGTTGGGGTCGAGCGCTCCTCGCCTACGATGGCGGGACCGGGGCTGGGATGGCCGCCTCCTTCGTCGGATCCATCATCTGCCGTAGCCCGTCGGCGGCGCGGCGCAGTAGCCGTGACACCTGCATCTGCGAGCAGCCTAGCTTTGCGGCGATGTCTTGCTGTCTCAAGTCTTCTTTGAGCCGCATCTGCAGCGCCGTGCGCTCCAGGTACGGCAAACGGGTCATCGAAGCGCTCAGCGAGACTGTCGTCTCAACCAGTCCGTAGCCTCCATCGGTGTGACTGATCGTCTCGATCAGCGCCTGCGGATCGTCGGGATCCGCAGAGGAGAGCGGAGCGTCGAGCGAGGCGGCGTAGTGGGCATTGCCCGCATCGAGCGCGGCTATGACATCCTCGGGGCTGAGCTCGAGGTACTCGGCGAGCTCCTCTACGCGTGGCTGGCGTCCGGACCGGGAGGTGATCTGCTCGGTCGCGCGCGCGACCTGGAGTGCCATCTCCTGCGGGCGCCGGGGAACGTGCACGGACCAGCCTGTGTCGCGAAAGTAGCGCTTGAGCTCCCCCAGGATGGTGGGGATTGCGAATGACGGGAAGGGAATCCCGCGGTCAGGATCGAATCGGTCGATCGCGCCCAGCAGGCCGACCGCGGCGACCTGTATCAGGTCGTCGATCGGCTCGTGGGAGCTGCGGTACCGGGTTGCCAGCCGGCGGGCGAGCGGCATGAACCGGTCGACCAGTGTTTCGCGCGCGACCCGGTCGGCCTCATCGTGCCAGCGGCGCAGCAGCTCGTCGGTCGTACCTTGTCGCGCCCGGCTTGGTTCGGGAAGGTGCGTGGTTGGAGTCAGCATCGTCTCTCTGTTGGTTGGCCTCGGGATTTGACGCTGCCTCACGACCACGAGGTGGCCGTTGGCCGGCAGCGACTGTGACAACTCTGCGACGAAGCCCTCCGCCCCGTCGTCGCGCGCGGCGACATCCCGGTCGCGGGAGTGGGCATCGAGGGCTCTTCGCCAGGTTCACGCGCAAGCTCGCGCGCGTCCGGCGTTGTGGCGGCCCTTGGACCGCCGGTCAGTCGATTGCAGGCGCCGGGACCGTGCCGGCGCCGCCGGGAGCGTCACGAGTGTCAGACGTTCCGTTGTTCCTGCCTGGCTTGGATTGAAATGTCGTCGACGGCGATCACGGCGCTCTCGCACGAGCGGCACACGGTCAGAGCGTCGAGCAGGCCGACCCAGGTGAGAAGTTGGTTCACCTGGCCTTCCTCGTGGCATACGACCGCGAGCGGACGGTTCTGGGGCCCGAGCCGCCGAAGCGCGTCGAGGAGAACGTGCACCCCGGTCGAGTCCATGAAGGGGACCTCGGACAGATCCACGACGACCGGGCCGCTTTGGTGCTCGAGAACCGGGAGCAGGACCTTCGACAGCAGAGGCGCGGTGCCCAGATCGATTTCACCGTGGACACTGAGCACCGCGACGTCCTGATGATGCTCGTGCGCCCCTAGCAGACGCACCGAGAACGTCGCGGCTACTGATTCCCCAGTTTCCTGCATGGTGGCACCGGCTTCCAGATGGCCCGACGGGCGGAAACTGCATAGGTCATGCTCGCATATTGCGGAGCTAATGTCAACTTGTTGCGGAATAGAAGACAATGGCCTGCTCGCATCTCGCAGAAGAAATGCGGACAACACGGGTCCGTTGCGATACGCTCCGGTGCCTTGGCTCCCGCGCGCGGCATCTACAGCATCGGGGCAGTCGCTCGGATGCTTGGTCTGTCTCAGTCCGCGATCCGCAGCTGGGAGGATCGCTACGGGCTGATCGTCGCCGAGCGCAGCGAAGGCGGGCGCAGGGTCTACACGCGCGATCAGCTCGAACAGCTGCGATTCGTCAAGGAGCGTCTCGACGAGGGACTGTTCGCCGCCGATGCGCACCGGTTGCTCGCCGAACGTCAGGCGGGCACGCAGCCAATCGTGGAACCGGGAACGTCGATTTCACCCGTGCGCCAGCTGGTCCTGATGGCCGAGAGCGATCGGTACGGCGCGGAGCTGAACGACTTCTTCCTCCGCGCCGAGGGCTACGAGGTTGAGATAGCACTGACGGCAGAAGACGCCGAGGAGAAGTTCTCCTCCCAGAATCCCGCGCTGTCAATCATCGAGCTGATGATCTCAGGCGGCGTCGGCCGAGAGCTGTGCCAACGACTCAAGAAGCGGCGCGCAACGCCGGTGCTGTGCATTTCGAGCTTGGATCTCGGCGAGCAGGCGCTGGCTGCGGGCGCGGACGCCTTCCTCAAGAAGCCGCTCGAGCCGCAGCAGCTCGTGGCGGCCGTCAAGGACCTACTCGGCGACAACGGACTCGTGCGCGCAGCGCCCGGCACAGCTTGATGAGTGAGCGATTCTCAAGCGGCGACCGACACTTGGACGCAGTCCTCGGTGGGGGCCTGCCGGCGAACGCACTCAACATGATCATCGGTCTCCCGGGCAGCGGCAAGACGATCCTCGCCGAGCAGTTCATGTTCCACAACGCCTCCCCGCAGCGGCCCGGCGTGTACCTCTCAACGGTCTCAGAACCGCTTGAAAAGATTCTGCGCTACGGCCAAAGCCTGGAGTTCTTCGATGCTCAGGCGATCGGGACGAGCGTGTTCTTCGACGACCTGGGGAAGACGCTCAGCGACGGCGGCCTCGATGCTGTCCTCGCTCACGTTCGCACGCTGCTCACAGAGCGCCGTCCGGGGGTGATCGCAATCGACAGTTTCAAGGCCCTGTCGGTATATGCGGCAAGCGCGCAGGGCTTCCGCCACTTCCTGCATGAGCTCGCCGGATTGCTCACGGCCTTCCCCACGACCGCATTCTGGATCGGCGAGTACGGTCGGGACGAAATCGCAACCGCACCGGAATTCGCGGTCGCCGACGGGATCATCTCCCTCGCCACACGCCGCGAAGCCGAACGCGCGGTGCGCCATCTCGAGATCCTCAAACTTCGCGGCACGGGATTCATGTCAGGCGAGCACGCCTACAGGATCGCCCACGACGGATTGCACATATTTCCGAGGCTGGCGGAAAGCCTCGTCACCGAGACCTACGAGCTGCAGAGCGAGCGCATGTCCTCCGGCATTCCCGCCATCGACGAGATGCTCGCCGATGGCTACTGGCCAGGCGCGGCCACCATGGTTGCTGGGCCGTCAGGGTCAGGGAAAACGCTCATGGGCCTGCATTTCATCTTCAAAGGCGCTGCCGCTGGGCAAGCCGGGGTCATCGCGACCCTGCAAGAGAACACGACCCAACTCGATCGGATCGCTACGGGCTTTGGCTGGTCTCTGGCCGACGAATCGGTCGAGCTCATGTACCGCTCGCCCGTGGACCTCTACCTAGACGAATGGTTCTACGAACTTCTCGAGGTCATCGAGCGGACCCGCGCGCGCCGAGTGTTCATCGACAGCCTGGGAGATCTACGGCGCGCAGCCGTGGACGAACTGCGCTTCCGTGAATATCTCTACTCACTGCTGCAGCGCTGCGCCAACCAACAGATCAGCCTCATGATGAGCCAGGAAATACCAGCGCTCTTCGGCATCTCCCACCTCTCCGAAGACGGCATCTCCCACCTCTCCGACAATGTCATCCTGCTGCAGTTCGTGCCCCGAGATGGGCAACTACGGCGCGCCGTGACGGTCCTCAAGACCCGCGCAAGCAGACATGATCCCGACATCCGGGAGTTCACAATCACCCCGGAAGGCATCGTCCTCGACGAGCCGCGCAGCAGCGCGACGGCCTAACGAGGCGCAGCGACGCGTCGGCCGTCCACGTCGGTCGTCACGATCCTGAAGGACGTTCAACAACCCGGTCGACCGTGCCGGCGCCCGCCCTAACTGGCGGCGGAGTTCTTGAGGCCGAGACCGCCCCACGCTTCGGCCGTGCTGGCCCGCGCTGCGATGATCGTCGGCGCTCACCGGACGTGTTGCTCTTGGAGGAGCGCGACGAGTTGGGCTAGCGCGTCGGTTGCGGCGGCGAGTGCTTCGACTTGCTGATCTGGGATCGCGGCGAGGTAGCTGCCGAGCAGTTCGCGGACGCGTGCCCGGTAGTCCTTGAGCGCGCCGGCACCGCTGTCGGTCAGGTGGACGAGGACTACGCGCCCGTCGTCGGCCTGTCGGTCGCGGCGTACGAGTCCTTGCTGCTCGAGTCCCTTGACGAGGCTGGTCATCGTGGGCTGGGCGAGCCCTTCGAGTTCCGCCAGGTCGGTGATCCGGCGTGGCCCGCTGCTGAGCGTGCTCAGCAGGCCGACCTCGGTGCGTGAGAGCTCGCCCCCGAGCTGCCGTACGAGCAGCCGGGCAACCAGGCCCGCAGCCGAGGGCAGCTGTTTTGAGACGTAGTCGATTTGGTCGGAGCGGGTCAGCGTGGTGATCGTACCCGATTCCATATTGACAAACTATATTTGTTTTCGATATAAATACCAAGACCTCAAATCTGCTCACCAGGTGAATGGGACTCGCCACCAGCTTCACGCCGTTTGATCAAAGGAACGCGTCATGTTTCAGAACATCACGGTCAGCGGCCTGCCGGCATCGGAAGCTGTGATCGGAGACAAGTGGGCGCTCGGCAGCGTGCTCCTGCAGGTCGCGCAGCCGCCGCCTCCATGCAATCTCTCCCTTCGCGCGACGAGGAGGGAGAACGCGATGCATCGCCGTGGGCGGCCATCCCTCGTCAGCCCTAGCGCCACCTCGCAGGCCACGGCACGTCACTGCCCGCGCGAAGACGCGGGTGTCAAGCAGGCTGCCAGAGCTCGACCCGATTGTCCTCAGGATCGGTGACCCAGCCGAATCGACCGACACCCTCCATGTCCTGCGTCTCGTTGGCCACGTCTGCTCCCTTGGCGCGCAATTGCGCGAGCATCGCATCCAGGTCGCGGACCCGGAAGTTGAGCATGGTTTGCTGGGCGCGGGACCCGAAGTAGTCGCTCTCGGACTCGAACGTCGCGAACACCGTCAGCCCGGCTCCCTGACGCCACAGCCCGTTCTCATCGGCGTCCAGCCCTAGGCAATCGCGATACCACGCGCTCAAGGCGCCCGGGTCGGCGGCCCGCATGAAGTACCCACCGATTCCAAGCACACGTTCCATGCCGCCATCTTGCCAGGACGGCAATCGGGCGGCCTGGCCCCGCACCATCGCCCGCTTCACCCCCGTCTCAATCGCGGGGGAACTCGCTGGAGGTTCCGGAACGGTCCAGCTCCTGCCGACAAGTGGCTCGGAACCGAGCTACCGCCGGCTACATCGATTAATCAACGGCAGTTCGGGCCAGCCAGCGGGGACCGCGGCTCCTTTGTCACCGCAGCCATGACTGCAGGGCTGCTGCTCGTGGTCCGCCGCCGACGCGGAGCGGGACTCACCTTCCTCGTCGCCCTTGCCCGCGACGTGGTCGCTGGTGCGGGTTGGGGAAGTCTCGGCCGGCGCGACCGCGACTTCCCCGCCGCCGGAAACGCGGCAGTCTCATCCGATGTCGCTTCGGCGTCGGGGCGCCGGTTCCGGAACTGGCATCGCGATTTGCGATGGCCGCTACTTCAGGTCTGGGGCTGCGGCGCTGAGCCCTCGGGATTGACTCTGTGGCCGGTGGCGGCGGCAAGGTCGCGGCTGGTGGGCGAGCTATCGGGGTCGATGAATGTTTGGATGAGCAGCCCATCCACCGTGGCGAGCATCACCGAGGCGAGGTGGCGGGCGCTGTCGTGGTCGATCGGATCATGGAGCGAGTCGGTGAGCAGGCTCGCGACTCGGTCGCGTTGGCGGTTGTAATGCGCCGCGAGTTGCTGGCGAAGCTCCGGCGAGCGAGCGCTTCGCGCGAGCGCTTCGATGAAGGCGTGGAAGAAGGGGCGGATCGAGTCGTATTCGTCGAGCACGGTGCGTAGCGAGTCCGTCAGCGACAGCGGCCCGGGCCCCGGGTCGATGTGGGTGGCGTGGATGATCGCGTCAGCCCATTCTTCAAAGGCGAGTCCGATGGCTTCGTTGAGGAGCGCCTCTTTTGAGCCGAAGTGATATCCGATCGATCCAAGGTTGGTCTTCGATGCGGCGACGAGATCCCGGGCGGTGATGTTGCCGTAGGTGCGCTCGCGCAGCAGCGTGCGTGCCGCCTCGAGCAGCTTGGTGCGATGGGTTGACCGATCGGGGGTTGACACGTTGATTAGAACAACGTATAAGACGTTGTCTTATACGTTCGTCGAGTACAGGGAGGCATAGCAGATGCCGTCACCGTCACCCGCCGGATCAGAACCAGTGGTAGCGAGGCCCGGGATCGGGCGGCCGACGCTGCGTATCGCGAAAGCCGCCGACGTCTCGCGGCTGGCCGGCGCGCTCGCCGACGCGTTCATCCACGACCCTGTGTACACGTGGATGCTGCCGCGCAGGCTGCCGCTCAAACCGCGACTCCGGGCGACGTTCACGGCTGAGATGGAGTGTTACGGACTGCGGCAGGGCACCGTGTGGACGACGCTCGACTACGACGGAGCGGTGGTCGAACTGCCCCCCGGCGCCTGGGAGATGCCGACGTCCATGACAGGCAAGGAAGCGCTCACGTGGCTGCGGGCGTTCGGGACGCGATTGCCGCTCGCGGCAAGGGTGCAGCGGGCGATGGAGGCGCGACATCTTCGCGAGCCCCACTTCTACGTGCGGATCGTCGGGGTACGAAGCGCGCGCCAGGGACAGGGCCTGGGATCCGCGCTCATGCAGCCGACGCTCCAGAGAGCCGATTCCGCCGGGCTACCGGCATACATCGAGGCCAGCACCCAGCGGAGCGCGTCACTGTACGAGCGGCTCGGCTTTGTGCACATGGGCGCGCTTGAGCTGCCGGAGGGCGGACCGCCGGTTTGGCTGATGCGTAGGCCTCCGGCAGGGTCCGCGCACCACGCTGCGGAGGGGTGAGCGGCGACAGCAGGGGCACCGCCGCGTCCGCCCACTGTTGCTCCGACGAGCCGCTGCGGCAGCCGTCCGCTTGCTCAAGGCGCGACCGCGCAGGGTCTGAGCAGGGACCTCCTGCATCCCGGCGGCCAGTGCTGCTTTGCCTCTCGGAGTGGCACCCCCGGCCGACGCGGCGGCCGCGTCTAGGCGCATTGACTTGTGGACCGCCGGGGCAATGAAGCACTCCGCCGCGCGGGGAATGACCGTTCGCTAACGCCAGCGCCGCGCCGGCCCCAGCTCAAGACCTTGCGCGACACCCACCGCGCGAAGCGATCCGGTCGCGCGCGCGGCAGCAATCCCGTCGCGGCACGGAAGCGGGTCGGCCGGCGAGGGGCTCAGTCGGCGACCTCAGGGTGGGCGATCCCGAGCCGATGGGCGGTCGTCGCCGCCTCGACGCGGCTGCGGACCCCCAGCCGGGCAAGGATGCTCGACACGTGCGCACCCGCGGTCTTCTCGGTGATGAAGAGCGTCTCGGCGATCTCGCGGTTGGTCTGGCCCTCGGCGATCAGCGCGAGCACCTCAAGCTGGCGCGGTGTCAGCCCGGTCCGGTCGTCAACAGGCGCATCTGGCGCCTCATCGGACGCCGGCGCCAGCTTGATCCGGGCACGCTGTGCGAGCATCGCGAGCTCGCGCCGGAGGTGGTCGGCGCCGAGACGGTCCGCGGCCTCGTAAGCGCGGCGGAGGACCGCCGACCCGGCGCGAGCCTGGCGGCGAGCGAGCAGCGCCTCGGCCTGGCGCAGCCGCGCGTACACCTCGAGATACGGCTGACTGAGGGAGGCCCACACAACGGCTACCTCGCCCCACGGCTCAGCTGAGCCAGCCTCCGAACGACGCGCCGCCTCGGCCTCACCTAGCGCCACATACCCACGCGTCACGTCGGCTGCGGGCCGCGGTCCCGCAAGAAAGCCGCGGGCCCGGTCCAGCAGCTCGGCCCCGTCCAACGGACCCCTGCCCGCCCGTGTCGCGTCCATGCCGGCGCGCCGGGGGGCAGCCGCTGCGTCGGCATGCGCCCACAGCCCGAGCCACACGAGCGGCGCGGCCAACCACGGGCTGTCGGCCTGCTCGAGGCCGGCAGTTACCGTCGTCAAGGCGTCGCTGGACTGGCCCTGCCAGAGGGCGATCTCGGCCTCGAGTGCGCGAAACGGCGCGTCGTATTGCGGATCCAGCGCGTTGGTCATCAGGCGCACCGTCTCGATGTGGGCGGTCGCGTCGGCGAACGCTCCCGAGCAGACCTCAAGGCGCGCCTGGGCCAGCCGGAGGTCGGCGTCGGCGATCTCGCTCGGGTTGCGCGATTCGGCGTCCTTCAGGATCTCGTGGGCGTCACGGAACCGGCCGAGGCGGATGAGCGCCGTCGCCGCGTTGCTCTGAATCGAGACGCCGTAGTCGGACGCGGTGCCGCGGCGTTGGGAGAGCGCGGCGCCCTCGAGCGCCAGCTGCAGCCCCTCCTCGAGCCGGTTCACCGGGCCCGCGAGACATTCGGACAGGTTGAGGTAGGCGCGGCACAGGTCGTCGACGTCCCCCACTTCCTCAGCGATCCGCAGCGATTCGCGGAGGTTGGCCACCCCCTCGTTGGGGTTGCCGAGGTGCGTCTGCACGCATCCGAGCGTGTTACGCGCGTGGCCTTCCTCGGCCCGTGCCCCAACCCGGCGCGCGATCGCGATCGCCTCGACGCAGGACGCCATCGACTCCTCGTGACGATCGACGAGCATCAGCCCCTGACCGCGCGCGGCGAGCACGCGGGCCCGCGCGGTCGACGGTGGCTCGGCGGGCACGAGGCGCTCGGCCTGTTCGTAGGCCCGGGACGCCGCCTCGCCGTCGCCAGCCGCCCACAAGAAGCGGCCGAGCCGCTGCCAGAGGATGCCGGCCCTGACGGGTTCGGCCTCCGCGTCGAGCTCCGCGATCGCGCCACGGACCAGCGCAGCCGCTCGGCCGGAGTCGCCGGCAAGATTCGCAGCCTCAGCGGCGCAGCGATGGAGCGTGATCCAATCGAGACCGGTGCGGGCCTCGGCGTCGCCGACCTGCTCCCAGAGCTCGAGCGCCCGTTCGTAGTGCGTTTGCGCTTCGGCGAAGCCTGAGCGGCGCTCCGCCGCGCTCCCCGCATCGACGGCCGCCGCGAGGGCGCGGGGCAGATCGTGGGCGGCGAACCAGTGCCGCGCCAGGTCGGCGACGACGGTGTTCGGGTCGCTCGCGAGGCCGGGATTGGCGCTCAACACCTCCCCGTACGCCGCGTGCAGCCGTGAGCGCTCCTCTGGGAGGAGCTCGTCGTAGATGGCCTCGCGGACCAGCTCGTGGCGAAACGCGTAGCCGTCGAACCCGCGCGATTCGAGCACGTGGCGCGACGCCGCCTCGTGCAGGGCCTCGAGCCGCTCGGACTCCTCCAGCGGCGACACGACGGCGAGGAGGCGGTCTGACACGAGGCGGCCGCCAACCGCGACGACGCGCAGCAACTCCTGGGCGCTGGCCGGCAACCTCTCCGAGCGCATGAGGAGGATGTCGCGCAACGTGGGCGGGAGATGGTCCGCCGAGCGCGCCCCCGCGGCAACGAGCTCCTCGGCGAGGAACGCGTTGCCCTGCGAACGCTCGAACACCGACTCCACGAGCCGAGAGTCAACGCGGTCCCCGAGGATGTCCGCGAGCTGCTCGCCCACCTCGTCGCGCGTGAACGGCTCGAGGTCGATCCGCTGCACCCGGCGGTCGCGCTCGAGCTCGGCCAAGAACGAGCGCAAGGGGTGGCCGCGATAGAGCTCGTCCGAACGGTAGGTCGCGATCAGCTGCACGCGCTCCCCGCGCAGGTTGCGCGCCAGGAACGCGAGCAGGTCGCGGGTTGAGCGATCGGACCAGTGCACGTCCTCGAACACGATGGCGAGCGGATCGGCGCTCGCGAGGCGGCTCAGGAGGCTGAGAACCAGCTCGAAGAGTCGGCCCTGCGCCACCGTCGCTGCCGCGGGCCTGCCCCCTTCGCGTAGCTCGAGCTCGGGAAGCAGAGCCGCGAGTTCCCCTCCGCCGAGCGCCGCCAGCTCGTGACGCGCCGCTGGATCGAGCTCCCGCATGCGGGGGCGCAGTGCCTCGATGAACGGGCCGAACGGAAGCCGTCCCTCCTCCAGGTCCAGGCAGCCGCCGACGAGGCCCACTGCGCCGACCGCCTCCGCGCGCGCGAGGAACTCCTCGATCAGCCGGGTCTTACCGACCCCCGCCTCGCCCGCGATGACGAACGTCGTTGCACGTCCCTCGTGGATCGCCTCGAGCCCCGCGGCCAGCAGCTCGAGCTCGTTGGCCCGGCCCACGAAGCGAGAACTCGCCATGCCGCCGCCCACACGGGGATTATCCCGGGTCGGTAGGTGCCTCACAAGCGCTCGGAGCGCCCGGGCGGCCCGAGGATAGGGATCGGACGGCGGGGAACATTGGGAGTTCTCCCGATGCGGACGCTGACAGCATGTGTCACGGTCTTCTCGGGCCGGTTTCGGCCGCACTAGGGGCAACAGTAGGGATGGTGAGCAATGGGGCAGGTAGGGACGGGAGCGATCCCGAAGACGACCACACCGATGGTCAAGTTCGTGCGCACCGGCGAGGGAATGCTCGTCGTCGCGTTCAATATCGCGCTGCTGGTGGTGCCGATCATCTCCAGCGCGCTCACGCCGGCGCAGGCGGTGAAGTGGGCGGCGGTGATCAATGGAGTCGCGGTGGTGGCGCGGACGGGGTTGAAGATGACCTCGCTAGTCCAAGCCGGCGCACTGGCCGCACCGGAGGGCGCGATCGCGGCTTCCCCCGAGGAAACCGAGGGGGCAGCCACGGCGGCGCCGCTCGACGACGAGCACATCGACGATCTGGTCTCGGACTCCGACGAGTTCGCGAGTCTCCCGTCGGTGGCGATCAACAACAACATGACACCCATGGGGGCACCATGACACCTCAGACGTTTGACACAACGACACTGGCCGGTTCACGATTCCCGGGCAGCGCGACGGTGGTGCAGGCGCATCTCACGATCGCGATCAAGCTGGGATCAACGACGGACGTGACGGTGACTTCAGCGCTCGCGAGGCCGGCGAACGGTGACGAAGAGCTGTCGCCGGCGCAGATCGCGCTGGGAACGGGAGCGCACGACACGGCGCAGATCGACGATCTGGTGTCTGACGTCGATGAGTTCACGAGCGTGCCGTCGGCCATGGCGGCGGTGCCGGTGACCGGAGACCCCGGGCCGCCGGCCGTCGAGGCAAACGGAACCGGCAACGGACACACCACTCTGGTCGGGTGACCCCGACCGCGTTTCAGCACATCCTGAAGGGGGCCACGATGACAATTCAGATGTTCGATACGACGACGCCCGACGAGGTGCCGACCGGCAACGTGGAGGCTGTCGCCGGATATGTGGGCGGCCACTGGCCGACCTACGCCCGGTTGGTGCAGGATCATCCGCAGGCTCACCACCTATCGATCGCGGTCAACGCGCACGAGGACGCACAGTGTCTCGACGTGGAGGCAGGCGACGCAACGCCGGACGAGGCTCCGGCGTGGGTGAGGCGCCAGCAGGGCCGCGGCGTACAGCGACCGGTCGTGTACGCCAGCTTGTCCGCGATGGAGGCGGTGCTGGCGGCGCTCGAGCGCGCCGGAATCGACCGTTCGCAGGTGCGGCTGTGGACGGCGCACTACACCGGCCACGAGCACCTCTGCACAGCAGCGTGCGGGTTCGGGTTCAGGTGGACCGCGGACGCCACGCAGTGGACCGATCGCGCGCTCAAACGCAACCTCGACGAGAGCGTCTGCAGCGACTCGTTCTTCGGCCCTCCGCCGTCGCCGCCCGATCCGCACCACTACGCGTCGTACCCGGAGGGCCCGTTCGCGTGGCGCAATCCGACGACCGGCGACATCGAGGGGCTGAACGAACGGGCGATCGTCAAGGAGTACGACCACCGCCGGGTGCACCCGCAGATGAACGCTCAGCGGCTGAACGAGCTGCGCGCGTACATCACATTCCTACGCAAGCGGGTCTGGTACGTCGCGCACCACGACGTGCAGTCGGGCGTCAAATACGCCGACCCCGACTGGAACTCCTACCACCGCGGCTGGCGCTGGCAGATGCTGCTCAAGCGCTCTCGCGGCGAGCGGGTGGCGTAGAAGCACCGCTCCGCTGGCGCTTGATCGGGAACACGGGCGCGACGAACCGCGCGCCCGTGTCCCTCACGCCTCACGCGAGTCGACGCGGTGTTCAGCACCGCTGCGATCCGCGCGACACGCGGCGCCTCGAGTTCCGCGCAGCCCCTGCCGGGCATCTCTAGCTGAGATTCCCGGAGACCCGGTCGATTATTCGTCTCGGTGCTTGTCGCCGACGTCTGCGGCGTGTGTGCCTGGTCCGAACTGGAGATCAAAGACTCGATGGCCGCCGGTGCTCGACTACGCACGAGGGCAGCTTCGTGCCGATGTTCGGGCTGGCGCGGCGCTGCGACACGGCATTCGACACACTTCGAGTCGTGCCAACGCCCTCAAACGGTCGTCGCGGGCCCCTGGGTTCGCGCGAGTGGGCGAACGAGGCGGTCCGACGCCTTGAAGCCGACGCGAATCGCTCCGCCGACACGCATCTACACGCCTTCCCGCTGCCTCCGGCGTGGGGGATCGACGTGTATCTGAAGGACGAGTCGGTCCACCCGACGGGATCTCTGAAACATCGGCTCGCCCGCTCGCTGTTCCTCTACGGCTTGTGCAACGGGTGGATCACAGAGCGGACGACGATCGTCGAGGCCTCGAGCGGCTCCACGGCCGTGTCTGAAGCGTACTTCGCCCGGTTTCTGGGCTTGCCCTTCGTCGCGGTCGTCCCGGCTTCGACCAGCCCCGAAAAGCTCGCGCTGATCAAGGCGCAGGGAGGCACGTGTCACCTCGTCGACGACCCGAGCACGATGGTCGTCGAGGCGCAGCGACTCGCGGCTGAGCGCGATGGGCACTTCCTCGACCAGTTCACGTACGCAGAGCGCGCGACCGACTGGCGCGGCAACAACAACATCGCGGTGTCGATCTTCAGCCAGATGGAACTGGAGGAACACCCCGTTCCTGCGTGGGTCGTCGTTGGGGCCGGAACCGGCGGAACGAGCGCAACTATCGGCCGCTACGCGCGCCTGATGCGGTACCCGACTCGGCTGTGCGTCGTCGACCCGGAGGACTCGATCTTCTACTCAAGCTGGACTGGCGACCCGTCGACATTCACCGGCCGTCCATCGCGCATCGAAGGTATTGGGCGCCAGCGTGTCGAGCCGTCCTTCCTCCCGGACATCGTCGACCGGATGATCCAGGTTCCGGATGCCGCGTCGATCGCGACGATGCGCCTCGTGCGCGCGCGCACGGGACGCAGCGTTGGCGGCTCGACCGGGACCAACGTCTGGGGAGCGCTCCAGCTCGTCGCCGAGATGCGGGCGCGTGGGGAGCGAGGCAGCCTCGTCACCTTGATCTGCGACGGCGGCGAGCGCTACGCCGGCACCTACTACAGCGACGCGTGGGTCCGCGATCAGGGCCTGGCGTTGGCGCCGTACACAGAGGCGCTGGACACCTTCCTTGCTTGTGGCGCGTTCCCGGTCGTGTCCGAGTCAGCGACCTAAACGTCGGTGATCACGCCGTGGATCTGGTCCACGACCTCTGGCGGGACCTCGTCCATCCCATGGGCGTCGCGCGCGTGGACCTCGATCTCTTCGAACAGTTCCTTCTCGTCATCGTTGCGCGTCACCCACTCACAGCCGAGCACCACGTCTCCACACCTGAATTGCTTCATGGGACCTCCTGCCCTCGATGTTGCAACCAATCCTAGCCAGCCCGAACGGGCGCGGATGACGAGGAGCGCCGGACGAGAGCACGAGTAGGATCGGCGCATGTGCCGGATTCTGGCCTACGTCGGCGAGCCGCTCCCCGTGGAGAACTTGCTGTTTCATACCGACAACAGCCTCGTCCGGCAGTCCTACAGCCCGCGGATGATGAACACCTTTCTCAACCTCGCGGGTTTCGGCATGAAGGCATGGGATCCGTCCTCGCTGCGGCCGCAGGATCCGTTCACGTACCGGGCAACCACGCTGCCCTCGTTCGACCGCAACCTGCGCTTCATCTCGGCCAAGATTGCGCCCACGTGCGTCGTTGCCCACGTTCGTGGGGTCACCTACTCCGGTGAGGCGGTCGTTGCTGACACAAACCTGCACCCCTTCCACTTCGCGGGCGTGCAGGTCGTCTTGGCGCACAACGGGCACCTGCGGCAGTTCGCACGCATGCGCTACGCGCTCGTCGAGTATGTGCGGCCGGAGCTGGCGGAGCACATCGAGGGCACCACCGACTCCGAGTGGATCTATGCGCTGATCCTGTCGCAGCTCGATGATCCCTATGGACTACCGGAGGCCAGTGAGCTCGCCGAGGCCATCGCCAGCTCGCTGCGCATCCTGCGACAGATCCGCGCCGCGCATGGCGTCGACACCTCCTCCCCGGTCAACCTCTGCGTCAGCACCGGCCGCGCCGTGGTCGCAACCCGCTTTTCGTTCGACTATGGCTGGTACCCGCCCGAGGACGAGATGCTCGAGACCGACCTCCCGTTCGTGAGTCTCTGGTACGCGATCGGGGGCGAGTACACGCAGCGCGACGGCGACTGGCAGATGACAGCGGGCGATCCGCCCCGCTCAGTGATCATCGCTTCAGAGCCGCTGACGACCGACCTGTCGAGCTGGCTCGAGGTGCCGGAATACTCGATGCTGACTGCCGAGCTCACTCCCGACGGGCTCGAGTTCGAGACGCGCGACCTGGATGTCTGACCAGGAGACCGTCGACTTCCTTGCCACCGTTCCGCTCCTCGAAGGCCTACAGGAGGCGGACCTGCTTGAGCTGGCGCGGGTGACGCGCCGACGGACCGTGCGCGAGGGCGAGATCCTCTGGCGTCAGGGGGCGGAGGCGAGGGAGATGCTCTTCATCGTCGACGGCGCCGTCTCGGCTTTGTTGCAGGTGCCAGGGGATCGCACCGTGGAGATCGGGAGAGTCGGTCCACGGGAGACAGTGGGCGAGATGGGGCTGCTCGACCGAGAAGGGCACTCGATGAGCGTGCGCGTAACCCAGACGGGAACGGTGCTCGCGCTCGGCCGACTGGATTTCGCGGCGCTGCTGGCCGGCCAGTATCCATCGGCGTTGGGCCTTAAGCGTCGCCTCGCCCTGCTCTTCACCGCACGCCTTCGCCACCAGATCCGGGGCCTCGCCGTCTCGCTCGGCCGCGAGATGGCCGCGCCGTCGGCCGAGGATGCGGCACCAGCGTTTGCGGACCTGGAGTACTGCCGTCCGCCTGACAGCAAGTATGTGCGTCGCATGGCGACCTTCCACGACGTCGACCCGCTGGCGCTCTGGGGCTTCCTTACTTCCGGGAGCTATGCACGCTGCCCACCGGGTAAAACGCTGCTCGCCGAGGGGACGCCATCGACCGCCTACTACCTGACGATCAACGGCGCAGTCGAGAAGGTGCTGGTTCGCGGCGACCGGCGCATCCGCGTCGGGCTGGCGGGACCGGGTAAGGCGTTCGGCTACGAGAGTCTCATCGACGGTCTCCCATCTCCTGTCACGGCGGTCACGCGGGAGCGCGCCCTCCTTCTCGTCGTGCCGCGCGACCTGTTCGAGCGACTCTTTAATGGGCAGGACGCCGTCTCCCGTGGTTTTCTCGACGTGATCCAGCAGGACCTCGTGGCCACGTTGCGAGGCACGCTGCGGCCGTCCGCTCGCCTTCGCAGCGAGCGTTTAGTACGCGCGTCCGCAAGCAGCGAGCCCGCAGCGATCGCGGAGCCGGTGGCTGAGACATAGATCGGCTCAACCCGATCGCTTCATCGCGGAGAGCCGGTCGGGATACAACTACGACTCCGTTCCGGCGTGCGATCGCACTCTCGGAATCAGTCGCAGCCGGCTGGTCGTGGGCGGGGCTGTACGAGGGCGGACAACGGCCGTGCAATCGGCGACGAGCTGCGAGGACGCGTCTGCTCACACGCGGTTCCCCGGATGCGGCGCTTGCAGCAGTCTTAGGGCGAGCCGTCGTGACATGGTTCACCGTCCTCCCCGGCCACGCATAGAATGAGGCGCTCAGGGCCGGCGACGGAGGACCGACATGCATCGGCGCACATTGACCGCGGCCGCAATCGCGACAGCGATCGCCAGCTTGGTGCCGGGTAGCCCAGCGGTGGCCGCGCCGCGCCGACCGTCCACGTCAGTGCGCGTCGCTCGCGCAGATGGTTCTCATGGCCCGACTGGCTCCGTCGCCCGCTCACCGCTGCCGGACAAGGCCGACTGGGCAACGATCAAGACGGCTGCCGACGTGCGCCGCCTCGCGCTGGCGCCGCATCGGACCGCACGTTTCAGGGCCTTTGCCGCGTCTTTAGGGCTGACTGACCTGGTCTCTATCCACCCCCTCGCGCCGGGCCGGTGCCGGACCGCGGTGACAGATCTGTACAACAACCTGCTCGACCTCGAGAACGCATACCCGGGTGAGAAGTGGGGCCCGCTTCGCCGAGCCGTGGCCAAGGAGCCGTCGATCGACGCCTGCGCTCCGCGACCATCTCGGCACAACGGCGCGCGACTCCTCATCTAGGATCCGCACGAGCCTGCCGGTACGCCAACGTCAAAATGCACGTGGAAGGCTTTCGAGCCGCGGCTAACGTCCTCTTTCGCCCAGTCTCGCGCGCGCTCGTGCAGGGCTTGGCGCACGGGCCCATCCCACCAACGCGTAGCCGCGGCTGCCGGGCAGCCGCGACCCTGCGGGGGCGATCAGGGGATCGTGACCGTCTGGGTGTCGGAGGCCGCGGCGTGGGTGCTGTCGCCCGCGTATTGGGCCTGGATGCTCCATGTGCCCGGGGCCAGAGGCGGGCCGCCGGCTGCGTCTCCGAGCGAGTCGCTGAAGGTCCCCGCGGCATTGGTCGTTGATGTGTGGACCGTCGCTGACCCCGGCGCCGGCGGCTGGTAGGTGATCGCGATCGGCGCCCCGGTGATCGCGCCGCCACCGGAGGTCAGCTGACCTGTGCACGAGATGACGTTGTGGCCTGGGCCGAGGCTGCACGAGAGCGACAGGGAGCTGCGGCCTTGACGTTGATCGTGTAGCTCGTCGAGTGCGTGGCGAACGACCCGGTGCCGGTGATAGTGATCACGTAGGCGCCCGGAGCGGTGGTCGGGAGCGACTGGACGTGCAACGTCGTGGAGCCGCCTGCGGTCACTGATGGCGGCGCAACGCTGACCGCGCCTGGGTTTGCTCCCGAGGTGGTGAACGAGACGGTCTGCGCCGCTCCTGAGATGACCGCCGTGGTCACGGTCGCCGTGACGCTCTGCCCCGGCGCGATCGACGCGGATGCGGGGGCAACGGAGATCGAGAAGTCGTTTTGCAGCGGGCTGGCAACGGTGAACTGGCACACCGCGAGCGACGCCAGATGGTTGGCGTCGCCGTTGTAGTGGACGATCGCCTCCCAGGCTCCGGATCGATTGGGTGCGAACGAGTCGGTGAACTCGCCCCCGCCGTCGACCGCGACGCTGTGGGCGGTGACAGCGGCGGATAGGGGGGCGTAGAGCACCACGAGGCGGGCTTCGGCGGGCGCGCCGGTGAGCGTGCCGGTAAACGGGCTCGGGGTCCCGACTGATGCGGCCGTGGGGCAAGTGAGCGTCAGATGCGTGGCCGCCTTCGGCACCGTCCCGGCGCACGGCCGGGCGTGGGCCGGCTGATGTGTGGTGTCGCCGCCCCAGTTGACCACCACGGTCCACTTGGTCGCCGTACCGAGTCGGGAGTGGTCAGAGAACTGCCCGGAGGCGTTGGTGAACAGGGTTCGCTGGACGGCCGGGAGCAACACGCCAGATGCCGCGGACGGCACGTAGTCAACGACGATCGCATCGTGCGCATGCGCCGGCCTCAGGAATCCCGACACCGCCGCGTCGCCTCCGGGTGCACCCGGCAAGCGGCATACCTCGGTGAGCGTCGCGGGCTGGCGCAGCTGTTCGCTCTCGGTCGTGGTATGTCCGTGCGGGAGCTTGCCGACCACCTTGATCGCGACTCCGGGATGCTGGGCCAGGAGCTTTCGCCCGAGCTTGTTCAGCCGGACCGAAAGCGTTTCGTCCTCGCCCGGCTGGATGCGGAAACGCCGCGGGAGGCTGATGATGCAGTGAGGACAGAGCGACGAGTTGATCCCGAGCGAGACCGCGCCAACGCACAGCTTCACATGACAGCCGATCAGCACCGACGCCTTGCCGCCGCTGTTGACCGCGAACTTCGGGAATAGCGTCATTCCTGGGGATGCTGATGCGCGCTGAAGGAGGGGGGAACAACGCGACGGCGGCACGTAGTCATGGTTGATGTACTTGACAACTGCGCGGGCGTTCGAGTTGGTCAGTACGTAGAGGTCCGAGCGGCAGTCGACCGCGACGCTCAGGGGAGGATTCCCGGCAATGCGAAACTCTTCGCTGGTCGAGCAGCTGAAGCACGGAAGCGGCAGATTTCCCTCGGTGCTCGGCGGTTGCCCGCCGTAGGCGTTGGGGTTGTCCAGGCCCGGCGTGAGGCGCAGGACGGCCAGCTGGGTGTCGGTGGTGGCGTAGACGCCCCCGCTGTTGGGGTCGACCGCCACCCCCCCGGGGCTGTACCCGTCGCTGACCCAGCCGTGGTAGCAGTCCACATTGGACTCGCTCAACCAGCCATAGTCGACCGCCGCGCCGGCGGACGTGAAGCGTACGGCCTCGCCGCTCACCAGCGGATCGAAATACGGGTGATGATCGACGCCGTATGGGTACGGCGCGTCGATCACCGAGTGACAGTCGGGCTCGGGATCAGACAGCGGCTGGTCTGACTCGCCGACGACGATCGGCCTCCCCGCCCCATCGACCGCGATCTCCCGGGCGACTGTCTTATCAGGTGGGTCATAGCCGGAGGAGCTGAAATATTGCCCCGGGAAGGTCGCATCGAAGCCGCCGATGCTCTTGCCGTTGCTGTCGTACTCACCCACTGCGTTGAGGAAGTTGGTCAACACCCAGACATGACCCGCGCGGTCAGCCGCGATCGACTTCGCGAACGGAACACTCCAGCTGGAGAGGAGCTTGAGGTTGGCCGTGAATTTGGCCACCACGCCTCTCGCCTCATACACGACGTACACGCTGCCCGAAAGGTCGGTCGTGATTCCCGTCGGCGCCGTCGGGACCCGGAATCTCAACAGGCGCTTGAGAGCCCCGTCAGAGGTGTATTCCTCGATCGCGTTCGCGTACTTGTCCGCGACGTAGACGAAGTTCCCGTCCGGGCTCGCAGCGATCGCCCCCTCCTGGTTGTACGGATTGCCCGGAAGCGACGGCAGGGTCCAGTAAAACGCATCACTGGGAGACAGAGACGTCGCGTCGGCCTGCCTCGCCAGCACCAGCCCGGCCACAACGACCAACCCCACCCGGCACAACAGACGGCGCCGTCGCGCTCGGACGGGCGCCACGGCGGCCACAGCCCTCGGCAGCTCGGCAAGCGCCGCTCCCCAGGCTCTGATTTGCCACCGCGCACCCATGCTCTACGCCGAGTCCTGGAGGCCCGCGCCGCTCATCCCGAGCTCCCCACAGCACGCAGGCGCGCCGGCCGCCGAGGTCGCTGACGAGCCACCCAACGCGACACGCACGCGTCCAACCACAGGCAGCACCCCAACCCCGCCCGTCGGCGCCGCCCGACGCAGAGTCCCGAAAACAAACGCGTTCCACACCGGTCCCACGATGCCCTCCTCCGCTGCAGCAACCTGCCGCAGCGGCTTCTACCACACCGCGGACAACACGACAAGCACGCGAGAGTGCTCGGATGCTGACCAACCAGCGAACCCTCGACCACCGCCGGTACGCCATCGATCCCGCGCCGGCCGCGCACTCGCCACGATTGACACCCGTCGTTGCGCTTGGGATTCTACGTGCCTTACCGCAGGAGATAAGAGGAGGGACCGGGGAGTTGGCCATCGCGGCCGAGCAGATCGAGCGGGCGAAGAGGACGCTGCCGTTCGCATGGGATCGTTCCAGCAGGGCGATCGACCGGCTCGAGGAGATCTCGGAGCCGAGCGCATCGTTGCTCGCCTCGTGCGTGGCGCTGAACCCGAGCTACCAGTGCAAGGCCCGCTTCGGACTCGAGAGCGCCTCGCGCGGCAACAAGCAGTTCGTCGTCAGTCTGCCCGAGGGGGAGATGCGGATGCGGGGCGCCGCCAAGCAGCAGGTCCCAGGGTGCCTCGACGCCGTGGCGACGCACGCGAGGCCGGCGAAGTCGAGCCCGGCATGAGGCGGCGATTGCGGGCCGTGGCGGTGACAGCAGTCGTGATTGCGCTCGGGCCGGCGGTCGTCGCCCGGGCCGCGTCGCTCGACGGCTTCCACGCGACGCTGCAGTTCCAGGGAACGATGAAGACGGTCTGGTCATTCCCCGGCACCGAGACCTCGGACGACGGCTGCTACGTCGCAACGACAAGCGGCAGTGGCTCCCAGGCGGCGGATTTCAACACGGGCCGCCAGCACGTCAATCTAACCATCGCGGACGCCGGCCGGACGATCGCGTTCCAGCTCTCAAACGTCAGGGAACGCGCGAGCCAGGGTCACTTCGCGCTCGGCTTTCGCCATGGCGCTGTGAGCCGGATCGGCAACGAGAAGACCGTCTACAGCAAGTCCGTGAATTGGGACAGCAGCTGCTACCCGCAGCCGGAAGAGAGCTTCGCGGACACCGGCGGGTGCGGCGACAAGGACGTTCCGTGGGACGCGATGCCGTTAGTCGCGGGGAGCGCGCTGATGCCGGACGTCGAGGCGTTCCTGCCCAGCCACATGCTCTCGGCGTGTCCGTTCTACGGCCCCAGCGACATCAGCGGCGACGAGATCGGGTCATTCCCGAGGCAGACGCAGACGCACGCGCCGCCGTCGGAGATTCGGAGCGTGCTGGGCAAGAAGCACGGCAAGCTGTTGATCCTCGGCCGGCAGCGGTGGCACACCGAAGACAAGCAAGGCGACTACGAAGTCACGGCGACGACGACGGTGCAGTGGAAGACGACGCTGATCCGGGCGCACCCGTAGGGTCGCGAAGACGCTCCACGGCCAGGACGGTGGCAAGGGTGACCCGGATCCGGTTGGTCCGTCCGGAACGGCCCAGATCGTGACCAAGCAGGTCACCAGCCCGTCAGGCAATGCGAATGTCACGGCTACCCTTTCGTGGAGACGGCCATGGGCTGGACGGTGGGTGGTGCCTCCCGGGTGCGCTGGTAAACAGGGCAGCCGGTAACCAGGTCCTAGCTCCCGACGCACGGTGCGGAGCATCTGGGTCAAGTGCACGCGGCCAGGCCGGACCGCCTCAGAGTCACTCAGCGGCAGCGACGTTTCCGCCCGCTCCTAAGCAGCCGGCGAATCGCTCACGCGTCAGCGATCCGGCCCAGGAGGGCGAGCGCCTCATGCACCACTGCTCGCTCGTCAGCGTTGAGCTCGCGTTCGAGGGCCTCGGTGAGCCAGGTTTCGCGCCGGGCACGCGTCGTTTGCAGTAGGTCGAGGCCCGCGCTGGTCAGCTCGATGAACGCGCGGCGGCCATCGGCCGGGTCCGGGCGCCGCGAGACGAGCCCGGCGCTCTCCAGATCGTGGACGGTCTGGGCCATCGATTGCGGGCGTATGCGCTCACGCCCAGCCAGGTCGCTGATGCTCGCTGGGCCGTCGCGGTCAAGACGGCCGAGCACGGCCATCCGCCCGACCGATGGGCCGGGCTCGGCGCGCAGCCGGCGAATGAGGCGCCCGATCGTCTCGCGCAGTTCGTGAGCCAGCAGGGTGGTCGGGGTCTCCTGGACGGGCACAGGCGCATATTAGTGGATCTCGTCAGGCTAACTGTTCAGGCTACCTGTGTATATTGGTAGAGCGGATGCGCTCGCTCGACCCGGATCGCTACAAGTGGATTGCCCTCCTGAACGCCACGCTGGCCGTCCTGCTGGCCACGCTGGACGGCTCGATCACGATCATCGCGATGCCCGACATCTTCCGCGGCATTCATCTCGACCCGCTCGTTCCGGCGAACTCGTTCTACCTGCTGTGGATGATCCTCGGCTACCTCGTCGTGACCAGCGTCCTGATCGTCAGTCTCGGGCGCCTGGGAGACATGGTTGGGCGGGTCAAGATCTACCGGCTCGGCTTCGTGATCTACACGATCGCGTCGCTGCTGCTCGCGATCGACTGGATGCAGGGCAGTGGTGGGGCGATCTACCTGATCGGCCTGCGGGTTGTGCAGGGGATTGGCGGCGCCTGCCTGCTGGCCAACGCAGCGGCGATCATCACCGACGCGTTCCCCGCCAACCAGCGCGGAATGGCGCTGGGCATCAACAACATTGTGGGCGTAAGCGGCGTCTTCATCGGCCTGGTGCTCGGCGGGGTGCTCGCCCCCATCAACTGGCGACTGGTGTTCCTGATCTCGGTGCCGGTCGGGATCTTCGGAACCGTGTGGGCCTACCGCAGCCTGCGCGAGCTGAGCTCACCGAAGGCCGCGCCGATCGACTGGTGGGGCAACGTCACTTTCGCGGTCGGCCTCATTCTGATCATGACGGCGGTGACCTACGGCATCCGCCCCGCCGGCGGGCATGCCGTCGGCTGGGGCAGCCCTCGCGTGATCGGTCTGCTCGCCGCGGGGGTCATCTCCCTGATCGCGTTTGTGATCGTCGAGCGCCGCTCGCACGACCCGATGTTCCGGCTGCCGTTGTTTCGCATACGCGCGTTCACATTCGGGACGCTGTCGACGTTCCTGTCGGCGATCGCGCGCGGTGGCCTGATGTTCATGCTGATCATCTGGCTGCAGGGCATCTGGCTGCCCCAGCACGGCTATAGCTTCACCCAGACCCCATTGTGGGCAGGCATCTACATGCTGCCGCTGACCGTCGGTCTGCTGTGCGCGGGACCGGCCTCCGGCTACCTGTCTGACCGCTTCGGCGCGCGGCCGTTTGCGACCGCGGGGATGCTGCTGACGGCGGTCGGCTTCGGACTACTGTTGCTGCTGCCGACAAACTTCTCGTACGTGACGTTCGCGCTGATCCTGCTGCTGATCGGGATCTCGATGGGTCTGTTCGCTTCGCCCAACCGGGCTGCGGTGATGAACAGCCTGCCGCGAGCGGACCGCGGGGCGGGGGGCGCCATGAACCAGACGTTTCAGAACTCTGCCCAGGTGCTGTCGATCGGCGTCTTCTTCACGCTGATGATCATCGGACTGGCATCCACCCTTCCTCAGGCGATGAGCTCGGGACTGGAGGCCCACGGCGTGTCGGCTGCCGCCGCCCACCAGGCGTCGACGCTACCGCCGGTATCGATCCTGTTCGCCGCCTTCCTGGGCTACAACCCCATTCAGCACCTCCTCGGAGCCCACGTGCTCGCCGGGCTACCGGCCCACAGCCAGGCGATTCTGACCGGCAGCTCGTTCTTCCCCAACCTGATCTCGGCGCCTTTCCGCGACGGGCTGCACGCCGCCTTCCTGTTCGCGATCGTCGCCTGCCTGATCGCCGCCGCGGCGTCGCTGATGCGAGGCGGGCACCCCGCTCATGACGAGGATCCCGCGCCCGTCCGCGACCCCATCCCCCACCGTCTGCTCGCGACCGAACCTGAGACGCAGCATGCACGTTGAGTGGTACGGAGAATCGTCATTTCGCCTGACCGACGGATCGACGGATCGACGACGGTCTTGGCCGCGGACTGCCGTGATGAGCAGCGGGATCCGGTGACGGGCGAGGACTCGGCAGAGCCCGCTCTCGTTCCTGTCCTGCCGCAACTGCGGGTTGTCGTATGCAGCGTCCGGCGCCTTCGTCGGTGATCAGCTGCCACACGGTTGAGCGGCGGGCTCCCGACCGGAGGACCCGACCGACGGCCTCCAGGGCTTTTCGGAGTGGAGCCAGCCGGGATCGAACCGGCGACCTCCTGCTTGCAAAGCAGATCGAGTTGTCCACTCGTGTCTCGTAGTGTCGCGTAAATGCCTGCAAATTGGGCGTTTCCGTTGGCCACGGGAGGACACGAAAGGACGGCGCGAGACAAACTGGTGCCCCCCTGCTGGCCCCTCGGCGTTCGTGACTTGAGGCGGCGGGAAGAGGGCGCCCCCGCTTGCCCGGCTGCGTCAGCTCGAGGATGCGGCCGCGGCCAAGGCCGCCCTTGCGTCAGCGATCGCCGTCTGCGCGTCGAGGCGCGGCATATCCTCAAACTCGTCCATCACGTGGCCATAGGTGCTGAGGGTGAGCCCGCGCGTCGTGGCCGAGCTGGCGAGCGACGTAGATCACCGAGCGCCCCTCGTGGAGCAGCAGCGAGGCGAACGAATGCCGGAGGTCGTAGGGACGGCCGTGCTCCAGTCCCGCCGCGTTGATCGCGCGCTCGAAGGCCCACCGGCGCCACGACTGGTACGCCGCGAGCGTCCAGGGCGACCCGGTCGCTGCCGGGAAGATCAGCGATCTCTCGGAGGGCCGGCCGCTTCTCAGCCGCCATTCGCGGAGGTCTACGGCGAGCGGCTGGAGGACGCGTACCGTCCGGTGAGCGGCCGTCTTCGTGTCCTTTTCCTCGCCGAGCGAGATCGCGCGCTCGACGAGGATCGTCTGCTCGCGGACGTCGCGCCATTGGAGCGCCAGCGCCTCACCGGGCCTGAGCCCGGCGTACGCCAGGACGCTGATCAGTGTCGCGTCGCGCGGCGAGCTTGCCGCGCGCATCCGTTCGATCGTGGCTGGTGCGAGCGGCCGGACCTCGGTCCGTCGCGGAAGCGCAGCCTTGCGGACGGCTCGCGCAGGGTTCGACGGGATCTGGCCGTTCTCGAACGCGCGCTGGAGGATCGCTCCGAGCAGGGTGAGCGCGTAGCGGACCGAAACACGGCCGTGGCCGGAGGCGAGCCGCTGCGCCTGCCATCGCGCGATCGTCTCAGGCCTGATTGCCCGGAGCTCGAGCGGGCCGAGCGACGGCAGGATGTGCTTGTTCAGAAGTTGCCGGTAGTGCATCCACGTCTTCGGCGAGAGCTGGGACGCATACGCCTCACACCACGTGCCGACCACGTAATCGGCGAGCGTCACCCGGCCCATGTCCATCTCGGTCAGCGTCCCCAGCTGCTGCCGCCGCCGGAGCTCGGCACTGAACGTGACGGCGTCCCCTTCCGGTCGAACGCTTGGGACCGACGCCGGCCTCCCTATCGCCAGCGAACCCGCCACTGCACCGCTCCATTCTTCAGGATTCGTCGCTCGATCTCCACGCCGCTACTCGCCGGCTCTTCTTCGTTGCCTTCAAGGATGCCACCGCATCCGATGGTCGCACTCGCCCGCACTCCAGGTCCACCCCCGGACAGCCCGCCACACCCTCACTGGGAAGCCATGGGCCAGACTACCCGCACCCTATCTGGTGACTACGTGGGGGGCGGGTAGTCTGGCCCATCGGCGAGCAAAAACCCCAGGTGCGGCGGGGCTGTACAGGGGGCTCAGGTGTGTAATCGGATTACACACTTCGTTACACACTTTCCTATACACCTGGACCGTCCA
>CAVRKJ010000020.1:0-526376 GCA_963721515.1 uncultured Actinomycetota bacterium | reverse complement strand
GCGCGGAATGCGAGCATCCGCCGGGCCGGCTCAAGCGCCACCGAGCACGACGGCCCCCAAGTCCCGCGCGATCACGAAACTCGGACGGTCTCTCCGCCGCGCCCCGTAGCGCTCAGTGTTCTCTAAGACGAATCGGGTCGTACCGTCCGGCGTGGCGACCTGATGCCCCCGCCATGGCCCCCTGCTCCGTAGACCCGGTCCACTTTCGTGTCGACTACGAGGCGAGAACCGGCCCATTTGCGGGGATTCTGCGGAGTGGAGCCAGCCGGGATCGAACCGGCGACCTCCTGCTTGCAAAGCAGGCGCTCTCCCAACTGAGCTATGGCCCCGTCGAGGTCGAGTCTAACGCCGGGTGGCGGCCGGGCCGATGACCCCGCGGCCCCGGCGAGGCACCCTCAGGCGCCGCGCGCCAGCGTAAGCCCGAGGGCGCCCAGATCGCCCACGCCGCCTCCGGCTAGGCGGACGACGTCGTGCCGGCCGGCGCGACGCAGCAGGCTGGCGGCAAACGCGGCGCGCATCCCGGCGGCGCAGGCCACCGCGGTGGTCCGCCCGTGGTGGGGCAGGACGATCGCCTGCACGTCTCGGAGGCGATGGAGCGGCACATGGAGTGAGCCCGGGATATGGCCGGCGACCCACTCGCTGGGCTCGCGGACGTCAACGAGGTCCACCGAGTGGTGCCGCAGCCCGTCGGCGAGCCGCTCGAGGTCCCAGGAGTCCGCGCGGGCGACGGGGACGGAGTGGCGCCGCCACTCGTCGAGATCGGCGATGGACACGCCGTCCAGATGCCAGAAGCCGACCGCTTGGAGTGCCGACGCCATTCGGTGGGCGTCGGCCTCGTTCCGGGCGACGATCACCACCGGCGCCGCGGGGTCGAGCGCCCAGCCGGCGCGCGTTCCCACCCCGGCGGAGGAGACGGGCAGGTTGATCGAGCCGGCCAAGTGCCCGGCGTCGAACTCGGCGGGATCGCGGCTGTCGAGCACCGTGGCCCCGGTACCGAGCATCGAGAGCAGCGCGTCGCCGCTCAGCAGGCCCGGCTCGGGCGGCGAGGAGCCCGCCGAGCGACGGTTGAGGTCCACGATCCGCTGGATATTGGGCGGGCGCGTCGGCAGCTCCGCGGTGACGTCGTCCACGAACCGGTCCTCCTCGAGGGTGAGCAGCGCGTTGTGGCGCCGCTCGAAGCCGATCGTAGAGCTCGTCTTGCTGCTGAGGCCGACGCCGCCGCACAGCGAGCCCCCGATGTGCGCGGGCCAGACCTCGACGTGATCATCGAGGTCGAGCATCCGTCGCAGGCTGGCGTGCAGCGCATGCGCGCCCTCCGTCGCCTCCCCCGCCAGGTCCGGGCGGGCGACGTCCCCCACCAGCAGCGAGTCGCCGGTGAGCAGCATCCAGGGCTCGGGCCCCCGGCTGAGGTCGGAGACGAGGAAGGTGAGATGCTCGGGTCGGTGGCCGGGCGCGGCCACCGCGGTGACGCACACCGAGCCGGCGAAGATCTCGTCGCCGGCGAGGATCACGTCGGTGGCTCCGTCCTCGCGAGGGCCGGGGCGGTAGGCCCGCGCGCCGGTTGCCTCGACGAGCCGACCGCGCCCCGAGACGTGATCGGCGTGGTCATGGGTGTCGATCACATGGGCGATGCGCAGATGCTCGGCGCCGGCGATCTCCAGATAGGGCGCGATGTCCCAGCGGGGATCAACGACGATCGCCTCACCCGCGTCTCCGAGGATGTAGGAGGCGCAGCCGAGGTCGGAATAAAGCAC
Source organism: uncultured Actinomycetota bacterium (assembly GCA_963721515.1). Classification (GTDB taxonomy): domain Bacteria; phylum Actinomycetota; class Thermoleophilia; order Solirubrobacterales; family Solirubrobacteraceae; genus Palsa-465. Next base: position 524,622 of record CAVRKJ010000020.1, on the reverse strand, counting down.
CTGACGGAACAACACGGGGAGTCCTTTCGGCCAAATTCGATTGATCCACTGGCGTTGATAGCCCAGTTCTGATCAACCGTCAATGGACGGAAAAGCGGTCGGTATTGGCCGCTTTCGGGCCGACGAGCGGCCCCACCCTCACTCGTCGAAGTCGAAGTCCTTGGGCGGGCGCTGCTCGAACCACAGCCGGTCGTGGTCCGGCGTGTCCTGAAGGAACTCCGGCGTCTCTTCGAGCACGTCGTCGTCTGAGGCCGGCGCCCCCTCCTCTTCGGCGGCGAGGAATTCCTCCACGTCGTACTCCTCCGTCTCCCCGTTGCCCAGGTCGGTGAGTGGCCGGGTGGGAGGCGCCGGGGCAGGAGGCGGCTCAGGGGCCGGGTGGGAGGCGGCCGGAAATGCAGACGGCTCGACCGGCGCCGGGGGCGGCTCGCTGGAGCCGGGATCGGCGGGCTCGGGCTGCTCGTAACCGGGCTCTGCCGGCGGCGGCTCGTCGTAGACGGGCTCGCCCGCGCCGGCCGCGGGATCCTGCAAGGAATCCTGCGACCAGCCCTCGTCCTCCTCGGCCTGGTCGTAGGCGAAGCCGCCCTCGGGTGGCGCGTCGCCCTCGGCGAGCTCCACCTCGGCAGAGCTCGGATTGCGCCGGACGGGGCCGAGCGCCTCACGTTCTGCGCGTTCGACCTCTGCCGGATCGGCGCCCCGGCGGCGCTTCAGATCAAGGTGCTCTCGTATCGCGTCGTCAAGAAGACCCATGCATAACAGCCTACTCGCCGGTGACCACGTTAGCGGTGTCCGACTCGGCCCTCACGGTGCGGTTCTTGCCCTCCCGCTTGGCCACATACAGGGCGGCGTCCGCGGCGGCGATGAGGTCATTCTTGGCCCCGTTGAGCGAGGACGCGGCGCCGATGCTGGCGGTCACGCTGAGCGAGCCCTCCCCCTCGATGAGCGGGATCTCCATGGACGCGATCGCCATCCGGGCGCGCTCGGCGGCCTCGTAGGCTCCCTCGAGGTCGGTGTGCGGCAGGATGAGCGCCATCTCCTCGCCGCCGTAGCGGGCGGCCACGTCGACGTCACGGGAGGTGGCGCGCAGCGCATCGGCGACGCGGCGGAGCACGAGGTCCCCCTGCTGGTGGCCATAGAGGTCGTTGACGGACTTGAAGTTGTCGATGTCCAGCATGATCAGCCCGACCGGGTAGTGGTAGCGCCGCACCTCCTCCATCTCGCCGCTGAGCAGGTCCTGGAAGTGGCCGTGCGTGGCCAGTCCGGTGAGGTCGTCGGTGATCGCCTGGCGCTGGACGTCGAAATGCAGGTTGACGTTGGCCATCGCCAGGGTGGCCTGCGCAGCAAGCGACCGCAGCAACTCCAGATCGTCCTCGGTGAAACGGCGACCCTCCCGGCAGACGGTGATGAGCCCGTGGGTGGGACCGCCGGGCGCGATCGCGCCGAGGGCGACAGTGGCGAGATACACCTCGCCCTGGGACGCCTCGCCAACCCCGTCCGAGGTCAGCGCCCCTCGCTCGGCGTCGTAGATCGCGCCCTCCAAGCCGGCAAGGCGGCCGACGTGGATCGTCTCGCTGAGCACGTCGTCGGCGCCCTGGCGGGCGCTGACACGGCCGCGCTCGGCGTCGGTGGCGTCCATCGCCGTCTCCAGGGCCAGCTCCAGCAGGGCGTCACGATCCAGGCCGGACGCGAACGCCTCGCCGATCCGGCGGATCGCCTGCCTCACCCGAGCGCGCTCCTGCTCGAGCTCGGCGAGGCGACGCTCGAGCTGGCGTGACATGGTGTTGAACTCCTCGCCGAGGAGCGCGAACTCGTCATGGCCTGAGGTCGGCACGGACGAGGAGAAGTCACCGCCGGCCAGGCGCCGGGCGGCATCCAGGAAGCGCCCGAGCTGCCCGTGCAGCGCGCGGGAGGCCAGCAACGAGAAGAAGAAGGCCAGGGTCAGGAACCCCGCGATGAAGATCCCGGCCAGCAGCCGGTCGGCGGCGACCGATCCCCCCGATGCGGTGGCGTCGGAGAGGATGGAGACCACGACCTGGGACCGGTCAAAGCCGGCGAACGTCTGGGTGACCACCTGGTAGGTGGTGGGGCCGATGGTGACCGCCCCGCGCGACCGCGGCAGCGGCCGGCCGGCGGCGGCGGGCAGCGTCGACGCGAGCGTGACGCCGCCCGAGCGCACTACCACGTCGATGCCCGGTCCGGCCAGTTCGTGGGCGAACTGGTCCGCGGTGAGCTGGGAGGCGGCCACCGTCCGCGCCGGCCGCGTGGGCGCGGCCTTGACCACCGCGATGCCCGGGGCGATCGCGGTGTGGTCGCCGATATCCACCTCCTCGACCGCTCCCACCTTGACGGTCAGGCGCGCCAGCCCCGCCTGGGCGGCCAGGACGTGGGCACGGGCGTCGAGCTTCGCGGGCGGGACGAGGGCGAGCTCGCTGGCCACGGCGCGAGCGCGGAGGCTCGCCTGCATGCTGGCATTCTGATAGGAGCTCGCAGCCGTGCTGGCGACCCCGCTGGCGCGGGCGTCGGCCTTGCCCGACTGACTGTCGTCGATCAGCCGGAACACGAGAAAGCCGACCGCCGCCATGGGGACGACAACGATCAGGACGAAGAAACTCGTCAGGCGTGTACGGAAGCTCATCATCGGTCGCTAACGGTTTGTATCGGCAGATCCCGGCGAATCCATTACGCCGGGCGCGCTCCTACCAGCGGCTCGGGCCATGAGAGTGGACGGTGCGGCGACTACACTCTGCCCGAATACCGCGCGGCTTACGCCGCCGCACGGGGCTATAGCTCAGTTGGGAGAGCGCCTGGATCGCACCCAGGAGGTCGCGAGTTCGAGTCTCGCTAGCTCCATCACGAGAAGCCTCGCCGATGCGGGGCTTTCGTTTTGTCTGCCCGATCGGACGTCTGCTGTTCATCGCAGCGCGGCCGGGAGAGCGTGCTCGATCGCCCCGACGAGGTACGGACTCAGCGTTCGGGCGTAGCTGGCGGTGACGTGGGCGGCGGTGTCCCGGTACACGACGACGTTGCCGATCGTGGCGGGGCAGAATTCACCACGGCAGTAGAAGGGGCGGGTCTGGACCACGCGGGCTCCCGGGATCCGTTGGGCCGCTTGGGCGAGCCGATCCGGGTCGCGGTAGGCAACCGCGACGGGGGTGCCGCAGCTGCCGGTCGCGCTGTAGGTGATTCGGGTGACGCACGCGGTACTCGCGGCCGACACGCCGGGGTCATCCTGCACCACCACGATGTGCGCTCCGGCGGCGGCGACGGGCCTCATCGCGCGGAGGTGCTGCGCAACGGAGGTGGTGTAGAGGCGGAGCTCGGTGGCGATGACGACCTCATAGTGGCGGTGAAGCAGCGCGCGCTGGATGAGGCCGAGCCCCGGGCAGTCCGGTGAGAGATGGGCCGGGAGCCATCCGCACGCCTGCCCGGTGAACGCCGTCACGCGCCAATTCAGCGCGTCGAGCTGCGGCTCGAGCGCCGCCAGCAGCGCCGCGGCGTGGCTGTCGCCCACGAGGGCCACCCGGATCGCGTGGGGCCGGCGGCTTCCGTAGTCACACGGATGGGCGGGCTGGTGCAGGTAGGCGTAGCACGCGTAGGCGCCGCCCGTGTCGTCGGGCAGTTGGCCGGGCAGCGGCGCCACTCGGTCTCCGGTGTTCAGCCGTGCGCAGCGATGTCGCGGGTCGAGCGCCGCCGCGCCGATGCAGTTGCGCGGGTCGTCCTGCGTATGTCCGATCAGAACGGGCGCTCCGAGGACAAGTCTGGTCGGACTGGTCGCCCGGACGGCGAGAAGGCCGGCGGCGGCGAGGACCGCGGTGGCCCCGCAAGCAGCGGCGTATCGCAACCAGCCGCGGGCCGGGATCGGAACACGCCCGGGGCGGCGTACAAGCCAGGCGCCGCGCCGCGCGGGATCCTCGAGCAGGTGAAACGACGCGGCCGCCAGCCCGAAGATCAGCACCAGGCCCACCAGCCAATACGCCGCCGAGTACTGCGCGAAAACGGCCACGATCAGCACGACGACCGGGAAGTGCCAGAGATAGAGGCTGTAGGAGATCTCGCCCAGGTACTGGCTGACGGGGTTGGTCAGCGGCAGGAGTAACCGGCCCGACAGGCCGGCGCCGGCAGCGAGCACGGCGGCAGCCGAGAGCGTGGGCAGCAGCCCCCACGGCGCCGGAAACCCAGAGGACGTGGGAACGACGAACAGAGAGAGCAGCACACCGAGCATGCCGGCCACCGCGACGACTCGGCGCAGGCGCGGATCGCAGCGCCCGAGCGGCTGGGCGGCAATCGCCACGAACGCCCCGAGGCCCAGCTCCCAGGCCCGGACGAAGGTGGAGAAGTAGGCGGCCGTCGGGTGGTGGGCGGTCTCGGAGAAGGCCCATGCAAGTGAGATGGCGGAGATGGCGACGATCGCGACGCCCGCGACCAGCCGCGCGTGCTCCCGGCGCCAGAACCGCAGGCGGAGACCGACCAGCAGCAGGCCCAGCATGAGCCACGGCCACACGAAGTAGAACTGCTCCTCGACCGACAGCGACCAGTAGTGCTGCAGGGGTGACGGTGGCAGGGACTGGTTGAAGTAGTTGACCCCGGTCTGGGCGAAGTGCCAGTTGGCGGAGAAGAGGACGGCCGCGATCGCGTCCTTGGCGGCGAAGTGGTAGCGATCGATTCCGGCGAGCACCCGCGTCGCGCACACCGTCGCGCCGATCACGAACAGGCCCGCGGGAAGGATCCGCTTGATCCGGCGGGCGTAGAAGCCGCGGAAGGAGATCGTCTGCCGGCTCTCAAACTCGCGCACGAGGATCCCGGTGATCAGGTATCCGGAGATCACGAAGAAGACATCCACCCCGACGAAGCTCCCCGTCGGCCAGCGCGCGAGGTGGTTGGCCACCACCGCCACAACCGCGATCGCGCGCATACCCTGGATGTCCGCCCGGTAGCGGACGCGGCGCTCGCCAGGCGGAGCCTGCGGCTGGTCCCGCTGGAGCACGGCCGCCATCCGCGGCATTGTGCACCGCTCTCGTCCGTCGCGCCCCGAGGATCTTCGCGCTGATCGGTGGTCAGCCAAATGCGGGCGGAGACTCGAACCCCATGGAGCGTGTTGCCTCGCCGGTGTCTGAGACGATCAGGATCCGAGAAGCGGGGTCACCGACCCGGACCTAGCATGACCGTCGTGAAGATCCACCACGACACCCATGACCTTCAGGAGGGACCATGACCGCATCTTCCACCCAGGGGATCAGGACCGTGCTGCATCCCGTGTCCGATCTGGCGGCAGCCAAGCCGGTGTACACCGCCCTGATCGGCGCACCGCCGCAGCACGACGCGGAGTACTACGTCGGCTACGACGTCGAGGGCCAGCACATCGGACTGGTGCCGGGTGGCGGGCCGCAGGGCATGACCTCTCCGGTGGCCTACTGGCACGTGCCCGACATCGAGGCGAAGCTGGCCGAGGTGACCGCCGCGGGCGCCACCGTCAACGAGCCCGCGCGGGACGTCGGGGGCGGCCGCCTGGTGGCCACCATCACCGACCCGGATGGCAACGTCCTCGGGCTGCTCCAGGACCGATGATGAAGACACGATGAGGGCGGCCACGCGAACGGACGCGCGGTCGCCCGCCCCCCGCGGCGCCGACCCCCACGACCTGATCCGCGTGCACGGCGCGCGCGTGAACAACCTCAAGGACGTCAGCGTCGAGATCCCCAAGCGCCGGCTGACCGCGTTCACCGGCGTCTCGGGCTCGGGCAAGAGCTCGCTGGTGTTCGGCACGATCGCCGCGGAGTCACAGCGGATGATCAACGAGACCTACAGCGCCTTTGTCCAGGGCTTCATGCCCACGCTGGCGCGGCCCGACGTCGACGTGCTCGAAGGGCTGACCACTGCGATCCTCGTCGACCAGGAGCGGATGGGCGGCGACGCGCGCTCCACGGTCGGCACCGCCACCGACGTCAACGCGATGCTGCGCATCCTCTTCAGCCGGCTCGGGCGCCCACACGTCGGCTCGCCCAACGCGTTCTCCTTCAACGTCCCCTCGGTCCGGGCGAGCGGAGCGATCACGATCGAACGCGGTGACCGCAAGACGGTCAGCAAGAGCTTCACTCGCGCGGGCGGCATGTGCCCGCGCTGCGAGGGCCTCGGGACGGCCTCCGACATCGATCTGACCCAGCTCTACGACGACTCCAAGTCGCTCGCCGAGGGCGCGCTCACCATCCCCGGGTACAAGGCGGGCGGCTGGAACTACCGGCTCTACAGCGAGTCGGGCTTCGTGGACTCGGACAAGCCGATCCGCGACTACACCAAGAAGGAGCTGCACGACTTCCTCCACCATGAGCCGACCAGGATGAAGATCGCGGGCATCAACATGACGTACGAGGGGCTGATCCCGCGGATCCAGAAGTCGATGCTCTCCAAGGACCAGGAGTCGGTGCAGCCACACGTGCGGGCGTTCGTGGAGCGAGCGGTCACGTTCACCGCCTGCCCCGACTGCGGCGGCACCCGGCTCAGCGAGGCCGCCCGCTCCTGCAAGATCGGTGAGATCAGCATCGCCGACGCGTGCGCGATGGAGATCACCGACCTGGCCGAGTGGGTACGCGGCCTCAACGAGACGTCGGTGGCGCCGCTGCTTGCGGCGCTGCAGGAGACCGTCGACTCCTTCGCGGAGATCGGGCTGGGCTATCTATCGCTCGACCGCCCTTCGGGCACGCTGTCAGGTGGCGAGGCGCAGCGCGTGAAGATGATCCGTCAGCTCGGCTCCTCGCTCACCGACGTCACCTACGTCTTTGACGAGCCCACCACCGGCCTGCACCCCCACGACATCGAGCGGATGAACGAGCTGCTGCTGCGGCTGCGCGACAAAGGCAACACGGTCCTCGTGGTGGAGCACGAGCCGGAGACGATTGAGATCGCCGACCACGTCGTGGACCTCGGGCCGGGCGCCGGCACAGCGGGCGGGACCATCTGCTTTCAGGGGACCGTCGCCGGGCTCCGGGGCAGCGGCACGATCACCGGCCGCCACCTGGACGACCGCGGCGCCCTCAAGGAGGCGCTGCGGACGGCCACCGGCTCGCTGGAGATCCGCGGCGCGTCGGAACACAATCTGCGCGGCGTGGACGTCGACATCCCGCTCGGGGTATTGGTCGTCGTCACCGGCGTCGCCGGCTCGGGCAAGAGCTCGCTCGTGCACGGGTCGATCCCGGCGGGCGCGGGTGTGGTGTCGATCGACCAGGACGCGATCCGCGGCTCGCGACGGAGCAACCCCGCGACCTACACCGGCCTCCTGGACCCGATCCGAAAGGCGTTCGCGAAGGCCAACGGCGTGAAGCCGGCGCTGTTCAGCGCCAACTCCGACGGCGCCTGCCCCCACTGCAACGGGGCCGGCGTCATCTACACCGACCTGGGCATGATGGCCGGCATCGCCACCACCTGCGAGGAATGCGAGGGCAAGCGCTTTGAGGCGTCGGTGCTCAACCACCACCTCGGCGGCCGTGACATCAGCGAGGTGCTGGCGATGTCGGTGACCGACGCGCGGGAGTTCTTCGGGGCCGGCGAGGCGCGCACGCCGGCCGCTCACGCCATCCTGGACCGGCTCGCCGACGTCGGGCTCGGCTACCTCAGCCTCGGCCAGCCGCTCCCGACGCTGTCCGGCGGCGAGCGACAGCGGCTGAAGCTCGCCACTCATATGAGCGACAAGGCCAGCGTCTACATCCTCGATGAGCCGACCATCGGCCTGCATCTCGCCGACGTCGAGCAGCTGCTCGGCCTGCTCGACCGCCTCGTCGACTCCGGCAAGTCCGTCATCGTCATCGAGCACCACCAGGCGGTCATGGCGCACGCCGACTGGATCATCGACCTCGGCCCGGGCGCCGGGCGCGAGGGCGGCCGGATCGTGTTCGAGGGCACGCCGGCCGATCTCGTGACCGCCCGCTCGACCCTCACCGGCGAGCACCTCGCGGCCTACGTGAGCGCCTGAGCGAAGCCCGCGCGGGCCTACGCCCGGCGGAACGCGCGCACGGAGAGCGGCACGAAGATCAGCAGCAATCCCACCATCCAGGCGAGCATGCCCAGCGCCGGGCCGAGCGCGTGGCCGTGGCCGATGGTGAGCGCGCGGGCGGCGTCAACGGTGAGCGTCACCGGGTTGATGTCGGCGAACCAGCGCACGACCCCGGGCATCGAGCTCGTCGGCACGAACGCCGAGGAGGCGAACACCAGAGGGAAGACCCAGATGAAGCCGATTGACTGGGCGGTCTCGGGATCGCGGACCGAGATCCCGATGAACGCGCTGATCCACGAGAACACGTACGCGAAGGCGAGCACGACGACCAGCGCCAGCGCCACGTCGTACACCGACTCGGTCGGCCTGAACCCCACGGCGATCCCCAACCCGAACATCAGGAGCACGGTCAGGGCATTGGTCGCCAGGTCAGCGGTGGTCCGGCCCACCAGGACCGCCGAGCGGGCGATCGGGAGCGAGCGGAACCGGTCGACGACACCGGCCTTCATGTCCTCGGTGAGCCCAAGGCCGGTCGTGAGCGAGCCGAATACCGCGGTCATCACGATGATGCCGGGGAGCAGGTAATCGACGTAGTGGACGTGGCCGGTGTTGATCGCGCCGCCGAACACGTACCGGAACAGGAGCACGAGGATCACCGGCTGGACGAACAGGTAGACCACGTACATCGGCCGCCGCAGGACCTTGCGCAGCTGGCGCACCAGCATGACCTTGCTGTCAGAGAGCGTCTCGGCCATCGTCAGGCGGCCGCGGTCAGGGATCGTGTCGGTCAGGGTGGTCATGCCGCTACCTCCTCGGCGTAGGCGTTCTCAGTGGGTTGCTCGGCCGGGCGGCCGGTGAGGGTCAGGAAGACGTCGTCGAGGCTCGGCTGCTGGAGCTCGACTGAGGTGAGCAGGAGACGTCGCGCGTCCAGCCGGCGGATGGCCTCCGACGACGCGCCCGGATCGGTCACGGTGATCCTGATCTCTCGCTCGGCGGCGTTGACGTGCGGCGGCTCGCCCACCGCGAGGCCGGCGATCGCCTCGGCCGCCTCGCCGATGCGCGCCGCGTCCGGGAGCCGGAGCGTCAGGACGCTGCCGCCGACCATCGCCTTGAGCTCCGATGCCGTCCCCTCGGCGCGGATCCGCCCGTGGTCGACGACGGCGATCCGCGCGGCAAAGCGGTCGGCCTCCTCCAGGTACTGGGTGGTGAGCAGCACGGTGACGCCATCGCGCGCGAGCTCGGCCACGACGCGCCACAGCTCCTGGCGCGAGCGCGGATCGAGTCCGGTCGTGGGCTCGTCGAGCAGCACGACCGGCGCGCGGCCGATCAGCCCCGCCGCGAGGTCGAGACGGCGGCGCATACCCCCCGAGTAGACGGCGGCGCGGCGATCGGCGGCCTCGGTGAGATCGAAGCGCTCGAGCAGCTCGGCACTGCGGGCGCGGGCGTCGGCCCCGGACATCCGGTTCAGGCGCGCGATCATCTCCAGGTTCTCGCGTCCGGTCAGCTCGCCGTCGACCGCGGCGAACTGCCCGGCGAGCCCGATGCGCCGCCGTACCGCCAACGGCTCGCGCACGACGTCATGCCCGTGTACGCGGGCCTCGCCGGATGTCGGCTCCAGAAGCGTCGCCAGGATCCGCACGAGCGTCGTCTTGCCGGCGCCGTTGGGCCCCAGCAGCCCGAATACCATTCCGGCAGGGACGTCGAGCTCGAGGCCGTCCAGCGCGGTGACGTCGCCGAACTGCCTGCGCAGGTCGCGCATCTCGATTGCTGGGTTCGTGGTCATGTCTGTACCTCCGGGTGTTTCTCAGTACGCGCCCGGGTAGGCGCGGTTGATCGTGATGTCGCCATAGCCGCTCTTGGCCCGCACCTCGACCGTCGCCTCGCCGGGCCCGGGGGGCCCGCTGCGGTCGAGGTCGTTGCGCACCTGGCCGTAGCCGGTCCCGAGGTCCAGCCAGGCCGCCGTCCCGTCAGGGACCCCAACCTCGATCTCGCCAAAGCCGGTTCGCGCCTCGACGGAGCCGGCCGCCGCGGCGCCGACGTGTACGTCGCCAGTGCCGTTCTTGATCACCGTCGGCCCGTGGAGCTCGCCGGCGCGAATCTCGCCCGTGCCGGTGCTCAGCTCCGCCGCCCCGGCGACGTGCCCGACCGCGACGTCGCCCGCGCCCGCCGTCAGCCTGACGGCCGCCGCCCGTTCGACGTCGATGTCGCCAGAGCCAACCTTGATCTGGGTCTCGCCCAGCGCGCCGGTGGCGCGAACCGATCCCATCGCGGACTTCGCGATCACGCGCGACCCGGCGGGAAGCTCGATGTGGACGTGGACGGCACCGCCGTCGCTGCGGGGGGTGTACATGCGCCAGTTGCGCGGAGTCCGCACCTGAACCCGGCCGGGACCGTTCTCGACCCGAGTCCGCTCGACAGCGTTCACGTCGTCACGCGAGGCCTCGTTGGCGGGGCGCACCTCGACCACGGTGTGGGCGCGCTCGCCGGCCTCGATGCGCACGTCTGCGACGTACAGGTCGAGCTCGAGCGTGATCGGGCCGGTTGCCTCAAAGCGCGGCATCACCGCCCCCATCCCTTGTAGCGCTGGCCGCCGTAGGACGGGCCGGACTCGCCGCCGGCGGACCGCCCGCGGTCGACGGCGGCCGCCGCGGCACGCACGAGCCAGGCGTTGATCGAGAGGCCATCCTGCTCGGCGGCCTGCTCGACCCGGCCCTTGAGCTGTTCGGGCAGGCGCAGATTGATCCGGGCCAGCGCGCCCTCGCCGGCCCCGGCATCACCGGCCGGCGTCTCGTCGGAGCCACCGCCGCCGTCGCGCGCGTCGCGGCCCGGCCGGTCGGCGGGCGCGCTGACCACGAACTCAGGGTCGCCTTCGCGCAGCCGCAGCTCGACCGAACCGGGCGCCAGGTCCCGGGTGATCTCGGCGGCAGCTGCCGCCAGGACGTCGAGCAGCATCAACCGCGCCGAGTCGTCGAGCGACGCGATCAGCCGCTGGGCCGCCCGCGTCTCCTCTTCCCGCTCGCCCTCCGCCGCCAGCGCCAGCCGGTCGCGGAGTCGTTCCAGATGTCTGTCCAGTTGCATGGCACCACTATGGCACCATAGTGGCACCGTGTCAAGCCATAACGATGCCAAAATGGCTCAGCACAGGAGCCACCCCCGCCGATGCGGCCACCAGCGAGCGCGGGAAGGCGGGAAGCGGGGCGGCGGCGCTAGCCGCGCGGCGGCGGCGCGGGGACCTGGGACGCCATCGGCCCGCGCACCTCCACCAGACACCCGGCGACGTCGGGGTCCTGGGGCTCGAAGCCCGTCAGCCGAGTCTTGGGGTCGATGGCGTCGAGCAGCCCGCGGGTGATGCCGCGGTGCAGGCCGCACACCAGCGGCTGGCGCTCGCGGACGACCGCGCGATAGGGGCAGTTGCGCAGCCGGTAGGTCACGCGGTCCGCAGCCTCCGCCGTGCGCTCGGGCTGGAAGCCCAACGCCCCCAGCACCTGATGGAACCGCTGCTCAGAAGACGCCGTCTCAGTGGACCCGGCAGCCAGCTCGCGGCCGATCTCGCGTCCCGCCGCCTCCACGTCGCGGGCGCGCGCGTGGACGGCGAGCAGCGAGCGCACCAGCCAGCGGGCGAGCTCGGCGTACGCGGTGGGCGGGTCCCCGCCGGGCTGCGCGTCAGGATCGACCGACCAGCTGTCCCGGGGACGGCCCCGCGACCGGCGTTCGCGGTGGCGCGCCACCAACCCGTCCGCATGCAGGCGCTCCAGGTGCATCCGCACCCCGTTGGGGTGCAAGCCGACGCGCTCGGCCAGCTCCTCCGTCGGGGCCGGCCGGCGCAACTCCCCCAGCAGTGCGAACAGACGCGCCCGGGTGGGCTGGGCCAGCGCATCCCGGGCCGGTGTCGGCACGTCCATCGCCACAGTTTTGCAAAGGGTGAGTGGGAAAACCTCGTGGCCGCCGTGGCCGCCGGCTGCGCGGCACGACCGAACTCCTTACGCTGGCCCTGATCGTGCTCGCCGCCGCGGCGGCGCGGTCACGACCCCGAGCCGATGCCCAACTTCGCCGACCTGTCGCTCACCGAGATCGTCGAGTCCGTGGCTGCGCGTGATCCCACTCCGGGCGCCGGCCCGAGCCTGGCCTGGACGTGCGCGCTCGCCGCCGCGCTCGTCGAGATGGTCAGCGCGGTGATGCTGCGCAAGGAGCCGGACGCGCCGGCGGCGATCGAGGCGCGCCGGAACCGCGCCCACGCGCTGCGGGCCACCGCCCTGTCCCTCGCCGACCTGGACGCCGCCGCCTACCGCGAGGTGCTGGCGGTGCAGCGGCGCCGCGGCGAGCCCGGCCATGCACAGCGGCTGCGCCAGGCGCTGGCCGACGCCGCCGACCCGCTGGTGGGGATCGTGCAGACTGCCCGCGAGGTGAGCGAGCTGGCCACGACGGCCGTCGCCGACGCGCGCGGCGGCATCCGCGGGGAGGCGATCACCGCGCTCGTGCTCGCGGCGAGCGTGACCCGCGGCGGGGTCCCGCTGGTCGAGCTCAACCTCGCCGGCGACCCGCAGGACCCGCGGCGGGCGCTCGTGCGCGAGGCCGCCGCCGCCGCTGCAGCCGCCCTCGAGCGGACGGTCGGCCCAGTCGCGCCGTACTAGAAGATCGAGCGCAGCCCGTGCAGCGCCGCGGCGCCGAGCACGATCTCCAGCGCGACGCCGATGATCCCGACCGCGATCCCGGCGATGACCACGAGGGCGTCCTCGAGGAGCACCCCGAGCGAGAGGATCACCACGCCGAGCGACGGCAGGGTGTCCAGGCCGGTGAATGGCGGCGCGAAGAACGCCCCCGCCGCTCCGGCGATGACCAGTACGCCGAAGACGGCATTGGAGAGGCGGTGCTCGAACACGAACGCCAGCCGTGGCCGCGACAGCCGCTCCAGGCGGCGGATGAGCTTCGTCAGCGAGACGATGAACCGCTGCTGCCGGGCGCCGGCGAGCTCGAGCCGCTGCCAGCGCTGCGGCAGCCACACCTGTCGTCGGCCGACGATGAGCTCGAGCGCGAGCAGGACCGCGATGATCTCGAAGACGTGGGTCGCGCCGCCCGTGGGCAGAGGCAGGGCGGGCACCCCGAGCAGCAGCACGAACAGGACGGCGAAGCTCTTCTCGCCGAACGCGGTCACGAGGCTGCCGAGCGTCTTGTCGCCCTCGCCGCCGAGCCATTGCTCGAGCTCGTCGCTGAGCGCCTGCGGCTCTTCCGCGGCGGGCTCGGCGGGCTCGACGGGCTCGGTGGGCTCAGCGGTATCGACGGGCTCGGCGGCCTCGGTGGGCTCGGCGGGCCAGGCCCGCTCCTCGGGATCGCTCATGACCGCAGTGTGCCGCGGCCGGCGAGCGCCGGCCGCGGCGTCCCGTGCCTGACCGCGCTACGCGGCGAGGGCAAGGCTGCGATCGCCGTCCAGAGCGCGCAGGCGCCGGACGCGCTCGGCGATCGGCGGGTGCGTGGCGAACAGGGTCGCAATCCCCTGACGCGGCAGCGGATTGACCGCGTACAGCGAGGCGGTCGCGGGGTTGACGTTCATCGGCAGCGCCTGGGATTCGCGCTCGAGCGTCTCGAGTGCGTCGGCCAGGGGCGCAGCGCGGCCCAGGAGCTGGGCTCCCGCAGCGTCGGCGAGATACTCGCGCTGGCGCGAGACGGCCAGCTGGAGCAGCGTCGCCGCGATCGGCGCGATGATGATCGCCACGAGCGTCCCGATCAGGCCGAGGGGCGAGTCGTCGTCGTCGCTGCCGCCGAAGAGCAGCGAGAACTGCAGGACGGTGGCGATCGCCGACACCGCCCCCGCGACCATCGCGGCGATCGACGACACCAGGATGTCGCGATTCTGGATGTGCGCGAACTCGTGCGCGAGCACGCCGCGGACCTCGTCCTCGGGGAGCTGCCGCAGCAGCCCGTCGGTGACGGCGACCGCCGCGTGCGCGGGGTCGCGGCCGGTGGCGAATGCGTTGGGCTGCGCCGAGCCGATCAGGTACAGCCGCGGCACCGGCACGCCCGCGCGCCCGGCGAGGTCGCGCGCAATCTCCTCGAGCTCCGGGATCTCACCGGGCTCGAGGGGCCGCGCATGGCTGGCGGCGAGCGCCAGCTTGTCAGAGAACCAGTAGCCGGCGACGTTCATGAGAACGGCGAGCGCGACGAAGATGTAGAGCGCGCCGCCGCCGATGGCACCGCCGATCGCGATCAGCAATGCGGTGAGAGCTGCGATCAGCAGCCAGGTACGTATCTGGGTAGCGAACCGAGTCGCTGTGATGCTCATGGTCTCGAGTCTCCTTTCGACTGAGCGCCGTGATGTGACGATCAGCCGAAGGTTTCTCCCGCCCCGCTGTGGGGCCGGCGCGCCCGGGCTCGTGAGAGCCGTACTGACGAGCGACGCCCGTTCGGGGATACTGCCCCCCGGCAGGGCTTAAGGGTAGCGCCCCGACGGTGCCGTCACGGCGCCTCCCCCGCATTCTTCGGACGTTCTTCGGCAAGCTCGAGTCCCGGTCAGATGCCGACGTCGCCGCGCCCGAGCCGGCCGTTGGACACACACGGCCGGTCAAGGCCCACAAGCCGGTCCGGGGGCGTCGAAGAGGCGGGTACACCATGGGCTCGGCCCGCGGGGCCGTCAATCTCGCGGCGCGGCTCGCGGGGGCGGTCGGCGGCTGGGCGCTCGTGCCCGATTATCGGCTGTCGCCGGAGCATGCGTTCCCCGCCGCGCTGGACGACGTCGCCACGGTCCACTCCTGGCTCATGCGCCGGTACGACCCCGCCCGAGTCGTCATCAGCGGCGAGTGCGCGGGCGGGGGCTCGCCGTCAGCGTCGCGATCCGTCTGCGCGACGCGGGTCACGCCCTTCCGGACCTGGTGCACGTCGTGTCACCGTTCGCCGATCTCACCCCGGCGGGCGCCGACGCACGACCGGACCCGGCATCGGATCCCTGGTTCACCCCCGACCGGTTGCGGATTCTGGCCGCGTCCTACATCCACGGGACGGACCCCTCGGACCCGAAGGTCTCCCCCGCCACGGCCGATCCACGGTCTGCCTCCGCTTCTGATCCAAGCGGCCGCTGGCGAGACACTGGCCGGAGACGCCAGACGCCTTGCGGAGAGGGCGCGCGCGGCGGGAGTCGACGTGACGCTCGAGCTCGTCCAGGACACGGTGCACTCCTTCGTCCTGTTCGAATTCCTCCCGGAGTCGGGCGCCGCGCTGAATCAGCTCGCCGCGCTCCTGCACAACGCCGCGGCTCGCTCAGCGTCTACAGCAGGTGGCAGAAAAAACGCTCGGTCGGCTGGCCGTGCGCCGCGGCCCCGGTGTGGCCCGCCGTCGAGGCGGTCATGGCCATCATGCTGGCCATGCTCATGTACGCAGTGCAGGCGGCGAGGATCACAGCGAGCTGGCAGACGCCGAGCCGTGCCCGGGCCGAGGTGACCCCCGACCATGGGCCGCAGCGCCAGCACAGCGCGGCGATCATGAGCGCGTCGAGAGCACAGAGCAGATCGAACTCGCCCACCGCCAGCCGTCCGATGCCGGGAAGCCCCACGGTGCGGGTGACGACCCACACCGCGGTGAGCACGAGCTGCAGAGCGATGCCCGCCACGTAGACCCAGCGCCGCCCCTCGCGGAGGCTGACCAGCACGATCCATGCGAGCTGGAGGGCCGCGATGGCGGCCTCGCCGGTGGCCACCACGCCGTGCCCGGCCGGCATCGTCACCGCCGAGTACAGGTACACGGCGGCCAGGGCCCCGCACAGGACCTTCATCACGGCCGCGGTGATGTGATCCGACGAGGCTCGCAGGGGGAGTGCGCCGGACCTCGGCACGCCGTGATCGAAGGTGGCCACGCGCGAGCGGGGGGCTAGGAGGAGGTCAGGCGGAAGGCGCCGACCAGAGCCTGCAGCTCCTGGGCGGAGCTGGCCAGCAGCTCGGCCGAGGCCGCGACCTCTTGGGTGGAGGCCGACGACTGCTGGGTGGCCGCCGAGGCGTGCTCCGTGGCCGATGACGCCTGCGAGGCGACGGCGGCGACGCTCTCCATCTCCTGAGCCATCCGCTCGGCACCCTGGGCGATCTGGCGGGTGGCGCGCGAGATGTCCTCGGACTGCTGGGTCATCTCCTGCACCGCCTCGCTGATGCGCTCGAACGCCACGCGGGTCTCGGCGGCGGTGGCGGCCGACTGGCCGGTGCGCTGGGCCCCGTCCTCGACCACCGACACCGCGAGCCGAGTCTCGGTCTGGATCTCCTGGACGATCTGGGAGATTGCGCGCGCGGCCTGGGAGGACTCCTCGGCCAGCTTGCGCACCTCCTCGGCGACGACAGCGAAGCCCTTGCCCGAGTCGCCGGCACGGGCGGCCTCGATGGCGGCGTTGAGCGCCAGCAGGTTGGTCTGGTCGGCGATGCCGGTGATCGTCTGGACGATGGCGCCGATGTGCTCGGACTTCGCGGCCAGCTCGCCGATCGCCTGGGATGCCTGGGCGGAAGACTCGCTCACGGCCTGGGCGGCGACGGTGGCCTCGGTGGCAGCCTGCGCGCCCTCCTCGGCCGCCTGCTGGACGCGCTGGGCGGCGTCGGCGGTGCGACGGGCGCTCTCGGCGCTCGAGACGACGGCGTCGCCGACCTGCTCGGCGGACTCGCGGGCCGCGGTGACGGCATGCACCTGGCGCTGGGCGCCCTCGGCCAGCTGGGTCAGCGACCCGGCGACCTCGGAGCTCGCGCGGCCGGCCTCGGCGGTCGTCTGGGCCATCTCCAGGGACGAGGAGGCGACGCTGGACGCGGTCCGCTCGATCGCCTGCACCAGCTCGGCGACGTGGCCGATGCCCTGGCGCAGGGTCCCGATGGCCGTGCCAACCTCCTCGTCACCGCCGACCTGCGCGCCGATCGACAGATCGCGGGCCTGCAGGCCCTGGGCGAGGGTCAGCATCAGGTCGTGGTCATGCTGCTGGGTGACCAGGAGCTCGGCCTGGTCATGGGTCTCACGGGCCAGCGCGATGGAGATGTAGATGAGCACGACCACCTCGAACACGACGAACGCGGCGTGCAGGGCCACCATCTCGATGCCGTTGGCATGTGCCCACTTGGCCGGGAATACCCAGATGCCGGTACCGGCGGCCTGGAGGAAGTGGAAGAAGAGGTGGTGCAGCGCCACCAGGAGCCCGCCGAAGGCGGGGGCGCGCCAGTCGCGGTAGAGCAGCAGGAAGGCCAGCCAGGTGAAGATGTGGAAGTGCAGCTCAGTAGCCCCGTGGGTCTCCTGGATGAGGAGCGCCGAGTAGCCGGCGAATGCCGCCGTCACAGTCAGGCGGGACACGAGCGTGCCGGGACGCACGTGAACGATCCACAGCGGCGTAAGTGACAGCACGAGGCTGGCGATGATGGCTACGACCCAGTAGCCGTGCAGCGCGGCCAGTCCGATGCCGAAGGGCAGGTGGGCGAGCAGCAGCTTGGACAGCACGCTGTCGGCGCGCACCTGCTCTTCGTGGAGCATGCGCTCCGCGCGCGCGTCAATCTCGTTCACAGCCACCCCTGATCCTCTCGGTCGTCAGTACGCATACCTCCCTGTTGTCGGCACACGCCCTCACGAGTTGAGCGCCGCGCCGGCGTCCCCGCCGCGGCAGCGCGGTGTATCCGCGCGCCCAGCCAGGCGCGCGGCGCACGGCGCGGCCGCCCCTCACCGAGAGATCAGACGACCCGTATGCGCCGTTTCCGAACTGGCAGCCCGGCGCTGGGCCGGGCGGCGTACCGCTCTCAGCGACTGCCTACCCGGCGCTCGCCGCGGCGGCGCTGCCGATCTGCGGTCCCAGTTCCACCAGCCGCCGGGCGGCGGTGGCGATCGCGTCCGCGTCGATGCCGACGTCGGCCAGCAACTCGGCCATCTTGCCCGAGCCGGGCAGATGCGAGACGCCGAGCTTGACCACGCGGGGCCGCTCGTCAGTGTCGGCGAGCGCGCTGATCACCGCCTCGCCGATCCCGCCCTCGGGCCAGTGGTCCTCTGCGACCACGAAGCGCCCGCCGGTGGCGGCCGACGCGGCGGCCAAGGTGTCGACGTCGACCGGCTTGACCGAGTAGAGGTCGATGACGCGAGCGTTGACGCCGTCGGAGGCGAGGGCGTCGGCGGCCTTGATCGCCTCGTGCAGGGTGACCCCGGCGCCGATGAGCGTGACCTGATCATCGTCAGACTCGCGCACCACGCGCGACCCGCCGATCTTGAACCCCTCGTCGGGGCCGTAGAGCGTGGGCAGGCCCGAGCGCGTGGAGCGCAGGTAGGAGATGCCGTCATGGTCGGCCATGGCCTCCACGAGCTTCACCGTCTGGTTGGGATCCGACGGGTAGAGCACCACCGAATTGCCCAGGGCGCGGAACTCGGCGAGATCCTCCAGCGCCATCTGCGACGGGCCGTCCTCGCCGATCGAGACGCCGGCGTGCGAGCCGTTGAGGCACAGCTTGGCCTGCGAGATGACCGCCATGCGCACGAAGTCATACGAGCGCGCGTGGAAGGCCGCAAAGGTGGCGGCGAACGGCGTCCACCCGCGGACCTGGAAACCGACGGCGGTGGCGATCATCATCTGCTCGGCGATGTAGGCCTCGAAGTAGCGCTCCGGCGTCTTCTTGAGGGCCTCGTCGGTGTGGGTGGAGTTCGAGACCTCGCCGTCGATGACGACGACGTCGCCGCGACGCTGCATGATCGCGGCGACGCCCTCACCGAAGGCCTTGCGGGTCGCGACGGCGTCGCCGCCGACCTCGTAGGTGGGCAGCGGAACCGACGGGTCTGAGTCGAAGACGTGTGGCGTGCCGGTGCTCTCGGGCTTGGCCACATCGACGTGGACTGGGCCGACGTTGCCGAGCTCCTCGATGGCCTTGTCGGGATCCTTGAGCGGCTGGCCGTGCTTGCCCTCGACGTTGGCGGTCTCGGTGGCGCCGTAGCCCTTGATGGTGCGCGCGACGATCATCGTCGGTCTGCCGGCGGTCGCCTCGGCCTCGGAGAAGGCGCGGTCGATCTCGGGGATGTCGTGGCCGTCGATCTCGATCGTGTTCCAGCCGGCGGCCTCAGCGCGCTTGGCGTAGGACTCGAGGTTCCAGCCGTGCATCGTCTCGCCGCGCTGGCCCAGGCGGTTGACGTCGATGATGGCCACGAGGTTGTCCAGGCCGTTGACCCCGGCGTGCTCGACGGCCTCCCAGATGGAGCCCTCCGCCATCTCGGAGTCGCCGCACAGGGTGAAGACGCGGTAGGGGAGGCGATCCAGGTCGCGGGCGCACAGGGCGACGCCCGCGGCGATCGGCATGCCCTGCCCCAGCGAGCCGGTGGCGACATCGACCCACGGGAGGACCGGCGTCGGGTGGCCCTCCAGCCTGGACCCGAACTTGCGGAAGGTCAGCAGCTCCTCGTCGGTGATCGCGCCGGCGGCGGCGAACATGGAGTAAACGAGCGGCGACGCGTGGCCCTTGGAGAAGATGAGGTGGTCGTTGTTCGGGTTCTCCGGCTTGTCGTAGTCGTAGCGCAGATGACGCGCCATGAGCACGGCCATGAGGTCGGCGGCGGACATGGAAGAGGTGGGGTGCCCGGAGTTGGCGGCGGCCGCTGCCCGGATCGAATCGATGCGCAGGCGCTGGGCAAGCTGATGGATCTCTTCGTTGGTCATCGGGCCTTCCTCTGGATCGGGGCCGTTTGGTGATGAACTGCGCGCGAAAGCCAGGGTGAAAACATCCGGCGCATCCGAGTAATAGCACCCGGGTGGCCCAATGCGTCAGACGAAATGTGACTATGGATCACGAGGGGTGAGACGCGGCCGGCTCGCGGCTGGGCCGGCGCGTGACCGCCGCTCCGGCGTCGGGGTGCAGTCGCAGTGCCGCGGCGGTGCCCACGAGGACCACGAGTGCCAGCAGGAGGAAGGCCACGCTGTAGGGACTGGCCGACGTGGTAGCGCCGGGCAGCGCGCCCGCCAGAGGGCCACCGGCGCGAATTGCCACCGCGCCCACCGGCACGCCCAGCCCCACCGCCAGCTGCTGCGCCGTGGCCTGCAGCGTGTTGGCGTCGCGGATCTGCTCGGGCGGGGTGTCGCTGAAGGCGATGGTCGAGTAGCAGGTGAGGCTCACCGAGCGGCCGACGCCGTTGAGCAGCGCCACCGCCGCGATGACCACCAGGGGCGTGCCGGCATGCAGGAACGCCGCCGCCACCATCGTCGCGGCGGCGCCCGCGGTGGACGCCACCAGCACCGGGCGAAAGCCGAACCTGCGTAGCAGGGGCGTCGTGGCGGGCTTGATCGCGATGTTGCCGACGAACACGAACACCACGACCGCGCCCGATTTCACCGGGCTCCACCCGAAGGCGTCCTGGAAGAGCAGGGTGAGCACGAACGGGACCGCCGTGATCGCCGTCCAGAACAACGTGCCGCTGCCCAGCGCGGCGCGGAAGGTCGGCACGCGCAGGGTGCGCAGGTTGACCAGCGGGTGGGAAACGCGCAGCAGATGAAACGCCGCGCCGGCGAGGCCGATCACCGCGACGACCGCGCAGGCGAACACAGCCGACCACGGCACGCGACTCTGAGACAGAAGGTAGGCCATATACGTGGCGGCGGCCAGGCCCCCGCATGTGAGCAGGCCACCGAGCGGATCGAGTGGCGGCGCAGTCTGATCGGTGTGCGGCGAGTCGATCAGCCGGAACGCGACCACGAACGCCAGCACCCCGAGCGGCACGTTGACCAGGAACAGCCACTGCCAGCTCGCATAGGTGGTGATCACCCCACCGGCCAGCGGGGCAACGACCGGCGCGACCAGCCCCGGCCACACGAGCAGCCCGATCATCGCCAGCATTTCGGCCTTGCCGGTGCGCGACAGCACCACGAGGCGGCCGACCGGGACCATCATCGCGCCGCCGATCCCCTGGGTGATGCGAAACACCACCAGCTCGGCCAGGCTGGTGGCGGCCGCGCAGGCCAGCGAGGACGCGGTGAAGACGACGATCGCCGTCAGGAACACCGGGCGCGCCCCCCACCGAGCTGCCAGCCAGCCGCTGAGCGGAATGAATACCGCGAGCGTCACCATGTAGGCCGCGATCACCAGCCCGACCGAGGTGGAGGCCACATGCAGGGCGTCCCCGATGCGCGGCGCGGCGGTGGTCACGATGGTGCCGTCCAGGTTCTCCATGAAAAAACAGCCCGCCACCAGCAGGGCGGTGTTGCGCAGGCGGCGGTCGGTCATCGGTGGCGGCACTGTGACACGGTGCGCTTGCGGAAGGGAACCCGCTCGACCCGGGGCGTGGCGGCGTACGATTAAGCCATGACATCGCTCGGCCTGGCATTGCTGGTGATAGGGGCCGTGGTGGCAATCGCCGAAGCGCACTACCCCACGCACGGGATCGCCGGCGGTATCGGTGTGGTCGTGATGGCGCTGGGGGCGGTGCTCGCCATCATCGGGCTCGGCGGTGCGGTCGCGGTGGCTTTGCTCGCCGGCGGCACGCTGGCCGCGGTGGGCGCGGGGAGTGTGCTCGTCTCGCTCAAGCACGGCGGCGCCGTCCGGCACCGGCGCGTGCGGACCGGCGCCGAGGGGATCATCGGCCACATCGGCACGGTGCGGACGTGGACGCAGTCCGGGGGCAGCGTCGCCGTGGATGGGGCGCTGTGGCGCGCCCGCCGCTCGCTCGGCGCCTACGACGATGACACCGGCGCGCCCGAGCTCCACACCGGGGACGTGATCGTGGTGGAGCGGCTCAACGGACTGACCCTGTGCGTGCGCCCGGCCGAGGAGTGGGAGCTGATCTAGCCCATGGTGACCGCAATCATCGTCATCCTCGCCGTGATCCTGGTGGTGGCGCTCACCGCGCTGGCCAGCGCCATCCGGGTCCTGCGCGAGTACGAGCGGGGGATCGTGTTCCGGCTGGGGCGGCTGATGGAGGTCCGCGGCCCGGGGCTCCAGATCCTCATCCCGTCGCTTGACCGGATGGTTCGCGTCAGCCTGCGCACGGTGACCCTGACGATCCCGCCCCAGGAGATCATCACGCGCGACAACGTCCCGGCGCGCGTGACCGCCGTCGCCTACTACCGCGTCATCGACCCCAGCAAGGCAATCACCGAGGTGGAGAGCTTCTCATCGGCGACCCTGCAGATCGCCCAGACCTCGCTGCGCTCAGTGCTCGGCGTCGTGGACCTCGACACCCTGCTGTCCGAGCGCGAGCACCTCAACACCTCGCTGCAGGAGGTGATCGACGCCCAGACCGAGCCGTGGGGGATCAAGGTGACCACGGTCGAGATCAAGGACGTCGAGATCCCCGAGCGGATGCAGCACGCGATCGCCCGTCAGGCCGAGGCCGAGCGCGAGCGCCGCGCCAAGATCATCAACGCCGAGGCGGAGGCGCAGGCGGCGGCGAAGCTGGCCGAGGCGGCGGACGTGATCGGCCGCCACCCGGTGACGCTCCAACTGCGCTACTTGCAGACCTTGCGCGAGATCGGCGGCAACCAGAATTCGACGATCGTCTTTCCCATCGACGTGGTACGCCCGATCGTCGAAGCTCTGGGTGGCGCGGCGGCTGCGTCCGGCCCACTGTCGGTTGCGGTGCCTCAGCCGTCGGGAACCGCGGCACTGGATGCGCTGGTCGCCGAGCAGCTCGAGGCGGCGCGGCAGCGCGAGCTGGGTCCGGGAGCCGAGAGCGCCGCTGATGACGCCCCCCGCGCGGAGGCGGAGCCCGAGCCCGCTTCCGGTAAGGACGGATCAGCCGGTACGTGAGGCGATCGCCGGGCGGCGTGACCGCAGACGCGCCCGCGGCTACGACTGCGGCGTGGCCGTGCCGCTGGCCGAGCTGGGCGACCACCGGCTGGCCTGGCCCGCGACGTTGAACGCGCGGACGCGGAAGCGGTAGGTCTGTCCGGTGCTGCCGATGAACGTGTAGCGGCTGCGCGTCGTATGCGTGGGGATCATCCGCCACGCGCCATCAACCCGCTCCTGGAGCTGCGAGGCCGCCAGCGGCGTACCGCCCGTGGTCGAGACCTTCCACCCCAGGGTGAGCCGCACCCGCCCCGCCTTACGGGTCCCGCTGACGCCGGCGCTGCCGCCGGTGATCCGCGGCGGCACCGCCGCCGACTCGTTCTCCAGGACGAGTACGAACACGTGACGGACCTCGAACCTGCCGCCGACCGGAGCGGCCGCCGCAGTCGCGCACCCGGCGGGCACGCAGGCCAGTGCCAGGGGCGCGCCGATGACCATGCGGCGGAGGATCAAGGGCGTGGCACCGCGAGCACACTAACCTGAATCGCCGCCCCATGGCAGTCCGGTCCGACATCCGCAACCTCGCGATCATCGCCCACGTCGACCACGGCAAGACGACGCTCGTGGACGCCCTGCTGTGGCAGTCCGGCGCCTTCCGCTCCAACCAGGACGTGGCCGAGCGCGTGCTGGACTCGATGGACCTCGAGCGCGAGAAGGGGATCACGATCCTGGCCAAGAACACCGCTGTGCGCTACGGCGGGGTCAAGCTCAACATCGTCGACACCCCCGGCCACGCCGACTTCGGCGGCGAGGTCGAGCGCGGGCTGACGATGGTGGATGGCGTGCTGCTGCTCGTAGACGCCTCCGAGGGGCCGCTGCCCCAGACGCGCTTCGTCCTGCGCAAGGCGCTCGAGGCGCGATTGCCGGTCATCCTGGTCGTCAACAAAGTCGACCGTCCCGACGCACGCATTGACGAGGTCATCGACGAGGTTTACGAGCTCTTCCTGGATCTCGACGCCGACGAGTCCCAGATCGATTTCCCCATCGTCTACACCAACGCCAGGGCCGGCCAGGCGTCCCTGGACCCGTCGGGGTGGGCGGAGCCCGATGCCAACCTGCAGCCGCTGTTGGACCTGTTGGTCGAGCACATCCCCGCTCCGGAGTACGAGCCCGACCTCCCCCTGCAGGCCCACGTCACCAACCTCGATGCCTCCCCCTACGTCGGCCGGCTCGCCATCTGCCGGGTGCGCAACGGGACGATCCGCCGCGGTGAGACCGTCGCCTGGTGCAGGCATGACGGCTCGATCGAGCGCGTCAGAGTCTCCGAGCTCTACGTGACCGAGGCCCTGGATCGCGTGGAGGCGACCGAGGCCGCGGCGGGCGAGATCATCTCTGTAGCCGGCATCCCGGAGATCACGATCGGCGACACCCTGGCCGACGCGGCCGACCCCACGCCGCTGCCGGTCATCACCGTGGACGAGCCGTCACTCTCGGTCACCATCGGGATCAACACCGGCCCGCTGGCCGGCCAGGACGGCACCCTGCTCACCGCCAGCCAGGTCAAGGCTCGGCTGGAGCGCGAGCTCGTGGGCAACGTGTCACTGCGGATCACCGAGACCGAGCGCCCCGACGTGTGGGAGGTCCAGGGACGCGGTGAGCTGGCCCTGGCGATTCTGGTGGAGCTGATGCGCCGCGAGGGCTTCGAGCTCACCGTCGGCAAGCCCCAGGTGGTGACCCGCGAGATCAACGGCAAGACCCACGAGCCGGTCGAGCGCATGAGCGTCGACGCTCCGGACGAATACGTCGGCGTCATCACCCAGCTCATGGCCCTGCGCAAGGGGCGCATGGAACAGATGGTCAACCACGGCACCGGCTGGGTGCGGATGGAGTACCTCGTCCCGGCGCGGGGGCTGATCGGCTTCCGGACCGAGTTCCTCACCGAGACGCGGGGCACCGGCCTCGTACACCACGTGTTCGACCGCTGGGAGCCGTGGCATGGTGAGCTGCGCACCCGGCCCACCGGTTCGCTCGTGGCCGACCGCCGCGGCACCGTGGCCGCGTTCGCCCTGTTCAACCTCCAGGAGCGCGGCATCCTATTCGTCGAGCCCGGCGACGAGGTCTACGAGGGGATGATCGTGGGCGAGAACTCGCGCGCCGAGGACCTGGACGTCAATGCCGTCAAGGAGAAGCACCTCACCAACATTCGCTCCTCCACCGCCGACGAGCTGGTCCGCCTGGTGCCCAAGCGCGAGCTGTCGCTCGACCAGGCGCTGGAGTTCCTGCGCGCCGACGAGTGCGTGGAGGTCACCCCCCACGCGGTGCGGTTGCGCAAGGTCGCGCTCGACAAGACCGAGCGGGTGCGCGAGGCGCGGGCGGTGCGGGCCGCCGCGGGCTCGGCCGCTTAGCGTCGCGCGCCCGGCCTCCCGGGGCAAAACGCGCCAAAGCCGGCTCGCCGGCGGAGGTTTTCCACCAGATCGCCCTCCAGGGCGCAGAACGCGACAGATCGCGGACCGATACCGCGGTTTTCCGCGTTCTCCCCCTGACTCGGGGCGGGCTCGTGCGGCCTCCGTGCCACCGACCCGAGAAGCCGCCGAACCTGTCGTGGCGCAGCACGCCATCGCGATTTCCCGTCACCGCGAACGCCGGCTCGGGTGGCCCTCGGCGCCGGGCCCGCGCCAGGGCCGTGAGGGGACAGCGACCTCGATCGGAACCACCGCCCGCGCGCGCAGCCGGCGGCGCTCGCGCAGAGCGCCAGGGAGCATCGGGACCGCCGCCGCCAGCGCGCCCAGGTGGGCGCCCAGCCGGCGCTCACGCAGCGCGTGCCACATCCACCCCAGCTGCCGGTAGGCCACGAGCGGCAGCCAGCGCGCCGGGAACCACTTGGCCACCAGCACGACGGTGTTGCGAGCCACCAGCCGTCGGTGCCCGCCCGGCAGCTGAAACGACGACCCTTCGCCCGCATGGCGCGCCACGGCGGGCTCGTACCGGCAGCCCCACCCGGCCAGCCTCAGGGCGAGGGCCAGGTCAACGTCCTCGAGGTAGGCGAAATAGCGCTCGTCGAAGCCGCCGACCGCCAGCACGGCGTCGCGCCGGTACAGCGCGGCGCCCGCGCAGGCGCCGAAGACCTCGCCCGGCGTGTCGAAGGCGCCGTCGTCGACGCCGAAGCGCCCACGCTGCTCGCAGGCTCCGTCGCGGCGCAGGACGTCGCCCGCGTCGTAGACGCGGTCCGGCGCGGCGAGCTCGACCATCTTGCAGGCGACGGCGGCCGCGCCCGGATCGGCGCTCAGAGACCGGACCATGCGCGCCACCCAATCGGGCTCCAGCACGACGTCGGTGTTGAGGACCGCCACGTAGCCGCGGGCGGCGGCCCTCAGGCCTTCGTTGACGGCGTGGGCGAAGCCCGTGTTGGCGCCGAGTTCGAGCACGCGCACGTGGGGGTGGGCCGCTCGCAGATGGGCGACCGAGCCGTCCCTTGAGCCGTTGTCCACGGCGATCACCTCGTGTGCGGACTCGGTCTGGCGGGCGATCGAGTCCAGGCACCCGTCGAGCCACCGGCGGCCGTTCCAGACCGGGATGACGATCGAGACCGGCCCGGGCCCACCCCCGGTATCGTCGCGCTCGTGCTCCGACTGCTCGTGGCCGTGTTCGCGATCTTCGCCTGCGCCTGGTTCGCGCTCGGCCTGCGCCAAGCCCGCGACGTCGACCACGCCACGACGCTGCTGTCGGCCGGCGCGCATATCGGCGGCCGCGACGCCGCGCAGGCCGCCTCGCTGCTGCACGACGCACACGTGCTCAACCCCGACCGGCAGGTCGACGTCCTGCGTGCGCAGCTGGCCGACGAGCGCGGCGACCGCCAGGCGGCCGAGCGGATCCTGCGCAGGGTGGTCGCCGCCGAGCCCATGAACGCGCAGGCGTGGGTGGTGCTGGCGCGGTCGGCCACCGACGGCCAGACGCTCCGGCTGGCGTTCCGCCGGTTGGCCGCTCTGGTGCCGCCCGTGCACTGACGATCTCACTGCCTCCAGCCGAGCGCGCGCACCAGCCCCTCCAGCACGGCCGGGTCAAACGAGCGCTGCCAGTCGCGGCTCCACGCGACCGCGCTGCCCGCCACGCGGCGCTCGGCGTCGCCGGCGCCCGCCGCCGCCTGCGCCAGCGAGTCGGCGATGCCGTCAACCGTCGCCGGTCCTGCGAGCAGGTTGCCGGAGATCGCCTGCAGCGCCGCGGTCGTCTTGTTCTCGAACGTGTTGGTGACCGTCAGCATCCCGGCCGAGGCCATCTCGATCGGCACGAGACTGGGATGCGGGGTGTACATGAGGGCCAGCCCGACGTCGTGGTCGCGAAGGACCTGCGCGTAGGCGTCCTGGCTCATCCGGGGCAGCAGCCGCAGCGCCGCGCCCGAGCCGAGCGCCACCGACGTCTCCGGCGCCAGGGAGCCGATCCCGTTGAGCTCCCAGTCGCCGGGCAGCGCCCCCCTCGCGAGGGCGCGGCTCAGCGCCACGACCCCCAGCTCGAACAGGTTGCGCGCGGCGTGCGGCTCGGGACGGGCGTAGAACAGCAGCCGCCGGGACCGGCGGGCGGCCAGCTCGGCGACGGTCGGCGGCGGAACGGCGGTGATGGCGTTCTCAAACGACGCCGAGAGCGCGTCGCCATCGCGGTCTGAGGCGAACACGCCGATGCGGTGACGGCGGAAGTAGTCGCGCAGGAGCTCGCTCGAGAACAGGCCGAAGTGCGGCGCAGCGTAGGACTCCTGCGCCAGCGCGGCGTACGTCCCCATCGGGAAGGTGAACGGCTCGTATTCCTGGATGAGGTAGAGGAACCGCAGCTCCTCCGGCGTGCCCGTAGGCACCAGCGCCCGGAGGGCGTCCCGAGCGATGTGGGCCGTCCACCAGGTGGTGGCGATGAACCCGTCGTCAGGGTTGACCTGGAGCGGCGCCTGCTCGCGGGCGAAGGCGACCTCCAGACCGTCGAACATCCCGTCCAGACCGCTGTAGGCCTCGATCGTCCGCCGCCACGACCGCGGCAGCGGACCCACCGGGTCGACCGTCACCACGCGCACACGCAGCCCGGCCCGGGTCAGGCGGTGGGCGAGGTTGAACTTCGCGATGTAGCCGCCGAAGAAGTGCTCCAGGTCGATCGTCGGCACCAGCAGGTTGATGCGCACCGGGGCCGCCGGCGACGGCGCGAGCTCCAGCGGCGCGATCTTCGACGCGACCGCCCGGGCCGCCGGGGCCAGCGTGTCCTGCCGGGTGGGCCGCGGCGCCAGATCCGGGGGCGGCACCGCGTCCAGCCGCAGCCGGCGCTGGGGACGGGGACGGGCGGTCGCGGCCAGCAGACGCCGCCAGCTGAACGCGCGGAACAGCATCCATTCGGCGCCGAGCGTGCGGCCGCGGCCCGCCAGCTCCAGGGCCCCCCGGTAGCCGAGCAGCGCCAGCGAGCGCCAGCGAGCGGTCCGCGCCGGCGAGCCGCTCGATCGCCCGGCGCGCCGGGGGCGTGATGCGGTCGCCGCAGCGCAGACGCAGGATGGCGACGCACTGCAGCAGGCGGCACGCATCGACGAAGTAGTGCAGGCGCCACATGCGCACCCGCTCCCGTGGGTCGCGCCGGCGCAGGCGCGACCGCAGGCTCGGCATCTCGTTGGCGGCGGCGTGTCCCAGCGCCGCGTGGCCGTGCTGGACATAGTCATACAGCGGCCGGTCGACAAACCGGATCTCCCCCAGTGCCCGCGCCACCAGGGCCAGCCAATGGTCGTGGTAGTGGGCGAACTGCCCCGGAGGGAACGGGAGCGCGTCATCGAGCAGGTCGCGGCGCACGAGCGTCGCCGCGCCGGAGACCGAGTTGGCGACCAGCAGCGAGAGCATGTCGCCGTGGTTGTGACTGCGAACGCTCCAGTAGGTGTCGGAGATGACCGCGCCGTCGCGGTCCACCACGCGGCAGTCGCTGTAGGCGAGCCGCGCGTCGCCGATCGCCGCGACGAGCGCCGTCAGCTTGTCCGGATGCCAGCGGTCGTCCTGATCGGAGAGGGCGACGAAGTCAGCCGCGGCGGGCGCCAGGGCGAGCGCACGCTCGAAGTTGCGGTAGAAGCCCAGTCGCCGCCGGCGACCGGGACACGAAGAAGCGGTCATCACCGGCCACGGCCCCTTGCAGCGCCGCGAAGCTCTCCGGCTCAGAGCCGTCGTCTGAGATCAGGCAGACCCAGCGGCGATGGGTCTGCGCCCGGATCGAGTCGAGCTGGCGCTCCAGGAGATCAAGCGGAGGGTTGTGGGTCGCCATGCAGATCGCCACCAGCGATCCATTCCCGCCCGGGGCATCGAGGGCCGCCGGGGCATCGAGGGCGCCCGGAGCCTCGAGGGGCGCCGGGGCCTCCAGCTCGACGACCGTGATCGCTCCGAGCGGCGCCCGTGCCGCCGAGCCGTCGTCGAGCTCGGCCTCGAGCTCGAGCTCGAGCCGGTGGCCGGCCGGGGCAGGCGCCACGGGAACCAGGCCCCAGAATCCACTGCGGTAGGAGCGGAGCTCAGGGTCCTCGGCCGAGGCGGCGTCCTGCGCGAGCGCCGCGGTCGCGTAGGGGTCCAGGCCGGGGTGCAACTCGGCGAACGGGTCAAGCCGCGGCATACCGAAAGCCATCACGGGGTGGCTTACCCCGTCGAGGTCGAATGCGAGCCCGCGGATCTCGGCGTGGGGGGCGAAGCACCAGCCGCAGACGAAGACGGCGGTGCCCGCGCCGACGGCGACCTCCGCCGGAAAGGGAACGTCGAGGCGGGCGAACAGAGGTGACGCCTCGGCGTGACGCATGGCTGACTCCGGACGTCGGGCACGCTAGATGATCGGCCACTAGACTCGCCGCTCGCGTGACACCGTTCCAGCTCGATTACGACCCGATGGAGACCGACCCAGGCCGGTGGGGGCACTCGCTGGCCAACCTGGGTGAGATCTTGTTGCCGCTCTTGACGCGGCGGCGCCTTCCTCCCTCGTGGAGGTCGGTGCCTACGCCGGTGACGTTACGCAATCATCTGAGTGGGCGCGCAGGCGCCGGGGCAGAGGGTGATCTCGATCGACCCCGTGCCGCAGCCGGCGTTGGTGGCGCTGGCCGCCGAGCACCCCGACCTCGAGCTCGTGCGACGCACCAGCCTCGAGGCGCTGCGGAGCTGCTCCCGCGGACGCGTCATCATCGACGGGGACCACAACTACTACACGGTCAGCGAGGAGCTGGCGCTATGTGCCACAGCAGGCGGGCATTCAATTGCCGCTGATCCTCTGTCACGACGTCGGCTGGCCGCACGCAAGCCGCGACAGCTACTACGCGCCTGAGACGATTCCGCCAGAGCACCGGCAGGCGACCGTCGAGGGCGGATAGTGTTTCCGGGCGAGCCAGGGTGAAGGAGGGCGGACTCATCTACCGCTGGCCGGCCGCCCACGAGGGCGGCGAGGGCAACGGCGTCCTCACGGCGATCGAGGATTTCCTCGCCGGGCGCAACGGCGTGCGCTTCGCCATCGTCCCAGCGTTCTTCGGACTCGGGGTCATCTGGGACCGGCAGGCCCCGTACGCCGACGCGCTCGAAACCCTCCTTGTCCCCTGGGATCGCAACCCGGTGCTCGAGCGACTCGAAGCCAATCGCGTCCTTCACCTCGCGTCGTGGCAGCTCGAAGGCGGGAGAGCGGCGCGGTGCGGCGAGCGGCTGGAGCCCGGAAGCGCGATCCTTCGCAAGCTTCTGGAGTCCCGGGCCTTCTCGCTGGCGCTGGCGATCTCACGCCTGGCCCGCGGGGCGAGCCGGCGTTCACCAGGACGCGATCCGGCGCTTGCTGCCGGAGTACGAGCGCTAGGGAGCGCCGCTGCGGCCGCCGCGGCGAGCGCGCCGGTAGTCGCGCCAGTGGTTGACCCTGCGCAGCGGCTCGGTGATCCGCCAGCCGATGCTCGTCCCCATGACCTCGATCTGGCGCCCGAGCTCGAGCCCCTGGCGTCGCCCTTGAGGCGGCCGGCGACCGCTGGCCGTTGACCGCCGCGGCCTCGGCCTCGGCGCGGCGCGCCCGGTGCTTCCAGTCGCCCCCGGCCCGCCGACGTCGCGGCATCCGCCCGTCCCATTTCTCGGCGATCCGCATGTGCGCCGCGACCCAGGTCTCGGGGTCTGAACGAGGTCCAGCGAGTGGTGGTGGATCGCCTTGAAGTCCGCCGTCACGACCTTGCGGCCGGCCTCCCGGACCTGAAGGCAGAAGTCGAAGTCGTAGCCGTGCAGCGCGCCCCAGCGACTCGTCGAAGCGGACGTTGCGGACGACCCACGGCGAGAGGCCGAGCACGAACCCGTCGACGGTGTCGACCTCGCCGAGTCCGCGCGTACGGCGGGAGATCGTCTCGGTTGTCCAGGCGAACGCCGGCACATCGCCGCCGCCGAGCTCTGAGTAGCGGTGGATGAACGAGGCCCACGTCACCGACCCCTCCCACCAGGCGATGCTGCGAACGCCGATCGCCCCGACGCAGCCGACGACGCCGACGTCCGGATCGCTCAGCGCCTCGCGGAGCTTGGCGCAGAATTCGGGGTCGACGATCTCGGCGTCCTGATGGACGAGGACCAGCGCCTCGAGGTCCTCGCGTCGGCGCGGCCAGGTCGAGCATCAGGTTGTAGGTGCGAAACAGCGTCCCAACGGGGCCGTTGGCGAACACGACCGAGTCGGGCTCCCGGGCGAGCTCGATCCCTTTCTCCGCGTACCGCCGGTATGAGATCGTCGGTGATCGCCGAGCCGAAGGCGATCAAGGTCCGTCCCGCCCCGCTCCGAGGCCGTCGCCGCTCCCCCACGCGCGGGCCGCCCGCAGCGGAGCGATCCAGCCGCTCGACTCCGGCTCGGCGGCCGCGAGCCGGTCCCGCAGCTCGGTCGACCTCCTGGCTCAGCGCGACCTCCTCGATCGCGGGCACACGGGCTCGTGGCGGCCGCTGCACCGCGCGCGAGTCGGGCCCGGCCGCGCCGGGCCGGGCCGGCGCCCCCGCCGGCAGCGCGGCGGGCTCGTTCTCCGCGCCAGCGGACACGCGCTCCAGTCGATCGGCTCGATCGGCTCCGTGATCCCGTTTCGCTGGCGGAAATCGTCGACCGCCTTCCGGCATTGATCGAGCGAGAGATAGTCGTCGACGATCAGGTATCCGCCGCGCCGAGGTCCTGGGTAGAGGGCCTCCAACGACAGCCGAGTCGCCTCGTAGGTGTCGCCGTCGAGGCGGGCGATCGACCACCGCCGGTAGGCAACCCCGGCAACGTGTCCTGGAAGAAGCCCGGGACGAACGTCACGCCCTCGCTCAAGGCCGAACCGCGAGAAGTTATCCCGGACCTCCTCGAGCGGGATGGCCAGGAAGTCGCACCCGGCGAGATCGGCATCGAGGTCGTAGCCCTTCGAGAGATCGCGCTCGGCCTCGGGGAAGCCCTGGAAGGAGTCGGCGACCCACACCGTGCGCTCGCGCTCGCCGAGGGTGTTGAGCGTCGCCCGCAGCAGCAGCGAGGCTCCGCCCCGCCATGTGCCGGCCTCGATCACGTCGCCCTCGACGCCGTCGCGGATGACCGACTCGACGCACCGCTGGAGGTCGTCGAGCCGGGCCAGGCCGACCATCGTCAGGCCGTGCAGCGGCCAGTCCATGCCGGCGGCGCGGAACCGCAGCTGCTCGCCGCTCGAGCTCCCGGGACATCACATCGCCCTGGATGTTCTGGCGACCGAGGTCGTCGTCGTGCCGCCGAGGTCGCACAGGCAGAGCTTCAGGACGTCGAGGTAGGCCCGCCGGAATCCCTCAGCGTCGGCCGTCGGCCCGGCGGCCAGGGGCGCGCGGGCCGCGGCCAGGCCGTCGGCGAACTTCGCCTCGATGATCTGCCGCAGCCAGTCGGCGGCGATGCGAGGTGGATCGGCGAGCGTTTCCAGAAGCGACATCGGCGCGATGATAACGCCGGTCCGCGGCCGCCAAGACGCTCCCGTACAGTCCCGGCACCGTGACGCCGACATGTGAGCAGACCCCCGCGCAGGCGGCGGATGGGTCAGGCACCGGCACTGCGCGTGGCGCTCGAGTACCCTCTGCCGCCGGCGCTGCCGGCCGGCCGCGCAGCGGCCTGCTCTGCTACGGACACTGTTTCCACCGCGACGAGAGGGTGGCCGGGCTCGAGCTCATCGTCGACGGCCGCCGCCACCGCCCGACCGCGCAGCGGATGCCCCGGCGCGACCTGTACGAGTGGCTCCGGCAGACTGGCCAGGACCCGCGCGGACGCAGCTACCGGAGCGGCTGGTGGGCCACGGTGCCGGCTCCGGCCCAGGCCGCCGGCCCCCTCCGGCTCCAGGCGGCGGTGCGGCTCGAGACCGGCGAGGAGCTCGTTGTGCCGCTGGGCGAGATCGCGGTCGGCG
Organism: uncultured Actinomycetota bacterium; assembly: GCA_963721515.1. GTDB lineage: Bacteria > Actinomycetota > Thermoleophilia > Solirubrobacterales > Solirubrobacteraceae > Palsa-465. The sequence goes on along the minus strand of CAVRKJ010000020.1, from coordinate 491,600 downwards.
GCGGCGCAACCGCCGCCGTTCGCCGCGGGGGCACCGGAGGTGCCGCCGGGCACGATCGCGGTCTGCATGGCCACCTTCGAGCCCGACATCGCGCTGTTCGCCGACCAGGTTCGCTCGCTGCGCGAGCAGACCGACCGGCGCTGGGTCTGCCTGATCAGCGACGGCGGATCGGCGGAGGAGCGGCTGGCCGAGATGCGCGCGGTGCTGGACGGCGACGCGCGCTTCGTCGCTCTCGCCGACGCACGGGCGGCTGGGCCCTACCGCAACTTCGAGCGGGCGCTGACGATGGTGCCCGCCGGCGCGAGCTGGTCGCGCTGTCCGATCAGGACGACCGCTGGTATCCGGACAAGCTCACGGTCTTGCGCGAGGCGCTGGGGTCGGCGCTGCTCGTCTACTCCGACCAGCGGCTCGTCACCGACGACGGGCGCGTGCTGCGCGACTCGCTGTGGCACGGCCGACGCAACGACTACGGCAACCTGGCGTCGCTGCTGGTCGCCAACACGGCGCCCGGCGCCGCGATGCTGTTCCGGCGAAGTGTGCTCGAGGTCGCGCTGCCGTTCCCGGAGCGCCGGGAGTGCCGTATCACGATCACTGGCTGGCCCTGGTGGCGCTCGCGAGCGGCGAGGTGGCGTACGTCGACCGGCCGCTGTACGACTACGTGCAGCACGGCGGCGCCGTCCAGGGCGCGGTGACGGGCGGGCAGTGCCAGTGCCGGCCCCAGCGGGTCGGGCGGCTGGCGCGCCGCCTACTTCGGCGGGTACGTGCCGCGCTAGGTCCAGGCGCAGACGCTGCTGGCACGCGACCCCCTCACCGCCAGCAAGCGCCGGGCGCTCTAGCGGTTCGTCGCCGCCGAGCGTCGCCGGGCGCTCGCTGGCTGGCGCTGCGCCCGCTGCGGCGGCTGGCGGGGCGCGACGAGACGCTGAGCGGCGAGGTCGCGCTGGCGTGCGGGATCGTCTGGCGGTGGCTGCTCGCGGCGGCCGTGGCCGGGCGGGGCCGCCCCGGCCCCGGCTTGGGACGCAAGCTTCCCCGACCCGCCGCGGTTCGAGCAGCGCCGGCTGCGCCGCTGGCGCGCGGGCGCCTGAGGGCCGATACGCTGTACGCCCGGGGCCTGAGTCCAGACGACGCCGCCATGACTGCCAGCCGCACTCCGATCGACGACGACCCCGCGGCCAGCGTCGACCGGTCCCGCCTGATCGAAGGGCCGGTGCTGATCGAGGCGCGCGGCGTCCACAAGACGTTCCGGATCCCGGACCAGCGGTCGACTCGCTGAAGGAGCGCGTCGACGCACCCGTTCACCCGCGGCGAGCTACCGCGAGCTGCAGGCGCTGCGCGACGTCTCGTTCGACGTGCACCAGGGCGAGTTCTTCGGGATCGTCGGGCGCAACGGCTCGGGCAAGAGCACGCTGCTGAAGATCCTGGCCAGCATCTACCGCGCCGACGCCGGGCGGATCCGGATGGCCGGGCGGCTGGCGCCGTTCATCGAGCTCGGGCGTCGGCTTCAACCCGGAGCTGACCGCGCGCGAGAACGTCGTGCTCAACGGCGTGATGATGGGCCTGAGCCGCCGCGAGGCCGCGCCGGCGGCTGGACTCCGTGCTCGAGTTCGCCGAGCTGCGAGGAGTTCGTCGACCTCAAGCTCAAGAACTACTCCTCGGGGATGATGGTCCGGCTCGCGTTCGCGGTGATGGTCGAGGCCGACGCCGACGTCATGCTGATCGACGAGGTGCTCGCCGTCGGCGACGCCGCGTTCGCGCAGAAGTGCATGGACGTGTTCCACGAGCAAGAAGCGACGCCGGCAAGACGATCGTGCTCGTCACCCACGACATGGCCACCGTCCAGAGCTTCTGCGACCGCGCGATGCTGCATCCACGACGGCGAGATCAACGTACCTCGGCGACCCCGAAGAGGCCGCGCTGCGCTACTACCGGCTCAACTTCGCCGGCCACCGCGAGGGCCGGCGACGGCGCCGGAGCGTCGCCCGACGTCAACGTCCGGGTGATCGACGCGTGGCTCGAGAACCGCGCGGGCGAGCGCGTCGACAACGTCGAGCAGGGCGAGCCGATCGCGCTTCAACGTCGTGCTCGAGGCCGCGCCGCGAGCTCGCCCGACCCGGTGTTCGGCTTCCACTGTCCTCAACGCCGACGGCGTCGAGTGTTCGGCTTCAACGTCGCTCGAGCGCCTGACGGCGAGCCGGACGGCTGCCCGCCGGCCGGCGGGTGCGGCTGTCGCGGCGACGATCGAGAACCGCCTGGTGCCCGGCCGCTACTCCGTCAGCTGCATGGGTCCGCCGCAACCGGACCGCCGGCGACCTGGCGCTGCACGTGCTGCGGCTGCTCGGATTCGTCGTCTACGGGACCGAGCCGCGCCCCGGGACGTGATCGTCGATGTCGACGTCGACGTCAGCCGTCGAGGACGCCGAGTGACGAGCGATGCCGGCGATGACCGACCGACGCGCTCGAGCTCCGCGACGTCCGCGGGCCCTCCGCGCTCGGCGGCGGCGGGCGCCGGTCGCTGGAGCTGCTCTACGCTGATCGCGGTCAACGACTTCAAGCGCACCTACTTCGGCACGGCGCTCGGGTACCTGTGGTCGGTCGCGCCGGCCGCTGCTGCTGTTCGCGGTGCTGCTGGCGGTGTTCACCCACGTCTTCCGGCTCGGCGCACACGGTCCCGCACTATCCGGTGTTCCTGCTGTTCAACATCGTCCTGTTCGGCTTCTTCCAGGAGGCGACGACGATGGCGGTCGGCTCGATCGTCGCGCCAGGAGGCGATCGTCCGCAAGACGCAGTTCCCGCGGCTGGTGATCCCGCTGGCGGTCGTGCTGACGGCGCTGTTCAACCTGCGTGCTCAACCTGATCGTGGTGTTCGTGTTCATCCTCGCGCTTCGGGGTCTCGCCGATGTGGACGTGGCTGCTGCTCCCGGTGATCCTGCTGCGCGCTGTTCGTGTTCACGACCGCGGTCTCGATGATCCTGTCCGTCGCTGTACCCGCGGTTCCGCGACGTGGGGATCATCTGGTCGGTGTTCGTCGACGGCGCTGTTCTACGCGACGCCGGTCCTCTACCCGCTCGAGCGCGCGTCGCGGAACGCTCCAGGACCTGATCGCGCTCAACCCGCTCACGCCGATCTTCGAGCTCGCCCGCAATGGATCATCCGAGCCCAACGCGCCGTGGCCGGACCGGCGTCGTGGGCGGCTCGGTCGGCTGCCGATCGCGATGCGCTCTACGTCGTGATCTGCGTGCTCGCGGTCTGGGTCTTCAGGCGCGAGGCGCCGCGGATCGCCGAGGCGCTGTGACTCCGGCTCCCGCGCCGACGGGCGGCGGGCAGCGCCAGCAGCTCGCCGGCGAGCACGATCGCGACCAGCGTCACCGCGGGCATCTGCCAGTCCCAGTCCAGCGGCGCGTGGGCGAGGTAGGCGACCAGCGCCGCGATCGGCCCGGCCGCGAGCGCCGGCGCGCCGCGCAAGCGCGCCGGCGCGCCGCCAGCGCGACCCCGCCGAGGAACGCCAGCAGCAGCGCCAGCCCCGACCACGCCGAGCTCGGCGAGCGTCTGCAGCTCGCAGCGAGTGGGCGTCCTGCGCGCACTCGTTGATCGTCCGCCACGCAGCCAGTAGACGCTCCAGCCGCCGGCGCCGACGCCGTGCAGCGGCTCGGCGCCGAACGCCCGCAGCGCGACCGCCAGTAGTCGTAGCGGTTGCTCTGCAGCGACGTCGAGCCGCGTCGCGCCCGCCCGACAGCGCGCGGCTGCCCGCTGCGTCTCCTTCGCGCCGACGACGATCGCCAGCGCCAGCCCGGCGCAGATCAGCGCGCGTGGCGATCAGCGGCGCGCGGCGCGGCAGGCTCAGCGCGCCGGGCACCCGCCGCGCGGCCAGGATGCCAGCTGAACGAGCGCCGCGCGGCCATGATCACGACCACGAGCAGCCCGAGCACGATCGCGCCCTGGCGCTCCCGGGTCGCGAGCGGCCCGGCTCAGCGCGGTCACGCCCTTGAACGGCGCCGCCGCCACCGCGGCCAGCGCACCGCCGCGGCGACCGCCAGCGCAGCCGCCGCAGCTGCTCTCGCGCGGCGCCAGCACGACCAGCGCGATCAGCCCGGCCGCGCACGCGAACAGCGCCCCGCGCGAGAACGTCAGGTACAGGCCCGAGTCCGAGCGGCGCCGGCGCCGCGGCGGCCGCCAGCCCGCAGCCAGCGCGGCCGGCTGCGGATCGCCGGCCAGCCGCGGCGCAGAGCACGAACCCGAGCGCCGCCAGCTCGCCCATCGCGTTCCAGTAGGTCAGCGGCTGCTCGAGCCGGCCCTCGGCGCTGACCGAGCGGGCGAAGTGCAGCAGTCCCGGGCAGCAGCCGCCCGGACAGGCCGTAGCCGATCACGATCAGCCGCCCCGGCGGCCAGCGCCGGCTCGACCAGCGGCTGGACGCGCCGGTCGCGGAGCAGCAGCGCCGCGGCCAGCAGGCGCGCCGGCGTAGAGCATCGCGATCTGGCCGGCGTGCGTAGGCGTTGCCGGCGCATCGGCGCCCACAGCGATCGACAGCAGCGTCCAGCGCGGCCAGCACGCGCCAGCCCGCCGATCGCCAGCCAGCGCCGGCCGGCCCGCGGAGGCGCGGCGGCGCCGGCGCACGAGCGCCACGGCGACGCAGCCCCAGGCCCCGAGCCCGGCCCACACGCGCGGGCCCGTGCGAAGTAGCCGCCGCTGAAGAACGCCAGCGCGGTCGGCCCCGCCAGCAGCACGACGCGCGCGGCGGTCAGCGACCGCCGGCGCGCGATCAGGACCGCCGGCGTCACGCCACTGCTCAGCGTTGCGTCCCGCGCGGCGCGCCGGACCAGGCGCGTCGAGGCCAGCGGCTGGCGCTCGCCGCGCGCGGCGCGAGCCGGCGTCGAGGGCCAGCGTCGACCTCGTCGCAGCATCCGCCGCCGGAACGCGCGGGAGTCGAACCGCGCCGCGTTGCGGACGCAGGCCTCGGGGTCGACGGCGGCGTCGTCGAACGCCCAGCACGGCGGCCGCCAGCTCCGCCGGGCCGCCGGACCAGAAGCAGCCGGTGACGCCCTCGACGACCGTCTCCAGCGCGCCGCCGCCGCGCGCGGGCGATCACCGGCCGCCCGGCGGCCTGGCTCTCCACGGCGGCGATCCCGAACTCCTCCACCGCGGTGAGCACCAGCGCCCGGGCGCCCTGCAGCATCTCGCGCCACGGCGGCATCGGACAGGCGGCCCGGCGAAGCGGATCGTCGGGCCCGCCTTGCGCCGCAGCGCCGCGGACGGCCGGCCCGTCGCCGACGACGATCAGCGGCAGGCGCAGGGCGTTGAAGGCGGCGATGGCGACGTCGATCTGCTTGTGCGGCATCAGCTCGGAGACGACCGCGTAGTAGTCGCCCACCGGACCCGGCGAGAAGCGCGCAGGTGTCGACCGGCGGATGGACGATCGTCGGCTTCGCGCCCGAAGTAGGCGCGGATCCGCGCCTGCGTGATCCGCGAGTTGGCGACATAGCGGTCGGTCCGCTGAGCCGCGATCCAGTCCCACTGGCGCCAGCGGCGGAACGCCGCGCGCAGGAACGCCGCGGGTGACCGGGTTGCGCGGCGGGCCAGAGTGCTGTCGCGATCGTTCCAGGCGTAGCGGAACGGGTTGTGGCAGTAGCTCACGTGGACCGTGTCGCTCGTCGCACAGCACCGCGTGCGCCCAGGCCGAGGAGCTGGAGACCACCAGGTCATAGCCGGACAGGTCGAAGGACTCGATCGCGGCCGGATAGAACGGCAGCAGCGCGCGGAAGGTCCTCGCCGTGGGCCGCAGGCGCTGGAGAAACGAGGTGTGGACCCTCCGGTCCGGCGAATCGGCCCTCGGTACCTTCCTCGTCGTAGACGGCGGTGAAGATGTCGGCCTCCGGCCACATCGCGCACAGCTCGAGGAACACGCGCTCGGCCCCCCGCACGTCGAGCAGGAAGTCGTGAACCAGCGCGACCCGCGGCTGGGTCGCGGCAGCTGAGGCGATCATTACCACCGAAGGCAGTCTATGGGCGCGGCGCGCGGCAATGCGCAGGCCCGCCGCTCGGCGCCGGCGGGGTAGCCTGCGGGCAGCTTTGCCCCGGGTCCTGTTCATCAGCTACGCGGCCGCTGCGGGCGGCGCTGAGCGCGTTCTGCTCGACTGGGCGGCCGCCATCCGGGGAGATGCGATCCTCGCCTGTCCGGACGGGCCGCTGGCTGCACAGGCCCGCGTGGCCGGCATCAGCACCCTGGTCCTGCCGAGCGCGGAGCCTCGAACTGCGGTCGAGCGCGGCGGGCGCGGCTGCGCGCCGCGCACGCCTTGGTCGCCCACGCCGGCGACGTCCGCCGCCTGGTGCGCAATCTCGAGCCCGACCTACTCGTGGCGTGGGGAATGCGGACCGCGATCGCTCGCCTGCTGGGCGCGCCGACGTACCCCTGCGCGTTCGTCCACAACGACTTTCTCCCGGGCCCGCTCACCGGCGTCGCGGTCGGTGTTGCCGCCGCGGCGGCGGCGATGGTGATCACGCCGTCACGGGCCGTCGCTGACGACCTCGACCCTCGCGGGCGGCTGGCGGCCCGGCTTCACGTCATCGCCCCAGGGGTCGACGTCAACCGGTTTGCCGAGCTCGACCGGCCGGCGGCCGACCCGCCGGAGATCGTCGTCCTCGGGGCCCTGGTCGACTGGAAGCGGCCCGATCTGGCGCTCGAGGCGATGTCGATCGCGCGCCGCCGCCTGCCCGAGCTGCGGCTCCACATGGTCGGCGCCACCCTTGACGGCGCAGACAATGCGCTGCTGGGATCGCTGCGTGCCCGGGCCGCGGAGCCGGACCTGGCCGGCGTGGTCTCCTTCGACGGTCACGTGCCGGACCCACGCGCCGCGCTCGCCCGGGCGACATGCCTGCTCCACTGCGCTCCGCGCGAACCCTTCGGGATGGCGGTGCTCGAGGCGCTGGCGGCGGCGCGCCCGGCTGTGGTCCCGTCCGCCTGCGGTCCAGCGGAGATCGTCGACGCATCCTGCGCCGCGGTGTATCCGCCGGGCGACGCGCAGGCCGCCGCCGCGGCGCTCGTGGACATCGTGTCCGATCGCGAGCGCGCGGCCGACATGGGCCAGCGGGGCCGCCGGCGGGCGCGTGACCACTTCGATCGCGAGACAGCGCAGACCCGGTTCCGCGACCTCATCTCGGCGGCCCGCGCACCGCGTCGCGCGGACGCCCGCCGAGCGCCGATCGAGTCGCTCTCGCTGGTGACCGTCACCCATAACTCGGCGCCGGAGCTGTCCGCCCTCCTGGACTCGGTGGATCGTCACCTGCCCGGGCTGCGAGTGATCGTGGCCGACTGCGCGTCGCGCGACCAAAGCGTGGAGGTGGCGCAGCGACGGGCCGGCGTGACGGCGATCCGCTTGGACGAGAACGTCGGTTTCGGCCGAGCCTGCAACCGGGGGATGGAGCGGGTGAGCACCGCGGTCACCGCCCTCGTCAACCCGGACGTGGAGCTCCTCGACGACTCGCTGCTGGCGCTCGCCGCCGAGGTGCTGCGGACGGATCGCCCTCCGCGATTGCTGGCGCCGCGCGTCCTCAACGGCGACGGCAGCCTCCAGGACACCGCCCACCCGCTCCCGGGCTCGGCGGCCGATCTCGTGCGGACGCTGGCGCCGCCGTCGGTGGTTCCCGGACGTGCCGGCGAGGCACTGGCGCCGTGGCGGTCGCGCCGTCCGCGACGCGTGGCCTGGGCGGTCGGCTGTGCGCTGGTGGCGAGAACGGACATCCTCCGCGCGCTCGGCCCGTTCGACGAGTCGCTGTTCCTCTACGGGGAGGACATGGAGCTGGGGCTGCGTGCGGCGGGCGCCGGCGTTCCGACGTGGTTCTGGCCCGAGGCCCGCGTCGTGCACCACCGCGCGCATTCGTCCGCCGCGGCGTTCGGCGAGGAGCCGTTCGAGCGGCTGGCACGGGCCCGCCACGAGGTCGTGGCTCGGCGGCTGGGGCGGCGGCGAGCCACCCTGGACGACGCGCTGCAGGCGCTGACCTTCGCGTCGCGGGTCGCCGTCAAGCCGCTCGTGGGACGGTCGGCCGCACGCGAGCGGGCGCAGCTGCGGGCGCTGCGGTCCGCCCGCCGAGGCGCATGAGGCGTCGTCGCCCGGGGCGCGCGGCGATCGTGGCGGTGGCGGCGCTGGCGGCGCTGGCGGCGCTGGCGGCGGGCATCGTGATCGCGGTGTCATCCGGCGGGCCCGAGCCCCGGCACCGGGCCGCGCCGGCCGCTCCGCCGACGGCCGCTCCGCCGCCGGCCGCTCCGCCGACGGCCGCGCTGCCGGCCCCGGCCGGCCCGGCGTTCGGCATCAACGTCAACCGCCTGTTCAACGACCGCACCTACACGCCCGCGCAGATCGCCGCGCAGCTCGCGGCCGTCCGGGCCACGGGGGCCACCCTCGCCCGCAGCGACGCCTTCTGGGAGGCCGCGGAGCCCCACGCGCCGGTGGCGGGACGCCACGTCTACGACTGGTCGTTCGATGACCAGGTCGCGGGCTCGCTGGCGGCGGAGGGGCTGACGTGGCTGCCGATCCTCGACTACTCGGCGCCATGGGCAGAGAGCGTCGCCGGCCAGGACCACTCGCCACCGCGCTCGGACGCCGACTATGCGGCGTACGCGGGCGCGTTCGCCGCGCGCTACGGGAGCGACGGGACGTTCTGGCGCGCGCATCCCGGCCTCACGCCGGAGCCGGTGGGCGCCATCGAGATCTGGAACGAGCCCGACAACCCCGCCTTCTGGTTGCCCCACCCCGATGCGGCCGCCTACGGGCGGCTCTACCTCGACGCGCGCGCCGCCATCGACGCCGCCCATCCCGGCATCCGCGTGCTCGTGGGCGGGCTGACCAACGCCACTGGGTTCCTGCCGGCATTGGTGCAGGCGGCGCCGCAGCTGTCCGGGCACGTCGACGGCGTCGCCGTCCACCCCTATGGCCGGCCGGGAGTGGTGGTGGCGAGGGTGCGAGGCGCGCGTGCCGCGCTGGTGGGACTGGGAATGGGGGCGGTGCCGCTGTACATCACCGAGTTCGGCTGGACTACGCAGCCACCGGGCGCGATCGGCTACGCGCCGGCGCGTAGGCGCCCGGCAGAGATCGTCGGGGTGCTGACGACGCTGGGCCACCTTGCGTGCGGCGTCGCCGCCACCCTGCTCTACACCTGGGTCACGCCGGAGCGCAACCCGGCCGACCCGCAGGACTGGTTCGGGATCGCCAATCCCACTGACCCGAGCGCCGGCACCCCGGACACCGCCGCGTTCGCCGCAGGCCTGCGGGGAGCGACGCAGCCGCTGTCCGGGCCGGCGCCGGCGCCGTGCCCTACCTGATGCAGCTGGTGGCCAGCAGGCCCTTGCGCTTGCAGCCCTCGAGCGCCAGGGCGCCGGCCCGGAACGCCGCCAGGGCGGGCTTGACGGTCACCTTGTTGTGGTTGAACCCGAGCAGCCCGGAGAAGTTGAAGGCGGGGCTGTTCGCGGACTCCTCCCCCATCCACGTGTACCAATAGAAGCCGATGAGGTGAAGTGCGAGGCGCTGCTGCCCGATGAGTGGCAGCAGCGTGGCGATGTTCCGGGCCTGGCCGGCCTGCGTGGTGATGAAGTCGAACCGGTCATGGGTGTGGCCCTTGGCCGACGGCCAGCTGATCTCCGTCGCCAAGAGCGGCTTGGCGTTGTCGCCGAAGCGCGCCATCGCGTGGCGCACGAACAGCATGAACAGCATCACGTGGGCCGGGATCTTCGTGAACCCGTTGACCGCCACCACGTCGAACAGGCTCCGGGCGCCCTTGATCCGGTAGATCTGGCCCAGCGACTTCCATGCGGTGTTGGTCAGCGCGCCCAGCACCACCTTGGCGCCGGGGTCGGCCTTCTTGATCGCGGCGTGCGCGGTGCGCAGGAACGAGACGTAGGTGGAGGCGAACGGCTGCTTCCAGTAGTAACTGAGGTTCGGCTCGTTCCAGACCTGCCAGGACCGGATCGGCATCTTGGGAATCCCCGGGTTGGCGCGCCAGAAGCTGCCGTGCGGGCCATAGCGCCCGATGAGCGCGGTCAGATACGCCGCATAGGGCCCGGACCGGCGTGGGGTATCGACGCCGTTGGGGTTGTCAACCCCGTCCCATTCCGGCGCGTAGAGCACGGTGGGGAGCACCGTGAGGCGCTCGCGGGCGGCGTCGCCGACGATCATGTCCGTGACCTGGAAGCTGGTGGGAACACCACCCACGTCGGTGAACTGCGACGTCCGGTCGGCGGGCACGTCCGCATCGGTCTTGTACGGCTGAGCCGCGGCCCAGTTGAACGCGACACGGATGCTCTGCACGCCGTTGGTCACCATCGTCTTGAGCTGGTTGCCGAAGTCGACCGTCGTGTCGGGCCCCAACATCGGGCCGTCGACGTTCACGCCGACGAAGCCCTGGGGCACGGCCGTGGGCGCGGTGACCTTGGGCTGGCTCGTCCTGGGGCCGTCGGCGCCGCCGGCGCGATTGGCCGCGCCCGCCCGGGCGGCGGCGCCGGCGGCCAGGGCGGCGGCCAGCACGAGCATCAGGACGACCGCCATCGGGCGGTCCGCGAACCTCCTTGCGCGCAACAGCATGGCGGCGCAGTGTAATGAGGTGCGGTCAGGTACGGCGCACGCGAGCCCGGACCAGTAGCCCGCCGCCCACCAGCGCGAACCCCAGCGCCGCCGCCAGCCGCCCGTCATAGCCCGTGTGCGGCAGCGTGCCCGCCGTGGAGGAGGCGATCGTGGCCGTAGGCGTCGTGGGATCGCTCGAACTCGATGTGCTCGCGACCGGAGTCGGCGCAGGCGTGGCGGGCGCGGGCGCCGCGGGCGCGGTCGACGTCGTTGGGGGCGGCGTGGTGGCGGTCGTCTTGGGCTTGCTCTTGCCCGGCGCGGGCGTGCCGGCGAACGGGTCGGTGTACTGCTGGTCGCCGGCCGAGCCGCCGCCCGAGGCGAGCGTCACCGCGGGGACCGCGAGCGCCAGCGCGAGCGCGCCGAGCAGCATGCAGGTGGCCAGCCAACGTGGGGTGCGCACCGGGGCGAGTATGGCAACCTGGGCCTCGCCGCGTCGCGCACCGAGGGCGACAGAACGTGTGGACAACGCTTGGGCGGCTGGGCGGCAACCGCTCGTTTTGCAGGATCTCTTGCAAGGCCAGGAGGTTTGGGGGCCGAGGCGACGGACCGTGTTAGGGTGCCTCGCGCCCCACCCGGAACGCCGTCGCAACCGCCTCCGTCTGCCGTCCGTCCAGCCCCCTCCGGGGCGCGAATCCGTTCGTCTTCACACGCCTTTGCGCCGCCCGCTCAGACATCCTCGTGCTCGTGCCGTCGTTGCCGCCATGGTGTCGACCGCGCTGCTGGGGACTGGCCTGACCGCCTCGAGTTCAGGCGACATCCAGAGCCAGATCGCCGGCACGCGGTCGGCCGCCGCTGCGCTGCGCACGCAGATCGCCGCCGACTCGCAGCAGATCGCATCGACCAGCGACGGTCTGGCGCGGGCCCGAGACCGCCTCGCGACGGTCCAGGCACGGCTCGACCAGCGGGTGGCGGAGCTGAAGTCCGTCCAGTCCCGGCTGATCGCGGCGCGCGACCACCTCGTTGACCTGGAGAACCGGCTGCACCTGGCCACCACCGCGCTGTCGGCCAACCTGGTGTCCAGCTATGAGGGCGGCCAGCCCGACCTGGTCTCGGTGATCCTCAGCTCCAAGGGGTTCGCCGACCTCCTCAACCAGATGGGCTTCATGACCCGCGTGGCCCATCAGGACGCCAATATCGTGAAGCTGACCCGGACGGCCCGGGCCGAGGTATCGCGACAGGCGACCGCGCTCGAGGGCCTCGAGACGCGCGACCGGGCGCTGGCCAGCCAGGTGCTCGATCAACGCAACCAGGCCGCCGCGCTGCGCTCCGCGCTCCTGCGCCAGGAGCTCGTGCAGGAGACCAAGCGGGCGAACACCACCGCCCGCTACACCGCCGTCAAGGCGCATCTGGGCTCGCTGCAGGCGCGGCTGAACGCCATCGAGAAGCGCGCTGCCGAGGCGGCGACCCGCGCCGCAGCGACCGGCAATGCCAATGTGAGCGGGATCGCCGTCAACACCGCCGGGATGGTCCAGCCGCCGTCCGGCGCGCCCGCGGCAGTGCGCCAGGTCATCGCCGCCGGCAACGCCATCGCCACCCTGCCCTACATCTACGGCGGCGGGCACGCGTCCTTCCACGCCGACGGCTACGACTGCTCGGGCTCGGTCAGCTACGCGCTGGCGGCGGCCGGCCTCGTGAGCTCGCCGATGGTCTCCGGCGACTTCGAGAACTGGGGCGACGCCGGCCCTGGACGGTGGATCACGATCTACGCCAACGCCGGCCACGTGTGGATGGAGGTCGCCGGCTGGCGGTTCGACACCGTCGCGCTGGCCGAGAGCGGCACGCGCTGGGCCCAGGGCGGGGGCGAGTTCTCCGGCTTCGTCGTCCGCCACCCGCCGGGGCTCTAGGACCCTCGCCACCCGTCGCCACCCGTCGCCACCCTCGCCACCCCGCCCCGCCCCCCTCCGGCCTGCGCCCCGTTGCGCGTGGGTTTTCGAGCCACGAGGGGGCGATCCGTGAGTCCTGGCTCGATTTCCCCCGCAGCGCGGGGGTTTCCGAGCCACGAGGTGGCGATCCGTGAGTCGTGGCTCGATTTCCCCCGCGAGGCGGCGGCCCGGGCCGGGGTGGCGCCGCAGGCCCCGGGGGCGCCGGCGCTTCGGGAGGCGCGTCAGGGGCGGCCGGCGAGTGTGCGCGGGGCGGACCGGGCCGCCGCCAGGGCCTCGGCCGCGGGGGGCTCGCGGCGCTCGGGACCTGGCGACGGCACCGGCCTGGGGGCTTCCTCGGTGAGGTGGCGGACAAGCAGGAGCGCGATGGCGGGCACGGCGACGACGCTCAGCATGGCCAGGAACCAGATCTGGCCGGCGTCGGTTCCCTCGCCCAGCGTGTGGACGATCCCGGCGATCCACGCCAGCGCCGTGAGGCGGTGCAGCTTGCGCCACCGGTTGACCCCGATGGTGCGCCGGGCGTAGTAGGACAGGCCGAGGAAGACCAGACCCCAGCCGCCGATGATGCCGATCGAGGTCCAGATCGTCTTGTAGCTCCACGCGAACGGGAGCGCGATGTCGGCCAGCGACGCGCTGAGGAAGTGATCGCCCAGCAGCGATAGACCGTGAACCGCGAGAGCAACAAGCGTCGCCAGCGACAGCGCCTCGTGCAGCGTGGTCAGCTCAGGACCGCGCCGCCGCATGAACCTCAGGCTCATGGTCAGGCCGATCGATACGGCCAGGCTGGCCAGCACCAGCGAGGCGATGCCCGCGGCGCGGCTGGTGATCCAGAACAGATGGGGAGTGGCGCTGGTGGTGATGGTCATGGGCGTGTTGCGGTGCTCGCATCACAGGATCGCGCCCCTCCGGTAGAGGGACGTAGGACCGGCCTAAGAACTTGGTGAGAGTGCGGGACGGGTGAGGCGGTCTCCGGCCACGACGTTGCCCTGGATCGGACCGGTCGGCGTTCCCAGACCGCCGTAGGTCACCGTGAAGGCGCTGCCCTCCGACATCGGCGCCGAGGGGACCGCGGTGGCCATATACGCCCCGGGCTCTGAGACGAACTGGCGACCGCCGGCGGCGAGGCTGATCCTCGTCGCGGTCCACGTGCGGTCCGTGATCGACCCCCGGTGCCCGGTGGTCGTCACGGCCGACGCCGCGGTGAAGCCCGCGGAGCCGAAGTCCGCCAGTGGCAGCGTGTGGCAGTTGGCCACCCCTGTGCACACCGTCGGGGCCTCAAGGATCCATTCCGCGGAGGTGGTGTCCACATGGGCGGCGTGCAGCCGCTTGGTGAACGAGCGATGCCGGGTGAGGTCGTCGAGCGTCATCGTCACCTCGTTGCCGTTGACCACGACGGTGCCGCGCACGCGGTCGCCGGGGGCGATGGTCCGCTTGATCGTGCGCGAGGGGGCGGGGACGACCTCGTACCAGGGGCTCGACACGGCGCGGCCGCGGGCGGTGCAGTCGGCCTCCGTCCCGGTCTGCTCCAGCGCCTGCGAGCTCACGCTGTAGCCGCCGATCCCGACCCACACCGCCGAATAAGTCGGGCGGCCGGCGCTGCAGGTGGCCCGCGGCTGGGTCCAAGTGCCGGTCACCTTCGCGAACGTGATGCCGGCGCGATGGACGGCGTAGCCGGCCCAGTTGGAGCTCTGGGTGCTGTTGGCGAGCGCCGCGGGCGCGCCGGCCAGCGCGGCGAGGGCGACCACCGCCAGGGACAGTGCCCGTGGGCTCATGAGCGGGCCGCCGCCAGGATCGCTGACGATTTCCCCTGGAGGTCGTAAATGGTCACGGTGCTCCCGTTGGAGGTGAAGGTCACCTTCGTGCCCACCTTCTCGGCGATCGCCATCGCCGCGGTGCTGCCCTGGCGGCTGTCGCCACCGAGGCCGCCGAAGCCACCGCCGAAGCCACTCTGGCCGTCAGCGAGAATCCAGCGCAGGCGCCCGTTGCGGACCTCCATTGCGAGCCACGAGGGCGTCACCGTGCTCTCGCGACCCGAGAATCCACCGAGGCCGGCGACGTTGCCGTTGCCGGCCAGGATCGCCGACGCGGCCGTGCTCTGGCTCTCGACGCCGATCGCGCCGCCGCCATGCGCCTGGGCATAGTGCTCGGCGGCGGTCAGGTCGGCGCTGTTGCCTCCGAACATCCCGCCGGGGCCGCCGGCGCCGAAGCCACCGCCACCGAAGCCGCCCCCACCGAAGCGGCGCCGAAAACCGGTGCCCGACTGCGGATTGGTGAACAGGCCCTGGACGCCGCTCCCGGCCGCGCCGCCCGGGGGCGCGGCGAAGCGCTGACCGCCGCCCGGGACGAAGCCACCCGGAACACCGGCCCCACCCGGCCCGGCGAACCGGGCGCGGCCGCCGGATCCTCCGAAACGGCGCGCGCCGGCGCCGCCCGGACCGCCGAAGCCGCCGGCCTCGGCGCCGGCCGGACCGCCGGCGGGGAAGGTCGAAGCGGTGGCGTGCCCGATCGTCTCAGCGGCCCAGGTGGCCGGGGCGGCCAGGAGCGCCACCAGCGCCACCGCCATCGCCGCGGCGCGCAGCCGCGACGACAGCCGCAGGGCCATTAGAACCGCGCAGACGCCACCGACCACGATGACCAGGGGCTTGGCCCACGTGAGCGCGCCCGAGAGATTGCCGAGCACCACGAGCTCGGTGACCACCCCGGCGACGATCGCTGCCGGGATGGCAACGCGCGCCACGCGGCCACCAGAGAACGCCTCGCCGACCCCGGCGCCGATCAGCGCGGCGGTGAACGGCGCCAGGAACGAGACGTAATAGGGGTGGAAGATCCCCGACGCATAGCTGAACACCACCGCGCTGACCAGGAACGCGCCCCCCACAGCGATCAACCAGCCGCTGCGCGGATCGCTACGCCGCAGGCGCGACGCCGCCAGCACGCCGAGGCCGGCGACGATGGCGAAGCCCAGCAGCCAGCCGGCCTGGTCGCCCAGACCCGACTGGAGCAAGCGGAAGACGCCGGTGGCGCCGCCGAACGCGCCGCCGCCGCCACCGCCGCCGAAGCCCGCGCCGGGCGCGCCGGTCTGCCCGGTCACGCGGCCGACGCCGTTGTAGTTGAAGATCAGCGACCAGACGCTGTTGTCCGCGGTGCCGCTGATCCAGGGGCGGTCGGCGGCCGGGGTGAGGGTCACCAGCAACGGCCAGGCCAGCCCCACCACCGCGAGCGCGACGCCGCCGGCCAGCAGCTGGCGGATCGCGGTTAGGCGCCCGCGCGGCGCCACCCACAGGTAGGCAAGCGCGATCCCCGGCACCACGAAGAGCGCCACCGCCATCTTGGTCTCGAACCCGAGCCCGATGCAGACGCCGCACCACACCAGCCACTTCGTCCGCCCGTCCTCCAGCGCGCGCACCGCGAACCACAGCGCGGCCACGCAGCACAGGACCAGCAGCTCGTCGGGGTTGTTGTGGCGCGACATGGCGACCGCGATCGGCGTCGTAGCCAGGGCGATCCCCGCGACGAACCCGGCGGGACGGCCGAAGCGCCGCCGCGTCAGGTCATAGACGAGCGCGGCGGCGGCCGCGCCCATCACGGCCTGCGGAATGAGGATGCTGAGCGGGTGAAAGCCGAAGACCCGGGCCGAGAGCGCCTGCACCCACAGGCTGAGCGGCGGCTTGTCCACGGTCATGAGGCCCGTCTTGTCAAGCGAGGCGAACAGGAAGTCGTGCCAGCTCGTGGTCATCGAGCGCACGGCGGCGGAGTAGTAGGTGTTCGCCCAGCCGTTGATGCTCAGGCCCCAGAGGTTGAGGATCCCGGCGATCCCGACCACGGCAAGGAGCTCGGGGCGGGCGCGGAGCGCCTGCAGCCAGCCCGGCAGGGTGCGCCCCGCCAGCCATGGTGGACGCAGCGACTCGCGATAGGGCGTCGAGTCCGAGCTCATCGGCGCAGCATGGGGCTGTCGGGTGAGAGGGAGGTAAGAGACGTGGGCATTCTCAGCCGGCTCTCAGGGTCAGGGCTGGTCGGGCGCGCGGTGCGCCTCGGTGTAGACGGCGGCGGCCAGCAGGAGGCCGGCGCCGAGCGCGGTGACGATCGATGCTGCGAGAGGAAGGGCGGACACAGGGGCTCCTTGACTCAAATCCATTTGGGACCTGTGGGAGCATCGGCGCCGGTCCGAAGTCGTGGCGAAGACATGCCTAAGACATACGTAGGAGCCCGAGACAACGGTGGCGAGTGGGCCAACCTAAAGTACGTGGAACTGCGTCGGAAACCAGGAGTTTTTTGAGACATGTCAGACACCCCCAACAGCTTTGACGCCAAGGCGACACTGAGCGTCGGCGACGCCAAGTACGACATCTACCGCCTGGACGCGCTGCAGTCCAAGTTCGACGTCGCGCGGCTGCCGTTCTCGCTGAAGATCCTGCTCGAGAACCTGCTGCGCAGCGAAGACGGAGAGTCGATCCGGGCGCAGGACATCGAGGCGCTCGCCAGCTGGGACGCCAACGACGAGCCGTCCAAGGAGATCGCGTTCACGCCCGCCCGCGTCGTCATGCAGGACTTCACCGGCGTGCCCGCGATCGTGGATCTGGCCGCGATGCGCGACGCCATGAAGGAGATGGGCGGCGACCCCAATAAGATCAACCCGCTGGTGCCGGCCGAGCTGGTGATCGACCACTCCGTCCAGGTCGACGCCTACGGGTCCCCGCAGGCCTTCCAGCGCAACGCCGAGCTGGAGTTCGAGCGCAACCAGGAGCGCTACGCGTTCCTGCGCTGGGGCCAAGGCGCGTTCCACAACTTCAAAGTCGTGCCGCCGGACACAGGGATCGTGCACCAGGTCAACCTCGAGTACCTGGCCCGCGTGGTCTTCGTCGACACAGAGCGCAACCTCGCCTACCCCGACACGCTGGTGGGTACCGACTCCCACACCACGATGATCAACGGACTCGGTGTGCTGGGCTGGGGCGTGGGCGGGATCGAGGCCGAGGCGGCGATGTTGGGGCAGCCGATGTCGATGCTGATCCCGCAGGTGCTGGGCTTCAGGCTCACCGGCGAGCTCCACGAGGGCGCCACCGCCACAGACCTTGTGCTGACCGTGACCGAGATGCTGCGCGAGCGCGGTGTGGTCGGCAAGTTCGTCGAGTTCCATGGCGCGGGGCTGGCCGGCCTGCCGCTGGCTGACCGGGCCACCATCGGCAACATGTCCCCGGAGTTCGGCTCGACGTGCGCCATCTTCCCGATCGACGCCGAGACGCTGCGCTACCTCGAGTTCTCCGGGCGGCCGAAGGAGCGGATCGCGCTGGTGGAGGCCTACGCCAAGGAGCAGGGCCTGTGGCACGACGAGGACTCCGAGGAGCCCACCTTCTCCGACCACATCGAGCTCGACCTCGCCGACGTCGTGCCGAGCATCGCCGGCCCCAAGCGCCCCCAGGACCGCGTCTCGCTGACCGAGTCGCGCGACGCGTTCCGGATGGCGCTGGAGGACCTCGTCGGCGACGACGAGACCGAGGACGAGGAGGACGAGTCGCTCGCCGAGTCGTTCCCCGCGTCAGACCCGGTGTCCACGCACGTCCCCAACGGCGACGGCCACGGCCCGGCGGGCGGCACCGGCGGGGCGCAGGTCGCCGACCGCAAGCAGGCGCGCACCCCGGTCACTCTCGAGGACGGGACCGAGACCGAGCTCGACCACGGCCACGTCGTCATCGCGGCGATCACCAGCTGCACCAACACGTCCAACCCGTCGGTGATGCTCGGGGCCGGGATCCTGGCGCGCAACGCCGTCCAGAAGGGCCTGACCGTCAAGCCGTGGGTCAAGACCTCGCTGGCCCCGGGCTCCAAGGTGGTTACCGAGTACCTGGAGCGCGCCGGCCTGGACGAGTATCTGGACGAGCTGGGCTTCAACCTCGTCGGCTACGGCTGCACCACCTGCATCGGCAACAGCGGCCCGCTGCCCCAGGAGATCTCCGACGTCGTGGGCGCCGAGGACCTGGCGGTGGTCTCGGTGCTGTCGGGCAACCGCAACTTCGAGGGGCGCATCAACCCCGACGTGAAGATGAACTACCTGGCCTCGCCCCCGCTGTGCGTCGCCTACGCGCTGGCCGGGACGATGGACATCGACCTCTATGACGAGCCGCTGGGCGAGGACCGCAACGGCGACCCGGTGTACCTCAAGGACATCTGGCCCGACTCCCGGGAGGTCGGCCAGACGATCGAGGAGGCGGTCCAATCAGACATGTTCCGCAAGAGCTACGGCGAGGTGTTCGACGGCGACGAGCGCTGGAACACCCTGGAGGTGCCGACCGGCGACGCCTTCGCGTGGGACGAACGCTCCACCTACGTGCGCCGGCCGCCCTTCTTCGAGGAGATGCCACGCGAGCCCGAGCCCCTCGAGGACATCGTCGACGCGCGGGTGCTGGCGATGCTGGGCGACAGCGTCACCACCGACCACATCTCGCCGGCCGGCTCGATCAAGCGCGACGGCCCCGCCGCCTCCTACCTCAACGAGAACCACGTGGAGTCGCGCGACTTCAACTCCTACGGGTCGCGGCGCGGCAACCACGAGGTGATGATGCGCGGCACCTTCGCCAACATCCGCCTGCGCAACCAACTCGCGCCGGGAACCGAGGGCGGCGTGACCAAGTACCTCGGGGGAGATGGCGAGGAGCAGATGTCGATCTACGACGCCGCCATGCGCTACATCCAGCAGCACATCCCGCTCATCGTCCTCGCCGGCAAGGAGTACGGCTCAGGCTCGTCGCGCGACTGGGCGGCCAAGGGCACGCGCCTGCTCGGCGTGCGCGCGGTGATCGCCGAGAGCTTCGAGCGCATCCACCGCTCCAACCTGGTCGGGATGGGCGTGCTCCCGCTGCAGTTCTCCGACGGCGAGTCGGTGGAGTCGCTGGGCCTGACCGGCCAGGAGAAGTTCACGGTCACCGGCATCGCCGATGCCGATGAGGTGCCGCGCACGCTGACCGTCAAGGCCGACGACAAGGAGTTCGAGGTCACCGTGCGGATCGACACGCCCAAGGAGCAGGTCTACTACCGCCACGGCGGAATCCTCCAGTACGTGCTCAGAGAGCTGCTCCACTAGATTCCCCGCCATGGCGACTCCTGACCTGCTGCACCGGCTGCTCGTCGCGGCCGGCCCATCCGGGCGCGAGACGGCGCCCGCGAAGGCCTGGCGCGACGGGTGCGCCGCCTTCTCAAACGACGTGCGCGTCGACGCCGTCGGCTCGTCCATGGCGCGCGTGCCGGGGACCGCCGACGGCCCGACCCTCGCCGTGATCGGCCACATCGACGAGATCGGCGTGCACGTGACCCACATCGAGGACGACGGCCATCTGCGCTTCGGCGAGGTGGGCGGCTGGGACCCGATCGTGCTTGTTGGCCAGCGCCTGACGATTGCCGCGCGCGGGGGCGACGTGCCGGGCGTGATCGGCCGCAAGCCCGCCCACCTCATCAAGGCCGACGAGCGCGACCGGGCGCCCAAGATCAAGGATCTGCACATCGACATCGGCGCCAAGGACGGCGACGAGGCCAAGGACATGGTGCGGATCGGCGACGCGGGCGTGATCGACGTCGCGCCGATCGAGCTGCCCAACGGCCGGCTGGTCTCCCGCGCGCTGGACAACCGGGTCGGCTGCTACGTCGCGGCCGAGGCCGCCCGGCTGGTGGCCGCGGACGGCGGCGCCCCCGGCGACGTGGTGGCCCTGGCAGTCACCCAGGAGGAGACGAGCTTCGCCGGGTCGCGGACGAGCGCCTTCGCGCTGGAGCCCGACGTGGCCATCGTCGTGGACGTCATCTTCGCCACCGACCAGCCCGGCATCGAGCTGGGGCCGATGACCAAGCACCCGCTCGGGTCCGGGCCCGTCATCGCGCGCGGGACCTCGCTGCACCCGCGCGTCACCGATCTGCTCATCGACCTCGCGGAGGAGCACGAGTTCCCGTTCACGCTGGAGTCGCTGGGCCGGGCGACGGGCACCGACGCCGACGCCGTGCACGTCAGCCGCGCCGGCGTGCCCACCGGGATCGTGTCAGTCCCGCTGCGCTACATGCACTCCCCCGTGGAGCTGGTGTCGCTGGCCGACATCCAGGTGGCCGCCGAGCTCATCGCCGCGTTCGCCAAGCGGCTGGAGCCCGGCATGTCGTTCGAGCGGTAGCCGGGCAGTGGCCGCCGACGCGCGACTGCTGCTGCTGTTCGACATCGATGGGACGCTGCTCAGCCGTGCCACCAGCGCGCACAGCGAGGCTCTGCACGAGGCGCTGAAGCAGGTCCACCACGTCGATACGCGCTCGCGCCGCATGGACATCGCGCCCGCCGGGCGAACCGATGGGGAGATCGCGCGTCTGCTGCTGCTCGGCGCCGGGGTCTCGGCCGTCGCCATCGACGAGGGCGCCACCGCCGTCCGCGAGGCGTGCTGTGAGGCGTTTGCGCGTCTGTGCCCACCCAGCCTTGCCGACAAGGTCATCCCCGGCATCCCTGACCTGGTGTCGTGGCTGGCCGGGCGCGATGACGTACGGCTTTCGCTGGTCACCGGAAACTATGAGCCGGTGGGCCGGCTGAAGCTGTCCCGGGCCGGACTGGGACGCCACTTCCCCTCGGGACAGGGCGGCTTCGGCTCTGACTCCGAGGATCGCGCCGCGCTGCCCGGGATCGCTCGCAAGCGCGCCGGGCACGACGGCGTATCGCATCCGCGCACGCGCGCGATCGTGATCGGCGACACGCCCCGCGACATCGCCTGCGCCCACGCCGACGAGCTTCGATGCTTCGCGGTCACCACCGGGCCGCACGAGGCGGCCGAGCTGTCCGGCGCCGACGCGGTCGCCACCGACTCCGCACAGCTGCGCGAGCTGATCGAGGCCGAGCTGGCCGCTTAGCGCTTGGGCGTGGGGAACTGGGAGCGCATCATCAGATCCCAGACGCGGTCCGGCGTGATCCGTCGCTGGCCGATGAGCAGGTGGGCGCTCGGCGTGATCACGTAGCGCGGCTTCGGTCGCTTGGCCGTGAGCGCCTTGGCGATCGTGTCCGCCACCGCCTCGGGCGCGCCGCCCAGCCTCGCCATCGGTCCCTTGTAGGCGTCGGCGGTCGTCTTGGCGACGTGCCGGTTGAAGTCCGTATAGGGCCCATCGGCCTCGGCGGCGGCGTCGACCGATCCCGCCGCCACCTCGCCGAAGTTGGTGGTGATCAGGCCGGGCTCAACGAGGACCACGTGGACCCCGAATCCGCGGACCTCGAAGCGCAGCGCGTCGGAGATCGCCTCCACCGCGTACTTGGTGGCGTGGTAGATGCCGCCGCCGGGGAAGGTCAGCCGGCCCCCCATGGAGCCGATGTTGACGATCGTCCCCTCGCCGCGCTCGCGCATGCCGGGCAGGGCGAGCTGGCACATGCGGATGAGGCCGAACACGTTGGTCTCGAACTGGCGGCGCACATCATCGAGCGGGACGCTCTCCACGGCGCCGGACTGGCTGTAGCCGGCGTTATTGATGAGGACGCCGACGGCGCCCTCGGCGTCGGTCACCCGCTGCACCGCGGCGCTCATCGAGTGCTCGTCAGTGACGTCGAGCGCCAGGGTGATGGCCCCCTTGGCGGCGAGCCCGGCGATGGAGTCCGGGCGCCGCGCGGTGGCGTACACCGTGTGGCCGTCGCTCAGCAGCCGCTCCGCGGTGGCATACCCGATGCCGGAGGAGCAACCGGTGATCAGGACCGGACCCGTGGCCACGGGTCCTAGTTTCGCACGAGCTTCTTGTAGGTGATGCGGTGGGGGCGGTCGGCCTCCGCGCCAAGCTGCTCATGGCGGAAGCTTTCGTAGGCCTCGAAGTTGCCCTCGAACCAGCGCACCTGGCTGTCGCCCTCGAACGCCAGCACGTGGGTGGCGATCCGGTCCAGGAACCAGCGATCGTGGGAGACGACCACCGCGCAGCCGGCGAACGCCAGCAGGGCCTCCTCCAGCGCACGCAGCGTGTCGGTGTCCAGGTCGTTGGTGGGCTCGTCGAGCAGCAGCAGGTTGCCGCCCTCGCGCAGCAGCTTGGCCAGGTGCAGGCGGTTCCGCTCGCCGCCCGACAGCTTGGCCACCTTCTTCTGCTGGTCGGTGCCCTTGAAGTTGAAGCCCGCCGTGTAGGCGCGGCTGGCAACGGTGCGGTCGCCGAGGGTGATTTCGTCCAGGCCGCCGGAGATCTCCTGCCAGACGGTCTTCTCGGGGTCCAGCGCGTCGCGCGACTGGTCGACGTAGGCCAGCTTCACGGTGTCGCCGAGGCGCAGCGTCCCCTCGTCAGGCTGCTCCTGGCCGGTGATCATCCGCAGCAGCGTCGTCTTGCCGGCGCCGTTGGCCCCGATGACGCCGACGATGCCGGCCGGGGGCAGCTTGAAGGTGAGGTCGTCGATGAGCAGCCGGTCGCCGTAGCCCTTGCGGACGCCGTCGGCCTCGACGACGACGTCGCCCAGCCGGGGACCGGCGGGGATGTGGATCTGGACCTGGTCGAGCTTGACGTTGCGATCCTGGGCCAGCAGCGCCTCGTAGGCATTGAGCCGCGCCTTGGGCTTGCCACGTCGCGCCGACGCGTTCATGCGCACCCACTCCAACTCCTGCTGGATCGTGCGCTGACGGCTTGACTCCTGGCGCTCCTCCTGGGCCAGGCGCTTCTGCTTTTGCTCCAGCCAGCCGGAGTAGTTGCCCTGGTAGGGGATGCCGCGGCCGCGGTCCAGCTCCAGGATCCAGCCGGCCACGTTGTCCAGGAAGTAGCGATCGTGGGTGATGGCCACGATCGTGCCCTTGTAGTCCTGGAGGTGTTGCTCCAGCCACGCCACCGACTCGGCGTCGAGGTGGTTGGTGGGCTCGTCGAGCAGCAGCAGGTCGGGCTGGCGCAGGAGCAGGCGGCACATCGCCACCCGGCGGCGCTCGCCGCCCGAGAGCGTGGCCACATCAGCGTCGGGCGGCGGGCAACGCAGCGCGTCCATGGCGTACTCGAGGGTGGTGTCGAGGTTCCATCCGTCCACGGCGTCGATCTGCTCCTGAACGCGCGAGAACTCGTCGGCGGTCTCGTCGGAGTAGTTCATCGAGAGCTCGTTGAAGCGATCGAGCAGGGCGCGGATCTCGGCGACGCCGTCCTCCACGTTGCCCTTGACGTCCTTGGCGGGATCGAGCTCGGGCTCCTGCTCCAGCATGCCCACCGTCGCGTTGGGGGCGAGCTGGGCCTGGCCGTTGAACTCGGTGTCGATCCCGGCCATGATCCGCAGCAGCGTCGACTTGCCCGCGCCGTTGTAGCCCAGCACGCCGATCTTCGCGCCGGGATAGAACGACAACGAGACGTCGGTGAGGACCTCCTTGTCCGGCGGGTAGCGCCGGGAGAGCTTGTGCGTCGTGAAGATGTACTGAGCTGACATTCCCCCTCAGCATAGGAGGGGCGGTTAGGATGCCCACCGCATGCGCCGTAGCCTGATCACCGCCCTCGTGCTCGCCTCGTCCGCGCTGCTGGCTCCGGCCGCCCTGGCCACGACCCAGACGGCGAGTGGCGGCGCGGTGACGGCCACATTCACGTTCAGCGGCAAGTACCCCAACTACTCGGGGCTGCACCTCCGCATCGCGCAGTCGGGCTCGGTCCTCTACGACCAGCCCGTGAGCTCCAAGGCGTGCGGCCCGTACTGCGCGCCCGGCGCCACCGGACCCAAGGCGTCCTCGGTACAGGTCATCGACCTCGATCACACCGGGCAACCGAACGTCGTGCTCGACCTCTTCACCGGCGGCGCCCATTGCTGCTCGGTCGAGCAGGTGTTCACGTTTGACCCGGGGACGATGACCTACGCCGAGACGGAGCGGAACTTCGGGGATCCCGGCGCGCAGATCGAGGATCTCGGCCACGACGGCCACTTCGAGTTCGTCACCGCCGATGACGCGTTCGCCTATGCGTTCACCGACTTCGCCGCCTCCGGCCTTCCGCTCCAGATCCTGACCTTCTCAGGCAGCCGCTTCCAGGACATCACGAACAGCTACCCGGCGCTCATCCGCAAGGACGCAGCGACGTGGCTGAAGGCGTTTGACCACATGGCCCGACAGCACTACGCCGACAGCGTGGGAGTCATCGCCGCCTGGGCGGCCGACGAGTACCGGCTCGGCAAGAGCGCGACGGCCAACCGGTTCCTGCACCAGCAGGCTAAGGCGGGACATCTCAAGAGCGCGCTGGGGGCGAGCGAGCCCCAAGGACAGAGGTTCGTCGCCGCGCTGCAGAAGTTCCTGCGCCGCCACGGCTATCTGCACTAGAGCTACAGGCCGGCGGCTTCGCGCAGCGTCTCGGCCTTGTCGGTCTGCTCCCAGGTGAAGTCCTCGTCGTCGCGGCCGAAGTGGCCGTAGGCGGCGGTCTTCTGGTAGATCGGGCGGTGCAGGCGCAGATACTCGCGAAACGCCCCGGGGCGAAGGTCGAAGTGCTCTCCGATCAGCTCCAGGATGCGGCCGCGGCCGATGTTGCCGGTGCCGAACGTCTCCACCATCACCGAGACCGGGTGCGCGACCCCGATGGCGTAGGCCACCTGAACCTCGGCCCGGTCGGCCAGGCCGGCGGCGACGATGTTCTTGGCCACGTAGCGGGCCGCGTAGGCGGCCGAGCGGTCGACCTTGGACGGGTCCTTGCCGCTGAACGCGCCACCGCCGTGGCGGGCCATTCCGCCGTAGGTGTCGACGATGATCTTGCGCCCGGTCAACCCGCAGTCGCCCATCGGGCCGCCGATGACGAACCGCCCGGTGGGGTTGACCAGGAAGCTGCGCTGCAGCTCCGCGGGGTCGTACAGCCCCTCGGGCAGGACCGGCAGCACGACGTGCTCCCACAGGTCGTCCTTGATTCGGCTCCCACCCGGCCCCTCGGCGCCCTCGGCATGCTGGCTCGAGATCAGCAGCTTCTCGATCGCGGTTGGCTTGCCATCCTGGTAGCGGACGCTCACCTGGGTCTTGCCGTCTGGTCGCAGGTAATCCAGCTCGCCGCTCTTGCGGACCTCGGCCAGCCGCTGAGCCAAGCGGTGGGCCACGGCGATGGGCAGCGGCATGAGCTCGGGCGTCTCGTTGGTGGCGTAGCCAAACATCATCCCCTGGTCGCCGGCACCGGCGAGGTCGAGCTCGTCACCGTCGGCGTTGTCCTGACGGGTCTCGTAGGCGGCGTCGACGCCCTGGGCGATGTCGGGTGACTGCTTATCGATGGCGTTGATGACCGCGCAGGTCTGGTAGTCGAAGCCGAACCTGGCGTCGGTGTAGCCGATCTTCCTGATCGTCTCCCGGGCGATGTCCTGGATGTCGACGTAGGTGGTGGTCGTGATCTCGCCCGAGACGACGACCAGGCCGGTGTTGACGAGCGTCTCGCAGGCCACGCGGGCCCTCGGGTCGTCCTTCAGGACGGCGTCGAGCACGCCGTCGGAGATCTGGTCGGCGATCTTGTCCGGGTGTCCCTCGGTCACGGACTCCGAGGTGAACAGGAACTCATTCTCGGCGAAGCTCATCGGTCGGTCGTGTCCTTGCTCTTGCGGGTGATCTCGAGCAGGTAGGCGACCATCACGTCGGTCGAGCCGAACCTGAGGTGGTAGGCGTCGGAATGTTCTTCCACGCGACTGATCTGCTCACGCTTCGTGTTGAAAAGGTCTGAGAACTCGAAGAACGAGAAGTCGACCACTCGTGCCTGATAGCCGAGCCCGTCGAGCAGCTCCGCGGTGCGCCGGCGGCCGATCACGCTCAATTGCATCATGTACGCGGTTCCGTCGTCGGCCAGAGCCTCGGGGAGCAGCCGGATGAGGTGGTCGAGCAGGTTGCGTCCCCAGTAGTCCAGGGGCCGGTGGGTGCTGACCTGCTCGAACGGGTCGACCGGCGTCTGGTACAGGCTGGCCACGATCACGTCGTAGCGCTCCTCCGGGATCCATGGGTAGAGGTCCTGGGCGGCGGCGCTCACCTTGTCAGCGACGCCGTTGCGGAACGCGTTGGTGAGCGTGTTCTTCACCGAGGCGGGATCGATGTCGATGGCATGGACATGGGCGGCTCCGTTGCGCGCGAGCTGCACCGTGAGCAGGCCGCTCCCCGACCCGATGTCCAGGCACCGCTGGTGGGCGCCGATGCCCTCGCGGTACAGGTACTTCCAGATGAGGAAGCTCCCCTGGGTGGGCACGAAAACGCCGTCATCCACGTCGATCTCCGGCATGTCGAGCGGGAACATCTCCCGCCCGCGCGGGTCGGCCCACGACGGCGCTTCGCGCCGCTTGGCGGCGCCGCCGTTCTCGGTGGTGAGCACCGCAGGCCGCTCGTGCCCGGGCTTGGTCTCGGCCAGCGCCTCCCGAGCCGCCCTGAGGTGCTCCGGGCGCACGCCGCAGCAGCCGCCGATCACCTGGGCGCCCTCGTCGCGCCAGGCCAGCGCCAGCTCGGCGTACTCCCTGCCCTTGACCCCCGCCTCCTCACGCCACCCCGCCGCCGACAGGTAGCCGAGGTTGGGGTACACCCCCAGCGGGAGGTCGGTGAAGTCCCGCAGCCATGACAGCATCCCGGTGACGTGATCGGGCGGGATGCAGTTGATGGCCAGCGCTCCCACGCCCATCTCCTCGAAGCGCCGAGTCGCGCGTCCGAACGCGTCCCCCTCGGGGCCGCCCCAGTGCTCCCCGTAGACGCCGCACACGCCGTGGCGGCAGCGGCGGAAGCTCAGCCACA
Organism: uncultured Actinomycetota bacterium; assembly: GCA_963721515.1. Classification (GTDB taxonomy): domain Bacteria; phylum Actinomycetota; class Thermoleophilia; order Solirubrobacterales; family Solirubrobacteraceae; genus Palsa-465. The sequence goes on along the minus strand of CAVRKJ010000020.1, from coordinate 464,464 downwards.
CCGGGATCCCGGTGTCCAGCAGGGCCTCTACGGTGGCGTAGGTCGAGCTGCGCACCAGCGACAGCGTCTCGAGCAGGATCAGGTCGGGCGGCTCCTCCTCGAATGCGCGGGACAGCAGAGCGACGGTCTCGCGGCCGTCAGGGGTGTCCACGTCGCCGTTGAGGCTGAAGGCGATCGCCACCTCGTCAGCACGCCCGGCGTCCTGCGCCGCCGAGCGAGCCAGGCCGACGGCGCGGCGGACGATGTCCATCCAGTGCACGGGCTCGGACGCCTCCGAGAGGCGCGCCCCGTCGCGCAGCGCGGTGGGCAGGCCCCAGGTGTTCGTGCAAACGACGTCGCAGCCGACGTCGATATAGCTACGGTGGACGCGGGCGACGTCTTCAGGGGCATCCAGCAGCGCGGTGAGGCCCCAGACGTGCTCCTCGACCTCGGGGCGGACGCCGCGCACCTTGATCAGCTCGGTGCCGTTGGCACCGTCGAGGATCACGCACTGATCGGTGGCGATCATCCGCGTCAGGCGCGCGTAGCGGTCCACCGTTCCGGTGGCGGTCATCTCGGCCTCTCTCTTCCCTCTGGCTTCATACCTGGCCTCAACAAGCTTCGTTCGCCGCGCCGCGGCGCGCCACTCCCACACTGTCTGAACGACCTAGACTTTTGAGTAGGATGACCGATCTCGGGGGACGCTACGCGTGCGCGACGGTGCTGGAAGGGCCCTGCCTCCCGTTCGGTAGGCCAACTCATGTAAAAAGGGTAGGTCATGCGGAGCGCTACGACGATAGCTTCCCGGTGCGGTGTCAGTACACGTTTCATTGGACCCGCGCGCGAGCGCTCTCGGCGCTGTCGTCCGTCAGGCCGGCGGGGTGCTGGTCCCGCACGGCGGACACGCCGTCGTCGCCAACTATGGATCTGCCGCCGGGGAGCTGGCGGCGTGCGTGAGCGCCGTCGGTCTTGCCGACCGCTCAGAGCTGGCCAAGCTGACGCTCGAGGGCCCGCCCGAGCAGCTGCGCCACCTGTCCCAGCGCCTCACCGGCACCGAGCTGGCGCCGGGCGGCGCCGTGCTCAGCGGCGGCGCGTGGTGGTGTGCCGAGCGCCCGGACCGCCTGCTCGTGATCGGCGACCCGAGGATCGGAGACCGCCTGCACGCCGTGCTGTCGGCGCGCGTGGCCCGGCGCTCTGCTGTCAGCCTGACCGACCGCAGCGCCGAGCTGGCGGCGCTGGCGGTCGTCGGCCGCAGGGCATCGGCACTGCTGGCCGAGCTCGGCGTCTTCGGGGCCTCGGGCAACCCGCGTCATGTGCCCCCGCTGACCGCCCATACCCTCACCGGCGCCCACGTCCTGTGGCTGCTGGAGTCCGACGACAAGGCGCTCGGCCTGATCTCGGCGCCGGACGCCCCGTCGGTGTGGCACCGGATCGAGCGGGCCGGCCAGCGGTTCGGCCTGTGCGCGGTCGGCCAGGAGGCCCTGGTCCGCTACGCGCTGGTCCGCCGCGTCTCCAGCCCGATCTGAACCCGGACGCAGCCGGCCCGCGCCGGTCGAGGCGAGCGGGGGTCGGCTGATGCCGTCCGCGGCCGCGTTTGACGTCACCGCCGCCGAGCGCACGCTGGTGGACCTGCTCGCGCTGGAGCGGGAGCTGGTCGAGCTTGACTACGTGCGGCGGACGGACGCGCTGGAGCGCGTTGCCGAGGCGGCCCGACGGCTGGGCGAGCTGGGCGCGACCGAGGGCCTGCTCACCCGCGCGGCCGCCGAGCTCGGCGCCGGGTCCGAGTTCGACCGGGTGGTGATCAGCGAGGTGGTGGACGGGCGGATCGTCCCGCTGACAATCTGGGACGGAGCCGATCCGGAGGAGGCCGACGCCGCACTTGCCGAGCTTGGCCCCGAAGCGATGCGCCTCGAGTACCCGCTGCTCGAGTACGAGGTGGCCCGCCAGAACGTGGCTCAGGTGGTGTCGGTGACCGCGGCCGGCGCCCGGACGCCCGCCCCGCTGGCCAGGACCATGGGCTGGGACTCCTACGCGGTCGCGGCCCTGACCGTCGGCGGGGACACGATCGGGCTGCTGCACGCCGATGCCACCCGCAGCGGTCGCGCGGTCGACGCGCTGGACGGCGAAGTGGTGGGGCGATACGCGGAGGAGCTCGCCGGCGTGTTCGAGCGCGCGGTGCTGCGCCACACGCTCGAGCTGCACCGCGCCGAGCTGAGCGCCGGGGTGCATTGGATGAGCACACGGCTGGGCCAGCTGGAGGACGCCGCGGGCCTGATGCGCCCGCGGCGAGGGAGCGGTGACGCCCGGCTCGTCGAGTCGCTCACCCCCCGCGAGCTCGAGGTGCTGCGCCTGCTCGCTCGCGGCAACACCAATCTGGCGATCGCCGAGACGCTGGTGGTGCGCGAGGGCACCGTCAAATACCACGTCAAGAACATCCTGCGCAAGCTGGGCGCCACCAGCCGGGCCGACGCGGTGGCGCGGTTCGTGCGCGCCGGTGGGGGCGCGGGCGCCAACGGGACGGACCGGTGACCGCCACCCTCTCCCGCCAGACGCTCGGCGCGGGCCCGCTGGACGGCGAGCTGCATGCCCGACTGGACGCGGCCGCGGCGAGGGCGCGGGCGCTGCTGGGCACGGGCTCGGGCGCGGACGAGGGCGTCCCGGTCGAAGCGCGGTCGCTGCGCCGGCTTATCGACGCCCTGAGCGAGCGCCTGGCGCAGTCTCAGGGTGAGCGCGGCACGGCGGTGCGCGAGCAGGAGGCGGCGCTGGAGCGTCTGCGCCACCGCTACGACACGCGCTTCGAGGCACTGGCCGGCGTGCACCGGGCGATCGACGAACTGCGGACGATCACCTCGCCGGCGTCGATGCTGGCCCAGGCCCCGGCGGAGCTGTGCGTCGCATCGAAGCTGCGACGGGTGCTGCTGTCGCTGACCGACGAGAGCCGCATGGTGGCCGAGTCGATCCATTTCGACGGCGACCGCGCCGGAGCCGCCGAGGCGCTCGCGGCCCTGCGCGCTGCGCCGATCCGCCTCGAGCATCCGCTGATCGAGACCGAACTGCTGCGCCGCCGCCGGGCGACGATCGTGGACGATGCCCAGGTCCATCCGCGCGTGGACGGCCGACTCGTGAAGCTGATGGGCTGGACGTCATACGCGGCGGCGCCGCTGGTGGTCGGCCCCCATGTGATCGGCATGGTGCACGCTGACCGGGGTCCCGGCGAGCGGTTGGACGTGCTGGACCGCGATGTGCTGTGGGAGTTCACCAGCCGGCTGGCCCAGGCCTACGAAAGCGCCAGTCTGCGCCGGGCGCTGCGCCACGAGCGCGAGCAGCTGCGCGAGTTCCTGGCCTGGCTGGGCGCCCGCTCCGGAGAGCTGACCGACGCTCCGATCCGCCTGGCCACAATGCAGCGGCCGCCGCGCCGGGCGGCCGCGCCCCCGGTGGCACCGGCGGGGGGCGGCCGCGACGACCGGGTCGTCTTCGAGGGGCTGCTCACCCGCCGCGAGCTCGACGTGCTGCGGCTGCTCGCCGACGGCAACTCCAACAAGGCCATCGCCGAGGCGCTCGTCATCTCCGACGGCACCGTGAAGTTCCACGTCAACAGCATCCTGCGCAAGCTGCGCGTGGCCAACCGGGCCGAGGCGGTGTCGCGCTACCTCCGTCTGCTGGGGATGCGGGCCCCGTAGACGGCGGACGCGATGCTGCGGATCCTCGCCCTGCTGCTGGCGCTCATCTCCGTGGGGTGCATGTCGGTGGCGCTCGTGGGCATGGTCACGGGGCGGCCGAACGACCGCGCCGGCTTGGTGTTGCGGATCGCGGCGGTGGCCTGCTTCGGGGCGGCCGTGGCCCTGAACGTCGCGGCCCATTGACGCTCTGCGGACGCATCAGCTCTCCGGCTGCCAGCCGCTCAGCGTCCAGAGCCCGCCATCCACCTGCGTCACGGTGGCCAGCGTCACGTGCCAGGTGGCCGACAGGCCCTGGTAGGCGCTGGTGTTGGTGGCGGTTGTCCGCTCCCGGGTGACGACGGCGTAGACGTCGCGCTCGCCGGTCACCGGCGCGATCGCCTCGACGACGCCCGAGTTGGCGATCCCGCCTCGGTGCAGGTCCGAGTCCCGGGCGGTCTGGGCCGCGGCCAGACTCATCGCCGAGTGGGCCTGCCCGACGCTGACATAGGCGAGGACCCGCAGGTGGCGCGCGACCGTCGCCGCCGTCCAGTTGATGTAGGCCTGGGCGAACACCTGGACCGCCTGGGCGGGTGATCGCCAGCCGCCGGGCGCGGTTGGGCGCGGCGCGGGGGTCGGGATCTCGTGGGAGTGCTGGGCCCGGGCTGCGGTGGCGCTCGGGGCAGTGGCGCTCGGGGCGGTGGCGCTCGCCGCGGTGGCGCTCGGGGCGGTGGCGCTCGGGGCGGCGGCGGTCATCGCGGCGGGCGTGCTCGCCGTCGACCGACCTCCCACGGTCAGGCCGCACCCGGCTACCGCGCCGGCCGCCAGGGCCGCCAGAGCCGCCGCCGCGCCGCCGATCGCCCGCCCGCGCCGCGTCACAGCCCCACCGGGTGTCGCACCACGAAGCCCGCGGCCTCGCGCACGAGTGGATGCCAGCCAATCCCCGTGCTGCCGTCCCCGGACCCCGCGGCGTCGTGGGTATCCCAGCGCAGGCCGGCGACGTACATGAACACGTGGTCGGCGCTCGCGTAGATTGTCACCCAGCGGCCGGCCCCGGGCAGGCCGAAGGACTCGAGCGCCCCCGACGCCGCGTCATAGCCGGCCGGGAGCAGCCCGCCGCCGTAGAGGAGGTGCTCCACGCTCGAGGAGCAGTCATAGGCGGGCGCCACGGCGTCGAGTGGCAGGCCGTGGCCGCCGCCGACGAGGTAGGGCCGGCCAACGATCTGATTGCCGGCCGCGATGATCCCCTGCACCGCCGGCGGGGCGGCGGCGGGCGCCTCCGCCTGGCCGGACGCGAGCAGCTGGGCGCGGGGCCCAGAGGTCAGCGGCGCGCCGCCGGCGCTCGGCATCGCGGTGGCACATGCCGCCGTTGGGGTGGCGCCTGACGCGACCGTGGGCGGCGCCTGTCCCAGGATCCCGCCGGCGCCCGGCGCCGGCGGACGGGCGATCCACACCGCCCCCGACCACCGGCCGCCCTCGTAGGGGATCCGCAGCGCCACGGCGAACGCCCACCACAGGTCGATCACGCGGGGCAGCCCCACCACCGGCCCGCCTCCGAGCCCGAAGTCGCGCTTGTAGGCCACAGCAGAGTGGCCGTCCCAGGTGACCCGCACCGGCGTCATGTAGGGCAGGCCCCCCATCGCCGTGGCCGTCTGGAAGGTGATGCCACCCAGCTCGGCATAGCTATCCGGGTGTGCGAGCAGGTTGGTCCCGGAGGCGCCGACGGTGCCGCTGCCGGGGTCTCCGGGGCCGCCGTACTCGGTGGCCCCGACCCGTTGGCCGCCTCCGGGAGCACCCAGCGTGATGGCGTCGCCCGGCCCCGAGCAGGGCGTTCCGGCGGGAGCCTCGCCGTCCAGTCCGGCGACGAGCGCAAGCCCCAGCCCCGCGGCCAGGACCGCCACTGCGGCGCCCGCTACGAGGACCGCGGTGGCGCGGGCGGTGCTGCGGGCGGTGGGGCGCGCGGTGCTGCGTGCGGCGGGGGTCACGCGACGACGATAAGCCGGTCCGGGGGCCGCCCGGACGGATTGGCACACATTCGTCACAAGCCTTCTCGGGCCGCGGGACGCTCGCTAACGTTTATGTGTCATGCCTCGCATCCTGGACGTAGAAGCCGCTCTGCTCCTCCTCGAGCTGGAGCCCCCGTTCGATCAGCGCGCCGTGCAGCTTGCGCGGCGGCGGATGGCCAAGCGCTGGCATCCGGACATCGCCCCGCCCGGGCGCCGCCACGAGCACCAGCGGCACCTGCAGGCCATCAACGAGGCCGCCGACGAGCTCGAACGCCTGGCGGAGACCTCGCGCGGCGGAAAGGTCAGCCGTAACGCCGTGAAGGCGTCAGCGGCGGCCACGCGCCGCGCCCGCGAGGACGCCGGCCGCCGCGCCTACGAGAACGAGCAGCGCGCCCGCGAGCAGGCCGCCGACCGCGCCAAGCACGACCCGTTCGGGTCCCGGGTGCCCGACCATTCGGTCGTCCACCGCTACGCGCGCTGCGTCTCCTACCCGGAGTGGGGCGTCGGGACGGTCAGCGGCATCTACTTCTCGGGCGACGAGGAGAGCTCTCAGCAGTGGGCGCGGGTCATGTTCAGCGTCGGCGTCCGCACCGTCCCCGCCGGCTCGCTGCAGTTCGTGGATTTCTCAAAGCCGGACCCCGCCGCTGACCGGGTCGAGCGCTTCATGACGGCGGCCCAGCACGCCCTGGCCGAGGGCGACGCCGCGCTGGCCGCCCAGCGCCTCGTCTACGCTCGCGACGCCGAGCCCCAGAACCCGATGGTCCTGCGGCTGCTGACCGCGGCGTTCTGGCAGGCCGGCAACCTGCCCGCGGCGGCCCGCACCGTGCGTGACTGGGCGCGCGTGGACACCGATCGGCCCACGCCGGAGCGTTTCGCCAGCCGCATCTACGAGGACATGGGCGCCGTGGACCTGGCCGCCGAGGCCGCCGCCCGTGCCGCCGCCCGCGCTCCCGCCGACGCCTCGGCGTGGGAGCGGCTGGGTCGGCTACGGCTGCGGCTCAACGACCGGTCCGGCGCGATCAGCGCGCTGGAGCGGGCACGCCTGGTGGGCCCGTCCGTCAACGGGCTGCTCGACCTGGCCTTGGCCCACCATCTCGCTGGGGACGTGGGCGCCGAGGTCTCCGCCGCACACGCAGCCACCCAGATCGACCCCGCGTCGCCGCGCGCGTGGTCGGCCTACGCCCACGCGCTGGCCCGCACCGATCGCCTCGCTGAGTGCGGAGAAGCCTGCCGTGCGGCGCTGAAGCTGGGAAACGACGACGAGGTGTCTCAGCTGCTCGAGCGCGTTAGGGCGGCCACCCCCCGCGGACTGTCGGAGCGCAGCGCCGCGGCCTGACGCCGATGCGGGCCGCGCTCGGCGTGTTCTAGGACGACGCGACCGAGCCCTCGCGCCCGCACACGGGGCAGGACTCTTGCGGGTTCAGGCTCCGCCCCCCGCACGCCGGGCAGTGCTCGATCTGCTCCAGCACGCCCAAGAGCTCGCCGACCCGGCACACCAGCAGGCGCTCCTCGTCGACCTCCGCCCAGGTGCCCGCCGACGCCGGGAACACGACATGGTCCCCAGGCTTGACCGGCATCCGCACCCCGACGTGGTCCCACCAGTCCAAGCCCGGCCCGACGGCGAGCACGATGCCGTGCTGGGGCGGTGGCTCGTCTGAGCCCGCGGGCACGAGCAGCCCGGACCGCCGGATGCGGTCGGGATCGAGCTCCTTGATCACGACGCGATCGAACAATGGGCGAAGCTGGCTGCGCATTACACCGGTTGATGATAGGAGCGGCGCAGAGCCACACCGGGGACGTGTGGGGCCGCGCGGTCCAGGCGCTGTTCTGAGGCGACGCATCGGTCCGGCGTCGCGGCTAGCTTTTCGGCCTCATGCGACTGATGATCGCCCGCTGCTCGATCGACTACTCCGGCCGCCTGAGTACCCATCTCTCCGAGGCCACGCGGCTGCTGATGTTCAAGGCCGACGGGACCTTCATGGTGTGGTCCGATCACGGCAGCCAGAGCGTCAAGCCGCTCAACTGGATGACCCCGCCGACGGCGATCGAGGAGGTCGGGAGCCCGGTCACGCGGATCGTCGTGCGCAAGCACGCCGGAGCCAGCGAGGACCGCGTGGAGATCGAACTGCACGAGGTCCTCTCGGACGTCACGCACGAGATGGGCTCGCCCGAGGCCGACGTGTCGCTGGCCAAGGACGGCGTCGAGGCGCACCTCCAGGAGGCGCTCGCGGCCGCACCGCAATGGTGCGGAGAAGGGTTCCGCCTGGTCCGCCGCGAGTGGCCGACCGACATCGGACCGGTTGACCTCATGTGCCGCGACGCCGACGATGGCTGGGTGGCCGTGGAGATCAAGCGGGTGGCGGGCATCGACGCGGTGGAGCAGCTGGCGCGCTATCTGGAGCGGATCCACCGCGACCCCGAGTTCGAAGGCTGCCGGGGTCTGCTCGCCGCGCAGGTGATCAAGCCGCAGGCCCGCGTGCTGGCCGACGCACGGGGCATCGAATGCGTCGAGGTCGACCTGGCGGTCGTGCGTGGCGAACGCCAGCCGGACCTGAAATTGTTCGCGGCATGACCGACGCCGCCGCCGAGCAGGCGGTCCTCACCGAGCGCCGCGGCCGCGTGCTGCTGGTGACGCTCAACCGTCCCGACCAACGCAATGCCGTCAACGCCGCCGTGGCCGGCGGGATCGCGGCGGCGCTCGACGCGCTCGACGGCGACCCCGAGCTGTCGATCGGCGTGATCACCGGGGCCGGGAAGGGCTTCTGCTCGGGCATGGACCTCAAGGCGTTCGTGACCGGCGAATCGCCCACCGTGCCCGGCCGCGGCTTTGCCGGCATCACCCAGCGGGCCTCGGACAAGCCGCTCATCGCGGCCATCGAGGGCTTCGCTGTGGCGGGCGGCCTCGAGGTGGCGCTGTCGTGCGACCTCATCGTCGCCGCGCGCGGCGCGCGGCTGGGGATCCCGGAGGTCAAGCGGTCGCTCGTCGCCGCCGGCGGCGGGCTGCTGCGCCTCCCACGGACGCTGCCGCGCAACATCGCCATGGAGATGGCGCTCACCGGCGACCTGATCCTGGCCGAGCGGGCCCAGGAGCTGGGGCTGGTCAACCGGCTGGCCGAGCCCGGCGGCGCGCTGGATGCCGCGTTGGAGCTGGCCGACACGATCGCGGCCAACGGACCGCTGGCCCTGGCCGCGACCAAGCGCATCCTGGTCGAGTCGGTCGACTGGCCCGACGCGGAGTTCTTCGCCCGTCAGGAGGCGATCGCGGCGCCGGTGCGCGATTCCGAGGATGCGCGCGAGGGCGCCACGGCGTTCGCGGAGAAGCGCGCGCCGGTCTGGCGGGGGCGCTAGCGGTCAGGCTGGCGCCGCCGGCGCGGCCGAACGCGTCAGCCCGTCTCGCCCCACGCGGTCGCCATGATCACGCGGCTGCCGCCGTGGTCGCGGTGCTCGCACAGGTAGACGCCCTGCCAGGTGCCGAGCGCCAGGCGCCCGCCCATGACCGGAAGCATCAGCGTCGAGCCCAGCAGCGCGGACTTGATGTGGGCGGGCATGTCGTCGTCGCCCTCGAGCGTGTGCGACCAGTAGTCGGCCCCGTCGGGGACCGCCTGGTCAAACCACGTCGCGAAGTCCCGGCGGACGTCGGGGGAGGCGTTCTCGTTGAGCGCCAGCGAGGCCGACGTGTGCTGGATGAGCAGATGCAGCATGCCCACGCGCAGCTCCTCGAGCTCCGGCAGCGCCTCCACCACCTCGCGGGTGATCAGATGAAAGCCGCGTGTCTGAGGCGACAGGCGCAGGTGACGCTGGATCCACATCACTCGGGCAGGCGCGCGACGCGCATGTCGACCCTCTCGCCCTTGAACGGGACCCCCTCGCCCATCAGCAGCCGGCGCTGGCGCCGGCCCTTGGCCAGCGACCCGTCGGCACGGACGATCCGGTGCCACGGAACCCCGGGGTCGGCGCAGTCGTGCAGCACGGCCCCGCCCACCCGCGGGGCTCCGGGCGAGATGTCGCCGTAGGTGCGCACGAACCCCTCCGGGGTCGCGCGCACCCGCTCCAGGATCGCCTCGGTCCGCTCATCTGAGACGCGCACGCCTACAGGATCGCAGGCGAGTGGGCGGCGACGGTGTGGTCAGAGCGTGAGGACGATCTTGCCCCGCGTGTGGTTGCGCTCGAGCTCGGTGTAGGCGTCGCGCACCTGGTCCAGCGGGTAGGTGGCGGCGATCGGCATCTCCAGGGCGCCCTGGTCGATGAGCGCCGCGAGCTCGGCCAGCGTCTGGGCACTTGCCCCAGCGGCGTTGCCCTCGGCCTTCACGCCGTACTTGCCCGGCGCCGAGAAGTCGGCGATGGTGTCGATGCGGTCGGGGGCCACGCCGAGCTCGAGGGCCAGCTCCACATAACCGCCGCCGATCGTGTCGATGAACGCGTCGACACCGCCGGGAGCCGCCTCGCGGATGCGATCCGCCACCCCGTCGCCGTAGGTGACCGGGATCACGCCGTGTCCGCGCAACCACTCGTGGTTGGGCTCGGAGGCCAGGCCGATGACCGTGGCCCCGCTGCGGCGGACCAGCTGGACCGTGAGCGAGCCGACGCCGCCGGCGGCGCCGGACACCACCACGGTGTCGCCCTCTCCCGGGTTGACCGCACGTGACGCTGCATACGCTGTCGCGCCGGCGACGAACAGTGCGCCCGCCACCTCCCACGGGACGCCGGCCGGCTTGGCGGCCGCGTGGGCGGCGTCGATCACGACCAGCTCGGCCTGGCTGGCGCGATTGTCGGTGAAGCCAATCACGTCGTCACCCGGTCCGAAGCCGTCCACGCCTGCGCCCACGGCCTCCACCACACCGGCAAGGTCCGAGCCCTGGCCGGACGGGAACGTCGCCGGCCAGCGCTCATGCAGCAGGCCCTCGCGGATCTTGGACTCGCCAGGGTTGATCCCGGCGGCCCGCACCCTCACCAGCAGCTCGCCCGGACCGGGCACCGGGTCCGCCACGTCGACCACGTTGAGGACATCAACGCCGCCGTACTCGTCATACCTCACCGCTCGTGACATCTCATTCGCTCCTTGATTCGATCACTTCCGGGCATAGAAAACCGGATTGGAGGTGGAGTTTCCATACTTGAAAGTGCCTAATACATATGTCATCGTCCTCTGTTGTGGACGTGCTCACTGATCTTCTTCAGCGCTCTGGGGCGCGAGGGGCGGCTTTCTCGCGCACCGTCGCCCATGGGGCCTGGGGGGTGCGCTTCGGCGGCGGCGCCGCTCTGGCCGTGCACGTCGTCGTCGAGGGCGAGCTCCACCTGTGGACGACGGACCCTGACCGAGCGGTGCGGCTCCTACCCGGCGACATCGCGCTGGTGCGCGACCCCGCGGCGCAGCACCTCGCCCACGCGCCCGGCGCGCCGTGCCGCCCATCGGCCGAGGTGATGACACCCGGGACCGGCGTCTCGAATCGCATGAGCCTCGGCCAACCGGGCGACGGCTCGCCCACGACGTTCTTCTGCGGCGCATACCGGTTCGACGGCGACCTGGCCCAGGGCCTGTTGGCCGCGTTGCCGGATCTGCTGCCGATGCGACCCGCCGCTGGGAGCACGCTGCGAGCCACGCTGGACCTCCTCGCCGGCGAGATGCTGCGCGACGAGCCCGGCCAGCAGACCCTGCTCGATCGTCTGCTGGATGTGGCGCTCGTGCAGATCCTCCGCGAGCACTTCACGTCGCAGGACGCTACTGCGCCCGGCTGGTTCCGCGCTTCCGCCGACGCGCGCGTCGGCGCCGCGCTCCGGGCGGTCCACGCCGATCCGGGACGCGCTTGGACCGTCGCCCAGCTCGCCGACGCGGCCTCCCTGTCGCGCTCGGCATTCGCCCGCCAGTTCAGCGAGCTCCTCGGGATGGCGCCCCTGGCCTACCTCAATGACTGGCGGATGGCGCTGGCTCGCGAGCGGCTGCGCGACAGCGACGCTCGGCTGGCCGCGATCGCCACCTCGCTGGGCTACGCCTCGGAGTTCTCCTTCGCCGCCGCGTTCAAGCGCCACCACGGCATCGCCCCCGGACGATGGCGCGGCGAGGCCCGGACCCGAGAGACCGCCCTCACAGCTTCCTGATAAGGTCGCCGGGCCGCGGATTTCCCAGCTAATGGGGAGAAATGGGAAGGACGCGGCTATTTGTGATGAGCATCCGCCGCCGTAGCATCACGTTCAGAGTCGTCGTCGCCGTCAGCCTGGCGAGTGCGCTGGCGGGGCTGGCGCTGCTTCATCCGCAGCGCTCGGTGGCGACGCAGAGCCTCGACCAGCTCCACAACGAGCTGGGAGCTCAGCAGGCCCGCCAGAGCGGCCTGGCGGCCAGCATCAGCGAGCTCGACGGCAGCATCAGCTCGCTGGAGTCGCAGATCTCGCTCGTGCAGACCCGCGAGGCGGCAGTCCGCGAGTCGCTGGCCGCCGACCGGGCGCGCCTGGCCCAGCTCCAGGGGCAGATCACACGGGAGCGCGATCACCTGGCGCTCCTGCGGCGGACGCTGGCCAAGGCCAAGGAGATCCTCCGCGCCCAGCTCGTCTCCCAGTACGAGTCGACGCCGCCGGACCTGGTGTCGGTGATCCTCAACGCCAAGGGCTTCAACGACCTGCTCGACCAGATCAACTTCCTCGGCCGCGCCAAGCACCAGCAGCAGAGCATCATCTCGATCACGCAGGCCGCCAAGGCCGCGGCCGACGCCGCCGTCAAGCGGCTGACCCGCCTCCAGCGCGACGTCCGCCAGATCACCGCCGAGACGCAGGTCCGCGCCCAGGCGCTCGCCGGCATGAATCAGCTGCTGTCGTCCCGGGAGTCGGCTCTGTCCAGCGCTCGCAGCGCGCAGCGAGCGGCGCTGGCCGACAGCCAGGCCCGCAGCTCGACGCTGCGCCACCAGATCTCGCGCGTCGAGGCCCAGCAGGCCGCCGCCCGCGCCGCCGCTGCCGCCCGCGCCGCCGCTGCCGCCGCGGCGGCAGCCGCCGCTGCCGCGCAGTCCACTCCCGCCACGCCCACCAGCAGCGGCCCGGCTCTCGGGCCGTCGGGCGGCTGGGCCATCCCGTACGCGATCGTCCTGTGTGAGTCCGGCGGCCAAAACCTGTCGCCCAACAGCGCGGGAGCATCCGGCTACTACCAGATCATGCCGGCCACCTGGAAGCTCTTCGGCGGGACCGGCCCCGCCGCCTACCTCGCGCCCAAGTCCGAGCAGGATGCCGTGGCGACGCGGATCTGGAATGGCGGCGCCGGCGCGTCGAACTGGGTGTGCGCGGGCATCGTCGGGATCCACTGACCGCACGGCGTCCAACAGCCATCAAGCTGCTGGTGGCGGCGCTGCTGATCGCGGCGTTCGCCATCCGCCTCGCCTACGTCGACAACACCTACTACAAGGCGATCAACGACGCCGGGACCTATAACCGGCTGGGGAGCAACGTCGCGCAGTACGGCGACTACCACACGGGCTCTGGACCGCGGACGGGCGCCGGTGGCTCACGCGGCCCAACGGCCTACTTCCCGCCCGCCTTCCCCTACCTCCTGGGCATCGTGGACCTCATCGACGGCCACGCGGCGGGCGGCAAGACCGCGGTGCCCCCGGAGCGCGTCGCCCAGGCGGTGATCGGCACGGTGAGCGTGGGGCTGCTGGGGCTGGTGGCGCTGGAGGCCTTCGGCGGAGGGCCCGCGCTCGCGGCCCTGGCCATCGGCGCCGCCTATCCGGTGTTCGTCGAACTGTCGGGCACCCTGGTGGCCGAGAACCTGCTGCTCGCGTTCGAGCTCGCCGCGATCTGGACGGCGCTGCGCGCGCGCCGGGCCCGCCATCCATATCTGTGGATCGCCGCCACCGGGGTGCTCACCGGGCTGGCCACGCTGACCCACGAGAACGCGGCTCTGTTCGCGCTGCCCCTGGGCGTCGCCGCGTGGTCGGTGGCACGGGCCCGGGGACGAACGGGCGCCGCCCGCCCTGGCCTCCGCGCCCTGGCGGCGCCGGCGGTGCTGGTCGCGTGCATGTGCGTCACGATCGCTCCGTGGACGATCCGCAATGCCGTGGAGCTGCACCACTTCGTGCCCGTCTCCGACGAGACCGGGATCACGCTCATCGGCACCTACAACGCCACGTCGGCGGCGGCCCGGCCGGTGCACTACAAGTGGGACCTCTTCCTCAAGATGCCGGAGTTCAAGGGGCTGGCCCGGGCCGCCCCGCGCTACGACGAGGTGGGCCTGAGCGACCTGCTCCAGTCCCGCGCGCTGGACTACATCAGCGCCCACCCGTTCTCACCACTGGATGTGGGCTTGCATAACACCCTGCGCATGTTCGAGCTCGAGGGCACGTTCGCGTGGCACGCCTCGTACGCCGCCATCGGCCTGCCGGCCTCCGCCGCCGGGATCGGAGTCGTGAGCTTCTGGGTGCTGCTCGCGCTGGCCATCGCCGGGTGGTTCACCGCGGTGCGCCGCGAGGCGCCACGGTGGCTGTGGGCGTTCCCGCTGCTCTACTGGCTCTCGATCACGTTCGTCAACGTGGAGACGCCCCGCTTCCGCGAGCCGATCGATCCGTTCCTGGTGCTGCTGGCGGCGTGCGCGGTGGCCACCGCGGCCCACAGTGCACTAAGGCTGCGCGGTGCGCCAGTCCGGCGTCGTCGGCGAGCGCCCGAGCTGGCGGGCGACGACGCTCAGCTGGTCAAGATGGTCCAGCGCCTGGCCTGAGCCGACGGCGACGCAGGTCAGCGGCGACTCGGCGCGGTAGACCGGCATCCCGGTCTCCGCCGCCACCAGCTCCGGGAAGCCGCGCACGAGCGTGCCCCCGCCCGCGAGCAGGATCCCGTCACGGGCGATGTCGGAGGAAAGCTCGGGCGGCGTCTGCTCGAGCGTGTCGCGGATGCCCTGGAGGATCTCGCGCAGCGGACCGGCGATCGCCGTTCGGACCTCCTCGGAGCGCAGCTGCACGGCGGTCGGGAGCCCGGTGGCCAGGTGGCGGCCGCGCACCTCGGTGACCTGCTCCTCGTGGAGCGGCATCGCCGACCCCAGCTCGATCTTGATCGCCTCGGCGGTGCGCGAGCCGATGGCCAGCTGGTAGACCGAGCGGATGTAGTGGGCGATGGCCTCGTCCATCTCGTAGCCGCCCACGCGCACCGAGCGGGAGATGACGATCCCGCCGAGCGAGATCACCGCCATCTCGCTGGTGCCTCCGCCGACGTCGACCACCATGCGGCCGATGGGCTCCTCGATGGCCACCCCCGCGCCGATGGCGGCGGCGATGGGCTCCTCGATGAGATGCACGCGACGCGCGCCCGCGGCCAGCGAGGCCTCCTCCACCGCGCGCTTCTCCACCTCGGTCACCCCCGACGGAGCGCAGACGATGAGGCGCGGGTGGGCCGTCCGCCGGTCGATCACCTTTCGGATGAAATAGCGCAGCATCTCCTCGGTGACCTCAAAGTCCGCGATCACCCCGTGGCGCAACGGGCGGGTGGCGGAGATCGTCGCCGGAGTGCGGCCGATCATCCGCTCCGCGTCGGAGCCGACGGCGTGCACCTCGCCGGTGGCGACATCGGAGGCGACCACCGAGGGCTCGGACACCACGATCCCGCGGCCGCCCACGTACACGAGGGTGTTGGCGGTCCCGAGGTCGATGGCCATGTCATGGACCCCAAGGGTGGGCGCGAAGTGGCGCCGTGAGTTGTCGCGACGGGAGCCGTCTCTACGGAAGCGGATTGCGTAGAGATTGTCAGATGGGGGGTGCGGGCGCAGAAGGCGGCGGCGCGATTGCAGTCAGCGGCCGTCGAATGCGCCGCGGTGGCAGGCGAAGCCGGCGTCTACCGCTCGCCGGGCAGCTTGCGCGGGAACTGCGAGACGGTCTGCTTGAGATCGAGCGCGGTGGCGAGGATGCGGTGCTGCTCGGTCGCATGGGCGATGGGGTAGCCCTCGCCGGAGGCGGCGCGCTCGGGCCGGCCGATGTAGCCGAAAGTGAGGTTCTCGGGGAGGACCTGCAGGAGACGGGGCGACATGTAGGCGCGCGCGCCCATGTTGCGCGGCTCCTCCTGGACCCACACGACCTCGCGCAGGTTGGGGTACTGGGCCACGATGTCGAGGATCTCGGTCTGCGGGAACGGGTAGAGCAACTCGACGCGGCCGACGGCAACGTGCTCCGAGGCAGCCTCGTCGCGGGCCTTGGTGGCGAGCAGGTCGTAGTAGATCTTGCCGGTGCACAGGACCAGGCGGGTGACCGCGTCGGCCCCCGCGTTGGGGTCGCCCAGGACCGGCTGGAAGCGGCCCTCGATCAGGTCGCTGAGACGGCTGGCGGCCTGGGGCAGGCGCAGCAGGCTCTTGGGGGTCATGATCACCAGCGGGCGCTGCTTGGCAATGCGCGCCTGGCGGCGCAGCAGGTGGAAGTACTGGGCCGGGGTGGTGAGGTTGGCCACGCGGATGTTGCCCTCGGCGGCCAGTTGGAGGAAGCGCTCCAGGCGCGCCGATGAGTGTTCGGGGCCCGACCCCTCGTAGGCGTGGGGCAGCAGCAGGGTCAGCCGGCTCGTCTGCCCCCACTTGGCCAGCCCGGAGACGATGAATTGGTCGATGATGACCTGGGCGCTGTTGACGAAGTCGCCGAATTGGGCCTCCCACAGCACCAGGGTCTCCGGGCCCTCCTGGGAGTAGCCGTACTCGAAGCCGACGCAGGCCATCTCCGACAGCGGGCTGTTGTGCAGCTCCATCGGCGACAGCGCGCCGGGCAGGTGCTGCATGGCGCAGTGCTCCTGGCCGGTCTTGGGGTCGTGCAGGACGAGGTGGCGCTGGCTGAAGGTGCCGCGCTCGGTGTCCTGGCCGGTGAGGCGGATGGGGATCCCCTCGGTGAGCAGGGTGGCGAAGGCCAGCGCCTCGGCGTGCGCCCACACGAGCCCCTCGCCGTTGACCACGGCCTCGCGGCGCTGCTCGAGCTGCTTGACGAGCTTGGGATGGACGGTGAACCCGTCGGGCACCGTCAGCAGCTCCTCGTTGAGCACCTTGAGCCGGTCCTCGGCCACCGCGGTCCTGACCTCCGGCGACGGCGTGCGGTCGAGCTGGTACTCGCCGGTGGCGTGCTCGACGTCCTTGGCGGCGGCGATGCGCTCCTTGAGCTGCTGGTGGGAATCCGAGAGCACCGACCACACTTCGTCGGTCATCTCCGAGGCGTCCTTCTCGGAGACCACGCTCTGGTCTACGAGCTGGCGGGCGAACAGCTCGCGCACGGACGGATGCTTCTTGATCACCTGGTACATCTCGGGCTGGGTGTAGGCCGGCTCGTCGGCCTCGTTGTGGCCGAAGCGGCGGTAGCCGATCAGGTCGATGAGGACGTCGTGGCCGAACTCCTGGCGGAAGGCGAAGGCGAGGCGCACCGCGCTGATGCAGGCGGCAACGTCGTCAGAGTTAACGTGGATGATCGGAACGTCGAAGCCCTTGGCCAGGTCCGACGCGTACGTCGTTGAGCGGGCGTCGTCTGGGTCGGTGGTGAAGCCCACCTGGTTGTTCTGGATGAGGTGGATGGTCCCGCCGACGGTGTAGCCGTCGAGCGCCTGGAGGTTGAGCGTCTCGGCCACCACGCCCTGGCCGGGGAAGGCGGCGTCGCCGTGCAGGATGACCGGGATGGCGGCGTTGGTGTCCTGGTGGGCGTGGGGCCCCTGGCGCGTGGTCTGCGCGGCACGGGTGGCGCCGGCGGCCACGGGGGCCACGAACTCCAGATGCGAGGGGTTGGACTCCAGCCGCACGATGATCGACTCGCCGCCGGGCAGCGAGTAGGAGCCCTGGGCGCCGTGGTGGTACTTGACGTCGCCGGTGCCGCCCTGGGGCAGGGTGGTGATCGGCTCCAGCGTGGAGGAGCCCTCGAACTCCGCGAAGATCGAGTCATACGGTCGGCCCAGGTTGTGGGCGAGCACGTTGAGGCGGCCGCGGTGGGCCATGCCGATGACCACCTCGCGGGCGCCGCGGGTGGCCGACAGCTGGATGAGCTCGTCGAGCATCGGCACCGTCATGTCGAGGCCCTCGACCGAGAACTGCTTCTGGCCCAGGTAGGCCTTGTGCATGAAGCGCTCGAAGGCGTCGACCTCGGTGAGCCGCTTGAGCAGGGCCTTCTGCTCGTCATTGGTGAGGGAGCGGCGGAACTGGCCGGACTCGATCGCCTCACGCAGCCACAGGCGCTGGCGGTGGGAGGCGATGTGCTCGATCTCGTAGGCGATCGTGCCGCAGTAGGTCTCGCGCAGGTGGGGCAGGGCGTCGGCCAGGGTCGCCCCGGGCACGTACATGCGCAGGATGTGGGCCGGAATCTGGCCCATCATCTCCGGGGTGAGGCCCAGCGGGGCTGGGTCGAGCGCCGGGTCGCCCTCGGACTCGCGCCCGAGCGGGTCCAGGCGCGCGGCGAGGTGGCCGTGGGTGCGGTGGGCCTTGAGCAGCGAGGTGGCCGCCTGCACCGCCTGCATGAGCTCCTCGTCGTGGGCGGGGCCGGGCTCGGGGCTCGGAGTCGCCGGCGCGCGCGTCGCGGCGGCGGCGGCCGCCGGAGCCGGGGGCGGCGGGAGCTCGGGCAGTTCCACGCCCAGATCGGCGAACACCTTGTCATAGAAGGCATCGTCGCCTCCGAGCAGCGCCTCGAGGCGCTGGAGGAAGCGGCCGGACTCCGCGCCCTGGATGATGCGGTGGTCATAGGTGGAGGTCATGGTCATGACCTTCTCGGCCCCGATCACTGGTCCCACCTGCTCCAGCCCCACCGGATACGCGATCGAGCCGGTGGCGACGATCGTGCCCTGGCCCACCATCAGCCGCGGCACCGAGGCGATGGTGCCGATGCCGCCGGGGTTGGTGAGGGTCAGGTTCCCGCCGCTGAGGTCGTCGGCGGTGAGGGTGTTGGTGCGCGCCTTGTCCACCAGCGCGTTGTAGGCATCCAGGAACTGCTGGAAGCTCAGGCGCCCGGCGTCGCGGATGACCGGCACCATCAAGGTCCGAGAGCCGTCCTTCTTCTCCACATCCACCGCCAGCCCGAGGTTGACGGCGCCGTCGTCATGGCGGTACGGCTTGCCGTCGATCTCCTCGAAGTGGTGCGCCATCACCGGCATGTCCACGGTGGCCACGCAGGCGATCGCGTAGGCGATGAGGTGGGTGAAGGAGACCCGCTGGCCGGCGTTCTTGAGCTGCTTGCGGCGCTCGTCCAGGGTGGTGACGGTCAACGTGCGGAAGGACGTGGCCGTCGGGATCGAGCGGCTCTGGTCCATATAGCGGGCCAGCGCGGCCCCGCCGCCCTTGATCAGCTGAGCTTCGGCCGGCGGGGCGGCGGCCGATCCGTTGCCGTGGCTCAGGACGTCGGCCTTGGTGATCCGGCCGCCCCGGGCCGTACCTTGCACCGACGAGAGGTCCACGCCCTCGGCAGCCGCCACCCGGCGAGCTATCGGCGAGGCGTTGGACTCTGCGCCGTTGCCCGCGGTGGGGATGGTCAGAGTGGGGCCGGCAGAGCCGGCCTCTGCGCTCGGCGCGGTCGACGCGGCGCTACCGCCGTTGCCCGATGGCGCGCCACCGCCCACCGACATGCGCGCGATGACCTGCCCGACGGTGACCGTCTCGCCCTCCTCGGCGAGGATCTCCGTGATCGTGCCGTCGGCGGGCGCGGGCAGTTCCATGTCGACCTTGTCGGTCGAGATCTCGACCACGGTGTCGCCGTCCTTGACCTCCTCACCGACCTTGACCGACCACTCGAGGATCGTGCCCTCGGTGACCGACTCCCCGCCGGTGGGGGTGACGATGTCCACCGTCTGACCGGCGGCCTCCTGGGCGGCGGCGACGCCCTCGGCCTCGGTGGCCGCGCCGGCCACGGCCTCGCCGGAAACCGGACCCGCCCGCCCCGGCGACTCGCCGGACACCGGCGTGGAGCTCTCGGCCGCGACCGCGCCGTTGGGGGCGCCGTCAGCGTTGGTGGCGATCTCGGCGAGCAGCGCGCCGACGGCGACGGTGTCGCCCTCCGCCGCGTGCAGCTTGGTGATCGTGCCCGCGACCGGGGAGGGAACCTCGGCGTCGACCTTGTCGGTGGAGATCTCGACGATCGTCTCGTCGGCGGCGACGGTGTCGCCCTCCTCCTTGTGCCATTCGAGCACGGTGCCCTCGGCGACGGAGTCGCCCATGGCCGGCATGACGACCTGAATCGTGCTGGTATCGACCGCCATCAGTCAGTCACTCACTGTACTGCGTCGTGGGAGATCGACGGCGGTCTGCAATGACGAACCCGGCCGACCCCGCGAACGGCCCGAGGCCCCCGATCACCGCCACTGTGACGGCGAGCCAGAACGGGATCACCCGCCGCCGAGCGGCGTCGATGCACAGCACCGACATGGCGATCCACAGCACCCCATGGGCCAGGCCGAAGATGAACGTCTCGGGCTGGGGCTTGCCGAGCGCGAAGGCGCACAGGAGCAGCGCCGAATAGACCACCGAGTGCGCGAACGACGCCAGCTCGAGCCTCCGGAAGGTGACGAACCGCATCAGCCAGGAGGTGAGACCAGCTCGGCGAGCCGGCGCAGCGGCGCGTCCGCCTGCTCGGGCCAGCTCGCCACGTCGGCGGGCCACCACGCGAAATCGTCATGCTCGGCATCGGGCGTCACCACGGTGCCGTCGGCCAGCCATGCCAGCCCCACCAGCGATACCAGCCCGCTGGGGAGCTTGACCAGCGCCTCGACACTCATCCGCTCCGGCGTCACCGACCACTCCTCGTCCAGTTCGCGCACGAGCGTCTCGGCCGGGTTCTCGCCCACCTCGACCGACCCCGCCGCGCCGAGCGCCCACCGCTCGGCCCACGTCGCCAACCAAGCGGCGCGGCGCCCGGCCAGCCATCGGCCGTCGGCCGAGCGCACCACGCACACCGCCGACAGGCTCTGCGCGGCCCCGCCGGGGAGCAGGCGCAGCGCCCAGCGCGCCGGCTCGCACTCGAGACGCAGCCGGCCGGCGGCAGCCTGAAAGCCCACCAGCCGGGCGGCGAGGCCGTCGTGGCTGGGGGATCCGCGATCGCGCAGCTCGGCGAGGACTCGGTCGGCCTCGCCCACCACCTCGGGCGCCGCCGCGTACGGCTCATCGCTCCAGCTGACCTCGATCTCCGCCGGCTGCCATGGGCCGCGCGCGAGAATGCCGGGCGGGAGGCTCATGGCGCACACCGTACCCGTCCGGAGGCCGCGGATAGGCTGGCGGCATGGCCGACGGCCGACGCAAGCACTGGGGGTGGGGCTATGAGCACGAGCAGCCACCGCCAGACGAGGTGCGTGCCACCGCCGCCTTCCTGGCCTCGCACCTCGGCTTCGGCTCCGGCGAGCCCGAGCAGCCGGTGCCGCTCTCAGACGTGACGCTGCCGCCGCCGGGGCTGGCGATCCCCTCCCATCTGCGGGATCTCTGCGCCGACAGCACGTACGAGCGGGCCTTCCACGCCTACGGGAGCTCCTACCGCGATGTCGTCCGCGCCTTCCGCGGACGCTTCGACCATCCGCCCGACGTGGTGGCGCGCCCGCGCGATGAGGCCGGCGTGGAGGCGGTGCTGGAGTGGGCGCTGGGCGCCAACGCCGCCGTGATCCCGTTCGGCGGCGGGACAAGCGTCGTCGGGGGCGTGGAGGCGGCGGTGGACCCGGCCCGCTTCGAAGGGGTCGTCACCATCGACCTCGGCGCCCTTGACCGCGTGCGGGAGGTCGACCCCGTCTCGCTGTCGGCCCGTATCCAGGCCGGCGCGGCCGGGCCGAGGATGGAGGAGCAACTGCGCGCGCACGAGCTGACGCTGCGCCACTTCCCGCAGTCCTTCCAGTTCGCCACGTTGGGCGGGATGATCGCGACCCGCGCCGGCGGCCACTTCGCCACCGTCTACACCCATATCGACGACCTCGTCCAGTCGGTGCGGGCGGTCACGCCGGCCGGGGTGTGGGAGTCCCGGCGGCTGCCGGGGTCCGGCGCCGGCGTATCGCCCGATCGAATGCTCATCGGCTCCGAGGGGACCCTCGGCATCATCACCGAGGCCTGGGTGCGCGTGCGCCCGCGGCCCCGGGTCCGCGCGTCGGCGGCCGTCCGCTTTCAGACCTTCCAGACCGGCGCCGAGGCGGTGCGCGCGTTGTCCCAGTCCGGCCTGCATCCCGCCAACTGCCGGCTGATCGACCCCACGGAGGCGCGGTTCACGGGCGCGGAAAACGGACCCCACCCACCCCATGCCCTGCTTATGCTCGGGTTTGAGTCGCCGGGGCTCGAGGTGGGATCGCGGCTGGCCCAGGCGCTGGAATGCTGCGCTGACCACGGCGGCAGCTGGGACGAGCGCGAGGAGGGCGACGGCGCCGTGGGGACCTGGCGCGAGAGCTTCCTGCGGGTGCCCTACCTGCGCGACACCTTCGTGGCCATGGGCGTGCTGGCCGAGACGTTCGAGACCGCGGTGACCTGGGACCGGTTCGCCCGGCTGGACGCCGAGGTGCGCGAACGGACCGGGGCGGCGCTCGCCGAGGCGTGCGGCGGCGGCACGGTGACCTGCCGCTTCACCCATGTCTATCCCGACGGGCCCGCCCCCTACTACACCGTGCTGGCCCCGGCCCGCCGTGGGGAGGAGCTTGAGCAGTGGGCTCAGGTCAAGCGCGCCGCCGCCGACTCGATCCTCGCCGCCGGAGGGACCATCACCCACCACCACGCCGTCGGGCGCGACCACCGGCCGTGGTATGACCGTCAGCGGCCCGAGCCGTTTGCCGCTGCGCTGCGCGCGGCCAAGGCGGCGCTTGACCCCGCTGGGGCGCTCAACCCCGGCGTGCTCCTGGATTAGTCCAACGCCGCCAGCACGGCCGGTGCCGACGGGGCCAGCTCCGACGGCAGGCGCCGCAGAAGCTCCAGCCAGCCGCCGTGGGCCGCGATCGCGGCCCGGACGTGTGCCAGCGCTGTGTCCATGTCCCCCAACTGCGCGGCCCCGAGGCCGGCCCAGAAGCGCAGCTCGTCGGACTCGGGCGCGAGCGCGCAGGCGCGGGCATAGAGCGCCGAGGCCTCGCTGTGGTGGCCCTCGGCCAGGCGCTCGTCGCCCTCGCCGGCGAACCGGTAGGCCTCGTCGAGCCGGGCCAGCCGGGCCAGCTCCACCAGCGGCTCGGGATGGTCCTCGACGCGCAGCGACGTGACTGTCGCCCACGGATCACCGGCCGCCGGGACAACGAGGATCGCCGCCGACTGGCGGCCGCGGAGATCGCCGCCGGTGGCCTCGGCCACGTTGAGCGCGGTGAGCAGGCGCGAGCTGAGGCTGCCCTGCCCCGAGGTGTAGGCCTCGAGCATCGCGGGCCACACCTCTTCGGTGGCCATGATGTTGGCCTGGCAGGAGACCCCGTCGCCTTGGACGTCGCCGGCGAAGGCCATGCACGCATCGCCGGTGTGCGCGGCCACCTCGCCATGGGCGTCGACGATCGCCACCTGGCGCGAGGCGGCCAGCGGGTCCTCGGCGAGCAGCCGCTTGAGCGCCCCGGGCGCCGACATCCCGCGCTCAAGCAGGTCGAGCGCCCGAGGCCCGTAGGCGACCTCGGCGTTGGCCTGGGTGGCCACTGCCCCGACGCCCGCGCGGGCCCACGGAACAATCGCTCCAACGCCGAACCAGTGCGACTGGACCGCCACGCCCAGCTCTTGAAACCCGTCCCGCCCACCGCGGGCGACGATCGAGTAGGTCATGCGGCAAGCGTACGGTTAAACCGCCGCAGGGCGAGCGGCACGCACACGGCCATCAGGATCACGCACCACAGCGCCATCGCCAGCTCGGGGTGATCGAGCTGCCACGAGCCTCCCATGTGCACCCCGGGCGTGGTCAAGTCGCGGACGCTCGCGACCAGCGCCGAGATGGGGTCCCACTGGGCGATCGCGCGCGGCACGGCGTCCATCCCGGCGATGGGGACGAAGGTGCCGGCCAGGAAGGTCAGCGGCAGGATGACAATGAAGCCGACGCCCTGCATCGCGTCGGGCGAGCGGACGAGCATTCCGAACAGGACCCCCGCCCAGGTGAACGCGAGCATCCCCAGCACCATCAGTCCGAACAGCTCCACCCCGTGGCCGAAGGTCAGCTGGGGGCTCCACCCGAGGATGAGCCCGAAGGCGACGACGATGACCATGCCCAGCACCTGCTCGCTGAACTGGCCCATCACCTGCCCGGAGATGATCGACAGGCGCCGAACCGGCATCGAGCGGAAGCGATCGATGACGCCCTCCAGCATGTCGTTGGAGGTAGCCACGCCGGCGCCGATGATCCCAAAGGCCAGCGACTGGCCAATGATCCCCGGGAACATGTAGTTCTTGTAGTTCACGCCCGGCACATGGATGGCCGACCCGAACACGTACAGGAACAGCAGGATGAAGACGATCGGCTGGATCGTCACGTCCAGCAGCCGCTCGGGCACGCGTGGGATGGCCCGCAGGCTGCGCCCGGTGAGCAGCAGCGTGTCGCGGACGTAGCGCATCCGGCCGGCCGGCGGCCGAGCGGCAGTGACGGGGACGGCGGTGGCAGTCATACGGCGGCCTCCTCTACCTCGGGGCTCTCCTCGTGGGCAGCGTGCCCGGTTAGAGCCAGGAATGCGTCATCAAGGGTCGGGCGGCGCAACGCCACCTCGTCCACGGGCGCCCCGGCGGCGTCGACCGCCGCGGCGACCAGCGACAGGTCGGCGACCTCGTCGGGCGCGGCCACCGAGATCGTGCGCTGCTCGTGGGAGAGGGTCACCTCGAAACGCTCCTCCAGCACCGCGGCCAGGTGACCGAAGGCGGCCATATCGGCCGCGATCACGTCGACCCGCTGCTCGCCCACCTGAGCCTTGAGCTGCGCCGGCGTGCCGGCCGCCACCTCGGTGCCGCGGTCGATGAGCACCACGCGGTCGGCGAGCGCGTCCGCCTCCTCCAGGTATTGGGTGGTGAGCAGGAGCGTCACCCCGTCGGCCACCAGCTCGCGGATCGTCGACCACACCACCTGGCGGCTGCGCGGGTCCAGCCCGGTGCTGGGCTCGTCCAAGACGAGCACGCTGGGCGTGTCGATGAGGCCGGCGGCGAGATCGACGCGGCGCCGCTCGCCGCCGGACAGGTTCTTGACCAAGCGGTCGCGGAAGGTGCCGATGTCGAAGCGCTCGATCAACTGGCCCGCGAGGACGCGGGCGGCGCCGAGCTTGCGCCCCCGCAGCCGGGCCATCAGGACCAGGTTCTCGCGGGCGGTCAGATTCTTGTCCAGCGCCGCGAACTGCCCCGTCAGCGAGATGAGCTCCCGCACCCGCGCGGCGTCGGTCACGACGTCGTATCCCCCCACGCTCGCACGGCCGCCGTCCGGGCGCAGGAGCGTGGCCAGCATGCGGACGATGGTCGTCTTGCCGGCCCCGTTGGGACCGAGCAGCGAGACGACGGTGCCGTCGCGGACCTCCAGGGACAGGTTCTCGACGGCGATGAAGTCGCCGAAACGCTTCGTCAGGCCCTCGGTATGAATGGCGGTTTCTGTCATGGGCAGTAAAAGTACAGACGCTGTAAGAATTCTGCAAGTGAAATGTTGGTAACCTCTCGGCGGACGGACCCCACGCCGCAGCGAAGGACGAAGGACATGAACGACGAGACCGTGGCGCCGGGAGGCGATGACGATGCGCTCGGCGGCAGCGCCGGGGAGGAGCTGCTGGACCGGCTCATCTCCGACGAGATGGGCGAGAGGATCGCCGAGGTCATGCGGAGCGCCCGGCGCGCCCAGGAGGTCTGGCACCGCACCGGGAACCCCGGAGAGGGGCTGCGGGAGCGCAAGCGACGTCTGACGCGCCAGCTCATCTCCGACGCCGCGACGACCCTGTTCGCCACGCGCGGCTTCGACAACGTGAAGGTCTCGGAGGTGGCCGACCGAGTCGGGGTCTCGGAGAAGACGGTCTACAACTACTTTCCCACCAAGGAGTCGCTGGTCCTCGACACCGCCGACGAGGCGGTCGAGCGGATGGCGCGGGCGCTGCGCGAGCGGGGCCCGGAGGAGTCGCTGACCTCCGCGGTGGTGCGGGCGATCAAGGAGGACATGGCCCGCTTCGACGACGCGCCCGAGGAGCTCACGGAGTTCGTCCCGCTGTTCCTGGGCATGATCGACAGCACCCCGGCGCTCCGCGCGGCGTGGCTGGAGCTGCACGACCGGCTGGCCAGCGTGGCCCGCGACGAGCTCGCCGCCCAGGCGGGCATCGACCCGCGGGACCCCGAGCCGATGGCCGCCGCGCGCGCCCTGGCGGGCCTGGCCGAGGTGGCGATGGAGTCGCGCACCCGCCGCATCCGCGAAGGGCTGCGCGGCGACGCGCTGCGGCGCGCCGTGGACGATGACCTGGAGCGCGCGGCGCGGCTGCTCGAGACCGGCCTGTGGTCCTTCAACCTCCCGCGCGGCCACCGCGCCAAGCAGCAGGCGGTAGACGCCGCCCGCGCCGCGGAGGAGGCGCGCAACCAGGTGCTCAAGGCGCTGCGCCAGGCCCGTGCCGCGTGGGCCGAGGTGCGCCGGGAGGGCGGGAGCTGGGACACCCGGTCGGTGCGACAGGAGATCCAGGAGCACTTCCGCGAAGTCCAGCGCGAGGCCCAGCGCTCCGTCCGCGAGGCCCATCACGACGCGCAGCGCCAGGCGCGCGAGACCAAGCGGGCCAAGCGGAAATGACCGCGGCTGCGGTGCTGGGGGCGGGTGGGGTTGGCGGCTTCGTGGCCGCCGCCCTGGACCGGTCAGGCGCCGACACACGGGTCGTGGCGCGCCCCGAGACCGCAGACGTGCTGCGCGAGACGGGGTTCGCCGTGTCCAGCCGCGCGCTCGCCGCGGACTTCACCGCCCGCCCGCCGGTCGTGACCGAGCTCGCCGAGCCGGTCGACGTCCTCATCGTGGCCACCAAGGCCACCGGCCTGGCCGAGGCGCTGGAGCGCGTGCCGGCCACGCCCGGGCTGGTGATCCCCCTGCTCAACGGCCTCGATCACCTCGCCGTCCTGCGCGACCGGTTCGGCGCGGGGCGGGTGGCCGCCGCCGTCATCCGCATCGAGTCCGACCGGCCGTCGCCGGGGGTGATCGTGCAAACGAGCCCCGGGGCCCGGGTGGACATGGCCGGCGTCGACGGGCGGCTCGAGGCGGTGGCGGGGCTGCTCCGTGGCGCCGGGCTCGAGGCGCGGATCGGCGACAGCGAGGCCGCCGTGATGTGGTCCAAGCTGGCGCGGCTGTGCGCGTTGGCATTGACCACGAGCGCCTCGGACCGGCCGATCGGCTTCGTGCGCTCGGACCCGCGCTGGCGCACGGCGCTCGTGGGGGCGGTCAACGAGACCGTGGCGGTGGCCAACGCCGACGGCGCCGGTCTGGACGCACAGGACACCTTGAATGAGCTCGACGCGGCCCACGCGGAGCTGGGCTCCTCGATGCAGCGCGACATCGCCGCCGGCCGGGCGACGGAGCTCGACGCGATCGCGGGCGCGGTGCTGCGAGCGGGGCGGCGGCACGGGCTCCGCTGCCCGACGGTTCAGTGGCTCGGCGAGCGGGTCGCGCTCAGAACGGCGGCCTGATCGGCTGGGCGGGCCCCTCGACGTAGACCGGCTCGGCGACCTCCTCGGAGGCGACCGCGTCCACGACCTCCTCCTCCTCGATCTCGCCGGCACCGTCGTGCTCGCCGTCGCAGAGGACACGGAAGTTGCCGGTGCCGCCGCCGTCGGCCTGGAGCACGATCCCGGGGAGGATCTCCTCGCCCTCCTCCAGGCCGAGCCGCTCGATGTCGAACTGAGCCATGCCGATGCCCCAGC
This sequence comes from uncultured Actinomycetota bacterium, assembly GCA_963721515.1. Classification (GTDB taxonomy): domain Bacteria; phylum Actinomycetota; class Thermoleophilia; order Solirubrobacterales; family Solirubrobacteraceae; genus Palsa-465. The sequence continues at coordinate 437,105 of CAVRKJ010000020.1, read as the reverse complement.
TGTTGTGGTCGGGGTTCTCCCGGTCGTGGGCGGCGACGCCTTGGGCGAAGCGTTCCAGCAGCTTGGCCATGGTGGCGGTGTCGACCATCGCGCGCGCTCAGCCGGTCTCGATGATCTCGATGCGGTAGCCGTCAGGATCCCGCACGAAGCACAGCCGGTTGCCGCCCTCGCGGACGGTGTAGGGCGGCCGCTCGGGCTGGATGCCCTGCTGCGCGAGGTTGGCCAGGGTCTGGTCCAGGTCGCCTGAGGTGATCGCGATGTGGCCGTAGCCGGTGCCGATCTCGTACGGCTCGGTGCGGCCGTGGTTGAAGGTCAGCTCCAGCCGGGGGTTGTCGCCGTCGTCGGGCTGGTTCATGAAGACGTTGATCGCCTCGTCGCGGATTGGCGCGCGGCGCAGCTCCTGAAAGCCCAGGGCCTCGTAGAACGCGACCGAGCGGTCGATGTCCGTGATTCGGTAGCAGGTGTGGATCAGGCTCACGTCTGCTGACAAGCGTAGCTCGATAGCCTCTCTCACATGATCGTCGAGCGCTCGATGAGCGATGGCTGGCTCTCGAACACCTACATCGTCGGCGACGAGCTGGGGGGCAGTGCGGTCATGGTCGACGCCGGCGGCCCGGTGGCGCCCTTGTTCGAGTTCCTGGATCGCGGCCAGCTCACGCTGACCCACGTGCTGCTCACCCACCATCACCACGATCACGTCGCCGAGCTCGACGCGGTCACGGCGCGCTTTCCCGACGCTCCCGTGCTCATCCACCCGCTGGAGCGCGAAAAGGTCCCGGGAGCGACCGGGATGATGGAGCCGGGCCAGACGATCGAGACCGGCGCGTTGCAGGTCAAGACGATCCACACCCCAGGACACACCGCGGGCATGCTGTCGCTGCTCTTCGACGGGACCGACGTGTTCACCGGGGACACGCTGTTCAAGGGCTCGGTGGGCGGCGTGCGCGCGCCCGGGCACACCACCTACGCCGATCTGAAGACGTCGATCATGGACAAGCTGCTGGCGCTGCCCGCCTCCACGCGCATCCATCCCGGGCACACCGACCCCACCACGGTCGCCGGGGAGCTGGAGAACAACCGTTTCGTGCGCATCTGGCGGGGGGTCGACCCCGAGGGCGACGAGCCCTGCACCGCGATGGGCGAGAAGGCGACGCTCATTCTCCTCGGCGACGACTACGACGGAGGCCACAAGGCCTGGGTCCGCTGGCCCGACGGATCCGACGACATCGTTCCCGGCTCACAGGTAAGCCGGGGCTGACCCACCCCGTGCCCAAGGACAAGATCCCCACCTCTCGCGTGGGGCGCACCGCGCGGATCGGTGGTCTCGCTGCAGGTCAGGTGATCCGCGAGGCGGGCACGCGGGCGGCCAACGTCGCCCGCTCGCCCGAGGGGCGCCAGGTCGCCCTGGAGCGCCGCCAGCTCGAGGCCGCCGAGCAGATCGTGGCCGCGCTGGGGACGATGAAGGGCGCGGCGATGAAGGTGGGGCAGGTCCTGTCGTTCCTGGACGTTGGCATGGTCCCCGAGGAGTACCGGGAGGAGTTCCAGCGCAAGCTAGCGGTGCTGCGCGACGCCGCGCCCACGGTCACCTTCAAGGACATGCGCAAGGTCATCGAGGACGAGCTCGGCGACCGGCTGTCCGGCGTGTTCGATGAGTTTGACGAGGAGCCGATCGCGGCCGCCTCGATCGGCCAGGTGTACCGCGCGCGGCTCACCGACGGGCGCGAGGTCGCGGTCAAGGTCCAGTACCCGGGCGTGGCCGCCGCGGTCCGCGCCGACATGCAGAACCTGGGGCTGATCCTGCGCCTGATCAAGCGGATCGCGCCGGGGCTGGACCCCCAGGCGATCGGCGAGGAGATCCGCGCCCGCGTCCAGGAGGAGCTCGACTACGAGCTCGAGGCCCAGAACCAGCGCACGCTGGCCCGCATCTATCGCGGCCACCCGTTCATCGTCATCCCCGATGTCATCACATATCTGTCCCATGAGCGGGTGATGGTCTCCGAGTTCGTGCGCGGCACGGGGTTCGAGGAGCTGCGCGGCTACTCCCAGGAGCAGCGCGACCGCCTCGGCGAGATCCTGTTCCGCTTCTACTTCGGGTCGCTGTACCGCCACGGGCAGTTCTCCGGCGATCCCCACCCGGGCAACTCGATGCTGCTGGACGACGGGCGCATGGCCTTCTTCGACTTCGGCCTGTTCAAGCGGATGCCGCCCGGGGCGGTGGAGCTGGAGATCAGCGTCGCCCGGGCGATCATCGAAGGCGACACCGAGACCATCATGCGCCTGGGCACCGAAGTCGGCTTCTTCCGCGATCCCGAGAAGTTCAACCCCGACCGCGTCCTGGCGCACTTCCGCGCCGCCACCTCCTGGTACACCTCCGACCGCGAGGTCGAGCTCACCCCCGAGTACGCCACCCAGGTGCTCATCGACATGAGCGACCCACGCTCGGAGTACTTCGGCTACCTGCGCCACGAGTCCGCCCCGCCCGATCACATCTTCGGCCGGCGCATGGAGGTCCTCACCCTGGCCGTCATCGCCCAGCTGCACGCCCGGGGGAACTTCCACCGGATCGCACGCGAGTGGTTCTACGGCGACCCGCCGGCGACCGAGCTGGGCGAGCTCGAGGCCGAGTTCTACTCGCGGGCCGCGGCGTAGACGCTGACGCTGACGCGTCGGGCCGCGCCGGGCCGGGCCGGGCCGACAGTCCGGGGGTTTCCCGACACGAAGCACCCCGCGCCGGGCATTCGCGTCGCGCCACCCCCGGAATCCGGGGGTTTTCGGACGCAAACGAAAGCGGCGAGGCCATTTGCGTCGGGAAGACCACCCCCTCGGCGGCGGGGCGGGGGCGGCTACGCGACGCTAAGCGACAGGCAGGGCCTGGCCGTTGGCGCGCCGCGCCGGCGCCAGGTCGGCCGGCTGCGCCGGCACGTCGCGGGCGAGATGGGCCGGCTGCGCCCCGCGGCGCCGCGGCCGCCACACGCGCAGGTACTGGGCGAGCACGTAGGAGCCGACGACGAGCAGGAGCGCGATGGCCTGGCCGATGAACGTCTCCCAGTTGTTGAAGAGGCTGAACCACGTGCCCATCCAGCCGGGGATGTGCAGCGAGGTGATCTCGGTGGTGCCGATCCAGCCGGCCAGCTGCATCTCGTTGACCTGCTCGCCGACCTGGACGAGCAGCACGAACAGGAGCAGCACCCCAGTGATGATGAGCAGGCGGCGGTAGGGAAGGCGCTGGTGCAGCGCGAAGGTCAGCACCCCCACCGCGCCGGTGAAGAGCAGGCCGATGACGACGCCTTCGAGCACCACGCCCGCCCCGTAGATCTGGCGCAGGTTCTGAAGAAAGATGACGATCTCGAAGCACTCCCGGTACACGGAGGTGAAGCCGAGGAGCGCCAGCCCGAGGAGCATCCGCCGCTTGTTGGTCTCGGCGTCGCCGCTGAGCAGGCTGCGCCGGCGCTTGTGGTGGTTGGCGATCCACCCGGTCCAATAGACCTTGTGGAAGAACCAGTTCATGACGATCAGGAGCACGATCAGCGCCGGGATGCCCGTGGCCGCCTGGATCGACATCTCCGAGCCGGTGAACTGGCCGATGAGCCAGATGACGCCGAACCATGTGGCCACCCCGGCGCCGAGGGCCAGCCCGCCGCCGGCCGCCACTGGGCGGCGGTAGACCGTGTTGGCGCCCAGGAAGCTCGCCGTGATGGCCGCCAGCACGAGGATCGTCTCCAGGCCCTCGCGGAAGACGAGGATGGCGCTGTCGAGCACGACCGTCGTGTGGCTGAGGCGGTGCCCGGCCGGCAGGTCGGTGGGATCGGCGGTGCCGCCGGCGGCGTGCCAGCTCACCACGACGATGGCGACGGCCGCCGCGAGCACGATCGCGGTCCAGGCGTAGAAGCTGACCGAGCCGGAGCGCGGGGCTCTGCGCTTGGTCGGGCGGTGTGCGAGGGCGGGAGACTCGTTCACGGCGACAGCAATTCCGAGTACGGCGCTCGGCTTGCGGCTCGGACGGTACCACATATTAGGCGTCCCTAATAGGGTGCCCTAATGTTCGTGATCGGGGCCGCTAGACCTCTTGGACCTGGAAGAGGCTGGTCGTCCCCGGGCGCCCGCTGGGCAGCCCGGCGGTGATCCCGACGCGCTGCCCGTGCTGGACCCAGCCGAGCTCCACCACGCGGCGAGCGCTGTCGGCGATCAGCTCCTCGGTTACCTCGTGGCGGCGGATCGACGCCGCCTGCACGCCCCACATGAAGTTGCAGCGACGGACCGTCTCGCGGCCGGGCGACAGGCAGTAGATGGGCACCGAGGGGCGGTGGGCCGAGATCAGCCGCGCCGAGCGGCCCGAGAGCGTGGGGACCACCAGTGCGGCCAGGCCGAGGTCGCGGGCGGCGGCACAGGCGCTGTAGGCGATCGTGTAAGCCGGATCGCGGGCGTCTCGGCGCACCCGCGACTCGTTCCACTCGCTGTAGGGCAGGACGCTCTCGGTGCGCTCGGCGATCGAGGCCATCATCTCCACCGCCTCCACCGGATAGGCCCCCACGGCGGTCTCCTGGGAGAGCATGACCGCGTCGGTGCCGTCGAGGATGGCGTTGGCCACGTCGGTGGCCTCCGCGCGGGTCGGCCGCGATGAGGACACCATCGAGTCCAGCATCTGGGTGGCGGTGATCGACGGACGCGCGAGGCGCCCGGCGATCCGCAGCAGCTGCTTCTGGACGATGGGCACGTCCTCGATCGGCAGCTCGATGCCCAGATCGCCGCGGGCGACCATCACGGTATCGGCGGCGCGGATGATCTCCTCGGCGTTGTCGACCGCCTGGGGCTTCTCGATCTTGGCCACCAGCGGCAGCCGGGTGTGGCGACGGACGTACTCGACGTCCTCGGCGGTGCGTACGAACGACAGCGCCACGACGTCGACGCCGATCGACTCGCCGAAGCGCAGCATGTCGAGGTCCTCCTCGGGCACGGCGGCCAGCCCGCGGGTGTTGCCGGGGATATTCAGCCCCTGGCGCGAGGCCACCGAGCCGCCGACCTCCACCATGGTCTCGACCTCGCCGTCGCCGTTGCGAACGCGGTCCACGCGCAGGCGGATGGCCCCGTCGGCGAGGTAGATGATGTCCTCGGGATCCACGGAGTCGGGCAGGCCGGCCCAGGACACCGACATGCGCTCGCCATCGCCGGGGTCGGTGGCCCCGCACACGAGCACGAGACGCTCGCCGGGCTTGAGCTCGACGCGGTCGTCCACCAGCGGGCCGATGCGCAGCTTGGGCCCGGGCAGGTCCTGGAGGATGGCCACCGGACGACCCACCGCGGCCGATGCCGCCCGCACGCGAGCGGCGTTCTCGGCGTGCAGATCGCGGTCGCCGTGGGAGAAGTTCAGCCGCGCGACGTCGAGCCCGGCCTCGACCATGCGCGCGAGCGTGTCGGGGTCACGCGAGGCGGGGCCGATGGTGGCGACGATCTTGGTACGACGCATGGGCAGACCAACGTACTGGAGCGCAGGGGAACAATTCGTTAATAGCAGGTGAGGATGTGAGCGCTCACACGACCTTGAGCTCGCCGTTCTCCACGATCGGCTCGCCGTCGGCCGACAGCCGCCCGCCATCGCGCAGGTCGCAGATGAGGTCCCAGTGCAGCGCCGAGTCGTTGGTGCCGCCGGTCTCGGGGTAGGAGCGCCCGAGGGCGAGGTGGACCGTGCCGGCCATCTTCTCGTCGAGCAGGATGTGGCCGGTGGCGCGATCGATGCCGGCGTTGGTGCCGATGCCGAGCTCGCCCAGGTACCGCGCCCCGGCGTCGGTCGCCAGCGCGGCCTGCAGGTATTCATCGCCCCGGTCGGCTCTCGCCGACACCACCTCGCCGTCCTCGAAGCGCAGCTCGACGCCCGTGACCGTCACGCCGCGCGGCCCGGTGGGAACGGTGAAGCGGATCGTGCCGTTGGCCGAGCGCTCGTGGGGCCCGGTGAACACCTCGCCGCTGGGCATGTTGTGGCGGCCGTCGGAGTTGACCCAGGCGCGGCCGGCCACACCGAGGCGGATGTCGGTGCCCTCGGCCTCGATGCGGATCTCCGTGGCCGAGCGCAGCCGCCGCACCATTGCCTCCTGGGTGGCGCTGAGCTCCCGCCACGCCTGCACCGGATCGGGCCGGTCCAGGAACAGCGCCCGGGTGACGAAGGCGGCGTACTCGCCGGTGCTCATCTGCGCCTGCTGGGCGAGCGCCGGGGTGGGCAGGATCGTGCCCGTCCAGCGCAGCTTGAGCGACGCCTCCTGGAAGGGGCGGCGCGCGGTGGCCACCTGGGCCACCACAGACGGGTCGATCCCGGCCAGCTCCGTGGTGTTGGCGGGGGCCTCGATGCGGACGAAGGCGTCCAGCGCGCCGGCGACGGCCAGCTGCGTGGGCGGTGGCTCGGTGCGGTGGCGCTCATGCGCGTGGCGGTAGAGATCGGCGGCCAGTCCCGGAGGCTCGAGGCTGACGTAGGGCCAGGCGTCGCGCTGCAGGACGGCGGTGTGGAGCGCCGTCGCCAGGTCGGCGGCCAGAGTGGTGGAGAGGATGCCGACCCGGTCGCCGGGCTCAACCTGCATGCTCCAGTCACACAGGAGCGCGGCGAACGCGGCCGGCTCAGGCGCGCCGGGCGTCACGGAGCCTGAAGCTCGGGGAAGTTCTCGGCCAGGTGGGTGCGCAGCGACGCCAGCACGAACTCGCGCTCGGGCGCCGAGGCCATCCGGTAGCGGCCCAGCAGCTCCTTCTGGCGCGTGGTCTCCAGGCCGTTGATCGTCCATCGCACCGCGAGGCGCTCGAACAGCATCTCGATCGCCCGCGCCCGCGCGTCCTCGCGGTGCAGACCACCGCCGAACGTGTCGGAGTAAGCCTGGCGCGTGGCCGGCGTCAGCGACCCCCGCAGCACCAGCACGTTGCCCTCGGCATCGCGATAGTCAGTGGTGGGCGCGGTCAGCTTGGTCGTCTGGCCCCGCCGGCGCGCCATCAAGCCGCCGCCTCGGCGGCGCGCTCGAGCTGGCCGCGCACGTCCCCGGTCACGGGGTCGGCGTGCCCGGCCCACGCGAGCTCGGGCTCGAGCGCGGCGAGCTTGCGAATCGACGTGCGCGCCTGCTCGACGTCAGCGTCGAAGGCGACGGGCGGGATGCGCGGACCGCCCTTGCGACCGGTCTGGATGTCCAGCGTGTAGAAGCAGTCGGAGACCAGGGCCAGCCGGTCGGAGCGGCGAAAGAGCCCGATCAGGCCTGGCGCGTGGCCGGGCAGCTCCACCACCTCGAAACCCGCAACCTCGTCGCCCTCGGCCACGGTGCCCTCGATCGGGACCGCGCCGCCGTCCCACGCCGGCAGCATGCGCTTGTAGTACGGGCGCGCGTAGGGGCGGAGTTTGCGCATGTCCCAGTAGTCGCGCAACGGCTCGTCCTTCTCGGCGGTCTCGCGCTCGAGCGGGTGGCAGAAGGTGGGCACCGCCAGCGCCGGGGCGGCGCCGCGGTGATCGGGATCGGCGTGACCGAGGACGACACGACGGGCGCCCCCGTGCTGCGCACACACGGAGCGCAGCGCCGGCCCCATCGCCTCGATCCCGGCGTCGAACACGGTCACGCCATCGCCTTCGCGGATGAGGTAGACGTTCATGAACTTCCAGGGGAACCCGCCGCGCACGACCCAGACGCCGTCGGCCACGGGCTCCACCGACACCCCGCCGAACGCACGGCGCGCCCTGGTCCGCGTATTGGCGAGGCGGGTCAGCCGCGCCTCGGCCGTCGAGCCCGCGGGCGGCAGGAGCCCCAGCTGACGGGCGATGTCGCCGCTGTCGATGTAGGCATCGTTGTGGACGATCAGGTCGTCCTGCACGGTGACCACGTCGCAGCCCTCGATCACGAGCGAGGCGTGGTTGGGAGCAAAGCCCTGGAACGTTCCCGGACCGGCGAAGGTGCCCGTCGCCCGCCAGCGCACGGCGGTGCGGCTGCGCGCCGTGGTCAGCTCCAGCACCTCGAGGTCGAAATCCGGGAACGCAGAGAACAGCTCCGAGAAATACTGGCGGATGCCGTCGGGAGCGGCAAGCTCCTGCGCCCCGACGAGGCGGTCGATCGCGCCGGGCTTCCAGCAGGCGATCGCCTCGGGAAGGTCCCGGTCCCCGAGAGCGGCGAAATACCGCTTCGCGATGTCCGAGGTACTGGCCAAGGCGCCGCAGTCTACGCGCCGTCAATAACGTCTGAGGCCATGGCACCGTCCTCACGCCAGAAGGAGCTCGGACGCGGCGAGCGGGTCCTCCCCGGGCTATGGCGGCTGCGGCTGCCGCTCCCCTGGCCCGGGGTGCCCCACTGCAACGCCTGGGCGATCGCCTCTGGGCCGGGCATCGTCTTGGTGGACACCGGCATGCACGGGCCCGGCTCGCTGGCCCAGTTGGAGCGCGCCATGGACCAGGTCAATCTGCGCCTGGAGCACGTCCGGCTGCTCGCCTGCACCCACGCCCACTCCGATCACTGGGGTCAGGCGGCTCCGATCATGGAGCGCGCCGGGTGCGAGCTGTGGATGCATCCCAACCACGCCCACGCCACCGCGAGCGCCGGAGACCCACAGGCGGCGCTGGAACGGCGCCTGGAGGTGGGCCGCCAGAGCGGGGTGCCACCGCAGGCGCTGGCCGAGTACGCCGAGCTGGCCAAGGACATCCCCTCCGGCGTCGCCCGGGTGATCGAGCCCGACCATGCGCTGGTGAATGGGGTGACGATCGAGACCGACCTGGGCGTGTGGACCGCGTACGAGACCCCGGGGCACGCGCCGTCGCACGTCTGCCTGTTTGCGCCCGAGCGACGGCTGCTCATCTCCGGCGATCACGTGCTGGGGCGGATCTCGCTCTTCTACAACTACGGCTATTCGCCCGATCCCGTGGGGGAGTTCCTCGACTCCCTGGACACGGTTGACGCGCTCGACGCCCGGCTGGCCCTGTCGGGCCACGGCAAGCCGTTCGTCGACGTCCACGGCCACATCGAGGGCAACCGCCAACTCGTGGCCGAGCGTCTGGAGGCGGTCCTGACCGCCGTGAGCGGCGGGCCCAAGACCGCCCTGGAGATCCTGCCCGAGGTCTACAGCCAGCCGGTGAACGTCCACAACGCGACGTGGTTCTTGTCCGAGACGCTGTGCTACCTGCACCACCTCCAGGGTCAGGAGCGGGTGCGCAGCGCCGTGGACGGCGACGTCGAGAGGTGGTCGGCGGTCAAACCTTGACACGATCTTGTCAAGGTTGGTACCCTGCCCGACATGCGCATCGATCAGATCCTGGCGGAGGCCGACGAGCCGAGCTTCTCCTTTGAGTTCTTCCCACCCAAGAGCGACGCCGGCGAGCGCGTTCTGGGCCTGGCGCTGGAGTCGCTGCGGCAGCTCGAGCCGTCGTTCGTGTCGGTGACCTACGGCGCCGGCGGCACCTCGCGCGGCCGGACGCTCGAGCTGACCAAATGGATCAAGCAGGAGCTCGGGATCGAGGCGATGGCGCACCTGAGCTGCGTCGGCGCCACGCGCGACGAGCTGTCCGCGATCATCGCCGACATGCGTCAGGCGGGGATCGACAACATCCTCGCCCTGCGGGGCGACGCGCCCCGCGGCGAGGCCGACTGGAAGCCCCACCCGGGCGGATTGCGCTACTCCACCGAGCTGGCGTCGCTCATCCACGCAGACCACGACATCTGCATCGGCGCCGCCTGCTTCCCGGAGGTCCATCCCGAGGCTCCAGACCTGGCGCACGACCTGCGCTTCCTCAAGGACAAGATCAACAACGGGGTCTCGTTCCTCATCACCCAGCTGTTCTTCGACAACGAGCTCTACTTCCGCTTCGTCGACGAGGCCCGGGCGGCCGGCATCGACGTGCCGATCCTGCCCGGCGTGATGCCGATCACCGACCTGCGCCAGATCAAGACGATCACCGGGATGTGCGGCGCAACCATCCCCCAGCCGCTGCTCGAGGCGCTGGAGTGGCGCTCGCACGATCCCGACGCGGTGCTGCAGCTGGGCGTCTCCTACGCCACGCTGCAGTGCGCCGAGCTGCTGGCGCGCGGGGCGCCCGGCATCCACTTCTACACGCTGAACCGCTCCCACGCCACCCGGGCGATCCTGTCGGCCCTGCGCCTGCACCGCCCGTGGGTCGCGCGCGAGGTGGTCAAGACGGCGGTGGCGTGATCTTCACCGGGTGGGCGACCAGGGATCGCCCGTCCACCTCATAGCGCACGTCGATCTCGTCGTTGCGCTTATAGGTCCCGATCCCCCAGAAGCCCAGAAACCAAGCCCACAGGCTGAGCTTCTGGCGCACGAGCTCGCGCTCGAACAGCAGCTCGCCCTCGGCGACGCGGTAGTCGGAGCCCAGCTCCTGGCGGACGCCGTTGACGTAGACCTCGAACGGCGACCGGATCCCCGCCGGGAGCGTGACCCGCCACTCCCTCATGGCGCCACGAGGTCGGAGGCGATGAGCGACAGCATCGCCACGTCGACGCGCCGGCCGCGCTCGCGCACGTAGCCCCGCAGGACGCCCTCTTCGACAAAACCCGCCGCGCGCGCCGCCGCACGTAGGGCATCGTTGCCGGGGTCGGTCACGAGCTGGATGCGTTCCAGCGCGCAGGCGGCGACCAACCAGCGGCCGATCAGCCCCAGCGCCGCGGAGGCCACGCCGTGCCCGCGCCGGGACGGAGCGACCCAGATGCACAGCTCCGCGCGCGAGTGGTCCCAGTCGACGTGGTGGACATCGATCTGGCCGATGCACTCATCGGAGCCGCCGGCGGCGATGGTCAGCCACAGGCTGGCCCCCGTGACACGGTCGGTGGGGCCGCCCTCGACGCGCCGCCCCAGCTCGGCGCCGCTCGGAGGACGGGGGAGGCCGAGGCGGCGATAGAGCTCGGGATCGTCCTGATGGGCGATCAGCACCTCGGGAATGTCGCGCTCGGCGGCCAGGCGCAGGGCCACAGCCGGCGTGCTCAGGGGGTCAGGCAGGTCCGGGAACGACGGCATGTCGGGCCCCCACCGTACTCTCACTGACGCCGTGCTGGAGATCGACTACAGGGTCAGGCGCTCGCCGCGGGCGCGCCGCGTACGCGTCAACGTCGACACGCGCGGCGTCGAGGTGGTGCTGCCCCAGCGCGCCCCCGAGCGCGAGGCGGCCCGCGCCATCCGCGAGCTCGAGCCGTGGATCCGGCGCCGGGTCCGCGAGCTCGAGCGCGCGCAGGAGTCGGTGACGGCCCGCGGCGACGCCGTCCCCTATCTGGGCGATCTGCTGCGCGTGTGCGCAGAGCCGGGGCGCACCCGCGTGCACCGGCGAGGAGACGAGCTCCTGGCACCGGCCGGCCCCGACCGCGAGCCCGCCCTGGAGCGGTGGTACCGGCGGGCGGCGCGCGACGAGATTGGGGCACGGCTGGAGCAGGCCTGCGCACTGGCGGGCAGCTCGTACTCGAGGCTGACCATCCGCGGGCAGCGCACCCGCTGGGCGAGCTGCTCGCGGACCGGCGCCATGAGCTTCAACTGGCGCCTGCTGCTGGCGCCCGAGCCCGTGCTCGACTACGTCGTGTGGCACGAGGTCTGCCACCTGGAGGTCATGGACCACTCGCCGCGGTTCTGGTCGCTGCTCGAGCGCTGGTGCCCGGACTACCGCGAGCACTCGCGCTGGCTGCGCCGCCACGGGCAGACGCTCGTGCTCGGCTGAGGCGGGCCGGTCACCCCTCGATCAGCACCCGACGCAGCGCCGCGTAGGGGCTCTCGCCCCGCTGCTCGGAGATCACCTCGCGCCGGACGCGGCCGCGGAAGGCCTCGACCGAGCCGTCCCCCCGCACGTCGACGCCGCCCCGCACGCTGGGGACGAAGCGCTCCGGCCCGGCCAGCTCCAGGCGGGCCACGACCCGCTGTTGGGGCTCGAAGCGCTTGAACTTGGCGTCGACCGCGTCGCCGGGGGCGGCCCGCGCGAGCTCCCGCCCCCGGGACTCGAGCGCATCGAGCGCGAGCTCGACGTCAGCGAAGGAGGCCCGCTTGACCTTGGGACCGGCGCGTTCGGTCAGCTTCCAGCGCACCCGGCGATGATCGCAGGAGCGCCGGGGACGCGGGTGGGCAGAGCGAACTCGACCTCGAACGTGTTGCCCCGCCGTAGGCGGTGCATCGGCGCCGCGGCGAAGTGCTCGGACAGGCGCTGGATGGCGACGTTGTCGGCCAGCATGGTGGCCTGAAAACGCTCGACGCCGAGGGTAACGGCGGCGTCGACGAGGCGCCCCATCAGCTCGCGGCCCACGCCCTCGCCCTGCCAGTCGTCGCCGACGACGATCGCGAACTCCGCGGCGCGCGGATCGTCGGGCGCGCGCACGAACCGTGCCACCCCGATGATCTCCTCCTCGCCACCCGGGGGCGCGAAGGTGGCGACCAGGGCGTAATGGCTGCGCCCGTCGATCTCGGCCAGGTAGGCGGCGTCGGCGGCGCTCAGGTATGGCTTGGAGGTCATGAAGCGCCGGTAGCGCGTCAGCGGCGAGAGGCGGGAGTGCGACGCGCGCAGGCGCTCCTGGTCATCCGGCCGGATGGAACGGATGACGATGACGCGTCCGTCGGGCAGGCCGTAGAGATCCACACCCTCAAATGTAGGACGATGGCGGGCACCGGACTGTGCCCGCCATCACGGACGAGCGCTACGAGCGCTCGCTGATCGGGACGTAGTCCAGGCCGCGGCCGCCGGTGTAGATCTGGCGCGGGCGCGCGATCTTCTGCTCGGGGTCGTCGATCATCTCCAGCCATTGGGCGATCCAGCCGCTGGTGCGGCCGATGGCGAACAGCACCGGGAACATCTCCACGGGCATCCCCAGGGCCTCGTAGATGAGCCCGGAGTAGAAGTCGACGTTGGGGTAGAGCTTGCGGCTGACGAAGTAGTCGTCCTCGAGCGCGATCTTCTCGAGCTCGGTGGCGATGTTGAGCAGCGGGTTCTTGCCCGTGACCTCGAAGACCTCGTCCACCGCCTTCTTGATGATCTTGGCCCGCGGGTCGAAGTTCTTGTAGACGCGGTGGCCGAAGCCCATCAGCTTCTCGTCGCCGTTCTTGACGCCGGCGATGAAGTCGGGGATGTTCTCCGTGGTCTCGATGCGCCGCAGCATCCGCAGGACCGCCTCGTTGGCGCCGCCGTGCAGCGGCCCATAGAGCGCCGCGACGCCCGCGGCGACCGCCGAGTAGGGGTCGACCTGCGAGGAACCCACGCTGCGCACGGCGCTCGTGGAGCAGTTCTGCTCGTGGTCGGCGTGCAGGATGAACAGGACGTCTAGCGCGTGCTCGAGCCGCGGGTCGGGCTCGTACTTGAGCTCGGCGATCTTGTAGATCATCGAGAGGAAGTTGCCGGCGTAGCTGAGGTCGTTGTCGGGATAGACGTAGGGCATCCCGCGGTTGTGGCGGTAGGAGAACGCCGCCAGCGTCGGCATCTTGGCCAGCAGGCGGATGACCTGGAGGTAGCGCGTGTCGGAGTCCTTGATCGCCGCCGCCTCGGGATAGAACGTGGACAGCGCGCCGACGGAGGCCAGCAGCATCCCCATGGGGTGCGCGTCGTAGCGGAACCCCTGCATGAACTCCTTGACGTTCTCGTGGACGAACGTGTGGATGGTGATGAGGTGGTCCCACTCGTCGAGCTGCTGCTGGGTGGGCAGCTCGCCGTGAATGAGCAGATAGGCGACCTCGAGGTAGCTGGACTGCTCGGCCAGCTGCTCGATCGGGTATCCGCGGTACTGCAGGATGCCCTTGTCGCCGTCGATGTAGGTGATCGCCGAGCGACACGACGCCGTCGCCATATAGGCCGGGTCGTAGGTCATCAGGCCGAAGTCGTCGTCGGTGGTCTTGATCTTGCGCAGCTCGGTCGCCCGGATCGTGTTGTCCTGGATCGGGATCTCGTACTGCTTGCCGGTCCGGTTATCCGTGACGGTGAGGGTGTCGGCCGACGTGGCTACGCCGCCCCCATCCGTCGAATTCTGAGTCTCGGTGGTCATTGCGCTCCTTGACGCGGTTACCGGAGGCCGCCACTTCAGTCGGTCTGGCGTCGACGACCTTGCCTGAAAGACTTTATTACCCGCGGCCGGGTGCCCGAGACACCAGCCGGGAGGGGCTCAGGAGGTGAGGATGGCGGCGCCGATGGCCAGCACGACCATCACGAGCGTGAGTGCGATGACGCCGCGCTGCCCCGATGCGCCTCCGGGGAAATTCGGGCGCTGGATGCCGATGGTGGCCAGGACCACCGCATAGACCGCCAGCGCTCCGCCGATGATGAAGAACGGGACCTTGGACGGCTCGTCCGCCGCGGTGAGGAGCAGGACCGACATCGCTGGGGCCGCAGCCTACCCCAATCGGCCGCGGCCCGGCTCCGAGCGGTAGCGGCTGGCGGTGGCCGCGCGCTGGCCCTGGTAATGGCTGCCCAGGTCAGGGCTACCGTAGGGCCGCAGGGCCGGGCGGTCGAGCATCATGAACGAGAGTTGGGCGATCTCCAGCCCGGGGTGCAGGATGATGGGGACGCGGGTCAGGTTGTTGAGCTCCAGCGTCAGCGTGCCCTTCCATCCCGGGTCGCAGAAGCCGGCGGTGGCGTGCACGATGAGCCCGAGGCGGCCGAGACTGGACTTGCCCTCGATCCGGGCCACGATGTCATCGGGCAGCTCGACCCATTCCAGCGTGCGGCCCAGACAGAACTCGCCCGGATGGATGACGAAGGTGTCGCCGGCGGGCACGACGACTTCCTCGGTGAGGTTCTCCGGAGGACGGCGGAGGTCGATCGCCGGCGCCAGATGGTTGTGGAAGACGCGGAACGAGTCCCCCAGCCGCAGGTCCACGCTGGCGGGCTGGACGAGCGCGGGATCCCACGGATCGATCCGGATGCGGCCCTCCTCCACGAGGCGCGTGATGGTGCCGTCGGAGAGGACCGAGACGGCGGTCTCGCGCCCGGTCGAGACGGGTGCCGTGTCTGTGCGGTCAGCGCTCACCGCGGCAAGTCTGACAGCGACGGTGGTCGCGCACGGACCCGGCTGCGGCCGAAGTCAGTGGCCGAGGGTGCGGGCCCGGGCGCGCACCGTGCGGACCCGAGCCGGGGGCTGTGGTGCGGGATCGCCGTGCGGGCCGCGACGGGGCCGGCGGGGAAACGGCTTGCGGGGATGCGGGCGATGGCGCTTGATGCCGCCGTCGTCATCGGAGGAGGTCTCGTCCTCGGGCTCCTGCTTGATCGCCCACCACACGATGTAGATGAGCGCCGCGAGCGGCAGCTTGAGCGCGAGCATCAACCACAGAAATCCCCACGTCACAGCCGTCGATGCTACCCGTTTGACGCGGGGAAGAAAAGAGTCACGTGATCGTCCTGAGCCGCTCGCCGCGCGGATCGAACAGCGGCTCGCGGACCACCTCGCCCTCCACCCAGCGCCCGAAGATGTCCACCTGCACCTCGGTGCCGATGCCGTGCTCGACCGGCAGGTAGGCGTAGGCGATCGAGCGCTGCACCGCGTAGCCGTAGCCCCCGGTCGTGACGCGCCCGCACACCTCCTCCCCGACGCGCACCGGCTCGTTGCCCAGGGCGACGGAGCGGGGGTCCTCCAGGACCAGGCAGCGCAGCCGCCGCTGCGGCTCGTGGAGCGCATCGGCGCCGACGAACGACCCGCCCCGGCGCACGCAGAAGTCCAGCCCCGCCTCCAGCGGGGTCTCGTCGGGTGTGATGTCGGCGGCCCAGACCCGGTAGCCCTTCTCCAGCCGCAGCGAGTCGATTGCGCGGTAGCCGCCCGCCACCAGGCCGTGCGGGCGCCCCGCCTCCCACAGCGCCCGCCACAGGCCGGCGCCGTACTCGGTGGGGCAGTACAGCTCCCAGCCCAGCTCGCCCACGAACGTCACCCGCAGCGCACGCACCGGGACGTCGCCCACGGCGATCTCGCGCATCCGCATGTAACCGAAGTCCAGCGGGTCGGGCGTGAGCGGCCGCAGGATCTCGGCGGCCTTGGGGCCCCACAGAGCGAAGCAGGCCCAGCGGGAGGTGACGTCCGACAGCGCCACCGACCCGTCGTGGGGCAGGTGTCGCCGGATCCACGCCGCGTCGTGGTTGCCGAACGCGGTGCCGGTGACGATCTGGAAGTTCTCCGGATCCACCCGCGTGACCGTGAAGTCGCACTCAATGCCGCCGCGCCGGTTGAGCATCTGGGTGTAGGTGATCCGGCCGGGCTCCTCGGGGATGCGGTTGTCGCACAGGCGGTCGAGGAGACGTGCTGCCCCCGGGCCGGTCACCTCGAGCTTCGCGAACGACGACTCGTCGAACAGCGCTGCCGTGGTCCGGGCGGCGATGGCCTCGACCCCGATCGCCGGCGACCAGTGGCGCCCGGCCCAGCCCCGCGGGCGCAGGGCCTCGTCGCCCGCGGAGGCGTTGGAGTCATACCAGTTGACGCGCTCCCACCCTGACTTCTCGCCGAAGGCGGCGCCATGGTCGCGATGCCACGGGTAGGCGCTGGAGGTGCGCAGCGGGCGGCCCGCCTGGCGCTCGTGGCCGGGGTAGCGGATGTCGTAATAGGTCTCGTAGACCTCCTTGGCACGCGCCAGCGTGTAGCGCGGCGACCGGTACTGCGCCCCGAAGCGGCGGATGTCCATCTCCCAGACGTCGAGCGACGGCTCGCCGGCGACGATCCACTCGGCCATCACCTTGCCGATCCCCCCGGCCCCGGCCAGCCCGTGGGCGCAGAAGCCGGCGGCCACGAACAGCCCGCGCACATCGGTCTCGCCGAGGCAGAACTCGTTGTCGGGAGTGAATGCCTCGGGACCGTTGATGAGCCGCGTGACCTTGACGTCCTCCATCGCGGGCACGCGCTTGGACGAGTTGCCGGCGATCTCCTCAAACCGCGGCCAGTCCTCCTCCAGCAGGCGCCCGTTGAAGTCCGCGGGGATACGGTCGCACAGGCGCTCATCGAGAAACCAAGGGGCGCTGTGTCGCTCGTAGCCGCCCATGATCAGACCCGCCCCCTCCTCGCGGAAGTAGATGAGGTTGTCAGGGTCGCGCAGCGTCGGCAGGTGATCGTCGGCGGCGCGCTCGCGGAACGGCTGGGTGACCAGGTACTCGTGCGAGAAGGGGATGACGGGCACGCGCACCCCCGCCATGCGGCTGATCTCGGCCGCGTACATGCCGCCGGCGTTGACGACGATCTCCGCCTCGACGTCCCCCCATTCGGTCTTGATGCCGCGCACCCGCCCCTCGGTGACCACGACGTCGTGGACGCGCGTGTGCGTGAACACCTGGCAGCCCCCGCGGCGCGCGCCGTCGATGAGTGCGTAGGTGAGCAGCGACGGATCCAGGTAGCCGTCGGTGGGCAGGTAGGAGGCACAGCGCACTCCTTCGGTCACCATGAGCGGGAACAGCGCCTGGGCCTCGTCTGCCGACAGCAGCTCTAGCGGCAGCCCGAACGTCTTGGACCACGCCACCTGGCGCATGACCTCCTGCTCGCGCTCCTCGCTGCACGCCAGGCGGATCCCGCCGCACTCGACCCAGCCGCAGTCAAGCGTGCGATAGAGCGCCACCGACTCCATCATCATCCGCGTCAGCGAGACGGTGGAGCGCAACTGGCCGACCAGGCCCGCCGAGTGAAAGGTGGAGCCGCTGGTCAGCTCGTTGCGGTCCACCAGGACCACGTCGCGCTCGCCCAGCTGGGCGAGGTGGTAGGCGATCGCTGCCCCGCCGACGCCGCCCCCGATGATGACCACTCGGGCCCGGTCGGGGAGCTCACGGGGCCGCGGCACGCAACCACTCCTCGAGGCGCGGGTCGGAGGCGTTGCGCTCCAGGCGACTGAAGTGCTGGTCCGCGTAGTCGCCGAAGTCGAAGTCCAGCTCGGAGATGGAGCCCTGGACGACGCCCCAGGCGGCCTCGCGCGCGTCGGAGACGAGCATCATCAGATGCAGCGCGGCGCGCCGGCCGGCATCCGGCGGCTCGTCGAAGTAGGCGCGGAGCAGCCGGTCCTGGGCGTCCTCGTTGAAGTCGTTGTTGACCGCGAGGTTCCCGAGGTCGAAATAGCGGTGTCCCATCCCGGCGTATTCCCAGTCGACGAGCATGGCGTGCCCCGGGTCGGCGTGTGTGGCCAGGATGTTGCCGGGCAGGAGATCGTCGTGGCAGGGCGCGGCATCGGTGAGCGGCAGCGCGGCGGCGATGCGCCCCATCAGCTGCTGCGTGCGCCGGTAGCTCTCGGGCAGCCGGCCCCCGCGGCGGGAGATGATCCGGGCGTAGTCCTCGAGCAGGTCGGGGATCCAGAATCGGACCGGCAGCTCCAGGCCGCTCTCGTGGAATGCACGCAGCGCCCGGGCAGCGCTGGACGGATCGGCGCGCAGGCGGTCGCCGCTGATCGGCGCCCCGGGCAGCCACTCAGTGACCATGCACTCCTCGTCGGCGGCGAGCAGGGGCGGGGCGATGCCGAGGGCGGCGGCGCGCTCGGTGGCCACCCGCTCGGCGGCGCGGTCGATCCCGAGCAGCTCGGTGTCGCGCCCGGGCAGGCGCAGAACGCAGTCACGATCCCCGAATCGCACCCGGAAGTTGCGGTTGGTGATGCCCCCGTCGAGCGGCTCCGGCGCGCCGGACACGGGCCCGAGACGGGCCGCCAGACGGTCGACGATTGTGATCAGATCGGTCACCAGGCGGAAACCTAGCGTTTAAGGCTTGGTTCCTATACCTTCGCGCCACCAATTCGGATCGAAGGGTGGTGGGATGAAGCTCGAGGAGCTCCGCAGCCGAGTCGAGACCGGCGAGATCGACACCGTGCTGATCGTCCTGTGCGACATGCAGGGACGCCTCCAGGGGAAGCGATTGACGGCTCGCCACTTCGTCGAGGAGGTGGTCGAGCACGGGGCCGAAGGCTGCAACTACCTGCTCGCCGTGGACGTCGACATGAACACCGTGGACGGGTACGAGATGTCGTCGTGGGAGCGGGGGTACGGCGACTTCGTGCTCAAGCCCGACATGAGCACGCTGCGGCCGGTGCCATGGCAGGAGGGCACCGCCATGTGCCTGTGCGACCTGGCCTGGGAGGACGGCTCCGAGGTCGTGGCCTCGCCGCGGCAGATCCTGCGCCGGCAGCTCGGGCGACTGGCCGAGCAGGGGTGGACGGCCAACGCCGGCACCGAGCTGGAGTTCATGGTGTTCCGCGAGAGCTACGAGTCGGCGTGGCATAAGGCCTACCGGGACCTGGAGCCCGCCAACCTCTACAACGTCGACTACTCGATGCTCGGCACGGCGCGGATCGAGCCGCTGATCCGCCGTATCCGCAATGCCATGGAGGGCGCCGGGATGGCGGTCGAGAACTCCAAGGGCGAGTGCAACTACGGCCAGCACGAGATCAACTTCCACTACGCCCACGCACTGCGCACCGCGGACGACCACGTCATCTACAAGAACGGGGCCAAGGAGATCGCCGCCGAGGAGGGGACGGCGATCAGCTACATGGCCAAGTTCGACGAGCGCGAGGGCAGCTCGTGCCACATCCACTTCTCGCTGGCCGACGGCGACGGCAACAGCGCGTTTGCCGCCGACCGCGTGCTGTTCGAGCGTTTCCTCGCGGGGCAGCTCGCCTGCCTCCGCGAGCTGACGCTGATGGTGGCGCCCAACATCAACTCCTACAAGCGCTTCGTCGAGGGGTCGTTCGCGCCCACCACGATCGCCTGGGGCCAGGACAACCGCACCTGCGCGCTGCGCGTGGTGGGGCACGGCCAGGGGCTGCGCTTCGAGCTGCGCGCCGGAGGCTCGGACCTCAATCCGTACCTGGCGCTGAGTGCGATCATCGCCGCCGGCCTGCACGGGGTGGCGAACGAGCTGGAGCTCGAGCCCGTGTACGAGGGCAACGCCTATCACGCCACCGACAAGCCGCGCCTGCCCTCGACGCTGCGCGACGCCCGCGACCTGTTCGCCACCAGCGACGTGGCTCGGAGCGCATTCGGGCCCGAGGTGGTGGCCCACTACGTCAATGGCGCCGACGTGGAGCTCAGGGGGTTCGAGGCGGCGGTGACCGACTGGGAGCGCTTCCGCGGGTTCGAGCGGCTCTGAGCAATCAGAGCTCGGGCGGTTAGGGTTGCGCCATGACCGACCCCGCGGTCATCCACGAGCCCTCGAGCTCGCTTGAGGCGCTGTTCGCGCCGGTCCACTCCCAAACGGCATTCGAGGAGACCGTGGAGCGGCTGGGCACCGCGATCAAGCTCGGCCTCCTCTCGCCCGGCACCCGGCTGCCGGCCGAGCGCGAGCTGTGCGCCCGGCTGGGGATCGCTCGCTCCACCCTGCGCCAGGCACTGGTGGCGCTGGGCCAGAGCGGACACCTGCACGCCACCCGCGGCCGGGGGGGCGGCACCTTCGTGGCCGACCCCCTGCCCCCCGCGCAGCCGCCCTCGGCGGAGGTGCTCGCGAGCTGGCGCGACATCTGCGACCAGCGGATGGCCGTCGAGGTGGGGATCGCCGTCCTGGCCGCCGAGCGCGCGCAGCCCGCGATGATCGACGGGCTGGAGGATGTGGTGATGGCCATCGATGATCTGCTCGATGACTTCGCCGCCTACCGCCCGCTCGATGTGCGCTTCCACGTCGGACTGGCGGAGCTGACCGGCAGCCCCCAGCTCGTCAAGCAGATGACCGAGACCCAGGGGGCGATGAGCGCCCTCATCTCGCACATCGCGCACCCGCCCGAGGTCCTGGACTCCGCCAACGACCAGCACCGGCGCCTCGTGGCCGCCCTGCGCCACCACGACGAGCCGTCCGCGGCGCGAGTCATGACCGAGCATCTGCGCGGGACCGAGCACGTTCTGGCCGGGCTGCTGCCGCGCGGCTGAGCCCCGCGCCGCTGGGCGCCGTCATGCGTTGTCCCAGTAGCCCTTGACTTGGCCCGGAGTACGGGCGTATGTTTGCGCCGCCTTGAAGGTTGGATCAGCAGACCTTTTCCCGAGGAGGGCCGGATGACCGCAGGCACTGAGCCGCTCTCGGCTGACGAACAACGTCTCGCCGAGTTGGGGTACAAGCAGGAGCTCAAACGGGGGTGGAGTGGGTTCTCGAACTTCGCCATCTCGTTCTCGATCATCTCGATCCTGGCGGGGTGCTTCACCACCTACGGCCAAGCGTGGATCAACGGCGGTCCGGTGGCGATCTCGATCGGCTGGCCGGTGATCAGCGTGTTCATCCTGCTCGTGGCCTTCTCCATGTCGGAGTTGGCCTCCGCGATGCCGACCGCGGGTGGCATCTACTACTGGTCCTCCAAACTCGGAGGCGCAGGGTGGGGCTGGTTCACGGGATGGTTCAACCTGGTGGGCCTGGTCGCTGTCACCGCCTCGGTCGATTACGCCGCGGCCACGTTCCTGAACTCGACACTGTCGTTCTATGGCCTGCACCTGTTCGGCGTGAACTTCGCCACCGCCAGCGTCCAGTCCTCGTTGCACCACGTGTTCGTCTTGTTCGCGCTCATCCTGATCGTCCATGCGCTGATCAACATCTTCTCCTCGCCCCTCGTCGCGCTGTTCACGCAGGTCTCGGTCTGGTGGCACGTGGTGGGCGTGCTGGTGATCATCGTGCTGCTGGTGGCGGTGCCGAGTCATCACCAGAGCGCCAGCTTCGTCTTTACCCATCGTCAGAACCTGTCGGGCTTCAGCAACAACATGTACTGGTTCTATGTGCTGCCGCTCGGGTTCCTGCTGACCATGTACACGATCACGGGCTACGACGCTTCGGCCCACATCTCCGAAGAGACGCATGACGCCGCGATGGCGGCGCCCAAGGGCGTGTGGCGCTCGGTGTTCTACTCGGCGATCTTCGGGTGGGCGGTGCTGCTGGCGCTCACGTTCGCCGCCACGCACACGAAGGCGATCGATGCGGCGGGCGGGACCTCGCAGTCGATCATCGAGTCCGCGCTGACCTCGTCGGCAGCCAAGGCGGTGCTGGTGATCTCCACCGTCGGACAGCTGTTCTGTGGCATGGCGTGCGTCACCAGCGCGTCGCGGATGACGTTCGCGTTCTCTCGCGACGGGGCGGTCCCCGGCCACAACCTGTGGCGCCGGCTCAACAGCCACCGCACGCCCAGCTGGGCGGTCGTCTTCGTGGCCGTGTGCGCCTTCATCATCACCATCCCCGCATTCAAGGGCAACCACGCCGGTCTACCGGTCGCTTTCCTGGCGGTCACGTCGATCTCGGTGATCGGCCTCTACATCGCCTACACGATCCCGATCTTCCTGCGCTGGCGCATGGGCGACAAGTTCGAGGCCGGGCCGTGGACGCTCGGCGGTAAGTACAAATGGGTGAACATCATCGCGATCATCTGGGTCGGACTGTGCGTGATCATCTTCTGCCTGCCGTTCACCCCGGCAGCCGTGCCGTGGAGCAGCAGCTTCAGCTGGTCGGCGTTCAACTACGCCCCGCTGGTGACCATCGTCGTCATGCTGGGGGTGACGATCTGGTACGCGCTGTCGGCGCGCCACACCTTCAAGGGGCCGGTTCACACGATCGAGTTCGCCGAGGACGGAGTGACCGTGCTCGACCCCGAGGCCGGCGTTGCCTAGCGCCGTCCTGGAGGTCCTGGAGCCCGCCACCGAGGCGGTGCTCCAGGAGGTCCCGCGCGCGGGTGTCGAGGAGGTCGACGCGGCGGTCGCCAGGGCGGCCGCGGCGTTCCCGGCGTGGCGGGCGGTGACGCCGGCTGACCGTGCGGCGCAGCTGCGCGCGATCTCCGACGTGGTGCGCGAGCACCGGGAGGAACTGGCTGAGCTCGAGGCGCGCAACGCCGGCAAGCCGATCGGCGACGCCCGCGGCGAGATGGACATGGTGGCCCAGGTGTTCGGTTACTACGCGGGCTCGCCCGAGCGGCTGCTGGGCGACACGATCCCGGTGGCGGGCGGACAGGCGTGGACGGTGCGCGAGCCGATGGGGGTGGTGGGCCTGATCGTGCCCTGGAACTTCCCGCTCACGATCGCCGCCTGGAAGCTCGGCCCGGCGCTGGCCGCCGGCAACACCGTGGTGCTCAAGCCGGCGGAGCTCACCCCGCTGAGCGCGCTGCGCTTCGCGGAGCTGTGCCGGGAGGCGGGGCTTGCCGACGGCGTGCTCAATGTCGTGGTCGGTCCGGGCTCGGTGTGCGGGGCGCGGCTGGTGGAGCACCCCGGAGTGGCCAAGATCGCGTTCACCGGCTCGACCGAGGTGGGCCGATCGATCGCCACCGGCGCTGCCCAGACCATCAAGCGCGTGACCCTGGAGCTGGGCGGCAAGTCGCCCAACATCGTGTTCGCCGACGCCGACCTGGCCGCGGCGGCGGCGGCCGCGCCCGGCGCCGTGTTCGGCAACGCCGGCCAGGACTGCTGCGCGCGGTCGCGCATCCTCGTGCAGCGCCCGGCGATGGACGAGTTCATGGCCGAGCTCGAGCGCGCCGTCACCGCGATCCGAGTCGGCGATCCGCTTTCCGAGGAGACCGAGATGGGGCCGCTCATCTCCGCCGCCCACCGTGAGACGGTGAGCTCGTTCCTGGACAACGGCGCGCCGGTGGCGTTCCGCGGCTCGGCGCCGGACGGCCCGGGCTTCTGGTTTGCTCCCACCGTCCTGTGTCCAGTGGATCCGGGGGCGCGCGCCGCGCGCGAGGAGATCTTCGGACCGGTGGCCGTGGTGATCGGATTCGATACCGAGGAGGAGGCAATCGGCTTGGCCAACGACACGATCTACGGGCTCTCGGGCTCGATCTGGAGCGGCGATGGCGGTCGCGCGCTACGGGTCGCCCGCGCGCTGGACGCCGGGGTGCTGTCGATCAACTCCAACACCTCGGTGCGGGTGTCCACGCCGTTCGGAGGCTTCAAGCAGTCAGGCTACGGGCGCGAGCTGGGCCCGCACGCGCTCGACGCGTACACCGAGGTCAAGTCGATCTTCTACGCGACCGGCGTAGCAGGATGACTCACGCCGCCGACTTTCAGGCGAGGCAGGATGCCGAGCGGAGGCGATCAGCGTGAGCCGGCTCGCGGGGAAGGTGTGCGTCATCACGGGCGCCGCCGGTGGGATCGGGAGCGCCTCGACGGAAGTGTTCGCGCGCGAGGGGGCTCGGGTGGTCGGCGTCGACCTGCTCGAGCACGGGGTGGGCGAGCTGTCGCTGACCGCCGACGTCACCGACGAGACGGCGGTCGCCGAGCTGTACGCCCGCGTGCGCCGCGAGCTGGGACGCATCGACGTGCTGTTCAACAACGCCGGAATCTCCCCCACCGACGACGCCTCGGTCCTGGAGACCGGCCTGGAGGCCTGGGAGCGCGTGCAGGCCACCAACCTGCGCAGCGTGTTCCTGTGCTGCAAGCACGGGATCCCCCACCTGCTCCAGAACGGCGGGGGCTCGGTCATCAACACTGCCTCGTTCGTGGCGGTGATGGGATCGGCGACCTCGCAGATCTCCTACACCGCGTCCAAGGGCGGCGTGCTCGCCCTGTCGCGCGAGCTGGGAGTGGAGTTCGCCAAGCGGGGCGTGCGCGTCAACGCGCTCTGCCCCGGGCCGGTGGACACGCCGCTGCTGCGCGAGCTCTACGCGTCTGATCCGGTGGCCGCGCAGCGGCGCCTGGTGCACGTGCCGATGGGGCGGTTCGCGCACGCCGACGAGATCGCCAACGCGGCGCTGTTCCTCGCCTCCGACGAGTCCTCCTACGTCAACGCCACCGAGTTCCTGGTGGACGGCGGGATCAGCGGGGCATACACGACCCCCCTGTAGGCGGGCGTGCGACATACGTGCGTCATACGCGCACATATGTCGCACATCGGCTCAGGGACTCGCCACCGACGCCGGCGGACGGCGCCTGACCTCGGTGACGCCGGGAGGGGCGAACGCCCCCGGCGGCGCCGCGGCCAGCGCCAGGCCGATGCCCAGCAGAACCCACGTGGTCGGGTCCTCCAGGAAGTCGGCGTAGAGAAGCGTGTGGAAGACCAGCGCCACGAAGGCCGCGGCGATCGCCGAGCGCACCGGGTCCCCGCGCGAGCGCCGGACGACGCACACGATCGCCGCGATCACGAACGCCAGGTAGACGAGCTCGCCGATCAGCCCCTGCTCTGCGGCGACGGTGATGGGGATGGTGTGTGATGCCGACAGGGCGGTCGCGGTGTGACGGTTGTGAGCGCGGTATTCGGTGACGAAGGACCCCGAGCCGTATCCCCACACCGGGCGGTCGCCGAACAGCGAGAGCCCGCCGCTGACCAGCCCGCCGCGCCCGCTGGAGGCGCCGTTGAGCCCCTGATTGAGGCCGAAGGTCTTGGGCGACACCGCCACGGCCAGGCCGCCCAGGGCGACAATCACGACCGCCACCACGAGGGCCCGCCCCGGCTTCCAGCGCAGCGCCGCCAGCACCGCGAGGCCGACGAGCAGCGCGCCGAGGCTCGAGCGGCTCAGCGTCAGGACCAGACAGGCCCACAGCACGGCGAGGACCACGCTGACGATCGCCTGCTCGCGCTGGGGGAAGTCGTAGACGAGCGTCACCGCCACGAGGATCATCGCCAGCGCCAGGTAGCGCCCGAAGATGTCGGGGTCGAAGAACACCGAGTTGACGGTGAAGTAGGTGTGCAGGTCGTTGGCCACGACCAGTTTGGGGCTGAGGATGATCGTCTTCGTGGCGTACTCGAAGAAGCCGATGAGCGAGAAGACGAGCGCCAGCGTTACGGTCACCCATAGGCAGTAGCGGATGAGCCGCCGGTCCCAGTCCAGCCCGCGCAGGAGCGCGAGCAACAGCGCGAACGGGACGTAGAAGAACACCATGTTCTGGAGCGCCTGCTCGAACCTGGGCGAGTACGACGCCTGGATGGCGTAGAGCACGACGTAGAGCGCGAGGAGCCGCACCACCCACTCGACGAGATCTCCCGCGCGCGCGGGAGAGCGCTCCGCCGGCGGTGGGGAGCGGTCGCGTAGCCCGGCGATGATCCACGCCAGCGAGGCCGCGGCGACGACGAAGTACAGAGGGACGAGCAGATTGGCAGTGGCGCTTCCGGTGGCGCTGGTGCCCCCGGTGGAGATGGGGACGCGGAAGGGCAGGGCGAACACCGCCAGTGGCGCCACCAGCCACGGGCGGCGCGCGAGCACCACAGCGGCCGCCATGAGCGCCGCGACCACCACCGCGGCCCCCACCACGGCCTCCAGCGGGTGGCGATGGACGATGTTCAGCTGCGGCGAGTCCCAGATGTCGCTGAGCAGGAGCACCGGCGCGAGCACGAGGGCGCCCAGCATCGCCAGCGCCCGGGCGCGGCGATCGCGGGCCAGCAGCACCGCAGCCGCGAGCAGCGCCACGACCACGACGCCGGCCTTCGGTAAGGGTCCCGTTAGAGCAGCGAACGCGATCACGTAGGCCGAATCATCCACTACCCTCTTGGCCCATGCCCTCTGCGAAGCTGGCGGCAGCCATCGTGCTGTCCGCGCTTTCGCTGTCAGCGTGCGGGATCACTTCCAAGCCGGAGGCCGGCACGCCCAAGGCGATCGCCAACGGTCACAAGGGTCTCGACGACCCACGCACGAAGCACACCAACTGCCTGAGCCAGGCGCACATCCCCTTCACGCTGGACCAGCGCACGGTGGCCGGCAAGATCCTCCCCAGCTTCCAGGTGGGCACGGCTCCGTCCGGGCCGACGGTGAGCTTCGAGCCGACGCCCGGCGACGCTCAGGGCATCCAGATCCAGGGTGAGGCGCAGGGCGCCGAGGTGATCGGCAGCGCGCTGCTCTATCCCAATCAGGCGCCGGACGGGCTGCTCTCGACGGTGGAGAGCTGTGTGGCCAAGGGAGTGTCCGGATGATGGAGCGCCGCCCGGTGGTGAGCGCGGCATCCGCCTCGACGACAGACTTTCCCGCCGGCCCGGCGGCGGGCACGGGCGACCGTGCCGGCGCGCGTGCGATAACGACCTTCCTGCCCGCGCGCAACTTCTATTTCTGGCTCATCGTGGTGGCGCTCGCCATCGGGGCGCTGAGCCTGCTCATCCCCTCGACGCCGAGCTATGACCCGTGGTCCTGGCTGGTGTGGAGCCGCCAGATCATCCACGGCCATCTGACCATCACCAGCGGCGGCACCTCGTGGAAGCCGCTGCCGATGATCTTCACGATCCCGTTCGCGCTGTTCGGCAACGCAGCGCCGGACCTGTGGCTCGTAGTGGCGCGCGCGGGCGCCTTCGCGGCCGTGGTGATGGTGTTCCGGCTCGCCTACCGGCTCACGCTCCGGGTGGGCGGGCTGTTCGGCGAGGCCGACCCAGATCTGGACCGCCTCACCACGATGGCCCCGGCGCTGCTGGCCGGCCTCATCGGGGCCTTCGCATTGGTGTTGTCGGCCTCCGGTGGCTTCGTCTCCTCCAACGCGCTGGGCTACTCGGAGGGGTTCGCCGCCGCGCTGCTGCTCATCAGCATCGATCGCCACCTGGACGGCAAGCACCGCCAGGCGTTCGTGGTGGGCTTCCTCGTCGCCCTGGACCGCCCGGAGATCTGGCTGTTCTGGGGGCCCTATGGCCTATGGCTGTTCTGGAAGGACCCGGGCGCGCGGGTGCTCGTGGCCGCGCTCTTCGTCATCACCCCCATCGTGTGGTTCGTGCCCGTCTACCTCGGCTGCGGATCGTTCAGCTGCAGCGTCAGCCGGGCGACGCATCCGCGCTCCAACAGCCTGGCCTTCGCCTCGGACCCGTTCGTGGCCGAGCTCAAGCGCGCCGCGTGGCCGACGATGCTGCTGCGGATCAAAGTGGTCGCCGCGGTGCTCGTGGTCGCCGTCGCCGGGATCAGTGTCAACACCTATCGGCGCGCGGGCCTGGCCGGCCTGCGCACGGACCGCAGCCGGGCGCGCATCGCCGCCGCCCTCATGGGCGTGGGCGGGCTGGCGTGGTTCGTGGTCATCGGGGTCATGACCCAGGTCGGGTTCTCGGGCAACAACCGCTACCTGGTGCTGGGGTCGGCGCTGGTGGACATCTGCGGCGCCATCGGCTTCGGCTGGGCGGCGCGCGAGCTCGCGGTGGTGGCGGCGCGGCGCTGGCGCGGCGCGGGCGGCCGTGCTTCGGCGAGCCCGGGCCGTCCGGGGTCGGGTTCGGGGCGGACGGCGCTGGGGACAGCGTCGCAATGGGCCGCCACCGCGCTGCTCGCGCTGGTCTTCCTGTTCGTCCCCAACTGGGTGGGCTCGAACATGATCTCGATCCCACGCACGCACGGGTCGCTCGTCTACCAGGCGCACCTGCGCCAGGGCATGAACGACCTGGTGGCGCGCTTCGGCGGCGCTGACAAGGTCCTGGCCTGCGGCAGCGTGATGACCGAGGGCTTCCAGGTGCCGATGGTCGCCTGGGCGCTCGGCGTGCCCACGACGCGCGTCGAGGCTCCTCCGGCCGATGGGGGCGCCGCCCACCCGCAGCCGGCCAGCGCGGCCCCCAACCTCGTCCTGCAGACCCGCGACACGCGCTCGGCCCATCTGCTGCCCCTCCTGAGCACCTGGCCGACGGTCAGATACGACTACGCCGGCACCGCGGGCCCGGTCCACATGTTCACCCACGGCTGCCCCCGGACGTCGACGTGATCGCCCGGCACGCCGGCTGATGGCCACCGTCACCTCCCCCGAGGTCCAGAGGCCGGACCGGGGGCTCCCCGACACCGATTCGCGCCTGCCCGACCGGCTCGCCGGCGTCCCGGCATGGCTGTGGATCGGCGGCGGTCTGACGCTGCTGATGGCGCTGTCGGCGTTCCTGCGCAGCCGCTACATCGGCGGCCAGTTCTGGATGGACGAGGGGATCACCACCGGCATCTCGGTGCACCCCATCAGCCAGATCCCCGGGATCCTGCGCTACGACGGCAACCCGCCGCTGTACTACATGATGCTGCACGTCTGGATGTCGGTCTTCGGGACCTCAGAGACCTCCACGCACGGGCTGTCGCTGCTGTGCGGGGTGCTGACGATCCCCGCCGGCGGCTGGGCGGGGTGGAAGCTGTTCGGCGCGCGCACCGGCGTGTTCGCCGCGGTCCTCTTCGCGTTCAACGCCTGGCTGACCGCCTACGCCCAGGAGACTCGGATGTACGAGTTCATGGGCCTGCTCGGGGTGCTGGCCACCGCCGGGTTCGTGCTCGGCTTCGTCTATCGCCGCCGCCGCTACCTGCTGCTGTTCGCCGGGTCGCTGACGGTCATGCTCTACACCCACACCTGGGGCACGTTCTTCTTCGCCGGCACGGTCGTCGCCCTGCTCCCGGCGCTGATCACCTCCGACGACCGCCGCGGCCTCATCCGCGACGCCGCCCTCGCCTTCATCGGTGCGGGCATCCTGTACCTGCCCTGGGTGCCGACGCTGCTCTATCAGGCCGCCAACACCGCCGCGCCGTGGGACAACGTGCCGCGCTTCGGCGCCCCCATCCTGCTCTCGCGCGACGTGATCGGCGGCGATCGGATCACGATGCTGCTCGTCATCCCCGCCGCCATCGGCCTGGCGCCGCTGTTCACGCGGGCGCAGCGGCGCACGCGCGAGGCGGTCACGGTGTGGACGCTGGTGGCGATCCCGGTCGCGACCCTGGGGATCGCCTGGCTGGAGTCGCAGGTCAACCCCGCGTTCGTCGCCCGCTACTTCGCGCCGGTGATCGGCGCCATCCTCCTGCTGCTGGCTCGGGGCTGCGCCCGCGCCCGGCTGCTGGGCGTGGTGGCGATGGTGCTCGCCGTCGCCTTCCTGGCCAACCCGAGCTCCTACACGCCGCAGTTCAAGTCCGACATGCGCGACGTCGGCGCCGAGATGGCCCCGTACCTGCGCGCCAACGACGCGGTCGTCGTAGGCCAGCCCGAGGAGACCCCGCTGGCCTGGTACTACCTCCCCGGTGGGCTGCACTACGCCAACACTGCAGGCGTGGTCAAGGACCCGCGCTACATGGACTGGGTCAAGGCGCTCAAGCGCCTGACCGACACCAGCCCCCAGTCGACGCTGACACCCATCATCAACGCCCTCAAGCCAGGGCAGCACCTGTTGTTCATCCGCCCGCTCACGGAGGGCGCCCAGAACTGGCAGGCGCCGTGGACCGAGATGGTGCGACGGCGCTCGGCCCAGTGGGGCCAGTTGCTGCAGGACGACGTGGACCGCGGGACGCTGCGGCCCATCGCGGTGGCGCCCCACTACTACCGAGGCGCCTGCTGCGTGGGCAACAGCGCCGTCCTCTACGAGAAGGTCTCCTGACGCCCGCCGCCGAGGCATCCTGCGCCCGATGACGACCGCCACCCCCCAGCGCCACTTCGCCTCGCTGCTCGAGGTCCCCGAGATCGTCGACGTCCACGCCCCGCGGTGGTTCAATCGCCTGCCCCGGTGGGTCAGCACCGGGGCTGTGCTGGTTCTGCTGATGGCGATCTCCGCGTTCGTGCGGACGCGGACGCTGAGCGGTGAGCTGTGGTTCAACGAGGCCGGGGCCGTCGGCCTGGCGTCGCACCCGCTGGGCTCGCTGTTGGGCGCGGTGCACCGCGCGGGCGCCGCGCCGCTGTACTACCTCGTACTGCATGTCTGGGTCAGCCTGTTCGGCGCCGGCGAGACGGCTACCCACAGCCTGTCCCTCCTCCTGGGCCTGCTCAGCGTGCCGGCCGCGATGTGGACGGGGTGGAGCATCGCCGGGCGCCGCGCCGGGATCTTCGCGGCGATCCTGTTCGCTTTCAGCTCGTTCCTCACGCGCTACGCCCAGGAGACCCAACCCTATGAGCTGATGGTGGTGCTGGCGCTGCTGGCCACCGCCGGCCTGGTCCACGGCTTCATCTACCGCCGTCGCGCCTACCTGTGGTTGTTCGGCGGCTGCCTGGCCGTGATGCTGTACACCCACGGGTCGGCGATCCTGTACTGGCTGGGCGCCGCCTGCGCGCTCGGGTTCGTGTGGCGCTCGCTGCCGGACCGGCGCGTGGGGTTCGCGCGCGACGCGGCGGTGTGTTTCGGCGTCGCCGCGCTGTTGTTCGTGCCCTGGTTGCCGGCCACGATCGACCAGATCGCGCACGCCACCAACCCCTGGCACTACACGCCGTTGATGGGCGCCACCGTCCCCAGCCAGCTCCTGGGCTCCGAGCGCGTGGACGTCACCCTGCTCGTCTGCGTGCTGATCGCGGTTGCCCCGCTGTGCACGCGGGTCCGCCGCCGGACCCCCGACGCCGCCGTGTTCTGGGCGCTCATCGCCATCCCCGCGGTGGCGTTGGCAGTGGGCCGGATCGCGGGGTTCTTCGTCCCCATCTGGGCGTGGCGCTACTTCGCGCCGATCGTCGCTCCGCTGCTCCTGCTCGGTGCGCTGTCGGCGGCGCGGGCGCGAGTGGTGGGCGTCGCCGCCATCATCTTCTGCGTGGCGTTTCTGGCCAACGCGGGGTCGTTCGCGCCGTCGTTCAAGAGCGACATGAAGGACGTGGCCGCCGAGATGACCCCCTACCTGCACCCGGGCGACCTCGTCGTGGTCTCACAGCCCGAGCAGGCGCCGCTGGCCTGGTATTACCTCCCCGGGAATCTGCGCTACGCCAGCACCATGGGCCGCGTCGCCGACCCCTCGGTCATGAACTGGATGGGCGCGCTGGGCAAGCTGCAAGCTGCCTCTCCGTCGGCGACCCTGGGCCCCCTGGTTGCTAGTCTCAAGCCCGGCCAGCAGCTGCTCTACCTGCGTCCGTTGACCGAGGGCGCCAAGAACTGGAGTGCGGCGTGGGCGCAGCTCGTGCGCCGGCGCTCCGCCCAGTGGGGCCAGTTGCTGCAGGACGACAGGCTCAACGGAACCCTCAAGCCGATCGCCACGGCGCCGCACAACTACCGAAGCGCCTGCTGCGTGGCCGACAGCGCAGTGCTCTACCAGAAGGCCTCCTAACGCCAGCGAGACATGACTGAGACCAACCCCTCCACCGCTCCGGGCGCCGACATCACTCCCGAGCGTCCTGTCGTCGTGCTGGGCGCCGGGCCCGCGGGCCTCACCGCCGGCTATCAGCTGGTCAAGCAGGGCAAGCCCGTGATCGTGCTGGAGTCCACTGACCAGGTGGGCGGGATCGCGCGCACCCAGATCCGCGACGGCTATCGCTTCGACCTCGGCGGCCACCGCTTCTTCACCAAGGTCAAGGAGGTCGACGACCTCTGGCACGAGATCATGAAGGAGGAGTTCCTCAAGCGCCCGCGCAAGAGCCGGATCTACTGGAACGACAAGTTCCTGGAGTATCCGCTGCAGGGCATGGACGTCATCAAGAAGCTGGGACCGGTCGAGCTGACCCGCTGCCTCATGTCATACGCCTGGGCGGCGGTCAAGCCCAAGGGCCGCGAGGACACGTTCGAGGCCTGGGTCTCCAACCGCTTCGGCAAACGGCTGTACCAGCACTTCTTCAAGACCTACACCGAGAAGCTGTGGGGCGTCTCGGCCACCGAGATCCGCGCCGAGTGGGCCGCCCAGCGCATCAAGGGCCTGTCGTTCTTCTCTGCCGCCAAGGCCGCGTTCTTCGGCAACGAGGGCAACAAGATCAAGTCGCTCATCTCCGAGTTCAACTACCCGCGCTTCGGTCCGGGTCAGATGTGGGAGCAGATGACCGCCGACATCCGCGCGCAAGGCGGGGAGGTCCGCCTCAACGCGCCGGTCACCCGGCTGCGGGTGTCGGGCGGAAAGGTCACCGAGGTGGTCGCCGGCGGGGAGACGCTCTACCCGTCGCACGTGATCTCCTCGCTGCCCCTGCGCACGACCGTCGGCATCACCGAGCCCGCGGCGCCGCTGGAGGTCCGCGACGCCGCACGCGGTCTGCGCTACCGCGAGTTCCTCACCGTCCTGCTCGTCATCGACGTCGACGACCCGTTCGACGACAACTGGATCTACATCCACCAGCCGGGGGTGCGCGTCCTGCGCATCCAGAACTTCAAGTCCTGGAGCCCGTGGATGGTGCCGGAGGGCGAGACTGCGTCCTCGATCGGGATGGAGTACTTCTGCTTCGAGGGCGACGACCTGTGGAACATGGCCGACGACGACCTGGTGGCCATGGCGGGCCGGGAGATCGAGAAGCTGCACCTGGCCCAGGCCAGCAGGGTCCGCTTCGGCTTCGTCGAGCGTGTGCACAAGGCCTATCCGATCTATGACGAGCTCTACGGCGAGAGGGTCCAGACGATCCGCGGCTGGCTGGGGACGATCGGCAACCTCACCCAGGTCGGGCGTAACGGACTGCACCGCTACAACAACTCCGACCACTCGATGCTCACCGCCATGCGCGCGGTAGACAACATCCTCCTGGGCACCCATCACGACATCTGGGCGGTCAACGCCGAGAGCGTCTACCACGAGGAGCACCAGGACAACGAGGACCCCTACCGGCGCCCGCCGAGCACACCGGCCATGGAGCAGCCGCTCGCCTCGGACCGATGAGCCGGGCCGCCGCCGTGCTCTCCGCGCTCGTGCTCCTGGCAGCACCGGGCGCGGCTGGGGCAGCGACGACGTCGACCGCCCCGTCGTCCGGCGCCGGCGGGGTGCCGATCTCTCCGAACTCCGGGGCCACCAACCCCTTGTCAGGCGGCGTGTCGCCGGTGTCGCCGACGCCCACTCCCACGACCGCCCCTGCGGCCCCGGTCGTCACTAACGCCACCCAGACCAGCGGCAGCGGCGGCCTGTCCGGCAGCGGCACCCTGGCGATCGTGATCGGGGCAGTCGCGGTCCTGGGCGGGATCTCGTTCTACATCTGGCGCGACGCGCGGCGCCGGGCGCCGGCGCGGGCCGCCGACGCGCTCGGTGGGACCGGCCGGCGCGCCGGGTCAAAGCCCCCGCCCAAGCCGCGGAAGCTCAGCGCAGCGGAGCGCAAGCGGCGCAA
Source organism: uncultured Actinomycetota bacterium (assembly GCA_963721515.1). Lineage (GTDB taxonomy): Bacteria > Actinomycetota > Thermoleophilia > Solirubrobacterales > Solirubrobacteraceae > Palsa-465. Next base: position 403,417 of record CAVRKJ010000020.1, on the reverse strand, counting down.
GCGCGGGCGGGCGCCGCGACGCTAGCCGCGTTTCCGCAGTTCGTGAACTCCGGACAACGGCGCTAGCGGCGCCAGCAGGCCGGATCGCCATCCGCGAGGTTGAGGCCGGTCCGGGCCTTGCTCAGCTGGCGCTCCACAGTGCGCACGGTGGCGCCGGTGCGCATCGCCATCTCGCGGTAGTCAAACCCCAGGGCCTGGAGCCACAGCAGGCGCCGGCGGCGCTCGGGGAGTGAACTCAGGAGTTCGAGTCGGAGGCGCGGCTCCAGCGCGGCGTGAGCCGACGGCGCAGTCCGGCTGATCTGAAGGTCGTCGGTCTCCTCCATCAGGGCCTCGAGCGAGAGCTCGCGGGCGGCGCGTCGATTGAGCTTGAACACCTCGTGCACGGCGGTCGTGACCAGCCACGCGACGGCGCGGTCGCGGCTGACCCGCTCGCGGTGGTGCAGCAGCCGGCACCAGGCGAACTGGCACGCGTCCTCGATTACGGCCTCCGGCGCCGTCACGCCGTTGCGCACGTGACCGCGCACCTCGCCCTCGCTGCGCGCGTAGAGGGCCCCCACCTCCGCGACCTCATCGAGTCCGCACTCGTCAACGCCGCACGCCGTCACAGACATGATGATCACCTCTGAGTCTAATTGAGACTATTTATTTACGATTCACCCTAGCGAACTCCATTTCTATTTACTAGGCTGAATTAGCTTCACTAGGCTCAATTAGATAACAAGGAGAGCACGGTCCCCATGAGCGTCTCGTCGATCGCCATCGTCACGGCCCACCCCGATCTACAGGGGCTGCCGGGCAGCAACGTGTTGCAGCAGCTGGTCAACGGCGTGGAGGCGTGGTCCCTGGTCATCGCGCTGCTGGGAGCGTTCATCGGCGCGGCGCTCTGGGCGGTGGCGTCGCACACCCACAACCACCAGTACGCGGCACGCGGTCGCATGGCGGCGCTGATCTCCGGCGCGTCCGCACTGATCGTCGGCGCCGCTCCGGGACTCGTCAACTTCTTCGCGCACCTCGGGACGACCGCGAAATGAGGCGCGCGGCGGTCTTCGCGGCAACGGCCACGCTGTGCTTCTGTGCCGCGCCCTCACCGGCGTCGGCGGATCTCGGAGGGACCCTGTGTTCGCTGAGCGGGTGGGTCAGCGGCGTGGTGGGCAAGGTCTGCAACGTGGCCCGGCACGCGGGCGGCGTGATCAGCGCCGGCCAGAAGCTGGCCGGAGGCCACGTGGGCGGTGCCATCAGCGCCCTCACCGGCGGTGGCGCGGCCAAGGTGGCCGCGCGCTCGGTGGGGCTCGCGGCAGTAGCCGCCGCGGTGGTCGCCGGCGCCCAGTACGCCCTGGAGCAGACCGGGAGGCTGATCGGCTCCACTGAGACACCGCGCCTGGGCACGACCTGGTTCTCGGCGTACTACTGGCGGATGGCCGCGGTCTCGGCGCTGCTCACGCTCCCGTTCCTGTGTGCCGCCGCCATCCAGGCCATGCTCCGCTCCGACCTCTCGCTGCTGGTGCGCTCCGCGTTCGGGTATCTGCCGCTGGGCCTGCTGGCCGTGGGCATCGCGACCCCGCTCACGGGCCTTCTGCTCGCCGGATCCGACGAGATGTCCGCGATCGTGTCGGCGGCGGCCGGCCACGCGGACACGGGCATCCTCCACCGCGCCGGCCTGGTGGCCCTGATCGCGGCGGGCAGCCGGAGCCTGTTCGTCGCGTTCTTCGTCGCGCTGTTCACCGTCGCCGCAGCGGTGACGCTGTGGCTCGAGCTGCTCATCCGCGAGGCCGCCGTCTACGTGATCGTGCTCATGCTGCCGTTGTTCTTCGCCGCGATGGTGTGGCCGGCGCGGCGGATCTGGGCGATCCGCGCGGTCGAGGTGCTCATCGCCCTGATCCTGTCCAAGTTCGCCATCGTCGCCGTCCTCAGCCTCGGGGGAGCCGCGCTCGGGCACACGCTGCTCCCGGGATTCCAGGCGCTGTTCGCGGGCACCACGCTCGTGCTGCTCGCCGCCTTCTCCCCGTGGGCGATGCTGCGCCTGCTGCCGCTGCACGAGCTCGCGGGCGCCGCCGTGGGCGGCCTGCGGCCCCTTGCCGGGCAGCCGCCGTCGGCCGCCGATGACCGAGCGCAGGCGGCCACCGACGCGAGTAGCGACGTCGCGGCCGAGTCCGCCGCCCGGCTGCTGGCGCGAATGCCGCGCAACCGAACGGCCGGCGCGGGAGACGCGGCCGAGGCGAGCTCGGCGCCAGCGGCAGCGGCTCGCGCCTCGGTCCCGGACGCAGAGGAAACGGACGCCGAGGGTGTCCTGGCGGGTAGCGCGGGCACTCTCGACGCAGCCGAGGCCGAGGACCTTGACAGCGCGCCGGCCGACGACGCGGTCATGGACGCGCCCCGGGAGGACGCGTTCGGATCAACGGTGCGCGACGGCCCTCTCCCGCGGCTGTTTCAGGCCGGTAGCCGGTGGCGCACGCTTGACCTCAGCGCAGAGGGGCTGGGTTCCGGGGAGCCGCTGCTTGACGAAGACACGCCGGAGGCCGCGGGTGCTCCGTCGCCTGACCCCGATCGGTTGCCTGAGCCCGACCCGTTGCCGGATCCTGAGCCCGACCCGTTGCCGGATCCTGAGCCCGACCCGTTGCCGGATCCTGAGCCCGACCCGTTGCCTGGCCATGAGCCGGCGCTCGACCCCGAGCCCGACCCCGGGCCGCCCCTCCCCCGCCTCGCTCCGCGGGATGACCAATGAGCGACCCGCGCGTCACCTACACGTTCGGTCCACTCGAGCGACGAGGGCTGCTGGGCCCGGTGCGCGCCGGCCAGGCAGCCGTGGTCGCCGCCGCGGGGATGGCCGGCATCGCCGCAATCGACGCTTCGCCGTCGGCCGTGGGCGCGCTCCTCGCGCTGGGACTCGTCGCGGGAGCCCTGGCGGCGTCGTTTGCGCCGGTCGGCGGGCGGACCGTGGAGGAGTGGCTCCCCCTGACGCTGGCCTTCTGGGCCCGGCGACTGGCGCGCCGACGGTTCGCGTCCGGGGTCGCGAGCGCCGGCGGCCACGCGCCGGCAGACGCGGGGCGCGGCCTGCGCATCCGAGGTCCATCGCCGGTCGCTCCGCCGGCGCTGCGCGACGTGCGCCTGATGGCCGCCGACTACCACGGCCGGCGGCTCGGAGCGCTCTCGGAACGGTCCGGCAGGCGGCTGACGTCGGTGCTGGCGTGCCGCGTGGCGTCGTTCTCGCTGCTGGATCACGACGCCCAGGAACGGCGGCTGGCGCGCTGGGGCCTGGTGCTCTCCGGCGCGGGCGGCACCGCCATCCGGCGCCTGCAGTGGATCGAGCGCACCGCCCCGGCGCAGGGCGACGAGCTAGTGCGGTGGGTTCACGCCGAGCGCGATCCGGCGGTGCCGTTGCGCGGCACGCCCATGATCGACTCCTACCTCGAGCTGATCTCCTCGACCGCGCGCGTGAGCCAGGAGCACGAGATCCTGCTCGCCGTCCAAGTCGACGCCCAACGCGTTCGCGACCGACGGGCCGTCATGCGGGCGCTGCTCGAGCAGACCGAGCGGGTCGCCCAGGGCCTGGAAGCGGCCGAGGTCGTAGTGCTCGGCGCCCTGAGCCCGGGCCAGCTCGCCCGCGCGCTGAGGACCGCATTCGATCCATACGCCCGCACAGAGCTGACCGTCCTCGAGACCTGCGACACGGACCGCGACGGCCTTGACGAGGTCAATGCGTGGCCACTGGGGGCGCGCGAGGCCTGGGAGCACTACCAGTGCGATGGCGCCCTGCACGCGACGTACTGGATCGGGGCCTGGCCGCGGATCGATGTCTCGCCGATGTTCATGGACGCGCTGCTGGGCCACTCGGGAGCGGTCCGCACGGTGTCGGTGACCTTCGAGCCGCTGGCGGCCGACCGCTCCACGCGCGAGGTCGAGGCCGCCGTCACCCGCGACCGCGCAGACCGTGAGCTCCGCGCGCGCTTCGGGCAGTCCGAGACCGCCCGCCAGCGCCAAGCGGCCGACGCCACCATCCGGCGCGAGGCCGAACTGGCCGCCGGGCACGCCGAGGTCCGGCTCAGCGGGTTCGTCACCGTCACGGGACGGGATCCCGATGACCTACGGCGTGCCTGCGCGGAGGTGCTGGAGCAGGCGGCGCGGGCGCGGCTGGAGCTGCACCGTCTCTACGGTCAGCAGGCCGACGCGTTCACGTTCACCCTCCCGATGGCCCGGGGCCTGCGATGAGCCGGCGCGCGGTGGAGCGGCCCGGCCATCGCTGCACCACCCGTCACGCCCAGGCGATCTACCCGTTCATGAACGCGGGCGGCCTCGGCGGCCGCGGCGCCTACATCGGCCGAGACGCCGGCGGCGGCGCCTTCTGCTACGACCCGTGGGTCCTCTACGGCGACGGCACGCTGGACGATCCCAACGTGATCGTGCTCGGCAAACTCGGTCAGGGCAAGAGCGCACTGGTCAAGACGCTGCTGTGGCGGATGCTGCTGTTCGGGCGGCGGGCATTCGTCCTGGACATCAAGCGCGAGTACGGACCGCTGTGCGACGCCGTGGGCGTGCGGCCGATCTCGCTCGTCCCCGGCAGCGGGGTGCGGGTCAATCCGCTGGCCTCCCGTCCGGAGGAGCACGCCCAGCTCGAACTGTTGCGCGCGGTCACAGTCGCCGCAGTGGGTGACGCCCTGACCCAGGTCGAGGCCGGAGCGCTGCGCGAGGCGCTGCGCGTGGTGCGCGCGCAGGGGGACGGCGAGCCGACGTTGCCGCAGATCGCCCGGCTGCTGTTCGCGCCGGTGGACGCCATGGCACAGCGGATGGAGACCACCGTCGCGGCTCTCGCCGCCGATGCCCGCCGCGCCGCGCTCGCCCTTCAGGACCTGTGCGAGGGCCCGCTGCGCGGCATGTTCGACGGCCCCACGTCGCCGGGCCTCGACCTGGACGCCAAGCTGCTCGTGCTCGACCTGCATGCGGTGCGCGACTCGCCGGCGGTGGGCATCCTCATGGCCTGCGCCAGCGCCTGGATCAGCGCGCTGCTGGCGCGGACCGCCGAGCGACCCGGCCGCGAGCGGCTGATCAACGTCGCCGACGAGTCGTGGAAGATCGTCCAGCACACCGGCCTGGGCGAGTGGTTTCAATCCAACTTCAAGCTGGCGCGCCAGTTCGGGGTGATGAACCTCGTCGTGCTGCACAAGCTGGCCGACCTCCAGGCCGCGGGCGACGCCGGCTCGCGCGCCGCCCGCATCGCCGAGGGGCTCGTCGCGGACGCGTCGACGCGGATCGTCTACCACCAGGACGAGAGTCAGGTGCCGCTCACCCGTTCGCTGCTGGGACTCTCGGGCAGCGAGGCGCGGCTCGTGTCGATGCTGTCGCCGGGACAGGCGCTGTGGCGGGTGGGCGCGCGCTCGTTCGTCGTCGCCCATCACCGCTCGCGGATCGAGACACGGCTGACGAACACCGACGCCGGGATGAGCGTGACGGGCGATCCGGGGAGGCGCCGATGAGAGACGAGCGCACCGGCGGCGTGTCGGACGCCGCACTGCTGGCGGTCATCGGCGGAACCGCCGCGCTCGCCGGGGCGGTCTGGCTGTGGGGTGGGCTGGCCGGCCTCCTGTTCGGTCACGGGTGGCCCCGCGTCGGCGCCGGCCAGCTCGCAACGGTATTGGCGCGCCTCCCGGGGCGGCTCGCGCACCCGGCCGCCGCCTGGCCGCCCGGCGCCCGGGGGCTGCTGCCGGGCACGGCCGGCTTCTACGGCGCCTTGGCGATGCTCGGCGCGTGCGGGGCGGCGCTCGCGGCCGGTGCCTCGCGTGCCGGACTCCTGACCCGCCTGGGGCGGCGCCCGGCAGGAACCCGGTGGGCTTCGCGTGGTGAGCTGCGCACGCTGTATGGGCGCGCCCGGACGGGGCGGCTGGCCCTGGGCCGCTGCGGTGGCCGGCTGCTGTACGCCGAGCAGCGCCATGCGCTCGTGGCCTTCGGGCCGCCCCAGTCAGGCAAGTCGGCGGGGCTCGCGGTCCCCGCACTGCTCGAGTGGGACGGGCCCGCGGTCGCGTCCTCGATCAAGACCGATCTCCTGTCGTCCACGGTGAGCCGCCGCCGCGCGCTCGGGCCAGTGTTCGTGTTCGACCCGTTCGAGCTTTCGGGCGCCGAGGCGCAGACATGGTCGCCGCTGCGCGGGGCGGCGACGTGGGACGGCGCGCTCGAGGTCGCCTGGCGGCTGGCGGCCGCGGGCGAGCTCGATCAGCGCGGCGTGGAGGGCGGCGACTTCTGGGCCATCGCCGCTGAGCAGCGCCTCGCTCCCCTGCTGTACACGGCGGCCCGGGCGGGCGTGGGGATGGACACGGTGGTGCGCTGGACCTACGGCCAGGGCTCGCGCGAGCTCGATGGAGCGATCTCGCAGCTGACCGGGTCCGCGCGTGACGAGGCCGAGCTGGAGGGTGCGCACTCCGCGTATGACGCCCTGCGGGCCTTCGAGGCCCAGGCCGACCGCACGCGCTCCTCCATCGAGGCGACCGCCCAGGGGCTGCTGCGGGCGTACCGCTTCGCCCGCGTGCTGCGTTCGGCGCGATCCTCGGAGATCACCCCCGACGCGCTGCTGGACGAGCGCGCGACGCTGTATCTGATCGGCGACGCCAAGGCGTCGAAGCTGCTGCGCCCGATCTTCCTGGCGCTGCTGTCGGAGATCGTCGATCGCGCCTACGAGCGCGCCACGCTGGCCGGGGGGCGGCTGGAGCTGCCAATGCTGCTGTGCCTGGACGAGGCCGGCAACGTCGCGCCGCTGCCCAACCTGGCGGAGATCGCCTCGACGGCGCCCAGCCACAACATCCAGCTCGTCTCGATCTTCCACGACCTGGCCCAGGCGCGCAGCCGCTATGGCCGCCAGACCGAAACGGTGGTCAACAGCCATCGAGCGCGGATGCTGCTGCCTGGCGTCGCCGATCTGGACACGCTGCGCTACTTCTCGGGCCTGGCCGGCGAGGAGGAGGCGCGCGAGACGACGCGCACGGTCGGGTCCGGCGGGGGCAGCCGAACGATTGGCGTGCGCCGCCGGCCGCTGGTGGCGCCCGAGGCGCTGCGCCAGCTGCCCGCGGGGCGGGCGCTGCTGCTCTACGGCCGGCTGCCGCCCGCGGAGGTGCGCCTGCGGATGTGGTTTGAGGACCGTCGACTGAGGAGGTTGGCCACATGAACTGGCAGGGACCCGACGACTGGCGCGACGACCCGTCCCAGGACGACGGGTGGTCCGATGACGAGACGATCCGCTGGCCGCTGACGTGGCGCGGCCTGCTGCCGCGCGAGCGGTGGCTGTGGTTCGAGCGGCTCTGGAGCGACGTGTGCGCGCTGCGGGTGCGATACCGGCTGGCCGTGCGCACGCAATGGTGGGAGGACGAGATCCAGGTCGAGGCGCTGGCGGCGTTGGCGGCGTGGACCGATCGCTATGACGCGGGCGAGTGGGACGACCCGCCGGGCAAGCTGGCGTTGCTGTTCGACATCGAGCGAGTGGGGGCGCTGCTGCGCGACGGCATCGAGCCCTTCCACCCCGACCGCGACCGCATCGCCTTCGTCCGACATCTCATCGACCTCGGCTGCCAGCCGCCGCCGGGGAGACGGCCGGCGGAATGACGATCCGGTCACAATCCGGGCCACGTGGAGCCCGCAGACGCTCACAAGCGAGCGACCTTCCCCTTGGGCGCAGCGATCACGCCGGCGGAGCTGGACCGCGACCCCCATCGAGCGCTGGCCCGGCTGCGCGCGGCCGAGCCCGTGTCGTGGGTGCCGAGCCTGGAGGGCTGGCTGGTCACCCGCCACGACCTCGTGCTGGCGGCGATGCGCGACGCCCGGACGTTCACCGTGGACGATCCGCAGTTCTCGACCGCCCAGGTGGTGGGTCCCAGCATGCTCAGCCTCGACGGGGACGAGCACGATCGCCACCGCGCGCCGTTCGTGGGGCCGTTCCGCGCCGGCGAGGTGGCGGGCCGGTTCGCTCAGACCACCGAAGACGAAGCCAATCGACTGATCGGCGCGCTCGCGCCAGCGGGCGAGGCTGAGCTGCGCCGCGCGTTCGCGGGGCCCATGGCGGCGTCCATCGTCACCCGGGCGCTGGGTCTGGGCGGTGGCGAGGTGGACGACGTGCTGGGCTGGTATGAGGCGATCGTCGCCTCGGTGACATCGATCACCGCCGGGACCGGCGCGACTATCGCCGGGGAGGAGGCGTTCGCCGCCCTCAGCGACCGGCTGCGGTCGGTCATCGCGGGCGGCGACGACTCGTCGCTCCTGGCCGCAGCCGCCTCCGGCGGGTCGCTGTCAGCCGATCAGGTCATCTCCAACGCCGCGGTGCTGCTGTTCGGCGGGATCGAGACGACGGAAGGCATGATCGCCAACGCCGCGCTGTACCTGCTGGCGGCGCCCGGCCGCGCGGAGGTCGCGCGGGGGGACCCGGCGGCGCTGGGCGCGGCGATCGATGAGTCGCTGCGGCTCGAGCCCGCCGCCGCGGTGGTCGACCGCTATGCCACCGCCGACGTCACGCTGGGCGACGCGGCCATTGCCTCCGGCGACCTGGTCCGGCTGTCGATCACCGGGGCCAATCGCGACCCGGCGGTGTTCCCCGATCCCGATGCGTTCGACCCGGAGCGGCCCAATCTGCGCCGCCACGTGGCCTTCGCTCAGGGCCCCCACGTGTGTGTCGGCGTGCACCTGGCGCGGCTGGAGGCGCGCGCCGCACTGGGCGCGCTGCTGGGCCGGCTCCCGGGGCTGCACCTGGACCCGGAGCGGCCGGCGGAGGTGCGGGGGCTGGTGTTCCGCAAACCGCCGCGGCTGGATGTGGTGTGGGAGGCCGCGTAGCGGCTCGCGCCAAGCCTAATCCGCCGCGTCGCGACGGCCCAGGAGGCGCAGCTCGTGCAGCAGGCCGATCTCGGGCCCGCCGATCAGTTCCCACGCCCGGGCCACGCCGATGAAGAAGCTGACGATGACGACGATCGCGATCGCGCGGACGTCGCCGGTACTGTCGGGGCTGTGGATCGCGCTGATGCCGGCCACCAGCTGGATCACCAGGGTCACGGCCTGTCCCGCCAGGAACAGGGCGTCACGCGGCGGGCTGCCGTGCTGGGCGCGCAGACGGATCAGGGAGAGGAGCGAGGCGGCGATGAACACCATGCCCAGGATCGCCACGACCGCCGAGGTCCAGCCCACCCCGATCCCGGGGATGAGGGCGAACAGCGACACCGCCAGCGCGTTGGAGAACGAGGTCAGGGCCGCGGACGCGCGGACGCGGTGGATCTGGCTCTCGCCCTCTTTGGCCAGTCGCTCCTGCGTGACCGACACGGCGACGAACAGCAGGCCCACGAGCGCGCCCGCCACCCCGGCGGCAGCCACGAAGAAGTCGTGGAAGTCCTCGGGGATCACGGGCGAGGCGTGACGCCGGGCCTTCGGGGCACTAGCCCCGCTCGACCATGACCGACGTCGCCTTGACCGTGGCGGTCGCCTCCACTCCGGGCGCGAGCGCCAGCTCCTCCACGGAGTCGCGGGTGACAGCGGCGGTGATGAGGAATGGGCCGGCCTCGATCTCGACCAGGGCCATCACGCCGTCGACCTCGACCGAGCGGACCACGCCGGCGAGCCGGTTGCGGGCCGACAGGCGCCGTCCGGTCTCGTGGCGCTGAGGCCGGCGCGTGAGGCGGCGGACCTCCTCGGCGCTGACCATGCGGCGATTGCGCTCGTCACGGAACGTCTTGAGCTTGCCGGCGCGATCCCAGCGCCGCAGCGTGTCGGCGCTGACGCCGATGGCGGAAGCCGCCTCTCCCAGGGTCAGGTTTGTGCTCACCTCTGGAAACATACCCTTGCCCTCTGATCAGAAAGGATCCGACGTGAAGCTCAGCGCACGCAACCAGCTAGCCGGGACGGTCAAGGAGGTTCGCAAGGGCGCGGCCATCGCCAACGTCGTGGTCGACGTCGGCGGGCAGCGGATCGTGTCCTCGATCACGGTCGAGGCCGTCGATGACCTGGGCCTGGCCGAAGGCAGCCAGGTGACCGTCGTCGTCAAGGCATCGGACGTGATCCTGGCCACGAACTAGCGCAGCTGGGCGGCCCGGAGACCGCCGCCGGTCGACCGCTCCGCTCGTGCACGCCCGAAGCCCGGATCATCCGGTTCGGGCGATGTGCTGTCGAGCGCCCGCGTCACGCTTCATAGGGGGCATGGAGGCCGCGAAGGTCGCACCGTCACGCACACTCACGTCCGAAAGAGAGAGGCCCCTATGGCACTCACCTCGCGCGCGCAGGACCGCAGGCACAACCATCCGCTGAGGCTCCCCGCCACGCAGGGAGGCGACGCGGAGCTGCCGATCGACCACCTGCCTGACAACGGGCTCGGCAACGACTCCGCGTACGAGGTGATCAGCTCCGAGCTGCTGCTCGACGGTCAGGCGCGACTCAACCTGGCCACGTTCGTGACCACTTGGATGCCCAAGCCCGCGGAGCTCCTGATGGCCGAGACCGCGGACAAGAACATGATCGACAAGGACGAGTATCCGCAGACCGCGGAGATCGAGTCCCGCTGCGTCAACATCCTTGCCGACCTGTGGAACGCGCCCGAGCACGTCACCGCGACCGGCTGCTCCACCACGGGCTCCAGCGAGGCCGCGATGCTGGCGGGCATGGCCCTCAAGTGGCGCTGGCGCGCGCGCATGGAGAAGGCCGGCAAGCCCACCGACAAGCCCAACCTGGTGATGGGCGCCAACGTCCAGGTGTGCTGGGAGAAGTTCTGCCGCTACTGGGAGGTCGAGCCGCGGCTCGTGCCCATGGAGGGCGAGACGTTCCATCTCACCGCCGACCGCGCAATCGCCGCCTGCGACGAGAACACGATCGGCGTAGTGGCCATCCTCGGCTCGACGTTCGACGGCAGTTACGAGCCGGTCAAGGAGATCGCGGAGGCCCTGGACAAGCTCGAAGAGGACAAGGGCTGCTACGTCCCCCTGCACGTCGACGCCGCCTCGGGTGGCTTCGTGGCCCCGTTCCTGGTGCCAGAGCTCGAGTGGGACTTCCGCCTGGAACGGGTGCAGTCGATCAACGCCTCGGGCCACAAGTACGGGCTCGTCTACCCCGGGGTGGGCTGGGCCATCTGGCGCGACGCCGAAGCGCTGCCCAGCGACCTCGTGTTCAACGTCAACTACCTCGGCGGCAACATGCCGACGTTCGCGCTGAACTTCTCCCGGCCCGGGAGCGAGGTCATCGCCCAGTACTTCATGTTCATGAGCCTGGGGCGCCAGGGCTATACGGCGATGATGGAGACGCTGCAGCGCGTGGCCAGCTACATCGCCAGCGGCGTCGCCGACATGGGCCCGTACCGGCTCATCTCCGACGGCACCGAGCTGCCGGTGTTCGCGTTCACGACCAATCGCGACGTCAAGAACTACACGGTGTTCGACGTATCGGACCGGCTGCGCGAGCGCGGCTGGCTCGTACCCGCCTACAGCTTCCCGGAGAACCGCCAGGATCTGAGCGTGTTGCGCGTCGTGGTGCGGGCCGGAATGCACAAGGAGATGGCCGACGAGCTGCTCGAGGCTCTCGCCGAGAAGACAAGCATGCTCGAGTCGCTCAAGGCACCGCTTCCGCCCGAGATCGCCAGCACGACCGCGGCGTTCGCCCACTGATCCGCCCGCGGCGGCGCGCGCTCGTCACAGGACCTCGGCGAGCGCGCGCCCCGCGGCCTCGAGCTCGGTGAGCGTCGACGCCTCGATCACCCGGTCGAGGTCGAGGATCCGGGCGCCCATCGAATCGAGCTCGCGGGTGCCGACGACGGCGTGACATGGGACCCCGGACTGCCGCGAGCGGGTGGCGACCTCGGACACGACCTTGCCGACGAGGCTCTGCATGTCGAGCTTTCCTTCCCCGGTCACCACCGCGCGCGCGGAGCGCATGCGCCCGTCGAACCCCACCTCGTCGAGCACGAAGGCGGCCCCAGGCACGAGCTCGGCGCCGAGCGCCGCCCACAGCCCACCGGACAGGCCACCCGCGGCGCCCGTCATCGGCAGGCCGCGCGGGTCACGCGGCAAGCGGCGGGCCAGAGCGTGGAGCCGGGCCGTGAGCCGCTTGACGTCACCGGCATCGGCCCCCTTCTGGGGACCGTAGACCTTGGCGGCGTCCTCGAAGGGCGTGCGCACGTCGCAGAGCACCACCAACCGCGCCCCGCGCAACCCACCCGCAGACGAGATCGCCCTGATTGCGCCAGCCCCGCCGTCGGTGGTGGCGCTCCCGCCCACCCCGAGGTAGACCGTCCGCGCGCCGGCGTCGATGGCGGCGGCGATGAGCCGACCGGTGCCGGCCGTGGTGGCGGCGAAGGCGTCGCGCTCGGCGGGGGTCACGAGGCCGAGCCCGGACGCAGCCGCGGTCTCGACGATGGCCACGTCGGCGGCCACGCCGAACTCAGCCTGGATCGGCCGGTCCAGCGGATCGGTCGCGTCGGCGTGCCGCCGCTCGGCGCCGAGGCCGGCGGCGAGCGCGTCCAGCGTGCCCTCGCCGCCGTCGGCGACGGGACACAGGTCGACCGGGCGTCCGGCGCCCCGCAGCCCGCGACCGATCGCGGCCGCCACCTCCGATGCGCTGAAGGTCCCCTTGAACGAGTCCGGCGCAACCAGGACGGTGACCGGCACGCCGGGGATGCGGCTCACCTGCGAGCCGTCAGCTCGCGGGCTCCAGCACGAACACCGGTATCTGGCGGTCGGTCTTGGTCTGGTATTCGGCGTAGTCGGGCCACACGGCGACGGCCCGGTCCCACCATTGCGCGCGCTCGTCACCACTGAGCTCGCGGGCGGTGAAATCTCCCTTGGACGGGCCGTCCTGGACCTCCACCAGCGGATGATCCACGAGGTTGCGGTACCACGCCGGATGTTCGGGGGCGCCGCCCTTGGACGCCACCGCCGCATACTGGCCGCCATGCTCCACGCGCATTACCGGGTTCTTGCGCAGCTTGCCGGACGCAGAGCCCTGGGAGGTGACGACGATCACCGGGACCCCGCGCAGCACGGTCCCGCTGGTCCCACCCGAGCTCTCGATCTCCTCCACCTGGTCACGCACCCACTTGGCCGAGCTCGGCGCGTACTCACCCTCTAGCGGCATCGTTCATCTCCCTCGTCGGGTTGTCAGGACTTCATCTGCTCCAGGCGGCAATCCGCCGGAGGCTTGTCGTCGCGCCAGCGCAGGATCTTGGTGCCGTGGCGGATCCGGCCCCCGCTGGCGTGGTCGAAGGTGACCTCGACCACCAGCTCCGGTCGCAGCGCGATCCACTCGAGCTCGCGCTCGCTCTGCCAGCGGCTGGGATCGCCGTGCCCGCGCTCCCCGGTCTCATAGGGCTCCAGGCGCCTCACGAGCTCCCGCTTCTCGGCGGCGCGCAGCCCGGAGGAGTGCCCCACCACGTGCAGGCTGCCGTCGGCGTCGTACAGGCCCAGGATCAGCGAGCCGACCGTCCCCTCCTCCTTGCCGGGCCGGTAGCCCGCGACCACGGCGTCGATCGTCCGCACCCGCTTGACCTTGACCATGCCCTTGCGCTGCCCCGGGCGGTAGGGCGCTCCGAGCTCCTTGGCCACGACGCCCTCGCCGTCGCGGAGCCAGTCGGCGGTCCCATCGGGGTCGCGCGTGAGCGGCGTGAGATCGATCCCCGCCCGCACCAGCTCCTCCAGCGCGGCCCGGCGCTCGGCGAAGGTCAGCGCCAGCAGCTCGTCGTCGTCGCGCGCCAGCAGGTCGAAGGCCACATAGCGCGCCGGCGTCTGCTCGGCCAGCATCCGGATCCGGCTCTCGGCCGGATGGATGCGCTGCTGCAGAGCGCCGAAGTCCTGCTGGCCATCCTCCGCGTCGATGACGATCTCGCCGTCCACCACGTAACGCCCCGGAGGGAAGCGCAGCTCGGGGAAGTAGCGCTCGAGCGGCTTGCCGCTGCGCGACTGGATTGTGAACTCGTCGCCGTCAACGAATGCGATGGCGCGAAAGCCATCGAACTTCGGTTCATACGCCCATTGATCGCCGAGCGGCAGCTCCTTGCCCGAACGGGCGAGCTGAGGCTCGATCGGGGGCTTGAGCGGAAGCGGCACGCTGTGCGCGATGGTAGCTGTGAGCGCCCCGATAGGATCAGGTGATGGCTGAGCCTCAGGTCACCGCTGCCGAGCAGGAGTACCTCGAGTCGTTGTTCTGGCTGTTTGAGGCGCAGCTGCCGATGACGGGCGCGAACCTGGCGCGGGCCATGCGGCTCTCGGCGCCGACGGTGCACGAGATGCTGGGGCGCCTCGAGCGCGACGGCTTCATCGAGCGCACTGACGGGCGCAAGATCGACTTCACCGAATCCGGCCGTGAGCAGGCCAAGCGCATCGTGGGCCGCCACCGGATGATCGAGCGCTTCCTCACCGACGTGGTCGGGGTGCCGTGGGACGACGTGCACGAGGAGGCCGAGAAGCTCGAGTACGCGATGACGCCGCGCTTTGAGGCCTACATCCGCAGCGCCGTGGGCAACGCAACCACGTGCCCGCACGGCCATCCCATCAAGGTGGGCGAGCGGATCGTCGGCGTGCCGCTGGCCGACTGCGAGGTCGGCGCCGCCGTCACCATCCTGCGGCTGGAGAACGAGGCTGAGGACCTGCTGCACTACCTCAAGACCGCCGGGATCGAGCCCGGGCTGAAGGGGACCGTCGCCGCCAACGACGGCGAGGAGGTCCAGGTCACCGCCGATGACAGCACCGCGTCGGTGACCTTCAGCGTCGCCGAGACCGTGTCGGTCCTGGCCGACCCCTCACCACCACCGCGCACCGCGTTGCCCGAGCAGCTCGTGCTCGGCGGCCGCTACGGGCGCTGACCCTCGGTCACGCGGCGGCCGGCAGCCGAGGCGCGCCCGCCGCCAGCCAGCGGTGGATCTGCTCGTAGACCGCGTGATGGTTGAGCAGATCGAAGTGCGTCGCCCCACCCACATGCGCGTACTGGTCGACGGGGAACTGCAGTCGCTCGCCCCGACCGTCGTGTGACCACGCGCTCGGACGCAGCACGAGCAGGTCGCCCAGAAGACGCCCGGCGGGGGCGTCGGGCTCCCGGCTGAGGCTGGCGCTGACGAAGTAGTGGTTCGCGGTGGTCAGGAACGGCACCACCGTGCCGGTGTTGGTCCAGAACGCATCGGGATCGTGCTCCTCCCAGTCAGCGTCGACGACGTAGCCGTAGGCCAGATCCTTGACGCCGACACTGCGCACGCGGATCGGAGTGGCGAAGGGTCTCAGCTCCGGGATCCGGGCGGCGGCGTGGCACACCGCGTTGGCGCCGAGCTCCAGGGGCGCGCCCCTGTGCGGCGTGGCGAGCATGAACACGTGACGGACGCGCTCCCGCCAGACCCCGTCCCCACCCACCCCGGCGTAGTGGCAGGCCCCGCGGGCGACGAGGCCCCCCATCGAATGTCCGATCAGCGCCACCTCGGCCACCTCGACCGGCCACGCAGTGGCGAGCTCCTCGAGCAGGGCGGCCAGCGCGCGTCCGTTGTGGGAGATGTGGCGCCCGCTGTTGTAGCGGACGTAGACGGGCGTGTAGCCGAGCTCAGTGCGCAGGCGATCGCCGTAGGGGACGTGACGTGCCGCGCCGAGCCGCCACGCATCCTCGGTCTCGCACAGGCCGTGGATGAAAACCGCGAGCCGGGAGGTGGCGTCCGGGAAGGCCCGCCGCAGCGAGGAGGCGTCACGCGCCACGTCGCGTCCGCCCGCGCGCACCGCCATCGGCGTCTCGAGCGCGCTGTCATCGCGGTGCAGCCGGTCCCCCCACATCCCGTTGATGGCGCCCACGGCCAGGCGGCCGCGGGGGGCGTCAGTGAGCGACGGAGCGTCCTCGCGCCGGGCCAGGCTCGCGGCGGCCGCGCCGCCGCGGACCACGGCGCCCGTCAGCGCGGAGGCGGCGGCGTAGGCGCGGCCGGAGATCTGGTCGTGGGCGATGCGGACCGGCGCCGCCGTGGGCCCGAGCGCGCCGAACACGCGCGCGGCGATGCCCTCGTGGACCTCTCGCGCCTGGGTGGCGATGCCGGCTGCGGCGTCTCCGGCGAGGTCGCCGAGCGCCCTCAGCTCGTCACGCCGCATTGACCTCGCGGCCGACCTCGGCGTAAGCCTCGGCCAGGCGCTGGACGCCCTCCCTGATCTCTGCAGGGGTCACGCCCGAGTAGGCGAGGCGCAACGACGATTCGGCGCCCTCCAGCACGAAGTCGGTGCCCTTGACGAACTGGACGCCACGGATGGCGGCGGCGTCGAACAGGGCAGCTACGTCGGTCCCGTCGGGGAGGTCGACCCAGAGGAAGTATCCGCCCTCAGGCTCGACGAAGCTCGCCTCGGGAAGATGTTCGGTCAGCGCGTCGCACAGCGTTCGGGCACGCTCGCGCAGCGCCTCGCGCACCGTCTCGATCGAGCGCTCGATGGCCCCCGAGCGGCAGAACTGGTTGACGATCGCCTGGGCCACCATGTTGGGCGAGATGTAGGTGCCGGTGGCGATCTTGACGATCTTGGCGATCAGCTCCTCGGGGCCGACGAGGTAGCCGACGCGGATCCCGGGGCACACGGTCTTGGAGAACGAGGACGCGTAGACCACGACGTCGGAGCCGATCGACAGCATCGTCGGCAGCGCCTGGCCCGAGAAGCGCAGCGCCACGTACGGGTCGTCCTCGAAGATCGTGAAGTTGTGGGCCCGCGCGAGCTCGAGCAGCCGCTGGCGCTTGGGCTCGGACAGCGTGTAGCCGGCGGGATTCTGGAAGTTGGGGATGATGTGCGCGAGCTTGGGCTGCGCCCCCGCCGTGAGCACCCGCTCGAGCGCGGCCACGTCGATCCCATCGGGCTCGAGTTGGATCATGCGGACGTCGGCGCCACGGTTGCGCAGCGACAGCAGCGTGCGGTCATAGGTCGGCAGCTCCACCACCACGGTGTCCCCGGCGCTGACGAGCGCGTCGAAGAGGAACGCGTCGGCCTGCATCGACCCGTTGGTGACCAGGACCTGCTCGGGGGCGACCTGGTGGCGCTCGGCGATCCATTCGCGCAGCGGCACGTACCCGACAGCGGTGCCGTAGGCGGTCATCCTGCCGGGATCGGCGCTGAAGGCCTGGTCGGCTGCCGCGCGCAGCCCCTCGACGTCGACGATGTCGAGCGAGGGCGCGCCCCGGGCGAATGAGATCGTGCCTGCCACGGCCCCTAAGACTACGGGGTTGGCTCGGCGAGGTGCACGTCGATGACGGCGCGGTTTTCGCCCTCGAACTCGCGCAGCACGACCTCGCCCACCTCGGGCAGCGCCCGCAACGACCCCTCGAAGCGCCGGAGCGCCTCGGTGCCGGCAAACGGCCCTGCCGACACGCTCACCCACGAGTCCCCAGCAACCGGCGCCCGCCCCTCCAGACGGTCGCGCGCGGACGCCAGCAGGCGCTCATGGGCGTCGACCAGGGCCCGCAGCTGCGCCACCAGCTCGGCGGCCTGCCGGTCGGGCGCGTCGGACAGGCGCTTGGGCACCGGCGCGGCGTCCGGGGGGACGACGCGCGCCATGCTCGGGCTCTGCGCCGGGTCCGCCTCGACGGTCGGCGCCAGCCCGGACTGGATCGTGCGCAGGCGGCGATCGATCTCGGCCAGGCGCGCGTCCAGGATCGATTTCTCGGGCATCGCTCGCGAGCCTACCGCCCGCCTCGGCGGCTGGTGGCGGCTACTTGCCGAGCAGCGAGACGGCGGTCTCGGCGACCTGCGTCGGAGTGCGGCCGACCTTGACGCCCTTGGCCTCGAGCGCAGCAGCCTTGGCGGCGGCGGTGCCCTTCGAGCCCGAGACGATGGCGCCGGCGTGGCCCATCGTCTTGCCCGGCGGCGCTGTGAAGCCCGCGATGTAGCCGATGACCGGCTTGGTGACGTGGTCGCCGATGAACTCGGCGGCCCGTTCCTCGGCGTCGCCGCCGATCTCGCCGCACATGACGATGAGCTCGGTCTCGTCGTCGTCCTGGAACATCCCGATCACGTCGATGAAGTCGGTGCCGGGGACGGGGTCTCCGCCGATGCCCACGATCGACGAGTTGCCGAACCCGCTCTGGGCCAGGACGTTGCCGATCTGGTAGGTGAGCGTGCCCGAGCGCGACACCACGCCGACGTTGCCGGCGCTGAAGAACGACGCCGGGATGATCCCGACGCTGGCCTTGCCCGGCGAGAGGATGCCCGGGCAGTTGGGCCCGATCAGGCGACTGCGGCCGTTCTTCTTGAGCGTGTTGTAGACGCGCATCTCATCGTGGGCGGGGATGCCCTCGGTGATGCAGATGATGAGCTCGATCCCGGCGTCCTCGGCCTCCAGGATCGAGTCGGCGGCGAAGCGGGGGGGCACGAAGATCATCGCCGTGTTGGCGCTCTCCTGCTCGACCGCCGCGTGGAAGGTGTTGAAGACGGGGATGCCCTCAACGTCCTGGCCGCCCTTGCCCGGGGTCACGCCGGCGACCACCTGGGTGCCGTACTCGCGGTTGCGCAGCGAGTGGAACGTGCCCTCGCGGCCGGTGATGCCCGAGGTGCACAGTCGGGTGTTCTCGTCGACGAGGATGCTCACAACGCCGCTTTCGCGAGTTCCACGACCTTGGCGGCCGCGCCGTCCATCGTGGACTCGGTGTGCACGTTGGGCAACTGCGCCTCGGCGAGCAGCGCGCGGCCCTCCTCGCCGTTGGTGCCGTCGAGGCGGACGACGAAGGGCACCGACGGCTCGACCTGCTTGAAGGCCTCGATCAGGCCCCGCGCGACCTCGTCGCAGCGGGTGATGCCGCCGAAGATGTTGAACAGCACGGCCTTGACCTTGTCGTCGGAGAGGATCACCTCGACCGCGGCAGTGATCGCGTCGGCGCGCGAGCCGCCGCCGGCATCCAGGAAGTTCGCCGGCTTCCCGCCCGCCTCGGCCACGACGTCCAGCGTGGACATCGAGAGGCCCGCGCCGTTGGCGAGGATGCCGATGTCACCGTCGAGCTTGACGTAGGTGAGACCGCGCTCCTTGGCCATGACCTCCTGGGGGTCCTCGGCCGAGAGGTCGCGCAGATCGGCGTTCTCGCCGTGGCGATACAGCGCGTTGCCGTCGAGCGTGACCTTGGCGTCCAGCGCCTTGACGTCGCGGTCGGGGGTGATGATCAGCGGATTGACCTCCACCAGCGTCGCCTCTTCGGCGGTGAACACCTCGTAGAGCTTGGCCAGCATCGCGCCCACCGGGCGCACGACGTCGGCGTCGACCCCCGCCTCGTAGGCCAGCCGACGCCCGTGAAAGTCCTGGAAGCCCAGCAGCGGGTCGACGTGGAGGCTGGCGATCGCGTCGGGATCCTCGTCGGCCACCTGCTCGATGTCCATGCCGCCCTTGGTGGAGAGCATGACCAGCGGCGCCTTGGCGGAGCGGTCGAACACGACCGAGGCGTAGTACTCCGATGCGATCTGGGAGGCGCCCTCGATCCACAGCTCGTGCACGGTCAGGCCGCGGATGTCCATGCCGAGGATGGCGCGGGCATGCTGCTCGGCCTCGGCGCGGGTGTTGGCGATCTTGATCCCGCCCAGCTTGCCGCGCCCGCCGATCTGGACCTGCGCCTTGATCGCGCACGGATAGCCGATTGCCTCGGCGGCGGCGACGGCGTCGCCAACCGTGCGCGCGGGCTGCCCATCGGGGACCGGCACTCCGTGGCGGGCGAACAGCTGCTTGCCCTGATACTCGAGAAGATCCATGACGGCGTTTCACTCTATTGACTCCCGTGCGCAGGCGGCATCACGGGCGGAGCGGGCGGCGGGCGGTGACGACCACGACGCGTGACGGGGCAATGCCGTGGCATCATCAGGCCCCACATGGCCATACCGAAAAATGTCTCATTTGTCACCTTTGATGTCTATGGGACGCTGATCGACTGGGATACGGGCGCCTTCGAGGCATTCAGCGCCGAGGCCGAGCGCGACGGCTTTACGGTCGAGCGCGACGAGTTGCTGCCCCTGTTCCACGAGATCCAGCAGCAGATCGAAGCCGGGTCCTACGAGCTCTATGCCGAGGTGCTGCGCCGCACCGCGGTGCAGATCGCCAAGCAGCTCGGCTGGCCGCTGGAGCCGTCGCGCTCGGGCTTTCTCCCTGACTCGGTGCATCGCTGGAAGCCGTTCAAGGAGACCAACCCGACGCTGACCAAGATCGCCAAGCAGCACAAGGTCGGGCTGATCTCCAACATCGACGACAAGCTGCTGGGTCAGACCCGGCGTCACATCCCGCTGGACTTCGACCTCGTCGTCACCGCCCAGCAGGTCCGCTCATACAAGCCCGACCCGGCTCACTTCACCGAGTGCGAGCGGCGGATCGGCTCCAAGAAGGGCTGGGTCCACGTCGCGGCCAGCTACTACCACGACATCGAGCCCTGCCTGAAGAAGAAGATCCCGGTGATCTGGGTCAACCGGACCAAGCAGCAGCTCGAGCCCGGGCAGAAGAAGCCCGACGCCGAGGTCGCCAGCCTCAAAGAGGCGGCCAAGCTCGTCGGCGTCGGCTGATCGCGCCGCCACGCCGCGCCGTGCGCGCCGTCGCGCTCCACGCCGATGTGATCGTCTTCGTCTCCGACGTGTGGCAGACCACGAGCACGGCCGTGCGCGGCGCCGACGAGGGATTCCTGGTCGACTCGGTGGTCTACCCCGAAGAGCTGCGCGCGCTCCCCGACGTGCTCGAACAGGCGGGCTTCCCGGTCTCCGGCCTGCTCACCACCCATGGCGACTGGGACCACCTGCTGGGACGCACCGCCTTTCCCGGCGCCGCGCTGGGTTGTGGCGAGGACACCGTGGAGCGGCTGTCGGCCGAGCTCGGCGAGGCCCAGCGCGAGCTGCGGGCGTTTGACCAGGAGCACTACGTCGACGGGCGCCCCCCGCTGGCGCTGGGCTCGCTGCAGTCCCTGCCCGTCCCCGGGCACCTGGAGATCGGGTCGGGCCCCGGGGCCCACGAGCTGGAGCTGCACCGCACCGGAGGTCACACCGCCGACGGGACGGCGTTCTGGATGCCGTGGGCCAAGGTGCTGGTGTGCGGCGACTACCTGTCGCCGGTGGAGATCCCGGCGCTGTCACCCGGCGGCTCGGTCGCCGCCTACCGGTCCACCCTGGAACGCCTGGGTCCACTGGTGGAGCAAGCCGACTGGGTCATTCCCGGGCACGGCGCGCCGCAGTCCGCGGAGCGGGCCCGCGAGATCCTGGAACAGGACGACGCCTACCTGGCGCAGCTCGAGTCGGACCCGAACGCGGCGACGCTTCCGCCGGGACGATCGACGGCAGCGCAGAAGCGCCTCCACGCCGACAACCTCACGTCCATCGGCCGCTAACGCAACGGTCACGCGACCCCCCGTAGGGTCGGCTGAGCGGAGCCGGATGGGGGTGGCTCGGAGCCCGAGGGCGGGCGCTGCCGGATCCGGCGCACACAGTCGACCTGGGAGGTCGAAGATGAGACGTCAGAAGCTCCTCGCCGTCGTCGTGGCGGCCACGTGCCTGACGGGGGCCGGCGCCACCGCGCTGGCCGCGACCGGACCGGCCGGCGGGCCGATCCAGGTGTTCGTGACGAACATTTCGAGCACGAAGGCCAAGATCCTCATCACCGGTGCGATCGGTGACTACGGCACGACGTTGACCGTGGACAAGAACGGCAAGGTCGACGCCAACGGCGCCTACCAGAAGGTGACGCTCAAGAAGGGCGGCTTCTGGATCAACGCCACCGCGCTCAACAACAAGCTCAACAAGGCGCAGCCGGTCACCAACAAGGCGACGTGCTCGCTGGTGTTCACCGGCAGCGCGGCGACGACGCCGTTCGGCGGCACCGGGCCCTACCAGGGCATCGCCGGGTCAGTGAAGATCACCGTCACCTTCGCCGGCATCAGCTCGCGGTTCACCAGCGGCGCGCATAAGGGCCAGTGCAACTTCGGCCAGAACGCGCCGTCGCTGTCCTCATACGAGTCGATCGGCGGCACGGGCAACGTGACGTTCAGCTGACTTCGTCGCGACCTCCGGCGCCACCCGCGCGGTGGCGCCGGGCCCGGCGGCCACTCGGCGGGCGCGCTCGCGGCTACTCGGCGGGCGCGCTGGCGGCCACTCGGCGGGCACGCTCGCCGCTAGCCAGCAGGCGCGGTGATGACGGCCAGCGTGTCGCCGGTGGCGACCGACCCGCCGACGGAGATGGGCAACTCGGTCACCTTGCCGGCCTTGTGGGCGGTGATCTCGTTCTCCATCTTCATGGCCTCGACGACGCAGATGAGCGCGCCCTCGTTCACGTCGGCGCCGGCCTCGACGGCGATCTTGAGCACCGTGCCCTGGATCGGGGAGGCCAGCGTGTCCCCTCCGCCGCCTCCGCCGCCACCACCGCTCGCGCGACGGGCCGGCCGACGCGCGCCGGCAGAGGCGACGCTCGCGGGCGCCGACCCGTTGACCGGGACGCCGCCGCCGACCGGCGGACCGATCACCTTGACGTCAAAGCGCTTGCCCGAGACCTCGACGGTGTAGCTCTGCTGCACCGGCTCGGCGTTCTGGTCGGCATCGCCGGGGGCCTCGGCGGGCGCGGGGAAGGCAAGCTGCTTGAGCCAGTCGCGGTCCTCGATGAGGTCACGGCAGGTCTCGGCGTCGGCCCACTGCCGGGTGGCAAGAATCGCCTGGTGAAACGGGATCAGGGTCTTGAGCTCGGTGATCTCGTACTCGCGAAGCGCCCTGAGCATGCGGGCGGTGGCCTGCTCGCGGTCGGCGTCCCAGACGATCAGCTTGGCCACCATGGGGTCGTACATCGGGGTGATCTCCGACCCGGGGCCGACCCCGGAGTCGACGCGGACGCCGGGCCCGGCGGGCTCGCGGTAGTCCCCGATCGTGCCCGGGGCGGGCGCGAAGTTCTTGGAGGCGTCCTCGGCGTTGATGCGGCATTCGATGGCGTGTCCGCGCAGCTCAACCTCGTCCTGGGTGATCGACAGCTTCTCGCCGGCCGCGACCTTGATGCCCTCCTTGACGATGTCGATGCCCGTGACCATCTCGGTGACGCAGTGCTCGACCTGGACGCGCGTGTTCATCTCCAAAAAGAAGTACTCGCCGTCCTGGAGCAGACCCTCGATCGTGCCGGCGCCGGTGTAGCTCACCGCGGCGGCTGCCTCGGTGGCGATCGTGCCGATCTTCTGGCGCAGCTGCGCGTTGACGGCCGGGGCCGGGGCCTCCTCGATCAGCTTCTGGTGGCGGCGCTGCACCGAGCAGTCGCGCTCGCCGAGGTGGACGACGTTGCCGTGCGAGTCGGCCAGAACCTGGACCTCGACGTGGCGGGGGTCGGGCAGGTAGCGCTCCAGGTAGACGGTGGCGTCGCCGAAGAACTTCTCGCCCTCACGGGCGGCACCCTCAAACGCATCCTGGAGCTTGTCCTCGGAGAGGGCGACGCGAAACCCCTTGCCGCCGCCGCCGCCCGCCGCCTTGACCGCCACCGGATATCCGATGGTGTCGGCGATGATCTTCTGCGCCTCCTCGATCGTCGCCACCGGCTCGGTGGTCCCGGGCACGATCGGCACGCCCGCCGCCTGCATGAGCTCGCGCGCACGGGTCTTGGATCCCATGGCCTCGATCGCCGACGCCGGCGGCCCGATGAACACGGTCCCGTTGTCCTCCAGCGCCTGGGCGAAGGCGGGGTTCTCGGCCAGGAACCCGTAGCCGGGGTGGACCGCCTCGGCGCCGCACCGGTTGACGACCTCGATGATCTTGGAGATGTTGAGGTAACTCTCCGCGGCGGGGCCAGGTCCAAGCAGGTAGGCCTCGTCCGCACGCCTGACGTGCAGCGCGTCGCGGTCAAGCTCGGAGTACACCGCCACCGTCGCGATCCCAAGCTCCTCACACGCGCGTGCGATTCTCACCGCGATCTCGCCGCGGTTGGCGATCAGCACCTTCGAGAACATGCGGCGGCCACTTTACCGGGCAGTACGCACAAGGGCCTGCGCCACATCCACGAGCACCGCCGTTGCGTCGCGCTCCAGCTGGCGCCACGTGACGCGTATCACGGTGATACCGGCTTTCCGGAGCGCTGCGTCGCGGCTCCGGTCGCCTTCGAAACGCCCCCGTGTGCCGTGGTAGGCAAAGCCGTCCACCTCGACGGCAACCCGCTCCTCCGGCCAGAAGAAGTCGATCTCGTAGCCGTGACGTCTGACGTTCACGAGCGGCTGCGGGAGCCCGGAGTCGCGGATCAACGACAGGAAGCGTTCCTCGGCCACCGAGCGGGTGAACGTTGTGGTGGTGTAGGCGTCCACGACGCCGCCAAGGACGGCCCGTCCCTGGTGGTGGCCCGCGCGCCCGAGGAGCTCCTCGACGCCCCGCACGGTGCCGATTCGGCGGATGACCATCTCATCGATCGCCCGCTCGACGTCGCGTGCTGAGACCAGAGGCGCGAGGTCGAGAAGAGTGCGGGCGGGCGATGTGACGGGCAGTCCCTCTCGGACCCGGACGTCGCGAGGCGCGAGGATGATGCTTCGGTGCGCCCGAACTCCAGTCGGGTCCCCAACGGACGCGCCCGGGACGGTGACGTGGATGAGGCCGTCGCCCGAAGCCGGCGGGCGCAGGCCGAGGAGCATGGCCGCGGTGTGGTGGCTGAGGGTGGCGCCGGCGCGCACGGCGAGGAGGGCCGCGGTCTCGTCAGCCAGCGGGATCGAAGCGCCGGGGCCGACGGCAAACACGCCGCAGTGGACGTGCCGTAGGAGACTCGTGCGGGCGAGTCGATCGATGGTGTTCGAGGAGATGCCGGCGGCCAGCAGCTGGCGCCGGGCAACGCGGTTGCGCTGGGCGGCGGCGATGGCGAAGATCCGCTCGTCACGCGCGCCGGAGATGGGGGTTTTCGAGCCACGACCCAGCAGTTGGACCATCGTGGCTCGTTCTCCCCCGCCAGACGGGGGAAATCGAGCCAGGTCGGCGGGATCGGGCTCTCGTGGCTCGATTACCCCCACGGTGGGGCGTTGGGATAAAGGGGTCATATCTATAAGAGCCTGGGGGTGGCTCGGATTCACCCCCCCAAACTCCGTAGTCTTGAAAACAGCCGTGGACTCCGCCGCCACCTCCCCCCGCAAGCGCCACGCACTCCGGCTGTTCGAGGGGTTGCCGCAGCGGTATGACCGCACCGGCGCGGTGATGAGCTTCGGCCAGGACCCGCGGTGGCGGCGCGCCATGGTCGACGCGGTGAGACCGGGGCCGGGCCAGCGCATCCTCGACGTGGCGACCGGAACGGGCATGGTGGCGAGGGCGCTCGCGCAACGCGGCGCGCGCGTGACGGCGCTCGACCAGTCGGACGCGATGCTCGACGTCGCTCGCGCGCGCAACGACCAGGGCGTCACCTTCGTCCGCGGAGAGGCGGAGCGCCTGCCCTTCGAGGACGGCTCCTTCGATGCCCTGACCTTCACCTACCTGCTGCGCTACGTCGACGACCCCGCGGTCACCCTTCACGAGCTGGCCCGCGTCGTGACACCCGGCGGGCGGATCGGGATGGTGGAGTTCGGCGTCCCGGAGAACGCGGTGCTCAAGCAGCTCTGGCGCGTCCACACCCGCGTCGGGCTGCCGGTGCTCGGCCGCCTGGTCTCGCCCGCCTGGTACGAGGTCGGCCGCTTCCTGGGCCCGAACATCGAGCAGTTCCATGCGACGCACCCGGACCTCACGAGGCTGTGGAACGAGGCCGGAATCGAAGGAGTCACGCGACGCGGGATGAGCTTCGGCGCCGGCCTCGTCATGTGGGGGGTCAGAGACGGCGACCGCACCTGAGCGCGCCCGGCTGCAACGGCCGGCCTTCTACGCCCTGACCCCCGGCGGCTGGCGCGACCTGGTCACGCTCCTGCACCCGCCCTACACCGCCTGGCATCTCAGCTATGTCGCGCTCGGCGCCGCCGCGGCGCCGGTGATCCACGCCGACCGGCTCGGCGCTGCGCTGGCCGCGTTCTTCCTGGCCGTCGGGATCGCCGCCCACGCGCTCGACGAGCTCCACGGGCGCCCCCTCCAGACCCGGCTGAGCCGCGCCACGCTGATCGCACTGGCGGTCACCAGTCTCGTCGGAGCGGTGGCGATCGGCGTGGCGGGCGCCATCACCATCTCGGCGTGGCTGGCACCCCTGGTCGCCCTCGGCGCCTTCCTGGTCGTTGCCTACAACCTCGAGTTGTTCGGGGGCCGCGTCCACGACGACGCGTGGTTCGCGCTGGCCTGGGGCGGATTCCCGGCCTTCACCGGCTACTTCGTCAACGCGCTCCAGGTCCGCCCGGCCGGGCTGCTGGTGGCGGGCGCCTGCTGCCTGCTCAGCGCTGCCCAGCGGCGCCTGAGCACGCCGGTGCGCGAACTGCGGCGCCGCACCGCACACGTCACCGGCACCCAGACCCTCACCAACGGCGACACGCGCGAACTCGACGCGCAACAGCTCGCCGAGCCCCTCGAGGGCGCGCTGCGGGTCCTGTGGCTGGCGCTGGTGCTGCTGGCGATCGGCCTGGTGGCCGTTCGTCTATGACCTGGCGTTGATGATCATCCCGGCGGCCACCGTGTCGTTGGTGGACTCGTCGATGAGGATGAAGCTGCCGGTCGTGCGGTTGCGCGAGTAGGGGTCGACGACCAGCGGCGCGCTGCAGCGCAGGCGCACCCGGCCGATCTCGTTGAGGCTGAGTTGGTCGGCCTTGACGTGCTCAAGGGAGTTGATGTCGATGCGGTGTTCGATCTCCTCCACGATCGCGCGAGCCGAGCGGGTCGTGTGCTTGATGGCGTACTTGCCGCGCGCGGCCAGCGGCTGATCGCTCATCCAGCAGATGTGCGCCTCGAGCTCACGGGCGGTGATGGGCTGATCGTCGGCCTCGACGAGCATGTCGCCACGGGACACGTCGATCTCGGTGGTGAAGCGCAGGGCCACGCTCATCGTCGGGAAGGCCGCTTCGATCTCGCCGTTGAAGGTGTCGATCGAAGCAACGGTGGTGCGCTGACCGCTGGGCAGGACCACCATCTCCGAGCCGGGGCAGATGACCCCACCGGCCACCTGTCCGGCGTAGCCGCGGTAATCATGGTGCGAATCGCTCATCGGGCGGATCACCCACTGCACGGGGAAACGGACGTCGTTGAGATTTCGGTCCTGGGCGATGACAACGTGCTCGAGGTGGTACAGCAACGGAGCGGCGCCGTACCACTGCATGGCGTGCGAGCGATCGACCACGTTGTCACCGTGCAGCGCTGAGATCGGCACGAAGGTGATGTCGGGGACCTGGAGGCGCGCGGACCAGTTGGTGACCTCCTCGAGGATCCCGTAGAAGACGTCCTCGTCGTAGTTGACGAGGTCCATCTTGTTGACGCAGACCACGAGATGGGGGATGCGCAGCAGCGAAGCGATGTACATGTGGCGCCGCGTCTGCTCGGACACCCCCTTGCGAGCGTCCACGAGCACGATCGAGACGTCGGCCGTTGAGGCGCCGGTGACCATGTTGCGCGTGTACTGCTCGTGGCCCGGGGTGTCGGCGATGATGAACTTGCGCCGGGGCGTGGCGAAGTAGCGGTAGGCGACGTCGATGGTGATGCCCTGCTCACGCTCGGCGCGCAGCCCGTCGGTGAGCAGCGCCAGGTTCAGGTACCCGTCGCCGCGCCGCTCCGAGGTCTGCACCACGTGCTCCATCTGATCCTCGAAGATCGACTTGGAGTCGTGCAGGAGCCGGCCGATAAGGGTGGACTTGCCGTCGTCGACCGAGCCAGCGGTGGCTATCCGCAGCAGCTCGGAATTACGGCGGCGCACGGCGTAGACGTTCTGCGCCGCCGACGGGGCCGAACCGTTCTCGTTCATCTCAGAAATAGCCTTCACGCTTGCGATCCTCCATCGCCGCTTCGGTGACGCGGTCGTCGGCGCGGGTCTCTCCCCGCTCCGTGATGCGGGTGGCAGCGATCTCAGCCACCACGTCCTCCAGGGTGCTGGCGGTGGAGCGCACGGCGCCGGTGCAGGTCATGTCCCCGACCGTGCGGTATCGGACCGACTCCATGAACGGCTCCTCGCCGTCCATGAGCTCGATGAACTCGTTCTGGGCGTAGAGCATGCCGTCGCGCGCGAACACCTCGCGCTCATGGCTGAAGTAGATCGACGGCATCTCGAGCCCCTCGACGCCGATGTACTGCCACACGTCGAGCTCCGTCCAGTTGGAGATGGGGAACACCCGGACGTGCTCGCCCTTGCGGATGTTGCCGTTGTACAGCGACCACAGCTCGGGTCGCTGGCGCTTGGGGTCCCACTGGCCGAAGTCATCGCGGAAGGAGAACACGCGCTCCTTCGCGCGGGCGCGCTCCTCGTCGCGGCGGGCGCCGCCGAACGCGGCATCGAAGCCATGCTCCTCGATGGCGTCGAGCAGCGTCGTGGTCTGCAGGCGGTTGCGCGATGCGCGTGGGCCGGTCTCCTCGGTGACGCGACCCTTGTCAATCGACTCCTGGACGGAGGCGACGATCAGCCGCTCGCCAAGGTCCGAGACGATGCGGTCGCGGAAGGCGACGACCTCGGGGAAGTTGTGCCCGGTGTCGACGTGCATGATCGGGAACGGGAACTTGCCGGGGCGGAAGGCCTTCTCGGCCAGGCGCAGGAGGACGATCGAGTCCTTGCCGCCGCTGAACAGCAGCACGGGGCGCTCGAACTCGGCGGCCACCTCACGGAAGATGTGGATGGACTCGGCCTCGAGGGTCTCGAGGTGGGACAGCTCATAGTGGACTGGGTTCATCAGCGGGCAGGCTGGTAGGGGGAAGGGCTATCCGGGAGCGCGCGGCATCACACCACGTGGATCCCGCACTCGGTCTTGTCGGTGCCGGCCCAGCGGCCGTCGCGGCCTTCGCCGGGCTGCGTGCACGGAGCGCAGCCGATGGAGGCGTAGCCCTGATCGTGCAGCGGGTTGTACGGCAGATCGTGCTTGAAGATGTAGGTCCAGACGTCCTTCTCGGTCCAGTCAGCGAGCGGGTTGAGCTTCCAGATGCCCCGCCGCTCATCGCGGTCGAGCTTGGGCGCGGCTGCCCGGGTCGTGGCCTGCTCGCGCCGGATGCCGGTGATCCAGGCGTCGACGTCGGAGAGCGCCGCCTCCAGCCCCGCCACCTTGGCGGCGCTACAGCAGTTCTGCGCTGTCCACGGCGCATCAGGGCTGCGAGCGTCCATGACCCGGATCGCGACCTGCGGGAACCGGTCCTCGAACTGCTTCCACGTCGCCAGCGTCTCGGGAAAGAGGACGCCGGT
The DNA here is from genome assembly GCA_963721515.1 of uncultured Actinomycetota bacterium. Lineage (GTDB taxonomy): Bacteria > Actinomycetota > Thermoleophilia > Solirubrobacterales > Solirubrobacteraceae > Palsa-465. The sequence continues at coordinate 374,266 of CAVRKJ010000020.1, read as the reverse complement.
GTCGATGGTGAACGCCTGAAGCGACCCGCGACCGTCCGCGAGCTCCGAGAGCATGTGGAACAGGACCGACTCCTCCTTCTGGAAGGAGCAGGCCAGCGTCAGCCGCGGATGGAACTGCTCGACGCCGTAGGCCAGCACCTCCTGGGCGGTCGCGCCCTCCAGATCGGGGATGGTGGCGCTCAAACCGCGCACTCCCCCTCGCCGCGGACGACCTGGAACGGGACCTCGCGGTTGTAGTCGATGAAGTAGTTCATGTTCTCGAGGTTGAATTCGATCGGCATCGTCAGATCCTTCACGCGGCCCTCGAACTCGGCGACGCCGACGCGGTCCACGAATGCGGTGAACGGCTCGCCATCCTGACGGTCTGACTCGTAGAAGCGTACCCAGCGCTCGACCGCCTCGGGCACTCGCTTGGCGGGGAGGCGCGCCTTGAGCCGCTGGCCGTAGCGCACCTCGCCGCCCTCGTACGTACCCCCAATGTGCGGGATGTACGCCGGAACCGTCTTCTCGCCGACCTTGATCGAGGCTCCGTAGAAGCCGATGTCGGCGATGTGGTGCTGTCCACAGCCGTTGGGGCAACCGCTGTTCTTGATGTGGATGCGGCGGGTGAGCGGATCGTCGATCGCCATCTCCGCGATGCGCTCCTGGATGGCCCCGTTGAGGCCCATCGAGCTGGTGATCCCAAGCTTGCAGGAATCGGTGCCGGGGCAGCTCACGCCGTCGGAGATCTCGTCGGCGCCGGCCTCGCCGAGGCCGAGGTTGAGCAGCTCCTGCCACACCTCGTAGATCGACTCGTCGCGTACCCAGCGCAGGACGAGGTTCTGCTGCACGGTGGTACGAGCCAGACCGCCGGAATAGCGGCGCATGATCTCGCCGAGCCCGCGCAGCTGCTCGGGAGTGAGGTCGCCGCGGACGACCTTGACCTCGACCGTGGAGAAGCCCTTCTGGCGCTGGGATGAAGCGTTGGACTCCATGAAGCGGTCGAACTGGCGGCGGTCGCCATTGGGCGATGCATACTGCACGCCGGCCTCGGGCGCCAGCGCCTCCTCGTCGACGTCGAAGAAGATCTCGTCCAGCGAGAAGTCGCGCTCTGAGACCCACTCGCCCTCGAGCTCCTCCTCCACCATGTCGCGGAAGGCGTCGATGCCGATCTTGTCGACGAGCACCTTGATGCGGGCGCGGGCGCGGTTGACGCGCAGGAAGTCCTGGCGGTCGAAGATGCGCATGCACGCCTCGGTCACCTTCAGGTAGTCGCCGTTGTCCAGCTCGACGAACTCGTAGAGCACCGGGGCCAGGCGGGGCATGATCGAGGTGCCGCCGCCGACCCGGATCTCGACGCCCCGGACCCCGTCGCGCACGCGGGGGGTGAAGGCCATGTCGTGGATCTGGGTGATGGCGTTGTCCTGGTCGTTGGCGGTGAACGCCGTCTTGACCTTGCGCGGCATCGCCTGAGTGGTGGGGTGGCGCACGAAGTAGCGGACGTAGGCCCCCGCGTACGGGGTGATGTCGAAGAGCTCGTTCTGCAGCGTGCCCGCCCGCGGGTCGCCGGTGACGTTGCGCATGGTGTTGCCGCAGCCCTCGCGGGAGGACAGACCGGCGTCGCCGAGCTCGCGGATGAGCTGCGCCATGTCGGGGAGCGGCACGTGGTGCATCTGGATGTTCTGCCGGGTGGTGATGTGGCCCTTGCGCAGCGGCACGTACTTGTCGATCACTTCGGCGAAGGCATCGAGCTGGTCGGGCGTCACGCCGCCCATCGGCAGCTTGACCCTGGCCATCTGCACGTCGGGCTGGCGCTGGCCGTACACGCCCTGCTTGAGGCGGAACTTGATGAAGTCGTCCTGTTCGAGCTCTCCCTTGAGGAAGCGGGTGGACTCGGTGTCGAAATCGTCGAACTCCCGCTCCAGGATCGGGATCACGTGGCCGGGAACGTTCTCCACCACCTCCGGGTTCTCCAGCGAGCCGGTTCGGGAGGGAGCTTTGGATTCGATCGAAGCAGGTTCCATCGGGGGTCCTTCCGGTTGGAAACGGTCTCGCGCCGCGAAAGGGCTCACCCACAAATTACCAAAACGCCGATCTGGGTTTAGATGTTTTGCTCCTGCGAGCGCCCGCGCACCAGCACGGCAGAGCTAGCGGAGCGAACTGACCAGCCGCAGTCGCTCGCGCGCCACGTCCTCCGAGAGCGTCGAAAGCCGCCTCGTCTGGGCGTCGTAAGAGCGAATCGCCGCGATCTGCGCCTTCTGGACTGACAGCGTGCGGGTCGCCAGCGCGGCCCGGTCGAAATCCACCAGCAGCGGGCGAACGTTACCGGGTGCGCCACTGGCGATCGCGTCGGCGAGACGTCCGGCACTGGCGCCCATCCCGCGCAGCGATGACAGCTGGGCTCGGTAGGCCGGCTTAGACACATCCGGCGGGGTCAGCAGGCGCAGCCGAGCCATGATCACCGCCGTTGTCGCCTGGAAGCGGCGCAGCGCTTTGGCCTTTGCCGCGTAGACCGCCGAGACCGCCGCCGCGCCCGGCGCCTGGCGAACCGACAGGGTCCGTTCCAACCGCGTCAGGGCCGGCCCCAGCGGGGTCACCACCATGTTGAACCGGGGCAGAAAGGCGATCAGCAGCTTGAGCTGGGTGGTGAGGTCGGCCTCCTCGGTGCCGAGCTTGAGCAGCAGCATCCGCAGGCGCGCGGCCGACGCGGGGGCGGGCAGCGCGTCGAGCCTCTCCTCCTGCGCCTTGATCTGGTCAAGGGCCTGCGTCAACTGCTGGTCTGCCACGGCGAGGCCCGCGGCGGCCAGCGTAGACCGCCGGGACGAGACCTTGACGGAAACGCGGGTCACCGTGGCGAGCGGCCGTGACAGCGCCGATTCGACGCGGTTCACCCTGGAGACGTAGCGTGCGACCTGCATCCGCTGCGAACTGGAGTGCGACCCGCAGCCGGCCAGGGCCGCGACCAGACTCAACCCCAGAACCCCCAGAATCGGAGTTGGGGCGCCACGGCGGGCGGTCCGGCCCGTCCTCACTTGTGGAGCAGCTGCACCGTCGAGACGCTGCCATCGCGGTGATCGAAGACGAGCTTGATCAGGCCGCGCCCGGGAGCGAACCACATGGTCCGCACGCCGCTGCCGAACCGATGGCCCGGCTGCGTCAGCACGCTGCGGACCTCCAACGTCTGAAACCTTCCGGCGGGCACCCTGACGGTGCGGACGCCGACCACGCGGCTCGTGCCTCTGACGCCGTAGACCTGCAGGTCACGAGCGTTGCCGCTGGCCCATTGCGTGCCCGTGACGGCGTACGCCGGCAGGACGGGATTGAACCCGTAGGTCATGAGATCGATTGGCGTGAAGAAGTGGACGTTGTGCCCGAGCTTCGGCAGCTTGGCCAGGGTCGCGCCTTCGGTGGAGCCGAACGTGTTGCGCAGCCCGTCGAGCCGGAGCGAGAACACGTAATCGCCGGCGGCGCGGATTGGACCGGAGACGCTCTTGACGGTCAGGCGCGCCGAGCGATTGGATGCGGCGGCAACCGAGACCTTCTCCACCTCAGGCTGCGACAGGTGCTTGTGGTTGGTCCACTCATACGTCCCCGTCAGCCCGATGGTCATCGGGAAGTAATTCTGATCCGTGGGAGGGGGCGGCGAGGGCAGATTGGTCGACATCAGCTCGGCGCTGGTGACGCTGCCGTCAACGTGGTCGAAGACCACCTTGACCGGCCCGACGCCGAAGCCCCACCATGTGGTCCGGGTGCCGCTGCCGTAATCGTCGCCCGGTGTCCCGGCCAGCGCGATGTCCGACCTGACCGCGGCGGCCACGATCCCCTTGGGAAAGGCCGGGACGCTGATCTTCTGCAGGCCCAGATATTGGTTCTGGCTGGTCACGCTGCCGTCCCCGCCGCCCGTGGCGACCCAGCTGGTTCCCTGCAGCAGCGGTTCGGAGATCACCGGCGAGCGACTGCCCCAGATCACGTTGTAGAGCACGCTGCCCAGGCTGTTCGAGCATTGGCTGCTGGCGCTGGCGCACAGGGGTGGCTCGTCGATCGGCGGAGCGTTTCCGGACCAGTCGGTGTTCACGAGCCCGTAGTCCTGGTCCTCGAAGCAGATCGTTCCGTCGTCCGGCTGGCTGAGCGTGGGCTGGGGACCGGTGCCGCCACTGCTGCCGAGCGGTACCAGGATGGTCCCCGTCCACTCCAGCTGCCAGCCACAGGTGACCTGGTCGGTGGTGTCGACCTTGACCGTCTCCGTGGTCCCATTCGGGTTGAAGTTGTCGTCGGTCCAGTGGTAGGTCCACTGGGCGTTGGCGGGATGCGGGAACCAGTCGTCCGCCAGCGCCGTGGACGCGGCGAACGCGACCACGAGCACAGACAGGCACAGGGCCGAAAGCGTGATGATCCTCAGGCGCCCCACCGCACAAGCGAGGTTAGCGGCTGGGGTGCCCGGTGAGCCCCGATCAACGTCGGCCGGTCCCGCCACCCGCGTGGGCCACCAGCCGCCGCGCGACGATGCGAGCGAGGCGGAGCTCGAGCGCGGCAGGGGGCGGCCCCGACACGCAGGAGAAGCTGAGCTCGGTGACGCCGGTGCCCCCGCCGAGCAGGAGGACGTCAAGGTAGACGTTGGCCGATTGCGTGCCGCGCGTCGCCGTGGCCTGGAGCACATAGGACGCGGCCTTGACCGCCAGCCGTGGCGCCGGGCGCTTGCGCTGCGACACGACACTGAAGCGGACTCCGTGCCCGCTTCCTTGTACGAAGCTCTCGGCCAGGCATGTCAGCAGCGCTGGGCGCGCCACCCCGCGCCACACCCGACGCTCGTCGGCAGCGGTGGCGTATCGATACGCCGTCTGGCCGACGAACGGGCCATCGGAGGCCGCGGCGAACGTCGGGGACGCGGCGGCGATCGGCCGCGCCTCGGCGCCGCGGAGCCCGAGGTGCAGCCGGGCGCAGGCGACCGCGGGGACGGTGCGCGGCGCCGGCGCGGTCACGGTCCAGCCTGAGCCGAGATCGCTCCGGGTGATCAGGAGCGCCCGAGCGCTCGGCGGCGGCGAGTGGGTGCGGGCCTGCGCCCACGGGAGCCCGACCGCGCCGGCAGACACGGACACGCCCAGGACCAGGGCAGCACGCTGCTGCCAGCCGGCGCCTCATGCCCGGGTCATAGCGAAGGCCCGCCGGCTGCCACGGGGAGTTGGCGGCCGGCGGGCTGGTGACGTGGTCTCTATGGACCACACACGACGTAGGACTGAACGGTCACGTTGTCGCCGCTCTGCATGTCCGAGATGACCGCCAGCGCCTCGTAGGCATTGGCCGCCTGGATGGACGCGGCACCCGGCTTGGCCCCGATCGGCAGCGGATCCACCTCGGTCTGGCTGACGTAGAGGCCGGGGAAGCTGCTCTCGAGCCCCACCACGTCGCCGGTGCTGGGCTGACCGCCCGAGGTCAGGGTGGTGATCGTCGCCCCGCCGTCGAAGGCCTGCCGGTCGACGCCGGAGTTCGGGCACCGAGCCACGCTCGGGGTCAGCTCGGTCCCGGTCGCCGGGCCGTTGGGGAACTGGACCGGCCCGATCGGCGTACCCAGCACGACGATCGTGTGCCCGCCTTGGGCGAAGCCGCCGGGACTGAAGAACACCCCGACGGGGCCGGTGTCGCCCATCTTGCCCGGATCGCCCTGCGCGCCCCGGGCGCCCTGCAGCCCCGTGGGACCCATGGGGCCGACGACACCGACGAGCCCGCGCAGGCCGACCGGGCCGACGTGTCCTTGGTACCCACGGTGGCCAGTTTCACCCCGCCGCCCATCCGGCCCGGGTGGACCACTGGGGAGGCATTGCGGCGTGTCGTCGGTGTCGTAGCGGATGCCGCACTGCAACCCGGGGCGGGACGCCTTGGCAGGCTTCGCCGGCGCGCGGGAGTCAGCCCACGACAGGCCGGCAAATGCCGTCCCGACAAGGCAAGCCGCCGCCAGGGCGGCGATGCGAATCAGACGATGGCTGCTCATGTCCGCCGCCCTATGGCCCGCACACGACAAAGGCCTGGACGGTCACCGTGTCGCCCACTGCGAGCTCGGTCACGACGGCTTGGCCCTCGTAGGCGTTCGCGGACGTTGTGGAGATCGTCCCCGCGACGCTGCCCGTCGGGATCGCGTCGACCAGGCCGGTTCCGCTGTTGAAGGTGCCGAGGAAGTGCTGGTCGACCGTCACGACGTCGCCGGTTGCCTCGGTCCCGGTCTTCTGGATCTGCACTCCGCCTCCATACGCCTCCGGGGTCGGCTGGTTTTGCGGGTTCGCCGGCTGGGTTGGCGGGGGGCACTTGGCGACGCTGGGGGTGATCTCCGCCCCCTCTCCCTGCGTTATGGGAGACGCCGCCAGAGCCTGGGCGCCCGTCTCCTGAACCTGGGTGCCGGCCACCACCACCGTGGGGCCCGGGGCCCCCTGCGGTCCCTGGGGACCGACGGCCCCAACCGGGCCAGGCGGGCCCTGGGGACCGACCGCCCCAACCGGCCCAACGGGACCCTGGAGGCCCTGGGGGCCAGTCGCGCCACGCCTGCCGACCAGGCCCTTTGGCCCAGTCTTGCCCTGCGGGCCGCGCGCACCCTGGGGGCCCGGGCGCAGGATGCCACACACCAGCTGGTCATCCGCGTCGAACTTGAGGCATTTCACCAGCGGCTTGCCCGTGTCGGACGCAGCGATGTGAGCCTGCGTAGAGGTGGCATCGGCCCAGGGAAGACCGGTCAGGGCCCCCACTGCCACGCAGACGGCGCCAAGGGCGGCGATTCGAGTGAAACGTGTGAACTTCATGAAACCTCCGTGTAAGGGACAGGGCGCGTCAGGTTCGAGTGCGGCGCCGTGGCGTTGGCTTTCACTTGTGCTTGGGCTTGTGCTTCTTCGGCTTGGGCTTGGGCTTGTGCTTCTTCGGCTTCGGCTTGTGCTTCTTCGGCTTGGGCTTCGGCTTCGGCTTGGGCTTCGGCTTCGGCTTGGGCTTCGGCTTGGGGGTCGGGGTCGGAGTCGGAGTCGGAGTCGGAGTCGGCGACGGCGTGACGATCGGACCCGGACGGCCGGGGTCGGAGTCGGCGGCGGAGGCGGCGGGGGCGGAGGCGGAGGCGGAGGGGGCGGCACGAATAGCGACCAGAGCCCGGTGGCGGCGTTGTAGGTCGCCTCGCCGGTCGTAGGCACTACGAGGTCGCCGGCGCCGCCGGTGATCGTCACCCCGCCGGGGCCGCCGAGGATCACGCCGAGCCCGGAGCCGACGCTGACCTTGTTGGCACCGCCGTCGGCGGGGAAGATCGTCTCGAACGTCGACGGCACGCCGTTGACGTAGTCCAGCTCGGCGTTGGCACCGCCGATGATGTCCTTGCCGTTGCCGAGAGTGATGGTGTTCGCGCCGGACCCGCCAAACACGATGTCGTTGCCGTTGCCCAGCGTGATCGCGTTGGCGTTGGCGCTGTTCAGCGACAGCGACGGATCCTGGCTGACGATCTCCGAGAGGACACCGCCGGCCCACGTGATCTCGCCGTCGTCGCCGAGCACGATCTTGTTGCCGTTACCGCCGGTGATCTTGTCGAAGCCGGTGCCGGCCACGATGATGTCGTTGCCGTCGCCGGTGATGATCGTGTCGGCGCCTCCCGCGCCCGGATCGGTGCTGCCGACCTTCGACAGGTGCTGGATCCAGCCGTCGGGGCTGGTGAAGAAGACGTAGCCGTTCTTGAGGATCAGGTTGGGCTGGGTCGTGTGCCCCAGGTTGATCGTCTGCTGGCCCGAGCCGGCGAGGACGATCGTCGAGCCGCCGTTGGCCCCGGTCACCGTGCTCAGCCCAAATGTGATCGGGTTGACCGTGTGGGCGTCGATCACGCCACCGGTCCCGGTGATCGGGTTGTTGAGCTGGTCGATGACCCCGTGGTCCATCAGGATGATGTCGTGGCCGACGCCGCCGAAGATCTGGTCGGAGGTCGGGTTGAGCGGATCGGCGGTCGGCGGCTGGCCCAGGCCCGGGCTGTTGGCCACGATCAGCGCCGACAGGTTCTGGGCGACGATCTGGGCCAGCGGGTGGCTGAGGTTCAGATTGATGCCGTCGTCGGCGTGGATGAGATCGTTGCCGCTGCCGGCCTGGATGATGTCGTCGCCGGACCCGCCGAAGATCTGGTCCCCGCCGCCACCGCCGGTGATCGTCGAGTTCCCGACCCCGCCGTAGATGATCACGCCGTTGGGGTCGAGGCTGGCGTTGATAACGCTCTGGCCGGGGCTCGAGTACTCCCGCGCCTCGCCGGTCAGGTTGGCCGTCGTGGAGTTGTAGAAGCTTCCGCCCTGGGTCGTGTTGCCCAGAAGGATGAGCGGTGAGTTCGGTCCGCCTCCGCCGGTGGCAACCAGCTTCTTGTAGCCGCCACCACCCTGCACGACCGTGATCGTGTGCAGCACGGTGGAGCTGACAGTGAACACACCTTCCGTGGTGACGCTGTTCGAGCTGGAGCCGAGCATCACGTCGATGACATCGACGTTGTGGTAGGTGATGCCCCCGGCGAAGGTCAGCGGCGTGGTCACGCCCTTGGTGATCGTCACCGCGCCGCCCATGCCCAGCCCGTCGATCTCGCCGAACTGGGCCTGAGTCAGTCCGCTGGCCAGGGAGGGCGCGTACAGCGTTTGGAGCGACGAGAGCTCCTGCGCGGAGATGCCGCCGAGGTGACCGGTGTAGGCCGGTGCGCTGCCGTCGTTGAAGACGTTGAGCGTGTCGACCTTGTTCGTATCGCTCTGGCTTGCAGGCAGGGCCGGCAGTGGCGCATCGATCTCTGAGGGCAGCTCCACGGCCTCCACGAGGGTCCGCGGGGTCGTCTCGTTGCCCTCGATGATGAGCGGGCCGTAGATGGCGGACACGGTGTGCGGCTGGGCCGGGAAGACCTGGACGGGCTGGCCCCCGGCGGCGGCCGGCGCGTTCGGGTTGACGCTGACGATGATGGTCACCGGGAGGTTCCAGTTCGACGTGGTGAACACCACCGCGGGCTTGGCCGCCGGCGCCCCCGGTGGCCTCGAAGCGCGAGTCGGTGGACGAGACGAGCGTCTTGCCGTCGGTGAGGATCGTCACCGTCACCGGAGCCGTCGGCGCCTTGGTGAGCTGCACGGTGTACGTCCCCGTCTGGTTGGGGCCGACGATCGTGGAGCCGGTCGGCTGCAGGACAAGCACGCCGCCCGAGTCCCCGTCGATCACGTTGATCTTCACCGCTGGGTTGTCGACGACGCCGTTTGAGTACACGCCGCCGGTCGTCATCGAGCTCGAGACGGCGGCGGTGACCGTCGCCACGATCTCGCCCTCGACGACGCCGTCATCGATCGCCGTGACGGTGACTGTCTGCGGGATGTTCCAGTTGGCGGAGGTGAAGGTGAGCGGGCCGGAGAACCGCAGCCGCGCGTCGTCGGCGCTGAGGGTGATCGTGACCGTCTCCCCGGCGGCGGGCGCCTTGGTGAGCTCCGTCGTGTACGTCCCGACGACGGTCGCGCTCCCCTCGACCACGTCGAGCCCCTGGGCGGGCAAATTGACGATCAGCCCCGGCAGGTCACCGTCGACCACGTGCACGTCGACGTTGGAGATCGCGATGTCGTTGAAGCCGGCCAGCCCCGTGCTCACTGGGGTGGTGCTGAACACCGAGCTCATGATCTCGATCGTCTGATCGCCCGTCAGGACGGTCGTCGACGTTGCGCGCACGAAGATCGTCTGCGTGCGGTTCCAATCGGTGGCGCTGCCTGCCGCCGCCGACGCGTCGAACGTGAGAACGAGCGCCGAGGACCAGTTGACGCCATCGGTGGACAGCTGGACGGAAGAGCCGCCGTCCGCCCTCGGATCGGGAGCCGCCGCAACGGTGACGTACCAGATCGTTGTCGGCGTCGGCGGGCTGATCCCGAGCGCCATCGTGTACGACGACTCGTTGGAGCTGCCCGGCCCGTCCTGGGTGATGGTGGTGCCAGCCGGGTTCTGGTTGACGATGACCTGGCCCGCGGTCTGGCTGGCGACGCTGAGCGATACGCCGGGGGCGAAGATGCTGTTGTAGGCCGGATCGGCGCTGGAGACGGCGTGGTTGATGAACCCGCTCGTGCCGTTGGCGTTGAGCGCGATCACCGGGGTGGTGACGTCGCCGCCGACGTTGAACGTGTCGCTGCCGGCGCCGCCCTCGAGCACGGTGATGACGTTCGGCTCGGTGCTGAGCACATCGAACGTGTCGTTGCCACCGAGGCCGTCGACCTCGATCTTGGAGATGTTGGTGTAGGACACGTTGAGGCCGGCGCCCATAACCCCGTCCTTGGTGATCACGAACGTGTCGTTGCCCTGCGTCCCGATCACGACGAGCGTGTTGTAGCCGCTGCCGCCGTCGATGGCGACCGGAGCGTTGATGTTGTACTCGACGAGGTTGTTCCCGTTGCCGGTGTTGATCTGCGTGTTCGACGTCGCGACCGAGTTGGTGTTGGCGATCTGGAACGCCTGGACGATGAACGTGTTGTTGCCGCCCTCGCCGAACAGCTTCAGCGTGGCCTTGTTGCTGTACACCGTCAACGTGGCGTTCCCGGTCCCTGCGTACGCGGTCGTGGCGTAGCTCACCCCGGCGCTGAGGAACCCTGACGTCGTGAGGACGGTCGCGATCTCATCGCCCGGCGCCACGTCCTGTGCGGCGGTCGGCTGGGAGCCGAACAGCTGCCCGAACTGGAAGGTGTCGTTGCCGGCCACCCCGTCCAGGACGGTGATGGCGCTGTTGTCATCGACGCTGAACTGGTCGACGGCGGTGCCACCGAGGACGTGCAGGAGGTTGATCGTGGTGTCGTAGTTGACCCGCTCGTAGTCGGGCAGGTTGCCGCCGCCGGCCGCCGACTGGAGATCCGCCACGTAGTTGCGCTCGAGCAGGAAGTCGTTGGGCGCGTTGGCGACGCCGTTGATCGTCAGGGTGTTGAAGTCGGTCGGGGCGCCGCTGTCGTGGATGTTGACGATGTAGTCGGTGCCAGCCGGGTTGGAGTTCGTGCCCGACATGTCGACGACGTAGGCGTCGCCGCCACCGCCGCCGTCCACGTTGACCATGTTGCGCAGCGGCAGGCCGCTGACGCCCTGCACCGTGCGGCTCATCCCGGTGAGCGCGTCCTGCTCGGCGGTCCCGTTGATAAGCGCCGCCGGGCAGGTGCCGCCGCAGACATTCGAGTCGAACTTGTGGGGGAGGTCGATCGTCGGCAGGTGCAGCGTGATCACGTCGGCGCCGCTGCCGCCGGTCACGATCGTGTAGCCGACGACGGCGACCGGCGACAGCAGGATCGCGTCGCCCCCGTTACCACCGTTGACCCTGATCAGTGGCGCCGTGAACGTCCCGTCCAACGAGATCGCGTGCGGCGTGCCGTCCTGTCCTCCGTTGAGCGTCGCGATCGTGCCGGCGGTGACGCTGGTGGCAGTGTCGACGCTCATCGTGCCGCCCGCGGCGAGGGACACGGCCACGACTGCGCTGACCGTTGCCGCCTGAAGGCTGAGCGCGCCGGACGCCGTCCCGGTCATCGAGGTCCCGGCCGCGATCGACGGATTCGACGTGATGCTCCCGGCAGTGAATGAGCCGATCGTCAGACCGCCGCCGGCGGCGGTGAGGGTCACGCTTCCGCGATCGGCGACCAGCGACCCGCCCGACTCCGAGATCCCACCGCCATTCGGCGCCGCGACCGTGTCCGACGTGAAACTGACGTCGCCGGTCTTCGCCTCTACGACCGTCGCGGTGAGGCTGATGGCGCCGCTCGCCGAACCCGACACGGCGTCGCCGGCCGTCACGCCCGTGACCTGGCTGAGCGTCAGCGCCCCCCCGTTGGCGGTCAGCGTCACGTTGCCGGCCGTCGCCGTCAGTGACGAACCGGACACCGTCAGCGCACCGCCCGCGGTGAAGCTCACGGTCTGACCCGCTGTGACGGTCGCGCCGCCCGAGATCGAGATGTCGTCGGGCGAGGTCCCCGTCACCGACGTGCCTGCTGACACCGTCGACGGGTCGATCGTCAACGGGCCGCCGCTCGCGGTGAGGGTCACCGCCCCGCTCGCCGATGCAACCGTCGAGGCCGTGACCGACAGGTTGGTGCCAGCGGTCAGGGTCAGACCCTGATTGCCGGACACGTTGGCGCCGTTCTGGACGAGCACCTGACCGGGCGAGGTGCCGGTCGTGGTCCCCGACGCGGTCACGGTGGCGATCAGCAGCGTGAGGTCCCCGCCCTGGGCAGTGAAGGTGACATTGCCGGCGCTGGCACTGACGGAGGACTGCCAGACGGTCTCCGCCGTCGTCGCGGTGAGGCTCACGCTCTGGCCGGCGACCGAGCTCGTCTGGGAGATGAGCAACACGCCCGTTGCGCTCGCCGTCACCGACGCGCCCGACGACACCTGGGAGTCGGTTAGCGCCAGGGCCGGCGCGCCGGACGCCACCCCACTGCCGGTCGCGGTGAGCGAGACCGCGCCGCTTGACGTGACGGTGGTCGCCACCAGCGACAGCGTCGTCTGGGCGGTCGCCGTCAGCGAGGAGAGCGACGACGCCGTGGTGCCGAGGGTCGAGCCACTCGTGAGCAGCGCGCCGCTGGTCGCGGTCAGCGTCATCGCGCCGCCGGTGGCGGTCGTCGCGCCGAGCGTGACGTTTCGCGCGCCGGTCAGCGTGATCGAGCCGCCCGCGGGCACGCCCAGCGTGCTCGTCTCGATCACGACGTCGAGCGTGGCGCTCGCGCTCAGCGCGGTGCCCGCCGAGAGCGTCGAGCCGCCGATCGTGACCGTGCCGCCGTTCGCCGTCAGCGTCACCTGTCCGGCGATCGCCGACGCGCTCGATCTCGCGAAAGTGATGGTTGTGCCCGCGGTCAGCCCGATGTTGCCGCCGGTGGCGGTCAATTGAGACGGGCCCGTGGCGTTCTGAACGATGAGCGCGCCGGCGACCGCGGCGACGGTGACGGAGGTCGCCGCCTGCAGCGACGCGCCCGCCAGGGTGAGGGTGCCCTGCTGCGCGGTCACGCTCACCGCGGCGTTGCCCGAGGTGAGCGACGAGCCCGAGACGAGGACGAGGCCACCGCCGGAGATCGTCACGTTCCCGCCGCTCCCGGACGCCCGCAGCACCGAACCGTGAGCCGTCCCGGTCGAGTCCACCGTCGCCGTGATGCTGATGCTGCCCGGGTCGGTCACCGAGACGGTTCCGTTGGCATCGCTCACCGACGAGCCGGCGATGGTCACCGAGCCGCCCGCGCTGAGATTCACCGCGCCCGCGGTCGAGCGCAGCGAGGAGCCCGAGGAGACGTACTGGACGACGAGGTTGCCGCCCGCGGTGACGCCAAGGCCAGACGCCGCGGACACGGAGGAGTCGGTCACCGTGAGAGCGGTGCCGGCGCTGAGCGCGGCCGACGCGGCCGACGACGTGAGCGCGGAACCGGTCAGTGTCAGCGCCCCGCCTGCGCTGATAGTGAGGCCGGCGCAGCCGCTCGTCGACGGGCACCATGCAGGCGGAGTCGCGCTGGCGGCCGTGTCGGCGCCGCCGCTCGAGAAGGTGGAGTTGATGATCGTGATCGCGCCCGGCGCGCTCAGGTACATCGAGTCGCTGGAGGACACGTTGAAGGCGCTGAACGTGTCCGTGCCGGTGCTGCCCTGGAACACGATGTGCTGGACGGCGCCGGTGTCGATTGTGTAGGTGCCGGTCGACCCGCCGCCGGTGAGGCTGATGGCGATGCTGTTGGCCGCTGTGCTGCCCGACAGGCTGTCGTCGCCGGGCGCGGCGATCAGGATCAGCGTGTTCGAGGCGCCGCCGCCACCGCCGTTGATCGTCGTCGCCGATCCCTGGCCCGCGGTGAGGTAGACGACGTTGGCGCCGGTGCCGAGCGTGATCGTCCCGGCCGGCCCTGCGATCTGGTTGTTGCCGCTGCCGACCGTGATCGAGTCGGTCGAGGTCCCTCCGACGATGAACCAGTTGCCGGGACCCGACGTGATGTTGGCCGTGCCCTTGCCGCCCGTGTGCCGGATGATGTCAACGGCGTTTGCGTCCGGCTGACCGCCGGGGTTGCCGAGGATCGTCACGACGGCCGGACCGGAGTCGACGATGTTGTTGCTCTCGCTGCCGCCGGTGAGGGTCGTTTGGCTGTTGTTACCGGCGTACTCGATCGTGTTGTCGCTGAACGCCCCGGTGCTCCCGGTGACGTGCACCGGCACGGTGACACTCGGATCGACCTGGACGGTCTCGCTACACGGCGCACTCGCGGTGCAGGACTGAGACGACCAGTCGGCGACGATGCTCGAGACGTGCTGGTAGGTCTCCTGGCGCCCGAACGCGTTCACCTGGATCGTGGCGTCGCCGCTGCTACCGCCCACCTGTGAGATCTCGTAGCTGTCGTTGGTCCCGTCGCCGCCGATGTTGCGGTACTGAGCCAGGTTGCCGACGTTGAGGATCAGCGGCTGCGGGGTCCCCGCCGTCCCGTTCCACGTCTGCGGCTGGCAACCGGGCTGGTTGGCGCCGTTCGGACAACTGCCGCCGGATCCCGCGAGGAAGATCGGCACCGGCAGCTCCAGGTAGCCGATCGTGAACGACGCGCTCTTGTGAATCGTCCAGAACAGGAAGTGGATGCTGACGTCGAAGCTGAGCGTGATTGGCACCCGACCCGACCCCTGGGCCTTGAAGTCAAAGCTGACCCCGAGGCCGGCGAGCGAGATCCCGAACACGTTCAGGCTGACGCTCGCGCTGCCGCTGAGCTCGAACGTGTAGAACGGCGCGCTGGACGTCGGCGCCTGCGACTCGACGAAGATGCTGAACTGCCCGACCAAGCCGAAGTCGCTCGAGCCGAGCACGATCTGGCCGCTGAGGCTGATCCGGAAGTTGCCGTCGGAGTCGAGGAAGATCGAGCCGGAGAGCGTCGCGAGCCCGAAGAAGCTCACGCTGGCGTTCGCGTTGAAGGACCAGTATCCCTCCGCCCCGGTATTGGGATCGGGCCCGACGTAGATCGTCATGCTCGCGTTGAAGTCGAGCACCTTGAGGATGTCGACCTTGCCGCTGACGGCGAGATAGAACGATCCCGGCGCGATCCCGAGCTCGGTCTGGGTGGTCGTGTTGATCTGAAGGGTCCCGGACGCCGTGATGCTGAACACGGCGGCGTCGGCGTTGAGGCTGACCTGCAGGTCGAGCGCGATCCCGTTGGAGTACACGCCGGCACCGCCGTTGGCGGTGAACGTGAGCGGCCCGAGCGCAAAGCTGAGTCCGAAGGTGATCTGGAAGCCGCTCGGGCCGATCGTGATGTCCGCAAAGCCGCTCGCGTGTGCGAACCCGAGGAACTCGACGGTGCCGCTGAGGTCCAGCGCGAATCCGGGCGCGACCGTGGCCCCGTTGAACTGGACGGACTGGCCGGTGGTGTTGATCCCAAGCGTGGCGGACACTGCGAAGCACAGCCCGACCGCCGACCCGAACGTGCCCTGGCAGCTGCTCGCACTGGGCGAGCCCGTCGTTCCCACGCCGAGACTGACGGAGGCGAAGGCGACCAGGCCGTGGGCGTTGACCTGGAACAGGCCCCCGACGTTCACGCTGCCCAGAGGCCCCAGCGACATCGTGCCGGTGACCTGCAGGCTCAGCTCGGTCGGGTTGATGGTGAACTGGACGTTCGCCTTGATCGAGACGATGCCGCCGACGGTCACGAGCCCAAACATCTGGAGGCTGAACCCGGTCGCGATCGGCGTCGGGGTGGTGAGGAGGTTGCCGGCGGCGTCGCGCTGGAATCCGCCGAAGAAGCACGTGGCGGTGTTCGTCGGGTCGGGCGTGCACGGCTGCCCGGAGGCGGTGACGCCGTTGACCGCGAACGTGTCAATCGTCTGCGTCGTGGAGAACGTGTTGATCTCGACCAGGAAGTCGCCGTTGAGCGCCACGCCCGGTATGCCGCTCGAACTGAGGGTGAGGAAGACCCGTCCAACCACACCGTTGTTGGCGGCGTTGTTCGGGTCGATGAACATCGTCAGGCTGAGCTGGCCGGTGAGCGAGCCGAGGTTGGCGATCGAGGTCCCGACGGCGCCGGTGATCGACAGCTCGCCGCCGCTTGAGCCCGCCGCCACCTCGATCTGGATGAAGCCGGTGAGGGTGATCACGCCGCCGATCGTGATCTGGGCGTTGATGTTGGCGGCGACGTAGATCTGCCCGCCCGCCGGGGCGTTGGGATTCGGAGCGCCGTTCGGTCCGGGAGCCGACGCGAAGATCGTGATCGTGCTCGGCTGCCCGGCCGTCAGCAGCGGCAGGAACGCGTTGGGCACCGTGAACTGCTGCTGCTGCAGCGTGGTGTTGAACACCACCGTGACGGTGCCGCTGATGCTGAACAGGCTTCCGACGTTGGGCAGGCCGATGCTGGCGCCGGCGCCGACGCTGAGGTAACCGGCGACGCCGGGGTTCGTCCCGGGTGCGAGCCCGGTCTGGACGATGATCAGTCCCGTCGCGGTCCCGTAGTTGACGGTCGCCGCGCCGACGCCGTACTGGAGCGACGCGGTGGCGTAGATCTCGAATGTGTACGGATTGATGCTGAGGAACAGAGCGCCGTTGAGCGACAGAAGCGGCGACGGGCTGCCGGGCGGCTGGATGGCCAGGATGCCGCCGAGCGCGAGCTCAAAGCTCAGCGGCTGGAGGTCGAACGTCTGAGTCGCGGTGCTGCCATTCGGCCCGAGCCCCGGCAGCGTCAGCGTCTCGACGTGCTCCTGCTCGGTCGTGTTGATCTCAAGCGTGCCCGTCGCGTCGATCGTGATCCCGTACTTCTGAAGGCCGCTGAAGTTCGTCGCCAGCGTCGCGGCCCCCCACAGCTGCGGGACGGTGGCCAGCGTGTTGCTCATGTCGAGCGTGAAGATCCCGGACGTCGCGCCGACCGTGCCGAGGCCGTAGATGCTCATCTGCCCGCCGAAGCTCAGCGTGAAGACCACGTGGCCCGGATCGCTCGTCGTGTCGACGACGAGCTTGACGTCGGCGGTGATCTGCAGCAGCGGCGAGCTCGTGAAGCCCGCGGCGTTGAGGATGAGGCCGCCCGAGAGCTCGATGAAGAAGCTCTTCGCCGGCTCCACGACCGTAAAGCTCTGAGCCGACGCGAGGCCCAGGTTGCCGGCGGTGTCCGACCAGCCGCCGGCGGCGAAGGTCGCCGTGACCTGACCGGGCACGAAGCCGCCGGTGTAGAGGAAGCGGAAAGTCGTGGGACCGACCTGGACGATCGGATCGGTGCCGCCGAACGCCGCGAAGCTGCTGGAGAGGCCGGCTCCGCTGAGCGTCATCGTCGTGGCCGTGACGCTCGCCGCGTTCACCTGCTGGCCCGGCGCCGCCGTCAGCGTCGCGTCAACCCAGCTGCCGGTGCTGATCACGCAGTCGGTCGCCGATGCGCCGCCGCAGTCGGTTGGAGCGTCGCTCGCGGTCGACACCGCGCCGCCGCTGTTGGCCCACGTCCCGATCTTGAACGTGACCGCGATGGCGTTGGTCGCGCCGCTCGTGGTGGTCGCGCCCGAGTAGCCGCTGAAGAAGTAGCGGAAGGTGGCGGGCCCGGAGCCACCGGCGGCGGCGGGCAGCTCCACCGGCGTGCCGACGATCACGAGCGTGTCGTTGGCGGTGTCGGCGACGGTGATCTGGTTGCCCGCGCCGAGCGACGTCGGATCGATCGGCAGGCCGCCGATGTTGGGGAAGGTGACGTCGACCCAGACCCCGCCGTTCAAAGTCGCCTGGTTCTGGACGGTGCCGCTGGCCGGGTCAGACAGCGCCGCTGTCGCTGCCACGACCGTGAACTGCTCGCTGGAGCCCTGGTCGACGATGCCGCTTGTGTCGCCGAACGCGCCGGGGAGGAAGGTGACGGTGTAGGTCCCGACGGGGAGTTGCCCGCTGAAGCCGTAGCGCCAGACGTTGCTCGTGCCCTCGCGGACCGGCGCCCCGCTGAGCGCGATGACGGTCCCGGCGGAAGTGGTGATCTGGATCTCGTTGCCGGTGATCGTCGCCGGGTCGATCTGGTTTCCGGACGTCGGGGTGAACGAGATCTCGATATAGCCCTGGGCGTTGATCGCGTCGACGCCGATCGAACTGCCCGCGAGCGACGCGACGGTGCTGGGCGAACCGTTCGTGCCCGGGATCGTCTGCACGAGGTCTGCGGTCGGTCCCATGACCGAGAAGCTCTGCGTCGAGCCGAGGTTCGCGTAGCAGTCGCCGGTCGTGTTGGTAAACGACGGGCATGGCGGGCCGCGCGCCGAGGTCGAGTAGACGCTGTTCGCGGCGAACGTGACGGTCACCTGACCGAGCGCGAACGAGCCCTCCAGAAGGAAGCGATAGACGCCGTTGCCCAGCGCGATCGGGTTCTGGCCGCTGGCGAAGCCGGTGATGCCGGATGCGCCGGCGCCGCCGAGCGTGAACGCGTTGTTGGAGATGGTGTCGGCGATGAGCTGGCCGCCCGCGACGGGGGCGAACTGGACGTCGACGTAGGTCTGATTGGCGAAGTTGGCGGCGGTCAACTGGCCTCCGTACTCGGCGTCAGCCTGGGCGGCGGGCGCTGAGCCGGCTGGCGCGAAGTACGCGACGGTCTGCGCCGTGAACTGCGGCGTGACGTTGAGCGTCGTCGGACCGGTGTAGCCGTTCTGGGTCTCGATCAAGATCGGGATCACGAACGTCCCCGGCGATGTCTGCGGCGCCGCAGCACCGGCCTGGATCGCCACGGTCACGCAGGTCGTCGCGGTCGCGCCCTGGCTCCCGCACGCGGCGATCAAGGTCGCGCCGGTGGCGCCCGTGACGGTGAACCCGGTGATCGTCGTCAGATCAAGCGACGCAGGGGCGTAGGACTGTGTGGCGCCGGTCGCGGTGATGTTGGAGACGGTGACGGTGATCGTGCTCTGCACGCTGCCGCCGCCAGAGATGGGGGTGAACGTGACCTGCTGCGAAGGGATCGTCGGCGCCGGAGCATCGTCGTAGGTCCAGCTGTTCGGGATGAAGGTGAGCGTGATGGCCCCGCTCGCCGCAGGCGCGCCGGTGAGCCAGAAGCGGTACGTGAGCGAGCCGGCGGTGGACGGCATCAGGACCGGCGTCTGCGACGTGTCCACGGCGAGGGTTCCGGCGCCGGGACCGCCGAACGTGAACTTCGGCATACCGTTGGTGATCGAGTTCTGGTCGATCACCAAGCTCGTGCTGACGTCGGGCTGGTCGAACACGATGTCGATCCAGTTCCGCCCATTGAGGAGGTTGACGTCGATCGTGCCGCCCTGGCTGGGGTTGACGACGACCGCGGTCGGGCCCTCGATCGTGAGGGTGCTCGTGCTGGCGGTATTCGACGCGCCCGTCGTGACGTTGCCCTGCGAATCGGTCGTGTCGGCGTTCTTCACCGCACCGGGGGCGATGGTGACGATGAGCGTGCCGGGCGTGAACGTGACGCCCGAGCCGAGCAGGTAGCGAAACTCCGTGACGCCCGCGTCGCTCAGCGCGTCGGCCCACAGCTGGGTGGTGGTGATCCCGCCCGGGAACGACGAAGCGGCGAGAACCGTCTGCCGCGCGAGGTCGGTGACGACGCGGACGCTCTGGTTGTTGACAGTCTGGGTCTGGACCGCCAGGCCGAACAGCGTGAATTGCGAGAACTGACTCGCATGGGACTCCACGTATTGGATGAGTTGAGCGTCGGTGTCGCCTTGAAGCGATACGTTCGATGTCGCACTGACCGTCAGCACGGTCTCGGTGCTCGGTCCGAAGGTGACGATGCGGTTGGTCGCCGCGTCGTACTCGAGCGGCACGGTGAGGACGCCGTTGGCCAGGGTGATCGTCTGGACCGGGATCGGCCCCGAGATCAGGACACTCCCACTGATCCCGCTGCCGCTCACGCTGATCTTGTTCTGGTCGCCCAGAATGGCGGTGTAGTCGAGGTTCGCACCGGTGGCGGCGTTGTAGGTGACGTCGATGTAGGCCTGCCCCGTGGGCGAGGTGGCGGACGAGTTGATGTCGCTCACATCGGCGCCGTACGTGGCGTCGGTGGCCGTCGGGTCGGCGGTTGCCCCGTTGGCCGTCGCGACGTCGGCCGATCCCCCATCGGGCGCCGGGTCGCTGACCGTCGCGCTCGGCGCCGTGCTGGCGGCCGTCGTCGAAACCGGCGGCGCGGCGACCGAGAAGGTGACCGGCTGCCCCTGGGCGTTCTCGAAGCCCATCTGCAGCTTGCCGTAGATCGTCAACAGCTGCACCTGCGTCGGCACGTTGGCGAGGAACAGCACCGTGACGCTCCCGCTCGTGACCTGTGAGAGGTCGACGTACAGCTTGCCGCTGATGCTGACGTTGTTGTTGAAGAAGTTGAGCTGACCGGAGATGAGGAACTTGCCGTCGGTACTGATCATCACCGTCACCTGGCCGTTGAACAGGGCCTGCGAGGTGTAGATGGAGTAGATATCGGCCGAGCCGATGATCGTCATCGGCGAGGTGAACGCCGAGAGGAAGTTCGCCTGGCCGTTCGTCGCGCGGGCCTGCGCGGCGACCTGCGACTGCAGGCTCGACAGCCACTGCGCGGCCGTCAGCTGCGTCGGGACCGCGAACTGCGGATTGTTCAGCGCCATCGGGTCGGTGATCGACGGCAGCGTCTTGTAGAACTCGACGCCGCCGGCGAAGTTGTTGATCGTCAGGCCCGTATCGGGGTCGAGCAGGATCCCGCCCGGGATGTTGACCGATACGAATGCGTCGAGCGGTCCGAGCTGGCTGAGGCCGAGCTGGATCTGGAACCCGGCCATGCCGTCGATGGTGAAGCCGCCCTCGAGCCCGAGATAGAACACCCGGTGGGCGACGGGCGTGGTCGTGTCGGTGGTGGCGATGATGTTGAAGCCGCTGTCGAGCTTGAGGATGCCGCCGATGAGGCCGGCGTCGATCTGGCCGCCGAACAGGTCGCCCTTGACCGTGACGGCGAGCGAGCTCAGCCCGGTGATCGGGAACTCGCCCTGCGCCAGCAGCGACGGATCGATCTGAATGCCCTGGATCGCGCCGCTCACGGTGACGCCGCCGAGTCCACCAATGCTCGTTACGCTCGCCGACAGCGTCAGCGTGAAGTTGGCGGGGTTGTCCTGAATGTCGGGCCACGTGATCCCGATCGATTGGATCTGGATGGGGAGGAAGCTCGGCCACTGAAACGAGCTCCCGGTCGCCGAGCCGACGGTGAGCGCCACGCCGAAGCCGGGGAGGGTCTCGAAGCTTCCGTTCCCGAGGAACGCGAAGTTGGTCGCCGAGCCCGTGATCGAGAGCGAGCCGATCTTCACCGTCGCCCCGACGGAGCTGAAGGACACGATTGGGTCGGTCGGCCCCGCGCCGGTATTGAGGTTGAACTTGGTGGCCGTGAGCGTCACGTAGGAGCTCAGCTGGACCGTCATCTGACCGACGAAGAACTGGAACGCCGTGGCCTGGCCGCTGGAGTTGAAGGTCACCGTGGCCTGCATCGCCACCGGTGGGATGCCGTTCAGCGCCTGCGCCCCCGGCGCGGGACTGATCGTCGCCGACACCGGCTTGCCCGGCAGGAAGGTCGCGCCGCCAGTGCCGATGATGATGCTTCCGCTGAAGTTCACGGTCTGGCCGAACGTGACCGAGAAGTCCTGGACCCCGATGCGGATGTCGTTGAAGGTGACGATGCCGCCGAGCGAGATGGCCGGCGAGCCGGTCGTCGTGCTCAGGCTGCTGCTCTGCCCGCTCACTCCGTAGATCAGCTCGGCCTCGCCAAGCGTGAAGCCGTTCTCATACACGGTGAGGCCGGGGACCGTGCCCTTCGCCGTGGTGACCGGCTGGATGACGCCGGCCAGGTTGAGCTCGGGGAAGCTGATCGCCGCACTGTTGATGACGACGAGCTGCTGGTTGCTCGGGCCCGCCGGGTTGTAGGTGATGGCGATCCCCTGCGCGGACACGTTGACAACGTTCGGCACCTGGGCGGTGAGCGATGCCACCCGGAAGCTGAAGTTCCCGGGAACGTTGACGCGGAACTTCCCGCTGAGGATCCCGAGCGCGTCGACCTGCACCTCGAGAGTGCCGACGACGCCGGTCAGGTTGACGCTGACTCCGCTCGTGCTCTGCGCGGAGGAGGCGCCGCCGAAGGCGAGGCTTGCCTTGTTCACCCCGACGGTGATCGTCATGTCGAGCATGCCGTCCTTGAAGCCGAAGTTCCCCACGCTGATCGTCGGCCCCTGGAGGCTGAGCGGACCAAGCGAGATGGTCTTCGGCGTCGTCGCCCCGCCCGCCGCGGAGTCGCTGATGGTGAACATCTGCGTCAGCCCGGCCGAGTTGCCGGCCACGTCGGTGGTGCCGTTCGTCGTGAAGAACGCGTTCGCCGCGAACGTCAGCGTCACGGTCCCGTCCTGGAACAGCCCGGCCGACGAGCTGCTCGACGACGAGCCGCCGGTCGAGGGGTTGGCCTGGAGGTAGTAGCGATACGTCACTGAGGTCGCGTTGGCCTCGGTCCCCGACATGAGCTGCGGCGTTCCGACGATGACCGGCGCGCCGTTGGAGAGCTCGATGTTCCCGAGCCCTGAGCCGCTCAGGGTGAATGGGGCCAGGGTCCCACCCGGACCGACGCCGACGTTGAGCTTCGTCTTGTCGATGGCGTTGCCGTCGTGGCTCGTGTAGGTCACGTCGATGTAGCCGACGGCGTTGAGCGTCCCGGGCGTCACCGGCTGACCGGGCGCCGGATTGGCCAGCGTCGCCGTAGGACCGGGCGACGTCTGACCCTGGGGCACGATGTAGAACTGCTCGGTGGAGCCGAGGTTCTGGACAGCATTGGCGCCAGTGCCATCCGAGAACGTCCCCGGGAGGAACACGATCGTGACGACGCCGGTCACGTTCGTCGGGAAGTTGCTGACGGCGAAGGCATACGTGTTGCCGGACACGCGCGTCGGCGTCGGGTTGACGGTGACGCCCTGCATGACCTGGCCGTTGATCTCGATCTGGAACTTCTGCGTCGAGCCCATGATCTGAGTCAGGTTCAGGCCGTCGTTGTTGACGTCGTTGAACGTCACGGCGATCGACGTGATCGGCGTCCCTTGGGTGACGACGGCGCCGTTGGCCGGCGCGGCGATGTCGGCCGTTGGGAAGAGCGCGACGGTGGGGCTGCTGCCAGCACTGCCCCCTGACCCCGCTGCGGGGATGCCGACGGTGTTGAACAGGGTGAAGCTTCCAACCGAGAACGACTGCATGTGGAAGCCGGTCGTCGGGCTGATCGTGAACGCCGCGCTGCCGCCGATGCCGAACACCTGCTCCCCGGACACGGTGATCTGAAGGCTGGCGTTGACGATGGCCAGCGTCAGGGTTCCGTCGGGCGCGCGTGTGATCGCAAGGGTGCCGCTGAGGTCGACGACGCCCGCGATGTTGATGTCGGCGCCCGAGACGGTGAGCTGGAACGTGTTCGGGCCGACGCCGTTGAGCGTCGAGGAGGTCGTGTTGATCTCGAAGGTCACGTCGCCCGAGACGTTGAGGCCGTCGAGCCCGACGAGCTGCAGCTTCCCGCTCGCGGTCAGCGCGTACAGACCGGCGCTCGCGCTGCTGCCCGGCGCCTGGAGGAAGGACAGGCTGGCCTGATTGACGAGCACGCCGGCCGCGTTGGGGTTGAGGCTGCCGTCGCTGTTCTCATACGGCCCGCTGCCGACGAACAACTGAAGCCCGGTGCCGGTGAAGCTGCCGGCCGTGAGCGTGAAATTGCCGTAGATCTCGAGAAGGTTGTCGAGGTTGATGCTCACGTCCTGGGCGACGAGCGCGATGAACGGCGACTGCAACGCGGGCACGTTGACGGTGATCGGCGTTCCGTTGACCGTGATCGTCTGGTTCACGGCCTGGCCGGTGGTGTTGACCTCGAGCCCGGCGCTGGCGCTGAGCGAGAGTCCGCTGCCGCCCGCCGAGACGGAGCCGAGCAGGACGCCCGCCACGCCGCTGCTGGTGATGATCAGCGCGCCGCGGGCGTTCGAGATGGAACCGAACGACGATGATCCGTTGTAGGTGATGTTGGCGACGCCGATCTCGATCTGGTGCGTCGTGTTACCGCCAGAGGTCTGCGCCGCGTCCTGGAAGAAGAAGTCGCCGCCGAGGGTGATGGAGCCGTCGATCGTCAGGTTCGTGTTGTCGGCCGTGATGCGCAGATACGGGCCGGCCGGGAGGGTGAGCGTCTGGGTGACCGCGTTCCCGCTCGTGTCGGTGTAGGCGTAGGTGTCGCTGACCGCCGTCGCTGAGTCGTTGAACTCGACGGTGAGGTTCGTAGTCAGCGTCAGGTTCGGGATCGTGAACTGAGGCGTGCCGCTGAACTGCCCTGCGACCTCCCCAGGGGAGATGACAAGGAGCCCCGAGGCGTTCTTGACCGAGACGCCGGCGGTGCTGGTGCCGAGCGTGAGAGTGGCGTCGTCGAGGCCGATCGTGACCACCTTGGCGCCCGAGAGCGAGGTCACCTGCTGGAACCAGACGTGCGCCGTCAGCGTCTGCCCGTAGAGCGAGACCGAGACCGGGTTGCCCTCCGTGCCCGCCTCCACGCGCAGGAAGGGGCCGACCGGAACATCGACCGTGACGTTGGTCGTGCTGCCGGCAGCGCCGACCGCGAATGTCTGGTCGACCGCGCTCCTGGTGTTGTTGAACGCGATCGTCACCGTGGCGTTGCTGAGCGAGAACTCCGAGGTGGCGAGTGCCGGTCCGAGCGTGAGCGTGGCGGTCAGCTGCGCCGCCACACCGCCGTTGGTGAGGACGATCGCACCGCTCGCGCTGGCGGTGACGAACGTGTTGGTGCCGTCGCCGAGGCTGAGCGACAGCGGCGCGACGGCGATGTACGTGGTGTCGCTCGCCGGGTCATAGCCGAAGGTGACATTGCCGGTGAGCGTCTCGCCGAGGATCCCGAGCGAGATCCCGCTGCCGCCGACGACGATCCCCGTGGCGACCGGGAGGGTGCCGCCGCCGGGGAGCGCCACGGTCTGGCCCGTGCCGGTCGTATTGACCGACACGGAGAACGCGCCACCCAGCGTCACGCCGGGGACGTTGACCGCGACGCTGGCGGTGATGATGCCGTAGACGCCCGGGTTGCTCGCGCCCGACACGATCGTGAGCGTGCCCGCGGCGTTCGTGACGGCGACGAAGGTCCGGCTCGTCGTGCCGAGCTTGAGCGAGCCGTTGGCGAGCTGAATCGTGATCGTGTCGCCGGTCCCGATGGTGCCGTCGGCATTGAGGTTCGCGGTGTCGGCGACCGTGAGGTCGGCGGTCAGGGTCTGGCCGGCGATCGTGATCGCCACTCCCTGCGCCGCGACATCGAGATAGTGCCCCGCCGGCAGGGCGAGCGTCTGCGTCGTCCCGCCGATGGTGAACTGGGTGTTGACCGCCTCGGGCGTGCCGCCGCTCGCCAATGTGTTGAACGTAACCGTGACCGACTGTGCCGATGCGCTGGCGGTCCTGCCGAGGTTGATCGAGACGCCGGCGCTCACCTGGCCGGCGACCCCGTCGGGCTCGATCAGCAGGAGGCCCGACCCGTTGCTCACCGTTGCACCGATACCGCCGACGCCGAGCACCAAGCTGACGTCGGTGGCGGCGATCTTGATCACGGTGCTGCTGCCCGACGTGCTCGCCGCGCCGGTCGTGGTGGCTTTCTGGAACGAGAAGATGCCCGACAGCGACTGACCGAGGACGCTGATGGTCACGGAATTCGCCGACGTCCCGATCTGCGCGAGCAGCGAGTCGGGCGAGAACTGGACGTCGATCGCGATCCCATTGCCGAAGCTGATGTCGCTCGGCAGCCCGACGAAGTTGACCGTGGCCGCGATGTCGCCGCTGACGCCGGCCTTGGAGATCGTCAGCGTCGCGGACTGACCGCTGGACTGCGTGATGCACAGGCCGGTGACGCCGGTCGCCCCCGAGGCGCACGGGGTCGTGGTCGCACCGGCCGAGCCGAGGAACATGTTGAGGTTGGTGATCGCGACTCCGATCACGCCGGCCGTGTCGGAGAAGGTGAAGTTGCCGGAGATCTTCTGGCCGAGAATCGTGAGGCTGATCCCGGTCGCCGCGATATCGACGAAGCTGTTCTGACCCTTCGTCGTGTCGAGCGTCAGAGACATGTTCGCCGAGAGGGAGGTGACGCCGGGCACATTGACCGCGACGGTTGCGCTCAGCGAGCCGCTGAGCCCGCCGGCCGTCCCGGACGTGACGGTGAAGTGCCCCGTGCCGTTGGTCAGCGACAGGTAGTTCGTCGTCCCGTCGCCGAGGCTGAGGCTGACGTTCGACGCGGAGAGCTGGACGGTGCCGTTCGAGTCCTCGAAGCCGAAGTTGCCGGTGAGCGTCTGGCCGAGCACGCTGAGCACCACGCCGGTTCCCGAGACCTGGGCGTAGGTGCCGGCGGGAAGGTTGAGGCTGACCGTCTGGCCGCCTACCGACAGCGATTGCGTGACTGCGACCCCGGTCTCATTGATCGCGAAGCCGAACGTCCCGGAGAACTGCACCCCGGGCACGAGGCCGCTTGCGTTCACCGTGCCCTGCAGCTGGCCCGCGATTCCGGTCGGCAGCACGACGAACAGGCCCTGGCCGTTGGTGAGCACGTTCGGGAGGCTCGTGCCGAGGCTCAGCGCGACGCCGGTGGCGGCGATCGTCACCTCGGTCTGGCCAGCCGACGTGCTCTGCTGCACCGCGAACGACCCCTTGAGCGTGACGCCGCCGACGGTGATCGACTCGTTCGTGCCCGAGATCTCCATGTACGGACCGGCGGGGATCTCGATCGTCGGCGTCAGGCTCGTGCCGACGGGCACGTTCGCCGGCGTCGTGGTCGTGTTGATCTGCAGCTGCAGCGATCCAGCGAGCGTGACGGGGCCGGCGGTCAGGCTGGCGCTGAGCGCGAGCACGCCGGCCACGCCGCCGTTCGTGAGCAGCAGCGAGCCGGCGGAGATCTGTACGGTGCCGAAGCCGCCGAGCGGGATCGTCGCGCCGGTGACGGTCATCTGGACGACCGTGCTGGTCCCGGTCGTCGTCTCGGTGAAGCCGACGTTCCCGGTCAGCGTCTGGCCGAGGAACGTGAGCGCGATGCCGGTCCCGGTGACGCTGAGCTGGGAGGTGGTGCTCGTCGCGGTCACCGACAGGCCCAGCGTGCCGACCAGCGTCACGCCCGGGATGGAGACCGACACGTTCGCGTTGAGGTTCCCCGTCAGGCCGCCGGACGTGCCGAACGTCAGGTTTCCGGTGCCGCCGGAGATCGCGAGCAGGGCGGTCGCCCCGTCCCCGAACGAGGCGCTCACATTGCTCGCCGCCACCGTGACGGTGCCGCTCTGGTCGGTCACCGAGAACGTGCCGCTCACGCTCTGGCCGCCGATCGTCAACTGCACACCGGTTCCCGTCACCTGGAAGTACGGGCCCGCCGGCAGCGTGAGGCTGACGCTCGTGCCGCCGACCTGGAACTGCTGGGACACCTGCGAGGTGGTCGTGTTCATTTGCACCGCGAAGGTCCCCGTGAACACGGTCCCGGCCGGCAGGCCGTTGAAGGTGACCGTGCCCGCGAACTGCCCGGCGATCCCGCCGGCGGTCGCCAGCAACAGACCGCCGCCCTTCGTGATCGTGACGCCGGCGCTCGAGGAGCCGAGCGTGACGGTCACGTTGCTGAGAGCGATCTCGACGAGGGTCGTCGCCTTCGACCCGGGAGGCGCCTGCGGGCTGACCGGCACCGCGACCTGCTGGAACGCGAACGTGCCCTGGAGCTGCTGCCCCTCGACCGTGACGGACCCGTCGCCACTCGCCGTCAGCGAGCCAGGCGCGAGCGTGTCGGTGCCCACGGTCTGGGCGGTGCTCGTCGTGTTGATCGCGAGGTCGACGCTCGTGATGTTGGTCGTAATCCCGGTCAGGCTCAGCGTGACGGACGCCCCGGTGATCTCGCCGTAGATGCCGGCGCTGCCGAACGTCAGCTGCCCGGAGGTCATCGACACCGACACCGGGTACGTCGTCGTGCCGCTCGTCGTCGTGCCCGGTCCCAGCCCGAGCGTCAGGTTGTTGACCGTGACGGTCAGGTTCGTGCCGTCGTAGCTGACGCCGAAACTCCCGGTCAGCGTGACGCCGTCGACGGCGAGCGTCGCATTGGTCACCGTGACGTCGAACGTGCCTGTGGGGATGCTGACGGCGGCGCCTCCGCTTGTGAGCGCCAGCGACACCGCCCCTCCGGTGTTGTTCGTCTTCAGCGTGACGGTGCCCGACAGGGTCACGCCGCTGATCCCAACGAGGCTTGCCGTGCCTGTGCCGTACACCGCATAGCCGCTGCCGCTGCTCTCGGCCTGGCCCGAGACCCCGCTCAGCAACACGCCGCGCGCCGTCGGGTTGAGCGTCCCCTTACTGTCCGTGAACGCTGGCCCCTGGCCGACGAACACCGTGACGCTCGAGATGTTCGCGGGGGATCCGGTGCCGGCGCCGAAGGTCCCCTCGACCTCGATGAAGTTGCCGAGGCTGATCGAGCCAGACCCCGAAACCGCGATGTACGGGGACGTCGTGGCTGTGCACGAGGAGCCGGTCTGACTGGACTCGCATTGGGTGGAGTCGAACGCGACGGGGATGGAGATCCCGTTGACGACGACCGTGTCGTTGATCGCGGACGGCGTCGAGTTGAAGCTCACCGACGCGGTGGCGTTGGCGTTGAAGCTCCCCGTGGTGGCGGAGATCGTGCCCGAGAACGTGCCGGCGGCCCCAGTCGGGAGCAGGATGAACGCGCCCTGGCCGCCTGTCAGCTGCAAGCCGGTCGAGCTGCCGGTGGGCGTCAACGACGCGGTCACGCCGCTGAAGCCGATCCGGGTCACCGGGACAGAGGTGCCGGTGTACAGCGTCGTGCCGGGGTTGGCGCCGATGAGCAGATCCAGCTGGCTGCCTCCCGCCAGGCTCGCGAGAGCGACGCTCGTCGCGGTGAGGCTTGAACCGATCGCCACGCCCGGCTTGAACACCGAGGTGGCAGAGCCGCCGCTGCCGAGGTTCTCGAACAGCTGCGGCGCCGCGCCGGTCTCGCCCAGGACGAGGTCGGTGTAGCCGTCGCCGTTGACGTCGCCGAGCGACAGCGAGGTCGCAGCGGCGGTCGCGGTCAGCGCGATCGGCGTGCCGAAGCCGGCCCAGTTCTTCGTGCCGCTGGCGAAGCCCTGATTGAGCAGGACGTCGCTCGTCGTACCGGAGTTCGCGAGGATCAGATCGGGGAAGCCGTCGTGGTTGAGGTCGGCGAGGGCGACCGCGGTCGTGTCGGTGGTGGTGGTACCAAGCGTCACCGACGAGTCGAGCGTGAGCGTGCCGGTGCCCGTGCCGAGGTACAGCTGGTCGCCGCCTGACGCGTTGCCGACGACGAGATCCAGGTGCTTGTCGCCGTTGACGTCGCCGAGCGCGAGCGAGGTGGTGACGGCGCCCACCGAGCCGATCGGCGTGCCAGCGGCGAGGCCGCTCCACCCAGTGGACGAGTTGCCCTTGTTGGCGAACAGCTCGTCCTGCGCGGTGTTGGTGGTCGCGCCCGTGCCGTTGGCTCCCACAACGATGTCGTTGAAGCCGCTGCCGCTCACGTTGCCGGCTGCCAGCGTGCTGGCGTATGGAGTGCTGAGGGGCGTGAAGGCAGGGGCGCTCGCGAAGCCCTGCCACGCCGATGGCGTCACCGCCGTGCCGATCGCGACCGTGGCGCTGGGGACACTGGTGGAGGCGAGCGTGAAGCTTGTCGCGGTGAGGGAGGTGTAGGTGAGCGTCTGGCCGGCGATCACCAGCGTGCCGCCGCTCGAGAGGAACCCCGCGGTCGAGGTCACCTGGACGGTGGTCGCGCCCGACACCAGCGCCGCGGTCAGCGTGGTGCTGGGCTTGCCCTCGTTGAGGTAGATGCTGGTCGTGCCGTTGGCGCCGCCGGTGCTGGCGATCAGGTCGGGCAGTCCGTCGTTGTTGACGTCCGTCAGCGACACGGCGGTGACGCTGCTCGTCGTCGGAAGCAGGCCCCCCTGGCCCGACGGCGCGAGGGTGAAGCCCTGCCAGTTGCCGCTCGAGTCCTTGCCGGCGTTGAGCCAGAGTTGGTCGGAAGCGTTTGTGATGCCGAGCACGATGTCGGGGAAGCCGTCGCCATTGACATCGGCGACGGCCACCGAGGTCACGTCGGCGCCCGACACGTTCGGGATCGTCGGGCCGGCGCCGGAGGTGGCGACCGGGGACCCGAACCCGGCCTCGGTGCTCTGGTCAAACGCGAAGCTCCCGCTGATCGTCGGGCCGCCGGCTCCGCCGAACGTGAGCTGGGCGTTCTCCAGGACGACCTTGACGTACGGCCCGGCCGGCACGTTGATCGTCTGCCCGCCGATCGTCTCGTTGACCGGTTGCGTGCCGGTGTTGATCTGAAGCGCAAACTGGAGCGTCTGGCCGGGCTCGGCGCCGAGAGTCACTCCCGGAATCGCGAAGATGGCCGGGCCCGAGGACGGCACGTTGGCGCTGAAATCGGCGGCGACGCCGTTGTGATCGATGAGGATCGCGCCGCTGAGATCGTCACCGCTCGTGATGTTGACGAACGAGCCGAGGCTGAGCGACAGGTTCGTCACGGCGATCTGGACAGCGGTCTCGGTGGCGCTGCCGCCGCCGGCGGCCGTCGCCTGCGCGACCGTGATCGTGAAGCTGTTGGCGCCCATCTGGACGCCGGCGACGGTCAGGTGGACGCCGGTGCCGGAGATCTGGGTCGTTCCCGGCGCCAGGCTGCCGTGCGCGGCGCCGGTGGTGTTGAACTCGACCTGCAACGTGCCTGAGAACGCGACGCCCGGCACGTCGATCGAGACGTCCCCGCCGAACTGGCCGAAGATGCCGCCGGCAACCGTGGTGCCGCTCACCGTCGTGCTGCTGACCATCGAGAGGGAGCCGCTCCCGTTCGAGACGTTGACGAAGTTCGTCGTTCCGTCGCCCAGGCCGAGCGTCACGTTCGCGAGCGTGATGACGACGACGCCGCTACCCGAGGTGAAGGTGATGTCGCCCTTGAGTGTCTGGCCGCCGATCGTGAGGCTGACTCCGGTGCCCGAGACCTGCAGGTAGGAGCCCGCCGTGGCGGAGCCGGCCGGCGATGCGGGCAACACCAGGCTGGTCGGAGTGGGCGCGCCCGGGTCCTGGAAGACGGCGTTGATCGCGGTCTTGGTCGTGTTGATCTGCAGGGTGAGCGTCCCGGCAAGCGAGACGCCCGTGATGCCCTGAATCGCGACGGTCGCGGTCAGCTGCGCGGCGATCCCGGTGCTCGTGCTCGTGCTTGTGCCCTGCGGCCCGTCGATCAGCAGCAGATCGCCGGTGACGTTCGTGAGCGTCGCGAACTTCACCTGTCCGTCGCCGAGGCCGAGATAGCCGTTGCTGATCGAAAGCTTGACCGCGACCGGGGTGCCGGGAGCTCCCGGGACGCCGCTGGTGCCCGTCCCCGTGCTCGTCTGCGTCAGCGAGAAGTCGCCCGAAAGCGTCTGGCCGAGAACCGTGAGCGTCGCTCCTGTCGCCATGACACTGAGGAACGGCCCGGCGGGGACGTTCAGCGAAACGGTCGTGCTGCCGACGGCGAGGCTGTCGCTGACGGCCCTCGAACCGGTATTGATCGAGACGGTGAAGGTGCCGCCCAAGGACACGCTCGAGCTGAGGTCCGCGCCGAGCGCGATGGTCGCGGTGAGCGTGCCGGCGACGCCGCCGCTCCCGATCTCCAGCAGCCCCGAGATGCTGGTCGCGCTCAGCACGCCGCCGGCCAGGCTCAGCGCGCCGTTTGACAGGCCGACACTGACCACGGTCGCGCCGGAGGCGTTGGTCGCCTGCTGGACAGCGATGTTGCCGCTCAGCGTTTGCCCGAGGATCGTGAGCGTCGCTCCGGTCGCCTGGATCTCGACGTACGGTCCCGCCGGCAGGCCCTGTGCCGAAGCGTTCGTCGTGTTGATCGCAAGGAAGAACTGGCCGGAGAGGGCGATCCCCGGCACCTTCGCGAGCGCCAGGTTGACGGCGATCGACCCCGCGATCCCGCCTGAGGCGATGACGAAGCCGCCCGTGCCGACCTGCGTCGCGGTGAGGATGGGCGAGCCGGGAGTGCCGCCGAAGGCCGCGGTCAGGTTCGCCACCTGAATCTGCAACGAGCCCGGCTGACTGGTGATCGTCACATCGCTGCTGACGGTCTGGCCCAGCACGCTTACCTGCACGCCGGTGCCGGCCACCTGTACGAACGGCCCGGCCGGCACGGTGACCGGCACCGCGACGCCGCCGACCGTGATCGAGTCGTTGACCGCCGCGGAGCTCGTGTTGATCTGGAGCGCCAGGTTGCCAGCGATCGAGACCCCGGGGACGTTGAA
The DNA here is from genome assembly GCA_963721515.1 of uncultured Actinomycetota bacterium. Classification (GTDB taxonomy): domain Bacteria; phylum Actinomycetota; class Thermoleophilia; order Solirubrobacterales; family Solirubrobacteraceae; genus Palsa-465. The sequence goes on along the minus strand of CAVRKJ010000020.1, from coordinate 342,085 downwards.
CGCGACCGTCCCCGACAGCGAGCCGGCGAGTCCGCGGGGCTCGAGGAACAGAGCGCCCGTGATCTGAGTGATCGACAGCAGTGGGTTGCTCCCGCCCAGCGACAGCGCGCCGTTGCTGATGCCGACCTGGAGCTTGGAGCCCGACGCGTCCTGCACGATCGCGAGGTTTCCGCTCAGCGTCTGTCCGAGGACGGTGACCGTCGCCCCGGTAGCCTGCACCTCCACATACGGGCCGCCGGGAACGTCAAGCGTCACGGTGCCGGACCCGAGCGTGAAGGTCTGCTTCACCGCGCTCGTTCCGGTGTTGATCGCCACGCTGAACCCACCACTCACCGACACGCTCGAGCCCAGCGAGACGGCCATGCTGCCGCTTAGCTGTCCGGCGACCCCGGTCGAGGTGATGAGCAGGGCGCCCTGACCTCGGCTCAGCGTGACCGCGCCGCCGGCGAGTGAGAGCGATACCCCAGAGGCGACGATGCTCAACGCGCTCGTCCCGTCGGCGAGCGTCGCGCTCTGCACCGAGAAGCTCCCGGTGAGCGTCTGCCCGGCGATCGTCATCGTCGTGTCCGTCGCCGAGACCTGCACGAACGGCCCAGCCGGAAGATCGAGTGCGACGCTCTGGCCGCCGACCGAGATTGTCGCGGAGACGGGTGCCGTCCCGGTGTTGATCCCAATTGCGAACCCGCCGCCGAAGGTCACACCGGGCACCGTCAGCGCGAGCGTCCCGGAGATCGAGGCGGCCACCCCGCTGGAGGTGATCTGCAGCGCTCCCGACCCGTTGGTGATTGACACCGCGCCGCCGCCGAGCGACAGGCTGACATCGCTCGCCGCCACGACGACGGTGTTGTTCGTGTCGGAGAACGCGAAGTTCCCGCTCAGTGTCTGCCCGAGGACGCCGAGTTGGCCGCCGGTGATCGCAAACGAGGCGGGAGCGTCGGCCGCGAGATCGAGCGTGACGCCAGGGCTCGTGCTTCCGGGGATCGTGAGCGTCTCGCTGAACGACTTCGTCGTGTCGTTGAACTGCACGGAGACCGTGCCCGTCACCGTGATCCCGCTGACCCCGAGGAGGGTCGCGGTGCCCGTTGCGACGAGTGCGTATTGGGGTGACCCTCCGTTGGGGAGCTCGACCAGGCCGATCTGCGCATTCGAGAGCAGAACGCCGACGGCGAGCGGGTTGATGGAGCCGTCGGGCAGCGTCGCCGGCCCCTGGCCGAGGAACACCTGCAGCCCGTCGCCGGCAAAGGACAGTGCACCAGCCCCGTCGGCAGGATCGGAGCCGAAGCTCACGCTGCCCGTGATCGAGACGAAATCGCCGATGTTCAGCGACAGATTGCTGAGCGAGATGTTGAAGACGGGCTGTGCTGTTTGCCCGAACTTGATCTCGATCGATTGCCCGCCGACCGTTACGGTCTGATCGACGGCGGCGCCGCTGGTGTTCACCTGGAGGATCCCCTGAGCGCTCGCCGAGACGCCGCTGCCCCCGCCCGACACCTGCCCGGAGAGGATCCCCGCGACACCGCCGGATGTGATGACGAGCGCGCCCTGGCCACCGCTCAGCGTCAACGGGCCGGCCGACGCGCCGATGTTCGAGACCCCGATCACGGTCACGGCCGTACTGCCGGTGCCCTGCTCCTGGAAGGCGAAGTTGCCCGTCAGCGACGTGCTCCCGCTGAGCGTCAGGACGACGCCCGTGATGCTCACACTCACGTACGGCCCCGCCGGGAGCGACAGCGTCTCGGTCGTCGTGCCCGGCCCCGGCGACGCCGGGACGGTGAACTGATCGCTCACGGCCGTCGGCAGCGTGCTCAGCTGTAGGTCAAATGCGCCGGTGCCGAGCGTCAGGCCGCCCGGCAGCGACACGCTCACGTTGGTCAGGTGCAGATCACCGGCGACTCCCTGCGAGGTGATCAGCAGCTCGCCGCTGCCGTTGGCGACGGTCACGATCGCCGGCCCGCTCGTCGGCCCGAGCGTGAGAAGGTTCTTGCCGAGGTTATCCGCGGGCAGGTTCTCGAACGCGATGAGCGCCGCCGGGTTGCCGCTCGAATCCGTCCCCTGTGCGATGGTCAGGTTGCCGACGAGCGTCTGACCGGCAATCGTCACGCTTGCGTCATCCGCCACCACGCTGAACGACGACGGGGCGTGCGTGTCGAAGTTCACCGCGACGGTGGCCACCGATACGCCCACGCTCGGGACGGCGACGTTGAGCGAGCCGTTGATGTTCCCCTTGGCGCCGCCCGCATCGAGCGTGACGTCGCCGCTGACGCCGGTCACCGATACGGCGCCGCCGCCGAGCGACAGCGAGGCGGCCGACACCGTCAGCGTCGTCGTCGACGACGAGGTCCACGTGAAATTCCCGGAAAGCGTCTGTCCCAGGACGGAGATCTGCACCCCGGTTCCGGACACCTGGATGAACGGACCGGTGGGCAGGTTGACGACGACGCTCTGCCCACCGACGGTGAACTGCGTCGAGGGCACCGCGGCGCTGGTCGTGTTGACCTGCACCGAGAGGGTGCCGGCGATCGAGACGCCTGGGACGTTGAGAGCGATCGTGCCGGTGAGCGAGCCGGCGACGCCTGCGCTTGACACGAGCAGCGCTCCGCTACCGTTGGTCAGCGTCGCGAGCCCGGCTCCGAACGACGCGCTTGCGCCGGAGACGGCGATCGCGACGACCGTGGCGCCGCCGGACGCCGTGCTCACCTGGATCGCAAGGTTGCCTGCCACCTTCTGGCCGCCGACCGACACCGAGGCGCCGGTCGCCTCGACGCCGAAGAACGGACCTGCGGGGATGCCCTGGGCGGCGGTGGAGGTCGTGTTGAGGGCGATCGCGACACTCGAGAGCGTCACGCCCGGGATCGCGAGCGTCTGGACCGTCGCGCTCAGCGAGCCGACGATGCCGGCCGGGCTGATCGTCAGCGATCCCTGGCCGCCCGTGAGGCTGAGATAGGTCGTGCCGCCGGCCGCGATGGTCAGTGCACCGCCCGAGATGATCACGGACGTCGTCGTGGCACCCGCGACGGTGGACTGGGTGACGGTGAAGTTGCCGCTGAGCGACTGGCCGGCGACGGTCAGCGTGGCGCCCGGCGTGGCGCCGGATCCGATCGCCGCGAGCTGGAAGGAGGGGCCACCGGGAAGGTTGGCTCCCGAGCCACCGAGCGTCACCGATTGGGCGGAGGTGTTCACCTGGAGAGTGAACGTTCCGGTAAGCGACACGCCCGGGAGCGTGAAGGCGACCGTGCCGCCCACGGACGCGGCCACCCCGGCGCTCGTGATGTCGAGTTCGCCGGAGCCATTGGTCAGCTGCGCGAACGGCGGCCCGCGGGAATTCACGTTGCCGTTCCCGTCGGACAGCGACACCTGCGCGTTGGAGAGGGCCAGCTCGATCGTTCCGTTGGGGTCGGTGACGGTCACGTCGCCGCTCAGCGTCTGACCCAACATGTTGAGGTTGAGGCCGAGCGCTCCGACCGAGAAGAACGGCGTGGTGGCACTGGGGGCTGCCGGCAGGTTGAGCGGAACCGACTGCCCGCCGCTCCCCGGCAGCGCGATCGTGACGTTGGTGAACGGCGTCGTGAAGGTGTTGACGAGGATCGTGCCCTGGCCCGACGCGGTCACGGAACCGGTGCCGACGAGCTGAACGGTGCCGGTGGCGCTCAGCGCGTAGTTGCCGTTGCCGTCGGTGAACAGGGCGAGCGTCGCGTTGGTGATCTCGACGCCGACGGCGAGCGGGTTGGGGTCGCCGTTGGACAGCTGCGCGGGACCGTTGCCGAAGAACAGCGTCAGCCCGGTCCCGGCGAAGTCCTTGCCCTGGATGCCGTTCAGTGTGACGGTCGAGTAGCTGATCGTGCCCTCGACCGTGACGATGTTGTCGATGTTCAGCGCCAGGTTCGAGAACGAGAGACTGAACAGGCTCCCCTGGCTGGCGCTGTAGTTGATCGTCACCGGCTGACCACCGAGCATCACGGATGCGTTCACTGCGCCGCCCGTCGTGTTGATCTGCAGCAGCACGGTGCCGCTGATGCTCACGCCGTTCGAGGTGCCCGAGCCGATCCCCGACACGTAGCCCGCGACTCCGGTCGACGTCAGCACGAGCACGCCCTGGCCGTTGGTCAGGGAGGCGGCGCCGACGGTGGCCGAGACGCCCGTCGCGGCGAGGACCGTCTCGGCGGTGGCTCCGCTGCCCTGCTGCTCGAACGCGAAGCTCCCGCTCACGGCGTTGGACTGGATCGTCACGTCGGCGTTGAGCACCAGGACCTCGAGGTACGGCCCCGCCGGCACGTTGATCAGGTTGCCGCCGATCGTCTCGTTGACCGGGTTGGCGCCGGTGTTGATCTCAAGCGCAACGCTCATCGCTGGTGCCGGTGAGGGTGCCTGGCCGATCGTGACGCCGGTCGGGAGCGCGAAGATCGAGCCAACGTTCGTCGCCGAGAGCTCGGCTGCGACGCCGTTGCCGTCGACGATGATCGCGCCGCTGAGCGCGTTGGACTTCGCGACGTTGACGAACGTTCCGAGGCTGAGGGTGAGGTTGGTCACCGAGATCGCGACCGCCGTCTCGCTCGCCGAGCCGACGCCCGCGGTGGCCTGCGTGACCGCGATCGTGAAGTTGTCGGCCCCCATCTGCACCCCGGCGACGGTGAGATGGACGCCGCTACCGGAGATCTGGACGGTTCCCGAGCCGAGCGGGCTGCCGCCGACCTGCTGAGAAACGCCGGTCGTGTTGAACTGGACCTGCAGGGTGCCCGTGAACGCGACCCCGGGAACATCGATCGCGACGCTCGCGCCGAACTCGCCGAACATGCCGCCCTGATTGGAGTCCGCGGACGAGCTGCCGAGCAGCGTGAGCGACCCGCTCCCGTTCGTCGCGTTCACGAAGTTTGTGTTCCCGTTGCCGAGCCCGAGCGACACGTTGGCGAGCGTGATTGTCACCAGGCCCGAGCCCGACGTGAACGTGAAGTCGCCGGTGAGCGTCTGGCCCGCCACCAACAGCGTCAGCCCGGCGCCCGATACCTGCACGTAGGGGGCGTTCGTCGCCGACCCCGCCGGCGCGCCCGGCAGGTTGAGCGTGACGCTGCTCGCGCCGACCGCAAAGGTCGCGTTCACGTTGGCGCTCGTGCTGTTCACCTGGATGGAGAGCGTGCCGCTGAGCGAGACTCCGGGAACGTTGACGGCGAGCGTCCCGGTGAAGCTCGCGGCGACGCCACTCCCGGACACGAGCAGGGCACCGCTCCCGCCGGAGAGGACCACGATGCCGCTGCCCAGCGACGCGGTCGCGTTCGATACCGCCGCGATTACCACGGGGCTGCCCGATGCGGTGCTCACCTCGACGCCGAAGTCGCCCGTGACGGTCTGTCCGGCGACGGTGAGCGTCGCTCCAGCGGCCTCGATCCCGAAGAACGGACCCGCAGGCACTCCGGAGGCCGGCTGCGACGTGGTGTTGACCTCAATCGTCAGCGCGTTCACGCTCAGTCCCTGCACCGGACCGGCCGGCGCGGTGCTGACCGTGGCGGTGAGCAACCCGGCGATGCCGGCCGGGCTGATGATGAGCGAGCCCTGGCCGCCGGTGACGGCGAGGAGGGTCGTGGCGCCGCTCACGATGCTCAGCGACGCGTGCGAGACGGTCACGACGGTCGTCGTGGCGCCGCCCGTCGTCGACTGCTGCAGCGTGAAGTCGCCGCTCATCGACTGCGAGCCGATGGTCAGCGTCCCGCCCGGAGTGGTCCCATTGCCGGGCGCTGAGAACTCGAAGTATGGGCCGGCCGGAAGCGGGGTGGGCTGACCCGCGAGGGTCACCGACGCGGCCACTGCGGTGGTGTTGACGAGCAGCTGGAAGGTGCCGGTGAGGGTCGCGCCGGGAGGCGCGACGGTGACGGTGCCGGCGAGTCCGCCGGTCACGCCGGCGCTCGAGATGTCGATCTCGCCGGTTCCGTGGGTGAGCTGGACGACCGGGGGTCCGCGTGAGCTCACCGAGCCGTTTCCGTCCGACAGCGACACCTGCCCGTTCGCGACGTTCACATCGATCGTGCCGCTCGGGTCGGTGACCGTGATGTCCCCACTCACGCTCTGGCCCAGGATGTTGACGTTGATACCCGATCCGCCCACCGAGAAGAAGGGCGCGGTCGCCGAGGGCGCCGCCTGGCCGGGGCCGAACACGAGCGGAACGTTCTGCGACGTGCCGGCGATCGCGATCGTGTCGTTGAACTGATCCTGGAACGTGTTGACGAGGATCGTGCCCTGGCCCGACGCGGTCACCGAGCCCGTGCCGACAAGTGCGATGGTGCCGGTGGCGCTCACCGCGTAGTTGCCGTTGCCGTCGGTGAACAGCGCGAGCGTCGCGTTCGTTATCTCGATGCCGACCGCCAGCGGATTCGGCGAGCCGTCGGCGAGCAGCGCGGGGCCGTTGCCGAAGAACAGCGTCAGCCCGGTCCCGGCGAAGTCCTGACCGGCGATGTTGTTCGTCGGATCGGTGAACGTCGACGTGCTGATCGTCCCCTCGACCGTGACGATGTTGTCGATGTTGAGCGCCAGGTTGGAGATCGATAGCGCGAACAGGTTCCCCTGGGCGGCGGTGTAGTTGATCGTGAGCTGCTGTCCGGCGACCGTGACCGTCGCATTGACGGCCGCGCCCGTCGTGTTGATCTGCAGGAGCACGTCGCCGCTACCGGAGGCACCGCCGCCGCTCACCTGGGCGGTGCCCGAGACGTAGCCCGCGAGCCCGGCGGGGCTGATCACCAGGACGCCCTGGCCGTTGAATACCGAGGCCGCGGTGGCCGCGCCGACCCAGATCGATGCGTTGCTCAGGGCGACGAGCGTCGTGGTCGCGCCCGCCGCCTTCTGCTGCTGCACGAGAAGGTTGCCCTGGATCTGACCAAGGGTGTTGCCCGAGACGACGACCGCCGTCTGCGGGATCGTCACCGCGACCTGCACGTATGGCCCGGCCGGCAGCGGTGATCCGGTCGTCGGATCGACGACCGCCGTCGACTCCGTGTTGACCTCGATGGCGACGTTCGTGAGGCTCGCCGGGCTGAGGTCCGGGAGGTTGAGGGTCACGATGCCCGCGGTGTCCAGACCAAGGTCGGCGACTGTTCCGGCGCTGCTGATGACGACCGTCCCCTTGCCGCCGGTCACCGTCACGTAGCTGCCGAGCGAGAGCCCCACGCCGCTTGCGGTGACGCTGATCTGTGAACCGCTCGCCGCGATGACGAACTGGCCGCTCAGCGAGGTGCCGGCGACGGTCAGGCTGGCGGCGCCCTGGATCGACGTCCACGTCCCGGACACGCCGGTCGGCTGTGCGAAGTTGATGACGACGGGCGGCGTGCCGGAACCGGTTGGCACGGTGATGGGCGTCGCCGACAGGTCGCCGAGCGCGTCGTACTCGACCCGCCAGTTCGTGCCGGTCATCGCGACGGGTCCCGCGCCGCTGAGGCTCACGGTGCCGGTGCTCAGCACCGCGAACGCGGGTGCGGTGCCGCCGGCGTCGGGCGAGCGAGCGACCAGGCCCAACGTCGCATTGCTTACGGTCACGGTCGGTCCGGTCCCAGCGGTGAGCGCTGCCATCACGCCCGTCGCCCCCAACTCGGTCTGGGTCGTGGCGCCGTCGTCCTGAGCGGTGACCGTGATCGAGGTCGCGCTCAGCGTGACGAAGCCTGCAACGGTGATCTGCGGGTTGGCGATCGTCACACTCACCGCGCCCGCACCCGCCGTCTGGCCGTTGAGCGTGTACCAGCCGCTGACCGACCCGAAGCTCGCGTTGAAATCACCCACCGCGATCCCACCGGAGGCGGCGCTGATCGTCACCGAGCCGGTGAAGTGAGCCGCCGTCCCGGTCCCCGTGATCGCGCTGATGCTGAACGACAGTGTGGGTGAGTCGATTTCGAGGACGCCGCCGACGCGAAGGTTGCCCGGCGAGATCGTCTTACTGATCGTCCCCGTCTGGCCGATGAACGAGGCCAGCGTCGACTCGATGGTCGCCAGGAAGTCGCTGACCGACGACGCTGCCACGTACGTCGAGAAGTGCGGCAGTCCGGCGGACACCGTTCCCGCGGCGGAGTCGAAGCTGGACGAGATCGGCACCGCGTCGCCGCTCGGGTCCAGGTAGTAGATGGTGGGCGTCCCCACCCCGGCCGCACCGACGTTGATCGTCAGCTGTGGCGGGGAGGCGAACTCTTCGATCAGCTCGCCGGTCGCCGTGTTGACCGCCATCAGGTCGTACGCCGCGGAATAGTCCACCAGGCCGTCCGCGGGAGCGGTCGTCACGGTTACGCTGACGTACGCGTCATGGGGCAGGCTGTTCGGCGCGAACGTCAGTGTCGCATTGCCCGCTCTGATCGATCCGCCGGTGGCGGCCGGGATCAGTACGGGTCCATACGCGGCCGGAGGTCCGCGGGCCCCGAGCGTTCCCGAAATGCTCGTCACATCGCTGTCCGGAGCGGTCGTGTCCAGTGAAGTCGTCGACGGCGTGATACCGGTCGAAGCCGAGTCGCCGGCCGGCGCGCCCCGTGATGAGGTCATGCCCGAGGTCGCCGTCTGGCTGGTCGCCAGCCCGATGCTGGGAGCGTCGGAGTCCTCGACGACCTGCTGCCCGTCGTTCTGGGAGGTGTCGGTCAGCGTCAACGTGCCCGGCTGCGCGTCGGCGGCATCGACGGAGGTGGACCCCGAGCTCCCGGTCGGCGAGCCGTCGCTGACGTCGGAGACCGTCGGCATCGCCAGACTGCCGCTGACCGCGCCCGTCGTGGCGGCGACCGTCAGATCCGGCCCCGCCGTGATCGGCGAGTCCGGCCCCAGCGCCTGGTCGCCGATCGTCTGCGGGGCGCCGGCGCCAACCGCGGCACTCTGCAGCTCGGTGACGGCCGAGGAGTTGATCTCGGCGCCGGTGGGCACCTGGGCGAGGGACTCGGTGCTGCTCGTCGAATCGACGTTGCTCGTCTGCGCCCCTGCGGACTTGGGGGCGATCGCGGCAGGCGACGAGGACGTCGTCCCGCTACCGCTCGAGGATGTTCCGGACGCGTTCGCCGAGTCGCCGGACCCGCTCGGCGCGGGGGCCGACGACTGCGCGGAGTCGGCCGCGGACTGGTCGGAGCTGGTCGCGGTGCTGTCCGTGCCGAGGCTGGCCGGCTGCGGCGCCACCGTTGCCGGCGCCGCGCTCTGGGTGCCATCCGTGGACGGACCGGCGATCTGGGCGGCAGCCGGAGCCGGCGAGGCCGTGGTGGCATCCGCCGGGGTCACGGGGTTGGCGGTCGCAGCCGGGGCAGCGGGGTCCGCCGCGGCGCTGGTGTCCTGCGGGGCGGCGGCGGTGCCGGTGCCCTGCGGGGCGCTGCTGTCGCCAGCTGTCGCGGGGGCAGCGGCTGCGGCGGGGGCAGCGGCGGCGGCGGCAGGGGCAGGGGCAGCGGCGGGGCCGGGAGCGGCGGTGGTGGTGGTGCCGGCGGGGGCGCTGCTGTCCACCGCGGCGGTGGTGCCGGCCGAGCTGCCATCAGCCGCGGTGAGGCTGGTCATCGCCGCGTGCGCGAGGGCGTGGGCTTGGCGAACTGGGTGAGTGGCGTAGCTCTGATCCGCCCCGGTCGTCACGGTCACGGTGGGGGCAGCCGCCACGGGCGTGGTGGGGGCCGAGTCGGTCGGCAGCGTCGTGGTGACCGGCGGCGGCGTGGTCAGCGGCGGGGGCGGCGGTGCCGTGTTGGCGACCACCGGCGCCGCGGCCAGGGCCTGGGCCAGACCGCTGATCGTGCCGGAGCTCGGGTACGTGTGGTCCTTCTTCTTCGCGGCCGGAGGTACCAGCGAATAGGTGCTTCTGACGATCGGCACCTGGCGCCCGGCGGTGGCTCCGGCCACCGGCCGTCGCACCACCTGCTGCCCCACCGAGCGCCGCTGCCTGCTCGCGCTCGCCACGACGTTACGTGTGGGCGAAGCGGACGCGGAGGGCGCGGCCCGAGGGGCGTGGACCACTCCCGGCGCGGAGAGTTTCGGAATCCCAAGGACGGGGAAGCGCGGAGTGGGAACGACGACTTCAGGCACCTGCACGACGGCCGCGGGCGGATTGACGAACGATCTGATCGTGGCGAAGAGCAGGCTGCCGTAGGGCAGCGACAGCGCGAGCAGCCCGATCATGCCGAACCAGAAGCGGTGTCGGCGCGAGCCGAACACGCCCAGACCGGCCGACCGGTGGGCGCCCCTGTGCGAGGGGCCTGCGTATGCGGGCGAAACTCTCAATCGATCTCTGCGATACCGGACGAAACCGCCGGCACCCTCCCCTGCCGCTCGCGCCCCCTTGAGCTCAAGCGATCCGAACCTTGACCAAGCCGGCCGGCCCCGTTCGCCGCCAGCGCACGGGAACCTTGCAAAAGTCTCGACGGCCGTCAAGACCTGTGGTGCAAGTGAACAGGTATGCGATAGGTGCGAATGCGGTGCAAAGCGCCTGAAATGCTCGCAAACCGCGCTAAAGTGCGACCAAGAGTCACGGTCCACCTGAGGCTTACTGGCACTCGGCCGACGGGCTCGCCAGGGCGCGCTCAGGCCGTTAGGAACGGTCGCGTCAGAGCAGGGAGAACGCGGTGCGGAAGGCCGAGGCGTCCGTCACCGTGATCGAGAGCCGTGGCAGCGCGGACGAGCGCCGGTGTTCCTTGCCCGACGCCGCGTGCTTGACGAGCGAGATGGCCGGCATCGTGACGCGCAGCGACGCGCTGCGGACCGCCCCGGTGCGCAGGGTGACCACGAGAGCGCCTCGGCGAAGTCGCACCGTGCTGGCCAGACGGTGCCCCGAGGCGTTGCGCACGGTGCTCCCGCGGGTCAGCTCGCGCGCATGGCGCGCGAAGCGGATCTGGGCGCTGGGCACCACCACGATCGAGTGGATCGGCGGGGCGTTGATCCCGGCGCTGACCCTCAGCGCCAGTGAGGGGCGACCCTGGCGGCTCACGGTCAGACCGCCGGAGATCGTCGGGCGCCCGGCGACGCTCCATGAGACGCCGGCGTCGGCGCTGACGCCGGAGGTGTCAGACACCGTGATGGTGGCCGTGGCCTTGCCGGCCTTGGTGGGCGTGCCGGAGATGAGCCCGGTCGTGCGGGAGATCGAGAGGCCGGGCGGGAGCCCGGCGGCCCGCCAGCTGAGGGTCTGGCCGGCGCTGTCGGTGGCGTGGAGCTGGACGTGCACGGCCTGACCGACGCGGGCGTTCTGGGCCGACGGCGGCGCCAGCATCACCACAGGCGCGGGCGGCGGGGCTGGCGTCTGGGCGGGCGTGGTGGCGGTGTTCGCCGGCGGCGGCGGGGACCAGGTGGACCCGCACATCACGGCGGCGACGGCGGCCCCTTTGGGCGATCCCAGCCCCGAGGTCATGTCGTAGCCGGTCCCTGCGCCGAAGCCGCTCAGGCCGCCATAGGAGTTGTTGCCGGAGGTGACGTCGTTGAAGTAGCTGGCGTATGAGGTGCTCGCGGCCTGATAGAGCGCCGGGTTGGCGAATCCGACGGTCCGCCCGCTGCACGCTGCCGAGGAGTTGGCGAGCGCAGCGAGGGCGGCCCAGGTGGGGGCCGCCGCGCTCGTGCCCCCGAAGACGTACCAGCGGCGGTTCCAGTAGATGTCGTAGCCGGTGGTGATGTCGGCGTCGGCCGACACGTCGGGAACCTCGCGGCACGACTTGCTGTGCGTGACGATGCACGTCACGGATGACTGGGGGACGGTGAAGCCCGACTGATAGGAGGGCGCGCCCCAGAAGGCCGAGACGCCGCCGCCGCCGGCGCCTGACGAGGCCCCGCCGTTCCACGCGCTGTTCCACGCCGTCTCGGTGGGCGGCGGCCCGGCCGACGTCAGCGAGGTGCCGCCGACGCCGGTGACCCAGGGCTGGCTGGCCGGATCATCGACGGTGGGCGCGGTGGTGTGGTTCCCGGTGCAGTCCTGAACACCGCGGTCACCCGAGGCGGCGAAGACCGTCTGGCCCTGTATGACGGCCTCGATGAACAGGTCGTTCTCAGCTCCGGCGGCCGCACTCCCCTCCTGCGGCTCGCACAGCCCCCAGGACGTGGACACGACCTGGGCCCTGTTCTGGGACACGATCGTTCGGTAGGTGTCATAGGCGCCGCTGGCCGTGTTCTTGCCCTGGTAGATGAGGATCGACGCCTGCGGGGCCAGGCCGATCAGGTTCTCGATGTCCAGCGCGGCCTCGCCGCTGCCCGCGCCGCTGCCCGGACCGCCGTCCACGTTGATGTTCGTGATCGACGTGTTGGTGCCGTAGCAGCTCTGGTAGTTGGCGATGTCGGTGGCGGAGTAGGGTTCGAGCTCGAACAGCGCGACGGTGGTGCCGCTGCCTCCGTCGCCGGCGGCATAGAGGTCGTCGAACCCGTAGGCCGAGGCGATCTCGGCGGCGGTGTAGCCGCCGATCGCGGTCGCCGGACCGCAGGCGCCGGTCGAGCCCGGCGCTGCGTTGGTGCGGGGCGTGCCATGTGGCGTGGCCCGGCCACGGGCGGCCGGCTTCCGGTCCACACCCGCCGGCGTCGGAACCTGTAGGGAGTCCAGACCCACGACGCCGCGGACGAGTCCCGCGACCGAGGCGGGCAGCGCCGGCGCGACGGTGTTGGCGAAGGCGATGCGGCCGCCGCGGACCTGGTAGCGCTCGAATGAGGTGGAGAGAGCCGAGGAAAGCTCGGCGGCCGAGGCGGTGACGTCGATCGACAGACCGTTGGCGGCCAGCGGCCCGGGCGTCAGTCCCTGGGCCTGGAGCGCGGCTCGGACGGCCGCGACCTGACTGGCGTCGGGCCCGAAGCGCTGGGCGAACTGCGCCACGGTCAGATAGTGCTTGTACAGCGGCGACCCCGGGGACGAGACGGCCTGCGCGTAGGCCGAGAGCGCCGCGGGGTCGCGTGGGGTGAGTGCGACTGTGGTGTCGATGACCGACGACTGGGGCAACGCGCCCTGGGCGCTCGCGCCCGACGGGATGGCCGGAGCGCGCCCGACCCGCATGAAGGAGGCGCCCTGCGTGGCGCCCTCGGGCGCGGCGAGGGCCACGGCGGCGAGGCCGAGCACCACCGTGGCGGCCGCGAGGAGCGCGGCGGCGAGGCGGATAAGAGGGTCGCGGCTCGGTCTCAGATCCACGGGGGGAGAAGCTCCGGCTGGCGAGCCACTCCCTCGCGCAGTGCCGCCTGTTGCCAGGGGTTGCGCTTTTCGTGCGAGGGCGCAGACCGTGGTGCGGTCTCACGCATGAACCGTTCCAGCGCAGCCACCACCGCGGCGGCCTCTTCCTCTGAGGCGCCCGGGGCGACAATCGAGAGCTTGGGACGTCGGTTCATCGCGTCATCAAAGGTATCGTCAGCTCGGCGTGTCACCTTTACCGGTTCTCGATTACCCCACAATTCTGAGTGCTGTATCGCCCGCCGATGCGATTGAGCGGGTTCATGAGGGGTTCCTGCGCTTTCAGAGTGGGGAATGGGCCATGCCGGCCAAGATCTACCTGCAAAGCCCGCCGTTTGGCGACTTCCGGGCGATGCCGGCGCGCGGGGGTGGCGTCGCCCTGCTGAAGTGGATCACCTCGTTTCCTGGCAATCCTGAGCGCGGGCTGCCGACCGTCATGGGCGTGATCTGCCTCTCCGATGCGCAGACCGGCGCACCGCTGATGCTGCTCGACGCGCGCGCGGTGACCGCGCTGCGCACCGGCGCGGTGGCGGCCGTGGCGACGCAGGCGCTGGCCGCCGAGGGCGCCGAGTCCGTCGGCATCATCGGCTGCGGCCTGCACGGCGCGTGGACCGGCCGGTGCCTTGCCGCCTCCGGCTACGCCGCCGGGGTGTGCTTCGATCCGCGTGCGGACGTGGCCACCGCAGTGGCCGACGAGCTGGGCTGGTCGGTGGGCTCCCGGGCCGAGGCCGTCCGCTGCGACGTTGTCTGCTGCGTGACGCCGGGGGCCGAGGTCGTCATCGACGCGGGCGACCTGCGCGCCGGCATGCATCTCAACATGCTCGGCGCCGACGGGCCGGGCAAGGCCGAGGCCACGGTCGGCGCCGTGGCCTCATGCGCGCTGTTCTGCGACGAATGGGCGCAGGCGTCGCATGGCGGAGAGCTGACCGGCGCCGTGCAGGCGGGGCTGGTGGCGCGCGATCACGTCACGGAGCTGGGCGCGGTGCTCGCCGGGGAGGCGCAGGGGCGGCCGGGCGCCGCGGCGGTGACGCTGTTCGACTCCACCGGGCTGGCCATCCAGGACCTCGCGATCGCGCGCGCCGCCTACGACGCGTGGCAGGCCGGCGGCGTGCCGGCCCAGGAGATCACCCTATAGCGGAATGTTGCCGTGCTTGCGGCGGGGGCCGGGCTCACGCTTGGTCTGCAGCGTCTGCAGCGCGGTGATGACCTTCGGGCGCGTCTCGTGGGGGACGATGACGTCGTCAATGTATCCGCGCTCGGCGGCGACGTAGGGGTTGGCGAAGTGCGCCTTGTAGTCCGCGATCAGCTTCCGGCGCCGGGAGTCGGGCGTCGGCGAGGACGCGATGTCGCGGCGATAGATGATGTTGACCGCTCCCTCGGGGCCCATCACCGCGACCTCGGCCGTCGGCCAGGCGAAGTTGAAGTCGGCCGCCAGGTGCTTGGACCCCATGACGTCGTAGGCCCCGCCGTAGGCCTTGCGGGTGATGATGGTGATCTTGGGCACCGTCGCCTCGGCGTAGGCGTAGAGCAGCTTAGCCCCGTGGCGGATGATGCCGCCCCACTCCTGCGTGGTGCCGGGCAGGAAGCCCGGGACGTCGCAGAAGGTGAGGATGGGGACGTTGAACGCGTCGCAGGTGCGGATGAAGCGCGCGCCCTTCTCCGAGGACTCGATGTCCAGCACGCCGGCCAGCTGGGAGGGCTGATTGCCGACGACGCCGATCGAGTGGCCGTCAAGCCGGGCGAAGCCGCAGACCAGATTGCGCGCGTAGTGCTCGTGGACTTCGTAGAACTCGCCGTCGTCCACCACGAGGTGGATCACGTCGCGCATGTCGTAGGGCTTGTTGGGGTTGTCGGGGACGATCGAGTCCAGCTCGGGGTCCTCGCGCAGCGGGTCGTCGGTCGGCATGACCCGCGGCGGGGTCTCCAGGTTGTTCTGGGGCAGGAAGCTCAGCAGGTAGCGCGCGTCCTGGAGGCAGGCATCCTCGTCATCGGAGGCGAAGTGGGCCACGCCGGACTTGGAGTTGTGGGACATCGCCCCACCGAGCTCCTCGAAGCCGACCTCCTCGCCGGTGACCGTTTTGATCACCTCGGGGCCCGTGATGAACATGTGCGAGGTCTCCTTGACCATGAAGACGAAGTCCGTGATCGCGGGCGAGTAGACCGCGCCGCCCGCGCAGGGGCCCATGACCAGGGAGATCTGGGGGATGACGCCCGAGCAGCGCACGTTGCGCAGGAACACGTCGCCGTAGGCGCCCAGCGACACGACGCCCTCCTGGATGCGGGCGCCGCCGGAGTCGTTGATCCCGATCACGGGGCAGCCGATCTTGGCCGCCAGGTCCATGATCTTGCACATCTTCTCGGCCATGACCTCGCCCAGTGAGCCGCCGAACACGGTGAAGTCCTGGCTGAAGACGCACACCCGGCGGCCGTCAATGGTGCCGTGGCCGGTGACCACCGCGTCGCCGTAGGGCCGGTTCTCCTGCATGTCGAAATCCAGCGTCCGGTGGCGGACGAACACGTCGAGCTCCTGGAAGGAGCCGGGGTCCAGCAGCTTGGCGATCCGCTCGCGGGCGGTCAGCTTGCCCTTGTCGTGCTGCTTGTCGACGGCGGCCTGGCCGGCGTTGTGGATCGCGTGCTCGCGCAGCCCCTCGAGCTGGGCCAGCTTTTCCTCATAGGTCTCGGGAGCCTTGTCTCGCATCATCGCGGGCGAGTCTACGCAGGCGGCGAGCCCCGAGGCGTCGCGGGCGCGAGCCAAATCTCAGGGATGAATCCAGGGATGGCGGTCTTGTCGCTCCGGATTCGGGTGCCTACGGTGAGCGGCGATGTACCTCGATCGCTCTCGAACCCCAGCATGCGCGCGCTGAAGATCCCGGCGCGGGGAACGACCGGAAGCTGGTACCTGCTGGCCTGCGTGGGGGCGGGCGCCAAACGGCAGTGCCCAGCGGTACCGCTTCCGGTCCTGGCCAAGCCCGACGGCCGCCGAGGCATCGCCCGGCAGAGCGCCCTGACCATCCGCTACGCCACGGAGCAATCGACATGACGTTCACTCTCCGCCGCCTGATCATCGCCATCGCGTTCTTCAGCGTCGCGCTCGCCGCGCCTGCCCACGCCGGGCAGATCGTCTATCCGTCGGGCACGGGGATCTGGGTCATGAACGACGACGGCTCGGCAAAGCGCGAGCTCGTGGACGTCAGCCACGTGCCCAGCATGGAGCACCTGGGGGATCCAAGCGTGCAGCCCAATGGCACCGAAGTCGCCTTCGACGGCCGGTGGAACCAGGCGTCCTACGAGCAGAACCACTGGGGCCCGGCGCCCGGCATGTGCGGCGGCAACTGCGAGGGCATCTATGAGCTCGTCAACGGAAACGTCTCCCGGATCACCAACGCGCCGTTTGACTGCGGCGCGCAGCCATGCGAGTCCCAGGAAACCGACCCCCGGGTGGCCGGCGACGGCTCGGTGGCGTACGTATTCCAGACGTGGGTCAGCGAGATGGGTGGCAGCGGCTGGATGCCCATCGAGGGGCAATCGGACCTCCTGGCGCGCGACGGCGCGGGCGCCAACCAGATCCGCTGGCCCACGGCATGCGACGGGACCAGTGCCGCGGGCAAGGAGATCACCGACGCCGACGTGCTCGCCGTCAATCCGCTCATCCCGAGCCAGATCGCTTATGCCAACTGCCGCGAGACCACCAACGACGGGAGCTGCGTGGTGGACTGGACCACCGCCTATGACGTGATCGACTCCGGCGCGTCGCCGGGCTCGGCCGCTGACGACGTCACCTATCACTCGCTGGCCGATCCGAACGCCAAATGCCTCCAGGACGCCAGCACGCAGATCGGCGACATCGACTTCTCACCGGACGCGACCCACATGGTCGAGATGCACGGCGGCGCGAGCGGGGCGGGGATCTACACGTACGCCGCGAGCCAGAACGGCGGCGGCTCGGCAGCCGAGCTGCTCGCCATCCCCAACGGGTGGACGTTCTACGGCGTCCGCTACATCGGCTCGGGCCGCATCGGCTTCACCGCGGGGACGACGTCTGACACGATCGGCCTGTACGCCATCCCGACCACGTGCACGCCGGCCACCTGCGACGTGGCCGCCGGCACCGGGGTCACCAACCTCACCGGGTCGAGCTACGTCTCGGAGGACTACGTGCTGGGCACGGCCGGGTTCTCCTACACCAGTTCGGGATCGGCCATCAAGGCGGCGGCCACCCCGCCGCCCCCGCCGCCCCCGCCGCCCCCCTGCACCTGCCGGCCGAACTCGAAGCTGGCCGCCACGGTCGCACGGATCCGGACGCAGCATCTTGCGACACTCGCGCGCCGCGGGCTGACGATCACGGCGTCGTGCTCGGGCGCCTGCGTCCTGAAGGCCGCGCTGATGCTCCGGCACGCCGTCCTGGGCACGGTGTCGCGGTCGCTGCGCGGACGTGGCAGCGCGAAGCTGGTGCTGCACCTGTCGCGCGCCGGGCGGGCGAAGCTCAAGCACGTGCACAACCCCAAGCTGACCCTCACCCTGGTGGCGTCCGATCGCGCCGGCGATCGGCGGACGCTGACGCAGACGTTCAAGCTGACGAAGTGAGGGCGGCGGCCAGCTGGCCGCGCGCACGGATGCCCAGCTTGCGATACGCACTGGCCAGATGCGTCTCGATGGTCTTCTCGGTCACGAAGAGGGTCTGCGCGATCTCGCGGTTGCCGGCACCGGAGGCGGCGATGCGAGCGACGCGTCGCTCGGTGGGGGTGAGCGCCAGGGGTCCCGTGGCCGCGGCCCGGCGAGGCCGGCCCCCGGCAGCGATGAGCGCGATGCGGGCGCGATCGGCCACCGCCGGGGCGGCGCAGTCGGTCGCGAGCTCCAGCACCTCGCGCAGCGCCTGGCGCGCGGGCCGGGCGTGACCGGAGGCGTGCTGGGCGACCCCAAGCTCCAACAGCGCCAGCCCCAGCTCGAGTCGGGCCTCCGACGCTCGCAGCAACGCCACGGCGTCACCCAGGACCGAGATCCGCTCGGCCTCGGGCCCGACGAGAGCCTGGGCGCGCAGCGCTTGGCCCAGCAGCCACGGGTCACCCCACCCGCGCGCATCGGCGACCTCCCGGGCGATCAGCTCGCGCGCCTCAGCGGTCTCCCCGAGCCCGTGCAGGGCCAGGGCGGCCTCGGCTCGCCACGGGGCGAGCGCGGTGTTGTCCGACATCCACTGCTCCACCAACCGCCCCACCAGCCGCATGTCCTCAAGCGCGTCGACCAGCCGTCCTTCCGCGAGACGCAGTCGTCCGCGAGCGCTGAGCAGGATGGGACTGGGCAGCTGATCCTCGGGCCCGGCGGCCAGCGCCACGGTGGTGCGCGCGGCATCGAGGTCTCCGCGCAGGACGAGCGCCTCGGCCTTGAAGGCGAGCGCGAAGGCAGCGGTGAGCGCCGACACCCGCGCCGGCCCAATGTGCATCGAGAGATCGGCGTCCGCGATGGCCTCGTCCAGCGATCCCGCGTGCCAGTGCGCCGCCGCGCGGAACGCGTGCGCCAGCGAGACCCCCACCACGTCGCCGCGGGCCCGCGCGTGGGCCATGAAATCGCCCCACACCGCGATCGCCTGGCGGTAATGGCCGCTATGCATGAGGGCGTTGGTGGCGTGGGCGTACATGAGGATCGAGCCCAGCAGCCAGCCGCCGGCCAGGGCGCGCTCGGCCAGCGCGACCACGTCGTCCCGCGAGCGTCCCCGCGCGAGCGCCTCGTTGGAGAGGATCGCCAGCAGCATGCATGCGCCCTGCCCGTCGGCGGGCATCGCCGGGTCGAGCCGGGCCAGCCGCTCCACCGCGAAGGCGCGGTGCGAGCTGTCCATGACCGCCAGGCTCAGCATCTCGGCCTCCAGCCGACGCCAGAGCTCGCTGTCGGGATCGACGTGCGCGAGCGCGCTCAGGGCCAGATCGATGCCGGCCTTGAGTTGCCCGGCCGGCCCAAGGAGCTGGACGAGCAGGAGCGCCGCCTGTGCGTGGGTTGCGGCGTCAGGGGCGGATTCGATCGCCCGCTGCAAATGCGCGATCGCGCGCGCGTCTCCGGCCCGGGCCTCGGCCTGTCCGGTGGCCAGCAGGACCGCCGCCTCCTGGGCCGCCGCGGGCGGCTCTGAGAGCGCGCGCCGCAGGAGACGCGCGGCCGGGCCCGGAGCGCCGCGCGCCAGGGCCTCCCGGCCAGCCGCCGTGAGAGTGTCGACCACCCATGGATCACCGGCGGGCGGTGTCTCGGTGAGATGGACGGCCAACCGCTCGGGTGGAGCCCCGTCCGCGGCGAGCAGGCGGGCCGCCTCCAGATGCAGGCGTCCCCGGTCCTCGGCCTCCACGGCAGCGGCGATGGCGGCGCTGACGAGGGGGTGGGCGAAGGTGGGCGGATCGGCGCGAGCCAAGACCTCGACCCGCACCAGCGATTCGAGCACCGCGTTGGCCGCGCCTGGGTCAACGCCGGCCAGGGCGGCCACCAGTCGCGGCTCGGCGCCATCGCCCAGGATCGCCGCCGCACGGGCGACGAGCGAGGCCTGCGGGTGGACGCGCTGGACGCGACGCAGCACGGACGGCGCGATTCCGCGGGGGATGACCTCCGCGACCGTCGGCGCCGCGGCGGCGGTGGGCTCCACACCGCGATCCGCGAGCTCACGGGCGAGTTCGCAGACGAGCAGGGGGTTGCCGTGAGTGGTCACCTCGCACGCCGCGCAGAAGGCGGGATCGGCGCCCGGATCCAGCCGCGCACGGAGCAACGCCGTAACCGCGTCGCGGTCCAGCGGGGAGGGGCGGATCGTCACCGCGCGCGGCGCGGCGGTGATCTCGGAGAGGAGCGCCTCCTCGCCGCCGGGCTCGTGGGGGCGCATCGCGACGCAGAGCTGTGCATCGACGCCGTCGAGACGGCCCAGCAGGTAGGCCAGCGCACGGAGCGAGGGTTCGTCGGCCCAATGGAGGTCATCGACGCACAGCACCAGCGGCTCGGCGGCCGCGATGCCGGCGATCAGCCAGTAGAGGCCGGCCAGAACCGCGAAGCCGTCGACGATGTGCTGCGTCGGGCGAAGGTCCAGCGCGGAGGTGGCCAGCGCCGCGTCGCCGCTGAGGAGCTCCGCCCGCTCAGACGCGGGCACCCCGCGCAGCGCCGGCTCCAACAGCTGGCGCATGACCCCGAAGGGCAGCTGGCGCTCGAGCTCTGAGCCGCGCCCTCTCAGGACCCGGGCGCCGCCCGTGTCGGCCGTCGCCGCCGCCTCCTCGAGCAGGCGCGTCTTGCCGATCCCCGGCGCGCCCTCGATAACGAGCAGGTGGACGCCGTGGCGGTCGCGCAGGGCATGGCGGATGGCCCCAAGCTCCTCAAGGCGCCCGACCAGCTGCCCCGTGTCGGTCCACACCCCACCCGATTCTAGGGGTCGAAAGCCGGCGTATGGACGCGGCGCTCAGGCGCGGGAGTACGGGCGGTGGTGGGCCATGCCCAGGCTGTCGAGGGCCGCGACGAGGGCAGCCTCGCCGCCGGGGGCGGCCGGCTCGGGCGCAGGTGCGGGTGGCGCGTCTGCGACGGGCTCGGGCTCTGGCTGCGCCGTCTCCGGCTCCGCGACCTCCGGCTCCGCGACCTCCGGCTCCGGCTCGACCGCGAGCACCTCGGGCTCAGGGCCCGGCCTGCGCCGGAAGGACAGCCTCAGCCGCGTGAACATGCTCGGCCGCGGAGCGAGCTCGGCGACGGTGGCGGGCTCCGGCTCCGGCTCGACGGCCACGGGCTCGACGGCCACGGGCTCGACGGCCACCTCCGGCTCGGGGTCGGGCTCGACGGCCACTTCCGGCTCGGGGGCCGGCGCGACCGCCTCCTCGGTGACGGTGAGGGTCACGCGGGTCCCCCATCCGGACGACTCGAGTCGCACCGTGCCGCTGGCGGCGGCGCCCTCCCAGGCAACGGCGGTCTCCGGCTCGAGCTTGGTGATGTGGATCTCGCCGAACGCCCCCAGATGCCGGGCCAGCGACGCCGCGTCGCTGCATTCCGCCCACAGCTCGGGCGCCGACTTGACGAGCGTTCGGCTGCTCTGGTGCTCAGTCATGCCATCAGGGTTCGCCCGGCCGCAGCCGACTCCTCCCGTCGTTCTCAGCCTTGCATCGGAGCCTCTCAAGCGCGCTCAGCGCGCGCCACCAGCCCGTCGAGGAAGACATCGATGGCGTACCGGAAGCGTTCATCGCCATCGCCGCTGACGAGATCGGTCGAGTGGCGCATGAGATTGGGGAAGCGGGCGGGCGAGAGCCGGCTGAACACCGCCGCGAGCTGGCTGGCGACGTCGTCCTGCTCGTCCCCGCGCTCCTGATAGGTCGCGGTCTCCACCGCCGAGGCAACGGTGAGCAGGGGCAGGATGTCGCAGGCCCAGGCCGCGTCCCGGGGCATGACGCCGCCCGCCAGGAGCAGCCCCATGAGGTTGTCGGCTACAAGGAGGGAGTTCTCCCCGGTGGGGACGTTGGCGATCGACACCCGCGCGATCCCGCGATGCTCCTCCATCACCTTGAGGATGCCGTCGACCAGGCGGTGGACCTGCTCGCGCCACCGGGCGGGGTCAGGGTCCTCGAGCTCGACCATCCCGCTGATGCGATCAAGGAGGGCGTTGAGCAGCTCGTCGCGGTTGCGGATGTAGACGTAGAGCGATGCCGGGCCGGTGTCGAGCTCGGTGGCGAGGCGCCTCATGGTCACGGCGTCGAGGCCCTCCTCGCGCAGCACGCGCAGCGCGGTGTCGAGGATCACGTCCCCGCTCAGCGGCGCCTTGGCGGGCCGGTCGCGAGTGCTGCGCGGTCGAGGGGGCGAGTCCACGGACCGAACTCTACTACTTGACACGATCACCGTTCGTGACGTACAGTGTTCGATACGAACAGTGTTCGGCGCGAACATCGTTCCGTCCGGGCAACCAACGTCTCACGGAGAGAACCGCCATGACCACCACCTCACTCCCACCCGACGTCGTCAAGCGCGCCGACGCGAGCGCGGCCGGTGACGGGCTCTTCGCCGCGCGCTGGATCGTGCTCGCCATCGTGCTGTGCGCCGAGGTCATGGACCTGCTCGACGCGACGATCGTGAACGTCGCGGGCCCCTCGATCCGCCGCGACCTCGGTGGCGGGGCTACGACGCTGCAGTGGCTGGGCGCGGCCTACACCCTGGCCTTCGCCGTGCTGCTGGTCACGGGGGCGCGCCTGGGCGACATCTTCGGGCGCCGCCGCCTGTTCCTCGTCGGCTCGTTCGGCTTCACGCTGATGTCGGCGCTGTGCGCGCTCGCCCCCTCGCCCGAGGTCCTGATCGCGACCCGGACGCTCCAGGGCGGGTTCGGCGCGCTGCTCATCCCGCAGGGGTTCGGCCTGCTCAAGGAGGTCTTCCCCGAGGAGGAGATGGGCAAGGTGTTCGCCAGCTTCGGCCCCGTGATGGGGCTCTCGGCGATCGCGGCCCCGGTGCTGGCGGGCGTCCTCATCGACGCCGACATCCTCAGCACCGGCTGGCGGATGGTGTTCCTCATCAACGTCCCGATCGGCATCGTCGCGTTCGCGGGCGCCATGCGGTACCTGCCCCACGGGGCGGCCAAGCCCGGCACGCGGCTGGATCTGGTCGGGATGACGCTCGTCGGGCTGTCGTCGGTGGCGATCATCTACCCGCTCATCGAGGGCCGCGCCGAAGGCTGGCCGCTGTGGATCTTCGCCACGCTCGCCGTCGGCGGCGCGCTGCTGGTCACGTTCGTGCTCTACGAGCGGGGACGTAAGGCGGCACCGCTGATCGAGCCGAGCCTGCTGCGCAACCGCACCTACGCCGACGGCATCGTCGTGGCGCTCGGGTTCTTCTCGGTGTTCGCCGGGCTGATCCTGATCGTGTCGCTGTTCTGCCAGGTCGGCGAGGGGTTCTCACCAGTCCACGCCGGCCTGACCCTGGTGCCGCTGACGGCGGGAATGGTCATCTCGATGGTGATGTCCTTCGCGCTCGTTGCCCGGCTCGGTCGGCACCTGCTGCATCTGGGGATCGCACTCTCCGGCGTGGGAGCGGTGGTGCTGGCGCTCACGGTGTCCGGCGCGGCCGGCGCGGGCACGTGGGCGCTGCTGCCGGGGCTGCTGGTGTCCGGGCTGGGGGCCGGCTTCGTGTTCGGCCAGCTGTTCGACATCATCCTGGCCGGCGTGAGCATGGACGAGGTCGGATCGGCCTCCGGAGTGCTCAACGCTGTCCAGCAGCTCGCCAGCGCCCTGGGCGTGGCGGTCCTGGGGTCGATCTTCTTCGCCCGCCTGACCGCCGGCCACCTGCCCACCGATGCACTGGCCATCGCCGCCTGGGTCTCCCTGATCCCGCTGGCGCTGACGTTCGCGCTGGCGTTCAAGCTGCCGATGCGGGCCCGGGAGGGCGCCGAGCACGAGCCCGGCTCAGGCGCCGAGATGCGTGGCCATGAAGAAGACCGTCAGCACCACGATCGCGGCCATGGCGTTGCCGGCCAGCGTGAAGCGCTGCAACGTCGCCGTGTACTCCGGGCTCCATGTGGCGCTGGTGCGCTGCCCGCCGGCCGCGACGGCGGTGGCAGCGAGGTCGCGCTCGGCAAGGTCGGCGAGCCGCCCGGCGGGGCGGATGACGAACGACCCCTCGAGCGCGCCGAGGACGACGGCCGCGATGATGCCCCAGCCGACGTAGAAGTTGCTCCACTGGTGCTCCTTGGAGGCCAGATAGACACCGGCGAGCACGACTATGAGCAATCCGGGGTTGATCAGGTAGCGCCCCACCCGCTGACGCACGCGCAGGAGCCACGGTATGACCTGCGGATCGGTGCGCGCCGCTGCGCCGAACAGCGGCGGGAAGGTGAACACGGCGCCGAAGCCGACGACCACCGCGAGAATGTGGATCGCCAGGACGACCTGCGGGAAGGTGATGGTGGCGAGGGCCACTAGTAGTTCGGCTTGTAGTCGCCGAACACGTCGCGCATCGCGCCGCACGCCTCGCCGATCGAGCAGCGGTCCTTCAGCGCCTGGCGCAGCACCGGGAGCATGTTGCTCGTGCCGCGGGCGCACTCGCGGATCTCCTCCAGGCGCTGGTCCACCAGCCCAGCGTCGCGATCCTCCTTGAACGCCTTCAGCCGCCCGACCTGCTCGCGCTCTGACTCCGGGTCGACGCGCAGGATGTCGGGCACCTCAGGCGTGTCCTCGACGAACTTGTTGACCCCCACCACGATGTCCTGCTCGGTGCGATAGCGCTCGTGATAGCCGAAAGCCGACTCCTCGATCTCGTTCTTGATGAAGTCGATCGCGTGCACCGAGCCGCCCAGCTCGTCGACCTTGGTGATGAGCTCCTGGGCACGGCGCTCGATCTCGTCGGTGAGCGCCTCCACGAAGTAGGAGCCGGCGAACGGGTCCACGGTGTCGGCGGCGCCCGACTCATACCCGATGATCTGCTGAGTGCGCAGCGCGATCTTGGCGGCGCGCTCGGTGGGCAGCGCCAGCGCCTCGTCAAAGCCGTTGGTGTGCAGCGACTGGGTGCCGCCGCACACGGCCGCGAACCCCTGGAGCGCCACCCGCACGATGTTGTTCTCCGGCTGCTGCGCGGTCAGGGTCACCCCGCCGGTCTGGGTATGGAACCGCATCCGCCACGACCGCTCGTCCTGGGCGCCGAAGCGCTCGCGCATGATCTGCGCCCACATCCGGCGGGCGGCGCGGAACTTGGCCACCTCCTGGAAGACGTTGTTGTGGCCGTTGAAGAAGAACGCCAGGCGCGGAGCGAACCGGTCGATCTCCAGGCCCGCATCCAGCGCCGCCTGGACGTAGGCGATCCCGTTGGCCAGCGTGAACGCGACCTCCTGGACCGCCGAGCACCCCTTCTCGCGGAAGTGGTAGCCGCTGATGCTGACCGTGTTCCACTTGGGCACCCGTTCGTCGCAGTAGGCGAACAGGTCGGTGGTCAGGCGGATCGCGCCCTCGGGCGGATAGATGAAGTTGCCGCGGGCGATGTACTCCTTGAGGATGTCGTTCTGCGTGGTCCCGCGCAGCTGCACAGACGCCACGCCCTGCTCCTCGCCCACCAGCTCGTAGAGGAGCAGGAGCACGCCGGCGGGAGCGTTGATCGTCATCGATGTCGAGACCTCGTCCAGCGGGATCTGATCAAACGCCGTGCGCATGTCGTCGATCGTGTCGATGGCGACGCCGGTCCGTCCCACCTCGCCCAGGCAGCGGGGGTCGTCGGAGTCCAGCCCCAGTTGGGTGGGAAGGTCAAACGCCATGCTCAAGCCGGTGGATCCGTGCTCGAGCAGGTAGCGGTAGCGCTCGTTGGACTCCTTGGCCGACGCGTAGCCCGCGTATTGGCGCATCGTCCACAGCTGCTTGCGGTACATGTCGCGGTGCACGCCGCGGGTGTAGGGGTACTCGCCCGGTTGGCCGAGCCGCCTCTCGAGGTCCGGCGGCAGGTCGCGCTCGTCATACAGCGCGTTGATCTCGATGCCCGAGTCCGTGAAGTGGCGCGGATCATCGGGACCGACGATCGGGGCGATCGTGCGGTGCTCGTCGGCGGTGGCCATCGCCACCGGAGGTTACCCGGAGGTGCCTGCCGTCACCGCCACGGCCGTTAGAGGACCTTGTGGAGGAAGGTCCGGGTCCGGTCGTGCCGCGGATTGTCGAGCACGTCGGCGGGCTTGCCGGACTCGACGACGACCCCGGCGTCCATGAACACCACGGTGTCACCGACCTCGCGGGCGAAGCCGACCTCGTGCGTGACGACGATCATGGTCATGCCCTCGTGCGCGAGCAGCCGCATCGCGTCCAGCACGTCGCCGACCAGTTCGGGGTCAAGCGCCGAGGTGGGCTCGTCGAACAGCATCAGCTTGGGCTCCATGGCCAGCGCGCGGGCGATGGCCACGCGCTGCTGCTGGCCGCCCGAGAGCGCCACCGGGTAGGTATCGACCTTGTCCGCCAGCCCGACGCGCTCCATCAGCTCGACGCCCCTGTCCCGGGCCTGAGCCCGGCTCACGCCCTTGACCCGCATCGGCGCGAGCGTGACGTTCTCGAGCGCCGTCATGTGTGGGAACAGGTTGAAGTGCTGGAACACCATCCCGATCTCCGCACGTTTGCGGATGACGTCGCGCTCATGGAGCTCGTGGAGCTTGCCGCCGGCCTCGCGGTAGCCGACGAGCTCGCCGTCCACCGACAGCCGGCCGGAGTTGATCTTCTCCAGGTGGTTGATGCAGCGCAGGAACGTCGACTTCCCGGACCCGGACGGACCCAGCAGGCACATCACCTCGCCGCGCCGGACCTCGAGGCTGATGCCCTTGAGGACCTCGAGGCTGCCGAAGCGCTTGTGGACGCCCTCTGACTTGACCATAGGCTCGTTCATTGCGGTCCGCTCCCCTGGCCCATGCCCAGCCATCGGGCCCGCATCGTCATCCGTTGCGCGCGTGAGAAGCCGCGACCGAAGCGGCGCTCGATGAAGTACTGGCCGACGTAGAGCACGCTCGTCATTGCCAGATACCAGATGCTGGCCACGATCAGGAGCGGGATCGTCTGGTAGGTAGCGGCGTAGATCTGCTGGGCGGCGAAGAGCAGATCGAACACCGACCCCAGAACCAGCACGAGTGACGTGTTCTTGAGCATCGAGATCGTCTCATTGCCCGTCGGCGGGATGATGACGCGCATGGCCTGAGGGATCACGATGAGCCGCAGCGTCTGCAGGCGCGACATGCCCAGGGACTGTGCCGCCTGCGTCTGGCCCTCGTCGACGGAGATGATGCCGGCGCGGACGATCTCGGCCATGTACGCGCCCTCGTTGAGCCCGAAGCCGAGCGTCGCCGCCGCGAACGGCGTGATGAGCGAGTTGTACGTCACGTTGATGACCGCCGGACCTCCGAACGGCACTCCCAGCGTGATGTGCTTGAACAGCGCTCCGCCGAACTCCCAGAACAGCAGCTGCACCAGCAGCGGCGTGCCGCGGAAGAACCAGATGTAGAACCAGCTCAGGCCCGAGACGAGCGGGTTGGGCGATAACCGCATCACGGCGAACAGGATCCCCAGCGCGATCCCGATCACCATCGCCACAACGGTCAGCTCGATCGTCTTGAGCACCCCGCTGAGGATGCGGTGATCGAACAGATAGTGACCGACCGTGCTCCACTCGAAATTGGGGTTGACAACGACCGCGCGGATGATCGATGCCGCGATGATCAGCACGATCAACGACGCGATCCAGCGCCCAGGGCGCCGGACCGGAACGGCCTCGATGTCCTCGGGCCGTTCCGTTCCCGGTGATGAAAGCTCGGAGGCGCTCACCTCTGAGCGTGAGTTCTACTAGCTCGTGGCGCCGTTGATCTTCACATCGGCCGGTGAGATGGCCCCGCTCTGGAGCCCCCATTTGGCCATGATCTTCGAGTAGGTCCCGTTGCTCATCAGCACCTTCAGCGCCGCCAGAACCGGCTTGTCAAGGTCACCGGTTTTCGGTACGGCCAGGCCGTAGGGCGCGGTGCCGTAGGTGCTACCGACGAGCTTGAACTGACCGTTGGACTTCTTGACTGCGTAGGACGCCACCGGCGAGTCCGCCATGACGATCTGCGCGCGGCCGCTCGACAGCGCGAGGTTGGCGCCGTTCTGGTCGGAGAACGTGAGCACGGTGACGTTGGGCTTGCCGGCCTTCTTGCATTTCACGCCCTGGGCGGTCGAGTCGGTCTCTTCGGTCGTGCCCTTCTCGACCGCGACGGTCTTGCCGCACAGGTCGGCGAGGCCGCTCACCGATGTGCCGCCCGAGGCCTTGGTGATAAACGACGTCCCCGCGGAGAAGTAGTCGACGAAGTTGACGATCTTCTCGCGGGCCTTGGTGTCGGTGAACGACGACGCGCCCATGTCGTACTTGCCGGCGGCCAGGCCCGGGATGATGCCGTCAAACGTCTCGTTGACGACGTTGGCCTTCAGCCCCATGACCGCCGCCAGCGCCTTGCTCAGATCGGCATCCATCCCGATCACGGTGTGACCGTCAGGCGCGAAGAACTCATTGGGCGCGTAGCTGGCGTCCGAGGCGACGGTGAGCGTGCCCTTGGACTTGATGGCTGACGGCACCAGCGCGACGACGGTGGCGTCCGCGCCTGCCGGGGCGGCCGAGCTGGAGGCCGCCGTGCTCGTGCCCGCCGCCGATGTTGATGACGATGTCGGCGCGGCGGCGGCCGACGACGTTGATGACGAGCTGTTGCTGCTCCCGCACCCGACTGCGACCACCGCGCACAGCAGCGGCAGCACGGCCGAGAGCCATTTCCTCCGTGAACCCATCGTGCTTCCTCCTCGTTTGAACGACACCCAGAAACCACCGGCAGGATAGGCAACATCACGCCGTTTTGGCGTCCCTCCTAATCGGGACACAACAGAGGCGTAGCCTTGTCCGCGTGAATGTCACCGTCCGCCTGTTCGCCGGGCTGCGCGAGCGCGCCGGCTGCAACGAGCTCGCCCTTGAGCTGCCCGACGGCGCTCGGGTGGCCGACGCGCTGGCGCGGATGAGCGCCGTCATCGGCGACGTGCCCGTCGTCATGGCGGTCAACCAGGAGTACGCCGACGACGGCCAAAGCCTGGCGCCCGGCGACGAGCTGGCCCTCATCCCGCCGGTCTCGGGAGGATCGGTCGGCACCGCCTACGTCCGGGTCACCGACGAGCCGCTGGCCCTCGACCCGCTGGTGGCCCGGGTCACCGACCAGCGCGCCGGCGCGGTGGTGACGTTCACCGGCGTCACCCGCCAGGTGGCCGAGCTCGACTACGAGGCCTATCAGCCGATGGCCGAGCGCCACATGGAGCGGATCGTGGCCGAGGCGATTGAGCGCCACGGGCTGTGCGCGGCGGCTGCGGAGCACCGCGTGGGGAGCGTCCCGCTGTCCGAGCCGTCGGTGGCGATCGCGGTCTCCGCACCCCACCGGGCCGAGGCGTTTGCCGGTGCGCGCGAGATCATCGACGAGATCAAGGCGCGCGCTCCGATCTGGAAGCGCGAGGAGGGCGAGTGGGTAGCGGGCGCCCCACCCCACGGACCCGGGGAGCAGGACTCAGGCGCGCGGCTGTAGATTTGGCACCCATGTCAACCTGCCTAGTCACCGGGGGCGCCGGATTCCTCGGATCCCACCTCTGCGATGAGCTGCTGCGGCGTGGTCACCGCGTCATCTGCATCGACAACTTCGAAACGGGCTCCCTGGCCAACATCGAGCACATCCGGTCAGACGACTTCCGCTACCTGAGCGTCGACATCATCGAGCCTTACTACGTCGACGAGCCGATCGATTTCGTCTACCACCTCGCCTCCCCCGCGTCCCCGATCGACTACCTGCGGCTGCCGCTGCACACGCTCAAGGTCGGCTCCTACGGCACCCACCACACGCTCGGGGTGGCCAAGAGGCACCGGGCGCGGTTTCTCACGGCGTCCACCAGCGAGGTCTACGGCGACCCGCAGGTCCACCCGCAGCCCGAGACCTACTGGGGTCACGTCAACCCGATCGGCCCACGCGGCGTCTATGACGAGGCCAAACGCTACGCCGAGGCGCTTACGATGGCCTACCACCGCCAGCAGGGCGTGGACACGGCGATCATCCGGATCTTCAACACCTACGGCCCCCGGATGCGGCCCCACGACGGGCGGGCGATCCCGACCTTCCTGCGCCAGGCCCTCCAGGACCGGCCGATCACGGTGTTCGGAGACGGCTCCCAGACCCGCTCGTTCACCTATGTCAACGACCTCATCCGGGGGATGATCATGCTGGCCGAGTCCGGGTATCACGACCCGGTCAACATCGGCAACCCCAACGAGTTCACCCTCCTGCAGCTGGCCGAGGCCGTCATCGAGGTCACCGGATCCAAGTCCGAGATCGTGTACGAGGCGCTGCCCACCGACGATCCCCAGGTGCGCCAGCCAGACATCGCGCTGGCGCGGGAGATCCTCGGTTGGGACCCGGAGATCGAGCTCCTGGAGGGTCTGGAGCGCACGATCGCGGCGGCCGGAGCCGTCGGCCTCATCGGCGACACCCGCTGAGCGTCTGGCCCGCATAAAGCGGGATCGGGCACCGGGACCAAGACCCCAGCTTCCACGTAACTTCGGAGACGAGATACCGTTACGACGTGCGGGGGGTCCAGGCAACGGCCCTGCTTAGCGTGACAATCGAGCACAAAGAGGCCATCCCAAGCCGCACCAAAGGCCGGCCCGGCGCCGCCGCGCCGCTGCCCCTGCCCGAGCGCGACGTGCGCCGAAAGCGCCCGCCGGTGCTGATGTTCCTGCTGCGCAAGGAGACCCTGCGGCGGATCATGCGCGTGGTCTCGCTGCTGATCGTGGACTTCATCGGCGTGACCGCCGCCATCTTCACGGCCATCGCCATCAAGCTGGCGCTGCGGGGCGACTTCAGCCTCGATGCGGCGTGGGGCAACACACGCGCGCCGCTCGCCTTCGCCTACCTGCTCACGGTGCTCATGTTCGCGCGCGTCGACCTCTACGCCGATCGCCCGCGCCGCCCCGGTCTGCCGAAGATCTTCTCGGCGCTGTTCCAGGCCACGGTGATCGCGCTGGTGTTCGCGCTGGCCACCGGCAACCACTTCAAGAGCTACTACATCTTCTACGGCGGGCTGTTCTTCGGCACCGCCTACATCTCGATCCTCCGCGAGCTCTACACGCGGGGGACCGGGTGGGTGCTCGAGCAGGCGGGCTACCGCCGGCGGGCGCTGCTGGTGGGCTCGGGCAGGCACATCGAGGAGGTGGCCCACGCCCTGGGCGGGCGGTCGCGCACCCAGGTGGAGCTGGTGGGCTACATCTCGCTCACGCCGCGGCCCCAGAACGGCCTGCGCTCCCTGGGCCAACTCGACCAGCTCTCCGACGTGCTGGGCTCCGAGCGCATCGACGAGGTGATCATCGCCGACCCGGACTTCCCTCAGGAGCGCGCGGTCGACCTGGTCGATCGCTGCCACCAGCGGGGCGTGACCGTGCACGTCGCGCCGTCGACGATGGAGATCCTCATCGACCGCGCGGTGTTCATGCCCGGCGAGTCGGTGCCGCTGTTCACGCTGCGCCCACCCGTGTTCGAGGGCGTCCAGTACGCCGCCAAGCGGACGTTTGACCTCACGCTGGCCACGATCGCCCTCGTCCTGCTCTCGCCGGTGCTGCTGGTGATCGCCGTTGCCATCAAGCTGAGCTCGCCCGGGTCGGTCATCTACCGCTCGGTGCGCCCGGGGATGGGCGGCAAGCCGTTCAGCTGCTTCAAGTTCCGCACCATGCGCCAGCACGCCGACCAGATCCAGGATGACCTGGAGCCGCTCAACGAGCTCTCGGGCGCCCTGTTCAAGATCCGCGAGGACCCGCGGCTGACGCCCGTGGGACGCATCCTGCGCCGCTTCTCGCTGGACGAGCTGCCCCAGCTCGTCAACGTCATCCGCAGCGAGATGTCGCTGGTGGGGCCGCGCCCGCTGCCCATGCGCGACTTCGAGCGCCTCGAGGACTGGCACAAGAAGCGCTACCTGGTCCTGCCGGGCATCACCGGGCTCTGGCAGGTCTCGGGCCGCGCCGAGCTGGACTTCGATGACCTGGTTCGGCTCGACTTCCTCTACCTCGAGCGCTGGTCGATCCTGCTGGACCTGTCGATCCTGCTGAAGACGATCCCGGCGGTGCTGTCGCGCCGGGGCGCGTACTGAGCTGCGCGAGCGCTCAGCGCCCAGCGCGGCCGCCGCCACGGGAATCGCCCCAGACCGCTAGGCTCCCGGCCGCAATGCCGCCCACCGACCGCTTCGTGATCAGCTTCGCCGCCGAGCCGCCCCAGGAGGCGCTGCCCTACGGCCGCTGGTCGGACACGCTGCGCGACCACTTCCTGAGCGCATGCCGCGAGATCGACAGCGAGGGCGAGGACCTCGGCGAGGCGGGCGAGATCGCGTGGTTCCCGGACCGCACCTATGGCGGGCGCACCTACATCCCGGCCGTCGCCCGCACCACCACGGGCTACGAGCTGTTCGGCTTCGTGTCCTTCGCCGAGGGCGTGGAGGGCAGCCGCGGGCCGGTCGACTTCGGGGCACGCGCCGACTACACCTCCGAGACGGCCGAGAGCAATCCCGACTGGAAGCTCGACATCAACGACGAGGTCGTGGGCCAGTGGCGAGGCGAGCAGGGCAACGTGGCCGACATGACGCTGGTGTGGGGCGTGCCGATGATCGCCGGCGGCGCCATCGTCACCGCCGAGCTCGCCAACCTCGCCGTGGACCAGTGCGTCCTGGTGGACGAGCGCTTCACGCTGGTGGCGCCCGACAACTACCGCAAGGACCTGCTCGAGATCAAGCTGTGGGACAAGGGCGGCGCCGAGCTTGCCGGCGAGTCACTGTACGTCGACGATGAGGACGACGAAGAGGACGAAGAAGACGGAGAGAGCGAGGAGGCCGAGGCCTAGCCGCCGGCCGGGCCGGGGCCCTAGGTGGCGTGCTCGGGCTCGCCGGTCTGTCGTGCCAGCGCCACCGGCAGCCGCGCGGCGACCTCTTGGTCGGTGAGTGGGTAGTGGCAGGCCGCGAGACTCCCACCCGGCTTGGCCTCCAGCGGCGGATCGTCCACCGAGCACTTCTCCTGGGCCTTGGGGCAGCGGGTATGGAACCGGCACGCCGACGGTGGGTTGGCCGGGCTGGGCACGTCGCCGGTCAGGAGCTCCCGCTTACGCTTGCCGCCGGTTGGATCAGGAACGGGCACCGCCGACAGGAGCGCGCCGGTGTACGGGTGGCGCGGCGTCGTGTACAGCACGTCGCTGGATGCCATCTCGACGATCCGGCCCAGGTACATGACGGCGACGCGGTCGCACATGTGGCGGACCACCGACAGATCGTGGGCGATGAAGATGAGCGTCAAGCCCATGTCGCGCTGGAGCTCGCGCAGCAGGTTGAGGACCTGGGCCTGGATGGAGACGTCCAGCGCCGACACCGGCTCGTCGGCGACGAGCATCTTGGGCTCCAGCGCAATCGCCCGGGCAACGCCGATGCGCTGGCGCTGGCCGCCGGAGAACTCGTGCGGGTAGCGGTTGTAGTGCTCGGGGTTGAGCCCAACGCGATCCATCAGCTCCTGGACGCGTCGCTTGCGCTCGCCGGCACCCTTGAACAGCCCGTGGATGACGAACGGGTCGGCGATGATGGAGCCGACCGTCTTACGCGGGTTCAGCGACGAGTACGGGTCCTGGAAGACCATCTGCATGTCCCGGTGCAGCGCCTTGAGGTCGTCGCCCTTCTGCGCTCCCACCTCGCGGCCGTCGAAGGTGATGGTGCCCGAGGTCGGGTCCATCAGGCGGCACAACAGCCGCGCGGTGGTGCTCTTGCCGCAGCCGGTCTCGCCGACGATGCCGAGCGTCTCGCCGTGTTCGACGTCGAATGACACGCCGTCGACGGCCTTCACCGCACCGATCTGGCGCTGGAAGATCAAGCCGTGCTTGATCGGGAAGTGCTTGACGAGGTCCCTGACTTCGATCAGTGGGGTCATTTCTCGTAGGGCTCCGGTCCGAATGGCTGGGGGCCGGGCGGCCGCTGCTCGAACTCGTCGCCGGGCTCGCTGTCGACGAGGGACTCCTCGGAGACGTCGAGCTCGGTCCCCTCGCTGGTCTCGTCGACCTC
Source organism: uncultured Actinomycetota bacterium (assembly GCA_963721515.1). Taxonomy (GTDB): domain Bacteria; phylum Actinomycetota; class Thermoleophilia; order Solirubrobacterales; family Solirubrobacteraceae; genus Palsa-465. Next base: position 308,431 of record CAVRKJ010000020.1, on the reverse strand, counting down.
GCTGGCGATCTGCTCCGCGGTCAAGGTCTCAGGCGATGCGTTTGCCATCCGGACCAGGGAATCACTGTCACGGCCGGACTGGATGCCGTCCCAGATCTTGGCTCGCACGGTCGGGTCGAGCAGGCACGCGGCCATATGGCCGTCGCCGCCGTTGACCGCCGTCAACTGCGGGTCGACGCGCTTGTGGGCGTCCCGGACATACGCGCAGCGCGGATGGAAGTGGCAGCCGCTGGGGCGGTGGATGAGGCTCGGCGGACGTCCCGAGATCGGCACCAGCTCCTCGTCGCGCGGATTGTCCAGGCGCGGAATGGATCTGAGCAGCCCCCAGGTGTACGGGTGCTGCGGGGACGTGAAGATCTCCTGGGTCGAGCCCCGCTCGACGATCCGGCCGGCGTACATGACGGCGATCTCGTCGGCGATCTCGGCCACGACGCCCAGGTCGTGCGTGATGATGATGATCGCCGTCCCGAGCCGCTCCTGGAGGTCCTGGAGCAGCGCCAGGATCTGAGCTTGGACCGTCACATCCAGCGCCGTCGTCGGCTCGTCGGCGATCAGCAGCTTGGGTTCGTTCGCCAGCGCCATCGCGATCATCGCCCGCTGCCGCATGCCGCCGGAGAACTCGTGCGGATACTGGTCGACGCGACGCTTGGGGTCCGGGATGCCGACAAGCTCCAGCAATTCGGCCGCCCGTGCCCGGGCCGCCGACTTGGACAGCTTGCGATGCGCCTGCATCGCCTCCACCAGTTGCCACCCCACCTTGTAGAACGGGTGCATGGCCGAAAGCGGGTCCTGGAAGATCATCGACACGTCGTTGCCGCGGATCCGGCGCAGCTTGTCATCGTCCATCGTGACCAGGTCCTGGCCCTCGAACAGGATCCGGCCCTCGATCTTCGAGTTGGGGCTCCGCGTGAGGCCGAGCATGGTGAGCGAGGAGACCGTCTTGCCCGACCCCGATTCGCCGACGATCCCGAGCGTATGGCCGGGCGCCACGGTGTACGAGATTCCGTCCACCGCACGGACGATCCCGTCGTCGGTCCGGAATGAGACGCGCAGGTCGTCGACGCTGACGAGCGGTTCGCTCACGACGGCCGAGCCGGACACGCCAGCGTCATGAGTACCGGACCCGGGGGTCCAGGTACGCGTAGGTGATGTCCACGACGATGTTCGCCACGACGATGAAAATCGCGGCGAGGATCACGGTCCCCTGGACGATGGGAAAGTCCGAGTGGATGATCGCGTCGTAGTTGAGCCGGCCGATCCCGGGAATGTCGAAGACCGTCTCGGTGATCACCGCGCCGCCGAGCAGAGCCCCGACGTCGAGCCCGAAGATCGTCACCACAGGGGTGATGGCGGAGCGTACCCCGTGCTTCCAGACCACTCGATTCTCCTTCAGCCCCTTCGCCCGAGCGGTGCGGATGTAGTCCTCGCCCATCGTCTCGATCAGACTCCCGCGCAACACCCTGGAGTAGATGGCCGCTGACGTCGCCGCCAGCACGAACCAGGGCATGAGCAGCGAGGTGAACCAGTCCACGGGACTGACGGTCAGCCCCACGTAGCTGTTGGCCCCGGGAAAGATGTGCCACTTGCCGATGTCGTCGGCGAACAGGAACAGGACGATCAGCCCCAGCCAGAAGGTCGGCATGGAAACGAACACCAGCGCCCCGCCCATCGCCGTGCGGTCGAGGAATCCGCTGCGCCGGACGGCCGAGAGGATCCCGATCGGGATCCCCAGCAGCAGCCAGAGAAACGCCGCGCCGACTGTCAGCGAGATCGTCGCCGGCAGCCGGTCCTTGATCAGGCCCAACACCGAAGCGCCGGAGTAGAAGCTGTAGCCGAAATTGAAGTGCAGGAAGATGCCCTTCATGTAGTTCCAGAACTGGATGTAGACCGGCCTATCCAGCCCAAGCTCGTGGCGAATGTAGGCGATCGTCTGCGGGCTCCCGTTACGCCCGGCGCGCAGGACCGCCGGATCCGCCGACGGGAACACATTGAAGAACACGAACGTCAGGGCGCTGACCAGGATGATCAGCACGATGCCCCACAGGATGCGGCGGAATATGTAGGTGGCCATAGGTCAGCTTCGTCCAGGTACGAAAGGCCGGCGTGGGCCCCGCCTCGACGGCGGGGCCCACCCAGGCTTACCCGTTCTTCAACGACGTGAACGCGAGATCCCAGACCCCCTCATTCCACAGCATGTTGACGCCGGCGACGTCCTTGGACCCGATGTTCGGCTGGTTGTCGAAGTCCTCGGGGACCGCGACCGCATCGTTGACGAGCATCTTGTCCACGTTGGCCCAGGCCTGCGCGTGAGCGGCCGGGTCCTGGATCGCCGCTGCCTTCTCCATCGCGGCGTTGATCGCCGGATCGTTCTGCTGACTCCAGTTGGAGTTGTTGGTCGGCACGATCGCCGGCCCGTAGAACGTCGGCAGCAGGATCGACAGTGGGTCCGCGAAGTCACGGATCCAGCCCGCCGTCGGGCAGCTGTCGATCTCCTGCTTGGGCACGCCGCAGTACTTGCCGTACATCGTCGCCTGGTCGACGCCTGAGACCTTGGGGTGCAGGCCGATCTCCGTCATCGCGTTGGCGACGATCTGCGCGATGGCCGGGCCGTTGCCGCCCTGGCCGTAGACGACCTGCACCGTGTCGTTTCCGGTGTACTTCCCGCTTGGATACCCCGCCGACTTCATCAGCTTGTGGGCCTCGGCCAGGTTGCCGTTGACGTCGGTGTTCCACGGAACCGCGGGGCCCGGGGCCCCGCCCGCCTGCTCAAAGCCGATCGAGCCCGGGTAGATGAAATGCGTACCCGGCGTGGCGACGAGGGAGCCGCCGCGCGCCTTGACGATCGCCGCGCGGTCCAGCGCCGCGTAGATCGCGCGGCGGATGTTGACGTTCTTGAACACGCCGTGTTGCGTGTCGAGCGTCAGGTAGTGCATGCCCGAACCCGACGTGAACGTGATCTGAGTCGGGAACTGCTCGTAGGCCTGCTTCACGACCGACTGGGAGACCGTATCGAGCTGGACCTGGTTAGAGCCCTTGAGCACCTGCTGGCCGATGACCGTCGAATCGCCGCCGACGTTGACCTTGATCTCGTTCAGGTACGCCGGCCGCCAGTCGAGCTTGGCGTTCCAGTTCGGGTTGCGGACCAGCGTCTCGTTCTTGCCCGGGTTGTATCCGATGCCCTGGATCTTGCCCGTCTTGGGGTCGGACTGGATCATGTACGGGCCCACCGCGACCAGGTAGTTGGTCCCGTACGTCGTCGGGGCGTGCTTATCCAGTGGCGCCACGAACTCGGAGGGCAGCGGCGAGGACAGCGGCAGGCTGAGCGCTGAGATGAGCGTCGCCGCCCCTGGCTTCGTCATGTGGAACACGATCGTCGTCTTGTTCGGGGTCTGGATCCCCTTCAGCGGGCCGCCCTTGTAGCTGGCGCTGGTGGAGCCGACGAGCGGCGCCGGCGAGGCGGCGCCGAAGTACGCCGGCCAGTACGCGTTGCCGACGTTGGGGTTGGCGCCCCGTTCCAGTGCGAACGCGACGTCCTGGGCTGTCACCTCGCGGTTGACCGGCGCGCTGTAGTGAACCCCGGAAATGATGTGCACGGTCACGGTCTTGCCGCCGTCCGTGATGCCGCCGTTGGCGGTGGTCGGGATCGCCGTGGCCAGATCGGCGCGAATCGTGCTCGCCGAGTTGGGCGGATACGCGAACAGCGGCCGGTCGGTCGCCTGGACGATCTGGTAATCCAGCGAGTAGTATGCCGCGCCGGGGTCCAGGTGCAAGAAATCGCCGTTGGACAACTCTGTCAGCGTGCCGCCCTTGGTCCCGCCGGTCAGCTTCTGGCCCGCCGGATCCTCTCCGGGCTTCAGCGGGATCGACTGGACCCCGCTGGTGGTGGCTGTGCTCGATCCTCCCCCGGACGAGCTACTGCTCGAGCTGCTCCCGCCGCAGGCTGAGAGCCCGACGGCAAGCAGCCCGGTGATCGCTGCCGCGATCAGGGTGCGACCCCTCATAAGGTGTTCCTCCTTGGTGTGTTGTGCGATTTGCGCGATCCCCAGAACTCATCGCGAGTCCCCGCGCGGGTTAAGAGCGTCAAGCAGGCCATCGCCCAAAAGGTTGAATGCGAGCACCGTCAGCAGCAGCGCGACGCCTGGGAAGACCATGTACCACCAGGCGGCGGGCGGGGTGAGGTAGTTCGAGGCGTCGGAGATCATCTGCCCCCAGCTGGCGGTGGGCGGGCGAATCCCGACGCCCAGATAGGAGAGCGCCGCCTCCAGCAGGATGTTGGTCGGAATCAGCAGGCTGGCATAGACGGTCAGCGGCGCGATTAGGTTGGGCAGCAGCTCCTTGAACAGGATGCGCCGATTGGAGGCGCCGAGCGAGCGCGCCGCCTCCACGAACTCCTTCTCCCGTAACGACAACACCTGTCCGCGGGCGATCCTCGCGATATACGTGAAGCTTGCGATGGTGATGATGAAGATGACCGTCCCCATCCCAGGCTGGATGAGTCCGCCGGCGCAGCCCCGCACTCCGCAGGCCGCCCCGATCCCGAGCCCGAGCACGAGCACCGGGAAGGCCAGGAAGACCTCGACGATACGAGAGATACCGGTGTCCATCCAGCCACGATAAAAGCCCGCCAAGAGGCCGAAGACGGTCCCGATGATCGTGGCGATCGCGGTCCCGACGATCCCCACGATCAGCGACACCCGCGCGCCGTAGATCACGCGGCTGGCCACGTCTCGGCCGAGCGCATCGACGCCGAACGGATGCCCAGCGCTCGGGCCCAGCGGACTGCCGAACGCGTCGGTTGCATTCGGATCCTGGACGTTCGGACCGGGCAGGCCGAGGAGCTTGATGATCTCTGGTGCGAAGATCGCCATCAAGATCAGCAGGATCAAGAAGATCGCCGACGCCGTCGCGACACGGTCGGCGCGGAAGCGCCGCCAGAAGAGCTGCCGCGGCGACCGGGCCGTGACGTCGCCCGGAACCAGCTCCGCTGCCTCGAAGGAGGCATCGGGTTCGCCAGGAGCTCTGAAGTACCGGTACTCATGTTCTAGATCTCACATCCGCGCGGCGACGCCCATTCGCGTGCCGCGAACTCCCTCTTGGGCACGAGCGTACCTCGCCTCGCGCATGCAACCTCCATACGTCGGGATCGAATCAGATGGAGGCATGGCTGTCACTCAACGTTAATGCGCGCTCAACGAGGGCTGGATCGTCTGACGAGTGGTTACTCTCGCGGTCCGGCCCTCGTAGCTCAATGGACAGAGCACGCGCCTCCTAAGCGCGGGATGCAGGTTCGATTCCTGCCGGGGGCACCTACCGGCACCGGTTTCGAGCGGATTCTACGTCTGCGACGAGCAGAGTGATGCACTGAGCGCGTCGGCCATCACGCTACCCGGCTGAGCGCGGTCGGGAAACCCGAGCCTCGTGCTACGGTCCGCGCGTCCTCGTGTCCGAGAGCACGCTAGAAGCCGCGCCGACCCGGCACCGCAGCCCCGAGTCCGGGCTTCCCCCTGAGTCGTGGGGGCAGCGCACGCTCGCCTCGCCGTACCTCGGCTGGGTCGTGGGCGCGCTGCTCGTTCTGTTGTCGGCCGCGCTTGTCATCTGGGCGCGGACGCGGCCCGGATTCGATCCGTACGGCTGGCTCGTGTGGGGGCATCAGACGATTCACGGGTCGCTCGACACCAACGCGGCCCCCTCGTGGAAGCCGCTGCCCTACGTGTTCACCGTCGTCTACGCGCTGTTCGGCTCCCACGAGCTGCGGCTGTGGATGATCACGTCGGCGGCGATCTCGCTCAGCGGCGTGGTCTTCGCCGGTCGCATCGCCTACAAGCTCACCGACGCGCCGCCCGAGCGGCGCTGGGCGGCGTGGGCCGCGGCGATCTTCGCCGGCCTGGCGCTCCTGGGGATCGCGCAGTACTTCCACTACATCCTCAGCTCCCAGTCGGATCCGATGATCGTGGCGCTGTGCCTGGCGGCGATCGACTTCCACCTCGACGGCCGCGTCCGGCTGGCCTTCGCAGCCGGGGCGCTGGCGGGACTGGGGCGTCCCGAGGTGTGGCCGTTCCTGGGCCTGTACGCCGTGTGGGCCTGGGTGAAGCGCCCGGCCACCCGCCCGGTGCTCATCGGCGGCGTGGTGGCGATGGCGCTGCTGTGGTTCGGGATCCCGGCGCTGACCGCGCGCACGCCGTTCGTCTCCGCGGCCAACGCCTTGGACTCCGGGCGCCGCCTCACCTCAGACCAGGTCGGCGGCACCATCCGGCGCTTCCTGGATCTGCACTACTGGCCACTGGAGATCGCCGCGCTGCTGGCCGTCTGCCTGGCGGCCTGGCGGCGCTCGTGGTCAGACCGCGTCACGCTGGTTCTGGCCGCCGGCGTGGTGGGCTGGGTGGTCGTTGAGATCGGCTCCGTGCTGCACGGCTGGCCCGGGGTCCCCCGCTACATGTTCGAGCCCGCCGGGGTGATGGTCGTGCTCGCCGGCGTCTTCGTGGGCCGTGTGCTGGCCGACCCTCCGCGGCTGGGCCCGGTGGCAGGCGCGGGCGCGGTGGCGGCGGGCGCCGCGGCAGTGGCGCTCCTTGTCATCGGCCTGGTGCCGCCCGCGCTCTCGACGGCGCGTACCGAGCACAAGGACCTCCGCGTGCAGCGGGCGCGCACCACGGAGCTCGGCCGCCTGTCGGCGGTGGTGAGCCAGCTGGGCGGCGCGGCGCGGCTGCGCGCCTGCGGCGAGCCGCTCACGCGCCTGGAGTACCAGAGCGCATTGGCCTACGCGCTCGGCGTCAACGTCTCCCAGGTCGGCTTTAAGTACGGCAAGGCGATCGCCCACGGCAACCCGATCGTGATGTTCACCCCCACCTCCAGCGGGTGGCAGGTGGTGGCCGAGCACCAGGTCACGTCGTCCTGCCGGTCGCTCCCCGGCGCGCACTGACATAGGAGAGTTTGGGGCGGCCAGACACGCCGGCGGCTCATGAGCTTGGCGTGGTCAACGGCTTGGCTCGTGGCTGGCCGCTGCCACGCCGCCGCCGGCGCCGGCCGCCCCAAGATTCACTCTCGTGGTTGTGCTACCCGGTGCACCGAGTGGGTAACGACCCGCGGCGCGTAACCACCCAGGTGGGGGACGGCCTAGCTAGACGACGCGGTCCGGCCGCTCGGGATAGACGTCGTCAATGGTGGTCAGCGCCACGTAGGGCACCTCCGCGGCGTCCTGGATCGCCTCGGCACCGCCGGCCAGCCGGTCGCAGATCGCCAGCACGCCGCACACCGCGTGGCCCTCGTCGCGGATGGCCTGCAGCGCGCGCAGCGTCGAGCCGCCGGTGGTGACGACGTCCTCCACGAGCATGCAGCGATCCTCCGCGTTCAGCAGCGGCCCCTCGATCCGGCGCGACAGGCCGTGGCCCTTGGCCTCCTTGCGCACGAAGAACGCCTTGACGTCGGCGCCGCCCGCCAGCGCGGCGCATGCGATCGGGTCGGCGCCCATGGTCATCCCGCCGACCGCGGTCGCCCCCCACTCCCGTGCCTGCTCGGCGACGAGCTCGCTGAGCGCAGCGAAGCCGGCGGGCAGCAGGATGGCGCGCTTGGCGTCGATCAGGTACTGAGCGGTGGCGCCGCTGGTGAGCACGACCTCGCCGATGACGAGGGCGTGGACGCGCAGCTCGTGAAGGAGCCGCTCACGCGCGGACACGGGGCCTCCCGCGGCCACTACTCGTAATAGACGTCCACCCAGTCGCCGTAATTGACCCAGTTGTAGACCGAGATCGCGTCGATGATCGGCAGCCGCATGCAGCCGTGGCTGGCGGGATAGTCCGGAGCGGGGTTGTAGCCGTGGATCGCGTAACCCCGAAAGAAGAAGCTCGAGAAGTACATGCCGTCGGGCAGGAAGCCGGGGACGCGGTAGTAGACCCGGAAGCGCCCCAGGACCGTCGGCGTGGACGGCTTGCCCGAGCTGATCGGGTAGATCCAGACGACCCTCGACCCATTGATCTCGGCGATGAGCTGGCGGCTGAGGTCGCCCTCCACGTGCGTGCCGTCCTTGGGGTAGCGGACGTGGAAGGTCCCGACGCCGGCAAGCAGTTCGGAGACGGTGGCCGCGTCCAGAGACTGGGACACCCCGTGGCCGAGCAGACGGTGGTAGGCGTCGAGCGCCAGACCCGTGTAGGTGTCATAGACGCCGCTCTGGGGCACGAAGACGTGCAGCACGTTGAGCCGCTGCTGGATGAGCGTGACGAACGGGCCCCGCGAGCCGAACCCGGCCTGAGGGTTGAGCACGGTGAAGGTGCGCTCGGAGAGGAAGCCGAGCATCTGAGGGGTGCGGTCATGGGTCACCTTGACGCGCACGAAGCCGGCCGAGGAGGCTTTGACCTTCTCGGTGAACGCGCCGACGCCACCCTTGGCCGGCTTGACGCGGAGCACGTCGGTCCGGATCAGCTTGCGCCCCAGGTAGGACTGGACCTTCACCTTCTGCCCCGCGACATATGGGCGGACGTAGCCCTGGACCTCCACGGCCCGGCCGGGCACCGTGACGAGGCTCTTGTCCACGGTGAACGTGTCGTTGACATACAGCTTCGCCTTGGCCTTGACGGCGGCCGGCGGGACCGGCGTCGTCGGGGTGGTCTTGGTAGGCGTGGTGGTCGTCGGGGTCGTGGCGCTCGTGCTGGTGGTCGTGGTCGTGGCCGCGGACGCGGCGCTGGTGGCGGTGGAGACAGCGGTGGTCAGTGATCCGGCGGAACCGTCGGCGACAGCGGCGCCGGCGAACAGCCCGAGCGACACGATCGAGGCGGCCAGAGCCGCGATGCAGGAGGCGAGATGGCGACGCATAGCCGGGAAAGTAAACCAGTCAACCGTCCGGACAAACTCACTTAGGGCGCGCGGGGGCGTCAGGCGGGGCGTGGCGAGCGCGGGGCCAGCGGCCCGACGACGACCGCGATCACCAACCAGGAGGCGGCGATCAGGCCCAGGATCGCCGGGGCGCTCCAGCTGAGCTGGTTGACCCCCAGGGCCAGCGCGTTGTTGGCGCTATGCAGCGCCATGCAGGGGTACAGCGACCGCGTGCGCCAGCGCACCAGGCACAGGATGAACCCCAGGAAGCCCAGCGGGGCGAGGTACTGCGACGACGCCGACCCGGTGTGCGCCAGGCCGAAGAGGATGCCGGTGATCACCGCGGCCAGCCAGGGGGAGCCGTCGAAGCGCCCGATCCGCAGCGGGATGTTGCGCAGGCCGCCGAAGATGAAGCCGCGGAAGAAGAACTCCTCGGCCATCGGCGCGATGGCGCACACGAACACCGCCGCCGCCACGAGCGCCGCCGTGCTGTGCGTGGCGCCCAGCTCGCTCGGCAGCTTGTCGGTGCCGTGCAGGTGCACGAGCGAGCTGTAGAGAGCGGTGAGCCCGTAGTAGGCGATCGCGGCGGTGATGACCGCGCCCGCCGCCGTTGACAGCGCCACGAGCCTGAAGCCGAAGTCGATGGGGCGCGCCCGGCCCCGCCACGACGCCAGCCACAGCGCCACGCCGACGAAGCAGAGGTCGAAGACGATGTCAGCGATGATGTTGGCGGCCGGAGGCGGGTGGTTCAGGCTGGCGCCGCCGGCACTCGCCACGACGTCGACCACGATCGTCCCCAGCGTCCCCAGGACCAGCCCCAGCAGGACGGCGGCGGGGGCCGTCCAGGCCGGCCACGGCGCGATATCGACGTCGGGGGCAGGCGCGGGCGGCGGCGTCGCCGGCGGCTCGCCAAACGGCGGCAGCGTCGGATGAGAGGAGGAAGAAGAGGGCACCCGAGGCTGAGGTTAGGGCCAGTCCAGCTGCGCCAAGCTGGTGACGGTGACGACCCCGGCGGGGTCGGGGGCTCCGGATCGCCCCTCGCGACGCAGCAGCACCGGCCGGATCCCGCACGCCGCCGCCCCGCGGACATCCTCGTCAAGGCTGTCCCCGACGTGGATCGCTCGCTCGGGCGCCGCGCCGGCGAGGCCCAAAGCATGGGCGAAGATGGCGGCGGCCGGCTTGGCCGCCCCCACCGCGGCCGACGTCACGACGCCGTCCACCAGCGGCGCCAGCCCCACCCGCTCCAGCACTTCGTGGAGCGACACGTCCCAGTTGGAGACGACCACGATGCGAGCGCCGGCACGGCGCGCGCGGACCAAGGCCGGGCGAGCGTCGCCGTAGGCCGCAAAGCGCAGCGCGCCCAGCAGCGCCTCGGTGATCGCCGCGGTGTCAAGCGCGGCGAGGCGCTCGGAGGGCGGCAGCGCGGCGCGCAGGACCTCGGCGCAACGGTGCCGCAGAGCGCGCAGGCTCTCGGCATCGCGGCCGAGGCCCATGTGCGCGCGATAGAAGGCGATCTCGGCGCCCAGAGCCGTGTCCGCCTGCGCCTCGGACACCTCCACGCCGAAGCGCTCGGCCAGCTCGCGGCGCAACGCCGGCGCCGGCGGCGCCAGCGACACCAGGGTGCCCAGGCCGTCGATGAGCAGCGCTGCGAGAGCCCGCGCGGGGCCGCTCGAGCCGGCGGGCGGCGGCGGTGCGTCGTGCATGGGTGCGTGCGATCTTGCCAGCGGTTGCAGGAGCCCGAACCGGCGGGCCGAAACAGCCCCCAAGCTACACTGGCGGGCCACGAGTTCGACGCCGCTCGCGCAGAACCCCGCCCCGGCGCCCGTGTGAGCTCGACCCGATGCCATGAGCCGACGTGAGAGACAGCGCCGACGCCGGCGCAACCGGGGATCGCCACTGAAAAGCGTCATCGCGATGACCGCGATGCTCATCGTGTGCGTGATCGCCGTCGGCGCGCTGGCGATCGCCGGATGGGTGGTCAACGTGGCGCAGTCGGCGCCGAGCCTAAACACGCTCAAGCCCTACTCGCCCGGCTCGCCCTCCCAGGTGTTCGCCGCCAACGGCACGTCGCTCGGCTACATCTGGTCGCCGTCGGTCCACACCCCGATCGCAGGCGACAGCATTCCCGAGCAGCTCAAGGAAGCCACCATCGCGATCGAGGACCGGCGCTTCTACCAACACGGCGCCCTCGACTACCAGGGCATCGTCCGCGCCGCCATCAAGGACGCGGTCAAGGGCGGCAACGGCCTGCAGGGCGCCTCGACGCTGACGATGCAGCTGGTCGACAACACCTACCTCCCCAACCGCTACAAGAACAGGCACGATCTCAAGTACAAGATCATCCAGGCCAAGCTCGCCGAGCAGCTCGAGGGCGAGCACTCCAAGAACTGGATCCTGGACAGCTACCTGAATGCCGTCCCGTACGGGACGGTAGGCGGCCAGACCGCCTACGGCGTGGCCGCCGCGTCGGCAATGTTCTTCGACAAGCCGGTGCAGAAGCTGAGCCTGGCTCAGTTCGCGCTCCTGGCCGGCCTGCCCCAGGCGCCGTCGGAATACAACCCATTCCTGCATCGCTCCGACGCGCTGCGCCGCCGCTCGGAGGTCCTGCAGGCGATGGCGACCGCGGGCTACATCACCCAGGACGAGGCCGCAGTAGCCGCCACCAAGCCGCTGGGGGTCAAGGCCGACAACACGCTGACCGTCCACAAGGACCCCTACGTGTTCGACTTCATCGCCCAGCAGGCCGCACGCGATCTGTGCCCGAGGACGCCGAAGAACTGCAAGACGCTCGAGCAGGGCGGCCTCAAGATCTACTCCACGATCGACCTGCGCAAGCAGGCCCTGGCACACCAGGCGATCGTGGATCACGCGTCGCTGCTCGCGGAGCAGGGTGGCCCCGGCTCCGCCGCGGCCGGGCTGGCCTCGGTCAACAGCTCCAACGGCCACATCGTCGCCATCGCGTCTTCGGCCGATTACAGCCAGACGAAGTTCAACTACGCCACCTCCGCGCACCGCCAGCCCGGGTCGTCGTTCAAGACGTTCGCCCTGATGACGCTCATCCACGATTACCACGGCGACCCCAACAGCACGTACTACGTCTCCAAGCCGCTCGCGCCCGGGTGGCTGAGCGCCGCCCCCACCTGGGAGGTGCACACCGCCGAGGACTCCTACCAGGGCACGATCAACATCACCAAGGCGACGATCCTCTCCGACAACACCGTCTTCGTGCAGCTCGCCGCCGATCTGGGCTGGAGCAAGCTCGACGAGACCGCTCGCGACATGGGCATCACCTCCCCCCTGGACGGCAACCCGGCCGAGGTCATCGGCGGTCTGCGCTACGGCGTGACGCCGCTGGAGATGGCCGACGCCTACGCGACGCTCGCCAACGGTGGCAACCACGTCCCGGCGACGATCATCAACAAGGTGGTGTTCCCGGACGGGAGCTCACGGGACTTCGGCAACCCCAAGCCCGACCCGGTGTTCCCCTACGCCGAGGCCTACGAGGGGACCAGCATCCTCAAGCAGGTCGTGACCAGCGGCACGGGCACGGCGGCCAACTACGGATGCCCGGTGGCCGGCAAGACCGGAACGGCGAACAACCTGGAGAACGCGTGGTTCGTGGGCTACTCGCCGCGGATGTCGACGGCGGTCTGGGTCGGCTACCCGCAGGGCAACATCCCGATGAGCGACGGCTTCGGCGGCGCGCTGGCCGCGCCGATCTGGAACGAGTACATGCACGACGCCTCCAGCGGCTACTGCGGCAACTGGCGCCCGCCCACTGAGCCTTTCCAGGGTACGGCCTACTTCGGCGCGTTCGCCGTGACCGGCAAGCCCGTCACGGCCCCCAGCACCCCGAACGCCCAGACCGGCACCAGCACGACACCGAGCGGCGGTGGCGGGCTGGGCACCGGAACCTCCACCAGCTCGGGCTCAGGCACGACGCCGGCGCCGCCCACCACGCCGGCCCCGCCCTCCACCCAGACGACCCCAGGGGGCGGGAACGGCGGCGGCGGGGGCGGCGGCGGTAACGGCAATGGCGGCGCCGGGGCCGGCGGCCACGGTCCGAAGCACTGATTGCGCTCCGCCCTGTTCGCGGCTGGTAGCCTCGTCTGCGCGGCGGGCCCATGCCCGCGCGTCTAAATGAGGTTCGTCACCGTATGCCAAAGGAAGAAAAGGTCGAGTTGGAGGGAGAGGTCGTGGAGGCCCTCCCGAACGCGATGTTCCGCGTGAAGCTCGACAACATGGATCGCGTGGTGCTGGGTCACGTGGCCGGCAAGATGCGCCGCTTCCGCATCCGCATCCTGCCCGGCGACCGCGTGCGGGTCGAGCTGTCGCCCTACGACCTCGACCGCGCCCGGATCGTCTACCGGCACCGTTAGCGGTCGCCCTCCGGCGGCCGGCGGCCGGTCAATGCGCGAGCTGGAGCTGATCGAGCGCCTGGAGCAGGTGCTCGCCCCACGTGCGGGTGAGGCGGCGGCCGTGGTGCGCTGGCTGGGTGACGACGCGTCGGTGGTGCGGGGGCGGGGCTATGCCGTGACCTCGGTGGACACGGTAGTTGACGGCGTGCACTTCCGCTCCGGCCAGCTGACGCCCGCGGAGATCGGGCATCGCGCGCTGGGCAGCGCCCTGTCGGATCTGGCCGCGATGGGCGCGGCCCCGGGCGAGGCCTATCTCGCGCTCGCGCTGCCCGCGGACATCGACCTGGAAGCCGCCGTCGCCCTGGTGCGTGGTGCCCGGGACCTGGCCGACGACTGCGGCGTGACGGTGGCGGGCGGCGACGTGAGCGCCTCTCCGGTGCTGACTGTGGCCGTGACCGTCGTGGGGTGGGCTCACGATCCCGCCGAGCTCGTGGGCCGCGATGGCGCCCGCCCCGGCGACCTCGTCGCGGTGACCGGGTGTCTGGGCGGCTCGGGCGCGGGCCTGGCGCTGCTCGACGGGCGCGCCTCGCTCGGGCACAGCCCCGTGGCTGCCGCGCTGCGCGAGCGCTACGCCCGACCCCGTCCGCAGCTGGCGGCCGGCCGGGCGCTCGCGGCTCTGGGCGCCACCGCGATGATCGACCTGTCCGATGGGCTGGCCACCGATGCGCGACATCTCGCCCGCCGTAGCGGCGTGCGGATCGAGCTCGACCTGGCGGCCCTGCCCGTCGCGGCGGGCGTCGCTGATGTGGCGGGCCAGCTCGGTGCCGATCCAGCGACGTTCGCCGCCACCGCGGGCGAGGACTACGAGTTGTGCGCCTGCGTTCCGGAGCGAGCGCGCGCCGTCGTCGAGTCGGACTGGCACCTGACGAGCGACGTGGCTCTCACGTGGATCGGACGGGTGATACACGACCCCACCCGCCCGGCGGGCCTGGAGTTCGCCGGCGCGACCGGCGAGCTGTCAGGCTACGAGCACTCCCCCTGAGGGCGCGTCCCGGACCCTCCGAGTTTCTGCTCCTGCAGAAGCTTGCGCAGGATCGCGTCCGCGACGGCGTGAGTATCCACGCGGTATTCGCCGCGCCCCACCTGCTCCTGTATCTCACTGATCCGCATATCGCGATTCCCTTCGCCCATCGGCTGTGTGTGACCGATCAATTCTGTCCCTAGATGTCGGCTCTCAAGCTTTCGACCTCCATGCCGAAGCATGTGGGCTGGACATTTGGTCGTGGCATGAAATCGGTGAGAGTGGGCACGGGCCTCAGCCGGTGACCGCGCGAGCGGGACCCAGTGGCTGAACCGCCTTCAGACGGGCGAAGACGATGATGCGCTGGGCCGCGCTGTAGAGAGGATTGCAGGCCGACAGGACGAGCCGGTCATAGCCGACATCGTTGATCACCGACACCTCCGTGGGCTTGACGATCCGCTGATACTGGACCACGTAGGTGAACTTTCCGTAAGGCATCCTGACGAAGATCCGATCGCCGGTCTTGAGCTCGTTGAGGAAGCGGAAGGGCGCCAGGTAGGTGGTGCGATGTCCGGCGATTGCGACCGTCTGGCCCATGCCCGGCAGCGCGGTCTGCGGGTAGTGCCCGGGACCCTCCTCCAGGCTCCTGGTGTCGGTGCCCTGGACGACGTTGTAGGTGTTGCCGATCCGGGGGATCTGGATCTGGCCGATCGCATCCCCGGTGTTCACCTGACTGCGCTCGCGGCGTGCCAGGTAGGCGATCCGCTGACCGAGCGGCTTGATCGCGTGCAGCGCCTGGACGTCAGGTCCGGTCAGCGGCGCCGTCTTGTAGGACAGGTAGCGCTGGTCGACCTGCCCGCGCATGATCACCGCGATGGCGGCCGTCACCGGCTCCTGCCAGACGAGCGTGACGCCGGCGTCGAGCACGAGCAGGAGCCCGGACAGGATCAGCACCGACGAGATGGCACGAATGATGCGCCGCATACTCGATCAACGGCGGAGCGCCGACTTCGTTCCGCCCAGCGACCCTGGGCCCGCGTAGGTGACGGGGCCGCGGACGGTGACCGGGGTGGGGACCTTGCGCGAGCCCCGCGCCGCCAGCAGCGACAGCGTGGCCGCGCTGAGCAAACATCCCAAGACGACGCTCCACTCCAGCGCCGCCACCAGGCTGACGCCGTGTCCGGCGAGCAGGAGCACCATCTCCCAGATCGCCGCCACCGGCCCGTAGCCCAACTCGTTGGCGTAGTAGCCGGCCACCAGCACCACCGGCGCAATCCCCACCGCGATGAGCGCGAGCCGGGCGGGTAGCGGGACCCGTAGGTCCGGGCTGATCGCCCACAGCCACAGATGCAGGGCCGGCACCAGCAGCAACGCGGCGAACGGATTGGTCAGCCAGATGGCGAAGGTGACCGCGCACATGACCACGAGCAGCCCGGCGACCGCGCCGTCGCTGCCCGAGCCCTCCGCGGCGCGACGGTAGGTCCGCGGGCGCGTCGGCAGCCGGCGCGCCAGCCACAGGGCCCCGGCCGAACCGGCGAGCACCACCACTGCCATCGCCACCAGCAGCGCGACCCCGCCGCTGCCCATGGGAATGGCGCCGGCCGCCACCGGCCCCGGCGGGGCGGTGTCGATCAGGCCGACGGCGCGAGCCAGCAGGACGAGGCCGATCCCCAGCACAAACGGGACCGCCGCGGCCAGCACCACGACCAGCGAGCGCCAGATGACGTGGCCGCGCCGGCGTGCGCGGGCCACGCCGTCAATCGTGGTCATGATCACCGGGATCAGCAGCGCCAGGACGAACAGCGAGATCGCCCAGCCGGGCACGACCTTGCCGCCGAGCAGCACATAGGCCGAGGGCGCGACGAGCGTCGGGCCGCTGTCCAGGGCGGAGATCGTCTGCAGCACGGCGCGGCCCGTGGCGGTCAGATGCTTGGAGTCCGTGACCGGGGCATCGGCCGCCGGTCCCTGCTCACCCGACAGCGAGATCTCCACCGCCGGGATGCCCTGCGCCCCGAACGGCGCCTGCTGCCCCAGGGTGAACGGGAACGCCAGATGGGCGAACTGGCCGCCCAAGCCGGTGAAGCTGTTGGTCAGCGACGTCTGCGCTGCCAGGGCCGAGGCGACGGTGTTGCGCAGGATCGTCGGGGCGACGGCCTGGCGCGTTGACCACGGCAGGATGACCGGCTGCTGCACGCGCGCGCTGGCGAGATCGCCGAGCACGATCACGCCGTCGATCGGTCCCGCCAGCGTGGCAGCGAGGCGGATCGCGCCCGTGGTGCCCTGGCTGCCACTGGTGGAGGCCAGCACCACGCTGCGGTGCAGCGTCTCGCCCTCCAGGTTGCGGGCCAGTTCCATCAGCGTGGCGGTGCCCGAGGCGGCCGCCATGGCGGGAGCGCCCAGCGCGTCGCGCGAGGCCACGATCACGATGCTGCCGCTCTGCATCCCGGGGCGGACGCCGACGACGTTCTCGAGCGGCACCGTGCCATCCACGGTGCGGCCCTGGAACGTGTCGACCGTGGTGTCGAAGTGGTACTGCCTCAGCGTCGACTTGACCTGGGTGGCCAGCGAGTCGTCGCCCGCCGATCCCGGTCGGCGCGACGGATCGCCCTGGGCGATCGACGACATGGTCAAGGCGACGTTCTGGCCGTTGAAGGCTTCCGGCGCCAGCGTCGGGTTGAGGGCCGTCTGCTGATTTTGGAGCGAGAACGCCAGGACAACCAGAGCCAGCGCCGCAACGATCAGCCCGGTCCGGTAGATGCGCGGATCCAGCATCGGGCCTAGGTTATCTCCCGCACGGACCGCTCACCGCGGGTAGGCATCCTCGCTCAATTACTCTTGTCTGGTTGGCCGAGACGACGGTGCCTGAGCGCAGTGCCCGCATTCTGCTCGTGGACGATGAGCAGTCGATCCAGACCCTGCTCTCCTACCCGTTGCGCAAGGAGGGCTACGAGGTGGTCCAGGCCACGGATGGGCGCCAGGCTCTGGAGCGCTTCGAGGAGCAGTCCTTCGACCTCGTCGTCCTCGACCTGATGTTGCCGCGCATCGACGGGCTGGAGGTGTGCCGACGGCTGCGCAGCCGTAGCTCGGTCCCGATCATCATGCTCACCGCCAAGTCCGAGGAGATCGACAAGGTGGTGGGCCTGGAGCTGGGCGCCGACGACTACATCACCAAGCCGTTCTCCCTGCGCGAGTTCTCCAGCCGGATCAAGGCGGCGCTGCGCCGGGCCGAGATGAGCCGGCCCGACCAGGCGATGCCCGGCGAGGCACCGCTCGTGGCCCGGGACCTGCGCATCGACTTCGCCAAGCGCAGCGTGCGGATCCGCGGCAACGACGCCCAGCTCACGTACGTGGAGTTC
This sequence comes from uncultured Actinomycetota bacterium, assembly GCA_963721515.1. GTDB lineage: Bacteria > Actinomycetota > Thermoleophilia > Solirubrobacterales > Solirubrobacteraceae > Palsa-465. The sequence continues at coordinate 290,894 of CAVRKJ010000020.1, read as the reverse complement.
GAGATCCTGTCCGCGCTGGCCCGGGCGCCGGGGCGAGTGTTCACGCGTGACATGCTGCTGGCGCGGATCTGGGGCGACTCGGCGTACCGTGATCCCCGCACGATCGACGTACACATCAGGCATCTGCGCGAGAAGGTGGAGCGTGACCCGAAGGATCCGGAATATCTGTTCACGGTGCGCGGCGTCGGTTACCGCTTCCGTGACACCGATCCCTGAGGGTTGATCGGCGGTCTCGCCGTGGGGCCTGGATGAGGCTGTCCCTCAGCAATCGCCTGGCGGTGGTGTTCTTCGGCATCACCGCACTGGCCATCGGCGCCCTGTATCTCTACGTCGCGCCCGGCCTGCAGAGCCGGCTGATGGGGGAGAAGCTGATCGCGCTGGCCGCCACGGCCCGGACCCACTCGGGCAAGCTCAGCCAGGCCGTCGGCAGTCCGACGCCGTTGCCGGAGGTGCGCCGCCTGGTCAACCAGGTCGCCGGCACTTCGGGAAACCGCGTGACGCTGTTGTCGGTCAACCTCGTCCAGGGGATGGTCCAGTTCTCCAAGCTGGGCGACTCCGGCATGGGCTCTGAGCCGGAGCTGCGGTTCATCACCGCCAGCCGCGCGGTGGCGAACCACCGGCTGGTCACGGGCATCGAGGCCGTCCGGTCGGGCGCCGTGGCCGAGGCGGCCAAGCCGGTGTTCTATGCCCCCGGGCAGGTCGGCTGGGTGATCGTGTACTCCGCCCCGCTGGCGGACGTGATGCGCACCGTCAGCACGGTCCGCCACGAGATCCTGGTCGCCGGAGCCATCGCGCTCCTGCTCGCTCTGGTGGCCGGCTACCTGGTGGCGCGCGCACTGGCTCAGCGCGTCAAACGTCTCGAGCTGGCCGCCAAGCAGGTGGCGGCCGGCGACTTCAGCCGGCCGATCCCGGTGGACTCGACCGACGAGCTGGGGCAGCTGGCGGTGGCCTTCAACGAGATGCAGCAGCAGCTGCTCCAGCTCGAGCAGGCCCGCAAGAAGTTCATCGCCACCGCCTCCCACGAGCTGCGCACTCCGGTGTTCTCGCTCGGCGGATTCGTGGAGCTCTTGGAGGACGAGGAGCTCGACGCCGAGACACGGCGGCGCTTCCTGGACCAGGTGCGCGACCAGGTCCAGCGCCTGGGCAAGCTGTCGGTCGACCTGCTCGACCTCAGCCGCCTGGAGTCCGGGTCGCTGGAGCTGCGCCCCGAGGAGGTCGACCTCGGCGAGCTGACGCGCTCGGTGTCGGGCGAGTTCGAACCCACGCTCGCCCAGCACGACAGCCGTCTCGAGCTGCGCCTGCCGACGTCCATCGAGGCTCAGTGCGACCCGGTGCGCGTGGCACAGATCATGCGAATCCTCATCGACAACGCGCTGACCCACACCCCGCCGGGCACCAAGATCGTGGTCACCGCCGGGCGCGACAACGGCCTCGTGCGCCTCGCCGTCCGCGACGACGGCGAGGGGATCGAGCAGCGGGCGCTGCAGCGGATCTTCGAGCCCTTCTACACCGCCGACGACGCCCAGGGCTCGGGGCTGGGGCTGGCGATCGCCTCCGAGCTCGCGGATCGCATGCGCGGGCAGCTGTCGGTGCAGTCGGCGTCGGGGGCGACCACGTTCACCCTCGAGATCCCGGGCTAGCCGGGCGTCGCGCCGTTCAGCCGGTCAGGGCATCCACGGGTCCAGCAGCCTGAGCCAGACCTCACTGCGCGTGGGGAACGCGGGCATTGCGTGGACGAGCCGGCGCATCGGCACCTCGCCGACGATCGCGATCGTGGCCGCGTGCAACGACTCGGCCACCCCGGGACCGGTGAACGTCGCGCCGATCATCACCTCGCGTCGCTCGTCAACCACGATCCGGCACGGCGACGGCGCGTCCTTGCCGATGAAGCTGGCACCGGGCGTGCCGTCCATCCCGGCATCGACCGCGCGGGCCGGGATGCCGGCATCGAGCGCCTCGCGCAGCGTCTGCCCCACGGCGGCGATCTGGGGGTCGGTGAACACGACCCGCGGCGACAGCTTCCCGTCCCAGACCGCGGTGACCTCGCGGTTGGCGATGTTGGCGGTCGCGACCGCCGCCTGGTACTTGGCGGCCTGGGTGAGCAGGGCACGCCCGTTGACGTCGCCGATGGCGTAGAGCCAGTCCCGTCCGCGGACGCGCATGCGGTCATCGACCGCGATCGTCTCGCCCGGCGCGAGGTCGACGGTCTCCAGCCCGAGGTCCTCGGTGTGCGGCGTGCGACCGACGGCCACCAGCAGGTCGTCGGAGACGATCGCTTCGCCGTCGGCGAGCGTCAGGGTGAACTCTCCGGTATCGCTGCGCGTGGCGTCCGTGGCCTGGGCGCCCACCCTGAGACGGACACCTCCGTTGGCCAGAGCCTCGGCCAGCTCCTCGCCCGCGAACGGCTCCTCGTCAGGCAGCAGCGCCGGCCGGGCCTCGGCCAGGGTGACGGTGGCGCCGAGCGACGCCCACGCCTGGGCAAGCTCGCAGCCAACGGCGCCCCCGCCCAGGACGGTGAGGCGGTGCGGGACGACCTTCGCGGTCGTGGCCTGGCGGTTGGTCCAGGGGGCAACCTCCCTGAGGCCGGGCACGGGCGGGATGGCCGCGCCGCTGCCGACGGCGATGACCACCGCCCGGCGGGCCTGGTGGACCTGGTCGCCGACCCGCACGCGCCGCTCGCCCGCGAGCCGGGCGTGCGCGCGGTAGAGCGTGATGCCGCGGTCGCGCACCCACGGCAGCTGGGCGGCATCGTCAAGGTCGTGGATGACCTCGTCACGGCGTGCCAGCACAGCGGCGGGGTCCAGGGCGCCGCTCACCGCCTGGTCGGCTCCGGGGACGCGCCGGACCTCGGCCAGCAGCTCGGCCGGGCGCAGCAGCGCCTTGGAGGGCATGCACGCCCAATACGCGCATTCCCCGCCAACCAGCTCGCGCTCGACGAGGGCCACGTCAAGACCCTCCCCGGCGAGCCGGCCCGCGCAGACCTCCCCGGCTGGGCCGGCGCCGATCACGATGACGTCGTGCTCAGCCATCCAACGCACAACGCCCCGGCGCTACGAAACCTCGCGCAGGCGGCCCGTCTCCACCTCGTAGACGAACCCGCGCACCGAGTCCTTGCTGGGGACGAACGGCGAGGCCTTGATCCGGGCGATCGACTGGCGCACGTCGGCGTCGAGATCGGGGAAGGCCTCAGCGGCCCACTCCGGCCGGATCCCGGTGTCCTTCTCGATCGCGGCCCGCAACTCGTCGTCAGTGAAGGTGAGCATCCCGCACTCCGTGTGATGGATGAGGATGATCTCCTCGGTGCCCAGCAGGCGCTGGGAGATCGCCAGCGAGCGGATGGTGTCGTCGGTCACGGCGCCGCCGGCATTGCGGATCACGTGGGCGTCACCCTCGCCGAGTCCGAGGATGGCGTAGACGTTGAGACGCGCATCCATGCAGGCCACGACGGCCGTCTTCCGAGCTGGCGGCAATGGCAGGTCGCCCTTGTCAAACGACGCCACGTAGCTCTCGTTGTTGGCCAGCAGGTCGTCTGTGGTGCTCACAAGGTCCTCCTATCACGGGGCGGGCGGGAAGGACAACCTAACAAGTTCACCGATCTGGTGGGATATATCGGGGGCGGAGTCCGGTTATCGTCTAGGGCCGACGCATGTCATCCGACACGCCACTCGTGCTCGTCTCCAATCGTGGCCCGGTCACGTTCCAAGAGGACGGGGAGATCAAGCGGGGCACCGGCGGTCTCGTGACCGCCCTGATCGGTCTGGCATCACACCGGCCGGTGACCTGGGTGGCATCGGCGATGACCGACGAGGACGTCGCCGAGGCCGAGCGCAACGACGGGCGCCCGTTCCCGGTCAAGACCCCGGAGGGTGACGAGTACCGCGTCAAGCTCGTCGCGTCTGACCCCACCGCCTACGACGGCTTCTACAACATCATCGCCAACCCGCTGCTGTGGTTCATCCAGCACTATCTGTGGGACCTCTCCAACGCGCCGGACATCCGCCGCAACGAGACCGAGGCCTTCGAGTTCGGCTACAACGCGGTGAACGAGGACCTGGCCCACGCGGTCCTCGAGGAGATCGAGGACATCTCCCAGCCGGTGGTGATGGTCCACGACTACCACCTCTACGTGCTCCCGGCGCTCATTCGCCGCAAGCGGCCCGACGTCTTCCTGCATCACTTCGTCCACATCCCGTGGAGCCAGTCAGACTCGTGGCGCGTGCTGCCGACGCCGATCCAGCGCGACATCTACAACGGGATCCTCTCCAACGACATCATCGGCTTCCATACGCGCTCCTACCGGCGCAACTTCCTGCAGTGCTGCGAGGACCTCATGGGGTTGGACGTCGACCACGAGGCGGGCGTGGTGCAGGTGGACGACCGGGAGGTGTGGGTCCGGGCCTACCCGCTGCCGATCGACAGCAGTGCGATCCAGGCGGTGGCCGCGCGCCCGCGCGTGGCGGAGTTCGAGTCCGAGCTGCTGCGCCGGCGCCGTGACCATCTGATCCTGCGCGTCGATCGCGCCGATCTCTCCAAGAACATCCTGCGCGGCTTCAGCGCCTTCGACACCTTCCTGGAGCAGCATCCCGAGTTCCGCGAGAAGGTGACCTTCATCGCCCAGCTCATGCCCTCCCGGACCGACGTGCCCGAGTACGCCGAGTACCTGGAGCGGATCGAGGCGGTGGTCGCGGTGGTCAACCACCGGCACGGCTCGCCGGACTGGATGCCCATCCAACTCAAGCTCCGCGACGACCTCGAGGAGGCGGTGGCCGCCTACAAGCACTACGACATGCTGATGGTCAACGCCATGTTCGACGGCATGAACCTGGTGGCCAAGGAGGGCCCGATGGTCAACGAGCGCGCCGGCGTCTCAGTGCTGTCGGAGAACACGGGCGCCCACGAGGAGCTGGGCGAGTTCGCCCTCTCGGTCAACCCGTTCGACATCCAGGAGCTGGCCGACTCCATCCACGCCGCACTCACCATGCCCATCAACGAGCGCCGGCGTCGGCACGAGGGGCTGATCTCGATCGTGACCGCCCGCGACCCCGGCGACTGGATCGACGACCAGCTCGCCGACATCAGGGCCAAGGAGAAGAGCCGCGAGTCAGCGGTCTGAGCCGGTGCGTCTGGTCAGTTGAGGGTCCGGCCCTCGCGTAGAAGCTCGACGTAGTTCGCGATGCGCCGGTCACGGGCCGTCTGGGTCTTGACGTTGTGCAGGCGATACAGGAACGCGTAGCGCCTCTGACCTTTCAGCGTGGCGAAGAACTCCCGGGCGGCCGGCTCCGCGTCCAGGGCCCGCTGGAAGTCGTCGGGGATCGACGCTCGGCTCTGGGGCTCGTAGGCCGCGTCCCAGCGTCCGTCGGCCTGGGCGGCCCGGACCTGCTCGTGGCCGGCGGGCCGCATCCGGCCGGCCGCGATGAGCCCCAGGGCCTTCTCGCGGTTGACCTGCGACCACTTGCTGCGCGGCCCGCGGGGCGTGAAGCGCTGGAGGAAGAAGGTGTCGTCCAGCGGGCGTCGTACCGCGTCGATCCAGCCGAAGCAGATGGCGGTGTCCAGCACCTCGGGGTAGTGCACGGTGCTGACGCCCGACCCCTTCTTGGCGATCTTGACCCAGGCGTCCGCCACTTCGGCGTGGTGCTCCTCAAGCCAGCGTTCCCACCGTGTGTTGTCAGCGCACTCGACGACGTTGAGGTCCGCGAGAGGGGTCTTCGTGGGCTTGGCGGGCATGGGCCGATGGTGGCAGGCGGCGGCCCGGCGGCACCCGCTATAGTCGGCGCCCGCCCGTACCTGGGCGGATTCTTCATGCCTGAGCACGCACGCCTATACGACCTGATGCTGGTCATCTCGACGACCGCCGAGGACGACCGGCGCGCCAAGATCGTGACCGACGTCGAGTCCCAGATCACCAGCGGCGGCGGGGCCGTGGAGCGCAAGGACGACTGGAACCGGCGCCCGCTGACCTTCGAGATCAACCATCAGACCGAGGGTGAGTACCACCTGTTCCAGTTCACCGGGCCGACCACGCTGCTCGAGACGCTCTCGCACAACCTGCGGATCGACGACGCGGTGCTGCGCTTCCGGATCATCAAGGTCGTGCCGGGAACTCCTCCCCCGCCCGATTCGCCGCCGCCGGTGCTGGCGGGCGCGCCCGCGGGCGCCCCGGCCGCAGCTGACACCGAGCGCTAGCCGAGCATCGGCACACGGAGCGGTTCGTGCCGGCCTGAGACAGGCGTGGGCTCGCTTGAGTCAGGCGTGTGCCCGCCGGCCGGCGCCAGAGTGTGACGAAACCCTCACGAAGCATGCGGCCTGTGCCAACCGGGCAACGTTTTCGCCAAATTCCGCTGAGTGCGCCGGGTTGCCGTCTGGCACGGCCATAGACTCGACTCGAGCTTCCAAAACATCCTTGGGAAAGGAGCCACAACATGGCTGGCGCCAACATCAACCGGGTGATCATCACCGGCAACCTCACGCGAGACCCCGAGAGTCGCTCGACCGGATCGGGCAACACGGTGTGCTCGCTGCGCGTGGCCTGCAACGGCCGGCGCCGCAACCCCCAGACCAATGAGTGGGAGGATGCGCCGAACTACTTCGATGTCTCGGTGTGGGGGGCGCAGGGCGAGAACTGCCAGCGCTACCTGTCCAAGGGACGCCCGGTCGCGGTCGACGGCCGGCTGCAGTGGCGCGAGTGGACCGACCAGAACGGCAACAAGCGCCAGGCTGTTGATATCGTCGCTGACTCCGTGCAGTTCCTCGGCGGCCGCGAAGACGGCGGTAACGGGAACGGGTTCTCCTCCGGCGCCCGCGCTCAGGAGAGCGACGTTCCGATCGATACCGGCGATTTCGAGCGCACGCCGGTCGGCACCGGAGCCGACGAGGACATCCCCTTCTAGAGGCAGTTTCCCAACAATCACGCTAGGCTGGACTCAGTGGCAAAGCAACGCAGACGACCGGTTCGCCGGCGCGACCGCAAGGGTGGGCCAACTTCGACCCGCCGTAAGTCGTGCCCGTACTGCCGGGAAAAGGTTGAGCAGGTGGACTGGAAGGACCTGTCTATGCTGCGTCGATTCATCTCCGATCGCGGCAAGATCCGCTCCCGGCGGATCACGGGAGCGTGTCGTCGTCATCAGAGCCAGGTGGCTCGTGCCGTCAAGCGGGCCCGGGAGCTGGCGTTGCTGCCGTACGTTGCCGAGGGCAGCGGAGACCATCGCGGCGGTCGCGGGGATCGGGACCGCGACCGTGACCGTGACCGCTAGGTAGGAGCCGGAGATGCCGCGGGCGATTCTCCTCCAGGACGTGGAGCAATTGGGCGAGCGCGGCACCGTGATCGACGTGTCGGCCGGGTACCTTCGCAACTACCTGCAGCCGCGCAAGCTCGCCGAGCCCGCCACCGAGTCGTCGATCAAGGTGGCGCGGCGCCGGCAGGAGGATGCCGAGCGAGCGCTGCGCGAGGCCGAGGAGCGCTCTCGCGAGAGCGCTGCGGTGCTCGGCCGGACCGTGCTCACGATTCCCCAGCAGGCCGGTGACGACGGGCGCCTGTTCGGGTCGGTCACGACTCAGGACATCGCCGATGCCATCCGGGACGCACGCGGTCTCAAGATCGACCGCCGCAAGATCCACCTGGACGAGCCGATCCGCAACATCGGCACCTACATGGTCGTGGTCGAGATCGCCGACGAAGTGACGGCGGCGGTCAAGACCATGGTCGTCGCCGCTTAGCTCGGCGTTGGTTCCCGGGGCCGGACCCGGGGGTCCACGCGGCGCGTAACGCTAAGTGGGCGGTGGTGCGTAACGGGTCTGTGATTCGCGCGACTACGCGGCGGGCGGACGCCCCGGCCCCGTCCTGGGTTCGGCCGACTGGCGGCGCGTCCGTGGCGCTCTGATCGCCGTTTGGGGCCTGGAGCCTGGGGCGTGAGTGGTGGACGTGAGCGCGACGCGGCAGCCGATCTGACACCTGGGGCCCCGCCGCGACAAATCGTCTCGACAGTGCGGGAAGACCCTCTCCCAGCGACCGGCCCGGAGGTTACCCTCGGACACCCTCATGAGCACAGTGCAGAACATCGCCGTCCCGCCCCACAACCTCGAGGCCGAGAAGTCGGTCCTGGGGGCGGTCCTGCTGGACGAGCGCCATCTGCACTCGCTGCTGGTCGAGGAGCAGCTGCGGCCCGTGCACTTCTACCGCGAGCAGCACGGGGCGGTGTTCGCGGCCATGCTGGAGCTGTACGAGGGCGACAACAAGATCGATCACCTGACGGTGTCCGAGAAGCTACGCCAGCACGGCAAGCTGGACGAGGTGGGAGGCCCGGCCACGATCGACGAGCTGGCCGGATGGGTGCCGGCGGCCGGCCACGCCCGGGAATACGGCCGGATCGTCCATGACAACTTCAAGCTGCGGGCGCTGCTCACCGCCTCATACGAGATCCAGGCGAGCGTGCTCTCGCGCGAGGCGCCGGCCCGCGAGCTCGTCGAGCAGGCCGAGCGGTCCGTGCTGGAGGTTGCGACCGACGACCGCCAGAAGAAGATCCGCTCGATCGCGGACATCCTCCATGAGGAGACCGACAAGCTCCACCGCCTGTCGGTCGCCAAGACCGCGCTGACGGGGACCCCCTCCGGCTTCAAGGATCTCGACGAGAAGACGGGCGGCTTTCAGCCCGGCAACCTGGTCATCCTGGCGGCGCGTCCGTCGATGGGGAAGTCGGCGCTGGTCGCCAATATCGCGGAGAACGCGGTGCTCGCCGGCCACGCGGTGGCGCTGTTCTCCCTGGAGATGTCCGAGTCCGAGCTGGCCCAGCGCTTCGTCGCCTCCCAGGCGCGTATCAAGGGCGAGGACCTGCGGCGGGGCAAGGTTGCCGAGTCGCGCTGGCCCAAGATCCTCGAGGCCTGCCAGCGGCTGGCCGAAGCGCCCCTGTACGTCGACGACTCTTCTGACACCGGCGTCCTGGAGGTTCGCGCCAAGTCGCGGCGCCTCCACGCCCAGGTCAAGGACGGTCTGGGCCTGGTCATCATCGACTACCTCCAGCTCATGCGCCACGAGGGCCGGGTCGAGAGTCGCGTCGAGCAGGTGGGCCAGATCAGCCGCGGTCTCAAGGGGCTGGCCCGCGAGCTCAACGTCCCGGTCATCGCCCTGTCCCAGCTCAGCCGTGGCGTGGAGCAGCGCGGCGGCGAGAAGAAGCCGATCCTGTCCGATTTACGAGAATCCGGTCAGATAGAACAGGACGCCGACCTCGTCATGTTCATCTACCGCGAGGAGTATTACGAGAAGGAGTCCGAGCGACCGGGCGAGGCCGACATCATCATCGCCAAGCACCGCAACGGCCCGGTGGGCGACGTCGTCCTCACGTTCCAGAAGGAGTACCCGAAGTTCATGAACTTCGCCGGCGAGCGGTTCGAAGCATGAGCGACCACTGCGCCTTTGACCTCTGCGACGGGGACGGCCTGCTCTACGACGCCGAGACCAACACGGCGTACCCGTGCCGCTGCCGCCGGCAGCTGGTCGCGCGGCGCCGCGCCCGCACCCTGTCGGCAGTGATCCCGCGCCGCTACCGGGACGTGTCCTTCGACCGCCCGCCGGTCACCGACATCGAGCCGGCGATCGTCAGCGCCACCCGCCGCTACGCCGCCACGATCGACGAGCAGCTGGACGCCGGGCGCGGCCTGTGGTTCATGGGGCCTCCCGGCACCGGCAAGACGACGCTGGCGATGCTGGTGTCCAAGGCGGTGCTCGAGGCGGGGCGCACGGCGGCGATCTACTCGCTGCCGCGGCTGCTCAACGAGATCCGCCACACCTACGAAACCGGCGGACACAACCAGCTCCTGGACCGCCTGGCCGTCGTAGACCTGCTGCACATCGACGATGTCGGAGCCGAGCGCAAGAACGACTGGGTCCTGGAGGAGCTGTACTCGATCGTCAACGCCCGCTACGAGGACAAGCGGTCCATGGTGCTCACCACGAACTGCCTGGACCGCGAGGAGCTGTGCGAGCAGATCAATGCCCGCACGGTGTCGCGCCTCACCGAGATGTGCGATGAGTTGCCGCTGCTCGGCCACGACCACCGAATGGACCTGCGCACCGCCTAGCTGTCAGCGCGGGAGGCGGGGCCGGGGCCCCACAGGCCCAGATAGCGCCCCAGGGTGGCGAAGCCCACCATGCACAGCACCGCGTCCACGAGCCCGCGCATCGCGCCGTCGATCGCGTCCTGCGCCGGAACCGCGACCAGGGTGATGACGACGGCGACGGCAGCCGAGACCACCACCGCCAGCAGCCACGGACGCCCGGCCAGCGGGCGCGGCACGAGACCGCCAAGGTCGTCGAAGATGTCGCCGGCGCCTCCCTCGGCCACCGGCCGCAGGCGGGCCGCCTCCCACAACGCCGGCAGCGACGCCAGCAGCGCGGCGGTGCCGACGGCAGCGACGACGATCGCGAACGTCGCCCACGCCGAGGGCTGGAAGCGGTGGTAGGCGATTGCCACCGTGCCGAGACTGACCATCGTGACGATGCCGCAGATCACCCCAACCGCGGCCCGGCGCACGAGGACCTTCGCCTCGGCGGCCGGCAGCACCCCGGACCCGCGGCGCTGCACCCAGCGCAGCGCGGCCAGGGTCCCGGCCACAACGGACACCTGGGAGAAGAGGATCGCCACCACGACGGCGATCCGGCCGATCACCGGCCCACCCTTCGGCGTCGCGCCGAAGACCGCGTCCGACGTCACGAGGGCGAGGCCGAACAGGCTTCCGGCCAAGGCCAGGGCGCCGAAGCTGACCACCGCCGCTCGCCTCGCCCGGGCGCTGCCCACCTCGTCAGCGAACTGGTGGGCCAGCGCTGCCGGCTCCCCGAGCTGTGCGCTCGGGTCACAGGCGAGGTGGTCGGCGAACTCGTCGAGGATTCGTCGGCGCGCCCGGCCGGTGATCCCGACCGCGCTCAGCTCGCGGCCCAGCTGGGTCGAAAACTCCGAGCTCATGCCAGCACCGCCTCGACGGCCTGGGCGAAGTCATGCCACTCGGCGCGGCGCTCGCCCAGTTCGCGGCGGCCGCGCCGGGTCAACTCGTAGATGCGGCGGCGCCGGCCATCGCCCTGTGACCACACGCTCGACAGCAGGCCGGCGGCCTCAAGGCGGTGCAGCGCCGGGTAGACCGTGCCCTCGGGCAGCGCCAGGGCCCCTTGGCTGCGGCGCTTGAGCTTCTCGATGATCGCGTAGCCATGCAGGGGGCCGTCGGACAGGACGGCGAGGATGAGGGCGTCCAGGTGGCCCTTGAGTGATTCAGCTCTCATACCTCGTGATGCTAAGCCTAGCGACACTAGGTGTCAAGCTCGCGCAGAAGACGGCGTCTGAGCGCCCTACACTCAGAGCCGGAATGCCAGGTCTCGTTGTTGTGGGCGCCCAGTGGGGCGACGAAGGCAAAGGCAAGGTCACCGACATGCTCGCCGAGCGTGCCGATGCCATCGTGCGCTTCCAGGGCGGCAACAACGCCGGCCACACGATCGTGCGCGACGGCCAGACGTGGAAGCTGCACCTGATGCCGTCGGGGATCCTGCATCCCGGCAAGCTGTGCGTCATCGGCAACGGGGTGGTGATCGACCCCAAGGTGCTGACCGACGAGCTGGACGAGCTGCGCAGGCGCGGCGTCGAGACCAGCGCGCTGCGGATCTCCGCCAACGCGCACCTGATCATGCCCTACCACATGCTGCTCGACCACGCGGGCGAGGCGAAGCTCGGCAAGCTCGAGATCGGGACCACCCGGCGGGGCATCGGTCCCTGCTACGCCGATAAGGCCGCGCGCCTGGGGATCCGCGTCCAGGACCTGCTTGACGAGAAGATCCTCAAGAAGAAGATCGTCGCCGCGCTCGATCCCAAGCGGCTGTCGCTGCGGCCCTATGCGAAGGACCCGCGCCTGGACCTGCAGTCGATGACCGACGAGTACCTGACCTACGGGCACGTGCTGGAGCCCTACATCGCCGACACCTCGCGGCTCGTCCTCCAGCGGTTGGACCACAACGAGATGGTGGTGTTCGAGGGCGCCCAGGGGGCGATGCTGGACATCGACCACGGCACCTATCCGTTCGTGACCTCATCCAACCCGGTCGCCGGCGCGGCGTGCATCGGCGCCGGCGTCGGCCCCAAGGACATCGACGAGGTGTGGGGGGTGGCCAAGGCCTACGTCACCCGCGTGGGTGCCGGTCCGTTCCCCACCGAGATCGACGGACCGCTGGCCGACGAGATGCGCGAGCGTGGCGGTGAGTACGGCACCACCACCGGGCGCCCGCGCCGCGTTGGCTGGATGGACCTGGTGGCGCTGCGCTACGCCGCGCGCCTGAACTCGATGACCGCGCTGGCCATCACCAAGCTCGACGTGCTGTCGGGCTTTGACCCGATCCGGGCCTGCGTGCGCTACCGCAACGACGAGGGCGCGGAGTTCGACTACTTCCCCTACCACCAGACGGTGCTGCACCACGCGGCCGGCGAGTACATCGAGATGCCCGGCTTCACCGAGGACCTCAGCGAGTGCCGCGCCGAGTCCGACCTGCCCGAGGCCGCACGCGACTACCTGCGTTTCGTCGCCGACTTCGTCGGGGTGCCGATCGCGCTCGTGGGCGTGGGGCCGGGCCGCGAGCAGGTCGTCTGGATGGAGGCGGCGAACGGGCTCGTCGGCGCGCCGCCCGATCACGCCGCCAGCGCGGGCGCGAGCTAGCGCCAGCGCTCGAGCAGGTCCTCGTCGCCGACCTGGCGGACGACCCGTCCGGGCACGCCCATGACGACCGCGCGCGCAGGGACGTCGCGCACCACCACCGCGCCGGCGGCGATGAACGCCTCCTCGCCGATCACCACCCCCGGGGTGAGGACCACGCCGCCGCCGACCCGGCAGGCCCGCCGTAGCGTGGCGCCCCGTAGCGGCGTCTCGGGGCCGTGGCGCGCCATGGTGTCGTCGTTGGTCATCGTCACGCCGGGGCCGATGAACACGTCGTCCTCCACGACCGTGCCGGCCGTGACATAGACGAGGGTCTGGATCGAGACGCGGGCGCCGACACGCGAGTCGAAGTCGATCGTGGAGCCCCGGCCCAGCACCGAGCGCGCGCCGAGCACGCCGCGCTCGCGGACTTGGGACTGATCGCCGACGATGGCCCGATGCCCGATCTCCGCCCCGGCATAGACGACGGCGCCGCAGCAGATCGTGGCGTCGTCAGCGACGCTGAGGTCGCCGAACCGCCCCTCGGCGCTCGAGCCGGGGCGCAGGCGGGGGCGCTTGCCGAGCACCACCCCGTCCTCCACGAGGACCCGCTCGCCCAGCCGGCTGCCGGCATGAACGACCGAGCCCGCGCCGATCGTGCCGCCCGCGCCGATCTCCACACCGGCGTAGATAACCGCACCCGGGCCGAGGGTCACGTCGCCGCCCACCTGAGCGTCGGCCGAGACGAAGGAGCCGTCCGGACGGGGCGCGGGCGGCCGCGGCGGGCTCATCGCCCGTTCCTGCGTGAGTCCAAGGAGTCCTGGAGCTGCTCAAGCACGCTGACCACGCGCAGCCCGCTGGCGCCGTCGGAGCGCGGGGGCTGCCCGGAGCGGATGGCGTCGATGAAGTGCTCGCACTCCACCCGGAGCGGCTCGACGTTGGGGATGCGCGGCGAGAACACGTCGCCGCTGCGAGTGATGTACTCGCCGTAGGTCCGCGAGTCCTCGTCGAACCCCTTGTCGTAGACGGTGAGCTTGCGCTCGAGCTCCATGTCGTCGAACGTGGCCATCTTCTGGGAGCCGACCACGGTGAATCGCCTCTCCTTGTGCGGGTCAAGCCAGGAGAGGTGCAGGTGGGCAGTGAGCCCGGAGGGGAAGCGCATGAAGCAGAAGACCACATCCTCCACGCCCGGTCGCACGTAGGACTCGCCGTGCGCCTGCACCTCGAGGGGCTCCTCGCCAGCGAGGTAGAGCACCACCGACACGTCATGAGCGCCCAGGCTCCACAGCGCGTTCTCGTCGGCGCGAAGCTTGCCCAGGTTCAGCCGGTTGCCGTAGATGTAATAGATCTCGTCCCCGAGCTCGCCGGACTCCGTCAGCTCCTTGAGCCTGCGCACGCCCGGGTGATACTCGAGCAGGTGCCCCACCATCAGCACCCGGTCGGCCCGCTGGGCCGCGGCGACCGCCCGCTCGGCGTCGGCCACCGACTGGGCCAACGGCTTCTCCACGAAACAGTGCTTGCCCGCCTCCAGCGCGCGCACGGCCAACTCGGCGTGCGTGGGCACCGGCGTCGCCAGGACGATCGCGTCGAGCTCCGAGTCGCCGAGCAGGTCGTCAAGATCCGCGGTGGCCGTGGCCGCGGGGAGCGTGCGCGCGATGCGGTCACGGGCGGCCTCGTCAGCGTCGCACAGCCACGTCACCGCGCAGCCGGGGATGGCGGCGAAGTTGCGGGCGAGGTTGGGCCCCCAGTAGCCGAGCCCGACGACCCCGACCGTGAGCGGCCGGGTCACCGTGGCCCTCGTCTTGGCGCTGAAGCCCTCATGGGCGCCGGAGTGTAGGAGCGAGGGTGGTCAGCGCCGCCACGACGCGCTTCCCGGCGTGGCCGTCGCCGTACAGCGGCGGCGCGACGGCGGGAGGCTCGCGCTCCAGCGCCGCCAGGACGCGGTCGCGGTCCAGGTCGGCCAGCACGTTCCAGCCGGCCTCCACGGTCTCGGTCCATTCCGTGTTCGGGCGCAGAGTGATGCAGGGGACGCCCGCCAGGTACGCCTCCTTCTGCAGGCCGCCCGAGTCGGTCACCGCTGCGCGCGCATTGCAGAGCAGCGCGGTCAGCTCGAAGTAGCCCAAAGGCTCGGTGAGCGTGACGCCCGGTGCGTCGGCGAGACGGTCGCGCAGGCCCGCACTGCGCAGCCGCGCGTCGGTGCGCGGATGCAGCGGGAGCACCACGGGCAGCGGCAGGCCGGTGAGCAGCTCCACCAGACGCGCCAGGCGCTCAGGGTCATCGACATTCCCGGCCCGGTGGGCGGTGGCCAGCACGTACTCGCCGCGAGTGAGACCCCGGGCCTCCAGGAGGTCGATGCGCTCACGTGCCTCGGGCTGGATCGCCATGGCGACGTCCACCATGACGTCGCCGACCAGCTCGGCGTGGCCGGCCACGGCCTCGTGGCGCAGGTTGGTCATCGCCACGTCGGTCGAGCACAGCAGCAGCGAGCTGGCGTGGTCGGTGAGGACCCGGTTGAGCTCCTCGGGCATCGACCGATCGAACGAGCGCATGCCCGCCTCGACGTGGGCCACCGGGATCTGGGCCTGGGCGCCGGCCAGCGCCCCCGCGAGAGTCGAGTTCGTGTCGCCGTAGACGAGGACCACGTCGGGCGACTCCTCGGCGAGCACGGGTTCGAGCGCGGCGAGCATCCGCCACGTCTGGGAGCTGGAGGTGCCGAGGGCGATGCCGAGCTGACGGTCGGGCGCCGGCAGGCCCAGCTCGGCGAAGAACACCGCGGATAGGGCGTCGTCGAAATGCTGCCCGGTGTGCACCAGGATCTCCTCGTGCTCGCGGCGCAGCGGAGGGGAGACGGCTGCGGCCTTGATGAACTGCGGCCGGTTTCCGATCACGGTCAGAACCTTCATCGTGCGTGGGCGAGGTCCCCCCGCCGGGTCAGCCGCGCAGCTGCTCGGAGATGCGCGCCATGACCGCCTCGCGCGCGTGATCCGAGACGGGTCGGGGACCCGTGTACTCGTGGTCATTGATTGCCGCGATGGTCTGGACCTCGCGCACCGTGGAGGCGAAGAAGACCTCGTCCGCCTGGTAGAGCTCCTCCAGAGTGCAGGCCCGCTCCTCGGCGCCGGTCACCTCGATCACGAGCGCCCGCGTGATGGACGCCAGGATGTGCTCGTCCAGCGGCGGCGTGAGGAGCCGCCCATCCGTGACGTAGAAGATGGAGCTGGTGGGCCCCTCCAGCACCCGCCCGTGCGGCGTGACGAGCAGCGCCTCGTCATAGCCCTGCTCGCGCGCCAGCCGCCCGGCGAGCATGTTGGCGGCGTAGGAGAGCGACTTGATCCCGTCCAGGATCCGGCTCGGCGAATAGGTGATGGTCATCACCCGCGCCCGATCCACCAGCGTGACCATCGGCTCGGTGAGGAGGATCCGGCGGCCGCCGCGGGTGATCATGATCCGCAGGCACTGGTGGTCGGGGCCCGTGCCCGCCTCGGCCAGCAGCCGGAAGGTGTCGGCGCGCACCAGCTCCAGGTCCACCGGCAGGCGGAGGTTGTCCGCCGAGCGGCTCAGCCGGGCCAGGTGGGCGTCGAACGCGTACGGCTGCCCGTCATAGATGCGGATCACCTCGAACGCGCCGTCGCCGCGGATCAGTCCCTCGTCAGTAACGGGAATCAGCGCCTCGGCGACGGGCATGATCTCGCCGTCCAACGAGGCCAGCGAGGTGGCGCCAGTAGGGCTCATCGGTCCGACAGCCTAGTCGCTGGCGTGCTCAGACCACTCGGGGCGCGTCCACACCTCAGCCAAGCGGATCACGGTGGCCGCGGCCGCGGCCATGTCCTGGAGCGAGGCCCATTCGCGCACGGAGTGGTACTCGTGGCCGCCGGTGAAGATGTTGGGCGTCGGCAGGCCCATCTCGCTCAGACGCGAGCCGTCGGTGCCGCCCCGGGCAGGCACCCGCACCGGCTGCACGCCCTCGGCAAGGATGGCCGCCTCGGCGGCGTCCACGACGAAGGGCACCGCCTCGAGGTACGCGCGCATGTTGCGGTACTGACGGCGCGTCGTGATCTCGACGGTGGCCCGCGGGTGGCGCGCCGCCACCTCGCGCGCCGCCCCTTCGAGCAGGGCGACATGCGCGTCCAGGAGCTCCTCGTCAAAGTCGCGCACGATCGCCCGGATCTCGGCGGTGGCCGCCGTGCCGGTGAGGCTGTAGACGTGGATGAAGCCCTGCCGCTCCGCCGTGGTGTCCGGAGTGAGGCGATCCGAGGGCAGCGCCGCCACGATGTCGGCGGCCAGCCGCACCGCGCTCACCAGCTTGCCGGTGGCGTGGCCGGGGTGGACGTCGACGCCCCGCACCGTGACGATCATCTCGTCAGCGGAGAACGTCTCGTCGGTGAACTCGCCGATCTCCGAGCCGTCCATCGTGTAGGCGCACAGGGCGCCGAAGCGCGCGATGTCAAACAGCGTGGCGCCCTCACCGATCTCCTCGTCAGGCGTGAAGCCGACCCGCAGCGTGGGACGCGGGAGGTCGGGGTGGGCGGCCAGATGAGCGACGGCGGCCATGATCTCGGCAACGCCGGCCTTGTCGTCGGCGCCGAGCAGTGTGTCGCCGCTGGAGGTGACGATGTCGTGGCCGACCTTGGCCGACAGCTCGGGCATGGTCTGCGGGTCCAGGCTCGTCCCGGCGCGTGGGAGCGCGATCACGCCACCGCCGTAATCACGGTGCACGATCGGCTGCACCCCGGTGCCGGAGGCGTCGGGGCTCGTGTCCATGTGGGCGATGAGACCGATGACGGTCCCGTTGCCCGCGGTGCCGGGCAGCGTCGCAGTGACATAGCCGTTCTCGTCCAGCGCGGCGTCGTCCAGCCCTGCCTCGGTCAGCTCCCGAACGAGAACACGAGCCAGATCGAGCTGGCCTGGCGTGCTGGGGGAGCGCTCCCGCTCTCGGGACGACTGGGTGTCGAACCGGACATAGCGCTCGAACCGGCGCAGCAGATCGGGAGCCAGCGTCCGGGCCAGCTCGGAGGTGTAGGGAGCGCTCATCCGCTCCTGCAGTAAACCAGCCGATGTCGCGCGGCTGGTTGCGCGCGTTCCTCGAGGGGTAGCTCTGTTCCGCAGGTAAACACCGAAAAGGGAAGGGATGGAATGCTCTTAGCTCTGGCCGTCGTCCTGTTCATCATCGCCATCGCCGGCGGTGTGATCATTCACCCGATCATCTTCGTGCTGGCACTGGTCGCGCTGGTGATGTTCTTTTCCGGGCGCCGCGGGGCCCGGGTCTAGCTCGATTGCGCGCGTGCTTGCGCTCCACCCTCGCGGGTAGCCGACCGGCAATGGAGGCCCCAACGCTTGAGTGGAGCGCAGCAGCGGTGCAGGACGGCGTGGTCACTGTCCAGGTCGCGGGCGATCGGCCCAAGGGCTGGAAGGCGACATTTCTACGTACGGTGACGCTGCTGGGCGGTGGCGACTGGGGGACGGTATCCGTCAAGGGCGCCAAGGTTCGCGTCGCCGACGTCCCCGAGGGCAGCGAGGATGAGCTGCGCCACTTCCTGGAGGCGGCCGTGCAGCAGGCCAATGCCTCGCACGTGGAGCCCGACGAGGACGCCGACGATCGTTCCGACGAGTCCGAGACCGATGACGAGGGCGACGACGATGACGTCGACGCCCGGATGACGTCGCGGTTCCGCGATTTCGGCGCTGGTTGATGGCGGCCACATCCAAGCGCACCCCCGAGACAGGGTCCCGGCGTCCCCGGCTGCGACGCTCCGACTGTTCCGATAAGGGACTCAAGCGCGTCGCGCGCGGCCGCGGTTTCAGCTACGTCGACACGAGGGGCCGGCCGGTGCTCGACCCCGACGAGCGCCTACGGCTCAAGGAACTGGCGATCCCTCCCGCCTGGAGTGACGTCTGGATCTGCCCCGACCCCCTGGGCCATCTGCAGGCCACCGGCGTCGACGTCGCCGGCCGCAAGCAGTATCTCTATCACCCGCGCTGGCGCGAGCGGCAGGACCGCCGGAAGTTCGACCACATGGTGGACTTCGCCCGAGGGCTGCCGCGACTGCGCCGGCGGGTACTGCGCGTCCTGCGGACCGGCGAGGAACCTGGCCAGGAGCGGGTTCTGGCGGGCTCGGTGCGGCTGCTGGACATCGGGTTGTTCCGCGTCGGCTCGGAGGAGTACGCCGATGACGAGGGCGGCATCGGCCTCGCCACCGTGCTCAAGGAGAACGTCACCGTGAGCGACGGGGAGGCCGTCTTCGACTACCTCGGCAAGGGCGGCGTCAGACGCGTCCAGGCCGTACGGGACCCGCCCGTGGTGGAGCTCCTGGCCGCGCTCAAGCGGCGGCGGTCGGGCGGGGACCAGCTGCTGGCCTACCGCGAGGGCCGGCGCTGGCACGACGTCCGCTCCGAGCAGATCAACGACTACCTCAAGGGACTCATCGGCGACGCATCCACCGCTAAGGACTTCCGCACCTGGAACGCCACGATGCTGGCAGCCGTATCCCTGGCCGCCGACGGGCGCGACGCCGCCACCAAGGCGGCGCGCAAGCGCGCGATGGACGGAGCCGTGCGCGGGGTGGCAGAGGTCCTGGGCAATACGCCCGCCGTCGCCCGGCGCTCCTACATCGACCCGCGCATCTTCGACCGGTACCTGTCGGGCTGGACCATCGGCGGCGAGCTGGACCGGATCGGGTCCCTCCGCGGTCCCGACGACCGGCGCCGCGCCCGGCTGGAGCGCGCCGTGCTCGATCTGATTAACGACGATCGCGACTCGTCGGCGGTCGAGCGCTTCGCGTCGGCGGTCGGAGCGGCGTGAGCCGGTTGCGCCATTCGTCTACAAAACACACGATCTACCAGGGATGACGAGCGCGCTGTGATACAACACGGTCTGTCTGCGACTTTGGGAGGTCATCGATGGCGGTCACGTCCCCGCCGGTCTTGGCCGTCAGTTCGGGAGAGCTGTTCGATCGTTGGTATCGGGCACATGATGTGCGCGCTCGTGACGCGCTGATCGAGCGGTTTTTGCCCCTTGCCCGCAAGCTGGCACGCCGCTACGCCGGCTCCAACGAGCCATACGACGACCTGGTGCAGGTCGCCAGCCTCGGACTGGTCAAGGCAGTCGAGCGGTTTGACCCCACCCGTGGCTTTGCGTTCACGTCGTTCGCCGTGCCGACGATCGTCGGCGAGTTGAAGCGATACTTCCGCGACAGCGCGTGGGCGTTGCACGTGGACCGTAGCGCCCAGGAGCTGGCGCGCAAGATCGCCGACGCACGGCGCGAGGTGAGCCGCCGCCACGGCCGCTCGCCCACGGTCCCGGAGCTGGCCGAGTACCTGGAGATCTCAGAGGAGGACGTGCTCGACGGGCTCCAGACCAACGAGGCCTACGACACCGTGTCCCTCGACGCCCCCCGCGTCGGCGACGAGGAGACCGAGAACCGCATCGAGGCGCTGGGCAGCCAGGACGAGCGGCTGGACCTCGTTGACGATCAGGCCACCGTGTTCGCCGCGGCCCAGCATCTGCCCGAGCGCGAGCGCCGGATTCTCTATCTGCGCTTCGGCGAGGATCTCACCCAGGCCGAGATCGCTCGCCGGATCGGCGTCTCCCAGATGCAGGTGTCCCGGTTGCTGCGCAAGTCCGTGCAGCGCTTGCGCGACCTCACCCAGGAGCGCCCACAGCCGGCATCGCCGAAGTCGCCCCGGGCCCCCGCGCCCCAGCCCGGCTCGTAGGTCGGACCGGCGCCTGGCGCCGGGGAACGGAAGGTCAGTGCTCGCGTACGTGCATACGGAGCGTCGTCCCCGATCCGTCGCTGCGCAGCTCCACCAGGTCGCAGAGCTGGTTGATGAGCCACAGCCCACGTCCTTCCATCGCGTCCGCCGCCGGGCGCCGGCATCCCGCCATCACGTCGCTGATGCCGGTGGGGGTGCTGACCTCGGTGATGACCTCGTCACCGTCGTGCCAGATCCGCGTCGTGCATGTCCCGTCGCCGTGCTTGACCGCGTTGCCGGCGGCCTCGCTGACGGCGAACACGAGGTCCGAGCGGCGCTGCACGCTCAGCGCCTCCAGAGCGGGGTCGCCGGCGACCGCGTGGCGCAACTCGAGCAGGCTGCCCTCCAAAGGGTGCTCAGACACGTGACCCGTCGGGGACTGAAGCGGCCAGAGCTCCCCAAAGGGCATCGCGAGCGGATCGCGGTAGGACGCGCTGGTGCGTCGCTGTCCGCCCTCGAGGACCGTGGGGTGGGTCATCTCCGCCCCGGCGAGGGTCGCCTCGTCGAGATGCTCGGCGTCGAACGGTGACAAGACGGTCACCGCCGAGTCGGCCAGCGCGTGGTTGAGCAGGGCCTCGTGGCGCAGGGCCTCGACCGTCTCCGCGTAGCTGCGGCCCGGCCACACCACCTCGCTCACGACGCGCACGGGGCCATCGTGCGACCGCACCCACTCCTCGATCACTGGCAGCAGGCGGCTCGGGTTGCGACCGAGGCGCTCGGCGTCCTCGAAGCGGACCTCGGGCACCTCGTTTGCCAGCCGCCGACGGACCCGCTCGAGGCGCGCGCCGGGCAGCGCCACCAGCACCGGCTCGCCCGCCGCGGCGGCCGCAAGCAGGAACTCCCGCATGGCCGCATCGAACTCCGATTCGTCGCGGTACATGAGAGCTTCGTGCACAAAACCGGCGTCCATCGGATGCGAAGATGTGCGCTCGGCGGCCATAGAATCCCGGTATGTCTACCGTTACCGCTGACACAGGGTTCCAAACCTGACGTTCGCAACCAGCCGGCGGCAACATGGGCGGGCTCAGATCAGTAGGCTCGTCACACCGTGCAGAATCAGTTCCAGGTAGAAGTCCACCGGACTGGCGCCGCGGCCGTCGTGGCGGTCGGCGGAGAGTTGGATCTGGCCTCGGGGCCCGAGCTCGAGGCGGAGCTCGATCAGCTGAGAGGCCCTGACCTCCAGCTCGTGGTGATCGATCTGCGCCGCCTGGACTTCATGGACTCCACCGGTCTCAGCATTCTCGTCCGCGCCCACCAGCGGCTCGCGGGCGAAGGCTGTGAGATGGGACTGGTCAAGGGCTCACAGCAGGTGCAGCGCCTGCTCGACCTGACCGGCGTGGCCGAGCGGCTGCGCCTCGTCGACGCCCCCGAAGAGCTGCTGGACGCCCGCTGAGGACCGGGCTCAGCGCCGGTGGTCGATCACGACCACGCGCAGGAGCTCGGAATCGCCGCTCTCCTGGACCGCCACCTGATCGGAGAGCAGGACGAGAGGCGATGCCGGATGGTCGGTGGCCTGTACGTCCAGGCGGGTGCCCGTGCCCTTGCGGAAGGGGCCTACCACCAGCTCCAAGCGCCGGTCCGCGGCAGACAGACGCGCCTCGATCCGCTGGCCGTCCGCCGCCGTCGAGGCGTGGGCGGCCAGGGTGTCGGTGACGAGGTAGACGTCCGAGAAGCGATCCAGCGAGAAGTGGGCCGTCGCCGCCAGGGTGCGCGCCAGCCGCCCCAGGACGCCGGGCAGCAGCGTCACCGGCGAGAGCGAGACGATCACCTCGCCCGCACCGTCCTCCGAGGGCGTCATGTCCGTGTCGGTCGAGGCAGGTGGCGGGGCCTCGAACAGCTTGCGCCCGTCGCGGCGCACGGAGAAGTCCATGCGCACCTCGGTGCCCCCACCCGGCGCCGAGCTGAACTGGACGTCCTCGGTGAGCGCGCGGATCACCGAGAGGCCAATGCCCTGGCTGACATCCCCGGTGGGGGGCGGCGCCGGCATGCCGACCCCCTGGTCGGTCACCCGCACACTGAAGCGGTCGGCGGTGATGAACAACCCGACCTCCATCGGGCCGGACTCCCCGCCGTAGGCATGAAGCACGACGTTGTTGCACGCCTCGCTGACCGAGGTCTTGAGATCGTCGAGTAGCTCCGGGTCGATCGAGAGCAGCTCGGCGACCCCGCCGAGCATCCCTCGGACGATCGTCAGGGTTTGTGGCCTGCTCTCGAGGCGCAGGCGTACGGTTGAGCCTTCAGCCATCACCTCAGCACAGAGGAGGTTCCCGCACGCCCACGCCGACAAACAGGCGCAGGCGCCGTTTCAGGCCCAGCCGTCCTGGAGTCAGCCCTCTGTGATTTCGCTCAGATGCGCGGTGGCCCGCCGCAGGATGCGGCTGACCTGCATCTGCGAGACACCGACGTGATCGGCGATCTGCGTCTGCGTGAGGTCGTGGACGAACCTCAGCACCAGCACCTCGCGCTCCCGCTGGGGAAGCTGCCGAGCGGCGGTGCCGATCGTGATCCGCTCGTCGGCGGACTGCAGACTGGGATCCTCTTGTCCGAACGATTCGACCATAGTCCCACTTTCGCCCTCTCCATCGTCGTATGGGGCGTCGAGAGATGACGCGTGGTGGGCTCGGGAGGTCTCGAGCGCGTCGAGGACATCCTCGATGCTGAGCTCCAGATACACGGCCAGCTCGGGCACCGTCGGGGCGCGGTTGAGGCGGCTGCTGAGCTGCTGCTGGGCCTCCTCGACCTTGACCGCGCGCTCCTGCGCGCCGCGGGGCACATGCACGGCCCAGCCGAGATCGCGGAAGTAGCGCTTGAGCTCACCCAGGATGGTCGGAACGGCAAACGACGAGAACGCGGTGCCGCGTCTGAGGTCGAAACGGTCGATGGCCTTGACCAGGCCGAGGCTCGCGACCTGCAGCAGGTCATCGAACGGCTCGCGGGCTCCGCTGTAACGGCGGGCGAGCTTGCGGGCCAGCGGCAGGAACCGCTGGACGAGCTCGTCACGGGCGTTTCGGTCTCCACCCTGCTGCCAAGCGATGAACAGAGTTTCGTTGCCGACATGCCCGAGGACGCCGGTGCGCCTGACTCGGCGCAGCGGCTGTGGGGGGGAACTGGTGGCAGTGCTCATGGTGCAGTGCCAGTACCCCGTTGGAGGCCAACTCAATCACGCGCGCGCGTTTCTCACACTTTTCTGTCCTACCCTTGACCGTATTCAGAGCTTCGACGTCGATCATGCGTCCGTGGCCGAGTGCACCGAGCGTCTGCGCGTGCTCGTTGTCGACGACGAGCCGAGCATCGTCGACGTCGTCTCGATGGCCCTCCGCCACCACGGGTTCGACGTGGCCACGGTGGGCACCGGAAGCGGCGCGCTGGCCCAGGTCCGCGACTGGCGGCCCCACGCGATGGTGCTGGACGTGATGTTGCCGGACATGGAGGGCTTCGAGGTGGCCCAGAGGCTGGCCGAGGAGCGCACCGACGTCCCCATCCTCTTCCTGTCAGCCCTTGACAACACCTCGGACAAGATCCGCGGGCTGACCACGGGCGGCGATGACTACGTAACCAAGCCGTTCAGCCTCGAGGAGCTGATCGCTCGCCTGCGCAACATCCTCAGGCGCAGCGGGGCCTATGAGGCGGCCTCGGGACGTCTGCGCTTCGCCGACCTCGAGCTCGACGAGGACACCCGCGAGGTCCGCCGCGGCGAGCAGCCGATCGAGCTGACCGCCACCGAGTATCGGCTGTTGCGCTACCTGATGCTCAATCCGCGGCGCGTCCTGACCCGCGCTCAACTCCTGGAGCACGTCTGGAGCTATGACTTCGGCGGCGACGCTCGGGTGCTGGAGACCTACATCAGCTATCTGCGCAAGAAGGTCGACGTCCATGGACCTCCGCTCGTCCACACCGTGCGCGGGGTCGGCTATGCGCTGAGGCTGCCGAGAGACTGATGTCGCTGCGGGCGCGCCTGCTGCTGGGGATGGTGGTCCTCGTCGCCGCCGGGCTTCTGGTGGCCGCCGTGGCCACCTACGAGGAGCAGCGGTCGTTCCTGCTCGATCGCGTGGATCAGCAGGTGCAGGCCGGCCTGGGCGCCGTCGCGTTCGAGCTGCGGCCCCCTGGGGTCCGTCCGGCGCGCGCCGCGGGCGGCAGGCGCTTCCCATTCGCAGGGCTGCTGGGGCGCCGCCCGCCCGGCATCGGCCCCGCCAGCCTCCCGCCGGGCACGTTCGGCGAGCTGATCGGGCCGGGTGGGAACGTCGTGCGCCGGCGCACATTCAGCTACGGAGGGACGACGCCCGCCCCGCCCAATCTGCCCTCCCGCTTCCCGATCAGCCGCGCCGGCGACCCTCTGAGGCTGTTCACGGTGCATTCCAGCCGCGGTCCCGATACCCGCTACCGGGCAGCCGCGTTCGCCGTCACCGGCGGCGACACCGTGGTGGCGGCGGTACCGCTGAAGGAGACCGACGACACCCTGCACCGGCTCGTGATGGTGGAGAGCCTGGTCGGCGGCGGCGTCATCCTGGCGCTCGTCCTGCTCGGCTGGGCGGTCATCCGCATCGGGTTGCGGCCGCTGGAGCGCATCGGTCGCGTCGCGTCGGAGATCGCGGCGGGCGACCTCTCCCGGCGGGTGACGCCGTCTGACCAGCGCACCGAGGTGGGGCGTCTGGGCCGGTCGCTGAACGAGATGCTCGGCCAGATCGAGCGAGCCTTCACCGCCCGCCGGCAAAGCGAGGATCAGCTCCGGCGGTTCCTGGCCGATGCGTCCCATGAGCTGCGCACGCCGCTGGCGTCGATTCGCGGCTATGCGGAGCTGTTCCGGCTCGGCGCTGTCGACGACCCGGCGACGCTGGAGCGAGCGATGGCGCGGATCGAGTCCGAGGCGGCGCGGATGGGGGTTTTGGTGGACGACCTGCTATCGCTGGCCGCCCTGGACCAGGCCCCTGAGCGGCCCCGGGTGCCCGTGGACCTGGGCGAGTTGGCCGCGCACGCCGCCGAGGACACGCGGGTCACCTCCCCCGACCGCAATGTCGTGGTCGACGTGGACGACCTGCCGGTCACCGTACTGGGCGACTCCGACCAGCTGCGCCAGCTCGTGGCCAACCTCCTGCGCAACGCCGTCCTGCACACCCCGGACGCGACCCCGATCGAGGTCAGCGTGCACCGCGACGGCGACCGTGCTCGTCTGGAGGTGCGCGATCACGGCCCCGGCGTGCCGGGGGATGCCGGCGATCAGATCTTCGAGCGCTTCTGGCGCACCGAGGGCGGGCGCACCCGCGGCAAGGGTGGCGCCGGCCTGGGCCTGGCCATCGTCAAGGCGATCGTGACGGCGCACGGCGGTACCGTGCACGCGGCCAACGCCCCCGGCGGCGGCGCGCGATTCGAGGCCTCACTGCCCGCGCTCCCGCCCGCGGCACCCTCTCAGGAAAGTCTCAGCCTCCTCACGTCGGACTCTTATCTGGATCACGCAGATTGAGCCGGTGAGCGTCCGGCGAGCAGTGACGGGAGCTGCGTGAACCTGCGGCTTCCCTGGCATGTCCTGGGGCTGATCGTCCTGTTCGCGGCCGCAGTGGTCGCCGCGGTGATCGAACTGGGGCCGCCCACTCGGTCGACGCGGAGCTCCACCGAGATCGTCACCGCGGCCGATGGCGTCGTGCAGTCGACGGTGACCGGTACCGGAAACGTGGAGGCCGGCACCGACGTCGAGGCCAACTTCCAGACGAGCGGCACGCTGCAGAACATCTACGTGAAGGACGGCGACCACGTGGTCAAGGGGCAGCTCCTGGCCACCCTGGATCCCACCGCCGCCCAGCTGACGCTCGACCAGGCGCAGGAGAACCTCACCTCGGCGCAGGACAACCTCGCCAACGCCCAGGCACAGACCACGACCTCGGGCTCGGCCAGCGCGACCAGCATGATCAACGCCCAGACCGCCACGGAGTTCGTGGACTTCACGCCGGCACGGACGAGCACGACCCAAACGACGACCACCACGACGACGTCCACGACGCCGACCACCACGACCACCACGACCACGCGGCCGACCAGGACGACCCCCACGCGCACGACGCCGACCAGGACCACCTCCAGTGGCAACGGCGCGAGCGCCGGCGGCTCGCGGTCCTCGGGCTCGGGCTCCGCGCGGTCGGCGGTCAGCTCGGGGGGCAGTTCGGGGGGCAGTTCGGGGGGCAGCGGCCAGACGAACACCACGAACGCGCAGACGATCGCCGCCAACATCGCGTCGGCCCAGGCGGCGGTCGACGGCGCCGAGGCGACGGTCCAGAACGCCGAGAACGCTCTGCACGAGACCCACCTGTACGCGCCCGCGACGGGCACAGTGGTCAACGTGGCCGACGTCTCGCCCGGCGACACCGTGTCCAGCAGCGGCGCGAGCGCGAACTCAGGGTCCGGGTCGAGCGGATCCGGGTCGAGCGCGAGCGCGAGCTCGGCGTCGGGGTCGGGGTCGACCGCGGGCAGCCTGGGCGGATCCAGCAGCTCATCCTCGTCGTCGAGCAGCTCGGGCCTCATCGAGATCGTCAACACCGGCTCGATGACGATGACGGTGGCCTTCAGCGAATCCGACATCTCCAAGATCAAGGACGGACAGCCCGCGACGGTCACGCTCGAGGCGCTCTCGGGCGTTGAGCTCAGCGCCCACGTCAGCTCCATTTCGACGCTGGGAACGTCCAGCAGCGGTGTCGTCAGCTACGACGCGACCCTGACGCTCGACCAGCGCGACTCGCGGGTCAAACCCGGGATGAGCGCCTCCGCGGCGGTGATCACCGGACAGGCCTCGGGGGTCAACCTCCCCAACAGCGCCGTCACCACCACGGGCCCGGTGGGCCACGTCAACATCTTGCGCAACGGCAAGGCGGTCCCGACCACGGTGGTCGTGGGCCTCGTGGGCGACAGCCGCACCCAGATCGTCAGCGGCCTGCGCACCGGCGATCAGGTCCAGGTCACCACGACGCTGCCCGCGCTGGGCGCGAGCTCCTCCGCGCTGTCCTCGGGCTCCACTGGGACCCTGGGCGGCGCGGCCGGTCTGAGCGGTGCCGGCCGTTTCCTCGGCGGCGGGGGCGGGTTCGCCGGGGGCGGCGGCCTCCGGGCTGGGGGCGGCGGCTTCCGTGGCGGCGGCTGATGGCCGTACGTCCGCCCGTCATCGACCTTGACGAGGTCACCAAGACCTACCACGTCGGCGAGATCGCGGTCCATGCCCTCAACGGGATCACGGCGACCGTGCAGTCCGGCGAGTACGTCGCGATCATGGGCAGCTCGGGCAGCGGCAAGAGCACGCTGATGCACATCCTGGGCTGCCTCGACGTACCCACCAGCGGCATCTACCGGCTCAACGGCGTCGACGTGCGCAGCGCCGACGACGACGCGCTCGCCGACGTGCGCAATCGCGAGATCGGATTCGTCTTCCAGAGCTTCAACCTGATCCCGCGCACACGGGCGCTGGCCAACGTCGAGCTCCCGCTCGCCTACGCCGGGCTGGGCCGCGCCGACCGCCACGAGCGGGCGATGCGCGCGCTTGCGGACGTCGGCCTGGCCTCGCGGGTTCACCACCTGCCCTCCGAGCTCTCCGGCGGCCAGCAGCAGCGGGTGGCGATCGCGCGGGCGCTCGTCACCAACCCGGCGATGATCCTCGCCGACGAGCCCACCGGCAACCTCGACACGGCCGCCACGCGCGAGATCCTCGAGATCCTCGAACGGCTCTCCGACGAGGGCCGGACGATCATCCTCATCACGCACGAGCACGAGGTCGCCGCCCACGCCGACCGCGTCATCCAGCTCTCCGACGGGCACATCGTCAGCGACGCGTCGAGCGCGCTGGAGGCATCGCCGTGACCGAGACGATCCACGTTGCGCTCACCGGCCTGGCGGCCAACAAGCTGCGCACGGGGCTGACGATCCTTGGGCTGATGATCGGGGTCGGCTCGGTGATCATC
The DNA here is from genome assembly GCA_963721515.1 of uncultured Actinomycetota bacterium. Classification (GTDB taxonomy): domain Bacteria; phylum Actinomycetota; class Thermoleophilia; order Solirubrobacterales; family Solirubrobacteraceae; genus Palsa-465. The sequence goes on along the minus strand of CAVRKJ010000020.1, from coordinate 262,557 downwards.
CTGGTGGCGGTGGGGACCGGCTCCTCGGCGGCCGTCCAGTCTCAGATCGAGGCGCTCGGGTCCAACGTGCTCCTCGTCCAGTCCACCCCCACGCTCGGGGGCCTGCGCGGCGGCGGCGGCGCCACCGTGGACCCGCTCACCGTCGCCGACGCCGATGCGCTTGTGAACCGCTTCACCGCGCCCGACGTCCAGAGCGCCTCCCCCGTGGTCAACGCCAACAGCGTGACGCTCACCTACAACGGCACCACCTACTCGCCCTCGTCGTTCGTCGGCTCGACGCCCACGTACCGCACGGCGCGCGACTACACGATGGCGACGGGCTCGTGGTTCACCGACGCCCAGGAGAAGCAGCACGCCCGCGTGGCGGTGGTGGGCCCGACGGTGGTCCAGGAGCTGTTCGGCGGTGCCAGCCCGGTCGGGGCCACCATCCAGGTCAACGGCACGAACTTCCAGGTGATCGGCGTCACCAACTCCAAGGGCTCCAACGGCGCCACGGACCAGGACGACGTCGTCGTCGCCCCGCTCACCGCAGTTCAGGACACCCTCACCGGCTACGGCGACGTCAACTCGATCGTGGTCCAGGCCAAGTCCCGCGACCAGCTCTCAGCCGCCCAGACCGAGGTCACCAGCATCCTCACGCCGCTGCTCCCCCCGGCGCCCGGATCGACCTCGGCGAGCTTCAACGTCATCAACCAGGGCTCGATCCTGCAGGCGTCGAGCTCGACCAGCAACGTGTTCACGACGCTGCTGGGCGAGGTGGCCGCGATCTCGCTGTTGGTGGGCGGGATCGGGGTGATGAACATCATGCTCGTCTCGGTCACCGAGCGCACGCGCGAGATCGGCATCCGCAAGGCCGTGGGAGCGCGACGCTCGGACATCCTCGTCCAGTTCCTGGTCGAGGCGGTGCTGGTCTCGCTGTTCGGTGGAATCGCCGGCGTCATCTTCGGCGTCGTCGGCAGCCAGTTCAAGATCGCTGGGGTCCATCCCGTGATCGCCCCCTACTCGATCGCCCTGGCCTTCGGCGCCTCGGTGCTGATCGGGCTGTTCTTCGGTACCTATCCCGCTGGGCGGGCGGCCGCGATGCGGCCAATCGAGGCGCTGAGGTTCGAATGAGCCGCATGCCGCCACGCCGCAGGCCCCTGCCCATCAGACCCAGAAGGACGACTATGGACACCTACACCCCGGACCAGCGCGAGGAGGACTGGGGCGACGCGTATCGGGACGGCCCCGAGACCGAGCCGTCGCTGCCGCGCCGGACACGCCGGCAGTTCTTCAACCGCCGCACCGCGGCGCTCGCCGCGCTCGTCACATGCGCCATCGGCTTCTACGCGGGCATCCGCGTGGAGAAGAGCCAGATGGCGAGCTCGAGCAGCGGGCTGACGGCCGGTTCGGGGGCGGGGGCTCGCGCTGCGGCGCGGGCCGGTGGTTTCGCCGCGCTCTTCGGCGGCCGGGGGGCCGCCTCCGGTGCGGGTGGCGGCGCAGCCTCCGGCGCCGGCGCGCCGGCCGGCTCCGGAGCCGGTGGCGCCGGCGGTGGCGCGAACGCCTCGTTCGGCACCGTGGCCAGCGTCAAGGGGAACACCATCTATGTGACCGACACGTCGGGCAACACCGTCAAGGTCAAGCTGTCCTCGGCGACGAAGATCTCCAAGACCGAGTCAGTCTCGCGTCACGCGATCCGCCCGGGCGACACGGTCATCGTCAGCGGGGTGCCCGCCTCCGGCGGCGCCACGAACGCGGCGACCATCACGGACTCCGGCAACCGCTCGTCGGGGTCCACCAGCTCGGGCTCGAGTGGCTCGGGCTCCGGCGGATCGGGCTCCGGCTCCGCCGTCGGCTCTCTCTTCTCATCCGGCGGATGAGTCTCACGAAAGGACGCAGTACCACATGAAGCATTCGCGCACACTCCGGCCCGTCGCCCTGACGCTGGCCGTGGCCGCCACGGCGCTGCTGCTGGCCGCCTGCGGCTCGAGTTCGAACACGGGCTCGAGCAGCAGCAGTAACAGCTCGGGCGCCGCCGCAGCCTCCGCGGGCGGCGCCTCCTCAGCCGCCCGAACCAAGCTCGTAGCCTGCCTGAAGGCCCACGGCGTCACCCTGCCCGCCCGGCCGGCGGGGGCGCGCCGGCGGCCGCCGGGCGGATATGGCGGAGGCGGAGGCGGGTTCTTCTTCGGCGGCGGCGGTGGCCGGGGCAGCGGCAACGCTGGTGGCGGCCCGGGCGCGGGCCGCTTCAACAATCCCAAGTTCCGCGCGGCCATCCAGGCCTGCGGCGGCGCCCGCTTCCCGCAGCGGCGCTTCACCCCCAACCACGCCGCCGTCACGAAGTTCACGGCCTGCGTGAAGCAGCACGGATACAACCTGCCGGCGCCGAACTTCTCCGGCAAGGGTCCGATCTTCCCGGCCACGATCGAGCGCAACAAGCAGTTCCAGGCAGCGGCTCGGGCGTGCGCCGCGGACCTGCGACCCTCGGGCGCACCGCCCGGGAACGGTGCGGCCGGCGGCGGCTCGGGGAGCGGATCCAGCAGCGACTGACCCGGTGGGGGTGATGCGACTGAGGACCGAATACCGGTCCCCGGTCGCATCACCCCCGACCCGACGCGCCGGTTAGCCTCAATCGGGTGCGTCTTCCGCGCCTGCGCCCCGACCTGTCGCCGTTTCGCGACAGCCGCGACCTGCGGCTGGTCGTCAGCGGGAGCTTCGTCTCCAACCTCGGCGCCCAGGCGACGCTCGTTGCGCTGCCGTTCCAGCTCTACCTGCTGACGCGCTCAGCGCTCCTGGTGGGACTGCTCGGCGCCGCCGAGGTCGTCCCCCTGGTGGCCATGGCCCTGCTGGGCGGCGCGATCGCCGATCGCATGGATCGCCGCCGGCTCCTGCTTGTCACGCAGGTCGGGTTGGTCGCCACCGCGGGCGCCCTGGCGCTCCTGCCGGTGGCCGGACCGCCGCCGGTGCCGGTCCTGTATCTCCTCGGCGGCCTGTTGGCGGGCTTCAACGCGTTGCAGAACGTCGCATTCTCCGCGCTCGTCCCCAACCTCACCGACCGCAAGCGCCTGCCGCGCGTCCTGGCGGTCAGCTACGGCCTCTCGGCGCTGTCGATGGTGCTGGGCCCCGCGGTCGGCGGGATCCTGATCGCGGTCTCCGGCGTCCAGGCCGCCTACGCCGTCGACGCCATCAGCTGCCTGGCGGTCGTGTTCACCGTCATGCTCATCGCTCCGCAGCCGCCGATCACCGCCGGAGAGCATCCCCCGGTGCTGGCATCGATCGCCGAGGGCCTGCGCTACGTCTGGGGCAACCGCGCGCTGGTGGGCTCGTTTGCCATCGACCTCGTGGCCATGACCTTCGGCATGCCACGGGCGTTGTTCGCGGTCCTCTCCGTCAGCGTGTTCCACACCGGCGCGGCCGGCACCGGCGCCCTGTATGCCGCAGTCCCGGCCGGCGCGACGGTCGCCGCCCTGCTGACCGGGTGGATCAACCATGCCCGCCGCCTCGGGATCGTGGTGATCTGGGCGGTCGCGGTGTGGGGCGTCGCGGTGGCGCTGGCCGGCCTGATGCGCTCGCTGTGGCCCGCGGTCGCGCTGCTGGCGGTGGCCGGGGCCGCTGACTCCATCTCCGCGGTCTGTCGCTCCACGATCAACCAGACCGTCACTCCCGACCACATGCGCGGCCGCATGTCGGCGGCGTTCTCGCTGGTGGTCACCGGCGGACCACGGCTTGGCGACATCGAGTCCGGCAGCGTGGCGGGCGCCGCCGGGGTGCGCTTCTCGGTCGTCTCCGGCGGGCTGCTGTGCCTGGTCGGCGTGGCGGTCATCGCCGCGGCCTTTCCGGCGCTCAGGCATTACGACACCCACGACTGGACGTCGGCGCCGGAGGCCAGCGCGACCGACCGGGTGGGGGACGCGCTCGAGGCTGTCGAGCTCACATAGAGGGATGGCATGAACGCGTCCACCGGCTACTTCCACGACGACTCCGTCATCCGCCGGGTTCTGCGCGAGCGCGCTCTGGCGCTGTCGGGGCCGCGCGCCCTGCTCATGCAGGCGGCGCATCCCCTCGCCGTCGCCGGGCTGCTGGCCCACTCGGACTCCCTGGAGGATCCATACGTGCGTCTGGCCCGCACCGCCCGGATCATGAACCTGATCACCTTCGGTTCGCGGGCCGAGGCCGACCGGGCCACGCGGCGCGTGCGCGCGATGCACCGCGCCGTGCGCGGGGCGCTCCCCGAGGCCGTCGGGCCGTATCCCGCCGGCACGACCTACCGTGCCGACGATCCTGCCCTGCTGATGTGGATCCTCTACACGCTCGTGGACTCGGCCGTCGTCGTCTACCGGACGTATGTCGGGCGGCTCGAGGCGCGGGAGCAAGCGGCGCTGTGGGAGGACTACAAGGTGATCGGTCGCCTCTTCGGATTGCGGCGCGGCCAGATGCCCGGGAGCCTCGACGAGCTAGACCAGTACGGGCGCGGCATGCTCTCGGGCGATGGGCTTCACGTCGGAGCCTGGGCCCGGCGCCGGGCGCGCGAGATCGTCCTGGAGCCGCCCGTCCCGCCGCTGGCGCGGCCTCTCGTGGAGACGGTGAACTTCATCACGATCGCGCTGCTGCCCGACGAGATCCGCTCGCAGTACGGCTTCCTGCCGCTGCCCCCGGCGGCGATCCGCAAGGCGCTGGTCGCCGCCGGCGCCGCGTACGTCCGCCGCGGCGTCCTGCCGGTTCTCCCAGCCCACATCCGCGAGGTGCCGGCAGCCCGGCGCGCCGCCTGATCGCGGTCCCGGCGGATCTCGCGCGGCGGGATCGCCGACCGGGACCGGCCGATGGCGCTAGCGTCCGCCCCGATGACCAGGATCGCCGTCGTCGGCCACGTCGAGTGGGTCCAGTTCCTGCGGGTCGACCATCTGCCCGCGCCCGGGGAGATCGAGACCGCGCGGCGCGAGACGACACACGCCGGAGGCGGCGCCGTGGTGGCCGGCGCGGTGCTGGCCGAGAGTGGGGCAGAGGTGGACTTCTACGGGGCGGTGGGCAGCGACAAGCTCGCCGACGCGGCCAGCGCCGATATCGCCGGGCGCGGCATCACCGTGCACATGGCCCGGCGCCCGGGCCCCACGCGGGAGGTGGTGACGCTGCTTGACCGCAACGGCGAGCGCACCATCCTGCCGATCGGCGAGCGGCTGCGCCCGGAGGGCGACGACCCACTCGCCTGGGATCGCCTGGCGCAGGCCGATGGCGTCTACGTCACCGCCGCCGACCGCGGTGCGCTGGTCCGGGCTCGTGCCGCACGGGTCCTGGTGGTCACGCCCCGGCTGCGCGAGGAGCTCGACGACGCGCGGCTGTCCATCGACGCGCTGGTCTACAGCGCGTCCGACGAGAACGAGGCCCGCTGGGCCCGGACACTCGAGCCCGCCGCCCGCTTCGTCGTGCTCACCGAGGGTGGCGCCGGGGGCGGGTGGCGGGGCGAGTCCGAGGGGCGCTGGTCCGCCGTGCCGCCCCCCGGCCCGGTACGCGACAGCTACGGGTGCGGCGACGCGTTCGCGGCCGGGGTCACCTATGGGCTCGGCTCAGGCACGTCGATCGCCGAGGCGTGCGCGATCGGAGCGCGGTGGGGCGCCGAGATGCTGACGCGGGTGGGCGCGCCCTGACGGACGCGCCGTCCCTGACGCGGCCGCGTTTTAGAGATCCGTCTCTCGGGGCGCGTACCGGTGGTGGAGCATCAGCGCGTTCCCGTCGGGGTCGGCGAAGAACGCCATGTGGCAGACCCCGGTGTCCAGGGTCTCGCCGCGGAACTCGACGCCGGCGGCCTCCAGCCGGGACCTCGCCTGCGCCACGTCGTCCACATGCAGTGCCACCGGGGACGGCGAGGCGTGGTGCTCCATCCCCATCCTGGCCGAGTCGATGATGCTGAGAGTGAGGTTGCCGGTCTCGAACTCCGAGAACCCGCGCTCGGGGATGTGGACGGAGCGGGGCAGTCCCAGCGTCTCCCCATAGAACGCCACGGCGCGGTCGAAGTCCTTGGCCTGGAAGGCGACGAAGTCGACCCCCTTGACCATCCCATCTGTCGTTGCCATACCCATCTCCTCGTGTGGTCGCGGAGTTGCCGTGAGAAGTGTGACGTCCGGCGTGTATGCGAACGTATGTTCGTGCCGGATGAGCCCACCATACTGCACGCGGACCTCGACGCCTTCTACGCCTCGGTGGAGCAGCGCGATAACCCGTCGCTGCGCGGGCGGCCGGTGATCGTGGGGGGAGGAGTGGTGCTGGCGGCGAGCTATGAGGCCAAGGCCTGCGGCGTGCGGACGGCGATGGGAGGCGCGCAGGCGCGAGCGCTGTGCCCGCGCGCGGTGGTCGTGCCGCCGCGCTTCTCCGCCTACACCGACGCGAGCAAGGCGGTGTTCGAGGTGTTCAAGCGGACCTCGCCGCTGGTGGAGGCGCTCTCCATCGACGAGGCGTTCCTCGACGTCCGCGGCCTGCGCCACATCTCCGGGACGCCGACGGAGATCGCGATGCGGTTACGCCAGGAGATCCGAGAGGAGGTGGGGCTCGCGATCACGGTCGGGCTGGCCTGCACGAAGTTCCTGGCCAAGGTGGCGAGCGGAGTGGCCAAGCCTGACGGCCTGCTCGTGATCCCCGCCGGTGGCGAGCTCGCCTTCTTGCATCCCCTCCCGGTGGAGCGACTGTGGGGCGTGGGCAAGGTGACCGCGGCCAAGCTCCACGCGCACGCACTGACCTCGGTGGGGCAGGTGGCCCGGCTGAACGAGGAGACGCTGGTGACGATGCTGGGGCGCGCGACCGGACGGCAGCTCTACGCGCTCTCGCACAACCGCGACCCGAGGCGGGTGACCAGGCGACAGCGGCGTCGGTCGATCGGCGCCCAGCGCGCGCTGGGCCGGCGCGCGCGCTCGCCCGGCGAGCTCGATGCCTCACTCATGACCCTGGTGGATCGCGTGGCGCGGCGGATGCGCAAGGCCGGCCGGGCGTGTCGGACGGTGGTGCTGCGCCTGCGCTTCGACGACTTCGCGCGGGCGACGCGGTCCCACACCCTCGCCGAGGCCACCACTCGCACGGCGACGCTGCTGCGCGTGGCGCGGGGGCTGCTGGCGGCGTCGGGCGCGGTGATCGCGCGGCGGGGGCTCACCCTCATCGGGATCTCGCTGACCAATCTGTGCGACCAGAACGCGATCCAGCTCGCGCTGCCCTTCGATCGCACCGCGGGGCTGGACCGCGCGCTGGACGAGCTGCGGGAGCGCTTCGGCGCGGGAGCGATCTCGCGGGGCACGCTGGTGGGACAGGACACGGACATATGGGTGCCGCTGCTTCCCGACTGAGCCGGCTCCCGGGCACGCGTCAGGAGTCGCCGCGCGTCATCGCCGCGGCGGCGCCGCCGGTCAGAGGCTGGCGAGGCGCTCGCGTAGGAAGCGGGCCTCGGCGTCGGCCGGGGTCAGCGCCAGCGCGCGCCGGTAGGCGTCCGCGGCCTCCGCCGGGCGGTCGAGGCGGCGCAGCAGCTCGGCGCGGGTGGAGTGCAGATAGCGGTAGCCGTCGAGGCTGAGGCCATCGACGATCGCGAGCGCGTCCTGCGGCGAGCCGGCCTCGGCGACGGCCACCGCGCGGTTGAGTTCGACCACGGGCGAGCCCGTGAGGCGCGAGAGCCGTTCGTAGAGGGCGCTGATCTGATGCCAATCGATGGGATCGTCGAGCTGGAGCGACGCGATCGCGGCCTGCAGAACGTAGGTGCCGCGGCCGCGAAGCGCCAGGGCCCGGTCCAGGGCAGCGCGGCCGACGGCGATCTGCTCGGCGTCCCAGAGGGCGCGGTCCTGGTCGGCGAGGCGCACGAGCTCTCCGTCCACGAAGCGGGCGCGGCGCCGGGCGTGGTGCAGCCCCATCAGCGCGAGCAGCGCGTGGACCTCGGCCTCGTCGGGCATCAGCTCCGCGAGGACCGTTCCCAGCGCGATCGCCTCGGTGGCGAGGTCAACGCGGCCGCCGTACCCCTCGTTGAAGATGAGATAGATGACCGCCAGCACGGCGCCGAGGCGTTCGGGCAGCAGGCGCGCCGGCGGCACGCTGAACGGGATCCCAGCCAGCTTGATCTTGGTCCGCGCGCGGGAGAGGCGCCGCTTCATCGTCTCCGGCGTCACGAGAAAGGCGCGCGCGATCTCGTCATTGGTCAGGCCGCCGAGCGTGCGCAGCGTGAGGGCGACCTGGGCCTCGGAGGAGAGGGCGGGATGACAACAGGTGAAGAGCAGCTGGAGGCGCTCGTCGGCGATCTCGTCCTGGTCAAATACGCTCACGTCATCCTCGATGGCCTCGTGGCGATCCAGTAGCTGCGTCTTGGCCGCCAGCGTGCGCTCGCGCCGGATGCGATCGATCGCCCGATGCCGCGCGGTGGTGATGAGCCAGGCCGCCGGGTTGTCCGGCGTGCCCTGCTGCGGCCACTTCTCCGCGGCGATGGCGAACGCCTCCTGGGCGGCATCCTCGGCGAGCTCGAAGTCGCCGAGAAAGCCGACCAAGGACGCAACGACCCGGCCCCACTGCTCGCGGAAGACGCTGTCCAGCACCGTCGCGAGTTAATCGCTCACGCCGCTAGGGGTGCACCAGCGGGCGCACCTCGACCGAGCCGCCGAGCCGTGCCGCCGGCACCCGAGCGGCAAGCTCGATGGCCGCGTCGAGGTTGTCCAGCTCGAAGATGTAGTAGCCGGCGAACACCTCCTTGGTCTCCGCGAAGGGGCCGTCGGTGGTGAGCGTCCGGCCATCGTCGACGCGGACCGTCGTCGCGGTGCCGACGTCCTCGAGTTGGCCGCCGTCCACGCACCCGGGCTCGTCGCGCAGCGCGAAGTACTCCGAGGACATGGCCTCGAGCTCTCCGTTGCTGAAGTTGTCGATCGCGCCCGGCTTGGTGTAGATGAGCAGTGCGTACTTCATGAGGACCTCCGTGGGGAGCGTGGGGTTGTCCTCCCAAAGACGGACAGGGTTGCGCGCAGGGGACAGGGAATCACGAATCTACGCGGCGGTCACCCCCACCAGGACCGGCCCCACGGGCTCATGCTCCAGCCGCCGCGCCGCCGCGTGACCGGCCTCGTCACCGGCGAAGCGCGCCACCAGCCGGATCGCCAGGTCCAGCCCGGCCGCCGGGCCGCCCGCGGTGACCACGCTGCCGTCGTCCACGACGCGGGCATCCCGGCGCACATCGGCGCCCGCCGCGGCCAGGTCGTCGAGAGCCATCCGGTTCGTCACGGCAGGGCGTCCCTCCAGCAACCCCGCGCGCGCGAGGAGCATGGCGCCGGTGCACACCGAGGCGACGACCGCTCCCGCCTGATGCAGCGCCGCCAGGGCGGCCGGCAGAGGCCCGTCGCACTGGTCGCGCACGCCGGCGGAGCCGTCCAGCCAGCCGCCGCCCGGTACGACCACCAGGCCCGGCGACTCGCCGAGCGTGTCGGGGACCTCGAGGGCGAGGCCGTGGGCGGAGCGCACCGCCGGGGGGTGCTGCGCCGGGTGCACGACGCGCGCCGGAAAGCCGGCGGCGACGAGGATCTCCAGCGGGGCGATGGCGTCGAGATCGTCGAACCCGTCAAAGACGACGATCTCGGTGAGGGGAAGAGCGTGGTTTTCGAGCATGGCGTCAATCGTGAGGCCGCGGCCTGGCTGGCACAAGTGGCAGAAACGTCATGTATCGTAAGATTTATGCCAACTGCGTCGTCCACCCCGCATCGGGTCGTCGCGCTGGCGCTGGACGGACTTGTGCTGCTCGATCTGGCCGCGCCGACCCACGTGTTCGGCCACTGCGGCGCCCCGCACTACTCTTTCGCGCTGGCCGCCATCCGACCCGGGCCGGTGCGAAGCTCCACTGGCATCGAGGTGATGGCGCGACTGGGGGTCGATGCGCTGGGCCGGGCCGACACGATCGTGGTGCCGGGCATCGGGCCCGACACCGACCCCGAGGGATTCGAGCAGGCGGCGGAAGCGGTGGCCCGTGCACACCGCGCCGGGGCTCGGGTCATGTCGATCTGCACCGGAGCGTTCGTGCTCGCGGAGGCGGGCATCCTGGACGGCCGGCACGCCACCACGCACTGGGACTCCACGGAGCGGCTGGCCAGGCGCTACCCCCGGGTGACGGTGGATCCCGCGGTGCTCTATGTCGATGAGGGCAGCGTGCTCACGAGCGCGGGGGTCGCCGCCGGCCTGGACCTGTGCCTGCACGTGATCCGCCGCGACCATGGCGCGGCGCTCGCCGCGCACATCGCCCGCCGGACGGTCGTGGCGCCCCACCGTGATGGCGGCCAGGCACAGTTCGTGGTGCGCCCGATCGCCCGCGCCGGCCAGGGCGGAGGCTCGCTGGAGCCCACCCGCGCATGGGCGCTGGACCGGCTGGAGCAGCCGTTGGACGTGATCACGCTGGCACGCCAGGCCTGCATGTCACCGCGCAGCTTCGCCCGCCGGTTCCGCCAGGAGACGGGGACCACGCCCGCCCAGTGGGTGCTGGACCAGCGCACCCGCGAGGCGCAGAGCCTGCTGGAGACCACCGACCTGCCCGTCGAGCATGTCGCCGCGCGCACCGGTTTTGGCTCTTCGACCACGCTGCGCACCCACTTCGGTCGCCGGCTGGCGACCACCCCCACCGCCTACCGGCGCGCCTTTCGCCAGCGCTGACGCGCCCTGCCGGGAGAACGGACCGGCTCAGCCCGTGCGGGCGCGGTTGGCCAGCGCCAGCCCACCGGCGTCGCCCCACGCGCCACGGGCGTGAAACGCCGGCACGAGCTCGCTGGTGACCACCCCGCCCTGGTCGGTGAGCTCATCAACGATCTGAAACCAGCCTCCGATGCGCTCGGGGGTGTCGATCACGATCGTCGTGGTCGGCACGTGACGACGCAGCGAAAGCAGCCGGTCGCCCGAGGGAGGCCGGTCGCCGTGGTAGCCCCAGATCCCGTGGACCACGGTGGCGCCGCCCGCCCCTGCCCCCCGCAGGCGGCGCACGATCTCGACGAACAGCGGGCGCCCGGCGTGCCGTGTGTCGTGGTCGGCATGGATCATCAGCTTGACCCATGTCCGCAGGCCGGCGTCGTCAGTGCCCGGCAGGTGGTGCGGCTCGGCCAACCGGTGGCCGTCGACCTTGCAGACGCGCACTCGCTCCAGCGTGAGCAGCGGCCGGTCCACCAGCCCGGCGATCTCCGGCAGGACCGGGCTCAGCTCGGCCCCGGGCCCGACGGCGATGATCATCAGCGGCACCTGGGCGTTGGCGGCGAAGAACCGCGCGCGCTCCCGGACGCCGTGTGCTGTCCCGTCGACGCCCAGTAGGACGGTGGCGCTGTGCAATCCGTGCCGGCGCAGCAGCTCCACGATCGCCACGAAGGCGGGACGCCCGTCCACTCGCTCGTGGCGGCCGCAATAGACGGTCAGCTTCGAGGCCTCGTGCAGCTCCTCGGGGAGGGCCACCGCCCCGATGCGCTCGGACAGGAGACGAGCGCGCTCGAGCGTGAGGAGCCCGTGCCCGGCGACGGCGCCGATCTCCGGCAGCGCCGCCTCGATCCGGGCGCGCGAGTCCACGGCGGCCAACACCATCGGCAGGTCCTCGGACAGGCTCAGAAGCCGATCGGTCTGCAGGACCTGGTGGCGGCCGAAACCCTCGGCGCCGCGCAGCAGGATGCTGGTGGCCAGACCGTGGCGCTCGCAGATGCCCAGGAGCGCATCCCCGAGGAACTCGTTGCCGGAGCGGTCGCGCTCGGCGAAGTAGGCGGTGAGCTTGAGGCAGTCCTCGTTCACAGCGCCGCCCCCACCGCGTGACCGGCCGAAAGCGCGGCGAACCCGATGACCAGCGACCCGACGAGGTTGGCCAGCGCGATCGGCCTCTGGTCGTCCTCCCCGAGCCGGTGGCTCTCGAGCATCCAGGTCGACAGCGTGGTGTAGGAGCCGAGCGCCGCCGTTCCGGCCAGGGTGAGGGCGGTGCCGGTGACCGCCGCGCCGGCCACCCCGCCGAGCAGCGCGGCGCCCGACAGGTTGACCGCGAACGTGCCCCAGGGAAACGCGCCGCCCTCGGCGCGCTCGCCGACGAAGCCGTCGACGAGAAAGCGCGCCATCGACCCGGTCCCCCCGAGCACCGCCACCAGTGCCCACGCGCCCACGCTCATAGGACCGTCCGCACCCGACGGACGAGGGCGGTGCCGAGCGTGACGGCGGCAAAGCTCGCCACCAGGGTCGCCGCCGCATACCCGATCGCCAGGGCCCACTCGTGGGCCTGGACCATCTTGAAGAGCTCCAGCTGGACGGTGGAGAAGGTGGTGAGCGCGCCGCACAGGCCCGTGCCCAGGAACGGGCGCTTGTAGGCGGACGTGGGCAGCCGCTCGGCCAGGCGCGTCACGAAGTAGCCGAGCATGAACGCGCCGGCGACGTTGATGGCGAAGATCGCCCACGGCCAGCTCCGGGAGTCGTCGGGGAAGGCCTGCGCCAAGCCGGTCCGGGCGAGCGCGCCGACGATCCCGCCGCAGAAGATCGCGGCCAGCTCGCGGCGGTCATGTGTGGGCAGCACGTCGTGGGGTTGAGTCGTTGGGGGGCGCGGGCCGCCACACGACGTGGATGTCCGTTCCGGCGGGCCCTCGTTTAGCGTATTGACGATGGCCGATCGCCGGATCAAGCTCGACCACTGCGTGATCCACGTCACAAATTGGGACCGCTCCAACCGGTTCTATCGCGACGTGCTCGGTGCGCAGCTGATCGATCGCGGCAACGCCACCTGGGCGTACCGGTTCGGCGCCGAGCAGCTCAACGTCCACGGGCCCGGCGTCAACGCCGGTCCGCTGGCGCGCGTCCCCGTCGCGCCCGGCAACAGCGACCTGTGCTTCGAATGGTCGGGGCCCATCGACGACGCCATCGCGCACCTGCGCGCTCATGATGTGGCGGTGGAGGAGGGGCCGGTCCAGCGCAATGGAGCCAAGGGACCCGGGCGCAGCGTCTACTTCCGCGATCCCGACGGCAGCCTGATGGAGCTCATCTCCTACGCGTCGTGACGGGGCACTCCGCACAGCGGGTTTGCGAGCGGCGGCCGGGCGGTCACAGTCTGATCGAGGTGGGCAATAGAAAGACGTGCTGGTTGAACAGATGGATCTGACGCACGCAACCGACGACGAGTTGCTCGGGGCGATCGCATCCCGCGACGCGCAGGCGTTCACGGTCTTCTACCGCCGGCACCTGCCGGTGACGCTGGCCTATCTCATGCGCGAAACCCGCGACCCCGAGCTGGCCGCCGATCTGGCGGCCGAGGTGTTCGCCGCGGTGCTGCTGACGGCCAACCGCTACCTGGACCACGGCCTGACGGCGACGCCGTGGGTGATCGGGATCGCCCGCAACAAGCTGCTGATGAGCCTGCGCCGCGGACGCATCGAGGCCAAGGCGCGCAAGCGCCTGGGCTTTGCGCCGGTGGCGCTGGAGGACACTGACCTCGAGCGGGTAGTGGCTGTCGCCGATGACGGAGCGGGACCGCTGCGAGCCCTGGTCAACGAGCTGCCCGACGACGAACGCCGCGCCGTGCTCTCGCGCGTGGTGCACGAGCGCAGCTACCGTGACATCGCCGGCGAGCTGAGCTGCTCTGAGATGGTGGTGCGCAAGCGGGTCAGCCGCGGGCTCTCGCGCCTGCGCGATCGGCTGGGAGGGAGCTGACGCCAATGGCCGACTACCTGGACACGGTCGAGACGCAGCTGGCCCAGCTCACCGAGCGGGGCGTGGACCGCGGCACCGGCCCCACCGTGGTCCACGAGCCGCTGCGCCACGGCGCCACGGATACCGAGGACTCCCCGCCGCGCCCGCGCCGGAGCCACCTGCGCGGCGGGGCGGGCGGCCCGGGCGGGCCCCACCGTCGCCGCAACCGCGAGCTGCTGGCCGTTGTGCCGGCGCTACTGGTCGCGGTGATCGTTGTGGTGGGATTGCTCGCGTTCGGGCTCGGCGCCAACCACAACGCCGCCCAGCACTCGTCCACCACCACGACCGCGCGGCCAGCACAGCACCGGCACCACGGTGCGCCGCGGACATCGACCGCGCCGCCGCTGCGCCGCCATGCCCCCGCCGGCGCGACCGCCGCGCGACACGTCCAGGCCCCCGCCGGTCCGGTGCCGCCGGGGTTCGGGCCCGAATCGTTCACGGCCATCGCCCCCGGGATCTGGTGGCTGCTGGGCGCCGCGCCCTGCTCCAGTCCCCCTTGCACGTCGATCCTGCGCACGGACGACGGCGGTCACAGCTTCGTCGGGACGCCGGCGCCCCGTACCACCCATGTCTCGCAGTTGCGTTTCGCCAACTCCGCCGACGGCTTCGCCTTCAACCCGCAGCTGTGGGTCACCCACGACGGCGGCGCCGGTTGGCATCAAGTCCGTCTCGGCGGGGCAGTGACCGAGCTGGCGACCGCCAACGGGTTCGCTTACGCACTCGTCAGATACGGCCATAAGGGGCAGGGCCGGCTCGAGCGCTCGGTTCTGGGCAGCGATACGTGGACGACGCTGCCCGCTGCCGGCAGCGCGTACGCGGGCCTGTGGGCCCACGGGCAGGACGTTCTGGTGGGGTCGAGTGCCGGCGCCGCGCTCGGGGTCTCCCATAACGCGGGGGTGAGCTTCACCCTCCAGGCGTCACCGTCGAAGGGTCTGCCGTGCGACTTCGAGGAGCCGACCTCCGGCGTCGTGTGGGCCCATTGCGCCACCGGCACCGAGAGCGCCACGTGGCGCTCCACCGACTCCGGCGCGCACTTCTCCCCAACCACGGGACCGTCGATGCCCAATTCCGCGCTGTTTGCCGCCGCCTCGCCCACGACTGCGGTGCTCGGCGCCAACCGGCTGTATCGCACCACCGACGGGGGCGGCCACTACGCGCCGGTGAGCGACACCGGGGGCATCACTGCGTGGCAGTACCTCGGGTTCACGGACGCGACGCACGGCGTGGCCATCGGCTACGTCGGGTCAAGCCCCACCCCCGGCAACGAGCGGCTGTACTACTCCAGCGACGGCGGCGCCACCTATCACCTCGTGTCGACCGGCTGAGCGCGGGCACTGCGGCTGCCGGCGGCGCGGGCGCGCAGGTCGAGCTCGTAGGTCTGTCCGACGAGGTCCACGCCGAAGCTGTGGTGAGGCTCTTCGCGGATGAGCTCGAAGCCGTGCGCGAGGTAGAGGTGGCGTGCGGCCGCGAGGGGATGGTTGGTCCACAGTTGCATTCGCTCGTAGCCGGCCGCCGTCGCGAAATCGAGCGCGGTGGCGACGAGCCGGGAGCCGAGCCGGTGGCCGCGGGCTCGCGGATGCACCAGCAGGATCCGCAGCTTGGCCACCCCGGGCTCATCGCCGGCGACCACGAACACGCATCCGGCGCGCTCACCGTTGAGCTCGGCGATCCACGCAGCGTGGCCCGGCGCGTCGGACTCGGTGGCGTAGTCGGCGACGATCCTCGCGCACAGCGCCTCAAAGGTCGTGTCCCATCCAAACTCCTCCACGTAGACCTCGCCGTGGGCCATCACCACCCACCCGAGGTCACCGGGACGGCCCAGCTCCCGGATCGTCGTTGCTGTCTGGTGCCGCACCATCGCCTTTCGCCCTCGCTTTCGCTACTGAAACAGTCGTGTCAGTAGACTACCGCATCATGACGGAAACGGCGCCGGTCACATCGGCACGTCGCGACGAGCTGCTGGAGCGCGCCTACCGGTACGTGCTCGACCACGGCCTGTCGGCGATGTCGCTGCGCCCGCTGGCCTCCGAGATCGGCTCCAGCCCGCGGGTGCTGCTGTTCCTGTTCGGCAGCAAGGACGGGCTCGTGCGGGCGCTGCTGGCGCGGGCGCGCGCTGACGAGGTGGCGCTCCTCCAACGCGTCCGCGTGCAGGACGGCGTGGACCTTGCGCGGGTGGGCCTCGAGGTGTGGGGCTGGCTGTCCGCCGGCGAGCACCGCGGCCTGCTGACGCTCTGGACGGAGTGCTACGCCCGCGCGCTGATCGAGCCCGACGGGCCCTGGGCCGGGTTTGCCTCCAGCACCGTGGAGGACTGGCTGATGCTGCTGGCCGACGCCCAGCCCGCCGACGAGCGCGATACCGCCGCCGGGGAGGCACGGCGGACCCTCGTGCTGGCGGTGCTGCGAGGCGGGGTTCTCGACCTGCTCGCCACCGGGGCCCTGGCGCGCACCACCCGCGCGGTGACGCAGGCTCTGCTCGCCATGTGAAAAGGGGCCCCGGAGCATTGGTAGGTTCTCCAGCCGATGTTCGACCTGCGTCCCGTCGGGTCCGGCGACGCTCCGGCCCTGCACGCTCTGCTGTCCGACCCCGAGGTGGCGGTGTGGCTGCGCCCGCGGGGCGTCACCGGCCCGTTCACGCTGGGCGAATGCGAGGCGATGCTTCCCGCCGCGCTGGCGCACTGGGCCGCACACGGCTTCGGGTACTGGCTGGCCTGGGATGGCGAGGCCTGCGCCGGCCGCTGTCTGCTCAAGCACTCGATCGTGGACGGGCGCGGCGAGGTGGAGATCGGCTGGGCCGTGGCCCGCTCCTATTGGGGGCGCGGGCTGGCCACCGCGATGGGACGCCACGCACTGGCGGTGGCCGCCGAGCGCCGCATCGTCAACGTGGTCGCGTTCACGCGCGTCGACAACCTCGCGTCGCAGCGCGTCATGCAGAAGCTCGGCCTGACGTACGAGCGCGAGTTCGAGTACGCCGGCCTGCCCCACGTCCTGTACCGCACGAGCCAGGAGCGCAACCCTGATGAATGACTTCACCCTCGTTGGAGGACCGACAGCGGTGTTCGAGTACGCGGCGCTGCGGTGGCTGACCGATCCCGCCTTCTCCCCACCCGGCGAGTACGAAGGGGGGCTGGTCAAGCTCACCGGGCCGGCGATCGCCCCCGACGCCGTCGGAGCTGTCGACGTGGTCCTGCTCTCCCACGACCATCACGCCGACAACCTCGACCCGGCGGGGCGGGCGTTCCTGCCCCGGGCGGGCCGCGTGCTCACGACCGCGGCCGGAGCCGAGCGGCTGGGCGGCAATGCGACCGGACTGGCACCGTGGTCATCGGTGCAGGTGGAGTCGCGCGCGGGCCACGCCGTGACCGTCACCGCCGTGCCCGCCCAGCACGGCCCGGACGGAACCGACCACATCACCGGACCAGTGATCGGATTCGTGCTCAGCGCCCCAGGCGCGGAGACCGTCTACGTGTCGGGCGACAACGCGTCGCTGGACGTGGTGCGCGGCATCGCGGAGCGCATCGGGGAGGTCGACGTGGCGGTCCTGTTCGCCGGCGCGGTGCAGCTGCCCCAGCGCTTCGACGGGGCGTATCTGACGCTCTCCAGCGACCGCGCCGCAGAGGCCGCCAAGATTCTGGGCGCTCGCGTCGTCGTGCCCGTGCACTTCGAGGGCTGGCAGCACTTCACCCAGGGTGCCGACGCGCTCCGCGCGGCGTTCGCGGGCAACGGCATGTCGGACCGGCTGCGGGTACCCGAGCACGGCGAGCCGCTCGCCCTCGCCTGAGGCGCCGCCGATCAGATCTCGTCGTGGACGCCGATGGAGCGCTCGAGTTGCTCCTCGGCGTCGCCCTGATGACCGCGGCGGTCCTCGAGCAGTGAGCTGGCGATGGCGTCGAGCTTGGTGTGCAGCGCCCGGTCGGTGCGCAGCTCGGAGTTCTTGAGCACCGCCACCAGGATCAGCGTGACCGCCGACATGAGACCGGCGCTGGCCGCGACGAAACGGTCGCTGGCCCCGACTGCCAGCCCGACGACCCACGCGACGACGATCGCCACGCACAGGACGAAGAAGACCGGGGAGCTGGCCAGAAACGACATCCGCTCGGCAAACTGGTCGAAGCGGCCGCGACGGTCCTGGGTGCGATCGGCGGGATGCTGGAGGGACCGGCCCGCCGCTCGCGCAGCCCGCGAGCCGGCCTGCGAGCCGGCCCTCACGCCTCGTGGTGTGGGCATGGCAACTGTTCTAGCAGCCGTGTGGTCAGGCGAGGACCGCTTGGCGGCCGGTGGCGCCGCCCGCGGCGGCCGCGCGCTTCTGTCCGTCCGGCACGACGCGCGTTCGCAGGTCGTACGCGTAGACGTAGTAATCGAGCTGCATGGTGTGGCGAGGGCGCGATGAGTAGTGGCGGACGTAGCGGCGCTCGTCGCGACGGATCTCGGCCTCCATCTCGGAGGCGGGCGGCGGCGCCCAGTCCCCGCCCAGCCAGCGACCCACGAGCTTGGCCTGGCATTCAGCGAACGGGAAGATGGTGGGGATCGCCTGGCCCAGGCCCACGAACGCCAGATCGTCAAGGCCGGGCTTGAACATCCGCTTATAGAGCCGGAGCACGTTGCCGGGAGCCGAGATGAACGCCGGGTCGAAGAACGGGAACGTGACCTTGTAGCCCGTGGCGTAGACGATGACGTCGACCGCCTCGACGCTGCCGTCGGCGAAGCGCACCCGGTCGGCCATCAGCTCGGCCACGTCGGGCTTGGCGATCGCGTCCCCCGAGCCCAGGCGCAGCAGCAGCTCGCTGGAGACGGTGGGGTGCGCCTCCAGGAACCGGTGGTTGGGCCGGGGAAGCCCGAAGTCCTCCATCCGCCCCGACACCAGCCTCGGCAGCACCTGGGCGACGCGGCGCTGGAGCCCGAGCGGGATCCGCGGATTGGTCTTGACGATCGTGTCGACGGGGCGGCCCAGCACGTACTTGGGGATCACCCACGCGCCGCTGCGGGTGGAGATGAGCACCCGGTCCGCGACGCCCTTGCGCGAAAGCTCGGAAACGATGTCGACCGCGCTGTTGCCGATGCCGACCACCAGCACGCGCTTGCCCTCCAGGGCGAGCGGCTCGGTGGGGTCGATGTAGTGGTGGGAGTGGATCGTCGGGCCCTCGAAGCGGCCCGGGAACTCCGGGTAGGACGGGTCCCAGTGGTGGCCGTTGCAGACCACCAGCACGTCGAAGCGCTCGCCGTCGATGTCCCAGCCGCCCTGCGGCAGCCGGGCGGCCCGCTCCACGCGGCTGCCGAAGCGGATCCGTTCGCGCAGGCCGAAGCTGTCGGCGAACTCGCGCAGGAAACCGTGGATCTGCGTGTGGTGCGGGAAGTCCGGATAGCGCTCATCCATCGGGAAGTCCGAGAAGCTGATCGCTGTCTTGGACGTGTCGATGTGCAGCGACCGGTAGGCCGATGAGCGCCCGTTGGGGTTGCGGAAGTACCAGTTGCCGCCAACGTCGTCGCTGGCCTCGAAGCACGCGTGCTCCACGCCCCAATCCCCGAGCGCCTTGATCGTGGTCAGGCCGCTCACACCGGCGCCGATGACGCACACGCGGGGGTTCTGTGGCATGGCGGCAGTCTACGGGTCCAGCAGAGCCAGCTTGCCCGCACGGCTCAGCCGCTTGATCCGGGCCTCCTCGCGGCGCGCGGCGGTGCGGTCGGGCATCGGGATGGCCAGCGCGAGATCGACCGGGAGCCGGCTGGCCGTGTACCGGCTGGCCACGCCGGCGCGGTGGCGCGCCAGCCGGCGCTCCAGATCCACCGTCCAGCCGGTGTAGAGCGAGCCGTCACGGCAGCGCAGGAGGTAGACCCAGGCGTCGGTCACGCACGCCAGCTTCGCCGCAATCGCGGTCGTACCTGCGGTCACGTGGTTGACAAAAATGCGCTCAGAGCAGAGGTTTGTCAACCACGTCCGGCACTCGGATGGCATAGGTCGCCGTAGCTAGCGGTGAGATTTGCCATCAGAGTCGCGCGAGCTCGCTGCCGTGCAACGGCCGCTCGATATGATCACCGGGCGCGTCAGGGCGTACCCGGTCCGCGGAAAGGGCGAAGCCCACCTGAGGTGAATCGAAGTTCTCGTTGCCGGTTCGGTGTCTCCTTTCCGGCCCGAGGATGCGGACACCGGGCCCTGGTGAAAGGAGGCCTCTGTGCCACCCCGCGGTCTTCCCGGTAACGCCAACCTCGAGCAGCTGCGCAACGGCGCCAAGTCGTTTCAGCGCGCGGTCCGCGCCGGTGACGCCGGCGCCGCTGAGGTGGTGCGCGAGTTCCACCCGCGTCTCTCCGACGCCCAGCCGGGCTCGCCAGAGCTTGACGGCTTCACCCGCGCCGACGCCCAACTGGTGGTGGCGCGCAGCTTCAACTTCCCCAGCTGGCCCAGGCTCAAGGCCTACCTGGATACGGTCGCCGCGTACGCGCGTGCGCCGCACGCCCAGCCGGTCGGCGGGCCGATCGCTGACGACAAAGAGCTCGCCGACGAGTTCCTGCGGCTGGCGTGCCTCAACTACGGAAACGACGACCCCGGGCGCCGGAAGCAGGCGGCCGAGCTGCTGGAGGCCCACCCTGGGTTGGCGTCGGCCAGCATCTACACGGCCGCGGCGACCGGCGACGTCAACGCGGCCCGCGCGTTCCTGGAGCGCGACCGTTCTGTGGCCAACGTCCAGGGCGGCCCCTTCAACTGGGTGCCGCTCCTCTATGTGGCATACGCCCGCGTGGGCGACCGCCCACCCGGGCCCTCATCGGTGGAGGTGGCGCGACTGCTGCTCGACGCGGGCGCTGATCCCAACGCCGGGTATCTGTGGGAGGGACTCTCGCCGCCGTTCACGGCGCTCACGGGCGCGCTCGGATCCGGCGAGGGTGACCCCCCGCCGCAGGAGCACGGCTTGGCCCTGGCACGACTGCTGCTCGAGCGCGGCGCGGACCCGAGCGACTCCCAGACGCTCTACAACGAGATGGGCCTCAGTCACGACGACTGGATCGAGCTGCTGCTCGAGTTCGGATTGGGGACCGGCGACGGCGGGCCCTGGCACAAGCTGCTCGCACCGGCCCTCGAAACCCCGCGCCAGATGGTCGAGGACGCCCTCAAGGCGGCGGCGGGCCGAGGGTTCGCCCACCGGGCGCGCCTGCTGCTCGATCACGGCGCCGACCCCAACGGTTACGGCACCAGTCATCCGGTGTACCACGGGCGCACTCCGCTCGAGGAGGCGGCGCTGCACGGTTATCCCGAGGTCGTGGCGATGCTCGAGCAGGCCGGGGCCCGGAACTCGCTGGACGACGTCGACGTCTTCGTGTGCGCGGCCACGGCGGGCGACCGCGCCCACACGGAGGCGATGCTCGGCGCCGATCCGTCGCTGGGCGACCGGGCGATCGATCGCCGACCCGAGCAGGTCGCTCGCGCCGCGGCGAGCGACCGACTCGACCCGGTGGCCCTGCTGATCGACCTCGGCTTCGACGTCAACGCGATCGACCGCACGACGCCGCTGCACGTGACGGCGTTGCACCAGGCGGCCATGCGCGGCGACGTCGAGATGATCCGGCTGCTCGTGACACATGGGGCCGACCCCCGCACCCGGGACTCGGGCTACGACGCCACCCCCGCCGGCTGGGCCGAGCACTTCGGGATGAGCGAGGCCGAGGCGTACCTGAGAGCACGCGAGACGCCGGCGCCATCGGGTTAGGCGGTCTCGAGCTCCTCCAGCGCGACGCCGCGCGTCGCGACGGGGGCCGACTGGACGATCGATGTGGTCGTCTGCCCGTAGGCGGCGAAGCGGTCGATGACCTCCTCGAGGTGCTCCACCGAGCGCACGTGAGCGGTCATGATGTAGCAGTCGTCACCCGTGATCCGGCGGCAGTCCACCACCTCGGATGTCCGCCGGGCCAACTCGCCGACCTGATGCAGCTGTCGTGGTGCCGGGCGGATGCGGATCACCGCGGTGAGGCTGAGGCCGAGCGCGCGGGGGTTGAGCTCGGCGTGATAGCCGCGGATGACGTCCTCCTGCTCGAGACGCTGGAGGCGCTCCGCCACCGCGGGTGAGGACAGCCCCACGCGCCGGCCGAGCTCGGCCAGGCTCAGGCGCGCGTCGGCCTGAAGCTCGGCCAGGAGACGGAGATTGACGGCATCCAGAAGTGCACCTTCGCCGTTACGGGCGTTACGGCCGTTACGCCTTCGATTCTCAGGCATGACATCAATTCTACCTGCGAATCGCCATAGACACCAGGGGTCGTGGGGCGCAAGCTTGACCGCATGCCCGCCGACGCGACGAGCGTGCCCACACCCACCCGGGCGGCCCGCGTCCGAGCCGGCCACGCGCTGGGCGCGGCGCCGCCGCACGCCTACTTCCTGATCAGTGCCGTTTTTCACTACCTGGGGCCGTCGTTCGCGGTGCTGCTGTTTGCCCGAGTGCAGGTCCTCGGCGTGGCCTGGCTGCGGATCGCCTCGGCCGCCGTGATCTTCGCCGCATGGCGGCGCCCGTGGCGGGCGTTCGCGGGGCTGGATCGCGACGGGCGGCGCCTGCTCGTCGCCTGGGGGGCGGTGCTGGCGGTCATGAACGCCTGCTTCTACTCGGCCATCAGCCGCCTGCCGCTCGGCACCGTGTCGGCGATCGAGTTCCTCCCGGTGATCGCGCTGGCCGCCGTCGGAGTGCGCTCGTCGCGCAACGTGGTCGCCCTGGCGCTGGCGGTGGGCGGCGTCTACCTGCTCACCGACATCCGCCTGGCCGGCGCCGCGCTCGGGTTCGCGTTCGCGTTCGCCAACGCGGTTCTGTTCTCGCTCTACATCGTCCTCGCCGACCGCGTGGCCAAGCGCGCGGAGCTCAGCGGGATCGACGGGCTCGCCGCGGCAATGCTGATCGCGGCCGTGGTGGTGACGCCGATCGGCGGCTGGCAGGCAGCGCCGGCGCTGATCGATCCGGTTGCATTGCTGGCGGGTATCGGCGTCGGGGTGTCATCGTCAGTGATCCCGTACGTCACCGATCAGCTCGCAATGGCACGCCTGCCCCGCGCCACCTACGCCACGATGGTGGCGCTCCTCCCGGCGCTGGCCACCGTCATCGGGATCGTGGTGCTCGCGCAGATCCCGTCATGGGTGGAGGTGTCGGGGCTCGGGCTCGTCGTGGCCGGCGTCGCGCTGCACCGTCCCCACCAGCCCGCCGGGGGCGCTACGAGCTGAGTCTCGCCTCGGCCCGCCGGGGCTCGAACAGTTCGATCGGATTGCCCGAAGGATCCTCCAGAAGGGTCTGCGCGGAGCCGACCCCGGTGACGATGTCGTTGCGAAAGCGCATGCCCTTGCCGCGCAGCCGCTCCACGGTGCCCTCGAGGTCGGGGACCTCGATCATGATCCGGTTCCACCCACCCGGCCCCTGAGCGGTGCCGTCGGGCATCGGCCGAGAGCCCCCGCCGTGGTGATCGGCGGGCACCGGTGAGGCGAGCACAAGCCGCAGGTCGCCGCGGGTGAGCATCGCAAACGCCGGGTCGGGGAACATCAGCACCTCGAAACCGAGTTGATCGCGGTAGAAGGCGACCGCCTCCTCCACGCTGTTGACGATGTAGCGGACGCTGACGGTGCTCATCCTGCTCCTCCTCGGTGGTGGTGGCTATTCGCCCTCGCTCGGCGGCCGCTCGTGATAGCCGGCGCCGCGCGGTTCGAACAGCTCGACGAGGTTGCCGGCGGGGTCGCGGACGAGGACGGTGTTGACGGTGGGACCGGCGGTGACCGGCGTGACGAATGTCGCCCCCTGGACGCGTAGGTCGTCCACGGTCGCCGTCAGATCGGCCACCCGCAGCGACATCCGGTTGAACCCGCCGGGCGTGGGCAGCGTGCCGTCCGGCAGAGCGTGCGGCTCGGTCGGCAGGCTCAGCAGAAGCCGCAGATCGCCTCGGTAGAGCATCGCGAAGGCGGAGGCCGGCCGCAGCTCCTCCTCGAAGCCCAGCGACCCGCAGTAGAACGCCACCGCCCGGTCCATGTCGTCCACGAAGTAGCGGACCGTGGCGCTCCGGGGCACGCCCGCAGCGTCGGGCGCTCCGCGGATGCGCCGCAGCAGCGCCGCCGTGAACTCCGGACGGGGCGCGATCGGGACGACGGGAAGGCGCAGCGCCTCGAGCGGATCACGCGGCATGGTGCTCCCCTTCTCCGTACACGCGGCGCAAGGCCGCGCGGGCGCGGACCAGCAGGGTTTCGGTGGCGTGGACGCTGCGGCCCAGGTGCTGTGCCACCTCGGGCACCGGGAGCCCGTCGAGGTAGCGCAGGGTCAGCGCCGTGCGCTGGGGCCCGGGCAGCTGGAGCAGGGCCACGTGCGCGGCCTGCGCGTCCAGGAACTCGCCCCACGGGTCCTCGCTGGGCGTGTGCTCTTGTCCCACGGCGGCGAGGCCGCGCCGCTCTCGTTCGCTCCGGCGCCAGTGATCGACGAGCTTGTGGCGGGCGATCCCGATCAGCCACGCCACGCTGACGTGCGGCGGCGGGTGACGCCGGGTCGCCGCCACGGCGGCCATGAACGTCTCGGCGGCGAGGTCCTCGGCCAGGGCGACGCTGCCGCAGCGAGGCACCAGGTACCCGTACACCTGGGGCAGCGCGTCGGGATAGATGGCCGCCACCGGCCCGTCGGCATCGGTGCTGTCGTGAGGTCCGATACCACCATCATCGCTCGGCCGGCCTCAACTCCGAACATGGCTGCGCAAAGATGACTGCATGGCCCAGTCATCGCTGACCGCAGCTGAGAACGGCTTTCGCCGGTTGTGGCGGCGCCCGCGCTACCCCGGGTTCGTGATGACGGTGTCGCTGGCGCGCACCAGCTCGTTCATGTTCAACACCGCGGGCGTCCTGCTGGTCCTGGAGCGCACCGGGAGCGCGCCGCTGGCGGGAATCACCGCCGCGGCGGCGGTCGTGCCCGGCGCGCTCACCGGGCCGGTGCTCGGTGCCTGGCTCGACGTCGCGCACCGGCGGCGCGTGCTCATCGTGATCGACCAGCTGCTCAGCGTGGTGGGGCTGATGGCGATCGTCGCCCTCGCCGGCCATGCTCCCAACTGGACGGTCCCGGCGGTGACCGTCGCGTACAGCCTCACCCGGCCGTTCAGCATGGGGTCGTTCTTCAGCTCGCTCGCCGAGATCGCCGGCCCCGAGTTGCTCGACCACGCCAGCGCGATCGAGGCGACCAGCCTCAACCTCGCCGTGATCGTCGGCCCCGCGCTGGCCGGCGCACTCGCCGGGATCATCGGCGCGGCCGCGACGGTGGAGGTCCAGGCGGGACTGACCCTGCTCGTGGCCGGACTCGTGGCGGTCAACCCGGCGTTCGAGGCGCGCGCGCAGGAGCGACCGCCGACGGTGTCCAACGCGCTGCGGACCGGGCTGCGCGCGCTGTCGCGGGAGCGTGTCCTGCGCGCCACCTCCGTGTCCAGCGGCCTGGCCGCGTTCGGCTGGGGCCTGATGCTCGTGGGCTTCCCGCTCTATGCGGTGCAGATGCTGCATAGCCCCGCGCACACCAGCGGCTACCTCTGGGCGGCGGTGGCCGGCGGGTCCATCCTGGGGACGTTCGTGCTGCACGGCCCGCCCGGACTGCGCCGCGTCGGCCTGTCCTACGGAATCCTCGGCCTGTCGGCGCTGCTCTGGCCCCTGGCGGGCACGCTGCTCGTCGGCATCATGCTCATCGGGCTCACCGGCTTCCTCGAGGGCCCGGCGTACTCGGGCACGATCGCGCTGCGACAGCGCCACACCCCGCCGGCCGGCCGCGCCCAGGTGATGACGACGGTCGCCAGCGTCTCCGCACTCACGCTGTCGGCCGGCGCGGCCATCGGCGGTGCCATCCATGACCCGGGGACCCTCATCATGGTGTTCATCGCCGTCAACCTCGTCGCCGCCGCCGCGGCCATCGCCCGCCGTTCTCTTGCCTGAACATGGGCGACACTGTGCGACGTGCCTCCGACCCGTGGCGCTCCCCGGATGGTCGCGCGGCGCGGTGACCTGATCGCCGAGCGCGACCCGCGTCGCCCATCGGCCTGGCTGTTGCGCCAGTGCGACATGGATTCCTCTTACGTCGACCTGGCCGACCCGTCGCACCTGGAGTTCGACTACCTGCGCTGGATCCGCGTCGTGCTGTGGGCGGCGCGGGCCCGGCGCGTCGTGCACGTCGGCGGCGGCGCCTGTGCCCTGCCGCGCGCGCTGGCCGCCGCCGATCCCGGCAGCCGCCAGGAGGTGTGCGAGATCGACGGCGACGTCCTGGCGCTGGCACGCGAGCACCTGGGCCTGCGCCGCGCCCCGGGGCTCCGCGTGCGTCAGGCCGACGGGCGGGCGTTCCTCGCCAGGCAGCCCGACGGCGCGTGGGACGCGGTGGTGATCGACGCCTTCGTCGGCGCCGCTGTCCCCCGGCGGCTGATCACCGCCGAGGCCCTGACCGACGTGGCGCGGGTCGCGCCGCTGGCGCTGGTCAACGTGGTGGACAACCGCGCCGCGCGTGACGTGCGCGCCGTCGCGGCCGGCCTCGGCGAGGCCTACCCGCGCGTGTGGACGCTCGGCGGCCGGGTGGGTAACACGGTCGTTGTCGGCGCCGTCGCTGCGCTCGCCCTCGATCGCATCGCCGCCCAGATCGCCGCTGACCCGTCGCCCGCGCGGCTGACGTCCCCGGCCGCAATGGCGGCGGTCATCGCGGGGACCGCGCCGCTGCGCGATGAGGCCGAGGGCGTCGGTGCCTGACGGGCTCGCTACGCCCGCGGCCGGGCCGGATGGGTCAGAATGTCGGCGCACCGGCGAGCGGCCACCTGGCGGAGAGGACATATGGCAGTCGACTTGGTCATCGACGTTGAGAACACGCCCGGAGCGCTGGCGCAGGTGGCCGGCGCGATCAGCGACGCGGGGGTCAACATCGCCGCGGCCACCTGCATCGGAGGCGGCCAGCGCGCCGAGCTGCACATCCTGGTCAAGCACGCCGAGGCGGCCCGTCACTCGCTGGCGATCTCGCAGCTGGCGGTGACCCGCGAGCGCGAGGTGGTGGTCGTTGACGTTGAGGACCGCCCCGGCGTGCTGGCCGATCTGACGCGCAGGGTGGCGAAGGCCGGCGTCGACCTCGACCTCATCTACGTCGCGACGCGCAACCGGGTGGTGTTCGGAGCGGCCGACCTCGACGCGCTCAAGGCGGCGCTGGCCTGAGCGTGGACGCCCGCGACCCCGGCTCGCCAGGGACGGTGCCGATGCCAAGCCGCGCCGCCGCGGCTGCCGCCTCGGCCCGCGACCGGACGCCGAGCTTGCGCAGCACCGCAGAGGTGTGGTGCTCAGCCGTCTTCTCCGACACGACCAGGCGCTGGGCGATCTCGGCGTTGCGCAGGCCCTCAGCCAGCAGGCCGAGGACCTCCAGTTCGCGCCCGGTGAGCCCGGCCGGGTTGGCGCGCGTCCGCGGCCGGGGACCACGCGGCACGCCGCGCGCCCCGCGCTCGCGCAGGGCGCGGGCCACGATCGCCGCCGCCGGCACCGCGCCCATCGCGTCCAGCGCCTCGTGCGCGCGGCGCAGGGCGGCCTCATCATCGGAGTCCGCCAGCGCCAGCGCCGACTCATAGGGGCAGCCGATCTCCCTCCAGCGTGCGGCCGCCGCGGCCCAGTCCCCGGCGATGGCCAGGCGGTAGGGCTCACCTCCCGCCCCGGCGGGCAGCGCATCTTGGCGCCCCGCCCGATGGCGCCAGAAACCCAGCTCGGCGATCGACCACGGCTCGCGGCACGCGAGGGCCAGCGCGAAGGCATCGTCGGTCACGGCGGTCACCGCGGTCAGGTCGCCGGCCAACCAGGCCAGCTCGGCCTGTGCGGCGGCCACCAGCGCGGTCCACTCGAGCTGCCCGCTGCCCTGGACCATCGCCCGCGCCTCCTCGAGCGGTGCGGCCGCCCCGGGGTCGCCGCGGCGCGCCCTGATGAGGCCGAGGGGGACAAGCGCCCACACGCGCGCGGACGGCGCGCTGCGGGGATCGCGCAGCGCCGGCGCGGCCGACGCTGCGGCGTCGTCCCAGCGACCCAGCGCGATCTGCGCGCGAGCGCGCGAGGCCAGGAGGTACAGCCGCCACGTGTCGAGCCCGTGCTCCTCGCAGTACCCCAGGCCGGTGGCGATGCGGGCCAGCGCGGAGTCCAGGCGACGCAGGCGCAGCTCGCAGCGGACGAGTAACGAGAGAACACGGCCGACGTGGTCGTGCAGCCGGTTCTCCTCCGCCAGCGCGAGCGCTCGCTCGAGCGTGACGCGCCCGGCCTCGATGCCGACCTGAAACTCCGCGGCTCCGATGCTCTCCAGCGCGTAGACCAGTGGTTCCGGCTCGCCAAGGCGGGTGGCCAGGTCCGCGCCGCGCCTCCCCCACTGCACCGCGCTGTCGAGGTCGTGGTAGACCCAGCGCTCCTCCGCTACGCCCCCGTAGGCCATCGCCAGCTCGCGTCCGGCGGGCAGGGTCTCCAGCAGCTTCACAGCGTCGAGGACGAGCCTCTCGGACTCCGCGTACTCGTTGGCGAACGCCAGGAGCCGGGCCAGCAGCCGCAGCGCATCGCCCTCGCCCAAGCGGTCGCCGCGCTCCCGCTGGAATGCCAGCAGCTCCTCCGCGGCTGCACGGGCTGCCTCGAACTGGTCGGTCATCCAGCACGCGTATAGGCGTGCGCGCAACAGCGCAACGCGCTGCTCAGATGCGAGGTGCTCCGGGAATCCCAGCGCGAGCGCGTAGTGCGCCGCCGCCTCGCGGTGCGCTCCGGAGGCCGCGGCGCGCCCGGCCGCCTCGGGCGCCCAGCGCAACAGCGCGTCGGCGTCGCCGGCGGCGTCGGCGTGGTGCACGAGTCGCGCCGGATCGCCGCCCCGCTCGGTGAGCGCCGCGAGCGCCTGCCGGTGGAGCGAGACGCGCCGGACCGGCGACATCGACTCCTCCACGACCAGTCGAGAGAGCTCGTGCCGAAAGCCGAGGCGCGGACCGGAGGTCTCGAGCATGCCCGTGGCCAGACACTCGTCCAGCTGGCCGATGTCCGCTGCGCCCAACGCCTCGAGCAGCCAGAGCTCCACAGGCCCAGGGATGACCGCCACCGCGTCCAGCAGCCGCCGCGCGGGTTCGGGCAGACGCGAGAGCCGGGCGAGCACCGCATCGCGGACGGTCTCCGGGAGGCGCTCGCCAGGCGACGCCAGGGCCTCGGCAACGAAGAACGGGTTGCCGGCGGTGAGGCGATACAGCTCGCCCCCGTCAACATCATGGGGCCGGGCGAGCTCGGAGACCGCCGCCTCGGACAGGGGTGCGATGCGCAGGCGTGCCCGGCCGCCTCCCACCTCGGCCAGCAAGGTCCGCAGCTGCATTGCGCCGGCGGACCCGTCGTCGCGCTGGCTGACGAGGACGAGCGCCGGGACCGCGGCGATCCTCGGCACCAACAGGGTAAGGACGTCGAGCGTGGCCTCGTCCGCCCAGTTGACGTCCTCCACCACCAGCACCGTGGGATGCCGGCCCCCCAGCCGGCGCAGGAGCGCCAAGGCCACGTCGTGAGGCTTGGCCACGCCCGTCACCAACTCCTGGAAATCCCCGCCCACCGACTCGGCCACGTCCAATAGCGGGCCCAGCGCGCGCGGCGTGCGCAGCGGCTCGCACGCGGCCCACAGGACGCGCACCGGCGACCGTACCGTCTCGCAGAAGGCACGGAGCAGCGCGGTCTTGCCGACGCCGGCCTCGCCGGCGACGATCACCAGCCGACCCCGGGAGGAGGCCCGGACATCGGACAACAGCCCGGTCAGCGCGGCGATGCTCGCATCGCGCTCCAGCAGCGACGCCGGCGCGTCCGGCGTGGCGATGTTCATCCCTTCAGCGTCCCGGTCCACGTAGTCCCCGGGCCGACGATCGCGGCCCCGACCTCCACGAGGAGTCTCGCACGCAGGCGATCGCTCGGCAACGGCAGAGCAGACGGCCGGAGCGGCCGAGTCCGGGGCGCTCAGACCTCCGGCAGGCCGTGCTTGCCGACCGCATATGCGACCTCGGCCCGCCGGCGCACCCCCAGCTTGCGCATCACGTTGTGGACGTGGAACTTGGCGGTGCTCTCGCTGACGAACATCCGGCTGCCGATCTCACGGTTGGTGAGCCCGTGCGCCAGCAGCGCCACCACCTCGCGCTCGCGCTCGGTGAGGTCGGGCTCCAGGCCGTCGCCGTCGTGGGCCACCAGTGAGCGCATGAGCTCGGCGCTGCGGCTGTCGAACCCGGACTCCCCGCGCGAGACGGCACGGATGATCCGGACCAGCTCCACGACATCGACCTCCTTGATCACGTAGGCCTTCGCCCCGCGGCGCAGCGACTGGTTGAGCAGGTTCTGATCCAGGAACGTGGAGAGGATGACCACGCGTGACTCCGGCCGGCGGGCGAGGATGTCGCTGCAGAGCTCCAGGCCCTCGGCGTCGTGGTCGGCGCTCAGCTTGAGGTCGAGGACGATGACGTCGGGCTGGACCCGATCGAGGGCCCGCAGGGCCTCCCCGCGTCCGCCCGCCTCCGCCACGACGGAGATGTCGGGCTCGAGCTCGAGAATGGAGCGGAGCCCGCGGCGGACGATGGCGTGATCGTCCACCAGCATCAGCCGCGTCGTGGCGCCAGGATCAGGCGTCATCGCGCCCCTCGCGCAGGGGCAGCTCGACCTTCAGTCTGATCCCGCCGCCGCGCCTGCGCGCGACGGACACGCTGCCGCCAAGCTCGCGCGCGCGGCCGCCGATCCCGGCCAGCCCGAAGTGCACGCCCGCGCGACCCGTCGCTTCCAGGCCCCGCCTCACGGCCCGCGCGTCGCCCACGCCGTCGTCGCCCACCACCAGGCGCACCCGGTCGGGCGACCAGCGCAGCGTGAGCCAGGCGCGGCCGGCGTCCGCGTGGCGGACGACGTTGAACAGCGCCTCGCGCGCGATCTGCACCAGAGCGTGCTGCGCGGCCCCGGGCAGCGACTGCGGCGAGCCGTAGGTTCGCAGGCCGACCTCGAGCCGCGTGCCTGCCACCACGTCCTCGATCACCTCCCGCAGCGCCTGCCGCAGATCGATCTGGCCGTCGCCGGCGAGCTCGAAGATGACCGTGCGGATCTCGTCGACCGCCGAGCGGGCCAGCAGCTTCGTGGCCGTGACGCGCTCGAGCACCGGCGACGACGTCGAGTCGTGACGGCGGCACCACTCCAGGTTCATCCCGATCGTGAGCAGGTGCTGGGCCACCGAGTCGTGCAGCTCGCGCGCGATCCGGTTGCGCTCCTGGCTGAGCATCTGGCGCCGGCCTGCATCCTCCAGGCGCCGGCGCACGCGCTCGCTCTGCGCGAACAGGCGCGCATTGTGCAGAGCCACCCCGGCGTGGTTGGCCAGCGTGACGAGAATCGAGATGTCCGTTGACTCCACGACGAAATCACGACGCAAGCCCACGGCCAGCGCCCCGAGGAGCTCCCCGTTCACGGGCATCGGCGCCGCGACGAGCCGATCGGTGGAGGTGGTGTCGCGCAGTTCGTCGCCCAGCTCGGCGAGCCCGAGTATCACCGGCCCTACCGCGTCCAGCGCCGCCTGCGCGACATGGTGAAGGAGCCGCTCGGACTTGGCGACGCTCTCCGGCGCGGCGCCAGTGCCGACACCGGCACTCCGGATCACATCGACGGGCTCGGCGCCCTCGCGCTCGCCCGCGAACGTGATCGCCGCCCAGGGGGCCGCGAAGTGGTGCGCGGCGGCCTCCACGACCGCGTCGCACAAGGCATCCGGGCCCTCGGACGCTGCGCACAGCGCGGCCGAGATGTGCTGCAGCGTCTCGATCGAGCGATCGAGACGCTCGGAGTTCTCCCGCCATGCGGCGTAGAAGCTGGGCTTGGACGAGCGGACGCCGATCAGGCGCTCGAGCGTCTGCGCCCGGTCAGTAGGCGGCGAGGCAGATGTCGCGGACATCGCCCTCCGTAACGGGCCTGGGGTTGGTGGTGATGTAGGCGTCGCGCAGCGCGTTGACGCCGAATCGCTCGAAGTCCGCCGTGTTGACGCCGAGGGCGCGTAGACCCGACGGGATCTCGAGAGCACGGGCCAGGCCGTCGACGCGGTCGATCGCCGCCTCGGCGGCGGCCTCCGGACTCAGATCCCCTACGTCGACGCCGAGGGCGCGCGCGACGTCGACGTAGCGCTCCGCATGGGTCTGCGCGTTGAAGCGCATCACGTGGGGCATGAGGATCGCGTTGAGCAGACCGTGCGGGAGGTCGAGGGCTCCGCCGATCTGGTGCGCGATGGCGTGGGTGGCGCCCAGAAGGGCGTTGGTGAAGGCCAGGCCGGCCTGCAGGCTGGCACGGGCGATCGCCTCCCGCGCATCGAGATCGAAGGGATGCTCCACCGACCTGAGGAGGTTGCGAGAGATGGCGTCGATCGCGGCGACGGCGTGACCCTTGCTGAGGAAGTCACACGCCTCCGACACGCAGGACTCGATCGCATGGCTGAGCGCATCCAGCCCCGTGTGCGCGGTCAGTTCGGCCGGCATCGTCGTCAGCAGCATCGGGTCGGTGACCGAGATCTCCGGGACCAGCGCACGGCCTCCGATCGTCGCCTTGAGCCCGCGGGCCGTGTCGGTGACGACGCAGAACTGTGAGACATCGGCGCCGGAGCCGCCCGTCGTCGGGACCATGACCATGGGCGGGATGGGGCTGGTGGCGCGGTCGATGCCCTCGTAGTCCAGGATCCGCCCGCCGTTGCCGCTGAGCACCGCCACCGCTTTGGCCACGTCGATGCAGCTGCCGCCTCCGATGGCCAGCAGCGCGTCACAGCCGTTCTCCCGGTAGCTCTCAAACGCCGCCTCGACCTCGAAGTCCTTCGGATTGGGGGTGAGGCCGTGCCACAGGCGGGACTGCACGCGCACGTCGGCGAGGTGCGGCAGCGCGCGGTCGACCCAGCCAGCGGCGAGCACGCCTGGATCGGAGACGAGCATCGGCCGGTGACCGCCCACGCGTCGGACGGCGCCGCCGACCTCGGCCAGCGTCCCTATCCCGAAGATCACCTCGGGAATAACGAACTTACTGACGCGACCGCGCGTCCCCGAGCGCTGCGGGGGCAACGGCGGCTGCGCCGTCCCATGGGTCGGACTCATGTCCTGCACTGCTCCCTCCCTGGGATGGCTCCAGGCGCAATCCTACCCGGCCGACAAGGCCGGAACCGACACCACGGTCGGCGGGCGGGCGGTCAGAGCTCGTGCTCGGCCAGCCGCGCCGGCAGATCCTTGCAGCGGCAGGTCAGCTCAGCGGTGCGCACCGGTGTCCTTGGCCAGCCGGTCCCGGTGCCCTAGCCGGCGCCCGGGAGCTCACGCATGACCTACCGCCGCTCGGCCGCGAGACGCAGCCCGATCGCGATGAGCACCACGCCGGTCACGCGGTCAAGCGCGGCGCGGACCCGCGGGCGCGTGAGCGTCTCGGCGGCCCGCGCGGCGACGAGCGTGTAGGCGAACAGCCACCCAACCGTCATCACGACGAAGACGGCACCGAGGATGAGGAATGGCAGCAGCACGGGGTGGCCGGCACTGACGAACTGGGGCAACAGGCTGGTGAAGAAGATCCCGATCTTCGGGTTGGCCAGGTCGCTGAGGCAGCCCTGGCGAAACCCGCCTCGTGCGCTCAGACGGGGTCCGCTCGCCGACGCCTTCGCGTCGTCGGCCTCGCGCTCACGGCCGGCGGCGCGTAGCGCCTGGATGCCCAGCCACACGAGGTAGAGCGCGCCGACCAGCTTCAGGACGGTGAACGCCACGTCCGAGGCGCGCACCACGGAGGCGACCCCGACCGCCGCGGCGATCGTCCAGATCGCGATCCCGGCGCTGACGCCCAGCGACGTGCCCAGCCCGGCACGGCGGCCGTGGATGAGGACGTTCTTGGTCACGACCGCCGTATCGGGACCCGGGATCACGATCACGATGGCCGCCACGCCGATGAACACGAGCAGGTGGAGCCCCATGGTCAGGAGCGAGACGGGGTGGGCGGGCGCTGCGGCTCGCGAGCCGGCCGGCGCAGGCGGGGACCGCCGAACACCACGCGATTGTGATCGCGCACGCGCCGGCGGGATGGCTCGGCGTCGGGCAGGGGTACGCCGCCGCGCGGGGCCGTGGGCCGGGCCGGCGGGGGCTCGGGCCCCGGGCCGCCTCCGCCATCGTCATCCGGCGCATCGGGGGGCGACGAACCGGGCCGGTGGTACAGCAGGGCGGGGACGAATATCACCGAGGGGATGATGAAGAACACCAGCAGCATGAGCGTGGTCCGTACCACCCTGTCGGGCAGCAGCCCGATCTCACCGACCCCGACAAACCCCGCGATGACGAGCGCCGGAACCAGCGGTAGCGACGCCACGCGGATCCAGAAGTGCGACCGCCGCTCCCGGCGCGAGCCGGCGGCGAGGACGAGGGCTCCGAACAGAACAGCGAACGCGGCGAGCCAGACGATGAGCGAGAGCGCCCGATCGCCGCCCGTCGGCGGACCTGGCTCTGGAAGCACGGTCGATTCAGGGTACCGCCAACCTCGACGCTCGGCCAGACCAACGGCTCGCCATTGACGGCCGCATGGCAAGCGACCACCATGGTGGCATGGACCGCTCGCTCGCCGCTCGCACCGGCGCCGGGCGGCGCCGGCCCGGATCGCCGCCCCTTCCCGACGGGGTCCGCGGTGCGGCGCCGCTGCTGCGTCTCCAGCGCGCCGCCGGGAACCGCGCGGTGGCGACGCTCGCCCGCGCACCCACGACGTCCACCTCACCCCCGTCCGCCGCGGCCGCGCTGACGCCGACCGGGGTCAAGCCGGTGGGCGACGGCATCAGCACCCACGGCGCCATCGATCGCTTCGCCCGCAAGGCGATCTGGTTCTACCAGAGCCACGGCGACGCCGATCTCGCCTCCTACGGCCACTATCTGGTGGCCGCGGCGAGCACGGAGCTGGCCGCCGTCGGATGCCCGGGCGTGCAGGCGATCACCGGCTCGGGCCTGATGGGGGCGCTCGGGGAGTTCGAGGCGGACAACTGGGCGATCGTGATCAACGTCGACCGGCTCCGCGGACTGAACGGCGCGACCACGGTCGGCGAGCTCGACCCTGGCGACGCCGCGTTGTTCGCCTCGGTGGTCTATCACGAGGGGCGCCACGCCGAGCAGCGGTTTCGCGCCTCCCGGCTGATGGCGGCCGGCCATGAGGACGACCCCCTGGAGGAGGCCGAGCCCGACGTCGTGACCGCGGCGAGGAAGCTCGCGCTGGACCGCCGGACGCCGGCGCGCGAGCGCACCGAGGCGGCCGACTGGCGCGACTTCATGGTCGGGGAGGACGAGACGTACGTCTCCGCCGTCGACAGCTGGCGCAAGGACGTTGTGGCCGCCGCCGTGCTCGCCCGCGACGTCACCCGTGACGACGCCACCGACACCCGCAGTCAGATCGCGCGGATGCTGGCGGGGTGGGCGAAGGAGCACGGTCCCGGCGGCTACGTCCGCTCACACCTGGCCAGCGCCGTCAAGCGCTCGCGCCGCACGCTGATCACCGACATCAGGCGCATCGACAAGGCCCTGGCGGCAGCCCAGGCGGCGCTCGACGACCTCATGCCCCACCCCGGCAAGGACGACTTCCCGCCGCTCTACGCGGCGCTGGCCGAGCTGGCGAGATCGCTCAGCGCTGCCTATCTGGACCAGCCGACCGAGCACGACGCGTTCATCGCCGGCAACGCCGCCTACGACGCCTGCCTGCGATGGCTGCGGTCGCCGCGCCGACCCCTTCCCTCGTGAGCTGAGCCGCGGGTCACCCGGACATGCTCCTCCTCGTCACCGGCGCCAGCGGCGCCGGCAAGTCCACCACGCGTCGCGCGATCGCGCGCGACCTGTCGTCCGAGGTGGATTGCGTCGAGCTCGGGGACGTCGTGAGCGTCCCACGCTATCCCACGATCGCCTGGCGCCAGGAGGCGACCGAGGCGGTGGCACGGCGGGCGCTCGAGCTCCAAGGCGCCGGCCGCCACATCCTGCTCTCCGGCGACCCGGTGGCCGCGGGCGAGATCATGGCCGCGCCGTCCGCGACCCAGCTCGACGGCATCGCTGCGTGCCTCCTGGACCTGGATCCCGAGGCACAGGCGGCGCGTCTGACCGAGCGCGGCGACGACCCCTCCCTGCTCGTGCACCATCAGGCGTTTGCGGACTGGATGCGCGCCCACGCTCGCGATCCACAGCACATGCTCAACGTGCTGACCACGGATGGGTGGGACGCGATGCGCTGGGACCGCCTCGACATCGCGCCCGGCGACGGACGATGGGACATGCACGTGCTCGACACCTCGGACCTCTCGCGAGAGCAGGTGGCGGGCGAGGTCCTGCGCTGGTGTCGAGACGCGCTGGCGAGGCGCGCGCCGGTGATGCACGCGGGTTAGGGCGATCGCCGGCTCATGTCCGCCCAAGGAATAGCCCCGCTGGGCGGGGCCTTCTGAAGTGGGCCGTGGAGGGATCGAACCTCCGACCTTGGGATTAAGAGTCCCCTGCTCTACCAGCTGAGCTAACGGCCCTCGGGTCCCGGCGATGTTACCCCGGCTCGAATCCGAGCGTTCAGCAGGTCTGGGCCAGGGCGGGGCTCGTTTTGGCGGTGTTGATCTGCTGCAGCAGGGTCTTGCGGGTGGACTTCGGGACCATGCTGGCCGCCTTGGCCGCGGCGAGGTCGCCCGTGCGGTTCTGCTTGGCGGCGTACGCCGAGATCGCCAGGCACTCGAAGCTCTTGGGCGAGGTTGGATCCGCCTGGGTGGCGTAGTCCCACGCGTTGGCCTCGTTGGAGTAGTCGCCGAGGGTCGCGTAGGCGTTGGCGGCGACGATCGCGAGGTTGTTCGTCGGGTTCTTGGTCAGCGCGAGGTAGCGCTGCCAGGCCTGACCGGCCTTGGTCAGCTCCTGCTTGCCGGCCGCGGAGTAGGTGTTCGTGTTGCTGTTGAAGCCGACGCTGGAGGCGTTCTGGTAGCGGGCCGTCAGCAGGGCGCCCCACGCTGCGGCGTTGTTGGGGTCCTTCTGGGTCGCCTTGATGGCGGCCTTCTCGGCCTGGCTGATCTGGGCGCTCTGGTTGTTGGAGCCGTTACCGGTGAAGGCGTTGAGCAGGCCCCCGATGCCGCTGCCCGTGCCGACGCCGAACAGGATGAGGCCGCCGCCCATGAGCACGGCGAGACCCAGGTACACCGCCTGAACGGTGCGCCTGCGGCCGCGGCTGCGCAGATCGAAGAGCATCAGTCAGACTCCCCGGCATCCGGGGGGCCCACCGTGATCAGCTCGGCAGCAGCCCGTTTGGCGTCACGACGGTCGGCGAGTTTGAGCAACACGATGCTGGCGAGGAAGAGGACAACGAGCGGGGCGGTCTCCAGGCCGGTCGTAACCGGATCCGCCCCGGGCATCGCCGCCGCGATCACGGCGATGAGAACCGTAGCGTAGCGCCAGTGGCGAGTCAGGGTGCTGCCATTGATCACCCCGAGCTGTCGCAGGCCCATGAGCATCAACGGCAGCTGGAAGGCCAGGCCGATCGCCCCCATCGTGACGACCTCGAACGAGTACAGCGGTTTGGCCTGGACCAGATTGTCGAACTGCGCGGAGTTGTAGCCCTGGAGGAACTTGACGGCCGCGGGTAGCACGATGATGAACGTGAAGACCACCCCGACGACGAACAGCGCGGGCGCCGCGAAGATCACGGGCGTGGCCACCCTGCGCTCCGACGGGCTCAACGCCGGTACGCAGAACGCGTATAGCTCGTAGAGCAGGACCGGCAGGGTAAGGAGGAGCGCCGCCCAGAAGCAGACGGTCAGCGTGGTGGTGAAGCCCTCCCCCACGCCGAGCGTGACCGGCACGTTCCTCGGGGTCTTCTGGGGCAGGGCCTTGGACGCCTGCGCGAGGTCACTGGCCGCCTGAGCCAGCGTCGACTGGTCGCCTGCGGACAGATCCGACGAGGTGGACAGCGCCTTGAACTGCTTGGCGGCGTCGCCGATCGCCTTGGACGCGTTGGCGCTGTCCCGCGTCAGCCCGCCGATCTTGTTGGACGCGTGGCTGGACGCCGGTGGCAGCGGCTTGTTGAGAAGGTCCAGCAGCGTGTTGTTCTGCCAGTAGCAGAGCGCGAACGCCACGGCGAACGCGGCAAGGCACACGAACAGGCGACTGCGCAGCTCGTCGAGGTGGTCGACGATGCTCAGGCGATCCTCGTGCCCGATGGGCCGGAGAACCTTCGCCATGGTGTGGGCCCCGGTGCGCTGCTAGGAGCGCTCGGACCCGGCGGGGCCGGATCCGGGGGTGGCGGCCGGCTCGCTGGAGCTCGGCGGTGCCTCCGGCATGGCCCTGGACTCCGACAGCGCGGGCTTGTCGTCGTCGTCCTTGGCCTCGCCGGTAATCCCTTCCTTGAACTCGCGCATCCCCGACCCCAAGCCTTTGCCGATCCCGGGCAGCCTCTTTGGACCAAGAATCAGTAGAACAATGATGAGGACGACGATGGCGTCTATGCCTGGGTTACGGAACATGTTGCTTCTACGGCCTCTCCAAATTGGGGGGACGACAAGCGTAGCGGCCAGAGCGCCCATCAGATGTGTTAACGAGCGTATGAGTTGGCGAAGACTCCGCTCAAGCTCGGCTCGGGGCAGGCCGATAAATCCAACGAGCACCATGAGCAACCACCCCGAAAGACACTCGATCCGACGCATCGTCCTCCCCTCTGGCCGGACGATCGAGGTCGTCCGGTTCTACGCCGAGGAGACGACGCACCCTGGCCTGCACGTGTGCCCCGAGTGCAGCTGCCACCTGGTGCAGCCGATCGACTGGTCGGAGGCGCCCCAGGGCTTCTGGGAGCTCATCCTCCAGTGCCCCAACTGCTTCTGGATGGACGAGGGCGTCTTTGACCAGGAGCAGGTCGACGCGCTCGAGGAGCACCTTGACGATGGCCTGACCGACATGCTCTCGGACTTGCGTCGCCTCACCCAGGCGAACATGACCGAGGAGATCGAGCGGTTCGCCGCGGCGCTCAACGCCGACCTGATCCTCCCCGAGGACTTCTAGGCTCCCGGCCGGCCGCCCGCAGGGTGGGCAGGCTGGAAACGCTTACGAATAGCGCTCCACCACGCCGTCGGCGATGAGCTCAAGCGCCATGCGCTGGCGCTCCGGGAGATCGGGGAGTTCGGCCTTGGCGCTCGCCACCAGGTCCAGGGCACGCCCCCGCGTGTCCTCCAACGCGCCGGTGTCCGAGATCCGCGCGCACACCTGGGCGGCATGCTCCGGCGTGACGACGATGCGGAGGTCCAGCGCCCCCAGTTCGGGATCCCGCCCGCGCGCGAGGATGAGCGGCAGGGTGACCGTCCCGTCGAGCAGATCGGCGCCCTGGGGCTTGCCGGTGCGCTCGGGGGGTCCCGTCACGTCGAGCACGTCGTCGAGCAACTGGAAGGCGAGCCCGATCCGCTCGCCGAACGCGGCCAGCCCCTCTAGGTGGTCCTCGTCATCGCCCTCCAGCCCGCCCAGCTCGCACGATGCCCGGAACAGCACGGCGGTCTTCAGCCGGCAGCGCTCGAGGTAGCGCTCGGTGGGCACCGCCCGCCAGGCATCGGCGCGCTGCATGAGCTCGCCGGTGGCCAGTTCCGAGCTGGCGCGCGCCAGGACCCTCACGGCCGCCACCGACCGCGTCCCGGCCAGCTCGGCGAACGCCCGCGAGAAGAGCAGGTCGCCGGTTGCCGTGGCCGCCAGCCGCCCCCCGGCCGCCATGACGGTGGGGCGGCCTCTCCGCAGCGGCGACCCGTCCAGCACGTCGTCGTGGACCAGGGTGGCCGAGTGCACCAGCTCCACCGCCACCGCCGAGCGCAGCAGCGCCTCGGACTCGGGGGGCGGCGCGCCGGCGGCGAGGAACAGCAACAGCGGCCGCAGCCGCTTGCCGCCGGCGGCGATCGTGTCGCCGGCATGGTGGCCGAGCAGCGCGCCATGGCCCCCAGCGACCTCGAGCAGCCGAGGCTCGAGGCGCTCCATCAGCCGCGCGGCAGCGTCGCCGCCGGCCGCGACGACCGCCTGCACCGCTCCCTGGACCGCGTTCATCGCGCGACCTCGCCGACGTGCAGCGCGATGATCCCGCCGGCGGTGACCACGTAGCGCACCGGGCGCAGCCCGCAGCGCCACATGACCGCGGCCAGCGCCTCGGGGGCGGGAAAACGCCGGACCGAGTTCGGCAGGTAGCTGTAGGCGTCGGCGTCGCCGGCCACCCGTCCCAGGACCGGGACGATGCGGTCAAACCACGCATCCAGGAACGTCGACAGCGGCGGGCCGGTGGGGGTGGTGATCTCCAGCACCACGACGCGGCCGCCGGGGCGCACGACGCGGGTCATCTCGGCCAGCCCGCCCTCGAGATCGGAGAAGTTGCGCGCCCCGAAGCCCACGGTGGCGGCGTCGAACTCGCCGTCGCTGTAGGGCAACGCCAGGGCGTTGGCGGCCTCGAAGCGCACGTCGACCTCGCGCGGGATGAGCCCCGCCGCCCGTGCGCCATCCGACTTCTGGCGTGCCAGCTCAAGCATCCGCTCGGAGAAGTCAGCACCGGTCACCGCGCCGCCGGGGGCGACCCTCCGGGCCAGCTCGAGCGCCAGGTCGCCGGTGCCGGTGGCGACGTCGAGCGCGCGCGCGCCGGGCCCGACCGCCGCCAGGTCCGCCGCGCGCCGGCGCCAGTGGTGGTGCAGGCCGGCGGTCATCACCGAGTTCATGCGGTCATAGACGCCGGCGATGCGGTCGAACATGGCCTGAACCTGTGGCTCAGGCAGCGTGCCGGGGGTGGACTCCGCGGTCGGCTGCCGAACGCCCGTGTCGGAGTGGCCCGGCGGCGAAGAGGGTCTCGCCGTCATGGTCCCTTGCCCCCGCGCGCGCCCTACTGGAGCATCGAGAGGAAGTTGATCAGATTCTGGAACTTCTCCGGATTGCTCTTGGCCAGGCCCGCGAACGATGGCATCGGCGCCGTGGGGTTGCGCAGCGTCGAGGCGATCGCCTGCGGTCGGCGGATCGAT
Source organism: uncultured Actinomycetota bacterium (assembly GCA_963721515.1). Lineage (GTDB taxonomy): Bacteria > Actinomycetota > Thermoleophilia > Solirubrobacterales > Solirubrobacteraceae > Palsa-465. Next base: position 221,956 of record CAVRKJ010000020.1, on the reverse strand, counting down.
CCGATGTGAGTCAGGGGCGGGCCGGGCCCGTTGTTGCCGTTGTCGCCGATCACGTGGCAGGCCAGGCAGCCCGACTCGCCCACGACCTCCTCGCCGGCCCGGAACGTCGCCTTCTGCGCGGCGGTGAGCCCCGCCGGCGGCGGCAGGTCGACCGAGTTGGGAGACCCGGTGGTGGCGCCCGAGTAGGTGAGGAACGCCATGGCGAAGATCGTGGTCAGGCCGGCGGCCAGCGCGACTGGGCGGCGCTCGATCCGACGCTCGGGGCTGCGGTCATAGAACGGCAGCAGAAACAGCAGGATCATGCAGATCGTCGGCACGCCGATCGTCGCAAGGTCCGTGAACTTGGGGATGTTCTTCATCACCCTGAGGACCTCGAACAGGAAGAAGAAGTACCAGTCCGGGCGGGGGACGTACGTGGTCGTCGTCGGGTCGGCCTTGGGGCCCATCTCCGCGCCGAACATGGTGGCGAGGAAGATGATCACGAGGATGACGATCACGGCCATCATCGAGTCCTTGGCCACCGCGTAGGGGAAGAACGGCTTGCCCTCGTTCTTCAGAAGGGCGTATTCGCGGAGGTAGCCCTCCTTCTCGGCCTGGTTCATGCGGCCATCCTCAGACCTGCGCCTCGCGCATCTCGGGTTCCTCCTCCGCCTTCAGCCACGGAGGGGCGGAGATGCCGAGCTTGGTGATCAGGTACAGATGCGCGCCGATGAGCGCAACGATCAGCCCAGGGATGAGCAGCATGTGGATCGCGTAGAACCGCGACAGCGTGGTGGCGCCGAACTCGGGGCCGGCGCGCAGGAAGTCCGACAGGTAGGGACCCAGGAACGGGCCGGTGCCGTTGATGTTGACGCCGACGATCGTCGCCCAGTAGGAGCGCTGGTCGAAGGGCAGCAGGTAGCCGGTGAAGCCCATCGCCAGGGTCAGGATGAGCAGCACGACGCCGATGATCCAGGTGAGCTCCCGCGGGTACTTGTAGGCGCCGAAGAAGAACACGCGCGCCATGTGCAGGAAGATCAGGATGATCATCACCGAGGCGCCCCACTTGTGCATCGCGCGCACGAGCTGGCCGAGGAACGCGTCATCGGTGATGTACCGGATCGATTCATACGCGCCGCCGTTGACATTCGGCTGGTAGAACATCGCGAGGAAGACGCCTGTGACCGCCTGGTTGAGGAAGGCGAACAGCGTCGCCGAGCCCAGCGTGTAGAACCAGTTGATCCCCTTGGGGACCTTGCGGAACAGCAGCCAGCGCACGCCGCCCGACAGTGAGGTGCGCTCGTCGATCCAGTCGACGACGTGGATCCCGCCCTCGGCGGCCGTCTCGAGCGGGGTCATCTTCTCGCCCTCTTCGCCGGGGGGCTTGGGGAGCGGCTTGAGCGACTTGGGCAGGATCTCGGGCATTCAGTTATTGGGCAGGGTGGAGGTGTCGAACCGCGCCGGGTACAAGAACTGCCCGATGCCGTCGAGCGGCTGACCCGGGTCACGCGGGGAGAAGCGCTCGAGCTCGGAGTTGACCGAGTAACGAGGACCGATCTCGACCAGGCCGCTGGTCGTGTTGAGACGCGTGTAGAAACGGTCCAGCGGCCGCACGGGGGGACCGCCGGCCACCAGGCCGCGGAAGTCGTAGACCCCGCCGTGACACGGGCAGATGAAGCGCTGGGCGGCGCTCACGTAACGCACCGGGCAGCCCAGGTGCATGCAGCGCGAGGACAGCGCCACCCAGTGGTTGTACTGGTCCTCGGGCTCCGTGTCGATCCGCGGGTCGCGGGCCCGGACATAGGCGATCGAGTAGCCGGCCTCGCCGATGCCCTGGACGATCGTGAGCACCTTGGTGTTGTACGTCGTCTGGGTGAAGTCCTCGGGCGGACCGATGGGCTGCCAGTCGAAGGGCACGCGGCTGAACAGCGGCCCCAGCGCGAAGCCGAGCGCCGGGAGCGTGAACGCCATGACGGCGACCAAGCCGCTGCCCTGCGTCACGACATTCATGAACCGGCGCCGCGTGACGGTCTCGCCGTCAAACGCGCCCGGCATCTGCCGGTCAGCCGTGTACTTGGACTTGAAGCCCTCTTTGTGTCGATCTGCCACTTGTGTCTTCGCTCAACCGCAGCTAAAGGACATTGAACGCGCCCCGAAGCGTACAGTCAACAAAGAGGCGGGCGTCACGAGGCTCCGCCGCCGGGACTCTGGATCGCGGCATCGCGGGCAGCTGTCAGCGCGTCCGCCGCGCCGCTGTCCCCGGCTCGCGCCAGCGCTTTCGCCTCCGCGTGCTCGAGCGTCGCGCCCCAGCCGATCGCCGCGGCCCCGGCTTGCCAGATCGCGTCGGCCAGACGGGGGTCTGACGCCGCCTGTGCCTGCGCCAGCAGCGAGATGAGGTCGGCCAGCTCGGCGACCGCCTCGAGGTCTCCCAGCTCGGCCAGGCGCACCAGCCCCAGGGCGTAGAGCTGGTCGCCCAGCAGCAGCGCGAGGTCGGGGTCGGCTCCACGTACGAGCCGCGGCGCGCCGTAGTGCAGCAGCGACCCCTCCACGATCATCTCCAGCAGCAGCTCGTACTCACGCTCGCATCCCGCGGTGCGAGGGCCTGCGGCGGCGAGCTGGGGCGCGCCGGGCCCGGGACGGGGCGCAGCGTCGGGCTCCGCGGCGGCATCCAGTGAGTCGGCGAGCGTGCCGCCCTGGTCCAGGAGCGCCTCCCGGAGCGCCGCGAGGCTCACACGCCGACCTCGGCGAACGCCTCGGCGGCGGCCGTGAGGGTGCGGGTCACGTGCTCGCGCCCGTGGGCGAGCGACGGGAACCAGGCCTCGAACTGCGACGGCGGCGGGTACACGCCGCGGGCCAGCAGGCCCCGGCACCAGCGGGCGTAGGCGTCGGTGTCGCAGGCGGCCGCCCCGATGTAATCGGTCACCGGCCCCTCCGTGAAGAAGATCGTGAGCAGGCCCGGCAGCGACTGGACCTGGACGGGGCAGCCGGCGGCCCGCGCGATCTCGCGCATGCCATCGGCCAGCGTTTCGGTGGTCTCGGCCAGCCGCTCGTAGGCGGCCGCGTCAAGATGCTCGAGCGTGGCCAGGGCGGCCGCGACCGCCAGCGGATTGCCCGACAGCGTCCCCGCCTGGTAGACGTCGCCGGCCGGCGCGATGCGCTCCATCAGCTCCCGCGATCCTCCGTAGGCGGCCGCGGGCAGCCCCCCACCCACGATCTTGCCCATGATGGTGAGGTCGGGCAGCACGCCGAAGCGCTCCTGGGCGCCGCCGCGAGCGACGCGCAGGCCGGTGATCACCTCGTCGAAGATGAGCAGGGCGCCGCTGTCTGACGCGGTGCGCCGCAACAGCTCGAGGAACCCCGGCTGGGGCGGGACGACGCCCATGTTGGCCGGCACGGGCTCGGCGATGATCGCCGCCGGCTGGCGGCGGGCGACCGCCCCGGCCAGCGCCTCGGGGTCGTTCCAGGGCACGATCACGGTCGCCGCCGCGGCCGCTTCCGGCACCCCAGGGCTGGCCGGGATCCCCTGCGTGGCCAGGCCGGAGCCCGCCTCGGCCAGCAGACCGTCCACGTGGCCGTGGTAGGCGCCGGAGAACTTGAGGATCGTGTCGCGGCCGGTGGCGGCACGGGCCAGCCGGATGGCGCTCAGCGTCGCCTCGGTCCCGGACGAGGTCATGCGGAGCATCTGCACGGAGGGGAACCGCTCTGAGACCTGCTCGGCCAGCTCCACCTCGCCCGGCGTGGGCGCGCCGAACGTGGTGCCGCGCGCCGCCGCCTCGCCGACAGCCGCCACCACGTCGGGATGCGCGTGGCCGAGGATGAGCGGGCCCCACGAGCTGACCCAGTCGACGTAGTGATTGCCGTCGACGTCGGTGATGATCGGCCCCGCGCCCGCGGCGATGAAGATCGGGTCACGGCCGATCGAGCGCATCGCGCGCACCGGCGAATTCACGCCTCCCGGCATGACGCGCAGGGCGCGCTCGTAGAGCTGCGCCGAGCGGGTGCTGTCAACCGCGGTGCCGGTCACACGCCCGCGTGCTGACGTTCCCAATCCCGGTGGTCCTCGGTGAAATAGAGCAGGCGGATCTTCTTGAACTCGGTGGAGGAGTACAGCGTGGCCCGCTCGGAGATGCCGGTGTCGTCGGCGATCGAGTCAAGGACCGCGTCGCACTCCTCCTTGGAGCGGCCGTGAGCCATGGTGAACACCGAGTACGGCCAATCCGCGTAGGTGGGCCGCTGGTAGCAGTGAGAGATGCCGCGGAACGAGGCCATGCGCATGCCCAGCTCCATGATCTGCTCGTCCGGGACCTGCCATACCCCCATGCCGTTGGCGCTGAAGCCGGCGCGGCGGTGAAACAGGATCGCGGCCACGCGACGCAGCAGCCGGCGCTCCTGCATCCCCCGCAGGTGCTCGAGCAGTTCGTCCTGTGGGATGCCGAGGGCGGTGGCAGCGGGCCCGTAGGGCTCGGCGATGACCGGCATGTCGCCCTGGAGGGCCCGGATCACGGCCCGGTCGAAGTCGTCGTAGGGCTGGGCCTCGGTCTCGGCGGGCTCGGCCGCCTCCGCCACTTTGGACAGAGCGTCGGTGCCGCCCTCCATCTCCAGGTCCATGCGGATCTTGAACAGCTTCAGCGTCGGGAGCTGGCGTACCGACTCGGCGCCGGCCTCTCGGGCGAGCACCTCCAGCGTCCCCTGAAGCCCCAGCTTGGAGTCGGGCTCGGTGGCGATCGTGAACCAGATGTTGAACTCGTGGTTGCGCAGGTAGTTGTGCGAGACCCCGGGGTGGGCGTTGATGATCGTGGCGGCCCGCCACGGGTTCTCGGGGTCGACCTTGGCGGCCACCAGCATCGAGGAGTAGCCGAGCGCGCGGGTGTCGAAGATGGGCGTGACCTGGCGGATGATGCGCTCCTGGAGCAGGTGCGCCACCGTGGCCATCGCCTCCTCCTCGGTGATCCCGGCCTCGGTGGCGACGTGCTGGTAGGGGCGCGGCGCGATCGGGAACTGCCCCTGCATGAGGTTGAGCAGGCGCTTGTCCAGGTCGGTGAGCGCGATCGCCGCGCCGTGCTTGCGGCTGCGCAGCTTCGGACCGTACGCCGCTCCGGCCGGACCGTCGGTGATTCCGTCAGCGCCGGTCCCGGGGGTTCTCATTGAAGCCATTGTGCAGCGTCCTTGGCGTGGTAGGTGATGATGATGTCGGCCCCGGCGCGGCGGATCGAGGTCAGCGCCTCCAGCACCGCGGTGCGCTCATCAAGGTACCCGGCCGCGGCCGCGGCCTTCAGCATCGAGTACTCGCCGCTGACGTTGTAGGCGGCCACGGGCAGTGACGTGTCGTCCTTGACCCGGCGGATCACGTCCAGGTACGGCAGCGCCGGCTTGACGATGAGGATGTCGGCCCCCTCCTCGACGTCGAGGCGCGCCTCGCGCACCGCCTCGTCGCCGTTGGCGGGATCCATCTGGTAGCCGCGCCGGTCTCCGAAGGCGGGAGCGGAGTCCGCGGCGACGCGGAACGGGCCGTAGAACGCGGAGGCGAACTTGGCCGAGTAGGCCATGATCGGCGTCTCGGTGAAGCCGTCGTCGTCCAGCGCGGTGCGGATGCTGCCCACGCGGCCGTCCATCATGTCCGACGGGGCGATGATGTCGGCGCCGGCGCGGGCCTGCGAGAGGGCGGTGCGCGACAGCAGTTCGAGCGTGGCGTCGTTGTCCACGCCGGGCCCGTGGGGCCCGTCGCGCAGGACGCCGCAGTGGCCGTGGCTGGTGTACTCGCACAGGCACAGGTCGCAGATCACCAGCAGGTCGGGGTGGGCGTCCTTGATCGCCCGGGTGGCGAGCTGGACGACGCCCTCATCGTCCCAGGCGCCCGAGCCCTCCTCGTCCTTGGCGGCCGGCAGCCCGAACAACAGGACGGCCGGGATCCCCAGCGCGGCGGCCTCGCCGGCCTCCTCGACGGCGTGGGCGATCGAGAGGTGATCCACCCCGGGCATCTCGGCGATCGGCTCGCGGCGGTCGATGCCATGGGCCACGAACATCGGATAGACGAAGTCGGCGGCCTGGAGGCGCGTCTCGCGCACCAGGCCGCGTAGTGCGCGGCTGGCTCTCAGCCGGCGCAGGCGGGTCTGCGGGAACGACATAGCTGTCAGTCGAGAATACTGGCGCGCAGACGCGCCCCGCAGCACACTGACGCTTCGGGGTCCTACGGGTGCTGGTGGACCTCTAGACGAGGTTCCAGCGCTCGATGCGCTGGGCGGTGACCAGCCCGTTGACGACGTACGGGTCGGCGGCGGTGAAGGCCTCGATGTCGTCGCGCGTCACGCCCTGCCAGACGATCGCGCCTCCGGTGGGAGGCGTGCCCAGCGCGCCCGCCATCGTGATGTGGCCGGCGTCGCGCTCGGCGCGGATGGCGGCCAGATGCGCCTCGCGGTAGGGGCCGCGCCGGTCGGCCATGTCCTCCACGTACGTGTAGACCAGCAGGTGGGTGTCGTCGTCGGCCATGATGGATCACAACCTACCGCGCGGCGACCCCGGGGGGCGCTACCCTGTCTGACATCGTGAGCAACCTGGATCGGCGCGGCAGCTACACCCCACGGCGCGCCCGCGAGCAGCGCGCATACCGGATGGTGGTCGGCGGGAGCGTCGCCGGCGGCATCGGGGTCGTCACCCTCGTGCTCTCCATCGCCGGCGTGGTCAGCGGCGTCTGGCCGCTCCTCGCGTTCATCGTCGCCGCAATCTGCGTCTTCGGCTTCCTGCGCACGACCGGCCAGCGCTGAGCTCGTAAGCCGTGCCCGAGCAGGTCGCCCCGGGCCTGTGGCGCTCACCGAGTCGCGAACCGGCGCATCGCCACCAGCGCCAGGCCCCCGAAGACCGCGGCGAGCACCGCCAGGTGCAGGAGCGGCAGCCCGACCGAAGGCGAGGTGCCGCTGAACGCGTTGGACACCGCCTGGAGCGCCGCCTTGAATGGGAACAGGAAGGCGATGACGTCGAGCACGGTCTTCAAGGCCCCCGAGACGGCGTTGGCCGGCACCAGCGCCACGAAGGCGACCGGCAGCGAGACGAGAAACGCCATCAGCGACGCGGCGCTCACCTCGCGCGCCACGGCGCCGATGGCGACCCCCAGGGCGCCGAAGGCCAGGCTCGCCACCGCCAGCGACGCCAGCCACAGTGCGAAGCGGGCCCACTCCAGGTGCACGAACAGCGAGACGAAGGCGGCCATCAGGAGCGTGACGAGCGTCGCGCACGCGGCGGCGAGCACCACCTTCTCCGACAGCAGCCGCCCGGTCGTGACCAGACCCCGGATGAGGCGCGGATAGGTGTGCTCGGACCGCTCCAGGGCGAGCATGCCCGCCGCCAGCAGCATGGCCACGAACATCAGTGACACGATCACCGCGATCGCGGCGGCATACGCGTCGGTGGGCGTGGTGCGGCCGGCCAGCTGGGTCTCGTTCACGGTCAGCGGCGTGCCGATCGTGCCCAGCACGGGCTTGGCGAAGGCCAGGCCCTGGATGGCCAGGTCAGCGAAGCTGACGACCTGGGCCAGCGCTGGGCGCAGCGGCGAGTCGCGCGGCAGGGAGGCCAGCGTGCCCTGGACGATCGTGCGCGCGTTGCGCAGCCCCAGCAGCCGGACGGTCTGGCCGAGGATCTGCACGCCGCCGCCGTTGAGCACCTGCTGCAGGTCGTTGACGGCCACGCGCAGCACCTGCTTGGAGACGTCCTGCTCGATCTGATTGATCCGCGAGGAGATGGCCTGGTCCACAAATTGGCGCTCGATCGGATCCTTGCTGTTGAGATAGAGCTGCACCGTCGGGTTGCCGACGCCCTGGGTGATGAGGTTCTGGACCTGCTGGGGCAGGTCGGCCGGGATGACCACCGCCGCCAGGGCCCGGCCGTCGCGCACGGCGGCGATCGCCTCGGCCCGGGAGTGGACATTGATCGGCGCCACCGAGCGAAGCAGGTCCTTGGCATAGCCGGCCACGTCGAGCTTCTGGCTGCCCAGGCTGATCGTGCCCTTGCCCTTGGGCACCTCGTTGTAGAACGCCACCGTCGGCTTGCTCGGCGGACTGGACAGCGCGAACCCGATCATCAGGGCAATGGCGATCGGGTAGACCACGAGCAGCCCCACCAGCAGCGGCGAACGGCGCAGGATCTGGAGATCCTTGACGAGCAGCCAGCGCATCAGCAGTGGTCCTGTCTGTGGGTGCGGTCGCACCGAGAAGTGCGACTGGTGGATGCCAGGCGAGGACGCAGGACCGTATCCCCGGGCAGGGCCACTTTAGTGGCCGCGCTGGTGCAGGAAGCTCACCAGCGCCGCCTCCAAATCATTCCCACCCGCCCCGTCGCCGACCGCCTGCTCGAGCTCGCCCGGGGTGCCGGTGAAGAGCAGCTCGCCGTCGGCCAGGAGCAGCACCCGGGTGGCGTAGCGCTCCACTTCGCCCACATCGTGGGTGGAGAAGACCACCGTGGTGCCCAGCGCCCCGATGAACTCCCACAGGCGCTCGCGCTGGCGTGGGTCCAACGACGCCGACGGCTCGTCGAGAAGCAACAGCGACGGCTCTGAGAGCAGGCCGATGGCGATGTTGACCCGCTGCTGGTTGCCGCCCGAGAGCCTGCCCACCTCCTCGTCGGCGCGATCGGCGAGATCCGCCTGGGCCAGCATGCGCCGCACCGCCGCCTCCGGGTCGGGGAGCTTCTCCAGGCGCGCGAACAGGCGCAGGTTCTCGGCCACCGACAGCTTGGAGTAGAGCGCCGGGTGCTGGGGAACCCACCCGGCGTCAGCGGCCCGACAGCGTGAGCTCGCCCTCGTCCGGCGACAGCACACCGGCAAGGATCGAGAGCAGCGTCGTCTTCCCGGCGCCGTTGGGGCCGACGATACCCACCAGCTCGCCTGGGGCCAGCTCGAAGCTCATCGCCTGCAACGCCACGCGAGTGCCGAAGCGCTTGGTCACGCCACGGACCGCGAGCGGCGTGGCCGATGCGCGCGTGGTCATCGAGGGCTGGTGACGCGCGGCTCGAGCGATGCCCCGCAGACCCGGCAGTAGGCGTCGCCGCCGGCCGCGGGCGCGTCGCACTCCGGACATCGCTCGGGGCCGTCGGACATCAGCCCCAAGCCCACGCCGCGCGTGCCCCAGGGCTCCAGGACCAGGTGGCGGCGCAGGTACACGACGGTCTGGCGGATGACCGCGATCACCGGCAGGGCCACCAGCGCTCCGGCGATCCCGTAGAGCTGATACCCGATGAGCAGCGCCAGGATGATGAGGATCGGGTTGATCCGCAGCGAGATGCGAAACACCTGAGGCGCCACCACATGCCCCTCCAGCTGCTGCAGGGCCACGAACAGCAGGATGAGCCAGACCGCCGTGATCGGGCTCTCGAACAGCGCCACGAGGACCGCGGGCACCGGGCCGATGATCGGCCCGATGTAGGGGATGAACTCCATCAGCCCATAGAAGGCGCCGAAGAAGAACGCGTAGTCCTTGCCGGCGGGGAAGATGCCCACCAGCCCCAGGATCTCCAGGGCGATGGCGGCGCTGCCGCCCATGACCAGGCTGAAGAGCAGCTGTCCGCGGACATAGCCGGACACCGCGTGCTGGACGAGGAGCGGGTAGTCATCCGCAGGGGTGCCGTCGCCGGGGGGCATGATCCGCCGGGCCAGGTTGCCGATGTCGCGTCCGTATACGAGCAGGTAGACCGAGAGCACGAGGGTGAGCACGAAGTCGAACCCGATCGTCACGATCTCCGAGAGCAGGTCCCGGGAGAAGGACACGATGTCGCTCGAGCGCTTGAGCACGTCTTTCTGGAGCGTCTCGAGCGCCGACTGGCCCTGCTGCTTGATGTGGACGTGGATCCCGTTGTTGTTGAGGAAGGTCTGGATGTTGTCCAGCTCCCGGTTGGCGTGGCGGACAATCTCGGGGACGTTGTTTTCGAACCGAGTGATCTGGCTCGTCACCGGGCTGGCCAGCAGGACGCCGATGCCGGCGAGAATCGCGAACGTTCCGAGATACACGAGGAAGATCGCCAGACCGCGCGGGAGGAACATCTCCAGGAGCCGGACGATCGGGGCAACGACCAAGGCCACCGTGGCGGCCACGATGAGGATGAGCAGCACCGAGCCCGAGGCGCGCGCCAGCGCCCACACGGCCAGAATCGCGAGCGGGAGGAGCACGATCTGCACCCAGCGCGGCACCACGACGGGCGGCGGGGGGGGCGTGGTGGGCGTCAGGCGGGCCTGCGTCCTGGCCGCGTCGACGCCCCGGCCCGAGCCGGCATTCGTATCGTCGGCCGAGCCGCTCCTGTCGCCGGCGTCGGACTCCTCGTGCACCGGTCCACCAGCCTCCACGGCGTCGGGGTCGGTCTCCCCCTCCGGCGCTGGCGGGGCCTGAGTGCGCGGTCGGGCCCATCGACGCATACTGTGATTATGAGGGTGGCAGGGGTCAATCTCTGAATGGCACGGGCCGTCAACATCCTGTTCGCCGGCGACCTCGTGGGGGGCCTGGGCAAGCGCACCCTGCTGGGGATGCTGCCCGCACTCCGGGAGCGGCTCGCGCCGGACTTCGTGGTCGTCAACGGCGAAAACGCGGCCGGCGGCCTGGGGATCACCCCCAGGATCGCCGACCAGCTGTTCGCCGCCGGCGTCGACGTCATCACCCTGGGCAACCACACCTACCGCCAGCGCGACATCTATGCGTACCTGGACGAGCGCCAGGAGATCCTGCGCCCGGCGAACTTCCTGCGCAGCCAGCCCGGACACGGCTGGTGCGTGGTGGAGCGCCACGGGGCGTCGCTCGCGGTGCTGTCGCTGTCAGGCAACCTGTTCATGGACGCGGGCCGCCCGGTGTTCGCCGAGGCCGACGCCGCTCTGCACGCGCTGCGCGGCCGGGCCGACCACATCCTCGTTGACATGCACGGCGAGGCCACCAGCGAGAAGGTCGGGATGGGCTGGTACCTGGACGGGCGCGTGACCGCCGTGCTGGGCACGCATACGCACGTGCCCACCGCCGACGCGCGGATCCTGCCCGGCGGGACCGCCTACATCACCGACGTGGGGATGACCGGGCCGCGCGGTGGCGTCATCGGAGTCAAGCGCGAGCAGGCGATCGAGGCGATGGCCACCAAGATGCCGGTCCGCTTCGAGACCTCCACCGAGGACCCGTGGCTCAACGCGGTGTTGATCACGACGGGCGAGGAGCCGCTGCGGGCGGTGGCGATCCGCCAGCTCCTGGAGCCGGCCCAGGGGATCACGTAGAGGCGATGTGGATCCGCACCGGCTCGGCGTGCGCGTCGGGCGTGTCCGCCCACGCCTCCAGCGGGCGCTCGTGGCCGTCGGGATGCGCGGCCACCAGGGCGACGATCGCCAGCGGGAAGAACCAGACGATGTAGGGATACAGCCAGTAGTTGAGGGTGAGCTGCAGCGCGATGAGGATGCCGGCGCCGAGGGCCGCCACTTCCACCACCCCGCGGCGCGAAGGCAGGAAGGCGACGCCGAGCGCCAGCGCGACCACCGCGCCCTGGAGCAGGCTCTGCAGCACGCCGAGGCCACCCCACAGCCCCCAGATCGAGAACGGTGTGGTGCGATCGGACTGGTAGAGGATGGAGTCGTCCCAGAACGCCTTGAGGTCGTGGTGGAGCAGAACCGGCAGCATCGTCACCACGACGGTGAGGGCGAACGCCGCGCCATAGGTGATGACCGAGCGCCAGCGCAGCCGCTCATCGGTGCCGCGCATGAACAGCGGCGCCAGCGCGAACGGGGCGAACTTGGTCATGCCCGCCAGCGCCGCCATCACGCCGCGGCCCGGCGCCGAGCGGATGGCCAGCAGCGCGAACACCAGCGCGGCGCCCACGAGGCTGTCGTTGGTGTTGGAGTTCAGGGCGTACAGCGTGAACGGATAGGCGGCCCAGCAGTAGGCCAGCACCACGCCGAGCGAGCTGCCCTTGAGCCGGCGCCCAAGCAGGTATAGGCCCGCGAGCGTGAGCAGGTCGAAGAAGATGGCGGCGCCGTGCGCGGCAGGTAGCGAGTCCCATGTGCCGCTCCAGCCGAAGATCAGGCGGAACGGAACGTAGAGGAAGTAGCTCACCGGGCCGTAGGTGTCGCCGTACATGTTGTCGTGGGGCCAGTGGCCGAACAGCGGGACGCCGTGAATCAGCTTGTCGGCGCCGATCACGCCCGAGTAGCCCACGTCGATCACGTTGGAGTTGAGGATGTTGAGCCCGATGCGGAAGGCCATGAGGAACACGGTCCCCACGGCCAGCCACGAGGCGGGCGCCAGCGTGTGCAGCGGCCGCCTCGGCCGCCCGCGGCCATTGGCGAGCAACAGCAGCCGGATCATCAGATAGACGAGCGGGGGATAGACGAGCGGGACGGAGAGTCCGATCTTGGCGTGGTTGAAGAACGCCAGCGAGATCGAGAAGCTGAGCAGCACCAGGATGTCCAGGTGCCACAGGCTCGGCCGGCGCCGCCACGGGATGAACGGCGCGGCGAACAGGATGCAGAACGGGACCCAGATGTACCAGGCGTTGACGCGGCGACCGAAGGCTCCGGCGTACCCGCGGGCCATCGTCCACGCGACCTGAAAGCCGGTCCACGCCTGGGTGACGGCGCCGGTGTTGTCGTCGACGTAGACCTGGAGTAGCTCGCGCTGGGGCTTGGTGTGCGAGAACCAGCTCACCTGCCAGGTGGGGAAGCCCTTGGTGTACTCGTAGGGCACCGCCTTGAGGTGCTTGCGGAGCTCCGCCCGGACCCTGGGGTCGGCCTCGGCGAGCCGCAGCACCTTCGCGGCGGTCAGCCGGTAGCCGCTGGGCGGAGTGGTCAGCGAGGTGACAAGCACCGGAGACCCCGACGCAGCGACGGTCTGGGTCACCGTCTTGGTCACGGTGGTGACGCTGGCCCGTGTGCCCGAGGCGGGACCCGGCAGCCCCGTGAGGCCGCTGCCGGTGGTCGTCGCGGCACCGGCGGCGGCGGGCACGCCGAGGACCACCAGCGCCACCAGCAGCGGGAGAATGATCCGCCGGCTGTGGCGGTGGGCGGTGAACGGAGGACGGAGCACGACGAGGCCCGCTGACGGGCGGACAGGGCCCTTAGGCCCTAAAGCTCCACAGCTTCTGCCCCACGAATGACAGCGGCGTCGCGGCGGCGATCGAGATCGCCTGCGCCACGACCTTGGGAAAGCCGGCGCCGTCGACGAGCGAGACCAGCACGACGTAGCTGAAGCCGAACGCCATCAGCGAGATCGCGAAGAACTTGACTGCCTGCTCGACGGGATGCGCCTCGCGCTGCGCGCGGAACGTCCAGTGGCGGTTCCACCAGAAGTTGTTGAGCACCGAGACGGCGAACGCCGCCACCGCGGCGAGCTTGTAGTCGATCCCGATGAGGTGGACGCAGACGGCGAACACCGCCAGATTGACGATGTACCCACTGGCGCCGACAGCGGCGAAGCGGATGAGCTGAACCCAGTTGTGCGGCTTGCGGACGCCATGCCGGACACGGTGGCGGAAGGGCAGCTCAACGGCCGTGGTCAGCTCTTCGGGCATCGGGTGAATGTAGCCGTCCAATATCGAATCGCCGTAAGACTCTGCAGCACTAACCGTCTACTAATCCCCGCCTGGCGGGGATCCTAGACCGAAGTGTGCCCGGATCATCGGCGCGATGTCGCGCAGCGACCACTGGTCGCGCGCTGAACGAGAATCCGGTCCGGTACCGCACCACAAAAGTGCTCCGAGCGAATCGGAGCGGTGCAGAGAACCGTGGGACCCGCCGCCGACGTGGTCGGACCCGCCCCAGTCCACGAACTCGTAGCCCGGCGCCGCCGAGAGCAGGATGTCCCCCGCGGTGGGGCAGTGCAGCGCCGACCACACCCGCGCGAGCGCGTCGGGGTACTCGGTGGACAGGAGGCGCCCGTCCTGGATCTCGGCCCGGAGCACCGCGAGATCGCCTTCCACGCTCCAGCGCTCGCCCCGGGGGTCCGTCAGCGCACCCCCGGCGGCGAAGCGAAGCTCACCGCGGCGGCTGCGGATTATCGCCTCGCCGTCATGGCGCCACATGACGAGGTCCACGCCCTCGAGCTCGGCGGCCACATCACGCGCGCGCGCACATGTGTCCGGCGCGTCGTCAGGGTCCAGCGCGTAGATCATCGCCGAGCGCTGCGCGGGGCTGAGCGCGAGCTCGGCCCCCGCCGAGCGCGACGGGCTGGGCCGCGCGACCTCGAAGTCCTCGAACGCGGCGTCCAGGCGAATGCGCTCCTCCACCGGGGCCTGGGAGTGGTCGGAGCACACGATCACCGCGTACTGCTCCAGGAACTCGTCAGGCCCGCCGGCGGCGTGCATCAAGCGCTCGATCTGGCGGTCGGCCGCGGCCAGTGACGTCACCTGCGCGTGGGGGCCGTTGCGGTGGGAGAACGCGTCGTTGTCAGGCAGCGAGTAGAGGAGGAAGTCGAAGAGGTCGTTCTCCACCAGGTACGCGCCGACGCACCCGGTGTGCTGGTCGCGCGCCCCGGGCAGCCCGAGCTGGCCGCGGCAACCGGTGCGGCGCGAGGCGTACAGGTCGGCGTAGAACAGCTCCCGGGGGCCCTCGATGGTGCGCCGGAAGAACGTGGATGTGGCAATCCGGGCTAGCGCCGACTCGTTGGAGACCTCGTGCTCGTGCCGGCCGCGGTAGATCAGATAGGTGGTGCCGGCGGTGCGGACCTCGGCGTCGTCCAGGGACTCGAACACCGTCTCGACATCGTGGGACAGATGCTCGGCGTTCATCCGGTAGACCGTGTCGGTCAGGGAGCGCAGCACGCCGAACTGCCGGCTGGCGGAGAAGCTCGAGCCGTACTCCACATAGCGCCCCTCGTCCCGGTGATACCAGTTCATGCTCGGGATCAGGTGGCGGTCGGGCCCGACGCCGGTGGTGATCGTCGCCGCGCACACCGGGGTCACCGAGGGAAACGCGGCCACGCAGTCCCCGACGTACACCCCCTCCTCCTGGATGCGCGCCATCGCCGGCGCGCGGCCGGAGGCAAGGACGCGCTCCAGCATCGCCGGCTTCATCGCGTCGACGACGACGAGCACAAGCTTCTTGGGCTCAGCGGCCACGAGGGTCTAGCGGAGGATTCGCAGTCCCGCGTACTTCTGCTCGCCGCGCTGGCGGCCGGCGAACAGCAGCCACAGCAACAGCAGCAGCACCACCAGGCCCACCGGAGGCAACAGCACCGACAACACGGCGGCCAACAGCGCCCCACTCTCGGAGAACAACGGCAGCATGGCGGCGGTCTCCTGGTCCAGGCGTGTCCGGACGCGCTCCAACAGCGGGCGCGTCGCCAGGATGCCCACGCCGGCGCAGAGCACTCCGGCGATGAAGCCCGGCCACACGGCGTGGCGGTCCTGGGCCAGCGCCCCGGCGAAGAAGAGCGCCCCGAGCACCAGGCTGACGGCGGCTAGGACCGCGACCACGAACCGGCCCTCGAGCTGCTGGCGCGTGGCCTGGCGCTCGGTGACGGCCAGCAGGACGACGCCGATCACCATCACGAGCAGGAATGGCGCCTGCTCCAGGAAAGAATAGGAAGTGTGGTCGAAGTCGATCTGGACGTCGGCGGCTCCCAGCGCGCCCACCGCGACCGCCGGGAGGAACGGCCTGATGCCCACCGCCGCGGCAATGCCGATCCCCTGGAAGATGTCGAAGACGAGGTGCACCGTGCTGTACCGTGACCGTGGTGACGATAGACGAGACGGAAGCGTGAGCCCCGACGGGCTCGAGCGCGACCCGGACCCCGTTCTCCCTGGCCGCAACTCACACCCCTCGACCACCCGCCGCCGGTCGACGGCTCGAGACATTCAGCGCTACGCAGCGCTGTTCGCGCAGCGCACGAAGGTCATGCGCTCGTCGGCGATGCGCGACCTGATGGCGCTGACCGAGCGCGAGGACGTGATCTCGCTCGCAGGCGGCATGCCTGACACCTCGACGTTCCCCGCCGACTCGTACGCCGCGCTGATGAACACCGTCGCCAGCGAGTCGTGTGCGCGGGCGCTGCAGTACGGGCCCACCGAGGGCTTTGCCCGGGTCAAGGCGTGCATCGCCCGGGTGATGGCGGCCGAGGGCATGGAGATCGACACTGACGAGGTGCTCGTCACGACGGGCGGGCAGCAGGTCATCGACCTTGTCTGCAAGACGCTGCTGGACCCGGGCGACGTGGTCGTCGCCGAGGCCCCCACCTACCCGGGGGCCATCCCCACCTTCTGCTCCTACCAGGCGGACGTCGTCCAGGTGACGATGGATCGCGACGGCATGCGCGTACACGAGCTCGAGGCCACGCTGGACGAGCTGGAGCGCACCGGGCGCCGGCCGAAGTTCATCTACACGGTCCCCAACTTCCACAACCCCGCCGGCGTGACGATGTCGCTGGAGCGCCGGCGCGAGCTTGTGCGCATCGCGGGGGAGCGCGAGCTCATCGTGCTCGAGGACAACCCGTACGGGCTGCTGCGCTACGAGGGCGAGGCGCTGCCGACGCTGCACTCACTTGACGACGAGTTCGTCATCTACGCCAGCACGTTCTCCAAGATCCTCTCGCCCGGCGTTCGGCTGGGCTGGGCCGCCGCCCCGGCGCCGATCCTCCAGAAGATGCAGATCGGCAAGCAGGGCTCGGACCTGTGCTCCTCGTCGATCTCGCAGTACTTCGTGGCCGCCTACTTCGACGCGGGCCCGTGGGACGACTACGTCCGGTCGCTGCTGGAGATCTACCGCCGTCGCCGCGACGTGATGCTCGACGCGCTGGCCGAGCACTTCCCGCGCGAGGCCGAGTGGACCCATCCGCGGGGCGGGCTGTTCATCTGGGCCACGATGCCCGATTACATCGACACCACCGACCTGCTCGCCCGCGCACTGCGCGAGCACGTCGCGTTCGTCCCGGGCCGCGCGGCGTTCGTCGACGGGCGGGGCGGATCGGCGATGCGCCTGAACTTCTCGGGTGTCGACGAGGACGCCATCCGCGAGGGGATCCGCCGCATCGGCGAGGTCGTCCGCGAGCAGGTGGCGATGTACGGCACGCTCACCGGCGCTCAGCCCGCCGAGCCACGGCGCGAGGAGGCGGCCGCACGGCCCGACGTCACGCCCGCCGCTGCGCGGATCGCCGCGGAGCGCGCCGCAGGACCGGACCGGGGACGGCGGACGGAGGAGGAGCTGGCCAAGGTCCTCCCCTTGACCGCCAAGCACAAGCGCGCGGGGTGAGTCAGATGCGTGTGGCCGTCCTCAAGGGCGGGCGCTCGCTGGAGCGCCAGGTGTCGCTGCGGTCGGGAGCGAGGGTCCAGGACGCGCTCGAGCGACTGGGCCACGAGCCCATCGCCATCGACGTTGGGCCCGACCTCGTCACCGAGCTGACCACCCACCAGCCCGACGTGGCTTTCGTCGCGCTGCACGGATCCGACGGCGAGGACGGCACGGTGCAGGAGCTGCTCGAAGTGGTGGGGATCCCGTACACCGGATCGGGGATCTCGGCGTGCATCCGCGCTTCGGACAAGGTGCTGGCCAAGCACGCCATGCGCGATCGCGGGATCCCGACGCCGGACTTCTACGCCTTCAACGAGACCGCCCTGGGGGCCTTGGGCGCCGCCCAGGCCCTGCCCGCGATCGAGGACCGGCTGGAGTTCCCGATCGTGGTCAAGCCCGCTCGCCAGGGGTCGGCGCTGGGGATCAAGTTCGCCCGGACTGCCGCCGATGTCCCCACCGCGCTGGTGGCCGCGTTCTCCTATGACCGCAAGGTCCTGCTCGAGCGCTACGTCGAGGGCCGGGAGCTGGCGGTCTCGATCCTCGAGCAGGACGGCGCGCCGGTGGTGCTGCCGGTCGTCGAGGCGGTGCCCGAGCAGGAGGACTTCTACGACTTCGAGGCACGCTACGAGATCGGCCGCACCCGGTTTGTCTGCCCTGCCGAGCTTGACGAGTCGGTGGCAGCACGCGCCGGCGAGATCGCGCTGGAGACCTACGAGCTGCTCGGCTGCTCGGGCTTCGGCCGCATCGACCTCATGCTGGAGACCGCCACCGGCGAGCTCTACGTGCTCGAGGCCAATCCCATCCCGGGGCTGACCGAGACCAGCCTGCTGCCGCTCGCCGCCGAGGCAGCCGGGATCTCGTTCGACGCGCTGGTTGAGCGCGTGTTGGCGGCGGCGGTCGTCCCCGCCTGACCGTCCAGCGGGTCGGGCATGCCGGTGAGCACCGAGACCAGCTTCCCCCCCGCGTTCAGGCCCAGGGTGAAGGCGAACTCGGTGTAGCGCATGCCGAGGTCGCGCACCCGCTTGACCGCGGCCTTGTCGCGCCGGGTGGTCAGGTAGGGCCCGAGGTGCTTGTCGAGGTCATCGAACGATGGAGCGGGGACCGAGAAGACGCGATTGACCATGGCCACGAAGTGTCGGGTCGCGGGCGGCACACTGGTGAAGCCGTTGGCCGCGGCGGCCTGGAGGTCCGCGCACAGGTCCGAAGTCTTGAGCGCCGCCGTGAGCCGCTGGCCGCGCGCGATCTCACGCGCGTCGCGGGTGGCCGCGCGCCGGCTGAAGTGGAGTTGGTCGAGGGCGGCCGCCTCCACCAGCGCCGCATGGTCGGTGGGTTGCGAGGCGACCAGGGCGAGGTCATAGGCGGCCTCGGTGAGCATCTGCATCGACACCGCCTGCTCGCGCTTGGGGCCGTCGCTCAGCGTGGCGGGGAGGGCGTTCGGGCACGTGGCCTTGATCATCTGGACCGAGGCGTTGACGGCAGCGTGCGCCTGCCGGCGCGTGTCCAGCCCCGCCTGGTAGAAGCGGGCGAGGTCGCCCATCAGCTTTCGCGCCGACGTCACGTCGCGCCCGCTCGGCGTCTTGGCCGTCGCGCCGGCGATGGGGAGGGTCAGAACGGCAGCCACCAGCAACGCGCCACCCCGCAGCCACAGCTGCGGGCGGCAAGCACCACGCACACTCATCTCTTTTCACCTTTCGCCGCCCCCGGTAGGGCGTCGGTTTGGACTTTGACGGCCGTCCGCGACTCCCCCCGTCACGACAGCCTGGGCGCGGGCCAGCCTACCTCGCCACCGTCCGCCGGAGTGTGAGATCCGTCCGCTCCGCGGCCGCCCCGCCGACCCAACGGCCCAACGGCCCCACGGCCCGACGGCCCCACGGCCCGCAGCGCCTACTCGTCGGAGGCGAAATCCTCCGGGGTCACCTTGTCCAGGAAGTCCTTGAACTTCTCGACGACCTCCTCGGTGTCCTCCACCTCGTGCTCGAACTCGATGGCGGACTCGGTGATCACCTCGTCGGCGGCGAAGATCGGGGCGCCGGAGCGCACGGCCAGAGCCAGCGCGTCCGAGGGCCGGGAGTCGATCTCCAGATCCCGCCCGCCGGCGCGTAGCGAGATCGAGGCGTAGAACGTGTTCTCGCGCAGCTCGGTGACGGCCACGCGGGTGCATTCGACCTCGAGCTCGCCGAGCATGTCCGACAGCAGATCGTGGGTCATCGGGCGCGGCGTGGAGGCGCCCTGGAGCTTCATCAGGATGGCCGCCGCCTCTGGATGACCGATCCAGATCGGCAGGAACTTGTTGCTCTCGACGGTCTTGAGCAGCACGATCGGCTGCTTGCCGACCATGTCGAAGCTCACGCCGTAGATCACCATTTCCTGCACCGCGTCGCTCCTCGTAGGGGTCGGCTCAGTATACGTCCCACCTTCGGACCGCCCGACCGCAGACGCGGCGTCAGGCCGCGGCCTGGGACTCCCGCCGCGCCAAGCGCTCGGCGCGCGGCGCCCCGCCGAGCGGGGCCTCGCCGCGCTGGTAGCGTTCACCGATCTCAGGCGGCCGTGCGGCCGGCGTGCAGGATTTCTGGACGCATAGACCAACGCGCAAAGGACGATCGTGAGCACTTCAGAGACTTCGGGCCTGGTCACCGATCTGGCCGGCCTCCAGGACCTCGTCGGCAAGCATGCCGGCTACACGGAATGGCGAGTGATGGAGCAGGATCGCGTCAACCAGTTCGCCGATGCGACTGACGATCATCAGTACATCCATGTCGACGTCGAGCGCGCCAAGGAATCCCCGTTTGGCGGCACCATCGCCCATGGTTTCCTCACGCTGTCGCTGCTGGCGCCGATCTCCGGCGAGCTGCTCACCGTCTCGGACGCCAAGACCGGCGTCAACTATGGCCTGGATCGGGTCCGCTTCCCCGCTCCCCTGCCCGTGGGCGCCGAGTGGCGCGGCGGCGCGGAGGTGATGGAGGTCTCCGACGTCCCCGGGGGCAAGCAGATGAAGCTGAAGGTGACCGTGGAGGTCAAGGGCTCAGAGAAGCCGGCGCTGGTCGCGGAGTCGCTCGTCCGGCTCTACGGCTGAACCCGCAATGGCCACTGCCTCGATCGATCTGGACCAGGTCGCGGCGATCGACGTGCACGTGCACGCCGAGCGCAACCACGACGAGCCTCAGGACCCGGTCACGCTGGAGATCCTGGAGGCGGCCGGCAGGTACTTCGGCGGCCATCCGCCCCAGCCGTCAGCCCAAGAGGTCGCGGACTACTACCGGGAGCGCAACCTGGTGGCGGTGATCTTCAACGTCGACGACGAGGCCGGGATGGGCCGCCACCGTCTCGGCAGCTCGGAGGTGCTCGAGGCGGCTCGGGCCAATCCTGACGTCCTCATCCCGTTCGGCTCGGTGGACCCGCACAAGGGCAAGCTGGCGGTGCGCGAGGCCGAGGAGCTCATCGCGGCCGGGGTGCGCGGGTTCAAGTTCCACCCCAACACCCAGGCGTTCTGGCCCAACGATCCCGAATGGTTCCCGCTCTATGACGTCATCGCCCAGGCGGGTCTGATCGCCCTGTTCCACTCCGGGACCACCGGCATCGGCGCCGGCATGCCCGGCGGGGGTGGGGTGCGGTTGAAGTATTCCAACCCGATGGCGGTCGACGACGTGGCGGCCGAGTTCCCGGGCCTGGACATCATCCTGGCGCACCCGTCCTTTCCCTGGCAGGAGGAGGCCCTGGCCATCTCCGTGCACAAGCCCAACGTGTACATCGATCTGAGCGGCTGGTCGCCCAAGTACTTCCCGGAGATCCTCGTGCAGTACATCAACACACGGCTGCGCGACAAGATGCTGTTCGGATCCGACTTCCCCCTCATCACGCCGGATCGGTGGCTGTCTGACTTCGAGAAGCTGCCTATCCGCGACGAGGTCCGGCCCCTGGTGCTCAAGGACAACGCCGCGCGCTTGCTCGGGCTGAGCTGACCGCGCCGGGTCGGCTGCTTAAGAGAGAGCGCCCCGGAACCGGCGGGATATGAGGCCGGACTCGGGGCGCGCTCGAGGGAGGAGAGGTACTGCGTGGAGAATGATGAGCCCTCCTGCTCTAGAAGTCCAAGACGTGTAGTCGGAGTGATTTATAATCGCCGCTTATGGAACTGCGGCAGCTACGCTACCTCGTCGCACTTGCTGAGGAGCTGAACTTCACGCGCGCGGCCGCGCGCGAGCATGTCGCCCAGCCGGCCCTGTCCCAGCAGATCCGGCGCCTCGAGGACGAGGTGGGGCTCCCGCTGGTGGAGCGCACCACCCGCCAGGTGGCGCTGACCGAGGCCGGGGGCGTGCTGGTGGCCCGCGCCCGCCGGGTACTGGCCGAGCTCGAGGCCGCCGGCACCGAGCTGCAGGCGCTGCGCGGGATGGACACCGGCCACGTCACGATCGGGGCGATGCACACCATGGGCCCGGTGGACCTGTCGCTCCCCCTGGCGCTGTTTCACGACCGCCATCCCGGGGTGGGGCTGACCGTACGCGAGCAATCCAGCGAGGAGATGGCCGAGATGCTTCGCGTCGACGAGCTCGATCTGGCGTTCCTGTCGGTCACCGAGCGGGTGGAGTCCCATGGCCTCGGCCTCCATCAGCTGGTCTCCGAGGAGCTCGTGGTGCTGCTGCCGCTCGATCACCCGCTCAGCGGCCGCCCCAAGGTGCGCATGGCCGAGCTCGCCGACGAGCAGTTCATCAGCTTCCGCTCGGGCGCCCGTCTGCGCGAGCTCCTGGAGGCCGCCGGCCGCCAGGTCGGCTTCGAGCCCCGCGTCACGCTCGAGTCCAACGAGAGCCAGCGCATCCGCCGCCTCGTCGCCCGCGGCTTTGGCGTATCCATCCTGCCGCGCTCCGACGCCGACCGCCCGGGCGCCGAGGTTGCCGTATCGCGGCTGGTGGATCCGTCGTTGCGGCGTGACATCACCCTGGCCTGGCGCGAGGGCCGCCGCCTCCCCCCTGCCGTCGCCGCGTTCCTCGACCTCGCTCGGGAGACCTTCGCCGAGCCCGATTCGGACGACAGCGCGATGGAACGCCTGTATTTCTAGGTCCCGGGCCCTCGGGTTTCAAATCCACCACTTCGTGGTAGATCAGGTGCGCGATCCCGGCGCTCGACCAGGCGAGCGCCGGTCCAGAGCGAACCAGGAGGGTGTACCGATGAGAACCGGCTCCAGAAGGCGTCCATGGCTGACGATTGCAGCCGCAACCATGACCGCCGCGATGGCCTTCGCGCCGTCGGCTCTCGCCGGGACCGCCGGCACATCCGCGTGGCGGGTCCAGAACGCCACGGACAACGGTGCCTACACCGCGTCGCGCATGTCGATCACTCTCGTGCTGGCCGAGCGCAACGCCGGCGCGCTGAACGCGCTCCTCGCCAAGCCCCACGCCGCGCTGACCCCCGCCCAGTTCGCCGCCCAGTTCGCGCCGGGCACCGCCACCGTCGACGCCATCCGCACGTGGGCCGCGGCCAACCACCTGACCGTCGCCTCGGTCTCCTCCAACCGCCTGCTGGTGACGCTGTCGGGCTCCTCCGGTCAGATCTCACAGGCGCTGCAGACCGGCTTGCGCAAGTTCCACAGCGCCGCCAACGGCAACTTCTTCGCAGCCGGCACGCCGGCACAACTGCCCAAGGCGTTCGCCGCCAATGTCAGCGCTGTGCTCGGGCTATCCAGCCTGGCCAAGGTGGCGGTTCCCAAGCCGTCCGTGCGCTCCGCCGATGCGTTTGCCAGCGGCCGGGCCGCGTTCCCGGCCGCCGGGCTCCCGACCTCGCTCAACTACCCCGCGACCTACGCGCCACAGGACTTCTGGTCCATGTACGACGCACCGTCGGGGCAGACCGGCACCGGCCAGCAGCTGTCGATCATCACCGAAGGCGACGTCAGCCAGCCCGAGGCCGATCTGGCCACGTTCGAGCAGACCTACGGGCTGCCTGCGGTCACGTGGAATCAGGTCAACGTCGGGGCCCCCTCCACCGACACCTCCGGTGACGACGAGTGGGACCTGGACAGCCAGTACTCCACCGCGTTCGCCCCCGGCGTGACGACGCTCAACGTCTACGTCGGGCCCTCGCTGAGCGACGATGACATTCTCACCACGATCAACAAGTGGGTCACCGACGACCTGTCGCGCCAGGGCAGCTTCTCCGCCGGCGAGTGCGACCTCCTGGCCGACGCCTCGGGCTTCACCACCGGCCTGGACGCCGTGCTCAAGCAGGCGGCCGCGCAGGGCCAGACGATGTTCTTCTCCTCCGGTGACACCGGCTCGCAGTGCCCGGCGATCACCGGCGTCAACGGCGTCCCCGCCGGGATCCCGGACACCAACTACCCCGCCTCCAGCCCCTATGGGATCGGCGTGGGCGGCACGAGCGTGCTCTCCAACAACCCGCTGACCGAGATCACCTGGTACGCGGGCGGCGGCGGACTCAGCCCGGTCGAGCCCGCCGCGCCGTTCCAGGCCAACGCGAAGGTGCTGGCCGCGGCCGCGCCGCCAACCCGCGGCGTCCCTGACGTCAGCCTCGACGCAGACCCCGAGAGCGGGTATGACGTCGTCGTCGGCGGGACGGTCGAGGGCATCGGCGGCACCAGCGCCAGCGCACCGTCGTGGCAGGGCATCTGGGCCCGCGCGGAGGGCGCGCACGGCGGATCACTGGGCTTCGCGGGCCCGATCCTGTACTCCACCGTGCCGGCAAGCGCCTTCCACGACATCACCGTGGGCGCGAATGGTGCATATTCGGCCGGGCCCGGGTACGATTTGGTGACCGGACTCGGAACGCCCGACATCGCGAAGCTGGTCAGCGGAACCTAATCGCCTGATCGGCGGGTCCAACGGTCCGTAAGTGACATCTGACCCCCCATGTGGGGGAATCTGAGCCCCGATAGGAGGCTCGGTAAGTGCGGTTGCGCACCATTTGTCGCGGTTCTTATCCAGCTAATACGTCCATTTGAGAGCCTGCCTGCGTAATTGCAGGGAAGGCGGGAAACACTCGTCTGGGGGCGAATAAGCGTCCCCAGGCCTTGTCCGCCAGTTGGAGTCTCTTTGTTCGACAATCATCGAACAAAGTGATAGTATTACTGGCGTAGAAAACCCATGCGAGACACGGAGATCGTTCTGAACAGTTTTGAAAACGATGTGCGCGAGACCCCGGCGAAGGGTCGCAGCGAACATCACGACACCAACCAGCGCGCACGGGCCCGTGGTCGTGGAGAGCACGGCACGGCCTCTGGTGCACCGTCGGCACGCCGCCAGCCGCGGCGTCGCCCGGCGCGGCCCGCTGCGAGCCGCCTGGCGACTGGCGACGCGCGTTTGACCGCGGGCGCCGGCACAGGCGCCATGACGGAGAACTCGCTTGACCTGTTCCTGCGTTCGGCTCGTACGCATCCGCTGCTGACCGCGGCGGAGGAGATCGAGCTGGCCAAGCGCATCGAGCGCGGGGACCTGGCTGCCAAGGAGAAGATGATCAACTCGAACCTTCGGTTGGTCGTCTCGCAGGCGCGCCGGTACCAGGGCCACGGCCTCCCTATGGAGGACCTGGTCCAGGAGGGCATGCTGGGCCTGATCCGCGCGGTCGAGAAGTTCGACTGGCGCCGCGGGTTCAAGTTCTCCACCTACGGCACCCTCTGGATTCGCCAGGCGCTTCAGCGCGGCCTGCAGAACCACGGCCGCACCATCCGTCTGCCTGTGCACGTCGCGCAGCGCCAGACCAAGGTGCGCAAGGTGGAGTCCGAGCTCAGCACCAAGCTGGGCCGGGAGCCCACCGACGAGGAGATCGCAGCCGAGGCCAAGCTCGACGTCGAAGAGGTCGCCGAGCTGCGCGAGCTCACCCGGGGCCTGACGAGCCTTGACCAGCCCGTCGGCGAGGACGGCGAGACCGCCTTTGGCGATCTGCTCGCCTCCGACCGGCCCGAGCCCACCGAAGAGGTGGAGTCGGCGGAGCGCCAGGAGCTCATCAGCGGCGCGGTCCAGCGGCTGCCCGAGGCCGAGCGCAACGTCATCCGGCTCCGCTTCGGCCTGGAGGGCGCCGAGCCGCTCAACCTCCGGCAGACCGGGATCGAGCTGGGCATCCCGCTCAGCAAGGCTCGGGAGCTGGAGAACCAGGGTCTGAGTCGCCTGGCCATGAGCACCGACCTCGAGGAGCTCAGGCGCGCAGCCTAGGCCCGAGATGTTTTGACCAAGAGCCCCGGTCTTTCGGCCGGGGCTCTTGGCGTTTAAAGGGGTTGTGGCCGATCTTGGCGCTATGTCCTCCAAGATCCGCCGCAGGCCCCGCCGCGGTTCGCCCGTGCCGCCCTCGATGGCCGCCGTTGACGTGCGCCCCGCGTCAGCGCAGATCCCCGGGGTCGTCCCCGGGCTCGTCGTCCGGCTCGTCGCCCGGCAGGGACCCGGCCCGCTCCAGGGTGTCGATCGCGGCGGTGCCGGCCGACCGCGTGGACAGGTCGTCGGGGTCGGGTCGGAGCCGGGCGGAGTAGATCGACGGGGCGCCCAGCCGCCGGGCGATGACCGTCGCCTCGATGACGGCCACCAGGGTCGGGGCCATCAGGGAGTCGAAGTTGCGCGTGAGCTCGAGCACGAGGACCACGCCTGACAGCGGTCCCTGCATCGCCGCCGCCAGGAACGCGCCGCCGCCGATGATGGCGTAGCTGCCGATCCGCGCGCCCGGGAAGAGGTGCAGCCAGCCGTAGCCGAGGATCCCCGCAAGCAGCGCGCCGATCGTCAGGGAGGGCGTGAAGAGCCCGCCGGGTGACCCGGTCCACAGGCAGGCGGCGGTGGCCAGGGGCTTGAGAATGAAGAGCACCCACAGCAGGCCCAGCGAGATGCTGCCGACCGCGGCGAGCTGGACGACACCCTTGCCGTTGCCCAGTAGCGCGGGGTACCGCAGCGAGACCAACCCGAGGATGAAGAAGACGACAAAGGGGGCGATGTAGCGGCCGCGGCCCTGCGGGCGGTGAGTGCCGGCCCAGGCGATGATGCGCACCCAGACGATGGCCACGACGCCGATGATCGGCCCCGCCACGGCGGCCCAGGCCAGCTGCTGCGGGTGCACGGCGTAGCTGGGCAGACGGTAGACCGGGCCGGTTCCCAGCCAGATCCACGCCACCGTGGTGGCGATCACCGAGGTCGCCAGCGCAGGCAGGACCAGTGGGAGCGCGAGGGTCCCCAGCAGCACCTCGAGCGCGAAGAGCGCTCCGCCCAGGGGCACGTTGTAGACGGCGGCGAAGCCCGCCCCGGCGCCCGACGCCACCAGCAGTCGCCGCTGCCAGGTCGGCAGCGCCCCCCAGTCAGACAGGCGGCTGGCCGACGCCGCTCCGACGAGCTGCGGGGCGCCCTCGCGCCCGAGGGAGACGCCGAGGGCGACGGTGACGATCGAGATCACCGCGCGGGCGATGCTCGGCACCAGCGCCATGTGGGCCCCGCGCAGCCACACCGCCTCTGACACCTCGATGCCGCCCGACACCGGCAGGCGCCCCAACACGTACGTGCCGACGGAGACGACCACGGCGGCCACCAACAGGGCCGCGACCCGGCGCCACGAGGCGGAGGCGGCTACGCCGTCGAGGAACGGGCCGCTGCGGTACCCGTAGGCGAGGTGCTCGACCAGGTGCAGGAGGCCGACGAGAGCGGCGGCACCCAGCCCGGTGATGACGCCGAGGACCACGACGATCCCCCAGAACCGGGCGCTGTAGCTGGCGACGATCCCGCGCCCGGTGACGTTGGCTTGAGGCGAGAACCAGTCGCGGGCCCGGGCACGGCGCGTGCCCGGTTGGTGCGCCGGCGACGTCTGGGCCGCGCCCGGATGCTGCATCTGACCGCAAGCCTGCCAGGTTTGACGGCGGCTCGCGGCGACCCGGAACGGCGGCAGCCGTACGCTAGGCTTGCCCCGTGTCTCCGCTCCGCTACCGGCGCGTGATCGTCAAGCTCAGCGGACGTGCCTTTGCCGGAGCCGTGCCCTTTGGGCTGGACTCAGGCGCGATCGGGTACGTCGCCGACGAGCTGATTGCCGCGCGTGCCCTGGGCGTGGAGGAGGCGGTGGTAGTGGGGGGCGGCAACTTCTTCCGCGGCAATGTGGCCGAGGAATGGGGCATCGAGCGCGCCGAGGCCGACAACATCGGGATGCTCGGAACGGTCATGAACGGGATCCTGCTGCGCGGCGTGCTCAAGCACCGGGGGCTGGAGGACGTGCGCCTGATGACCGCGCTGCCGATGCAGTCGATGGCGGAGCCCTTCATCCGACTGCGGGCCCTCTCGCATCTGGAGCGCGACCGGCTGGTGCTGCTGGCGTGCGGCATCGGCCAGCCCTACGTCACCACGGACTATCCCGCCGTGCAGCGCGCGATCGAACTGCGCGCCGACGCGATCCTGCTGGCCAAGCACGGCACCGATGGCATCTACGACCGCGATCCCCGCAAGGAGCCCGGCGCGCATCGCTACGACACGCTGGGCTACAGCGATGTCCTGGAGCGCGACCTGCGGGTGATGGATCAGCAGGCGATCGTGCTGGCGCGCGACTACGAGCTGCCGCTGCATGTCTTCGACTTCGACGAGCGCGGCGCCATCGCCGCCATCTGCCAAGGCGAGAACCGCGGCACCTACATCTCGCCTGAGACCAAGCTCGTCAAGTCGGCGGTGGCGCCGGTCGGCTGAGGCGCCGCGCGCGTCCCGTCGGGCGTCAGCCTGGCTGAAGCTTCGCGCCTGGGACCCCTACAAATCGTGGGCGCGCCGCCCCGATGAATCGCCGGACCCGGGAGGATCCGCATCCGGTAGGGGGAATAGATGCGTGGCCGCGGTTGCGGCGGCCCACGCACAAGAGCTTGTCAACACCCACAAGGGGCCTGCTGCTCCTGCCGACGGTCCGCGCGGGGTCAAGACGTGCGGGCCGTCGGCGCTCGTGGTCCTTCCTGGGTCAGGATGTGCTCACTGAGCGCGCGTGGAGGCCGCCGCGTGGCACGGTGCCGTCGCCGTCGCCGTCGCCGTCGCCGTCGTCGTTGGCGGCGCTCGCCGGCGGGGCGAGGCCGTCGTCCACCTCGACGTTCTCGGGCTCCAGCGTCAGGCCGGACGCCTGAGCGGATAGCTCGATGAGAGCAGCGAAATCGACCTCGTTGCCCTTCTGGCCCTTGAGGGCCTGCACGATCTGCTCGGTGGCGGCCGCCAGCGGCATGGCCACATCGAGATCCCGCGCGGCCTCGAAGCCGAGATGGAAGTCCTTGAGCAGGAGCTCGGGGGTGAAGGTGGGCGTGAAATCGAGGTTGATGTAGGCCGGCGACTTGTAGCGGGTGAAGGTCGAGCCCATGACGCTGTCGTTGAGGAACTCGAGGAAATCGGCGCGCGCGACGCCTCCCTTCTCCGCCAGCACCGTGATCTCGGCCATGCACTGGGCGACGACCCCCAGCATGAGGTTGTGGCAGATCTTCACCAGCCGCGCGCGCTCTCCCTCGCCGACGTAGGTGACCTGCCGGCACAGCACCTCCAGATACGGCCGAGCTTGCTCCCAGGCGCTGTGGGGTCCGGAGGCGACGATGGTGAGCCGTCCGGACTCGGCGACCTTGGGGTTGCCACTGACCGGGGCCGCCAGCATCGCGGTCCCGCGCTCGAGCGCGCGGGCGCGGATCTGCTCAGCGGCCGACGGGGAGATCGTGGTGGAGTCGACGATGAGGCCGGGAGCGACGTCGGGGCGCGACAGCAGCCCTGCGCAGACCTGCTCGACGTCGGCGGAGCCGGCCACCATCGTGAACACGATGTCGCGATCGGCGAGATCGGCCGGGCTGTCCACCACGACCGCGCCATGCGCCTCGAGGTCCGCGGCCTTCTCGCGCGTTCGGTTGTAGACGGTGACCTCGTGGCCCGCGCGCAGCAGCCTCATGACCAGCGCCCGCCCCATGCGCCCCACGCCCACCCAGCCGAGACTGGTCACCTGATCGCCGCCCATAGCCCTCTCAATTCCTCACGTTGCAATCGATTGCAGGGACTCTAGCCGAGCGGTTGAGGGGCGTCAAGGTCGGGGGTATGCTGTCTGCAATCGTTTGCACCGACATGAAGATGGGGTGAAGCCAGTGGGTCTGCACAGCTACGGCGTGATGGGCGTTGACTGGGAGGACCGGGTCCGCCACGACCGGCTCCGCGAGGAGCGTCTGTCCCGGATCAAGGGGCTGCTGGCCGGGTCGGAACTGGGGGCCCTGCTCTGCTTCGACATGTCCAACATCCGCTACATCACGGCCACCCACATCGGCACGTGGGCGCAGGACAAGCTCAATCGCTTCTGCCTGCTGCCCCAGGGCGACGAGCCGATCATGTGGGACTTCGGCTCGGCCGCCCGCCACCACCAGCTCTACAACCCGTGGCTGAGCGAGGGCCGCAGCCGCGCCGGGATCTCGACGATGCGGGGCGCCATGTCGCCCGAGTCCGGGCGCGCCGAGGATGTGGCCGCCAAGATCCGCGTCGAGCTCGAGCAGCGCGGCCTGCTCTCCGAGCCCGTGGGGATCGACGCGATCGAGCCGCCGGTGCTGTTCGCCCTGCAGCGGGAGGGCATCGCCGTGGTCGACGGCCAGCAGCTCATGCAGCAGGCGCGCATGATCAAGACCCAGGACGAGATCACGCTGCTCAACATGGCCTGCGCAATGGTGGACGCCGCCTACGAGGAGCTCTACCGCACGATGCGCGCCGGCATCCGCGAGAACGACTGCGTCGCGCTGGTCAACCGCGTCCTCTACGAGATGGGCTCGGAGTTCGTAGAGGGCGTCAACGCGATCTCGGGTGAGCGCTGCAGCCCGCATCCCCACGTGTTCACCGACCGCGCGCTGCGCCCCGGCGACCCGGCCTACTTCGACATCCTGCACAGCTACATGGGCTACCGCACGTGCTACTACCGCACCTTCGCGGTAGCCAGCGCCTCGCGACCGCTCGTGGACGCCTACAAGCGCTGCCGCTACTACCTCGACGCCGCCATCGACCTCATCCGCCCCGGCGTGAGCACCGCGGAGGTCGTGGAGGTGTTCCCCAAGGCCCAGGAGTTCGGCTTCCCCGACGAGGAGGCGGCCTTCGCGCTGCAGTTCGGCCACGGGGTGGGCCTGACGATCTGGGAGAAGCCGATCTTCAGCCGGCTGGTCTCACTCGATCACCCGGAGCAGATCCAGGAGGGGATGGTGTTCGCGCTCGAGACGTTCTGGCCTGCCTCTGACGGCTGGTCGGCGGCGCGCATCGAGGAGCAGCTGGTGGTCACCGGCGACGGCTGCGAGATCATCACTCGCTTCCCCGCCGAGGATCTGGTCATCGCGGGCAAGCCGTACTTCACCGCGGGCGGGAGCCTCGCGCTCGAGCGCGACCCGCAGTCCAACCGCAACACCGAGCTTCACCACGACGCCAAGGAGGCCGTACCCCGGGCGCAGGACTGAGCTTGGCCCGTTCGCCGGTCAGTCGCGCGGCGGCCAAGTGGGGATCTCGCTGCGGCCGGACCGGAACCGGATGTTCTTGGAGCGCACGAACTCGTGGAGGGTCTCGATCGCGTTCTCGCGCCCGAACCCGCTCTCCTTCTGGCCGCCGAACGGCGAGCCGAGGAACGCGCGCCGCATGTAGTTGTTGACGAAGACCATGCCCACCTCGAGACGCTGCGCGATCCGGTAGGCCCGCGTCTCGTCGGTGGTGCAGATGGCGGCGGTGAGGCCATAGCGGGTGCCGTTGCAGATCTCGACGGCGTCGTCCTCCTCGGTGAACCGCAGGACGCAGGCGATCGGCCCGAAGATCTCCTCCTGAGCGATGGACATCTCCGGGGTCACGTCGGCCAGCACGGTCGGGGCGACCCAGTAACCACCCTGCAGCCGCTCGTCGGTGGGCAGCTGACCCTCGACGACCAGCCGGGCCCCCTCGTCCAGTCCCCGTTGCAGGTGGGCGAGCACCTTGTCGCGGTGATCGGCGGTCACCATCGCTCCGATGTCGGTCGCGGGATCCAGTCCGTCGCCCACCACCAGCCGCGTCACGGCCGCGCCGAACCGCTCCAGAAACGCGTCGTGCATGGAATCGTGGACCAGGATCCGCGCCGTCGACGTGCACGCCTCTCCCTGGTTGTAGAACATCCCCTCCACGACCACGTCGACCGCCTCGTCCAGGTCGGCATCGGCGAGGACCATGACCGCGTTCTTGCCCCCGAGCTCCATCGTCGCGAACGTCAGGTTCTCCGCGGCGCCGCGTAGGACCCGCCGGCCGGTCTCGGTCGCCCCGGTGAAGGTGATCCGCTCGACGCGCGGGTGGCTGGACAGCGCAGGCCCGGCGCTCAGGCCAGGCACGGCGTTGATCACGCCCGGCGGCAGCACCTCGTTGGCCAGCTCGACGAGCCGCAGCACCGTCAGCGGCGCCTGCTCGCCCGGCTTGACGATGACGGTGTTCCCGGCGGCAAGCGCGGGCGCGCACTTCTTGGTGAAGTGAATCGGCGGCCAGTTGAAGGGCAGGATCGCCGCCACCACGCCGTAGGGCTCGTAGATGACGCGGGCCTCGATCGGGCCCTGGTCCAGGATCTCGCCGTGCAGTGTGTCGGCCAGACCGGCGTAGTAGTCGTAGCCGGCGTGGCAGAAGGAGAGGTCAAAGCGCAAGGCGTCGCGCCGCGGCTTGCCGACCTCCCGCGCCTCCAGCTCGGCCAGCTCGTCGAGGTGCTCGCGGATTGTGGCGGCGACGAGGCGCAGCAGGCGACCACGTTCCCGGGGGGCGAGCGCCCGCCACTGCGCGAATGCCTGACGCGAGTCCGCGACCGCCTCGGCGACCAGCTCGGCGTCGCCGTCGACCACGCGAGCGATCTCCCGCCCGGTGGCCGGCTCGGTGACGCCGAAGGTCGCCCGATCGCCGACGTCGACCCACCGGCCGCCGACGAAAGCGCCCCACTGCTCGCGCGGGAAGGCCGCGACGCCGGTCATGCCAACCGCGCCCACATCCAGTCCGCCACCAAGGGCCGGTACTTGTAGGGGATGTTGTTGCACACGTGGGTGCCGTCCTCGTAGAGCACCCACTCGGCCCCGGGGACGGCGTCGGCGATCCGCTTGGTCTGCTTCCACGCGATCACACGGTCGAGCTTCCCCGTCACAACCAGGCACGGCGCCGACACGCGCTCGGCCACCCCGGACAGGTTGAGCTCGGCGGCGCGCGAGCGGGCCTGCGCGTCGGACGAGGCGCCGGTGTGGTGGACGACGGTCTCCCGGGTCAGCGCCGGCATCGCGTCCCACCCAGCAGCGAAGTCATAGGGTCCGCTGATCCCGGCCAGCGCCCTGATGCGCGGCTCGAAGGCGGCGGCGCGCACGACGTAGTGACCGCCGAGGCTGACCCCCACGGCGCCGATCCGGTCACCGTCGAGCTCCGGCCGCCCCGCCACCGCGTCGAGGATCGCCGCGACGGCGAGCTCGTACTCGCGGCGGATGTCGATCCGCAGGCCGGTCTCCCCCTGGCCCGGCCCGTCGAGCGAGAGCGTCGCCATTCCGCGCTCCAGGAACACCGACTCCCAGCGGAAGAACTCCTCCTTGGTCGAGTCCAGCCCGGGGATGAGGATCACCAGCGGAACGGGCGCGGCCGCGGCGGGTGGCCGGCGCAGGTTGGCGACCACCGCGCCTCCGTCGATGGGCGCCTCCACGCGCTCCGCGGTGGGGTCAAGGCGCGCATGGGCCTCATACAGGCACCGGATCGCCGCCTCGGTGTTCGCGCGGTTACGCTCGGGGTCGAGCACCCACACGAACTTGGAGAAGTGGTAGGTGACGGCGGCCTGCGCGTAGGCCTCGCCGGCGCTGCGCTCCCGGCCCGCCGCGGCCGCCGCCTCGGCGAGAGCCACGTGGATCTCAGCGGTCTCGGTCCACCGCTGCAGCCACTCGTCCCAGCGGTCGATCACCGCCGTCGTGCGGACGAAGTCGTTGTAGTCGATACCGTTGGCGATGAACCGCCCGGCCCAGTTGCGGATCGCCGCCTGGACGCGCTCGTCGGCCATCCCGCAACCCTACTGCAAACGTTTGCGGCCCGCCGGGGGCGCGGTGGAGCCGCGCACGATGAGCGTCGGCTCCAGGAGGATCTGCCGAGCGTCCCGCGAGCCGTCACCAAGCTGGCCGAGCAGTAGCTCCGCGGCTGCGGTGCCGATCTCTCGCTGGGGCACCCGAACCGAGGTCAGCGGCGGACGGAGCCGATCGACGAACGGCATGTCGTTGAACCCGGTCACCGACACGTCGCCCGGACAGGCGAGACCGCGAGCATCAAGAGCGTCGTAGCAGCCGATGGCCAGCCGATCGTTGGCGGCGACCACGGCGGTCACCCCCGGGGCCCGGTCCAGGAGCTCGGCGCACGCCTGCCGGCCCTGCGCCTCGGTGAACGCGTCAGCGAAGACGACCTGCTCGGACGGGGCCGCCAGCCCCAAGCCGGCCATCGCCTCCCGGAAGCCGAGGTGGCGCAAGTGGCCGGTCGACAAGTTCTGTGGGCCGCCGAGGTGGCCAATGCGCTGGTGGCCGAGCTCGCCGACGTGGCTGACCGCCAGGCGAATGCCCTCGCGGTCGTTAACGGTGACTGCGGCCAACGAACCGTCCTCGAGGCTGCGGTTGACCAAGACCATCGGTGCGCCGCCGGCGGCGACGTCGGCGAGCAGCTCAGTGTCCAGCCGCGCCGTCGCTGCGATGAATCCATCCACCTGCCGCGCCCGCATCGCGTCCATCTGGCTGCGCTCGCGCCCCGGGTCGTTATCGGTGTTGACGATCAGGGCCGTGTATCCGGCGTCACCCAGCCGATCCTCGATGCCGCGCATGATCGGTGGGAACAGCGGATTGGTCAGGTCCGGGATGAGCACTCCCACGGTGTAGGAGCGATTGGTCTTCAGGCCGCGAGCGATCGGGTTGGGCCGGTAACCGAGCTCCTCGGCCACACGGAGAACCCGCTCAGCGGTCTCCTCGTTGACCAGCGCCCGGGTCTGCTCGTTGAGGGCGCGGGAGACGGTGCCGGGGTGGACCTCCGCCAGGCGAGCGACATCCCGAATCGTCACCGTGCCGCGCACAGGTCGATTATGCCCGGGTCCATGACTCGAGCCGCCCGTGTCACACCTCCAGCCGCGGCTCAGACGGCCGCGGGCCGGCGCCCGCGACCGTGTTCGACCACTGCATCAAGATCCGTGCCCAGGTCGGCCAACATCACGATGGCGGCGTTGCGCCCGGGCCCGCCGGTGACCGAACCACCCGGGTGCGTGGTTCCGCCCGTCT
The DNA here is from genome assembly GCA_963721515.1 of uncultured Actinomycetota bacterium. Classification (GTDB taxonomy): domain Bacteria; phylum Actinomycetota; class Thermoleophilia; order Solirubrobacterales; family Solirubrobacteraceae; genus Palsa-465. The sequence goes on along the minus strand of CAVRKJ010000020.1, from coordinate 187,559 downwards.
GGTAGAGACCTGGAATCGGCATCCGGTGCTGTGCCCACCCTGGAGCCGGCCGTTGCGCGCCGCTGTTGGCCACGGAGCGGTCACCGCCGTGGAAGGTGCCGTGCCACATGTGAGGGTTCGTGCGCTCCAGATCGACCGGCGACACGATGAGCTCGGCCAGGATCGTCTCGTCGACCATGTTCGGCGCGGCGCGACGGAGATGGCTGAGATGGACCGCCGCGACCTCTTCCCGGAGCTGCCGCCAGGACTCGGCCGCGCCGGCGTGGCCCCCGGCGCCCTCGGGCGCGTAGGGCTGCATACCGAGAATCTTGACGGTGTGCCGCCCGGCGGGGGCGCGCGTCGGATCGGCCACCGTCGGCGCCGGGAACAAGAGCCAGGCGCCGTCGTACACCAGCCGGCCCTCGCGCACGTCGCGTCCCATCCGCCGGATGTCGGCTCCCCATCCCGCCACCCCGGCGGAGACGACCTCGACCTCGCCGCCGTCACGCGTCGGGTAGCGCGGCGCTTCGGTCGTCGCGTAATGGGCGGCGAAGGCCGAGATGCCCTCGTCGTAGGTGTCGATCGCGTAGCGGAACTCCTCGCCCCAGTCGGCCGGTGAGGCCATCTGCACCAGATCCTTGACGTGGATCGTCGAGAGCACCGCTCGGCCCGCGACGTGCCGGGTCCCGTCCTGCGTCACCACTCCGAGGCAGCGTCCTCCGGACACGATCAGATCAACGACGCGCTGGCTGCAGATGATCTCGCCGCCGCCCTCCTCGATCACCTCCACCAGCGTCCGGACCAGTTCGCCCGAGCCACCCCGCGGGAGGGTCCAGCTCCGGCGCTGGCGCCCGAACACGATCGAGTAGGCCAACGGGCCGGAACCGGCGGACTCGACCGGCTGCCCCGTCTGGAAAGCCATCCAGAGCATGAATGACTGGACATGCGGACTCTCGAACTCCCGGCGGATGACCTGCCACGCGCTCATCGCGGCGCGACGGCGCCAGCGCGCGCCACCGGGCCGGCCCTCCAGCATCTCATCGAGGCTCGGGCCCAGGCCGACCGGCGTGAACCGTTGACGGTTGAACACGTCCTTGACGGCGTCGTACTCGGACAGGAGGCGCCGGTAGGCCGCGGCATCGGCACGGGAGTAGTAGGCGATCTGCTCGCAGGTGCGCTCCAGATCGAGCCACATGGTGAGCGAGTCGCCGTCGGGGAAGACGACGTGGGCGACCGGATCGGGCTCGATGTAGGCCAGCCCGTGATCGGCGATCAAGCCGAGCTCATCGGCACTGAGGACCGGGTTGGTCTGGATCAGCGTGTGCCCGGTCGAGCAGGAGTCGAGCTTGAAACCCGGGAGCAGCAGTTCCTCTGACGCGACACCGCCGCCGGGGGTCGAGCGCGCGTCGAGCACCCGGCAGCGGTATCCGGCGCGCGTCAGGTAGGCGGCGGTGATCAGGCTGTTGTGGCCCGCGCCGGCAACGACGACGTCCGCCACGGCGGCCGTGTCGTCGCGCCCACTCACGTCGCGGAGCCCGCTTGCATCACCGCGCCGCCCAGGTACAGCGCGCCGATCTCGGGGTGCTCCAGGACCTCCTGGCCCGAACCGGTGAGCCTCACCGTGCCGCTCTCCAGCACGACGCCGTGCGAGCTCAGCCTCAGCCCAGCACGGGCGTTCTGCTCAACGAGCAGAATCGTCTTGCCGCGGCGGTTCATCTGCTGCACCATCTCGAACACCATCTCGCGGGTCTGCGGGTCCAGTCCCATCGAGGGCTCATCGAGCATGATCAGCTCGGGGTCGAGCATCAGGCAGCGCGCGAACTCCACCAGGCGCTGCTGGCCTCCGGACAAGCTGCCGGCCTTCTCGCCCGCGCGCTCGCGCACGATCGGGTACAGCTCCTCGACCGCGCTGAGCCGGCGGGACACGACTGCGCTGTCACGGACGGTGAACGCCCCCATCTCCACGTTCTCGCGCACGGTCATCTCCGGAAACAGGCTGTGGGCTTGCGGGATCTGGGCCACCCCGCGGGCGAGGATCTGCCTCGGGGCCAGGCCAGCGATCGGCGCGCCGTCGAACTCGACCTCGCCCGCGCGCGGCTTCAGCAGGCCGCTGACAGTGGCCAGGAGGGTGGACTTGCCCGCCCCGTTGGGGCCGACGATGCAGGTGATGCCCCCGCGGGGCACGTCGAGCGAGACCTGCTTGAGGATGTCGCCGCCGCCGTAGCCGGCGGTCACGCCACGCAGACGCAGCAGCGCCTGGGATTCGCCCAGGCGCTCCGCCGGAGCGGCGCGCGCAGGCACCACTGACACGCGCGACGCCGGGCGCGCGGCCTCCTCGGCCAGGCGCAGCTGCGTGGAGGCGTCGTCCTCACCGCCCAGGTAGGCGTCGAGTACCGCCGGGTTGGAGCGCACCTCGGCGGGGGTGCCCGACACGAGCGCCGTGCCCTGGCTGAGCACCGTCACGCGCGAGCACAGGCTCATGACGAATTCCATGTTGTGTTCGACCACCACGATCGTCTTGCCCGTGCGGTTGAGCGCAGCGATGCGATCGGCGAGATGGCCGATGAGGGTGGGGTTGACGCCGCCGGCAGGCTCGTCGAGGAGCAGGACGGCGGGGTCGGCGACGAGCAGGGACGCCAGCTCGAGCAGCTTGCGCTGGCCGTAGGAGAGGTTCCCCGCGGGCTCGTACGCGAGGCGGCCGATGCCCACGAAGTCCAGCAGCTCCATGGCGCGCCGCTTCTCACCCGCCGAGCCGGCGCGGCGCACCACCTCGCGGAGCCATCCCCGCTCGCGCTGGGTGGCGACGAGCATGTTCTCCAGCACGGTGAGACGCATGAACAGCCGGGTGAGCTGGAAGGTGCGCCCGATCCCGAGGTTGAACACCCGGTCCGGTGGGGCGTTGGTGATCTCGGCGCCGCGGAAGCGGACCTCCCCCTGTTGGATGCGCTCGTACCCGGTGATGACGTTGAAGAGAGTGGTCTTGCCCGAGCCGTTGGGTCCGATGAGGCCGTTGATCTCACCCTCGTGAGACGTCGAGGTCGCACCGCGACAGCGCGGTGACCCCGCCGTAGGCCTTCGAGACGCCGTTGACCTCGATGAGGCTGGTCATGGCGCCGCACCCGCGACTCCGCCGGGGAGCTTGCGCTCGCGCTCTGCGGCGGCGGTGACCGCTGTGCGCGCGCGGCGGCGGGCGAGCCAGTGGGCGATGCCAGGGACGACGCCGCGCGGGAGGATGAGGATCACCGCGAGGAAGAGCACACCGTAGGCGATGAGGTACGTGGCGCTGCTCGAGAACGTCTGGGTCAGGTACTGCTGCAGGGACTCGAGGACGAGCGCGCCCAGCAGCGGCCCGGTGATCGTCCCCAGCCCGCCCAGGAACGCCATCAGCGCGATGGACAGGTCAAACAGGGGATCAAAGGCGAACTGGGGGAAGATCTGGCCCACGAAGTAGAAGTACAGGCCGCCGACCATGCCGATCGGCACCGCCGACATGACAAAGGCGATCAGCTTCAGGCGCCGGGTCTTGACGCCGAGGCCGAGGGCGCGGTCCTCGTCGTCGCGGATGGCCAGCAGCTGGAGCCCGAAGCGCGAGCGGCGGACCCCCCACGACATGATCACGGTCGCCACGAGGATCGCGAACGCGACGTAGTAGAACGGCTGGTTGTAGTTGGCGGCGGAGAACGGAGCGATCGGCAGCAGGATGCCCGACGTCCCGCCGGTGAACGCGAGGTTGGTCGCCGCCAGTTGGAAGATGAAGAAGATGGCGATGGTGACCACGACGAACGTGTGGCGCCGGGTGCGCAGCGCCACCAGCCCCACCGGGATGGCGATGAGCCCGGCGACGATGCCGCCGAACGGGAGCAGCCCGAAGACCGCCCACCCGCCGGTCACGTGCCAGTCGCGCGCGGCCAGCGCCACGGCGTAGCCGCCGCAGCCGAAGAACACGGCGTGCCCCAGGGCCAGGTAGCCCGAGTAGCCACTGAAGATGTTCCACGCGGTGGCGGACACCATGAACACCAGCGTGAACACGGCGATCGAGGTGGCGGTGGGGTCGGTAACCACCAGGGGAAAGACGATGACGATCGCCAGTGAGACGGCGATCGTGGCGAGGGTCACGGCACGGTGGGGCGCGACCGGTGCAGCAGCCGGCGACGTCTCGGCCGAAAGGTCCCCGGGCGGCGCCGCCGGCTCCGTCATTGTGCGCGCGCCGCCGTCCGTCCGAACAGACCCTGGGGCCGGATCGACAGCACGACCACGAGCGCCGCGAAGTACACCAGGGGCGCCCACGTCGGCGACCACGCCACCGCCACCACGTCGTTGATCACGAGCAGGAGCACGGCGGCCGCCATGGCCCCGCCGATGCTGCCCATGCCCCCGAGGATGACGATGGCCAGCAGCCGGGAGATGAGGTCGTATCCGGTGTTGGGGTTGAAGGAGTTCGTCGCCCCGAACACCATCCCGCCGACCGCGGTCACTGCGACGCCGATCCCCATCGAGAGCGTGCGCACCCGGCTGACGTCGACCCCGATGAGGTCCGCGGCGGTCCGGTTCTGCAGCGACGCGCGGACGGCCCGGCCGAACTTGGTGTGGTACAGCCCGTAGTACATGGCGGCCAGCAGCACCACGGCCAATCCGAACCCGATCAGATAGATGACGGGCAGATAGAAGCCCAGCATGTGCACCGAGCTGTCGACATACGAGGCTTGTAGCTGGCGGAAGTCGACGCCGAAGATGGCAGTCAGCACGCCCTCGATGACGATCGCCACCGCGTAGGTGACGAGGATCGACATCTGGGTGCGGTCCTGATCGCGCAGGCGGCGCATGAAGCAGAACTCGACCGCGACTCCCACCGCGAACATCACCGGCGCCGTGATCAGGAGCCCCGGCAGCAGACCGATGCCGAGGTGAACCGAGAGCACGTAGCTGAGGTAGGCGCCGAGGATGACCATCACACCCTGGGCGATGTTGATGATGTCCATGACGCCGAAGATGAGCGTCAGACCGGCGGCCATCAGGGCGTAGACGCCGCCGGTCAGGATCCCATCGACGATGGCCTGCAGCAGTTCCGTGAAGGACACTGTGTCAGTGTGGCTCGATCAGCGGCGGACCTGACACTACCCCGCCCACGCGGGCTTCGGGTACTGAGGCGGCGTCGAGCCCGGTGTTGTGGTGGGGAGCGTTTGTACCAGGTTGCCGTTCTGCCACTGGAAGGTCAGTGTCTTCTGGGCGTTGTTCTCACCCAGGTTGTCGAACTTGACCGGCCCCTGCACGCTGTTGAGGATGGCGCGGCTCTTGAGGTAGGCGATGATCTTCTGCTGGTCGAAGCCGTGGGTGGCCTGGACGGCCTGCGCCAGGACCTGACCCACCGAGTAGGCCTCGGCGACGTCGGCATTCACCGAAGACGCGTCACCGCCGTACTTGGCGATGTACTCCTTGACCATCTGCTGGCTGTCGGCCTTCTTGAAGCCGCCGTACCACCCGTTGGGGACGAAGATGCCGTTCTCGTTGCCCTTCCCCACGGCCTTGATGAACTGCGCGCCCTGGTCGGGCCCGGCGGTGGCGATGAACGCCTTGGGGTTGTAGTGCTGCTGGATGAACGCGTGGGTGAAAGCCGACACCGTCGGTACGTCGACGGCTCCGAGGACGACGACGTCCGGCTTGGCCGACGCGACCTGGCCCGCAATCGGGGTGTAGTCACTCACCTCGGCGGGGAACACCTTGTTGAGCACCGTCTTGACGCCGGCGGCCTCCATGATCTTCTGCGCCGGCGGGAGCTGCGGCTGGGTGAACGGATCGTTCACGGTCACGTACGCGGCGGTCTTGGGCCGCTTGGACGGCGGCAGGGACGCGACCCACTGCGCGAAGCTCACGAGGTTGAGCTTGACCGGGATCGAGACGTCAAACACGTTGTGCAGGCCCGCCCCGAACACCGACGGGGCACCGCCGGCGCCCTCGACGAAGGCGTAGCCGTATCGCTGGGCGATGCGCGCCGCCGGCACCGTGAGCAGCGACGAGAAGGGGCCGAACACGAGCTGGTCCTTGTTGGACCCGATCAGCTTCTGGTAGTTGGAGACCACCTGAGCCGGGCTGGAGGCGTCCGACAAGACGTCGAGCTTGATCGGATGCCCCATCAGGCCACCGGCCTTGTTCTGATCGGCGGCCCAGAGCTGGTACCCGCGCTGGAAGGCCTGGCCGTCGGCGGCGAAGTCGCCCGAGAGCGACAGCGAGGTCCCGATCGTGATCGGGGTGGCGTTCGCGTGGGTGCTCGAGCTCGTGGCGACACCACCTCCACCGCTGCTCGACGCGCTGCTGCTGCTGTTGGACGAGCTGCCACAGGCTGCGATCAGCGTGACCGCGCCGAGCGCCAGCCCGGCTGTTACGCACCTTCGAAGGACCCTCATCTCCCTCACCCTCCGCTTCTCTTGTGCCGTCCTGTTGCCCGGACGACTGAGTGCTGCAATCGTTTGCAGGCGCAACTTATCGTTTGGGGGCCGGTGCTGTCAACCGCAAACGTGTGCGGCTCGCGTTAAGACCGGGCGTCCGGGCCGGTTCGGGGCTGCGATCAGGGGGCGTGACGGTCAGCAGCGTCGCCGAGGCCGGCGGCAGGCGGACCACGAGCCGCCCCCGGACGGGCCGCGATATGAATGTGCTCGCCTTCCCGGCCAGCCGGCCAGTGGCCGTCGGCGTGGCAACGGACTGCCCGCCGAGAGTGACGCCCGAGGTGGAGTTGACGCGTGGGGCGCGCAGGCGCGTGCCGATGGCGCCCGAGGCCGGGACCGGAGGATGGACGGCGACGGTGATCGAGCGACGGCGTGAGTCGTTGATCAGGATCACGCGCACGCGGCCCCCCGGACCGCGCGTGGACCAGATGCGCAGGGTGCTCGGCCCGCGGTAGGAGGCGGGAAGCAACCGGGAGCCCGGCGGAGCCGCACGCGCGAACATGAGCAGCCCGTAGTAGAGCGGGCGCACCTCGCCGCTCCAGCGCCCGCCGTGCTCGGTGACGTCGAACGGCTCGTAGATCGCCTTGTGGAAGGTGTGGATGTTGACGCCGTCGACGCCCACCCGGGCCAGGTTCAGCAGCGCGTCCAGCAGCCACAGCGCCGAGGCCAGCGTGTCGCTGACGCCGCGCGCCCCACCGCAGGAGACGCTGTTGAGCTCGTCGACGCGCAGCGGGATCCCGTGGGCGTGGGCGACCCCGATCGCGGCCGCCAGGCTGGTGGCCGGCCCGGTCGCGGCCGCCGGGGCCAGGAGGTTGGAGATGGTGGGGAACGCCGGCGACGTGGGCGGCGTGAAGCAGCGATGCAGCGGATAGCGATGAAAGGTCACGAGGCGCACCCGCGGGTTGGCGGCGAGATAGGCGGCGAGGCCCGCCAGCCAGTTCTGGGCTCCCGAAGCTGGGCCGGCGAGCGGCACGCTGCGTGGGAGGGCCCTGCTGACCCGGGCGTAGTCGCGAACGTAGGCGCCGAAGTGATAGCTCGCCGGGCGGCCTGGGACACCGACCCCGCCCGGTGTGGCGTACCAGCCGAGGGTGCCGTAGACCTCGGGCTCATTGCCGAGCTCCAGGCCGGCCAGGTACCGGCGCCCGATCCCACCCACCAGCGCCGCTGACTCGGCGGCGGCGATCCGCGGGCTGTCTGACTCGAGGTTGACGCCGGCGATGATGCGCGCATCGAGGGCCCGGGCGGCGGCGCGCGTGGACTGAAGCCACTGCGGGCTGAGCGTGTACTGGATGCCGGGCGGCCTGCGCACCTCGGGCGTGGGCGCCCAGGTCCAGTCGGTGGTGTCGCCGCCGAAGCGCAGCACCGGGCGCTGCCCGGGGGTGAGGTTGCGCACGAGCTGGGAGAAGACGGGGTTCGGGTCAGTGGCGGGCCCGAAATACCACGGCGCCGAGCGATACTCGATGGACAGGCCGATGAACCCGCGCGGGATGGGGCGGCTGTCCGGCGCGGCGCCGATCTGGACACGGATGGCGGCGCGGGGGATCGCTGGCTGAGCGCCGGAACGATCTCGATCGTGACCGAGCACGGCGATCGGAGCGGCGAGGACGGCGGCAACGGGCAGGAGGCGCGCCTGGCGGATGCGCCGGACGGTAGCGCTCAGGAAACGCCCAGGCGATCCTCCTCAGGGTCAGACGGTGGGCCCGCCGCCGCCCGAGCCGCCGGACGGCGGAGGCTGGCTGTTGTCCCCGGGCTGGTCGGGGGCGCGCAACCACACCCGGATGTGCCCTGCCTGGATGACGAAGTTGGTGCGCGCGGTCTCGCCGGCGCCCGGGTTGCACGTGCTCCCGCCGCGGCCGGGGCGGCCGGTGAGGCGGAACAGGGCCTGCACGAGCGGGCCGCCGAGCTTGGTGACGGAGATGAGCTTGGCCCCGCAGGGCAACCCGGCGTTCGCGGCCTCCGCCTGGGCGAGGCTGTGGATCGTGACCTCCTGATCAGGGCCCGGCGCGAACACGCTGGGGATCTGGAAGACGCGAGCGGCGCCGCGTACGTCGCCGCGACGCAGGGCGTCGGCCCAGCGTCGAATCACTGCGACGGTGTGGGCATCGGCGCCGCGAGGGCGTCTCTCCGGGACCGGATTGGCCGGCGTCGCCGGGGTGGCGGGGGTGGCGGGGGACGTGTTCTGCCGGGTGGTGACCCGGGGCTTCGAGGCGGATGAGTGGCTGGAGCTGGCGCTGCCGCCCGAGCCACACCCGCCCAGGACGAGGGTGGCGGCCACCAGCACCAGTGCTGCGGCGAGACGGGCGCGCGCCATCGCCCGATGATGACAGGCAGCCGGGCCCGTTAGGCGCAGCTTCGATCCGGCTGTGCCGGGGCGCCTGGCCGCTCGGGCACATGCCGTGAGCGGCGGTCGAGTTGCGAGTGTCGCTCAGGGCGTCGGACGAGTCGCGCTTGCCGTCAGCACGGCGCGCATGTACGCCCGTTCGGTGTCATAGACATGGGCGGACTTGATCGCGAAGCGCAGCGCCGCGACCGGCCGCTCGAGGGCGGCGGCGACCGTGTGCTGGAGCAGAGCGAGTTCGGTCAGGTTGCCATAGCCCTTGGCGCCGAAGTCGATCGAGTGCGCGTACACCACGAGCTCGAGCGCGCCGTCGCGGATCCAGAAGTCAAGCAGCGACACGCACGGGATGTAGGCCGTGTCGATGAGGGGTTCGAGCGTGGTGATCGTCGCGCTGCGCGACGTCGGGTCGGCGCGCAGACGCTCGATCACCCACGCGATCTGGTCGCGGCCGGCCCCCGCGTAGTCAAAGATCCGGCTTGCGTACGACCTCGCGTCCCCGAGCGCCTCGACGCGAGCGTGATCGGCGAAGTTCGCGCGCATCCAGGCGAGGCGGTCGTGGTCGCCACGCTCGGCGATCAGCGGATCGTCAGCGTCGGGACGCGCGACTACGAGCGTCGCGTGCGCGACCTCGAGCATCGGCAGGCCGTCATAGTGCTCCGGCACGCCGGTCGTCAGGATGTGGTCGGCGACGCCCAGCCACGCCTCGCCGATCGTCTCGGCTTCGATGACCACACCATCCCCGGCTCTCGTGGCGGCGCCGGACCCCATCCCGCGACTGTAGCGCGGCGGGACGCGACCTCCGCCCCTCCAGCGGACTCGAAGTGGGCGATCCAGGACTCGAACCTGGGACCTCTTCCTTATCAGAGAAGCGCTCTAACCGACTGAGCTAATCGCCCGTCCGCAGGCGATTCTAACGGCGCCGGCGCCGAGTCGCGCGCGGATTCGACGTCCGCCGCGCCGTCTGAGACGGGACCGCTTTGATCAAATCTAGAGTCGGCTCAACCCTGGGTTGAGGCAGGTTCAGCGAGCTTCAGGCTGCGTGCGAGCTGCAAGGCCTCCTCGGCGCTCGCAAATTCCAGCTGCGCACGGAAACCTGTACCTGAGGCTGAGACCCGGACCTCACGTCCGAGGGCGGCCTCGAGGGTGTCGCCGATCTCGGCGATCGCGGCCTCCTGGTCGGGGTGCAGCCTGCGGCTGCGGCGCCGGCGTCGGCCGGACGCCACCGTGTCGTCGGATTCGGAGCGCGTGGCTCGGGCCCGCTGCTCGAGCTCGCGCACCGACCAGTCGTTCTGCACGGCCGACCGCGCCAGGCGGCGCCGATCGCCGTGGTCGGGCGCCGTCAGCAGAGCGCGACCGTGGCCCTCGCTGAGCTCGCCGGCCTGGATCGCTTCGAGCACCTCGTCGGGCAGGTCGAGCAGCCGGATGAGGTTCGAGACCGCGACCCGGCTGCGGCCGACTCGCCGGCCCACCTCCTCGCGCGACAGGCCGAGTTCCTCGGTGAGCGCCGCACAGGCCCGCGCCTCCTCGACGGGGTTGAGGTCCTGGCGAGCCATGTTCTCGATCAGCGCCACCTCGAGCGACGCCGCGTCCTCGTGGTGGCGGACGATCGCCGGTAGATCCTCGAGCTCGGCCAGCTTGGCCGCGCGCCAGCGGCGCTCGCCGGCGATCAGCTCATACGTCCCGCCCGGCAGCGGCCGGACGAGCACCGGCTGCAGCACGCCCCTGACCTTGATCGACTCTGCCAGGGCCACGAGGGCCGGCTCGTCGAAGTTGTCGCGCGGTTGGTGAGGATTGGCTGAGATGAGCTCCACCGGCACCCGGCGCAGCTCCTCGGGCTCCTCCCGTGGGGCCACCGAGAGGATCGCCTCCAGCCCGCGGCCCATGCTCCGCTGGCGCTCAGCCACGGGCGGCTACCTCCTTGGCCAGCTCGAAGTAGGCGCCCGAGCCCGCGCAATGGGGGTCGTAATGGATCACCGGCTTGCCGAAGCTCGGGGCCTCGCCCACGCGGACGTTGCGGGGGATGACGGTCTCGAACACCAACTGGGGGAAGTGCTCGCGCACCTCGGCCTCCACGTCCTGGGCCAGGCGGGTCCGGCCGTCGTGCATCGTCAGCAGCATCCCGGCAACCGTCAGCCTCGGGTTGAGCTCACGTTGCACGAGCGACAAGGTGTCCAGTAGGCCGGCAAGCCCCTCCAGGGCGAAGTACTCGGACTGGACGGGGACGATCACGCGGTCGGCAGCCACCAGCGCGTTCACGGTCAGCGGCCCGAGCGAGGGCGGGCAGTCCAGCAGGATGAACGCATAGCGGTCTCGGATCGGCAGCAGCGTCTCGCGCAGCCGCGCCTCGGACCCGCTCATGCGCGGCAACTCGACGGTCGCACCGGCCAGGTCCGGGCCTGCCGGAACGACGCCCAGATGCGGGATGGCACTGTCCACCACCGCCTCGGCCATCGGGACCTCACCCAGAAGTGCGTCATAGACGGTTGGGGTGGTGTGCTTGTCGATGCCGAGCCCGAGGGTGGCGTTGGACTGGGGGTCCATGTCCACCAGCAGCGACTCGTAGCCCGCCTCCGCGATGCAAGCGGCCAGGTTGACGGCAGTCGTGGTCTTGCCCACCCCGCCCTTCTGGTTGGCGATCGCGTAGACGGTCCCCATCGACCATGAAGCTAGCGGGGCGAGCGGTCAGACGGCGCGCCCAGCGGGCGCTTGCGCGCCACTCCGGGTCGGCGGGGGAAGCGGTCGGGCGTCGGGGCGACCTTGACCATCACGTGCAGGTGGCGGTGCAGCGCCCCTGGATAGGGCTGGACGTGGATGGGCTCCCGGGCCTCGAGCCCCAGCTCGGCCGCGGCTCGAGCGCCCGCCGCCTCGTCGTCGGGGTCCCGCCGCCCCCGCCACGCCACCAGTGTTCCGCCGCGTGTCAGCAGCGGCGCCGCGTACTCGGCGACGACGGACAGCGGAGCCAGCGCCCGCGCGGTGACCAGGTCGCGAGAGCCGATCCCCTCCGGCCACGCCTCCGCCCGCACATGGACCGGCGTCGCGTTCCGCGCGCCACACGCCTCGATCGCCGCCGCCATGAACGCGCACTTGCGCCCGTTGCCCTCCACCAGGCTCACCCGCGCGGCGGGGAGCGCGATGGCGAGTGGCAGGCCGGGGAAGCCGGCGCCCGCTCCCAGGTCGGCGACCGACATGGCGTCGCGGACCACCGGCAGCTCGAGCGCGACCAGCGAGTCGGCGAGGTGATCGCGCACGATCCCACCGGGGTCGGTGACCGTCGTCGGCGCGGTCGGGTCTGACGCGACGAATTCGACCAGGGCCTCGAGCTGCCCGACCGCGGCCTCCGTCAGTCCGTAGCGACGCCGTAGCCCGCTAATCACGGCGGTCGATGCGCTCGCGTTCGCGCTGGATGAACGAGCTGTACGCGTCACACATGTCGCGGAAGCGCTCGGCGCCATGACCGTCCAACTGCGCCAGGTCCTCGGCTTCAAGCACCGGGAGCAGATCCTCCACCAGCGCCCGGCCGCGCGCCATCCACTGGTAGTAGGAGCGGCCGCCATGGTGGTAGGGGCCATACAGCCGGCAGTTCGGAAACCGGGCCTCGAGCCAGCGGAAGATCGCCTCATGCCGCGTGTGCATTCGGAGCACCACCTGCGGCTGGCGCCCGTCCCCGCCGAACGAGCCCTCGCCGACGAGCAGCCCGATCAGAAAGCCCCGGTCGAAGTCTGAGAGCTCCGCCATGGGCGAAGTTCTAGCGCCGCCCGTGTTTCACCGTCAAGAAAAACGTGAAACGTGAGGCCGCTCAGTCAACGAGCGGCGCGACGACGAGATGGCGCGACGGCTCCTGGCCCTCGCTGTAGGTCTCGACGTCGTGGCGGTCCTTGAGGTGCTCGTGGATCACCTTGCGCTCCAGCGCGCTCATCGCCTCCAGTGGGACGGCGCGGCGGTCACTGACCGCCGTCTGCGCGGCCTGGTCGGCGGTGGCCCGCAACGTCTCGGCGCGGCGCTCGCGATACCCGGCGGCGTCGACCAGCACGGACACGCGGTCGCCGTCGCCCCGGCTGGCGATGCGGTAGGCGAGGTGCTGGATGGCGTCGATCGTCTGGCCGTGATGGCCGATGAGCAGGCCGAGGTCCTCGCCGACGAACTCAGCGTGGAGCCCGTCGTCACCCTCGCGGACCTCGACGGCGGTGTCGACGCCGGCGGCGGTAGCGATCCGCTCCATCAATTCGCGTACCCGCTCGGCGGGATCCTGTCGGGCGCTCGACATCCGCCTACCGCCTGCGCCCGGACCGCTTCTTCTTCTTGCGCGGCGGGCGCGGCGGCGCGCCGCCGCGCGCTCCCGTGGCCACCGGCTCGGGCTCCTTCACCTTGGGCTTGCGGATCAGACCGCCCAGGCCGCCACCACCGCCACCTGCAGAGCCGTTGGGCCCTGACTTCGGCGGGCCGCCGCCACCGTCCTCTCGCGGGGGCCGTGGCCCGGGCCCCGATCCGCCGCCGGTCGTCGCCGGCCCACTCGCCGTGGCGGGCCGCAGCGGGCCGATGCGGCGCTTGATCACGTACTGCTGGCCGATCGTCCACAGGTTGGTGGTGATCCAGTACACGAGCACCCCGGCCGGGAAGCGGATGACGAAGAACACGAACAGCAGCGGCATGAAGAGCATGATCTGCCGCTGCGTGCGGTCCATCGTGGCGCTCGCCATCATCAGGCTCGAGCCGAGCTGGGTGCCGACGTAGAGCACGATGAGCACGACCAGGACGGCACCGGTCGCCGGGGCGGTGAGGTCGGGGATAAAGAGGAAGCCCGCGCCGCCGTGCGGGCCGCACGGCGTCGTCTGCCCCGCCCCGTGGACCTGCTGGTAGGCGTGCTGGATGGCCGGACAGATGTCCGTTCGCAGGCTCTGGCGCAGCATGTAATACAGCGAGATGAAGACCGGCAGCTGCGCCACCATCGGGAGGCAGGAGCCCAACGGGTTGACGTTGTTCTCCTTGTAGAACTTCATCATCTCCTGCTGCTGGCGCTGCTTGTCGTCCTTGTACTTCGCCTGGATCGCCTTCAACTCGGGCTGGAGTTGCTGCATCCGCGCCATCGATTTCAGCTGCTTGACCGTCAGCGGGATCAACACCGCCCGAACGCAGATCGTCAGCAGCACGATCGAGAAGCCCCACGACACCCCGACGGAGTTGTGGAAGAACTTCAGGACCGACTCGAAGACGTCGATCAGTGGCTGGAAGATGTTGGCGGTGACGAAGAGCATGGTCAGACGCTCGGGGCCGGGGCTCGGGGCTTGAACAACCGCTGCTCCTCCACGGGGTCAAAGCCCCCGTGACTCCATGGGTTGCACCGTAGGAGCCTCCAGCCGGCCAGGACGAGTCCGCGCAGTATGCCGTATTGATTGATGGCCTGTGCGGCATATTCCGAGCACGAGGGGTAGTACTTGCAGTGGTCGCCGGTCATCGGCGACAGCAGCAGCTGGTAGGCCCGGATCGGCAGGATGGCGAGACGGCGCACCGCCTTCATCACGCGGCCGCCTCATCAGGATCGCCGGAGGCGAGGACCGTCGCGCCGGGGACCTTGTCCACCAGCTCACCCAAGGCGCTCTGGACACCGGCCAGGCCCTCGCGAGCGGCCAGCTCGCGGGCACCCTGACGCGCGATCACCACCGCGTCGGTCCCCGCCGGCAGGCGCTCGCTCTCACGGGCGAAGGCCTCGCGCAGGAGCCGCTTGACGCGGTTGCGCTCAACCGCGCCGCCGACCTTGCGCGACACCGATAGGCCCAGCCGCGGCGCAACGTCATCATCGCCGCGAGGAAAGACATAGAGCACGAGGTCACGGCCCGCGTGGGACCGGCCGTGACGGAAGACACGGTCGAATTCGGCGCTGCGCGACAGCCGCCCTCGTCCTGGCCGATGTGCGGACACGGATCCCGCCCACCCGCGGGACATCAGACCGTCAGGCGCTTGCGTCCCTTTTCGCGCCGTCGCTTGAGCGTCAAGCGCCCCGCGCGCGTCTGCATTCGGGCGCGAAAGCCGTGGGTCCGGGCGCGCTTGCGCTTCTTTGGCTGGTAAGTGCGTTTCATGGCAGGGTCCTGCGGACAGGAGAGGTCGGAGTATACGCAGCCGCCGAGCCTGTTCCGGCGGACCCCGATCCGCGCTCCAGAGGCGCCCCGCGCGGGGCCTCGGAGCTTTTTCCCGCGCTTTGCGCCAACACCCCGGTGACCCCGCCGGCGGCCCCCAGGCCCGTTGGTATATTCGCCGCCCCCCGGGCGATTTCGTCCGGCCCTCGCCCATCGTTCTCGAACGCTCCTGGGAGGAGCTGCTTGCCGCTGCCCGCTCAACCTGACGCCGTGTCCGCATGGCGCACCATCAGGGCCGAGCTCCAGCGGCTCGTCGGAATGTCCGCCTACGAGATCTGGCTGGCCCCGATCCAGCTCGAGTCCTTCGACGGCGACGTGCTCCTGCTCCGGGCGCCGCCCACCACCGAGAAGTGGTTGACCGGCCGGTTCGGGCCGGTCCTGGAGCGATGCGCGCGCCAGGTCGTGGGGTCCCACGTGCGCGTCAGCTTCGTCGGTGCTCCCTCCCCCCACCACGAGCCGGCGGGGCGAGCCGGCGACGACGGGGAGCGCACCGATCTCAACCCGCGCTACCGCTTCGAGCAGTTCGTCATCGGCGAGGGCAACCGCCTCGCCCACGCGGCCGCCCTCGCCGTGGCCGAGCTTCCCGGTCAGGCGTACAACCCGCTGTTTCTCTATGCGCCGCCCGGATTGGGCAAGACCCATCTCCTGCACGCCATCGGCAACTACGTCTTGGACTTCGGCGGCGGCACGACGGTCCGCTACACGACCGCCGAGGCCTTCACCAACCACTTCATCAGCGCGCTGACCACGAAGTCGCTGGACACCTTCAAGCACGCCTACCGCCACGCCGATGTGCTCCTCATCGACGACGTGCAGTTCCTCGCGAGCAAGGTGCGGACCGAGGAGGAGTTCTTCCACACGTTCAACGCCCTGTACGAGAGCGGCCGCCAGCTCGTCCTCACGTGTGACCGCCTCCCGCGGGCCCTGGTCTCGATCGAGCAGCGCCTGCGCGAGCGCTTCGAAGCCGGCCTGGTCGCCGACATCAAGCCGCCCGACCACGCCACCCGCGCAACGATCCTGCGCAAGCGCGCCGCACTGGACCACATCGCCCTCGCTGATCCGACCGTCCTTGATCTCATCGCCGATCGCGTCCGGGACAACATCCGCGCACTCGAGGGCGCCCTCATCCGCGTCGTCGCCTTCCACTCCCTGACGCAGCGTCCCATCGACCGCGCGCTGGCCAAGGAGGTCCTGGACGCCATGTATCCGGTCGCGCGGGGCACGGGACCGCCCTCGATCGCCGAAGTGCAGGCGGTGGTCGCCACGCACTTCAGGCTGTCGGTGGAGCAGCTGACCTCGCCCAGCCGCGCCGGCAACATCTCCTGGCCGCGCCAGGTGGCCATCCACCTTGCGCGCGATCTCACCGGCGCGTCCTTGCCGGCGATCGGCAGGGCCTTCGGCGGGCGCAACCACACCACGGTCCTGCACGCGTGCAAGCGCGTCTCCGAACGCCTGAAGAATGATCAACAGGTTGTGGACGAGATCGCTGAGCTCGCCGCCATCGTGTCCTGCACTCCAGCCGACCGCGACTGTTGACAGACTTGCCTGTCCGCCTTCAACAGCAACTCGTCCGCAATTTGCCGGAGAACACGGGGTTCTCCACAGCCTCTCTTCCCTCTATGACTTCTAACTCCTTTCAGAGGTATTCATCGTGAAGATCTCACTCGAGCGCGATGCTCTGCTGGCACAGCTGCAGACCGTCAGCAGAGTGGCTTCGACCCGCAGCGCCATCCAGGCCCTCTCCGGCGTCCAGCTGACGGCCGCCCACGACGGGTGTGAGCTCCGCGCGACCGATATGGACGTCGGCCTGCGCGTTCCCCTCGAGGCTGAGGTCACGCGCGAGGGCACCGTCGTGCTCCCCGCTCGCCTCATGCTCGACGTGGTGCGCTCGCTGCCCGCCGCGGCCGTCTCGCTCGAGCTGCGCTCGGCCGAGCAGGACGTCGAGCTCATCTCGGGCAACGCCCGCTTTCACATCCGCACGCTCCGCAGCGACGACTTCCCGCCGTTCCCCGAGCCCGAGCCCGAGACGGCTGTCGCAGTGCCCGCCGACGCGTTCGTCTCGACGGCCCAGAAGGTGGCCGGCTCCGCCTCGCGCGACGAGACGCGCCCGGTGCTCACGGGGATCCTCGTGTCCGCCTCGGAGCGCGAGCTGCGGATGGTGGCCACGGACTCCTATCGGCTGAGCGTCAAGGAGACGACGCTCGAGACGCCGCTGGCCTCCGGATTCGAGGTCAACGTGCCGGCCCGCGCGCTGCAGGAGCTCGCCCGGCTGGTGGGTCATGGAGAGGACGAGTCGCTGAGCATCAGCGTGCGCCAGAACCAGGTGCTCTTCACGCTGGGCCGCGTCGTCCTCTCGAGCCGGCTCATCGACGGCCAGTTCCCCAACTACCGGCAACTGCTCCCCGAGAGCTTCGAGCATGAGCTGCGCCTGGCCGGCGGGGAGTTCACCGACGTGGTGCGGCGGATTAGCCTCCTGGCGCAGAAGAACGCGCCGCTGCGGCTGGCGTTCGCGCCCGGCGAGCTCACCGTGTCGGCGCAGACGCCGGATGTCGGGGAGGCCTCGGAATCGCTGCCGGTCGCGTTCCAGGGCGAAGCGCTGGAGATTGGCTTCAACCCGGAATTCCTGCGCGCGGGTCTCGAGGGCATCGACGAGGGCGACGTGCTCCTCAAGCTCATCAGCCCGCTGCGCCCGGGGCTCATCGAGGCTGCGGACGAGAGCCGCTTTCGCTACCTGATTATGCCGATCAGGCTCAACGTCTAGGAGTGGGGAGGGCGGAGTCCGCGTGCGCGTCGTGCGCCTCAGCGTCCGTGACTTTCGCGGCTATCACGAAGCCGTCGCCGCGCTCGGCGACGGCCTGACCGTCATCACCGGCCCGAACGGCGCCGGCAAGACCAACCTACTGGAGGCGCTGTACTTCGGATGCACGGGACGCTCGTGTCGCACCACCAACGAGCGTGAGGTGGTGCGGTTTGGCGAGCGGGCCACACGTGTGGTCGTGGACGCCGAGGCCGAGGACGGCGCCCACCAGTTGTCCGTGGGCTTCGCGCCGGGCGAGCCCAAGCGGATGAGGGTCGACGGCGCCGCCGTGGAGCGACTGCTGGAGGTGTCGGAGCGCCCGCTGGTCAGCGTGTTCCTCCCGGATCGCCTCGAGCTGATCAAGGGAGCGCCCTCGCTGCGCCGCGCGCACCTCGACCAGCTCGTCGCTGCGCTGTGGCCCGCGCGCGTGGCCAACCGCCGCGCCTATGCGCAGTCCCTGGCCCAGCGCAATGCGCTCATCGCCCGCATTCGGTCCGGCGCGGGCAGCCGGAACTCGCTGCACAGCTGGGACGCGCAGCTGGCGCGCCGCGGGATCGGGCTCATGGCCGACCGCCGCGCCGCGGTCGACGCGGTGAGCGAGGCCTTCACGCAGTGGTGCGCCGACCTGGGCCTGGGCGGAGATCCCGCGCTGCGCTACCGGCCGCGGTCCAAGGCGGGGACGGCGGAGGAGCTCGAGGCCGAGCTGCGCGAGCGGATCGACGGCGACCTCGAGCGCGGCTTCACCGGGCACGGGCCCCATCGCGACGATCTCACCACCACGCGCGAGGGACGCGAGCTCCGCGCCTACGGCTCCCAGGGCCAGCAGCGGCTCGCCCTGCTGGCGCTGCTGCTGGCCGAGCGCGATGCGCTTGCCGCGTATCGCCACAGCCCACCGCTCCTGCTCCTGGATGACGTGATGAGCGAACTGGACCGCGACCGGCGCCGCGCGCTGGTCGACCTGCTGCGATCCGGGGGCGGTCAGAGTGTGATCACCGCCACCGACCTCGATCAGGTGCCCGGAGCCGACGAGCCGGGCGTGGCCCGCCTGGCGGTGTCCGAGGGACGGGTGCTCGCCGAGGCGCTGGCAGCCGGATGACTCACGCCGCCGAGAGCGGAGGCGATTAGCGTGAGCCATCGGCGGTCGCCGCGCTCGATGGGGCAGGCGCTCGGCCTGCTCGCCGATGAGCTGGCCCCGCAGACGCTCCTGGGGGATGTCCAGAGGGCCTGGCCGGGGGTCGTGGGCCCATCGATCGCGGCCCAGGCACAGCCCACCGCCGAGCGCGGCGGCGTGGTCACCGTCACGTGCTCGGCCTCGGTCTGGGCCCAAGAGCTCGACCTCATGTCGACGGCCATCATCGAGCGCCTCAACGAGGCGCTGGGGTCCGCGGGGATATCGCGCCTGAGGTGTATCGCGGGCGGCCGCTGAGGGGTACGTCTTTTGACGGGTTTTGCAGGCAAAAACAGCGCGGCCGCCAGGCGGTTTCGACCGGTCCTTGTGCTATCCTTCTGTACACCATTCCTCACGCCCCGGCGCGCCTCGCATGGCGCGGGACCGGGGCGTCTCAACGTCATCGGAGGATCGTGGCGAACGACGATGGCGCCCAGACGGGCGCTGGCAATTCCAGTTACGACGCACAAGACATCACCGTTCTCGAGGGCCTTGAAGCGGTCCGCAAGCGTCCCGGCATGTACATCGGGTCCACCGGTGTTCATGGTCTCAACCACCTGATCTACGAGGTCGTCGACAACTCGGTTGACGAGGCCCTGGCGGGACACTGCTCCGAGATCACCGTGACCATGCACCCGGATGACTCGGTCACCGTCGTGGACGACGGGCGTGGCATCCCGGTCGCCGTGATGGCCAAGGAGGGTCGGCCTGCGGTGGAGATCGTCATGACCGTCCTGCACGCCGGCGGCAAGTTCGGCGAGGGTCGTGGTTACAAGGTCTCCGGAGGCCTGCACGGTGTCGGCGTCTCCGTCGTCAACGCCCTGTCCGAGCGTGTCGACGTCGAGATCCGGCGCGACGGCTACGTGTGGACGCAGTCCTATGAGCGCGGCCGGCCACTCGCGGACCTCGAGCGCGGCGCGCCGACCGACGAGACCGGAACCACCACCACATTCCTGGCCGACTCCGAGATCTTCGAGACGCTCGAGTACGACTTCAAGGTGATCGAGGAGCGGATGCGCGACACCGCGTTCCTCACCCGCGGGCTGAAGATCATCCTCATTGACGAGCGCGGCGACGGCAAGCGCGCCGAGTTCCAATACGACGGCGGGATCGTGGACTTCGTGTCCTTCCTCAACGAGAACAAGGAGCCCATCCACCGCAAGGTCATCTCCTTCGAGGGTGAGGGCGAGGAGGGCTCGCTCGAGGTGGCCATGCAATGGAACGCCTCGTACCAGGAGTCCATCTTCTCGTTCGCCAACAACATCAACACCCGTGAGGGCGGCTCGCACATGTCGGGCTTCCGCTCGGCGCTCACCGGCGTGCTCAACCGCTACGCGCGCGAGCACGGCGAGCTGCGAGAGAAGGACGACAACCTCAGCGGCGAGGACGTCCGCGAGGGCCTGACCGCCGTCATCTCGGCCAAGCTGACCGACCCCCAGTTCGAGGGCCAGACGAAGACCAAGCTGGGCAACCCGGGCATGGCGGGCTTCGTGCAGTCGGTCGTCAACGCGAAGCTAGCCGAATACCTGGAGGAGAACCCCAAGGACGCCCAGGCGGTGATCCGCAAGGCGGTCCAAGCCGCCCAGGCGCGCAACGCCGCCCGCAAGGCGCGCGACCTCACCCGGCGCAAGTCGGCGTTGGAGAACTCGACGCTGCCCGGCAAGCTGGCCGACTGCTCGATCAAGGACCCGTCGCTGTCGGAGTTGTTCGTCGTCGAGGGCGATTCCGCCGGCGGCTCGGCGGTGAGCGCGCGGGATCGCAGTACTCAGGCGATCCTGCCGCTGCGCGGCAAGATCCTCAACGTCGAGAAGAGCCGCATCGACAAGGTCCTGCAGAACACCGAGATCCAGGCGCTCATCACCGCCATCGGCACCGGCGTCCGCGACGAGTTCGACATCGACAAGGCCCGCTACCACAAGATCGTGCTGCTGACCGACGCCGACGTGGACGGCGCCCACATCCGGACGCTCGCGCTGACCCTTCTGTTCCGCGAGATGCAGCCGCTCATCGAGGCCGGCTACGTCTACATCGCCAAGCCGCCGCTGTACCGCCTCACCCGGGGCCAGAAGCACCGCTACATCGAGCGCGAGACGGAGCTGGAGGACATCCTCCTGGGCGACAAGTTCGAGAAGCTCGAGATCCGCGACGCCAACGGCAAGACCTTCAAGCTCACCGAGACGCGGTGGAAGCGCTTCACCCGACTGCTCAAGCAGTACGAGGGCTGGGCGTCAGCGCTGCGCGCGGCCCACGGGCACGGCGTGGTGTCGTTCATGCAGCAGGCCCGCCTGCTCGAGGAGCAGATCACCGACGTCCCCGCGCTGCTGCGCCACGTCGGGGCCGAGGAGGGCAACGGGGACGGGCACGCCTACAACCTCAGGCTGGTCGAGGAGCGTCCCGACGAGCTCGTGGTCCGCACGATCGAGTCCAAGACAGGCCTGGCGACGACGCACTACGTCCGCCGCTCGGCGCTGGAGGCCAACGAATACCGCAGGCTGGCCGACGTGCACCGCGACCTGGACGCGCTGACCGGAACGCCGCCGTTCACCGTCGCACTCGGTGACAACACCACCGAGGCCGCCGGCTTCGACGAGCTCCACGATGAGGTCCTGTCCCTGGCGCAGAAGGGGATCGACTACTACCGGTTCAAGGGCCTGGGCGAGATGGACGCCGATGAGCTGCGCGAGACGACCATGGACCCTGCCACCCGGACGCTCGTCCAGGTGACGATGGAGGACGCCGCGTCGGCCGATCTCGTGTTCTCGATGCTGATGGGCGACCAGGTGGAGCCGCGCCGCGCCTTCATCGAAGAGAACGCCCTCGCCGCCAACCTGGACGTCTAAGGAAGGAGCCCCATGTCAGCGATCGACACCATCGGCGGCGGCAACATCGAGCCGCGCGGGCTCGAGGAGGAGATGCGCTCGGCGTATCTGGACTACGCCATGTCCGTCATCGTCGGGCGCGCGCTGCCCGACGTGCGCGACGGCCTCAAGCCGGTGCACCGCCGCGTCTTGTACGTGATGAACGAGCTCGGCCTCCAGCCCAACCGCAAGCACGTGAAGTGCGCGCAGATCGTCGGCGAGGTGATGGGCAAGTACCACCCGCACGGGGACAGCGCCATCTACGACACGCTGGTGCGCCTGGCCCAGGACTTCTCGATGCGCTATCCGCTCGTTGACGGCCACGGGAACTTCGGCAACATCGACGGCTACTCCGCCGCGGCCATGCGCTACACCGAGGCGCGCCTGGACCGCCTGGCGACCGAGATGCTGCGCGACATCGACGAGGAGACCGTCGATTTCATCCCCACCTACGACGGCACGCGCCAGGAGCCGGTGGTGCTGCCGGCGCGCTTCCCCAACCTTCTGATCAACGGCGGCTCCGGCATCGCGGTGGGTATGGCCACCAACATCCCGCCTCACAACCTGCGCGAGGTGATCGGCGCCACGATCGCCTACATCGACGATCCCAAGATCGACGTCGAGGGCCTGATGAAGTACATCAAGGGCCCCGACTTCCCGACCGCCGGGACGATCCTCGGGCGCGAGGGCATCCGCGACGCGTACGCCACCGGCCGTGGCCGCGTGCGGGTGCAGGCCAAGGCGCACGTCGAGCCGATCGGCCAGGGCAAGGAGGCGATCATCGTCACCGAGCTGCCCTTCCAGGTCCGCAAGGGCGGCGAGGGCGGCCTCATGCTCAAGATCCGCGACCTCGTGCTCGACAAGAAGATCCCCGAGATCTCCGACCTGCGCGACGAGTCAGACCGTCACGGGATGCGGATCGTCATCGAGCTCAAGCGCGACGCCATCCCCAAGGTGGTGCTGAACAAGCTCCACAAGCACACTCCGATGCAGACGACGTTCGGGGTCAACATGGTGGCGCTGGTGGACAACGTGCCGCGCACGCTGTCGCTGCGCGAGGCGATCGGCCACTACGTCGATCACCAGCGCGAGGTCATCGTCCGGCGTACGAAGTACCAGCTGCGCCGCGCCGAGGAGCGCGCCCACGTTCTGGAAGGGCTGCTCATCGCGCTCGGCAACCTGGACGAGGTCATCGCGCTCATCCGCGGGTCGCGTGACTCGGAGACCGCCCGCGCGGGCCTCATCGAGCGCTTCGAGCTGACCGTGGTTCAGGCTCAGGCGATCCTGCAGTTGACGCTGAGCCGGCTCACCGCCCTCGAGGCGGACAAGATCAAGCAGGAGCACGCCGACCTGGTTGAGCGCATCAAGGAGCTGCGCGAGATCCTGGGTGACGAGGAGCGCGTCAACGGCATCATCAAGGAGGAGCTCCAGGAGATCTCCGACGCCTACGGCGACGAGCGCCGGACGGAGATCACCCACGCCGAGGGCGAGATCGACATCGAGGACCTGATCGCCGACCAGCAGATGGTCATCTCGATCACGAACTCCGGCTACATCAAGTCACTGCCGCTGTCCACCTACCGCCAGCAGCGCCGCGGCGGCGTCGGGGTGACCGGCATGGACATGAAGGACGACGACTACATCGAGCACCTGTTCGTCACCTCCACGCATGACTACCTGCTGTTCTTCACCAACCGCGGGAAGGTCTACCGGCTCAAGGTCTACGAGCTGCCAGAGGCGTCACGCACCGCCAAGGGCCGGGCGCTCGTCAACCTGCTGCCGCTGCGCGAGGGCGAGCGGGTCCAGTCAGTCCTGTCCACCCGCGACTTCACCGAGGGCAAGTACCTGGTGTTCGCCACGCGCGAGGGCCAGATCAAGAAGACCGAGTTCCTCGCCTACAACACCCCGATCAAGGCCGACGGGATCATCGCCATCAACATCCGCGATGACGACGAGCTCATCGCCGTGCGGCGCACGAGCGGCCACGACGACATCATCATGGTGTCGCGGTCCGGGCAGGCGGCGCGCTTCTCCGAGGCTGCGGTCCGGGCCATGGGGCGCGACACCAGCGGTGTGCGCGGCATGAACGTCTCCCAGAAGGGCAACGCCGTGCTGGCCATGGATGTCGCCCGCGACGACCAGGAGCTCCTGGTCGTCACCGAGAACGGCTACGGCAAGCGCACCCCGATCCCCGACTACCCGGTCAAGGGCCGCGGGACGATGGGCGTCAAGACGATCACGCTCACCGAGAACAAGGGCCAGCTGGCCGGGGCGCTGGTGGTGCGCGAGCACCAGGAGCTCGTGTTCATCTCCCAGGCCGGCATGGTGCAGCGCACCTCGGTGCGCGGCATCAACCGCTACGGCCGGGCGTCGCAGGGTGTCCGCGTGATGAACATCCGCGACGACGATCAGGTGAGCGCGGTCGCGCTCGTGGTCGAGTCCGAGGCCGACACGGCCGCGAAGGTGGCCGGTGATGCTCCGGTCTCGGTCGCCGACGACGACGTGCCCGCCCCCGCCGACGTTGCGCACATCCCGGACGAGCCGGGCGCAGATGACGACGTGCTCACCCCCGAGGACGAGCCCGGCCCCGGCGACGCGCCGACGGATGATGCGGGAGCGGACGATGCTCCTGCGCCCGACGACGAGTAGCGCGGATTCCGCCGGACGGATTCGATAATCTCCTGAGTACCAGAGAAAGGAGGTGGTCCGAGCTTGTCTGACAGTTCTTGCGGGACACTGGAGGTGTCCGGCCGCTAGGTCGGTGGCTGACCCCGCTTAGCGGAGTCCAACCCGCGACACCGCCGCCTCGAGCGCCCGGGATTCGTCCCTCCGGCACTAACGGCTCGTGGTGGTCAGCAGCCAGATTGGCGAAGGGCGCCGTGTCGACGGCGCCCTTCGCTCGTTAAGGGGCGCCGGGGCGGCAAAAATCCATCACCCCCTCGGCCGGCTGGTCTACTCTCGGCGTATGTGCCGAAACATCCGAACCCTCCACAATTTCGAGCCCGCCGCCACCCAGGACGAGGTCGAGGCCGCGGCGCTCCAGTACGTCCGCAAGATCAGCGGCTTCACCAAGCCCTCCAAGGCCAACGAGGAGGCCTTCAACGCCGCCGTCCACGAGGTCGCCCACGTCTCGGCGCGCCTTCTGGCCCAGTTGACCACGAACGCGCCGCCCCGAAACCGAGACGTCGAGGCCGCGAAGGCCCGGGCGCGGGCCGCGGAGCGCTACGGCACGGCTCAGGGGTCCGCTGCGGCGTAGGCCCCTCGGCAGGCGGCTCAGGGCCCCGCAGCCGCAGCCGCAGCCGCAGCCGCGCCCGCCTCGGGCGGCAGTACGAACCCGCCGGGACCCTCCACCAACGGGACCGCCCGCAGCACGGCGTTCACCTCGAGCGGCCCGTACAGGTGTGGGAACAGCTCGCTACTACCGGCCTCGCCGGGCTCGTAGCTCCCGGTGGGCCGCGCGGCGTCCCACTCGCCACGAGCGGTGATGTGGAAGATGACCGGCGTCGGGCTCAGGCCGCGAGGTAGGTCCGCCAGGCCGCGGGGATCGTCGGGCTGGCGACCTGGATGAAGACGTGGGGGCTCGGCGTGCGCGGCTCGCGGGTGAGGTGCATGCCCACCTGGCGGGGCAGCGAGTTGCCCTTGCGGCGGTTGCACGGCGCGCAGGAGGCGACGATGTTCTCCCAACTGGAGGGCCCGCCCTTGGAGCGCGGCACCACATGATCGACGGTGAGGTTGGAGCGGCTCCCGCAGTACTGGCAGGTCCAGTCGTCGCGGGCGAACACGGCCCGGCGAGTGATCTTGCGCCGGTGCGTGTCGCGGGGGATGCGGACGTAGCTGACGAGCCGGATGACGACGGGGCGGGCCATCGTCGAGGTGGCCGAGTGCAGCTGCCACTCGGCGCGCTCGATCAGCTCCGCCTTCTCCTTGAGCAGGAGGACGACCGCGCGCCGGACCGTGCAGACGTTGATCGGTTCGTACGTCGCGTTCAATACGAGCACCCGGCCGACGGCCCGCCCGCGCCGCTGGTGCTCGGATTGCGGCGCGGACCCCAATGGCTCTGGTGTTACGGACGTGGCCATGAAGGACTCTCGCTGGCGCGGAGTGTACCGGTGCGGCTGGCGGGACTCATGGGGTCCCTCGGCCGGGGCAGGTCGGCCCCGCCGGTCGGGACCCGGGTCCCGGATCACGCGGCGGGATAGGAGCCAAGCACCTTCAGGCGCTCCACGTGGCCGCGCAGACCCTCCAAGCCGGCCGCGACCGGAGCGTCGTCGTCGCGCCCCTCCATGTCGGCAAAGAACATGTAGCGCCCGAGGCCCTGCTTGCGCGGCCGCGACTCGATCCGGGTGAGGTTGACCCCCCGCTCGGCGAACTCCGACAGGCACGCGACGAGCCAGCCGGGCGCCTCGGAGCCGACACCCCAGAACACGATCGCGGTCTTCCACGGGCCCAGCGGCGCGACGCCGGAGGCCACGGCGCGCGGGCCGCCCGGTGCCGTTCCGGCACGGGCCAGCCACACGAAGCGGGTCTCGTTGTCGGCCACGTCCTCCACGCCGGCGCGCAGGACCACGCAGCCGTAGCGCTCGGCGGCGAGCCGGTTGCCCAGGGCCGCCCAGGGGCCGTCGTGGCCGGCCACCAGGCGCACGGCGTCGGCGGTGGAGCCTTCACCGGCGAGCACGCGCGCGGTGGGCAGCCGGGTGCGGATGAAGCGTGCGCACTGAGCGTTGGCCTGCGGATGGGACACGACGGTCTCGATCTCCGCGAGCTCCAGCGACGTGCGGGCGATCAGGCAGTGGCGGATCGGCTGGACGACCTCGCCGACAATGGCGACGTCGTCGGTCTCCATGGCCAGAGCGTCGAGGGTGGCGTTGACCGATCCCTCCAGCGAGTTCTCGATGGGCACGAGCGCGGTGTCAACGAGCCCGTCGTGCACCGCCATGACGGTGTCGTAGATCGTCGGGAGCGGCACGGTGTCGAGGTCCACGCCCACGGTGTCCGCCAGCAGGGCCTCCTGGGTGTTGGTCCCCTCCGGACCGAAGTAACCGGCCCGCATCTAGTGAGCGGTCACGGGTCAGGCGGCGCCGGTGGAGGTGACGCCGCCGGCGTGCGCCTGGCCGCGCCCGCCGCCGGCCACCTGCTGGCCGCGGCCGCCCTGGAGAGCGAGCTTGATGGCCTCGTTCTCCTCGGGCGAGAGCTCGAGCTCGCCGCGGCCGGCATGGACCTGCTTGGCGTACAGGCGGGCCTGGTCGCGATGGAGGATGGCCGTCAGCACGAGTCCGGACCGGGTGGAGTCCAGCAGCGCGATCGACATCGACTGGCGCCCGGACATGTCCCCGTAGGCGTCGTAGCGCACGAGGGAGGTGTAGGCGATGGCGCCGTCGAGGCGCTGCTCGGCGGTCGCCATGCGCTGGTCGAGCCCGGCCACGACGTCCTCGACGTACTGGTGCAGGACCTCGAACTGGTGGCGCAGCGAGGCCGCGTGGGCCACGAGGTCCTCACGGCGATCACCCAGCACGGCACGCTGCTCGGAGCGCAGCCGCGACAGCCGGAAGGCCAGGAACACGGTGACGAGCAGCGCGACCACGGCAACCGCCCCCGCCGCGATCGCCACGATGCCGACGGTGCTCGTCAGGTCGTGCACCGCAGTAAGGATAGGCCCCGGCCCGGAGGGTCGCGGGGGTCGCGGGGGTGTCCTACTGGAAGGTGACCGTGTAGGTGTTTGTGTTGTTGGTCACGTTCTTCTCGCCCGGCACCTTCTCGATCGTGGCCACCACGCTCTGGGTGCCCTTGGGCGGGGCGGCGTTGAGCTTGACCTGGCAGCTGGCGTTCTTGCCGGCGAAGGTCTCGGGCACCGTGGCGGTTCCGCTCACGCTCGAGCCATTGATGGACACCTTGCACTTGACGTTGGTCTCGTTGTTGGTGCCGCCGTTGTTGAAGTCCAGCGTGAAGGTGGGGATCGGGCTCGAGGGGATGGTGTTGGTCGAGCCGGTCTGGAGCGTCGTGCCGTCGACGCTGACGGAGGTGAGCGAGTGGCCGTGCAGGCCGGGCGCGATCTTGGTGGGGGCGGCGCCCGGCACATTGACGTGGAGCTGCTCGGCGATGAACGACGGCAACACCCACTGGACGTTGGTGACGAATTGGTCGCCGTTGATGGGAGAGAAGGGGGTGCCGGCGGCGTGCAGCGCGCCGACGAGCTCCGGGACGGCGTAGCTCTTGTAGATGACGTCGGAGCCGTACAGGCGGGCGGTCTCGGCGGCCAGATTGTTCACGGCGGTCTGGGACGCCGTGCCGGCGAGGGCGGGCTGGATCTCCTTGGCGATGTTGCCGACGCCGTCCACGCGCATCTGGAGGGCCAGCAGGAACTTGGAGTGTGCGGTCTTGACCTGATCGGGCACGCTCAGCGCCTTGGCCTTGGACAGGACCTGCTTCTCGTCGGTGAGCGTCTGGTTGATCTCATTCTGGACGTTGGTGGCGTTGGCGCTGCTCGCCTGCGCCAGCGTGGTGAAGAGCGACTTTCCGTTGGCGGCCGACTGGCTGTTGAGCGACGACACGCTGTTGGCGTAGTCCTGGAGCGCGCTGTTGGTGGCGCTGACCTGGCAGCTGTGGACGCCGAGGGCGATGAGCACGACGATCACCACCAGCGCGCCCAGCGCGATAACCCGGCGGACCTGGATCGCCTGCTGGTCGCCGCCGGGAGGGCGGCGCCCTCCGGAGCCTGAGGTCCGACGGCCGCGGGATCCTGCGCGGGACGTCGTGCGAGGGGTCGTACGAGGCTCTGTGCCAGGTGGTTCGTCCACCTCGTCGAAGAACGACAAGCGGTACCGCTCCTTGCTGGGCCGGTGGAAATCCGCAGTATGACCCCACGTGCGGCTGGATTCACAATTCGCCAACCACGCGCGCGAGGATGAGAAGCGCGGCGAGCGCGGCCTCTCAGGCGCAGGGACCACCGCCGTGACACCGAAAAGCGCCCCATGCGCTCAGACGAGTCGCTCACCGCCCGTACGCGGCGGAAATCCGGGCCCTCCACCCACCCCACTGAGGCGACCGCGCGAGCGACGCTGCCCACGCGCCACCTCTCCGGCCGGACGCCGCCGCCGCCGGTGGTGCTCGATCGCTACCGACTCCAGAGCCGGCTTGGGACCGGCGCGTTCGGGACGGTCTGGATGGCGCGCGACGAGCGGCTGGAGCGCGATGTGGCGGTCAAGATCCTGGCGCGCGAGCGGTCAATGTCCCACCCACCCGGCCGATTCGAGCGCGAGGCCCGGGCCGCGGCTCGGCTCTCGCATCCCGCCATCGTCACCCTCTATGAGGCCGCCGTCGACGACGAGGGCGCCTACCTGGTCTCCGAACTGGTCCGCGGCGAGACGCTCGACGCTCTGCTTCAGCAGGGACGGCTCTCGGACCGCGACATCGTGGCCATCGCCATCGCCCTCTGCGACGCGCTTGGACATGCGCATGCGCAAGGGGTGGTGCATCGCGACGTCAAGCCGTCCAACGTCCTGGTGCCCGACGCGCCCGCCGGCGACGCCCAGGTCGCCAAGCTCACGGACTTCGGCGTCGCCCGCGTGCTCGGGGGCGACGCGCTCACGCTCACCGGCGACGTCCTCGGCACGCTGGCCTACATGGCGCCCGAGCAGGCCGAGGGCCTGGAGGCCGGCGAGGCCGCCGACCTCTACTCCCTGGCGCTGGTCGTGTACGAGGCGCTCAGCGGCGTCAATCCGGTGGCTCAGGTCCGCGCCGGCCGGCCTTCCCGCCGGCTCGGTCTGTATCTGCCGCCGCTGCGCCGGCAGCGCCGTGACCTGCCGCGCGACCTCGCCGCCGCCATCGACTTGGCGCTGCGCCCCCGGCCGCGGGAGCGAGGCACGGTGGCCGAACTGCGTCGCGCGCTCGTGCGCGCCCGCCAGGATGTGGATGATGAACCCGGCGTGGTCACCGGGGCCTGGAGCACCCTGCGCCCCCCCGCGGCGACGTCGGCGGCGGATGGCCCCGACGAGAGGCTGTGGCGCGAGCCTGGCCCGACCGGGCCGGGGACGCCGCTCGAGATACCACCGCGGGACGCGTCGCTCGCCGACACTCCCGGCGAGCCCTGGCCCCCGCGGGCGCTGGGCGCCGCGGCGGCGGCGGCGCTGGCGGCGTGGCTTGCTGTCACCGCGCTGGCGCCCTCGCCCGTGCCGCCGGCGGCGGCCGGCCTGTTCGCCGGGGCTGCGGTCCTGCTGCTGCCCCGGCTCGGGTGGGCCGCGCTGACCGTCGCGCTGGCCGCCGTCGCCATCTCCGAGCACCGGCCCGGCGCCGCGATGGTCATCACGGCCGCGCTGGCGCTGCCCCTCGTTCTCAGCCCGGCGGCGGCGACGACGTGGCCGCTCTCGGCCGGCGCCCCGGCGCTCGGGCTGGTGGGCCTTGCCGGCGCGTGGCCCGCGGTCGCTGCTCGCGCCCGCGGCGCCTGGACCCGGGGGGCGCTGGGCGCGATCGGCTGGGTGTGGCTGCTCTTGGCGACGGCGATTGCCGGGAAGGCTCTCTACCTGACCCGGGTGCCCGGCGTCGCCCTCACCCCGCCGCCGCAGAGCTGGATGAGCTCGCCGAGCGCCACCGTTGACCATCTTCTCAGCCCGCTGGTCTCCAGCGGGGTCCTGGCCCCTGCCCTGGTGTGGGCCCTCGCCGCGATCGTGCTGCCATGGCTGGTCCGGGGTGGCTCGCTGCTCCTGGACGCCCTTCGCGTCCTGGCGTGGGCGGCTATCGTGGTAGCCGGCACCGGGGCGGCGATGGCCGCCGTGCATGGCTCCGACGTGATGGGAGCCCCGCCCAGCGCACTGATCGGGGCGGCGGCAGCGGCCGCGGTCGCCCTGGCACCCTCCCTCCTTGAGATGTGGCGCGCAGCGTTGCGCTCAGGGGGTCCTGGGGTCAGAGTTCCGTAGCATGGATCCGCCCGGAGGGGCGACCTGATGAGTGTGCTCAGAAGCATCGAGAGCAAGATCGCCGGCCTCGTTGAAGGCACCTTCAGCCGTGCCTTCCGCTCCGAGGTGCGTCCGGTCGAGATCGCCCGCAAGCTGGCCCGAGAGATGGAGGAGCACCGAACGTTCTCCTTGTCGCGCACGTATGTCCCCAACGAGTACCGCGTCTACCTGTCCCCGCGCGATCGCGAGCGCTTCGCGGAGTACGAGGACGCTCTGGTCTCCGAGCTCACCGGCTATCTGCTCGAGCATGCCCGCCGGGAGCGGCTGGTCCTGATGTCCCGGCCTGTCGTCGAGTTCGAGACCGACGACCGGCTCGGCCTCGGCGAGTTCGGGATCCAGACCCGCGTCGTGAATCCCGAGCCCGAGCCCGGTCCCGCGGAGGACGAGCCCTCGAGCCGCGGAGGACCGGCCCCAGAAGCCGAGGCCTCAGGCCGGACGATGATCTACAGCACCGCCGGGCGTGTCGCCGAGCCGCTCGAGGAGCGTGCTCGGGCGCGCCAGGAGAGCGCCCTGCTGCTCATGGGTGGCAAGCGGCTGGTCGTGGGGCCCGCGGGCGTCACTCTCGGGCGCAGCCGCCAGTGCGACGTGACCGTCGACGATCCCAACGTGTCCCGCACGCACGCCGAGGTCCGCCCCCGCGGTGGCTCGTGGGTGCTCAGCGATCTCGGCTCGACGAACGGCTCACGGCTCAACGGCCAGCGCGTGGAGGGGACCGAGGTGCTCAAGCCCGGCGACGAGATCGAGCTGGGAACCACCGTGCTGCAGTTCGAGCTCGAATAGAGGCCCGATGCTCCAGCCCGTTTCCGTCGGCTTGAAGTTCGGCTTTCTCGCCGTCCTGTACCTCTTCCTCATCTGGGTGGCGTGGAGCGCGATCCGCGACCTGCGACGCGGTCGCGGCGCCCCGGCGATGCCGGGCCGGGCCCCCGCGTCCGACGAAACCGGGATGTACGAGGCCTCAGGGCTTGTCGACCTGGCCGATTTCGAGCCGCGCCTGCTGGTGGAGCGCGCCGCCGGGCACGAGAGCGGGGTCGCCTACGACCTGATGGACGGCGCCGTGCTGGGCCGCGGCGACGTCGAGATCAAGCTCGACGATCCGTTCGCGTCATCGCGTCACGCGCGCATTTCCCGTGAAGGCCATGTCCTGGTGATAGAGGATCTGGGCTCCACCAACGGGACCTACCTCAACGAGGAGCCGCTGTCAGGGCCTCAGCCGCTGTACAGCGGCGACCGCATCAGGATCGGCGACAGCGAGTTCTCCTACCTGCAATGACCACCACCACCGACGCCGCCAGTCGCTAGAACCCCATTGGACATGCTTCGCGCCGCCGACACGATCTGGAAAACCGACACCGGCCGCCAGCGCCGTGACAACGAGGACAACGCCTTCGTGCGCGCGCCGCTGTTCGTTGTCGCCGACGGCATGGGCGGCGCACAGGCCGGAGAGGTGGCATCCAAGCTGGCCGTGGACGAGTTCCACGAGGCGCTCCCGGATGAGGGCAGCGCTGAGGAGCGCCTGACCGACCGCATCCGGGCGGCCAACCGCAGGATCTACGACCTGTCGCGCACCGAGCACGAGCACGCCGGCATGGGCACGACGCTCACGGCCGCCTACCTCGACGATGACCACCTCGCGGTCGCACACGTCGGCGACAGCCGCGCCTACATCTTCCGCGAGGGCGAGCTGGCGCGTCTCACGCAGGACCACTCGCTCGTGGAGGAGCTGGTGCGCCAGGGCAAGCTCACCGAGGAGCAGGCGGCCGAGCACCCACAGCGATCGATCATCACGCGCGCGCTGGGGATCGAGGGCGACGTGGAGGTCGACACGTGGAGCTATCCGATGCGCGCCGGCGACGTGGTGCTGCTGTGCAGCGACGGGCTGACGTCGATGATCGGCGAGGAGCAGATCGTCCACATCCTCGGCGGTGAGCCCAGCCTCGATCGCGCCGCGGAACGCCTCATCGGCGCCGCCAACGACGCGGGCGGCCGCGACAACATCACGGTCGTCCTGTTCCGCCTGGAGGAGGTCGGTGGGACCGACGGCGACGTGTCCGACGCGCCGACGATGGTGGGGATGGAGCCCCCGCCCGGCGCCGTCGCAGACGGCGAGGCGCCCGAGCCCACCACCGCCGGACCACCACCGGGGCCGTCAGCACGCGCTGACCGCGGCGGCGTGATGACCGCGCCTCCACCGCAGCTGCCCGCCCAGCGCGAACGGCCCACCCCGAAGCTGGCCCGCACGCAAGGCCGGGCGGGCTCGCGCCCGCCACGCCGGCGCCGCTCCGAGCGGTTCATCAAGTCCGTGGCGGCGCTGATCGCGATCGCCGCGGTCCTGTTCGTCGTCGGGGGCGGTGCCTATCTCGCCAGTCGTGAGTACTTCTTCGTCGGGACCAACTCGGACGGCATCGTGACGGTGTTCCGCGGCTTCCCCTACAGCCTGCCGCTGGGGGTCGACATGTACGAGCAGTTCTATGTCTCCGGGGTGCCGGCGAGCGCGATCCCCGCCGACCGCCGCGCGCAGCTGCTCAACCACAAGCTGCGCTCGCAGGGAGACGCCATCAGCCTCGTCCGCGCCGCCGAGCTCGGCCAGCTCAGCCAATGAGCGCGCGCAACCGTGAGTTGTTCGGCCTGATCCCGGCCGCCCTCCTCGTCACCGCCGGATTCGCGGGGGTGTTCATCCAGCGCGAGAACGCACTGTCCAACGTCTCGCTGACCTACGGGGCGATCTTCCTGGCCCTGTGCCTGGCCGCGCACGTCTTCATTCGCCTGACGCTGCCCAACGCCGACCCCTACATGTTCCCCCTGGTGGCGCTGCTGGCGAGCTTCGGGATCGTCATGGTCTATCGGATCAGCTCCACCGATGCACGCCAGCAGGCGCAGTGGTTCGTGCTGGGGCTGATCTTGTTCGTGGCCACGATCATCCTCTTTCGCGACTACCGCAAGCTTGAGCAGTACCGCTACCTGATCGTCGTGGTGTCGCTGGTGCTGCTGGTTCTGCCTCGCCTGCCCGGGATCGGCGAGCAGGTCAACGGCGCCTACCTGGAGATCAAGGTTCCCGGTGGATTGAGCTTCCAGCCCACCGAGTTCTCCAAGATCGGGCTCGTCATCTTCCTCGCCAGCTACCTGCGCGACACTCGACAGGTGATGGTGATGGGCGCGCGTCGGGTGCTGGGGGTGACGCTGCCGCCACTGAAGCACTTCGGCCCGGTGCTGGTCATCTGGGGCGTGGCGATGGTCTCGCTGTTCCTCCTGTCGGATATCGGCTCCTCGCTCATGTTCTACGGAGCGCTGCTCTCGATGCTCTACGTCGCCACGGGCCGGCTCTCGTTCGTGGTCATCGGGTTGTTGGCCTTCGCCATCGGCGCCTGGTACCTGGGCACTCACATCCCGCACGTCAACGCCCGCTTCGAGGACTGGCAGCACCCGTTCGATCCCCACCTCTACCACGCCACGGGCGGGAGCTTCCAGGTGGCCAATGGGATCTTCGCGCAGTCGGCCGGCGGCCTGTTCGGCCTGGGGTGGGGCCAGTCGATCCTGTCGCTGATCCCGTTCCCGCAGACCGACATGATCTACGCGGTCATCACCAACGAGCTGGGCCTGTTCGGGGCCACTGCCGTCCTGGTCGCCTACCTGCTGTTCATCTACCGTGGCTTCAAGACCGCGACGCTCGCGCGCGACTCGTTCTCGACGCTGCTGGCCGTCGGGCTGTCGACGGTGTTCGGGCTGCAGGTGTTCGTGATCGTCGGCGGGGTCACGCGTGTGATCCCCCTCACCGGCGTCACGCTGCCGTTCATCTCCTACGGCGGCGCGTCGATCGTGGCCAACTTCGTGCTGCTGGCGCTGCTGCTGCTGGTGTCGGACCGGTCGCGGAGGCCCACCACGTGAACACCCAGATCCGGAACCTGTTCGGCGTGATCGTGATCCTGTTCGCGCTCCTGATCGTCTGGACGACCCGGTGGACGGTGATCGACGCCACGGCCCTCAATGACAACCCGCTCAACAGCCGCACCCTGATCACGGCGCTGAAGGTCAAGCGCGGGCGGATCCTGGCCGACAACGGCGAGACGCTGGCCCGCTCCGTCCGTCAGCCCAAGACGGGCTTCTACGGCCGGACGTACCCGCTCGGCGGGCTGTTCGCTCAGGCGGTCGGGTACTCCAACCTGATCCGCGGCCAGTCAGCCGGGCTCGAGCGCTACCGATTGCCTGAGCTCAAGGGCAAGCAGACGGCGTTGAACTCCGTATTCGGGCCCCTCGGCGGCAACCAGAACGTCGGCGACGACGTCTACACGTTCCTGGACACCAAGGCCCAGCGGCTTGCCCAGCAGGAGCTGGCCGGACGCCCCGGCTCCGTGGTCGCGTTGGATCCCAGGACGGGCGCGGTCCTGACCATGTACTCCAACCCCACCTACGACGACAACCATCCGACGCCGAGCAAGGCATGCATCGCCATCGCCTGCCAGCTCAACCGCGCCACTCAGGGCCAGTATCCACCGGGCTCCACATTCAAGGTGGTGACGGCCACGGCCGGCATCGACAGCGGCAAGTACACGCCCACGTCGATCATCAACGGCGATTCGCCCAAGACGATCTCCGGCGTTCCACTTCAGAACGACGGCAATCAGAGCTTCGGCCCCATCACGTTGACCAAGGCCCTGACCTACTCGGTCAACACCGTCTTCGCCCAGGTGGCGGAGGACGTGGGGCGCCCGACGATGACCAAGTACATGAAGCGGTTCGGCTTCTATGCACTGCCGCCGATCGACCTCCCGCGCCCCGAGTTGGCCCAGAGCCGGCCGTTCAACCCGAACGGGAGGCCGTACCTCCCGGCCAGCCCCAACGAGGACATCGGCCGCATCGGCATCGGTCAGGGCGGGCTGCTGGTCACGCCGTTGCAGATGGCGATGGTGGCCGCCGCGGTGGCCAACGGCGGCAAGCTGATGGAGCCGCGGCTGACCAGCAAGGTCGTCGACCCAGACGGCCGCACCGTCGAGACCATCCAGCCCACCGTCCTGGATCAGGTGATGAGCCCGAAGACGGCGTCCGAGGTCAACCTGATGATGCGCACGGTGGTGGACGAGGGCACAGGAACGCCCGCGCGATTGGGGGCCGGCATCCCGTTCGCCGGCAAGACCGGAACGGCCTCGATCGGCGTCACCGGATCCGGCCTGACCCAGCCGTGGTTCATCGGCTTCGCTCCGGCCAACGACCCCAAGGTGGCGATCGCGGTCACGATCGAGAAGACCAACGGCGAGTTCGGCGGCCAGGTGGCGGCCCCGATCGCGCGTGACATCGTCCAGACGCTCCTGGCGGAGGGCAAATAGCCGTGACCGCCGCGGACCGAGCCCCGACGCCGAGCGCGAGCTGATGGCCGATCCGGTCCCGAACACGATGGTGGACGGCCGCTACCGCGTGTTGTCGCGACTCGGATCCGGAGGCATGGCCGACGTGTTCCTGGCCGAGGACCAGCAGCTCGGTCGCAAGGTGGCGCTCAAGCTGCTCCACCACCGCTTCGCGGAGGACCCTGACTTCGTCGAGCGCTTCCGGCGCGAGGCCCAGGCCGCAGCCGGCCTCCAGCACCCCAATGTGGTCAGCGTCTATGACCGCGGGACGTTCGACGACACGTACTACATCGCGATGGAGTACCTGCCGGGTCGCTCGCTGAAGCAGCTCATCCGCCAGGAGGCGCCGCTCGATCCGCTGCGCGCCATCGACATCACCATCCAGATCCTCAAGGCGGCTCGGTTCGCCCACCGCCGGGGCGTCATCCACCGTGACCTCAAGCCCCACAACGTCATCGTCGACGAATCGGACCACGCCAAGGTGACGGACTTCGGCATCGCCCGCGCCGGCGCCTCCGACATGACCGAGACCGGCTCGATCATGGGCACGGCGCAGTACCTGTCGCCCGAGCAGGCCCAGGGGCATGCCGTCAGTGAGGGCTCGGACCTGTACTCGATCGGCGTCGTGCTCTACGAGATGCTCACCGGGCGGGTCCCGTTTGACGCCGAGTCCGCGGTGACGATCGCGCTCAAGCACGTGTCCGAGGCGCCGACGCCGCCCCGCCAGCTCAATCCCAACATCCCACTCGAGCTCGAGCAGACCGTCCTGTGGGTGCTGAACAAGAACGCATCGGACCGGCCCATCGACGCCGACCAGCTCATCACCGTGCTCGAGCACTGCCGCGAGGCGATCGCCTCGGCCGGCGCCGGCCAGCACACCGCCAGCATGGCCGCCGTGGCTGCGGCGGGCGCCGCTGCGGGCGCCGGGGCGGCGATCGCGGGCCCGGGGATCGCGGCCTATCGACAGGCGCAGGAGCAGGGCACCAATGGCTCCGGCGAGATGTCGGCGGTCCGGCCGCCGCCCGAGGACCACGACGGCAGCGCCTGGAGGATCTGGGGATGGGTGCTGCTCGTGGTACTGCTGGTGGCCGCCGCGGCCGCCGCGGCGTACCTCCTCACGCGCCCCAAGCAGGTGCTGGTGCCCAAGGTCACCGGGGAGCAGATCAGCGTTGCGCGCATCACCGTGGAGCAGGCCAAGTTCCAGGTCGCCACCGTCTCGGTGCCGAACCGCCGCGCCCGCGGCATCGTCGTGGCCGAGTCCCCGGCCGCCGGGACCAAGGCCGACAAGGGCTCCACGGTGACCCTGACGGTGTCCAGCGGCCAGGGCAACGCGTCCGTGCCGTCGGTGCAGGGGCTGACGGAGGCCCAGGCCACCAGGGTGCTGCGCAGAGCCGGGCTCAAGGTCGGCAACGTCGTGTCGCAGAGCTCCAACCGGTTCGCGCAGGGCCAGGTGACCAATACCAATCCCGGCACGGCGCGGTCGGTCCCGCGCGGCACCGCGGTGACGCTGTTCGTGTCCTCCGGACAGCCCCAGAAGAAGGTTCCCAACGTCGTTGGCGAGAGCCAGACCCAGGCCACCGAAGACCTGACCCGGGCGGGGTTCAACGTCCAGCAGCGCAACCAGTCCACGCCGACACAGAGCGATGTCGGCAACGTGATCAGCCAGAGTCCCACTCCGAACACCAACGCCGCCCCCGGTTCGTCGGTGACGATCACCATCGGGACGGCCCCGACCACCGCCTCGGTGCCGACGGTGACCGGCGATCCCCCGGCCAACGCCGTCAGCGCGCTCACCGCGTCCGGGTTCAAGGTGGCCCAGCGGACCGCGACCGTCACCAACCCCAGCCAGAATGGCGTCGTGATCTCCCAGAGCCCCGCCGCCAACTCCACCGCCAAGAAGGGCAGCACGGTGACCATCACGATCGGCAAGCTGGCCCATACTTCGTCCTCCTCGACCACCACGACGACCTCGTCGACGACGACGACGTCCACCACGCCGACGACCACGACCACCTCGACCTCTCCCAGCGCCGGGGGCATGAGCGCCCAGCGGGTGGCGGTGCTCGCCGGAGGACGCTCCTCCGAGCATGAGGTCTCGCTGGCCTCGGGGGCCTCGGTGTCCGCAGGCCTGCGCACTGCCGGCCACGACGTGATCGAGATCGAGATCGGCCACGACGGCGTCTGGCGGCGAGACGGGGAGCCGGTGACGGTGGCGCTGGGCGCCGGGCTGCCGGACGTCGACGTCGTCTTCCCGGTGCTGCACGGCCCGTTCGGCGAGGACGGGACGGTGCAGGGGTTGCTCGAGTGCATGGACGTGCCCTACGTCGGAGCCGGGGTGCTGGCCTCCGCGCTGTGTATGAACAAGGTGCTGTTCAAGCAGCTCATGGCGGAGCTCGGGATCCCCCAGGTGGACTACCGCGCCGTTGACCAGCTCGACTTCGACGCCGACGCCGACGCCATCGCACGGACGGTCGCCGAACTCGGCTACCCCGTGTTCGTCAAGCCGGCGCGGCTGGGCTCGTCGGTCGGCATCGCCAAGGTCGGAGAGCCCGGGGAGCTGCAGCGCGCCCTGCAGACCGCGTTCACACACGACTCGCTGGCCATCGTCGAGGCGTTCGCCGCCGCGCGCGAGGTGGAGTGCTCGGTGCTGGGCAACGGCGACCCCATCGCGTCGGAGCCGGGCGAGATCCTGCTGGCCGCGGGCGAGAGCGGCTGGTACGACTACAAGGCCAAGTACACCCCGGGCGGGATGCAGCTCGTGGTGCCGGCTCGCCTCGACCCTGACGTGCGCGACCGCCTCCGCGAGCTCGCGGTGCAGGCGTTCACGAAGTCGGGCTGCCAGGGCCTGGCCCGAGTGGACTTCTTCGTGGTCGGCTCCGAGGTCCTCGTCAACGAGCTCAACACCATGCCCGGCTTCACCGAGACGAGCGTGTTCGGGTCGCTGTTCGCGGCCAGCGGGATCGCATACCCCGAACTGCTCGACCGGTTGGTGGGGCTGGCGCTGGAGCGCCACGCCGCCGAACGCGGCCACCGCCACTGATGGCGGAGGGGGCGGGCGAATGGGTTCGATATTGCTGGCGCTGCGGCGCCGCGCTGCCCGCCACGCCGCCGATCACCTGCGAGGCGTGCGGCCAGGCCCACTACCTCAACCCGGCGCCGTGCGGCGAGGCGGTCGTTGTCCGCGCGGGGAAGGTGCTGCTGCTACGGCGCGCCAACGACCCCTACCGGGGCAGCTGGGACGTGCCGGGCGGCTTCTGCGACGGCGGGGAGCATCCGATGCGCGCAGCCGAGCGTGAGCTGTACGAGGAGCTGGGACTGGCCTGCCGGGCCACGGCTTACATCGGGGCGTGGCTGGACGTCTACGGCGAGCCCGCGCCCGACGGCCTTCACACGCACTGCATCACCAGCGCGTACCTGGTGACGCTGGCGGACCCGGGCGCCGAGCCGCGCCCGAACCCCGAGGAGGCGGCGGGCTACGGGTGGTTCGACCTCACCGCGCTGCCGGAGGACCTCGCCTTCCCCGACCACGCCCGGCCCATGCTCCGCGCGGCTGCCGAGCTGATCGCCGGCACCGGGGAGCCACTGCCCGACCGCACCTGGTAGGGGCGGGCGGGATCGACTACGTGTAGAGGGCGATCTCGTTGACGTCGACGTGGCTGTGCGCGCCGAGGCTCGTGATCCACACCAGGTAGTAGCGGTAGCGGGTGGCGGCAGTGCTGAGCTTGATCGTCTGCTTGGCCTGCACCTTCGGGGCGCTGCCGACCTTGACCCATCCTCCGGGTCCGGTCGCAAAGCTGCTGGGGTCGGGCTTGGAGCTGCGCGCGTAGACGGTGACCGCGTAGCCAGGGGTGTCGGTGTCGATGATCATCGACCCGGCCGCCACGCCCGGCTTGGCGTCGACGTAGATCCCCACGCCGGGCTTGCCCAGGTTGTCGCCGACGTAGCTCTCAGTCGACCACGCGGTGTTGCGGTCGCCGTCGATGGCCAGGTTCACCTGCTCGGGGTGCTGGTTCTTGGGCCCGCTCAGCGCGTCGGGGTTGTAGTCACGGGCGCACGAGTCGCACAGCGAGACCTGGTGTGGCGTGGCCTTCGGCGGGGCCTGGGCCAGCGTGCCGGTCCCGTGGTGGGTGCGGTTGGCCAGGAAGATCAGGGCTCCGACGACCGCGGCGACGACGATCAGGCCCAGCACCGCGACCACGACCGGCTGGCGGCGGCGCAACGGCAGACGACGGCGCTTGCGCGAGGGCAGCGTGCGCAGCACGGTGGTGACCTCGCCCGTCACGTTGCCTGACCGGGCCGTCTCGATGGCCAGCACGTCCTCGAGGTCGGCGATGAGCTCGGCGTCATCCGCGTAGCGCTCGTCCAGGCGCTTGGCGGTGGCGGTGTCGACCACGGACGCCAGCGCGGCGGAGATCTCGGGGCGCTTGAGCTGGACGTCCGGGATCTGCTCGCGGACGTGCTTCATCGCCACCGCCACCTGGTTTTCGCCGGTGAACGGGACCTCGCCGGCGAGCATCTCGTAGAGCACGACGCCCAGCGAGTACAGGTCCGACTGGCCGGTCACGTCCTGGCCCAGCGCCTGCTCGGGCGACACGTAGTCAGTGGTGCCGAGCACGCGGCCGTCCGCGGTCAGGCCCTGCTCCTCCAACGTGCGCGCGATCCCGAAGTCCGTCACCTTGGCCGACCCCTCGTGGTCGATCAGGACGTTCTGGGGCTTGACGTCACGGTGGACGATGTGGCGTGCGTGGGCGGCTCCCAGCGCCCGGGCGATCTCGATGGCATAGGCGACCGCCTCGGTGATCGGCAGCCGCCCCTGCCGGCGGA
Source organism: uncultured Actinomycetota bacterium (assembly GCA_963721515.1). Lineage (GTDB taxonomy): Bacteria > Actinomycetota > Thermoleophilia > Solirubrobacterales > Solirubrobacteraceae > Palsa-465. The sequence goes on along the minus strand of CAVRKJ010000020.1, from coordinate 146,740 downwards.
TGCGGTCCTTGAGGGTCTCGCCCTCCACGTACTCGAAGACGATGTAGGGACGTCCGTCATCCTCGCCCGCGTCGATCACCCCGACGATGTGGGGATGCGACAGCTGCGCGACCGCGCGCGCCTCGCGGCGGAAGCGCTCGAGCTGATCGGAGTCCGAGGTGACCTCCCGGTTCATCAGCTTGACTGCCACCTGGCGCTCGAGCGTCTCGTCCATGGCCCGATAGACCGTGGACATGCCCCCGGCGGCGATCCTCGCCTCGAGGCGATAGCGGCCGTTGAGACTGGTGCCCACCAGGGTGCTCATGCGTCCGCTCGTATTGTGCGGCACGCGCGGACCCGGTGGCCCCGCCGTAGTGAGATTGTCCTTAGGACGCTGGGCCACGGGACGCTAGACCGTCCGGATCCGACCGCCTTCGCCCTCGATGCCCAGCCGGGGAACGCTCACCCGGCCCCTGGCATCGTTCACGCGGCCGATCACCGCGGCCGCCGGATGACGGGCCGACAGCAGCGCCACGGCACGGTCAGCGTCCCCGGCTGCGACCACCGCGCAGAAGCCGCAGCCCATGTTGAAGACCTCCCACATCTCGGCGGCCGGGACATCGCCCAGCTCGGCGATCAGTGAGAACACCGGCGTGACCGGCAGGGGCTCGGTGACCTCGAAGCCGATGCCATCTCCGAGGCGCAGCAGGTTGAGCAGGCCGCCGCCGGTGATGTGGGCGAGCCCGTGGACCGGGACCTCGGAACGCAGGAGCTCGAGGATCGCCCGCACGTAGATCACGGTCGGCTCGAGCAGCACGTCGGCGACGCTGGCGCCGCCCAGCTGCGCCGGCCGGTCGCCGAGCGACAGACCGGCGTCATGTAGCAGGACGCGGCGGGCCAGGGTGAGCCCGTTGGAGTGCACGCCCGAGGCCGGCAGCCCGATGACGGCGTCACCGGGGGCGCACGCCGTGCCGTCGACGATCGCGTCGAGCGCGACCGTGCCGAACGCCGAGCCGACGAGGTCGAAGCCGTACGGCGACGGGTGGCCGCGGATGACCTCGGGCAGCTGGCATACCTCGCCGCCGGGGATCTCCACGCCCGCGTCCTCGGCGCCGGCGCGTAGCCCCTCGGCCAGCTCGGCCAACATGCCCGGGTCGGCCGACTCGACCGCCAGGTAGTCCAGCACCGCCAGCGGCTCCGCGCCGACGCAGATGAGGTCGTTGACGTTCATCGCAACGCAGTCGATCCCGATGGTGGAGAACCGCTGTGCCTGCTCGGCCACGATCACCTTGGATCCCACGCTGTCGGTGGCCAGGGCGACGCCGAGGTTGGGGCCGATCCGGATCACGCTGGCGTAGTGCCCGGGCAGCGGCACCGACAGGCGCTCGCGACCGGTCTCGATCGAGCTGAGCACCGAGACCAGCGCGGCGACCCCGCGATCGGCCTGCCGCGTGTCGACTCCGGCCGCTGCGTAGACGTCGGTCACGACGCCATTGTCGTATATCGATCGGACTCCGAGCGCGCCGTCGCGGACGGGGCCCAGTCTCGCGCCGGAGCACGGCGGCGCTGTGCCAGGCGGCTGAGGATGACGCCGGCCAGCGCGATGCGGTACACGGCGTAGGGCAGGAGCGAGCGGTCGCGCTCCACCTGGCGGATGAGCCACGTGGAGCCCAGCGTTGAGGCGAAGGACGCCCCGGCGCCCAGCGCGATGGGCATGGTGCTGCGCGGCGGCAGGCCTCGCCGGGCGAGGCGCACGGTCTTCAGCAGAGTGGCGCCGGCGATCACCGGGAGCGCCACGTGGCGCGAGAGCTTGTTGGCGTCCTCGCGGGTGAACCGCCGCCGCCGCGCCGCCGCCAGCGTCGCGCCGTTGCGCGAGACCCCGGGGAGCAGCGCGCACGCCTGCGCGATCCCGAGCCACAGTGCGTCGGTGGCCCGGGCGTCGTGGGAGGTGCGCGTCTGGGGGGCGCGATCGGCGCGGGCCATCGCCACCGAGCCCGCCACGAGGCCCAGGGCGATCGTCGCGGGCGTCCCCAAATAGCGCTCGATCGGGCGCTCCAGCGTGTACCCGACGATCGCCGGGGGCACGAACGACAGCACGACGAGCTCGGCCAGGCGCAGGCTCATGCCGTGCAGGGCGTCTGACACCTCAGTGCGCAGGGTGATCAGGAGCGCCGCGGCCGTGCCGGCGTGCAGCGCCACCTCGAACGCCTTGCGCAGCTCCGGGTCCACGTCGCAGTAGTCCCATTCCAGCAGCCACGGGATCACCGTGATATGGCCCGACGAGGAGATCGGCAGCAGCTCGGCCGGGCCGTGCAGGGCGCCCAGCACGAGGGCCTCCCCGACGGCTATCTCCTGTCCGCCGCCGAGGGGGAGACCGCCCCCGCCCGCTCCGGCATCAGTCGGCGACGACATCCGTCGCCGGGTCTGCCTGGCGTGCCTCGCGGTCGCCCCGCCCCTGGCGCCAGCGGACGATCAGGAAGACCACAAGGACCACCAGCAGGACGGCAGCCGCATAGTCGACGTACTCGAGGTGCTTGCGCCACGCCTCCCATTGGCTGCCGACCTCGCGGCCGAGGACGGCGAGACCGCTGATCCAGAAGATCGAACCCGCCGTGGCGAAGGCCAAGAAGCGGCCGAACGGCATCCGAGCCACGCCGGCGGCGTACGGGAACGCCGCACGGATGAGCGGCAGGAAGCGGGAGACGAAGATCACCGGGCTGCCGTAGCGATCGAACCAGCGGTGGGCGCGCTCGATCCCAGAGCCGCTGACATGGAGCTTGGAGCCGTGTGACTCAAGCAGCTCGCGCGAGCCGAAGTAGCCGATCGAGTAGGCGATCGAGGCACCGGCGACGTCGCCCACGACCCCCGCCACGATGATGCCGGGGAGCGTCAGGTCTCCCTTGAACACGTCGAATCCGGCGAACAGCATCGTCGGCTCGGTCCCGGGCACCCCGATCACGCCGGAGCTCAGCGTGAGCAGGGCGACACCCGCCAGCCCGATGCTGTCGATGAGATTTGTGGCGAGGTTGACCAGGGGCCCGGTCAGGGAGGCCAGGAGAAACGGCACGGGCGCCTAGCGTAGCGGGGCGCGACCGCCCCGAGCGGGCCGTGTGAGCGGGCTCTCATCTTGCCTCCCCACTACTGTGAGCGCCATGGCCGTCCCCCAGTTCGACACCGCCACGCCGCTGGCTCCGTTGCGCCAGACGATCCTCGAGCGCATCGCCGAGGTCGTGGCCGACCGGCGCTTCGTGCTCGGGCCCAACGTGCAGGCCTTCGAGCGGGAGTTCGCCGACTATCTCGGGGTCCGCCACGTGATCGGCGTCGCCAACGGCACGGACGCCATCACGGTGGGGCTGCGCGCGCTCGGCGTCAAGCCCGGCGACGATGTGGTGGTCCCGGCCTACACCTTCTACGCCAGCGCCGAGGCGATCGTCAACGCGGGCGCCCGGCCGGTGTTCTGCGACGTCGACTTCGACACCCGCAACGTCACCGTCGACACCGTACGTGCGGCGCTGACGCCGCGGACAACCGCAATCGTCGCCGTCGACCTGTTCGGCCTCCCCGCGCCTGACCTGAGCGAACTGGGGGTGCCGGTGCTCGAGGACGCCGCCCAGGCGGCCGGGGCACGGCGCGGCGGCAGGATGGCCGGCGCGTTGGGACAGGCGGCCACCTTCTCCTTCTATCCGTCCAAGAACCTCGGTGCGTTCGGAGACGGCGGGGCGGTCGCCACCGACAGTGACGACGTCGCCGACCTGGCGCGCGCGCTGCGCTTCCATGGTTCCCGCGACAAGCAGACCTTCGACCACGTGGGCTACAACTCCCGCCTGGACGAGATCCAGGCCGCGATCCTGCGGGTGCTGCTGCCGCACCTCGACGCCTGGAGTGACGGGCGCCGCGCCGGCGTTGCCGCCTACCTCGACGCCGGCGTCGCGCGGCACGTAGGGGTGCCCACCGTGCCCGACGGCAGCGAACCCGCCTGGCACCTCTACGTGGTCACCCACTCCCGGGCTGACGAGGTCATCGCCGCCCTGACCGCCGCCGGCGTCCAGGCGCGCGGTTACTACCGACGTCCCCTTCACCGCCAGCCGGCGATGGCGCCCTACGTGGAGGAGCTAGGCCCGCTCCCCGCCACCGAGGAGCTCGGCGCCACCGGCATCGCACTGCCGATCAGCCCGGTGTTCGGGCCCGAGCAGGCCGACGAGGTCGTGGCCGCCCTCGCCGGGGCGGCCTAGCCCGCGTCGCCGCACCGCACGCCGGAGATCACGGTGCGCGTCTGGGTCGACTTCACCAATTCCCCCCACGTCCTCGTGCTCCGGCCGGTGATCGAGCGGTTGCGCGACGGGGGGCATGAGGTCAAGGTCACCGCCCGCGACTTCGCGCAGACGCTCGCCCTGTGCGACCGCTTCGGGATCGAGCACACCGCGATCGGCCACCACCGCGGCGCGGGATTGGTGGACAAGGCCCTCGGGCTGGCCTCCCGCTCCACCGAGCTTGTGCGCTGGGCGCGGCGCAACGGCCCGTTTCAGCTGGCCATCGGGCACGGGTCCAACGACATCACGGTGGCCGCGGCGCTGTTGCGGATCCCCTGCTCCACCACGTTCGACTACGAGTGGGCCACGGTGCAGCACAACGTCAACTGCCGGCTGGCGCAGGCGGTCGTGGTTCCCGAGGCGATCCCGCCCGAGCGGCTGTACCGCTACGGCGCGCGTCGCAAGCTGGCTCGCTATCCCGGCCTCAAGGAGGAGTACTACCTGGCGGATTTCGAGCCCGACCCGCAGGTGCCGGCCGATCTCGGCCTGGACTCAGAGCGACCGATCGCCGTGGTGCGCACGCCGCCGGCGGTCTCGCTCTATCACCGCTTCGAGAACGACCTGTTCGGCCAGGTGCTCGACCGGCTGCGGGGCGCCCAGACCGTGGTGCTCCCGCGCACCCCCGAGCAGCGAGCCGAGCTGGTGAGCGCCGGCGGCTTCATCGTCCCCGAGCAGGCGATCGACGCGCAGTCGCTCATCGCCTACGCCGACCTCGTGGTCTCGGCGGGAGGCACCATGAACCGCGAGGCGGTGGCGCTCGGCACACCGGTGTTCACCGTGTTCGAGGGGCGGCCGGGCGCGGTGGACGAGCGGCTGATCGCCGAGGGGCGGCTGGCTCGGCTAGAGCGCCCCGAGCAGGTGCGGCTGACCAAGCGCGCCGACGGCGCGGACCCGGCGGCGCGCGTCCGCCGCGACCCCGGCGTGCTGGTGGACCTGCTCTCACGGCCCGCCAATCGAGCCTGAACACGGCCCTAAGAGGCCTCTAACGCCAGTGGTGGTCTGGAGGCGGCACCGGCGTCGCGGGCTGGTACCGTGCGTGGCTCCTCGTGTCTGACACCCTAGAGACGCCGCACACCCTCCCCCCGGAGGGCGACCGTTCCTCGCCGCCGACCGCCTCCTCGCCGGGTGGCCGCTCGCTGCTGAGCCGGTACGCCTGGTGGCTGGTGGGCGCCGGCGTGGTGTTGGCCGCGGCCATCGCGTTGCGTTGGGCCGGTACCAGACCGGGCTATGACCCCTACGGCTGGCTGAACTGGGGCTACCACACGCTGCGCGGGACGCTGGACCTCGGCGGCGCCCCCTCGTGGAAGCCGTTCACCTTCATCTTCACCGTCGTCTACGCCCTGTTCGGCCACTGGGCGCTGTACGTGTGGATGCTCACCGCTGTCTCCATCTCGTTCAGCGGTGCGGTGTTCGGCGGGCGCATCGCCTATCGGCTGACCGCGCGCGAGGGCGGGCCTTGGTGGGCCGCCTGGGCCGCCGGCCTCTTCGCCGGCGCCGCCGTGCTGGGCATCCAGGACTACTTCCACTACCTGATGAGCGCCCAGTCGGACTCGATGCTCGTCAGTGTGTGCCTGGCGGCGATCGACCAGTACCTGTGCGGCCGCCTGCGCTGGGCGTTCTGGCTGGGGGTCCTCGGCGGCCTCGGGCGGCCCGAGGTGTGGGCGTTTGTCGGCGTCTACGGCATCTGGCTGATGGTCAAGCGCCCGGAGATGCGCAAGATGGTGGTCGCCGGCGGCGTCATCACGCTGTTCTTGTGGTTCGGCGTGCCGACCATCACCAACGGCCGTCCCAACATCGCCGGCCAGCTGGCACTCAAGTCCCCGCGCGAGTGCACCGGAGGCAAGATCGCCTGCACGGTCAACCGCTTCACGGCGCTCGACTACATCGCGCTCCAACTCGCGGCGCTCCTGGTTGCCGGGCTGGCGCTGCTGCGGCGTAACTGGACGGTCCTGGCGCTCGCCGGCATGGCCGCCGGCTGGGTCATCGTGGAGATCGCCTTCGTCCTGCACGGCTTTCCGGGCGTGCCCCGCTACCTGTTCGAGCCGGCCGCCCTGACCGCGGTCCTCGCCGGAGTCTGCTTCGGCTGGCTGCTGCTCGACGCCAAGCGCTACTGGCACGCGCTGCCACGCTGGGCCGGGATCCCGGTGGCGGCGGTGCTGCTGGTGCTGATGGTGCCCCAGGGCATCGACCACGCGCGAGCCGAGCACAAGGACATTTATCACGAGCGGGCCCGCACCAAGGAGATCAACAAGCTCGGCGCGCTCATCACCGCGCTTGGCGGGCCCGCGCGCGTCCAGGCGTGCGGCTGGCCGGTGCTCAACGTCGAGTACGTGAGCATCATGGGCTGGTACCTGCACCGCAACACCGGCGTGATCGGCTACCGGCCCAAGATCGAACTGGCCAAGAAGCGGCCGGATCTGTACTTCACGCCGCTGCCCAACGGCTGGGCGGTCACGCCCAACCACCAGCCTGCGGGCAGCTCCTGCAACAGCCTGAAGGGGCTATACGTCCCCACCGCGCGCCATCCTGAGGGCGTCTTCGTCCCGAAGTGAGCGCGCTGACGGTCACAGCACGGCCTTAGCCGTTCTTCACACCGCCGCCACTAGAATCCGGCCCGCATGCGCCGACGGATCAGATCCGCGGCCTTTCCCGTCCATCGTCACGCGCTCCCCCAGCTGGTGGTCGATGGCATCCTGGTCGCGCTCGCATACTTCCTTGCTTTCTGGCTCCGTTTCGAGGGGAACGTCGACGTCCCCAACCAGCGCTACGGCCACCTGCTGAGCGCCACCGTCGGCGGGGTCGTGGTCCTGACCCTCGTCGCCCTGGCGGCCTTCGGTCAGTACCAGCGGCTGTGGCGGTTCATCGGCCAGCGCGACTACGAGGCCGTGCTCAAGGCGGTGGTCGTGGCCACCGTCGTGCTGGTGGGGATCATCTCGCTCCTGCATCCCGTTCAGGCGCCCACGACCATCAAGATCCCGGGCATCGAGCACGTCCACCCGGCCATCTTCAAGCCGGGTCCCGACGCGCCGGTGGCGCTGCCGGGCAGCGTCATCTCCCTGTTCTTCCTGCTCAGCCTGGCGCTGCTTATCGGGGCGCGTTTCGCCGTGCAGCTCGTCGTGGAGGGCCGGATCCGCACGATCCGCGCCGGCAAGGGCGCTCGCGAGGTACTCATCGTCGGCGGCGGCGAGGGCGGCCGCCTCGTGGTCCGCGAGTTGATGCGCAACCGGCAGCTCGGCCTGACGCCGGTGGGGTTCCTCGACGACGACCCCCGCAAGCTGGGGATCAAGGATGAGCACGGCCTCAAGGTGCTCGGCACCACCGACGCCGACTTGGCGCGGGTACTGGACGAGGTCGAGCCTGACGAGGTCGTGATCGCCATCCCGTCTGCCCCGGGCGAGCTGCGCGGCCGCGTCGTCGCCGCCTGTCGCGCGCGCGGCATCCCGGTCCGGACGATGCCCACGGTGTTCGAGCTGCTGCGCGACGGCTCGGGCCAGCTCCGGGTCACCCGGCAGCTGCGCGAGGTCCGCGTCGAGGACATGCTGGGTCGCGAGCCCGTTCGTGAGGAGCTTCAGAGCGTGGGCGCTTACCTGGCGGGCCAGGTCGTGATGGTCACCGGCGCCGGCGGCTCCATCGGTGGCGAGCTGTGCCGGCAGATCGCACGCGTCGGCCCCCGCAAGCTCGTGCTCGTCGATCACGCCGAGGACAACCTGTTCGAGATCCGCCGCGAGCTCGAGGACGAGCGCCATGTCCGCACCGCGGTCCCCGTCCTGGCCGACTGCAAGGAGGAGGAGCGGATGCGCGAGGTGCTCGCCGAGCACCGCCCCACGGTCGTCTTCCACGCCGCCGCCTACAAGCACGTGGCGATGATGGAGTCCAACCCGGTCGAGGCGATCCGCAACAACGCGCTGGCCACACGTCTGGTGGCCCGCATCGCCGGCGAGCTGGGCGTGCGCACGTTCGTGCTCGTCTCCACCGACAAAGCGGTCAACCCGGCCACCGTGATGGGCGCCTCCAAGGCGCTGGCTGAGTGGGCGGTCGAGGCCGAGGCCACCAAGCACCCGCAGACGCGCTACGCCACGGTGCGGTTCGGCAACGTCCTGGGCTCGTCGGGCTCGGTCGTGCCCATCTTCCGCCGCCAGATCGCCGCCGGCGGCCCGGTGACGGTGACCGACGAGCGAATGACCCGCTATTTCATGACCATCCCCGAGGCCGTCCAGCTCATCATCCGCGCCGGCTCGCTCGAGGACGAGCGCAGCGGCGAGATCTTCGTGCTGGAGATGGGCGAGCCCGTGCGGATCATCGATCTCGCCAAGACGATGATCCGCCTGTCCGGGCTCGAGCCCGAGCGCGACATCGCCATCGACATCGTCGGCGCGCGCCCCGGGGAGAAGTTCCACGAGGAGCTGTTCGATACCCACGAGTACCCCCAGCCCACGCCGGTGCAGCGCATCCAGCGTGCCAGCCACGACCGTCTGGACCCCCAGTGGGTGGACCACACCTTCGCCGAGATAAACCTGCTCGTGCTCGAAGGTGACGCCGCGGTGTTGGCGAAAACCGTGTCTGAGCTGTCCGGCGCCCGCGTCACGCTCCCCTCCGGCGAGGCGCCGGCATCCACCCTTAGACTGCGCCCGTGACCATGGCAACGATCCCGTATGCCCTCTCGATTCAGCACTTCATCAACTCGGTGGGTGCCAAGGCCGGCTTCGCCGCCCTCATCGGGCTCGCGCTGCTCGTCCTCATCTTCTTCACCCAGTCGCGGGAGACCGCCAACCTCCGCCGCCGTGCTGACGAGGCCGAGCAGCAGCTCTATCAGCTCCAGCTCTATGTCGACCACCTGTCGCGCACGCGCAGCCAGCCGGCCGCGGCTCCCGCTCCCGCCGCGGCCCAGACGACCGGCGCTCCCGTAGCCGCCCCACCCGCGGCTGCCCTCGCCGCGCGCGCCGCGGCGTCGCGCGCCGTGCCCGGCGAGCAGCTCGCCGCCGGCGGTGGCGGCGTGGCGACGATCCCGGCCGCCCCGGCGGGGGTCGCGGCACCCGCGCTCAGCTCCGCCACGCGCCTCATCCCGCTGGTCGAGCCCGACGAGATCTCGATCCGCGCGCTCAAGCCCTCCACCAACGGCCAGAATGGGGTCGAGGGCGCCGCGAACGGCACGGTGGTGACTCCGGGGCGGGAGAGTCCTTCCCCACCGCCGTCGACCGCCGCCGGCGGGGGCAACGGCGTGGCCCGCCCGCCCGCGCCGGTACCGATGCCCACCATGGCCGGCGCCGCTCCCACTGGCGCTCCCGCGGGTCCGCCCGCCCCCCCGCCCCGGGTGGCTCTGCCCCGCCAGTCGCGTCCCTCCGGCTCGCCTGCGCCCACCGGCCGCCGCGCCGCGCGCGAGCCCTCCGGTCGTCGCGTGAGCCCCGTGTTCTTCGTCCTGGCCGGCATCCTGGCGGTCGCCGTGATCGCGGCGGTCCTGGTGTTCGTGGCCGGCTCGAACAACAGCAGCTCGTCGTCCTCGTCGTCGTCGGCGTCCAACCCGGCGTCCGCGACCACGGCCACCCGGGCCGCCAAGGGCAAGCACCGCAGCTCCGCCACCGCCACCGTGGTCCCGTCCGCAGTAACGGTCGCGGTCCTGAACGGCACGGCGACGAACCACCTCGCCGCCGACGTCCTGGGCAAGCTGACTGCCGCCGGCTACAAGGGCGGCGCCACCCAGAACGCGTCCGAGACCGGGGTCACGTCCACGATCGTCGGCTACACCTCCCCGAGCGCCCGCTCAGACGCGCTCGCGGTGGCCAAGTCCCTGAACCTCGGTCCGGCGTCGGTTCAGGCCGTCAGTCAGGGGGATCGTCTGAAGGTCTGCGGCAGCTCCACCGCGTGCCCGGCCCAGGTCGTGGTGACCGCCGGCGACGACCTGTCGCAGACCGGCTGACCCCCCCGGGCGGGGTGAGCTCGATCACCCGCGTATCGCCTCTCGGCCCATCGCCGCTACATTCTTCCGTCCGATGTCCGCCATGAAGGATCTCCTCGAGCTTCCGCCGCGCACCTCCAAGCCCCGCCAGGACGGCATCACGCACGTCCTCGACCGCGGCCTGAGCGTGGCCGACATCGACGGGCTGGTCGAGATCGCGGGCGAGTACATCGACGTCGTCAAGCTCGGCTGGGGCACCGCCGTCGCCACCGGCAACCTCGAGGCCAAGCTTGCCCGGTACAAGGAGCACGGGATCACCGCGATGTTCGGTGGCACGCTCACCGAGCTGGCCATCGCGCAGAACCGTCTCGACCGTCTCGTCGCCTGGCTGCACGAGCTGGGGCTGGACCACATCGAGCTCTCTGACGGCACCCTCAACATCGAGGCCGAGCGTAAGCTCGAGCTCATCTCGCGGCTCGCCGAGGAGTTCACCGTCCTCTCCGAGGTCGGCTCGAAGGACGACACGCGCATCATGGCTCCCTATCGATGGGTGGAGCAGATGCAGGCCGAGCTGGACGCGGGCGCGTGGAAGGTCATCGCCGAGGGCCGCGAGAGCGGTGCAGTGGGCATCTTCCGCCACGACGGCGAGGTCCGCCAGGGCCTGGTGGACGAGATCCTGCACGCGATCCCGGGCGACAAGATCATGTTCGACGCGCCGCGCAAGGAGCAGCAGGTGTGGTTCGTGCGCCGCCTGGGCCCCGACGTCAACCTCGGCAACATCACGCCCGAGGACGTCCTCTCGCTCGAGACGATCCGGGTGGGGCTGCGCTCCGACACCGCGGTCGCCGAGCTCAATGACTGAGCGGCCCGTCGTCGCGCGGCGCCCGCTCGCCGCGTCGAGATGAACCTGGGCCTGATCGGAATCCGGCTGGCTCGCCACGGCGAGACCGATGACAATCTCGAGCCGCTCCGCTTCCAGGGCTTCCGCGACACGCCGCTCAACGACACCGGACGCCGCCAGGCCCGGGAGCTCGCCGAGAGCGTGACCGGCGACGGCATCGCGTCGCTCTGGTCCTCTGATCTGAGCCGAGCGCGCGAGACCGCCGAGATCGTGGGCGGGCGCATCGGGCTGGTGCCGGCGCTCGACGCCCGCCTGCGCGAGGGCTCCCGCGGCCGCTGGGAGGGCCATCTGATGGTCGACGTGCAGGATGCCGAGCCCGAGCTGTATGCCGCCTGGCGCCGCGGCGGAGCGCACTTCCGCTTTCCGGACGGAGAGTCCCTGCTCGAGCACCAGCAGCGCGTCACCGAGGCGCTCGGCGAGATCCATGACACCGGGCCGCTACCGGCGCTCGTGGTGTGCCACGGCGGCAGCATCCGGGTCATGCTCTGCGCCGCCGACCCCCATGGCCTGGACGCCTTCCACACCTTCGAGGTGCCGAACGTGGCGGTGGTACCGCTGTGACCCGGTGGCCGGTCGCGACGTTCGTCGCGCTGGTGATCGCCACCGTGGGGGCGTTCTTCGTCACTCAGCACCTCAAGGTCACCACGCCCCTGATCCAGGGCCGCCCGGCGCCGGTGCCCAACACCATCAACCCGGTCAGCGGCGGCGTCTGTCTGCGCCGCAACGGCAAGGGCGTGCTCGTGCCGGTCAGCTTCCGCCGCATGAAGGTCTCCTTCTACCTCCAGAACCGCTCGGACAACGTCGACGTGTACATCGTCCACGACGGCGTCAAGGTCCGCCAGATCGGAGATGACGTGTTCATGGGCGCCCATCCACCCCAGCGCCACCAGTTCTCATGGAACGGCCGCCTCGCCGACGGCCGAGTCGCCCCCGACGGGACCTACTACATCAATGCGGTGCTCACCCACGAGGCGCGCTCGCTGCTGATCTCCGACAGCACGGCCGCCGAGCCGGTCACTGTCCAGACCGTGCGGCCGCAGGTGCGGGTCACCAGCGTGAGGCCGTCGTCCGTGGTCTCCGGGGCCGCCACGCCGGTCGTCATCCGCTACACCGGCACCGACGCCCAGCGCCCGCGGATCCTCATTTACCGCGTCCGCCCCGGCCGCCGCCCGCAGCAGGTCAAGAGCTACAGCGCCACCTCCCGCGCGGGGGCCAGCACCTGGAACGGCACCCTCGCCGACGGCCGGCCCGCCCCGGCCGGCACCTACGTGGCGGCGCTGCTGCTGACCAACCGGGCCTGCACCACCGCGCGCTCGCCGATCTCGCCGGCCGCCGCGCCGCAGGCCGTGATCACCGTGCAGTAGCCATCGGGGCCGGCGCGCTGGTCGGCTCCGTGAGGAGGTTCATGCAGGCATCGTCGCGCTTTGCCTGTTCCTCGACGTTGACGATCATGGGGTCGCCCTCGTGGACCCACACCTCGGAGGTGGGGAGCTGCGCGGGAATGAGCTGCCATCCCGGATTGTCGGTGTCATGGTCGCCAGGGTGCTCCGCCTGGAACCGGAGGTCCTGGTTCTCGTCGAGGATCCGGACGCGGAAGATCGCCTCACAGGGGTTGGTGCTCAGGCACGTCACGACGGCCGCCTCGCCGTTGCCGGATGTCGTCGCCGGGCCCGAGACATGGAGGATCCAGCCCTCCGCGATCTGCGCCCGCCGGTAGTGGATCGTGATCTCGTCGGGGCAGATGTGACGGACCACCTGGCGGAAGCGCTGAGGGCTGAACTCGCGGAGCGACCCGAGGTCCGGGTCCTCGTCTCGCACGTAGCCGCCGAGGAGCGCTCCGTCCGCCTTGTTGACAGCTCTCTGCAGGTGCCAGAGCGACCGCCGGCGCAGCCGGCGTCCCTTGGTCCGCTCGCCGGCGCGCGGGAGCAGCGCGTAGAAGCACGCAGCGTTGTAGTGGGCCTGCCAGCCCGTCAGCTCCGAGCGTCCCGCCACGTAGCGCCAATAGACCCAGATGCGCCACCACGCCTGAGCGACCGCTGCGTCTGCGGGCCTCATCCTCTGCGAGGCGCGGGCCCGCTGTGCCAGGCGGGACATCGCCAGGGCCTTGCGCATCTGCCGCCGCTCGCGTCCGGTGAGCTCGAACAGATGCCGGAGGCGGTTCTCATGCCAGATGGTCCACATGGGCCTGAGCCGGTGCTGGGTGGCTCGGGTCTCGCGCCGCGCCGCCTGCGCCAGGCGCTTCTTCAGCTTTCGCCGGTCACGGCCGTCGAGCGTCGCGCTGCGTGAGTCGTGAAGATCGATGTTTCGGTCCCAACTGCGCTCGAGCTGTCCCAGGGAGGCATGCAGCAGCGGGATCTCCCGCAGGTCCTCCTCCGTCTCACTGGCGAGGACGCTCATGAGCACGCTTGACCGGAAGCCCGCCTCGAAGATGTCGGGCTGCCGGACGCAGATGGAGACGTACGCCGCCAGCGCGCGCACCTGTCCCTGCCGCCGGTCGACCGATCCGGGCCGCGAGTCGGAGGCGATCCGCTCCAGGCAGTTGGCGGCGCGCAGTCGCGTCAGCATGTTGTCCGGATCGTGCTCGCAGGCGATCACGTACTGCTCATGGGCCCGCTCGTAGACGCTGCGGAACTCCGGTCGCGTCTGGAACTTCTCCTTCACCGAAGGCGCGTCCGCCGGGCTCAGCGGCGCGACATCCTGCTCGATCGCCAGTCCCTTCCGGTACGCACCGAGCGCGTCGGCGTTGCGCCACCGCGCCCACAGCGGATACATCTCGGGCGCCGCGCGGGCGACGTGCCGGTAGATCTCCTGAGCGCCTCGCTCGATCGCCTGGTTCGGGCATTCCCCCTCCGCCGCGCCCAACTGCACCGACGGCGTCGGTCCCAGGCAGATCAGGCGGTAGGCGAACCGGCTGCGAGCGTCCGACGCGGGCTCGTCGGCCGGCTTCATCAGCGTGCCGGTGATCTTGAAGCTCGTTGTGGAGCAAGGAAGCGGTATGAGCCCGATCAGGGCTCCGATCCAGCCGGCCTGAGGCAGGGGCGCCTTGGAGATGGCGTCAGCGACGCTGGTGACGCTTGGAAAGCCTCCCGGGACCCCGCTGGGCGGCAGCAGACCCCTGAGCCCCAGCTCGTGCTCGAGGGTGGCCTTGGCGGCGCACTCTTCGAGCGTGTTCGCTCCGACGGTGAGCTCTTCGATCGTCATCGGGCCCAGCGTCGTGAACGAGCGCGTCCTGACCGAGGCCCAGATCAGTAGGACGGCGGCAGCGCCGACGAGCAGCCAGTCAAGGACGCTGAGGTCCGAGATCCATGCCACGGCGTCGCTGAGGGCGGTGTGAAGCGGGCGCGCTATGCCGGCTCCCTCCGGGTGCGCGGCATGGAACGCCGCGGCCACGTCCAGCGCCACGACGGCGAGTACCACTGCCGCCAAGACCGTCAACAGATACGGTCGCCACCCGATCACCTATAGCCCCCTGTCACGGGTGAAGGTACCCCACTCGAGCCGCCGCGTCAACGTGCCCGTGGCGACCCGTACCGTTAGCCGGCGTGACCGCCTATCTGAAGCGACTGGTCTCCTCGCTGGCGGCCTATCAGGTCGCCGACGTCGTCTCCAAGTTCATCGCCGTCATCCTGCTGCCGGTCTACACGCGCTTCGTGACGCCGGCCGGCTACGGCGTGGTGGAGCTACTGGCCAATGGCGTGATCCTGGTCAGCATTCTGGTGCGCTTCGGGATCATCGAGTCCTTCCTGCGCTTCTACTTCACCGACGACGATCAGGACCGGCGCGACGCGCTGGCGCGCCGCTCGATCCTCTTCCTCCTCCTCGCCACCACGATCGTCTCGATCGTCCTGGCGGTGTTCGCCGAGCCCATCAGCCGGGTGGTGCTCGGATATCGCGACCCCACGACGCTGCGCATCGCCATCCTCGGCCTGTGGACGTTCACCAACCTGGAGCTGGCCTACGGAGTGCTGCGCGTCGAGGAGCGGCTGCGGCTGTATGCCGTCGCCTCGGTCAGCAACGTCCTGATGACCGTTGCCGCCTCGGTCGTGCTGGTGGTGATCCTCGGCAAGGGTGCCCGCGGGCTGCTGCTGGGCAACTACGGCGCCTCGACCGTGGTGCTGTTCGCGCTGTGGTTCAAGCTGCGCCACCGGCTGCGTCCGCGACCGGGTCAGGCCGAGCGGATGCGCGAGCTGCTGCGCTTCGGGCTGCCCACCGTGCCCGCCGAGGCCTCGGTCTACGCGCTGAGCATCGTCGACCGCTACTACCTGTTCCATGTCCAGAGCCCGACGTTGGCGGGGCTGTACTCAATCGCGGTCAAGCTCGCCGGCGCGGTGGCGTTCATAGTGCGCGCGTTTCAGTACGCCTGGCCCCCATTGGCCTACTCGGTCACCGACGACCGTGAGGCGGGCCGGCTCTACGGTCTGGTCACCACGTACTACATGCTGGTCAGCGGCTGGGTCGTCGCCGGGCTGGCGCTCGAGGCGCGCTGGATCCTCCGCCTGCTCGCCGCGCCGAGCTTCTACGAGGCCTACAAGGCCCTGCCGTGGGTGGCGCTCGGCTGGGCCATGTACGGGCTGTGGGTGGTGTTCCTCGCCGTGGCGGGCCGGGCCAAGGTCACCGAGCGCAACTTCCCCGCCGCGATCGCCGGACTGGCCGTCAACGTCGCACTGCTGCTCGTGCTGGTCCCGGCCCTGGGCCTGGCCGGCGCCGGGCTGGCGCTGTGCGGCGCCTACGTCGTGATGCTCGGCCTGATGCATGCACTGACCCGACACGCGTTCCCGGTGGCGTTCGAGTGGCGGCGGCTGGTCCACCTCGTTGTCGTGGTGGGCGGCCTGGCGGCCGCCGGTGAGCTTGCGCTGCCGACATCCGGGGTGGTCGGCTTTATCAGCCGCGCGCTGGTGTGGCTGGCGATCCCGCTCGTGCTCTGGGCGACCGGCTTTGCCCACGGCGCCGAGCTGGCGCAGGCGCGGCTGCTCCTGGGCCGCCTGCGCAGCCCCCGCCCCCGCCCCGCCGGTAGCCCGCCGTGAGCCGCCCCGCCGTCAGCGTGGTGATGCCGTTTGCGGGGAGCCGGGCGGAGGCCGACACCGCGCTTGCCGCGCTGCGCGCGCTGGACACCGGTCCGGACGACGAGCTCATCCTCGCCGACAACTCGGGGACCGCCTCGCTCACCGAGGGCGTCGCGGTGGTGGCGGTCACCGGCGAGCAGTCGCCGTCGCACGCGCGCAACGTCGGCGCCGAGCGCGCGGTCCGCGACTGGGTCCTGTTCCTGGACGCCGACTGCCGAGCCCCGGCCGACCTGCTCGAGCGGTTCTTCGCGGAGCCCGCCGCGGACGACGTCGGGGCGTTGGCGGGGGCGGTCGTGCCCGCTCCGGGCGGGACCAAACTCGCCGTCCGCTACGGGGCGGCCAAGAGCTTCCTGGACCAGGACGCGCACCTGGCGCACGGGTACATGCCACGGGCCGCCGCCGCCAACCTGCTCGTGCGCCGCGAGGCATTTGACGCGATCGGCGGCTTCTATGAGGGCGTGCGCGCCGCCGAGGACACCGACTTCTCGTGGCGGCTGCAGCGCGCCGGATGGCGCCTGGAGGGGCGCCGGGAGGCGGCGGTGGAGCACCGCTACCGCACCACCGTTCGCGCGCTGCGCCGCCAATGGCGCGGGTACGCTGCCGGGCGCGCTTGGCTGGGGCGCCGCTATGAGGGCTTTACGCCCGAGCCGGCGGTGCGGCGCGCCGTCGGCCGGGTCCGGCGCCGGCGTCCCCCGCCGCCGCCGCTCGCCCTCGGATCGGCACCGTCCCCGCCGCTGCGCCGCGGGCGCCTCGAGCGTGGGCAGTTCCTCGCCCTCGACGCCGTGCTCGGCGTCGAGGAGCTGGCCGGCTTCGCGCTGTCCAACCGCCCGCGCCGCGAGGGACGCGCGCCCGCCCGCGTCGTGCTGGTGGCCGACCGCTTCCCGGCGCGCGACGACCCGCTGGCCGACTTCGCGCTGACGCTCGCCGGCGCGCGCGTGGAGGCCTCGGCGCGACCGGAGGCGCCGGCGTCGCGCGCGGCGCGCGGCCTGACCATCGACTACCGCGAAGACGATGGCGGCGCGACCCGGGCGCTCGCGGTGGCGCGACTCATGGTGCACCACCCGCTGCGGTGCGGGCGCGACCTCCTGGGGCGGCGCCCGGGCGCACCCCGCCTCGCGGAGCTCGCCCCCGCGGTGGGGCGGCTGGTGCGCGACGGCGATGCCCGCGTGCACCCGCTGGGCGGCGAGGAGGCGCGCGCCGTGGCCGCGCGCCTGGCCGCGGCTGGCCGGCCGGCGGCTGGACGTGTGATGCGCGTCCATCTCGTCGATCCCCCGGCGTTCACGCCGCCGTATGACCACGCTCTCGCCGCCGCCTTGGCGCGGGCCGGCGCCGACGTGCAGCTCATCACCAGCCGCTTCGCCTACGGCGAGGTCCCCGCCCCCGACGGCTACGTGCGCCGCGAGCTGTTCTACCGCCGCGCCGTGGGCGCGGCCGGGTCGCGGCTGCGGCGCTGGAGCAAGCTCGCCGCCCACGTGCCCGACATGTGGCGTTACCGCGCCGCTGCGGCCGCGGCCGATGTCGTGCACTTCCAGTGGCTGACCGCCCCGGTGCTCGACCTGCCGCTGCTGCCGCGCCGTCCACTGGTGCTCACCGCCCATGACCTGCTCCCTCGCGAGCCGCGTCCCGGCCAGGTCGGCGCCCAGCGCCGCCTGTTCGATCGCGTGGATGCGATCGTCGTGCACTCGTCGTACGGGCGCAGCCAGCTCGTGGACCGTCTCGGGGTCCCGGCCGCAAAGGTCCACGTCATCCACCACGGCGCGTTTGCGCCGGCCGGCAACACCGCCGCCCTGCCCTCCGAGATCACGGACAACGGCCGCCCCGTGGTGCTCCTGTTCGGCCTTCTGCGGCCTTACAAGGGGCTGGACACGCTGCTCGGCGCCTGGCGTGGTGTGGACGGGGCACAGCTCTGGATCGTCGGCCGGCCGATGATGGCACTGCCGCGGATGCCCGACGGCGCGACGCTCGTCCCCCGGTTCGTCAGCTCGGGCGAGGCCGAGGCGTTGATCGGGCGCGCCGACGTGGTGGTGCTGCCGTACACGCGGACCGAGCGCTTTGACATGTCGGGCGTGCTCGCCGCCGCCCTGGGCGCCGGCCGCGCCATGGTGCTGTCGGACATCGGCGGGTTCTCGGAGGTCGCCGCCGCGGGCGCCGCCCGGCTGGTGCCGCCGGGGGACGGTGAGGCGCTCCGGGCCGCGCTGGCGTCGCTGGTGGCCGATGCCCGCGAGCGGGAGCGGCTGGGAGGGGCGGCGCTGGCTGCCGCGCGCGGGCCCTACTCCTGGGACGAGGCGGCCCGAGCCACGCTCGCGCTCTACGAGCGCGTCAGACGGTGACCGGCTGACGGCGCGCGACCTCTTCGCGCACCACCGGCGCCACCCGAGTGCCGAACAGCTCGATCGAGCGCATCACGTCCGTGTGGGCCACCGCACCCACGCTCATCTGAGCGACGTAGCGGCTGTTACCGAAGAGCTCGTGCTCGAACAGGATCTTCTCGGCCACCTGCTCGGGCGAGCCGGCGGCCACGGCACCGCGCGGCGATCGCAGCGCCTCGTACTCCTCGCGCCCGGCCGGCGGCCAGCCGCGCTCGCGCCCGATCCTGTTCATCATCGCCAGGTACGAGCTGGCGAACGCGCTGTCGGCGGCCTGGGAGGTCTCCCCCACGAACGCGTGGGTGTTGATCGCCAGCGGCAGCGCCACGGCGTCGTGGCCGGCCTCCACCGCCGCCTGGCGGTACAGCGCGACCAGCGGAGCGAAGCGCTCCGGCTGGCCGCCGATGATGGCCAGCGTCAGCGGCAGCCCGAGGACGCCCGCGCGCACCACCGACTGCGGCGTGCCGCCGACGGCGACCCACACCGGCAGCGGGTCCTGGATGGGCCGCGGATAGACGCCGGCGTCGATCAGCGGGGCGCGCAGCCGGCCTGACCAGGTGACCCGCTCGGAGTCGCGGATCGCCAGCAGCAGTTCGAGCTTGGAGGCGTAGAGCTCGTCGTAGTCGTCGAGGTCATAGCCGAACAGCGGGAAGGACTCGGTGAATGAGCCGCGGCCGGCCATGATCTCGGCGCGGCCGCCGGAGATGAGATCGAGCTCGGCGAACTGCTGGAAGACCCGCACGGGATCCTCGGAGCTGAGCACCGTCACCGCGCTCGACAGGCGGATCCGCTCGGTGCGCGCGGCGATCGCCGCCAGCGCCACCACCGGCGAGGAGATGAGGAAGTCCGGGCGGTGGTGCTCCCCGATCGCGAACACGTCCAGGCCCACCTGCTCGGCCAGCTGGGCCTCCTCGAGCAGGTCGCGCATGCGCTGCTCGGGGCTCACGCCCGAGCTGAGGTCGGCGAAGGTGGCGAGTCCGAGTTCCATGGCGTTGGTTCTGAGGATAGCAAGGTAGTTGCGGGGACAACTATCAGAGATCGCGGCGCGATCTTGAAGCGTCACGCCACACAGCCGGCGGTTGCCGGTGGCGTGGCGCAGGGCTTCGACATGGCACGGGTTTCACGCCACGCGGTTCGCAGTCGGCCCATGCGTGGCGCGTGGCTTCAAGAATCCGCCTCGTCGGTCGACCCATACAGGACATGGCAGTCTCTGACGGGACCCTGGCCGCCGGCCCCCTCGCCCCTTGGCACGAAGCCTCCGCCGCCACCACGGACGAGTCCGTCCTCGCGGCGATGCGCATCCTCATCGTTGACGATCAGCCGTTCAACATCGCGGTCATGACCGGGATGCTGGCCGAGGCCGGCTACACGGACGTAATCAGCACCCGCGACCCGCGCACGGTCCCCGAGGTGTGCGCCGCCCAGCGGCCCGACCTCGTCCTGCTGGACTTCCACATGCCCGGGATGACGGGCCTCGAGGTCCTGGGGTCGATCGCCGGTCTCATCCACGGCGCCGAGAGCCTGCCGGTCCTGATCGTCACCTCCGATCCGACCCCGCAGCGGCGCTACGACTGCCTGTCGGCCGGCGCCCGCGACTTCTTGACGAAGCCGATCGATCAGATCGAGCTGCTGCTGCGGGTCCGCACCCACCTGCTCACGCGCCACCTTCAGCGCGCCGCCCAGCGCCGCGCCGACGAGCTCGATGACGCCGTCCGGGTCCGCACGGTCGAGCTGGAGGAGGCGCGGCTGGAGAGCCTCTCCATCCTCGCCGCGGTGTCGGAGTACCACGACGACGACACCCACCAGCACACCCAGCGCGTCGGCGCGACCGCCGCGCGCCTGGCCCAGGTCCTGGGCATGTCCACGCGCTTCGCGGCCGACATGCGGCGCGCCGCGCCGCTGCACGACCTGGGCAAGGTCGCCATCCCGCAGCAGATCCTGCTCAAGCCCGGCCCGCTCACCGAGGACGAGCGCGCCGAGATGATGCGCCACGTCGATCTCGGGGCCAAGATGCTGGCTTCCGCTCGCTCGCCGGTGCTGCGTCTCGCCGCCGAGATCGCCATCAGCCACCACGAGCGCTGGGACGGCAACGGCTACCTGGCCGGCCTGGCCGGGGAGGACATCCCCGTGTCGGGCCGGATCACCGCCGTCGCCGACGTGTTCGACGCCCTCACCCACAAGCGCCCCTACAAGCACGCGTGGGCGCGCGAGCGCGCGCTGGCCGAGATCACCGCCCAGGCCGGGCGCCAATTCGATCCTCGCGTGGCCGAGGCATTGCTCGAGCTCGACTTCGACGCCCTTCACCAGGGCGCCGCCGGCGTTTGACGGCTGAGCCGCGCCTCGACGACAGGGTGCCCGCGGACGCTGCTCAGCCGGGGACGAGCAAAACGTCGAGGTCAGGCGTTGGCTTGCCTGTCCGATGTACCGCAGCGAGCAGTTCGTCACGGAGAAGCGCCATCTCCCGCGCCGCACCCCGGCTGTGGCCGGCAAACCACAGCTCACCGCGTGGACTCGCGAAGACTCGTTGCCAGTACCGAACTGCAAACTGCTCGGGCATCCGGAGGTAGAGCATGGTGAGATTGGTCGGGATCTCCACCACATGAGCGGTGCGCAGTGCCCGAAAGGCCTGACGGGTCGCGCGGACCATGAGACGCAGCGCCACCGGATCATGAGCCAGGCGCACAGGATCGGTGTCGGCGCTGTACAGCGCGAATGCGATCGGCACGACGAACGCGACATGCCCGAGCAGCCAACCCTCGATGTCCGCCGTCAGCCGCGTCGGAAAGCCGGCATCCTTGAACACGGCCTGCAGCCGTCGCGGCCTGCTCGACGTCATGCCGCTCGGTTCGCCAAGCATGGTCTTCTGCTGGCGGATCAGCGCATATCTGACCGCTGCACCATCCCGGACTCCGCCCACCGCCGGGAAGCCGAAGAGCGCGCGGTCGCCGAGTCCGTCGATCAACAGGCGGGTGTGCCCGGCAGCGTTGCCGAGGAACAACACGTCCGGCGCGTCGGTCATCTCGACCAGGACCGGCAACGTCTCGGTCAGTTGCTCACATCGAACGGGGACGACCACGAGGTCGTAGCCGCCGTCCGGCGCCGGGGCGTCGAGCGCCTCAATCGGCAGCACGCAACGCGCGCTCGACTCAGCATCCTCGAGAACAAGCCCATGGTCGCGCAAATCGGTCAGGCGCCTTCCGCGGGCCACGAGCGCCACATCGTGCCCCGCCTGCAACAGGTGACCGGCATAGACGCTCCCGATCACGCCGGCGCCGAGCACTAGGATGCGCATGCGCGTTTCTACCGCGCTCGCAGCTCAGTGAGGCGGACAGAGCAACGCGGCCACTCACCCGCCGCCGCGCAGTCTGCGTCCATCAGGCCCGGCACGGCTGTCAAGTCGGCGGCGCGCCGCTGGGTTCGATCGGGATGCCGACGGTGGCCGCCGCGGCTGTGTTCTGCGCGCGGTAGTGCTCGCGCCAGATGAGCTTGTAGATCGGGATGTGCCGCGGCAGGCTGCGCACGCCGGGAAGGAACGGGACGAGCACGAAGGCCAGGCTGAGGACGCCCATGACGCCCATGACCAGGACGTCGGCGTTGTCAGAGGTCGAGAACGGCTTGATCTGGTACCAGAACGTGTAGAGCCATAGCCACACCTGGCCGGGGTAGCTGCCGGTCTCGTTCATCATGCCCCACTGATCACCGGACAGATGCTCCGCTTGGGCCCGGTTGGCGAGCACCCCGCCATCCGCCATGTACAGCAGCGCCTTGGTGTAGTCGGTCTGGTAGAACTGCTTGTTGGTCAGCAGGGCGCCGTCAAGCCCTCCGCTCTGGGCGAACGCGAGCAGGCCGTCCATCATGACCGGAACGGGGCCATAGCGACCGGGGGGAACGGTGATCGTGCCGTCGGCACCGACCGTGGCCTTGGCGAGCGCGTCGCTGTAGGCAGTGGTCCAGGCCGTCTGCAGCTTCGCCGGGGCGGCCTGGTAGAGCGACACCGCAGCCCGCAGGCCCGGGCGCCCGTTGATCGTTCTCAGCGGCGCCAGCACGAGGTCCTGGGCCGGGTTGATGGCAATGTTGACCCCGAGCCACTTCTGCGGGTACAGGAAGGCGATGTGCTGGCCGTCGGAGTTGTGGTTGTACGGCGGCCCGTAGGTGGCCAGGCCGCTCGTGCCGTCCAGCTCGCTGACGGCGGTGGTGACGAAGTCGACGGGGTCGGTCCGTGACCAGCTCTTGACCGTGCTGGACTGCTCGTCCGGTGAGGAGAACAGGAGGGTCAGCACGACGGCCAGCGCCAGCACGACACCGAATGCGATCGACGCTTCCTTGACCAGGTCGTAGGGGCGATAGCCGCCCTTCCAGACACGGGCCGCCTCGTCGTCGCGCCGATAGCGACCGGCGCTCATGACTTTGCCTCGCCGTCGATCCCCATGCGCGCCTTCTTGAGTCTGTCCTCGAGCTCGAACGGCGGCACGACGCCGTGCTTGCGCACCAGCAGGACGTGCGCCACGACGAGGCCGGTCACCGCGATGGGGAGCAGAAGGATGTGCCAGGAGTACATCTCGCCGAAGTTCATGAGGTTGAAGAACCCGCCGATGCCGACTGAGTTCATCGCGTCCTTGGCCTGCGTGGAGATCCACTGGGCGTCGAAGTTCTGCTGGGAGACGTAGCCGGTGAGCGCGC
Organism: uncultured Actinomycetota bacterium; assembly: GCA_963721515.1. GTDB lineage: Bacteria > Actinomycetota > Thermoleophilia > Solirubrobacterales > Solirubrobacteraceae > Palsa-465. Next base: position 123,548 of record CAVRKJ010000020.1, on the reverse strand, counting down.
ACGGGACCGCGACCAGGAACGTGACCGCACCGGTCATCCAGACGCGTTTGCGTCCGCCCCGCCACGCCGCCATCCAGTACTTGCCCCAGAGGTGGACGACCATGAAGAAGAAGAAGAGCTCGACGGACCACAGGTGGATGCTGTTGAAGAAGTGGCCGACGCTTGAGACATGCCACCAAGTGGGGCCTTTGATCGCCAGGATCGTGCCGGAGAGGATGAGCATCGCCAGAGCGCTCAGCGACAGGACGCCGAACACATAGATCCATGAGGCGACGTAGGTCGGCTGGCCGTCCGGGAGCAGCTTCTCGGGCGGCAGAGCGCCCACCGCGCGGTTACGGAGGCGAACAGTCCAGGACCGCTCCGTCGACGTGCTCACGGTGTCCCCTTTCGGTGGCTACCCGGGAAGGGCGCGAGGATGGCCACCACGAACACGACCAGCGTCAGCAAGATCACGATGATGTTGGGCACGGACATCAAGAAGAAATGCCAGTGCGCGTATCCCGCATGGTGGTTGAGGTTGAAGATCGCGTCGAGCATCGTCATGGGGTCTCCGTGGCCGCGTGGCCGGCTGGGTCGAGATCGGCGGCGTGGAAGCAGCGAGGATCAGGCCGTCTCATCCGGCGGCCCTCGCAGCCGAGCGCCATTCGCGTCGCTTGACTTCATATCGAGAGGGCAAGGCCCCCTCCAGCGCTTCGGCGGCGTCCAGTGCAGCGAGCGCGGAGCGGTAGTCACCCCAGCGGGCGTCGCAATCGGCGAGTATCAGCGCCAACTCGAGCGCGTCCTGGAATTCAGCGTCACTGAGCTTTGCCCCGGGGACGGCAACGCGATCGACAAGCGGTCCGGCGCCGATGGGTACGGGGCGCGCATCGGCGAGGTAGGGAGCGAGGTAGCGCCCCGCGACCTTGGCGGGCGGCCACCACAGAGCCTGCCCTGCGGCCGCCGAACCGCCACCCCCGTTGCGCAGGGGCCTCGTCGCCTCGATCGCCACCGTCGCCTCGTGCGGCAGTCGCTGGGGCTCGCACCGCAGGTACAGGGGCGCGCCCCCCGTCATCAGCAGTCCGCGAAGCACGGGCGTGAACGGCTCAGGGGTCACTGCCGCACCGGCCGCGGCGGCGATCATCTCGGCGACCGCATCGGCCTGCTGCGCCGCAAGGCCGCCCTGCTTGAGCGGAAACGCCGTGATGTCACCCGCGGCGTAGATGTCCGCAACGCCCGCGACCCGCCCGTGGGCGTCGACGGGGACGAAGCCGTGCTTGTCGTGGGGCAGGCCGTGGATCCGCGGGCCCTCCAGTACGGGCAGCGTGATCACCCGGTCGACGAAGATCTCGGCGCCCCCGGACAAGACCAGCGCATGGTTGCGCACGAGCGCGGGATGCGACCAGGTCCGCAGAATGATGCCGCGGGCATCGAGCATCGGCGAGATGGCGCTCGCGCCCGCTGGCCCGAACAGCTCGAGCGGCTCCTCCTCCGGCGTCACCAGCCACACCTTGACCGCATTCGCGCCATGCGCACGCAAATGCCCGGCAGTCATCAGCGCCAGCTCGTAGAGCGGGAGCGGCCAGATCCGCTCCGAGGGCAAGGCGAGCGCGACGGATCGCGCGCGACCGTCGATCAGTTCCTCGAGGAGATGACGCAGAGCGGGTACGTCCACACGACCGCGAAAGGTCAGCGCTCCGGGGAACGGCTCGGTGGCCACCGCTCCGGTCGCAAGCACCAAAGCGTCGAACGGGACTCGGCGACCAGATCCGGTCACCGCGACCTTGACGTCGGGCTCCACGTGGGCCAGCGAGTCCCAGATCATCGTCCCGCCGCAATCGCCTTCGACGATCTCAGCGAGCCCATAGGCCCGCGCCTCGCCGCGGTCGAACGCCTCGGCCACTGTCACTGGGCGATAGAGGAACTCGCGCTCCACGGAAATGAGCGTGAGCTCGACCCGCTCTCCGGCCAGCGACCTGAGGGCCAGGAGCGTCTCCAACGCGGCGACGCCGCCGCCGGCGACGACGACGCGGAGCTGGTCGTGCGTGCTTGAGGTCATACCAGCGCACGGTAGAAATCGCGGTCCGCGCTGCCATCCGTATCACTGCCCCGCCTGCTGCGGGTTACTACGGCCCCGCGCATTCGTCTCCGGAACATCACCTGCGTGTCGATACCGGGGCCGTGCGGTACGGTGATGGTCATGACCGTGGCTGGGCCGGAGTGGCATCGTCCTGCGCTCGGCGACCGTGAGATCGAGTCGCAGCGACTGGACAAGCGTGGCTACGAGAAGGAGCTCGAGCGGCTGCAGGTGGAGCTCGTGCGCCTGCAGGACTGGGTCCTCCACAAGCAGTTGAAGGTGGTGGTGCTCTTCGAGGGCCGCGATACCGCCGGCAAGGGAGGGACGATCAAGCGGATCACGGAGAAGACGAACCCGCGTGTCGTGCGGACCGTCGCTCTGGGAACCCCCACCGAGCGCGAGCGCACGCAGTGGTACTTCCAGCGCTACGTCGCCCACCTGCCGGCCGCCGGCGAGATCATCCTCTTTGACCGCAGTTGGTACAACCGCGCCGGGGTCGAGCGGGTCATGGGTTTCTGCACGCAGGACGAGTACGAGGAGTTCATGCGGACATGCCCGCAGTTCGAACGTGACCTGCTGCGCTCCGGGATCATCCTCGTCAAGTACTGGCTGTCGGTCAGCGACGAGGAGCAGGAGCGGCGGTTCAAAGCGCGGCTGAACGATCCGGCCAAGCAATGGAAGCTCAGCGGGATGGACCTGGAAGCGCGGCGCCGCTGGGTTGATTACGCCGAGGCCAAGGACGACATGTTCGCCTACACCGACACCCGTGAGTCGCCGTGGTACGTGGTCGAGGCCGACGACAAGCGAACCATGCGCCTGAATCTCATCAGCCACCTCCTGAGCCTCATCCCCTACCAAGAAGTCCGGCGCGAGAAGAAGATCAAGCTCCCCCCGCGACAGAGTCGGGCCTACGTCCGACCGCCACAGGGCGAGCAGAACTACGTGCCGGCGCGCTACCGCGTCGGCTAGCCGGCGACCGTACCGGCGATTGCCCCCACCCCGGCGGTGACACCCATCGCCAAAAGCCCCCAGACCGTGACACGTACGATCGCTCGCCCCCGTGGCGCGCCACCCAGACGCGCACCCAGGTCACCGAGCAGAATCAGCATCGCCGCCGCGACCGCGACACAGACCGGGATGCGCACCGGCTCCCCGGAGAGGATCGCCGCCACCAGCGGGACGATCGCGCCGGCGGAGAACGCGGCAGCGGACGCCGCCGCCGCCTGAAGCGGCCGGGCACGCCGATCCTCATCCAGCCCCAGCTCGTCACGAGCATGGGCTTCGAGCGCGTCGTGACCGGTCAGCGTCTCGGCGACCTGAGCTGCGAGGCCTCGTGACAGCCCGCGATCAACGTAGATCTCGGTGAGTTCGCGGAGCTCACCCTCGGGATTGGCCGCCAGTTCTCGCGTCTCCAAGGCCAGGTCAGCGTTCTCGGTGTCACGTTGAGAGCTCACGGACACGAACTCGCCGGCGGCCATGGACATCGCCCCCGCGCTGAGCGCCGCGACCCCCGCGGTCGCCACGGCGGACCGGCCGGCACCCGATGCCGCCACACCGATGACCACGCTCGCAACGGACAGGATCCCGTCGTTGGCGCCCAGCACCGCCGCCCGCAACCATCCGGCGCGGTAGCTGAGATGCGTCTCACCGTGCGTAGGCGTGCGTGTCATGGCTCCGCTGTCGCGCGCTCGTGAGCGGCACGACCAACGTCGGGGCGCCGTTCGATGACCGTCGCCCACCGCTCGTCCGTTTGGGTGGGCTCGCCGCGCATCGCTCTCTCAGGCTCGCGGCTTGAGCCGCCCGCCCCATCCGGGTTCAGTCGGGTTGGGAACTCCGGTTGAACTACGGACGGCGGAGCAGAGGCAGTTGCTCCGCTCGAGCCCACGCCCCAGGAGGCCGGACGGCAATCACCGGGCAAGAGGGTTCTCATCGCCAGGTTAGTGACGTCTTAGACCATCGATCCAGACTCCGGAGCGATGGGCAGCGACGTCAGACACCGCCGCGGCCATGCTGATGTGCGACGCTCCGAGCGCCGGGTCGGCGGCAGCACCCGGAACGGGCTCATGGCCGGAGGCACAGAGGGCAACGAGCGGCTGACCGTGGTGACGGGCGCTCTCTTGATCGTGGTCCTCGCTGGCGTGGGCGTGACGATCGTCTTCATCGGGCGGCTCCTGTGGTGGCACCTGTTCCTGGGGATGGCGGTCATCGGTCCCGTTGCCCTGAAGGTGGGCAGCACCGGTTACCGCTTCGCGCGGTACTACACCGCCGCTCCCGCATATCGTCGCAAGGGGCCCCCGCCGCCGGCGCTCCGGGCGCTCGGCCCGGCGCTCCTCGGCCTGACCGCGATTGTGCTCGCCACCGGTGTCGCCCTGCTGCTGATCGGGCCTTCGAGCCGCGGGACGCTGTTGCTCGTGCACAAGGTGAGCTTCATCTGCTGGGTTGTGGTCACCGCAGTTCACATCGTCGGGCACCTGCCGGAACTGGTGCGCTTTAACTGGGTCTCGCGGCAGACCCGGGCCGAGCTCAATGACCTGCGCGCGCTCGTCCCCGGGTTCGGCGGAGCCGCCGAACCACCGGTGAGCAGACCCATTCCCGGGACCGGCGGCCGCTGGCTGTCCGTGGGAGCGGCGGTGGTGCTGGGGCTGGCGCTGGCGGCGATCCTCGTTCCGGACTTCGGCGCATGGACCGGTGCGCGGGCGCTGATTCACCACCATCACCTGCACTAGCCGGCGTGCTCGCGATATCAGCGCTGATCACCCGGCCTCGTCGGCCGGGACCGGCAGTGGCCCGAGGCGCGACCGCGCGCTCGATCGCCGCCGCCCCTGGCGCCGACGCCCGGCGAACGTACGGACCGTGAGGAGGTAGACGATCGGCCCGACCGGCACGAGAACGACGCCACGCAGCCACAACGACGAGGCGTCGGAACCCGAGCCCAGGGTATGGACGGCAGCGAGCATCCAGATGAGCGGCGTCAGACGATGCAGTCGGCGCCACGTGCGGGCGCCGATGCGGCGGCGCAGGTAGAACGTCGGACCGAGCAGGACGGCCAGGTAGCCGGCGATGATGCCCGCGCCGGTGAACGCCGGGCGGTAGTGCAGGGCGAACGGGATCGTGATCCCGGCCAGTCCGGGACGCAGCCACGCGTCGCCCAGCAGCGAGGCACCGTGCAGGGCGATGGCGACCAGGGCGACCATCGCCACCTGCTCGTGCAAGGCGACGACGCCGCGCTTGCGGCGTGCCGGCACCAGCTTGGCGGCCATCGCCAGTCCGATGAGAACCGAGATCGAGACGAGCGTCACGGCAACGATGCCCGACGCGCGGCTGACCAGCCACCAGATGTAGTGGGTGGGACTCGCGCCGGTCATGCAGCGAGCACGGTGGCCGTCGCGGTGGCGCCGGTCCGGCAGTCAAGCGGCCCGAGGATCTCGACCGCTCCATCGTCGTGGACGATGACCCCGCCGTGCTCGGCGAGCACCTCACGCGCGCCCTCGGCCCCGGTCAACAAGGCCATCTTGGAAAGGGTCTCGGCCTCCAAGGCGCCCTCGGGGCTGACGGCAGTGGCGCCCACCAGACCCTGTCCACGCCGGCCTCCCGGTACTGGGATCGAGCAGGTGGTGGCTGTAGCCGCCGGCCTCGTTGCGCCAGATGCGCACGTTGAGACCGGACGTGGCGATGCCACCCGCTCGCATGAGGACGGTCCCGATTCGCGATCCGGTGAGTGGATGCTCGACGTCGACCGCGAAAGGCCGCACCTGCGCCCCGATCCCGCCGACCGCGATGTCACCGCCGCAGTCGACCAGGTAGCGGCCGTACCCGCCAAGCCGGCGTGTGACCGCGTCGGCACACAAGCCCTTGCCGGTTCCCCCGGTGTCGAAGGTAGTGCCGAGCGGCCGGGTGATAGTGCCGCCCTCGTCATTGACGAGGATCTGCGCCCACCGCGACACGCCGGCGGGCTGCGCGGCACGGCGCACAGGTGCCCAGGCCAGTGCGTCGGCCAGTGAGGCCGGGGTCTGGTCGGCCATCGAGGTGACGTAGCCCGCCGCCTCGAGCGCGCCTCCGAGTGTCGGGTCGACGAGGCCGCCGCTGCGTCGCGCCGCCCACACCCCGGCGCCAACCGCGGCGCGCAGGAGACGGGACGCGGGCACGACACAGCGCGGGTCCCGGTTGAACGCAGAGAGCTCGCTGTCAGGCACGAACCGCGACAGACGGCGCGCGAAGTCCCAGACAAACGCTCGCTCCCGGTCGGCGGCCTCGAGCGCCGGCGGCAAGCCAGGCAGCAGCGGGGGCTCGATCAGCAGACGAACTTCGCTGCCCATCGCGGCGAACGTGTAGTCGAGCTCGTGACTCATGGATGCGTGGAGGTGCGGGTCGTGGGCGCCGGCGTGGGCGCCGCAGATGCGGTGCCCGATGTCGACACTGACACCGTCGCCGCGCCGCCGCGGCCCTCCGACCTGCCGTCATCGACGATGGTCGTTCGATAGATGCGCCGCAGCACGACGACGCGTGGTGGCGGCGCGGGCGCCAGCGCCGGAGTCGCTCGCAGCCGAGCGGCCAGAATCGCGAACACCGCGAGAAAGGCAGCCAGGGTGAAGAGCATGACCGTCACCCGGTCAGGGCCGACCGCGAGATCGATCGAGACGCGACAGGGTGGCGGCACTGTCAGTCATCGCCGCGTCCGTGTCCACCGTCGTCGCCGTGGTGTGATCCGCTGGTGTGCGTCGAGACCGGCGCCCCCGAGCGAGCCCGACGGACTCGTGCCGGAGTGGCCCGGAGTCGGCCGGGTGACGACCGGACGGGGGGCGGAGGTGCCCGGCGCGGAGGCGGCGTGTCCGGGGCTCGGCCGGGTGGTCACGGGATGCGTCGACGCCGTGGGCTGGCCCGGACTCGTGTGTCCGGGACTGGGCCGGGTCGCGACCGGCGCGGCGGGATGCCCCGCCGCCGTCCCGGTGTGCTTCCCGCTGGCCCGAGTCGTGCCCCCATGAGTCGCGCCCCCATGAGTCGCGCCCCGCGTGACGGAGCCCGACCGTCCCCGCAGGTCCGCGGGCGGGAGTGGGGCCGTGGCGCCGCGGGCCTGAGACGTGGATGGTGCGGCGGATGACCTCGGTACGCACCTCGACCGCCGGGTTGCGCGCAGCCAGTGTCGGGGTGGCGTGCGCGCGGGGCTGCAGCGATATGGCTGCCAACACTCCGGCGGCCAGGGCGGCAGTCGCCGCTGCGGTTCGGGTGTGTCGTGTGCGCATCGTCAGCGAGCCTCCGGGTCGTGGGACGCCAACTGTGGCGCGGGTTCGTCCAGCGACTGGTCAACTGACGGCAAAGCTTTGGCAAAGGCAACGCGATTCTTAGCCGCACCCAGCGATGTCTTTACTCGCGAGCGCCACTCTCGGCGTCATGACGACTCGCTCCGCTCCCCAGCACATCGTCCTCGCCGGAGGTGGCCTCGCCGCGCAACGCTGCGCTGAGACACTGCGGCGCGAGGGGTACTCCGGGGCGATCTGCATGGTGTGCGGCGAACCGCACGCGCCCTACGATCGTCCTCCTCTGTCCAAGCAGCTGCTGGCCGGTACGTGCGACGAGCCGTCCCTGGCCTTGCGGCCCGCCGACTGGTACGTGGCCCACGACGTCGAGCTGCTGCTCGGCGTAGGCGCCACAGGCCTGCGCATGGCCGAGCACACGCTCCTCCTGGCCGACGGAGCGGAGCTGCGCTACGACAGATTGCTGATCGCCACGGGCGCACGCGCGCGGCGCCTCCGCGCCCTCAGCGGCCGGGACAATGTCTCGGTCCTGCGAACGGTGGACGACGGCCGGGCGCTGTGCGACGCGCTTAGCCGGGCCGAGCGAGTCGCTGTGATCGGTGCCGGCTTCATCGGCCAGGAGGTGGCGGCGACAGCCCGCTCGCGCGAGTGTGCCGTCACGATGGTGGACGCCGCGCCACAGCCGCTGGCGGCCGTCCTGGGACCCCGCCTCGGCGCATGGTTCGCCCAGCTGCACCGCGCCCAAGGGGTCGAGGTGCTCACCGGGCGGACGCTGCGAGCGGTATCGGGCAATGGTGCCGTCACCGGGCTGGAGCTCTCCGACGGTCGGCGGATCGCCGTGGATCACGTGGTGGTGGGCGTCGGCGTTGACCCCGACGCACAGTGGCTCCGCGCCACAGGCCTGGCATGCAGCGCCGGGGTGCCCGCGGACGATTGCGGGCGCACGAGGGCAGGCGACGTGTTCGCCGCCGGCGACGTCGCGGCCAGCTTCGACGCCGCGACCGGGCGCTGGACCCCGGGCGCGCACTGGGAGGCGGCGGCGCGCCAAGGCGCCCGCGCCGCCCGGGCGATGCTGGGCCTCGATCCCGGTGCGCCGGCTCCCGCGGGCTTCTGGAGCGACCAATACGGCATCCGCATCCAGTACCTGGGTCGCGCCCGTCCTGACGATGCCGTCGCGATCGACGGTGACCCAGAGGCGCGCGATTTCACCGCAACCTTCTCCCGCGGGGGGCGGGCGGTCGCCGTCCTGCTCGTCAACCGCTCTCGAGGTCTACCGGCGGCACGAGCTCTCATTGAGAAAGGAACCACATGACACTGACCGTGATCATCGACGAGGCGGCCTGCGCCGCCCACGGCGACTGCGTCGACGTGGCCCCGGAGGTCTTCGTCCTCGATGACGTTGCCAAAGTGGTGGGGACCGGTCCCGACGATCTGCTGCTGGCGGCCGCGGAAGCGTGCCCGAGCGCCGCAATCGTGATCCGCGTCGCGGAGACCGGGGACCACATCTATCCGTGACTCAGTCGTCGCGCTGGTCGCCGCCGTCCCCGTGATGCCCGGGACGGCGCCCACTCCCGGTGGAAGGGGCAGAGGAACGCCCGTCGCCGGCGGTGGTTGAGGAAGGTGGGGTCGCCGCTGTCGTGGCGGAGCGCGGTGGCGTTGCCGGCCCCGTTGGAATAGTGGTCGGCACGGGTATGGCGGTGGAGTGCGCGGCGCTTGGGGAGGCACTGGTGCTCGAGACGGCGGGGTGTGGCTGCCGGGCGGTGCTGGAGCGGTCGTCACCACGACGGGTCGACGTGCCGGCAGGCGTCGAGGGGACGTGGGGCGCCAGACTGGTCGCGACCGCGAGCGGCTCTGACGAGAGGCCCACCCGCTGGCCGGCGAGCTGGCTGGCCGCCCAGGCCAGCGACGCACTGACGGCGATGCCCAGCACCGCTGCTACCGCCGTGGCCACCGATCGCCTGGTCATGGCCCGGGCACGCTACGCGTGGGCAGGTTAAGCGGGGGCAAAGCGCCGGGATGGCGCTCGGGCACGTCGGGCCGGGCGACCAAGGGCAGCAGAAGGCTGACGCTCGTCCCGCCGCCATCGCGAGCAGAGATGCGGATCGCACCGTCCCACGCGCGAGCGAGCTCGCGGGCCATGGACAGGCCCAGCCCGCTCCCCGGCGGACCGCTGCGACCGGCGCGTCCACGCCGGAAGCGCTCGAAGACAAGCTCGCGCTCATCATCGTCGATGCCCGCACCTCGGTCGCTGACCTCGATGCGTCCGGGAAAGCTCGACACGGCCACGGCGGTGCGGGCGGCCGAGTAGTGGATGGCGTTCTCCAGGAGCGCGTCGAGGATGCGCTCCAGATCGCTGCGGGCCGCCCACACCACCCCGGCCGGCGAGGCGCATCGGTGCTCGAGTGTGACCCCGCGCTCCCGTGCGTGATGGCGCCAGCGCTCAACCGTGGTAGCGGCCACATCGTCCAGATCGACCCAGGCTCCCTCCAGGCGCCGCTCGCCGGCGCGGCTGAGCACGAGCAGTTCGTCGACAGTTGCCGACAGGCGGTCGACCTCGGCGATCCCTGCCGCCAAGTCGCGATCGGCGGGGGCGTCGCCCACTTCGGCCCGGGCCTCCTCCAGTCGCAGACGCAGTCCGGTCAGAGGCGTGCGCAACTGATGCGATGCGTCGGCCACGAACTGCCGCTGAGCGTCGAGCAGGCGCGCGATCCGTTCGGTCATCTCGTTGAAGGAGCCCGCCAGGGAGCGCTGCTCGAGGCTACCCTCGAGCTCGGCCCTGGCCTCGAGGTCTCCCCCGGCGACGCGCCGTGCCACGCGCTGCAGACGCTGGACGGGCCCGGCAATCTGGCGGGCGATGATGATGCCTGCGGCAAGCCCGAGGGCCAGCACGATCGCCGCGATGAGAACGAGACCGAACTCGGCACGGCGCACCGCGGCCTGAACCGCCGCCACACCCTGGGTGACACGCACCGCGCCGGCGGGCCGTCCCTGGTGAATGATCGGTGCCGCCGTGGCCAGGATCTGAGACCCGAGCGTCCGCGAGTAGCGCTGGACCTGGACCTGGCGTCCCTGGAGCGCTGCCCGGACCTCGGGACGGCTGGCATAGCTCGTGCCGATCTGGGCGGGACCGTTGCTGTCGGCGAGCACGATCCCGCGAACACCCGTGATGAGGATGCGGCCTCGGATCGAGATGGCACCGCTGTGCGCAAGCGTCGCCAACTCCGGGCGGCTCGTGGCGCCCAACAGGTCGGCCGCGGTAGCCGCCACGAGGTCTGCCTGCGCGCGGGCCTGGGTGCGCACCTCGGCGTTGACGCGGGCGCTCAGGTTGATGGCCAGGGGCACGCCGAAGGCGACGATGGCCAACAACAGCACGTAGCCCAGGGCGAGGATCAGACGGGTGCGCAGGCTTACGGCTGCCTCCCGTTGCGCTCGCCGAGGCGAAACCCGACGCCGCGGACGGTGTGAATGTACCGCGGGGCCAGGGGATCGTCCCCCAGCTTGCGCCGCAGCCAGCTGACGTGGACGTCAAGCGTCTTGGTGGAGCCGAACCAGTTCTCGTCCCACACGTCGGACATGAGCGTTTCGCGCGTCACCACGTGCCCCGGATCTCGGGCGAGTCGGTCGAGGAGATCGAATTCCTTACGGGTCAGTTCGAGCTCGGTGTCGGCGATGAACGCACGTCGGGCCGCCCGATCGATGGTGAGCTCTCCGACCACCAGCTGCCGCTGCGCGGGCCGGGCGTGCCGTCCGCGGCGCAGCACGGCTCGAATCCGAGCGATCACCTCCCCAACCGCGAACGGCTTGACCACGTAGTCGTCGGCGCCGAGTTCGAGCCCGACCACGCGGTCCGTGACCGACCCGCTCGCGGTGATGATGATGATCGGCACGTCGGAGCCGGCGCGGATCTGGCGGCAGACGTCGCGCCCGTCGGCGTCGGGCAGGGCCAAGTCGAGCAAGACCACATCGGGTGCCAGCTCGTGGACGGCCCGGAGGGCCTCGGCCCCGGTGCGCGCGACGGTGGGGCGGAACCCGCCGCGCAGCAGGGCACGGGCGAATGGGTCTGCGATCGAGGGTTCGTCCTCGACGACCAGCACGGACGCGGCGGGCAGCACAGGGAGGTCAGCGGCGGTCATCACGGCCGCAGTCGAGCACCATTCTTGCCCCGCGTCATCCGGGGTTGCCCCGACTCACCGCCCCGCAATGGACCGCAATCACGGCGGGCGCTGTTCACGGCGTCGAAGCGGCGCGGGCAGTGAGCGTGCCGGACGTGGACCCGTCCCGTCCCTGGGACTGAAGCTCTGCGGCGATGGCGACGGCGCCGCCGGCGGAATCGACGGCGCTCACCTGGATGGTGGGGCCGGCGAGCGCGGTCACGTGCCCGGAGTAGCGGTTGGGACTGGACGCCGGCCCGGCCGACACCTGGCTATCACTCATGGCGACCCCCCCGCCGGGGAGGCCCTGGCCCTCGATGCGGATGTGGACGTAACGCAGCCTCGGGTCGTCGACGTTCAGCAAGATGTCGACGACCGTGGCCCCGGGACCGAGCTCGTGCTGTCGCACCCGTCCGCGGAATCTCGCCGACACCGCGAGTGGGTGGGGCGGCGAGACGCTGCCCGAGGATGCGGCCGGGGCGCGACCGGGCGCGGGTGCGCCGGTGCGAGCCGACGCCAACAGCGCCGCCGGCGTTCCCGCCCGCGTGGCCCAGCCGGAGGCGAGCGGCCCGGGAAGCAGCCACGCCACCAGCCCGAGCGGGAAGAGCGCCGCAGCTCCCAGCGCCGACATGCGCATCGCCAGGTGTGTCGGCCACCCGGCGCTGACGCGCGCGATGACAGCCGCGAGCACGACGACGACGCACAGTCCCGTCAGCGCGAGCATCCAGTGGGCTTTGGGGTCAGTCCCCGTCCCGTAACTGTGCACAAGGGCGAGCGGCCAGCTGAGGTAGACGAGCCAGTGGGTCGCACGCCAGCCGCGGTAGCCGACGCGATCGCGGATAAGGCTCGTGATCGTCACTGCCGCTGCCAGGTCGAGGGCCACGGTCCCGAGCCCCAGCCAGACGGGTCGGTAGGCGGAGCGAAACGGGATGACGACGTCGAGGACGCCGATGGGAGCAAAGCCGTCGAGCAGCGTTGTGACCACATGGAGCAGCACGAACACCACCGCGAGCAGTGACACGCTGCGATGCAGCGCCCCGACGACGAATCGTAGGTTGGCGACCTCCATCCGGCGCACGCTGGCGACCCCGAGCGCGACGCTGCCCGTCAGCAGCACCAGGGCCACGGCGCCGCTGGCGCGGGTTATGAACCAATAGGAGCTGGGGGCCGCAGCCACGACCATCACGTGCGTCAGGACCCGCCGGACACCACCGGTGCGACATTCGCGGAGGCGGCAGGGGCTGGCGCGGCGGCGGGAGGCCGGATCGGGGCGGCGGGAACCGTCGACCCAGAGCTGTCGTTGCCGTCGTCGACCGGGCGCTGAGCCGGCGGCGCGCTGGTGCCGGGTGACGGTGTCGCACGGGCGTGGTAGGCGTGCGCGGTGACCGCGGCGAGGCCGCTCGCCGCGCCTATTGCCAACGCCGCGATCCAGCGCTGCGCGCGTCGGGCCAACCGGAGCCCCGCGTCGCGCGTCTGCACCGCGTCGGCGAGGTGCTGGGCCCCGCGGGCGCGCGGTAGGGGACTGTCGGTCCGCATGGTCGGAGGCGGATCGTCTGCAGGTCGTGTAATGAAGCACTAAGACAGGCGTGAGAGTGCGCTCATGGCGTCATCCGCGCACTGGCAGGAAGGTCAGGCGCGCGGGAACGCAGCGCGTTGAGGGTGCTCTTCCCACCCTCCCAGTGTCCGTTGCCCGGGCGCAGCGACGAAGCGATCTATCTCCAGTTCGATGCGCGCCCCGGCGCCGTCCGGCTCGACGGCGCGGACCCGACCGTCGTGAGCTTCGGCGATCGCCTTCACGATGGCAAGACCGAGCCCGGCGCCGCCCGTCTTGCGGTCTCGAGCGCTGTCTGTGCGATGGAACCTTTCGAAGATGCGGACCCGCTCTTCCACGGGGATCCCCGGGCCATCATCGGTGACGGTGAAGCGCACCCGGCCTCCGGGCAGGGCCTCGACGCGGAGGCCGACATATCCGTCCGGCTGCCCGGTGTGCGCGATCGCGTTGTCGATCAGGTTGCGCAACGCCTGAGCGAGGCGATCAGGGTCGGCCTCGAGCTGCCCATCGGGAACGGGGCCGAGCTCCAGCCGGCGGTCGACCCCGACGGTAGACGTCGTCCACAGCTCCTCGATGAACTGCGGCAGATCGATCTCGCGCCGATCGGTGAGGTCGCGCTGCTCGGAGCGCGCCAGCAGCAGCATGTCCTCGACGAGCCGGGTGGTGCGGCCGACCTCGCCGGCGACGACCCGCTGCACGTGCTGAACATCGTCGGCCGAGGGATCCTTGTACCGGGCGAGGACGTCGAGTTGGCCGGCGATCACCGCCAGCGGGGTGCGCAGCTCATGGGATGCGTCGGCGACGAACTCGCGCTGCTGGCGGAAGGCGGCAGCCAGGCGATCGAGCATGTGATTGAAGGCGTTGGCCAGGACCCAGATCTCGTGGCTGGCGGGGTCGGCCTTCATGCGCGGGTGCAGATCGCCGCCGTCGACGCGCTCCGCGACGCGGGCCATGCGCCTCAGGGGCCGCGACACCGATACGCCCGCGAGATAGGAGGCGAGGAGGACGAGCGCCAAGGCCAGCGCGCCGGCGATGAGGAAGGAGCGGGCGATGACATGTTGCGCGCTCCTCACGCTGGCCAGCGCCTCACCCGCGCCGAGGCGCACCTGCTGTCCGGCCGCGGTGACGAAACGCTCGTCAAGGCGGACCTGGCCGACGTCGGGCACCGCGGCCGTCCGGAGACCGATGGGGCCCTTGAGCACATCTTGGCCGAGGGCGTCCTCGCGCTCCTGCTGGGCGGCGGTCTCGCCACCCTCGGGACCGTCAGCGCCGAAGAGCTCCGGGTGATTGCTCGCTGTTCCGACGCCGGGGACCACGGCGAACATCAGTGATGCCCGCCCGTTGTAGGGCTGAGCGCCCAGATAGCGGTGCAGGTCGCTCAGCAGCTGGCTCGAGGAGCCAGGCCGGAGCGCCCGCACTGTCTGGCTCAGCTGGGCGAGGTCGGCACGCGCGTCGTCTTCGATACGCGCACGCAGCTGGCTCCGCGTCTGCTCGTAGACGACGACGAACACGATGGCAAACCCCACGAGCATCACCGCCACGACCCACGCCACCAGGCGCCAGCGCAGGCTGGCGCGACGGATCACGCGGTGTCCTCGAGCCGGTAGCCGCGGAGTCTCAGTGCCGTGATGGTCACGGGACGGCGTTCGGGACCGGAGAGCTTGCGGCGCAGATAGCCGACGTAGACATCGACGATGTTGGTCCCGGGATCGTGGTCATACCCCCACACCGCACGGAGGATCTGCTCGCGGCTCAGCACTCGGCCGATGTTGTGCAGCAGGTACGTGAGCAGCTCAAACTCCGTGGCGCTGAGACGCACGTTGTGGCTGTCATGGGTGACACGCCGGGTGATGAGATCCACAGTGAGACCCGCCCCGCGCAGTGTCGTCTCCGGCGTCTGGCGCGCGACGCGCAGCTGGGCATCGATGCGCGCCTCGAGCTCGTCCATCGCAAACGGTTTGACCAGGTAGTCAACCGCGCCCGCTTTGAGGCCGCCCACCCGATCCTCGAGCTCGCCGCGCGCTGTGACCACGATGAGCGGCAGCCCGGGTCGCTGGTCGGCCAGCCGGTGGAGCACTTCGTTCCCGCTCATGCGCGGCAACATGAGGTCGAGAATCACGAGGTCGACGTCCTCGCCGAGCGCGAGCTCGAGCCCACGCTCCCCATCGGGCGCCGACTCCACCTCATAACCGGCGAGGGTGAGACCGCGCACCATGAAATCGACGATCCCCGGCTCGTCTTCGATCAGCACCAGATGCGCCACGCGGCCATCTTAGGCATCCAAGATGCCCTGCAAACCAGGGAAAAGAGAGTTCTCATCAGCGGGTAACTACGGGTTTAGGGGTCATTGACGGCGCGACCGTGCTGGTCTTCGCTCAGGTCGCTCCGGGAGTTCCGCGAGGAACGCGTCCTCGCGTCAGCGATCCAGCCCGCCGTGATCGCGTCCTGCCCCGACCTGCCCATCCGCGACCTTCCAGGCAGGCGGACGCTCGGGCTCATGGCCCCAATGCTCCCGGCGCCATTCCTGCTCGATCTCCGTCTCAACGCCCTTCTCGGAGTTCTCGAGCTGCCGGATCTCGTCTTCCATCTTCTGCTCCTCGCGTGACATCCGCCGTTCCTCATCTCGCATTGCGAATTCGGCGCGGATCTCCTCGAGGCGCAAGCGGGCAAGAGTCTGTCGTTCATCCATCACCCGATCCTCGCGTGGGTGCGCGGCGTTCACATCCGGGATTCTCCGCAGCGCCGGTCCGGACGGGGACCGGAGACGCCCCGACCTCGATATCAGCCTCCGCGTCCACTCGCGCGCACTGCGCGCGTTCGCGGTCGGACCGTCACGAGGTACATTCAAATCCCAGTGACTCTGGTCGTGCTCACGGGGGCAACGCGAGGCATTGGGCGCGCCGCGGCGGTCGAACTCGCCCGGCGAGGAGCCGAAGTCGTGCTCGTGGGACGCGATCCCGAGCGCGTCGAGTCGGTTACGACGGAAGCTACGGCAGCGGGTGGCGGTGGGCGCGTTTACGGGCACGTCGCGGACCTGGCCCTGATGTCCAACGTCCGTACTCTGGCCGACGACATTCGCGGGCGCTACGCGCATGTCGACGTCCTTGCCAACAACGCTGGGGCATTGTTTGCCTCGCGCACCGTTACGACGGAGGGCTTGGAGCAGACCTTTGCGCTCAACCATCTCGCGCCGTTCTTGCTCACCAATCTGCTACGAGATCGCCTTGCTGGTGGCCGCGTCGTCACGACCGCTTCAGACGCTCACCGCTCCGGGCGCCTGGATCTCGATGACCTGCAATCAGCGAGGTCCTACTCGGCGCGCGTCTACGGCATCTCGAAGCTGTGCAACGTCCTCTTCACCCGCGAGCTGGCCAGACGCGCTCCGGAGTTGCACGCGAATTGCTTTCACCCCGGCGTCGTACGGACCGGCTTTGCGAAGAACGAACGCGGGATCTGGAAGGTGGTCGCCACCCTCGGCGCCCCCTTTTTCCGCTCCCCTGAGCACGGCGCTCGGTCACTGGTCTGGCTCGCGGTGTCTGACGACGCCGCTGCGCTCACCGGGGCGTACATCCAGGACGAGAAGGAGGTCACCCCCAGCCACCAGGCCCAGGACGACAACCTTGCACGGGGCCTCTGGGAACGCAGCGCGGAGCTCGTCGGTCTGCCCGCCGGCGCAGGCGGCTGAGGCGACGATCCGAGAGGCCGCTCATTCACCGCCGGCGCCCGCGCCTCAGACTCTCGCGTTCACGCGGCGATGCCAGCTAGGTCGCTGGCACCGGCGGAGCACTGTCCTCCGGGGCGATGGATTGGTCGGCATGGACGGTCGTAGCTGCTGTGAGCCGGGCTACCGAGTCTGGGTCGTGGGAAGGCAGGTAGACCACAGGATGTTGGGCGCAATGGGCCAGAATCGTGTCGAGCGTCGCGATGTGTCGCTTGGGATCGGGCCCGACCGCGTCGTGGCGGCGTGCGTGGAGCTGTTCGAGCGTGTCCGTTGCGTCACCGGCGAGCATCACGTGCCGGCCTGAGTCGTCGATACAGATCACTGAGATGTGGCCTGACGTGTGCCCGGCGGTATCGACGGCCATGATGCGTCCGTCGTCGCTGAGCGCCCGGCTGCGCGGGAACGCCCCGAACGGTCCGCCGTCGAGGACGAAGGTCTCGGGAGCGAACCCCGGCGGGAGCGGCTGACGCAGGACGCGACGCATCACCCGCCCCATCGCCGAGTTGACCGATCGCAGCTCCGTCTCATTGATCAGCACACGCGCGCGCACGTGCACCAGGCCGTCGATATGGTCGCCGTGGGCGTGGGTGAGCACCACCTCGGAGACGTCGTTGAGGTTCAGCCCCGCGGCAGCCATCGCGCTCGGGAGCTCCTGTTCGCGCGCGACCTCCATCCGCGCGAACGGCACGTCTCGCGCGGCTGCTGTCTCGCCGGTATCGATGAGCCTCAGCACCCCCTCGTGCTCGATCGCCCAGCAGTGGATCGGCAGCGGATCTGAGAAGTCGCCGGGCATGAACAGATCCAGTTGGCGTCGCACGCCAGGGCTGGGGAAGAGGAAGCTGTGCTTGACGCGCACCCCTCCGGTCGTGACGGCGTGGATCTTCATGGTCTTCATGTCTCCTTTACGGTTGCGTCCCCGGCGGGGTCGTTGTCGAATGGCGCGAAGCCGCGGAGAACCAGCTCGACCACGCCTTCGGCGAGACGTTGGTCGATCGGCCCGCCGGTTATGAGCAGCCGATAGAAGATCGCTCCGCCCAGGACGTCGAGGGCGAGCTCGACATCTAGACCGCGACGCAGATCGCCGCGCCGCACGCCGCGTTTCAGCACCGCGCTCAGCGCCGCCCGTCGTCGAGCCAAGAACTCGCCGCGGACCGTCCTCGCCAGCTCCGGGTTGCGCTGAGCCTCCTCAACGAGCGACGGCATCAACCGCGGGGCGAGCGAGCCGCTGTAGAGCTCGACTGCCTGACTCATCAAAGCGAGCAGGTCCGCACGGGTTGAGCCCGTGTCAGGGATCTCGATCTCGCTTACCAGCGTGGCGACCGCGGCACTGATGAGCGCATTCTTCGAGCGATAGCGACGGTAGATCGTCGCCTTCCCGACTTGCGCTCGATCGGCCACGTCATCCATGTGGAGATCGCGCACGCCGCCTTCGGCAAGCAGCCGCAGCGTCGTTGCGATGATCGCCCGATCGGCTCTCTCGTCCTTGGGCCTTCCCATCGTTCGCCGCGGCGGGGGATCATTCGACATCGCACACTGAACCGTAGCAGACTTTCGAGACCCGTCAGTCTCGAAAGTCCTGGTACCGAGGTCCGGTCCCTACCACGACGAGATGCCCGCCCCGGCCAGGCGGGCCGGAGCGGGCATCTGCTCTGGGCGTCAAGCCCGAGCGGGACGACTCCCGTTCAGGAGGTGGCGGCCGTCCCCGCCCGGGCGCCGAACAGCCGCGCCTCGGGCTCGGTGCGGCGGGCGTGGGCGAATCCGAGTGCGACCAGCGCGCCCATCATCAGCGCAGCGGCGAACGACGCGATCGCGCCCCACAGCATGATCTGCCCGATCTTGGAGAAGGCGTAGGCCTCCAGCAGCAGGCCCCGCAGGGTCGTGCCGCGGAACGAGGTCTGCACCAACTGCTGCAGCTGCGTGTTCTTGGGGTTGGCCAGCGCGGCAGCGCTGATCTTGGAGTACACGCCGCCGTAGGGCATCTCAGAGAGGTGGACGGCGATGAAGTTGTCGGCGTAGGTCTTGGCCTGGGCCCCGGTCAGCAGCTGCTGGCCGGCGTACTGCGACACCGACGGGATCATCGACGGGGTGATCTCGGTCCCGGCCTTGGGATGCGCGAACGCGGCCTGGGGCGGGAAGGAGACCTGCTGCTGGGCCAGCTGGCTCTGAACGTTTGAGTTCACGAAGCTGTGGCCCCACAGCAGCAGCCCGCCGGCGATCACCAACACGACCACGACCACGATGCCGGCGGCGCTGGCCAGCCCGTCAAACACCTTACGTGACATAACATTCCTCCTAGTTGACGGTTCACGTCGCCCTGATGGGCTTGACACCTGCAATCGTGGAGAAGCACGGTGCGACCGCCATCAGGGCTTTGCCGCGGAGTGGGAGGTCGCGAACTACGGAGCCGTCGCGTCAGACGCGATCCCGTCAGGCCGCAGAGTTAGCGAGGATCCGTGGTCGCCCGAGGAGGCGTGAGCTTCTTCTGCGGATGGCAATCCCAGGCTTCGTTGCGAGTGTTCGGCTCACCATCCAGCGAGGAAACCCGACATGGCTACCGACGTTCTCACATTGATCCAGACGCCCGCTTCCCGTACATGTAACAGTGATGCGGCCTGAGGACCCAGTGTCGGACTCGATGAGATCCGGACGCTGGACACTCCCTCTCGCCGGGGTGATGGTCACGCTCTATGTCACTCTGCTGCGCCGCCGGATCCTGACCTGGGGCGCCACTGAGGGGGAGGCCTCCGCGCGGCTGCCGGGGGATGAACTGCTCGAGGACGCGGACGGCGTTGCGACGCGCGCGATCGACATTCACGCCCTCCCGTCCGCGGTCTGGCCCTGGCTCGTGCAGATGGGCCCGTCGCCGCGCGGTGGCGCCTACACGTATGACTGGATCGAGAACCTCCTCCGCCTCGGCATGCACAGCGCCGATCGGATCCTGCCCGAGTTCCAGGACCCGCATGTCGGCGACACCATCGCCTACGGCACCAATCGCATGCGCCTTGAGCGGTTGGAGCCCGGGCACGTGCTCGCCTGGCGGAGCAGCGACGGAAACTGGGTCTGGAGCTTCGTGCTGAGCGAGCACGACGGCGACACGAGGCTGATCAGCCGCAACCGCTTTCGCCTTCCGCGGCTGGTCGACCGCATCGGGATGCTGCCGATGGAGCCGGCCTCACTGGTGATGGAGCGCAAGATGCTGCTCGGCATCAAGCAACGAGCCGAGAGCCTTGCGGACGCAGGACCCGAGCCACGCTGACCTCACCATGGGATCGTGGCCCCGGTCGGTGGTCTGCACGGACGGGGAGTGTGGGTTACGCGGGTTGGCGCGGCCCGCCGCCGGCGGGAGGCTGTGCTCACTCCAACCAGTCGAGCAATCGAGGTGCGTGATGTTCACGAAGGTGCTATGGGCAACGGATGGCTCCGCGCATGCCGACCGCGCCATGGCTCCGGCGGTTGACGTCGCCAAGGGCGATGGTGCCGAGCTGCACGTCGTACACGTGGTCGAGAAGCTCGTGAGCGGACGCGCCTCCGGCCTGGATGCGTTCGGTAACGAGGACGAGATCAAGGCGAAGGTGCGCCGGCAGGCCACCGCCATCGCCCGTGACAACGGCATCAAGACCGTTGTGCACGTCGTGGCCGCGCGGAGCATCAAAATCGCCGAGGCCATCTGTGACGTCGCCGATCAGGCCGACTCTGACCTCATCGTCGTGGGCACCCGCGGGCACGGCTCGGTGGGCGCGCTGATGCTGGGTAGCGTCACCCAGGGCCTGCTGCACAGCTCACCGTGTCCCGTCCTGGCGGTCCCGCCCGGCGCCGAAAAGGCAGCGGACAGCGCGCCTGAGCCCGTTGCGACGGCCGGCTGATCGCGAGGCGAGGGGATGAGCATGACTCGTGATCCGCTGCTCGAGGAGAACGCCACGCTCGTGCAGCGCGTGCGCGAGTTGCAGGTCGCGCTGGAGGCAACGAGGCGCGACGACGGCGCGATGCGCAGCGAACTGGGGCGGCTCCGAACCGAAATCCGGCGTCTGCGATCCGAACAGCGTGCCGCCGAGGCCGCGTCCGCGCTCGCCCAGCTCGAGCGGACGGCGAGGATTCGCCTGATGCTCAGAGACACGCACGCACGCAATCCCTGAGAGAGAGACATGTACAGCAACCTCATCGTGGGAGTGGACGGGCGCCAGGGAGGCCGGGATGCCGCCGCGCTGGCGGCGATCCTGGCCGCCCCGGGAGCCCGCCGGCACCTCGTCTTCGTCGCCGACGCTCCGCCCCACAACGGAGCCGGGTCCAGGATGGACCTCCATCTGGAGCTGGTGAACCCCGATTGTCTCTCGCAGCTGATGGGCACCGAGCGGCGGCTGGCCGGCGGCGATGCGACCACACTTCGAATGAGCGCGGACAGCGCTGTGGAGGGCCTGCAGGCCGCCGCAGTCCAGTGCGACGCGGATCTGGTGGTGGTGGGCGCGTCGCGCGGGCGCGGCATCCCCGGGCTGACGCGAGTCGACGACGTCGCGTCCCTGCTGCACCACACGAGCGAGACCGTGGCCGTTGCGCCCACCGGCTACAGCGGTCAGCCGAGGCGGCTGCGCCGGATCGGCGTCGCCTATGACGGCTCGCCCGAGAGTGAGGTCGCCCTCGCCCACGCTGAGCTGCTCGCCCACCAGCGGGGCTGTGACACCGTGGCCAGATCGAGGCATCCCGGACTCGTCGCGCTCAGTCGCGAGGTCGATCTGCTGGTGTGCGGCAGCCGGCGCAACGGGCGGTTCCGGAGGCTGGTGCTGGGGAGCACGAGCGACTATCTTGCTCATCACGTGGACGTGCCGCTGATCATCACCGCACCGGCGGACTCCTCGGCGGTTGAGCGCTGGCACGAGCTCAGTCAGGTCGCCGGTGTCGGCGTCGAACCATGATCGCCACCGGCGCTCCCGCCCTGGCCGACCTCAGCCGTGACGAGTGCCTGCGCCTGCTGGGCGCCGGCCAGATCGGACGGCTGGTGGTCCTGACGGGGCTCGGGAACACGCCTGTGATCCGTCCGGTCAACTACGTGTTCGACGAAGCGTCTCAGTCGGTCGTCTTCCGGTGCACCGAGGGCACCAAGCTCGTCACCCTCCTGCGTGCGTCACGCGCCTGGTTCGAGGTGGACGAGATCGATCTGGCCAATCGCACGGGCTGGAGCGTGCTCATCGCAGGCGTCACCGAGCCCGTGACCGATCGCCACGAGATCCGTCGTCTCGAGCGTCTGGGTCTGGAGAGCTGGATCGCCGGCCCGGAGTCGCGCTGGGTCCGGATCCGTGCGCGCGTGGTGTCGGGCCGACGAGTCGCGGCGTCGGTAGCGGCTACGGAGTCCGGCACGTGACGGCCACGGATGGCGTCGGTGTCACCAACGCCTAGATTGGCCAGATGCCTGCAAGCATCATGTCCTCCTCTGATCCAGCATCACAGCACGCCGCAGACGCGGCGATCACCATCGTCCTTGCGGACGACCATCAGGTGGTGCGATCGGGGCTGAGGGTGCTCCTGGAGTCAGATGGCCGTTTCGAGGTGCTGGGAGAGTCGGGCAACGTCGCCGGCACCATCGGGCAGGTGCGGGCCTGTCATCCACGGGTGCTGGTCCTTGACCTCAACATGGGCGGCGAGTCGAGCCTCGATGCCATTCCGCATCTGCGCGCCGAGGTGCCCGAGACGCAGATCGTGGTTCTTACGATGCAGGAGGATCCGGCGTTCGCGCGCGCGGCGCTACGCGCGGGCGCGCTCGGCTACGTGCTCAAGGACGCCGCCGACAGCGAGCTGATGAACGCCGTGACCCTGGCGGCCGAGGGACGCACGTATCTCAACCCCGAGCTGGGCGCCCGCCTCGCTGCCCAGCCGCCCGAGAGCGATGCGCGGCCGGACAAACTCTCCCCGCGCGAGCTCGAGGTGCTCAAATTGATCGCGCTCGGCCACACGAACGCGGAGATCGCGTCTTCGCTGCTCCTCAGCGTGCGGACGGTGGAGTCGCACCGGGCCCACATCCAGCAGAAGGTCGGACTGACGACGCGGGCCGAGCTCGTGGGCTATGCGCGCGACCGGAGTCTGCTGGACTGAACAATCAGCGCGGCTCAGCCTCCTGAGACCACTGACGGTGGCACGGCGGCGCCTTCGTCCGCGTCCCGCCGCTGGACCGGAAGGGTGACGGCGACCGTCGTCCCCTGACCTGGCGCTGACGTCAGCGCCAGCTCTCCGCCCAGCAGTTCGACGCGCTCGCGCATGCCGGCCAATCCGAAACCGGCCGTGGCCGCGCTCGGATCGAAGCCGCGACCATCGTCGCGCACGCTGATCCTCACGTGGCCGTTGTCCTCGACCACGCCCACGACCACGGACGTCGCCGCACCATGCTTGCCGGCATTGGTGAGGGCCTCTTGCACGATCCGGTACACGCCCGTCTCCAGCTCGCTCGCGAGGCGTTCGCGCGCGTCGTCGTCGCGCTCGAAGGCGAGTGCGACCTCGGCCTCAACCTCCAGCCCTCCGCGGCGGGTCCGGTCCAGGAGCGCCATGAGCGCCGGCTCGAGGCCGAGCTGATCGAGCGCCGCGGGACGCAGCTCGGTGATGAGCGCACGCAACGTCGTGATGTCGAGCTCAAGCTGATCGAGCGCCTGGTCGACCGCCCCCGCCATGAGCGCAGGGTCTCCGCTTCGCCGAGCGCCCGCGAGGATGAGACGGAGGTTGCCGAGCGCCTGGAGGGTCTCGTCGTGCAGCTCGCGCGCCCAGCGACTGCGTTCAACCTCCGCGGCGGCCAAGCGCTGGCGGCGGCGCTCGTCGGCGGCCGACTGCGCGGTAGCGACCGCCGTCGCGGCGCTGGCGGCAAAGGCCTCGAGCAGGTTCTGGTGCTCGGCGCTGAACTCGCCGTCATCGAGATGGTCGATTGCCACAAGGACGCCGTATTGCTGATTGCGGAATACGAGCGGCACGATGAGGGCGTGCTCCGCGTCGACCCCCAGATGGCCTGCTCCGTGCTGCTCGAAGCGAGCGCGCATGAGCCGATCGCTGAGACGCTGCGTCCGCCCGGCGCGGAGCGCTGCGCTGGCGATCGTGTTGTCCAGCGGGACCCGACGCCCGATCAGCTCGGCGGGGACCGCTCCCGCCCCGGCCGCCATCTCCAGCTCGTCGCCGCGCAGCAGCTCGATCACCAGCACGCGCGCCGAGACCAGCGCGCGGCCCCGCTTGGCCACCAGTGACAGGATCGAGTCGAGATCCGTCTCGCCGCCGATGGCGCGCGCGATCTGAATCGTCGCGTCCAGCGCGTCGACGGTGCGCTGCAAGCGCTCACCGTGCTCCTCGGAGCTCGTGAACCGGCGGGCGTGATCGATGGCCACGCCGGCGAAGTCGGCAAGGAGTCCCGCGGCCTCCTCGTCCTCGTCGGTGAACTCGCCGCCGTCCTGCTTCTCGGTGAGATACAGGTTGCCGTAGGGCTCACCGCGGACCATGATCGGCACTCCCAGAAACGAGCTCATCGGCGGATGACCCACCGGAAAGCCGTAGGAGTACGGGTGGCTGCCGACGTCGGCCATCCGCAACGAGCGCGGGTTGCGGATGAGCTCGCCCAGAACCCCTCGCCCGGTGGGGAGCGCGCCGATCGCCTGACGCTCGTGGTCGTCGATCCCCCGCGTCAGGAAACGCGCCAGCGCGTTGCGAGGCTCATCCAGCACCCCCAGCGCGGCGTAACGAGCCCCAGTCAGCTCGCGAGCCGCGTCCAGGACCCGCTCGAGCACCTGCTCGGTGTCGAGTTGCTCGAGCACCCCCCGAGCGACCTCCAAGACTTCCCGAGTCGCCTGATCCATCGTCACCTGTCGTGCTGTGGCGGCACCGCCCGCCCCGACGATACACCCTGCCCGGGTCACGCAGGTGGGCGGCTACCCAGATCTTCACACATCGAGGGAGGTGCCGCGACGCTCAGAGGCGGGCGCTCAGAAACGGTGTATCAACAGCCGGAGTCCTGGGACGTCGCGCGGCCGACGGGGCGACGAGTACGGGCAGCCGGGCGTGTTGCAGCACGGCTCGGGACACGCTCCCGAGCAGGAGCGACTTGACCCCGCTGAGTCCCCGGGTCCCCACCACGACCAGCTCGGCGTCGGCAGCCTCCGCCTCCTCGAGAATGGTGCTGGCGATCGACTCCCGTTGCTCGACCACCCGCGTCTCGGCCTGAAGCCCCGCGGCACGCGCGTGTCCCGCGCCTTCGACGGCGCGTTCCCGCGCCCACTGAGCGCACTGCGCATTGATCTGGTCGAAGTCAAACGTGGAGGACAGGCCCGCGCTCGCGCGCGAGACGACCTCGGAGAACCCCTCCCAGACAGTGAGCACGACGGCGGTGCTGCCGTCGAACAGATGGCCGGCCAAGGCGACTGCGGCCTTGGCATCCGCTGAGCCGTCGTACGCGATGAGGAGCTTCATGGCGACAGCGTAGGTCCAGTGGCCACGGCTCGGCATCCGTAGCGCTCCGCAGCGTGGCTCCGTGCCCTCCCCAGGTGGGGCTACGTCTCGGAGGGGTCGAGCAGTCCGTGCTCGCGGGCGTAGGCGACGAGCTGGGCCCGTGTGGAGCGGCCGGCCTTCTGCTGGATGTGCGCCCGGTGGGACTCGACGGTGCGGACGCTGAGATAGAGCTGCTGGGAGATCTCGGTGTTGGTGTGGCCCAGCGCCACCAGCCTGAGCACCTCGACCTCGCGTTCGGTCAGATGGTCCGGAGGGCCCACCGGTGCTTCGGGTGCGGCCGCGATCAGACCGCCAAGCTGAGGATTGAGGTAGCGCAGGCCCTGCGTCGCGGCCCTCACCGCGGCCACCAGCTCGGCATCGGCGGCGTCCTTGAGCACGAACCCGAGGGCCCCGCTGCGTAGGGCTTCGCGGGCGAACCGCGGCTCGTCCTCCATCGTCAGCACCACGATCTTCGTCGACGGCGAGGCCTCGAGCATCCGCGGGATCGCGGTCAGGCTGGGCCCTCCCGGCATGCTCAGGTCCAGCACGATCACATCGGGCTTGTACGCCAGCACCTTGCGCACCGATTCGTCGACGTCGCCGGCCTCGGCGACGACCTCGAACTCGGCGTCGCTCTCGAGCAGCGCCCGCAGGGCGCTGCGCACGATCGTGTGATCGTCGGCGAGGACGATCGTCGTGCGTGGATTGTCCGGGCCGGCCTCGATGTGCAGACGCTATCGCGCCGCCCTACGGATCGTGGTGGGGGATTTGCCCGGATGCCGAACCGGGCCGCGGCCGCGACACTCCGTTGGCACCCGGCGGTCCCTCTCGGGCTCGACCGACCATCAACCGTCCCCGCAAAGGAGCAGTCATGTCAGAACTCACGTCACCACGTCACAAGGGCACGTTCGCCGAGGGCGAATCCGATCCGGTGGACTATCCAAAGGACGCCCAGGTCGGTACGTTCGCCGAGGGCGAGTCCGATCCGGTGGACTATCCGGAGGACACCCAGGTCGGTACGTTCGCCGAGGGCGAGTCTGATCCAGAAGATCATCCCGAGGACGCCCACGTCGGTACGTTCGCCGAGGGCGAGGAGCAGCTCATCGAGGGCGCCTAATCCCCCCGCAGGCGCGTGGGCCTACGCCACGCGGAGGTCATGTCACGAGCTCGCCACCGGGCATCGAGACCGACCCCCGCGCCCATGCCGCGAGCTCCAAGCCCCATCGCCTGGCGCGCTCGAGATGGCGAGCGGCCGCGGCGCGTGTGCGGAAGTGACCTGTGGACTCGATGACCACGTCGATGCCCAGATCCGCCCACGGAAGTCGGGACGGATCGGTCTCGGCGAGCGCCTGGATCGGCCGCTCGTCGATCACGATCGCGCTCGGATCCGCGCGCACCTCCCCGGGGAACCGTCCACCGACCGAGTCGTACTTGAGCAGATATGCCAGCGTGGCGGCATCGGCGAGGTCGTTGACGGCGACCACCTCGATGTCGGCGTCGCGCGCGTAGGCCGAGCGCAGGAAGCTGCGGCCGGTCCGGCCCAGGCCGTTGATGGCGACACGTACGGACATGAGAACCTCGTTTCGTCGGCAGGATCGCCGCGTGGGCAGCGGCGGATCACGACGCTACGGTCACGGGCGCTAGCCGCGATCGGCGGTCACTACGGATGCCGACGAGGGCTCACAACGGATACGAACGGGACCCCACTTCGCGGGGGCGCTCCGGCCATCCGGGTTGTGTCCGTTCCGTGAATCTGTAGTAATCCCGCGCCGGCGGCGAGCTGAGAGCGATTACGCTGAGGCGCATGGCCCAAGATGCCGACCGCTTCGGCCTCATCGACGCGTACTGGCGCGCGGCCAACTACCTCTCGGTGGGGCAGATCTACCTGCTTGACAACCCGCTCCTCAGAGAGCCGCTGACTCCTGAGCACATCAAGCCGCGACTGCTCGGCCATTGGGGCACGACGCCCGGACTCAACTTCGTCTATGCGCACCTCAACCGGCTGATCTGCGAGCGCGACCTGAGCATGATCTACGTCACCGGGCCCGGGCACGGCGGCCCTGGGCTGGTGGCCAACGTCTACCTCGAGGGCACCTACACCGAGGTGTACCCGCGGATCGGGCACGACGAGATGGGCTTGAGGCGCCTGTTCCGCCAGTTCTCGTTCCCCGGCGGGATCCCCAGCCATGTGGCGCCCGAGACCCCTGGCTCGATCCACGAGGGCGGCGAGCTGGGCTACAGCCTCCTGCATGCCTACGGCGCGGCGTTCGACAACCCCGATCTGATCGTCGCGTGCGTGGTGGGCGACGGCGAGGCCGAGACGGGCCCCCTGGCCGCCAGCTGGCACTCCAACAAGTTCCTGAACCCGGCCCGGGACGGGGCGGTGCTCCCGATCCTCCACCTCAACGGGTACAAGATCGCCAACCCCACGGTGTTGGCGCGGATCCCAGAGGACGAGCTGTGCGCTCTGCTGCGCGGGTACGGGCATGACCCGATCGTGGTCGCCGGCGACGAACCGGAGGCCATGCACGAGCTCATGGCCCGCACGCTGGACGACGTGGCCGACCGCATCGCCGCGATCCAGCGGTCGGCGCGGAGCGGCGGCGCCGTCGGGGCCCAGCGGCCCGCCTGGCCGATGATCGTGCTCCGCACGCCGAAGGGCTGGACCGGACCCAAGGAGGTCGACGGTCTCCCGGCCGAGGGGACATTCCGCTCCCATCAGGTGCCGCTCGCGCACGTCCGCGACAACCCGGCCCACCTCGCCGCGCTCGAGACGTGGCTGCAGTCCTACCGTCCCGAGGAACTGTTCGACGCCAATGGGACGCTGCGAGCGGACCTCGCGGAACTCCCGCCCCGCGGTGCACGGCGCATGGGCGCCAATCCGCACGCCAACGGCGGGCTGCTTCTGCGCGACCTGGAGATGCCCGACTTTCGCGACTACGCCGTCGACGTGCCCTCGCCGGGGTCCACCACGAGCGAGGCCACGCGCGTGCTGGGCACGCTGCTGCGCGATGTGATCAGTGCCAACCCCGAGACGTTCCGGCTCATGGGGCCCGACGAGACGGCCTCCAACCGCCTCTCGAACGTATTCGAGGTCACCAACCGAGTCTGGGACGCGGAGATCATCGCCGGCGACGATCATCTCGCGCCTGACGGCCGCGTCATGGAGGTCCTCTCCGAGCACCTGTGCCAGGGCTGGCTCGAGGGCTATCTACTCACCGGGCGCCACGGGTTGTTCAACTGCTACGAGGCGTTCATCCACATCATCGACGCCATGTTCAACCAGCACGCAAAGTGGTTGAAAGTGACACGTGACATCCCGTGGCGGCGGCCGATCGCGTCGCTCAACTATCTGCTCTCGTCACACGTGTGGCGCCAGGACCACAACGGCTTCTCCCACCAGGATCCGGGGTTCATCGATCACGTCGTCAACAAGAAGGCGGAGATCGTCCGCGTCTACCTCCCACCGGATGCCAACTGCCTGCTGTCGGTGGGCGACCACTGCCTGCGCTCCCGCGACTACGTCAACGTCGTAGTTGCCGGAAAGCAGCCGGCGCTCAACTACCTGACGATGGACGAGGCGATCGCGCACTGCACCCGAGGCCTGGGCATCTGGCCGTGGGCGTCCAGCGACGATGGCGGCGAGCCCGACGTCGTTCTGGCCTGCGCCGGGGACATTCCCACGCTCGAGGTCGTGGCCGCGGCCGCTCTGCTGCGCGAGCACCTGCCCCAACTACGAGTGCGGGTGATCAATGTCGTGGATCTGATGCGACTACAGCCCGACACCGAGCATCCGCACGGACTGGGCGACCGCGAGTTCGATGCGCTGTTCACCAGCGCCAAACCCGTCATCTTCGCTTACCACGGATACCCCACGTTGATCCACCGGCTCACCTACCGGCGAAACAACCACCACAACATCCACGTGCGCGGTTACAAGGAGGAGGGCACCACCACGACGCCGTTCGACATGGTGATGCTCAACGACCTGGATCGCTACCACCTCGTGATGGACGTGATCGACTGGGTTTCCGGGCTCGGCGAGCAGTGTGCGGGCCTGCGCCAGGAGATGGCCGACGCCCGGCTACGCGCCCGCGCCTACACGCGCGAGGTGGGTGACGACATCCCCGAGGTCCGCGACTGGACCTGGCCTGGAGCCGAGCCGGCGCCGACTGGCGCCGTGGCGGGCGCCGACTGACCGGCGCCGTTGCCCATCCTCACCGTCAACGCGGGCTCCAGCAGTGTCAAGCTGGCCCTGATCGGCGATGACGACGCCACGCTCGCCGAGCGGGAGCTCGCGGCGCCGCAGGCTCAGGTGAATCCAGACGAGCTTCACGACGCGCTGGCGGGATCCCTCGCCGGCGCCGATGCGGTGGCCCACCGCATCGTTCACGGCGGCCAGCGTTACGTCGCAGCGACCGTGATCGACGACGAGGTCCGCCGCGCGCTCGGCGAGCTGACCGAGCTCGCTCCGCTACACCAGCCCAAGTCACTGGCGGCGCTGGACGCTGTGTCGGCGTGGCTGCCGGGGGTACCGGCCGTCGCGTGCTTTGACACTGCCTTTCACGCCACCCTGCCGCCGGCGGCCGCCACGTACGCGCTTCCCGCACGCTGGCGCGAGCGGTGGGGGCTACGGCGCTTTGGCTTCCACGGGCTGTCGCACGCCTGGGTGGCCCGCCATGCGCCGGAGCTCCTCGCCGGCGCCGATCCACCGCGTCGCATCGTCTCGTGTCACCTCGGCGCCGGCGCGTCGCTGTGCGCGATCGCTGACGGCCGCTCGGTCGACACGACGATGGGGTTCACGCCGCTCGAGGGCCTGGTCATGGCCACGCGGTCGGGCAGCGTGGACCCGGGCCTGCTGCTGTGGCTACTGGGGCGAGCGGCGGTGACCGAGGGCGAGATGGCGTTCGCGCTCGAGCACGAGTCCGGGCTTGCGGGCCTGGCCGGCGAGGCCGACATGCGCACGGTGCTGGAACGGACGGCTCGCGGGGACGCCGCCGCGGCCGCCGCGGTCGACGTCTACGTGCACCGCCTGCGCGGAGGGATCGCGGCGATGGCCGGGGCGCTGGGCGGAATCGATGCGCTCGTTTTCACTGGCGGCGTCGGCGAGCACGCCCCGGCGATTCGCACGCGCGCCGCCGCCGGGGCGGCCTTCATGGGTGTGCGCGTGGACGCCGCCGGCAACGAAGGCGTCACCGGCGACGCCGATATCACGGCCCCGGGGGCCGCGGTCAGGACCCTGGTGCTGCGGGCACGCGAGGATCTCGAGATGGTGCGGCAGGCTCGGGAGGCGCTGTCAGCCTGAGGTAGGGCCACGTAGTAGTCCGCACCTCGTCTCCGTGGTGTCCCGGATGGACGCCCGCCGCTCCGTCCGTAGCCTCAGCGCTCACAACGAAAAGGGACATCGAGGAGAGCGACATGCCGGTACTCATCTGCTACGACGGTTCCGCCAGCGCTCAGCGCGCCCTGAGCGTGGCCGCCAGCGCTCTGGACGGAGCGCCGGCGATCCTGCTGAACATCTGGAACCCACCACAGCGGGTGGTGGCCGACAGCTTCGGCCTCGCGGAGAGCGACACCGGCCCCACCTACGCTGGGCTCGAGCGCCTCTCGGAGCAGCGCGCCGCCGAGATCCTCGCCGATGGTGAGGCGCGCGCGAGCCGGCTCGAGTTCCCCGTCACCGCCCGCCAGGAGGTCAATCGCTCGAGCGTCTGGCAGACGATCCTCCGCATCGCCGACGAGGTCGACGCGACGCTCATCGTCGCCGGCACCCATGGCGGCACCGCGGTGCAGTCGGGCCTGCTCGGCAGCGTCTCCAACGCGCTCGTCCATCACGCCCATCGCCCCGTGCTGCTCGTCCCCACGCCGGACGCGGACGCCGGCTAGGACGTCTCCCGGCGTCCGGGCACTCCGTGAGCGATCCAGAGGTCGACCCGGTGTTCCCCCGACTGCGCTGCCGCCACTGCGAGGACGTGATCGGGGCCTATGAGCCGATGGTGATCGTCACTCATCACGGGCCCCGCGAGACCTCCCTGGCCGCCGACCCGGCGTTGTACGACACTGAGCACCCGTGCTTTCACCGGGTCTGCTACGTGCAGGCGAACGCGCTGGACATCTGATCTATCCGTGGTCACCCCGGGCCCGGTTGCGGGGTCACTGCGGATGCGGCCGGCGCTCGTCGGCGAGAGAGTCAAGACGCAACCCTCCCAAGGAGAAATGACATGTCCGCAACGACGACTTCGACCAGCGGCGAGCAGCGCGACCTCGGCCTTGGCACATATCAGGCCGCCGTCGTGCGCGATTTTCACGCCCCCCTGAGCATCGAGCCGGTGGCCTTCGCGCCGCTCGCGCCCGATCAGATCCGCGTCCAGATCGAGGCCTGCGGTCTCTGTCACACCGACATTCACGCCGCGCACGGCGACTGGCCGGTCAAGCCTCAACCGCCGTTCACCCCCGGACACGAGGGCGTGGGTCACGTCGTCGAGCTGGGCTCCGCCGTCACCGAGGTGACCCTCGGGCAGCGGGTGGCCATCCCGTGGCTGGGCTACGCCTGCGGCACCTGCGACTACTGCGTCTCGGGCTGGGAGACGCTCTGCCACGAGCAAAAGAACACCGGCTATTCCATCGACGGCAGCTTCGGCCAGTACGCCACCGCCTACGGCCGCTACGTCGTGACCGTGCCCGACGGTATTGACCCCATCGATGCCGCACCGCTCACCTGCGCCGGAGTGACCACGTACAAGGCGGTCAAGGTCGCCGGGACCCGCTCGTCGGATCTCGTCGCGGTGTTCGGCGTCGGCGGGCTGGGGCACCTGGCGATCCAGTACGCGAGGATCGCCGGCGGCCGTGTCGTCGCGGTCGACCTCTACGACGACAAGCTGCAGCTGGCGCGGGAGCTGGGTGCCGAATTCACCATCAACGCCACCGAGCAGGATCCAGCTGAGGCGATCCAGGCCCTCGGCGGCGTCGACCAGGCGATCGCGCTGGCGGTCTCGCCACGCGCGTTCGAGCAGGCCTACCGGTCGCTTCGCCGCGGTGGGACGCTGGTGTTCGTCGCGCTGCCGGCCGACAACGAGGTCCGACTGCCGATCTTCGAGACCGTTCTCAACGGGATCACTCTGGTCGGCTCCATCGTCGGCACCCGTAAGGATCTGCGCGAGGTGTTCGAGCTGCACGCGGCTGGCTTGACGCGCGTGATTTCAGAGACGCGCCCCCTGGATCACGTCAACGAGGCGATCGCTGACGTCGAGGCCGGCCGCGTGGCCGCCCGCGTCGTCCTCCAGCCGTAAGCGTCGGCGCGCTCGCGACCGCGCGCCGAGAGCACGTCGGCGGAGCGAACCCGGCTTCGCTCCGCCGCCGCGCTCAGCCTCCGACGGAGGGCAGCGGGCGGGTTGGCGCGGGCTCGTGGAGCCGCACGCGAGCATCCACGACCACCGCGCCGTCGGGGCCGGCGATGACCGGATTGCAGTCCAGCTCGGCGATGTCGGGGTGGGCGTCGACCATGGCACCGATCCGCATGAGGATGGTCTGAACGGCGGCGACGTCGCACGGCACCGAACCGCGATACCCCATGAGCAGCGGGTAGAGCTGGAGGTCGCGCACCATCTCGGCGGCGTCACGGTCGGTCACCGGCGTGATGCGCACCGAGACGTCCTTGAACAGCTCGGCGTTGGTGCCGCCGGCCCCGCAGGCCACCACCGGCCCGAAGCTCGCGTCCTGGACCATGCCGACCAGCAGTTCCACGCCGCCGGGGATCATCCGCTGCACAAGGAGCCCGTCGAGCTCGAAGCCGGCCGACGTCACCGAGTTCCGGATTGCCGTCGCGGCGCGCCGGACGGCGGCGGGCGAGCGGAGGGATGTCGCCACGGCGCCGACATCGTGCTTGTGCACCAGTCCCCGCGCAACGGCCTTGATCGCGACCGGCCAGCCCAGTTCGCGACCGGCTGCCACTGCCGCGGTGACGCTGTGCACGACGCGTGCCGGGGCCTGAGGAACACCGTGCACGTCGAGTAGACGTATGACGGCTTCCGGCGTCATCCACCCCGCGCCGGCGGCCAGTTCCTCGCCGATGATCGCCACCCCCTCGGCCACGGCCTCGGGCGCCGCGGTCAACGCGACTCCGACCGGGCGGGCGCGCCAGGCGCCGTACCGGGCGGCGTGGGCAACGGCGCGCGCCGCCTCCTCCGGAAACTGGTACCCGGGCACGGACACGCCATCCTCCGACAGCTCCACCGGCGGCCCCTCGGCGGTCATGAACACCGCGGCGATCGCGCATCCGCCGCTGGCGGCGGCGGCCTCGCGGATCGCCCGCGCCACGTCGCGTGGGTCGGTGACCAGCGGCGGAACGAAGATCGTCAGGATCGCGTCGTACTCCCCGGACTCGGCGATCCGGGTGAGCGTGTGCGAGTAGTCGTCCGCGGATGCGGTCGCGATCATGTCGATCGGGTTGGTCACCGACGCGGCCGACGGAAGACGCGCGGCCAGCCGGCATGCCAGACCGGGCGACGGCTCGGGAACCTGGACGCCCGCGGCCTGGCACGCATCGGCGCAGACGATGCCCGGGCCGCCCGCGTTGGTCACGATGGCCACCCGGTCACCGTTCGGCAGCGGCTGCTTGGACAGGAACGCCCCCGCGTCGAACATCTCGACCAGCGTGTCGGTCCGGATCACCCCGGTCTGGCGAAACAGCGCGTCGACGGTGACGTCGGAGGCGGCGAGCAGCGCGCCGGTGTGCGACGCGGTGCCGCGCACGCCCGCGGCGGACCGACCGCTCTTGACCGCGACGATCGGCTTGGTCTGGCCGAAGCGGCGGGCCACGCGGGCGAACTTGCGAGGGTTGCCGAAGGACTCGAGGTAGAGCAGCGCGACGCTCGTCGCCGCGTCCTGTTCCCAGTACTGCAGAAAGTCGTTGCTCGACAGGTCCGCCTTGTTGCCGACCGAGACGAACGACGACAGGCCGACGCCCAGCCGCGCTGCAGCCTCGATGATGGCAATGCCGAGGCCGCCGCTCTGGGACAGGAACGCGATCGCGCCCGGGGTCACCTGATGGGGCACGAAAGTTGCGTTGAGCCGAACCTCGGCGCGGGTGTCGAGCACGCCGAGGCAGTTGGGGCCCACCAGCCTCACGCCGGCTCCCCGGCACACCTCCAGCAGCTCGCGCTGGCGGTCCTGCCCGGCGCCGCCGACCTCGGCGAACCCGGCGGAGATGACCACGAGCGCTCGGGCGCGGGCGATGACGCATTCGCGCGCCGCCTGCACCACACGCTCGGCGGGCACGACCACGACTGCGAGGTCGACGGGCTCGGGGATCTCGCTCACCGAGCGGCAGGCCTCGACTCCGTGGATCGAGCCCCCGTGCTCGTTGACGGCGTACAGCGATCCGGTGAAGCCAGCCTTGACGACGTTGGCCAGCACCGCGCCCCCGACGGTTCCCGGCCGCCGCGACGCCCCCACCACCACCACCGATCGCGGGGCGAGAACGCTCGCGACGGCGGCCACCGAGGCGGTCCGGTCGCGGTCCTGGAAGCGGGTGGCGGCCTCGGGCGACAGCGACGTCGGGAACTCGACGCGGATCGCGTCCGGCGTCCGGCGCACGTCCACGGCGAACCCGCTCTCGCGAAAGACGGTGATCATCTTGTGGTTGTTCGGCATCACGTCGGCGACGAACGTGGTGATGCCCTCCGCCGCGGCGCTCTCGGCGAGGTGTGCGAGCAGGACAGTGGCGATGCCGTGTCCCTGCCACGCGTCGGACACCAGGAACGCCACCTCGGCGCAGTCCGGCTCGGCCCGCACGTAGGCGGCATGAGCGACGATCCGGCGCGGCGAGCCGGTTTCCACCACTAGCCCGAAGCGATCGCGGTAATCGACGTTGAGCGACCAGTCCGTCGCCCAGTCCAGGTTGGCCATCGAGAAGAAGCGAAACCAGATCGCGTCGTGTGAGACGCCGCTGAGGAACGCGTGCATGGCCTCGCGATCGGTCGAGCGGACCGGCCGGACGTGGGCCGTCGAGCCATCGCGCAGGACGATGTCGGCCTCGCGGTCCGCGGGATAGACGGCGAGATCGGGCGCGCGCCTCACGAGGGTCAGTGTCACGTCTCGGCCCTGCAGTGCCATCCGGGTGGGCTACCGATGGGCCCCGGTGGTCGCCACCGAGGGCGATCTCGCGGCCGGTGCCTACCGTGAGGGGATGAGCGCTGGTGTCGCAGCCGTCGTCCGTGCCGATCCGCAGCGCGTGCGGGAGGCCGTCGCGATGCGATCGTGCGACGCGCCCGTGACACTGCGCGAGACCCACATCTCATGGGTGTTCATGGCCGGCGACCGAGCGTTCAAGCTCAAGAAGCCAGTAGTCCTGGACTTCGTGGACTACGGCACCCCTGCTCGCCGGCAGGCGATGTGCCAGGAGGAGGTGCGCCTGAACGCGCGCCTGGCCCCGGACCTGTACGTGGGCGTGAGGTCCGTCGCGGACCGCGGTGACCGGCTCGAGATCGCCGACGCCGGCGATCCCGCGGCGATCGACTACGTGGTGGAGATGCGCCGCTATGACGAGCGCGCCACGTTGGCCGCGCTCGCTGCCGCCGGATGTATCGCTCCCGGGCAGATGGGTGCGGTGGGAGTGCGCCTGGCGGCGTTTCATGCCGGATGTCCCCCGCAACGGGGGGTCCTCGGGTCACGGGCGGTGCGCCACGAGATCCACGAGAACTTGTCTGAGCTGGCGGATGCCTGCACCGACAGGGCGATGACGGCTCGGACTAGCGCACTGGGGCGCCTCCTCGACGCATGGGTCACCGCGCACGACCGGCTGCTTAACGCCCGGGCGCACCGCGGGCTCATCCGCGAGGTCCACGGCGACCTGCGGGCCGAGCATGTCGTCGTGGCGCCCCGCCTGAGCATCGTCGACTGCGTGGAGTTCGATCGCGGGCTGCGGACGCTGGACGTCGCCGACGATCTCGCGTTCCTCGTGATGGATCTGTGCGGGTGGGATGCGGCGCGAGCAGGGCGGGACCTCGTGAGCACCTACCGGCAGGCCGGCGGAGACTGTGGCCCCGACGAGCTGGTGTGGTTCTTCGCCGTGCACCGCGCTCTCATCCGCGCCAAGGTGGCCTTGGTGCGGGCACGCCAATCCGACGGCGGCGGAGACGAGCTCGAGCGGCTGCTGGCGGTGGCCGAGCGATGTGCCTGGCGGGCGCGGGGTCGCCTGGGAGTCGTGGTGTGCGGGGTGCCCGCCAGCGGCAAGTCTCACCTCGCCCACGCGCTGGGCGCGATGGCGGGGTGTCCGGTCATCAACTCCGACGCGGTCCGCAAGGAGATGGCGGGCCTGCCTCCCCACGCCCCTGGACCCGAGACTCTCTACACGCCGGAGGCCGGCCGTCGCACATATCGTGAGCTGGGCAGCCGTGCCGGTGCCCGCGTCTCGGACGGCGACGGCGTGCTCGTGGATGCGACGTTCCGGCACAGGGCCGACCGCGAGGCCTTCGCCGAAGGGTGGGCGGACGCCGCCCCGCTCATCTTCGTCCAGTGCGCCGCGCCGGCGGACGTACTGCGCCGCCGCGCCGCGGGACGCGACGCTGATCCAAGCGAGGTCTCGGACGCCACCCTCGAGGTTGTGGAGCGGGAGCGACAGCGCTTTGAGCCGCTCGACGAAGTCGCCACGAGCCAGCACCTGCTCGTGCGTACCGACCGCGAGCCGGATGCGGTCATCGCTGACCTGCTCGCCCTGCTCGACCTGCGGCTCGAAGGCGAGCCGACCGCACGTGACGTCACGTCGTCCGGCGACGCAACGTTGCCGCGCCGAGGACCACAGCTACGACCGCAATCGGCGTCGGCTGCTTGAGTCTTCGGATTGGAGACCGTCCCCATGCTCTACTTCCACCACCCCTCTTCGCTCCAACACGATCCGCGCCGCGTTTGGGCAGATGGCGTGCCACGTCCGTGACCTCGCGCATGCGCTTGGGGTGCCGCTGGGCGCGGTCCTGGAGGGCGGCTACGACCCGCACGCCCTCGGGGAGAGCGTCGTCGCCGTGCTGGCGGCCCTGCAGGGCGACGGCGAGGCGGAGTCCGCGGCGCCCGACCGGATGGTGACGCCACGCGCAGCCTCGTATCTCGGGCACCGCTGGGCGTTGTGACCCGACCCTCGTGCCGTAGACCACCCGGAGTGGGTCTGCGGCATCACCGGGTTGGCGCCGGGGCGGCCGGGCCCGATGGTATTGGTATGGCGCACCCCGACCAGACCAGCATGTTCGACACGATCGTGTGGGCCACCGACGGCTCTGCGCGCAGCGACGCCGCCTTCGGCTACGTGCGCGACGCGTGCGAGCGCCACGGCAGTTCGCTGCGCATCGTCCACGTCGCGCGGCCGTTGGCCGGCGGCGGCGATCGGGAGATCGCCAAGCTCAAAGCGATGACGTCGTCGCTGCGTCGGCACGGGGTCAGCGCTTCGTTGCACGTCGTTCGCGGCGCCATTGGGTCTGCGGCGCCTCACATCGCCGAGGTGGCGCGCATGGCCGATGCCGGCCTCGTGATCGTCACCTCACGAGGCCGTTCTCCGCTGCTCGGGGCGGTCGCCGGCAGCGTGACTCAGCGGCTGCTGGCCGAGGCGCCATGCCCGGTGCTCATTCTCCCGCCGCCGGCGGTGCCCGAGGCGATCAGGCACTCCGCGTAGCGGCGTCGCAGCGCGGCTCAGGTGACAGACCCGATCCCGGTCGAGACCCGGCCGCTCAGGTGCGGGCCCAGGTAACGCGCGGCGATCTTGGGCGGGAGGGTCCCCTGCCTGAGCTCAACGAAGGTGGACTCCCCATCCGAGCCGGGGCCGGCGGGCGTCGCCCGCAGATAGCGGGCCGTTCCGCCGGTCATGAGCACGCCCGCGACGGTGGGGGCGAAGGGGCGCACGTCGCGCCCCACGCCGGCGAGCGCGGCGATCGATTGGGCTGCCGTGT
Source organism: uncultured Actinomycetota bacterium (assembly GCA_963721515.1). GTDB lineage: Bacteria > Actinomycetota > Thermoleophilia > Solirubrobacterales > Solirubrobacteraceae > Palsa-465. The sequence continues at coordinate 85,448 of CAVRKJ010000020.1, read as the reverse complement.
CGGCCAGCTGGGCGGCCACTCCGCCCTGCTTGACCGGGTAATCGGTGCCATCGCCCGCGGCCCAGACTCGCTGGACGCCGCGCACGCGGCCGTACTCGTCCACGGGGATGAAGCCTCCGCCGTCACTCGGCAACCCGGCCACATTGGGTCCGACGAGCTGCGGGAAGGCCACGATGCGGTCGGCGCTGACGGAGCGTCCGCCGGGATGGACCACGATGAGCTGTGACCGGGGGATCTCGCAGTAGGCCGAGGTGACGACCTCGATCCGCCTGTCCGCCAGGAGCTGCGCGGTCGCGCGGCTCGCCTCCTCGCCGAAGATCTCGAGCGGCGCGCGCTCCGGGGTCAGCAGCGTGACGTCGAGCTCGGTCTGCGTGTCCCAGGCGCGCTCGGATGCCATGAGCGCCAGTTCGTAGGCGGGGAACGGCCACGGCATCGGCCCCGGAACGACGATGGCCAGCCGGTGGAGGTAGCCGCCCTCGATGTCCTGGACGAGGCCGTGCAGCAGCTCGTCCATGCGCGTGTCGTCGATGTTGGTGGCGTGCTCGGAGAGCGGCTGCAGGGCTGCGCCGAGCCCCAGCACGAGAGCGTCGTAGGCGAGCTGTCCGCCGCTGCCTGTGCGCAGGACCTGCCCGCGGGCGTCCACTGACTCCAGCGTGTCACGGACGTGCTCGGCCCCGGCCGCCGCCGCGAGCGGAGCGAGCGGATGGCGCTCGGCGCGGCTGGCACTGAACGGCTCCCCAATCGACAGGGGCCGGTAGACGAACTCCTCCCCGGGCGACAGGAGCGTCGTCTCAATGCGGTCTCCGGCCAGCTCATGGAGGGCAAAGGCCGCCTCGAGGCCGGCGACGCCGCCCCCGGCGATGACCACCTTCAGGGATTGGGCGGGCTGCTCGTGTGCTTCCATCATCTCGTCCTCCATATCAGTCGCATTCGTCGCGTGTCACGCTACGGACGGGTGCGCATGGCGGCATCCGGCGCCTCCACGGGGGGGACTCCGTAGTTCTCACGCCGCCGGCAACGGCGGCTCCCTGATGGCGACGGGAGCGGCCGCCGACGATGCTGTTCGCGTGACTCATTTCGGTGACAGCCTCCTGGACAGCGCGAGCGCCGGTGAACTGCGTGCCCATCAGGTCGCTTCCCGAGCCGCAGTCACCGTGTCGCGCGCCCAGACGCTGCGCGAGGCCGCCAAGCTCATGGCGGCGCACGGCACGACCCACCTCGTCGTCCTTAACGAGGCCAGTGGCCACCCCGTGGGGGTCCTCGCCTCGAATGACATCCTTCAGGCGTACGCCGCATCCGCCGCGATCCACGACAAGGAGTGACCTCGGAATGATCCTCATCGCCTATGACGGCTCGGACGACGCCAAGGCTGCCATTCAGCACGCCGGCGAGCTCATGCCCGGCCAGCCGGCGGCGGTGGTGACAGTGTGGGAGCCGTACGTGCACATGCTCACTCGCTATCCGGCATCTGGTGCGATCCTGGCTGGGGAGGACAGCGTCGAGATCGACGACGCCACCGCCACGGCGGCCGAGGAGAAGGCCAAGGAAGGCGCCGGCCTGGCGCGCCAGGCCGGGCTCGACGCCTCGGCGCGGGCCATCGCCCGTCAGGATTCGATCGCTGAGACGCTGCTGACCGAGGCCGATCGCGCCAACGCCAGCGCGATCGTCACGGGATCGCGCGGCCTGGGTGGTCTGGGTTCCCTGCTGATGGGCAGCGTGTCGCACGCCCTGCTCCAGCACGCCGACCGCGCCGTCGTCGTGGTGCCGTCGCCGAAGATCGCGCAGAAGCGCAACGAAAAGCTCCGCACGTACGCCGAAGCCTCCGGCTGATCGTCAGCGATGTGCTGCCCATTGGGCGCCCCGTCAAACGGCGCCGCGTCCCCGTGCGGCACAATCCCCCGCCGTGACGCTGCTCAAGACCGCGTTCTGGGCCTCCGCGGGCCTCCTGGTCTACACCCACGCCGGCTACCCGGCGGGGCTGGCCGTGCTCGACCGCGTCCGCGCCGGGCGCGGCACACGAGGCGCGTCCGGGTCGCGGGCCGCGCTTGACGAGGCCGCCCTCCCCGGCGTATCGGTGATCGTCGCCGCATATGCCGAGCAGGACGTGATCGCCGCCCGGGTCGCCAACCTCCGCGCGCTGGACTACCCGGCCGAGAAGCTCGAGATCATCGTCGCCTGTGACGGCTCGCCCGATGCCACGGCGCAGCGCGCCCGTGACGCCGGCGCCGACCTCGTCCTGGAGCTGCCGCGCGGCGGCAAGGTCCGCGCCCAGGACGCCGCCGTCACCCGCGCGCGCCACGAGATCACGGCGTTCTCCGACGCCAACGTCAGCTGGGCCCCCGACGCGCTGCGGCGCCTCGTTGAGCCGTTCGCCGACCCCCAGGTCGGCTATGTCTGCGGCGACGTGCGCTTCCTCAACGAGACCGGCACCAACCAGGAGGGCGTCTACTGGCGCTATGAGATGGCGGTGCGGCGGATGGAGTCGCGCCTGGCGTCGGTGACCGGCGGCAACGGCGCCATCTATGCCACCCGGCGGCGCTCCTACATCGTGGTGGACCCGATCATGGGCCACGACCTGTCGTTCCCGTTCAACATGGTCAAGCGCGGCTGGCGGGCCGTGTACGCGCCGGGCGCGCACGCCACCGAGAAGATGGTGCCCACGATCGAGGGCGAGTTCCGCCGCAAGCGGCGGATGATGAGCCACGGCTGGCCGATCCTCCTGCGCGGGGGCATGCTCTCCCCGCGTGGCTACGACCCGGGGTACGCGCTGATGATCGTCTCGCACCGGGTGCTGCGCTACGGCTCGCCGTTCCTGCACGTCACCGCGCTCGCCGCCGCGGTGGCGCTGGCCGGGCGCGGCTGGGTGTACGCAGCGGCGGTCGTGCTCCAAGCCGCCCTGCTCCTGGCGGCGCTGGCGGCGCGGGTCATGCCGGCGCGCCCGTTGCTCGTGGCCCGCTACTACGTTCTGACCACGGCGTCGCTGGCGGCGGGCCTGTGGGACTGGATGGCGCACGGCACGCAGGTGGGCTGGGATCCGGCCGAGGGCACGCGATGACTCTCAAGCGCGCCATCGACATCTCCATCGCGCTCCCGCTCGTCGTGCTCACCGCCCCGCTGTTGGCGCTGCTTGCCCTCGCCGTCCGCCTCGAGTCCCCCGGCGACCCCATCTACCGCCAGACGCGCGTGGGCAGGCACGGCGAGCTGTTTGAGATCTACAAGCTGCGCACGATGGTGGACGGCGCGGAGTTCACAGGCGCGGGGCTGGCGATCGCCGCCGGCGATCCGCGGATCACCCGGCTGGGGACGCTGCTGCGCCGTTACTCGCTGGACGAGCTGCCCAACCTTTGGAACGTGCTGCGCGGCGAGATGTCGATCGTGGGACCTCGCCCGACGCTCAAGGCCCAGGTGGACGAGTACAGCGAGCGCCAGCGCGGTCGCCTGGCGGTCAAGCCCGGGATCACCGGGTGGGCGCAGATCAATGGCCGCGCTTCGCTGCCCTGGCCCGAGCGCATCGAGCTGGACCTGTGGTACGTCGAGCACCGCTCGGTGGTGCTGGACCTCCGGATCCTGGCGCGGACCCTCGGCCAGGTCGCAGGCGGGCACGGCCTCTACAAGGGAGCCAGCGGCGGATGGCAGCCACCGAGCCAGATGTAGCGGTCCTGCTCACCGGCGTGGGCAAGCGCTACACGCTCGTGTCCACGTTCGCCCAGCACGCGCCGACGATCGCCGCCGACCCCAACCCGCTGGCCCCGGCCCAGTACGCCGCCCATCACCGCCGCTCGGTCCCGCGCTTTGACGAGCCGGGCTACGTGCCGGCGCTCCAGGAGCTGTGCGCGGAGTTCGCGGTCGGCGCCGTGGTGCCGCTCACCGACCTGGACCTGGAGATCCTCGGCCACGCCCGCCAGGCCGGCCGGCTCCCGGCGTTCGTCCCCGACGGCGACGTCGCCCGGGCGACGTTTGACAAGTACGAGACCCACCGGCTGCTCGAGCGCCTCGGCCTGCCGTCTCCGCCGACCGTGCTCCCCGGGGAAACGGTCGCTAGCTACCCGGTCATGATCAAACCCCGCTGGGGCTCGGGCGCGCGCTCCATCTTCCTCGCCCATGACCAGCGCGAGGCCGAGTTCCTCGCCGCCTACATCCGCGAGCCGGCCATGGTCCAGCGTGCGATGCGGGGCCCGGAGTTCAGCATGGACTGCCTGTCGGATCTGGACGGTCGCTGCGTGAACGTGATCCCGCGCACGATGATCGAGTCGCGCGGGGGCGAGTCCATCAAGGGCACGGTGATCGCCGACGAGGAACTGATGGACCTCGGGCGCCGCGTCGTCGAGGCGCTGGGGTGCCGTGGGCCGTGCACCGTGCAGGCGTTCCGCGACCAGGAGATCGGCCTCGGCATCACCGACGTCAACACGCGCTTCGGCGGCGCCTGCCCCGCCCACCTCTACGCTGCGCTGCCCGGCCGCACCTACCCCGAGCTCATCGTGCGCATGGCGCGCGGGGAGCGGATCGAGCCTCACATCGGCGACTTCCGCGCGGGAGTCACCTTCACGCGCTACTACTGGCAGCTCGAGCTCGACGAGCAGCTCCAGCCCACCGGGCGCGATCTCGTCACGACACCGTCCCCATCCTCCCCGCCGATCCCGGCGCCGCCCGCCGCCTCTCAGTAGCAGATCTCAATGCGAGCCCCGGTACGCTTAGCGCCGTGGCTATCACAGTCACCCAGCTGACGGCGTTCCTGGCCGTCGTCCGCGGTGGCTCGGTGACGGCCGCTGCCGACGAGCTGGTGGTCACCCAGCCGTCGGTCTCCTCGGCGATCTCGGCGCTGGCGCGCGAGCTTGACTGCGAGCTGTTTGAGCGCGCCGGACGTGGCATCCGCCTCACCGAGGCGGGCACCGCCTTCGCGCCCTATGCCGCCGATGTGATCGGCCTGCTGGAGCGCGGCCGCCGCGCGGCGCGCGAGGCGGCGTCGGCGAGCGGGCACCGGCTGCGGATCGCCGCCGTCACCACCGCCGCGGAGTCCTTCGTCCCCCAGATGATGCGCGACTTCTCCCACGCTCACCCCGAGGTGGAGCTCACCCTGGACGTGGGCAACCGCGCTCACGTCATCGAGTGCGTCCTGCGCCACAGCGCCGACGTGGCCATCTCCGGCCGGCCCCCCGGCGACCCGCGGCTGGTGGCCGAGCCGATGGGCGAGAACCGAATCGCCTGCATCACCGCGCCCGACGACCCGGCTACGACCGGCCGCCCCAGGGTCGCCGCTGAGCTGGCCGACCGCGCCTGGCTGCTGCGCGAACCCGGCTCGGGCACCCGGGCGCTCAACGAGCAGTTCCTCGCCGAGCGGGGCCTGGCGCCACGCATCCTCGAGCTGGGATCCAACGGCGCCATCAAGCAGGCCGCGCGCGCCGGCCTCGGCATCTCGCTGGTGTCGCGAGCCGCCGTCGACGACGAGCTGTCGAACGGTTCGCTGGGCGAGATCCGGCTGCGCGACGCCCCGACGAGCCGGCCCTGGTACGTCCTGCGCTCGTCAGTGGGCCCGTCGCGGGCCGTCGTCGGAGAGTTCCTGGACCACCTGCGCGCGTGTTACGTGGCGGGCAGCGCGGCAGCCGAATGACCGGCGCCGTCCTGGTCGGCCCGGGCGCCGCTGGCCCCCAGCGCCACCGCGGCGCGTGCAGTCACGAGCTGGTAGAGCACCAGCAGCTGGGCCACCGCCAGCGGCTCTGAGCGGTGCAGCTCGGTGCCGATGGTGAACTCCCCCAGCCGCTCGGTGCGCAGGTGCGAGGCGAAGTGCAGGCGGTCCCAGATCGCCTCCTCGAAGGCGGAGCTGCGCTCCGGGTCGATCGTGCCCGGGATCCACAGGTGGGTCTCCGAGCCGCGCTCGGTCATGCGGACCCCGCTGCCGCCCTTGTCGGTCGCGAGCGCCGGCAGGTCCGGGTGGGCCAGCCCGGGGCGCATCGCGAGCTTGACGTCCAGGTGCTCGGGATCGCCGCGGTCCCCGGGCATGAACGAGACCACGATGTCCGCGTAGCGCCGCTGGGGTTGGATGAACGTCTCGGAGTCGGCCTCGCGACGGTCGAGCTCGGCCAGCACCTCGTCAGTCGTGTAGCCGCGTCGGCTGCAGTCGCGCTGCACCTTCCAGCGCCGGCGCAGATCCTCGGGCGGGTCCAGGAAGATGCGCACGTCGTAGGTATCGCGCATGGCCGGGGTGTGGAAGCCCAGCATCCCCTCGACGATCGTGAACTGCGTGGGCGTCACGTACTCCGCGGGCCCCAGGGTGCCGTCGCGGTGGCGGTACACCGGCTTGAGGATCGCGTCGCCGGCCCGGAGGTGAACGAGGTGCTGCTCGAGGATGTCGAGGTGGTTGGCGTCGGGGTGCAGCGGCGTGACGCCCAGCTCGGCGCGCCGCGTCCGCGAGTGGCGGTGGTAGTGGTCGCCATCGATGTGGGTGACCTGGTCCTCGCCGAGGATCCGCACCAGGCCGCGCGTCAGCGTCGTCTTGCCGGCGCCGGAGTCGCCGCAGATACCCAGGAGGATCGGTCGTGGCATCAGTGGCCGTGGAGCGTAGGGGTCCCCGGGCGGCGCAACAACTCAAATCGGATGCCTATGCATAGATGAAAATCTAAGACTTCACGGCGAATCAGTCTTTGACGTCTATGCGGAGCGCGGCCTATGGTGCCCCGCATGCTCACCACCGCTGACACCAAGAAGGACCGCTGGGCGTCGGGCGTCACGCCGTACGCCGAGATGGGCTATTTCGACCCTGACTACGAGCCCCAGCCGACGGACGTCCTCGCCGCCTTCCGCATCACGCCCCAGCCCGGCGTCGATGCCGTCGAGGCCGCCGCCGCGGTGGCGGGCGAGTCGTCCACCGCCACGTGGACCGTCGTGTGGACCGATCGGCTCACCGATCACCGCCACTACCAGGCCAAGGCCTACGACGTGGCGCCGGTGCCCGGGCGCGAGGGCGAGTACATCGCCAAGATCGCCTACGACCTCGACCTGTTTGAGGAAGGGTCGATCGCCAACATGACCTCCTCGATCATCGGCAACGTCTTCGGCTTCAAGGCGTTGCGGGCGCTGCGCCTGGAGGACCTGCGCATCCCGCCCCACTACGTCAAGACCTTCCAGGGGCCGCCCCACGGGATCGTCATGGAGCGCGAGTACCTCGACAAGTTCGGGCGCCCGCTGCTTGGTGCCACCGTCAAGCCCAAGCTCGGGCTCAGCGCCAAGAACTACGGCCGCGTCGTCTACGAGGCCCTGCGCGGCGGCCTGGACTTCACCAAGGACGACGAGAACATCAACTCCCAGCCGTTCATGCGCTGGCGCGACCGGTTCCTGTACTCCATCGAGGGCGTCAGCCGCGCGTCGGCGGCCAGCGGCGAGATCAAGGGCCACTACATGAACGTGACCGCCGCCACGATGGAGGAGATGTACGAGCGCGCCGAGTTCGCTCGCGAACTGGGCAGCGTGATCATCATGATGGACCTCACCGTCGGCTACACCGCCATGCAGTCGATGTCCAAGTGGGCGCGGCGCAACGGCATGATCCTGCACCTGCACCGCGCCGGCCACGGCACCTACACGCGCCAGAAGAGTCACGGCGTCTCGTTCCGCGTCATCGCCAAGTGGTGTCGCCTGCTCGGCGTGGATCACCTGCACGCCGGCACCGTCGTCGGCAAGCTCGAGGGCGACCCAGCGATGATCGCCGGCTATTACGACACCCTGCGCCTGGACCACGTCCCCGAGAACCCCGAGCAGGGGATCTACTTCGATCAGGACTGGGCGTCGCTGCCGGCGGTCATGCCGGTCGCCTCCGGCGGCATCCACGCCGGGCAGATGCACCAGCTCCTGCGCTACCTGGGCGAGGATGTCGTGCTCCAGTTCGGCGGCGGGACCATCGGCCATCCGATGGGCATCGCCGCCGGCGCCACCGCCAACCGCGTCGCCGTCGAGGCGATGATCCAGGCGCGCAACGAGGGGCGCGACTACTTCACCGAGGGTCCCGACATCCTCGAGCACGCCGCGCGCGGCTGCCCGGAGCTCGACGCCGCACTCCAAGTTTGGAAGGACGTCACCTTCGACTTCCAATCCACCGACACGCCGGACTACGTCGTCACGCCCACCCTCGCCTGAAAGGGGTCAGCCGATGCGCGTCACCCAAGGAGCCTTCTCCTTCCTGCCCGACTTCACCGACGAGCAGATCGTCGCCCAGATCCGCTACGCGCTGGATAAGGGGTGGTCGATGAGCGTCGAGTACACCGACGACGCCCACCCGCGCAACTCCTACTGGGAGATGTGGGGCCAGCCGTATTTCGACCTCGAGCCCGAGGACCACGAGGTGGTCCTGCGCGAGGTGCGCGCCTGCCGGGAGGCCCATCCCGACCACTACGTCAAGCTGATCGCGTATGACTCAGGCCGCGGTCGCCAGACGACGGCGCTGAGCTTCATCGTCAATCGTCCCGCGGTGGAGCCGGGCTTCCGCGTGGAGCGGGCCGATACGCACGACCGCGTAGTGCGTTACCGGCTGGCGCCCGCGCGATGAGCGTGCTGGAGTGCCCGCCCGCGGACCCGGTCCCGCCCGCCCACGACATCGAGCCTGTGCTCGCCCAGCTCGACCGCGAGCTCGTGGCGCTGGCGCCGGTCAAGAGCCGGCTGCGCGAGATCGGCGCGCTGCTCGTGGTGGACGAGCTGCGCCGCCAGGCCGGCCTCACCGCCGCCCGGCCGACCCTCCACATGTGCTTCACCGGCAACCCGGGGACAGGCAAGACGACAGTGGCGCTGCGCACCGCTGAGATCCTCTACCGGCTCGGATACATCAAGCGCAATCACGTGGTGGCCGTGACCCGCGACGACCTCGTGGGCCAGTACGTCGGGCACACCGCGCCCAAGACCAAGGAGGTGATCAAGCGCGCCTACGGCGGGGTGCTCTTCATCGACGAGGCCTACTACCTCTATCGCCCCGAGAACGAGCGCGACTACGGGGTTGAGGCGATCGAGATACTGCTGCAGGTGATGGAGAACGAGCGCGAGCGCCTGGTGGTGATCCTGGCCGGATACCGTGACCGCATGGAGGAGTTCTTCTCCCTGAACCCGGGCATGGCATCCCGCGTCGCCCACCACATCGATTTCCCGGACTACGGGACCGAGGAGCTGATGGCGATCGGCCGCCTGATGTTCGACGCGGCCTCTTACGAGCTCTCGCCCGCCGCCGAGGAGGCGCTGCGCGCCGAGCTCGCGCGCGGGGCGGCCCGACCACGGTTCGCGCACGCCCGCAGCGTGCGCAACGCGGTGGAGCGCGCCCGGCTGCGCCACGCTAACCGGATCTACGCCGCCGCCCGCGCGGGGATCGCGGCCACCCCGGTTGAGCTCATGCGGATCGAGGCACAGGACATCGCGTGATGCCGCGGCCGGTCATCCTCGGCGTCGTTGGCGACTCGGCCAGCGGCAAGACCACGATCAGCCGCGGGCTGGTGCGGGTGCTGGGCGAGGAGAACGTCGCCCACATCTGCACTGACGACTACCACCGCTACGACCGCGCGCAGCGGGCCGAGCTCCAGATCACCCCGTTGCACCCCGACTGCAACCACCTCGACATCATCGCCCAGCATCTCGCGCACCTGCGCCGGGGCGAGCCGATCCTCAAGCCCGTCTACCGCCACCAGGATGGGACGTTCGGGCCCGCCGTCCATGTGCGCCCGGAGCGCTTCACCATCATCGAGGGACTGCTCGGCTACCACCGGCCGGCCATGCGCGACGTCTACGACGTCCGCGTGTTCCTCGCTCCGCCCGAGCCGCTGCGCCGCCGCTGGAAGGTGCAGCGCGACTGCTCGCGGCGCGGCTACACGACCGATCAGGTGCTCGCCGAGCTCGACCGGCGCGAGCCGGACTCCGAGGCCTTCATCCGCCCCCAGCGCCACCACGCCGACCTGCTCGTCTCCTTCCTGCCCCCCGCCGACGACGATGACGACCAGGTCCATCTCGACGCCGAGCTCACCCTGCGCGACGGCCTCCCTCATCCCGACCTCGCCCCCTTCATCGACGGCCGCCCGGACGGGCTGACCCTCACCGAGCGCGACGGCGAGCGGGTCCTGCGCATCCCCGGTCGGATCGATCCCACCCAGGCTGCCGCCATCGAGGAGGCCATCTGGGCCCGCATGCACTTCGCCACCCATCTGCGCGCGCGGCGGCTGGGCGAGTTCACCGTTGCCACCGATCTGCGCCGCTCCGAGGCGCTCGCCCTGGTGCAGCTGCTCATCCTCTTTCACCTCGTCACCGCGCGCGCCACGGTCGCGCTCGGCGGCGAGCGCGCGCGGGCGCGGGCGGACGCGGTCGCCGTGGCCTAAGGCTTCGCTTAGGTCTGGTTGCGAGGGGCGCAGGCGCGCCTGTATACGCTTGTGCTGTGATCGATTCAGGTGTCGTAGCCGCCACCCAGGACGTGGCGATCGCCTGGCTGTCGGAGGAGCGCCGCGTGGTCCAGGCACTGCTCGTGGAGGTCGAGGGTTCCGCCCCGCTCCCGGTGGGGGCGATGATGGTGATCGACGACCAGGGCCACATCGAGGGATCGATCACCGGCGGCTGCGTCGAGGGCGCCGTCGTCACCGAGGCCGAGGACCTCCTGGCCGCCGGCGCCCCCGCGCCGGCCAAGCTGCTGCGCTACGGCATCTCGGACGAACTGGCCGGCACCGTCGGGCTGATGTGCGGCGGGATCGTGCACATCCTCGTCTACGAGCTCACCGGCGAAGCTGCGGAGGTGGAGCGCGCCGTGCTCGAGGCCCACGGCGAGGGGCGGCCTGCGGCGGTGGCGACGCTCATCGACGGCGACAGCGCCGGGTCCCGCCTGGCGGTGATCGAGAACACGCTCATCGGATCGCTGCGCCACACCGATCTGCTGGACCGCAACGTCGCCCGCGAGGCCCAGGGCCTGCTCGAGGAGGGCAAGACCACTGTGCGGCGCTTCGGCGACGACGGCGCGACGCTCGGCGACGACCTCCGCGTCCACATCCGCTCCTACGCCCTGCCGCCCCAGATGTACATCATCGGCGCCATCGACTTCTCCGCCGCGCTGGCGCCGTTCGCCTCCCAGATCGGCTACCAGGTCACGATCTGCGACGCGCGCGACCGCTTCGCGCGCTCCCGCCGGTTCTCGTCGGCGGCCGAGGTGAAGATCGGCTGGCCCCAGGAGGTCATGGCCGACGTCGAGCTGGGGCCGCGCGACGCCGTCCTCGTCTTCACCCACGACCCCAAGTTCGACGAGCCCGCGCTGGTGGCGGCCCTCGGGACCAACGCCGGCTACATCGGCGCCCTGGGCTCGCGCCAGACCACCGCCGACCGCGAGGAGCGGCTGCGCCGCGCCGGCGTCGGCGACGCCGACCTCGCGCGCATCCACGCGCCGTGCGGCCTGGACATCGGGAGCCGCACCGCCGAGGAGACGGCGGTCTCGGTGCTCGCCGAGATCATCGCCGCTCGGGCAGAGCGGGCGGGGACGCCGCTGCGCCAGACCAGCGGGCCGATTCACGGGCACGATCGCGCTGAGGCCTGAGCAGGACCGCTCCGCTGATCGCGGCCAACAGCGCCGTGGCCGCGATGACGATCCAGCCGTCCTGGAACGCGGCCACCTGCGCGGCGGGCGTGAGCGGCGTCCCGATCACCGCCACCAGCACCGCCACGCCGACGGCCAATCCCACCTGGCGCAGCATGTTGACCACGGCCGAGCCGGTGGCGAATGAGTGGGGTGGCAGCGATGCGGCGCCGGTGGACATGAACGTCGGCAGCGTCAGCCCCACGCCGATCCCGGTCATCAACATTCCGGGCAGCATCTGGCCCACATAGTTGGGGTCCAGGCTCGCCCGCAGCGTCCACCACGTGGCGCCGGCCGCGTAGATCGTCGCGCCCGCCGCGATGACGCGACCGGGGCCGTAGCGGGCGATCAGCCGGCCGGCGACCAGGAAGGAGAACAGCGGCACCATCAGCGGGCCCGGCGCCACGCCGAGACCCGTCTGCAGCGCGGTCCAGCCCCACACGTCCTGGCACCAGAGCACCAGCGACAGCAGCATTGCGCCGAAGGCGATGGAGAACACGATGGCCACGATCGAGGAGCCGGTGAAGGCGCGGATCCGGAACAGCGACGCGTCGATGAGCGGGTTGCGCGCCCGGGCGCAGTGGAGGGCGAACAGGGCCAGAGCGGCCGCAGCGGCGACCAGCGTGACGACGGTCTGCGCCGACCCCCAGCCCCAATCGTTGCCCTTGACCAGGCCCAGCGTCAGCAGGCCGACGCCGGCGGTGACCAGGACGGCGCCGAGCGCGCTGGGCGCGGGCACGGGGTGACCGGGCACCCGGGGTAGCCGCCGCCAGCCAATGACGATCGCGGCCAGGCCGATGGGCACGTTGACGTAGAACACCCACCGCCAGCTGGCGGCCACGAGCAGGCCCCCGACCACGGGACCGAGCGCCGCCGCCAGCCCGCCGATCGCGGTCCAGGCGCGCACCCTGCTCTGGCGCTGCTCGGGTGCGCTCGTGGCCAGCACGAGGCTCAGCGACGTCGGCGTCAGCAGCGCCGCACCGGCCGCCTGGACGATGCGGAAGGCCACGAGCATCGGCAGGCTCGTCGCCGCGCCGCAGGCCGCCGAGGCGGCGGTGAACACCGCCACGCCCAGCAGAAAGCCGTTCTCCCGCCGCCGGCTCTCCGACAGCCGCCCGAACAGCACCAGCAGCGCCGCGTAGACGATCGCGTAGGCGTTGAGGATCCAGGACAGGTTGCCGAGGCTCTGCTCGTGCAGGTCGCGGGCGATGTCGGGCAGGGCGACGTTGACGATGAACAGGTCGAGGCTGGCCAGCACGACGCCGGCGCACACAATCACCATTACCAGCAGGGGCGACGCGTCCGCTCGCCGCGTGGGAGTCTGACTTAGCAAGTTCATAGCCAGGCACCCTACCACACTGGCTTAGCTATCGCTTAGTCAGCTATACTCGAGACCATGACACCGACCATTCAGATGACCGGGGCACTCGATCCGCGCGAGGACTGGACCGCGGACCGCTGCCCCATGGCCCACGCGCTCGACGTCGTGCGCAACCGGTCGGCCTTCCTCGTCCTGCGCGAGGCCTTCTACGGCGCCACGCGGTTCGAGGAGTTCGCCGAACGGACCGGCCTCTCGGAGCCCGTGACGGCGGCACGCCTGCGCGAGCTCACCGCCGAGGGCCTGCTCGAGCGCGAGCCCTACCAGGACCCCGGCCAGCGCACCCGCCGGCTCTACCGGCTGACCGAGAAGGGCGGCGACCTGCTGCCCGTGCTGGTCGCGCTGATGCAGTGGGGCGACAAGTGGGTGCTGCCCGGCGGCGCCCGGGTCGAGATCCGCCACGCCGACTGCGGCGCCTACGTCACCGCTCAGCTGCGCTGCGACCACGATCACGCAGTTGGACGCGACGAACTGGAGCTCGCCAGGCGCTGAGGGGCGAGTCCGGTGCTGCGCGGCGCCGGCCTCGCGTCCCGAGGCGCACAACGTGACAAACCCGGGTTGGCCGCAGACGTTTGGCACGAAACGCGCGTGGAGTGCGCCCAACGTGCCAAATCTCGGGGCCCGCCGAAGGTTTGTCACGAAATGCCGGTTGGCGGATGCGCTCGGGGGTCTGCGGCCTCGGATACAGTGCCCGCGCCGTGCTTCGCCGCCTCGTCAGCCTCGTCATCGCGCTGATCGCGCTGATCGCGACCGCGGCGCTCACAGCCCCCGTCGCCGCCGCCGACGGCTGGGCGCGGGCGGGGATCGTCCAGGCCAAGGGCGGCCCGTACCTGACCGATGCGCTCGGTCGCACGCTGGAGCTGCACGGCGCCAACCTCGTGGCCAAGTGCGGCGGCGGGGCGGTGGACAGCACCGCGGCGGGGACGCCGTGCGTGGGTCCGGCGCAGGGCCCGCGGCTCGCCTTTGTGCTCTCGCCCACCGCGCAGGACCCGGGCCGCCGCTTCACCGCCGCCGACGCGCGCACCGTGGCGCGGCTGGGCTTCAACGTCGTGCGGCTGGGGATCATCTGGGAGGGCCTCGAGCCGGGCCCGGCCTCTGTCGGGATCAACGACCCGCACTACTGTGGGCCGCACAAGCGGGGCACGCCGTTCCCGAAGCTGTCGCACGGCATCGATCCGTATGACCCGGGGACGGTGCGGGCCTACCTGGGGCGTACGGACCGGATCATCTCGCTCCTGGCGCACGCGGGGCTGCGGGTGATCATCGACATGCACTCCGACCTCTACGGGTCGGCCTTCTTCAATCTGGCGGGCGCGACACCGTGGAACGGCGAGGGTGCTCCGCTGTGGGCCACGTGCACGGTGAAGGGGAAGTTCCAACCCACGCCGGATTGGGGCGACTTCTACAACCTGCCCCCGGTCCAGGTGGCGATGCATCACTTCTTTGCCAACGACGTGCGCGGCGACCTGCAGGGCCAGTACGCGCGGGTGTGGCAGGTGGTGGCCGCTCACTACCGCGCCAACCCCAACGTGATCGGGTACGAGGTCTACAACGAACCCAACGACTACGGGGTCAAGCATGTCGACGAGGAGCTGCAGTGCGACTACGGCGGTCCGGTCAACGAACCCAAGTCCTGTGCGGCCAGCCATCCCGACGCGCTTCCGCGCGGGCTCATCGGCGTCATCCAGTCCGCCGATCCCGCGCATGTCGTCTTCTACGAGCCCAGCGGGTCGACCGTGCTAGGCGCTCCGGAGTCGGTCGGCATCACAGAGCCCCTGCGGTTCCCGCGACTGGCCCTGGCCTTTCACACCTACGGCGATGTGCCGGCGCAGCTGGTGCAGACGGCGGCCGAGCGCGCCCGCACGCGGACCGACCAGAAGGGCGGCCCAGCCTGGATCCTGGACGAGTTCGGCGCCAACAACAACGACGCGGGCAGCGCCCAGACGGTGGACCATGCCGAGACCACGAACCTCTCGTGGGCCTACTGGTCGGCGATGCAGCTGAATGACCCCACCGGCGGCCAGGCCTATGAGGGACTGCTGGACCAGACGACCCGCCAGCCCTATCCCAACCAGGGCCGGGCGATGTCGGTCCCGTACGCGTGGGCCACGGCGGGGATGCCCGGCGCCCAGTCCTTCTACCGGCCCGCGCAGACCTATCGCTATCGCTACACGGTGAACTCGAAGATCCACGCGCCGACCGAGATCTCGATCCCGCCCTACACCTACCCGCTCGGGTACAGCGTGCAGGTCTCCGGAGCGCGGGTCACCTCGGCGGCCAACGCCGCACTCCTGGTGCTCAGCGCCGACCGGGGCGCCCGGACGGTGAGTGTGACCGTCCGATCGCTGAGCTCCACCCCGTTCCCGATCTACTAGTCACATCTCCTCCACCGCCGCGCCCGGCATGGCGGCGATGAGGGCGGAGATCTGGACCGGGAACACCGCGTGGGTCGTCCCCGCGGCACACCACACGATGTCAAAGCGCCGCAGCGACGCGTCGATGATCGTCTCGAGCGGCCGGTCGTGGCCGAGCGGCGGGATCCCGCCGATGGCAAAGCCGGTGGCGGCCTTGGCCTCCTTGGCGTTGGCCACGCGCAGCCCGAGCCGGTCCGCGTCGACGCGTCGGTCGCCCGCGCACAGGACGATCACCGGCTCATCGTCATGGAAGAACACCAAGGACTTGACGATCTGGCCCACCGTGGTGCCCAGCGACGACGCCGCCTCCGCCGCGGTGCGTGCCGAGGAGTCCAGCTCGCGAGGCTCGATCTCGAGGCCGATCTCGCGCAGGCGCGCCTGGATGGTGACCGCGTTGCGGTGCAGCGCGCTCATGCCGGCTTGACCGCGATCGCCGAGCCGAAGGTCTGCGTGAACCACACGTCCCCGTCGTTGCCGGCGCGGGGGCGAAAGCCGGTCGCCGCCAGCTGCCGGGCGGCGTGGCCGGTGCCGGCGGCCACGTCGAGGACGACGTCGTCGGCGGTCAGCGGGAGGCGCTCGAACACCCAGCGCGCGTCGCTGGTGAACACCTGATTGCGGGACGGATCCTCGAACGCGTCGGCCTGGGTCGTGAACGCGCGCTCGATCCGCCGTGCGTGCTCCATCGCCGCCACCCTAGGCCAGGAACGGCGCCAGCAGGGACAGGTCGGCCTCGCCGAGCCGGTCCGAGGCCGTCTTGCGCTGATGCCAGTACGGGTACAGGAGGGGCGGGCGGCTCGCCTGCTCGAGACGGTCGGCCTCCGCGTCAGTGAGCGTCAGTGCCGCAGCCTCGAGATTGTCGGCGAGCTGTTCGTCAGTGCGGGCGCCGATTACCACCGAGCTGATGCTCGGGCGCCGCAGCAGCCAGGCGAGCGCAACCTGCGCGGCGGAGACGCCGTGTCCGTCGGCCACCTCGACGAGCACGTCGATCGTGTCGTAGAGCTTGTCCTCGTCGTAGACCGGGGGCTCGTTCCAGTCGGTCAGGTGGCGCGAGCCGGCGGGCGCGTCCTGCCCGCGGCGGTACTTGCCGGAGAGCAGCCCTCCGGCCAACGGGCTCCACACCAGGGTGCCCAGGCCCTGGTCCAGGGCGAGCGGGATCAGCTCGTACTCGGCCGAGCGCTCCTGGAGTGAGTAGTAGATCTGTTGGCAGACGAAGCGCGGCAGGTGCTCGCGCGTGGCGATGCCCAGGGCCTTCATGAGCTGCCACGCCGTGTAGTTGGAAACGCCGACGTAGCGGACCTTGCCCGTGTCCACCAGGTGTCCCAGCGCGTCCAGCGTCTCCTCCAGCGGGGTCAGCCCGTCCCACTCGTGCACGTGGTAGATGTCGATGTGGTCGGTCCCCAGCCGGCGCAGGCTCGCCTCGCAGCCGCTGATGACGTGGTGGCGCGAGAGCCCGGCGTCGTTGGGGCCGCTGCCCATCGACATCCGGACCTTGGTGGAGATGAGCACGTCGTCACGGCGGCCTTTGATCGCCGCGCCGACCATCTCCTCCGAGCGCCCGGTCGAGTAGACGTCGGCCGTGTCGATGAGATTGATCCCGGCGTCCAGGCACATGTCGATCTGCCGGCGCGCGCCGTCGACGTCGGTGTCGCCGACCTTGGCGAAGTTCCCTCGGCCCCCGAACGTCATCGTGCCGAGCGTAAGGACAGAGATCCGCAATCCGGAGGTGCCCAGCGGCCGGTAGTCCATGGCGTCCCTTTCGATCTGATGGTGGCGTGCTCGGCTGAGCCTAGGCCACTGGCATTGACTGGCTGATCAGCCGGTTTCCGGCGCCGCCACCGCGGCTGTCGGTACAGTTCAGTACCAGCCACCGCTGTCACACACCGTTGAGGAGGACCCCACACATGGCCAAGGCTCCACGCTCGCTCGCCGGCAAAGTCGTTGCCATCACCGGCGGCGCCCGGGGAATCGGGCGAGCCACCGCGGCCGCGCTGATCGCCCAGGGCGCCCGAGTCGCGATCGGCGACATCGACGCTCCGCTGGCTGAGCAGACCGCCTCCGCGCTCGGCAGCGGCACCGTCGGGCTGCCGCTGGACGTCACGAACCGGGAGAGCTTCGACGGCTTCCTCACCGAGGTCGAGAACCGGCTCGGCCCCCTTGACGTCGTCATCAACAACGCCGGCATCATGCCGATCGGCCCCTTCGTGGACGAGACCGACGCCACCGCCCAGCGGATGGTGGACATCAACCTGCACGGCGTCATCCACGGCTCCAAGCTGGCGATGGAGCGGTTCATGCCACGCGGTCGCGGCCACCTGGTGAACATCGCGTCGGTGGCGGGCAAGGGCGGTTTCCCCGGCGGCGCCACCTACTGCGCCACCAAGCACGCCGTCGTCGGGCTGAGCGAGGCGATCCGGGCCGAGATGCGCAAGACCGACATCGACGTGAGCATCGTCATGCCCGTCGTGGTCAACACCGAGCTCGGCGCCGGCCTGCAGAAGAGCCGCGGGATCAAGGTCGTCGAGCCCGAGGACGTGGCCAACGCGATCGTCGAGGCGCTGCAGACCGGCCGCGTGGACGTCTACGTGCCCCGCCAGGTCGGCGTCCTCATGAAGCTCGCCCAGGTCCTGCCGCGCTCGGTAGCCGACTTCGTCACCAAGGTGCTCAAGGGCGATCAGGTGCTCGTCAACCCCGATCATCTGTTGCGCGAGGCCTACGAGAAGCGCACCGCGGACAGGGCCGAGCTCACCGAGGCGCCCCCGGCGGTGCCGGTTGCGGCCGACGCCGCCGCGGCCGTCGAGCCCGAGAAGGAAGCCGTCTAGGACTGCAGCCAGTCGGCGATGAGCGCGCCGATCTGAGGGCCGGCGTCCTCCTGGAGGAAGTGGCCGGCGTCGGCGATGACGTGCGCCAGCTCGCCGTGAAGCGCGGCGGCGAAGCGCCGACCGGTCTCCAGTGGGAGCACCGGGTCTGAGTCGGCCCACAGCATGAGCTTGGGACGGCTGTCGGCGCGCAGCGCGTCAAGCGTGCGCTGTCCTGCCGCAGCCCCCGGCATCTCCGGCGAGGTGGGCAGGATGAGCGGGAACGCCCGAGCGCCCGCCTTGGACGCCGCATCAGGGAACGGCCGGTCGTAGCCGGCGATCACCTCCTCGCCGGGGTCGCGCTTGCACACGCCCCGCACCAGAAAGCCCACCGGGAGGTCGTCCGTGCGCGCCACGAAGTCGCGGAACGCGTTCCAGGCGTCGTTCATCGCCTGATGGCCCGTGAACAGGCCTGTGTCGAGGATGACGA
Source organism: uncultured Actinomycetota bacterium (assembly GCA_963721515.1). GTDB lineage: Bacteria > Actinomycetota > Thermoleophilia > Solirubrobacterales > Solirubrobacteraceae > Palsa-465. Next base: position 66,799 of record CAVRKJ010000020.1, on the reverse strand, counting down.
TCCGGGCGATCCGCTCCGGGGACTCCACCGCAGCGCGCAGCCCGATCGGACCGCCCCAGTCGTGGACCACGACGGTCGCGTCGCGCACATCCAGGGCGTCCAGCAGCGAGGTGAGCGCGGCCGTGTGGCGGTCGTAGGAGTACCAGCCGATGTCGGTGGGCTTCTCCGAGCGCCCGAAGCCGGGCAGGTCGGGCGCGATGCACCGAAAGCCGGCGTCGCGCACCGGAACGAGCACCTTGCGCCACAGAAACGACCAGGTCGGCTCCCCGTGGACGAACACCACCGGCGGGCCGTCGCCCTCGTCGAGGTGGGCCATCCGCACGCCGTCGAAGTCGGTGAACGCCGACGCAAATGGGAAGTCCGGGAGGCCTTCGAGCGCCTCGGGGGGTGTGAAGACCACGTCGGTCACGACTCGGGGGCGCAACCTATCGGACTCGGGTCAGCCGCGGCGCAGCCAGGAGGCGGCATCGGAGGCGACCGTGATCCGGATGACGTCGGGCTCGCGCGCCCAGGCGATGAGGTTGAGGGACTGGAGCCGGTCCAGGATGGCCTGAAAGGCCTCGGCCTGGGCCGGCGCGGCGTACCGGCGCTCCACGGAGAACGCCCACCCTGTCGCAGCCATGGGATCCGAGGTCCCGACACGGCTCTGCAGCCGCTGGTCGGACACCGTGCTCTGGATGCGCAGCGGCGCCCTGACGCCGGATACCCGCCGCACCTGGGCGGCGAGATCGATCAGGAAGCGCAGCGCCTGGGGTCGCAGGCCGCGGTAGAGCGACCGTGGCGCGCCGACGCCCTTGGCCCCCGTGCCCATCGCCGGGTCGACCACGAGCCCGAGGGCCGCGGCGTTGGACGGCAGCGGCACGATGGCACGGCTCTGGTAGGCCGCGGCGAGCGCGGCCGGATCGGCGAACGGCGTGACGTGGGGATGCAGCACCGAGCCGCCGGCGTCATCGGCGAACTGGCGTGCGTTGAGGTGGTTCAGCGCGCCGCGATCGGTGCGCCACAGGTGCATGATCTGCACCGCGGCCAGGACGCGCCAGTAGTACGTCCACGAGTCGTCGCCGAAGCTCGACAGACGCCGGTACGCAGCGGCGTGGCGCGTCGGGGCGCTGTCGAAGTAGAGCTGGGCGTAGGGGACGGGCCGGCCGCCGTCGTAGTCGGCCAGGACCTCATGCAGGTTGCCGATGCCCATGTGGTAGGACTCCACGGCGAGGTCCTGGCGCCCGAACTGGCGCCGCGCGAACGTCAGGTAGCGCACCGTCGCGGCCAGCGCCTTCGTCGGGTTGAAGCGATCGTCGACGGCGGCGCGACGGGCCAGCAGGGTGCCGAGTCGGCCACGCCGCGTCCCGGCGGCCACGGCGTCGATCTGCTTGGTCAGCGCCCGGCTCCGGGCCAGATCGATGTGCATCGCCAGCAGCGACTGGCCCGTGGCGGCGAGGATCTGGGTCAGCCCAGCGGCATCTGCCGGATCAGACCCGGCGATCGCCTGCGGTCGCCCCGCGCTCTCCAGGAACACCAGGCCCTCCACGAGGTTGGGGCTGATCCCGGTGCCGGCGGTCGCCCGGTTGATCGCGCCGCGGAAGGCGGCCACGCGCGCCGCGGTGGCCATGACACCGCCGGGGCTCAGGAGGAACAGAGGGCGGGCGTTGCCGGCGGCGGCACGGGCCACGAACTCCGCCTCCTGGCGGGAGCGGTAGGCGAACGGGTCGCCCGGCCCGGCGCTGTCGGCGACCGTCGGCGCCGGCGGCGCAGGCAGCCCCCCGCCGAGGCCGGAGACGATGATCGCCACCACCAGCACGACGGCGGCGAGCGCCACCGCCAGTCGCCCCCGGCGGCGAGCGATCGCCGGGGTGTGACGGCGCCGGCGCCCGCGGCGTGGGACAGCCGGGCGCTCCGGGGCCGGGCCGAGCGGCCTCGAGGGACCAGGTCCGTAGGACACTCCGACGCGACGCTATCAGCCCTCGCGTGCCCTCTCGTGTGCGGCGTCGCTATCCTCGTGCGCTCGCTGGGCAGGCCTTGCGCCGCGCGAGGTCACCGGCCCCGCCACGATGGGCCAGTGCCCGCCCCCCCACCTCGAGACGATTGGATATGAGCCCCTCCGACCTCAACGGCCGCCGCGTCCTGGTCACCGGCGGGTCCGGTTTCATCGGCCGCCACGTCGTCTCGGCGCTCACCGGCGATGGCGCTCAGGTCCGCGTCGTTGACCTCCAGCCCCACCCGGACGCGTCGGTTGACCTGGTGCAGGGGGATATCGCCGATGGCGATGTCCTGGCCCAGGCCTTCGCCGGCGGCTTTGACTCGATCGTGCATCTGGCCGCCGTGACCTCGGTACTCCGTTCGCTCGAGCAGCCCGACCTCACCTTCCGCACCAACGTTGCCGGGACCCATGCGCTGCTGGAGGCGGGACGCGCCGCGGGCGTGACCTCGCTGGCGTTCGCCTCCACCAACGCCGTCACCGGCCCGATGGAGGCGCCGAAGATCACCGAGGCCGCCAAGCTGCGCCCACTCACGCCCTACGGCTCGACCAAGGCCGCCGGGGAGATGCTGATGTCCGCCTACACGGCGTCCTACGGGCTGCGCTGCGCCTGCATCCGCCTCACCAACGTCTACGGTCCCGGTATGCAGGCCAAGGACAGCATCGTCGCCCGCCTCATGCGGTGTATCCGCCTGGGCACGACGTTCGAGGTCTACGGCGACGGCTCGCAGGTGCGTGACTACGTCCACGCTCATGACGTGGTCGCCGCGATGCGTCTCGGCCTGACCTCCGACGAATGGGCCGGGCCGACGGTGATCGGGTCGGGGTCCTCGCTGTCGGTGCTCGAGGTCATCGAGGCAGTCAAGCGCGTGTCCGGCGCCGACATCGAATACACGCACGGTCCCGCCAAGCCCGGCGAGATGCCCGCCGTGATCGTCGACCCCAGCCGCGCGCACGCCGCCGGGTGGGCGCCGCGGTACCCGGCGCTCGACGCCGGCCTGGTCGGCGTCTGGGATGAGTGGTCCACCGCCGACGTGAAGGCGCCTGCGACGACATGACCGCCATCGACGTCAGCCGCGACGAGTACGACCGCCTCGAGCCTTCCGAGCGCCCCGCCGCCGAGGCGTTCCTCGAGCAGCACCCCGCCGCCGCCGGCGCCCCTCTGGCCATCGTCATCCCCGCCTACAACGAGGAGCCGACCGTCTCCGAGGTGATCGCGTCGATCCCGGGCGAGGCGGCCGGGCTGCAGACCGAGGTCATCGTCGTGGTCGACGGCGCCAAGGACGCCACCGCAGCGGTGGCCGCGCAGGCGGGCGCGCTGGTGTGCGATGTGCCGGTCAACCGCGGCCAGGGCGCCGCGCTGCGCCTCGGCTACTGGCTGGCCCGGGCCCGCGGGGCCCAGGTGATCGTCACCATCGACGCCGACGGCCAGTACGACGCCGACGAGATCGGACGGGTCATCCAGCCGATTCTCGACGGCCACGCCGATTTCGTCTCGGGGAGCCGTCGCCTGGGCTCAGAGCTCACCACCGACGCCACCCGCCACGCGGGCGTGATCGTGTTCGGCGCGCTCATCTCGGTGCTGGTGCGCCATCGCGTCACTGACCCGGCGTGCGGGCTGCGGGCGATGCGGTCGGAGGTGACCGCGGCGGTGGTGCTCGAGCAGCCCCAGTACCAGGCGTCGGAGCTGATGATCTCCGCTGCACTGCATGGCTACCGCCTGGCGGAGGTGCCCACCACGATGCGCGATCGCGGCGAGCACGCCACCGGCACCAAGAAGGGCGGGAACCTGCTCTACGGGGTCCGGTTCGCCCGCGCCGCGCTCCACACCTGGTGGCGCGATCGGACGGCAGCGCGGAGCCGCGACTGACCCGAGAAGACCCACTTGTCGTAGACCAGGAACTTGACTACGAACAGGACCGCCTGCACGAAGACGTAGGCGCCGGTCACAAGAATCACCCGGATGCCGTGACCAGGGGCCACGTTGGCCTTGACCCAGCTCTGCATCGCACTGGTGCCGAGCGAGGAGGCGACGAGCACGACGCCCGAGATCGCGATGTAGGCGACGATCTCGCGCAGGAAGTCGGCGCGACCGGTCATCCTCCACGCCCAGCGGCGGTTGAGGATCCAGTTCGGAATGGCCCCGGCGAAGAAGGCGAGGATCGAGCACGTCGTGGGATGGCCGCCGAGGACCACATAGGAGACCGCGAACACGACGATGCTCGTCAGCAGCGCGACCACCGAACCGATGGCGTACTTCGTCACCTTGGCGCCGTACGCGGACCGCGACAGGCGCTGCGCGAGCGGCAAAGAGCGCGCACGGGTATAGAGGTCGGAAACCACCACGCCGGATCCTAGCGGCTATCGGCGTAAGACAGGCGTCAGAATGCGCGTAGCCATGCGGTTTCCGGAGCATTGAGGTCTTGTTGGCGCGTCGAGGTCTCCGGCGACACGGGGCGAACGTCAACGGCGGGCTTGGGAAGGCGGACTGGAGCGCTTTTGGCCCGTTTTGCAGGGAGTCCTGGGAGATATTGCTTGTCTGACAAGCAATATCTCCCAAAGTCTCCCCGGACGGGCGGCTGCCGCGGAGCGCGGTAGCGTCCCGAACAATGCGCGTTCAGGCCGCCGACGACCCGCTGACCGTCGAAGACGACGACCTCGTCATCGCCGGTGACAACCTGCCGGTCCTGGAGCGGCTCCCGGAGAACGCGTTCGACCTCATCTACGTCGACCCGCCGTTCAACACGGGCCGCGCCCAGACCCGGCACTCGGTGACGGCGACCGCCGACAACGGCGCGTCACGGGTGGGCTTCGGGGGTCGGCGCTACCGCACCGAGCTGCTGCGCAGCCTCAGCTATCACGACGCCTTCGCTGACTATCTGGGGTTCCTCGAGCCGCGACTCGCTCGCGCGCGGGAGCTGCTGGCCCCCCACGGGACGCTGTACTTCCACATCGACTACCGCGAGGCTCATTACTGCAAGCTCCTGCTCGACGAGCTGTTCGGGCGTGACGCGTTTCTGAACGAGATCATCTGGGCGTACGACTACGGGGCCAAGCCGCGCCGCCGCTGGCCGGCCAAGCACGACACGATCCTGGCCTACGTGCGCACACCCGGCGCCCACCACTTCGACGCCGATGCGGTGGAGCGCGAGCCCTACATGGCGCCGGGCCTCGTGGGCGCCGAGAAGGCGGCACGGGGCAAGCGGCCCACGGACGTGTGGTTTCACACGATCGTGCCCACCAACGGGGCCGAGAAGACGGGCTACCCCACCCAGAAGCCGGCGGGCGTCCTGCGGCGGCTGGTGGCCGCCTCTTCGCGACCCGGGGGATGGTGCCTGGATCCGTTCGCGGGGTCGGGCACCGTCGGCGCGGTGTGCGCCGAGCTCGGGCGTCGCTACGTGCTCATCGACTCCAGCCCCATGGCGATCGACGTGATGCGCGAGCGCCTGGGCGGTGCGGTCACGGCTCCCGCACGAGCGGCACGAACCTGACCGGGTCAAACCGCTCCGTGACGAGGCCGTCGCGAGTCCGGCGCACCCGGGTGAGGAACTGGTGCTCCTCACCGACGGGCGCCACCAGGCGTCCGCCGACGGCGAGCTGGCGCCCCAGGGCGGGCGGCACGCCCTCACCGGCCGCGGCCGCGACGTTGATGGCATCGAACGGAGCCTGCTCGGGCAGGCCCTGCCAGCCGTCGCCGATGACGCAGATGACGTTGGCGTAGCCCAACGCCGCCAGCGTCGTGCGCGCCTGGGCGCTGAGCTGCGGGTGTCGTTCCACCGTCCATACCTCGGCGGCGAGCAGGCTCAGCAGAGCGGCGTGATAGCCCGAGCCGGTGCCGACGTCCAGCACCCGGTCGCCCGGCGCCAGCTCCAGCAGCTCGAGCATCCGCGCCACCACAACGGGCTGGGAGATCGTCTGGTCGCAGTCGATCGGCAGCGCGACGTTGTCATAGGCGCGGGCGCGGTCGGCGTGGGGCACGAACCGGTGGCGGGGCACGGCGGCGACGGCGTCGAGCACCTGCTCGTCATGCACCGTCCGGGCGAGCCGCCGCGCGAGTCCCTGTGCGGGGTCCACCCGGGTCATTGTCTCAGCCGCAGTGCCGTCCTCACGAGGGCCGGCGTGCTTGAATCGACGCCATGCTGGCGAGGGCCAAACTCCAGCGCGCGCTCATGCTGATCCTGGTCGCGCTGCTGGCGGCGATCGTGCTCATCGTGCTCAGCAACCGCGGCTCCGCGGCGCCGACGCCGGTCGCGAAGTCCCCGTTCGACGGGCCGACCATGCCGCCGAACCTGCGCGCCCACGACTTCACCCTCACCGACCAGTACGGCCGGCACGTCAGCCTCGCGGCCGATCGCGGCAAGGTCGTGGTGCTCACCTTCATCCACTCGCTGTGCCACGACACGTGCCCGTTCATGGTGGAGCAGATCAAGGGCGCGCTCAACGACCTGCCCAACAACGGGCGCGATGTCCCCACGATCGGGGTCAGCGTCGCCCAGGCCGAGGACACGGTCCACAACCGGCTCGCGTTTCTGGCCAAGCACGACATGACCGGCCGCCTCGAGTTCGTCAACGGCCCGCTGCCGACGATGCGGCGGATCTGGCATGACTACGCCATCCAGCCGGTGACGCCCAAGATCGACCACTCGACGTTCGTGCTGCTCATCGACAAGCGCGGCTACGAGCGCGTCGGCTTCGCCGCCGACCAGCTCACGCCCGAGGGCCTGGCCCACGACATCAGGGTGTTGCAGCGCCAGTCCTGACTCGCGCACGATCGGGTGCGGGGGTGAAGCCGGGCAGGCGCAGGGCGAAGATCGACCCCGCACCGGTGCTGGTCACGCTGCAGCTGCCGCCGTGGGCCTTGGCGATGGCGTCGGTGATGGCCAGGCCAAGCCCGACGCCGCCCGCGGCGCGCGTGCGCGCCGAGTCGACCCGAGCGAAACGATCGAAGATCCGCGACAGCGCCTCCGGGGGTACCCCGCAGCCCTCGTCCTCCACCTCGATCATCACCTCATTGCGTCCCCGCGGCGTCGCGCGCAGTTCGATGGCGGCGCCCGGGGGCGAGTACTTGACCGCGTTCTCCAGCAGCGCATCCAGGGCCGCACGCAGGCGGTCGGCGTCGACGTGCAGGCGCCCGGACGCCAGCGGCCCCAGTCTCCAGGCGCGCGGCGCCAGCCCCGACCAGCGCATGAAAACGTCCTCCAGGAGCGGCTCCAGCTCGATCTCGGCGGTCTGCAGGAAGTCGGGCTCGTCGGCGACGGCGAGCACGAGCAGGCGGGCGACGATCGCGTCCATCCGGCTCAGCTCGTCGAGCGCGACCTCCACCTCGGGCTGGGTCTCGGACGCGCACTGCAACAGTTCGAGGTGACCGCGGGCGATGGTCACCGGGGTGCGCAGCTCGTGGGAGGCGTCGTGGATGAAGCGCTCCTGGCGCTCCAGCAGTGAGCGGTGCTCCTCGGCACGGCCCTCGGCGATGCGCTGGGCATCGACGCGGCGCCGGGCGTGCCACACCATGGCCAGGAACATGGCGGCCATCAGCGGCACCTCGAACAGCTCGCCCCACAGCTGGACGCCGTGAAAGGCGTCGAGCCCGATCGAGAACCCGGTCATCACCATCACGCAGGCCAGCACGATCAGCGTCGGGCGGATGTCCCAGACGCGGAAGCCGTAGAGCAGCGTGAGACTGATCCACACGAAGTGAAACGGGATCGTCTCCCAGCTCGGCCACGCGATCATGGCCGCGTAGTTCGCCCCCGCGAACGCCGCCCATGCGAGCTCCACCCGCTGCCGGCGGACCAGGTCGTTCAGCCGCCGGGGCAGCAGCGTCATGCCGCGGCCCGGTAGCCCGCGTTGCGCACGGTCTCGATCGGGGCGTCGGGGCCGAGCTGACGCCGCAGCCGCCGCACGCAGACGTCCACCACGTTGGAGCGCGGGTCGAAGTCGAACCCCCACACCTCCGACAGCAGCCGTTGGCGGCTGATCACCTCGCCGGGATGCAGCATGAGGAAGTGCAACAGCCGGAACTCCCGGTCCGCCAGGTCGGCGACGGTTTCGCCCATCCGCGCCTGTCGCCTCGCCAGGTCGAGCGCCAGGATGCCGACGCGCAGCACGGTGCCGTCGCCCGAGGGCGCGCCGGCGGCTCGGCGCATGTGAAGCCGCACCCGGGCCAGCAGCTCGTCGAGCGAGAACGGCTTGACGATGTAGTCGACCGCGCCGAGCTCGAATCCGCGCAGCTTGGTGGGGATGTCGCTGCGCGCCGACAGGATCAGGACCGGGAGCTGCTCGTTGCGCAGCTGGAGTTGGCGCAGGACCTCCAGCCCGCCCTGGCCCGGGAGCAGCAGGTCGAGGACGACGCCGTCGTAGTCACCGGCGAGGGCCCGTTCTAGCCCCTGTTCCCCGTCAGGGGCGACGTCGACCACGAAGCCCTCGGCCTCGAACGCGCGGGCGAGGAACGCGCGGATGCGTGCCTCGTCCTCCACAATCAATATGCGCATCTACAGCTATTTCCTCGCTCGAGCTCTCCTGGCCCGGTCGCAAGATATCCCTCGCCCGTGCTCTTGTAAATGACGCGCAGATGACATCGCCGTCATGTGCTTGCCTTTCGCGGCCTCACGCATAGAAGATTCCGGCTCGAGGAGAGAGGGACTTCAATGAGTGGATATGCCAAGCGCGTGACAGGGATTGTCGTTGGGGCTGCAATCGTTTGCGCTCTGTTGGGCCTCTACATCGGGCTCTACCTGACAAGCCAGCCCGGAGCGGCCGCCGCGGCGCCTTCGCCCGCGGGCGCCCACCTCTACCTCGGAACCGTCCCGGCATCCGAGGGCACCGACCCCCATCCCAGCTGGGTCTCGTACTACGCCGTGGACGCCACCAGCGGCAACTGGCGCCACGACACCACGTTCATCGTCCCCGCGAACACGGTCGTGACCGTCACGGTCTACAACTACGACGGGCAGAGCGGCCTGCGCAACCCGTTCGTCTCGCAATCCGAGGGGACGATCAGCGGCGGCTTCACCCTCAACGGCAAGCCCACTCGGGCGATCGACCCCGACGCCGCCTCGCACATCTTCGCGATCCCGCAGCTCGGTGTGTTCGTGCCGATCCTCGGGGTCGCCGACGACGCCAAGAACCAGTGCGCCAACGCGCCCTGCGGGCTCGCCACCGCCCACAGCACCACCACCTTCAGCTTCCGCACCGGCAAGCGGGGGCTGTATCGCTGGCAGTGCTTCGTGCCCTGCGCGGCCGGCTACATCGCGGGCTGGGGCGGCCCGATGCAGACGGTCGGGTACATGGACGGCTTCGTGAAGGTCGTATGAGGCGCGTGCGGCGATGAGCGAGGTCAATCACTGGCGCCGCGTGGTCCTGTGGTGGCTGGGCACGAGCATCGTCGCCACGCTCCTGGTGGTGCTCCTGCTGGCACCGATCCTTCCGCCCGGCAACGGCTCGGTGGAAGCGTCGGGGCAGGTGGTGGACAACACGGTGCTGCTGGGCGTCTCGACCCCCGTCGCGATGGCCGTGCTCGTCTACTTCATCTACGCGCTCATCGCGTTCCGCGAGCGCGACACCTCGGCGGTGGTGGACGGTCCGCCGATCCGCGGCGACGCGAGGATCCAGACCTGGTGGCTGGTGGTGACGACGGGCGTCGTCCTCTTCCTGGCCGGCTACGGGACGATCCGCCTGCTCGCCGATGGTGCCGGCGGCGGCCAGGGACCGAATCCGATCGCCGCGCCGGCCGGCAGCAAGAACGCGCTCCAGGTCCAGGTCATCGCCCAGCAGTGGAAGTTCACCTACCGCTGGCCCTCCTACGGCGGCGTCGAGACCTCGACGCTGGAGCTGCCTTCCAACCGGATGATCGAGTTCCACGTCACCTCGATCGACGTGATCCACTCGTTCTGGGCCTACCAGCTGGGAGTCAAGGCCGACGCCAACCCCGGCTTCGACAACATCGCCTACGTCACCACCAAGGGCCCGCTCACGTTTGACATCCACTGCGCGGAACTGTGCGGCGTGTGGCACGGCTACATGTTCGAGAAAGGGAGCGTGGTCCGCCCGAGCCAGTTCAACGCCTGGATCGCCCAGCAGCGGCTGCACTACGTGCCGGCCACCAAGAGCCTGCCGCCCTACGCGAAACAGTACTTCCCGGACCCGCAGAGGAGAGGTGGATGAGCACGGTCGCGATCTCAGCGCAACGACAGCCCACGTGGCGCAAGCTGCTCGGTTTCAACCTGTTGACCGGGATCGTGCTCGCCGTGGTCGGCTGGCTCGTGGGCAGCTGGATCGGGGCGCGCATTCACGCCCCGAGCCTGGACTACTTCTCCGACACCGGCGAGAACGACATCGGCATCATGCTCGGCTACCTGTTCGGGGTGATCGGGTTCCTGGTGGGCCTCGGGTTCGCCAATTACCCGATCAGGCGCATGCTCGGGCATCCCGCGTCGCTGGCCGAGCACGAGGCCGAGGGCGAGGGCGCGTTGCGCTACTTCAGCCTGTGCACCGATCACAAGGTGGTCTCGATGCAGTACATCGTCGGGATCGGGGTCTTCTTCCTGGCGGGCGGCATCAACGCGATGCTGATCCGCACCGAGCTGCTCCAGCCCAATGTGCACGTGTTCGGCCCCAACCAGTACGTGACGCTGGTGGGCATGCACGGCGCGATGATGATGGGGATGATGACCAGCGGCGTGCTGGGCCCGTTCGCCAACTGGCTGGTGCCGCTGATGATTGGGTCGCGCCGCATGGCGTTTCCACGCATCGAGTCACTCACCTTCTGGCTGCTGATGGCCGCCGGCGTGGTCCTCGTGACCACGATCTTCATGGGCGGCTTCCAGACCGGCTGGACCGGCTACCAGCCGCTCGGGGATCAGGGCACCGCCGGTTATGACGCCTACATCGGCTTCTTCGCGCTGGTGGGCGTGTCGATGTGCCTGCTGGGCCTCAACCTGATCGTCACGATCATCACCATGCGCGCGCCGGGGATGACCTGGAACCGGCTGCCGATCTTCGTCTGGAGCGTGGTGGCCACCGCATTGCTGATGATGCTGGCCGCGCCGATGCTGATTGCGGCGCTGCTGATGGGAGCGTTTGACCGCACCGTGCAGACCGGCTTCTTCCTCGCGTCGGCCGGTGGCAGCTCCTACCTGTTCCAGAACCTGTTCTGGGTGTTCGGCCATCCCGAGGTGTACGTCGTGGCGCTTCCCGGCTTCGGCATCGTGTTGGAACTGCTGCCGGTGTTCTGCCGCAAGCCGCTGTGGGGGTACCGGCTGGCGGTCGCTGGGATGCTCGGAGTGGCGCTGCTCAGCTTCTTCGTGTGGCAGCACCACCTGTTCGTGAGCGGCATCAACGCCGACCTGCGTCCCTTCTACATGCTCTCCACCGAGCTGATCTCGCTACCCACCGGCTTCATATTCCTCTGCGCCATGGGGACGATGTGGCGCGGGCGAATCCGATATTCGGTGCCGATGCTGTTCTGCATGGGATGGGCATTCAACTTCCTGTTCGGCGGCATCTCCGGCGTGTTCCTGTCCGACGTACCGTCAGACGTCACCACGCACGGCAGCTTCTTCACCATGGCTCACTTCCACTACACCATCATGGGTGGGCTCGTGTTCACCGTGTTCGCGGCCATCTACTACTGGGGCCCGAAGATGACAGGGTTCAACTTCAACGAACGGCTGGCGCGGATCCACTTCTGGTCGCTGTTCATCGCCTTCAACGCCACCTTTGGGCCGCTGTTCGCGCTCGGGTTGATGGGCCAGCCGCGACGGGTGGTCACCTATCCCACCAACCTGCAGGCGCTCAATGACTGGGTGAGCGTGTCGGCGTTCGTGATCGGGCTCTCGATGCTGGTGTTCCTCTACAACCTCATCTGGTCGATGGTGATCAAGCGCGAGCCGTCGCCGGCCAACCCGTGGGACTCCAAGTCGGCCGAGTTCCAGCTGCCCACGCCGGTGCCGGTGCACGACTTCGATCGCATCCCGGTGTTCGACTCCGATCCGTACCCGTACGGCGTGGAGCCAGCCCCGGTGCTGACGCCTTCGACTCAGGGAGCGTGACATGGAAGGCTCAGCCTCCGCGCCGACACATCCGCACATCGAACTCGAGCCCCCGGAGTGGCAGCCGCGCGCGATGCGTGCCGGCGCTCGCGGGCTGTGCGGCGCCATCGCGTTCTTCATGCTCGCGTTCGTCTTCGCCTACTTCTACCTGCGCGCGCAGGACCCCAACAAGGGCTGGAAGCAGGGCGCCGTCAACCCATCGATCGGGTTGGGCATCGCGATTGTCCTGGTCCTGGTGGCCAGCGCGGTGGCCATGTGGGCGGCCGCCACGCGCCCTGAGCGGACCGTCAGCGCCGGAGGTGTGGCGCTGGGCCTGGCGCTGCTGTCGGTCGTCCTGCAGGTGGTCGAATGGACGACCCTGGGGTTCGGCCCCGCCAGCGGCGCCTACGCCAGCGTGTTCATCGGATGGACGATCTGCTATGCGGTCCTCACCTTGGCGGGTGCGTATTGGCTCGAGATTCAGGTGGCGACCGCCTGGCGGCGGCGCCGTGAGGGCGTGGCGGCGACTCCCGCCGAGGTGCGATCCGACGACGACGTCGTGCAGGCCGGCCTGGACGCCTGCTCGTTCTACTGGTCGTTCTTCGTGGCCAACGGCGTCGTCCTGTTCGTGCTCCTGTACCTCCTATGAGCTGGCACGGCTGGTCCATCCAACCACCGCTGCTCTACGTGGCGGTGGCGGGGATGCTGTACTGGGCCGGCGGGCTGGGCTATCGCCGGCCGGCGGATCAATCGCTGCGGACGGCCGCGTTCGCGGCCGGCCTGGTGACGATCGTGCTCGCGCTCGAGTCCCCGATCGACGGCTACGCCGACCAGCTTTTCTGGGTGCACATGTTCCAGCACGTGCTGCTGCTGACGGTCGCTCCCCCGCTCATCCTCCTCGGACGGCCCTGGCCGCGGATGTGGCGAGCGCTGCCGCTGCAGCCCCGGACGACGGTGGGGCGCACTCTCGCCCGGGCGCGGTGGACGGCGCCGCTGCGCGCGCTGTCGCGCCCGCTTGCGGCGTTCCTCCTGTTCAACGCCACCGTCATCGCCTGGCACATTCCCGCGGCCTACGACGCGACACTGCGGTCCTGGGCGGTGCACGACCTCGAGCACGCGATGTTCTTCTTCACCGGGCTGCTGTTCTGGGCGCGCGTGATCGATCCCGGCCCCCTGCGCCCGCGCCTGGTGTGGCCGATGCGGATCGCGTTCACCGTGGGCGCGATGGTGATCGGTTGGGTCCTGGCCATCACGCTGGTGCTCGTCCCGCACCCGCTGTATCCGTTCTACGCCGCCCTGGCCCACCGGCCCGGCGGCATCACCGCGCTCACCGACCAGCAGCTTGCCGCGGGCATGATGTGGGTGCCCGGATCGCTGGCCTACACGATCACCTTCATCGTCGGCTTCTACCGCTGGCTGGAGCCCGACGCCCCGCAGACGTCTCCGAGCCGGACGCTGACGACCACCTAGGAGGACTGAGCTCATGCCCCCGATCCTGTTCGCGGACGACTTCCTCGCCGGCTCCCTGCTGTCGCTCCTGCTCCCGGTCTGCCTGCTCGTCGCCATCGCCGTGTGGTACGTCCACTTCGCGCGGCGCAGCGCTGCGGACACCAATCCGGCGTCGTCCCGGCTGCCGTCGCCCGAGGTCGTCGCCTCGGCCGGCGACGCCCCCGAGCATGTGGAGCCGGCCGGCCCGCCGCCCGGCGAGATCAGATGATCCAGGCCGGCGCGGGCGCCCGGACCCGCCCCGATCGGCGCACCGCGCGGCAGATCGTCGCGGTCCTGGCGATCGCGGCGCTCATCGGCGTCGGGGTGGGCGCGGGCGCCCATCTGCTCCTGGCCGGCCCCTCTTCCCCGGCCGCCGCGACGACCGCCGGCCACGGGTCGCTGCGCGGAATGGCCACGTGGGCCGCGGGGGGGCGGCCCGCGCCGGCGATCACCACCCTGCGCGACCAGACCGGAGCTCCCTTTGCGCTGAGTTCCCTGCGCGGCCGCAGCGTCGCCATCGAGTTCTTCGACTCACACTGCAAGGCCGAGTGCCCGCTGGCCGGGCGCGCCCTGGCAGCGGCGGAGCGGTCGCTCCCGGCGGCGCAGCGACCGGTGCTGGTGGTGGTCAGCGTCAATCCGCAGGACACGCCCGCGAGCGTGCGGCGCGCGGTCCGGTCGTGGGGCCTGGCCGGCCTGGCGCCGTGGCATTGGCTGATGGGAACTCACGTCCGGTTGGCCCCGGTATGGCGCGCGTACCACATCTTCGTCAAGCCCACCCGCGGCGACATCTCCCACACCGAGGCCCTGTACCTGCTCGATCGCCGCGGTTACGAGCGCTCGGGATACCTGTTCCCCTACCTGCCGGCATCCGTCACCCACGACCTGCGGGCGCTGGCCGGGCGAACGGGAGGCGAGCGTGACTGAGTTGCTGGGGGCACTGCCGGCCGATGGCCTGTCCGCCGACGGCGCCACCGTGAAGGCGCCGCCGGCGTGGCGGGCCACGCTGGCCGACTACGTCACGCTGACAAAGCCGCGGATCATGTCGCTGCTGGTCCTGACCGCGGTGTGCTCGATGGTGGCCGCCGCCGGCGGATCGCCGGCCACCGTGCCGCTGGCGGCGCTCGTCATCGGCGGCGCCCTTGCCTGTGGCGGTGCCAGCGCGCTCAACCACGTGCTGGACCGCGACATCGATCGGCTCATGGGCCCTCGCACGGCTTCGAGGCCGGTCGCGGCAGGGCGGATCGCCCCCCGGCGCGCGGTCGTGTTCGGGCTGACGCTGTCCGCGCTGGCGTTCGTGGTGCTGACGGTCTTCGCGAACCTGCTGGCGGCGGTGCTCAGCCTCAGCGGCGGGCTGTTCTACGTGCTGATCTACACCGTCTGGCTCAAGCGAAGCACGGCCCAGAACATCGTCATCGGCGGCGCCGCGGGCGCCATCCCGCCGCTCGCCGGGTGGGCGGCCGCTCACGGCACGCTGGGCGTGGGTGCGATCATGCTCTTCGGCATCGTCCTGCTGTGGACCCCACCCCACTTCTGGGCGCTGGCGTTGCTGCTCTCGCGCCACTACGAGGCAGCGCGCGTGCCGATGATGCCCGTCGTGCGTGGCGCGTCGGCGACATCCGTTCAGGTGCTGCTCTACACGGTGGCGCTGGTCGCGATGTCGCTTTTGCCGGCGGCGCTCGGAACCTTCGGCGGCGGTTACCTGGTGTCCGCCGTCGTCCTCGGCGGCGTGTTCTGCGCGCTCGCGTGGCGTCTGTGGCGGGCGCCGACGCCGGCCCGTGCGGCGGTGCTGTTCCACTACTCGCTGCTCTACCTGTCGCTGCTGTTCCTCGCGGTGGCGGTGGACGCCGTCGTTCGCTAGCCGAACCTAAGACGAGCGTAGGAATGCGGCCGCCTAAGGGGAATCTCAGGTCTAGACGGCGGCGCGCCGGGAAGTCATTGGGCATGACCCTCCCTCTGATCATCAACACCGTGTTCGCCGCGCTGGTCCTCGTTGCCATTCCCGGGCTCCTGGCGTGGGCGATCCACACCTCCCGCAACGACGGCTGGCCCCCCAAGCGCGGCGTCCGCCGGCCGATGCCACTTCCGAGCTTCCCGTCGTCGCGGCTCAGCCGCTCGCGCACATCGCTGCGGCGTCGCACTCCGGACGCAGCGCGGCGGTGACCGAGTCCTGACCCACTGTCACTCGTCCGGTCGCCACTGGGCGAGGAGCGGCTCCAGCTGCTCCCGGAGCCGACGGTCGGTCATGCCCGGCAGCTGAAAGCTCACCCGCCCGCGGACGGTCTCGACGTGCAGCTGCTGACGGCGGCCGGCCCGCAGGCCGCGCCGTGCCGGCGAGAAGGAGACCGACCGGATCTCGCCCCACCTCAGGCGCCCGATCCCGGCGCCGCTCGAGCCCTTGAGGACATCGAGGCCGGCGTCTGAGAAGCGCAGCTCGAGGTCGCTCTCCCCCTTCGCCAGGCTCTCGATGCCGCCCAGATGGACCGCCGGCAGCCGTACCGCTCGGGGGCCGGGGTCGGGCGCCGCCGCCGCCACCATCGCCGTGGCCGGCTCGTACGGAGGCGCTCCGACGAGCTCGTAAGCGCGCTCGACCGCGGGATGGGAGATGGCCTCCGCGAGCCCGACCCCGAACGCGTCGGCCGCGGCGCCGGCCAGACACCGGCGCCACAGCACCGCGCCGGCCCGCGCGGCGGCCGCGTCGACGAGGCCCTCCAGCTGCCCCTCGGCGGGCGCCACCGTGAGCGGCCTGGCGGCGAGCTGGTGCTCGAAGGCCACGCGCAGACGGGCCTGGAGATCCTCGCGGGCGCGCTCAGCGATCTGCTCGGGAGAGGTGGCGCTCACGTCTGCGCGAGCTCTGCCACCCGGCCGAGAAAGCCGGTGGCGTGTATCCCGAACACGATCCGGTGGTCGCTGGCCAGCGTGAGCGTCAACACGTGACCGGGCGTCACGGCCCCGTCGCGCACCACCGGGACCGCCCGGATCGCACCGGCGGTCAGCGTGGCCGCCTGCGACGGGATCACCAGGCCCGCGGCGCGGTGGATCCCGTACTCGCCGAGGTCGGAGAAGGTGAAGGTGGCCCCGGCCTGCTCGGGAGGAGTCAGCTCGCCGGAGCGGGCGCGCGCCGTCAGTCGTGCCAGCTCGTCATCGAGCTCCGCCGGCGACTTCGCGTCGGCATCGAGGATCGTCGCCGACACCTGCGTATCGGGCGTCTGGATGACGACGCCGACGTTGATGCGCGAGTACAGCTCGTAGTGGCCGTCGCGGTAGGCCCCGTTGACGCGCGGGAACTCGCGCAGGGCGGCGGCGCAGGCGCTGATGAGCGCTGCGGTGGTGCTGACGCCGTGAGACGCGGCGCGCTGCATCAGCGGTCCGGCGTCGACGTCGACCGACAGCTCGAGGTCCGGGACGGTGGCGCGGATCTCGGCGCTGCGCCGTGCGATCGCCCGCCCGCTGCGGTCGGGCTCCTCCACGGTCGTCTCACCCTTCAGGGACGTGGCGGCGACTGAAATCGCCGGGGGTGTGCGCGAGGTGTCCACGGTCGATCCCACTTTACGTATCAGTGCCCTCCCACAGCGCGAGAAACTCCTCGGCCTCCAGCCCGGCCAGGTCGGCGCGGAGCTGGCGCAGGAGCTTCGTCGCATCCTTGGGCGGCAGCTCCCAATACAGGAGCAGATCGCCGTCGTCGATCGACACGACCTCGATGCGGTCCAGCCGCCTGCGGTCCGCCAGGAACGCCGGCTCGCGCCCTCCCCGGCTGACGCTGAGATGAAAGACGCGGTTGGCCTTCATCGTCTCCGGGCGCGGTCCATCAGCGCACCGGTCCCGCCGCCGGGGCCAGCGCGTCCACCGCCCGCTCGAGCGCCCCCTGGCCGGCAAAGATCTTCGCGCCGGCCTGGATGGCCGGCAGCTCCGACACCCCTGCGGCCCGCGCCCGCTCCGCGGCCCGTTCCAGCGAGGCGCGCACGGAGCGCATGCCCACGCCCTTGAGCACCGCGGTGGGATGCATCTCGCACGCCGCGGCCGCGATCAGCACGGTCGCCTCGTCACCGAGCTCGCGCCCGCCGGCGAACACCTGCCGGAACGCCGCCAGCGAGAACGCCACCGCGCGCCCCCCGCCCTTGGCGTAGGTGGCAGCGAGCATCGCCAGCTCTGAGTCGGGCGGCCACGTCGCAGGCAGCCGCAGCGGTTGCAGGCCCTGGCGGGCGACGGTGTCGGCCAGGGCGCGGTCGGGCGCGGGCGGCGTGAAGCCGAGGCGCGCGCCGTGCACCGGCTCCCACTCGGGCACCACCGGCAGCTCGGCCATGATCCGCTCGGCCACCAGATAGCAGCCGGGATCGCCGAGGTCGTAGTAGAAGACCGGCTGTGCGGGCGTCGCGGCCACGCGCGGACCTGCTCAGCCGTGGATCAGCCAGCCGTCGGCGGCGCGAGCGGCTTCCATGACCGCCTCCGACATCGTCGGATGCCCGTGGATGAGCCGCGCCACCTCCGGGTAGCCGCCTTCCAGCGCGCGGGCGTTGACGAGCTCCTGGATCAGCTCGGTGGCCTTGGCGCCGATGATGTGGCCGCCGACAAGCTCGCCGTATTTGCTCTCGCCGACGATCTTGACCAGGCCCGTGCGGTCGCCGTAGACCGTGCCGGCGCCGACTGCGCCGTACGGGACCTTGCCGACGACGACGTCATAGCCCTGGTCGCGCGCCTGGGCCTCGGTGAGCCCGAAGCTGGCCACGTTGGGGGTGCAGAACGTCGCGCGCGGAATGTCGATGTACTCGATCGGGTGAGTGGCCATGCCGGCGGCATCCTCGACGGCGATCACGCCCTCGTCCGATGCCTTGTGGGCGAGCGCCGGGCCGGGCACGAGGTCGCCGATGGCGTAGATGCCATCCACGTTGGTGCGCATCGCGCCATCGACCTCGATGAAGCCGCCGGAGTCCAGCTTGACGCCCGCGGCCTCCAGGCCCAGGGCCTCGATGTCGGGGCCGCGCCCGGCGGCGATGACCAGCCACTCCGCCTCGCCGGCGGTGTCACCGTGCTTGAAGGTGCAGCTGCTCGATCCCGACTTGATGTCGGTCACCAGCGTGCTGGTGTGGACGGTGATCCCCTGGCGCTTGAACCCGCGCTCGGCCAGCTTGGAGATGTCGGCGTCCTCGGTCGGCAGCACGCGCTCGAGCGCCTCGAACAGCGTCACTTCGACGCCCAGGCGCGCGTAGCCCGACGCGATCTCAGAGCCCGATGCGCCGGCGCCGACCACTGCCATCGATTGGGGCAGCTCGTCGAGCGCCCAGGCCTCCTCGGTGCCGATCACGCGCCCGCCGAACTGCGCGCCCGGGATCGGGCGCTTGACCGAGCCGGTGGCGAGCACGATCGTCTTGGCGGAGATCTCTTGGCCGCCGACGGTGAGCGTGCCCTTGCCCGCGAGCATGGCCTCGCCCTCGATGAGGTCGACCTTGTTCTTCTTGAGCAGGCCGGCGACGCCGCCGGTAAGCGTCGAGACGACCTTCTTGCGGCGCTCAGAGACCCCGACGTAGTCAATCTCCGGATCGGACACCTTGATGCCGAAATCGCCGGCCTCGCGGATCTCGGAGACGATGTCGGCGACGCGCAGCACGGCCTTGGCGGGGATGCAGGCGTAGTTCAGACAGCGACCGCCGACCAGGTCCTTCTCGACCACGGCGGTCTTCATCCCGAGTTGGGCCGCGCGGATGGCGGTGACGTAGCCACCCGGGCCGGAGCCGATGACCACGCAGTCGTAACTGGATTCAGGCATGTGATACGAGCCTATCCAAGCGGGGCGGAGATGAGCGCGCGGGTCAGCTTCCCGGGCGCTGTGGCATCTGGATGCGGCTGAGGACGCGCACGAGCTTGAAGAACAGATAGCCCGCGCCGATGATGATGAGCGGCGCCACGATGAATCCCAGCGCGTTGCTCGCCTCCACCAGATACAGGGAGAACAGCGTGCCGATGATCGCCAGCAGGGCCATGAAGCCGAGGACGGCGCCGTACCACATCTTCCACAGGCCCACGGCGCAGGCCAGCATCACCGCGGAGAAGATGAGGATGCCACTGGCCGCGGGGTGCTTGCCGCCGATCTTGTCGCCCGCCAGCCACGCCACCAGGTTGGCCAGGCCCAGGATCGCCGCGACCAGAGCCGACACCCGGATTGCCAGCGGGCGCTCACCCGGCGCCAGCGGTTTGAGGTTGGCGCGGGCCTCGGCGTCGCGGCGCTGGGTGCGGGAGAGCTCCTCGCCGGTGGGGGCGAACCACTGGTTGGGGCGCTGCGTTGGCGCGGCCTTCGTTGGCGCGGCCTTCGTTGACGTGGCCTTGGTCGGCGCGGGCTTGGCGGTCGGCGCGGCGTTGGCGGTTGGCGCCGCCTCGGCGGTCGGCGTGGCCTTGGCGGTCGCGCCCGCACGGACGGGTGGTTTGCCCCGGCGCCCTCGCTTGCGGCTACGTTGCGCCAACGCCGGCCTCGCTGGCGCAGCGCAGCGCTCGCGCCGCCGCCTCGGGATCCGCAGCGTCGGTGATCGCGCGCACCACCGCGATGCGGGTCGCCCCCGCCGTGCGCACGGCCCCGGCGTTGCCGGCGTCGATGCCGCCGATGGCGAAGAACGGCGTGGCGGCGTTGACCGCGGCGTAGCGGACCAGGTCCAGCCCCACCGCGGGTCGGCCCGGCTTGGTCGGCGTGCTGTGCACGGGACCCACGCCGATGTAGTCCACCTCCGCCTCGGCGCCCGCCGCGTCGACCTGTGCGGGGGAGTGGGTGGAGAGGCCGACGACGCGCTGGGGCCCCACGAGCTCGCGTGCCTGCGCCACCGGCATGTCGTCCTGGCCGATGTGGACCCCGTCCGCATGAGCCTCGCACACGAGGTCGGGGCGGTCGTTGAGGATGAGCGGCACGCCGCGGGCGGTGCACACGAGCTTGTAGCGCCGGGCCACGCCGACGATCTCGCCGTCGGCGGCGTCCTTGAGGCGCAGTTGGACGAGATCGACGCCGCCGCGCAGCGCCTGCTCGAGGAACGCGTCCGAGCGCGCGTCGCAGACGAGGTAGAGCCGGGCGGCGTCGATGGCGGTGCGGAGGTCCAGCACGGCCCTCAGTCTGTCAGGACCAGAGAAGCTAGGATCCGAGTCACGGGAGCCCCACCGTTGGGCTGAGAGGGCGGACGCCGATCCGCCGACCGTCAGGACCTGAGCGGGTAATGCCGGCGCAGGGAGGTTCATTGTCGAAACATCCAGTCCCAGCAGATGTCGTTGTCGTCGGTGGCGGCGTGATCGGCCTGTCCGTCGCATGGCGCGCCGCCGGTCGCGGCCTGCGCGTGCTCGTCCTCGAGCGCGGGTACGCCGGTCACGGCACGTCGCACTACGCCGCCGGGATGCTGGCGCCCGTCGCCGAGGTGACGCCCGGCGAGGAGCCGCTCCTGGAGCTGGGGCTGCGCAGCGCGCGGCTGTACCCGCGGTTCGTGGCCGAGCTGATCGAGGCTGCGGGCGTCGACGACGTCGGCTACACCCCGTGCGGCACGCTGCTGGTGGCGCGCGACGCAGACGAGGCCGAGGCGCTCGAGCGCGAGCTGGCGCTGCGGCAGCGCTTTCAGCTGCCGGTGGAGCGCCTTCGTGCGTCGGAGGCGCGCCGCCGTGAGCCCGGCCTGGCCCCGGCGCTCCGGCTCGCTCTCGACGTCCCCGGCGATCACGCCGTCGACCCCCGGATGCTGCTGCCGGCCTTGGCCGCCGCGGTGACTGCGGCGGGCGGTGAGGTGCGCGAGCACACGGCGGTGTCCGGCGTGGAGCTGATCGGCGGTCGGGTGCAGGGCGTGGTCCTGGACGACGGGTCGGCGGTGCGGGCCGAGCAGGTGGTGATCGCCGCCGGCGTGTGGTCGCCAAAGCTGGCGGGCCTGCCCGAGGCCGACCGCCTGCCGGTGCGCCCGGTCAAGGGCCAGATCATGCGCCTCCACGATCCGGCGGGCCCCGGGCTGTTGCAGCGCGTCATCCGTATGGGGCCGTCCTACATCACCCCGCGCGGCGACGGCCGCTACGTGCTCGGCGCCACCTCGGAGGAGCGCGGGTTCGACACCACCGTGACGGCCGGCGCCGCGTTTGAGCTGCTGCGCGACGCCGCCGAGCTGGTGCCGGGCATCTCCGAGCTCGTGATCGACGAGTTCGCCGCCGGCCTGCGGCCGGGGACGCCGGACAACCTGCCGGCGATCGGGCCGGGCTCGGTGGAGGGGCTGTACTGGGCCACCGGCCATCGCCGCGGCGGGATCCTGTTGGCCCCGGTCACGGCCGAGCTGCTGGCCGGCGCGCTGGCCGGCGAGGGGCTGCCCGACCATGCCGCCGCCTTCGCGCCGGCGCGTTTGCGCGGCGCCGCGGTGGGGAGCGCACCGTGAACGTCACGGTCAACGGGGAGCCGCGCCAGGTCGACGCCGGCGCTACTGTCGCCAGCGTGGTGGAGATGCTCGATGTGTCGCCGGGCGCCCGCGGCGTCGCCGTCGCGCTCGACGGCGAGGTCGTGTCACGCGGCCGGTGGGCTGACACGCAACTACGCGAGGGCTCTCTGGTGGAGGTCCTGGCCGCGATTGGAGGAGGATGAGCGCCATGTCCGACGATCCCCTTCGCATCGCCGATCGCATCTTCGAGTCCCGGCTGATCCTGGGCACCGGCGGCTTCGCCAACCACGATCTTCTGGCCGAGGCCTGCCGGACCGCCGGCGCCGAGCTGTGCACGGTGGCGCTGCGGCGGCTGGATTCGGCAGCGCGAGGGTCGATCCTCGACGTGCTCGACGAGGTGGGCGTGCAGGTGCTCCCCAACACCGCGGGCTGTTTCACCGCGCGCGACGCCGTTACCACCGCCCGGCTCGCGCGCGAGGCGTTCGAGACCGACTGGATCAAGCTCGAGGTGATCGGCGATGACCGCACCCTGCTGCCCGATGGCGTCGAGCTTGTCGCCGCCGCCGAGGAGCTCGTGGACGACGGCTTCACCGTGCTGCCCTACACCACCGACGACCCTGTGCTGGCGCGCCGCCTGGAGGACGTCGGCTGCGCCGCGGTGATGCCGCTCGGCTCGCCGATCGGCAGCGGGATGGGGATCTGCAACCCGTACAACCTTTCGATCATCATCGAGCGCGCCGGCGTGCCGGTGATCCTCGACGCCGGGGTCGGCACCGCCTCCGACGCGGCCCTGGCGCTGGAGCACGGCTGCGACGCGGTGCTGTGCGCCAGCGCCATCTCCCGCGCCCACGATCCGGTGGCGATGGCCCGCGCCATCAGCCTGGGCGTGCGGGCGGGCCGGCTGGCGTGGGGCGCCGGGCGCATCCCGCGGCGTCGCTACGCCCAGGCCTCGACGCCGGAGGAGGGCATCGCGGCCCTCGACGTGCAGGGCGCTGCGCAGTGACCGTGGACGAGCTGATCGACGGCTGGCAGGCCGCCTGGTCAGGGAAGGACGCGAGCGCGTTCGGTGAGGTGTGTGCGACCGGGATCCAGTACGAGGACCCCCTCACCGGCGAGCCGCTGGACGGACTCGACGCGCTGGGCGCGCACGCCGCGCAGCTGTGGGCCGCATTTCCCGACGCGCGCGTGGAGCGGACGGGCGAGCGGCTCGCCAACGAGCGCTTCGTGGCGGCGCCGTGCAAGGTGCTCGGCACGCACCGGGCGGCGCTGGCCGGCCTGCCCGCCACCAACCGGTTCGTCGTGGTCCACTGCATCTTCTACTGCGAGCTCCAGCACGAGCTGCTGCTGCGGGTTCGCGCCTTCTTCGACGTCTACGAGGCAGCGACCCAGCTGGGGGTTCTGCCGGCGCGCGGGACCCTCGGGGAGAAGGCGCTGCTCATGCTCCGCGGCTTTGGGCTGCGCAGCGCGCGCGGCTAGCAGCTGCGGGCTGCGGGCGGCGGGCGGGGGCCGTGGCCGGGGAAAACCGGACGTGATCCAGCCGCCCGCAGGCTTTGCGTCCGATCGCCCCCGGAAACCGGGGGTAACTGGACACAGACCCACACCGGCCGGGCTTTGCGTCAGATAACCCCCCTGGCTATGAGGCCGGCGTGGCCCGCGCGGCGCGGATCGCTGCCGCTAGGCCCTCGCAGGCAGGCGGCGACAGATGCCGCCGCAGCCGCCAGCACGCGCCGCTGAAGGTCAGGTTGGCCACGGTTGCAAAACCGCTCTCGTCGGCACGCAGCGCCAGCAGCAGGTGCGCCACGCGGTCAGCGCGCGGCAGGTCGTCCTCGGCGACGCGCACGCAGTAGCACTGCAGCCGCCGCCCGCCGGGCCGCACGAGGAGCGCGCCGGCCGGTCCCACCAGCCACGCCCCGAACGCGCCGCCCTGAAGCGCCAGTCCGGTGTGGGCGCACAGCTCGCGCGCGTCGTGACCGAGGAGATCTCCCAGCAGCCCGAGCGCGCGCCGCTCCGCGGCGTCGGTCACAGTCGGGTTGCGGCGCGGCGGCCGCAGCACGCCGGCGCCGCGGGCGGCGTAGAGCGCCGGGATCGCCCACGCGAAGGCCAGCGCCGCCGGCGACACCACGGCCAGGACCGGCGCCAGCAGCGGGAGGACCGCCGCCGTCACCACGAACGGCACCTCGTGGGCCACGGCGCTCAGCGTCCACAGCCGGTCGGCCCGCCGAAGGTCGGGCTCGCCGACGCGGCGGCGCCAGTGCACGCGGGCCAGCTCGGGCAGCTCCTCCGCGGCCGGCGCGTCCGCCAGCGCGGTGTCCATCAGCCGCCGGCGATGGGGCGGCGCAGGATGACCAGCTCAGCGTCGAGGGGCAGCTCGCGCACCGCGACGGCGGTCCCGTCGCCCTCACTGGCCACGGCCAGATAGCCGCGTTCGAGCTCAGCGCGGAGCGCGGTCCGGGCCGCCTCCGTTCCGGCGAGGTCATCGGGGCTCCAGTTCGCCAGCACCGTGTGTCCGGTCTGGTCCATGCGGATGAGTCGTGACATGCGTCCCTCCTCCGGCGCGGGTGGAGGCTTCATCATACGGTCGCTTGGCCGGCCGTCAGCCACAGGTCCACGGCCACCGGCGCGTGATCGGAGAGCGTGCCGCGGTCCACGATCTTCGTGCCGCCGCGGGCCTCGAGCGCCCCGGCGATGAACAGGTGATCCACGTCGTGCCCGGCCACGCCGGTGAAGCCGGGCCACCGAGGATCACGCAGGTTGAAGTCGCCGCCGAGCACGATCGGGTCGCCGCGCGCCCACTCCCGCGCCGCTTCCGCCGCCGCCTGGCCGTCGCGCTCGGCAGCCGGCGTGTCGTGGGCGGTGGCATGGAGGTTGACCGCCCAGACTCCGCAGCCCAGCAGCACTCCGTGCGCGACCCGGCGCTCGGGGGTCCGGGTCAGCTGCTGCACGTGGTGGGAGACGATCCGGTCGCGGCGCGCCAGGATCGCGTTGGCGCCACCACCCTGTGACTTGATGACATCCGGCCAGCGCCGCGCCAGAGCACGCCGCAGCCCCGGCAGCGCGTTGCGCGACGTGAGCGCCGTGCGGTATTCGGCGGCCAGTCGCTGCGCGAGCGCCGCCGGCCACCACGGCGGCACCTCCTGCAGCAGTGCCACATCCCATTCCCAGTCGCCGAGGGCGGTGCCGAACTCGTCGAACAGGTCGCGTCCCGACGGGGGCACCGAGCGCCCGTGCAGGAGGTTCCAGGTGAGGACCCGCAGGTACACACGGCCCAACGTACACTGCGGCCCGTGCCCCGCCACTTCCTCACCGGCGCGGAGCTCAGCGCTCACGAGCTGAGCGCCCTGCTGGACCGCGCCGCCGCGCTCAAGGCCGCTCCGCTGAGCTCCGATGCGTTGGTGCGCCGCTCGGTGGCGCTCATCTTCCAGGCGGCGTCGACGCGCACCCGCACGTCGTTCGAGGCCGGCATCGCCGAGATGGGCGGACACCCGATGGTGTTGCGCCCCGGAGAGCTGCAGCTCAGCCGCGGCGAGTCGATCCGTGACACGGCCTACATCCTGTCGCGCAACGCGGCGGCGATCGGCATCCGCACCGGCCCTGACGAGGACGTGGAGGAATTGGCGCGCCACGCCTCCGTTCCGGTGATCAACATGCTGACCGCGCGACACCATCCGTGTCAGGCGCTGGCCGACTTGCTCACCCTGCGCGAGGCGTTCGGATCGGTTGACGGACTGACACTGGCCTACGTCGGTGATGGCAACAACGTGGCACGTTCACTGGCCATCGTCGGGACACTGGCCGGTCTCCACATACGCGTCGCCGCACCCGAGGGTTACCAGCTCGAGCCCATCTCCGGGGTGGAATTGACCGATGATCCGCGCGCCGCCGCGGAGGGCGCGGATGCGGTGTACACCGATGTGTGGGTGAGCATGAGTGACGACCCAGCCTCGGCGGAGGAGCGCCGACGCGCTCTCTCGCCGTACCGCATTGACGACGCGCTGCTGGATCTCGCGGCACCGCACGCCGTCGCCCTGCACTGCCTGCCCGCACACCCCGGCGATGAGATCACCGCCGGGGTCCTCTACGGCGATCGGCAGCGCATCTGGGACCAGGCCGAGAACCGCCGCCACGTGCAGAAAGCGTTGCTTGAGTTGCTCGTGAACTGAAACGTTGCGCCCGCCGCGCGCACATTTGCGTTCACATTGGGTAGATTCGCCGCAGCGCCCCAAAGTCAATAAGGAGCAGGAGCTTCCGTATGCCCCCCGCCAAACGCTCGTCGTCCGGCCGTTCAACTTCATCGTCTTCGTCGCGATCCGACGGCACGCGCACGAGCTCGAGCTCGCGTAGCACCGGCGCCCGCCGCACTCAGGCCGCCGCACGCAGCGGCGCCAAATCCACCGGCACCAGCGTGCGCAAGGCGTCGGCCCGCACCGCGAAGCCGGCCAAGTCCGGCGCCACCGCGACGCGCCGCAGCGCGAAGTCCGGCGCCGCGAAGACGACGCGGGCCGCGAAGTCCACTGCGCGCTCGGCGGCTACGACGGCCAAGACCGCGGGCGCGGCGGCGGCTGGCACGGCACGTACGGCACGTGCGGGCGCCAAGGGCACCGCCACTGCGGCGGCGGCCGGAGCCAAGAACGTCAAGTCCAGCGCCAAGGCGGCGAGCACCAAGACCAGTCGCGCGAGCGGTGGTGGCGTCAAGTCAGTGGCCGAGCAGCTCGTCCAAGGCGCGGTCAAGCCGCGCGACCTCGTCATGCTCACTCGCGGCCACATCCAGGAGGCGCTTGACGAGGCCGCGTCGCGCGGCCGTGTCACCCGCAAGGACGCCAACGACCTCGTCACAGAGCTCGTGCGCCGTGGGCGTGGCGGTAGCAACGACCTCGTCAAGGAGGTCGAATCGCTCCTCGGTCGTGCCGGTTCGGCGACAAAGCGCGCGCGCAATTCCGACTCCGTCGACCGCATCGTGCGCGGCGCCGATCGTGCGCGCCGCGCTGCCGGTGTCGGTCCGTCGTTCCCCATCCTCGGCTACGACGAGCTCAACGCCCCCCAGGTGCAGACGCGGATCAAGGACCTCAAGAAGCCGGAGCTGCGCAAGGTGCTGACCTATGAGCGCAAGCACGCCAACCGCAAGTCGGTCGTGGGCGCGCTCGAGAAGTCACTGGCGTAGCCGCTGTTGCACACCCTCTGATCGCGTGGGCGACGCCGGCCCGGTGCTCGTCCACGCTCACGTGACGGCGACGCCGTGCTAGTTGTGTAGTCCCATGTCCAGCGTCCCCACCACCCCAAGTCGGCCGCAGCGCGGTGACGAGCTGGAGCTGACCGTCGACACGCTGGCGTTCGGCGGCGCCGGCGTCGCGCGCACCGACGGCTACGTCGTGTTCGTCACCGGCGCCGTGCCGGGTGACCGCGTGCGCGCGGTGATCGGCAAGCGCAAACGCGCCTACGCGGAGGCGCGTGCGGTCGAGATCCTCGAGCCGGGCCCGGACCGCATCCCGCCGGTGGCCGATCATCCGGGCGCACCCTGGCAGGTTCTTTCCTACGAGCGCCAGTTGGAGGTCAAGCAGGCGCAGGTGCAGGACGCGCTGCGGCGCATCGGCAAGCTCGAGGGCTTCGCGCTGGAGCCGATCGTGCCCGCCGTGTCGCAGTGGCGCTACCGCAACAAGCTCGAGTACTCGTTCGGCGCCGACGCCTCCGGCGAGCTCGTGTGTGGATTTCACGCGCCGGGCCGCTGGGATGAGATCGTGCCGGTCGCCGATTGCCTGCTCGCCTCCGAGCCCGCCAACGCCGCCCGCGATCAGATCGTCTCGTGGTGCCGCGCTCAGGGGCTGTCCGCCTATGACCGGCGCAGCGGCGAGGGCTTTCTGCGCAACCTCGTGGTGCGCGAGGGTCGGCGGACGAACGCCCTCCAGGTGCGGCTGGTGACCAGTATGGGTCAGCTCGACCGCGACTCGCTCACCCGCGCCGGCGAGGGTCTCGACGGGGTGCTGTGGACGCGGCTGGACAGGGTGGCCGAGACGACGCAGGGCGGCGAGACCGAGTTGCTGGCGGGATCTGATCGCTTCGAGGACGTGCTGGGCGGCATGCGCTTCGAGATCTCCGCCGAGGCGTTCTTCCAGACGAACACCGAGATGGCCGAACGGCTCTACCAGCTCGCGATCGAGTACGCCGCGCCGGTCGGGTTCGAGCGCGTCTATGACCTCTATTGCGGGATCGGGACCATCGGCCTGCTCATGTCACCGCGCGTCGCGGAGGTGTGGGGGTTGGAGCTCGTGCCCGAGGCGATCTCGGACGCCATCGCCAACGCGCGCGCCAACGAGGTGGACAACGCCCATTTCTTCGCCGGAGACGTGCGACTGGCGCTGCGCGATCTCACCGAGCGCGCCGGGCGGCCGGACACGCTGGTCGTTGATCCGCCCCGCGCCGGACTGTCGCAGAAGGTCGTGCGGCGGATGATCGAGGCGTCGCCGTCGCGCATCGTCTACGTGTCCTGCAACCCCACGACGCTCGCCCCCAATGCGGCGCAGCTCGTGGAGGCGGGCTACGAGCTCGTCCGCGTGCGCCCGGTGGACATGTTCCCGCAGACGCCGCACATCGAGTGCGTGGCTGAGCTCGTGCGCCGCAGGTAGGGTGGACCCGGATGCGCGCCGTCACCATCAAGGACGAACAGCTCAGCGTCCAGGAGCACCCTGACCCCGTCCCGGGAGACGGGGAGGTGCTCGTACGGGTGCATGCCGCGGGGCTCAACGGCGCTGACATGCATCAGCTCGCCGGGCACTACCCGGCGCCGCCGGGCGCCCCTCAGGACATCCCGGGTCTGGAGCTGGCCGGTGAGGTCATCGACCGCGGCCCCGGTGCCGAGCGCTTCGACGTTGGTGACCGCGTGATGTCCATCGTCGGCGGCGGCGGCCAGGCCGAGCTGGCGGTGGTCCACGAGCGGACTCTGATGCCGATCCCCGACAACCTCTCCTGGCCGGAGGCCGGCGGCCTCCCCGAGGTGTTCACCACCGCCCACGACGCGGTGTTCACCCAGGCCGGTTTGGAGATGGGCGAGCGGCTGCTCGTCCACGGCGCCGCGGGCGGCGTCGGCCTGGCCGCCGTCCAGCTGGGCCGGGCGGCGGGCGCACGCGTCACCGCCACGGTGCGCAACCCCGACCTCCGCGACCGCGTGGCCGCGTTCGGCGCCACCGTGCTCGCCCACGATGCGTTCGCGGACCACGGCCCGTTCGACGTGATCCTCGAGCTCGTCGGCGCCGTCAACCTGATGGATAACCTCAAGGCGCTCGAGACCGGCGGCCGCATCACGGTCATCGGCATGGGCGCCGGCGCCACGGGGGAGATCAACCTCGGACTGCTTTTGGTCAAGCGCGGCCGCATCCACGGCTCCACGCTGCGCTCGCGCCCGCTGGAGCAGAAGGCGCTGACAGCGCGGGCGATGGAGCGGTCGGTGCTCCCGTTGTTCGCGGCAGGCACCGTATCGGTGCCCGTGGCCGAGACCTACCCGCTGGACCAGGCGCCCGCCGCCTATGACCACTTCAAGCGCGGCGGCAAGCTCGGGAAGATCGTCCTGACGATCGACTGACCGTGCGCGCTAGTACGGCGGCAGGTCCTCCCACCACTGTCCCAGCACCCTGAACGCGGACCAGAACGCGCGCTTGGCGCCGTCCTCGTCCAGCGAGTCGTCGATGTTGGGGACGAACAGCCCTTCGATGGAGGGGGTGAAGCGCTGGAGCTCGCCGGGGGAGGCGGTCAGCTCGCGCGACAGCGGTACGTCGAGGTCGTTGACGACGTTGAGGGCGTCCTCGCCCATGACCACGACGATCTTGGGCTGGACGATCGCCAGTTCCTCCACCAGGCGGCTGACGCATCCGGGATCGGCCATCGCCGGGTCGGCCACCGGGCACTTGACGCACAGCGTCCCGTAGACGGCCAGCGGATCGATGTTGAGCCGCTTGAGCGACTTCATGAGCGCATTGCCGGTCCGGCCGTAGAAGGCGACCCCCTCCTCGACCTCCGAGGGGCGCGCGGAGTACTTGACGAGGAAGATGTCGGCCTGCGGGTGACCGGAGCCGAGCACCGGCATCAACTGCCCGCGCGGGCAGTGGGCGCAGTCCCCGAGCCTGCGGGCGAACGCGTTGAGCTCGCGGATCGCCCGCTCGAGGTATTTCTCCCGGATCTCGTCGTCGGTTGCCGGCACCCCAGTCGGATTGGACGGAGGGCGTGCTTGTCCTTGCGGCTGCATCAGGACTTGCGCCCGGTGGCCCGGCGCACCCGCCGCTCGCGGCTCGCCCGGCGCGCGGCTCCCGGCATCGCTTTGGTCTGCAGGAACTTCAGCGCTTGGACGTAGAGCAGGCTGGCCGGGTTGCGGATGATGTCGGCGTCGCGCAGGGACTCCATGAACTCGTCGGGCCCGTCGAAGTCCCGCATCCGGATGCGCACCGAGCCCAGGCCCTGGGGCACATGGGCGTCTGACCCCGCGCCGCCCGGGATCCGGTACTTGGCGGCGAAGCGCACGGCCTCCTCGTTGAACTCGGAGATCGCGATGCGCGGGTTGAAGACCTCGATCGCATCGACGTCGTCGATCACGGCCAGGAGGTGCTCATAGTCCGGGACCGCGTGCATCCGGTCAAACGGGTGCGGCACGTAGACGAGCCCGCCCTGGCGCCTGATCTCGGCGATCGTGTCCTGCAGTGTCATCCCGCGCGGGATCTTCTCCTCGATGAACAGGCCGATCACCTCGCCCTGCTCGGCGGTCTTGACCTCCTCGCCGACGATCACCTTGAGCCCGTTGGCCTTGGCCCGGGCGTCCAGCGCCCCCGAGATCTCGTTGTGGTCGGTGACCGCGATCGCGCCCAGGCCGCGGGCCCGCGCCTCGGCGAGCAGAACCTCGACCGGGGTCGCGCAGTCGTTGGAATGGTCGGTGTGCATGTGCAGGTCGACGTCGATCAGCGGGCGCGCCGCCAGCCGTGCGCGCAGCCTTGCGTTGCCGGCGAGATCGCGCCGCCGGCCGGTCAGCTCGAGGTAGATGGCCTCGAGCTCACTGGCGACGCGGCCCCAGCCCAGCGACCGCCGCAGCCGCTCTGAGTCGCGGACGGCGCGGGCGCGCAGCTCGGGCTCGGCCACGAGCCGCTGCAGGTGCGCCGCCAGGGTGGCGGTCTCACCCGGCTCGAACATGAAACCGCACTCGCCGTCGCCCAGCGCTTCCTCGTAGGCGGGTAGGCGCGAGGCCACCGGCACCGCGCCCGCGCCCAGTGCGCGGACGATGGTCCCCGGCGTCGCCCGGTCGCCCTCGGAGGCGAACACGGCGATGTCGGCGGCCGCGAGCAGCTGCGCCGCGTCGAACTCGGAGGCCTCCACGAACGTCATCCGCTCGCGCAGGAGCCGGGTCAGCGTCGCCGGCGGCGCGGTGGGCCGCGGGTACCACACCGTCGCGTGCCAGGCGGGCTCCGCCGGCAGGGTCCGCAGCGCGCGCAGGAACGTCCGCACCGCGGCGCGCTCCTCGGTGGCGATCATCACGATCTCGGGGATCTCGGCGGGCGGGCGCTCCGGCGCGACGTCGGCGCCGGGGGTGATCACCACGTACTCGCCGCCGAAGTAGCTCTGCAGCAGGTTGCGCGTCGCCGCGTAGCTGGCCGTGCGCGCGTCCATGCGGGCGAAGAGCAGGCGCGAGAGCGGGCCGGTGAGCTGCGTCGAGAGGATGCGCTCTGTGGGGGCATGGAAGCTGCCGACGTTCAGCGCCCGCGAGTGGCGCAGGGCGGCGCTGGACGCGC
Source organism: uncultured Actinomycetota bacterium (assembly GCA_963721515.1). GTDB lineage: Bacteria > Actinomycetota > Thermoleophilia > Solirubrobacterales > Solirubrobacteraceae > Palsa-465. Next base: position 35,181 of record CAVRKJ010000020.1, on the reverse strand, counting down.
TGGGGGCGAACGGCTCGTGCACGTTGACCACGTCGAGCGACAGCGCCGTTAGCGACTCCTCGATCGTCCGGGCCACGTCGACGGGCAGTGAGGCGGCGCGGCGCCGGGCCGGCGCGAAGGGCAGCACTTCGCCCACGCCGAGCACCACGGGCTTGCCGTCGGCGTCGTCCAGCAGCCGCTCGGGATGCGAGCGCAGCGCGCGGCGGCTGTCGCGCACGAGCGATTCGGACTCTGACGGGGCGACGATGAGGACGCGGTGGCCGCGGGCCGCCAGCTCATCGGACACCCGCGCGACGTACTCGTTGACCTCGTTGGCCGCCTCCCACGCAAATGGGGTCACCTGCGCGATGGCCAGACGCTCGGGCGCGGGCACGGCGCACATGTTATTGCGGGCTGCGGAACGGGCCCGTCCCGTTGCGCGGGGGTAACGGAGCCATGACACGCCGGAACGTCGATGCTGGCTCGAATTCCCCCCATCCCCCTGGGTGCTGCAGGCGGTCCGGCCGCGCGATGCGGCACAGTGCCGGGGTGCCCACGACGCCCCCGAGACTGAGCGCCGCCGCAGCGCGCCGGATCGCGCTCGCCGCGCAGGGCTTCGGGCGGCCGCGCCCGCCCCGCCCGCCCGGGACGCGCCAGATCCGGGAGCTCATCATCCGGCTCGGAGTCCTCCAGCTGGACTCGGTCAACGTGTTCAGCCGCGCGCACTACATGCCGGTGTTCTCGCGGCTGGGGCCCTATGACCGCGCGCTGCTGGATCGCCTCTCCGCCCATGACGCCGCTCCGACGGGGCGACGGCTGGTGGAGTACTGGGCCCACGAGGCATCGCTGATCCCGATCGAGAACCATCCGCTGTTTCGCTGGCGCATGGCCGGCGTCGACGCCGAGGCCTGGGGCTCGATCCGCCGCGTCATCCACGAGCGCCCCGGGCTGGTCGCCGACACGCTGTCGCTCGTGTCCGAGCAGGGCCCGATCCGCGCCAGCGCCACCGGCATACCCCGCCCGGATCCGCGGCCCGGGGAGATGTGGAACTGGCACGACGGCAAGGTCGCGCTCGAGTACCTGTTCTTCACCGGGCAGGTGGCGGCCGCGGGGCGGGTCAACTTCGAGCGCCTGTACGACCTGCCCGAGCGGGTGCTGCCCGCCGAGGTGCGCGACACCCCCACGCCGGACCCGGCCGCGGCTCAGCGTCAGCTCGTGCGCATCGCCGCGGCGGCGCTTGGCGTCGCCACCGAGCCCGACCTGGGGGATTACTTCCGCCTGCCGCGCGCCGACTCCAAGGCGCGGGTCGGCGAGCTGGTGGCTGCCGGGGAGCTGGTGGAGGTGGAGGTGGCGGGGTGGGGGGCGCCCGCATATCTATGGCCGGCGGCTCGCCGCCCGCGTAAGATCGAGGCCCGGGCGCTCCTGGCGCCGTTTGACTCGCTGGTCTGGTTTCGCCCCCGCGCAGAGCGGCTGTTCGGCTTTCGTTACCGCATCGAGATCTACGTGCCGGCGCCGAAACGGATCCACGGCTACTACGTGCTGCCGTTCTTGCTCGGGGACACGCTGGTGGCCCGCGTCGACCTCAAGTCAGACCGCCAGAACGGGTCGCTGCTCGTCCAGGCCGCGTTCGCGGAGGATGGCGCCGACACTGATCACGTCGCCGCCGAGCTCGCGGCGGAGCTGCGCGTGACCGCCGCGTGGCTCGGCCTCGACGATGTGGTGGTGCGCCGGCGCGGAGACCTGGCGCTGGCGCTGCAGCGCGCGATCTAGCGGTTCTGCGGGGTGGGCGCCGGCCCGGGCTGACCTATGCCCGGGCCGCGCCTGGCGGGGTTATGCGCGGGCGGCCGACTTGGCCCGCGGCTTGGTCTTGGGGGCCGCTGAGAGCGGCTTGCGCGCGTACTTGGCGATGAAGGCCTCGGTCAGCTCCCGGGCCTCGTCGTCGGGGCGCTGGTTCATCGGAGACTTCATGAGGTAGGAGCTGGGACCGTCCAGCTGTCCCGCCAGGCCGTTGTTGAGGGCGAGCTTGCAGCAGCGCACGGCGTCGGTGACGATGCCGGCGGAGTTGGGGGAGTCCCACACCTCGAGCTTAAGCTCGGCGGTCAGCGGCACGTCGCCGAAGGCCTGGCCCTCGAGGCGGATGTGAGCCCACTTGCGATCGGTCAGCCACGGCACGTAGTCCGAGGGGCCGACGTGCACGTCGTCGGCGGGCAGCTCGTGGCCCATGATCGAGGTCACGGCGTTCGTCTTGGAGATCTTCTTGGACTGCAGCCGGTCGCGCTCGAGCATGTTGTAGAAGTCCATGTTGCCGCCCACGTTGAGCTGCGAGGTGCGCATCAGCTTGACGCCGCGGTCGTGGAACAGGCGGGCCAGCGCCCGGTGAACGATCGTGGCACCGACCTGGGACTTGATGTCGTCGCCGATGATCGGGAGGCCGGCCTTCTTGAAGCGCTTGTTCCAGTAGTCCTCGCTCGCGATGAACACCGGGATGCAGTTCACGAAGCCGCAGCCGGCCTCAAGGATCTGCTCCACGTACCACTTGGTGGCCTGCTCGGAGCCCACCGGAAGGTAGGAGACGACGACGTCCGTGCGGGTGTCCTTGAGCACCTCGACGATGTCGGCGGTGGGGCCGGGCGCCTTGGTGATCTTCTCCTTGAGGTAGCGCCCCAGGCCGTCGTGGGTCATGCCGCGCATGACCTCGACGCCGAGCTTGGGGATGTCGTCGCCGAGCTTGAGCGTGTTGTTCTGCCCGGAGAAGATTGCCTCGCCGAGATCCTTGCCGACCTTCTCAGCATCGATGTCGAACGCGGCGGAGAATTCGATGTCGCGCACGTGATAGCCGCCGAGGTCGACGTGCATGAGTCCGGGTACCTGCTGGGTCGGGTCGGCGTCCTTGTAGTACTGGACGCCCTGCACGAACGAGCTGGCGCAGTTGCCGACGCCGATGATGGCGACGCGCACCTTCTCGCGCTGGTGGCGGGCGGTGCCGTTGGCGGAACCGTTGGTAGTGCTCACGTGAGGCGTGTCCCTTCTCGGAGTTCGTGGCCCGCTCGGTGCGGCGGGCGTCGCCACAAGTATGCCGCCGGTGGGGTGTCGGTTACACCCGATTTGTAGACCGATCGGTTTGCTGGCCTCGGTCCTGAGCCCGCGGCACCGCGATGGGAAGACCGATCGGTTTACGATCAGTCGATCGCGTCGCGCAAGATGGCGGCCGCCAGCGCCCGGGCCTCCGCGGCGGGCTCGGGGCTGTCGTGGAGGACGACCTCGGCGGCGGCGCCGTCGTAGAGCAGCGCCAGCCGGCGTCCGATGCGCTCGGAGCCGCGCGCGCCCGCCTCCCGCGCCAGGGCGCCGAGGCGCTGCGCGAAGCCCGCCTTGTACCCGGCGGCGGCGCGATGCCCGGGATGACCAGGATCGGCGAGCTCGACGCCCGCGTTGACGAACGGGCACCCGCGCATGGGGTGTCCGCCGACCGCGAGTGCGTCGAACAGCTCGAGCAGCCGGGCCCGGGGCGCGAGATCGGCGCGGGCCAGGATGGCCTCGGGGGCGTAGTCCGGGTCCCGCGCGACCGCCTCCAGATACGCGGCCACGAGCTCGTCCTTGCTCGCGAAGTGCTGGTACAGCGTCCGCTTGGACACGTGGGCGGCCGCGGACAGCTCGGCGACGCCGGTGGCATTGATCCCATTCCGGTGAAACAGCGCCTGCGCCGCCGCCAGGATGCGCTCCCGGGCGCCCCGGCCTCCGGAGCGGGTGGGCGGATCGGCTGCGGCGCTCACTGCGCCGACGATACCGATCGGTTTCAGGCGTCCGCGGCGGGGAGGCTGAGCTGCTTGCGCACGTAGAGGATGCGCTGGAGCACGGTGAACGCACTCAGGCCTGCCAGCACGTAGACGGCCGGGGCCAGCAGCTCGAAGTTCCCGATCGAGGCGCCCTTGGCGAAGACGAGACCGATCGAGAGGATCACGACCCGGACCGGGCGCGTGGCCAGGCCCACCTTGCAGGCAACGCCGAGCGCCTCGGCGCGGGCGCGCGTGTAGGACACCATCAGCGATGCCAGCACCGCCACCACCACCGCGGCCACCGCGGCCTGATTGTTCTGGCTGGCGAAGTAGGCGCCGACGGCGGTCAGGACGATGCCCTCCTCCAGGCGATCCAGCGTGGAGTCCAGGAAGGCGCCGAACGGCGTGCCCTTGCCCGACATGCGGCTGTAGCGGCCGTCGAGAGTGTCCATGATCGAGCCGACGATGAAGGCGACCCCGCCGAGGAAGAACAGTCGCTGCACGATCAGCGCGGCGGCGGCGAGGTTAAGCGCGAACCCGGTCAGGGAAATCGCGTTTGGGGTCAGCCGGCTCTCGATGAGCCGTTCGCGCATCAGCTCCTGCGGGGTCGCGCCTTCGCCGCGCGGCCGCGGCCGGCGCTGACGCGGCTGCCGGGGGACCGGGGGGGAGCTTTGCGACGCCATCCGCTGGGACAGGCTAGGCCTTTAAGCCGTCGCTTGCCCGAACGCCCATGCGTCGGGGCGGGCGCGGGCCAGGAGTTGGTTGGCCAGCACCGCCGACGTCAGGGCCGTGAGACCGCCCAGTACGACGTCGGTCAGGTAGTGGTTGCCCGTCGCGATCACGACGAAGCAGACAAACAGCGGGTACACCGCCCACGCCACCGCGGCCGCGCGATGCTTGACCAGCCGGGCCAGGGGCCAGCCGATCATGAGCGAGAAACAGACGTGCATCGAGGGGATGGCGGCATAGAGGTTCAGCAGGGCGCTGGATGGCCCGTGCTCGACGGTGATGCCAGTGAACTGCTGGATCGAATCCGTGAAGCCCCACTCGGGCATGAGCCGTGGCGGCGCCGTCGGATACAGGGCGTACCCGACGAGGGCGAACGCCATCGCGATCATGAACATGTTGCGCACGAAGTAGAACGACTCGTTGCGGCGTAGATAGATGAACGTCAGGGCGCCGATGGTGACGACGTAGTGCGCGTTGAGGTAGCTCCAGTCGGCGATGTCCATGAGCCAGCGACGGTTGAGCACCCAGGCCTGGATGTGCGGCTCGATGAAGACGTGCAGCGTCCGCTCCAGATTGATGACCTTTGTCGCGTTCCACGACGCCTTGGCGACGTCGTTGCCGTCCACCAGGCCCCGGACCACCTGATAGAGCAGGTAGGCGCCGACGAACAGCGACAGCTGCCGGACCACGTCTGCCCACCCGCGCGGAAGCACACGGGCCTCGATCTGTCTGAGTCGCCGCCGCATGGAGCAGACTCCATCCTATAGAGGCGTTTGTCTGTGCCTGGTTAGGCGCCAAGCGCCCTGAAATCAGGCGCAACGGGGCGAGCGCGCGCCGACCCGGCTGAGCGCGAAGCGGACCCCGAGTCGCACTGGGCCGGCGCGGCGAAGGGTCACCTTCGTGAGGTCTCCGGCGGGGGCGACGCACCCAGAGCCGGTGACCAGGGCCCAGTACGGCGTGAAGTGGACGTGCAGGGTCACCGTTCCGGGGCGGCGGGCCTCGAGGGCGATCCAGTCCGGGCCCATCGCGGTGACCGTCGCGGCCCCCTGGGCGATCGGAGTGGGGTCGGCCACGGCAAAGACCCGCCAGTGCGCCGAGCGCATGACCGGGCGCAGGTACGGCAGCCCGCCCCGGATGAGCGCGCCCTCCGCCCGGGCCGAGTAGTCCAGCCTGGCGTCGGGCAGAGCGACGTAGCGGACGGCGTTGCGGTGCAGCCATCGCTCGTAGGTCGCGCCATTGAGGCGCCCGTCGTAGAACACGGGGTTGTCAGCGACGTCGAGCTGGCGCTCCCAGCCGCGGGCCAGCGGGACGCGGGTCGCCACCCTGTCGGCCTCCCAGTGGGAGTTGGTGAACGGGATCTCGATCCGGAACTCCCGCGTGCGCCCACCCGGCTGGGCGCTGAGGAACCGCAGCAGGGGCTGGTAATAAGCGGTGGTGGTGGAGGGGTCGCCGGCGACGGCGGCGACGTCGCGCACCGGCGCCTGCCAGCCGATGTACAGCAACGCCGGCGCGGCGAGCGCCAGCAGCACGGGGCGGCGCCGCCACCAGATGAGGGCCGCGAGTGGGGCCGCCAGCAGGGTGCCAAGGCGGGCGATGTTGCTGCCGACCGGCGACGGGATGACGAAGAGGATCACGGTGGCCAGGGCGTAGAGCGCGGCCCCGGCGCGCAGCGCCGGCGCGGTCCGCGGCGCGGCCACGATTGTCACCGCGCACACGACGAGCACCGGCGCCAGCGTGGCCACGCCGAAGGGCTCGGCGCCGCCCTCGGGGAACGCGATGGCCAGCAGCGCGACCGGCGCGAGCGCAGCGGCAGCCACCGCGGCGCCCGGGAGGGCGGCCGCGACGCGCCGACTAGGGAGCGCTGCGGCGAGGGCATAACCGGCAGCGGCGATCCCCGCGAACAGCGCGGCCACCGGGCTGCACAGCGCCGACAGGAAGGCGAGCCCGCCGGCGAGGCCCACGCGGCCGCGGTCCAGCGCCGCGACGGCCGCGAGCGCCGGGAGCGCTCCGAAGGCGAGGGGGAGGCGCCCGGTGTAGAGGTTGATCGCCGTCGCCGCGCCGAACAGGGCGGCACCGAGCCACGCCCGCTCGCCGAAGTGGCGGCGCGCGAGCGGCTCGAACACGGCGGCGGTGGCGGTGGCGGCCAGCGCGGCGGCGAGCTGCGGGGTGAGCAGCGCGGAGACGGCCGGGAACAGCACGCTGTAGCCGAGGACGTGATGACCGCCATACCAGTAGTCGTTCCACAGACCGAACCCCTGCTGGGCGAACAGCGCGGCGCGGAACAGGTGTGCCGCCAGATCCTGGGTGGGCGGCGAGACGATCACGTAAACGGCGGCGAGGAGCCCGGCCGTCAGCACGGGGGCCACGCGCCGCCAGGGCAGGGTTCGTGCGTGCGCGCGCGGGTGCGGGGTGGCGGTGGTGGCGCTGGTGGCGGTCATGCCGGGGTCGCGTCGGCGGCGAAGTCCGCCACGCGCTGGGCCAGGGAGGGCTCGTCAAGCCACGGCCAGTGCCCCGCGCCGGGGACGTGCTCGACCGTGGAGTGGGGGAGCCGGCGCCCGTAGGCGTCGGCGAAGGCCGGCGCCAACCACGGATCCTGTTGGCCCCAGACCACGAGGGCCGGCTGCGTCAGGGCCTCGAGTCCCGCGCCGGCGGCGGCCAGCGCCGGCTCGTCCACGGAGCGGTGCAGACGCAGGATCGCCCGCTGGGTGCCCTGGTCAAACTGGTCCCAGACCGCGTTAACCCGGGCGTCGGGCCACGCCTCGGGCTTGGCGCTGCCGTGGCGCAGCACGCGGGCCAGCAGCCAGCGGTTGACCGAGCCCATCACAAGCTCCCCGACCCCGGGGCGCCGCCACCAGCGCACGATCGCCGGCCACTGGAAACCGTCCAGCAGCGGGACGGCATCCACGAGGGCCAGGCGCGTCACGCGGTCGGGGTGGCGCTGAGCGAAGATCAGGCCGATGGCCGCCCCCCAGCCGTGGCCCACCAGCGCCACGTGCTCGAGGCCGAGCGCATCGAGGAACTGCTCCACGAACCCGGCGTAGGCAGGCAGGGCGTAATCGAGGTTGCCGGCCTTGCTCGTGCGTCCGAAGCCGGGCAGGTCGGGCGCCACGCCGCCCGACACGTCCAGCAGCGCCGCCCAATCGTCCGAGCTCGTCGGGACGCTGTGCAGGTAGAGGACCTCGCTCTCGCGCGCCGGGATCCGGCGGTAGAAGACGGAGGCTCCGGCGATCTCGATCGTGTGCTCGTCGACGCCCACGCCCGGCCGAGGATAACGTCCGCGGCGTGACCGACCCAGACTGGAAACGCCCGCCCGCCCGCCGCGTCCGAGCCGTGCGCGACCGGCTGCGCCTCGTCTATGGCATCCCGGGCTGGACCGCCCACGGCCACCCCATCGCCGAGCTGATCCTCACGGTGCTCTCGCAGTCCACCAACGACCGCAACCGCGACGTCGCCTACCTGCGCCTGCGTGAGCGCTTTGCGACCTGGGAGCAGGTCCGCGACGCGGCGGTGGACGAGCTGGAGGAGGCCATCCGGCCCGGCGGCATCTCCAAGGTCAAGTCCGCCCGGATCAAGTCGATCCTGCAGGCGATCGCGCCCGAAAAGGAGATCTCCCTCGACGGCCTGGCCGAGATGACCGTGCCGCAGGCCCAGGAGTACCTGACCGCGCTGCCGGGCGTCGGGCGCAAAACCGCCGCCTGCGTGCTCCTGTTCGCGCTGGGGATGCGCGACGTCCCCGTGGACACCCACGTCTCGCGCGTGGGCACGCGCCTGGGGCTGTTCCGTCCCAAGGCCCCGTTTGAGGAGATGCACGACGAGATGCTCGCCATCACCCCGCGGGGCCAGGAGCTCGAGTTCCACATCAACCTCCTGCGGCACGGGCGACGGACGTGCCATGCGCGCAGGCCCGAGTGTGGGGCGTGCGCATTGCAGCGGATGTGCCCCAGCGCATTCTTGTTCTGAGACGTGCGCGGCGATCCCGGGCAAACATCAATGACGGCTTCGGAAGGCGGCTCGGGCGGGCCTGCGGGAGCCGTGTGCAACTAGTGCCCGGTATGCGGGCTTATTTTGCGTCACCCCCCGTGCACACCGTTCAGCCGGACCCCTTCATTGCCGCAGTTGACGTGCGCCGCGTGTTTCCGTGGACGCCACAGATCTGCTAGTCTCTGACTCAGATTTTTGTAACCGCAAGGGAGTAGACAAGAACATGGGAAAGACGATCGGAATCGACCTCGGGACGACCAACAGCTGTATGGCCGTGCTCGAGGGTGGCGAGCCGACGGTGATCGAGAACGCCGAAGGTGGGCGCACGACTCCGTCGGTGGTCGCGTTCACCAGTGGTGGTGAGCGCCTCGTCGGCACCGTCGCCAAGCGACAGGCCGTGACCAACCCGCAGAACACGATCTTCTCCATCAAGCGCTTCATGGGCCGCAAGGAGGCCGAGGTGCGCGAGGAGGAGTCGATCGTGCCGTACAAGGTCGTATCGGGCCCGGGCGGCGACGCCCGCGTCGAGGCGGCCGACAAGCAGTACTCCCCGCCGGAGATCTCGGCGATGATCCTCGGCAAGCTCAAGGCCGACGCCGAGGCCTACCTGGGCGAGGCCGTCGACTCGGCGGTCATCACCGTCCCCGCGTACTTCAACGACGACCAGCGCCAGGCGACCAAGGACGCCGGCAAGGTCGCCGGGCTCGACGTCAAGCGCATCATCAACGAGCCGACCGCGGCCTCGCTGGCCTACGGGCTGGACAAGGAGTCAGACCAGACGATCCTGATCTTCGACCTCGGCGGCGGCACCTTCGACGTGTCGGTGCTCGAGATCGGCGACGGCGTGTTCGAGGTCAAGGCCACCGCGGGTGACAACCACCTCGGCGGCGACAACTTTGACAAGGCGCTCGTGGACTGGCTGGTCAAGGAGTTCAAGGCCTCCCAGGGCATCGACCTGGCCGCCGACCCGATGGCGCTGCAGCGGCTCTACGAGGCCGCCGAGAAGGCCAAGATCGAGCTCTCCACCACGCAGGAGACGCAGATCAACCTGCCGTTCATCACGGCCGACACCTCGGGGCCCAAGCACCTGGACACGCGCCTCACCCGCGCGAAGATGAATGAGCTCACCGCTGACCTGCTCGACCGCACCGTCGCTCCGGTCCGCCAGGCGCTCGAGGACGCCAAGGAGAAGGGCGCCGGCACCATCGACCATGTGGTCCTGGTCGGCGGCATGACCCGCATGCCTGCCGTGCAGGAGAAGGTCAAGGAGCTGACCGGCAAGGAGCCGCACCGGGGGGTCAACCCCGATGAGGTCGTGGCCGTCGGCGCCGCCATCCAGGCCGGCGTGCTGGCCGGAGACGTCAAGGACGTCCTCCTGCTCGACGTCACCCCGCTCACCCTGGGCATCGAGACTAAGGGCGGCGTGATGACCAAGCTGATCGAGCGCAACACCACCATCCCGACGCGCAAGTCCGAGGTCTTCTCGACCGCGGAGGACAACCAGCCGAGCGTGGAGATCCACGTCCTGCAGGGCGAGCGCGAGATGGCGACCTACAACAAGTCGCTGGGCAAGTTCCAGCTGACCGGCATCCCGCCGGCCCCGCGCGGCATCCCGCAGGTCGAGGTGGCGTTCGACATCGATGCCAACGGCATCCTCAACGTCTCGGCCAAGGACCTGGGCACGGGCAAGGAGCAGAAGATCGAGATCCGCTCCGGCTCCGGGCTGTCCGAGGACGAGATCAAGCGCATGGTCACCGACGCCGAGTCGCACGCTGACGAGGACAAGCGCCAGCGCGAGCTCGCCGAGGCACGCAACAACGGCGAGAACGCCGCCTATCAGGCCGAGCGCCAGCTCAAGGAGCTCGATGAGCAGATCGACGCCTCCTCCAAGGAGGAGATCGAGGCCGCCATCAAGAGCGTCCGCGAGTCGCTGACCTCGACCGACGCCGGCGAGATCAACGCCAAGACCGAGGCGCTGCAGTCCGCGTTCCACAAGGTCTCCGAGGCGATGTACCAGCACGCGCAGGAGCAGGCCGCCGCGTCCGGCGCCGACGGCACCGGCACCAACGGCGCCACCTCCGAGAACGGCGCGAGCGCCGAGGAGGACGTGGTCGACGCCGAGGTTGTGGACGAGGGGAAGTAGTCCCCAATGTCCACTGACCGCACCAATGCGCCTGAGACGGTGAAGCACCAGCAGGCGCCTGAGGCCGAGCTGCCTCAGGCGCCGCCGGGCGCCCCCGAGGGCCACGATGCCGGGCCGCCGCAGCGCGAGCCCGGTCCCGCGGCCGCGGGAGCCACGGGCCAGAACGACCGGCCCGGGTCGCCCTGCGACCTGGAGGAGCTCGCCGCCAGGGCCGAGAAGGCCGACGAGTACTTGGCGCTGGCCCAGCGCACTCAGGCCGACTTCGAGAACTACCGCAAGCGCGCCACGCGCGAGGCCAAGGCCGCGCAGGAGCGCGGGGCGGTCAAGCTCGCCCAGGCCCTGCTGCCCGCGATCGACAACCTCGATCGTGCGCTGGCCCATGCTGACGAGGTCGTGGCCGACGGCGCCAACAACGGGGCCGCCACGCTCGTGGCCGGTCTCAAGCACGTGCATGCCGACGTGATCGCCGCCCTCGGCAACGTCGGGATCGAGCGCTACTCGCCCGAGGGCGAGCCGTTTGACCCGCAGTTCCACGAGGCAGTCGCCCAGCAGCCGGTGGAGGGCGCTGAGCCCGGCGTCGTCGTCGAGGTCTTCCAGCGCGGCTACCGCATGGGCGACAGCGTGGTGCGCCCGGCGCGCGTCGTCGTCGCCGGGTGAGCAGGGCGGTGATCAACCGTGGCTGACCGGCCCGACTATTACAAGATCCTCGGGGTCGGCAAGAACGCCTCCGAGGATGAGATCAAGAAGGCCTACCGCAAGCTCGCCCGCAAGTACCACCCGGACACCAACCAGGGTGACAAGAAGGCCGAGGAGCGCTTCAAGGAGATCTCGCAGGCGCACGACGTCCTGTCCGATCCGGAGAAGCGCAAGGCCTATGACCGCGGCGGACTGCTGGGCGGCTTCGGCCAGGCGGGCGGAGGCTTCGATCCCGGCGCCTTCACCGGCGGCTTCTCGGACATCCTCTCCAACCTGTTTGGAGGAGGCGGAGGAGCCGGCGGCGCGGCCGGTGGCCGCGGCGGGACCGCAGGCGGCCGTGCGCGGGCGCGTCCCCAGCGCGGTCGTGACCTCGAGACCGAGGTCTCGCTGAGCTTCGAGCAGGCCGTCAAGGGCGCCCAGGTGCCGCTGGCGGTGCCGACCTCCCAGCCGTGCCCCACCTGCCATGGCTCCGGCGCCAAGCCGGGCACGTCGCCGCGGGTGTGCCCGGTGTGCAACGGCCGCGGGCTGGAGTCCCAGAGTCAGGGGATCTTCTCCATGTCCCAGCCGTGCTCCAACTGCCACGGCTCGGGAACCGTGATCGACGATCCGTGCCCGACCTGCCAGGGCTCGGGCGCCCAGCGCTCGGTCAAGCGGATGCGCGTCAACATCCCCGCCGGCGTCAAGGACGGCAGCCGCATCCGCCTGGCCGGCAAGGGCGAGCCGGTATTCGGTCCCGCCCAGCCCGGCGGCGACGCCGGCTCCTCCGGAGACCTGTACGTGATCACGCGTGTGACCGAGTCCTCGGTGTTCAAGCGCAACGGAGACAACCTCGAGGTCGAGGTGCCGCTGACCATCCCCGAGGCGCTCCAGGGCGCGGTCATCGAGGTGCCGACGCTCAACGGCTCCAAGCGACTGCGCGTGCCGGCCGGCACCAAGCACGGGACCGTGCAGCGGCTGCGCGGCGAGGGCCCAGCGCGCCTGAGCGGCAAGGGCAACGGCGACATCCACTACCGGTTCGTCCTCGACGTGCCGTCGTCACTGTCGCCGGAGCAGTCCGAGGCGGTCGACAGGCTTTCCCAGGTGATGAACGGCAACCCACGCGAGCGACTGTTCGCCGCGGCCGGCGGTGAGGCGAAGTAGTGGCCTCCCGGCGGCTCCGCACCACGACGCGCGTCGAGGTCTCCTCCGACCGCGGCGTGTTCATGATCTCGGTGGCGGCCGAGCTGGCCGAGATGCACCCTCAGACGCTGCGCATGTACGAGACGCGGGGGCTGATCGAGCCCAAGCGGTCGCCGAAGGGCACGCGCCTCTACTCCCAGAAGGACGTCGACCGTCTGCGCCGCATCCAGGAGATGACCGCTGAGCTGGGCATGAACCTGGCCGGCGTGGAGCGGGTGTTCGAGCTCGAGGAGCAGCTGGAGGCGATGTCGCGCAAGGTGGCCGCGTTGCAGAAGCGCGCCGACCAGCTGGGCGCGGAGGTACAGCGCCTGGAGGCGCTGCGTCGCGAGCTGCGCGCCGAGATCGTTCCCTACGTGCGTGGGGGAGAACTCATCCGCCACGCCGATCTCCAAGGTCTGGACTTCGGTGTCCGGGCCGGCGAGAACAGCTGACGGCCGGCGATCGGGCAACCCGCCGAGCCGATCGACGATTCGCCGTGTTGGGGTATGCAACGATCTCGTGAGGCCCGGCGGCGGGGCCGCGACGCATGGCGATCTGACGATCAGGGAGCAGACGATTTCATGGGCATCAGCAGCAGGGGAGTGACTGGGTCGCTGGGCCGTGTCCGCGCCGTCGTGGTCGCGGCGTGCGTGCTGTGCGCCGCCGCGCTCTGGGCATCACCCGCGCTGGCGGCGAGCTCCAGCGGCCGCTCCACGTGGCTGGGCTCGGCTCCCGCTGACGGCAAGCTGTCGCTCTCGTTCCCCCTCAAGGCCGACCTCACGGGGCTCACCCGGTTTGCCACCGAGGTCTCTGACCCCCGATCTCCGCAGTACGCGCAGTACGAGTCGATCGCCAACCTGGCCCGCCGCTTCGGCGCGCCGGCGGCCGAGCGGTCGCGGGTCACCAGCTACCTCAAGCGCGCCGGCGCGACCGGGGTCAAGATCGACGTCACGGGCCTGTTCGCCGACGCCTCGATGAACGTGGCGCAGGCCCAGCGGCTGTTCGGCACCACGCTGGGCAACTTCCGCCCTGCCGGCGAGCGCACTCGCAGTGCCACCTTCATGGCGCCCGTCAACGGGGCTCGGCTGCCCGTGGCGCTGCGCCGCGATGTGACCGGCGTGGTGGGGCTGGACACCCAGCCGCTGTTCGGATCCGCGACGCCTGAGAGCGCCAACGCTGCCTGGCCCCACGCTGCGGCGTCGGGTAGCGAGGGCAAGGACGACGAGTCGGGCTACCTGCAGCGCACCGGCACCGCCGCCGGGTGCGCCGCGGCCGTCTCGCAGTCGGGCTTCACGCCCAACCAGTACCTCACCGCCTACAACTACGCCCCCCTCCAGCAGGCGGGCTTCGAGGGCCAGGGCGAGCGAGTGGCGCTCATCGAGATCGACGGCTTCCGCTATTCGGACCTGCGCAACTTCTCGAAGTGCTTCGGCCTGGCCACCCCGGCCATCAACGGCTTCGGGGTGGGCCTCAAGAAACCGCTTGCCCCCGGCGGCGAGTCCACCCTGGACCTCGAGGTGCTCGACGCCGCCGCGCCCAAGCTCAAGGCGGTTGACGTTTATGAGTCGCGCCCGAGCGCCGTGGACGTGCTGCACTCGCTGACCGCGCCGCTGAGCAATCCCGGGAGCAAGCCCGACGTGATCTCGGCATCGCTGGGCTCGTGCGAGGAGGCGACGGCGCTGACCATCGGCAGGTCCGGGCTGCGCAATGTGGAGGGCGCGCTGGCCCTGGCCGCCGCCAGCGGAATCTCTGTGCTGGCCTCCAGCGGCGATGACGGCTCCTCGGCGTGCCTGACGCCCAGCGGCCGGCCACTGCCGGGGCTGGCGGTCAGCTACCCGGCGTCCTCGCCGTTCGTCACCGGCGTCGGCGGGACCAACGTGACGCTCAACGCCGCCAACCAGGTCGTCTCCCAGGAGGTGTGGAACGACTCTCCGCTCGTGTTCGCCGCCGGCGGCGGTGGCTCGAGCGCGGTGTTCAACCGGCCCTCCTACCAGAACTCGTTCGTGCCCTCCTCCCACCGGGCGGTGCCCGACGTGGCGATGCTCGCCGACGTCGCTCCCGGCTACGAGATCTTCTGCACCGCCAAGGGCGACTGCCTCGGACAGGGCCACACCGATCCGTGGACCCAGGTGGGCGGCACCAGCGCCGCCGCACCGCTGCTGGCCGGTGGCCTGGCGCTCGTTGACCAGTCCCTGCGCAGCCACCATCGCCAGGACGTCGGCCTCGCCAACCCGCTGCTCTACGAGATCGCGCACTCCAGCGCAGGGCCCGGAATCATCTCCGACGTGGTGGCCAACAACAACGACCTTGGCCAGAGCCTCGACGGAAAGGCGCTCGGCTGCTGCACCGCGGGTCCCGGCTTCGACCAGGCGTCGGGCCTGGGCAGCGTCAACCTCGCCGGCCTGGCCTTCGCGGCCGGCGCCCTCGTCCCGCCGATCGTCAACATCAGCATGTCGCTGCCCTCACAGCGTCACCCCGTGGCCGACAAGCACGTGCTGGCGCGGGTCAGCTGCTCCGGCCGCTGCCTGATGGGCGCCTTTACCCGCATCACGATCGGGCGCTCGGGCAAGCCCATCACCGCGCACTCCACCGTCTACCTGCTCAAGAAGGGCGGGCACAAGACGGTCAAGATCGGGCTGGACCGCAAGACCGTGTCCAAGCTGCGCTCCGGCCTGGCCCGGGGTCGGCGGATCACGGCCACCGTGTATGGGGCGATCCTCGACCCCAGCGGCAACGTCGAGGCGCGCACGCGCGGCAAGGATCTGCGCATCCGAGGCTAGGGCGTGGGTCACCGTCCCGTGGGGCGAGTGATCGTGACGTCTTCAGGTCGCACACGGCCCGAGGTGGGTCGCGCCGCGACGCTTGAATCCGAGCGTGATCCGTGCGATAATCTTAGTCATACAGACTTAGATTTGTCCCCCTGAACACGGAAACTGTATGCAATCAGACCGCTTCACCATCAAGTCTCAGGAGGCGCTGCAGGCCGCCCAGCGGCTGGCCGACGAGCGGCGCAATCCTCAGACCACCCCCGAGCATCTGCTCGCCGTCCTGCTCGAGCAGGAGGGCGGCGTCGTGGCGCCGGTGCTGCGCAAGCTGGGCGCCGAGCCCGCTGCGGTGCGCCAGGCACTGGGCACGCGGCTCGATGCGCTGCCCAAGCTGACCACCAGCGGTGGGCGCGAGGAGCCCGCCGGCGGGTCCACGGAGCTCGTCCAGATCCTGCGCACCGCCGAGACCGAGATGCGCGAGCTCAACGACGAATACGTCTCCACCGAGCATCTGCTGCTCGCGCTGGCCGCCCATCCCGGCGGCGCCGGCGACGCACTGCGCCAGAACGGCGCGTCCCGCGAGGAGCTGCTCAAGGCCCTGAGCGAGGTGCGCGGCTCGCACCGCGTCACTGACGAGAACCCCGAGGACAAGTTCCGCGCGCTGGAGAAGTACGGTCGCGACCTCACCGACGCCGCCTCCCAGGGCAAGCTGGACCCGGTCATCGGCCGCGACGACGAGATCCGCCGCGTCATCCAGGTCCTCTCGCGTCGGACCAAGAACAACCCGGTGCTGATCGGCGAGCCCGGCGTCGGCAAGACCGCCATCGCCGAGGGCCTGGCCCAGCGCATCGTCTCCGGAGACGTACCCGAGGGCCTGCGTGACCGCCGCGTCGTCGCCTTGGACATCGGCGCGCTCATCGCCGGCTCCAAGTACCGCGGCGAGTTCGAGGACCGGCTCAAGGCGGTCCTGAAGGAGATCGCCGACGCGCGCGGCGCCGTGATCCTCTTCATCGACGAGCTGCACACGATCGTCGGCGCGGGCGCCGCCGAGGGTGCGGTGGACGCCGCCAACCTGCTCAAGCCGATGCTGGCGCGTGGCGAGTTGCGCGCGGTCGGCGCCACCACGCTGGACGAGTACCGCAAGCACATCGAGAAGGACGCCGCCCTGGAGCGGCGCTTCCAGCCGGTGTACGTGGGCGAGCCCAGCGTCGAGGACACCATCGCCATCCTGCGCGGACTCAAGGAGCGCTACCAGGTCCACCACAAGGTCCGCATCCAGGACTCGGCGCTGGTCGCCGCCGCGGCGCTGAGCCAGCGCTATATCGCCGACCGCTTCCTGCCCGACAAGGCCATCGACCTCGTGGACGAGGCCGCGTCGCGCATCCGCATGGAGATCGACTCCAAGCCGATCGAGATCGACGAGGTCGACCGCCACATCCTGCAGCTGGAGATCGAGCTGCAGTCGCTGGGCGACGACGACGACCCGGGCACCGCGACCCGACGCGAGCAGCTTGAGCGCACGCTGGCCGAGGAGCGCGAGCGCTCGGACGCCATGCACGCCGAGTGGCAGCGCGAGAAGGACACGCTGGGCGCCGTGGCCGACATCCAGGAGCGCCTGGAGGAGGCCAAGACCGAGCTCGAGCGCGCTCAGCGCGAGTCCGACCTCGGTCGCGCCGCCGAGCTTCAATACGGCACGATCCCCGAGCTGACCAAGGCGCTGGAGGAGGCCGAGCTGGCCGAGCAGGAGGCCGCCGCCGCCACCGACGGCGCGAGCGGCCCGCGTTTCCTCAAGGACGTGGTCGACGCCGACGACGTCGCCGAGATCGTGTCCAAGTGGACCGGCGTGCCGGTGTCGCGGCTCCTGGAGGGCGAGATCGAGAAGCTCGTCCACATGGAGGAGCGACTGCACCGCCGGGTCATCGGCCAGGATGAGGCCGTCAGCGCCGTGTCCACCGCACTGCGCCGCTCGCGGGCGGGCCTGTCGGATCCCAACCGTCCCATCGGCAGCTTCCTGTTCCTGGGCCCCACCGGCGTCGGCAAGACCGAGCTGGCGCGCGCGCTGGCCGAGTTCATGTTCGACACTCAGGACGCGATGGTCCGCATCGACATGTCGGAGTACATGGAGAAGCACGCCGTCAGCCGTCTGGTGGGAGCGCCGCCCGGCTACGTGGGCTATGAGGAGGGCGGTCAGCTGACCGAGGCGGTACGCCGCCGGCCCTACTCGGTGGTCCTGCTCGACGAGATCGAGAAGGCGCACCCCGACGTGTTCAACACGCTCCTGCAGGTGATGGACGACGGCCGCCTGACCGACGGACAGGGCCGAACCGTCTCCTTCAAGAACGTGGTGCTGATCATGACGTCCAACATCCCGGGCGGCCGTGCCGGCGTGGAGGCGAACTTCAAGCCGGAGTTCATCAACCGCCTCGACGACATCGTCGAGTTCGAGCCACTGAGCCGGGAGCAGATCGCCGAGATCGTCGATGTTCAGGTTGCGGTGCTCATCCGGCGTGTCCGTGAGCGTGAGGTTGAGGTTGAGCTCTCCGACGCGGCGCGCACGCTGATCGGAAATCTGGGCTACGACCCGACCTACGGGGCCCGCCCGCTCAAGCGCGTCATCCAGAAGCGCCTCGTCGATCCGCTCGCGCTGGCGATCCTTGAAGGCCGCTTCGGCCCTGGGGACACCGTCCGGGTCGACGCCGTGGACGGCGAGCTCGTGCTCGAGCGCGCCGCGGTCGACGCCCCGGCGGCCACGGTCTAACCGTCCGCAGACCCGTCTTCGCCGCATCGGGGGCGGCGCCTCGTTTCACTCCTCTCCGAGGCGCCGCCCCCAGGCGAAGACGTTCTTCTGCGTGCGCAGGTGCATGAAGGTCTCGATCTCGCGCACCTCCGCGATCGAGCGGATCTCGTCGTTGAGGACGCCCAGGAGCTCCTCTTCGCTCGCGCACACGAGCTCGACGATGACGTCGAACGTGCCGGCGGTGACCACGACGTACTCGATCTCCGCGATCTGCGCCAGCCGCGCGGCGGCCTCCCGGGTGTCGCCGCTGACCCGCAGGCCGATGGTGGCCACCACGCCGCGGCCCAGGGCCACCGGGTCAGTGACGGCCACGATCCTCATCAGCCCGGACTCGCGCAGCCGGTTGACCCGCTGGCGCGTCGCCGCCTCCGAGAGCCCGACCGCCTCGCCGAGCTCCCCGTAGGGCCGGCGGCCGTCCTGCTGGAGCAGGACGATGATGGCCGCGTCGGTCTCGTCGAGCTTGGGTTGGGGCGCCATCACGGGTATACCGCCTGCTTCCGTCGCCTGAATTGCACGGTATGACTATTTAGGTGGGTAGTGACGACTGAATCCGTGAGATCTGTGCGCCAAAGCGACGATTATAGGCGCCACAGATTCACGCCACTGAGTTCGCGCCGCCAACCTGCAAATCCCGGCAAACCTCGATTGGCGCCCGCGGCTTGCCGGGTTATCCAGGTCGCGAGGTGCGTCGCCACGGCCGCCGCCGGCGTCCCGCAGCGCGACCTGAACGTATCCGGTACAAGTGCGCTGACCACCGCACAACAGGGAGTGGCAGATGCCTACCTACGTCATGCTCACCACATTGACCCCCGACGGGGTCCAGACGATCAAGAACAACCCCGGCCGCATCAAAGAGGTCAACCGCGAGGTCGAGCAGCTCGGCGCCACGGTCAAGGCGCAATGGGCGACGCTGGGTCAGTTCGATTTCGTCAACATCATCGAGGCCCCCGACGAGCAGACGATCGCGCGCGTGTCGCTGGAGCTCGGGTCCCGGGGGACCGGGCGCTATGAGACGCTGAGCGCCATCCCGATCGACGATTTCATCGGCCTGATCTAGTGAGCCTCCCCGCATGACCGAGACGGTTCTCGTCCTCGGCGCCGGGGCGCGCGAGCACGCCATCATCCACGCGCTGGCCCGGTCGCCGCGCGAGCCCAGGCTGGTGTGCGCCCCGGGCAACGTCGGCATCGCCCGCGACGCCGAGATCCGCCCGCTCGATCTCGGGGACCCCGGCGCCGTGCTCGGCGCGGCGCGCGACATCGCCCCCGACCTCGTGGTGGTCGGGCCGGAGGCGCCGCTGGTGGCGGGGGTGGTCGACGCCCTGACCGACGCGAACATCCGCTGCTTCGGGCCCAGCGCCGACGCGGCCCGTCTGGAGGGCTCCAAGGCGTTCTGCAAGGAGATCATGGTCGCTGCCGGCGTGCCGACCGCCGCCTACACCGTCGTGAAGACGCCCGAGGAGGGCATGGCGGCGATCACGCGCTACCCGGTGGTGATCAAGGCCGATGGCCTCGCCGCCGGCAAGGGCGTGATCATCGCGGCCAACGAGGCGGAGGCGCGCGCGGCGCTCGAGGACCTGCTCATCGCGCACCAGTTCGGCACCACCCGGGTGGTGGTGGAGGAGCATTTGGTCGGCGAGGAGCTGTCGCTGCTGGCGGTGTGCGACGGCGTCACCGCGGTGCCGCTGGCCTCCGCCCAGGACTACAAGCGGATCTTCAACGGCGATCTGGGCCCCAACACCGGCGGCATGGGCTCCTACTCGCCGGTGCCCGCCGTGGACGAGACGCGGGCACGCGAGATCTGCGCCGCCGTCCACCAGCCGGTGCTCGACGTGATGGCCAAGCGGGGCTCGCCGTTTCACGGCGTCCTCTACGCCGGCATCATGATGACCGCACAGGGCGCCAAGGTGCTGGAGTTCAACGTCCGCTTTGGCGATCCCGAGACCCAGGCGATCCTGCCGCGGCTGCGCAGCGATCTGCTCGAGCTCCTGCAGGCGGCGTGCGAGCCCGGGGGACTGGCGGGCATGCCCGCGCTGCAGTGGGCGCCCGAGATGGCGGTCACCATCGTGCTGGCCAGCGCCGGGTATCCCGCGTCCTTCCACGCCGGCGACGTGATCACCGGCCTTGACCGCGTGCCCCCCGGCGTGTTCGTGACCCACGCGGGGACCGGGCGGTCGCCGCGCGGCCAGATCGTGACCGCCGGCGGGCGGGTCCTCAGTGTCACCGCGCTGGGGGCCACACCGACCCGCAGCCGGGCCGCCGCCTATGCTGCAGCCGACATGATCCGGTTCGAGGGCAGGCAGTTGCGGCGCGACATTGCGCTGAGGGCCGCCCGATGAGCCTTGGCCCGCCGCCGCGCGGCGAGGCTGAGGGTGGGTTGACGCCGGAGCCTGCTCTGCCCGAGCGCGGGTTGGCCCCCGCCCCCGCCCCCGATGTCGCGCCGATGGCCGAGACCGCCGCGGAGATCGAGGAGCTCGAGGTCGACTCGCCGCAGGTGGCGATCCTGATGGGGTCCAAGAGCGACCTACCCGCGATGGAGAAGGCCGCGACCGAGCTCACCGAGCGCGGGATCCGCTCCGAGACCCGGGTGATGTCGGCTCATCGCGAGCCCGACACTGTCGCCGACTACGCCAAGAACGCCCGGCTGCGCGGGATCAAGGTGATCATCGCGGGGGCCGGACTGTCGGCCGCGCTTCCCGGGGTCGTCGCCGCCCACACGGACCTGCCGGTGATCGGGGTGCCGCTCACCAGCCGCACATCGGTGGCCGGTGGCCTCGACGCGCTGCTGTCCATCTCCCAGATGCCGCCGGGCGTGCCGGTGGGCTGCGTCGGCGTCGACAACGCCCGCAACGCGGCCGTGCTGGCGGCACGCATCCTCGGGATCTGAGTGGCGGTGCGCCGCTGCCAGACCGCCCGCCGGGCCGGCGGACGGTCGGGTGGGGCGTCTAGGACGCCCGGAGCAGGTCCTGGATGTACTGCGCGATCACGGCTGCGTCGGTGCGGCGTGGACGCGGCACCCGCGTGGTCTCCTCGACCGGTGGAGCTGGGCTCCGTGTCCTCATATGGTTCCTCGCAGAGCTGTTCGTTGTACGATGCACGTCGTACGATAGCAACTTGTACGACGATCATCGAACAAGGTCGCCGGGGTTCGTACAATGGAAGGGGCAATGTCAACTCACACCACTGAATCGATCGCGCATCCCTCTATGGAGGAGCTGGAGCTTGGCGCTGTGCTGCACGCGCTGAGCGACCCGGTGCGGTTGCGGATCGTTGCCAAGCTGGCCCACAGCGAGGGCGATCACACCTGCGGCAGCTTCGCTCTGCCGGTCACCAAGTCGACGTGCACGCACCATTTCAAGGTGCTGCGCGAGGCGGGCGTGATCCAGCAGCGAGCGCAAGGGACCACCCGGCTCAACCGGCTGCGCCGCGAGGACCTCGAGGCTCGCTTCCCCGGGCTGCTCGACTGCGTGCTGCGGGCCGCCGCCCACGCTGATCTGCTCGACGACGGCGACGCGGCCACGCTCGACGGCGTCGTCGCCGCGATCACGCCGGCATCCCCGCCGCAGAGCAGCGCGGTCGCGTAGCCTTCGGCGCCCTTGATAGCGCGCTACACACGCCACGAGCTCGGCGAGGCCTGGTCGGACTTCGCGCGCTTTGACGCCATGCGCCGCGTCGAGGTAGCAGCCTGCGAGGAGATGGTCGGCCCGACCGAGGCCGACATCGAGGCAATCCGTGCGGCCACGTTCACCGTGGAGGCCATCAACGAGCGCGAGAAGGTCACCGACCACGACACCGCGGCGTTCGTGGACGTGCTCTCGGAGTCGGCCGGGCCGGCCGGACGCTGGATCCACTACGGGCTGACCTCCTCGGATGTGCTTGACACCGGCCTGGCGCTCCAGATCGAGCGCGTCGCCGCGCTGGTGCTGCCCGACGCCCACCGCCTCGCCGCCGCGCTGGCCGCCAAGGCGCGCGAGCACGTCGACACCCTGTGTGCCGGGCGCACCCACGGCATCCACGCCGAGCCCACCACCTTCGGGATCAAGCTGGCCGGATTCGCCTTCGAGGCCGACCGCAACGCGCAGCGGTTGGAGCGCGCGTTTGCGCAGGCGTCGGTCGGCGCCGTGTCAGGCGCGGTCGGCACCTACTCGGCCACCTCTCCCGGGTTCGAGGCGCGCGTGCTGGCCCGGCTCGGCCTGGAGCGCGAGCCGGTCTCCACCCAGGTGGTGGCCCGCGACCGCCACGCTGAGCTGCTGCAGACGATCGCGCTGGCCGGCGCCGGGATGGAGCGCTTCGCCACCGAAGTACGCCACCTGGCGCGCACCGAGGTGGGCGAGGTCCGCGAGCCGTTCGGCCGCGGCCAGAAGGGCTCCAGCTCCATGCCGCACAAGCGCAACCCGATCAAGTCAGAGCAGGTCACGGGGCTGGCCCGCGTGCTGCGCGGCAACGCCTCAGCGGCGGTGGAGGACGTGGCCCTGTGGCACGAGCGCGACATCTCCCACTCGTCCGTGGAGCGGATCATCCTGCCCGACTCCACGATCCTGCTCGACCACATGCAGCGGCGGGTGCTGGCGCTGGTGGAGGGGATGGTGGTGGACGTCGCACGCATGCGCGAGAACCTGGACCTCACCTACGGCGCGCTGTTCTCCCAGCGGGTTCTGCTGGCGCTGGTGGCGGCCGGCAGCACGCGTGACGATGCCTACCGGGTGGTCCAGCGCGTCGCCCAGCAGGCGGTGGACGAGCGTACGCCGCTGCGGATGCTGCTGGCGGCCGAGGTGGGCGGGGAGGGTCTCCCGGATCTCGACCTCGACGCCATCTTCGATTACGCGTCGTTCGTCGGCAACGCCCATGAGATCGTTGGGCGCCTGGACGAGATCGCCGCGCCCGCCGCCGTCGTCTGAGCCTCTAAATCTCCCAGCCGCCGTCGTCCCCAGCCTGGGCTGCTGCCAACGCGGCGTCGAGCTGGCGCAGGGCGGCGGGCAGGCGGGTGGCGAGCAGGCGGCCGGCGTCGGTGAGGGCCACCCGCCGGCTGGTGCGCACGAACAGGCTCACGCCCAGCTCGCGCTCGAGGTGCACGATGCGCCGGCTGAGCGTGGACGGCGTCACGCCGAGCCGGCCGGCGGCGCGCCCGAAATGCAGCTCCTCGACGAGGGCGCCCACCGAGCGCAGCTCACGCAGTTCGATCACGATCGGCCACGGTACATCATTGCGTTCCACGCAACGCAAGCTTCCGTCGACGCGGCTTGATCCGTGGCGGCGATCCGGGTTAGCTACAGGTCCGTTCTCAAGGAGGAAGAGGGATGACCAGCATCGCCATCGTGGGATCCGGGGTCTCGGGTCTGCATCTCGGGCTGTTCCTGCAGCAGCACGACGTCCCGGTGACGCTCTACACCGACAAGACCGCCGAGCAGATCGCCGCCGGCCGACTGCTCAACACCGTGGCCCACCACCATCACACGCTCGAGCGTGAGCGCGCGCTCGGCGTCCATCACTGGGACGCGAGCGAGTACGGCTACGTCTGCCACCAGCACTCGATCGTCGGGACCCCCGAGCCCGTGCGGTTCCGGGGCGACTTCGCGCACCCGTCGTCCATCATCGACTACCGCCTGTACCTGCCCCGGCTGCTCGAGGACTACCTCGAGCGGGGAGGCGACGTCGTGGTGGGGGAGATCGACGCCCAGGCCATCGAGCGGATCTCCGAGGACCACGACCTCGTGGTGGTGGCGGCGGGCCGCGGCATGGGCGCGATGTTCGCGCCGCTACCGGAGAAGTGCCCGTACGACAAGCCCCAGCGGCGGCTGTCGGCGGGCATCTACCACGGCGTGCGCTACACCGAGCCCAAGGGCGTGGGTGTTCATCTCAGCCTGGGCCACGGAGAGATGCTCGAGCTGCCGATCACCTCGCGCGAGGGCTTTGCCACGGCGTTGCTGTTCGAGAACATCCCCGGCGGGGACCTCGAGGTGCTGGCCGACGTCAGCTATGACGAGGATCCGCGCGGCCACGACGAGCTCGTGCTGCGCAAGCTCGAGGAGCACTACCCGATGTGCTTCGAGCGGGTGGACACCTCGAGCTTCTGCCTCCAGGGCCCGACCGACCTGCTCCAGGGCGCGCTGACCCCGGTCGTGCGCGAGGACTATGTGCGGCTGGGCAACGGCACGTTCGCGCTGGCCATGGGCGACGCCCACTGCGTCGTGGACCCGGTCAACGGCCAGGGCGCCAACTCCGCGTCCTACTCGGCGTGGGTGATCGGCAACGCCATCCTGGACGACCTCGCCGTCGACGAGCAGTTCTGCCGCCGCGTGGCCCGCGAGCGCCAGGCGTTCGTCTATGGCGTCTCGGACTGGACCAACATGATCCTCAACCCCGAGCCCCACGTGGTCGGGCTGCTCATGGCGATGGCCCAGAACAAGGCGCTGTGCGATGCCTACACCCAGAATTTCAACCACCCCGACCGCCAATGGGATACCGTCGCGACAGCCGAGCGCACCGCTGCGTTCATCGCCCGCCATTCCGCCGAGCAGCCGGCGGTCGCGGCCTAGCTCCACGACCAGGAGGTCCCTCGCCCGATGCACAAGCTCGTCGTCCTGTACCCGCCGCCGGCTGACCGAGACAAGTTCCGCTCCTACTACACCAGTACGCATCTCAAGCTGGCGGAGAAGCTGCCCGGCCTGCGCGCCTACCGCTATGCGTTCGATCTCGCCGCGCCCGCGGGCACCAGCCCGTACTGGTGCATGTTCGAGGCCGAGTTCGATGACATCCACGCGCTGGGCGCCGCGATGAGCTCGCCGGAGGGCCTGGCGGTCGCTGCCGACGTGCCCAACTACGCCACCGAGGCGCCGGTGATGTTCAGCTGCGACGTGCTCGAAGGGGGCTGAGCCCCGCCCCATACGCAGGCGCCAGCCCCGCCCCACAGGCAGGCGCCAGGTCGTCATAACCCCGCGCTAGGATCGGCCGGGTGACCGCCCTCGCAGACCTTTCCCTCCTTGCCTCAGGCAAGGTCCGGGAGATCTATGACCTGGGCGACGAGCTGCTGATCGTCGCCTCGGATCGGATCTCCACCTACGACGTCGTCCATCCCACGCCCATCCCTGACAAGGGCAGCGTGCTCACCGGCCTGTCGACCTTCTGGTTCGAGCGCACGGCCGGCATCGTTCCCAACCACGTCGTCTCCGTGACCGACGGCGTGCCCGAGGAGGCACGTGGCCGGGGCATGGTCGTCCGCAAGCTCACGATGCTCAGCGTCGAGTGCGTCGTGCGCGGCTACATCACCGGTTCGGGCTGGAAGGACTATCAGGCCACCGGCAAGGTGTCGGGCCACACGCTGCCCGAGGGGCTCCAGGAGTCAGACCGCCTGCCCGAGCCGCTGTTCACCCCCTCCACCAAGGCCGAGGTCGGCCATGACGAGGCCATCGACTTCGAGGGCGCGGTGGCGCTCATCGGCGACCGGACGCTGGCTGAGCGCGTCCGCGACGTGTCGATCTCGCTGTACGAGTTCGCCGCCGAGCACGCGCGTGCCAACGGGATCATCCTCGCCGACACCAAGTTCGAGCTGGGGCTGGACGCCGACGGCGAGCTCACCATCGGCGACGAGATGTGCACGCCGGACTCGTCGCGCTTCTGGCCCGCCGACCAGTACGAGCCCGGCCGCGGCCAGCCGAGCTTTGACAAGCAGTACGTGCGCGACTGGGCGTCCTCCACCGGCTGGGATCGCAACCCGCCCGCGCCGCCGATCCCCGACGATGTGGTGACGCGCACGCGCGAGAAGTACGTCGAGGCCTACGAGCGCATCACCGGCGAGCCGTTCAGCGCCTGGGTGCAGCGCACCCGAGCCTGATGCGCGCCCGGGTTCTGGTCAAGCCCAAGGCCGGCATCCTCGATCCCCAGGGCCAGGCTGTGGAGCGCGCGCTTCCCGCGCTGGGCTTCACCGGGGTGAGCAACGTTCACGTCGGACGGCTGATCGAGCTCGACGTCGAGGACCCGGCGCGGCTGCCGGAGATGTGTCAGCGCCTGCTCACCAACCCGCTGATCGAGGACTATGAGATCGTCGAGGCCGAGACGGTCAGCTCGTGACGTCGCGACCGGTCGTCCCGCCAGCGGGGGGTCGTTGGGGGGTGTCCCCCCAACTGGGGGGTGTCCCCCCAACTGTGAAGTTCGGCGTCATCCGCTTCCCCGGCTCCTGCGATGAGGTCGACGCCCTGCTGGCGTGCCGGCGGGTGGGGGAGGCGGTCATCCTGTGGCACGGCGACCGGGACCTGCAGGGAGTCGACGCGGTCATAGTCCCGGGCGGCTTCTCCTACGGCGACTACCTGCGGGTGGGCGCCATCGCGCGCTTCGCCCCGGTGATGGAGGAGGTCGCCGAGTTCGCCGCCGCCGGCGGGCTCGTGCTGGGGATCTGCAACGGCTTTCAGGTCCTGTGCGAGGCCGGCCTGCTCCCCGGGGCGCTGCTGCCCAACACCTCGTTGCGGTTCATCTTCCGCCAGGTCGAGCTCGAGGTGGTGACCGCCGACTCGCCCTTCACCGGTCAGTGCGCGCCCGGCCGGCGCCTGTCGATCCCGGTCAAGCACACCACCGGGCGCTACTACGCGCCCAACGAGCAGCTCGCGCGCCTGGAGGCGGCCGATCAGGTGCTCCTGCGCTACGCGCCGGGCGAGAACCCCAACGGTTCGCTCAACGACATCGCCGGGGTGTGCAACGAGCCGCGCAACGTGTTCGGGCTCATGCCCCACCCCGAGCACGCGGTCGATCCGCTCACCGGGCCGACCGGCGGGCTGGCCATCTTCGAGTCCATCCGCGCCCACGTCGCCGACGGCGCCCTTGTCTAGCCCCGTCTGGGCGCCGCCGCAGTGATGCCCAACGCCGCCCCCGCCACCCACCGCGAGCTCGGGCTCACCGATGCCGAGTACGAGCTGATCGTCTCCGGGCTGGGCCGCGAGCCGGCCGTCACCGAGCTGGCGATGCTCTCGCTCATGTGGTCGGAGCACTGCGCCTATAAGCACTCCAAGAAGCTGCTGCGCCGGCTCCCCACCGAGGGCCCGGCCGTGCTCATGGGGCCGGGGGAGAACGCCGGCGTCGTTGACGTCGGTGGCGGCCTCGGCGTCGCCTTCAAGGTCGAGTCCCACAACCACCCCAGCGCCGTGGAGCCGTTCCAGGGCGCCGCCACCGGCGTCGGCGGGATCCTGCGCGACGTGTTCGCGGTCGGCGCCCGCCCGATCGCAGTGCTGGACTCGCTGCGCTTCGGCGAGCCGGCTGAGTCCGAGCGCTCCCGCTACCTGCTGGACCGGGCGGTCGGCGGCATCGGCCACTACGGCAATTCGATCGGCGTGC
Source organism: uncultured Actinomycetota bacterium (assembly GCA_963721515.1). GTDB lineage: Bacteria > Actinomycetota > Thermoleophilia > Solirubrobacterales > Solirubrobacteraceae > Palsa-465. The sequence goes on along the minus strand of CAVRKJ010000020.1, from coordinate 7,842 downwards.
CGACGGTCGGCGGCGAGATCTACTTCGAGGCCTCGTATGAGCAGAACTGCCTGGTCAACGCCATGTGCCTGGGTCTGGCGCCCCACGAGAGGCTCATCCGCGCCGCGGCGGCGGGACCCGGGAACGTGCTCGTTCTGCTGGGCGCGCTGACCGGCCGAGACGGCATCGGCGGCGCCTCCGTGCTGGCCTCGGCCGAGCTCGGCGAGGGCGACGAGGCCAAGCGCCCCTCGGTGCAGATCGGCGATCCGTTCGCGGAGAAGAAGCTGCTCGAGTGCTGCCTGGAGCTGCTGGACTCCGAGCTGCTGGTATCGCTGCAGGACCTCGGCGCCGCCGGGCTGACGTCTTCATCGTCGGAGATGGCGTCCAAGGGTGGCGTCGGCCTGGACATCGACTGCGCGCTCGTGCCGTTGCGCGAGCCCGGCATGGAGCCCTTCGAGATCATGGTCTCCGAGTCCCAGGAGCGGATGCTGTGCGTGGTGGAGCCCGAGCAGGTGGCGGCGGTCATCGCCGTGTGCGAGCGTTGGGAGACCCTGGCCACGCCGATCGGGACCGTCACTGACTCCAGCCGCCTCCGTGTGCGGGCCGGTGGCGACGTGGTGGCCGACCTGCCGGTCGGGATCCTCGTGGACGACTGCCCGCTCTATGACCTGGAGCCGGCGCCGCCGTCCCAGCCGCTGTACGCGCCCGCCGCGGCCGTGCTCGGGACCGACGCCGACGCGGCGGACATCCTGGTGACGCTGCTGGGCTCGGCCAACATCGCCTCCCGGCTGCCGGTGTTCGAGCAGTACGACCCCGTGGTGCAGTCGCGGACCGTGCGCCGGCCCGATGACGCCGACGCCGCCGTCCTGGCGCTGCCCACCGGCGAGGCGATCGCGGTCTCCATCGACGGCAACGGCCGTCGGGTCGCCTGCGACCCGCGACGCGGCGCCGCCGAGGCGGTCTTCGAGTGCGCCGCCAACCTCGCCTGTGTCGGCGCCGCCCCGTTGGGGCTGACCAACTGCTTGAACTTCGGCAACCCCGAGAAGCCCCACGTCGCCTGGCAGCTGGTGGAGGCCGTGGAGGGGATTCGCGATGCCTGCGGGGCCCTGGGGGTCCCCGTCGTCGGCGGCAACGTCTCGCTCTACAACGAGGCGCCCAGCGGCCCCATCTTCCCCACGCCGGTCATCGGCATGGTGGGACGGCTCCCCGATCCTGCGCGCGCGGGCCGGCTGGCCTTCACCCGAGAGGGCGACGTCATCGCACTGGTGGGTGTGCTGCATGGCGCGGCGCTCGCCGGCTCGGAGCTGGCCAAGCTGCGCGGCGAGCCCGTCGAAGGCCCCTTGCCGGCGCTGGACGAGGCGGGCGTGCGCGCCGCCCACGAGGCGGTGCGCGCGATGGTCAACACCGGCGCGGTCCGTAGCGCCCACGACATCGCCGAGGGCGGGATCGCGGTGACGCTCGCCGAGTGCTGCATCGCGGGTGACATCGGCGCCACCGTCACGCTGCCCGACGGGCTTGATCCTTTCGCCGAGGCGCCGGGCCGGGCGTTCATCGTGTCGGGCGCAGAGGAAGCGTTGCGCGGGCTGGTGATCATCGGCCGCGTCGGCGGCTCCGTGCTGGAGCTCGAGGGCGTGCTGAGCGTCGAGGTGTCGGGGCTGGCCGAGGCCCGCGCCGGGGGCTTGGCCAGCTTCCTGTAGCCGCAGCGGGTTCCTCAAGATCCATCCGCTGGGCTGAAACGCTCCACGTTCCGGGAACGCGGCCTGACGGCCACTGGCCCGCTGCTAGCCTTCACACCAGTCCAGCCGAGCTCTCCGCAATGCTTGGCCGGTGTCTCCTCTTGTGAACGACCTTCGCGACGGCCCCCGCGATGAGTGCGGCGTCTTCGGGATCTACGCTCCCGGCCACGACGTCGCCCGCCTCGCCTACTTTGCCCTGTTCGCGCTCCAGCACCGGGGCCAGGAGTCGGCGGGCATCGCCACCGCCACGCCCGGCGGCAACATCATGGGCATCCGCGACCAGGGCCTGGTCTCCCAGGTGTTCGACGAGAACACACTGCGCTCGCTGGTCGGGGACATGGCCATCGGCCACGTGCGCTACTCCACCACCGGCTCCTCGGAGTGGGAGAACGCCCAGCCGATCGTGCGCGACGACCAGCGCACCCTGGCGCTGGCCCACAACGGCAACCTGATCAACGCCGTTGAGCTGCACTCCGAGCTGCGCGGGCGCGACGTGCCGTTCCGCTCCACCTCGGACTCCGAGATCATCGCGGCGCTGCTGGCCACCCATCCCGCGCCGCGGATCGAAGACGCGATCGCCGACGTCCTGCCCCGGCTGAGCGGCGCGTTCTCCACGGTGGTCACGACCGAGGACGCCGTGCTCGCCTTCCGCGACCCCCAGGGCCTGCGCCCGCTGGCGATCGGGCGGATCGATCCGCCGCCGGGGTCCGACGAGAGGCCGGCGTGGTGCGTGGCCAGCGAATCGTGCGCGTTGGATCTCATCGGCGCCACCCTGATCCGCGACGTGCTGCCCGGCGAGGTGGTCACGCTCAGCGCTGACGGCCTCACCTCTCGCCAGGTCGTGAGCGGCGCGCGGCGCGCGTTCTGCGTGTTCGAGTACATCTACTTCGCACGTCCCGACTCGCGCATGGGCGGCACCGTTCTCCAGGTGGCCCGTGCGCGCATGGGCGAGAACCTGTGGCGCGAGGCGCCGGTCGACGCGGACGTGGTCATCCCCGTGCCCGACTCCGGCAACGCGGCGGCGCGCGGCCTGGCCCGCGCTTCCGGGCTGCCCACCGATGACGGCTTCATCAAGAATCGCTACGTGGCCCGCACCTTCATCCAACCCGGCCAGGAGCTGCGCCGCCAGGGCGTGCGCATGAAGTTCAACCCGGTGCCCGAGGTGGTTGCGGGCAAGCGCCTGATCGTCGTCGATGACTCGATCGTGCGCGGCACCACCGATCGCCAGATCGTGAAGATGCTGCGCGATGCCGGCGCCGCCGAGGTCCACCTGCGCATCTCCGCCCCGCCCATCAAGCACCCGTGCCACTACGGGATCGACATGTCCACGCGCGAGGAGATGATCGCCCACGGCCGCACCGTGGACGAGATCTCTGCCGAGCTCGGGGCCGACTCGCTGCACTACCTGTCGCTGGAGGGCGTCTACGAGGCCATCGGCGGCTCGCGTGCAGAGCACTGCGACGCCTGCTTCAGCGGCGACTATCCGCTGGCCGGGACCGAAGGGGCCAGCGGCAAGTACGCGCTGGAGCCCGAACTCCCGCTCGCTCGCGTCTGATCTTTGCCGCCCGGGTCCGACGGTATCGTCGGCCGGGTGGGCGGGTCCCAATCACACGAGGCGCTGAGCCGCTGGTTCGGCTTTGCGGACTTCCGCCCCGGTCAGGCCGAGGCGGTGTCCGCGGCGCTGAGCGGCCGCGATGCCCTGGTGGTGATGCCGACCGGGTCGGGCAAGTCGCTGTGCTACCAGCTGCCGGGGCTGATGCGCGAGGACCTGACGATCGTCGTCTCCCCGCTGGTGGCACTGATGCGCGACCAGGCGTGGGCGGTCCACCGGATCGCCCCGGGTCGCGTGACGATGATCAACTCGCAGCGCAGCCACAACGCCAACGCCGAGGCCATGGCCCGCGTGCGCCGCGGGGAGGTCCGGCTGCTCTACATCGCGCCCGAGCGGTTTGCCTCTCCCGCGTTCGCGCGCACCCTGGCCACCATCGACGTCGGCCTGTTCGTGGTGGACGAGGCGCACTGCGTCTCGCAGTGGGGCCACGACTTCCGGCCTGACTACTTCACGCTCGCCGACGCGGCGGCGCGGGTCGGCGCGCGCTCGGTGATGGCGTTGACGGCGACGGCCACGCCCCGCGTCGCGCAGGACATCGCGGGCCGGCTGCGCCTGGACGACCCGGTCCGCGTCACCACCGGCTTTGACCGACCCAACCTCAGCTTCGCGGTGGTGCGGTGCGGGGGCGCCCGTGACAAGGAGCAGCGCCTGGTGGCGGCGCTGTCGGAACCGGGCGCCCGCCCCGCCATCGTCTACGCCGGCACGCGCGGTGCCACGGAGAAGCTCGCCGAGATGTTGGCGCGGGCCCTGGACTGCGGCGTCGTTTCCTACCACGCCGGCATGCCTCCGGAGCGGCGCGGCAATGCGCAGGAGCAGTTCATGAGCGGGCGCGCCGAGGTGATCGTCGCCACTAACGCCTTCGGCATGGGGATTGACAAGGCAAACGTGCGCACCGTCGCCCACGCCGCCGTGCCCAGCTCCCTGGAGGCCTACTACCAGGAGGCGGGCCGCGCCGGGCGCGACGGCGTGCCCGCGCGCTGCCTGCTGTTCGCCGAGTCCCGCGACAAGGGCCTGCACGTCTTCTTCATCCAGCGCTCGCGGCTGTCACCCGAGGCGTTTGATCGCGTCGGCGAGCGGCTCACCTGGGCGGGCTGCGACGGGCGGTATGACCTGCCCGTGTCCGAACTGGCGGGCCTGGTGGGTGACCGCGGCCCCGGGGACGAGGAGACCGTCCGCGCCGTGCTCGGCCATTTCGCCCGCGCCGGGGTGATCGCGCCCGCGCCGGCCCCGCCCGACCGGGCCGTGGGCCAGATCACCGGCGGCTGGGACCGCCGCGCCGCGGCCTGGTGCGTCTCATCGGCTCGCGACGCCGAGCGGGTGCGCTGGAGCCAGTACCGCTCGGTGTGGGGCTACGTCGAGGGCCAGGCCTGCCGGAGGGCGGCGCTGCTCGAGCACTTCGGCGATCGGTCGGCGGGCGCGCCGCTGCCGGGGGTGCCGTGCTGTGACGTGTGCGATCCGGCGCTCGTTCCCGCCCCCGGCCGCGCCCGCGCGTCCGGCGGTGGCGCGGACACCGCCTCGGCCGGGGACCTGGACACCGCGATCCTGGAGGTGGTGGTCGGCGCCCAGCCTCCGGTGGGCCGGACCCGCGCCGTCGAGATCCTGCGCGGCGGGCGCTCCAAGGTAGTGGTGCAGAACGCCTACGACGGCCTGACCGGGTACGGGGCGTTTGCGCACCTGCGCTCCGAGGACGTCCTGGGCCGCGTCGACGAGCTGCTGCGCACCGGGACGCTGCGCTCCACGGGAGGGCGCTTCCCGAAGCTGGCAGCCGCATGAACGTCGGCGTCCTGGCGTCCGGCACCGGCACGAACCTCCAGGCGCTGATCGACCAAGCCCACGGGCGCGACGGCGTGGTGGTGCGCGCGGTGGCCTCGGACAAGCCGGCGGCGCGAGCCCTGTCTCGTGCGCGTGAGGCCGGCATCGACGCCGAGGTGTTCGCGTCCGAGGGCTTCGGCGACCGCGCGGCCCGTGACGCGGCCATGGCCGGCTGGCTGCGCGAGCGCGACGTCGAGCTGGTGGTACTGGCCGGCTACATGCAGCTCCTCTCTGATGGGTTCCTGGCCGTCTTCCCGGATCGCGTCATCAACGTACATCCGGCGCTGCTGCCGGCGTTCCCGGGCCTCGCCGCAGTGCAGCAGGCGCTCGAGTACGGCGTCAAGGTGTTCGGCGTCACCGTGCACTTCGTGGACGGCGGCACGGACACCGGCCCGGTCATCTTCCAGCGGGCGCTCGAGCTCCCCGATGCCGTCGACGCCGACGCTGTGCTCGGGCGGCTGCATCCGATCGAGCACGAGCTGCTGGTGGAGGCGGTCCGTCTGATCGCCCGGGGCGCGGTCCGGCTGGACCCTGCCAACCCGCGCCGAGTCGTCATCTCACGGTAGATTGGGGTCCTATGGACGCGAGTGCGCAGCCGATGAGCGTCCCGGCCCCTGCGTCCGAGGAGGTCCAGGTCCAGCGAGCGCTGCTGTCGGTCTCCGACAAGACGGGGATCGTGGAGTTCGCGCGCGGCCTCACCGAACTGGGCATCGAGGTCATCTCCACGGGGGGTACCGCGCGCGAGCTGATCGAGAACGGGATCCGCGTCCGCTCGATCTCCGAGCTCACCGGCTTCCCCGAGATCATGGACGGCCGGGTCAAGACGCTGCACCCCAAGCTCTACGCGGGGCTGCTGGCGATACGCGACAACGACGAGCACCTCCGCGCCGCCGAGGAGCACGCTGTGGAGTTCGTGGACCTGGTGTGCGTGAACCTCTACCCGTTCGAGCGCACGGCCGCCCAGCGCGGCGCGGTTGACGAGGAGATCATCGAGAACATCGACATCGGTGGTCCCACGATGATTCGTGCGGCGGCCAAGAACAACGCCTACGCGGTGCCGGTGGTGGACCCCTCGGCCTACGACGCGATCCTGGCCGAGCTGCGTGAGTCCGACTGCCGCCTGTCGCCCACGACGCGGGAGAGTCTGGCCGCGGAGGCATTCGCCTACACCGCGCGCTACGACACCGCCATCGCCCGCTGGTTCCAGGAGAAGCGCGAGGACTTCCCGCCCCTGTTCGTGCGCGCGTTCGAGAAGGTGCTCGAGCTGCCCTACGGCGAGAACCCCCACCAGCGTGCCGCCTACTACGAGCAGGTGGGCGCGCGTACGCACGTGCTGTCGATGATCTCCCAGCTGGGTGGCAAGCCGATCTCGTTCAACAACCTGCTCGATCTCGACGCCGGCCGGCTCCTGCTGTCCGAGTTCCAGATCCCGGCGTGCGTGATCATCAAGCACAACAACCCCTGCGGCGTGGCCTGCGGATCCACCGCGATCGAGGCCTATCGCAAGGCCTACTCGTGCGATCCCCAGTCGGCGTTTGGCGGGATCGTGTGCCTGAACCGGGGCGTCGACGGCGAGGTGGCGCGGGCGCTGTCGGAGCAGTTCGTCGAGTTGCTGTTCGCCCGCGGCTATGACGAGGAGGCGCTCGAGGTGCTGGCCGAGAAGCCCAACACGCGGATCCTCGATGACCAGGAGCGCCGCATTCCCAACATGATCGAGCCCCACCTGCGCCAGGTCGTCGGCGGCCTCCTCGTCCAGGACCGCGACTTCGATCTCGAGGACCGCTCCGAGATGCAGGTGGTCACCGAGCGCCGGCCCACCGAGGCCGAGTGGCAGCAGCTCTCGTTCGCCTGGCGCGTGTGCAAGCACACCAAGTCCAACGGGATCATCATCGCCCGCGACCTTCAGACCGTGGGTGTGGGCGCCGGCCAGATGAGCCGCGTGGACTCCGTGCGCCTGGCGCTGCAGAAGGCCCGCGATGGGGTGGAGGGCGGCGTGATGGCCTCCGACGCCTACTTCCCGTTCTCCGACGGTCCTGAGCTGGCCCTGGAGGCCGGCGTGACCGCGATCATCCAACCCGGCGGATCGGTCCGGGACCACATCACGGTGGAGGCGGTCGACAGGGCTGGTGGGGCGATGGTGTTCACCAGCCGCCGCCACTTCCTCCATTGACCGAGCGTCTCCCCGGCCCGTCGGACCTGACCGAGCGCCTCCCCGGCGATCCCCCGTCCCCCTTCGAGACCCGGTACGGCTTCAGCCGCCTGCTGCGCGTTGGCGGGTTCGTCCTCGTCGGCGGCACGACATCGGTCGGGCCCGCCGGCTCGGTCTGCGGCTCGACACCGTACGAGCAGGCCGTCGAGATATTCGCCAAGATCCTTCACGAGCTGGATCGTGTGGGGCTCGGCCCGGCGGACGTCATCCAAAATCGCGTCTACGTCACCGACATCTCGCGGGCCGAGGAGGTGGGCCGCGCCCACGGCGACATCTTCGCCGAGTACCGGCCGCTCATGACGATGGTCGAGGTCTCGGGCCTCATCGACCCCCGCATGCTCGTCGAGATCGAGACCGTGGCGTACGCGGGCTAGCCTCAGCAGTACGCGATCATGCGGTTCTCGCCGCCGTAGCTCAGCTGGTAGAGCAGCGGACTTTTAATCCGAAGGTCCTGGGTTCGAGCCCCAGCGGCGGCATCAGAAGTGGCTGCAAAT
>CAVRKJ010000019.1:0-299597 GCA_963721515.1 uncultured Actinomycetota bacterium | reverse complement strand
AGCTGCAGGAGATCCCCAGCGACAGCGGCGACGCCGACATCTTGAGCTTGGTTCCGCGCAAGATCGGCAACGTCATCTCCTGCAGCACCGAGGCTGTGGAGGACGCGAGCGTCGATGAGTTGCAGGAGGTCGCGAACTCGATGGTCCGCGGTCTGGGCGTGGCGATCGACAGCGCGGCGTTCGGCACCGCGGCGGCAACCGCGATCCAGCCAGCAGGGCTGCTGAACGCCACATTGCCGGGGGCTTCGGGCGGCGTTTCGATCGATTCGATCTTGGCCGCGGTCGGCGTGATCCAAGGGCACGGCGGCGCGCCCAATACCTGCTTCATCAACCCTCTTGACGCCACGAGCTTGCGCCAGCTCAAGGCATCCACCGGGCAGTACATCCTCGCCCCCGACGCGGCGAGTGTCGAGGGAGCCCCGGCGACGCGAATCGCCGGTTGCCAGCTCATTCCAACCGCCGGGCTGGCCGCAGGTCATGCGCTCGTGACCGAGGCGCGCTTCATTCAAACCGCGATCCGCCGCGACGCGAGCGTGGATTTCTCGGGCGACGCCCAGTTCACCGCTGACGCGATCACGGCCAGGCTGACGATGCGGATCGATTGGGCGTGGGGCGACGTGAACGCGGCCTATCTGCTCTCGCCGTGATGGCCGAGGGCACCTACAGGGCGCTCCGAGACGTCGTGTCGCCGGGCGGGGCGCACCAGCAGGGCTCGATGTTCACCGCCAGCGAGGCGTCGGTGGCGCAGGCACTGGCGTTCGGCTTGGTTGAGCGCGTCGACGACAAGCCCAAGCGCAAGCCGCCGGCGAAGCGCAGGAAGGCGAGCTGATGCCCGCCGGGTGGCGGGATCTCGTCGTCGGCACGTTCGACGAGGTCGCGCCTTACCGCGTCCTGCCGCCGGGGGTTCCCGATCCGACGCCAGCCGAGCTTGAGGAGATCGAGACACTGATGGCGCGGCACGGCGGGGTCGCGCATGCACGCGTCGTCCAGCGCTACTGGCACGGTTTCGTGACGTTGACACCCGAGCAACGGCGATCGTTGACCGGCTTGCCCTGAACATGAGGCAACCCCGGACGGGGCCGGGGTTGCCATCTAGACAACTCGGCGCGAGCGCGCAAAGCTGTAGCGCTGTGGACGCAGGTGGGATGATGCCATCCACGGTGGGTGGTTCAGACGAGATTCGCGAGATCAACGAGATCCTCGATCGAATCCACGAGCAGCGCTTCCCGCTGATCAAGCAAGAGCGGGCGATCGACGCTCTGCGCGACACGGTGGACAGTCTCGACGACGAGGCGGCGTCGGCGCTGCGCGACGAGATCGCGAGCCTGACCGCCGAACTTGACCAGGACTGGGCTGACTGGGAGAACCTGCGCGACGCCTACGAGGCCGCGAAGCGCGCTCGCGCCCAGCCGCAACCCGAGCCGAAGGGCACGCCTGAAGAGCGGATGACCGCAGTGCTGGCGAGGGTCGACGCGCAGATCGACGCCTCGGACGACGAACGCTGGCGGCGGAAGCTTGAGGCGTTCAAGATCGAGGTGCACGAGCAGCGCGAGGACATGAGAACCCCCCGCGCCTCGTCGACCCCTGCGCCAGTCGTCATGTGCGCTTGCCCGCGCACCGCGCCACGCCCTCGGGCCGCGCGCCCGAGGACCATCAGTCGAGCGTCGTCGCGCAGCGGCGACAGCGGCGACGACTCATCTAGCGAACCTGACTTACCCGCGCTAGCCCGGCTCGGCCGGGCGCTTCGACGTGCCCTCATCGCGAGCTGGTTTGCGCGTGTCAAAGACCCTGGAGGTGATGGCCCGTGGCCGAGTACGTGAACGGCGCGGACGGCTTCTGCTGCGAGTGCGGCGAGGCCACCGACGAGGAGTGGCACGCGTACTGCGCGAGCTGCTACGCCGAGCAGCAGGGGTGGCGCCGGCGCGACGCCGTCGCGCTCGCTCAGCAGCACGACGATCGTCAGCGGGTGACGATCACGCAGCTCGTCGAGCGCCTCCGCGAGCTGGAGGTCAGGATTCGACGGCTCGAGGGGGAGCGCGTCGCATGAGCGCGTTCGTCGACCCGCGTGAGGGGCGTCGTGCGCTGCTCTCCCTCGTCGACGACGGCGAGCACCTGATCGAGCTGCGGGGTTTCTGCGACATCTGGCCCGCGCCGCGCAAACGCTGGGCGCGAACCGCAGCCGACGCCGACGAGATCGCTGCGAGCCTCACCCCGCGCGACGTCGACGTGCACGTCGGGATGGCACCGCGCCTCGGGCGAGAGGGCGACGACGAGCGTCGCTATGCGCCGCTGCGCGTGCTGTGGGCCGACTGCGACTCCGAGCGTGCCGTCGCCAAGCTCGCGATGTTCGAACCGCCGCCGACCGCCGTCGTGCTGTCAGGTGGCCTCGACGGGACGGCGCGGAAGCGCCACGCGTGGTGGGCGCTGACCGAGCCCGTGCTCGCCGACGACGCCCCCGCGCATCTGCGGCGTCTCGCGCATCACCTCGACGCCGACCCGGCCTCGTGTGACGCCGCTCGCGTGCTGCGCCTGCCAGGCTCGCGCTCGCACAAGACCGGGCGTGTGGCGCGACTTGACGCGTTCACGGGGGAGACGTACGCGCTCGACGAGATCACGGGTGAGTTGCCCGACGCACCGACGCCCACGTTGAACTCGATCGCGCCCGAGGACGGGCAGCTCGTTGCGATCCCCCATCGGCGCGAGTTCCTCTTGCGATTCCTCGGCCTCTGCCGCTCGATCGGATTCGGCGAGGCGGCGCTCGTCGGGTTCACCGACGTGTACCTCAACACCACGGTCGAGATCGACGAGGCGCGATGCCCGCTCGACCGCGAGCACGCCCACGACGTCGCCCGTGACGTCGCCCGCCGCTACCAACCGAAACGCACCAATGGAGGTCGCCCGTGAGCAGCGACATCGACTACACGCTCTTGCGCTCCAGCTCCGATCTCAGCATCAGCGACTACGCCCGCAAGAGTGCTAACGGCGCGGCCGCGAAGGCGACGACGACGAACGCCGAGCCCGCCCAGCGCGCGCCAGTGCTGCGCGTGCTCGACACGCTGCGGCTGGTGACAGTCGAGGCCCGACCCGCTGTACTGGCTCGCCGAGGGCGTGTTCTGTCGCGGCAAGCTGACGATGTTCGGCGGTCGCGAGAAGCGCGGCAAGAGCCTCGTGCAGCTTGCGCTGGCGGTATGCATGGCGTCGGGCGGCGGCGCGGCCGGGGGGATCGAGGTCAAGGCGGGACGCGTGCTGCTGATCGACGCCGAGAACGGTGAGCGCGAGATCCACCGTCGCGTGCGAGCGATGGGACTCACCGCCGAGCATGCGCACAATCTCGCGATCGCCGAGGCGCGCGGTTTTGAGCTGCGCAAGCACCTCGACATGGTCGCCGAACTCGCCCGCGACCACCGGGCCGATCTCGTGCTGCTCGACAGCTTCCGATCGCTCTGGCGCGGGGATGAGCGCGACGAGGCCGAGGTCGCAGCGGCGCTCGACCCGTTGCGCGACTTGGCGCACGGCACCGAGACGGCGTTCTCGCTCGTGCATCACGCGCAGAAGGGCGGCGAGGAGTATCGAGGGTCATCGGCGATCGGCGCGTGCATCGACTGGTGCGTGATGCTCGACCGCGACCGCGACGACCCCGACAAGACGCGCCGGCGTCTCGCCAACCCGCTCGCCCGGTTCGCCGCCGAGCGCGGGGACCGGTGGCTGACGGTTCGGTCACAGAGCGACGACGGCCGGGTCAGCGTGGAGGAGGCCGAGGCGTTCGTGCGCGAGCGCGAAGCACCGGTCAGAAGCGAGATCGAATCAGAGCTACGAGCCGCGATGAATCGGGGTTGCCACGTTGCCACTCCTAGTAATGGCGGCGGCAACGTGGCAACCCCCTCGTGGTCGACTGCCGAGCTGGCTGTCTCCATCGGCCGGGGCAAGAACGACGGCACGGTTCGCCGAGCGTTGGAGCGACTCGCCGACCTCGGCGAGATCTACCGCAACGCCGAGAAACGCTGGCAGCGGTCAGAGACGTTGTTCGATGGGGACGGGGCAGTCACGGCGTGAGCGACCTGGCCCGCGCATTGCTCGACGAGCTGGCCGGTGACCCGGTCGCGCTCGCGAGGCTGCGCGAGCTGATCGCGACCCCGATGGACGAGCCGACGCTTACCGCAGCCGCCTACACCGTCGCGACGCTCGCGCTCGAGCTGAGGCGCACCGAGCGCGCGATTCGCGCCGCGATCGCTCGCGGCGAGCTTGAGGCGGTCAAGCGCGGGCGCGGCTACGTGATCTCGGCCGACGCGGTCGCCGCTTGGGCGCACGGCGAGCCTCGCGCGATGACCGCGAGCGCCCGGTCGTCTCGCCCGCACCGCCGGCGGTCGGGGCCGGGGCCGATGCGTCGAGCGCTCAAGCGGGAGCGCGCATGATGTCGATTAGAGTCGTGACGACAAATAAGCGCTCCCGCACCGCGCCAACGGTCGGGAGCATGGCCCAAAGGAGACACGTCCTATGAGCACCCGCAACGCTACCCCGCGCGCATCGTGAGCGTGCAGCAGACACGCACCGGCGTTTGGGCCGTGCGCTGGCGAGAGGGCGGCAGGATGCGCTCGAAGTCATTCCGCCGCAGGCGCGACGCCGAGCGCTTCGACATGAGCGTCAAAGACGCCCAGCAGACCGGCACCCTCGCCGCGCTCGACGGCGGCTCAGAGACGCTCGACGACTACGTCGAGAACACGTGGACACCGATTCACGCCGCACCGCTCGCGCCCAAGACGCGCGACCTGTACGCCAGCCTGTACGACGGGCACGTCTCGCCGGGGCTCGGCGGCTACCGACTGCGCGAGCTGACGCCCGAGGTCATCGGTCGATGGCAGGCCGACCGCCTCGCCGCAGGCGCACCCGTCGAGTCGACGCGCAAGTCGCTGACGCTGGTCGGCGGGATTCTGCAGCGCGCGCTTGAGGCGGGGCGCATCACGAGCAACCCGCAGCGGCTCGTCAGGAAGGCGGCACCGGCGGCGACCGAGGAAGTGCGTCCGCTCGCGCCCGTGACGGTCGAGCGCATCTGCGTGGTTCTACGGCCGCGAGATGCGATGTTCGTCTACCTGCTCGCGTACGCCGGGTTGCGACCGCAGGAAGCGCGAGCCCTGCGCTGGGGGCACGTCGGCGAGCGCACGCTGACGGTGCACGCGCCGAAGACCCGACGTCACAGCACGCAGCCGCGATCGGTGCGCCTGCTCGCACCGCTCGCGCAAGGACTGCGCGAGTGGCGGCTGCTGTCGGGCCGACCCGACGACGCAGCGGCCGTGATCCCCGCGTTCAACGGGAACGGGACGTTCGTTGATCACGACAAGGAGTGGACCGAGAACGGCTACGAGCTGTGGATCACGCGCGTTTGGGCGACTGCGCTGAAGGAGTCGGGTTGTCGTACCAGCGCCCGTACGACCTGCGGCACAGCTTCGCCTCGCTGCTGCTGCACGAGGGCCGATCGGTCATCTACGTCGCCCGCCAGCTCGGGCACTCGGCGCACCTCACGATGCGCACGTACGGGCACGTCATCGAAGAACTCGACGACGCCCCGCGGATCAGCGCCGAGGACGCGATCGCCGCTGCGCGCCGTGACGACGATGTGCGTCAGAAGTGCGTCGAGATCAACTGACGTCATGACGCACACCGCGAGCAACTGGGCGAAATCGCTGCTCAGACGCGGGTTCCGCGAGGTGGGCGGTACTGGGCTCGAACCAGTGACCTCCTGCTTGTAAGGCAGGCGCTCTACCAGCTGAGCTAACCGCCCGCGGGAGCCGATGGTACCCCGGTCATCACCGCTTCCGCGGACAGGTCACGCCACGCTGTAGGTGAGCACGACGTTGCCCGAGGCCAGCGTCGTCGCGTCGGTCAGCTCGAACCGGCCCGCGCGCTCGTGGCGAAACAGCAGGTCGCCGGCGCCGCCGGTCCCCAGCATGAAGGGGTGCACCCACAGCCGCAGCTCGTCGAGCAGGCCGTGGGCCATCAGCAGGTCGGTCACCGGCCCGAACCCGTACTGGACGATGTCCCCGCCGTCCTGGGCCTTGCGGCGCGCGACCTCGCCCGCCACGTCGCCGGCGATGACCTCGGAGTTGTTCCATGCCGGATCGGTCAGGCTGCTGGACACCACCCACTTCTCCATCGCGTTGATGTGGTCCGAGTACGGGTCGCCTGACATCGAGGTCCACACCGGGACGAACGCCTCGTAGGTGCGGCGGCCCAGCAGCAGGGCATCGCAGCCGAGCAGCAGCTCGGTCTGGATCTCCCCACCGCGGCCGTCGTCCTCGTGACGGCCCGAAGGCCAGTCCTGCGGGTTCTCGATCACGCCGTCCAGCGTGATGTAGGTCGAGTTGATGATGCGTCGCATGACCTTGGGCTCCTAGCGCGCGCTGGGCGCGATGTTGTGGTTGAGGTGGAAGATGTTCTCGGGGTCGTAGGCGTCCTTGACCGCGGTCAGCCGGGCCAGTTTGGCGTCCGAGTACGCGCGGCGCACGCCGGACGCGCCCTCGTCGCTGAGCGCGTTGACGTAGGCGCCGTCGGCGAACGGGTCCAATTTGGCGGCGGCCCGCCGCGCGGCCCCCATGCGCAGATCGTCCTCGTCGGGATCGCTCCACTTCACGCTCGCGACGTATTCAAAGCGCGTCCCGCGATGACTGAACGCCGAGGCGTCGTGGTCGACGTCGGCGATCGCGCCGCCGTAGGCCTGGAGGCTCACGCCGGGCAGCGTGGCGTCGCCCGGGTCGCGGTCCAGCAGCGCGGTCACCGCGGCGTCGGGCAGGGCGGGCAGGTAGTGCCCCTTCCAGTAACGGCGAAACGCGTACGCCTCGGTGGTGTCGTCGCGGGTCTGGAGCGTCAAGTAGGACAGCTCATGCACGGCCTCGTGCGCCGGACGGCCGATCGAGCGCAGCGCCGGCAGCAGCGCGCGTCCCGCCTCCGGGTCACCCACCCACACGTACCCGAGGGTGACCGAATCACCGGCGATCTCGGCGGTGAGCGTCGCCTGGCGGGGCGCCTCGTCGGCCAGGTCGCGCCAGCCGCGCAGCGCCTCGGCGGCGCGGTCGAGCGGGAAGCTGAGGTCGGCGACCAGCGTCCGCGTCCCCACCGGGTGCAGTCGCAACTCGAACTCCACCACGATCCCGAAGTTGCCGCCGCCGCCACGCAGACCCCAGAACAGGTCGGCATGCTCATCGGCGGTGGCCCGCACCACGTCGCCCTCAGCGGTGACGACGGTGTAGGACACGACGTTGTCGCAGGTCAGCCCGTGCTGGCGCGCCAGCCAGCCCATCCCGCCTCCCAGCGTGAGCCCGCCCACGCCCGTGTGCGAGATGTTGCCGGCGGTCGTCGCCAGACCGTACGGCTGCGTGGCGCGGTCCAGCGCGCCGAGCATCGCGCCGCCCTGCACGTGGGCGCGCAGCGCGACTGGGTCGACCGTCACGCGATCCAGGCCGGTGAGGTCGATCATCAGCCCACCGTCGGGGACGGCGTGTCCGGCGATGTTGTGGCCGCCGCAGCGCACGCCGATCTCCAGTTCGCGTTCGCGGGCCATGCGCACAGCGGTGACGACGTCGGTCACGGTGGCGCACCGGACGATCAGCGCGGGATGGTGATCGATCATGCCGTTCCACACGGTGCGAGCGGCGTCGTAGGCGGGCGTGCCTGGGAACAGGAGCTCTCCGTCAAAGTGGGGGCGGCGGGTGGTGGTGGGAACCTGCGCGGTGGTTGTCATGTCCTGGAGGCTCTCAGGAATCGGTCCCCCTGATAAGGTCCGTTTGTATGGTGGTTTCGAGTACCAATCTGTCGCCGGTCTCGGAGCTGTTGATCGCGCTGGACCGCGATGGCGGCGTGGCACTGCACCGCCAGATCGAGGCGTCGATCCGGGAGCGCATCCGGACCGGAGCGCTACCCGGTGGCGTCGCTCTGCCGCCCAGCCGCGCGCTCGCCGCCGGGCTGGGGGTCTCGCGGGGCGTCGTGGTCGAGGCCTACGCCCAGCTCGTGGCCGAGGGGTACCTGACGAGCCGCAGCGGCGGCTACACCCAGGTGGCCCCGGCAGCCGCCGAGCCGGGACGCGCCGATCCCGCCCCAGCTCCCGTCGCCGCGCCGCCGCGGCCGCGCGCGCCGACCACCCGTATCCAGGTGGACTTCGGCTACGGCCGCGCCAACGTGGGGGCGTTTCCCCGTGCCGCCTGGCTGCGCTCCGTGCGGCGAGTGCTCGCCGAGGCGCCCGACGAGCGCCTCGGCTACCTCGACGGGCGCGGCGCGGTGGAGCTGCGCGCGGCGCTGGCGGCCTATCTGAACCGTGTGCGCGGCACGCTGGCCCACCCCGAGACGATCGTCATCACCAACGGCTACGCCCAGGCGGTGTCCCTGCTGATGGGTATGCTGGCCGCGCGCGGGGCGAAGACGCTGGCCGTGGAGGACCCGTCGCCGTCTGACGACGCCCGTCCGATCGCGCAGGCGCTGGGCCTGGAGCTGGTCAGCGTGGCCGTCGGCGAGGACGGCGTCAGGGTCGACGCCGTCTCGGAGCTGGAGGCCGACGCGCTTATCCTCACGCCCTCGCACCAGTGGCCGACGGGCGGCGTGCTCTCCCCCGAGGCCCGCGCAGCGGTGCTCGCGTGGGCACAACGCACCAATGCGCTCGTGATCGAGGACGACTACGACGCCGAGTACCGCTACGACCGAGCACCGGTCGGCGCCATGCAAGGTCTGGACCCCGACCGGGTCGCCTACGCGGGCACGGCGAGCAAGACCCTGGCCCCCGGTTTCCGGCTCGGCTGGCTGGTGCTCCCGCGGGACCTGGTTGCGCCGTTCGCCGAGGCCAAGCTGCTCGCCGATCGCGGCTCTCCCATCCTGGACCAGCTCACCTTCGCCGACTTCCTGGGGCGCGGCGAGTTCGACCGCCATCTGCGGCGTATGCGGCCCGTGTACCGCTCGCGCCGCGATGCGCTCCTGGCGGCCCTCCGCCGGGACCTGCCCGAGCTCGAGCCGGCGGGCATCGCCGCCGGCCTACACCTGGTGGCCTGGCTCCCCGATGACCTTGACGAGACCGCCGTCATCCAGGCGGCCGCGGACGCGGGCGTCCAACTCGCCGGCGTCGCCCCCTATCGGTTGAGCCCGGGGCCGGGAGGGCTCATCTTCGGGTACTCGAACCTGAACGAGCGCGCGATCGCCGACGGCGTCGGGCGACTGGCCCGCGCCATCGCGGGCCTGCGTGGTGGCACCGCCGCAGCAACCGCCGGCACAGTCCGCACCTAGTACCGTCATACCTCGATATGGACTTCGACCCCCAGCGCGCGCTCGACCAGCTCAAGAAGCTCGCCGCCGACGCTCCGGCGCAGATCGCCGACAGCATCGGACGGCTGGTGCGCGACGCGCCGCCCGAACGGCTCGAGCAGCTGATGAAGTCCCCCGCGCGGCGGGCGCTGCTGGACGGGGTCTTCTGGCAGATGCCGCGGCAGCTGGACGCCAAGGCCGCCGCCCACATCAAGACGACGATCCGTTGGAACATCACCGGGCGCCACGACGATGGCGTCGATACCTACCTGCTCGAGGTGGACAACGGGACGGCGAGCACCAACCGGGGCGTCCAGGGCCCCGACCCCAAGCTGACGATCACCATGGACGGGGTCGAGTTCCTGCGCCTCATCAGCGGCAACTCCGATCCGATGGCTGCCTACTTCAAGGGCCGTATCCAACTCACCGGAGACATCATGGTGGCTGCGCAGCTCGCCCAGATCTTCAAGATGCCGGGAACCGGCGGGGGCCCCGGCGACGCCGGTGGCGAGAACGGGGGCGGCGCCGGCAACGGCGGCGGCGAGCTCGACGACTAGGCCCGCTCCGGGGTCGCTGCGGGCCGCAGCTACCCTGAAGATGGTGCACCAGGAGAGGGCGTCGATCGAGCTGCGAGGGGTGGTCAAGCGCTACGGCCAGATCGCGGCCGTCAACGGCCTCGACCTGGTTGTCAGCCCCGGCAGCTGCTTCGGACTGCTCGGCCCCAATGGCGCCGGAAAGTCGACGACGATGCGGATGCTCACCGCGCAGACGCTCGCTGACGAGGGCACGATCGAGGTGCTCGGCTACACGCTCCCGGCGGACTCCAAGCAGGCGCGGATGGCCATGGGCGTCGTCCCCCAGCAGGACAACCTCGACATCGAGCTGACCGCGCGCCAGATCCTCGGCGTGTTCGCGCGGCTGTACCGGGTGCCGCGCGCCGAACGCGACGCGGCGGTGGAGCGCGCGCTGGAGATCGCCAACCTCAAGCCCCGCGCCGACACCATCGTGCGCGAGCTCTCGGGCGGCATGCGCCGCCGCCTGCTCGTGGCCCGGGGCCTCATCCACCGCCCGCGCCTGGTCCTGCTCGACGAGCCCACCGTGGGCCTTGACCCCCAGGTGCGCCAGGAGCTTTGGTCCCTGATCGACGGGCTCCGCGCCGACGGCGTGACCGTGCTGATGTCCACCCACTACATCGAGGAGGCCGAGCGCCTCGCCGACACCGTGGCGGTCATGTCCGCCGGCCGGATCATCGCCCAGGGGACGCCCTCGCAGCTGGTCAGCGCGCACGCGGGCGAGGAGGTGCTGGAGGTCTACGGGCCGCCGGCTCACCTGGCCGAGCTCGAGGCGCTCGCCACCGAGCGAGGCTGGCGCTTCCGGCGCAGCGGGCCGGCGGTGGCCCTGCTCGGCGCCGAGCAGCTCAACGGCGAGGCGCCCGAGGGCGTGCGCCGCCCGGCCAACCTCGAGGACGCCTTCGTGGCGCTCACCGGCCAGGAGATCGAATGACCGCGATCCAGCAGGGCGGCGGCGCGCCGGAGACCGGCCGGGTGCGGCGCGTGCACCGCCTCGAGCCGGCGGCGCTGTCGGGCGTGATGATGCGCGACATCGTGCTCTTCCGGCGCTACTGGAAGGCCACCACCTTCTCCTCGATCGTGCAGCCGACGATCTACCTCCTGGCCTTCGGACTCGGCATCGGGTCGCTCGTGAAGAACGTCAGCACCGTCACGTACGTCCAGTACGTCGCCACCGGCGTGGTCGCCACCGCGGTCCTGTTCTCCTCCGCCTTCCCGGGGATGTTCAACACGTTCATCCGCTGGCAGTTCCAGCGCACCTACGATGCGCTGCTCGCCGCGCCGGTCGACGTGGAGGAGCTCGTCACCGCGGAGATCCTGTGGATCTCCATTCGCGCCGGCGTGTACGGCATGGCGCCGCTGCTTGTGGGCTTCGCGTTCGGGCTCAACCCCACATGGGGGATGCTGCTGGTCCCGTTCATCGGGATCATCACGGGCTTCGGCTTCGCCGGGTTCGGCGTCCTCATCGCCGCGGTGGCGAAGACGATCGACAACTTCAACTACGTCACCAGCGCGGTACTGACGCCGATGTTCCTGGTGGCCGGCACCTTCTTCCCGATCGCGACGCTCCCGCCGTTGCTGCGTGCGATCGCGAAGGTCAACCCGCTCTATCACTGCGTCGCGCTGGTCCGCGACGTGTCGCTCTCGATCTACAGCTCCGCGGACTTCGTGCACCTGGCGGTGCTGTTGACGTTCGCGCTGCTCATGTGGCGGCTGGCGATCTGGCGGCTGCAGGCGCGCCTGATCGATTAGTCCCGGGGTCCATGCTCGCGCTGCCAGGCGCGGAAGCTCTCGACCGTGCGCAGCTTGTGCCGGCGCGCCGTGGTCTCAATCCGCTTGGCCGAGGCCCCGCCGCGCAGCAACTCGATGAGCTCACGGTGCTCGGACACCGAGCTCGCGCCGCGGTAGGGGATGTGGACGAACACAGTGGTGCGGATCGCGTCCAGCCGGCGGTCGACGTCGCGCAGCATCGCCACCAGCGTCGGGTTGGGGCAGCGCTCGTAGATGACCCGATGAAAGTCGCGGTTGTGGCGACCGAAGGCCAGCGTGTCCATGCGCTCCATCGCGGCCACCATGTCGTCGGTGCGATGCTCGAGCGCGGCCAGATCCTCGCGCGTCAGCAGCGGCGCCGCCAGCGCGGTGGCATAGCCCTCGAGCAGAGCCAGCACGGTCATGTTGTCCTCGAACAGCTCGGGCTCGGCGGGCGCCACCTGGGCGCCGGCGTTCGCGCGATAGACGATCAGCCCCTCGGCCTCCAGGCGGCGGATGGCCTCGCGCACCGGCAGCGCGGAGACCGCGAACTCGGCGGCGATCTGGTCGATGACGACGCGGAACCCCGGACCGTAGGCGCCGCTCAGGATCCGCTCGCGCAGCGCCTCGTAGAGCTGCTGCTGCTTGGTCGGCGCCGAGGTGGTCATCTGAGCGATCATATACCCCGATCAGATAGGATCGCCTATATGGTCACCTCCACTCAGCAGGCGTACGGAACGCAGGAGCATTACATCGACGGCGCGTTTCGGGCCAGCGCGACCGCTGAGACGTTTGCGTCGCTGAACCCGGCGACCAACGAGGTGCTGGCGCTGGCGGCGGCTGGTCAGGCCGAGGATGTGGACCGGGCCGTGGCCGCTGCGCGACGCGCGTTTGACGAGGGGCCGTGGCCGCGCTTGAAGGCGGCCGAGCGCGCTGCGGCTCTGCGCGGGATCGCCGCCGGGATCCGGGCGCACACTGATGAGTTCATCGCGCGCGAGGTCGCCGACATCGGGATGCCGATCGCGCAGATGAAGGGATTGGCCGCCCGCGCGGCGCAGAACTTCGAGTACTACGCCGGCGTGGTGACCGAGCTGCACGGTCGCTCGTTCCAGGTCGGCGACGAGTTCCTCAACTACACGATCCGCAAGCCGGTGGGCGTCGCCGGGCTGATCATGCCGTGGAACGCGCCGTTGATGCTGTCGACGTGGCGGATCGCGCCGGCACTGGCGGCAGGCAACACGATCGTGCTCAAGCCGGCCGAGTGGTCGCCGCTGACCGCGACGCTGTTGGCCGGCGTGATCGAGGAGGCCGAGGTACCGGCGGGCGTGTTCAATGTGGTTCAGGGCTTCGGGGAGACGGCGGGCGCGGCGCTGAGCGCGCACCCGGGGGTGGATCTCATCTGCTTCACCGGCGAGACCACCACCGGCCAGACGATCCTCGCGGCGGGCGCGTCCACGCTGAAACGATCTTCGATCGAGCTTGGCGGCAAGTCGCCGGTGGTGGTGTTCGATGACGCCGATCCCGAGCTGTGCGTGGACGCCGCACTGGCCCAGATCTTCACCATGAACGGGCAGCGGTGCACCGCGGGGTCGCGGCTGCTGGTGCAGGACGGGCTATATGAGCCGATCGTGGCCGCCGTCGCCGAGCGGGCGCGCCACATCCGGGTCGGTGACCCCACCGACCCGCGCACCGAACTGGGGCCGCTCATCCGCCCCGAGCATCACGAGCGGGTGCTGGACTACATCGCCTCGGCGCGCGCGGACGGAGCGCGGGTCCTGGCCGGCGGTGAGCGCCCGCCGGGGCTGGAGGTGGGCAACTTCTTGCAGGCCACCGTGATCGCCGATGTCAATCAGGACATGCGAGTCTTTCAGGAGGAGATCTTCGGGCCGGTGCTGGTGGCGATGCCGTTCTCTGATGAGGCCGAGGCGATCGGCCTGGCCAACGCCACCCCTTACGGGCTCGCCGCGTACGTGTGGACCAACGACATCCGCCGCGCCCACCGCGTGGCCCACGCCATCGACGCCGGGATGTGCTGGATCAACTCCCAGAACGTCCGCGACCTGCGCACCCCGTTCGGCGGCGTCAAGGCCAGTGGGATCGGCCGGGAGGGCGGCGACTACGCGTTTGACTTCTACTGCGACACCGAGATCGTGCACGTCGCGCTCGGCTCACATCACATCCCGCGCCTGGGCCTGGGAGACGAGGACTGATGGCCTCGCCGGCCGAGCAGCTCGCCGCCACGCCCCCGGCGACGCCGCCGTTCGACATCATGCGGGCCGCGTTCGTCGAGCTGCACGTCACCGACCTGGCGGCGTCCGAGCACTTCTACGCCGAGCTGCTGGGGATGATCATCTCGGCGCGCACCGAGGATGCGGTGTACCTGCGCGGCTGGGAGGAACGCCAGCACCACTCGCTGGTGCTGCGCCAATCCGCCCCCGCCCACCCAGCGGCGGCGTCGCGGCTGGGGTTCCGCACCCGCGGCGAGGACGACCTGGACCGGCTCGCGGAGTACGCGCAGGCGCGCGGGCTGACCACGCGGTGGATCGACCCCGGCTCTGACCCCGGGATGGGGCGGTCGCTGCGACTGTGGGACCCGTTCGGCTACCCGCTGGAGTTCTTCTTTGCCATCGAGCAGTTCGAGACGCAGCACCAGCGCTTCGATCTGCACCGCGGCGCGCCGATCCTGCGCTTCGATCACCTCAACCTCCACGCCCCGCGCGTGGAGGACACCTTCCGCTGGTGGCTGGAGCTGGGGTTTCGCTGCAGCGAGTACATCTCCACCGACGACGCGGCCACCGAGCGCATCACCGGCGCGTGGCTGATGCGCAAGCCGACCGTCCACGACGTCGCCCTGACCGCGGGCACCGGTCCGCGGCTGCACCACTTCGCCTACTGGATCGCCGAGCCCGCCGGGGTCCTGCGCGCGTGCGACCAGCTCGCCGGGGGGTATCAGTCCCACGTGATCGAACGCGGGCCAGGGCGCCACGGCGTCTCCAACGCCTTCTTCGTCTACCTGCGCGACCCCGACGGGCACCGCATCGAGCTGTACTCGTGTGACTACTACACCGGCGACCCCGACCACAAGCCGCTGCGCTGGTCAGTCAACGACCCGCGCTGCCGGTCGTTCTGGGGCGCCCGCGCCCCCGACAGCTGGTATGACGAGTCCAGCCTGCTCATCGGTCCCGACGGCGAGACGGTGGCGACCGAGCCCGCCAACGTCGACGAGCGTGCCCAGCACACCGAGGTGATGGCCTAGTGGCCTCGGCCCTCCCGCACGGGCTGCGCCCCGGCAAGGTGATCGGCGTCCATCTCAACTACCACAGCCGCGCGGCGCAGCGGGGCCGGGTGCCGAGCGAGCCGTCGTACTTCCTCAAGCCCACGACGTCGGTCTCCGCCGGCGGGGAGGTCGTGCGCCCGCAGGGCACCGAGCTGTTGGCGTTCGAGGGCGAGATCGCGGTGATCATCGGGACTCGGGCGCGCAACGTGCCCCCGGAGGAGGCCGGCCGCTACATCGGCGCCTACGCCCCGGCCAACGACTTCGGCCTGCACGACTTCCGCTGGGCGGACCGCGGGTCCAACGTGATGGCCAAGGGCCAGGACGGCTACACCCCGATCGGGCCCGCGATGCCGGCGCAGGGGGTGGATCCGGTCACGCTGCATCTGGTCAGCACCGTCAACGGCGAGGTGCGCCAGGACACCACGGGCGCCGACCTGATCTTCACCTTCGCGCAGATCGTGGCCGATCTGTCGCGGTTCATGACGCTCGAGCCCGGCGACGTGATTCTCAGCGGCACGCCGGCCGGAGCCAACGTGGTGGCGCCCGGCGACGTGATCGAGGTGACGCTGGAGGGCGCCGGGAGCGTGACCAGCACGGTGGTGGAGGCGGCGGCGCCGCTCGGTGATCACGGCGCGATGCCGAAGGCCACCGCGGAGGCGCGAGCGTTTGCCACCGGCGCCAGTCCGCCCAGCCCGTCTCTCTCCCCGCGCCTGCCGGCGGACGCCGAGGCGGCGCTGCGCGAGGTGTCGACGGCGACGCTGACCGTGCAGCTGACCCGCCGCGGCATCCAAACGACGTTCCTGACCGGTCTGCGTCCGACCCGCCCGGACCTGCGGATGGTCGGCTACGCCCGCACGCTGCGCTACGTCGCCATCCGCGCCGACGTGCGCGAGTCGCTGCAGGGGACAGAGGATGCCCAGAAGCGCGTCATCGAGTCCGTCTCGCCCGGCGATGTCGTGGTCATGGAGGCGCGCGGAGAGTCGGGCGCGGGCACCATCGGCGACATCCTCGCCGCCCGGGTGCTCGCCCGCGGCGGCGCCGGGATCGTCACGGACGGCGGCGTGCGCGACACCCCCGGCGTCACCGAGCTGGACATCCCCAGCTATTACGGGGCGGCCAACGCGTCGTCGTTGTGGAACGCGCACATCCCGCTCGACGTCGACGTTCCGATCACCTGCGCGGGCGTGCTGGTCATGCCGGGCGACGTCATCGTCGGCGACGCCGAGGGCGTGGTGGTGCTGCCGTTCACACTCGCCGAGGAGATCGCCCACGCGGCGCTGGAGGTGGAGGAGCGCGAGGCGTTCGCGCTGGAGCGGGTGAAGGCCGGCGAGTCGTTTCGCGGGCTGTACCCGCTCTCCGAGGAGCGCCGGCCCGAGTATGAGATCTGGAAGACACAGCGAGCCAAGGACTCAAACAGCCCATGAGCAGCCCCTTTGCCGGCGACGCATCCGCGGTACGCGGCGCCATCACCCCGCTGATCACCCCGTTCACCGACGCGGGCGAGCTCGACCTCGAGTCCGTCCCCCGGCTGATCGACTGGCAGCTGGCGCACGGAACCCACGGGATCTCCGTGGGAGGCTCGACCGGGGAGCCGACCTCGATGACGGTGGCCGAGCGCGTCGCGGTCATGCGCGCCGCGGCGGCGGCGATCGACGGGCGCGTGCCGTTTGTGCCCGGCACTGGGACCGCGCTCATGGCCGAGACGCTCGAGCTCACCGCCGAGGCACAGCGCCTGGGGGCGGCCGCCGCGCTGGTGGTGACGCCCTACTACGGGCGCGCTCAGCAGGAGGGCCTGTTTCGATGGTACGCGCGCGTGGCGGGCGAGTTTCCCGAGCTGCCGATCATCGTCTACAACGTCCCCGTCCGCGCCGCGGTCGACGTCGCTCCGGCCACCGTGGGCCGCCTGCGCCGCGCGCACTCCAACATCGTCGGCATCAAGGAGACCACG
The DNA here is from genome assembly GCA_963721515.1 of uncultured Actinomycetota bacterium. GTDB lineage: Bacteria > Actinomycetota > Thermoleophilia > Solirubrobacterales > Solirubrobacteraceae > Palsa-465. The sequence continues at coordinate 282,778 of CAVRKJ010000019.1, read as the reverse complement.
CGGGACTTCGAGCACGTCTCCTACGTGCTCAACGAGGCCGGCACGGACTTCATCGCCCTGTCGGGCATCGAGCTGCTCTGCTACCCGATGCTCTGCTTGGGCGGCGCCGGCCATCTGAGCTGCGTCGGCAACTTCGCGCCCGATCCCGTCGCCCAGCTGTATGACGCGTTCGTCGCCGGGGACCACGAGCGGGCGCGGGCGCTGCATTACGACCTGCACCCGCTGGTCGATGCCGCCTTCGCCGAGACCAACCCCGTGCCGGTCAAGTGGGTGATGCACCAGCTCGGCCTGCTCGCCTCCGATCACGCCCGCGAGCCCCTGGCGCCGCTCAGCGACGCCGGCCGCGAGAAGGTCCGCGCGCTGCTGGCCACCAGCCCCCACGTCGACCTCGACGCCCCGGTCAGCGCCCCCGCCTGACGCGACGCTCCGGGGGCCCAGCTGGGGGCCCGCCCACGTGGCTCAGAGGGCGTCCGCCAGCTCCCGCGCGGTGGCCATGACCGCGCGGGCCATCGCTGCGTCGTCGCGCTCGCCGATCCACACCGCGCTCACCGCAGCGTCCGCATCCGCCGGCGCGGCCACCCCCGACGCCCCGGGCAGCAGCTCTCCGGTCGACCGCGCCCAGCCACGCTCGCGGGCGAGTGTCACCTCCGCGCGCTCTGAGGGTCGCGGCGGACCGGCGGCGAGGATGGCGATCCCCGAGGCGGCGATGGACACGGGGTGGCGCAGCCCGGGGCGATAGCTGATGTGCATGTCGGCGTGGCGCGGCGAGCGGACGTCGAGCACGACGGCGGCGTCCTCCCCGTCGCGCACGGTCAGGGCCGCGGTCGCGGTGAGCTCGTCGGCGAGGGACTGCAGCAGCGGGCCGGCGACCTCCTGCAACCTCGGCTGGACGCGGCTGGCCAGTTCCACCAGCCCGGCGCCCAGGAAGTAGCGGTCGTCTCGCCGCCGGACGAAGCGCTCAGACAGGTGTGGGCCGAGCAGGCGGTAGATGCCGGCGCGATGCGTGCCTAGCGCGTCGGCGAGCTCGGAGACGGTCATGCCCTCCGGATGCTCGCTGAGCATCCGCAGCACCCGCAGTCCACGCTCGAGGGTCAGCGCCGAGGCCATCGCAGGAAGCAAGTGTACGTTATCTGTACGCTGCGTGCGATAGATGTGCTAGAACCGGGCCCCGCGTCAACCCACGAGGAGAGCGAGAGTCATGGCAGCGCGTACCGGCAGCGAGTACATCGAGCGCCTGGCGGCCTCGAGCCCGACCGTCCAGATCCACGGCGAGACGGTCACCACCGGGATCCCTGACCACCCCGCGTTTCGCAACGTGGTCCGGACGTACGCGCACCTCTACGACCTCCAGCACGACCCTCGGTACCGCGACCTCTTCACCTATGAGTCCCCCACCACCGGCGATCGGGTCGGGACGTCGTTCATGGTCCCGCGCACCGCCGAGGACCTGGTCAAGCGCCGCGAGATGATGAGCACCTGGGCGCGCGTCTCCCATGGGTTCCTCGGTCGTACCGGGGACTACCTCAACTCCTGCCTGATGGCGCTCAGTGAGGCGGGCGACTGGTTCGCGCAGGCCGACAGCGCCTTCGGGGACAACGCCGCTCGCTACTACGAGAAGGTCCGCGAGGAGGACCTGCTGCTCACCCACACGCTCATCCCGCCCCAGGTCAACCGCAGCCTGCCCCCCGCCGAGCAGCTCGGCGGCGAGATCTCGGCGCAGATCGTCTCGCAGGATGACAGCGGCATCGTGGTCCGCGGCGCCCGGCTGCTCGCGACCATCGGCCCGTTCGCCGACGAGCTCCTGGTCTTCCCGTCCACGCTGCTGCGCGGGCGGCCCGAGGACGAGCCCTACTCCTACGCGTTCGCCATCAACTGCGACGCGCCCGGGCTGCGCTTCCTCTGCCGCGAGTCCGCGGACTATGGGCGCGGGCACTTCGACCACCCACTGGGCTCGCGGTTCGAGGAGATGGACGCGGTGGTCATCTTTGACGACGTCAAGGTCCCGTTCGAGCGCTGCTTCATGCTTGGCCACCCCGACCTGTGTAACGGGCTCTACACCCAGACGGGCGCCATCAACCACATGACCCATCAGGTGACTGCGCGCACCACCGCCAAGACCGAGTTCATGCTCGGCCTCATCACCCTGATGACCGAAGCGATCGGCATCGAGCAGTTCGGGCACGTCCAGGAGAACGTCGCCGAGGTCATCATCGCGCTCGAGGGCATCCGCGCCTTCGTCCGCGCCGCCGAGGCCGACGCCGCCGTCAACGACTACGGCGTGATGACGCCTCGCTGGGAGCCGCTGAACGCCGCCCGCAACTGGTACCCCAAGCTCTACCAGCGCTTCCCCGAGATCCTGCGCAAGCTCGGCGCCAGTGGGCTGATGGCCCTGCCCACCGAGGCCGACATCACCGGCCCGGCCCACGATGACGTGGCGCGCTACCTGCAGTCCGCCACGCTCGCCGGGCCCGACCGCGTCAAGCTCTTCCGGCTGGCCTGGGATGCGTGCATCTCGGCGTTCGCCGGCCGTCAGGCGCTCTATGAGTACTACTTCTTCGGCGATCCGGTGCGCATGGCCGGCGCGCTGGTGAACAGCTACGACCGCGCCCCCTACCGCGAGCGCGTGCAGGCGTTCCTGGACCAGGACGGGAGCGGGGGCGCCGCCGTCTAAGCCTGGGGGCGGACGGCGCGTCGCCGCAGCGGGTGGTCGGGCGGCACGTGCTCAGCCGGGTGGGCCCACACGTCGCGCGGTCCCAGCTTCTCGCCACAGGCCTCGCACAGGAGGTGGTCGTCCACGCTGCCGCCGCAGCCGCGATGCTCGAGTCGCACCGGCGGGCCGCCCGGCATCTCGGCGTGCTTGTCGCCCCACTGCATGAGCGCCACCACCGCGGGCCACAGGTCCAGGCCCTTCTGAGTGAGGTGGTAGGCGTAACGGTCGGGCCGGGTGTGGTAGAGCCGCCGCTCCAGGATGCCGTGCGCCACCAGGTGCTCGAGCCGGGCCTGCAGGACGTTGCGCGCGATGCCGAGATCGGCCTGGATCTCGTCGAACCGATGCACGCCCAGCAGCGCCTCGCGGATGATGAGCATCGTCCAGCGCTCGCCGACGATCTCCAGCGCCGCCGCGATGCTGCACGTCTGGCCGGAGTAGGTGCGCTGCAAGGGCATGGCGGGCAAGCCTAGAGGACTTAGTTGCACCATGCAACCCGCTGAGGTAGTCTGGCGCGCATGATTGACAACGGGGACCGGACACGGACGTTCACCTGGCAGGACCCGATGACCAGCGCGATGCTCGCCCGCGAGCGCAGCGGGATGGAGGTGCTGCAGGCCGTCATCGAGGGGCAGCTGCCCCCGCCCCCGATCGCCGAGCTGCTCGGCATGACCCTCATCGAGGTGCAGGAGGGCCGGGCGGTGTTCGCGGTCCAGCCGGCCGAGTGGATGTACAACCCGATCGGCTCGGTCCATGGCGGGATCGCGGCGACGCTGCTGGACTCGTGCATGGGCTGCGCGATCCACAGCACGCTGCCCGCGGGCGTCGGCTACACCACGAGCGACCTCCAGATCCGCTACTCGCGGGGGATGACGGTGGACACCGGGCGCGTGATCGCCGAGGGCACCGTGGTCCATGCCGGGCGCCGGCTGGCCACGGCGGAGGGACGCCTGACCGTGGAGGCCACGGGCAAGCTCATCGCCCACGCCACCACCGGCTGCATCCTCATCAGGTGACCGCCGCGGCGCCCGAAGCGGTGGGGTGAATCACCGGCACGGCGCCGCCGTCCCATCCGGCGCGCAGCACCTCCACCAGCGATGGCGGAGTGAGCACGAGGGCGGGCCCTGAGCGTGGGCGTGCCCGTCGCTCGGCGACGTAGCCCGCCGGCGTCCACTCCAGCAGGGCGTCACCCAGCACCAGCCACGGCCGGTCGTCGAGCAGGACGAACGTTCCGTCGGGGAGGTCGCCGAACGCCATCGGGTGACGGCGCTGCCCCCGGGACTCCGGGTCCACCCGCTCGGCATGCAGCTGCTCGTCCATCGCGTCGGCGCCGATCTGGCTCGGGTGCAGCCGTTGCCAGATCGCGCTGAAGCGCCGGTAGTCCTCATGGCGGCACTCGCCGCACGGCCGATGCCCGGCGGCGAACGCCGTGGCCTCGTCCACAAAGAACAGCTCCGTGTATCGGCCGGGCGCCATCAGCGGCCGGCGCCGGCGCCCCTTGAACGCCAATCGGCACGCGATCCAGCGGCGCACGCCCCAGCGCCGGCGGATCTCACCGCGCGCGTCAACGAGCACCCCGCGGTTGGCGTAGACCATCCCGCGTGACGGATCGGCGATCACCTCGCCCAGTGGTGTGGCCCGGTTGCGCAGCGGCATCGCTGACTGACGCTACGACAGTCGCGCGTCCTCCAGGTCGAGGTCGTGCTCCAGCTTGCGCGCGGTGGTCACGCCGATCCGCCGCTCGCGCCGCAGCCGCGCCAGCGCCTCCCGCTGCGCGTCGATCAGGTCACGCCGCAGCGCGCGTTCGGCGCCGGCGGCCTCCGCCGCCTCCTGCACCACCTCGGCCTCGTCGTCTGACTCGAGGCGCTGGCGGCGGGCCAGGTACTGCGCGCGCAGCCCGTCGATGATCTCCGGCGCGACGCCGTCGCCGTCCCGGCCTGGCTGCAGCCGATCGAGCACCGCCCGGGTCAGCGTCAGCCGGGCGCGGCGCTCGGCCTCGGCGACCGCCGGATGCTCGGTCAGCCCGAGACGCCTGACCAGGAGTGGCAGGCTCATGCCCTGCCCCACGAGCGTCGCGATGATCACGGCGAACCCGAGGTAGATGATGTCATCGCGCCCCGCCAAGGGCCGGCCGGCGTCGGTGGTCAGAGGCACCGCGAGCAGGAGGGCGAGGGTGATGGCGCCGCGCATGCCCGCCCAGCCGATGATCAGGCGCGGGCGCCACCCGGCCTGATCCGGGGCGTCCTGCTCGTCAGGCGCGGGGCCGCGGCGCAGAAGCCGCGTGAGCCAACCGGTGCCCTCCATCCAGAGCAGCCGCACGACGATCACCGTCACCACGACCGCGATCCCCGTGAGCACCAGCCGTCCCACGGGGCCGCGCGCCTGCTCGGTGAACGTGTGGAAGGACAGCCCGACGACGACGAAGAGCGCCGCGTTGATGAGGAAGACGAGGGTCTCCCAGAACGCGTTGAACTGGAGCCGGCTACGCGCGGAGAAGGCGCTGCCGCCGCTGTGCCAGCCCAGATACAGCCCCGCGGAAACGGCGGCCAGCACGCCCGACGCGTGCAGCGCCTCGGCCGGCAGGTAGGCGGCGTAGGCCAGGAGCATCGAGCCCGCGATCTCGAGCGGCGGGTCATCGATCCGGTTGCGCAGCGCGCGGCCGACCACGCCCACAGCGAGGCCGATGGCGGTCCCGGCCGCCGAGGCGTAGACGATCTCCCCCAGCGCGTGTGGGGCCTCGAAAGACCCGCTCGTCGCCGCGGCGACGGCGGCGGTGTAGAGGACGATCGCGGCGCCGTCGTTGAACAGGGCCTCGCCCTCGAGGATGGTCACCAGGCGCCGGGGCAGCCCCAGCCGCCGGGCCATGCTGGTGGCCGCCGCCGCGTCGGTCGGCCCGACCGCGGTGCCGAGCACGAATGCCATCGCCCATGACAGGTGCCCGATCCAATGGGCCACCGCGGCGACGCCCAGAGCCGTGACGCCGACGAGCGCCACGGCCAGGAGCCCGATCGAGCGCGCGTTGCGCACGAACGCCGTGGCCGATGACGTCGCCGCCGCGTCGAACACCAGCAGCGGCAGGAGCCCCAGCAGCACCACCTGCGGGTCCAGGGACACGTCGGGCACGAACGGCAGAAAGCCGATGACCAGGCCGGCCACCACCAGCACCGCCGCGCTGGGCACCCCCGCCCGGCGCAGCGTCGCGACCGCCAGCAGGGTGACGGCGGCGACGGCGAGGATGATGATCAGCTCACCGGAGGCCACACCCCTATCGTGCCCGCTCCGTCAGCGCAGATCTATTGGTGCGGGACCCCAGTCATGTCCACGGCAGCTCGGAACGCTGCTCCCAGTAGGCCTCGGGGGGCTCGGCCAGTGCCCCCAATCGCTCCACGACGTCATCGGGCACCGACACCTCGAGCGCGCTCAGGTTGCTGCGCAGCTGCGGCACGGTCGAGGCGCCGCTGAGGACGACGTCGACCCAGGGCTGCGCCAGGACGCACGCCAGCGCCAGCGCATCCGGCGACGCACCGACCTCACCTGCGGCCGCAAGCAGCACTCCCGCGTCCCCGCGCTCGGTGAGGCGACCGTTGGCCACCGCCTCCTTGACGATCACGCCCAGGCCGGCCGCGTGGGCCGCCGCCAGCGCCGGGCCGGCGGAGGGCTCCATGAGGTTCCACGTCGCCTGCACCGCGTCAAAGCCGCCGACCTCGAGCGCCCGCATGATCGTGTCGCCCTGCCGCGGTCCCGTCGCCGAGAGTCCGATGTACAGCCCCCCGGCCCGGAGGCGCGCCAGCTCGTCCCGGACGGCTCGGTCATCCAGCACGCCGCTGTCGAGCGTCGCCGAGTGGATCTGGTAGAGCCCCAGCGCGCCGTCCAGGTGCGACCGGGTCTCCGCCTCCTGGCGGCGCAGCGTCTCGATCGACAGGTCCTTGACCTCCTGGACGTCCGCGTCCACCCGCCAGTCGGCGGTGTAGGTGTAGCCCCACTTGGAGCCCACGCTCACCGCGGGCGGACCGAGCCCCCGCTCGTCCAGCCACGACCCCAGGAACTCCTCGGCTCGCCCGTAGGACCGGGCCGCGTCAAAGTACCGCACGCCCGCCGCGTAGGCCGCGTCGAGCACCTCGTGGGCGCGCGCGCGCAGGTCGGCCACGTCCTTGTGCGCGCCGAGGTCGTCGGAGTGGCCCACGGTGATGTAGCCGGGCCGCCCGAGGGCCGCGAGCCCGAGCCCGATCCGGCTGACCTGAAGGTTGGTCTTTCCCAGCACCGCCACGGCGGGTAACAGTACCCTCGCTGCGATGCGACTGACCGTGCTCAAGAAGTTCTCCGTCGACCCGCACCGGACTCCGTGCACCGTCACCGAGGATCAGCGCGGCCACCCCGTGGTCCAGGCCATCCGCCGCCGCCGCGACGAAGGATCGAAACCCGGCCGGCGGACCGACGGGCGCCGGATCGCACTGGTCATCGAGGGCGGCGGGATGCGCGGGGTGGTGTCGGCCGGCATGACGGCGGCGATCGAGCAGCTCGACCTGCGCGACGCCTTTGACGAGGTCCACGGCGCCTCCGCGGGTGCGTTCAACGGCGCCTTCCTGCTGGCCGGCCAGGCCGCCTACCTCGCCGCGCTGTACCCGCACGGCTTCGGCGATCCCAGTTTCGTCAACTTTCGCGAGACGCTCCTGCGCCGGCGCCCCATCTTCGACATGGACTACGTGATCGGCGAGGTGTGGCGCCACCAGCGCCCGCTGCGCGTCGACGAGATCCTGGCCGGCGGGATCGAGCTGCACTGCACCGCCACGGACGTGGACTCGGCCACGATCGTCGACCTCACGGACCTGCGCGACGGCGAGGACATCCGCTGCGCCATGCGCGCCTCCGGCCGGCTCCCGTGGCTGGCCGGGCCGCCGGTGGCCTTCCGCGGCCGCCGCTGGCTGGACGCGACGCTGGCCGAGGCCATCCCGGTGCACGCTGCACGGACCACCGCCACCGACATGCTCGTGCTGCAGACGCGACCGTACGGCGTGCAGCACACGCCGCTCTCCAGCATGGTGGCGCGCCTCACCGACGGCTACCTGCGCAAGATCAACCCGGCGCTCGTGGAGCTGCGCCTGAACCGGTCCGAGCGCTATGACCAGCTGAGCGCCGAGCTCGCGGCGCGGGCCTCAGACCCGGCCGCCATGCCGGCGGTCTGCGTCATCCGGCCGCCGGCCGACGCCCTGCTCATCGGGCAGATGGAGAATCGGGTATCGGCGCTGGCCACGGCCGGCAGCCATGGGCTGCGCGCGGCATGGATGGCCCTGGAGGGTGAGGACCCGGAGCTGCTGGCGACGCCGCGCGCGTACTCACGGGGCCGTGCCGACCCGCCGGCCGGCCCGCGGCCGGACGCCGAGTCGGTCTCGATGGCGAGCCGTCAGGCGCTGTAGCCGGGCGGCTCCATGTCCTGGCCCTCGGAGAAACGGCGCTCCTCGTGCTTCTCGGGGTCCTCCTCGGGAAGGTCCTCCTGGCCCTCTGAGAAGCGGCCGTGGTGGAGCTTCTCGGGATCCTCCTCGGGCAGGTCCTCCTGCCCTTCGCTGAAGCGTCCGACCTCCTCGTCCTCGGGGAACTCCTCGGGGCGAGCCTCGCCCTCGGCGAAGCCCTCCCCGGGCTGCTCCGGCTTCGCCGGGTGCTCGCTGGGATCGATTGCCATCCGTCCTCCCTTCTCGTTTCGACGGCGGGGAGCGCGAGCTTACCGCCCCCAGTCCACCACAAGCTAACGAATCTGTAACGGATGTCACGCACGGGGGTATCTCGGACGGTGTTGCCGTTCCGCCGTGAGCGCTCGTGGCAGCGCCGTGTCACCGACGCGGCCAAGATTGCTCCCCAAAAGGGGAGAGAGCTGCGTGCGGCCGCTGCCCAGCTCGACCTCCCGTGGGCGCGCTCGGCGCCGGCGCGACTCGTGCGCGAGAACTTCATGCGATTCGTGCTCAACCCGCTGATGGACTACTACACCGCGCGGCGCGCCACCGGGCGGGAGAAGCTCAGCGCCCTCACCGCACCGGTCATCCTCGTCGCCAACCACGCCAGCCACATGGACACGCCGGTCATCCTCTCGGCGCTCCCGCGCAAGCTGCGCAAGCGCACGGCGGTGGCGGCGGCGGCCGACTACTTCTACCGCAACCGCCTCGTCGCGTCGGCCGTCTCGCTCATCTTCAACACGGTGCCGATCGAGCGCAAGGGCGGCGGCGGCCTGTCCAAGGACGGCAGCCACCTCGACACGCTGCTGGACCAGGGCTGGAGCCTGCTCCTGTATCCGGAGGGGACGCGGTCGCGCGGCGGCGGCACGGGCCGGGTCCGCCGCGGAGCGGCCGTCCTGGCCGCGGCGCACAACCTCTCGATCATCCCGATCCGCGTTACAGGCACAGCGGAGGCGATGCCGCCGGGCCGGCTGTGGCCCCGGCGCCTGCACGGCAAGCTGCTGTCCAAGCGCCATCGGATCACCGTGTCCTTCGGCGAGCCGATCCCGCCCAACGGCGGTGACACCGCCGCGCTGATCGAGCGGGTCCAGAGCTTCTTCGAGAACGGCGACGGCGGTCCGTCGCGCTCGCCCTACCGCCGCTTGGCCCCCAAGGCCGAGAAGCTCACGACCCCGCCCGCCCCACCCTCGCACTGAGGCGCCGCGCCCGCAGGCCGCGTCCGGCCGGCGCTAGTCATCATCCTCGTCGAGCCAGTCGGTGGTCCGCGCCACCGCCTTGCGCCACTTGCGATATCCGCGCTCGCGCAGGTCGCTGTCCATGTCGGGCAGCCACTGGGCGGCCATATGCCAGTTGGCGCGCAGGGTTTCGGTGTCGGGCCAGAAACCGACGGCCAGGCCGGCGGCGTAGGCGGCGCCCAGCGACACCGTCTCGGCGACGTTGGGGCGCACCACCGTCACGTCGAGGACGTCGGCCAGGAACTGCATGAGCAGATTGTTGGCGGTCATGCCGCCGTCGACGCGCAACGTGCTCAGCGACACCCCGGAGTCCGTGGTCATCGCCTCCACCACCTCGCGGGTCTGCCAGGCGGTCGCCTCGAGCACTGCCCGCGCGAGGTGGCCCTTGGTGATGTAGCCGGTGAGACCGGCGATCACACCGCGGGCGTCGCTGCGCCAGTGCGGTGCGAACAGTCCCGAGAAGGCGGGCACGAAGTAGCAGCCGCCGTTGTCGTCCACCGTGCGGGCCAGCGTCTCGATCTCCGGCGCGGACCCGATGAGGGTGAGGTTGTCGCGAAACCACTGCACGAGCGCACCGGTCACGGCGATCGATCCCTCCAGGGCATAGGTCGGGGCCTCGTCGCCGACCCGGCAGCACAGCGTCGTCAGCAGCCCGCTCGCCGACCGGACCGGTCGCGCTCCGGTGTTGAGCAGCAGGAAGCTCCCCGTTCCGTACGTGCACTTGGCTTCGCCGGAGGCAAAGCACGTCTGGCCGAACAGGGCCGCCTGCTGGTCGCCCAGCGCGGCGGCCACGGGCACGCCGGCGAGCTGCCCCAGGGCATCGCCGTAGATCTCCGCTGACGGCCTGATCTCGGGCAGCATCTGGCGCGGGACGCCCATCGCCGCCAGCAGCTCGTCATCCCAGTCAAGCGTGTCCAGCCCCATCAGCATGGTGCGGCTGGCATTGGTCACATCGGTGAGGTGGCGCCCTGTGAGCCGCCAGATGAGCCACGAGTCCATCGTTCCGAACAGCACCTCGCCGGCGTCGGCGCGGTCGCCCAGCCCGGGCACCGTGTCCAGCAGCCAGCGCAGCTTGGGGCCGGAGAAGTACGTGGCCGGCGGCAGGCCCGACCGCTGGCGGAACCAGTCGTCCCCGTGCTCGGCGGACAGCGCGCGCACGATGTGATCGGTGCGCATGTCCTGCCAGTTGATGGCGTTGTGCAGTGCCTGGCCGGTCTCGCGGTCCCACACCAGCGTGGTCTCGCGCTGATTGGCGATCCCGAGCGCGACGAGGTCGGAGGCCTCCAGCCGGGCTTCGGCGAGGGCGCGGCCGACGACGGTCTCGACGTTGCGCCAGATCTCCTCGGGATCGTGCTCCACCCAGCCCGGCCGCGGATAGATGTGGTGGTGCTCCATTTGGGCGACCGAGACGATCCGCCCGGAGCGGTCGAAGACGAGGCACCGGGACGAGGCGGTTCCCTGATCGATCGCGGCCACGTATCGCTCTCTCAAAGCCACCTCTCTCTCACCACGGGATCGCCCCGAGCTCGCGTGAGACCGCGCGTGCCGCCTCACGAACGTAGGCCAGCAATTCGCCTCGCGGCTGGCGAGCCGTCAGCAGCCGCTCCGGTGGACCGAAGATACCCATCGCCCCCACCGAGAGGCCGCTCCGGTCCATGATCGGGGCCGCCAGGGACACCTGCCCGGGTGACAGCTCGCCGATGTCGGCCGCCCAGCCGCGCTCGCGGATGCGCTGCAGCTCGCGCTCCAATCGCTCCTGGTCGCAGATCGTGGCCTCGGTGAACGCGGCCAGACCGTTCTTGGCCACCTCGGTCACCACGTACGGATGATGGGCGAGCAGGACCTTGCCCAGCGCGGTGGCGTGGGCGGGCAGCAGCGAGCCCACGTCCAGGGTCTGGAGGCTGTCGTCGGGCCGGAACACGTGATGGACGATGAGTACCTGCCCCTCGTGCAGGGTGCCGATCCGCACTGCCTCCTGGGTGCGGGACGCCAGGGAGTCTGACCAGTTCAGCGCGCGGGTGCGCAGCTCGTTGCCGTCGAGGTAGCTCGAGCCCATGTGCAGGAGCGCCGCGCCGAGCTGGTACTTGCCCGTCTCGGGGTCCTGCTCGACGAAGCCGACGTGCTGCAGGGTGCGCAGGAGGCCGTGGACCGTGCCCTTGGGCAGGGCGAGCTCGCCGGCGAGGTCGACGACACCGAGCCGGCGGGAGCGTCCTGAGAGCAATCGCAGGATCGCCGCCGCTCGTTCGATGGATTGGATGTTCCCAGGCAAACCGTCCCCGCGCGCTCCGTATTTCCGTTCGACGCTTGGCTCTGACGAACCGAGTATCGGTACTTTGAACTCAGTTTGACATTGTCGAACGGGCGAGGATAGTATCGCGGCCGTCCGCAGGTCCGTTTCAGGAGGGAGAGTCGAATTGAGCGCAATAGTCGGAGCAGTCGTAGCCGTTAAGGTGCATTTCCCGACGCTCGGCATCATTCCGGCGGAGATCATCGGGACCGGGATCCTTATCTTGCTTGGTGATGGAGTGGTTGCCGCCGTACTCCTCAGCAAGTCGAAGGCGCAGAATTCGGGCTGGATCGTCATCACCTTCGGGTGGGGCATGGCGGTGATGGTCGCCGTGTACTGCGTCGGATTTTTCTCCGGCGCGCAGCTGAACCCGGCGGTGACGCTGGGGGTCTGGATCCACGGTGGGATCACCGGCTCGCAGGCGTGGAAATATTTCGTCGGCGAGATGATCGGGGCGATGATCGGCGCGTTCCTCGTGTACATCGCTTACTACCTTCACTGGAGCGAAACGGAGGATCCAGGGTTGAAGCTGGCGGTCTTCTCGACCGGCCCGGCGATCCGCAACTACGCGTGGAACCTGGTCACCGAGATCATCGGCACGTTCGTGCTGGTGTTCGGAGTCCTCGCCTTCACCGCCCCGTGGAACTCCTTCACAGGGGTGGACCTTCAACCGCTGCTGATCGGCCTGCTGGTGTTTGCCATCGGCCTCTCACTCGGCGGGCCGACGGGTTACGCGATCAACCCCGCACGTGACCTGGGGCCGCGGATCATGCACGCGCTCCTGCCGATCCCCGGCAAGGGCACCTCGGACTGGTCCTACGCATGGGTACCGGTGCTCGGGCCGCTCATCGGCGGCGCCCTGGCGGCGATCTTCTTCGACGCCGTCTTCGCCAGCGCACCCTTCTAAGGAGATAACGAAAAATGAAGAAGCTGATCAACGCGCCTGACGCGGTGGTCGCGGACGCGCTGCGCGGGGTCGAGGCGGCACACGGCGATCGCGTCCGTGTCACGTTCGACCCCTACTGCGTGATCCGTATCGACGCGCCGGTGCAGGGAAAGGTGGGTCTGATCTCGGGCGGAGGCTCGGGGCATGAGCCGATGCACGGCGGCTTCGTCGGGCCGGGCATGCTCGACGCCGCCTGCCCGGGAGAGGTGTTCACCTCGCCGACGCCCGACCAGATGCTCGAGGCGACCAAGGCCGTCAACGGCGGTGCCGGGGTCATTCACATCGTCAAGAACTACACGGGCGACGTGATGAACTTCGAGATGGCCGCCGAGATGGGCAAGGGCGACGACATCGAGGTGGAGACCATCCTCACCAACGACGACGTGGCCGTGGAGGACTCGCTGTACACCGCCGGCCGTCGCGGAGTGGGCGTCACCGTGCTCGTCGAGAAGATCTGTGGGGGCGCGGCCGAAGACCGTCGCAACCTGCAGGAGGTTGCAGAGCTGGGACGGCGGGTCAATGCCCAGGGACGTTCCATGGGCATGGCCCTGACCCCGTGCATCACGCCGGCGTCCGGGGAACCGAGCTTCGAGCTCGGCGAGGACGAGGTGGAGATCGGGATCGGGATCCACGGGGAGCCGGGCCGCTTTCGGGAGAAGATCGGCCCGGCCTCCCAGGTCGCGGAACGCCTGATGACCCCCATCCTCGAGGATCTGCCGTTCTCGTCGGGCGACAAGGTGCTCGCCTTCGTCAACGGCATGGGCGGCACGCCGCTGCTGGAGCTGTACATCATGTACGCCGAAGTGGCGAAGATCGCCGCCGAGCACGGCCTGACCATCGAGCGCAACCTGATCGGCAACTACATCACCTCACTGGAGATGCAGGGCTGCTCGATCACGTTGGTCAAGCTCGACGACGAGATGGTCCGCTACTGGGACGCTCCGGTGAACACCCCCGCGTTGCGGTGGGGCGCCTAGGAGCACCTGCCGGTGGCGATCGATCGCGATACCACGCTGGATTGGATGACCCGCTTCGCGGGCGAGATGGGCGAGCACCGGCAGGAGCTCGTCCGTCTCGACACCGCGATCGGAGACGGCGATCACGGGACGAACATGAATCGCGGCATGCAGAAGGCGCTGGAGAAGCTCCAGTCGTCCGAGCAGCCCGACCCGGGTGCCGTGCTCAAGACGGTGGCGATGGCGCTGGTCTCCAGCGTCGGCGGCGCCGCCGGTCCCCTGTACGGGACCCTGTTCCTGCAGATGGGCACGGCCCTGGCCGGGCAGTCCGAGGTCGATCTCCCGACGTTCGCGGCAGCGTGGCGTAAGGGCATGGAGGGCGTCCAGTCTCGTGGCAAGGCACAGCCTGGCGACAAGACGATGCTGGAGGCGCTCCTGCCCGCGGTCGAGGCGCTGGAGCAGGCATCGGATCTCGACGGTGGCCTGCGCTCGGCCGTCTCGGCCGCCGAACAGGGGATGCACGCGACGACGCCGCTCATCGCGCGCAAGGGACGGGCCAGCTACCTGGGTGAGCGCAGCAAGGATCACCAGGACCCTGGCGCGACCTCCACGTACTACCTCTTCAAGAGCGCCGCCGAAGCGCTGGCGGACTGAAAGGACGCACATGCCCAAGTACTCAGTTGCACTGGATCAGGGGACGACTAGCTCACGAGCGATGGTCTTCGACCACTCCGGCCACGTCGTGGCGGTGTCGCAGAAGGAGCACGAGCAGATCTACCCGAAGCCGGGCTGGGTGGAGCACGATCCGAAGGAGGTCTGGGCGCGCTGCCAAGAGGTGATCGACGAGGCGGTGGAGAAGGCCGGGGCGGCCCGTGACGACGTGGCTGCGCTCGGCATCACCAACCAGCGCGAGACCGCGGTCGTGTGGGATCGCAACACCGGCGAGCCCGTTATGAACGCGATCGTGTGGCAGGACACGCGCACCGACAAGCTCGTCGATGAACTGTCGGCCGACGGCGGTCAGGACCGGTTCCGCTCGAAGGTCGGCCTGCCGCTCGCCACCTACTTCTCGGGGCCGAAGGTCCGGTGGATCCTTGACAATGTGGACGGTGCCCGCGCCAAGGCCGAGGCCGGCGACCTCGTGTTCGGCAACATGGACACGTGGTGCATCTGGAACCTCACCGGCGGGGTCAACGGCGGTCTGCACATCACCGACGTGACCAATGCCAGCCGGACGATGCTGATGGACCTGAAGACGCTGGCCTGGGATGAGGAGATCGCGTCGACGATCGGCGTGCCGATGTCGATGCTGCCCGAGATCCACGCCTCCAGCGAGGTCTACGGCGAGGTGAGGACCGGCAACCTGACCGGCGTGCAGGTCGCCGGCGACCTAGGCGACCAGCAGGCGGCGACGTTCGGCCAGGCGTGCTTCGACGCCGGCGATGCCAAGAACACGTACGGCACGGGCAACTTCATGCTGCTCAACACGAGCACCGAGGCCGTGCAGTCGAAGGCAGGCCTGCTGACCACGGTCTGTTACAAGATCGGCGATGAGGCGGCGGTGTACGCGCTGGAGGGCTCGATCGCGATCACGGGGGCGCTCGTGCAGTGGCTCCGCGACAACCTGCACATGATTCAGGCCGCGCCGCAGGTCGAGGAGCTGGCCAAGTCGGTGGACGACAACGGCGGGCTCTACATCGTGCCGGCGTTCTCGGGCCTGTTCGCCCCGTACTGGAAGTCCGACGCCCGCGGCGTGTTCGCCGGCCTGACCAGGTATGTCAACGCGGGCCACATCGCCCGCGCCACTCTCGAGGCGACGGCGTTCCAGACCCGCGAGGTGATGGACGCGATGGAGTCCGACTCAGGCGTCACCCTGAACGAGCTCAAGGTCGACGGCGGCATGGTCCAGAACGACCTGCTCATGCAGTTCCAGGCCGACATCCTCGGGGTGCCGGTGATCCGTCCCGAGGTCCCCGAGACGACCGCGCTGGGTGCGTCCTACGCGGCGGGAATGGCCGTCGGGTTCTGGAGCAGCACGCAGGAGGTCCGAGACAACTGGGCCGAGGACAAGCGTTGGAATCCCAGCATGGATGCCGCCAAGCGCGACGCCTACTACAAGGAGTGGAAGAAGGCCGTCACGCGCACATTCGACTGGGTCGATTGACCCAGGAGAAGCGTAGGGTTCAGTGTTGGCGTCAAGGGCGGTCTCCGGGCCGCCCTCGGCGTCTTCCCACCCAAAGCCCGTGCGGAGGTAGTCTGATCAGATGGTGACGCTCAGCACCGAGATCCTCGTGATCGGCGGCGGCGCGACGGGCGCGGGGGTGGCCTGGGACGCGGCGCTGCGCGGCTTCGACGTCGTGCTGGTGGACCGCCAGGATCTCGCCGAGGGCACCAGCGGGCGCTTTCACGGCCTGCTGCACTCCGGCGGCCGCTACGCGGTCAAGGATCCGCGGGCCGCGGTGGAGTGCATCGGCGAGAACCGGATCCTGCGCCGGGTGGCCGCCGACTGCATCGAGGACACCGGCGGCCTGTTCGTCACCACCCCGTTCGACGACCCCGCCTACGCCGATCGGTTCGCCCAGGGGTGCGCTGACACCGACGTCGACTGCGAGGAGATCAGCGTGGCCGAGGCGCTGGCCTCAGAGCCGCGGATCAACCCGGAGATCTCGCGCGCGTTCCGCCTCCCGGACGGCAACATCGACGTGTGGAAGACGGTGTGGGCGATGGGCCACGGGACCCAGCAGCGCGGCGGGAGGATCCTCCCCTACCACGCGGTGGTCGCGCTGCATCGCGAGGGTGACGAGGTCAGCGGCGCCCGAGTGCGCGACGCGCGCACCGGCGAGGAGCTCGACGTGCACGCGCGCGTCACCGTCAATGCGACGGGCGCGTGGGCCGGGCAGATCGCCGACCTGGCCGGGATCGAGGGCGTCCGCGTGCTCCCCGGCCGCGGAATCATGATCGCCATGAACCACCGGCTGGTGAACACCGTCGTCAACCGCTGCCAGATGCCCACCGACGGGGACATCATCGTCCCCATCCGGACCGTCTCGGTCATCGGCACCACTGACGTGCACACCGACGATCCCGACGACCACACCGTGCACCAGGACGAGGTGGACGCGATGCTCGACGAAGGGGAGAAGCTGGTGCCCGGCTTCCGCAAGGCCCGCGCGCTGCGCGTCTGGACCGGCGTGCGCCCGCTGTTCGAGGACGCCAAGGCGAGCGATACCGACACCCGCGACGTCACCCGCGCCCACGCGCTGCTCGACCACGCGGAGCGCGACGGTGTGGGCCGCTTCTTCACCATCACCGGCGGCAAGCTGACGACGTTCCGGCTCATGGCCGAGGAGACCATGGACGCCGTCTGCAAGCAGCTCGGCGAGACCAGGCCGTGCCGGACCGCCACCGAGCCGTTGCCCGGCTCGGAGTCCGGCGAGAACTACCGGCTCGGGGAGCGCCTGGCCCACAAGGAGGCGTCGCTGATCGACGAGCAGATGATCTGCGAGTGCGAGCTGGTGCCGCGCCGCAGGTTCGAGGAGGCGATCACGCGAACCTCCTCCACCAACCTCGACGACATCCGCCGGCAGCTGCGCCTCGGGATGGGGCCTTGCCAGGGCGGATTCTGCATCTACCGCGCCACCGGGATCCTGCACGGGCATGACGGCCTGTCCGCCGAGCAGGCCGCCCGCTCGCTCACCGAGTTCCTCCAGGAGCGCTGGAAGGGGGTGTGGCCGGTGCTCTACGGCGACCAGCTACGCCAGGTCCGCCTCGACGACTGGATCTTCCAGGGCATCCTCGACGTGGAGCATCTCCCATCAAGCCGGATGACTCACGCCGCCGACTTACCGGCGGGGCGGGCGGGTCCGGGTCCCGAGCAGAGGCCATCAGCGTGAGACGAAGCGAGCTGCACTTCGACGCCGTCGTGATCGGTGCCGGCACCGCCGGCCTGGTGGCGGCGACGCGGCTGGCGCAGGACGGCGCCCGCGTGTGCGTGCTGGCCAAGGGCCTGGGGTCGACGCATCTGGCGCCGGCAACGATCGATGTGCTCGGCTACGCCCCCGATCGCGTGGATGCTCCCGGCGCCGCACTGGAGGCGCTCGTCGTCGCCCGCCCGGATCACCCCTACGCGCTCATCGGCACCGGGGTCGTCAGCGACGCGCTGAGCTGGTTCGCGCAGATCGTGCCCGCCGGTCCGCTGCCCGGCTACGTCTACGGTGGCAGCCTCGAGCACAATCAACTGCTCCCCACCGGCGTGGGCGTGCTGCGCCCCTCGGCCCTGGTGCCCGAGACGATGGCCAACGGGGAGGCCTCGGGACTGAAGCGCGTGTGCATCGTCGGCACGCCGTCGCTGCGTGACTTCCACCCCAGCCTGTGCGCCGCCAACCTCGAGCTGGCCGGGATCGAGGCCCGCTCGGTGAGCGTGGACCTCAAGCTCGAGCGCGCCGACATGAACTCCCTGGGGCTCGCCCGGCACTTCGACGACGAGAAGTGGCGGCGCCAGTTCTGCGCCGAGCTCTCGCTGGCGCTGCGCGCCGAAGAGCACGTCGGGCTCCCGGCGATGCTGGGGCTGCGCGACCCCCATGAGGTGCTGGCCGACGTGGAGCACCGGCTCGGGCGGCGCGTGTTCGAGATCCCGACGCTGCCGCCGTCGGTCCCGGGGATGCGGCTCTACGAGATCCTGCGCTCGGCGCTGCGCGGCGCCGGGGGGCGGCTCGTGCTCGGTGGCGAGGTTGTCTCCTCCGAGCGCGACGGCGACCGCATCGTCTCGGTCTCCACGCACGCCGCCGGGCGCGACCTCAACTACGTGGCGCCGTGGTTCGTGCTGGCCTCGGGCGGCTTTGCCTCCGGCGCGATCGAGCTCGATTCGCGCTGGGTGACCCACGAACGGGTGCTGGGCTTGCCGCTGCGCGGCGTCCCGGCCGAGGGCGAGCCCCGCTTCGTGAGCACCTACCTCCACGAGCAGCCGATGGCGCGCGTCGGAGTCGCGGTGGACGGTGACCTGCGCGCCGAGGGCGCCGACAACGTCGTCGTGGCCGGCGCGTCGCTGCCCGGAGCGATCCCGTGGCGCGAGGGCTCCGGCGAGGGAATCGCGCTGGCCTCCGGCTACCGCGCCGCGCAGGTGGTGGGAGCACATGTGTCCCCGACGGCGGCGACGGCATGAGTGACTCCGGCGGCAACGATCTGTTCGTGGCCGAGCTGCTGCGCGGCTCGCTGGACCACTGCGTGAAGTGCACGATCTGCGAGACGGCGTGCCCGGTGTCCAACGCCACGCCGCTGTTCCCCGGCCCCAAGTACGCAGGGCCCCAGTCCGAGCGATACCGCATCGCGGACGAGCCCTCCGTCGATGCCTCCGTGGACTACTGTTCGGGCTGCGGGATCTGCTCGCAGGTGTGCCCGCAGGGGGTCAAGATCGCCGAGATCAATGCCCAGGCGCGCAACAAGCTCAAGCGCCAGAAGGGCTTTCCCCTGCGCGACCGGATCATCACCCGCCCGACCTGGCTGGGACGCGCCGGGACGCCGGCCGCGCCCATCGCGAACTTCACGGTGCGCTCCAAGCCGCTCCGTGTCCTCGGCGAGAAGCTGCTCGGCGTCCATCGCGATGCGGCGGCGCCGAAGTTCGCCGGCCATCGCTTCTCACGCTGGGCGCGCAAGCGCACCAGTCCGCCGACGGGGCGCAAGATCGTCTACTTCCACGGCTGCGGCACTGAGTACTACGAGCCATGGGAGGGCGAGAAGGTGGTGGCGATCCTCGAGCACAACGGCTTCGAGGTCATCGTGCCCAAGCAGGACTGCTGCGGGCTGCCCCTGCAGTCAAACGGCCTCTTCGATGATGCGCGCAAGGTGGTCATCCGCCTGGCCCGGGCGCTACGCGAGCAGGTGACCGATGACGACACGATCATCGTCGGCAACGCCACGAGCTGCACGCTCATGCTCAAGCGCGAGGCTCGCGAGATCCTCTCGCTCGAGGAGGATCCCGACCTGAGGTTCGTCTCGGAGCGCACCTACGACATCTGCGAGCTGCTGCTCGAGCTGCACGACCGGGGCGAGCTGAAGACGGACTTCGCGCCGATCAACGAATCGGTCGCCTATCACGCGCCGTGCCAGCAGCAGGGTCACTGGGTCGGCAAGCCCGCCCTCGACCTCCTGGCCTTGGTCCCAGGACTCGAAGTCCGTGAGATGAACGCACGCTGCTGCGGCATCGCCGGCACGTACGGGCTCAAGGTCGAGAAGTACGACGTGGCCATGGCGGTGGGTCGCGACCTGTTCGATCAGGTGACGGCGTCCGGCGCGCCGCAGGTCGCGTGTGACTCCGAGACGTGCCGCTGGCAGATCACCCACGCGACCAAGCTGCCCTCGGTGCACCCGATCGACTACCTGCACCGGTCTTACGGCCTCTAGCAGTCGAAGGGGGGAGCGGGTTGGTCGGGATCGTGATCGTCTCCCACAGCGAAGCGCTCGCGGAGGGCGTGGTGCTGTTGGCACGGGAGATGGGAGGTGCCGAGCTGGCCATCGAGGCCGCGGGTGGGATTTCGGACACCGACCCCGCCCACCCTGTCCTCGGCACCGACGCCGACCGCGTGCGGAGCGCGATCGAGCGGGCCATGTCCCCCGACGGGGTCCTGGTGCTGATGGATCTCGGGAGCGCGCTGATGAGCGCGGAGTTCGCGGTGGAGATGTTGGAGGGCGCCGTGGGGCCCGTGAAGTTGAGCGCGGCGCCGGTGGTGGAGGGCGCCGTGGCGGCCGCGGCGGCGGCCAGCGGCGGGGCCACCCTCGAGGAGGTGGCGTCCGAGGCGCGGGGCGCGCTGGCGATGAAGACGAGCCAGATCGCCGACGATGGGGACGCCTCGTCAGGGGATGACGGGGCCGGCGCCGATGCCGACGTGACCGCCGAGCTCACGGTCCGCAACGCGATCGGACTCCACGCCCGTCCGGCGGCGCGCTTCGTGGAGACGGCCCGCAGATTCGACGCCGACGTGCGCGTGGCCAAGGCGGGCGGCGGCCCGGCGGTGAGCGCACGCAGCCTCACGAACCTGGTGGCACTGGGCGCGCGGTTCCGGGAGACCCTCACGGTGTCCGCAGCCGGACCGCAGGCCCGGGAGGCCATCGACGCCCTGACCCAGCTCGCCCTCGAGGGGTTCGGTGACGGGGTCGCGGACGCGCCCGCTCCTCCGCTGCCCAGGGCGCAGCTCGCGCCCGAGGTGACCGAGCCGCCCGCGCCCGGCGCGGTGCTGACGGGCGTTGCCGCGTCCGCCGGGGTCGCGATCGGCCCGGCGTTCCGGCTCAGAGGCCTCGGCGAGGCGCCCGCCGAGCGTGCCGCGCAGGACGCCCAAGGCGAGCTTCGGACGCTGGACGAGGCGCTGGCCGCGGCCCGCGGCGCGATCGAGCACGACCGGGAGATCGTCACCGCCCGGGCGGGCGCCGCCGACGCCGCCATCTTCGATGCCCACCTGGCGCTGCTCGATGACGACGCCCTCCTTGAGCCGGCGCGCGACGGCATCGCGCAGGGCGCCACCGCCGAGCGGGCGTGGTATGACGCCGCCCAGCAGGTGGCGGCGCTGTACCGCGGCCTCGACGAGCCCCTCCTCCAGGAGCGGGCCACCGACGTGCTGGATGTCGGGCGCCGGGTGGTGGGCGCCATCACCGGCGCCGGCTCTGACGGCGCCGGCGCGTCCGGGATCGTCGTCGCCGACGAGCTGACCCCGGCAGACGCCGCCGGCCTGGACCCCGCGCGGGTGCTGGCCATCGCCACCGCGCGCGGCTCCACCACCGCCCATGCCGCCATTCTCGCCCGGGCGCTCGGCCTGCCCGCGGTGGTCGGCCTCGGCCCGGGCGTGCTGGGCGTCTCCGACGGGGTCACGCTGCTACTCGACGGCGAGGCGGGCACGGTCACGGTCGACCCCCCGGCCGACATGGTCAGCGACGCGAAAGAGCGGCGCGAGCGCGACGAGCGGCGCCGCGCCGGCGCGCGCGAGCGGGCTCGCGAGCCCGCCGTCACGCGTGACGGCGAGCGGGTGGAGGTGTTCGCCAACCTCGGCACCGGCGCCGACGCCGCGCGCGCGGTGGAGCTGGGCGCCGAGGGCGTGGGCCTGCTGCGCACGGAGTTCCTGTTCCTGGGGCGCGACGAGCTCCCCGGAGAGGACGAGCAGGCCGAGACGCTGCGCGCCATCGCCGAGGCGCTGGGCGGGCGCCCGCTCATCGTTCGCACGCTGGATGCCGGGGCGGACAAGCCGCTGCCGGCCCTGCCGATGCCACCGGAGGACAACCCGTTCCTGGGCGTGCGGGGTATCCGACTGGCGCTGAGCCGCCCTGAGGTCCTGGCCACCCAGTTCCGGGCCATCCTGCGGGTCGCCGTCGACCATCCGGTCAAGACGATGCTCCCGATGGTGGCGACGCTGGCCGAGATCACCGCCGCCCGGGAGGTGCTCGACCGGGCACGGGCCGACACCGGGATCGACGCGCCGATGGAGCTGGGGATCATGGTGGAGGTTCCAGCCGCGGCGCTGGGCGCGGCGCGCCTGGCCGCGCACGTCGACTTCTTCTCCCTGGGCACCAACGACCTGACGCAGTACACGATGGCGGCCGAGCGCGGCGATGCCCGCCTGGCGTCGCTCCTGGCTGGGCCCCAGCCGGCAGTGCTGCGGCTGATTCAGGCCACCGTCGCGGGCGCGGCGGCCCACGGCCGGTGGGTCGGGGTGTGCGGCGAGCTGGCGGGCGACCCCGCCGCGGCGGTGCTGCTGGCGGGCCTCGGCGTCACCGAGTTGAGCATGGCCGCCGGGCTGGTGGCCGAGGCCAAGGCGGCGCTGCGCGAGGTGACACTGGCCGACGCGCGGGCCGCCGCTACGGCCGCGCTCGAGACCGATGACGCCGACGCCGCACGGGCCCTGGCACTCCGATTGCTGTGAGATAGTGTCCTCACTGTGGAGGCGGGTACCCTGACCGCGTTGCGATCATCTCGCGTGCTCGCGGTCGGCACCGGCGTGCGCATCGTGGTCTCTCCGGTGATCATGGCGCTGCTGCTGAACCACTCGTTCACGATCGCGGCCATCGTCTTTCTGGCCGCCGCCGCCACCGACTGGTTCGACGGCCGCCTGGCCCGGCGCTGGAACGTCACCACCACGCTGGGGTCGTTCCTGGACACCACCGCCGACAAGCTATTGGTCACCACCGCGCTCATCGGCCTCGTGGCGGTTGACCGCGCCTCGCCCTGGGTGGCGCTGATCATCATCGCCCGCGAGTTCACCATCCTCGGGCTCCGCGCGGCTGTCGCGGCCGGTGGGCTGGAGTTCGAGACCACGCTGCTGGGCAAGTGGAAGGCGACGGTCCAGTTCGTGGCCGTCGCCCTGGCCATGCTGCGCCCGGACATCACGTTCGCCGGCGCCTATCTCGATCAGTGGGCGATGGTGGTGGCGGCGATCGTGACCGCCTGGTCGGGTGCCGACTACCTCGCCCGCTCCTCCGCCGCCCTGCGCGCCTGACACCCGTGTCGCGCGTTTTCGTCACCGGTGGCACCGGCGTGATCGGCCGCGCGCTCGTGGAGCGGCTGGCGGCGCGCGGCGACGAGGTGGTGGCGCTGGCACGCTCTGACGACGCCGAGCGCGCGCTGCGCGAGCACGGCTGCGAGGTGGCCCGCGGCGAGGTGTACGACATCGACGCGATGGCACGGGGGATGGCGGGATGCGCCGTGGCCTACAACCTCGCTGGGGTCAACACGTTGTGCGTCGCCGACCCGGAGCCGATGCGCCGGGCCAACGTCGACGGAGCGGTGGCCGCCGTGCGTGCCGCCCGCCGCGCCGCGCTCCCGCGCCTCGTCCACACCTCGTCGGCGGCGACGATCGGCGAGGCCCCGGGGACGATCGGCAACGAGTGGAGCCCACACCGCGGCTGGTACCTGTCCACCTACGAGCGCACCAAGACCGAGGGCGAGCGCGCCGCGATGGCCGCGGCCCGCGACGTGGGGCAGGACGTCGTCTACGTCAACCCCTCGTCGGTGCAGGGGCCGGGACGTGCCGGTGGCACCGGTCGCTTCCTGCTGGCCGCGCTGGACGGACGCCTGCCGGTGTTCGTCAACACCGACGTCAGCCTCGTGGACATCGCCGACTGCGTCGAGGGCCACCTGCTGGCCGCCGAGCGCGGCGCCGCGGGCGAGCGCTACCTGCTCAGCGGCATCCGCCTCACCGTCAGCGAGGCGCTGGCGCTGGCCGCCGACGTGGCCGGCGTGGAGCGCAACCCGCGGCTGGTGCCGCGCGCGCTGGCCACCGTCGCCGGGACGGTGGTCGAGTACGCCTACCGGCTGCGTCGGCGCAAGCCGCCGGTGTGCCGCGAGATGGTGCGCACGCTGCTGCACGGGCACCGCTACGACGGCTCGCGCGCCGAGCGCGAGCTCGGGGTGCGCTACACCGACCCGCGGGAGACGGTCCGCCGGACGGTGGAGTGGGCCCGCTCCGAGGGGCTCCTGCGCAACGTGTGAGGCGCGCCGCGCTCAGCGGCGCAGGTGCGCCGGCCAGTGCATGTCGCCGAGCCCCGGCGGCGGCTCGGCCCACACCAGCAGCACGGGGCAGCCGGCGTGGTCAACGATGAACCGGGCGTAGTGGCCGATGCTCTTGGGCTCCCGGCGGAGCCTGCCGTCGCGGGCGAGGACCAGGAGATCGAAGCCGTCGGCGGCCTCGAGCACCTCACGCTCGATCCGGCCCCGGCGGGACACCGTCTCGACGTCCCGGCCGAACCGCTCCCGCGCGGCTTTCAGCAGGGCCTGCGCCTCGCTGTCGGCGATCTCGCGGACGGACGGGCCGGGCGGCGGCGGCCGATGCCGCCCGAGGCGCTCGGGGCCGGGATGGCGGGCGAGGTGCTCGACCTCGCTGGCGGCGACGTGCAGGAGGGTGACCTCGGCGCCGCCAGGCACGAGCTCGCGCGCCTGGTCGACGCAGGACTGCCAGGAGCTCTCCGTGATCCATACGAGTGCGCGCATCAGAACACCTGCAAAGCCAACCACAACCCCGCCGTGGCCGCGATCAGCGTCACCGGGACGGTCAGCGCGCCGAGCTTGAGGAACTCGGCGATATCGATGTCCTCGTCGTGGGCGTGCACGATGCGCCGCCACAGCAGCGTCGCCAGCGAGCCGACGTAGGTGAGGTTGGGGCCGACGTTGACCCCGATCAGCATGGCCAGCACGGCGCCGGGCGCGCTCGCCGACACCACCGCCACAATGATCAGCGTCGCGGGCAGGTTGTTGACGAGGTTGGCCAGTACGGCGCTGACCACCGCGACGCCGAGCAGCGCGGGCAGGCTCTGACCATGCGGCAGCAACGAGTCGACCACGTTCGACAGCCCGTTGTTCCCGGCGGCGGTCACCACGACGCCGAGCGCGAGCACGAACACGAGGAACGTCGGTTCGGCCGCGGAGGCCAGCTCAGTGACCGTCCCCGGCGGCCGATACAGGATGAGCGCCACCGCGCCGGCGGCGGCGAACCACACCGGCGCGACGCCGATGATCGAGCTGATCCCGAACCCGATCAGCGTCGCGGCAACGACGGTCAGGGGGAGCGCCGGGAGCCGCGGCCGGTCGGGCGCGGGCTCGGCGCGCGCCCCACCCGCCTGGCGCAGCTCCGAGGCGAACACGCGGCGGAGCACCACCCACTCGACGCCGATCGCCACCAGCCACGGCAGCGCCATCAGCGCGGCGAAGCGGGTGAAGGACACCCCGCAGGCGGCGAACGCCAGCAGGTTGGTCAGGTTGGAGACCGGCAGCAGCAGCGAGGCGCTGTTGGCCAGGTGCGAGCACGCGTAGACGTGCGGGCGCGGGCTCGTGGTCAGCCGCGCCGCGGTGGCGAACACGATCGGGGTGAGCAGGACGATGGTGGCGTCGAGGCTGAGCACCGCGGTCGTGCCCGCGGCCACCAGGAACACCATCGCCAGCAGGCGGGTCGGCTTCGCCCGCGATCCATACGCCATGAGCGCCCCGAGGGCATCGAACAGGCCGGCGCGCCGGCAGCCGTCGGCGAGGACGAGCAGCGCGGCCAGGAAGCCCACCGTGGGCCCGAGGCGGCCAATCGCGGTGCGCGCCCCGTGCAGGCTGAGGGCGCCGACGACGACCACGACCACCGCCGCCGCAGTGGCCACCGCCCAGTCGGGCGCCCACCGCCACCGCGCCACCGCGGCGGTGAGGCTGGCCGCCAGCGCCACGAGGGCGATGGCCTCGTTCACGAGCCGTCGTCGCTGTCGGTGACCCACCCGCCGGACACCGGCGAGCGCAGGCACGTGTAGCCGATCCCGGCGAGGAGTCCTCCCGTCAGAACCGACTCGGCTAACGCCACGCGGCGATTCTATGTGCGGCTATCAGGAGTCGAAGCCGAGGCCGAGACGGTCGAGGGTGCGCAGCCACAGCCCGCGCCGGCCGTCGTTGCGGTCAGCCGCCGCCAGCCGGTTGCGGGTCAGCTGGATCACGCCGCTGCGCAACGGCTCCGGCGGGAAGGGGACCGGGCGCCGGCGCACCATCTTGAGCTGTGTCGCCGGGGTGCTGCGGCCGTCAAGCAGGTCCAGGGCCACGCGCGCGCCGAACCGGCTGGCCCCGACACCCAGGCCGGTGTAGCCCAGGGCGTAGACCACGCGGCCGCCGAGCGCCCGGCCGAAGAACACCGAGAAGCGGCTGCAGGTATCGATCGCGCCACCCCAGCGATGGCTGAAGCGCAGGCCCTCCAACTGGGGGAAGGTGGTGAAGAAGTGCTGTGACAGCCGCGCGAACGTGGCGTCGTCCTCGTCGCGGTGGGGCCCCACGTCGCCGCCGTACCGGTACACGGCGTCGTAGCCGCCGTAGAGGATGCGCCCATCGGCGGTCGGACGGTAGTAGTGAAACTGGTTGCCCATGTCACTGATCCCCTGGCCGCCGGCCCAGCCGATGGAGCGCCGCTGCGCGTCGGTCAGCGGCTCGGTCATGAGGGCGTAGTCATAGACCGGAGCGATGTAGTGGCCCACGGCGTTGACGAGCGGCGGGTATGCGCTCGTGGCCAGCAGGACCTTGGGCGCCTTGACGATGCCGGCCTCGGTGCGGATCGCGACCGCAGTCGAGTCGTTGTCTCCGAGCTTGCGGACCGGGCTGAGCTCGTGGATGCGCACGCCGGTGCGCTGAGCGGCGGCGCGCAGTCCGTCCACGAGGCGCCCGGGGTGCACCAGCGCCGAGCCGGTCCGGTCCCACACGGCGCCGCGATAGGTCGGTGAGTTGACCTGGGCGCGGGCGGCGTCGCCGTCCAGCAGGTACACGTCGTGGCCGAACCGGCGCGCCAGCTCGACCTCCTCCTGGAGGTCGTCGAGCTCGCGGGGCTCGAGCGCGACGGTGAGAACCCCCGGCGTCTCGTAGTCGCACTCGATGTCGTGGGCTCCCAGGTCGGCGCGCAGGCCGTCGAAGTTCTCGTCGGCGAAGCGTTCGAGCGGCGCGACCTCGTCGGGGAAGCGGCTGAGCCCATTGGCCAGTCCATGGGTCAGCGACGCCTCCAGGAACCCGCCGTTGCGGCCGCTGGCGCCGTCGCCACAGCGGGTGGCCTCGAGGACCACGACGTCCCGGCCGGGGGACCGCTCCTTGGCGGCGAGCGCCGCCCACAGTCCGGTGAAGCCGCCACCGACGATGCACAGGTCGGCCTCGACGGTGCCGATGAGCGGCTCGTGCGCGGCGCGGTCGGGCAGGCTCGTCAGCCAGAACGGCCGCGGCTCGGCGTCGGCGTACGCGGCCCGGTGAGCTGCCGTCGGGTCGGTCTGGGGCCACGGCGAGGGCACCGCGCGTACGGTAATGCAGGCCGCCGGGGCCTCGGTGTCCAGCCTGGCCGGCGCGAGCCCGACAGTGTGGAGCGCCGCGCACCGGTCATCATGTGCCGAAGGCGACTGCGGAGGGACTCCACATGCAACTTGTGATCGACGGCGAGCTGGTGGACGGGCAGGGGACGGAGGCCGATCAGGTCCTCAATCCGGCCAGCGAGGAGGTGCTGGCGGAGGTGCCGAGTGCCACGGTGGAGGATGTGGAGCGGGCCATCGCCGCCGCGCGCTCCGCGTTTGCAGGCTGGGGGTCAACGACGCCTCAGCAGCGCGCCGCCGCCCTGCTGAAACTGGCCGACCTGGTCGATGCCAACGCCGACGAGCTCGCCCGTGTGGAGGCCGCCAACGTCGGCAAGCCGCTCGCCGCCGCCGCCGAGGAGATCCCGCTCTGCTCCGATCACCTGCGCTTCTTCGCGGGCGCCGCCCGGGTGCTCGAAGGCCGCGCTGCCGGCGAGTACGTCGAGGGCTACACCTCAATGATCCGTCGCGAGCCAGTGGGGGTGGTGGGCCAGATCACGCCGTGGAACTACCCGCTGGCCATGGCGATCTGGAAGATCGCGCCGGCGCTGGCCGCCGGCAACACCATCGTGCTGAAGCCGTCGGAGCTGACGCCGCTGTCGACGTTGCGCCTGGCGGAATTGTCGTTGGAGGTCCTCCCGCGCGGGGTGTTCAACGTGGTCTGCGGGCGCGGCAACCCGGTCGGCGAGGCGATCGTCACGCATCCGGCCGTGCGCATGGTGTCGCTGACCGGCTCGGTGCGCACGGGCAAGGCGATCGCCGCCGCGGCCAGCGCTCATCTGACGCGCGTGCACCTGGAGCTGGGGGGCAAGGCGCCGGTGGTGGTGCTTGACGACGCCGACGTCGACACAGTCGTGGCGTCCATGCGGGTCGCCGCGTTCTTCAACGCCGGGCAGGACTGCACGGCGGCCACGCGCATCATCGCCACCCCGCGCGTGCACGACGCGGTGGTGGAGGCGCTGGTGCCGGCGGCCCAGAGCCTGCGGCTGGGCGAGCCGCTGCTGTCTTCCGAGGTGGAGCTCGGTCCAGTCATCTCCGCCGCCCAGCGTGAGAGGGTGCTGGGGTTCGTGGAGCGGGCCGCGGCCGACGGCGCGATGATCGCCTGCGGAGGCGAGGCCTGGGGGTCGCGCGGGTTCTTCGTGGAGCCGACCGTGATCCTCGGCCCCACCCAGGACGCCGAGATCATCCAGCGCGAGGTGTTCGGCCCGGTGATCACGGTCCAGCGCGCCGACGACGAGGCCCAGGCGCTGCAGTGGGCCAACGACACCGATTACGGCCTCGCCGCCTCAGTGTGGACCCGCGACAGCGGCGCCTCCCTGCGCGCCGCGCGGGCTCTGAACTTCGGTTGCGTGTGGATCAACGACCACCTGCCGTTCCTGTCGGAGATGCCCCACGGCGGCTTCGGACAGTCCGGCTACGGCAAGGACCTCTCGATCTACGCGCTGGAGGAGTACACGCGCATCAAGCACGTGATGGCCTCATTGGCCTAGTTGATTACGCCGCGACCGAGGACTCGAGCCCGAGGAGCTTGCCCGCGTCCTCCAGCACGTCGTGCATGGCGCCGACGATCTCCTCGAGCACCGCGTCGTCGGCGATCAGCGGTGGGGCGATCTGCAGCACGGCGTCGCCGCGGTCATCGGCGCGAGCGATCAGCCCCGCCTCGCGCAGCCGGCCGGGCAGGAAGCCGCGCAGGACCCGCTCGCGCTCGTCAGCGTCAAGCCGCTCGTTGCCGGGGCCCTTGACCAGCTCGACCGCCCAGAAGAACCCGGCGCCGCGGACGTCACCCACGATCGGCAGTTCTCTGAGGGCGTTGAGAAGCTCCTCGAGCTTGGGCTCGCGGGCACGGACGTTCTCGAGCACGCCGTCGCGCTCGAAGATCTCGACGTTCTTGAGCGCGATGGCGGCGCACAACGGGTGGCCGCCGAACGTGATCCCGTGCAGCAGCGTGCGCCCCTCGTCGTAGAGCGGAGCGGCGATGTGCCCGGAGACGAACACGGCGCCCATCGGCGCGTAGGCCGAGGTCAGGCCCTTGGCCGTGGTGATGATGTCCGGCGCGGCGCCGACGCGCGTGGACCCGAACCACTCCCCGAGCCGTCCGAATCCGGTGATGACCTCGTCGGCCACGAGCACGATTCCGTAGCGGTCCGCGAGGTGACGCAGGCCCTCCCAATATCCGGGGGGAGGAGTGAGGCACCCGCCGGCGTTCTGAACGGGCTCGGCGATGATCATCGCCACTGTCTCGGGGTCGGCGTCGATGATCGCCTGCTCCATCTCCTCGATGAGCGCCTTGGTCAGCGCCTCGCCCTGCAGGGGGTTGCGGAAGGCGTTGGTGTTCGACACGTGCGTGGTGTCGATCGCCGGGGGGCCGAACGGCTCCTTGAAGCCCGGCACGCCGGTGAGCGCCAGGGCGCCGAGCGTGACGCCGTGGTAGGCGATGTTGCGCGCGATCGCCTTCATGCGCTGCGGTTGCCCGTTGGCGAGGTGGTACTGGCGCACGATCTTCCACGCCGCCTCGACGGACTCCGAGCCTCCGGAGGTGAAGAAGACGCGGTCGATGCCCGGAGGCGCGAGGTCGGCGAGGCGATCGGCGAGCTTCAGCGCGGGCGGGTGCGCGGTGCCCCACAACGTGTTGAAGGCCAGCTTGGAGAGCTGGTCGCCGGCGACGGCCGCCATCTCCTCCCCGTAGGAGTAGCCGATCTGGGCGCAGAACAGGCTGGACAGGCCGTCGACGTAGCGGCGCCCGTGCGTGTCGAAGACATAGGGGCCCTCGCCCCGCTCGAGCACGAGAAGCTCGCCGGCGCCGGGCCCGAAGGCGCCGTTGCGACTGAAGTGCAG
Organism: uncultured Actinomycetota bacterium; assembly: GCA_963721515.1. Lineage (GTDB taxonomy): Bacteria > Actinomycetota > Thermoleophilia > Solirubrobacterales > Solirubrobacteraceae > Palsa-465. The sequence continues at coordinate 252,550 of CAVRKJ010000019.1, read as the reverse complement.
GAGGGCCGAGCCCTGATCAAGGTCCATGGTGGTGGTCATGGTTGTTGATGTTGGCTTTCGAGCGCCCGCGGCGCAAGTGCCGTTTGGGCCCAAAGCATGCGCTTGCCGCGCCACCTCGCCGCGTACGAGGTGCGAGTGTTTATGCGCTATCGCAGCACAAATATCGTGCGCGCGTGCTCAGGTGATCGTCGTGCCGGGCGGCGGGATCGGCGCCCCTCCTGCCGCCGGCGCACCGCCGGGAGACGGCACGGCGGCGGCGGCGAGCGCGGCGCCCGCCGGCGGCGCGGTCACGATCTTCATGTTGGCCAGCTCCTCGAAGGTGGCCCGGAGGTTGGCTCCGTTGTTGTAGTGGCTTGACGCCCAGCCGCTGTTGGCGATGGCCATGATCTGGTCGTCGGGCGGCTTGCCGACGGTGCTGAGGATGTCCCGGATGCCGGTGCTGGCCCCGCCCCATTGGCCCTTGAGGAACTTGGCGGTCTGCTCGGCGGCGCTCACCGGGTTGCTGAACGGCGTGGCGTGCGCAATCGCGCCGGTGCCGCTGTCGAAGTAGCCGATGTTCAGCCAGTTGAAGTTCGACGCCGCCTCGCGCCCCTGCGCCGCGCTGCCCGACTCCTCGGCCAGCACCCAGCCCGCCACCACCCGAGTGTTGAGGCCGGTCAACGACGATAGGTGGGCGACGAACGTCTGCTGCCCGCTGGTGAGCATCGGTGAGCTGACCGACACGACGCTCCCCGCGGGGGCGGCCTGCGACAGCGCCTGGTCGGCCACGCCCGGGGTGCCCGCCGGCGCTCCGGTGCCGGGCTGTCCCTGGACCTGGTCGACCACCGGCTGGCCGGCCACCGGGGCGCCGGGGGTCCCCGCGCCGGGCGTGGCCGCCGGCGCCTGTGGCTCGGCCGGGGCGAGCGGTGAGCCGGGCGCAGGCTGGACCGCCTGGAGGAACTTGACCGTGTTGAGCTTGTAGTGGTGCTCCTTGCCGGGGACGGCCTGGAACTGGGCGGTGCCGGGGATGGCGGGTGCGGCCCTGGGGTCGGGGGCGCCGGCGGCAGCGCCTACGGGCGCCCCGGGTGCTACGGGCGCGCCGGTCGTGGGGTCGGCCCAGCGCCGGGGGTCGGTGTCCCGGCGGCGGCGGGGGTCGGCGACCCGGCGACGGCAGGGGTCGGCGCCCGGCGACGGCAGGGGTCGGTGCCCGGCGACGGCGGGCGTCGCTCCGGCGGGCGCGGGTGCGGTGCCCGCAACGGGCGTCTGTGCCGGCGGCTCCCCCACCCGGGGTCGCGGCCTGGCCGCAGCCCGCCTGACAGCGGCACGACCCGTCGTGCGCCCGGCGATCTGCGAGGACCAGTAGCTGGGATGCGGAGGTCCGCCATCTGCACCACCTCGCCGGTGCGCGGCGCCTCCAGGAACTAGTGGTTGCGCCACGTACATGCCGACGTGGTCCACGTCGCCGCCGCCGATCCGGAAGAAGACGAGATCGCCCTCCTTGAGATCGTTCAGCCCGACGGACCTGTGCCCACGGTGAATTGCTGGTCGGCCACGCGCGGGAGGTTGATGCCCGCCTGGTGGTAGGCCCACTGCATCGAGCCCCCAGCAGTCAAAGCCGGCCTTCGGGCTCTCGCCGCCGTAGAGGTAGGGGACGCCGAGCCCCTTCTTGGCCGCCTCGAAGGCGGAGTGCGCCGTGGGCGAGGCGAGTTGGGGTCGCCGGCGCCGCGCCAGACCCGACGGCGGCGTCGACGCCCGCGCCGACGGGCGCGGAGGTCGGACGCGACGTTGGCGCCCGCCCCGGGCGCCACCGCGGCCGGCGCGGGCGAGCCCTGGGCAGCGACATCGGCGACGGGGGCCGCGCGCGGGTACGGCCGACGCGGGAGTCACCGTGCCTGGTGCGCCAGGCGTGACGGGCGCGGCGCCGGGGACCGGAGCGCCCGGGACCGCGCCCGGGACCGCGCCAGGCACCGCGCCCGGGACCAGCGCCGGGGACCGCGCCCGGGCACCGCGCCCGGGACCGGAGCGCCCGGGACCGGAGCGCCGGGGACCACCGCCGCCGGCTCCGCGTTGACCCCCGGCATCTCAAACGCCAAATGCAAACTCGCCTGCGAACTCTGATCACTAAAAAACCCCGGCGACTGAATCGGCCACGGCGTCCCAATCTCATCCGGACGCACCCCCCGATCCAACGCCGCCAACTCCGTCACCAAATCCCGCGCCGCGAAATTATCCGGACCCACCGGCTGACCATCCACCGACACGATGTCCAACGCCTGCACATGCACCGGCGAACTCGTCGCCACCACATCCCCCACCCCCACCGAATGATGCGCCAACACCGCATCCAACACCCCCACCATCCGCGGATCCACACCCCCCGACGCCAAAAACGCCCGCACCTGCGCCGACGCCTGCAACCCCGGCGACTCCAACAACCCCGACACCCCCACCGGACCCACACCACCCGACCCCACCACCGCACCCGCCACACCCCCACCACCCGCAGGCGCACCCACCACCGCACCCGCCACACCACCACCACCCACCGGCGCACCCACCACCGCACCCCCAGCCCCACCAGCACCCGCGCCCGCCGCGCCCGGCTCATCCGGCCACGGCAACCCCGCACCCGCACCCGACGCCCCCGCCGGCGCCGACCCCGCACCCGCCGCCACCGCCCCCACCGACGACACCGCATGCGCACCCGCCGCACCCCCCGACCCACCACCAGCCGCCCCCGCCACACCACCAGCCCCCGCCGACCCACCAGCCCGCCGACCCGACCCACCACCCCCCGACCCCGACACCACATGCGACCCCGCCGCACCACCCGCCGCGCAGCACCACCGCCCGCCGCAGCAGCACCACCCGCCGGCGCAGCCACCACCCGCCGCCGCAGCACCACCACCCGCCGGAGCAGCACCACCCGCCGGCGCAGCACCACCCGCGCCCGCCGGCGCAGCACCACCCGCGCCCGCCGGAGCAGCACCACCCGCCGCCGCAAGCACCCGACCCCGACCCATGCCCCCCACCACCCGACACCCGCTCCGCCGCCTTCACCTCATGCCCCACCCGCCCCACCACATGATGCTCCAACCCCCGCACCTTCCCCACCGCCGGCGGCACCTTCACCCCATGCGGCACCTTCAACCCATGCCCCAACCGCAACCCCTTCGCCCCATGCTCCACAAACGCCTGCGCCTCCGCCACCGACAACCCCTCCACCGCAGCCGCCATCACCACCCCCGCCAACGACGACCGCGACTCCCGCAACTCCAACGTCTCCAACCCCGACGAACCCGACCCCCCCAACTCCACCGCCAACCCCGGCAACCCCGCCGCCACACACGCCCCCACCGGATCACGCCGAAACTCCCCCCGAAACACCGGATCCACCAACAACCGCTCAATGAGGCGGCCGGCGAGCGCGTTCTCGTCGTCAGTCATAGCTACAGGCCCTGTGGGTGGAGGACATTGGGGAACGTCTTGAGATAGCTGTCCGACGGGCGCCCGATCTTCTCCACGCCGCCCCCGCCACCCCAGGCGCCGTGCATGCCGCCTGACTCGTAGAACTGGCCGTTGATCTCGATGATCACGTGGCCGTCGTGACCCGACAGGGCGCGGTCGAAGATGGTCACGAACTTGCCCGGCCCCGCCTCGATGCCTGGCTGAGATGGCATCGCGGTCGTGTCGACGGGGTGGGTCAGGTATCCGGCGGCGTGCAGCACCGCGGAGACGAACCCCGAGCAGTCATAGCCCGGCTGCGGGCTCCAGTCGCCGTGGCCTCCGCCGTAGATGTAGGGCTTGCCCACCGCCGAGTCCGCAAAGTGCACCATCGCCGAGATCTTGGCGCCCGCCGCCGGGTCGGCCGAAAGCGGCAGCGGCGAGCCGGCGCCGGCGAGCTGCTGGGCCTGGTCGACGGCGCCCCCGCCGGGTGCGGCGCCCGCAGCGGGCACGCCGGCGGCAGCGGGAACGGCCCCGGGGGCGGCCGCGCCGGGAGCGGCGGCGGCCGGGTAGGCAGCGGCTGGGTAGCCGCTCGCCGGGTACGCGGGGGCGGCGCCGGGGATCGGAGCGCCGGGTACCGCGCCCGGGCACCGCGCCAGGCACCGCGCCGGGCACCGGAGCGCCGGGGACTGCGCCCGGGATCGGACGCCCGGGACCGGAGCGCCCGGGACCGGAGCGCCGGGGACCACCGCCGCCGGCTCCGCGTTGACCCCCGGCATCTCAAACGCCAAATGCAAACTCGCCTGCGAACTCTGATCACTAAAAAACCCCGGCGACTGAATCGGCCACGGCGTCCCAATCTCATCCGGACGCACCCCCCGATCCAACGCCGCCAACTCCGTCACCAAATCCCGCGCCGCGAAATTATCCGGACCCACCGGCTGACCATCCACCGACACGATGTCCAACGCCTGCACATGCACCGGCGAACTCGTCGCCACCACATCCCCCACCCCCACCGAATGATGCGCCAACACCGCATCCAACACCCCCACCATCCGCGGATCCACACCCCCCGACGCCAAAAACGCCCGCACCTGCGCCGACGCCTGCAACCCCGGCGACTCCAACAACCCCGACACCCCCACCGGACCCACACCACCCGACCCCCACCACCGCACCCGCCACACCCCCACCACCCGCAGGCGCACCCACCACCGCACCCGCCACACCACCACCACCCACCGGCGCACCCACCACCGCACCCCCAGCCCCACCAGCACCCGCGCCCGCCGCGCCCGGCTCATCCGGCCACGGCAACCCCGCACCCGCACCCGACGCCCCCGCCGGCGCCGACCCCGCACCCGCCGCCACCGCCCCCACCGACGACACCGCATGCGCACCCGCCGCACCCCCCGACCCACCACCAGCCGCCCCCGCCACACCACCAGCCCCCGCCGACCCACCACCAGCCGCCGACCCACCAGCCCCCGACCCCGACACCACATGCGACCCCGCCGCACCACCCGCCGGCGCAGCACCAGCCGCGCTCGTCGCGGCAGCACCACCCGCCGCAGCGCCACCACCCGCCGATGCAGCACCACCCGCGCCGCCGGAGCAGCACCAGCCGCGCCGCCGGCGCAGCACCACCCGCGCCCGCCGGCGCAGCACCACCCGCGCTCGCCGGCGCAGCACCACCCGCCGCCGCCGAAGCACCCGACCCCGACCCATGCCCCCCACCACCCGACACCCGCTCCGCCGCCTTCACCTCATGCCCCACCCGCCCCACCACATGATGCTCCAACCCCCGCACCTTCCCCACCGCCGGCGGCACCTTCACCCCATGCGGCACCTTCAACCCATGCCCCAACCGCAACCCCTTCGCCCCATGCTCCACAAACGCCTGCGCCTCCGCCACCGACAACCCCTCCACCGCAGCCGCCATCACCACCCCCGCCAACGACGACCGCGACTCCCGCAACTCCAACGTCTCCAACCCCGACGAACCCGACCCCCCCAACTCCACCGCCAACCCCGGCAACCCCGCCGCCACACACGCCCCCACCGGATCACGCCGAAACTCCCCCCGAAACACCGGATCCACCAACAACCGCTCAATCACCTGTTGAGCGCGCTCGGCCTCCGGGTCAACGGACGACACGATTGACCTCGCGGCTGCCGTATCGGGCGCGACTGATCATCGGCATCACCAGGGCAAAGACGACCGGCAACAGCAGGACGATGAAGAACAGGATGAACGCGGCCAGCACCACGGTGTGGCGGCGCCAGCGCGCTGAGCCGGTCGTAGTAGCGCAGCGACAGCACCAGCACGAAGCCGACGCCGATGACCGACCACACGAGGCCCGCGACCGCGTAGCGCGCCAGCACGGGCGAGCCCTCCTCCTCGGACATCGCGCCGGACAGCCGCGCCCTGAGCTGGGCGCGGGCGCGCTCCTTGAGCTTGGGCTCGCGCAGCCACTCGCAGAGGATCTGGTAGCCGTCGCGGTCCAGGAACGGGTTGGCGTTGAAGAACGCGCCGACGTATCCGGCGAACGCCAGCTGGAAGAACACCTCTCGCAGGTTCCCCTCAGGCGAGACGGCGCAGAGCACCGAGAACAGCGCCGCCAGCGAGAAGTCCGTGGCCGGGCCGGCGGCGCTGACGACGATGCGGTGCATCCGCGGCTCGAAGTACGACTCGCTGGTGTCCACGAACGCGTACGGGAAGATGAACACGATCTTCAGTCCCGCCCGCCGCGTCGTTCGGCCGTAGTGGACCAGCGCCAACCCGTGCGCCAGCTCGTGGAGCGCCACGATCAGAAACCGCCCGGCGATGAACACCGCGCCGCCGATGACCAGCCGGTTCGCCACCACGAACGGCGTGCCGTAGCGCGCGCCGATCAGATACGCGAACACGAACAACCCGGTCAGCGACAGGAGCACGAGGGCGGTGACGATCATCGGCTGGAAGAAGATCCGGCCCCAGTGGCGGTAGGCGCGCTCGAAGTAACGCGGGATCCAGCCGAAGACCTTCTCGCGCGGCTTGAACGCGCGGGCGAGCAGGCCCGGCTCGGGCTGGGCCACCGGCGTGGGCGCGATCCCGTCGAGCATCCCGCGCTCCCCCAGGCCGGCGACCAGGCGCGCCAGCCGGCCGGGCCCGGCGGGACCGACGGCGGCGGTGGCCCGGGTCAGCAGCTCGGCGACGGTCGCTTGGCCGTCGAGCATCTGGAGCAGGACGGCATCCTCGCTCTCGATGGTCAGGAACGAGTCGTTGCGCAGGTCGCGCAGGACCCAGCGCTCGTCGTCGCCGCTGTCGTCCAGCCGTTTCAGAGCCCAGCCCGATCGCAGGCGGGGCCGTAACGCGCCGTCGCCGGCCATCGGCACCGGCGCGCGCAACCCGAGCTGGGTGGCGTTGACGGGAACGATGATCGTGGCATTGGGCGACCCGCCCCCGTCGCCCCCACCCGCCCCGCGGCCCACCGGCCGCGGCGCCGCGGTCGCGGCGAGCGCGTTCTCGACGCGCAGCGTGACGTTGCCCAGCCGGATCTCGGTGCCGGCGGTCAGCCGGCGCGGCTCGGACAGCTTCTGGCCGGCCACCGTCACCCCGAAGCGCGACCCGGCGTCGCTGATGAAGGGGCCCTGAGCCGTCGAGTCGATCCGGGCATGCACCCGCGACACCGTCCGGTCCTCGAGCTTCACGTCGGCGGTGTCGCCCCGCCCGATCGTCATCGACTCACGGATCGGGAGGCGCACCCCGGTGGGCAGCACCAGGACCAGCTCGCCCGGCAGTGCGGGATTGGCTGGGGGCGCGAGGTCAGCCACCGACCACCGGCTGCCACGCCGGGTGGGCGCCCAGCGGGACCAGCGTGCTCAGGTTGTTCGGATTGGACAGGTCGACCCCAACGATCTTGCCGGTGGCCGCGGGCGCGCACTGGCCGTTGGGCTGCATCACCGCCAGCTCCTTGCTGTCCGAGCGCCAGCTGATCTGGCAGGCGGTCACGCGGCAGCTCGTCCTGCTGGGTGGGGCTGAAGTCGTTGGGCTTGACGATGTACAGGTTGAAGCCGTTGGCGGTGGAGCCCGCCACGAGGGCCATCTTCTTGCCGTCGGGCGAGAACGCGCCGGCGAAGATGCCCTGGCCGGCCGACCTGGGCGTTGGTCTCGAGCGTGCGGCTGGCCCCAGTTGGACGCCTGCGCGGAGAACGGGACGCTGCTGGAGAACGCCAGCAAGCCGAAGTTGTGCCCGCCGTTGCGGCTGCCGAACACGAGGATGGTCTGGCCGTCCGGCGACCAGCTGATCTGGCCGCCCAGATCCCAGCCCGGCGCGCGTGGTGCACGTGTTGGGCTGCGAGAACTTCGTCACCGAGACGAAGCACAGCTGGTGGGCGGCGTTGCCGGTGCGCTGGACGTAGGCGACCACGATCGCCTTGTTGGTGGGTGCGAACGCAGGGTTGCGGTCGCTGGTGCCCGCCGGCGGGTGGGTGAGGATCGCCGGGGTCGAGCCCTTGACGCCCGGCTCCACCATCACGAGCTGGCCGTTCTGCGAGTAGACGAGATGCTGCCCGTTCAGGCTCCACGACGGCTCGACCTGGGCGCCGACGCCGGCGGGCAGCTGCGCCGAGACCTTCAGGGTCGTCGGGTCGATCACGCTGATGGACGTGCCGTTGTCAAAGGCGAGCTGCGGCGAGCCGTTGGAGATGATGAGAGCCACATGTGCGCCCTGGGCCACCTTCGCGCCCGCCGCTGGGACCGTGCCCGCGACCTGCCCGACCGGCGCGGTCGACAGCTGCTTGAGCGGCTGGGGCACCAGGCCCAGATTCGCGAGCGCCTGCGCCGCCTGGTTGGGGTCGGTGGGGACCTTGGGAATGGCGATTGAGCCGGTGCCGGCCTGAGCCGCGGCGGCGGACAGCGTCTTCGCGTTGGCCTTACCGGCGGCGGCAGCAGCCGCACCCGCCGCGCCCGTACCCGCTGCGGCCGCGGCTGCCGCGGCGGCGGCAGCCTTGGCCTTGGTCGACCCCTTGGCGCCGCCGGCGACCGGCTGGAAGACCTGTACGGCGGAGCCGTCGGCCACAGGCGTCCCGGCCAGCGGCAGCTGTGACGAGACCTTGCCATTCGGATCGGGCGGCTGGGGCTGCACCGTGCCCAGGACCAGGCCGGCCTCGATCAGCTTCTGCTGGGCCAGGCCGAGGGGCAGGCCCACGATCGCCGGCACGGTCGCCTTTCCGGTTCCGGTAACGGTGACGACGTCGACCACGGTTCCCTTCTTGGCCTTCGCGCCCGCCGCTGGGCTCTGATCGATGACGACGCCGGGCTTCTGCTTGGGGTCGGCCTTGGGCGTGTTCTTCCCCAGCTTCAGCCCGATCTTGTTGAGCAGCTTCTGCGCGGCGAACGCGCTCGGCTGGCCCTTGAGGTTGGGGACCGTCGTCTGCTTGGGTAGCAACATCACCACCACCACCGCCAGCGCGACCAGGAGCGGCGCGACGATCGACATCCACCACGGCAGCCAGGCCTTCTGGCGGTAGGTGGCCATGCGCGGCGGCACCGGGCCCTCGGCTCCCACCGGGGTGGCGGTGAGCTGGAACTGACGGTCGATGTGGCGCCCGATCCACTTCTGCTTAGGCGGGAACACCGTGAACGGGCACTCCATGCCGTTGCCGGGCTCTAGCGCGATGCGCGGCTCGGCGAAACGGAAGGTGCATTCGCCGTCGGTGTCCGCGGCATCCAGGTCGACCTCGGTGCGGGCATTGGCCTTGTTGTGGACGGTGAGGACGTAGCGTGCCTTGAGCCGGCCCGACCCGCGCTCGGGGCGGAGCTCCGTGCCCAGCTCGGTGTAGGCGCCGATCGTGACCGTTGCCGCCGCCGCCGCGACCTCGCCGCCGAACGCCCGCGACACCGCCACCACCTCAAACGACCACGGGCGGGCCTGCGCCTGCGGGGTGCGCGGCGGGTGCAGGTGGATCTGGACCTCCTGCTCGTAGGTGCCGCCGCTTCCGTAGGGAACGAGATACGCGGTCGCCGGGGCGATCGTCCACCAGCCGTCGGGCAGGCCGCGTACCGACAGATCGAAGTTGTCCACCACATCAGACTGGTTGCGGATCAGCCCCAGGACGGTGGCCCGAGCCCCAGGCGCCACCGCCACCGTGACCTCGCCCTCGCCCGCTCCATCCTCGCCGGGCAGCCGCAGAGTCAGCGCGGCCGCGCCCGGTGGCGGTCCGTCACCTGAGCCCGGCGCGCCCACGCCGCCAGCGGGAAGGACCATCTCCGGTCCGATCGTGATGTTTGGGTCAAGATCCTGCGGTGTCATCGGATGGGCCGCGGCCGCCGACCCCGCCGCGGCAGCCGAAGCCGGCGCGGTGGATCCTGCTCCGGGCGCGGCCCCGTTGGCCTGTGCATCCTCGGGGGCAGCGACCGACGGCAGGTAGTTGGTCGGCTCCCAGCGCAGGTACTCGCCGCACGTGCAGAAATCGCTCTCGTCGGGGTTCTCACGCCCGCAGCTACGGCAGATCCTCACGTCGCGCTCCCGCTCTGACGCGGCGCGGCCTTCACGCGCAGCCGGTAGGTGACGTGCGCCGGCTTGGCCTGGTCGATCAGCCGCGCCACCGCACCCGACCGCGCCGGCGTCAGCGGCACGTCGCAATACACGACAAAGGACGGAGCGGCCGCCGGCTCCTCTTCCTCGAGGTCAAGCGACCAGGTCACCGCGCCCCCGTCCTCGATCCGGAACGGAACGCCCGGGAAGGCGAGCGCCAGCGCCAGCTCGAGGCCGGCCTTGGTCCCGCGGCGACGCATGAGCTCGGGCGCCATGCGCACGATCGCCCGGCGCTCCTCGCCCGAGCGTGCCTCGTCATGTTCCAGCCCCAGCCACTCGGTGAGCAGGTCGAGCACGTCGCGCGGGGCATACACCGGGTCGAAGTGCTCGGGCAGGTTGTCCAGCGCGGCGACGAGCGGGTCGAGCAGCGCCTCGAACCCGCTGACCAGGCGCATGCCGAAGTCGCCCTCGCTGTAGATGCCGGGCAGGTTGTCGCGCAGGTAGCGGCGGCCCGACACCGCCGGCGGCGCGGGGTCGGTGCCAACCGCGCGCTCGATCTGGACGGTGCCGAAGCCGGCCCCGATGAACGTCTGGAACAGCCCCGGGGTCTCCGAGTCGCCGTTGGTGATGGGCGTGTCGTCACTCACGGTGCATTGCCTTGACGATGTGGCGCCCGGACGCGATCAATTCGTCGGGCTCGAGCACGAGACGGCTGTCGGTCGGCTGGGGAGACTGCTCGCCGCTGCGGACGTTGGTCTCGTACATCCGGAGAATGTTCACGAACTCCACTCCGGGGATCGCGTAGACGATCCCGAACAGCTCCCCCTGGTTGAGCGAGCGCCCCAGCGGCCAGCCCTCGGCGGGTCCGCTGGGGGAGCCGCCGATGAGCGGGTTGAGGTAGATGTAGAGCGCGTGGGCCACGTCGTGCTGCACGCGCTCGAGGTCGGCCCGCGGCGAAGCGCGCACGTCGGCGACGATGCTCACGCCCCGCAGCCGGACAGGCAGCAGCTTGACGCTGGTGCCGAGCAGGCGGTACTCGTCCAGGGCCGCGGCGAGCTCGGCCATCAGCTCGGAGTCCGGAATCAGCTCGTCGGCGTCCAGCAGGCGGTCGGCGGGCTCGATCCGCGGCAGCACGTGGACGCGGACTGGGCGTCCGGGGTCGGCCTCGTCGGGGCCGACGCAGACCGCCCGGGCCACCCGTGGCGACGCCGCCAGAGTCAGGCGCTCGAAGTCCTCGGCGGTCACAGCGCGCGTGCGCGCGCGGATCTCGAGCCGGGCCCGCTCGCGCGCGCCGTCCAGCGATTCGGGCTCCACGCCCCCGGTGGCGGCCACCGGATTGGTGGCACCGGCGATGCCCGCCACCGGCCGGGGCAGGATGGTGAGCGCCCGCGGGGCGACGTTGCCGTCGTGACCGCCGCCGTGGCGGTAGCGGGTCATACGCAGAATCGACCCGGCGGGCGGCACCGCACCGTAGCGGCGCCAGCCCCCGTCCGGCTGGCGAACGGCGGGCCCGAAGCGAACCTCGCCGCGGGCGGTGTCGAGCTCGAAGTGGCGATCGGCGCGCGTGCTGTGCTCGAAGGAATCGACCTGTTGCCAGGGCGTCCAGTGGTCCGAGCCCAGCTCGCGCACCTCCACGACCTCGCCCTCCTCGGGGGGCAGGACGGGGTGGCTCGGCAGCGGATAGGCGGCGCCGGGGATGCCCTCGCTGGTGCCCAGCAACTCCCCGGTGACGGTGGCGGCGTGATACGCGTCCACCGTCCCACCCGCCACCAGCGCCTCGACCGACGAGATCTCGGGCGATCGGGAGTAGGCGCGATGCTCGCGCACGGCACGCTCCACCACACGGCAGCGCAGCCAGTGGCGTCCCACTCCGGAGATCTTGGTCTCCATCGCGGCGTCGGGGACCTGCACCGTGACGGCGCCGCCGCCGTACAGGAAGCCTCCGGTCTCGTCGGAGACGACGGTGACCGGCTCCCAGTCGTCGGCGGCGACCGACGCCTCCCAGGCCAGCGGCGGATCGGCCGGGTCAACGGTTCCCTCGGCGCGCGATGACTCGATGGCGAGGCGGATCACCAGTCCCGCGATCGGCGTCTCAAAGCCGAGCAGGAGCGCGTCGTCGGCGGAGGCGGGGCTCCCGAAAGGCGCCTGCACCTGATCGGGCGGGCGGCCGTCGAGCTGGGTCATCTGGGTCTTGCCGCCGTTGCGCTGGACCCCGTAGGTGGCGAGCTTGCACTCGTGTGGGACCACCAGCTCGGTCGCGGTCTGGAATACCACCGAGTCGCTGCCGGCGGTACGCGGAGAGGCGATCTCGGTGCCGACGGGGACGACGCCGCCACCGCCGGGCTGGTCGAGCATGAAGCGCACCGCCACCGTCGCGCACTCCGGCGGGCGTGGCTCGATCCCGACGAGCTGGAGCAGCCCGAAGTGGAGCCGTTCCGGGATCCGATTGATGCGGTAGACGAGCAGCTCGGTCAGCCACGCGAACAGCTCGATGAGCGTGATGCCGGGGTCTGAGACGTTGTGCTCGGTCCAATCGGGCGAGTGGCGGACGATGCGCGTACGGGCTTCGCTGACCAGCTCCTGGAAGCGCACGTCGTCGAGCAGGATCTCCGGTAGCACGGTTGCCTCAGCTCACGTCGGTCATTTCAGCGCCCATTGCAACCAACGGACGCCGGGCGTACAGTCGCACGTGATGCCGCCACTGGTCAGCAACGGGGCGTTGATCTCCTGCTCGATGGCGATGCCGCCGGTTCCGATGCCGCTGACCGTGGTCCCGATAGGCACGCCGGTCACCTGCGACACACCGGCCGCCAACATCCAGGCGTTCGCCCCGATGGTCAACATCCCCACCTTCGGCATGTGCGGAACGATGTCGAACCCCACTGTCGCGGCCGCCACCGCCGCCAAGCTCGGCGCTTTCACGCCCGCCCCCTGCGTGCCGGTGACGACGTCCCCCTGGACTCCGGGGGCGACGAAGGTCATGGTCGACGGCCAGCCGGCGCTGCATTCCGGCTGCACCACGATGTGCGCCTGGGGAGGCCTCATCAGCATTTCCAGTCCCGGCAACAAGGGGACCGTTCAAGTCACCTGATCCAGCGCAGGGTCCGCATCGCGCCACTTTCCCGTTCGCTCCCCCGGTCGTACCGCAGTCCGCGTCCGAGGGTAGTGGATAGTGGTGGATCGGTAAAGACCCTTGCGGTCACGCGCACGCGGACTTATGCTCGGCTGGTGGACCAGGACGAGCTGCGCTCGGTTACGCCCGATGTGGAGCGCCAGCGCCACCCGGCTGCGGCCGAGCTGGCGCCGATCGTGCGCCGCGACGATCCCGAGGCGTCGATCTCGCGCCTGGCCTCCGCCATGGGCAACCGCGGCCTCTCGCGCGCCATCACCCAGATGCGCGACGGCGAGGGCATCCTCCCCGGCGGGCTTGTCCATCCCGATGTCGAGGCGGCGATCGCGGCCGCCAGCGGGAGCGGCAGCCGGCTCAACATGGACGTGGCCGATGACGTCGGCGGCGCCTATGGCCAACCGCTGGGCGACGTCCGCGTCCACCACGACGAGCATGCCGCCGCGCTGTCGCGGGCGGTCTCGGCGCGCGCCTTCACCGTGGGGAGCGACATCTTCTTCGGCGCCGGCGAGTATCAGCCCGACTCCTCCGGCGGACGCGAGCTGCTCGCACACGAGCTGGCCCACGTGGTGCAGCAGCGAGGGGCGCCCAGCGCGGGGCCGCTGATGGTCTCGCAGCCGGGCGACACCCTGGAGCGCGAGGCCGAGGCCGCCGCCCGGAACATCGGCTGACGGACGCGGACGTGTGACAGCGACCGGGACCGCGCTGGACTGGTTCGAGTTCCTGGAGGGCCGTGTGCACGCCGCGGTTCAGGCTGCCATGGCGGCCGGCAACGACCCCAACGACTCGCTGCGCGGGCTCTACATCTCTGACGAGCAGGCGATGGCGCTCGCCGCCGAGCCGGGACCGCCGTCTCTCGGAGCGCGTCTCGAGGAAGCGGTCGCGCGGCTCGGCCTCGATGCGCTGGACAGCTCCGTGCTCGCGCTGTGCGCGGCTCCGGAGCTGCAACCGCGCTACGGCCGTCTCTACGCCTACCTCCAGGACGACGTCACCCGCCGCCTGGCCAGCCCGCGGCTCGCGGCCGACCTGCTGTGCGGGGAGGGCGTGCACCCGGCCGACGTCCTGGCGTGCTTCGAGCCCGGTGCCCCGCTGCCCAGCGGCGGCGCGGTCCGCCTCGTCGCCGCCGACGCGACAACGACGCTGGCCGACCGGCCGGTCAAGGTGTCAGATCGCCTCGCCGCCTTCCTGCTGGGAGCGGGCGACCTCGGCAGCGCGGTCGCCGGGGCGCGGCTGCGGCGCATCGACGCGGACGCCGCGATCGGGCGCGAGGACTCGGTCGCCGAGATCGCCCCGCTGCTGGCCGCCCACACCCGGCTGCCGCTCATCGTCTGCGGCCCGGACGCCGGAGCGGTGGTGGCCGCGGCGGTCGGCGCGCCGGTGCTGATCCTCACGGCCCGGGACCTCGACAAGGCGGAGACGGCAGCTGACGCCCGGCTGGCCGCGGTGCTCGCCGGCGGGCGGCTGTGCATCGACGGCCTGGGGGACCTGTCGCCCGCGGAGCGCTCGACCCTGCTGCGCGCCATGGACGACAGCCCGGACCGGCTCGTGCTCATCTGCGACTCGCGCCGAGAGGCGGCGGCCCTGTCGGACCGCCCGGCACTCATCGTGGAGGTGCCCCACCCGTCGTTCGCCGAGCGCGGACGGGCATGGAGCGGCTTCACGGGAGTGAGCGACGCCAACGAGGTGGCGGCCAAGTTCCGGCTCTCGATCGAGCAGATCCGCGCCGCCTCGGAGGTGAGCCTGCTTACCGCCCGGTCCCGGGGCGACGCGACGCCATTGCCCGCCGACCTGGATCTGGGCGCCCGACACGCCTCGTCGTCGCGCCTGGGCGAGCTCGCGTCCCATCTCGATCCGGCGTACGCCTGGGAGGATCTCGTGCTTCCCGAGCGCCAGCTCGATCTGCTGCGATCGATCTCGGCGTACCTGCGCCATCGCGACCAGGTGCTCTCCGAGTGGGGCTACGAGGTCACCGTCTCGCGCACCCAGGGCCTCAAGGTGTTGTTCGCCGGCGAGTCGGGCACCGGCAAGACGATGGCGGCGCAGGTGCTCGGGGCCCAGCTCGGCCTGGACCTGTTCCGGGTCGACCTGGCCACGATCGTGTCCAAGTACATCGGGGAGACCGAGAAGAACCTCGAGCGGATCTTCACAGCCGCCGACGGCTCCAACGCGATCCTGTTCTTCGACGAGGCCGACGCCCTGTTCGGCAAGCGCTCCGAGGTCTCGGACTCGCACGACCGCTACGCGAACATCGAGGTCGCCTATCTGCTCCAGCGCATGGAGGCCTACCCGGGCGCCGTCATCCTGGCGACCAACTTCCGCCGCAACATCGACGACGCGTTCGTCCGCCGCCTGGACTTCTTGATCGACTTCCCGTTCCCCGAGGCCGAGGACCGCCGGCGGATCTGGCGGCTGGTGCTGCCCGCCGCGGCCCCGCTGGCCACCGACGTCGACTTCGACTTCCTGGCCGAGCGCTTCAAGCTGTCGGGCGGCGCGATCCGCAACTGCTCTCTGGCCGCCGCCTTCCGCGCCGCCGACGAGGGCTCGCAGATCGAGATGCGCCACCTGGTCCGCGCCGTGGCCCAGGAGTACGGCAAGCAGGGCCGCCTCACGCTGGAGACCGACTTCGAGCGCTTCCACGCGATGGTCAGGGACACCGGCCCGCAAAGCTGACGCTTAACAGACCGTCAATTGGTGCGCGCCGCGTCGGGGAGTACGGTTCCGGCACCGGAGACTGGGAGCTATGGGTTTGCGCAGACTGGGGAGATGGGGGTGGATCGTGCCTGCGGCGCTCGCGGTCACGCTCGCGCTGAGCGGGAGCACGCTGGCAGCGCCGACAGGTCAGATCACCGAGTTCGCCACGCCGACGCCGGCCAGTCAGCCCCAGGGGATCGTGGCCGGGCCGGACGGCAACCTGTGGTTTGCGGAGTTCAACGCCAGCAAGGTCGCCGAGCTCAACCCGACCACCGGAGCGATCACCGAGTTCGCCACGCCGACCCCCAACAGCCACCCGCTGGGGATCACGACCGGTCCCGACGGCAACATCTGGTTCGCCGAGTTCACGGCCGATCAGATCGGGCGGATCAACCCTGCGACGCGTGCGATCACGGAGTTCCCGATCCCGACGGCGGCCAGCGGCCCGGTGGCCATCGTCGCCGGCCCCAACGGCAACCTCTGGTTCACGGAGTTCGCCACCGATCAGCTCGCTGAGATCAATCCGGCGACGGGCGCGGTCACGGAGTTCCACGTCCCCACGGCCAGCAGCCAGCCGTTCGGGATCGGAGTGGGGCCCGACGGCAACATCTGGTTCACCGAGAAAAATGCGAGCAAAATCGCCGAGTTCAACCTGAGCACCAGCATGTTCACGGAGATCCCGACCACGACCCCGACGTCGGCGCCCAACGCCATCTCGGCGGGCCCGGACGGCAGCTTGTGGTTCACCGAGTCGGCGGCCGCGGCGAGCCGGGTGGGGCTCGTCGACACGACCGCACACACGATCACCGAGTTCCCGACCCCAACGGCCAACAGCTCACCGGTGGTCATCGTCCCCGGTGCCGACGGGAACATGTGGTTCACGGAAGGCAGCGCCGACAAGGTCGCGGAGATCAACCCGGTGACCCATGCGATCACGGAGTTCGCGATTCCGACGGCGTCGTCGGGACCCGTCGGGATCACGCCCGGGTCAGACGGCAACCTGTGGTTCACGGAGAATGCCGCGGCCAAGGTGGGCTCTATCGGGGCCGGCGCGCCAGGCGCGGCGGCGATCGGGCCGAGCGTCGCCGGGACGCCGCAACCGGGCCAGACGTTGACCTGTCAGGCCGCAAGCTTCTCCGCGTGGGCCGGCCAGCAGCCGACGTTCGAGTTCGGCTTCGATGGCTTCCGCTGGCTGCTCGACGGCAGCCAGATCCCGGGAGGGACGGTCCAGACGCTCGCGATCTCCCCGGCCGACGTCGGTCACAAGGTCTCCTGCGAGGAGATCGCGACCTACCCGCTGCTGACGACAACCGTGCCGACGACGAGCGCCCCGGTCACGATCTCGCCGTCACTGGGCGCGTCGCTCGTGTCGACTCAGACGACACCGACCACCGTGTCCCTGACGATCGCCTGCCAGGGCCTGCCGACGCAGTCCTGCACCGGCAAGGCGACGCTTACCTCGCACGTGACGACGCAGGGCTCCAAGCTCGTCGCCGTCGCCGCCGAGAGCAAGCCGAAGCCCAAGCGCAAGCCGCCAAAGAAGGTCACGAAGGTGGAGACGATCGCCTCGGGCTCCTACTCGATCGCCGCTGGCAAGACCGCGACGATCAAGCTGTCGCTGAACTCCACCGGGAAGAAGCTGCTGACCGCGCGCTACAAGGTGCCGGCAACGCTGACCGTGACCGGGACAGCTGCGGCCAAGAAGACCGTGACGTTCAAGTACGGCGTGATCAGCATCTCGCCCTCCTACACCTGGGCGTTCTCGAAGACATTCAGCTTCGCCATCGAGCTGAGCCTGAGCCACCTACCCAAGGGGTCGAAGGTGACGCTCAGCTGCCACGGGCACGGCTGCCCGTTCGCCAAGAAGACCTTCTCGAGCCCCAAGAGCGGCAAGCTGGCGCTGGCGTCCGCGCTCAAGAAGCGCCACCTCACCCCGGGCAGCACGGTCCAGATCCAGATCACCGCATCCAACGAGGTGGGCGAGGTCGTCGTGTTCACGATTCTCCCCGGCAAATCCCCCCGGGAGTCGTTCTTGTGCCTGCCGCCCGGCGGCCATAGCCCAAGCGCCTGCGTCAGACGCTGACCGCCGGTCTCCGCTCCTCGCTTCCGATCCGGTCAGCAGCCCTGGCCCGGTGTCTTTGACCCTGGCGCCAAGCACGTGATCTTGACCGACGGCTGTCGGGACTTCCGCACCTTGAACTCGTAGACCTTGCCGACCACGTTGGTCTGGATGATCTCAACGGTGAGCGTCGTTCCGAGACCAAGTCGGTGCTTGGCGAAGAGCCCCGTCAAATTGACGCTGTGCGTGCCGGGCGGGTGCTTGGTGCATTTGCGGTGCTTGCCCTTCCCCTTGCACTTGGTCACGGGCCGAGGAACCGACGTATGGGAACGGAACGGACAGCCACGTCCGCTGCACAGACTGCTGACATCGGCCTTACCGGGCACCGATGACAACATCAGCGACAGCACCGAGGTGTACCGGCTGGTTGCGTTGAAGTTCCATGTGGCTGACGGGGACGGGCGCAAGGACGGCGCGGTGACGACGAACGCACACTGAATGGTTGCGGCATTGCCTGCGTTGTCGAAGCCCTGGAGGGTCGCCTTCTGGCGGCCGAACTTGCTGGCGCTCACATGAACCGAGACCGTTGCCGCCGCGGGCCCGGAGGTGGCGTCGGCGACCGCCGCCGAGACCAGTCCGCCGCTTCCCCGCAGCGCGAACTCCGGCGTGCCGACGCAACTGAGCGTCGGCGGCGTGCGGTCGATCGCGAACGAAAGCGCCTCCGGCGACTCCTGGTTGCCGGCCTGATTGACACTTGCCATGTACAGGACATGCCGGCCATCAGTGCCAACCGCAGCGCCGGCGCCGGCGAACGGGCAGGCAGCAGGTATGGCGCCGAAGCTCGGTGGCGCGCCTGCCGGATCGAGGACGCACCGCGTCTGTGCGACAGGCGAGGCGAGGTCGGTCGCCGAGACTGCGACGTTCACCGGCACCGTGTACCAGCCGTTGTGTCCCGTCGGACTCGCCGGGCTCAGCCCCGCGGAGGTCGTCGGCACTGAGCCGAATGCGTACAGCGCGCCCGCGGCGAAGTTGGTGCCGAGTTGCGGCGTGCTCGGATCGCCGACGATCGCGGTCCCATTCGACAGCGCCACTGTCATTCCCAGCGCGTCTGCAGCTACGCCATCGGAGGCTGTGAGCTGAGCGTTTGGTCCGGCGTTGGCCCACCCGGAGGGCGGCATGGCGAACACATAGGCGGCTCCTTGACCGGGCTGGTTGTTGATGCTCGCGTTCGGTGCGCCGGCGACGATTGTGTTCCCGTCGATGGCGACCGAAGCGCCCAGCCCCGGGAAGGCCCCTGCCGTAGTCACGGTGAGAAAAGCGTTCTGCTGGGCCGTGTTCCAAGTAGCACCCGGACGCGTGTAGACGTATACGCCTCCGGCCCCGCCGGCACGCTGAGGGGCGCCGACGGCAATCGTGCTCGAGTCCGCTGAGATCGTGACCGCCGAGCCGAACTCGTCACCCCCCTGACCGCCGCCGGCGAACAGTGTGGCGGTCGCTGCCGTGATAGCGCCAGACCATCCGGCGCCCGGCATCTGGTAGACGAGGGCCTTGCCGATGAAACTGTTCGCGGTAGGGGCGCCAGCGACGACTGTGCTGCCAGAGGTGACGACCGCGTTGCCGAGCTCGTCGCCGACGGCGCCAGCGAAGTCAGTCAGCGTGGCGGTGGGGGCCGTGATGGTTCCCGACCAACCGCCCCCTGGACGCTTGAACACAAAGACCGCGCCCTTCCCTCCGGCACCCCCGGGAAGGCCGGCGGCGATGATCGTCGCGTCCGGTGAGATCGAGACAGATCGTCCCAGCCGGTCGTCGGCTGCTCCGGCGGCGCTGTCCAGGGTCGCCGTCGAGGTGAGAGTCCCGCTCCAGCCACCCCCGGGTCGCTGGAATACGTACACCACGCCCTGATTCGCATTGGCGGCGACCATGGTGGTCGGCGCCCCGACGACAATCGTTCCCTGATCGGCGGAGATCGCCACCGACGTACCAAAGCTGTCATTCGCGCCGCCCGCATTGAGCCGCGCGGCGAGCGTTGCGCCTGCCGCCCACCCGCCGGCGGGCGCGACAAACACCTCGGCCTGAGTCGGACCCGAGTCCGGGTTGCCGGTTGCCGTCTCCCCGGCGACCGCGGTGTTGCCGCTGAGCGCCAGCGACTGGCCGAGTGCCCCGAACTCCGGTGAGGAGCTGTCGGTCAGCTTGGCCAGCTGGATGAATGGGTCGATTCGCACCGGATAGACCGCGCTTCGGTCGTCGACGCGAATCACAAGTCGGCCTCCGGAGACCCCCATGCTCGCGGCGAGAGCGTGATGATGGGCGTCGTCGGCGAACAGGCCGCCGTAGCGTAGGCGGCTGCCGGCAGGGCCACTGAACACGACGGTGCCCCTCCCACCTCCACTGGCATGGGCATTTCCTCCCACCCGCAGCGAAAGGGTCAATGGACCGGCTCCGACGCTCGGGCGCTGGTCAACCGTGAACCCCTGCTCCAGGCCGAGTGGGCCATTCGAGAACCACTCGCGCCACGATCTACTCCGATACAGCACGGTGTTCGCGCTCGCGCGCGGCACGACGAAAGCGACCGGTCCTGGGCGAGCGCCGCGTCCGACCAACGGTTGGGACAACTGCAGCCGAAGCCTGCCCGAGCTCACGACGACCCCGTGGGCGACAAAGCTCGCCGAAAGGTGTTGACCGGGGTTGTGCAAGGTCAATCCACCCGGGCGGCGGACGGCCTGGAAGTCGGCGCCCCTACGACCAAGTGCGGCGGAGATCGCGGCCCGCGCAGCCACGGGAAGACCTGCCCACGCGGAGCGGCGGACGTGGCTCGAAGGGCTACCGGATCGGGTCGCACCGGTCGCTCCGATCGCGAGCACGGAACACGCAAGGAACGCCAACGCGATCCTCATTCGCCGCCGCGGCGGCCGCGCCACTGCTCCTGCCCGTCGGTCCTGGTCCACCGCCAGCCAACGTAACCGATCGGGGCCGATAGAGCAATCGTCTACATGTATCTGCCCGCCTTTAGGCCGAGCGGTGATGGCATTTCTCGCTGAACGGCACGGTCACGCCCAGACCGCCGCGGCCGGGCCTCGGTCCTCAAGCAGAGCTACTTGCTCAGCGGCGGGTTGAAGCGGTTGAACTCGGCCGCGATCGCGTCCGGCATGAACACGCCCTTCTTGTCCTTGTCGGGGTGCGCGGCCCATCGCTGCAGGATTTGCGTGGCGGCGCGGTTGCCGACGGCACGCTGCAGCGCCATTGCGCCCGCAACCGTGGGGCTCTGGCGCGCCGGCGTATCGACGCGCGCGCGTGCCGGCGACGCGGAACTCGGCCCTTCTGAACGCGTACGCTCGGCCATAGTGTGGGAATCCTAGACCCGGCAACGGCCTGGCACCAGTGATCCGATGACTCAGATCGCCGACACGATCGGCCGCGCGGCGCGAGCGGTGGAGGAGTTTCGCGGCGATTACGAGGAGCTCGCCGCCGTCATGCGCGCCTCCTGGGTCGACGGCGCCGGCGCTCCGTATCTCTACACCGCGGAGCTGCTCGCCGACTGGATGCGCTACCCCGGGGCAGAGCGGGCGCCGGCGCCCGCGATCTACGCGGACGGGGGTCTGGTCGCGTTCGCCGCCGGTCTGCCCAGGCAGATCGAGATCGCCGGCGCCACGCGCCAGATCCTCGTTTCGACATTTCTCACCGTCGCCCCCGCCCAGAAGGCGGCGGGCTACGGCATCGTCGTGTGGAGCGAGCTCATGCGCCGTGCCGCCGCCGCCGGATACGACGGGGTCGTCAACTACTGCGCCGACGGCGAGGCGATGCACCGGATGATCGAGACCGGCTGTCGCCTGCTGGAGCTGCCGCTGGTGCGCGTCAAGTCGTTCTCCTACCTCGTCGGCCGGGTGACGGCAGGACGGAGGGACGCCGCCGGCGCCGCACAACGTCCGTCCGCAGGCCAGCTCACCCACGCGGCCGCCGCCGAGCGGGGGCAGGGCGACGCTGCGGGCCGGCTGTGGAGGATGTGGAGCGACGCCGAGGCGGAGTGGCAGTTGTCGCGGACCGGGTCGGTCGCCGTCGGCGACGGTGGCGCCGTCCTCACCGGAAGCGTCGTCACCGTGGCCGACGAGGCCCGCTCGCGCTACCTGGTGGTGGACGACGTCCTGTGGGGGTCGGCCGGCGATGAGGCGCGCCGGCGGCTGCTCGCCGGACTGCTGGCGCGGGCGGCCGGCGACGGTGCGGGCTACGCCGTGCTGCCGGTGACGGGCTATGCCGACATCGGGCCGTTCCTGGCCGCGGGGATGGTGCCCTCCCCGCACACGATGCACGCCTATCTGACGCTGTGGTCCGATCCCACAGCAGTGCGACCGGTGGAGCGCTACTACCTCGACGTCATCTGATGCGCCTGGCCCGGGCGCTGGAGATCCTGCAGCGGTCGGCCGGCGACGGAGCGGCCTTCACCGTGTCGCTGGCGTGCGGGTTCGAGGCGCTGCACCTGCGCACCTTCCTCGCCGCCGAGCTGACCACGCGGCTGCCCGGGGCGCGCGTGCAGGTGGACACCGGACTCTTCGACGACCTCTCTGGCAACATCGAGCGCGCCGCCACCTCAGCCGCCGATGCGGTCGCCGTGGTCGTCGAGTGGCCCGACCTGGACCCGCGCCTCGGATTGCGGCGCCTCGGCGGCTGGCGCGCCGATCAGCTGGATGAGATCGTCGCCGGCGCCGGGGCGGGACTCGCCCGGCTGGAGCGGGCGATCACCGTCGCGGCCGGCGCGCGCCGCGTCGTGTGGGTGGCGCCGACGCTGCCGCTGCCGCCGCTGTTCCCACAGGCCCCGGGGCAGAGCGGGCCCCACGAGCTGGCGCTGCGACGCCTCGTCGCCGACACGACGGCCCGGCTGGCCGGCCAGCCAGGCGTATCGGTCGCGAGCCTGCAGCGGCTCGACGAGCTCTCGCCGCCCAACACGCGCCGCGACGTCAAGGACGAGCTCGCCACCGGCTTTCCCTACTCGCTCCACCACGCGTCCGCCGTCGCCGCCCTACTGGCCGAGCTGCTTCCGGCGCCGTTGCCTCGCAAGGGACTGATCACCGATCTGGACGACACGCTGTGGGCGGGAATCCTCGACGAGCAGGGTCCCGAGGGCGTGAGCTGGACCGGACCCGATCACCGCCACGGCCTCTACCAGCAGCAGCTCGCCTCGCTGGCGAGCGCCGGCGTGCTCTTAGGCGTGGCCAGCCGCAACGACCCCACGCTCGCGGCCGACGCGCTCGCCCGCCGCGACCTGGTCATCCCGTCCGATGCGCTGTATCCCGTCGAGGCGAGCTGGGGCCCCAAGTCGGACTCGATCCGCCGCATCCTCGAGGTCTGGAACGTCTCGGCCGACGCCGTGGTGTTCGTGGACGACGATCCACTGGCGCGCGACGAGGCGGCCGCGGCGCTGCCCGGCCTGATGACCTTGTGTCCTCCACGGGACGAGGACGGCGCGTGGGCCTTCCTGGTGGCGCTGCGCGCCGTGTTCGGCAAGGGCGAGGTGTCCGCCGAGGACGCCCTGCGCCTGGACAGCATCCGCTCGGCGCAGGCTCTGCACTCGGCGCAGCAGTCCGGAGACGGGGGCGGCGAGTTCCTGGCGCAGATCGGCGGCACGGTGGAGTTCCGCACCGGGGCCGCGCGCGCGCCGCGCGTCCTCGAGCTCATCAACAAGACCAACCAGTTCAACCTCAACGGACGGCGACTGACCGAGGCCGACCTGGACAGAGCCGCCCAGCGCGGCGCTGAGCTGGTCACGGTCAGTTACGCGGACCGCTATGGCCCGCTGGGCGTCATCGCGGCGCTGCTCGTGTCGGCGGGCGAGCCCGGCCCCCACGTCGACACCTGGGCGATGAGCTGCCGCGCCTTCGGCCGGCGGATTGAGGATCACACCCTGAGCTATCTGTTCGATCGCGACGCGGCGACCGAGGTCGCGCTCGCGTTTGAGCCCACCGAGCGCAACGCGGCCGTCGGCGACTTCCTGGCGACGCTCGACGGATGCGCGCCCGGGGGACCGCTGCGCCTGTCACGGGCCCGTTTTGAGCAGCATGCGCCGCCGCTGGTGCACCGCGTGGTGGTGGCCGAGCCATGAGCGCGACCGACGAGCGGCTGCGGCGCTGCTTCCTGGCCGCGTTTCCTGATCTCGCCCCGGAGGAGATCGCGTCGGCCAGCGTTGAGACGGTCAGGGAGTGGGACTCGCTGCACGCTGTGATCCTCGTGGCACTGCTCGAGGAGGCGTTTGCGATCCGCATCCCGTCGCGTGACTACCCCCAACTGCGCTCGCACGCGGCAGTCACGGAGTACCTGACACGCGTGGACGCACAATAGATGCCGATCGCTCCCGAACCCCAACTGACAGTGTGTACAGTGCGCACTCATGGCGCGCGTCGTCGATGTCCCTCTCAATACGGCCATCGCCGACCTCGACGAGGCCCTGCGCACGCTGCTCAAGCGCGAGCTTGACAAGCACGGGTTCGAGGGCGTGGACGTCGCGTTTGACGCGCCGTCCAAGGAGTGGTCGGGCAAGCTCACGGGGCCGACGGTCGATCTCTTCCTCTACGACATGCGCGAGGCGATGGACCGCGCCGCTGCGACGCCCAGTGAGCGGCGGACCAACGGTATGGCCACGATCGCCGACCCGCCGCTGCAACTGGAGCTCACCTATGCGGTTACGGCCTGGACCAAGGCCGTGGAGGACGAGCACCGTCTCCTCTCCCAGGTACTGGCCATCCTGTTCTCCTTCTCGGAGATGCCCGCCGACGTCATCGCCGAGAACGCCACCACGACACTGGCGAGGGCCGAAACGTCTGTGGGCCGACCGCGCGAGGAGAAGGCGGACTTCTGGACCTCGGTTGGCGGGCAGTACAAGGCGTCGATCGACTACGTGGTGCAGATCGTCATCGACTCCGGCGCCACGTTCGTCCGCGGCCCCGAGGTCCGCACCACCACGATCCGCACCCTCCAGGCCGACGGGCCGCGGCGCACCATGGAGGAGCTTCACCGCGTCGGCGGAACCGTCTCCGACGAGGACGGCGCGCCGCTCGCCGGTGCGTGGATCGCGCTGCCCGAGTCCGGCCGGTGGGCGGCGTCGGACCACAGCGGGCGCTTTCAGTTTGCGCGCGTCGCCGCCGGCAAGCATCAGGTCGTGGCCCGCACCGCTGAGGGACATGAGGCCAAGGCGACGGTGACGGTTCCCGGGGGCAGGTGCGATCTGGTGACCGCGACGCCGCGACGCCGCTCGGGCCGGACCTGACTCACTGCCCGTTCGGACTGCCCTTTTGGGCAGTCGCGTGCGCGCGGCTGCCCTTAAGGCCTCCCCTCGCTGCCCGGGCAAGTGCTTAAGATTGAGGTTCATCGTGCAGTAAAGGCAATGGGGATGGGGACCGGACCTTTCGAGATACCTGCGTTAGGGGGCGACCACGTGTGGCGGGCGCCCGCTTCGGGCGACGCCCCTTCAGGCCCAACCCGCTCAACGTCATCGCTAGCTCTCAAGGAGTGACATGCCGACATACCTGACACCGGGTGTCTACGTCGAGGAAGTCTCGTCGGGGAACAAGCCCATCGAAGGTGTCGCCACCGCCGTCGCCGCATTCGTCGGGCTCCTGCCCGGCGGGCCGATCAACAAGCCGATGCGGATCTCGAACTGGACGCAGTTCTCCAACATTTACACCGATCCGCAGCACCCGGAGAACGGCCCGTTCATGGAGGGCTCCTACACCGCCCACTCCGTCTACGGGTACTTCCAGAACGGCGGCTCGATCGCCTGGATCATCCGTGTCGGCTCCGAGCGCGGTGCGCCGGCGGCGCAGGCCGCCCTGCCCGCCGCCACCGACAAGGACGTCGAGGCGCTCCGGTTCGTGGCCCTCACCTCCGCCAACGACCCGGTCAAGGTCGACGTCACCGAGGAGCCCCACCAGGAGGGTAAGGACGGCAGCGACCAGACCTACAAGATCGTCGTCAGCGCCGGGACCGAGAGCGAGGAGTACGAGGGCGTCTCGATGAAGAAGGGCCGCAACTACGTGGCCACCAAGATCAACGCGGCATCCAAGCTGGTCAAGGTGGAGGAGACCGGCGCCGCGCTGCCCGACGTGCGCGTGGCCGCGGGGAGCTACACCCTCTCGGTGCCCTCGGTCGCGGTGGAGAAGGTCAAAGCCTCGGACTTCGAAGGCGACGTGGCGACCCGTCGCGGGATGGGCAACGCGTCCGCCCTGGATGAGGTGACGATGCTGGTCATGCCCGACGTCGTCAGCCTGAACGGCGACGGTGCGGAGATGCGCGATCTCCAGGGCAAGATGATCGCCCACGCCGAGTTGATGGGTGACCGCATGGCGATCCTCGACACCCCCGACGGACTGATCTCCCAGGAGGTGTTGGAGTGGCGGATGAACACCGCCGGCTACGACTCCAAGATGGCGGCGCTGTACTGGCCGTGGATCGAGGTGATGGACCCGCTGAGCGGCCGTCCGATGCGGATCCCGCCGTCCGGTCACATCGCCGGCGTTTGGGCCCGCACCGACGAGGAGCGGGGCGTGCACAAGGCGCCGGCCAACGAGGTCATCCGCGGCGCCAACGGGCTGGCCTTCCAGATCACCCACGCCGAGCAGGGCGAGCTCAACCGCAACGGCATCAACTGCATCCGGGCGTTCCCCGGACGCGGCATCCGGATCTGGGGCGCCCGCACGCTCTCCAGCGATCCGGAGTGGCGCTACATCAACGTGCGCCGGCTGTTCAACTTCATCGCGGAGTCGATCATGATCGGCACGCAGTGGAGCGTCTTCGAGCCCAACGATGATCGGCTGTGGGGCAAGCTGTCGACCAACGTCGGGAGCTTCCTGAGTCGGGTCCACCGCAGCGGTGCGCTGTCGGGCGCGTCGCCCGCGGACGCCTACTTCGTCAAATGCGACGCCGAGACCAATCCTCCGGAGGTCGTCGAAGCCGGTCAGGTCGTCTGCGAGGTCGGAATCGCACCGGTGAAACCAGCCGAGTTCGTGATCTTCCGTCTCAGCCAGTTCACCGGCGGCGGCGGCGCAGAAGTCGCTGAGTGACCGTCGCGTCGTAGCCAAGAAAGGAACGAAGAATGGGCGCCAATCTACCTCCAGTCCAGACCGTCACTCACATCAGCGTGGACATCCAGTCCGGCGGGGGGGCCATCGCCTCCGAGTCGGACATGGCCCAGTTGCTGTTCAGCTCCTGCAGTCCTCCCCATTGGTCGATCGAAGCGCCGAAGCACATCTTCCATGGGGACCAGGGCAAGCCGGAGACGATCATCTCCGCGGTGCAGAACCCCAACTACGGGACGATGACACTGACCCAGGGGTGGGATCCGGGCATGGTCCTCGTCAAGTGGATGAACAAGATCTCGGACCCGACGGTGACCATCGACCAGAAGAAGGCAGACGTCACCGTCGTGTTCATGGACAACAGCGGTCAGCCGTTGTTCCAATGGGTGGGCAACGGCGCGATCCTCACCTCGCTCAGCCACTCTCCGTCGGAAGCCAGCTCCAACGGCGTGCTGACGATCACGGCGACGCTCGACGCCGACAAGTGGTCGCTGTGCGGTCCGGGCAGTAGCGATCCGCTGACTTGATGCAGACGCAGGTCGAGTTCACGCTGCCACGAGGCGTCGTCGACGACACGGGTGAGGTTCACCGGGTCGGCACGATGCGTCTGGCCACGGCGCGCGATGAGATCGAGCCCCTACGCGAGATCGAGGTCCGCCAGAACAGCGCCTACCTGACGGTGCTGCTGCTGGCCCGGACGGTGACCCACATCGGTGGGATCACCGAGGTCACCCCCGCCGTGGTGGAGAACCTCTACGCGGCGGACTTCGACCACCTTCAGCGGCTCTACGAGCGCGTCAACAGCGACGGAGAGGCGGTCGGGGTTGTCAGCTGCCCCGAATGCTCGCACCGTTTCGAGGTCGACCTCACGGACATAGAGGACGGGCGCCTGGGGGAATGACGAGGCCGTCTTCGGAGCGATTGCTGTCGGAGGCGGCCGAACTGGCCTACCACTTCCACTGGCACCTGGACGCCATCCTCGACCTCGAGCACGCCGACCGGCGGCGCTTCCTGGCCGAGGCGCGACAACTGGATGGGACTCGTGAGATGGGAGCTGAATGGACGACGTCGGCATAGGGGCAAGCCACAGCGCGCCCCCGTCGGTGCTCCGACGCCTGGCGCTGGGGCGCCGCGTGGCTGGCCGGGCCGCGTCGCACGCCCGACTGGCTGATGCGGTCCTGCGCCGGCGCGCGCCGAAGCTGCTGCACGCCTCGACGCGGATCGCCCCACCCGTGGAGATCCACGAGCTGGCGCCGCCGCCGGGTCCGTTGACGTCTGTCGACGTCGGCGTGGCGAGCGCGGTCGAGACCCCGCCCGCGCTCCCGGCGATGGCGCCGCCCGCGACGCCGCCGCCGCCGAGTGATGAGGCCGCGTCGTTGCGGGCCATGATGCGGCAGCGCTACGACATGCCCGACGACATGTTCGAGGCGATGTTCGGCGGAAACACCCCCGTCTACCAGGGCGTGATGCCGACGCTGCCCGCGCAGCCGGAGGCGGCGGAGCCCGAGGACGCCGCGGCGAGCGAGAGCGAGCCGAGCGCCCCCGCAGAGCCCCCGGCGCACCCGAGCGGCCGCGGCGCCCAGATCCTCGAGGGACCGCCCCCGGCGAGCGCGCCGGGACCGCCGTCGGAGCGGCGGAGCGGTCGTCCCGCCAAACGACTGTCGGCGCGGCCCGCTGCGAGCGCGCCGCCACCTGCGGCGCCGGCGCCCGCACGGCCCGCACCGGCCCACGCGCCTCCGCGTTCCTCGGCCTCTGCCCCGCCGCGCTCATCCGCCCCTGCGCCGCCGGGTTCGTCGGCCCAGGCTGCGCCGCGTTCGTCGGATCCCGCCCCGCCGCGCACCGCAGACGCGAGCGCGCCGCCACCCCCGGCTCCCCTGCCGCCGAGCGTGACCGCTGCGCCCGCGGACCAACCGGCGGCTCCGCTGCCGGCGAATCCTGAGCCGGGACCCGAGCCCGCCGCCGGGTCCCCCGCCGCTGCCTCGTCGCCCGTCGCACCGGCGGCGTCGGAGCCGTCGGCCCCGTCCCCGTCCCGGTCCCCGGCGCCCCCGGCGTCCCCGGCGTCCCCGGCGTCCCCGGCTCCGGCGCCGCTCGCGACACCAACCGCGCCGGGACCCGCCGCCGCGCCCGATGTGGTCCTGCAGCGCCAGCCCGTCCGCGGGGCGTCCCGCACGGCCCCGTCCCGTAACGCCCCGGCACCGTCCCCGCAACCGCTGGCACGACGCCCCAGCGAGGCCGCGCGCCCCGCTCCGCCGTCACGTCCGCATGTCCGGCCGGCGTCGCGACCCGCGCCACCGCCCACGCCGGCACCGTCACTCGCTGAGAGCGCGCCGCCTCCCCCCGCACCTGCCCCGGCAGCGAGGACGGCCCAGCCGCTTGCGCGCCGCATCGTGGACGCCTTCCGGCGCCGCACGGTCGATCCAGCCCTGCCCCCGGCCGCTCCACCGCCGGACGACTTGCCACCGGCCGCCTCGCCACCGGCCGACTTGCCGCCGGCGGCCTCGCGACCGGCGTCGGGCAGTCCGCCCTCGGCGTCGCCGTCACCCTCGCCCTCGCCCTCTCCCTCGCCGTCCGCCGAGCCGGTCCGGCTCGCCCGGGCGACCCGGGCCTCCGCGCCACCACCGTCCGACGTGCCCCCGTCCGCGCCCACCGCGGCGCTCCCCCGCCCGCGCCGCGCGCTGCTTAGTCGCAAGCCGTCCCTCGCGCCGGCAGCGCCACCGGCCGTCGCACCGTCGGCGCCGCTGGCCGCGCCCGCGCCGGATGCGCCCGCGGCGGCAGCGGCGCCCCCATCGTCGCCGGCGGCCGCCGTGGCGGCGGCACCTACCGCGGCAGTGCCGCCGGCGGCGGTGCCCACGGCCCCGGCGCCGTCAGGGCTGCCGCGCACCGTGGCGCGCTCACCGGCGCCCGGCGCGCCACCGACGCCGCCCGCACGCCAGCCCCGCAGCAGCATCCGCACCCACCCTCGGAGCCACGCCGGCTCACGGTCCGGCTGCCAGTCCCGCGGCTGGTAGCGCATCCCGACCCGCGCCGAGCCCCCCACCCGCAGCCGGTCCCGCAGCTGCACCCGGTCCCGCACCGGCAGCCCCTCCCGCGCCCGCTGCGGGTCCCGCCTCCACAGACATTCCCGCACCCGCTCCTAGCGCCGCGCCCGCGCCACCGCCGGCTGCACGGCCCACCCCCGCTCCCAGTGCCGCCCACGCCCCACCACGCGCCGTCGCCCCACGACCCCGGCGCGCAACCGCGACGCTGGCCCGCCGCCCGGCTCGCACCGCACCGCCGGCGCCCGCCGGCGACGCGCCCGCTCGCAACGCGCCCGCGCCCGCTGCGCCGCCCCCGCGCCGGGGTCTGGGCCGCCGGATCGCCGACGCGCTCGGCGTCGGGCCACAACCGCGCCCGGCCGCCGCCGTACCCCCGCTCCCGGCCGCGCCCACCACGGCAACGCCCACCACGCTCACGCCGCCCAGCCGATCGCCCGGCGCTCCCCGGCCCGCCCTGACGCTCGCGCCACGACCGCCCGCCGTGAGCGCCCGTCCCCTCGCGCGCCGCGCAAGCCGCGGCCCGTCGGAACCGCCGAGCGCCCGCGCCCACGCTCCATCCACAACCCCCAGCCCGGAGGGCCCGCCGGGCGAGCCCGCTCCCGAGCCCTCCGTCCGCGACGCGCTGGCCGCGTTGGCCGCCGCCGCGGCGGCTGCACCGGTCACATCGCCGCCCGCGACCACGCCGGCCGTCCCCACCGCGCTGTCGGCGCCCTCAGCGCTCCCGGTGCCCCCGACGCTCGCCCCGCCCTCGGCGCCACCGCGCGCCGGCTCGCCCGCCCCTGCGCCCCGCACCCCGACGCCGACGGCCCGGGCCACTCTGGCGCGCGCGGTCGCGCCCACCCGGTCCCGCCCCGCCGGGCCCGCTCGGACGCTGGCACGCGCGCTCCCCGAATCGGCAGGCGGCGCGGCCGGTGGTGGCAGCGGAGGAAGTGGCGGGGGCGGCGGCGGCGGCGGTCACAACTCAGACCTCATCTACACCGAGATGCTCCGGCGCGTGCGCGAGGAGCAGGAGCAGCTCGGGCAGCTCATCAACCACCCGTTCTAAGCAGCCATGGCCCCTAAATTCGTTCACTACGTTGTCCTCGAGGTCCCCAACATCACGCAGAACACGTTCTTCCTCGGGATCTTCAAGGGCATGGAGGGCCTGGAGGTGTGGTTCGACGTGCTCGAGTACGCCGAGGGCGGCAACAACGACTTCGTCCACCGCCTGCCGGGACGGATGCGTTATCCCAATCTCAGGCTGAGCTGGGGCCTCGTCAGCGACGAGATCCTGCTCAAGTGGTTCATGGCCACCCACACCAAAGCCGAGACCCAGGAGATCACCGTCACGCTCACCGCGGCCAAGGGCGACCTGAGCCGTGACCTGCGGAAGTTCACGTTCGTCGACGCCTTCCCCGTGCATTGGTCGGGCCCCAACCTCCACGCCAATGCCGCCGATCCCGAGACATGGGGAGAGACACTGGAGATCGCGCACTCGGGACTGAAGCTGGGGCCCTGAGATGGCCGTCCCGCAAGGCTTTCAGAACGCCAAGCTGCAGATCGAGGGCGGCGACACGATCCAGTGCGCGTTCAATCCGGAGACGTACACGATCTCCAAGACCAACGTCTGGACGTACAAGCCCAACCAGAGCAAGGACTGGCCCGACCCCGAGTTCGGCGGCGGGATGCCGATGACCTACAAGCTGTCCCTGCTGCTCGACAGCTCTCTGCAGGGAGCCGACCAGAGCATCAAGGATCAGGCCAACTCGCTGATGAAAGCCATGCACGGCGGCGGCAGCGCCCCCAAGTTCGTCACGTTCAGCTGGGGGTCGAACAAGCTGCCCAAGGCGGCCCCGCTGTCAATCTCCATCCAGTACGCGTTGTTTCACCCCAACGGCGACCCGATGCGGGCGTTCGTGGACCTGGAGCTGGCACAGGCCGAGGACACCTCGCCGGCGGGCCAGGCGCAGAACCCCACCACGCGGGGCACCGCGGGGCTGCGGTCCCACATCGTGCAGGACGGCGACTCACTGCACTCGATCGCATATGAGTCCTACGGCGACGCCACCCGGTGGCGGCCCATCGCCGAGGCCAACGGGATCGACAACCCGCTGGCGCTGCGGCGCGGCAGCACCCTGACCATCCCGAGGCTCGACACGTGAGCGCCACCTCGGACCGCAATGTGGCGCTGTACGCGGTCCTCGTCGACGGCCAGGAGCTTGACGAGGAGATCAGCGGGCGGATCCGCGAGGTGCGGATCCTCAGCTACCTGCGCCTCCCCGACATGTGCACCCTGTCCATCGTCTACCAGAAGGGCAAGGAGGGAGAGGACCAGCCGATCGACTCCAATCCCTTCGACATCGGCAAGTCGCTCGAGGTCAAGCTCGGCGCGCGCGACCAGCTCACCACCACCAGCCTGTTCAAGGGCGAGATCGTCTCCCTGGAGCTGAACTTCGGCGCCGGCGGCGTGGAGCTCATGGTCCGCGGCTTCGATCGGTCCCACATCCTCATCCGTGCTCGCAACGTCCGGACGTTCCAGAACCAGACGACGAGCGACATCGTCTCCAAGGTCGTGAGCGAGGCCGGCTTCAGCGCCCAGTGCGACAGCACCTCAGACGTCCACGACTTCATGCAGCAGGACAACGAGACCGACTGGGACTTCATCTGGCGCCTAGCCGAGCGGGTGGGGTACGAGTTCGTGGTAGAGGACAAGGTCGCCCACTTCCGCAAGCCCACCGCCGACAGCCCGGTGGCGCTGCAGTGGCCCGAGACACTGCGCTCGTTCAGCCCGCGCGTCACCGCGACCCAGCAGGCCAACCAGGTGACGCTCGCCGCCCACGATCCCAAGACCAAATCGGTCATCGACGTCACGGCGTCGACCCCCAACCAGGTGGCCCGGATCGGCGTCGAGCGCTCCACGGTGGCCGGCGCGTTCGACGGCGCCGACGTCCACATCGCCACCGAGCCGGTCAAGAGCCAGTCCGAGGGCACGGCGGTGGCCCAGGCGCTGCTGGACAAGCTCGCCAACGCGTACATCGCCGCCGAGGGCGTCAGCGACGGGAACCCCGGCATCCGCGCCGGCACCTCGGTGCAGGTCAGCGGACTGGGCGAGAAGTACAGCGGCCTGTACCGCGTGGCCTCGGCCACCCACATCCTGCGCGGGGGCGCGACCTACGAGACGCACTTCGCCAACTCGCCCGCGCACACGCTGCTGGGATCGGTGGGCGGCGATCGGGCCAGCGGCAGCGCTCGCCCCGCGTTCGGCGCCCAGCTCGTGCTCGGAGTCGTCAC
Source organism: uncultured Actinomycetota bacterium (assembly GCA_963721515.1). Lineage (GTDB taxonomy): Bacteria > Actinomycetota > Thermoleophilia > Solirubrobacterales > Solirubrobacteraceae > Palsa-465. The sequence goes on along the minus strand of CAVRKJ010000019.1, from coordinate 219,362 downwards.
CAACAATGACGACCCGGACAACATGGGCCGCGTGCGCGTGAAGTACCCGGCCCTGGGGCCGGACGCCGAGGGCGCATGGGCGCGCATCGCCAGCGTCAGCGCCGGCAACGCGCGCGGTCTGATGATGCTGCCGGTGGTCGGCGAGGAGGTCCTCGTCGGCTTCGAGCACGACGACACGACGCGCCCCTACGTCCTGGGCTCCCTGTTCAACGGCACCGACGTCCCGGGCAGCGACCTCACCCAGAACCAGGATGGCTCCTTCGCCGTGCTCTCGGACCAGAAGATCGTGGCCACCGCCAAGGACGCGATGAACCTCACCACCAAGCAGTCGCTGACGGTCAGCGCCGACCAGAGCATCTCGGAGACCGCGCAGCAGGGCTACACGATCGAGAGCAAACAGGGCGACATCAGCATCAAGTCCGACATGGGCAACATCACGATCGAGGGCACGCAGTCAGTGACGATCAAGTGCGGGGGCTCGTCCATCCAGATCGGCCCCAGCGGCGTGACCGTCAGCGGCCCGATGATCAGCCTGGGATGAGGACGCGATGGCTGACCTGATCGGATCCGGACTCTCCTTCCCGCTCCAGGCCGACCAGCGCGGGGTGCTGGCGCTGGCCCACGGGGTGGCCGACATCGAGCAGGCGATCCGCGTGATCCTCGGCACCGCGCCCGGCGAGCGCCCGATGCGGCCCGAATTCGGATGCGCGGTCCACGACTTCGTGTTCGACGCGATCGATGCCGAGCTGATCGGTCACATCGAGACCGCCATCCACACCGCGCTCGCGCGGTGGGAGCCGCGCATCGAGGTCACCGCCCTGGACTTCGATCTCTCCGAATCCCAGAGCGGGACGCTCTTGATCACCATCACCTACAAGGTGCTGGCCACCAGCCGGCTCTACAACCTCGTCTACCCGTTCTACGTGATCCCCGCCGAGGAGTTGGGGTGAGCCTGTCCTCGGTCCGGCTCGACGACCGGAGCCACGCGGAGCTCGTCGCCGAAGCGCGGCGACGCGTGGCGGTCCTGTGTCCGGAGCTGGCCGTCAACGGGGGCGCCGATCCCACCGCCGCCCTCATCGAGCTGTTCACGTGGATGACCGGGCTGGCGGTCGAGCGCCTCGCCATGGTGCCGGACAAGCTCCACGTCGCCCTGCTGGACCTGCTGGGCATCGAGCTCGACGGTCCCGCGGCCGCCCACACCGAGCTGCGCATGCGGCTGAGCGCCCCACCCGCCGAGCCGTTGGAGATCCGGGCCGGCACCGAGGCGGGGACGCTGCGCACGCCCGCGCAGGAGTCGATCGTGTTCGGCACCGTCGAGACGTTCACGATCCATCCCCTGCTGCCAGCGGCGTATCTCGTGCAGCGCGCCGGCGCGGCCAAGGAGATCGGCGTGGCCGACGGCGTGGCCTATCCCACGGGCCCCGATCAGGTCCCATTCAGCCGCCAGCCCCAGCACGGCGACGCTCTCTATCTCGGGTTCGACGGGAGCCTGTCGCGCCTGCTGATGCGCGTCTCGATGGAGGCCTCGATGGCGCGGGGCGCCGGCGTCAAACCCGACGACCCCCCGCTGCGCTGGGAGATGAGCCGGGGCGACAACACCTGGGCCGAGGTGGACGTGCTCGAGGATCTCACCGGAGGGTTCAACTACGGCTCGGGCACGGTGGAGGTCCAGTGCCCGCCGGGCTCGGGCACCGAGGCGATCGCCGGCCGCCGCCTGTACTGGCTGCGCTGCCGCATCGCCGAGACGACGCGGGTCGCCGGCGAGCCCGCCGTCTACACCCAGGCGCCTGAGATCTACCAGATCACCGCCTCCCCGATCGGGGCACTGCTGCCCGCAGAGCACGCCACCGTCGAGATCGAGGAGATGCTCGGCGTCAGCGACGGCAGTCCCAGCCAGACGTTCGCCACCCGGTTCGCGCCGGTGCTGTCGCTGGTGCCCGGCGAGACGCTGGAGGTCAAGACCGGCGAGGGCGAGTGGGAGCCGTGGGAGCAACGCGACTCCTTCGCGGGGTCAGGCTCCGGAGATCGGCACTTCGGCCTGGACCTGGTCCACGGCCACGTCCGGCTCGGACCGGAGCTGCGCGAGGCCGACGGGGGCGTCTCGCTGCACGGCGCGATCCCCGCCAAGGGCGCCCTGCTGCGCATGTGCCGCTACCGCCACGGCGGCGGCCGGACCGGCAACGTCGACGGCGGGACGATCAACGTGCTGCGCAGCGCCATCCCCGGCGTGGCCTCGGTGTCCAACCCGCGGCCCGCGCTCGGCGGCGTGGACCCCGAGGGGCTGGACTCGGCGCGGCGGCGCTCGGCGCTCCAGATCCGCACCCGCTACCGCGCGGTGACCGCCGAGGACTATGAGTTCCTGGCCACCGAGGCGACGCCTCGCGTCGCCCGGGCGCTGCGCGTGGCCGACGACCAACCGGGCGTGACGCTGCGCATCCTGCCGCGCGTGGATCCCGCGGCCCGGCGACTGACCGTGGAGGAGCTGACGCCCGACACGCTGCTGCTGGAACAGATCCAGCGCTACCTGGACGCCCGCAAGCTGCCGGGGACGCCAATCCGCCTGCTGCCGATGCGCTTCCGGGCGGTCAGCGTGGTCGTCAACCTCCAGGTCGGCCCGCGCGCCGACGCGCCGCGCATCGAGCGCCACGTGACCGAGCAGCTCTACACCTATCTGAACCCGATGATCGGGGGCAGCCCCGGCGCGGCCGCGGGCGGCTGGCCCCCGGGCCGCTCGCTCAACCAGGGCGAGCTCTACGCGATCATGCACGCCCTCGACGCGGTGGAGGCGGTCAAGATCCTCCGCCTCTACGAGATGAACATCGAGACCGGCGAGCAGGGCTCCAAGGCGGCAGGGCGCCAGGTTCTGCTCGAGCCCGATGAGGTCGTCGCCTCCGGCGACCACGTCGTCCGCGTCGCCCGCCGAGAGGAATAGTGCATCGAGGGTCCGACGACGCCGACTCGCGACGATTTGCAGCCGCTAAACCGCGACGAACCTGCAGGGATGGGCCAGGCCCGTGCGCCGGTTGCGGCAGATGCTTATGATTGGTCCGCTGCAGCGCCAGGATCGGGACCAAGTCAGACGAATGAGGTGGGGCGATGCGGGTGTTCATCGTGTTCCGGGACACGATTTACGTCAGTGGGCTACGGACGACGTTGTCGATGGCTCCAGGTGTGGAGTCAGTTGATCACGCGTCGTCGATCGCGCTGGCCTGGGAGAGCGAGGCGCTGCCGGAAGCCGACGTGGTGGTGCTCGACTCAGACCTGGGGGGAGCGATGGCGTTCGTCCAGGAGATCGCCGTGCAGACCGGGGCGCGCGTGCTCCTGTGCATGCACGAGGCCGGCACTGCCGACGTCCTGGACGCGATCGGCTCCGGCGTCGGCGGCGCGCTGGCGCGGACCCAGCTCACGCCCGATACGCTGCTCGCCGCGGTGAGCGCTGTCGCGGCGGGGATCTTCGCGTTTGACTCCAGCGTCCTGCGGACGCTCAGCGGCTCGGTGACGCCCGTGCGGCAGCGGGACCGCGCCACCACGCCCAGCGGTGGCTTCGCGCCACGCGAGCAGCTGGTGCTCAGCCTGGTGGCGGCGGGCCTGTCCAACCGCGAGATCGCCGAGCGCCTGTCCTACAGCGAGCGCACGATCAAGACGATCCTGCACGACATCGTCATCCGCCTCGGGGTCAAGAGCCGATCCCAGGCGGTGGCCATGGCGGTGCGCGAGCGGATCATCTAGTGCGGCGTTGATTGGACAGCGGGTCTACGATTGAGACGGTAATCACGACCGGGGGTACGGATCGGATGGAAAGCTCGATGATGTCTGGCGGCGACGTTGCCGCAATCGCCGGAGCACCGGCGGATCAGGACGTGCGCAAGCGCTGGCTGCTGCTCGCGGTCGCGCTCGTGATCGGGCTCGGAGGCGCCTTCGTCATCGGGTCGGCGATCAAGAAGAGCTCTCCGCCCGCGCCCTCCGCATCCCTGGCCGCCCCGGCCACGGCCTCGGCGCAGCATGCGACGATCACCCCGCTCGCCGGCGCGAGCGCGATCCCGGCGCTGCAGGCGCCCGCCAAGAAGCCGAAGGCCAAGCCGAAGACGACGCCGGCCAGCACCGCGTCCTCTGCGGCGAGCTCGTCGGTCGCCTCGGCGCCGGCGCAGTCGTCCGCGCCCGTGCAGTCCTCGGCGCCGGCGCAATCGTCGGCACCGGCGCAATCGTCGGCACCCGCGCAATCGTCGGCACCGGCGCAGTCCTCGTCGCCGTCGCAGGGCACCTCGGGCGTCTCGCACGGCGGCGGCGGCGGCTGATCGCCGGCGCCCCGGCGGCCGGCCCGCGCGCCCGCACCGGATCGCTCAGCCGATCGTGTAGCCGGCCTGCTGGAGCTGGCCGAAGCCCGCGCTGAGCGCGGCCTGGGCCTTGCTGATCGCGGCGCCGGCGGTCGCATACGCGCGCTTGTTGTTGTGCGCCGCCGCGGTGCTCAGCTGCTGGTAGCCGGTGCCAAGCCGGCGCAGCGCGCTCACGATCGCGGCGCTGCCGGCGGCGCCGATGGGGCCGGGCTGGAGCTTGGCGGCGGCAACGGCGGCCTGGTCGTAGGCGCCGGCGAGCGTCTTGGCCGCGGCGGCCTGGGCCTTCGGGTTCTTCGCGCTCGCCAGTTGGCGGCCGGCGCTGCTGCGCGCCGAGTTGAGCTTGCCCACGACCGCGCCCAGCGACGCGGCGAACGTCGGGTTGGCGCCCAGCGGCAAGGCCGGGACGGAGGATTGCAGCGTCTTCAGCACTGACTCGCACGTGCTGTTGAACGCGGTGGCACCCGACGTCGGCAGCACGCATGCGGCAATCGCGGCCCCGCGCTGGGTCGGCAAGGAGTAGACCGACAGCGCGGTCGACGTGTCCGACGGCACCACGTCCATGAACCGCTTGAACGTGTTCGTGCCGAGCTTCACCGGTGAGCCCTGGGCCGCCGTGCCCAGCTTCGCGGTGAAACCGGGAGGCAGCAGAGTCGAGTCGACGCTGTCAGCGGTGCCGACGACCAGAGCCCCCTTCGCCGGCGAGGCCGCGGGGCTGACCGTCGTGGGGTTGACGAGCTTCAGCGCCGCCGCGGCGGGTGGGACCGCGTTGGAGGACTGCCACCCCTCGGGGAAGTTCAGCCTGACCGACCCGGCCGAGCCCGCCGAGGCAACCTGGTTGAGCGCCGGCGGCTTGGGCGCCGCCTTGTGTGAGCTGGGCGCCACGAGGAAGCCGATGCCCGCCCCGATGACGACTGCGGCCGCCGCCAGCGCGGCGATCGGCGCCCGGCGTGAGTGGGCCCGGGGCTCGGTGCGTGCAGCCGCGACCGGCGTCGGCATGGGCTCGGGCGTGGGGAGCGGCTCCGGCTCGGGCTCGGCCTCTGCGACGGGCTCCGGTTCGAGCGCGGCGGGCTCGGGCTCGGCCTCCGCGACCGGCTCGGGCTCCGCAACCGCCTCGGGCTCCGCAACCGGCTCGGGCTCCGCAACCGCCTCCGGCTCCGGCTCCGGCTCCGCAACGGTCTCGGGCTCAGGCGGCGCCTCCACCACGGGCTCGGGCTCCGGCGGCGGCGGTGGCGGAGCGGGCACGGGAGCCACGGGGGCCGGCGCATAGGTCACGAAGTCCGGTTCCTCGGCCACGGGCTCCGCGACGGGCTCCGGCTCCGCAACCGCTTCGGGCTCCGCAACCGCTTCGGGCTCCGCAACCGCCTCCGGCTCCGCAACCGCCTCCGGCTCCGCAACCGCCTCGGGCTCCGGCTCCGGTGCGACCGCCGCCGGTTCCGGCTCGACCGCGGGCTCGGGCACCGGCGGGGTGGGCTCCGGCACCGGGGCCGCAGGCTCCGGCGTCACCGGTGTCACTGGCGGTGGTGGCGGAGGCGGAGGTGGCGCCGTGCCCGCCGGGGGCGCCCCCTCCGGAGCGGCCAGCGGCCGACCGGGGTCAAAGGTCACGAAATCGGCCTCGGAGATCGCCGCGCTGGACTCCGGCGTCGGCGTCCGGATCGACGGCTGGCTCTCAAACGGCGCCGGCGTCAGCGGCACCGCGTTGCTGACGGCGAGTTGGTCGTCGAGGAGCCGGGCGTGGCGTCGCCACAGCGGGCCGATCTGGCCGACGATGATGTCCTCCAGCGACTCCCACGCATCCACCGCATGGCGCACGCGCTGGTTGGGGTCCTTGATCAGGAGGTTGTCGATCCACTCCGAGAGCTTGGGGTCGACATCGGGGCGGACCTCGAGCGCCGAGGGGATCCGCTCATTGACGTGCCGCATGAGGATCACCATGGGCGCGTCGGTGTCATGGAAGGGAACGTGCCCCACCACGAGCTCGTAGGTGAGCACGCCGACCGAGTACAGGTCGCTCCAGGAGCCGATCTCGCCGGCCATGGCCTGCTCGGGGGCCATGTAGGTGGGCGTCCCGACGGTCATGCCGGTGGCGGTCATGTACTGGGTGCCGGCGCGCTGCGTGGCCCGGGCGATGCCGAAGTCCGTGATCTTCACGCGGCCGTCGCCGGTGACCATGATGTTCTCGGGCTTGAGGTCGCGATGGACGATGCCCGCCAGCTCCGCGTGAGCCAGGCCGGCCAGGACGCCCTCGAGCACGCCGCCGATCTGCGCCAGCGTCAACCGCTTCATGTACGGCCGCAGCGATCCGCGGGGGACGTACTCCATCGCGATGTAGGGGATCGTGGCGTGCTCGAAGTACTCGTACACGGTCACGATGTTGGGGTGGTTGAGCGAACCGGCCAGCCGCGACTCGCGCAGGAAGCGATGGGCGTACTCGGCCGAGCTGGCGTGGAAGCGGCTCAGCTCCTTCAGCGCTACCTGGCGGTCGAGGTCGGGCTGGCGGGCCACCCACACGATCGCCATCCCCCCGCGCCCGATCTCGCGCAGGATCTCGTAGCGCCCGACGATGTTGGGTGCCTGTGCGGGGCCTCCCGGCTCGCCTCCGGCCATGCCTCTAGATCCCGGGCCCGCCCTGCCGGGCATGGCGGCGCGACGCAACGCCACCTGGTTGCTGCCACTTACCTACACCGGTCACCAGCCGCCTCCACGTAGTCCCCGTGAGTCCATCGAACTCCCCGAACCACCATCATACGGACAGATGCGGGCATTTCCGAGCCAGCATCACGCCGGATGCCCGAGCCGGCTCGTGCGCCGCGGGCGCCCCTCATCCCGCGCGACGATGCCACATCCCTCGCAGGGCGCGCACAGATGCGGATCCGGGTGGCGACAATGACCGCCCCGTGCGAGTCTGCCCACAGCACCGATGACCGATCTCGCCGATCTCACCGCCGTCGATCTCGCCCGGGCGTTCGAGGTGGGCGACTGCTCGCCGGCGGAAGCGCTCCAGGCGGTGCGCGCGCGGATCGAACGCTGGGAACCGACGATCAACGCCCTGTGGCACCGTTACGACGGCGAGGCCGACCAGCAGGCGCGCGCGTCCGGCGATCGCTGGCGCACCGGGGAGCCGCTCAGCCTCCTGGACGGCGTGCCGGTGACCATCAAGGAGAACATCGCCACCGCCGGCGTGGCCTCGCCCCTGGGGTCGGCGGCGAGCGTGCCGGCACCGGCGCCGCGCGACGCCCCCGCGGCGGCGCGGCTCAAGGAGGCCGGAGCGGTGCTGGTGGCCAAGACCACGATGCCCGACTTCGGCATGCTCACCTCGGGCGTGTCGACCAAGCACGGGACGACGCGGAGCCCATGGAACCCGGATTGGAATCCCGGCGGCTCGAGCTCGGGCGCCGCGGCGGCCACCGTCGCCGGCTACGCACCGATCAACGTCGGCACCGACATCGGCGGCTCGGTGCGGCTGCCCGCTGCCTTCACCGGCGTGGTCGGCCTCAAGGGGAGCTTCGGGCGCGTCCCCGTCAACCCGCCGTATTACGCGCGCGTCGCCGGCCCCCTGACCCGGACGGTCGCCGACGCCGCGCGGGCCATGGCCGTTCTCTCCCAGCCTGACGACGTTGACTTCATGAGCCTTCCGCCGCAGCACCTCGACTGGGAGCACCTCGAGATGCACGTGGCGGGGACGCGGATCGCGCTGGCCGTGGACGCCGGCGCGGGCATGGCCACCGACCCCGAGGTGGCACGCGCAGTGGAGTCGGCGGCCAGGACGCTGGGTGACGCCGGGGCCCTCGTCGAGCCGATCGGGCCGCTGATCACCGACGCGATGCTGAACGGGCTCGATCGCTTCTGGCGCATGCGCAGCCTGCGCGACCTCCGCGCCCTGCCGCCGGAGAACCAGGAGCGGATGCTGCCCTACCTGCGCGAGTGGATGGCGGCCGCCGCGGACCGGACGGGCATGGAGCTGTTTCAGGACTTCAGCCAGCTGGAGGCGATCAGCATCGCCGCCCGGGACGCGATCGACGGCTTTGACTACATCGTCTGCCCGGTCGCGCCCGTCGCCACGTTCAGCGCCGACCTCCCCAGCCCGGCCGCGGATCCCGGCCGGGCCCTGGAGCACATCGCCTACACCGTGACGTTCAGCATCTCCGGCCACCCGGCGATCAGCGTCCCGTGGACCACCACCGCGGACGGCCGGCCGATCGGGATCCAGCTCGTGGGCCGGCGCTTCGCCGACGTCCCCGTGCTGGCGCTCGCGGCCGCCTGCGAGCGGCTGCGCCCCGAGCTGCCGCCCTGGCCGGCGCCGCCGGGCTGAGCCTGAGCCCCCCGGTCAGGAGGGCTCGGCCACGGGGGCCAGCGGCCGGTCGGCCACGAGCGGCTCGAGGGCAGGCAGTTCGCCGGAGCGCACCACGTCGGCGTAGAACGCGGCGCTGCGCTTGGGCAGGCGGCGCTGGGTGCCGTAGTCCACGTAGTACAGGCCGAACCGCCGGCGGTAGCCCCACGCCCACTCGAAGTTGTCCAGGAGCGACCAGTGGAAGTAGCCGGCGACGTGAACCCCCTCGTCGATGGTGCGCAGGACGGCGTCGAGATGGCCGTGGATGTAGGCAACGCGCTCGGTGTCGTTGATCTCGCCCTCGGGGTTGACGTAGTCGTCAGCAGCGCACCCGTTCTCGGTGATGTAGAGGGGCAGCCCACCGGTCTCGCGGTGCAGGCGGGTGAGGATCTCATACAGGCCGTCGGGCTCCACCAGCCATCCCATCACCGTCTGGGGCCGCTCCGGGGGCAGGTATTCGACGAAGCCCGGCTGGTCGGCCACGGGCGACTCGCCGAGGAGCGGGTTGGACCAGTCGCCGCTGCGGATGTAGTGGGGCCGGTAGTAGTTGACGCCCAGGAAGTCCAGCGGGGCGCCGATCGCCTCCATGTCCCCGGCGTGGATGAGCGCGTCGGGCGGCAGCAGCTCGGGGTTGGCCTGCACCGGATAGGTCCCGTGCAGGACCGGGTCCAGACAGACCCGGTTGTGGTCGGCGTCGATCTGCGCCGCGACCGGCTCGGCGTCCTCGCCGATGGCCCGGTACGGATGGGGGTCCACCGCGATCCCCACCGGAACGGTCGGCGGCAGCGCCGCACGGAGCGCCTGCAGCGCCAGCCCGTGGCCCAGGAGGAGGTGGTGCGTCGCCGCCGCGGCCAGACCCAGGTCGCGATGGCCCGGGGCGTGGCTGCCGATCCGGTAGCCCTGGTGGATGGACTGCTGGGGCTCGTTGAGCGTGGTCCACATGCCCACCCGGTCGCCCAGCGCCTGCGCGACCACGCCGGCGAACTGCGCCAGCCGCTCCGCGGTGTCGCGCACGGCCCACCCGCCCTCGTCCTCCAGCGCCTGGGGGAGCTCCCAGTGATACAGGGTCGCCACCGGGACGATGTCGTGGGCGCGCAGCTCGTCCACCAGCGCGCGGTAGTGGTCGAGCCCGGCCTCGTTGACCGGGCCGCGGCCGGTGGGCAGGACCCGGGGCCAGGCGATCGAGAAGCGGTACGCGCCGACGCCGAGGTCGGCCAGCAGCGCCACATCCTCGGGGATGCGGCGGTACGAGTCACAGGCGATATCCCCGGTCTCCCCCGTTCGCACGTTGCCCGGCGTGTGGCTGAACACGTCCCAGATCGAGCGGCCGCGGCCATCCTCGTCGACGGCGCCCTCGATCTGGTAGGCGGAGGTCCCCGCCCCCCAGAGGAAGCCCTCCGGGAACCGGCGCGCCCCCGAGGCGCCGTTGGTTGTCAGCACATTCATCAGTCCGTCTCCTTGTAGTGGTGCATGCAGATCGACCGTGCGGCCACCGGCCCCGCCGCGCGTCGGCGGCGGGGCGCGGAGACCGTGCCGGGGGTCAGGCGGTGGGTCGGAGGTGCAGAATGACCACCTCGTTGGTGGGGGCGTTGGGGCTCCCGGACTCGTACTGGTTGCTCTCAGTGGGCCAGCCCGAGAACTTGCCGGTGTTGTACTCATCGAACACCACGCCGTAGACGGTGGGGATGATCGGGAGGTTGTCCGCCACGTACTTCTCGATCGGGGCCAGGTCGGTCTGCTGCGCGCTGACTGAGTTGTCGGCGGCCAGCTTGTTGAGCATCTGGTCGACCTGCGGGTCCCGGAGGCGCTCGAAGTCGCCGGCGGCGTTGTTGGTCGCCTGGGCGCTGTTGAGCCAGTCGTTGTAGAGCTGGTAGGGCGCCACGCTCGTCTGCGACCAGTGCTGCATGAGCTGGAAGTTGCCGGTGGCGATGTCCGAAGACCAGGCGTCAACGCTCTGGCCCACGAAGTTGGCATCGAGCCCGGCAGCGCGCAGCTGCTTGGCGATCAGCGCGTCACCGGCCGCGTAGTCTGAGAACGACGACGGGTTGGTGATGTTGATCGTCAGCTTCTGGCCGCCCTTGGTGCGGAACATTCCGTCGGAGCCCATGACGTAGCCGGCCTGCTTGAGCACGTTCTTGGCCGCCGACACGTCCGGGTGGGCGGGCAGCGTCGAGCTGGCCACGTTAGGCGACAGGAACTGCTGGAACACCGGCAGGGTCAGGCCGCTGGCGTTGCCCACCGGCGGCTCCAGCCCGCCCTCGGCCTGCTCGCTGAGCGCGGTGCGGTCGATGGCCAGGCTGATCGCCTTGCGCACCGGCAGCTGGTTGGTCGGGAACTTCTCGAGGTTCGGTTCCAGGCTGTTGGTCTGCACGGGCGGGAACCAGACGTGGTGGTTGGCGTTGCCCGATACGAACACCTGCTGGACGCCCGGGATGAAGTTCCCGCCCCACTCGAGCTGGTCGGTCTGCAGCGCCGAGAGCGCCGCGTTGGCCGACGCGTAGGTGGGGAACTGGACCTTGGCCACCGCGGGCTGGCCGCCCCAATAGTGAGGATTGGCGCCCAGGGTGAAGCCCTGCCCGGTGAAGCTGGCCAGCGTATACGGGCCGCTACCCACGGGGTTGGCGTCGGTGTACTTGCCGGGGTCGCCGACCTTGCTCCACACCGATTGCGGGACGATGTACACCTGCCCCGCGATGTTCTGCAGGTTGGCGTACTGGGGCGAGGCGAACGTGATCGTGACGCTGTTGCCCGACGAGCTCACGTCCTTGACGGCCAGGCCGGTGGTGTTCGCGTCGGGATGATGCTTGATCAGTTCGTAGGTGAAGGCCACGTCGGCCGCTGTCAGCGGGGTGCCGTCTGACCATTTGACGCCCGGCCGGATCGTGAACGTGATCGCCTTGCCGCCGTCCGACCACTTGTAGCCGGTGGCGAGCCAGGGGTAGTACATGCCCGGCTTGAGCGTGTTGGCCTGCAGCAGCGGCTCGTAGAGCAGCGAGGTGGCGCCCAGCAGCGTGGACGCCGACGTTTGAACGAAGGGGTTAAAGCTCTGGGTCACGTTGTTCTGCTGGCTTGACTCCACCGTCAGCACTGCGCCGTTGCCGGCGCTCGCCGGCGTGCCCGCCTTGTTCGAGCTGCTCGAGTTGTTCGTGCTCTTCGAGCTCGAGGCCGAGCTCGAGACACCGCCGCAGGCCGCCAGAGCGGCGGCCGCGGCCAGCGCGCAACAGCTCGCGCTCAGCGTCCTGTATGTCTTTCTGCGCTCCATGGAGCGTGCACCTCCTGATACAAACGTCGTGTCGATATGTGGTGCGCCTGCGTCCCGGCCGATGCCGGGCGCAGGCGAACTGCTTTCAGGCGGGTCAGGCGCCCCCGGGTGAGGCCGGGGGCGCTGGCTTGCTCAGCGCATCTCCGGGGTCCTCCTTTCCCGGTCGCCGGCCGCGAGGGCGAGCGCCTCGCCGCTCATCGGCACCGCGAAGCTGTCCGGATCCGGTGAGGAGGCGATCAGCAACTGCGTGTACGGATGCGTGGGGTTCTGGGTCAGCTCTTCCGCCGGACCGCGCTCGACGATCCGCCCCGCGTTCATGACGAGGATCTCGTCGGCGAAGTAGCGCGCGGACGCGATGTCGTGGGTGATGTAGAGGACCGCCAGGTCGAGCCGGGTGCGCAGGTCGGCGATCAGATCCAGCACCTCAAGGCGGATCGAGACGTCGAGCATCGAGACGGGCTCGTCGGCCAGCAGGACGCGCGGCGCCGCCGCCAGCGCCCGGGCGATCGAGACCCGCTGGCGCTGGCCGCCGGAGAGCTCATGGGGAAAGGCGTCGCGGAACTTCGCGGCGGGGATGAGGCGGACCTGTTCGAGCAGCCGGTCGACCTCGGCGACGGTCGCGGGCTGGCCGGTGCGCCCGGAGTGCACGTGCAGCGCCCGCTCGAGGTGGTAGCGCACCGTGTGCAGCGGGTTGAGCGAGGCGAACGGGTCCTGGAAGACCATCTGGACCTCGCTCTTGTAGGCCCGGAAGCCACGGCGCGCCGAGGGGTCGATCTCGACGCCGTCGAGCAGGATCTGCCCGCCGGTGCGGTGCTCCTGGCCGGCCAGGAGCTTGGCGATCGTGCTCTTGCCCGAGCCGCTCTCCCCCACCAGTGCCACAACCCTGCCGCGATACAGCCCGAACGACACCTCCTGCGCGGCTGAGACGACGGTGGCGCCGCGACCGCGACCGAGGCGATAGTCCTTGCTCAGATCCACCGCCTCGAGCACGGGCTCGCCGCGCTCGGGGTTCCCGCCCGCCGCCCCGGGCTCGGCGGGGGCACCGGCCGAGTCTGAGACGACGAGCGAGGGCTGGGAGGAGAGCGTCGTGACGGAGACGAACGGGCAGGCGCTCAGGTGGGCGGAGCCGGAGCCGCCGGGCGACCCCGAGCCGTTGGAGCCGGCGTGGGCTCCCACTGGGTGCAGCGCCATGTCGATCTCGCCGCAGGCGTCGCGGGCGAAGGAGCAGCGCGGGACGAAGGGGCACCCGGCCAGCTCGCCCCGCAGGTCCGGCGGCGATCCGGGGATCCCCGAGAGATGCCGGCGCTCGCCGCGCAGGCGCGGGAAGGAGCCCAGCAGGCCGCGCGTGTACGGATGGGCGGGAGCGGTGCGGAACGCTTCGGTGGGCGCAGACTCCACCACCTGACCGGCGTACATGATCACGACGCGGTCCGCGACCTCCAGCAGCAGCGACAGGTCATGGGTGATGAACAGGACGCTGAAGCCCAGGCGGTCCTTGAGCTCGAAGACCTCGCGCAGGATCTCCTTCTGCACCACGACGTCGAGACCGGTGGTGGGCTCGTCCATGATCACCACCTCTGGCTCGACGGCGAGCGCCATCGCGATCATCACCCGCTGGCGCATTCCGCCCGACAGCTCGTGCGGGTAGCTGCGCAGCCGCGCGGCGGGGATCCCGACCATCTCGATCATCGTGCGGACCCGCTCGCGCAGCTCCTCCTCGGGCAGGGCGAGGTGGACGCGCAGCGAGTCGAGCAGCTGGTCGCCGATCCGCAGCACCGGGTTGAGCGCGTTCATCGCGCTCTGGAAGACGATTGCGATCTCACGCCAGCGCAGCGCCCGCAGCTGTGCCGGGGTCGCCGCCAGAACGTCGAAGCCATCGCCGGCGATGCGGCGGCCGTGGTAGGTGACGCTGCCACCCGAGATGAGCGCCGGGGGGCGCAGAAGCCGGACCGAGCCGTACGCCAGGGTCGACTTGCCACAGCCGCTCTCCCCAGCGAGGCCGACAATGCTGCCGGGGTGCAGCGCCAGGTCGACCCCGCGCACCGCCCGCACATCCCCCTCGCGCGAGCGGTAGGAGATCGACAGGTCGCGGATGTCCAGCAGTGGCGGGGTCATCGCACCGGCTCCTGGTCGCGGGCGACCGGAGTGGGATCCGAGGGCCGCCACAACCGGCGCCCGATCCGCACGTTGGCGGCCCCAGCGCGCAGGCGCGGGTTGCCGAGCTCGTCCAGCCCGAAGTTGAGCAGCACCAGGCTCGTGCCCAGCAGCGCCGCGCACACGCCCGGTGGGACATACCACCACCACGCCCCGAGCTGCACCGCGTTACCGCTCTGAGCCCAGTACAGAATCGTGCCGTAGCTCCAGGTCGACAGGTCGGCGACGCCCAGGAAGGCCAGCGCCACCGAGGTGAGGATCGCGTAGAGCACAATGCCCACGAAGCTGGCCGCGATGAGGCCGACCTCGTTGGGCAGCAGCTCGAAGGCGATGATCCGCCACGTCGGCTCCCCAATCTCGCGCGCTGCCGCGATGTAGTCGCGCCGGCGCAGTGACAGGGTCTGGGCCCGGATCACCCGCGCCCCCCAGGGCCAGCCCAGCACGCTGAGCACGATCGCGGTCGGCAGCTGGCCGGAGCGGGGCAGGTAGCCCAGGATGACCACGAGCAGCGGCAGCGCCGGGAGCACGAGGAACACGTTGGCCACCAGCGACAGCCCCTCGTCGGCCATCCCGCCGAGGAAGCCGGCCGACGTGCCCACCACCACCGCCAGCAGCGTGGCGATGGCGCCGGTCAGAAGTCCCAGCACCACGGTCGAGCGTGTGCCGACCAACAGCTGGGAGAGGACGTCCTGGCCCGTCGCGGTGGTGCCGAGCAGGTGGCTGGCGGTTGGAGCCATCGGCAGAGCCTGGCCGGCAGTGGTGGCCGACGGATCGTAGGGAGCCACCCAGGGTCCGATGATCGCGATGAGGATGAACACGCCGAGGATGACGGCGCCGACCTTGGCCTTGACCGGCAGTCCGCGCAGGAGGCTCCGCCGGCGGGCCAGGACCTCCTCGGGGACTTCGAGGACGGCTCCCTCGGGACCCGAGCCCAGGGGCGAGCTGAGCGCGGACATCAGTACGCCGCCCCCGTCCGCACGCGCGGATCCGCGAACACGTAGACCACGTCGGCCAGCAGCGAGGCCAGCAGCACCGTCATCGAGATCACCAGGAAGATGCCCTGGAGCAGCGGGTAGTCGCTCGACGTGACGGCGTTGAACAGGGTGAGGCCCACACCGGGATACGAGAACACGATCTCCATCACCAGGGCTCCGGCGACGACGAACCCGAGCGAGAGGGCGAACCCGGCGATGTTGGGCAGGATCGCGTTGCGCGCGCCGTAGGTGAACATGATCCTCCGCGGCGACAGCCCCTTGGCCTCGGCGACGAGGATGTAGTCCTCGGAGATCGTCGTCAGCATCATGTTGCGCATCTGCAGCATCCAGCCGCCGATCGCGGTGAGGATGATCGTGAGCGCCGGCAGCACCGAGTGCGAGACGGCGCTGGAGATGAACGGCCAGTTGAACCCTGGCTGAAGACCGAGGGCATACCCCTGCCCGAAGGGGAACACCCGCCAGTCCAGCGCGAACAGCTGGATGACGATCAGCGCGAGGAAGAAGTACGGCGTGGCCTGCAGGAAGGTGAAGGCGGGCAGCGTCCGATCCAGCCAGCCGCCGCGGCGCCAGGCGGCGAAGATGCCCAGCAGGGTGCCCAGCGCGAAGCTGATGATCGTGGCCGTGCCGACCAGGATGAGCGTCCACGGCAGCGTCTGGGCGAGGACCGCGGTGACCTTGGACGGGTACTCCCCGACGCTGACACCGAGGTTGCCGTGGGCGATGTCGCCGAGGTAGGAGACGTACTGGCTGAGGATGCTGCCGTGCGCGTGGGTGCCGAACTCGGCCTCCAGCGCCTTGAGCGAGGAGGCGTCGAGATTGGGGAACTTGGCCAGCATCGTGTCAACCGAGTTGCCCGGCATGACGCGCGGGATGGCGAAGTTGACGGTGATCGCGAACCACGCCGCGACCACGTAGAAGGCCAGCCTTCGCAGAATGAACCGCACCCGACCCATCTCCTCTCTCTCACTCTCGCGGACCGGTCCTGATCTGGCCGCCGCGCCGTGGTATGGGCGCCTCGAGGCCGTGTGGACGGTTCGCGGTGAAAACGGTAACGGAACTGTTGCAGGCCTGTCAAGCCCCAAATCAATGGGTTTTTCGGCATCAGCCACAAAGATTTGTTCCAGACCTTGCTGTAACGTTTCATGATGTGATTCAATCCCGATTCATGGAAAGCCTTGACGACGGCAACGGACGCTCCCGGATCACCATCCGCGAGGTAGCCGACCTCGCCGGCGTGTCCACGGCCACCGTGTCGCGTGTCATCAACGGGCGTGCTGAGGTCTCCGAGCGGGCGCGTAAGGCGGTGATGCGCGTCGTCCGCGAACATGGTTACAGCACCAACCGCACGGCGCGCGGGTTGTCGGGCGGTCGCACCGGGCTGGTCGGCGTGACGCTGCCCGTCGTCCACCACTCCTACTTCTCGGTGATCCTCGACGGCGCGGGCGAGGCCCTGTACGAGCACGACATGCGAATGGTCCTGTGCCCCACCCACCACGAGCACGAGCGCGAGGTCACGCTGCTCGAGCGCCTGATGCAGGGCACCACCGACGGCGCGGTGCTGATCCTGCCCGAGGAGTCCGGCGACGAGCTCTCGGCGCTGCACGAGCATGGCTACGACTTCGTGATCGTCGATCCCCACAAGCCGCTGGACGAGCGCGTCCCCACGGTGTCGGCGGCGCACACCTCGGGCGCCAGCGAGGCGGTGGAGCACCTGCTGGGCCTGGGCCATCGCCGCATCGCCGCGCTCACCGGCCCGCGCGGGTGGATCGCCACCGACGAGCGGCTACGCGGCTACCGGGCGGCGCTCGCGGCCGTGGGCGTCATGCCCGACCCGCGGCTGGAGGTCGAATCGGACTTCTCAGACCGCGGCGGGCTGGAGGCCACCGAGCGGCTGCTGGATCTCGACGATCCACCCACGGCGGTCTTCGCCTTCAACGACATGATGGCCATCGGCGCCATGCAGGCGGCGCGCCGGCGCGGGATCCGGATCCCGGAGGACCTCTCCATCGTCGGCTTCGACGACACCTTCGAGGCCTCGATCGTCACCCCCACCCTGACCACCGTGCGCCAGCCGCTGGCGGAGATGGGACGGATGGCGGTGGCGCTCCTCGTGCGCCTGCTCCAGAACCAGCGCATCGAGGCGCTGCACGTGGAGCTGGCCACCAAGCTCGTGATCCGCGAGTCCACCGCCGCGGCGGCCGCGCCGTAGAGGCGAGCTGAGGGCCACCGCGGCGGCGCGGGGGGAGCTCTTGCGCGAGCCGGCGGCCCTACGCCGCCAGCTCGCGCTCGTATTCCGCCAGGCAGGCCGCCACCGCGGCCGCGGCCGCATGTCCGTCGAACAGCTGCGGATACACGCGGCGCGAGCGTTGCAGCATCAGCGCGTAGGCCGCGAAGCGAAGCGGCGCCTGTACGAAAGCGGCTGTCACAACAGCAGCCGCCAGCTTGATCTGGAAATCGACTGGATGGTGAGCCATTCGTCCTTCTTCCGTGAAAGGAGGTATGGATCTCGGATGCCCCCGAGTGCTGAAATATTGCTCCTGCGCAGGGCAAACAGCAATGGGCCCATGCGCTCACTGCGCGTTCAATTCATGAACGCATCGAGCGCTGAGGTGGCCGGCGGGGCAGTGGCGCAACTGCACGCACACGGGCGTCTGGCGGGCGGCGCGTGCACTTTTCCCCGCCATGTTGGCGCCCAGCTCCCCGGACCCGTCAGCCGTCGGTTGTGCGTGCAGTTTCGCCAGGTCGCGGGCCGCGGCGGGCGGCGCGGCCCGTTGACCGCTGGGCCGCGCGACCCGCTCAGCGCTGGGGGCGACCCACCTGCCGCACCCCCTCGAGCGTCTGGAGATCCTCCGCGTCCAGGGCGATATCGCCGGCCGCCATGTTCTCCTCCAGGTGCGCCACCGAGGTGGTGCCCGGGATGAGCAGGATCCGCTCATCGCGGGCCAGCAGCCACGCCAGCGCCACCTGGGAGGGGGTGGCGCCGTGCTTGGCCGCGACCGCGGCGACCGCGGGGTCGGCGGCCAGCGTCCGGGGACCCCCGGCGAACGCCGACCCCAGCGGGAAGAAGGGCACGAAGGTGATCTCGCGCTCGCGGCAGAGCTCCAGCACCGGCTCGTTGTGGCGGTCCAGGATGCTGTAGGCGTTCTGGATCTCGCCGAGGCTGTCCTCGAGTTCCACCGCGGCCCGCGCGCCCTCGAGCGTCACGTTGGAGACGCCGACGAGGTCGAGCTTGCCCTCGCTGCGCATGTCCTGCAGCGTCGCCACCTGCTCCTGCGTCGGCTCGCCCGGCCCCCCGGCGTCGTCGGCGACGCGGAGGTTGACGAGGTCCATGCGCTCGACGCGCAGCGCGCGCAGGTTGTCCTCCACCCCCTGGCGCAGCTCCGCCGGGGACAGCGCCGGCAGCCAGGCGCGGTTCTCGTCGCGCCGGGCGCCCACCTTGGTGACGAGCTTGAGGTTCTCGGGGTAGGGATGCAGGGTCTCGCGGATGAGATCGTTGACGACGTCGGGCCCGTAGTACTGCGAGGTATCGATGTGGTCGACCCCGAGCTCCATGGCGCGGCGCAAGACGGCACGGGCGCCGTCGGGGTCAGTGGGCGGGCCGAAGACGCCCGGCCCGGCGAGCTGCATGGCGCCGAAGCCGATCCGGCCGATCGGCTTGTCGCCGAGAAAGGCGGTCGCGTTCATGACCCCCAGTGTGGCTTATGGTCAGGCTCCGCCGCTCGTGGCGGTGGTGTTGATGATCCGCTCCTCGGCGGGGCCGCGGCCATCCGCCGTCACCACGGGCCCGTCGGCGCCCGAGGCGACCTGCACCTGGATCTGCTGGCCGGGCGTTGCGGACGGCTCGCGGAAGCGATCCTCCACGATCACGTCACCCTCCTTCGCGCGCACCAGGATCTCGGTCGCGGGACCGTCCGCCACCACCCTGAACGCCGACGGCGGAGAGAGCGGCTCCCCCAGGGTCTGCACCACTCCCGGGGTGTGGGCGGTCACCGTGGTGCCGTTGGCCAGAATCTCCGCCAGCCGCCCGGGCGCAACCTTGTTGCTCTTGTCCAGGCCCTGCTGCAGAAGCGCTTCGTCGCACGCCACGGTCGCGACGAGCGGGCCCAGCCAGTCGGCGCAGCTCGCCACCGTCGTCCCGTCGCAGGTGAAGATGCCGTTCGCCGAAGAGCACCATGGGGTCTGGTAGCGCGCCTGACGTCCGGGCGACGCCGGCGAGTTGGCATCCGTCGCCCCGTTGCAGGCGCTCCCGCAACCGGCGCCCCACTGCCCGGCCCAGGTCACCCACGGCTGCAGGCTCAGCGAGACGAGGCAGCTCCCCGGCTGGTTGGCCGGGCAAGCGTCACCGTTGCGCGCCCACGAGGCCTTGCCGTCGAAGTCTCCCTCCGGGAGGTTGACGAGCCCCAGCTGGGCCAAGCCGTCAGGCTGGGAGCAGGCGCTCGCGCACGGACGCGGGTAGGAGGCGTGGCTGCCGTTGGCGACGTAGACGACCGGCCGCGTCCCGTCCATCAGCTTCAGCTGGGACGCGGAATAGCGGAACGTCCCCTTGTGGGCGGCGTACACCACGTAGTCGAGCCGGTTGGCATCGTCGGGCTGGGTGACGGCGGTGACGCCCTCCCAATCGCCCTCGTGCTCATCGCAGACGTCGTTCTCCCGCGCGAGCTGGCTCTTGCAGCTCAGTCCGGGCTCTGACCGGGAGAAATGGTTGAACCGGTAGAAGATCCAATAGTCGATGTAATAGCGGTCGTTGGACTGCGTGACGTGGTAATAGATGGCCGACTGCCCCCCGGTGCCGCAGTCCAGCAGCACGCCGCCGCATCGCACGGGCCCGTGATAGTTCCTGAACGAGCCCGAGCCCAGCTTGACGTCGCTCGCGGTCCCCAGCGTCGCCTGCGCCTGCATGGCGTCGAACTGCGCCGCCCCGGTGATCCTCTGGCACGTCGTGTGCCCGGTCGACGTGGTGCAGAAGAAATGCGTGCCCTCGTCAAGCACGTCATCCACGTTCAGCGGCCGCCACGGCTCCTTGCTGTCGAACAGCAGCCACGGGCGAAAGCGGTCCGCCAGCGTGCCCGCCAGTGGCTCCTGGACCTCGGAGAACGCCCGGACCTGCCGCACGGTCGTGGACGGGAGCGCGTGGGTCTCGTGCAGCGTGAACACGATCGCACCGCCGACCACCACCCCCGCGAGGAACACCGCCAGCCCGAGACCACCGAACTCGGCGATCCGCTCGATCAGATGCCCGATGCGGGAGCCCCCGCTCCCCTTGCGCCCTGTCACTGTTCCCCCCGTCAGCCAGATGGCTGCGGGCACTCGCCCTCGCAGTCACCCTCCGCCGAGCGACGATAGCCCTCTCCCCACGAGGCGTCAAGACGGCTCAGGGCAGCCCGGACGTGTCGTTTGGAATCATCGCCCGATGCGAGGGGTGCCGTGATGGCGTTCGCCGCGGCCGGGCTGACCCACAGCGCCGATCATCTGGCCGCCGGGACGCTCGTGCTGCTGGCGCTGTTCGGGTTCGCCGGCGGCGTCGGCACCACGGCGCTGGGGCCGGGGGGCGTGCTGGTGACGATCGGGCTGTTCCTGCTCTCCGGCCTACCCCCGGCGGCGGTGAGCGGGACCGCGATCGCGACCAACCTGGGCGCCGCGATGCTGGGCACCGGTGCCTTCATCCGCTCGGGGCACCTGCGCGGCCCCGACACGCGCGGCGTGGCCGGCGTGCTGGTCGGCGCCGCCGTCGTGGGCACACCCGTCGGCGTGATCGCCAACGCCCACCTCTCGGGCAGCGCGTTCGGGATCCTGCTGGGTGGCTGCGTGAGCGCGATCGGAGCGCTGGTCTATGTGCGCGAACAACAGCAACGCGAGACGCGCCCGACCATCCCGCCGACCGGCGGCGCGCTGCCGTGGACCGTGGTCCTTCCCATCGGGCTGGCGGTGGCGGTGGTGAGCGGGCTGTTCGGGCTGGGCGGCCAACTGTTCAGCGTTCCGCTGCTCATCTCGGCCGGGGTCGCGATGCTGCCCGCGCTCGGCGCCGCGCAAGCCCAGTCGATCGTCATCGCGGGCATCGGCACGATCGGGTATGCCCTGCGGGGCGCGATCGCCTGGCCGCTGGTGGTGGTGATGGAGATCCCGCTGCTGGCCGGGGCGCTGGTCGGGTGGCGCATCGCCGGTGCCATCCCCGCCGAGCGGCTGCGCGGCGCCCTGGCCGCGGTGCTGATCGCCACCGGCGCCTACCTCATCGTCCACAACGCCTGATGGCCGATTCCATCGCGCCCGCCCGCGGTTAGAGTCCCAGCATGCCGGAGGACGGCGTCAGGCTGATGGACGTGGAGCCCCGCCGCACGGCGGTCATCGCGGCGACCACCGCCTGGGAAGACTTCCCCAGCCTGTGGCCCCAGCTGCTTGACGAGGTGTACGTGTTCGTGCGCCAGTGCCCGGAGTTCGCCGCCGCCATCGCGGGGACGTCGGGACCCCATTGGCAGAACGTGATGCTCTACCGCGACCACGAGCCCAACGTCGAGGTCGGCGTCCTGGCTCCGGCCCCGTTCGCGGCCCAGGGACGCGTGATCGCCTCCGAGCTCCCCGGGGGCCGCGCCGCCACCGCGGTCCACACCGGCAGCCCGCTCCAGATCGCCCAGACCCACGACGCCGTCCGTGCGTTCATCCGCGCCCAGGGCCTGGACGCCACCGGGGTCCTATGGGAGGTTTACGGCCATCCCGGAGAGGATGACGACGCCTTCACCACCGAGGTGTTCCACCTCGTCGCTTGACTTTCCTACCAGGAAAGCGTAGGCTCAGTTTCCCACTAGGAAAGTAAGAGTCTCATGGAACACCCTGTCACCCCCAACGAAGCCCGCGCGGCGCTCGACTCCGTCGACCGCGGCCGCCGGCAGGTCATCGACGAGATCGACCTGCCCCGCTGGTACTGGTTCGGCCTGGCGCTGGGCTGGATCGCGCTCGGCGTCCTCACTGATCTCAAGCACCCGTGGCTCACCGCGGTCGCGACGTTCCTGTTCGGCGCCGTGCACTCCACCGTCGCCCCGCGCGTGGTGGATGGCCGCCACCGCTCGCATCGCGTCAGCGTCCGGCGCGATCTCACCGGCCAGCAGACGGCGCGGCTGGTGCTCGGCGGCATCGTCGCTCTCGCCTTCGTGACCATCGGCGGATCGCTGGCGATCGCCGCCGACGGCGCCCGTCACCCGGTGACGATCACCAGCATCTTCGTCGCGGTGATCATCGTCCTCGGCGGCCCGCAGCTGCTGGCCTGGGTGCGCCGCCGGGCGGCGCGCACCGCCGCCTGATGACCGCCCCGCGGTTTGACGAGCTGATCCACCCCAGCACCCGACTCTCGATCGTGGCGCTGCTGGCGGCGGCGGATTGGGCCGAGTTCGCATTCGTGCGCGACCAGCTCGAGCTTTCGGACTCGGCCCTGTCCAAGCAGCTCGCCACGCTGGAGGAGGCCGGCTACGTCGAGATCGAGCGGCCCGTGCGCGACCGCCGCCGCCGCGTGCGCACTCGTCTCACCGCCGCCGGCCGGACGGCGTTCGAGGGCCACGTCGCCGCACTGCGCCAGATCGTGGCCACCGCCGACCCCGAGCGCGCCCTCGCCTGACGCGTCAGAATCCGCCGGGCCGGAGGGATCGATACGCGAGCTCAAGGAGGGACCGATGGCCGAGGTGTCGGGGACGTGCGATGCGCGCTTTGCGCCGGTGCGCGACGCGCTGGCCGAGCAGCTGGCGAAGGAGGAGCTCGGCGCGAGCATCGTGCTGGACGTCGACGGCGAGACCGTCGTGGACATCTGGGGTGGATGGCGCGACACCGAGCGGCGCACGCCGTGGACCGAGGACACCATCACCAATGTCTGGTCGACGACCAAGACGGTGACCAATCTCGCCGCGCTGATGCTGATCGACCGCGGCCTGCTCGACGCCTACGCGCCGGTGGCCGACCACTGGCCCGAGTTCGCCGCCAGCGGCAAGGGGAAGATCGAGCTGCGCCACATCCTCGGCCACACCTCTGGTGTCTCGGGCTGGGACGCGCCGTTCGAGGTGCCCGACATGTACGACTGGGAGGCGTCGACGCAGCGCCTGGCGGCCCAGGCGCCGTGGTGGGAGCCCGGGACCGCGTCGGGCTACCACGCCAACAACCAGGGTCATCTCGTGGGCGAGCTGGTGCACCGTGTCACGGGAATGCCGCTCAAGCAGTTCGTGGCCGAGCAGATTGCCGGCCCTCTGGGCGCCGACTTCCAGATCGGGGCCGCCGAGCGCGACTGGCCCCGGATCGCGCCCGTCGTGCCGCCGCCCCCGCTGCCGATCGACCTCGCCTCGCTGCCGCCGGAGAGCCCGATGTTCAAGACCTTTACCGGTCCGGTGGCGGCTGCCGGAAACGCCAACACCCCAGGGTGGCGGCGCGCCGACATGGGCGCGCTCAACGGCCATGCCAACGCCCGCTCGGTGGCTTGCATCATCAAGGCGCTGGCGCTGGGCGGCGTGGTGAACGGCACCCGGCTGCTGTCGCCGGACACGATCGAGCTGATCTTTGACGAGCAGAGCCACGGCACCGACCTCGTCCTCGGCGTTCCCCTGCGCTTCGGCATCGGCTACGCGCTGCCCGAGACCGAGACTGTGCCGTACGTGCCCCAGGGGCGCTGCTGCTACTGGGGCGGCTGGGGCGGCAGCATCGTCCTTGCCGATCTCGACCGCCGCGTGACCGTGGCGTACATGATGAACAACATGGCGCCGGGCATCATCGGCTCAGACCGGTCCGAGGCCTACGTGCGCGCCGCGTACGCGTGCCTGGACTGAGCGCCCGGCCCAGCAGCGGTCAGGCGGCGGCCGCCTCGGGGAGCGGCAGGGCGGCCAACAGCTCCTCGGTGGGCGCCTCGGTGAGCGCGCTCTGCTCGGTCTCCGCCGCCTCGGAGGCCCGCACGATGTCGATCGCGATCGAGCGGACCTGGCCGGCGATGTCGCTGATGGCCATGTGCGGCTCGCGCGCCGCCGCCGCCGCGGCGGTCGCGGTGCCGGCCGCGCGCAGCGCCAACCGCAGCACGTCGCCGCTGCGCCAGGGCTCGTCGAACTGCGTCGGCAGCTCCCAGGCGGCCAGCCCCAGGTCGCGGATGGCATCGGCCAGCTCGGGATGGGGCGCGTTTCCGCCGCGCACGTACTGACGCACGCGCCGGGCGAGGACCGGGACGCTGCGCGCCACCAGATCGGCGTGGGGAACGGTGCGGCCGTAGCGCTCGAGCTGGGTGCGCGACCGGCGGCGCAGCGGCGCCCAGCGGGCTGTGTCGCTACCCGCCAGGATCGCCTGGCGCAGCGAGTCGGCTCGCTCCTCGAGGCTCTCTGACCCCGTCACCGCGGCCTCGGCCAGACGCACATCCCCGGCGGCCAGCGCGCCCGCGGCGTCGCGCAGGAGCACGCCCAGCTCGCCGAACACGGCGTTGGTGGCGCGCGCCACGCCGGTCACGGGCTCGGGCGGAAAGACCAGCGTGTGGACGACGAGGGCCATGCCCCCGCCGATGAGGACGTCCAGCAGCCTCACCTCCGGCGTCGAGGAGAGCGTGGAGACGAGAATCGCCGACACCGCGGCCTCGGTCACCAGCAGCTCGCTGCCGCCCAGGATCACTGCCGCCAGCATCGCCAGCACCACGAGCAGGCCGATCTGCGGCAGGCCCACCCCGATCGCGCGAATGAGCAGGTCGGCGAGGACGATGCCCAGCATCACGCCGGCGATGAGCTGCACCGCGCGCTGGCGACGCTCCCCGAACGCGGCGCCCAGCGAGATCACGGCCGCGATCGACGCGAACGCCGGGCGGTGCTCCACGCCCGCGAGCACGGCGACGTACCACGCGCCGACGGCGGCCACCGCCGTTTGCAGGATCGGCCATAGGTGGCCATGGATGCGCTGCCGCGCCAGGTTGATCATGTCGACCCTCACACTAGAAGCACCCCCGTCACGACCGGGCGTTACACGCCGGGCGCCATCCGTTTCACACTGGGTAACAGGACGCCAACACGATCAGACCAGGAGCGACATGAGCGCGACCGCGAAGCAGAGGCCACCGACAGCTGGAATGTTGTGATCGCGTGACCCTGTTCGCCGACGTCGTCAGCGCCTCGGCCGACATCGCCGCCACCAGCTCGCGATCGGCCAAGGTGGCCATCCTGGCCGACCTGCTGCGTCGACTCGAGCCCGAGGAGGTGCCAGTGGTCGTCGGGATCCTGTCCGGGGTCCCGCGCCAGGGGCGTGTCGGGGTCGGCTACGCGACCATCGGCGCCATCAGCCGGCCGCCCGCCGCCGAGCCGTCGCTCAGCATCGAGGACGTCGACCGCGCGATCTCCGAGGTCGAGGCGGCGACGGGCAGCGGGTCGTCAGCGCGGCGGCGCGAGCTCCTGGAGGCGGTGCTGGGCCGGGCCACCGAGCCCGAGTCCGCCTTCTTCGTCGGGCTGCTCACCGGAGGCCTGCGCCAGGGCGCGCTGGCGGGATTGATGGCCGACGCGGTGGCCAAGGCGGCCGCCGTGCCCGGCGCGATCGCCCGCCGCGCGCTCATGCTCTCGGGCGACCTGACCGAGATGGCCCGGATCGCCATGGCCGACGGCGAGCAGGGCCTGCGGGCGGTCGGCTTTGAGATCTTCCGCCCCATCCTGCCGATGCTCGCGTCCACCGGGGCGACCGTCGCCGAGGCCCTCGAGGGAATGGAGCTTGCGTCGGTGGAGTTCAAGCTGGACGGGATCCGGATTCAGATCCACCGCCGCGGCGAGGACGTGCGCATCTACACGCGCAACCTCAACGAGATCACCGACACGTTGCCGGGCATCGTGGCGGCGGTCAGCCGGCTCCCGGTCCGCCAAGCGGTGCTCGACGGCGAGGCGCTCTGGATGGATGCCGGCGGGCCCGCCCCGTTTCAGTTCACGGTGTCCCAGATCGACAGCGGCGCCCCGCCGGAGGGGATCGTCACCTTCCTGTTCGACGTCCTGCACGTCGACGGCGAGGATCTCCTCGACACCCCGCTACATGAACGCGCCATACGGCTCAGGGAGATCGCACCGGCGCACACGATCCCCGGCATCCTCACGAGCGACCCCGCGGCGGCTCAGCAGGTGCTTGACGAGGCGATCGCCGCCGGTCACGAGGGCGTGGTGGTCAAGGACGCGGCGTCGACCTACGCGGCGGGACGGCGCGGCCGGGCGTGGCGCAAGGTCAAGCCGGTGCGCACCTACGACCTGGTGGTGCTCGGCGCCGAATGGGGGCACGGCCGCCGGCGGGGCTGGCTCTCCAACCTCCATCTCGGCGCGCGCGACCCGGAGACGGGCGCCTTCGTCATGGTGGGCAAGACGTTCAAGGGGCTGACCGACGAGCTCCTGCGCTGGCAGACAGAGGCCCTGCTGGCGCGCGAGACCGAGCGCCACGGCATCGCGGTGATGGTGCGGCCCGACCTGGTGGTCGAGATCGCGCTCGACGGCGTCCAGTCCTCCACGCGCTACCCCGGCGGCATCGCGCTGCGCTTCGCGCGGGTCAAGCGCTATCGGCCTGACAAGGATGCGCAGGAAGCCGACGCGATCGGCGACCTGCGCGCGCTGCTGCCCACGCGATCCTGAGGCGGCGGCGCTACCGTCATCGCTCATGCGCCGCACGCTGCTCTCGGCCCTGGCCTCGGTGGCGCTGTTGCCGTTGGGCTGGCCGCACCACCTGCTGCTGGGCGTCACGGACTCGCCCGGCGACGCCGCCCACCTGGCGCGCCAGGCGCATGTGGACGCGCGGTATCAGTACCTGTCGGGCGGCGTCAACACGGGACACGGCTGGGCGACCTGGAACCCGAACGGGACGTTCGCCTCGCTGTACGTGCGCGAGTCGATCGCCGCCCATCAGATCCCGGTGTTCAGCTACTACCAGCTTCTACAGTCGACGCCCTCCACCGGCGCCTCTGAGGAGCAGAGGGACCTCTCCAACCTGCGCAACCCGGCGACGATGCGGGCCTACTGGGCGGACTACGAGCTCCTGCTGCGCCGCGTCGCCGCCTCCGCCGGCGCCCAGCTGGTGGTCATCCACATCGAGCCCGACCTGTGGGGTTACCTCGAGCAGGCCCATGCCGGCGCGCTGGCACGCGCATTCGCGCAGAAGCTGGTCACGCTGCGCAACCACCTCGCCCCCCACGTCAAGCTCGCGTGGCATCTCAGCGTCTGGGGCACGGACGAGGACCCGACGTACTCCAAGCCGTCACTGGCTCACATGGACGCGCTTGCGGCCAGGTCGGCGGCGTTCTACGCGTCGCTGCATGCCCGTTTCGACCTCGTTTTCAACGACGTCACCGATCGTGACGCCGGGTTCTACGCGAAGGTCCTGAACAACCCCAAGACCGCATGGGGGCCGGCGGACTTCCGCCGGCTCGACGCGTATCTGGCCGGGTTCACCCGCCGCACCCACACGCCGGTGGTCCTCTGGCAGCTGCCCCTGGGCGACACCCACCTCAACGACACCTGGGGTCACTACCGCGACAACCGCCTGCAGTGGTGGCTGGACGACCCGTCCGGCGCGCACCTGCGCGCCACGCGCAATGCGGGTGTGATCGGGCTGCTGTTCGGCGGCGGCGCGACGGGCACCACCTCTGACGAGAGCGACGGCGGGTTCTTCTACCGCTTGGCCCGCCGCTACGAGGCGCACCCGCTGTCGCTGTTCGGGGCATAGCGTGGCGCGGCGTGGCGCCGACGTGCTCGTCCCCGCCAAGGCCCGGCTCGACCGGCTGTCGCTCTACCCGCGCCCGGTGAGGATCGACCACGTGTGGATCGTCTCGGCGCCGTGGCTGTTCGCGCTGCCGTGGTTTCGCCGTTTCGACGGCTACACGATGTGGAGCCTCATCCTGCTGCGCTCGCCTCGCCTCGCCGAGGACGAGGACCTCATCTGCCACGAGCTCTGCCATGTCTGGCAGATGCAGCACCACCCGATCCGGATGCCGCTGTCCTACCTGCGTGTCGGCTATGCCCGCAACCCGTACGAGGAGGAGGCGCGCCGGGCAGCTACCCCACGATGATCTCACCGCCCCTCTCGGGCACGACCACCAGCATGCTGCGCCGCGCCCGCTCGGGGGCCGGTCGCACCGGACGGAAGTTCAGCGCGGCCGCAACTCGCAGCACCTCGCGTAGCTCCATCTCGGCGAACGGGGCGCCCGCGCACCGGCGTACGCCGCCGCCATACGGGATCCACGACCGCGACTCTGCGGTCGCGCCGTCCATCCAGCGCTCGGGCCGGAACGCGGCCGCATCCGACCACAGGTCCTCCCGGCGCATCGCCAGCCACAGGCATGCCGCGACCTGGACGCCCGCCGGGATCGTCCGCCCGGCGATCTGCGCGGGCTCGAGCAACAGCCGCGGCGCGATCGTCAACGCGGGACGGACGCGGAGCACCTCCTTGACCACCGCGTCGAGGTAGGCGGGGTCGCCCGCGCGCAGTCGCGCGTGCACCTCGGGGCTGCGGGCCAGGCGCTCGAACGCCCACGCCAGGGACGCCGCCGAGCTGTCGTGGCCGCCCATCAACAGGGCCACGAGCTGATCGCGCAGGTGCTGGTCGGTGGGCGGGTTGCCGTCCTCGTCGCGCTGGGCGAGAAGCAGGGACAGGACCGAGGCCGCGTCATCGGGCTCGCCGCGGTGGCGCGCCAAGAGCTCGTAGAGCAGCGCATCGAAGCGCTCCACCGCCAGCCGGAACCGGCCCCAGGGGCTGCGCGGCCCGAGATCCTTCATGACCACGACCATGGCCAGGACCCGAGGCAGGGAGCGGACCCCGGCCAGCGCGTCCTCCACGGCCGCGTGCAGGCGGGCGAACTCGGCCTCGTCGCGGGCGCCGAACACGACCCGGAGCATGATCTCCAGCGTGAGCGCGCGCATGCGCTCGAGCGTGTCGACGCGGCCGTGCCACGTGGCCAGCTCCGCGCGGGCCAGCTCGCCGATCATCGGCGCCAGCGCCCGCATCTGCTCGCCGTGGAACGGCTTCTGGAGCAGCCGCCGCTCGCGCAGATGCTCCTCCCCGTCGATGACGAGGATCGAGTGGGGCCCGGCGAACGGGCGCAGAAACTCCCAGCTCTGGCCGGCGGGGGCGATCTCCGCAGGCAGGGCGAAGACCTCGCGCACGGCGTCGGGGTGGCTGAAGAGGACCATCGGCTCCTCGGTCCAGTACGTGCGGATCGTGGCCGGGTCGCCGTAACGCGCGTGCACGCCCGCCAGGAACGCCCCGGGCCGGCTCATCCAGGCCAGCGTCTGCCACAGCGCGGGCGCGCGCGGGCCCGGAGGTGTGCGAACCTCTTGGCGCGTTGGCGAGGTCATACGTCCTATGAGGCTCTTATACCGGGTGCGGTTCAGGCGCGATCACGGTTGGGCTCCGGATCACATGTCCGGCTACCTCGACGGCGAGCTGGCGGCGGCCGCGCGCTCGCGCATGGAGCGTCACGCGCGCGACTGCCCGGAGTGCGCGCGGCTGCTCGCGGGACTGCGCGCGGTGGTGAAGGGGCTGGGACGGCTCCCGGCGCCCGAGGGCGGCCTCGACGGAGTACGGCTGGCGGCCGCGGTGCGCGCGCGCCTGGACGAGCCTCCGGCGTCCTGAGCCTGAACCGTCGGCGGCGGTGACCGGGTCAAAGATGGCATGACCGATAACACCAATACCCAGAACCATCCCGTGGAGAAGAGCGACCGCGAGTGGCGTGAGGAGCTCACGCCCGAGCAGTACGACGTGCTGCGCCACAAGGCGACGGAGCGTCCGTTCACCGGCGAGTACGTCCACGAGAAGCGCGACGGCACGTACCGCTGCGCCGGGTGCGGCGCGGAGCTGTTCGCCTCGGACACGAAGTTCGACTCCGGCACTGGCTGGCCGAGCTTCACCGAGCCGGCGAACCGCGCCAACGTCGAGCTCCACACCGATACGAGCTACGGAATGCACCGCATCGAGGTGACCTGCGCGGCATGTGGCGGGCACCTCGGGCACGTGTTCTCCGATGGGCCGGGCACAACCGGCGAGCGGTACTGCATCAACTCGTGCTCGCTGACGCTCGACGAGCACCGGTCGTAGGACCCGGGGCGGTATAACCGCCCGGTGAACGGCGGCCCGACCCCCGAGCATGACCTGATCGAACGGGCGCGCGAGGGGGATCAGGCCGCGTTCGCCGAGCTGGTCGTGGCTCACGCCGACCGCGTGCAGGGGGCGCTGCGGCGCTTCGGCCTGGGGGCGGGCGACGCCGACGACGTCGCGCAGGAGGTGTTCCTGCGCGCGTGGCGGGGGCTGGACCGCTTCCAGGAGCGGTCATCTTTCTCAACCTGGCTGTACCGGATCGCCTTCAACGAGGCCCAGCGCCGGCTGGCGCGCCGGACCCTCCCCCGCGCCGAACCCGCCCCGGGGGGCGAGGACCCGGTCGTCTCGCTGCCCGAGTCTCCGGAGGCGGGCCCCGATGCGCGCGCGCTCGCCCAAGAGTTCGAGCGCAAGCTCGAGGACGCGCTGGAGGAGCTGCCGCCGGAGTGGCGCGCCGCCGTCGTGTTGCGAGACATCGAGGGTCTGTCGACCCATGACGCGGCGGAGGTGGCGGGCGTGGGCGAGGCGGCGTTCAAGAGCCGCCTGCACCGTGGCCGCATGCAGCTGCGTGCCCTCCTCGAGCCCTATCTGGGGCTCGAGGAGAGCTGACGCGCAGTGGGCTAGGCGGCCTCGGCGGCGGCGGGCGCCGCATCGAGCCCGAGCTCGCGCTCGAGCGCGGCACGCGGCTGGGCGCCGATCGCCTGGGCGGCGGGCTCGCCGTCGCGGTAGAGGACCACGTACGGGATCCCGCGGACGCCGGCTCGCTCGGCGAGAGCGGGCTCGTCGTCAACGTTGACCTTGCCGACCTTGACGGTCCCGGCACGGTCCTCGGCGATCTGCTCGATCACGGGGCCGAGCATGCGGCACGGTCCGCACCATGGCGCCCAATAGTCGACCACCACGGGCACGTCGGAGGCGAGCACCTCCTCGTCGAAGTTGGCCTGGGTCAGGGTGATGACGTTGCTCATGTGCTGCCTTTCAGTTGCTGTTGCCTAGCGAAGCGTGGTCGCGCAGATCGCGCCGCCGTGCTTCTCGAAGTAGCGCTGGTGGTAGTCCTCGGCGTCGTAGAACTCCGTCGCCGGAACGATCTGGGTGACGATCTCCTTGGCCAGGCTCTGCTGGCGCTCGTCACGGGAGGAGATGGCGGCCTGCTCCTGCTCGGCGTCGGTGACGAAGATCGCGGAGCGGTATTGGCTGCCGAAGTCCCAGCCCTGCCGGTTGCGGCTGGTGGGATCGTGGACGGCCCAGAACGCGCGCAGCAGATCGCCGTAGCTGACGATCGATGGGTCAAACCACACCTCGACCGCCTCGGCGTGGCCGGTGGTGTCAGAGCAGACCTGCTCGTAGCTGGGGTGCTCGACCGTGCCGCCGGTGTACCCGACGGTCGTCCGGAGCACGCCCTCGATCTCGCGGAATGAAGCCTCGACGCCCCAGAAGCATCCGGCAGCAAAGGTGGCGCGCTCCGCGCCCTCGGGCAGATCCGATCTGGAGCCCTCGCCCCGGTGAGACGATGCCTTCCTGGTGAAGTTCAGCACTGCGGTCCTTTCCGTATTCGTGTTCGCATCGAGATAGACCCGCAGCGCCGCGAAAACGGTTCAGCGTGCATGGCTTCGGCACGCGGGTGGAAGCGTCGCGCGACGGGCGGGACGCGCCTGTGTGCGGTTGGTCACGCGACCCGCCCCGCTCGGAAGAATCGCCATCGCCCGACGTCCCCCCTTGGACGAGTCGGCAGACGAGCCGTCTCGCATCGCTGCAGGACCGGGAACTGAACAAGAAAGGTGCACGATGAGGAATCACCATGCTGGAAAGGCACTCCGGGGGAGCGCAGTGCTCGGGGTGTCGGTGGCCGCGCTGCTCGGCGTCAGTGCCACGCCCGCGCTGGCGTCAACGACCGCGAGCGTGCAGGGACAGACGTTGCAGATCAAGGGCGACGCGGCCGGCGACAAGCTCTCGCTCCACCTCGCCCCAGACAATCCGAACAATCTGCAAGTGGACGTAGGCGAGGACGGCACCGTCGACTTCGCATTTGACCGCAGCACGTTCACCTCGATCAACGTGCAGGCGGGCGGCGGGAACGACGAGGTCCGCGTCGACGACAGCTTCGGGTCGTTCGCCAGCGACCCGGTGACGATCGACGGCGGGGCCGGCGACGACACGCTCATTGGCGGCGACGGCGATGACACGCTCATCGGCGGGAGCGGCAACGACACGATCGTCGGGGGCCGCGGCGCCGACACCGCCTCGATGGGAGGCGGAGCAGATACGTTCAACTGGAACCCGGGGGAGGGCAGTGACGTAGTCAACGGCGACGGCGGCAACGACACGATGGTGTTCAACGGCTCCAACGCCGCGGAGAAGGTCGACGTGTCGGCCAACGGGTCCCGCGTCCGGTTCTTCCGCGACGTGGCCAACATCACGATGGACCTCGGCGGGATCGAGAACGTCGCTCTCAACACCTTGGGCAGCGCCGACACGACAACCGTCAACGACCTGACCGGTACCGACCTCACGCACGTCAACGTCAACGAGGCCGCCTCCACCGGCGGCGGCGATGGTGCTGCCGACTCGGTGATCGTCAACGGGACCGACGCCGCGGACGCAGTGCACGTCTCCTCGGATGCCGCCGGCGGCGCCGTCGTTTCCGGCCTGTCGGCCCAAGTGCAGGTGGCCGGCGCCGAGTCCCCGAGCACCGGGTTCGCCGGCGACACCGTGCAGGTCAACACCGTGGGCGGCGACGACACCGTCACCAACGGCGTCGCGACCACCGCCGCCGGTACGATCGCGATCGACGGCGGCCTGGGCTCAGACACGGTCACCTACTCCGGAACGCCCGCTGACGACACGATCGGCGTCGCCAACGACGGGACCGCGGTCGCGACGTTCGCGACCGCCTCCGGCAGCACGCTGCAGACGACCGCCGCCGTGGAGAACCTCGACGTGCAGGGCCTCGGCGGCAATGACACGATCACCGCCGGCAACGGCCTGGCGGCGCTCACCGGCCTCACGCTCGACGGTGGCGCCGGCGATGACACGCTCATCGGCGGCGATGGCAACGACACGCTCATCGGCGGCAGCGGCAACGACTCCGTGGCCGGCGGCCGCGGGGTCGACGTGGCGCAGCTCGGCTCGGGGGCCGACAGCTTCACCTGGAACCCCGGCGATGGCAATGACACGGTCGAGGGTCAGGCCGGCAACGACACGCTCGTGTTCAACGGCTCCAACGCGGCGGAGAACATCGACGTGTCGGCCAACGGCTCACGCGTGCGCCTGTTCCGCGACGTGGCCAACATCACCATGGACCTCAACGGGCTCGAGAACATGAACCTCAACACGTTCGGCAGCGCCGATGTGACAACGGTCAACGATCTCAGTGGCACCGACCTCAAGCACGTCAACGTCAACCTGGGGGCGGCCGGAGGCGGGGGTGACGGTGCCGCCGACGTCGTGATCGCCAATGGGACGGACGGACCTGACAAGGTCCACGTGGGAACGCTGGACGGCAATGTGCTCGTCAGCGGGCTGCCGGCGCAGCTGCAGATCTCCGGAAGCGAGGGCGCCAACGACGACCTCGAGATCAACACCCTCGGCGGCCAGGACAGCGTGGCGGTCGCCTCGGGCGTGAGCCAGCTCATCGACCCGAGCGTGGACCTCGGAGCCGACCAGTAGCACCGGGCCTGCACGCGGGCGCCGCCGGACCGGCGGCGCCCGCGGCTGCCCTCAGGCGTACGCGGGGCTGACCTGCGCGGCGGTCGGCGTCACGCTCACGACCGGCGCGCGGCCGGCCCGCGCCCGCAGGCGCAGGAAGGCCTCGACCACCCGAGGATCGAACTGGCTGGCCGCGCAGGCGCACAGCTCGGTGACCGCCGCCTCGACGGTGATCGCCTTGCGGTACGTGCGGTCACTCGTCATCGCGTGGTAGGAGTCACACACGGCGATGATCCGTGCGCCGAGCGGGATCGACTCGCCCGCCAGCTGGTCCGGGTAGCCGCCGCCGTCCCACCGCTCATGCGAGGAGCGCACCAGCGGCGCGACGTCGGCGAGCGCTGGCGAGGCGAGAATGATGCGCTCGCCCGCGATGGTGTGTTGGCGCATCAGGGTCCATTCCTCGCTGGTGAGCGGCCCGGGCTTGTCCAGGATCGCCTCCGGAATGGCGATCTTGCCGATGTCGTGTAGCTCGGCGGCGATCCGGATCGCCTCGACCTGGGCCGGATCGCACCCGAGCGACACCGCGACGCCGGCGGCCAGCTCGGCGACTTCGTCGACGTGGTCGGACAGCTCCGGATCGCGGTGCGCGAGCGCCGAGAGCAGCGCGTGCTTGACCTCGAACGCTGCGGCCGCCCGGCGCCCCTGGCTCTTGTGGGCGTACATCCGCTGATCGGCGAGCCGCAGAGCCTCCTCGACGTCGGTGGTGTCCTCCGGCAGGCGGACGCTGCCCAGCGACGCCTTGATCGGGAACCCGTCGCCATGATCTGAGAGGACCTCGATGGCGGCGCGCAGCTGGGCCTCGCCGTCCGTGCCGCCGGGCAGCAGCGCGCAGAACTCGTCGCCCCCCATGCGGTAGGCGGCGGCATCCGCGCCGATCGCCGCCTCGAGGCCGGCGGCCATGCGCTGCAGAAGGGCGTCACCGGCCGCGTGGCCAAAGGTGTCGTTGTAGCTCTTGAATCCGTCGAGGTCGAACAGGACGAGCACGAGCGGCTCGGGGTCGTCATCGTCAAGGCGATCACTCAGGGCGGCGGCGAAGGCTCGGCGATTGCCCAGGCCCGTGAGCGGATCGGTGAGCGCCTCGCGCGTGGTGCGGCGCAGCATCGTCTGGTGGGCGCGGAAGGTCATCACGAGGCGGAGCAGCACGCAGAGCAGCGCCCCGCTGGCCAGCGCGATGGCCGGGAGGGTCACGTCGGTGACCGTCCCCACCACGAGGATCCCGAGGCTGAGCAGGGCCGACGCGATGGCGACGCTGATCGCCTCTGCGCTCCGGGCTCGGGTGGCGCGGCCTCGCGGCTGCATCCAGGCCGCCGCGGCACAGCAGACGGCGATCGTCCACCAGCCGGGGTCGTAGGGGCCGCCTGACGCCCATGTGCCCTCTGCCGCCTTGATCAGGTAGATCGTGTCCGCGGTCCAAAAGCACATCACGCCGGCGGCGATGACCCCGAAGCGGCGGTCCAGGCGCCATCCGCCGACTGCCAACACGCCGGCGATGAAGCCCAGCATGATGAGGTCCATGATCGGATAGCTGAGATTGGTCGCCACCGACAGGCTGTCGCCGGTCACGGCGGCGAGGACGGGCTTGAACACGATGGCGGCGCTGAGCGCTCCGGCAGCCAGGCCGGCGGTGACGCCATCGGCCCAGATCGTCTTGGGCAGGCCCTTGATGCGCGAGCGCGCGAGCAGGATGAGCCCGACGAAGATGAGCGGCGGCAAAGACAGGTAGCCGCCGTCGGCGGGCGAAGGCACCGGAGGCGCCGCGTCGCTCCACAGCACGACGGTGAAATACAGCTCACCGAAGACCCACGCCAGCACGCCGAGGCCGATGAGGAGCCACGGGATCCGCTCGCGCGGCCGGACGGCCGCCCGCACCAGGCACAGGCCCGCGCCGATCGCCATCGCCACGAGATGCAGCCATTTCTGCGGGCCGATGGGCAGCCAGCGGAGACCGAGCGCGTGCGCTTCGCAGGCGGCGATCCAGCCTCCCGTGATGGTCAGAATGAGACGGATGTGACGCGGCATCGTGGTCATATCGGCGGGAATCGGGCCTCGCGTAAGCGCGAAGCCATCTCGACCACACATGCCGAGGCCGGATTGTCAGGGAGAGCTAACCCCGCGAGACGTCTCCGGAGCCGGTCACGTCCTGCGACAACCGCGGGTCGCCGGTGTACTGCACGTCCCCGCTCCCGCTGACGACGGCGTCGAGCGTGCGGACAGCATGGACGTCGGCGTCGCCGCTGCCAGAGATGTTGACCTTCGCTGCCCGGGTCACGACATCGCCCAGGTCAATGTCGCCCGAACCGTTGATCGCCGCGTCGAGCCCGTCGAGCCGGCCGTGGCCGTCCACGTCGCCGGAGCCGACGACCCGCAGCCCCAGCGGACCGCCATCGAGCTCGGGCAGCGACACGTCTCCGGACCCGGTGATCCGGGCCTCGGTCAGGCGGGGGGTGGACACCGTCACGGTGAGCTGATCGCCGCTGAGGTCCAGCGTGTCGGACGAGCCCCGGTCCTCGACGATGAGCGTGCCGGACTGCACCCGAGTCACCACGTCGTCGACGCGGTGCTCGCCCCCGGCAACGGTCAAGGTACGGGAGACGCCGCGGTGAACCACGACATCGGCCGAGCCGCGCACCTCCACGCGATCAAAGGCACGGACGGAACGGGTCTGCGTTGTGTGAGGGCCGTCGCTGAAGCGCACGCCGCACCCGCAGACGACCAGCGCCAGGGCGGCGGTGGAGATGACTATGAGGGTTGCTTTGAACATGGCCGCCACGCTATGCGCGCGCGACGGCCGCGGGAATGAGGGGCTCCCCCGAGCGTGGTGGGGCTATCCCCAGGTAACGTGGAGGATGTGGCCCAGGACCTGAAGAACCCGCTCTTCGCGCGCTTCTTTCACCGCTTCT
Source organism: uncultured Actinomycetota bacterium (assembly GCA_963721515.1). Lineage (GTDB taxonomy): Bacteria > Actinomycetota > Thermoleophilia > Solirubrobacterales > Solirubrobacteraceae > Palsa-465. The sequence goes on along the minus strand of CAVRKJ010000019.1, from coordinate 182,646 downwards.
GCGGACGGGACCGAGGCAACGGGGAGCGCGACCTGCGCGTCGAGCTCCTCGCGGGCGCGACGGGACGCGTCGTGGAGGTCGGCCCCGGCAACGGCATCAACTTCGCGCACTATCCCCGGAGCGTCGCCGAGGTGATCGCCGTCGAGCCCGAGCCATACCTGCGCAGCCAGGCCGAGAAAGCGGCCACGTGCGCGCCGGTGCCGGTGCGGGTGATGCCGGGCCAGGCCGATGCGCTGGAGCTCGAGCCGGACTCGGTCGACGCCGTGGTCGCGTGCGGGGTGCTGTGTTCGGTCCCGGACCAGGCGGCGGCGCTCGCCGAGTTCCGCCGGGTCCTGCGTCCCGGTGGCGAGCTGCGCTTCTACGAGCACGTGCGCTCGCGCCGCCCGGGCTTCGCGCGCTGGCAGTCGCGTGTCGACCCACTGTGGACGCGGCTCTTCGGCGGCTGCCACGCCGATCGCGACACCCTGGATGCGATCCAGCGCGCCGGCTTTCGCTTCGAGCGCTGTCGCGGCTTTCCCTTCCCCGCGAACGCGCGCCTCTACCCCGTCACGCCGCGGGTCCTCGGGCTCGCGCGCGCCGACTGAGCCGGCGTGGCATCAGATCCCGCGCAGCGCTCCGCCGTCCACGGCGATCGCCGTGCCGGTGATGTAGGCGGCGCGCTCCGAGCACAGGAACGCCGCCGCCCATGCCATCTCCTCCGGACGGCCGATCCGGCCTGCGGGCACGCTGGCGGCGGCGCCGGCCTCGGCCGCGGCCATCGATCCGGCCAGCGAGGCCAGGCGCTCGGTGGCGATCGAGCCGGTGAGCAGGGAGTTGATGGTGACGCCGTCACCGGCCACCTCACGCGCCATCGTCTTGTAGGCCGCCAGCTGGGCCGAGCGCTCGGCGTTGGAGAGGATGAGCGGCTGGATCGGCTCGCGGACCGTCGTGGAGGCGATGCCGACCACCCGGCCCCAGCCGCGCTCTCGCATCCCGGGAACGACGAGCCGCAGCAGCGTCATCGGCGCCAGCACCAGCGTGCGGTGCGCCTGCTCCCATTGCGCGGTGGTGAAGTTCAGTGGATCAGGATCGGCCGGCGGCCCGCCGGTATTGGTGACCAGGATGTCGACCGGGCCGAGCTCCTCGGCGATCCGCGCCACGAGCCCGGGAGCGGCGTCGAGGTTCGCGCTGTCCCAGGCCAGCCCGGCGGCGGCGCCGATCTCCGCGGCCACCTCCGCGGTGCGGGCCGGATCGCGCGCGGTGATGACGACCTGCGCGCCCTCGGCCACGAGAACCTCAGCCACGGCCCGCCCGATGCCCTGGCTGGCGCCGCCTACCAGCGCCACGCGTCCATGGATCCCGAGCTCCATGGACGCACCCTACAGGCCGACGACGGCGCCGTCCCCGCTGCGCGGATCGGCTGAGCCGGACAGCATGTCGTCACCGGTGACCTGGATGATCTGAGCGTGGCCGAAGCCCACGTCGGCGGGCCCGTTGCGGCGCACCTCGTAGCCGCGGCGGCGCAGGCCCTCCTCCCACGCCGCCGGCGCCTGGTGTTCGAGGCGGACGAACGGGAGATCGTCGCGCTCCCATGTCTCAAAGCCGGTGGACGGCTCACGGCTCAGGCTCCAGCGCGGCGCCCGGAGGGCCCGGCCCGGCTCCTCGCCGGCCACGAGCGTGCGCGCGAGCAGCTGCAGCAGGATCTGAGGTTGGGCATCACCGCCCATCGTCCCCATGACCGCCGCCAGGCGGCCGTCGGCGTGGGTGACCGCCAGCGGGGCGAGAGTGTGCGGCGGTCGCCGCCGCGGCCCGTACTCGGCGGGGTGGTCGCGCGCCAGCGAGAACCCGATCCCGCGGTTGTGCAGGAGGATGCCGTGCTCGGGCAGCACCAGGTGCGCGCCGAAGCCGCCCGCATTGGACAGGATCAGCGACACCCCCGCGCGGTCGGCGTCCACCGCGCACAGATATGTCGTGTCCCCGTCGCTGTACACGTCGGCCAGCCCGCGGCTGGCGTGGGCGCGCAGCGAGGCCGCCCGCGGGGCGAGCCGTTCAGGCGAGAGCAGGCCGGCGCCGTCGGCGCCGTCGTGGAGCACCGCGATGCGGTCGTAAGCGGCCTGTCGCGCCGCCTCGACGAGCACGAATGCCCACCAACCGTCGTCGGGATCGGCGGGGACGCCCACCCGCTCGGCGATCCAGGCGCTCGATAGCGTGAGGTAGCCCTGCGAGTTCGGCGGGATGGTCCAGAGCTCGAGGCCCAGCGCGGTGAGCGAGAGCGGCGGCACCCAGTCCGCCTGCACCGTGCGGAGGTCCTCAGAACTGAACAGCCCCGCGCCGATCGACACGAGGGCCTCGCCCGGCGCTCCCTCATAGAACGCCGCTCGGCCGCCATCGGCGACGTCGGCGAGCGCGCCCGCGATCCCGGGGAGCTTCAAACGCTGTCCACGGACAAGGACGTCGGGGGCGCCGAACGCCGCCGCGCGCAGCTCGGGGCTGAGGACCCGGGACATGGGGGCCAGCGTGGGCGAGACGGGGAAGCCGTCGTGGGCCAGGCGAATGGCGGGAGCGAGGACCTCGGCCAGCGGCAGGCGCCCGAAGCGCGTGCTCAACGCGACGAGACCGTCGACGCAACCCGGGATCGTCACGGTCCGGATGTCGTCGCGAAACGGCATCCGCACCATCCCCTCGGACCGGAGCTCCTCGGCGTCGGCCCCGGAGCCCGCGCGCCCCGATGCGTTGAGCGCCTCCGGAGCGGCTCCCGGCGCGGCGACGAGCGCGAAGAGATCCCCGCCGAGCCCGCACATGTGAGGCGAGGTCACTGCCATCGCCGCCGCGGCGGCGATGGCCGCGTCGGCGGCGCCACCGCCACGCTCGAGCATCGCTGCGCCGGCCTGAGCGGCCAGGTGGTTGGCGGCGGCGACGGCGCCGGTCGGCGCGTAACGGGTGAGCATGTCTGGCTCGGCACCTTAGACGGGACGGACGCGAGCCGTCCGCCACTGATAGGAAGGTCTGATGCGCAAGCTGATCTACTCGATGGGCGTCTCGCTCGACGGCTACACGGTGGGCCCCGACGGACGCTTTGACTGGTCCACGCCTGACGAGGAGCTGCACCGGTTTCACAACGAGCAGACGGTCGAGCTCGGCGCGCACCTGGTCGGCCGGCGCCTCTACGAGACCATGCTTCCCTGGGAGACCGAGGAGCAGCCGGACGAGACGCGCGGCGAGTTCGCCGACGCCTGGAGCTCGATCGAGAAGGTGGTGTTCTCGAGGACCCTGACCGAGGTGCAGGGCAACGCGCGGCTGGCCACGGACGGTATCGCTGAGGAGGTCGGCGGCCTCCGTGAGCGCCCCGGCAAGGACATCGGCGTCGGCGGCTCAACTCTGGCCGCGGACGTGATCGGACTGGGCCTGATGGATGAGTACCGGTTGTTCGTGAATCCGATCCTCGTCGGCGGCGGGACGCCGTTCTTCCCACTGCTTGACAGCCCCGCCGACCTCGAGCTCGTGGAGACGCGGACGTTCGGGTCGCGCGTCGTGTACCTGCGCTACCGGCGCGCCGGGTAGCCACTCCGGGGTGGACCGCTACCGGACACGAGCACCCGCGCGCGTACGCGTGGCTCGTTGAGGCTGCTCATGAGGCGGGTCCGTGCGGGGACTCGCCCAGCACGCGCAGCCTTTCAGATCCGGGCGAGGGCGCGGCGTCCATGCCGGCCCTTCACACCCGGGTCGTTCAGCCTGCGTACCCGCCTGCGGCACCGGGGGCGCCCTGACCATCCGGCGCGCTGGGGCCGCCGGGACGTCCCGGGCCTCCAGGATGCCCGGCAAGGCCCTGCATGACCTTGAACGAGTTGTCGAGATGGACCTCGACCTTGCTGCCGTCGGTCTTCGTCACGGTCGTCTCATATCCAGACCCGGTGAAGTCGGTCGTGACCGGGCCCGCGGTGCCACCGCCGACGGCCTTGACCGCGGCGGCTCGAGCCTTGGCCGCGGCGGTCCCGGTCACGGGCTTCTCGGCATCCTCGTGAGCCGCGGTGCCGTGCGCCGGGAACCCTGGATGGGTCTGCGCGGGGGTGGGCGTGGTGGTGCTCGTCGAGGACGTCGTCGACGGCGAGGTCGCGGCGTTGGCGATCGCCGCCCCACCGATCGCCGCCCCGCCGATGGCGGCGCCGGCGGCGAGCTTGGATCTCAGCTTCCTCATGTCTCTCTCCTTGAGGTTGTGTGAGGAGGAGCCCTGATGCTGGCGGCAGAGTGTGAGGACACCGCGAGAACCGCGTGAGATTTACGTCTGAACGCCACTGCCGCGCCAATCGCGCCTGCAACCGCCCAGTTATCGGTCGCTGAGGCGGGGTAGGAATGAGTCGAGCGAACGAAAAAGGTGGGTCGAAATGGCGACTACAAGTGGCACCAACAAGCGAACGCGGTCCTCCGGATCGACGCGCTCGGCGACGAAGCGCCCCACGGCCAAGTCCGGAAGGCCGAGCTCCGCTAAGTCGAGAGCGTCCGGCTCAGCCAAGCCGAAGTCGGGCGCCACGGCTTCCGCCTCGCGGACCACGGCCAAGCGCTCGAACTCCGAATCCCGCTCCCCCGGCAAACGCTCGTCCTCCGCGACGAACGGGTCCGTGCGCGAGCGGATCGTCGGCGGCGCACTGGGCGCGATCGTCGGTGGCGCCGCCGTCGGCGGTGTGTCGCGGCTGGCGAACCACTATCGCCGTCCGCGCGTGATGGGCATCCGCATTCCCGATGAGCTGAATCCTCGGCATCTGGACACCAAGAAGCTCGCTGGCAACATCGACATCAAGGGCGTGCTGCGCAAGGTCGGCAACGCGGCCGAGCAGATCGAGGAACGCAGCGAGGACGTGCGGGCCCTGAGCGGCCAAGCGAAGCGACTGACCCGCAAGCTCTCGTAGCCCAACTGCTCGGTCTGCTCGCCGACCAGCCCCCTCCCACCTACGTGAGCGGCCGGCGTGCCAGCACCGCGCCGAGGTCGCCCGTGTTGAGGACGTCGGCAGCGGTGGCCCAGCCACGCCGCGCGGTGGCGACCGCGAACGTCATGTTCGCCAGGCCCCGGATCGAGTGCGCGTCGGTCGAGCACACCAGCGCCACGCCCGCCCGCAGAGCGTCGCGCACGTGTGGCCCTGACAGATCGAGGCGCAGCGGCAGGCCGTTGACCTCCATCGCCACGCCGTGCTCGAGCGCCACCTCGTAGACGCGATCGAGGTCCAGCGCGTTCTCGGGGCGGCGGTTGATGTAGCGGCCGGTGGGGTGGCTGAGGCAGCGGACGTAAGGATTGCGCACCGCCTCCAGGACCCGCCTGGTCATCTCGGGTCGCGGCATCCGCTGGCCGCCATGCACGCTGACCTGGACCCAGTCCAGCTCGGCCAGGACAGCGTCGGGGAGATCGAGGCGCCCATCGGGCAGGATGTCGCATTCGATCCCGCGCAGCACCCGGAACGGCGTGAGCGCCTCGTTGGCCGCGGCGATCTCCTCGCCCTGCCGCTGCACGTCATCGGGCGTCAGACCCCGTACCGCGCCGACCGCGGGGGTGTGATCGCAGATCGCCAAGTAGTCATACCCGCGTCCGCGGGCAGCGCGGGCCATCTCCTCCACGCTCTGCCGGCCGTCTGACCAGGTGGTGTGCGCGTGCAGGTCGCCCCGGATCTGGGGCAGCTCGAGGAGCGCCGGGGGTTCGCCTGCGAATGCCTCCTCGCGCAGCTCCGGCGGGCACCACGGGAGACCCAGGGAGCGGTACACCGCGGCTTCGTCGGGGCCGTCGGGCACCGGCTCGAGGGCGGCGACGTAGGCCGGGGATCCGGTGGCCCGCAGCAGCGCCGAGCCGAAGGAGGCCCGCGCGGCGACGACCAGCTCCACCGCCACCCCGTCGACGGTCACGCCCATGGCCCGCCGCGACGTCTGCGCCACCACCGCGACGATCTGAGGCAGCTGCGCGAAAGCGGCGAGCGCCGGGCCCGGGTCCTCGGCCTCGCACACGACGGCCAGGTCGTGGCACGAGTCCCGCCACCGGCGCACGTCGCCGGCCGCCTCACCGCCGAGTGCCGCCGCGATGCCCTCGACCAGCTCCCCCGCGCGGGGTAGCAGCAGCCCTCGCGCCGGCTCCGGCTCGTCTTCCCGGGCCAGCGCGCCGAGCAGCCGCGCCTCGGTCTTGGGGCCGATGCCCGGCACGGCGCGCAGGCGGCCCTCCGCCGCGGCGTCGCGGAACTCCTCCGCGGTGTGGATTTCCAACGCCCGCGCCACCTCGATCGAGCGACGGGCGCTGAGCCCCAGGTACCGGCCGAGGCCGACCAGCTCCGGGCTCAGCTCGCGCTCAAGCTCCGCCAGCTCGGCGATCTCGCCGGTGTCCACCAGCTCCCGCAGGCGCGACTCGATCCCCGGCCCGACGCCCCGCAGCTCCCGCACCCGCCCGGCTTCGACAAGTTCGGCCACCGGGACCGCGGCACCGCGGATGGTCTCCGCGGCGCGACGGTACGCCCGGATCGTGTATGGGTTGGCCTCAGCCAGCTCCAGCAGGGACGCGAACGCGTCCAGGCGGTCGGCGATCCCGCGGTTGTCCACCCGCCACAGTCTGGCGCGACGCGCCAGGTCTCAGCTCGTCGGGAGCGGCGCCCGCCCGTTCCTGACGATCGGACTGTCGGTGACCGCGAGCATGCGGATCCCGTCGAACATCTCCACCCGCACGAAGGTCGGGGGCTCGCCCTCCAGGCCCAGGATCCACAGGAGCTGCACCGTGCTGGTGCTGGGGGTGTCCAGCTCGACGGAACGCAGGCGAAGCGCCGCCGGGCCCGACACGGGGCCGGCGAGAAGGCGGGCGGGCTCCTGCGTGGACTTCATGTAGAGGATGGCGCGCACCTGGACACGACGGTGCTTGAAGCCGTCGACGCGTGTGCGCACGTAGATCATGTCCCCCTGAAACGGGAGCTCGGCGGGCGGTATGTGCAGAGACTGGGGGATCTTGGCGACGCTCCCATAGGTCAGCGCGAGATATCGACCCAGCGACACGCCGGGTTCGATCGCGAACACACTCACCTGAGCCAGGACGGAATCACGCGGGTCCGGCTTGAGCTGCGGCAGGAACGTGAAGACGAGCGAGCTGAGCGAGCCTGCGAGCGCAACCACCGCGACGATCAGCGCCCACGTGGTCCTGCTGACCGCCCGGAGCCGTGTTCTGTTGGGGACGCTGACGTCCGGCTGATCAACCGTGGCGGACGACATTGAGCAGGGACTGCGCGCAGTTGTGAAGGACCCGTCCGTTGAGCTGGGTCGTGCCGCTCACCTGCGCGAGGTATGACCCGGGAGCGGGCGCGCGAGCCAGCTGGACGGTGTGCGCGCCCACCCGGAACGTGCCCGTCCCACGGGTGATGGTTCGCCCGCGCCGGCTGACGGTGATCCCCAACGACGCGGGCAGCGACGTCTCGAACGTGATGCGGATGCGCTTGCCCGCGGGCGAGGAGAGATTGCCCAGGTACGGCCGAATAAGCAGCTCGCCCCAGGGGAGTCGCGGGTCGGGATTGGGACAGGAGGTTGAGCCGACCGAGACCAACAGCTGTTGAGTCCCGGATCCGGCAACCGTGTTGAGGCTCCCCGAGGTGGCGACCAGCCGCACCCGGTCGGTGTTGTCATCGGCGATGAGGATCGAGCCGTCGGATTGCACCGCGACCGCCGTCGCGTCCGCGAGCCCCGACGACGTGGCCGGGCCGTTGGGCGCCGTGTACACCGGCTTGCCGGTGCCCGCGATGACGCTCGCGCTCAGATCCGGGCCGACTCGCTCCACCACAGGACCATCGGCGATGACAAAGCCGCCGTCAGCCGTCGCCGCCACGTCCGTCGGGCCGTTGAGCTGGAGTTGGGTCGCCGACGACGTGCTGCCGCCGGTGGTCCCGGCTCCGGTCGCTCCGCCGCCGCCGCCCGCGACGGTGGAGATCACGCCGCTAGGCGTAACCAGTCTGACCCGATAGTTCGCGTCGTCGGCGATCAGCACGGAGCCGTCGGCCTCGACGGCGACGCCGGTGGGGTAGCTGAGCTGCGCCGCCGTGGCCGGACCTCCGTCGCCGCTGAACCCCGCCTGGCCCGTTCCCGCGAACGTCTCGATCCGTCCGCTGGGCATGATCCGGCGCACCCGGTTGGCCACCGGGTCGGCGACCAGGATGCTGCCGTCGGCCATGACGGCGAGACCCTGCGGGGCACGCAGCGCCGCTCTCGCCGCCGGACCGCCGTCGCCTCGCGACGCATCCAGGCCGGTGCCGGCAATCGTCGAGATCCGGCCATCGGGACGGACCTCGCGCACGACATGGTTCCCGGTGTCGGCGATCACATAGCCGCCGCCGGGCAGCACCGCGACCCCGCTCGGGTCGTTCAGTTGCGCCTTGGTCGCCGGCCCGTGAGCGCCGAACGAGCCCGCGAAGCCCACGCCCGCCACCGTCGAGATGATCGCCGTGGCGCCGACCTTGCGGACGACGTCATTGGCGGAATCCGCGACCAGAAAGCCGCCGCCGGGCAGGGCCGCCACAGACTCGGGCGCGTGAAGCTTGGCCGAGGTCGCCTGGCCGCCGTCTCCGCACCAGCCCTCGGAGCCCCCGATATCGGCGAGGCACACGTTGGGGTTGCCCGTCAAAACGGGAACGGCCGGTCTGGCCGCCGATCGCGCCGCCGCCGCACTGACCGACACCCCGCCCAGCACAGCCACCAGTGCGCATATCCGCCCGGTCCCACGCACACGCCGATCGTAGGGCGGATTTGGCTGCCAAAGCAAGGACTAATAATCAATCGTTCACCAACCGTGGTAGGGAAGGTCATGTTTGGTGAGGGATGACCGCCATGACAGGCGCCGGAGAGCTGAAGTTCCCAGCGGGCGTCCGGTAACGGGTCGGCCGCAGGTCGGCGCCGCGCGGCTGGCACGATGAGGGGGTGAGCGCTCAGAACCACACGCCGCAGTGGCTGCCCCTGGACGGCGCCGTCAACGCCCGCGCGGTCGTACCCGGCGTGCTGCTGCGCGCCGACAACCTCCAGTCGCTGACCCCGCGCGACGTACGCCGCCTCGTCGAGGAGGAGGCGCTGGAGGTGGTGCTGGACCTGCGCACCGACAGCGAGGTCACGCTCGAGGGCCCCGGTCCGCTGACCGCCGAGCCGGTGGTGCGCATCGAGCACCGGTCGCTGTATCCGGACTCGGGCGGACACACGGACATCGACGCCGCGGTCAAGCCCTGGGGCTCGGAGGACGGGGACGCGTGGCCGGAGGAGTCGGCGATGGTCCGCGCCTACATGAGCTATCTGCGCCGCCGGCCGGACTCGATCGTGGCGTCCGTGCGCACGATCGCCCGCGCCGACGGAGCCGTGCTGGTGCACTGCGCCGCCGGCAAGGATCGCACTGGAGTGGTGGTGGCCCTCGCGCTCGACGCCGCCGGCGTGGATCGCGACGTGATCGTCTCGGACTACGCCGCGACGGGCGAGCGCGTCGACGCGATCCTCGACCGGCTCCTGGCGTCTGAGACCTACCGCGGCGAGCTCGAGGGCAGCGACCCGCGGATCCACGATCCGCACCCCGAGGTCATGGAGCGCTTCTTCGAGCTCGTGGACGCGCACCTCGGCGGTTCGGTGCGGTGGCTGTCAACGCATGGCCTGAGCGGCGAGGATCTTGAGCGGCTGCGCCGGCGCCTCAGTGCGCGCCCGCCGGCGGCGGCATCGTGCTGAGATCGAGGCGGCCGAGGATCCCTGCGGGCTGAGTCTGCAACCACGCCGCGGTCACCGTGTTGCGCAGCACCCAGATGTCGGTGATCGGCCCCACGCCGCCGGGCACCGGCGAGACCGCCTCCGCGATGGGCTCGACCGTCGCGGTGTCGACGTCGCCGACCAGGCGCACGGTCCCGTCGGCGTCCTCCACCGCGTTGATCCCGATGTCGATCACGATCGCGCCCTCGCGGACCAGATCGGCGCCGATCAGGCCCGGCACCCCGACCGCGACGATCAGGATGTCGGCGGCGCGGGTGTGCTCGGCCAGGCGGCCCGCGTCGTAGGTATGGCGGTGCGCGGAGATGACCGTGGCGTTTCGCTGCAGCCCGAGGATCGCGGCCGGCTTTCCCACGTTGTTGGAGCGGCCTACGAGGACGAGGTTGAGGCCGTCATAGGCGGTGTGGGGGTCGCGGCCGACCGAGGCGGTGTAGCGATCGAGCATGTGGAAGGCGGCGGCGGGCGTCGAGGGCACGAACCGTGGCATGCCCAGCGACAGCAGCCCCGCGTTGAGGGGATGCAGTGCCTCGACGTCCTTGAGCGGCGGGAGCGCCGCGAACACGCGTGATTCGGGCAGGTGCGCCGGCAGCGGCCGCAGCACGAGGATGCCGCTGATCTCCGGGTCCGCGTCGATCTCGGCGACCTTTCCGATCACCTGCCCCAGGGTCGCGTCGGCGGGCAGCCGCTCGGGACGGGAGACGATGCCGGCCTCGCTGGCATGGCGATCGATCCGGCGCTGGTACACCTGCGCGGCCAGGTCGTCGCCCACCAGCAGCGTTCCGATCCCCGGCGGCGCCGGCAGGCGCGAGAGCTCCTCCCGCAGCGTCGCGCTGAGCTCGTGCGCGTAGGCCTTCCCGTCGATCAGCATCAGCGCAGCCTACGGGGAGACGGGCGAGATCGCCGCCCCGGTGGGGCGTTCAGCGAATCGTCGACCGGCGCCGGACGAGCGAGTCGAGCGTGACGGCCGCGAGCAGGACGATGGCCGTCGCGATGCGGTCTCGCGCGGTCTCGTGTCCTGCCACACTGGCGCGATGGCGCAGGGCGACGACACCGGCTCGTGGTTCCCGGTTCCCGGCGAGAGCGAGCTGCCCAGCGACCTGCAGGGGCTGTTCGCCAAGGCCCGGGACCGGTTGGGCTTCGTGCCCAACGTGTTTCGCGTCTACGCGTTTCGGCCGCAGCGGCTGAGCGCGTGGTTTGCCCACTTCCGCCAACTGCACCAGCCGACCGAGAACCTGAGCGCCGCCGACCGGGAGATGATCGCGGTGGTGGTCAGCGCCGCGAACGGCTGCCTGTACTGCCTGATCGCGCACGGGGCCGCCCTCCGCGAGGAGCTCGGCGACGCGGTGCTCGGCGAGCGCATCTCCTATGACTGGCGGCGCGCGGGCCTTGACGCGCGTCGCAGCACGATCTGCGCCTACGCCGAGAAGCTCACCCTGCGGCCGCGCGAGGTGACGCACCAGGACCTCCAATCGCTGCTCGATGCCGGCCTCACGCTCGAAGAGGCTTGGGACGTGGCCGAGATCGCGGCGATGTACAACCTGACCAACCGCATGGCAATGGCCACGAACATGCTCCCCAACGAGGAGTACAGCGGCCAGGCCCGGGGGGCGAGCATGTGAACGCCGGGCAGGCAGGCACCAAAGAGCTGGGCGCGTCGCGAAATCTGTGTCACATTGGTGCTGACATGCTCGCGAGCCGCAGGAGGTCCTAGATGTCCGACGTGATCGTGTGCGCGGTCGACGGCTCCGAGGTGACGGGGCGCGTGCTCGACACGGGCCAGTGGCTCGCGACAGCGCTCGGCGCCCGCCTCGTGGTGATGCACGCGACCGACGGCGAGCCCGGCGCCGCTGATGAGACGGTCGCCGCCATCCGCACTCACCTGGGGGACGCGTCCGCCGAGGTGCGCCTGCTCGAGGGTGCGCCGGCGCAGGCGATCCTCTCGGCGGCCGGCGACGAGGACCCTGAGCTGCTCGTAGTCGGGTCCCGCGGCCGGGGGGCGCTTCGCTCAGCGCTGCTCGGCAGCGTCTCACACGAGGTGGCGGCCCGGACGCGATCCCCAGTCGTCGTGGTCCCATCCCAGGCGGAGTGGAATGCGCCGAGCCCCAGCTCGGGAATGGATGGAAGCGTGGTCTGCGGCGTTGACGGCTCCGATCCATCCTTGGCCGCGGTCGCCCTGGCGCGACGCCTGGCCACGCGGATCGGCCTACGACTCGCGATCGTGCATGCCCGCCAGAACGTCAGGGCGGCGATGGCCTATCCCGGAGCTCGCTCGTCCACCCCGCCGGTCACCGGCCAGGAAGACTCGGTCGCCAGCTTGGTCGATCGCCTGATGGAGAGAGCCCAGGAGGTGGCGGGACCCGGCACGACCACAATCGTGGAGCCCGGCCCCCCGGCCGAGGTTCTGGAGACGGCAGCCCAGCGCGAGGGCGGGCGCCTCATCGTCATCGCCACGCGCGGCGCGGGCGGGGTGCGGGCGGCAATCCTGGGGTCGGTGGCCACCGAGCTCGCCGCCCACGCGACCCGCCCCGTCCTGGTGCTCTCCGAGGCGGCCGCCGCCAACGTCGCCGACGGCCACCCGACGTTGTCCGGTTCCTGATCGCGCGCCCACGGCCTCGTAGTCCCCTCAGCGCCCGGGCCGGCCGCGTCCTGGTGGTCGCCGCGACGGTGCTCGCCGTGCTCGCGCTGGTTCTCTCCTACGCCGGTCGGGCGGTCTTGCGCTCCGAGCCGTTCGCCGACAGGGCCACCGCCGCGCTGCGCGATCCCGCGGTGCAGGCCGTTGTGGCCGACCACCTCACCGATGCGGTCGTCCGGGCCAACGGCGATCTGGCCGCGGTCCGTCCGCTCATCCGCACGGTGACCGCCGGAGTGGTCAGCAGCGCCCCGTTCGCCGCGGTCTTTCATCACGCAGTGCTCCAGGCCCACTTGGCGGTCGTGGGACATCACCGTCCTCGGGCCCTGGTCAACGTCGCCGATGCCGCCGTCCTCATCCAAGGCGTCCTCCAGCGCCTGGCCCCGGGCGCCGCGGCGACCGTGGGCGCGGAGCGGACGGTGCGGCTGCTCGATGTTCGCCCTCCCGGCGCCGTGCGCGACGTGGTGCGCGCGGCCCGGGCCGTTTACACCCTCGCTTGGGCCCTGGCGCTCGTCGCGCTCGTGCTCGCGGCCGCGGCCGTGTGGTCGTCCACGGACCGTGCCCGGACCGCATGGCAGCTCGGGGTCGGGCTGGTGTTCGGCGGCCTGGTCGTCGTCGGCCTCTGCCTGGTGGGCGCGGCGGTCGTCCAGCAGACGGCCCCCGCCGGACGGGGTGCCGCTGCTGCCGCGATCTGGCGTGCGCTGGCGGGCGGGCTGCGCTCGGAGGCGCTGTGGCTCGCCGGCGCGGGCGCGGTGGTGGTTGGGGCGACATCGGTATGGACGAGCGACGCCCCCGGTGAGGGGGACCCGCTCCGCAGCCAGACGTTGCGGCAGCGCGCGGGCGCGGGGCTGACGCGCGAGCCGATGCGCTCTCTGGTCCTCGCCGGGGTGGGGGTTGCCGTTCTGCTCGAGCCCTCCGTCGCACTTGGGGTGGTGGCCGTCGCCGCCGGTCTGCTCGCCCTCGCCGTCGGCGTGGCCGGGCTCCTGCGCTGGGTCACCCGCCCCCGCCGGCGCGCCGGGGACCTGATACCGCGACGGCGCCTCTGGCCGGCCGCGGTGGCGTTGGGGGCACTGGCCGCGGCGCTGGTCGTGATCGGATCCGGCAGCGCTGACGAGGCGCCCGCGGCGACGCCGCTGACCTGCAACGGCTTCACACTGCTCTGCGACCGCCCCCTCAACGACGTCGTGTTCCCCGCCACGCACAACTCGTTCGCCTCGGTGACGATCCCCACGTTTCTCTTCGGCCAGCAGGACGGCACGATCGAGGACCAGCTCCGGTTCGGGATCCGTGGGTACCTGATCGACACCTACTACGGCTTTGCGACCGGGGGCCGGGTCCGTACCGACACCGTCAGCATGCCCAAGCGCGACGCGGCGGTCCAGGAGCTGGGTGAGCCGGCCGTGAAGGCCGCCGAATCGATCCGGTCACGGCTCGGCGCCCAACCGACGGGGAGCCCCGGGATCTACCTCTGCCACACCTTCTGCGAGCTCGGGGCGGTGGCGCTGGGGCCGGTCCTGAGCCAGCTGCGCGCGTTCCTGATCGCCAATCCCGGCGACGTGGTGATCCTCATCAACCAGGACGAGGGGCCGACCCCGTCCGACATCGCCGCCGCCTTCGATCGCGCGGGCCTCAGCGACCTCGTGTATCGCGGGCCGCTGGGCCCGTTCCCCACACTGCGCCAGATGATCGACTCGGGCCAGCGGCTGGTGGTCATGGCCGAGAACGACGCGGGCGACATCCCCTGGTACCACCTGGCCTACGACGGCGCCCTGCAGGAGACTCCGTTCCGCTTCACCTCGACGGTCGCCCTCACCGATGCCGCCACGCTGGCGAGCACGTGTCGGCCCAACCGCGGACCCGACTCGGCGCCCCTGTTCCTGCTCAACAACTGGGTCGACACCACCCCGGTGCCCCGCTCCTCCAATGCCGCCGTGGTCAACGCCTACAAGGTCCTGCTGCACCGCGCCCGGACGTGCGTGAGCCTGCGCCATCACCTGCCCAACCTGATCGCCGTGGACTTCTTCCGCCAGGGCGACGTCCTGGGCGTGGCGCGGACGCTCAACGGCCTGGGCGGCTGACCCGCCGCCCCGCCGAGCCATCGTCCGAACGTCGAGGTCCCGAGCGCCGGGGCTCCAAAAGCCTCTCGATCGTTGAGCAGACCTCCGCCCCGTTTCCGGCCGGCGCCTATGGTGACTGGGCCATGGCAGGGGTTAACCGAGGCTTGGTCAGATTCCTGTGCATCCTCCTGGCTGGCTACTGTTGCCAGCTCGCCGTCACCGCCGTCGCGGACGCCGAGGTGTCGCTGTCGGCGACCGGCTACCGGGTGTCGTCGACCGCCGCACAGGTCACAGTGACCGTCAACCGGACCGGGTCGCTCCGCGGCGACGAGTACGTCCGCTACGGCACCCACCGCGCCAACGCGGTCGACGGAATCGACTACCAGAACGTCGGCGGCACCCTGCACCTCCTGCCCGGCCAGGCGCGGCCACGTTCACCATCCCGATCGTCGCTCGTGTCGCCACACTGGCGCGATGGCGCAGGGCGACGACACCGGCTCGTGGTTCCCGGTTCCCGGCGAGAGCGAGCTGCCCAGCGACCTGCAGGGGCTGTTCGCCAAGGCCCGGGAACGGCTGGGCTTCGTGCCCAACGTGTTTCGCGTCTACGCGTTTCGGCCGCAGCGGCTGAGCGCGTGGTTTGCCCACTTCCGCCAACTGCACCAGCCGACCGAGAACCTGAGCGCCGCCGACCGGGAGATGATCGCGGTGGTGGTCAGCGCCGCGAACGGCTGCCTGTACTGCCTGATCGCGCACGGGGCCGCCCTCCGCGAGGAGCTCGGCGACGCGGTGCTCGGCGAGCGCATCTCCTATGACTGGCGGCGCGCGGGCCTCGACGCGCGTCGCAGCGCGATCTGCGCCTACGCCGAGAAGCTCACCCTGCGGCCGCGCGAGGTGACGCACCAGGACCTCCAATCGCTGCTCGATGCCGGCCTCACGCTCGAAGAGGCCTGGGACGTGGCCGAGATCGCGGCGATGTACAACCTGACCAACCGCATGGCGATGGCCACGAACATGCTCCCCAACGAGGAGTACAGCGGCCAGGCCCGGGGGGCGAGCATGTGAACGCCGGGCAGGCAGGCACCAAAAGAGCTGGGCGCGTCGCGAAATCTGTGTCACATTGGTGCTGACATGCTCGCGAGCCGCAGGAGGTCCTAGATGTCCGACGTGATCGTGTGCGCGGTCGACGGCTCCGAGGTGACGGGGCGCGTGCTCGACACGGGCCAGTGGCTCGCGACAGCGCTCGGCGCCCGCCTCGTGGTGATGCACGCGACCGACGGCGAGCCCGGCGCCGCTGATGAGACGGTCGCCGCCATCCGCACTCACCTGGGGGACGCGTCCGCCGAGGTGCGCCTGCTCGAGGGTGCGCCGGCGCAGGCGATCCTCTCGGCGGCCGGCGACGAGGACCCTGAGCTGCTCGTCGTCGGGTCCCGCGGCCGGGGGGCGCTTCGCTCAGCGCTGCTCGGCAGCGTCTCACACGAGGTGGCGGCCCGGACGCGATCCCCAGTCGTCGTGGTCCCATCCCAGGCGGAGTGGGATGCGCCGAGCCCGAGCTCGGGAATGGATGGAAGCGTGGTCTGCGGCGTCGACGGCTCCGATCCATCCTTGGCCGCGGTCGCCCTGGCGCGACGCCTGGCCACGCGGATCGGCCTACGACTCGTGATCGTGCATGCCCGCCAGAACGTCAGGGCGGCGATGGCCTATCCCGGAGCTCGCTCGTCCACCCCGCCGGTCACCGGCCAGGAGGACTCGGTCGCCAGCTTGGTCGATCGCCTGATGGAGAGAGCCCAGGAGGTGGCGGGACCCGGCACGACCACAATCGTGGAGCCCGGCCCCCCGGCCGAGGTTCTGGAGACGGCAGCCCAGCGCGAGGGCGGGCGCCTCATCGTCATCGCCACGCGCGGCGCGGGCGGGGTGCGGGCGGCAATCCTGGGGTCGGTGGCCACCGAGCTCGCCGCCCACGCGACCCGCCCCGTCCTGGTGCTCTCCGAGGCGGCCGCCGCCAACGTCGCCGACGGCCACCCGACGTTGTCCGGTTCCTGATCGCGCGCCCACGGCCTCGTAGTCCCCTCAGCGCCCGGGCCGGCCGCCTCCTGGTGGTCGCCGCGACGGTGCTCGCCGTGCTCGCGCTGGTTCTCTCCTACGCCGGTCGGGCGGTCTTGCGCTCCGAGCCGTTCGCCGACAGGGCCACCGCCGCCCTGCGCGATTCCGCGGTGCAGGCCGTTGTGGCCGACCACCTCACCGATGCGGTCGTCCGGGCCAACGGCGATCTGGCCGCGGTCCGTCCGCTCATCCGCACGGTGACCGCCGGAGTGGTCAGCAGCGCCCCGTTCGCCGCGGTCTTTCATCACGCAGTGCTCCAGGCCCACTCGGCGGTCGTGGGACATCACCGTCCTCGGGCCCTGGTCAACGTCGCCGATGCCGCCGTCCTCATCCAAGGCGTCCTCCAGCGCCTGGCCCCGGGCGCCGCGGCGACCGTGGGCGCGGAGCGGACGGTGCAGCTGCTCGATGTTCGCCCTCCCGGCGCCGTGCGCGACGTGGTGCGCGCGGCCCGGGCCGTGTACACCCTCGCTTGGGCCCTGGCGCTCGTCGCGCTCGTGCTCGCGGCCGCGGCCGTGTGGTCGTCCACGGACCGTGCCCGGACCGCATGGCAGCTCGGGGTCGGGCTGGTGTTCGGCGGCCTGGTCGTCGTCGGCCTCTGCCTGGTGGGCGCGGCGGTCGTCCAGCAGACGGCCCCCGCCGGACGGGGTGCCGCTGCTGCCGCGATCTGGCGTGCGCTGGCGGGCGGGCTGCGCTCGGAGGCGCTGTGGCTCGCCGGCGCGGGCGCGGTGGTGGTTGGGGCGACATCGGTATGGACGAGCGACGCCCCCGGTGAGGGGGACCCGCTCCGCAGCCAGACGTTGCGGCAGCGCGCGGGCGCGGGGCTGACGCGCGAGCCGATGCGCTCTCTGGTCCTCGCCGGGGTGGGGGTTGCCGTTCTGCTCGAGCCCTCCGTCGCACTTGGGGTGGTGGCCGTCGCCGCCGGTCTGCTCGCCCTCGCCGTCGGCGTGGCCGGGCTCCTGCGCTGGGTCACCCGCCCCCGCCGGCGCGCCGGGGACCTGATACCGCGACGGCGCCTCTGGCCGGCCGCGGTGGCGTTGGGGGCACTGGCCGCGGCGCTGGTCGTGATCGGATCCGGCAGCGCTGACGAGGCGCCCGCGGCGACGCCGCTGACCTGCAACGGCTTCACACTGCTCTGCGACCGCCCCCTCAACGACGTCGTGTTCCCCGCCACGCACAACTCGTTCGCCTCGGTGACGATCCCCACGTTTCTCTTCGGCCAGCAGGACGGCACGATCGAGGACCAGCTCCGGTTCGGGATCCGTGGGTACCTGATCGACACCTACTACGGCTTTGCGACCGGGGGCCGGGTCCGTACCGACACCGTCAGCATGCCCAAGCGCGACGCGGCGGTCCAGGAGCTGGGTGAGCCGGCCGTGAAGGCCGCCGAATCGATCCGGTCACGGCTCGGCGCCCAACCGACGGGGAGCCCCGGGATCTACCTCTGCCACACCTTCTGCGAGCTCGGGGCGGTGGCGCTGGGGCCGGTCCTGAGCCAGCTGCGCGCGTTCCTGATCGCCAATCCCGGCGACGTGGTGATCCTCATCAACCAGGACGAGGGGCCGACCCCGTCCGACATCGCCGCCGCCTTCGATCGCGCGGGCCTCAGCGACCTCGTGTATCGCGGGCCGCTGGGCCCGTTCCCCACACTGCGCCAGATGATCGACTCGGGCCAGCGGCTGGTGGTCATGGCCGAGAACGACGCGGGCGACATCCCCTGGTACCACCTGGCCTACGACGGCGCCCTGCAGGAGACTCCGTTCCGCTTCACCTCGACGGTCGCCCTCACCGATGCCGCCACGCTGGCGAGCACGTGTCGGCCCAACCGCGGACCCGACTCGGCGCCCCTGTTCCTGCTCAACAACTGGGTCGACACCACCCCGGTGCCCCGCTCCTCCAATGCCGCCGTGGTCAACGCCTACAAGGTCCTGCTGCACCGCGCCCGGACGTGCGTGAGCCTGCGCCATCACCTGCCCAACCTGATCGCCGTGGACTTCTTCCGCCAGGGCGACGTCCTGGGCGTGGCGCGGACGCTCAACGGCCTGGGCGGCTGACCCGCCGCCCCGCCGAGCCATCGTCCGAACGTCGAGGTCCCGAGCGCCGGGGCTCCAAAAGCCTCTCGATCGTTGAGCAGACCTCCGCCCCGTTTCCGGCCGGCGCCTATGGTGACTGGGCCATGGCAGGGGTTAACCGAGGCTTGGTCAGATTCCTGTGCATCCTCCTGGCTGGCTACTGTTGCCAGCTCGCCGTCACCGCCGTCGCGGACGCCAAGGTGTCGCTGTCGGCGACCGGCTACCGGGTGTCGTCGACCGCCGCACAGGTCACA
The DNA here is from genome assembly GCA_963721515.1 of uncultured Actinomycetota bacterium. Taxonomy (GTDB): domain Bacteria; phylum Actinomycetota; class Thermoleophilia; order Solirubrobacterales; family Solirubrobacteraceae; genus Palsa-465. The sequence continues at coordinate 163,823 of CAVRKJ010000019.1, read as the reverse complement.
GTGACCGTCAACCGGACCGGGTCGCTCCGCGGCGACGAGTACGTCCGCTACGGCACCCACCGCGCCAACGCGGTCGACGGAATCGACTACCAGAACGTCGGCGGCACCCTGCACCTCCTGCCCGGCCAGGCGCAGGCCACGTTCACCATCCCGATCGTCGCTCGTGACTGGCGCGGCCCGTCGGTTCACGCCGCCGTCTACCTGTACGGATCCTTTCCCGAGAAGCTCGGCCCCCACAACGCCAAGCTCTTCATCCTCCACAACGCCGCGCTGGACACGCGCGACCCCGCCAATCCGTTGGAGCTCCCCGGCGTCCCCAACGCGGCCGGGAACCTGCTGGCCGGCGCCCGCTTCTACGCCGACCCCCGCCACTCTCCGGCCGCCGAGGCGGCACGCCGATTGCGGCGCAAGCACCCGAAGCAGGCCGGCCTGATCCAGGCGATCGCCGACCAGCCGTTCACCGACCGGTTCGGCTCCTGGAACGGCGCCAGCCCCGAAGGCGCCGTCTTCCAGTTCCTGCGCAATGCCGACGTCCAGGACCCGGCGTCGATCCCCACTCTCGCCACCTACCGGATCGTGAACGGCCAGTGCGCCCGGGGCGGCACCACGGACTCCCCCCGCCGGGTGGCCGCCTATCAGCGGTTCATCAACGGCCTGTCGGCCGGGATCGGCAACTTCCGCGCCGTCGTATTCCTGGAGATGGACTCGTTGATCACCACTCCCTGCCTGCACGGGCGCGCGCTCGCAGTGCGCATGAGCGAATTGCGCTATGCCGTCACCACGCTGGAACAGGACCCGCACCTGCTCGTGTACGTCGACGCCGGCGCCGGCGACGCGCTCTCGTACAAGACTGCCGCGCGGCTCCTGACGCTCGAAGGCGTGCACCAGGCCCAGGGGTTCTTCCTCAACTCCACCCATTTCGATTGGACGACCTCGGAGATCGCGTACGGGCAGAAGCTCGCTCGCGCGCTTGACGGCGCGCATTTCGTGGTCTCCACCTCCGACAACGGACAGGGGCCGCTCCATCCTCACGACCGAGTGCACCACGGCAACGAGATCCTGTGCGCCCCGCCGGGTCGCGGCTTGGGCCCCAGGCCCACCAGCCAGACCGGGTACGCGTTTGCTGACGCATTCGCGTGGATTGCGTTGCCGGGCAAGTCCGGCGGGTCATGCGGCCCCGGGGTCAAGGCCCCGCCAACCGGTGCCTTCTGGCCCGCCAACGCGGTCGGGCTGGTCCTCCATGCCGACTACAACATCACCGGCCCCGGTAAACGCCGGCTGCAACCCTCTCCCTGAGCGGGCGAAGATCACGCCGGCGCCCGCGATCACCGTAGACTCCGCTGGCGGTCGTGTAGAGATCTCACCGCCGACAGCAGATGCGGATCGCGCAGACCTTTGTCATTGCCAGTTCGCCGGAGCGTGTCTTCGACTACATGACGGATCCGGCGAACCTGCGCGCCTGGCAGACATCGAAGACCCGCGTCGAGGTGTTGAGCGACGGCCCGCCGCGCGCGGGGTTCCGCGTGCGCGAGTGGACCAAAGTCCCGGGCCGCGCGGAGTTCTCGCAGGTGGTCGAGTTCAGCACGTTCGAGCGCCCGACGCTGCTTCACACCCACATCGTCGAGGGTCCACAGCCGATCGACGGCACGTGGTCATTGAGCGGCTCGGGTGACGGAACGCAGGTGCGTTTCGTGGCAGAGGGTCCTCTGCAAGGCGCGTTGCGCCTGCTCACGCCGATTGTCACGCGCATGATCGATCGGCAGTTCCGCGAGTATCACGCCAACCTGAGACGCAACGTCGAGTCCCTGCCCGGACGCGTGGCGGGTGGGGGTTACGCGCGCCCGACGTCTGTGCAACTGACACCATCCGGAGACGACGCATCGCAACTGTCCTTTCCAGGCTGCGCGGTCCCATTCCCCGGAGTGTGAGTTTGAATTTCGATGGCGTCCCACCACCGAACCTTCACTCTGCTCGTTGAGTGAACATGCGCGTGATCAGGCGTACGTCGTGGTGGCAATGGCGGTGGCCACGATGTGGGCAGGATCCTCGGCAGAGGCGAACGCGTCGGGTCGTGGCACCGCCTCATGGGCTGGTCGCGCTGCGCGCGTGCTCGTGGCTGGCGATCCAGTGCCGCCCCGGTGAGCCCGAAGGATTCGGACTTGACCCAACGCCGGCGGCGAGACCAGATCGCGTCAGCGTTTGAGCGCACGATCGGCCTGCTGTGCGGGCCCGGGCGATCCGCAGTCCGCGGGCGCTGTCGCGCGAGCTCCTGATGTCGCGGCGGTGCGTAAGGGATCAGTAGCTCGTGTGCATGGCGGCGGTGACCTGTGCGAGCGTGCTCTGAGCGACGCCGCGAGCCGCAGCGCTCCCGGCGCGCAGGACCGTCCTGAGATACCCGCGGTCACGTATGAGCTCGGATCGGCGGTCACGGATTGGCCGTAGCCGCTCGTTGACCGCCTCGGTCGCGCGGCGCTTGAGCTCGGCGGCTCCTTGGCTGCCGATCTGCTCCGCGACTTGACGAGGATCGACCTCTTCGCACAACGCGGTGAGCAGGACGAGGTTGGCGACCTCGGGCCGGTTCTGCGGGTCGTAGGTGATGTGCGGGTCTGAGTCGGTCTTGGCCTGGCGCAGTAGCTGGGCGGTCTCATCAGCGGTGGCGGCGATTGCGATCGCGTTGTTGCGGCTCTTGCTCATCTTGCCTCCGTCGGTTCCCAGGAGAACCGGGGCGTCGCTGAGGAGCGCCTCGGGCTCGGGGAAGACGGGTCGCTCCGGCGCGTATCGGCGGTTGAACCGCCGAGCGATAGCTCGGGTCTGCTCCACGTGCGGGAGCTGGTCGGCGCCGACCGGCACGATCGTGGCCTGGCAGAACAGGATGTCGGCGGCCTGATGCACGGGATAGGTCAGCATGAGCCCGCTGAGCGCGGTCATTCCGAAGACGGAGGCCTCGTCTTTGACCGTCGGGTTGCGCAGCAACTCGGGCAGCGTGACCAGGCTCAGGAACGGCAACATCAGCTGATTGAGCTCGGGTACCAGCGAATGGGCGAAGATCGTCGCACGCGTCGGGTCGATCCCGACGGCCAGGTAGTCGGCAACGAGCTCGTCGACATCCTCAGGAAGGGATTTGGGGCTGTCGCGGTCGGTGATCGTCTGGTAGTCAGCGATCAACACCATCAGATCCACTCCCTCCGCCTGGAGTCGGACCCGGTTCAGCAGGGTCCCGAACAGATGGCCGAGGTGCAGCTGGCCGGTCGGGCGATCACCGGTCAGCACGCGCGGGGCGAACGCCCGCGAACGGGGATGGGCAGGTGAATGCAGGTGCGTCATGAAAGGCCTTTCGCGAGGGGCCCTCCCGAGCACGCATCGTCAGCTTCGCCAGCGGACCGCCCAGGAGCGGCCCGAGAACACAGATCAGCGGAGCCGCATGAGAAGCGGCTGCCACCAGCAACGAAGACGAGTGCGGAACGACATGCTCTGCATCATACGGGCGATCCGAGTCGGCTCCAGCGCCGAATCGCCGCAACCCGACAGGTGGAGGTCAGGGATCAGAGGCGCTGGTCAGAGAGCTGCGCGCCGAGGCTCCGTTGCGAGGCGAGCCTCTCGCTACCGTGTTGTCTGCGGATGTTCGCGCGACCGAAGAATCGAGACGAGAAGGAGCAGCGAGATGGCCGGAACTGAGAAGGCGATCCTGGCGGGCGGGTGCTTTTGGGGTGTCCAGGATCTGATCCGCAAGCGCGATGGTGTCATCGCCACGCGTGTCGGCTACACCGGCGGCGACACACCCAACGCGACCTACCGCAACCACGGCTCGCATGCGGAGGCGATCGAGATCGAGTTTGACCCGGAGCGCATCTCCTACCGGGACCTGCTCGAGTTCTTCTTCCAGATCCACGACCCGACGACGAAGAACCGCCAGGGCAACGACATCGGCGCGAGCTATCGCTCGGCGATCTACTACGTCGACGAGGAGCAGCGCCGCACCGCGGAGGACACGATCGCCGATGTCGAGGCCTCCGGCCTCTGGCCCGGCAAGGTCGTCACCGAGGTGGAGCCCGCTGGGCCCTTCTGGGAGGCGGAGCCGGAGCACCAGGACTACCTCGAGCGATACCCCAACGGCTACACCTGCCACTTCGTCCGTCCGGGCTGGAAACTGCCGCGACGGGCGCAGGAAGCGGCGCACTGACCCGGGCGATCCACGTGGAGCTGAGCTAGCTCGGGATGGTGACCAGCACCGCGGTTGCAGCGGGAAGCCGGACGCCGTAGCTGCCGGAGTCGGGCATGAGCGAGCCGACGCACGTTGGACCGGCGAGCTTGCCGGTGAACGTCTGCGCGGCGAAGCGCTGGCATCCAAGCGTCACGCCGCTCGTTGCGGTGGCGCTCGGCGCCCGAAGCCACGTGAGCTTCGCCCGTGCTGCCGCCCGACGCGGCAGTTGCAGGCGAACCGATTGGGCCCTCGTCAGGCTGTAGTTGAGCAGGAGGACGCGCGTGGCGTGATCGGGGCCGATTGTCGCCCACGAATCCACGGCCGCCGCGGCGGCTTCGCTCTGGCTTGTCGCCAGCAGCCGTGACCCGGCCGGGGCGGCGCGCTGGAACATCAGCAGGCCGTAGTACTCCGGCCGCACGGAGGCCGACCACCGGCCGCCGGTCCGGCTGAAGCCGAACAGCTTGCCGGCCGAGCCCCGCCATGTGTGGATGTTGACGCCGTCGATGCCTGCGTCGGCGATCGAGAACAGAGCGTTCACAGCCCACAACGCGGACGCAAAGCTGTCGCTGAGCCCAGGGGTCCCGGCGCAGGTGATCGCGTTCAGCTCGTCAATCCGGAAGCGCAACGCTCGCCGATGGGCGAGGGCGACAAGTTGTCGGAGGTCGCGCGTCAAGCCCTCGGAGGCGAACGGCGCCAGCAGCGTCGAGACCGTGGGATGCGACGGGTCGCTCACGGCCGTCGAGCAGTTGCGCCCTCGAAACGCCGCGCCGTACTGGTTGATCGCGTAGGCGTGGAAGGTGACCATGCGGAGCCCTGGGGCGGAGGTGACGAACGGCCCCATCTGATTGACCCATGAATGCCCGACCGCTGGACCGGCGAGCGGGACGTGCGGAAGCGCGTTCGCTACTCCAGTGAATTCCTTGGCGTAGTCAGACAGGTTGTAGGTGAGCGGGCGCCCGACCTGCGGGGCTCCGTCGGGCAGGCGGTACCACGGGAGCAGCGGGTACAGCTGCGGCTCGTTGCCCACCTCGAACGCATCGATCAGCTTCTGGCCAACCGCGGCCAGCAGCTGCTGCGCCTCCATTCGTGCGAGTACGGCGCTGCCGGCCTCGAGGTTGAGCCCGAGGATCAGCCGTGCGCGTGCCGAGCGGGCGAGTGCCTGCGCCTTGGCCGCCCACGCCTGCGTCAGGTCGTTGTCGACACCGGGCGGGCGCTTCATCTTGACGATCGGCCACCAGGTCCAGTCGGTGCTGTCGCCTCCGATCCTAATCACGGGCGTCCCGCCTGGTGCGAGGTTGCGGATCAGCTGGGCGAGAACCGGGTTGACGCCTGTCGGCGGAGTTCCCTCATACGCCGACACGGTGTTGTACTCAAGCGACAGGCCCAGATAATCCGCAGGTATCGGCGTGGCTGCCGGCGTGGCCGCGACGGTCACCACATCGGTTGCGGGCGCCACCGCGGCCCGCGCGACACCACTTCCCGCCGCACCGACCACCACGGCACATGCCAGGCACCGCCGCCACGCGCCGGTTCTCCCTCGGGCCTCAACCGCCCGGCGCAGAGCGAGACGAGCATCTGAAAGGTTCATAGTCTGCAGCGTCGGTACCCAGACATCCGGTGGAACGTATATCTCAGCCGGTCTTGGAGGTTCAATGCGATGTCGGGGATCCCTTCCGTTCCACCTCAATGAGGCCGATGGGCACCGACCACAACGGATTGCCGGCTCGCCCTGATCAGAGCAGGAACGGGATGAGCAGCTTCGTCCGCGCCCGGTAGCGTGGGTAGGCCTCCGGGAACTGCTCAATCAACGTGCGCTCCTCCATGACTGCGCTGTAGCCGAAGTAGGCGCCCATGACGGCAGCCACCACGAGCCAGCCCAAGCTGACGGCGAGCGCGGTGCCGACCGTCGCCAGGACGAGGCCCGAGTAGATCGGGTGGCGAACGAGACGGTATGGACCGGAGGTGACGAGCTCCGGCTCATCCTTCTCGGTCATCGGCATTCCCCAGTTACGCCCGAGCGTTACCCGCGCCCAGACCGCTGTCCCCAGGCCGCACGCCACAAGGGCGGCGCCGATCGCGCGGACGCCGGGAGCGTGGACCTCCAGGCCGTTCGGACCACTCGGGCGGAGCACCCGGATGACCACGGCGCCGATCACGATGATCAGGAGCGCGACCGGTCGACCACGCGGCTTGCGCCTGACCGTCGGCTTGGCCCCAAACGCGGAGACGAGCCAGCCGAGCCAGAACACAACCCACACGATCAGGATCGCGGCGTCCACGCCCCGTGAATCATCGCGCGTCGGCGGTCCCATCGCGTCAGTGGCCGGGAGGAAGGACAGACTAAATGGGGACCTCGTCGTTGCTCAGCAGCGGCAAATCGACATCGCCCACCGCCTCCTCACCTGAGGTGATCATGAGATACGACGTGGCAATGGTGCGCGCGACCATGCTGCTGACAACCGGAGTGGCGGAGCTGTCGGAGTTGACGACGTCGTCCACGCCTTGACTCACGTAGGCGTCGAGGCCCAGGTCTGGGTCGCCAGCGTCGGCCCGCCACCCGCCGTCTGCGACCCGCGCTTCCAGCCGCCGCAAGCCCGGCGCGAGGTCGGCCAGTGTGGCGAATGCCTCCTTTAGCGGCAGACGTGCCAGTCTCTCCTGAGCCCGAAAATTCTCTTCACACACTGGGTCAACCGGTGCTACTGGCCGACCGGTGCCAACGGCTTCGAGAATGCGGTAGGCCCGATCGTCAAGAAAGCTTGCGCGCCGCGGCAGGAGTTCCTTAAGCGCGAGCTCCACCGCTTCAGGATCCTTCACCCTGCGCCTCATCCGGCTTGCAACCTCCTCGGCGACACCTTGCCGCTTTCGCCGTGCGCACGAAGAGGTCGAAGTTCGCTAATGCAGAGTGACGTCAACGGTCCTGCTGAACACGGTCTGACCGTTGGGGTACGTCCAGCGCAGGCGTACCGAGCCGCTCGACGGGAACACCTGCCGGACCTCGAAATAGCCGTGCGGGTCGCTCAGCGGCACGGTCGCGACGGTGGTGAAGTCCCCGCCAGAGGCTGGCTTGAACTGTACCTTCACCTCCTGGCGCCGGTGGGTACGGCGGGCCGCATCGGGGGCGGGGCGCACGTCGCCCCAGACGAGCAGGGGGTGCTTGGCCGTGGTGCGCGTCACCGGCAGATAGAGCGGCATCCGAAAGGCGTCGAAGGTCGGCTTGGGCTGTCCGGTCGCAGTCTTAAGCCCAGTCGCGAAGACCGTCGTGCCAGGCGGATCGCTGATGAGGTACTGGTCGAAGGACTTGATCCGCGGATCCTGCCAGGTCATGTACTCGGCCCAGTTGAGGTAATACGCGGCGAGCGCAGGGGTGATGGTGTACTGATCGTTGGGCGGGTTGGTGATGTAGCCGATACTCTGTCGACCAGATCGGGAACTTCTTGTTCGAGCCGTAGACCCGCTGGAGGCGATCAAGCGTCGACTCGAGCGCCGGCAGCGCCGCCAACTCGGCGTAGTCGGGCTCGTTGGGGATGTGGACGTTGGGCGGCAGCGAGCTGAATGAATAGGGATGAATGGCAAACCCAGGGGCGTTGAACAAGGCGGGGTTCTGAGTGGCGAACCGGGATGACTCGGCCGGCGTCGTCGGGCAGCCACGCTGGCGGGCCTGGGTTCCGAGGAGCGGCCGGTAGTTGGCATCCACGCAATAGAGCGCTCGCAGGAATCGCAGCGGCGCCATCGCGCCGAACAACCCCGGAGCGCCCTTGAACCTGGCGCCGGCGGGCGCGAGCTCGCCGATGAGGATGCGGTCATTCCCGTGGCCGGTCGCGTGCAGTGAGCTCCAAGCCGCGTTGAGAAGATCGCGGTACAGCCTCGGCGCAACTTCCACCGCCGACCCTGGGTGCGTCGTCTCGGGCCCGAGGTTGATCCCAATGTTGGGCTCATTCCAGATCGACCAGAAGTCGACCCGCGGCAGCGGACTCGATGCGCCGGGGGGAGTGAACTGCCCGCTGTAGCGCGTCCCGACCGCATGCACCCAGTCCGCATAGTCCGCGGCGTCGGGCTTCCACTGAGGCTGCCTGCTCGGGGCCGGGGCACCCCGCCCCGCAGCCCAGAGGGGCGGCTTGCCGATCAGCGTCACGTCGATCCCGATATGACGCGCCGTCAGTCCGCGGATGAGCGCATCAATGCTCGCCATCGCGGGATACGCATTGGGATCGGTGGCGTCGAATGCCGGCTTGTGCGACGAGCTGGGGTCCGGCGCGACCGCCCCCCAGCTGAGATCCAAGCGCACGAACCCGACTCCGAGGCTCCGCAAGAGGTCCATGTTCGCCGCCGAGTTCGTGTACAGCTCCGCGGCCACCGTGAACATTGACACCGGCCCGACGCGATGCAGCTGTATCGGCGGCAACGCCGCGGGCTTGGTGCTGGACCCGCCGCAGCCAGACACGCCGGCGCCCAGCGCGCATGCGGCCAACAAGGCGATCGGCAGCCAGCGACGCGCAACCGCCGGCGTTGTGCGTCGACAGACAGGCAAGCGGAGGAATGTAACAGCCGCCGCGCAGCGTCACGCCTGTCGGGGATCTGACGCTCGCTTCTCGCGGATCGCGGTCGTTGTGGGTGTGCGTCCTTGGCGACGCATCAGAAGGGCCCGATTCGGTGCAATGGTTTCGTCGTCAACGCACGAAGGGAGAATCGTGGAGGTCGGGTTCCCAGGCGAGTCAGCGGAATACCGGGCGGCGCGTACACGTCTGCTCACACAGGAGATCGAGCTTCGTCGCGCGATGGAGGGGGTGGCTGCGTCGCGACGAGCGCTCCCGCCGGGCGGACCCGTCCCGGAGGACTATGTTTTCCAGGGCTCAGGAGGCGATGGCGCCCCGGCGGACGTGAGGCTGTCGGAGCTGTTCGCGCCGGGCAGGAACAGCCTCGTCATCTACAACTTCATGTTTCCGCGCGATCCGGGCGACCGGTCCCCCGGTCCTGCGGACGGCCAAACGGCACTCCTGGATCTGGCAGAGAGCCCCTGTCCGTCGTGCACGGCGCTGCTTGATCAGCTCGACGGCGCGGCCGAGCACGCCGGACAGCACCTCAATCTCGTCGTCGTCGCCAAGACGGCACTACCCCGCCTGCTGACCTTCGGCCAAGAGCGTGGCTGGCGTCGACTGCGGCTGCTGTCTTCGGCCGCCAACACCTACAACCGTGACTACCATGCCGAAACCGCCCAAGGCGCCCAGCGGCCGATGCTCAACGTGTTTCATCGCGACCAGGACGCGATCCGCCATTTCTGGGCCTCGGAGCTCCTCTACGCCCCCACGGACGGTGATCAGGACCCGCGCCACGTCGGCACCATCGAGCCGGTGTGGAATCTGTTCGATCTGACCCCCGAGGGCCGCCCGGCCGGCTGGTACGAGCAGCTGCGCTACTGAAACGACGCCGCGACGGCCCGGCGGCCCCGGGAAGTCGAGTCGCCCGGGGGCGGTTGCGTTAGACGAGCAGGGTCAGCTCGTGAGGATGACGTTGTCGCAGCTGCGGCGGAGTTCGTTGACTTGGTCTCCCTCGGCCGCGTCGGTGACGATGCCGCTGACCGCATGGAGGTCGAGGACCTTGTACGGGGACACGGCGCCGAGCTTTTCGGCGCTGGCGAGCACGTAGGTGTCGGCGGCCCGCGCGGCGAGGGCTCGCTTCATCGCGGCTTCGTCGGGATCGCCGGTGGTCAGACCGTGCTCGGGGTGGACGCCGGTGACGCCGAGGAGGAAGAGGTCGGCGGTGATCGCCTGGGCGGCTTCGACTGTTGCGGCTCCGCAGGCGACGGCAGAGTGTTTGTAGATGCGCCCGCCCAGCAGGAGGATCTCGATCGTTGGATGATCAACGAGTGCGGCGGCGATCGTCGGGCTGTGTGTCACCACAGTCGCAGCGAGATCCGGAGGCAACGAGCGCGCGACAGCCAGCGTGGTTGTACCGCCGTCGAGGATCACTCGGTCACCCGGACGAATCAGAGCCGCGGCGCGCCTGGCGACGCGTTGTTTGCTCTCGGGCTCGATAATCTCGCGCGACCGGTAGTCGGCCATCGCGGCCGACACGGGCACCGCGCCGCCATAGACCCGCTGGCATAGCCCCGCAGCCGCCAGGTCACGCAGATCGCGCCGGACGCTGTCCTCGGACAGGCCGAGCTCCGCGGCCAGGTCACGAGCGATGAGCTTCCCATCGGCGTGCAGACGGCGGAGAAGCAGTTCGCGGCGTTCGGCGACGAGCATTGCACGATCAAGCATACTTTATTCCGACTCTTGCACGTTTATGCTGTATTGTGCCGGTTCATGATCAAACCCCAGCTCATCCTCATCGCAGGGCCCTACCGCTCCGGCACCGACGACGACCCCGACCGCATGGCCGCCAACCTCCACCGTCTGGAGGCGGCTGCGTGGCCGATCTTTGAGGCCGGCCACGTTCCCATGATCGGAGAATGGGTCGCCCTGCCGGTCCTTCATAGCGCCGGCGCCACCGGGCCGCTGGACCCCCTGGCTGAGAAGGTGATGTATCCCACCGCGCAACGACTGCTCGCGCACTGTGACGCGGTCCTGCGACTGCCCGGCGAGTCCACGGGCGCCGACCAGGACGTCGCCATCGCACGCCGGCGGGGGCTCCCGATCTACTACCGCCTGCAGGAGATTCCCGGCTACCACCCGGAGAGAGCCGGTGACCAGTCGCCCGAAGCACCGGCGACGACGTCCGGACGCGACTAAGGGGATGGACGAGGCGAATGGCTGATGCACCAAGGCTGCCTTAGGCCATGCTGCCTTGACGTGATGTTCTCCGCCGCGCATCGGTACAGCACAGGACTCCCGCAGATGGACGCTCAAGCGGACTTTCGCCGGGCGCGCCGTGCGTATCTCGCTGCCAGGATCGGGCGCTGGGTGCGCCGCTGCCGGTGCTGCAATCACCCACGGGTGCTCGGGTCCACGGCGATCCTGGGAGCGGGGCCGTCGCGGCTTGACGTGGTGCCGCTGCGCGCCATCGTCGGGACGCTCGAGCCGGGCCGTGGTTTTGACTCGGGCTTCCGTCCGGCGTCCAACGCGGTGCGCCGGCGCTGGGAGCGGATCGCGCTGGCGCACCGCAAGGGCGACGCCCTACCGCCGGTGATGCTGCGCCGTCAGGCGGATGGCTACGACGTCGTGGACGGCCACCACAGGGTGTCGGTCGCGCGAACTCTGCGCCTTCGCGACATCGATGCCTGGGTCACCGGACCTCTGCGGTAGCCCGGCCCAGCTACGGCGTGTCGGGCCATGCGGCTGTGCCGGGCACACCGTCGCCTTCGACGGGCTTGGGACCGCCGACCGCGATGACGTCCAGGCCGTCGGGGCCCGCCTCGAAGGCTCGAACGACCTCGGGGGCGACCCGCACGACATCCCACTGGCGAAGGTCGCGAACTTCGTCGTTGAGGAGGACTCGTCCGGACCCGGCGACAACGACGTAGGCCTCTTCCTGCGCGCGGTGACTGTGCCCCATCGGGCTGCGCAGGTTGGGTGCGTAGCGAAAGAGGCTCACGCCGAGATCGCGTGAGCCCAGATGCTTGCGACCAAACCGGCCCTCGATCCCGGGTGCGCGATCGCCCATCGAGTCCTCGACCTCCAACAGATTCACGGTAGAAAAACCAGACACGGACAGGCTCCTTTTGGCAGACAGTGGTCCCTCGGGACCCTATCTCCGAGTGCATCACGGGCTCGCTGCGCAGCGCCGTCAGACGGCCAAGCGGGCGAGCGCCTGCTCGGCGCTCCGGTTCGGTGGGAAGACGGGGTAGATGACGCTTTCGATCACGCCGTCGCGTACGAACAGCGTGAGGCGCTTGAGCAGGGTGATCCCGTCCACCTCAAAGGTCGGGAGGCGAAGGGAGGTGGTGAGTTCGCGCCGCTCGTCGGAAAGCAGCGGGTAGGGCAGCTGCAGCCGCTCGGCGGCTTCCTGCTGGTAGGCCGTGTCCTGGGTGGAGAGGCCGAACACCCTCGTGTCAGCCGCCGCAAATCGGGCGTACTCGTCACGGAACGAGCACGCCTGCGGGGTACAGCCGCGGGCACCGGGGATCGCGTCCCACTCCTCATCTCCGCCGAGTGAGGGCTCGCCCGGTCGGCCCGTGCGTGGGTAGGCGAACACCACCGTGCGGCCCTCGAGCTCATCGAGGCGAACGCTGGTGCCGTCGCTGGCCCGGAGAGTGACCGCCGGCAGCGCCGTGCCGGCGAGGTGATCGGCGGCACCGTCATCCTCAGGGACGGGCAGATCGTCGGGGAGTTGCAGCGGGTCCTTGACCATCATCACTCAGCGAGCGGGCGCTCGTAATGCACGTAGGAGGTCAGCCGGCCGACGGTGTCGTAGAGCGAGCGGGCGCGACCGTTGAACGCCTGCGTGTGCCAGTAGATGGTCTCGGCGCCCGCCGCACGGGCCTGCTCGCCCGCAGCCTCGATCAGCGCCCGGGCGGTACCTGTACCGCGGTGGCTGGGGTGGACGTAGAGATCCTCCAGATAGCAGGTGCCCCCCAACGACCAGGTCGACGGATGCAGCACGCAGTGGGTGAACCCAGCGAGCGTCCCGTCGTCGGCCTCCGCGGCGAGCCCGAAGCAACCGTCACGTCGCGCGGTCATCCGGACGAAGGTTTGCTCGGTGACCTCCGCCGCGACCTCGGCGCGATAGAAGCGCAGGTACCCGGCCCACAGCTCGGTCCAGGCGAAGCGATCCTCGCGGCTCAGGTCACGGACCCTTGTCATGGCGGCAGCCTACCGCTCGTGCCCGAGGCGCGGGCGCCGTCTCTGAGCGCTCGCGCACTGCACTCACGGACCAGACTGCCAATCGGCTGGAGCCGACGGAGTAAACTGGGAGCAAGGCATTTTCAGCGCTTCTGCGAAGCGACTTCGCGCAGGACTCCGCCCATCGGCGACCTCTCGGACAGTTTCGTCCCTAGCGACGAAAGAGCCGCCCCCTAAGGAGCGACGGGCGCCAAAGCCAGGCGATCCGCGCTCGGGAAGGTCACCGATATGCAAGCAGTGCACGCTGTCCCCGCCCCTTCGCGCAACACCGCGATCGTGGCCGCTTCGGTGTCCCTGCCACACCACTCCCGTCGTGAGCCCGAGCCACCCAGACTCGTCACGCCCGTCTGAAAGGACGTCGTATGCCAGTTTTCTTTTTCACCGTAGAACAGCAGGAACGCGCGATCGTCGAGCGGTTCGGCAAGTTTGTCCGCGTCGCCGGCCCGGGGCTCCAGCGAAAGTCACCCTTCGTCGAGAAGGTGGCCGGACGGATGAGCCTGCAGGTCGAGCAGTTGAACGCAGATATCGAGACCAAGACTCGGGACAACGTGTTCGTGGTCGTCAAGCTCGCGATCCAGTACATGGTCAGTGCCGAACCGGAACGGGTCAAGGACGCGTTTTACAAGCTCGATGACCCTGAGGTGCAGATGAAGTCCTACGCCTTCGATGTGGTCCGGTCGCACATTCCGACCATGGACCTCGACGAGGCATACGCAGACGCCGACACCATCGCGAAGCACATCCAGGACACCCTGCAGACGCAGATGGCGGACTACGGCTACGAGATCATCAAGGCGCTGATCACGAACATCGAACCGGATCAGCGAGTCAAGGATGCGATGAACAACATCAACGCCGCGCGTCGTAATCAGGAGGCTGCGACGGCTCAGGGCGAGGGCGACAAGACGCTGCGCATCAAGAAGGCTGAAGCAGAGTCTGAATCGATGCGTCTTCACGGCGAGGGCGTCGCGGCTGAGCGCGTCGCGATCGCCCAAGGGCTCAAGGACTCGCTCGCCGTCCTCGCCGAAGAACAGGGCATCGACCCCAGGGAAGCGATGGGGCTGGTGGCCTTGACGCAGTACATGGACACGATCCGCTCAGTCGGCGAAAACGGGAACATGACCACGCTCCTGCTGCCCCACTCCCCCGCCTCTGTCGGGTCGTTGATGGACCAGGTCCAAGAGGGCATGCTCACGGGCAATCTCGCCGCGAACACCGTGGCGGGCGGCGGCAACGGTGCACGACGCCCCTCTCCCGTCGCCCCGCAGACCCCCTCCCCGAAGGCGCCGGGCCAGCGGTGACGGTGAGCACAACGCCGCGTTGACCGAGACGATGATTGACGACAGACAGGGGATGGTCGCGTTTCTCGGCGTCGACCCAGACCCAGGGCTCCTCGACGGGGACCGCGTCAATCTCCCTCAGACCGAGCAACCGCCCGAGCCGGCCGCGCCTGATCCTAGGCATGGCCGGCTCGTTGCCACAGGCTCGGTGCTGACGGGCGTAACCCTGATCGGCGGGGTGCTGCTCGCCATCTACGGTGCCGCGCAGTTACTGCTCAATGATGGCGGCGCGTTTGACCTCGTCCTCGCCGTGATCGGCATTCTGCTGGCGGCCACCCACTGGGGATGGGTGCACGTCGCCGAATACGTCGGTCTCACCATCGACGACCGCGAGCACCGCGCCACGGATGCGAGGAGACGGGCGTGGCTGGCCGGGGTCGAGCCGTATCCCCGCTTCGGCGTCTCAACGAGTGTGCTCGACGACGCCTCGATCCGTATCGAGCGTGTCCTGTATCGGCCAACCTTGACGGCGGCACATACGTACACCTTCGTCCGTGAAACGGACACGGAGGAAACCTACGCGGCGGGCACGCCGGCAGAGGTCATCGCCACCACGGTCGAGACGATGCGCCGCCAGGCCCGGCTGGAAACAGACGAGCTAGGCGAACTCTGGGAAGCCGCATCGACGGCCTACGCCGCCGCGCTCGCCGACGGTGACGACGACCGACAGCGCCTGGCCGCAGAGCGAGCCGCCGCCACAGCGCTGTCTGAGCACATCAATGCCTCGTTGCTCGAACCCCCGCTGATCGAGTAGACAGCGGTGAGGCGCTCGCTCAAGCGCCCGCCCTGGTGGGCCTCCAGTGCCGTTCCATACCCGTTCTTCTGGCTGCTGCCGACGGCTGGAGCAGCGGTGGGACTCGCCGCGGCGAACCGGCTCGGCGTCCCTGTGTGGAGCGGTTTTCTCTGCGGCGAGATCCCTGCTCTGGCGATCGAAGCCTGGTGGCGTCGCCGACGACTCAATGGCGGATCGCCATGGCCAGGTGCGTCGCCGTGGACACGACGTAGACCAGGCCGAGGAGATGGCGAAACCAGTTGACGCCGTCAACGAGCTCCAGGTACGCCCAGATCGCCATCGCCAGATAGGACACCGCGAGAGCATCGCGGTGTGCCGCCCCATGCATCATGCCCGCGGCCACGCCGCCGGCAAAGGCCAGGATCAAGGGCGCGTTCGGGAACTGGACGAGCGGAAATCCTCGCGGCCACCCCCATTGCCTGATGCGCCTGACCTGGGTCATCCAGGCGTTTTGATTCACACTCCCAAGACCTCCCGACGCGGTTTTCCTTCCGCGCCGTGACCGGTGAGGTGCGTCACCTGCGGGGACGATCCGAGATCGCCGCGGCCCGCGCATACGCGGGACGTGACTCGCTGCGCCGCACGTACGCCTCGAGGCCCGGCCACGGTCCCAGCAGCTCTCGTGCGTGGGCTCCCTCGAGCACGCTTGCGCACATCACGTCGGCGACGCTGAACCGATCCTCCACGAGCCAGTCGCGCTGCGCGAGCGCCGACTGCATGGCGACCGCCGCCGCTGCGAAGCGAGCCTGCGCCGGGGAGTCCGTGACCCCCTCACCGAGTTCGCCAATCCATCGGAACAGCGGCCCCTCGAGCTCGGAGACCGCGAACAGCACCCATTGGTAGACGAGCCCTCGGTCAGTGGAGCCGACGGGACCGATCAGCCCGGCGTCAGGGTTGAGATCGGCCACCTGAAGGCAGATCGCCGCCGACTCGAACATCGTCGAGCCGTCGGCGAGCTGGAGCGCCGGAACGCGCCCCAGCGGATGTCGACCGAGGTGCTCCTCAGACCGGCGCTGGGCGCCTGTGATCTCGGTCAGGTCGTACGGCGCGCCCGTCTCCTCCAAGAGCCACAGGACGCGACTGGACCGGGTCCGCGGCATGTAGTAGAGCCGCGGTTGCGTCATGGACGCTGAGGCTACCGACAGCGCCGGGGGATCGACTGCATCCTTGCCGAGTAGAGTCTAGGGAGCAGGATCCACCGCTTGGGTGTCGCGCTCTCTCATCCTTCCTGTGGGCAGTGTTCCCAGTGGAGCGATAAGGAGTTCACTCTTATGCCGAAGCAGAACCAAGAACCTGGCCCGGGTCGGTCGACTGCGGCCGTCGCGTTCGACGACCTTCGCAAGGAGATCGCGCAACGCAACGAACAGGCCAGCCAGAAGGCGCGCAAGCTTCGGGCTGAGCGCGACCGAGAGCAGGTGCTCGCGCGACGTCAGTGGGACCTTCTCTAAGAGGTTCGCGGGCCCCCATCTGCCAGGAGGCGGTCGTGTCGCGCATTCAGCAGGTCATCGACACGCTCGAGGCTGAGCGTGCAGAAGTCAAAGAGCATCTGGCGTGGCTGGAGCAGCAGATCAGTGAGTTCCACGCCCACAACGGCGGGTCAGCGACCAGCGCTCCGACTCGGTCCACCCGCCGCGCGACTGCGCGGCGGGCGAGCAAGCGCCGTGCTACCGCTCGCAGCCGGCAAACCGATACGAAGGCGAGCATCGTCGCGTTTTTGGCGCAGCACCCCCAGAGCACCGCGGGTGACGTCGCCAAAGCCCTGAATCTCAACCCCGGGAGCGTCTCGACCCGGTTGACGCAGCTGGCGAAGACCGGCGAGATCCAGAAGGCCTCGCGGGGCTACAGCGCCCTGGGTTAGAGGCGGTCGCTGCAACAGGCCGAATCTGCGCTGTCAGCCGAGCTCTCTCGGCGTGATAAACGCGGTGAGCTCCGCGCGCCCCGGTGCGAGCGCGTTCCAGGGTCCGGTGAAGGTCAACGTGGCCAGCGCAGCGGTGGGGAACTTACGGTCGGCAAGCTCGCCGGCCCGCCCGACGAGCCGAACGGTTACGTCACGGATCGCCGGCTCGTGTCCGATCAGCATCACCACGTCGACGTCGTCGGGCACGCGACGCAAGCGCTCGACCACCTCGTCGGCCGTTGCGCCATACAGCTCGGGCGCGAACTCGATCTCGCCGGGCGGCGCGACCAGGTCGAGGGTCTCGCGCGCCCGCCTCGCCGAGGAGCACAGCACCAGAGCGACGGGGATCCGCTCCCGGGCCAAGTGCGCCCCGATCCGCTCAGCGGCCTTGCGCCCGCGCGGCGCGAGCGGGCGATCGTGATCGGCGAGCGACGGATCGTCCCAGCTGGACTTCGCGTGGCGCAACAGAAGGAGCCGCTTGGTCTCTGTCATCGCGCACCATTCTCGCCAACCTCGATCGACCTCCGGCTCCTCGTCGCATCTGGGGAGGCAACGTAGGCTCCTGGATCACGGTCATCCGATCGATTCGACTGGAGGGTTTCACATGGATGCGCCCGTCAAAGTCCGAGAGGAACTGCCGCGCGTCGTTCGCTTCGATCCCGCGGAGATCAAGAAGGCGCTTCGCGATGTCGAGGGATTCAACGCCAAGCTGGCGCTCGTGATCACGCGCAGCGTCGGGACGATGGCGTGCGCCTACCTGTTCGCGGCAATCGCGCTGGTCAGCCTGCCTGCGGCGCTCAGCTCGGGACAGGTGATCATCATCGTGGCGTGGATCGCGCAGACGTTCCTGCAGTTGGTTCTGCTGTCGATCATCATGGTCGGGCAAACCGTCCAGTCCGCTGCTTCGGACGCGCGCGCCGCCAAGGAGTTCGCAGACACCGAGACGATCCTCGACCGTCTCGATCTCAAGACGGCCGGCGGCCTGCGAGACGTGCTCGAAGCGATTCACGCGATCGGCGTGCCTGCCGGAGCGCCACACGCGGGCCCGATCCCACCGGCGCGATCGAGTTGACCCGCGAGAAGACCCAGAGGTGACCGGGGACGGAGAGAGCGACCACCCCTGCTGACAGATGAAGCGAAATATGATCCAGCGCACGTCCGCCAGGTATCACGATCCGGCTGCTGTCAAGCCCGAGAGGGAGGTGTGTCGATGAACGAGAGTCCGCTACTCGTCCACGTGTGGGAGGTCGATCCCGCAGAGGAAGCCGCCGCCGTTGCGCGTCTCGATGAAATGTTCGGTGAGGTCGTCAAGGATCCCGGCTTTGTGTCGGCACACGTTCTCCAGACCGCCGACCAGACCTCGCTGGTGGCGATCGTGGAGATGCGAAGCTCGGAGGACCGCCAGCGTCTCGAGCAGTCGCCCGCAGTTCGCGACGTCCTTGACCACTTGCACGGCACCGCGAATCTGGTCGCCAGGCTCTACCAGGAGGTCGCGTCCTACAGCGCATAGCGGCGGGCACCCAGACGACCACGCATCGGTCGATGCTGCTCCTCGCTCACTCTCGGGAGGGGGCGAGATCGGCGTCGGCGAGCGCGATCCATTCTCGCTTCTCCGCCCGCCACTCCTCGTCGGTGCGACGCAGCTTCCAGTAGCCGCTGGCCGACAGGCAGTCAGTCGGCAGGCCGCGCTCGATCGCCAGATGGCGACGCAGGAGGCGGACCGTGGTGGCCTCACCGTGCACGAACGCGTGCCCGCGCCCGTCTGGCAATTCCAGGGCCTTGACGGCCTCGAGTTGCGGCGACGGATCCTCGCCGGGGCCGGAGCGGCGGTCAAGCCAGACGGTCTGCAGCTCGCCTGGGGAATGCAGCGGTTGCCGGTGCTCCGGGCCTTCAACCTCAACAACAGCGAACGCGGGCACGCCAGCGGGGATTCTGGACAATGACACGGCGATCGCTGGCAGCGCGGCGTCGTCCCCGGCCAGCAGATGCCAGTCAGCCTGCGGGGAGGGCGTGTAGGCACCGCCGGGTCCGGTCAGTTCGAGCGTGTCGCCGGGCTGAGCGTTGGCGGCCCAGGGGCCAGCGACGCCGCGATCGCCGTGGACGACGAAGTCGAGGGTGAGCAGACACCGGTCGGGATCCCACGCGCGCACGGTGTACGAACGCGTCCTGTCGCCGAACCTGCATTTGACGTAGTGGTCGGCGAACGCTCCGACGCCGAATCCGTCGAGATCGGGGCCACCCACGATCACCCGGACCATGCTCGGGGTGAGCCAGAAGGCTTTCGTGACGATCGTGGACAGGACGCGGCGATCAGCCATGTGACTCCCTGGGACGGCGACAACGGGATAACCAGATTAGGGCACCCTAATCACATATGTTGCGTCCCCTCCGCACCATGGGCGCTCGCGCGACGGATCGGCGCCAAGGTGGGGACCGGGTCGGTGGTCAGGAATCGCAGGATGACGTCGTTGCAGAGGTCGGGCTTCTCGACGAGCAGACCATGGGATGTGCCCGGCACCACCATCAGTTCGGCATCGCCGATCGCCCGATACATCGCGACGGCATGCTCGAGCCTCACCTCGTCGTCATCGCCGACCATGATGAGCGTCCGGGTCCTCAGGTCGCCGAGATCCTCGGGCACGAGCGTCGGCTCCTGGGTGTGCATCCGGGCCAGCTTGTCGACGACGATCTGGTAGTGACCCGGCCCATCCGGCGAGACCTCCTCATAGAGCCGGGCCAGGAACTCCGGCGGCTGGTTGCTCGGATCGATGACGTGGGCAAGCCAGCCGTCGTAGTGGAACACGCCCGCGACCAGGACCAGACGATCAGCGAGATCTGGCCGCCGCAGCGCAACGAGCAGCGCGACGGTCGCGCCGTCACTACAGCCGACGAGGTGCGCCGGTCCGCGCACCACCGTCTCCAGAAACGCGATCGTGTCCTGCGCCATCGCGTCGAAGGTGACCGGACCGGCTACGTCCGGCGTATGTCCGTGGCCGCGTCGCTCCGGTGTGTACACGTGGAACTGATCGGCCAGCGGGCCGATGTTGGGCCCAAGCGCTCGCGCATCGACACCGGCCCCACCAGGGTGAAGCAGGACGACGGGATCCCCGTCGCCGTGCTCGTCATACCAGGTGCGGACACCAGCGAGTGACACGTATTCAGCCATGGGCGTCTCCAGTCGTCTCGGCGAGCCATACGCCGTATCAGACCACCTCACCCACCAGGACTCATCGCCGCACCCGCCCGGGAACGGCTCGCTCAGCCTGACGCGCGACGTGCCACGCGGGCCGGTCGGCACCCGTTGCCGCTCTCAGCCGTAGCGCTCATACGCGGTCATGCAGTGCCGGTGCAGCAGACCGTGTCGTCGCCGCCGTCTGCGCCACAGAACCGGTTCGGTTGACGGGGAAATCCACCGCGACCCGGAAGGGCAGGCTGACGGTCCACCTGAACACGTGATGGACGGATACCCCCAGCGGGACTCGAACCCGCGATCTCCTGCGTGAAAGGCAGGCGTCCTAACCGCTAGACCATGGGGGCGCCGGACCGATTGTAGGTGCCGCGGGTCAGGCTTCGCGGATCGCGGCCGCGTGATCGGCCAGCGTGCGCACCACGCCCGCGATGCGGCTGCGGACCTCGAGGTCGCTCACCACTCCGCGGACCACCAGGGCACGGTCCACCGGGATGCGCACGCAGGCGTCCTCCACGATGTCGGCGCCCGCGTACCCCAGGACCTTGCGCAGCGAGTCGTGCGCGTCCGCTGCGCCGGTGGGCGCGGCAGCGCCGGAGGCGTTGATCCAGCCAACGGGCTTCTGGTAGGTGCCGGCGTCTCCGATCGTCCACTCCAGCAGATTCTTCATGGCGGCGGGCAGAGCGCCGGCGTACTCGGGCGTGCAGATGAGCACGGCGGCGGCGGCCCCGAGCTCGCGGCGCATGTCGGCCACGCGCGGGTCGACGGGGGTGCCCTCGCGGTCGTCATCGGGGTTGAACAGGGGCAGCGCGCCGATGCCCGTGTAGAGCACTGCCTCCACGCCGCCGTCAGCGACCTCGGCGGCGGTGCGCAGGACCGCAGCGTTGGTGGAGCCGTCGCGGCTCGAGCCGGACACCAGCAGGATCCTCACGGACACCGAAGCGGACACGGCTCGAGAGCATAGGCCTGTGTCACCATGGCGCGATGGGCGAGATCAAACTCCAGGGCGAGCTCGTGGCCCGCGGCCCGGCGGCCGCGTTCATCCTCAACGACGACCAGGTGGCGGCCGTCGGGGAGGGCGCCAAGCGCTTCCCGGTCATCGCCATCGTCAATGGCTACACGTGGCGGACCAGCGTCGCCCGCATGCACGGCGAGTTCGTGGTGGGCCTCAACCGGGAGGTCCGCGAGGGCGCGGGCGTCACGGCCGGCGACACGGTCACGCTCGAGCTCGCACTGGACACCGCACCCCGCACCGTCGACGTGCCGCCGGCGCTCGCCGAGGCGCTGGACTCCGACCCCGAGGCCAAGGCCACGTTCGAGGGGCTGGCCTTCACCCACCGCAAGGAGTTCGCGCGGTGGATCGACGAAGCCAAGCGCGAGGACACCCGCGAGCGCCGGGTGACGCAGGCCGTGGAGATGATCCGCACCGGCCGGACGCGCAGCTGACGCGAGCCTCCGCCGGCAGGCCCCGGATTGCGGTTACGCCCCCGGTCTCCGGGTAGGCGGGAACCAAGAGAAGGAGAGGCTATGGAACCTGTGTCTGCCCCTGAGCAGCGGAGAACGTCCGCTGCCACCGCATCACGTCATCCCGGCCCGCTCGCGCGGCTTGACCGGATCCCGGTATGGCCGTACGAGAAGCGTCTGCTCTGGGTCGTCGGCGCCGGCTACTTCTTCGCGTTCTTCGACATCGTGACGATCTCGTTCGCGCTGCCGGTGATCGCCACCCAGTTTCATGCCTCCAAGGGCGCGGTGTCGCTGTCGGTGACCAGCAGCCTCATCGGCTACATCATCGGCGCCATCGGCGACAGCCAGGTGGCCGACAAATGGGGCCGCAAGCTCAGCCTCGCCGTGTCCGTGACGCTCTTCTCGGTGGGCACGGCCCTGGCGGCGTTGAGCTGGAACGTGAGCAGCCTCGTGGTGTTCCGCTTCATCTCCGGGCTGGGCATCGGCGCCGAGATCGCCGCGGTCACGACGTACCTCAGCGAGCTCTCGCCCGCTCCGTTGCGCGGCCGCTACACGAGCTGGGCCACGACCGCGGCATACGCCGGCTTCGCCGTCGTCCCCTTCGTGGCTCGGGTGCTGGTGCCCAACTACGCGGCGGGCTGGCGCATCCTGTTCGCCATCGGCGCCCTGGGCGGCGTAACCATCCTGTTCATGCGCCGCGGCCTGCCCGCGTCTCCGCGCTGGCTCGTCTCCCAGGGGCGAGCCGAGGAGGCGACGGAGCTGGTCGCCGAGGCAGAGGACACCGCGCGCGAGAACCTCGACGACCACGAGGAGCTGCCGCCGCCGGAGCCCGTCCCTGACGAGGCCCCCGCCGAGACGTTTCCGCTCAGGGCGTTGCTGCGCCAACCCATGGCCGGGCGCCTGGTGCTCTTCATCGCCATCTGGTTCGTCTACTACATCGGCAACTACGGCTGGCTCACGTTGGCCCCGACGCTGTTCGTCGACAAGGGCTACAGCCTCGCCGACAGCACCACCTATCTGATCGTCTCAGGGATCGGTTTCCTGGCCGGCGCGTTTGCCACGACGCGCTTCAGCGACCGCTTCGAGCGCAAGCACACCGCGGCGCTGTTCGCGACGGCATGGGCGATCTCGCTGCTGGTGATCGGCCTGGCCGTATCACCCGCGATCATCGTCGTATTTGGCTTCATCGCCTCGATGACGGTGGGCCTCCTGGTGCCGCTGCTCTACACCTACACCGCCGAGCACTTCGCCACCAGTGCGCGGGCGACCGGCGTTGCCATGACCGACGGGCTCGGGCACATCGGCGGGGCGCTGGCCCCGCTCATCGTGCTCGGCGCCAACGCGGCGTTCGGCTTCTCCGGCGCGTTCATCGTGATGGCGGCCACCGGCCTGCTCACGGCCGGGTTGGTCCTTCTGGGCGTCCGGGCCACGGGCCGCTCGCTGGAAACCGCGACGTCGGCGTGACACAGCGGCCGCGCCGGCCGATTCATCTACGATGGCGCCGATGACAGCGGCGCTGCGCATCGGCTGGATCGGCACTGGCGTCATGGGCGGCCCGATGGCCGGGCATCTTCTCGACCGCGGCCACGACGTGTCGGTGTTCAACCGCACGCGAAGCCGGACGGACGCGCTGGTGGAGGCGGGCGCCCAATGGCGCGACTCGCCGGCCGAGCTCGCGCAGGGCGTCGACGTCGTGGTCACGATGCTGGGCACCCCCGCCGACGTGCGCGACACCATCCTGGGCGAGGGTCGCGTGCTGGAGTCCATGCGCGAGGAGGCGCTGCTGATCGACATGACCACGAGCGAGCCCTCGCTCGCCGTCGAGATCCACGAGGCGGCCCGGGGCGCCGGGCTCGACGCCCTGGACGCGCCCGTCTCGGGCGGTGACGTCGGCGCGCGCAACGGCACCCTGGTGATCATGGTGGGGGGCGACCGGCCGGCGTTCGACCGCGCACGCCCGGTGTTCGAGCCGCTGGGCAAGACGATCGAGCTCCAAGGCGGCCCCGGGGCGGGCCAGCACACGAAGATGGTCAACCAACTGGCGATCGCCGCGGGCATGATCGGCGTGTGCGAGGCGCTCGTCTATGGCCACCGCGCGGGCCTGAACCTCGACAAGACGCTCGCGACGATCCAGAACGGCGCCGCCGGCTCGTGGTCGCTGTCCAACTACGGCCCGCGCCTGCTGCGTGGCGACCTCGAGCCGGGGTTCAAGGTGGACCACTTCATCAAGGACCTGGGGATCGCGCTGGCCGAGGCCCGCGGGATGAACGTCGTGCTGCCGGGCGCCTCGCTGGCCGAGCAGCTCTACGTGGGAGTCCGCAGCCAGGGCCTGGGGCAGAAGGGCACCCAGTCACTCGCCGTCGTGCTCGCCCAGCTCGCCCAGGCCGACTTCCCGCCCCGGTGACGCACGTCCGCTCTCGGCCGGCTGGATGAGCCCGGCGCCCTCGACCGGGACCAGACCCGGCGCGCCGCAGTTCGGGCACGAGGTCTCGACGGTCCAGGACGCGATCGCGTTGCAGTGCGCGCCACAACCGCGGCACTCGCATCGCACAAGGCGCCGCGCCACGTGCTCGGACGCCGCGTCGATGATCGGCGCAGGCTCGTTGTACCGCTGGGCGGCCGTTCGCGAGATCGTGTGCAGGGCGGCAACTCGCATCGCTCCAGTATCGGACCGCCGGAGCGCCGGGGTGAGCCACAGCCCGCTGACTCGGCGCTTGATCTAGTGGCCTCCGCTAGGAGGACGGCCAGGGACCCAGAACGCCGTGCTCCTCGAGGGTCCGTCGCAGCCCCTCGGGCGACTCGAAGAGCACTGTCGGCATCCCCAGCGCCGCCGCCGCCGCGATGTTGCGCGGGTTGTCGTCGACCATGATCGTCGAGGCGGCCGTCAGCCCGTACCGCTCCAGCAGCACCCGGAAGATCCGCTCATCGGGCTTGATCACACCCTCTGACGACGACACGACGGTGCCGTCGAACCAGCGCAGGAACTCGTAGCGCTCGCGCCGCGTCGGGTAAGTGGTGGCCTCCATGTTGGTCAGTGCGAACAGCCGGACCTTCCCGTCCTCCTTGAGCTCGCGGAGGATCGCCACGGTCCCGTCGATCGGCCCGCCCACCATCTCCTCAGTGCGTCGGCCCCACGCCCAGATGAGCTCGGCGTGCTCGGGATGCTCGGCCGCCAGCTGGGCACAGGTGACCTCGAAGGGAACACCGAGGTCGTTGGCCTCGTGCCACTCCATCGTGCACACCTCGCTGAGGAAGCGCTCCATCGCCTCCTCGTCATCCATGAGCCGGCGGTAGAGGTAGCGGGGGTTCCAGTCCAGCAGGACCCCGCCGATGTCGAAGATGACGGCGCCGATGTCGCCGTTGCTCGTGGTCGTCACGCCGTTAAGGGTCGCTCATCTGAGGCACACTTCGCCCGGTGACCCCACGCTCCGCACCGAACGGCGCGATTCGCGCGGCCGTGATCGCCCCGGCGCTGGACGCTGTCCGCGCCCGCGCGCCCGAGCAGGTCGAGGTCGTGGCGGTGGACAACGGCCTGGACCTCGAGACCGTCGACTTCCTCGTCCCCTCGTCGGACGCCCCCGACGTGCTCGAGCGCCTGCCCACCCTCACCCGGGTCGCCGTAGTCCAGGTGCTGTCGGCGGGGACGGACTGGGTCGAGCGCTGGGTCCCGCCCCAGGCGACCCTGTGCAGCGCCCGCGGCGCCCGCGACGCCCCCGTGGCCGAATGGGTCGTGGGCGCGCTGCTGGGCGCCACCACCGAGCTGCTGGAGTGCGCGCGCCTGGATGCCTGGAGCGATCGCAGCCTCACCGACCTCGGGGAGTGGACGGTCGTGGTGGTTGGCATGGGGTCGATCGGTCGCCGCGTCGAGCGGCATCTGACCGGGTTCGGGACCGAGGTGATCGGCGTCGCCTCTCACGCGCGTGATGATCTGCACGGCGTGGACGAGCTCGAGGCGCTGTTGCCCCGCGCCGACGCGGTCGTGATCCTGGCCCCGCTGACTGACGCGACGCGCGGGCTCATCGATGCCCGGCGGCTGGCGGCCATGCGCGACGGCGCTGTGCTCGTCAACGCCGCGCGCGGCCCTGTGGTGGACACCGACGCGCTCGTGGCCGAGGTGACCACAGGCCGGCTGCGCGCCGTGCTCGACGTGACCGATCCCGAGCCGCTGCCCGACGGCCACCCGCTGTGGAGCGCTCCGGGCGTCCTGTCGATCACCCCTCACATCGCCGGCGATTCGCCCGCAGGCAACGCCCGGGCCGCCGCGCTGGCCGGCGACCAGCTCGCTCGCTGGGTCGCTGGCGAGGAGCTGCACAACGTCGTGCGCACGTGACCGCCGCCTCTCCGCGACGCACCCACCGTTCGTCGCCGACTGCGGTGGCCGTTACCCGCGCGGTCCGCGAGGCGGCGCGCTTTGACCGCAAGCTCGTGTCCTTCGACGCCGGACTGCTCGCCGCGATCCCGGTCGCCTCGGTCCTCACCGTCGGCATCGCGATCGGCAAGCCGGTGTGGGGAGTCACCATGGGCGCCGGCGCCATGCTCGCCGGAATTGCCTGGCGCGTGAGCGGCGGGCGCCCGCCGCTGGCGCTGATGGCCACCGACGCCTTCGGCATGGCGCTGTCCACGTTCATCGGCTCGATCACCGGCGCGGTCACGTGGCTTCACATCGCGATCCTGTGCCTGTGGGCGGCGCTCGCGGGGCTGCTCGTCTCGCTCGGGAACCGCGGTGGCGTCGTGGGCACACAGGCGATGATCGCCTTCGTCGTGTTCGGCCGCCTCAGCGGCGGCGCCTCCCAGGCTCTGGGCCTGGCCACGCTTGTCCTCACCGGCGGTCTGGCCCAGGTGGCCTTCCTCAGCATCGTGCGCTGGCCGCTGCCCTTACGCAACCAGCGTGCCGCCACCGGCGCGGCCTACCGGGCGCTGTCCTCGCTGGCGGCCGCCTCCGACGAGGCCTCCACGATCCCCGCCGCCCAGGCCATCGACGCGGCCGAGACGGCCCTGGCGTCCCCCGCGATGTTCGGCGACGCGGCGGTCACGACCCTGCGCAGCCTCGTCAACGAGGCGTACCGGCTGCGTGTGCAGCTCATGGCGATCCACGTGCTGCTGCGCCAGCTCAGCGCCGCGGCGGCGCAGGAGGCCGCGCCTGACGACAGCCCCGTGCGCCGGTCGCTGTCGCTCACCGCGGCCGCGCTGGACACCGCCGCCCAGGCGATTCAGGGCGACACCGACGCCGCCCGGCGGCTGGAGCGGCGCGCCGCCGAGCTCGACGTGGTGGTTCAGTCCTGTGACGGCGGCGACCCCGCGCTGCATATGGACCGGCGCCTGGCCGCGCTCGCCGGACAGGTCCGCGCCGTCGCCTCGCTGGCACCGGCGGCGGGCAAGGGCGGCGGCCTGCGTAGCCGCCGGCCCCACCCGCGCACCAACCAGCCGCTCCAGCGGCTGCGCGCCGACCTCGAGCAGCTGCGAGCCAACATGTCGCTGCACTCCCCCGCCGGCCGGCATGCCGTGCGGTTGGCGGTGGTGGTGCCGGGTGCCACACTTCTGGCACGGGAGCTCCCGCTGCAGCGCAGCTACTGGATGGTGGTGGCGGCGGCGACGGTGCTGCGCCCGGAGTTCGGCGCCACCTTCACGCGGGGCGCCGAGCGAGCGCTGGGCACGACGCTGGGCGTCGCGCTGGCCGGCGCCATCGCGGTGACGGTGCACCCTGCGGGCGGCGCGACCATCGTGCTCGTCGGCGTGCTCGCGTGGGCGGGTTACTCGGTGTTCCCGGCCAGCTTCGCCGTGGGCTACGGATTCATCACCGCGTTGGTGGTGTTCCTGCTCAATGTGGTCAGTCCCGACACCCTGGCGACCGCGACCGACCGGCTGGTCGACACCCTCGTTGGCGGCTTCATCGGCCTGCTCGCCTACGCGCTGTGGCCGACGTGGGCGCGCACGTCGGCGTGGCAGTCCCTGGCCGACCTGGTCGGCTCCGAGCGCGCCTACATCAACGGCGTGCTGGCGGCAACGGTAGCCGGCCGCCGGCCCGGCGATCAGCGAATGCGCGCCCTGGCGCGACGCGCGCGACTGGACCGCACCACCGCGGAGTCGACGGTGGCCCGCTCGCTGTCTGAGCCCAGCACGCGCCGGATCGATGCCTCCCAGAGCCAGCGCGCGCTGGCGGCGATGCGCCGGCTCGTCCAGGCGGCGCACGTGCTGCGCCTCGAAGTCCAGGACGAGCGCGAGCGCCGTCCCCACCCGGGCCTCGAGCCGCTTCAGGACGGGATCAGCGATCTGCTCGGCGAGGTGCAGGCCAGCTTCGGCGCCCGCCCCCTCACGGCCCCGGCGCCCCATGACCTGCCGGACATCCGCGCGCGCTATGAGTCGTTCGAGCGCGAGTGCGGCCGCAACGAGGATGCGCTGGCGCTGCTGGCCCAGCTCGACGAGATGGTCGACGCCTCCAACAGCCTGGCCGCCGCCGCCGGGCTGGAGAGCGCCGATGAGGACGCGTCCGCCGCGGACTGACCGCCGGAAACGCTGGAGTCCGCAACAATCTGCCACATGACCACTTTCCCTCAATCCCACCGCGACCTGCTCGACGCCCAGGTCGCCACGCTGGCGACCATCGGCGGCGACGGAACGCCGCAGCTCACCGAGGTCTGGTTCCTTCACGACGACGGCGAGGTCAAGCTGTCGCTCAACACCAGCAGGCTCAAGACGCGCAACCTCCAGCAGCGCCCGCAGTGCAGCCTGTTCATCCTCGATGTCTCGAATCCGTACCGGTACGTGGACGTCCGCGGGCGCGCCGACATCGCACCCGATGACGACTACACGTTCGCCAAGAAGGTCGGCGCCAAATACGGCGGCGCGGACGTCAGAGAGCACGATGGCCCCGGGGACAGTCGCGTCGTGGTGACGATCGTGCCCTCCAACGTCTACGCGGTGAATATGGGCGGCTAGCGGCCTGGTTCAGGCCGCTAGGACGTCCCGCTGAGGGCGGGCTCCCACCCGATCGCCGGCGCGATGTGGCGTGCGATCGTGTCCAGCATCTGCGCGTTGTATTCCACGCCGAGCTGGTTGGGGACCGTGAGGAGCAGGGTGTCGGCATCGCGCACGGCCCGGTCCGCGCTGAGCTCCTCGGCGATCGCGTCGGGCTCGCCGACGTAGCTGCGGCCAAAGCGCGCCAGCACCCCCTCCAGGTACCCGACCTGGTCCTCGGCCGGCAGCGCCGCGCGGCCGCCGAAGTAGCGCCGGTCGGCGTCGGTGACGATCGGCAGGACGCTGCGGCTGACCGACACACGCGGCTCGCGCTCCCATCCGGCCTCGGCCCACGCTTGGCGAAACCGCTGGATCTGCTCGGCCTGGAGCTCGTCGAACGGGACTCCGGTGTCCTCCACCAGCAGCGTGGAGCTCATCAGGTTCATGCCCTGCTGCGCGGTCCACTCCGCCGTGTCGCGGGTGCCCGACCCCCACCAGATCCGCTCGGCGAGGCCCGGGGACTGTGGCTGGATCGGCAGCAGCGCGGCCGATCCGGTCATGCGCACGTCAGCGGGAACCACGCCCGCTCCCGAGATGGCGGTCCGGAACAGCCGGGTGTGCTCTCGCGCCATGTCGGCATCGGTGCTGCCCTCACGCGGGCGGTAGCCGAAAGCCTCGGAGCCGCGCAGCGCGGGTTCCGGCGACCCGCGGCTGATGCCGAGTTGCAGGCGCCCCCCGCTGATGAGGTCGGCCGCGGCCGCATCCTCGGCCATGTACAGGGGGTTCTCGTAGCGCATGTCGATCACCGCCGTGCCGATCTCGATCCGGCGGGTGCGAGCGCCGATCGCGCTCAGCAGCGGGAATGGCGAGGCGAGCTGGCGCGCGAAGTGATGCACGCGCACGAACGCGCCGTCGAGCCCGATCTCCTCGGCGGCCACAGCCAGCTCGATCGTCTGGCGCAGCGCGTCCTGTGCCGTCTGCGTGCGCGAGCCCGGCAGCGGCTGCCAATGACCGAAGGAGAGAAAGCCGATGCGCTTCACGCCATCCATCCTAGGTCGCGCGGCTTGCCGCCCGGCGCTGGTCACGCCGCCGCGCCAGAGCCTCTCCGATTGGATTGCCGGGACGATGGTCGTTCGCGACTGACGGTCCTATTCGGACTGGCGCCCGAGCGTGGCCAGGAAGCGCTCGATGCGCCGCCGCTCCTCCTCGGACAGTGGCGCCGCGGCGGTCACGAGCAGCGTCATCGGGCCGCGATCGCGCGCCCACGCCACGGCGGCATCGCCGAAGCCCGCGGCGACCCACACGAGCGGGAGATGCCCGGCATAGGCCATCACCGTCTGCTCCTGGCGCGCGGCGGAGTCCTCGCCGCGCATCACCGGGACGCTGGCCAGGTCGAGGTCGTGGGCGACAGCGTTGATCGCCTCCAGGCCGCCGTTGCCGGCCAGCAGGGCGATCTCGCCATCGTGCAGCATCTCGCGCGCCCAGCCCGACGGGGCTCCGGCGAGGGTGTCGGGGTCACAGACGAAGCGGAAGCTGGGGTCGGCCATGGCCGGGGACGCTACCGGCTTTGCAGCAGCCGGGGCAGGTCTCGCATGTCGTCGAACACCGTGGTGCCCGGTCCCTCGAGCATCCGCGCCGGGGTCACGCTGCCGGCATAGCCGAATGCGTCCATGCCCGCGGCGCGGGCGGCCTGCACGCCGTACTGGCTGTCCTCCACCACGGCGCACGCCGCGGGTCTGACGCCCATCCGCGCGGCAGCGTGAAGGAACAGGTCGGGCGCCGGCTTGCCGTTGTGCACCTCGCTGGCGCTGAAGATACGCCCGGCGAAGCGCTCATAGAGCCCGGTCAGCTCCAGCTTGTAGACGAGCCGGTCGGGCTCGCTGCTGGACGCGACGCACGTCTGGGCCGAGATGTCATCGAGAGCGGCCTCGATCCCCGCGATCGGCTGCAGCTCGGCCTCGAAGGTCTCGTCGAAGCGCGCGCGGTAGGGCGCCATCCAGTCGTCGGGGAGGGGGTGTCCCAGATGCGCCTCGATCGCCGTGCGCATCACGGACGGCGAGCGGCCGACGAACCGGTCGATGATCTCCGCCTCGGACAGGGGCATCCCGAAATCGGCGAGCATGACCGCGTCGACGCGGATGGCCAGCGGCTCGCTGTCCACGAGCACGCCGTCGCAGTCGAAGATGACCAGCTCGGGCCGGCCGTTGGCGGCAATCGGGTCGCTCATCGGCCCCGAACATACACAGCGCGGGTGCTCAGGCCGCCCTCAAGGAGGACCCATGACCGTCTACGACCGCCTCGTCCGCAGGTGTGACCAGGACGCGGTGCGGCGGCTCGGCGTGAGCCGGTCGTGACGCGCGCCGGCATGGCATCGTCCCCGGTGCCATGCACATCGAGTCGCTGCCACCGGCCCGGTTTGACCAGGCGATCGCCCTCTGGCACGAGGCCGGCCTGACTCGGCCCTGGAACGATCCGCTGGATGACCTGCGCCGGGCGGTGGCGGGGCCGGCGTCGACCGTCCTCGCCGGCTCAGACGGCGAGGTGTTGCTGGCCACCGCGATGGTCGGCCACGACGGGCACCGCGGCTGGGTGTACTACCTCGCCGTGCGGCCCGAGGACCGCGGTCGCGGTTACGGACGCGCGATGATGCGTGCCTGCGAGACCTGGCTGGCCGCGCGAGACGTGCCCAAGATCGACCTGATGGTCCGCACCGAGAACGACGCGGTGCTGGCGTTCTACGCGGCGATCGGCTACGGACGCGACGACGTGTTCGTCATGTCCAAGCGTCTGCGCTGAACCGACCCCCAGGCTCGCGAGGTGGCGCGGTGCCCCCAACCGCGCCACCTCGCGCCGGCGCCACCCGGGGAAGCGGATCAGCCGGCGAAGGAGTGAAACGCGCCCAGGGGCTCTGGCAGCCGGGGGACGAACGGCTTGAAGTGGTACGGCTTGCTGGTGTCGAACTTGGCCTTAGCGGCGGCCGCGGGATCGGCGAACGGCGTCAGGGCGGTGACCGCCTGGCTGATCTTCGTCCACTTCAACGTCCGCTCGTAGCCGTTGTTGTTGGGCGGATCGGCGCTCTCGGCCTTGCCCTGGACGCCGGTGATCATCTCGATGGGGCCGCCGTCCTTGCCCGAGACGTCTCCGCCGAGCACGCGGGCGAGGGTGCGGTGGTCTGACTCGATGCCCATGATCCGAGCGGCCAGGACGCGCAGGTCCGGGGTGCTGAAGTTGCGCACGCCCACCAGGTAGGCGGCGATGAAGGCGTCCTCCAGCGTGACCAGCACATCAAGCGTGGTCTGGGCGTCGGCGAACATCTTCGGCGGGTAGTAGAACGTGGTGAACGGCGAGGGCTTGCCGGTCACGCTCTTCTCCAGCGCGTAGTGCGACATCTCCTCCTGGCGAGCGGCGATCAGGTAGCCCTGGTCGTCCCGGGGCAGGCGCTTGAAGAACGGCGACCTGTCGATGATGTTGGTGTACGTGGTGACGGCCAGCGCCTCGGCGATCTGCGCCGCGGCGACGATCGCCACGTCGCCCGAGGTCACGCCCCCGCCCTTGGCGGCGGCGAATGACGGCAGCAGCGTCCCCAGACCGGATACGCCGGCCACCATCCCGGCGCCTGTGGCGGCGCCCCTGCGCAGAAACTGCCTGCGATCGGATCCCGACTCATGCTGCGCTGCGGACATCGCAAGTCTCCTTCACCGAACTCGAAGTATCTGGTCACGGCCTTCTACGAGAGCGGCGCTCGCTTGGATCACCGGCGGCGGCAAGATGGGGCTCGCCAGGCGCTGACGACCGCCCGTCCGGACCTCGCATCACCCGCTGGGATATCGTCGGGCCCGTGACCTTGCGCGCTGACACGGTTCCGGCCGGCCGATGACCGCCGCGGGACCACTCACGACGAGCGTCGTCGGCAGCTACCCGCAGCCCGACTGGCTCATCGACCGCGACGCCCTGGGCTCACATTCGGTTCCGCGCGTGCGGGTGAGCGAGGCATGGCGGATCGCCGAGCCGTTCCTGGAGGAGGCGCAGGACGACGCCACGCTGCTGGCCATCCGCGACATGGAGCGGGCCGGGATCGACACCATCACCGACGGCGAGATGCGCCGCGAGAGCTACTCCAACCGCTTCGCCACCGCGCTGGACGGCATCGACGCCGAGCACCCGGCCACCATCGCGACCCGGTCCGGTGATCGGGTGGTGCCGCGCGTGGTGGGGCCGGTGCGCTGGCGCGGTCCGGTCGAGGTGCGTGACGTCGAGTTCCTGCGCGCCCACACCGATCGCACGATCAAGATCACGCTCCCCGGGCCCTTCACCATGGCCCAGCAGGCCTCCAACGAGGCCTACGACGACTTCGACGAGCTGGTCATGGACTTCGCCGGCGCGGTCAACGCCGAGGCGCGCGCGCTGCAGGCCGCGGGCGCCAACGTCATCCAGCTCGACGAGCCGTGGCTACGCAACGACCCCGAGAGCGCGCGCCGCGTGGCGGTGAGGGCCATCGACGCCGCGCTTGACGGCCTGACCGCCACCACCGCGGTGCACATGTGCTTCGGCTACGCGGCGGTCGTCGGCCCCAAGGATCGCAACCGCTACGAGTTCCTGGGCGAGTTGGCCGACTCGAGCGCCCAGCAGATCTCGGTGGAGGCGGCACAGCCCCGGCTCGACCTGGGCCAGCTCAGCGAGCTCACCCCCAAGACCATCCTGCTCGGCGTGCTCGATCTGGGCGATCCCCAGGCCGAGACGCCCGAGCATGTCGCCGATCGCCTCCGCGCGGCGCTCGGGCACGTTCCCGCCGAGCGCTTGGTGGCGGCGCCCGACTGTGGGATGAAGTACCTCCCGCGCTCGCTGGCGTTCGGCAAGCTGCGCGCGCTGAGCGCCGGGACGGCGCTCGTCAACGCTGAGCTGTAGCGGGCGTCGCCCCGCCGTGCGCGGCTTGGACGCCGACGGCGCCCACCGCCACCGGCGGCGTTTGCGGTAGCGCGGGGCGTACGGCATGTCCCACATCCCCCTTCAGGAGAACCTGGGGCGTCACACGACGTTCGTCGGGTTTCTCCAGTTCGGCGCGCGGAAAGGGGCAGAACGCGGAAAACCGTGGCGCCGGCCCGCGGTTTGGCGCGTTATGCGCGCAGGAGGGCGATCTGGTGAAAAACCGCTCGCCGGCGACCGGGTCTGTCGCGTTTTACCCCCCGGAGGGCTCAGCCAGGCCGGCGCTCGCCAGGCCACCATCGATTTTGGAAACGTTGTGGAAACGGTTTGCCAACGCGCCAATGACAGCTTTCTGGTGCGTGGCCAACCGGGGGCCACGGACCACGAGCAGCAGCACGGAGACCCACGCCGTAACGAGCGATCCATGAGGAACGCGAGCAACGAAGAGCGCAGCAGAATCGTCTGCGAGTGCGGGGCGCAACTCGCCGGTGAAAATAGGGGGCAGCTCTTTGACGCGGCACAGGTTCACCTCGCCCATCACCATCCCGAGCTCCTGGGGGCGCTAGGACCCGGAGTGGTGCAGCAGATGGCCGAGGAACGTCCGGGGGCAGTCAACGCCTGACGCGGGCGGCGGAGATCGCCGCCCGCCAGGCGCTGACGACGGACCCAAAAACCACGAGCAGGTCGGTTAATGCTGAACTGTGCGCGAGGGTCCTGACCGCGCACAGGAGGCGAGCCGGATGAAGACCGCCGACCAGAACAACGTGTTCGCGATCGTCTTGGCCGGGGGCGAGGGCAAACGGCTGTCGCCGCTGACGCTGGACCGCGCCAAGCCGGCGGTCCCCTTCGGCGGCAACTACCGGCTCGTCGACTTCGCTCTGTCGAACCTCGTCAACGCGGGCTACCGACGCATCGTCGTCCTCACGCAGTACAAGAGCCACTCGCTGGACCGCCACATCTCCACGACGTGGCGGCTGTCGCCGCTGCTGGGCAACTACGTGGCGCCGGTGCCGGCGCAGATGCGGCGCGGGCCCTACTGGTTCCAGGGCTCGGCCGACGCCATCCACCAGAACCTCAACCTGCTGCGCGACGAGCGACCCGACGTCGTCATCGTGTTCGGGGCCGACCACATCTACCGCATGGACCCCGAGCAGATGGTGCGCCAGCACATCGAATCCGGCGCGTCGGCGACGGTGGCGGCGATCCGGGTGCCGATCGAGCAGGCCGACCAGTTCGGGGTGATCGAGACCGCCGCGGACGGCCAGACGATCACCGCCTTCCGCGAGAAGCCCAAGGACGCGGTCGGACTGCCCGACGCGCCCGACCAGGTCTACGCCTCGATGGGCAACTACGTCTTCTCCACCGACGCCCTCGTCGACGCGGTCACGGTCGACGCCGAGGCCCGCGACTCCTCCCACGACATGGGCGGCAACATCATCCCCATGCTGGTGGAGTCGCGGAGCGCGCACGTCTATGACTTCGCCACCAACCACGTCCCGGGCGCGACCGAGCGCGACCGCGGCTACTGGCGCGACGTGGGGACCCTGGACGCGTTCTATGACGCCCACATGGACCTCATCTCCGTGCACCCGGTGTTCAACCTCTACAACCTGGAGTGGCCGATCCTGACGCTGCCCGAGCCCCTTCCGCCGGCCAAGTTCGTGTTCGCCGACGACGACGGCCGCATGGGCTATGCCCTGGACTCCATGGTCTGCTCGGGGGTGATCATCTCCGGCGCCGCGGTGACGAAGTCCGTGCTGTCCCCCGCCGTGCACCTGCACTCCTACGCCAAGGTCGAGCATTCCGTGCTGTTCTCGGGCGTGGAGGTGGGCCGCAACGCGATCGTCCGCAACGCCATCCTCGACAAGGACGTCTACGTCGAGCCGGGAGCGGAGGTCGGCGTCGACGTCGAGGCCGACCGGGCCGCCGGCTTCGTCGTCTCCGACGCGGGGGTCGTGGTGATCCCCAAGGGCGCCCGAGTCCCGGCGCGCATGACCACGTGACGATGCGCGTCGCGCTGCTCACGCGCGAGTACCCGCCCGAGGTCTATGGCGGAGCCGGCGTCCACGTCGAGTACCTGGCGCGCGAGCTCGCCTTGCGCGTGGACCTGTCGGTGCACTGCTGGGGCGCGGATCGCGCCGATCCCGCCGTCCACGCGTACCGCCCGTGGGAGGCGCTCGCCGGCGGCTCGCCGCATCTCGCCGCGCTGCAGGCGATGTCGGTGGACCTGCTCATGGCCGCGGGAACCGAGACGGCCGAGGTGGTGCACAGCCACACCTGGTACGCCCAGTTCGGGGGCCATCTGGCCAAGCTCACCTACGGGATCCCGCACGTCGCCACCGTCCACTCGCTCGAGCCGCTGCGCCCGTGGAAGGCCGAGCAACTGGGCGGGGGCTACGCGCTGTCGAGCTTCTGCGAGCGCGTCGCGCTGGAGGGCGCCGATGCGGTGATCGCCGTGTCCGAGGGCTCCAAGCGCGACATCCTGTCCTGCTATCCGGCAATCGACGAGGCGCGCGTCCACGTCGTCTACAACGGCATCGACACCGCCGAGTACACCCCGGACCCCGGCACCGACGTGCTGGAGCGCATCGGGGTGGACCCGGGTCGCCCGTCGGTGGTGTTCGTGGGGCGGATCACCCGCCAGAAAGGGGTCCCCCTGCTGGTGCGCGCCGCCGCCCACTTCGACCCGGCGACGCAGCTGGTGCTGTGCGCCGGCGCTCCGGACACCCCGGAGATCGGCGCCGAGGTGGCCGCGGGGGTGGAGCGCCTGCAGGCCGGCCGTGACGGGATCTTCTGGATCGATGAGATGCTGCCCAAGACCGACGTCATCCAGCTCCTCAGCCACGCCACCGTGTTCGCGTGCCCGTCGATCTACGAGCCGCTGGGGATCGTCAACCTGGAGGCGATGGCATGTGAGGCGGCGGTCGTCGCCTCGGCCACGGGCGGAATCGTGGAGGTGGTCGCAGACGGCGAGACCGGCTTCCTCGTGCCGCTGGAGCAGGCGCCCGGCGAGATCGACCCCATCGACCCCGAGGGCTTCGCCCGCGCGTTCGCCGAGCGCGTGAACGCGCTCATCGCCGACCCGTCGCTCGCCGAGCAGATGGGGCGGGCCGGGCGCCGCCGAGTGATGGAGCGCTTCGCGTGGCCGGCCATCGCTGACGAGACGGTCGCCGTGTATCGCAGCGTCAGCGCTGCGCCAGATACCCCTTGACCAGCTTCGCCGGCGCCCGCGCCAGCCAGGCCTCCACCGTGACCTCCTCGAGGTCCGCGAGGGAGATGCGATCCAACTCGATGAGGATCGCTGGGTACCCGTCGAAGTGCGGCGTAGTGAAGTAGACCCCGGACGGGTCGGCCACGAGCGCCTCCTTGGCCACGAGGTGCTCGACCCGGGCGCCGAGGATGGGACCGTCCGGCGCGCCGTCGCCCAGCTCGGCCAGGTCCGATTGGCGCAGCGGGCGCTCCCACACAAACAGCTTGTCCCGGACCCGCCATTGCGCCAGCCCGCGCGACTCGCGCTCGGAGGTCTCCGGCAGCGCCAGAGCCAGGCGGCGAACATCATCCCAGGTGGCCACCGAGACGACTCTACGCCTTGGCTACATCACCGGCTCGGACGCGCGGAACAGCGGCCGCAGTCCGGCTCGCCGGCGGCCGCGCCGCCCTCAGCTGGGCGGCGGGAGGAACTCGACCTCGTGCTGGGCCGACAGCGCCACAACGTCGTCCGGGTTCTGGTCCGCCATCGCATCGATGCCGGCGAACAGGTCGTAGAGCTTGGCCTTTGGCGTCACCCAGAACCAGCACAGGAGCGTCTCGCCCGAGCGGTTGAACAGCCCGTGAGGCTTGCCGCGGGGCAGGCGCACGAGATCGCCGGCGGTGGCGACGCGGTCGGCCTCGCCGTCGAACAGGGTCAGCTCGCCGTCGATGACGTACACGTACTCGTCCTGGGTGGGGTGGATGTGGGGCGGCACGAACGTGTCCGGCGGCAGTTCGGCGTGCCACGCGAACGAATCGTCGGTGACCTGCTTGGGGCGGTAGATCTGGCCGAGGATGTGCCACGTGATGCCGTCCACTGACGCGTCGGCGGCCATCACGTCGGGTGTGCTGGGTGCGGTCATGCCGGTGCTCCTTGTCGTGGTTGCCTGTTGAGTGCCTGGTACGGCGAAGCCGGCCTTCTGCGCGTAGCCGCGGACGATCGCCTCGCGATCGGCGTAGGGCAGCACCGCCTCGACATCGTCAAAGCCGTCGGGCGCGAGGCCCTCCACCGCATCGATGACGCCCTCGGGCCCGCCCTTGCGGTTGGAGTGCACGATCTCCGCGGTCGGGCCCAGGCGCGCATCCTCATAGCGGCTCAGGGCCGCGGCCAAATCGCTGGTGTCGGCCAGCTCGTCAGCGAGCCGCATGGCGTCCAGGACGGCCTGGCTGGCGCCGTTGGAGCCGACCGGGTACATGGCGTGGGCCGCGTCGCCGAGCAGGGTCACGCGGCCGTCCGACCAGCGGTTGATGGGGTCGCGGTCACACACCGGGTACTCCCAGAACACGGGAGTGGAGCGGATGAGCTGCGAGACATCGACCTCGCCGATGGTGAAGCGGTCCACGTGGGGCATCACCTCGTCCAGCCGGCCGGGCCGCGACCAGTCCTCGCGTCGAGGTGGCGGCGTTCCCTCCTCGCCGATCTTGACCATCACCGCCCAGTTGGTGAGCCGGTGGCCGGTGTCGCTGCCGGCACCGATCGGGTACAGCACCACCTTGGCCGCCATACCCCCGGCGATGATCATCGAGCGGCCGGTGAGGAACATAGGCCAGTCGGTGGCGCCGCGCCACAGCATCGTTCCGTTCCAACGGGGCGGCGGCTCGCCCGCCACCAGCGCCTCACGGACGGTCGAGTGGATGCCGTCGGCCCCGATCAGCGCCTCCCCGCGGACCGTTTGGGCGACGGCGCCATCGTGATCGGCGAACGTCGCCGTCACGCCATCGTTGTCCTGCTCGAAGCCGGCCAGCCGGCAGTTGGTGCAGATGACCTCCTCGCCCAGGCGCTCCACCACCGCGTCGCGGAGCACGCCCTGGAGCACGCCGCGATGGATCGAGAACTGGGGCACCGGGTGACCGGCGTCCAGGCCGCGGAGCTCGCGCCACACCTCTTGGCCGAACCGGTTCATGTAGATGAGCTCGTGGGTGCGCACCGCCACCGCGTCCAGCCGCTCGAGCAGGCCGAGTGTCTGAAGCTCTCCGATCGCATGCGGCAACGTGTTGATGCCCACGCCCAGCTCGCGGATCGAGGGCGATTGCTCGAACACGCGGCAGGACAGCCCGCGCCGGTGCAGCGCGAGCGCGGTGGTCAGGCCTCCGATGCCGCCGCCGACGACGATGATGGGCGCGCGCGCCGTGCCGGTCACGGCGCCATTGTCCCCAGCCGCGCCGCGACGGCCGCCCATGCGTCGGTGCGCGGATCGATCAGCGCAAAGTGATCGACGCCGGACAGCTCCATCAGTTCGCAGCGGTCGTCGCCCGCGGCCGTGGCGGCCCGGGCGTAGCGCCGGCTCAGCTCGACGGGCACCCTTTGGTCGACATCGCCGTGCACCAGGAGCACCGGCACGCCGGCGGGGATCCGCTGGAGCGGATCGGCCAGCCGGTACGCATCGGGACGCTCGGCCGGCCCCGCGCCCATGAACTCCAGCGTGGCGGACTCGCCGATGGCCCGCGCGTAGGCGTCGGCGAGATCGCAGACGCCGGCGAGCGACACGACCGCCGCCACCGAGGACTCGCCGGCGACGCATAGCCCCAGCTGGCCGCCTGCCGAGTGGCCGATGATGACCACGCGCGCGGTGTCGAGCCGGTGCCTCACGTGCGCGAGCGCGGCAATCGCCGCGCGCACGTCGTCCAGCGTCTCGGGCACGCCGCCGCCGTTGCCGGCGCGGCGGTACTCGACGTTCCACGACGCCCAGCCGCGGTCGGCCAGATCGACCGCCAGCGCCGCCATCGTCGACCTCGTGAAGCGCGCACGCCAGAACCCCCCGTGCAGTAGGACCGCGACCGGATGAGGGCCCTCGGTGGCCGGCAGCAGCAGGTCGGCCACCTGCTCGGGGTCACTCCCGTACGCGTGGGCCCGCGGCCGCGCGCCGGCGGTGGCGGCCAGGTCGGCCAGCTCGCCGAGAAGGGCCTGAAGGTCCGGCGCTGCCACGGGCGCAGCCTACCGGCGCTGGAACGAGCGCAGCGCACGGTCGCGGGCGGCGCGCCCCGTGACTTGAGACACCCCCAGACCGGTGGAATACTCGTTTGGGACCGGACGCAGCCTCGATGGAGGTGAACACATGTCTGACCCGGTCAGTGTCCTTGTCGTAGCGCACCAGACCGCGGCCAACAGCGCGCTGCTGGAGGCGGTGCACGAGCGCGCCCAGCGGGGCCCAGCCCGCTTCCACATGGTGGTTCCGCGCCAGCCGCACGGGATGCACAAGGTCGTCGACCCGAACGAAGCCGGCGGGCGGGAAGCCAGCGCCGTGTTGGACGAAGCGCTGCCCAAGCTCTCGGAGGCGGCGGGCCAGGAGGTGACCGGCAGCGTGGGGGATCCCGAGCCGCTCATGGCGATCCATGACGCGGTCAACCTCGGCCATTACGACGAGATCATCATCTCGACGCTGCCGTTGGGGATCTCGCGCTGGCTGAAGCTGGACCTCATCAGCAAGGCCAAGGCGATCGGGCTGCCCGTCACGCACGTGGCGGCCAAGGAGCGCGAGCCCAGCGGCGTGAGCTGACCCCTCAGGGAACGACGCGCAGGGCCAGCGGGAGCGCCCCGTAGCGCAGTTGCGTGGCGAGGTCCGCGGCGGACTGGCGGGTGAAGCCACCCGTGATGTCGGCGCTGTCAGTCCGGATCCCATCCGGGTATTGCCTGAAATCGATCGAGGGGACCGTGAGGAGCCGGCTGTCCAGGGCGATCGCGAAGTGCTGGGTGAGCGACTCGCCCAGCCGGCTGACCTCGGTGCCGCGCCTGGCGACGTCCCTCGTCGCCGCCTGGAACGCGCGCTCGCCGGCGCGCGTGAATCGGAAGGTCACGGCCGGCTGCCCGGATGCGTCGGCGCTCACCCGAGGGCCCGCGATGTCGCCGACGGTCAGCGCCGCGTCATCGCGCAGCACGAAGAACTGCGCCGCCGGGCTGGCGAAGCTCACGCCGGAGGGCGCGACCGCCTGGAGCACCCGCGTGCCCTGCGGCACCATCAGCACCTGGCCGCCGGAGGCGCTCACCCCGGCCGGAAGCTGCGCCGCCAGAGTGTCGGTCGCCTGCTGACGGTTGGCGTGGCCGGGCAGGTCGACGGGTCCCGCGAGCAGGCAGTGCGTCCCGGCGACCGGCGCGGTGTGAGCGGCCGCCGCAGCGGCCGCGCAGGCGGCGCTGCCGGGGGCTCCGAACATGTAGTACTCGGGGCCGACGCGAGCCGTGAAGCGCGAGGCCGGGCGCGATGCTTGCCTGGCGGCGAGCGCGACCGCGTCATACAGCGACATGCTGCCCGCGCCCGGCGTGCCGGGCGCGGCACTCGCACCACCCTGGCTGAGCGTGAGGACCGAGCGGTCGTGCGCTTGCAGGTCCTGCGCGGCGGTGCGCCCGTTGGACGCCAGGACGTTGGCCTCCCAGTCGTAGAAGTAGAGCTGGGCCGGCTGGGTGATGAGGGGGATGATCCGAGCCCGCTGCGCGGCGGACGCCTGGGGCGCGGTGATCACGAGCCGGTTGCCGCCCGCGCGCGTGACGCTGAAGTGGCGCAACACCGAGCCGAGCCGATGTCGGACGAGATCGAGCTCCCGAGTCATGGCGCCGGCCGTGATCTGCGGCGTCTGCGCCGTGGGCTGCGCGGCGAGGGTGATCTTCAGGCCGCCGCCGCTGGACGGGCTGGTGTCGGAGGAGCCGCCGGTTCTCAGGACCACCGCCGCGACAGCGAGCACCACCAGCACCGACATCACCGGCGCCAGGATCCCGGGCCGCAGCCACTTCTGCGGCGGAGGCGGGGGGTCGGCCAGGACTCGGCGCATGATCCGCTCCGCCTCGGCGCGGTCGCGCGGGTCGGGGGAGGTCCCGCCGGGTACGGGATTGGCCTGGGCGAGCTCGGTGATGACGGGGTCGTCTGTGGTCATGGCGCCTCTCCGGCGATCGACGAGCGGGATGCGAGGGGGGTGTCGGCGAGAGCGGCGGCCACATGGCGGCGCGCGCGGTGCAGCCGGCCGCGAAACGCCACCGCGCTGCACCCGGCGGCCCGGGCGGCCCTGGCCGGCTCGA
Source organism: uncultured Actinomycetota bacterium (assembly GCA_963721515.1). Taxonomy (GTDB): domain Bacteria; phylum Actinomycetota; class Thermoleophilia; order Solirubrobacterales; family Solirubrobacteraceae; genus Palsa-465. The sequence goes on along the minus strand of CAVRKJ010000019.1, from coordinate 122,030 downwards.
GGCCCTCCCACGCGACGAGCAGCAGCGCCTCGCGCTCCTGGGGCGACAGCCTCACCATGGCCACCGCCAGCTCCTCGCTCATCGCCGCAGGCGGGTCCCAGTCCGGCGCCGGCCCCGGCAGCACGCTCCCCAGCCGGGCGGTCAGCGCGCCCCGGCGCCGCTCCGCCCGATGCTGGTTGGCCAGTACCCGGCGCGCAACGCCCAGCAGCCACGGCAGCGGATCCTCGCCGACGGAATCCAGCCGCCGCCAGGCCACCAGGAACGTGTCGGCCACCGCGTCCTCAACCGCGGACGAGGGCGCGCGCCTGAGCACGTATGCGCGCACCGCCCAGTAGTGGGCGTCGAACAGCCGCTCAAATGCGGCGCGCCGGTCCCGGTCCGTCTCCACTGGCATACGACAGATGCATTGTCCGGCACTGCACGCGGCGTTACGTGCGAATGGTCATTCGAACGTGGGTGCCACCCACGAGGGCATGATGTCGGGCAGCCCGTCGCTGACGCGGTCGGGGAACCGCGGCGGCCGCTTCTCCAGAAACGAGGTGATCCCCTCGGCGGCGTCCGCCGACTGCCCCCGCGAGAACATGCCGCGCGAGTCCGCGCGGTGGGCGAGCATCGGGTGCTCGGCGCCGAGCATGCGCCATAGCATCCGCCGCGCCAGCGCCACCGACACCGCGGCGGTGTTGTCGGCGATCTCCCGGGCGATGGCCCGGGCGGCGTCTAGCAACTCGTCCTGAGCGTGCAGGCTGCGGACCAGACCACCCTCCAAAGCCTCCTGGGCGGAGAACACGCGACCGGTGGCGACCCATTCCATGGCGCGACTGATGCCGACCACGCGAGGCAGGAACCAGCTCGAGCACGCCTCGGGCACGATGCCCCGCCGCGCGAACACGAACCCCACTCGTGCGCTGTCGGCGGCGAGCCGGATGTCCATCGGCAGCGTCATCGTCGCGCCGACGCCGACCGCGGGCCCGTTGATGGCGGCGATCACCGGCTTGGTGCAGTCGAACACGCGCAGGGTGAACTGGCCGCCGCCGTCGCGCGGAACGGCGTCGCCGTCCTGGCGCTCGCGCCAGTCAAAGGTCGAACCGCCCGCCTGCAGGTCGGCGCCGGCGCAGAACCCACGGCCGGCGCCGGTGACGATGATCGCTCGGACGGCGTCGTCGCCGTCGGCCGCGTCGAAGGCGGCGATCAGCTCCCCACCCATCGTCGGCGTCCAGGCGTTGAGCCTGTCGGGCCGGTTCAGCGTGATCGTCAGCACGCCGTCGGCGGTCTCGGTGGTGATCTGCTCGTAGCTCATCGCGCTCCTCTCCGGGGGTCGCCGCCGATCCTAAGCCCGCGACGCCTGCACCGGGGCCCGCACCGGAAGCCCCACGAGGCCCGCGGGGCCCGCACGGGCCCCGCCCGAGTGCGCTCGCCGTCTCGCGACAATTGTAAGGCCGAACTTATTAGTCTAGACTGAGGATATGCCCGCAGCGCCCGCCACCTCCGCCGCCGACGTCGACCAGATCGCCGCGGAGCTGCGCGTCAGCATCGGACTGCTGGTGCGCCGGCTGCGCCAGGTGCCGGTGAAGGGCGGGCTCACCCTGTCGGAGACCTCGGCGCTGGCGCGCCTGGACCGGGGTGGCCCCACCACGCCGGGGGAGCTGGCCAAGCAGGAGCAGATCAGCCCGCAGTCGATGGGCGCGACGCTCGCGGCGCTCCAGGCCCGAGGACTGATCGAACGGCGGCCCGATCCGGGCGACGGCCGCCGCGCCGTGATGTCGATCACCGATGCGGGCCTCGACCTCCTCCGTAGCCGGCGCAACGCCAAGGTCCGTCAGCTCGCCCGGGCGCTGGCGGCCGAGTTCACCCCCGCCGAGCTCGAGCGCCTGGCCGACGCGGCGCCGCTGCTTGAGCGGTTGGGTCGGAGTCTCTGATGCGGGCGCCGCGGCGCAGGACCGGCGGCGCGCGCGCCGCGGGCGAGCTGCCGCCCACCCCGCCCGGCGACGGCTACAAGTGGGTCGCGCTGTCCAACACGACGATGGCCGTGTTCATGTCGGCGCTCGACGGGTCGATCGTGATCATCGCGCTTCCCGCAATCTTCCGCGGCATCCATCTCGACCCGCTGGCGCCGGGCAACATCAGCTACCTGCTCTGGATGATCATGGGCTACCGCCTCGTCCAGGCGGTGCTGGTGGTGACGCTGGGGCGGCTGGGCGACATGTTCGGCCGCGTCCGGATCTACAACGCCGGCTTCGCGGTCCCCCTGAAACGAAAGGAAGCCCTCTCATGACCGAGACCCCCACCACCATCGACCCCCGTCGCACCGCGCTACTCGTCATGGACTACCAGCAGGGGATCGTCGGCATGATCGAGGACTCCGATGCCCTGCTGGCGCGCGCGGGGCAGGCGATCGACCTGGTCCGCGACCGTGGTGGCCACATCGGCTACGTCCGCGTCGCCTTCACCGACGCCGACCTTGAGGCAATTCCGCCCACGAGCCGGATGGGCGCCCGCATCACGTCGGGGCCGCAGGCCTTCCACGCCGACTCCCCCACAACGCAGATCCACGACCAGGTCGCCCCGCAGAACGGCGACATCATCGTGCGCAAGACGCGCGTCGGCGCCTTCTCCACCACCGACCTCGAGCAGCAACTGCGCGACCGCGGCATCGACACCCTGATCCTCGCCGGTATCAGCACCAGCGGCGTCGTCCTCTCCACCGTCCGCGACGCATCCGATCGCGATTACCGGCTGTTCGTCCTGTCCGACGCCACCGCCGACCGGGATCCGGCGGTGCACGCGTTCCTGATCGAGCAGGTGTTCCCGCGACAGGCGGACGTGATCACCCTCGCCCAGCTCGAGGGGCTGCTGGCGGCGCCGTGAGCTCCAGGGCGGCGCTGATGCCCGCCCTCAGCCGCTCGCGATCGAGGATGACGCCGCACCTTGGGGGTGGCTGTCAAGCGCGCGCGAGGTGCTCTCGGACGCTCGTCACGATGTCGTCGGCTCCCGGCAGGAATGCGTCCTCCAGCGTCGGGCTGTAGGGGATGGGCACGTCGGCCGTCGTGAGCCGCCAGGCGTCGTCGAGGTGCTCGAGTGCGTCCTGCGCCAGGTCCCCGAGGATCTCGCCCGACCAGCCGCCGGTGCGCGGCCCCTCCTCCACCACGAGCAGGCGATTGGTGCGTTGGACGGACTCGCGGACGGTGTCGCGATCCAGTGGTCGCAGCGTGCGCAGGTCGACGACCTCGAGCTCCACGCCGTCGCCGGCCAGTGTCTCGGCGGCGGCGAGCGCGTCGTGCACCGACTTGGACGCGGTCGCGACGGTCAGGTCGCGGCCCTCGCGCACGATCCGGGCGACGCCGAGCGGCTCGATCTCGGGCCCGTCGCCGACCTCCTCCTTGACCGAGTACAGCCGTTTGTGCTCAAGGAACACCACCGGGTTGGGGTCGCGAATCGCCGCCTTGAGCAGACGCTTGGCGTCTCCCGGCGTGGCCGGCGCGACCACCTTGAGCCCCGGGACGCCCTGCAACCACGACGCGGGCATCTGGGAATGGATCGCCCCGAAGCGCCCGCCCGCGCCCACCGCCGAGCGCACCACCAGCGGCACGCTGGCCTGCTCGGCGGAGATGTACCAGTACTTGGCGGCCTGGTTGACCAGGCTGTCCATGGCCAGCAACAGGAAATCCCCGAACATGATCTCGATCACTGGGCGCATGCCGCCGACCGCGGCGCCGAAGGCGGCGCCGGCGATCGCCAGTTCGGAGATGGGGGTGTCGAACACCCGCTCGGGGCCGTGGCGCTCCTGGAGGCCGCCGGTGACAGCGAACACCCCGCCGGCGGCGGCGACGTCCTCGCCGAAGAAGATGACGCTCGGGTCGCGCTCCAGTTCCTCGTCGAGCGCTTCGCAGATGGCCCGGCGGAATTCAAGGATCGGCATGGGTGCGCCTCCGGGTGGGGTCAGGCCAGCAGGCCGATCGGCGCCTGCAGGCGGTCGCGGACATCGGTCAGAAAGCGCGCCGCGTCGGCGCCGTAGAGGATGCGATGGTCGGCGGCGAGCGTCGCGGTCATCACCACCGCGGCGGTCACCAGTCCGTCGCGGACGACGGCCCGCTCCGCGGCCGCGCCGACGGCCAGGATCGCCGCCTGCGGCGCGTTGATGATCGCGGTGAAGCTGTCGACCCCGAACATGCCGAGGTTGGACACCGTGAAGGTCGCGCCCGAGGCCTCGGCGGGAGCGAGCCGGCCTTCGCGAGCGCCGGCCGCCAGCTCGCGGGTAACGCGGGCGATCTCGGTGAGGGGACGGCGGTCGGCGTCGGTCACGACGGGCACCAGCAGACTGTCGGGCGCGGCGACGGCGAAGCCCACGTTGACCCGGTCGTGGAGTACGAAGCCCTCCTCGCGGTAACTCCCGTTCACGCGCGGATGCGCGCGCAGGGCCAGCCCGCACGCCTTGATGACCATGTCGTTGACCGAGGGGGCCGGTGAGTGGTGCTCGGCCAGCTGGGCGCGCAGCGCCAGGCATGCGCCCATGTCGATGTCCACCACCAGCTCGAAGTCGGGAACGAGTGCGCGCGACTGGGCCATCCGGCGCGCGATCGTGCGCTGTGTGCGGGTCAGCTCCTCGCGAACGCCGTGGACCGGCTCGGGCTCTGGCTGCGGTTCCCGGGCGGTGCCGTTACCGTGGCCGTCGGCGACGGTGAACGCTTCGATGTCGGCCTTCATGATCTGGCCCCGGCGCCCTGTCGCCGTCACCGCATCGAGGTCGATTCCCAGTTCGGAGGCCATGCGCCGGGCCACCGGTGTGGCGAGGACGCGCGCGGGGCGCTCCTCGGTCGGCGCGCTCCCGTCTGGGAGCAACCGGGCGATCGCCGCGCCGAGCACAACCGTCGCACCTTCGGCGGCGAGGATCTCCAGCGTCCCGCCCGCCTCGGCCTCGTACTCCATCGTCGCCTTGTCAGTCTCGATCTCGACGATCGCGTCCCCCGCCGCGACGCGGTCGCCGGCCCGCTTGAGCCAGCGCACGATCGTCCCCTCCTCCATGGAGTCAGACAGGCGGGGCATCCGCACTTCGGTGACCTGGGCCACGCTCATGACGGCGCGTACTCTGAGGCCGGCGTGTCGGGGGCAGGGAACGGCGCCGCCAGCGCGGCCGTGACCACGGCGGCCATGCGTTCGGCGATCCGGTCGTCGGCGCCCGCCAGGCGGCCGTCGTCCATGCCCGCCGCCGCCAACCGCTCACGCGCCATCACCAGCGGGTCGCGCTTGCGCATCTCCTCTAGCTCGCCCGCCTTGCGGTAGGCGCCGGGGTCGCTGCGCGAGTGCCCGACGAACCGGTAGGTGAGCGTCTCCAGGAATGCCGGCCCGGCGCCCGAGCGCGCGTGCTCCACCGCGCGCTGCGCCGCCTCGCGCACCGCCCACACGTCCATGCCGTCGACGGTCTCCGACCACAACCCCAACGTCTCGGCGCGGGCCAGGATCTCGCCGGCCGTCACGTCCTCGATCGGCGTGAACTCCATGTAACGGTTGTTCTCGCACACGAACACGGCCGGTAGGTTGAACACGCGCGCGAAGTTCAGGCACTCGGCGAAGTAGGCCTGGTTGGTCGTGCCCTCGCCGAAGAAGGCGACCGCGACGTTGCCGGTGCCGCGTCGCTGGAAGGCGAGGGCCGCGCCGGTGGCGGCGGCGATCGACCCGCCGACGATCCCGAAGCACCCAATGAGCCCATGCTCGAGATCGATCACGTTCATGGAGCCCGCGCGGCCCGAGCACACGCCCGTCTCGCGGCCCAGCAGCTCGGCCATCAGCGCCTCGGGATCGACCCCGAGGGCCAGCGCGTGCCCGTGGCCGCGGTACGTCCCGGCGACGCGATCGGAGTCCGTCAGAACGCTGCACACGCCGACCGCTCCCGCCTCCTGGCCGGAGTACAGGTGCGTCGTCCCGTGCACCTCGCCCTTCTGAAACAGAGACTGGACCGCGTCCTCGAAGCGGCGAATGAGCGCCATGCGCTCATAGAGCTCCAGCCCCAGGTCGATATCGACGGCGTCATTGCGCTCGGTGGCGGTGGAGTGAGCCATGTCAGACGTGCACCTCTGCGGAAGGGGTCGCGACCTCGGCCATGAACCGGGTCTGGGACTCGGCGATTATCCCTGGATCGACGGCAGGCGTCGCGAATTGGAGTATCAGGTCGGTGAGGCCGAGCTGCGAGTAGCGGCCGACGCGGTCCGCGCCCCTAGACTCGCGCCGGTGACCGACGCCACGATCGAGCGTGAGCTGAGACGCCGCCGGGCCGCGGCGGCCGCCGAGTGGGGGCTGATCGACGAGATCGTCCTGATTGGCGCCGGTGATCCGATCGGAGTCCCGGGGCGCGGCGATCGGACCTACCCGTTCCACGCCCACTCCGAGTACCTCTATCTCACCGATCGCAACCGGCCCGGAGGCGTGCTCGCCTTTGACCCGCACGACGGCTGGTTTGACTTCGTGGCCGAGGTCACCGACGAGGAGCGACTGTGGTCGGGCGCGGTCGGCGGAGAGGTGGAGGGTGTCCCTCTCAGCCAGCTCCCGGTCTGGCTGGGTGCGCGGCGCGACCGTTCTGCGGCGTGCCTGGGGGCGGCGCCCTCCGCGTCGCTCGAGATCTCGTGCGACACCGCGTTGACCGCCGATCTCCGTCTCGCTCTCGATGTCGTGCGCCGGCCCAAGGACGAGGTCGAGCTGGAGCGCATGCGCCTGGCCGAGCGGGCCACGAGCGCGGCGTTCGCCGCCGCCGTCCCCCTGCTGGCCGAGGGCAGCACCGAGCGCTCGGTGCAGATCGAGCTGGAGGCGGCGGCGCTCCGTGCCGGGGGCGACGCCATGGCCTACGACACGATCATCGGGACGGGGACGAACTCAGCGGTCCTGCACTTCATGCCCACCGATCGGCTGCTGCGCAACGGTGACCTCGTCCTCATCGACGCCGGGGCCGAGTACCGCGGCTACGCGTCGGACATCACCCGCACGTATCCGGTCGGCGGCAGCCTCAGCCCCGAACAGCAGGAGCTGCATGCGGTGGTGCACGCCGCCGAGCGCGCGGCCATCGAGCGTTGCCTGCCCGGCACCGAGTGGGTGGACGTGCACCTGACCGCCGCCCACGTCATCGCCGAAGGGCTCGTGGCCTTCGGCGTGCTCCGGGGCGAGCCGAGCGCGCTTGTGGAGTCAGGCGCGGCGTGGCTGTTCTTCCCGCACGGCATCGGCCACCTCGTGGGCCTCGGCGTGCGCGACGCCGGCGGCCCGCTGCGCGAGCGCTGCGACACCCCCTCCCCCGTCGCCAACCTGCGCATCAACCTCCCCCTGCAGTCCGGCTTCGTGGTCACGGTGGAGCCGGGGATCTACTTCGTGCCCGCCATCCTCCAGGACCCCGAGCGCCGCGGGCGTCATCGCGACGCGGTGGACTGGGAGCGGGTCGACCGCATGCTGGACTTCGGCGGCATCCGTATCGAGGACAACGTGCACATCACGCCCGACGGTCACGAGATCCTCACCGCCGACGTGCCCGTGCTCGGCTGACCGGACCATTGCGGCGCTTGACCGCCGCGCCGCAGCGTCGGATACTCGTGGGCGGGATGGACGCGGAGGACCGGCTGCGGCTTGACTACGACCGCACCACCGAGCTGGTGCAGTCGCTGTTGGACACGCGCTTCAAGCTGCTCGCGCTCGTGCCGACGATCGCCGGCACCGCCGTCGGCCTCATCGGCGCGCCGCGGCCGGCCGTCGAGCTGCTGGGCATCGGCGTCCTGGGGCTGGTCGCGACCGTCGGCATCCTGCTCTACGAGCTGCGCAACTCGGAAATCCTGGAGGCGATGCTCCGCCACGCCCAGGTCCTCGAGCGCGTGCTGGGGCTGGAGACCGGTCCCAACGTCCGCGGCCCCGAGGGCCTGCTGAACACCAGCGCCCGCGGCCGCTTCCTGGGGGTCCTGACCGCGGGTCACGATCGCGCCCTCGGGCTCGTCTACGGCGCCGCGCTCGGCGGCTGGAGCTACCTCGTCGGCTGGGGCATCCTGGCCGCGTTCAATGTCAGCGATGCCCAGGAGGCCGGCGCCGTCATCGGAGCCGTTGCCGGCCTCGGCGTGATGTGGGACATCGAGCGGATGGGCAGGGAGGTCAGCCGCGACGAGGAGCACCTGGCCGGGACGCTGGCCGATCGCGCCTGATCGGGCGGCGCGGCTCGCCCCTGATCGCAAGCACGATGGCCCCGATCACGGGTCCCCGGCCACGCGCTCCCACACGACCTCTGCGTCCACCATCGCGTCGGTCGGCGCGAGCCCCAGCGCGCGCGCCACCGCCATCGACGCGTCATGCTCAGGGTGGATGTAGGCGACGAAGCGCCCGACCCCGGCGCCCTCGAGCCACCTGACCACTGCGCCGGCCGCCTCCCGCGCGTAGCCGCAGCCCTGGAAGCGGACGCCCACGACCCAGGCGAGCACGGCGGTGACGGGGTCCGGCTCGTCGGACACGGAGGCCTGGACGAAGCCGACGGCCAGGCCGTCCTGATGGCGGCGCGCGATCCAGTTGAGCCAGCGCTCCACGCCGTCAGGTGAGCGCCCCGTCGCCTGGCGCGCGTAGCGGGCGCGGAGCTCGGCAAGGGTGGCCGGCCGGCCGCCGGTGAACGCGAACAGCCGCGCGTCATCAAGCAGCGGCGCCATCTCCTCGGCATGGTGCACGCGCAGCGGCTCAAGCGCCAGGCGCTCGGTCTGCAACGGGGATGCGTCCTCGGAGCGGGCGGTCATCGGTTCGCTAGCTTGCCCCACTGGACCTTCGACACCGACCGGGAGCTGCACATGACACACAGGTTCTCATCGATCGCCGCGGTCGCGGCGACCTCCGCCACCGTCGCCCTCGCCACCGTCGCCCTCGCCACGGCCGCCTCGGCCGGCGCGTCGGGCACTCATGCGACCAAGCTCGCGCCCCCGGTGATCAGGGAATCGTTCACGCCGCTCCCGTGCACCGGGTCGCCCGGCCATCGCTCCACCCTGCAGATGGAGGGCTGCGCGGAGCAGCAGATCCTGCACAGCGACACCCAGATCGATGCGCTCACCCGCAAGATCTTCGGGGCGCTGCCCTCACAGTCGGCCCGGCGTGACCTGATCGCGGGCCACCGGGCGTGGCTGGCCTACCGCAGGACCTACTGCCTCAGCGTGTCCGACGTCTTCCAGGGCGGTACCGCCGCCGGGGTCGTCGCCGCCGACTGCACCGCCTCGGTCAACGCCCAGCACGTCTCCAACCTCAAGACGTTCCTCAAGGACCTCACGTCCCACGGCTGACGGGCGGACCGCCGGGGGCTCAGTCGTTGACGACGTCGCCCAGGACGCGGCCGCTGAGCACTGACTCCGGGCGCTCGGCGACGACGTCCGAGCCGGCCCGGGCGTGCTCGTCACGGCGCTTGATGAGCAGCCACTGCGGCGGATCGCCGCGGCCGGTGCGCTGGAGGGCAAAGCCGCCCACGAGCTTCTCGCCGTGGAGCACGAACACGGCATGGCCGCGATCGAGCGCCTCGGGCCACGGGACGCGGCCGCCCTGTTCGTAGGTGCCGCGATCCCAGACGATCACGCCGCCGCCGTGACCGGGCCCTTCGAAGTCGTTGTGGTTCGTGTCGTGATCGGGCACCTGGACCGCCAGCCGCTTGACCGCGGGATCCAGGGACGGGCCCTTGGGCACCGCCCACGAGCGCATAACGCCGTCCACCTCCAGGCGCACGTCGTAATGGTGCGAGCTCGCCTGGTGCTCCTGGACCACGAAGACCCCGGCGCTCACTCCGCGGACGGCGAACTGCTCGTGGCCCTCCACCTTCACGGACTCGACCTCGATCCCGGGGACGCCTGCCTCCGACAATGCGGCCGCCAACTGCGCCGGGGCGCCGGCCGGCCCTTCGGCGTGGATCCTCACCTGGCCGTCGGGATCGTCACGCACCCAGCCCAGCAGGTCCAGCTCCTGGGCGCGAGCGAGCACTGTCTCCACGAGCTCGTCGCCGTGCCCGTCCGCGGGCAGGCTCGCCCGGATCGCTTCCTGGGACTTCACGCGCTTGGCCATTCCCGATCCCCGCCGACGGTACCGGGCAGCAGTCGTCCGGGGAGCTGGCGGATCTACACACGCAACCCGGCGCCCCGGCATGTGCGTGCAGTTTGGAGCGCCATGTTGGCGCGCCACTCCCCAGGGACGTGAACCTCGGAATGGTCGTGCACGTTCGCCAGCCGCCGACCGCCTGCCACGGTGTCACGCCGCGCGCACGGGGTAGAGGTATCTGCAGAATCATGCGAGAACAGGTCGCTCAACGCCTGCGCGACCCGATCGCGTGGGCCAACGCCTCGCAGCTGGCCAAGACCGTGGGTGCGGCCGTCGCGGCGTGGCTGGTGGCCGTCGAGGTGCTGCATTCCTCGCAGGCGTTCATGGCGCCCTGGGCCGCGCTTCTCACGGTCCACGCCACGGTGTTCGGGACGATGCGCCGCGGCGCCCAGCAGGCGGGGGCGAGCGTGCTGGGCGTCCTCATCGCGTTCGGCGCGTGGGGTCTGTTCGGGACGGGGGCGGCGGCGCTCGCCACGGCGGTGCTCGCCGGGATGCTCGCGGGCTCGGTGCCGGGGCTGCGCGCGCCGATCACCACCGCGACGACCGCGGTGGTCGTGCTCACCGCCGGCTACGTCGGCAGCAGCGGGATGCTGGCGGGCCGGCTGGAGGACACCGGCATCGGGATCGCGATAGGCCTGTTGGTCAACCTGATGGTGTGGCCACCGCTGCGCGACCGCGCTGCCGCCCGCCACATCGACCTCCTCGACGATCGCCTCGGTGAGCTCTTGTGCCGGATCGCCGGCGATATCGCCGATGGCAGGGGCCACGAGAAGGCGGACCACTGGATCGCGCACGCCGACCGGCTCGATGACGATGTCGCTCGCGCGTGGCGGGTGCTGGAGGAGGCGCGCGAGAGCGGCCGGCTCAACCCGCGTCCCGCCGTCGCCCAGCGCATGCGCGCCGCCGAGGAGATGACCCAACTCGTCAACCGGCTCGCTCAGGCGGTCGCGGAGACCCGCAGCATGGCCCGCACGATCCGCATGGCGCCCGAGGAGTGGGATGCCGCCTTTCGCGAGCCGTGGCGAGAGCTGCTGGAGCGGGCCGGGACCGCCGTCGTCTCTGCCGACGCCGAGCAGATCCGAGCCGTGCGCGCCGACGTCACCGAGCTCTCGTCCCACCTGGCCGGCGACCACCTCGAGACCGGACTGTGGCCGGTGTTCGGCGCCCTGCTCGTCAACCTCCGCAACATCGTCGACGCGCTCGACGCCGTCGCCGAGGCTCAGCCGGTGCGGGTCCCCGCGCCGGCGATCGGCGCCTGACGCAAGGCGGCCCTCCGCTCAGGCGCTGGCCAGTAGCGTCCGCACGTGCGCGGCGGCATCCTGGGCGGCGGTAAGCTCGCGCGCCTCGCCGGCGGAGTCGATCTCGGCCAGGAAGGCCTCGACCACCGCGGGGTCGAACTGGGTGCCGGAGGAGCGGAGCAGCTCCTCGCAGGCGACCTCGTGGGGCACCGCGTCGCGATAGGACCGATCGGCGGTCATCGCCTCGTAGGCGTCGCAGACGCTGACGATGCGGGCCCCGAGCGGGATCTCCTCGCCGCGGAGGCGATCCGGGTAGCCGGCGCCGTCCCAGCGCTCGTGGCTGGCGCGAACGAGCCGGGCCACCGGACGGAGCGCCGGGGCACCGTGGAGGATGCGCTCGCCCAGGATCGTGTGCTGGTAGATGAACTCCCACTCGCCGTCGGTCAGCCGGCTGGACTTGTTGAGGATGGCGTCGGGGATGCCCAGCTTGCCGATGTCGTGCAGCTCCGCGGCGCGGGCGATCTCGTCGAGATCCTCGCCGCGGAGGCCGAGACGGCGCGCGACGCGGGTGGCGAGCTCGGCGACGTTCGAGGAGTGCTCGTCGAGCTCAGGCTGCTTGGCGTGCATCGTGCGCACGAGCACCTCGCCCACCTGGCTGCGCGCGGCGGAACGGCTGCGCTTGTTGGCATACATGCGCTCGTCAGCGACCTGCAGGGCGTGGTCGGCGCTGTCGGCTTCATGGGGCAGGAGCACCACGCCGAGCGATGCCTGGATGCTGAACTCCACGCCGGCCTCCGTCAGTGCCTCGGCGGCCCGGTGGATGAGGGCGTCGGCGTCCTGGCCATCGAGGTGGACGTGGGCGCAGAACTCGTCGCCGCCAAGGCGATACGCGGCGCCGAGGCCCGCGACCGCCTTCTGGAGCTTGCCGCCCAGCCGCGCGAGCAGCGCGTCGCCGGCGAGGTGGCCGAAGGTGTCGTTGTAGTCCTTGAAACCGTCGAGGTCGAACAGCAGCAGCAGGGACGGGCGGGCGGGCGAGGACTCGCGGAGCGCGGCGCCGAGGTCGGCGCTCAGCTTGCGGCGGTTGCCCAGCCCGGTGAGCGGATCGGTGACCGCCTGCTGGCGGATCGTCTCGTGGGCGATGATCTCGGCGGCCGAGAGCTCGGCCTTGCTCACCAGCTCCTCGATCAGCGCGATCTCGTCCTCCTCGAAGGCGCGGTCGTCGCGCACGAACCCCAGCTCGCCGGTCACGGCGCGCGGCGAGGCGGCGATCCGCATCTGCAGGCTCAGCGTCCACGTGCCACCCTCGCCGACCTGAACCGGCCCCGCGGACCGATCGCCGGCCTGAACCGGCCCGGCGGACCGATCCCCGGCCAGCGCGGGCCCCGGCCGATCCAGCGCCGCGGCATCCCCGGCGGTGATCTCCAGCGGCGCCGGGCCGGTGAGCGCGAGGCGCCCGGCGGAGGCGTCCAGCGCCTCCACCGAGCCGTGCAGGAGGATCTCCAGCAGCCCGCTCAGCTCCAGCTTGGCCGCGAACGCGTCGCCGAGGCGGCGGACGGCGATCTGCAGGCGCGCCCGCTCGTGCTCGACGAGCTTGAGACGGTGATGGGCCTGGTCGATGCGCTGACTGCGGTCGCGGGCCAGCAGCCACAGCAGGAACACCAGCGGCAGGGCGAACAGGATCGCCGCGTAGCCTTGGCGCGCGGCCATGGCGGCCAGGAAGCCGAGTGGCGCCAGCGAGGCGTCGACCGCCCACACCAGCGCGATGACGCGCATCTGCAGTTTGAGGTCGGGGACCACGCCGGCCAGCCGCATCCGCGCCATCGACCCCGCCAGATCGACGATGCAGCCGGCGGCGAACGCCGCCGCCAGCAGCGGCAGCTGATCGAAGCCGATGCGCGGCGATCCGGCCGCGAGCAGGACTGCGGCGGGGCCGACAGCGTGCCAGGCATCGGGGACCGCGGACAGGATCCGGCGCGGGGGGACGCGTCCCAGCGCGCATTCCACGGCGTTGCCGCTGACCAGCCCGATCGCCACCGCGGCCGGCACGACCGCCGGTGGGAGCATCAGCAGCATCGGGACTAGGATGAGCTGCGTCGGCACCACGTAACCGGCGCCGACGGGGAACTCGATCCGCCCCACTACCGCGTAGACCGCCACGAGGAGTACCGCCACCTCCGGGCGCAAGCCGGCCATCCCGCCGGTGAGGATCTGGATGGCAGCGGCGGCGACGAACAGCCCCGCGGCCGAGGCCTCGACGACCAGCTCGCGCTGCGAGGCCCGGCGCTCGCGCGCCTCCCAGCTGGTCTCCAGCAGCCGCTCGGTCGCCGACTGCGACTCGTCGGCGTAGGGCTCGAGGATGCTCATGCGCGGGTCATGCTCCAGATCACCGGCGCCGGCGATCAGCCGGCGCGGTACGGATCGACGTAGACGTCGTCGAGCTGCCAGCTACCGGAGCCCGGCACCAGGAAACGCATCGCTGCCGGGATCGAATCGCCCGCGGGAATGCGGCTGGTGTCGACGTTGATCTGAACCGGCGTCCACCAACGGGAGCCGCTGGGAAGATCGGCGACGGTCACGGCGAGCGGCCCGGAGGGTGTCTGCACCACGCCCTGGACCTTGAGGTCTGAGCCCGGAGCGGCCTGACGCACGAAGAAGCGGAAGCTCGGCATCGTGCTGTCCACGCAGAACACCGGCGATGTGGCGCTGCCACCGCCGTTGATCAGCAGCGACTGGTCATCGCTCCACCCATTGATGTGAAACGGCTCGTTGCCCGCAGTCAGCGTGGCGCTGGAGAGGGTCCAGCCCACCTGGGCCGGCGTGCCCTCGAACGAGCCGCCCGGGACGAGGAAATAGCTGGAGCTGTCGCCCCACTTCGTGAACTTCTGCTTGGTGGTCTGCGTCGGGCATTGGGCCGCGAACGCCGCACCGGAACTGACGAATACCGCGGCGCAGGTCAGGGCCGCGATGCGGCCAATCGTCTTGCGAACCCGCGGGTGGATAACCAAAGGCACTGAAAACCTCCATGCTGGGCCGCCATCCATGGCGGCACGAACGATTGGTTATCGGCAGCTGGGCGGTCTTGTGCCCCAAGACCCCTGGCTTTGCGCCCCCGCCTCACGACGAGTTAGCCTTTTCGACACCGTCTCTTCGGCACAAGAGTTGTGCAGGTTTAGGGCCGAAAGCTAATTGGACATCTGTTCGATCGGCGGCGTCCGGGGGCGAACCGATCCGGCGATGAGGCCGGCGACGATGAGCATCACGATGACGGCGATCAGGGCATGGGGGACGCTGAAGCGCTGGCCCAGGAAGCCGATGAGCGGCGGCCCGGCCAGGAAGGCGCTGTAGCCGATCGTGGTGATGACGCCCACCCGCGACGCGGCCAGGGCGGGCTCGTCGGCACCCGCGCTCATGCCCATCGGGAAGCCCAGAGACGTCCCGGTACCCCACAGCAGCGCGCCCAGGAGCGCCAGCCCGATGCCGGGACCGAAGATGAACAGGACCAACCCGGCGATGGCCAGCACGACCAGGACGCGCGCCACCGGCACTCGCCCGTAGCGGTCCAGGGCGGCGGGCCCGAACCAGCGCGCGGTGGTCATCGCCCCCAGGAAGGTGGCGAACACGAGCGTCCCCACCGCCGGCGCAACGTGGTGGTGGTCGATGGTGGCCAGGCTGATCCAGTCGTTCCCGGCGCCCTCGGCGAACGCGAATGCCAGCACGAACAGTCCGACGAGCAGCGTGCGCGACTCCCGCCACGCCAGCAGGGAGGCGCGAGCGGTCGGGGCTTCGAACTCGCCGGGTCCGGCGGCGCCGGTGGGCGTCCCGGGATCGGCGAGATTCGCCGTGTCAGCGAGGAACCGGCGGGCGCTCACCGGGACCGTCACTCCGACGATCAGCCCGGCGATGGCCAGATGCGCCGTCACCGAGACCCCCAACGCCACCATCGCGGCGCCGCCGAGCGCACCGGCTACGGTGCCCAGGCTGAACCCGGCGTGGAAGCGGGGCATGATCGAGCGGCCCAGCCGGCGCTCCACCAACGCTCCCTGCACGTTCATGGCGACGTCCCACGTGCCGCTGGCCGCTCCCCAGCAGAACAGGCCGCCGACCACCGGGGCCACGCCGATGCGGTAGCCCACGGCGACCACCACCAGCCCCGCGCCCCCCAACGCCGCCGCCGCCCTCACGGTCGCGCGCGAGCCGAAGCGCGCCACCAGGGGCCCGGCGAGCGGCAGCGAGATCACCGACCCGGCGGCGAGCGAGAGCAGCAACGCCCCAAGCTGTGAGGGGTCGAGGCTGAGATGGGCCTTGACCTGCGGGATTCGCGACGCCCAACTGGCAAATCCGAACCCGGCGCCGGCGAACGCCACGTATACGGCCAGCGTCGCGCCGCGGAGCCTGCTGGCGGTGGCGACGCTCAGGGCGCGGGCTCCGCGGACACGGTGACCTCGTCCAGGCGCCGCGCCAGGAACCGCCGCTCGGCGTCGGAGCCGGCCAGCTCGAGCGCGCGCCGGTAGGCGACTTCGGCCTCCCCCAGGCGCCCGAGCCGCCGCAGCAGGTCGGCGCGCGTGGCGTACAGCAGGTGATAGCCGTCGAGCCGACCCGACGCCTCCAGCTCGCCGACCGCCTCCAGCCCGGCGTCGAGCCCGCGGGCCATGGCGATGGCCACCGCCTGGTTGAGCGCGACCACCGGCGACGGGACCACCCGGGCCAGGAGCTCGTAGAGCGAGGCGATCTGTGCCCAGTCGGTGTCCGCCGCATCCGCCGCGGTGGTGTGGCACGCGGCGATCGCGGCCTGCAGCTGATACGGGCCCGCCCGGCGGTGGCGCAGCGCGGCCTCGAGCAGGACCTCGGCCTCCTCGATCTCCGCCGAGTCCCACAGCCTGCGGTCCTGATCCTCCAGCGTGATCACGTCGCCCGCCGCGTCCAGCCGAGCGTGACCGCGCGCATGGTGCAGCAGCATCAGCGCCAGCAGGCCGGTCGCCTCGGGCTCGTCAGGCATGAGCCGGCTCAGCGCGCGAGCCAGTCGGATGGCCTCGTGACAGAGCTGGGCCCGGATGAGGTCGGGGCCGCCCGAGGCCGCATACCCCTCGTTGAACAGGAGGTAGAGGACGGCGAGGACGCCGCCCGTGCGCTCGGGGAGCAGATGCGCCGGCGGGACGCGATAGGGGATCCGCGCCCCGGCGATCTTGGCCTTGGCGCGCACGAGGCGCTTGGCCATCGTCGGCTCCGGCACCAGGAAGGCCCGGGCGATCTCCGCTGTCGTCAGGCCCGCCAGCGTCCGCAGGGTCAGCGCCACCCGGCCCTCCAGCGGGAGGGCCGGGTGACAGCAGGTGAACATCAGCCGCAGCCGGTCGTCCTCGATCCCGCTCTCGTCAATGTCGTCGTCCATCGCATCGGCCTCCGCGGGGAGCGCCTCGGCCTCCTCGAGCAGCTCCGCCCTTCTGCGTTCGCGCCGCAGGCGGTCGATGGCCCGGTTCTTGGCCACCGTCGTCAGCCATGCGCCGGGGCGGGCCGGGACCCCGTCTGCGGCCCAGCGCCGCAGCGCCTCGGCGAACGCCTCCTGGGCGCATTCCTCGGCCAGGTCCCAGTCGCCCGTCCGCCGGATCAGGGTGGCGACGATGCGGCCCCATTCATCGCTGAACGCCGCGGCCACCGCCTCCTGAGCGTCGGCTGTCACTCCTCGGCGAACGGCCGCACCTCGATCGATCCGATGCGGGCGACCGGATGCTTGCCGGCCACCTCCAGCGCCTCGTCGAGGTCGGCGCACTCCAGAAGGTCGTAGCCGGCGATGTACTCCTTGGTCTCGGCGAATGGCCCGTCGGCCAACACGACCTCGCCCTCGCGCACGCGCACGGTAGTCGCGCTGGCGATCTCCTGGAGCCGGTTTCCCTGCAGGCGCACGCGCCGTCCGTCCATCTCGTTCACCCACGCGACGGTGTCCTGCGGCATGGCCTTGACCGACTCGGGGGTCACCAGCTCCTCGTCCACGCAGACAAACATGAGGTATTTCATCGTCGTCCTCCCGGATTCGGTGCCGGACCGGCACCTTGGTCTTATCACCACTACGACGAACGCGACCGGCCGAGATGGACACGCCAGTTCCGACGCGCCCGGGCGCGACGACGGATCAGTGGGGCAGCCGGAAGCCGCAGGCGGCGGCGGCATGCTTGAACGCCGGTGCCTGCGGATCGCGTACAACGAGGAACATCCCGCCGCGGCCGAGGGCCAGGCCCTGGGCCGGCGTCGTCGCGGGCGGTCCGGTCGTTGGATCCGGGAAGTCCGGCACGCCATGGGCGCGAATGCAGTGGGCCAGCTTCAGCATCGAGAGCTTGGCGGCCTCCGACGGCCGGCTCGATGGGCCGCCGCCCGGGAACAGGCTGTTGCAGGCGCGCTGGGCGGCCTGGAACGCGGGCGCGTTGACGTCGATGCCGTCGGGGACGACCAGGCCCCCGCCCGGCGTGGGATCCGGGAAGTGCGGCACGCCGTGTGCGCGCATGCACTCCGCGACCTTGAGCAGCGGGTCGCCGGCGTGGGCGCCGGGCGCAGCGGAGCCCGAGCGGCCGCACCCCACACCGAGGAGGGCGGCTGCCGCCATGCCCGCGGCGAGTGATCTGCGGATGCGCCGAGGACCCACGGTCCACCGGTGTAGCCGTCACGACGTCACACCGCCGTCACGACGTTACGCCCGTGTTACCGCGGTCAGAAGTCGGGCCCGGCGCCGGCCCCGAGCGCGTTGAGCCAGGCGCGGATCCATCGTCCGGCGGGCGTGATCTGCCCCTCCTCGTAGCCGGAGGTCGCCCGCGCCAGGGTGATGCCGTTCAGGGTGGACCAGCCGTACTCGAGCCCCGTGCCGGCGGCGGCGTAGCGGGCGATCACCTGTCCCTTGTCCAGGAAGCTGCCGGGCGGTGCGATGCTGGTGATCTCCTCGGCCACATACTGGACCCTCCCGGCGTCGGGACCCTCGAGCAGCTCGAAGTACACCAGCGGCTGGTTGAGGTACCAGCCGGGCTCGATGGCCAGCACCTTGATCCGGCAGGGAGCCAGGATCGGCGCGCCCACCGGCATGTTGGCGTCCACCCCCTGGTCGGTGCGCTCCCAGTGATTGACGTACTGGAGCGGGTCGATGTACGTCGCGTTCGTCACCTTGGCGGCGACCGCCTCGAGCTTGAGCTCGGATCGGATCTGCGACAGCGGCGGTGCGTGTGCGTGGATGTCCCCGACGGGGTCGGTGGCCCTCACGGCGGCCGCCTGAGCGCCCGCGGTGGGCTGGATGGCGTGGGGCTTGCCCTGGGGGATGGGGTCGTTGGTCGTGGTGGTCGTCGTGAGGCTGGAGCCACAGCCGGCCACGCCGAGCGTCACCGCCGCCAGCGCGGCATATCTCACGATCGCCAAGGACACTCACGATCGATTTTCCCCGACGAGCCCCTTGGTATGCGCCGGGCTTGCCCGAGCCGGCGCCGATCCCATAGCGTTGCCCCACCCGACCTTGGAGGTGCCCGATGGCCCGCACGCATCACCTGCCCGACGAACAGGTCCACTTCACGTGGGATGCGGGCAACAAGCCGAGGGTCGTAGTCGACTCCGGGGACACCGTGGTCGTCTGGACGCGCGACGTCTCCGACAATCAGATCACGCCGGACGCGGACGCGAGCGTCATCGCCGGCCTGGACTGGGATCGGGTCTACCCGCTGAACGGGCCGATCGGCATCTCGGGCGCCGAGCCCGGCGACACGCTGGCCATCGAGATCCTCGACATCCACACCCAGGGCTGGGGCTGGACGGCCATCCTGCCGGGCCTGGGCCTGCTGCCCGAGGACTTCCCCGACGCCTACCTCCGTGTCTTCGACCTCTCCGACGGCGACGTCGCCTATCTGCGCGAGGACATCGAGATTCCGCTGACGCCGTTCTTCGGGACGATGGGGGTCTGCCCGGCGGGAGCCAGCGCACAACCCGTGATGCCGCCCGGGACGTTCGGCGGCAACATGGACACACGTCAGCTCGTGCGCGGGGCGACGCTCTACCTCCCCGTCCAGGTCGAGCAGGCGCTCTTCTCCTGCGGCGACGCGCACGGCTGCCAGGGCGACGGCGAGGTGTGCGTCACCGGGCTGGAGGCGCCGATGTTCGCCGCGCTGCGGTTCACGCTGCACAAGGGCCGCTCCATCCCCGGTCCCCAGTTCCGCACCCCGGCGCCGCTGACTCCGCGCGTGGACTCGGCGCCGTTCTACGGGACCACGGGGGTCGGGGGCGACCTCTACGCCGCCGCGCAGGACGCGATCCGCGCGATGGTGGAGCACATCGCCACCACCTACGACGTCGGCCGCGAGGACGCTTACCTGCTGTGCAGCCTCGCCGTCGACCTGAAGATCTCGGAGATCGTCGACGCCGGCCAGTACATCGTGAGCGCGCTGCTCCCGGAGGCGATCTTCACGAGCTGAGCGGGCGCGGTTCGTCCCGGTCGTCCAGCGGTCTCACCCCACGCGCGCGAAGCATCGCTACGAGCACCGGTGGCCACTGCCGTAACCGCCGCAGCTGGGACGTGGCGGGCGTGATCATCAACCGCGAGAGCCGGCCCTCTGGCTGCACGAGCTCGGGGTCGGGCGTGAGTTGGGCGCCGTAGTGGTTGACCAGCGCGGCGCCGCGGCCGCGTTTGCCCCATTGAGGCAGCGGGCCGACCAGGTACCGCACCGTCCCGTCCGGCTCGTGGAGCTCCACCACGCTCGGGCCCGCGATGTCCGCGCGCAACGTGTCGCCGTCCGCGTCGAGCAGCATCTCGTCGTCGCTGTCTGCGAGGCGCACGCGCGAGCCCTCGAGCAGGAGGACGGCGAAGCGCCGCGTCGCCGAGCGCCGGCGGTCGGACCATGCCACCAGCACGGCCTCGTCGTCGCGACCGGTCGAAACGCCGGCACCAGGGTCCTCTCCCACGCGCCGGATGATATTCCCGGCGCGCCGAACGCCGGGTCTACACTGAGCTCATGCGGACTCCCGCGCGACGAGTAGAGCACGCCATCGGTCGGTGACCGGCCCGCAGCGTCCTGCGGGTGGACCGGTGGCAGACAGTGCCGTTCGTTGACGCCGACCCGAGGAGTTCCCATGTCGCACCCATCTGAAGTGCCCGCCGGCCCCGGCCACCTTCGCGGCGCCACCAGCTCGCCGGTCCGCGACATCCTGGCGCTGACCGAGCGGCCGGGGGTGGTGTCGTTCGCCGGCGGCCTGCCGGCGCCGGATCTGTTCGACGTCGCGGGCCTGCGCGCGGCGTTCACCGCGGTCCTGTCCGGGGACAGCGGCGGGCGGACCCTGCAGTACTCCACCACCGAGGGCGACCCGTTCCTGCGCACGCTGGTGGCCGAGCGGCTGACGGCCCGAGGCCTTGCCACCGACGCGGATGACCTGCTCATCACGAGCGGCTCGCAGCAGGCCCTCACGCTCGTCGCCGGGGTGATGCTCGAGCCGGGCGATCGCGTCCTCGTGGAGGAGCCGTCCTACCTGGCGGCGCTGCAGTGTTTTGCCCTGGCCGGCGCTGAGGCGATCCCGGTGCCCTGCGACGAGGATGGCCTGGACCCCGACGCGCTCGAGGCGCTGGTGCGCCGGCACCGCCCCAAACTGCTGTACACCATCCCCACCTTCCACAACCCCACGGGCCGGACGCTCCCGCTGGAACGCCGCCGGGCGCTGGCCGCGGTGGCGGACCGCACCGGGTTATGGCTGGTGGAGGACGACCCCTACGGGGAGTTGCGCTACCGCGGCGAGACGCTGCCGGCGGTGGCATCGCTGCCGGCGGCACGGGAGCGGACGCTGGCGATCTCGACCCTGTCCAAGATCGCGGCCCCGGGCCTGCGCATCGGCTGGGTGCGGGCGCCGCGGCTGCTGCTGCGGTCACTGACGATCGCCAAGCAGGCCGCCGATCTGCACTCCTCCACCGTCGACCAGGCGGCCGCCGCGCGCTGGCTGGCCACGGTCGACCTGGCGGCGCACGTGGAGCGGCTGCGCGCAGAGTACGGGGCGCGCCGCGACGCGCTGGTGAGCGGGCTGGCCGCCGCGCTGCCGCCCGGCTCCACCCACAACCACCCCGAGGGCGGCATGTTCGTGTGGGCGCGGCTGCCCGACGGCTGGGACGCCGGCGCCTTGCTCGAGCGCGCGCTGGCGCGGGACGTGGCCTACGTGCCCGGAGCGCCGTTCTTCTCGGGCCCGCCCGATCGCGCCACCCTGCGCCTCTCGTTCACCGCGCACCGTCCCGACGAGATCGGCCTGGGCCTGGAGCGCCTGGCCGAGACGTTCGCGTCAGGACACTAAAGCTCGTCCTCCACGTAGACGCGGACGATCTCATCGAAGCTCCGCTCCGCCGCGAAGCCGAGGTCCATCGCGCGCCGGGCGTCAAACCCCCGCGGCCACCCGCTGACGATCTCCGCGATTGCCGCGTCGGGCTCTGAGCGGATGAGCCCCACCGCCGCGTCGCCGGCCACCCGGCGCAGCGCCTCGATCTCATCGGCCACGGTCGCCGACAGCCCGGGCATCGTCAGCGACCGCCGCAGGCCAAGCGCGCTCGTGTCCATCGTCGCGGCGTGCACGATGAAGCCGACCGCCGCGCGCGGCGAGGCGAACCAGTGGCGCACGTCGGGCGAGACCGGCAGGACGGCGGGCCGGCCGTGCAACGGCTCGCGGATGATGTTGGAGAAGAACCCTGACGCGGCCAGGTTGGGCGCGCCCGGGCGCACGCAGATCGTGGGTAGGCGGATGCCCACCGCGTCGACATACCCGCGGCGGGTGTAGTCGGCGAGCAGCAGCTCGGCGATGGCCTTCTGCGTGCCGTAGCTCGTGGCCGGCGTCGTGGCCTGCTCGTCGCCGATCACGTCAGGCAACGGCGGTCCGAACACCGCCACCGAGGAGCTGAAGACGAGTCGCGGCCGGTAGCCGTCGCCCGCCAGCCGCACCGCCTCCAGCAGGTGGCGCGTGGCGTCGAGGTTGACGCGGTAGCCCTTGGCGAAGTCGCGCTCGGCCTCCCCGGACACCACCGCCGCGAGGTCGATGATCACCTCGGGCCGGCCGGCGAGAAGCTTCTCGGCCACGCCAGGCTCGGCCAGGTCGGCGACGGCGATCTGCGTCTGCGCCTGGCAGGCGGGCAACATCGACGGTGGCGCGACGTCGACGAGGCGCACCAGCGAGATGGCGTCAGCCCCGAGCGATCCGTCGCGCGCCAGTCGCTCGACGAGCTTTCGCCCGATCATCCCCGCGGCGCCGATGATCAGTATCCGCATCGCCTCAACCCAAGCCGCGCATCTTATGGGGCCGTCGACGTGCCGGGGACCGGCCGGTCGTCGACAATGCGGTCCCGCATGCACGTCGACACCCCCGTCAAGGAGTTGGCCCATGGCTATGGATTGCACCTATCGCCTGCGCATCCCGCACCATCCCGGGCAGCTGGCGAACGTGGCGACCTGCATCGCCGAGCACGACGGGCTCATCGGTGATGTGACGACGATCGCCATCGCGCGCAGCGAGTCGCTGCGGGAGATCACGGTGGAGCTGCGCGACAAGGAGCACGCCGAGACGCTGGCCGCCGGGCTGGGGGCGCTACCGGGAGTGTCGGTGGCGTGGTTCCACGATCGCGCCTTCATCGCCCACGATGGCGGCAAGCTCGAGGTCACCGGTCGGCGGACCATCCGCACCAACCAGGACGTGCGCGACGTGTACACCCCTGGCGTCGCACGCGTGTGCGAGGCGATCGCGGAGTTCCCGCAGCTCGCCGGGCGCTTCACGATGATCGGGCGCAGCGTCGCCATCTGCACCAACGGCACGCGCGTGCTGGGCCTCGGGGACATCGGGCCGGTGGCGAGCATGCCCGTCATGGAGGGTAAGGCGCTGTTCTATGCCCAGCTGGTCGGCGTCAGCGCGATGCCGATCCTCATCGACACAAAGGACGTCGACGCATTCGTGGACACCGTGATCCGGGTGGCTCCCGGGTTCGGCGGGATCCACCTCGAGGACATCTCCGCGCCCGAATGCTTCGAGATCGAGCGACGCCTCATCGAGGCGCTGCCCCAGCCCGTCATGCACGACGATGTCCACGGCACCGCGGTGGTCACGATGGCGGCCGCCATCGCGGCCTGCCGCCAGGTGGACATGCGGCTGGACGAAGCCGTCGTGGGTCAGATCGGCCTGGGCGCGGCGGGCTACGGCATCGCCTCGCTCATCCACGATGCCGGCGTCAAACGGGTCATCGCCACCGACCCCAGTCCATGGGCGCAGGAACAAGCGCGCGCACACGGGATCGAGATCGCCGACCTCGCCACCGTGATGGCCGAGGCCGACGTCGTGGTGGCCACCACGGGCCGCCCCGGCCTGATCACCCCCGATCTCGTTCGCCCCGGCCAGGTGATCCTGGCCCTCAGCAACCCTGCGCCGGAGATCGAGCCCGAGGCCGCGCTGGCCGCCGGAGCCGCGTTCGCCGCCGACGGCACCAGCGTCAACAACGTGCTCGGCTACCCCGGCATCTTCCGGGGCGCCCTGCTGGCGGGGGCGAGCGAGATCAACATCAGCATGAAGCGCGCGGCCGCCTGGGCGCTCGCCGGGCTCACGGTCGAGTCCGAGCTCGTGCCCGATGTGCTCGACCGCAACGTCCACGAGACGGTGGCGCAGGCGGTGCGTCAGGCCGCCATCGACAGCGGCGTGTCGGATACGGGCCGAATCGCCCCCGAGCTGTAACCACGGAGCGAGATAGCAGACATTGATCCCGGTATTTGGCAGAAAACGTGATCGGAGAGGCATTGACTTGCGACCGCGTGCACACATAGGGTTCCAGGTGGGCGTAGGTGCCTGACAAAGCGAAGAGCGGACCAGGAGATGTGAGGTTCGCCACACGGCAGGTTGCTCTCCGGAGTGACTTATCCCACGTGTGCTCCGGGTCACACCTACGCCCATTTTCTTTGCCCGCGAGAGGTTGGTTACCTTTTGACGCTGTCACAGCGTGGCGGTTAGGTTCCGCGGTCCCCATGCGACACGTGACACTCACCTAGGTGGCGGGGCTCCTCGGGTCCCGCTCCGGTGGCCGGCCTTCCCTGGCCCCGCTCCTTGATGCCGGCGAGATGGCGCTCGCGCCAGGCTGCTATGACCCGCTGGGCGCGAGGCTCATCGAGGAGGCGGGCTTCCCGGCCGCGTACATGACGGGGTTCGGCACCGCCGCGGGACGGCTGGGACGGCCGGACGTTGGGCTGCTGACGCTCTCGGAGATGGTTGACAACGCGCGCCGGATCGCCGACGCCGTCGACATCCCAGTGATCGCTGACGCCGACACCGGTTACGGCAATCCGCTCAACGTCATCCGCACCGTCCGCGAGTACGAGGCTGCCGGCGTGGCGGCGATCCACCTCGAGGACCAGGTGATGCCCAAGAAGTGCGGGCACATGGAGGGCAAGGAGCTCATCGCCGCCGGCGACATGGCGGCGAAGGTGTCCGCCGCCGTCGCCGCGCGGCACAGCTCTGACTTCCTCATCATCGCGCGCACGGACGCCCGCGCGGTGGAGGGCCTCAGTGGCGCGTTGGCGCGCGCGCAGCAGTATCGCGACGCGGGGGCCGATGTCCTCTTCGTCGAGGCGCCCCAATCCACCGAGGAGATCCGCGAGATCGCCAAGCGCTTCGCCGGGGTGCCGTTGCTCTTCAACTACGCCGAGGGCGGCAGAACGCCGGCGGTGACCCACGCGTTCCTGCGCGAGCTGGGGTTCAGCCTCGTCATCTTCCCGCTCAGCACACTACTGGTCGCCACAGCGGCGATGCGGTCGGTGCTCGCCGAGATCAAAGCGAGCGGCACCCCCATCGACGTACTGCCGTCGATGTTGCGCTTCGACGCGTTCCTGGACTTCATCGGCGTCGGCGAGATCCGTCAGCTGGAGCAGCGTTTCGCCACACGAGACACCTCAACCCCACAGGAGGAGCAGCGGTGACCGACATGTTTGAGAAGGCGAGCATCTCGAGCGGCCTGGCCCACCGGATCGTTGCGGCCGCCGAGGCCAAGGCGGCCGACATGGGCGTGCCCATGAACATCGCGGTGTGCGACGAATCGGGGGTGCTCAAGGCGTTCAGCCGGATGGACGGGGCGGCGCTGCTGAGCGTCCAGATCGCCCAGGACAAGGCCTACACCGCGGTGGGGTTCGGGATGCCCACTGACGGCTGGCACGAGTTCATCAAGGACGACCCGCCTCTGGCCGCCGGCGCCGTGGGCGGAATCGAGCGGCTCGTCATCTTCGGCGGGGGCTACCCCATCAGGCTTGGCGACCAGCTGATCGGCGCCGTCGGCGTCAGCGGCGGCCACTACACCCAGGACATGGAGGTGGCTCAGGCCGGCCTGGCCGTCATCGACGGCGGCTGAGGCCGGAACCCCGAGCAGATCAGGCGCATCCATCGGGTCTCAGCGGCCGTGAGAGCCCAGCGTCCCGCGGGCCGTCCGGAGCAGGACCCGCTCGGCCGCAGCGGCGTCCATCGTCCCGGCCGTCACCTGTCGGCTCGCGCCGTGGATGAGGTCGGTGAGCGTGCCGATCAGCCACTCCACCGGCAGCTCGGGGTCGAACTCGCCGCCGTCCTGGCCACGCGCGATGAGCGTGCGCAGGGGCGCCAGCGCGGGCTCCAACCGCGCGCGCAGCACAGCTCGCTCCAGGCGCTGGTTGACGATGACCAGCCCGCGGTAGCGCCCGATCACCTGCCAGGCTGCCCGCAGAACGCGTTCCATCGCCTCACTCGGCGCTCCCTCCGCCGGCCGAGCCGCCGCGAGCGCCGCCGTGACCTCCTCGATCGACTGGTCGGTCAGCGCATCCATGAGCACATCGCGGTTGGGGAAGTGGTGGTAGAGCGTCGCGCGCGAGACCCCGGCGCCCTCGGCGATCCGCTCCATGCTGATCGCCGGATCGCGCGCGATCAGCGCGGTGGTGGCCTCGAGGATGCGCTGCACGTTGCGGCGCGCGTCCGCGCGCGGCGGCTTCTCACCTAACCTTGACATTGGTGTCAAGATTAGCGGTGCGGTGTTCGACCACGGGCAAGTCGTCTATCTCCAGATTCCGGCGAGCGACATCACGACGTCCGCCCGCTTCTACGAGCGGGTCCTGGGTTGGCGTATCGATCCGCCGGAGTCGGGCTTCGAGGCGCCCGGGATCATCGGGCAGTGGATCACCGACCGTCCCCCGGCCCCCGACGCCGGTCCCGTCGTCTGGATCCACGTGGACGATGTCGGCCACACGCTGGCGGAGGCCGAGCAGGCCGGCGCGGTGCTCCAGCAGAGCCCCACGCCGGACGGTCCCCGGCTGCTAGCGGCGTTCAACGATCCGGCGGGCAACCTGGTGGGGATCGTCGCCCACGGCGAGAACGAGCCGGCGACGAGCCCGGCCGCCACGGCCGCAACCGCTGGCGTCAACCGGACGATGCCATCGTGCACGATCATCCCCGAGCTCGTCTACCACGACGTCACCGAGGCGCGCCGCTGGCTCTGTCACGTGTTCGGCCTGTCCGAACGCTGGCACGCCGGGGATCACCGCGCCCAGCTCTCGTACGGAACCGGCACGGTCGCGATCACCGAGCCGCGCACCTCCAGGGCCCTGACCGGGCACGTGTCGCTCGTGGTCCGCGTCGATGACGCCGACGCCCACTGCCGGCGCGCCCGTGAGCGCGGCGCGACGATCGTTGCCGACCCGCGCGACTTCCCCTACGGCGAGCGCCAGTACACCGCCGAGGATCTCGGCGGGCATCACTGGTGCTTCTCGCAGTCGATCGCCGACGTCGCGCCCGAGGACTGGGGCGGCACCTCGGGGCCCGCGCTCCCCGCGCTGCCCGCCCCCGCATCCACCCTGATCTCGGTGATGCTCATCGTCCCCGACGGCGACGCCGCGGTGGCCTGGTACCGGCGCGCGCTCGGCGCAGAGGCTCTCTGGGACCTGGGCGGCGTGGCCGGCCTCCAGGTGGGCGGCGCGCCCTTCTTCGTGCACGAGGTCAACCCTGCCAATCCCGCGGAGGACAGTCCCGACCACGTCGGCCAGACGAGCACCCGCATCGAGGTCTTCGTCGGGGACCCGGACGCCTTCATCGCGCGCGCCGTGGACGCCGGGGCCACCTCGGGCTCGCCGGTCACGGCGCACGAGATGCCGTGGGGCGTTCACCGCCAGGGCGGGTTCCGCGACCCCTTCGGGCACAGGTGGTCGGTGGGGGACGTCTCGCCGCTGCGCGCCTCCCGCTGAGCATCCGCGACGAAGCACTGTCACGATATGCCCCCTGAGGGGTAGGCATCATCGCGATGAGTGAGATCGGAGACCGCGGTACGACCTCGGCGATTGGCGACCAGTTCGGCCCGCCGACCGAGGAGCACCGCCTCATCAGCGAGATCACCTATGACGAGCACCTCTATCCGGCGCGGCCGCGACGCCTGCGTCCGTCGGCGCGCCGTGTGCTGCGCGACATCATCCGCTCGGGATTGTCGGGCGCCACCGACGGGAGCAACGAGTCCTACGTGAAGTGGCTGGTCGAGCAGTCGATGCTCCACGATGCCCAAGCGCTGGCCACGCAGCTCTCCGGCCAGGGCAGCATGTGGCAGAACCCGTTCGCGCACCCGGACCCCCGAGCCGCGGTGGAGCGCGCCGCGGTGTGGTTCACCGCCTACCCGCTGTCCTTCATCACCCGCAGCGGCGACTCCTTCCTGTCCGGCCTGGCCGACCCGCAGCTGTGGCGGGCGTTCCGGGAGATCGGCATCGACGCCGTCCACACCGGGCCGGTGAAGCTGGCGGGGGGCATCAACGGCTGGAGCCCGACGGGATCGGTCGACGGCCACTTCGACCGGATCAGCATGCAGGTCGACCCCGCGTTCGGGACCGAGGACCAGTTCCGGAGCCTGTGCGCGGTCGCCGCCGAGCACGACGGCACCGTGATTGACGACATCGTGCCCGGCCATACCGGCAAGGGCGCCGACTTCCGCCTGGCCGAGATGGGCTACCTCGACTACCCCGGCATCTACCACATGGTGTCCATCGATCCCGAAGACTGGCACATGCTGCCCGACGTCCCCGAGGGCCGTGACTACGCCAACCTCGGCGTCGAGGCCGAGGCCAAGGTCCAGGCCGCCGGCTACATCATCGGAAAGCTCCAGCGCGTCATCTTCTACGAGCCCGGGGTCAAGGACACCAACTGGAGCGCCACCCGAGTGGTCAAGGGCGTCGACGGGATCGAGCGGCGCTGGGTCTACCTGCACTACTTCAAGGCCGGGCAGCCGTCGATCAACTGGCTCGATCCGTCCTTTGCCGGCATGCGGCTGGTGATCGGCGACGCGCTGCACTCGCTGGCCGATCTCGGCTCGGGCGCGCTGCGCCTCGACGCCAACGGTTTCCTCGGTGTGGAGAAGAGCGCCGAGGACCGGCCGGCGTGGTCCGAGGGGCATCCGCTGTCTGAGGCGGCCAACCAGCTCATCGCCAGCATGGTCCGCAAGATGGGCGGCTTCTCCTTTCAGGAGCTCAACCTGACCATGGACGACATCAAGACGATGGGGGAGTCCGGGTCCGACCTGTCCTATGACTTCGTCAACCGCCCGGCCTACCACCATGCGCTGTCCACCGGAGACACCGAGTTCCTGCGGCTCACGATGAACCAGGCGCTCGCGCTCGGCATCGATTCCGCCTCCCTGGTGCACGCGCTGCAGAACCACGACGAGCTCACCCACGAGCTCGTCCACTTCGCCACGCGCCACCGCGATGACGTGTTCACCTACGGCGGCCAGGAGATCACCGGAGGAGACCTCGCCATCCGGATCCGCACCGATCTCACCTCCGCCCTCACCGGACTCGACAAGCCGTACAACCGGCCCTTCACCACCAACGGCATCGCCTGCACCACCGCCTCGGCGATCAGCGCGATCCTCGGCATCCCGGACCCCGACGCGATGTCGGACGACGACGTCGAGCGGGTCAAGCGCATGCACCTGCTGCTGGCGATGTACAACGCCTTCCAGCCCGGCGTGTTCGCGCTGTCAGGGTGGGACCTGGTGGGCATGCTGACGATCGACCCCGCTCAGGTCGCCGACCTCATCGGCGAGGGCGACACCCGCTGGATCAACCGCGGCGCCCATGACCTGATGGGCGCCAACCCCAAGGCGCAGCGCTCCGAGGGCGGCCTGCCGCGCGCCCGCAGCCTGTACGGCACGCTGACCGACCAGCTCGAGGACCGCTCCTCCTTCGCGCGCCGGCTGCGGCGCATCATCCGGATCCGCCACCGCTACCTCATCGCCATGGCCACGCAGATCGACATCCCCGAGGTGTCACATCGCTCGCTGCTGGTGATGGTGCACCGCCTCGAGAACGGCAACCTCCAGGTGACGGTGCTCAACTTCGGTCTCGACCGCGTCGTCGGCACCGTGCGCTCCGAGCACCTGATCCCGTCGGCCAAGGTCATCGACCTGTTCCGCGGCCAGCAGATCGCCGTGGTCGACGACCTCAACTCCTTCAGCCTCGAACTCGACCCCTACCAGGGCGTCCCCCTCCTGCTGCCCCTCCCGGCCGAGCCGCCCGCGGTCGCGCAACCTCCATCACTGCGCCAGTAGGCGCTGCGGGGGAGGCGATCAGCGGGGCGCTGTCACCCGTACGACTCACCCCTGGATTTCACCTGTTCCGAGGTATAGGCTCGCGACGCGACCGCATTCCAGGAGCGATCGAAAGGAGGAGGGAGAGCTGGGTTTCTCGGCCGCGCCATGCCGCACGGCGCGCGGGTCCCGAGCACGCGAGGACCCCGCGGGTGACTAACCGCGAGGGCTTGGCGCCCGCCGCTGGATCAGACCGAACGGGATAAGGAGTCATATGCTGTCCAAACGTCGCGTCGCCCTTCCGATGGCACTTGCCGGCGTCGTAGGGGCCATCTGCGTACTCGTCCTGGCGCAATCACCCGCCAACGCGAGCAGACCGCTGAGCTACGGCCGTCTCAACAAGATCCAGAAGAGGATCATCTCCTCGGATCTGGCCAGCGCCCTGAACCCGGCGTCCACCGGCCAGAGGCGGCCGCGCATCTCGGGCGGCGGAGGAGACTCGGACCAGGGCGTCGGCCCAGACGGCCTTCCGTTCACCCCGCCGTCATCGTTTCGCTCGAGCACCGGAGGCTCAGGTGGAGCCGGTAACTACTTCCCCACCAAGCAGGGGCAGTGCGCCACGAACCTCGGTAACGACGTCAAGGTCAACCAGAATTGCCTCAACCTCACCGACGCCAACCTGCAGGGCCGCGGCCAGGCCAACAACGAGGAGTCGATCTCCCAGGACCCGATGAGCCCCAACCACATCGTCGCGTCGGATAACAACTACATCCGCGGCGACGGGACCTGCGGTGCCCACTTCTCGCTCGACGGCGGAAAGACGTGGGGCGACTCGACGGTGCCCAACGGCTTCACCACTGGCCCCGCGGGCTTTGCCCGTGAGTACTGGCAGGCCGGTGGCGACACCTCGGTCGCGTGGGACACGCGCGGCAACGCCTACATGAGCTGCCAGCTGTTCAATCGCGGCACGGTGGCGTCACCCAACCCTGACGAGTCCAGCACGTTCACCATCTTCCGCTCCACGCAGAACGACGGGGCCTCCTGGAACTTCCCGGGTCGCTACACGACCGTGTTCTTCGACCCGAATGGGACGAGCGGGGTGCTCGAGGACAAGGCGCTGATGACGGTGGATGACAACACGAACAGCCCCTTCCGGGATCGCATCTATGTCACCTGGACGGAGTTCGCCGCGGACGGCAGCGCCTACATCTACGAGGTGCACTCCAACGACTATGGCGAGACGTTCTCCCCTCGAGTCCTGGTGAGCAAGGACAGTGCGGTGTGCACCAACACCTTCGGTGCCGCCACCACTCAGGGGCACTGCAACGAGAACCAGTTCTCCGATCCATTCGTCGGTCCTGACGGCAATCTGTACGTGGCGTACGACAACTTCAACAACCAGCCCACCGGTGGGACCAACAACAACTACCAGGTGCTGCTGTCCAAGTCGACGGACGGCGGCGAGACGTTCTCCGCCCCGGTGAAGGTCTCCAACTACTACGACCTGCCCGACTGCGACACCTACCAGGGTGCCGGCGCCGATCCCGGCCGGGCGTGCGTGCCGGAGAAGGGATCGTCGACGGTGTCCGTCTTCCGGGCCACCAACTACCCGTCGGGCCAGGTGAACCCGCGCGACGCCAACGAGGTGACGGTCAGCTTCGGCTCCTACATCAACCCGGACTCCAACGAGACCAACGGCTGCACGCCGACCGGCTTCTCGGCCTCCGGCAACCCCACCTACGACGGGGTCAAGACCGCCGGCGACTGTGCCAACAAGATCCTGCTCGGCGTGTCCAACGACGGGGGCACGTCGTTCAGCACATCTCAGGATCCGCGCAAGGGACTGGTGGTCACCCAGTCGCGCGCCCAGACCAAGACCGACCAGTTCTGGCAGTGGAGCGCGTTCACGCGCAGCGGTCAGCTGGCGGTCGATTACTACGACCGCCAGTACGGCAACGACGAGACCAGTGGCTCCTCGGACTTCAGCCTGTCCGGGAGCTCGGACCTGTCGCGCTTCGGGCAGGTCCGCGTGACCGGGAGCTCGATGCCGGCACCGACTCAGTTCGAGGGTCCCGCCGGCGGCCAGTTCTACGGTGACTACATCGGGTTGGCCGCCATCGACAAGGCACACCCCATCTGGTCGGACACGCGCTCACAGGATGTGTTCCTGTGTCCCAACACTGGGGTCCCGGGCACGCCGCCGGCGCTGTGCGGCGCGACGGAGCCCAACGGCCAGATCGCCAATGACGAGGACAGCTTCTCCGCTACGGTGAACGTGCCCTCGGGCGGTCACTGACCGGACTGAGCGAGGCGTGCGGGCCCGGCTGCGGCCGGGCCCGCATTCCGCGCTAACGTTCTGAGAAGAGGTGATGTAGATGTACATGCCGCTGGCCCTGTTTTCCCGTCGGGCTGCGCTCTTTGTAGCGGTGCTCGCGCTCCTCGTCGCCGGGGCGCTCGTCTTCGGCGACGCCTCTGGCGCCGGCGCCAGACCCACCGCCCGCCTGGCCCTGGTCAAGGGCAACCCCGTGACGGTCTCGGGCCACGGCTTCCGGGCTCACGCTCGCGTCCACCTGATGCTGGTGGCCGACGGCACGTTCTCGCGCCGGCCTCTGACCAGCCGCTTCGGAGCGTTCACGGTCACCTTCCCGGCCATGATCGATCGTTGCAGCGGATGGTCGGTGACCGCGACCCAGCCCGGGCGCACGCCCGTGATCCTGCGCAGCCCCGCCAAGCCGGCGTGCGCGCCGCTCAGAGCCCCGTAGCCACGGGGCACAACGGGTAGCGGCGCACCATCGGCGGCTACAGTCGTCGGACGTGAGCGACGTGGAGGAGGCGCTCCGCGAGGAGCGACAGCACCTGACCCGCACGGTCGAGGCGTTTGACCAGGCCGTGGCCGAGCTGAAGTCGCGCACCGCGACCAGCGGCATCGACGAGTTCGCCAACGAGGCCCTCGATCAGCTGCGGCGTGAGCGCATCCGCGTCTACACCGAGGCCAGCGGCCCGCTGTACTTCGGGCGCATCGACCGGATCAAGGGTGGCCCCACCTACATCGGGCGCCACCTGGTGGTGGACCGCGACAACCGGCTGCTGGCGATCAACTGGCGCGCCCCCGCCGCCGAGCCGTTCTACGCGGCGACGCCGGACCACCCTCGCGGGATCACGCTGCGCCGTCGCCTGGACATCGAGGACGCGCGCCTCGTGGGCTTCGTCGACGAGGGCTTCGCCGCCGAAGGCGAGGAGCACCTCACTGACGCGATCATCGCGGACATCACCCGCCGGCGACTCGGCGAGATGCGGCAGATCATCGCCACCATCACGCCCGAGCAGTACGGGACGATCACCGAGGATCCGCTGCCCGCCCTCGTCATCCAGGGCGGGCCCGGAACCGGGAAGACCGCGGTCGGGCTCCATCGCGCGGCATGGCTGATCTACGCCAACCCGGCCCTTCGCAGCGCGGGCGTGCTCGTCGTCGGGCCCAACCCGACGTTCATCCGCTACATCGGCCAGGTGCTTCCCGCGCTCGGCGAGCGGACCGTCGAGCAGCGCGACATCGACGCCCTCGTCTCCGTGCGCCACCGGGAGGTCTACGAGCGCGCCGAGCTCGCGGCGGTCAAGGGGAGCGGCCGCATGGCCACCCTGCTCGAGCGGCTGCTGTGGTCGCGGGTCCGCGTCCCGGCCGAGGAGCGCTTCGTCGTCGGCGTGGACCGCCTCGAGGTGGCCGTGACCGCGGGCGAGGTCACCGACCTCGTGCAGGCGGCGCGAGCCACGGACCGCAGCTTCCAGGCGGCCCGCACGCGGTTCAGGACCCGGCTGGCCGAGCTGGTGGCCGCCCGCGCCGCCGAACGCTCGCGAGGACCGGTCCTGGCATCCGTCGGCGAGGTCGTCACGCTCGTGCGCAAAGCTCAGGCCTACCAGCGGCTGAGCAACCGCGTGTGGCCGCGGGTCGCGCCCGAACAGCTGGTCCAGTCGCTCTACAAGAACCGCCGTCGCCTCGAGGAGATGGGCGGCGACGTGCTCAGCGCCGAGGAGATCCGCCTCCTGCTCGCGGCATCGCCGCCGCCACGGCCGATCGACATGAGCGCCACGGACGTCGCGCTGCTCGACGAGGCGCGGTGGCTGATCGAGCCGGAGATGCGGACCTTCGGCCACGTCGTCATCGACGAGGCCCAGAACCTCACGCCGATGGAGCTGCGGATGGTGGTGCGCCGCGCTCGTCGCCAGTCGCTGACCGTCCTGGGCGACATCGCGCAGCGCACCACCGAGGCCGGGCTGTCGAGCTGGGACAACGTCCTGCGCGACGCCGGCGTGCGCGATTTCGCGACCCGCGAGCTCGAGATCAGCTACCGGGTGCCCAGCGACTTCCTCCGACTCGCCTCGGCGGTCCCGGGGATCGAGGCGAGGATCCCCGAGGGAGTCCGCGTGGCCCCGTGGCCGCCGGTGGCGGTCCGCGCGGACCGGGACTCCCTCGGCGAGATCGCCGTCCGCCTGGCCCGGGCCATGGCGGAGTCGGCCGGCAGCGTCGCAGTGGTCACTCCCGGTCAGTGGATGCCCCACGTGCGTGCCGCGCTGGCCGGGGTCCCGTTCGCCGACGGCACCTCCGGGCCGCTGTCAGCCGGCATCAACCTCCTCGACCTGCGCGTCGTCAAGGGGCTGGAGTTCGACGCGGTCGTCGTCGTCGATCCGCGGGCGATCCTGGCGCAGCCGCTCAGCGGCGGCGCCGGGGCGCTCTACACCGCGCTGACGCGGTCCACGCGGGCGCTGGCGATCGTCCACCCGGACGGCCTGCCGCCCGGGCTGGCGTCGAGTCCCCTCTTGACGCACCTCGGCGCGCGCGAGCCCGAGGCCGAGTGGGCGCGGGTCGAGCGCGACCGCGCGGTGGGCTAGCGGCGTTCCAGCGCGAGCCGGATGCCGAGGCCGATGAGGACCGCCCCGGTCACGCGCTCCACCCTCCTCGCCCACCGGCCCTCGATGAACTGGCGCCTGGCCCGCGAGACGAGCACCGCCAACAGCGAGTACCACATCAGATCGAAGGTCACGATCACGCAGACCATGCCAAGCGCCGCCGGCAGGACCGGCGTCCCGCGCGGGACGAACTGCGGAAACAGCGCGACGAAGAACACCGCGAGCTTGGGATTGGCCAGGCTCGTGAGCAGCCCGTCGCGGACCGCTGCGCGGTCGGAGACCACAGCGGGCGGCATGGGCTGGACGGGCGCCGCGAGGGCGCCGGAGCCGGCCAACGACCGGGCGCCCATCACCACCAGGACCACCGCGCCGGCGAGCTTGATCGCGTTGAACGCCGCCGCCGATGTGGCGACGATCGCGGCGATTCCGAGCGCAGCGCAGCATCCCCACGCCAGCACGCCGACGGCGTTGCCCGATGTCGTCCAGAACGCGTGCCGCCGCCCGCCGCGCAGCGCGTTGCGGACAACAAGCGCCGTCGCCACCCCGGGCGTCAGCGAGAGCAACCCCGCGACCGGCACAAACGTCAGCAGGGCCCGGAGCACGCCCCTCCGATCACGGCCGTCTCCAGCTCCGCCGGGCTCGCGATCACCATGTCGGCCCCGGCCTCCGTGAGCTCCTCGGCGGACCCGTACCCCCACAGGGCGCCGATCGCGGTGAGCCCGTGGGCGTGCGCCCCGAAGACGTCGTGCTCGCGGTCGCCCACGTGCGCGAACGCCCGCGTCGGCGCGAGCCGTGCCAGCGCCCGCGCGACGATCGTGGCCTTGTCCGTGCCCAGCTCGTCGCGCCCGGTGCCCTCGACCACGTCAAACCATCGGGCCAGGTCCAGACGCTCGAGCAGCGGCTCCACCACCTCGATGGACTTCGACGTCGCCACCGCCAGCGGGACGCCGTGGCCGGCGAGCGCCGCCAGCAGCTCGGGGATGCCCGGGAAGGCGGCGACGTCCTCGGCCACCGTCGTGCACCGGCGATAGGCCGCCAGCAGCTGCTCGATCTCGGTCTCCGACATGTCGGGCGCGAGAGCGCGTGCGATCTGATCGGCCGGCGGCCCCACGTAGGGGCGGACGTCCTCCAACGACGGGGCGGAGCGGCCGAGCGCGTCGAGTGTCTCGGCCCAGCACCGCGCGATGCTGGGCAGCGAATCCACCAGGCAGCCGTCCAGGTCGAACAGCAGCGCATGGCCGTCAAGCGTCATCGCGCAGCCGGACGAGACCGCGTCACGCCGTCCGATCTGAGAGCTTTACGGGCCATGGTCTGGAAAGCTCGCACCATCACCAAGGAGATACTCGCATGACAGGACCGGACATCCTCGCCGTGGCGCGCGAGCAGGTGCTGGAGCGCGGCGTCGGCCTCGACGAGGAGCAGGTCCTGGAGGTCCTGCGGCTTCCCGACGAGCACGTGGACGATGCGCTGGCGCTCGCCCACGAGGTCCGCATGCGCTGGTGCGGCCCGGCCGTGGAGGTCGAGGGGATCGTCTCCATCAAGACCGGAGGCTGCCCCGAGGACTGCCATTTCTGCTCGCAGTCGGGCCGGTTCGAGACCCCGGTCAGGGCGGTGCGGCTCGACATCCCGGCGCTGGTGCAGGCCGCCCGGGAGACGGCGGCCACCGGCGCGACTGAGTTCTGCCTGGTGGCCGCGGTGCGGGGGCCGGACGAGCGATTGATGGACCAGGTGCGCGCCGCGGTCGCCGCCATTCAGGCCGAGGTCCCCATCAACATCGCGTGCTCGCTGGGGATCCTGACCCGCGCCCAGGGCGAGGAGCTCGCCCAGCTCGGCGTGCACCGTTACAACCACAACCTCGAGACCGCGCGCTCGCATTTCAGCGAGGTGGTGACGACCCATACCTGGGAGGAGCGTTTCGAGACGCTTGCGCTCGTCCGCGAGCTCGGCATGGAGGTGTGCTGCGGAGGCATCGTCGGCATGGGCGAGACGCTCGAGCAGCGTGCTGAGTTCGCCGCCCAGCTAGCCATGCTCGAGCCTGACGAGGTGCCGCTGAACTTCCTGGACCCGCGACCCGGCACGCCGTTCGGCGAGCTGCCGCCGATCGACGCCAAGGACGCCCTGCGTGCGGTGGCGGCGTTTCGGCTGGCGCTCCCGCGGACCATCCTGCGCTTCGCCGGCGGGCGCGAGCTCACCCTGGGCGACATCGGGACGCGCGCCGGAGTGCTGGGCGGCATCAACGCCATGATCGTGGGCAACTACCTGACCACGCTCGGCCGCGACCCGCGCGAGGACCTGGATCTGCTCGGCGAGCTGTCGATGCCGATCAAGGCGCTGGCCGAAACGATCTGACGTGCCCGAGCCGCCGTTCTGCGACGGCTGCGGCCGGCCGCTCGCCGAGGGCGAGCACGATCGCTGCCGGCGGCGGCGCGCCGCCACCGATCCACCCCGCTTCTGCGTCGCCTGTGGCCGGAAGCTGGTCGTGCAGGTGCTGCCGACGGGATGGACGGCGCGGTGCGTCCGCTGTGGCCCGCTGGAGGGCGTCAGCCGCTGAGCTGCGAAGCGCGACGATCGTCAGCGGTAGGCGACGTACACGACCCCGTTCTCGTAGGACTCGCAGGCCGCGAGCTCGAAGCTCCGGGGGCTCGCCGCCTCGGCGAAGAGCCGGGGACCGGCGCCGCGCGTCAGCGGGTAGACGAACAGGTGGAGCTCGTCAACGAGCCCGTCATCGAGCATCGCGCGCACCAGCGTCCCGCTGCCGCTCACGTAGATGTCGCCATCGACGTCGCCCTTGAGAGCGCGGATCGTCTCCGGGTCGTAGGGCCCGATCAGCTGCGAGTTGCGCCACGTCGCCTCTGTCCGCGTCCCCGAGACGACGTACTTGGTGGTGTCGTTGAAGAACGGCGCCCCCGGGTCGTCCTCGACGGTTCGCGTCGACCACGCCGGCTCGAACATCTCATACGTGGTGCGGCCCAGGAGGATCGCCCGGCAGCGCCCGACCACCGCGCCGATCGCCTCCCCCATCCGCGGAGCAAAGCCGAACTCCGCCGTCCACGTCGGCGCGTCGATGACGCCGTCGAGGGTCATGAACTCGTGCACCTGGATTGCTCCCATGGATGTCTCCTCCGTCTCGCGGTGTGCAGTTTCTCTCCAGTTTGACAAAACGTAACGTGACCGTTACGTTTTGAGCATCGCCCGGACGTTTGACCCGACCGTCGACGACGCCATCGCAGGGGCCACGCTACGCCTGCTCGCCGAGCTCGGCTTCGCGCGGCTCACGGTCGAGGCGGTGGCGCACGCGGCGGTGGTGGGCAAGCCGGCGATCTACCGTCGCTTCAGCGACAAGGCCGCGCTTGTGGCCCACGTGATCTCGACCCAGCTGCCGGCGCTCGAGGATCCCGAGCTCGGCGACGCCCGCGCCGAGCTCTGGCATGCGGTGGAGCACGGACTGCCGGCGAACGGGCCCGCCTACGTCGGGCTCATTGGCGGGCTCATCGCCGAGCAGGACCGCCATCCCGAGCTCATCGAGGCGTTCCGCCGCCACGTCCTGCTGCCGCGGCGCGCCATCGTTCGCGCCATCGTCGAGCGCGGTCAGGCCCGCGGCGAGATCCGCGCCGGAATCGACCCCGACCAGGCGCTCGACCTCATGGCCGGCCCGTTGCTGGCGCGCGTGTTCGCCGGACTGGACACGGGCACGGGGTGGCGGGAGGCCGCCTTCGCGACCTGGTGGGACATTCTCAGAGAAAGGCAACCGGGATGATCAACCTGATGATCGAAACCGACATCGCGCGTCCGCCCGCGGACGTCTTCGCCTACGTCACCGACCCGAGCAAGCTCGCGAGCTGGCAGACGAACACCGTGTCCGCCACGCCGGAGGCCCCTCCGCCGCTGGCCGTGGGGTCGCGTCTGCGCGAGGTGCACCGGGCGCCGGGAGGCAAGCAGCTCGCCTCGCTGGTCGAGGTCACCGAATACGAGCCGGGCCGCGCGTTCGCATTGCATATCGTCGAGGGGGCGCTGCCGCTGGACTCCCGCATCACCTTTGAGCCCACCGAGTCCGGGACCCGCATGCAGTTCGCCGTCCATGGCGGGCCCACCGGCGTGATGCGCCTCGCCGAGCCGCTGTTGCGCCAGACGCTCAAGCGCCAGTTCGCCGGACAGTGCGCGACGCTCAAGCGCATCCTCGAGAACGGGGCGCCGCTGCTGTGAGAGCGCTGCGCGGCCCGGCGCCGAGGACGCCCCAGGACTACGAGCGCTCGCTGGCCGAGATCACGATCGGGAGGCCGGAACGGCTATCCGGACCGATCCAACTGTGTGAGCATGACGCGGCGTGGCCGGCCGCGTACCGGAAGGAGGCGGCACGCATTCGCCGCGCCCTCGGCGCGCGGGCGCGGCGTCTCGAGCACGTCGGCTCGACCTCCGTGCCGGGCCTGGCCGCGAAGCCGATCATCGACATCGTGCTCGAGGTCTCAGACCCGTCCGACGAGCCCGCCTACGTGCCCGATCTCCAGGACGCCGGCTATGTGCTCCGCATCCGGGAGGCCGAGTGGTTCGAGCATCGGATGCTCAGAGGCACGAGCCCGGCGGTGAATCTCCACGTGTTCGGAGCCGGCTGCCCCGAGACTCAGCGGATGGTCCGTTTTCGCGACTGGCTGCGCGGCCACCCGCCGGACCGGGCGCGCTACGACAGCGCGAAGCGGGAGCTCGCGGCCCAGGGCTGGACGTACATGCAGCAATACGCCGACGCCAAGACCAGCGTGATCGCGGCCATTCTCGAACGCGCCGGCGCGGCATCGGGCGAGTCCGGGCATCAACCGATCGGTTGATCGCAGGATCACCCTCGGCGCGCGGCGATTGCAGCCGCTCGGCCGATGTGCGAGGCGGCCCGCTTTGGGACTCTGCTCGCATGACACCAACACTCGAGAAGACCAGGGCACAGACCACCACCGATGTGGTCGTGTCCGTCGACCATCTTCGCGTGCGCTACGGCGACACGCTCGCTGTGGACGATGTCTCGCTCTCGATCAACCGGGGCGAGATATTCGGGATCCTGGGACCGAACGGCGCCGGCAAGACGACCACGGTGGAGGCCATCGGCGGCCTGCGGCGGCCCGACTCGGGCGCGATCAGCGTGCTCGGCCTCGACGCTCTCCAGCACCGCCAGGCGTTGCGCCGCCGGGTCGGGATCCAGCTGCAGACCTCGGAGCTGCCCGACAAACTGCGCGTGGGCGAGGCGCTCGAGCTGTTCGCCTCCTTCTATCCCGACCCGGCCGACCCCGCGCGCCTCCTGGGGCTGCTCGGGCTCGAGGGCAAGCGCCACGCGCGCTTCTCCAGCCTGTCCGGCGGCCAGCGCCAGCGGCTGTCGATCGCGCTGGCGCTCATCGGGCGCCCGGAGCTGGCGATCCTTGACGAGCTCACCACGGGCCTCGATCCCCAGTCGCGCCGCGAGACGTGGAAGTTGATCGAAGGCATCCGCGACGAGGGCGTCACGGTCATCCTCGTCACCCACTTCATGGAGGAGGCCGAGCGCCTCTGCGATCGGCTCGCGCTCCTGCACCACGGGCGCGTGATCGCGATCGACACCCCGGCGGCGCTGGCCGCGGGGTCGGCCGGCCGCCAGCACATGAGCTTCCGGCCGTCGGGCACGGTCGACCTGAACGGCCTGCGTGCGCTGCCCGAGGTGCGCGACGTCCGCCGTCACGGCGAGCGGATCGTCGTGGAGGGCGCCGGCGACCTCGTCGCCGCCGTCATCGCGATGCTGGTGCGCGATGGGGTCGTCCCCGAGCAGACCCGGATCGAGCAGTCCACCCTGGATGATGCCTTCGTGGCGCTCACCGCGGACGCCGATGCCGTGGCCTCGGAATTTCATGAGCTGACCCGAGAGGAGTCCCGATGACCGCCATTGCCGCGCCCGCCGTCCCTGTCCAAACGCGAACCCGTGGTTTTCGCCGCCTACTGGGCACCGAGCTGAAGCTGTTCGGGCGCGAGCCGCTGCTGTTCTTCTGGGGATTGGTGTTCCCGGTCGTCCTGCTCGTGGTGCTCGGCATCGCCGGGGGCAGCAAGCCCCAGCACTCGCTGGGCAATGTCAAGCTCATCGTCGCCTATACGCCCGTGGTGATGATGTTCACCGTGACGATCCTGGCTCTCAGTGCCCTGCCCGCGGCGCTGGCCTCCTACCGCGACAAGGGCTACCTGCGGCGGCTGTCGACGACTCCGATCGGCGCCGTGCCGCTGCTGGCGGCGCAGATCATCATCAACTTCGCGCTCGGCGCCGGCGCGGTGATCCTCGTGGCGCTCGTGAGCCACTTCGCGTTCTCGGTGGCACTGCCGCACGAGATCGGCGGCTTCGTCCTGGCGATGGCGCTGACGATGGCGGCGATGCTGTCGCTGGGCACGCTGGTGGCCGCCGTCGCCCCCACTCAGAGGATTGCGGCCGCGGCCGGCTCGCTGCTGTTCTTCCCGCTGATGTTCTTCGCGGGACTGTGGGTGCCGCAGGCCGCGATGGGAGCCGGGCTGCGCGCCGTCAGCCACTACACCCCGCTGGGTGCTGCCGTGCCGGCGGTCCAGAACGCCATCGCCGGTCACTGGCCGGGCACCGTCCATCTGCTCGTGCTGGCGGGCTACGCCGTCCTGCTGTGCGCCGCGGCGACTAAATTGTTCCGTTGGGAGCGATGAGCGAACGTCAGCCGATGTCCCGCCACGATGAGTGGCTCGAGTTCTGGGAACGGCGGGAGGTGCCGGTCCTCAAGGCGATGCCGTACGCCCTGCTGCTCCTGTGCGTGGGCTTCGACATCGCTACGCGCCATGGCGTCGACGGGCCGATGCTCGTCGACCTCGGCCTGGCGCTGACCGCCGCGGTGCTGATGGCCGCAATGGACCGGGTCGACCGCCGGGGATCGTGGACCGACGCGCAGACCGCAGTCGGCACCGGGGTGGCCGCCGTCTTCTTCGCGGTGCTGGTGGCCATCTCGGCCGCGCTGGTCATCAGAGAGCCTGTTTACGGGTTCTATAGCTGGACCGGGTACCTCTGGGCGTGGCGGCTGCTCGAGGGCCCGGCCCGCCTCGCCGGGGTCGCGGTGGTCGCCGCGATCACCGCGGTCTCCCAGACGGGGAGCGGGCCCTACGACAGCGCCTCCGCGGTTGTCGCTCTGGTCGTCGTGTTCCTGATCAATGCCGGGATCGCCGGTGCGCTCACCTGGTTTGGCTGGATCGGCAACGAGCAGAAGGAGCAGCGCGCCCGGCAGCTCGCGGCGCTCACCGAGGCCAACGCCAAGCTCGAGGCGAGCCTGCGCCACAACGCCGACCTGCAGGAGCAGCTGCTCGGCCAGGCCCGGGAGTCCGGCGTCTCCGAGGAGCGCCGGCGCATGGCGCGCGAGATCCACGACACGCTGGCCCAGGGGCTGATGGGGATCATCACCCAGCTCCAGGCGGCGCAGCGCACCGGCCTCGGCGAGGATGCCGCGGCGCGGCGCGTCGACCAGGCGATCGAGCTCGCACGCGAGAGCCTCACCGAGGCCCGGCGCTCGGTGCAGGCGCTGGCGCCCCAGCCGCTCGCCGGCGCGCGGCTGCCCGACGCGATCCAGGACGTGGCGCGGCGATGGTCGGACCTGCACGGGCTGGACGTCTCGGTCACCACCACCGGCACGCCGCGGGTGATGCGCCCGGAGATCGAGGTCGCCCTGCTGCGCACCGCCCAGGAGGCGCTGGCCAACGTCGCCAAGCATGCCCGCGCCAGCCGCGTCGGCCTGACGCTGTCGTACATGGAGGATCTGGTCACGCTCGACGTCCGCGATGACGGGGTCGGCTTCGCCACGGTCAACGGCACCGAGCCGCGCCGTCCCCGCGATGCGCAGGGCGGCTTCGGGCTGTCGGCGATGCGCCAGCGGGTCGAGGGGGTGGCGGGACGGCTCGAGGTCGAATCCGAGCCCGAGGCCGGCACGGCGATCTGCGCCTCCATCCCGGCCGTGCTTCTGGGGGACGGGCAGTGAGCGATCCGATCCGGGTGATGATCGTGGACGACCATCCCGTCGTCCGCAACGGGCTGAGCGGGATGTTCGCCGGCGACCCGGAGTTCGAGGTCGTGGGTGAGGCCGCCGATGGATCGCAGGCGGTGCGCCGCGCCCGGACGCTCTCGCCCGACGTGATCCTCATGGACCTGCGCATGCCCGAGATGGATGGCGTCAGCGCCATCGGAGCCCTGGCCGCCGCCGGCGTGCCCGCGCGGGTGCTCGTCCTCACCACGTATGACACCGACGGCGACGTGCTCGCCGCCATCGAGGCGGGCGCGACCGGATATCTGCTCAAGGACGCGCCGCCGGCCGAGCTGTTCCGCGCCGTGCGGGCCGCCGCCAACGGCGAGGCGGTGCTGTCGCCCGCGGTGGCCACGCGCGTCGTGGGCCAGATGCGCGCGCCGGCCGAGGAGCCGATCAGCCACCGCGAGCTCGAGGTGCTGGAGCTGGTCGCCCAGGGGGCCAGCAATCGGGATGCCGCCACCCGCCTGTTCATCAGCGAGGCCACGGTCAAGACCCACCTCATGCACATCTACGCCAAGCTCGGCGTCAACGACCGCGCCGCCGCAGTGGCCGAGGCCTTCAACCGCGGGCTGCTCATCCCGCGGCACACGCGCTGAGCCACGCTGACGGGCGTCGCGGCTCGGTCATCCGTCGGCAACGGCCGGCACCGCTGCAGTGCGACTGGGACCAGCGCCGATGGACCGTCTTATGGGAAGTCAGGGCAAGCCGCTCACCGGCGCGCAGATCACCGGCGCGCTCATCGGCGTCGGCGCCTGCCTCGTGGCCGGGGCCGCACAAGGCGACGTCGGGCTGGTGGACCAGTGGATCGCCATCCTCGTCGCCGTCTACGTCGTCGGCCCGCTGGCGACGCTGGGGCATGAGCTCGGACATGCCCTCGCGCTGGCGCTGGTGGGCCGCTCGTCCATGGTGATCGTGGGCCGGGGCCCGTTCCTGCGCATCAAGGCCGACCCGACCGTCGTGCTGTTCAGCCCGATGCCCACCCGCGGCGTGCCGTTCAGGGGAATCTGCCGGTACGACCCGTCGGGGCTGTCATGGCGCGCGATCGGCTGGATGGCGCTCGCGGGCCCGCTCGCCACGTTCGTCGAGCTGCTGGCGTTGGGCCTGCTCGGAGCGCTGCTCTGGGAGGGCAGCGGCCCGGTCGTGCGGACAGCGCTCATCTTCTCGGTCGCGGGGCTCCTGGCGAGCCTCG
Organism: uncultured Actinomycetota bacterium; assembly: GCA_963721515.1. Lineage (GTDB taxonomy): Bacteria > Actinomycetota > Thermoleophilia > Solirubrobacterales > Solirubrobacteraceae > Palsa-465. Next base: position 78,071 of record CAVRKJ010000019.1, on the reverse strand, counting down.
TGATCAACCTGTGGCCCCGGCGGGCCGCGCCGCAGCCGGGCCGGTTCGGCCACGATGGCGACACCGCCCGCATGGCATTCGCGCGCCACCGGGCCGGGGTCCCACCGCTGGCGGCGGCCACACCGGCGACCTCCGGGTCGGTGCCGGCGAGCCCCCGGGCTTGAAACGACACGCCACGCACGCCTGGTTTCACGGCGGCGTGGCGTGAGGTTTCAGCGGGCTCGGGCTTCGCGACACACGCTGCGTCAGGCGGCCGGGCGTGGCGTGAGGTTCAACGGTCGCCCCCGCGCCGATCAGTTTCGCGCGGTCCGGCAGTCTGTATGGCATGACCAAGACCACCTGCCACTTCTCCATCTCGCTGGACGGCTTCATGGCCGGGCCCGGCCAGACTCGCGACAACCCGCTCGGCGCCGGCGGCCTCCGGCTCCATGAATGGCACCTGACCTCGGATCCGACCGAGGCCGACGCCGCCCTCACCGCCGAGCTGCTGCGCCCGCGCGGAGCGTTCGTGATGGGGCGCAACATGTTCGGCCCGATCCGCGGCGAATGGGACGAGGACTGGCGCGGATGGTGGGGCGATGAGCCCCCGTATCACGCCCCCGTGTTCGTGCTCACCCATTACCCCCACGACCCCATCGAGATGGCGGGCGGGACCACCTTCCATTTCGTGACCGACGGCTTTGACGCGGCCTATGCCCAGGCGCAGGCGGTCGCCGGCGATCGCGACATCTCCATCGCCGGCGGCGCCTCGACCGTGCGCCAGGCGCTGGCGGCCGGCGTCATCACCGAACTCGTGCTGGACATCGCGCCGGTCGCGCTCGGCGCGGGTGAGTCTCCGTTCGCCGGCGTGGAGGGCCTGTCGCTCGAGCCGATCGAGGTGATCCACTCACCCCGCGCGTCGCACATCCGCTACCGCGTGGGCGGCGTGAACTGACTGGCGGTGAACACGGCGCCCTGAGGGTCGCGGACCAGCGCGGTCCGCGTCCACTGCGTGTCCTCGGTCGACAGCACCGCGGCGCCGAGTTCCTGCGCGGTTGACGCCGCAGCGTCACGGTCGGACACCGAGAAGGTCACGTGCCAGTGCGGGGCCGAGCCGGGCTCGAGCGCCGCGACCCAGGCGATCGCGTCCTCGAACCCGGACGGGGGCGCCACCTCGGCCTGGCGCTTGCGGATGTCGGGGTCGACGGTGGCCTCGAGGTGGTCGCCATACCCGGGCCGGCGCACCAGCGTGGCGAAGCCGAGATCCACGACGCTCCAGCCGAACACCTCGGCGTAGAACCCTGCCGTCTCGGGCTGGTCGGTGTGCAGATCGCTGAAGTTCCAGGACCCGGCCTCGTTGACCACCTGCGATCCGAGGCGGTTCCGTGCCTGCCACAGCCGGAACACCGCGCCCGCGGGGTCACGGCAGATCGCCCAGCGCCCGGCCTGGCCCACATCGGCCGGCTCGGTGATGACGTCCCCGCCGGCGGCGCGGATCCGCGCCGCCGTGGCATCGGCGTCCTCGGCGGCGATGTACGTGTTCCATGCCGCCGCGCTCCCCTCCGCCGCGGCCATCCCCCCCACATCGCGGCCGGCGAGCGTCGCGACGGCATAGACAGGTGTCCCGGGAGGCGAAACGGTGGTGAACTCCCATCCGAACAGCCGGGTGTAGAAGTCCTGGGCGGCGCTCGGGTCGGGCTGCTCGGTGTCGACCCAGCTGGGCACGCCGTCGGGGTAGGTGCGTGGTTGGCTCATGCTGACGAGGCTCGCACGCATTGCGGTCAGAAACGGGCCGCGGGAGGCAGAACCCGGGCAACGTCAATGGCGGCTCCCGAGCAGCGGTACCGGCAGGATCTTGAAACGTCAGGACACACACGCGCCATCGGAGCGGCGCGTGGCGTGAGCTTTCAACGGTGCACCGGTTTCACGCCACGCCGCCCGAAACCGGCCAGGGCGTGGCGTGTGGCTTCAATCAGCCGGCCAACGTGACTGGCGTAACTGCGCGCACGCCCGGCCGCGTGGGACCGTGTGGCCTCTGACACCAACATGGCGGTGCCGAGCGCACACTCACCGTCTGCGGGGCGGGTGTGCGTGCAGTCTCGCCAGCCCGCCGCGGGCCCCACACGTTGGGTGGGGTCCGCCGCGGGCCCGACACGTTGGGTGGGGCGCGCCGCGGGCCCCACACCTTGGCGGTGGTCCCGCCACACCTGGTTCAACGTCGTGAGGATCCTCACGCCCATCCCCACTCCGGCTTGCACCGCGACGGTCGGACTGAGATGATTGGTCAGCAGTCTTTCAGCATCTAGGTGAGGTGCGTGCCGTGCCCGATCAGGCTCCATGTTCCTCTGGCGGCGACACTCCTTCGGGAAGCGTGGGGTCAGCCCGCGTGCAGGCGCTCGTATCTCGCGGTCAGCGTCTCGTGGACACGCCGCGCCCGGCGAGCGGTGACTCCCTCGCCTGGTACATCGAGGCGCAGTTCGTCGGCGACCTGACGGCGATCGCCGCGGCCACCCTGCACGCGATCAGCCCAGCGCCTCCAGCCGGCTAACCAGCAGGTCGAGAAAGCGGTCGGAGTCGACGGCGACGGCGACGTGGCAGTTGGCTGTCCAGCCGGCGCGGCCGCGCAGGTCGACGTTGGTGCGCCCGCGGGAGAGCTCGGGGCCGGTGTCCACGACCACGCCGCAGTGCGTGGTGGTGAGCAGGGTGCCGTCGACCACGTGCGCGAGCGCCAGGGCGTCATGCACTGGCGCGCCCTCCCATCCGTAGTCGCGCTGGTGAAAGCGCGTGTAGAACGCGAACAGCTCGGCGACCAGCCGGGCCGCCCGTCCACCCTCGGACAGTCGCTGGGCGTGGTCCGGGCGCATCAGCGCCCGGTGGGTCACGTCCAGCCCCACCATCGTCAGGTCCACGCCGGTCTGGAACACACGGCTGGCCGCCTCCGGGTCGACCCAGATGTTGAACTCGGCCGCCGGCGTCGTGTTGCCCTCGCCGAACGCGCCGCCCATCAACACGATCCGTTCGAGCGTGGCCGCGACTTCGGGGTAGCGCGCGACGAACAGCGCGACGTTGGTCAGCGGCCCCACGGCCACCAGCGTCACGGGCCGCGGGTTGGCGGTCACGGTGGCAGCGATCCAGTCGATCGCGTGCGTCCCCGCCGGCGCGCGTGAGGGCGGCGGCAGATCGGGGCCGTCGAGCCCGGTCTCGCCGTGGACCTCCGCGGCGACGCCCAGCTCCCGCACCAGCGGTCGGGCCGCCCCCGCGGCCACCGGCACGTCGGGGCGGCCGACGTGGTCCAGCACCCGGATGGCGTTGGCGGTGGTCTTGTCCAGCGTCTGGTTGCCGGCCACGGTCGTCACGCCGAGCAGGTTGACCTCGGGGCTGGCGAGTGCCAGCAGGAGCGCGATCGCGTCGTCGTGACCCGGATCGCAGTCGAGGATGACGTCCGTCACGCCGGTGTCGACTGCGGGTCGGGGAGCTCCTGCACCAGCTGGATGGGGTGGCCATCGGGATCCTGCACCCATGCGATGAGCAGATGATCGAGCCACACCTGAGGCGCCGCCAGCCCGCGGACCCCGGTATCGGTGAGGGCGCGGAACGCAGCGGCCGTGTCCTCGGTCCACAGCGTGACGGTCCCTCGCTGGCCCCCGGTCACCGGGTCGAGCCCGTGATCCTGACGTGAGGAGGCGATCGAGGCAAAGCCGATCTTGTACCCGTCCAGCTCCAGGTCGACGTGGATCGGCCGGCCCTCGCGCGGCACCCGGAAGGTCTCCGCGAACCCGAGCCGCCGGTAGAACGCGGACGCGCGCTCCACGTCCTCGCTGAAGAGGATCACCTGGGGGCGCGTGAAACCGGTAGCGCTCGTCCGCGTCTCCACGGCCGCCGAGTCTACGGCGCGGCCGCGCGCACACCGTCAACCGAGGTGGTGCCAGTAGGTGATGCCGTTGCCGATCCGGACGAAGCCCTCGGCGGAATAGAGCCGCTCGCCGTCCGGCGTTGCGTTGAGGACGGCATCCCGGGCCCCGGCGGCACGCGCCGATCCGCAGACGGCGCGCAGCAGCGCGCGGCCGAGCCCGCGGCGCTGGAAGCGCGGCCACACATCCATGTCGTAGATGCCGGCGATGCGGTCGGGCGCGAACGCCCACGCGCGGCCGGCAACGCGACCGTTGACCCGTGCCACCGCATGCCAGGCCCGGGCATCCGGGCGCTGGACGAGCGACAGCAGGCGCTGCCCCCCGGCGCCGTATTCGGGCACCTCGGCGCTGATCGCGGCCCGCGCGTCGTCGGGCTCGGCGATCGCCTCCAGCGCCGTGGTCATCCACCACGGCTCCCAGCCGCGCTCGAAGCCCACTGCCTCCAGAGCGGAGGCATCGACCTCGGCGCCCAGCCACGCGCCGACGATGTGCGCGCCGCGCGCCCGGGCCTGCTCAACTCCCCGCTGCGCCGCCGCCGCGTCGATCACGCGCGGGAAGTTGAGCATCAGGTGGCCGTCATGGGCCTGCCACGCCCACCGCAGGCCGCTGTCCTCCCAGACCTCGCCGCCGCCGGCCACGGCCACCGCGGCATTCCACGCGGCCTGGTTGATCTCGCAGTCGGCGATAGTCGCAGACACCCCAGGGCCAGCGTATCGCTCGACGTGTCACTCCCAGCGAAACAGCCGGACCGCCGCGAGGCTGGAGCCGATCGCCCACGCGGCGAGCACGAGCAGCGGCTGCACCCCCGGGGAGTGTCCGCTGAACGTGGCGTGCAGCGCGTTGAATCCCGCCCCGGTCGGCAGCACCTTGGCGAGATCGTCGACCACCGCCGAGTGGATCTCCTGAATGGGGACGTAGAGGCCGGAGAAGAAGGCCATCGGGTAAAAGAGCACCACGGTGAGCGCGCTCGCAGCCTGCGGAGTGCGCGCCAGGGCGGCCGCGCACAGGCCGAGGCCGAGCGTCGCCGCCGCGGTGAGCACGAGGGCCACCAGGGAGATGAGATAGCCGCCGACGCTGTGCGGGAGCGCCAGGCCGAAGGCGCCGGCCCCGACCCCCAGCAGGATCCCGATCCCGATGGTGGCCAGCGTCATGCTGACGGTCAGCTGCGCGGCCAGCAGCCAGGACGGCGGGACCGGCGTCGTCGACATCCGGCGCAGCACCCCCTGCTGGCGATAGCCCGCGAGTTGCTGTGGGAGGGCCCCCAACCCCACAGCGATGAGGACGAACACCAGCAGTGAGGGCACGTAGAGGTTGAAGAACGAGATGCCGCCCAGCGCGGCCTGCGGGCGCGTCGTCGCCGGGATGCTGCCGAAGATGACCAGCAGCACGAGTGGCACCCCCACGGCCACCACCAGCCCGGCCGGACGTCGCCGGGCGAGCCTCGCCTCACTCGCCACCAGGAGGCCGAAGGCCCGTCGCGGGCGCGGGTTGGGTCCGATCAACAGGGTGCTCATCGCTCTGTCTCCGTGTTCGTGGTGGCGTGATGCGTCTCATCGGTGAGGGCCAGGAACGCGTCCTCCAGGCTTGCCGTCTCGGTGCGGACGTCGCGGGCGTCGAGCCCCGCGCGGTCGAGTGCCAGCACGACGGCGGTTACGAGGTCGCCGGAGCCCGTGACCACGACATCCTCGCCATGGTGCTCGACGGCGCTCACCCCTGGGAGTCCCCACAGCACCTCGTCGCCTCGCGGTCCCGCCGATCGGAGGCGGACCCGCCTGCTGGTCGCCGCGGCCTGACCCAGTGCGTCGGGGCGGTCAAGCGCGGTCACCCGGCCGTGATCGATCAGCGCGACGCGATCGCACAGCCGCTCGGCCTCCTCGGTCAGGTGAGTGACGAGCACGATCGTGACGCCGCGGTCCCGCACCTCCTCGATCAGCCTCCACGTGTCGCGCCGTGCCTCCGGGTCCAGTCCGGTCGTCAGCTCATCGAGGATCGCGATCTCGGGACAGCCGATCAGCGACAGCACGATTGACAGCCGCTGCTTCTGGCCTCCTGACAGCTTCCCGAAGTACTGGTGCTGCGCATCCTGGAGGCCCAGCGCGGCCAGCAGCTCGCGTCCGTCCGCGGGGTGGTCGTAGAACGACGCGTACAGCTGCACCGCCTCGCTCACCCTCATCTTGTCGGGCACCGCGCTGTGCTGTAGCTGCACCCCGACGCGCCTGTGGAGCTCACGACGATCGCGGCGCGGGTCGCGGCCCAGCACCCTGATCGTCCCGCGGTCAGCGGTCCGCAGGCCCGAGATGCACTCCACCGTGGTGGTCTTGCCGGCGCCGTTGCGGCCGAGGATCCCGAAGATCTCGCCGGCCAGCACGGTGAAGCTCACGTCCTCGACGGCGACGGTGGACCCGTACGCCTTGTGCAGATGCGAGACCTCGATGACCGGTCCGGTCCGGCGGGCGCTGAGCGCCGATGCCGCCGCGGGGCTCTCCGTCTGGATGAGTTGTCCGATGCTCATGGTGCCTCGGTCCTCCGCTTTCTATTGATCCAATAGCGTCATGATATCAGATCGAGCCATGCTACGATATAAGCGTGATATCGGATCAGGATCCGGTGGGCGAGGCCATCAAGAGCCCGTCCGCCCCGGCTCGGCAGACGCACGACCAGCACCCCGCGTGGACCCTCCCCGGCCTGCCCGTGCTGACGGGAACGCTGGCGATCTGCGCGGTGGCGATCGCGCTCACGGCGCTCGGCAGCCCGGCGCTGAAAGTGCTCGGCGTGGTCATGCTGGTGATCTTCGGCTTCGCGTTCGGCGGGCTGTTCGTCGTGCAGCCCAACGAAGCGCGGGTGCTGATCCTGTTCGGCCGCTACGTCGGAACCGTGACCGAGGCCGGCTGGTGGTGGTGCAACCCGTTCACCAAGCGCCCGAAGGTGTCGCTGCGCGTCCGCAACTTCCAGAGCGAGCGCATCAAGGTCAACGACTCCAGCGGCAATCCGATCGAGATCGCGGCGGTGATCGTCTGGCGCGTCACAGACACTGCCAAGGCGATGTTCGACGTCGATAACTACGAGCAGTTCGTGACCGTGCAGAGCGAGACCTCGCTGCGCCACCTCGCCAGTCAGTACCCCTACGATGACTACCGCGCCGACGTCCTGTCGCTGCGCGGCAACGCCGACGCCGTCCGCGAGAGCCTGCAGGCCGAGCTTCACAGCCGGCTGCAGCTGGCCGGCATCGAGATCCTCGAGACCCGGCTGTCGCACCTCGCCTACGCGCCCGAGATCGCCGAGGTGATGCTGCGCCGCCAGCAGGCCGAGGCGATCCTCGCGGCCCGCAAGACGATGGTCCAAGGCGCGGTCGGCCTCGTCCAGATGGCGCTGGCGCAGCTGGCCGACAGCGATCTCGTCGAGCTCGACCCCGACCGCAAAGCTGCCATGGTCTCCAACCTGATGGTCGTCCTCTCCGGCGACCACACGCCGACCCCCGTGCTGAACACGGGCAGCCTCTACACCTAGGCGCGCGAGCCAACGATGGCAGACAGCAAACGGTTCCTGCTCAGACTCGACCCTCGCCTGTTCGACGCGCTGCGCCGGTGGGCCGATGACGACCTGCGCAGCATCAACGGCCAGATCGAGTACCTCCTCACCGACCAGGCCCGTCGCGCGGGTCGTCTCCCCCGGCAGACGACCCCTCGGCCGTCGGGCGATGGCGCCGGCGACGAGCCGGGTGACCCGGACGCCACCGAGATCCCCACCGGCGATCGCGCCGGCCGCGGCGCCGAGAGCCGGCGCTGACTCAGCTCAGCTCCCGATCGCGTCCGCGCCGATCCGCTCGAGGACCGCGGGATCGCCCTCGAAGCTGACTCCGACGGCCTTGGCGTCGTCGAGCTCCAGCAGACCGAGCAGGAGGCCCATGATGGGCCTCGGCGGACCGGCGAGCGTCGCGTCCGGGCGATCGGTCGAGCCAAGATGCGCGCGGACCGCCCCATCACTCAGCTCGATGGTGATCGGCTGATCGCCGGTCTGAAGGGCGAGGGTGACGGACGGAGCGTCGGGCCGGCGGTCGGCGAGCATCATCTCCGCCGCCCACGTGAGCCATTGGCTGCGGACGGCGTCATCGGGCTTCTGCTCGACCATCAGCGGAATACCCCACCGGACCAGGCCGTCGAGCACCGGCCGCAGCTCCTCGCCGCGAGGGGTGAGGCGGAACAGCGTGGTGGCGATCGGCGGAGGCGCGTCCTCGCGCACGATGACCCCGGCGTGCTCGAGGTCGCGCAGCCGCTCGGACAGCAGGTTGCTGGCGATGCCCGGCAGCCCGTTGCGCACGTCGGTGTAGCGACACGGTCCGCGTAGCGCCAATTCCCGAACGATCAGCAGCGTCCAGCGATCGCCGACCACGTCGAGGGCTTTGGCGGCCGCGCAGTACTCGTCGTAGGACCTCATGGCGTACCCGACTCTAGCAGTAACAGGAGTTTCTTGTCTATCTACTTGACTTATTCAACCATCTGGTTTAGAACTTGCTCCATTGATGCCACCGCAGTCCCCAGGAGGAGTCATGAACCGCAAGCCCCTGATCCTCGTCTCGCTGCTGCTGGCGGCGTTTGTGATCAATCTCGACACCACGATCGTTAACGTCGCCTTGCCGTCGCTGGTGCGCCAGCTGCACGCATCGGACTCGCAGCTGCAGTGGGTCGTGGACGCGTTCAATTTGCTGTTCGCTGGATCCGTGCTGGCGGCGGGCAGCCTGTCTGACCGGTTCGGGCGCAAGGGGATGCTGCTCGCCGGCCTGTCGGTCTTTGGTCTGGCGAGCCTGGCGGGCGGGCTGGTGGACAGCGCCGGCGCGCTGATCGCGGCGCGCTCGGTGATGGGGGTTGGTGCGGCGATGGTGTTCCCCTCGACGCTGTCGCTGCTGACCAACGTGTTCACCGAGCGGGGCGAGCGCGCGCGGGCGATCGGCTTGTGGGGCGCGATCACGGGCGTGGCGATCGCGCTCGGACCGATCATCGGCGGCTGGATGCTCGAGCTCTCGGACTGGCGCAGCATCTTCTTCGCGATGGTGCCGATCGCCGCCGGCGCCGGTGTCCTGGTGGCGCGCTACGTACCGACCTCGCGTGACCCGCACGCGCCCCGCACCGACCGGGCCGGATTCGCGCTATCGACCGCGACAATCGGGCTGCTCGTCTACACGATCATCGAGGCCCCGAACCACGGTTGGGGCAGCGCGCGGACGCTCGGCAGCTTCGCGGTGACCGCCGTGCTGGCCGCGGCGTTCGTGCGCTGGGAGCGGCGCACCGAGCAGCCGATGCTCGACGTGAGCCTGTTCCGCAACCCGCGGTTCGCGGCCGCGAGCGCCTCGGTCGCGATCTCGTTCTTCGCGCTGTCGGGGTTCATCTTCCTGGCCACCCAGATGTTCCAGTTCCTGAAGGGCTACGGCCCGCTGTCGACCGGCGTGCGCCTGCTGCCGGTCGCCTCCTTCGTCGCGATCTCCTCGATTCTCGGCACCAAGCTGGCCGTCCGGTTCGGTACCAAGCTGATCGTTGCCTCCGGGCTGTTCTCGATGGCCGCGTTCTATCTGTGGGTTTCGACTTCATCGGTCACGACCGGTTACGGGACGATCGCCGCCCAGATGGTCGTGCTCGGGACAGGGATGGGCCTCACCAGCGCGCCCGCGACCGAGGCGATCATGGGCGTCGTCCCGAAAGCGAAGGCCGGCGTCGGGTCAGCGGTCAACGACGCCACGCGGCTTCTGGGCGGCACCCTTGGCGTCGCCGTGATCGGCAGCGTTTACGCGTCGCTGTACGCCAGCCGGCTCACCGGCGCGCTCCCCGGGGGGTTGTCTGCCAGTGTCGTGCGGACCGCGCACGCATCCGTCGGTGCCGCGCTCACAGTCGCAGGCAAGCTGACCCACGCCGGCCATCCGCTGCTCGCGTCAGCCATCCACAACTCCGCTAACTCGGCCTTCTTCCAGGGCTTCCACGCGGCCAACTATGTCGCCGCGGGCATCGCCGCCGCAGGCGCCGTGATGGCGCTGGCACTGCTGCCCGCCCAACCGACGATCAGCCGCGACGACACGCCAGAGCGGCCGGCACTACGCACGCCCGCCACAGCCGCAGCGCACAGCTGACCCCGCCCCCAAGCTACAGGAGACAGAACACCATGAGCACCGACCAGATGACGCCACGCCAGACCAACCCGCGCGACACCGCCAACGTCGAGCCGGCGCTGGAGCGCAACCGCGCGTTCGCCGCCGCCGGCGGCCACGAGGGCGCGGTCGTGTTCCCCAACCTGCGCCTGTTCGTGATCACATGCCTCGACCCGCGCGTTGACCCCGCGCATTTCCTCGGCCTCGAGCTCTCGGACGCGATCGTGGTGCGCAACGTCGGCGGGCGGGTCACCCCGGAGGTCGTCAACGATGTCGCCTTCATCGCCAAGATCGCCGAGAACCTTCTCCCCGACGGCCCGCTGTTCGAGGCCGCCGTCATCCACCACACCCAATGTGGAGCCGGCGCGTTCGCCGACGACAGCTTCCGCCGCGACTACGCGCGGCGGATCGGCGTCGAGGAGGCAACCCTGCGCGAGCATGCCGTCCTGGATCCGGTCGCGACGGTGACCGGCGACGTCGACCGCCTCCGTTCCGCGCCGGCGATCTCTCCCCGCGTGACCGTCTCCGGGCACGTCTATGACGTCGTCACCGGATTGGTCCAGACCGTGATCAGCGCCAGCTGAGCCCGTCCCAAGCATGTGCAGAAACCCGCGGGTTTCTTGCTTCGACGGTGTCACCCCTCTACGAATTCGCGCGCAACCTGAGGAGGAGTGAATATGGCAACCATCGCCCAAGAGCAGCCGCTTGCCGCCGAGGCGGCACGTGCCGAGCCCGATTCGCCGCCGGCGCTGCGCAGGTAGAGCGCGTCGTGCCCGAGATCGCCGTTGTCGTGGAGCCCAGCGGTGCAGCGTCCGTGGCGCTGGTGGTCGGACCTGCACCCGAGGTCCGCGACTCGGTGGCCCTCGACGCCCTGGAGGAGGCCAACGCCATCCCAGCCCTCGAGAGCCTCGTGCTGGACTTCGACCACTACGGCCGCCTCGTCGGGATCCGGGTGACCGGCGCCGCTCACTCGGTCCTTGCGCCCTCCCTCATGGAGGCGGCCGAAGGTTAGGTTCAGCCGCTGTCAGCTCTCGTCTGACCCCAGCACGCCTGCCACCAGCTGGTGGGCCACGCCATTGGCCGTCGCGGGGATCCATTCGAACAGCACGGTGCCGATCTGCGTCCGCCGCTCGGCGATGTCGGCCTCCAGTTCGAGCAGCCGAGAGTTGCGGATGTGCCGCTCGCCGTTGACGTGCGCGATCAGCAGCTTCGAGTCCGAGCGTGCCGCGACGCGGGAGACGCCAAGCTCGTGAGCGCAGATCAGGCCTGCGAGCAGGGCCCGGTACTCGGCCTCGGCGGCGGTGGTCGTGCCGATCGCCTCGGCGTGCTCGGCGAGCCGAACCCCCTCCTCGTCCTCGACGACGTAGCCGATGGCCGCCGGCCCGGGCGCTCCGCGGGCTCCGCCGTCCACATGCAGCACGGCGAAGCCCGGCCTGGCCTGCTTCACCGGACGGGCGGGACTCGCGTGGGCCTTGGCCAGAGCTCGACGTTCAGCGTCCTTGGTCGCCCGCCCCTTGCGGCGCGGTCGGCGGCGGCCCTGCGGTCTGCTGGAGAGGTCACCCACGGCTCACCGAGTGTCGCCGCAGGTGGTGAAAGACCCGCTAGAGCGGGGGGACCTGGTTGTTGACCTGCGGGCCGTGGTACAGGTGGTCGTGGCCCTCGCAGGCGGCCGGGAAGAAGAACTGGACACTGTCGCTGCGCACGTTGTTGTAGCTGGCGAACAGGGTCACATGGCCGATGGTGCCCACCTGACAGCGCGGGTCGGTGCTGCTCTGCACGCGCACAATGATCTTCATGATGTTCCCGGGCACGCCCCACATGACCGCGTAGTGGGAGTGGTACACCAGGTGGCGCTTGACCGTCATGATGATCAGGCGGTCGGGCTGGTGGCGGACGCGGTCGACCTGGCAGAGGATCCCGGACACCGTGTTGGCACTGAGACTGATGTCGCCGTGGCCGCGGGCGTAGCTTCCCGTGGCACCTGAGATCGGCGAGCCGGTGTGAAAGCCCCAGGGTGGAATGCCCTGCACGATCGGGACCGAGGCGCAGTATTGGACCGGATAGGCGGCGGTGGCCGAGCCGGTCGTGCCGAGCGCCAGCAGAGGCGCCACCAGCAGAGTCGCGAGACCAATGCGCCACATGAGTGAGTTCCTGCGCATCCGCGGGCCGACTATAGCCTCCGGCGGCCCGACGCCGCGGCGGCGATGAGCCCCACGACTCCGAGCGGCGTTCAAGCGCGGGTCGGCCGACGGTCATCCGGAATGGTAGAACTGCGTCTCGCCGTTGCCGAACGACCAGTTCTCGGCGGCCGTCTCGGTCACGGAGATCATCACGTCCTCGGGTCGGACCCCCGGGTTCGCGCCGAGGCGCTCGACGATGCGCCGGTACATCGCGAGCTTGGCGTCGGTCGGCTTCCCGGGCGCCCAGGACACCTGGATCTGAACGAGATCCGCGCTGCGATCGATCCCGAGAAACGGCCCGTACGCGAACGCGTCCTCGGCGTGCTCGGTGATCGCCATGAAGCGGTCGCCGTCCTTGATGGCGACGGTCTCGCGCATCGCCTCGTAGATCTCGTCCATCAACGCTCGCTTGTACTCCGGCGTCTTGCCGCCGCGAATCGCGATACGAGTAACTGGCATGTGTCTGGCCTCCTGTGTGTGGTGGATCAATGGTGTGTCGTCAGCGCGGCGGGCTCGGACCCGCGGTAGCGCTGGCGGATCAGTCACCCGTCGCGCGGGGCTTCTTACCGCGCGACGGTAAGAACAGCGCCGCAGACGGCTCTCACGGGGAAACGGGCCGGTGACCATCGGCCCTCGACACCCGGAGCGGTCATGACGGCATATCGGACGATCGAGGTGAAGGGCAGTGAGGTCTTCTACCGGGAGGCCGGAGATCCAGCCGCGGCGACGCTGCTGCTGTTGCACGGCTTCCCGAGCTCGTCGGCACAGTACGACGAGCTCATGCGGCGACTGGCCGGCCGCTATCACCTGATCGCCCCCGACTACCCCGGGTTCGGTCAGAGCCCGGCCCTCACGGGGAGCACGACCTTCGATCGCCTTGCGGAGGTGATCGACGGGTTCACGGAGGCCAAGGGCCTGGACCGGTTCACCCTGTACCTGTTCGACTTCGGCGCGCCCGTGGGATTCCGCATCGCCACCCGCCACCCCGATCGGGTCCAGGGGCTGGTGCTGCAGAACGCCAACGCCTACGAGATCGGGCTGGGCCCGGGAATGCGGGCGCTGGAGCCCTACTGGAGCGATCGTGGCGGTAACGAGTCGGCCATCCGCGGCTTCCTCACCCTTCAGGCCACGCGCTCCCAATACGTTGATGGCGTGGCGGACCCCTCGAGCGTCAGCCCCGACCTCTGGGAACTCGATCAGCGCTACCTCGAGCTGCCCGGCCGCGACCAGGTGATGCTCGACCTGCTCTACGACTACCAGAGCAACGTGGCGCTATATCCCGCGTGGCAGGACTACCTGCGGACCCACACGCCGCCGTCCCTGCTCCCCTGGGGCCGCAACGACGCCTTCTTCCCGCCCGCGGGAGCCCGCGCGTATCTTCGCGACCTCCCCGATGCCGAGCTGCATCTCCTCGACACCGGCCACTTCGCCACGGCCACTCACAGCGCCGAGATAGCCGAGCTGATCGCCGCGTTCCTGAACAGTCACGTGATCACGTCCGCCGCGGCGTGAGGCGCACGGAGGACGCGGCAGCCCGGGCGTACTTCCCGTAGTCCGTGGAAGTTCGCGTCACGCGCACACGACCGGGCGCCGCGATCCTGGCGGGAGGCAGCGGACCGCCAGCCTCGGCCCGTGGCGCGAGATCGTGACGATGTGGACCTCCCCGACGCTGAACGGCGCCGTGATGATGAGCTGCACGACCGCACCGGGATGCAGCTCGGCGCCGTGGAACTGGCCCGCGAGCCGGATGAGCGGAGAGCGCGCGATGAGGACGTGCTTGCTGAACGGACACCCCGGCCCGTGGCAGAGAAGCTCCACGCGTGCGCGGTGCGGCAAGGTGGTGGGCGTCAGCCCGGTGACGCTCGTGACGCCGGATGATGAATTGGACTCGAAGTGGAAGTTCACGCTCGCGTCGATCACGACGTAGCGGAACCGGACCGTGCGTGCCAAGGACGGGGTGCCGGTGAGCCTCATGCGCGTGGGCATGGCGTAGAAGCGATCCAGCAGCCGCTTCCCGGTCGCGTTCAGCGTGACCGACACCGTCGTGCGCCGGCCCGCCGGTACGGCGAAGTGTGTGGTTGCGACCGTCACCGTTGTCACCTTGGGCTTGCGCCGCGCCGCCGGCGCAGCGACGCCGGTCGGCGCCGACCGGCGGGAGGTCACGCGCGTCGTGAACGTCGCCGTGCCGGTGCACCGGGACCCCGAGGCGCCCCGGCACGTGATCGGTAGGGAGGCCGATGCGCCCCGGACCGAGACGTTCCCGAGCGACGCCGACGGGGGTCCCGCCGGAACGACCACGGTCACGGTTGCCGAGGCCGAGGGCCCGGCGAGGTTCGTCGCCTCGTAGCTGAACGAGTCCGCGCCCGCGAACCCCGCATCGGGCGTGTAGGTCAGGGCGCCATGGGCCTGATCGATTACGCCCAGCGATCCGTGCGCCGGGCCGTTGACGATCGCGTACGAGAACGAGAAGCCCGAGCAGTGCAGCGCCACCTGGACACTGCGCGCCCCAGAGGCCAGGGACGCCGAGCCGGGCGAGCACGAGGGCGGCAACGTCGCCAGCTCGGCGGAGGCGAGGTAGTCAGGGCCGGCGCCTCCCGCGATGAGGATCTGGCCGTTGCCCAGTGCCGTCGCGGCCGTATAGGACCGCGGGTTCTGCAGCTGCGTGGTGCCGGATGCGGGCAGCGCGCTGAACGTGCCCGAGGCCGGATCGAACACCTCAGCGCTCGAGAGCACGTCGGCGCTCGTGACGCTGCCGCTCGCGCTGGTGTCGCCGCCGGCGATGAGGACGCGGCCGTCGGGCAGCGCCGCGGCGGCCGACGCGGTGCGCGCGGTCTGCAACTCCGTCGCGCCCGAGGCGGGAAGCGCCGTGAACGTCTCCCTTGCCGGATCGAAGATCTCGGCACCGGCCAGCACCGCGGAGGCGCCGGCGCCGCCCACGATCAGCACCTTCCCGCCCGGCATCGGGACCGCGGCGAAATTGACGCGGGCCGTCTGCAATTCGTTGTTGCCCGACGCCGGCAGCGCCGTGAACGTGTTGGAGGCCGGATCGAACAGCTCCGCGCTCGCCAGAACGGCACCGCCGGTCGTCGATCCGCCGACGATGAGCACCCGGCCGTCGGGCAGCGGTGCTGCCGCACCGGCGACGCGCGGCATCGAAAGCTGCGTGTTGCCCGAGGCGGGGAGGGCGGTGAACGCCCCGGTCGCGGGGTCGAACACCTCAGCGCTCTGCAGCACGACGGAGCCCGACGTCGCTCCGCCGGCCACGAGCACCCGGCCACCGGGCAGCGGAGCGACGGCGGCGCCTTCGCGGGCCATCAGCAGCGGAGTCGCCGTGGGGGTGAACGTGTCGGTGGCGGAATCAAAGATCTCGGCCGTGTTGTGGAACCCCGAGCCGTTGAAGCCACCGACCACCAGCGCCCGGCCGCCCGGCAGCGGGGCCATGGCCACCCCGTCGCGCGCCAGGGACAGCTGTGTGTTCCCGGAGGCCGGCAGCAGGGTGAAGTGCGGAACGAGCGCGGCCTGGGCCCCCGCGGGCAGCGCGAACAGCACGGCAGCAGCGAGCACGGTCGCCGCGCGAATCAGAGCACTCACAATCGGACCCCCCGGTCCTCGGTCACCTCGGCGCCGCAAACCTGAGCGCCGACCCGCTAGGAACGTACCAGACCGCGCCAGCCGTGGCGATGGCTGATGCGGTAGCGCTAGCGGCGCTCGAGCTCTGTCCTGACCAGCCGCTCGAGCGCGGTCACCGCCATCTCCAGGTCGGCCTCGTCAGTGTCCTCCTCGCGAGTGTGCGACAGCCCGCGCTTGCTGCGGACGAACAGCATGACCGTCGGCACGCCGGCCTCCGCCACGCGCGCGGCGTCGTGCAATGGGCCGCTCGGTAGACGGGCGTCGACCCCCTGCAGGTCGGTCACGATCTCGCCGGCCGCGGCGACCATGTCGGCGTCGAAGTGGATTGGCGACACCTGGAACAGCGGCGACCACTCCACGGCCACGTGCTCCTCCTCGGCGATCGCGCGGCTGGCCGCCTCGGCGCGCTCGTGCAGGTCGCGGAGGGCCCCGGCCTCGACATGGCGCTGATCCACGAGCGCCGTGGCCACGCCGGCGACAGCGGTGGGGATTCCCGGCTCGGAGTCGATCCGGCCGACGGTGCCGACCCCGCCGCGCGTCCGCGCCAGCTCGCGGACCTCGAGCGCCAGCCGCGCGGCAGCCAACAGCGCATCGCGTCGCTGGTCCATCGGCGTGGAGCCGGCGTGCGAGGCCTGCCCGGTGAACGTCACCGCCCACCGTTCGGTTCCGTAGACGCCGGTGACGACGCCCAGCGGCAGGTCGCGGGCCTCGAGCACCGGGCCCTGCTCGATGTGCAGCTCGATGTAGGCGGCGGCGCCGGCGAGGCGCGAGTGCGACTCCCCCATCCGGTCCAGGTCGATGCCGTGAGCGGCGAGCGCGTCGGCGGCTGAGGTCCCGTTGGCGTCACGCAGCTTGCGCACGAAGTCAGGGTCGTGCTGCCCGGCCGCGGCCATCGAGCCGAGCAGGCTCAGCCCGAAGCGGGCCCCCTCCTCGTCGGCCCAGTCCACCAGCTTGACCGTCAGCGGCGGAGGGCCGTCGGCGGACAGCGAGCGCACCACCTCGAGCGCCGACAGCACCCCGAGGCACCCGTCGAGCCAGCCGCCGTTGGGCACCGAATCGATGTGGCTGCCGATGATCAGGACCCTCGGCGAGCGGCCGGGGAGCGTCGCCCACTGGTTGCCCGCCTCATCGACCTCCACCTCGACGGGCAGCTCGGCGAGCAGCCCGCGCTCCCACTCGCGCGCGCGCGCCCAGACCTCGGTCCAAGCCAGGCGCTGGGCGCCGCGCTCGTCTCCGGTGAGCTGCGCCAGCTCCCGCAGCTCGGCGATCATCCTCCTGGCGTCAGCGGGCATCGGCGCTCACCGTCCCCGTGATCAGGCCGCGGCCTCTTGCCGGGTGGCGAGCGGCTCGCCGAACCGTGCGCGGCGCAGGAACTGACCGGTGCCGGGGGAGGCCACCAGCTCGTCGTGATCGACGATCACCTGCCCGCGCACCAGCACCACCTCCGGCGCGCCGATCACCTCGGTTCCCTCGAACAGGTTGTAATCGACATTGCTGTGGTGGGTCGCGGCCGACAGCGTCAGCGGCTTCTCGCTGTCCCACACCACGATGTCGGCGTCGGCGCCGGCGGTGATCGTCCCCTTGCGCGGGAACAGTCCGAACAGCCGCGCCGGCTGGGTGCAGCACAGATCAACCAGCTGGTTCATGGTCAGCCTGCCCTGGCGCACGCCGAAGTGATGGAGCATGTGCAGGCGGTTCTCCACCCCCGGGCCACCGTTGGGAATCTTGGAGAAGTCATCGCGCCCGAGCGTCTTCTGGTCGCGCCAGCGGAACGGGCAGTGGTCCGTGGACACGACCGAGAGGACCCCGGTTTGGAGCGCCGTCCACAGGTGCTCGTGGTTGACCGCCGCCCGTGGCGGCGGCGTGTAGACGTACTTGGCCCCGGCGAAGTCGGGCTCCTCCAGTCGGGTCTCGTCGATGAACAGGTACTGGGTACACGTCTCGCCCCACGTCCGCCAGCCGCGCGACCGCGCGATCGCGATCGGCTCGGCCGACTCCTGGCAGGAGACATGAACGACGTACAGCGGGCAGCCCGCGATGTGGGCCAGCTTGATCGCCCGGTTGGTGGCCTCGGCCTCGGTCTCGGGCGGGCGGGTGGCCGCGTGCCAGCGCGGCTCGGTCTTGCCCTCGGCCAGGGCCTGCTTGACGAGCACGTCGATCGCGTCGCCGTTCTCGGCGTGGACCATGACCAGGGCGCCGGTACGCGCCGCCACCTGCATCGTGCGAAACAGCGTCTCGTCGTCCACCATGATCGCGCCCTTGTAGGCCATGAACAGCTTGTAGCTCGTCACCCCCTCGTCCGGCACGCGGGCGACGTCCTCCAACCGGCCGCCATCGTGCAGATCGGTGATCGCCATGTGGAAGCCCACGTCGATCACCGGTGGGCAGCGCTCGATCTTCTCGTGCCAGGTTGCCAGCGCCTCGGGGATCGACTGGCCGGGCGCCTGGAGGCAGAAGTCGATGAGCGAGGTCGTCCCCCCGAACGCCGCCGACACCGTCCCGGAGGTGAAGTCGTCACAGCTCACAGTTCCGCCGAACGGCATCTCCATGTGCGTGTGAGGATCGATCGCCCCCGGGATCACGTACTTGCCCGTCGCGTCGATCACCCGGTCGGCCGAGCCGTTGAGCGAGCTTCCCACGGCAGCGATCGTCTCTCCCTCGATCAGTACGTCGGCCACGTAGTTGTCCGCGGCGGTGACGATGCGCCCGCCCTTGATGAGCACGCTCATGCTCGTCCTCCTGTTCGTTGTCAGCCGGTCGCGGCCGGGCCCCTTCTCAGGCCACCGTGGACGCCTCGAACTGCGGGATGATCTCCCGCCCGTAGCGCTCCATGGTGTCCTCCATCTCGGAGGTCATCAGGTAGAGGTTGACCTGCTTGACGCCCAACTGCTCGAGCTCGCGCAGCTGCGCGATCTGCTGGTCGGCATCGCCCAACAGGCAGAACCGGTCGCAGATCTCGTCGCTGATGTACTGGCCATGGCTGGCGCCGACCTGGCTGTGCTCGCTGTAGTCGTACTCCTTGACGGCAAGCGCGAACTCGGTGAGCGCGCTCGGGATCTCGCCGTCAGTGCCGTAGCGGGCGATCAGGTCCTTGACGTGGTTGGAGACCATCGCCGGGAACCACCGCGTCTCCTCGCGCCAGCGCGGCACGTCGGCATCGACCACAGCCGGCGCGCAGACGATCGGCGCCAGGGCGTCAGCGTCGCGGCCGGCCGCCACGGCGGCGGCACGCGCTCGCTCGATGATCCAGCTGGTGATCTCGGGATCGGCGAGCTGGATGATCACGCCGTCGCCCACCCGGCCGGCCACGCCCAGTGCCCTGGGGCCGTAGCCGGCCACGTACATGGGGATCTCGGGCCGGCCCTGGGCCCAGTCCAGTTGCAGCGACCTGCCGTTCCACTCCACCTCGCGCCCGTTCATCAATTCCTTGATCATCTCCAGCGAGCGCTCGAACCGGGCCACCGGCACCGGATCCAGGCCCACCACCCGGCGCGACGAGTCCCCGCGTCCGATGCCCAGCACCATCCGTCCGCCGCTCACGTCCTGGAGCGTGGCGTACGCGCTCGCGGTCACCGTCGGCTCGCGGATACCGGGGTTGGTGACGCAGTGCCCGAGCCGGATCCGCGACGTCGCCATCGCGGCCAGCGTCAGGAAGACGTAGCCCTCCTGCCACAGGATGTGCGAGTCATACGTCCACCCGTGGGTGAAGCCCAGCTCCTCGGCGCGCACGATGCGCTCGACGAACTGCCGCGACGGGGGGTCCGGCATGAACGTGGCCCCGAAATCGAGCATCTCTCTCCTCTCGCCGACCTGGTGTGCCTCGGCTCAGAGCCTAACCCAGACGCGGGCCACGGCAAAGACGTGGCGGGCGATCACCGGGAGCGCCGCTGATCGGCGACGGCGCGCAGGATGGCCTCGACAGACCGGTCCACGTCGTGGGTCGTGGTGGACTGGCTCGACACCGAGATGCGCATGGCCCGCATGCCCTGCCAGGTCGTGCCGCTCAGCCAGCAGGTGCCGTCGCTCTGGACGGCCTCGATGACCGCGTCGGTGTAGGCATCGTGATCGCCGGCCTCGTCGACGAAGCGGACGAGGACCTGGTTGAGCACGACGTCGTTGAGCACCTCGGCGTGCGGCGCCGCATCGAGCGCGTCGGCAAAGCGGCGTGCGTGGGCGCAGCATCGCCCGATCAGGTCGGCGATCCCCGAGCGACCCAACGAGCGGATCGCCGCGTAGATGGGAAAGGCGCGCGCGCGGCGCGAGAACTCCGGATTCCACTCCAGCGCGTCACGGGGGCCGCCCGCATCGGCGTGGATGAGGTAGCTGGCGCGGACGCCCATCGCCGCCTGCTGGGCCTCGGGATGCGCGCAGAAAGCGATCCCGCTGTCGTAGGGGACGTTGAGCCACTTGTGGGCGTCAACGGCCCACGAGTCCGCGCGCCCGGCGCCGGCCACGAGGTGGCGGTGCGCGGGGCTGGCCGCCGCCCACAGGCCGAAGGCGCCGTCGATATGCAGCCACGCGCCGGCCTCCGACGTGATGTCGGCGATCTCGTCAAGCGGATCGAACGCGCCCGTGTTGACGTTGCCGGCCTGAGCGCAGACGATCGCCGGCCCGTCGGCTGCCCCGATCACCTCGCGCAGCGCGCTCGGGACCATCCGGCCCTGCCGGTCGGCCGCGATCGGTGTCACGCAGCCGGTGCCGAAGCCAAGCAGCCGCAGCGCGCGATCGACGGTGACGTGCCGTTCCGCGCCGGCCACGACGCGGATCAGGGGGGCGCCGATGAGACCACGCTCGCCGACATCCCAGCCCACGCGGGCGAACACGCTGTGACGGGCGGCGGCCAGTGCCGTGACATGGGCCATCTGGCAGCCGGTGACCAGGCCGAAGCCCGCCCCGTCGGGCAACCCGAGCAGCTGTCCCAGCCAGACTCCCGCGACCTCCTCGACCACGGCCGAGGACGGGCAGCACACGAAGAGGCCCGCGTTCTGGTCCCATGTCGACGTGAGCCAGTCGGCGGCGATCGCGGCGGGGGTGGTCCCGCCGATGACAAAGCCGAAGTAGCGCCCGCCGGGGCTTGCCACCAGCCCCGGCTCGACCCCGGCGGCCAGCTCGGCGATCACCTCGCGCGCATCCGTGGGCGTCTCGGGCAGCGGGCCGCCGAGGCGCGACCGCAGCTCCTCGACGTCAGCCAGCCACCCCACCGGCCGGTCGGGCAGCTTCTCCAGATAACCCGCCGCCAGTCCCGCGGTCTGCTCGAGCAGCGCGCGAGTCGTCATGCCGCGGCCGCACCCCCCCGCCGGCGGACCTGGTCATCCACCGCGGCGACCGTGGCGACGTAAGCCGCATGGGTGCCCAGGCAGGTCGCCATCACGTCCGGAGGCCACCGCCACGGCGGCGGGGTGCGGCCGAGCAGGGGGAACAGCGTGAAGGTGGCGGTCATCAGGGTGCTGCCGAAGACCGCGGTGGCCCACGGCTCGCCGATCTGCCTGCGCAGCAGCCCGTGAAAGAGGCCGAACGCCGAGCCGTAGCCCCAGCGCAGCGCCCACCCGATGTCGCGGTCGTCGCGGGCGGTCACATGCGGCAGGTGCAGGATCGAAACGACGATCTGGCCGGGCACGAGCGAGTCGTCGTAGTCCAGCGGGCCGGTGTGCCGTCTTCGGACGCGACGCTCGACCACATAGGCGAGGCTGAGTGCCGTGGTGCCGGCCGCACCCGCCACCACACTGCGAACAGGCCATTTGACATCCATCTGCTCCTCCTTGGTAGTTGCGGACAGCACGGGCTCACAACGAGACCACTCGGTCAACGAGGTCCAGACCCTCGCTCCGGTGCGTGATCAGGAGCACCGTTCGATCCCCGGCGGCATCGAACACGTCCCGGACAAGATCGCCGGCGGTCCCTGCGTCGAGGTGCGCGGTCGGCTCGTCGAGGACGAGCAGCGGCGCCCCGGTGAGCAGCGCGCGCGCCAGCACGATCCGCTGGCGCTGGCCGCCCGAAAGCGCGCGTCCCTCCTCGCCCACGAAGGTGTCCAGCCCGTCGGGCAGCCCCGAGACCCACGCCGAGATCCGGGCGTCACGGAGCGCGCCGATGATGTCCTGCTCCGCCGCGTCCGGCCGGCCCAGCCGCACGTTGTCGCGGATGCTCGCCGAGAAGAGATGCGCCTCCTGACCGGCCACCGCGATCGCTCGGCGAATGTCATCCTGACGGTAGTCGCGCAGGTCGCGGCCGGCCAGCGTCAGCCGCCCCTCCTCGGGGTCGAGGAAGCGCAGGAGGAGGTTGGCGATGGTCGTCTTGCCCGCACCGCTCGGACCGAGGAGCGCGACCCGCTCGCCGGGCTCGAGCCTGAGGCTGACATCGTCGATGGCCGGACAGGCCTGACCCGGGTACCGCGCGCGCACGTGCTCGAGCTCCACGGCGAACGGCGATCGCGGCGCGGGGAGAGGACGCGCGGGGTCGCGCACCGCAGCGCTCTCACCGGTGAGCTCGAGGATGCGACGGCCGGCCGTCAGCGTCACCGCCAGCTCGCGGCCGGTCTTGGCCAGCGGCGTCACGGCCTCGAAGGAGGCCAAAGCCAGGAGCGCGAGCAGCGACACCAGCACCCGGTCCAGCCGGCCCTCGGCGGACGCCGCCAAGGAGACCGCGAGCACCCCGGCGATGGTGGCTCCGCTCAGGGCCAGGGCCAGGGCGTCGCCGGCGCCGGTGGCAAGCGCGTCACGCCGGCCCAGCGCCACCAACGCCGAGTCTGCGGACCGGACGCGATCCAGCGCGGCGCGCTCGGACCCGAACGCGACCAGCTCCGGGGCACCCCGGGTGAGCTCGATCAGCTCCGCGGTGAGCTCAGCGCGCGCGCCGGCCTGCCGGCGGCCGGCACGCGCGCTGAGGTGACTCGACGTCGCGGGGACCGCGAGCCCCGCCACGAGCAGCCCGGCCGCCAGGATCAGACCGGCGGCAGGGAGTACGGCGGTCGCCACGCCCACCGAGACCGCGCCGGCCAGGAGCGCGACGATCGGCGGCTCCAGACAATGCAGATACAGGTTCTGCAGGGCATCGACGTCAGCGACCATCCGGGACAGCAGGTCACCCGCGCGGTAGGCGTGGAGCTGCCCGGGGGCGAGCGGCACGATGCGCTCGTAGAACGTCGCGCGCACCCGGCCCAGCGAGCGCAGCGCGAGATCATGGGAGGCCAGGCGCTCGAAGTAGCGGATCACCGGCCGTCCGAGACCGAAGAAGCGGACCGCCACGATCGTCACCTCGAGCGACAGGATCGCCGGGCGCTCGGCCGCCCGCGCGATCAGGTAGCCGGCGCTGGCCATCAGCCCCACGCCGAACACAACGGTCAGCGCGCCGAGCAGCGACGCGGCCGCCAGGCGCCGCCGAGGCGCGTGCGCCATCTCCAGGAGAGCCGCGGGTGTCGCGCTCACGCGGCGCTCCGCTCGATCGCGGACACCGCCGCGCCGCCCGACAGAACCACGACCCGGTCGGCGTGACGGACGAGCTCCGGGCGGTGCGCGATCACGAGCATCGTCCGGCCTTCGCGCAGCCGTCGGACCGCCTGGGCGACGACGGCGACGCTGGCCGGATCCAGATCGGCGGTCGGCTCGTCGAGGATCACGAGCGGCGCGTTGCGCAGGAAGGCCCGCGCGAGCCCGATCCGCCGGCGCTCGCCCGGCGACAGCGCCCGTCCTCCGTCGCCGACCACGGTGGCATAGCCCTCAGGGAGGTGCGCAATTACGTCGGCGGCGCCGGCGAGCGCGGCCGCGTCGCGCACACGCCGATCGGAGGCCGCCGGATCGCCCAGCCGGATGTTGTCGGCGACGGTCGCGCGGAATAGGGTCGGATGCTGGGGCACCCAGGCGATCTGGTGCCGCCACGATTCGGCATCGCAGCCGCTGAGATCGACGCCGCCCGCGGTGATGCGTCCGGAGGTCGGCTCGAGCAGGCCGAGCAGCAGGGCCGCCACCGTGCTCTTGCCGGCGCCGCTCTCGCCCACGAGCGCCACCGTCTCGCCCGGCGCCAGCTCGAGATCCAGACTCTCCAGGACGGGAACGGGTCGCGTCGGGTAGGAGAACGAGACCTGCTCGAACCGGACCGAAGCCCGCGCAGGGCTCGGCGCCAGCCGCTGACCGCCCCCGGGCACCGCATCCGGAGCGTCGAGCAGCTCGAACATCCGCTCCGCCACCGCCAGACCGTCGGCGCTGGCGTGATACTCCGCGCCGAGGCGCCGGAACGGCAGGTAGAGCTCGGGCGCCAGGACGATGACGGTCAGCCCCGTCTGGAGGCCGACGGACCCGTTGACGAGGCGCACGCCTGCCGTGACCGCGACAAGGGCCACACCGAGGGTCGCCGCCAGCTCCAGCACGGAGCCCGACAGGAAGCTGACGCGCAACGTCCCCATGGTCGTCGCGCGATAGCGCTCGCTGACCGCGGCCAGCGTCGCGAGCTCGTCGTCGGCTCGGCCGAAGGCGCGGAGGGTGGGCAGGCCCCGCACGACGTCGAGAAAGTGGGTCGAGAGCCGCCGAAGCGCCTGCCAGCGCTCCCGCGTCCGCTGTTCGGTGTAGCGGCCGATCAGCCACATGAACACGGGCACCAGCGGCAGTGTCAGCAGCATGATCAGCGCCGACTCCCAGTCAATGACCGCGACCGCGGCGATGACGATGAACGGCACCGCGGATGCCAGCACGACCTGCGGCAGGTACCGGGAGAAGTAGCCCTCCAGCCCCTCGATGCCCTGGACCGCGACGGCGGCGACCTCCGCCCCGCTCGTCCCGTCGGTGGCGATCGGCTGCGATCGCAGCCGCTTCTGCACCATCGCGGACCGAAGCTCGGACAGCACGCTCCATGCGGCACGGTGGCCGGCGACCGCCATCCCCATGGTCAGCGCCCCGCGGAGCGCGAAGGCGACCACCAGCACGGCGATGTCGCGCCACTGCCGGTCGAGCGGGATGCCATGGAATCCGCGCGCCACGATCCGCGCGAGCACGAAGGCCTGGACCAGGACCGTCAGCGCGCTGCCGACGCCGAGTGCGATGTCGGTCGCGAGCAGCGGCCGCGCCGACCTGGTGCGACGGAGCAGGCGTGGGTCAAGGGCGGGCATCGCCAGCTGTTACCCCGACGACGTGGGGGGCGCGCCCACCCGCCGGCGGAACACGTGGAACGACCAGCCCTGGTAGAGCAGGACGAGCGGCATGAACAGCACGGCGACCACGGTCATCACAACGAGGGCGTAGTGCCCCGAGGAGGCGTTGTTGACCGTGAGGTTGTAGGCGTGGTTGGTGCTCGACACCATCACGTTGGGATAGAGGGCGATGAAGATCTGGCCGATGCTCGCGGCAATCGCGAACCCCGACGCCACGAAGGCCCAGCCGTCGTTGCCGCTGGTGACCAGGCGCTGCGCGAAGATCACGGCGAGGACCCCGAAGATCTGGGTCGGCTCCGGCACCGTGCCGCCGCCGATCACGACCAGGGTCCAGATGCACCAGGCGATGTTGGCCACGATCGCCACGACCCCGAGCATCCGGCCCGCGGCGCGCGCACGGTCGCGGATCTCACCCGTGGTGCGCAGCGCGAGGAACGTGGCGCCATGCAGCAGGCACAGCGCCAGCAGGGCCACGCCGGTCATGAGGCCATAGCCGGTGAGCAGGTCGAAGAAGTTCCCGGTGAACTCGTGCTGGGAGTTGATCGGCAGGCCGTGCAGAAGGTCTCCCAGCGCGACGCCGATCAGGAGCGGGATGAGCGCGCTGCCGATCGCCAGGGCCCGCGTCCACCCGGTGCGCCAGCGCGGGCTCTCGCTCTTTCCGCGGTACTCGAAGGAGACGCCGCGGGCGAACAGCGCCACGAGCAGGAGCACCAGCGCGAGGTACAGCGCTGAGAACATGGTGGCGTACCAGCCCGGGAACGCCGCGAACATCGACGCGCCGGCAACGATCAGCCACACCTCGTTGCCGTCCCACCACGGCCCGATGGTGTTGATCGCGACGCGGCGCTCGGTGTCGTTGCGGCCGATGAACAGGTGCAGCACGCCGACGCCGAAGTCAAAGCCCTCGAGCACGAAGAACCCGACCCAGAAAACGGCGATGACGATGAACCAGATCGTGTGCAGCTGCATGGGTCAGTAGGTCAGGGCGGGGAAGGCGCCGGCGGACGGTTCGGGTTCGGAGGCTTCGGCATCGGCCTCGGCCAGCCCGCGGCGGGAGTAGCGGAGCATCAGGAACAGATCGGCGGCGCCGAGCGCGATGTAGGACAGGACGAAGACGGCCAGGCTGATCCAGATCTCGGTCGCGCTGACCGAGGGGGAGTTGGCGTTGACCGTCTTCTGCAACCCCTGCACGATCCATGGCTGCCGGCCGCTCTCGGTCAGCAGCCAGCCGGCGGTGTTCATCAAGAACGGCGTGATCACCGCCCACACCGACAGTGTCAAGAACAGTCTCGATCCCTGCAGCCGTCCCCGGTGCAGCAACCAGCCGCCCCAGAGCGCCAGGAGCAGCACCAGGCTGCCGAGGTAGGCCATGACCCGCATCGACCAGTACTGGATGAACACGTCCGGGACGTAGTTGCCCGGGCCGTACTTGGCCTGGTACTGGGCCTGGAGCTGGTTGAGGCCCGTGACGGCGCCGTTCCAGGTGCCGGTCGCGAGGACCGACAGCAGGTGGGGGATGGGGATGATCTCCTTCGGCGTCTGGTCGTTGGCGCCGCCGCCGATCTGGAACGCCGAGAACGAGCACGGCTGGCAGCTGTTCCACTGGGCCTCCGCGGCCGCGATCTTCATCGGCTGGTAGTGGCCCTCGATCACGCCGAGCTGGTTGCCGACCGAGAGCTGGATCACGATCGCGGGCATCAGCACGAGGAGCGCCACCTTGGCGGTGCGCTGGAACGAGTCGACATGGGCGCCCTTGCGCAGGTACCACGCCGACACCGCCAGCATCACCAGGCAGCCGGTCACCAGCGACGCGAGGACCACGTGCGCGTAGCCCCAGACGAAGGTCGGGTTCACGAACAGCGCCCACACGTTGGTGAGCTGCGCCTGCCCATGGCTGATCTTGTAGCCGACCGGGTGCTGCATCCAGGAGTTGGCGATGAGGATGAACATGGCCGACAGCAATGTCCCGATCGACACCGCCCAGATGCAGGCCAGGTGCACGCGCCTGGGGAGCCGATCCCACCCGAACACCCACAGCCCCAGGAACGTCGATTCGAGGAAGAAGGCGGCGAGCCCCTCCATCGCGAGGGGCGCGCCGAAGACGCCGCCCACGTAGCGGGAGTAGGTGGACCAGTTCATCCCGAACTGGAACTCCTGGACCAGGCCGGTGACGACGCCGATCGCCACGTTGATGAGGAGCAGCGTCCCGAAGAAGCGCGTCATGCGCTTGTACTCGGGCTTGTCGGTGCGGTACCAGACCGTCTGGAGGATCGCGACCAGAAAGGCCAGGCCGATGGTGACCGGGACGAAGAAGAAGTGATAGACGGTGGTGGTGGCGAACTGCCAGCGCGCTAGGTCATTGGCCATCGGGGGCGGCTCCGTCCCTCGCTTATCGCTTGGAGCCGGTCACGCGACCTGCAACGGTTCGGGTCGAGGCGCCGCGGCGTCCAACCGGCCGAGCAGGTGATCACCCACCCGCAGCGCGTTGGCCATCGCCGTCAGCGCCGGATTGACCGCACCGATGCTCGGGAAGAAGCTCGTGTCGACGACGTAGAGGTTGTCGACCTCGTGCGCGCGGCAATCGGTGTTGAGCACCGAGCTCAACGGATCGGTGCCGAAGCGGCAGGTGCCCGCCTGATGCGCCACGCCGGCCACCGGGATCTCGTTCTTCAGGTACGCGTGACTGGGCAGCAGATGGTCGTGGTGCATGCCCAGATTGCCGAGCATCGCCTTGAGCCGGTCATAGAGACGCTCCTTGGGCTCCTCGTTGCTGGGCGTGTAGCCGATCGCGATCTTGCCGTCGCGCGCGAGCCAGACGCGGTTGTCGGGACGCGGCAGATCCTCGGTCGACAGCCAGAAGTCGACGGCATGCAGGGCGACCTGCTCGAGCGACCAGTTGGGGGCGAAGCGCGTCTCACCGGGCTTCTCGCCGTGGAACATCGGCGCCTGGGACTTGCCGACCATCTGGATGTTGCCGAGCGGGAACTCGAAGTCATCTCCGCCGGAGAGGTAGAAGTCGTTGAGGCCGAGCGTCTTCTGGAAGACCGTCGGGTTCTCGTCCTTGGACAGCGCGAGCACGGCCTGGCTGTTGTGGAACATGTAGTTGCGCCCCACCTGATCCGAGCCGTTGGCCAATCCCTGGGGATGCGCATCGCACGCGGAGGACAGCAGCAGCTTGGCGCTGTTGGCGGCACCGCACGACACCACCACGATGTCGCCGCGGAAGGTCTGCTCGATGCCGTTGACGTCCACAACGACCCCGGTCACGGCCGTGCCTGCGTCGTCGCATTCGAGGCGGAGCGCTTCCGCGCCGGTGAGGAGCGTGACGTTGGGGTGCTCGATCGCCGGGCGCACGGCGATGACCTCGGCATCGGACTTGGCGTGGACCACACAGGGGAAGCCGTCGCAGTTGTTACAGCGCACGCATCGGCTGAACGGCATGTTGCCCTCGTCGAGCAAGATCCCGCACGGCGCGTGGAACGGGTGGAGGCCTTCCTTGGCGAGGTCGTCAGACAGCTGCTGGATGCGCGGCTCGTGCGAGACCGCCGGGAACGGATACGGTGCGCTGTACGGCGGCTCGGTCGGGTCCTCTCCGCGGGCGCCGTGCACCTGGTAGAGATGCTCGGCCTGCGTGTAGTAGGGCTCCATGTCCCCGTAGGAGATGGGCCACCGGGGAGACAGCCCGTCGTAGTGCTGCATCTCGCCGAAGTCCTGCTCGCGTAGGCGGTACAGCGCGGCCCCGTACAGCTTCGTGGCGCCGCCTACGTAGTAGTGCACCTGCGGGGCGAACGGCTCCAGATCGGCGTGGTACCAGGTCTCGGGCGAGGTGTAGCGGCCATCCACGAACACGTCCTCGGCCAGCCAGTTCTGCGGCTCGCGCGGCAGCCAGCCCCCGCGCTCGAGCAGCAGGATCCGCTTGCCCGAGGGTGCCAGACGGTGCACCAGCGTGCCGCCTCCGGCGCCGCTCCCGATCACGATCACGTCATACGAGTCAGTCATGCGCCCAGCTCCTGGAGACGCTCGGCAACGATGATTCGTCCGGCGGCCTCGACCAGCGCGAGGTGCGAGAACGCCTGCGGGAAGTTGCCGAGGTGCCGCCCGGTGTCGACGTCGAACTCCTCCGCATACAGCCCCAGCGGCGAGGCCACCCGCGCCAGGCGCTCCATCAGGTCTCGCGCCCGCTGCATCTCGCCGATGATCGCCAGCGCCGAGACCAGCCAGAACGAGCAGATCAGGAACGTCCCCTCCTTGCCCGACAGCCCGTCATCAGTCTCGTCGGTGCGGTACCGGAGCACGAAGCCGTTCTCGGTCAGCTCGTCGGCGATGGCGAGCACGCTGGCGCGCAGCCGGTCGTCGTCCCGCGGGAGGAACCCGAACATTGCCGCCAGGAGCGTCGAGGCATCCAGCGAATCGGTGGCGTAGTGCTGGCGCAGCACACCCCGGGCGTCGACCCCGTGCTCGAGGATGTCGGCCTTGATCTCCTCGGCGGTCTGCGCCCAGGAGGTCGCCAGGGCCGGCTCCCCCCGGATCTGGGCGAGTTTGGCGGCACGATCCATCGCAACCCAGCACATGAGCTTCGAGGACACGTACTGCTGAGGCTTGCCGCGCGCCTCCCAGATCCCCTGATCGGGATTGCGCCACACCGCGGTGGCACACTCGGCCTGCGCCTGGATCAGCGGCCACAACCGCCGCGGCAGACGCTGGCTGCGTTGGGTGTGCAGCAGCACCGAATCCAGCGCCGCGCCGAACACGTCGTTCTGGCGCTGGTCAAACGCGCCGTTGCCGATCCGCACCGGCCGCGCGCCCGCATAGCCCGACAGATCCTCGCGCAGCGTCTCGGTCAGATCACGCCGCCCATCGATCCCATACATGATCTGCAGCCCGCCGTCCTCGTTGCGCTCGAGGTCGGCGATGAACTGCATGAACTCATCCGCCTCCCAGTCCAGATTGAGGAAGTGCAGCGCCTGCAAGGTGAACGTCGAGTCCCGGATCCACGTGTAGCGGTAATCCCAGTTGCGCTCCCCACCCGGCGTCTCGGGCAGCGACGTGGTCAGCGCGGCCACGGTCGCTCCGGTCGGCATGTACGTCAAGCCCTTGATCGTCAGCGCCGAGCGCTGGACGAGCGGCCCCAACTCGTGGTCGGGAATGCGCGCCCGCGTGAGCCAGTCGCGCCAGAACGTGGTCGTGGCCTTGAGCTGATCGAACGCTTCCTGCGCAGTCTCGGGAAGATGGGCTTCCTCGGCCCAGGCCAGCGCGCAGTACACCGCCTCGCCTTCGCGCAGCACGTGGCGCGCCCGCGCCCGCCCACCCTCGAGGCCGATCAGCATGTCGGTCTGCAGCCGCAGCGTCTGTCCGGCTCCGCTGGCCTCGGCATGGTGCCGGTCGTCCGAGAGCGTCCACTCCGCAGGGACCCGGCCGTAATCGAAGGCCGGCTCGCAGACGAGGTCGATCTCGACGCTGCCCTCGACACAGATGGCGGTCCGGACCATCACGTGCTCGGCGTCATCATCGGCCGGGGGACGAGTGTGCGGAGTGGTCGTGTCCTCCCCGCGCCGCGGGCCCATCGTCAGGGACTCGCGGACGGTGGCCCAGCCCGTCGGCGTCCTCCACGACGTGATCAGCGAGTTGGTCCCCGGCTCATATGCCCGCTCGCTGGGCACGTTGATCCCGAATGGGCTGAAGCTGAAGCTCCCCGCCCCACGGTCGAGCAGAGCGCCGAAGACGCTGGGAGAGTCAAAGCGCGGAACACACAGCCAGTCCACCGCCCCGTCGGGGGCCACAAGCGCGCCGGTGTGGCAGTTGGACAGGAAGCCGTAGCTCGCGATCGCAGTGAACGGCGAGGGCGCGGCCGCGCTCTGGGGGGCTGCGGACGGCTCCCCGGATGTGGCCGTGGGGCGACCACCGTCTCGCTGCGCGCTCTTGCGGGGCTTGGTCGTGCTCATGACGCCACCCACGGGTCGTGCCAGCGGCCGTAACCGGCAAGCAGCTCGCCGCCCTCCTCGGGACCCCACGATCCCTTCTCGTAGGGATGGACCGGCGGTGGATGCTCGAGCAGGGGCGCCATCACCCGCCAGCACTCCTCCACCCCGTCCTGACGCGTGAAGCGCTTGCTGTCCCCGATCAGCGCGGCATGGAGCAGCACCTCGTACGGCGTCGGGCCCTCGCCCCCCTCCGCGGCGAACTCCATGTCCAGGTTGATCTGCTCGGGCTCGACCGCCTCGTGGCGCTGCGCGTCAACCAGCAGCCGGATCCCCGTCGCCGGATCCATCTTGACCACGAACTGGCTGGGCTCGGGAACGCGCGACCAGCCCATGAACCCAAGCCGCGGCGGCCGGCGGAACACGACGCGAAGCTCGGTCTGGGTGACCGGCAGGCATTTCCCGGTCCGGATAAACCACGGCACCCCTGACCACCGCCAGTTGTCGATCTCCAGACGCAGCGCAGCATAGGTCTCCGTAGTCGAATCCGGCGCGACGCCATCGATCGCGCGGTAGCCCGCGTACTGCCCGCGCACATAGTGCGCCGGATCGGCCGCCGGCATCGCCCGGTAGGCGGCGGCCAGCGCATCCTTGAGCACCTCGTCGTCGCCCGACGACGGGACCTCCATCGCCGCCGCCGCCACCACCTGCATGATGTGGTTGACGACGACGTCGCGCAACGCGCCGACCGGGTCATAGAAGTGCCCGCGGTCCTCGACCCCGAAGCTCTCGGCCATCGTGATCTGCACCGAGGACACATAGTTGCGGTTCCAGATCGGCTCGAAGATCGCGTTGGCGAACCGCAGGTACAGGATCTCACCCAGCCCCATCTTCCCCAGGAAGTGGTCGATCCGGTACAGCTGCGACTCATCGATGTACTGATGAATCTCCGCCGCCAGCTCCCGAGCGGACTGCAGGTCGTGACCGAAGGGCTTCTCCACCACCACCCGCCCGTTCTTGGTCAGTCCCGCGTCGGTCAACCCCTTGATCACGCGGCCGAACAGGAACGGCGGGATCTCGAGGTAGAACACCGGGCACCGGGCCTCGCCGAGCGCCCGCGCGACCCGCTCATAGGTCGCCCCATCGCCGAAATCGCCGCTCACATACGACATCCGCGCCGCCAGCCGGGCAAACACGGCGTCATCGACGTCAGTGCCGCAGTTGACGATCGCCTCCCGAGCGTGGCTGCGAAGGTCATCCGCCGACCAGTCGCTGACGGCCACCCCCACGATCGGGCACGTCAACAGACCACGTTGCTCGAGCCGATACAGCGAGTTGAAGGTCATCACCTTGGCCAGGTCGCCGGTGATCCCGAAGATCACGAACACGTCCGCGACCTGCTGACCTCCGTCCCCGCCCGCAGTCGTGGCTGGACGAGATTCGACGGCAGTGCTCATGAGCCCATCCCTTATTTCGCGTGCAGACCAGCCGACCAATGGTCCGGGGCGCCTACAGCGACGGCATCACCCCATCCGGGTGAACCAAAACTCGGACCCTCAGTCCGCGGGAGCAGACGTGCTGTCCGGCGCCACCACGGCGTCGTCGTCCCAATCGATCACCGCGGCATCGCCT
This sequence comes from uncultured Actinomycetota bacterium, assembly GCA_963721515.1. Taxonomy (GTDB): domain Bacteria; phylum Actinomycetota; class Thermoleophilia; order Solirubrobacterales; family Solirubrobacteraceae; genus Palsa-465. The sequence goes on along the minus strand of CAVRKJ010000019.1, from coordinate 45,552 downwards.
CGGTCGAGCACGTGTGGCCCGCCGGTCTTGGAGAACCCATCCCAGGCCCAATCGGTGAACGCCTCGATCTTGGCCTTGGTGCCGGTCATCAGGCTGGCGTGCACTCCGAGCCAGGCCATGTGGGCCATCTGACCGTGAATCTCGTGGTGGCGCTTGCCGACCTCAGCGATCGCCGCGCCGCGACCGATCATCGCCATGATCCCCTTGTCGTGGTAGGCGAACGGCTCGCGCGGTTTCCCCGCGAGATCAGACAGGATGTTCTTTGCCGCCCAGGCGCCGCTCTGCAGGGCGACAGAGCCGAGTTGAGGCAGCGCACGGTCGTCCCCATCCGGGATGTTGGCGATGTCCCCGATGACGTAGACGCCGTCGTAACCGGCGAGCGTGAGGTCGGGCTCGACGTCCACACGACCCCCCCGGCCCTGAGCCAGGCCGCCGTCGGCCGCGACGGCGGCCGCCTTGATGCCCCCGCCCCAGATGACGCAGCGAGTGGGAAGTGCGGTGCCGTCCGAGAACACCGCATGACCGCTGGCGACCTCCTTGACCCCGGTGCCGAGGTGGATCTGCACCCCCTTGTCCGCGAGAACCTTCGCGACATAGGCGTGGGCGCTGTCTGAGAACGGCTTGAGCAGGGCATCGCCGAAGTCGAGCAGATGGACCTGCGCAGCGCTCGCGTCCAGGTCGTGGTACACGGCCGGGACGGTCACCTTGACCATGTCGGCGATCGCCCCCGCCACCTCGACGCCGGTGGGTCCGCCGCCCACGATCACGAAGTTCAGCGCCCCTCGCTGGATGAGGCGTGGGTTCCGATCGACCTGTTCGAAGAGCCCGAGGATGCGCGACCTGAGATTGGTGGCGTGGTCAAGTGAGTAGAGGGGGAACGCGTGCTCAGCCGCACCCGGCGTGTCGAAGAAATTCGGTTGGGAGCCCGCGGCCAGGACCAGGACGTCCCCCGACCACTGCTGGCCGTCGGCCGAGGTGACCGTGCGGTTGACCGGATCGACCTCCGCGATCTCGGCCAGCTTGACGTCGACATTGTCGTCCTCGTCGAACACCGCGCGCAGCGAGTTGGCGATGTCGCTTGGCGCCAGCTGTGAGGTCGCGACCTGATAGAGAAGGGGCTGGAACTGGTGGTAGTTGTTGCCGTCGATCAGGGTCACATGAACGCCGTCCTGGCCGGCCAGGCGCTGCGCGCAGCCCAGCCCGGCAAAGCCGCCCCCCACGATCAGCACATGTCTGCTCTTGTCGTTCATGCCGCCACCCGAGCCCCAGCTTCGTCGGTGCTCGGCAGCGCGCATCATCCGGATGGGGTGACGCCGCTGACGGTGGCGATGCCAGTGTGATGCGCGTCCTGCCGACGATCTGAGAGGAGCAACTGATGAGCGCGCCGGACACGGTGATGGTGCTCGCGGCTTCCTACGATGACCTGGCCGCCGCCGAGGCCGACTACGCGGCGGTGAAGGCGCTGTACCGCGAGGTCAAGACCTCGCATGAGTTCGACGCCGCGGTCATCGCCCGCGACGAGGACGGCAAGATCCATGTCGCCAAGAAGCACGAGGAGCCGACGCGTCACGGCGCCGCGCACGGGCTCGGCTGGGGTCTGGCGATCGGCGCGGTATGCGCGATCTTCCCCGCCGTTGGGCTGCTGGGCGGCCTGGCCGTCGGGGGCGGCGCGGGCGCCGCGATCGGCGCCGTCACCGGTCACATGAAGGGCGGCATGAAAGACCACGATCTCAAGGCGATCGGCGAGCTGCTGGAACAGGGTCAGGCAGGGTTGATCGTGGTCTACGCGACGAACATGGCCGATCAGGTCGCGGCCAACGTCAAGGCGGTCAACAAGGTCGTCTCCGAGGAGATCGACGCCCAGGCCGACGAGCTCGCGCGGCAGCTCAAGGAGGAGGCCGCGGCGGGCAGCTAACCGCCTGCGGCACCGGGTGCGCCTTGTCCTCAACATCATCTGGTTCGTCCTCGCTGGGCTGTGGATGGCGATCGGCTACACGCTCGCGGCCCTGATCTGCTTCGTCCTGATCATCACCATCCCGTTTGGTGTCGCCGCCCTGCGCATCGCCAGGTTCGCGCTCTGGCCCTTCGGCAAGACCGTCGTCAAGCGCGCCGACGCCGGCATCGCCTCCGGGATCGGCAACGTCATCTGGCTCGTGCTCTGCGGCTGGTGGCTGGCCCTGGCGCACCTGGTGACGGGCGTCGCGCTGTGCCTGACGATCATCGGCATTCCCCTCGGGCTGGCCAACTTCAAGCTCATTCCGGTCTCGCTGCTCCCGCTCGGTCGCGAGATCGTCGCCATCGAGCACAACGGCGGGTTCGGCGCCCGCGGGTGACGTCCGCACTCACGCCGCCGACCCACGCTGGTGGGTAGCAGCCTTCAAGCGCGGATCGAGAAACGGGCGCGCACCGGCCTGCTGAAGCCGCCGGTCGTATTGTGCGCACGGGCCACGAGGCGGTAGCGGCCCGGATCCAGCGTACGGCCGCCGATGCGCCCGGTGAACATCACGCGGTGGGCTCCGCGTTTGCCGGTGATGCGGAAGCTGCCCGCGACGGCGCTCCATATCGTGCACCGCCGGGCCTTGCGGTGAGAGCCGCCAACGCGACGGCAGCGGCCGTTGATCGTGCGTCCGGGATGGGCCCGCTGAACAGTGAACACGACCGTTGCGCTCTCGTCGAGCCTGAACGTCACGGTCGCGCCACGGCGACCGTGTCGCCGATCGCTCGGCCCCGACCTCGCCGCTCGGAATGTCGTGGGCGCGATCCGCAGCGCGGACAGCTTGGGCGCCGGCAGCCCGACACGGACCGGCGAGTGCGGCGGCGGGGCGGGCGGTGGCGGGGCGAGCGGCGACGATGGCGGCGGTGCGCATCGTGGGTCGGTGGCGGAGTTGCCGTCCGACTCGATCCGGTACACGTCGCCGTTGGCGATGTCCGCGGCATACAGATGGCCGCTCGCGTCGACTCCGAAGCTCGAAAGGCTGCCGATCTGCGGCCCCAGGGCGATCGACGCCGCCGCTGACGGCTGGGCAACGTGCACGGCGCGCAAACCGGGAGTGGCGAGATCGCCGTACACGTAGCAGCCGTCGAGCGACGGCAGCGTCGGATCGTGCATGACGTAGCCGCCGATGATCCCGGCGCCGCAGAACGCCGCCCCGCCGCAATTCTGCGGGTGCGGATAGGTCAGCACGGGGAAGACGACCGGCGAGGGCAACGGCTTGCACTCCGACGCCGGCGCCAGGGAGTCGAGCTCCAACCCCTCATAACAGGGCCAGCCGTAGTTGGCGCCGACGTTCTGGCCCGGGTGAGCGAAGTCGATCTCCTCTTCCGCGCTCTGGCCCACGTCCCCGATCACCAGGTCGCCGGTCGCGCCGTCGAACGAGAACCGCCACGGGTTGCGCAAGCCGTAGGCCCAGATCTCGGGACAGCTCGTCGAGTTCGTGCTCGGTCCGCTCGAGCACTCCGGCCCGCCGGCCAACGGGTTACCCGCCGGGATCGAGTACCCATTGGCCTGCGGCGAAATGCGCAGCAGCTTCCCGAGCAACGTGGTCGTGTGCTGAGCGTTCATCTCGGTGTCATCCCCGCCGCCGCCATCGCCCACCGAGATGTAGAGATCGCCGTCCGGGCCGAACTGGAGCTGGCCGCCGTTGTGGTTGCTCTGATCCGGATGCGGGATCGTGATCAGGATGTGCTCAGAGACCGCGCTGGCCGTGTCTGCGCCGGGGCTGGCGGTGAACTCGCTGACGTGCTCATCACAGCCGGGCGAATGCGGGCAGTTCTTGCTCGTGTAGTACACGTAGAACCGGCCGCTCGTCGCGTAATCCGGCGAGAACGCCATGGACAGCAGCCCCTGCTCGCCCCCGGCGAACGTCACCTCGCTCGAGATGTCCAGGAAGGTCGTGGGGGTGCCGCCGTCCTTGATCAGCTCGATCTGCCCGGACTGCCGGACCACGAACAGCCGGTGCGTGTCGCCGGTCGGGGCCGCGATGTAGGTGGGGGCGGTGAAGGTGCCGACCACCGTCGCCCGGACGCCCGCGGACGCGGACGCCGGAAGGAGGACCCCGATCAGCATCGCGGCGCGAAGCACCCGGCCCGGCACTTCCGGAACCCTACCTCCTCCATCACCACCGGCACCCCGGTCCCGGGCTCCTCCACACCGCTCCACTGATGCTCACCCAGCCGGCGCGGCATCTGAAGTGCGCCATGGCGCATTGGTCCGTTGCTATACCGCGCGGCATGAGCACCTGCGAAAGCCGCATGACCCATCGAGCGCTGCCGGCGATCGTGGGGTGCGCGCTGATCCTCGTTCTGACCGGCTGCGGCCGAGCCGCGGAGACGGCCGCGGCCGCGCCGCCTCCCGCGCGCTCGGCGTACACGCTGATGCAGATGAACCTGTGCCTGTCCGGCGTGGCCGGCTGCTACGCCAAGGTGAGATACCCGGCCGGGGTGCAGGAGGCAGTCGCCCGGATCCGTCAGGCGCACCCGGACGCGGTCACCATCAACGAGGCGTGCGGCGGTGACGTCGCGCTGATCGCTCGGCGAACCGGTTATCACGCGCGCTTCTCGAGCGTTATCTACTACGGCAAACCGCTCCACTGCATTCGACCGGGCGGCCGTGGGCTCTTCGGTGACGCGGTGCTCACCAGGGCCGCCATCGCGAGGGCAGAGAGCCACGCTTTCCAGGCACAGGCCGGCCCCGAGCAGCGCCAGTGGCTGTGTGTCAGCACCCGAGTCGGCGTGGACGTGTGCACCGCGCACCTGGCCTCCCACGAGCCCGTTGAAGCGGCCGCGAACGACCCGCAGTGCGCCGAGCTCACGTCGCTCCTGGCACGTCGCGCATCCGCTCGCACCGTCATCTTCGGGGGCGACGTCAATCGTCTCCCGTCCTGTGCTCCCCACGCCTTCTGGACCCGCACCGACCGGTCCGCCCACCAGGACCCCGGCAGTCAGCAGGTCTACGGAACCGGCGCGCTGCGCTCGCCGTCAGCACGCGTGGAGCCGGCCACGCACACCGACCACGATGTCCTGCTGGTCAGCGCCTGGTTCAGCCGACGCGTGTGAAGACCAGCCTGACCCGGCGGACGGTCACCGCTGTCGCCACGAAGCGGCGCGTCTGAGAGGCGGTGACCACGATCCGGCCGTGGCGCGCGCCCAGCTGAGCGTCGCTGGGATAGCGCGGGAGCGGAAGGTCTTCGGAGCCCGGTCGGGCCCTACCGCTGATGAACGCGAAGCTGTCAAAGCCGTCCAGCTGGCAGTCCTGGACGCCGTCGGGCGCGTTGAGCGCGGGGGTCGTGAAGCTGCCGTTGTCAGTCAGGACGTAACCGCGACGCCGGGGAACCAGCGGCGACTCGACGGCGAGGCCGGTATGGAAGCGGCGAGTGCCACACGCCCGCGTGTCCGGTACCGGAACGGTCGTGTCGCACGTCTGGCCCGGGTCGGGAGGGTTGCGCGTACGGCCGTCGACTGCGGTGATCGTTCCGCTGATGTGGTGGAAGACCTGGTCCCACGAGATGTCGCCGGGTCCGTACCCGTTGTCGGCGATCGTGATCCGCTCGGCGCGCGTGCTCGCGAAACGCGCGCTGACCGAGCCATTGCCCGTCGCCTGGCACGGCTCCGAGTCCGGGAGCGACCAACTGTGACGGACGCTACCGGTGATCGTCACCGTCCAGCGCGCCAGCACCCGCGTACGCCCATCGGCACGCGTCGCGAGCGCCACACTCAGCGCCAGCACCACCACCAACGCGCAACCGGAGCGCCGCCCCATGGCGCGAAACCATAGAGCCTGGCGGGCCGGTTGGGCAATGGTCTCAGCCGGCGACGATCGTCGCGGCGAGCGCTACGCGATGGTCCTTGGTCCAGGGTGGCCCCAGCGTTGCTCGAGGTCCCTGCAGAACCTCGTCGGCCCGCCCCGCCAGCAGCCTTGCCGCCTGACCGATCACTGCCTTGGCGTCATAGACGTGGACTTCCCAGCCACGGGCGTGGGCGAGCTCGGAGAGCTCCTGGCGATACATGATGGCGTCGGCGCGAGCCTCATATGGCGAGCGGCGTTGGACGCCGATGTCCTCGGGGAAGTCAAGTGGCCATGCTCGCAGCGACATCGAGCGGATCGGCGCCGGGACGGTGGTCGCGATCTCGTCCAGCGCAGCTGACGTGGCCCGCACGATGGATGCTCGCGCCGTCGCGACCAGCGCGGCGGTCGCGGCCACCTCAAGACGCCTGCTCTCGTAGTGGATCGGTGCCGCCGAGATGCCCGGTTCGATCAACTCGATCCGTCGGCGGTCCACCACCTCGTGACGTTCCGACGCCGTTACCGCAACGGCCCAGCCGAAATGATCGGCGATGCCCAAGCGCATGTCGCCGATTATCCGCCCGGTTTGACCCACGGTCGCCTCCCATTGACCGCCGCCGATTCGCTGTGCAGCGCTGTGGTGGTTCTGGAGAAGGCGGCCCAGATGGCCGGAGGGCGTTGGGCGTGATATGACGGGCCGGAGCGGAGACCCACCGAGAGGACAGCAATGCCACCTAGCAGCGTGCATTTCAACGGCTCGGTCAACCTGCCCGACGCCGAGACCGTGATGCGAGAGATCAGCTCGCGGATCCCGAACGGCGTCCGCCGGATGACTGACGGGGAGACGGGAGACCGCAACTATTGGATCAGCTTCCAGACCCGGAAGTTCGAGCAGATGCCCGAGTTCGAGACCGTGACGGTCGGGATGGCCTACGAGACCACGCCCGACGCCCCGTTGATGCCTCAGCTGCGCCTCACCGAGGGCGCGTCGGCCGAGATGATCGACTGGCCCAACCTTGGCTATGCCGATGAGTACACGCAGTCGTTTGCCACCTTTGAGCGGATGCAGAACGACGGCACGATCCCCGTCGACGTACGGTTGCAGCTTCAGTACCCGACGCCCCTGGCCTCGATGGCGGGAACGATCGCACCGAATGACCTGCCCAAGGTCGCGCCCTCCTACGAGCAGGCGCTGTTCGCCGACCTCGACACCGCGCTCGAGCGGCTTCCGCACGAGCGGGTGGCGGTCCAGTGGGACGTCGCGGTCGAGTTCGGCGCGCTCGAGGGAGCGATGGGGCCAAAGATTCCGATCGACCAGATCGCCCCCGGACTGGTGCGCTGCCTTGAGCGCGTACCCGGCGACGTCCCGGTCGGTATGCATCTCTGTTACGGCGACTACGGGCACCAGCACTTCAAGCAGCCTGAGTCGCTGCAGATGCAGGTCGACCTCGTCAACGCGGTGAGCTCCGCGGCGCAGCGTCCGCTCAACTTCGTCTCGTTCACGGTGCCCCAGGGCCGCAACGACAGCGCCTACTTCGAGCCTCTCGGCGGCCTGAGGACCGGGCCTGACACCGAGCTCTCGTTTGCGCTCGTCCCGTACCACCCCGATGATCAGGCGCCCGGCACGACCGCCGAGCAGATCGAGCACATCGACGCCGCGCTGATCAACTCTGTCGGGGGAGCCCGCGATTGGGGGATCTGCACCGAATGCGGGATGGGCCGGGTCGACGACGCTGACGTGCCACGACTTCTCGACCTCCACAGCCAGATTCTCGCCCCCTGAGGAGGCGGCATCGGCAGGCCCGCCGGACCGGCCGCGCACGTGGCGCGCCCGGGCCCGGCGTGACCGGCCGGCTCAGTTGTGGTGCTGGATCTTCGCCAATGCCTTGGCGAAGGAGCCGGAGCTCAGGCCCCACGAGGGATCGCCCCAGAGGAACGGCACGATCTCGGAGAGCCGCAGCTTCGAGAGGCCGATCAGTGCGTTGTAGGCGTAGCTCTTGACGTTCTTCGCGTTCGTCGAGCCCCACGTGTGGCGGATCGAGGTCCAGCCGTACTCGTTGGCTGAGACCGGCGTCCGGCCGCGACCGTACTGGCGCATGACGGCCAGCGCGTCAGTGGCCACCTTGACCGATTGGCTCGGCGTCGCGCCATAGGGGTGAATGCCGACCGCATCCATCGGCTTGCCCCGGAACGCCTTGAGCAGGCGCGGCAGCGAAGACTCGGTCCACGCCAGCCCACCCGTCATCACCCGGGCGCCGCGATAGACGCGGTGGACGGCGGTACGGACCGCCTCGTACATCCCCGCGTAGACCGACAGGTTGATGTCGGTCCCCCAGTCGTGGGTGTTGTCTGGCTCGTTCCACACCTCGACGGCGGTGACGGGCACGTAGGGGAGCTTGGGGTTGGCCTTCCAGAAGGCGCCGTGCGGGCCGTAGCGCTTCATGAACGCGGTCGCGTACGTCGCGAAATCCGCGTTGTGAGCCGGCGGGAGGTAGGCAATCGCCCGCCCTGACTTGAGATGCAGCACGTTGGAGCGGTGAACCTCCGCCCAGCGCGGCGCGAACGCCAGCGTCGGCTCCCAGCGCAGTCGGGCGGACGCCATCTGAGACGCGATCAGGTCGTCATAGGCCCAGCGATAGGTATGGCGCCCGCGGACCGGGGCCTTGGGCTCGGTGGCCGCCCAGTCCGAATCTCCGCGGCCCACCCGGCCCCCAGCCTTGTACAGCGCCTTGAGGTCGCTCATCACCCTCGTCTGCGACACCTCGCCGCGCGACTGGTTGACGAATTCGTTGCCGACTTGGGCGCCGAACGTAATCGCGGCGCCTGCGGTTGCGGGGACAACCAGAGCGAACAGGGACAGGAGAATGGGTAGACAGCGCTTCATAAGCCTCACACATGGTTGGAAACAGGGGCACGAGAACCAGAACACGGTCGAGCGCCCGTTTGTTGTGGTCAGCGCTCGCGGCTCCGGCCCCCCCAACGACCTTAGCGGCGCCCCAAGGGGACGCCCGCCCTTCCGGTCGTGTCATATGAGGCAATGTCACCTCTAGGCGGAACGCGGCGCTAACCAGACTTCTATCGACACGCCGCCCGTGAGACTTGAATGGGCCGGCCCGCGCGGCGGAAGACCGGAGCCTTCCGGGGCGCCGAGAGCGTCAGCCGTCGTTGCGGGGACGGGTCAGCGTGAACGAGTCGAAGACCTCGAGGTCGCCCGCGTAGCCCTTGACGCGGTACGAACCGTGGTTACGAACGTGTGGCCGGTGGCGGACCGTCAGGACCCGAACGGCGGTGGACCCGCCGCGCTCACTGTGCTGCGCTCAGAACTCGATGCGACTCTCGGCCGGGAGCACGAGCACAGAGCTGCGAGCGCTGTTGAGCTCGTTACGGACCTCTCCGGCGACGACCACATGACCTTTCGGCGCGCCGGCTTGTGAGCCGACCACGATCAGGTCCACCGGTGCGGAGCTCGCGTCGACCACCGCGGCCCCGAGCCTGGCGGCGAGCGCCGCCGCAGTAGCTCGCGCGTCATCGTTGATCGGGCCGGCGAATGGCACCGCTATCGACCTGATCGCAAGGTCCGTCCTGGCGCGCAGCCCTGCCGCCGCGACGGCAATCGCGACGCGGCCACCCTCGATCAGGCGCTGCGCCGACGTTCCCGGTTCCGCCCGGCCGGGCGGCGTGCGGTAATCCGAGCCGAACACGATAATCGAGGCACCCAACCGCTGCGCGAGCTCGCCCAGCACCTCCCCGGTGGCGGCCCCGACCTCGACGTAACGAGCAACCGAACCGTCCATCTGCGCGGCCCCACGCTCCAAGCGCTGCTCGGCGTCGTGCTGGGCGACCTGCTCCCGCTGAGGGTCAAACTCCCTGGAGTGGCGCACATAGGCCAGCGCGACCGAGGACCCGGTCTGCGCGAAGAGCCTGCCCAAGGCGAGCGCATCATCGTCATTCGATGTGCCGTCGTAGGAGATGACAAGGTCAGCCGGCATCCGCGGGAAACATATCCAACGGGATCGATACGCGCCTCTCTCCCGGAGGAGTCGCCTCCCAGGCGGTGGTAGGTTCGGCCCAGCGATGGCCGCGACCACGGATCTGGCCCAGCTGCTGGGGCGCCACACTCCCGTACTGCGCTACGACTCGCAGGAGCCATATTTCGCGGATGCGGCGTCGGAGTGGACGGACAACCCCGGCAACCAGCTCAAGCGAGCCGACGGGACGGTCATTGCGGCGGCCACTCCCACCGGTGGCCAGCCGCCGCTTTCGTTGGAGTTTCTCGGCCCCGGGCGTTACGCCAATGGCGACGCCGTGGTTGCCGATGACCGGATCGGCGTCACCTCAAAGGACTACGTCGCCGCGGCGCGGACCATGCACGCGCAGCCGAAGTACGCCAACCGCGTGTACGGCCACTCGGCGACTGGCAGCGACGGTCGCCTGTGGCTCGCCTACTGGTTCTTCTACTTCTACAACGACTACAACCTGGTTGGCCCGTTCATCAAGGCCGGCCTGCACGAGGGCGACTGGGAGATGATCGAGCTTCGCCTCGACCCCACGAGCGCGGTCCCTGACCTGGCGGTCTATGCGCAGCACGCACACGCCGGGCAGCGTCCCTGGAACCAGGTTGAGCGCGTGGGCGAGCAGCCGGTGGTCTACCCCGCCCGCGGGTCGCACGCGTCGTACTTCTCCGCCGACGTGCACTGGACCGGGACCTGGTTTGACTTCGCCGACGGCAAGCGCCCGGCGCCGCCCCTCACCTTGGAGATCCTGTCTGACGTCGCCGGCGTGGACGGGTGGGCAGTCTGGCCGGGCATGTGGGGCGGCACCACGCCGACGCCTGGCGACAGCAACCCGCTCGACGACTCCAGCCCCAGAGGACCCGGCGGCCATGCCCAGTACAAGGACCCCGACGTGCTGCTCGCGTCCGCCGCGGCGCACGAGGCGGCTCTTGCGGCAGCCCCCGCGCCGCCACCTTCACCGACAGCGCCCTCCGTATCCGCCGTCACTGTGGGCAACGACCTTCAGGTCACCTACGACACCCACATCGCGACACCGTCCGGTCTCGTTGTCGCAGTGGGGGATCTGCACGACCCGACGCCGCCTGCGATCCACCGCCGGCCGATCGACAGCCCAAGCGGCACGGTCACCTTCCCAGGCGCGGGGGCCGAAGCCGCGCAGAGCGTGCACGTCAGCGTGGCCGCCGACAACGCACCCGGATCCCCGGCTGCGACTGTCATCAGCGGATCCCCGCCCCCTGCTGGCGAGATGCAACCGCGGACCGCGTAGCCGGAACGCGGCGTGGCGGTCGGCCGGACTGGTCGCATCCGAGGCTATGGGTGACTCAATCGTCGGCTGAGCCGGGCGCTTCTACGGGCCAGGCTCTCTCACCAGCTGTGCGGGAATCCGCGCGGCGAGCTCTGGGGTCTATAGGGCGGCCGGCTCGAGAGCGGGGTCGTCGGCAACGACGACCGGCTGCGCGGCCGTCCGGGCGCTTGGGATGCGGGTCGCGATCACCGCCGCGGCGAGGACGAAGATGCTGCAGACCAGCAGCGCGCGTTGGTAGCCGGAGGTGAGCGCCTCGGGTCGCGACGCGTGTGCCGTGAGCAGGTGATCGGTGCGGGCGGTGGCGATCGCGGACAGGACCGCCAGTCCGAGCGCCATCCCCAGTTGCTGGGACGTGCTCAAGAGGCCGGCTGCGAGCCCGGCCTTGTCAGCCGGCACCCCCGCGTTGGCTGCGGTGGTGACGCCCACGAACACCGCGCCGAATCCGAGCGCCATCATCACCATTCCCGGGAGCACGTTGGGCACGTAGGAACCGTGCAGCGGGATCCTCGAGAGGTAGTAGATCCCTGCCGGCGCTCAGCAGCGCTCCGGCGACGATCACTGGCCGAGTCCCGATCCGCACGAACAGCTGCGAGGAGACGCCGGAGGCGACCGCCAGGCAAGCCGTCACTGGGAGGTACGCCGCGCCTGCCTGAATCGGCGAGAAGCCGAGGATCTCTTGCATGTAAAGCGTCACGAAGAAGAACATCGCGAAGAACCCGGCCATCGCGAGCAGCCACGTTCGCATCGGCCGCAGCCAACCCCTTCACCCGGAAGATCGAGAGGGGCATCAGCGGGTTGCGGCTGCGGCGTTCGTTGAGGATGAACGTGACGAGAAGCAGGACGGCAGCCGCGAGCATCGCGATCGTTCCTGGCTTGGCCCAGCCGATGTCGGGAGCTTTGATCAGCGCGTAGACGAGGAGGAGCATGCTGCTCGTGGCCAGCAGCGCACCCGGCGTGTCGAAGTCGGCCACCGGTGCGCGTGTTGCGCCCGCCGGGGAGCAACCGAAACGAGGCGCCGAGCGCCACGATGCACACCGGGATGTTCACGTAGAACACCCACCGCCACCCGGGTCCCTCCGACAGCACCCCACCGAGGAACACCCCAGCGGCGGCAGCGAGACCGCTGATCGCTCCCCACGCGCCAAGCGCGGTGTTGCGATCCGCGCCCTCGCGGAACGTGGTGGTGAGGATCGACAGCGCCGCCGGCGCCATCATCGCCGCCCCGACACCCTGGAGCACGCGCGCCGTGATCAGCATGCCTTCGCTTCGCGCCAGCCCTGCGGCGAGTGAGCACGCCCCGAAAACGACCAGTCCAGCGACGAGCACTCGCCGCCGCCCGAGCAAGTCAGCGAGTCTGCCGCCGAGCAGCAGGAACCCTCCGTAGGTCAGCAGATAGCCGCTGGCCACCCACTGCAAGTTCTGCTGGGAGAAACGCAGGGCGTGCTGGATGGAAGGGAGTGCCACGTTCGTGATCGAGGAATCGACCACGTCGAGGAACTGGACCCCGCACAACAGGAGCAGCGTCAGTGCCCCCAGCCGCGTATGGAGCAGCGAGGGCTGATCGTTGCCTGCCTGAGCTTGCATTGACGACATCGTGTGCGCTCCCTTCGTCAAGCGTTAAGTTAGTCAACTGACTTAACCGTACCAAACGCTATCCTCTGGGTGAGATGACTGACTCACTCGCCCCGACCAGGCACGGCAAACGTGAGCGCTTGGTCGCAGGCGCGCGCGAGGTGATCCACCAGCAGGGCGTCGAGAAGACGACGATCGCCGACATCGCGCGGGCGGCAGACGTCCCGGTCGGCAATGTCTACTACTACTTCAAGACCAAGGATGAGCTCGTTGAGGCAGCGATCGACAGCCACGTGCGCGACATCCGCTCGCTGCTTGACTCGCTCGAGCGCCACCGCACGCCTCAGGCGCGGCTGAAGGCGCTGGTCCGCGAGCTCACCGCCCAGCGCGACGTTGCCGCACGGTACGGCTGCCCGCTGGGGAGCCTGTGCTCGGAACTCGACAAGCGCACCGACGGCCTCGACCGCGCCTGCGCAGCGATGCTGGCCCTCCCGATCGACTGGGCCGAGCAACAATTCCGGCTGATCGGCCGGCGCGACGCGCGGGATCTGGCCGTCGCGCTGATGGCCGCCTACCAAGGAATCGCGCTGCTCACCAACACCTTCCGCGACCCCGATCTGATGACACGCGAGGCACGCCGCATCGAGCGCTGGATCGACTCGCTCGCCTGACCACGAGCACGCTGACGCCCGCAGCGCCGCATGCGTCCGGCATCAGACCAGGACACCCGGCGCGTCTTGACTTCCGGGGACATCGCCGGTATCGGTTGAGACGCAAAGCGGGAGATCCCGGGGGGGAAAGGCTGAGCTGTGCCAACTGGATACCTGGTGTCGGTGGCGATCGTTGCGCTCTACACCGTTCTCGCCCTGCGCCCGCCGCGCCGCCCCATGGGACTCGCGCGGGCGACCTTCGTGATGACCCACTGGGTGAACGAGTACCCGTTCATCGCGTTCGCGGCGCTGGCGGTCAGCACGGTGATCGTGCTCGCGCAAGGCGATGTGACCTCGGCGGGTGGCTGGTTGCTCCTCGGCGTCGCCGTTGTGACAGCGCTCGGCCTGCTTCACGTCGCTCGGCGCGCCTCGCTGGCCGGCGCGGTGGTCGAGAAGGCCCTCGCCGATCAGTTCGGAGCCGCGTGGCCAGCAGCCGACGAAGACCGCGCGGGCCCGCGGCCGCTGAGCCCGCTCCGAGTGCTGCGCGACGTCGTGGCCCCGTTCCCGGTGCGCCCGCGGGCCGTCCAGCGGATCAGGAACGTCGCCTACGGCGACGCGGGCAAGCGCAACCTGATGGACCTGTATCGCTGCCGGAACGCGCCGCCCGCGCCCGGGCCCGTGCTCATCCACTTCCACGGCGGTCACTTTCAGACCGGCCGCAAGAGCCGTGAGGCGCTGCCCCTGCTGTACCGGCTGGCGAACGAGGGCTGGCTGTGCATCAGCGCCAACTATCGGTTGCGTGCCGCGGGGCGATTCCCGAACTCGCTGATCGACGCGAAGGCGGTGGTCGCGTGGGCACGGACGCACGCCGCAGAACACGGGGCCGAACCGTCCCTGATCGTCGTCGCGGGCGGATCGGCCGGCGGCCACCTGGCTTCGATGGCAGCGCTGACCCCCAACCACCCGGCCTTCCAGCCTCCCGGTGCGGACGTGGACACGACGGTCGCCGCCGCGGTGTGCCTGTACGGGTACTACGGCCGCCGGACATCCGGCGAGCCTGCCTCGTCCCCCGACCACTACATCACGCGTGACGCCCCGCCGTTCCTGATCACAGCCGGCGACAACGACAACCAGATCGAGGTGAGCCACGCCGACCGATTCGTCGAGCGGTTGCGCGACGTCTCGGCCGCACCCGTCGTCTACTTCCGCCTGCCCGGGGCTGAACACTCATTCGATCTGTTCCGGTCGCTGCGTTTCGATCACGTCGTCGATGGGATCGTGGCGTTCCTCAGGTGGATGTGGACGCACCCCGAACAGCCGGCTCACGACCGAGCCGCAGCGCAGCCCACCGCCGTCCATGACTAGGCGCGTCCCCGCTCGCCCCCGTCAACCGGCGGCGCACTACGCCCGCTTGACGAGGTGATGCTCCGCCGGCCCCTCGGCTAGGGCCTTCGTGCCGAGGCTGGTGATCTGCCAGCGCGGCGACCGCTCGAATGAGATCGAGGAGATCAGCCCGGCGTCGTCGAGCTTGTCGAGTGCTCGATTCACGGCGGCCAAGAGTTGCAGGGGCCTGGTCTGCCCGATACCGGGAAAGTCTCTGAGCAGGTAGTTACACAGCTCCTGGGGTCGGAGGTAGTGTCCGGGGCCCGCGCTCTCGGGTCCCAGCGCCGGTAGCAGAATCAAGGCCAGCTCCTCGACGCTGAGCATCCTCAGACGTTCGATCTCCGCCTGGGCCGCGGCCTCGAGGGCGATCTTCTCTTCGCTCTTGCGAAACAGCCGCACGGCTACAGGATTGCGTCTGGGCCGTGGCGATGCAATCCCAGCGTGCCCGCCGCGGGGCACAGTGACGGTCCAGAGCGCTCGCTGACTAGGATCCGGGCCGAGGTATCGCAGATGCGCGCTTCATCAACGCCCCCTTCAGACGATGCGCGTGGGGCCGCTCACGTCGGTTCCCAGAACGGCCGCGTTCCTGACGGCCAGAGCGCCAGTGCCTACCGGCTCGTAGTGCTGGCATACATCCTCGCCGTCTCCATGCCGCCGATCGGGTTCATTCTGGGACTCATCCTCGCCATCCGTTTTCACAAGCCGGCGTCCAAGCAGGGCGTGTGGGTGATCGCCGTCAGCGTCGTCGCCGCGGTCGTCTGGACCCTGATCGTCGCCGGCGGCGCGCTGAACACCCCCACCACCGACTTCTGAACCGGTGATGACCCGGCTGTGCGCACGCCGGCGCCGACTCGATCGAGACATCGACACCTTCGCGTCGATTCGATGGAGATCGAATCATTAGCGCCGTAATCGCGGCGCCCCGACGATCCGCTCCATGAACAATCTCCATCACACCCCAACCATCGAGCGGTCCCGCGTTGACGTTGACGCAGCCGACCGGATCCCCCCCAGCACCCCCGACCTCCAGGTCCAGGCAACCGAGGAGCCGTACTTCTCTCTCCAGAGCGAGGCGCGCTGGTATGGCAACAGCCTCTGGGAGTTCCTCGTCCCGGCCGACGCCACCGACGGCAAGGTGTCGGTCTTTCAGGCCACGATGCCCGAGGGCTTCAGCCCGCCCCGGCACATCCACACACGCGAGGACGAGGTCTTCGTCGTGCTCGAGGGCGAGGCCTGGTTCGACGTCGACGGCGAGCGGCGGCTCGCCGGGCCGGGCACGAGCGTCTACATGCCACGCGGCGTGCCGCACACCTTCCGGATCAAGAGTCCCGTCGCGCGGATGCTCGGCGTCATGACCCCGGGGCCGTTCGAGCAGCTTTTTCGCAATCTCAGCGTCCCCGCCGATGAACGGACCCTTCCGGAGCCGGGCGCCGTTCCCTTCGACGTCCCCAAGGTGATGGCAGAACAGATTCGGCTGGGCACTCAGGTCGTCGGTCCGCCGATGGCCGCCGAATAAACCTGACAACGCGTGGAGGGAGGGCCGCTTCGGCACCCGGCGGTCCTCCCTTCTGCGCCCCCGCTGAGGGTGGCCGGCGCCGAGTGCGTTGCGAGGACCGCGATGGTGAGCGGGGCTCGACCCGGCTAGCCTCTCGCTTCTGCTCGTGCTGCTCCCACCCTCCCAGGGCAAGGCGTCGCCCGAACACGGCCGCCGCGCGGGGCCCTCGACGCTCGTCTATGCACGATTGCGTGAGCCGCGGGAGCGGCTGATTGATGCCGTCGACCCGGGTTTGCGGACCGCGCCGGCGATCCCGGCCGCGGAGCTCTACACCGGCGTCCTGTTCGCGGCCCTCGGTCTGGCGGACCTCCCGTGGGACGGCGTGCTGATCTCCAGCGCGCTGTGGGGCGTCGTGCGCCCCGGCGATCGGATCCCCGCATACCGGCTCGAGATGAGCGCCAAGCCGCCTGGCATCGGCGGGCTGGCCGCCTACTGGCGTCAGCCGCTGCGCGCGGCGTTGCCCGATCGCGGCCTGGTGCTCGACCTGCGCTCCGGCTCCTACGCGGCGGCATGGCGGCCGCGGCGTGCCACCCGCCTCGCCGTCCGCGGGTTCACGGAGGCGCCCGACGGTAGACGGACCGTGATCACACACATGGCCAAGCGCGTCCGCGGTGAGATCGCGCGCCTGGTCCTTCAGTCCGGAGGCGCCGAGCGCCCCGAGGAGGTTGCGGAAATCGCGACCGCCGGCGGGCTGCGCGTCGAGCTCTCGGACGGCCTGCTCGACGTGATCGAGTGACTCGGCCAGGGTCGCGAGCCACAGGTCGACGGCGCACACCCTGGGGTGGCGCAACATCAGCCGCCTGGGAACGCAACCGGGTTAGGCGGGCATCGAGGGACACACCGACGAGACATCGTCGTGATCTCCCTGTGGATCTGCGGCCACCCCACTGACAGGAGACGACGTGATCACAGACGAGCTTTACGGTGACGCCGTGGCGAGTCCCGAGCTCCCCACCGTCGCGTTCGTTGGACTGGGCAACATGGGGTGGCCGATGGCCGGCCATCTCGTCTCCGCCGGCTTTCCCGTAGTGGCCGTCGATGCCGATCCGGATCGGCCGGCTCGCTTCGCCGACGAGGTGGGCGGCGTGGCCTACGCCGGTCCCTCTCAGCTTGCCGATGTGAGAGCGGTCGTGTTGATGCTCCCCACCAGCGCCGTGGTCCGCGACGTGATGATCGGCACGACCGATCTAGCGTCGTCACTGACGCCTGGCACGGTCGTCGTCGACATGAGCTCATCCGATCCCCAGGACACCCGGGAGCTCGCCGAGGCGCTGCGCGGTCGCGGCCTCCCGCTCGTCGATGCCCCCGTCTCGGGAGGCGTCGCCCGGGCGATCGATGGCACCTTGACGATCATGCTGGGCGCCGACGACGAGTCAGCGGCGGCCATGGCCGAGACCGTTGTTGGTCCACTCAGTCGAGAGGTGGTGCGGACGGGCGGCGCGGGCACCGGACACGCCATGAAGGCACTGAACAACTTCATCGCCGGCACCTGCTTCGTGGCCACCTCCGAGGCGCTCATCGCGGGCCAACGGTGGGGCCTGTCGCGCGAGACGATGGTGCAGATCATCAACACCTCCACCGGCCGGAGCTTCATCTCCGAGCTTGTCATGCCGACAGTACTCAGCGAGGAGTACGTCACCGGCTTCGCCCTCGGCTTGCTGGCGAAGGACGTCCGGATCGCCGATGGGCTGCTCAAACACGTCGGCGTACCCTCGGCGGTGTGTGATGCGGTGCGGAACCGCCTCGGCTCGGCCGAGGCCGAGCTAGGACCAGCGGCAGATCACGCTCGCGCGTTCACGACCTGGAGCAACGCCGGATGAGCCACAACGTGGTCATCGTCGGGTGCGGCGCTGCTGGATCCGTCAGCGGTGAGGTTGGGCGCATCGTGCTCCGGTCGTTATCGTCTTCCCAAACCGACCGGGAGGTTTGATCATGTACGTACGGGTCGTCAGGTTCGCTGACGTAAGCGCTGACCGAATCGACGGGGTTCTGGCGATGATCAAGGAGTCGGACGGCCCGCCTCCTGGCGTTTCGAGCAGTCGCCTGCAGGTGCTGTCTGACGCCGAGCAGGGCACCGCAGTGGTCCTGCAGTACTTCGATACGGCTGACGACATGGCGGCGGGCGCGCGGGTGTTCCAGGCGATGGATGCCTCCGAGACGCCGGGTACGCGCGTCTCGGTCGACGCCTGCGAGGTGAGGCTCGACATCACGCCATCCTGAGCGCAGGAGCGCTGGACGAGGGCTCAGGCCGGCGGCGGCTCCGACACAGCCGTCGGCGCAGTCGCGAATGCGACCCTCCTACCGGACGGGCGGACCCGCCGGTAGCTGATCATTTCATGGCGTTGATCAGGCGCCGCAGCAAGTGGGGCCTCGCATACTCGAACTTGACTGCCCGAACTCGTCGCTTCCTCCAAGTCACCGTGACCCGCAAAGACTGCGTGCCATGGATTGGAACTAACCGAGTTAGGAACCGAGGCATTGGTCATCCTCCTGATAGCGCCGGTGCACCTCTGCGATGGGATGGCATCGGTCAAGGATGGGCTCCGCGGGCGTTCGACGCATCGCTTTAATCGGATGAACCGGTCGGCCATCAGCAACATGATCCGGGCGACCGGCGGGAGTCGGCGGCTTGTACGTGTGCTGTGATTCAGGCAAGTCCAGCGACCGAGCGGCTCGGGTGCCGCAAGTAATGCTGAACCTCGTCGGCCGGCAGCGGTGGACACAGGAGAAACCCCTGGATCAGGTCGCAGCCGAGCCGAGTCAGTTCGTCCCGAATCTCGTCGTCCTCGATTCGTTCCGCCACGATCTGGAGCCCAAGCGAGTGCGCGAGCTGGATGATCGCCTTCAGAATCCGGTTCGGGTCGCTCGCGGACGGTAGGCCAATGAGGCTCAGATCCACCTTCAGCATGTCGAAGGGCAGCCGGCCCAGGCGGGTGAGCGACGAGTAGCCCTCGCCGAAGTCGTCGAGCACGATTGTCATCCCCAG
Source organism: uncultured Actinomycetota bacterium (assembly GCA_963721515.1). GTDB lineage: Bacteria > Actinomycetota > Thermoleophilia > Solirubrobacterales > Solirubrobacteraceae > Palsa-465. Next base: position 26,305 of record CAVRKJ010000019.1, on the reverse strand, counting down.
CTGCTTGAGCGCGTCGAGCGCGTTCGCCGCCCGGTCCGGAAGTGCGACCAGGGCGGTCTCGGTGAGCTCGACCGCGAGTTGTGACGGGGGGAAGCGATGCTTCTCGAGGATCTGCGAGAACGCGGCCGCCAAATCACGCTGGCCAAGGCTGACGGACGAGAGGTTGATAAAGATGGTGACCTCGCTGGCCACGTCTCCCCAGGCCGAAACGTCACCCAGAGAGCGGTCAACCGCAAGCAGTGTCAGCTCCCAGATCGTCCGCTCGTCACGCTCGGCGACGGGGACGAACGTTTCCGGCTCGATTCGGCCTCGATCGGGGTGTTCCCACCTGGCCAGTGCTTCGAGGCCGACCACCCGACCGGTCCGGGCGTCTGCGATCGGCTGGTAGTGAAAGACCACCTCACCGGACTGCATCGCCCGGCGAAGCTCGGCGCGCTGCAAGGCGTGGCGCGGGTCGCAATCCCCGAGCGCGCCGTGGGCGTAGAACCCGGTCACCAGCCCGAGCAGGAAGAACACGGCCGGCTCGTCGATCTCCTCGACAGCGCCCGGGTGGCCTTGCGTGAACGCCCACACGAGCAGCACTCCGGAGGCCACGCTCGCGCCGAGAAGCCCGCCCCGGACTCCGTACATCACCGCGAGAAGCGTGATCGGAACGACGGCCAACAGCATGATGCCCGGGTCGGCCACCGCGAAGCGCAAGATCGAGATGCCGATGAGCATGCCGACCGCGGCCGCATTGAGCAGCACAGACCGCGACATAAGAACTCTGACGATCATCTGACCAGGCGGTCGCCTGCGCGTTCAAGCCAGCCTAACCGCCGCGACGAGTACCGGACAACTCCCCACGAACGGCCGGCAGATCACACCGGCCAAGCGCCGCCCAACATCCGCGGTACATGAGTCCCCAATCTCGCCCCTCGGGCGGTTCTTGTGCAGCAGCGACGGCTGGAGGCGGACGACGGATGCATCATGTCCGTCGACAAGGCACTTCTGATGCCGCCGCTGGGGCTCGAACCCAGGACCTTCGGATTAGAAGATGCTCTTTTGCAGGGCTGTTTTCAGTATCTACAGGCGTTTGGGTTCGCTGCGATGGCCTGAGTTTGCCTCAGATTTGCGGAGTTCGGGACACGATTCGGGACACGGTTTCTCGGTCCCGTCGCAGGTGACCCAGGGGCGGCCGTGGTACGGCCGTCGAGCCGCAACGCTTGGTACTCAACCGCTGGCGGCGGAGCGCCGACGAAGCCGCGATGGCACCGCCCGCGGGTTCCAAGTCTCTCCGCCTGCGTCGTCCCGACCGGTGCGCAGTATGCGAACTCGAGCTGCCGGCCGGCCAGCAGGCCCTGTGGTACCGCGCGACGCGCCTGGTGACATGTGTGAGCTGCACGCTTGAGGCGCCTGAGATCGTTGAGGGAGTCCCGGGCGCCAGCGCGCAGCGCGAGTACGACCGCCGTCACGCCCAGCGCGAGGATCGCGCCCGCCAGAAGCTGGTTACGCTCGGCGTCATCCTGGCCCGCGTCATCGACGAGCCCCAGAGCACCAGAGCATGGAAGAAGGGCGCCGATGGTGAAGCCCGCGCGAGTGCTCGCCTCACGAAGCTACTGGATGGCAGCGGAGTCCGGCTGCTACACGACCGCCGGATGCCCGGCAGCCGCAGCGCGAATATCGACCATGTCGCCGTCGGACCTGGCGGGATCACCGTTATCGACACGAAGAACTACCGGGGCAAGGTTTGCGTCGAACGCGTCGGCGGTCTCTTGTTTGAGCGTCGCACGATCCTCAGGATCGGTCGCCGTGACGAGACCAAACTGGTCGTCGGCGTCGAGTGCCAGATCGCCGCCATCCGCGCTGTCCTCCCTGACCAGCCCGAGCCTGTCGAGGTCCGTGGCGCACTGTGCTTCGCCGACGTCGATGGCCTCCCCCTCCTTCGCCACCTCACCGTCCGCGACGTCATCATCGACGGACCCCGGACCACCGCCAAGCTCGCCAGCCGTCCTGGGGCTCTCACACGACAGGAGGTCGACGGCCTCTTCCAACACCTGGGTCGCGTGCTCCCTCCGGCGTGACCAGCGTCCATCAATCGCCACCGGCCACGAGGAGCAACACTTCCCCGCGCAGTCCAAGCCCGCGCGATAGAGACCGCCGGCTGCGCTGGCTCTCGCCGTGGACCTCGCTTCGCTCGGTCAAGCTGACCTGGCGTAGCTTTCGCGCTTAGGGGAAACCAGCCGTTCATGGAACACTTCAGCTCCGACGGCGAGACTGTTGACCCCGATGCAATCTATGCGCGGATGCCTCAAGAGGCCGACGACCACGACGGGCGTCTAGTCCACAGTCGCGGGCTTGAAGTACGTGTTCTCTGACCTCTACGGCTTCGAGTTGCGGGGGCCCACAGCGACGGCTCGAGCCTGGTCGCGAAAGGGTACGGAACCAATCGTGGACGAGCTCGTGCGCCGCCAATGATCCGTGGAAGCGATGGCAAGACCAGCGGTAACTACGAGCTCATTCGCCCGGTCTGAAGTACCACCGCGGCGACACGATCGGGTTGAACAGTCGCGAGGGTTCGTCTGCGCTGCCGCCACGCGAGCTGTCCAGCACGAGTCGAGGCTGACGACCGCGTTACCTAGGCAAACACTCGTCCGGGGTGGGCGCCGGCAGGCCACTCCTTGTATCGCTGAAGCAATCGCCAGCGCTGTCCTGAACGAGAAAGCAAATGCCAGCGTCAGTGTCGCCGGTGTCAGGGCCGGGGGAGGGCTGACCTCCAGCTCACGCTGCCACGGCCCAAGCGATCGCCCCGATGGCCGCCCGTTCCCAACGACAGCCACGAAGAGCGGCGCGCCCCAACGCCGCCACGGTCCGCGCGACAAAGACCGCCGGCTACGCCGGCTCTCGCTACCGACCTCGCTGGCGCTCGGTCAAGTTCACGCGGCGGCCACGGTGACAGGCGACGCCGCCCCGCATCTCGCCGGAAGCGGGACGGACGCGACTGCGTGCCGAATCGTGCAATTGCATGGATAGGCGCGCCTTCGCAATGGGCGCCGAGGAGGGTGCGGTGGTTTGGTGGGAGGAGTCCTGCTGTCGATGTCGCACGAGCGTTTGAGTCGGGGATGCTCGCGTCGGGTTCCGATCGTCACAGCTCGCGACGGTCAAAGCTCGCCACGGCGGCGCTCAGGACGATGAGTAACCAGCAGGCCACCCACAGCAGGTATGCCCAGGATGGTGCTCCCTGGGCATAGAACGGGTCCTGCCGCCCGCCGTCGGCCAGGTGCTGGCCAATGAGCGACGGCGGTTGAAGGTAGTAGATCGCGGCGTGCCAGAGCCCGTCGGTGGGGAGCAGCAAGCGTCCCACCTGCCCCACCGTCCGCAGCGCGGCGATGTTGAGTGCCGCGCCTAGCGAGCCCACGACTCCGGCCAGCCATCCCGCGCCGAACACGGCGACGCCGATCACACCGGCGGCGATGACCGGAATCCGTGTGCTCAAGAACAGCGCCAGGGTCAAAAGAAGCGCACCCTCGGCGAACAGGTACACGGTGACGAGCACTGGGTTGGGAGGGACGAAGCCGCTGGCCAGGCGAACGACCCCGAACTCCAGCGCGCAGACGGCGATGGCATATCCCGCCAGCAGCGTGGCGAGTCCGAGCCATTTGCCGATCAGCACCTCCGTCCGGCGGACGGGACGGGTCACGATCGTCATGAGGACGCCTGATTCGACCTCGGAGGAGATCGCCGGGGAGGCGATCGCCGAGGCGCTCAGCGCCAGGACGAAGCTGAACATGAACATGAACAGAATGAGTGCCTCCGAAACCGCCAGGTTTGTCTCACCCGAGGTGAGGCTGCGCGTGTGGCTCAGTCGGTCAAAGCCCCACGCGCTCAGCCCGACGATGACCGCGCTGATCGCGACGAAGGCAAGGAGAAGACGTCGCCGCGCAGCTTCTTTGATCGTCAGCGCAGCGATGGTCAGGGTCGGGTTCATCGCTCTGCCAGCAGCTCGAGGAAGCGGACTTCGAGGCTCTGGTGCTCGGGGATCACGGCGTGGACCTGTCCGCCGAGCGCGACCAGCTCGCCGACGAGAGCGGCAATATCGGAGGGATCGATGTCTTCGACCACGAGCCAGTCGTCCTGTTGGTGCCATCTACCGAAGCGACCCAGACCACTCCACCAGTCCCCGCCAAGGCCGCCTACCTTCAGTCGCACCCGGCTGTGGCGTCCGAGCAGCTCGTCGAGGCTCCCGGTGGCCACGGCCGTCCCTTTGTCGATGACCGCGACGCGGTCGCACACGTGCTCGGCCTCGTCGAGCAGGTGTGTGTTGAGGAACACGCTGGCTCCGCGCTCGCGCAGGCTGCGAATGATCTCGCGCACGTCGTGACGTCCGACGGGGTCGAGCGCGCTGGTGGGCTCGTCGAGGATGACGAGCGCAGGGTTGCCGAGCAGCGCGACGCCGAGCCCGAGCCGCTGCTGCATTCCCTTTGAGAAGGTGCCGACCCGGTCGTCACCTCGCTTCAGCAGATCGACGGTCTCCAGAGCGCGGCGCTCTTCCTCCTGCCACGTCTCTTTGCCAAGCGCGAGGAGCCGGCAGTGAAGGCGGAGCACCTCTCGGGCGGTCAGCAGGGCCTGGAAGCGAAACAGCTCGGGGAGATACCCAATCTGACGGCGCGTCTCGCGGTCCCCGAGCGGGGCGCCGAGCACGAGCGCTTCGCCTCCGGTAGGCCGCGCAAGGCCGAGCAGGAGCTTCACAACCGTCGTCTTCCCTGCGCCGTTGGGACCGAGGAAGCCGAACACCTCGCCGCGTTGCACCGTCATCGACAGTGAGTTCACGGCGATCGTGTCGCCGAAGCGCTTACTCAGCCCCACGGTGTGGACCGCCGGCGACGCCGTGGGCTGCGGAGAGCGATCGCCGCTCGCGGAGGAGCGGGCGGCGTCCGACAGCCGGGCGGCCACGCTGGCGGCGGCTGGCTCGTTGGCGTCGACGGCGACTCTCTCAGCTGAGTTGGTTGGCGACATTCAGCACATCTTGCGAATCGAGGATTCCCACGACGACATGGAGCAGGCCCCGTCCGTCCTCCCACACCACCCCGGCAGCCGCATTCGAGGAGTCAGCCAGGAGGATGCCCGGCCAGCCCGCGACCTGGACCGAGCGCGCCGAAGCGCCGGACGGGACCGGCACCGGCAGGGTCGTCCGCAGGTCACCGAGCAAGCGGATCTCCTCGGCCAGCTGCGGCGGGATGCCAGGCTGCCCCAGCAAGAAAGCTTCGATCTGGCTCAGGCTCGCACCGGTGGACTGCGCCGTCGGACGGCGCATCGTCGCGACCCCCAGGGTGGGCACGTCCGCGCCGCTGGACCCGGTGTACTGCGCGACGACCGCCGGCCCGGCGTCGAGGGTCACCGAGCTCCCGGCGAGACCCGCGGCGGCAGAGTTAAAGGTAACCGCGGCCGTGACGCGCGGCTGCACGATGAACCGCTGGACGGCACCCACACCCGCGGGAAGGTGAGCCGGCAGGGAGACCGGAAACCCGGCTTCCGCCGTGGCCTGGGCACGCGAGGACGTCGGGTAGGCAGTGCCTGAAGACCATGTGAGGGTTCCGAACCGCAGCCTGCTCGACCCATTCGGAGTGGCGAAGCCCCCAAGCGCCTGGCTGTCGCCCAGCCCCGTCAAGGCCGCGATCGCTCGCACGTCACTCCGGCTCAATGAGACCGGGGCAACGTGAGTGGGTGCGAAGACGGTCGTCAACGTGGCCGCCGCAGCGCTGCCCGCGACCACGATCCCGATCGCGCCGATGGCCAGCCCGGTCCGCAGCGACACTCGCGGGAACCACACACGGCGCCGGCGGACACCCGCCGGCCGGGAGCGCCTCACGGCACCGCCCGTTCGTTGAGACTCAAGCTCACGCTGGAGCCGCGCCCACGCGACGTCCATGTCCGGAACCGACCGCGGGGCCGAGAACAACCGGGCGGCGCGGTCTGCGTCGCGGGCGATCTCAGCGCGCCGAGCGCTGCACTGCCCACAGCCGGCCAAGTGGTCGGTGACCCGGTCCGGAACGGCTAGGGGCTCGTCGTCGAGGCGGCGAAGCACCCCGTCAGGAATGTGTCTCACGGTCCATCTCCTCTCGAAGCGCGCACTCCGCCCGTCTGAGCAGAGTCCCCACGTTTCCAACCTTCACCCCAAGCGCCTCGGCAATCTCGACGTAGCTCATGCCGCCGTGGCGCATCACGAGGACCGCGGCCGAACGGCGCGGCAGCCGACGCAGGACGCGGCGTACCTCCGCCCGGCTCTCTCGATCGATCACCGTGTCCTCCGCGCTCGGCAGGGGACCCACGACCTGCACCAGCAGCTGGCGCCTGTCGCGGCGCCGCTCCCCGCGAAGCGCGTTGAGCGCCCTGTGCACCGCGGCGACCCGGACCCAGCCGGCGGCCTGCTCGTAATCCCCGGGAAAGCGTCGGTAGGCGGCCAGGAACACATCCTGGGCGACGTCCTGGGCGCCCTGTGAGTCGCCGACGACGCTGTAGGCGAGGCGCACGACAGTCCGGTAATGGTCGCGAAAGAAAGACTCGAAGTCCGCCAGCGCGGAGCCGCCGCCAGGCCGCTCCCACCGCTCGTTATGTCGCGCCTGCAATCCCATCACACCCACTAAGCACCACCGCAACCCCAAATGTGACACCTCGGCGACTGCCGCGTCGCCACGCGCGCCGGCCCCGACCACCTCCTCAAACGCCAGCAAGCCGGCAAAACCCGTCTTTCGGGTCGCGCCGCGCATCAACCAGCGCCCTCACTTGCGCGGACCGCGAGCCTTCCCGCCGCCGGACGCGACCCAGCCGAGCCGCCCGCACCCAGGTGCCCGCGGCTCGCCGAATCCAGGGCGCGCACCACGGGCGCCAGATCCGTGCCTGCTTATGCAAGCTACGGAGCCGGGCCTCAGCTTGGTGGAGACGCTGGCTCGCCCCTAGGTCCGCTTCTGGTGTCGACGGAGAGCGGCAGTCAGATCGAGCGTGCCCCGACGGCGACGGAGCAGCGGCGACGAGCTTGCGGCCCATGTCGACGCGACGTTCGTGGCGACCGTTTCAGCGAGCGTGGCGACAGCCAAGGGCTCCGAGCATACGAAGCGCTCGAGGCAACCTTCACATTTTCGGGTCGCTCGTATATGCTGCCGCTGGGGTTTTAGCTTTGAAAGGGGACCAGATGAGTCGAAGGACCGGACTCGGGGTAGTGATCGGGTCGTTTCTTGCGGTGCTTGCGTTGCCCGCAATTGCCAGCGCAGCAACCAAGGTTGTGTTCGCGGGAACGCCGCCTCAGACCAGGGCCCTTGCCATAAAACTGCTCGGCAAGCACGCGAAGGCGGTGGGCCAGGACGCTCCGGAGATCAATGCCTTCTCCAATCAGCGCGTGACGATCCACCAGGGCGACTCGGTCAAGTGGGTCGGGCTCGCAGCCAATTTTCACACCGTTGACCTGCCGCCTAAGGGCGGGGAGGATCTGCCGTTGATTGTCCCGGGCGGGACTACGACAGGCGTCAATGACGCGGCCGGAAGCCCGTTCTGGTTCAACGGTCTCGTCCCCAGCCTCAGCTTCAACCCACAGCTGTTCGCGCCCAGCGGCGGCGCGACCTACGGCGGAGCGAGCCGGATCGACTCGGGGCTACCGTTCTCGGCTCACCCCCCCAACACGTTCAAGGTGAAATTCACCAAGCCGGGCGTCTACCGGTATTTCTGCGATATCCACGCCGGCATGATCGGCTATGTGGTCGTGAAGCCGAAGAGCGAGCCGGTCCCAACCGCCAGGCAGGACGCGGCGGTGCTGACCAAGCATCTGACTGAGGATGTCGTCGGGGCCGCCAAGCTGCTCAAAGTCAAGCAGCCGGCGAACCACGTGAGCCTCGGCGAGTCGAACTCGCAGGGTGTCGAGCTGTTGTCGATGTTCCCCGCACAGCTCACCGTAAAGGCGGGAACCGTGGTGTCGTTCTCGATGTCCGCCGATTCACGTGAAGTGCATACCGCGACGTTCGGCCCTAGCAGCTATCTGAAGGTGCTGTCTAACGCGGTGGGTGGGCCTACACCCGATGCACAGGCGGCGCTGTATCCGAGCAGCAATCCGGGCCTCGGACCGATGCAGCTCGACACGACGTCACATGGCAACGGGTTCGCCAACACGGGCGCACTGGATCGCGACCCGACCACGCCGTTGCAGCCCAGCGGGCGGATCGACTTCACCAAGCCGGGCGTGTACCACTTCCAGTGCCTGATCCACCCGTTCATGCACGGGACGATCATCGTCAAGTAGCGCGGCATCAGACGCCCAGGCGCCGTTGTTGAGATTGCTGTACCAACGCGCCGGGCGTTCACGCCCCGCGCCGGCATCGGTGACCACACCATGCTCGCCGAACTGCCCGACCAAGCGATCGACGAACTGGTGATGACCGCAGGCGAGCACGCAGGCTCACCCTTGCTACGCGTTGACCTCCGGCAGCTCGGCGGAGCGCTCGCGCACGCGCCAGCCACGGCCGGGGCGCTCGGAAAGCTCAACGGCGCGTTTGCCATGACCGCGATCGGCATGGCGATAGACGAGCCCATGGGAGCGGCGGTCGACGCGCATCTGGCACTGCTGACCGACGCCCTGACGGCATGGGATGCCGGCACCCGGTACCTGAACTTCGTCGAACGCCACGGGAACCCGGCGCACCCCGTCGAGCCAGACGCGTACCGCCGGCTGTGCGAGATCAAGGCCGCCCACGACCCCAACGACCTGTTCCGAGGCAACCACCCGATCGGCACGTCGCGCTGACATCGGCGGCGGCTCGGCACGCTCAGCGAAGCCGAGCCGCCGCAACGACGACGCTGTCACGTGAGACAGAAGCGCTCACCGCTCCGTCGGCGGTCACGAAGGGAGGCAATCGTCTCCTACGACCGAGGGCGGCGACTCCTTCTCTTCCGGGGCTGGAGCAATCTCGTTCTGAGCCCGCCGAAACGCCCGCTCGGCCCGCGAGTGCACAAGCACTGGGCGACACCGACGGCTGTGCCGGTCTGGACGATAAGGGACAGCGCCGGCCCGGACTGCCGGGTCCTCGCAATGCGGACGTACTCCCGCTGGCCGTGGCTGCCGACCGACGTTGAGCCCAACGGCGCTACCGGTCTCAGAGCAAAGCAGCCGCGCGGGCGTTGTGACCGGTGTAGGCGTAAAGCGCCCACGAACGCGACCAGCCGCCGCCGGGAACAAGCCGGAGCCGAGACAACGTGCCGCGGCGTTGCTTACGCATGCTGGCGGTTCCGCGCACCATCGTGTGCGCCCTGGATCCGGCGAACCGCAGGCAACCCGACCGAGACTGCAGCTTTTGTTCGGACGGAATGTGGTCAGATCGCGGAGAGCCTCGCTTTCGTTCACGGCAGGGTGGTCGGCGTCGCGACCGAGATGGTCGTGACGAAGCTAGGCCGGTGTCGGATGACGGGCGCGCGTCGTCGGATTACGCCTCAGATGGTTGCCGCCGTGGTCGTCATGCCGGCCCGGCCTCTGGTTTGAGGCCACTGTGATCACCATGTGACCTCCCGTTGGCTCATGTGAACTGCTTGGACAGCCGAGCCGGGGTAGGCACGGTACGGTTGCACTGCGTAGCGTCCGACGCCCGACCGCCGATCGAACACGCCGCGGTGACGCGGTCGCGCAGCAGCGCGGCACACGCCAGCGCATGCGGACCGCCGCCAGAGACGCCCCAGGTCGCAAACCGCGTAACCCCCCGGGCATCCATGATCGCTGCGGCAGTACCCGGCGCGTCGGCGATGGCGCGGCCGGGGGCCGGTGTGGATGCGCCGTAGCCCGGGCGGTCATACGCGATCAGGCGAGCACCACGAGTGTTGGCGTCCTTGACCCACCCCGCGTATGGCGGTCGTGCCCCAGGAGTTCCGTGATGCACGAGAATCGACGGCCGGGATCCCCTTGGTCGCAGACCGTGAGCTTCCGGTCACCCACCGCGACCTGGTGCTGACCCATGGCGGCACCTTAAAACGACGCGCCGAGCACCGTCGCAATCCTCCATGGCCCCGATCGTGCCGCCAGGAAGTCGGCGGCGGCATGGGGCCGGGTCTGTCAGCTCGTTCCTGGTGCACCGGCATTTGGTCACATTCCCAGACGACGGTGCCCGTTCTCGTCCAGCGGACGCTTTCGGATGTTGGGCGGGCTGCGGGGCGACGATAAGGCGTTGTGCTCGCTTTTCGGCGGTGGTAGGTTGCCCCGACTGCGGATCACGGCCACGCTGGTTGGGGCTGTCAGGTGGGAGGAGTAGGCGTTGAGGAAGCTTTGTTGTATTACTGTGTTGTCAGTCGCGGCAGCGGTCGCCGCGCTTCCGGGCGTGGCGGTGGGGGCGGTGAGCAGCGCGAGCGTCGCCGCAAATCCGTTCGCCGGTGTGGCTACGCGCGCGGCTACGCAACTCGGCGCGCTGTCCCCTAGTTCGCCTCTAGCGTCGCGTGGCGCTCGCCGTTTGCCCCGCGCGACGCTGACCGCCGCGCCCGCGGTAGCGACAGCAGCGCCTGTTGCCACGGCGTCCGGCATGTCGTCTTCCGGGGCCGGTTCGTTGCTCGCGAACTTCAACGGCACATCCAGCCGTGACAGCGCAGCGACGAACTTCAATCAGGAATTCGAGCCGCCCGATCAGGGCCTGTGCGTCGGAAACGGCTTTGCGATGGACATGGTCAACTCCGCGTACACGATTTACAAGCAGAATGGCTCGGTGGTCAGTGGACCGTTCAACGTCAACGGGCCATTCGATGAGGGCCTGACAGAGTTCACGAGCGATCCGCGCTGTTACTACGATCCCACGACCAACACGTGGTTCGCGACGATTCTGTTTATCAGCGGCGGCGACTTCGGATCAACCTTCGGGGAGTCTTCGCACTTGGACATCGCGGTCAATAGTCCCAACGGGCCGACTGTCAATGGCACGCCCGGCGATCCCACGAATCCGTGGATCGTCTATCAGATCGACACCACTGACGCGGGCGGCAACGGTTGCCCATGCTTCGGCGACCAGCCCCGGATCGGGATCGACTCACAGAACGTCTACGTCACTGATGATGAGTTCTCGATCAACGGCCCACAGTTCGACGGCGGCGAGATCTACGCGTTCTCCAAGAGCGATCTGGTTGGACTCGCAACGTCGGTGCACTTCGTGCGCTTTCCGCACCTGAGTGTCGGCGGGACCACTCCGTTGGCGCCGCAGCCGGCGTTGACCACCGGCGCCTCGTCCGCCGAGTACTTCCTGGGATCGCTGGATCCGAACGGGACGTTCGATCAGCGACTCGCCGTATGGGCGATGTCGAACACCAGCGCGGTGAGCACCGGCGGGATGCCGACGCTCTCGAGCCTCGTGCTGACATCAGAAGCCTACGGAGTTCCGCCCGGCGCCGAGCAGAAGGGCACAACGAGCCTTTTGGACAGCGGCGACGACCGGATGCAGCAAACGCAGTTCATCAAGGGGAGCATCTGGGGCGAGCTCACTACCGCACTCACGATCCCGGGCGACCCTACCGAGCGCGCGGGAGCGGCATGGTTCGACGTCCAACCGCACCTGACAGCGGGCACGCTCGACAGCAAGACCAAGGTCCAGCAACAGGGCTACGTAGCCGTCAAGGGCCGGTACTTCATCTATCCGGCGCTCCAGGTGACGCCGGGCGGCGGGGCGGCGATGGTCGGCGCTGTCTCCGGCACCGATCTGTTCCCCAGTGCTGCGTTCACAACGCTCACCCCGGGCAGCGATGCCTTCGGGCCCGTGCGGGTGGCCGCGAACGGGGCCACGAATTACGACCCCTCCGCGACTCGCTGGGGGGACTACTCCTGGGCCGTCATGGACCCGGGCGGAAAGTCGGTCTGGCTCGCAACCGAGTACGTCCCCCCGAAATCGAGCCAGACAGCGGACGGCATCAGAGACTGGGGCACACGGATGATGGACGTGTCGACACCATAGGACAGCGTCCACGGCGTGAGGCCGTATCGGTCGTGAGCAGATGGCGAGGCGCGGTCGTGGCGGCGCTGGCGTCAGTCGCCGTACTGGCCTCTGGCGGTGTCGGCCGCGGATTGCCCATCGGATCCGCGGCGGCCGCCACGCCACAGAATGACTCGGGGATCTCCGGTGAGGTGGTGATCGGACCAACCTGCCCGGTTGCGCGGCCCGACAAGCTGTGCGAGAGACCGTACCGGGCGACCCTCACCATTCGTCGCGAAACCGGGGGCGTGCTAGTGACGCGAGTGCGGTCTTCCTCGGACGGCCGCTTCCGGATTTCACTTGCGCCGGGCAGGTATCTCGTGCTGCCGCATAACGGTCACCCTTACCCGCGCAGCTCACCCGAGGTCGCGACCGTGTACAGCCATCGCTACACGACTGTGCTGGTCCGCTACGACAGCGGGATCCGCTGAGGCGCTGTCGCGCCCACGGAGTCACTGTGCTGAGATGGCGGTGCCATCGTGAACCGCGACCGCCACAGTCGCATCTATCGAGTGGAGGCCCGGGTGGGTGGTCGTCGCCGTCAACGATGCGCCGGCGGCGCCCGGCGGGGGCCGGGCCGCGACCGGCGCTGCGGCGTGTGACTGAGCGTGGAGGCTGATCGACTGCACGCCGCTGACCATGTCGCCGGAGCTGCGTCGCGTCGGCGTCGGCCTGACGATCCGGATCGTCAGGGCCGCCCCGGGCGCCCCCAGCCGAACGCCGCACACGAATGCCGTCTCAGCCAGCTGGCGCGGGCGCGCTGCATAGGTAGCGTGCCCTTCGGGGACTCGTTCTGCTGCGCCCCGCTATCGGCGATCGGCGGGTCTGCGCCAGCGGCGGGCACGTCGCGCGCTGTTGTCCGACAGCGATCGCGTCGAGCGGTGTCGAGAGCATCCACGTCGTGGCTCGTTCGATCACGGAGCAGCAGCGCGATCGGCGACCTGCCCGCCACGCGCGATCAAGATCTCGTGCCCGAGGTCGGGGCCCGATTTGCCAGGTCGAACCGGAAGCGGCGGACCTATGCAGCAGCCGGTTCGTAGCTGGTGCTGCTCGTCCGGAGGGGCACTCACGTGTGCGACCGGGCCGTCTAGCGCAACGACAGGCTAAGCAAGCACCGCGCCCTTCTATCCGCGCATTCCAGTTCGGTCGTCATGAGGCCGAGATGGTTGTCGCGGAATCAGAGCAGGGCTCGCGACCGATCCGATCACGGGTTCCGCCAGCCACGTTCTCGTCGCCGGATCAGTCGCCTATGGGCCACGGCCGCGTCGTGATCGGTTTCGCCGCCAGATAAGCAGGACGGCCTCTGGCGCTCGGCCGCCGCCAAGCTGCTTGCAAGCTTTGGCAAGGGCGGCTAGCGACAGAGGCCGTCGGACGCCTTCGTTCGAAGGGCGCGACGGGCTCCGCGCTCCTACCGGAGCGACTGGAACGTGGCGCGGATCTCGGTCGAGTACAGCTCGGGCTCCTCCCAGGCGGCGAAGTGCCCGCCTTTGTCGACTTCGTTGAAGTAGGTGAGGGTGGGGTAGGCCTGCTCGAGCCAGCTGCGCGGGGTCCGGACGCGTTCGCCGGGGAACTGGGTGAATCCGACCGGGACCGTGACTGGCGGCTTAGCCTGTCCGGCGGCGCGAGCGGCGGCCTGTCCGTTTTCCCAGTACCACCGCGCCGCCGAGGCTCCGGTGCCTGTCAGCCAGTACAGCGTGATGTTGTCGAGGATGTGGTCTCGGGTCAGGTTGCCCGAGGGCTTGCCGTCGATGAAGGCGCTGGAGATCTTGTAGTAGCTGTCGGTGTCGTGGTCGAGCATCCACGCCGCGAGGCCGATCGGGGAATCGAGCAGGGCGTAGCCGATCGTCTGGGGCCGCGTGGCCTGCTCGATGAAGTATCCGAAGCCGGTCTTCCTGGAGCTGGCATCCTCCTCGGCGGCCGCGCGTTCCTCCTCGGTGTTCGTCGGGAAGCCCGCCGACCCCGGCGCAAACAGGTTCGTGTGGATGCCGATCAGCCCGTCGGGCGCCTGGCGGCCCATCGCGTCGGTGACATAGGCCCCGACGTCGCCGCCCTGGGCGACGTAGTGGGTGTACCCGAGACGGGGCATCAGCTTGCCCCACGCCTGCGCGAAGCGGGCGGCGTCCCAGCCGAGTTCGGGTGGCGCGGCGGAGAAGCCGTATCCGGGGAGGGACGGCAGCACCAGGTGGAACGCGTCCTGCGCCTGTCCGCCGTGAGCGGTCGGGTCGGTGAGCGGGCCGATGATCTCGAGCATCTCGATGATCGAGCCCGGCCAGCCATGAGTGATGACCAGCGGTAAGGCGTTCTCGTGTCGCGACTTCACGTGGATGAAGTGGATGTCCGCCCCGTCGATCTCGGTCTTGTACTGCGGCAGCGCGTTGAGCCTCGCCTCGCACATGCGCCAGTCGTAATCGTTCAGCCAGTAGCGCGAGAGCGCCCGGATCGTCGCCAGCTGCACGCCCTGAGACCGATCCGTGACGAGCTCCCTACCGGGCAGCCGCGCGTCGGCGATGCGGCGACGCAGGTCCTCCAACGCGTCGTCACGAATTTCAACGCGGAATGGGCGAATCGCGGCATTGTTGCCGCTCGTCTTGGGTTCAACTCCAACAGCGGTCATCTGTTCCTCCTGCGGTTTGAAAATTGGGGAGGCGATGGCGTCGCCCGGCGGGCGACTCCATCTCGATGCTCGGGGCTGAGGTGAACAGCTCGTCAGAGAACTCCGAGCTTCACGCCCCAGAGCTGCGTGTCGGGCACCGCGTGGGCGGGGCCACGGAAGTGCAGGTGGAAGAGCCGGATCGGGGGAAGCATCGTGTCGGTGTCCACGTGACGTGGATAGGTCATCGCGAACGGATGAACGAAGTCCGTCGTCGCCCCGCTGATGATGGGAAAGAACCCGGCCGACGTGGGACTCCCGATGATCCAGACGGTGCGACCAGGGACTGTGCAGGGCTGCAGGCTCAGCGCCTCGCCCGAGTAGGGGGAGATCGGGACGCCTACACACAGGCCGGTGGGCTGTCCGAGAGGGGCATACTCGAGTTGCGAGGCTTCGAGGTTGGCATAGTGCCGATCCACCTCGGCCGAGACCAGCCCGAGGTTGTAGTAGTCGGATACGTGACCCTGATGCGGGTTCATGAAATCCTCGGAGCGATCGTTGCTGCTCGCTGCGGTCAGGCCCGTCTCCGTGCCGATCGCGGCGACGCCGCCGAACACGTGCTCGACGAAGTTCGGCTGGGCATAGGTGCCCAGCTCACTGCTGAAAACTCCGATGCAGTACTGGCCGCACGCTGGGGTGGCGGCGCTTGCGGGGATCGCGACCCCCGCGCTCATGGCGCAGATGGTCGTCAGCGCTGCTGCGATCGCCGCCATTTTCTTCCTGAGGGACATTGACCTTCTCCTTTCCCGTCATGGGCCTTGACGGACCATTGAAGTGATGAGGTCACACAGCGTGGATGAGTGATGTGGCCCTCGCGCCCGTCATACCCTGGTCGACACCCTTGTCCCTCGGTGGTGCCCGGGCATACGGCCAGGGAGTCACTGGCGCGGAGGACTCGCGCCCCGCGCGATTCTGGCGGGGTAGCGACAACCATCCGGCTCAACGCCGGATTCCACAGGACGCACAGCATGACCTACCACCGTCCCACATCCCTGGGCAGTGACGATCCCGAGCGCGGGCACACGGACTACTACCCGTGGTGGCTGGACAACCTGGGGGATGACGTCACCGGCGAGAGAGCGTTCATGCAGGGAGGCGCGCAGGGCGCTCAGGAGGTTCGGTCTCTCGTGACCTATGCACGCACGGTGTACGAGTACCAGGACTTCAACCACTTTGGTGACTACGGGGAAGACGGCTTCATCGAGGACTACACGACCCAGATCCACGGCGAGCCAACGGGTGTGATCGTCACGGTCGCGCGGAACGCCGCCGGCGAAGCACAGCGCATCGTGGTGAACCACCGCCCGCGCAGCTCTGTCCTGCTCTTGGCCAGCTTGTGCGCGGAGCGCTTTGCCGGCACGTCCCTGGAGGATTCTTCGCTGGCCGGGAGCCTGGTGCCGAGGAGCATACGCGCGCGACGTACCTGCGAAACGACGGTGGGACGACCGACTACTACCCGGCATGGTTGGATCACTTGGCCGACGACGTCACCCTCGAGGGTGCGGCAATGAACGGCGCCGCCCAAGGCGCGGAGGCCGTCCATTCGATCGTGAGCTACACCCGCACGCGATATGAACGCCAGGTGTTCACGTTTACCGGCTCGTACGGCACCAACGGCTTCCTCGAGGAATACACCACGCCGATTAAGGGCGAGCCGACCGGTGTTGTCGTCAGGGTGAGCTTCAATCCCGCCGGCAAAGTCCAGCGCCTTGTGGTGAACCACCGGCCGCGCAGTTCGCTGCTGCTCTTCTCCAGGCTGATGGGCGAGAAGTTCGCTAACACCGCCATCGGCGAGGACTTCATTACCAGCGAAACCGAAGCGGGCGTACCAACAACCGCCGGCACCGCGCCAGCCGTGTGACCTCCGAGTTTCGAACCGTTTCACTCAAGCGTCGACCGGAACGAGCGTCACGCGCTCGGTCCGTTCGACGCACTCGTCATTGCGGCGTGTTCAGGAATGTCTCGACGTCTTCGGCGAAGGCCGCATGGTGCTGGAACAGGAACCCGTGCGCGGCGTCTGGGTAGATCTTGACCCGCGCTTGCGGGATCAGCCCGGCGAGCAGGTACGAGTAGTGCGGGAGGATCATCGGGTCGCTGTCGCCGTTCGCGACGAAGACCGGGACGTCGATGGCGCCGACCCGCTGTAGCAGGCCGTGAGCTGGGATTCCCCACGCGCAGACCGCGTCGTACTGCGCCTGGCGAGTCTGCCATGTGGTTGGCTTGTCTCGGTCCTCGCCGCGTGCGGTTATTCGCTCCAGGGTCTCCAACCCCGCGTGCCGGCTTGACGCCGAGCTCGTGAAGAACACGCTGAGGTAACCGTCTGGATTGGGGGCAGCGCCGCCGACGGCCTGGATGACTCCGGGGGCCCAACCGTGCATCCCCGCGGCCCCCCGGGCAGCCGACGACGCGAGGGCCAGTCGGCGGACGGCTCCGGGCCGGAGGAGCGCGATCTCCTGGGCGACGAAGCTGCCGATCGAGAACCCGAGGACGTCGACCTCGACGAAGTCCATCGCATCGAGGAACGCGATCGCGTCGATCGCCATCTGCGTGACCGCGCTCGGCGTGGTTCCTGTCGACCCGCCCACCCGACGTTGTCGAACGTCACGACTCGCCGAGCGGACGCCAGCGCGTCGATCAGAGCCGGATCCCAGTTGTCGAGGTTTCCGCGGAAGTGCTGCAGGAGCACGAGCGGTGGCGTACCTCCACCCACCTCGCGGTACGCGTAGCTGATCCCGTTCGCAGCCCGCAGCACTCTGTTGGCACACGCAACGTATTCGCGGGGGGTAGGCTCGCTGCAGTCATAGGAGTCTCCTGGTTGATCGGATTATTGATGCTTCACCGAGTCGCATCGCGGTCGCGGCGGCAGCGACATCCTCAGCAAGCCTGAAAGAGCGCGCGGGGGCGCGCCAAGGAAACCGGTCCCCGCCCGCCTCCCGCAACGAGACCCCCCCCCCCCCACCGCGAGAGACGCCGCTCTGTAGTTCGTTCTTGACCGAGCGATGAATTACCGGACACCGACGTCGAGCTCCCGCTCCATGTAGCGTCCGGCGGCGTCGGATGCTTCGTCGGGCGTGCTCCCGTGCTCGCGCGCGGTCATGTACGCCGCATACCAGTCCCACCAGTTGTGAGGGGCGTGGCTCTTCTCGTAGGGGTCGTGGTGCTCAGCCGTTTCGTGCAGTAGCTCGGCCAGCGAAGCGATGTCCATCTTCAGTCCTTCCACTCCCGGCCGGGAAGCCGCGTCGTGATCTCTTGGAGCAGCCATTCGTTCCCGTCCGGATCGGAGAACGAGGCGTAACTCTGGTAGGACCGACCTTGGGGATCCCGCCCTGGAACTCGTCCGCCGGCGAGGTGGAACACCTCGCTGACCTCGACGCCGCAGCGGCCGATGTCCTCGCGCGCCGCGTCGACGTCCTCGACCGCGAGGATCAGGCGCTTCACGGCCCCGGGCTCACCCGTGGTGAGTCCCTTGCCGAACGCAATCGAACATGCCGACTGCGGAGGCGTCAGCTGGACGGCCCGAAAGGCGTCGCCGACGACGATGTCGGCATCGCACCGCCAACCCAAGCCCTCGTAGAAGCGCTTGGCGCGATCGACATCGGAGACGGGTAGCGTCACGACCTCGAGCTTCATGTCGCACATCCCGACGTGCGGGACCGCCGTCGAGCTCTCCGCGCTCAATCCGGTGCTGCTCATGTTGACCTCCGTCGGTCGATTGGTTGTTGCCGCAGCTTCTCGCTCGAGCTAGTGCGTCGCGCCCGTGGGTCCCTGGTCAACCCCGGGGACCAGGGACCCACGGGCGCGACGGGGCGACGAAGCGCGCATCTTGTGCCGCAGCAAAACCGTCTCCCCGGTAAAGGAGGAACACCCATGTCCGTCAACGCCGACAAGCCCATCGAGGAAGCCACGCCGACGTATCTGCGCGGCGGCGATCCCGCCCTCGCCGACTACTACCCGACCTGGCTGGACAACCTGGCCGACGACGTCACCCTGGAGGGCTCGATGATGGACGGCGCCGTTCAAGGCGCCGAGGCAGTACGGGCTGTGCTCGTCGCTATCCGCTCGCTCTATGACGTGCAGGAGTTCCACTTCGCTGGCCCCTACGGCGAGAACGGCTTCCTCGAGGACTACACCGCCCGGGTCGCCGGCGAGGTCATCGGCAACTACACCGTGATCACCCGCAACGCCGCCGGCCAGACTCAGCACATCGTCGGCAACTACCGGCCCCGGAGCGCGCTCCTGCTCCTGTCCCGGCTGATCGGTGAGCACTTCGCCGGCACTCCATACGCCGAGCACTTCGCCGCCGGCAGGGACTGAAACGCACGAAGAACGCTACTCGGGCGCGACCCGCGCACACCTTGCCCACCCTTGGGCGCGAGACGGCGCGATAAGGAACCATGGAAACCCGGCACACGATTGAAATCTCACGGCCCCGCACCTCGGTCCGGGTGCTGCCGCGGCTGTCGCGCAGCGCCGGCTTCTGGGCGGTCGCATTCTCCTTCTTCGTCGTGACCGCTTTCTCTACGGCACCGAGCAGCCTGTACGGTCTCTACGAGCAACGCGAGCATCTGTCCTCGCTCACGATCACGTTCGTATACGCCGTGTACTCGGTAGGAGTCGTAGTCAGCCTGTTGCTGGCCGGGCACGTGTCCGACTGGTACGGCCGGCGCGCCGTGCTGCTTCCGGCGATCGCGGTCACCATCGCGGCGGCCACCCTATTCCTACTCTGGATGAGCGTGACCGGTTTGTTCATCGCGCGCATCCTCACGGGCATCGGCGTCGGCGCGGCGGTCGCCACGGCAACCGCGTTCATCACCGATCTGGATGCGGGCGGCGCAGCCCACCCACCCGGCGCGCTGGGATCGTGAGCACGGTAGCGAACATCGGCGGCCTGGCATCGGGGCCCCTGGTTGCCGGGGTGCTGGCGCGCTACGAACCACACGGGCTCACGCTCCCGTTCCAGGTGTTCCTCGTCGCTCTCGTGCTCGGCGGCATCGCCGTCGCGCTCGCGCCCGAGGGCCATCCGCCCCTCCACCCTCGCCCCGCATATCACCCCCAGAAACCCTCGCTCCCGGCAAACGCGCGTCGGCCCTTCACCGCCGGGTGCGCCGGCGTGTTTCTGTGCTGGGCCGTCGCCGGCTTGTTCGCCGGGCTGGCCGGCGCGTTTCTCGCCGGCCCACTGCATCACCCCTCACCCGCGCTGTGCGGCTTGACGATCTTCTTGAGCTTCGGCGCCGGCGTGATTGTCCAGAGCACGACGACCAGCTGGGCCGCGCATCGCCTGATCGCCGCCGGCATCGTACCCGCCCTGATCGGGCTGGGTCTGCTCGTCGCCTCAGCCTGGACCTCGCCCCCGAGCCTCGGCCTATTCCTCGCCGGCGGGATCGTCTGTGGAGCCGGAAGCGGCGCGATCTTCCGCGGCAGCCTGACCATCGTGATCTCCGCTTCTGACCCGACCGACCGGGCCGGAGTGCTGGCCGCTTTCTTCATCGCCGCCTACACCGGACTATCGATACCGGTAGTCGGTCTCGGGATCGCGCTTCAGCACGTCACTCCCCGGATGACACTCCTGGCCTTCGCGCTGATCGTCGGCCTCGGGATCCTCGCCGCCGCGCCCGTCCTAGTGCGCCCATCCCGCGAGGGCTCACAACCCTGAGGACCTGACCATGAGCACCATCGACACCCACCCCTCCGACAACGGCCGAGGTTCGGACGCCTGGTCGGCGCCCTGGACACACCTTCGCATCGACCGCCCGAGCGCACGCCACTGCCGGGTGACATTCACGCACCCTCCGATCAATACGGTGACGGCGGCAACGGTCGTCGAGCTCGTCGAGCTCGTCGGCCTGATCGAGCAAGACGCGGAGCTCAACGTCGTCGTCTTTGACAGCGCGAACCCCGATTACTACCTGGCCCACTATGACACCGAGCACGACCCGGGCCACGCGGCGGCATTGCCGCGAGGTCCGACCGGACTGGACGCGTGGCCCGACGTCCTCGTACGCCTAGCCCGAGCACCCGTCGTGAGCATCGCCGCGATCCGCGGACACGTATGCGGCGCGGGAAGCGAATTCATTCTCGCCTGCGACCTACGCTTCGCTTCCCGCGAGAACACGCGGCTCGGCCACGTCGAGATCCAAGCGGGCGGCGCCCCCGACGGGGGTGCCACGTTCCGGCTCCCACGACTGATAGGTCGAGGACGCGCACTCGAGGTTCTGCTCGTGGCCGACCATCTCGACGGTCTCCGCGCAGAGCGGTATGGGTATGTCAACCGGTTGATTGCGGACACCCAGCTAGACGACGAGGTCGATCAGATTGCCGCCCGACTCGCGCGCTTCGATCACGCCGCGATCGCTCGCACCAAGTCCTACATCGACCGGGCGACTATTCCGGCAGGCAGCGAGCCTCCCACAGCCCACGCTCTTCCCGATGCGTGAGATCAGCTCTGGACGAGCTCGGATCCGGAGCCGGGCAGCGTATCGGTCAGCTCGTGACGCGAGCGGATCCCGAGCTTTCCGAAGACCTTCCGTAAATGCCACTCCACCGTGCGCGGGCTGAGGAGCATGCGTGCGCCGATCTCGGGGTTCGACAGCCCGTCGCGAGCCAGCTCGGCGATCTGTCGCTCCTGCGCGGTCAGATCGTCGCGCGTCTCCACCGTCCGCTTGCGCACGGTTTCGCCGGCGGACATCAGTTCCTTCCGAGCCCGATCGGCGAATGCCTCCATCCCGATGGTGACGAACATGTGATGCGCGGTGCGCAACTGCTCACGCGCCTCGACGCGGCGACCCTGGCGGCGCAGCCACTCCCCGTAGAGCAGGTACGCGCGAGCGAGCTCGGGGCGCAGCCGGGTACGCGCGAGCCGCTCGATCGCCTCGCGGTAGGGATCGTCGGCGACAGCAACGTCGCTCAGCAGTGCCCGGCAGCGGGCTTCGATGCCGGCGGCCCAGTCGGCACGGCAAGGCTGCGTCGCATCCACCAGCCGCTCGAAGGCGTCGCGTCCGAGCCGAGTCTCACCCATTCGAACAGCCGCTTCCACGAGCTCCGATAGAGGCCACATGGCCCACGGGTGAAGGGTGTACGAGGCGGATCTTCGCGCCGCCGAGGCTGCCTCCTCGTAGCGGGCGAGGCCGTTGTACAGAACTGCGACAGTGAAGTAGGCGGGACAGATCGTGCCCTCCTGCTGTCCCGGCGCCGCTAGCTTGAGCACGCTCGCCAGCGCTTCGCAGACCTCCGCTTCTCTCCCTTGGATTGCCCGGAGCAACATCACGGCGACGGGCGAGATCGGGCTTCCAGTTACCTCGGAAACGCCCTTCATCTCCGCGACGAGCGATTCGGCACCGGAGAGGTCGCCCATCCACGTGCTTGCGAAGACGCACGCAAAGAGGTGGATCGGCAACTCGAAAAACGCGCCGGCGTCACGGGCGAGGTGAACCAGCCTCGCGGAAACCTCGCGGTAGCGGACGAGATCCCACACTAGGGAGCTGGGCACCTGGGCAAGTGCACCCAATCGGAGGACATCCTCCCCAGGGAGATCGGCGAGCGCTTCCGCCGCGCGCTGCAACGTCGGAGTTGCGGCCGTGCGGCCTTCGGTCGTCAATAAGGCCAAGCCCTCTAGCAGCAGATCAAACGGATGCGGGGTACGCGGCGACCGGGGAAGAGCCAGGGCGGCAGCGCAGATCTCCGGGAGCATTCGCCCTCCAGCGGAGGCGGCGGCGCCCCAGGCGTTCAGGTACGTCTGGCGTGCGAGCTCGAGGTCGTATGGCTCGAGCTCTCTCGCCGCCTTCAGCAACAACGGCGGCGCGGCGCCGCCGAAGCCCGAGACGAACGCCACCTGGCCGCGTAGCAGTGTTGCTCGGGCGCGCTGGAACTCGTCGAGTGGCCCCTCCTCTGCCGCGGCCGAAAGCCGGAGAGCTTCGTCGAAGGCGCCGGCCTGGAGGGCCGCGTGCGCCGCCGCTAGCGCCCGCTCCGACCGCCGCGCCGGATCGACCGAGAGTGAGACCGAGCGCTCAAGGAAAGCGGCAGCGGCTGCGAGCCCGCCGCGCGTCTGAGCCCGTCCGGCGGAGCGCTCAAGCTCCGAGGCCACCTTCTCGTCGGGTCCCACGGCGGCGGCGGCCAGATGCCACGCGCGACGATCGGGGTCGGTGTCCGCGTCGGTTGCTTCTGCCAACGCGAGGTGGACCGCGCGGCGCTCGTGCGTTGTCGCCCGCCGATATACCGCCGACCGGACCAACGGATGGCGGAATGTCACCCGTTGACCGATCGATAGCAATCCGTCGGTCGCCGCTGCCGAGGCCCTGCCGGTATCGAGCTTCTCGGCCGCACGCCACAGCAATATCGGATCCCCGACCGGGTCTGCGGCCGCCAGCAGCAGCAGACGGCCTGCATCTTCAGGCAGGCTGTCGAGGCGTCGCACGAAGCTCTCCTCGATCCGGCCCGAAAGATTCTGAGCGTCGAGGAGCCCGAAGCCACCAGCGAGTTGGGTCGCGGTCAATCCCTTTGGCAGCTCGATCAGCGCCAGCGGGTTGCCGCGTGTCTCGGCGACGATCCGTTCCCGGACTTGCACGTCCAGCTTGAACATCACGGCCGAGGCCAGCAGCGCGCGAGCGTCACTATTGACCAAGCCCTGCACCTCTAGCTGGGGAAGCTTTCGCAGCTCTTCTCTGGGCTCACGCGCACTGAATACGATCCCGACCGGATCGGCTTCCAGGCGACGCGCGACGAAGGCGAGCGTCAGCGCCGACGCCTGATCCAGCCACTGCGCGTCATCAAGAACACACAGCAACGCCCGCTCCTCGGCCACCTCCGAGAGCAGGCTGAGCACCGCCAACCCAACGAGGAATCGGTCGGGCGCCACGCCCAACCTGAGTCCAAACACGGTCTCGAGCGCCTGAGATTGCGGCTCCGGGAGCCCCGGGACCCGATCTAGAAACGGAGCGCACAGCTGATGCAGGCTCGCGTAGCCGAGTTCCATCTCTGACTCGACGCCCACGACCCGGATGATCCGTAGGTCCCGTGCCGACTCGCCCAGGTACGTGAGCAGCGCGGTCTTCCCGACGCCCGGGTCGCCTCGGAGCACCAATGACCGGCTCTCGCCTCGACGGATGTCGGCGACCAGCTCATCCAGCAGCCGGCACTCGCGGGCCCGCCCGAGCAGGCTCGGTTCGCGTCCCGGTCCGGGGAGAGCACGCGCCATCGCGACGGATTCATCCTAAGACATCACGAACCTGCCGCGGGGGGCGATGTCGTGCGGAGTCAGACCTGCACCAACTCGGCCTCAGGTCTGGCAAGCGCCCCGGCCAACTCGTGGCGCGAGCGGATCCCGAGCTTTCCGAACACCTTGCGCAGATGCCACTCCACCGTGCGCGGGCTGAGGAACAGCCGGGCGCCGATCTCCGGGTTCGACAGCCCATCACGAGCCAATTCGCCGATCTGTCGCTCTTGCGCGGTCAGATCGTCGCGCGTCTCTACTGTCCGCTTGCGTGCTTTTGCGCCGGTGGCGAGAAGTTCCTTATGGGCGCGATCGGCGAACGCCTCCATTCCCATTGCGGTGAACATCTCATGGGCGGTATGCAGCTGCTCCCGCGCCGCGGCCCGGCGACCCTCCCGGCGCAACCACTCGCCGTATAACAGGTGCGCCCGCGCGAGCTCGGGCCGCAGCCGGGTCCGCCCGAACCGCTCGATCGCTTCTCGATAGAGACGCTCGGCGGCGTCGCCCTCGCTGAGAAGGGCACCGCACCGAGCTGTGATTCCCAGGCCCCAGTCCGTACCGCCGTCGCGAGTTATCTCATGCAGCCGCTGAAGACCGCGCGCAGCAACCTCGGGTGCACCGGCCCGGACGGCTGCCTCAATCATCTCGCCGATCGCCCAATTCTCTGTGGTCAGATCCTGTGGGCCGATCTCTCGAGCCGCGGCCAACGCCTCGCCATAGCGGCCGAGCCCGTTGTAGAGCACCCCCTTGGCCACATCGATCAGCACCGTCACGCCGCCTTGCCCCCTCCGCAGCATCTCATCCTGGCTGGCGTCGATTAGTGCGACGAGATCAGATTCACTCCCGCGCATCGCCGCCAGATGGAGGGCGGGCCCAGGCCCGATGAAGCCGCCTGTTGCTTCCGTCACCGCGTTCAACTCACCGATGAGAGACGCTGCGGCGTCTAGCTCGCCGCAGAACAGGCGCACGTACGAGAGCGAAATGAGCGCGAGCGGAATCTCGCTCAGCGCACCGACCTGGCGGCCAAGTTCGACGAACCGCTCGCAGAGCCCATGCCACGTCTCGTCGTCCCACAGCTGCACAGCCATGCAAGAGGCCAAGAAAAACCAGCGGAGCGCCTGCTCCGCCGGCGCATCCTGGGCCAACCAGCGGAGGCCCTGCGTCAGGATCGGTACTGCCGCGCCACGCCCCTCGACATACAGAGCCCCCAAGCCGTCGAGTAGCAGATCCGCGCCCCGAGGCGGGTGCTGCGCGGGAGGCGCCGCTCGTGCGGCACGCGAAACTTCGACCACACCATCGTCCCGGCTGATCGCGCGTCCGGCGAGCACCAGTGCCGACAGTGCGTTCAGGTAGGTCTCGCGCGCGAGCTCGACATCGAGCGGCTCAAGGCGCTTGGCAGCTTTGAGCAGCAACGGCGGAGCGTCGCTGCCGTGGCCGGAGACGAATGCGAGCTGGGCGCAGAGCAGCTCCACTCGCGCGCGTTGCCGTTCATTCGTGGGTCCGGCCTCAGCCACCGTCAACAGCGACTGGACCACATCGAACGCCCCCGCGCTCAGGCTGACCTGCGCCGCCGCAAGCGCCCGGTCCGACCTGCGCGCAGGATCGGCGGACAGCGACACCGACCGCTCCAGGAAAGCGGCGGCGGCTGCCAGGCCGCCGCGCGCCTGAGCCCGCCCCGCCGAGCGCTCAAGCTCGGCAGCCACCTGCTCATCGGGTCCGATCGCAGCGGCAGCCAGATGCCACGCGCGACGATCCGGATCGGCGTCCTCATCGGTCGCGCCCGCCAACGCGACGTGGACCGCTTGGCGCTCCTCTACAGCCGCGGCGCGGTACACCGCCGAGCGCACCAGGGGATGGTGGAAGGTCACCCGGTGGCCGATCGACAGCAGTCCCTCGATTGACTCGCCCGTGGTCGCCCGGCCGATGCCGAGGCTCTCCGACGCGCGCCAGAGCAGGGCCGGATCGCCGAGCGGCTCTGCGGCCGCGAGGACCAATAGGCGACGGGTGTCCTCGGACAGCCCGCCGACTCGGCGTACGTAGCTCTCCTCGATCCGTTCCGGAAGACCCTCCGCGTCGAGCAACCCGAAGCCACCGGCCAGCTGCGTCGCGGTCAATCCCTGGGGCAGCTCGAGCAGCGCCAGCGGGTTGCCACGCGTCTCGGCGACGATCCGGTCGCGGACTTGCACGTCCAGCCTGAACATCACCGCCGAGCCGAGCAGCGCGCAGGCGTCGCCGTTGACCAAGCCCTTCACTTCTAGCTGCGGAAGGCTCTGTAGTTCTTCGCTCGGCTCACGCGCGCTAAATACGATCCCGACCGGATCGGCTTGCAGGCGCCGCGCGACGAAGGCGAGCGTCAGCGCCGACGCCTGATCCAGCCACTGCGCGTCATCGAGAACACACAGCAACGCCCGCTCCTCGGCCACCTCCGAGAGCAGGGTGAGCACCGCCAACCCGACGAGGAACCGGTCGGGAGCGGTGCCCGAGCTAAGCCCAAAC
>CAVRKJ010000018.1:0-183949 GCA_963721515.1 uncultured Actinomycetota bacterium | reverse complement strand
CGGACCGACCTGCTTCGCCTTCGGCAGGAGTATCCCGGTCCCGACGCCGACTTCCCTGCTTCGCGCGGGTTGCGGAAGCGTGGCGTTGCGCGCGTCCAGTGAGTGACGCCTGGATCGCGAATGCGATGGTCCGCTAGGGACCGGCGGAAGCCGCTAGCGCGCCTCGTAGCCAGTTTTGACCACGCTAGCGGTGTCTGCCCATGCATCGAGGAGCTGGAAGAGCCTTAGAGATTCTGAGGGGAAGCGAATCGGTAGTAGAGGAGCCCCTCGTCGCGGTCGCTGACAATTCCCATGAGCATCACGGCAAACGCCTCCTGTACGGACGCGAGCTCGAGAGGACCGCCGTGAAGCGGCTCCATACCGATGTCACGAGTCAGCTGCTCGACGGCCACGCGGGCTCCCTCATCGCCGACCCAGATGTTGCCTGGCTTGGAGGAGGTTTCGGCTGCCTGCTCAAGTAGTGCTCCGAAGTTCAGGTTGAACACCTTTGCTGTCGGACCGCCTGTCTGGGCCTTTATGTACTCGGCGATCGACGGGTAGCCGGCGGGTGGCGCTGCAGTCATTCGGTTGGTGGCGTCGAGAACGACTTTGCCGTCGAGCCCGGTTACGCGTGTCAGAGCGTCGGGCACGGTTTCGCTGAGCACGGCTACCAGAACGACGTCGGCGTCGCTGGCGTCACCGCCGTCACGCCCGAACATCGTCACTTCGTGCCCAGCTTTCGTCCACAGCCGAGCAAGCGTCCCGCCAATACTCCCGCGGCCAAGTGTCGTGATTTTCATGATGACTCCTTCTGGATCGAGTGATTGCTGTTACTGGCCCGAGGCCGATGCGCGGGTCCGCGCCGTTCGTGAAGCTCGCTGCGAACACGCCGACGTCTGGTCATGCGGCGCCAACACGTACCGGCTCGAACTCGGACACCGACCGCCGGCGACGCGCTTAGATCACTGTGGTGCCGCCGTCGACGACCAGCTCCATGCCGTTGACGTAGCTTGAGTCGTCCGATGCGAGGAACAACGCGACCGACGCGATCTCCTCAGGGCGGCCCATCTCTCGCCTCGGGATCACGGACTCGAACTGCTCCTTCATCTCTGGGGTTAGCACCTGCTCCATCATCGGCGAGTGCACCTGGCCGGGGGTCAGCACGTTCACCCGGATCTTCCTGTCCCTTAGCTCGGACACCCACACCCGTGCGTAGGCGGGCAGCACGGCCTTGCTCGCTGCATACACACCCCAATCGGGGTAGCCCCTCAGCGAAGCGTTTGACCCGGTCATGAAGATCGAGCCTCCGTCGTTAAACAGCGGCAGCGCCTTCTGGACCGTGAACAGCGTGCCGCGCGCGTTCACCGAGAAGGCGGCATCGAACTGCTCCTCGGTGATCTCGCCGAGCCTACCCTGCTCACCCGCCCCGGCACTTGCCCACAACACGTCAACCGCGCCCTTTTCCTCCTTGACCGTCGCGAACAAACGGTCCAAATCGGCGAGGTCGGCCGAATCGGCCTGCACGCCGGTCACGTTCCGGCCGATCTGCTCGACGGCTTCGTCCAGCGCGTCCTGCCGTCGGCCCGAGATGAAGACGTGAGCTCCTTCATCCACGAACAACTTGGCACCGGCCAGCGCCATACCGCTTGTCGCGCCTGTGATCACGGCGATCTTGCCATCGAGCTTTCCCATAACTACTCCATTCGCTTCCTAGGTTCCGATGCTATGTACACCGATCTGAGTGCTTAACGTAACAGGTGATCGCGCTATGCACACCGGTCGGTACTGACTGGGCTACGCTAGGCCTATGACGGAGTTGGAGAAAGGGCCGCGAGGCCTGCGCCGCGGCAGGGGCGCGCGAGAGCGCATCCTCAGCGCTTCGAAACAACTGTTCCGCGAACAAGGCATCAACTGCACCGGGATCGACCAGCTCTGCGCGGTTGCCGAGGTGTCCAAGCACACGCTCTACCAGCACTTCGCCGGCAAGGACGAGTTGATCGCCGAACACCTACGGCGATTCGATCCCGACATCCTGCCCGAGGTGTTCGACCGCACCGATCTCACGCCCCGCGAACGGCTTCTCGCCGCCTTCGACATCGACCCGCCGCTCTGCCCGTTCATTGCAGCGGCCGTGGAGATCCACGACTCGGGCCACCCGGCACGCGTATATGCCCGCGATTACAAGCAGGCCCTTGCCGCGCGGCTGACCGAAACGGCCCGCGAGGCCGGCGCCACCAACCCCGAACAGTTCGGCGAGGAACTGGCGCTGCTCCTGGACGGAGCCGCGGCCCGTAGCCGAGTCCTCAACACCTCGACCTTCTCTACCGCCGCCGCCATCGCAGCAGTCCTCATCGACAACGCGATCCCCACGACAGCGGTGCCGCCCAACCCAGACCGGGACCCGTCAGCTAGGACAGGGCCGCTCAGCCGAAGTTGACGCCGAGGGAGAAGTCGAAGCTCCCCACGCCACAGCGGCCCACGCCAACCCCGACAGCAGGCCCGCTCCCTCCAGCCAGTGCGCCATGGTCAGGTCGCCGGCGTCCCGCGGGCGCAGTCCGAGGCTCGTTATGAACGCTGACACGCTTGCCTTGGCCTACGCGTCATCGCCGGCCACGGCACACCCAGCGGGCCGCCCGCCACGAGACTCCCCTGACCCGCGCCACTACCGACAGCGATCTGGCCCTAGCGGGATCGCATTCGCGATCAGGCGTCACTGACTGGACGAGCGCAACGCCGCCATTCCGATCACCCCGGCCGGCACCTGCTCTTCGCCTGCGACGAGCATCTCACCGCCTCGGACGAGAGACGCGCTTTGCGCGGCAAGGGCGACTCTTCGGCGCGCAGCATTTGCAATTTCCTGGCTAGCACCCGGGCCGCGACGGTCTCGGCTTCCGCGCAACTTGGGTGTAGCCAAAACTCGGCTGGGTTTCACGCGGCGGAGCGAAAGCAGGTCTTGCCGGGTTGAGCGACGACCCGCCTTTACTAGCCGTGCGACTACTTGTCAGCGGTCGCGAGGCGTCTAAAGGCGGGTCCCGCTCGGTGATTAGCTGTGCCGGCGACGACGGGGGTCAGTACCGCTCGAGTAGGTGCTCGGCTCGACTGATTGCTTGCGCGAGGCTGTGCGCGCCGACGACGACGGGCGTTCGGTCGCGCCCCGGCTCGATGCGGAGCAGCAAGTCTGTGTCCTCGAGGATGGTGTAGCCGATCAGCTTGCCGGCGGCCCACAGCTCGGCGACGCCGTGGTCGGCGGCCTCGGGGCTGACGATGCTCACGCGGATCTCATGCATGGCTGTCTTCGGTGACTGGGGCCTGCGCGTTTCGCAGCCAGTCGTCGAACCGCGTGTTGCCGATCTGCACGTCATCGCCGGGGAGGAGGGTGCGCTGGCTGACCGCGATGCCGTAGTAGGGCGCGTGCGGGTCGGTGATCACCTCGCGAGGATCGTTGCGCGCGGTGAGCGCGTCGCGGATGAGCTCGTCGAGGCGGAACTGCTCGGGGCCCGCGATCTCCGCAATCCCGTTCAGCGGCGAGGCGATCGCGACCCGGGCCACTGCGCTCGCGACGTCATCGGCGGCCATCGGCTGGATCAGCACTGGCGGGAGCCGAACCGCGTTGCCGTCGGTCGCCTGGTCGGCGATGCCGTTCATGAACTCGAAGAATTGCGTCGCGTGGACGATTGAGTATGGGATCGATGAGCCCTCGATGAGCTCCTCCTGGGCAAGCTTCGCGCGGAAGTAGCCGCTCTCGGTCAAGCGGTCGGTGCCGACGACCGACAGCGCGACGTGGTGTCCCACGCCCGCGGCCGCCTCGGCCGCGAGGAGGTTGCGAGTCGAGGTCTGGAAGAAGTGCATCACCGCGCCGTCGTCCCAGTCGGGCGAGTTGGAGACGTCGACGACGACTAGGGCGCCCTCGAGAACTTCGGAGAGTCCTTCGCCGGTGAGCGTGTTGACGCCGGTGTTGGGTGCTGCTGGGACCGCGTCGTGACCGCGCTCATCGAGCTTGCCGACGAGCTGTGAGCCGATCAGGCCGGTTCCGCCAATGACTACGATCTTCATGACATGCCTTTCGGTTGTGGTGAGCCGAGTCGGCCGGAGCTGACCCGGGGTTTCCGGAACAGGTGGAGAGGTGCGCGCAGCTTTGCGCGGGCCGTGCCGTGCGCGTAGAGATGCCGTATCAGCAGATAGGGGCTCGCGATCACGGCTACGCAAACGGCCAGCAGGCCCGTCGCTGCTGCCGTAACGAGCACGAGCGTGAAGATCAGCGCGAACGGCCCGATCAGCAGGAGCACCAGGAGCAGCCACGGGCCCAGCACGACGATGACGGGAGGTCCGAAAAAGGCTGGGGCCCCGACCAGCGGTGCCGTTTGCGCGAACACTTCGCCCCAGGTCGGGCGGCCGGGCGAAGCGGAGCCCGGCGGCCGCGAGGCGATGGGAGGTGGGGTGGCGGATTGGGGCGGCGCTTCGGTGAGTTGTGGGGCGGTGGTGTTCATGCCGCGAGGTTCCTCTAGAGCGGGCGCGCTCGCGTCCGGGCAAATGCCGCGTCGGGTCCCTAGTCGGCGGCTGGTTGCCCGGTCGACGCGCCGGGGTGCCGCAGGTAAGCTCCACGTGGACCGGTGGCGAGAGGCCTTCACGAGCTGGCGCTGGTCCATCGGCCAGCGCCTGGTGCGCTAGATGCTGCGAGGCCGACATAAGGAGCGCGACGTGCTGAACCGCCAACTGCAGCGCGTCCGGGCAGGGGAGAGCTCGGTGCTCGTGGTGCGCGGCGAGGCGGGGGTCGGCAAGACGGCGCTGCTGGAGTACGTCGCCGAGCGCGCGTCGGGGTGTCGGATCGTCCGGGTCGCCGGCGTTGAGTCTGAGATGGAGCTCGCGTTCGCCGGGCTGCATCAGCTGTGCGCGCCGATGCTCGACGGGCTGGACGGGTTGCCCGGCCCGCAGCGGGATGCGCTGCGTGTGGCATTCGGGCTCCAGGATGGCGCCGCCTCGAATCGCTTCCTGGTAGCCCTGGCGATCCTGAGCCTGCTGGCCGAGGCGGCCGAGAGGCAACCGCTCGTTTGCCTGGTCGACGATGCGCAATGGCTCGATCGGGCCTCCGCGCAGGCGCTTACGTTCGTGGCGCGGCGCCTGCTGGCGGAGCGAATCGCCCTGGTGATCGCGGTTCGCGAGCCCAGCGACGTCGACGAGCTCACTGGCCTGCCGGAGGTGGTCGTCGGCGGGCTCGCCGACGAGGACGCGCGCTGGTTGCTGGCGTCGGCCTTGCCCGGGCGGCTGGACGAGCACGTGCGCGATCAGATCGTCGCCGAGACCCGCGGTAACCCCCTCGCGTTGCTGGAGCTGCCGCGTGGGTTGACCCCCGCGGAGCTCGCGGGCGGGTTCGGACTTCCGGACGCGCGGATGTTGGCCAGCCGCATCGAGGAAACTTTTGTGCAACGGGTCCGCGCGCTTCCGCGCGAGACCCAGCGGCTGCTGCTCGTGGCGGCGGCCGAGCCGGTCGGCGACGTGAGCCTGTTGTGGCGCGCGGCCGACCAGCTCGGGATCAGAGGTAGCGCGGGCCGGCCGGCCGAGGAGGCCGCGTTGATCGAGCTCGGGATCCGGGTGCGGTTCCGGCATCCGCTCGCCCGCTCTGCCGCCTACCGCGCGGCTCACCTTAGCGATCGCCAGGAGGTGCATCGAGCGCTGGCCGACGCGACCGATCCGGATACCGATCCCGATCGTCGCGCCTGGCATCGGGCGCAAGCGGCCTCCGGGCCTGACGAGGCGGTAGCGGCCGAGCTCGAGCGCTCGGCCGACCGCGCCCAGCGCCGGGGCGGCGTTGCCGCCGCGGCCGCGTTCCTGGAGCGGGCGGCCGAGCTGACCCCGGACCCGGCACGACGAGGAGCGCGCGCGCTCGCCGCCGCGCAGGCCAAGCTGGAGGCGGGGAGCCGCGAAGCCGCGCAGGAGCTGGTCGCGACCGCGGATCTCACCCCGCTCGACGAGCTTCAGCGCGCGGGACTGCAGCGGCTACGCGCGCAGATCGCGTTTGTGTTCACTCGCGGCAGCGACGGTCCGCTGCTCCTTCTCGATGCCGCCAGACGGCTTGAAGCGCTCGATCCCGCGTCGGCGCGTCAGACATACCTCGAGGCCCTCGGAGCGGCTATGTACGCCGGACGCGTCAACACCGACTCCGGTGTGCTGGAGGTCGCCGAGGCGGCCCGAGCCGCGCCCGAGGCGCCGCAGCCGCCGCGATCGATCGATCTCGTTCTCGACGGCCTCGCGCGCCGGTGCACGGAGGGGCCCAGCGGGGGTGTGCCGGCGCTCAGGCTGGCACTCCATGCGGTCAGGAACGAGGCGCTCGATGGTCACGCGGAGATCATGCGCTGGCTCTTGCTGACTCCGATCGTCCAGTCGATGACGGTGTTCGAGTTGTGGGACGACGACGCGTTCCACCAGCTCGCTACTCGCGCCGTGCGGCTGGCTCGCGATACCGGCGCGCTCGCCCTGCTCCCCGTCGCGCTCGTCTACAGGTCAGGCGTGCACCTGTTCGGCGGCGAACTCGTGGCGGCCCAGGCCCTTGTCGAGGAGGCGGACGCGATTGCCGCCGCGACCGGCAACGCAAGCCTGCTTTACGCCTGGCTCCTCATCGCCGGGTGGCGTGGCGTCGAAGCCGAAGCCACGAAGTTCATCAACGTCGGTCTCGAAAACACAACGCCGCGATCCGAGGGCAGGGTGGTGGCTCTGGCCGGCTATGCCATCGCTGTTCTCAATAACGGCTTGGGCCGCTACCAGGCGGCAATGGACGGCGCGAAGCTCGCTAGCGACGATGGCGACTATGGGTACTCGGGTGCGGCGCTGCCAGAACTCGTCGAGGCCGCAACTCGTTCTGGCACGCCGGAGGTCGCCTCCGCCACGCTCGCCCGGCTGGAAGAGCGGACCCTGGCCGCGAGCACGGATTGGGCGCTCGGAATCCTGGCACGCTCACGAGCGCTGACGAGCGACGGAGAGGACGCGGACGCCTTCTACCGTGAGGCGATCAAACGGCTCGAGCGCACCCGGATCCGCGTCGAGCTCGCCCGCGCCCGTCTGCTCTACGGCGAATGGCTCCGACGCGAGGGTCGCCGCGTGGACGCGCGTAATCAGCTGCGCACCGCCCATGAGATGTTCAGTCGCTTCGGGGCGGAGGCGTTCGCGGAGCGTGCCCGGCGCGAGCTGCTAGCCACCGGCGAAACCGCACGCAGACGCACCGAGGAGACACGCGAGCTCCTCACCCCCCAGGAGGCGCAGATCGCTCGACTCGCCGCCGACGGGCAGACGAACCCGGAGATAGGCGCACAGCTGTTCATTAGCCCGCGGACCGTCGAGTACCACCTGCGCAAAGTGTTCCCGAAACTCGACATCAGCTCCCGCAAAGAACTCCGAAACGCCTTGACCAAGATTCCCAATCGCATCGCCTAGGACCATCGAGGTCCCGTCGGCGATTACCGTTGCGAGCACAATGCAGGTGTCCTGCACGTGGCGGACGGAGCCTTCCTTTTCGCCACAAGCGCGCATCGGGTGCTTGCGCCTTCGTGCTAGCGCCCGGATCGAAGCAGTAGTCCGCGCGGGGCGTCGATCCTGGTCCCAAGGTGGCGACGAACGGCGCCGACCGCCGAATCGCGCGCTGCTCCTATCGCCCAGATCCAAGCGTCTGCCAGCCGGGCTCGGCACGACTGCTTTTGCGCTCCGGCCGGCTCCCGCCGGGCTATCGCAAAGGCGACGAACCGCTCGCACGGAAACGCAGGCCGCCGGTTGCGAACGCCTTATTGCGAAGCCGCGCGTCAGAAGCCTCCTGCCGCAACGGTTCTAGCGTCCGCATGCCTGTGGGCGTGGGAGCGAACGCATTCCGCTCACCGATGGGTGGTCGGCATGGGCCGTCAGTCCTCGAGGCGGAGGTTGTTGGCCGCGCTGGCAGCGCGTGCCCGCAGGTTCGCCGTGCTGTTGGGGTTGTACAGCGGGCCGGTGCCGTCGGTGAGCAAGATCCGCGCCTGCGCCACGCCGCGGGCGGCGACCGGGCCGGGGCTGGCGAGGGCGTCGGCAAGCCGGGTGAGGTCGTCGACTGCGGCGATGACCTGAGATCGGCGAGGCGAAATCCGGGCCCGGGAGGGCGGCGCCCCGCGGCAAGTGTCGCGAACCACGCGCCGCAGACCGTCGGCGACGGCCCGTCGGCGGGACAGTGTCGTCAGCCGGCGCGCCCGGAGCGCCAGCGGCGCGGCTGTCTCGGGCGGGGTGCCCCGGGCCAGCTCCTGGTCGAGCTGGCGGCTGCGAAAGCGGGTGCTCAAGCGGTCGAGGACCCCCTCCTGCGGGGCGATTTTCGGTTGGTTTGCCGTCCCTATCGCCATCGGTGTCCTCCTGTCGCGGTACTTTCCACTGCGTTCAGGATGAACTGCGACATCGACCCGCACATCGGGAAGACGGAGCTGAATTACCGCGCGGCGCCCTTACTTTTCGGCCAGAGCCTTCTTAGTCACAAGAACCGCCCCGTTCGTACGATCCTGGCCACCCGAGGAGCAGTGATCAAGGCTGCTCGGTCCAACTCATGGGGGCACCCGCGACTCGGTTGCCTCTCATCGCGCAAAGGGTCGGCGGCGGAACCTATCACCGTGACGGGCCGCGAAAAGAGCCCAAGGGAAGCCGCATGGGCTTAGGTAAGCCGTGTCAGACCGGAGCGGCGATGTCTCTCAGTCGGGCTCGCCGGCAATTTTCACCGAGCGATGCTGAGCGTCGGCCTCGAGAACCGCGGGGTCGGCCGCCCCAAGCCATTTTCGGGAGAAGAAAGCTCCGAAGAACGGCCACGAGGCGAACATCAACACGATTCCGAGGATCAGGCCGCCGACACCGACGAAGATCGGCACCTCAATGCCGAGGAACGGCTTTGAGTAGTTGTTCCCCGACGTGTTGTAGTAGCTGTACGCCTTGATCGCGACGTAGGCCATCATGATCCCGCCCACCACCGGGACCAGCCCGGCGAGGAAGAAGTTCCGGGCGCTCTTGAACAAGTCGCGCCGGAAGTACACGGCGCAGGCGAGTCCCGTGAAGCCGTAGTAGAAGCAGACCGCGAAACCGAGCGCCGAGATCGTGTCGCCGAGCACGTCCTGGTTGGGGTTGAACCCGAGCAGCGCCACCGTCCACAGGATCGACAGCCCGCCCATCAACAGCGTCGAGAAGGTGGGGGTCAAGAACCGCGGGTGGATCGCGCCGAACGCCTTCGGGATCGCGTTCCACTTCGCCATCGAGAGCGTCGTGCGCGCGGTGGGCAGGATCGTCGTCTGCGTGGACGCCGACGCCGACGTCAGCACGGTGATGATCAGCAGCTTGTCGAGCGGAGAGCCGAAGACCTGGCCTCCGAGCGCGTTGATCACGTCGCTCGAGTTGCCCGCGAGGAACTCCGGTCCGTGGTACGCCTGCGCCGCGGCGCTGACGATCACGTAGATCAGCAGCAAGATCAGGGTCGAGACGACGGCGGCCTTGCCCGGCCCGCGATGGCGGTCACGGGACTCCTCGTTGACCGCGACCCCCGAGTCCCAGCCCCAGTAGATGAAGATGCCGAGCAGGACCCCGTCGACCAGCGCGCCCCAGCCCAGGTCGAACGGGTTGAACCAGGACGCGCTCACGTGGAGCGAGTGAGCGGGACTGTTCGCGTACACCTTGACCAGCGAGACGACGGCGAACAGCGCGAGCGTGAAGATCTCGATGCTCAAGAGGATCGTCTGCACGCGCGCCGAGAGCTCGATGCCGCGGTAGCAGATCCAGGTCATCACCACGATCCAGATCACCGCGCCGAGGATCAGCACGAAGTTCGACGGGTGCGCGTGCGAGTCGAACAGCAGGAACGTGTAGTTGCTCGCGATCGCGGCCAGCGACGCCATCACGATGATGTCGGCGAGGAAGATCGCCCACCCGTTGACCCAGCCGATCTGCGGTCCGAAGGCTCGCGTCGTCCAGGCGAACGTCGTCCCGGCGTCCGGGTCGGCGAGGTTCAGGAAGCGGTAGCCGACGGACACGAACAGGATCGGAATGAACGACACGATCAGCACCGCCGGCGCATGGACGCCAACGCCCGTGATCGCGACGATGAAGCCGAGCGTCGCCGCGAGGCTGTACGCGGGGGCGGTCGAGGCGACCGCGATGACGAGGTTCGAGACGTAGCCGAGCGCGTCGGCCTTGAGCCCCTTGTTGCCAGGGACGGTGGTATCGAACCCCGCCGCCGGCTGGTCAGTGCGAGCTGTGCTCTCCAAAGTGCTGCCAAACCTCTGCGGACAATGCGGGGGTCCCGGCCCGCACGTGGACGACAAAGTATCGCTCATCTGGACGACTGGGAAGCAGCGCCACGAACTCGCTCAGCAAGACGCCTCGTCTCACGGCCCAGCGCAAGCGCGCGGGCATCGGGTGCTTGCGGCGACGGCCTCGCCCAGCAAACGGCTGCGCTGCTGCTCCGCCAAGAACTCGCGCACCTGAATCTGCCGCTGCGGCAGGGCTCCATAGGACGGCGCTGATGCGGGCATGCAGGACGGCGAGAGAAAGGTCGATCCTCACGCGCAGGAAAAGATCACCGCACCGTTCTCGGTGGGCGCGGCACCGCTCCCGGTCTCGGGCTAAACCGGTCATGCCAGCGTGCCTGCCGCTCCATGCCACGAGGGGCCGTGTGGTTGATACTGCCGGGTGGGCGACACGGGAGAACTGTCTCTGGGGCCCGCTCGAGTGCGCCACCAGGCCGTCGCAGAGCCGACAGTCGGCCGCCGCACCAAGAGGTGGTGCGACGGCCAACCGCGGGTGACACCAACGCAGGAGACAGGCGCGCGGGCCCCCCTCCCAGCGACGCTTCCTACTTCGTGACGTAGTAGAGGGTGTGCGACCTGGAGCGACCGTCTTCGCTACCGCGTGACCGGCCGGACCGGTGTTGTCCTCCGCGCCCATCGTGTCGGGCGGGCGGGTAATCAGCCGCGGTGGGGAAGCCTCTGATCCGCGCCGTGGCCCCGTGGCCAGCGAGGTCCGAGTACGGCCACGCTGAGGTCGCGCCCCACGGCCCCGTGGAGAACGGGACCGAGGCCGAAACCCCGTCCAGGTTGACCAGGTTGAACGCGCCACCGACCGTAGCTCCGGTCGGTGTCGTGCCCGGGGGCGTTGAGCCGAGGATTTCGCCGGTGAACAGCGCGTGGAAGGTCACGCCCGGCTTCACTGGGGTCGTGATCACGCTCGTCACGTTGCAGTAGCAGCCGTTCCCGAGCCGGCTCCAGGACTGAAAGCCGTCCAGCCTGAAGTGATGGACGGCCGGCGTGATCGCCAGGGCCGGGTACCCGTCGAAGTCGACGTTCATCTTCCACACGTGGGGCTGGACGCCGATCTCACCGGGATTGTCGTACGGCACAGTCAGCGGCCGCTCATTCTCGAGAAACTCGACGTTCCCGTACTCACCGTTCCAGGTGATCTCGGTCTTCTTGAAGTGCTCGAGCCAGATGCCCTGCCAGGTGTTGTGGTCCCCGTTGACGATGGCGCCGGTGTTCCCGCTGGAGGCCGCCCAGTTGGTGGTGGTGTAGCCATCGCCGGAGTTGTTGTTGGTCTGGATCTCGCCCTGGTTCAGGATCGTGTAGTTCTGATTGAGCAAGAACCCATTGGTGGACCCGCTGACCGAGCTCACGTCGGTCAGCGCCGTCGGATCGTGCCGCGAGCCGGCGCCGTGAGGCGTGTCGCCGATCACGACCTGATTGTCGGCGAACGGTCCCATGTCGGCCGGGTCGAACGCGCGGCCATCTGCGTTGAACTTGGAGAGCACCGTACCCGGAGCCGAGTTCTTGACCACGAGGGTCGCGGTGTTGTCGGCCCTCAGGATCGGGTCGCCGAGACCCATGACGACCTTGTCGGGCCGGGCGATGGTCAGTGGCGCGTCCAGAACGTACGCGCCCGGGCCCAGGAGCAGGTTCTTGCCGCTCGCCAGCGCTGCGTTCATCGTCTGCGCGTTGTCTCCCGCTGCAACACTCGCGATGTAGAAGCTGCTCAGCGGCAGCGAGTCACCCTGGCGCGCGACGGTGCTCCAGTTCGGGCCACGCACGTTGAACTGCGCCGACGGGCGGAACACCTGGAACCGGCGCCCGTCGTAGTAGACGAAAGGTGCCTCGCGGATCACCGGCGTAAAGGTCACGTTGGTGAGGTCGCCAGGCGCAGCGTACGGCGAAATCGAGCCCGGGCCGAAGTTGTCAGACGGAGCCCCACGGGTGCCGCTGAACACCATGTCGGACCCGAAGCCCGAGTATCCGCCGATGTCGTCCTGCTGAAAGTAGATGTCGGAGTTCCCGCCGTTGCCTTCAGTGCCCGGGCGGTTCAACCCGTCGCCATTGATGACCTGGCCGGTGATGACCGAGTTCGTGATCGCGAAGCCGTTGGCGACGCCAGGTATCACGTTGATCTGGAAGCCCTGGGTCACGGGGTTGCAGGGGTTCTCGCACGCGCCTGGAGTTTGGGTGACGGGCGAGACGTACAGGTCGCCCAGGATGTTGACGCGGCGTAGCGTCGCAGTCTGCGACGTGTACCAGAGCATTCCGCCGGCCGGGACGTTGGCTTGGATCGGGTTGATCGTCAGGTTCGACATCTGGCTATCCCGGATCGCCAAGAAGCCGTTGTTGATGCTCAGAGCACCGTTGATCACGACGTCACATGGGCTCTTGCCAAGACCCGCGACAACCGTGCCGGGAGCGACTTCCGCCTGAATGACGTTGCTCGTCGTGGCCGTCGCCGCCGTGACCGAGGGGTCGCCGTATGTGCCTGGCAGGAAGAAGAACTCCCGCTTGCCGCCACCGACCGGCGGTGTCGCGTTGAGCGCCGCGTTGATCGAAGCCACCGACATCGACGGGTCGAAAATCGAGACATTCGCGCCGAACGGATTCGTCGGGACGCTCACGACCGGCGTCGGGGCAGAGGTACACGGGTTCGTCGTCGCGGAGGCCGTCGCGACACCCCCCGAGAGCAGGAAAGGCACCACGCACCCTACTAGCAGCGCTGCACGCACCAATCGTGAGCCAACCGCGCTTCCTACGCGTCTTCCTGCAGAACTCATTGACATGCGCTGCCACTCCTCCTGTCGATGACCTAGTGCGGAGGCCCACCGAGTGCCCACACCTCCTATATTTGCATACACTTATCATAGATGTGCGCTCTGATGCAAGCTGTGTCCGAACGGCGATGCGGGTCAAACCGGACAGAGGCAGTCACGTCCTGCGGTCTCTTCGAAGGGGCCACGCGGTGCCGATCGAGCCAGCAAACGCGCTGACTGTCGCTCGCCCGCGGATGGCGGGGTCCACCCCGGCGCCGGCGTCGCTGTCGAGAAGGACGAGATTCGACACTGCGACTTGGCAAATCGTGGCGCGGCTGCGTCGGCCCGGCGGAGCGGGAGGAGGCTCGGGCGGTGATGGTGAAGAGCCGGATGGCTTTCGCCGGCCCCGACGTCTGTCGAGACGCTGAGCCAGGGGCCCGAGAGCGAGCGACCCGTCCTGCTCGAGCTTAAGGCAGCGACTGTGCTCCTCGGCGTCCGCCGCGCCGACGGCTCGCGGCATCGAGCAGCGAGGTGGCGAGCTCTACCTCGAGGACCGTCGCCTCGGGGGCGGCTTTTTGTGAGTTCGTCCTCGTCCGCCTTGTCGCTGGGGCCCAGCGATCCCGATGTTTGCGGCTTCAGGTCACCGCGGCGGCGGCTCTGCGCTATCGGGCGTCGTTGCGGCGGTTTCGGTACTCGCGGCGGGCGGCGGCTCCGCGGTAGCGGGCGTCGTTGCGGCGCTTTCGGTACTCGCGGCGGGCGGCGGCTCCGCGGTATCGGGCGTCGGTGCGGCGCTTTCGGTACTCGCCGCAGGCGGCGGCGTTGACCGTGAGCGGGATCCGCGGACTGCCCGAGGGGTGGTCGCGCTGCGGGGTGCGCGCCTGGGTTTCGCGGCGCCGGCCCTTTGCGTACCTGCGGCGGAAGCTTTTGTGCTACGCCGTGTCGTCGCGCGAGCGCGTGACGTTGCTTCGCTCTTTTCGCCGCTCGACCCGGACGCCGGCGTGGCGGCCGGGAGCCGCCGTTCGATTTCGTCGGCGACCGCGCGGAGTTCGGAGACGGCGGCACGGGCAGCCCGCTGGGCCTGTTTGCCGGCGTTGTCGCTCACCCCGCTGAGCGCCTTCGCCGCTTGCTTGCGCAGGCCAACCCGTCGTAGTCGATCGAAAAGATCGGCGTCCTTCTTGGCCATGATCCTCCTCCTAGCGTTGCCGAGATTACGCGTCGCAAACCCTATCGCGGCGTAGAGGCGGCGCAACGTCGCTCACAGCGGACGCGCCACCCTGCGTGCCCACGGTCTTCATCTCCTGCACGCACGGACTCTGCAAGTTACGCATCGGAGGTGCATCTCGGCAGCGAAGTGAACTTCGCCGCACCCACCCGCCCGGCGGCCTCTTGGACATTCGCGCCGCTCGTGCTGTCGCCCACCAGGGACGCGTCCGCCGCGGCGGCATCGGACGGTTGCTTGGGCGTTCCGCCTGTGCCGCCAGGCGACGATTGCCTTGGCGCGACGCGGGGATCGCGCCGATCCGTGCGCGCTGACACCGGAGCAGGCGATCGCTATCAAGGCGATGGCGATCACGCAGGTTTCGGCGGCGTATGTCGCGCGGCGACCGTCGGTGCTCAAGCAACGGCGCGGACGGTCGGGACCGATGAGTTTCTCGGTGCATGGCTGTCTATGTCCTGAGAACCGACGAACAAGACGCGCAGCGATGAGTAACCGCTCGCAGACGGGATCACCGACGATGGCTGACATCGCAGTCCAGCATGCCGTGCAGTCAGTCCTCGACGAGCTCGTCGAGGAGGGTGATGAGGTCGGCCTCCAGGCCGCCGAGGTCAACGACGGCGCACTCGTCGCCGACGCACAGCTGTGCGACTGGGATCACATGTGTGCACTCGTGGCTGAGGCGACGCCGTGGTGGCCGCCGGGCACCGCGTTTACCTACCACGGCCAGACTTTGGGCTTCCTGCTGGGTGAAACGCTCCGGCGGGCGACCGGTCACCGCACAGATCCCCTCGTTCGGCACGATGAGCGCCCGAGCGGCGGCCCGCACCTACGCCGCGCTCCTCGGGCACATACCCGGGACGCGTCTCCCCGGTGGCGCGCGCTCGCGATCAGGCTCGACCTTCGGGATGGTCGGCACCAACGGATCGGCAGCCTACGCCGACATCGACACCGGGGTCGCGAACGCGCTGATGCGCAACCGATTCTCCCGTGACTTCACGGCGATCGCCAGCCTGGACGACATCGTCGCCGAGGCCTACCCGCCACCCACCAACCCCGAGGACAGAAGCCCGTGATGACGACACCCCGCACAGAGCTCGACACCCGCTTCAGCGAACCAGCAGCACAGCCCACCAGCTGGGAGGACACGCTCGAGGCGATCAAGCAGGCTGAGATGTTCTGGATCTCGACCGTCCGCACAGACGGCCGGCCGCACGTCACCCCGCTCGTCGCCGTCTGGCTCGACGACGCGCTGCACTTCTCCACCGGCCCGGACGAGCAGAAGGCGCGCAACCTCGCCAGCAACCCGCGCGTCGCGCTGACCACTGGCGCTAACGACTGGCAGAGCGGCCTCGACGTGGTCGTCGAGGGCGAGGCGGCCCGCGTGACCGACCCAAAGCAACTCGACCGGCTCGCCGCAGCCTGGGCACAGAAGTGGGACGGGCGATGGCAATTCGAGGTCAGTCAGGATGGCTTTCGACACGCTGTCGGGACCGCGCTCGTGTTCGCCGTCCGCCCAGCGAAAGTTCTTGCCTTCACCAAGGGCGGCTTCAGCCACACCCGACATCGCTTCTGACACGCCGACGCCACACACGACGCATACCAGTTACACGGCGAACGTCTGGGACGGGTAGCCGAACCAACCCCGTGGCGCGAGACCCATTGCCAGCAGCCAAACGGGAGCCAACAAGATGTGTCGGGCAGTCCTCCTCCTCGCCATCAGCGCAATCGACCGGCGTCGCTGCCGCCCCAGTGGTACTACTGAAACCTCAGGTGCTCGCCGCGTCGCTGTCCGTAGTCTTTGAACGGCCCGGCTTGCCGCCCAAACAAGGCCGACGACATGGCTTCGGCTACCGAGTAAGGAACGACGCCATAACCACTCCGCATGCCTTCCCCTTGGAGCCCGCCGCTATCCATGTGCCTGACGGGGTCCTCGATGACCTGTGCGGCCGTCTCGCACTGACTCGGCCGCCGCAGGACGATGGGAGGGGGTAAACGACCTGCGCCGCACCTTCCACGGCCGCAGGCCCTGAACGACCCTGTGGCCTCACCGAGATCGGAGGGCCCGCCGAGCAGTTGGGGTCGCCGATGATCCCGGCGACCCACGGGCTCTAGTTCGGGCCGTCAGGGAGGGCGACCGAGGAAGGCCTCCAGGGCGAGCCAGGTCGGAGCGTGCGCGACAGGCCCGATGCGGCTGAGGCCACCGTCAGCGTGATGCTTGACGGCCGCAGTGAGGCCCAGTGCTTCAAGCCGGGTCTGCTGGACGTAGGCGCGCTCGATGCCAGCCCGAGATTCCCAAACGAATGTCCAGCATCCAAGCCAGCTGCCCGTTCGCGGGCAACTCGGGGACCAAGGCAACCGCGATTCCGCGCTGGTGCTCGGTGGATGACAGACAGTTAGCTGTGCGTCTCGGCGGTCTGGGCGAGCGCCTCCTCGAGTGCGCCCTTGCCACCGGGCCTGCCGGTGATCGCTAGCTCCGGGGACCAAGTGGGGACACGGCCAACGAGCGCTGCGGCGCGCTTGCGGCCCGCGACCTCGATTGGTGCACGCTGACGGATCTGAGCGAGCAGCCGAGTGCTGTACTGCTGTGGTGACTCCTCGGGCGCGATCGCGGGTCGATCGAACTCGAAGAACTCGACCCGTACGCGCGGGCGTGCTCTCGGGAATCGCGGGAGCGCGACCGTGCCGTTGCACGCAACCCCGACGATCGTCGCCTCCGGCACCGCCCGCGCCAGGTAGCCGACGCCGCCCCGGGCCCGCAGCGCTCGGCCGAGCGACCGCGTGCCCTCGGGGTAGATCCCGATACATGCGCCCTTGCGGAGCTCCTCGATCGCGCGGTCGAGCGCTCCGCTGTCGCCGGACCCACGCTCGATCGGGATTTGGCCCATCCCGGTCAAGACCGTCCCGAGCAACTTGTTCGTCCACATCGAGGACTTCGCCAACGCCCTGATCTGCCGACGCGCCAGCGCCGCGATCCCGGTCGCCACGGTGTCCCAGTAGCTGTCGTGATCCCCGACGAGCAGCAGCGGCCCCTGCAGCGGCAGCAACTCGAGCCCGGTCACCTGCAAGCGGCCCCACCACACAACACCAGGAGTGGAGGCGATCATCACACCGCGATATGCCGGAGAGATCCGTTCGATGCGATCCACCATCGTCTCCGCAGGCTACCCGTGACCGGCGCTCGAAGCTAAGTCCACTGCGAAATCAGTTGCGGATCAGACAGGGGACCGCGATGCGTCCGCCGCCACGCCGGTTACGCTTGTATCCAGCCTAGGCGCGCGTGCCCCGTCGGGGCAGGGCGGCCGGACCTCGCACCGTAGATCGGAGTCAGATTGTTTATCGCTTCGTCGTATCCGTTCCTGGACATCCTGTGGACGACGCTCATCTTCTTTGCGTGGGTGATCTTCATTTGGATCGTCATCACGGCGCTGATCGACATCTTCCGCCGCCACGACCTCTCGGGCTGGGGCAAGGCCGCGTGGATCATCTTCATCGTCGTCATTCCGTGGATCGGCGTGCTGGCCTACCTGATCGTCAACCACGACGGTATGAATGAGCGCAGGGTCAAGGACGCGCGGCAGTCGCAAGAGCAGTTCGACGACTACGTTCGTAAAACCGCCGGTTCCGGTTCCGGTGGTGCGGCGGGCGAAATCGAAAAGGCCAAGCAGCTGCTCGACAACGGAACGATCACCCAGGCCGAGTTCGACGCGATGAAGGCCAAGGCGCTGGCGTAGCACCGCGCCCGTCCGTCGGGCCTCCGGAGTTGCTTGACCACGGTGGTTAGGGCTGAGCGCGTGGCGGCGATGACGCACGGGGGCGGGTCGCGCGCGCCTCAGTCCCTTGGACTCAGTAGGACGCCATTCGTTGGACCATGACACGGGCCCGCCCCGGCGCCGGCGCGCCAGCAGGCGCGAGGCGGTCATCCGATAGTCAGGCCTACGGTGTGGATGAGGTCCGCGGAGCGACCGTTCTCGTCTGCGTCACGATCGTCGTGGTGTGCCCGATGCTGATTGAGTTGCTCGGCCCGGTCGATGTGCTCGAGGACCCGCCGGCCGCCACGAGCACGACGATCACGACAATGGCAGCAATGATCACTGCGATCCCACCAGCAATCGCCCAGCCGCGGCCTCGTGATCGACGGTCGTCCATGGCATCGCTCCTCGTCCGCTGATCAGCGTGGGCGCCCCACCGGCGACTCGCATCACCCGG
Source organism: uncultured Actinomycetota bacterium (assembly GCA_963721515.1). GTDB lineage: Bacteria > Actinomycetota > Thermoleophilia > Solirubrobacterales > Solirubrobacteraceae > Palsa-465. The sequence continues at coordinate 165,512 of CAVRKJ010000018.1, read as the reverse complement.
AACAGGTGAAACCCAGGCAGTCGCCCGCCATCGAGCCAGGTCTTGGCCCACACGGCAGGCGGAATCGGCCCCCGGAACTCGCGCGCGTCGCGAAGGCGAGTCGCCAAATCTTCATCACTCCCAGTAGACGCCGGCGATTCGGCCGGCCTAGCCCCGTTTTCCGCTAGCGGGCGACCTCGAGCGCGAGGCCGAACGGACTGCCCTCGGAGTCCTTGCAGATCGCCCATTGCGATCCGGGGTGAACCACGCTTCCGCCCAGCGCCTGGACGCGTTTGAGTGCCTCGTCCAGATCGGCGACGGCGAAATACGGCAGCGAGAAGGTGTCTCCCGGCCCGCGACCCCGGCTGTGCACGCCGACGGACGGACCCTCGCTCGTTTGCCAACCGTCTCCTTCGCCCTCGCCGCGCGGCTCGAGCGTGGCGCCGAGGAACTCAGACCAGAAGCGCCGCGCCCGGTCAGGGTCGTCGGCCGGGAACTCGATTAGCGAAAGTCGGCTGCCCACTGATCAGACCATAACGGTCGGCTGGCGCGAGGCGACGAAGATCACCGCTACCCTCTTCGATCTTCTAGGACGCCGTACATCAAGGAGGAGAGTTGTATGCAGCATCGTTTTCGTTCCCTGGCCCTGGGTCTGCTCGCGCTGTTGGTGCTCGCGCCGGCCGCCTCGGCCGCTCATCACAACCCCGCGCCGAAGCCCAAACCCGTCAAGGGGATCCTGCTATCGCTCGGTGACTCGTACTCCGTCGGCTGGCAGGAACTGCCCGGCGGAGGGCAGGGCTCGACCCACAACGGTCCTGCCGATCAGTTGGTCCCGCTGGCTGCGGCCCGCGGCTGGCATCTGAAGCTCGTCAACCTCGGCTGCGGCGGAGCGACCACGACCTCGATGCTGACGGCATCGCCGGTCGGGTGTACTCCGCAGGCGCTCGCCCCGGGAGCGCCCAACTACCCCAACAAGAGCCAGACGCAGGCGGCGGTCGACTTCATCAAGGGTCACCCGAACCAGGTCAAGGTCGTCACGATCTCGATCGGCGGCAACGACGTCGATGGTTGCCCGACACAGGCCGATCCCACCGGCTGCGTCAAGGCGAACATGCCCGGAGCGACCAGGAACCTGACGAAGATCGTCAAGCAGCTGCGTGCGGCGGGGGGTAGCCAGATGCGGATCATCGGCTCGACCTACCCCGACGTCGAGCTCGGCCTGTGGGTGCATCCGACGGTCCTCGGCCCGAACACACTGGCCCTCGTCCCCGGATCGATCAGCGCCTTCCAGGACAACGTCAACCCCGGCCTCAAGAAGGCCTACGACACCGTCGGCGCGGCGTTCGTCGACGTGACGAGCGCGACCGGCGCCTACGGCCCGTTTCTCGCCACGAACGACCCGACGTTCGGTCAGATCCCGGTGCCAGTCGCCAAGGTCTGCACCCTGACGTACTTCTGCGACGGGAGCTTCAACATCCACATGAAGACGCCCGGGTACCACATCATCGCCGCTCTCGAGGCTGCGACGCTGCCGAAGCTGTGAAGTAGCGAGTCACTCCCCCGGCCCGAGGCTTCGGCCGAGGGCCTGGGGGACGGCATCCGCGGCCGGCTAAGCCGAGGTCGGCGCGGGTCGGTACCGGGTGTTGAGGACCGAACTGGGGTCGCCCTCGCCGACCCGGTGCAGGCGGATCGGGTCGCCGCCGGGGTTGTCATAGAGCCGGATGCCGTCGCCGAGCAGGATCGGTGCGATGTGGATGTCGATCTCGTCGATCAGACCCAGTGCGAAAAGCTGCCGTCCGATGGTCGGCGAGAACACCTCGAGGTTCTTGCCGCCGGCCGCCGCCAGCCCGATCCGCACCGCCTCGGCCGGACCGCAGTTGAGAAACGTGACCCCCTCGGCAGGCGTCGCGTCTTCGGGATGGTGGGTCAGCACGAAGACCGGCCCGTCCCACGCGCCGCCGTACGGGCGGTTGTCACCGACCACCCCGTCCCAACCGTCTCGACCCCCCAGCACGGCGCCCGTCGTCGCGACGTATTCGTCGACGATCCCCGGCCGGAACGAGATGCCAGTCATCCACCCCATCTCATGGTTCGGGCGTGCCACGAACCCGTCCAGCGACATCGTGAAGTGCCAGAGCACCTTTCCTCCCGCGGCCTGAGGCCCGGTATCCGTCATTTCGCGCCTCCTCGGCATGCGTTTGTGATGCATCACAGCGCTAAGACTCCCGCCGCACAGCGAACTCATCGTCTGGACTCAGGCGTGCTGGTCCTCGGCGCACTCGCGGTAAGGCACCGCATCGCCCCCGACGCGAGAGTCCGAGGAAGGATCGAGCAGGATCAAAGAAGCGAGCAGGAGCCGGCGCTCGTAGGCTTTCGTCAGAACCAGTACCCGACGTCTTCCAGGAAGGGGAAACGCATGAAGGTGATGACATGTCAACAGTTGGGTGGGCCGTGTGACTTCGAGCTGCGCGGAGCGACCGCTGATGAGGTGATCAAGGCGCAGGATCGGCATCTGAACGAGATGGTTGCCGAAGGTGACGCCACCCACGAAAGTGCGCTCAAGGACATGAAAGGCCGGTGGAAGAGGCCGATCTCAGGCATGGGGTGGTACCGGCAGGTGAAGCGTGACTTCGGTGCTCTTCCGGAAGAGACCGCTGGGCTCAGCGCTTGATCAGATAGTGCATGTGAGCGGCACCGGCTTCCCCGTGGAGCATCCGGGTGACCTCCAGCTCGATGTGCTCGGGATCGAGGTGGTGGTCACCTCGACGTCGAACGGCGGTCGGCGAGATCGACACCCGCTTGGGGCGCATAGCGGTGGTGCAGCGACAGCGGGTTGCCGTCAGGGTCCAGACAGATCGCCTGCCAGCAGACGCCGGAGTCAAACGTGTCGCTGACGAAGCGGACCCCCTGGGCCTCGAGCCGCTGCCGCGCGACGGCCACGTCGGCAACCTGCAGAGCGATCGGCATCGCGTTGGGCGAGAAGGTGCCGCCGAAGTCCTCGGTGCGCATGATGGCCAGCGTAAGGTTGCCGGCCTGGTATTCGGCGCCCGGCCGGCTCCCGTAGCGCTTGACGAACGGCAGGCCGAGCGTCTCGCCGTAGAAGGTGGTCATCGCGTCGAAGTCCTGCGCGGGGATGCAGACGAAGTCCACACCGGTGATGAGTGGGGTCGTATCGGTCATGGTGGCTGAGACCCTCCCACGCCCGCAAACTCATCGGTCCACGACTCACAAGAAGACCGACATGACGGCCGTCAGACCCGTGACGGAAGGCCGAACCGCTCAAGCATCCACGGGCCGTAGTAGGCCGCGATCTCGTCGATCTTGTTACCGCGCAGCGTAAGGACCGTCACGCCGTGCGGCGTGTAGACGCCGGAGCGGTCACGTTCGTACGTGCCCACCGCGAGCTGACCGTTGGCCGATGTCGGCACCATCCGCCAGCTTCGCCGGTGGGCGAACGCGACGGTGCGGAACATGATCTCGATCGCCTCGAGTCCGCGGTACCAGGTGGCGATCGGTGGCATCGCGAGCGTGGCGCCTTCGGTCAGCATCTGAACGATCGCGTCCACGTCGTTGTGCGCCCACGCGTCGGTGTAGCGGTTGACGATCGTCCGCAGCTCCTGGTCGTTCAGCGTCCGCAACGTTGCCTGTTGGCTGCGATCCGGCAGCCGGTCGTCGATGGTGGCGTGTGCGCGCTGCAGGAGGCTGTAGACCGACGTGGCGGTTGTCTCGAGCGCGTGCGCGACCTCGGCGCCTGAGAAGCCAAGCACGTCGCGGAGGATGAGGACGGCCCGCTGGCGGGCCGGCAGGTGCTGGAGCGCGGCGATGAATGCCAGCTCGATCGCTTCGCGCTGTTCATAGCGCGCCTCTGGTCCTGCGAGGCCTTCGGCGAGGCCAAGCTCGCGGTCTGGCACTGGCTCGATCTCGCGTGATTCGAGGAGCGGCGGCCCGAGCCCGTCATGCGGGTCGGCGGGCGGCCCGTAGTCCATCGGCAGGACCCGGGGGAAAGGCCGTTGCTCGATCATGCGGAGACAGACGTTGGTCGCGATCGTGTACAGCCACGTCCGCAGCGAGCTGCGAGCCTCGAAGCGGGTGAGCGATCGCCACGCCTTCAGCAGCGCTTCCTGTAGGGCGTCATCGGCGTCGTGGACCGAGCCGAGCATCTGATAGCAGTGCGCGTACAGCGGGCCGCGGTGCGCTTGCACGAGCGCGGCGTACGCCTGCTCATCTCCATCGCGTGCCGACTTGAGCAGCTGCGTCTCGTTCACCATTGCACCTTCGGTGGCTGGGCCTTGGGCTGCCACAGCGCGATCTCTCCGCCGGCGGGGGTGGCCACGACGGCCCGCCAGCCGGCCGGCCCCTCCCGCGGGGCGAGCAGCACCCGCGCGCCCAAGCGGCGCGCCAGCTCCGTGGTCGCTTCGATCTGATCGACCGCGACGTACGGGAGCCAGCGAGCCACGCGCGTCGCGCATTCGACGATGCCGCCGTCAAACCCCGAGCCGAGCTTGAGGGCGTGATAGCTGCCCCACGGGGTGTTGATCCGCTTCGCCTGCCACTGCAGCAGGCCACAGTAGAACCGACTTGAGGCCTCGCGGTCGCTGGTGTGTAGCTCCAAGTGCACCACCTGGGGGGACTGACCCGCAGTTATACGCATTGTTCGCCGTCGTACTCGTCGCGGCGCTGGATCCACAGCTGGAACCCGTCGCCCTCGTCGCGCCCCCGTGGCGCCCGGTCGAGGACCCCGTAGTAGGTCATCAGGAACTCGACGCCGCGACCGGCGCTCGAGTAGGTCCGATAGACCGTTCCGTCCTCGAGCGCGAAGGCATTGAAACCGTAGCCTTCGGTCAGGTAGCCGACGAGATCGGTGCCGCTGGCTCGCGCGTTCCGATGCGCGACGGGCGGCAGGGCCGCCGACCGCGGCGAGTCGACCCAGGCGCGGGTCTGCTCCTGGGTGCTCGAGAAACCGAGCTCGAGATCGAAATCGCTGCCGTAACTCGACGCCCAGTTGAGATCCCAGCCCATGCGCCTGCGGTAGCTCCTCAGCTTGTCCACCGGCGCCCCCGAGACAAGCAACAGCGTGATGTCGCGCGCGTGTAGATGCGGGACCAGGCCGTTGAGGGCGTCGGCGATCGATGAGTTGGTCGGACATGCCTGCTCGTAGCTGGGACCGAACATGAAGTGGTAGACCAACAGCTGCGAGCGACCATCGAACAGTGCCGCCAGCTCCTTGCTTCCGTCCTCGGTCTGCAGCACGTACGGCTTGGTAACCGGGACCCAGGGCAGCTCCCGGCGCCGGCGGGCGAGCTCGTCGCCCAAGCGCGTGTGCTCCTTCTCTCGTTCGAGCAGGTCGGCGCGGGCGGCGTCCCATTGGGCGTGAGTTCCGACTGTGTGAACCGTCATGTCGTACTCCTCAGGGGTCAGTGAGTTTCCAGCCGGCTAGGCAGCGACGGCGTCTGGCCGGACGAGCCCGGCGTTCTGGAGCTCGAGCGCCTTGGCGCCCCCGGCGTACCAACCGGCAGCCAGGGCTGCGGACATCGGGTCGGGGAAGATCTCCTCGTCGCCGCGCTCGACCGCGTCCAGGACAGCGCCCGCGACGGTCTCGGGGGCGGTCTTCGGGATCTCCAGACCACGGACCATGTCGGTGTCGATCGGACCCGCCATGACGGCGTGAACCGTGATTCCATCCGCGGCCAGGAGCATGCGCTGGGACTGCGTTAGCGCGAACAACGCGGCCTTCGAGATCGAGTAGGCGGGCAGCACCGGTACCGCGGCCAACGCTGCCAGCGAGACGACGTTGACAATCGTCCCCTGCGAGCGCCTCAGCGCAGGCAGGAATGCCCGCGTCACGTCCCAGGTGCCGTACAGGTTCACGGCGAGGTGCTGCGCGAGTGGGTCACGGCCGCCGAGGTCGTCGGGCAGCGACACGCCGGCGTTGTTGATCAGGAGGTCGAGCGAGTCGACCTGCTCGACGCCGGCCTGGATCTGCGTCGTGTCGGTGATGTCGAGCGCCAGCGGCCTGACACGGGGATCGGGGTGGGAATACGACCGGCGACTCCCGGCGTACACCCGCTTCGCCCCCCTGCTCAACAGCTCGTCGACGAGCGCCCTCCCGAGACCGCGGTTGGCTCCGGTGACGAGAACTGAGCGATTGGCGATGGTCGTACTGCTGGTCATCACAAGCTCCTTTGGTGGGTTTACGCGTTAGATCCAGGCGGCTCGTGAAATCCATCGCTGGGCTTGCATGACAGGGGCCGAGGCGTGCCGGTCACCGGGTACCGTGTGCGTCATGTCGTCGCGAGGACTGCTGGGCGGGGCGCTCATCGCGGTGGCTGCGACCGCGATCTTTGCCGCCTGCGGATCCTCGACGCCGTCAGGCGCCGCGACGGTCGCCGGCTCGGCCCGCGCGAGTCGGATCGGACTGCAGCGGATCGGCGTGTTCGGCCAGCCCGTGTACCTGGCCGCCGCCCCGGGCGATCCCGATCGCCTGTTCGTCGTCGAGCGCACCGGGCGGATCGTCGTGCTCGTCCGCGGCCGGCGCCGGGCCCGTCCGTTCCTCGACATCTCCAGGCAGGTCAACTCCGGCGGCACCGAGCAGGGGCTGCTGTCGATCGCCTTCGCGCCTGGCTACCAGACCAGTGGCCTGTTCTACGTCGACTACACCGACGGCTCTAACAACATCCGGATCGTCCAGTACCGGCGCGAGCGCAGCGATCCTGACCGGGCCGACACCGGCAGCGCCCGCACCGTGCTCACGATCGACCACCACACCGAGTCCAACCACAACGGCGGACAGCTCCAGTTCGGCCCGGACGGCGATCTGTACGTCGGCGTCGGGGATGGCGGCAGCGAGGGGGATCCCCACAACTACGGCCAGAACACGGGGGTGCTCCTCGGCAAGCTGTTACGGATCGCCCCCCGGCCCAGCGGGGGCTACACGGTCCCGCCGGGCAATCCGTTCGTGAACGAACCCGGGCGGCGTCCGGAGATCTGGGCCTACGGGCTGCGCAATCCGTGGCGCTTCTCCTTTGACCGGGCAACTGGCGACCTGATCGTCGGCGATGTCGGTCAGGACACCGAGGAGGAGGTCGACTTCGCCCGTCGCGGGCACGGTGCCGGCGCCAACTATGGGTGGAGCATCTTCGAGGGGGATCGGCGCTACAAGCCTGGTTCTGCGCCCGGAGCGATCAAACCCGCTCTGGTCGCCCGCCATAGTGACGGTTACTGCGCGATCATCGGCGGCTACGTGGTCCGCGACCCGGCGCTTCACGAGCTCTACGGCCGCTACCTGTTCGGCGACAACTGCAAGCCGCAGATCAACTCTGTCCTGTTGGGCGCCGGCCATGCCCGCGAGAACCATGCAACCGGACTGTCGGTGAGCAGCCTGTCCGGCTTCGGCCAAGACGATGCCGGACACATCTACGCTGTCTCGCTCGCCGGTCCTATATACCGCCTCGTTCACCGCTGAACCGGTCCGCCTTCCGCGCCCGTAACCCCGGCCCGCGCTCCCGAGTCGAAGTGGGAGGATGAGCGTCCATCTACGTCTCCCAGCCCGCCGCCGTCGCCGCGCTGATCCGGCAGGCCGCGCGAGTGGCGCGTCCGGCCACACCGGCGATTGGTCTACGCGAACGCCCCGACGCCGGTGATGTCCCGGCCCACGATGAGCGTCTGCATCGTCTCGGTGCCCTCGTAGGTGTGGATGGCCTCGATGTCGGCCATGTGGCGGATGACGTGGTTCTCCAGCAGGATCCCGTTGCCGCCGAGCATGTCGCGGGCATCGGCGCACACCTGGCGGGCCTTACGGGTGTTGTTGAGCTTGGCCAGTCCCGCGATGGTGTCGGTGAGGTGGCCGCGTTCAGCCAGCCGCCCGATCTGCAGGCAGTACAGCTGCATGGCGGTCACCTCGGCGAGCATCCTCACGAGCCGGTCCTGGATGATCTGGAAACTCACCAGCGGCTTGCCGAACTGGGTCCGCCGTTTGGCATAGGTCAGGGCGGTCTCGTAGGCGGCGACGGCATGGCCCAGCGCCGCCCACGCGCACGTGCTCCGCGTTCCGGCCAGCACGCGCGCGGTGTCCTTGAACGTCCGGGCGCCGGGCAAGCGGTTCTCGGCCGGCACGACCACCTCGGTCAGCTCGATGTGGGCCTGCCAGATCGCCCGCAGCGAACCCTTGCCCTCGATCACACCGGCGTCGTAGCCGGGCGTGCCCTTCTCCACCAGGAAGCCCTGGACCTGGCCGTCCTCGCCTCGGGCCCACACGACGATGACGTCGGCGATGCTGCCGTTGCCGATCCAACGCTTGGCCCCGTTGATCACGAACCGGCCGCCCTCGCGGCGCGCCGAGGTCTCGAGCGCCACCGAGTCAGATCCGTGGTCGGGCTCGGTCAGCGCGAACGCGCCGAGCTTCTCCAGCCGGGCCATCTCGGGCAGCCACCGCTGCTTCTGCTCCTCGGAGCCGAGCATCGCAATCGACTTCATGGCCAGTCCCGACTGCACGCCGACCAGCGTCCCGAGGCTGCCATCGCCTCGGTTGAGCTCCATGTGCATGAGCCCACACGCGATCGGGCTCAGGCCGGGGCACCCGTAGCCGGCGATCTCCTCGCCGACAATGCCCATCTCGCCGAGCCGGTGGATGAGGGGCCACGGGAGCTCGGCGCGCTCCCAGTAGCCGCCGATGACCGCCAGCACCTCGTCGTCGACGAAGCGCCGCACACGGCGCAGCACCTCCAGCTCGTCCTCGGTGAGCTGCTCGCGCAGGAAGAAGTAATCGGTGGACAGCGCGTGTCCGAGGTTCTCGAACAGCGATGGGGTGGGGCTGGTGGTGCTCGACATGGCAATCGGTCCTCTCCTGAGTCAGTCGCTCGTCGGGGTGGGGTGGGGCGCGGTCAGCTCCGGCGCCGCAAGCGCCGCGGAGATGACTCGGTAGGTCTTGCGGTTGAAGATGAGCCCGACGTGGCTGCCCGTGACCTCGACGCAGTCGGCGTCCGGCGCGAGTGCCGATTGCCAGCGCACGACGCCGTCGCCACGCGAGTAGATGCTGGTCAGGCGCACTCGGTCGGCCGGGAACGGCCGGGCGAAGTCCTGGGCGAACGCGCAGTCGCAGCCTTCGGTCAGGCATCGCGGCGAGCGGGCTTGGCCCGTCCGGTGCGCAGCGCTGCGCGCGGCGGCCACCGCGGCCTCCGTGGGGTAGCTCACCGCCAGCATCTCCCGCAGCCCGGCGCCCATGGACACGGCGTGGGACACCAGGTCAGGACGCCGGCTGCCCAGCGCGCGGGCGTAGTGCCCGCCACGGCTGTGGCCGATGAGGGCCACACGCCGCCCGTGGCGCCGGTGCACGTCCTCCAGGCGTCGCTCGACTCGTTCAACGGCCCGGTCCGAGCACTTCACGTTGGCGACGAACCCACACGTGAAGGGGCGGTAGCCGACGCGCCAGAGCCAGGCCGCGAGCACGAGCAGGGTCTGGTCGCCGGCGCCGAAGCCCGGCAGGAGCACCACCGGGCGGCCGTCGCCGCGCGCCACGCCGTGACCCCGCAGCACCGGATCAACGAGGAGCCTGGCCAGCTCGAGCTGCCAGCGGGTCTCCGCCAGGGGCCGACCCCACCATCGCTCTTCGGGCATCGGCGGGATGTCAGCTGGCGAGGACATAGCTCCCCGGTGCCTTGGCCTGGGCGCGGAAGCGTGGGTTGCCGAGGGTCCGCGGCGCCGCCCGCATGGCACCGGAGCGTGTCGCCAGCCACGCGTCCCAGTCCGGCCACCAGCTGCCGGGAAGCTTCGGTGTCTGGGCCGCGAACGCGTCCGCGTCGACCGAGACGTCGTCGGCAACCCGGTAGCTGGCTCGGGTCTCGGCTCCCTCGGGCGCGGGCGGGTTGACCAGTGCCTGGATGTGGCCGCTGCGGGCGAGTACGAAGCGCCGGTTGCCGCCGAACAGCTGGACGCTGCGGTATGCGTTCTCCCACGGCACGATGTGGTCGCTGTGGCCGGCGACGGCGTAGACGTCGACGTTGACCGCCGACATGTCGACCGGCGTGCCCAGCACCTCGAGCGCCCCGGGCTGGGTGAAGGAGTTCTCCAGCGCGATGTGGATGAAGTCCCGGTGCAGGCCGGCCGTCATCCGCACCGTGTCCTGGTTCCAGTACAGGATGTCGAACGCGGGCGGCTCTTTGCCCAGCAGGTAGTTGTTGACGACGTAAGACCAGACGAGGTCGTTGGGGCGCAGCCAGGTGAACACGCCGGCCAGCGCCTGGCCGTCGACGTAGCCCTTGCGCGCGGACTCGGCGACGGCCGCGGCGGCGAGGTCGCGGGTGGCGAACGCGGAGACCGTCCCCGCCTGGGCGTTGTCCAACGCGCACACCATGAGGGTGAGGCTGGCGACCTCGCCCATCCCGCCGGAGGCGGCGAGGTGCCCCAGCAGCCCCGCGGTGACGATGCCGCCCGAGCACGCGGCCGCGACGTGCACGGCGTCGGCCTGGGAGATCGCCGCCACCGCGTCGCGCGCGTCGCTGATCGCCTGGGCGTAGGTGTCGAGGTCGAAATGGCCCTGCTGTTGATCGGGGTTGCGCCACGAGATCGCGAACACCTGCTGGCCCTGGGCGACGAGGTACTCGACGAGGCTGCGCCCGGGCGCGAGGTCGAGGATGTAGTACTTGTTGATCGTCGGGGGGATTACCAGCACCGGCGTCTCGCGCACCTGCTCGGTCTGCGGCTGGTAGTGGATGAGCTCCAGCACCTCATTGCGCAGCACCACCGAGCCCGGGGTGACGGCCAGGTTGCCGCCCACCTCGAAGCGGCTCGTGTCGACGGTGGCCGGCAGGCGCGGCGGCGTGGACAGGTCGTGGGCCAGCCGGCGCAGCCCCTTGGCCAGGTTGGCTCCGCCGGTGTCGACGATCTCGCGCAGTACGGCGGGGTTTGACCACGGGAAGTTAGTGGGCGCCAGCGCGTCCATCACGTTCCCGGCGGCCAGGCGCGCCTGGCGCTGGGTGCGCCAATCCACGGCGGCATCGTCGATGAGTCCGTCGACGGTCTCGCCGACGGCGAGGTAGGCCTGGAGCAGCTCACGCAACAGCCAGTTCTCCTGCCAGGCGCGGTCCGCGAACCGGCGGTCCCCACCGGCCGGGGCCAGCTCTGAACGGCCGGTGGCCGCACGCGCCAGCTCCGCGGTCAGTCCCGCGGCCCGCCGAGCGACACCGCCGGGGCGGCGGGCGAGGCCGGCGGCGACCTTGACCGCCGGCCCGGGAGCGAAGAACCGGGGTGTGCCCGCGACGGCGTCGGCGAGCATCACGTCCAGCCCGGAGTGGATCGCCTCCCCGCTGCGTTGGGCCTGGTGCTTGACGTCGGTGGCCATCACGCCCTCCGCTCGGTTGCGGCGGCCGGCTCAGCCGGCGGCGTGATCTCGCGCTTGAGAATCTTGCCCGTGGGGCCTTTGGGCAGAGCGTCGACCAGCCAGACCCGCCGCGGGTACTTGTAGGCGGCCACCTGGCCCTTGACAAACGCCCGAAGCTCCTCGGGCGTCGTTTCCGCGCCCCGCTTCAGCGCCACCGCGGCGCCCACCTCTTCGCCCAGCGAAGCGTGAGGGATCCCGATCACGGCGCACTCGTGCACGGCGGGGTGCTCATAAAGGACCTCCTCGATCTCCCGGGGATAGACGTTGTAGCCGCCGCGGATGATCAGCTCCTTCTTGCGGTCGACGATGAAGTAGTAGCCCTCGTCGTCCACGCGCGCCAGGTCGCCGCTGTGAAACCACCCGTCGGCGGAGATCGCCTCCGCCGTCGCGTCCGGGCGCTGCCAGTAGGACTTCATGACGTTGTGCCCGCGGATGACGATCTCTCCGACCTCGCCGGGCGCGACGTCGGCGCCGTTCTCGTCCACGAGCTTCATCTCCACGCCCGCGATGGGGGTCCCGATCGAACCGGGCTTGCGCTCGCGGTCGGGATGGTTGAACGAGGCCACCGGCGAGGTCTCCGACAGCCCGTAGCCCTCCAGCACGATGCACCCGAACATCGTCTCGAAGCCGCGCAGGACCTCCACCGGGAGGGCCGCGCCGCCCGACACGCACAGCCGCAGGGAGCTGACGTCGTGGTCACCGGCGTCCGGGTGCGCGAGCAGCGCCGAGTACATGGTGGGGACGCCCTCGAACACGTTGACCCGGTCGCGCCCGATGATCTCAAGCACCTTGCCGGCGTCAAAGCGCGCGATGAGCGACAGGCACGCGCCGGCCGTGATCGCCGCGTTGAGCGCGCACGTCTGGCCGAACGCGTGGAACAGCGGCAGCGCTCCGAGGATCACGTCGTCGGGGCCGAGGGAGAAGATGCCTGTCATGGCCTCGACGTTGCGCCGGAGGTTGGCGTGGGTCAGCTCGGCTCCCTTGGGCCGGCCGGTCGTTCCCGAGGTGTAGAGGATCACGGCCGTGTCGCTGCCCACCTTGGCCGCGACATCGCGCACCGGAGTTGCCGCGGCCAGCGTCTGCTCGAACTCGCCGGGTCGCACGATGATGCACTCGGCGCCGGCCTCCTGCGCCCCGGCCATTGCCTCGTCGGCGAACTCGTGCCAGGCGAGGATGACGCGGGCGTCGGGGTCGCCCAGGTAGAACGCGACCTCGCGCCGCTTGAGCAGCACGTTCATCGGCACCACGATCCCGCCCGCGCGCAGCACGCCGTAATAGGCGACGGCGAACTGCGGCACGTTGGGGAGCATGATCCCCACGCGGTCTCCCGCCTTGACGCCGTGATCGCGCAGGAGCCCGGCCAGCTGGGCGGTGAGATCGTCAAGGGTTCTGTAGGACAGGACTGTGTCATCGAGTCGCACGGCCGGCAGCTGGGCGCCGCGCTCGGCGCTGTCGGTCAGGTTGAGGGCAAGGTTCTCGCTCATAGCTTTCGTCCCGGTGTGGGTGTATGGGTCAGGCTGCGGGTACAGCGTCCCGCACTGAGCCTCGTGGCACATCGGGTTTGCGCACCAACTTCGGGGCCGGCGTTTGTGAGCGGCATACAATGCGCCGCGGAGAGGGCCCCAATGACCGTGACCCGGGCGCAGACCCCGCAGAGCCCAGACGCCGTCGTCCCGGACGCGCCCGCAGCCGCGATCGCCGCTTTGCGGGACACGCTTGACGCGCGCCTCGAGGACCTCGCCGACGCCGCCACCGAGCTCATCCTCGCCGAGATCCCCGCCTACGGCGACGCGACGCCAGAGCTGCGCGACGACGTGAGGGCGCACGTGCTCTCGCACCTGCGCATCAGCCTGAGCACGTTCAGCGAGGGACGGCCGGTCACCCGCGAGGAGCTCCTGTTCGTGCGTGGCCACGCCGCCCGGCGCGTCGGCCACATCCCCATCGCCGAGTTCGTCAACGCCTTCTATGTCGGAGAGCGTGTCCTGTGGGAAGCGGCACTCGCCTCGGCGCGCGACGACGACTCCCGTCGCGCTGCTCTCGTGTTCGCGTCACACCTGCCGCGCTATTTCGAGGTGGCGACGACCCATGCCGCCGAGGTCTACATCGATGCCGAGGAGCAACTGGCGACGACCGGCGAGCGAATCCGTCGCGACCTGCTCGAGGACCTCGTCGCCGGTATGCCGGTGGCGGCCGGCCCGCGCACCGACGCCGCGCGGGCGGCCGGGCTGGAGCCGGGGGCTTCGTGCCTCGTTGTGTCGGCGGCCGCCACCCAGGCCCAGCAGGACGAGTCGTTGCTTCGCAGTGCGGCCATCGCGCTCGCGCGCGCCGTCGGCGGGGTGCTCGCCCCGCTGACGGTGGTACGGCACGGCAAGATCGACCTGGTGGCCCGGGCTCCGAATCGAGACGTCGATGGGGTGCGGCACCGCCTGGACTGGGCCCAGCGCCGGCTCGAAGATGGCGGCCTGCCGCTGGCGATCGGCGTGAGCACGGTGGTCAGCGAGCTTGACCAGATCGCCGACGCCTACCGGGAGGCGGAGCTCGCCCGGGCGTCCCTGGACTCGGCGCCGGGCGTTGTCGCGCTCACTGGGATGAGCGCGTTCGACTATCTGACCTTGCGGCGCGACCCCACGGCAAGCCGCCTCATCTCGGGTCCGATCCTGGAGTTCGTCAACGACGACATTCGCCAGGGCGGTGTGCTCATCGCCACGCTCAGCGAGTACGTCGCCTCCGATCTCAACGCCCGCCGCGCCGCTGAACGGCTGCACATCCACGTCAACACGGCCCACTACCGGCTGGGCAAGATCGCCGAGCGCACCGGCTGCGACGTGCACCGGTTCGCCGACCTCGTCGAAATCCTCATCGCCGCCCGCTTCGTCTCAACGCCGCGCTAACGAAGCGGGCGTAGGCCCTGGAACGTGCCGGCCACCGCCGGCACAAGCAGCCGCTCCACCTGTTTCTGGGACGTGTTGCGCAGATCGGCTCCGACCGGCGCAAGGACCATCGACCGCTTCTCTCCACGCCTGATCACGACCGCCGCGCTCATCGTCGGCGGCGTCTCGCTGATCGCCACGCGCCTTGGCGGCCTGTATTGGCTCGCAGGAGTGGACGTCTGCGCCCTGCTCGCCGGTCTCCTGAACGCCTGGATCTTCCTTCTGGCCGCAGGCGCCGAGAAGGAAACCTGACCGCCGCCTCGGTGAATAATCAACCTGGCGGCGCGGTCGCGTGTCTAAGGACTCATAATTATGGGCATCGTCCTACCAGAGTCCTGAGCGTCGACGGTGCGTCGTCAGGATCTGCAATGAGGACGCGGCCCTGGCAGAGGAGATCTTGGGTGATGTCACATGGAATTCGACGGACGGTGCTTGTGGGCGTTCTCGCCCTGAGCGGACTCGCCGCGCTGGCGCCGAGTGCGATGGCCTCGGTCGCGCCGGCGATCAGCCTCGACCAGAGCGCGGGTACGGCGGCCGGATCAGCGGCCGACCTCGGCGTCGACCTCAAGTTCACACCCAGCGGCAGCGACTCGCCGGATCACATGACGCTCAACCTGCCGCCCGGCCTGCTCGCGAACGCGTCGATCGACGGCGGCGCCTGTTTGGTCACCGCTGATCTGAATGACAGCGCGTGCGAGGTCGGCAGCGGCACCGTGACCGCATATGCCTACGGCACCGTCCCCATCCCCACCAACGTGACCTTCGACCTCGTCCCGCCGCCGGCCGCGGGCGACCTCGCCGGACTCGCGGTCAACAGCAACGGCACTCAGATCGGCTCGACCGCGGACATCAGGGTCCGGCCCTCCGGGGACCCTGACGGCGTGGGCGTGACGATCCAGTTCGTCCTGCCCAACTCGCTGTATGGCGTCCCGATCTCGATCCACGAGATCAGCAGCACATTCGACGGGCTGCGCTATCCCGCCACCTGCCCCTCAACTCCTCAGACCGTCGCCGTGACCGTCGATTCCTACGGCGACCCGACGCTTCACAGCGCCAGCGCGCCACTGGCGGTGACGGGCTGCTCCTCCCTGTCGTACTCGCCGTCGTTTGCCGTCACGGCGACGCGGGACAGCGCCGACAACAGAGTGAAGGTCGTCACCGACGTCACGCAGGCCGCGACCGAGGCGCCGAGCCGCTCGGTGGCGCTCGCGCTCCCCTACGCGCAGCTGAGGGGGAACATCGCCGGTCTGCAGCGGCTCTGCGAGAACCCCTCCACCGGCACGTGCACCCCCGTCGGTTCCGTGACCGCGGCCTCGCCGCTGTACCCGCACGCGCTCACAGGACAGGCGTACCTCACCGGCACCATCACCGGGCTGACGCTGACGCTGGTGTTCCCCGCGCCGTTCCCGCTCACGCTGGTGGGCTCGGTCAACCTGGCCACGAACGTCACCACCTTCACCGGCCTACCGGACATCCCCCTGACCCGCCTCCAGGTAACGCTCGACGGCGGGCCGCAGGGGCTGTTCCTCTCGTTGTGTCATGACCCGTCCGGGACGGCCTCTGCGACCCTCACCAGCCAGAACGGGGACAAGACGGCGAGGGTCCCGGCGAACTTCACGGTCGCCGGTTGCCCATCGGCGAGCGGCTCGAGCCCGACCGCAGGCGGGGGCAGCACGGTCGGCGGCACGTCGTTGACGAGTCCTTCGGCGGCGGGCCTGAAGGCCGGCCACCCCTCGCTGAGCTTCAGGCTCAGGGTGGCCAACGGCGCGGCCAAGCTCCGCGCGCTGACCATCGAACTGCCACGCGGACTGAGCTTTATCGCGCACCGCTCCGGCCACAGGCTCACCGTCAACGGCGTGCGTCTCACGGGCGCCGCGATCAAATCGCTGACCGAGTCTCATGGCCACCTGGTGGTCACGCTCAAACGCGCGGTGTCGAGCCTTGGCATCACGCTGACGAGCGCCGCTCTGCGGGAGAGCACCGCGCTGCGAGCCAAGGCAGCGTCCCACAAGCTCAAGCGCCTGCCGCTGCGGGTCATCGCCCAGAACACCAGGGGCAAACGCACCACGATCGTCGCCCAGGTCACGCACCTCGGGCTCTAGGCGAAAGGAATCGAAATGCGGCACCTCGCCTATCGCGCCCTGGCCGTGATGGCCGCCATCACCGCGGTGTTGGCACTGGCCGCGGCGGCCGAAGCCTCAACCACACCGTCGATCGGGCTCAACCAGAGCGCCGGCACTGCGGCGGGCTCGACGACCAATCTGGGCCTCGACCTCACGTTCGCGGACACCGGCACCGACTCGCCCCACAACCTGACGATCAATCTCCCTCCCGGGCTCCTGGCCAACGCGTCGATCAACGGCGGCTCATGTCTGAAGGCGGCCAATACATCGGGGAGCGCGTGCCAAGTCGGCTCGGGCACCGTCACCGCGACGGCCGATCCGATCCCGCCGTTGGTCAACCTCCCTGTCCCGGTGTCGGTCCCTGTGTCGTTCTACCTCGTTCCTCCGCCGGCCCCGGGCGATCTCGCCGGCCTGGCGGTGGAAGGGCTCGGCGAGCAGATCGGCCCGACCGGGGACATCAGGGTCCGGCCGACCGGCGACCCCAACGGCGTCGGGGTGACGATCAAGCTCGCCCTCCCCGATCAGCTCCCGCTCACCCTCCCGATCATCGGCCAGGTTCCGACCGCCTTCATCTCGCTCACCGAGATCAACAGCACGTTCGACCGCCTGCGCTACCCAGCGACCTGTCCGGCGACTCCGGCGAGGCTCAGCGCGTCCGCCGACTCGTACAGCGATCCCACCGTCCACACTGCGACCGCGCCCCTGGCGGTGACCGGCTGCGCCTCGCTGTCCTATTCGCCGGTGTTCAAGGTCACCGCGACCCGTGACAGCGGCGACCGGCAGGTCAAGCTGGCAACTACGATCACCCAGGGTTCTACGCAAGCGCCGAGCCGGTCGGTGTCGCTCGCCTTCCCGCAGGCAACGCTCGCGCCCAACCTCCAATCAATTCAGGCGCTGTGCCTCAACCTCGCCTCCGGCACGTGCCCGAAGGTGGGCTCGGCGACCGCGACCTCGCCGCTGTACCCATCGACCCTCACCGGAACGGCATACCTGACGGGTTCGTCGAGCGGGCTGTCGCTCACCCTCGTGTTCCCCTCACCCTTCCCGCTCACCCTCACCGGAGCGGTTGACCTCGCCAAGAACGCCG
Organism: uncultured Actinomycetota bacterium; assembly: GCA_963721515.1. Taxonomy (GTDB): domain Bacteria; phylum Actinomycetota; class Thermoleophilia; order Solirubrobacterales; family Solirubrobacteraceae; genus Palsa-465. The sequence continues at coordinate 148,019 of CAVRKJ010000018.1, read as the reverse complement.
CGACGTTCACCGGACTCCCGGACATCCCGTTGACCAATCTCGCCGTGAACCTCGACGGCGGGCCCGAAGGGCTGTTCCTGTCGACGTGCCAGACGCCGTCGGGCACCGCCGCGGCCACGCTGACCGACCAGAACGGCGACAGGACGGCGAGGGTCCCTGCCACCTTCACGGTCGCCGGCTGCCCGGGCACGGGCGGCGCCTCGGGCGGCGGCGGATCGGCTGGCGGCGGCAGCCCCGGCGCAACCGGCAACGGCGGCAGCCGGAACGGGTCAACCATCACCGGCGTCACCGTCGGCCGCACGACCATCAGCCGCGGGCGCTTCTCCGGCCTGGCCACCGGCCACCCCGCTCTCACCTTCACGATGAGCGTGGCGAAGGGCTCGGTCAAGCTCCGCGCGCTGACGGTCGAACTGCCCGCCGGCCTGAGGTTCGTCGCCCGTCATCACCGCGTCACGGGCGTGTCCGTGGGCGGGGCGAAGATCAGGTCGCTCGTTCTCTCCGGTCGCCGTCTCACGATCAACCTGCGACGTGCCGTCGCAAACCTCACCGTGACCATCGCCCGCGGCGGACTGACGGAGAGCGGCGCGATCCAGCGCGCCGCCAAGGCCCACAGGCTGCGGAGCCTCGAGCTCACCGCAATCGCCCAGAACACACGCGGCGCCCGCACCACCCTCCGGGCGCTGATCAAGCGCCTCGGGCTCTAAGGCGAGTCCGGCGCAGCCATCCCGGAAGGCTTACCGCAGGGTCCGCCGCCACAGCCCCTTAGGCCTGCAGGCTGAATGGCGGGTAGCGGTCGGTGATCAGGAGGAAGGCGTACGCCGCGACGCGGTTCTGCCAGCGGAACACGCCCTCGATGAAGTCAAACAACGGCCGCGGGTAGCGACCCGTGAAGAGGATCGCGAACCAGGCAAGGATGGCCGCGAGCAACGCGCCGATCGTCAGAAAGAACAACACGATGTAGTGGGGGATCGCCAGCAGCCATTTGACAAGCGGCAGGCCTTGGCTGAGGTCGTGTTGGGCATCGGGATAGGGGAAGTCGAGATGCACGGCCTGCTCCTCGTCGGTGGAGGGGTAATGGTCGTCCATCAACGCGAAGTAGACGGCGATCCGGTTGGTGAACCGGGTCAGCTGCAGGTTCCAGTCATACCACCAGCGGGGGTACTTCTTGCGAAACAGCAGCATCAGCAGCACGGGGATGACGAGGATCCCGATGCCGCCTCCGGCGTAGCGGGCGCCGGTGCCTCCCGCACTGGCCCCGAAGCTCCCGCCCTCGAGTGCTGCCGCGAGGATCGCGATCGGGATGATCGTGATGATGCGAAAGGCCGTGCTGACGCGGTCAAGGCTTCGGTCGGGATAGTCGACCGAGTACGTGAGCGGGTAGTGGTGGCCGCCGCCGGGCGGCACCCCGTCGCCCGGCGAAGGTGCGGGCATCTGTCCTGAACTTTCCATGTGGTCCTCTCTCAGGTGTACGGCGTATACTCAGCTGCGGACTATAGGTGTACGGCGTACACTTGTCAAGCGCGATGACCCAGGAGACGAACACCGGCCGCACACGCCTGAGCAGATCGCTCGTGCTCCAGGCTGCCGTCGCGCTCGCGGACGAGGACGGTTTCGAAGGGTTCAGCATGCGCCGGCTCGCGCAAGAGCTCGGCGTGGTGCCGATGGCGCTCTACAAGCACGTGGCCAACAAGGATGAGCTGCTCGATGGCATGGTGGACATCGTCTTCGGCGAGATCGAGTCTCCTTCGATCGGCGACGACTGGAGGTCGGCAATGCGACGCCGGGCGATCTCGGCGCGCGAGGCACTGAAACGCCATAGCTGGGCGATCGGGATGATGGAGACGCGGAACCCCGGCCCCGCCAACTTGCGAAACCACAACGCGGTCATGGGCTGCCTACGCGAGGCGGGCTTCCCGTTCGAGACGGCGATCCACGCCTACTCGGTTCAGGACGCCTACATATACGGCTTCGCCCAGCAGGAGAAGACGCTGGGGTTCCAGACACCCGGCGACGCCGGAGAAGCCGCGCAGAGAAGGGCCCAGACGATCGGCTCGCTCGACGATTACCCGTATCTCGCCGAGATCGCAACGAAGCTCCCCGAGTCCGGATACGACAACACCCTCGAGTTCGCCTGGGGGCTCGACCTCATCCTCGATGGCCTCGACCGCCGCCTCGAGGCAATCCCCTTGACTTCATAGAGGCAACCCTCACGCCTCGAGCAACTCGGGGAGCTCCCCCTCAGGCCCAGCGGCGCAACTGGAGTCGGCTAGGCGGCCCGCTCGCCCGCGGACTCCCCGGGGGCGGTGCCGGCGAAGGGCGCGCGTTGCACGGCGTCGTACACGACCTCGGTGCCCGTCATCCGGTCGTGCCAGGCGCGCCGTGACGGATCACGCAGCACGGCGAGGAATCCCAGGCCGAACGGGATCACGCTGAGGATCACGGCGAGGAAGCGTCGTGCGGCCAACCCGAGCGTGATGTCGCGTGAGCCGTGATACGTGAGCCGGATCGACAGGAAGCGCATCCCCGGCGTTTGGCCCACGAGCGCCCAGAACGCCGAGAAGACCGCGCCGGCGGCGAGGAATCCGAGCACGCCGAGCACGATCGCTGCGGCGAGTGACAGCTGCTGTCCAAACGTGACCGAGATGATGGAGGCCAGGACGCCCGACGCCAGCGAGTAGACGGCGAACAGCAGCCCGAGATCGATCCCGGCGGCGACGAGACGGGTCGCCAGTCCGGCCTGATCGGTCTCCGAGTCCGCCTCGTCACGCGGGCGCACGACGCGCTCCATCGTGTCGTCCAGCGCCTCGGTGAGCCTGGTCAGGCGGACGCCGATGTCCGTGATGAGGCCGGCGCTCTGGGCGGCGATCGCGGCGCGGATCTCCGGAGCGCCCGCGATCCGCTCCACCAGCATCTGCATCTGCTCGCTGGCCAGCACCTCGGCCCAGATCCGCCCGCCCGCCTCGGAGTCCAGCCCCCGCTTCACCAGCTGTGCGATCTCCTCAGCGTTGAGCTCGACCGTCGGAGCGCGGAGCGCCACTGCTCGCTCGATCGCCCGGTCGATGACCTCGCTGTTGAGCGCGCGGACGATGGCCTCCTCGACAGCCTCGTCGAGAGCCCGGTCGACCCCGGTCGCCCGCGCGACGCGCTCAGCGCCCTTGGCGCCGGCCTTGAGAAGGCGCGATACCGGCGGCTGGTCGGGATCCGGCGCCACGCCGCGGATTGTCCCAGCGCACTCGGACCGGAATGCGAGACGAGCCCAGCGTTAGGATCGCGTGCGTGAGTTCGGGCGCTGCCGCATCGTCGATCCCGGAGGTGATCGCCCACATGGAGGCGATCGACGGCGCGCTTCCTCGTAAGGATGGAGTCGCGATCTTCAACCGGCTGTACCTCCAGGTGACCCGCGCGGTCGACGCCGCGGGTGCGGGGACGGAGTTCGAGAACAGGCCTTTCCTCGATCAGCTGGACGTGGTGTTCGCCGGCCTGTACTTCGACGCCGAAGCGACGATCAACTCGGGGGCGAGCTGTCCGCAGGCATGGCGCCCACTTGTTGAGACGCGGGCCCAGACGCGCGAGCCGATCCAGTTCGCGCTTGCCGGCATGACCGCTCACATCAACCACGACCTGCCGATCGCCGTGGTGACGACCTGCGCGTCATCCGGGCTCGCGCCCGAGGATGACAGTGCGGTCCATCGCGACTACCAGCGCGTCGACGGCCTGCTCGCAAGCGTCGAGGGGGAGGTGGCCGGCTGGTTTGACACCGGGCTGATCGCCGACATCGAGGACGTCACCCCCAAGGCCACTGACGAGGCCCTCGCGATGTGGTCGCTTGCCGCCGCGCGGGACGTCGCGTGGGAGAACGCCAAGCTGCTGTGGGGACTGCGAGAGGCCGGGCTTCTGCGGGACGCCTACCTGGACGTTCTCGCCCAGACAACTGAGCTCGCCGCGCGCGCCATGTTGGTCTAAAGGGGGAAGGGAGACCGGGCCCCGCAGGGACGCTCAACGTGGAAGTGTCGCGGACCGTCTATGTTGGTTGTTGTATGTCAAGCCCCGAGGACCTGATCGAGATCGAGCGTGCCGGCCGACGGTGCGCGAGTTGCCATTCAGGCCGCCGCTGGCGTCAGTTCGAAGTTGTGCGCGCTGACGGCCAGGCGCCGGTGGTCATGTGCCCCGCGTGCCGGGCGCGGTTCGGGGCCGCTCCGCCGGTGCCGGCGACTCAGCCGGCCACTGCCGTACCCGTCCCGGAACCGGAGGCGGCAGTAACCAAGCCGGCGCCTGCGCCACGGGAGGATCGGTTGAGAAGGGCGCTTCGCGAGCTGCCTCGTGGGGCGTATTCCGTCGGGCAGATCGCCAAGGCGGCAGGCCTCAATCACGAGAAGACGCTTCATCGCCTTCGTGCGATGCAGGAGGCGGGCGAGGTTCAGCAGGTCGGTAAGCGCTGGTCGACCGAGCCCCCGTCGACGGACGTCGAGGCCGCCTTTGACCGGCTGCAGGCCCGGACGAGCAACCTTCGGATCATCAGAGACCGCGAACCCGTCGCCTGACGGCCGGCTCCCGCTGGCCCGGACGGACCCGGATGACCGACGAGGCCAAGCAACCGCCGCCCGAAGCGCGAAAGCTGCCGACCGGGCGGATCGCGCGAACGGCCCGGGTCGGCGGCCTCGTGACCGGCCAGGGCGCGCGCTGGGCGGGCATGCGGACGGTCAATCGAGTCCGCTCGCCGGAGCGCGCCGCCGCCGCGCAGAATGAGCGCGCCGCCGCGCTCGTCAACCAGCTTGTAGACCAGCTCAGCCAGATGCGCGGGGCCGCGATGAAGGTCGGACAGGTGCTCTCGATGGTCGAGTTCGACGGCCTGCCCGAGGACGAGCGCGACGCGCTCCAGGCCAAGCTCGCTGAGCTCCGTGATGACGTGCCGCCGGTCCCGTTCTCGAAGCTCGAGCGACTGTTGCGAGATGAGTTCGGAGGTCCACTGACCCGCGTGTTCTCCGAGTTCGACGAGCGCGCGTTCGCGGCCGCGTCGATCGGCCAGGTGCATCGCGCCACGACGGTCGACGGCGACGAGGTGGTCGTCAAGGTCCAATATCCGGGGGTCGCGGAGGCGGTCGAGACCGACCTGCGTAACGCGATGCTGCTGCTGCCGCTGGTCAAGCGCCTCGCGCCTGGCCTCGACGTGAGAGCGCTCGCCTCCGAGCTGCGCGAGCGGATCTCCGAGGAGCTGGACTACGAGCTCGAGGCGCAGAACCAGCGGCGGATCGAGCGCCTGCGCCGCGGCCACCCATTCATCTCGGTGCCGGCGGTCAACACCGAGCTCTCGACGCGCCGCGCGCTTGTGTCGGAGTACATCGAGGGCGAACGGTTCGAGGTGGTTCGCCGGCTCGACGAGCCAGAGCGCGACCGCTATGGCGAGATCGTCTTCCGCTTCTACTTCGGCCTGCTGTACCGCGACCGGATCGCGCTCGGCGACCCTCATCCCGGGAACTACCTCTTGCAGCCGAACGGGTGCGTCGGCTTCCTCGACTACGGGCTGCTGCGCGATGCCAGCGCCGCGCGCGTCGCCGCCGAGCGTGGGATTGCGCGTGCGGTCCGTGCCGGCGATGCGGCGGGGCTGAAGTCCGCGCTCGTCGCGGGCGAATATCTGCGGTCCGATTGGGCGGACCTGGTTGACGAAGAGTTGGCGCTGAAGTTGATGCGGCGGGCGACGCGCTGGTACGCGGTTCCCGGTCACCGGCGCTTCTCCGGCGAGCGCGGCCGCCCTCGCGAGCACCGGCCGGTGGACGAGGAGCGCCAAGCCCAGGCCAAGGACCAGCTCAGCCGGTTCACGCTCCCGCCAGAGACGGTGCTGATCCGGCGAATGCACGCGATCGTCGGCGTCGTGCTCGGCCAGCTCCGAGCCGGCGCTGACTGGGGCGCGATCGCCGCCGAGTACCTCCACGGCGAACCGCCGGCGACGCCGCTCGGGGAGGCCGAAGCGGAGTACTTCGCGAACCCGCAGAGCACGAACCCGCCGCGTCGAGGATGATTGTCGACGTGCCCGAGAAACCGACCGCCCGTAGCGTCAAGATCTCCCAAGACGAGCGCACGGGCTGGTCATCGGAGCGCCCACGGGCAGGTGGCGCCCCGCCCCGCCCGGTCGACGTGACAGTCCGGTCCCGCGTCCTCGCTCCCTCCCATCGGCTGCGCTACTCGCCTGGGAGCCTTCTCGTCATCGTCGGACCCGAGGCGTCGGAGCCCGCACGGTTCGCCGAGCGAGTCGTCGAGGAACGCGGGGCGATGCTCGCACCGGCCCGGGTCCGAGCACTGCTCGCCGGCCGCGTCGCGGACAGCGAGATCGAGGAGCGCGCCCGCGAACTGCTCGCCGGTGCCGTGCTCAAGCGGCTGCAGGCTGGTCAGAGCGTCGTTCTGCCCCTCGAGGGTTTCGATGCCGGCGAGCGCGAACGGTACGTGCGCCTCGCGCATGGCCTCCGCCGCCCGCGACACCTGATCCTGCTGGACGCTTCGCGCGACGCGGTACTCGACAGCGAGCGCCCCGCACTCGATGAGCTGCGGCGGTCGCTGGACGCCGGCGAGCTCGGACTCGAGGGGTTCCAGACCGCGCTTCGTCTCGGCGGCCAGGCGCTCACTGAGCTGAAGCGAATCGTCTTCCAGCCGCCGCCACGCGACGACTGATGTCGGGCGCGCCGGGGTCGATCCGGCGCCCCTGAGACTTCGCCACTTCTTCAAAACGTTGCGGTTCGGTGTCCTACCCTCGATCCCGAAGTGGGACCGAATGTGTCACTCCGACAACGTGCCGCGCGCGAGATCGTGGCGGACCCGAATTTCGAGCGCCTGTTGATCACGCTCGAAGCGGCGACGACGCCCGTCATCCCGCGCCGCGCTCTGCGAGTGTTCTTCGAAACCAGCCACGGCAGCGTCGGCGAGGTCCTCGACGAGTTGCTGGATGCCTACCCGCAGACCGTCAGCGTCGAGGTGCTTCTGGAGGACGCACGCTGGGTCGGCGCGCTCGCCCAGGAGCGACAGGCCGAGGAGCTCGAGGTCCAGCTCGTGCTCGTCAAAGCGGAGCTGGACGCCGTTCGCGCCGACATGACCGGCTGGGACACCTTCATGCTGGGGCGGCCGTGGCGACCGGCCGATGCGACGGCTCGCATGAGCCGCGCCGCGTCGATTTCAACCGACCGGTCGCACCCGACCCGGCGCCGGCGACCTCCGGAGCGCCGGATCGAGCACCCCTGACCCGACCCGCACCGCGGGTTGAGGCCGTGCCCGGCCCCTGTCAAGATCGTCGGGAGATGAGAGACCGGGAGGTGGGTCGGGCCGGGCCACAGTCGCGGCCTTTGGTGCCGGTGGGCGCGGCAGTCACGGATCGCCCGGCGCGCGGCGTCCTGCGGCTCCAGCGCGCCGCCGGCAACCGCGCGGTCGCGGCACTGCTGCAGCGCCAGGACGAGGACAAGCCGCTCACCGACGCGCAGGTCAAGAAGGCTCTCGCGTTCTACGCCGCGCAGCCGGACCGTTACACGGCGGAGATCGTCAAGCAGATCCAGGCGAAGGTCGGCGTCGCGGAGACCGGGGTCACCGATGCGGCCTTCGTCCAGGCGGTGGCGGTGTGGCAGCGCGCCAACGGGGGCCTGCACCCGACGTTGTGGATCGACGGCATGGCCGGCGCGCGGACGCTGCCCCGGATGTTCCCCAGCGGCCTGCAGGGCGGCAGCGAGGCGGAGGACTTCGGCAAGGAGGCGCAGACCGGCGTCATCGACCGCTGGCAGCAGCTCTCGGTCGACCAGCGGATCGCGGAACTGATCCGGCTCGTCAACACCCACCTCAGTAACGCCAAGGTCCCGACGGTCACACCGGACCCGCAGGACACGCTCAACGACGGCGTCTTCCACTTCCCCGCCTGGACCATGATCATCGGCAAGCAGGCAATGGCGGTCGAGCAGCCGGACCTCGCGGCGGCGAAGGACCTCGTCGACACCTTCTACCACGAGGCCAGGCACGCCGAGCAGTGGTTCCGGATCGCCCAGCTGCGCTGTCTGCAGCGCCGGCGTTCGAATCCGAAGGCGACCGACGACGAGATCGCCAGGGCCGTCGCGACGGAGCTCGGGATCCCGCGGAACATCGCTGACGAGGCGGTCAAGCCGCCGCCGTTCGCGCTCGGGAGCATGGATGCGCTCATCGCCCAGGGGTGGTTCGACAGCGTCTACGGCACCGGCTCACCACGCCGCGAGCAGATCCTCACCGAGCTCAACAACGCCGAGAAGGCGCTCGACGCGGCGCAGAAGAAGCAGAAGGACCACCCGTCGCCGGCCAACCAGCGGGCCGTGGATCGCGCACAGGAGCGCGTCAACCGGGCGATCGCCGGACACGCGACGCTGCCCGAGGAAGACGATGCCTTCGTCGCCGGCGAGCGCGCGCAACCTGGCGTCACCAGCGGCGCGCCGCCCAAGCCCCGCCGGCGCCCGTCGGCGGCGCCGCGCCCGGCGGGGATGGGGCGCCCGTCGGTGGCGCCGCGCCCGGCGGGGATGGGGCGCCCGTCGGCGGCGCCGCGCCCGGCGGGGGCGGGGCGTCTCCGCTGCCGACCAAGCTCGACGCGCTCCGGCCTGCGCTCGAGGACCTCATCAAGGCGGGGGGCTCCTGACCGGAGCGCCCGATCCGGCCGCCGTGGTCGGGTTGATCCGGCGCCTGCTCGCCGAGGTCGGCCGCGACGGCGCGACCGCCACGACGGTCGCGGACGCGGCCGGTGGCGAGGTCGTCGACTCCGGCGCCCCACTCGCGGCCGAGGCGCGTACGGGCGCGCCCGGCGTCGGCGCGGTCACGGTCACCCGGCGGTGGGAGAGCGAGACGCCGAACTCGGCCGCGTTCGAGCTCGAGCCGGGACTGTCCCCGGCGACGCTCGAGGCGGAGCTCGGGACCGCCACGCCGGTACCCGGCACGGGCGCGGCGCGGATCCTGATGCTGGGCGACGGCGACGGTCCCGCGACCGTCCTCGTGAGTCTTGCCGAGAGCGGGGACGTACAGTCGGTGACGGTCCGGCGCGAGCGCGGAAGCTGAGCCACGGGCCGATGGTCACGGAAGGCCAGGACCTCTCTATCTGCGAGGTCCCGGCCTCCCGATTCGCCCACTTTCCCGGCAAGCCGTGGAAAGCTGCCCCCTGGGCTCCTTGCCTCAGCTCGACCAGCTGACCTAAACGACGGAGTGGTCGAATCTGCGGCCCATGCCCCCGGTCCTTCCTGTGATGCTCTGTGTGGCGTATTCATCATGTCGCCGGCGGGCCCTCGGGCCAAGTAGTCCCAGGGATAGATCGATATGACCCTCTTGCATCCTCGCTCGCCTCAGGGATGCCGAGCGGGCCGGTTGCCCGTCCTGCATAGCCCACTGCGTAATCGCCGCGCCTCAGAGCTCGGCGCGGGTCGCCACGCCGCGTTTCTGCATGGCGCGGTAGACGTAGGTCTCGACGGTGCGCACGGACAGCACGAGCTCGTCGGCGATCTCCCGGTTGCTGAGGCCGCGGGCGGCGAGCGCGGCGATCTGGGCCTCTCGGCCGGTCAGCTCGGTCGCGACGGCGTCCAGACCATCGATGACCGGGAACTCGGCGCCCTGATCGGCGGCGTACAGCTCGCGCGCTCGGGCGGCGGTACGCCGCGCGGAGTCCTCCCGGCCCGCGGCCACGAACTGACGCGCGGCCTGGACCGCCGCCTCCATCGCGTACGCGTCGGCGCCGATGGCGGCCATCTCGTCGGCGACCGCCAGCAGCGCCTGCCCATCTTGGGCGGCGAGCGCAGCGGCGTGGGCGGCGTACGCGGTCACGAGACGGGCGTCGCAGACGTGCGCCAGGCGCTCCTGCTCGGCGGCGATGGCCTTCGGCGGCGCCCCGGCGCGCAGCGCTTCATAGAGCAGGCGCGACCGGAGGTTGGGCTGGTCGGCGGCCGCCGCGGCGGCCGCGAATGACGCAGCGCCCGCGGTGTCGCTGAGGGCACGAGCCCCCCAGCCCTCGGCCCGAGCGAGGTATCCGGTCTGGGTGGGCAGCGGCTCCTGCCCCCCGAGCATTGCGTGGACCGCCGCCAGGGCCGAGCGCGCTCGTGCAGGGCGGCCGGTGAAGCACCCGATCCCGACCTCGAGCGCACGCACGCTGAAGGCTGTGCCGAACGCGTCCTGGCGCTCGAAGTGGCCGTCGGCCTCGGCGAGCCAGCGCCCGGCGTCGCGGTAGCGCCCGCGGGCCATGGCCATCGCCGCGAGCGTGAAGGCGGCCAGGCCGGCGGCCTGGTGGTCGCCGGCCCGCGCGCCATCGCGCAGCAGGTCCGCGGCATAGGACTCCAGGTCCGCCCAATCCTCGCCCGCCTCGAGGCCGACGATGCACATGAGGCCCAGCGCGAAGGCGTCGTAGTTGTCGCGCAGCGGCACCTGGGGCCGGATCCGCCGGGCCAGCGCGTAGGCGTCCTTGACCCGCCCGACGGCCATCAGGCGGAACAGGTGCGCCAGCTCGACCTGCCGGCGCTCGCGCGCGTCGATCGTGGGGTCCGCGAGGATCTCCGCGGTCTGCGCCGCGCTCTCGCCGTATCCGTCGACGCCGTCGATGAAACCCGACAGGACCAGACGCCACGGGTCCAGGCGGCGACGCCACTGTGGGTCATCGGACCAGGTCTCGGCCCGCTCGAGGAACGCCCGCGCCTCGCCGGGGAGGCCGAGGCCCCAGTAGAGGCCGTGCACGCGCTGCGCGATGTAGCCCAGCGCGGCGGGGTCGCCGGGGGCTCGAGCCGCCGCGCCGGCGAGAACCGACTCGGCGTCGGCGAGAACCGACTCGGCGTCGGCGAAGCGCTTGCGGATGGTGTGGGCACGGCTGAGCAGCAGTGTGGCGTCGAGGCCGAGACCGGCGTCGCGGGCCAAGCCGGCGAGCTGGGCGCCCAGGTCCGGGTCGCCGGCCAGGTTGGCCGCGCGGGCGGCGTCGAGCAGGTGCTCGGGCGGGACCTCGGCACCCGCGTCCAGCCGCCAGCGCGCGATGCGCAGGGCATCGTCGGGCGTGAGCGGCGTGCGGCGCTGCACGGTGTCGGCGAGCGCAAGTCGCAGCGACCGCGCGCGCAGCACCGGCAGCCCGGCCCGCAGCATCTCGCCATAAAGCGGCTGGGCCAGGCGGACGACGGCATCGGGAGAGCCGGCGTCCACGGTGACCATGCCGCGAGCCTCGAGCGCCTCGAGCACGTTGAGGTCGCTGCGGCCGGCGATCTCGCCCAGCCGGAGCGGCTCCCCGAGCGCCAGCAGCTCCAGCGGGGTCCGGTCGGCATCGCTGAGCGCGCCCATCCGGGCGGTCACGAGTGCCGCCAGCGAGGGGCTGATCCCGCGGCGCGCCAGCCGCCAGAGGCCGCGGTCGAAGCTCAGCCGACCCTCCTCGAGCGCGCCGACGATGAGCTCGCGGGCGTAGAGCGCGTTGCCGGCGCTGGAATCGACCACCCGGCGCACCACCGACTGCTCGACCGGCCCGTCGAGTGCGGCGCGCACCAGCGCCTCGATGTCGGCGTCGCTCAGCGGGGCCAGCTCGATGCGGCGCGCGCCCGCGTCCTTCCACAGCGAGTCGATCGCATCGGGCGCCCGCTCGCCCGCACGAATCGTGGCGACGACGAACACGCCGGCCGCGGTCGCCAGATGCAGGGCCAGCGCCGCCGAGGCGGGATCGAGGAGATGCGCGTCATCGACGCCGAGCCACACGTCACCGCCTGACGCGCGGGCCCGCACGCGCTCCGTGCTGGCGCGGATGAGCTCGAGCGGGTCCTCGGAGCGCACCTCGTCCGGGATCACCGCGGCAAACGCTCCCAAGGGGATGGTCGCGGAGCTGATCGTGCCCTGAGCCCAGTAGGCGAGGTCCCCGGCCTGCTCGGCGAGCGCGAGGACCTCGCGGGCCAAGCGCGACCGGCCGACGCCGTTCGCGCCGGAGACGACCACGCCGGGACACCCGGGCTCTGCCCGCGCCGCCGCGATCTGCCGCAACTCGCTCTCGCGGCCGACCAGCGGCCAACGGCGGGCCGCCGGCGATGCGGTCGATGAAGCCCGATCCGACACCCTGTCGGGAGTCTAGGCCGGGCGCGCACGCCCCCATACGTACCCATCGGCGAAGCGAGCGTCGTAGTACGGCGCGACAGGTGTCGTAGTGCCCTACGAACGCCGCAGGCGTGCTGCCCTGAGACCTTTCGATCACACACCGACCGGCACCGCACCGAGGGGCCGGATGAAATCGAACCAAGGAGCATCTCATGGCCATTCGCACTCACTCTCACTCCGGATCCTGGACCCGCGGCCGCCTCGTGCAGGCCGGCGTCGGCGTCGGCGTCTTTGCCTCCGTCCTCGCCACCGCAGCGGTGGCGACGGCGGCCCCCCAGGCCCCGGCCGTGCACACCCCGGCGCAGGTGAGCGTCGCCCGCGTCCCCGCCAAGCCCTACAGCTCGGTCACCGTCAGCCCCGGCATCGTCCGCGCCGGCACCAAGGTGACGATCTCCGGCAACGCGCCCAAGAACGCGCGCGCCGGCAAGACGATCACCCTCATGTCGGACGCGTTCGCGACCAAGCACACCATCAGCGGCATCCCGTCGATCCGCACCCAGGTGCTCGTCAACGGCAAGTACTCCGCCACCGCCACCATCCGCCACGGCCTCAAGCCCACCACATACGCCGTGATGGGCACCTTCAACGGCAAGGCGCTGGACACCGTCGCGTGGATGACGGTCCGCTGAACCACACGAGTCGCCGGCCGGCGCCACCGGTGGCGCCGGCCGCCCCCACTGAACCGAAAGGAACACTCATGCACATCCATCGCCAGCGGACGCTGACCATCGGGCTCGTCTGCACCGCCGTCTTCGCCGTCCTGGCCTCCACCGCCGTCGCCGGGATCGTGAGCTCGCTCGGCGTCGCACAGCGCACCGTCGCCGGCCGGCCCGCCACCATCGTCGTCGATCGCCGCGGCGACACCGTGTACGAGCTGGGTGGCGAGAGCCTGGCCCGTCTGCAATGCGTCACCCGCAGCTGCCTGAAGGCGTTCCCGCCGGTGGAGGTCCGCTCCGCCTCGGCGACGGTGCCCGTCGCCGGCGGCGTGCCCGGCAAGGTGACGGTCCTGCGCCGCGTCCGGGCCAACCTCTACCAGGTCATGCTCGACAACCACCCGCTCTACTACTACTCCGGTGATACGACCATCGGCGCCACCAAGGGCCAGGGGCTCACGGGTCCCGGCGGCACCTGGCACGTCGTCGCGGCCGGGTGAGTCGCGAGGTCATCTCACCAGCCGTTCTGGCTGATCCGCTCGAGCACGTCGGCGAGATGGCCGGGGTGCTCGAGCATGGGGAAATGCCCGCCGGGGAGCTCGATGGGCTCGACCTCGAGCAGGGTGCGTGCGATCCAGCGCGACCAGTGGTCGTCGAAGATCTCGTCGTCACGCGCATAGACGAAGGCCGACGGCAGCTCCGGCGGCCGCTCGAGAGGGTACGGCGCGCGGAACACCGCCTGTGGCTGGGGACGCAGACGGTCGGCAAGCCGCTCCGCCAGCCCGCGGTCGAGCCGGCCGTAGAGCTCGGTGAGGGCGCGATCTCGCGGCCACCAGCTGCGGTCCTCCGCGTCGACCGGTGGGCGGACGTACCCCTCGCGCTGAGACCGCGGCCCGTCCTCAGGGGACGCGAAGCCGGCCATCGCCGGGCACAGGTAGATCAGCAGCTTCACCGGTCGCTCGACGGCCACGAGGGGGGCCACCGCCGATGACAGCGAGTGTCCGACGAGCACCGGCGCGGGATGTTGACCCAGGCGCTCGATCACGACGCGCGCATAGTCCTCGAACCGCGCATCGGGATCCTCCAGGGGCAGCACCGGAGTGACGCACTCGTGACCACGGCGCGTGAGCTCGGCGACCAGCAGGTCCCAGCACGCGTCGTCATGCCAGGCGCCGTGAACCAGGCAGAACGTTTCCACGTCTCGCTCCTTCGTCAGGGGTTGCGCTGTGAGGCCTCATCCGCTGTGCCGACCTCCCAATGGCTCACGTAGGTCAGCATGTGATCGTCGAGCTCGGGTGCTCGCATCAGTCCGAGCTTCTCCGCCACGGCCCGCGCGGCCACGTTCGCCGGCCGGGTGCGGACGATCACCGGCATATCGGGCAGCAGCCGCTGCGCCAGCCCGAGCGCAGCGCCGGCCATCTCGGTGGCGTAGCCATGCCCCCACGCCGACGGGGCGAAGCGGTAGTAGGTGTTGAGGACCGGGCGCTTGCGGAACACCCGGCGGGTCAGGCCGCCGAACCCGATGAGCGGTTCGTCGGCAGCCCGGCTCACCGCCCAGAAGCCGAATCCCAGCTCCGTCCACTCGCACTGCCAGTCGGCGAGCTGGGCGGCTGCCTGAGCGCGCGAGCGGGTCACTCCGCCCGGGTGGAACCGATACGTCGCGGGGTCGCCATGGATGGCAAACGACGCGTCGACGTCGCGCTCAGCCACCGCGCGCAGCAGCAGCCGGTCAGTGTGCACCGGCGTGAACGCAGCGCGCAGCTGGACCGGCGTAATCACGGGGGGGTCAGTCGGGCGTGACGGCGACGTCGCTCAGCGCGACGTTGCGCGCGCTCGTCGAACGTCCGAGGCGTTCGACCTCGGCGTCCATCATCGGCAGCAGCTTCGGCACCTGCTTGAGCGACTCGCGCTCGCCGAATGGGGAGGTGAGGACAGGCTTGAGCCACGCCAGCAGGGCGACCCAGCGCGGGACGTACACCCGCCGCTTGCGCTGCTCCAGCCCCTCCACGAAGGCTTTTACGCACCGTTCCAATGGGAGCGTCTTGCCCAACGGGCCCGGGAGCGACGACAGCATCTCCCGGAAGGACGGGAAGTCGTCCTTGGCGTCCTGGACGAGCGGCGTGTCGATCCAGGACATGTGGGCAGAGCCGACCTCGACCCCGCGGTGAGCCATCTCCAGACGCAGTGAATTGGCGAAATGCTCCACCCCGGCCTTGGATGCGCAGTAGGACGCGATCCCGGCCCCGGGCGCGAACGCGGCTTCAGAGGAGACGATGAGGTAGTAGCCACGGCTCTCGGTCACCGCCGGCAGAGTGGCCCGCACGGTGTGGAAGACGCCGAGCAGATTGACGTCGAGGACGCGTTTGAACATGGCCGGATCCACCGCGGCGACCGAGCCGTAGCTCGCCACGCCGGCGTTGGCCACGACGAGGTCGATACCCCCGAAGCGCTCGATGCCGGCGGCCGCCGCGTCATGCATCGCGTCGAGATCACAGACATCGCAGGCGATCGGAAGGGCATGGTCCTCGCCGATCTCGGCGGCGATCTCGGCCAACGGCTCCGCGTCGAGATCGACCATGATCACGCGCGCGCCACGCTCGGCGAGCGCCCGCGCCGTGCCGGCGCCAATCCCGCGAGCCGCGCCCGTGATGAAGACGACCTCTCCACGGAGGGGGCTCATCCCGGCATCGTAACGGCCCCGCCTGATCCGCTGGGGGTTTCGGGGGGCAGAGCCGCTGGTAACGTTCGTCACTGGACCGTGGGGGAGAGCCAGGGACCCGAGCAGGGACAGCCGGCGACCGGGGCCGAGCAGGAGTCAGCTTCGGCGAACCGCGCGCCACGCGACCCGGTCGACACGACCGCCACCACGCACGGCGTCCCGGGACCGCGTCAGCTCGCTGCGTTCCTGCGCGCGCCGGTCGACCCCACGATGCCCGCGACCGGGAGCACCGAGCAGCGGCGCGCCGTGGTCCATGCGCTTCAGCGGAGCGCCGGCAACGCCGCGGTCAACCGGCTGATGCGCGACCTCGGTCCCGGTAGGCCTCTCGAGCCGGCGGTGCGCGAGAGGATGGGCGCGGCCCTGGCCGCGGACCTCTCCGGGGTGCGGGTCCATGACGACGCCGCCTCCGGTCGGCTCGCCGCCTCGGCGGGTGCCAGCGCCGTGGCCGCCGGGACGGACGTCGCGTTCGCGCCCGGCCAGTACGCGCCCGGAACGCTGATCGGCGACGCATTGCTCGCGCACGAGCTGGCGCACGTCGTCCAGCAGCAGGGCGCCACCACCGTGGCGCGGGCGGCCAGTGAGCAGGCGCTGGAGGCCGACGCCGACCGGGCCGCCTTCGGCGCGCTTGCTGTGCTGCACGGCGGGGCGCGGGGCCCGCGCGGGCTGCGGCCGGCGCTCCGCTCGGGCCTGCGACTGGCACGCTGCAGCACGTCCGCGGAGCGGCTGGCCAAGCTCAAGCAGCAAGTGGGCAATGCCGCCGCGCTGGACGCCGCCGGTGCCGCCTCCGCCCTGAGCACCTACGAATCGCTCAGCGAGAACGATCGCCGCACAGCTGTCGAGGCCAGCTACAAGGGAGACCTCAAGGTCGTGCTGCAGAAGATCCCCGCCGCCGACCAGCTCCACCGGTTCAACGACACCCTTGCCGAGATCGGGCGGTTCACCGAGGAAGCGGAGACGCGGGCGTCGGCGAAGATGAGCGACGCCCAGATCGCCGCCGCGCAGATGGCATTCATGAAGAAGAAGGCCGAGGACGCGGCCGCCGCCGAGAAGCTCAAGAACCAGCCCAAGGACGCGCCGCCGCCGCCTCCGCCGACCCAGAAGGAGGTGCAGGAGCAGGTCAAGAAGGAGGTCGAGAAGACCTCGATAGCGCAGAAGAACGTGTACCAGTGGGACGGGATGACCAAGGCCGAGCGAGACGCCTGGACCGATCGCGGCAACAAGGCGGTCAAGGCGGTGGTCGACTACTGCGCCAAGCACCACCCGGAGCTCCAGATCACGGCCGCCAACTTCCGCGTGGCCTTCAAGGAGATCGAGCAGCGCGGTGCCACCGTCGTGGCCGCTGGGTCGCCCGCCCAGATCGGGTACCGGTTCGTGGAGGCGGTCGAGGCCAATCCGGCCTACGTCATCGACGTCGTGGTCCACGAGGTCTATGGCCATCCCGGATACGGCTCGTACGGCAGCGAGTACCACCTGGCCCTGTACGACAAGGCGATGGCCGGCATGCCCGGCTACAAGCGGCCCTCGGGCAAGGCGCGCGACACGGAGATCGACGCCTACGCATACCAGGAGACCGAGACCTACGCGGTCCTGCGCGGCTTCCCCTACCGGACGGCGGCCACCGCCGCCGACGCCGCCAAGGTTGTGGACCTCGACACCAAAGGCCTCGTCTGCTGGCACATTGACCTGATGACGCAGCAGTGGGCTCCCGGGCTGATCGTCCCCATCCTGCGCGGCCTGCGGATGCGGCTGGTCGTCGACCCGCGGGTCTCGGGTCCGGCGATGAACATCTTCGACTCCTGCCTCACCGAGAAGCTCGGCGCGAAGGCCGGTGACGTCACCAAGCCATGACGCAGGACGACCCCGAGCTCGAGACGCAGATCGCACTGCTCAACAGCCCGTTCGGAGGCGACCCGGACATCCGCGCGCGGGGGGCCGCGGCGGATTGGCTGCTCACGCACGATGATCGCTCCTACCCGGTGCTACTGGCGCGCGCGCGGGCGGGCCAGGCGGGCCCCGCCACGATCGAACTGCTCGGCCGCTTCGGCCGGCCCGACGCGGTGCCGGTGCTCGAAGGGCTGCTTGACAACAACGGCGCAACCGCGATGGCTGCGGCCACCGCCCTCGCGACGCATCCCGACCCGGCCGCCTTGGCGGCGCTCCGAGCTGGGCTGGCGCGGGGCGGCGATCGCGCGGTCAACTGCGCCGACGCGCTCGGTGCGCGCGGCGACCCCGCCGCCTGCCCGGAGCTGCGCGCGGCGATCGCAGGCCCGGATCCTCGCGTCCGCTACCACGCGCTCGGCGCCGCGCTGCGCCCCGCGCTTGCCTGTCTCGCGCCCGAGGACCTGAGACGGATCGCCGGCGAGGATGCCGACCCAGAGGTCCGCGCGCGAGCCGCCCGCGCCGCCGAGGGCTCCTGATCCGCCCACCATCGAGCGTGGCTCAGAGCTCGAGCGTGATCGGGGCGGCGGGCTGTGCGCAGCAGACGAGGACGCGTTCAGGCCCGGGGGCTTCGAGAGGCTCGGTCACGTATGTGATCGAGCCGTCGAGCAGGCCGCTCTCGCAGTTGTGGCAGACGCCGTTACGGCACCCGAAGCTCACCGGAACGTCACACGCCTCGGCGAGCTCCAGCAGGTTGCCGTAGCTCGGATCCCAGGCGACGGTGAGGCTGGAGCGGCTGAAGGTCACCGGCGGGCCGTCCCCGGCGGGGCCTGTGGGCGCGTGCGGCGCCGGGCGATCGGTCGCCAGACCGGGCACCGCGATCACCGGCCCGGAGCCGAAGATCTCCGTGGCGACGTGCTCCGGCGGCGTGCCGCGGGCGATCAGCGCGGCGGACAGCGACCTCATGAACCCTTCGGGCCCGCACAGGTAGTAGTCGGCGTCTGCGGGGATCCCGGCGCCGGTGATGGTGTCGATGCTGAGCCGTCCGATCGCATCGAACTCCCCGCCCGGGGCCTCGCCGGGCTCGGGCCGGCTGAAGCTGACGATCCGGCGGGCGTGGGGCAGCGCCGCCAGCAGTTCGTCAACCTCTGCGCCAAAGGCGTGCTCCCGCGCACTGCGCGCACCGTGCAACCACCACACGTCGCGAGTGGTGCCCGCGCCGACGAGCGCGTGGAGCATGGCCAGCACCGGCGTCGCGCCGACACCGCCGCTGACCAGCACCACCGGACGCTCACCGTCGCGCAGCGTGAAGCTGCCGCGCGGCGCGGCGGCGTCGATGGTGTCGCCGACGCGCACGTGCCGGTGGATGAAGGTGCTGGCCACCCCGTCGCGTTCCTGCTTGACGCTGATCCGATATCCCCGCGCACCGTCCGCCGCAGACAGCGAGTAGCTGCGGATCACCGCGGGCTTGTCAGGGCCGGCGGCCGGCAGGCGGACGCTGAGGTACTGCCCCGGGCTGACGCTGGCGTCGCTCACCGGAGCTCCTTCGACGGGCCTCAAGGTCAGCGAGACGATCGTGCTGCTCTCGCGCTTCACAGCGGTGACGGTGAGTGGCCGGAACCCCGGCCAGGCGGGGGTCGCCGGCGCGGTGACGGCGTCCTCCCCGCGCTCGAGGAGCTCGCGGAACGAGCCCTTCCACCCCTCGCTGAGGGCGGGGATGCGCAGGACACGCGTGAGCGCGCGGTGTGACCGATTGGGGAGGTAGAGCAGTGCGTCGACCTCGGCGACGCTCAGTTGCTCCGGTCCTCGCGCCACCAGCGCGATGTCGTCACCGGCACGCACCTCGCCCTCCTCGAGGACGCGCAGATAGAAGCCGGGCCGGTGATGGGAAACGAGCAGCGACGGCATCCGCGCCTCAGCCATGCGGATGCCGAGGCGAAAGCAGGTCACGCGCGGCTGGGTGACCTCGAACAGCGCCGCGCCGATCCGGTAGCGGTCGCCGATGCACACCTCGTCGTCGGACAGGCCCTCGACGGTGAAGTTCTCTCCGAACTGGCCGTAGCTGAAGTCCTGACGCCCGAGCTCGCGTTCCCAGTAGCGGTAGGAGCCGATCTGGTAGACGTAGACGGCGCGGTGCTCGCCGCCGTGCGCCGCCCGGTCAGCCTGGTCGTCACCGTCGATGTTGATCCGCCGGACCATCCGCGACCCGCTGACCGGCTCCTTCCAGATCGCCGTCCGGACGGTCTTGCCCTCCCACTCGACGTCGCGTGGGCCCCCCACGTTGAGCGAGAGCAGCCGCCCCACTGTCCCATCTGTCACCGGCGTCGCCATGCCGCGATTGTCAAGCATTTGGGTCGACATGCATCTCCCCGAACGCGCCGTGTTCAATCGCCGCCTCGGTCAGGAGCGGAGTCGGATCGCCGCCCGCGGCAGCGGCCCCGGCGATGTCCTGTGGACGGAGAAGCCATCGGCGCAGGAGGTCAGCGGCGCCCTGGACTGTCCAATTGCGTGTGGTCATGTCGACGCTCCTCTCGAATATCGGAGAGATGAGCGCGTCGGCGCGCGTGCTTCTTACCGGCGTCGTCAGGATCAGGCGTTGGGCGCGAGGTCGCCGAAGCGGCGGGCCGCGTCGAGCAGGCCGTCGTGGTCGGCGCGGCAGCCCGGGCAGCTCTCGAGGTGGATGGCGGTCCCGGGGAAGACCCGGGTCGGATCCTCGCCGGCGAGCTCGAGATCAACGTAAGCATCCAGGATGGCCTCGCCGGCGGTGCAGCCGGCGTCGCCGTCGAGGGAGCGCAACAGTGCGTCGAGCTGCATGGGATCGTCAGGCATCGGCGCGCGCATCCTCTTCGGCGACGGGGTACCCGGCGTCGACCAGGCCGCGGCGCAGCTTGCGCCGCGCATCGAACAGGTTCTTGTAGATGGCGTTGCGGTTGGACCCGAGCTCGAGCGCCAGCACGTCGATCGAGACGTCGTTGAGCGCGATGGCGACGAACACCTCGCGTTGACGTTCGGTCAGCGTTCCCATCGCCGCCGCGAGTGCCCGCAGCTGCTCGCGCCGCTCAAGTCGGTCTCCCGGGCGCGGCGCGAGGGCGTCGGGCAGCCGCTCGAACGTCAGCTCCTCACGGCTGGGCGGATGGCGCCGCCACGCATGGCCGGCGACCTTGCCGGAGACCTCGAAGACCACGAACTTGTACGCCCACGTGGTGAACCGGCTCAGTCCCTGAAACTCATCGAGCTTGCCCAGGATCGACACCAGCGCGTCGTCAGCCGCCTGGTGAGCGACATCGTCGAACTCCGGACCGCTCACCGAGCCGAGGAGCCCCCGCCGGCGTGAGAGCTCGTGGAAGGCGACCCGCAGCAGCACGTCGCGCAACCGGGCCACCGTCTCGGCGTGGCGCGGATGCGAAGGCCGCAGCCGTTGCACCCACCCGGTGGTGTCGGCCTCGTTCCGAGGGCGGCTGGTGAAACCCCGCGCCTGGGTCACGCGCCGGATCCTAGTGGGCGCCGCGCGCGCTCGACGCGCGTCGTCGCGCCTCCGGCGCCGGCAGACCGTCATGCGGGTGTCGCGGTCCTGTCTCCTCATCCGGCTCCTGCTCTCCCGGTCCGTTCGCACCCTGATAGTGCGCTCGGCGCAGACCGTCTTACCGTCGCCACGCGCGCAACGGTAAGAACGCACCGGCGCGGGCCACTGACATGTGCCGGCGCGATCGCCGGCAGCGACAGGTCAACGCAGAATGAAAGGACGGCTGCGATGGGACTCGCGTGGCAGCAAGGACCTCTGGCCCCTGGATCGATCGGCACCTTCCTCGTCCCCGAACCGCTTCCGGCGCGGCTGCTGTACGCCGAACCGCTGCGCCGGCGGATGCGGGTGAGGTTCGGCGACACCTGGATTGCTCAGAGCGATGACGTCGTCCTCCTGCACGAGCCGGGCCGCTATCCGGTCGCCTACTTCCCCAAGGGCGACATCGCGCGGGACATCCTCGCCCCCGCTGACCGCACGACGAATCACCCCGACCTCGGACGCACGGCCTGGTATGCGGTCACGGCCGGTGACCGTACGGCCCCGCGGGGCGCCTGGGAGCACACCAGCCTCCCCGGGCACGCGAGTCTCCTCGCCGATCGCGTGGCCTTCGCCTGGCATGCGATGGACGCCTTTTATGAAGAGGACGAGCGGATTCTGGGCCACGCCGCCGATGCCTACCACCGCATCGACATCCGGGTCACGAGCCGCGCGCTGATGGTGCGCGCCGGCGACACCGTGATCGCCGAGACCCACCGCCCGCTGGTGCTCTACGAATCGGGTTTCGCGCCCCGCTGGTACGTGCCTCGCGAGGACGTGCACCCGGAGCTCCTGCGGCCCAGCACCCGCGAGACGTTCTGCCCCTACAAGGGGATCTGCAGCTACTACGACATCGGCGAGGCCAACCAGGCCGCCTGGTCCTACCGGGAGCCCTACCGCGAGGTCGACCGCATCGGGGACCTCATCTCGTTCGAGCCGGACAAGGTCGCGATCACGATCGATGGCGCGGAGCTTCACGTCGAGCCCGGCCAGCGTGTCGTACCGCACGGCCCGGACCGCGGGCTCGACCTTGACGAGGTGCGACGGGCCCCGGCGCCCGCGATGGCCGGCTAGCCCCAACGCTACGAACAAGCCCGAGGCCCTAGTCCCGCGACCGGCGGGCGCTCCACGCGCGAGCGATGTCGGCGCCGAGCCGGCAGTTGCCGCGCACGATCTCGAGGTTGATCGCCACGCTGGCCCGCCCGGTGTGCTCGTGGATGTAGTCGAGCAGAAACGGGGTGATGTCCTTGCCGCGCACGCACGCCGCCTCGGCGGCGCCCAGGGCGCCCGCGAGCAGGCGGTCGTGGAGAGCGGGGTCCAGCTGCGCGCCCTCCGGCAGCGGGTTGGCCACCAGGATCCCCCCCGGGCGGCCGAGCGCCTCGGCGGCGTGCATGATGTCCGCGATCTCCTCGGCGCTCGTGACCGAGAGGTCGACCGTGTAGCCGCTGTCGGTGAGCCAGAACGCCGGGAAGCGGTTGGTGCCGAAGACGAGCACGGTGACGCTGAGGGTCTCCAGCCGCTCGAGGGTGGCGCCGATGTCGAGGATCGATTTGACGCCGCCGGAGACCACGGTGATGGGGCAGCTGCCCAGGATCCCGAGGTCAGCCGACTCGTCGAAGGTGGTGGTGGCGTTGCGGTGCACCCCGCCGATCCCGCCCGTGGCGAACACGCGGATGCCGGCGCGAGAGGCCAGCATGGCGGTGGCGGCGACGGTCGTGCCCCCACTGGCTCCCTGCGCCATCGCCACCGGGAGGTCGCGGGCGCTCAGCTTCAGCGCGGCGTCGCTGGCCGCCAACCGCTCCAGCGCATCGCCCTCCAGGCCGACGTGGGCGACCCCGTCGACGAGCGCGATGGTGGCGGGAATCGCGCCGCGCTCGGTCACCGCGCGCTCGAACTCGCGCGCGGCCTCGACGTTCTCGGGGCGCGGCAGGCCGTGGGTGATGATCGTCGACTCCAGCGCGACGACCGGGGCGCCGTCCCGTAGCGCGCGGGCCACGGTCTCTGAGACAACGACACGCTGCGGGGCGGATGGCACCGCCGCACCGTAGCGAACGCGGGCCCGGGCGCCCCGGGGCGTGATGATGTGCGCATGCAACCCGACAGCCACAGCCCGGCGGCGCCCCGCGCGGAGCCGCTCTCGCTGTGCGCGATCGGCGATCTGATCCTCGATGTGATCGTCCTCCCCCACCGCCCGCTGGTCCCCGACGCCGACACGCCGGCGACGATCCGCCTGGCCGCCGGCGGCCAGGCCGCCAATGTGGCCGCGTGGGCCGCCGCGCTGGGCGCCCGGAGCCGGCTGGTCTGCAAGCGGGGCACCGACGCCGCGAGCGCGCTGGCCGCCGCCGAGCTGGCGCGCTACGGCGTCGAGGTCTGCGGCCCGGTGGCGGCAGGCCGGGGCGGGGTGGTCGCCTCCGTGCGCGAGGACGACGGCGGGCGCACGATGGCGTCCGACCGCGGCGTGGCCTCACTGCTGAAGCCGTCTGATCTCAACCCCGCATGGGTGCGATCCTGCGACGTGCTCCACGTCTCGGGGTACTGCCTGCTGCGCGAGCCGATGGCGCAGGCGGCCATCGAGGCCGCGCGCCTGGCCCGGCGCGTGACCGTCGACCTCGCATCGGCGCACGACATCGAGATCGCCGGCGCCCGGCGGTTCGCCGCGCGCCTGAACGCCCTCGCTCCCGATCTCGCGTTCGCCACGGAGGCCGAGCGGGCGGCGGTGCCGGACTTCGATGCCGCCTGGGTGATCAAGCTCGGCGCGCGGGGCGCCCGGTTCCCGGAGGGCCCGTATCCCGCCCCGGAGGTCCGCGCGGTCGACACGACCGGGGCTGGCGACGCCCTGGCCGCCGGCTACCTGGTGGGCGGGCCCGAGCGGGCGATCGAGGCCGCGGCGCGGTGCGTGGGCCTGATCGGCGCGATGCCGTCTGACGCCGGCTGACATGTCCTTGGATGTCATCTGGAGGCCGTTGGAGAATGTCACCGCATGGTGCAGCTGAAAACGGCCGAGTGCCGCCGATGACCGCCGGCGCGTCGCCCAACGGGTCGGTCGCGTCGGACGCCCGCGACCCGCTGGGGCTCGCCGCGGACGCGCCCCTCCTGCGCGCCTATCTCGACTGCCTGGACCGCCACGACGCGTCCGCGCGTCCCTTTCACACGCCGGGCCACAAGGGATCGACGGCGCTGACCGGGATGGTGGTCGCCGGCGACCATCCGCTGGCCGGCGGCCTTGACACGATCAAGATGCGCCACGGATGGCTTGACGAGGCCGAGCAGCGAGCCGCAGCGCTGTACGGCGCCGACGTGTGCCGGTTCTCCGCCGGCGGCTCGACCCACTGCAACCAGGCGCTGGCCCTCTCGGTCGGGGTGCCGGGCGACGTCGTGGTGGTGGCCCGGACGCTGCACCGGTCGCTGCTGCTCGGGCTCGTCCTGGCCGGCCTGAACCCCGTCTGGATCGAGCCCGACGTCGATGCCGGCACCGGGCTGCCCCTCGGCTACGCCCCGGAGCGCACCGCCGAGGCCCTCGCCCGCCACCCCGAGGCTCGCGCGGTCTTCCTCGCCGACCCCTCCTACGTGGGGACGTTCTCCGACCTCGGCGAGCATGCTCGCATCGCGCACGGCGCCGGCGTCGCGCTCGTCGTCGACGCCGCCTGGGCGGCCCATTTCGGCTTTCACCCGGCACTCCCGCCCCATGCCCTGGCGGCCGGCGCCGACGCCATGGTCACCAGCGCCCACAAGACCCTGCCCGCCTACTCGCAGGCGGCGTGGCTGATCGCGCGCACCGAGCGCCTCAGCGCGAGCCGTCTTGCGCGAGCATTCGACGCCCTGCACACCACGAGCCCCGCCGGCACGATCATGGCAAGCATGGACGCGGCGCGGGCGCTGCTCGAGCGCGACGGCGAGCGGCTGCTGTCGCGCACGATCGCGGCGGTCGCCGACTCCCGCGCGGCGCTGAGCCGGGTCCCGGGGGTCGCGGTTGTGGAGGGGCCGATGGTCGACGCCGCCAAGCTCACCGTGAGCATCGCCGGCACCGGCGCGCACGGCGTGGAGGTCGAGTCAGACCTGATGGCCGCGGGCGTGCCCGTGGAGATGGCTGACCGCGACACGATCGTCGCGGTGGCCACGATCGCCGACGACGCCGCCGCGCTGCGCCGGTTCACCGCGGCTCTGATCGAGTCGATCGAGCGCCGGCGCGGGACACCGCGCTCGATCACCGCGGCCGCGGGCTGGATCGTCTCGCCCGAGCAGCGGGTGGCGCCGCGCGACGCGTTCTTCGGCGCCACCGAGACCGTGCCGTTCGCCGCGGCGGCGGGCCGGGTCAGTGCCGAGCTGATCGCGCTGTACCCGCCCGGGGTCCCGGTGCTGGCGCCGGGCGAGCTGGTGACCGAGCAGGCGCTGGGGGTGCTGAGCGACGCCGCCGCGGACGGCGTGCGTATCGCGTACGCCGCCGACCCGGCGCTGGCCACGCTCGAGGTCCTGGCCTGACGTGGCGGATGCGGGCACTCGCTGGCTGACCGCGGCTGGGTTCACGCCCGCGGTGGAGCGGGCGGTCAGGCCGGGTCCGGGGGCGCGTCTGCTGGAGGGCGGCTGAACGCGAACATCGCCCGCTGCTCGGACAGCGTCAGCGGCCGCCAGCGCTCCCCGTGCTCGTCCCACACCGAGATCGTGACGTCAACCGTGCTGCGCACATCCTTGAGCACCTCGATCACCGGGGCGGCGGGGGCGTCATCGATGAGCGTCTCGCGCGTCATCAGGTCGACGACCCGGAACCGCCGGGGCGTGCGCGGCCTCGGGGCTTCCGGCTCGCGCGGCTCCGCCGCGCGCGGCACGTAGACGGGCGTGGGCGCTGATGCGGGCTTGGCCGTGCGCTCGATGGGCACCATCGTCGCTCCGGTGCCCTTGGTCTCGGTCTGCAGAACCCACGTCTTGGCCATACCTTCAGGATAGGAACCCCCGGTCCTCATGGCAGCCGGCTGCGACCGCTGATCAGCGGTCCGGCGCCGACCTGCACGGTGACGGACAGACGGTCCCCGGAGCGCAGCCGCCGCTGCGGGACGCCCACCACGCGCGTGCCGGCGAGCGCCGTCGTGGCCCCGGCGCCGGTCTGAGCGTCATCCACCGTGACACGCGCGCGGCAGCTCACCCGGCAGCGCACCCGCGCGACCAGGACCCGGCCGTCGCGCAGCGCGGCGGTGGGCAGGATGGCGACCGTGGGCGGGGGCGGGCCGGTGACCGGGCCGAGCGGCGCCGAACGGCCGACGGTGGCGCCGATCTTCAGCGTCGGCATGATCGAAGCGGTCCCATAGCCCGGCTCCGCGATCAGGACCGGCGTCGCCAACCGCTGATCGAACGCGAACAGGTACCAGCCGGTGAACCAGTTGTCGATCGCGACCGGTCGGCTGCTGTACAGGCCGTGCACGCCCTGAGGCGTGAGGTTGACGCACCTGTGCCCGTCCGGCGTGCGGCAGGCTTCGAGGCTCAGCGCGTCCTCGTTCGCCGGCCCCGTCCCGTCCGCGAAGAGATCGGGCGTCGGCTGGGCCGCCCAGCCGCCCGCCCACCGCGCGCCGTGCGGCGCCACGACGGCGCCGAAGCGCGGCGAGCCGGACAGCGTCGGCGGCGACACCACATGGACGGTGCCGAGCCAGACCCCCGTCCGGGCGACGTACGTGCGCCCGTGCACGGTCAGGATCGCCTGGAACACGGTGCCCGCGGGCGTGCGCCCGGGGTTGAGGAAAACCGAGGTGTCATTCGTGCCTCGGGTCCGGATCGGCCGGCACGTCGTGGGCTCGGCCGGTGCGCACGCCGACCAGCGGGGCGGCGAGGTCGCGCCGGCGACGTTGGCGTTGGCGATCGCCGACGGGTTGCCGGCGACGTCATAGGTCTGCTGCACGTCGACGCCGCGCGGGATCACCACGCGGGAGGCGGCGATCGCCGGCGCGTGACGGTGCGCGCCGGTCAGCGCCAGCACGGCCACCGCGACGGCGAGGACGCTGGGGGACCGGATGATCATCGGACGAACCCGCCTAGTGGCCGGACCGGGCTACCGGGGCCACGTTCTCGGCCAGCCGGTCCAGCAGCCGGTCCAGTCCGTCGAGCTCCTTAGCGGAGATCCCGCGACGTAGCCGGCGGTCGAACCTGACCGCGGCGTCGCGCAGCCGGGCGAACGCCTCCTCCCCCGCCTCGGTCAGCTCCACCACGTGCACCCTGCGGTTGCCGGGGTCGCGCCGGCGCGTGAGCAGGCCATCGCCCTCCATGGCGTTGAGGTGATGGGTCAGGGTGGCCTCGCGGATCCCGACCGCCGTCGCCAGCTCTCGCTGGTTGGTCATGTGCCGGCGCGTCTTGACATTGAGGAGGACCAGCCACACCGGCAGCGAGCCGCCGGCGTCGGCGAGGGCCTCGTCAAAGGCACGGCTCACCGCGCGCGCCGCCGCCGAGAGGTGCAGGCCGATCGGGGGCGTCCGTGGCGCGGGCATAGCCGCACAGCCTAGCATCGGTGCACAGACCTCAAAGCCTTTGACATCGAAGTCTTTGAGGTCTATGCTTATCGCAACGAGGCCACCCCACATCCATCGCAGGAGGCATCACATGCCCACCACGCTCGAAGAGCTCGCCGACCTCGACCGCGCGCTCACCCGCGCCGAGATCAACGGCGACATCGCCACGCTCGACGCCCTCGCCACCGAGGACTTCACCCTCGTCGGACCCGTGGGCTTCGTGCTCGACAAGCAGCAATGGCTGGAGCGCTACCGCGGCGGCGGCCTGCACACCAAGGCGCTGGCCTTCGAGGACGCGGTCACCCGCGTCTACGGCGACGCGGCGATCCGCGTCGGGCGCCACGTCCAGCAGGCGGAGTTCCAGGGACGCCCCGTCGACGGGGAGTTCCGCGCCACCCACATCGCGGTGCACCAGAGCGATCGCTGGCGCCTGGCCGGCGTTCACCTCAGCCCGATCGGCGGCCCGCCGCCGTTCGCCCCGCCCCGCGAGGCGCAGCGGAGCGAGTCATGAGAGTCGTCGCCGGCGAGACCCTGGCCAACGGGCGCTTCGAGGGCGCCGCCTACGGTCCGACCAGCATCTCGATGATCCTCGACGTGGAGGAGCCCGGCGGCGGGCCGCGCCGCCACCTCCACCCGTATGACGAAACGTGGATCGTGCTGGAGGGCGAGGACCTCGTGTTCGAGGTCGGAGACCGGCGCGCCCGCGCGCGCGCCGGCGACATCGTCCTCGCCCCGCCCGGCGTTCCCCACAGGTTCACCAACCGGGGAGCCGCGGCCGCCCGGCTCATCTGCATCCATGCCAGCCCCTCGATCGTCACGGAGTTCCTGGAATGACCGGCTTCACCCCCTCCCCCATCCCGGCGGCCGCCGAGCCGCGCTACCCCGACCTCGCCGGCCGCGTGGCCGTGGTCACCGGCGGCTCGCGGGGCATCGGCGCCGAGACCGCCCGCGCACTCGCCCGCAACGGCGCCGTGGTAGCGGTGATCGGCCGTGACGAGAGTGCGCTGGCCGACGTCGCCGGCGGCATCACCGCCGCGGGCGGGCGGGCGCTGGCCGTCCCCGCCGACTGCACCGTGGACGCCGAGGTCGCGCACGCGGTCGCCACCATCACCGAAGAGCTCGGGGCCGCCGACATCCTGGCCCCCTTCGCGGGTGGCAACGGCATGCCCGTGCCCACCCCACGGGAGACGGCCCCTCACTGGCGCGAGGTGCTGGAGTCAGACCTGACCTCCACCTTCCTCTGCGTCAGCGGGTTCCTGCCCGGGATGATCGAGCGCAGGCGCGGCGCGATCATCACCATGGCGTCGGCGGCCGCCCGGCAGGCCGCCCACTCCAGCGCCGCCTACGCCGCCGCCAAGGCCGGCGTGATCGCCCTCACCCGCCATCTCGCCGCCGAGGTGGGCCCCCACGGGATCCGGGTCAACTGCATCGCGCCGTCCGCGATCGAGAACGAGCGGATGCGCACGTGGACAACCGAGGCGCAGCGCGCCGAGCTGGCCGCGTCGTTCCCGTTGCGGCGCATCGGCCGGCCCGCCGACGCGGCGGCGGCCACGCTGTTTCTCGCCTCGGACGCCTCGTCGTGGATCACCGGCGTCACGCTCGACATCGCAGGCGGCAAGATCATGCTGTGAAGGCGGGTTAGCCGAGGCGCAGCGTGGTCTGCGCCGCGCCGACCCGGATCCGGGACGTCGCGCGCACGATCACGGTGATGTGCAGCACCGCGTGGCGGACGGCCGACGCGGCCAGGGGCAGGCTCAGGACCTGACCGCCGGCACGCAGGCGCCACGCGCGGGTGTAGACGGTGCGAGTCGCCGCGGCGCCCGCCCGGCCCCGGCCGTCGGTGCGCTGCAACCCGACCCTGACCTCGGCCACCACCGGCGCTCCCTTGGCGGCCAGTGCGAGCGGCAGCCGGGGGCCGAGGCTGACCGGGACGGCCAGCCGCCGGCCGGATCGGTGAGGCCGTCCGAGCGACACCGTGGCCGTGACCGGCGCCTGCCAGCCGGCGGTGGCACAGGCGGACGCGGCATCCCAGGCGGCGGTGGCGGACTGGGCCACGCACACCCTGTAGGTCCCGGTGGGCAGGCCGAGCGTCACCAGGCGGTTGGGGGTGACGCTCGCGCGCGTGACCACCGTGCCGTCGGCCGTCGTGACGGTGGCGATCGCCGGCGCCGAGGACTGGCTGACCGTCGCCAGTTGATCGCGCCAAACGCCCACCGCGAGGGAGGGGGTGCGCGCGGTCGCCCACGGCAGGCTCGCGCCGGCGGGGGCGCTCGTGCCGGCCGGCCAGGCCGGGGCGGTGTAGCCGGGCCCCGGCCGATGGATGAACTGGACCAGGCCGGGCACGAGGTCTGAGCGGGACAGCTCCACGGTCATCGTGTCGCCCTGGCCCCGCGACGCGTCGTCGAGCCCTTCGAAGTTCATCTCCGAGATGCTGAGCCGGAGGTCACCGGTGCTCGGGTCGGTTCCGCCCACGCCGTCGACCATGGCCACGTGCCCGGTGTTGTTGTCGACCGCCTCGCGGGAGTAGACGATGACGTCGCCCGGGCGCGGGCTCCCGTCCACGGACAGCCCCTCGGCCCGGGCGTGGGTGGCCCAGGTCCAGGCGTCCCAGTCGTTGAGCGGATCGACTGACGGCGGGGCGCGATCGCTCCAGATGTCGGGACGCATCACACCGACGTAGTAGGTGCACTGGCCCCAGGGGTAGGGGGAGCCGGGCGGCATCGCCATCCACGCCGATGTGTCCTCGGTGACCGACCAGCACACCGGCGGCGTCGTCAGGCCCATGTCCGACGGGCACGGGCGCATCGTCCGGGTGACGTCGACGGCCGTCGGCTGCCACTGCAGGGGCGCCACGTCGGCGAGGCTTGCGGCCGTGCCGAAGCCCGCGCTGCACAGCAGCACGAGCACGACAGCGAGGCCAACACGACGGGCGGACATCCGTCAAGGGTCGGCAGAACCCCCGCGGCCGGTGACTCGGCCCCCCCAGACCTCGACGTTCTGTCGAGCCCACTACGCTCACATCGTGACCACGCTGGCCGCCACGCGGGTGCTCGTGACGGGCGCCACCGCGGGGCTGGGACGGGCGATGGCACGGGCGCTCACCGAGGCCGGCGCCACCGTGGCCGTCACCGGCCGGGACCGCACCCGCGCGGGCGCGACCGCGGAGGCGCTCGGCCCGCGGGCGGTCGCGGTGGCGCTCGATGTCCGTGACCAGGCATCGGTGGAGGCCTGCGTCGCCGAGACCCGGGAGCGTCTGGGCGGGCTGGACATGCTCGTCAACAACGCCGGCATCGGGATGCGCACGGTCAATCCGCGATTCCTGACCGAGCCGCAGCCTTTCTGGGAGGTGCCGCCCGACGGCTTTCGCGACGTGCTGGACACCAAGGCGGCGGGCTGCTTCCTGGTGGCCCGCGCCGTGACGCCGCTGATGCTCGGTCAGGGCGCCGGGCGCATCGTCAACATCTCGATGAACGAGCAGACGATGGTCCGGCGCGGGTTCGTCCCCTACGGGCCCGCTGGGGCGGCCGTGGAGGCGCTCTCGCGCGTGATGGCCGCGGACCTGGCCGGCACGGCGGTGACCGTCAACATGCTGCTGCCCGGTGGCGCCACCGACACTGGGATGATCCCGCCCGGCACGTCCCAGGAGGTCCGTGACCGGCTGCTGGACCCGGCGATCATGGGGCCGCCGATCGTCTGGCTGGCCTCTGGCGACGCCACCGGCGTGCATGACGAGCGGATCGCCGCCACCGAGTTCGACCAGTGGCTCGCCGCCCGCTGAGCCTGAGTCAGCCGATCCCGCGCGCCAGACACAGGCGCTGGAGCTGCTCCATCGCCTCGGCGGTGCGGGTGGGCAGCGCCTCCAGCGCCGCCGCGGCGGCGCGCAGGTCCGGGATCGTCGCGGCACGGGCCTCCAGGGCGAATCGCCCCAGCCAGCGCACCGCGGCCCGTTCGTAGCGCGCCGGGTCACCGTCGCGCAGCACCAGACAGATGCGCAGGGCGTCGTCGAGGGCGATCTGCGGCAGCTCCCGGGCCGCGCCGAGCACCAGCATCTCGTTGCCGGTCTCCAGCGCGCGGCGAAACCGGGCGTAGGGGCTTCCGTCACTTGTCATGCGAACACATGTTCGCATGGCCGTCAACCGGTTCGGCGTCCGAGTGGTGAGGTATGACCCCAGGGCGTAAGGTGCATACACCGCCACCTCCGGCGCCGGCAGGGAGAAGAGAGCGCCGGGGACCCTTGGCGATCAACACCGGAGGGAGAAATGATCACAGGCCTCATCGGGGTACTGATCGTTGTCGCAATCGTGCTCGTGCTGCTCAAGGTCGCGCTGTTCGGCGGCCTGCTCGGCCTCGTGGCACTCGTCCTGCTCGTGCTCCTGGTCGTGGGCCGGATCTGACCCGGCTCACAGGCGGCCGCCGTCGCGGCGGCCCCAGACCGAACGTCAGGCCGCCGGCGGCAGGTCGGGATCGTCGCTGACGTCGCGCTCGGCCCGCTGGCGCTCCTCCAGCTTGTGGCGCAGGTAACGGGCCTTGTCGGCACGTCGCCGATGACGCGCGGCGTCAGCCGGGTCGCTCGCCTCGGCGAGCTGCTCGCGCTCGGCGCGTTCCTCGTCGCGCTGGCGACGCCGCAGATCCTCAACCGACGGATCGTCGCTGCTCATCGCCGGAACGATAGACGCGTCGGGGGACCGAGAGCCGGCCGCCCCGCGACGGTGCGATAGCTTGCGCCGGGTGAACAGCCGGAGGCTCGCGTGCGCCGTCGCCCTCGCCGGGATCGCCGCCGCGGGCTGCGGCTCGGGCGGCAAGTCCTCCACCACGAGCCAGGCTACCTTCAAGCGCGGCTTTGCCACCAGCCAGACGGAGTTCCGCCAGCTGGGCACCGACATCGCCAAGGACATCACCGGGGCCGGCAACAAGACCGACGCCGCCCTCGCCACCGAGTTCGGCAACCTGGCCAAGCGCGCGGATCAGCAGGCGACCCGGCTCACCACGCTGCACGTGCCCGCCAAGCTCCAGAAGCAGGTGGCCCGCATGGTCGTCGGCTTCCACGCGGTGAAGGGCGACCTCTCCAAGATCTCCGCGGCCGCCGTCCATCACGACGCCGCCGGCGCCGAGGCGGCGACCCGCTCGTTGCTGACCGACGCGGCGACCGTCAAGACCGCTGACGTCGCACTGTCCAAGGCGCTCGGCCTCCCGGCCCCCGCGACCTCGACAACCTCCAGCAGCTCCAGCAGCTCCAGCGGCTGAGTCTCCGGGCGCCACGCCGCCCGTCAGCGACGCCGTTGTCCATCAATCCTGATAAACTTCATCTGGTTACTTATCTTTGAGGTGACGCCATGAACGTCGACATCCATCAACACGTCTGGACGGGCCCGCTCCTCGACGCGCTGACCACCCGCCGGTGCCTGCCCTTCGTCCAGCGCACGGACGGCCTCACGGTGCTGCACGGCGGCGGCGAGCTCCCGTACGTCATCGACACCGCCGCCGAGTCGGCGGAGCGGCGCGCGCAGCTGCTGCGCGCCGACGGAGTCGACCTGGCCGTGGTGGCCCTGTCGAGCCCGATCGGGATCGAGGCGCTGCCCCACGATGCTGCCGCCGAGCTCATCTCCGCCCACCTCGACGGGGTCCTCGCCCTGGGCGAGGGGTTTGCCGCCTGGGGACCGGTTCCCGTGAGCACCCCCGATCCGGCCGACGTCGACGCCGTCCTGGCGCGCGGCTGCGTCGGCGTGTCCGTGCCGGCGTGCGCACTGTCCGGACGCGACGCGCTGGACCACATGGGACCGGTGCTCGAGCGCGTGCAGGCCCGTGGGGTCCCGCTCTTCGTGCACCCCGGCGGCGTCGCCGACGGGCCGGCGCGTGAGGCGCCGCTCACCGAGCCCCTGTGGTGGCGCGCACTGACTGACTACGTCTCGCAGATGCAGGCGGCCTGGCTGACGTTCG
Source organism: uncultured Actinomycetota bacterium (assembly GCA_963721515.1). GTDB lineage: Bacteria > Actinomycetota > Thermoleophilia > Solirubrobacterales > Solirubrobacteraceae > Palsa-465. The sequence goes on along the minus strand of CAVRKJ010000018.1, from coordinate 114,704 downwards.
CCACCCACGGCCGCCGCGAGCTGCCCCGGCTCAGCGTGGTGTTCGCGATGCTCGCGGGGGGCGCGCCGCTGCAGTCAGAGCGACTGGCCACCCGCGGGGGGCCGGCCATCGACCTGCGCGACCCGCTTACGTTCTACGACACGTCGAGCTACGGGCCGGCCATCGTCGAGGTGATGGCGCGGCTGCTCGGGCCCGACAGGCTCGTCCACGGCTCGGACCGTCCGGTGGTGGAGCCGGTGCCCACCGGGCGCGAGCGCGAATTGATGGCCAATGCGGCCGGGGTCCTCACCGCTGGCGCGGTGCTCGCATGAGCCTGTCGCTGGACGAGCTGCGCCGCTTCGCCGCCGCGCTCGCCGAGTCGCCCGAGCGCTGGCGCCACCTGGTGCGCCACGCTGACGATGTGCGCGTCTACGAGCAGATCTGGGACGACGACGACGTCAACGCCTGGGTGATCTGCTGGAGCGAGGACCAGGACACCGGCTTCCACGACCACGACGAGTCAGCGGCGGGCATCGCCGTCGTGTCCGGTCGCGTCCGCGAGGACCGGCTGACCCTCACCGGCCCGCCGGTGTCACGCGAGATCGGCCCCGGCAGCGCGTTCACGCTGCCCCCGGTGGCCATCCACCGGGTGCTGCACGCCGGCACCGGGCCTGCGGTCACCATCCACGCCTACTCCCCGCCGCTGCGCCGGACCGGCGCCTACTCGGTCGGCGCCGACGGCACCCTCGAGCGCGAGTCCCAGCCGTTCGAGGTGGAGCTGCGCGGGGAGCCGGCCGCGGCCTGACCGCTCCCGGCCGCCGCCGCGGCTCGGCGGGCGGTAGCGTCCGGGGCGTGTATAAGACCGTCACTCACGACGGCGTCGAGGACGTGGTGGCAATCGAGGAGCCGCTCGAGATCCGCGTCGACGGCGCCGCGCTGGCGGTCACGATGCGAACCCCCGGCCACGACGAGGAGCTGGCGGTTGGATTCCTCTACGGCGAGGGGCTGATCGACGGCCCTCGCGAGGCGGGTCTGACCGAGGATCTGGCCAACAACACGGTCGAGGTCGCCGGCCCGCTGACGCGCGATCCCGGCGTGCGCCGGTTCTACACGACCTCGTCGTGTGGAGTGTGCGGCAAAGGGGCGCTCGAGGAGGTCGCGGTGCTGAGCGCGCCTGTGTCCGCCGATCCCGTCATCCCGCGCGCGCTCGCCGCCGAGCTTCCCTCCGGGCTGGACCAGCCCGGCTTCCGGCGCACCGGCGGGCTGCACGCCACGGGCCTGTTCGAAGCCGACGGGTCTCTGATCTACACGCGTGAGGACGTGGGCCGCCACAACGCCATGGACAAGGTCGTCGGTCGCGCGCTGATGGACGGGCTGGTGCCCCTGTCGGGCCGGGTGATGTGCGTGAGCGGCCGGCTCTCGTTCGAGCTCGTGCAGAAGGCGGCGGTGGCGGGCGCCCCGATCCTCATCGGGGTCGGTGCGCCCAGCTCGCTCGCGGTGGAGCTCGCGCACGACCGCGGGCTGACCCTGTGCGGCTTTGCCCGCCGCGGCACCGTCAACGTCTATACGCACCCGCAGCGAATCGCCGGCGAGAACTAGGCGACCGCGGCGTCGACCAGGCGCGCCAGCTCCTCCTCGGAGGACCAGGCGCCCACCGAGGCGCGGATGAGCCCGTGCGACGGAATGCTGCGCACCACGAAGCCGGCCTCGGCCAGCCGCGCCACCTCGGCGTCCAGGTCCTCGGCGCGCGGATCCCACGCCACCAGCGTCGCGCGCCCGCGCGGGCCCACGCTCAGGCCGCGCTCGGCGAGGTCCTGCGCCAGCGCGGCCGCGAGGTCGGCGGCGCGGGCGTAGACCCAATCCCAGCCGGCGTCCTCGAACACACCCAGGGAGGCCAGCGCCCAGGCGCTGCGCATCCCCGGCGGGAAGCCGTGGTCAAAGCGAGCGGCGGTCTCCGCCGGCGGCGAATCGAGAGCCTGGGACGCGTCGGCAAGCGACCCGTAGCCCGGCCAGGGCACGGTGAGCTCGTCGCGCCGCTCGCGGCGGACGTAGAGACAGCCGCTGCCCTCGGGCCCGCACAGCCACTTCTGGCCCGAGCCGGCGTAGAAGGCGCAGCCGAGCGCGTCCAGGTCGATCGCCACCGCCCCGATCCCCTGCGCGGCGTCGAGCAGGACGGGGACGCCCGTCGCCGCCAGCCCGGCGGCGTCGACCACCTGGCCGCTCACCCACGACACGTGCGAGCACGCCACCAGCCGCGTCGACGCCGTCACGGCCTCGGCGATCCGGGCAAACGGCGCCACCCGCACCGTCACCCCGCTGATGCGCTTGAGCCGCCCGAGCGGCGCGAGCAGCCCTGGGTGCTCCTCGTCACTGGTCACGATCTCGTCGCCGGGACGCAGGGATAGTCCCGCCAGCACCGTGTTGACGCCATCGGTGGTGGAGCCGGTGAGCGCCAAGTCGGCCGGGTCACACCCGAGGACCCGGGCGTAGCCCTCGCGCAGATCTCCGGCCAGCCCGCGGACCGACTCCATGTAGGCCTTCCCGGCGCGGCCCTGAGTGAGCTCGGTCTCGATGCGTGCCTTGACCGCGTCAGCGGCCCGCTGCGGCACCGGCCCCTCGGTCCCGGCGTTCAGATAGGCCGCGCTCGCGAACACTGGGAACTGAGCACGGAACGCGGCGGCCTCGGTCACGCCGTCATCTTATGCAGGCGGCGCGCTCGGCCCTCAGCCCACCGGTAGGCCCGCCTTGCGACAGGCGGCCGCCACCGTCTGCGCGGGCACGCCGGTGATCCCGCCGGCATGGCCGACCCCCTGACATAGCGACTTGGCGGCATCGCCGCAGCGGGTGATGTGGTCCCCGCCGGTCGAGTAGGCGAGGCTCACCGAGACGCAGCCGTTGCCGGTCTTGCCCTCACCGGTGGCGAAGGAGACCACCAGCGCCACGGCGATCAGCGCGAGAACGCCGAGCACCCCGCGGATCATCCAGCGCTCGCGCGGCGCGAACGCCCGTCGGCGCTGGAGCTCCTCGGCGTGACCGGGCGGCAGGATCATCATCGGCCGCCGAGTGTACGGACACCGGACCCGCCCGCTATGGGGCGAGTCCTGTATCCGTTCGTTCCTTCGGGGGGCCCGGTTAGAAGGCGCCCGTGCCGTTCGGGGTGCCGAGGCCCGTCGGGCCGTCATAGCCCGCTCCGGCGGTGCACAGGTACAAGCCGCCGCAGCTGCCGTTGGAGCCGCTGGTCACGTCGAACAGCGAGCTCGTGTGGCTGTAGGGATAGCTCCCGTAGGTGATCGAGGCGGTGTTGCCCGCCAGCGCGTAGACCGAGGCGATCAGCGGCGAGCTGAGGCTGGTGCCGCCCACCTGGGCCCAGCCGTCGAGGCCCTGCGCGATGCCGGCTTCGATGAGCGTGTCGCACGTGCTGCTCGACCCGCAGTTGTTGTAGGTGTCATAGACGCCCAGGCCCGAGTTGGGGTCGGCGTCGGCGGACACGTCGGCAACCGTGCGGTGCGAGCACCCGGTGTCGTGCTGCCAGGACTGCTTGGGCTCATAGGACGAGCAGCCGCTGCCGGCGCCCGACCATGCCGCCTCCGTCCACCCGCGGGCGTTGGAGGCCTGGGTCAGCGTGGTGCCGCCCACGGCCGTCACGTACCGCGACGCCGCCGGGTACTCCACGCCGTAGCCCCCGTCGCCGGAGCTGACGGTGATGGCGATGCCCGGGTGGTTGTAGGAGCTGTCGGTCGAGGTCTCCGACGAGGCCTCCGAGCCGCCGTAGCTGTTGGAGATCGCAACCACGCCGGCCGCCTTGGCGGCGCTGTTCTCCGCCTTGGACAGTGCCGACGTGCTGGCCGAGTTGGCCTCCACGAGCAGGATGTGGCAGGTGGGGCACGCGGACGACACGGCGTCGAGATCGAGGCTCTCCTCCTCGGCCCAGCCGTAGTCCCCGGAGGGCAACGGGCGGGTGGCCCCGTTCTGGTTGACCTTCTGGAGGCAGCCGTTGGCCGTCGTGCACGCCGGCAGGCCGTACGCCTGGCGGAACGTGTTGAGGTCAGCGGCCGCGTTGGGATCGTCGTAGGCGTCGACGATGGCCACCGTCCGTCCGGCGGCGTTGAGCCCGGACAGCTTGTAGGCCGACTGGATCTGCGACGGCCCGAGCCCGGTCGGGCCCGCCATCAGCTGAGGACCGGACTGCTGGACAGGCCGGATCGCCTGGGCAAAGCAGCGCAGCGATCCGCCGATCGCCGGATCGGCGGCCGCCAGCACCTGCCCGCTGACGTTGTGGTTGGCCGGGTTGGCGCAACCGAGGTTGACCGACGGCCCGCGCACGGGCAGCCGAGGGGCACGTCCCACCCCCGGCAGGGCGCTCGCGCCCGACACGCCGAACGTCGTACAGACACCGGCAACAAACAACAGGACTGCCCATCGCCGCGCCCAGCGCGCAGCAACCTGAGTCTCCATCACTTCTACCTCCCGCGGTGAGAAATGGGTTGCTCCACGGTATCTGACCGGAAAGCAGCGCGTCGCGTGGTTCGGTTAGCGGACCCTGGAGGGATTGGCCCTCACGTACCCGTCTGGTCCGACCTCGGACCGCTTCCGACCATTGAAAGCTCACGCCACGCATTGGCCTCTCCGGGCGTGTGTGGCGTGAAACCCGAGTGGGGCGGAAACCTCAGAGCACGCGCTTCTCAGCACGCCAGTGCGTGGCGCAGGAGTGCGTGGCGCAGGAGTGCGTGGCGCAGGCCTTCAATGCCGCCCCTCGGGGCGTCAGCCGGTGCCCTCGCGCACCAGCAGCCCGGGGTGCAGCTGGCCGGGCCCGGTGTGGCCACTCAACCCGATGGTGAGGTCGAGCTCGGCCAGGATCGCGCGCAGGACCGCCAGCACGCCGGCCTCCCCGCCCACGGCCAGGCCCCAGACGTACGGGCGGCCCAGGAGCACCGCGTCGGCGCCGAGCGCCAGCGCCTTGACGATGTCCGCGCCCGAGCGGATCCCGCTGTCGAGCAGCACCTCCACGTCATCGCCCACCGCGTCGACGATCGCCGGCAGCGCGTCCAGGGTGGCGATCGCCCCGTCCACCTGCCGGCCGCCGTGGTTGGAGACCACCACGGCGTCGATCCCGTGCTCGCGCGCGGCGCGGGCGTCCTCGGGGTGCAGGATGCCCTTCAGCGCGATGGGCAGCTCGGTGCGGCTGCGCAGGAACTCGAGGTCCTCCCAGGTCAGCCTGGGGTTGGTGAACACGCCCACGAACTCGCCCACGGCGGCCTGCAGGTCCTCCTCGGGAGGCTTGGCCAGCCGCGCGCGGAAGACCGGATCGCACAGGTAGTTGGCGATGCCCACGCCCTGTAGGAACGGCTGCCAGCCGCGCTGGAGGTCGCGCGGTTTCCAGCCGGGGAGGAAGGTGTCGAGGGTGACGATGACCGCCCGGTAGCCGGCGGCCTCGGCCCGGGCCAGGAAGCTGGCGGCCAGCTCGCGATCGGTGGGCCAGTACAGCTGAAACCATTTCGGGCCGTCTCCGGCGGCGGCGATGTCCTCCAGCGGCGTGGCCGACATGGTGCTGACGGCCATCGGCAGCCCCACCGCCGCCGCCGCCCGGGCCGTGGCCAGCTCGCCGTCGGGGTGCACGATCGACTGGACGCCCACGGGCGCCAGTCCCACCGGAGCCGGCGCCGGCGTGCCGAGCACGGTGGTGGACAAGTCGCGCGCGGAGACGTCGCGCAGCATCCGGGGCACGATCCGCCACCGGCGAAACGCCTCCTCGTTGGCGCGTATCGTGTCCTCGGTCCCGGCGCCCCCGGCGACGTATCCGAACCCCAGCGGATCAGCGGCCTCCTGCGCCACCCGCTCCAGCTCCGCCAAGGCGATCGGATGCTCGGGCACCTCCCCGCCCAGGCCGCGCAGGAAGATCTCGGCCTGGTAGGAGGCGAACGGCGGCCCGAACGTCGGCGGCACTACGCCTTCGCCTCGGCCGCGTCCGCCCCGTCCGCCGCGTCCGCCCCATCCGCCGCGCCCGCCCCGCCCGCCCGCGCCCGCCCCGTCCGCCGCGTCCTCCACGAGCTCGCGCTTGACCACCTTGCCGGTGGAGTTGCGGGGCAGCTCGTCAAGGAACACCACGTCGCGCGGGCTCTTGTAGCGCGCCAGGTTGTCCTTGACGTAGGCCTTGACGTCGTCCTCGGAGAGCTGCCGCCCGTCGCGCAGGACCACGAAGGCCTTCAGCCGCTGGCCGAACTTCTCGTCGTCCACGCCGATGACGGCGGCCTCAGCGATCGCCTCGTGGCCCGACAGCAGGTCCTCGACCTCGGCCGGGAACACGTTCTCGCCCCCCGACACGATCATCTCGTCGTCGCGGCCGTCGATGAACAACCGCCCCTCGCGGTCGAAGTGGCCGACGTCGCCCGACGACATGAGGCCCTTGATCTGCTCCTTGGTCTCCCCGCCGGTGTAGCCCTCGAACTGAGCGGCATTGCCCACGAAGATCCGGCCGGTCGCGCCGGCCGTCACCTCCTCGCCCTCGTCGTTGAGGATCTTGACCACGACGCCGCGCACCACCTTGCCGACGCTGCCCGGCTCGTTGCCGAGGTCGGTGGGGGTGGCGATGGTGGCGTACGCGATCTCGGTGGAGCCGTACATGTTGTAGACCACCGGCCCGAACGCCTTCATGGACCGCTTGACCAGGTCGACGCTGAGCGCCGAGCCGGACACGAAGATGACCTTGAGGTGGGAGGTGTCGCGCGCGGCGACGGCGTCCTCGCCGAGCTCGAGCATGCGCTGGAGCATCACGGGCACCACCACGAGCGCGGTGGCCTCGTTGTCCTGGAGGCTGTCCAGCGTGGCCTCGGGGTCGAAGTGGCGATGCACCACCAGGGTCGAGCCGAGCGCCAGGCCCAGCACCATGCTGGCGAAGCCCAGGGCATGGAACATCGGCACGGCCAGCTCGGTCGTCTCCCGGGCCCGGAACGGGACCTTGCTCAACAGCCCGCCGAGGATCCCCAGCGACCGGGGCTCGTCGCGCGGGGCGCCCTTCGGCGTCCCGGTGGTCCCGCTGGTGAGGATCACGATCTTGGGGGCGCGGCCGGGCCGCGGCGGCGTGCTGGTGTCGCCGCCTTCGATCAGCGACTCCAGCGAGTCGTCGACGTTCTCAGGCTGCTCGGACTCGTCCTCCACCCAGGCGCGCCAACGGCCGCGGGGCGGATCCACACCCTCCAGGGTGGACGCGTACTCGTCGTCGTAGATGAGCAGATCGGTCCCCTCGCGCTCGGCCACCTCGCGGATCTGCGGCCCGGCGAACGAGGTGTTGAGCAGGATGATCTTGGCCCCGCACTTGGCCGCCGCGAACACCGCCTCGAGAAACCCGCGGTGGTTGCGCACGAGGATGGCCACACCGTCGCCGGGCTCAAGGCCCCGCGCGCGCCACGTGTTGGCCAGGGCGTTGGTGCGCTCGTCGAGCTCTTCGTAGGTGACGTCGCCGCGCTCGTCGCGGATGGCGACACGGTCGCCGTGGCGGATACCGCCGATCGTGACCGCGCCGGCCAGCATCCCCTGGCGCTCGAAGGCCCGCACCATCTGCGCGATCTTGTGCGGCATCTCAGGCCCCACCATCCCGCTGCGCAGGCACACGGCCGCGAAGTACGCCTCGTCGCCAAACCGCTCGACCAGTTTCAACCCACCGCCAATCAGCGTCCTGGGGTCGAGCAGAGCCTTCAGATCGACTTCTACCATGGGGTTCTCCTCACTGGGAGGCGCAGCCTACGTGATCGCGAATCGTCTGGGTAGCGCCCGGGAGTTGCTTACGATTCGGGGCGCCGGGTATCCGACGCACCGTTGTCTGGCTCGTTGCTTACCCGTCCCTACCGCCTCGCTACACGCGGAGCCCAGCTGACCATCCGCGGCACGTGCGGAGTCATCGAGCTCGCCGGGGGCGTCGTGGCCGCCGTGGCCGAGCGGGTGGTGGGCGGGTCGCACAACGACGACGCCCCGGAGACGTTTCCCGGCCCGCACACGGCCTCAGGCCCGGACGCGTCCCTGGGCCAGGAGACGCGCCCGGGCACTGAGCGACCCCCAGCCCCGGAGCTGCCCATCGCGGAGCCGAAGCTCTACGCGGGGAGGCCCACCTCAGCTCCGGAGCCGCCCTCGGTCACGCGGCGGCACGTGACCGAGACTCGTAACGGCGCTTCGGCCCCGCCCGTCCCGGACGAGGCCGTCCACGTCTCCGAGGAACCGGAGCTCGTGGAGGAGTTCGCCGAACCGGGCGCCGAGGATGGAGCCGGCGCCCAGCTGCGGATCGTCGAGCCCTGGGAGGGCTACGACGAGATGAAGGCCGCTGACCTCGTCGAGCGCGTGGCGCTCGCCACCCGCGAGGAACTGGCCGCGATCGAGCTCTACGAGCACGCCGGCCGCAACCGCAAGTCGGTGGTCGCCGCCGCGCGGCGGGCCCTCAAGCGGGCCTCGCCGCCGCGCTGACGGCGACCTCCCGAGCTCAGTAGCTGTAGACGCCCCAGCCACCTCCGTCGCCGTAGCCGTAGCCGTAGCCACCGCTCGGGTCGCCGGAACCGTAGCCGTAGCCACCGCTCGGATCGCCGGAACCGTAGCCGTAGCCATAGCCACCGCTCGGATCGCCGGAGCCGTAGCCGCCGTAGCCGCCCCAGCCGCTCCCGTCGCCGTAACCGGAGCCACCGCTCGAGTCGCTGGAGCCGCCCGAGCCGCTCACGTCAGTGCTGCCACCGTCGGACCACGTCACCGAGAACGACGACCCGTCGCTGGACAGCTGCGATGGCGTCGCCCCGCCCGACGCCGAGTACGACGCGAACTGGGTGTCGCCGAACCCGGACTGAGACGCGCTGGGGTCGAGGGTCACCGCGACCGTGGACCAGTCGGAGTCCGAGATGGTGCCGGTGTGGCCGTCGGTGGTGGTGGCGCTGGCGCCGGTGAACTGCGCCGTGCCGAAATCGGCCAGCGGCAGCGGCGTGCAGCTGGACAGGTCGCCGCTGCACGTCGAGGGCGCCTCGGCGATCCACTCGGCGCTCGAGGTGTCGGGATCGCTCATCTGGAAGGTCTTGTCAAATGACCCGCCGGTGGTGCTGTTCGACAGTGACATGGTCACGTTGGTGCCATCCACGGTCACCTTGCCGGTGATGTGGTCACCGGCATGCACCGCCATGTCGACCTTCACCGGGGGCGAGGGCACCATCTCGTACCACGCGAAGTAGCTGGCCGACCCGTCGGAGTTGCAATCGACCTCGGTGCCGTCCTGCTCCAGAGCCTGGGTGTCACTCGAACCCGAGCCACCGATCCCGACCCAGAACGACGAGTCGCCCTGGCCGCTTGAGCACTTCGCGGTCGGGACCACCCAGCTTCCTGACACATTCTTGAACTTGGTGGCGGAGGACGAGCCTCCAACCACATAACCGGACCAGTTCGCACTGGACGCGGTCTGGACGTCGGTCGATGCCGACGCGACCGGGACGGTGCCGAGCGCACACGCTGCCGTCGCGGCCATGATGGGAATCACACGCTTGGGGGACATGCCCGGACTGTGCGTCGCCGGGCGAAGAACGCCTTACGAGAAGGCGAAGAGCGCCTTACGAGAACCCGAAGAGGATGATGAGGGCCCCTACGCGCTGATGGCGGCGCGCACGCGCGCCAAGCGGACCGCCTTGGACAGCGTGTCGATGTCGTAGGCGTCCTGGTGGCGGTGGCCGTTGATGAAGAAGCTCGGCGTGCCCGACACGCCGCTCATGTCCGCGGACTCGACGTCCTCGGCGATGTGAGCCGCGCCCTTGCGCTTGCGCAGATGCTCCTTGAAGCGCTCGATGTCCAGGCCCAGTTCGTTGGCGTACCCGATGATGTCCTTGAGGGTCAGGGCGTCCTGGTGGGAGAGCATCAGATCGTGCATCTCCCAGAACTGGCCCTGGGCGCCCGCCGCCTCGGAGGCCTCGGCGGCGAGCTGGGCGTGGGGATGGACGTCGTTGAGCGGCAGGTGGCGCCACACGTAGCGCAGGTCGCCGAAGTCGGACAGCAGCTCGCGGATGACCATCTCGGCCTGCCCGCAATAGGGGCACTCGAGGTCGCCGTACTCCACCAGCGTCACATCGGCTTCCGCGGGGCCACGGATGTGGTCGCGCTCGGGATCGACCGGCTCCGCGAGGTCGACGATCGCCTCCCCGCGCCCGATGAGCAGCCGCAGCTTGGTCTTCTTGGGCAGGCGGTAGGTGACCCAGATGATCGCCCAGCTGACGATCGGCGCTACCACCAGCGTGGTGAGGATGCCGACCTTGGCCTCCGCCAGGTGATCGCCGGTGAACGCCAGCGACGCGATCAGCAGCGACACCGTGAACCCGATGCCGGCGACCGCCCCACCCCCCAACACCGACACCCACCCCACCGGCGGGCGGATGCGCCCGTGGCTGAGCTTGGTGACGAGCCCCGACGCCCCGGTGACGCCGATCGGCTTGCCCAACGCGTAGGCGACGATGATCCCGATGGTGATCGCCGACCCGTAGGCGTGGGCGAGGAACCCTCCGCTGATCACGACGCCGGCGTTGGCCAGTGCGAACAGCGGCACGACGACGTAGCTGGTGAACGGGTGGAACATCTGCTCCCAGCGCTCGTTGGGCGAGATCGCCGAGCGCAGCCCCGCGCGGGCGGACTGCTGGAGCTCCGACGTGGGCTGCTCGCGGAACACCCGGAACAGATCGGTGGCCCGCTCCAGATCCTCGCGCGCCGCCGGGTAGGCGATCGTCAGCAGCCCCATGGCCAGGCCGACGACGATCGGATCGATCCCGGACTCGAGGAACGCCGCCCACGCAACGATCCCCAGCAGCAGATAGGGACCGCCGTTATGCACGCCGCGGTAGCGCAGGACGAGGATGAGGAGGAACACGGTGATCCCCACCGCCAGCGCCACCGCATGGACGTCGCTGGTAAACGCGATGGCGATGACCAGCAGTGCCACCAGGTCGTCCACAACGGCCACGGTGAGGATGAACGCGCGCAGGCTGGTGGGGTAGCGCGATCCCACCAGGGCCAGCATCCCCAGGGCGAACGCGGTGTCGCTGGACATTGCGGTACCCCAGGCGCCACGGGGAGCCCCGCCGGCGTTGATGGCCAGGAAGATTGCGATCGGGACGATCATGCCCCCGATCCCGGCCACGACCGGCAGCACCAGGCGCCGGCGGTCGCGCAGATCGCCGAGGTCGAACTCCCGCCGCGCCTCCAGCCCGACGACGAAGAAGAAGAGCGTCATGAGGCCGTTGTTGACCCAATGGCGCAGGTCCTGCGAGATGTCGGCGCCGCCGATGCTCACGCTCAGCGTCATGTGCCACACGGTGTTGTAGGACGCCGCGTCGACGTTGATCCACACCATCGCCGCCACCGCGCCGACGAGCAGGATTGCCGCCGATCCCGTCTCGGTGCGCAGGAAGTCGCGCAGCGGCGCCTCGAGGTTGCGCGCCCACGCGGTCCGGCCGGCGAACGGGCCCGACCGGACGGTCTCATCCTGGACCTCGGCCTCGCCCGGCTCGATGGGGAAGTCCGCGGCACTCACCCCCTTCACGATAGAAACCCCTGGGCGCCTTGAGAAGATCGCCGGGTGCACACCACGACGCTGCGCAGCGACGCCTTCCAGATCACCGTCGCGGGGCGCCCCGCGACGATCGCCGACGTCTTCCCCGGATTCGACGCGCAGGACCGCCTCGGCATCGTCGTGACCCGCTCGTTCGGGGCGGCGGGCGCGGGAAGTCTGATCTTGGCCGCGGTCACGGCGTTCTATGACTGCCTGCGCGCCACCGGGGAGGACTTCTTCGCCTACGCCGACTACTTCGCCTTCCACGTCGGCGCCGACCACGGCACGCTGCGCAAGCTCGACGTCTACCCCAGCCACAAGGAGGTGGTCGTCGCGGCCGATGCCGAGCTCATCCTGCAGGCGGTCAACGACCGCGGCGTCACCCGCCTGCTGATCCCTGACGGCGGCCCCGCCGCCCCCGATCTGGCCCGCGAGACGCTCCACAGCGCCCGGCTCCGGATCCGCACCGCGCTGGCGTACTCACCCACCGGCGAGGCCGCGCGCCCCGACGTCCTCGTGAGGGGCAGCGCACAGAGCGACGCCTACATAGACGCGATGCTCGGTGGTCGCGGGATGGCGCTGCACGAAGCCCAGAGCTTCCGGCGCCTGGACCTCGACCAGGCGCTGGGCTTGCTGCCCGCGGCCCCCGGGTAACATTGCAGGACGAGGATTTCCGAACACCGTGTCTAGTACGACGCCTCCAAGGAGCTGACCCATGGCCGCTACCGAACCGCTCATTTTCGACGCCATCCGCACGCCGCGGGGAAAGGGCAAGGTCAACGGGTCACTGCACTCCACCAAGCCCGTGGACCTGGTCGTGGGCCTGATGCACGAGACGCTCAGCCGCAACCCCGAGCTCGATCCCAGCCGCGTCGATGACGTCGTGCTCGGCTGCGTGACGCCGATCGGCGACCAGGGCGCCGACATCGCCAAAACGGCCGCCGTCAAGGCCGGCCTCCCCGACACCGTCGCCGGCGTTCAGCTCAATCGCTTCTGCGCGTCGGGTCTGGAGGCGGTCAACATCGCCGCCCAGAAGGTCGCCTCCGGCTGGGAGGACCTCGTCCTCGCCGGCGGCGTCGAGTCGATGTCGCGCGTGCCGATGGGCTCGGATGGTGGGGCGTGGGCGATGGATCCCGAGACGGCGTATGACACGTCGTTTGTGCCGCAGGGGATCAGTGCTGATCTGATCGCGACGGTCGAGGATTTCAGCCGTGACGATGTCGACGCCTACGCGGTGCGCTCGCAGGAGCGCGCGTCGGCGGCGCAGGCCGAGGGCCGCTTTGCCAACTCGGTGGTCGCGGTGCTGGACATCAACGATCAGGTGGTGTTGGATCGCGACGAGTTCATCCGCCCTGGGACCACCGTGGAGACGCTGGCCGGCCTGAAGCCGTCGTTCGCGGCGATCGGCGATATGGGCGGGTTTGACGCGGTCGCGCTGCAGAAGTACCACTGGGTGGAGAAGATCAACCACGTCCACACGCCGGGTAACTCCTCGGGCATCGTCGACGGCGCCTCGCTGGTGGTTGTGGGCAATGAGAAGACCGGCTCGGAGCTGGGGCTGCGCGCCCGCGCGCGGATCCTGGCGACGGCGGTATCGGGCGCGGATCCGACGATCATGCTCACCGGGCCAGCGCCGGCCAGCCGCAAGGCGCTGGGCAAGGCCGGGCTCACGGTCGATGACATCGATCTGGTGGAGATCAACGAGGCGTTCGCCGCGGTCGTGCTGCGCTACGTCAAGGACATGGGCTTTGACATGGACAAGGTCAACGTCAACGGCGGCGCAATCGCCATGGGCCACCCGCTGGGCGCCACCGGCGGGATGATCCTGGGCACGCTGGTCGACGAGCTCGAGCGCCAGAACAAGCGTTACGGGCTGGCCACGCTGTGCATCGGCGGCGGCATGGGCATCGCCACGGTTGTGGAGCGGATCTGAAGATGAGCACTGCCAACGCGAGCACCACGATCCGCTGGGAGCAGGACGCAGACGGCGTCGTCGTCCTCACCCTCGATGACCCCAACCAGTCGGCCAACACCATGAACGCCGCGTATGCGGCGTCGATCCGGGCGACCGTCGACCGCCTCGAGGCCGAGAAGGACGCGATCACCGGGGTGATCATCACCTCCGCCAAGAAGACGTTCTTCGCCGGCGGCGATCTGAACGACCTCAAGCTGGCCACCAGGGAGAACGCCGAGGAGATCGCCCGGTTCGTGCGCGACGGCAAGGCGGTCCTGCGCCGGCTGGAGACGCTGGGCAAGCCCGTCGTCGCCGCCATCAACGGCGCCGCGCTCGGCGGCGGCCTGGAGATCGCGCTGGCCTGCCACTACCGGATCGTCGTCGACGATCCCAAGGCCGTCGTCGGCTTCCCCGAGGTCCAGCTCGGCCTGCTCCCCGGCGCCGGCGGCGTCGTGCGCACCGTGCGGATGCTCGGAATCGTCAACGCACTCATGCAACTCCTGCTGCAGGGCCAGCGGCTGCGCCCCGCCAAGGCGCTGGAGGTCGGCGTGGTCAACGAGATCGTGCGCACGCGCGACGACCTCATCCCCGCCGCCAAGGAGTGGATCGCGTCCAAGGCCGGCGAGGAGGTCACCCAGCCCTGGGACGTCAAGGGCTACAAGATCCCCGGCGGGACCCCCTCCACGCCGTCGCTGGCCGCCAACCTGCCGGCCTTCCCGGCCAACCTGCGCAAGCAGATCAAGGGCGCCAACTACCCCGCGCCGCACCACATCATGGCCGCGGCCGTCGAGGGCGCCCAGGTGGACTTCGACAACGCCTCGGAGATCGAGGGCCGCTACTTCGTGGACCTCGTGACCGGTCAGGTGTCCAAGAACATGATCCAGGCGTTCTTCTTCGATCTGCAGCGCGCCACCGGCGACCGCGCCCGCCCGGCCGAGGTCGAAACGTTCACACCCACCAAGGTGGTGGTCCTCGGCGCCGGGATGATGGGCGCCGCCATCGCCTACGTGTGCGCCACGGCCGGTCTGGAGGTCGTGCTCAAGGACATGGCGGAGGGCGCGGCGTTCAACGGCAAGAGCTACTCCAAGCGGCTGGTCGACAAGGCGGTGGAGCGCGGTCGCTCGACGCGGGCACAGGCCGACGAGCTGCTGGCTCGGATCACGCCGACGACCCATCCGGCCGCCGCCGCCGGCGCGCAACTGGTGATCGAGGCGGTGTTCGAAGACCCGAAGGTCAAGGCGGAGGTGTTCGCCGAGATCGAGCCGCACCTGGCGCCCAACGCGCTGCTGGGCTCCAACACCTCCACGCTGCCGATCACCGAGCTGGCGGCCAACGTCACCCGGCCGGCGGACTTCATCGGGCTGCACTTCTTCAGCCCGGTGGACAAGATGCCGCTGCTCGAGATCATCCGCGGCGAACAGACCTCTGATGAGACGGTGTATCGCGCGCTTGACGTCGCGAAGCTGATCAAGAAGACCCCGATCGTCGTCAATGACAGCCGCGGCTTCTTCACGAGCCGCGTCATCGGCACCTTCATCAACGAGGGCATCGCGATGCTGCTCGAAGGCGTGCCCGCGCCGACGATCGAGCAGGCCTCCTCGCAGGCCGGCTACCCCGCGCCGGTGCTCCAACTCTCAGACGAGCTCAACCTCAAGCTCATGCGCAAGATCCGAAACGCCGCCAAGGCAGCGGCGCAGGCCTCGTCGTCAGGCTGGGACGCCCACCCCTCCGAGCAGGTCATCGACCGCATGCTCGACGAGTTCCAGCGGCCCGGCCGCCTGGAGGGCGCGGGCTTCTACGAGTACGAGGACGGCAAGCGCACCCGCCTGTGGACCGGCTTCAAAGACGCATTCCCGGTGACGGGCGACCCGTCCGAGATCTCCCTGAAGGACCTCGAGGAGCGGATGCTCATCATCGAGTCCCTGGAGACGGTCAAGTGCCTGGACGAGGGCGTCATCGAATCCGTGGCCGACGCCAACATCGGCTCGATCATGGGCATCGGCTTCCCCGGCTGGACCGGCGGCGTGCTGCAGTACATCAACGGATACGAGGGCGGTCTGCCTGGCTTCGTCGCCCGCGCCCGGGAGCTGGCGCAGCGCTACGGAGAGCGCTTCGAGCCGCCGGCGTCACTGGTGGAGAAGGCCGAGCGCGGCGAGATCTACTCCGACGAAGAGGCACTCGTCACCACATAGCGGGAAGGGCCGGTCGCATGCGACCGGCCCCCAACCGGCGCATGCGCCGGTTGGCGGGGGCGCGCATGCGCGCCCCCGAACATCCTTATTCCGCGACGGGCGGCGGGTAGACCTCGCGCACGTAGTGGTCCACCTGCCGCTCGGAGAGGCGGAAGTGCATCGCCGTGTAGTAGATGACGAGGCTGAACACCGCGAGCACCCCGAGGTCGACATACAGGGGGATCTCGCCCTTGCCGCCCACGAGCACGTTCTTGAAGATGCCGACGCCGTCGAGGATGCCGCTGGACTCGGTGCTGCCGCTCGCCCCGAACTGGCCGAAGAACGAGATCACGCCCAGGCCGATCAGGTAGGGGAAGACCCAGATCGCCGCCGCCCAGTCGATGTGCGGGCGGTTGGGGTTCAGGCCGAAGATGTACGAGACGGCCATGAGCGCGAAGCCGATGAGCATCACGATCAGCAGCGTCGAGTACGTGCCCCAGCCCGCCCAGTAAACGATGAACGTGGCCAGCACGAACGCCAGGGGTGCGAGCACGTTGCCGTGGGGGAGCTGGTACGGGCGCGGCAGGTCGGGCTTCTGGCGGCGCAGGGCGCCGAGAGCCAGCGGGGCGCCTGCGTACATGAGGACGCTCGCGCTGGTGACGACGCCCACCAGCTTGGCCCAGCTGGGGAACGGCAGCAGGAAGAGGATGCCGATGAGCGCGGTGACGATGATGCTGAGCACCGGGACGCGGTGGCGAATCGACGTCTTCTCGAACGCGTCGGGGATGTAACCGTTCTTGCTCAGCCCGAAACTGATCCGCGAGCCCGAGGTGAGGTAGATGAGGCCGGTGCCGCTCGGGGAGATGATCGCGTCCAGGCGCAGCAGGAAGGCCAACAGGCCCAGGCCCGCGAGCTTGGCCACCACGTAGAAGGGCGCCGCGTTGAGCGCTTGCAATGCCACGCTGTTGCCCGGCGTCGCCAGGTTGGTCCAGGTGTGGGCGTCGGCGAGGAGCCTGGGCTCGAGCGCGCCGATGAAGGCGACCTGGAGCAGGATGTAGATCGCCCCTCCGATGAGGATGGAGAGGATGACCGCCCGCGGCAGGTCCTTGGACGGGTTGCGCGCCTCACCGCCCAGCTGCACCGCCTGCTCGAAGCCCAGCAGCGAGAACACGATGCCGGCGGGAAGCGCGAGGACGATCGCCTTGAACGGGTTGGGGTGGACAAAGAAGCCGCCGGCGGCGGTGAAGTTGGAGGCGTGGAAGCTGGAGGCGAGCAGGACGATGATCGTCCCCACCGGGATGATCACCTTCCACCACGTGAGCGCGTTGTTGACGCGCGCCAGCCAGCGCACCCCGATGAGGTTGACGGCGGTGAAGACGAACATCAGCGCGATCGCCACCGGGATCCCCGGCCCGTGGAGGTTGGTCCCGTTGTACCAGCTGTGGGCGAACTTCCAGGACGATGCGTACTGGATGGCCGCCAGCACCTCGATGGGCGCGACCGTCGCGGCCTGGATGTAGGCGAACCACCCGAACGTGGCGCCGGCCAGGCTCCCGAAGGCGTAGTGCGGGAAGCGGCTGGTCCCCCCGGAGACCGGGAACAGGCCGCCGAGCTCGGCATGCACCAGTGCGAGCAGGATGATGATGACCGACCCGATGCACCAGCCGATGATCGCCGAGGGTCCCGCCACCGAAGCGGCGGTCAGCGCCCCGAACAACCACCCCGAGCCAATGATCGAGCCCTCCGATGCCCACAGGAGCCCGAGGAAGCCGACGCCTCGGTCCATGCCCTCCGTGTCAAGCTGCGCCTCCGGGGCGCGTGTGCGTTGCTCTTCGACGACGTGGGCCATCCCGCCTCCCCTGCTCGGTTTCGGAAGAACCCTTCCCGCAGAGGCGGCGCGCAAACCCCGACCGGGGGCGTCCGGTCAGACCCGAACACCCTCCAACTGCTCGGCCAGCCGCTCCATCGCCCGCTCGTTGGCGCGCCGCAGCATGCCGCGGATCACGGGTGACATGACGCGCTCTGACAGCGGGACCCGCTGCCAGGCGTACTCGAACTGCACGTGTGTGCCGCCGCCGGGCAGGTCCGACAGCGTGTAGGTGCCGGTGGCCACCCGTTTGCCGCCGGCGCCGATGTTGCGCTCGACGATGCGGGCCGGCGGCTCGGCGTCGATCACCTCGATGTCGACGGTGTCGGTGCGACCCCCGGCGCTCACGTGCACGCGGGCCTGGCTACCGATCCCCCGATCGGGTCCGGAGTACGCCCAGTCTTTGAGGATGTGGTTGGTGAAGGGCTCATGGTTGGCCATCACGTCGAGGAAGTCGTAGACGTCCTGACGGGACTGCGGAAGGTCGATGCTCACTTGTACAGGGTTCATGTACCACATGGTACAGTGCCTGGGCGTGAGTGTCCAGAGTCCTCGCGAGAAGCTGTTGGAGGGCGCCATCGACTACGTGGCCCACAACGGGATCACGGATCTCAGCCTGCGCCGGCTCGCCGAGGCCCTGGGTACGAGCCATCGCATGCTCATCCACCACTTCGGCTCCAAGGAGGGCCTGTGGGTCGCGATCGTTCACGAGGTGGAGCGCCGCCAGCGCGCGGTCCTCGCCGAGATGGTCCCGGCGGCGCCCGATGTGCCGGTGGAGGAGGCGATGCGGGCCTGGTGGCGCCACATCTCGGACCCCTCGCTGTGGCCCAACGAGCGCCTGTTCTACGAGCTCTACGGCCAGGCCATCCAGGGGCGCGCGCACACCGTGGAGATGCTCGACGGGATCGTGGAGGACTGGCTCGAGCCCGCCGCGGAGATCAACATGGCGCTGGGACTGGACGCGGATGAGGCACGGGCGCACGCGCGGCTGGGCATCGCCGTCACCCGCGGGCTCCTACTCGACCTCGTCGCCACCCGCGACGTCGACGGGGTCAACGCCGCCATGGAGGCCTTCATCGAGATCTACGCGGGCTGGCTGCGCAACCGTTGAGTTGCGTATAGTGGGTGGTATGGACTCCGAGGAGCTCCTGCGCATCATCTATGGCGCCTTCAACGCGCGCGACATCGACGGCGTGTTGGCGGCGATGACCGACGACGTGGACTGGCCCAACGCCTGGGAGGGCGGCCGACTGGTCGGCCACGAGGCCGTGCGCGACTACTGGACCCGGCAATGGGCGGCCATCGACCCGCACGTCGACCCGGTGGAGATCGGACCGCGGCACGACGGGCGCGTCGCCGTGGAGGTGCAGCAGGTGGTGCGCGACCTGGACGGTGAGGTGGTGGCCTCCGGAACCGTCGTCCATGTCTATGAGCTGCGCGACGGGCTCGTGGCCCGGATGGACGTCGAGTCGATCTAGTAGAGCCCTTCGCGCCGCGCGTAGCGGCCGCTGCGCTCCCGGTCGTACTCGTCGGCGTCGAAGGCGGGGTCGTTGAGCGAGCGGAAGATCGCGCCGCTTGACGGCAGCATCGAGCGGTCGATGTGATGCTCGGGGTTCCACAGCTCCGAGCGGATGATCGCCTTGGGGCACTGCGTGTAGGCCTCCTCGATGCTCACCAGCAGGCCCAGGCGCGGCACCTTGCCGCCGACCTCGCTGTCGGCGAGCAGGTCGGGGTCGTCAATGATCTCGGCGGTGCCGTTGACGCGGAAGGTGTCGCCCACTCCGGGGATGAGGAACAGCAGCGCGATGCGCGGGTCCGCGAGCAGGTTGGTCAGTGTGTCGGCGATGCGGTTGCCGGGGCGGTCGGGCATGAGCAGCGTGCGCTCGTCCAGGATGCGCACGAAACCGGCCGGGTCGCCGCGCGGGGAGACGTCCAGGCCTCCATCGGGGCTGGCCGTGCCCACACACACGAACGGCGAACGTTCGATGAACTGGCGGGTGAGGTCGTTGAGCCGGTCCGAGAGCTTGGTGACGACGAGCGCCGTCGGCTCGCCGATGATCTCTCGCAGCTGCGCCTCGTCGGTGATCGCGCGCGTGGTGGCCACACCCGGAGTGTAAGCGGCGCCGGTGACTTGCTAGGTTCCGGACCGGCCATGGCCGATGACACCGTCCTGATCGAGCAGCTCGACTACTACCGCGCCCGCGCGCTCGAATACGACAAGTGGTGGCTGCGCGAGGGCCGTTTCGATCGCGGGCCTGAGGCCAACGCCCGCTGGTTTGCCGAGACGTCCGAGCTCGAGCGGGTGCTCGAGCGCTTTGCCCCGCGCGGCGACGTGCTCGAGTTGGCCTGCGGCACCGGCCTGTGGACGCGCCACCTTGTCCAGCACGCCGACAGCGTGACCGCGGTCGACGCCGCGCCCGAGGTGCTGGCCATCAACCGTGCCCGCGTCCATGACGACAGCGTCCGCTACGTCGAGGCCGACCTGTTCGACTGGACGCCCGAGGACCGCTACGACGCCTGCGTCTTCGCCTTCTGGCTCTCCCACGTGCCCGAGGACCGCTTCGCCGCGTTCTGGGAGATGGTGGCGGGCGCGCTGAAGCCCGGCGGCCGGGTGCTGTTCATCGACAGCGCCCGCACCGAGCGCTCCACTGCCGCCGATCACGTTCTGCCCTCGGACGGCGACGACACGATGACGCGCCGGCTCGACGACGGGCGCGAGTTCCAGATCGTCAAGCGCTTCTACGACCCTGAGAGGTTGGAGGAGCGGTTGGCGGAGCTGGGGTGGCAGGCCGACGTGGGCGCCACCGACGAGTTCTTCGTCTACGGCACCGCCACCCGCTGAGCTAGCGAGTGGTCGCGTGTGCGGGCGCTGCGCTCTGGGTTGGCGCGGCGGCGGTCTGGATGTAACGGGCGGCGACGACGCACGCGAGGGTTCCGAGCAGCCGTCGAAGGCTGCGTTCGGGCAGCCGGGTCTGAAGCCGCGCCCCGCAATAGCTGCCGAGGAACCCGCCAACGCCCAGGAACGCTCCGAGCGCCCAGTCAGGCGCGATCGCACCGCCGTGCGTGGTCTGAAGGACCTGGTAGGTGACGATGCCGACAATCGAGGTCAGGAACGTGGCCGTGAGCGTCGCGGGCGCGACCTCATACGCCGAGAATCCTGCCGCGATCAGGATCGGGGCGAGCAACGACCCGCCGCCCACGCCGTAGATCCCGCCGACCGTGCCGACCGCCAGCGACAGCGACCAGATAGCGCATTGCAGTCGCCGCGACGGAACTGGACGAGGGCGCGGCATCCTCTGGCTGCCCAGCGCCAGCCACAGCCCGAGCGGCAGAAGCACGCCAGCCACAACCAACTCGAACGCGCGGCCGCCCGACAGCAGCTCGACACGGATGACCGCGCCTACGATCACCCCGGGGAGCGTGCCAGCAACGAGCAGTCCCGTGAGCGTGTTCATCAGCCGGCGCTCGTGCCAGAACCGCAGCAGTCCGCCGGGAACGGCCGCGACATTGAACAACAGGTTCGTGGGGGTGACGGCCGGGCTGGGTACGTGCAGCACGCTGAGCTGGATCGGCAACAGCAGGACCGCCCCAGACACGCCCGCGGGCGTCGCTGCGAGCGCCAGCAGAAACGCACAAACCGCGCCGACCGGCCATTCCCACGGCATCCCGCCAGGGTAATGAAGAGCGGCCACCCGTTTTTCTCACTGACGCGCGCGCGGACATTCCGATAGACAAGATAAGCCCGCATAGCGGGCATAACTCGACACGCGTCTGTCCGGACGCGCGCGAGCTACGCCCGCACCGCGCGCCCATAGATCGTCCCCACGAACAGCTGGACCAGGGGCTCCACGAGCACCCCCGCATCGCGCAGCGTCGGGTGCTCGCCGGTCGCGGTCACGTGGAACGAGCGCTCGGCGGTCCACACCAGCGAGGCCGCCAGCGCCTGGGCGTCGGCGCCCGGCGGCGCCATCCCCGCGGCCCGCTCGCGCTCGATCAGCCGCGCCAGGCGCGCGGTGAAGTCGCCGAGCATGGCGAACCAGATCGCGCGCAGCTGCGGGATCGCCGGCCACTCCTCCGAGACGGCCAGCACCAGCGGCGCGTGGCGCGAGGCGGCATCGATGAGGTTGGTCAGCCCCAGGCGGAAGGCGTCGTCAGGCGAGCGCTCGCCGCGATCGAACATCGGCTCGAGCTCGCGCACGACCTCGTCCGAGAGGCTCTGCATCAGCTGGACCACGACGTCGTCCTTGGAGGCGAAGTGCTCGTAGAACGAGGTGCGCCCCACGTCGGCCGCATCGAGGATCTGGGCCACGCTGAGATCGGCCAGCGACGTGGTGGCCAGCAGCCCCGAGGTGGCCTCCAGCACGGCGGCATAGGTGCGCGGGCGGCGGCCGCGGCGCGGCGGGTCGGGCGTGGCGTGGGCGGACACCGGGCGGCGGGGCCAGACGGGGTCAGACGCCGAGGGCGCGCCCGATGATCTCCTTCATGATCTCGGTGGTGCCCCCGTAGATCCGGGTCACGCGGGCATCGACGAAGGCGCGGGCGATGGGGTACTCCAGCATGTAGCCGTAGCCGCCGTGCAGCTGCACGCAGCGATCGATGACCCGCCCCTGAAGCTCGGTGCCCCACCACTTGGCCATCGCCGCGTCCGACGCCGACAGGTCGCCGCGATTGAGCGCCAAAACCGCCTGGTCGCAGAACGCCGTGGCCATCTCGATCTCGGTGGCCATCTCGGCCAAAGCGAACCGGGAGCTCTGAAACGAGCCGATCGCCTGCCCGAACGCAGTGCGCTGCTTGACGTAGTCCAGCGTGACGTCGAGCGCCCCGCGCGCGGCGGCGACCGCCGACAGGGCGATGCTGAGCCGCTCCTGTGCCAGGTTGGCGGTCATGTAGCGAAAGCCCTGGCCCTCCTCGCCCAGCCGGTTCCCCACGGGCACGTGGACATCCTCGAAGAACAACTCGGCGGTGTCCTGCGCGTGCTGGCCGACCTTCTCCAAGTTGCGCCCGCGCTCAAATCCCTCCATCCCCCGCTCGAGGATGAGCAGCGAGATCCCGGCGTGGCGCTGGGTGGGATCGGTCTTGACCGCGGTGATGACCAGGTCGGAGTTGATCCCGTTGGTGATGAACGTCTTGGAGCCGTTGACGATGTAGCCGTCGCCGTCGCGCCGGGCGGTGGTGCGCAGGCCCGCGAGATCCGAGCCCATCTCGGGCTCGGTCATGGCCACCGCGGTGATCAGCGACCCGTCGGCGATGCCGGGCAGCCAGCGCTCCTTCTGCGCCTCGTCACACAGGTCCAGGAAGTAGGGCAGGCAGATGTCGTTGTGCAGGGTGAGCCCCAGGCCGCTGCCGCCCGTGCCGGCGCTGCCCAGCTCCTCGCCGACGATCTGGTTGAAGCGGAAGTCGTCGATCCCGCCGCCGCCGTATTGCTCGGGGGCCTGCATGGCCAGCATCCCCTTGGCGGCGGCCTTGGCGAACAGCTCGCGCGGGACGATCCCGTCGCGCTCCCAGTCGGCCTGGTGCGGGGTCACCTCCTCGGCCACGAAGCGGCGCACCGACTCGCGGAAGTCGATGTGTTCGGCCTCGAACAGGCAGCGGCGCATAGCGGGAACGGTAGCCTGACCGGCGTGTCGGTTGCCACACAGCCCCGGGCGGAGACCGCGATCATGGCCGCCACCGAGCAGCTTCTGAAGGAGCGCGCGCTCAACCAGCTCAGCGTGGCGGACATCATCGACGCCGCCGGGGTGTCGCGGACCAGCTTCTACGCGTACTTCCCCACCAAGACCGCGGTCATCGCCGAGTGCCTGCGCCAGGTGATGGATCAGGTGATGGTGGCGGTGCGGCCGTTTCACCGCCAAGCGGGCGGCGACACCGAGACCGCCATCCGCCTCAGCCTGCGCCAGTGGGTGGAGGTGTGCAAGACCCACGGCGCGCTGCTGCGGACCGTCAGCGAGGAGTGGCCGCACGACGAGGAGCTGTGCGCGCTGTGGTTCCAGATGCTCGAGACCGTCACCGCCGGCACCGCGAAGGTGATCCGCGGCGCGCGCGCCGGCGGCCAAGCCCCGGCGGGCGCGGACGACCGCGCGCTGGCGGCGTGCCTGATGTGGGGCTATGAGCGGGTTCTGCACGTGGCGCTCGTGGGCGACGCGCTGGGCCTGCCCGACCCCGACGCGATCGTGGAGCCGCTGGCGCAGATGATGGTAGGCGGGCTCTACGGCCAGGCGCCGGCGCTCGCCCGTTAAAGGTCGCGGGCCGCCCCCGGCCGCGTAGCATGCACAGATGGTGCGCCGCCTCGACCCGCAGTCGCTCGGTGAGCATCTCGACGCTCTCTACCGCGCCGCCTGGGCGCTGTGCGGATCCCGCGAGGATGCCGAGGATCTCGTCCAGGAAACGCTCGCGCGCGTCCTGGCTCGCCCCCGCGTGATCCGCGGCGACGAGCGCGGCTATCTGATGCGCGCCCTGCGCAACACGTTCTACTCGCGGCTGCGCACCAGCTCGCGCCGGCCACAGACCGGAGCGCAGCTCGAGGACGTGCAGCCGCCGGATCTCCGCGGCACCCACCAGCCCGAGCGTGCCCTCGAGGTCGGCGAGATCCTGGACGCGGTGGCCGAGTTGCCCGAGGACTTCCGCATGACGCTGGTGGCGATCGACATCCTCGGCCTCTCCTACGCCGAGGCGGCGAAGGCGCTGGACACGCGAGAGGCTACGATCACCACGCGGCTCTACCGCGCCCGCCAGCGCATCGCGCGTCAGCTTTCCGACCAACCTGACTCGCCCAGCGGTGCCCGGGAAGGATCAGGCCTGAACGGAGTCTTGCTTGATGGACAGCCACATGACTGATGAGCGGAAGCAACCCGAAGGTGAGCTGACGCGCCTCGCCGACGGCTCGCTGCCGTCCGACAGGCACGCGGATCTGCTCGCCCAAGTCCGGGAATCACCGGAACTGACCGCCGCCCTCGCCGAACAGACGCGGGCGGTGACGATGCTGCGTGGCCTCGACGCGCCGGCGCCAGCCTCGCTGCGCGCCCGCGTTGACGAGCTGACGGGCACCTCGGCGCCACGGCGCGCCCCGCGCCGGCGCCGCATGCTTTTCCTGCCCGGTGCCGCCGCCATCGCCGCCGCCGCGGCGGCCGCCGTGATCCTGGTCACCGGCGGCACCGACGCGCCGACCGTCCCCGCGGCAGCGCAACTTGCGGTCGCGTCCGCGACGCTCCCGTCGCCGCCGGCCAACCCCAGCGACTCCGACCAGCTGGAGCTGCAGGGCGCCGGCATCCCGTTCCCCGACTGGGGCGCCAAGGAGGGCTGGACGACCGACGGCGCGCGGACCGACACCGTCGGCGGGCGCCAGATCACGACCGTCTTCTACAAGACGCGTAGCGGCAAGCGGATCGGTTACGCCATCGCCAGCGGCGCCCCCCTTTCGGGCGTGCAGGGCGACACCGCAACGCGGTACGGCGTGACGTTCACGATGGGACGCGCCGGCGACGTGAACCTCATCACCTGGGTGCGCAACGGCCACACATGCGTGATCGCGGGCCGGAACGTCAGCCACGCCACGTTGCTGAGGCTGGCCAGCGCTGACGAGCGAGCGGAGGCCACCAGCTCGCAGGCCAAGGTCGGCATCGAGTACCTGTAGCCGGCAGTTCAGAGACACTACGCGCCGATGAGTGTCGAGCGCGACCGCCTGAATCACGACCCCGCGGGGCAGTCGCCGTGGCGCCGGTGGGGCCCGTACCTGAGCGAGCGGGCCTGGGGCACGGTGCGCGAGGACTACAGCGCGGACGGCAACGCATGGGACTTCTTCCCCCACGAGCACGCCCGGTCGCGGGCGTATCGCTGGAACGAGGACGGCCTGGCCGGGATCTGCGACGACCGCCAGCTGCTGTGCCTCGCCCTCGCCTTCTGGAACGGGCGCGACCCCATCCTCAAGGAGCGCGCCTTCGGGCTGAGCGGCCCCCAGGGCAACCACGGCGAGGACGTCAAGGAGTACTGGTGGTATCTGGACAGCACCCCGACGCACTCGTGGATGCGCTGGCGCTACATGTACCCGCAGGCGGAGTTCCCTTACGACCGCCTCGTCAACGAGAACCGCCGCCGCGGCCGCGACGATCCGGAGTACGAGCTGCTCGACACCGGGGTCTTCGACGACGGGCGCTACTGGGAGATCACCGCTGACTACGCCAAGGCCGCGCCCGAGGATCTGCTGATCCGCATCACCGTGCGCAACGCCGGCCCGGACACCGCCACGCTCCACGTGCTGCCGACGCTGTGGTTTCGCAACACGTGGTCCTGGGAGGCGGAGGCAACCCAACCACTGATCAGCCCCGTCGACGGGGCGCTGGTGGCCGACCACGCCGAGTTGGGCCGCCGCTGGCTCTCGAGCTCGGGTTCCCCGGCGGCGCTGTTCTGCGACAACGAGACCAACGCGCGGGCCCTGTTCGGCCCCGACGCCCGCCAGGCGACCCGCTACCCCAAGGACGCGATCAATGATCACGTGACCCAGGGCGCGGACACGGTCAACCCGGGACGGCGCGGCACCAAGGCGGCGCTCCATCACCGGCTCACCGTGCCGCCCGGCGGGTCGGCGACGATTCAGCTGCGGCTGCGCGAGTCAGACCCGGGCGGCGCCGGCGTGGGAGACGACTTCGCCGAGGTCATGGCGACCCGTGAGCGCGAGGCCGACGCCTTCTACGCCGAGCTGACCCCGGCTTCGGCCTCGGCGGACGAGGCGCTCATCCTGCGCCAGGCGTTCGCCGGGATGCTGTGGTCCAAGCAGTTCTTCCACTTCGACGTACGCCGCTGGCTGGAGGGCGACCCGGCCTACCCCCCGCCGCCGGCCGAGCGCCTGTCGGGCCGCAACCACGAGTGGACGCACCTCAACAACCGCGACGTCATCTCGATGCCCGACAAGTGGGAGTACCCCTGGTATGCCGCGTGGGACCTTGCCTTCCACTGCGTCGCGCTGGCCCACGTCGACCCCGAGTTCGCCAAGTCCCAGCTCATCCTGCTCTGCCGCGAGTGGTACGTGCATCCCAACGGCCAACTCCCGGCGTACGAGTGGAACTTCTCCGACGTCAACCCCCCGGTCCAGGCGTGGGCGGCGCTGCGCGTGCACGAGATCGCCGGCGACGACGACTTCGACTTCCTGGCCCGGGTGCTGCACAAGCTGCTGCTCAACTTCAACTGGTGGGTCAACCGCAAGGACGTGGAGGGCGACAACCTGTTCGAGGGCGGCTTCCTCGGCCTGGACAACATCGGCCCCTTCGACCGCTCCAAGCTGCCCGTCGACGGCGTGCTCGAGCAGTCCGACGGGACGGCGTGGATGGCGATGTACTGCCAGGACCTGCTGGAGATGGCGCTCGCGCTCAGCAGCCACGACAGCGTCTACGAGGACCTGGCCACCAAGTTCTTCGAGCACTTCGCCCTGATCGGCTCGGCGCTCAACGACAAGGGGCTGTGGAACGAGCAGGACGGCTTCTACTACGACGTCCTGCGCACCGGTGGCGACGCCATCCCGCTGCGCGCGCGCTCGGTGGTGGGGCTGCTGCCCCTGGCCGCGGCGACCACGATCGGGCCCGAGACGATGGCCGCCCTACCGGACTTCGCCGCTCGCGTGCAGTGGTTCGTGGAGAACCTGCCGTTGGGCAAGGTGGTCCAGCACATGGAGTCCCCGGCGCACGCGGGCTGGCGGATGCTCTCGATCGTCAACGAGGCCCAGCTGCGTCGGCTGCTGGGCGCCATGCTCGATCCCGACGAGTTCCTCTCAGACCACGGCCTGCGCGGTCTCTCGCGCCGCCACCTCCGCCAGCCGCTGACGATCGAGGTCGGCGGTGCTACCGACACGCTGGATTACGAGCCCGCCGAGTCGCGCACCGGCCTGTTCGGGGGCAACTCCAACTGGCGCGGGCCGGTGTGGTTCCCCATCAACTTCCTCCTGATCGAGACGCTCCGCGTCTACCACCGCTTCCTGGGCGACGACTTCACCGTCGAGTTCCCCACCGGCGACGGCGACGAGCTCAACCTGGCCGAGGTCGCCGACGAGCTGGCCGACCGCCTCATCGGGATCTTCCGCAAGGGGCCCGACGGCCGGCGCCCGGTGCTCGGCACCTACCGCCTGCCCCAGGACGACCCGGCGTGGCACGACCTCATCCCGTTTCACGAGTACTTCCACGGCGACAACGGCGCCGGCCTGGGCGCCTCTCACCAGACCGGCTGGACGGGGCTGGTGGCCAACCTGATCATCGGCCGGGGGCGGACATGAGGCGGCGCATGCTGCCCGCATGCGCCCTCGCATGCATCGCGGCGACGGCGTGCGGCGGGCACACGGTTACCAAGCAGGACGTCATCGCGAGGGGCAATGCAATCTGCGCGGGCGCGCTGCGCGATCTGCGTGCGACGCCCTACCCCGCTTCGGGAAAGACGTCGCTGGCGAACCTGGCCGCCTACATGCATGCGGTCCTTCCGATCCTGCAACGCGAGGTCTCGAACCTCCGTGCGCTACCGAGGCCGGCCGCGGAGCGGCGACTCCTGAACCAGTACGTCGCGGCCGTGTCAAGCTCCGCGTCCGCCTACCGCTCGCTCGCCCAGGCGGCCCGGCGAGGCGATCAGGCCGGCGTCAACCAGGCGCTGGCGACCCTGCAGGGCAGCCCCGCGGCGAGCCTGGCCGGCCGTTACGGCATCAGCCAGTGCGCAAGCGCCGGCAGCACCGCCGTGCCGCGTTAGGGTGGACGCTGACCCATCAGGCCTTTTACCGGTGCAATAGCGATTGCCACCTTTACCTAGGCACTGCCTATATATTCGCCGCATGCTAAAGACCTTCTTTGCCCCCGGCCGTCCGGCACGACCACGTAACTTCCGGGCGCGGGCCGGCGCCGCCGGCAAGCTGCCATCCGCCCTGCTGCTGAGCGCTCTGGCCGCAGCGATCATGCTGATCGGCCCCGCGCTTGCGAACGCCGACAGCCCGTCAACGTTAACCGTCATCGGCACCAGCGACATGAGCGACTCCGGGCTCATTCCCAACGTCATCCAGCCAGGTTTCACCAAGGCCTATCCGCAATTCACCTTCAAGTACATCGGCACGGGCACCGGCAACGCGATCGCGCAGGCCGAGTCCGGCGCCGCCGGCGCGAGCATCCTGATCGTCCACGCGGCGTCGCTGGAGAACGAGTTCGTGGCCGGCGGGTACTCCTTCGAGCAGTACGGCCGAGCGCTGTGGACCAACGACTTCGTGCTCGCCGGCAACCAGGGGGACCCGGCCGGCGTGGCCGCCAACGCGGCCACCAACATCGCCCAGGCGTTCGCGGATGTGGCTGCCGCCGGGATCAACGGAGGCGGTACCCCGAAGGCGACGTTCGTCTCGCGTGGCGGCACGCCCGGCACGACCGTGGCCGAGCACGGCATCTGGCAGCTCGTCTCGAGCTCCGGGCTGAGCCCCGCGGGCCTGCTGCTGTGCACAGTCAGCGCCGCCAACGGCGGCGGCGAGACGCCGATCGCCTCAGGTCATGGCGTGACTGCCTCGGGACAGCCGTGCCCCAACAACGGTGCGCTGCCGACCGCAGCCGCGCTGCCGACGTGGTACGTCGCCACGGGGCTGTCCCAGGGGCCCAACGTCCAGGCGTCAAACGCCTGCAACGGCTACCCCAGTGGTGCCGGTTCCTGCTACGTCTTCACCGACAGCGGCACGTACCACTACCTCGCCTCCGGGACCGATCCGGCCGGGGCGATCCCGGCCCTGAAGATCGTCTCACAGGACAACAGCGCAAGCGCGCCAGGCGGCCAGTACGAGCTGATCAACTACTTCCACGGTTACATCATCAACCCCAGCAAGCCGGGACAGACCGTGAATCTCCCGGCCGCCCAGGACTTCTTGAACTACATCACCTCGCCGGCCGTGCAGGCCCAGGTGGCGGCCTACCTGCAGAGTCAGGGATCGCCATTCAAGCCGACGGCATCGCCGTTGCTGACCAGTTCGCGGCTCCCCGCCACCTACGTCGCACGGGCGGGCAAGAAGCTCACGATCACGGGAACCCTGGCCAACGCGCAGCCGGGATTCCCGGTGCTCTCCGGCGAGCCTGTCGCCATCAGCAAGGTCGTGAACGGCCTGCCGGTGTCGGTGGCGACCGGCAAGACCGACAGCCAGGGCAAGTACAGCATCAGCCTCGTTCCGCCGACGACCGGTTCATACCAGGTCACCACCAATCAGATCTCGAAGGTTGAGGAACCCAATCTCAATCCTGTGTTCGGCGACCTGCTGTCACCAGCGTCGACGACGGCGGTGAAGGTCACGGTTCACAGCGCCATCACCCAACTGAGCTCACGCGCTCAGGGCGGACAGGCGTTGATCCTCGGACAGGTGTCACCGGGCACCGGCCACGTCAAAGCGACGGTGACGCTCTCCGCCAAGCAGTTCGGATCCAAGAAGGGCTTCAAGAAGCTCACCACGGCCAAGCTGGCGGCCAGCGACGCCAACTTCGCGGTCGTCCTGCCGGAGCTGGGCAAGGGCACCTGGCTCGTCCAGGCCAAGTTCCAGGATCCCGGCCAGGTGGTGGCTGCGCCGGAGCGCACGGTCAAGGTGACCGTCGGCTCGAAGCCCAAGACGAGCGTGAGCTTCGGGTCGCTGAAGGTCGCCAACGGCGGCAAGCTGACCGTCTCGGGCACGATCAAGCCCGGCGCACCGGCGAGCGGGGCCACGATCGAGGTGCTGGCGATGAAGACCGCCGGCGGGCCGCCCCAGTTCGGCGAGAAGACCACCGTCAAGGTGGGTCGCGGCAAGACGAAGTTCACCGCGCATTTCAAGCTCAAGTCCGGCTACCGATGGGTCCTGCGCCTCGTGAACAAGCAGACCGGCCAGTCCGCGAGCGACACGGGACTCAAGACGGTCAACGTCAAGTAGGCGGCGTTGCGCTCAGCTGAGCGACGCAGTTCCGGCAGCCGCCGCCCCAGGGCTCTCCTGGGGCGGCGGTTCGCATTTGTGCCCGCCGTCGCACTCGCGGCGGCGTTCGCCTGCGTTTGGCCGGCGGCGGCGCCGGCCGATCAATCCGTCGTCAGCGCAACGATCTACCCGTCGTCGGCGGGCAACATCAGTCATGTCTCGGTCGGGCTCCAGGCGCTTCAGGCGTGCCCGGAGTACGCCGGACCCAATCCGGTCTACCTGTACCCACCGGGGCAACCGTTCCAGCTCACCCAGAGCACGTGGCTGCTGTCGACGGTGATCAGCTGCGGCCTGCAGGTGCCGATCGGCGACGTCAACGACGTCCAGGTCCTCAATCCCAGTCACGGCTTCCAGGCTCCCCTGTCCAATGCGGACCTGACGAACCCGAGCCTGTACCAGGACCCGCAGGCACCGGGCGCGCTACCGGTGATCTCCGTCGATGGAACGGAGAATCAGACCACCTACATCCGCCCGTTCCGGGGTGGAGCCGACGCCAACGCACGCGATGAGGTGACCGAGACGGGCGCCCCCATCACCGTGGTGGTGTACGCCAACGGCCCGCCGCTGATCGTGCATGCCTCCGCCCGGACCCTGTCCTCGACGGCGGCGGCGACCACGGCGAAGCTCAGCGCCAGGGTGGCGACCGCCGCCGGCTCCCCGGTGGCGCCATCCGCACTGACCTGGAGCTGGACCTTCGGCGACGGCGCCACCTCGTCGGCGGCGTCCCCGACGCACCGGTTCGCCCCCGGGAGCTATGAGGTCAGCGTCCAGGTGACCCAGGTCAGCGGTGGCACGGGCGGCACGGCCACCATCCAGTTCCGCACCCCGGCCAAGCCGACGTCCGGCCCCACGAACCAGACCGGGGGCACGAAGCCCACGAAGTCCACATCACCGACGGGCGCCAAGAACGGCACGCACAACAAGGACCACGGGGGCACGAAGCGCGCGGGCGGGTCGGAAGGCGCGCCGTCGACGACGACCTCGTCTCAGACGACTACGACCGCACGGTCGACGACGACCACGCAATCGACGACCACGGCGAGCACGACGACGCAATCGGCCACCAGCACGGCCTCCGCCGCAACCCCGCCGCCGAAGGCGACCACGCCCCCCGCGCCGCCGCGCAGAAGGGCGCCCGTCGCGGCGTACGCGCACCACGGCTCCGGCGCCCGCCGCGCCGCTGGTGACCGGACGGCTGATCAGCGATGTCACCACGGTGCCGGAGGGATCCAGTCCGCTCGTCCACCCCACGGCGGCCGCGGCGGCCCCGCCGCAGGTTCGTCAGGCGACCCGCTCGCGGAACCTCGCCGCGCCCGGGGCGGGGCTTGCCGTCCCGCTCCTGCTCAGCCTCGGGCGCCGCGCGGGAGCTGCGCGGGCGCGGTCGCTGCGCGAGACGTGCTTCCGGGCCGCTGAGGGCGCGCCCGTGCCAGCATCGCTGACGCCCTCGTGATCTTCGCGCTCACCACCCACGACATCGACGAGGTGATCTTCCACGTCGCCAGCGTCCTGCAGATCCCCGTCCTCATCCTGGCGCTGCTGGCGCTGGCGTCGGTGATCTTCGAGCTCGGCAGCTACATCGTCGAGGTGACGGGCCGTCGCAAACGGCGGTTCGACACCCTGTCCGAGGGCGCCGATCGCGCTCGCAGCGCGCTGCTGGCGGGCGATCGCGGCGCGGCCGAGCGGGCCGTCAGCGCGATCCCGCGCAGTCCCGCGATGGCGCGCACCCTGGCCTTCATCATCGCCCACGCTCGCACGCCGGAGGGCGATCATCAGCTCAACAAGGCGTTGGCCGATTTCGACTTCGAGTCGCAGCGGCGGCTTGGCCGGACGCGGTTGCTCGTCCGCGCCGGCCCGGCGCTGGGGCTCATGGGGACGCTGATCCCGTTGTCTCCCGCGCTGACCGGCCTT
Source organism: uncultured Actinomycetota bacterium (assembly GCA_963721515.1). Lineage (GTDB taxonomy): Bacteria > Actinomycetota > Thermoleophilia > Solirubrobacterales > Solirubrobacteraceae > Palsa-465. The sequence continues at coordinate 82,349 of CAVRKJ010000018.1, read as the reverse complement.
GCCAACGGCAACACGGCGGCCCTGAGCGAGAATCTGCGGGTGGCCTTCAGCGTCACCGTCGTCGGCCTGCTCATCGGGGCCGTGGCCTTCGGGATCTCGCTGTCTCGGGACCGTATGTACGGCCAGGACCTGTCTGACCTCGAGTACGTCGCCGCAATCGTCAGCGACACCCGGCCCACTGGAGGCGAGCCATGATCTCAGTCACCCCCCGCGCGCGCAGCCGCGAGGATCGCGCCGGCGATCCGCTTGACGGCCTCGTCAACCTGTTCGATCTCGGGATCGTGCTCTCGGTGGCGTTCCTGCTTGCCGCGCTGTCCTCGCTGCATCTCAGCTCGACGATCACGCGGCACGGCCTGCGCCCCACCACCCCCACCGAGATCCGGATCCGGCCCGGCCAGAAGGTGGCGCCGCTACCCAAGCCCGGCCAGCGGACGATCGGGCGCGGCAGCCAGGTCGGCGTGGTCTATCGCCTCGCCAACGGCCAACTCGTCTACGTCCAGAACGCGCCGACCGCGAAGAAGCCCTGAGGTGGGGTTCATCTGGCACGAGGTGCGCAGTGCCATCCCGCTCATCGCCGGCGGGAATGGATACATCCTGGCGGTCACGTGGGTCACGATCCGCATCGCCGCGGTCTCGACGGCGGCGGCGCTCATCATCGGGCTTCCGATCGGGCTGATCATCGGGCTCGGGCGCTTCCGCGGCCGCCGGGCGCTGCATCTCCTCGCCAACGCCAGCCTGGCGCTCCCGCCGGTGATCGTCGGCGTGTTTGTCCTCCTGCTGACGCTCCCGCAGGGCCCGTTCGGCTCGTTGCACTACGCGTTCACGCATCAAGGCGGTGTACGTGGCGCAGACCATCCTCGCCCTTCCGTACATCATCGCGCTGACACCTGCTGCGATCCAGGGCCTCCCGCCCGGACTGCTCGCGCAGGCGCGCATTCTGGGCGCGGGCCGGCGGCACCTCTCGGTCCTCGCGCTGCGCGAGGCGAAGATCGGCGTGCTGGCGGCGATCATCGCCGCGCTCGGCGCGTCGCTGTCGGAGGTGGGCGCCGTCATCATCGTCGGCGGGAACATCCAGAACTACGACCAGACGCTCGCCAGCGCCGTGGTCCAGCAGGTCAACGACTACACCAACTACCCGTACGCGGTCGGCATCTCACTCGTCCTGCTGGGTCTGATCGTTCTGCTGATCGGGCATCCTCACGATCATCCAGCAGCGATCCGGCGGACTGCACCTGCGCTTCCGGACCGGCTTCGAGACATGAACCTCCTGTGGCAGGTTCTCCAAAGGGCGGTGCCGCTGATCGCGCACGGCGACCCGTATCTGTTCAGCGTCATCTGGTTCACGATCCAGGTGGCTGCGATCGCCACCGCCGCGGCGGCCGTGATCGGGCTGCCGATCGGGCTGGCGATCGGGCTCGGGCGCTTCCGGGGCCGCGGGATACTTCAGATCCTGGCCAACGCCAGCCTGGCGCTGCCGCCCGTGGTCGTGGGGTTGTTCCTGTTTCTGCTGTTCGTGCCCCAGGGCCCGCTCGGCTCGCTCCACCTGACGATCACCAGGCGCGCGGTGTTCATCGCCCAGACGGTCCTGGCGATCCCGTACGTCGTGGCGCTGTCGGCCGCAGCGGTGCAGGGCCTTCCCGGCGGGCTCGTGGCCCAGGCGCGCCTTCTCGGCGCCGGCCGGCTTCAGGTCAGCACGCTGGCGCTGCGTGAGGCGCGGATCGGCATCGTCGCGGCGCTGCTCGCCGCGCTCGGCACCGGCCTCGCGGAGGTGGGGGCCATCGTCCTCGTCGGAGGCAACGTCTACGGCTATGACCAGACGCTGGCCAGCGCCGCGCTCTACGAGGCCAACGCCGCCCACTACGACGAGGCCGTCGCCATCTCGATCGTGCTGACCGCCCTCATCGTCCTCGTTATGGTCACGGCGGGACTGCTCCAGCATCAGGGCGGGGGCATTCGCATGCGCTTCCGCTCGAGCACGGGAGCCGCGTGAGCACGGGCGCGACCCTCCTGGAGTGCCGCGGCCTGATCGTCCGGCGTGGCGATCGGGAAATCGTGCACAACGTCAGCTTCGAGCTGCGTTGCGGCGAGCTGGTGGCGCTGCTCGGGCCCAACGGCGCCGGCAAGAGCACCCTTCTCGACGCGCTGGGTGGAGCACTGGCGCCCGCGCAGGGGGAGATCGTTCGCCACGGACGCGTCGCGACCGCCCTCCAGGCCCCTGATCTGGCCCGGCGCAGGGTGCTGGACAACGTCAAGCTGGCCCTCGCCTGGTGGGGCGTTCCGCGGGCCGAGCGGGCGCGGCGAGCGTCGGGGGCGCTGGCGACGATGCGCGCCGAGCACCTGGCAGCGCGCACCGCGGCGACGCTGTCCGGCGGCGAGCGGCGCCGTGTCCACCTGGCGCGCGTCCTGGCGCTGGCGCCCGATGTGCTGCTCCTCGACGAGCCGTTTGCCGGGCTCGACGCTGAGGTCCGGGCCACGCTGCTCCAGGACTCCGTCTCCGCGCTGCGATCGGAGACCCGAGCCACGCTCGTCGTCGTCCACGACCGCAGCCGAGGCGTGGGCGCTGGCCGACCGTCTGCTGATCCTCATCGACGGGCAGTTGGCGGCGTCAGGCCCGCCCCGGGAGCTGCTGGAACACCCGCCGACCCCCGCCGTGGCCCGGTTCCTCGGCTACGACGGCTGGCTGGCCGACCGGGGCGACACCATTCTGACGCGGCCCCCCGACGTGGTGCTCGATCCGGGCGGTCCCGTCGTGGCGCGCGTGGTTGCGGGCCATGGCGCTCGAGGACGGGTTCCGGCTGGAGCTGACCCTGGACGGCGGGCGGCTGTACGCGGTGGCGCCGCTGCCCGCCCCCCGTGTCGGCGACACGGTGCGGCTGCGGCTGGACGGCGGGGTCCGTTTTCCCGCCGATGACCTCGTCCCCGCCCTCCCCACTTGACGAGTTTGCGATGCTCAAGACATGAGCCCCCGGGAACCCGCCTGCACCCATCTGAACACCGTGCAAGTGACCGAGCTGCCCGCCGCGGTGGACGGATGCGAGGACTGCCTGCGCGAGGGCGGCGTGTGGTTGCATCTTCGGATCTGCCTCGAGTGCGGTCACGTCGGCTGCTGCGACGACTCGCCCAACCGCCACGCCAGCGCCCACGCCGCCGCCAGCTCGCACCCCATCATCCGCTCGCTGGAGCCCGGCGAGGAATGGTGCTGGTGCTTCGTCGACGAGCTGGGCATGCTGATCCCCGAGGTCACCGGCACGACGCGGATCCCGCCGTCGCCGATGCTGTCCTAGCCGCTCGATGTCGACCGACGAGCCTCGCCGCGCGACGATCCTCGCCGTCGACGATGAGCCGACCGTGCTCGCCGCGGTGGCGCGGGACCTGCGCCGCGGCTTCGGCGAGCACTACCGGATCCTGCGGGCCGGCTCCGGGCCGGAGGCGCTCGAGCTCCTGACTGAGATGCGGCGGCGCGGCGAGATCCTGGCGATGATCGTCGCCGACCAGCGGATGCCGGGGATGGAGGGCACCGAGCTGCTGGTCAAGGCGCGCCAGATCTACCCCGATGCCAAGCGGGTCCTGCTCACCGCCTACGCCGACACGCAGGCGGCGATCGCCGCCATCAACGAGGTGGCGCTGGACTACTACCTGCTCAAGCCCTGGGACCCGCCCGAGGAGGAGCTGTTCCCGATCGTGCAGGACCTCCTCACCACCTGGGAGGAGGGCGCGGCGCTCGAGGCCGGCGGCGTGCGCGTGATCGGCCACCGCTTCTCCAAGGACACCCACGAACTGCGCGACTTCCTGGCGCGCAACCGCGTCCCCGGGCGCTGGCTGGACGTGGAGCGCGAGAGCGAGGCCCGCGAGCTGCTGACGGTCGCCGGGGTGCCCGAGGATCGCCTGCCGGTGGTCCTGCTGGAGGACGGCGCCGTGCTCGAGCGCCCGACGGTGCTCGAGCTCGCCGAGCGCCTCGGCGTCGCCGCGGCCCCGGCGTCAGACCACTACGACCTCGTCATCGTCGGCGGCGGCCCTGCGGGGCTGGCGGCGGCGGTCTACGGCGCCTCGGAGGGGCTGCGCACGGTGATGGTCGAGCGCGAGGCTCCCGGAGGGCAGGCCGGGCAGTCCAGCCGGATCGAGAACTACCTCGGCTTCCCCAACGGCCTCTCGGGCTCCGAGCTGACCCAGCGCGCCACGATGCAGGCGCGCCGCCTCGGCGCCGAGCTGCTGTCGGTCTCAGACGTCGTCTCGCTGAAGGTCGAGGGCGCCGGGCGGATCGTCGAGCTGGCCGGCGGCGCTGAGCTGAGCGCCAACACGGTGCTCGTCGCCTCCGGGGTCTCCTACCGCATGATGCCGGCGCCCGGCTTCGCCGACTTCACCGGCGCCGGCGTCTACTACGGCGCTGCGCTCACCGAGGCCCGCTCCTGCGAGGAGCAGCACGTCGTCGTCATCGGCGCCGCCAACTCGGCCGGTCAGGCGGCGGTGCACTTCTCCGATTACGCCAGCCGTGTGTCCATGCTCGTCCGCGGGGACTCGTTGGCCAAGTCGATGTCGGCGTACCTGATTCAGCAGATCGAGTCGCTGGGCAATATCGAGGTGCTGACCCGCACCGAGGCGGTCGCCGCCGAGGGCGACAACGGCCGGCTGAAGCGCCTCAGGGTCCGCGGGCCGGAAGGTGACGAGCGCACCGAGGACGTCGACGCCTGCTTCGTGTTCATCGGCGCCGCCCCCCGCACGGACTGGCTGGACGGCGTCGTTGCCCGTGACAAGCGCGGCTTCATCCTCGCCGGCCCCGATGCCCGCGACCATGGTTGGCCGCTGCAGCGCGAGCCGCGCACGTTGGAGACGAGCGTGCCCGGCGTGTTCGTGGCCGGCGACGTGCGGGCCCGCTCCATCAAGCGGGTCGCCTCCGCCGTCGGCGAGGGCTCGATGGCCGTCTCGCTCATCCACGAGTATCTGGCCGAGGCATGAGCGCATGAGCCATCCTGCCGTCACCGACCTGCGCCCGATGGACCTGTTCGCCGACCTGTCCGACGACGAGCTGCAGGCCTGGTGCGATGCCGCCGTCCTCAAGGACATTCCCGCCGGGACGGTGTATGCCAGACAGGACGAGACGAGGACCGGGCTCATCCTCATCCTGGAGGGCACGATCGAGGCGCTCGTCCAGGACGGCACCGGTGATGAGCCGATCGGCAACCACGTCGCTCCCACGTGGATGGGCGCCATCCCGACGCTGGTCGGCGGCCCGTCCGCGGTGCGCATGGTGGCTCGCAACGATGTGCGCGTCGCCGTCATCGCTCCGGACGACTTCATCGACCTGGTCCGCGCCCACCGGCCGGTGTTCATGCGCGTCATGGCCAAGGTGCGCCCGGTGACGCGCCGGATCACCCAGCGAGAGGCCAACCGTGACCGGCTGGCCGCCCTGGGCACGATGTCCGCCGGGCTGGCCCACGAGCTCAACAATCCGGCGTCGGCGGCCAAGCGGGCGGCTTCCGACCTCGCGGACGCGCTCGACGTCCTCACCGGCACCGTAGGGCTGCTGGTGGAAGCGGGCGTCGAGCGCGAGCAGGCGGCCGAGCTGGTCGCCCTGCAGCGCGAGGCGGCGGCGCAGTGCGCCGCACACGTGCCGTTGTCGGCACTCGACGCCGCCGACGCCGACGACGCGCTCACCGACGCGATGGCCGCCGCCGGGGTGGACGACCCCTGGCGAATCTCCGACCCCCTGGTCTCGGCCGGGCTGGACCCTGCTTTCGTGACCCGCGTCGCCGATGCCGCCGGCCCGGCGACCGCGGCCACGTTGCGGTGGATCGCCGCCTCGCTGGGCGCCCGCCAGCTCTCGGCCGAGCTGCGCGAGTCCACCGACCGCATGGGCGAACTGGTCAAGGCGATCAAGACGTACGCCTACATGGACCGGGGCGAGCTCGTTGAGGTGGACGTGCGCGAGGGCCTGGACTCCACGCTCACCCTGCTCAAGCACAAGCTCAAGCACACCGAGATCGAGGTCGAACGCGACTACGACCCGGGGCTGGGCAAGATCACCGTCCATGGCGCCGAGCTCAACCAGGTGTGGACCAACCTGCTCGACAACGCCATCGACGCAGTGGGCGAGAGCGGCCACATCACCATCACCACCCGAGCCGACGGCGATTGCGCCGAGGTCGACATCGCCGACGATGGCCCCGGCATCCCCGCTGACATCCGCGATCGCGTGTTCGACCCCTTCTTCACCACCAAGGAGGTGGGGAGCGGGACCGGGCTCGGGCTCGACACCGCTCGCCGGATCCTCGTTGAGCGACATCACGGCAGCCTCACCCTGGAATCGCGCCCCGGCCGGACGGTGTTCCGGGCCCGGCTACCGATCAACGGCGCCCGCCGCTGATGGCTGGGCCGGTCAGCGCCCGCACCAAGCAACTCGCGCTCGTCACCGCCATCCTCGCCTCGGCGATCGCCGCCGTGGACTCGACTGCCGTCAACGTCGCGCTGCCCGCGATCAGCCGCGACCTCGGTGGCGGGTTCGCCGCCCAGCAGTGGGTCTCCAACTCCTACCTGCTCACGCTGAGCGCGCTCATCCTGCTCGCCGGCTCACTGACCGACAAGCTCGGCGAACGGCGGGTGTTCACTGCCGGCGTGGCCGGGTTCGGGATCGGCTCCGCCCTGTGCGCGGCGTCGCCGACGATCGGGGTGCTCATCGTGGCCCGGTCGCTGCAGGGAGTCTCCGGGGCGCTGCTGACGCCGGCGGCGCTGGCCATCATCGTGTCGGTGTTCCCCAAGGAGGAGCGCGGCGGAGCGATCGGGACGTGGACCGCGTGGGGCGGCATCGGGATCCTCGCCGGGCCGATCATCGGCGGCCAGATCGTTGACTCGGCGTCGTGGCGGTGGATCTTCATCATCAACGTGCCGCTGGTGATCATCGCCCTGGTGCTGTCGCGCGTGGCCGTCCCGGGCCGCGCCCACGGCATGCCCGACACCCGCATCGACTGGATGGGCGCCGGGCTCGCCGCGCTCGGGCTGGCCGGGATCTCGTTCGGGCTGATCGAGCAGCCGGTGCTGGGCTGGTCGGACCCCGGGGTGTGGGGCGCGCTGCTGGCGGGCGCGGTGTTGCTGGTCGCGTTCGTCGTGCACGAGGCGCGCACCCCCGCGCCCATGCTCCCCCTCGAGTTGTTTCACCACCGTAACTTCGCGGTGGCCAACGCGCAGACGTTCGTCATGTACGGCGGGATCGGCCTGCTCGGGTTCTTCGTCACGATCTACCTCCAACAGGTCGCGGGGTGGAGCGCGCTCGCGTCGGGGGTGACCGGGCTCATCCCCACCGTCGTGATGTTCTTCCTGTCGGCGCGTATGGGCCGACTGGCGGACAAGTACGGGCCGCGACCGTTCCTCACGGTCGGACCGCTGTTCGTGGCGGCGGGGTTCGGGCTCATGTTGCGTTATGGCACGACGGTGTCGTTCCTCACCGATGTCCTCCCCGCGCTGCTGGTGTTCTCGTTTGGCCTGTCGCTGACCGTGGCTCCGCTCACCGCCACCGTGCTCGCCGACGCCAGTGAGATGGACGCCGGGATCGCTTCAGCGGTCAACAACGCCATCGCCCGCACCGGAAGCCTGGTCGCGGTGGCCGCGGTCGGCGCCGTCGTCGCCACGTTCTACGGCGCGCAGCTCAACCACCGCCTCGGGCACCGTCTGCCGGCGTCCAGCCAGGCCGCGCTGCGTGACGCCGCGCACCACACGTTCGGCACGATCGACTCGTCCGCCGTGCCCTCCGCCAAGCGCGCCTTCGTGCGCCACACGACCGCCCTCGCCGGCGAGGACGCATTCCACGTCGCGATGGGGGTCGCCAGTGTGCTCCTGGCGCTGGCGGGCCTCGGCGGCCTCGCGATCCGCGGCAAGCCCAGGACCACGGTCGCCGCCGGTGACTGTGCCGGCGGTCAGCTCGCGGGCCAGCCCCGGCTCGTGGTGGCCGAGCTGCCGGGCGCCGAGGAGAAGGCCGGCGCTCGGAACTAGGCCACGAGCGCCCGGTACTCCTCGTGGGTCTCGACGAACCAGGCGACGAAGGGACAGACGGGGCGCACCGTCAGGCCGCGGGCCCGCGCATCATCCAGGGCGTCGCGCACGAGCCGGCTGCCCAGGCCCTTTCGCTCCAGGGCCGGATCGACCTCGGTGTGGAGGAAGCTGATGACCCCGGGTGCCAGACGGTAGGTGACGAAGCCGGCGCGCTCGCCGTCCACGGCGATCTCGTAGCGCGCGGCGTCCGGGCGGTCGGCAACGGTGATCTCCATGGGCTCAGGCTGTCCGCGACAGGCCGGCGTCAATCATCTCCACGAGTGTGGCAAAGCTGTCATCGAGGGAGAGCGGGAGCCCGAAGCCGCCCTCGCGCTCGAGCACCACGAACCCGTGCAGCGCCGAGCGGACCACCCGGACGGCGTGGATCGCGGCGTCGCCGGCCAGCTCGTAGGCGCTCAGCACCGCCAGGATGACCCCCACCACCGCGGCACCCGCCGCCTGGTTCTCCTCGCGCTCGGAGGCCGCCTGCATGGCGGCGTAGCGGCCGGGATGGGCGTGGGCGTAGGCGCGGTACGCGCCCGCCACCGCGCGCAGGGCGTCGGCGCCCGAGCGGCCCGCGGCGGCCAGCTGGAGCTCGGTGGCCAGCTCCCGGGCGCCGCGGGCTCCCATCCGGGCCCGCAGGTCGGGCAGCCCGTCGACGTGGGCGTACAGGGACGGCGTGCGGATCCCGAGCGCCGCAGCCAGCCGGGCCAGCGTGAGCCGTTCCAGACCCACGTCGTCGGCGAGCCCGGCGGCGGCAGCCACGACGGCCTCTGTGTCCAGGCCGGCGCGCGGCATCAGCGGGCCGCGCGGGCGATGGCGGCGTCCATCGCCGCGGCTGGCGACGGGACCGCGCCGCCGTGGCCGACGACGAGCAGCGCCGGGTCCAGCGCGCGCAGGGCGCGGGCGGAGCGCAGATCCTCCGCCTTGTCGAAGGTGGCCATCGCCGCCAGCGGGAACCGCCAGTAGAAGTGGTTGGAGACCTGGGTGGTGCCGAAGGTCGTGAACACGTCGCCGGCGATGAGCGTGTGGTCGCGGGTGTCCAGAAAGGCGACGTGCCCCGGGGAGTGGCCGGGGCTGGCGATGACCTCGAGGCTGCCGACCCTATCGCCGGGCGTCAAGCGCACATCCGGCGTCCACGTGACCTTGGGCCAGCTCCCGGTCAGCTTGCCTTCAACGACCTTCTCGCCGGCGAGGATGCGGGCGTCGAGCTCGGGGAGCAGTACCTGGACGTCGGCGCCGAGCTTGTCCCTGAGCTCGCCCACCGAGCCGACGTGGTCACCGTGGCCGTGGGTCAGCGCGATCCGGCGGATGGGCGCACCGGCCGCGGCGGCGGCGGCGATGAGCGCGTCGCCGGTCCGGGGCATCGTCGTATCCACGAGCGTGAACCCGTCGTCCTCGCGCACGAGGTAGGCGTTGACAAAGCCATAGCGCGTGAGCTGGATGAGGCGGTCGTTGAGCGGGGTGGTCTTCATGATGTCCTCCGGGTAGCCAAGTTCCTAATGTAATTAGGAGAGTAACTAACATCATTAGGCATGTCAAGTCCTATGCTCGATCCGTGGTTCGTCGGCGTCCCGTGATCGCTTGACGCCGGCGCGGGGAAGCCGGCGTGTCGCGGTCGGCGTGACCGCTCTGGTGCTCGCCGCCGGCCTGACCGCCTGCGGCGGCTCCTCCTCGACGCCGCAGTCCACGCTGCATAGCTACCTGACGGCGTGGAGCCGCGGTGACTGGCCCGCCATGCGCAAGCTCGTGGCCACCCCGCCCGCGACGTTCACCGCCGTCAACGCCGCCGCCTTCAGCGCGCTCGGGGTCAGGACGGCGAGCTTCAGCGCCGGGCACGTCACCCATCAGGGATCCAGGGCCCAGGCCCGCGTTGCGCAGAGCTACGCCCTGCCCCATGCCGGCACATGGAGAACCTCCACCACCGTCCACCTCGTCCAGCACAACGGCGTCTGGAAGGTGGCCTGGACCCCGGCCACCATCAGCCCGGCGCTCCACGGCGCCGATCGGCTCGCCACCGTCAAGGACTGGCCGCTGCGCGCCGGCATCACCGGTGCGGGCGGCGCGCCGCTGATCACCGCTCAGCACGTGGTCACCGTCGGCCTCGTCGGCAGCCGCATCAAGAACGCCAAGCAGGTGAGCGCTGACCTGATCGGCGCCGGCGCCACCCCAGCCGCGGTCAAGGCGGCGCTGACGCAGGCCCAGGCACACCCGACGTTCTTCGAGCCGGTCTTCCAGGTCTCGCAGACGCGCTTCGAGCAGCTCAAGGCCCAGCACGGTGCCGGCAACGTCTACGCGGTGCCCGGGACTCAGTTCGAGCAGGTCAGCGCCCGCAGCCCGATCACGACGCAGCTCGCCGCCCACCTCGTCGGGACGGTCGGGCCCATCACCGCCGAGCAGCTCAAGGCGCTCGGCCCGCCCTATGACGCCTCCAGCCAGGTCGGCCAGACCGGCCTGGAGTACGCGGCCGAGCGCCAGCTCGCCGGCAGCCCCACGGCCAAGGTGATCGTCGAGACGCCCGGCGGCGGGCTCGTCAGGACGCTGGCGTCGTTCCCGGGCCACCCGGGCCGCGCGCTCAGCACCAGCCTTGACCCTCGCGTGCAGCGCGCCGCCGAGGCGGCGCTGGGCGGCGTGCACAAGAACGTCGCCATGGTGGCGATCCGCGCCTCCACCGGACAGGTGCTGGCCGTGGTCTCAGACCCCGTCTCGGTGGCCTACAACCAGGCTCTGCAGGGCGCCTACCCGCCGGGATCGACGTTCAAGGTGCTCACGTCGAGCGCGCTCCTCCAGAAGGGCCTGTCGCCGGCGTCGCCGGCGAACTGCCCGCCCAGCCTGACCGTCGACGGCGAGGTGTTCCACAACGCCGAGGGCGATCAGCCGGTGAGCACGCTGGACCAGGCGTTCACGGAGTCGTGCAACACCGCGTTCATCGGCCTGGCCACCGGGCACCTGCGCCCGGCCGACTTCCCCGCGGTGGCCAACCTCTATGGGCTGGGCCGGACGCCCCACCTGGGGCTGACCGCGTTTGACGCCAACGTCCCGGCGCCCAGCGGCCAGGCCGACCTGGCGGCCAGCGCGATCGGCCAGGGCCGTGTCACCTTCTCGCCGCTGGGGATGGCGACGGTGGCGGCGGCGATCGACAGCGGCAGTGTCCGGGCGCCGCGCCTGGTCACCGGGGCGCCCGACGACCGGATCGCCCCGTCGCCACTGCCGGGCGCGGTGGCCGACGACCTGCGGTTGATGATGGGCCACGTGGTGGCGAGCGGGACCGCCGCGAACACCGGCCTGCCCAGCGGGACGTACGCCAAGACCGGCACCGCCCAGTACGGTGCCGGCGGCAAGCTCAAGCTCGATGCTTGGCTGATGGGCTACCGCGGCGATGTGGCCTTCGCCATCGTCGTCCAGGACAGCGGCGGAGTCAACGGCGGCCCGCTGGACGGCCCGATCATCGCCCGGTTCCTCAACGCGCTCGGGTAGCGCCTTACAGCTCGCGCTCGTAGAAGAAGCTGAGCGTCCGCACGCCCCCGGGCCCATGCTCGTGGTTGTCAAATCCGAGGCTCTCGTACAGGGCGCGGGCGGCGACATCGTCCTCGCCGGTCCCGAGCTCCATCGTGTCCGCCCCCGCCGCGCGCGCGGCCGCCATCGTCTCCTCCATCAGCGCCCGGCCGATGCCCTGCCCGCGGCGGTCGGGGACGACGTAGAGCTCGGCCAGGTAGGACTCGAGGTTGGGGCTCCACAGCCCCGGCCGCAAGCGCGTCACCGACAGCGCGCACGGCGGCTCGCCGGCCAGGAGGATGACGGTGTCCCCGTGGGCGAGCAGCACCCGGATGCGCTCGGCCATCTCCTCCTGCGGGGGCACGGGATCCTCGTACTCGGCGTTGAAATCGCGCAGGAGCCCCGCCACCACGTCGGCGTCCTCAGCGCGGGCACGCCGGATCGGCTCCGGCATGGCTCACGCCGCCAGCGCGGCGCCGATGGCCGCGGCGAACCGGTCGGGCGCCTCGAGGGGCGAGAAGTGCCCGGCGTTCGGGAGCCGGTGCAGCGTCACGGCGCTGAAGAACGCGTCGATCCGGTCGGCCCATTCGATCGGGAACAGAGGATCGTGGGCCGGCCACAGGACGGTCGTGGGCACGGCGATCCGTTCCTCGGGCGCGGGGGTCTGCTCGGCGAGGCTGCGGGCGACCGTGCCTGATCCGGCCCGGTACCAGCCGATGGACGCGGTGAACGCGCCGGGCGCGCCGTAGGCCGCGGCCAGCCGATCCAGCTGCGCCGGCTCCGGCGTGTAGGCCGGGCCCGACCAGTGCTCCCAGAAGTGCTCGAGATACACCCGCACGGCCCCGGCGTTGCCGTCGAGCAGGCGCTCGGCCAGCTCCAGGCGGTGAAAGCTCTGGTACCAGAATTCGCGCACCGCGCCTTCCGACAGGACCCGCGCGCCGGCGCCCGGCAGCGGCGGCGCGATGACCAGGGCGCGGACGGCGTCGGGCGCGACTCTCGCCATCTGCTGCGCTACCCGGCTGCCGACGTCGTAGCCGCCGATGACCGCCGGCTTCAGGCTGAGCTCGCGCATGAGCCCGAGCACGCTCGCCGCCTGACCCGGCGCGGCGTAGGCCTCGGCGTCGTCGGAGACACGCCGGTCGGAGGCGCCGAAGCCGCGCAGGTCGGGCACCACCACGGTGGCGCCGCCGTCAGCCGCCAGGCGGGGCACCACCTCGCGCCAGTCCTCGTGGTCCCCCGGCCAGCCGTGGAGGAGCACGACGGCGGCGTCGCCGGAGCCGTGACGCTCGTAGGCCAGGGAGAAGCCGTCGACGGGGGTGGAGCGCTCCATGCGATCGTCAGCCTACGCGCTCCGTCGTCCTCGCCGGGCGCGCGATGAAGCGCGCCCGGCGAAGACCTGGTGACGGTTAGTGCACGCCCGGGAGGACCGGAGTGCCCTGGATGCGAACCGCCTGCAGGGCATCGGGATTGAGCCCGAGCAGCCGGATGATGGTCGGCGCGATCGAGGTCGTCTCCAGCCGCTCGCCGAACACGCCGGGCTCCACGGCGTGCGGCGCATAGACCAGGATGGGGACGTCACGATCCTCGGGATCGGCCCCGCCGTGCTCGGCGATCTTGCCCTTCCCGCCGGTGTAGACAACCCCGTGCTGGACGATGCCCCAGATGTCGGGGTGGCGCGGGTCAGAGACCGGCACCCCGAAGTACCGGGCGGCCGAGGCGCCCGCGAACACGCGGCGCAGGCCGGACTGCTGGAGCGTCCGCGAGCCGCCGTCTGCGGTGTTGCCGGTCGCCGAGTGCGTCAGGAGGTAATTGCGGACGAAGTCGGCAGCCTGCTGGGTCTTGGGGTTCAGCCACATCATCACCGCGTCATCGTCGGTGCCGGCGGCCACGACGTTGCCCGCACCGGGGTGCGCCGCCTGCCACGCCGCGTTGATGCCGTCGATGATCGGCCCGTCGTCGATCCGGGTCAGATCGTTGGGGTCCTGCGGCGACTGGCCGTGCTTGGCCGACACGACGATCGCCGTGGAGTCGAGGATCCCCTGGGAGCGAAGCTCTGAGACCATCGCCGCCAGCTGTTGATCAACGTAGATAAGCGCGCGCTGGAGCAGCGGACCCGGGATGTTCGTCCCCGGCTCGTAGCCGCCGGTCAGGCCGTCGGAGGTCGGCAGCTTCTCGGCGGTGGAGACCGTCTGGAAGTTCATGCCGAAGATCGCGGGCACGCCCACGTGCGCGGAGCGGCTGTGGTTGTAGCCGTCGATCCAGTTGAGCACCGCCTGGACCTTGTAGGAGTCGTACTGCATGGTGGCGGCGTTGTCGCCCGTCCAGGCGATGTTGCCTGGATAGGGCGTACCGTCGGGCATCAGCGCCGTGCTGTCGATCTCGGGATCGAACGAATCCGTGATCCCGTCGCCCGACGGCCCGTTGAACGACGTGTAGACCGGGTGCTTGTCTGACCATGCGGTCAGCAGACCATCGTCGTGCGCGACGTTGAAGATCGTGTTGACCTTCAGGTAACTGCTGGGCGAGATCGGCTTGCACGTCTGCGGATCGACCGGGAACGTCGCCGGGTTGAGCAGATCCTGCGGCGTCTGGGTCATCTGCAGGATGCTGCCCGGCAGCCCGGAGAGGCCCTCCCCGGCGTCGAGACGGGTGTCGTCGTTGTCGTCGGGGGAGTCGTAGATGACGTCCGCGCCCGTCGCCTGGCCGTGGCAGGACGTGGTCCCCGCCTCCAGCAGGGCGTGGTTGTACTCGACGTCGTAGTAGACGCCGGTCGTCCGCGGGTCGCCACCGGTCATCTGGGCGGTCATGCCGGGATCGGAGTCAGACGGGACCGGCGTCTGGATGTGGGAGTACTCGGCGCCGCGCGCCGCCAGCGCCGCCAGTTCTGAGCCGGGGTTGTGGCGGATGAACCAGCGCAGGTCGGACTGATGCAGGCCGTCGACGGAGATCAGCAGCACGTGCCGGATGGCGCCGTGGCCGTGCCGATCGCCATCGTGGTGGCCCCGGGAATGGGCGGAACTGGCTGCAACGGGCACGGCAACCGCCGCCAGAGCGGCAAGCGCGGCCCCGGCGAGCCTCGAACGTCTGGACAACGCACGGCTCCCTTCGGTTTCAACAGCGTTTGGGGGTCGCCGTGTTCTATGGGCGCCCGACCCGGCACGAGTGACCGCGGTGTGCCCCGTTGATCAACGTTTTCTTAGGTTTTGGCGTCCGGGTCGGCCGCGCGCGCCGGGTGTGCAGCGTCTCAGGCGGCGCGGCGCTGCGCCCGCCCGGCGCCCGCCGGCCGGCACCGCTTGGCCGCCAGCAGCCGCTCGTCGGCGACGTGCATGAGCTCGGCGGTGCTGGTGCCGTCGATCGGGAACACGGCGATCCCGACGCTGCCGGCCACTGCCTCCATCCCCACGCTGACGTCCCGCACCGCCTGCGTCACCTTGGCGGCGAGCGGCTCGGCGCCGCGCCCGTCCGTCTCCGGCGCCAGGACGCAGAACTCGTCGCCGCCGAACCGGGCGACGGTGTCCTGCGCCCGCATGGCCCGGCGCAGCGCCGCCGCGACGTCGCGCAGCAGGTCGTCGCCGGCGGCGTGGCCGAAGCGGTCGTTGAGCTGCTTGAACCCGTCAAGGTCGAGCATCACCAGCGCGAAGCTGTGTCGCGCCCGGCGGTGGCGGGCGATCTCGTAGTCCGCGCGCACGAGCAGCGATCGGCGGTTGGCCACGCCCGTCACGGGATCTGACAGGGCGTCGCGGCGCAAGGTGTCGCGCTCACGCTCGAGCCGGGCCTGGCCGTGACCCAGGACCGCGACGCAGACCAGCGACACGGGCACGCACAGCCATGCCGCCGCGTGCCCCCCGACGGCCGCCACTGCCGCGGCGGCCACCACGCCGAGCAGCGCGAGCCGGGCCGCGACGGGTCGGGTCCGCCGGCGCGCGCCTGTCTGCCGGCGCCGTCCCCGGCTCGGTTGGCGGGCTGGCATCGGCGTATATCTTCGCCACCTGACCGGACGCCCCTGCCCCTGGTTTCAGGGCGCTTCAGGCGGCCGGGCGCGCCGCTGCCACGGGCGCCCGCGTCAGGCAGAGGATCGCGATGTCGTCGGCCTGATCGGACTCGCGAAAGCCGTCGATCACCTCCAGGATGTGCTCTGCGGTGGCGCCCTCGCCATCGGCCAGCAGGCGCACGGTCTCGAGCAGCCGCGCCTCACCGAAGCGCTCCTTGGGCCCGGTCGCGTCGAGCACGCCGTCGGTGTACAGGATGAGCTCGTCGCCGGGCTGGACGGCGACGGGCGTGGACAGGAGCTCCAGGTCGTCGACGAAGCCGAGCATCGGACTGGGTCGCCCCACCGGCCACACGGCGCCGTCGCGGCGCAGCAGCGGGAGAGGGTGCCCGGCCGAGAGGACCGTCACCTGCTCGTTGGGCGTGACCAGGACCGCCGCCACGGTGCAGAGGCTCCGGTAGTTATCGCTGCGCCGGCGCAGCCGTCGGTTGAGCACCTCGAGGGCATAGGCGAGATCGCCGGTCGCCTCCACGATCGCCGCCAGCGTGTGCCGGGCCAGCGCCGTGAGCGCGGCGGCCTCGGCGCCCTTGCCCACGACGTCGCCGATCACCGCTGCCCAGCCGCCGTCGAACGACAGCAGGTCATAGAAGTCGCCGCCGGCCTCGACCGCGCGCCCGGCCGCTCGATAGGCGCTGGACAGCTCCCACCCCTCCACCACCGGCAGCGAGCGTGGAATCAGCCCCGCCTGGAGCGTCTGCGCGATGTGGCTCTGAGCCGCCCGAAACTCCGCACTGTCGATGATCACGCCCGTCTGGCGCCCCAGGTCGCCGGCCAGCTGCAGGTCGCGCGCGTCGAACCGGCGTGACGTGCACGAGATGAAGCTGAGCGCACCCAGGATCCGCTCGCCGCTGCGGATCGGCGCGATCATCGCCGAGTTGAGCCCCACCTCGCGCAGGATTCCCAGATGCTCGCGGTCCTGGGCGCGGCGGGCGAGCATCTCCGCGGTGATCTCGTGGACCAGCAGGGCCTTACCGCTGCGGATGACGGCGCCCAGGCCCGAGGACTCGTTGTCCTGAGGCCATCGGTGGTTGAGGTACCACCCCATCCGCACCTTGTCCGGGTCCCGGTGGGCGATCGCCAGCGTGCGGATGGTGCCGGACTCGTCCACCATGTTCACCGCGGCCCAGTCAGCGAGGCTCGGGACCGCGGCATCGGCGATCGCCTGCAACGTGCTGGGCAGATCGGGCGTCTCGGCGAGCGTGCGCAGCGTCTCGGCCATCAGGCGCTGGGCGATCTCGTTGCGCTTGGTCTCGGTGATGTCCTCGATCAGGTTGACCGCCATGGCGATCTCCCCCTCGGGACCGAGGACGGCGGTGGCCTTGTTGAGCAGCCATCGCTCCTCGCCGGTCTCCTTGACGATGTTGCGCACGATCATCGGCGGCGGCGAGATCTCGCCCAAGAGCAGCCGCGTCCCGGCGAGATCGGCGAGATCGACGGGCTCGCCGTCCTCGGAGTAGACGTCGAAGCGCGCCATCAGGCCCCCCGGCGGGTGCGCGAGCACGGCGGCGGGGTCCGGAAGCTTGAGCAGATCGGCCGCGGCCTGGTTGGCGTAGACCATCCGCCCGTGGCGGTCGCGCACGGTCACCCCGGCGTCCACAGAGCCGAGGATGACCTCGAGCTGGCGCTCGGCGCTCGACAGTTCCGCGGACAGAACCGAGTTGTCCAGCGCCAGGCCGACACGGCCGGCGAGGGTCTCGGCGAATTCGACGTCGTCCGCATGCGACAGCCGGGCCCGAGGTGGCCGTGTGGCCAGCATCAGGGCGCCCAGCGGCGCGTCGCGGGGAGACAGCGGCACCGTCACCGCCGAGTCGATCCCGAGCTCGCCAAACAGCCGCCGTTCCTCGTCATCGCGACCGAGGGCCCGCGCATCTCGCGCGCTGAGTAGAGGCTTGTGCTCAGTCCGGGCCGGGAGCTCTTGACCACTCCCCTCGCCCTCCCCGGCCACCGCGCGCCCCAGCAGCGCCCGCGCCTGATCGGGCGCGCCCGCGGCGGCGCCCGCCAGCCGCTCGACCCTGCCCTCAGGGGTGCGGATGTCGATCACGCACACGTCGACGAGGCGCGGGACCAGCACGTCGATCAGGGCCCGTGCGATCTCCTCGACCGGTTGACCACCCTGGGCGATCTCCGCGACGTCGGCGAGCACCCGCATCCGGCGGGCGTCGCGATCCGCGTCCCCGCGATAGCGGGCCATGACCACCGCGAAGGCCGACCCGACCGCCACCACCCCCAGGGGAATCCAGTAGCGCCAGGTGTTCGGGCTCGGGCCCCAGATGAAGGCGGCGGCGGCGGCCACCACGGACACGGCGCCGATGCGGCGCGTGACCGCCACCGATGAGGTGACCCCGCAGAGCAGCGGCGCGGCGATCATCAGACTCGTGACCGCCACGCGGTCGGCGGCGACGAGGATGTCCACGAACACCACCGCCGCGATGATCAGCAGCGCGAGGATCACGGGGCCCCGGCCGGCGAGCGGCGGCCTTCTGGACGCGGGCGTCATCGGTGCATTCTGCCCGACCCGGCCTGCTCAAGGTTGACTTCTTTCCGGCCGATTACCTGCCGTGAGCCGGCGCGGCAGCCCACGCGGACGTGCGCCCGGAACCACGAGTTTCTATCCCAAGGATCGCACCATGCGTCTGATCACATCTTCCCTGCGTAACCAGCTGTTTGCCGGAGTCGCGGCGGTCCAGATCGTGTTCGCGATCGGCACGGTCGTCGCGATCGCCCACCTCTCCAGCCTGTCCAGCACTCTCGAGACAGGCACCTCGCGAGTGACGATGGTCGACGCGCTGGGCAGTGACACCTATGCCATGCAGGGGTCCGGGCTGATGAACACCCTCAACGGCGGCGCCTCCGCGTCAGACCACGCGGGCGACGTGGAGCAGTTCGCATCCGACCTCGCAGCGGTGCGGTCTCACCTGGAGACGCCCGCGGACCGCGCGGCCCTTGCCGGGATCGAGCGGGCCTTCACCGAGTGGAAGGCGTTGGATGCCCGAGCCGCAGCCCTGTCCAAGGCTCACAAGGCGCCGCAGGCCACCGCGCTGGTGACGGGACGGCTCGATGCTGCCACCGACGCGCTCTCCACACCAACGACCCACCTGGCGTCCGTCGTCACGAACGAGGACAACCACACCGCGGCGTCCAGCAAGAACTCGGCGATTCTGATCACCATCGCGCTCGGCGTGCTGAGCGTGCTGCTGGGAATCCTCATCGTCCTCCTGCAGTCGCGCCGCATCGTCGGCGGCGTGCGCCAGATGCTCAAGGCCGCCAAGGCCCTGGCCCAAGGAGACGTGGATCAGCACCTCGACGTCCACGGCCACGACGAGATCGCCGCCATGGGCCACGCCTTGGGGGATGTCATCGTCTACCTCCGCGAAACCGCCGGGGCCGCCGCTGAGATGGGATCGGGCAACTTCGCCGTCGAGATCGCGCCGCGCTCGGAACGCGACGCGCTGCGCAACGCCTTCGTCGAGATGCGCGATCGCGTCGGCGAGGTCGTCCGCGCCATCTCCGGCACCTCCGCCACGCTGAACAACTCCAGCCTGCAGATGGCCTCCACGACTGAAGAGGTCGGACGCGCGATCGGCGAGATCGCCGCATCCGTCGGCCAGGTCGCCAGCGGCGCCGAGGAGCAGGTCCGCGCCGTGGATCAGGTACGCGCCATGAGCGAAGAGGTGGCGATGGCCAGCCGCAACTCGTCGGAGACCGCCGCCGAGACCGCCCAGGTCGCCGCCGAGGCCCGCGCCTCAGCCGAGGTCGGCGAGCAGGCCGTGGCCAAGGTCGACGAGGCCATGCGCGGCGTGCAGAGCTCGTCCGCCGATGTCAGCGCGGCGATCCGCCAGCTCGGCGAGAAGTCCACCCGCATCGGCGGCATCGTCGACACGATCACCGCGATCTCTGAGCAGACCAACCTGCTGGCGCTCAACGCCGCCATCGAGGCCGCCCGGGCCGGCGAGCAGGGCAGGGGCTTCGCCGTCGTCGCCGAGGAGGTCCGCAAGCTCGCCGAGGAGTCACAGCAGGCGGCCGCCTCCATCGCCGACCTGGTGTCCGAGATCCGCTCGGAGACCGAGCGTGCGGTCACCGTCGTCGAGCACGGCGTCCGCCAGACCGACGAGGGCGCCCAGACCGTCATCGAGGCCCGCGAGGCCTTCCAGCAGATCCGCCAGAACGTCGAATCCATGACCGCGCGCATCGAGCAGATCGCCGCGTCCTCCGAGCAGATCGTCGACAGCGCCACCCGGATGATGGAGAACGTCAGCTCGGTGGCCAACGTCGCCGAGGAGTCCTCGGCCTCCACCGAGCAGGTCTCGGCCGCCACCGAGGAGACCAGCGCCTCCACGCAGCAGATCGCCTCCTCGGCGCAGGAGCTGTCGGCCACGGCCGACGAGCTGCAGCGGCTCATCTCGCGGTTCACCCTCTCCTGAGTTCGCAGGGCACACTCGCTGCGGCGCCCGCCCTGCGCGGGCGCCGCGCGTTTAAGGATGGGCGGGCCCCGACTACAGCGGGTAGGCCCGCAGGAGCGCCCGCAGCCCGAGGGAGCGCCGCCGCCGGCCCCAGCGCCGATCGGCCGCGCCGAGCTGCCCGGCGCGCGCCCGCAGGAGCTCGACCATGCCGAGGCTGAGCACGAACGGATCGGCGATTACGCGCGCGTCCGCCAGCGACAGCGCGGCCGTCACGCGGCCCGACACCTCCCCGACGAGGATGGGCTCGCGCAGCGGCTCCGCACTGTCGAGCTGGGCCAGGCGCAGCAGGTCGGGGGCGTCATCGAACGAGGCGAAGCGCAGAGTCACCGTCGCATCGGCGACCGCGCCCGCGGCCACCGGCCGGCGCCTCATGCCGCCCGCGGCGCCGCCGCCGCCACGAACGCCTCCGCGACCCGGTCGCCGGGGCCGCCCGGGTCTCTCTCGGGGTGCCACTGCAGGCCGAGGGCGAACCGGCGATCCGTGCGCTCGATCGACTCGACCATCCCATCGGGCGAGGTAGCGGTCGCCTTCACCGCGCGCCCGAGGCGCCGGATCGCCTGGTGATGCTCGCTCTCCACGTAGGTGCTGCGGCCCAGCAGGGTCCTCACCGAGCCGCCCGCGTGCGTCCGGACCGCGTGTCCCCCGACCGCGTGCTCCAGGGTGGTCGCCCCGTCGCCGACGACGTCCTGATAGAGGTTGCCGCCTGAGGCGATGTTGAGCAACTGGTGCCCGCGACACACGCCCAGAAGCGGCAGGTCCATGGCCAGCGCTGCGGTCAGAGTGGCCAGGTCCACGAGGTCCCGGTCGAGATCGGGCTCGCCGCGCGCTGCGCGCGGTAGCTCTCCGTACAGGCCGGCGTGCAGGTCGGTGAAGGCTCCGGTGAGCACCAGGCCGTCGGCCAGGGCCAGCTCGCGCTGCGAAGGCGACCTGGTGAGGTGGCGCACACGCGCGCCGGCGCTCTGCAGCCAGCGCACGTAGGGCGGGGTCGGATCGTCGCGGGAGACGAGCAGGACCAGCGGCGTGCTGTCCTCGCGCGCCTGGCGGTAGGCGCGCAGGAAGGCCGCCCGTCCGCGAGACACGCGCTTGCGCACCGCCTCCTCGGAGGTGTCGAGCAGCCGGGCGATCTCCGCGTGGGTGAAGCCCGCCTCGAAGTGCAGCAACAGGACGAAGCGCTGGTGGGCGGGCAGGCCCGCCAACGCCTCGCGGGCGGCGTCGGGCGCCGCCGCGTCCTGGAGCGTGCGGCCGGCGGCGTCGGCGTCCTCGAGCGCCACCGTGGGTCGCCGCGCGCGGCGCCGCAGCTCGTCGACCGCGAGGTTGCGGCTCGTGCGCCTCAGCCACGCCCGCTGGCGCTCCGGGCTGAGCCCCTCCGGGAGGCGGCGCCACGCCCGCGCGAACGCCTCCTGGGCGAGGTCCTCGGCGGTGTGGCGGTCCCCGGACAGGGCGAACGACAGGCGCGCGGTCAGCTCGTCGCGGTGTGAGCGAATGAGGGTGTCGAGGTCCATCACCGCTTAAGACGATGACGGATCGCCAAACCGGACACGCGCCGGCGGCGGTTGGTGCGGCAACTGCGCCAGCGCCTGGCTTCAGGCGGCTCAGGCGAGCGCCGGGGCGGCGCGCTGCAGGCCCGCGAGCACGCCGGCGATGCGCACCTGGTCGGCTTCCTGAACGTTGACGAGGCGGACGCCCAGATGCGTCGGAGTCTCGCGCGCCAGCACCGCCTCGCAGTGCACGTGCTCCGGATCGCCGGGCAGGAACAGCTCCACCCGCCACCTCGAGACGTCGCCCAGGCCGGGGCGCTTGAGCAGCAACGCGCCGCCCATGCTGAGGTTCGAGGTGACGGTCGCCACCGACTCGCCGGCGATCCCGTCGAGCTCCACCGGCGTCGCCTTGACGGCGGTGACAAGTTGCGTGCGCTCGGCGCTGCGGCGCTCGGCGACCTGGATGCCGTCGACTACGACGAACTCCAGCTCGTCGCGGTCGGCCGCCTTCAGCGCGACCCCGCGGAGGGCCACCGGAGCGCGCCCGTGCTCGAAGGTGAGAAAGCAGAGCGAGCCGGAGGTCAGGCGCGTCTGCACCTCGTCGGTGATGTCGCCCTCGGGGATCAGCGTCGCCACGGGACCCTGAATCGACCGCACACGGCACTCGATGCAGTTGATGTCCCAGTCGACCTTCGCGTCCAGGTCGACCCTCACGGCCTGGTTCTTGACCAATCGTCGCATTCAATGGACGTAATCGGCAGGAGGGGGCCGTCTATTTAGCGCCGCCCGCACAATTACCCACAGGCCTGGCGGCCCGGAATGAGAGGCGTTGACTGCCAGACCTCGGCTACCGGAGCGCGGCGGCCGATTCCTCAACGAGGTCGGCCAGCTGGTGCGCGCGCCCGCGCCAGAGCTCGAGCCGGGGGCGCAGCCCGAGGCGGTCGAGCAGCTCGATGTCGAGCCCGGCGCGCGGCGGCTCGCCCTCGGCTGCGGGCGCGATCTCGTTGGCCAGGCCGTTGGCGATGTGCACGGCGGCGACGCCGTCGAAGGCTAGCCCGTCCACCGAGCCGGGGTCGTGGTGGTGGGCCACCGCCTCGACGATCCCGTCGGGCAGGCCCCACAGCGAGAGCAGATGCGCTCCGACGTGCGCGTGGGTGACGCCGTCGGTCTCCTGCTCCACCACGTGCACAGGGACCTGGCGCTCCCGCGCCTGCTCGGTGAGCTGGGCCCAGCGCCGGCCGCCGTCGGAGATGAGCACGAGCTTGCCGATGTCGTGGAGCAGCGCCGCCGTGACCGCCTCCTGCTGGGTGCGGCCGGCGGGCAGGATCGAGGCCGTGATCCGCGCCACCAACATGGCGTGGCCCTGGAAGTCGTCGAGCGAGAAGTCCTCGCTGCCGCGCGTCGACAGCTTGCCGAAGGCCTCGGCGGTCAGCGACAGCGACCGGATCGTTTCGACGCCCAGGTACATGACCGCGTCGCGCACCGAGGTGACGGTGGAGGTGAGGCCGGACAGCGCGGAGTTGGCGAGCTGGAGGACCTTGGCGCTCATGGCGACGTCGCGTTCCAGCACCGCGGAGACCTGGTGGGGCTGCCAGTCGGGGTCCGAGAGGACCCGGTTGAGCTCCATGTAGACGCCCGGACGCGACGGCAGCGCCGTCGTTGCCATCGTCTTGCGGAAGGCCTCGACCTCGCCGGTCCGCTCGTGCAGCGCGCACGAGCGCTTGACGAGGACCGCGAGCTCGTCCGCGTTGCAGGGCTGGGACAGGAAGCGGTGCGAGACGATCGTCGCCAGGCCCGGCCTGGTCGTCGCCGAGACGATCATGCGGATGGTGGTGGGGTGCTGGTCGCGGACGCGCGTGAGCAGCGCGACGCCGTCCATCGATGCCATCTGATCCTCCGCGATGACCACGTCCACCGGCTCCCGCTCGAGTGCCGCCAGGGCCGCGTCGCCGCCGCCGGCGTACTCCATCTGCCACGCCGTGCCGGACGGGGCCAGCGCCTCCTTGAGGTCCTCGAACGAGTCGGGCTTGTCGTTAACGACCAGGATCCGCTTGGGGGCCTGCTCAGCGGACGCGTTCGAGGTCGCGCCAAGGTCGCGCGTGGCTGCCACACTCATCGTGCAAGCAGTATCGGAGTCGGCTCCGGCGTCCTTGACTCGCAAAACCCGCGCCGCGGGGCCCGCAGGGGACCCGGCAGCGGCCCGCACCGCATCGGTACTGGCAGGGGGGCCCGCTGGGCGTCTTCTCGGCCGGCTGGACACTTGATGGAGCTCCCGCGACCGGCGACACGTCGGCACCGATCCGCCGCCGCGACCCCAGCCTCTCGGAGGCGCCCCGCGCCCCTGTCGTGGCGGGTACGGTGAACCAGACGGTCTTTCCGGACGGCTGCTCGGGCACCACGCCCCAACTCTCGGAGAGCATGTCCACGATCTGCAGCCCGCGGCCGCTGGGCTCGTCCGGACCCGGCGAGCGCATCGTCGGCGTTCCCATTCCCGAATCGGTGACCTCGATGCGGATCTCGCGCGTCGACCCGAGGATCGTGATGTGGAAGCTCGTGCGCTCGTGGCGGATGCAATTGGTCGCCAGCTCGGACACCATCAGCTCGACGGCCTCCAGCGTCGCGGCCCCGCTCCCGCGCAGCGTGTCGGTGGCAAAGCGTCGCGCGGCGTGCACCGACTGCGGGATGGCGGGGAACGTCCGCATGCGCCTCATGTCGACGCCCCCAGCTTCTCAGCCAGGCCCATCGCGGCGATCACCCGCTGCAGCAGCGGCGGCGGCTCGAGCAGCTCGAACTCGTCCACCGCGCTCGCCCATCTGACCCACAGGGCGATCGCGGAGCTGTCGGCGAAGCGCACGCCGCCGACGTCCACCGTCAGCGAGGTGACGCCGTTGCCCAGGACCTCGTCGACCCGAGCCGCCAGCGGATCGATCCCGCTCATGTCAAGCTCACCGTCGATGCTGACGGTGGCGTGATGGTCTCCGTCCACGACCACATCGAAGCTGATCAGCTGGTCAGCCTGCCCCTCTAGCTCGTCCATCTCACCCCTACTATCGCAATGTCATCGTCAGAGCGGCCGTCCACCAGCTCGGTCACCAGCGTCCCCAACAGCTCCGGTAGCGCTACATGATGCCGCGTCGCGGCGGCGCGCAGCCGCTCGAGCCCCTCGTCGAGGCTCTCCCCGCGCGTTTCCACCAGCCCGTCGGTGAAGGCCACGACGGTCGCCGAGGGCGGAACCGTCACCGTCGTGGACCGGTACAGCGCGTCCGCCTCCACCCCGATCGGGAGTCCCACCTCGACGTCCACGAACCGTCCCTCGCCGTCTGAGATCAGCAGCGGGGGGAGGTGGCCGGCGCTGGTGATCGTGAGCTGCCGGTGCTCGGGGTCGACCATGGCGCACAGCACCGTGGCGAGCTGGCCCGATTCGGCCACGTCCACCAGGCGGCCGATCTTGTTCAGGATGTCCCGCGGCCCGTCGTCCTGGGCGGCGTAGGCGCGAATCGCATAGCGCAGCGATGCCATCGTCGTCGCCGCGCGCAGGCCCCGGCCCGAGACGTCCCCCACCACGAGCAGCAACCGGCGCCCGTCGAGGTCGATGACGTCATACCAGTCGCCGCCCACGTCGATACCTCGCTCGCCGGCCTCGTAGCGTGCGCTTGACTGTATCCCCGGAATCTGGGGCAGGACATCAGGGAGCATCGCGTGCTGAAGCGTCTGCGCGATGCCGCGCTGCTCGGCGTACAGCCGCTCGTTCTCCGACGCGGTCACCTCGAGGCGGTCCGCGAGCCCCTCGGCAGCGCGACGGCGCTGGCTCAGGCGCAGCGTGACCGCCGCGGCGGCGATCGACAGCAGGGTGCCGAACACCGCGATGATCCACGGCAGGTCCCGGGGCAGCGCGCCGGCCAGCGGCACGCGCGAGGACATCGCCAGGGTCAGCGCGTTGTTGCCGAAGGGCACCGTCGCGGCGTGTGACGGGGAAGGCAGGGGGAAGTGGGTGACGTTGGAGACCAGCAGGTTCTCGGGGGTCTGCTTGGCGCCCAGGTACAGGGCGTAGTCCAGACCGGCGAACGCCGACGTGCTCTGCAGTCGGGAGTGGCGGTTGGCCGGCAGCGCGTTCTCCGCATAGACCACGTAGCCGCCGGTCGTGCCGGGATTGGCGAACGCGTAGCCCAGGCGCGGGGCCGGGACCTTGAGCAGGCCGATCACGCTCAGCTTCGACGTCCGCGCCGCCGAGGACAGGAACGAGGCCGCCGTGGACGGCTGCGCCGCCAGCACCGGCGCGACGCCCTGCACCGCCACCGGGCCCGACTCCAGCGAGTTGACGCGCCACAGCGACAGCGAGTTGTAAGCGTGACCGGAGCCGGGCGCTCCCACCAACGGCCCGGCGAGGCGCATGAACTTCGCCACGTTGCCGTTCGTCGCGTCAGCGAGCTCGGCGGCCGAGACCAGTGGCGTCTGGACGCCCGAGAGCGCTCCGGTGACGGCCGCGCTGGCGTCGGAGACCCGCAGCGCCAGCAGTCGCTTCTCATTGGAGACGAACTGCGAGTGTGAGACGAGGACGAGCGCGCCGGTGACGATCAGGCCGACGATCAGAGTCGCCATCGGCATCAAATACACGTCGAAGCGGCCGCGCCGGGCGGCGGTGTCGTTGTCGGTGGCGGGATCGGTCGCCTCGGTCGCCTCGCCCCCGCGACTGGTCGCCGGCGGCCGCTGCACTGAATCAACTGAAGTCAACAGCTGCCCTTTGTCGTGCTTCGTCCGGCGCCACACGCCGCCCGTAGCGCGGACAGTCTCGCATATGCCCGCTTTCCGGGCCACCAGCCGAGACGTTTCTTGAACCGAGGCGCTCAGGGCCATTCAGGCGCGGCTGGGCGCGGCTGGGCACGGTCAGGCGCGGTTCCACTCCAGCGTCGCCATCGCCCCTGGGGCGAGGGTGTACCTGAGGGAGCGTCCGCGCCATCGCACGGCGAAACGGACCGGAGACGTCCCGTTGTCGTAGGCCACCAGCACGAGGCTCCCGTCCGGGTTGCGGAAGGCCACGTCGTCCAGCCCGGGCGTCACCACGTTGACCCCGGGGCGCGGGTAGACGTAGGCGACGAAGTGGTTGGAGGCGATCCGCTGCGCCCCGGGCGCGACGAACGCGCTGGCCTGCCCCAGTTGGTAATAGGCGCGTGTCAGCGACACCGAACCGGTGCCCTCGTCGATCTGGGCCAGCCCCACGCATCCTGGGCAGCCGTGGTTGGGGGCCTCCACCGGTCCGCCATCCGGGTCCAGCGCCAGGTTCCACAGCGCCACGGTACTTGCCCAGTCGCGCAGCGAGGAGATGACGATTTCCGCAGTCGGGGTCGGGGTGATGAGGCCCGGAGAGCATTCGTCGACGATCTGGTCGAGTCGCGGATCGGCCCGCCGGAACTGGCTCATCACGCCCGGCGCCCCGAAGTAGCAGTGCCACGAGAGGCCGGTCAGCGCGGCGCTCGAGAGGTCCGTGCTCATGTAGGCGTTGCTATGCGGCCCCCAGCCGAGGTCGCCGCCGTAGATCTTCGGGTGCAGACGGGCCGCCGTCAGTGCCGGCTCGAGGTCGTGGACGATCCAGCTCGCCTCGGTTGCGGCCGGCAGGTTGAGCCCCGGATACAGCGTCGGCGTCCCGGGCTCGTTCTGGGCCGTGACGGCGTCCACCGAGATCCCCGCGCGCGCGTAAGCGGTGAGGAACCTGGCGAAGTAGCGGCCCCAGGCGCCGTACGCCCTGGGCAAGAGCATGCCGCGATCGCCCGCGTTGTCCAGCGATTGGTTGCTCTTCATCCACGCCGGCGGCGTCCACGGGCTGGCCAGGAAGTTCGTCTGCGGGTTCTGCGCCAGGACCTGGTGCAGCGCGGGCAGGACGTAGGCCTCGTCGTGCGCGATGGAGAAGTGGCGAAGCGCCGGGTCCGATTGGCCCGCCGGCATGTCGTCGTACGTGTAAGGCTGGCCGTCGTGGGTGAAGTCCGAGGCGCCCATCGGGATCCGGACGAAGTTGAGGTGGATCCCCTCGCCGCCGAACAGCTCCCCCATCAGCGCCTGGCGTGCCGCCGGCGACGTGCTGCGCTCGATCAGCCACGCCGACGTGTCGGTCATGGCCGCGCCGAAGCCGCTCACCGCCTGGTAGCGGACGCCGGCGTTGACGGTGATCACGGGCTCATCCTTCACCCCGGCGGGGCCGAACTCCACGTCGCGCAGCGGCGTGAGACGCTGGCTGAGGTCGGCGCTCGTCACGACGAGCTTGGCGGAATATGGGTCAGGTGCGGTAGCCCCGGCCACCCCGTCGCCGACTGGCCCGGCGAGCACGACGAGGATGAGCATCGCGGCTCGGAGCAGGCGGGGGCCGGTCGGCACGGCCGGGAATCATCTCATCATGGCCGCGTGAACGTGACTCGTGCCTCGGCGGCGCGCGGCTGGGCGTGGCAGCCGTCGAGATGGTCGTTGACCAGGCCCATCGCCTGCATGAACGCGTAGACGGTGGTGGGGCCCACGAACCGCCAGCCCCGGCGCTTGAGGTCCTTGGCCAGGGCCGTGGAATCCGTGGTGATTGCCAGCTCGGCGAGCGCCGCGCGGTCCAGCCCGCCCACGCGCGCCTGCGGCTCGAAGCCCCACACGTAGTGGGCCAGCGACCCCTCCGCCGCGACCAGTTCCAGCGCGCGCTGCGCGTTGTTGATGACGGCCTCGATCTTGCCGCGGTGGCGCACGATGCCGGCGTCGCCGAGCAGCCGGGCGATGTCGGAGTCGTCGAAGCGGGCCACCCGCCCATAGTCGAACCCCGCGAACGCGCGCCGGAACGCCTCGCGCTTGCGCAGGATCGTCAGCCACGACAGTCCGGCCTGGAACCCCTCCAGGCTGAGCTTCTCGAACAGACGCACGTCGTCAGCGACGGGAAACCCCCATTCGGTGTCGTGGTACGCGCGGTACTCCGGTGCCGAGTCCGCCCACCAGCAGCGCGCCACCCCGTCCTCCCCCACCGCGATGCCGTTCGGTGCCATGTCGTGAAGTCTGATGCCCGGCCCGGCGGTCAGGCCACCTAGACTCAGCCTCGTGAGCTTCCTGCGCGGCATCGGCGACTCGGGACACAACACCACCGGCGCCGCGGCGCGCTTCATCCGGCCCGCCATCCACCTGCGACGCGACACGCGCACGGCGCACCTGTGCGACGGCACCCTGGCGTGCGCCCGCTGCGACGCTCCGATCGCCACGGCGGGCGCGACGCTGTCGATGACCAGCCAGCTCGTCTGCCCGTTCTGCGCTCACCGCGGCCCGCTGCGGGATTTCCTGTCGCTCGCGGTGCCGACGCGCCCCGCGCGCGTGGCGGTGCGCATCACCCTCCCCGGTTGAGCCGGGCGCCGCACGCGGGCGTGCCATAACTCAGGAATCTGGAGGAGACGCCGATGGCTAGGGCGTGCCATTTGCATCTCCTCTCTCTTGGAAGCGGGGCGTCGCCGCCGCGCTCGCCCTCGCCGCCGCCCTGCTGGTCGCCGCGCCGCTGGTCGCCGCGCCGCTTCGGTCGCCGCGCCGCTGGTCGCGGTGGCGAGCGCCCAGGCAGCCCCCACTCCCTATCGGAACCCGTTCAGCGGCGAGCAGCCCTACGTCGGGCGCACCGACATGGGCGTCGACCTTTGCCTGTCGCCCGGCGATCCGGTCCGCGCCGTCGGCGACGGCGTTGTGGCCGGGATCATGCGCAACTGGGCCGGCCGTGAGCCGTACCTCTGGTACGAGCTGACCGGCGGCGCCGACGCCGGCCGCTACGTCTATGTGGCCGAGCAGATCACCAACCTGGCGCGTGTCGGTCAAACGCTGCGCGCGGGCGACGTGGTCGCGCGCTACGCCCGAAAGGGCACGTGCATCGAGACGGGGTGGAGCACCGCGAGCGGCGCGACGCTGGCGCAGGCCACCACCGGCTACACCGATGGCGAGGTCACCGTAGCCGGCGTGTCGTTCGCCCGCTTCCTCATCTCACTCGGCGTGCAGGGGACGTTCGACCTCATCCCCGCCCACACGAGCCGGGTCAAGCCCACCCAGAAGCACCGGGGCACCCCCGTCCGCGTACCTAGCTGGGTCCGGGCAGGAGCGTGACGGCTGCGCACCCCCGCGGCATCGTGATGAGCGTCTTGCGCTGCGACGGCTCTCCCGGGGCGGCATTGGGCGCGAAGGTAAGGTGGCGGAGGATCGTCTACCGGCAATCGGGCCGGCCGGGCTCGCCGCCCGGCTTGCTGCGCACCGGCAGATCGCCGGGCTGCTGCGCGCCTGGCATGAGGCCGCGCGCCAGGCCCGCCCCGAATGGCCCGTCGTGGGCCGGCGGCGCTATGCCGCGGCCGTGGGGGCCGTCCACGAGCTGCTGTTCGACGTGATCGCGTCCGGCCACACCGAGCCCGCCGCCGGGCTGGCGGACGATGCCGCCGATGCGGTGCTCGCCGTGCTCGGCATTGACAACGCCGCCCCGTAGACCCGCGAAGGTCGCCGCCCGGGGGCAACGGACGCAAATGACACCTTGCGAGCCATTCGCGTCCGAAAACCCCCGCTTTCCGGGGGCAATCGGACGCGAACCTCGGCGCCGGCCGGTTTACGTCGAAAAACCCCCGGCGCACCCGCACGGCTGGCCACGCCCCCGACCTGCACCCGCGTTCGCCCCCTCACAGCTCCGTGACGATGGCCCAGCAGACGATGGCGCTGCAGACGCTGCTCCAGCGCCCGAAGTGCTCGTAGATGTAGTTGGCCAGCTTGCCGGCGTCCGGGTCTGAGGAGTCCACCTGCGGATCGGAGACGTTGCGCACGGCCACGTAGTTGGGGGCGGCCGCCCCGAGCGACTGGCACACGGATCCGAGGACGGCGTCCCCCATCTCGCACGCGTCGCCCTTGCCCTTGAGATGGAAGGTGTTCGCGGTGTCGTCGTACTCGAAGTCAGCGGTGGTCAGCACGCCGGTCCGCGCGGACGCCGACCGGATGATCGCCGGAGGCCGCGTGTTGGTGCTGGGCAGGAAGCCGCGGTTGGCGCCGAATAGCCGCGAGGCCGTCACAAACTGGCCGTGGGGCGCGTCGGCGGCAGCAGCGAACTCCTGGAGCGCAGGGTCCGCGCCGCCCGGATCGAACGCCACGAACCGGCTGACCACCACATCGCCGACCTCCCGCTGCGCGCCGATGCCGCCCGCGGTGCCGGTCGTGATCACCCACTTCGGCTTGCAGTCGTCGATGATCTGCTCCCACACGGTCCGGTTGGGCGTGGTGAGCAGGTCGCGCGCCCCGTCCTGCGAGAAGTGCGAGTCAGACTTGAACAGGGTCACCTTCCGCTCGCCCACCGTGGCCGCCCAGTACGTGCCGAGCCGGTGGTAGTTCGCGCGCGCAGGCGCGCGGGGGTTCATGTGGGCTGCGATCGCTTCGTAGTTCTTGACGTAGGGCTTCCAGTAGCGCGTCGGCCCCGCGCCCGCGGCCACGGCCGCCCCGGCGCCGGCCCCGGCCCCCGCGGCCGCTCCCGCAGCCACAACCCCGTCGCCCACCGGCGGGTGGCTGTCCAACCCGGGGGTCAGCACCCGGCTCAGAGCGTGGCCCTCGTCGGTTGTCCAGGTCACGATCAGGACGTCACCGGGCGGCAAGGACTCGCCGGCCGGGACCTCCTGCGCCGGCGTGGGCGCCAGGCCATCGGGCCACGGGATGTCGACGAACGCGCTCAGCGTGGGCGGCGCCTGCGGCCGCTGGTCGCGCAGGACCGCACCCTCGGCGCCGTCGGAGTCGAACTCGATCCGTTCCAGCGCGAGGTCAGGCGTCGGCTGTGCAGCCACCTGCGGCGCCATCACCGCCGGTGTGCCGGCGCGGGCGGGGCCGAGGTTCTCGTCCAGCCATCGCCTTCCGGCCGCAGCGCTCATGAGCCACCCGGACCGGGCACGCCGCAGATGTCGGCGAGCACCTCGCCGGCGGCGTGGACGGGCAGCGCCCAGGTCTGGAGGCTGACGATCCCGTCGGCGCCGATCTGGCCCTCCGTCTGCGCACCCTTGACCGCGGTGGTCGTGTGGGGCCCGAAGCTGCCGTCAACGGCCAGCACCGGGTTGGAGCTCGGCGCGAAGGAGCCGCGCCCCTCGTTCAGCGCCGTCTGCAGCTTCTTGACGACGCCGCCGCTGGAGCCCTCGCTCAGCGTCGGCGGCTCCGGGCCGCCGCCGCCGAGGGCGCCCCAGGTCGCGGGCCCGACGATCCCGTCAACGGTGAGGTGCGCCGAGCGCTGGAACTCCTCGACCGCGTTCTTGGTGACGGGACCGAACACCCCGTCGATCTGGGTGTAGCTCAACGTGCGACGGACGAGCAGGTATTGCAGCCACCTCACGGTGGCACCGGTCGCGCCTTCCTGGATGGTCGCGGGAATGGTCATGACACACCTCTGAATCGTGGGTTAGAAGATGAGCGCGCCGGCGGCCACCGCCACCGAGCCGGCCGCCAGCAGGAGAGCGCCCGCGCGCGTGGCCTGGCGGGGCCGTGCCGCGAGCTTCTCGGTGAGCACGACGCCGGTGATGGCGACCATCCAGAACGTCGTCGCCGTCGTGGCCACGGCCATCGCCAGCATCATCGCCCAGCACGAGCGCACGCATGCCGTACCGTTGCGCCACGCGAAACGGGCGACCCCCGCAGTGGCGCGGCGGCCCGTGGGCGGGAGCGGTGAGGGGCGATGGCAATCGGCCAGCGCCCGGCGCTTGTGCACCGTCAGCTGCCAGACGGCCGCCAGCCCGAGCGCGCCCGCGGCCACCGCCGAGCGGTCAAGCGAGGACCAGGCCGGCGCTACCGCGATCACCAGCGCGCCGAACGCCACCCAGATGAGCAGGTACACCGCGGCGAAGGTGGCCATGGCGCGAGGCCGGCGGCGGCGCAGACTGTTGGTGGCGACGTGGCGGACCGCGGGCAGCGCGGTGGGCAGCATCATCGCCACCACCATCAGCGCCCACATCGCCACCGACGCGGCCGCGCCCACCCCGAGCAGCATTGAGTGGTGGGCCGCGGAGGCGGGCGAATGCGCCATGTCGGGCATCCCAGCCATGCCCGGCATCCCAGCCATCCCAGCCATCCCGGCCATCCCGGACATGCCGGCCATCCCAGCCATCCCAGCCATCGCGGACGACCCCGAGGCATCCGTCACCGCCAGCACCACCAGCACGATCCACGCGGCGGCGATCGCGCCCACCAGCCCAGCCGTCACCGCCCGCTCGCGCGGGCAGGCCGATGGCCGCCACCAGAGGCAGCCGGCAGCGGCGCGCAGCTGGAGCATCACTCGTAGAAGATGGCCACGCGCCCGATGGTCACGGGCGGGTCTGTGTCCGCCATGTCGTCGGGCAGCGCGTGCGCCAACTCCGGGCGGTCGTGCGGGATCAGACCCAAGGGCCGGAAGGTGACCTGCACGTGCCGGCCGTCCCATTGGCCCTGCGCGGCCAGGCTCTGCGTCAGCTCGGTGATGTCGTTGACGACGCGCAGGCCGTGGGCGTGCTCGTCGCCGCGCGGGTTGCGCGCCCGCTCGACGCCGAAGAACGAGACGTTGCCGGCGTGGTGGTCCTCCGCCACCTGCGGGGAGGCGTCGGCCGGGAGGTTGACGTAGATGCCGTACACCGTGCCCGGGTTCTGCTCGGCCTCGATGTCCTCGACGCTGAGCAGGATGGCGGGGGCTTCGCCGGCGCCGAGCGCCTGCAACGCCGCCTGGTGGGCCTGCTCGTCGATGTCCAGCGAGACCGACGCCGGCCCGCCGACGAGGCGCACGGGCGTCTCGGAGGCGCCGACCAACTCAGGTTCGCGCTCGGGTGGCTCAGCCGCGCTCACAGCGTCCTCCGGGCCAGGGGGTGGGGCGGCAGCCGCGGGCACTGCGGGCGGCGCAACCTCGTACGTGTAGCCGAGCTGCCCCACGATGTCGAGGACGTCGGCCGGGGTCTTGCTGACGCGGTGGCCGTTGGCGTCGAAGAATGAGAACGTCTGGCCGGTCCAGCGGCGGTCATTGGTGTTCCTGTGTCTGGCGGTGTTCCAAATGAACCACAGGCGGTCGATGTTGGCGTGATGAATCCAGAAGATCGGGTCCGCGGCGGCGGCGTCGGGGTCGGCCATCAAGCCGCCGTTCCCCCCGACGGCGTCGTGGATGACGTTGTGCGGCGTCGACTCCACCTGTCCGGTGCTGTTGGAGAACTGGGCCACGCCGGTCACCCCACCGCCGAACTGGGCGGTGCCGACGAACCGGGACGCGCGCAGCGCCGCCCTGGCGGAGGTCACCGCCGGTGACAGCGCCAGGCCGGAGTTGATCCCCGACGCGCGGCGGGACTCATACAGCGGATTCGCACTCCCACCCGCGGTGGGGTTGCGGAACGCCGTCGGCAGGGTGGCCTGCTGGCCACCCACGCCGTAGTCCCAGAAGGGCAGCGACCAGCCGGGCGCGCCGCCCGCCTGGACCACCGCCGCCCGGACGATCTGCTCGAAGTAGTAGATGAACATGCGGTGCCACGCGAGGAAGAACCACGTCCCGTGCTGGCACCCGTTCCACAGCGGCTGGACGGCGTTGGCGTGCGTGCCGTGCATCGCCGCCTGATAGGTCCAGCTCGTCGGATCCGCCGCCGGCCGCGATCGCATGATCGCGACGGCCTTGGCGTAGTCCTCCACCGTCTGGTCGCCGCTGGGCAGCGTCCAGATGTTCCTGCGTACGTTCGGCGCCGTCGCCGCACTCGTCTGCGGCGCTGTGGCCACGCTTGGCACACCCATGTCCCCTGGTCCCTCCGATCCCGTGTTCCCCGTCGTGCTAGCTATACCACGGCCCCTGCCGGCGCGTCAATCGGCCCCGCCGCCGGCAGTCGAGAAGTTTTCACTCACACGACTCACATCTCCTTAAAATCTCCTCATAACAAGCCCGTCCGCACCCCTCCTCCCCGCGCCGCTCGCGGTCACCGGTCACCTCGTGACCTTCGACGACGAGCGGCCCGAGATTCCCGATGGGGTCCTCTATATCGACGACACCGGGGTCCTTCAGGGCGTGGCGGCACGGGGTGACGCCGCCCCCGCAGGGTTTGACCACGCCACCCAGGTCGACACCGGCGGACTCGTCTACCCGGGGCTGATGGACCTCCACAACCACATGGCCTACAACTGCCTGTCGCTGTGGCTGGCGCCGGATCATCCCGGGGGCTGGACCACCCGCAACCAGTGGCCCAACGACAAGGACTACAAGCCGGCGATCAGCCTCCCTGCCAACGCCCTGTGTCACGCCGACGGCAAGTCCGTGTTGAAGTACGTGGAGACCAAGGCGGCCGTGGGTGGTGTCACCGCCATCCAGGGGTCGGCGAAGCTGTCGCACCCGTTCGAGGGGTTCATGGTGCGCAACGTCGAGTTCGAGACGTTCGGCGGCAAGAGCAAGAGCGTCAACCAATCGGTGCGCGAATTCGAAAGCGCCGATCAGTACGCCTCGGCCAGGAAGGACCTCAACGAGGGGCACGCCTTCCTCTACCACCTGGCCGAGGGGACCGATCCGCGCCTGATCAAGGATTACGACGGCCTGCACGCCAACCACTGCCTCGAGCCCAAGTTCATCGGGATTCACTCCACCGCGCTGGGCTCGGAGCAGTTCACCCAGTGGCACACCACGGCCAAGGGTGGCGCCATCGTGTGGTCGCCGTTCTCCAACCTGTGGCTATACGGCAAGACGACCGACGTCTTAGCGGCGCGCCGGGCCGGACTGATCGTCTGCCTGGGAGCCGACTGGTCACCGTCGGGCTCCAAGAGCGTGCTCGGCGAGCTCAAGGTCGCCGACCTCTACAACAAGGCCACGCTGGGCGGCGGTTTGCCCGATCGCGATATCTGCGCGATGGTCACCTGCAACCCGGCGCAGGCCCTCGGCTGGGACGCGCAGTTGGGCCGGCTGAAGGCCGGGCTGCACGCCGACTTCGTCGTGATGGCCGACCGGGGCAAGGACGCCTACCGGACGCTGATCGAGAGCGTTGAGGCCGACGTCCGGCTGGTGGCGATCAACGGCTATCCGATCTACGGCACCTCGCAGCTCATGACCGCCGCGGCGGCCGTCAATCCCGAGCCGATTCAGGTCAATGCCAAGCTCACGCGCACGATCACGCTGCGAGATGCCCGGATCCCGGATGCCGACGTGAGCTGGCCCGATGTGATCGCGCGACTGGAGGCGGCGCGGCATGACCCAGTGGCCGCGCGGGCGCAGTCGCTCGCGCTCGACCACGTGGCTGAGCCATCGGTCGGCCTGATCCCTGACAAGGCCTGGGACGATCCCACAGCGCACCCGGAGCTACTGGCGCAGGTGGCCTCGGCCAACGTCCCGCCGCTCGATCCCCTGACGCCCGACGCGGCCTTCTTTGACGCGGTGGCCCAGCGCGCCGCGGGGATGGGCGCCGACAGCGGCCTGCACGCCCTCGACACCCTGCACACGTACTACGGGCTGTGAGCCGGCGCCGCGACGGTGCGCCGCGCGAAGCTGACCGTGACCGCCATCCCCCCGGTGGGCTGCGCCGTGGCCGCCACGGTGGCATCGTGAGCGGTGGCGATGGCGCGCACGATCGACAGGCCCAGCCCGTGGTGGCCGTCCGCACGGGCGGCGCGCCCGCCGCCGAGACGCTGGAACGGCTCGAACATCCGCTCGGTCTCATCCTCGCGCACGACGGGGCCGGTGTTGGTGACCGACACGACCGCGTGGCCGTTGAGCGCGGCGGTGCGGATCTCCACCCGTCCGCCAGGCCGGTTGTAGCGCACGGCGTTGTCCACGAGGTTGGCCATGAGGCGCTCGATGAGGGCGGTGTCCCCGGCAGCCGGCGCCGGCTCGAGCACGGTCGCAAGCTCGAGCCGCTGGCGCTGCACGTCCGGGCGCGGAGTGAGCAGCACGTGGCCGACGAGCTGGGCCAGATCGACGGGCTCCGGATGGCTCACGCCCCGCTCGCTCGAGGCGAGCGTCAGCAGCGACTCCAGCAGGCGCTCGTGCTCCTGGCCGGCGGCCAGGAGCTCCTCGCAGGTCGCGCGTAGGCTCGCCTCGGTGGCGTTGGGGTCCGCCAGCGCCACCTGCAGCAGCGTGCGCTCGACGGTGAGCGGCGTGCGCAGCTCATGTGAGGCGTTGGCGACGAACCGCCGCTGTGCGTCAAACGAGGCCTCCAACCGCGCTAGCAAATCGTCCAACGTGTCGCCCAGCCGCTTGAACTCGTCGTCGGGGCCGGTGAGCGCGAGCCGCTGGCTGAGGTTCCCGGCCGAGATCGTGCGCGCGGTGTCGGTCATCTGGCGTAGCGGTCGCAGCACGCGTCCGGAGGCAAACCAACCCAGCAGCGCCGAGGCGATCGCGGTCAGCACCAGGAGCACCCACGAGGTGGCGAGCAAGCTCTTGATGTCGGCCGAATGCGACGAACCGCCGCCCGGTGAGATGACCTTGAGGAGGCCGGGTTGCACCGCCCCCGACGTCCGGGGCGCCCCCGGAGCGACGGGCGCCACCGGACCGATGAGGAGCCTTGTGCCCGACGGCCCCTTGATGGGGACCGCGTGCACGCTAATGGACTGGCTGCTCGAGGACAGCAGGTAGGTCGCGACGATCAGCCCGGTGCCCAGGACCAGGAACATCCCGGCGTACAGAAGCGTCAGGCGCAGCCGCGCCGTCCGGCGGGGCAGGCGCAACCACGAGCGGGGCGCGACGCGGGCCATCAGATCCAGTATCCACCCTCCCGGACGGTGTGGATGACCGGCGGCTCCCCCAGCTTGGCGCGCAGTCGGCTCATCGTCGTCTTGACCGTGCCCGTGAACGGGTTGGCGGTCTCGTCCCATACGCGCTCGAGCAGGTCCTCGGTGGAGACGACGCGCCCGTCGGCCGCGAGCAGGCACTCGAGCACGGCGAACTCCTTGGGGCTGAGGTCGAGCCGGCGGCCGTGCCGCGCTGCCGAGCGCCGTGACGGGTCCAGAGTGACGTCGCCGCGCGCCAGCGTCGGGGGGACCGGGGCGACCGCACGTCGGGCCAGCGCCCGGATCCGGGCCACCAGTTCGGTGAAGTCAAACGGCTTGGGCAGGTAATCGTCGGCTCCCAACTCCAAGCCCTCGACCCGGTCGCGGATGGTACTCGCCGCGGTCAGCATCAGGACCCGTGTCTCGTTGCCCTGCGCCACCAGCGCGCGGCACACCTGGTCTCCATGCACGCCGGGCAGGTCGCGGTCCAGCACCACGACGTCGTAGCGATTGACGGTCACGTGCGACATCGCCTCGGTGCCGTCGAACGCAATGTCGATCGCCATGCCCTCGCGGCGCAGCCCCTCGGCCAGCGCGGTCGCCAGCCGCGGGTGATCTTCGACAATCAGCACTCTCATCGTTCGCCAGCAGACAGGATGTCTCAGCCGGCGTAACAACGGGGTCACAGCGGCCGTGACCGGCGTGTCACCAGTCACTTCTCTACAACTGACGCCACACCACCACAGGCTCAGGAGGCTCAGCTTCAGATGCCACCCACCGACACCGTCCTCTCACCGCGGCGCCGCGCCGCGGCGGCTCTGCTCGCGGGCGCCGCCATCGGCGTCATCATCGCCGGCTGCGGCGGAAGCTCGCCGCCGTCGTCGTCCGCCGGCTCCGGGTCGCCCCACAGCCAAGGCCCGGGGGCGTCCGCGTACCAGTACTCGGCGTGCATGCGCAGCCATGGCGTCAGCGGCTTCCCCGACCCGGTGGTGAAGACGTCGGGCAGCAGCGCCTCGGTGGCCATTCGCATCACGCCGGCGCTCGCCGGCTCGCCGAGCTTCAAGTCCGCGCAGAAGGCGTGCGGCCACATCCTCCCGGGCCCCAAGGGGCAAGGGCTTTCGCCCGCCCAGCAGCAGGCCCGGACCCGGGCGATGCTGGCCTTCGCGCAGTGCCTGCGGACGCACGGCTTCCCCCGCTTCCCGGACCCCACCGCCCAGGGGCAGCTCACCCTCGAGATGGTGACCGTCCGCAGGAATCGACCTCCACACGCCGGCGCTGCTGACGGCGGGCAAGGCCTGCACCTCGGTCACCCACGGTCAGATCACGCCCGCCCAGGTGGTGCAGGCGATCAACGGGCCCCACTGACGCGCCGGCGCGCGGCGGGCTGCCGCCCGCGCCGCCACCCCGGATGTCACCATTATGGTGCGGCACTCGGGCCGCATCAGCGAGGAGCCATCCATGGTTGGCGAGTACCGGCGCAGAACCGGCGACACGGGCACGAGTCCCGTGCCCTTGGGCGACGCCCTCCACCGGGCGTGGGCGGGCTATCGCCGGCGCGTCGACGAGGAGCTCGCCGCCGCCGGCTTTCGCGACCGCAGCTCGCCCGATGGCCGCGTGCTGCGCCTGTGCTGCGGCGCCACCCCGGTCACGATCTCGGAGATCGGCCGCGAGCTGGGGATCACACGCCAAGGCGCCAGCAAGATCGTCGCCGGGCTGCGCGATCGCGGCTACGTCACGCTCTCGCCATCACCCACTGATGGGCGCGAGAAGATCGTCACGCTGACCGCTCACGCGCGCTCGTATCTCCGCGCGCGCCACGCGGCGGCCGAGCGGATCGAGGCGCGGCTGCTTCGCGAGCTGGGCGACCAGGCCTTCGACGGCCTGCACGGGCTGCTCGAGGCCCTGGCTGGGCAGAGCCGGGTCGGGTTCGGCGAGGAGCTGCTGCGCGAGCCCGCCGGCCTATGGGAGTGACCCCGAGCTAGAGCAGGAAGTCGAGCGAGCTGAACTGCTCGTGCAGGCGCGCCCGCGCGACGGGGTCGATCGACGCAGCCTTGCCGGCACTGATCAGCTTGGGCGTGGCGTCCGGGTTGTCGCTGGCCTGCTTGTAGGTGTAGCCCACCTCGACCTCGCTGCGGAACAGAACGTCCATGCCCTTGACCAAGTACTGGACGAGGTGAGCCTTGCCAGTGACCTTGCCCCCGGCCCGGCCGGCGTCGAACGCGGCCTTGACCATCGAGTCATAGGGCGAGCTGGGCTCGTCGAACATCTCGACGTGCTTGGCGTCGCGGTTGACGGAGTTCTCGTTCTCGTAGAACGCGCTGGCGGCCTCGCCGGTGCGATAGCCCGCGGCGGTGTCGGTATTCCACGCGATCTGCGAGGACTCGCCGGGGTCGGTGGTCAGCGGGTAGGACGACGTCTGGTGCTTCCACGTGCCGGTGACGCCCTTGCCGCCCTCCGGCACGACCTCGCGCCAGATGAGCTGCAGCCAGCGGACGTCGGCGGCGTCGGCTCCGTCGTAGCTGACCGAGAAGCCATGGGACTTGGTGTCCATCCCCTCGTAGCCGATGTCGATGTAGACCTTGACCGTCCCCGCCCCAACCGGCACCGTCGCCGCCGCCTTGGGGCGGCGGGTCACCCTGACCGGGGCGCGGTTCGCCGGCGCCGGAAGCTTGCGGCCCGCGAACTCGACCTCGCGGATCGCGCCCAGCATCCACTCCAGGAACTCGCGGTGCGGACCGAAGACCTCTTTTGACTGCACGTAGCGGGCGGCCTTGGCGTCGTCATCGGTGGCCCGCGCCGGCCACGTCGCCATGATGTGCTCGCGCAGGTACAGGAGCCAGTCGCGCAGCAGGAGCTTTTTGTCGTCGGCCAGGGACTTGTAGTACGTGACGATCCTGGCCTTGGCCTCGACCTTGATCGTGTCGTTTGCCCCGGGCCAGCCATGCTGCGCCGCTCCGCGCAACTGCTCGAGTGCCGGCGCCATCGCGATACCGAGGATCCCCTTCGGCCCCGCCGGGGGCGTCGTCTCGAACACCGCCATGAACCCCGCGAGGTGAGCGAGCAGCTCGGTCTCGGCGAGATGCCCCTTCGTGGCGCCGCGGATGAGGGAGAGCTCCGCCGCCGACGGCTTGGCGTGGGTGGAGGTGAGCTTGTCGCCGGCGGCGAACGCGAACAGCTGGCGCTCGGCGTCGTCCTCGGATTTCGGCAGCGCCTTGCCGGCCTTCTTGAGCGACTCGCGCCAATCGCGCTGGACCAGGATCAGCAGCTGGTCGTGCACGGCGTGCTCGAGCTCGTGTCGCAGCGTCGCGCGGACGGCTCCCGCGCCCTCGGTGAAGGCCTGGCTGCCGATGCTGATGGCGATCCGCGGCAGCTCCGGCGTTGCCGCCGGGAGGGTGTCGCCCAGGTACGTGCCGTCGGCGGCCACGAAGCCGGTGCGCCCACGCGCGCCGAGGTTCTCGACGATGTTCAGCCCGGGCTTGATCCCCGGCTTGCCGGGCAGGATCTGGCGCGCGTAGCCGATGTCCTTCTCCTCGACGCCGGCGGCGGCAACGTCGTTGACCATGCTGTCCGCGTGCAGCTCCTTGGCCGCCTTGGACAGCACCTCGGTGCGGCTCGGGTCGCGCTGGAGCAGCCGGCCGACGGCCTGGTTGCCGATCGAGCGCTGCAGCGCCAGCACCGATCCCTGACCCGCGTCGCGCCGTCGCGACGGCGACGGCGTGACGTCGACCGGCAGCGGCTGCGGGATCCTGGGCACGCCCAGGATTCTCTCATCAGCTTCCGGGGAGGTTGAGGCCGAACTCGTCCAGGAAGCCGCGGCGGCCCTGCTCATCGCCGGTGGCCGCCTCGTGGACGGGCTCCACGTCGCGCTCCGATCGCCGCCGGCCTCAGTCTCGGCGTCGCGGCTGTCGCCGCCGCGCGCACCCCCGCGCGCCAAACGTGATTTGCTGGCGGCATGCACGAGACCGCGGGCGACCTGACGGCGCTCCAGGCGCTCATCGACCGCAGCTACGCCGCGGCGGGGCCCCACCTGCTGGCCATCCACGAACCCGAGCGGCGCCTCAGCGCGGAGCAGGTCGCAGAGCGGCTGACCGGAATGTGCCTGCTGTCGCTGGCCACGGTCACGGCTGACTGCCGTCCCATCGTCGGCCCGGTGGACGGGATCTTCTTCCGCGGGGCCTTCCACTTCGGCTCAGCGGCGAACTCGGTGCGCTTTCGCCACATCCGGGCGCGTCCCCAGGTCAGCGCCGCGCACCTGCCCAGCGAGGAACTGGCGGTCACCGTTCACGGCCGCGCGGTGCCGATCGACATCACCGTGCCCGAGCACGCCGACTTCCGGCGCACGCTCCTGGAGATCTACGTCCCGATCTACGGCGAGCAGTGGGAGCAGGAGTTCCTCGAGGCGGTGTCGCCGATGTACGCCCGGATCGACGCCGAGCGCATGTTCACCTTCCACATGCCGGCGTCCTGACCGCAACCATGTCTCGCGTCGTGTTGATCGACGAGGTCGGCGACGTGGACGCGGCGCGCGGCGGGCTCAGCGGCCACCCGGATGTCGCGGTCGAGCGCGCCGAGCGTCTGCCCGCAGGCGATGACGTAGTCGGGGTGCTCGTCGGCACCGAGGTGGCGGTGGGGCCGCGCGAGCTCGCGGCGCTCCCGTCCGTGCGAATCGTGGCGGCCACCGCGACCGGCTACGACCACCTCGACCTGGCCGCGATCGCCGCCGCCGGAGCATGGGCCACCCACTGTCCCGGTTACTGCGACGACGAGGTCGCCGAGCACGCGATCGCCTTCGCTCTGGATCTCCTGCGCGGCGTGACGCTGCTGGACCGCTCGGTCCACGCCGGGCGCTACGACCATCTCGACGCGCCGGGGCGCCGCGTCTCTGGCGCGGTGCTAGGGATCGTCGGGCTGGGACGGATCGGCCGCGCCGTGGCCTGGCGCGCCCACGCCCTGGGTATGCGCGTGCTCGCCGCCGACCCGATGGTCGATCCGGCGGTGGCCGCCCCAGCCGAACTGGTGGAGCTCGGCGTGCTGCTGGCGGCGGCGGACGTCGTCACCCTGCACGCCCTGCTCACCGAGGAGACGCAGGGCTTGATCGGCGCCGAGCAATTGGCCCTGATGCGGCCCGACGCCTATCTGGTCAACTGCGCGCGGTCGGCGCTGGTGGACCACGAGGCGCTGGGCGAGGCGCTGCGCGCGGGCCGGCTCGGCGGGTGCGCGCTCGACGTGCTCCCTGATGAGCCCCCGACGGCCGACGAGCCGGCCCTGCGCTGGCCGCGCACCGTCATCAACCCGCACTCAGCGTGGTACTCGCCCGAGTCAAGCGACGCGCCCTACCGGATCGCCGCCGAGGCGGTCGCCGCCGTGCTCGAGGGCCGCGAGCCGGCGGCCGCGCTGGCCCGGCCTCTGACGTAGCCCCACGCAAACCGAGCCCCCGCCGAGCGCGCAGCTCGACGAGGGCCCAGTTCGCCGGTCAGGGTGTCAGCGCCTGTGCCGCGTCAGTGCCCTCCGTGCCTGAGCTTGGGCGCCTTGAACGTCACCTTCTGCGTGGAGATCGTCCGGTTGCGGCCGTTCACCCGCTGGGTGACAGTCAGCTTGGCCGTGAGCCGGTGACGTGCCGCCAGCAGGTGGCGACCGGT
Source organism: uncultured Actinomycetota bacterium (assembly GCA_963721515.1). GTDB lineage: Bacteria > Actinomycetota > Thermoleophilia > Solirubrobacterales > Solirubrobacteraceae > Palsa-465. The sequence goes on along the minus strand of CAVRKJ010000018.1, from coordinate 39,532 downwards.
CCGGTTCAGGCCGATCTTGACCGTCGCGGTGCGCCCAGCGGGGATCGTCGCCGACGCGGTGCCGAGGACGATCGTCTTGTGCGTCACCTTGGCCTTGCGTGCGCTGACCGCGATGACCTTGTGGCCCCTGAGGGTCTCGGTCACCGTCAGCTTCAGCGACACCGTGCAGCTCGTGTCGCCCTTGCAGCTGATCGGGACGCTCACGGTGGTGCCCTTCACCTTGGCGTGCCCGACCGACGCGCGACCGGGGACGACCACGGGCGGTGACTTGGTGGTCAGCGTCTGATCGGCGCCCAACTGCGTGCCGAAGTCGCTGGTGGCCATCGCGCGATAGTGGATGGTCGTCCCCGCCGGCAGGCCGGTGAGCGCTGCGCTGAACGTGTCAGCCGCGTTGTCGGGGCCAGTGAGCTGCGCCGCCGTGGACTGCCCGTAAGCGGTGGTGGTCCCGAACTGGAAGGAGACGCTCGCCCGCGCCCCTTCGGGATTGACGCTGCCGCTCACGGTCGCCGCGGACTGACTGACCCCGGTCGCCGCGCCGGTCACAGGAGCATCCGGCTGGTAGGCGTCGGCGAACAGGCTGAGCGGGCTCGTCCCGTTGGTGAACAGGAAGAACGGCGTTCCCAGCGCGCCGCCCTGGCACGTTGCGCCATCCGCGTTGAACGGGTTGGCGGTGCACCCGGACGAGATCGGCTCCCGCACATCGGCCTGGCCGGGGTTCGTCCCGGTCGGGGTGAGCGGGATGCCGCTCTTGTCCACCACGAACGTCGGGGTCGCCGCGTTGACGAAGTGACCGACGGTCTCGGTCGTGGCGCCGGTGTTGGCGTCCGTCACCCGCCACGTCACGTACGGGGTGTTGCCCGAGAACGTGATGTCGGGGCGGGTCGCGTCGGCGTTGTTGGCCTGCGAGATCGGCTGGCCGCCGTTGACGATGACAAAGCGGGCGGCCGCGCCGGTCCCGACGAGACGGCTGACGAACACCTGCTGGTGGCTGCCGACGACCTCATCCCACGCAACCCACGGCACGGTCGGGTTGGCCGGGTTCATCGTGCCGGCGGCCACGCGCGGATCCTCGGCGCTCACCGTCGGATTAGCGTTCAGCGAGCAGTTCTCCTCGCTCGTGGCGTCAGCCGCACACGACCCGAAATTCTGCGGGGAGGTCCCGCTGGTGTCGAGGACACCCTGCGCGTTGTTACCAACGGACACCCAGTGCATCCCGCCGTCAGCGGTCGCATCGGCGACACCCTTGGCGGCGAACACCATCTCGTTGTCGCGCAGCGGGTGGGGATTGCCCGAGGTCCCGGTGTTGTCCTTCTCGTACCACACGACCCACGGCACGGAGTCCTGGGCGCCGGTGAAGGCGATGTCGGGCTCCACGCCGTTGCGCGTGGGATCGACGTTCAGGCTGGGATCAAGCGTCCCCGACCCGAACCGATCGATCCCCGTCTGCTGCCAGCAGAACCCGCCGAGGGGCATGCTGGCGGTCCCGCCCGGGGTGACGCCGGTGCAGTTGGCCGAGCCAGGTCCGATCGGGCGCTCCACGAAGATCTGATCCGGATGGATCGCGTTCTCGAGTTGCGTCGAGGTCTCCTGCCACGTGATCCACGGTCCGGGCTTGGTCGGATCTGGGGCCGCCGTGGCCGTACCGGCGTTGCCGCCCGCCACCGACGGGTTCTCGGCGTCCTGGTTGGTGTGGATGTTGAGCGACGGGACCTCAACGCCGGAGGCGCCGCCCAGGCCCCGGCCCTGTCCGGCGAACACCCACTTGTTCTGCGTGGCGTCGAAACGGCTGGCGAAGATGTTGTTGGAGCCGAACGCGCCCCCGGAGGTGTTCTCGTACCAGGTCGCCCATGGCACCGTCCGGCCGGCGCCCGCGAAGTCGATCGACGGCGCCTCGCCGTCCACACCCTGGTCGAAGTTCAGCGAACCGCTGAACTGCGGCGACGCGCTCGAGCTGCCGCCGACGGTCCCGTTGCCACGCGTCGTCCACGCGCCGCCCGCGAACGAGCGCGAGAAGATCTGGTCGTGGGCAGGGCTGGCCTCGGTCTGGCGGAACACCGACCAGGGCACGGCCGGCTTGCCGGCGGTCAGCGCGCCGCCAACGACGTCGGCGTTGGCCGGATCCTCGCCGCTGACATTGAGCGCGGGGTTGATGCCGGCCGCCGTATCACTGTTGACCTGAACGCCGGGTGGCAGTCCCTGCAGCGCGAACGCCGAGCCGGCGGTGGCCAGCGCTGCGACCGTCCCCGCAAGGGCGATCTGCGATCGCCTGAGCGCACGTCTGTGGATCCCCATATTTGGTCCCCTCCGTTGATGTCGTTCGAGTTGGAGTCTCGAACCCCATCTACGGACCCGCGGCGCGAACGGTTCGCGGTCTGTGTCAGCCGGTCAGCGGATCGTGCCGGTGAGCACGCGGCGCCCCGATGACTTCGGGTTCCCGTTGGCCACCTGCTGGGTGACGGTGAGGCTGCGGAACTTGGTCACCGGCACGCCGGACCATAGGGTGACGTTTCTGGCGTCGTTGAACGTCCCCACCGGGACGAGGACACCTGCGGCGTTCTTGAGCCATGCCTGATAGAACTGCTTGCCCTCGCGGCGCGGCAGGCCGGTGGCGTTCAGCTTGATCTCCCAGCCCGAGGCCTTCTTGGTCAGCGTCGCCGAGCCGCTGGCGTCCGGCGCCAGGGGCGTCCCCTGCACCACCATCGCAAACTGGAGCTCGTGCGGGCCGCTGTTCGAGCTGGTCACGAGCACGATGGCCACCGCGGCGGCGGCCGCCAGCGGCAGCGACAGGGCGAGGGCGGGACGCAGCGACAGCCGCGCGCGCAGCCGGGTCCACCACGACTGCGACGCCGCGTCCTGTTGTGTCTTGTGCTCGGCGTGCCCCGCAGTCGTCGCCGTCTCGGCGGCCGCGGCCTCGGTCACCGCCCGCACCACCTGGTCCTCCAGGCCGGCGGGCGGCTCGTCCCAGACGGCCGCGGCGCCCAGTTCGGCGCGCAGCATGTCCAGCTCAGCCGCCTCGTCGGCGGACAGCGACGGGACGTCCTCGCCGGCGAGGTACGCAATCCTGTCGTCGTCGCTCGCTGTCACGGCAGCTCCTTATCTGTCCTGACTACGGAAGGGAACACCATTCGGTTCGCCTGCGCGGCACTCGGGCTCATCCGCTCACTCCCTCAGATGCCCCAGAGCGGTCGCCAGCCGGCGGTGCGCGCGAAACGACCGTGATTTCACTGTGCCCACCGCCACGCCGAGCTGCTCGGCGATCTGGCCGTGGGTCATTCCCCCGAAATGCTGCAGGCGCACGACCTCACGCTCGTCGTCGGGCAGCTCACCGACGGCCTGGCGCACCTCCCAGGTCTCATACAGCGCCTCCGCCGAGGCGGGCGCGGTGACGACCGCCGGGTCGTCGGGCGCCACCGACTCCAGGGGCGCGCCCGTGCGCAGCGACTCGCGGCGATACACGTCGATGGCGGTGCGCCGGGCGATCGCCGCCAGCCAGGGCCCGAGCTCACGGCTGTCGTCGACCGTGGCCGCTGCCCGCCACGCCTTGACGAACGCTTGCTGGGTCACCTCCTCGGCGAGCCCGCGGTCACCGAGCGCCCGCAGCGCCACCGCGAACACCAGCCGCCCGTACTCGCGGTAGATCGCTCGTACCGCGTCGGGGTCCCCATCGCGAAACCGTCTCCTCGTGGCCCGGTCCACCACGACTTCGGACGCTACACGCCCGGGGCGCGGAGGGCCAGGCCATCAGCCTCCCGTCGGGGCGGCAGGCAGCCAATCCGGCGGCAGCGCGGCTGGGATGGCGGGATATTCCGGGACTGCGCGTCGGGCGAACGCCTCGGCCGGGCGCCCGACCACGAGCCGGCCGACGTCCGCCATCGCCAGCAGCATCCGCACCGACGCCGCGATCTGGAAGTCGGCCGCACCGAGGTCGGCGCCGCCGATCACGCCGCTCTCGAGCAGCCGATCGACCTCATCCAGGAGCCCGGGGAGTGCGGCGAGGTCGCCACGGACGCTGTCGTCGTCGGCTCCCACCAGCTTGACGAACACCGGCGTCAGCGGCGTGAGCAGCCAGCCGGCCACGGCGGGCGCCGGCAGCGGGGTGGCGACGTCGGCGAACCACTGGCGCTGTCGCAGGCTGGCCCGCAGACCCCAGCGGATCAGCCGACGCGGCACCGGCTGGAGCACCGTCTCGCCCCAGCCCTCGGCCGCCTGCGCGGCGGCACGCGCCGCCGGCTCGGACGGGTACAGCGAGGGCGCGGGCGCCACCTCCTCCAGCGCCGCGGCGATCGCCAGCGACCCCTGGACCCGGCGGCCGTCTTCGAACCGGATCGCCGGCACGGTGATGCCGCGAAAACCGAGCGCCCACAGGCTCGGGGGATGGGCGCCCGCCAGCAGCTCCACGTAGCGGTAGTCCAGCCCCTTGCGGTCGAGCATGCCGCGTACGGCCACCACCGGATGTGACATCGGGATGCCGTAGAGGCGGATTGGCGCGTCAGCCATCGGTCCCGTCGGGCCACATCCGCGCCAGCCTACGACATGGCGGCGGCGGCCTGCTCCAGGCGGTCGTCGCCGAAGAACAGGCGCTCGCCGATCCGCAGCGTGGGCACGCCCCGCACGCCGACCTCCCAGGCGCGCTCGGTGAGGCTGCGCAGGTGCTCCTTGAGCTCGGGGGCGCGAATGGCGTCGAGCATCTCCGCGGCGTCGAGGCCGACCGCGGAGGCGCAGTCGGCGAGAACGTCGAGGTCGGAGATCACGGCGGCCTCCGTCCATTGGCGGCGTCCCACCTCGCGCGCGAACGGGGCGAGCCGGCGCCGGCGCACGGCCCAGACGGCGCAGCGCATCGCGCTGAGCGCGTTCGCGGGCCAGTCGGACGGCCAGTCCATTGGCGGCAGCCCGTAGCGCTGCGCCCGGCGCTCGATCTCCGCCATGCCCGCCGCCCGCTCGCCGGTGAGCGCCCATGAGCCGCTCCCGCGCCACCCGAAGATCGCGCCGACGAGCACGGGCTCGAGCACGACCGGACCCCCGAGTACCGCCTCCGCGCGCTCCAGCGCCAGGTACGCATACGGAGAGCCGAGGTCGAAGTACAGCTGCGGGACCGGTGTCGTCACGGCGGCCACACATCGTATGGACAGCCCTTGACCTTGTCCCAGGGGGAGGCCGCAGACCGGTCGCGCAACCATGCACACCCACGATGGAGATGGCCCATTGGAGCTGATGAGCATCGGCGAGTTCGCCGGCCGGTCCGCCTGTCGCCCAAGGCGCTGCGCCTCTACGACGAGCTCGGCCTGCTGCCGCCGGCGCAATGGACGACACTCCAGCTATCGCTTTTACTCGTCACGTTCCTCTCCGCCGGACCCGTCACCCCCACGAGCCGGCCCGACTCCGACTTCGGGGGTGCCGCTCCTAGCCGCGCTCGAGAATCTCCTGTAGCCGGGCAGCTTCCCGGTCGGGGGTCTGGGTCATGCGCTGCTTGGTGATCCGCAGCGTCTTGAGGCCATATCGGAGGTTCTCGGCGTCGCGCTCGCGGTCTGACTCAAACGCCTCGCGGTCCTTGTGATGGTCCCAGCCGTCTAACTCGACGATCAGGTTGTGCTCGGGGAAGTAGGCGTCGACCTCCCGGCCGTTGACGTGGACGTTGATGCGGGGGGTCGGCAGCCCGTACCTCGCGACAAATGCGAGGAAGTCGTCCTCAAACGGGGAGCGGGTGGGGTTGATGTGGTCTTCGGCGAAGGGTCTGAGCAGCCGCGTGCCGGGGTGCAACGGGTTACGGGCCAGGACATCGCTAAAGCTGTCGGGGTGCAGATGACCGTCGCGGCGGGCGTTGTTGACCAGCCGGGTGCGCTGCTTGACGGTCAGACGGGGCGCGATGTCCAGGATCGTGCGCGCCGGACTGGTCACCGGGACCCCGAGTTGGCGGCGGATATCCCGGCGCTTTAACGACGGGCAACGATGGGTGAGGATGCCGCGTGGACGGCGATCCCCCGCCGCCAGGGTAATTTCCGGCGGCGGCTGCCACCGCGGGACAAACCCCCACAGGAAGGCCGCCGAGAAGTGGCTGAGCACCGCGTCAGGCCCACCCGCCAGCACCGCCGCGGCCGCCAAAGCCGGCGGATCCACCCGCGCCGGCGCCAGCGCGTAGACCCCGGGGTAGCGCGCCACCAGCGCCCCGGCCTTCACCCGAGCACCAACCGCCGCGCTGCCAAGCCCAATCTCCAACAACTGACCGCGCGTCACGTGCCCGGCCTGCCGCCGAGCGAGCTCCCGAACCGCCGGATCCCGGGGATTCTGGGAGATGTTTCCAACCTGATTAGAACTATCTCCCACATCTATAAAGAGCCTGTGGGGTGGCCAAATCCACCCCCCTCCCAAGCGCCGTTTAACCCCGACGCGATCTAGCCTCCACGCATGGCGCGGTGGCTGGGGGTCGACGTCGGCGCGGAGCGCAAAGGCTTCGACGCGGCGCTGGTGGACGAGCGGTCGTTGCTCCTGCTCCGGGGCGGGTTGACCGTCGACGGGGTCGTGAGGCTTGTGGCGGAGCACTCACCGGTACTCGTGGCCATCGACAGCCCGCGCTCCTGCGCGCCCCCCGGGCACACCTCGCGCGCGAGCGAGCGCGAGCTCTGCCGCCGCGTGTGCGGCATCCGGTGGACCCCGGACCTCGGGCACGTGGGCGCCGGCGACTACTACGGGTGGGTGCGCCATGGCCTTGCCCTGTTCGCCGCCCTGGGCGCGCTCGGGACCGAGGCCATCGAGGTCTTCCCCACCGCGTCGTGGACGCGCTGGTGCGGGCCGCGGGGCCCGGCGAGCCGGTCGCTCTGGAGCCGGCAGGGCCTGGAGCAGCTCTCCCTGGCCGGCGTGCCGACGCGCACGAATCAGGACCAGCGCGACGCCATCGCCGCCGCGGTCACCGCCCGCCGGCACACGCAGGGGCGGACCGAGGTGATCGGCGAGATCGTTGTCCCCACTACCTGAGGTTCGCGCTCCAGCGCTCCTCGATGCCGGCAAAGCGCCACACCAGCAGCGCCCCTGTCAACACGGCGACGAACAGCCCGACGATCACGTAGCCGAGCGTGTTGACGTCGATCTGCGACACCGCGTCCCAGAACGCGCCCTTGAGCCCCAGCTCTCCGGCCGCCAGCCCCAGCAGCTCGATCGTCCCCACGATCAGGGCGATCGCCACCGACAGGCCGGTGATCGCGATGTTGTAGAAGACCTTGCGCACAGGCTTGGAGAACGCCCACCCGTACGCGAAGTTCATGAACGAGCCGTCGATCGTGTCCAGCAGCGACATCCCCGCCGCGAACAGGATCGGCAGGCACAGGATCGCGTAGAACGGCAGCCCGGCCCCCGCGGCCCCGGCGGCCAGGAACAGCAGCGCCACCTCCGTGGCGGTGTCGAAGCCCAGGCCGAACAGCAGCCCCAGCGGATACATGTGCCACGGGCGGCTCACCATCCGGGTAAACCGTCCATACACGCGGTTCATCAGGCCGCGCGAGTTGAGCTGACGCTCGAGCTCGGCCTCGTCAAAGCGGCCGCTGCGCATCGCGCGGCAGACCCGCAGGATCCCCAGCAGGACCACGAGATTGAGCGCCGCGATCACGTACAGAAAGCCACCGGAGACGCCGGTTCCGATCAGGCTCGTGACCCGGTGCAGCGCCGAGCCGTCGTTGCGCACCGGCCCGCTGAGGGCGCGGATGCCGACCGCGAACAACACGGCCAGCCCGAACACGACGCTCGAGTGCCCCAGCGAGAACCAGAAGCCGACGCTGAGCGGTCGCTGGCGCTCGGCCATCAGCTTGCGCGTGGTGTTGTCGATCGCCGAGATGTGGTCGGCGTCGAACGCATGGCGCAACCCCAGCGTGTAGGCGGTCAGCCCCAGGCCCACGGTGAACGCCCCTGACGATCCCAGCGCGTAGTGGTGAGGCGCCACCACCGCTAAGAGGATGAAGAACCCCACGACGTGCAGCCCGATCACGACGCCGCCCATGCTCGCCAGCGTGCGCCGCTCCCCTCGTGTCAGCGACGGGCGCTGCGCGCCCGTTGTGCTTCGTTGCATCTCGGCCTCCAGAGTCGGGGCGAGGGCGCCCGCCGTGACACGAGCGCCCCGCGCCGTGCGTGTGCTCAGATCAGGAACAGCTCCGTGACCTCGCCCTCGGACACCCGGACCGTCGTCCGTGCCGTCGTCGCGTCGGCCCAGACGACGTAGTCGCCGTCGGCCAGGCTGCCGAAGATCGCCGTCAGCCTGGATCCGGCCCCGGTCGAGCGCTCGTGCACGCCGGTGTGGACGCGTCGGCCGTCCCCGTCCGCGCGGCTGATCTCGATCTCCGTCCCGCGGTAGCGCTCGCTCGGATAGATGACGAGGGCACCTCGCCCCACGCCGATGTCCAGCGCCACGCTGGCGCTGGCGGCGTGCTGGGCCCCGAGATCGCCGTTGGGGTGCTCGTGGACGTGGTCGTTGGTCGCGGCCATCATCGCGTCACCACGCTCACGCCGCCAGCGGCGTCGTGACGAACCCGCTCTGCGGCGTCCCCAGGTACGGGAACTGCGACAGGTAACTCGTACTGGCGGCCGTCAGCCCGTCGGTCACCGCACCTGCCGCGCCGTCCGGCGTGTAGGCGGGGTTGACCAGCGGATAGGTGAGGCCCGCGATCGCCCGCAGCTCGATGGTGACGACGTCGTCGAACACGCGGCGCCCGTTGGGGAAGCCGGCCAGGTCGCCGCCGACGACCCCAAGGGCGCTCGCCCGTGCGCTGGGGGTCGGCGGGATGGCGACGTTGAGCCTGAGCTGGTCGGCGTACGTGGGCCCGGTGGAGTTCTGAAAGCCCGGGACGATGCCGGCGGGCAGCCCCGTGAGCAGGATGGCCACCAGATCGGCTCGCGCCGCCTTGAGCCCGGCCAGGTTGGGGAACACCCCCGGGTAGAGGACCGGCAGCAGCGCCGCCAGCTCGGGGTGCTGGACATACTTGAGGAACAGGCCGTCCTCCCAAGCCGGCAAGGCGTTCCAGCGGTCCTTCTCGCCCATCGGCACGATCACCTCGTTGAACAGTGGGTTGCCCAGCCGCGACACCTGGACCCACGGTCCGGCCTCGAACGCGAAGCCGGGCTCGCGGACCACGGCCCGCCGGCGCTTGGCCGCGGCCCACACGCCGATGACCGACTTCCCCGACATCGGATTCGCCGGCGTCGAGCCGTCCCGGGTGAGCTGCGAGATCGGGACCTTCAGCGCGATCGCGTGCACGCCGAAGCCGTGCGTGGCGTCCACGCCGGCCGCCGGCGGGACCATCGACGCCAGGTGGAGGTTCTGGAACGGCCGCAGGTCGGCCAGGTCGAACACCGCGCCCAGGTCGACATAGAACCCCTCCAGCCGCTGGCCCGCGAACACGGTGTGGCCGCCGGGCAGGCTGTGGATCGCCTGGGACGCCAGCGACTCGTAGCTCGGCGTCGAGGACGGCCCGATGTTGCACGGCGGGCACGCCAGCTCGCCGGCCAGTACACGCGAGCGCCCGCCCTCGACCCGGGTCACGCTGTAGAACTGCCGCCGGTTCCAGTTGGCGCTGTCGATCGTCGAGATCGGGCCGGTGTTGTACAGGAACGTGTCGGGGTTGCGAACCTGGGTGTTGAACTCGAACTGGTAGGTGATGTCCGGGCGTCCGTCGGCGTCGTTGTCGATGTGGATCTCATACAGGACGTCGTCGCCGAACTCGAAGAAGTTCGGGCCGCCGAACGGCGCCTCCAGCGGCAGATAGTTGGAGATGATCGTGACCGTGCCCGGGTCATCCGGGCTGACGAACGCATAGGTGTCGGTGTTGTCGGCGACTGGGTCCTTGCTGATCGCCGGCGCCTCGCGATGAGACGACATGCTCTACCTCCGGTTAGGTGTGTTGTGAGAACGGGTGCTGCGCGGGCGGAGGGGCTCAGCCCGCGGCGCGCGCGATCGCGGCGGCGAGCCGGCGATCGTGGACGTGCACTTCGCGGTCGCCGGTCAGGACCGAGATGTCGCCCTTGCGCGGGTCCCGGACGTAGGCCACGACCGCCTTGGCTCCCGGTTCGCCGGCCTTGGCGTCGGCGTGCTCTGAGAGCAGCGCGCCAATCACGGTGATGCCGGCCGTCGCCGCCGCGGAGTTCTTGACGAACCCGCGCCTGGTGAGGTCACTCATGGAGTCCTCCTATTGGGTTGTGCGCCGAGCGACCGGTCCATCGCCTCGTTCGCCTCCCACAGCGCCGCGTCGTCGCGGCCCAGGCCAGGCCCTCAGCTCTCTCTCACCAGCCCCTACGGGATGCGGGCGGGAGCGGATCACCGCGTTCACCGAAAAATCACGCGCCGGACGACGCGCCGGACGCATCGCCTAAGGTCCAGCACGCAATGGCCGCAATGAAATGGTGGGGTTGGGGACACGAGGGCGTCGAGTTCACGCACGTGGACAAGCCCGACCTCGCGCCGTTCATCGAGCGCGTGCTGGGGATCCGGGTCGGTCCCCGCACCGAGGCTCCCGTGCGCTTCGAGGAACTGCCGGTGCCCGAGCCGAACCTGCCGGAGGAGCTCGGCGCCGCGCTGCGCCAGGCGGTGGGCGACGAGTTCGTATCCGTCGGTCGCCTCGACCGGGTCGTCCACACGCGCGGCAAGTCCCTGCGCGACCTCATCCTCCAGCGACGCGGGGAGCTGCGCCGCGTCCCCGATGTCGTGGTGCGGCCCGGCGCCGAGGACGAGGTCACCGCCGTCCTGGAGGCGGCGCTCGACGCCGACGCGGTCCTCATCCCCTTCGGCGGCGGCTCGTCGATCTCCGGCTCGCTCGAGGCGCCCGCGGACGAGATCCGCCCGGTCATCTCCGTCGACCTGGGGCGGCTGGACCGGGTGCTGGAGGTCGACGGCGCATCGCGGCTGGCCCGCGTGCAAGCGGGCGTGTTGGGGCCGGACCTCGAGAAGCAACTGGAGGCGCGGGGCTACACCCTCGGACACTTTCCGGACTCGTTCCCCCACTCCACGCTGGGCGGCTGGATCGCCACCCGCTCCTCGGGCATGCAGTCAGACCGCTACGGCGACATCGCCGACCTCACCAAGGGCCTGCGCGTGGTGACGCCGTCGGGGATGCTCGTCACCCGCCCTGTCCCGGCCATGTCGACGGGACCGAGCGTGCGGCAGATGATCCTCGGCTCGGAAGGCCGCCTGGGCATCATCACCGAGGCGACGGTGGAGGTGCGGCGCCTCCCGGAGAAGCGCGTCATCCTCGGCTATCTGTTTCCCACCTTCGCGGCGGGCCTGGCGGCGATGCGCGCCATCGCCGAGAGCGAATGCAGCGTCTCGGTGACGCGCGTCTCCGACGGCCACGAGACCCAGTTCTCCTTCGCCACCCGCAAGCGCCCGACGCTGCTGGACAAGCTTCAGTCCTGGGCGCTGCGCACGTTCCTCGAGCGCCGGCTGGGCTACGACGTCGAGCAGATGGCGCTGTCGTTCATCGGTTATGAGGGCAGCGAGGCCCACGTCTCGCGCGAGCGCAAGGCGGTCGGCCGCATCGTCAAGGCCCACAACGGCCTGTGCATCGGCTCGGGCCCGGGCGCCCTCTATGACCAGAAGAAGTTCGACACCCCCTACATCCGCGACTTCCTGCTGGACCGCGGGGTGGCCGGGGACGTGTCGGAGACCGCGATGCCGTGGAGCCGGCTGCAGCCCGTGTACGACGCCGTCACCGGCGCTGCCGAGCGTACCTTCGCCGACCTCGGCGTCCAGGGCTACATCATGTGCCACCTCTCCCACAGCTACCACGCCGGCGCCTGCCTGTACTTCACCTTCGCCTTCCCGCCCTCCCCGGGCGGCGACCTGCTCGCCGAATACGACGTGGTCAAGTCGGTCGTCCAGCAGACGTTCGTGGACAACGGCGCGACCCTGTCGCATCACCACGCCGTCGGGACCGAGCACGCACGCTGGCTGGGCCAGGACATCTCCGAGCCCGGAGTGGAGATGCTCAAGGCCCTGTTCCAGGGGACCGATCCCGGGCGCCACCTGAACCCGGGCAAGATCGTCTAAAGGACCGCGCGGCCGGCACGCTGAAGCACCGCCGCGCGGAGTGTCGCGCAGCTGACGACCGCCCCGCATTGAGGGTTTCGGCACGTACCCCCACGGGTACCCCAAACTCCACCTGATTTGTTAGCGCTCACATGGCGCGGCCAGGTGGGCGGAGAGAGGGAGACAGAAGATGACCGTGTGCACGCCGCGGCGCCGTCCGGGCCGAGCTTTCCTGCGTCTCTTTTCCATCGTCGTGGCGGCCGGCGCCATCCTCGTCCTGCCGGGCATAGCGGCGGCGGCCGCGCCCGCCACGCAGACGGGGCATTGGACGTTTGACGAGGGCACGGGAACCACCGCCGCCGACAGCTCGGGCGCCGGTCACCCGCTCATGCTCGCGGGCGGGGCGTCGTGGGGCCCCGGCATCGTCGGGGCGCATTCGCTGGCGCTCAACGGAAGCGGCCAGTACGCGCATGCCGCCGGGCCGGTCGTGGACACCACCCAGAGCTTCACGGTCTCGGCCTGGGTCTACCTCACCCGCACCACCGGCTACCAGACGTTCGTCAGCCAGGACGGCACGCAGATCAGCGGCTTCTTCCTGCAGTTGCGGGCCGACACGGGCCGCTTCGCGTTCACCCGCCCCGCCTATGACTCCCCCAAGGCGCTGGGCATCATCGCCAGCGCGCCCAACATCATCCCCCAGCCCAACGAGTGGTACCACCTCGCCGGGGTCTACGACGCGGTCAGGCAGACGATCTCGCTGTACGTCAACGGAATCCTGCAGCAGACCCAGCCCTACGTGCCCAACTGGGGTGCCACGGGGCCGTTGGCCGTGGGCCGCGGGTTCTTCAACTCGGGCATGGTCGACTTCGTCTCCGGAAACATCGACGACGTCCAGACGTTCTCGGGCGTCCTGGGCGCCGGCGCCATCTCGCAGATGGCGGGCCCGGGGACGCTGTCAGTTGATGCGTCCCAGCGCGGCCCGTCGATCAACTCCACGCAGTTCGGGGAGTTCCTGGAGGAGATCAACCACTCCGGCGACGGCGGCCTCTACGCCGAGCTGATCCGCAACCGCGATCTTAAGGAGAGCACGTCGAGCCCGGTGGCGTGGTCCGCGGTCAGCGGCTCGGGGGGCAGCGCGAACATCTCGCTGGACTCCACCCAGCCCCTGAACTCGGCCAACCCCGTCAGCCTGAAGCTGGCGGTGCCCAGCGGAGCCTCGGGCGGTCGCGTCGGCGTCGCCAACGCCGGCTACTGGGGGATCCCGGTCAAGCCCTCGACCACTTACCGGGTGTCCTTCTTCGCGCGCAGCGACGCGGCGGACCCGGGTCCGCTCACGGTGGACCTGGAGAGCACGTCGGGTCGCATCTGGGCGTCGGCCACTGTGAGCGGTGTGACGGGCTCCTGGCAGCAGTTCTCCACCACCCTGCAGACCGGCCGCGGCATGCCCGCTTCGCTGGACAACCGCTTTGTCATCTCCACCCCGGCCGCGCCGGCGGCGGGCAGCGACCTGTGGTTCACGATCGTGTCGCTGTTCCCGCCCACGTATGACAACGCCGCCAACGGGTTCCGTATCGACCTGATGCAGGAGCTGGCGGCGCTGCATCCGGGCTACCTGCGGATCCCCGGCGGCAACTACCTGGAGGGCGACACGATCGACACCCGCTTTGACTGGGAGAACACGATCGGCCCGATCCAGGATCGGCCGGGCCACTTCAACAGCGCGTGGGGCTACTGGTCCCAGGACGGGATGGGCCTGCTCGAGTACCTGGAGCTCGCCGAGCAGCTCCATGCCTCGCCCGTGCTCGCCGTGTGGACGGGCTACACGCTCACCGGCACCGTCGTGCCCCAGAGCCAGCTCGAGCCCTACGTGCAGTCCGCGCTGGATGAGATCCAGTACGCGATCGGGCCGACCTCGACGTTCTGGGGCGCGCAGCGCGCCGCTGACGGCCATCCGGCTCCGTTCGACGTGGGCATGGTGGAGATCGGCAACGAGGACTTCTTCGACTCCTCGGGCAGCTACAACGCCTACCGGTACCCGATGTTCGCCAACGCGATCCGCGCGGCGTACCCGCAGCTCAAGCTCATCGCCACCACGCCGGTCACCAACGGCCCGGTGGACATCGTGGACGAGCACTACTACAACAACGACCCCTCGTACTTCGCCGAGAACGCCCACATCTTCGACAGCGTGAGCCGCACCGGGCCCAAGGTGCTGGTGGGCGAGTACGCCACCACCAATGGCACGCCCACGGGGACCCTGGCCAACGCCGTCGGCGAGGCCGCGTTCCTCACCGGGGTGGAGCGCAACTCCGATCTGGTGCTCGGCGCGTCCTACGCCCCGCTGTTGGTCAACGTCAACGTGCCCAGCTGGCCGACCAACCTAATCGGATACAACGCGCTCAAGAGCTACGTGTCACCCTCCTACTGGGCCCAGGAGATCATGTCCACTCAACACGGGGATCACGTCATCGGCTCACAGGTCGTCTCGGGCAGTGGCACCTTGTTCCAGGTGGCGTCCCAGGGCAACGGCCACACCTACCTGACGGTGGTCAACGACGGGAGCGCGCCTGCGCAGACCACGATCTCCCTGGCGGGCCTCGGGGGCGGAGCGAGTGGCGGTACCGCGACCACCCTCACCGGCAACCCTGATGCGATGAACTCGCTGGCTCACCCCAACGCAGTGTCACCGGCCACGCGTGGGCTTGGTCGCGTGGGCGCGAGCTTCACCTACCGCTTCCCCGCTAACTCGGTGACAGTGCTCAACCTGACCACCGGCGCCGCATCCGCGACCAGCGCGATGCGGCGGGCGGTCCGCCAGGCGAAGTTCCGCTTCACGTTCTCACCGGCCCCGCCGAAGCTACGGCCCACCAAGCGGGAGCGGCGCTGGCGGCAGTGACTCTGCCGCCACAGCGGCGTGGCTACCGATCGCGCTCGTGACGCCCGTCCAGTCGGATCGTCCACTCATCGATGGCCTCGATCCGCAGGTGCGTGTCGCTCCACGGGTCGTGGGCCAGGGTCTCGCGGATCGCGGTCTCAGACTCGGCCTCCACGGCGTGCACGACACGCTGTTCGTCACCAAGCGGGCCGCCCAGCACGATGAAGCCCTGCGCGACGAGCGCATCCATAAACGCGGCGTGATCGGTCCAGCCGGTCTGCTCCTCCAGCGGTCGCCCGGCCATCCAATTCGGCCCGGTGCGCGTCACAACGACGTGGAACATGGCCATCCCGGGGGTTCTACCAGTATGGTCACGGCGCATCGACGTGCGACCTCTCATCGCGCTGGGGTGCGGGCTGGTCGCGATGTGGCCCGCCGCCTCGGTCGCGGCCGCGGCCGATCCGCCCGCCAACCGGATGCTCAGCCAGGCCACGCTGCAGGCATGCCGGGCCAATCCGGCCGGCCAGGCGTGCCAGACCGCGGCGCTGGCTGATCTGGACGCGGCGCGGGCCGCCGAGGGCATCGGCCCGATGCAGCTGCCCGGCGACTTCCCCTCGCTCAGCGTGCCGGCGCAGCTACTCGTCCTCTCCAACCTGGAGCGGGTGGACCGGGGATTGGCCCCGGTCATCGGGCTCTCGGGCCCGCTGGATCAGGATGCGCTCACCGGCGCCCAGAACGACGCGGACCCCCACCCCACCACGTTTAACGGCAACACGTGGACGGCCAACTGGGAGGGCGGCTACGCCTCCCCGTTCGAGGCCGACTTCGTATGGATGTACGACGACGGGCTCGGGTCGGGCAACATCGACTGCACCGCCCCGGGCGATTCCGGTTGCTGGGGACACCGCCACGACATCCTGTGGCCGTTGGTCCCGCCGGTAGTGATGGGCGCCGGGGACGCCACCGGGCAGTTCGGCGCATCACAGACCGAGCTGTTCGTCGGCGGCGACACCCAGACCGGCCCCGGACAGTCCGACGCGCCGCTCGACCCCACCTGGGCGGTGATCGCCGCCACCCTGCCGTTCACCGTGTCGCCCGCGTCGCTGACCTTCGCGCCGGCGCAGTCGTCGGCGACGGTGACGATCGCCGCGTCCGGGCAGAGCATGGCGATCGCGGCCTCGCTGCCGGCGGGCGTCAGCGGCTGGTCGGTGGCGCCGCTGACCTGCACCGCCGGCGCGGGTGCGAGCTGCACGCTGACCGTCTCGGCGGCCCCAGCGGCCACCGGCACGGCAGCCACGCTCACGCTCCAGGGGCCCAACGGCGCGCAGACCGTCGCGCTGGCCAAGCAGGGCGCGGGGACCCTGCACGCGAGCGCGACCCGGACCAAGATCACCGCGGGCGCGAGCGCCGCCGTCACCGGCACCCTGCTGCGGCCCGCCGGCGCCGGCGCCCCCGGCCAGGTCGTGACCCTGACCCAGACGCCGGCGGGCGCGCGGGCGGCGTCGCCGGTCGCGAACGCCACCACCTCGGCGCGGGGCACGGTCAGCTTCCGCGTCACGCCGCGCGTCAACACCACCTATGGGCTCGTGTTCGGGGGCAACGCGGCGCTGAGCGCCGCGTCGGGGGCGCCCGTGCACATCGACGTCGCGCCACGGATCACGGCGGCGCTCGGCCAGCGGACCGTGCCACGCGGACACGCCGCCCGCTTCAGCGGCCAGGTCACGCCCGCGCCCGGCGGCCGGCGGGTCGCGCTCCAGCTCAAGCGCGCCCGGCGGTGGGTGACGATCGCCTCGGCACGCGCGGATCGCGCCGGCCGCTACCGGTTCCTGATCCGCTCCGGTCGCGCCGGACGGGCGATCTACCGCGTGTGGCTCCCCGCCACCGCCACGCACGCGAGCGGCAACTCCAACACGCTGAGGCTGCGCACCACGTAGATGATCGAGCTCCCGTGTGAGGCCGACGTCCACTGCTCGGCCGAGACGATCTTCGAGCTCATCGTCGACCTCCCCGGACAGGAGCGGTGGCTGGGCAGGTCCTCGGCGTTCCGGGGGACGCGGGACATCTCCTCCGAGCCGGTGGCCCTGGGCGCCACCTACCGGGAGCCCGGACCGTTCGGCGTGCGCAACGGCACCGTCACGGAGTTCGAGCGCCCCACGCGCGTGGCCTTCCACCAGCCGATGACGATGCGCCTGCACGCCGGGACCGTCGACATCCTCATGCGGTACACGCTCGCCCCAGCGGAGCGATCGACGCACGTGCGCCGCCTGGTGGCGATCGAGATCCCCCGGTCGCTCAAGCCGCTCCAGCCGGTGCTGGTTCGCGCGTTCCGCACCGAGAGCCGGCGCACGCTGCTCGCGCTCAAGGCCCACGCCGACACCCTCAGCTAGGCACTTCGATCGGTAGCGTCGCCGGGATGGCGGCCAACCCCTATCGCGTCCTGCTCCACTCCCCGGCGGTCCGCTGGCAGGCGCTCACCGGCCTGCTGGCCCAGACCACGCAGGGCGCCGGTGGGATCGGGATCATCCTTGTCATCCGCGAGCATCACGGGTCGCTGGCGCTCGCGGGCGCGGTGGTCGGCGTCCTGTCGGTAGCGGCCGGCGTAGCGCGTCCGGTGCAGGGCCGGCTGATCGACCGCCGCGGCGCGCGCGGGCTGATGGTGATCTGCGGGATCGCGCATCCGGCGGCGCTCGCCGGGATCGTGGCGCTGGCCGATGGCCACGCCCCCGCAGCCGCGCTGATCGCCACCGCGGTGCTCGCCGGGGTCACGCTGCCACCGGTGTCGACCTGCATGCGCGTCGCCTGGGGCGCGGCCACGTCGGGCGGCGACAGCACCTCGGCCTACAGCCTCGTCTACCTCACCCAGGAGCTGTCGATCCTCGCCGGGCCGCTGCTGCTCGCGGCCGTCATCAGCGCCACGAACGCGTCGGCGGCGCTGGTGACCGTCGCCGCCGTCGCGTGCGCGGGAACGCTCGGTTTCGCCGCGTCACTCCCGCCGGGGCTGCAGCGGGGATCGGTGGCGCCGCGCGAGCGCGGCGGGGCGGCGCTGCTCGCCCCCGGCATGCGCGTTCTCATCCCGACGGCGGTCCTCGTGGGAGCCGTCATCGGCGGCGTGCAGGTGGGCGTGCCGACCTTCGCCACCGCCCATCACGCGCCGGCGGCCAGCGGCCTGCTGATCGCCGCGCTGTCGATCGGCGGCATCGCCGGAGCGGCGATCTACGGCGGCCGACGCTGGCGGGCGGCACCGACCCCGCGGCTGCTGATGCTGCTCGCGGCGCTCAGCGCCGCGACGGCCATCACGATCCCCGCTCCCGGGCTGATCGCGCTCGGCGCGGTCCTGGCCGTCGCCGGCCTGGCCCTGAATCCGAGCCTGACCACGATCTCGCTGCACGTCGACTGGCAGGTCTCGCCGGCGAGCGCGGCCGAGGCCTTCGGGTGGCTGTCGACGGGGATCGCCACCGGGACCGGCGCAGCCGACGCGGTCGCCGGCGCGGTCACCCATCCGGGGGATCCGCGTCCGGCCTTCGTCGTCGCCACGGTGGCCGCCGTCGCTGCGACGGCGCTCGTGGCGGGAGCCCGGCGCGCCCTCGCGCGCGGCTACACGCGGTAGCGCAGACCGTCGAGCGCGATATCGAGGATGTGCTCGATCTGAGTGGGCTCGGCGCCCTGGATCTTGGCGATCCCGCCGACCATCTGGATGATCTCGCCGAGGTCGGTGTCGGGGCGTACGGCCCCGGCCTCCTGGGCACGCTCCAGCAGAGGCTCGCCGGCCGCGTACATCATCGCCCGGCAGCTCCTGAACAGCGGACTGTCGCGGTCGACGTAGTCCAGTAGCTCGTGCGCCAGCGCCTGCTTGGTGGCCATGTACGCGACGAAGCGGTGCAGCCAGCTCACCAGCGCGTCCCACGGCTCCAGGTCTTCAAGCTCGCGGGCGGCGTTGCACAGGCCCTCCAGCTCGCCGACGTAGACGGCCTCCAATAGCGCCTGGCGGTTGGGGAAGTTGCGGTACAGCGTCCCGATCCCGACCTCGGCGCGGCGCGCGATCTCCTCGAGCGATGTGGACGTGCCGCCCTCGGCGAACGCTTCGCGCGCCGCCGCGATCACCTTGTCGTAGTTGCGCCGGGCGTCGGCGCGCTTGGGGCGGGCGGTGAGGATCTCGGTGGGGCTGTCGGTGGCGCTCATGGGTCGCGGAGAACTTTCGCTTGACAAAACGGAGGGGGCCTCCGCTATAGTAACCGGAGGTTGCCTCCACATAGTTCTGGAGGTGGCCTCCATTTTACCACCCGACCCATCCGCCCCCCAACTTTTCTGGACGTATGAACCTCACACCCACACCCACACCCATCCCCACCAACGACCGCCGCCGGTGGATGGCCCTCGTGGTTGTCTGCCTGGCCCAGCTCATGATCGTGCTCGACACCACGATCGTGAACGTGGCGCTGCCGGCGATCCAGCACGATCTGCACTTCAGCCAGGGCAACCTGACCTGGGTCGTCAACGCGTTCCTCGTCACCTTCGGCAGCTTCCTGCTGCTGGCCGGGCGACTGGGGGACCTGCTCGGACGCAAGCGCGTGTTCCTTGCCGGGCTTGTCGTCTTCACAGCCGCCTCCATCCTGTGCGGCGCCGCGCCCAGCCAGGGCTTCCTGATCGCCGCCCGGTTCGTCCAGGGCATCGGAGCCGCTATGCAGGCCTCGGTGATCCTGGCCATCATCGTCACCGAGTTCCCCCAGCCCGCTGACCGCGCGCGGGCGATGAGCGCCTACGTGTTCACTGCCGTCGCCGGCGGCTCCCTCGGCCTCCTGGCCGGCGGGGCGCTCACCGAGGCGCTGAGCTGGCACTGGATCTTCTTCGTCAACCTCCCGATCGGCCTGGCCGCGATGGCCTTCGGCCGGATCCTCATCCCCAACGACCGGGGCATCGGCCTCGGACACGGCGTCGACTGGCTCGGGTCCGCACTCGTGACGATCTCCCTCATGACCGCCGTCTACGCGATCGTGCAGGCCACCAGCCACGGCTGGGGGTCGTCCCAGGTGCTCGGATTCGGCGCCCTGGCCGCCGTGCTCATGGCCGCGTTCCTGATCCTCGAGTCACGGATCGAGAACCCGATCATGCCGCTGCGCATCCTGCGCCTGCACGGCCTGGTCGCGTCAAGCGCCGTGCGCGGCTTCCTGGTCACCGGCATGTACTCGACGTTCTTCCTGGGCACGCTGTATCTGGAGCACGTCCGCCACTACAGCGCCCTGCAGACCGGCATGGCGTTCCTGCCGTGGACGGTGACCGTCGGGATCCTCTCGGCGACCGGCGCCACCGCGCGCCTGGTCCAGCGCTTCGGGCAGATGCGCGTGCTCGTCCCGGGGATGCTCAGCGTCATCGCCGGGCTCCTGCTCCTGGAAACCACCGGAGTGCACACGAGCTTCTTCCCCACCGTGTTCTTCGCCTTCTTCGCCATCGGCCTGGGTATTGGCAACGCCTTCATGCCGCTGCTGCAGATCGCGATGGCGGATGTTCCGCCGCAGGACGCAGGGCTCGGCTCGGGCATCACCAACGTCTCCCAGCAGGTGGCCGGCGCGCTCGGGCTCGCCGTGCTCGGCACCATCGCCACCAACTACTCCAAGGACCTGCTGGCCCAGCATCACACGGTGGCCGACTCGCTGATCGGGGGGTATCACCTCGCCTTCGCCATCGGCGTGGTCTCTATCATCGCCGCGATCACGACCGCAGTGACGCTGTTGCGCAGGCCCGTGTCCGAGCAGGCCGAGGAGCTCGCCGAGACGGTGTCGCTCGTCGAGGAGGAGCCGGCGATGCCCTTCGAGCGTCAGGCGGCCTGATGACTGCCACAACGTTCCCCCCGCGGCGGCCCGGCACCCCGGTGCCCCCGCGACGCACCACCACGTTTCCCGCGCGGCGTCCGGCCGGGCGGGAGGACGACGGACGCCGGGCCGAGCTGGCCCGGATGGAAGAGGCGGCCCTCGAGGCTGGCCGCTGGCTGCGCCGCACCGGCCGGTTCAGCCTGCCCGTCCGGCCGCGGCGCGGAGGCGGGAACTCCCCGCCTCGCTCGGAGTGACGCAAGGGGGCGCACGGGGGCGGCGCCCTTCGGCCTGGCGCGAGCGCGACGATTGAAACCTCACGCCACTCACGCGCACGCCACGGAGGGCGTGTCGCGAAACCCGAGCCCCGCTAAAGCCTCACGCCACGCACGGGCGAAACCGCGCGTGCGTGGCGTGTCGTTTCAAGACGGTAGCCCTCGGTCTGCTCGAAGCGTGATCTGAGGCACGCCTCGGGCGCGGCCGGTTGCCGCGCTAGGGTCGGGCCAACCGACCGAGGGGAGCAGTTCATGGGACCGATCGCGCAGACCGACTCGGATTTCGTGTTCGAGGGGATTCCGCCAGTCGAAGGCGGCGCGACGCCACACGCCGTCGCCGCCGGCGCGCCGGCCGATCCACTCGGACCGCTCGCGCAGCTGCCGGGCACGTGGACGGGGACGGGGTTCAACACCATCTGGCGCCCGCATCACCCATCGTCCCAGGACCGCTTCCTGGAACTCAACCTGACCACGGAGACGCTCGTCTTCACCGCCATCAACGGGCCGATCCCCAACCGCGGGTTGCTCATGCCCGACATCAACATGTTCGGGATCACCTACATGCAGCAGATCTCCGAGACGAGCAGCGGCACTGGGTTGCACATCGAGCCCGGGATCTGGGCCGTCGTTCCGCAGACGAGCAATCCGAGCGAGCCGGCAACGGTGGTGCGCATGGCCTCGATCCCGCACGGCACGGTCATCCTGGCCCAGGGCACGACGCAATTCCTCGAGGGCGGCCCGCCGAACATCCCCAACAACAACATCATCCCCTTCGGCATCGGGAGCCCGCCACCCCCCAACTCCGACTTCGCCAGCGCCGAGCAGGGGTTCCCCGAGCTCAACCTGTCACAGCAGACGCAGTTCCGGCACGCCTCGCCGGGGGTGACCCAGGCGATGGTCCAGAACCCCAACAGCGTCCTTCAGGCGGTGATCCAGGGCAAGCCGATGAAGAGCCGGACGTTCATCCAGATCAGCACCAAGCACAACCCCGTCAAGGGCGGCGGCACCGCCAACACCGCGTTCCTGAGCTCGGCGTCCAACCCGCCCGGAGGCAACGCCAACGCGGTGGAGGTCGACGCCACGTTCTGGATCGAGACCCTGCCGGGAAGCGGCGGCGGGCCGGACATCCTCCAGCTCCAGTACACCCAGCTCGTGCAGCTGGACTTCAACGGCCTGCGCTGGCCGCACGTGACCGTCGCGACCCTGCGCAAGCAATAAGGCCCCTCGCCGTCAGCTGAGCACGGACTGGGACTGCGTCGTGTGCGCCAGCAGTACGCCGTCGTCGTCGCGCAGCTCGGTCTCGACGACGATCACCGACCGACCCACCCGCAGCGGCCGAGCGGTGCCGTTGGCGTAGCCGCACCGCAGCCCGCGCGGGAAGTTCTGTCGTGGACGAGATCGAGCCCGTCTCACCAGCCCACCGCGCGCCTCGTGCCAGAGCGACGTCGGCGTCGGCTAGGTTTGGCCGGTGACCGAGGACATGCTGCGCTGGGACGCCGGATCCACCTGGTACCGCGTGGTGGGCGCTCTCGACGCCGACGCCGCGCCGCTGGTGCTGCTGCACGGCGGGCCGGGCGCCGCCCACGACTACCTGGAGCCGCTGGCGGCGCTGGGCGACATCGGCGGCCGCGCGTGCGTGTTCTATGACCAGCTCGGCTGCGGTCGCTCCCAGCACATGCCCGATGCGCCGCGGGACTTCTGGTCCGTCGACCTCTTCTGTCGCGAGCTCGACGCGCTGCTGGCGCACCTGGGGATCGCGGACCGACACCACATGCTCGGCCAGTCGTGGGGCGGCATGCTGGCCATGGAGCACGCGGTACGGCGGCCGCCCGGGCTGCGCTCGCTTGTCGTCGCCAACTCGCCGGCGTCGATGAGGTTGTGGGTGCAGGAGGCCAACCGGCTGCGCGAGCTGCTCCCCGCTGAGGTGCAGGAGGCACTGCTGCGCCACGAAGCGGCGGGCACCACCGACAGCAACGAGTACCGCGACGCGATGATGCGCTTCTACCAGCGCCACCTGTGCCGCATCCCGTTCCCCGAGCCTCTCCAGCGCTCCTTCCAGCAGCTCGAGGACGAGCCCACCGTCTACCACACGATGAACGGGCCCAGCGAATTCCATGTCATCGGGACGCTGGCCGACTGGGACATCACCCCGCGGCTGCACCAGGTCCAGGCGCCGGCGCTCGTCATCTCGGGCGAGTACGACGAGGCGACCCCGGCGGTGGTCGAGCCCCTCGTCGCCGCCCTTCCAGACGTGAGGTGGGAGCTGCTGCACGGCGCCAGCCACTCCACCCATCTCGAGCAGCCTGAGCGGTTCGTGAAAACAGTGGCGCCTTTCCTCGCCGCCCACGACTAGGCGGCCCGCCCGGCGCCGGCTACGCCAGCGGCTTAGCGAACCAGTGGTGCGCGAACGGCTCGTCGTTGAAGGCGGGCACCTCCTCATAGCCGGCCGAGCGGTACAGCGCGATCGCCTCCACGAGCGCGTCGTTGGTCTCCAGCTGCACGACGCTGGCACCGCTGTCGCGGGCGAGCTGCTCCAGCGTCGTGAGCAGGCGCCGGCCCAGCCCCAGCCCGCGCGCCGATTCCGCCACCCACATCCGCTTGATGTCCGAGGGGCCGCCGGGGCGGTGCTTGACGGCCCCGCAGCCGATCGGCTCGCCGTTGAGGTAGGCGACGACGAACGCGCCGGCCGGAGCCCGGACCTCGTGCGGCTCGGCGGTGGAGCCGTTGCTGGGATCGAACGGGATGTCGGACCGGCGGTTGAGCTCGGCGACATAGGCGCGCAGGCATCGCCGGGCGTCGGGGTGCTCGGGGTCAACGACCCGGACCTGCACCAGCGAGGCCGTGACCAGGCGCTCGACCGCGCGCATCGCCGTGACGAGCTGATCGCGCTCGGCCTCGTCCAGCGGGGCGAGGATCGACCGGGCCAGCTCGTTGCTGCGATCGTCGAGCAGTCGCCGCTCGGCGAGGCCTGCCCGCGTCAGCCGGGCGACGCGGATCCGCGCGTCGGCGGGGCTGGGCGCCATCTCAATGAGACCCTCACCCTCCAGCGAGCGCAGCAGCCGGCTGAGCTGTCCCGAGTCCATGGTCAGGCGTGCGCGCAACGCGCGTACCTCGCCGCCCTCCAGGCCGATCTCCCACAGGACCCGCGAGGCGCCCAGCGCCCGTGACCGTGACAGGTAGTCGTCACTCAGCGCGCCGACTCGCTGCGTGACCACCCGGTTGAAACGCCGCACCTGCTCGATCTCCCGGGGGGTCCCAGTCGCTGCGGACATTCTCTGATAATAGTCAGAGAGCTGTGCCGCTGTCTACGTCCTCGAGCAGCTTCACGATGTCGTCGTGGCCGTGGTGGCGGGCGGCGCCCAGCGCGGTGGCGCCGAAGGTGGGCTCGGCGAAGCTGAGGTCCGGCCCTCGCTCCAGCAGGAGCGCCACCACTTCGCGGCGACCATGAAGCGCGCCCGCGACGAGGGCCAGCTCGAGCGTCTGATCCGAGCGGTCGGTCGCATCGACGTAGCGCTTCGTCGCGCCGAGATCGCCGAGAGCGGCGGCGAACACGAGGTTGTCCACGCGCGCGCCGCACCGCGCGAGCGCCTCGGCGGCCTCGGTGTAGCCGAACGTGATCGCGGTCCGCAGCGGCACGCCGTCATCGTCGAGCCCGTCAACCCGGGCGCCGTGCGCGCACAGCTCCTCGACCAGGAGCGCCTGCACGCCCGCGGCGCGCGTCGCACAGGAGATCCACCTGCGCGTCCAGGAGCGAGCCCACCGTGACGCTGTCGCCGTCAAAGGCCGGCACGAGTGGACGGGCGCTCATCCGCGGATCATCGCTTGCCGTCCGCGGCGGCGCTTGAGAACTCGGTGTTGGCCCGCTCCAGGATGGTGGCGAGGGTTCGCCCCGTGGTATCGAGGTCGGCCCGCGGCAGATCGCCCCACAGCCGGTCGGTGATCTCCGCGACGGCGCGACGGATGCCGCCGTGGGTCTCGCGGCCGGCCTCCGTGAGCACCACCTGCGCGTCGTCGTCTCCGGGCGCGAGCAGACCCGCGGCCACCAGCTCGTGGACACGCGCCTCGGCGTCCCCCGTTCCGCGCTTGAGCGCGCCGGCGAGCCGTGCCACGAGCTGCTCGTCGGCCAGGCGACCGCCCGCGGCGACGGTCAGCTGCAGCGTGATCCACTGGTGCTCGGTGAGCCCGGCCGTGTCCAGCTCGCGGATCAGGATGGCGTTGAGGGCCTTCTCGGTCTCGCCGAGGACCTGCGGAGTGAATGTCGTCTGGGTCGCCATCGTTCCCGTCCTTTCGTTGGTTGCCTCAACGTTGGCCTCGCCAACAATATCACGATTCGTTGGTAACACCAACGTTGGCCGTACCAATGTATGCTGCGCGACGTGAGTGAACCTCATGAGCCCACCGAGTACGACCCCCCGTCCCGCATGCGCCGCCTGCCGAGCTGGCTGTTCGCCCAGACCGCGCGGCGCGCCCAGCGTCTGGTCGAGGACGCGCTCGCGCAGGAGGGAGCGCGCCGTCAGCACTTCGTCGTCCTCACCTCGCTGGCCGAGCAGGGCGCGGCCAGCCAGGCGGCCCTCGGACGGCGTTTGTGGATCGACCGCAGCGACCTGCACGCGATTCTCAACGATCTCGAGGAGCGAGGTTGGGTGGCGCGCGTGCGCGATGATCAGGACCGCCGGCGCAACGTCGTTGCTCTCACCCGCGCCGGCCGGACCGCGCTCGCCCGCCTGGACAAGCGGGTCGATGCCGCCCAGGAGGCTCTGCTCGCGCCGCTGCCTGCCGCCGATCGCCGCGAGCTGCGCCGGCTGCTAGAGCGTGTGATCACCGACGAGTGAGGGTCACGAGCCTTTTACAGGGGGCGGCCAAGCCGGGCTCACACTCGCGCTCGACCGGTCGGCGACAGCGTGGTCATCGTCCCGTGACGCGGCGCGGAGGGCCGGGCGGCGCCTAGCTCAGCTCCGCCACGGCCTGAAGCAGCCGGTCGACGTCGGCGGCCGTGTTGTAGAGGACCAGGCTCGCGCGCACGGCGCCGCCGGCGTCCTGGCGGCCGAAGCGGCCCATGAGCTCATAGGCGTAGTTGTCCCCGTCCCACACCGCCACGCGCCGCCGCGCGAGGTGCTCGGCCACGGCGCGTGGATCGTGGCCGTCGACGACGAACGACAGTGTGGACGTGCGGCGCCGCGGCGCGCCCAGAACGCGCACGCCCTCGATCGCCGCCAGGCCGCGCAGGGCCTGCCGCAGCAGGCCTGCGAGGTACTCGTCGACCGCAGTGAGCGCGGCGACGAGGCGCGCCCGGCGCGGGCCCTGGACATCGGTGAGGCCGGCGAGCCAGTCGATCGCCGCGGTGACCCCGGCCAGCAGCTCGAACGCGGACGTGCCGCGCTCGAAGCGCCAGGGAACCTGCGGGGACGACGGCGCGAGCTTGGCCGGCGCCAGCCCTTCGAGCAGCGCGGGGTCCGCGACGACCGCGCCGGCATGGGGACCGAACAGCTTGTATGTCGAGAAGGCGTAGAGGTCAGCCCCCAGGCCACGCATGTCGGTGGGTACGTGGGGGGTGGCGTGCACGCCATCGACGTAGGTCAGCGCCCCCACGGCGTGCGCGCGATCGGCGATGGCACGCACGTCGGGGCGCGTCCCGATCGCGTTCGACGCCGCGGTGACCGCCACCAGTCGGGTGTGTTCGCCGATCACATCGTCAAACGCCTCGGCGGGCAGCTCCCCGGTGGCGGGATCGAACTCCGCCCAGCGCACGGCCGCGCCGGCCCGCCGGGCGGCGATCACCCACGGCCGGATGTTCGCGTCGTGGTCGAGCGACGTGACCACCACCTCGTCGCCCTCGCCCCACCCGGCCGACAGCGCGTCGGCCAGGTGGAACGTGAGCGTCGTCATGTTGGGCCCGAAGATCACCCCGCCGGGCGCGCCGTTGACCAGATCGGCCACCGCGTGGCGCGCCGCCTGGACGATCGCCATGCTGCGCTCGCTGGCGGCAAACGCGCCGCCGAGGTTGGCCATGCCGTCGCCCAGCGCGCCCGCGATCGCCTCGATCACCGGCGTCGGCACCTGGGTCCCCGCGGCCCCGTCCAGCGATGCCCAATCGTCGTGCAGCCCGGGGAACTCCGCCCGGATGCTCTCGATCGATCGGTTCAGCTCGCTCATCGGCCGCCGTATTGTGCCCGGCGACCGCGGCGAGCCGCTTTCACAGCCGCCCGGGGCCCACGGGCGACTTGACCACCGGCTCCGGCGGAACGTCCGGGACCTGGTTCACCTGCGCGATATCGCGCAGCGCCTGCTCGTACTGGGATTGGGTGATGTATCCGTCCTCTAGGCAGGTCTCGAGTTGGTTCACGATCCCCTTGCCCATCGCGACCGGCAGCCTCGGCCCGCCGGCATGCACCATGTCTGTGAGCTCCCCGAGCAGAGCCTCGCACTGATTGTTATTTAGCATTTCGCCCCCGTGACGTTGCGGTGTGCGTGGTCGTTGCTGACACTCACACACCAATCCGCCGATGTCACCCCGTGAGCACCGGCGAGGACTTTCGCCGCTCCCTGGCCTCATTGACGATCCGTCGTGAGTGACTGTACATAGCGTCACTCGCTTCGCGCGTGGCCTTTTAGTTACGCACGCGATACACGAGCTGAGTCATCTATTGCAGGTGGCGCGCAGTCTCGTTGGTCCACGCGACGGCCTCGAGATAGTGATCGGGGGCCGCGGGCACCAGCCCGCGCGCGCGGCCGAACTCCCCTGACTCCATCGACTCGACGCAGTCCAGCAGCCTGCCAGGCCCGCTGCGGTTGACCAGCGCGTCGCGCATGGCGTCGGGGAAGGGCAGTGCCCGCACCACGGTGGCCATAGGCCGGTCGGTGAGGGCGTCGATGACAGAGAACAGCCCCAGCGCGAACAGCTCCGACGCCGGACCGTCGGTGGACTCACCGGCCAGCTGGCAGAAGCGCGCGCGGACCAGCGCGGTGACGAACAGCTCGCGCGGCTTGCCCCCGATCTTGGCGAGGATCATCATCGTGGTCCAGCTGCGGACGTTCTCGATCCCGAGCAGCGTGACCGCCTGCATCACCGTGCTCACCGGCTGGCGGACGCTGAAGTAGGCCGAGTTGATGTAGCGCAGCAGCCGGTAGCTGAGCGCCACGTCGGTCGAGATCACGCGGTCCAGCGCGGCGAGGTCCACCGCGGGGTCCTGCAGGTCGGCGGCGAGCTGGAGCAGAGCCAGCTGGTTGGGAGCGACCGCCGTGCCCTCGATCAGCTCCGGACGGCAGAAGAAGTACCCCTGGAACAGGTCGCACCCGGCGGCCACCGCGATCTCGAAGTCGGCGTGATCCTCGAGCTTCTCGGCCACCAGCGTCACCCGGTGCGGCTTCAGCTCGTGGGCCAAGCGCGTCAGGCCCTCGGCGCCGAGGGCGCGCAGGTCGAGCTTGACGATGTCGATCATCGGCAGCAGCGGCTCGACCTCCGGGGTCAGCGTGAAATCGTCGAGCGCCACCAGATAGCCGTCGGCGCGCAGCTGGGTCAGCGCGTCCACCAGGGCCACATCGACCACCTGGTCCTCGAGCAGCTCCAGGACGACGCGGTCCGGCGGGATCGTCTGGGCAAGCCCTCCGAGCACGAACTCCCGGGTGACGTTGATCCACGCCCGCCGCTCGTCAACGAGCCGTACGAGGTCGATCTCGGTCATCGCGTTGAGCGACACCCGCGCGGTAGCCAGCTCGTGGTCGTGCACGTCGGCGCGCTCCGATGCCGTCGCGCGGTACAGCAGCTCGTAGCCCACCGCGGTCAGATCCCCGTTGAGGATCGGCTGGCGGGCGAGCAGCACCTCGCTCGTCGGTCGTGGATCGGTCACGTGATCACACCCCATCATGCCTATCACGCGGCCGCTCCACGCGGCCGATCGCGGGGTGTCTGTTCATGAACGTCCTCTGAACGCGACCGGGCGCGCGGCGCACCCGGCGGCTGGCGCCTGCGAGGATCCCGGGATGGGCAGAGACGGACGCCGCTCAGTGCTGATCGTGGATGACGAGCCGACCATCGTGGAGGTCGTGGCCCGCTACCTGGACCGTGCCGGCTACGCCACGCGTACGGCCGCCAACGGCGAGGAGGCACTCCAGGCCGCCGCCGAGGAGCGGCCCGACCTCGTGGTGCTCGACCTCATGATGCCGGGGATCGACGGGCTGCGGGTGATGCGGCGGCTGCGCGACCAGGCCCCTGATCCGGTCGGCGTCATCCTGCTGACCGCCCGGGGCGAGGAGTCAGACCGCGTGGTCGGGCTGCGGCTCGGCGCTGACGACTATGTGGTCAAGCCGTTCTCGCCGGTCGAGCTCGTCGCGCGGGTGGACGCGGTGCTGCGGCGCGTCGACAAGCCGTCGGAGGAGGAGCCCTCGGCGCTGGAGCTCGGCGACATCCGGATCGATGCGGTGGCGCGGCAGGTGTTCGCCCGCGGCGAGGAGGTCCTGCTCACCCAGCGGGAGTTCGACGTCCTGCTCTTCATGGCACGCCACCCCCTCCAGGTGTTCTCGCGCGAGCAGCTGATGGACGCGGTGTGGCAGTACTCCTTCTATTCCGACACGTCGACGGTGACGGTCCACATCCGCCGGCTGCGCGCCAAGCTGGAGGCCGACCCGTCCCGGCCGGCCCACATCCAGACCGTGTGGGGCGTGGGGTACCGCTTCGCGCCATGAGCCTTCCGGCGGTGGGGAGTGGACGTGCGATCGCGCAGGCGCGGTCCGCCGCGGGCTCGCTGTCGCGCCAGTTCGCGATCGCCGTCGGGCTGGCGGTCGCTCCGGTCCTGATCGCGCTCGTTGTGTTCGGCTGGCTGATGGTCATCTCCGGCGACGCCCTGGCCGAGATCGCCGCGATCGTGATCGCCGCCGGCGCGGTCGCGATCGGCGGCGCGCGGCTGTTCGCGCGCCAGATCGCCGACGACGTCTCGGCGATCGGCCGCGGGCTCGATGAGGTGGCGCGGGGCGGGCGCGACGTCACGATCGAGACGTCCGCGCGGGACGAGCTGGGCGCGCTGGCCGCATCGGCCAACGCCATGGCCGCCCGGCTAGCCGCCGAGGAGCGGGCCCGCGCCCAGTCCGAGGAGGCACGGCGCAACCTCGTCGCTGCGGTCTCGCACGATCTGCGCACGCCGATTACGTCACTGCAACTGCTCGCCGAGGCGATCGGGGATGACCTCGTGGACGGCGAGCAGCGCCGCGCCTACGCCGACCGCATGGGCACGCACGTGAGCGCGCTGAGCGCGCTCATCGACGACCTGTTCGAGCTCTCGCGGCTCGAGGCCGGCGACATCACGTGGTCACTGCAGCGGGTCGAGCTGCACGAGCTCGTCCGGGAGACGATCGAGGCGATGCGCGTCCAGGCCGAGGCCAAGGGCGTGCGAGTGACCGCCACTCTGCCTCGGGAGCTGACCCCGACCCGGGCCAACCCCGAGAAGCTGCAGCGCGTCCTCTTCAACCTGATCCAGAACGCGATCCGGCACACGCCGGCCGACGGCAGCGTGGTCGTCCGGGCCGAGCCGTCAGCGCGCGGCGTCGAGATCGAGGTCGCCGACACCGGCAGCGGCATCGCCGCCTCGGACCGCCCCCGAGTGTTCGGCGCGTTCTACCGCGGCGGCGCCGACGCGGCGCGCTCCGGCGACGGCGCCGGACTCGGGCTGGCGGTCTCCCGGGCGATCGTGGAGGCGCATGGCGGTCAGATCTGGCTGGCGGAATCCTCGCGCGGCACGCGGGTGCGCTTCAGCCTGCCCGCCGCCACCCCGTAAGGGTTGCGTAATCCATTAACGGTCTCTTCCGATCCGCACGGATCGATTGCCCGAGGCCGACGGCGGTGCTCCAATGAGGGTCGACCCCTGGGGACCGGACCCAGACACCCTCACCTCCAAAGGAGACACATGCATCCTCCGCTGCGCGCCGCGGCGCGCCTGAGTGCGCTCGCTGCCGGCCTGACCCTCGCGGTCACCGGCGTCGCTGCCGCCCACACCGCCGGTAACGAGCGTCCGAGCCCCGTGGTCGGCCATGTCTACGTCAACGACAACACCGCTCCGGTGAACACCGTCGCCGGCTTTGACCGTCACGCCGACGGGACGCTGACCCCGATCCCCGGCTCGCCGTTTGCCACCGGCGGGGCTGGGACCGGATCCGTCATCGGCTCCCAGGGCGCGCTGCAGGTCGCGCCTGGCGGCCGTCTGCTGCTCGCCGTCGATCCAGGGAGCAACCAGATCTCCGAGCTGCGCATCGGGCCTGGCGGCGCGCTGCGGCCGGTCCTCGGCGGCACGATCGACTCCGGGGGCACCGAGCCGGTCAGCATCGCCGTTGTCCGCGGTCTGGTCTACGTCGCCAACGCCGGCCCCGGCGGGAGCGATTACGCCGGATTCACAATGGACTGGCTCGGGCGCCTGCGGCCCATCCCAGGGGCGACGTTCGCCCTCCCCGATGCCGCTCAGCCGGGCGACGTGCTCATCAACTCGACCGCGACCCGGCTGGTGGGGACGCGCGTCGGAACCTCCCAGATCGACAGCTTCACCATCGACCGGCGCGGCGTGCTCCACGCCGCTTCCGGTTCGCCGTTCGCGGCGCAGGGGCCCGGACCGTTCGGCAGTGAGTTCAGCCCCACCGACCCGACGCAGGTGTTCGTGTCAAACGCCCACGGCGGCGCCAACGCGGGCACCGTCTCCGCGTTCACCGACGGCCCCGGAGGCGTGCTGACCTCGATCGGCGCGTCGCCGTTCCCCAACCAGCAGACCGCCCCGTGCTGGGTTGAGATCAGCCGTGACGGGCGGCACCTGTTCGCGGTCAACACCGCAGTGCCGAGCGTGTCGAGCTACCGCATCAGGCGTGACGGGACGCTGCGTCTTATCGCCAACACGCCGTTCGCCGGCCCTGGCGCCGCCACCCTCGCCCCCGAGGACGCGCGGCTCAGTCCGGACGGATCGACGCTCTGGGTGGTCGACAGCAAGGGCAACGCGGTCAGCGGCTTCGCCGTCAGAGGCGGCCGCCTGACCCAGCTTGCCGCGACGCAGACCGCCCTCCCCGCGGGGGCGACGCCGTTCGGCATCGTCGTCAACTGACTGACTGACTGACGTTTCCCCGATCCGGCCGGGCGATGGGCGCAAGCTCGTCGTCCGGCCGGATCATCGGTTTGGCGTGATCGAGGCCGTCCGGGACCGGTCTACCGTCGCCCTACCCCTCGCCGACGTGACGGTGGCGCGAGCCGTGCCCCGGCCGCCCGGGCCCCCGAAGCTCCCATGACCCAAGCTCCGGCGCCGACCTCAGCTCCCGCCTCGCCACCGTCGGAACTCGGGTACCGAGCTCGGCGTCGCGGACGCGGCTTCGCTGGTCGAGCCGATCTACCCACCGCTTCACTCAGGTTCCTAGGAGAGGCGGTCCCCGTGCGTTCCAGCAGCATCAGCGACCCGGACCGCCACCCACCCAGCCGAGCACAGCACCAACCCCCCAAGGCGCGACCAGCGACAAATCACTGCGCCGGGGCTGACACACAACTCTCCGCATACAAACCACGGCGGCGGCTACGCGGGCGGGAGCTCGTACGGCGCGGTCGCTCGCAGTCGCCTGAGCGGGTCGCGGAGAGCCGCCACACGCCTGAGGCCCAAGCGCGGGTGCAACTTGTGCAGATCGACGCAATGCTGGACGACAGCGTCGGGGACGCGATGGCGACGGTGTCCAACCGCACCGGGAACGGACACGCCCCTGAAACGACTGCAGGCCCGCAGTAGCGGGCCTCCAAGCGGTTACGTCTGTTGGTCTAGCGTGCCGCCGGGTAGGTGGCGATGCCGCTGATGGTCAGGCCATCGGCGGAAACGTTGTAGGCGAACGTGCCCGTCGCTGAGCGACTGCCGACCGCGAAGTCGGAGTTCCAGCCGATGGTGCCGGACGTACCCGGATTCCACGGAGCAGCAAGGTGAACGGTCACCGTGTCAAACTCCGGGTGCTCGGTCTCGTTGATGCTGTTGACCTTCCCCACGTACCATCGACGTAGCCGGTGGAGTTACCGGTCATCTTGGCCGTCTGGCCGTTGGAGGCCCCGAAACGGCGGGGACTGCAAGTGTTGCGAGTGAGGCCACGATGGTCGCGGCGGTGATGAGCTTACGCATGGGTAAGCCTCCTTTGTTACAGCTTGGGTTGTCAGCGGGAGGTCCGCTTGGAGACGTCGCGCCTCGTTCGACGTCTCCAACCAGACCCTTCGAAGCCTCGGTCGACAGCGCTGTTCCTCGGCTTCTTCGTGAGCATTTCCGTTGTCGCTATTGCGAGCCTCGGCGCTAGCAAGCGACACCTTGACAACCTCTTCGCTAACGCTTCGCCATGCAGATGATCCGCACTACGATCAGCTTCACCCGCGAGGGAATGCAGCTGATCCAAGAGGCGGCCAAGCGCCAAGGCTCGACCGTCTCGCAGTTCGTCCGCGAAGCCGCGCTGATGCGCGCGACGATGGCCGACGACGACAACCCGTACCCGATGCGCGCTCTCGCCGCGCAACTCCGGGCGATCGGCGACCAGGGGTACGCCCTGGCAGACGAGGCGCTCAAGGTCGCCGAGGACGAGGCCCGTCGGAAGCGGTGAGGCCGACAAGACAGCCACGAGCCGGCGCGACGGGCGCACACCCCGCGACACGATTGACGATCTGGCGAGTGGGCGGTACTGGGCTCGAACCAGTGACCTCCTGCTTGTAAGGGCGGAACTGCTTCCACCCCACGGCCCCGACTTCCCGGGCATCCCAGTCGCTCTACGAGGATGCGATCTACGGCATCTTCCGCGTCGGCGCAGGTCGCGGCGCTCGTGGTCCTGAGCCAAGCGAGCGAAACGAAGCGCCGGCCCTGGAGGGCGGCGCCTGACGCACCGACTCGCTTGTCGCGATTGGCTCCCAAAGACGTGCCGAGTAGCGTGACCGTCGATGCTGACGGTCGCCTGAGCAGGTCGCGCAGAAGAGTCGGCATGAGCCCGCGTCCCGAGCGCGCATGCGGTCGCACCTGGCGGCGATCGACGAGATGCTCGACGGCCGAGTGGGGGACGCGCTGAAGATGGTCACCCCAACGGGAAGACACGCGCCCCTCACAAACGACTGCGGCCGGAGGCGGGGCCGGGTCTGTCACTAACAAGCTGACCTGACCCGGCCCGCGCCATCGGTGCCCCACTTCCCGTCGCGCCCCCAATCTGCTCAGGTGAGCAGCGCCAAGGCGGCCCGCTTCCACGGACCGCCCTCGCGTTGCCCCTGCGGGCGGGTAGTGATCCCCCCGCAGGCGGACTGACGGTTTACAAAGCCGGTCGGCTGAGGACGCCGGCCGTGATCGTGTACTGACCGTTACCGTTCGACTTCGCACCGCTGACCTGCCAGCCAGCCGGCTGGCCAGTCGTGAAAGTGGGTAGACTCTCGTACAATTGCTGTCTTTCGTGTCTGTGTCGTTACTTGTCTGTATGCCGTGTTCGCCGGCACTGAGGATGTGCCGGAGGGGAGGGGCGATCCGGCTGTGACCTTGCCGAGACTTGCGGGGCCGGCTGAACCCGCGTCAAGCGCCAGATCGCGAGATTGCGCCGCACGCTGAGTGTTAGGGCGCGTTCGGCGTTCTTGCGCGCCGCGTCATTGAGCGCACGGAGATCGTCAAGTGTCCATCGCGTTTCGTTGTTCTGCTCATCCATCGCTCTCAGTGTGCCTCCAGCCAGATGCTCCGAAGCCTGGTGGGATGGCCGTTGCTTGTCTTCACACCCCGCTAGCATCTGTGCTATTGCTACTGCTAGCATCGGCGCTATCGCCCGACTGGTTGAGGACCTCATCGGTAACTCTTCACCCATGCCCATGACACGCACTACGGTCAGCGTCACCTGCGACCGGATGTAGCTGATCCCGGAAGACGCCAAGGCTCAAGCGTCTCCCAGTTCGTTCGTCAAGCCGCGCTGATGCGAGCGACGATGGCCGCTGACGCCAACTTGTATCCGAGGAGCGCTCTCGCCGCGCTGATGCGAGCGGTCGGCGATCAGGGGTGCGCGCCGGAAGAGACGGCGCTGAACGTCGCCGAGGACGAGGCCGGTCGGAAGCGGTTAGGCCCGGCAACACAGCCACGAGCCGCGAAGCCGCGCAGGGACCGAGGGTCAGACGATGTTCGAGCACCTGGCGCGGGTCTTCGTCGACCGCGTCCATCGAGCGGGCGGTGGACGCCGGCGGGCTGTCGCCGAAGTTGAGACCAGACGAGGTCGCACAGCGTAAGTCGCAGAAGGGCGCCGATCGACACGCTCTAAGCCGTCGGAGGCGACTGTCGCCTCGCAACACGCGTACCAGGACGAGGAGACGACAAAGCGCGACCTGGGCTCCGGTGCAGGTCCCGAACCCGCTCGACCGGCCGCTCGTGCGACGACCGCCGCGACCGCCGGCGCGACATACCCAGGCGTGTGGACCCGCTCCGCCACCACCGCCGCACCGTTGAGGGAAACGGGAACGAGAGCGCAGCCGAGAAGGACTGAGGCCCGCCGTAGCGGGCCTCCAAGGTGCGGCTGGTGGGCCGTTAGATCGGCGGAGTTCCAGCCGATCGAGCCAGACGTACCCGGGTTCCGCGACTGGACGAGGTGCAGGGTCACAGTGTCGAACTGCGAGTGCTGAATCTCGTTGACCGAGTTGACAAGGCCCGTCGTCCCATCGACGTAACCGAGGTCGTCGCCGGTCATCTTCTAAGTCTGGCCGCTGGCGGCCATCGAAACGGCGGGGACTGCGAGGACGGCGATCGCTGTAGCAGCGACGACGAGCTTACGCATGAGTGTTGACTCTCTTTCTTTGGCTTTGCCTCGCCACCCTTGGCGGTCCCAAGTCCGTTGGACTTGGTGAAGGTAACTACGAGGTCGAGAGTCGGGACGTAGGCAACGATGCTGGGGTTGTTGCCAGTGCAGTCCGAGCCGATGCCGAGCACAAACGACTTACCGGTGCCGGTACCACTGGGGATGACGCAGATCTTGGTCGGCGTCGCGCCCGTGATGCTGCCAGCCGGACCCTGCGGACCCTGAGCGCCGGGATCTCCCTTGGCACCCTTCGATCCCTGCGGACCCTGATCGCCCTTGAGCGACTGAAGCCAATCGCGCTGACTGAGCACCGGGTTGTCCGTGGTATTGGCGGCATACACGTCATAGGCCGACATTCCGGTCGGGCCTTTCCCACCCTGCGGACCCTGCGGGCCAGCCGGACCCGTGTCGCCCTTGAGCGACTTGATCCAGTCGTGCTGGCTCAACACCGGGTTGTCGTCAGTGGTGGAGAGATAGACGTCGTAAGCGGACATACCATCCTGGCCGGGATCACCCTTGGCACCCTTCGAGCCAGTCAGACCGACGTCGCCCTTGAGCGATTGAAGCCAGTCGTGCTGACTGAGCGCCGGGTTATCGGTGGTGTTGGCGACGTAGACGTCGTAGGCAGACATTCCGGTGGGACCGCGCTTGCCGTCCGCGCCGGTAGCGCCCGGAGCGCCGTCCTTGCCGTCCTTGCCCGCCGCGCCCTTGAGCGACTGGAGCCAATCGTGTTGGCTCAGCACGGGGCTGTCCGTGGTCGTGGAGGCGTACACGTCGTAGGCGGACATGCCGGTCTGCCCGCGCTTGCCAGCAGATCCGGCGACACCCTGGATTCCCTGGGCGCCGTCCGCTCCGTCAAGACCGTCAGCGCCATCGGCGCCATCAGCACCGTCGATACCGTCGGCGCCATCAAGACCATCTGCGCCGTCCTGGCCAGCCACTCCGCGGTAACCTCGGAAACCGCGAGGTCCCCGGACGACGCTGGCACTGTGTGCCTTATGAGCAGCTTTGCCCACGCTGTGGGAGGGCGCGTGGCCGTTGGAA
Organism: uncultured Actinomycetota bacterium; assembly: GCA_963721515.1. Classification (GTDB taxonomy): domain Bacteria; phylum Actinomycetota; class Thermoleophilia; order Solirubrobacterales; family Solirubrobacteraceae; genus Palsa-465. The sequence goes on along the minus strand of CAVRKJ010000018.1, from coordinate 2,752 downwards.
GCCGCGGCGATGCCGGTTCCTCCCAGGAGGGTGCACGCGGTTCCGACGATGACGTACTTGTGAACATTTATTTTCATGGGGCTCCTTTCTAGGAGGATGACGGGGAAGATCCCGCTTGGCAGGGTCGCCCCGAAAGGCGGCCCTCCCAGCCGAGCAATCTTGCCCAACGTACTGGTACTACGAACCCAGGGGGTACGTGGCGACGGCCGTGAAGCCGGTGCCCCTGGCGTTGATGTGAGCGACCATCTTCGTCGCTGAAACGCCGTTGTAGTCGGAATTCCAACCGGCGGGCCAGTTGATCGTCGCGCCAGCCTGGTCAGCGAACTCGGCGAACGGCTTGCCTGACGGGTCCGTGATCTTGACCGACATCTTGTCCTCCACAAAGCTGTTGGACGCCTGCTTGGCGACCTTGACGATGTGGGTGCCGGAAATGGTGAACGTCTCGGTTCCGGGACCGGAGCCGTCGACGTACTGCGCCGTGTACGGCGAGATGGTACGGCTGGGGACGACGGTGCTGTGAGCCGCCATCGAGACGGCGGGGACGGCGAGGGTCGCGATGGTGGTCGCGGCGATGATGATCTTGCGCATGAGCGTTAACTCTCTTTCTTTGATTTGTGTAGTTGGTCGTCGAGGACGCCCGAAGCGACTGACTAGCGGGTGGCAACCCGATGGCGGGTGAGCCGGGCGGTCCTTGTTTGCGTGATAGCAGTCGTGCTATCGCTGCAGCTAGCATCGGCGCTAGCGGGCGCTGGCTTGAGATCCTCTTCGGCGACTCTTCGCCATGCCCATGACATGCACGACGATCAGCTTCACCCGCGATGGAATGGAGCTAATTCAGGAAGCCGCCAAGCGCGAGGGCTGTAGCGACTCCCAGTTCGTGGGTGAAGCCGCGTTGATGCGCGCGACGACGGCCGCCGAGTCAACCCCGTACCCGATGCGCACCCTCACCGCGCAACTGCGGGCAATCGGCGACGAAGGGTAACGGGCGGGCGGAGAAGGCGCTGAAGTTCGCCGAGGAGGCGCCTCGTCACGGACACCGAGCACCAGCTTGACTAGGCGGGGGTCAACAGCGGATCACTGTCACTCTGACCGATGCGGGATTCCGGAATACCGAGCACATCCAGACGCTGAGCGGCCACGGGATCCGGACGCTCGTCAGTCCGAACAACTGGCGGCGACACAAGCCGGGGAACACTGAGGTCGATCAGCAGCACGACATCCAGATGCGCGAGCAGCTCGCCACCGTGGACGGTCGTGCGCTCTACCCGAGGCACAAGTCGATGATCGAGCCGGGTGTTCGGGCAGATCAAACACAACCGCCGGATCGACCGGTTCACCAGACGCGGGTTAGCAGCCTGCCCGGAATGGCGGCTCGTGATAGCCACCCACAACTGCCCAAAGCTCCATGCCCACCACATCGGGACTGCCTGACCGAGGCATAAGCGCCGACGCCGGTGATAGCATCGACGCTAGCAAGGGCCACACGTTGAGGAGCGCTTCGCCATGCCCATGACACGCACGACGATCAGCTTCACCCGGGAGGGGATGAAGCAGATTCAGAAGGCCGCTAAACGCCAAGGCTCTAGCGTCTCGCAGTTCGTCCGCGAAGCCGCGCTGATGCGCGCAAGGATGGCCAGCGACAACAACCCGTACCCGATGCGCGCCCTCGCCGAGGAACTCCGCGCGATCGGCGATCAGGGATACGCGCTGGCGGAGAAGGCGCTCAAGGTCGCCGAGGACGAGGCCGAGCGCACGCGCTGAGCCCACCCCGGCAACTGCGATCGGCTTCACCCCAGGCCTCGAAAGAGCTGATCTGGAGGCGCGGCGCACCTGAGCAATCCGCAGCGGCTAGCGCGCAAGGCCGCGCCCGCCGACAAGGACGAGGCGCGTCCGCTGGCCCCGGCCACCGTCGAGGCGATACGGGCGACGCTACGCCGGTGGTTCCGCCGCTGACTCCCCACGGCCGGCTCGTGGAAGGTCGGGACTCGATCGAGGACCGCGTTTGGTGTGTTCGCACCGCCTGGACAGCGACGGGAGCCATCACCTGGGATCTGGCCGGTCGCTGCGAGCCACGGCGCTTCGGACGGTCTTCGCTCCGGTCGCGACCGCCGGCGGGTGCAGCGGCCATTACGTTCCAGGGACGCACGCCCCGCTATAGGCGTAGGTATACGTGCATGACGAGTGGTCCCCCTGATGGAGAAGGACGAGCACGAGAATGATCGTCCCGGCGATTCCGAGGAACCCCAGGACGATCCCCGCCGTCGCAAAAGCCGCGACCGACGAGACGACCGCGAGAGAGGTCGATCGTGTCCACCATGGCTGCCGTCGAGCGCTTCGCCAAGAACCTCGGGCCCAACGCACGCGTCGCGGGCTATCTCAGGAGGCGCTTTTCTTCGAGTGCGGGCTTCACCGCACCCGAGGCACGGCCGCGCGGGCATGGCTGAGGCGGCGGCGTCGAGCTAAGCGAGCCGTTGGCGATGATCAGCTTGAGGTCGAGCAGCGAGTCAGTATCGAGCAGCGTCTCGTCGGCGAGCAGTGTGCCGTCGGGGAGCACGTCGGCGATGATTGTTAGCTCGCGGGTGGTCACGTCCTCGAGCGACTCGGCCCACGCTGCGACGGTGGCGGTGTCGTTCGTCGGTCGATGGTCGCACCGGCGCGGCGCACAGCGAGCGCGCGCGGAAACGGGACCATATTGGGACCACCGCGTCGACCGTGGAACGCCAAAAGCCCCGTGGTTACTAGGCTTTCACGA
>CAVRKJ010000017.1:0-718987 GCA_963721515.1 uncultured Actinomycetota bacterium | reverse complement strand
GTTCGGCGCGACATCGCCACCGACGGCCTGGAGCAGGGCGCGGCGCAACGGATCTGCGAACGATTGGAGGGACTACCCTTGGCGCTCGAACTGGCGGCCGCGCACGTTGCGCTCTTCAGTTTCTCAGCGCTCGAGGCACGCCTCATCCAGCGACTCGATCTTCCCGCGGGTGCGCGCGATCGGCCTCACCGACAGCGCACCCTTCGCGGCACGCTTGACTGGAGCTATCAGTTGCTGTCCGCGGCTGAGCAGCAGCTCTACCGCGGCCTCGCGCGCTTTGCAGGTGGCGCCCGACTCGAGGCCATCGAATCGATCTTCGCCGATCTCGGCGCCGACGTCACCCAGACGATCGCGGCGCTGGTGGACAAGAGCCTGCTCCGTCGCGACGATGACTCTGACGGTCTACCGCGCTTCTGGATGCTCGAGACCATCCGAGAACATGCGTGCGAACGTGCAGCCACGGATGGTGACGCCGAAGCCCTCGCTGCACGACACGCTAAGTACTTTCTGCAGTTCGCCAGCGACGGCGAGTCAGGGCTGGTCAACTCCGCGCAGAGCGTGTGGCTTGCCCGGCTTCAGGCCGACCATGACAACCTGCGAGTCGCGTTTGACCACCTCGCTACCCGCCACCCCTCCGAGGCGCTCGCAATGGTCGCGGCCCTTGGTCGCTTCTGGGAGATCCACGGCCACCTCGCGGAGGCTCGGCAGCGGCTGGACCGCGTACTCGGCGAGACGTCCGCAGGCGGCGCTGCCAGAGCCAAGGCGATCAACCTAGCCGGGCGGCTCGCGTATCTCGAAGGCGACGCCGAGGCAGCCGAGCCCCTGTTCCTCGATGCCGTTCTCGCTGCGCGCGAAGCCCGCGAGCCCCGCGTTGAAGTACTGGCACTGTCGCAGCTCGGACGGGTCCTGAGGGCGCGCGGTGACGTCACCCGCGCCGTGGAGCTGCAAGAGCAGGCGCTCGTGGTCGCGCGCGCCGCCGGTGATGACTGGACGCTCATGGCAGCTGTGGGCAACCTCGGAGCCGTGCTCGCCGACACCGGCCAGCTCGAGCGCGGCATCCCGCTTCTCAAGGAGGCGCTCGAGCTGAGCCGTCGCCTCGGTGAGACGATGGCAGCAACCCTTGGAGCCGCCAACCTCGTGGAGTTAGCGCTGGCCGCCGAGGATCTCGAGGACGTTGAGTCGCTCATTCCGGAAGCGCTGCGTGGTGCGCGCGAGATCGGATGCTCACCCATGGTCGGATGGGTCCTGAGCCTCCAAGCTCTGTGGGCCCTCAGGCGTGGCGACCGAGTAGCCGCCGACGTCAGCCTGAGGGAGGCGCTCACCTGCATGGGCGGTGCCTACGACGCAGAGCTGTCTCAGGTGGTGCTCGCCGTCAGTGCGACCCTCGCAACGGCGTGGGACGACCCCGTCCTCGCCCTGCAGCTGTGGGCCGCCCTCGACCGTCAGATAAGCACGCAGCACGTCGCGCAGGCTCTGCTGGTGAAACGGTTGCGACAAGACTGGCTCCGGGCGGCCGAATCCTCGCTCGATGCCGCGACGCGCAACCGGGCCTGGTCGGCGGGCGCGGACCTGCTGCCCGACCAAGCGCTCGAACTCGCAGCACACCCGGGCATTCGCGCTTGATTGAGCCGCCAACTCGGCGGCCGCGCAGGGGCTGGTGCTCAGGACGTGGGTCAGGTCAGGTCAGGCAGCGTTGCTCACTTCGAGCCGTTCCGCCGCAACCCGCTGGGCGATCACGCTCACTATCACCGGCCGCGCGAAGTACGGCGTGTCGTGCGCGAAGAGGCCTGTCAGCGGTGGTGAGCGACGCACCACAAGACACTTGGACGGATCCCGAAGGGCAACAGCAGGCGGAAAGTAGCGCTGGAGACGCCGGAGCGGACGATCGATCTCTCCGATCCAGACTCACGGCTACGCGCACCAACGGCGTGCCACCGCGACAGATCGAAACGGTTGGCGACGGCGGGCTGAATGTTCCGGTCCCGACCAACGGAGCGATGCGCAAGTCGCACCCTGCGTATCGGGGGGGCGGCGCGCCCTTGTCAGGAGCGTGTGAACTGTCCGTGGAACCCGAAGGGGATGTGGTGTGGCACGTCGGCTCTGGTCACCTCGCTCAGCGTTTGGGCGTCCAGCACGAGCAAGAACGACGTTCCACGCTGTGCGTCGAAGACGACCGACAGGAGCACCCCCTCGTTCTCGGCTTGCGTGTCGGGCGCCGCGACGAACACCGGCTCGCCGGGGTAGCAGCCCGGCTCGCCCCATCGCGTCGCCTTGCGCTCGTCGACGTCGATCATGACGATCTCGTCGAACCATCCGGTGGCGCCATCGAAGCCGGCCCCCCACGTGTAGCGGTAGGGCCGCTCGTTGTTGCGGCCGTAGTTGATCCGCGGCAGCTCAAACGACGCGCCGGATATCCGCTCGCGCATCACGGCGCCCGTGGCGGTGTCGAGTTCGAAGCGCTCGAGGTGCGGGCGGGCCGTGACACCAACGCCGGTCCGCAGGCGACCGAGATACAACTCGGTGATGATGTTCGCATCTTCGTAGATGCAGATGTCCACGATCACCTTGTCGCCCGTCTCATATGCGTTGACGTGATGAAACGCGAAGCAGGCGTCGGTTTCGAAAACGTGCGTCAGCTCCCCGCTGCCGCGATCGACGAGCTGGAATCGCGTCGGTCGGTCGCCGTGCCACGTGTAGTTCTCGATGTACGGGCGACCGCTCGTCGCCAACTTCAAAGTGTTGACCGCGAACGGAAACTCGGCCAGCACGAAGAAGCGCTCAGTAAGGCCGAACGAATGCACGTACGCCGGCTCTTTCACCGGGACCGACGCCACCACCTCCGGTTGGTGCCCACCGGGCGGGAACACGAAGAATTTGTAGTGGTTGCGCGGGCCGAGCTTGGCGGCATAGTTGAGCATCGCGCCGTCGCTGCGGCGACCGTGCGGATGGGCGGTCGTCAACTGGCCGGGCGCCGTGTACGCCACGCCGACGGTCTCGAGCGTGCGCGCATCGAACTGAACGGCGATCGGCGCCTCGGTCATCGCGATGTAGCGCTCACCGAGCCGGGTGAGGTTGACGTTCGTGTTGTCGCTCACGTTGGGGGAGAACATCGACTGCACGCGCTTGAAGATCGAGCGGCACGGGTCGCTGGCGAACTCGCTGAACTCGATCTTGCCGGTGTCGCGGGCCGCCTTGTAGGACTCCGTCTCGAGGAACCTGTTCGCGTAGGAGACGTTGCCGTCGCTGATCTGGAACAGGTGCAACATCGCGAAGCCATCAAACCAGTGATTGAGCGTGCGCTCGCCTACATCCCACCGCGCCGGCGCCACACGCACCAGCGAACCCGTGAGCCACGCAGGCAGCCGTCCAGTGAGTGGCAGGCTCGCGAGCCCGACTTCGTCGCGGAGATCGGCAAAACCGCCACTTGCGAGTACGACACTGGTCGCAGCCTCGGCGGCGGACCCACTCTCGGTACTGGGATTCATCGCGCTCACCCCCACTCGAAACCGCAGTTGCGGTGTAGCCGGAAGGACTCCGACTGAGCCGATCCTATCCCAGCCGCGACCAGCCGGACAACCAATCAGCGCAATCACATACTCGCGCCCGCTGACGCACAGAGCCGGTCCAATCCGGATGTCGCTACTCCGTTCCGCCTCGGGTACGGTTGCGCCCCAGACGCAGCCGGGCGGCGCCCGGTCCGCTCTCTCCCGACGGCATTCACGCCGCCCTATCACGCGTCCCGTATTGGCGCGAGGCAGCCACCGGCCCAAGCGGCGGAGGATGCGTGCTGGCTCGGCCTGGCCCCGGACCCCGGCAACCGGCGCTGACTGCTGCGAGGGATCCGGCCCTGGTGAAAGCTCGACAGGGTCGCGGGCGACCGGCGCCGCCCGGCGCGATCCAGCAATGCTACAGACTCCATGACGTCCTCCTCTGGACGACGATCGAAACCCTCACGATCCTCCCGCGGCCCGACGGCGCGTGCATACAGAGCCGACCGTCCGGCCTAGAAGCGCTTGCTACTCGGCACCCACCCTTGGGCTAACAGGGCCCCAGCGAGTCGTCGCCGATGCGATCGGCTGGCTCCTGCCCGCGTCTACAGCGAAGCGAACGTAGGCGTCCGCCCGACGGTCACGGTGACGACAACGTTTAACGGCCCAGGCGCTAGAGCACCGGGGTTGCTGGCAGCCACCGCGGAGGGGATGGCTCTCCGCCCTCGCCGGCGCGCTGTCCGTCGCGGTTGACGACGCTATGAGGGTCCGGGAGCAGCGGGGTGACCTCGCATGATCAGGCATGCAGCGACCCGTGAGGCCCCAGGCGGCGACGGCGAGCGCACCGTGGGGCCGGGTCGAGGAGGATCTGGTTGTTGTCGGGGCCTACGCACACCTCGAGGGGGAGCCTGTAGAGCGTGCCGGGGTTGGTGGTAAGCCCGAGACGGTGCACACGCTCAACGTCACCGCGGGCGCGGTCGGGCGCACGATCATCGCGCTGCCGGAGAACGGCCAGACCGAGGACGGGTCGGTGTCGTTGCCGGCCCCGCCACAGCGCCCTACAAGTTGACGACCTTCGTCAGTGCCTGATAACCCGCGGCCGTGACCGTCACCTTGACCAAGCTGCTCTTCGAGCCCGGCAGTGTCAGGTTCGCGACGCCTGCCGAGCTCGTCGTCTTCGTGACGCCATTGGTCGACACCTTCGCACCCGCCACGGGGTCGCCGGCGTCCGTGACCTTCACGGTCAGCGTGTGCGCGATGACCTTGCCGAGCTTGTTCTTGATCGGCTTTACCGAGACAGTGGCCGACAGCTCCGGAAACACCCGGGCATAGCTCTCGGCCGGCGGCACGACCGTCTTGCCGGCCGGCATCCCCAGCACCAGGAGGTCGAGCGGTCCGAGCCGGCCGTCTCCCGAGACGCGGGCGAGCGTGGACAGCTTGGGATCCAGATGCTGGATCGGCTCAAAGCGCGTCACAGCCTTGTTGGACCTGGTGACGGCGATACCGCCGCCGCTGTCGTCGCCCCACATGACCCAGACGCGCCCGACGAGGCTGGTAGCAACTCCAAGGACCTTGGCCGTGGTGCCGTGGCGCGATCCCACGCCGACCGAGCCGCCCCCGTAGCGGAGCAACCGGACGTGGGAGTTGTCGGTGGTATAGGCGACGAACACTCCGCTGCCGGCGTCGCGCCCAGCGATCTCGACCGAGTTGCGGTACTGCCCCGGTATCGCCTGCACTGCGCCGACGCTCGGAGCGGCGGCCTGGATGTAATCCCGCAATGTGCTGGCGCCCGACGGCCAGGAGGCGACGACCGCCCCGCTGGAGGAATCGGTGGCCAGGTTGGCGCCCAAGGTGCTGCCGTCAGAGGAACTGGTCAGTGGGTAGCTGGGTGAGCCGGCGCCGAGGCCGGTCTGGATGACCAGGTTCCCGGCCTGCGGGAGCGTGAGGATCGGTGTCGCTCCGGCCATTGCGGCCGTGACGTCGGAGCCGTAAGCAAGCGCCTCGTTGGGGCCACCACCCCTTACGTCCACGGGAGCCGACCAGGTCGCTCCGCCGTCGGCCGAGCTGATCCCCCACACGCTGGACACGTTGCTAGGTGAGATGGCTCCGAAGACCGCTCCGAGCGCACCGCCGGAGGTGGCCACGAGACCCGGCTGACCGGCTTGCCAGCCTGCAAGCGCCTGAACCAGGGGACCCGGCTTGCCGCCGGCTGAAATCGAGATCGCGCCCAGCCCGCTCAGCGAGCGGCCCGAGTAGGTCTGGAAGACCAGATGCAAGCTCCCGTCGGGGGTGCGGGCGATGGCGACCGGATGCGAGCTCGAGCTCGGCTCCGAGAACAGCCGCGTGAACTTCACACTCGCCCCGGCCGCCGGGACCGTCAATGCCAGAGCCAACAGCGCCAGCGATACCGCGAAACCCATCCTTCGAGCCACCGCCATGTGCCCTCCCTCTCAGCATGGAATCTGACCGGAGTCCCGGCCGCGGTGAGAGCCTAACGCCGTTGGGGTGACGCTGCCAGAGCTTCTGGACCGTTTAGCGTCGTCGCGGAGGGCGTGACGAAAGAAGTGAGATCTGGATTCGGCCGATTCGAATTGCCTTCTGTCATACGGACGGACAGGGGGGAATTCGAACGCCGCGCCTAGACGACCAGGATTACGTCCAGCCGCTCGAATACACCGACACGACGATGGGCGAACCAGGCAAGATCATTCCGGTTGACCTCGCTGGCGTCGCCCAGACAGCTGCCTTCGGACACAGCAGTTACGCGATCGTCACGTGCCAGCGCGACCGCTCGTGCTCGAAAGAGTCGCGCGGCTCCGAGACGCGCCGCAATCGGAATCCCCGGCCTGGCGTGCGCGTCTACCCCGGCCCCCACGATCGCTTATCTCCGAGCGGCGCCGCACCGCGCGCCATCGCTTCGACGACGTAGCACGCGTCCGCGAGGATCGGCGGCGGACGAGCGCAACGCCCACGAAGGGAGTCATCGCTGTGGGCGCGACCCGGATGAGGCCTAGGCGATCCTTCGTTCGTTCCGCTCCGGCCCGGACTGGACCCGACCGCGTACCTGCGTGCTTGATGAGCGCGGCCGCTAGACCTGTGATTGTTGAGGCCTCGGGTCGGCTCGGGCGTGGTTGGGCTTTCCGGACCCGGGGTAGCCAAAGCTGCGGCAGCGGTCTTTTGGGTCGGGAGGAGGAGTTCTATGAGGTACGCACTGTTCGCCAGGGGTTTGGGGGTCACTGCCGCAATCGCCCTGATGGCGGTGCCCGGCGCCGAGGCGGCGAGCGGCGTGGCTCCGGGCGCGCCGGGCGCCCGGGCTCTGTGGACGGCCGGGAACAAGGATGGCTTCGGGACCTCGACGACGCTGCGGAGCAAGGCGTGGTTCACCCTCGGCGGCGGTGAGCTGACCGAGGTCTATTACCCGAACCTCGGGACGCCCGCGGTGCGTGACCTGCAGTTCGTCGTCACCGACGGCAAGTCGTGGGTGGAGCGGGAGAGCGAGGACACCAACCACACGCTCGCGCTCACGGACCCGCGCAGCCTCTCCTACCAGCAGGTCAACACCGACCCGGCGGGCCGGTTTCGTATCACCAAGACCTACACGACAGACCCCAGCCGCCCCGCGCTGCTGATGCGGGTGCATTTCGAGTCGCTGACCAACGAACCCCTGCGGCTCTACGTGCTGTATGACCCGAGCCTGTCTGGCAACGGTGACGATGACTCCGGTTCGACCGTCGGCGCCGCGCTGGTGACATCCGATGCCACGGCAGCCAGCGCGCTTGTCGCTGCTCCGGGGTTCACGAAGGCCTCCAGCGGCTATCTGGGCACGAGCGACGGATGGACCGACCTGCGTTCGGACGATGCGATGGACTGGAACTACACCTCGGCTCCGAACGGGAACGTCGTGCAGACCGGTCGTCTGGCGCTGACCGGCAAGTCAGGGAGCCAGGACGCCACGCTCGCACTCGGTTTCGGGGGCTCCGCCTCCGAGGCGTTGAACGGTGCCAACGCCTCGCTGGCCGCTGGCTTCAGCGCCACCCAGCTCGCGTATCAGTCCGGGTGGCACCATTACCTCGCGGGCCGCGCGCGCCCGTCGAGCGTGGCCGGCCACAAGGAGCTGTACGACGTCTCGCTCATGGTTCTCGCCGCCTCGGAGGACAAGACCTACCGCGGAGCGTTCATCGCCTCCCCGACGATGGCCTGGGTCTGGGGCCAGATCCCCGGCTACAACGGGCCGTACCACCTCGTGTGGTCGCGCGATCTGTACGAGATGGCCACCGCCGAGCTCGCCGCCGGCGATCGCGCGGCCGCCGGGCGAGGGCTCGACTACCTCTGGACGCGCCAGCAGAAGCCCGACGGCTGCCTGCCCCAGAACTCCAATCTCGATGGCTCACCACACTGGGGCGGCCTGCAGCTCGATGAGGTCGCCGACCCGATCCTGCTCTCCTGGCAGCTCGGGCGCACCGACGCGGGAACGTGGAGTCACGTTCAGCGCGCCGCGGACTGCATCCTTGCCAACGGCCCGGTGACCCAGGAGCGGTGGGAGAACGCGACGGGCTACTCGCCCGCGAGCATTGCCGCCGAGATCGCCGGTCTCGTCTGTGCCGCGCAGATCGCGCAGGCCAACGGGGCGAACGCCGATGCCGCCCGCTACCTTTCCACGGCGGACGACTGGCGCGCACAGCTGCGGAACTGGACCGTGACCACCAACGGACCGCTGTCCTCCTCCCCATACTTCCTCCGACTCAGCGTCGACGGAGACGCGAACGCGGGCACGGCGTACACCCTCTCCGACGGCGGTCCGACGGTCGATCAGCGCACCGTCGTGGACACGAGCTTCCTCGAGCTCGTGCGGCTCGGCGTCCTACGCGCGGACGACCCGGCGGTGCGCTCGACGCTGCCCGTCGTCGACCGCGAACTCGGTGTCAATACTCCCAGCGGACAGTTCTGGCACAGGTACAACCACGACGGCTATGGCGAGACCCTTGACGACCGGCCGTTCGGCACCAACGACGGGATCGGGCGTCTGTGGCCGATCTTCGCCGGCGAGCGCGGCGAGTACGAGCTCGCCGCGTCCGAGCTCTCCGGTGACCTCGCCGCCGGCCGAGCCGCTGCCATGAAGCGACTTGACGCCATCGCCAACACGGCCAACGACGGGTTCATGCTCCCCGAGCAGGTATGGGACGACAACCCACCATCCGGCACCGCCGGTCGCCTCCCGGGCACCGGCACAGGCTCGGCCACCCCGCTCGGATGGACACACGCGCAGTTCATCCGCCTGGCCTGGTCCATCGACGCCGGGCGCCCCATCGAGCAGCCGAGCGTGGTCAGCTGCCGCTACGGCGGCCCGTGCCCGGGGGCGCCCTGACCCGAGCGACGTCCGCATCTCTGGCCGCTCCGAACGCGTCCCCAGGCCCCCGACTCGCTGGGCGCCGGTGAGCCGGATTCGGCTTGTGGGATCGCCGGCGGCGAGCGACCACACCCTCCGCCCGACCCGCGCGTCCGCGCAAGCGACCCGAACGATCGCTTTGACCCTGGCCGTGATGCGGAGCGCACGATCGAGTCGGCGACACAGTCCTTGCGTTGCGCAGCCGAGAGATTGCATTACGGCTGCGGTAGGATCCCGCCGGTGATGCCTGTGACCGACATTCACGCGTTCCACGTCGGTCTCGGCCTGCTCGTAATCCCGCGCTAGGCGCGGGTTCTCTCTCACCCACGCGCCCCCGGAGGCTTGGCATGACCTCGCTCATTCTCGTACCCGTTTTCCGCCACCGCGACCACCACCGACGGCGAAGGAGTGGCGGATGCGCGGCGCCGATGCCCTGATCGACACACTGGCGCGTCGCGGGATCGACACGGTCTTCGGCGTTCCGGGAGGCGCTGTGTTGCCTCTCTACGACGCCCTCGCCGCGAGTCCAATCCGGCACGTGCTGATGCGACATGAGGCCGCGGCCGGACACGCGGCAGAGGGATGGGCACGGGTCGCGGGCAAGCCGGGCGTCGCGCTGGCGACATCAGGACCAGGCGCTGTCAACCTGTTGACCGCCGTGGCGGACGCGTGGATGGATTCGGTCCCGACCGTCTTCATCTGCGGTCAGGTCGCCACGCACCTCGCCGGGACGATGGCGTTTCAGGAGACGGACGTCGCCGGCATGGCGATCCCGGTCGTCAAGCACTCGAGCACCGCCCGGCATGGCGACGATCTCGGCGCGCTGCTCGACCAGGCGCTTGCGCTCGCGTCGAGCGGGAGACCCGGTCCGGTGCTGCTCGAGGTTCCCGTCGACGTCGCGAAGGCTCCAGCAACGCGCCGTCATCACCCAAGCCGCGAGCACCGCCGCGCGCGGGGGCCACGGTCGCGGACGCTGACGGCCGCTGTCGAGCTGATCGGGCGCTCGGCGCGCCCCCTGGTGCTGGCGGGGGCCGGCGTCGTCGCGTCCGGCGCCCACGCCGAGCTGACCGCGTTCACGGCCGCCGCCGGCGCGCCATACGTCACGACGCTCCACGGTCTGGAATGCGGCGGGGGACCCGGATGGCTCGGGATGCCAGGCGTGTACGGCACCCGGGCAGCAAACTGGGCGCTGCACCAAGCGGACTGCATCGTTGCAATCGGCGCCCGCTTCGACGACCGGCTCACCGGCAATCTCGATGGCTTCGCGCCGCACGCCCGCGTGATTCACGTCGATGCCGACGCGTCCGAGCTCGGCAAGCTCGTCGCGGCCGAGATCGCCATCTGCGCCGACGCGCGTGTGACCCTGAGGCGGCTGACCGCCGGGCTCGCGTCCGCGCCGGATCGCTCGGCGTGGTGGGCGAGCGTCGGGAACACGCTGCGCGATCATCCAGTCACTCCGGTGCCCGCGCATGCCGGCGAGGCCGCGCTTGACGCGCTCGACGCGCTGCTCGACCCAGATGCGGTCATCACGACCGATGTTGGCCTGCACCAGATGTGGGCCGCGCACCGGCTCTCGCTCCACGGAGGACGCCGCTGGATCACATCCGGAGGCGCGGGAACGATGGGGTTCGGCCTTCCCGCGGCGTGCGGCGCACAAGCGGCGGCCCCCGACCGGCAGGTCGTCTGTGTCACCGGGGACGGGTCACTGCTGATGCACATGCAGGAACTCGTCACCGCAGCGGCCGAGCAGCTCCCGGTCAAGCTGCTGCTCCTCGACAACCAGGCCCTGGGAATGGTCCACGCTCAGCAACAGCGCTTCTTCAGCGGCGCGTTCGCCGCGGGGCTCGGTGCACATCCCGACTGGCCGGCGGTCGCGCGCGCCTGCGGCGTCGGCGTCACCGATTCGATCGAATCGCTGCTCGCCGAGAGCGGACCCGCGCTCCTGCACGTGCCCATCCCAACCGACGCCGAGTGTCTGCCGATGGTCGCCCCCGGGACCTCCTCCGCCACGATGATCTCCTAAGGGTCTCGATCCAGGTCGAGCGGTGCGCCCTGAGCCGGTCCACATCGACCCCTCAGTGCCGCCACGTTCTGCTGACGTCGGCTGGCGAGCCCTGAGGCACCGGCCGCCGATCCCGGACTGGAAGCGGACAATTGCCGACCCTGGTCGAAGACGCGCGACGGTATCGCTCCCCATGCGACAGAGCAGCTACCGCGAGCCGCATGACGTAGGTCCGCCGCGGAGTCGGGATCCAGGTCTCCGACTTGGTGTAACGAGCCGCCCCGCCAGCCGCCGCATAGGCGCCCCGCCGATGTGGCCGCGGCTGCGCGAAGGCCCGCTTTCGGCGAGGCGGAGGGAAGGGGCGGTGAGCGGGGGGACGATCGCTATGGCCGTGGAAGCGTCAGCTGCGGGTCAGTCTCGCGCCATCGCGGGCAACGAGAGTCAATGCCGGGGAGGTTCGTGACGTGCGGCTTCTCGTTTCATGACGACCTGTGGGACGGGCCACGAGCTGCAGATGCGCACGCTTTCGCAGTTCGACGGCCGCGAGCCCAGCTCCTACCCGCTGGACCTGGCGCTCAACATCGTGCCCGAGCTAGGTCCGTAGGTTCACCGGCCGAGCGCGGCTAGGGGCGCAGGCGGTCGAGGATCTGGTGGAGCGCGGCCTGGAGGATCGCCGACTGGATGGCCGGGTCGAGCTGACGCGGGTCGTTGAGCTCGTGGAGGAGCCGGTTGATGTTGAGTTCGTTGATGGTCTGGCGCAGCAGCGGCGCCGTGGGGAGCGCGTTGTCGACGAGCCCAGCCGGAATCGCCTGGAGGAGCGTCTTGGCGATCCCTGGGAGGTTGGCCTGGCCGAGCGCCTCGGGAAGCAGCTGGGACACCTTGGGCAGGCGGCCCTCGCGGTCGAGCCGGTTCACGGCGTCGCCCAGTCCCGCCTTGAGCGCGGCGGACGCGCGGGGGTCGAGCGTACGGGTGTCGGCGAGGGCGAGGACGAGCCGTTCGCGGGAGATGCCGAGCCGGCACGCGGCGCTGTCGAGACCGACAAGGACGATCTGCTCGGCGAGCGGTTCTAACTGGGCCGGGATGGGCGGAACTGGGCGTGGTGTGCACGGATTGGCGGGTCGGCGCGGCACGTAGCGGCCGCCGCCGGCGGCGACCTGGACGCCGAGGACGGCGGCCACCAGAAGAACGGCGATGAGCGGCAGCCCAAGTCGCCTCATGACCGGCTCCGATCACTCAAGCCCAGCGCGGGCCCGAGCGCCAGCAGCGCCAATCCCGCCGCGACAAGGAACGCGGTGCGGAACGCGCTGGTAGCGGCGCGCTTGAGCTGATCCTCGAGGCCGCGCTCCAGCGCCGCGGCCGCCGGCGCCTGCGACGCCGGCACCCGGACGGCCTTGAACGCGGGCCGCAGGTCGGGCACGCGTCCACGTTCGGCGGTCAGCCGATTCCCCAGCTGTCCGGCGAGGTCGAGCTTGGTGGAGGCGGGAAGCGGCGCGTCGAGCACCAGGCTCGCGATCGCCTCCTTGGCCGGGGTCTCGGCGTGGCGCAGGTCGGCGGTGAAGATCGGCGTGAGGATCGCGAGGCCGGCCACCACGCCCGCGTGCCGCGCGGCGATCGTCCACCCCCCGTGAAGCGCGCGCGGGTTCCGGTCCCGGAGCGCGGCCACGGTGAGCGAGTCCACCGAGAGCCCGAGGCCGAGGCCGATGAGTACCTGAGGCGCGAGCGTCCACACGAGCTTCGCACCCGGCAGAAGCGCCAGGCCCGCGAGGCCGCCGGCGATCAGCACCGACCCAGCGACCGCCTCTGACCGCGTCCCGGCGCGCAGGCCGCGGAACACGGGACCGGCTAACAAGGCCGCGACCGGCACCGCGGTGACGGCGACCGCGGCCACCGCCGGCGAGCGGTCCCAGCCATCCACGAGCAGCAGCACCAGCAAGAACAACGCCGCCGTGAGCGCCGCCGACAGCAGCGCCAAGGCCAGGTTGGCCAGCACGTGGGGGCGGTCGGGCGACGTGTCCAGGTTCGCCTGACGCCGCCGCACCCGCCCGCGCAGCGCGATCGCGGGGGGCAGCGCCAACAGCACCGCGGGGATCTGCACCACGAAGATCGCCCGCCACGAGAACGCCGACGTCAGGAGCCCCCCGACCACCGGGCCGAGGGCCGCCCCGGCGACACCGGCCGCGGCCCACCGCCCCACGCCCGCGCGCTCGTCCCCGGTCGCAGCAACCAGCAACTCGAGGCATCCCACGATGACCACTGCACCACCCGCCGCCTGGGCCGCCCGCGCCGCGATCAACACGCCCAGCGACGGTGCGACAGCGCACACGGTGGTTGCCGCCGCGAAGGCGATCACGCCACCGGCGGTCGCCACGGCCGGATCCCCGCGCACGCACAGACGCGCCGCCGGAACCGCCACCAGAGCCAGCACGAGATTGAACGCGATCAGAACCCACGCGACCCCTGCCACCTGAGCCCCGAAGTCCCGCAGGATCTCGGGCAACGCCAGCGTCACCACGCCCGAGTCGCCGAGCACCACGGCGACAGCGAGCGATAGCACCGCGACGGTTCCGGCGCGTGCCGCCAGAGGACTTGCCGGCTCGTCGCTGCGATCCGCACTCATCAGAAGGTCCCTTCTCGAACACGATGCCAGGCACGACAAACGCGCCGCCGGCGCAAGCCCGCGACGCCGCCCGTGGCACAGCACCCGTGACGTGATCAGGACCATCGGTCGGCGGTCAACGCCGGCGGCCCCGGGGGCGTTACGGCTCGAGCCGCCGCGGGTGGTCTGCGAAACGGGATCAGCAAGGAGTTGACTCGTCTGCAAGTCTTGGCCGCGATCATGGCTGTCGAGTACCTCTTGGGCGACCTTGTGACGTTCGCCGACGCGCCCCGTGCTCTCGCCGGTGAGCTGCCCCTGCGCTCCGGCCCGGTGCAGCGCGCCGAGCGCCGCTTCTATGACACTTTCGATGGACGCCTGTACGCGGCGGGCTTATCGTGCGTCTGGTCCGACGGGCGGCTGGTGCTGCTGGACGGTGACGCTGAGGTTGCCTCGGAGGATGTGGCCGCTGGGCGCGATCGGCTGTTCGTCCGGGACCTCCCTCCAGGCGCGCTGCGAGATGCGCTGGCCGAGATCGTGGATGTCCGCGCGTTGCTGCCGGTTGCGAAGGTGCGTGCCCGAATACGGACGCTTGCGCTACTCGACGATGAGCGGAAGACGGTTGTGCGGGCGGTCGTCGAGGAGTTGTCGGTGGTGCGTGCCGGTCGGCGTCCGCAGCCCCTTGAGCCGCGTCTGAGGCTGGTTTCGGTGCGTGGCTATGACAGGGCGCTCGAACGCGTGCAGGACGCGCTCGAGCAGCGCGTCGGTTTGCGGCGTGCCGCGCGCCCACTGCTCGACGAGGCGATCATCGCCTCGGGCGCAACGCCGGGCGGCATCTCCTCGAAGGTCGATATCCAGCTCACGGCGCAGGAGCGTGGCGACGTCGCGGCGAGCGTCGTGCTGCGCCGCTTGCTCGAGGTGATTGAAGCGAACCTGCCGGGCACGCTCGGCGACGTTGATGCGGAGTTCCTGCACGACCTGCGTGTCGCGGTGCGTCGCTCACGGGCCGTGCAGCGCGAGCTGCAGGGTGTGTTTCCCTCGTCGGAGCTTGCCCACTTCCGGGCGGAATTCCGTTGGCTCCAGCGCGCTACCGGGAGAGCGCGCGACATCGACGTCTACGTGCTGGAGTTCGATGACTTTCGCCTCCACCTTCCCGAGGCCGTCCGCGGTGACCTTGACCCGTTGTTGACGGTGCTGCGGCAGCGACGTGCCGGCGCCCACAGGGGGATGGTGCGTGCGCTGCGCTCCGAACGGGCCCGTTCGCTGCTACGCGACTGGGGGCAGTTCCTGGCGGGGATCGAGTCGGGCGGCGTCTCCGGTGGACCCGACGCCGCGCGGCCGATCGGCGACCTCGCCGGTGCGCGCATCGCCAAGGTCTACCGGAGGATGGTCAAGATGGGACGGGCGATCGACGCCGACAGCCCGCCCGACGCCTACCACGAGATTCGCAAGAAGGGCAAGGAACTGCGGTATCTGCTCGAGCTGTTCGGAGCGCCGCTGTACCCCGCGGAGGTCGTCAAGCCGATGACGAAGGTGCTCAAGTCGTTTCAGGACGTGCTCGGCCGCCACCAGGACCGCGAGGTACAGGCGACGATGCTGCGCTCGTTCAGCGACGCCGTGGCGGCGCAGCCGAACGGCGCCGACGGGCTGATGGCGATGGGCAGGCTGATCGAGCGACTCGAGGAGCAGGAGGCCGCCGCGCGGGACGAGTTCGCCGCGCGCTTCGCAGAGTTTTCGTCCGGCGCACAACGCAAGCTCGTCAAGGACACGTTCCGGTGAGCTACGTCCTCGCGACCTACAACATCAAGGGCGGCGTGGGCAAAACGTCGGCGGCTGTCAACCTCGCGTATCTGGCAGCGCGCGAAGGTTCGCGCGTGCTGCTGTGGGACCTCGACCCGCAAGGCGCTTCGACGTACCTGTTCCGGGTCAAGCCGAAGGTCCGCGGCGGAGGGCGGCGTCTGGTGCGGGGCAAGAGCGAGGTCTCCGAGTTGATCAAGGGGACCGATTTCGAGCGCCTGGATCTGCTGCCCGCGGACTTCTCCTACCGCCACATGGATCTCGCCCTGGACGCCACCAAGCGGCCCACGAGCCGGATCGCGCGGGTGCTCGCGCCGCTACGCGATGACTACGACTGGGTGTTCCTTGACTGCCCGCCGAGCATCTCCCTCGTGTCCGAGAGCGTGTTCGAGGCCGCAGACGCCCTGTTGGTCCCGCTGATCCCGGCGACCCTGTCATCGCGCACGTTCGGGCAACTCTGTGAGGTGGTCCGTGGCGGCCCCGAGGTGCTCGCCTTCTTCTCGATGGTCGACGGCCGCAAGCGCCTACATCGCGAGGTGATGGACTCGCTGCGCGCCGAGCATGCGTCGGTTTTGGACGCGGTTATCCCTGCTGCCGCGGACATCGAGCGCATGGGAGCCGTCCGGACCGTGCTGGCCGAGTTCGCGCCGCGCGGACGCGCGGCGGCCGCATACGAGGCGTTGTGGGCGGAGGTACGGGCGCGCGTGGGTCAGGGTTGAGGCCGGATCTGGGGCTTGGTTGACGCCACGCCACCGGCGGCCTGAACGACGGAACGATCTCGATGCGGGAAGTGCGCCCACGCGTGAGCGGACGGGATCCGAAGCATCCAAAAAACGGGCTTTAGATCCTCTCGGATCTTCGTGTGCCGACTTCTACGGCACGCCCGCTCTGCGCAGACATAAGCCGACGAAGTCGCATGCCGTGAGCATGGTGAACCGCATGCAATGTGAGCGTCGGCGCGGTGGAAATCCATACGCGCTGACAAACGTTTGCCGCCGATGGCCCAGAGTGTTAGCGTTGCCGCAACCGCGGGGGTTGAAATTGACGAGTCTTAGGATTCTGGGACCGGTGCAGGCGTGGCGGGGCGATCAGCGTCTCACCTTGGGGGGTCCGCGCCAGCTGACCCTGCTTGCCTTTCTGGTGCTGCGGGCGAACCGCGCCGTCTCCAAGGACGCGATTATCGACGCCGTCTGGGGGCCGACGCGTTCGGACGCCGACAACCGGCTGCAGATGGCGATTGCGCGGCTGCGCAAGTCGCTGGAGCCGCTCGCGGGCGATGCCGGGTCGTGGCTGCAGACGGTCAGTGGCGGCTATCTGCTCTCGATCCCCCCGGACGAGCTGGACGCCGACGCGTTCGACCGCGCCGTCCGCTCGGGCACGCAGGCGCTCGAGACCGGCGCAGCCGCACAGGCAGCCGACATCCTGGCTGGCGCCCTGGCGCTGTGGCGGGGTCCGCCGCTGGCGGAAGTGGCCTTCGAGGATTTCGCCCAGGCTGAGATCCGCCGGTTGGAGGAGCTGCGGATGCGAGCCCTCGAGGGCCGCATCGATGCCGAGCTGCAGCTCGGCCGGCACGCTGACCTGATCGGAGAGTTGGAGGGTCTCGTGCTGGCGCAGGGAGCGACCAACGAGCGGCTCGCCGGACAGCTGATGCTGGCGCTCTATCGCTGTGGCCGTCAGGCCGACGCGCTCGATGTCTATCACCGCGTCCGCACGGCATTGGCGAGCGAGCTCGGCCTGGAGCCTGGTCCGGCGCTCAAAGGGCTTCAGCTGGAGATCCTCGAGCAGGCGGCCTCGCTGGAGATGTCGCCGGGCCAGTTGGGATCCGGGCGTGACGTCGACCCGGCGCCGGCGGTCAGAGCGCCGATGCCGATCCGCCTGCTCCCCTCCGGCCCATCGGTGTTCGCCGACCGCCAGCGGGAGCGCCAAGCTCTCGCTCGAGTCCTGGCCGAAGCCGCGAACCTGGGACCGCGGGCGGTCTTCGTCACGGGCGAGCCCGGGATCGGCAAGACGCGGCTCGTCAGCGAGTTCGCCGAACAAGCACGCGGCGACGGGGTGCTGGTGCTCGCCGGCCGCTGCGAGGACGGGCTGAGCCTTCCCTACCAGCCGTTCGTCGAAGCCCTGGAGCATCTCGTCGCTCATGCGCCGCGCGCCCTGCTGGAGCGCCACGTTGCCGAATACGGGGAATCGGTGGCGCGGCTGGTCCCAGCGCTGGCCGGCCATGCCACGGGAGCGCCGCAGGTGGCCGCGGAGCCGAGCGAGTCTGAGCGCTACGTGCTGTTCCGGGCGATCGAGGGGCTCCTGGCCGCCGCCGTAACCGCGGCGCACCAGCCCCTTCTCCTGGTGGTCGAGGACCTCCACTGGGCCGACCCGCCGACCCTCACGCTCCTGCGGCGGCTGCTTTCCTCGCCGCGACGGTCGGCATTGGTAGTGCTGGCCACGTCCCGGGTCGACGGGCTCGGGGAGGACCATCCGGTCCGAGAGCTGCTGGCGGATCTTCACCGAGAGCCGAACGTGCTTCGGCTGGGTCTCACCGGGTTGGACAGCGCCGACGTGGTGGAGTTGGTGCGCGGCATCGCCGACACGCCGGCGGGGACTGCCGATGCCGGGCTGGCCGACGCTCTCAGGAGCACCGCCAACGGCAACCCGTTCTTCATCACCGAACTGGTGCGCGGTCTCACCGAGAACGGGGCGCTCGTCAGCGAGCACGGTCGGTTGCGGATGACCGGGGGCGCGAACCCGGCGGCGAACCTGCCCGTGAGCATCACCGAGACGCTCGCCCGGCGCCTGCGTCGCGTCGATGACGACACGCGCCGCTGCCTCGGGGTGGCGGCGGTCATCGGTGAGGAGTTCGACCTTGACCTGGTCACGGAGATCGTGGACGTGAGCTCGCCCCTGGACGCGGTGGAGAGCGCAGTCCGAGACACCATCCTCCGGCAGATGCCGGGTCGGCCGGCTCGCTACCGCTTCGCCCATCAGCTGATGCAGCGCTACCTCTATGCCGAGCTTGGCCCGGCGCGTCAGACCGAGCTGCATCGGAGTGTGGCGGTGGCGATGGAGGCACGAGCCGACCGCGGCGTCACGCCGTTCGCCGAGCTGGCGCGGCACTGGTCTGAAGCGGTGGACGCCGATACGGAGACGGCTCTGCGGTATTCGATCCTGGCGGGGGACGAGGCACTGGACAAGCTCGCTCCCGACGAAGCCCGCCGGTGGTATCAGACCTCGCTGGGCCTGCTCGGCCGCGGACGCCAGGCCCGGGACTCGCAGCGATGCGAGCTGCTGATCAAGCGCGGGGAGGCCGAGCGCCAGGCGGGGGACCCACGCTTTCGGGAGACCCTGCTGGAGGCGGCGGAGATCGCGCAGCGGATTGACGACGGAGAGAAGCTCGTCCGCGCCGCGTTGGGCAACACGCGCGGCATGCAGAGCGCGACCGGCATTGTCGACGAGGCGCGCATCGCCACGCTGCGGGCGGCACTTCGGGTCGTGGGCGACGATGACGGGCCGGAGCGCGCCCAGCTCCTGGCGATGCAGGCCGCGGAGCTGATGTACTCGCCGGAGTGGGACCGGCGTGTCCAGCTGAGCGACGAAGCGCTCAGCATCGCCCGCCGCCTCGAGGACCCTGACACGCTCAGTGCCGTCCTGAACATGCGGTTCGTGACGTTGCTGGCGCCCGAAACGCTAGCCGAGCGTCAGGCGAACACCCTGGAGGCGGTCGCCGCGGCGGAGCTGCGCAGCGACCCGATGGTCCAGTTCTACGCCTACCACTGGAGGGCCTACACGTGCATCGAGAGCGGCGACACGATCTCGGCGCTGACCTGGGCGGCGCGCGAGCAGACGATCGCCGACCGGTTCCGTCAGCCCACGACGTTGTGGCTGCGCTATGCCGACGAGGCCAACCTGGCGATCGTGTCCGGTGAGCTGGATCGCGCCGATCAGCTGGCGGCGACCGCACTGGCCATCGGCCGGGTCAGCGAACCCGATGCCCTCGTCTGCTTTGCGGCGCAGCAGGCGTCGATCGCGTTTGAGCGAGGATCCCTGGGCGACCTGGTCGCGCTCGTGGAGCAGGCGGCTCGGGACAACCCCGGCGTGCCCGGGTTCCGTGCGATCCTCGCGCTCGCGCTGAGCGCGACGCCGAGGACGGAGGAGGCACGGCGGCTCCTCGAGCAGGCGGTCGCGTCCCGCTTCGGCGACCATCCGCACGACGTCACGTGGCTGGCCGTCGCCTGCATCCTGGCTGAGGTCAGCTCCCGGCTCGAGCACGTGTCAGCGGCAGCGGCGCTGTACCGGATCCTGGAGCCCTGGGACGGCCAGATCGCCTATCCCGCCTTCGGCGTGTGGGGGCCCGTCGCCCTCTATCTCGGTTCGCTCGCGCTCGTTCTCGGCGAGAGTGAGGCGGCCGCCTCCCACCTCTCCGACGCGACGCAGGCCGCGGTCCGGGCGGGGGCTCCACGGTGGGAGCGGCGGGCGGCAGGCGAGACGGAACGCCTGGCTCAGCTGGCGCACTGAGCGTGCGATGACAGAGCCGGCGTCACGCGCAGACGACGGTGCCACCAGGGTCGCGATCCTCGGCGGCGGCTGCGGCGGGCTCGCCGCCGCGTGGGAGCTCACCGCCTCTCCGGCCCTGCGGCGACGTTTTGACGTGACCGTGTACGAGGAGAGCTGGCGGCTCGGGGGCAAAGGCGCCAGCGGCCGGGCGGGAAGCAATGATGGCGATCCCGGCAGCCGCCGGATCCACGAGCACGGTCTGCACGTCTGGTTTGGCTTCTATGAGCGCTCGTTCCGCATGCTGCGCGCCGCCTACGAGGAGGCAGGACTGGCGCGGGGCGAGGACTGGTGGACGGTGCCATTCCAGAAATGCGACGCGATCTCGCTCTATGAGCAGCGCGATGACGGCAGGTGGGTGAGGCAGCCGATCCAGCTGCCCCGTCGCGGCGGTCCGGATCGCGGACCGCCCACGAGGTCCCGGCGCCTCGGGATCGGGCTCGCCGTGGCCCGGACCACGCGGCTGCTGGCGACCGGCGTACGCGCCGAGCTGCGGGCCTCAGGCGCGCGCCGCGGTACATCGTCCGGCGAGATCGGCGACTCCGCCGCCGCGGATGTGGCGGCCACGCTTGATCACATCGCCGACGAGATCGATGCGATGCAGTCCTCGGTCACGATCGGCGCTGATGACGGCGCTCCGTCCGCCACCCGTGGCCTGGGACCGTTCGCGCCGGGCCCTCGACGGCCGATGTCCACGCCGGCCGTTGAGCACCTGATCGGTGCGCTGTTCGAGCACGTACGCCGGCTTGGAGGCCAGCTGAGGGAAGGGGAGGCCTCGGATCGCGTTCGTCTGTGGCGGGGCGTGCTCGAACTGGTCGCGGCCTCGCTCGCCGGGATCGTCAATGACGGGGTCCTCTGGCGCGGCTTCGATGTCCTGGACGCGGAGGACCTGCGCGAATGGCTCGGCCGCCACGGGGTGGATCAGCAGACGCTGATGCGCTCGCCGGTGCTTCGCGGCCTGTACGACCTGACGTTCGCCTACCGGGATGGAGACAAACGGCGTCCGAGCCTGGCGGCGGGCCGGGGCCTGCAGTCACTGTTGCTGATGATCAACTACGAAGGCTCGTTCATGTGGCGCATGCGAGCCGGGATGGGCGACGTCGTGTTCTCACCTCTGTACCTCGCGCTGAGGCAACGCGGGGTGAAGTTCCGCTTCTTCTCACAGGTGACCGCGCTGCGCCTGATGCCCGGACGCCCGATCGTCAACGCGATCGAGCTGACGCGCACGGCGACGATCGCCGATGGCCCGGAAGGGTATGACCCACTCGAGCACATCGGGGAGTGGTGGTGCTGGCCCGCGGCTCCATATCGGGCGCAGCTGCTCGACCGAGAGCCACACGCTCAGACGCTCGTCCGCGGAGCCGATTTCGATGACGTGGTTCTGGCCATCCCCGTGGGCGCGCTCGGCGAGATCTGCGGGGAACTGGGCCAGGCCGACGCCCGCTTCAAGACGATGCTCACCCGCGCGGAGACGGTACGCACCAAGGGCCTGCAGCTGTGGCTGACCAAGACGATCGAGGAGCTGCGAGGCCCATCGCACGTCGACGGGCTCGACCCTCCAGCCACCGCATTTGCCGAGCCGTTTGACACCTACTGCGACATGAGCCACCTGTTGGCCGCGGAGGATCACGCGGGCGACGACGGTCCTAAGGCAGTCGCGTACTTCTGCGCGGTGCTACCCGATGCGGTCGACCCCGCCGCCGCGGATGAGTCGGTGCGCCACGACGCGGGGGACTACCTGGAGCAGAATGTCGCGGCGATCTGGCCGGGAGCGGTCAACGACGGGGTGTTCGATTGGACCGTGCTGTTCGATCCGAGCGGCCGAGTGGGGCGTGACCGGGTCCGCGCGCAGCACGTCAGTGCCAACGTCGCGCGGACCGACCGCTACGTCACGACTCCGGCCGGGAGCGTGGACGCCCGGCTTCACCCCGGCGAGTCCGGGTTCGAGAACCTCGTGCTGGCGGGTGACTGGACGCGCAACGGGATCGACGGTGGCTGCGTCGAGGCGGCGGTCGCGTCCGGCCAGCAGGCGGCCGCGGCGTTGGTCGGAGTGTCCGCCGAAGCCAGAGGGATGGGCCGTCATCGACCGTCATACGTCGAATACGGCTCGCTGGCCACGGCGCCCGGACCGCTGCTCTGCGAACGGGCTCGCCTCTACTGCTTCGTGCTGCGCACCGACCGGCACCGGGTCCAGCAATTGTGCGACCTCGTGTTCACGCAGCCGACCGGCGGCGCTCGTCGCTACGTCGTGCCCCGTCTGGCTCCGGTGATTCTCACCTTTGGGACGATCGCCGGCCTGCGCTCGTTGCATCCGGGTCACGCCAACCGCGCGAGCGCGTCCGAGCCGGAGGCGGCGATCTGGGTGCCGACGATCGCACAGCACCACGACGGGCGCCGGTATGTCGAAGAGCACCTGGCCATCTTCATGCCGTACCTGTGGGTCGATGATCCGATCGCGTTCGCGTCCGGCCGCGAGGTGTATGGGTTCGCCAAGGCGCAGGGCTGGATGCCGCGGTTGGGCGATCCCCGCGGAGGCGAGGACGCGCGGCTGCCTGAGCCGCCCGAGACGCTCGCCGTCGACGTCCACGGAGTCCTTGACTATGCGCCGTCGGCCGAGATGGGCCGACGCCGGCTGATCACGATTCGCCGTCGCGGCCTGCGCCGGGGCGGCCTGGCCGACGCGAAAGGGGACACGCCAGTCGAGGGAGACACGCTCGCGTCGCTGGTCGGGCACTTCCTCGGGGAGCTGGGAGGCTCGCCCGAGCCATCGCCCGTGCAGCCCGCTCGGCGCTCGGCCGGCGCCGTGCGCTCACCCACGCACGCGGCCCGCGCTCGGATGGCGACGCTTGCCGAGCTGATGGCCGAGCAGGTGGTGCGACTCGCCTTCCTCAAGCAGATCCGGGACGCCGAGCATGGAGACCTGGCGGTGGTGCAGCAGGTGGTGGAGGCGCGTTCCAGCGTGCTGCCCGGCTCGCTGCGGTGGCGGCGCCTGCGAGGCTCCTACGAACTGTCGGTGGAGCGGCTGGCGAGCCACCCGCTCGAAGCTGACCTCGGTCTCGCCGGGCAACAGACGGTCCGGCTGGCCTTCGCGGCGGAGTTCGGATTTCGGATGGAGTCAGGCGTGGTGCAGTGGCCGCGCGCGTGATCCGCCGCTCCCGTCACGTCGCATCCTCCGAGCCGTCCGTGGCGTCCCGGAGACGGCAGCGGAGGAAGTACATGCTTGCGTGCAGCTCTGACACGTGGAGATCGGGGTTGTAGAGGGGGCTGTCGCAACCGCTGGTGAGCAGCCGCCGTACCTCAGCCAGGCAGCTGGGGTCGGCCGCCGCCGCATGTTCGATGAGGTCGGCCACCTCGAGCAGGTCGTCGCGCACGTCGCCCACCCGGTCGACCAACACGAATACGTACCGGCGGCGGATGGGATCGCTCTCAGGCGCCGTTCCAGCCAGCCGCCGCAGGCGACGCGCGAGGCGGCGGCGGGCCCGGGCGGGCGTCAGCCGCGCTGGTTCGGCGCCTGGTGACGGCGGCGACGCCGGCAGGGATCCGTTGTGGCCGATGCCGGCGAAAGGAAGCTGTGAATCCTCCATGGCGCCGGCGCGACGTCGAGCCAGTGACATTCGCGCAGGATCCACAGCGCGCCTCACGAGGCGGTAACACGGGGTAACAGAGGGCGACCCCGCCTCTCGCTGTCACAGGTTAACGGCCGTGAGTTGCCTGTTACCCCGGGCCACGACCGTCGTGGCATGCAACGAGACTCATCGCCCCGGACACGGGGCGCGCTGGCCGCACTGGCCCTGGGATTGCTCATCGCGTCACCCGGCACGGCGTGGGGCGCATCGCGGCCCCGGGTCAGGCCACGCCTGGATTTGGCGGCAATGGCGCCGATCGGAGTGCACTCGATGCTGTACCTGACGACTCCGTTTGGCGGCAAGCAGGCGATGTTCCAGGAGGCGGCCGCGGTCGGCGCGTCCACGATTCGGGTCGACGTCGAGCTCTCCGCCGTGTTCCCGGATGAGAGCGGCCCGCCCGATTGGGCCGGCATCGATCAGTACATGTGGCTGGCCCGCCGCTACCACCTGCGCGTCCTCGCCGACCTGTTGGCGACGCCGTGGTATCTGGCCGATTGTCCCGGCGGCGCGTCGTTCGCGGCCAGCTACCTGTGCCCTCCCGCCGACCCGGCCGCCTGGGGACGGGACGCCGGAGCGATTGCCGCCCACACACGCGGCGTCATCGACGACTTCGAGATCATCAATGAGCCGGACGGGCGCTGGTCGTTCCTCGGCACCCCGCAGCAGTACGCCGACATCCTGGCGGCGTCATATGCCGCCATCCACGCCGCCGACCCCGCTGCCCGGGTCGCATTGGGCGGGTTGATGGATATCGGCACCGCCGGCGGCGCCTGGCTGGACGCGGTGTTCGACTCGCCCGGGGTGGACGCGGCGCGCAGCTACGACATCGCCAACATCCACGTCCGCACGCCCGCCACCGACGCCGCGCCGGTCGTTGCCGGGTGGCGGAGGTACTTCTCGCGCCGCGGGTTTCACGGCCCGCTGTGGGTGACCGAGACCGGCTACCCGGCGGATCCCGCATGGCAGAGCGAGGGCCGGTACCGCGACGGACCGGCCTCCCAGGCGGCCTGGATGACGTGCGTGATCCCCGCGATGCTCGCCGCCGGCGCGACGACCGTGTTCGTGACCGAGCGCGACTCGCTCGCCGGGCGCTACGCATCCGAGGGCATCCTGCGCAGCAGCGACCCGCTCACCGCCGACCCCATCTACGTCCGCCGTCCATCGTTCTATGCAGTCCAGCGGCTTGCCCGATCATTGGCCCGCGTGGGCGCGGATCAGCGCAAGGCTGGCTAGCTCGGCGTCGTGCGGGGACAGGTCCGGCGGAACGGGATGCCGGGCGCGTACGCGGACCACTCAGCCCGGCTGAGCCCGGCCCCGACGAAGCCGCAGACCTCGGCGCGCAACGCAGCGAACGAGATGTGCGTTGGGACGGAGTGCCACACCCGGACCGTCCGGTCGACGCTGCCCGTCACGAGGAGACGACCGTCGCTGCTGAACGCGACCTTCTCCACCGACCGGGTGTCCGCGTTGAGGGGGCTGCCGAGCTGCGTACCCGTGGCGCGATCCCAGAGCCGCGCGGTGTTGTCGGTGCTCCCGGAGGCAAGCGTCGTCCCGTCCGGGCTGAACGCGACGCTCCGGACGTAACCGGCGTCACCGGTGAGCGTGCGAACCAGGGTGTCGGAGTGCGGCCCGATCCGCCAGAGGTGGATCGTGTCGTCGGCGCTCCCGGCGGCGAGCAGACGGCCGTGGGGAGCGAAGGCCAGGCTGAACACGGCGTCGTCCTCGGGGATCAGCGGAGGGGCGAGCGGCGCCCGCGTTCGCGTATCCCACAGGCGGATCACTCTGCCCGGGCCGCCGGCGGCGATAACGCCGCCGTCCGGGCTGAAGGCGACCGCGTACACGGCACCGAAATTGCCCCCCAGCGGGCTCCCCAGCTGAGTACGGCTGTGCATATCCCACAGGCGGACGGTGCCGTCCGCGCTGCCTGAGGCGAGCGTCGTTCCGGTGTGGTTGAACGCGATCGAGAGCATGGCTCCGACGCTGGGGTCGCCCCGAAGCCGCCGGCCGAGCGCCGCGCCGGTGGCGGCATCCCAGAGCCCGATCGTCCCGTCGCCGTAGGCAGCGGCGAGGACACCGCTCGCCGGATCGAACGCGAGGTCGTTGACCTGGCCGGCATGGGCCCTGAGCACGTGCACGGGCGGCCCGCCACCGCGGCCTGAGATCCAGATGGCGCCACCTTGGTCGCCGGAGGCAATGAGCCGCCCATCGGGGCTGATCGCCAGGCTCGTGACCGCATCGTGGCGCACGACCAGCGGTACCCCGAACCGCGCCCCGACTGGGTAGCGCCACAGAACGATCGTCCCGTCGGCGCCGCCCGACGCGAGGGTTGCGCCGTTGGGGCTGAACGCGACGCTGTAGACGGCGCCCTGGTGCCCGGTCAGGGGCTGGCCGTTCTCCAACTCGCGGTTGGTGGTGAGGGTCCACACAGCCGTGGTGCCGTCGCCGCCCACGGCCAGGGCGTGTCCGCTCGGACTGAAGGCAACGCTGTAGAGCGGGTTGTGACCTGCCGGCACCAGAAGCCGCTGGACGTCGGTCACACGGTTCCAGAGAACGACGGTGCCCCCGCTTCCAACGGCCGCCACCGTCCGGCCGTTGGGACTGAACGCAACGCTGTAGACATTGTCGTTCGGCCCCATGACCAGCTGACCGATTTCCCGGCCGCGGGCGACATCGACGAGGGTGACGTCGCTCCCGCTCCCGACGACCAGCACCTTCCCATCGGGGCTGAGCGCGACGCTCCTCACCTCCTGGCCCCCGGGAACGGGCAGCACGTGGCGGGCGCCCGTCACGGGGTTCCAGAGCAGGACGGTCCCGTTGGAACCGCCGGCGGCGAAGGCATGGCCGCGCGGGCTGAAGGCGACGCTGTTGACGGCGCCGCTGTCGTACGAGAGCACCCCCTGCCGGGTGCGACGAATGACGTTCCAGAGGATGACCTTGTCAAAGCCGCCCGACGCCAGCGTCCGACCGTTCGGAGCGAACGCCGCGCTGTACAGCGGAGTGTCGGCTCGCAGCGGACGACCGAGCGGGTAATGGGCGCCGGGGGTCGCCTTCCAGAAGCGAATCGTCCTGTCGCTGCTGGCCGAGGCCAGCAGTCCGCCGGCCCGACTGAACGCGACGCTCTCCACGGCGCCGGTGTGCCCATTGAGAACACCCGCGGCTGCGGAGCGCTGCACCTCCTCCAGTGTCGCGGCGAGGTTGCGGGTCGCGACCGGCTGCGGCCGGTTCGCGGAGGCGGCCAGATCCAGCAGCAACGACACGTCGGGCCGGCTGGAGAACTGCGAGTCGGCCCTCGTGGTGAGGGCGTAGGAGGTCGCCGCGGCGGTCTGAAGGACCGCCGCGCGTTGCTCGCGCCTGGCGGTGGCGCTCTGGTCGCGGGCGTACTGCAGCAACACCACGACCGCCACGAGGAGGATGAGGAGGCCGAGCGCGAGCGCCAGCATCACGCGGGCGCGCCGCTTGAAGCGGCGTGCCTGGATCCGTTGCGCCTCGGCGTCGCGCTCGGCCACGAGCGCGGCCTGCTTCAGCCTCGCGTTCTCCTGCTCCTCGCGCCAGTCGAGGATCGGGGCGGCGAGCCGGTCGTGAAAGATCTCGTAGCGCACCTGCGTGGTGCCCGGAGCAGGATCGACCGCCCGCAGAATCCGCTCCTCGTAGAGGCGCCGGACGACCGACGCGACCGTGGCCTCCGGGTGTCCGGTCATCTGCGCGAGGTCGTCCGCGGTGTGCGCCACCTTCGCGCCTGACGGCGTCACGAGAGCCCGGAAGAAGTCCGTGGCCGCCTCCAGCTCCTCGCCGGCCAGACCGGCGAGAGCGTGGCTGACGTGGTTGCGCACGATCGCCTCGGCGCCGCCCAGCTCCCCATCGAGTGTGGCCCGGCGCAACACCGGTGAGCCATGCGCCTGCTCCCATTCCCACATCCGGGACATGACAAGCTGCAGGAACGGCGTCTCAATCGCGTCGGCGTCCACACCCAGCCAGCTGCCCCCGCCTTCGAGGTCGGGGCGCCGGGCACCGAGCTCCAGGTTGCCGCGCCGGACCTCGGCGAGCACAGCATCGGCCAGATCGGGCTCCAGAGCCATCGGCTCGTCCTCGGGATGATCTGCGTTGTAGACGGCCACCGGCTCCTCGATCGCTTCACGGCCCGCGTCCCGCGTGAGGTACTCGAGGTGGAGATAGTTGCTGTACACGTTGCCGATGCGACCGCCGAAGAGGTCACCGAGTCGCCCGTAGGCGTCCTCGCGCACGGCGATCAGGAAATGGGCTCGCACCTCGGGCGTGTTGATGCAGTGGGCCAGCTCGTCGGCGAGAAGGTCGGGGCGCGCGGCCCCCGCGCGGTAGCTGAAGTGCTCCTCGAACTGGTCCAGGATGATCACCAGGGTCGCGTTCAGCGAGGATGTCGCCCGGGCGATCGCCGCGGCCAAGCGGCTCCCGTTCCCGTCCCCGTTCCCGTTCCCGTTCTGGAGACCGTCTTGACGCTGGGCGTCGGGGACCAGTGGCTGCGCCTGCCGCTCGATCTCGGCGATGAGATCCTCGACCGGGTCGTCCTTCCACGCACTGAACACGACCGGGATGAACTTCGGGGATCGCGCCGCCCCATTTCCTCGCCCGGCGAGCTCCCGCAGCCGCGCCGCCACGCCCGCACGCAGCAGCGAGCTCTTACCGACACCGCTCTCCGCGTACAGCAGCGTCAGGCGCGCGGTGCGCAGGTGCGACAGGATGATCTTCCGTTCCGTCATCCGGCCGAAGAACCACCTGGCATCAGCCTCCGTGTAGAACCCGAGGCCCTGGAAGGGACTGCGGTGCTCAGTCGCGTCGGGAGCCGCGGATGGGCTGGAGCCTGGGCCGGCCACGGTCAGCGACGCTCAGTGGGCTCCGTGCGTTTCGAGGAGCATCGCGCGCAGCTCGCTGACGTACTCTGGCAAGCCCGAGGCGAGCAGCTCGACGCGCCCGATCGCGCTCCAGGACGCCTTCTCCACGAGGTCCGGGCCCTGCTCGACTGCCCACGAGCTCTCGCTGATCGGCATCCCGCGCCAGATCCGCCGCAGGAACACCCGGGCGTTCCAGCTGCGCAGCGGGTACCCCAGGAACAGACAGCGGCTTCCGGTCAGCTTGTCCAGGATCTGAATCGGCAGGTGGTCCTGGATGTTCTGAGTCGGCAGATAGTCGATGTAGTGATCCTCGGTGACCACGTAGTTGTTGCGCCACGCCACGCCGCCCTCGCCACCGTCGGCCCCGCCGTGGATCTTGACGATGATGGTTCGCTCGAGCTCGCCGTCGTCGTCGATCGGGAAGCCCACGTACCGCTTGGGCTCGAGGATGGTTCTGGCTTCGGGCTCGGACGCGTGCTCGCCCCACGGCACGTGGACGAACCACCCGTCGGCGGCCAAGTACACGGCATAGTCAAACGGCTCGTTCGCGTCCTCGAAGGCCCGCTCGAGCCCGGAGTCGTAGTTGGCGCTGATGATCAACTGGTGGCGAGGCGGTGATCCTGACCGGCGCACGAGCCCGGGCAGCGCCGCCAGGAACCGATGAACTTCGGTGGGCTCGGACTGGCCTGCGACCAGCTCCTTGAAGGCCGTGTACAGACGTCGCTCGCCCAATGTGACGGCGACGCGCTGGGCCACCTCGGCAAGCCCCGCCGGGGGGGCCTCGAACTGCGCGGCGAGCGGCGCGGCGAGGTGATCGGCGGACGCCGCCGCCCCCCGCACCCCGGGGCCCAGCAGGGGGACCACACTTCCATCGAGCATCGCGGCAACCACGTCGGCATAGTGGTCGTGGTAGGGCCGGGCGATGCCGGCGGCGGCTGGTTCCGACGGCGCCGGACGCGGCTCAGCGCCCACCGCGGTCCTCACCGCGGTCCGCACCGCGGCCCGGGCGGGCTGGCCGGCCGGCGGACCGGGCGTGGCGTCGGCGGCGTGCTCCAGCCGGGCGATCAGAGCCTCGAGGTCTGCCTCGAAGGATGCGTGTCGAAGTGCCGTGGGCTCTCGACGACACAGGCCGCGAAGCGATCGGGGCAGCGTCTCGGCCTCCGGCATGGCGACGTCGATCAGCACCGGCACGACCGACTGAGGCAGATCGCGGAGCGCCGACTCGATCTCGCGGCGCGGGAGATCCTCCCGGGTGTGGCTGCTCGTGCCGGCGAGCTTCAGGCTCGCCGCCCACGCGGGGCCGATCAGCGCCAGCAGGACCGGGCTGGATCCCGGGGTGGCGGGATGCGTGACGTCGGCCCCGTCGCTACCCGTGTGGTGGACGTGCTCGCGTCCAAAGTGCTGCCCGAGCCGATCGGCCAGCAAGAGGGCGTGGCCGCCGGTGTCCTCGCGCCGGTAGTTGATCACGATGCTCAGCGGGTGGCGGGAGCGATGCCGGGGGCGCCCGCGTGATCCCCCGCCATTGTGGCGCGGCTGCAACGAGGAGGCGTCTGATTCCGCTCCGTCGCCACGGTCGAAGATGCGCCCGTCCGCCACTCGCATGAAGAGGACCGGTGTTCCCCACTCGATGTCGTCGCTGCGTTCCGCCAGCATCGCCAGGCGCGCGGCGGCCAGGCTCTCATCCACGGCGGAGCCGGCCGCCAGCGGCTCGTAGAAGCCGCGGGAGAAAACGATGGCGGCCTCGTCACTGATCTCGAACTGCATTGCCACCACCGCGGGTATGTCGCGGTGGACAAGCGATCCGGCCACCCCGGCAAACGGGTCGGTCCGCCCTGCTCGCGCCCCCTCGCAGGCGTTGAGGACGGCCAGTCTCAGCGACGAGAAATCGTGGAGGATCATGCCCAGCTTGTCGCCGCTGACCGGTTGCGCCCAACCCTCGTCGTTCTCGAACAGCAGGACACCGCGCTCCGCCGAGCGGTCAAAGGTGCCGTGGCCGATGTAGTGCAATCCGTGGAATGGCTGGAGCTGGAGCGTCTTGAGCAGCGTGCCCAGCGTCGGGCGCTCGAGCCAGTGGAGCTCAACTGCGCCGGTCCCGGTCAGCCCGGACAGGGCGCGCTCCAGGTTGTCACGCTCGCGCTCGACGTCGAGCCGGTCGTAGTCAGCGGGGCTGCTGATGACGCCGAGCAGCCGCAGCGGTGGGGCCACCGACAGGGGACGGTGGGCGCGGGGCAGGTCCAGGTACCGAACCACCGGGGTGAACGCCGACACCGCGAGGAAGTCGGGATCGTCGAACAGGTACTCCCAGGGAACGTCGATGAGGTCAGGCGCGCCACTCAGGCACAGCGTGATCCGCACGCCCCGGCCCTCGCTGCGGGCGTGGGCCAGAGCGTCGCGATACAGGCCCAGGACCGGCCCGCTGAACAGCGCGGTGAACAACTCGCCGCCGAACCGCCGAGCATCGTCGATCGCCGACGTGTCGATGCCGCGGCGCCGCCCCCGCGGCCGGCTCACCTTCAGGATGAAGTTCTCGACCGCGAGCTCGTTGAACGGCAGCTCAAAGCTCGCCGTCGTCTCGGCCAGACGAGTGCTGGCGAGCACGTGGTAGGACGCGTTCTCGCGCCGCTCGATCCTGAGCTTGAGCTCGTCGTACCCGTGCACGAGCGACCGCAGAGCCATGACTCATCCTCGGCGCTGTGCAACGCCGGGAGCGGTGAGCGAGCGGATGCCAAGCCTCGGTGCGCCGGTGGTGGCCAATCCCCTGTCCCTTCCTGTTGGGCGCATCTTACGGCCGCGATCAAGGCTTTGCATCCGTTCATCAATCGATGCCCGCCAACCGCTCATGGCGTCCCCGGATCTGCCCAGGCGAACCCGTCGTTATTGCTGCAGCGGACCCGCGACAAGTGCGTACAAGAATCCAGTGGTGGCCGGGCTGGCGGTGCTCGTGCCGTCAAAGGACGCGGTAGCCCGCCAGCGCCCGACATGGGGAGCGACGAACGGCATCCGCGCCACTCCGCCGACCGCCTGGACGTGGTAGTAGCGGTAGAACTGCCAGCCCTGCACGGGATCGAAGGAGTCGACCTCGACCGTGACGGGGCCGTCAACCGCCGGCACCACCTTCGCCGTGATCGGGATGCTGGCGCCCGGTGGCACCTGCTCGTAGCGGGTCCCGTTGATCGCCACGGTCACGTGGGTGATCAGCCGGGACTGGCGGTACAGAGTGAACGGTCCCGAGCCGAAGTCCTCGGCCTGGACGACGGCGAAGTATCGGCCCGGCGGAACCTGACGGCGGATCGTCTCCTCGCCGGTGGAGCCGCAGTTGCACTGGATGTAGTGCCCGCGGTCATTGAGCAGCTTGAGATCGAACGGCGCGCTGGACGCTGCCTGGAGGAACAACTCCAGGTCGCTGCGCCGCGTGACGTCGAACCGGAACAGGCGGACGTCGCTGATGACGTTGCCTCGCAAGAAGCCGGTGACATGCCCGAGGTTGGGCAGGAGCTCCCCGGGCGCCGTTTCGTCCGCGGATGCCGGCCGGACATGCAGCCCATAGGGCTGCGTCCCCGGATTCCCCGGGTCGGCCGAGATCAAGAAGCTCCAGACGCCGCTAAAGCGTGGAGTGAACAACCGGTAGCCCGCACACGAAAGACCGGCCTGTGGTGTGGCGCCGAACGAGGCCGTTCCCGGAGGGAAGATGCCGAGTCGCATGCACCCCTGGCTCGGCTTGATCAGGTTGACCTTGTAAATCGTTCCGGCCGTCAGGTTCATCGAGTACGCCGCCGCGGTGTCGAGCGTCCCGTCCAGGGTGCCGCCCACCCCACGCACGCCCAGCGGGATGCCGGGTGGGTGCGGCGGCGCCGGCAGTGCGAATGCGCTCAGCGA
Organism: uncultured Actinomycetota bacterium; assembly: GCA_963721515.1. Lineage (GTDB taxonomy): Bacteria > Actinomycetota > Thermoleophilia > Solirubrobacterales > Solirubrobacteraceae > Palsa-465. The sequence continues at coordinate 686,815 of CAVRKJ010000017.1, read as the reverse complement.
GAACGTTCCCGGATCCGAATCCGCCAGCTGCGCGATCCGGATCAGATAGGTGGCACCGGGACTCGGCGTGAAAGCGAGCGCCATGCGTCCGTTCTGGTCAGTCCTTCGGCACTCAACTGCAAGAAGCTGCGAGCGCTGCTGCTGATAGACGTCAACGGCCGCGTCCAGGTTCCCGTTCGCGACGAGCTTGACCCCGATCCTGTCTGGGGGCGAGGCGCCGGCGGCGAGCGTGTACCACACCGAGCCGGCGGTGGGCGCACAGCCCGAGGCCGGCTCGTTGAGCTGAGTGGTGGCGCCCACCGTTGTGCCGCCAACGTGTTGAGGCAGCGGCGTCAGGCTGATCGCGTCAGCGCGGTTGTCGTTGGCAGGTGCGTCGGTGGGGCCGGCCGCCGCGGCCGCCGCCGCCGGGATCCCGAGCGCGATCGTCGCCAGCGCGAGCGCGAGCGACCACCTGGCCTTCCCGGAGATGCCTTCAGGACGGATGGGTGTGAACACGGTGGGACCTCCCCGGGTGTGGTCGTGGCGCCGCCTGTCGGGGATCGCACGATCAGGCAGCGCGGATCCTCACGCCCAGCCGTAACAACGCACCCACATGCGATAACCGGCCCCGCGCACCCGCTCCGCCCCGCGCTCACGCGGGGCTTGCCGTGACGGCGACCTCGGGTTCGGCGGACTCGGGGATGAGGGCGGGGCGCCGGTCGCCGAAGTGGTCGGCGAGGGCCCACGCGGCGTAGCAGAGGGAGCCGACGGTCGCGGTGATGGTGAGCAGCACGCCTGCCGCGGCCACGGCCGCGACTCCGTGCGAGCCGAGGATCAGCACGGCCGCAGCCGGGCCGAGGGTGGGGCCGATTGGGAGCTGACCCAGCGTGAACATCGCGATCAGCAGTGCGATCGCGTCAAGCGGCGAGACGTGCACCCCGATCCCGCGCAGCACCAGCCAGTTGCGCGCGATCTGCCCGCCGATGGCCAGCAACACGAACGCGATCATGCGACGCCGGTGGTGGCTGCGCATCACCGCCAGGCCAGACCAGAGCCCACGCCCACGCGCACCACGGTTGGACAGGCGACCGAGCCCGAGCATGGCGGCGCCCGCGACCGCGATAGCGATCACCGGTGCCCACCAGGGGACGCCGAGTGGACCGATCAGGGTGAAGGAGAAGATCGCCGTCAGCGCGATCTCGACGCTGATGATTGGTACCTCGGCGGCCAGCAGCGCCGGCACGTGCGGGCTGGCGTGCGGAGCGGTGCGGCGCAGCGCGGCGATCCGCGTCGCAACCCCGAGTGCGCCGTTGACAACACTCGCGAGGTAGCCGACGCCGGCGGCACGGAAGAGCGGTCGGCGGCCGACCGTTGCGCCGGTCGCGTGAACGCACACAAACCACGCCTCGGTGCGGGCGACCAGGGAAACGAGCTGAAGCAGCACGACCAACGACAGAATCCAGATCGGAGCGGTGTGGATCGCCGCCTCGAACTGGCCCCGCCGTCCGGCGAGCGCCACTACGAGGGCGCCGGCGACCACGGCGGCCCCGAGGATGCTGATCACCGCCCGCCGGCGAAGCGACGGTCCTCGTGAACAGCGCTGGTCGAGCTCTGAGATGATCAGCCGATCAGCGCGAGTTGCTGCGTCTCGCAGCGGCCGTCTTGCGCGGCGTCGATGCGGCCGGGGGGTTGTTGGCGCGCTTGGCGCGACGGTCCGCAGCTTCCTGCTTGAGCTCGGCCTGCTGGGTCGAGAGCGACGCGATGTGCGCCGCACGTCGTTCAGCGGTAGTGCCCCGTGGGTTCGTCGGTCGCGTGGACACGGTCACCTTGTTCCTGGCAGCCATCATTCTCTCCTTCAGTCATTGTCACTGTGAGTTCAGCGTTGTTTCGGATCGCGGGTGGCGCCGTCGCGTCTGGGCTTCAGCGACACGTTCCGTGGTCCGTGTCGCGGATTGCTGCAGATGCTGCCGTCGGCGCCCAGCTGCCGTTTCACCTGTGGCGATGGCGGCGTCGTGGTCGTCGAGCTCGAGTCGTCGTTGCCGGGCGACGCGCCGGAGGATCCGCATGTGTGTGTCGGTCACGATCGTCCAGCCCCAGGATCGGGGATCGGCATCGAGACCTCGACGGCCTCAGGCAGCGCATGCGGGGCGTCCTCCAGCCGGAACAGGCCATACCCGACGGCTTCCGTGAGCCTGTCCAGGAATTGCGGGGCCTCCCCGCACACAGGGCAAGCCGTCAGGAACGCCGATGCCGTTGGCGTGAAACGTATCCGGCAGTTGGGACAGCAAGCGTGGGTCATGTCCGATCCATTCGGTCGAGAGCAACTCGCGTTCGTTCGGCGTGATCGACAGTCACGATCGGCTCTTGCCCGGCAATTCGCGTCCGCAACTTGGGCAGGCACCGTTCATCACCGGATCGTCCAGTGCGGTGTTACCGGGCTCGAAATACACCCGGTGGCGACCTCCGCCGAACACCCGCAGGACATTGCCGCATTCACAGCGATACTCACCACGTCGATCGACGATGCTTGCGAGCGGGCGCGCTTCGGAAGGCGCAATCAGCGTCCCGCTGGCCATTGGGTCACCGCCTCCCCGTTGATGCTGCCGCCCACGTCCAGCCAACGCTCGGCGTCGGAATCGTCACGCGCGACCGCCGCGCTGCGGCGAGCCATGAGTTCGATTGGGCCATCCGGTGCCGCGTGTAGTTCGAATCGGCCTGCGCCGGCCCCGTCGCGTACGACGCGGGCGGCGTGCGCCGCATCATCGCGTGTTGCGTACGGCCTGGAGTGCGCGAGGCTCTCGCCGTCGCTACCGAGGATCGTCCAGCAGTACTCGCCGCCGTTGTCCTCGAACACGAGGAACGTGATCGCTGGCGACTCGGATCGACTGGCGGCGCGCCGCGCGACTTGCCGGTTGGCCCGGGACTTCTGTGTTGCGGTGGCCACGGCCGACCGCCTTTCTGCCCTTCTGGCTAAAAAACATCGCCCGGGAAGCGAGAAGAGCAGGGCTCTCTGAGCGCAGCCACCATCTTACCATAATCCGACCGACGCACTCGGATTTAGTCCGACACCTGGTACCGTGGGAAGGGTCCATCGCGTTCCCTCTCGGGTTTGGCGATCGTGCGCTTGCCCGGGTCCTTCTTGACCTCTCTGCCCGGCGAGCGCCCCGCCTGAGAGGCACGTGAGGAGCTTCGATGGATGCTGTCATGTCAGCGCACACACGCAGGTCGCGTCGTCAGCTGTTGGGACGAACGGCGGCCGGCCACAAGCCGGATCTGTCGCTGGCAGGGCCGCCGGGAGGGCGGCCTGGAGGGCCGCCTGGAGCGCCGCTGCGCATCGCGATGCTCGCTCCGCCGTGGATCTCGGTCCCAGCGCCTGGGTACGGTGGCGTTGAGTCGGTCGTGAGCACGCTCACCGAGGCACTGGTTCGTCGCGGCCACGCGGTGACGCTGTTCTGTGCTCCGGGTTCTGTTTCGGGCGCGAGCGTGGTGACTCTGCTCGACGAGTCTCACCCCGATGAGATCGAGCGGTCGTTATACGAGGTCGACCACGTCGGGCGAGCGTTCGACGAGATCGACGTCACCACCGGTGGCGATGGCTTTGACGTCGTTCACGACCACTGCGGATTCACGGGGCTCGCGATGGCGAACCGCATCGACACCCCGCTCGTACACACGCTGCACGGACCGTTCACCCCGGAGACTGCGGCGTTCTATGCGCGCCACGGCCACAAGGCCACGCTCGTGGGCATCAGCCGCGCCCAGTTGATATCGGCACCGCCGGGGCTCGCCCCGATCGGCTCGATCCCCAACCCAATCGACCTGCGGGCGTGGCCGCTGCACGAGCGCAAGGGCGACTACCTGCTCTGGATCGGGCGGATGACCCCGGAGAAGGGGCCACACCGCGCAATCGCAGCCGCGGCCGCCGTTGACGTACCGCTGGTCTTGGCCGGCGTCATCCAGCCCGGTCAGCAGCCGTTCTTCGACCAAGAGGTCGCTCCCCACATCGACGGCGACCGGGTCCGGTTCGTGGGCGAGGTCAGCGGGTCGGCCAAACGTTCGCTGTTCGCCCGGGCCCGCGGTCTGCTGATGCCGATTCGCTGGAACGAGCCGTTCGGGATGGTGATGGTCGAGGCGCTCGCATGCGGGACGCCGGTGATCGCGTTCCCCGAGGGTGCGGCGAACGAGATCGTCGTCGACGGGAAGACCGGTTTCCTTGTGAACGACGAGCGCGCGATGGCGGACGCGATCGGGCAGCTGTCACGGATCGGTGCCCGGGACTGCCGCGCCTGGGTGAGCGGGCATTGCGACGTCGAAGTTGTCGCCGCCGCCTACGAACGGACGTACAGATCAGTAGCGCTCCATGGCGCGACACGGGCGCTCGCCAGTGTCTGAGCGGACCCTCAGCGTCTTGGACGGGAGCACGTTCGTCGTCGGAGACCGGCTCGGCGATGTCCGCGCCGACGAGGGGCGCGAACACGGCTTCTTTTCCGCGGACACCCGCTTCATCTCGCGATGGGTCCTCCGAGTGGGGGAGACACCGCTCGAGCTGCTGAGTGTCCATCAGAGCGCTCATTTCGACGCTCAGTTCTTCCTGACACCCCGGGTGGGGCACGACGAGCAAGCGCCGTGCTCGATCGTGCGCCACCGGCTCGTCGACCAGGTATGGATGGAGGAGGTCACCGTGACAAACCACCTCCACGAGACCAGCCGTCTACGCGTGGCGCTCGAAGTCGACTCTGACTTCGCCGACCTATTCGAAGTCAAGGATGGAGTCGCTGCCGAGCGAGCAGTGACCGACAGCCGCCACGACGGCGACGGCCTGACGCTGGCCTACCGGCACGACGAATTTCGCCGCTCGGTCACCATCGAGGCCAGCGCACCGTCAGCGATCACCCGGGGCGGGTTCGCCTACGCGCTGGAGCTCGCGCCCGGCGAGCAGTGGTCCACCAGCTTCACCGTCTCCTCGCACGCGGCCCAGCCCGGTGTCAGGTTCGCCCGGCGCAAACCGCGCGGCGGGCTCGAGGAGATGCGAACCGAAAAGTCGGCCGAGCTCGAGACGTGGCTGGCGCGTGCACCCGCGTTGGAGGCCGAGGACCCAGCCCTGGTTCGCACGTATCGTGCGAGTCTCAGCGATCTCGGCGCCCTGCGCATGCGCCTCGACCTCGCCAACCGGGCGACGCTGCCGGCGGCCGGATTGCCGTGGTTCATGGCGCTCTTCGGTCGCGACAGCCTGATCACGAGCTTCCAAGCGCTGCCGTATCTCCCCGGGTTCGCGGCCACCACGTTGCGCGCGCTCGCCGCTCGCCAGGCTCAGGTGCGAGATGACTTCCACGAGCAGGAGCCGGGGAAGATCCTGCACGAACTGCGCTTCGGTGAGCTCACCGCGCTGGGCACGCGACCTCACTCGCCATATTTCGGGACCGCCGACGCGACGCCGCTGTTCCTGGTCCTCCTCGAGGAGTACCACCGGTGGTCGGGCGATGACGACCTCGTCCGGGCGCTGGAGCCGAACGCCCGCGCGGCGCTGGCCTGGATCGAGGACAGCGGGGACTGCGATGGTGATGGCTACGTCGAGTACGAACGCCGCAACACGGTGACCGGCCTGATCAACCAGTGCTGGAAAGACAGCTGGGACTCAATCCAGTTCGGCGACGGCACTCTCGCCCAGGGGCCGATCGCCACCTGCGAGATCCAGGGCTACGTCTACGACGCGCAACGGCGCGCGGCGCGCCTCGCGCGCAACGTCTGGGATGACCAAGCGCTTGCCGCGCGACTCGAGCAGCGCGCCGACGACCTCCGCACGAGGTTTCATCGCGACTTCTGGATGCCCGAGCGCGGCTGCCACGCACTTGCCCTCGACGGCAACAAACGCCAAGTGGACAGCCTCACCTCCAACATCGGTCACCTGCTGTGGTCGGGACTGCTCGACCACGCGCAGGCAAACGCCACCGCCGAGCGGCTCCTTGACGAGCAGCTGTACTCCGGTTGGGGGGTCCGCACCCTCGGCGCGCGCGAGGCCGGCTACAACCCACTCGGCTACCACACCGGGACGATCTGGCCCCACGACAACTCGCTGATCGCCGCCGGTCTCGCCCGGTACGGACATCACGAGGCGGCAGGCACGATCGCGTCTGCGATCCTCGCCGCTGCGCCGTACTACGAGCATCGCCTGCCCGAGGTCTTCGCCGGCTTCCCGTCGTCGCTCACAACGGTCCCAGTGGCCTTCCCCACGGCGTCGCGTCCCCAGGCATGGGCCGCGGGTGCACCGCTGCTGCTGCTGACGACGCTGCTCGACCTCCAACCCGGCTACACGGACGTCGCGGCGGATCTCCCGGAAACGATCGGGCACGTCGCCATCAGGCGGCACCCGCGTCGCTCGGAGGCGCCTCCGCTTGGGGCAGCGAGTACGGTGTGAGTAATGGACGATCTTGAGATCAACGCGCTCGTGACCAGATTGTCGCGTCCGCACCCCTCAGGTGGAGTCGTCATCGAGCGTGCCGCGATCCTCGCCGCGGGCGTCGATTTTCCGGCGGTTATGAGCTGGATCACCGCGCACGACGGGACGCCAGATGCGCCCGTCCCCGTGTCCGCGACTCGCGGCCGAGGGCTCCACGGCTCGCGGATGACCAGCGGCGACGCGACGGTGTCTCGGGTGCCCTTGCGCTTCGTGCTGCCGGCCGGCGCGCTGCACTGACCACCTGCACCCGCCGGCCGGTCAGACGGGTGGTGACTCGCCCGTGACGCGCGGCTGGCCCCGCGGGTCTCGATCATTGCCGCGAACTCCGTCGCCTCAGCGCGACAGCGCGTCGGTGGCTTTCGGGCTCGAGGCTGAAGTCATCCCCACGGGGTCAGCTCCACCCCCACGCTACTCGCTCAGCAGGCTTTGCACAACCGCAACCGCCAAGAGAACGGGGACCTCGAAGCTGTCGTGGCTCAGGCCCGGGCGGCGGCGATCAGCGCGTCGGCGACTTGGGCGGTCGGGCCAGCAAGTGGTCCGGGGCGCCGCGCCAGGACGACCCGTCGAGTCTCCTGTGGCTCACCGCGCACGGCGACGGTGGTGACGCCGTCGGGTAGGACGCTGAGGGCGATCGGGGCGAGTGTCGTGATGGCCAGGCCGGCGGCCACGATCTGGAGCTTGGCGAGCCAGTCGCGCACCACGTAGCGGATGTCGGGGCGCTCCGCCAGTCCCGGCCAGGCGCCGAGCAGCGTGTCCCCGGGGTCGGATCGACTCGCGACCCAGACCTGGCCGTTGAGCTGTTGCACTTCGACGGCGCGGGCGCCGGCGAGCGGGTGGCGAGTGGAGACGCCGATCACCAGCTCGCGCTCTGACAGCGTGGTGAGCTCGAGCGCGGGGGTCTCGGCGTCGGGCGGGCGGAAGGGCGGGGTGCGGGCGAGGATCGCAAGATCCAGCGTGCCCGCCCGCAGCGCGCGGGTCAACGCCGGCGTCGTTCCTTCACGCAGAGTGACCTTGATTTGGGGCCCCAGCGTGAGCAGCGCCCTGGGCACGAGCCCCGCGGCGGCAGTGGCGAACGCGCCGAGTCGGACCGGGCTCGCAGCGGGCTGGTCGCCGGACAGGTCGCGCAGAGTGGCGTCAAGCTCATCGAGGACCCGGACTGCGCTGGCGAGGAGACGGGTGCCCGCCGGGGTCAGGGTGACGCCGTGCCGGCTGCGGTCAAACAGCCGGCGGCCGGCGACCGTCTCCAGCGCCGCAACTTGACGAGAGACTGCCGATTGCGTGTAGCCCAAGGAGTGGGCGGCCGCTGAGAAGGAGCCGGCTGCCGCGACCTCGCGCAGGACGCGCAGCCCGGTGTGCGAAACGTCGATGGCCATGCGTTTTGTGCATGGTAGCTGTGCGTCATTCTCGTTTTCAACATGCCTAAGGAGGGCTACATTGACCGCATGTCCACTTCTCGCATTGCTCTTGTCACCGGGGCCAACCAGGGACTCGGCCGCGCCTTGGTCCAGGCGTTGGCCGAAGGCATGGCGCCCAACGATCGGGTCGTGCTCACCGGCCGCGACCCCGGCCGCGTCGACGCGGCGGCGGCCGCCGTCGCCGAGGGACCCGCGATCGCCCAGGTCGAGGGGCGCGTGCTCGACGTGCGTGACCCCACCGCCATCACCGCGCTGGCCGGCGAGCTGGGCGGGATCGACATCGTGTTCTCCAACGCCACCGCGCGGATGAGCCCCGACGCCGACCCCGCCGACGAGGTCGACGCCGTCGTCGAGACCAGCAACCGGGCCACCACCTCCATGTTGCGTGCCTTCGCGCCTCGCCTGCGACCGGGTGGGAGGCTGATCATCGTCGCCAGCGCGCTGGGCACCCTCGACAAGCTCGACCACCGCGTCGCCGACCGCTTTGCGCAGGCCGCCCAGAGCAGCCTCGATGCCGTGGATGGTCTCGTCGCCGAGTGGCGCCAGGCCGTCCACGACGGCCGCGCCGAGGATGAGGGCTACGGAACGTGGCTGAACATCCCGTCAAAGGTCGCGCAGGTCGCCGCCGTTCGCGCCGCCGCCCGGACGCGCCGCACCAGCGACCTCGCCCACAACAGGCTGCTGATGGCACTCTGCCCCGGCCTGATCGATACCGACGCTTCCCGCCCGTGGTTCGACGACATGAGTCAGGCCCAGACCCCAGCCGAGGCCGCCGCGTGGCCGGTCAAACTCGCGCTCGCCCCGCGCTTTGACCCCTCCTTCTACGGCGAGCTCGTCCAGTTCGGCAAGGTCCTCCCATGGACGTCGGGCATACCAGTCGCCCACAGCGCCACCTGACCCGTCGGCCCGCCGCCGGTCCTCGTCAGGTGCTCCGCAGAAAGTGGGCGCCCGCGGTGGGATCAGAGCCCGCGGCTACGGGCGTCGTCGGCCAGGGCGGCGCCCATGGCGCCGGGCTGGACCTGCGTCTGGAGGTCGGCGATCAGCTTGTCGTGCCGTTCCGATTCCCGGTACACCGCGTCCTGCAGGCCCTCTAACAGTTGCTCCAGGTGCGCCACGCGCGCTTCGAGTGCCCGCAGCCGATCATCCTGTGGAATGTCGGCTTCGACCTTCGATCGATCGCGGACCGTGGGGACGCGGCGGACCTGGCGAATCCGTGCGATCAGTCCGGCTCGGTCGTCGTCGGTCATCGCGCCCATCGCTGCGGCGGCCGAGGACGGGGCGGGTAACGCCTGCGCTCGGCGTCGGTCATCTGGCGGATCACCAGCGAACCGCTTTTCAGCTGCTCGCGTACGTTCGCCAGCTTCTCCTGACGCTTCTCCTCGGCGCGTTCGCGCGTCGTCTTCACGACGCCTCGCTTCCTGCGAAATAGACGGCCATCCGTCTCCTTCCTCTCGCCGGCGAAGTGGGGCTGATCGGACGGAGATTCGCTGCGTCGGCGAGCCGAACCTCGCGCGCGGCAAACGCCGCACGCACGTTTGACACTAGCACCCGCCACCCCCCATTTCGACCTCGTTGGCGCGCCACATCAGGTCCCGCGAAGCCCCGCACGTCGGCGGTCAGCGCCGCTGAAATCCCGGCAATCGTCAGTCCATCTCCGCGTCCGGGCTCACCGCGTGGCGGATGCCGATCCATTGTGAGTCGCAGCCGCTCCGTTGAGATCGAGCTCGAACCACACGCGCGCGGACTCGCCGCTGACACCCCAGCGGCTTGACTGCATGCTCAGCATCTGCAAACCCCAGCCTCCCGTCATGGGAGGCTCCGGTCGCGGGCCCTCATGGGCGAATGGCCCACCCTCATCGCAAACCTCAACGCGCAGCGCGTCAGGTCGCAGCCACACACTGAGGCTGACCTCTCCCTCGCCGTGGAGCACCGCATTGGTGACCAGTTCGCTGACGAGCAGCCTCGCGGTGTCGAGCTGGTCAGCCCGCAGCGTCGCCCCTGCCCAGGCTCGGAGGAAGCTGCGAGCGACGCTGGGAGCATCTCGCGCGCGAGGCAGTTTCGTCTCGAATCGTTCGGCGGCCAGTTGCCCGCTCATCGTGAACCGGGCTCGTTTCGAGACGGCTCCAGGACCGCACGCTCAGGAGCGAACGCGCGGCCGAGGAACCGGTCGGTCAGAGAGGTAGGAAAGCTCTCTGAGACTGCCACCAGCCCTGCTTGCGCCCCCACCATTTGTGCCGGGCCCCGGCCGACGAAGTCAAACTCGCGGCGAGGAGCTATGTGCGGCGTTCGGAAAGGCACGGTCTACCCAGACTCTCTGCTGGACTTGACACGGACCGCGTCTCCCGGCCAGCGTGTGACCGATCGCTCGTTCCGCCGATAAGGCGCAACTCCGCAAAACAGTGTTTAACCGCTCAGCGGATCGCTCTGAAAGCAATCGTACCCTACGCAGTGGAGGCGCGAAACAGCTGTGTCGAACCCCCAAGCGGCCCATCGTGAGCCGCGATCAGATCGTCAACCACCCCGGTGGTAGCATCGGGGGTGGCCTTCGCCGGACCCCTTTCGTCTCTGCTCCGCGGCGGTGCTCTGCTCCCAAGCGAAGAGACGCGGAGGGAGGGTGGCATGCCACCCGCAACGCCCATCGGAGACCGCGGCTCCCCCGGACGGCTCGGCGCGGCGATCGCGAACGAGATCGGCAAGCTGGTTGCCGACTTCGCGGGCCGGGGAGCGACGAAGTCGCGCGCTTTCGTACACGACGACGTGGTCGTCTGCCTGCTCGAGGACGGCTCGACCAAGGCGGAGGTCCATCTCGTCGCGGCGGGTCGGGACGAACTGGTGCGCATGAATCGCGACGCGCTGCAACGCGTCATGGAAGATGAGCTGGTGGCCGCCGTCGAGCGTCTCACCGAGCGCAAGGTCATCAAGTTCCTGAGCGGCACGAGCACGTCCGCCGATGTGTCGGTCGAACTCTTCGTGCTCGAGCCGGCCGCACCCTGATCGCCGCCGCGCAGGCGGGCGTTGACACAGGGTCGGCCGGCGCTACCCTCTGGCCAGACAGGCTTTTGCCGGGTCGACGATCCGACGAAGCAGGTCCCGACGTCAAACGCGATCGACGGATGAGGTCTCGCGGGCCTCGCCGGAATCGGAGCGAAACGGTTGGACGTACCGGAACCAGCAGGCAACGAGGAGACCCTTTCGGGTGGGCGCCTGCTCGCGGCGATCTCCACCAGCATCGTCGGGATCCTGCGCGAGCGCTACGGACGCGGCCCGATGAAGGCCAAGACCTACGCGCTCGACGACATCATCGTCGTAGTCATGCGAGGCAGCGGCTTCACTGCACTCGAGCAGACGATCATGGATAGCGGGGAGCCAGACCGTGTGGTCGCGCTGCGTGAGGACTTCCAGCGCATGATGGCCGCTCGCTACAAGACGACGATCGAGGACCTCACGGGCCGCAGCGTCGTGGCCTTTCTCTCGCAAGCCCACATCGAGCCCGACATCACGATGGAGGTCTTCTTCATCGATCGGCCGCTCGAGGGATTCGGCGCCCTGGAGCTCATCGAGCCGGAGTAGCGGGACGAGGCCGGACCCGCAGACTTCGTCAGCCTGGTTGCTGGGTGCTGCTGTGGCCTTCGATGGCCGGCACGTCGCTATGCGATGGGTTCGCCGCAGCATCACGCCGCGCGTCCTTCCGCGCCTGCTTCTCGGAGCGGCGCTCACGCAGGCGAGCTTCGCGGTTGAGCTTGGCCATTGTGGTCTTCTTCTTGCCGCGTGAGCTCATGGTCGTCTCCTGGTTTGACGCGCTGCCAACGATGCGGCCGTCGCCGCTGGACGGTGCGTCACTGATTCCCCGCCCTCAGCGCGTGGCGCGCCCGGAGGGCAGAGCGGATGCAGCGATGGGGACACGTGGTCCCCATCGCTGTTGCCAGATCAGACGGGTAGAACGTTGGCGGCCGCCGGACCCTTCGGGCCCTGCTCCGCCTCGTAGCTGACCTTGGCGCCCTCGGTGAGCGACCGATAGCCGTCACCCTGGATCGCCGAATGATGGACGAACAGGTCCTTGCCAGGCTCATCGGGGGTGATGAACCCAAAGCCCTTGTCGTCGCTGAACCACTTCACTGTTCCTGTGGGCATGAGTTGCCCTCCTTCGTTCACGTGCGCTGCGTGACACGAGGGGCGCTGAGAACAGCGAACTGGCGAAACGCGGGCACTGCGGTAATGGCCAAGCGGATGCTCGACCGAGACCGAACGATAGCGGATGGCCGCCGACGAGCCATGATTGCCGAAGCCCGAGGTCGCCGCCAGGCGTCGCGGACCTGCGCCCAAACCGTGTGTTGACGCGGGCTGTGGAGGTGCTACGGTCCTGACAGGAGGACGTTTCTCCGGGGCCGTGCCCGCTTGTCAAGCCCGACGTCGCCCCATCCCCGTCGCTGCGGAAGGAGCCGGATGTTCGCCGGGTCGGGCCAGTCACCTGGATGCCATGAACCGGAGGCTGCCGCCCGCGGCGACGAATCGGTGGTCGGTCGGTGAGAGCCGCTCGCACGAGCGCGCGCCGGCGGGGGTTCTGATGCCCGCATTCTTCATTCCCACGGTCGACGGTCAGGCCGGCGAGCGCGCGTATCAGCAGTTGCGTGAGCAAGTCGAGTTGCGGATGGGGCGTGCGCCGAACCCGCGCCGGATCATGGAGCTCTGGACCCGTCGCGGCAACCTGGACTGCGTGACCGCGGTCGGTGCGCCTGACCCTGTCTGGGGCGGCACCGTCACCGCCATTTTCGACATGGGTCCCCACCAACCGTTCATCGTCTACCGCCAGCACGCCACCGATCCACAACAGCAGTCGTGTGACGTGCTGGGTTGCAACGCCTACTCGGTGTCGGAGTTCGCGTCGTGAGCTCGCCGCGGGAGATGGAGGCGGTCGAGGCCGAGTTCAACTACTACCGAGACAGCGTCGCGCTCCTGCGCGCGCGGCTCTATCGCCGGGGGGTCGGCACCACCCCGCGGCTCGAGGAGCTGCAGCGTCGGGCTGACAGCGCCGATCGACGTCTCCGTGCCGCGCGCGCCGAGCCGCGACCTGCGCTACAGCCGTGACCAGGAACCATCCGGAGGCGTTGCGACTCGGTCGAGGCGGTGTCGGGCGGCGGCCGCCGCGACGTCGCGGTCCCGGGGTCTGCGGAGACGGATGAGCGACTGTGTCGACCACTGAGCTCATGCTCACCGGAGGCGTGCGCCTGCGGGTCGAGGGCGATCCGCACGATGTCGAGCGGGCGATCCTCTCGGCGGCGCGCGGCTCGATCATGGAGCTGGCCTGGATGACCGAGGTGGATTCGGGGCAACGCGTGGGGGTCAACCCGGAGCATGTGCTCATGCTCCGCGACCTCGACTCGGGATTCGACCGGTAGAGACACGCGGTACCGCACTCCGGCACGAACCGTCATGGTGGCGCGCCTCAGGCACCTGGGCGGAGGGCGGAGGGCCTTGGCCGCGGTGGTAACCTGGATAAGCGCTCAGCGAGCCCCCGGCTCCTCTTGCTTTCCGAGCGAACCCGCATCAGAGGAGCAGAGAGGCGGTACCCCATGCCGACTGCAACCGAAGCGTTGGTTGGCGGCGACTCGGTGGTGAGTCCTCCGCTGGAAGAGGCAATTTTGGAGCGCCTCGCCGAGCCGGAGTGGCACAGCTTGCGCCTCTTCGGCCGTGGCCGCCACCCGCACGCGTTCGCCGCCGGAGTCGAGTCGCGCGACGCGCTGTGACCCGTCTGCCGGGCTCCTGGCGTCGACACATCACAAACGACCAGGTGCCCCCGGCGCGGCTCCGCCGCAACCCGCCTTCACCATGAGTTATGCCTGCTGCCACCAGTGTCGGGTGCGTTTCACCGCGGAGGCGGCGACATATCTCATCGCCTGTCCCGAGTGCGAACGGCCGACGGCACGGGTCCAAGAGGGACAGCGCCTGCTCGGGTATCGGTTGTTTGACCCACTGGACCTCACCGATCTCGTGGTCAACGGGTTCGAAGCCTCGCCGGCGAAGCCAAGGCCGCGCGGAAGCCGCTCCTGACCGCCGCACCTCGGGGCGGTCGTCTCAGGCACGTGGCCGACTATGAGTCCGCAGCCGTGCTCAGGTCCACGCTGTTGCGTCGCCGCAGCCGCTGCGCCATCACGCTCATCACGAGCTGGGCGAAATACGGGGTGTCGTGTACCAGCACCCAGAAGTGCCGCGCCGGGATCTCGATGACCGCCACGTCGGTGGCCGCCACGGCTGATAGTGCACGGGGCTCGTCCTCGATCAACGCCATCTCGCCAAACATTCCCGGAGCCGTGACCGTCTCCACGAGGCGATCGGCGTCCTTGAGGTCCACGGAGCCCGCGCGCACCACGACCAGGCTCTCGCCCCGATCGCCCTGTTCGAAGATCAGCTCCCCAGCTCCTACCATCCGTGGGGTTCGGCCATGCGCCAGCAACTCGTAGTAGTGGTCGGCGCTCGTCACCCCTGGCATGTGGCCCTCCCGAAGTCCGCTGGCTGGTCGCGCGATCATATGCCGCACCGGGAGCGGATGTGACGGCCCACGGCGCGAACTACGCTGACATCGGGCCGGACTGCGGTTAGGCTCCCCTTTTATGGACCGGGTAGCGGTGTCCCCGCTGCGGGTGTTCGGGGGCGATGACGACGACGAGTTGCTGGGCGCGTACGTGCCGACGCTCGTCCTGCAGTGGCTGCGCGACCGGCCTGAGGAACGTCATCGGGCGCTCGACTGCACCCTCGTCTTCGCCGACATCTCGGGCTTCACGCGGATGACCGAGATGCTCGCGGTGCGGGGCAAGATCGGCGCCGAGGAGGTGGCCGACCTGATCAACGACACGTTCGAGCCGCTCCTCGGTGCGGCCTACGAGTACGGCGCGGGACTGATCAAGTGGGGCGGGGACGCGGCGCTCCTGCTCTTCCAGGGCGCCGGGCATGCGGCTCGGGGATGCGGCGCGGCCCACGACATGCAGCGCCTGATGCGCGCGATGGGCAGCCGGCGGACGAGTCGCGGTCCGTTCCGCCTACGGATGTCGGTGGGCATCCACACGGGGGCTTTCGATTTCTTCCTCCTCGGGCATCACGACCATCGCGACCTGGTGGTCACCGGTCCCGCGGTGACCACGCTGTCGCAGATGGAGAAGGTCGCCGGGCCGGGGCAGATCGTCATCAGCGACGGCACCGCTGCGGCGCTGGCTGCCGCCGGCCTCGGGCGCCCCTCCACGGCGCTGCAGGACGGGTGGCTGCTGCGCCGGGCGCCCGACGTGCCGACGGGCGCGGAACGACGGGAGACGCTGGACTTCGCCGGGTTCGATCCCCGAGTGGCGCTCTGTCGGGACCTGCGCGAGCACGTTCTGGGCCGCGGGCTGGAGAGCGAGCACAGGCATGCCGCGGTCGGCTTCCTGAGGTTCACCGGGGTGGACCAGCTGCTGCTCGAGCGCGGAGCACGAGCAACCCAGATCGCTCTCGACCACGTCATCACCGCTCTGCAATCGGCGGCCACTGCCAACGAGGTCACCTACATCGCCGCCGACATCGGACCCGATGGGGGCAAGGTGCTGCTCAGCGCCGGGGCGCCACGGCGCGTCGGTCGCGATGACGACAGGATGATCGCGACGCTCCGCGCGGCACTCGATGCCGCCGGCGAGATCCCGCTTGGCGCGGGCGCGACGTCCGGGCGCGTGTTCTCCGGTGATTACGGGCCGTCCTATCGCCGGGCGTATTCGCTGATGGGCGACTGTGTGAACCTCGCCGCTCGCCTGGCGCAGGAGGCCGGCCCGGGGCAGTTACTCGTCACGCGTGAGCTCGTGGCGAACTCGAGCGGCAGCTTCGCGACGAGGGAGCACCCGCCCTTCGTCGCCAAGGGCAAGCGGGCCCCGGTCCACGCGCTGAGCATCGGGACGGCGACGGCGGCCGGCGAGCGGTTCGACAGGGCGCCGTTCAGGGGGCGCGACGAAGAGCTCGCGACGCTGCTCGGTGTGGCGCGCGCGGCGGCGGACGGGATCGGGCAGGTCGTGGAGGTGGTCGGAGAGGCTGGCATCGGCAAATCGAGGCTGCTCACCGAGCTGGAGGCGGGCGCCGACGCGGAGGTGTTGCGGACGGACGGCGACGTCTATGCCGGGACTCGACCGTATGCGCCGTTCGAGCGCCTGCTCCGGGAGCGATGGGAGGTTCCCGCCACCGCTCCACCGGCGGAGCTCGCGGCGAGGCTGACACGGGTGGTCGCGGAGAGGGCCCCGGACCTGTCTCAGTGGCTTCCGCTCATCGCGGTGGTCGCCGGAGTCGAGGTGTCGAGCACGCGCGAGGTGAACGAGCTCGATCCGGCCCAGCGCAAGCAGAAGCTCGAGGAGGTGACCAGCGAGCTTCTGGGAATCATTTTGCCGGGCGCGAGGATCCTGATCTTCAACGACGTCCACCTCATGGACGACGCGTCCCGCGACCTGATCGCGCGCCTTGCCGCCGATACGACCTCACGGTGGTGGCTGCTCGTTGTCAGCCGCACGCCGGACAGCCCCAGCCCGCTGGGGGAGACGCCCGTCGAACGCATCGAGCTGGGAGCCCTCGGGGACGCGGTGGTTGCCGACATGCTGGCCCAGGCCACCGCTGACTCGCCGCTCCCGCCCCAGCGGCTCGCCGAGCTCGCTCAGCGCGCGGGGGGCAACCCGCTGTTCGTGCGCGAGCTGGTGGCGCAACTGCAAACGGGCGCCGATCCCGACGCGCTGCCGCGTTCGGTCGAAGGCGCGATCACCATGCGCATCGACCGGCTGTCCTCGGCCGATCGCCACACGCTGCGGTCGGCGGCGGTGCTCGGCATGGAGGTCGAGGTGCCGTTGCTGCGGGAGCTGCTCGCCGTTGACGGGGACTCCTGGAACGCCGACCCCCTCAGCCGACTCTCGGAGTTCCTGGAGCCGATCGGTCCGGACCGATACTCCTTCACGCACCAGCTCATCCGGGCCGTCACCTATGAAGGGCTCCCGTACCGCCGCCGGGCGGAGCTGCACGGCCGTACCGCCGCCGCGATCGAGCGCGCGGCCGGTGAGCAGGCAAACCAACACGCGGAGCTCTTGTCGATGCACTGCTTCCACGGCGGCCGGTTCGCCGCCGCCTACGCGTATGCGCGCTTGGCCGCGCAACGCGCCCGAGCGCGCTACGCCAACGCCGACGCGGCTGAGTCCTACCGGCGTGCACTGGCCTCCGCGGCCCGCCTCGCGCACACCGACACGCTCGTTCTGGCCGAGGTCGAGGAGGCACTCGCCGAGATCTACATGGAGCACGGCGAGATGCCGGCCGCCGATCGGACGTTGAGACGCGCGTTGCGTCACGTCATCGATACGCCCACTCAGCTCGCTCGCCTCCAGCTCAAGGTGGCCGGCCTGCGCGAGACCGAGGCACGGTTTCGGGCCGCATTCCGGTGGGCCGCGCAGGCCGAACGGACCCTCGCCGCTCTCGACGGACCCGAGGTTCGAGTCATCCGTGGTCAGCTGGCGACCCGTCGCGCACGGCTCAACTACCGGCTGGCGCGCTACGACGAGGCCATGTCCTTCGCCAACGTCGCCATCGCCCTCTCCGGCGATGACGATCGCCCCACGCTCGCCGAGGCGCTGGAGTACGCCGACCTGTGCGCGGTCGAGCTCGGCCTGCCGGCGGGCAAGCGCGCCGAGCAGGCCCTCGCCATCCACGAGGAGCTTGGAGACCTCGCCGCGCAGGCCCGGGTCCAGAACACGCTCGGGATGCTCGCCTACCATCGCGGCGAATGGCCCAAGGCTCTGGAGCACTACGCGGCATCGGAGCGGGCCGACATCCGCTGCGGCAAGCTGTGGAACGCCGCGACGCCCGCGGCCAACCGGGCAGAGATCCTCGCCGATCAGGGCCGGCTTGAGGAGGCACGGCTGGCGCTGGAGAAGGCGATGCTGACCTGGCGCGGCGTCAACGCGGTGTCGATGATCGCCTTCGGCGACTACCAGCTGGGCCGGATCGCGGCGCGTCTCGGCAACCCCCGAGAGGCGATGCGCCGTTTCGACGCCTCCCGGCAGCACTTCAGCGAGCTGGGCGAGCTCACCGAGGTCGTGGTCGTCGATTCGCTGAGAGCCGAGGCCCTGTCGCTGGCCGGCGACCAGGAGGCGGCGCTGGTGCTGGCCGACGCAACGCTCGCGCGGGCGCACACGCTCGGAGGGGTCAGCGCGATGACGCCGCTGCTCCACCGGGTGCGCGGGGCCGCGCTGCAGGAGCTGGGCCGGCCCGATGAGGCCGAGCGCGCGCTGCGCGACGCGCTCGACACCGCGCGCAGCCGCATCGCCCGCCATGAGATTGCCTTCGCGCTCGCGGCCCTGATCGACGGGGGGATGGCCGATGACGGCGCCGAGGAGGCACAGTGGCGCTCGGAGCTCGCGCAGCTGATCGAGGAGCTCGGGATCGATCCCCGGCCACGGTGGAGCAGGCCGACCGCCCGGGCATCGAGAACCCGGGCGGTCGATCTCAGCTGACGATCAGCCGTGCGCCTTGGGGTCGCTGGCTGTGGTGGTGAATGACTCCTTGTACGTCGAGGTCGTGCCCTGGGTATACGTGGCCCAGGTGTCCGCCGTTGGATCGACGGGGTTGATGCACGGCGGGGAGGTCACGACGGCCTTGCCGGTCTCTTCGCTGTCGCTGCCGAGGTCGTTGTCGTTGTCGTCGCAGAGCGGCAGGTTTCCGTAGTAGAGGCCATCGGCCGCGTTGAGCGTTGCCATGCCGCCGCTGGCGGTCTCGAACGAGGACGTCGACCCGAAGCACACGTTGCCGAGATTGTTGGGATCGACACCGTGCTCCTCATCGGCGGCCGTACCCGTCAGCGTGAGCGAGATGGTCTTGGTGCCTTCAACTGGGGCGTTGGTCACGCTGTAGACGAGGGTCTCCCCGCCACCCACCGTGGTGCACAACGACGGCGGCGTCTCGGTGTCGAAGGCGGCCTGCACCGTCTCGGCCTGTGTCCCCGGAGTCGTGCTGATCGTCGCGCTGGACAATCCGTCGCTGCTCGACGTGGTCGTGTTGCACTGCCCGGTGCCGGGCTGGCAGGTGTTCGTCTTGCCGACGAACACGTCGGTCGGCGCGCTGCTGCTCGGCTTGGTGAAGAGGCCTCCCGAGTAGTTGGCGACGACCGCGTTGTTCCCGGGCGCCAGCGTCGAGGCGGTGACGGTGAGTGTGGCGACGCACGGCGCTCGGCGCAGGATGCAGTCGAGCTTGGGTTTGATCGTCCCGAGCACCGCACCGTTGGTGGAGTCGGTGAACTTCACGTTCCCCAGCGGCCCGACCAGGAAGCCGGGGAGGACGTTGGCGGTCAGCGTCACCGACGCGGAGGAGTCGACCGCGGTGGGCGACGCGACGAGCGTCGTCGTCGTCGCGACGCGGAAGTCGGCCGCCATGCTCGGCGCGGCGATCGCCCCGAGCCCGGCGACCGCGATCATGATGGTGCCTGCGATGAAAACGAGCCGGCGTCGGGCTCGCCTGAAGTGTCCTGGCATATTTGCCCCTCTCCCGATCTCAGCCACCGCCGAGATCGCGTTGTGCCACCCGCCCCGTGAGTGAGTGGCCTGTGGCGCGCAACCTACCAGCGTCGGCGGAGCTTTGTGAAGCTTTCCTTAGCACCGATGCTCGGTCCTTCGGCTCCTCGCTGAGATGTTCGTCGAGTTATGTGCAGCCGTGATCAGGCAACAGGGTCCACGGCACGACTAAGTCCTGTCTGCAATGCGGGCAACCCGCGGGCCCGATCCGGGGGCCGCGGTTGCCAGTGCCAAGGGAGAACCGATGCCCCGTCCCGTTGATCTGCCCACCCCGTCCACGCGCCCCAGTCTGGAGGTGGCCCATCGTGATTGCGGCGGTGCGGTCTGCGTCGTCACGCCCGCCGGCGAGATCGATCTCGCGACCGCGCCGCTGCTGAAATCGAGCCTTGTGGGGCTGCTGGGCCAGGGCTACACCCGCTTTGTGGTCGACCTCGCCGCGGTCCGCTACCTCGACTCGACCGGGCTCGGCGTCCTGATCGCCTTCGCCCGGCGCTTGAGCGAGGACGGGGTCGTCGCGCTGGCGCAGCCGGCCGCCCCGGTCTCCGCGCTGCTCGAGATCACCGGCCTTGACGCCACCTTTGACGTCTTCGTCACGGTTGACGACGCGCTGGCGCATATCCGCGGAGGGCGCCGGCCCGTCGCGCCGCCGCTCAGCTCCGACGCGGCGATCCTGGTCGGGCTGGCTGCCACCGCGCTGCCGTTTGCCGAGTCCGCGGCGGATGAGCTCCGGCGGTGGATTCGGATCCTGAGCCTCCAGGGCGAGGCCGGGCGCGCGCTCCGGGGCGTCGGGCTGACCGACGCGGAGCCCGGGCTGCCCGTGACGGGGGATGGCGACCGCGTCGCGCCCGAGGGGCACATGGACTCGGACTCGGTGTCGCGGGTGCGCGCGGCCGCGACGGCCATCGCGGCAGATCGCGAGGCCGCGACCGTGAGCACCGTCGATCTGCTGCTCGCGGTGATGCTGGTCTATGGCGACGCGTTCGATCATGAGGTGCGAGTCCATGGCACGAGCTCGACTGAGCTGACCGAGTGCCTCGGGACGAGTCCGGACCCCGCGCCGATCAGCTGAGCGCGCCGCGCGCGTGGCCGCTACGGTCACGGGATGCGAGCGCTCCTCTCGTCCCGCGCAACCCACGGTGGCGCGACATGAGCGTGTACGTCGATCACGCCTTCGCCTTCGGCGACTGGGGCCGCTGGAGCGGAGGCGGCCACCTGCAGGCCGACACCTCCGAGGAACTGCACGCGTTCGCGAGCAGGATGGGCCTGCGGCGCGAGTGGTTTCAGTCCAAGCCGAGTCGGCCCGAGAATGACCACTATGACCTGACGCAGGCGGGCCGAGCGCGTGCGCTCGCGCTGGGCGCGATCGCGGAGGACCGGCGTACGGGCACCAGGCGGCGCCGCGCGATCCGCCGCGCCGCACCAGTCAGCGTGGCGACGCCTCGAGCCTGACCACCGTCCCAGCGTTGGCGCTCTGGCGAGCCGCGTCGAGAACCTGCGCGGTCGCCACAGCGTCCCACGGATCGACGGGGACCGGCCCGGTGCCACGCACCGCTGCCGCGAAGGCGGGATAGAACGTGTCCCACGCCCCCGGCTCGGACCTCAGCATCGAAGAGGTCCCGTCGCGAAACACTCGTCCCCACCGGTGCTCGGGCTCGGCTCCCCAGTCCGCGCGGGTGGCCGGTGAGTGACCCGCCACGAGGAGGTGCTCCTGACCCTCCATGTCGGGGATGCCGACATAGGTCGCCGCCGTCCCGGTCATCCGGAAGCGTGGGCCCGGCGCGTTCTCGCGCCAGCTGCCCCACAGGTGCGAAAGCACCCCGGCGGCATGCGTGATCGCGACGAACGCATCGTCGTCACGGCCTTCCGCGGGCTTGCTGGCGTGCATCTCGGCGTAGACGGTGCGGGCGGGGCCGAACAGCACCAGCGCCTGATCGACCAGATGGCTGCCGAAGTCCAGCAGCGTTCCGCCGCCTGACGCCGGCGGCCCGGGATCGGGAGCGAACCGCTCAAACCGCGACTCGAGCCGCACCGCGTCCCCGAGCACGCCGTCGGCCAGAGCCTTCCGTACGGTCAGGAAGTCCGAATCCCAGCGGCGGTTCTGGTAGACGGTCAGCGGGACCTGCAACTGCTCTGAGAGCAGCACCGTCTCACGAGCCGAAGCGGCATCGAGCGCGAATGGCTTGTCGCATACGACGGCAAGCCCGAGCCGGAGCGCCTGCTCGGTCAGCTCGGTATGCGTGGCGGCCGGCGTGGAGATCGTCACCGCCTCAGCGCCGGCGGCGGCGAGCTGCTCGAGCGAATCGAAGGTCGCCCTCCCCGGAAACCGCTCAGCGAACTCCTGGCGACGCTCGGGGGAGTTGGTGACCACGCCGAGGAACTCGCATTCCGCCGCAGTGGCGAGCAGAGGCGCATGGAAGTAGCGCCCTCCGAACCCGTATCCAACCAAGCCGATGCGTAGCGGCGTCATGCGAGGCGTCCCGGCGGTCACCGAACGCTGACGCGCACGGTCACCGCGCCCGGCATAAAGCCGCTTTTACCGACCCCTACGTGGAGCGTCGTCCGGCGCTTGAACGGTCCCAGCGTCACCGAGGCCGTCCCGTGTACACCGGTGTGGAGGTGATGCCCGGCGACCGTCACCGCGGCGTGCGAGACGGCGGCCCCGGCGTCGGACACCGTGATCTTGAGCGTGAACGCGTGACCGGAGCGGACGTGCGGCGTCGCTGGCCGTGCCGTCACGGTCAACCCGGGGGCGATCTGGCTGTGCCAGGTCTGGACGCCGCCCGTGGAGCTCGGCGAGAACCCTCCCATCACATCCAGCACGCCGGCCTGTGCGCTTGCCGCGAGCTTGTAGACGGTGTCGGCTCCAGGCCGCACGGGGATCGACGTCGTGGCGCCCCACACGCTGCGCCCGCGGTTGGAGCGCCGGGCCCAGATCCGGCCGTTGGCCGACCACGCCACCCACAACCGCCGGTCGGGCGTGGCGGCGATGGCGGGAGTGCGGGCTTCCCCGCCGGGGATGGTGGCGACCGTGGTCGAGGTCGCGTTCCCGACCTTCCACACGAGAATCCGAGAGCTGGTCACCCCGCCGCCCGTGTACACCGCGAACGCGCCGGCCTGCCCGGGGATCGCCACCAGCCCGATGCGCTGGTTCGGCGAGTCGGTGCCCAGCGTTCCCGGCATGCGCAACGTGGTGCCCGTCGGCGCGCCGCTCACCGGATCGACCGTCCGCGCGTACACCGCGTTGCCCTGATCGACGATCGCGTACCAGGCCACCACGACCGCCCCGCTGGCCCCGTCGACGACCACGGCTGGGTCATAGCCGCAGCAGTTGAAGCCGGACGCCGTCTGGAGGTTGGCGCTGGCGACAGCGGGGTCGGCGCCACGGTGCACGAACAGGCCGTCGGTCGTGCCCCACGACACGAAGGGCGTCGCGCCATCGGGGCCGAGCGCGCCGCCGACCGGATCGGCGAACCCGCCATTGAAGGCGATCGGCGCAGGCGCGACGGTCCACGTGGCGCCGTCATCCGGCGACGTCCACTCCTCGATGCTCTGGAAGGGGTCGAGCGTGCTCGCGGAGCGCGTTGCCGGCACGAACAGCTGGATCTGCCCGTTGGCGGCGCGCATCATCGTGGCGTCGCCGATGCCCGCCCACCCGGACACGATCGTCTGGGGCGGGCCCACCTTGCCGGTGGCGGAGATCACGGTGTGGATCAGCGCCGTCCCCACCGAGGAGCCCTGCGGCTCCTGGTGCCAGACGACCTGCAGCGACCCGCTGGCGTCGCGCAGCAGCGCCACCTGGTCGATGTTCGCGCCCGTCGGGGCGGTCACCGGATCCCAGTGGCCGGGAACCGTGGCGTCCGCGGAGATCGGCGCCAGAGCGCACGTCACCACCGCGACGCAGATGGATGTGCAGACCCTCCTCCCGGTCACAACGGGCGGCAACCTATCAGAGGCCCGAGGCAGGAAGAACGACCTGCGTTTGTCCTTGGTCAGGTAGACGTTCGGGCTGGACATCCTCAGATGAGCGCGGCAGACTCGGCAGTCATCCGGCCCGGGAGCAGGAGAGGAGCGCACCCGGTGCGCACCAGAGCGCTGATCGCGATGCTCGCGCTGGCGGCGGTTGCGCCCGCGGCGTGCGGCACGGCGCAGGAGGGGCCACGCCGGCCGACCCACGTCGCGTCGGCGAGGCACCGGGCTGAAGCGGCCAAGCTCCTCACCTGGGCGGGGATCCACCACGTCCGCGGTGTCGTGGACCTGACTGCGCCGCGCGCCGATGGCTCGATCGTCGTCGCCGCCGCCGGCAAGCTTCAACTGCTGGCTCCCGGCGGAGGGCTGTCGCCCTTTGCGCCTCGGTACGCGGCGCCGCCGGGGTTGGAGCCCTACGTGGCGCTCTCGTCGGCGCAGCGCGTCAGCGACGCCGGGTGCCGGTTTCCCGCGGACAGCCTCTACGCCCTGCGGCTCAACCACGGTGACGGCGTCACGGTCGTCGACGCCCGCGGCCGCGTGCGGCGGTTCGCCCGACTGTCGCCCCGCGGGCTGGAGAACGGGATCACGTTCGACGAGACGGGCCGCTTCGGCCACCGGCTGCTCGTGACCTCCACCGCCTCGGGCGCGACCACGGTGTACGCCATCGACTGCCGGGGACGCGTCCGCGTCCTGACCCGAGGTGGGCCGCCGGTGGAAGGCGGGATCGCCGTGGCACCGTCGAGGTTCGGTCGCTTCGGGGGCGATCTCATCGCCCCCGGCGAGGTGGCGGGAACGATCTACGCGATCACACCCGCCGGACGTTGGAGTGTCGTCGCGCAGTCGGGCCTGCCCCACGGGCAGGACGTCGGAGTCGAAAGCGAGGGGTTCGTCCCCGCGCGCTTCACGGACGCGCTGGTCGCCGACCGGCGGACAGCCGGCAACCGCCATCCCGGCGACGATCTGATCCTCGGGCTGTCTCGGACGGCCCTGACCGGCGCCGGCGTCCGCAGCGGCGACCTCCTGGCGGTCACGGAGGGCGGAGCCCAGACGATCGCGGTCCGGTGCGGAACGCGGGCGTGCCGGGTCCGGCACGTCGCCGACGGTCCGCGCATCGCGCACATCGAGGGCCACGTGGTGTTCTCGCGCGCCGCGCGAGCGTGAAGGTCCGTTACCCGGGCGTCGTCGGCGCCGACAGGAAGAACCACCTGCCGTTCTCCTGCTGCAGGCAGCTTTTCGATGAGAAGTTCTGGGAGGGGATCGTTTGCGCAAAGCAGCGATAGACCCTGTGCCCCTGGAATACGCCGGGGTTCGACAGCGTTACCGTGGCCGGCACGTTGGTCCGCTTGCCCTGGGCGATGTTCGGCACGCCGTTGCTGGCGCTGTTGGTGCCCTGGGCGATGGCGACGCTCCCGCCCCAGCTCGACCAGTGCAGGCCGATGAGAACGTCGGCGCCGTCATTGGTCAGGAAGATGCGCGATGGCCGCTTCACAGGCGGCAGCGGCACCAGCCCGGGTCCGCTGATCTGCGCGGCGACCGAGCCCCAGAAGAAGATCCCCGGGGGGATCGGGGTCTTCACGAGCTTGCTGCGGCCAACCTTGAAGACCTCGAAGCCACGGTGCGGCAAGCCGATGCGGTCGCAGCCGGCGAGCTGCGGGCCCAGGCCCGCGAACCCCAGCCCGCAGCTCCACCCGGGGATCCGGAGAAGGCAGGCGGTCCCGTGGGTGGCGCACTCGCCCTTGGCGATGTCGGTGAAGTACACCTGGATCGCGCGGCGGGACTCCTGGCATCCGGCGCCCTGAAGGACGAAGCGAAGGGTGACGGCGTATGTCGCCGGCACGCCCTGCGGCGTGACCCCCGGCTTCGTCACGACCAGGTTGGGACACTTCGGAGCGGCGGCGCGAGCGGCTGGGGCTCCACCCCCGAGGGCCAGCAGGGCCGACGCGACGACGACTGCCAGCAGCCCGGCGCTCAACCAACGTCGCATGTGACACCCCCCAGATTCATCCGTGTTCCGGTCCCCGTGGTTCGAGGCCTGGCGGCGCCACGCTATCCGATCGCACGTTGCGCGTCGAGGGCACGCGGCGATAGCATCCCGTCGCCCAAGGACCGGGGACATGAGACTCAAGCTCGCTCTCTTCACCATGACGCTCGCCGTGGCCGCGACGCCCGCCGGCGCGGCCGCCCCGACGGCGCCCGTCAAGCTCACGATTCCGGGCACCGGCATCAGCTGCGTGATGACGTCCGCGTCGGTCTCCTGCCAGGGAGCGACCTCGGTGGTCACGATGTCGGCGACGCTCACGCCCGGCGGCCAGGTCACGACCTGCCGCCAGCCCCAGGGAGCGTCACCCGGGTGCGTGCTGTGGCCCGGAGCTCGGTACAAGAACATCTTCCTCGCGCAGCCCGAGCCCACCGTGGGGCCGTTCGCCTGCGTTCCCATCGGCATGTGGATGAAGGCCACCGGCGCCGTGTGCACGGTCACGGCCACCGGCAAGGGCTTCCGGATCACGGCCGGCAAGGTCATCTCGGTCAGCGTGAACGGGCGGGGCCCGTACCCGCCGTGCACCCGGGCGGCGCTCACCGCCGCGCTCACGCGCGGGCTGCACAAGCGCACCCTCGCGCCCAGCTACTTCACCCGTGGGTGGGTGTGCGCCGGCAACTACGCCCGGGGTGACTACGTCGACGTGCACGGACGGATCGGCGATGACATCGTGGTGCTCTTCCGGGCCAAGGGCCGCCGGTGGCAGCTCATCAGCCGCGGCGGCGCGACCTGCCTGAACGGCACGTTGCCGGCCCCGATCTACATCGCCTGCACCGTCGACTAGAAGTTGGTGAGCGCGAGCGGTGCGCTGTTGGCGCCCTGCGGCTGGGCGCCCACCGCGACACAGCCGGTCTGGAGCACGCAGGAGATCCCGTTGAGATTCGGGTTGAGGAGGTTGCCCTCAAACCAGGTCGTATTCGTCAAGGTGGCGACCGGCGGGAGCGCGACCTGACTCCAGCGGCCCGATCCCCAATGCTCCACGAGCGGCTGTTGCGTCGAGGGTGAGGTGACCGTGCGCGGGTCGTACTGGCCGGCGGCGTAGCAGTCATCGGCGGCCACGCACGAGACGTCATACAGCGGGCTGTTGCGCGCGATGTCGGCCGCGGCGACCGTCCAGCGGTGCCCGTCCCAGCGGTCGGCGAAGCCGCCGTTCGGAAAGATGTTCTGCGTGCGCAGCGCCAATCCGGTGGCGAGGCAAAATCCACGTGACGGGCAGGAGACCGCGGTCAGCCATGTGAAGTTGGAGAACGGCTTGCCGTGGAAGCTGTCGTGCTCAGGCGGCGGCTTGGCCACCGTCCAGCGCGCGCCCGTCCAGCGCTCAGCGAGCGGTCGCAGATCGGCGACGCCGACCTTGTTGACGTCATAGGAGCCTACGGCGGTGCAAGCGTTGGTAGCCACGCAGGAGACGGCCGTCAGAGTGGGCCCCAACTTGACGGATGGGAGCGTGAGGCGCTGCCAGCTGTGGCCGTTCCAGCGCAGCGCCGCGGCGATCTGAAGGCCCGTGGATCCGACGGCGATGCAAAACCGACTCGTGACGCACGACACGCCCGACAAGTGGCTATTGCGGACCGACGAAAGCGGGCTTTGCTGCACTGCCCACGCGGCGCCGTTCCACAACTCCAGCAGAGCGTGGGGGTTGCGCCCTCCGGCGCCTTCGCCCCCTTCCGATAACCGGCCGCCGCTCCGCGTCGACCCGACCGCGACGCAAAACGTCGGCGATGCGCACGACACTGAGTAGAGCCCCGGGCTGGCCCCGGCGGGCGGAGTGGGGAGCACCGTCCACGCCGAGCCGTCCCATCGCTCGGCAAAGGTGGCGATCGGTGCCACGAGGTTGAAGCCCAGGTGGTCAAAGCCGAAGTCCGAGCTGCCCACCGCCATGCAGAACGTCGCCGACGGGCACGACACGCTCGTCAGTGCGGCGTTCGGCGGCCCGCTCGGGCCCGGCGTCGTCTGCGTGGCCCACGTGGCGCCAGACGCGGACGAGGCCACGCCCACCGCGAGCGCGACGCCGAGCACGGCCATCCTTCGCATCCAGGTCCCGATCCCGATCACCATCCCATGAGCCGCCACGACCGTGTGGACGCGACGAAGCCTATGCGAAACGTCACCGCCGTGAGCAAGCCGATACGGTCTCACCATGACCCGCGTGGCGATCATCGGCGGGGGCATCGGCGGGGCGACCGCAGGCTGCGCCCTCGCCCAGGCGGGGCGTGAGACCTCCGTCTTCGAGGCGGCGCCCGAGCTCAAGGAGATCGGCGCCGGCGTGGCCCTGCACCCCAACGCGATGCGGGTGCTGAGGATGATCGGGGTGGAGGACGCGGTCCGGACGGTCGCGGGGCGGTCGGAATGGATGGTCACGCGTGACGGCAGGACCGGCCGCGTCATCTCGAGGATCGGCCGCGCCCAGCAGGCGCAGACCTACGGGCTCACTGGCGCGACCGTCCACCGAGCCGACCTGCTGGACGTCATCGCTTCACAGCTGCCCGCGAACTGCGTCACCCTCGGCAAGCGCTGCGCGACCGTCGAGTCGCACCCCGACGTTGCCGTGGCGCGCTTCGAGGACGGCAGCGAGATCGAGGCCGACGTCATCATCGGCGCCGACGGCATCCACTCACGCGTGCGCGCGGCGCTGTTCGGCCCCGACGATCCACGGTTCACCGGCAAGATCTGCTACCGCAGCGTGATCCGACGCGATGCCGTCAGCGGCGAGCCGCCCGCCACCGACAACGCCCAGTGGTTGGGCCCGCACGGGACGATCGTCCTGTACCCACTGCGCGGGGAAGAGCTCATCAACGTCGTCGCCCATTACGACGACGAGCACTACCGCCACGAGTCGTGGATCAACGAGTGCGACCGCCAGGAGGTGCTCGACCGCTATGCCGGTTGGCACGAGTCGCTGCTGCGGGTCTTCGCGGCCGGCGACACCTGGTACAAGTGGGCGCTCTACGACCGCGACCCGATCCCGCGGTGGACCCAAGGGCGAGTCACCGTCCTGGGCGACGCGGCCCATCCCATGCTCCCGTACCTCGGCCAGGGGGCATGCCAGGCGATCGAGGACGGGGCGGTTCTGGCCACCGCGCTCAGCGCCGAGCCCGACGATCCGCAGGCAGCGCTGGCCCGGTACGAGCGCACCCGGAAACCGCGGGCCAGCAGAGTCGTCGTAGCCGCCCGAGAGCGCGGCCTGAGCAACCACCTCAGCTCCCCGCTGGCCGCGCTCAAGCGCGATGTCAGCATCGCGCTGCGCCGCCGCTTCGGCAAGGACACCGAGGGCCGCGGCGCCGGCTGGATCCCTGAGTACGACGCGACCTCGCCTGACGTCCTGGCGTCCTGAGCGGCCGAAGCGGTTGCGCGTCCGGCGCGGCATGGGATAGGTTCGCGCTGGCATGGTCGCGCTGGCTGCGCTGGGAGGCGCCCACGAAGCGGATCGGGTGCTGAGTTGAGAGTGGGCCGTGTTCTCGCGGTGGCCGTCGCGGCGACGGCGCTCATGATCGTCGCCGCAGTTCCTGGACCACTCGTCACTAACGCGGTCTTCACACTGATCCCACAGAAGCCCCACAGAGCGACCGGGCCGATCGTCGCGCTCACCTCGCGCAAGACGCTCAGGGGCGACGGCGCGGTCTGCGCGGTCTGGTACGGAACGGTCGCTCCCCCACGGAGCGACGCCTGACTTCGCCGTCAAGCGCTCACCCCACACGCTAGCGCCCAGGCGCTGCGGCTCGTCCAGGCGCTCGCGCGCACCAACCGCCAGGGCACCAAAGCGGCCACAGTGACGTACGCGGGTCCAGGATTCGCCTGTGGACAGGTGCTCCCGGAGGTCGTCACCGCGGTATCGGTGAGGCCCACTCACACCCGCAGATAGCCGCACCGGGCGGCGCGAAACGAGCCGGTGAGCCGGTGGCGTCTGACCTTATGCTGACGGCATGATGCCCCGACGAACGGAAGGCGGCTGATGGGGGATAACAACGTGCGGTTCGACGTGATGCTGGGCGTCCGAGTGGACGCGTTCCGCGTCGCCGAGGGGTCCCTCGCCCGGCAGGGCGTCGACCTGGAGTCGATCGCGTGACCGGCGACGCGCAGGCCCCGGTCGGGTTCGTGGGATTGGGCACGATGGGAGGGCGGATGGCGGCCCGCCTGCTCGGCGCCGGGCGCTCCCTCGTGGTCTGCGACCCGGACCCGACAGCGGTGCGCGCCGCGTCCGAGGCCGGGGCGACCGTGGCCGCAACGCCCCGCGAGGTGGCCGACGCCGCTTCGGTGGTCATGGTCAGCCTCCCGCGCCCGGACGTCGTGCGGGAGGTCGCGCTCGGCACCGATGGCCTGAGCGGCGGCTCCGCGATCGAGGTGTACGTCGACCTGTCGACCACCGGCGTGGCGGTCGCCCAGGAGGTGGCGGCCGGCCTGGCCGCGTCCGGGGTGAGCCCGGTCGACGCGCCGGTCAGCGGCGGCCCCGCGGGGGCGGAGGCGGGACGGCTGACCCTCATGATGTCCGGGGCTCCGGACGCGGTGGAGCGTGCCCAGACGCTCGTGGATGCCTTCGCGGGCAACGTCTTCGTGGTCGGCGACGCACCCGGCCAGGGCCAGGCGGCCAAGGTGATCAACAACCTCATGTCGGCGTGCTCGATCGCGATCACCGCCGAGGCGATGGTGCTGGGCGTGCGCGCGGGCCTTGACCCCGCCACGCTGCTCGACGTCATCGACGTCTCCAGCGGCGCCAACAACGCCGCCTCGGACAAGTTCCCCAAGCAGGTGCTCACCCGCGCGTTCGCCCACGGCTTCCGGCTGGAGCTGATGGCCAAGGACGTGCACCTGGCGCTGGACGAGGCGCGGCGCCGCGGCGTGCCGATGATCCTCGGCTCCACGGTGGAGCAGCTGTGGGGCCTGGCCGACCTGACCGGACCCGACGGCCGCGACTGCACCGAGATCGTCCGGATGTTCGAGACCTGGGGCGGTGCCGAGATCGCGGGCGGCGCATGAGCTGGTCGCTCACGGCGCTGCGCTACGCCTCGCGGATGACCACCCGCGCCGACGTGTTCCTACGCTACGACGCATACGGCGAGCCCGACGGCCCCCAGGAGATGACCTACTACCTGTGGGTGCTGCGCGACGACGCTCGGACGATCGTCGTCGACACCGGGTTCAGCGCGGCGGGCGGCGGACGGCGCGGGCGCGAGTTCGTAGTGGAGCCGCTGGAGGCGCTGCGCCGCGCCGGGGTGGATCCGGTGGCGGTCGACGCCGTCGTCAACACCCATCTGCATTACGACCACACCGGCCACCTCGACGCCTTCGGCGACGCTCCGGTCCTCGTCCCCCGCGCCGAGCTCGAGTTCTGGAGCGGGCCGCTGGCCGCCCGGGCTCAGCTCGGGGCCCACATCGAGCCCGCAGAGGTCGAGGCGCTGGCCGCGCGAGCGCGGACGGGGGCGGGGGCGGTGACCTTGATGGACACGGAGCACGAGGTCGCTCCGGGGGTCGTGTCGGTCGAGGTGGGCGGCCACTCGCCGGGCCAGGCGATCCTGCTGGTCGACGGCGTCGGGGGGCCGATCGTGCTCGCCTCTGACGCCGTGCACTTCTACGAGGAGGTCGACCGCGACCGCGCCTGCGCGATTCTCGTCGACCTCGCCCGCGTGTACCGCGCCTACGACACGATCCGCGAGCACGTCGATCGTGGCGCCCGGCTCGTCGCCGGCCACGACCCGCTCGTCATGGACCGCTTCCCCCGCCTCGAGGTGGACCCCGAGCTCGGCGTCCTCGTGGCCTGACCAATGGAGGATCGCCGATGCCCACGATGACCGTCCCCAACCCCGAGGCCCTGGCCGAGGGCCGCGCCGAGGACGTGCTCCCGCTGTACGTCGCGGGACGCTGGGAGGCCGCCGCCGACGGCGCCACGTATGACAGCTATGAGCCGGCGACCGGCGAGGTGTGGGCGCATGTCGCGGCCGCCGGGCCGGCGGACGTGGACCGCGCCGTTGAGGCGGCGCGGGCGGCGATGTCGGGCCCTTGGGGGTCGACGATGGCGATGGACCGCGCGCGGGTGTTGTGGCAGATTGCCGCGATCGTCGATGGCCACCGGGCTCTGCTGGCGCGCATCGAGTCCCGCGACAACGGCAAGCTGTTGCGCGAGACCCACGCCGAGCTGGACGCGATCGTGCGCTACTTCGAGTACTTCGGCGGCGTCTGCCAGGCGGTGCTCGGCCAGACGAGCCCGCCCACCGGCCCGTTCTTCACCTACACCCGCCGCGAGCCGGTCGGCGTGGTGGGGGCGATCATCCCCTGGAACTCGCCGCTCAACATGCTCGCCTGGAAGCTGGCGCCGGCGTTGGCCGGCGGCAACGTCGTGGTGCTCAAGCCCGCCGACGAGACGCCGGTGTCGGCCTTGGTGTTCGCCGCGCTGATCGAGGAGCTCGAGGTCATGCAGCACTACACCCAGACCAAGTCGGTGTGGGTGGACCTCCAGGAGGACCCGGCCGATTGGTTCGGGGACGGCCGGTGAGCCCGGGAGCGCTGCGCGCCGGGATCATCGGCGCGGGGAACATGGGGGGCCGGATGGGTCGGCGGGTGGCGGCCGCCGGGGACCCGATCGCCGCCTTCGACGCCAACGCCACGACACTGGCCGAGTGTGGGATGGAGCCCGCGGCGTCCGCGGCCGCCCTCACCGAGTCGGTCGACGTCGTCCTGCTGTCACTGCCTGACACCGCGATCATCGAGCGGGTCGTGCTGGGGGAGGGAGGCGTGCTGGCGCACGCCCGGGTTGGGCAGGTGGTCGTTGATCTGTCCACGGCGGACCCCCGGTCGTCGGTCCGCATCCACGATGCGCTGGCGCAGCGCGAGGTGGCGTTCCTGGACGCCGGGATCTCCGGCGGTGCCGCGGCGGCCGAGAAGGGGTCGCTCACCCTCATGGTCGGTGGCGATGCACGGGCGCTCGCAAGGGTCACGCCGGTGCTGGACCACTTCGCGTCCAAGATCGTGCACATGGGGGCGCCCGGCAGCGGCCACATCACCAAGGTCCTCAACAACTTCCTCAACGGCGTTGCCTTGGCCGCGACCTCCGAGGTGATGGTGGCGGGTCGGCGAGCCGGGCTCGACCTCGACCGGCTGCTCGAGGTGCTCAACGCCAGCTCCGGAGTGAACTTCGCCACGCTGAACCGCTTCCCCAAGATCGTCCACGGCGATTACCTCGAGGGCGGGTTGACCGGCGAGCTCATGGCCAAGGACATCCGCCTGTACCTGACCTACATGGCCGCGATCGGCGTGCCCACGTTCAGCGGGCCTGGCTGCCTGGCCGCCTTCGAGCTGTCCAACGCCATGGGCTACCGCGACGTCATCTCCAACCGCGTCGTCGACGGGATCGGCGACCTCGCCGGCGGGGTCCGGCTCTACGACGAACAGGAGAAGTGACATGAAGATCAGCCACGGACACGCCGCCGGTCAGGCCACCAAGGAGGTCTCGGAGACCTTCACCGGCACGGTGCTCAGGGACCCGGTCCTCTCCGGCGACGGCGCCCCGGTCATCAACTCGGTCACGTTCCCGCCTGGTGCCCGCACCAACTGGCACACCCACGAGAACGGGCAGATCCTGATCGTCACCTCCGGCCGAGGGCGCGCGAGTACCCGCGATGGCCAGAGCACCGTCCTGGAGCCCGGCGACGTCGTGTGGTTCGCCCCCGGCGAGGATCACTGGCACGGGGCGGGCGCCGACAGCGTGATGACCCACATCGCCATCTCGCTCGGCGTTACCTCGTGGGCCGATCCCGTCACTGACGAGGACTACGCCGTCGGGTGACCAGCGTCACAGGTGTTAGCGCCAGGTTAACGCCACATTGGCATGGCAGCACTGCTGTGGGATGCTGAACGGGGGGTTTCAGCCCTGGGAGCGATTACAAGGGGGAGTCATGCGGCGGAGGATTTCGGCGATCCTGCTGACGGGTTGCGCGACTTTGGCGGTGGCGGGCGCACCGGCTGCCGCGGCGCAATCGAGCAGCGTCACCGCGACAGGTACGAATCAGAGTGTGGTGCACCCACGGGATCGCAATAGCAACGCCTCGATCGTCACCGCCTTTGACGCGGCGCGTCAGGCCGCGATCGGCGGGGCGCTCAAGCAGGCACACGAATACGCGCTCGCCTACGCGAAGGCGGTCGGGCTGACGCTGGGCCCGGTGGTCTCAGTGTCAGATGCTCAGAACAGTGTGTTCTACGGCCCGGGCGTGTTCGTCGGTCCGTTCGGTCCCAACCAGTTCTGCGGAACGCTGCGCCAGCCGATCTTCAAGAAGGGCAAGAACGGTCGCCGTAAGGTTGTGGGCACCAAGAAGGTGCACCGCTGCATCGTGCCCCGGGTTGCCACCGTCACCCTCACCGTGACCTACTCGGCGAGCTAGCGGGTCGGGCGGCTTACTGCTTCGCCTTCTTGGCGGCCTCTCTGGCCTTCTCGCGCGCCAGGGCGTCCTGCTCGAGCTGCTTGCACTCCGCGGCGCCGGGCAGCACCGCCTGCGCGCGGTCTCGCGCGGGGTCACGCGCGGCGAGAAGTGCGTCGGCCAGCGAGTGGCTGATGACCTCCTCGTGTTCGACCTGAGCGCCCTTGGGCGCGTCCGCCGCCGGGGCCACCTCAATGATGCGGAAGTGATCGGAGACGTCGTCTTGGTGGGCGGCCGGGACCTGTGACTTGATCTGCTCGTTGATGACGCAGGCCAGCCACCGGTAGGGGTCGGTGTAGCTGGAGCCTTTGCGCCGGCCGTAGTAGCCGCGCAGCACCGGTGTGGCGGCGAGCGCCGTGGCCTTGTCCGTGTCCAGCTGCGGGACGAGTCGCTTGAGCTGAGCCCTGACCCACTCGATGACCCCGAGGACGTCGTAGTCACCGTTGAGCGCCTCATAGAGGACGACGAGGTCGACAGGCTGGAGTTTGTTGACGACGCGTGTCTCGGTCTTCGGCGGCAGTTGGGACTTCAGGGACCCGCGGTCTGCCGTGTCGGCGTCACCTCGGCCGAGCATGGGGATGACCTTCGTACTACCTCCGCCGCTGTGCCCTGAGAGGACCACCGAGTATGCCTCGGAATCGGCGAGCTTGACCAACTCCGCCTGTCCTGACTTCTCAAGCACATCGCGCACGTACTCGAAGGTCGGAAAGCCGCCGAACTCCGCCTTGCCGCGGCCCTGCGCGAGGATCGCCACAACCTGCGCGCCGGGGGGAGGGGGGAGAGCCCCCCTTCCCGGCGACCAGATAGCCGGCGAGGGCGCCCGGCCGAACACCCAGCCGTGGAAGTGCAGGATCACCTGGACCGGCTTGTCGAGATCGAGCTGGTCCGGAAGGAGGACGAGCGCCCTATGGCTCGGCGACTCCTTCGTCTTGTTGCGCTCGTCGCTGACGTCCTTGGGCCCCGGGCCGTATCTGGCCGCGAACCCGTCGACCCCGTACTTGAGGCCGGTCACCACCAGCCGCGTGATCCCCGTCTTCTCGACGTCCGTCACCGACTTCTTGGTGTAGTCCTCGCGCTGCAGCGAGCGCACCAGGCGGCTGACGGCGCGGTTGCCCGCGGCGGCCATCAGTCCCGACAGCTCGGCCCCCGGGGTCCGCGGCAGCCTCGTCCCCGCTCCGGCGCCTGGCATCGGCGCACGGTCGCGGCGCGGCGAGCTCGGCGTCCCCGGTGATCGCGCGTGCATCGCAACGAATCGTCGCGGGTCAGCGTGAGGGGATCAAGGCTGACGCCGGCGGTAGGGTTTGCGAGGATGGAGCGGCCGGGGATCTCCGAGGCTGGGGCCGCCAGCCGCACGGCGATGCTGCGCGATCATCGGTTCACGCTCGTGCACGATGCCGGGTTCCAGGACGTTGAGCCGCGCTACGGGCTGCCCGCCCTGAGCATCGGCGGCGAGCGCATCACGCTGGCTGAGAAGGCTTGACGCCGCCGGCCTGGTGAGGTTCAGTGGGGCGATGCAGTTCGCGGCGCCGGCCGAGCATTACGACCGCTTCATGGGGCGCTACACGCCCAGCCTGGCCGTGGCGCTCGCCGACGCGGCCCGCGTCACGGCGGGGATGCGCGTGGTCGACGTCGGGTGCGGGCCGGGCGGCCTGGCGGCTGAGCTCGCCGCGCGAACGGGAGCCAGCAATGTCGCGGCAATCGATCCGGCGGCGCAGTTCGCCGAGGCCTGCGCAGAGCGCAACCCGGGCGCCGATGTCCGCGTCGGCGTCGCCGAGGAGCTGCCCTGGCGCGACGGACAGTTTGACGCCGCGCTGTCCTCGCTGGTCATCGGGTTCATGGCCGATCCGGACCGGGGGGTGCGCGAGATGGCGCGCGTCACTCGGCCTGGCGGCGCCGTCGCGGTGTGCATGTGGGACATCGCGACCGGCGGGATGACGATGCTGCGCATCTTCTGGGAGGCCGCGCGTGACGTCAATCCGGCCGCCGTCGGCGAACGGCGGATGGCCGGCACGATGGAGGGCGACATCGCGCAGCGATTCGAGCGTGCGGGCCTCGAGGATGTCGTCGCGGGCGCGCTCACGGCGTCCGCGGACTACACGGGCTTCGATGACTTCTGGGAGCCGCTGACGCTCGCGGTGGGACCCGCCGGCCAGTACCTGCACTCGCTCACTGACGAGCATCGGGCGCAGGTGCGGGAGGGCTGCCGGGCGAGGCTCCCCGAGGGCGCGTTCTCGCTCGATGCCCGTGCGTGGTACGCGCGCGGCACCGTCGGCGAGGGCTGATCACGGTCACTACGATCCCCTTGACGAATCGACCGAGGGGTGATGGCTATGGCCGAACTGGCCGGTAGGCGCATGACCGCCGAGATCGAGGGGGACTTCGTGGTCTTCCTCATCGGCGCACGATTCAGCAAGCTGCAGCTCGCGCGAAGCTTCGCGGACCTGGGCGGCCGGCGTGGGATGAAGCACATGCTCGACTATCTCGTGGCCCGCCCGGAGAAGGGGTTGCTCGCCTACGAGATGGGGCTCCCGACCATCGTGCAGTACTGGCGATCGTTCGAGCAGCTCGAGGCGTTTGCCAAGGACAAGGACGATCCGCACCTGGAGGTGTGGCGCCAGTACTGGCGGCGCGTGGGGCGCACCGGCCGCACCGGCATCTGGCACGAGACGTTCCTCGTCAAGGCCGGCCAGTACGAGGCGGTCTACGGGAACATGCCGCCGCACGGCCTGGGCAAAGCCGGCCGGCTTGTGCCCGTTTCCGACGCCTCGAGCGCGCGCGAACGGATCGGGGCGGTCGCGGCGACGTAATCTTCCTCTCGACTGGAGCATGTGGGCCTAGTGAGGAGGGACCATGCCGCGCGCCGACGTCAACGGCCTGACCATCAACTACGACGTGCAGGGGCAGGGGGACCCGCTCCTGCTCATTCCCTACCTCGCCGCGGATCACGCCTGCTACGCGTTCCAGCTCCCGGCCTACGCAGACCGGTTCCGCTGCATCTCCGTGGACCTGCCCGGATCAGGGGAGAGCGACGCGCCCGAGGGGCCCTACTCGACCGAAGCGTATGCCGACCAGGTGGCGGCGTTCATGGGCGCGATCGGGGTGGGACGGGCTCATGTGGCCGGCGTGTCCCTCGGCGCCGGGGTCGGAATGCATCTGGCGGCCCGATATCCGGAGCGCGTGCGCTCGCTGTCACTGCACAGCGCGTGGCACCGAAGTGACGCCTACCTGCGCGCCATCGTCGAGATGTGGCGGGCGCTGGCCCGCGGTCTGCCGACCGTCGCCGACGTCGTGATCCAGGGGATCTTCCCGCTGTGCTTCACCCCGGAGATGTACGACGAGCGGCCCGAGTTCGCCGAGTCGCTCGCGGACTTCGTCCGCGGACGTCCCGCCCAGTCCCAGCAGGCCTTCCTGTGGCAGAGCGACGCCGCGCTCGCCCACGACGCCAGTCAGGTGCTCGGCGCCATCCAGGCCCGCACGCTGGTCACGTTCGGCGCGCACGACGTGGTGACCTCCACCCGATTCGCCGAGCCGCTCACCTCGGGGATCGCCGACAGTGAGCTGATGGTCTTCGACCACCTCTCCCACGGGGCGCTTCACGAGGATCCGGACGCGTTCAACCGCGCCACGCTGGACTTCCTACTGCGCCACCGGGATTAGTGGCGGAAGCCCAGCACGCGTCCGAGCAGCAGTCCGCGGCGGCGCGGCCGCTCGGTGACCGCCCCGGAGGCGGCTTGGCGGCGGGTGCGCTCGCGGTGGCGTGCCATGGCGGCGATCCGGTCGATCTCCGCGGGATCGCGCGCCTCGTTGATCATCGCGACCAGGTCGCGGTCCTCAGTGGTGTCGGTGACGGCATTCGTGCCGTCGAGTCCGTGGCGAATTCTCATGTCTCTCAGGGGTCGTAGTGATGAGGGATTCATTTCTCATCGACATATAGCACTCGTTGATTGATAAGAAGTGCTTATGACTGTCATCTCAGAAAAGGCAGCGCCATGTGTGCGCTGTGCCACGCTCGAGGTGACGACCGGGACGTAGCATCGCCTGCAGTGACCGAGGGCTTCGCTCGCCTGTGCGCGAGCTACGGGACGACGTATGCGGGACGTCGCCGGTGGGCGATGGACGGGGCGCGGTGGCGCTCCCACTTGTCGCTGCCCGTCCCACGCGCTGGCGCGCGTTTGTTCGGGGCAACGCTCGTAACGGCCCTGCTCGCCCTCACGCTCTGGGCGTCGCCGGCCGACGTCGGTGGCCGGACGGCGGCCGGCGGCGCGCCGCAGTCGATCATCCCGTCAGGTGGGCTGCACCGGTTACCGCTTGGAGCGCAGGCGGCGGTCTCGACGGCGTTCGGGGCGGACCGCCCCGAGTCCGCGGCGCGGGCCACGCCGTTCGGGTACGCACTGGCCGGTGGCGGTGTCCGGGCCGAGCTCGGGCGTGATGCGGTCCGGCTGAGCGGCGCAGAGGGCGCCGTGTCCCTGACACTCCGAGCGATCGGGCGTGGTCACGCGATGCAGGCGGTGACGCCGGCGCCGCCCAGCGCCCGGGCCAACCGTGTCACCTATCGCCACCGCAACGTCGCCGAGTGGTACGCCGCGGGCCCTCTTGGGCTGGAGCAGGGCTTCACCGTCGCCCGCCGGCCGGCGGGTCGCGCCGGCCCGCTGGTCCTGGCGACCGCCGCCCGCGGGTCGCTGCTCATCCACCGGTCGCGATCCGGCCTGGTGTTCACGAGCCGCTCGGGCGCGGTGGCCCTGCGCTATGGCGGCCTCGCGGCCGTCGACGCCGCCGGGCGGCGGCTGCCCGCCAGTCTCGCGCTGACCGACGGTCGCCTGCTCATTCGGGTGTCCGATCGGCACGCGCGCTATCCGGTGATGATCGACCCGTTCGTTCAGCAGGGCAGCAAGCTCACCGCCAACAACACGACCTTCCCCGACCGGACGATCCAAGGCGACAGCGTGGCGGTGTCGCAGGACGGGAGCACGCTGCTCGTCGGCGGCCCGGGGGAGGGCGCGGCCGGCGCGGCGTGGGTGTTCACCAACGTTGGAGGGGTCTGGACCCAGCAGAGCAAGCTGGCCCCGCCCAACCCGTCCGACGCGTCGGGGAGCTCTCTGTTCGGTGAGAGCGTGGCGGTGTCCGCGAACGGCAACGTCGCCCTCATCGGGGCCCCCTTCGATCAGAACAACGGCCCCCAGTCCGGCGCCGCCTGGCTCTTCTTCCGCAACGGCACCACCTGGTCCACGGGCACGAGGGTGCTGCCCAACAACGCGGTCGTCGTGCCCAACGACCACGGGAGCTTCTTCGGCTCCAGCGTGGCGTTGTCGGGCGACGGCAGCACCGCTCTCATCGGAGGTTGGGGCGACAGCGGCTTCGCGGGCGCCACCTGGGTCTTCAGCACCTCGGGGACGCAGCTCCAGAAACTGACGCCGCCCAACGACGCAACTACTGCCGCCCCAGCTTTCGGTAAGGCCGTGGCGCTCTCTAACGACGGCAGCACGGCGCTGATTGCGGGGACCGACGAGGGTGGGGTCTGGGCGTACACCCGTTCCGGGTCCACCTATGTTCAGCAGAGCTCCAAGCTGACCCCGCGCGACGGTAACCCCGGCGGAGGCGGGAGCTTCGGCTCCGCGCTGGCGCTGTCCCAGAACGGCAACACCGCTCTGATCGGGGGCTCGGGCGACACCAGCCAGGATGGCGCCGCGTGGGTGTTCACGCGCTCGGGGACAACCTGGTCCCAGCAGGGCCCCAAGCTCATGCCGTCAGATGAGACCAACGTTCCGTCCGGGGGTGGATTCGGGACCAGCGTGGCGCTGTCGGCCGACGGCAATACCGCGCTCATCGGCGCACCGTTCGATGCCGGCGACGCCGGTGCCGCCTGGTCATTCGTTCGCTCGGGGACCAGTTGGAGCCAGCGCGGTCCCAAGATCGCGGTCAACGCACCCGGGAACGAGGTGGGCGACGGCGAGTTCGGCTCGGCGGTGGGCCTGTCGGGAGACGGAATTCGGGCGCTGATCGGTGGACCGAACGACAACAACATCTTCGGCGCCGTGTGGGCCTTCAACCAGCTGCCCTCGTGTGCCAACCGGGCGGCGACTGCTCCATCCGGCGGGGGTACGGTGTCGATCTCGCTGTCCTGTATCGGTCCGGTGGGGCAGCCGGTCACCTTGGCCATCGCCAGCGGCCCTGCGCACGGCGGGGTCGGCTCGGTCAACCAGACGACCGGCGCGATCTCCTACATCTCGCAGCCGGGATTCAGCGGCACAGACACCTTCACCTACGTGGCCAGCGACGCCGGGGGGACCTCGCCGCCGGCCACCGTGACGATCACCGTGCCGCCCGCGCCACCGACGTGCGCCGGCACATCCGCGACCAGCAGGGCGGGCGGCGCAGCCGTCTCGGTCAAGCTGTCCTGCACCGGCCCGGCGGGCGTCGGCATCCAGTACGGCGTCGTCTCCGGGCCCGCGCATGGCACGCTGAGCGCGCTCAACCAGGCCGCCGGCTCCGTTGTCTACACACCGTCTCCCGGATTCCACGGCACGGACAGCTTCACCTACAACGCCACCGACGGGGGCGGCGCGTCGGCTCCGGCCACCGCGACGATCGCCGTCCCGCCCGGTCCGCCGATCTGCGCCGACATCGCCTCCAGCACCTCCGGCGAGGGCAAATCGATCACCGTCGAGCTGTCATGCCTTGGGCCCGCCGGCATCGCGCTGAAGTACGCCATCGCGACGCGGCCGGCGCACGGGACGCTGGGCGCAAT
Organism: uncultured Actinomycetota bacterium; assembly: GCA_963721515.1. Lineage (GTDB taxonomy): Bacteria > Actinomycetota > Thermoleophilia > Solirubrobacterales > Solirubrobacteraceae > Palsa-465. The sequence goes on along the minus strand of CAVRKJ010000017.1, from coordinate 646,267 downwards.
CAACCAGACCAAACATTCGGTGCGCTACACGCCCCGCACCGGATTCCATGGCGCCGACCACTTCACCTACACCGCGACCGACTCAGGCGGCACGTCGAAACGGGCCACGGCCACGATCACCGTGCCCAAGCCGGGCGGCACGCTCGCGTTCGCGCTGCTGGGCTGGACCTTCAACCCGTTCGGCAGCTTCTCGCAGGTCGGATCCATGACCGCGACGGGCGTGCCCGCCGGCACCCGCATTGGCGCCTCGTGCGCCGGACACGGGTGTCACTTCAAGCTCGCGCCGATCATCGTGACCAGCACCACGACCTGCCCCAGCAAGCAGCACCGGTGCAAGCGCAAGTCGCGCCCGAACACCCATAGCGTCGACCTCACGCCGAGGCTCCGCGGCGTCCACTTCCCGGTCGGGTCGAATCTCATCGTCACCATCACCAAGCGCGGCTTTATCGGCAAGGCCTACATCTTCAGCATGCGCGCCAGCCGGCAGCCGGCCTGGAGGGCGACGTGCCTGGCGCCCGGCTCCCTGGTGCCCGGCAAGGGCTGCTGACGCTGACGCTCGGGTGGGCGCGGCCTACGCGGCGGCCACGAGCACGTGGGCTTCCTGCGGGAACGCGAGCGCGCCGTCGACCGTGTAGGGCGCCAGAGCATCCGCCACCGATGCGGTGATCTTCTCGGTGACGCCCCGCCGCGCGAGCTGCTCGGCCAGGAGACCGGCGAGCGGTGTCGCGGTGAGCTGGACATGCACGAACTCGGCGGCGGAGGAGAAATGGATGAGCTTGCTCTCCGTGGTGATGGCGATGTCGCGGAAGCCGGCCTCGCTCACGAGCCTGTGCACCAGCGTGGAGTAGGACAGGACGTGCTCGGCGCGCTTGGTCTGTGACGCGCCGGTGCCGAGGTGATGGTCGAGCGCCTGGGCGAGCGCGAACGTGGCCGGGTTGTGCTCGATCGGACCGAAGACGCTCAGCGCGATGCGTCCGTCACTGACGAGCACGCGGTGCATCTCGGCGAGCGCACGCGACCGGTCCGGGAAGAACTGGAGCCCGAACTGGCAGAGCACGACGTCGTGGCCACCGTCCGCGAACGGCAGGGCAAGGGCGCTGCCCTGCACGAAGTCGATCACGGGAGCTCCGTCCCAGCTCGAGCGGGCGACGGCCAGCATCGCGGGATTGATGTCCAGGCCGCTCACCTGTCCGGTATCACCGACCCGTCGGGCAGCGGTGCGCGCCACGACGCCGGTTCCGCAGGCGACGTCGAGCACGCGCTCACCGGGCCGCGGGTCAACGCGCGCCACGAGGTCCTCGGCCCACACACCGGCAATGGTCCGGACGAGATGGCGCTCGTACAGCTCGGCGGCGCTGCCCTGGACCTGCCAATGCTCAGCGTTGGGGGCCTGCGTCATGTGCTCTCCTCCGCGGCCATCGTATTCCTCGCACGATCACCGCGCCCCGCGATCGCCTGCGTCAGCTTCCACACCGCGCGCTTCGGTCACGCCTTACCAGCAGACGCTCATCCCAATTGGGTGATGCGATCGACGCCGGACCTGGAAGCGTCCAGACTGCCGCAATCCGGAGGTGGAAGATGAAGCGCATCGCCCTAGCCCTCGTGACCGTTGCCGCCCTCGGATCAGCCAGCGCGGCCAGCGCTCGCGTGCTCTTGGTCGGAACCTACAAGGGCATTCGTGGGCAGTACGAGTCAATCCAGGCCGCGGTCGACGCTGCTCGACCTCACGACTGGATCCTGGTCGGGCCGGGCGACTACAAGACGACCTCCTCTCGGGCGCCCGCCGGCCGTTCCGACACGCCCGCCGGCGTATTGATCACGACGCCCCGGGTCTACCTGCGCGGCATGAACCGCAAGACGGTGATCGTCGACGGGACCAAATCGGGCCCAGCGTGCAGCCGAGCCAAGAGCGACCAGAACTTCGGTCCGCACGGCAAGGGCGGCGCACGAGGCCTCAACGGGATCATGGTGTGGAAGGCCGCCGATGTGTGGGTCCAGAATCTCACCGCCTGCAATTTCCTCAGTGGCAAGGGCGACGCGGGCAACGAGATCTGGTGGAACGGCGGCGACGGCAGCGGCAAGATCGGAGGCCACGGTTACTACGGCTCCTACCTGAGCGCGACGAGCACGTTCTACAAGGCCAACGACACCCCTGCGCAGTACGGGATCTTCTCCAGCAACTGGACCGGGGGTACGTGGTCGCAGACCTACGCCAGCAACTTCAGCGACTCCGGCTACTACATCGGCGCCTGCCAACAGCGGTGTGAGCAGACAATCAACCGGGCCCATGGCGAGTTCAACGCACTCGGCTACTCGGGGACCAACTCCGGCGGCCAGCTCGTCATCGAGAACTCCGAGTTCAACGACAACCAGGACGGCTTCGACACCGACAGCGAGAACGGAGATGCCCCGTCGCCCCAGAACGGCGCGTGTCCGAACAACGGCATCAGCCCGATCACGCACACCCACTCATGCTGGGTGCTGATGAACAACTACATCCACGACAACAACAACCCTGGTGCGCCGGAGGTGGGCCAGGCCGGTTCCACGCCTCTCGGCGTGGGCCTGTCACTCAGCGGAGCACGCAACGACACGGTGATGCACAACCGGATCGTCCGCAACAACGCGTGGGGGGTGCTGATCCAGGTCCAGCAGGGGGAGGGCGGACGGCCATGCATCGGCGGCACGCTGAACTTCAGCTTGTTCGGCATCACGCTCGCGTGCCTGTTTGACAACTGGGGAAACGCGATCCACAACAACGCATTTGCGAACAACGGCTCCTACGGTCACGCGACGAACGGCGACATCGCCGCGTTCAACTTCCTGAACGGCAATCCGACCAACTGCTACAGCGGCAACACCAACCCGGCCGGGCTCACCACCTCACCGAACGGCCTCGAGCAGACACAACCGGTGTGCACAGGCGCCGGCGCGCCGGCCAACGTGAACGCGCCGCTGGTCGAGGAAATCCTTTGCGGCAACGAAGGCTCCCTGGTCGGGGGGAGCATCCCGTGTCCAGGTGGCAAGCCCTATCCGAGCGCCACGCAGGTGGTCATGCACCCACTACCGAAGAACCTGGCCACGATGCGCGATCCGTGCGCGGACGTGCCCGTCAATCCGTGGTGTCCGGGTCGGCCGGCTCCGGCGCCGCCGCCCGTCACCGGTTAGCTGAACCGTGCCCGCTCATGCTTCACAAGCGCGCGACCGCCGGGAGGAGGGGGTGACAGCGACCGTTAGCGCAGTCGGCCCTACACCTCGGCGGCGAGGAGCTGCAGCTGGTGGCGCAGCCAGCGGTGGGCTGGGTCGTCGTCATAGTCCTCACACCACCACAGCGCCTCGACGATCGCCTGCGACGCCCCGGGAATCTCCATGATCCGGAGGTTCAATGGGCCTGCCAGCTTTGCGGCGAGGCGCTCCTGCAGCAGCGCCACGCGGTCGGTCCCGGGGAGGGAGTAGGGGACGGCCTGGTAGCTCTCGACGCGCACGGCGACGTGGGGCTGGATGCCGAGGATGGCGAGCTGGGCGAAGAGAGGAGCTGACGAGGTGCGTCCGCGATCGGGGACAAAGGGGGCGACCCAGCTCAGGCGCGAGAGGTCGGCCAACGTCGGAGCGCTGCCGTTCAGGGCGCGGTTGCCGTCCCAGCAGACGCAGACCCAGCGGTCGCGAAACAGCTCCATGGAGCGCACGTAGGGAACCATCAGCGCCGTCAGCGGCGGCAGGATTATCCCATCGATGCGGCGGATCATCTCCTCGGCCTCGTCGGCGAGTGCGCCGCGCACCCCCAGGACGTGCAACTTGACATCGACCACGGCGACAGCATCGCCCCGCTCCTGAGCGAGCTCCCGGCCGCGGCGCGGCGCGGCGTCGTCCATGACACCGCCGCCGAGCTCTACCACCTGCGTGCCCTCCGGGCGGCCTAGATCGGGTAGTGGCGGGGCTACTCGGACACGGTGATCCACCGCGTCGTGTGGCGCCGTCTCGCTTCATTCAGGCACGCGCGAAGAACGCGCGCGGGTTGATCTCCATCATCTGGGTGATGGCGTCGCGGCTGACGCCGTTCTCCTTGAGGGCCGGGAGGATCTCGCGGGAGATGAACAGGTAGTCAGGCTTCTCGTCGGCGAAGAACGGGTTGTCGACCATGAAGTCGTAGAAGCATGCGGCGTCGTGCGACAGGTGGATCCGGTCGGTGTAGCCCTCCCGCACGAGCGCGGACAGCGTGCGGATCCGGTCGGGCGTGGGGTTGAAGTGCTCGATGCCGAACCGGTCAAAGCCCAGCCACGCGCCGGTGTCGGCGATGGCGCGCAGGTAGTCGAGGTCGTTGCTGTCCCCGGCGTGGGCGATGACGATCCGCCGCGGATCGACGCCGGCGTCGGTGAGCGCCCTGAGCGCCGGTAGGCCCGTCTGGGCCTCGGCATTGGTGTGCACCATCACCGGCACGCCGGTCTCCTTGGCCGCCTCGGCGATTACGCCGAGGATGCGGGGCACGTCGCCGACGAGGCCGTACTGCTCGACGGCGCACTTCAGAAACGCCGCCTTGACCCCGGTCGCGTTGATCCCCTCGGTGATCTCGCGCACGAACAGGTCGACGATCACCTCGTCAGCGCGGTAGGCGAGGAAGTTGGGCATCTCGAGGAACGCGTAGACGCCGGAGGCCACGATGATGTTGAGGTCCACCTCGGCGTTGATGCGCTGGACGCGCTCGATGTTGCGACCCAGGCCGAAGGCCGTGGGCTCGACGATCGTGGTGATCCCGCCCTCGCGCAGCCGGGTGAGCTTGGCGATCGCGTCCGCGACTCGCTCCTCCTCGTCCCAGTAGCCGCCGCCGAACATGTTCACGTAGCTCGCCAGCGGCTCGGGCTGCATGACGAAAACGTGCTCGTGCATCAACGTGGTGCCGAGCGCGTCGAGGTCAACCGGTCCCTTCACTGTCTCAACGGTGGGCACCCACGATCTCCTCTCGCTCGAGTGCCGTCCTGGGCGCCCAGCCCACGGCGGCCTGGTCCATCTCCGTGTAGGTCCGCTCCTGCGCGGCGGTGTATTCGATCACAACGGTCATCCCGGCGAGCACCGCCGTGTCGAGCGGCCGTGTCGAGCGGCTGGCAAGCTGTGGCCATGGCGCCCGCGACCGTCGACCTCATCGAGGGCCGGGCGGGCGCGGACCCGGCGCTCGACCTCGCGCTGGCGCCGGCGCTGCTGGCCCGGGTGGCCGACGGGTCACGGGCACCGCTGGTGCGCGTCTATCGGCCCTTGCCGACGGTGGCGTTCGGCCGGCGCGACAGCTTCCTCCCCGGCTTCGCGGCCGCGGCGGCCGCGGCGCGCCGTCACGGTTTCACCCCCGCCATCCGCTCGGCGGGCGGCCGAGCGGCGGCCTATCACGACGAGTGCCTCGTGATCGAGGAGATCATCGCCGCGGCCGACGCCAACTCGGGGATCCAGGAGCGGTTCACCGCGGAGGCCGAGCGTCAGGCCGGCGCCCTGCGGGGACTCGGGGTCGACGCGCGGGTCGGGGAGGTGCCGGGCGAGTACTGCCCCGGCAAGTTCAGCGTCAACGCTCGCGGTCAGACGAAGCTCATCGGTGCGGCGCAGCGGACCATCAGCCGCGCCTGGCTGTTCTCCAGCGTCGTGGTCGTGGGCGGTTCGGCGCCGCTGCGCGCGGTGCTCGAGGACGTCTACGCCGCACTGGCGCTCGACTGGGACCCGGCGAGCACCGGGTCGATCGCGGATGAGCAGGCCGGCATCACGGTGCGCGAGGTGCGCGACGCGCTGCTGGCGCCGCTCGCCGCCCGCTACCGCCTGACCCCGGCGCAGCTCAGCGCCGGCGACCTCACCGCGGGGAGGGCCGTGCTCGAGCGCCACCGCGTCGAGACGCCATAGCCTCGGCGAGGGTCGGCTGGGCGGCGGTCCCGCCGGCGCCCCGCAGCGAGAGGGCGCCGCAGGCACACGCGAGCGCCAGCGCGTCGGGGAGAGGCTCGGCGGCGAGCAGTCCCGTCAGCAGCCCCGCGTCAAACGTGTCTCCCGCGCCGACGGCGTCCACCGGCTCGGGCACGTCGGGCGGCGGGTGGGCCCGCACGGCCGCGCCGCCGCCCGCGGGCACGGCGAGCGCACCCTCGGGGCCGAGCTTGACCGCCACCAGCGGGCCCAGCCCGGCCAGGTCGGCGGCGGCGCGCGCGACGTCGTCGACGCCGGCGATGCGGCAGGCCTCGACCGCGTTGGGCATCAGCACGTCGATCTGCGGCAGCAGCGCGCGCAGACCGCCATCCCAGCCGCCCGACGGGTCCCAATTGGGGTCCACCGACGTCGTTGTCCCGCCGGCTCGCGCGGTGGCCAAGAGGTCCGGCAGCCCCGGCGCCAGACCGATCTGCAGAAAGAACGAGGACACGTGGACGTGGCGGGCGCGCGCCGCCAGCGCCGGGTCGACCCGCGCCGCGGTCATCATCGCGATCGCGCCGGGGAAGGTGAGGATGGCCCGGTCGCCGGGCCGCGCCAGCACGACGGTGAGCCCGGTGCGCGCGCTCGGATCGACCGCCACGCCGCTGACGTCGACGCCGCGCTCGGACACCGCGCCGAGCATGAACGCGCCGAACTGGTCGTCGCCGACGAGGCCGGCGATCGCCGTGCGCAGACCCAGCCGCGCCGCCGCGCAGGCCATGATCGCGCCCGACCCCCCGATCGTCAGCTCGGCATCGTCCACGAGCGTCTCGGCCTGCCCGAAGGCGACCGGCATCGACGCGTCGGACAGGACCAGGTCGGGGTTGACCTCGCCCAGGACCAGAAGGTCGAGGTCGCGCCCCGCGCTCACCGGATGGCCAGACCGGTGGCCGCGTCGAACAGGTGCACCGCCTCGGGCTCGACCCCGAGCTGGATGACGCTGCCCTCCCGCGGTCGGTCGCGCGGGGCCAGGCAGGCCACCGCCTCGGCGCGGTCACCGTTCCCGGACAGCAGCGCCGCCTCGCTCTCCTCGGGGGCCACCTCGGCCAGCTCGGCCCCGACCGTCCCGTGGACGATGACCTCGTCACCCAGCGGCTCGACGACGGCGACCTTGAAGCCCAGCGACGGCATCCCGTTGACCGCCGGCTGCAGCGACTCCGGCCGCACGCCCACGAACACCTCGGAGTCCGGGACGCCGGGCGCGGGGACCACGAGGTCGCCGGCGGTGGCCTGGCCGGCGCGCACGCGGCCGCGCAGCAGGTTCATCGGCGGGCTGCCGATGAAGCCCGCGACGAACATGTTGTCCGGGCGGTCATAGACGTCCTGGGGCGCACCGAGCTGCTGGAGGCGGCCGTCCGACATCACGGCGATCCGGTCCCCCAGGGTCATCGCCTCGACCTGATCGTGGGTGACGTAGACGGTGGTCACGCCCAGCCGCCCGTGCAGCCGCTTGAGCGCCGCGCGCATCTGCACCCGCAGCTTGGCGTCGAGGTTGGACAGCGGCTCGTCGAGCAGGAACACCTCGGGCTCGCGCACCAGCGCGCGCCCCATCGCCACCCGCTGGCGCTGGCCTCCGCTGAGCTGCCCGGGACGGCGCTTCATCAGCTCCTCCAGCCCGAGCATCTCGGCCACCTCGCCCACCCGTCGCGTCACCTCGGAGCGCGCCACGCGCCGCTGGCGCAGGGGATAGGCGAGGTTGCGCGCGACCGTCATGTGGGGGTACAACGCGTAGTTCTGGAACACCATCGCGATGTCGCGGTCGCGGGCCGAGACCTCGTTGACGACGCGATCGCCGATCTGGATCGCCCCGGAGCTCGGCGTCTCCAGGCCGGCGATCATGCGCAGGGCGGTCGTCTTGCCACAGCCCGAGGACCCGACGAGGATCATGAACTCGCCGTCAGCGATCTCCAGGCTCAGGTTGTCCACCGCCACCGCGCCACCCGGAAAGCGCTTGGTCACGGAGTCGAGCGTCACGCCGGGCATGCGGATCCCTCCGTGGTCATTTGATCCCCGTGAACGCGATCGAGCGGACGAACCACCGCTGGGCGAACAGGAACACCAGCAGCATGGGGATCTGGCTCATGACCGTGCCGGCCATGAGCAGGTTCCATTGGGTGAAATGCGCGCCCTGCAGCTGGGAGAGCCCGAGCTGGAGCGGGGCGTGGGCCTGGGAGTCGATGATGATCAGCGGCCACAGGAAGTCGTTCCAGGACCACATGAACTGGATGATCCCGAGCGTGGCCAGCGCCGGCAGCGACAGCGGCAGCACGATCTTGAACAGGATCCCGAGCCGCGAGGTGCCGTCGATCCGCGCCGCCTCCTCGAGCTCGATCGGCAGCGTGCGGAAGAACTGGCGCAGCATGAAGATGCCGAAGGCGCTGCACAGGTTGGGCATGATCAGGCCGCCGACGCTGTCGACGAGGCCGATCTGCTTGACGATCAGGAACGTCGGGATGAGGATGACCTGGAAGGGCACCATCAGCGTCGCCAGCAGCACCACGAACAGCACGTCGCGGCCGAAGAAGCGGATGCGCGCGAAGGCGTAGGCGGCGAGGCTGCAGAACAGCAGGTTGCCCGCCACCGTCGCCAGCGAGTAGAGCAGGCTGTTGATGAAGAAGTGCCCGAAGGGGACCGCGTTCCACGCCGCCGAGTAGTTGTCGAAGTGCAGTCGCGGACGGGATCAGGACCGGTGGGAAGGTCGTGGCCTGCTGCTTGGTCTCCAGCGAGACGATCACCATCCAGACCAGCGGGACGAGCATGATCGCCGCCAGCGGGGCCAGGAACAGGTGCCAGGGGCTGAACGGGAGCCGGCCGCGGCGCCGCGCGCGGCCCGCGTCGGGCAGCGGCGGGAAGCGCTCGGGCGCGGCGACGATCGGCTGGACGCTCACGAGCTGTAGTAGACCCGCCGCCGCCCGACCCACAGCTGCAGCAGCGTGACGATGAGGATGGCCACGAACAGGACGTAGGCGATGGCGGCTCCGTAGCCGCCGTTGAAGAACTGGAAGGCCTGCTGGTAGAGGTAGTAGACGATCACTGTGGTCGAGCCCAGCGGGCCGCCGCGGGTGGACACGTAGATCTCGTCGAACAGCTGCAGCGCGTTGATCGTGGACCAGACGACGATGAACAGCGTCGCCGGCCCCAGCAGCGGCAGGACGATGCTGCGAAACGTCGCCCAGCGGCTCGCGCCATCGATCTCGGAGGCCTCGAGCAGATCCTGGGGGATGCCCTGCAGCGCCGCCAGGTAGATGATCACGTCGAACCCCAGCCAGCTCCACACCGTCATGCGCCACGATGCAGTAGAGCGCCTGGTTGGGGTCCTGGAGGAACTGCTGCTGGGGCAGTCCCGAGGAGATGCAGGACGTAGTTGACCAGGCCGAACGTCGGGTCAAGCAGCCACAGGAAGATGATCCCGGTGGCCACCGTCGAGGTCACCAGCGGCACGAACACCGCCAGGCGGTAGAAGCGGATGCCGCGGATCTTGCGGTTGAGCGCGACCGCGATGGCGAGCGCTCCGCCGACCGAGATCGGCACGAACAGGACCGTGTAGACGAGCGTGTGGCCGATCGCGGAGCGGAACTGGGGATCCTTGGTGAGCGCGCGGTAGTTGGCCAGCCCGACGTAGTGCGCGGGCGCGATCAGGTTCGTGGACTGCAGCGACAGCAGCAGCGACCACCCGATCGGGATGAGCGCGAAGACGGCGATGAGGATCACCGCGGGCGCCACGAACGCCCATCCGGCGAGGTGGTCGGAGCCCGCCAGGCGCTTGAGCAGGCTGGGGCGCTGCCGGACGGCGATCCCGGTCGCGGTCATCTCCTCGCGCGCCCCGCTATCCCGGCGCTGCGAGGATCCCGTTGACCTGCTGGGCGGCCTGGCTGAGCGCCTGCTGGGGCTGGGCCTTGCCGAGAAGCACCGATTGCACCGCCTGGCCGATCACGGTGGAGATCTTCGGATACACCGTGATCTGCGGGCGCGACTGGGTGGCGTTGGCGAGGTTGGCCGCCCACACGCGAGATGCCGGGGTACTTGGCGGTGAACTTCGTGTAGCCGGGCAGCTTGGCGACCGAGGCGCGGATCGGCAGGTCGCCGGTCATCGTCGCCCACTTGAGGTCGATCGCCGGGCGAGGTCAGCCACTTCAGGAACGTCCACGCGGCCTGGGTGTGCGCCTGCCCGTTGTTGAACATGACCCAGTTGTCCGGTCCCGAGATCGTCTGGTGGTTGGCATCGCCGGGCAGGATGGTGACGCCGTAGTCGACCTTGGACTGCGATGATCTGCTGCGAGATCCCACGGTCCGGTCCACAGCATGCCGATGTGGCCGCCGTTGAACACGCGGCAGGTAGTTGTCCGAGCCGTTGTCCAGGTAGATCGCGTGCTTGTTGGCCAGCGTCTGCAGCAGCGTCATCGCCTTGAGCCCGGCGGGGGAGTTGAACGCCGCCTGCTTGCCGTCCGGGCTGAGGATCGAGCCGCCCGCCTGCCACAGCATCGCCCAGAAGCGCCAGACGGTGTCCTCGCTGGCGTCGTTGACGTAGGCCCAGCCGAACTGCTTGGTCGCGGGGTCGGTCAGCTTGATCGCCGCGTTCTCGAAGTCTGACCACGTCCAGGTGGGCGTCGGCGTGGGGATGCCCGCCTTGGCGAACAGCTTCTTGTTGTAGACGAGGGCGAGGTTGTCCACGAGGGCGGGGATGCCGACGATCTTGTCGCCGACGGTCGCCACCTTGCGCCCCGACGGCGCAGAAGTCGTTCCAGTTGAAGCTCGGGTCGGACGCGATGAGCTTGTTGAGCGCGACGAGCTGCGGGGTTGGTGGCGATGTTGGGCGCCCATGAGCCATAGAGGTACGCGATGTCCGGCGGCTTGCCTCCGGCGATCGCGGCCAGCACCTTCTGCAGCGCGTAGTCGCTGTTGCCCGAGAACTGTGACGTTGACGGTGATGTTCGGGTGCGACGCGTTGAACTCGGAGGCGAGCGCCTTGATCGCGGTGGCCTCCTGGTCTCCGTGTAGCCCTGCCACACGGTGATCGTGGTGTGTCCGCCCGAGCTGCCGCCGCCGGCGGCCTTGGACGAACTGGCGCCGTTCGAGCTGGTGCCGCCGCACGCGGAGAGAGCCAGGGCGCCGGCGATGAGGGGGAGGAGGGCGAGGCGTTTCATCGTTACCTTCGCTTCCGAGTGGGGGTCAGCCCAGCACCACAGACCGGGTGAGGTGCTGGGGGTTGTCGGGATCGAGGCCCTTGGCCTCGGCGAGGGCCACCGCGCCCCGCTGCAGCGCGACGAGCTCCGCCATGGGATCGGTCCGCCGCACGACGACGGTGGCGCCGGTGGCGCGAATGTCGCGAATCAGGTCCGGATCGGCGTCGCCCACGAACCACGCGAGCGTCCCGGGGCCGGCGACGCTGATGGGGCCGTGGCGGTACTCCATCGCCGGATAGGCCTCGGCCCACGCCTGGCCGGCCTCACGGAACTTCAGCGCCGCCTCGGAGGCCAGGCCGACGGTCCACCCGTGGCCGAGGAACACGAAGTGCTCGAAGTCGGCGGTCTCGGCGGGCAGTGGCTGGTCGAGCAGCACCTGCGCGTCGGCGATCGCGGGGGAGAGGTCATGGCCGAGGTGCGCGCGCAGCAGCGCCAGCGCCGTCGTGGCGAAGCGGGTCTGCACGATCGAGGTCTCATCGGCGAACGCCAGGACGATCGCATCGTTCGCAGCCTGCACCACGGGAGTCCCGGGGACGGCGGAGATCGCCAGTGACCGCACGGCGGAGGGCAACGCCTCGAGGCAGCGCACCACTTCGGTCGTGGTCCCCGAGCGCGAGATCGCGAGGACGAGGTCATACGGGCGCCCGACCGGCATCTCGGAGGCGACGAACGCATCGCTCTCACCGTGACCGGCGGCCTCGCGCGCGGCGGCGACCGCCTGGGCGATGAAGTACGACGTTCCGCAGCCGACGATCGCGACGCGCTCGCCGGACGCCGGGAGTTGGCCGGCCACCTGCGGCAGGAGGTCCGCCACCTGGCGCCACATCTGCGGCTGGCTGGAGATCTCCTCACGGGTGACGCTCATTTGTGCGCAATATATGGTTCGAGTGAGCAGAAATCAACACCAAACCGTGACCGGTTGTGTTCATACGACTGCGATGCGGCATACACTGAGCGCGCGATGCAGCAGCCTGAGCGTCTCGGAGCGATCCTGGAACGACTGTCGGTCGACGGCGCCGTCAACGTGGTTGAGGTCGCGCGTTCGCTCGACGTCTCGGCGGCGACCGTCCGTCGCGACCTGCGCCTCCTGGAGGAGCAGCGGCTGCTCGAGCGCACGCACGGCGGCGCGGTCCCGCATGGTGTCACCTACGAGCTGCCGTTGCGCTACAAGACGACCCGCCAGCCAGAGCAGAAGCGGCGGATCGCGCTCGAGGCGGCCAGCCGGGTGCGCGAGGGCTGGGCCATCGGCCTCACCGGTGGCACCACCACCACCGAGGTGGCGCGCGCTCTCGTCGACCGCCCGCGGCTGACCGTGGTCACCAACGCGCTCAACATCGCAGCGGAGATCGCCGTGCGCCCGAACCTCAAGCTGGTGGTGACCGGCGGCGTGGCCCGCGCCGAGTCCTACGAGCTGGTGGGCCCGATCGCCGAGTCGAGTCTCGAGGGCCTCAACCTGGACGTCGCGTTCCTGAGCGTCGATGGGATCTCGCCGCGCGCCGGTCTCACCACCCAGCACGAGATCGAGGCCGGCACCGACCGGGCGCTGATGGCGCGCGCCGAGGAGGTGGTGGTCGTCGCCGACAGCTCCAAGCTCGGCCACGTCGCCTTCGCGCGGATCTGCGAGCTGGCCGAGGTTCACGAGCTCATCACCGACGACGGCGCTGATCGGGCAGCCGTGGCGACGATCGAGGACGCCGGCGTGCGCGTGACGATCGTCTAGACGCGAGCGGTGGCCCGGATCCCGTCGGGCAGCAGGTTCCCGTGGGCCGCGATGAGCTCGTCCACCATGTCGTGAATCTGGGCGATGGTGAGCGTGGCTCCGGCGTTGGGGTCGAGCATCACGGCCTGGTAGACGTGGTCGCGACGGCCCTCAAGGACGGCCTGCACCGTCAGGTCGGCGACGTTGACCATCGTGCGGTTGAGCGCTGCGCACTGCGGGGGCAGGGCGCCGACGGCCATCGGGTGCACGCCGGCCGCGTCGATCCGGCAGGGGACCTCGACGCAGCAGCCGGCCGGCAGGTTCTCGATGAGCCCGTCGTTGCGGACGTTTCCGTACTCGATGCGCTCGGCGCCGGTCGCCATCGCGTGGATGTAGCGGGGGGCGAGCTCGCCCTCGCGCAGAACCTCGAGCGGCTCGCCGGTGGCCAGCTTGCGCTTGACCTCCGCGTACTCCCGCAGGTTGTCCTGCGAGCGGCGGATGTACTCGTCCACCGGGATCCGGTAGCGCTCGAGCTGGTCGTCGTGGGACATGAACCAGGGCAGGTACTCGGCGCTGTGCTCGCTGGACTCGGTCGGGAAATGGCCGAACTGGCGGTAGAGCTCGACCCGCACCCGCCGCGCCAGGCCGTCGGGGTCGCGCGCGATCGCTTCGTCGAGCAGCGGGTAGAGGCTCTCGCCGTTGCGCGCGAAGCGCAGCACCCACGCCTGGTGGTTGACCCCGGCGGTGAGGTACTCGATCTCGGGTTCGGGCACCCCCACGATCTCGGCGATCTGCTCGTGCGTGTTCTGCACGGAGTGGCACAGACCGACGATCCGCGTGTCCCGACCGCTGGCCCACACCGACCAGCACAGCATCGCCATCGGGTTGGTGTAGTTGAGCAGGATCGCCTCCGGGCACACCTCGTCCATGTCGTCGGCGATGGCCAGCAGCACCGGGATCGTGCGCAGCGCGCGGAAGACGCCGCCGACTCCGAGCGTGTCGGCGATCGTCTGGCGCAGGCCGTATCGGGTGGGGATCTCGAAGTCGCGGAGGGTGGCGTCAAAGCCGCCGACCTGGATCTCGTTGATCACGAAGTCGGCGCCGCTGAGGGCGGCGCGACGGTCGCGCTGCGACTCGATGGTGAACGCCGCGCCCGTGGACCGGTTGGCGTCGGCGGCGATCAGCTCGGCGGTGGCCAGGCGCTCCGGGTCGATGTCATGCAGGACGACCGTGGCCTCGGCGAGCTCCGGGAACGCGCTGAGATCGGCGAGCAGAATGCGGGTGAACTCGACGCTGCCGGCGCCGATGAGCGTGATCCGTGGGTTCATGCTCGCAATTGTTCTACTTAGGCTTGAAGTGTGCAAGAGTGAACGTCCAATGATCGTCTGCGTCGCGGGCAACCCTGCCATCGACAAGCTGTTCGAGGTCGACGCGGTACGCCCGGGCGAGATCCACCGCCCGGATGCGTTCGTGCCGCTGCCCGGCGGCAAGGGCATTCACGTCGCCCAGGTGGCCACCGCGCTGGGCGCCGACGCGATCGCCACCGGGATCCTCGGCGGGCACCACGGCCGCTGGCTGGCCGAAACGCTCGCCGGCGAGGGCGTTCGAGGCGTCTTCGCCTGGGCGGCGGCCGGCGAGACGCGCTCCTGTCTGACCGTGGCCGACCGCGCGACCGGCGGCCTCACCGAGTTCTACGAGGACGGCATCCGGGCCACGGCGGAGGACTGGGCCGGGCTCGCGGGCATCGTCGGCGAGCTGCTCGCCCAGGGTCCGAGGTGGCTGGCCATGGCGGGCTCGGTGCCGGCGACGCCCGGCGTGGAGGGTTACGCGGAGCTCATCCGGGCCGGCGCGCGCGGCGGGCGCGCGCAGCGCGGTGGACTCCCGAGGCCCGGATCTGGTGCGCGCCATCGAGGAGCGGCCCGATCTGGTCAAGATCAACGCCGGGGAGGCGTGCGAGCTCCTCGAGATGTCCCGCGTCGCGGGCGTCGCGGACGCGCGCGAGGCGGCCGATACGGTCCGCAGCAGCGCCGGCGGGGACGGCCACGCCGTCGTGATCACGCTCGGCGAGCAGGGCATGGTCCTCGTCGACCCCGGCGGCGCGGCCTGGCACGGCGCGGTGGCCGCGCACGGCGACTACCCCGTGGGCAGCGGCGATGCCTTCCTCGCGGGCTTGCTCACCGCGCTGACCGCCGATCCGGCCGTCGCGTGGCCCGAGGCGGCGCGGCTCGGCCTGGGGGCCGCGGCAGCCAACGCCGAGGTCCCGGGCGCCGCGCGCCTGGATCCCGCACGGGCGCGCGAGCTCGCCGCCGCGGCCGAGCTGCGCCGCCTCTAAGCGCGGATCGCGGAGCCCATGTTCACCCGACCTGAGAAATCCCTCACGGCCGACCGATTAGTTTTTGGGGGCCCGGTTGGTCTTAGGTTGTGTCTGCCACAACCCCAGGAGGGAGCACCATGAGCACCACCGCAACCCGGATCCGCACGATCAGCCTGGTCTGCGTCGGCACTCCGGATCAGGACAAGGCGATCGCCTTCTATGAGTCGATCGGCTTCGAGAAGCGCACCGACGTCCCGTTCGGCGGCGGCTACCGCTGGATCGAGGTCTACCCGCCCGAGGGCACGACCGGCATCGCGCTGGCCCCCCCGCCCGAGGCGCAGGGCAAGGTCGAGCCCCAGCAGACCGGCATCACGCTGACCACCGACGACATCGATGCCACCCACGCGCAGATGAAGAGCCTGGGGGTCGACGTCGACGCCGAGGTATCGCGCATGGGCGATCCCGTCCCGCCGATGTTCTGGTTCCGCGATCCCACTGGCCACACCCTGATGGTCGTGGAGCAGCCGTCCTGACCGGTTCCGCCCCCAACCGAGAGCGCGACTTCGCGGATCTCGTCGAAGCGCACCGGGCCGAGCTTCACGCGCACTGCTATCGCATGCTCGGCTCGGTGCACGACGCCGACGACGCGCTCCAGGAGACCCTGGTGCGCGCGTGGCGCGGCGCGGCGGGGCTGCGCGAGCAGGGCTCGGCCCGGTCGTGGCTGTACACGATCGCCACCAACGTCTGCCTGACCGAGCTGGAGCGCCGCAAGCGGCGGGGGCTCCCGCACGACTTCAGCCCGGCCGCGGATGGACACACGCCGCCGGGGGAGCCGCTCGTGGAGTCGACGTGGATCGAGCCCTACCCTGACGAGGCGATTGGCCTGCCCGCCGGTCGCGCCGCACCGGAGGCCAGCTACGAGCAGCACGAGGCGGTGGAGCTGGCCTTCGTGGCCGCCGCGCAGCACCTGGCGGCCAACCAGCGGGCGGTCCTCCTGCTCCGGGAGGTGCTTGGCTTCAGCGCCAAGGAGACGGCGACGATGCTCGACACGTCAGTGCCGTCGGTCAACAGTGCGCTGCAGCGAGCGCGGGCGGCGATCGAGGAGCGGGTACCCGAGCGCACCCAGCAGAGCACGCTGCGGTCGCTCGGCGATGACGGCCTGCGTCGGCTCATCGACCGCTACGTCGACGCCTGGGAGCGCTCCGACGTCCGCGCGTTCACGGGACTGCTCGTGGAGGACGCGACGTTCGCGATGCCGCCGCTGGCGACGTGGTACACGCCGCGCGACACGATCGCGGCGTGGGCCGGCAAGTCGGCGATGTCCGGGGCGTGGAAGTGGCGGGCCGTCGTCACCCAGGCCAACGCTCAGCCGGCGCTGGCCTTCTACTCCTGGGACGAGCGCGGCGCCGCGTACCTGCCGTTCGCCCTCAACGTGCTGAGCCTGCGCGATGGGCTCGTCAGCGACGTGACGGCGTTCATCGTGCGCTCGACCGCAGCCCCCGAGCCCGAGGCCTACCACAACTTCCCGGCGCAGCCGATGGACGAGCGCCAGCTCACCGGGACGTTCGAGCGCTTTGGGTTGCCCGACCGGCTCAACTAAGAGCGGCCCCGCGCGGGCGAGCACATCTGTAGGTTGCCGCCCATGCCGCAATTCGACCTGTCCCTCGACGAGCTGGCCAGCTATGACCCGCGCCTGGAGGCGCCGTCCGACCTCGATGCGTTCTGGGAGCAGACGCTGTCTGAAACCCGCTCGCATCCGCTCGATCCGGTGATCGTGCCGGCCGAGTCTCCGCTGACGGTGATCGAGAGCTACGACGTTTCGTGGCGAGGCTTCGGCGGTGACGCGATCCGTGGCTGGCTGCACCTCCCCGCAGCGCGGGTCCCCGGCGATGGTCCGCCGCCCGCGGTCGTCCAATACCAGGGCTACGGCGGGGGTCGGGGGCTGGTGTTCGAGAACGTGTTCTGGGCAGCGGCGGGCTACGCCCACCTCGTCATGGACACCCGCGGGCAGGGGAGCGGTTGGTCGACCGGGCACACCCCGGATCCGGCCGGCTCGGCCCCCGCCCAGCCGGGCTACATGACGCGCGGCATCACCGACCCGGCGAGCTACTACTACCGGCGGGTGTACGCCGACGCGGTGAGGGCGGTGGACTTCATGAGCACCCTTGACAATGTGGACGGCGGCGCGATCGCGGTCACCGGCGCCAGCCAGGGCGGGGGACTATCGCTGGCGGCCGCCGCGCTGGCCGACGGCGTGCGTGCGGTGATGACCGACGTGCCGTTCCTGTGTGACTTTCGCCGGGCCACCCGGCTCGCCATGACCGATCCGTATCTGGAGATGGTCCGCTACCTCGCGGCGCACCGCGACCACGAGGATGTGGCATTCGCGACGCTGTCGTATTTCGACGCGGCGGTGCTGGCGCGGCGAGCTACGGCGCCGGCGCTGTTCTCGGCGGCGCTGATGGACGAGACCTGCCCGCCCTCGACGGTCTACGCCGCCTACAACGCCTACGCCGGCCCCAAGGAGATCGTCACCTACCCCTATAACGACCACGAAGGCGGCGAGGCCTTCCACCGCAGCCGGCAGGCGGCATGGCTGGCGGAGACGCTGGCGGCCGACGCCACCTGAGGCGCCGGACGGACCCCCCGGACAGGGGGGTGGAAACCGGGTCGCTCAAGGCTCTTCTGTTATGTGGAGCGCAAACAGAGCGTGGCGGTTCCCGGAGCTCCGACGTGATGCGTCTTTGCCGTCATAGTGGCGGCAAAGATGCATGACCCCCCTCAGTGACTGGGCGGCACGTCGAGTGCCGGGTTGCGATCGAAGAAGCCGACGGGCTTGAGCCAGAAGGAGACGGTGTCCACCGGCATCACCGGCCATTCCTCGGGGCGGGTGATGTGGTGGATGCCGAAGACGTACCAGAGCACGACGTCGGTGTCCTCGATGGAGCGATTGGCGGCGGTCCACACGGGCAGGCCGCGATCGTCGTGGCTTTGGACCACGAACTCGCCGCACGGCCAGCGCTCCTCCTCGTCAAACGGGGTCACCCAGAGGGTGTGGGCGAGGACCTGAGCGCGGCGCAGGACCGGCGAGTCGGCCGCGAGCATCGCCGGGAAGCAGTCGCCGGGCACGAGCTTGTAGCCGACCGCGCCGCCCAGGCCGTTGCGTGCGCCGGGGTTGACCACCTTCCAGGAACGCTGGACTGACCAGTCGTAGTCCTGCATCCCCTCGGCCTCGGTGCGCAGCGGGGTGTCTCGCTGCACGAGGGCCACGCCGTGGGGGTTCTCGGGACCGACCGGGAGCGCCTCGGACTCGGAGGCCACGACGGTGTTGCGCTCGCCGTCGACGTCGAGGTCGAGCCGGGCCACCAGGAAGTGCTGGTGAAACGGGGCATAGGTGCGCTCGTCCACCAGGGTCCCGTAGGGCGGCTGGCGTCCCTCCGCGAAGTGCGTGGTGACCATGATCCCGGTGGCCCGCACTTCGGCCTGAATGGTGCCGTCCTGGTGAAAGCGCCAGTAGACGAGGTACTCGTAGTTGCCGACGGTGACGTGGAAGGACACCACCAGGCGGCGCATGCGCCGCGTCTCGGCGCCGCTGACGTCGTCCACGTGCTTCCACAGCACGCCGTCGTCCTCCTCGTGGATGCAGATGGCGTTGGCGATCGTGTACGGCTCACCGGCGGCGTCGTGCAGGACCGCATCGAGGTAGGCGATCTCGCCCAGGCAGTCGCAGCCGAGCTCCAGCGACGTGGTCATGAAGCCCAGCCCCCACTCGCCGATGTCAAAGGCCGTCCGGCGGTAGTGCTCGGAGGTGGGGTCGCGGTAGGGGACCACCATCTCGGCGAACGACAGCCGGTGGGCCACCGGGCGCACCCGGTCTACGTCCTCGTAGCCGACGGTGTGCAGGACCAGGCCCTCGCGGTAGTTGAATCCGATCCGCAGTGACCACTTCTGCCAGCACAGCAGGTTGCCGTCCAGGACGAACGACGGACCGGAGGGCTGGGTGATCTCCAGCGCCTTGACGTCGGGGCGCAGCTGCAGTCCGGGCACCAGCCCCGGGATGTACTCGCCCATGGTCGCCGGCTCCGCGATCGCCCCGGTGTCCTCGACCTCCAGCAGCTCCATGGTGTTGAGGTCCACGACGACGTTCAGGCCGGTGACGGGATTGGCGTAGGGGTTGGACCCCTCCTGGGAGCGGTACCACACGTCGGCCCAGCCCAGGCGGCGATCCGAATAGGGCTCGGGCAGCAGGTGGGCGCCGTAGGCCCACGCCTCCACGACCACCCGGTCCATGTCCGTGATCCCGCGTCGGGCCAGCGCCTCGATCACCCGGGGCTCGCGACGCATGGCCACGTCGCACTCATGGACCTCGTCCAGGGTCATGTTCGGCTGCCCATCGGGCTGGTGGGCCCAGCTCGCCACGGCATCGCGCGTGAGTGACACGAGCGCCTTGTAAGCCCGGCCGTCCTCGCGGTTCCAGCACACCACCCGCGCCTCGCGCTCACCGGCCGCTCCGTCGCGCCACGCCCGCACGACCTCCTTGGCCGGCTCGCGCAACTCAATCGAGGCCACGCGCCAACGTTCGTCCACGCCGCGGTCACGGCGCAGGATCGCCGTGGCCTGACGGATCTCCTCGGCGGTCAGCGGGTCGAGCGGATGCTGGGCCATCGCCCAGCATGCTCCATGATCCCCGGGTGTGAAGCAACCGCCGCGATGGCGCGCACCTCTTAAGTACCTCTCACGAATGTGGCCTACCTTGACACGCGGCTCATGAGTGGACCGAAACATCTCTGGTCGGGAGATTGGGAGAACGAGTCCGAGGAGGCCACGACCCAGATCGTGCGCCAGCCCCGGCCTCGTGACCCCGAGCCCGCCGCGCCGTCACCCCCGCCGTCGCCGTCGCCGTCGCCGCGGCCCCGGCGCGTGCGGCCCTGGGTGCTGCCCGTAGCGATCGGGGTCATCGCCATCGCCGCCGCCGCCTTCGGCCTGACCAAGCTGTTCGGGTCGTCCAGCTCGGCGCCCAAGACCTTGCCCGCCGCCCTGTCCCAGCTGAATAAGCCGAAGCTCATCGGTTCCACCGCGCCAATCCGCTGGCTCGGCATGGAGATCATCACGGCGCCGCAGGGCGTCCCGGTGGTGGAGACCGTGCGGCCCGGCAGCAACGGTGACAGCGCCGGACTGGAGCCAGGTGACGCGATCCTGCTCGTCAACAACCACCCCGTCGGCACCTCCGGGAGCATCGCGACGGCGATCAAGGGCCTGCACTCCGGCGATCACGTGCCCCTGGAGATCACCAACGGCGGGGCGATGTTCCAGGTGGTCGCCACCCTGGCCGCGCCCCCCTCCCCGTACCCATGAGCTTCTCCTCGCCGCTTGTCCTGGTCGGCCTGATCGCCGTCCCCGTGCTCGCCCTCTGGTACGCCGGCCAGCAGCGCCGCCGCCGGAATGCGGCGGCCGCATTCGCCACGCCCATCCTCACCGAGTCGGTGACTCCGCGGCGTCCCGGCTGGCGCCGCCACGCGCCCATGCTCGTCTTCGCGATCGCCGTTGCCCTGCTCATCGCCGCCGCCGCTCGGCCGCAGCGCACCGTGGCCGTCCCGGTCAACAGCGCCGCGGTCATGTTGGCCAATGACATCTCGAGCTCGATGAGCGCGTCTGACGTGAAACCCTCGCGGCTGGGCGCCGCGCAGAAGGCGGCGACCACGTTCGTGTCGGGCATGCCCGACAGCGTCAAGGTCGGCCTCATCCAGTTCGCCCGCCGGCCCGTCGTGGTGCAGTCGCCCACCACCGACCACGCGCTCGCCAAGGCGGCGATCGCCGGCCTGCGCCCGGGTGGCGGGGGCACCGCCATCGGCGACGCGATCACCACCGCGCTGCACTCGCTCACCACGCTCCCCAAGCAGGGTGGCAAGCGGGTGCCGGCCGCGATCGTGCTCCTGTCTGACGGCAGCTCCAACGTGGGCCCCGGTCCGGCCGCGGCGGCCCAGCAGGCCAAGGCCGATCACATCCCCATCTACACCATCTCCCTGGGCACGCCGAACGGGACCATCCCGATCAAGCGCAACGGTCAGACCGTCAACGCGCCCGTCCCCGTCAGCTCGCAGGAGCTCGCCCAGATCGCCCAGGCGTCAGGCGGCAAGGCCTACACCGCCGCCGACAGCGCCAAGGCGAAAGCCGTCTATTCCCACCTTGCCGTCCAGCTTGGCCACAAGAAGGTCAAGCGCGAACTGACCGCGGATGTGGCGGGCGGGGGATTGGTGCTGCTGCTCGCCGGCGGCGCGCTGACCCTGCTCTGGTTCCGCCGCCTTATCTAGACATACCTTTCCCGGAGGACATATGCCCGACATCGAAGAGACCACCCAGCAACGACACGACGCCCGCGACGCCCTCCAGCAGGTGCTGCAGGAGATCAAGCGGGTCATCGTCGGCCAGGACGCCATGCTCGAGCGGCTGCTCGTCAGCCTGCTGGCCGGTGGACACGTGCTGCTGGAGGGTGTCCCGGGCCTGGCCAAGACGCTGACGGTCAAGACGCTCGCGGCGTCCCTGGGCGGCAGCTACGGTCGCATCCAGTTCACGCCCGACCTCGTGCCGGCGGACCTCGTCGGCACGCGGGTGTGGCGTCCGGACACGGGCTCGTTCGACACGGAGCTCGGCCCCATCTTCCATAACTTCATGCTCGCCGACGAGATCAACCGCGCTCCGGCCAAGGTCCAGTCCGCGCTGCTCGAGGTCATGCAGGAGCAGCAGGTGACGATTGGGGGCACCAGCTACGGCGTGCCGCTGCCGTTCATCGTGATGGCCACCCAGAACCCGATCGAGTCCGAGGGCACGTACCCGCTCCCCGAAGCCCAGGTGGACCGCTTCCTGATGAAGATCATCGTCGACTACCCGAGCGTGGGCGAGGAGGCGGCGGTCGTGGGCCGCAGCATCCGCGAGACCGTCAGCGTGCGCGAGTGTCTGTCGCTCGAGGACCTGCGCAGCCACGCGCAGGCGGTCCAGACGGTCATGGTGGACCGCGAGGTGATCGGCTACGCCGTGGCGCTGGCCGACGCCACCCGCCACCCTGCGCAGCACGGCCTGGACGACATGAAGGGCATGATCGAGTTCGGCTCCAGCCCGCGCGGACCCATCGGCCTGGTCCAGGCGGCCCGCGCGCTGGCCCTGTTGCGCGGCCGCAGCTACGTCGAGGCGCAGGACATCCGCGACCTCACCCCTGACCTGCTGCGCCACCGCATCGTCCTCTCCTACGACGCTCTGTCGGAGGGCGTCACCGCCGACGAGCTGCTCGAGCAGGTGCTGGCCACCGTGCCCGAGCCCGGCGCGCGCCGGCTCATGCGCACCGAGCGCGACGAGCGCAGCGCCGGGGGGCTGATGAGCGCGTGAGCGACGCGCTTCTCGCCCCGCCCGCCGCGCGTCAGGGCCCCGGCCCGATGGCGCAGCCGCTCGTCGAGGCGCTCGACGTCGCCGTCAATCGCCTGGTGGCCCAGACGATGCCCGGAGACCGCCGCGCCGCGGGCGTCGGCCTGGGCACCGAGCTCGCCCAGCTGCGCCCGTACGAGATGGGCGACGACGTGCGCCACATCGACGCTTCCGCCACCGCCCGCACCGGGACGCCCCACGTCCGCCTGCATGTTCCCGAGCGCGCCCTGACGACGTGGATCGCGCTCGACGTGTCGCCCTCGATGGCCTTCGGGACCTCGCGGCGGCTCAAGGCCGACGTCGCCGAGGGAACCGCACTCGTGTTCGGCCGCCTCGGCGTGCGGCGCGCGGGCAGCGTCGGCCTGGTGGCGTTCGGCGCCGGGCCGGCGCGCGTGCTGCCGCCGCGCGGCTCCCGGCCCGGCATGGTGGCGCTGCGCCGCCGGCTGGAGGCGGGGGTGGCGCTCGACGGGCGCCAGGATGCCTCCGCGATGGCGGACGCGCTGACCCGTCTCGGGCGGCTCGCCGGCCAGCCGGGACTGGTGGTCGTCATCTCCGACTTCCGCGACCAGCACGCGTGGGAGCGCCCACTGGGCTCGCTGCGCGTCCGTCACTCCGTGCTGGCGATCGAGGTCCTCGATCCCCGCGAGACGGAGCTGCCCGCCGTCGGCTACCTGTCGCTGGTGGACCCCGAGACCGGCGCTCACATCGAGGTCAACACCTCGCGCCGCCGCGTGCGCGAGCGCTTCGCGCAGCTCGAGCGTGAGCGCCGTGACACCGTGGCGCGTGAGCTGCGCCGCCTGCGGGTGCACCACACCACCCTCTCCACCGACGAGGACTGGCTCATCGAGCTCGGACGCCGCCTGCGATGAGCTTCGCCTCCCCCGTATGGCTGCTGGCCCTGGCCGCCGTCCCGGCGGCGCTGGCCGCCTACCTCTGGGCCCGGCGCCGGCCCCAGCGCTACGCCGTCCGTTTCCCCGCCGTGTCCACGGTGCGCCAGGTGGTGGCGGCGTCGCCCTCGTGGGAGCGCCACGTGCCGGCGGCCCTGGCCCTGGCGGCCATCGCGGCGCTCGCTGTGGCCATGGCCCGCCCGCGGGTGGTGGAGCACATCCCCACCAACCAGGCCAACATGATGCTCGTCACCGACCATTCCGGCTCGATGGCGGCCAGCGACGTGCATCCGACGCGGCTGGCCGCGGCGGTGGCGGCGGCCAACACCTTCATCGATCAGCTCCCCTCCACCGTCCGCGTCGGGGCGATCGGCTTCGGCACCTCGCCGGACGCTGTGCAGGGACCGGTGTCGAACCACGCCGTGGCGCGCTCGCTGATCGACTCGCTGTCTGCCAACGGCGGGACCGACACCGGCGACGCGCTCCAACTCGCCCTCCAACTGCTGCAGGGCGGCAACGCCAAGCATCCACCTGCGGCGATCGTGCTGCTCTCAGACGGCGACGCCAACGCCGGCCCCGATCCCGCGGCCGTCGCACAGGAGGCCAAGAAGGCCCGCATCCCCATCTACACGGTCGCGCTCGGGACCGCCGGCGGCGTGCTGCAAAGCCCCGATCCCTTCCAGCCCAACACGCCGGTGCCCCCGGATCCTCAGCTCATGCAGGAGATCGCCCGCCTCTCGGGTGGCCGCGCCTTCAACGCGCGCAGCTCTGACGAGCTCAGCTCGATCTACAAGAACCTCGGCAGCCAGCTGAGCACCGTCAGCCGCAAGCACGAGATCACCGCGTGGTTCGCCGCCGCCGGCGTGATCCTGCTCATCGGGGCGGGCGTGACCTCGGCGCGCTGGTCCGGCCGGCTGCCGTAGGCGCCGCTGCGGCGCCGCGCCACCCCAGCGCCCGCTGCCGCGCCCGGGAGAGCTTGTTGACCACGAGATCGTAGGAGTCCTCGACCATGTCGGCGATCATCTGCTCGGCCAGGGTCCCGTCCAGCAGCACCGTGTTCCAATGGCGTTTGTTGAGGTGATAGCCCGCCGTGATTGCGGGGTGGGCCGTCCGCAGTTGCTGGGCGAGCAGCGGCTCGCATTTGACGCTGACTGACAGCGGATCGCCCGCCAGGCGCGACAGGGCGAACATCTTGCCCGCCACCTTGAACACCGAGGTCTCAAAGCCGAACGGGAACGTCTCCTCGGAGCCGCGGAAGGTCAGGCACAGATCCCTGAGCGCGTCGCCAGTCACGGGGTAAATCGTGACAGGCACGGACCATTCCCCGGGGCCGTGTCGGGCGTGGGATCGCGCTGCGGGGGACCGGCCGCGGGCTAGAATCGCTGCCGGGTTGCGTCCAGATCAACGGGAAGCGCTGCAGGTGATCGCGACTCGGACGGTGGCGTGTGCCGCTGGGCGGGCGCGGTGATCGAGCGGCTCCTGCGGGAGCTCGCTCCCCAGGTCGTGACCGCCGTCGCCCGGCGCTACGGTCGCTTCGACCTCGCTGAGGACGCCACGCAGGAGGCGCTGATCGCGGCCGCGCAGCAGTGGCCGGTTGAGGGCGTGCCGGCGAATCCGCGCGGCTGGCTGATCGCGGTCGCCGGCCGGCGACTGATCGATGCCCTTCGGGCCGAGGCATCGAGGACGCTACGCGAGGAGACCGCGGTCGCCCAGCAGCCTCCACCCGGCGCCGAGGTCACCGATGAGGACGATGCCCTCACGCTGCTCTTCCTGTGCTGCCATCCGGCGCTGCCGCCGCCGTCGCAGCTCGCGCTGACTCTGAGGGCGGTCGGCGGGCTGACGACCGCGCAGATCGCCGCCGCCTTCCTGGTGCCCGAGGCCACGATCGCCCAGCGCATCAGCCGCGCGAAGGCGACGATCGCCGAAGCGGGCGGGCGCTTCGAGCTACCGCGCGAGGATGAGCGCGCCGAGCGACTTCGTGTCGTTCTCCATGTGCTCTACCTGATGTTCAGCGAGGGCTACACGGCGACGTCCGGCGAGCAGCTGCAGCGGCGCGAGCTCGCGGATGAGGCGATCCGCCTGACCCGGATGACGCGGGTGCTGATGCCCGACGACGGCGAGGTCGCCGGGCTGCTGGCGCTGATGCTGTTGACTCAGGCACGCAGCGGCGCACGCGAGGGCCCCGACGGCATGCTCATCCCGTTGGCCGAGCAGGACCGCGGCGGCTGGGATCGCCCGCTGTTGGAGGAGGGCATCGAGCTGATCCAGGAGACGATGTCGTCCTCGAGGCTGGGCGCCTACCAGCTACAAGCGGCAATCGCCGCTGTTCACGCCGAAGCCCCGACGGCCACCGACACCGACTGGCCGCAGATCCTCAAGCTCTACGACCTGCTGCACGCGATGGCGCCGAGCCCGGTCGTCACGCTGAACCGCGCCGTTGCAGTCGCGATGGTCGACGGCCCGGTGGCCGGGCTTTCGCAACTCGACGCGCTGTCGGGCGATCGCCGCCTGGGCGAGCACCACCGCCTGGCGTCTGTCCGGGCCCATCTGCAGGAAATGGCGGGCGACACGGGGGCGGCACGGGTGGGGTACGAGGCTGCCGCCCGGCGTACCACGAGCATCGCGGAGCGGCGCTACCTCCAGTCCCGAGCCGACAGGTTACGCGGCGATGTCGAGAACGCGCCCGCGGCTCCGACCAGAGGTTGAACCCCAACCACGAGGAGCCTGCCGATGCGCTACATCCTGCTGATCTACCAGAACACCGAAGCCTGGAACGGCCTCTCCCAGGAGGACAAGGACGTCTTCATGCACGCCGCCGGCGACATCGTCGAGGAGCTGTCGGCGACCGGCGAGTTGGTCGGCGGCGAAGGCCTGGCCGACGCCTCACAGGCCCGCTCGACGCACGTACGCGACGGCGTCGTTACCGTGACTGATGGGCCGTTCCTGGAGGCCAAGGAAGCGCTCGCCGGGTACTGCATCGTCGACGTCGCGACCGCAGCGCGCGCCGAGGAGATCGCCGCGCGCTGGCCGGACGCCCAGCGGTGGGGCATGGAAATCCGCGCGCTGATGCGCGGCGGCGGGGAAGAGGCGTGACCGATGCTCATCCTCTACGAGCACCCTTTCGCGCTCTACTGCCAGAAGGTCCTGATCGCGCTCAACGAGGAGGGCATCGCCTACGACGTCCTCGAGGAGCAGCGCGATTTCGACCGCGCCGAGCTTGCCCGGTTGTGGCCGCCGGCATCGATCCCGGTTCTTCGCGACGGTGACAAGGTGATCGGCGAGACGTCGATCATCATCGAACACGTTGCCGGCGCGCAGTTGGTTCCGTCGCTGGAGGCGCGTAAATGGGACCGCCTGTGTGACCACTACGTCTCCGACTCGGTGCAGGCGATCGTCCTGGACACGGTGGAAGAGCGCTCTCACGAGCACACGGTCGACGGCGCCCGCCGCCGGCTCGAGATGATCTACGGCATGCTCGAGGCGCAGTTGACCCGCAATGAGTTCCTCGCGGGCGACGCCTTGACGATCGCCGACTGCGCCGCCGCGCCGGGCCTGTTCTACGCTCTCGCGCTCCACCCGTGGGATGAGGCCGCGCACCCGCAACTCACCCGGTACTACCGCTCGCTCGCCCAGCGGCCATCCGTAGCCAAGGTGATCGCGGACGCACGGCCCTACCGGCACCTGTTCCCGCTGCCCTGGCCGGCCGACTTCGACCGCTACCACTGACCTCCGCGCTGTCTGCTCAGCCCGCCGCCGCTTCCGTCAACGGCCGTGTCCCCGGCCGTGGCCGCGATCGCGCTGGCCGTGGTCGCGGCGGCCGTGATCGCCGTGGCCATGATCGGCTAGATCGAACGGCCGCAGGAACTGCGCCGGCCTGAAGTCGGTGAAGCCAGGAGCTGTGGAAACCAGTTGGGAACCGGAGCTGAAGACGTTGAACTGAGGTCCGAGCGCCGCCGCGTTGGCGTTGAGGCTGCTCGTATCAAAGTGCCAGTGACCGGTGTCGATGCGATCAATCAGCGTCTGGAATGCCGTCACCGTCTCGGCCGGCGTGAAGGCGCAATGTCCGGCGCGTGACACGAAGATCTGGCGCAGGAGATGCCGGTCCCCCGCCCGGTCAGCGGCCGCCCTGTAGGCCTGCTCGTCCTGGTTGACGACCAGTCCATCGCCGGTCGTGTGCATCGTCAACACCGGGCGGCCGTCAAATTGGCCGTTGAAGACGATGTTGTTCTCCAGGTACCTGACTGCATTCGGGTCGGCGCTGATCCGCGGCGCGGAGTTCAGTGTCCTGAGGTCGCCGTTCAACGACAGCCCGGCCGCGGCGTAGAGCGCCTTGACCTCGGCATAGTCGACTGACTTCCTGACCTGCTCGAAGTAGTTGACGCCGGTGTTCCAGGACGGGTTGCCACCCGCCCGGCCCTCGAGTTCGGCTCTGAAGTCGAACACGAACGGACCGTCGACCTGCGTCAGCCACTGAAACTGATTGGCCTCCTGGGTGGCGAAGTCGTTCGCCGCCGGTTC
Source organism: uncultured Actinomycetota bacterium (assembly GCA_963721515.1). Taxonomy (GTDB): domain Bacteria; phylum Actinomycetota; class Thermoleophilia; order Solirubrobacterales; family Solirubrobacteraceae; genus Palsa-465. The sequence continues at coordinate 618,322 of CAVRKJ010000017.1, read as the reverse complement.
GGGACTCAGCGGTGTAAACCAACCGGGCAGATCGCCCAGCGCGCTCGCGAGGGCAAGCCGGGCGCGACCCTGCGCGGTCTGCTGGGCCGTCGCGACCGCACCCTCGGCCGCGACGAGGTTTGCCCCCGGGTTGGCAATGTTGACCGCCTGCAGTGACGGGTCGATCAGCTGTTGGATCGCGAACTCGGAGTCGAGCGCCTGGTTCCACGTGGCGACGCCGCCGGCGAGAACTCCGCACATCGGAAGCGCGGCCGTGAAGCGGTTGGGGGCATCCTGCAGGAGCCCGGCCGTGATGATTCCGCCGAGCGAGTGACCCCAGGCGATCGTGCGGGTCGGCGTTCCGAACATTGCGTCAAAGGTGTTGAGCGTGTCGATCTGATCCGGGATCGCCTGCTGGATCGCCCAACCGGTCGTTGCGTACGAGGAGCCGGCGAGCGCGTAACCGTGATCGAGCAGCCAGCCCCCGGTCACTGGATCGCCGACGTCCTGGGCGGGATTGGCCGAACCTGGGACCACGTAGCCGTGGCTGTAGAGCACCAGCGTGCCGTTCCACTGCACGGCGGGCAGTTGGATCTCGTACTTCGCGCCATCGGAAAACGTTCCGGTGAACGTCTGGACCGTGCCGGTTCCGCCGGCCGCGCGTGACGTGGCCCCGCCGGTCAGCGCGATAGCGGCGGCGAGTGCCGCCGCGCATAGACCGAGGGTTGCGATCCGACTCCGAAGCGAGTTGCGCCAGCTGAGCACGGCCACTCCAATCCCCGTCCGGGAAGCGGGACGGTGTCACGCTGTAGAGACCGCGCAGACTAGTCTTCCGCCGCGCGGCGCGTCAACGTGCAACTGCAGCACCTGCGCGGCACGGGCGCGGGGCTCGGGTAGCTGCGTCCGCATTGTCACGGCTAGGCTCCTGTTGTGCCCAAGGGACGGCTGGAGGCGTTCAGCGATGGCGTGATCGCGATCCTCATCACGATCATGGTGCTGGAGTTGCACATCCCGGTCGGTACCTCGTGGCATGCGTTGGGACATGAGCTGCCGGTGCTCCTTGCCTACGCGCTCAGCTTCGTGTACCTCGGGATCTACTGGAACAACCATCACCACATGCTGGCGGCGGTGTCCCGCGTGACCGGCGGAGCGATGTGGGCCAACCTGCACCTGCTCTTCTGGCTGTCGTTGATCCCGTTCAGTACCGCGTGGATGAGCGAGCACCGGTTTCCGTCGGTCCCGACCGCCGTCTACGGCATCGTCCTGCTTTGCGCCGCGATCGCCTACTACCTCCTGCAGACGATGCTGCTCCGCGCCGAGGGCGCGCGATCCGTGCTGCGCACCGCCCTCGGTTCCGACGTGAAGGGCAAGATCTCGCCGCTGCTGTACTGCCTCGGGATCGGCTTGTCGTTTGCCAATCGCTGGCTCGCCCTGACCGTCTACGTCGGCGTGGCGCTGATGTGGCTGGTGCCCGACCGCCGCGTCGAACGCCACGTGAGCAGTGTTCCCGTGAAGCCCACGGAATAGCGCTTCACGGGCTCTCGCGGATCGGCCGATCGCGTCGCCGCGAGCGTCGAAGCCAGGCAACAGGATGAGCAGGCAAACCACGCCGCGCGTGCGAGACTGGATCGATGCCGTGGTTTCAGGAGTTCTCGCTCGGCCAGGCGCTCGCTCACGCCAGCCCTGATCGGCGTCGCCTCGGGTTTTTCGAGGGATTTAGGGACCAGAGCGCGAACGAGCTGTGCTCCTCGTTTCGGGCGATTCCGCTCATCGACGATCCGCGCTTCGGACGCATCGACAGCCAGGATGCGTTTCGTGCGTATGTCGCCGACATGAAGGAATGGGTCGCTGAGCAAGCCAGCGTTGACCCAGTCGCGCTGACGGAGAGCGGAATGCGGAGGGTCGAGGAGGTCTCGGTCAAGCTGCCCGGCCCGCACCCCGAGCTGCCCGTCGCGATCGTCGCTCAGCTCGCAACGGACAGGCGAATCGCGTGGGTCCGCGTGTATCACAGCCTGTGGCCCCTGACGGGCGGGCACCGGGTTCGGCCACCCCTGCTCGAGGCGGACGCGAGCATCGTGTTGGACGGAGCTCCGGCCGACTATCAGCGTGCGCTGGCCGCCGCGGACGCCGATGCGATCATCGCGGCGTTCGAGCCTGACGGCATCGTTCGCGAGCCCGCGGGAGGCCCGTACAGCTATCGCGGCGCCGCGCACCGGGCCATCTACGACACGATGTTCGCCAACGGCGGCGGCATCCCGCTGCAGTTCTGCACCGTGACCGATGACGGGACGCGGTGCGCGATCGAGTACAACTGCGTGCGCTGGGGCAGGGACGCGATACCTCCTCAGGCGGGTCTCGCCGTGTACGAGCGGGGCGCCAGCGGCCGGCTCGCGGCCGCCCGCATCTACGACGACGTGACGCCGCCTGCCGCCAGCGACTCAACCACACGACTCGAGCATTAGCTCGACGGCTGGCGGGTGACGGTCCGCGCTACCGCGCGTGCTCAGCCCAGGACGACCTCGAGCACTCGGTCGACATCGTGCTCATCGTTGTAGACGTGCCAGGACGTTCGCAGGCGCCCGCCTCGCATGGCGGCCACGATCCCGGCTCGCTCGAGCCGGGCGGCCGCGTCGGGCACGTCGGCGGAGACGATCGCACTGTTGGCGGCCTCCATGCCCACCCCGGCACGAAACCGGTTGGCGAGCGCGACGTCGTGGTCGTGAATGGCCTGGACGCCGATCTCCTCGATCAGCTCGAGGGCCGGGGCCGTGCCCACCCAGCAGAACCACGCCGGAGACAGATCGAAGCGCCGCGCCGAGCGGGCGAGGCGCAGCGGGGGCCCGAAGTAACTGGCGTGCACGTCCTCGCCCGCGTACCAGCCGGCGCTCTGGGGAACCGCCGACTCCAGCATCCGGTCAGACACCGTGAGAAAGGCGGTGCCCCGCGGAGACATCAGCCACTTGTAGGCCCCGCAGACGACGGCGTCAAAGCGCCCGGCGTCGATGGGCAGCCAGCCCGTCGCCTGCGTCGCGTCGCAGATCGTGACGGCATCGACAGCCGACGCGGCCTCAAGGATCGCGTCCACGTCGGCGACCTCGCCCGTGCTCATCTGGACCGCGCTGAAGGCGACGGCACCGGCGCCGTCGGCGACCGCGTCGGCCACCGCCGCGACCGGCACCGTTCGCACGTCGAGCCGGCTCTGGACCAGGTAGGGAAAGAGGTTGGAGGTGAACTCGATGTCGGGAGCGACCACCCGAGTCCCCGCCGGCAACGCGGTGACCACAGAGCCCACGAGCTCTGACACCGTGGCTCCCACCGAGACCCGTCCGGCGTCGACTCCCACGATCCGCGCAAATGCGGCCCGTGCCGTCTCGGTGGTCTCGCCCCAGTGCTCCCAGCTCGTGCAGCCGCCCTGCCACTCGCCCAGGGCCGCCTGGAGCGCGTCCCACGCCGGACGCGGCGGGAGCCCGTAGCTGGCGGTGTTGCAGTACACGCCGGCGGGCGTCCACAGCTCCCGCGCCTCGGCGATCCTCATACCGACACGCTACCGGCCACGGGCGCGAGCGCGCGAGCTCAGAACTACAGGGCGCGCACGATCGTGTCGGCCACCTCGTCAGTGGTGGCACGTCCGCCGACGTCGGGCGTGAGAATCCCGGCCGCGCAGGCTGATGCCACGGCGCTGCGGACGCGGCCGGCGCTCTCGCTCCGACCGATGTCCTCGAGCATCATCGCGGCCGACAGGACCGTCCCGATCGGGTTGGCCAGCCCCCGGCCAACGAGGTCGAACGCCGAGCCGTGAACGGGCTCGTACATCGACGGGTGCGACCGGTCGAGGCTGAGGTTGGCGCTCGGCGCCATGCCGAGGCTGCCCGCGAGGGCCCCGGTGAGATCGGACAGGATGTCGCCGTGCAGGTTGGAGGCGACGATCACGTCGAACTCCTGCGGCGCCAGGACGAGCCGCGCCGCCGCCGCGTCAACGAGGACCGGCTGCCAGTCCACATCGGGGTACCCCGCGGCGACCTCAGCGACGACCTCGTCCCACAGGACGCTGGCGTGCGGGCTGGCGTTGGACTTGGTGACGCTCGTGAGATGCCGGGCGGGCCGCGTGCGGGCGAGCTCGAAGGCGAAGCGCGCGGTGCGGGCGATGGCGTCACGGGAGTAGACGGTGGTCTGCACCGCGACCTCGCCCGGCAGGCCGCGGCGGGTGAAGCCGCCGATGCCGGAGTACTCGCCCTCGGTGTTCTCTCGCACCACCACGAGGTCGATGTCGTCCGGCCCGCGGTCCGCCAGCGGTCCGCGGATCCCGGGCAGCAGGCGGGCCGGTCGCAGGCTGACGCCGAGATCGAACCCCTGGACGATGGCCAGCCGCAGGCCCCACAGGGTCACGTGATCGGGCACCTCGCGCGACCCGACGGCGCCAAACAGGATGGCGTCGAACGCGGTCAGAGTCTCGAGCGCGTCCTCAGGCAGCATCCGCCCGGTCCTGAGGTAGTGGTCCGATCCCCACGGGAACGTCTCGGTCCCAAGCCCCGCGCCCTCGAGCTCGGCGAGCACGCGGACCGCCACCGCGCACACCTCTGGTCCGATCCCGTCGCCCGGGATGATCGCGATCCGGCTCACGCGGGCATTGTCGCGCGAGAGCCCGGGGACGAGCGGGAGTCCTAGTCGGGCTCGGACATCGGTGCCGGTGTCGCCACACGTTCGCCGGCCGCCGCGAACGCCGCTCGAGCGCCGGCGAGGACCGCCGGTGGAACCGGGTCGAGCGCGCTTGCGAGCGCGCTGAGCCGATCGATCAAGAGGTCGGTGGCGTCCCGACCGCCTCCCCAGACGCCGGATCCAGATGGTTGCACTGCCTATGAGAGCTGTTTGCGCATGGTCCTGATACAGAACGGTCAGTGGATGGCGTCCTGCATGCGCTGCACGAGCGTCAGGGCCCTCGGCTCGCTCGCCCGCCACACCCGCTCCAGGTGCCGGGCCGCCGACTCCTCCCGGTTGAGCGCCGCGAGATAGGAGCAGTAGGCGATGTCGCCGTTCTCGTCGTCCTCGCCGTCGTCGCCGGTGCGCCAGGCGCGCAGCGCCCGCTCGCATTCGCTCTCGGCGATGAACCACGCGAGGTGGGCGTCATCGAGCCTGCCGGCGCGGATCTCGGCGATCTCGGCCTCGGTGGTGTCGGTCGTGCCGGCGGCGCCGGTGGTGCCGATGGTGTTGGTGTTGGTGGGCTCGGTCATCGTGGCGCCTCCTTTAGGCGGTCATGAGGGTGAGGGTTCCCTGGTCGTCCAGTTCGCGCCGCAGACGCGCGAGGGCGCGCTGCCGCGTGGGTCCGATGCTTCCGATGGGGATGTCCAGCGCCGCCGCGATCTCCTCGTAAGGAGGGCGCGGCTCGGCCATCAGCAGGCGCAGCAGCGCCTGGTCGGAGGGCCGCAGGCATGAGAAGCTGCGCCATAGCGCGGCGTCGCGCTCGCCGATGAGCAGCGCCTCCGCCGGAGGCATATCCGGCGACTCGAGCTCGGGCGCCTCGGCGCCGTAGAGGACGCTGCGGTCGCTGTCGCGGATGACACGTAGGCACTCGCGGCGCGCCGTGGTGGCCAGCCATGCTCCGACCCGGGCCGGGTCATTGAGCCGAGTGAGGTGCTCGAAGAGTCGCAGCCACGTCGCCTGCGCCACGTCGGCGGCGTTGGCATCGTGGAGGCGGTGCGCGCGGGCGACGGCCCAGATCATCGCGCCGAACTCGCGGACGAGCGCGTCCCAGGCGCGTTGGTCACCGCCGGCGGCCGCGTGGACCAGCCGCGCCAGGCGGTGGCCGGGCAGGCGCTGGCGTGCCGTGCGGGTGTGGGAGTAGCTGTAGGTGACGGCCATCAGTTCGGTTCCTTCTGCCTGACCGGGCAGGACGGTCCCGGGCAGAGCGGTCATGAGGGGCTCGGCGAGATCGGCTTGATCGCCCGGCGGCGAGTGAGCGCGAAGCGGCGCAGGCGCGAGGGCCGGCGCCCGCTCGGGGCGGCGCGGTGACCGCCCGATGCGCGGTGGAAGTCGGTGACGCGCTCGTTGATGAGCAGCTGTGAGATGTGGTGGTTGGCGACCATGGCTCCGGTGGGGTTGGGGAAGTGATGGCCGCAACGATCGGGGGCGGCGGTCACAGGCCGGTCACTAGCGATCACCAATCGCTCACCAACCATTGAGCGGCGCTGATACCGCTGTTACCGTTCAGCCCGTGGGGGGCTCTCTGGAGCTGGGGATCCTCGGGCCGCTTCAGGTGCGGATCGGCGGCGACGACCCGGTTGCCCTGGGAGGCGTTCGCCAGCGAGCGGTCCTCGCCGTCCTTGCCCTCAACGCCGGGCAGGTCGTGTCCACCGATCGTCTCGTGGACGAGTTGTGGGGCGAGAGTCCGCCTGCCAGCGCCGTCCATACCATCCAGGTGTTCGTGTCACGGCTGCGCACGCAGCTGGCTGCGGCGAGTGAGCGCCTCATCACCCGGCCGCCCGGCTACGTGCTGGAGCTGGGCGTCGACGAGATCGACGCGCTGCGCTGCGAGCGGCTCTATGACGGCGCGCGCAGCGCCCTGGCCGCCGGCGACGCCGGGCGGGCGGCCGCGATGCTGGCGGATGCCCGGCGCCTGTGGCGCGGCCCACCCCTGGCCGATTTCACCTACGAGCCCTTTGCCCAGGCGAGCATCGCGCGGCTCGATGAGCTGCGCCTCAGCTGTCGCGAGGAGCTGATCGAAGCCGAGCTCGCGCTCGGGCGCCACGCCGAGGTGATCGCCGAGCTCGAGGCGCTTGTCCGCGAGCAGCCCTTCCGGGAGCGCCCCCGCGGGCAGCTCATGCTCGCCCTCTACCGTTGCGGACGCCAGGCCGACGCCCTGGAGGCATTCCAACACGCGCGGCGTGCGCTCGTGGAGGAGCTCGCCGTCGAGCCTGGCAACCCGCTGCGCGAGCTCGAGCAGCGCATCTTGCGCCAGGACAGCTCGCTGATGCTCTCGGCGTCGGACGACGCCGAGCCCGGCGGCCCGCCGGACGGCGATGGGGGCCCCGCGGCGAGCGGGCCGGTCGACGTGTCGCCAACACCGGCGGCGGTGGCCGCGCCCGCGCCCGGGATCGTGCGCAAGAGCGCGACCGTGCTCGTTGCGGAGCTCACCACCATCGCCCACGCCGACCCGGAGATGACCCGCAACGCGGTCGCCGCGGCGCGGGCGCGCGCCCAGGAGATCGTGGCGCGGCACGGCGGGTCGTTCGTCGCGGGGTTGGGCGGCGAGCTGGTTTGGGTGTTCGGTGTGCCGCTCATCAACGAGGACGACGCGCTGCGGGCGCTCCGCGCGTCGCTGGAGCTGGGCGGCGCCTTTGGGCCGCCGAGACGGGACGAGGTCGCGGTGCGGGTCGGAGTGGCGTCGGGCGAGGTCGTGCTCGAGAGCGCCACTGATCTGTTCGGTGAGCCGCTCTCCCGTGGGATCGCCCTGGCCCAGGCGGCCGAGAGCGGAGCCATCCTGCTCAGCGAGGTGACGCGCCGGCTGGTCTCCGGTGCCGCGCGCGTCGCGCCCGCGCTGGACGGCGACGCCTGGCGGCTCGACGGGCTGGTGGAAGACGCGCCGGCTTCACTGATGGCTCATCCGGTGGTCGACCGCATCGACGAGCTGGCGCTGGCCGGCGCGGCCTTCCGACGGGCGGTTCGCGGCAGTGAGGCCCACCTGCTGACCGTCGTGGGGGAGCCCGGCATCGGCAAGTCGCGCCTCGGCCAAGAGTCGGCGAGCCGGCTTGCGGGTCAGGCCACTCTCCTCACCGGCCACTGCCTGTCTTACGGCGACGGCGTCGCCTTCTGGCCGCTGCGCGAGGCGCTCACGCAGTTCGCCGGCGGCGACTCGCCGGAGGCGATCCGCGGTCTCATCGACGACGCCGAGGACGCCGGCCTCATCTCCGAGATCGTGGCTGCCGCACTCGGCCTCACGGACTCTGAGACCCGGCGCGAACAGGTGCCGTGGGCGTTTCGGCGGCTCCTGGAGCTCGTGGCGCGGGAACGGCCGCTCGAGCTGGTCATTGAGGACACTCACTGGGCGGCGCCGGAGCTGCTCGATCTCATTGACTATCTGGTGGACTGGGTCAAGGCGCCGGTGCTCATGCTCAACACCGCCCGCCCCGAGCTGCTCGAGCAGCGCCCCGCGTGGGGCGGAGGCCATCCCCGGGTGAGCTCGATCGTCCTGGGGCCACTGAGCCGCGACGACGCCGGGACCCTGCTCGACCACCGTCTCGGGGAGCGCCGGCTCAGCGTCGCGGAGCGGGCCGTCATCCTCGAGACGGCCGAGGGCAATCCGCTCTTCGTCGAGCAGCTCCTGGCGATGAGCGCCGAGAACCCGTGGTGGGACCGCGAGCGGGAGATCCCCGGCACGCTGCGCAGCCTGCTGGCCGCGCGCATCGACCGGCTCGGCCCCGGCGAGCGCGCCTATATCGAGCGAGCCGCGATCATCGGCCGGGAGTTTTGGCCGACCGCCGTGGTGGCGCTCCTCCCCGAACAGGCGCGCTCCACCGCCGATCAGCACCTCCGTGCCCTCGTCCGGCGCGGGTTCGTGGAGCCCGGCAGCGCGCCGCTCGCCGGCGAGGAGCAGCTGAGCTTCCATCACATCCTCATCCGCGACGTGGCCTACCGAGGGACCCCGAAGGTTCTGCGCAGCGAGCTGCACGAGCGCTTCGCCGACTGGCTGGCCCCGCGCGGCGAAGCCTACGAGGAGTTCGTCGGGTATCACCTCGAGCGCGCCTTTCGCAACCTGACGGAGGCGGGGCAGGGCGGCGAGACCGCCGTGGCGCTCGCCGGCCGGGCCGCCGAGAGCCTGTCCAGCGCCGGCCGCCGCGCCCTGTCGCGCGGGAACCCCAACGCCGCGGTCCAGCTCCTGCGCCGCGCTGCCGAGGTGTGTGACGCGGTCGAGCGCAAACGCCCCGACATACTGCTCGATCTCGGCTACGGCCTGAGCGAGAGCGGCGACTACACGGAGGCGGAGGAGGTGCTTCAGGCGGCGCTCGAGCAGGCCCGGATCACCGGGGCGGAGGCGGTGAGCTCGCGGGCGCTGATCGAGCTCTCCTATCAGCGCTCGCACGTGGACGCAAGCCTCGGCGCCGCCGAGATGCGGACCGTCGCCGAGCAGGCGATCGCGGTGTTCGAGCGACTGAGCGATGAGGGGGGATTGTCGCGCGCGTGGCTTCACATCGCGCTGGTGGAATGGATTCGATCGGACTCCGTTGCCATGGAGGAGGCCCTGCAGCGGGCGCTGACCCATGCCGAGCGCGCGGGAGAGCGCCGGGACCAGTCGCGGATCCTGATCGATCTGGCGCGGACGACGGTGGTCGGTCCCCGGCCGGCTCGCGACGGCATCCGGCGCTGTCATGAGCTCCTCCGCCGGGCCGAGGCCGACGTTGCTGCCACCGCGTTCATCGGGGCGATGCTCGCGGTGCTGGAGGCGATGGATGGCCAGTTCGACGGCGCGCGGGCGCGGTGGCGGCGCAGCAAGCGCCGGCTGGCCGAGGTCGGGCTGAACGTGTCGGTGGCGGTGATCCAGATGTACTACGGCTACATCGAACTGCTCGCCGACAGCCCCGAGAACGCCGCGCCGGAGCTCGCCGGGGCGTGCGCCGCGTTCGAGCAGCTCGGAACCCGCGGCCATCTCAGCTCCGCCGCCGGTCTCGCCGCCCGGGTGCACTACGCCCACGGGTCCTACGACGAGAGTGCGCGCTACTGCCGGATGAGCGAGGAGGCCGCATCCGATGACGACGCCGTCTCGCAGGTGCTGTGGCGCTCGACCAAGGCCAAGCTGCTGGCCCGCGCCGGGGAGGGTCCGTCGGCGGAGGCCCTGGCCGGCGACGCGGTCCGGCTCGCCGATGGGACGGACTTTCTCATGATGCGCGGCGACGCGCTGACCGATCGCGCCGAGGTGCTGTCGATCCTCGGCCGCGGGGCGCCCGCGGGCGGGGATCTCGAGGCGGCGAGCGCGCTCTACGAGCGTAAGGGGATCGGCGCGACGGCCAATCTCGCCCGTCGCGCGCTGGCGGTGACCGGCGGGGGCGCCTGAGGCTCAGGGCGAGCCGGGCGGGGGTGGAGGCGGCTCGGATGAGAACGCCAGGTCAAGTGGGGAGGCGTCCGCCGCGCGCGGGCCACAGCCGGCCATGGCGAGCACCCCCTCGGTGACGCCGTCGAGGCTGAGCCGCCGCTCGATGTCGCGGCCGTTGATCGCGATGGTGACAAACGCCCCCAGGCCGAGGTCCGCGCTGACGAGGTACAGCGTCTGGCTGAGGTGGGCGGCGTCCATGAGCATCCCGGCGTAGGCCCGGTCATGGCCGCGGTACTTCCAGTGGTTGCGGGCAAAGCGCGCTGTGAGCACGAACGAGACGTGCGCCGCGCCGAAGAAGCTCTGGCCGGCCATGAACGTGGTGGCGGCGTCGCGGCTTGCGGCTGCGTCGAGGTCGGCCAGCCGGATCAGCGCGTGGTCGCGCGCGTTGTAGTGGTAGATCCCGGGCTCGACGCCGCTCACGTTGCTGATGACCGGATAGGCCTCCACCGGGTGTAGACCGCCACCCGACGGGCTCGTGCGCTTGATGCACAGCACGCCGGCGGCGTTGCGCGCGTAGCCGTGACACCCGAAGACGTAGCGCAGCACGGTGTCGAGCTGCTCGAGCGTCATCGGCGTGTCAGGGTCGAAGGCCCGCGTCGTGCGCCGGGCCATCAGGGCGTCGTACAGCTGCCCGTCACGCTCGATGCCGGGGAGGGCGAGCGCCGCACCCGGGCGCTCGGTCGCGAACTCCGGCGGCGGCGGGCCGTGGCGCTCGACCAACGCCTGCGCGGCGCTCTCGACGTTCGCCCGCAGCAGCGCCAGGTCCTCCTCGCCCTCGGCACCCTCCACGCCGCTCCATTGAGTCATGTAGTGGTAGATGGCCGCGTACACGTTCCACCCGGCGGCGAGCAGCGACTCGTCGCGGTTGCGTAGTTCCGCCAGCCGGCCGTCCGGCGCGTCGCTGACGAGGAGGGCCTTTTCGGTCAGTGAGCTCACCGCGGCCGGGTCGAGATCGCGATCGTGAATCCACTGTCCCGCGGTCACTTGCGCCACGGCGTCGAACTCGGTGGGCGTGAGCCGGTGGCGCTCCCCGGTCAGAAGCGCCAGTGCCCGCACCCTCGCCTGGCCGGGCGCCGAGGGCAGCTCGCCCCGCAGCAGCGCTGCAGGCTCGAGCCGAAAGTCGTCCTCGAGGTAGTAGAAGGCGAAGACAGTCCGCCGGACCCGCGCCATGATTGGGCGCTCCGCCTACGGCATCAGACGGCAGAGCCAGCTGGCGAGGTCGGGGTCCGAGGCGTTGGAATCCAGGATGTTCGAGATGTTCTCCTGTCGCTCGAGCAACGCGATGATCGCGTCCAGATCACGAGGCTCGCCGGGCGTCCCCACGTACCCCCCGTCGGGGATCTTGTACTTCGCAAGCAGGTCGTCCGGCCTGCTTTTGGTGTCACGCGCCTCTCTCAGTAAGGTGATGACGTCGTGCAACGTCGGCGGTGGCGGGGCGCTGAGGAAGTCGATGACGTCGCCGACATCGCGGCGGAAGCGCTTCGCATAGTCCGCCCATGCCTTGTTGGGGATCGTCACCGACGCCGCCTCGGTCGCGCGTGCCCTCCGCGACCTCAGCGCCACCTGGTCGCGCGAGAACCGCGAGACGAAATCGTCGGGAAGCGGAGGCGCCCCCGCATCGTCCGCGTCAGCGGCGCCGGGTCTCGGGGCGGCGCCAGGCCCGTCCCCCTTGAGGGGTCCGATCGAGAGATGAGAAGCCGCGGTCCCACAGACGAGCTGCGGGTCGGTCGAGCTGGTCTCGGCCGTGGGGTCCGCCGGCGCGGTGGCGGTGGCCTGCCACACCGAGTTGAGCGGATCATGAGTACGCCAGCTCAGGTATCCGCCGTCGGCGATCTCGAGAGGGTTGGACACCGTGCCGAGGAACGAGCACCGGCGTGGCTGGCCTCCAGTGACCTGATAGTAGTGCTGTGTCACAAAGTCGGACACGGCGACACCATCGATGGTGTAGCTCGCGCCCTCGACGGGGTCGCAGGGCTCTACGAGGTAGTCAACAGTTCCCTGCTGGGCATAGTTGCCACCCCCAGTGCCGCCTGCCGCCTCGCCGACGGGGTCCTGTCCGGTCGCTCGATGGTATGCGTCACGCAGCGACGGCCCGCTGACGGTCAGGAGCCCGCCTGGGTCGAGCACCATCTCCATCAGCTCGTGGCTCGCCGAGAGCGACCATCCGTTGCCTTGATGAACGAGAGCAAACGGCCGCCCGTCAGCCGCCAGATGGAAGCCGTGATGATCGCCCGGCAGCGCTTCAGGGGTGACGATCACGGGGAGGTATTGCGGCGGTAGGTCCTCAAGGCAGAGGAACGGGGTGACGACCGCCGAGACCCCCCAGGTCGGACCGAAGTCACGGCTGAGCTGGGTCTGCAGCGCCGAGGCGACCAGCACCAGTTGTCGATGGAACAGTGAGGTGGTCTCCTCCAGACCCAGATGAGGGACCAAGGCTACCTGTGTGGTGAACATACGCATCAGCTCCGATCCGTCCGGTCTGGAAACCCTCCGGAGGTCAGTTCACGCCGCACCCGTGCAGCGAGCGTGCGTGACCCTCCGGACTCACCGTCGTCACACCGACATAGTGTGTGTTTGACACCGCGCCCCAGTGTTACGGAACCGGCCCCGATTCCCACACTATGGGGGTAGCTATTCATATCCGACACGCCAAGTCAAGCCATCGAGTTCGACAGTGTGTTGTCTCGACACGTGAAGTGGACAAAAGCTCCTCATTGCTGACCATGACGACGCCTCGGGCCTGCTGGGGCGTGTGACCCGCTCGGGAGTTCCCCGATGCCCCCTCGCGGGCCACACGCGCCATAGTCGGTGATCTAACCGGTCGCCCCGCCGGTCGCCGCAATGATCACCAGCGCCCCCACAACGGTCTGATCCATCGGTCTCGTGTCACGCCGGACTCTCTTCCTCGCTGGGTCATGGACGTCTGGTAGGCGAGAGGCGCGAGGGGGCCCGGCTGATACACGGCGCCGCCGACGATCCGCTAGATCTGTCTGATCGCCGCGCGCAACCTCGTCAACCTCAAGTCGGTCTCCAAGGGCTACGGAAGCCGATCGGTGCTGAGCGACGTGACGCTCGGTATCAACGAGGGCGAGCGCATCGGGGTGGTGGGAGACAACGGGGCCGGCAAGTCGACCCTGCTGCGTCTGCTCGTCGGCGCCGAGGCGCCCGACGACGGGATCGCCACGCCCACCAGCGGGCTGCACGCGGTGCTGGTGGGCCAGGGCGAGGACCTCGATCCGGACGCCACGGTGCGCGCGGAGCTGATCGGCGGCCGGCCCGACCACGAATGGGCGCGCGACGCCGCTCTCCGCGAGGTCCTGGACGGCCTCCTCGGCGGCGTGGCCGGAACGCGGTTTCCGCAGGGCCTGGAGACCTCCACGCGGCAGCTCTCCGGCGGCGAGCAGCGTCGCGTCATGCTCGCCCGCGCCCTGCTGGAGGCTCCGGAGCTGCTCCTGCTCGACGAACCCACCAACCATCTCGACATCGAGGGGATCGCGTGGCTGGCCTCGTTCCTGGCCGGCCATCGCGGCACGCTGGCGGTCATCACCCACGACCGGTGGTTCCTGGACGCGGTGTGCGACCACACCTGGGAGGTTGCCGGCGGCGGGGTCTACCAATACGACGGCGGCTATTCGGCCTACGTGCTCGCGCGCGCCGAGCGCGACCGGCAGGCCGCGGCGCGCGAGGACAGGCGCCGCCAGCTCGTGCGGAAGGAGCTGGCGTGGCTGCGCCGGGGGCCGCCCGCGCGCACGTCCAAGCCGAAGTTCCGCATCGACGCGGCCAATGCGCTCATCGCCGAGGAGCCGCCGGCGCGCGACGCCGTGGAGCTCCTGCGGTTCGCCATCGCGCGGCTCGGGGACCGGGTGCTCGACGCGGTCGACGTGTCGGTGGTCTACGGCGAACGCCGGCTGTTGTCCCACGTCACCTGGCGGCTGGGGCCAGGGCAGAGGGCGGCGGTGCTCGGCGCCAACGGCTCAGGCAAGACGACGCTCCTGCGCCTGCTCGCAGGCGATCGGGCACCGGACGCCGGCGAGGTGCAGCGCGGCGCCACGGTCAAGCTGGCCGAGCTCTCGCAGGACACCGCCGAGCTCCCGCCGGGGCTGCGCGTCGTCGAGGCGCTGGCCGAGGTCCGCGGTCGGGCGACCACGAGCGGCGGCGAAGAGCTCACTCCGGGGACGCTGGCGGAGCGGTTCGGCTTTCGCGGCGAGCGCCTGAGCACCCGCACCAATGACCTGTCAGGCGGCGAGCGCCGGCGCCTCCAGCTCATGCGGCTGCTCCTCACAGAGCCCAACGTGCTGCTGCTCGACGAACCCACCAACGACCTGGACATCGACACGCTCACGGCGTTGGAGGATCTGCTCGACGGCTGGCCGGGCACGCTGATCGTCGTGACCCATGACCGCTATTTCGCCGAGCGCGTGTGTGACGACGTGTTCGCGCTCATGGGCGACGGGGGGCTGCGCCACCTCCCGGGAGGCGTCGACCAGTACCTCGAGCTCCGGGCCGAGGCGACCGCGGTGCCGGCCGCCGCCAACTCCGAGCGGTCGTCCCGCGGTGCGGGGGCGCCGAGCCCGGGCGCCCAGCGCCGGGCAGCGCAGAGGGAGCTCGCCCGGGTGGAGCGCGAGCTCGAGCGCGCCGAGCGACGCGACGCGGAGCTTCAGGCGGAGATGGTCGCGGCGGCCACCGATGCCGCGCGCCTGGACGAGCTCACGCGCGAGCTCGGCGCGGTGGCCTCGGACCGCGAGCGGCTGGAGGCATCGTGGCTCGAGCTGTCCGAGACCCTCGAAGGCTGACACGCAAGTATGCGATGCTCGGGCGCAGGCGATGAACCCACGCGTCACCAGCCCGCTGCTCCTCGTCGGCAGCCTGCCCGCCGAGTCCACCGACGCTGCCCTGCGGGCCGGCGCCGACCTGTTCGGCGACCAGGTGTTCGCGCTGCCCGACGGCGAGACCGGTGCGCGGGCGGCGTGGGTGAGCTACGAGCGCGAACAGCTCGCTCGGCCCAACCCCGACGTCGTGGTGGTGCAGGAGACCGAGTCCCCCACCGGCCGTCCCCGCCATGCCTACGAGACGCCGGTGTTCGGGATTCGCCCCGGGGTGAGCGAGCTGCACTTCGACTCCTGGCCCCGGATCGATGACGCGATCGCCTCCTACGGGGAATTCAAGGCGCTCAAGGAGGACGGCGTCATCCCCGCCCAGCTTCGCTTCCAGGTGGGCCTGCCCTTCCCGTCCAGCGCACTGAACGCTTTCAAGGCTGACTTCGCCGGCGATTATCCGGTCGCCGAGCGGGGCTTCGAGAAGCTGGTGGCCCGCGAGATCGCCCGCCTGACGGATGCCATCCCGCCACAGGAGCTCGCCATCCAATGGGACCTCGCCTACGAGACCCAGGACATCGAGGGCGTGCTGGCCTGGACTTCCGAGGGTGCCTGGGAGCGATTCGCCCGCCCGGTCACCACGCTCACCCCCCTCATCCCCGACGAGGTGCTGGTCGGCTACCACCTCTGCTACGGCACCTTCCCCGAGTGGCCGATGTACGAGGCCCGCGACTACGGGGTGCTCGTCCGCATGGCGAACTTCGCGGTGGCCAACTCCGGGCGCGTCGTCGACTGGCTGCACCTCGCCGGTCCGCGCTATCTGCGCAGCGAGGACCGCAGCTTCTTCCGCCCACTCGTGGACCTCGAGCCCGGGCCCGCACGCGTGTTCCTGGGCATCGTGCTCCCGCTGGATGGCGCCCCGGGCCTCAAGCGCCGGCACGCCACGGCGTCGCGCTACCTCTCAGACTTCGGCGTGGCGATGTACTGCGGGTTCGGCCGCCAGCCCGGTGAGGACGGGATGGAGACGATGCGCGAGCACAGCCGGGTCGTCCGCTCCCTGGGCTGACTCACCGTCTCGCAAGGCGGATGGGTCCAGCCTCGCGCACAGCGCGGCGATGACCTCGGGGTCGAACTGCGTCCCGGCGCAGCGGCGCAGCTCGGCCAGGGCGTCGCGCAGCGAGCGTGCGGTCTGGTAGCAGCGGTCGGAGGTCATGGCGTCGAAGGCATCGCAGGCGGCGATGATCCGCGCTCCCAAAGGGATCGAGGCGCCGGCGAGCCCGTCCGGGTAGCCGCCGCCGTCCCAGCGCTCGTGGCTGGCCCTGACCAGGCGCGCCACCGGCTGGAGCACGGGGTCGGCGTTGAGGATCCGCTCGCCGATGGCGGAGTGCTGGCGCATGAGGCCCCACTCGTCGTCGTCAAGGGGACCCGGCTTGTCCAGGACGGCATCGGGGATGCCCAGCTTGCCGACGTCGTGCAGCTCGGCGGCGCGCAGCAGTTCGTCGAGTTGGTCGCCATCCAGACCGAAGTCGGCGCCGAGGTCGCGGACGAGCTGGCCCACGCCGTGGACGTGATCGTGCAGGTCCGGGGTGCGCTCGTTGAGCACCTGCATGAGCACCTCGTGGGTGCGCGGCGGGGTGCTGCGGCTGGTGCGAACCTTGGCCGCGTACATGCGCTGGTCGGCCAGCTGCAGGGCGGCGGTGGTGGTGGCCGCCTCGTCAGGGATGGTGGCCAGGCCGTGCGCTGCGCTGACGCTGAACGTGTTGCCCTCCTCCGTGAGCGCGGTCGTCGCGGCGTTGATCAGCGCGTCGTCACGGGCCACCCGGCCGTTGAGGAGCAGACAGAACTCGTCGCCGCCTAGCCGGTAGGCCTCTCCGTGGGCGCCGACGGCGCTGCGCAGGGCCGCGCCCAGGCGAGCGAGCAGCGCGTCACCCGCGGCATGGCCGAAGGTGTCGTTGTAGCGCTTGAAGCCGTTGAGGTCGAAGAACACGAGCGTGAGGGGGTGGTCGTCGTCGGCGACGGCGACGGCCTCCTCGAGGTCGCGCAGCAGTCGCCGCCGGTTGCCCAGGCCGCTGAGCCCGTCTGTGACGGCGTCCTCGGCGCTGCGGCGCAGCATCCGCACGTTCTCCATGTAGGTCAGCAGCGCCCGCGCGACCCCGAGCAGGATCGTGGCCGCTGCCAGGGCTACGGCGACGGGGGTGACATGCTCGAAGGCGGCGTCCACCAGCAGTCCGAGCACGGCGGCCACAGACAGCACGGGGAGGACGATCGACTGGAAGGCGACGCTGCGCGTGGCGGTGCGGCGCTTCATCGGCTGCCAGGCGGCCACGGCGAACATGGCCATGGCCGCGGGCCACGTGGTATCCAGGATGCCTCCCGCGACGTAGGTCCCCCTGGCCGCCTGGTAGGTGAAGACGAGGTCGGCGACGGACTCCAGGACCAGCGCGAGCCCCAACCATGCCCACACGCGATCGGGACGCCAGGACGACAGGCCGAAGGCCACGGCAACGAACACCAGCAGCGTCACGTCGCCCAGCGGATAGGCGAGGTTGACGGCGTCCTCGATGGTGCGCCCGTGGCTGACCGCCAGAACGGTCGGCAGGATGAGCCCGGTTCCGATAGCGGCGAGCGCGAGCGCCACGACGCCGCCGTCGAGCCACTGCTCAGCCGCGACATGCCCGCGGTGCGAGCGGATCAGCAGCATCAGCGCCGCGTACGTCACCGGGTACATGGCTAGGTACAGCCAGTCGGCGATCGACGGGACCGGCGGATCGGCGAGGTTGTTGAGCCACACCGTCCACACCAGGTCTCCGGCCGTCCATGTGAGCAGCCCGAAGGCGATGAGCCCCCAGGCCAACCTGTCCTCGCGGCGACGCCACACCCGCGCGGCGCAGATGGCCACGGCGAGGATCTCGGCGGCGGTGTAGATCCAGTTCTTGGCGAACGCCTCCATCCCGGCGCCGCCGAAACCCAGCAGGGCATGTGCCGCGTGGAAGCCGACGGCCAGCCACATCGCGGCAAACGCGAGGGTCAGCAGGCGGGGATGTTGTGCCGATGTGCGCATGGGCGACTGGCGCCCCTTTGCCCGGTCCGTCGGGCGCGATCGACCTCGTATCGGCGCAACAACGCAATAACTCAACCCCCCGTCCGTCGGTCGTCCACATGCGCTGATGACGGGCGGCATGTGCCACCCGTCATCGCGCCGGCCCCGTCATCCCGGCCCGGGACCGCCCCCCAAAGAGGGAAAGGGGGCGGTTCGGGGCCGGGGAAGCGCGTCAGTTGTGGTTGAACGGCGCCACCATCGGGTTGGTGCCGGTGTAGATCCCGGTGTAGTTCGGGTACCAGACCCAGAAGTGGAGCGTGATCAGGCGCGGGTGCCAGAAGTTGAACTTCGCGCCCGACCCCGGCGCCGTCGCGGCGCACTTGGACTGGGAGTCCGCAAACACGACCGTGCCATCGTCGTAGTGGCAGGCCGCGCCGAAGACGCCGTACTTGGCGCCAGGCAGGGGCGCCTTCGCCGGCATCGACGTGAACACCCACTCCAGCGCTCCGAGCTGCCAGCCGTGGGCCGTGTGCTCGTACACCAGAATCGGCGGCTTGCGCACGTCAAAGCCCGTGATCTTGGGGTTGATGAAGTGGTAGCCCATGTTGGGGATCATCTTGGTGAGGATGCCGTAGCCGTCGGCCTTGGCCCTCGCCAGGTTGGTGGCGTACTTGGCGGTCGCCATCCGTGCTTCGACGAGGTTCGCGGTCACCGCCGACCCGCTGGCGGGGACCGCGGCCGGCACCGGCGCGGGCGGTGTCCGGGGCGCGACGGCGCTCGCGTTCGGCCGGCCCGATGCCGAGGCGGCCATTCCGATCGCCACGCTCGCCACCGCAGCGGCCAGCATGGCTCCGATCAAGATGCGACGCATGAGGTGCTCCTTGCTTGAGGGAGGTGCGGATGGGCCAACCGACCCCGCGGCCCATCCGTTCTGTCGCATGTCAACCTAAGAACCGCCGCCCCTGGGCGCATCGGGAGGACTCCCTATGTTGCGCGGGAGCCCTCCCTATCTTGCGCCCGGCCCGGTTTGAGCCGATGCGGGCCCGTGACCTCGCCAGGCGTCTGCGCTCTTAGGCAGGACCAGCGGCCATCCCGAGCGACGTCAATCGGGCGCGATCGGCCGCTCGTAGACGTCGAAGCGAAAGCGCGGCCCCATCCCGGCGGCCTCGTAGACGCGCAGCGCGTGGGGGTTGTCCGAGGCCACGACGAGCTGGGCTTGCACCAGGCCGGCAGCGGCGCAGGCGGCGAATCCATGGGTCAGCAGGGCCGTGCCGAGGCCGCGCCGCTGATGGCCGGGCGACACCGCGAGCAGGTCGATGTAGCCCGAGCCCTCGTGCTCCCACCGGCGGGCGAGCAGGAAGCCGACGATCCGCTCCCCGTCGTGCGCCACCAGGCTGAGGCCGAGCGCGACGTCGTGGGCACGGAGGTGGCGCTGGACGAACAGCTCGTAGGACTCCGGCATGTAGTCCGCGACGGATCCGAACGCGTCGGCGTCAAGCGCATGCAGCGCCCGGGCGTCGCCGTCGAGGTCGATCTCGCGGAGGCTGATGCCGGCGGGCACCTCCGCGGGGGTGACCCTCCGGTCAAGCGGCCGGGCCATGCGCCAGTAGCTGCGCACCTGGAGGTAGCCGGCGCGCTGGAGCAGGTCACGGGCGCGTGCGTTTGTGGAGGCGGCGATCTGCCGATGCGCGTCGCCGCCGCGCTCGCGCTCGCGTCGCTGCGCCCACGCAAGCAGTTGGGCACCGACTCCTCGCCGCTCGTAGGCCGGGGCGACGACGGCGAAGGTGCCGGGGCCGTGCACGATCGCGTAGCCGGCGATCGCGCCGTCGACCTCGACGAGGATCGCGTCGCGTTGCAGGTCGAGGTCGGGCGCCTGCCACTCCTCCTCGACCTCCTCCAGCCGGAACAGGGGCAGGCCCAGGTCGGCGGTGTGGCGCGCCACGAGCACGGCGAGCACGGCGTCAGCGTCGTGCCAGTCTGGTGCCCGAGTGCGCACCCGAGTCAGGCTACCCAGCGCACGTCCGGCGACCCGGCCGGCGCGCGGGCGCCCAGCGCACGGTCGGCGGCGGCGAGGCGGCGCACCGCCTCGGCCAGGCGCTCGGGCGGCTGGGTGAACGGCAGACGCAGCCGCTGCTCGAAGCCGCCGTCCACGCCGAACCGGGGCCCGGGGGCGACCCTGACGCCGTGGGCCACGGCGCGGGCGGCGAGCGCCGAGGCAGTCGTGCCCTCGGGTAGCTCCACCCACAGCGCCATGCCCCCCGCCGGCCGGCTCACCCGCCACTGTGGGCGCTCGCTCGCCAGCGCGCTCAGCAGCGCGTCGCGGCGGTCGCGCAGCCATTCGCGGCGGGCCGGCAGCAGGGTGTCCAGGCGCCGCAGCACCTCGACGGCCATGAGCTGATCGAGGATCGGGCTGCCAACGTCCTGGCCGGCGCGGGCCAGAGCCAGCCGACGCACGAGCTGCGGCTCGCCTCGCAGCCAACCGGTGCGCAGGCCGCCCCACACCGGCTTGGACAGCGAGCCGACGGCCAGCACGCGCGTGCCGGGGTCCCCGTCAGCCAGCGACGGCGGCCGGTCACCGGAGGGATGCGGTTCGAGGACCAGCTCCGCCAGGCTCTCGTCGCTGACCAGCAGCGTCCCGGCGGCGCGCGCCGCCCGCGCCACGGCCGCCCGCTCGCCGGCCGATGCCCAGAACCCGGTCGGGTTCTGGAAGTCCGGGATGACGTAGCCGAGCACCGGTCGCCCGTCGCGGAGCGCCGCGCGCAGCAGCGCCAGGTCCCAGCCGTCCTCACCCACGGGAACGCCGATGGGGACGCAGCCGTGGGCCCGCACCGCATCCAGCGCCCCGGGGTAGGTGGGGGTCTCCAGCAGCACCCGGTCCCCGGGGCGCGCGAACGTGCGCAGCGCGAGGTCCCAGGCGTGCAGGGCTCCCTGGGTGACCAGCACCTGGGCGGCGTCGGTGGCCAGGCCACGGCCGCTGAGGTAGGCGGCGATGGCGGCCCGCACGGGCGGCAGTCCGAACGGCTCGTAGCCGTGGCCGCCGAGCTCCTGGGCGAGGCCCTGCGCCGCGTGCACCGCCAGCTCCGCGAGGTCGGGCGGTGCCGGCAGGTTGGCCAGCGTCAGGTCGATCATGTCGCCGCTGGCGGGCCCGGGCTCGTCGGGCCGATCCTCGGGGAGGGGAGGCGAGGTGATCCAGCTGCCCCGGCCGCGGCGCGACGCCAGGTACCGCTGCCCGCGCAGGACGTCAAGCGCAGCGGTGACCGTGTTGCGCGAGACCCCGAGGGCGACGGCGAGCTCTCGCTCGGAGGGCAGCCGGGTGTAGGGCGGCAGCCGGCCCTCCACGATGAGGCCGCGCAGCGCCGCCGCCAGCGCCGGGTAGGCCACGCCGCCGCCGCGCCATTCGCCGAGCAGCCGCGTGAGATGGGGCGTCGCCAGCCGGCGGAGCGCCACCACGGTGCCATCATCGTCTAATTGGCCCTGTTCGGAAGGTGCCAAGTCTGGCAGTCTAACTGCGATGCCCCGTCTCGTCGCCCCCATGCCGCCCGATCGGCGGGTGCGCCGTTTCGCCCAACTGGGTACCGGCCTCGTGCTCTACGGCGCGACGGCCTCGATGCTGGTGCTCGCGGATCTGGGGCTCGACCCGTGGGACGTGTTTCACCAGGGCATGTCGCGCACCTTTGGGCTGGGGATCGGCACGTGGGCGATCATCGCCAGCGTGCTCGTCCTGGTGTGCGGCTGGGTGCCGCTGCACCAGCGGCCGGGCATCGGCACGATCACCAACGCCGTCGTGGTGGGCCTGGTGATGGACGTCATCCTCGCCGCGGTCCACCCGCCCCATGCGCTGTGGGCGCGCATCGCGCTGCTCGTCGTCGGCGTCGTCGGCAACGGCTTTGCCACCGGCTTCTACATCGGCGCGGGGCTGGGCCCCGGCCCCCGAGACGGCCTCAGCACCGGCATCGCGGGGCGCGGCCACTCGATGCGCCTCGTGCGCACCACGATCGAGGGGTCGGTGCTCATCATCGGCTTCCTGCTCGGGGGCAGGGTGGGAGTCGGGACGGTCTTCTATGCCGTGGCCATCGGGCCGATCACCCACCACACGATCCCCGCACTGGCGATCGGGCGCCGCCGGCCGCGCTCCCCGGCGGCGGAGCCGGTGCCGGGGCGGTCGCTGACGTCGGCGCCGGCGCCCGAGTGACACTCTCGCCGGACTTCTGTGACACAGGCAGCCGACGCTGTCACTGACACCTGCCGCGCTACAACTGTCGGCGATGACGATCAAGACGTTCGGCCCGGTTGACGAGCGCAGCCTCGAGCAGCTCCAGCGGTGCATGGCCGCGGGCGACGCGGGTTACGGCGTGCTCTGCGCCGACCATCACCCGGGCTACAGCCAGCCGATCGGCGGCGCGATCGCCTACGAGGGCCATGTGTCACCGTCAGGGGTCGGATTTGACATTGGGTGCGGCAATAAGGCCGTGCAGACCGCACTGACGCGCGCCGACCTCGAGGATCGCGGTGGCGTCCGGGCGATCATGGACCAGATCACCGGGCGCATCTCGTTCGGGATGGGGGTGCGCGCCCGAGAGCGCGTCGATCACCCAGTGCTGCAGGCGATCCGCCACGCCGAGTTCGTGCCGCAGCGCAAGCTGGCCGGGCTCGCGGAGTCCCAGCTCGGGACGGTGGGGTCGGGCAACCACTATGTGAACCTGATGGAGGACGAGGAGGGCCACGTGTGGGTGGGCGTGCACTTCGGCTCGCGCGGATTCGGGCACAAGACGGCGTCGGGCTTCCTGGCCCTGGCCCAGCGCCTGGCCTTCGACGGCCGCGCCGACGAGGGCGAGATGGACTCGCCGCCGGTGCTGCTGGAGCTGGGCACCGAGCTCGCCGAGGCCTATATCGCGGCGATGCAGTTGGCCGGTGAGTACGCCTACGCCGGCCGTGACGTGGTGGTGGCCAAGGTGCTCGAGATCCTGTCGGCCGAGGCGGTCCACGAGGTGCACAACCACCACAACTTCGCCTGGCGCGAGGAGCATGGCGGGCGGGACTATTGGGTCGTCCGCAAGGGCTGCACACCGGCCCAGCCGGGCCAGGAAGGGTTCGTCGGCGGGTCGATGGGCGACGACTCGGTGATCCTCGAGGGCGTCGCCTCCGGCGAGGCAACGGACGCGCTCTTCTCCACCGTGCATGGCGCCGGCCGGGTGATGAGCCGGACGCAGGCGGCGGGCCGGGTGCGGCGTCGCAAGCGATGGGCGTGCAGCAACCGCGACTGCGAGAGGCGGTTTGAGTCAGCAGACGCTCGGTGTCCCGACCACCCCGGCTCGCGGATGATGAAGACGTGGGTGCAGGAGCAGCTCAAGCCGGGCCTGGTCGACTGGCCCGCCGTTCAGGCGCGCCTGAACGGCCAGGGCATCGTCCTGGTGGGCGGAGGCGCCGACGAGGCGCCCGAGGTCTACAAGCGCCTACCCGATGTGCTCGCGGCGCACGCCGGGTCGATCCGGGTCACGCACACGCTGCGGCCGCTCGGGGTCGCCATGGCGGGCCGGGACGTCCACGACCCGTACCAGGACTGAGCCCGGCGGGCAGCGCCGCCCGCGCCATGCGTGTGTGCCCCTTCTCACAACACCCATGACCAGGTAAGGTAACGATGCTGCGTTGAGGGCAAGGAGCAGCGAGGACGAGAAGGGGGCGACGTGTCGACGTGGACGACGCATACGACGTGTAGTGGGACGCCGGACGACGTGCTGGACCTGCTCACCGAGCCGGGCGCGATCGCGCGCTGGTCACCGGTGCCGTTCAAGCTCGTCGATCTCGACCAGGACCGGCTGAGCGCTGGTGATCGGGTACGGGTTCGGGGGGAGCTCGCCGGTCGCGGGGTCGAGTTCCTGGTCGACGTGGCCAAGGCCGAAAATGGCCATCTCGCGCTGACGGCGACCGGGCCGATCCGGATCGACGTCGACTATCGCGTCGTCGGAGATTCGCGCGGCAGCAGCCTGCGCGCTCGCATCGGGGTGGCCGGTAGCGGCCTGTTCGGCCGCGTCCTTGCCGGTGCCACCGATGCGCTGCTGGCGGCAGGCGCGCTGCGCATGGCGGTGGACCGCATCGCCGACGAACTGGAGCCGGCCGCGCTGGCGGCCTGACCGCCTCAGACAGGTCGCCGGCCGGCCGGCCCAGGACAAATAATCAGTCGCCGTAGCCCTCCTTGGGCCGGCGGCGCACGTCTATGACGTAAAGGACCTCCAGCCAGCGGATCGTCCTCGCCGGCCGTCCCTGGCCTTCGGGGTAGTGCGCGCCGACGTCCACGAGGAAGGCCTCGCCCACCTGGGCATCGTCAGGGATGCGCCCGCGCACGGTGAAGGCGGCAGGGCGCTCGTGGCTCGTGCGCAGCTCGTGGCGCTCATCCTCGGCCAGGCGCACGAACTCCTCCTTCTCCTGACGGCTGGAGACCGAGATCTCCAGCTCGGGAGCGGGCTTCAGGCCTGAGCGCACACGGGGCGCCAGGAACAGCGGCAGGTGCGGCTGTGCGCCCATGAATTGCAGCTCTTCGTGCAGCTTGGCCGCCTCGCCCGTCTCCTCGAAGCGCAGCGGGACCTTCGCCGTGGTCACATTGACATGCACTGGCAGCGGCTCACGGACCCACGTCGCGGCGATGAAGGGCAGATGCCAGATATGGCCCGGGCCGACGCCCATAGAGTCCGTGTTGCGCCACGCCGAGGCGTAGTGACTGGTTCCCCCGGGCTGGGGGACCGTGGGGTCGGGCACCTGGGCGGCGGTCGTCGCATCGACGTTGATGAACGGCGCCGCTGCGTCGGAGAGGCTGACAACGGCGCACTCGTGCGTGCCGGCAGGACCGCTGTGGAACGGGACCGGCGACGGCACTGTCGTCCCGCCCGCCGCGATCGTGGTGACAACCTCCGACAGCTGAGTGCCCGCCGATCCGACGCCGCCCGGGAAGTGCCAGAACCGCACGACGGTGTCGGGCGCGGCGACGCCCGAGTCATTGTGGATGTGGGCGCTCAGCGGGTAGTCCGTGTTCGGCGTGAGGACCGTGTCCCACGGGCCGGTCGGCTGGCCGCCGAGCGGCACGGGCATGTTGGTTGTCGGATCGGTGAGGATGATGTCGGGGCTCTGGTAGGTCCCGTTGCCGATGTAGGGCTGCGGCTGGGCGGGAGCGGTGGTGAACACCTCGGCGGCGGTGGTCGCGGCCGCGTTGCCGACGGTCTGGTCGCCGCCGACGGCGTACAGGCGACCGTCGGGCCCGAGCGCCGCCGCGAGGCGCCCGGTGGCGGAGCCAAGCGCTGTTGACACGGTCGCCCACGCCGCCGATGACCCATCCCAGCCGTATACGTCGGACGCGGGGGCGCCAGCGCTGTTGAGGCCGCCGATCGCGTACATGAGCCCGCCTGGGCCCACCGAGGCGGCCAGCCAGGCCCGTGCCTGTGGCAGTGTCTGCGTCAGCGCGGTCGCGTTCCACGTCTGGGATACGGTGTTGAACACCTCGACGGTGGTGAGCGCCGCTCCGATGTTGGGGTTCTGACCGCCGATGGCGTAGATGTAGTTGCCAAGGACGCAGGCGGCCATGCCTTGGCGAGCGGTTGGCATCGCAGCCACGCCGCCCCACGTGTCGGTGGCCGGGTTGTAGCGCTCGACGCTGTTCGTGACGGTTCCGCTCGAATCGACGACGCCTCCGATTGCGTAGATGTAGCCATCGGGCGCGGCCACCGCGGCGTGGCTCGCCCGCGCCGTGCCGAGGTCGTGGCCGCTACTCCATGAGTTGCTGGCGGGGTTGTAGATGTGGTGGGTGGCGACGGGCGTGACGACCGGCCCACCGCGCGTGCCCCCGACCACGTGCACCTGGCCGGCCAGGGTGGCCGCCGCCAGTTGCGTGAGCGCCGGCGCCGGCACCGTCGGTCCGCTCGCCCACGCGCCGGGCGTCGGCGCCGGCGTGAACACCTCGACCTGGCTGATCGCGGGGCCGTTCGCGCCTCCGTCCCCGCCGATCGCGTAGAGGACCAGTCCACTCCCGGGCGCCGGCGCGGGAGCCGTCGCCAGCGCCAGGCTCTGACGGGCAGTGCTGAGAGGCCCTACAGCCGTCCACGTCATGACATTCCCCCGGTCTTGAGAACGCGCGGCGCGATGCCCCAGACGGAGCCGCCGTGGTGCTGGGTCCCCCGCGCTCGTCGTTGGCCCCGCGTGGCGATCCTACTCCGGGTGTGGACCGTTTCACCCCAGGGGGGATGGATTTGTGTCACATCGGGTGCCAGGATCGAATGGGACACGACGGCGGGGGATGACACGTGGGGACCATGAGCTTTGTGGGCGGGCGCATCACGCGCGCTCTCGTCTGTGTGGGTGCGGTCTGGGCGCTGGCGTGGGTCGCGCTGCTGCATCTCGTCGGGCCGCCGGCCATTGGCGGCCCGTCCACTTTGACCGTGCCGGCGCCGGCGCTCGGCGTGCACGGTGTGCAGTCGCTGCCGCCGGCGGCCCAGTCGGCGATCTCGGCGACGCTCGGCGCGTCCGACAGCCGTTTCAACGCGCGACATTCCGCGGCCGGCTGGCGATTGACGGGCGGGGGTGTGAGCGCCACATTTGGCGACGGCCCCGCGCGGCTGCGCACCGCCCGCGGCACGCTGTCGCTATCGCTGGCCGGCTCGCCGATCACGTCGGTGACCGCACGCGGCAACCGGGTCACGCTGCAGCGGTCCGGCCTGCAGGAGTGGTACGTCGCCGGCCCGATGGGCATCGAGCAGGGCTTCACGCTGGCCCGTCGTCCCGCCGGGAGGCGGGGCCGTGAACTGACGCTGTCGCTCGCCGTCAGCGGGGCGCTGCGCCCGCGTGCGAGTTCCGGATCCGCGGTCGAGTTCCTGGGGTCGGGTAACGATATCGTGGCGCGATACGGCGCTCTGAGCGCGGTTGACGCCGCCGGGCATCGGCTGCCGGCCGCGCTGCGGGTGAGCGGCGGGCACGTGCTCATCGCGGTGAACGATCGCGGCAGCGCGCTACCCGATCACGATCGATCCGCTCGTCCAGCAGGGCGCCAAGCTCACCGGCGGCAACGAGAGCGGGCCCGGGTCGTTCGGGGCCAGTGTGGCGCTCTCGGCCGACGGCAACACCGCCCTCGTCGGCGGCGACAGCGACCATGGCAACGACGGCGCCGCCTGGGTGTTCACGCGGTCGGCGGGGATCTGGAGCCAGCAGGGCCCGAAGCTGACCGCCGGCTCCCCCGGGGCAGGATTCGGCTCGAGCGTCGCCCTGTCGGCGGACGGCAACACCGCTCTGATCGGCGCCAACTTCGACGGCACCTCCGGCGCAGCGCTGGTGTTCACGCGCTCGGGGTCGACCTGGACGCAGCAGAGCGGCGCATTGACCGGAGCCGGTGCGACTTCGGGGGCAGGGTTCGGCTCCAGCGTGGCTCTGTCCTCCAATGGCAATACGGCGCTCGTGGGCGCGCCGGGCAACGGCACGAGCAACGCCGGCGCAGCGTGGGCGTTCACCCGCGGCAACGGCGTGTGGAGCCCTCTGGGGTTGATACTCCTGGGCAGCGGGGAGACCATGAGCGGTCAGTTTGGCTCGAGCGTCGCGTTGTCGCAGGACGGCGTGACCGCGCTCGTCGGCGGCAGCGGCGACTCCGGTGGTAAGGGCGCGGCATGGGCGTTCACCCTCGGGGCCGGCGGCTTCGGCCAGCCCGTCAAGCTCACCGCGGGCGACGAGGCCGGCAACGGCGCGTTCGGATCGAGCGTGGCGCTGTCGGCAACCGGCGCCACGGCGCTGATCGGCGGGCCGAGCGACGGCCTCACCGCCCACTTGGGCCAGGGCGCCGTGTGGGTGTTTACCCAGTCGCAGTCCATCTGGAGCCAGCAGGGCTCCAAGCTCACCGGCAGCGACGCCGGCATGAACAGTGGCTTCGGCTCCGGCGTGGCGCTGTCCTCGGACGGCAACCTCGCGCTCATCGGCGGCCAGGGGGACGGTGGGGGGACCGGGGGGGCGTGGACGTTCGCGCGGTCAGGGTCCACGTGGGCACAGCAGGGATCCAAGCTCACCGGCCAGGGGGAGAATCTGGTGGGTAGGTTCGGGGACAGCGTCGCGCTCGCCGCCGACGGTCAGACCGCCTTGGTGGGCGGCTACAACGACAACTCCGCAGCGGGCGCGGCGTGGGCGTTCGCGCCACCGGCGCCGAACTGCGCGCCCGTCTCGGCGGCCGCGCCGGCGGGTGGAGGAGCGGTGTCGCTGGCGCTGCCGTGCAGCGGTCCGGCGGGCGCCGGGCTCAGCTACGCCATCGTGTCCGGTCCGGCGCACGGCAGCCTCGGCGCGGTCGGGAGCGACGGCCGGGTCACCTACACCTCACAGCCCGGATACGTGGGCGCGGACACGTTCAGCTACAGCGTCAGCGACGCGTGGGGCGTGTCCAACACGGGGACCGCCACGATCAGCGTGCCCGCGTTCGCGGCGCCCGTGTGCGCCAACGTCAGCGCCCAGGGCCGCAAGGGTGCGACCAACGTGACCGTTGCCCTGTCCTGCCATGCGCCGGCGGGCGTCCGGATCTCCTACGCGATCGTGACCGCTCCCGGCGACGGGAAGCTCGGCAAGATCAACCAGACCACCGGCCGGGTCACCTACACCGCCCCGGTTGGCTTCAGCGGCACCGACCGCTTCATCTACCGCGCGACGGACGTCGGCGGAGCGTCGGCCACGGCCACGGCCACGATCGTCCTGCCGAAGCTCGACCGGATCACATCGACGATGACGTGGGGGGACTTCGTTGCCGGACCGACGTCGACGGTCATGCCGGGGATGCTCGTCAAGAGCCTGCCCGGCGGCGCACAGGTCAAGCTCTCCTGCAGCAAGGGCTGTCCGATCAAGGCGCAGACCCTCGTACTGGCCAAGCACCGCGTGTGCAAGGGTAAGGGCAAGAGGCGCCACTGCCGGCTCACCGCGCCCAAGAGCGCCAACCTCGACCTGACGCGGTTCGTCGCTCACAAGCGCGTCAAGGTGGGCTCGCAGATCACTGTGGCGATGATCCAGTCCGGATCGCTCGGCAAGAAGTACGTGTTCCGGATCGTCAAGAGCAACCAGCCGTCCGTGAAGATCCAGACGCTGGCGCCCGGCAGTACCGCTCCCTGCCCCGGCTGCTGAGGGGGCGCCGCAGTACGTCCGGCTTCTCTGCCTATGTGAAGGCCGAGAGTCCGGTCAGATCCCGGCCGAGGATCAGGGACTGGACGCTGTCGGTGCCCTCGTAGGTCTCCACGATCTCCAGGTCGGTGAGGTGGCGGGCGACGTGGTAGTCCAGCAACAGTCCGTTGCCACCCAAAATGTCGCGCGCCTCGGAGCACACCAGCTTGGCCTTGCGCGCGTTGTGCAGCTTGGCCAGCGACGCCATCGGGCCGGTCATCGCGTCCTGCTCCTGCAGCCGGGCGAGCTGGATGCAGATCAGCTGCATGGCCGTGGTCTCGGCCACCATCGTCGCCAGCTTGGCCTGAACCAGTTGGAAGCCGGCAATCGGCTGTCCGAACTGCGTGCGCTCCGTGGCGTAGGCCACGGCCGCCTCGACGCCTGCCATCGCGTGTCCCACGCACTCCCAGGCCGCGCCGCCTCGCGTCTGGTCCAGGACGCGCGTCGCGTCGTCGAAGGTGTGCGCGTCCGCGAGCCTGTTCTCCACCGGGACGCGCACGTCGCTCAGCGCGATCTCGGCTTGCCACACCGCGCGCTTGCCCATCTTGCCGGTGATGACGGTGGAGGCGTCAAAGCCCGCGGTGCCCTTCTCAACCACGTACGCGCCGACGTCGCCCTCGTTATCGCGCGCCCAGACGATCACGAGGTCAGCGAACGAGGCGTTGCCGATCCATCGCTTGGCGCCATTGAGGACGTAGGCGTCCCCGTCGCGGCGCGCCGTGGTCTCGAGGGAGACGGAATCTGAGCCGTGCTCGGGCTCCGTGAGCGCGAAGGCCCCGATCAGCTCGAGCCGTGCCATCGGCGGCAGCCATCGGTCCCGCTGCTCGTCGGAACCCAGTAGGGCGATCGACCCCATGGCCAGGCTGGAGTGCACGGCGAAGAAGGTGTTCATGCTCCCGTCCGCGCGGGCCAACTCTCGCCCCACGATGCCCGCGGCCAGCCTCGACATTCCCGGACACCCGTAGCCGTCGATTGTCGTGCCCGCCACTCCGAGTTCCGCGAGCTTGGGGACGAGCTCGAAGGGAAACTCCGCTCGCTCCCAGTAGTCGTTGATGACGGGGAGAACCTCGTGCTCGCCAAACGCGCGGACCCGGTCGCGAATCGCGCGCTCGGGGTCGGTCAGCTGCTCATCGAGGCGGTAGTAGTCGGCGGCGCGGGCGGCCCGGTCCTGGTCGGCAGAGGCGGTCATCAGTAGTGGCCTTACCCGCTGTAGGCTGGCGCTCACGTCAATTTGTTGGGAGGAACCACGATGGATGCCGTCAACCGCCAGGTCCGTCTCGCCGCGCGCCCGGTCGGCCTGCCCAAGCCGACTGACTGGGACCACACCGAGGAGCCAGTCGGCGAGCCCGCCGAGGGCGAGGTGCTGGTCAGGGTGAAGTACCTGTCGCTGGATCCGGCGATGCGGGGATGGATGAACGAGGGCCGCTCCTACGTCCCTCCGGTCGGCATCGGCGAGGTGATGCGCGCGGGCGGGTGCGGCGAGGTGATCGACTCCCGGCATCCCGGCTTCGCGCCCGGCGACCACGTCACCGGGATCACCGGGATCCAGGAGCACGCCGTGCTTGCCGGCGATGGGGTGATCAAGGTCGATCCGGGACTCGCCCCACTGCCGGTCTACCTGGGCACCCTCGGCATGCCGGGCATGACCGCCTACTTCGGGCTCCTGGACATCGGCAAGCCCAAGGAGGGCGACACGGTCGTCGTCTCGGGCGCGGCGGGGGCCGTCGGCAGCGTCGTCGGCCAGATCGCCAAGATCAAGGGCTGCCGTGCCGTCGGGATCGCCGGGGGCGAGGAGAAGTGCCGTCACGTCGTTGACGAGCTCGGGTTTGATGCCTGCGTCGACTACAAGTCAGAGAATGTGCTCAAGGCCCTGCGCGAGCAGTGCCCTAACGGCATCGACGTGTACTTCGACAACGTCGGTGGCGAGATCCTGGACGCCGCGCTGGCCTGCCTCGCCCGCGGCGCGCGGGTGCCGCTGTGCGGCGCGATCTCGCAGTACAACGCCACCGACGGCATGCGGGGACCGAGCAACTACATGTCGCTGCTGGTCAACCGCGCCAGCATGACCGGCTTCCTCGTCTTCGACTTCGCCGCGCGCTACGGCGAGGCGGCCCAGGAGATGGCCGGCTGGATGAAGGAGGGCCGGCTGAAGTCCTTCGAGGACGTCGCCACCGGCGGCGTGGAGCAGTTCCCCGAGACCCTGCTGCGCCTGTTCCGCGGCGAGAACCTGGGCAAGCTCGTCCTCGAGGTCAGCCCGGACTGAGAAGCGCGCGCTGCGCTCACCACCTCTGGAGATGTTCGATGCGTTGGACTCTCCCACAACGTCGGCGCGGGGGTCCGCCGTCACGGTATGAGCGCACCGCAACCCGGCGGGGTGTGACGGGTTAGCACCATGGGGACTGGAAATTCTCCGCGTCCCCTGCAAGGATCAAAAAAGCGGACCGCAACGACCGGGGGACTGGGATGCCGGGGATCAGGCTGATTGACTTGCGCGCTGCGCTGGCAGCGCTCGGATTGGCGGGGCTCGCCGCGCTTGCGGTGGCCATTGCGACGCACCTTCCGATGCCCGCGCCGAGCGGGCCCGCGGCGCACGCGAGCAGCACGGGCCTCAGCCGGCTCCAGTCGCTGCCGCTCCAGGCGCAATCGGTCATCTCCTCGACCATCGCGGCCGACAGTCGCGCCTTCGCGGCGCGGCGCACCGCCTCCGGGTGGGGCCTCAGCGGTGGCGGCGTGCGCGCGGACTTCCGCGCGCGGCGCGCCGGTGATGCGCACCGCCGGCCGGCACGCTGTCGCTGTCGCTCGCGGGCGTCCCCGCGCCGACCTCGGTCACCGCGCACGGCAACCGGGTCACGCTCACGCGGCCCGGCATCCGCGAGTGGTACGCCGCGGGCCCGCTCGGCATCGAGCAGGGCTTCACGCTCGCGCACCGCCCGGCGGGAGCGGCGGGCCATCAGCTGACCCTCTCGCTTGCCGTAGGCGGCTCACTGCGCGCGCAGGCGGCCGGTTCCGCCGTGAACTTCGTCGGATCGCACGGCGAGATCGCGGCGCGGTACGGGGGCCTGACCGCGTTCGACGCCACCCACCGCGCGCTGCCGAGCGCGCTGCGCGTCAAGGACGGGCGCGTGCTCATCGCGGTCAACGACCGCGGCGCCCGCTACCCGATCACGATCGACCCGCTGGTCCAGCAGGGCGGCAAGCTGGTTGGCCCAACGACCTCCACGCTGGGCGCGGGAACGACTTCGGCGGCAGCGCGGCCCTCTCGGCGGACGGCAACACGGCGCTGATCGGGGCCATCATGGACAACTCTGGCGCGGGCGCGGTCTGGGTGTTCACCCGCTCAGGCGGCGTCTGGAGCCAGCAGGGATCGAAGCTCGTCGCCGACCGACGGGAGCGACGCCCGAGCAGCGACGTTCGGGACGAGCGTCGCGCTGTCGGCGGACGGCAACACGGCGCTCATCG
This sequence comes from uncultured Actinomycetota bacterium, assembly GCA_963721515.1. GTDB lineage: Bacteria > Actinomycetota > Thermoleophilia > Solirubrobacterales > Solirubrobacteraceae > Palsa-465. The sequence continues at coordinate 585,789 of CAVRKJ010000017.1, read as the reverse complement.
GTGGCGAGGATGGACAGCGGCGACGTGGCGCTGCCTGGGTGTTCACGCCGCTCGGGCTCGGACTGGAGTCGAGCAGAAGAAGCTGACCGGCCACGGCGAGGCGGCACGCCGGCAACTTCGGGCACAGCGTCGCGCTGTCATCGGACGGCAACGACGGCGCTGGTCGGAGGCCCGGCGACAACGGTGGAGCCGGGTGCGGCCGTGGGTGTTCATCGGGGACGGGGTCGATGTGGGCACCACGCAGGGCCCGAAGTGGTCCGCTCCGACCGCGGACGACGCAGCGCCAGCACGTCGGCACCGCGGTGGCCCTGTCGTCCGACGGCAACACCGCGTTTATCGGCGGCCCCAGCGACAACGCAAGCAGCGGGCGCGGTGTGGGTCGTACACGCGCCAGCGGCAGCCTGGACCGCAGACAGCACGACGCTCACTGAGCGACGGGAGCGTCCGGTGGGCGCCACGTTCGGCGCCGCCGTCGCCCTCTCCTCGGACGGGAACACCGCGCTCGATCGGCGGGCCCGACGGATAGCGAACGCCGTCGGGGGCGCGGCTTGGGTGTTCACGCGGCTCGGGATCGACGTGGAGCCAACAGGCGGGAAGCTGGTGCCCACCAACGGCGTCCGGGAGCCGAACGCGCAGTTCGGCAGCAGCGTGGCCCTCTCCGCCGACGGCAACACCGCGCTGATCGGAGCGTCCGACGACGAGCCGGCACGGCTGGCGCGGCGTACCTGTTCGCGCGGTCGGGCGGCGTCTGGCGCAGTGCAGCAGCGCCTGACCGGCGCAGGACGAGACCGGCGCGGCTTCTTCGGCAGCGCGTCGCGCTGGCGTCCGACGGCCAGACCGGCCTGATCGGGGCCGCCCAAGCGACAACAAGCGAGATCGGGGCGGTGTTCGTCTTCGCGCCGCCCAATCCCGTGTGCAACAGCGTCTCTGCGACCGGCCCGCAGGGCGGCGGCTCCGTCGCGGTGTCGCTCTCGTGCACGTTGCCGTCCGGCGCGCATTCCGCCTTCTCGGTCTTGGGCGGACCGAGCAACGGGACCCTCAGCAGCTTCAACACCGCCACCGGGCAGCTGACCTACACCTCGGCGGCGTTCTTCTCGGGCCAGGACTCGTTCACCTACCGCGTGAGCGACCAGTGGGGCATCTCGAACATCGCCACGGCGACGCTGACGATCCCGTTCCTGCCCGTCCCGACGTGCTCCAACGTGACGGCCAGGGGCAAGAAGGGCGCGACCAAGGTGACGGTGACGCTGAAGTGCAAGGGCCCGGCGGGCCACCCGTTCACGTACGGGATCGTGAGCAAGCCGAGCAGCGGCAAGCTCGGCAAGATCAACCAGTCAAACGGCAAGGTGACCTACACGACGCACGTGGGCTTCAGCGGCAAGGATCGGTTCGTCTACAACGCGACGAACTCCGGCGGGTCCTCGAAGGCGGCGACGGCGACGATCGTGTTCCCCCAGTTGCAACGGATCACGGCGACGATGAACTGGGACTTCGATCCGACCCTGGCGACGCACGACGGTGGTCAACTCGATGGTCGTCAGGGGCGTGCCCGGCGGCGCCAAGGTGTTCCTGTCCTGCAAGGGCAAGGGCGGCTGCCCGATCGCCAAGCACACGGTGTCCATTCCCAAGCATCGGGTCTGCAAGGGCAAGGGCAAGAAGCGCAAGTGCAAGCTCGTGGTGCCCAAGACGGCCAACGTGGATCTGACCCGGTTCGTGGCGCACAAGCACGTCACGGTCGGATCGCAGATCTTCGTTGCGATGGTCGAGCAGGGCTGGATCGGCAAGGAGTACATCTTCAAGATCGTCAAGAACAACCAGCCCTCGAACCGGATCGTGGCCCTGGCACCGGGCAGCAGCACCAAGCTCTGCCCGAACTGTTAGCGGCGGACGACGTCGCGGCCCTGCTGGAGCGGGCGGCCCGCTGGCGTGAGGAGGCCCGTGTGGGCTTCCGGCCGCCGCTTGGGTCGCGGCACCGGCGGGTCGTGACCGACGCCGCGCCGTGGTACGCGCCGCGTCACCGGCGCCGCACGGGGGTGTTCCCGACGCGAATGGCCTCGGCATCCGGTTTGCGTCCGACAATCCCCGGTTTCCGGGGGTTACACGACGCGAACGCACGTAGCGGCTGCTTCGTGTCCGGAAATCCCCGGGGCTTGTGGACCCGGCACGACCGGGCACGAATCCGGCACGGCCCGGCACGGCCCGGCCCGTCCCGGCGGGGGCTCGGTGCGGCGCTGGCTGGCGCGGCGCTGGCGGGCGCGGCACGGCGCTGGCCGGCGCGGCACGGCTCAGTTCGATCCAGAAACTGGGAACACCATGGTTTCGGGCTGATCGCAGGCCGAGGATCGCCCCTGGTTAAAGTGGAGAGACAGGCGTAGGCGCAGTTCAGATCGAGACCAGGGGAGTCGTTCAGATGGTGAGACTGAGTCGCTGGTGCATCGCTCATCGACGGTGGGTGATCGGGGGGTGGGTCGTGATCGCGATCGCGACCACCGTCATCGCCGGGGCGGTGGGACGCCAGTACGCCACTGACTTCAGCCTCCCCGGGACCGAGGCCCAGCATGTCGTCGACCTGCTGGGCAAGGAGTTCAAGGCCCAGAGCGGGGATGTGGACACGATCGTCGTCCACAACGCCCGCGGCACGGTTGACGACCCCGCGGTGCGAAACGCGGTGACGCCGTTGCTGCACAAGGTGGCTCAGATGCCACACGTGGTCAGCGTGATCAGCCCCTACAGCCAGAGCGGGGCGGTCGAGGTTTCCAAGGACCGCTCCACTGCCTTCGCCACGATCAATTACGACAAGCGCGCCAACCTCCTGCCCAACAACACCGGGCAGCCGCTGCTGGACGAGATCAACGCGGTCAAGGTGCCGGGGCTCACGCTCGCCGCCGGCGGCCAGGTGATCGAGAACGCCCAGGGCTTCAACATCGGCCCGGCGACGACGGTGGGCGTGATCGCGGCGCTCATCATCCTGCTGCTCACCTTCGGCTCGCTGAGCGCCGCCGGGATGCCGCTGCTGAGCGCGGGGTTCGGCCTCATCACCGGCCTCGCGCTCGTCGGGCTCGGTACCCACGTCACGAGCATGTCCAACGTCGCGCCGGAGTTGGCGGTGATGATCGGGCTCGGGGTCGGCATCGACTACGCGCTGTTCATCGTCACCCGCTTCAAGGAGAGCTACGGGCACACCAAGGACGTGCAGAGGTCGATCGTGCAGGCGATGGACACCTCCGGGCGCGCGATCCTGCTCGCCGGCACGACCGTGGTGATCGCGCTGCTGGGCATGTTCGCCACCGGCGTGACCTTCTTGTACGGCCTGGCGATCGCCTCCGTGCTGGCGGTCCTCCTCGTGCTCGCGGCCTCGCTCACCGTGCTGCCGGCCCTGCTGGCCTCATGGGGGCACCGGGTGGTGCGGCCCACACGCCGCGCGCGACGCCGCATGGAACGCGGGGACCCGCCGCGTGAATCGGCGTGGCGGCGCTGGAGCGTGCTCGTCCAGAAGCGGCCATGGCCGCTGGCGGTGGCAGCCACGGCGCTCATGCTCGTCTTCCTCATCCCCGTGCTGGGGATGCGGCTGGACTCCAGCGACGCCGGCAACGACCCGTCGAACACCAGCACCTATCGCGCCTACCACCTCCTCGCCAACGGCTTCGGCCCCGGGTTCAACGGCCCGCTGCAGGTCGCGGTCCAGATGTCCGATCAGGCCCAGCAGTCGCAGCTGCCGGCCGTGCGTGCCGCCGTCGCCGCCACGCCGGACGTCGTGGCCGTGACCGAGCCGCGGCTCTCGCCCTCGGGCAGGGTCGCGGTGATGGAGGTCTACCCGGCCTCGGCGCCCCAGGCCCAGGCGACGACCGATCTCGTCAACCACCTGCGCAACGACGTCTTGCCGCCCTTCAAGAAGAACCTGGCCGAGCGGCCGTTGGTGGGCGGGTTCACGGCGGGCTCGATCGACTTCTCTCACGTGCTGGCCGGCAAGCTCCCGCTGTTCATCGGCATCGTCGTGGTGCTCTCGGCCCTGTTGCTGTTCGTCATCTTCCGCTCGCTGGTCATCCCGGTGCAGGCGGCGCTGATGAACCTGCTGAGCATCGGAGGCGCGCTGGGCGTCACGGTCGTCGTCTTCCAGAACGGCTTCCTCGCCGGGGCGCTGGGCGTCACCCCGGGACCGGTGGAGCCATGGATACCCGTGCTGATGTTCGCGGTGGTGTTCGGCCTCTCCATGGATTACGAGGTCTTCCTCATCTCGCGCGTGCGTGAGGAGTGGGTGCGCCGGCGCGATGCCAGCCGCGCGGTGGCCGATGGCATCGCCTACACGGGACGGGTGATCAGCGCCGCCGCCGCGATCATGATCTGCGTCTTCCTCTCGTTCATGCTCGGCGATCAGCGCTCGATCAAGGAGTTCGGCTTCGGGCTCGCGGCCGCCGTGTTCCTGGACGCCATCGTGGTCCGGTGCGTGCTCCTCCCGGCGGTGCTCGAGATCCTCGGGCCGCGCACGTGGTGGCTGCCGACGTGGATCGACCGGCGGCTGCCGCGGATCCGGATCGAGGGCCACGCGGCCGAGGAGGACGCGCTGGACGAGCAGCTGTCCCACGACGGGGCGCCGTTCCCGGAGCCCACGCCGTCCGGGAGCTGAGCCCCGGGTCAGACGGCGGCGCGCGAGCCGCGCAGGAAGTGCGCGATGGAGTCGGTCAGGAGCTCGTCAAGCTGCTCAGGGGCCACCATGCCGCTCGTCAGCAGTGACGCGATCCCCTGGATCGTCGCGAACAGGACGAACCCCACCCGCTCGGGATCGCCGGGCTCGAGCCGCCCGTCCGCCTGGCCCTGCAGGATCAGCTCCAGCATGACGGCGAAGGCGCGCTCGGCCGCCTCCTGGAGACTGTCCGCGTCGTCACGGTGCTTGCCGGCGAACATGAGCTCCAGCAGCGCCGGGTCCCGGGTGGCGAAGCGGATATAGGCCGCGCCGGTCTCGCGCAGCCGGGTCTCGAAATCGTCGCCGGCACCGCCGACGGCCGCGCGCAGCTCGCGGCGCAGCCGTTCGAAGCCGGTCTCCGCCAGAGCGTCGAGGAGAGCCTGGCGGTCGGCGAAGTGGCGGCGGGGGGCGCCATGGCTGACGCCGACCTCGCGGGCGAGCTCGCGCAGCGACAGCTCCTGGACGCCGCGCTCGCGCATCGTGCGCTCGGCCGCGTCCAGCAGGGCCCTGCGCAGGTTGCCATGGTGGTAGGGGCGCTCGGGCATCGGCGGGCGAGACATTAGCGGACGAAGTTGTCCTTGACAACATTGTGGTCAGCGTCTACATTGTTGTCCATGACAACTTTCTCCACCTCCAGCATTCCCGACATGACCGGCACCACGGTCATCGTCACCGGCGCCAACAGCGGCATCGGCCGCGCCGCCGCCACAGCGTTGGCCGCCGCCGGCGCCCACGTGGTCCTCGCCGTGCGCAACCTCGAGAAGGGCCGTGAGGCCGCCGCGCAGATGCCAGGCAGCACCGAGGTCCGCCGGCTGGACCTCGCCAGCCTCGACTCGGTGCGCGCGTTCGCGGCCGACTGGGACGGTCCCGTCGACGTCCTCATCAACAACGCCGGGATCATGATCCCGCCGCTGTCACAGACCGCGGACGGGTTCGAGATGCAGTTCGGGACCAACCACCTCGGCCACTTCGCCCTCACCAATCTGCTGCTGCCCCACATCACCGGCCGCGTGGTCACCGTCGCGTCGGGAGCGCATCGCGCCGGACGGATCGACTTCGAGGACCTCAATTGGGAGCGCAAGCCCTACCGGGCGTGGCGCGCCTACGGACAGTCCAAGGTCGCCAACCTCCTCTTCACCGCCGAGCTGCAGCGGCGCCTGGACGCGGTGGGCTCCCCGGTCAAGGCGACCGCCGCGCATCCCGGCTACGCCGCCACCAACCTCCAGTTCCACAGCGGGAGCCGGTTCATGGATCTGCTGTCGGCGGTCGGCAACCGGATCATCGCGCAGGACGACAAGGGCGGGTCGCTGCCGACCCTGTATGCGACCGTGGCCGACATCCCGGGCAACAGCTACGCCGGCCCGAGCGGGTTCATGGAGGGGCGAGGCGCGCCGAAGCTCGTGGGACGCTCGAGCGCCGCGCAGGACATGGACGTGGCCCGGCGCCTGTGGGACGTCTCCGAGCGCCTCACCGGAGTCAGCTTCCCGCTGACCCAGCCCTCCGAGGCTCAGGAGCGCAGCTTCTCGGGGTCCCAGCCGAGGCAGACGCAGCCGTAGCGCTCGCCCTTGACGTACAGCGGGACGGAGAGCGTGGTCAGCACGGCCCCGGTGTCACGCGCGTAGGTCTGGAGCAGGAAGGGCCGGCCGTCCTGGCGCGGCGTGGTCAACCGGGCCCCGGCGCTGCGGATCTGCGCGCGGGTGAGAACCTCGCCCGCCGGCAGGTCCACGCCCAGCTCCATCCGTGACGCGCGGGTCAGAGCGCCGGAGTCCAGGAAGAACCGCTTGGTGCGGTTGCCCACGAGGTCACGTCCCGGATCCCCGGTGATGTCCTTCGTGAAGGCGGTGTTGTGCGCCGGCGCATAGGCGTTGAGATCGAAGGGCAGTGCGAAGGTGAGCGCGGGCTCGGCCTGCAGCACCGCGTCCATGCGCTCCATCATCTGGCGATCGACCACGGCGTCATATGCCGTGTGGAACTTGGCCGGGGAGAAGCCGGCCGGATCCGCCGCCGACACGTCGAACAGCCGAGCAAACCGCGTGATCTCCTTGCCCCGCGCCTCGGTGTAGCGGAGCTCGAGAAGGTCGTGGAGCGTCATCCGACGGGAGTCGACCGCGTCCTCGAGGATCTCCTCCAGGTCGGTCGCGAGTCCCTCGCAGCGGGCTCGCAGACGGCTGAGCAGGCCGCCGGTGTCATAGCGTCCGATCAGCGTGCTCGCCCGCTCGGTCGCCGCCGAGAAGTCGAGCTGCGCTCGCGCGACAGATCCTGCGTGGGCCTCGATCTCGGCGCTCCCCTCCATGATCGTCTGCATGCTGGCGTCGATGGCGCTGACATCGGCGAGCTGCTGGCGGGCGAGCGCGGCGATCTGGCGCGCACGCTCGTCGGACTGGCCGGCCAGGCCGCCGATGCGTTCCAGCGCCTCCCGGCCCGCGCCGGCGCCGGCCGCGCTCTCGGTCGACTGGTCCCGCGCCGTGGCCGCGGCCCTGACCACGTGGTGCATCTGGGCCTGCGTGCTCGAGACGGTCTCGCGGATCTGCGCCGTCTGCGCGGCGGTCTCGGCGGCGAGCCGCTTGACCTCCTCGGCTACGACGGCAAAGCCGCGCCCGTGCTCGCCCGCACGAGCCGCCTCGATCGCCGCGTTGAGGGCCAGCAGTTTGGTCTGACCGGCGATCCGCTCGATGATCGCGGAGAACTGCCCGATGCGGGTCAGCTCATTGGCGGCGAGGTTCTCGACCATCTCGTGCATGCGCACGGCGTGCTCGCTGATCTCGCCGAAGGCGTCGATCAACGGGCCGATCACCTCCAGGCCCCGCGCGCTCTGGAGTGAGAGCTGCTCGCCCAGGTCGGCGGCGTCCCCGGCCGAGGCGGCGGCCTCGTCAGATGACGCCCGCAGCGAGCCGGTGCGATCGGCGACCTCCTTGAGATCGCCGCGTAGGCGCACGATCTCCTCGCCGATGTGCGACACGGCGGTGGCGCTGCGGGCCGAGCCGCATGAGAAGTCGGCTGTGATCTGGGCCAGCTCGTCCAGCGTGCCGGCGACGTCGCGGCTCAGGTGGCCCAGCTCGTCGTCGCGCCCGGCCAGCTCAGCGCAGAGGCCAGCTGCCGTCGGCGTCCAGGGGCACACCAGGATCGATGCAGTCTTCGATCGCCATCTCTGACCCGGTCATCGGCCGGCGGGCGGCCGCGCTTTACCGCCCCGCCGGTCATCTCACAAACATCTAACCGAGCCGCCGACGAGAAGGTCAGCCGGCGATGCGGGCGCCGAGATAAGGCCGGCGGGACCGAGTCACGCCCGGCCGGGCGCCCGCCTACCAGCCACCACCTGCTCCCTCCCTGTCCGACTCAACTGCGCGAGGCAGACCGCTGCCACGAGCGTCATCCACAGTGCTGCGTCCCGGCGCGGGCTCACCGGCCGGACGATACACCATAAGAAAGTTTGTTGAGCTATGGCACGGTTACGCCCTGCAGTTGCACCGGGCCGTTGAGCGGGTTGAGCTCCGTGGCCTGGTCGACGCCTGCGGGCGTGATCGTGTCCATCACCTTGGGGACGGTGCTCGGACCCACCGAGCAGATCGGGTCCGTTCCGCCCACGGCGCACACGCCGAAGTTGAACGGCTGCGGCGTCGCTGCCCATGTTCGCGCCTGGTCGGGGCTGAACCCGTCCTGGCCGGTCAGGGCGATGTTGAACACCCACCCCGAGCCCGGATCGCCGAACGCCGCGCGCGGCAGCACGAGGGTCGCCGTGTGGCTGGGCAGATCGGTGATGAGCTGGGCGGAGCCGAGCGCGGTGCCCGCCGCATTGACCCACACGACCGGTGCGAAGCCCTGCGCCTCGATCCGCTCGGTCCAGGCGTCGGCCGAGGCGATCGTGTAGTTGCGCTGCGGGAACGCGGCTGCCGTCGAGGTCGGCGTGGCCGACGGGTTGCGGACGTAGATGTCGAGCATCTGGGCGCCGAAGTCGTTGCCGAACGTGTTGACGAGGTTGCGCAGCGCCGTCTGGACGTACACGTCACCGGCGGTCTCCGTGACGCGGAAGCCCGTCACGTCGAACACTCCCTGCGGGAACGAGGCATCCGTGGGGTACTGGTACGTCCCCGGCCCGTTGTCGTCTCCGGCGGGGTCCGTCGCCGTCAGCACGTTGGTGCCCGGCAGTCCGGCGTCCACCGCGAGCTCCTGCGCGTAGCCGGTGCGGTTTCCCTTGGTCGCGGTCACGGTGATCGTCGGCGAGCCGATCCCAGTGGGGGTGAGCGTCAGCGACCACTGGCCGGAGCCGTCGGCCATGGCCGATGCGGTCGCCGCGGCACCGCCGGCCGGCGTGTCGGCCTCGGCGTCGACGAGCGCGTTCGGCGCGGTCTTACCAGTGACCGTGATCGACGGGGTGGTGATCGTTGTGCCTGGCGCTGGCGAGGTGATCGTGACGGGCAGCGATCCCGGCATCCCGTGGGAGACATAGCGGTCAGAGACAATGTCGGGCGTCTCGAGGTTGCGCCCGGCGCCGAGGTCGAGCGTCAGCCGGGCCACCGTGGCCTGGGCCCAGGTGAGCGGGCTGGCTGACCCGACCGGCTTGCCGTTGGTGAAGCCGATCGACGCGGTGGACGGATCGGTGCCGAACGGCGACGCCGCGAGGTTCGGGTCCTCCCACACCTGCTCGGGCTCGAGGCCCTGTCCGGAGGTCATGTTCTGCATCGCCGTCAGCAGCGTGCGCGCCGACGACCCCTGCTTGGAGGCGATGTCGTACTCGCCGCGCTCACCGCTCAGCACCGGCCACAGGTGGCCCGAGCCGGTGTCGGTCGGTGGCCACGGGGCGCCGTCGGACGGGCAGCTGGTCGGGTCCGGCGTCCAGCAGTCCCCGTAGCCGTCCTCGGAGCCCGCCTGACTCGTGCCATACCGGTACCACCCGGGCCCGCTGTTGGTCTGACGCTCGATCGTGTTGTCGATGACGGTGAGCGAGTTGCGGATGTCGGAGTCGCGGGCCGGCAGGATCCCGAGCCGCACGAGCTCGAGGAAGCCGGCGTCGACGATCGAGCGCTGGTCGGCGGTGATGCTCCCGTTGCCGAGGCTGTAGGAGATCGCGGCGTTGGGATCGCCGGTCTTCGAGACGCGGATGAAGTAGCGCGGCGCATAGGGACCGGTGGTGGTGACCGTCCACGCCTTGATGTTGCGCGCAAAGTCGTCGGCGGTGGCCTGGTACAGGCGCGCGTGCGCGGGGTCGTGGTTGACCGCGGCGATGTTGGCCGCCGCGGTGAGGCCGGCGATCTCGGCCGAGATCGTCGACGGCGAGAACCCGGACTGCTCCTCCCAGCGCTCCGCGCCGTCGGAGGGCCCGTGGGCGACGAGGAAGTCGGCGGCCGGGATCACGTGGTTGCTATAGAGCGAGCCGTCATGGGCCAGGCCCGACTGCCAGTCCATCAGGATCGGATACGACGTCTCGTCGAGCTGGAGGCCGCCGGTGTCCGGCGCGGGCTTGCCGTTCTCCAGCGAGTTGCGCGGCATCGAGCCGTCGGACTGCTGCTGGCGCTCGAACAGGAACGTCGTGGCGTCCTGGGCGGTCTGGACGTCGCCGGCGACGAGCAGGCCGGTGAAGGCCTCGTAGAGGTCGCGCGAGAACACCTCGCGGTAGGAGCCGAAGTACGTGGGCTGACCGTTGGTGGCGTTGCCCGCGGGCACAGACTGGCCCCACGGCGAGTCCAGGCCCGCGGCGATGGCGCCGGGGAACTGCTTGTCCTCGGAGGCCTTGACCACATTGACCGACGAGTAGTACTCCTGGGCGGTCGAGCGCCCCAGCCAGGAGGCGGGCCGGCGCAGATGGGAGTCATAGCGCTGCCACTGCGCCTCGTAGGCCTGCCACACCGGCTTGAAGCGCTGCTGCACCGCCGCGCCCGCAACGGCGAGCGCCTGGTCCTGCGTCTGGCCGAAGCCGAGCGCCAGGTTCGTGGAGCGGCCGTGGCGGAGGTTGAGCTGGGCGGTGAGGGTGACGTGGCCGTTGGGGGCGGAGTCATACGGCGTCAGCTGATGCGCGGTGTCGAGCATCTGCACGCCGTCGCTGGCGCTGCCCGCGTAGCCGACGCTCTCGGCGCCGAAGCCGCGGCTTGACTGGAGCGCCTCGAACGTGGGGACGGCGTAGTCACGGTTGGAGGCGTTGGTGACGGTGTTGGCGTTGGCGTCCACCGGGACCGAGCCCACCAGGGAGGCGCTGTTGCCGCCGGAGTTCTGGCTGCCCCCGCCGCCGGTCCCGCCGGCCAGCGGGTCCAGCGTCACGTAGACCTGATCGCCCGACGGGCCGCGGAAGCGCGTGCGCATGAGCACGGCGTCGCGCGCGGGGTCGGCGATATAGGTGGTGGTGATGGAGTAGTGGTGGGTCTTGCTCGAGGCGATGATCGTGCAGGACATGCCCGTCGGATCGGGCACCACGCGGTAGGTCATGTCTCGCGTCTGCAGATCGGTGAACGTGCTGCCGTCGGTCACGACGTACTGGAGCGTGTGGACGTTGGTGGCGTCCACGTTGGGCCAGTAGGTGTCCGACAGGACGCCATCGGCCACTGTGAACCAGACCCGCGACGTCGTGTTGCGGGCGGTGCCGACGCAGTCCTTGCGGGCAAGGTCGAAGTAGCTCTGCGCGCCGGGGGCGCCGGGCGCCGTGGAGGCGGCCGCGCTCGATGTCATCACCCCGGCGCAGAGCGCGCCAACTACCACGGTCACGGCCAGAATCCCGCGCTTCACGGCAATCCCCTCTCTCCTGTTTCCCTGCCGGCTTGCGCGCCACGGCGGCGTGACGGCGCCGCCGCAGCATACGCCTCGTCGCCGGTCCGGCCAAGGGCCAACCCGCGCGGTCATTAGTCTCAGAGGGCGAGCCTCCATGTCCTCCGCCCCCGACATCCCCGCCCTGCCCCCGTTCACCGGGATGGCACTGAACCGGGCCTCGGCGGAACGCAAGGACCCCGAGTGGATCCGCGACCGCGTACGCGACCCCGGGTCACGGGCGATCGCGGCCGGCCACGAGGGTGTGCTCGTCAGCGAGCGAGACGGGGGTGGCGACGCTGCGGCGCTGGCGCGCGTGGCGATCCCCGAGGCCCAGCGCACCGAGCCGGTCCTCCTGGGCCTCGACGCGGCACGGCGCACTTCGCCGTCGACCTCGACGCCCTTCCGACCGCCGAGCGCGACCGCCTCACCGACGGCGGCCGGGTCATGGGACTGCGGGAGGCCGGAGCGCTGCTGGCGCCCGCCGAGGCGGGGCTGGCGGCCTACGTGATGGCGCTGCTCAACTGGCACCGCCGCCACGGCTTCTGCGCCAACTGCGGGCACGCCACCGAGGTGGCCGAGGCCGGATACTCGCGGCACTGCCCGCGCTGCGGCGCCGACCACTTCCCCCGCACCGATCCGGTGGTGATCATGACCGTCGAACACGACGACCGGCTGCTGCTCGGCCGGCGCACCGGCTGGCCCCCCGGGCGCCTGTCCGTGCTCGCCGGGTTTGTCTCGCCCGGCGAGTCCGCCGAGGAGGCGGTGATCCGCGAGGTGCAGGAGGAGTCGGGCATCATCTCCCGCGACCCGGTGTTCGTCGCCTCACAGCCGTGGCCGTTCCCGGCCTCGCTCATGCTGGGCTTTCACGCCGAGTCCGATGGCGGCGAGCCGCGAGCCATTGACGGGGAGCTCGAGGAGGTGCACTGGCTGGGCCGGGAGGCGATCGAAGAGGCGTCGCGGGGCGGCGACCCGGGGTTCCAGCTGCCTCCGCCGGTCTCGATCGCGCGCTTCTTGATCGACCGCTGGATCTCAGAGCGATAGGAGGGCTCGGGCCGCGTTGTGGCCCGGGATGCCGCTCACCGCGCCGCCCCGCCGCGCGCCCGCCCCGCACAGCCAGACACGGGGTCGCGCCGTCTCGACGCCCCAGGCGCCGACGTCGCTGTCATCCTCGGCGAACGGCCACGCCAGGTCCCGGTGGAAGATGTGCCCGCCGGGCATGCCCAGCTCGGCCTCGAGCTCGACCGGCGTGTGCGCCTCCAGGCACGGCGCGCCGTCGGGCGTGTGGAGCAGACAGTCCTCGATCGACTCGGCCAGTACGGCGTTGATCGAGGCCAGGGTGGCGGCCACCGCGGTCTCGCGCGCGGCCGCGTGATCGGCGCGGAACAGCCGCGCCGGCATGTGCAGCCCGAACACGGTGAGCGTCTGCACGCCGGCATCCTGGAGCTCGGGGGAGAGGATCGTGGGGTCGGTGAGCGAATGGCAGTAGGCCTCGCACGGCGGCAGCTGCGGGATCTCGCCGGCGGCGGCCTGCGCATGCGCGCGCTCGAGCTGCGCGTAGCCCTCGTTGACGTGAAAGGTGCCGGCGAACGCCTCCTCCGGTGTGACGGCGGCGTCGCGCAGCCGGGGCAGGCGCGCCAGCAGGAGGTTGAGCTTGAGCTGTGAGCCCTCCGGCGGCGGGCCGGGCGCCGGGTCGCCCATCAGCTCGGCCAGGAGCGCGGGGGCGACGTTGGCGAGCACGTGGCGAGCCTCCCAGACCTGGCCGTCGGCGGCGTGCACGGCGACGCCGGAGTCCGCCGCCTCGATGCGCGTCACCGGCGTGTCGACACGCACCTCCGCGCCGGCGCGCGCGGCCGCGTCGGCCAGGGCGCCGGTGAGGGCGCCCATGCCGCCGACGGGGATGTCCCAGTGCCCGGTGCCGTTGCCGATCACGTGGTACAGGAAGCAGCGGTTCTGGACCAGCCCCGGGTCGTCAAGTGCGGCGAAGGTCCCGATCAGCGCGTCGGTGGCCACGATCCCGCGCACGAGGTCGGACTCAAACGAGGACTCCAGAAGCTCTGACAGCGGCCGCTCGAACAGAGCCGTCCACGCCGCGTCGTCGGCGACATGGCGCCGCAGCTCGTCGCGCGAGCGCAGCGGCTCGGTCAGGGTGGGAAAGACGTGCTCGGCGACCCCGGCGGTCATCGCGCCGAGCCGCGCGAGCGCGTCCGCGGAGCGGTCGCCGGCACCGAGGGTGCGCGCGATCGACTCGCGCGTGCGGCGCTCGTCGTCGCAGATGAGGATGCCGGCGTCGCCGTGCGGGGTGTAGGAGCTGATGCGCCGGCGGCGCAGCTGCACCTGGAGCCCCAGCTCGCGCAGCAGCGCGCGCGGGAACAGGCTGACGAGGTAGGAGTAGCGCGAGACGCGCGCGTCCACACCGGGGAACGGGCGCGCTGACACGGCCGCGCCGCCGACGTGGCCGGCGGACTCCAGCACCACGACCCGGTGCCCGGAGCCCGCCAGCAGGGTCGCCGCCACCAGCCCGTTGTGGCCGGCGCCGACGACGATGACGTCAGATGTGACTGTGGGCACTCCTCCCAGTGTGCCGCCCATGCGACCCCGAGGGGGCGTCGACGGGCTGGTAGAAGAGATCGTTGCCGATCCACTGCGAGTAGTCGTGGGCGTGCGGCGAGACCACCGAGTGGAAGCTCGAGGCCTCGTTCGTGGGCCCGGTCCCGTTGTACTCGGGCACCAGCGGGTACGGATACACCGGCCGCGTCAGCGTCTGCGCGTTGACCGTGTCGGTGGCGGTGATCTGGCTCGGCGCGCTGCCGCCCTCCACCCACTGGACCATCGGATACACGAGGTCGAAGCTGCTGGCGGCGTAGCCACCGCCGCAGTGCGCGACCGTCGGGAACAGGAACATCCGGGCGAACTGCTGGGTCGAGCTGAGCCCGCCCATGCGGCTGGCCAGCGTGTCGTAGTAGTCGATCGTCCCGAACACGGGAATCGCCTGGTCGGCCCATCCCTGCCAGATGATCAGCTTGCCGCCGTGGCGGCGGAACGCGCTGAGGTTGGTGTCCATCGCGTCATAGGTGTTGGCCACCGGGAACAGCGAGCGAAACGTCCGATCGCTGAAGCTCCACTGGTCGGGGTCGGGCCCGAGCTGGCCGGGCGGAAGGTACTGGTAGCGCAGGTAGGGCAGCGACAGACCGCCGTAGACCAGCGCTGTCTTGGACGACACCGTGGCCCCGAACCCCGCCGCGGGGATCTGGAAGCCGCCCCACGAGCCCTCCGAGCCCAGCGCGAACCCGCCGGGATAGAGGTGGCGGCCCTGCGGGTCGACCGGGCCCTGGTAGAGGTCGTCGGCCACCGTCACTTGCGCCGGCGTCAGGCAGTTGGCGTTGTCGGTGCCCGCCGGGCACTGGATGCTCCCGACGTTGAAGTGGCAGTTGCGCGGGTCGGTGATGATCCCGTCGCCGGGCACGCCGTCATCGCCGGCACACGCGGTGATGACCGCGTTGTGCAGAGCCGTCAGCTTCGCCGAAGTGAGGATCGCGTTGCCGTTGGCGTCGGTGTTGACCCGGTAGTCCCACGTCTGCAGTTCGGCGTTGAGCGGTCCGGCGATGTTCTCGAGCGCCCCGGCGATGATCCCGTTGAAGTCCGTGGGATAGCGCTCGGCCACCTCCATCGCCTCGCGGCCGCCGTCCGAGCAGCCGTCGAAGTAGGAGTAGTTGGGCGATTGACCGTAGTAGTCGCCGATGATCGTCTTGGCCACGACCGCGAGCGCGTGCTCTGACTCATAGCCGTACTCGTTGCGCAGCTTCTGGCTGTTGAAGGCGAACAACCCGGCGCCGCCCAGGCCGCTGGAGGTCGTGTGGCCCTCGTCGTCGGTGGCCATGGCGAAGTCGCCGCCCAACTGGGCGTCACAGGCCGGGAACGTCTGGTTGGAGACGGTCCCGCAGTAGCCGCCGCACCCGTTCTGCAGGTAGCGCCCCTGCCACGTGGTCACCGGAAGCTTTATCTCGAAATGCGTCTGAGGGGCGATCATGCCCTTGACGTCGCAGTACTCCGGGTTGCCGCCGGCCGCGGCGACGTCGGTGGCCGAGTCGATGCTGGTGGGGAAGTGCGGGATGGTGACCAGGCTCGACAGCGACGGGAGCGTCGAGCAGCCGACCTTGGCCGGGATGGTCGGGCTGACGGTGGCCAGCCGTTTGGAGTCGTTGACCAGCGCTCGGCTGGTGTGGGCACTGGCCACGCCACCGCTCGACGCCAAGACGGCGACGGCGGCGATCATGACGGCTGCAGCTCCTGCCAGGCACAGGTAGGCACGCAGCGACCGGGGGCGAAACGTTTGCATGGTGAAACCCCTTCCTCTCTCGCCGGCCCGGGGGGATTCTCGTCCGCGCAGGGGCGCTGTCAACCGACCCGGCGTCCGTTGGCGAACACCCGTGCGCGGGGGGACAAGCGCATAGGGTCGCCGTCAAGCCCCAAGCGCGCCTGGTGTCAAAGATCAGGAACTCCGTAGGATTCCTGACGTGGGCGAGTCGCACCGGGACGGCGGCGCGCTGCTGGAGCGCGGCGCGGAGCTTGCGGGCATCGACGGCCTGCTGGCGGCCGCATGCGATGGCCGCGGCGCGCTGGTGGTGGTCGAGGGGCCGGCCGGGATCGGCAAGAGCGCGCTGCTCGGTGCCTGCGCGCGGCGGGCCGGCGAGCTCGGGATGGAGACGCTGCGGGCGCGCGGCGACGACGTCTCGATGGAATCGTCGTTCGCCGCCATGCGCGAGCTGCTGGCGCCGGTGGTGGGCCCCGGCGTCTTCAGCGGCTCGGCGGAGCTCGCCGCCCCGGTGTTCCTGGGCGCCGGCGACGCCGCGTCGGAGGCCGACCGCGCCGTCGCCGTGCTGCACGGCCTCTACTGGCTGATCGCCGACCGCACCGACCGCGCCCCGCTGGCGCTCCTGGTCGACGACGCGCACTGGCTCGACCAGGCCTCGGCCCGGTTCCTCGTCTATCTGGCGCGGCGGATCGAGAGCCTGCCGGCCCTGTTGGTGGTGGCGGTGCGACGCGGCGCCGTGGCCGGGCCGGCGACGGCGCTGCCCGAGCAGGCCGCGCTCGTGCTGGCGCCGGACCCTCTCAGCGAGGCGGGCAGCGGCGAGCTCGTGCGCCAGGAGCTGGGACCGCGCGCTGACGAGGATCTGTGCCGCTCCTGCCACGAGGCCACCGGCGGCAACCCGTTCTACCTGCGCGAGCTGGTGGCCGACCTCAAGAGCGAAGGCCGGCGGCCCACGGTGGAGGTGGCGCGCAGCGTGCGCTCGCTGGGAGCCGGCACCGTGGGGCGCAGCGTGCTCGTGCGCGTCGGTCGGCTGGGGCTGGACTGCGACCACCTGGCCGAGGCCCTCGCGATCCTCGGGCCCGGCGCCCCGCTGCGCCACGCGGCGAGCCTCGCCGCGCTGGGCCGCGAGGCGGCCGAGACGGCGGCGGATCGCCTGCGCGCCGCCGACGTGTTGGCGCCCGAGCGCGAGCTGGACTTCGTGCACCCGATCGTCCACGAGGCGCTGCTGGCCGAGCTGCCGGCGGCGCGCCGCGCCGCGCTGCACTCCGGGGCGGCCGCGCTGCTCGTGGCCGACGGCGCGCCGCCCGACCGGATCGCCGCCCATCTGCTCTCGGCCGAGCCTTACGGCGAGAGCTGGGTGGTGGAGGCGCTGCGCGCCGCCGCCCGGCAGGCGATGGCGCGCGGCGCGCCTGACACCGCGGCGGGGTATCTGCGCCGGGCGCTGGCCGAGCCGCCCACGCCCGAGGCGCGCCTGGAGGTGCTGCTCGAGCTCGGGCGCGCCGAGGCGCGGCTGCCGACCGATCATGAGTTCCCAGCTCTGCACGAGGCGCTCGAGCTGGCGCGCGACCCCGCGGATCGCGCCCGGGTCGCCCAGGAGCTCGCGTGGGCGCTGCTCGCCGTGGGGCGAGGCGGCTCGGTGCAGGAGCTGGTGCACCACATGCTGGGCGACGCCGAGCGCCTGGACCCCGACCTCGTCGAGCGCCTGGAGGCCCATCTCCTCGGAGGCGGCGCCACCGACCTGAGCGCGACCCGCCGGGTCATGAGCCGGATGGCGCCCTGGTTTGAGCGGGCGCGGCGTGACGAGGTCACCGATCCGCTGATGCTGGCCGCGCTCGCCTCGACGGGCATCGTCACCGGCCTGCGGGCGACGGAGGCGTCGGGGCTGGCGCGGCGCGCGCTCTCTCAGCCGCGGCTGCTGGAGTATCTGATCGCCTACAACGGCGCGGCGCGGGTGCTCGCCTGGACCGACCAGTTCGAGAATGCGGCCGAGGCCCAGGAGGTGGGGCTCACCGCGGCCCAGCGCCGCGGCTCCGCGCCGCTGTTCATGCACACCTCCACGATCTGCAGCGTGACCGCGCTGCGCGTGGGCGAGCTTGACCAGGCTGAGGACCACGCCCAGCGCGCCTACGAGCTGGCGCGCGAGGTCGGCTCCGAGCACTTCGCCGCGATGTGGCTCCTCCCCGTCCTGGCCGAGCGCGGCCGGCTCGAGGACGCTCGGGCGGTGCTGGATTCGCTCGAGCTCGAGGAGCCGCAGCTGCGGCTGTGGCAGGGGGTCTGTGTGCTGGCCGAGCGCGGCCGCGTGCGCATCGCCTCCGGCGAGCTCGAGGCCGGCGTGTCCGACATGCTCGAGGCCGACCGGCGGATGGCGGCCGCGGGATGCCATCTCAGCGTTCTGCTGGACTGGGCGCCGACGGCCGCCGGCGCACTCGCGCGCCTGGGTCGTGCCGAGGAGGCGGCCGCCGTCGCCCGCCGCGAGCTGGAGGCCGCGAGCACGTTCGGGACGGCGCGGCGCAGGGCGATGGCACTGTCGGCGTGCGGCGGGCTTGACGCGGGGCCGGAGGGGCTGGCGCAGCTGCGCGAGGCGGTGACGCTGCTTCAGGACTCCGGGGCGCGGCTGGAGCACGCTCGGGCGCTGGTCAACCTCGGCATCGGGCTGCGCCGGCGCGAGGACGGCCTGGCCGCGCGCGAGCCACTGTCCGCGGGTCTCGACCTGGCCCATCGCTGCGGCGCCGCGGCGTTGGCCGAGGCGGCGCGCGCCGAGCTGGTGGCGACCGGGGCGCGGCCGCGCCGCGCCTCGCTGCGGGGCCCGGACGCGCTCACCCCGGCCGAGCTGCGCACCGCCGAGATGGCGGCGGCAGGGCGCAGCAACCGCGAGATCGCCCAGGCGCTGTTCGTCTCCACGAAGACCGTCGAGACGCAGCTCTCCCAGGCCTACGCCAAGCTCGGGATCGGGTCACGCGCCGAGCTCGACGCCGCCCTGAGGGGCGCCCCCGAGTCCAAACGTCAGGGACGGCGCGAGAAAAGATCAGGGTCGGTCCCGATGCGCTGACGCCGGGCGTCCGCCACTCTGTCGGCGTGGATAGGGGCGCGTTGGTGGAAGTCATCGTGCAGATCGGTCACAGCGACGGGACCGTCTCAGGACAGGTCACGGCGCCGGGGGCTCCAGGAGCCGAGTTCTTCGGCTGGCTGGAGCTCATGGACCGGTTGGAGCGAGCAGTTGACCGACAGGAGGCAATCAACAGTCAGAGCCGTGCGCCGGGGGCCACGGAGAAGGGAGAGCAGTCGCAGTGACCATTTTGTCCAGGGGCAGGCAAGTGGGACTCTCCGCTCTGACTGCCACAGCGCTGGTGTTGGGCGCCGCCGCGTGCGGCTCCAGCTCCAGCAGCGGTGGTGGCACGCAATCGGCGTCGACGTCGGCCGGGGCGTCGGCGCCGGCGTCCACCACCACCAGCAGCGCCGCGGCGGCGGCCACCACGTCGACGGCGGCGGCGACCTCGAGCGCGACCGGCGCCGGAGGCAGCACCGCGGCGCCAGGCGCGACGTTCAAGGCCGGTCAGACCGCGACGGTCGGCTTCGACACGACCACCAAGGCCGGCAAGCCGGGCCCCAGTTACAAGCTCAACGTCAACGTCGAGTCCATCACCAAGGGCTCGCTCGCCGACTTCAACGGCATCAAGCTCGACGCCAACGAGAAGGCGAGCACGCCGTACTACGTGAAGGTGAAGATCACCAGCCTGGGACCGGGCAAGATGACCACCACTGACAACGATCCCGCGATCTCGGTGGAAGGCGTCGACAGCACCGGGCAGACGCAGCAGAGCGTCACCTTCTTCGGCGACTTCCCCAAGTGTGACGAGGCCGAGACGCCCAATCCGCTGGCTGTCGGCAAGAGCTTTGAGACGTGCCTGACCTTCCTGGTACCCGGGGGCATCCGGAAGGTCGCGTACACCGGGACCGAGAGCTACATCACCAAGCCGGTGACCTGGTCACCGTAGCTGGTGACGGGTGGAGGCGCCTGCGCTGGCGCCTCCGCCCGGCTCTGGGCATTGCGTCCGGCCGTCAGCGGATGACCGGCTCGGTCGCCTCCAGCAGTGTCAGCGCCCGACGATCGGGCATCCCCTCCCAGTCACCGGAGACGGTGACCGCGAACGCGCCCGCCGCGACGGCGGTCCGCACCCGCGCGACCGGCTCGGCCCCGGTCATCAGCTCGGCGAGGTAGCCGGCGACGAACGCGTCTCCTGCGCCCACCGTGTCCACGACGCTGACCGCGGGCGCCGGCTGCTCGAGGGTGGCGCCGTTGATCCGCGCCAGGCATCCGTGGGCGCCGCGTTTGATGAGCACCTGTTCCGGGCCCATGGCCTCGAGCGCGCGGGCGGCATGGAGAGGGTCGGCGGTGTGCGTGACGATCTCCGCCTCCGTCTCGCCGGCGAACACCACGTCGGCCTGGCGCACGGCCGCCGCCAGCACGGGTGCGGCCTCCTCCTCCGACCACAGCGCCAGCCGGTAGTTGAGGTCCAGCGTGACCGTGACGCCTGCCGCGCGTGCCACTGACACGGCGTGAGAAACGGTCTCGGCGGGGCCCGGCCCCAGGGCGAGGGTGATGCCGGTGACATGGAGCACGTCCGCCTCCCGGATTACGGCCTCCGGGACGTCGGCCACCTGGAGATGCGCGCCGGCGCTCTCGCGCCGGTAGTACGTGACCCTGCCGTGGGCTCCGCTCGGACGCCAGCGCATCATCAGACCGGTCGGCGCGGGATCGGTGACGGTGATCGCCCTCACTCGCTCGGCGCGCAGCTCGCGCAGGATGAGGTGACCCGGGGGGTCGTCGCCCACACGGCCGATCCACGTCGCCGGCATCCCCAGTCGCCGCACGCCGATCGCCACGTTGGACTCCGAGCCGCCCATGCCGAATGTCATCGCCTCCCCGTTGCGTAACGAGCCGGCTTGGCTCTGGACGACGAGCCCCATCGTCTCGCCGAGGGTGACAAGGCCGCCGCTCACCGACGTTCACGCCCGGTCCGGACCGCCTCGAGCGCAGCGAGCGCCCGCTCGCGCAGCGCGCTGAGCGAGCCGCCGTCCAGCGCGTCGCCGACGAGCGGGCTCCCGAGCCCCACCGCCACCGCGCCGGCGCCGATGTACTCGGGGATCTGATCGAGCGCGACGCCGCCGGTCGGGACGAGCGGGATGTGGGGGAGGGGAGCGCGGATGTCCTTGAGATGGCGGGGCCCGCCCGAGGCCGCGGGGAACAGCTTGACCGCCGGAGCGCCGAGCCCCCACGCCTGCAGCAGTTCGGTCGGCGTCCAGGCGCCGGGGTAGCAGGCCACCCCGCGCTTCACGGCATACGCCGCCACCTCGGCGCACACGCCCGGGCTGACCAGGAAGTCGGCGCCGGCCTCCAGGCACGCCACCGCCTGGCCGGCGTCGATGACGCTGCCCATGCCGAGAGCCACGCCGGGATCGAGCTCGGCGCGTACGCGGGCCAGCGCTTCGACCGCGCCCGGGGTGGTGAGCGTCAGCTCCAGGCACGTCACCCCGGCCTCGCCCAGGGTGCGCGACACGGCCTCGAGATGGCGGTCGCTGGCGCCGCGCAGGATGGCCACCACGCCGGACTCCTGCAGCTGCGGGGTGATGGGAAGCCGGTCGGACATGGACGCCATTCTGACCTCAGCCGCTGAGGCGGCGCGCGGTGGACCGCGCCCCGTCGCGGCTCAGGGCGTCGAGGTGATGTACCAGCAGCCCGCGCCAACCGGCGTCGCCGGCGAGCTCAGCGTCGAAGATCGGGCCCATCGACAGCAGCGCGTCAACGACGGCCTCCGGTTCCTCACGGCCGTGCAGCCGCTTGGCGATCTCGCCGGCCAGCGGGTCGTCGACGGTCAGCTCGCGCCCGCTGTCCGAGCGCCGGGCGCTCACGAAGCGCATCCAGGCGGCGACGCCCAGCGACGCCATGACGGGCTCCGCCCCCGCCCGGCGGCGATCGCGGATCGTGCCCAGCAGGCGCATCGGCAGCTTCTGGCTGCCGTCCATGGCGATCTGCGATGTGCGGTGGCGCAGCGCCGGGTTGGCGAAGCGCTCCAGCAGCTCGGCCTGGTATGCGCCGAGGTCGAAGCCGGTCGGTGCCGCCAGGGTGGGCGCGACGTCGCCGGCCATGAGCGCGCCGACCGCCGTGGTGAATGGCCCGTCGTCACCGACGGCGTCGGAGACGAGCTCGCAGTCCGCGAGCTGAGCGAGATAGGCGAGCGTTGAGTGGGCGCCGTTGAGCATGCGCAGCTTGATCTGCTCGTAGGGCCGCACATCGGTGGTGAGGATCGCCCCCGCCCGCTCCCACGCCGGCCGCCCGGCGGCGAAGTCGTCCTCGATCACCCATTGGGTGAACGGCTCGGTGACCACGGCGCCGGCGTCCCGGGCGCCGAGCGCATCGGCGATGCGGGCGAGGTCGTCCTCGGTGGTGGCGGGGGTGATGCGGTCGACCATCGTGGACGGGAAGCGGACGTGTGCCGCGATCCACTCGCCCAGCCCGTCGGCGTGCGGATCGTGGGCGACGAAGTCGGCCACCAGGCCGCGCAGCACCGCGCCGTTGTCAGGGAGGTTGTCGCAGCAGAGCACCGTGACCGGGCCGCCGTCAGTGGCGCGCCGTCGCGCCAGGCCACCGGCGAGCTGGCCCACGACCGTGCGCGATCCGCCGTCAGCGAGGTCGGCGGCCACGTCGGGGCTGTCGAGCCGGAGGCGATTGGTCGCCGGATCGTGGTGATAGCCCTTCTCGGTCACGGTCAGCGTGATCACGCGCGTGCCGGGGGCGGCGAGCCGGTCGCGGAGCACATCGGGGTCGGCGTGGGCCCAGTGCAGCTCGCGCACCGCGCCGATCACGCGCAGCCGCTCGCCGGCACCGTCGCGCTGGGCCAGGGTGTAGAGCCCGTCCTGGGGGGCGAGCTGCTCAATCACGTACGGGCTGCGCTGGCTGACACCGCAGATGCCCCAGTCACCACCGGCGGCGGCGATCGCGTCCTCGGTGTAGACCGCCTGGTGGGCGCGGTGAAACGCGCCGACGCCCAGGTGCACGATCCCCACCGGCAGCGCGCAGGGGTCCACGCGCGGCGCCAGGTCGCGCGGCACCCGGTTAAGCGTGGCAAGGCTCAGGCGCGGGGTCACATCACCGCGCCGAGCTGCCAGGGACGGAACTCCTCGTCGCCGAAGCCGAACTCCTCTGACTTGGTGGACCGTCCCGAGGCGGTGGCCAGGATCTCGTCGAACAGGACGTCGCCCAGCTCGGAGACGGTGGCCTCGCCGTCCAGGACCGTCCCGGCGTTGAAGTCCATGTCGTCGGGCATCCGCTCGTAGAGCTGAGTCGTGGTCGCCAGCTTGAGGCTGGGAGCGGGCTTGCAGCCGAACACCGAGCCGCGGCCGGTCGTGAAGCAGACCAGGTTGGCGCCGCCGGCGACGATCCCGGTGACGCTCACGGGGTCATAGCCGGGCGTGTCCATGAACACCAGCCCCTTGGAGGTGACGGGCTCGGCGTAGCGGTACACGGCCTGCAACGGCGTGGAACCGCCCTTGGCGACGGCGCCGAGCGACTTCTCCTCGATCGTCGTCACCCCGCCGGCGCGGTTGCCCGGCGAGGGGTTGTTGTCCATGTTGCCGCCCTCGGCCGCGGTATAGGCCTCCCACCACTCGATCCGCTCCATCAGCGCCCGGGCCACGTCGGGCGACGCGGCGCGGCTGGTCAGCAGGTGCTCGGCGCCGTGGATCTCCGGGGTCTCCCCGAGGATCGCGGTCCCGCCGGCGGCGACCAGCCGGTCGACGGCGACGCCGAGCACCGGGTTGGCGGTGACCCCCGACCATCCGTCCGAGCCGCCGCAGTTGAGGCCGAGCATCAGCTCGCTCGCCGGCACCGGTTGGCGCGGCGCGGCCGCCGCCGGCAGCAGCTCGGTGACGAGCTCCATGCCGCGGCGCACGGTGGCCACCGACCCGCCGAGCTCCTGGATGACGAGACGGCGCAGCGGCACGCCCTCCGGAAGGTCGAATCCGTCGATGAGCGCGTTGATCTGGTTGACCTCGCAGCCGAGCCCGACGACGACGACGGCCGCGATGTTGGGGTGGCGCGCGTAGCCCGCCAGCGTGCGGCGGAGCACCTCGAGCCCGGCCCCGTCGCGGGAGAGGCCGCAGCCGCTGCCGTGGGTGATGGCGATGACGCCGTCCACGCCGGGATGGTCGTCCAGCGCGCCCGGCGCCGCGAACCCGGCCGCGATCCGCTTGACCACGGTCGCCGAGCAGTTGACCGAGCTGAGCACCGCGACGTAGTTGCGGGTGCCGACGCGGCCGTCGGGGCGGACGATCCCGTCGAACGTGGGGATGTCTCCGGGAATCGCGCTCCCGCCCGCCGCGGGCGCACCGGCCGCGGGCGCACCCGCCGCGGTCGGGCCTCCGGCGCCCGTCTGCGCGGGCACGGGCAGCCCCTCGCGCGAGAGCGAGCGCAGGTTGTGCTCGTGGACGTGCTCGCCCGCCGCGATCGGCCGGGTCGCGATCCCGATCGGCTGGCCGTACTTGAGGACCTGCTCGCCCGCGGCGATGTCGACCAGGGCGAGCTTGTGGCCGTGGGGCACCGTGTCGCGGACGGCGATGTGGCGCCCGGGGCCGTTGAGCTCGGTGCCGGGAGCGAGCTCCCGGCGCGCCAGCGCCACCGGATCGCCGGGGTGCAGCTGGATGAGGACGTCGGCGAGCTCCACGGTCATCGCCCGTTCTGCACCCACGCATGGGCGGGATCGAGGTAGGGCATCATCACGCGTCCCTCGCCCGCCATCACCCACAGGTAGTACAGCTCATAGCCGGAGGCCGCGGCCACCGGGTGAAAGCCGGAGCGGATGACCGCGACGTCGTCATCGCGGACGAGGAACGACTCCTCGCTGCCCGCGCCGTCGAGCTCATAGCGGATCTGGATGCCGAAACCGCCGGGCGGGTTCACCCGGAACAGGTAGACCTCCTCGAGGTCCACCTCCTCGGGCGGGTTGTGGCGATCGTGGCGGTGCGGGGGATAGGAGGACCAGTTGCCCGGGGGGTTGATCGTCTCGCCCAGCAGCAGCCGCTGGGCATCGTGCTCGGGCCCGAGGATGGTGCGCACGCTGCGCGACCAGTTGCCCTCGCCGACCTCGGCGATCCGCTGGTCGGCGGGGCCGATCACGCGGGCCGGGGGCGCGTCGGGCGACGGCTCGGCGGTCGCGCTCGCGATCGCCACCTGGGCGGGGACGTCGAGCGCGCCGGTCAGGCGCAGTCCGGTCCCCGCCGGCGCGTAGACGGTGTCGCCGGGCGCCTCGAACACCGAGGCGCGTCCACCGGCCCGGCCCAGCGAGCGCCCGTCAGTGGTGGCAGCGTCCAGCACGCCGGTGAGGACGACGACGGCCGTCTCGCCGTGGTCCTCGAGCACCAGCTCCCCGCCCGGGCTCAGCTCGGCCAGGGCGAGGTTGATGTGCGCGGTCTCGTCGCCCGCGGTCGTCAGGTGTCGCATCACACAGTCCTCTCAGTTGTCGCGGTAAGGAGGTCGGCCGGGGCGGTGGTCGAGCTGCGCACCACGAGGGTGGCCGGCAGCTCGCGCTCGCAGGCGGCCGGGGCCGCGGTGTCGGGCTCCAGGCGGCCGAGCAACGCCTCGACCGCGCACGCGCCGGCCTGCGTCGTCGGGGCGGCCACCGTGGTGAGCGCCGGCGTGAGCATGGCCGCCAGCGGGATGTCGTCAAAGCCGACGACGCTGAGCTCGTCCGGCACGCCGACACCGAGCTCGGCCAGGCGGCTGAGGATGCCCGCGGCCACGAGGTCGTTGTAAGCCAGCACAGCGGTGACACCCGCGGCCAGCACGCGCTCGGCCGCGCCGGCGCCGCCCTCGAACCGGGGTGCCACGGGGCCGACCGTCAGGACGTCCAGGCGCGCGGCGCGCGCGGCGGCGCGCAGCCCGCGCAGGCGCTGCTGGTTGGACCACGACCGCCGCGGGCCCGAGACGAACGCGCACCGGCGATGGCCGAGCGCCGACAGGTGATCCACGGCCTGGCGCATCCCGTCGGCGCTGTCGACCGTCACGGTGGCAAGGCCGTCGACGCGGCGGTTGAGCAGCACGACGGCGGGCGCGGGCTCGAGGGCCGCCAGCGTCGCCGGGGCCAGGCGGCTGGAACACAACACGATCCCGTCGACCTGCTTGCTCATGGCGGCGATGAGCGCCTCCTCCTCGGCCGCGCTCTCCTGCCCGTCGGCGACGAAGACGGCGTAGTCAGCCGCTCGCGCCCGCGCCTGGGCGCCCTTGAGCACCCCCTGGAAGTACGGGTTGCCGAGGTCGGGGACGATCACGCCGATGTTGCCGGTCCGGCCGGTGATGAGGCCGCGGGCGGCGCGGTTGGGGCGGTAGCCGAGCTCGGCGGCTGCGCTGAGCACGCGCACGCGGGTGATCTCGCGCACCGTGTCCGGGGCGGTGAAGGAGCGCGAGACGGTGGCCACAGACACTCCGGAGCGCTGGGCGACGTCGTGGATCCCCGCTGCCATGTAAAGGTTTACAGTAGCAGCGGCAGGTATGTGCTCCGACGTGGTCGACAAATCCGCCCGCACAGGGCGCTTTTGTCAACCACGTCCCGAGCCGGCGGCGGTTACCAGTCGTGCATCGTCCCGTCCTCCAGGCGCGCCACCGGCAGTAGCGCCGGCCGGTACGGGAACGACTCCGCGAGCTCCTCGTCGATCGTCACTCCCAGCCCGGGCTCGTCACCGGGGTGCAGCATCCCGTCGCGGAACCTGTAGCCGTGCGGGAAGACGCGATCGGTGTCATCGCCGTGGCGCATGTACTCCTGCAGCCCGAAGTTGGGGATGGCGAGGTCGAGGTGCAGCGCCGCGGCCATGCAGACGGGGGACAGGTCGGTCGCGCCGTGACAGCCTGAGCGCACCCCGTAGAGCTCGGCGAGGTGCAGGATGCGCCGCAGGTGGGTGATGCCTCCCGAGTGCACGACGCTCATCCGGATGAAGTCGATGAGCTGCTCTGAGATGAGCTGCTGGCAGTCCCAGATCGAGTTGAACACCTCGCCGATGGCGAGCGGCGTGGTGGT
Organism: uncultured Actinomycetota bacterium; assembly: GCA_963721515.1. GTDB lineage: Bacteria > Actinomycetota > Thermoleophilia > Solirubrobacterales > Solirubrobacteraceae > Palsa-465. The sequence goes on along the minus strand of CAVRKJ010000017.1, from coordinate 558,998 downwards.
GTGCGAGCGCACGAGCCGGAGGTTGGCCTGGAGCTCGGCCGGCACGGGGTCCTCCAGCCAGAACAGCCCGACCGGTTCGAGCATCCGGCCGAGCCGGGCGGCCTCGATCGGGGTCAGGCGGTGGTGGACGTCGTGCAGCAGATTCAGGTCGGGCCCGTAGGCAGCCCGCACCTCGTGAAGGACATCGGGGACAGTGGCCAGGTAGCGGCGGGTGGACCACACCTCCTCGCGCGGCCGCTCGCCCTCGGCGGGCTCGTAGAACATGTCGCCGCGGCTCACGCCGTAGGTCGCGGGCAGGCCCGGGATGCCGCACTGCACGCGGACTGCCTGGTAGCCGAGCTCGACGTAGCGCCCCACGGCGGCGAGGACGTCGCCGGGCGTCTCGCCATTGGCGTGGCCGTAGACCGTCACCCCGGTGCGGCAGCGCCCGCCGAGCAGCTCGTACACCGGCAGGCCGGCCGTCTTGCCCTTGATGTCCCACAGGGCGGTGTCGACGGCGGCGATCGCGGTCATCGTCACCGGGCCGCGCCGCCAGTAGGCGCCGTTGTAGAGGTAGCGCCACGTGTCCTCGATGGCGCCGGCGTCGCGGCCGATCAGCAGCGGGCACACGTGCTGCTCGAGGTAGGCCGCGACCGCCAGTTCGCGGCCGTTGAGCGTGGCGTCGCCCAGGCCGGTGACGCCGTCCTCCGTGGTCAGCTTCAGCGTGGCGAAGTTGCGGCCCGGGCACGTGACGATGACCCGTGCCTCGGCGACCCTCGACATCGGCCGGCCTCCTTGGCGCTGTGGATGGAACGGCCGGCGCTCAGGCCGGCCCCCGCCCCACAGTATCGCCGGTCACCGCGGTCACGCCGGACACCTGGAGTCCGAGGCCCCGCAGGAAAAAGGGCGCCGCGTCCGCTGTCTTGAGCGGACGCGGCGCAGGGGGGAGAGGGGGCGAGAGCAGTGTCAACTCCGGCCGCGGCGTTGGCTACTGCACCTTGGTCTAGAGGACCCCGCCCTCTGGACGTTCGGTCCATGGTTGGGGCAGGTGGAGGTGATGATGGCGGCGCTGCACGTCGCGCTTGGTGACCGCGACGTACCCCACCAGCGCGACGAAGGCGACGAGCGCGATGGCACTCACCGTGCCGTCGCCCCAGCCCAGGCCGCCATTGGTGGGCTTGCTGAAGCCGTCGGCGATCGATGCCCCCAGCGGGCGCGTGACGACGTAGGCGGCCCAGAAGGCCAGGATCGGGTTGAGGTTAAAGCGCCACCAGGCGATCCCCGGGATCGCGAACACGACCGCGAACAGCGCCGCCGAGGCCCAGAAGCCGAGGTTCAGCGAGTAGGCGGTGAGGTCGCCGGCCGCGGTGCCCAAGGCGAAGGTGCCCAGCACAGCGGTCCAGTAGAAGGCCTCTCGCCGGCGGGTGTTGATGGAGTGGATGGAGAGCGTGCCCTCGCTGCGATGCCAGACCAGGAACGTGAGCGCGACGAACACGGCGAACAGCGGCGTGGTGATCGTGTACGGGATGGCGGCGCCGTCGTGGATCCCGTCGGCCGCCATGGTGCCGAACACCGCCACCATCATCACCGCAAACCAGTACACGACCGCGCGATATTCCGGGCTGCGGAATTGGAGCCACAACGCGAAGGCCAGCCCGAAGATGCCGACGGCTCCGGCGATCGGGACGCTGTGCTGCCCCATGAAATCCGACATCGCCTCGCCCATGCCCGTGGTCAGGAGCTTGAGCACCCAGAAGATGAGCGTGATCTCGGGGACCTTGACCGCGAGGGGCAGGGCGGCTCGCAGGCGGGGGTGGCTGGTATCGCGCATGGTGTCCTTTCGTGCGTGGGCAGTCGTCGGGGCCGGCCTGCTTGCAGGCCGGCGTCGGAGCTCGCCGTCCGATGGTGCGCCCCTCTCAACGGCGAGCCCGGAGCGAGGTTCGGCACGGCGCCTTAGCGCCGCTTAAACCAACGCGGGTTCGCTAAGCGAGCTCTCATCTCCGGGGCCCGAAACGACCCCGCCTAACGCGTCGCTAACCCCTCGCGCGGGCGTTGCCAATCCGCCGCCGCCCGGCGCGCGGCGGCGCTGCTGAAGCGTGGTGGAGCTCACGGACGAGCGAGATCCGCGATCAGCTGACCTGCACCGGCACGTAGGCGAAGCGGTCCACGTCCACCAGCCCGCCGTCGGTGAGGCGCAGTTGCGGGATCACGCTCAGCGCGATGAACGAGAGCTGCATGAACGGCTCCGCCACGGTGGTTCCCAGCCGCTCGGCGGCCGCGCGGTTGAGCGCCTCGATCTGCGCCGACACCTCGCCGGCCGGGCGGTCGCTCATGAGGCCGGCCAGCGGCAGCGGGACCTCGGCCAGCACGTGGCCGTCCAGGACCGCCACCTGCCCGCCGCCGATCTCGGCCAGGTGAGCGACGGCGGTGTGCATGTCCTCGCCCGAGCGCCCGACCACAGCGAGGTTGTGGGCGTCGTGGGCGACGGTCGAGGCGATGGCCCCGCGCTTCAGGCCGAAGCCGGTGACAAAGCCGCGCCCCACCCGGCCGGTGGCGTGATGGCGCTCCACGACCGCGGCATGGGCCAGGTCGGCGTCGGGCTCCACCTCGAGCTCGGCACGGCGAGTGGTGAGGCTGTGGCTCTCCACGCCCACCGCCCGGACGTGCGTACCGAGCCGCGCCGGCAGCACGAGCGCGTCGGCGCCGGGCAGCGGGCCGATGTTGACCGTGTCGCGCAGCCGCGCGGGAGCGGGCGCCGCGGGCACGGCGCCGGGGACCAGCGCGCCCTCGGCCACCACCAGCCGCCCCCGCTGCCACACGCGCTCGGGCCGCCACGAGCCCAGTGAGGAGAACGCCAGCACGTCGGCCTGGTGGCCGGGGCCCAGCGAGCCCAGCGCGCTGAGGCCGTGGTAGCGCGCCGGGTTGGTGCTCGCCAACAGGATCGCCTCGACCTCGGAGATGCCGGCCGCCACCGCCAGCCGGGCACAGTCGTTGACGTGGCCCAGGCGGCGCAGCGTGTCGGGCTCGCGATCGTCAGTGCAGAACGCCGCCCGGTCGGTGCCGTGGGCCACGATCGTGGGCGCGAGCTCCACCAGGTTCTGGCTGGCCGACCCCTGGCGCAGGAAGACCCACATCCCCTTGCGGCGCTTCTCCTCGGCCTCGGCCAGCGTGGTGCTCTCGTGATCGGACTCGACGCCGGCGGCGAGATAGGCGTCGAGCATCCTGCCCGTCACCCCCGGGCTGTGGCCGTCCACGGGCAGCGCGCCCGCGGCGGAGATGCGAGCGAGCATCTCCGGATTGCCCGCGATCACGCCGGGGAAGTTCATGACCTCGGCCACGCCGCGAGCGCCGTGGTGTGAGATGAGCCCCTCGATGTCGGAGGCGTCGAGCGTTGCCCCGGAGGACTCGAACGGCGAGGCCGGCACGCAGCTGGACGCGTACACGGCGAACGTGAGCGGCAGCGGTCGCGCCGCCTCCATCAGGGCGAGGATCCCGGGGACCCCCAGGACGTTGGCGAGCTCGTGCGGGTCGGCGGCGACTGCGGTCGTCCCGGCCGGGAGCACCGTGGACACGAACTCGTCGATCCACAGCTTGGTGGACTCCAGGTGCATGTGGGCGTCGACGAAACCCGGGGTCAGCGCGGCGCCGTCCACGTCGATCGTCTCGCGCGCCTCACGATCCCCCCAGCCGGCGATGACCCCGTCGGCCAGCGCCAGGGAGGTGTCGATCCACTCGCGAGTGGCGTCGGAGAAGACGCGCCCGCCGGTGATGAGGGTGTCGGCGGGCTCGTCGCCCCGCGCCACCGCCAGCGCGCGGGGAGTCGCCGGGGGCCGGGCCATCGGCGGAACTGTTCCACAAAGTGGGTAGCCTCCGCGCGTGCTCGCCCCGCCACTCCGGCTGACTCGCCGGCTGATGACGTTGCTGTGCGTGGCGGCGCTGGGCGCCGCGGTGTGCGCCTCGGCTGGTGCCTCCGCGGCCCAGGCCTATGTCTTTCGCCTCGGTGTCACCGGCGCGCAGCACGGCCGTCCGATCCCGGCCGGCTTCCTCGGGCTCGCGCTGGAGTTCAACGAGATCCCGAAGCTCTCCGGGCCCACCGCGACGTCGGCCAACCCCGTCTTCGTGCAACTGCTGCGTAACCTCGACCCGGGTGGCCGGCCCAGCGTGCGGATCGGCGGCCAGAGCACCGACCGGGTGTGGTGGCCGGTGCGGGGACTGAGCCGGCCGCTGGGCGTCACCTATGACCTCAGCACACGCTGGGCCGCCGACGCCCACGCCCTGGCGCAGGCCACCGACGCGCAGATCCTGCTGGGCATCAACCTGGAGGCCGATCGCACCCGCATCAGCCAGGCCGAGGCCGACCGGCTCGTGACGGGCATCGGCAGCCGCTACATCGCCGCGCTCGAGATCGGCAACGAGCCCGACCTCTATACGCTCGTCCCCTGGTACCGGCGCGACGGCGGCCATCCGCTGCCGTGGTACAGCCACACCGGCTCGCCGGTGTTCTCACGGGCGCCCGCGTACGGCCCCGAGAAATACGTCAGCGAGGTGGCGCGGACGCTGCGAGTCGTGCCGCGGCTGCCGATCGCGGGCCCCGAAACGGGCACTCTGCCGTGGGCCGACGCGTTTGACCGCCTGCTGTCGCCCCACTCGCAGGAGCGGATGCTCACCTCGCACGCCTATGGGCTCAACCAGTGCGTGACCAGTCCGGCCTCGCCCGCTTACCCGTCAGTGCCTCACCTGCTCAGCCTCGACGCGTCGCGCGGCGAGGTCAGTCAGATCGGCCCCTACGTGGCGCTGGCGCACCGCAACGGCGCCGCGTACCGGATCGACGAGATGGGCTCGATCAGCTGCAACGGACGGCTGGGCGTGAGCAACACCCTGGCCTCGGCGCTCTGGGTCATGGACGCGCTGTTCACGATGGCCGGCGACGGCGTGGACGGGGTCAACCTCCACAGCTATCCCAACTCCGCCAACGGGCTGTTCGACTTCGCGCTGGCGCACGGCCACTGGCGAGCGAGCGTGCACCCCCTCTACTACGGGGCGGTGATGTTCGCGCAGGCCGCCCCCGCCGGGTCGCGACTGCTCCGCGTCGTCTCGGGCAGCACCGGCCCGCTGCGCGCGTGGGCGACGCTCGCGCCCGACCACCGGCTCCGCGTGCTGCTCATCAACGACAGCCTGTCCGCGCCGGCGCTGGCGGTCGTGCGCACGCCCGTCGTCCCGGGCCCGGCGAGCGTGGAGCGGCTGCGCGCCTCCAGCGCCTATGCCACGTCTGGGGTGACGCTGGGCGGCCAGAGCTTCGGCGCCGCCAGCCCCACCGGGGTGCTCGCGCCACCCCGGCCACAGGCGATCGTGCCCCGGGGCGGCGCGTACTCGGTCACGCTGGCGCCGGGGAGCGCCGTCCTGCTCACGCTGCCGGCCTCGGGCGGCTGATTTCGGGTTGACGGGCCCGCCCCACCGGGTACCGTGGACGTGTGCTGATCTGGGCGGCACCATTCGGCGGCGCGCGCGTCCATCCGGGCCCGCAGGGCCTGTTGGGGGCACTCGCGCTCGTCGTGTTCGTGGTCTGTGTCGGGGCGGTGATGGGCCCGCTGCTGGGGATGGCCGTCTCCCGCTCGCGCCGCGGTCTGGCCGGGTGGCGCGGGCGCCGCCCGCGACAGGACGCCGCGGATGCCGAGGAGCGGGCGCGGGCGCTGATGAGCGAGCTGTGTCCGCACGGCTGGCGCGCGCAGATCACGGTGTTCTCGGGAGCCGATCCCGACGACCACCGGCCGCTGACGCGCGACGGCCGGCGCGCGCTGGTCGCGCTGGACTGGACCGAGCTCAGCGCCGACGGTGGGCGCCCGGTGGTCATGCGGCGGGTGTGGGCCCGGACGGTGGGCGAGGCGCTTGAGGCGATGGTGGCCGACCGGCGCACCGACGAGACCCTCGAGCAGATCGAGCAGGGCGCCGTCGCCGACGGCGCGCTCTGGCCCGACCTCTAGCTCCGCCGCGGCCCGAGTACCGCGGCGGCGAGGCGGCGCGCCCGGACAGCGTTCATGATTGCCAGCGATGGCGGAGATCTATGGGGGCGTCGAGACGGGCGGCACGTGGGTTGTGTGCGCGCTCGGCACCGGACCTGACGACATCGTGGCGCAGGAGACCTTCCCCACCGGAGAGCCCGGGCCGACGCTCACGCGTATCGCGGCTTTCTTCGAGCGCGGTCCGCGGCCGGCGGCGATCGGCATCGGCTCATTCGGCCCCGTCGACCTCGACCGGGATTCGCCGACCTGGGGCTACGTGACCAGCACCCCCAAGCCGGGTTGGGCCCACGTCGCGGTGGCGCCCGTGCTCGGCGACCGTCTCGGGCTGCCGGTGTACTTCGACACCGACGTGACCACCGCGGCCCTGGGCGAGCGGCGGTGGGGCGCCGCCCGGGGCGTCGACAGCGTCTGCTACCTCACCGTCGGCACCGGGATCGGAGCCGGCCTGCTCATCAACGGCCGCCCGGTCCACGGTCTCGTCCACCCCGAGGCCGGGCACCTGCGCATCCCCCACGACCGCGCGCGTGACCCGTTTGAGGGCGCCTGCCCCGCGCACGGCGACTGCTGGGAGGGCCTGGCCGCGGGCGGGGCAATCCGCACGCGCTGGGGCGCCGACCCCAAGAACCTGGCCGACGACCATCCGGCGTGGGCGCTGGAGGCCGAGTACATCGCGCTCGGCGTGCTCGCGATCGTGCTCGTCGCCTCGCCGCGGCGGGTGGTGATCGGTGGTGGCGTGATGGAGCGCTCGGGCCTCATGGACGAGGTCCGCGCGCACCTCGTGAGGCTCAACGCGGGCTACCTCGACACGCCGCTGATGGGCGACGAGATCGACCGCTACGTGGTGGCACCGGCGCTCGGCGACCGTGCCGGCGTGCTCGGGGCGATCGCGCTCGCGCAGGCCGCTGGTGGCCGAGTTGGGCCCGCTAGGTGAAGATTTCCGAAAAGTTGACCGGGGATCTACAGGTTCGCGGGAACGTGACCGATAACCCGAAAGATGCGCCGGTCAGACGCACCCGATCCCACTCGCACTCAGCCTTCGCGCGGCTCCTTGGCCGTGCCGCATCGCGTCGATCCGCGTGAGGCTCTCGGCTGGGGTCAGCGCCACCATGACCAGTGGCTCCAGCGCTGGATCCGGTCCACCGAGGACCTCGCCCGGCTCCAGTACTCGCACCGCATGCTCGACGCGGTCATCGAGGAGATCGACGGGCGCGATATCCGCATCGGCGATCACTGGCTGACTGACTACGCGTCCTGCAACTACCTCGGGCTGGACCTCGACGAGGAGATCATCAACGCGGTCCCCGAGTACCTGGCCAGGTGGGGCACGCACCCCAGCTGGAGTCGCCTGCTCGGCAGCCCGATCCTCTACGAGGACATCGAGGACCAGCTCACCGAACTGCTCGGCGCCGAGGACAGCCTCGTGCTGCCGACGATCACCCACATTCACATGTCGGTCATCCCCGTGCTGGCCGGCGGGGGCACCGTCTTCCTGGACAGCCGCGCCCACAAGACGATCTACGACGGCTGCGCGATGGCCGAGGCCCGCGGCGCGAGCATCGCTCGGTTCCGCCACAACGACCTGGACGAGCTCGAGGCGCTGCTGAAGTCCGACTGGCGGCGCCCGGGCATGATCTGCATTGACGGCGTCAACAGCATGACCGGCAACGCACCGGATCTGCACGCGTTCGCCGAGCTCGCCCGCGAGCATGGCGCCCTGCTCTACGTCGACGACGCCCACGGCTTCGGCGTCATCGGCGAGCGCTCCTCCGCCGAGGTCTGCGACTACGGCGCCCGCGGCAACAGCATCGTCCGTCACCTGGGTGAGACCTACGACAACATCGTCCTCGTCGGCGGCTTCTCCAAGGCCTACTCCTCGCTGCTGGCGTTCATCGCCTGTCCGACCCCGGTCAAGCAGGTGCTCAAGACCGCCGCGCCGCCGTACCTCTACTCGGGTCCCTCGCCCGTCGCCTCCCTGGCCACGGTGCTCGAAGGCCTGCGGGTCAACGCCGAGCGCGGCGAGGAACTGCGCGGCAAGTTGCACCACCTGACCTGGCGCGTCCTGGACCGTCTCTCCGAGTTGGGCGTCTACACGCCCAACGAGTCCGGCTTTCCGATCGTCGAGGTGCCGCTGGCGGACCCCGACAGCGTGGACGAGGTCGGCGACCTGCTGTTCGATCGCGGCATCTACGTGACGATGGCCGTCTACCCCCTCGTTCCGCGCAATGAAGTGGGCTTCCGGCTGCAGCTGACGTCGGCCAACACCGACGAGCAGGTCGACCATCTGTGTGACGTCCTGGGCGAAGTGGCTGAGCGCTTCAAGCTTCAGGGCACCGCTGCCGACTAATCCAGCACCATGAGCACCTCGCCAGCGGACAGGATGTCTACACGCTCGCGCCACTACTGGTGGCTGTACCTCGCGGCCGGCGCGATTCTGTGCGGGCTCTACGTGTTCGTCCCGCCGTTCAAGGGTTCGGGGCCGGTCATCAACGGCCTGGGGCTCTACGGGGTGATCGGCGTCGTCGGGGGCATACGGATTCACCGCCCCGCCGCGGCTACCGCCTGGTGGTTCATGGCGGCCGGCCTGCTCCTGTTCTTCCTGGGCGATGTCTACACCTACAGCTACCCGAAGCTGTTTCACGCCGACGTCCCGTTCCCCTCGCCGGGCGACGCCATGTACATCGGCGTCTACCCGGTGCTCATGATCGGGATCGTGCTGCTGGTGCGGCGGCGCAACCAGCGCGCCGACGGCCCCGGGGTCATCGACTCCGTGATCATGAGCCTCGGGCTCAGCCTCGTCTCCTTCCTCTTCCTCATCGCCCCGTACATCCACGACGGCACGATGACCCTGATCCCCAAGCTCGTCTCGATCGCCTACCCGACGGGCGACCTCATCCTGCTGGCCGCCGTCATCCGCCTCGCCGTCGACGCCGGCAAGCGCCGCCCCAGCTTCTATCTGCTGACCGCGAGCATCGTCACGCTGCTGCTCACCGACTTCGTCTACGGCATCCTCACGCTGGACGGCACCTACACCCACCAGCTGTGGCTGGACGCCGGCTGGATCTTCTTCTACCTCCTGTGGGGCGCCGCGGCGCTGCACCCGTCGATGGTGGAGCTCTCCGACGTGGAGACAGCTCGGGAGTCGCGCCTCACGGGGCTCCGGCTCGTCCTGCTCGCCGGCGCCACCCTCATCGCCCCGGGGCTCGAGCTCACTCGGACGCTGCCGAACCACAGCTGGGACGCCGTGGTCCTCATCGGCGCCTCGATCCTGCTCTTCTGCCTGGTCGTGGGACGCATGGCCGGTCTCGTGCGCCAGCGCGAGAAGGCCGCCGCACGCGAGCAGGCGCTCAGCGCCGCGGGCGGCCTGCTGGTGGGCGCCACCGACCCCAACGAGATCGTGATCGCCGCGCTGCAGGCCGTCGTGGAGCTGGGCGACGCTGTCGAAGCGCGCCTCTGCCGGATCACCGGTGACCAGGTGGCCGTGCTCTCCATCGACGATGGCGGCGGGCTGGCCGACTGGACGGTCTCGGGCGAGGTCGCCGAGCTCGTGCAGGATTGCGATGCCCGCGGCGTCTCGCTGCTGCCCGCCTACGCCCGCCAGCAGCTGCGGCTGCCGGTCGGCGAGGACCCGGTCCTCGGGCTGGAAGTCCGCCAGGGCGAGACCGCCGACTCGCTGCTGATGTTCGTGGTGGCCGGCATCCCCGTCGGCGATGCCGACACCCGCTATGCGATGCGGACGCTCGCTCACCAGGTGGCGCTGGCGCTCGGCAGCGCCGAGCTGTCGGAGGAGGTGCACCGTCAGGCATCGGAGGCGCGCTTCTCCACGCTCGTGGCCAACGCGACCGACCTCATCACCGTCCTGCGCGCCGACAACACGATCGCCTACCAGAGCCCGTCGATCGAGCGGGTGCTCGGCTACACCGCCGACGAGGTCATCGGCCGCTCCTTCGAGACCCTGCTGCATCCCGAGGAGCAGGGCCGCCTGCTGCGGCGCCTGTCCGACGGCGCCGGCGCGACCGGGCGTCCCGAGGTCATCGAGTGCCTGCTGCAGAGCAAGGACGGCGAGCTGCGCTACTTCGAGATCCTGCACTCCAACCTGCTCGACGACGAGGCCGTCCGCGGCATCGTGCTCAACGGCCGCGACGTCTCCGAGCGCAAGGAGTTCGAGGAGCAGCTCGCCCACCAGGCGTTCCATGACCCGGTCACGCATCTGGCCAACCGTGCTCTGTTCAACGAGCGCGTCCGCCACGCCGTGGCCCGGTCACTGCGCGAGGGCATCGGCATGGCGGTGGTGTTCGTCGATCTCGACGACTTCAAGACCGTCAACGACAGCCTCGGCCACGCCGCCGGCGACCGCGTGCTGCTCGAGGTGGCGCAGCGGATCTCGGCCAGCATCCGCGCCGCCGACACGGCCGCGCGTTTCGGCGGCGACGAGTTCGCGATCCTGCTGGAGGACGTCCACGACATCCAGTCCGCCGCCGAGACCGCCGAGCGGATCCTCGAGGAGCTCGGCCGCCCACTCAATCTCGACCACAACGACATCGTCATCCGCGCCAGCCTTGGCATCTCCGTCGCGGAGGCGGGAGCCGGCACCGACGCGGACGAGCTCATCCGCAACGCCGACGCGGCGATGTACATCGCCAAGGGCGAGGGCAAGGGCGGCTACCGCGTCTTCGAGCCCGCCATGCACGAGCGGGTCGTGGCGCGCCTGGAGCTGCGCGCCGATCTGCAGCGGGCGCTCGATCGCGACGAGTTCGAGCTGCACTACCAGCCCCTGGTCCGCCTCCAGGACGGCGCGGTCACCGGGGTCGAGGCGCTGCTGCGCTGGCGCCATCCCAGCCGTGGCCTGATCCCGCCGCTCGAGTTCATCCCGTTCGCGGAGGAGAGCGGGCTGATCGTCCCGATCGGCCGCTGGGTCCTGCGCGAGGGGTGCCGCCAGGCCAAGATCCTGCGCGAGCAGACCACCGCTCCGGTCAAACCGGCGATCGGCATCAACCTCTCGGTCAAGCAACTCTTCCACGCCGACATCGTGGACGACGTCCGCGACGCGCTCGCCGAGGCCGGCCTCGAGCCCAGCGCGTTGACGCTCGAGATCACCGAGTCGGTGATGATGAACGACATCGACCTCGCGGTCAGCCGCCTCGCCGAGCTGCACGAGCTCGGCGTGCGCCTGGCCATGGACGACTTCGGCACCGGCTACTCGTCGCTGAGCTATCTGAGCAAGTTCCCGCTCGACATCCTCAAGATGGACCGCTCGCTGCTGGCCGCCGGCGCCTCTCCGGTGACCTCCGGCCTGGCCTCCGCGGTCCTCGGCCTGGGCGAGACGTTCGACCTCGAGGTTGTCGCCGAGGGCATCGAGTACCCCGAGCAGTCCGCCACCCTGCGCGACCTCGGCTGCGAGACGGGTCAGGGCTTCTACTTCGCCCGCCCGATGGAGCCGGCGCAGCTCATCGCCTACCTGGACGAGCGCGCCCACGAGATCGACGGCACCGCGGCGCCGGCGGGCACCAGCTGAGCCCGGGCTCGGCGATGCAGCACAGCTACGAAGGGCTGGACCGGGTGGGCGGCTTTGATCGCGTGCGCCTGTTCGCCCCGCTCGCCGTCCGCGACTACCGCCTGCTGGTGGGCGGGATGAGCGTTTCGCTGCTGGGCGACGGCCTGTTCCTGGTCGCGCTCGCCTGGCAGGTGTACGCGCTGTCAAATGCGCCGACGGCCCTGGCCAGCGTCGGCATCGCGATGACGATCCCCACGATCGTCTGCCTGCTCATCGGTGGCGCCGTGTCCGATCGCCACGACCGACGCCTGGTGATGCTGTGTGCCGACGCCGTGCGCGCGCTGGCGCTGGCGGCGCTGGCGGTGCTGTCGGTGGGCGGATCGCTTCAGCTGTGGGAGCTGATGGCGGTCGCGGTGGTCTACGGAGCGGCCACGGCGTTCTTCGATCCCGCGTCGGACGCGCTCGTCCCCGAGCTCCTCCCGCCCGACTCGCTGGCCCAGGCCAACTCGCTGGACCAGCTCATCCGCCCCCTCGCGCTGCGGCTGGCGGGACCGGCGCTCGGCGGGATGCTCGTGGGCGCGATCGGCGTCGGCTGGGCGTTCGGCCTGGACGCGGCGTCGTTCGTGGTCTCGGCCGCCACGCTGCTGGCGATGTCGCCGGCCCGCCGGGTGGTGGACCCCGCCGAGGCGACCCGCTCGGTGCGCCGGGAGGTCGCGGCCGGCCTGCGCTACGTCCGCAGCCAGGCGTGGCTGTGGGCGACGCTGGTCAGCGCCGCCATCGCCTACCTGCTGTTCATGGGGCCCACCGAGGTGCTCCTGCCGTTCATCGTCAAGAACCGCCTGTCCGACGGCGCGGGCGCCCTCGGCCTCGTGTTCGCCGCCGGCGGCCTGGGGTCGCTGCTGTGCGCGATCGTGATCGGCCAGCGCGGGCTGCCGCGGCGCAGCCTGACCTTCATGTACATCGCGTGGACGCTGGCGACGCTCGCGATCGCGGGCTACGGGCTGGCCGACCGGCTGTGGGGGTTGATGGCGGCCAGCGTCGCCTTCAACGCCCTGGAGACCGCCGGCACCATCGCCTGGTCCACGGCGAAGCAGCGTCTGGTCCCAGCGCGGCTGCTCGGGCGCGTCTCCAGCCTGGACTGGCTCATCTCGATCGGGCTGCTGCCGGTCTCCTTCGCCATCACCGGCCCGGTGAGCGCGGCGCTCGGCGTGCGCACGACGCTGATCGGCGCCGGCGTGTTGGGCGCGGCGGTGACGTTCGCCGCGCTGCTCGTCCCGGGGGTGCGTCAGATGGACGAAGCCGTTGCAGCGGCGCCGTCGGCATCGGGCGGGGCGGTGGACGGCGCGCTGCGCGCGACCGCCTGAGCGCATCGAGGATCTGCGACGTCCTCGACGAGCCGGGCGGTGCCGGCGCGCACGCCTAGACTCGCCCGCATGGAATTCGGAATCGGCTACTTCCCCACACACGACGCGATGGCGCCGGGAGCCTTTGCCCGGCTGATCGAGGAGCGCGGCCACGAGTCGCTGTTCTTCGCCGAGCACACCCACATCCCGGCCAGCCGCGAGTCGCCCTACCCCGGCGGCCGCCAGCTGCCGCGCAAGTACATCCACACCTACGACCTGTTCGTGGCGCTGACCGCGGCCGCGGCGGCCACCTCCACGCTCCGGGTGGGCAGCGGGATCTGCCTGGTCATCGAGCGCGACCCGATCATCACCGCCAAGGAGGTCGCGTCGGTCGACCACCTGTCCGGAGGGCGCCTGGAGTTCGGGGTCGGCGCGGGCTGGAACCGCGAGGAGATGGCCAATCACGGCACCGATCCACGCACGCGCATGCGCGTGATGAAGGAGCGAATCGAGGCCATGAAGGCGATCTGGACCCAGGAGGAGGCGAGCTATGACGGGGAGTTCGTGTCCTTTGACCGGATCTGGTCCTGGCCCAAGCCCGCCCAGCGCCCGCACCCACCGGTGCTGGTCGGCGGCCTCGGGCCGACCGTCGAGGACCGCGTGCTGGCCTTCGGCGACGCCTGGTTTCCCAACTACGGGCCGGACGACCTGCTGGCGCGCGTCGAGGCCCTCCGCGCCCGCGCCGACCGGCAGATCGACATGATGGCGATGGGCGTGCCCCCGGAGGCTGCGGCGCTCGCGGAGCTGACCGACGCCGGCTTTGCGCGGGCGGTGCACTGGATCCCGTCGGGCAACCGGTCGGTGGTGGAGCGCGCGCTGGAGCGCTGGGAGTCGGCCATCGCCGAGGTGACCGGGGAGGCGTGACCCCCGCCGAGGCGCGCGAGCGGTTCGCCGCCGCGCGGGTGGCGCGGCTGGCCACGGCCGACGCCCGCGGCCGGCCGCACCTGGTCCCTGTCGTGTTCGCCGTCGACGGCGATTGCATCTACAGCGTCGTCGATGCCAAGCCGAAGCGGACCACGGCGCTGAGACGTCTGCGCAACGTGGCGGAGAACCCGTTCGTGGCGTTGCTGGTGGATCACTACGACGACGCCGACTGGGCCGCGCTGTGGTGGGTGCGCGCCGAGGGCCGCGGGCGGGTGCTCGAGCTGGACGCTCCGGAGGCGCGCCGCGCGGTGGAGCTGTTGCGGGCGCGCTACCCGCAACAGCGCGTGGTGGGGGCCGTGCTGGCGGTGGACGTCGAGCGCTGGAGCGGCTGGTCGGCCGCCTAGGCGCCGTCGGTGTCGGTGTCGGTGTCCGTGTCGGGCTCGGGCGGGGCCTCTTCGCCGGCGCGCTCGTCGCGCTGCGCCCACTCGAGCAGCGGCTCCAGGTCGAAGACGGCGTCGTCAATCCCGGCGTGGAGGTCGCCGAGCTTGGCGAAGCGCGCCGGCATGGTGGCGATCGTCAGCTCCTGGGGCTGCACATCGTCGATCTCGTCCCACGCGATCGGGGCGGACACCGTGCCGTGCACGTTGCCACGCACCGAGTACGCCGAGGCGATCGTATGGTCGCGGGCGTTCTGGTTGTAGTCCACGAAGACCTTCTCTGGCGCGCGGTCCTTACGCCACCACGTGGTGGTGGCGTCGTCCGGAGCGCGGCGCTCCACCTCGCGTGCAAACGCCAGCGCGGCCCGGCGGACGTCGGCGAAGCCGTGCTCGGGCTTGATGCGCACGTAGATGTGGATGCCGTGTCCGCCCGAGGTCTTGGGCCAGCCGGTGGCGCCGATCTCGTCGAGCACCTCGTGGGCGGTGCGCGCCACCCGGCGGACACGGTCCAGCGGGCAGTCGGGCATCGGATCCAGGTCGATCCGCCACTCGTCGGGGCGCTCGACATCGGCGCACCGCGAGTTCCAGGGATGGAACTCGACCGTCGACATCTGCACCGCCCAGATGACGCTGGCCAGCTCGGTGACGCACAGCTCATCGGCGGTGCGGTTGAAGCGCGGGAACGTGATGCGGACGGTCTGAAGCCACGGGGGCGCGCCCTTGGGCACGCGCTTCTGGTGGACCTTGTCGCCGTCCACGCCCGAGGGGAAGCGGTGCAGCATGCACGGGCGTTCGCGCAGGGCGCGGACGATGCCGTCGCCAACGCTCAGGTAGTAGTTGGCGAGGTCGAGCTTGGTCTCGCCGCGGGCGCTGAAGTACACCCGGTCGGGGCTGGAGATCCGGACGGTTCTGTCGCCGACTTCAAGCTCGACGGCCTCGCTCTTGGCGGCTGCCATTCACGGGATCGTGACACGCCGTTTCTATCGTGAGCGGGACCCCCGACTGTGATTGGAGATCAACCAATGGAAACGCGAACGCTCGGAACGCTCGAGGTCTCGGCCCTGGGACTGGGATGCATGGGGATGTCGGCGTTCTACGGCTCGGCCGACGAGGGCGAGGCGATCGCCACCATCCAGCGCGCGCTCGAGCTGGGGATCAACTTCCTGGATACCGCCCAGCTCTACGGCCCGCTGACCAACGAGGAGCTGGTCGGCCGCGCCGTCGCCGGTCACCGCGCCGAGTACGTGATCGCCACCAAGTTCGCCCGCCGCATGGACAACGCGACCGCCGGCGACATGAGCACCACCGGGCCGCTCGACGGCTCGGCCGACCACGTCCGGACCTCGATCGAGGGCTCGCTGAAGCGGCTGGGCACCAGCTACGTCGACCTCTTCTACCAGCACCGCGTCGACCCCAACGTCCCCATCGAGGAGACGGTTGGCGCGATGGCCGAGCTCGTCAAGGAAGGCAAGATCCGCCACATCGGCCTGTCCGAGGCGTCGGCAGAAACCCTACGCCGCGCCCAGGCGGTCCATCCGATCACCGCCCTGCAGACCGAGTACTCGCTGTGGAGCCGCGATGTCGAGGCCGAGATCCTGCCGACCTGCCGCGAGCTCGGGATCGGCTTCGTCCCGTACTCGCCGCTGGGGCGCGGCTTCCTCTCGGGCCGCTTCACCTCGCCTAACGAGCTGGACTCCAGCGACTTCCGCCGCCACGGCCCCCGGTTCACCGGCGATAACCTGGACGCCAACCTCAAGCTCGCCGGCAAGGTCGCGGAGATCGCGGAGTCCAAGGGCTGCACCCCGGCCCAGCTCGCGCTGGCCTGGGTGCTCGCTCAGGGCGACGACGTCGTCCCCATCCCCGGGACCAAGCGCCGGAAGTACCTGGAGCAGAACGCCGGCGCCGTCGACGTGGAGCTCACCACGGAGGACCTGGCGCGGATCGACGCCGAGGTGCCGCGGCCCGCGGGGGACCGCTACGACGAGACGGGGATGGCCGCGGTCAATCTGTAGAACCATGTAAATCCCGGCAAACCTGGCCGGGCGAGGGTGGTTTGCCGGGACGTGCAGCTGTGACATGCAAATCCCGGCAAACCGCCGACGCTGACCGCGCTTTGTCGGGAATTGCAGGGCCGGACGTCAGCCGCCGCGGGCCCTTACAGTGAGGTGAGGCCCAGGCTGGTGAGCACGATGGCGGTGATCCACAGCCGCCGGTCGGAGCTCAGCGCGGCCAGCGGGATCAGCCAGGCGATGTACCACGGCATGAGCAGGCCGGCGGAGACGAGCAGGCCCACCGTGGCCCACCCGGCGGCGGTGATCCAGTCCAGCTCGCCGATCCACACGCGCCACATGAGCCAGACGAGGCTGATGGCGTAGCCGATGCGCAGCAGGCCGCCAACGAGGCCGTCGAACTGCTTGAGGCCGAGCGCGTTGAGGATGAAGCCGGGAATGCTGTGGATGCCGCCATGGGACTGGATGGTCTGGAGCGTCCCGATCAGGTGCAGGGTGCCCGAGCCGAACATGAGCAGCCCGATGCCGCCGAACAGGGCGGCGGCCAGCGCGGCGCCCGTGAGGATGCGGGCGCGCCCGGACGTGTACACGCGCCGTCCCGCGCTGGCGGCGATGGCGAAGGGCAGCAGCATGCCCGCGGTCAGCTTGACGGCGGTGGCGGCGATGATCATGGCGCCGCCGGTGCCCTCCCGTTGGCGCAGGAGCACGTAGATGCCGGCCACCAGCAGGGCCAGCATGAGCATGTCGTTGTGGCCGCCGCCGACGCCGTAGACCACGATCACCGGGTTGAGCCCGACGAGCGCGACGGCCTTGACCGGGTCCATGCCGCGCAACTGGGCGGCGTGCCACACGAGCACCACGATCGCGAGGCACGACAGCGCGGCGATCCCCTTGTAGGCGAAGACGTTGGTGGCGATGTTCAGGCCGGCCAGCGGATAGCTGAGCGCGGTGAACAGCGGCCCATAGGCGGTGGGCGTGTGAGTCCACTGGGCGCCGACGAGGTGATAGAGGGGGTCGAAGGAGATGACGTTCGGCCCGTACAGGTACGGGTTGATGCCGTAGGTGCCGCCCAGCCGGCCGTAGGCGATGTAGCTGAACAGGTCCGTGGACAGCAGCGGGGGCGCGACCAGCACGAGCGCGTTGAGCGCCGCGATGCTCACCAGCACGGCGCGGCGCGAGAGGTGCTTGGCGGCGCGCAGCGCGACGGCGTAGGACACGAACATCAGGACCATCGCGGCGATCAGGCCGGGCAGGCCGATGTCCAGGCCCACGTGGCCGAACGCGCCGGCCAGGCCGCCGAGGCTCTGGCGCAGGGACGCGGGCAGCAGCGGCTCGGTGTGCGCCGCCGACAGCGAAATGAGCAACGCGGCGATGAGCAGGCCCGCCAGGCCGATCCAGCCAGCCGGTGACGACAGGCCTCGGGGCTCGCGGGATCCCGTCGCACTCAACTCGAGCGCGCCACCGTGATGAACGGCACCAAGCGGCTCGCGAGCCCTCATGGGACCGATGATGGCAGCCGGACGTTCCGGATGTCGGCTGCGGTCCTGAACGGTACGGCTCTGGGCGTTAGATGTAAAAACGGCGTCAGTTTTCATTGTGTTAAGACATTGGGGTTACTACCCAGGTACCAGATAACGCGGACACCGTTACCGCCGAGGTCCGGCAGCGAAGTCAGGTGCCACGTGCGAGCGACGGCAACTTCAGCAGCAACTGGGGGATATCCGAGAGTGCCCCGTCAAGCGCCTCCGTGATGGCCGACGCTGCACCGGATTCGAGCGCAGCGCCGTGCCCCACGAGCAGCCGCTCCGGGGAGTAGGCCGTCAGCGCACCCTTGGGCGGGCGCAGCCGCAGCACGGGATGGAGGCCGACGCGCCGGCCCAGCGCGAACGCCGGCGCCGTGCCGAGCGCCTCGGCGATCACCAGGGCGCGCTCTGACTCCCACCACAACGCCTGCTCACGCCACCACGGGCGGGAGATGACCGGTAGCACCGTGAACGGGCTGTCGCTGACGGCGTCGGGGACGCGCAGGAGGGGCACCTCCAGGCGCTGGGCGATGGGGCCGCAGTCGCGGTTGTGGCGATCGAGCAGCTGGATCACCGCCGCCGGGGTCCCGAGCTCGGTGGCGGCGCTCAGCGCCACCTCGTCCTCGAAGGGGTCGATCAGCCACAGGCGGCCGTCGGCGCGCAGCGCGTGGGCGGCGCGGCGCATGCCCGAGGTCTCGACCCAGGTCACGCCCAGCGGATGCCGTTGGATGGAGTTGCTCATGGCCTGTGCGCGGTGGGACGAGGGCACCGCGCACCCACGACCATAGCCGCCGCGCGGTCGGATACCCCCGGACGGGCCTTCTATGCGGCGGTGGCCACCGCGGTGAGGTGCCAGAGCCCGTCGAAGCCGAGGTGTGCCTCGTCAGCGACGCGCCCCAGGCGCTCGCGCGCGTCGTCCAGCCCGGTCGCGCAGATCGTTGCGACCTCGATCGTCGCCAGCGGCTCGCCCGCCCAGTCCAGCACCTCCCGCACGTCCTCGGGATCCTCGCGCCGCGAGGCCTCTGGAGCGAGGTTGGCGATCGCGACCTCGTATGCGGCGAGTGGCTGAAAGCCCGGGACGGAGAGCGCGGCGCCGTCACTCAGACGCGCGATCTCGTATGACGGGCACGTGTAGCGATGGCCCGTTGCGGTCAGGGCGAGCTTGTGGGCGAGCGCCAGGGCGCCTGCTCGCGGGCGGCGGGCCTGCGCCATGTCCTCGCGCAGCAGCGCCTCGGTCTCCGGCTCGGCCAGCCATTCCTGGAGGTCGGCGGGCTCGATTCCCACCCGCTGCCCGGCGGCGCTGAGCGTGGCGGGCTCGTCGAGGAGATGGCCGGAGAAGTGCAGCACCCGCAGCGCGCGCAGCATCGCCCACTCCTGCTCGGGCTGATGCCGGCGGACCGCCACCACCGCCCGGCAGGCCGGGATCGTGCCTGCCATCCGCGGGCGCAGGCTGGTGTCCATCGGCATGTGGTGCGCCTGGGAGAGACGCCGGAACGATTCCGACATCCGCTCGGCGGTGAAGCCCTTGTCCTCGTAGACGTTCCCGTCCTCAGCCAGGCCGACCATCCGCACCACCCATTCCAGCTGGTCGCCATACAGCCACTGCAGCCGCCAGCGGGTGGGCTCGGCCGACCAGGCGAACGGGCAGCCGGGGTCGGTGTACTCGGTGATTGTCAGCTCGGCCATTGAACGTCTCGTTTCTCGCACGGGGCCGGTCCCACTCTGAGGCTAGCCTCCACATCTCACATGCCCGAGCTGCCCGAAGCCGAGCGCGCGCGGGGCGCGCTGGAGTCCATCCTGGGACGCCGGATCGCCCGCGTGCACGACGGCGACACCTACGTGTCGCGTCCGCACGCGCCGGGGGAGATCGCGGCCGGCCTCGTCGGCCACACGTTCGCGACCGCGCGGCGGCGGGGCAAGTTCCTGTGGCTCGAGACCGACCACGGCCCCGTGCTGGGCCTGCACCTCGGCATGGCCGGGCGGATCGTGGTTGACGACGGCGAGGACGCGTCGCCCTGGGACCGGTTCGCGGTCGAGTTCGAGGACGGGACCCGGTTCGCCCTGCGCGACAAGCGCCGGCTCGGTCGCGCGGTGCTCAATCCGGACTTCAGCCACGTGGGCCCGGACGCCGCCGGTGTGGGCCGCGACGAGTTCCGGCGGCTCATCGGGTCGGGCCACACGGCGGTCAAGGCGCGGCTGCTCAACCAGGGCGCGATCTCCGGGGTGGGCAACCTGCTCGCCGACCAGGTCCTGTGGCAGGCGCGGATCGCGCCCACGCGGCCGACCTCGAGTCTCAGCGACGAGGAGCTCGACCGCCTGCGCCGCGAGCTGCGCTCGGCCGTGCGCTCCGCGATCCGCAAGGGCGGCGTGCATACCGGCGCGTTCATCCCGGCGCGCGGCCCCGAGGGCCATTGCCCGCGGGACGGCCACAGCCTCAGCCGCGCCACGGTGGGCGGACGCACCACGTACTGGTGCCCCGTCTGTCAGCTCTGAGCGGTGCGGCCAAGCAGGCGCCCGAGCGCGTCCATCCCCGCGCCGGCGGTCACGTGCCCACTCCCGACCGACGGCGCGAGCGGGGCCCCGCCGTCGACCCGCGGACGCGCAGCTGCACATCCGCGTTCTCGTGGCGGGGCTTCAGACGCGGGTTGTCGATGCGCTCGAGCAGCAGCCCCACGGCGCGCTCGGCCTGGGCGTCGAGGGACTGGGCGATCGTGGTCAGCGAGATGCGCCGCAGGCCCGCCAGAGCGATGTCGTCGAATCCCACCACGGACACGTCATCGGGGATGCGGAGCCCGAGCTGCTCGCAGGCCTCGATCAGCGCGACGGCGCCGATGTCATTGGACACGAACAGCGCGGTCGGCGCATCCCGTCCGCGCAACGCCGAATCGAGCTCGCGCGCCTCGCGCCCAACCCGGATTGACGTCTCACCCGGCGTCCACGAGTAGATCGGGAGCGTCGGGACACCGGCGCGGCGCAGCGCGGCGCGATACCCGTCATGGCGGGCGCGATCGCCGCTGGCTTCGACCAGCGGGGTGCGCACGTAGGCGATGCGGCGGTGGCCCAGCTCGAGCAGGTGCTCGGCGGCCAGCGTGCCGCCGTGGCGGTCCCGGGGGCCGACGGAATCACCCCAGGGCTCGCTCAGTCCCAGGAAGACGATCGGGATGCCGGCGCGCTGGAGCGCCTCGTCGAGCCCGCTGGTGCGCGCGATGAACGCCAGGAAGACGATGCCGGCCACCCGCTGCTGCAGCAGCGCCTCGAGGCCGGTCATGGCCGGCTCCTCGGTGCCCTCGATGTTGCAGAACATCGTCGTGTAGCCGTGCGCGAACGCGGCGCGCTCGACGACCTGGGCCATCTGGGCGTAGTACGGGTTGCTGAGGTCCCCGACGAGCACTCCGAGCATCGTGGTGCGCTGCTGGACGAACTGGCGCGCGATCGCGTTGGGCTTGTAGTTGAGGCGGGCGATCGCCGCCTGTACGCGCGCCCGCGTCGCCTCCGACACCTCCTCGGCGCCCCGCACCACATTGGAGACGGTCGACTTCGAGACGCCGGCGGCCGCGGCGACGTCGTGGATCGTGGGCGCCTTGGCTTGCATCCTCCTCCGGGCGATTGTCCTGGGGCCCGTTCCCCCGGGCCGGTGCGGGCCGGGCAGCCCCCGTCACGATCATATATCTGCCGCTGGCGCCGGCCGCCACTCGGCGACGTAGACTCCCCGGCCGCGCATTTTGGGACATGTGCTCGCGCGCGTCTTGTTGACTTCAAGGAGGAATCGGAATGACTGGTGGTACCCGGCGGCTGCGCGGGGCGATGCTCGCTCTCGCCGCGATCAGCGTCTCTCTGGCGGTGGCGTCCCCGGCCGGCGCCAAGCTTGGCGTCACCTGGATGAAGGGCTACGTCGCCCCCGGCACCCCGGCCAAGTACAACAAGGTCGGCGTCATCAAGGTCGGCGCCCGGAGCGCGCACAACGTGCTCGTCCTGGAACCCGGCACCTCGGCCGGCGGCGGCTACTTCGTGCCGCTGGCCCAGTGGATCGTGTCCCGCGCGCCCGGCTGGCAGGTGTGGTCGGTGGAGCGGCGCGAGAACCTGCTCGAGGACCAGTCAGAGCTCAACCTGGCCAAGGAGCACAAGGTCACCGCTACCCAGATGTTCGACTACTACCTGGGCTACCTGGCCGACTCCAGCGTCACCCGCCACATCCAACCGGTGCCCGACACCGCGGTTGGATTCGCGCGCCAATGGGGACTGAAGGTCGCCGTCGAGGACCTGCATGCGGTCATCGGTGCCGCGCGTAAGCTGGGCGGACGGGTCGTGCTCGGCGGCCACTCGTTGGGCGGCTCGGTGGTGACGGCGTACGCGACGTGGAACTTCGGCGGCACGCCGGGCGCCGACGGGCTCTCCGGCCTCATCTACGACGACGGGGGCAGCTCGGACCAGGCGGTGACCGCCGCCGCAGCCCGCAGCGCGGTCGCGACGCTCGCCAAGAGCACGCCGTGGCTGGCGTTCAGCGGCGTGCCCGCGCCGGACCTGGGGCTGTTCAGCGCGGTCGGCTCAACCGCCGCGCTCGTCGCGCCCAACGAGCTGTCGTTGTCGCAGAACTTCGTGTTCACGCCCAGCGTGCTCAAACCGCCCGAGGCGGCCACCAACCTCGCCACCTTCGGCTACGACACGGACGTGAAGACCTCGCAGCTCGTGTTCGCCGCCCAGGCGCACGTTGGCCAGCTCAACACCAGCGTCAGTCCCGCCGGCTGGTCGAGTGCCGGCGCGATCACGCCGATCGACCGCTGGGCGAGCATGCTCGCGGGCGCCGGCATGAGCAACGTCGACGGCAGCGAGTGGTACTTCCCGCAGCGCCTCACCGACGACACCGGCGCCGTGGACCAGGGCAACCGCAACGCGGCGCAGAAGGTCCTGGACGTTGATGCGACGATGGGCCACAAGCTGCCCAAGAGCCTGCGGATCTACGCCTTCGGCGCCTATGGCGGGACGGCCATCACCAAGGATGCCGCGGCGCTGGCCAAGCAGTCGCGCATCCCGCGACGCAACCTGCTGCTGGTCAGCCGCCAGGGCACCTACGCCCACAACGACCCGGCGTCGGCGTATCCCAAGAACGCCTTCTTCAGCAACCTGATGACGTTCTTGGCCAAGATCGCCAAGCGCTGAGCGAGGGGGTGTATAGGGCGCGTGCCACAGGGGTGCGCGGCGCGCGCCACACAGGTGGGCGGCGCGCGCGCCGAGGCGTAGACTCGGCCGCATCGCAAGGGGACCTAGGTAGGGAGGGGACAGCCATGTCAGCGTCTGATCGCGTTCCTGTCTTGGGCAGCGAGCGCCGGCTCACGCCCGGCCACGTGCGGGTGGGGGATGTCGACCCCGGACGGGAGATCGACCTCACCGTCTACGTGCGACCGCGCGCCGCGGTGAACTGGGTCGACGCCGAGTCGGCACGCCCGCCGGCGGCGCGGCGCCTGGTCTCGCGCGAGGACTGGGCCGATGCCCATGGCGCCGCCGACGAGGATCTCAAAGCCGTGACGGCGTTTGCGCACGGCGCCGGGCTCACCGTCACGGGCGTCGACGCCGAGCGGCGCGCGGTGATGCTCCGCGGCACGCTGGGCCACGCGGTGACGGCGTTCGAGGCAACCATGGAAGGGCGCTTCCGCGCGGATCAGGGCGCGGGCGAGTACCGCGCGCGATCCGGCGCGCTGACGGTTCCGGCGGCGCTCGGGGATGTGGTCACGGGGGTGTTCGGAATCGACGATCGCCCCCAGGCGCGGGCCCACCTGCGCCGACTGGCGCCGGCTGCTGCCGCCGCCGCCGCGACGTCGTACACGCCCGTGCAGGTGGCCGAGGCCTACGCATTTCCGGCGGGGACCACGGGCAAGGGTCAGACCGTCGGGATCGTCGAGCTCGGCGGCGGGTTCAGCACCCAGGACCTCACCACGTACTTCGAGGGCCTCGGCATCACGCCGCCGAGCGTCACCGCGGTCTCGGTCGACGGCGGCCAGAATTCGCCGGGCACCGACTCCAACGCCGACGGAGAGGTGATGCTCGACATCGAGGTGGTGGGTGCCGTCGCGCCCGCGGCGGCCATCGTCGTCTACTTCGCCCCCAACACCGACCAGGGGTTCATCGACGCGGTGTCGACCGCGGTCCACGACGCCACCCACAAGCCGTCGGTCGTCTCGGTGAGCTGGGGCGAGTCCGAGGACGCCTGGAGCGCCCAGGCGCGCACGCAGATGGAGCAGATTCTCACCGAGGCCGGCGGGCTCGGCGTCTCGGTCACCGTCGCCGCTGGTGACAACGGCTCCGCCGATGGCGTCAGCGACGGACAGCAGCACACCGACTTCCCGGCGTCGGCGCCGCACGCGCTGGGCTGCGGAGGCACGTCTCTGCAGGCCTCGGGGGCAACGATCCAGTCCGAGACCGTCTGGAACGACCCCGGCGACGGCGCCACCGGCGGAGGCGTCAGCCGTCAGTTCACGCTGCCCGCCTACCAGTCAGGCGCCGGCGTGCCGGTCAACGTCGATACGCAGGCCGCCGGGCGCGGGGTCCCCGACGTGTCCGGCAACGCCGATCCCCAGACCGGCTACCGGATCCTCGTGGACGGGGCCGAGCAGGTCATCGGCGGGACCAGCGCGGTGGCGCCGCTGTGGGCGGGGCTGATCGCGCGCCTCAACGAGCACGTCGGCTCCCCCCTCGGGTTCGCGCAGCCGGCTCTGTACCCACTGCGGGGCACCCCCTCGTTCCACGACATCACCTCCGGCAACAACGGCGCCTACGCCGCGGGCCCCGGCTGGGACGCCTGTACCGGGCTGGGCTCGCCCAACGGCACGGCGCTGGCGGGAGCGCTGCAAGCCTCCCCCGCCGGCGCCCACGCCGGCGGCTAACGACGCCGCACGCGTGCGGTGGTCTCATATGATGCGGCGGTCCTGCCGGATGTGAGCGCTCACCTAATCGAAAGGCGCACGTGATCGACGAGACCAGAGGCTCGGTGTGGTTTGTCACCGGCAGCCAGCATCTGTACGGCGAGGAAACGCTGCGCCAGGTGCACGAGCACTCGCGGACGCTCGCCCAGGCGCTCAACGACAGTCCCGCCATCCCGGTGGCGATCGTCGACCGCGAGCCGCTGACCGACGCCGACGCGATCCGACGGGTGCTGGCCGACGCCGGCAGTGACGAGGAGTGCATCGGCGTGATCGCGTGGATGCACACGTTCTCGCCGGCGCGGATGTGGATCGGCGGCCTCAACACCTTGCGCAAGCCGCTGCTGCATCTGCACACGCAGTTTGACCGCGAGCTGCCGTGGGGCCAGATCGACATGGACTACATGAACCTCAACCAGTCCGCCCACGGCGACCGCGAGTTCGGCTACATCGAGAGCCGGATGGGAGTGGGGCGCAAGACGGTCGTCGGCCACTGGTCAGACCGGCTGGTGCAGGACCGGATCGGGACGTGGATCCGCGCCGCCTGCGGCTGGCAGGAGGCGCAGCGGCTGCGGATCGCGCGGTTCGGCGACAACATGCGCGACGTCGCGGTCACCGAGGGCGACAAGGTCGGCGCCCAGATCACGTTCGGTGCGACCGTCAACGGCTACGGCGTGGACGCCCTGTCCGACGCCGTGGAGAGCGCCCGCGGCGCCGCAGTGGACGAACTGCTCGAGCGCTATGACGACGAGTACGACGTCGTTGCGGAACTGCGGCCCGACGGGGCACGCCGGGAGTCACTGGCGCAGGCGGCCCAGATCGAGGTGGGCTTGCGCTCGCTGCTGCTCGACGGGGACTTCGGCGCGTTCACCGACACGTTCGAGGACCTGGGCCGGTTGCACCAGCTTCCCGGCATCGCCGTCCAGCGGCTGATGGCCGACGGCTACGGGTTCGGCGCCGAGGGCGATTGGAAGACGGCGATGCTGCTGCGCGTGCTCAAGGTGATGGCGGACGGGCTGTCCGGCGGCACCTCGTTCATGGAGGACTACGTCTACCACCTCGGTCCCGGGCCGGCGAAGGTGCTCGGCGCCCACATGCTCGAGGTGTGCCCGTCGATCGCCGCCGAGCGGCCTTCGTGCGAGATCCATCCGCTGTCGATCGGCGGCGCGCGAGGATCCCGTGCGCCTCGTGTTCAGCGCGCCGCCGGGGCCGGCGATCATGGTCTGCCTCATCGACGTCGGCGGCCGGCTGCGGTTGGTGGCCAACGAGGTGGACGTGGTGTTGCCCGATGAGGAGCTGACGCGCCTGCCCGTCGCCCGCGCGGTGTGGGAGCCCCGTCCCGACCTGTCGACGGCCGCCGAGGCGTGGCTGATGGCCGGTGGCTCGCACCACAGCGTCTTCACGACAGCGCTGCGTCTGGAGGCGCTACGTGACCTCGCCGGGATCGCCGGGGTCGAGCTGGTGGTCATCAACGAGGACACGGTCGTCCCGCGATTCGCCGACGAGCTGCGCTGGAACCGGGTCTACTACCACCTGCCAGGGCCTGTAGGTCCGCGCCGCTTCAGGCTCGGACACATCCGCCTCCGGGACATCCCGGAGTCGGCTCCGGGACATCACGCCTAGCGCGAGCACACCGGAAGGCAGAGAATGCCGGTCGTGGCTACGTGGAATGAGCGGCCCGGCCTGCCGGCCGGGGCGTCGCGGGGACAGCGCGGCAAGTGGCTGGGCGGCGTGTGTGCCGGCCTGGCGCAACGGACCGGGGTCGGCGTCGGCTGGATCCGGCTCGCCTTCGTGCTGGGGGCTGTTCTCGGGGGCGTCGGGATCGCGCTGTACCTGACCTGCTGGCTGATCATGCCCGCGACGGATACGGACGCTGATGCGGACGAGGAGTCCTCCGGGCGCGGCGGGCTGGTGGTGGTGGCGCGGGCCTGCGCCGCCGTCGTCGGGCTCCTGGCGCTCGGCATCGCCGGCGGGCTTGTAGCGGTGTCCGGGTTCGGCTGGGTCGTGGTGGCAGCGGCCGCGGCGATCCTCGTGGGCGAAATGGTGATATGGCGGCGGGCCAGCCCGGCGTGGGCCCTGCTGCCGGTGGCCGCGCTCAGCCTGCCCGCTCTGGCCTTCGCCGCCGCCGGAGTGCGACTGACGACGCGGACGAGTCCGGCGGTGGTGGTCCCCGCGTCGGCGGAGGCGGTGAGCGAGCACGTCTTTCGCAGCGGACTGAACACGATGCTCATCGACCTGCGCCACACTCCATTGCCGGTGTCGGGGACGGTGCCGCTCCGCATTGACGCCGGGGTGCGCCGGACGGTCGTGGCCCTGCCCGCCGTCCAGTGCGTGCGCGTTGTCGTCCACTACGACGTCGATCCCTTCGCCGTCCGCATGACCGCGCTGCTCACGGGGCGGACGCGGCCGATCTTCTCCAACCTCGTCGCCTTCGGCCGGCTCTACGGCGCGCCGCGCGGCGTGCTCGCGGAGCCGCCGGTGCCGGGCGCGCCGACCGTCGACATCAACTTCCACTCACAGGGCGGGAGCCTGTACGTCCGGGACTATCCCGATGCGGTGAACCCCGACGTCGAGCCGGACTGGCCTGGATACCAGGTGCGTGTCGAGCCGCGGCCGGATGTGCAGGGGACGCCGCGCAAGGCCGCCAAGCGGCTGATCGCCCACTGGCGGGTCCGGCGGGCGGCCGAGGTGTCCAACGCCGCGGTCATCAACGCACTCATGCCCGGGCCGTGCGCGCAGACGGGCGGGGGCCGGCCATGACCCCGGCGGGCACGGCCACCGCACGGGTCAGCGGCCTCGGCGACGGGCGCGCGGTGACCGCCGTGGCCGGGGCTGGGATCCTCGGCGGGCTGTCCCTGGTCCTGCTCCCCGGCGTGTCGGCGGGGTTGGGGATCTTCGTGGCGGCCTTCGGCGTGGTCGGCGCGCTGGCGCTGCTCCTCCCCGCGGGCGTACGGGCGCTGGTGCGCGTCCCCGGGCTCGTCGTGGTGGTCATCCTCGTCGCGCTGGCGACGCTGTGGGTGATCACCGGACTGCGTCGCGCCGGTCATCTCCCCGACGGCCTCAGCCAAGGGGACCGCGCCATCACTGGGATCCCGTATCCCTACGTGGTGGAGCCCTACAACCTCACCTACCGCATCTTTGACAACGGCGCGGGCTGGCCCTGGCAGATCGGTCGCATCTCGCTGTTGCCGCTGGCGGCCGTCCTGCTGTCGGCCGGCGGCGGACTCGTCCTGCTGGCCGACTCCGTGCGTGTGCAGCTCGGCCTCGAGCCGCGAGCTATACGTCAGCGGGCGCCGTGGCGGGTGATGACGGCGCCCGACAGCCAGGGCGTGCCCGGCCCGTGGCGGATGGTGACCGGCGCGCTGCTCATTCTGTTCGCGGCGTTCTTGGCGATCGGCCTCGCCGGCCGGTATGTGGCGGGGGACGCGTGGCTACAGGCACTCGCGCTCCTCGGCATCGGTGGATGGACGGCGGTGCTCATCGGCGGCCCGTTTCTCGTCGGGGCGCTGATGCGCATCGACAGCGACAAGGCCGGGCGGGCGCGCGAGGAGGAGCGCCAGCGGTTCGCCGCCCACCTGCACGACTCGGTGCTCCAGACGCTGGCGATGGTGCAGCGTCAGGCCCACGACCCGGCCGCCGTGGTGCGGCTGGCCCGCCGGCAGGAGCACGCCCTGCGGGCGTGGATGGCGGGGGAGTCCGAGCTGGCGTCGGAAACGCTAGTGGCCGCGCTGCGGGAGATCGTGGCCGAGGTCGAGGACGAGTACCGGATGACCGTGGAGCTCACCGCGATCGGCGACCGCCCGCTGGACACCAAGAGCGAGGCGCTGGTCGCCGCCACGCGCGAAGCGCTGCGCAACGCTGGCCGGCACGCGCCTGGAGCCCCGGTCACGATGTTCTGCGAGATCGACCGCGACCGCGCGGAGGTGTTCGTCCGTGACGAGGGACCCGGCTTCGATCCCGACCAGGTGGCCAGCGAGCGACGCGGGATCCGCGACGCCATGATCGGGCGGATGGCCGTGAGCGGCGGCCGCGCGACGATCGACTCGACGCCGGGCGAGGGCACGGAGGTGGCGCTGCTGCTCGGGCCGCCCGGAGGTGGACGGTGAGTACCGGGACACGGGGGCGGCCGCGGATCGTCGTCGTCGACGATCACCACCTGTTCCGCGCCGGCGTGCGGGCCGAACTGACCGACCATTGTGAAATCGTCGGCGAAGCCGCCGATCCGGCGCAGGCGCTGGCCGTGATCGCG
This sequence comes from uncultured Actinomycetota bacterium, assembly GCA_963721515.1. Taxonomy (GTDB): domain Bacteria; phylum Actinomycetota; class Thermoleophilia; order Solirubrobacterales; family Solirubrobacteraceae; genus Palsa-465. Next base: position 530,109 of record CAVRKJ010000017.1, on the reverse strand, counting down.
ACCGCACGGCCGGACGTCGTGCTGCTCGACGTCCACCTCCCCGACGGCGGCGGGGTGGCGGTGCTCGAGGGCATGGACGCGGCTGCCGGTGCCGAGGCTCCGCCGGCGGTGCTCGCCCTCTCGGTCTCCGACGCCGCCGACGACGTCGTGCCCATGATCCGCGCCGGCGCGCTCGGCTACGTCACCAAGACGATCGACACCGCTGATCTGGTCGCGGCGATCGAGCGGGTGGCCGCCGGCGACGCCTACTTCAGCCCCCGGCTCGCCGCGTTCGTGCTCCAGGCGTTCAGCACCCCGGTCGCGCCCCAGGCGACCGAGCCCGGACTCGAGTCGCTGACCGCGCGCGAGCGCGAGGTGCTGCACCACCTCGCTCGCGGCTATGCCTACAAGCAGATCGCCGCCCGGCTGGGGATCAGCGCCCGGACCGTGGAGTCCCACGTCGGCGCGGTGCTGCGTAAGCTCCAGCTCAGCTCGCGCCACGAGGTCACGCACTGGGCGGCGGCGCGCGGCCTCATCGCGCCCGACGAGGCCGAGTGATGAGACGGTCGACCGGCACCGTCACGGGCGAGGAGGCCTACCGCTGCACAGGGTGCGGGGCCCGCTGGAGCTATGAGGCGGTGCGCTACGTCGCGCTGTGCCCCGAGTGCGCCAGCGGACTGGTCCGCGTTAGCGACCCTCAGCGCTCGCCGGAGCGGCCGGCTGCGGTCGGTCGCCGTCGGGCGGTGGCGCCGCGGCCGCTGCCGAGTGGGGCGGCCGGCGTGGCGGTTCGGGCGCCGGGGCGGGTTCGGGCGCCGGGGTGGGTTCGGGTGCCGGGGTGGGCTCGGGTGCCGGGGCGGGCTCGGGCGCCGGGGCGGGCTCGGCGGGCTCGGGCTCCAGGCGGGGCAGGATCCGGTCCAACCACGCTGGAATCCACCAGTTGGCCCGGTCGAAGACGAACATCAGCGAGGGGACGATGAGCAGGCGGATGATCGTGGCGTCGATGATCACGCTCGCGCCGAGGCCGAGGGCCAGCATCTTGACCACCACGCTCGTGGAGAGCAGGAACGCGAAGAAGACGCTGGCCATGATCAGCGCGGCGCAGCTGATCACCCGTGCGGTCTCGCTGAGGCCCGTGGCGACGCTGTGCATGTTGTCGTGCTCGGCGAGCCAGTGCTCACGGATCCGCGACAGCAGGAAGACCTCGTAATCCATGGACAGGCCGAAGACGATCGCGAAAATGATCATCGGCACGTAGGACTCGATCGGAACGGTGCCGCTGATGCCGATCAGGCTCGCGCCCCAGCCCCACTGGAAGACCGCGATGATGATTCCGTAGGCGGCCCCGATGGACAGGAGGTTCAGGAGCGCCGCCTTGAGCGCGAGTACGAGGCTGCGGAACGACGCCAGCAGCAGCAGGAACGCCGCCAGGATGACGACGCCGATGATGATCGGCAGCCGCGAGGACACCGTGTTCTGGAAGTCGATCGTGGCCGCCGTGGTGCCGGTCACGTAGCCGGTGGCGTTCTGGCCGTGCAGCGCGCTGGGCAGGACGTCGTCCTGGAGTGAGCTGACCAGCGACGCGGTGGCGTCGCTCTCGGGACCTGACTTGGGGACCACCTTGCCGATCAGCAGCTTCCCGTCGGAGCTGGCCTGGAACGGACTCACCGAAGCGACGTCGGGGGTGCCGCTCAGCGTCTTGGGCAGCGACTGCTCGAGCTGCGAGCGCTCCTGGTCGGTGACCGACGCGGGCAACTGGACCACCACCGTCAGCGGGCCGTTCGTGCCGTCGCCGAAGCCGTGGCTGATCGCGTCGAAGGCCTGGCGCTCGCTGTAGCTCGTCGGCTCCGATCCCGCCCCGACGTGGCCGACGCGGATTGAGAGGACCGGGATGGCCAGGATGAGCAGCACGAGGATGCCGCTGAGCGCGTAGCGCCACGGATGGCGCTCGAGCTTGGCGGTGTAGCGGTGCAGCGGGCCGTCGGGGTTGTTGGGCTCGGCGACCGGGGTGCGGACGTGCCACCGGTCGATCTGGGTGCCGGCAAGCGCCAGCAGCGCGGGCACGAGCGTCAGCGCCGCCAGGGCGGCGACGGTGACGGTGATCGCGGCCGCGAGCCCCAGCTTGCCGATGAAGGTGATCCCCGACGCGTACAGCCCGCACATGGCGATGACGACCGTGGTGGCGGCGATGACGATCGACCGGCCGCTCCCGGCCATGGTGGCCCGGACCGCGGCCATGACGTCGTCCCCGTCCATCAGGCGCTGGCGATGGCGCGTGGTCAGGAACAGCGCGTAGTCGATGCCGACGCCCAGCCCCATCATCGTCGCCAGGGTCGGCGAGCTCGTGCCGAAGCTGATCGCGGCGGCCGTCATGCCCAGCAGGCCCAGCCCGGTGAACACGCCGATGAGGGCGCTGGCCAGCGGCAGGATGCCGGCGATCACACTCCCGAAACCGGCGAGCAGCACGATCAGCGCGACGGTGATGCCGATCAGCTCGGAGGCGACGTCGTTGGCTCTGGGCGCTGCCGCCTGCCCCAGCTGCCCCCCGTAACTCACCTTGAGGCCGGCCTTGCGCGCCGGCTCGGTTGCCGCATCGACCTTCGAGATGTATGAGTCCCCCAGGCTCTGCGGGTTGGTGTCGAAGTTGACCGTGGAGTACGCGGTGCTGCCGTCCTTGGAGACCGAGCCCTGGCTCAGCGGGTCGGAGACCGCGAGGACGTGGGGGAGGGCCTGGAGGTTGGAGCGCGTCTGCGCCAGCGCGGTGCTTTGGGCGCTGACCGAGCCGCCGTGGTCGACGAACACGACCTGGCCGCTCTGGCCGCCCGCGGTCTTGTCATGGGCGCGCAGCAGGTCGAGCCCGTGCTGGGCGGTGCTGCCCGGAATCGTGAGCGTGTCGCTGTAGACGCCGCCCAGCGCGTGGTTGCCGATCGCCACCGCCACCAGCGCCACCAGCCAGCCGGCGATCACCCACCGGCGACGTCGCGCTGCCCAGGTCCCAAGTGCCTCGATCATCGAGCCCCCGCCTATTGCCGAACTGTGTCAGTCAGTGATGTTCGCGCATACGGCCCCGCAATGCCACACCTTGGTGCGGCTGCTCCGCGTGGGCTCAGGCCGCCAGGTCGCCCCACAGGCGGCGTCCCAGCCCCGACGCGCGGGCCACCGGCCGCGCCACCGCGGCGCGCACGCTCTCCTCGGTCCCGGCCACGATCAGACGTTCCTGCGCGCGCGTGGCCGCCGTGTAGAGCAGTTCCCGGGTGAGGATGCGGGAGTCCGGCGCGGGCAGGAGCACGGCGGCGGCCCGGAACTGCGACCCCTGACTCTTGTGGACGGTCATGGCGTAGACGGTGTCGACCGCGCTCAGCCGGCTGGGCGCATGGGTGATCGTCTCCTCGCCGCGGGCGAAGGCGGCGGCCACCCGGCCGTCGCCGAGCGCCACCACCACGCCGGTGTCGCCGTTGTTGAGGCGCAGCTCGTAGTCGTTCTCGTTGACGAGCAGCGGCCGGCCGATGTACCAGCGGTCCTCCGGGTCCAGATCGGCCAGCTCGGCGGACAGCCACCCCTCCATCCGCGCGGTCCAGGTGGCGACGCCGTAGGGGCCGCGGCGGTGGGCGCAGAGGATCCGGAACGATCCCAGCGCGTCCAGCGCCGCGCGTGCGTCACCCGCCCGCGCGGCCGCGACCGTGGCGCGCGCAGCGACCAGGGCGGGCTCCGAGACCGCGGTGAGCGCGTCCTGCTCGGCGACGTCGACCTCGAGCCAGGCGACATCCTCGGCGCCGGCGCGCAGCAGCGCGATGACCGCGTCGCCGTCGCCGGCCCGGATGGCTGTGGCCAGGCGGGCGATGCCCCCGCCGAAGCGGTGCACGCGGTCGAGCACCACGATCTCCGGCCCCGCCCCATCCGCCTCGTCCCCGACGATGTCGCCCAGCACCGCCCCGGCCTCGATCGAGGCCAGCTGCCCCGGGTCGCCGACGAGGATGAGCCGCGCGCCCGAGCGCAGCGCCTCGATCAGCCGCGCCATCAGCGACAGCGACACCATCGACGTCTCGTCCACGATCACGACGTCGTGCGCGAGCCGCTGGTTGCGGTCATGGCGAAAGCGGCTGCTCGAGCCCGGCCGCCACCCCAGCAGGCGGTGGATGGTGGACGCCCGCAGCGTCCGCAGCTCCTCGCGGACAGCGTCGGGCACGTCGATGGTGGCCGCCTCGGCGTGGACGGCCTCCTGGAGCCGCGCTGCCGCCTTGCCGGTCGGAGCCGCCAGCGCGACGAGCGGGAAGGGAGCTCCCGCCGCCGCGGCCTGCTCGTAGAGCAGCGCGACGATCCGCGCGACCGTGGTCGTCTTGCCGGTGCCGGGCCCGCCCGCGACCACCGACCACGGCCGGGTCACCGCGGTAGCCGCCGCCAGCGTCTGGCGTGCCGGCGCCCCGGACCCGAACAGCCGATCCAGCCCGTCGCGCAGCAGCACGGGGTTCGTGGCCGGCGCCGGGCCGCTTCCCAGCTCCCGCAGCGCGCGGGCGACCCCCACCTCCTCGGCCCAGTAGCGGTCCAGGTACAGCCACGGGCCGACGAGGCGCAGCGGCCGCGCCGGCGCGGGCTGGGCGGGTTCGCCGGCGTCGCCGCGTCGCACCAGCGGGCTGGCGCCCACCCGCGCGATCCACGCCTCCGGCTCGGGCCAGTCAAGCGCGGCCAGGTCGACCGGTTCCTCGGCGTCGACGGCGGCGGTGTCGCGGATCCGCGCCAGGTCCACGTGCACGTGGCCGAGCCGCGGACCGCGCACGGCCAGCGCCGCCGCCAGCAGGACGGTGTCATCGGCCTCGCCGCCGAGCCGGCCGAGCTCGCGGGCGACGTGCACGTCGGCGGCGGCGATGACGCCGGCCTCGTTGAACTGGCGCAGCAGACCCGAGGCCTGCAGCGCGAAGCGCGCCTCGAAGGGGTCGCGCTCGGGCGCGGCGACGGGGTCGGTGCTCATCAGCGCCCGCCCCCGTCGTCCAGCGCGTCGCTGAGCGCCGGCACCAGTCCTGGCGGCGCGGGCCACCCGAACACGCCCGTGCGCTCCCCGTCCACCGCCGGGCCCTCGCCGCCGGTCATCCCGCGGATGAACAGGTACACCACCCCCGCCAGGTTGACCGCGGGGTCGTAACCGAGCAGCCGCCAGCGCAGGAAGCGATGCAGCGCGACGGCATACAGCAGCGCCTGGAGCGCATAGTGGTGACGGAGCATCTCGGCGGCCATCGCCTCGGGCCGGTAGTGCTGAGCGGTCAGCGGCTCGTCGGGGGAGCCGAGCCAGTTGGTCTTGTAGTCCAGGACGGCGAAGCGGGGGCGGGCCGGATCGGGGCCGGCGAGCCGGACCACGAGGTCCAGGCTGCCGGTGAGATAGCCACGGACGCGCTGGCGCAGCCGGGCGTCGTCAAGCCGGTCGGCGTAGGCGGCCAGCGGGTCCTCGCCGGATGTGTGGGCCCGCAGTACGTCCGCGACCCGTCGGAGGGTCAGCGACCCGCTGGGCCGGTCGCCGCCGGCGAGCGGCAGCTCGAAGCCCAGCTCGTCCAGGCGGTCGCCGCGCTCCACCTCGCGCAGGCGACGGTCGCCGAGCACCGGCCCCAGCGGGGTCTCGAGCACCGCGCGCAGCCCGGCCGCCAGGGCCGCTGCCGGTCCCACGTCAACGGCCCGGCGGCCCTGCACGTCGGCGATCCGGCCCGCCAATTCGGCGTCGATGTCGAGCGCCGCGAAGTCGGTCGCCTCCATGACGCGGTGCACGAAGGTGCCGACGTCGACCCCGGCGGGCATGGCGCCCAGCAGCAAGGGCACGTCGCCGGCGGCCGGCGGGAGGGCGCCGGCGTCGCGCGGCGCGGCGCCGGAGGCGCCCGGATACGACGGACGCGATGGGCGCGATGGGCGCGACCCCGGGACCGGGCGGCTCGTCGGCCAGCAGCGGCTGCTCGGGCTCGCTGGTGACCCACTCCTCGTGGCTGGCCGCGGTGATGTCGGAGTAGGAGGTCCGCCGCCACCGGAGGTCCAGCCCGCGATCGAAGACCGACACCCCCAGCTCGGCCGGGGGCGCCGCCGGCGGGCGCCACGTCGTCGCACTCGCGGGCCGCGACCGCTCGACGCTGATCACCTTTCCGGCGCCCCCCGTGGCGTCGGCGAGCGCGCGGAAGCGGTTGACGACCGCCTGGTCTGACGGAGTGGAGCCACCGCTCGACTCGACGTCGCCGGTGTCGGTGCGAGCGAACAGGAGCCGGCTCAGCGGCGAGTCGCGGCTGGCATAGGACCCGGCCCACCACACCACGGCCTGATGACGCGCGCGCGTGAGCGCCACGTAGGCGAGCCGCAGATCCTCGCCGCGCTGCTCGCGGACGAACTGCTCGCGGTGGCGGGCGTAGTCGGGGCCCTCCAGCGCGACGTCGACCGTGCGCTCGTCCCCGGCCTCGGGATCGTGGAAGAACACCGGCCGCGGCGGCTTGTCGGCGATGTAGCCCGGGTCCCACAGGAACGGGAGGTAGACGACGGGAAACTCCAGGCCCTTGCTGCGGTGGATCGTGAGCACCTGCACGGCCTCGGCGTCTGACTCGAGGCGGCGGCTGCGCTCCTCGTCTGCGGTGTCGGCGTCGGCCTCGGCGATCCGCGTGCGCAGCCACGCCGTCAGCGCGGTCGGGCCGAGCTCCTCCGCGGAGGCGGCGGTGTGCAGCAGCTGCCCGATGTGGCGCAGGTCGGTGAGGCTCCGCTCGCCGGCGGCCTGCCCCAGGACGCGCGCGGCCAGCGTGAATTCGGCCCCGCCCACCCCCGCCGCCTCGCCGCCCGTGGGCGCCTGGCGCATCACGGTCTCCAGGAGCGACGCCACCCCCCGGGTACGCAGGACGCGCGCCCACTCGTGGAGCCGGCGGTGCACCTCCTCCCATGCCCAGGAGTCCTCGTCAGCGGCCGCCAGGCGCTCCGCGGGCCACCCGAGGAATGCGGTGAGCGCCGCCGAGTGAGCGCGGGTGATCGACGCCGGCCGCTCGAGGGCCTCGAGCAGCCGCAGCCATTCGCGCGCCGGCTCGGTCCCGAAGACGCTGCCGGCCCCGTTGATCACCGCGGGCACGCCGACGTCCTCGAGCGCCTCGCGGACCATCGCCGCCTGGCGGTTGGTGCGCACGAGGACGGCCACATGCCCGGGCTGGACGGGCTCGGTCCCGGCGTCGCGGCGACGGCCCGCCGCTACCCGGGCGCCGGAGCTCAGCAGCGCCACGATGTCGGCGGCCACGTCGCAGACGACGTGCCGGCGCGCGTCGCCGGCCCGCGCATAGCCACGCGGCGTCTGTGGCAGATCCTCGCGCAGCGCCACGCGGAGCCTGAGCGGCGACGCGACCGGCGCCCCGCTGAGGCCGGGCTCCTGGTGCTCGTCAGCGGCCCGCACCTGGCGGTAGGCGATGCCCTCGTGGCCGAGCTTGACCCCGGAGAACAACGCGTCGTGCGCATCGATCAGGCCCTGATCCGAGCGCCAGTTGATCGGCAGCGTGGCCTGCCGGCCGGCCGCGCGCGCCGCGTCCAGGTAGGCGTAGACGTCGGCGCCGCGGAAGGCATAGATCGCCTGCTTGGGGTCGGCGATGAGCACCAGCGTGGCCCCGCCCTCGCCGAACGCGAGGCGCATGATCTCCCACTGGGCCGGATCGGTGTCCTGGAACTCGTCCACGAGCACCACCTCGTAGCGCGAGCGCAGCTGGGCGGCGACGCCGCCGCCACCGGGCCCCCGCAGGGCGGTCCCCAGCCGCGTCACCAGGTCGTCATAGGTCATGACCATCATCGCCCGCTTGCGCTCTTCGAGCTCGGTTCGGGCGACCTCGGCGAGCCCGAGGCGCATCTTCGCGACCGCCCCGTCGGCGCTCACCAGGCGCGCCGACGGGTTGTCGATCGCGGCTCGGGCGATCGATGCCGCCTCGGTGCGGCCAAACGCCGGCGAGCCCTCGAGCGTTGCCCCGCGCCGGGGCGAACCGGCGGACGTAGAGGTCGTCCACCACGTCGTTGACGAGGTCGGAGAGGTCCTCGACGAAGGTGACGTCGGGCTCGAGATCCCCGGCGATGCCGAGGCCGCCGAGCATCTCCTGACAGAAGCCGTGGGTGGTGGCGATGGTGGCGGCGTCGAAGCCGGCGACCGCGCGGGCGAGGTTGTCGCGATGCCGGCCCGCGTCACCGCGCATCAGCAGCGTCACGACGGGGTCCTCGTCATCGGTGGCCGGGGCCCCGGCGAGGCGCCGGCCGAGCCCGCGCTCGACGCTGACCAGCCGTTCGCGCACCCGCTCGCGCAGTTCGCCGGTGGCGATGCGCGTGAAGGTGACGAGGAGCAGGCGCTCGAGTGGCACCCCCTCGGCGACGTAGCGCGCCGTGAGCGCCGCGATGGTGTAGGTCTTGCCGGTCCCGGCGCTGGCCTCCAGCACCGTCACGCCGGAGGGCAGCGGGCCGCAGGGATCGAACTCCACCGGCTGCAGGGGGATGGAGCCTGCGGTCATTGGGCGCGCACCTGCTCGCGGGTCAGCAGCCCCTCCCACAACCGTCTCGCCAGCCGGCCGAAGCGCGAGGCCTCGGACTCGGCCCCGCCCGCCCAGCCGGCCCCCTCGTCGTCGGCGGGGGCGATGTCGAGCACCTCGGCCAGCGTGAGCACGCCGCCGAAGCCCATCTGGTGCTCGGCCTCGCGGTCCTCCCTGTCGAAGTCCCATTCGGTCTCCCACTCCTTGAGCGCCGCGGCGAATGCGTCCTGGCCGCGGCGCGCAGCATCGGCGTAGGCGGCCGAGGTTGAACAGAACAGTGGCAGCGGCTCGCGCATGCCGCGGTCATAGAGGTCCATGAGGATGGCGAGCTCGGAGCGGGCGGTGGCGCGCCGCTGGCCGGGGTCCTCGCCAAGCGGCTCGATCCACGCGGTCCGTACGTCGTCGCGGCGCTGGCCCCGGCCGACGGTCGCCGCTGCGAACGGCCGCTCCGGCCAGCTCGCGGTGAGCGCCAGGAGGCGGACCCAGGCCGCGATCCGGTGCTTGGCCGACACGCGCGAGAAGGTCGTGGCGAGCAGCAGGTCGCCGCGCACGCCGGTGACGGTGCCGCTCAGGAGCCGCCCGTCATCGAGTGGGACCCGGACGTCAACGGGCTCGCCGCCGGCCTCCGTCTCGGCGCCCCCGCGGGCGACCGCGTCGGCCCGATCCACGATTCCGGTGACGATCGGGGACAGGTCGTCGATGACGGGCTTGCCCAGCACGCCCGGGGGCAGCGTCCCGCGCGCGATCTCGGCGAGGATCGCCGTGCGCTCATCGATGCCGCGCAGGCGCGCCTCGAGCAGCCGCTGGCCGACCCCCCAGCGCTCGAGGCCGTCGAGCTCCACCGACAGCTCGTCCTCGATCTCGTCGGCGGCGGCGTAGAGGCTGATGCCCAGCCGCTGGCGCAGGAAGGCGCGGACCGGATGCTCGACGAAGCGCACGAGGTCGGCGAGCTCGACCACGGCCTGCGGCCGGGGCGGCAGCGGGGCGGCGAGGAAGGGCGGAGGCTCGGATCGTGGGCCGGTGAGCGCCCGCGCCCCGGCGAGCCCCGTGGGATCGAAGCTCCACGAGCCCGGGCCGGCGATACGCCCGGGGGTGAAGTTGCGCGGATCGAACGGCTGGAGGGGATGGCCGACGACGACGCGCCGACGCGCGGGGCCGTCCTCGGCGCGCACCGTGGCATCGATGGCATCCAGCAGCTCGCCGACGGGGACGGCCGGCGGGCGGGGAGCGTTGGTGCGCTCGTCGTTGCCGCTGTAGGTGACGATCAGCCGCTCGGTGGCCGCCAGCAGCGCGTCGAGCAGCAGCTGGCGGTCCTCGCTGCGCGGGTCGCGCTCGCCCAGCTGGGGGTGCTCGAGCATCAGGTCATCGCCGTCACGCGGCGCCTTGCGTGGGAAGGCGCCGTCGTCGAGCCCGAGCAGGCAGACCACCCGGTGGGGCACGGAGCGCATCGGCTGCAGCGTGCAGATGGTGAGGTGGCCGGTACGGAAGTTGGCCCGGGTGGGGCGGCCCTCCAGCCGGCGGGCCAGCAGCGCCCGCACCTCCGCGGGGGCGAGCTCCGGGCCCTCGCGCTCACCGGCCTCGGAGACGAGCTCGTCCAGCACGCGTTGGAGCTCGGCGCGCTGCCAGCGGTCGGGGCCGCTGGTGGCGGTGAGGGCGTCGGCGGCCTCGGCGATCGCGGCGGCCCACGCGCCCAGTGTCTGGCGCGCGCTCAGCGAGCGCACCGCCTGGCCGGTGCGCGTCACCAGCTCGGTGAAGCGGCCCGCGAGGTCGATGGAGCGGCTGTCGACGTCGTCGAGCGGGAGCACGTCGGCAAACAGCCGCTGCCCGTCCTCGGTCATGGTCACGCCCAGCAGCAGGCGTTCGAGCCCGGTCTGCCACGTTCCGCTGTCGATCCGCTCCAGCTTGTACGGGGTGCGATGGGCAGCGTCAAGGCCCCAGCGGATCCCCGCCTGCGAGATCCAGTCCTGCAAACGGGTGAGGTCGTCGTCGTCCAGGCGGAAACGGCGACGCACGGGGCTGCGGTCGGCCAGGTCCAGCAGCTGGGAGGCGGTGAGCCGCTGCTCGCCCAGCTCCAGCAGCGCGGCAACGACGCCCAGCACGGGGTTGGTCTGGCGCAGCGAGCGGTCGGCGAGGCGGACGCGCAGGTCCGCGGGCGGCGTCGGGTCCGGTGCGGTCCCGTCGGCGCCGTCCGGCTCAGAAGCAGTCTCGCCCGCGCCGAAGGTCGCCTGGATGAGAGGTGCGAAGGCCTCGATGTCGGGGCACATGACGATCACGTCGCGCGGCTCGAGCGTGGGGTCGTCAGCCAGGACGTGCAGGATCGCGTCGCGGATCACCTCGACCTGCCGTGCCCGCCCGTGGCAGGAGTGGACCTCCACAGAGCGATCCTCCGCCGCCAGGATCGGGCGCGCGTCGGCGGCGCCGGGCAACGGGGGGCCCGGCGCCGCGCGATCCTGACGGATATCGCGCTGGAGGCGGCCGAGCAGGGTGTCCGGAGCCGGCGGCGACGGGTGGTGGGTGTCGGCGAGCGCCGCGCCGCCGGCGCTCAGCACGAGTTGCATCTCGCGCGAGTCCCGGCCCCAGGACGCCAGCAGCCGGTTCTCGGCGAGGGTGACGGTGGGATCGCCGGTGCGGGTCATCGTCCCGTTGAGCCCGCCATGGCTGGGTGTCACCTTCTCCCACAGCGACGGAGAGGGGTGTAACAGGAACAGGTGAAGGTCGCGTTGCGTCGCCAGCGCGCGCAGGATGTGCAGATGCCCGGCGGGCAGGCGGGTGAGCCCGAACAGCGCGAGGCGGGACGGCAGCTCCAGCAGGCCGGGCTCGGCGGCGATGCGCTCGCACGCGCGGGTGCGGCGCTCGGCCGGGTCGGGCACCCCGATTCGCGCCCGCAGCCGGCGCCACAGCTCGGCCTGCCACGCGCCGGCCTCCGGTAGACGCTCGCCCAGCGCCCCGAGGTCCTCGCCGCGCGCCCAGGCGGCCAGCATCTCCGGCCGGTGCAGCGCGTAGCGGTCAAACAGGCCGGCGAGGTGGCGGACCGTCGTCAGCCGCCGGCTGCGCCGGGCGCGGCGCATGGGATCGGACGCGGCGGCGTCGGCGCCCAGATACGCAGCCAGGGTGGCGAGCCAGGGCTCGCCGAGGCACTCCTCCACGACCGCGAGCAGCGGCCACACGGCGCGCTCGGGCAGCCACGGGTCTTCGGCGGGGTCGATCCCGGATGCGGCGGCGACCGCACCGGTGACCAGGCGGTGGGGCGAGGGGAAGGCGACGTTGGCGCAGATGCCGTCGGCGTGGCCGGGGCGGGCGCCGAGAACCGCGGACATCTGCTGCGTCAGCCAGCGCTCCATCCCGCGCGTGGGCACGGCGACGACCTCGGGCGCGAGCGGGTCGGCCGAGGGCGCGGAGAGCAACCCGGCGAGGGCGTCGGCGAGCGCATCGGCTCGGGCGGCACGGTGGATGTAGAGCACCCCATGGAGGGTATCCGGGGCGACGGCAGCTCCACGCGAGTCACGAGCCGGCCACAAGTGCAAATTCTTTGTGTCATTCCCTTGCATTCGGTGACTGGGTGAGTTACTATCGCCCGGATCCTTTTTGGAGTCACCTCTATGACGAGCACCTACCACATCCTCCGGACCTCGAAGACGGCGCACTCGCATGGCGCCGCCGTCGGCATGTGGGCGGGCCGCGTGGGTAGCCCCGTGGTGATCGACACGTCTGATGGTGCCGCCATGTCGACGTCGGTCTTCGCGACCGATCGCAATCTTGACGCCCTTGCTGCGAGAGGCGCAGGCTAAGAGCCGCGCGCTCATACCACTCTCGAAGCCAGGGCGACCCCAGAGGGGTCGCCTTTTTTGTGCCCAAATCACGCTCACGACAGATAGGACCGCCAAATGCTCAGATTCCATCGCAGCGGCTTCTAGCCGGATCGCATCACCAGTAGTACGGCGCCACCGCCGGCGCACCAAGTGACACTCCCACTCGTGGGTCACTTGGTGCTGCGCGGAAACGGTGACACCTACCTGTAACCACTTTCACAAGGACCATCATGAATCTCAACCGAGACGAGTTCCTGCTGCTCAGTCGCACCGGCAGGGGCCTGCATTCGACCCGGGCCGGACCCCGGACCAGCAGAAACACCGAACCGCGCACGCGGGGTCGGCTGTTCCGCAAGCGCGCGCGCAGTGCCCTGACGCTGCGGCCCGGGACGAGCTCCGGGGGGCGCCACATGCTCGGCCCCCGGGGCCGGGGGTCCACGCGGCCCTCGCGGACGCTGCCCTATCGAGACGAGCAGGCGTACTACGAGCTGGAGTTCCTGGTCGGGTTCCCGGCCGAGGAAGAGACGTTGCTGTGAGATGAGGACCCCCCCGCCCCGCCCGGGGCGGGGCGGCCCTCGCCTTTTTGTGAACATCACAGGGGTGAGCCCGAGCCCTGACCGCCGCGACTTCGCCGCCGACGAGGCGCTCCTCACCGACGTGCTGCGCGAGGTGATCGCGATTGGCGATGGGGTGGGCGGCGCTCGGATCCTGCGGCTGCTCGACGACGCAGTCGCTCTGGGCCGTGAGGCCCGCCTGGGGGACGAGCGTGCCGCCGACCGCCTCGCCGAGCTCGTAGCCGGCCTCACCCTCGACGAGACCGAGCTTCTGGTGCGGTCGCTGACCCGGTGGTTCCAACTCGTCAACCTGGCCGAGGACAACGAGCGGGTGCGGCGGCTGCGTGCCCGGGACGCCGCCGACCCGGAGCGCCCGCGCGCCGGTTCCCTGCGCCAGGTGGTGGCCGACCTGCGCCGGACCGGCGCCACCGAGGAGGAGCTGTCCGAGGTGCTCAACAGCGCGGAGCTGCGGCTGGTGATGACCGCCCATCCGACCGAGGCGCGCCGGCGCACCACGATCGACAAGCTCGCGCGCGTGTTCGGGGTGCTGCGCGAGCTCGACGAGCGCTCCCACGCGCCCGCGGACGACGCGCGCCGCCGTCTGCTGGCCACGGTGCAGGAGCTGTGGGGATCCGACGACCTGCGCGCGGCGCAGCTGACCGTGACCGACGAGGTCCGCGGCGGGCTCATCCACTTCTCCTCGACGCTGGCCGACACCATCCCGCGGATCTACCGCGACCTGGAGGAGGCGGTGGCCGAGTTCTATCCCGAGGCCGACGGGCGGGCGCGCGTGCCCCCGATGCTCGACTTCGGCTCCTGGATCGGCGGCGACCGTGACGGCAACCCGTTCGTCACCCCGGAGACGACGGTGGCCGCGCTGGAGCTCATGCGTGAGCAATGCCTGCGGCTGATCGAGTCCCGGCTGGAGCAGCTGGCCGGCCGGCTGTCGCTGTCGGAGCGGCTGACCGGGGCGGCCCCGGGGCTCGAGCCGATCCTCGCCGCCGGACGGGCCCGCTTCCCCGATCTGGGGGCGCAGCTGGACGTTCTGAACCCGGAGGAGCCGTACCGCCGCGCCCTCACCTTCATGCGCGAGCGCATCCGCGCCACGCACACGCGCGCCCCCGGCGGATACCCCGAGGCGGCGGAGCTCCTGGAGGACCTGCGGCGGGTCGAGGCGTCGCTGCGCGAGGGGCAGGGGGCGCTCACCGCCGGCGCGGACCTGCGCGACTTCATCCGCCAGGTGGAGGTGTTCGGCTTTCACTTCGCCCGCCTCGATATCCGCGAGCACGCCCGGGTCCACCGCCGCGCGCTGGCCGAGGTCTACGGCTCGCTGCGCGTCTGCGATGACTACGAGACCCTGGCCGAGGAGGGCCGCGTGGCGCTGCTGCAGGCTCAGATCGCGGACCGGCGCCCGCTCATCCCCGCCGACATCGACCGCTTCTCCGAGGCCACCCAGGAGACGATCCGGATGTTCCGGACGCTGCGCGAAACCCTGGAGGGGCCCAATCGTGGCGCGATCCAGACCTTCATCGTGTCGGGCAGCGAGGGGCCCACCGACATCCTCGAGGTGCTTCTACTCATGAAGGAGGCGAGCCTGTGCCGCGCCGGCGGCGGGGATGCGCAACTGCGCGTGGTGCCGCTGTTCGAGGCCGGCGCCACGCTCGAGGCCGCGCCGCAGACGATGCAGCGGCTGCTGGCGATGCCCGTCTACCGGGAGGCGCTGCGCGCCGTCGGCGACGAGCAGGAGGTGATGGTCGGCTACTCGGACTCCAACAAGGACGTCGGCTACCTGGCATCGGCCTGGGCCGCCTACACCGCTCAGGTGCGCATCGCGGAGGTATTGAGCCGCCACGGCGTGAGCTGGTGCTTCTTCCACGGCCGCGGCGGCGCCGTCGGACGCGGCGGCGGGCCGACCAACGGGGCCATCCTGGCGCTGCCGCCGGGCACGGTCCGCGGCCGCCTGAAGATGACCGAGCAGGGCGAGGTGCTGACCGCGAAGTACGCGGTGCCCGAGATCGCTCACCGCGAGCTGGAGCTCGCCGCCAGCGCCACGCTGGCCACCGGGCGCTCGCGCCCGCACCACGAGTCCGAGACGTTCGAGCGCCTGCTGGCCGAGATGGCCGCTGACTCGGCCGCGGTCTACCGCGCGGTCGTCCACGAAGACCCGGACTTCGTGGGCTTCTTCGAGGCGGTCACCCCGGTGCACGAGATCAGCCGCCTGCGGCTGGGCAGCCGGCCGGCCAGGCGCACCGAGGCGGGCGGGATCGAGGATCTGCGGGCGATCCCGTGGGTGTTCAGCTGGACCCAGGCGCGGATCGTCCTGCCTGCCTGGCTCGGCCTCGGGACCGCTCTGAGTCACGCGCGCCAGCGTCACGGCCTCGAGCTGCTGCGGCGGATGGCCGCCGAGTGGCCGTTCTTCGCCAGCGTGCTGTCCAACGCCGAGATGGGGTGCGCCAAGGCCGACCTGGGGATCGCGCGGCGCTATGTGGAGCTGTGGGACGACGCGGCGGCGCGAGAGCGCATCTGGGGCCCGCTCCAGGCTGAGCTCGAGCGCACCATCGAGGAGCTGGTCCTCATCCGGGGCGGCCAGCGGCTGCTGGACACCGAGCCCGTGCTCCAGGCGTCGATCGACCGCCGTAACCCGTTCGTGGATCCGCTGTCCTTCGTGCAGGTGGAGCTGCTGCGGCGGCGCCGGCGCGCGCCCGACGGCGCATCGGAGCAGCTGGGGCGGGTGAGCCTGCTCACCATCAACGGGATCGCCAGCGGGCTGCGCAACACGGGATAGGGGTGCGGAACGGCGGGTGGTCGACTAGCCTCTACCGACCCCGTGCCGCACGCTCCCGACCTATCCGGCTGCGCCCTGGACGACCGCTACGAGCTCCACGCCATCATCGGCGAGGGCGCGTTCGGCCGCGTCTATGAGGGCCTGGACCGGCGCCTGGAGCGGCCGGTGGCGATCAAGGTGATCAAGCCCTGGTGGGCCGAGGATCCCGACTGGGTGGCCACCTTCCAGCGCGAGACGCGGCTGTTGGCCCGGGTCAGCGACCCCGGAATCGTCCAGATCTACGATGTCGGACACGCGCCCGAGGGCCTGTACTACGTCTCGGAGCTGGTCGACGGCGAGAGCCTGTCCAGCCGGCTGCGCCGCGGGCCTCTGGCGGCCTGGGAGGCGTGCGGGGTCGCCACGCAGCTGTGCCGCGCGCTCGCCGGGGCTCACGCCCAGCGCATCGTGCACCGCGACGTCAAACCGGCCAACATCCTGCTCTCCAGCGACGGCCGGGTGAAGGTCGGAGACTTCGGCGTGGCGCGGCTCGCGGAGGGCAGCACCGACGGCACCGCCGCCTCGATCGTCGGCACGCCCCGCTACATGGCGCCCGAGCAGGGCCGCGGACGGCCGACCACCCCGGCCACCGACGTCTACAGCGCCGGCGTGGTGCTCTACGAGATGCTGGCGGGCCACCCGCCATTCATCGCCCACTCCGTGGTCGAGCTGGCGCTGCTGCACCTCCAGGAGGCGCCGCCGCCGCTGTCGGCCCGTCTGCCCACCGCGCTGGTGGAGATCGTGGACCGGGCGCTGGCCAAGGAGCCCGCCGAGCGCTATGCCGATGGGGCGCAGATGGCCGAGGCGCTGCAGGATGCCCGCCGCCGGTCGGCCGGCGGACGCCGGGCGCGCCCCGCATCCGCCCGGACGCGGGCGGCGCAGGCCCGCGGAGCTCAGCGCACCCTCGTGGGAGCCGGCGCCACGTCCGTCACGACGCCGAGGGCCCTGTGGAGCGACCCGCCGGCGCCGCCAAAGCCGCCCCGAGCCGACACCGGAACGCTGGCGCCGCCCACGGCTCCACTGCCGCCGCCGCCGCCCGGCCCCCACGGCACGCGCCGCGCCCCGCGGATGTCGCGGCGGCGCAACGTCAATCCGGCGGGCCGCCGGCGCGCGATCGCGGCACTGGGCCTGGTCATCGGCCTGCTGGGCGCGATGGTGACGGCCGCCGTGCTGATCGGGCACACGGCCCACACGCACGTGCCCGGCCTGGTCCGGCTACCCCAGGCCCGCGCGCGGGCGGCGGCGCACCACGCCCACCTCCGCGTGACCGTCGGCCACAAATACGCGTCGGCCGCGGCGGGCACCGTGATCGCCCAGCACCCGCAGGCGGGCACCCAGGTGCCCAACGGGACGCTGGTGCGGCTCACGGTCAGCAGGGGACCCGCGCCGGTGCACGTCGTCAACGTCAAGAGCCAGAGCCTGGCCGACGCCCAGCGCTCGCTGGGCCGCCTCGGCCTGCGCACCGCCGTGCGCCAGGTGCCCGCGCCCAGCACGACGCCCGGAACGGTGGTGGGGCAGAGCCCCGCCGGTGGATCGGCGGCGCGCGGGTCGACCGTGACGCTATCGGTGGCCGAGGTGCCGCAGTGGCACACCGTGACGACGTTCGCCGGCTCCGCCTCCGGGCCGTTTCACATCATCGGGACCCACTGGCGGATCGTGTACCGCATGGCCTTCCGCGGCACGTGCACCTGGATTCTGTTCTGCGACGGCCCGTCGGCGCGGGTGACCGACGCCGCGGGACGCTACGTCGCCGGCTTCGGTCTCAGCGACGGCGACGGGCAGGTGCAGAGCTTCGCCACCGGCTCCGGGACCTACGAGGTGCAGGTCACTCCGGGCGGCGACGACGCCGGCTGGTCGCTCGAGGTCCAGGACAACTACTAGGGGCCGCTCCCGCGCGGCACCTCGCCGCCCCGCCCCCAGGGTCGCCGGTGCGGGAGGACTCGCCTGCCCTCAACCCGGGGGAATCCGACGCGAACCGGCCGCCCACGTGCTTTGCGTCCGGAAACCCCCGGAAACCGGGGGCTACCCGACGCAAACCCACCGTGGCCGGGGCTTCGCGTCCGATTACCCCCGTCGAGGCGACGCCGCCCTGGAAAGCGGCGTCGACTCAAATCCCCGCGTGATTTCCAGGGACTTTCTGGGAGACCCGGCGCTCGGCCCCTCTTCGACAGCCGTCGTTGACGCTCGCCCGCGTCGGGTAAACGCCGATAGCCGATCGCTCAACCCGCCACGATCCCGAGCAGTACCGCCTCGGCGCGCCTGCTGAGGCCGAGCCTGCTGAGGGTCGGGGACACGCGGTGGTCGACGGTCTTGCGCGAGACGACCAGCCGCTCGGCCAGCAGTGCCACAGACCTCGAGGTCCGGCGCCGTCTCGACGCCCGTCTGACCCGACTTGACGGCGCCACGCCGCCACGCCGAGAATGGGTCAGAACCCCCACGCCTTTGGGAGGGCACAGATGACCTATGACTACGTGATCGCCGGGGCGGGCTCAGCGGGCTGTGTGCTCGCGGCGCGCCTCACCGAGGACCCGAACGTGACCGTGTGCCTGCTGGAGGCGGGCCCGCCCGACGCCGCCGACGAGATCCACCTCCCGGCGGGCGTGCTGGCGATCGGCACGAGCAAGTACGACTGGTCTCTGATCTCCGACCCCGAGCCCGGGTTCGCCGGGCGGCAGCGCTATCTGCCCCGGGGCCGGACGCTGGGCGGGTCCTCGTCAGTCAACGCCATGGTCTACATCCGCGGGCACCGCGCCGACTACGACGGCTGGGCCGCCATGGGCCACACGGGCTGGGGCTGGGATGACGTGCTTCCGTACTTCATGCGCGCCGAGGACAACGAGCGCGGCGCGAGCGACCTGCACGGCGCCGGCGGGCCACTCGGCGTCAGCGAGAGCCGCAGCCGCTACCGCACGTGCGAGGCCTTCATCGAGGCCGGCGTTCAGGCGGGCCTGCCGGCCAACGACGACTTCAACGGGCCCGAGCAGGACGGCGTGGGCTGGTATCAGGTCACCCAGCGCGGCGGCATGCGCTGCTCGGCCGCGGTGGCGTACCTGCACCCGGTCCTGGGCCGGGAGAACCTGACCCTCATCACCGGCGCTCACGTCAACCGCTTGCTCCTGGACGGCCACCGGGCCACCGGGGTGGAGATCGATCGCGACGGAGACGTGTCCGAGGTCACCGCCGAGCGCGAGGTCATCCTGTCGGCGGGCGCCTACCAGAGCCCGCAGATCCTGCTGCTCTCCGGCGTGGGCCCGGCCGACGATCTGGCGCTGGTGGGGATCCCGTGCGCGCATGAGCTGCCCGTCGGCCGCGACCTCCAGGACCACCCGTCGACCTGGATCACGTACACCACGAACGAGGCCTCGCTGCTCAGCGCCGAGAGCGAGGAGAACCTGGGGCTGCTGACCACCGAGGGGCGGGGCCCGCTGACCTCCAACTTCGCCGAGTCGGGCGGCTTCTTGCGCACCGATGACGGACTGGAGGCGCCTGACATCCAGCTGCACCAGATCCCCATCCTGTTCCCCGAGGCGGGAGCGGGCGAGATCGTGGTGGACGGCTGGGCGCTGTCGGCGTGCCTGCTGCGGCCCACGAGCACCGGCTTCGTCAAGCTGCGCTCCCGCGTCCCCACCGCCAAGCCGCGGATCCTGCACAACTATCTCGTCACCAACGAGGACAAGGTGGCGCTGATCAAGGGGGTCCGCCGCGCGGTGGACATTGCGTCCCAGCCGGCGCTGGCCGGTGTGACCACCGGCGCCTATGCCGCTCCGGCGGGCGATGACGACGCCGCCATCCTCGCGCACATCGAGCGCAACACGACGACCCTCTATCACCCGGTCGGCACGTGCGGGATGGGGCGAGTCGTGGACGACGAGCTCCGCGTGCTGGGGATGGAGGGCCTGCGGGTGGTCGACGCCTCGGTCATGCCGACCGCCGTCCGCGGCAACACCAACGCCCCGACGATCATGATCGCCGAGCGCGCGGCCGACCTCATCCGCGGCGCGGCAACGGCCGGGGCGGCGGGCGGCGTGGCGCAATCCGCGGCCGCGGCGTAGGCGCGCAGCTCGGTCCCGGGTCACCCTCTCAGCACCGGCTAGCCCCCGGTGGTTAGCCCGGTCCCGACGTTGAGGGTGACCCGGAACAACCGGAGCGAGGCTTCCCCCTAGTTGGCCACGCGCCGGTGTCCGAACCGCTGACCGGGACGCTACGACGCCGCGCGGCTCCTGCAAAGCGGGAAAACCCTAGGAGCAAAAAAGCAGAAGATCAGCCCGGGGGGTCGGGCTCACGCGACCGGCTCGTCATGGCGGCTCAGCGCGCCCGCCAGGCCGCCACGCGAGCGGATCCCGAGCTTGCGGTAGGCGCGGGTCAGGTTGGCCTCGACGCCCTTGACGGTGAGGAACGCCCGCTCGGCAACCTCCTGGTTGCTCAGGCCCGACGCGGCCAGCTCGGCGATCCGTCGCTCGGTGGCCGTGAGCTCGCCGGGGTCGGTGGTGCGCTCGCCGGCCCGCCCCAGCTCGCTGCGCGCGGCCTGCGCCCACAGGGGGGCTCCCGACTGCGCGAACAGTGACAGGGCCTGGCGCAGCGTCTCGCGCGCCGCCGACCACTGCTTGCGCCGCCGCAGGGCGCGCCCGAGCGCCAGCAGCGTCCGGGCACGCTCGAACGGCATCTCGACGCGGTCGTGGGCGGCGAGCGCCTCGCGCAACGCGGCGGTGGCCTCGTCGAGGTCGCCCTGTGCCGTGGCGAGGATGCCGCGGCCGCGCGCGGCGGCGGCGATCGCCCACGGACGGTTGTGCGCCTCGCCGAGCCGGCGCAGCAGCTCGATCAGCGGCTGAGCGCGCCCGAGCTCGCCCAGCGCGACGAGCGCCTCGATCTCGTCGGGCAGGAACACGAGCCCGATCGGGTCGGCGAGGCCGAGCGACGGGAGCATCTCGGTGAGCGGCTCCAGCACGGCGTGCGCGGCGGCCGGATCGCCGGCCGAGAGCTCGCCGAACCCGAGCGCCCAGCGCGGGAAGACGGTGGCCGTCCACCACTCGAGCTCTGAGAACTGCGCCAGCGCGGCGCCGGCCTGGATCCGCGTCGCCTCGATGTCGCCCCGCTGGGCGCTGACCAGCGCCTCGGCGCTGCGGGTCAGCGCCGTCATCCCCGGATCGCCGAGGAGCGCCACCGACGCCGCATCGGCGGCGGCGATCTCGGCGGCGTGCTCGGTCTCGCCCAGCCACAGGTAGGCCCAGACGAGGTACAGGGAGAAGGTGGAGATCTCCGACTCCACGCCGCGCTCCATGCGCTCGGCGCGCAGCGCCACGAGCGTCTGCACCGCCTCGCGCAGGCGCCCGGTCCACATCAGCAGCAGGCCGGCGATCAGCCGCGGCGCGGTGAAGGACAGGCGGCGGCGGTCCGGCTCCTCGAGCGCGAGCGCGCGCTCGAGCCGGTCCGAGGACAGGCCGTCGCCGTTGAGGAACGCCACCATCGCGGCGACCGCCAGGGCGTCGCCCAACACGCCCTGGTCGCCCCCGGGCAGGTCGGCTCGGCCCACGGCGGCCTCGGCGTGGCGCAGCGCGCCGCCCACGTCGCCGAGCCCCACGAGGTAGAAGGCGGCGTCGAGCTCGATGGCGGCGGCCAGCGACGGCTCGCCGGCCGCGGCGGCGAGGGCCTCGAGCGTCGTCTGGATCGCGGTGGCGAACCCGTCGGAACGGCTCTCGAGGGTGGCGCGCAGACGCAGGGCGTGGGCCCGGACCCGATCGCTGGGTTCGGCGAGCAGCAGCTGCGCGAGCAGCTCGCCGGCGCGGCCGGCGCCGCCGGCGTCCAGGTGCAGGCCGGCGGCGCGCAGCAGCCGCTGTGCCCGCAGCGCGCCGTCGCGCGCGGGGGTCCGCTCCAGCGCCAGCTCGACGAGCTCGGCGGCCGCGTCGGGTGCCCCTCGCGAAGCGGCCAGCTCAGCGGCGAGGTCGAGCTCGGCGGCGACCGCGCGGTCGGCCCGGTCGGCGCTGTAGGCGAGATGACGGGCGCGCTGCTCGGGGTCGCCGACGTGGGCCGCCGCGGCGCGGTGGGCGGCGCGGCGCTGGGCGGCCGACGCCGAGGCCGAGATCGCCGCGGCGAACAGCGGGTGTGAGAACTCGATCCGCCCGCGCTCATCGACCCGGACGATCCCGCGATCCTCGGCGGGCGCGAGGGGCTGGGCGTCGACGGCTCGCGTGTCGGGCTCGGCGAGGACGGCGGCACGCAGCAGCGCCCGCTGGGTGGCCTTGGGCAGCGCATGCACGCGGGTCGCGGCCAGCGTCCGCACGTCGTCGGGGACCGGGAGCCCGGCGTCCGACGTGGCCGCGTCGCGGGGGACCAGCCGCGCCACCTCCAGCGCGTAGAACGGGTTCCCGCGCGACGCGTCGGCGATCCGGGCCAGCACCGGGCGCGGCAGCGGCCGCCCCAGCCGCTCGGCGATGATGCGCCCGAGCGGCACCAGCGCCAGCGGCCCGACGCGGATGCGCCGCACGCGGTGGCGCTCGACGGAGTCCAGCAGCCCCAGGCCGGCGGCATGGGGACGGAACGCGCACACCACGCCAACGGGCTCGCGCTCCAGGCGGCGGACGGCGAAGGTGAGGACGCTGGCGGTGGGGGCGTCGAGCCACTGGGCGTCGTCGACGGCCAGCAGCACGGGGCCGGCGCCGGCCAGCTTCCGCACGAGCGAGAGCAGCGCGGTGGCCACCAGGCGCGAGTCCAGCGCCGGGGCCTCCGGGGCCGAACGCAGCAGCGCCACCTCGAGGGCGTTGCGCTGCAGCTCGGGCAGGGCGCCGAACGCCGACTCCTCCACGCCGGCGAGCATGTCCGACAGGCCCGAGAACGACAGCTTGGCCTCGGCCGCGGCGGGCCGGCAGGCGAGCACGAGCATGCCGGCGTCGCGCGCGCGGTTCACGGACTCATGCCAGATCGTGGTCTTGCCGATCCCGGCCTCGCCCTCGAGCGCCAGCGCGCAGCTGGCTGCGGTCAGCTCGGCCAGGAACAGATCCACCTGGGCCAGCTCGGCGTCGCGGCCTACCGCCGCAGGAGCTCGCATGGCCCACAGGGTAGACCCGCGGCGGGGTGTTTTACCTCAGCCCGGGAGTGTGTCCAGCGCGCCGGCGATCGCCGCCGCGATGCGCCGGAGGTCATCGGCTTCGACGACGAACGGAGGCGAGATCTGCAGCGTGTTGTTGGTGATCACGCGCAGGAGGATCCCGTCCTCGAGGCAGCGCCGGGTCACGGCGTCGCCCGAGACATCGGGGTTGAGCTGGACCCCGGCAAGCAGGCCGACGCCGGCCCGCACTTCGGTGACGAGGGGGTGGTCGGCCAGCGGGGCGACCGCGGCGGCGAGCTGCGGCGTGAGCGTGGCCACGCGCGCCACCAGGTCCTCCTCCTCGATCACGTCGAGGTTGGCCTGGGCCACGGCACACGCGGTGGCGTGGCCGGAGTAGGTGACCCCGTGGCGGAAGATGGGGGCGTCCTCGCCGCTGAAGAACGGCTGCCACACCCGCGGCGCGATGAGCACGCCGCCCAGCGGGGCGTATCCGGAGGTGATCCCCTTGGCCATCGTGATCATGTCCGGGCGCACGTCGAACAGCTGCGCGGCGAACATCTCGCCGGTGCGCCCGAAGCCGGTGATGACCTCGTCCAGGACGAGCAGGACATCGTGCTCGCGACAGATCGCCTCAATGCGCTGCAGATAGCCCTCGGCGGGGACGATCACCCCGCCGGTGCCGATGACGGGCTCGGCGAACACCGCGGCGACGCGGTCCGGTCCGAGCGTGCGGATCTGGGCGTCGAGCGCGTCCGCGTCGTTGGCCGGCACCCGCGCGGTCTCGGGCACGAGCGACTCCGAGCCGTAGCCCTCGCGGTTGAACGGGATGCCGGCAAGGCTCGTCCCGTAGGCGTGCAGGCCGTGGTAGGAGCCGTCGCGGCTGATGATGATGCGCTTGTTGGCCTGGCCCTGGAGCTGCCAGTGGCGGCGAGCCAGCTTGGCCGCGGTGTCGATGGCGTCTGAGCCGCCGCTGACCCAGAACACCTTGGCGTCCTCGATGGCGCCGTAGCCGGCGACGCGATCGGCGAGCAGCAGCGCCTGGTCGTTGGTGATGCGCCCGAACGTGTGGTAGGTCTCCAGCCGCCGCATCTGGGCGGCGGCGGCGTCGGCCAGGCGCGGGCGACCGTGGCCGATGTTGGCGTGCCACAGGCCGGCGGTGGCGTCCAGCAGCCAGCGGCCGTCGTCAGTCTGGATGTTGGCGCCCTCGCCGGCGACGATCGTCAGCCGGTCGCCCGGGACGGTGGGCATGTGGGCCTGGGGCGACCAGAGGGCGGCGCCGAGCTGCGGTGCGGTGGCCATCGCCCGGGCACGCTACCCGACGCGCGCGTGCCGCGCCGTGGCAAATCCGCCTCAGGCCTACGACAACTCGTCCAGGACCAGCTCGATCGTCTTCTGCGCGCCGTTGCGCAGCACCACGGCGGGCACGGCGCGGCCGATCCGCTCGTGGACCATCAGGCGCTGTAGGTCCGAGGCGTCGGTCACCGGCTCGCCGTCGAGCTCGACCAGGAGGTCGCCGCGCACCAGTCCGGCGGCGTCCGCCGGGCCGCCCTCGATCACCTGCATGATCTGCACGCCGGCGCGGCGGCCCACCCGCTCGGCGGCGCGGGGCGGCAGAGGCCGCGGTGCGACGGCGACGCCCAGGTGGGCGCGCCGCACCCGCCCGTCGCGGATGAGGGTGGAGATGATCACCCGGGTGGCGTCGTTGATGGGCACGGCGAGCCCCAGCCCGATGCCGGCGAGCGCGGTGTTGATGCCGACCACGTGGGCGGCCCCGTCCACCAGCGCGCCGCCGGAGTTGCCGGGGTTGAGCGCCGCATCGGTCTGGATGACGTTCTCCACCACCCGGCGCGGGCCGCCGCGGGCGCCGACGGGGAGAGAGCGGCCGAGGCCGCTGACGACGCCCGCGGTGACCGAGCTGGCAAAGCCGTTGGGGTTGCCGATGGCCACCACGAGCTGGCCCACGCGCAGGTCGTCAGCGTCGCCGAGGGTGGCCGGCGTCAGGTCGCCGCCGTCGGCGCGCAGGACGGCGAGGTCGGACAGCGGGTCCGCGCCCACCACCGAGACCGGCGTCTCGTGGCCGTCGCTGAAGCTGGCCACGCCGTGACGGGTGCCCTCCACCACGTGGGCGGAGGTGATGACGAAGCCGTCGGCGGAGATGGCCACGCCGCTGCCGGCGCCCATCGCCTGCCCGCGCCGGGTGCGGCGGCGGACCTGAAGGTTGGCCACGCTAGCGCTCAGCGCCTCGGCGACGCCGATCACGGTGCGCGAGTAGGCGTCGAGGGCGATGGCGGACTGCTCGGCGGCATCTCGCGGCGCGGCGGGGTCGGTTCGCGGCGCGGTGGCCGCGGGGGTGGTTCCGTTTTTGCTTGCCATGCAATAATCGTACACAATCGTTTGAACCCAAGCAATTGGAGCGAAGCAAATGTCTGTCAATGCAGAGAAGGAGCGGGAGCTGGTCGACACCGTGATCAGCGTCGCCGCCCACGTAGAGGACGAGCTGGAGGAGGCCCTGGCCGAGCAGCGGCTGACGCGGCCGACCTTCCTGGTGCTCGATGCCCTCGAGCGCGCCGAGGGACACACCCTCAATCAGCGCGAACTCGTGAGCGCGCTGCGGCGCACGTCCGGCACCCTGTCGGTCCGGCTGGGCCGGCTCGAGCGCGCCCGCGTGATCACCCGGGAGCCCGATCCCGAGAACCGCCGGAGCGTCACCGTGACGCTGACCGATCGGGGCCGCGAGCTGGTGCGCCGCGCCCGCCCGGCTTACGAGCAGCGCGCCGAGCGCCTGGTCGGCGGCCTCCCCGCCGGCTCCGTGGGCTCCCTGGCCGAGACGATGGCGGAGTGGATGGCGTTCTTCGAGCCGGGCGAGGGAGAGCACCGGCAGTTGGGGGTCGCTGTCGCCGGTGCCGCCGTGGCCAAGAAGATGCGCCGCGCGGTCGGGCTCGACGCCGAGTCCGGGGTGCTCGTGGTCCGCGTCAGGTCCGGGAGTCACGCCGACTCCGCCGGCCTGTCCCGGGGCGATCTGATCACCGCCGCCTCTGGCGCCCCGGTGCACTCCGTCGGTGATCTCGAGCGCGCGGTGCGCGCCGCCAACGGCACGTTGACGTTGAGCGTGGTGCGCGGCGTGGATCCGCGCGAGGTGGAGGTCTCGCTGTCCTGAAGCGCCCGGGCCGGGCTTCGGGCACACTCGAGGCCCGGTCCGTTTGCGCGCTCCCGTCCACACCCGGCATCGTCTGAGCGCGGCGCTCGCCTGCATTGGCGCGATCGCCGTTCTCCTTGGCGTGCCCCTGGTCTACGCGGGCCACGTGCTGTCCGACACGGACCAGTTCAGCGTCCGCGCCACCTCGCTGCTGGCCCAGCCCAGCGTGCGGTCGCTGATCGCGGCGCGCGTCGCTGACCAGGCGGTGTCCTCCGAGCACATCCCGTCCCTGTTCGAGCCGTTGGTCAATCGGGCGGTGGAGGTGGCCGTCGGCTCGCCGGCGTTCCGCCCGATCTTCCAGGCGGCCGTCGCCGACCTGCACCGCTCGGTGTTCGAGCAGGGCTCGGACACCGTGACGCTGCGTCTCGCCCACGTGGGCAAGCTCGTCCAGAACGCGCTGCGGCGGATCTCCCCGGCGCTGGCGGACCGGATCCCGAAGTCCGTGACCAACCGGGTCACTGAGATCTCGGGCGGGGACTTCGGCCAGGCCACTCGCTTCGCGCGCGCTATCGAAGGGGCCCACACGGTGGGCGTCGTGCTGCTCGTCGCCGCCGGCCTCGTGTTCCTGCTGGCCATCGTCCAGGGCGGCGGCGACCGGCGTCGCGCCGCCCGCTACGTCGGCATCGCGATCCTCGTGGACGGGCTCCTGCTCGTGGCCGCCTACGCCGTCCTGCGCCCGCTCGTGCTCGACCAGTTCGCGGCCGGGGACAACCGCAACGCGGCCGCCGCGGTCTGGGACGTGTTCCTCAAGGGCCTGCGATCCGACGCCGTCTGGCTCGCGATCGCGGGCGCCGTGGTGGCCGCCCTGATGTGGGCGGCGCGGGCGCGGCGTCCTAGTGGAGGAGCAGGCGCAGGCCGAGCACCAGCACGCCCAGCACCGCTCCGATCGCGACCTGGCCGAGGAGCTGGAGGCCCCTGAGCCCCGCGCGGACGCCGATGATGACCTCGGCGCCGATGATGGCGGCGTCGGCGACGTACACCGACCACAGGATTGCGGTGCTCAGCGTCGCTCCTGCGATCCAGAAGATGATCAGGGACAGCAGCGGGACCACCGCGCCGTAGAGCACCGTGAGCTCGTGCACGGCCGCTCGGCCGAGCAGCAGGAGCGACGCCCCCTCCTTCTCCTCGAGTCGGCGGCCGGTGAACCCCGCGTAGGTGAGGGCCAGCCAATAGGTGATCAAGGCGATGATCGCGCCGACGAGGGTCTTGAGATATGTCTCGCGCACAGCGCTCTCGGCCGACAGCAGTGTGGCCACGAGGATCGTCCCGTAGACGAGGCCGGCCGCGTTCTCGGGAATGGTGAAACGGGCGCTGTCCTCGGCCATGCGCGCATTGTCATCGGGCCCCCGGACGGGGTTTGTCCGAGGTTCAGCGGGCGGTGGCGCGCAGCATCCCGGGCACCTTGCGGCGCCGCGCGAACACCCAGCTGCGCAGCGCCACGTAGCGCGTGACCGTCGCCACCGTCGTGGCCGCCACCAGCACCGCCACCTCGAGCAGGCGGGACGGGTGGTGGTCCAGGCGGGTGAGGACGTCCAGGGCGCCCGCGGTCAGCCCCAGGGCGATGAGATACACCACCGCGCCCGCGGCGTGCTGGCGCACGAGCCCGGCGCGGCCCCGGATCCGGAAGGTGAACCGACGGTTGGCCTGGGTGTTGGCCACCGCGGTCAGCGCCAGGGCCAGCGCGTTGGCGCCGGCGGCGCCCAGCGGCCCGCGCAGCACGAGGTACAGCAGCGCGTAGGCGAGCGTCGAGAACACGCCGATGGCGAGGAAGCGCGCCACCGGGCGGTGCAGGAGGAGCCGCCCGACGCCGCGGAGATCGGTGAGGGCGGTGGAGACGAGGTCGACGCGAGAGTCGGGGTCATCGATCCAGTCCACCGCGACCTCGTGGATGCGCAGGCCGCGGCGCTGGGCGAGGACCAGCAGCTCCGTGTCGAAGAACCAGCCCTGGTCCTGGACGTCGGGGAGCAGCCGACGAGCGGCGTCGGCGCGGATCGCCTTGAAACCGCACTGGGCGTCGGAGAAGCGCGCGCGCAGTGCCCAGCGCAGCAGGCGGTTGTAGCAGCGGCTGATCACCTCCCGCTTGGCGCCGCGCACGACCAGGGCTCCCGCAGTCAGGCGAGAGCCGATCGCCAACTCGCTGTGCCCGGACACCAGCGGTGAGACCAGCGGGAGCAGGGCCCGCAGGTCCGTGGACAGGTCGACGTCCATGTAACAGAGCACCTCGGCGTCGCTGACCGTCCAGGCGGCGCGCAGGGCGCGACCGCGGCCCTTGTGCTCCAGATGCAGGACGGTGACATGGTCAAGCTCGACGGCCAGCGCCCGTGCGATGGCGAGGGTCGCGTCGGTGCTGGCGTTGTCGGCGATGACGATCCGCCACGCGTAGGGCATCTCGCCGGAGAGGAACGCGTGCAGGCGGCGCACGGAGTCCTCGAGCGCCACCTCTTCGTTGTAGACCGGGACGACGATGTCGATCCGGGGGCCGCGCAGCGCGGGGCGCTCGGGGGCATCGGACGCGATGGTGTAGGTCATGGTGAGGCTCGCAGTCGGTGGCGGGGACGGTGAGGAGCATCGCCCCCGCGGCGAAGCTGGCCCTATGAACCGCCTAAGACGGACGTGTGAAACCCGAAGTTCGATAGCTTCAGGCCGGTGTCCATGGTGCGCCGCCTCGCCGGCCCGTTCTTCGTGTTCGCCGGCATCATGCACTTCGCCATCCCCCGGGCCTACCGGCGGATCATGCCCCCGTACATTCCGGCCCACCGGGCGATGGTCTACGCCAGCGGGGCGGCCGAGATCGCGGGCGGAGCGGGTCTCATGCTGCCGCGGCGGCGCCGCGCCGCCGGCTGGTGGCTGATCGGGACGCTGCTGGCGGTGTTCCCGGCCAACGTGCACATGGCGCTGCACCCCGACGAGTTCCCGAAGGTCCCGGGCGGCACGCGCACGCTGTGGGCGCGCCTGCCGTTCCAGGGCGTGTTCATCGCCTGGGTGCTGGCCGCGATGCGGCGGCCGGACTGACGCCGGCTCGCGCGCAGGAGATCATGGAGTGAGCGGTCCGGACACCCCGTTTCTGGCACGCCACCCCGACGTGCGCGCGTTCAGCCAGCCCCGCCGGCCGGGGTTCGCGGACTGCGCGCCGTCGGGCCGGGTCCGCCTCGACGCGCTGGCCTGCTGGCTGCAGGACGTGGCCTACGGCGACGTTCAGGACGCCGGGCTCGACGGCGCGGCGGTGTGGGTGGTGCGGCGCACGCGGATCCGCGTCAACCGGTTCCCCCGCTTCGGCGAGCGCTTTGCCCTGACCACGTTCTGCAGCGGCATCGGACGGATGTGGGCCGAGCGCCGCACGGACATCGTCACCGAAGACGGCGCCGCGGGCGCTACGCCCGACGTGCAGGCCGTCTCGCTGTGGGTGCATCTCGACGCCGAGCACTGGCGCCCGTCACCGCTCACCGAGGCTGAGATGACCACCTACGGTGGGATGCCGTCGCGCCGCGTCAGCGCCCGGCTGCGCCATCCCGCCCCGGAGTCCGTCAACGGCGGCGCGGCGTGGACGTTCCGCGCCACCGAATGCGACATCGCCGACCACGTCAACAACGCCGCGTACTGGCAGCCGCTGGAGGAGGAACTGCTGGCGGGCAGCGATCCCGAGCGGCTCGACGTGGAGATCGAGTACCGCGCGCCCGCCCAGCCCGGCGCCAAGCGCGTGATCGGCAACGGCGGCTACCGGTGGATCGTGGGCGATGATGACGAGCTGCACGCCTCCATCCGCCTCGAGGCCGCCGATGGCCGCTGACGCCGAGTCTCTGCTGCGCGCGTCGCGCCGGCCGCTGGTGATCGGGATGGGCGGCGGGGGAGACGTCGTCGGCGCGCTGGCCACCGCCGAGGCGATGCGCCTCTACGACAGCGCTGAGCCGCTCGTCGGAGGGGTCACCTGGGAGCGGCGGCCGATCGACCCGGTGCCCGGTCCGCGACGCGTCGACGAGATCGAGGGCGGCTGGGAGCTGGCCCCCGACATCCTCCTCGCCGGCCCTCACACCCGCGTGCGCGATCGCGACGTCCACTTCGCGGAGGCGCGAATGGCCGCGTACCTGGGGCGCCCCACCGTGCTCGTGGACATTCACGGCGGACCGGCCGCGGTCGCCGAGGGCCTGGGCACGGCCGTCGGAGCGCTTGACCGCGACCTGGTGGTGTTCGTCGACGTCGGCGGCGACGTCCTGGCTCAGGGCGACGAGCCCGGCCTGCGCAGCCCGCTGTGCGACGCGCTGATGCTCGCCGCCGCCGCGATGCTGGCGGCCGAGGGGCGGCCGGTGCTGCTGGCGATCTTCGGCATCGGCTGTGACTCCGAGCTGACGGTGGACGAGGTGCTCGAGCGCATCTCGTGGGTGGCCGCGGCCGGCGGTCTGTGCGGCGTCCGCGGCCTCACCGAGCCGGTGGCCCGGCGAGTGGAGGAGTCGCTGGCGCTCGTCCCCACGGAGGCCAGCGCCCAGGCGGTCCGCGCCTTCCGCGGCGTCCACGGGACGGTGGCGATCCGGAGCGGCGCGCGGGAGTTCGAGCTCACCAGCGTGGCCGCGCAGACCGTGTTCCTGGACGTGGCGGTGACTCTGGGGGCGGCGGGGCGGCTGGCCACTGCGCTCGCCGAGGCGCAGAGCCTGGAGTCCGCCAACCGGGCGCTCAACGCGCTGGGCGTCTACACCGAGCTCGATCTCGAGCGCGACGCGCCACGACGCTAGGCTCGACAGTCCATGGCACGCGCCGTCGGCATCCGCGAGCCCGGAGGGCCCGAGGTCTTCGAGGTCATCGATCGCCCCGTTCGCCAGCCCGCCGAGGGCGAGGTGCGGATCGCCGTGGCCGCCGCCGCGGTCAACCCCACCGACCTCGGCCTGCGGGCCACCGGCGCCCAGGGGCTCGACCCGCCGTGGACGCCCGGGATGGACGCGGCCGGCACGGTCGAGTCCGTCGGGTCCGGCGTCGATCGGCTCACCGCGGGCGATGCGGTGATGGCCGCGGTCAGCCCCCGGCGGCCCGAGGGCGGCGCCCAGGCGGCGCTCGTCGTCGTCCCGGCCGCGTCGGTGGTGGCGATCCCCGAGGGCGCGTCCTTGCCGGAGGCAGCGACGCTGCCGATGAACGGCCTCACCGCCCTGCGCGGCCTGGAGATGCTCGACCTGGCGGCGGGGGAGACGCTGGCGGTCGCCGGCGGCGCGGGCCTGCTGGCCTCCTACGCCATCGGCCTCGCCCGCGAGCAGGGGCTCCGGGTGATCGCCGACGCCAAGCCCGGCGAGGAGGAGCTGGTGCGCGGCTTCGGCGCCGACGTTGTGGTCGCGCGCTCAGACGACTTCGCCGCCGCCGTGCGGGCGGTGGAGGCTGACGGCGTGGCGGCGGTGTACGACACCGCACTGTTGAACGAGGACGCCTTGGGCGCCGTTCGGGACGGCGGCGGGCTCGTGGTGGTGCGGGGCTGGCCCGGCGGCAAGGCACCCCGCGGGATCGCGGTGCACCCGGTGATGGTGCGCGAGGTGCTCGAGCGCACCGAGTGGCTGGAGCGGCTGCGCCGGCTGGCCGGCGAGGGGCGGCTCAAGCTGCGCGTGGCGGCGAGCTATCGGCCCGAGCAGGCCGCGGAGGCGCACCGGCTGATGGCGGCCGGTGGTCTGCGCGGCCGCGCGGTGATCACGTTCGCGTAGATGTCTGGCGGTCTCTGGCGTTCCGCGGTGATGCGCGGCGAACGTCAACGACGACTGAGGAAGGTGGAACGGAGTGCCGCGGCGGAATCCTGGAGTCACACGCCACACAGGGTGGGCCTGAGGCGTGTGTGGCGTGAGACTTCAACCTGACTCCGGTTTGGCGCCACACGCCCAGGAAACCGCCTGTGTGTGGCGTGGGGCTTCACGACCGAGCGCCGGTCCGTCCCGTCCCGCCTTCCCCAGCCGTCGTTGACGTTCGCCCCGCGTCACCGCCGACGCACAAGGACGGACGAACCCGGGCTACGGGGTGAAAACCACCTTGCCGACCACGTCGCCCCCCAGCAGCGCGGCAAACCCCTCGCGGGCGTCAGCCAGCCGCAGCGTCTGATGCACCGTGGGCCGGATGTCGCGCTCCAGGCAGAAGCGGATCAGCCGCTCGAACTCCTCGCGGGTGCCCATGGTCGAGCCGATCACCTTGAGCTGCAGGAAGAACACGCGGGTCAGCTCCGCCGGTGACGCGTCGCCGGAGGTGGCCCCGGTGACGACAAGCGTGCCGCCCGGCTTGAGCGAGCGGACGGAATGGCCCCACGTGGCCTTGCCGACGGTCTCCATCACGGCGTCGACGCGCTCGGGCAGCCGCGCGCCGGACTCGAAGGCCCGCTCGGCGCCGAGCGCCAGCGCCTCGGCACGCTTGGCCTCCGAGCGGCTCGTGACCCACACGCGCACCCCGGCGGCGCTGCCCAGGACGGTCAGCGCGGTGGCCACACCACCGCCCGCGCCCTGCACCAGGATGGTCATTCCCGGGGTGATGCCGCCGCGGGTGAACAGCATCCGGTAGGCGGTCAGCCATGCCGTTGGGAGGCACGCCGCGTGCTCGAAGGAGAGCTCGGGCGGCTTGGGGATGACGTTGCGCGCCGGCACCGCGACCTTCTCGGCCAGGGCGCCGGGGTAGCGCTCGGACAGCAGCGAGCGCCGCGGGTCGAGCGTCTCGTCGCCGCGCCAGGAGTCGCTGGTGATCACGGCGTGCACCACGACCTCGTTGCCGTCCTCGTCGAGGCCGGCGGCATCGCAGCCGAGGATCATCGGCAGGGCGTCGGCCCCGAGGCCCACGCCGCGCAGCGACCACAGGTCGTGGTGGTTGAGAGCGGCCGCCCTCACGGTGACCGTCTTCCAGCCATCCGGGGGCGATGGGTCGGGCATGTCGCCGACCTCGAGGCCCGACAGAGGGTCCTCGGGATCGATCCGTGCAGCGTAGGCAGCCAGCATTGCCTCGGCACGCTACCCGTCTTTCGCCGTGCCTGTCATCTTCGCTCAATGTCACAATCGGAGCATGTCCCGAGTCGTGGCCCGAGCCAGCACCCACCTGGAGGCCGCTCCAGAACGCGTGATGGAGTTCCTGCGTGACTACCGGCAGTCGCGCGAGCGGATCCTCACCGAGAACTACAGCGCCTACCGCGTGGAGCAGGGCGGCAAGGGCGAGGGCACCGTGTACGCCTACCACTTCGCCGCCGGCGGGCGTGAGCGCGACTATCGCCTGCACGTCTACGAGAGCCCCGGCGGCCTTCAGGAGTCCGATCAGCGATCGTCGTTCGTGACCACCTGGAAGGTGGACCCCTCGCCCAACGGCAGCGAGGTCACGATCGAGAGCTCGTGGGACGGCGCCAGCGGGATCGGCGGCATCTTCGAGGGCCTGTTCGCGCCCATGGGGATGCGGCGCATCTACGGCCAGGTGCTGGGCAAGCTCGCCCAGGCGCTGGCCGACTGACCGGCGTGGCGGCCGATTCGTACAGCGACGGCGAGCTGTCCATCGGGCCCCTGCGCGCCGGCGACCGTGCGCGGTGGGAGGAGCTCTTCCGCGGCTACATCGAGTTCTACGAGCGCACGCTGCCCGACGAGCGCTACGAGCTGGCGTGGGACGAGTTCCTCAGCGGGGCGCGCATGCATGCTCTGGGGGCGCGCCTGGACGGGGAGCTGGTGGGCATCGCCCACTTCTTCATCCACGCCAACACCTCGGGCCCGGACGTCTGCTACCTCCAGGACCTGTTCACCGCACCGGAGAGGCGAGGCCGCGGCGCTGCCACTGCGCTCATCGAGGCGATCGCCGGATGGGCCCGCGAGCAGGGCTGCATGCGCCTGTACTGGAGCACGCGCGACTCCAACGCCACCGCCCGGCGCGTGTATGACCGGCTCGCGCAGAACCGCGGATTCATCCGCTACGAGATGGACCTCTGAGGGGCCGCCGGCAGCGGCTTAGGTGGCCTTGACCGGCTTCGACGTGCCGAGCACGTGCCCGTGGGAGTCGAGGGCCCGTGCCGAGACGTAGGTGGAGCGGTGGGGCAGCTTGATCGGCGTCTCGAACGCCGCCTTGCTCGCACTGGCCACCGGCTTGAGCGAGGTGGCCGAGTTGCCGCCCAGCACCTGCCAGCGGACGACCTCGGTGGAGCCGTTCCAGCTGGCGTACACGGTCGTCGTGCCCTTGCTGGTGCGCGTTCCGATCGATGGCGGGGTGGCCGGCGTCCCGCTCCACGGGTAGCGGTATGCCCGGTAGCTCTGGTTGGCGTCGACGAACCGCGCGTCAAAGGCGGCCCTTCCGCGGGAGTCGAACTCCGTGATCCACGGCTGAGAGCCGAAGCCGACGAGCGAGTCCCCATTGTGCAACAGCTGATCGGAGCCCTCGTAGCGCGACAGGACCGAGGGGGAATGCGTGTCCTGCGTCACGAGCGAGGTCGTCATGTGGCTCGTGTCGAGGCGCAGCGTCAGTCCGCGCGACTGCTTGTGCACGTCGGGCGGTCCGGCGCCGTCGTCGAAGATGGTCATCAGACCGCTGGAGAGGAGGCGCGCGTCGTGCTGGAAGGCGAACGATGTGTTCGCTCCCATCTTGAAGCTGGAGGACTTGCCGCCCAGCGTCCACACCACCCCACCGGTCTGGTGGGAGACGTTGTAGACCGCCCATGTGTCACGCGCGGAGATGATGACGTTCCCATTGCCGATCAGCTGGGCGGAGTTCAGGTGGAAGTAGTCCCACGGGTGGCCGGGGTCCTTCGGGATCGGCTGGTAGCTGGCGCTGACCGAGACGTGGTCCAGGCTGTCCCACTGGAACAGGACGAGCCCGGTGCGGATGTCGATCTCCTGCACCACTCCGTCGAGCACGATCCGGGGCTTGGCGCCCTTGGCGCTGGAGGTGGTCCAGAAGACCGGGTAGTACGCGGTCACGAGGGCCGTGTCCTGCCCCGTGATCGTGAACTCGTGCAGGTCGGCGTTCAGTCCGTTCCCCGCGTTCACCGTGGCGATGTGCTGGTAGGAGCTGTTGTAGATCTCATCGACGCCGTTGCCGGTTCCGGCCGCGCTGACGTTGCCCTGCCACCAGGTCAACACCGGCTTGCCCTGATAGCTCTGGACGTTGAAGTCAGTGGCGGTGTCGTTGTGTGGCACGGGCTGATACCAGATGAGCCCGCCAAACGGTCCGATGATCATGGGGCCGTTCTGCACCGGGCCGTACTGGGGGGCGATGAACAGGTCGCCGCCCGCGGCGACCGAGGGGGACGCCTTCTTGGTCACGGTGACCGCAGCGGGCACGAGGTCCGAGCGCGAAACGAAACGGGTGATGTCGTTGCGAACCCGCGGCGCCGGCCGCACGCCGGCCAGGGGGATGCGGCCCGCCGGGCTGGCGATCGTGAAGTTGTAGGCGCCACCGCTGCCGCCGAGGATGTTCAAGCCGGTGCGGACGGTCACCGTCTCGCCGGCCTTGAACGATGTCGCCGGGATGAAGCTCGCCCCGTCGCCGTCCGAGTCGCCGACGATGCGGCCCGTGTGGGTGCCGCTCTTGGACCCCGACACGGAGATGATCCCGAGCTGGCCGGCGGGCACGCCCCTGAACGTGATCTGAGTCGACGGTGCAGCGACCCTGCCGCCCGGGATCGGGAACACGTTGACCGGGCCCGATGCCGCCTGGGCGGCGGCCGCCGGGCCCAGCGCCGCTCCGGCCACCACCAGCACGACGCAGGCCGCGCGCCGGGCGCGTCGCCGAGTGAAACGGCTGGAACGCTGCAGATGAGACATCAATCTCCTTCTCGGACGTTGTCCTTCTCAGAGCAGACCCGTGCCGGTGGCCGAGTGCACTCTGTAACACGCTGTGGATCCGATAGTTACGGCGGATCCGACGGCGGGCGGTGACACATCTGCAGAGTGTCACCGACCGTCCGTCAGGTCACAGTAAGAACCGGGGCCTAGTAGGATCCGGGAGGCGGCAACGGCAGGGACTTCGCCTTCGGGACGCTGAACGCCTTCGACGTGCGCAACAGGTGCCCCTTGGCGTCGAATGCCTGCACCTTGTAGGCCTTGGCGCTCTTGGTCAGCGTGATCGAGGTCTCAAAGCCGCTCTTGCCCTTCGTGGCCACGACGGGAAGGTGGTTGGAATTCGAACCGGCCAGGACCTTCCACGAGGTGACCTGGGTGTCGCCGTCCCAACTGGCGTAAACGGTCACCTTGCCCTTGACCTTGCGGGCGGCGCCGCTCGGCGGGAAATATGGGGTGCCCACCCAGTTACTGGAGAACTCCGCCCGGTAACTGAGGTCCTTGCCCGGCCAGACGGCGTCGAGCAGGAGTTGCCCGGTCTTGGAGTACTCGGAGAAGTAGGGCTGCGAGCCCCAGCCAACGAGCGCATTGCCGTTGGGCAGCACGTTCATGCTGCCGAGGAATGCCGGGTCCAGCGGCCGGTTCTGGTGGGTGTAGGACGACGCGAGCGTCGCGGTGTGACCGGCCGTGTTCAGCGTGAGGATGAGCCCTCCGGAGGCGCCGTTGGGCTTGGCGAACACGCCGGGGCCCGTGATCGCGCAGCAGTTGTCGTTGAACAGCGAGACCTGGTTGTGGGGGAGCATCTGCACGTTGTGCTGCCACGCGAAGGCGGCGTTGGCCGCGACCTTGAAGCTCGAGGCCTTCCCGCCGAGCGTCCAGATCGTCTGGTTGGTCTTGGTGTTGACCAGGTACGCGGCCCACGTGTTGCGCATCGACACGAGCATCTGGTTGCCGGGAAGCAGCTGGATGGAGTTGATGTGGTAGGCGTCCCACGGGGTCCCGGCCGGGGCGGCCGCCGGCGGGGCGGGCTGCTCGGACTCAGACAGCGGGATGTTGGGCGTGCCGCCGGGGTTGAGCGCGTCCCATGTGTAGACGAGCTTGCCGGTCTTGATGTTGTACTCCTGCACACCGGAGTCGTAGACCACGCCGGTGGCTGAGCCGCCGAACCCGGAGAGGTCCTGGCCCGGGACGATGCGGTAGACCGTCACCCAGACGTTGCCGCCGCTGATGACCGCGTCATGCACGCTGATGATCCACGGGGCGATGGCCTTGATCTTCCCTATGTTGCGGTACTGCTGGTCGACGATGTCGACCTCGCCGCTCGTGGATGCGCCGGTGTTGGTGACGACGCCCTTCCAGTAGGTGAGCACGGGCTTGCCGTTGTAGGTCTGCTGGCGGAGGTTGGTGGAGGTCACGTCGGTGCCGATCGGCAGGACCCAGACGGGCTGAAGCTTGGAGTCCATGATGAGCGGGCCGCCCTCGCCCGTGAGGCTGCCGGGCACCGTCAGATTGGGGAAGTTGTCAAGCAGGAAGTAGCCGGGGGCCAGCTTGCTCGTCTGCGTCTTGACGTCGGTGCGCAGCTTGGGCGGGTGGAGGCGGGGCGCCGAGACGAACGAGTAGGCGCCCTTCGTCGAATAGGCGCCGATCGGCGTGGCGGCGTGGGCGCCCGCGGCGAATGCGCCCAGCGCGCTCGCGCCCACCAGGCCCAGCGCAGCGATTGACCTGCTCAGCAGCAATTTCAACGTCATCGTCGTTCCATCCATGTGTCGAGGGACAGGCTTGCATCGGACATGCCCCCGACCGAGGCGCCGAGACAGCTCACTGACCCGCCACGGTAGGGGTTGGCGTGTCAAGCCTCGATAAGTTAAGCCGCATTAGGATTTCGCGATGGTCGCATTAAGCGAGTCGCGGTGTCGCCGGTGGCCGGCGGCGAACGCCGCTCAGAGATGCCCGGCCGTCCAGCAGGCGCCGGCGCCATGGCAGTCCTCGAGGCGCAGGAGCTCGGCGTGGAGGTGGTCGAGCTGATCCACCGTCAGCGACGGCAGGAGGTTGTTCAGCTCGTAGGGGTCGTCGCGCAGGTCATAGAACTCCCGCTCTCCGTCCTCGTACTCGACGTAGAGGAAGCGCGGCGTGCGTATCGCCTCGTATGAGAGCGGGTTGCCGCTGGAGCGGTCCTGCTCGTCGGGATCGTTCGGGTCGGGTTTGGGGCCGTGGTGCTCGACGAGAATGGCGTTGCGCCAGCCGTCGGGGAAGGAGCCCTTGATCAGCCCAAGCAGGCTGTGGCCGTCGCCGGTGTCCAGGGTGGTCCCGCCCATCCGGGCGAAGGTCTCGGCGAGGTCGACGTTCTCGGTCATCGCGTCGGTCGAGGTGTCGGCCGGCACGCCCGGCCCGGTGACGATGAGCGGGACGTGGATGTCGGTGTCGAACGCCGTCAGCTTGCCGGGGGTGAGGCGGTATTCGCCCGTGTGCAGCCCGTTGTCGGAGCTGAACACGATGTAGGTGTTGTTGGCCAGCCCGTCGTTCTGTAGGGCGGTCCGGACCCGGTCGATCATGTCCCCCACGGCCTGCACGTCCTGCACCCGGCGGCGGAACACCCAGTTGATCCTCCTGATCTGGTGATCGGTGAGAGGGGGATGCCCGGCCAGCCAGGACGGCGGGTCGGTGGGCAGGACGTCGAAGCTGGGCGGACGCGGCGCCATCAGACCGGGGAACAGGTCGGCGTCGCGCGGCGCCGGGACGTACGGGGTGTGCGGTGCGAAGGTGGAGAGCTCCAGGAAGAAGGGCTTGCCCATCGTGGCCGAGCGGTTGATGAAGTGGACGCCGCGGCGAGCGATCACGTCAGTGAGGTAGTCCCGCGGAGCGTGGCCGAAGTGGTGGATGGTGCCATCGATGTTGAGCTTGTAGTTGAACTCCCGATAGCCCCATCCGGCGACGTCCCACTCCGACCAACCCGGGGGCACGTCCGTGGAGGGAATGGGCGAGCGTCGCGGTCCCTCGAGATAGCCGTTGATGTACTTGCCCATCATCGCTGTGCGGTAGCCGGCCCGCTGGAGGGCGAGGTTGAAGGTGCGGTCCTCGTCGCCGTGGTTGTAGAACGCCGTGATCCCGCCGAACGGGCCGGCGTTGGTGAAGACGCCGGTGTCGTGTGGGAACTCTCCGGTGAAGATCGAGGAGCGCGACGGACAGCACAGGGAGTCCGACACGAAGTAGTTGTTGAACGTCATCCCGTCGGCCTGGAGCGCCTGCACCTGGGGCATGTAGGGCAGCAGGTCCATCGAGAGGTCGTCGGTGAGGACGAAGACGATGTTGGGGCGGCTCGGCCCCTGCCGCAGGTAGGCGGGGTCGCCGGGCGCAGACGAGGAGCGCGGGGCGACGTTGGCGCGCGATCCGCCGCCCATGCCGAGGAGCAGGCCGAAGGCCACGGCGACGGCCGCGGCGGCGGTCGCGAGGAGCGCGACGAGCCCGGCACGAGCCACCGGCCCGTGCCCCGATATCCGGGGTGAGAAGGTCGTCAAATCGAAATCAGAGGCGGACGGGCTTGAGGAAGGACATCACGTGATCGACCTGATCAGGTGCGAGCGGAGCGGTCTCCAGCTCCGGCTCCTGATCAGGGTGCGCCGACAGCCCCCGGGTGATGATCCCAAGATAGCGGCGCCAGAGGTCGGGGGACACGTCGCGTGAGGCATCGATCAGCGTGCTCAGCATCAGCTGGATGACGGGGAGGTCCTCCGCGGCGACGTCGGTTCGGATCTGACCGGCCTCCCGGGCGCGAGAGACGAGCTCCAGGCCGATGGGCAGAAGGCGCGCCCGGATCATGGCCACCCGGTCGAGGCCGTCGGTGCTGGCGGTGATGAGGTCCTTGACGCCGCGGTCGTTGGCCTGAAGCTCGAGCGCCCGGCGCAGGAACGTCTTGAGACCGTGCCACGCGTCGGGCTCGTCGAGCGCCGCGCTGGCCAGCGCGACGAGATCCTCGAGGCGCTGCTCGAAGAGCTCCTCGATGAGCTGCGACTTGTCGGGGAACCGCCGGTAGACCGTTCCCACGCCGACCCCGGCGTGATGGGCGATGTCGTTGAGCGTGACGCCGAGCCCCTGCTCGGCGAACAGCTCGCGGGCGGCATCGAGGATCCGCTGCCGGTTGCGCTCGGCGTCGCGTCGGAGCGGCCTGTCGGGGTCCGTGAGCGTCATGAGGGCCACCGTAGCAAGAAGTGGATTGACAGTATCCGCTTTTGTGTTAGGGTTCTGGTCATAAGCGGATATGAGCTATCCACTTTCTGCATTCCCCACTCTCTCTGACCGGAGCTCTCCCATGTCACATCCCAACCCGCATCATGAGCGCCGCTGGGCGATCCTCGCGATCCTGGGGCTCGCGCAGCTGATGGTCGTGCTCGACGCCACGATCGTGAACATCGCCCTGCCGTCGGCCCAGAAGGCGCTGCATTTCTCCAACGACAACCGGCAGTGGATCGTCACCTCGTACTCGCTGGCCTTCGGGAGCCTGCTGCTGCTGGGCGGCAAGATCTCGGACCTGTTCGGGCGCAAATGGACCTTCGTCGCCGGCCTGTCGGGCTTCGCCCTGGCCTCCGCCGTCGGCGGCGCGGCCCAATCGTTCGTCATGCTGGCCACCGCCCGCGCCTTCCAGGGCGCGTTCGGCGCGCTGCTCGCCCCCGCCGCCCTGTCGCTGCTGACCACGACGTTCACGGACACGGGCGAGCGCAACAAGGCGTTCGGCATCTACGGCGCGATCGCCGGCAGTGGCGCCTCGGTGGGCCTGCTGCTCGGCGGGCTGCTGACCCAGTACCTGGACTGGCGCTTCAGCATGTACGTCAACCTCGTGTTCGCCGCCGTCGCCGTGTCCGGCGCGATCACCCTGCTCCACAACCAGGCGCCCGCCGTCAAGCCGCGGATCGACATCCCTGGCGCGCTCACCGTGACTTCGGGGCTGTTCGCTCTCGTCTACGGCTTCAGCCACGCCCAGAC
This sequence comes from uncultured Actinomycetota bacterium, assembly GCA_963721515.1. Taxonomy (GTDB): domain Bacteria; phylum Actinomycetota; class Thermoleophilia; order Solirubrobacterales; family Solirubrobacteraceae; genus Palsa-465. The sequence continues at coordinate 489,490 of CAVRKJ010000017.1, read as the reverse complement.
GACGAGCTGGTCGGACGGCGTGACCATCGCCGCGCTGACCGCCGGTGTGGGCCTGCTGGCGGCGTTCGTCGCCATCGAGCGACGCGTGTCGAGCCCGCTGCTGCCGCTGCGGGTGGTCATGGACCGCAACCGCGCGGCCGCCTTCATCTCGATGGGCCTGGCCGCGGTGGCGATGTTCGGCGTCTTCCTGTTCCTCACCTACTACCTGCAGGTGAGCCGGGGCTACTCGCCGGTCACGACCGGTCTGGCCTTCCTGCCGATGACCCTCGTGGTCATGATCTCCGCGGTCGTCGCCACCACGCGGCTGCGCGCGCGGGTCGGCCCACGGCCGCTCATCGTGAGCGGCATGGCGCTGGGCGCGATCGGGATGCTGATGCTGCGCGGGATCGGCCTCGACAGCAGCTACGCCGGGGTCATCCTCCCCGGACTGGTCGTCATGGGCACCGGCCTCGGGCTGGTGTTCAGCACGGCGATGAACAGCGCGACGCTCGGCGTCGAGTCCCAGGACGCGGGCGTCGCCTCGGCGACGGTCAACGCCGCCCAGCAGGTCGGCGCTTCGCTCGGGACCGCGCTGCTGTCCACGCTGGCCGCCAGCGCCGCCACCAGCGTGCTGGCCGGCCACCGTCCGACCCCGGCGCTCGTGGCGCACGCCGCCATCCACGGCTACACCGCGGCCTTCACCGTCTCGGCCGGCGTGTTCGCCGCCGCGGCGGTCATCGCCGGGCTCCTCTTCTCACGCAAGGAGGATCAGCCGGCGATGGTCGGCGAGCCGGTGCTTGCGGCCTGACCGACGGCCAGTGGACGGCGCCGGGGCCGACGGGGTCAGTCCCAGCGGCCGATCGGGTAGTCGATGTTGGCCTGGGCGGCCGCGATGCGGGCGATCGGCACCCGGTAGGGCGAGCAGGATACGTAGTCCAGGCCGGCGCGGTGGAAGAAGACGACGGACTCGGGATCGCCGCCGTGCTCGCCGCAGATCCCGAGCTTCAGGCCCGGGTGGGCCTCGCGCCCGACCCAGGCGCCGAGGCGCACCAGCCAGCCGACCCCGGGCTTGTCGATGGTCTCAAACGGGCTGCGGTCGATGATGTTGCGCTTCAGGTAGGTGGGCACGAACTTCGACTCGACGTCGTCACGGGAGAAGCCGAGCGCGGTCTGGGTGAGGTCGTTGGTGCCGAAGCTGAAGAAGTCGGCGAAGCGGGCGATGCGGTCGGCCACGAAGCAGGCCCGCGGCAGCTCGATCATCGTGCCGACGGTGTAGTCGGTGCCGAGCTCCAGGCCCTCCTCGTCACCGACGGCCTGCACCAGGTCGCGCATGATCTCCAGCTCGTGCTCGTAGTCCACGAGCGGGATCATGATCTCGGGGTGGGGTGGCTCCGCTGCGGCCTTGGCGGCGCGCAGGATGGCGTGGACCTGCATCTCGTAGATCTCGGGGTAGAGGATCCCGAGCCGCACGCCGCGGGTGCCGAGCATCGGGTTCTCCTCGGAGATGTCGTGGACGCGGTCGAGCAACCGCTCGAGTTGGGGGAGGTCGTGGGCGTCCTCGATCCGCGCGCGCTCGATCGCGGTGGCGAGCTCCTCGGCGTGGGGAAGGAACTCGTGCAGCGGCGGGTCGAGCAGTCGGATCGTGACCGGGAGCCCCGCCATCGCGCTGAAGATCCCCTCGAAGTCCTCCTGCTGGAGGGGGAGCAGTTCGGCCAGGGCGGCCCGACGCGACTCGCGATCGTCAGCCATGATCATCGCCCGCATCTTGGGCTGGCGATCCTCGGCCATGAACATATGCTCGGTCCGGCACAGGCCGATGCCCTCCGCGCCGAACTCCCGCGCCTTCTCAGCGTCCTCGGGCGTGTCGGCGTTGGCGCGCACGTTCAACCGGCGGACCTCGTCGGCCCACTCGAGCACCGTCGCGAAGTTCTCGTCGACGCGCGCCTCCACCAGCGGCACGTCGTCGGTGGTGACCTGACCCTTGGTCCCGTCGATGGCGATGCGATCGCCCTCGTGCAGCTCCGTCCCGTTGGCGCTGACCGTTTTGGCGGCCAGGTCGATCTCCAGCGACTGGGCTCCGACCACCGCGGGCCGCCCCATGCCGCGGGCCACCAGCGCCGCGTGCGACGCCTTGCCGCCCTCGGAGGTGAGGATCCCCTTGGCGGCATGGAAGCCGGCGACGTCCTCGGCGTCGGTGAACGGTCGCACCAGGATGACGTCGCGTCCCGCCTCGGCCGCGGCCACCGCGTCGGCGGCGGTGAACACGATCTCCCCCTTGGCCGCGCCCGGTGACGCGTTCACGCCGGAGGCCAGGATCTCGAACTGCGCGTTGGGATCGAAGGTGGGGTGCAGCAGCGCGTCGAGCCCGTCGGGGTCGATCGTCATCAGCGCCCGCTCGCGGTTGAGCAATCCCTCCTGTACCGCATCCACCGCGAAGCGCACGGCCGCCTGTGCCGGGCGCTTGGCGTTGCGCGTCTGGAGCATGTAGAGCTGCCCCTCCTCCACGGTGAACTCGGTGTCCTGCATGTCCTCGTAGTGGGCCTCGAGCGTGCGCAGGATCTCCATCAGCTGCTCGTGGACCTCGGGCATCCAGTCGCGCATCTGGGTGATGTCGCGCGGCGTGCGCACGCCCGAGACGACATCCTCGCCCTGGGCGTTGGGCAAAAAGTCGCCGCTGGGCTCGGGCGCGCCCGTGACCTCGTCACGGGAGAACGCCACCCCGGAGCCCGAGGTGTCGCCCTTGTTGCCGAACACCATCTGCTGGACGTTGACCGCCGTGCCCCACTCGTCCGGGATGTGGTTCTGGCGGCGATACTCGACCGCGCGGTTGCCCAGCCAGGAGTCAAACACCGCCCGGATCGCCAGCCGCAGCTGCTCGTGCGGATCCTGGGGGAAGTCCTCGCCGGTCTCGGTCGCGTAGATCCCCTTGAAGGTGTCAGTCAGCTCCACCAGCGCCTCGACCTCGAGCTCGGTGTCCTCGGTGACCCCGCGCTCGTCCTTGGCCGCCTGGATCGCGTCCTCGAACCGCTCACCCGGGATCCCGCGCGACACGTTGCCGAACATCTGCACGAAGCGGCGGTAGGAGTCCCAGGCGAAGCGCTCGTTCCCGGTCGTGTCGGCCAGGCCCTTGACCGACTCGTCGTTCAGACCGAGGTTGAGCACCGTGTCGAGCATCCCGGGCATCGACTCGCGCGCGCCCGAGCGCACCGAGACCAGCAGCGGGTCACCGCGATCACCCAGCGTCTTGCCGGCCATCTCCTCCAGCCGGTCCAGCGCCGCGGCGACCTCCTCCGCCATCCCATCGGGCTCCTGACGGTCAGCGCGCATGTACTCCACGCACGCCTCGGTGGTGATCGTGAAACCGGCCGGGACGCGCTCGGGGCCCAGGACGCGCATCATCTCGCCGACGTTCGCTCCCTTGCCGCCCAGGAGCTCGCGCATGTCCTTGGATCCCTCGGCGAAGTCGTACACCCACTTCGTCACGGAGCGATCCTACCCTCGAACCGGCGCCCCGTGGGGCGCGGGTGATCAGACCGTCTCGGCCGTCAGCGCGCGCGGCTCGAGGTCGAACGCCTCGGCGATGAGCTCGTAGGAGCGACGGCGCACGCCGTGGTCATAGGTGATCGTGACGACGATCACCTCGTCAGCGTGGTAGGCGCTCGCCACCGCCTCGATGCCCGCGCGCACCTTCTCCGGCGAGCCGACCACGCCGCGGCGGCCTGGAATGTCGCCGGACGGGGTCAGGCGCGCCTCGCGCGCGAGGAACTTCGCCGCCTGCTCGGGCGGCGGGACGGCGATCAGCTTGTTGCGGCGCAGCATCGTGAAGCTCATGCGGCTGCTCGAGGCCAGGAACTGGGCCTCCTCGTCTGTGGGGGCCGCCAGCGCCCACACCGCCACGGCCGTGCGCGGCGCCTGCAGGTCGCGCGCCGGGGTGAAGCGCTCGCGGTACCGGCCGGCGATGTCGGCGCCCTGCGGGTTGATGAAGTCGGCGAAGGCGTAACGCAGTCCGAGCTCGCCGGCCCAGATGGCGCTCTGCTCCGAGGAGCCCAGCAGCCACGGCACCGGCAGCTCGGGGCGGCCGGGCAGCGTCGAGGCCAGGTGGCGGAAGGGGTGTTCCTCCGGCAGGTTGTCGTCGAAGTAGCCGAGCATCTCGGCCAGCTTCTGGGGGAAATCGTCGGCGGCGGCCTGGCGGCGGTCCTGCTGGAGCGCGAACGTCGTCAGCGGATCGGTGCCGGCGGCGCGGCCGATGCCGAGGTCGATCCGGCCGGGGAACAGCGCGGCCAGGATGGTGAACGACTCGGCCACCTTGAGCGGGCTGTAATGGGGCAGCATCACGCCGCCGCTGCCCACGCGGATGCCCTCGGTGGCGGCGGCGATCGGCCCGATGAGCACCTCGGGGCTGGGACCGGCGAGCATCGGGCCGCCGTGGTGCTCGGCGACCCAGTAGCGGTGGTAGCCCAGCGCGTCGGTCAGCCGGGCCAGGTCGATCGTGTCGTGCAGCGCGTCGGCGCCGGTGGAACCCTCGGCGATGGGGGACTGATCGAGCACCGAAAGGAGCATGCCCTCGATGTTAGTTCGACAGCTGTCGTACCTTGGTCGGGCGCCCTACTTGGGGACGTCGGCGGTGAAGTCCCAGCTCCATTTGAACGTGACCAAGGTCCCCTGGCTGCCGCTGCCTGTGAGCTCGGGGCCCGAAGCCGACATCGGCTGCGGGCCGCCAGCGCCCGAGTTGGTCTGCATGTTGACCCAACGCTGCGGGACCGAGCCCCCGCCTTCGTCCCCGCAGGTAAAGGTGACGATGTCCGGCGGCTCGGCGGACGTCTGGATCGTCGCGAGATACCTGGTGAGGGTGAAGTTCAGCGAGAGGAAGCTCCCGACGGGCCATGGTGAGTGGCTCGCGTGCGCGGCACCGATCCCGAAGCACCCCTGCGGGTCGTAGAGGTCGCTGGTCGTCGCCGACCCGTAGGGGGCGTAGTAGAAGAGGCCGGAGGGCACATCGAGGCGCGCGAACTTGAACTGGAAACCAGCGTCGGTCGTATCGATGTCCGTGTAGACGCCCTGCGACTCGATGTCGGAGCGAAACGTCTTCACGTCCCACACCCGCGCGATTACGGGGATGTCGCCGGATGTACGGAGGTTGTTGCCCTCGTGGGACTCACCGACCTTGTTGGTGTTATCGGCGACGGCCCGGATGTGGAAGGTGCCGAGCTTGAACGGGACGTCGTCCTTGGGGCCGGCGGTCACTGTCTGAGACTGGCCGGGCGCAAGGCGATGGACCGGGATCGTCACTGCGCCAAACTGGGCGCCGGTACCGCGGATGAGGCGAACGCGGGTCTCCGACGGTGGCGCAGCCGCGTGGCCGATGTTCCTCGTGGTGACGCTGACGGTGAACGGCGTCACGTCGCCGTTGGGCTCGATGATGAGGAACGGATTGTGCCCCCGGCCGTCGATGATGACCCGCGTCACAACGAGGTCCGGCTCGGCCTTCGGGGCGGCCGTCTTGGCGCCGGCGACAGGCGCGGCGATCGCGGCGGATACGGCGACCACCGCCACGGCGAGCAGCCAGGCGCGACGGTGCGTCGTCGCCGTCCGCCGTCCGGGTCCGGTCCCGAGACGGTTCACGAGGCGGACGCTAATCCCGCGCGCGTGGAAAAGTCAATAGGTGCTGCTAGAAAGCAGCGCCATGCCCGTGAGCACCCGTGCACTTCGCGACGTCGCCGCCACACGGTACGTCACGCCGCTGCGCGAGGGCGGGTCGCTGCCCGGGCTGGTGGAGGCCAGCGACGACGGGCTCTACGTGACCAAGTTCCGCGGCGCGGGCCAGGGGGTGCGCGCGCTCGTGGCCGAGGTGATCATCGGCGAGCTGGCTCGCGGCGCCGGCCTGCTGGTGCCCGAGCTGGTGACGGTGGCGATCGACGCGCGGCTGGGCGCCGCCGAGCCCGACCCGGAGATCCAGGAGCTCATCACGGGCTCGGCCGGCGTCAACCTCGGCGTCGACTTCCTGCCCGGCGCGTTGGCCTACACGCCGGCGGGGGTGTGGCAGCCGTCCCCCGAGCTGGCCGCCGACGTGGTCTGGCTCGACGCTCTGGCGACCAATGTCGATCGCACCGCCCGCAACCCCAACCTGCTGCTGTGGCACGAGCGCCTGTGGCTCATCGACCACGGCGCCGCGCTCTACCTCCAGCACGGCGGCTTGGACCCCGAGGCCCACGCCACCGCGGCCGTTCCCGCTCATCGCCGACCACGTCCTGCTGGAGCGGGCGGGGTCGATCGCGGAGGCCGACGTGCGGATGCGGGCGCGGCTGGGAGAGGGAGCCGTCCCGGCGGCGGTGGACCTGGTGCCGGTGGAATGGTTCGCCGGCGCGGACCCGGCCGAGGTGTACGTGGAATACCTGACGCGGCGGCTGGCCGACGGCGGGTTTGCGGAGGAGGCCGAGCATGCCCGAGCCGGACGCTAGCCCCTTCACCTATCTCATCCTGCGGGTCGTGCCCAGCGTCGAGCGGGGCGAGCGCCTCAACGTCGGCGTCGTGGTGTTCTGCCGCCAGCGCGGGTTCCTGGGCGCGCGGGTGGAGCTCGACGCGGCGCGGTTGGCGGCGCTGGCCCCGTCGGTGTCGGTCGACGAGCTGCGCGAGCATCTGGCGGCGCTTGTCAGGGTGGCCGAGGGCGCGCCCGGCGCCGGCCCGATCGCCGCGCTGCCCCCGTCCGAGCGGTTCGGCTGGCTGGCGGCACCGTCCTCGACGATCGTCCAGGCCTCCGAGGTTCACACGGGGCTGAGCGACGATCCCGCGGCGACGCTCGACGCGTTGTTTGCGCGGCTGGTGGCCGGGCCCGCCGACCCCGCGCCTTAGCCCCGGCGCATCAGGCGACCGACGGCGTCCATCAGCTCGGCGGTCTTCTCGTCGCGCTCCTGCGCGGTGTCGGCGCCGATGACGCAGTGGTGGGCGTGGTCGTCGAGCAGGCCGAGCGCGACCTTGTCCAGCGCGGCGCGCGCCGCCGAGATCTGGGTCAGCACGTCGATGCAGTAGCGGTCCTCCTGGACCATGCCCTCGATCCCGCGGATCTGTCCCTCGATCCGCTTCAGCCGCGCCAGCAGCTCGTCCTTGGTGGCGGTATACCCGCGAGTCTGAGTCATGGCTGCCATAATACCACTACCCCCTAGGGGTATAGTGGCAGTGACGATGACTTCCATCCTCGATGTTCTGTGGCACGGCCTGCGCGACGCCCTGCTGATGGCGTGGACGGTGTGGTGGGCGCTGGTGCTCGGCTTCGCCATCTCCGCCATCGTCCAGGCGTGGGTGCCCCGCACCCGCATCGAGCAGACGCTGGGCGGGGGCGGCGCCGGTCCCACGACGCGCGCGACGCTGTTGGGCGCGGCCTCGTCTTCGTGCTCCTACGCGGCCGTGGCAATCGCCCGCTCGCTGTTTGCCCGGGGCGCGTCGGCCGTGAGCGCGCTGGCCTTCCAGTTTGCCTCCACCAACCTGGTGTGGGAGCTCGGCCTGGTGCTGTGGATCCTCATCGGCTGGCAGTTCACCGTGGCCGAGTATCTGGGCGGGATCGTGATGATCGTCCTCATGGCGCTGGGCCTGCGCCTGCTCGTCAGCGGCCAGGACGAGACCCGCGCGCGGGAGCACGCCGTCCAGGCCGAGGCCGGCCACCAGCATCACACCGCCGCGAGCACGTTGGGCTGGCGGCGGCGCCTGGTCAGCGTCGATGCGTGGTCGGACGTAGCCCACAACTTCCGCGGCGACTGGCAGATGCTGTGGAAGGAGATCGGGATCGGGTTCCTGCTGGCCGGCTTTGTCGCCCAGATCCCCAACAGCGTCTTCCAGGGCCTGTTCCTGCATGACGCTCCGGCGCCGCTGCCGGCGATCGAGAACGCGATCATCGGCCCCATCATCGCGGTGCTCAGCTTCGTGTGCTCGGTCGGCAACGTGCCGCTGGCTGCCGTGCTGTGGTCCGGCGGGATCGGGTTCGCCGGCGTGCTGGCGTTCCTGTTCGCCGATCTGATCGTGCTGCCGATCGTGCTCATCTACCGCAAGTACTACGGGCGCCGGTTCGCACTGAGGATCACCGTTCTCATGTTCGTGACGATGGTCGTGGCGGCGCTGCTGGTGGCGGGGCTGTTCTCGCTGCTGGGCCTGATCCCCACCGGGCCCCGGCCGGACCGCGCCGACATCTTCGGGGCGATCCACCTCGACTACAAGCTCGCCCTGAACATCGTCGCCACCGTCATCTTCGCCACGCTGCTGTGGCTGACTCAGCGCCGGGGCGCCACCGACCCGACGTGCGGGATGCGGGTCGACCGATCCAAGGCGATCACCCGACACGGCGACGCCGGGACCCTGTACTTCTGCTCACCGGGATGCGCGGAGGCGTGGGACGCCGGCGGCGTGGGTGTGGACCACACCCCCGCCCATCACTAACCGGCCGCGGCGGCCCGCAGCGGGCCGCTCGCGGCGCGGGCGGGGTCCTCGGCGGTCTGCTGCTGCGGCGCCTCCTCCTCGGTGTGGACGATCAGCACCGGCACCCCGCTGTGGTTGAGCGCGTAGTGGCTGACGCTGCCCAGGATCGAGGCGCTCAGCGCGCGCGCGCCCGCGCGAGCCCATGACCACGAGATCGTGCTCGCCGCTGCGGATCCGGGCCATCAGGGCCTCGCGGATCGGCTCGCGCGTGAGGATCTTGGTCACCGGGATGGAGTCCGGTACGCGGTCAACCGCGGCCTTGAGCGTGGCCTTGGCCTCGGCGGCCAGGTCGGCCGCGAGCGGCTCGACCGCGGCGACGGTGACGGGATTGCACGCCCAATAGGGCGGGCGGGGGATGGCGGTGAGGATCGTGAGGCGCGACCGCTCAGCGGCGGCGAGGTCGATCGCCTCGCTCAGGGCACGCTCGGCGTGGGCCGAGCCGTCGACGCAAACCAGGATGTTGCGGAACATGACAACCACCCGTGGAGATTTGATTGGCTAGCCAAACATTAGCATGCCATGGTTGCTACGCTGATGGGGTGGAGGTTCAGGCTCCCAGCCAGCTGGCCAACGCCGAGGATTTCCTGGTCGCCTTCGAGACGCTGGCCCAGGCGGTGCGGAGGGCCCGGGGCGCGGTGGCGCAGGACACGCCGGGCCGGCTCACCCTCTCCCAGTACTCGCTGCTGCTACCGCTCTCGAGCAGCGACACCGCCCGCGTGTCGGACCTCGCCGCCGGGGCCGGGATCGCCCCCTCGACGGCCAGCCGCATCCTCGACGCGCTCGAGCGCCGCGCGATCGTTCGCCGCGCGCGCTCGGAGGAGGACCGCCGCGGTGTCACGGTCACGCTCACCGACCACGGGCGCGCGGCGCTGGGCCAGCAGCACGAGTGGATGCGCGGCCGCCAGCTCGAGTTCTTCGACGGACTGCCCGGCGAGGAGCAAACGCTGGTCTCGGACCTGCTCGTGCGGCTGGCGGCGCTCATCGACGAGCTGAGCTGCGGCCCGGCCGACTGACGCGGTCGCCTCGCAGGCCCCCTTTCACAAACGGTCAACACGCCGGGGCCGGGCGCCTCGTATAACCCCTCGCGTCACTCGCCGGGCGCCTACCTCCTCGGGCGCCCGGCGAGCGCCGGGTCGTGCTCGCGGCACTGCACCCGTTTCCGGTGTGGATTTGGGGGCAACCCCCCGGTTGTCGGGTGTTCCCACAGTGGCGCTGGATTCCGGGGGGTGGCGGTCCATAGCGTGTGGCTCATGTCCACGACCCTGCCCCGCGAGTCGGAGCTAGCCCCTGCCCCCGCGCTGCCCCGGCGCGTCGGTGCCGTGGCCGCGTCGGTCGCCGTGAGCGTCCCCGATACGGTCGTCACCAACGCCGAGATCGGCGCGCGCCTCGGCGTCGACGACGACTGGATCGCCCGGCGTACCGGCATCCACTCGCGCCGGGTGGCGCGCCCTGACGAGCGCCTGGAGACCCACGCCACCGAATCCGCCCGCGCCGCGCTCGCCTGCGCCGGCGTCCCCGCCTCCGACGTTGACCTCGTGATCGTCGCCACGACCACCTCGGACGAGATCATGCCGGGGACCGCTCCGCTCGTGGCGCACGCCCTCGGCGCCACCGGCGCCGGCGCGTTCGACGTCGGCTCGGCGTGCACCGGCTTCCTCTCGGCGCTGGCCATCGGCGCCGCCCAGGTCGAGGCCGGCCGCTCGCGCTGCGCCGTGGTCATCGGCGCGGACTTCATGTCGCGGATCACCGATCCCCTCGATCGCGCCACCGCGGCCGTGTTCGCCGATGGCGCCGGCGCGGTCGTGCTGGAGCGGACATCGGGCCAGGGCCGCATCGGCCCCGTCGTGCTCGGCTCCGACGGCGCGGGCGCCGACCACATCAAGGCCGAGCGCTCTGACGGCAAGATCCGCATGCGCGGCCACGAGACCTTCCGCGAGGCGGTGGCGCGGCTGACCCTGTGCACCCACCAGGCGGTGCGCGCGGCAGGTGTCGGGCTCGACGAGATCGACCTCTTCGTCTACCACCAGGCCAACGGCCGGATCCTGTCCGCCGTGGGCGAGCGGCTGGGCCTGCCGCCCGGCCGGGTGGTCGACTGCATCGGCCAGTACGGCAACACGTCGGCGGCGACTCTGCCGCTGGCGCTGGCCTTCAGTGAGCGGGAAGGGATGTTGGCCCCAGGTGACCGGGTGCTGCTCGGAGCATTCGGCGCCGGGTTCACCTGGGGAGCAACAGTTCTCGAGTGGGGCCGGCCATGAGCGCGATCCTCGAGCGCCCGACCCAGGGCCGCCGTTTCCAGCCCAGCGCGCGCGCGCGCAGCGAGCGCGACGAGCCACTCACCCCGCTCGAGCGCCTGGAGTCCTTGTGCGACCCCGGCTCGCTGCAGCTCATCCGCACCGAGGTCATCTCCGACATCATGGGCGACAAGGCCCGCCAGGGTGACGGCGTGCTCGGCGGTTCGGGCACCGTCGGCGGGCGCACCGTTTTCTGCTACGCCCAGGATCCCCGCTACGCCGGCGGTTCACTGGGCGAGGCGCACGCCGACACCATCGCCCGCGTGTTGGAGCTCGCCGAACGCGGGCGGGCCCCGGTGGTCGGCTTCGTCTCCTCGGGAGGCGCCAGGATGCAGGAGGGCATCGCCGCGCTGGGCGGCTACGGCCGCATCTTCAGGCGCACCGTGGCCCTGAGCGGCAAGGTGCCGCAGATTTCGGTCGTCACCGGCCTGTCGGCGGGCGGTGGCGCGTACTCGCCGGCGCTGACCGACTGGATCGTGATGACCGAGGAGTCGAGCATGTTCCTCACCGGGCCCGGTGTGGTCCGGGAGGCGCTGGGCGAAGTCGTCGACGCCGAGACGCTGGGCGGCGCCAAGGTCCATCAGAAAAACGGCGTCTGTCACTTCGTCGCCGCGGACGATCTCGATGCCTCACGGCTCGCCCGCGACCTGCTCGGCTACCTGCCCAGCCACAGCGGCGATGTCGCGCCCCACGTGCGACGCCGCCCGCCTTCGGGCGCGGACCCCGAGTCGATCGTCCCGAAGGAGCAGCGCCGTGTCTACGACGTTCGCGAGGTGATCGGGTCGATCGTGGACGGCGGGGAGCTGCTGGAGATTTCGGCGGGCTGGGCCCGCAACATCGTCACCGGCTTTGCCCGGATCGACGGCCGCACCGTCGGCGTGGTGGCCAACCAGCCGCGCTACCTGGGCGGAGTGCTTGACGTAGCGAGTTCCGAGAAGGGGGCGCGGTTCGTGTCCAAGTGCGACGGGTTCGGGATTCCGCTGCTGGTGCTCGAGGACACGCCCGGGTACATGCCGGGGGTGCGCCAGGAGTCCGCCGGCGTCATCCGCGCCGGGGCGGGCTTCGTGCACGCGTTCGCGCAAGCGTCGGTGCCGCGCATCACGGTCATCCTGCGCAAGGCCTTCGGCGGTGCCTTCATCACGATGAATTCCAAGGACCTCGGCGCCGACTACGTGTTCGCCTGGCCCACGGCCGAGATCGGCATCATGGGCGCCAAGCCGGCGGTCGGAGTGATCCATCGCCGCCAGCTCGCCGCCGCCGAGGATCCCGAGGCCGAGCGCGAGCACCTGGCGGCGCACTACGCCGAGACGCAGCTGCGTCCGGAGGTGGCGGCCGCCCGCGGTTTCGTGGACGAGCTGATCGCGCCCCAGGAGACACGGGCGCGCCTGGTGTGGGCCTACAACACTCTGGCGCCCGCGCGATGACCCCCGCCACGGGCGATGTCCTGCTGACGGGCGCCACCGGCTTCGTCGGCATGGAGCTGCTGGCGCGCTACCTGCAGCGCGGCGACCGCGACATCATCACGCTGGTGCGCTCTGAGAGCCAGGAGGGCGCCGAAGCCCGGATCGACGGCGTCCTGGACAACCTGTTCGGCGACGAGGCGGACGCCTATCGCCCGCGCGTCCACGCGGTGGCCGCGGACATGACCGCGCCCGGCCTGGGGCTCACGGAGGACGAGCGCATACGGCTGGCCGAGCGTGTGACCAAGATCGTCCACAGCGCGGCGTCCGTGTCCTTCACCCTCCCGCTGGCCGAGGCGCGAGCGATCAACCTCGAGGGAACCAGGCGGATGCTGGAGCTCGCCGAGCTGGCGCGCGCGCATGGCGGCCTGGTCTGTTATGCCCACATCTCCACCGCGTTCGTCGCCGGCGATCACGCGGGGATGTTCGCCGAGTGCGACACCGATGTCGGCCAGGCGTTCCACAACTCCTACGAGCAGTCCAAGTTCGAGGCCGAGCAGCTGGTGCGCTCGCACGAAGGCCTGCCGTACACGATCCTCCGGCCCAGCATCGTCGTCGGCGACCGTAACAACGGGTGGACCTCGGCCTTCAACGTTCTCTACTGGCCGCTGCGCGCGTTCGCTCGCGGTCTCTTCACCGCGGTGCCGGCGATCGCGTCGGCCGCGGTCGACGTCGTCTCCATCGACTACGTCGCCGATGCCGCCTACGAGCTGTGTGAGACGAGCTGTGGCAACGGGACGACCTACCACCTCACCGCCGGAAGAGACGCCTCGACGATCGCCGAGCTCGCCGGTCTCGCGAGCCGCTACTTCCGCCGTCCGGTGCCCCGAGTGGTGCCGCCCGCCGAGTTCGCCGCGATGACTCTCGGTGCCGCCGAGCGCAAGGCGCTCGAGGCCGGGAGCGAGTACTTCCCGTACTTCTGCATGGAGGGCACCTTCGACGACCGCGAGACCCGCAAGCGGCTGGAGCCACATGGCATCACCACTGCTCCGCTGCGCGACTACGTCGACCGGTTGCTGGACTTCGCCACGCGAGCCCGCTGGGGCAAGCGCCCGATCACCCGGGTCGACGCCTTTGCCGACGACGCGTACTCGCTTCCGCTCAGAGCCGCGTCATAGCGCGGCTGGCTTCCGATCCAGAAGCGAACCGAGCACGGACCGGAGGGCTGGCCCCCCAACTGGGGGGTCGTCCCCTCCGCGGGGTTGCTCCGCACCGCCACCGACGGGATAGTGGAGTGATGGCCGCCCTCGCCGACGTCGCGCGCTTTCGGCCGGAGGACCCCGACGTCCTGGTGCGGGCGGCCCTCACCTGTCCCATCTGCCTCCACGTCGACGACGTGGAATTCGAGGACAGCCTGGAGGGTTACGATCCATCGGTCCAATGCCGGTGCCCCTCCTGTCACACGCAGTGGCGCGTATACCTGGCGCCCGATCAGGCGCTGCGGCTCGGGCTGATGCACGCCCACGCCGCGTAGCCCTGCAACCCGCGGGGAGACGACGTGAGCCTTGACGTTCCCGCAGCGGGTCGCACCGATCTCGACATCGGGGTGCTCGAGCTGTTCGTCGAGGTGCTCTCCCAATCAGAGTCGGGCACCACCGTGGACGGGTTCTACGACCACCTCTGCGAGGCCGTGTGCCGCCTGGCGCGGATGCGCCGCGCGCTCATCTTTCGCTACGACAGCGCCGACCGCCGCGTGCGGGCGGCGGGCGCGCACGGGATGGACATCGAGGCCTTCGCAGGCGCCTACGTGACGGTCGAGTCCGCGCCGCTGGCCGCCCAGGCGATCCGCGAGGATCGCGTGGTGGAGGTGGTGGGGGACCTCAGCGGCCAGGTGCCCGAGGAGTTCGCGGCGCTCGTGTCCGAGCCCGCCCGCCTCGTGTGCGCGCCGATGGCCGCCGCCGACCGCGCGTTCGGGGTCATCCTCGCCGACCGCCTCATGCACGAGCCCCCGCTCGACGACGCCGACCGTCACCTGCTGTGGACGCTGGGCAAAGCCGCGGCCCTGGCCTCGGTCGCGCGGGTCGTCTCCACCCAGTTCGAGAAGGCCACCCAGCTCGAGCAGCGCATCGACCTCGCCCGTGAGATCCACGAGGGCGTCATCCAGCGCCTGTTCGGGGTCTCCATGGCACTCGACGGCGACGGCGAGCTCCCCGCGGGAGCGCGCCAGCGTTGCGCCGAGGAGACCCAGGCCGCCCTCACCGAGCTGCGGGCGGCGCTCCAGCGCCCGCTGGGGCGCGCGCCCCGGGCGACCCGGACGACGCTGGCCGCCGAGGTGGGACGCCTGTCGGTCGCCCATCCCCACCTCGGGCTGACGGTGGTGGAGGGGACGGGGGCCGACGTGCCCCCACCGCGCGAGCCGCTGGCGCAGTCGGTGCTCATCGAGGCGGTGCGCAACGCCGACAAGCACGCGAAGCCGACGCACGTCGACGTCCGCCTGGGACGGGCCAACGGCGCCTTCTGGATGGAGGTCGTCAACGATGGCGTGACCGGCCCCCGCAAGCACCCCGGGATGGGCCTGCGGCTGGCCGCCCTGGAGGCGCTGCAGTCAAACGGCGTCGTCGAGTTCGGCGAGCGCGAACCAGGCACCTGGCAGGTGCGACTCGTCGTTCCCGATGACGAGGACGATGACTGACGAGGAGCGCAGCCCCGAGCGGCTGCGGGTGCTGGTGGTCGACGACCACGACGTCGTGCACTGGGGCTTTCGGCTGATGCTGACCCAGCAGTCCTGGGTCGAGCGCTGCGTGAGTGCCCACACCGGCCCTGAGGCGGTGAGCATGACCAAGCGCTACCGGCCTCACGTCGCGCTGGTGGATCTGTTCATCGGCGAGGAGTCGGGTGCCGAGGTGTGCGAGCGCGTGCGCGAGGCCGAGCCGAATACTCGCGTGCTGCTGTTCTCGGGCGCCGGCGAGATCTCGCCTCAGGCCGCGCGTGCCGCCGGGGCCTCGGGCTTTGCCTACAAGGACTGGCCCGCCCGCAAGATCGCCAGCGCCGTGCGGATGGTGGGGATCGGCAAGACGGTGTTCGAGCACCAGGATCGCCAGGGCGCGCTCGGCCTGTCCGACCGCGAGCGGACGGTGCTGGAGCTGATGGCCTCGGGCGCGACCAACCCGGAGATCGGCGAGGCGCTGCACCTCTCGCGCCACACCGTCAAGGAGCACTCGAGCTCGGTGTATCGCAAGCTCGGGGTCCGCAACCGGACCGAGGCGGTCCAGCGCGCACAGCGGTTGGGACTGCTGCGCTGAGCTGTGGCGTACCGTTGACGGGTGATGCGAGATAGGAGGGTGAGCTGGACGCCGGTCTGAGCGAGATCGCGCGCTTCTTGGCGCAGCGGCCGCCGTTTGACGCGCTCGCGGCTGACGAGCTGGCCGACGTTGCGGCTCAGGCGGCGATCGAGTTTCACCTGCGCGGCGCCGTGATCCTGTCCGAGGACGACGGTCCGGTCACGTTCCTGCGCGTGATCCACTCCGGCGGCGTCGACATCACCCACGAGGGCCGGCTGCTGGATCTGCTGGGACCGGGCGACGCCTTCGGCCACGCCGCGATGCTGTCCGGGCTGCCGCCCGGTTTCGAGGCGCGCGCCGCCGAGGACACGCTCTGCTATCGCATCCCTGTCGACGTGGCACGGCCGCTGCTGGACCGCGCGCGGCGCAGCGAGCTGCGCTCCGGCCGCACCGACGTCAACTACCAGCCGGTGGTCAAGCTGATCCGCGCGGCCACGGTGACATGTAAGCCGTCGGAGAACATCGGGTTCGTAGCCGAGCGGATGACCGCGGCCGGGGTCAGCGCTGCGATCGTCGAGCTCGAGGGCGGCGGATGGGGGATGCTCACCGACCGCGATCTGCGCGCCCGCGTGCTGGCGGTGGGCCGCTCGGGCGCGGTCCGGGTCGATGCCGCGATGACCGCGCCCGCCTACACGGTCAGCCCTGACCGCCTGGCCGGCGAGGTCCTGTACGAGATGCTCGAGCGCGGCATCCGCCACGCCCCGGTGGTCTCCGAACGCGGGCGCCTCGTCGGCGTGCTGGAGGACGCCGATCTGTACGCGGCCCAGCCCCGGTCCTGGGTGCGCGCGCGTCGCGACATCCAGCGCGCCCGGAACCTCGACGCGCTGTCGGAGGCCGCGGCGCAGCTGCCCGCGCTGATGCTCGCCCTGCACCACTCGAGCGTCCCGGCGCTCGAGCTGGCCCCGGTGCTCTCCGCGCTCGTCGACGCCCTCACGCGCAGGGCGCTGGAGCTCGTGTCGGCCAACGGGACCCCGGCGGGGGAGGGGGTCGTGTGGGTCTCCCTGGGCAGCCAGGCGCGACGGGAGCTGACGCCCGCCTCCACCCGCCGCGGGGCGGTGATCCACGACCCCGCGACCCCGCCCGCGCCCGAATGGCTCGTCGCCGTCCAGGCCGCGCTCACGCACTGCGGCGTCCACGGGCCGGTCGTGGCGCGCGACGCCGAGCACTGGGCGTCGCTGGCGGGTGGCGACGAGCTCGCGCAGTCGGTGCTGGCCGACCGCCGCGTGCTGTGGGGCACGCCGGCCGAGCCGCTGCCGCTGGCCAAGGGCCGGGCCAAAGACGCGCTGCTGCGGGCGCTGGCCGAGCAGGCCTTCACGCGCGCACTGCCCACCGGATTCGACGCCGACGCCGTGCTCACCAGCGAGGGCCGCCACAGCCGCCTCGACGTGCGTTCGGCGGCCATCATCCCGATCGCCGCGATCGGCCGCTGGGCGGCGGCCGCGGCCGACGCCGGCGAGGGCTCGACCCCGGAGCGGCTGCGCGCGGCCGCCGACGCCGGCGTCCTGCAGGCCGACCAGGCCGTGACGCTCACCGAGGCGTTCGAGCTCGCCCTGGAGCTGCGGATCGTGCACCAGCTCGAACAGATCGCCGCCGGCGAGGCGCCGGACGACCTGCTGGACGCGGCGGCGATGAGCGCCCTGACCCGGGCTCGGCTGCGCGACGTGTTTCACGCGATGAGCACGGTGTCGCGGGAGCTGCGGCCGGCATGAGGCTCGGCCTCAAGCGCTCGGAGGCGGGCACCCGCTTTGCCCAGGCACCGGCCCCGGACCGCGACACGCCGTGGCGTCGGGCCGAGTGGTGCGCCATCGACCTGGAGCTGACCGGGCTGCACCGCTCCGACGAGATCATCGCGATCGGCGCCATCCCGATCCGCGATGGCGCGCTCATGCTTGGAGAGGCGATGTACACGCTGGCGCGTCCCGAGCGCGCGCCCACGCCGCCGTCGGTGCTCGTGCACAAGCTGCGCTCGGTGGACCTGCACGAGGCGCCGGCGCTCGACGACGCCATCGACACCATGCTCGACACGCTAGCCGGGCGCGTGCCGGTCTTCCACACCGCGATGGTGGAGCGCGCGTTCCTGGGCAAGGAGCTGCGCCGGCGGCGGCTGCGCCTGCCCGACGACGTGGACACCGAGGTGCTGGGGCGGGTGTGGTTGCGGCACCGCGACGGCGTGGCGCCCGCGGGCCTGCCGCTGTCACGGCTGGCCGCCGTGCTCGGCCTGCCCGGGGAGGATCCCCATCACGCGCTCGGCGACGCGCTGACGACGGCCAAGGCGTTCATCGCCTTGGCCAGCCACCTCGACGCCGAGTCACCCCAGACGGTGGGATCGCTGCAGGGCGCCGAGCGGGAGTTGGGCGCTGGCGGGATCCGCCGCTTCGGTCCCAGCTAGCGCTCGCCCGCTAGGGTTCACGGACGATGAAGCGCGGCATCTTCATCGCGCCGTTTGACGAGTTGGTCGAGCCACGCGTGGTCGCGGACCTGGCCGCCTCCGCGGAGGCCCATGGATGGGACGGCGTGTTCGTGTGGGACCACATCGTCTACCGGGCTCCGGTCCGTGCCGTCGCCGACCCGTGGATCGTCCTCAGCGCGATCGCGTGCGCCACCAGCACGCTGCGGATCGGGCCGATGGTCACTCCCCTGGCGCGGCGCCGGGTCCAGAAGCTCGCCCGCGAGACGGTCACGCTCGATCACCTCAGCGGCGGGCGGCTGACGCTGGGCGTCGGCCTGGGCAGCGACAACAGCGGCGAACTGGGGCCGTTCGGCGAGGAGACCGACCCACGCGGGCGGGCCCGGCTGCTCGACGATGGCCTGGAGCGGCTGAGCGCGATGTGGGCGGGCGAGTTCGAGCCGGCGCCGGTGCAGCAGCCGCGGATCCCCGTGTGGGTGGCCGCGCGGTGGCCCAACCGGCGCCCGGTGCGCCGCGCCGTGCGCTGGGACGGGCTGTTCCCGATCGAGATGCCCGGCCCCGAGGCGCTCGCCGAGCTCGTACAGGAGACCACCGAGGCGCGCGGCGGCGCGCCGTTCGACATGGTGGCCGAGATCGCCCCCGGGGAGGACCCCGCGCCGTGGCGGGACGCGGGGGCCACCTGGGTGTTCACCGGGTTCG
Organism: uncultured Actinomycetota bacterium; assembly: GCA_963721515.1. Lineage (GTDB taxonomy): Bacteria > Actinomycetota > Thermoleophilia > Solirubrobacterales > Solirubrobacteraceae > Palsa-465. Next base: position 470,910 of record CAVRKJ010000017.1, on the reverse strand, counting down.
GGCGACAGCCGCGCGCCGACGAGGTCCGCGACGCGATCGCCGCGGGGCCCTGAGCGTCAGCAGCAGCTCAGTACAGCTGCAGGTAGCGGTCCAGCTCCCACTGGGTGATCTGCTCGTGGGCCGCCCGGACCTCGCGCCGCTTGCACTCGATGAAGTAGTCGATGTAGTCGCCGCCACGGGTCGTGCCGAACGCCTTGCGCAGCGCGTCGTTGCGCTCGAGCTCGCGTGTGGCGTCGAGCAGATTCTCCGGGAGCGTGTCGATCCCGGCGGCCTCCCGCTCCTCGGGTGACAGCGTGTAGAGGTTGGAGCTGTTGGGCTCGCCCGCGTCCAGGCCGCGCTCGATCCCGTCCAGGCCGGCGCTGAGCATCGCCGTCGCCGCCAGGTAGGGGTTGCAGGAACCGTCCACGGTGCGGTCCTCGACCCGTCCCGCGGCCGGGATGCGGAGCATCTGGGTGCGGTTGTTGTAGCCGTAGCTCACGTACGCCGGCGCCCACGTGGCCCCGGAGGTGGGAGCGCCAACGACCAGCCGCTTGTAGGAGTTGACCGTCGGGGCGGTGATGGCGATGTAGGCCTTGGCGTTGGCCTTGAGGCCGCCGATGAAGTTGTAGCCGACCTCGGTGAGGCCCAGGCCACGCTTGTCCTCGGATGGGTCGCACTCGAACACGTTCTCCCCGTCCTTCCACAGGCTCACGTGGAAGTGGCAGCCGTTCCCGGTCAGGTGCCCGAACGGCTTGGGCATGAACGTCGCGATGAGCCCCCGCTGCTGGGCCAGCGATTCGACCATGTAGCGGAAGAAGATCGCCCGGTCGCACGTGGTCAGCGCGTCGGCGAACTGGAAATTCTGCTCGAACTGCCCGTTGGCGTCCTCATGGTCGGTGGCGTAGTTGTCCCAACCCAGGTCGGTGACGGCGCGCGAGACCTCGGAGACGAAGTCGAGGTTGCGCGTCAGCGCCCGCATGTCGTAGCAGGGCTGATCGAGGGTGTCGAGCGGATCGGCGAGCTCCAGGGCGCCGTCGGCGCCGCGGCGCAGCAGGAAGTACTCGAGCTCGGCGCCGACACGCATCTCATAGCCCTGCGCGGCGGCCCGTTCCAGCGCGTGGCGCAGGATCGTGCGCGGGCAGTAGGGCCACTCCTCCCCCTCAACGGTGACGTTGCAGGCAAAGCGGGCGACCGTCGGGCGCCACGGGAGGATCGTCAGCGTGGTGGGGTCGGGCATCGCGATCATGTCGGGATCGTCGGGGCCCTGGCCGATGTCGCCGGCGGCGAAGCCGGCGAAGCCGGCGCCTTCGGTCAGCAGGTCGTCGAGGTGATGGGCGGGGACCAGCTTCGCGCTCGGCTTGCCGTGCATATCCACGAACTGCGCGAAGAGAAACTCGATGCCGTTGTCCTTGACGATCTTGCGGACGTCGTCTTCGTTCTGCGGAGGATCGATCATTGCCCATTTCTATCCGGGCGCCGCCGTGCTGCACAATGGTCCCGGGCACCCCGTTAGGGCGCCCGGGCATGTGCGCGCCGCACATAGCATGGACCGCATGGCACTACCCGCAGAACCACCCAGCCCGATCTGGACCGAGCTCCACGCCCTCCGGGAGGAGAACCGGACCCTGTACGGGGTCATCAAGCTGGTGTCCTCGTCGCTGGAGCTCGTGCCCATGCTCCAGGGCGTCGTCGACCTGGCCACCGAGGCCACCGGCTGCCACGCCTGCTTCATCTACCTGCTGGAGGACGCCGAGCTCGTCATCCGCGCCGCCTCTCCGGTGTTCGGCGAGGCGGTCGGCAACGTCCGCTTCTCGGTCCAGGAGGGGCTGACCGGCTGGGTGGCGCGCCACCGCCGCCCCGAGTTCATCCGCGACAAGGCGATGGCGGATCCGCGCATGAAGTACGTGCCGCTGCTGGAGGAGGAGTCCTTCCAATCCATGGCGGCGGTGCCGATCCTGTCGCGCGCCGGCGAGACGATCGGGGTGATCGTCCTGCACACCCGGGCGCCGCACGAGTTCGGCGAGGACACGCCCAACCTCCTCACCCACATCGCGTCGCTGGTCTCGGGCGCCATCGAGAACGCGCAGCTCTATGACCAGGAGCGCCGGCGCGTCGACGCCCTCACCGGGCTCTCCGAGCTGGCCCAGCAGGTCGCCGCCGCGCCCGGAGCGGGCGAGCTGGGCGCCGTGCTCGTGCGCGGGACCGCGGCGCTGCTACGCGCCGACGCCTGCCAGCTGCTGCGCGTCGAGGCGGACGGCGAGACGGTGACGCCGCTGGCCTCGTTCCCTGAGGCCCTGCCCGCGCCGGCGCTGACCTCGGTGGCCGAGGTGATGCTGGCAGGGCTGGAGAGCCGATCTGGCCCCGGACGGCGCCGCGCCGGGCGGGCGCTGTGGCCCGACGAGGCCCTGGCCGACGTGCTGGTCACGCCCCTGGTCGCCGGCGGCGAGCGCGTGGGCGTCCTGTGCGTGGCCTCGCATCACGGTCGGGTCTTCGGGGACGAGGACGCCGAGATCTCGCGCGCCATCGCCCATCTGGCGGCGGTGGCGATCAGGCGCGCCGAGCTCATCGAGGGCCTGACCAAGGCCAACACGATCAAGGATCTGTTCGAGGCGCTCGCCGCCGGGGCCACGACGTTCGCCGCCGCCAAGGCCGCCGAGGTCCGGTGCGACCTCAACGCCCCCTACCTCGTGCTGTCGGCCCAGCCCGCCGGCTCCCGGGCCCAGTCCACCGGCGAGTGGCGGGTGGCCGCCGAGGCGGTGGGTCGCGGCCTGGCCGAGCTCGCGCCGCGGTCGGCGATCGAGGCCGGGCCGGGCCCGGTGCGCGCGCTGCTGGCTTTCGGCTCCACGCGGCCTGGCGCGGTCGACGGGCTGCTGCGCAACGCGCGCGAGCTGGGGCAGGCCCACGGCGCCGTCATCGGCGTCTCCGAGTTGCGCGACGCGCCCGCCGACGCCCCCGGCGCCTATCGCGAGGCCCGGGACGCGGCGACGATCGCCCACGCGCTCCTGCGCGACGGCGGCGCCATCGCCTACTCGCAGGTCGGCGCCTACCGCTACCTCGTGCAGATTGGCGCTGATGATGCCCCGCGCGACCGGATGCGCGCCGCCGTGGACCTGCTCATCGACTACGACCGGCGGCGGCGCACCGCGCTGCTGGACACGCTCGAGCGCTATCTGTCAGAGCGCCGGAGCGTCATCGAGTCGGCCCGGGCGCTCTACATCCACCCCAACACGCTGCGCCAGCGGCTGGGGCGCATCGAGGAGCTCAGCGGGCTGGACCTCGACGAGGACGATCTGCTCTCCCTCGAGCTGGCCATCAAGCTGGCCCGGCTGCACGGCCGCCCCGACGCTGCGTCCTGACCGCGGCTTTCAGTCGTCGAAGACCAGATAGACGGGCAGCTTGGCCTTGCGCCGGACGCGCTGGGGCTCCTGGGTCCACATCACGTTGCCGGTGACGCGGTTGCGGTCAGCGTCGGCGGCCATGACGATGACCTCGCAGGCCTCCTTCTTGGCCTCCTCGATGATCTTCTTGGTGGCGTTGCGGGTGCCGAGCACCTGGCCGTTGGCCCTCAGCCCTTTGCGCTCCAGCCGCTTGATTGTCTTGGCCACGATGTCGCGCTGCGCGGCCCAATCCTTCTTGGTGGGGAACAGCCCGGGCGACGGCATGCCGAACGCGGTGCCGTGGATCCGCGCGATCGTGAACACGTGCACGTTCGCCCCCGGCTCCGCCAGCTCGACCACCCGGGCGACCGCCGCCGGCGGGATCGGCCGGCCCTCTGAGGCCAGCAGGATCCGCCGGAAGCGGGCCTGACCGGGCGTGGGCTCTGCCACCGGAGCGGCGGTGCTCAATCCCCGGCTCCCGCGACGCCCGCCTGGGGCGGCGGCACCGCTTCGGCCGGCGACGCACGCTTGTCCTCGACGCGCTTGCGGTACCAGTACAGCGGCAGGTAGAGCAGGAGCACGCCCCATCCGATGAAGTAGAACGGAAGTGTCGTGGTGCCCGCCGCGTTGCAGGCGCAGTTGGCGTAGATGGGGCCGCCGTAGAAGTAGATGACGGCATACAGCAGCGCGATCGCGATCGCCACATACTTCATCCACTCGGGCAGCTTGAACGGCCGCCGGACGTTGGGACGGTGCTTGCGCAGGAGGTAATAGCCGACGAGCACCGGGATGAACGAGGCGAGGTAACCGACGTTGGACATGGTGTAGATCTGCACCGCGCCGCCGGCGAACACCACGAGGATCGAGCAGACGACGTTGAAGATCATCGCCCGGTCCGGGACCCCGTGGTGGTTGACTTTCTGGAAGAACCGCGGGAACTGCCCGTCCGTCGACATCTGATGCAGCGAGCGCGCCGTGCCCGTGATCGCGTTGAGCGCCGACAGGATGAGCGCCAGGATGAGCATGATCGCGACCAGCCAGTCCAGGAGGTTCGATCCGGCGCCGGTGCCGAACACCTTGGAGGCGAAGGTGACGAACATCGTCTGCGGATCGACCAGAGCCGGATTGCCCAGGGCGCTGACGCCCAGCACGATGATGAAGGCGACCGGGATCATCGTGTAGATGAACAGGCCGTACAGGCCCTCGAGGTTCATCGCGATCTTGGCGTCGCGGTCGGGGTTCCTGGTCTCGCCGATGTAGCACGCTGCCGCCTCCATCGCGATCACGTTCCATGTCAGCAGGAACGAGAAGGCGATGTACAACGTCAGCCAGCCGTGCCCGAACAGCGGATCGAGGAAGCCGCTGCCGTTGGGGCGCTTGAGCCCGGTGAGCTGCCTGAAGTCGACCACGGACGGGTTGAAGATCCACGCGATGGCGAGGAACGTCAGCGGGATCATCGACAGGATGGCCAGCGTCGTGGCGAAGTTGGCCCCGAAGCGCATGCCGCGGATCGCCGGGATGGCGAGGAGGATCAGGCCGACGATGGAGATGGCCAGCGTCCAGTAGCTGATCGGCGTGTCGAACACCGTCAGCGACCCACTGGTGAGCTTGAACCGGTCCGCGATGTAGAGCGATGCGAGGATCATGTTCAGCGGCGCCACCGGGAACCAGCCCAGCCAGTACGCCCACGCGCTGAACCCGTTCACGTGCTCGGCGAAGCGCGGCCACTTCTCCTTGTAGGCCGGGTAGGCGTAGGAGGGCAGCCCTCCCGAGCGGTCGGGCATCATCGCCGAGAGCTCGGCGAGCAGCAGGCACACGAGATATCCCGTGATGGTGATGAAGACGATCACCGGGACCGACGACGCTCCCAGCTCCGTCACCATGACCGGCGCGATCCCGGTGACCAGGATCGTGCCCGCCAATCCGATCACGAATGCGCCCCACCAGTTCGTCGTCTTCGGCAGGCCGGCGCCCTCGTAGACGAGTTCGTCCTCATATACGTCCGGCATGTGCCCTCCAGGTCCGCTGGTCGTTGCTGGGCTTACCCTGACATGTCGCCGTTGGCTCACAAGGCAAGATGCGAACACAATTGCGGTGTCTGACATGGAGCACTTGGACACATTTCTGGCTGCACACCCGCCGTTCGACGCGCTCGCCCCGGAACGGCTGCGCGAGCTGATCGCTCACGCGGCCTTCAGCGGGCAGGATCCGGCGGACGTGCTGCTGGTGGAGGACGGCCCGCCCGCCCCCGGGATGTGGGTGATCCTCACCGGGTCCATGGACGTCGTTCACTCCGGCGAGGTGATCCAGGTGCTCGAGCCGGGGGAGTGCTTCGGCCATCCCTCGCTGCTGACCGGCATGGCGCCGGCGTTCACCGTGCGCGCCCGCGAGCCCTCCAGCTGCCTTCTGTTCGCGCCCGAGGCCGCCCGGCAGATCCTGGCCACCGACGCCGGCGTCTCCTACGTCGCCGGGTCGCTGCGCAAGCGCCTCACGCGGGCCGGGCACACCGTCCACGGCCTGCACGAAGTCGGCACCACGCCGGTGTCGGCCATCATGCGCGCGCCCGTGTATGCCGGGGCCGGGGAGACGATGCGCTCGGCGGCGCAGCGGCTGGGAGAGGATCACCTGCAGGCTCTCCTGGTGGCGATGCCCGACGAGACGATCGGCATCCTCACCGACGCCGACGTGCGCGCCGCGGTCGCCGGCGACCGCCTGTCGCCCGAGGCACCCGCACACGAGCTCGCCCGGGCGCCGGCGCCCACGGTGCCGGTGCGCCAGCTGGCGATCGAGGCGACCGTCGACATGCTCGCGGCCGGGGTGGAGCACATGGCGGTGCTCGACGGCGAGCGCGTCTGCGGAGTGCTCTCGGCGGCCGATCTGCTCGGGCTGGACGCGAATAGCCCCATCGGGCTGCGCCACACGATCCTCGGCGCCGCCGACACCGACGTCCTGGTGCAGGCCGTCTCGCATCTGCCGCAGCTGTTCCTCACCCTGGTGCGGGCCGGCGTTCCCTCGCGCGACCTCGGGCGGGTGCTCAGCCTCGCCCACGATGCCGTGGTGGCGAGGCTCATCGACTTCTCGATCTGGACCCACGGCCCGGCGCCGCTGCCGTGGGCGTGGCTGGACATGGGCTCAGCCGCCCGCCGGGAGTTCACCCTCGCCTCCGATCAGGACAACGCTCTGGCGTACGCGCGGCCCGCGCCGGGCTCCGAGCTCACGCCCGAGGGCGTCGATGCGTACTTCGCGCGGCTCGGCGCCGACGCCAACACGGGCCTGGAGCGGTGCGGGATCGGGACCGACAACAACGGCGTCATGGCCGGCAACCGGCGCTGGCGCATGTCCAAGCCCGACTGGCTGCGCACGTTCGACGAGTGCCTGACCGAGCCCGACGAGTCCCACCTCGTCCGGGCCTCGGTGGCCTTCGACTTCCGCCCTGCCGCCGGCGGGCTGGCCGTCGTGGCCGACCTCACCGCCCGCATCCGAGCCGCCCGCGAGCATCCCCAGTTCATGCGCCTGATGGCTCGCGCGGCCTCCGGCTTCCCCGTCGCGCTGGGGTTCCGGGGCCAGCTCTCGACCGACTCCGACGGCCACCTCGACATCAAACGCGGCGCCATCATCCCAGTGGTCAACCTCGTCCGCTACCACGCGCTGTCAGCCGGAGTCACGATCTCTCCGACGCTCGATCGCATCGAGGGCGTGGCCATGGCGGGCGGGCTCGCGCCTGACGAGGCCGAGGCGCTGAGCGAGGCGTTCGAGGTGATCACGCGCGTGCGCTTCGAGCACCACGCGCAGCTCATCGCCGACGGCCGACCCGCCGACAACCTGGTCAATCCGGGGACACTGACGCCGATCGCGCGGACCGATCTGCGCGAGGCTCTCCACACGGTCAGACGCGCGCAGAAGCGTTTAGCGGTTTAACTCCGTAACGCAATCGAAACATCCGTGGCCCCGGTGTGGAGTGGAACGCCACATTTCCGGCCGAAAGTGTGCTCGGGGACGCCATTGGAGCGCGTCAGGGCAGGTTCTACGCTGGACGGCCATGTGCGGCATCGCGGGGCTCTACACCAAGACCGACACGCTGCGCTCGCAGCTGGGGTTTCACCTCGCGGCGATGCTCGGGCAGCTATCCGATCGCGGTCCCGACAGCGCCGGCGTCGCCTTCTACCGGGACCCCGCCCCGGATGCGTGGTGCAAGATCTCGGTGTACTCGCCCGCCGCCGAGCCTGACTGGGCCGACCTGGCCGACGCTCTCGCCGTCCGGTTCGGCGACGCATCGCTGAGCGCGACGCGAGCCACCCACGCCGTGTTCATCGTGGCCTCCGCCGCCGAGGACGTGCAGGCGTGGCTGCGCGCCACGCGCCCCGAGCTCACCCTCATGAGCGCCGGGCAGACGATCGAGATCTTCAAGGAGGCGGGGCTGCCCACCGAGTTCGTGCGCCGCTTCGACCTCGCTTCGATCGAGGGCAGCCATGCCCTCGGCCACACCCGCATGGCGACCGAGAGCCGGGTGACGACGGAGCACTCGCACCCGTTCTCCACCGGCCTCGATCTGTGCCTGGTCCACAACGGGTCGCTGTCGAACCACAACCGCCTGCGCCGCTCGCTGCGCAAGGAGGGCATCCACTTCCAGACAGACAACGACTCGGAGGTCGCCGCCGGCTACCTGACCTGGCGCCTGGCCCAGGGAGCGACGCTGGAGCAGGCACTCGAGGGATGCCTGGACGACCTCGATGGCTTCTACACGTTCGCGGTTGGGACCGCCGACGGCTTCGCTGTGCTCCGCGACCCGATCGCGTGCAAGCCGGCGGTGATGGCCGAGACCGACGAGTGGGTGGCGATGGCCTCCGAGTACCGGGCCATCGCCGTGCTCCCGGGGGCCGAGGACGCGGTGAGCTGGGAGCCCGTCCCCGGGCACGTCTACAGCTGGGGCACCGCGCTGGTGGCGTGATGGCCACGCCCGAAGTCACGCCGGCGCCGGCGCTCACGTTCGACCTGCGCGCCGACACGGTGCGCGAGCTCAACCGCCGCCTGCACGGTCCCGAGGCCACGGGCAGCATCCGGGTCGCCAACCCTGACGGCCGGCATGCGGTGGCGGTCGGCCTCGATGCTGACTGCGAGGTCGAGATCGAGGGCCACGTCGGCTACTACTGCGCCGGCATGAACAAGCGTGCCACGATCCGGGTGCGCGGCAACTGCGGCGTCGGGCTGGCCGAGAACATGATGTCGGGCACGGTGGTGGTCGACGGCTCCGCCAGTCAGGCTGCAGGCGCGACGGCGCGCGGCGGCCTGCTCGTCATCCACGGCGACGCGTCGGCGCGGTGCGGAATCTCGCTCAAGGGGGCCGACATCGTGGTCCACGGCTCGGTCGGCCACATGAGCGCCTTCATGGCTCAGAAGGGCTGCCTGGTGGTGTGCGGCGACGCCGGCGAGGCGCTCGGCGACTCGCTCTACGAGGCCCGCCTGTACGTCCGTGGGGCCGTCGCAGGGCTCGGCGCCGACTGCGTGGAGAAGGAGATCCGCGACGAGCACCTGGCGCAGCTGGGCGGGCTGCTGGCCGCCGCCGAGATCGACGCCGACCCGGCGGAGTTCCGCCGCTACGGGTCCGCGCGCCAGCTCTACAACTTCACAGTCGACAACGTCGGCGTGTACTAGATGAGCATCTCCACGAACGGGGCCGGTCGCGGCCACTGGCAGCCGGGGCTGCGCGAGTCGGTCACCTTCGACCGCGACACGATCGCCGACATCCAGCGCGCTGCCCGCGAGGGCATCTACGACATCCGCGGCTTCGGTGCCAAGCGACACGTTCCGCACTTCGACGACCTGTTGTTCCTCGGCGCCAGCGTTTCGCGCTATCCGCTGGAGGGCTACCGCGAGCGCTGCGCCACCGACGTCACGATCGGGACGCGGTTCGCGTCTGAGCCGATCAAGCTCGACATCCCGATCACGATTGCGGGGATGAGCTTCGGGGCGCTCTCGGGACCGGCCAAGGAGGCGCTGGGCCGTGGCGCCAGCGAGGTGGGCACCTCCACCACCACCGGCGATGGCGGCATGACCGAAGAGGAGCGCGAGCACTCCACCAAGCTCGTCTACCAACTGCTGCCCAGCCGCTACGGCATGAACCCCGACGACCTGCGTCGCGCCGACGCGATCGAGATCGTGGTCGGCCAGGGCGCCAAGCCGGGCGGCGGCGGCATGCTGCTCGGCCACAAGATCTCCGACCGCGTGGCCGAGATGCGCGATCTGCCCGAGGGGATCGACCAGCGCAGCGCCTGTCGGCACCCCGACTGGACCGGCCCTGACGACCTGGAGATCAAGATCCAGGAGCTGCGCGAGATCACGGACTGGCGGATCCCCATCTACATCAAGGTGGGGGCGTCGCGGACCTACTTCGACGTCGCGCTGGCGGTCAAGGCCGGCGCCGACGCGATCGTGCTCGACGGCATGCAGGGCGGCACCGCCGCCACCCAGGAGGTCTTCATCGAACACGTCGGGATCCCGATCCTGGCCGCCATCCCGCAGGCGGTGGAGTCACTGATGGAGCTCGACATGCACCGCAAGGTCCAGCTCATCGTGTCCGGCGGCATCCGCACCGGCGCCGACGTGGCCAAGGCGCTGGCCCTGGGCGCCGACGCGGTCTCGATCGGCGTGGCGGCGCTCATCGCGCTCGGTGACAACGCCCCCGAGCACGACGCCCAGTACGCCGAGATCGGCTCCGCCGCCGGGTACTACGACGACTGGCAAGCCGGCCGCGACCCCGCCGGCATCTCCACCCAGGAGCCCGAGCTGGCGGCGCGGCTGGACCCGGTGCTGGGCGGCCGGCGGCTGGCCAACTACCTGCGCACGCTCACCCTCGAGGCCCAGACGATCGCCCGCGCGTGCGGCAAGTCCCACGTGCACAACCTCGAGCCCGAGGACTTGGTGGCCCTCACCATCGAGGCCGCGGCGATGGCCAAGGTGCCGCTGGCCGGGACCAACTGGATCCCGGGCCTTTCGCCGATCGGTTGATCCACTGTGCGCCTGTCGGCCGGCCCGGCGGCGCGCACGAGGCGCACCGCCGGGCGAACCGTTTCTGTGCCTACGGCTGAACGAGGACGGGCGTTGTGACGTTGAAGAACCGGTTGTGCCGGAGCTTGGCGTTGATGTTGCCGCCGGTGCCGAGCCAGATCCCGATGTTGTTGTTGAAGATCCGGTTATCGGCGATCCTGATCGTCACGGGGACCGCTCCGTAGACGAGGACGCCGACCGTGGTCATCGGCGCATTCGGTCCCGGGTCCGCGTCGGGGTCGAGGTTGTTCTGACCGATCGCGTTCCCGATGACGTTGTTCCCGTTCAGGTCCTCGAAGGTGCCCGTCGCGATGGGATGGGCGTGCAACGTCACGCCGCCCAGTCCGTTGCCGGCGATGTAGTTGTGGATCACGAGGTTGTCGTACGAGGCGCTGCCGGCGGATGCGTTGGCGAAGATCACTCCGGCGCCCTCGCCCTTGACGCCGTTGCCCGTGATCACGTTGCCGGCGATGACGTTGCGGTAGTCACCCGCCACTCTCGGCTGGCGCTTGCCGCTGGCGTCGAGCGCAAACGGGTTGTGGCCCGGCACGGTGACGCCGCAGTCGAACAGGTTGTCCTTGATGACGTTGCCGCTGATCAGGTTGTCGTGCGTCGGCCCGAACTCGTCGGTGAGCAGGACACCGCCGCTGTTGCCGTTGTCGAGATTGCCACTCACCTGCGAGTCGTAGACGCCCATGAGATGGATGCCCTCGCCGCAGTCGCCTGGGACCGGCCCGGCGGGGTTGCACTGCGGATACGGCGAGTTCGGGGACTGAGCACCGCCGGTGTCGTTGCCGGTCACGTGGTTGTTGCGGATGTTGACGTGGCTGATCGACCCTCCGGCGAGCGATCCCGTGGCGAGGATTCCCTCGCCGATCGCGCCCTGAACCGTGAACCCGCTGACCTGCACCCAGCTGGACTTGATCGTGATCCCCGCCAGGCACGGGGCGCTTCCGGGCCCGCCAGGGCCGAGCTGGTCGCAGTTCCCGTTGCTCGTCGATGATCCCTGCACCGTCGCCCCCTGCAGACCAAGGAGCCGCAAGGGCGTGGAGACGATCACGTCCTCGGTGTAGGTGCCCGGACAGACGATGACCGTTGCACCGGGACGCGCCGCGTCAACAGCAGACTGGATCGTCGAGTAGGTTGCGCTGTCACACGAGCGCCCGTGATTGCCGGAGCTGCCCGACGGGGACACAAACAGGGCGCCGCCGCGACCTCCCGAGCCATGGTCTCCGCGGTGATGGCCTCGAGCGGAGGCCTGGGCGACGCCGGCCTGGGCGATCGCCACCCCGGCGCAGGCGACAAGCGCCACCAGCAGACGCTTGGCGCGCAGAGACGGACAACGGAACCCGGTCATAGTGCTCTCCTATCTGGCATGAAGCCCGCGGACACACCGCGCCCCGACGCGATGCTGACGAATCACCTTCCCCGGGGGCCAACGCTAACCCGAGTGGGAGGGGGTTGTCAAACGCGGCACCCTCGCGAGCGGGAGAAGCGGTTTCAGGTCTCGACCTCGCGGCCGTCCTCGCCCCACATGACGTGGAACGTGCCCTCCCGGTCCACGCGCTTGTAGGTGTGGGCGCCGAACAGGTCGCGCAGGCCCTGGATGAGGCTCGCCGGCCCGCGCGCGCGGCGGTAGCCGTCGTAGTAGGCCAGCGAGGACGAGAACGCCGGGGTGGGGATGCCCAGCTCGGCGGCGCGGCCGACCACTCGGCGCCAGGGGTCCTGGGCGTTCTCGAGCGCGCTGGCGAAGAACTCGGCGAGCATGAGGTTGGCGAGGGCGGGCTCGGCGTCGTAGGCCTCGCGGATGCGGTCCAGGAAGCGGGCGCGGATGATGCAGCCGCCGCGCCAGATCGTCGCCATCGACCCGAGGTCGATGTTCCAGCCCTCGGCGTCAGCGGCCGTCGCCATCTGGGCGAAGCCCTGCGCGTAGGAGACGATCTTGGAGGCGTACAGCGCGTGCTCGAGGTCGTCGGCGAGCGAGTCATCTGCGGTGTCACGGGAGGGCCCCTTGAGCACACCGGCGGCGTGGACGCGCTGGTCCTTGAGCGCGCTCAGGCTGCGGGCGAACACCGCCTCGGTGATCCCGGTCAGCGGGACGCCGAGCTCCAGGGCGTCCTGGGCGGTCCAGCGGCCGGTGCCCTTCTGCTCGGCGGCGTCGAGGATGACGTCCACCAGGGGCTTGCCGGTGGCGTCGTCGGTCTTGGAGAGCACGCGGGCGGAGATCTCGATGAGGAAGGACTCGAGCTCTGACTCGTTCCACCGGTGGAAGCGCTGCGCGATCTGCGGGACGTCCCAGCCGACGCCGTTGCGCAGCAGGTCATAGCTCTCGGCGATGAGCTGCATGTCGGCGTACTCGATCCCGTTGTGGACCATCTTCACGTAGTGGCCGGCGCCGTCGGGGCCGACGTAGGTGCAGCACGGCGTGCCGTCGACGTCGGCGGCGATCGCCTCGAAGATGGACCTGACCGACGCGTCGTAGGCCTCGCGGTCGCCGCCGGGCATGATGCTCGGCCCGTTGAGCGCCCCCTCCTCGCCGCCGGACACGCCGGAGCCGATGAAATGGATGCCCTGCTCGGCGAGCTTGGCGTGCCGGCGCTGGGTGTCGCGGTAGTTGGCGTTGCCGCCGTCGATGATGACGTCGCCCTTGTCCAGGTGCGGCGCGATGTCGTCGATCACCGCGTCGGTGGCCGGGCCGGCCTGGACCAAGCTCATCAGCACGCGTGGCGTCTGGAGCGCGCGCACCCAGTCCTCGGTGGACGCGAAGCCCTCGATGGGGCCCTCGGAGCCATGCTCCTCCACGAACGTCGTCATGCGGCTGGTGGTGCGGTTGTGCACGGCCACCGGGATCCCGTGATGCGCCACGTTGCGGGCGAGGTTGGCGCCCATGGTCGCGAGGCCGGTGAGGCCGAAGTGTCTGTCGTCGCTCATCCTCGTCAACTTACTCCTGTGCGCGCCGGCAGCCCGGCCCGGCCGAGCCGCCCAGGAGCGTGACGAGGTCATAGACGCCCCGGGGCCGCACGCGGGCCGAACGCCTGCGAGGCGAGCGCCGCGGCGACCGCGAAGTCGCGCATGGCGACGCACATCGCTGCGCTGGTGGCGACGGGCGGCGGCGTCGTGCGGCGCCAGATCTCGCCGAGCAGCGCCGAGACGGCGAGGAAGGCGAGGCTGGCCGCCAGCGCGGAATCCAGCCCATGCGCGCCCGCGGTGCCGCTCAGCCCGCGTAGACGAGCGCGGCCACCGCGAGCGCGGCGATCCCTTCGCGCGGCGCGTCCATGCCGCGATGCGGGGGCGGGCGCTGCGGACCGCTACGCCGGTAACGAGCGGCGCGATGACCACCAGCGCGAAGCGGCCGGGGAGATGCCCGGTGCCGCCGTGCACGGGATGCCCGGCGAGCACGCCGATCGCCACCGGGCCGAGGAGCGCGGATGCCACCAGCGAGCCCGCGACGGCGCCGAGGGCGATCGTGGCGTCCGCGCCGGCGAGCGTGACGAGGCCGACCGTCGCCACCTCCGAGCTCGACGCTCCCACCGCGAGCAGACCGTCGCGGACCTGGTCGTCGAACGGACGGCCGATGGCCCAGGCGGCGAGCGACAGGACCACGAGCGCTGCGAGGCTCAGGATGGCGATCGAGGTTCGGTGACAGCGGACGTCGTCGCGCAGTTCGGTCGCGGTGATCCCGAGCGCGGTGACGAGGACGAGGAGCGCCAGCAGCCCGTCCGAGGGGTCCGCGACGTTGCGAGACGGTGCAACGATGGCCAGGACGCCGGCGGCCAGCGCCAGCAGGGTCAGCGCGCGGGGCGCGGCGACCAGGACCTTCACACCCGGTTCCTAGTGTGGAGGGGCATGGACTACCGCACACTAGGAACCACAGGCGTCCCGTGCGGATAGTGCGGCCGACTACCTATCGCGCGACGATCCGCGTGACGCTTCGCGGATCGCACCTGGTGTGCACCCGGTCGCACTGGCTCGGTCATCGGTAGGCACGCGTCCACGTGTCGCACTGCGGCGCCTCTATGACCTTTCGCGCGCGGCCCGGCGAGACGTCACGAGATTGATGCGAGCGACATCCCGGGACCATAGGGCGGCGTGGGGCTGACTCGTGTGGGAACCGCCGATTTTCATGCGGCGGCGTCAGTAGATGTAGTCGATGCTCCGACCGGCCATGTCGGCCGGCGTGACGGTCCGCTGGTCGACCTCCCACAGGCCCGAGTTGTTCTCCTCGGTGATGAGCACCGAGCCGTCCGGGTTGACCTGATCGACGTAGGCGACATGCCCCGGCCAGGAGGACTCGTCGGAGCTGTGGAAGACCATGATGGCCCGGGCGCGCGGGGTGGTGCCGACGGCCATGCCGGCCGCTTCGGCGTCGCGGTCCCAGGCGGTGGCGTTCCAGTCCGGGGCGGCTTCGACCGGGGCGGGGCCCTGCTCCCCCGAGGCCTGCCAAGCGTTCCAGGCGTCAAGGTACTCGGCGTACATGGTCTGCGCGACGGTGGCGACGATGTCCGGGCGCATCCGCTCGGCCAGGTCGGTGCACTGGCCGTTGCGGAAGGCGGCTTTATAGGCGCTCGCCGCGCCCGCCCACCAGCCCGACGCGATTTGCCAGGAGGCCGCGGACACGTTCGACGGGCCGGGGGTCGGCGGTTCAGGGCCGGCGCGGGGGGGAGGGGCACCGGCAGCGGAGTCGTCGCTGGTGGGGGCGCGGGAGCCTTGAATGTCGATGCGCCGACCGTGAACGTCACGCCGGAGAGCAGGTGGGCGCCGCGGCGGGCGCGGCGGGCGCGGGCGACGGACACGACCGTGCTGGCCGGGGGGGCGCCGGCGCAGCGCAGCGTGACGGTGTAGCGGCCGGCGGCGGCGTGCGGATCGACCGCGAGGCGCGCCGTGACGCGCCGGCCTGCCCGCCCGCCGACGGCCACGAGCCGGCGGCCGACGAGCACTCGGCAGGCACCCTTTGGCGCGGTGACGCTCAGGAAGTCGGCGGCCTGCGCGGCGGTCGGCAGGGCGAGCGCGCCCAGCACGGCTACGACGATGGGCAGAAGGCGAATGCGGCAGCGCACCCCGGCTACGCGGCCGCCGGGCCGACGTGGACCGGAGGAAGCTGTTGCCGTGGCGTTTGGGCGGCTTTCGGAGCTGCTGAGGGGCATCCTCGTCACGCTGGGTCTTTCGGCTCCCGGGCGTCGACTGCGGAGTCCCCCGGGCGGGTTCTCAACGCATTGCCAGCGGGGTCGCGGCGCGCTCCGGCGGACGTTCATCGTTGTCGCCGAGGTCCGCGGGCACGGCGCATTCGCCCCCGGCCCCCCCGCGACGGAGCGCGGCCGGATGCGCCGCCTGCCGGTCAGGAGTGCGAATCCGGGCCAGGCCGGTGCGTTTCATCTCCTGGCGCAGCTCGTCGGAGAGGCGAGCCGTCTCTCACGCTGCCGAGGTCGCGGTCGTCTTGTCGCCCAGCCCGACGCGGTCGTCCAACACGGACCGCCGAACTCCTGAAACCAAGGGTGGCGACTCCAGTTGGGTACGTCCACGGCGCTTCCATGGCTCAGAAGGCTCCTATGAGCTCAGGGCCTTGCTGGAGGTTCCGGTGCCTCTTGATCACTCGGGCTATGGCCTTTTCTCGGATCTGGCTAGTCTCGAGCGCGGCCTCCAGCCAGCCGAACAGCGACTCGATCTGACGGCCCGACAAGCGATCCTCCAGCCGCCCCACCGTCTCGCTCATCATCCAGGCCCAGGTGTCGCGGCCAACGGGCTCCCCGTCCCTCTCGAGGCCGATTGCCTTCACCTCATTGACCGTGGCTTCAAGCGCGTCCGTCAGATCGAGCACCGCACCGATCTGGGACTCGGGCACCGTGGCTAGGTCGTGGTCCGCGAGGAAGGCGAGCAGCTCGGGCAGCCATTTGATGCGCGCTCTCCTGACGCTAACCGGGCAACGGCTACTCGACTGGAGTCACCCTCCTTTGTATTCAAGGAGCTGTCCGACCTCGTCGAAGCTCACGGTCGGCGGGCCCGGCCAGGCACACCGCTTCCGGAATGGCTGCCTGGCCGAGTGGCGGCAGGGGCGACCTTGGGTCGCCTGTCTACCCGCCGAAGTGTCTGTCGTCGGTCATTCTCGTCAACTTACTCCTGTGCGCGCCGGCAGCCGGCCCGGCCGAGCCGCCCAGGAGCGTGACGAGGTCATGGACGCCCGGGACCGCACGCGGGCCGAACGGCTGCGCGGCGAGCGCCGCGGCGACCGCGAAGTCGCGCATGGCGACGCACATCGCTGCGCTGGTGGCGACGGGCGGCGGCGTCGTGCGGCGCCAGATCTCGCCGAGCAGCGCCGAGACGGCGAGGAAGGCGAGGCTGGCCGCCAGCGCGGAATCCAGCCCATGCGCGCCCGCGGTGCCGCTCAGCCCGCGTAGACGAGCGCGGCCACCGCGAGCGCGGCGATCCCTTCGCGCGGCGCGTCCATGCCGCGATGCGGGGGCGGGCGCTGCGGACCGCTACGCCGGTAACGAGCGGCGCGATGACCACCAGCGCGAAGCGGCCGGGGAGATGCCCGGTGCCGCCGTGCACGGGATGCCCGGCGAGCACGCCGATCGCCACCGGGCCGAGGAGCGCGGATGCCACCAGCGAGCCCGCGACGGCGCCGAGGGCGATCGTGGCGTCCGCGCCGGCGAGCGTGACGAGGCCGACCGTCGCCACCTCCGAGCTCGACGCTCCCACCGCGAGCAGACCGTCGCGGACCTGGTCGTCGAACGGACGGCCGATGGCCCAGGCGGCGAGCGACAGGACCACGAGCGCTGCGAGGCTCAGGATGGCGATCGAGGTTCGGTGACAGCGGACGTCGTCGCGCAGTTCGGGGAGCTCCGGTGATTCGGGAGATGTGTACCGCCACGCCTCCCGCATTGCGCTCGCGCCCCGGCCGCGTTGTCTTGAACGCGGGCGACGCCGAGACTTCCCCAAGTGCGAAGAAGCGGTCCTCTCGCGGACGTGCACAGCGCACCAAATTCATGGGCCGGAACCTGCCACCGCGCCAGATCGCCACCGGGTCTGGCGATCTGGCGCACCTGGAGGCTGAGCGCACGCTCTATGTCAAATCCGCCGGGCCGCGGCCGATTTGACACGTGACGCGCGGCAACCCAGCGAGTCTCGCGGCGGCGGTCGGGCCCGAGATTCAGCGCATCGACCATCGTCTCCGTGGCGATGAGCGGCCAGCGCCAGCTCGGTGACGACGTGAATGACTTCTCCGGCGACGCCCTCTTCACCTCCGGTGTCACACGTCCATAGTTATCTATTTGAACGCAAACGTCGTAAAGACATCGTAGGAGGCGTTGCTGCCCGGTTCGGCCCGCTTGGCACCCCGATGTCCTTCACAATCCCATTGCTGGACTTCCTGACCGGCCCCACAGTCCAGGGACGCGCCAATCCCCATGTCGAGTGGTGATTGATCGAGCTGACGGAAGTGCTCATAGGGACGCGCGAGATTTTGGCCGGGGTGCTGTTGTTGGCGGATCCGTCCGCGTACTCGCAGAAGCCCTGGGCCCACCCACGATCTCCTTGTAGATCATGACCCTCGCATAGACAAGGGCTGAGCCGGTCGTATCAGAGAGCACGGCAGCGGCAATCGAGACCTTGCAGGGTGCCTGGGCAGGTGAGCACGTGAAGCGGAACTCTCCCCCGGTCGTGGTACCGATCGGTGAGCCCATTGCCGCCGAGTAGGTCGCCCAGATCGCTTGGCGCGGTCGGTTCCCCGACTCACGAACACGTTCGCCACGGCGTACTCACCGGCAGTCGAAGCGCCGGCGGAGGGAGCAGGGGGGCCAGAGGGACCAGAGGGACCGAGCGGGCCGGACGGGCCCGGGGCTCCCTGAGGACCGGTGGGACCTGGAGTCCCTGTGACCGGGAATAGAGCGAGCTTCAGAGGCTTCTGGCCCTTGGCGCACGCGTTGTGGAGCAGGATGTTGAGGTCGCCGCGGCTCTCGCGCCCTCCCGTCCTCTGGACACACACGGGAACGAACGCAGGACCTTTCGCGGAGGTTTTCGCGCTGGGCGTGCTTGCGTCTCCGCCCGTCGCCAACAACGTCACGCCGAGCAGGGTCGAGAGGCTCGCCGCTGCGACAAACGTCCTGGCACTCGAACTTCTCATCGTCACTCCCTCTCCTGGTTCTCTTTCCGCTCAAGCCGAGCACCCACTTGACTCCGGTTCACCTGGATCACGGAGCGATGCGCGTTCAGCGTCGAAGCTCGTTGTGCCTCAGGCGATTCACGCCCCCGGAGCGGGCCCGGAATGACGCGAACATCTCGTGGCCGCAGCGTCGGTCGCGCACTCGATGGTCACGAGTATGGTCACCGACTTCAGACTTGCGACGAGAGCATGCCTCTGGAGCAGTGACGTAGCATCACCCGATTAGGGTGAAGCTTCGGCGCCTGGCGACACAACGTTCGCCTTGGCGTCCGTTCCCCTGAATGAACGAGGGCACGTTGTCAGGTCGAGCGTGTGGGGTGGGTTGGTACGTGTTCTGACACACCGCAGAGTGTCATCTCCCAGGATATGATCAGATGTCAAAGCGGTCAGGCATTGGTGGGAGGGACTCACCAGCGTCGTTGCCGGGCAGCTGCCATCACGTCCGCCAGCTGATGTGGGCCGGTCCGAGAAGCCGGGACGCTGCTCGATGGTGCAGCGACGGCCAGGGCGGCGCCGACCAGCGCCAGCAGCGTCAGCGCCCGGGGCCGGAGGCGACCAGGATCTTCACGCCGGGTTCCTAGTGTGCAGGGAATGGACTACCGCACACTAGGAACCACAGGCGTCAAGGTCAGCCCCCTCTGCCTCGGCGCGATGATGTTCGGCGACTGGGGCAACCCGGACCGCGACGAGGGCATCCGCATCATTCACCGCGCGCTCGACGCCGGCATCAACTTCATCGACACCGCCGATGTCTACTCCCGGGGAGGCTCGGAGGAGATCGTCGGCAGGGCGCTGGCCGGCGGCCGGCGAGACAACGTCGTTCTCGCCACCAAGGTGCACGGCTCGATGGGCGACGACCCCAACGAGTTCGGCAACTCCCGCCGCTGGATCGTGCGCGAGGTCGAGAACTCGCTGCGACGGCTGGGCACCGACTGGATCGACCTCTACCAGATCCACCGCCCCGAGGCCGACACCGACATCGACGAGACGCTCGGCGCCCTCACCGACCTCGTGCGGGCCGGCAAGGTGCGCTACATCGGCTCATCCACGTTCCCGGCCTCCCAGATCGTCGAGGCTCAGTGGGTGGCGCAGCGCCGCGGCCGCGAGCGGTTCGTGTGCGAGCAGCCCCCGTACTCGATGCTGATCCGCGAGATCGAGAAGGACGTCCTGCCCACCACGCAGCGCTACGGGATGGGCGTCATCCCATGGAGCCCGCTGGCCGGCGGGTGGCTGTCGGGTCGCTACCGGTTGGGCGAGGAGGTGCCCGGCTCGCGGCGCGCGGAGCGGATCCCCGCCCGCTACGACATGTCCCTTCCCGCCAACCAGCGCAAGCTCGAGGCCGCCGACGCGCTGGCCCGGGTCGCCGAGGACGCCGGGATCACCCTGATCGAGATGGCGATCGCCTTCGTGATCCGGCACCCCGGGGTGACCGCGGCCATCATCGGCCCGCGGACGATGGAGCACCTCGAGTCCCAGCTGACCGCCGCTGACGTAACGCTCTCAGAGGACGTGCTCGATCGCATCGACGAGATCGTCCCGCCCGGGGTCACCATCAATCCCGCCGACGGCGGCTGGCCCAACCCGGGGCTGCAGCCGGCGGCCCGCCGCCGCTAGCACCCCCCGTGCCTACAAAATAAGCCCGCATAGGGTGCACCAGATGACACACCCCCTCAGGCGCGGACGCTGGTGACCCGCAAGCTGTCGAGGATCGCGGCGATGTGAGCGCGAGCGGAGGCCGGGGCATCGGGGCCGAGGTAGATCTCGACCTGGAAGGGCGCGGCTCAGGTCCGCAGGAACGCGGCGGTCTGGTCGTCAGCCGGGAAGAACGCCTCGAGCGCCAGCTCCGACACGGTCACGTCCACCGCGGTCCCGAACGTGGTGATGGTGCTGAAGAACGACAGCTCGGGCCCGTCGCTCCCCGGGGCCGGGGCCAGCCGCAGCCCGACCGCCACCGCCTGGCCCGCCGACCCGGCGCCCGTGTCCGGCGCCTCGGGCCCGGGGTAGTCGAGCATCTCGTCGCGCAGCTCGGCCAGCTGCGCGTCGCCGGTGAGCCGCGCCGCCCGGTCCAGACGCTCGATCAGGTCGGCGCGGTACTCGCCGAGGTTGAGGATCCGCGGCGCTACGCCGTCTGGGTGCAGCGCGAGGCGGATGGTGTTGACCGGCGGCACGAGCAGCTCGGGCGCCACGCCGTCCAGGAACGGGCCGAGCGCCTCGTTGGAGGCGACGAGGTTCCAGTAGCGGTCCACGGCGATGGCGGGATAGGGCTCGTGGGCGGCCAGTACGCGGCTGACGGCGTCGCGGATCTCGCGCAGGGCGGGGTCGTCGAAGTCGCTGGCCGTGTACTGCGGCGCGAAGCCGGCGGCCATGAGGAGCTCGTTGCGCTCGCGCAGCGGGACCTCGAGCCGGTCGGCCAGGTGGAGCACCATCTCGGCGCTCGGCCGGGAGCGGCCGGTCTCGACGAAGCTCAGATGCCTCGTCGAGACCCCCGCCTCCAGCGCGAGCTCCAGCTGGCTCATACGCCGGCGCTGGCGCCAGTCACGCAGGAGCGGGCCCACGCGCGATGTCCGAGGCTCGGCGATCGTCACCATCACGAGCCTACCGTCGCCGGGATGAACCGGGTGAGCGCGGCGACGCCGGCGAGCGCCACCGCCAGCGCGATCACGCTGACCTGGAACGCGTCCGCGAACCCGTGCGACACGGTGCCGTAGAACAGCACGCCCACCACGGCCACGCCGATCGCGTTGCCGACGTTCTGCATCGTCGACAGCACGCCCGAGGTCGCGCCCACGTGCTCGGGCGGAGCCGCCGCCATGAGCAACGACGCCAGCGGCGTGATGCACAGGCCCATGCCGGCTCCCACCAGCGCCAGCCCGGGGGCGAGCGCGAGCACCGAGCCGCCGACGCCGACGTCGGCGACGGTCAGCGCGAGGGTGAGGTGGCCGACGACGAGCATGCCCGCCCCGGCCGCCAGGACCCGGCGGCCGTGGCGCACGGTCAGGGCCGGCGCCCGCAGCGAGGTCATCAGGTACGCCGCCGCCAGGATCGTGAACACGAGCCCCGAGTGCAGCGCGCTCATGCCGCGCCCGAGCTGCAGGTACAGCGACAGGACGAGGAAGAACGACGCCTGTCCGAACCAGAACAGCAGCTGCGCGGCCAGCCCGACGTTGAATGTGCGCGAGGCGAACAGGCGCGGCGGCATGAGCGGCGTGCCGCCACGGGCGTCCAGCCGGCGCTGCTGGAGCGCGAACGCGACGAGCAGCACGGGGGCGGCCGCCAGCGACAGCCATGTCCACAGCGGCCAGCCGTGGGCCCGGCCCTCGACGAGCGGCAGGACGATCGCCGTCAGCCCCAGCGTCGCCAGGACAGTTCCGGTGAGATCCAGCCTCCCCGCGGCTCCGCGGGACTCCGGGATCACCCGCGGCGCGAGGACCACGGCCGCGATGCCGATCGGCAGGTTGATGAGAAAGCAGCTGCGCCACCCCAGCCCGGCCGGGTTGGCCTGGACGAGGATGCCGCCGATCAGCTGGCCGGAGACCGCGGCGAAGCCCATGGTCATGCCGTAGGCCGCCAGCGCGCGGGCGCGGTCAGCGCCGTCGTACAGCACGCCGATGATCGACAGGACGACGGGCATGAGCAGCGCCGAGGCGCAGCCCTGAGCCAGCCGTGAGATGACCAGCACCTGGGGCGTCCCGGCCAGCCCGCACCCGGCGGAGGCCAGCGTGAACAGCGCGAGGCCGATGGTGAACACCCGGACCCGGCCCCAGCGGTCGCCGAGGCGGGCACCGGTGATGAGGAACACGGCGTTGGTGAGGCCGTAGCCGGCGACCACCCACTCGATCGCGCCGTTGGACGCGTGCAGGTGGGCCTGCATCGACGGCAGCGCGACGTTGACGATGAAGAAGTCCAGCACGACCATGAAGGTGCCGGCGAGGATCACCGGCAGGGGCAGCCAGCGGCTGCGGGTGTTTTTGAGAGCCGCCGGGATGGGCCCGACGGCCGTGATCGATTGAGTGCTCATGACCGGCACGATCCCAGCGCGCGGTCACGGCGTCGATTACCCGTCGGGTAACGGCGCGACCCCTGTGAGAACTCTTCGGAATCCCCTACGGATTTCTCATCTGCGAGGGGCAGAGTTGTCTCCGGGCAGATGGACTTGCCCCCCTCCAAGTGATCGCCTTGAAGCAGCGATCACCTATAACCCCGCCATGGTTGGGTCGGCTCCACGTTGGTGAGGAGCCGGCCCGGCTATGGTCGCCGCGTCCGCGTCCGCGGCCGCGGCGCCGCGCGCCGGCTCAGTCGAAGGTGATGACGCTCCGGATGCCGTCCTGGCGCTCCATGAGCTCGAAGCCGTGGTTGACCTCGTCCAGGGTGATCCTGTGGGAGATGAAGGGGTCGATGTCGATCTCGCCGTCGAGGTAGAGCTGGACGAGTTGGGGCACCTGGTCGCGGCCCTTGACGCCGCCGAAGGACGAGCCGCAGATCCGGCGGCCGGTGATGAGGTAGCGCGGCACCACGTCGAGCGTCTCGCCCCGGCCGGCCACCCCGGCGACGGTGCACAGGCCCCAGCCCATGCGGGCCGACTCGACGGCCTGGCGCATGACCGCCACCAAGCCCGTGGCCTCGAAGGTGAAGTCGGCTCCGAAACCGCCGGTCGCGTCGAGCACGCGCTGCACCGTGTTCTCGTCGGCGACCCAGGTCTCGGTGGCGCCCTGGCCGCGGGCGAGCTCGAGCCGCTCCTCGGAGAGATCGACGCAGATGACGCGCTCGGCGCCCCGCAGGCGGCAGCCGGCCACCGCGCCCAGGCCGACCATGCCGGCGCCGAACACCACGCACGTCGATCCCGCCTTGACCTTGGCCGTGTTCATCGCCGCGCCGAGCCCGGTGGAGAGCCCGCAGGCGAACAGGCAGGCATGGTCAGGGGCGGCATCGGGGGACACCTTGGCCAGCGCGATCTCCGGCATGACGGTGTACTCGGCGAACGTGCTGGTGCCCATGAAGTGCCGGATCGGATCGCCATCGCGAGACAGGCGGGTGGTGCCGTCGGGCAGGTGGCCCTGGTTCTGCTGGTCGCGGATGGCCAGGCAGAGGTTGGTGTCAGGGCTCAGGCAGTGGACGCACTCACGGCACTGCGGCGAGAACAGAGTGACCACGAGATCGCCGTCCGACACGCTCGAGACGCCCTCGCCGCGCCTCTCGACGAAGCCCGCGCCCTCGTGGCCCAGCACCGTCGGGGCATATCCGGAGGGGTCGACGCCGGAGGCCGTGTACATGTCGGTGTGGCACACCCCGCACGCGGCCAGCCGCACCAGCACCTCACCCGGCTTGGGGTCGGCCAGGTCCACTTCCGTGATCTGAAGCGGCTGGGCGAACTGCTCCAGCACGGCGGCTCGCATCTTCAAACTGGGCGCTCCTTCCCGCTCGTTGGATCGGGCGCCAACCCTATTGGTCGACGGAGCCGCGGCGCGCATCGAGCGCGTCGATCATCAGCTCGAGCATCCGTCCCCACTGCTCGGGCTCGACACCCCGGGCGGCGCGGGTGGCGGCAAAGAGCAGGCGGAGGTCCTGCGGGGTCGCGTCGGCACGCAGCCGCCCCTCGGCGCGGGCCGCGGCCAGCAGCCGCTCCTGGGCCGCGCTGGCCCGGGTCACCGCGGCGATCACGTCGGGGTGATCGGCCACCACGGCGCGGGCGTCGCCGATCAGGTAGTCGGCGCGCTGGCCGCTGACCAGGGTCGTCAGCATCTCCGTGAGCGCGGACCATCGGTCGCCGGGCCGCTCGAAGGCCTCTTGCGCCGCGGCGGCGACGACGTCCATGCGGCGCACCACCAGCTCCGCCAGCAGCTCGCGCTTGGACGGGAACACGCGGTACACGCTCGCCACCCCGGCGCCGGCGGCGTCGGCGACGACGCTCATGGGCGCCTCCAGGCCGTCGCGGGCGAACACCTCGGTGGCCGCCTCCAGCAGCCGTTCGCGCTTGGCGGCGGAGTCCAGCCGCGTCCACTGGCATCGCCCCTGAGCCGCTTCCGGCGCGGAAGGCGGAATGATCATTCCGCTAGAGTAGCTCGACGTGACTGTGGAGGCCCATCGGGATCACGGAATCCACCCCAATGTGATCCTGGCGGTCACCGCGCTGGCGGGCATGGCGTACTCGGTGCTCAGCTCCGCAGTGATCCCCGCGCTGCCGTCGATCCAGCACAGCCTCGGCGCCACCGAGACCGGCGTGACGTGGCTGCTCACCGGCTATCTGCTGTCGGCCTCGGTGGCCACGTCGATCATCGGCCGCCTTGGCGACATGTACGGCAAGGAGCGGCTGCTGCTGATCACGCTGGGCATCCTCGGCGCCGGCACGGTCGTCTCGGCGCTGTCCACGTCGCTGGGCCCGATGATCGTCGGGCGCATCATCCAGGGCGCCGGCGGGGGCATCTTCCCGCTCGCCTTCGGGATCGTCCGCGACGAGTTCCCGCGCGAGCGCGTAGCCGGCAGCATCGGGATCCTCTCCTCGATCCTCGGCATCGGCGGGGGGATCGGGATCGTGCTCGGCGGGCTCATCGTGGAGCACCTGAACTACCACTGGCTGTACTGGATCCCGCTCGTGGTGACGGTCGCCGCGGCGTTCTGCACGTGGCGGTTCGTGCCCGAGTCCCCGGTCCGCGTGCCGGGGCGCGTCAATTGGCTGGCGGCCGCGCTGATGACCGCCGGCTTCTGCTGCATGCTCATCGCCATCTCGATGACGACCACGTGGGGCTGGGGCTCGCCCAAGACACTGGGCCTGCTCGCCGTCGGCATCGTCCTGACCGCGGCCTGGGTCTTCGTGGAGCTGCACAGCGAGGTGCCGCTGATCGATATGGCGATGATGCGGATCCGCGGGGTGTGGACGACCAACCTCGTCGCCTTCCTGCTTGGCGCCGGGATGTATGCGTCCTTCCTCATCCTGCCGCAGTTCGCGCAACTCCCCACGAGCACAGGCTTCGGCTTCGGCGCCTCGGTCGTTGTCGCCGGGCTCTACCTCCTGCCCGCGGCGGTCGGCATGAGCGCGCTGGGCTCGGTGGCGGGCCGCGTGGCCCGGCGATGGGGGTCAAAGAGCGCCGTCATCGTCGGCAGCGGTGTGACCTCGCTGGCATTCTTCGTGCTGGCGGTCGCACACGGCCACCCGTACGACATGCTGATCAGCGCCTCGCTCATGGGCATCGGCATCGGGCTGGCCTTCGCCGCGCTGGGCAACCTCATCGTCCAGGCGGTGCCGCCGGAGCAGACCGGCGCGGCGACCGGGATGAACACCGTGATGCGGACGCTCGGCGGCGCGCTCGGCGGCCAGATCGTCGCCACCCTCATCGCCGACAACGTGTCGGATGGCCTGCCCAACGTCACCGGCTTTACGCAGGCGCTGCTGCTCCAGGCCGGTTTCCTGGTCGTCGCCATGCTCGCCGGCACGCTCATCCCCGGCCGCCGCCCCGACTTCAGCACGGTGTCGCTCGAGCAGCCTGAGCTCGCGCCTATGCAGGAAGTCGGCTGAGCGGTGGCGCGGGCGTCACTGCGAGGCACGCGCAGCGACCCCCGCGGGGCGAACTACAAGTGGATCGCGCTGTCCAACTGCACCCTGGGCGTGCTGCTGGCGACGCTCGACGCGTCGATCACGCTCATCGCCATGCCCAGCATCTTCCGCGGGATCAGTCTCGACCCACTGGTCCCGGCCAACAGCTTCTACCTGCTGTGGATGATCCTCGGTTTCCTCGTCGTCTCGAGCGTGCTCATCGTCAGCCTGGGCCGCCTGGGCGACATGTATGGCCGGGTGCGGATCTACAACCTCGGTTTCGTCATCTACACGGCGGCCTCGCTGGTCCTCACCGTCGACTGGCTGACCGGCAGGGACGGCGCCCTGTTCCTGATCGTGTTCCGCATCGTCCAGGGGATCGGTGCCGCCTGCCTGCTGGCCAACTCGGCGGCGATCATCACCGACGCGTTCCCGGCCAACCAGCGCGGGATGGCGCTGGGCATCAACAACATCGTCGGCGTCTCGGGAATGTTCATCGGACTCGTGCTTGGCGGCCTGCTGGCCCCCATCAGTTGGCGGTTGGTGTTCCTCATCTCGGTGCCGGTGGGCCTGTTCGGAACGGTGTGGGCGTACCTGAAGCTGCAGGAGCTGTCCAAGCCCAGGCGGGCCCGGATCGACTGGCCGGGCAACATCACCTTCGCCCTCGGACTGATTCTCATCATGGTGGCCGTCACCTACGGAATCCGCCCCTACGGGGACTCGCCGACCGGGTGGGGGAGCCCGCGGGTGCTCATCCTCATCGGCTCTGGCCTGGCCTCACTTGCGGCCTTCGCAATGATCGAGCGGAGGGTCCCGGATCCGATGTTCAAGCTGGAGCTGTTCAAGATCCGCGCGTTCACCTTCGGGACGCTGTCGACGTTCCTGTCGGCGGTGGCGCGCGGCGGCCTGATGTTCATGCTGATCATCTGGCTGCAGGGGATCTGGCTGCCCCAGCACGGCTACGACTTCACCGACACCCCGCTGTGGGCTGGTATCTACATTCTCCCGCTCACGATCGGGATGCTGCTGGCCGGCCCGACGTCGGGCTACCTGTCTGACCGCTACGGCGCCCGCCCGTTCGCCACCGGTGGGATGCTCAGCGCCGCCGTGAGTTTCGCGCTCCTGGCCCTGCTGCCCACCAACTTCCCCTATCCGCTGTTCGCGGCGTGCCTATTCCTCAACGGCGTCTCGATGGGCATGTTCGCCTCGCCCAACCGCGCGGGCGTCATGAACAGCCTGCCGCCGGGGGACCGCGGCGCCGGCGGCGGCATGAACCAGACCTTTCAGAACTCCGCCCAGGTGCTGTCGATCGGGATCTTCTTCACGCTCATGATCCTGGGCCTGTCGGCGACCCTGCCGCACACGATGTCGGCGGGGCTGCAGGCCCACGGCGTCCCGGCTGCCACCGCCCAGCACGTCGCCCAACTGCCGCCGGTGTCGATCCTGTTCGCCGCCTTCCTCGGGTACAACCCGATCCAGCACCTCGTCGGCAACCACGTCCTGGCGCAGCTCAGCGCTCACCAGCACGCGCTCATCGTGGGTCGCTCATTCTTCCCGCAGCTCATCTCGGCGCCGTTCCGCGATGGGCTGCATGAGGCGTTCGCATTCGCCATCATCGCCTGTCTGATCGCCGCCGCCGCCTCGTGGTTCCGCGGCGGCAATCCGACGGCCGCTGAATCTCCGCCGGAGGCGGCCCGAGAGCACCGCCCGCGCTCCCGGGGCGAGCAGCACGCGGGCGCGCGCGTGGCGCACTGAGCCCGCGGCTCAGATTCCCCGCTGCAGCGCGATGATGAGCAGCACGACGGCCACCGCCGCCGCGAGCACGACGATGAGCACGTTGGCGACGATCGCCATCCGGAGGCTGCGCCCGGGGTTGTGCGAGCGACCTTGGGGCGGCTCGGCCTCGGTCGTCGCGGCGGGCGGAGTGACCGCCGGCGCCGGGTCCACCTCGGTCCGAGCCTCGCCGGTGACCGATTCGGCGAGCACACCGGTCACGAAGCGGTTGAGGCTGACGTGCTCGCGCGCGGCGGCCTGGACGAGCTGCTCGTGCAGGTCGCTGGGCATCCGCACCAGGAACCTTCCGCTGTAGGCCGTCCCCGGCTTGGGCTTGCCCGGCCCAGGGGCGTCCTCGCCGCCGCCTGAGCCCGCGCCGACCCCCGCCGCAGCCTTGATCCGAGGTGGTACCACAGTGGTATCAGCGCCATTTGCTGGGGATTCGTCATCGGCGAGCTCAGACTCGAGCTTCGCCAGCGCTCCGGCCAGCAGTCGCGAGACGTGCGCCTGTGAGATCTCGAGCTCGCGGGCGATCTGGCGTTCGGTGAGGTCGGCGTGGAAGCGCAGGTAGACGATCTGGCGCTCGCGCTCGTCCAGGACGTGCATCCGGTCGGCGATCAGCAGGCGGGCATCCATGCTCGCGAACGGCTCGGCGTCGACGGCGGTGCCGGCGGCGGCCTCGGCGCCATGGAGCTCGACCGGCTCGCGCGCATGCTCGGCAGCGAGGGCGCGCTCCACGTCGGAGACGTCGGCCTGAACCGCGTCGGCCAGCTCGCTCAGGGTGGGGGCACGGCCCAGCTTCGCGCCGAGTTCGCCCTGGCGGCCACGCAACCGCTTGCCGAGGCGCTGCAGCTCGCGGGGGATCCTCACCGGGGCCGAGCGGTCGCGCAGGTGGTGGCGGATCTCACCCTCGATCGTCGGCTCGGCGAAGGTGGAGAACGCGACGCCACGGCTGGGGTCGAACCGGTCGGCCGCCTTGATCAGGCCGACCGCGCCGACCTGCACGAGGTCGTCGAGATCGACGCCGCGGCCGGCGTAGCGCCTAGCCACCGACTTCGCCAGCGGCAGATGCGACTCGATCAGGCGCTCTCGCGTCACAGTCGCGAGAGGCCGGTGCCTAGAACTCACCCTGTCCACCTCAGCCCGTTCCCCTTTGGGCGGTATCAGGGCGATGGTACCAGGGGTCTTTTACGTGGTTGCACGGATCAGACCAGCCGTGCCGGGGGATCTAATGGGTGTGGGGAACTGCGCAAAGCTGACCAATCCTCGGGGGCCATCGTAAGCGATGGTCAGCCGGGGGCGGCGACTTCGAGGGGCATGGCGGGTCGCGATCGCGAGTGCGACCGCCGCGCTGGCGTGCGCACTGCCCCAGCTCGCCCGTGCCGACGTCACGACGGTCAACCCGAGCTCGCTCGTCCAGGCCGGCCTGTCGGCGGCCCAGCGGGCGGTTGACGCGGCCGCAAGCGCCGGCGGCGTCGCGGTCCCGGCGGTGTCGTCGCCGGCCGTCGCTGGGACTGCGCCCAGCGCGACCGGAGCGGCCGCCGTCGCGCCGACGACCCCCGCGGCGACGCCCTCGAGCGCCGGCGCGGCCGCGGTCTCGCCCACGCCGGCAGCCCCGGTCTCGCCCAAGTCGGCAGCCGCGCCGCCCCCCTCGCGGGGGCCGGCCGCCGGCCACAGCCCCAGCACGGGAGTGACCCCCCACGTCTCGACACCGGCCGTGCCGGTCTCGGTGCCGGGATCGGTTCCGAGCGTGCATGTCTCGGTCCCGAGCCTGCCGGTCTCGGTTCCGAGCGTGCACGTCTCGGTCCCGAGCCTGGCCGCCTCGGTGCCAGGCCCGCCGCCGCTCTCCTCGCCGGTCGCCCGCCCTGACCTGCCCGCGCCGGTCACCGTGGCGATGCCCGTGCCGGTGCTGCGGATCCCGCCGATCGAGCTTTCGACGTTGGCGAGCCTGGCGACGCTCGTCCGACCTCCCGCGCCCACCGCGCCGGTGCCGCCACCGGCGCTGGGGAACCCCGCTCAGCAGGGATGGCCGTTGAGCCTGATGGGGATCCCGGTATCCGGTGTCCTGCCCCCACCACCGGATGCCCTGGGCGCGGGCATCTTTGCGCTCACCGGCGCACCCGTTGTTCTTCCGGGGGCTGAGCGCCAGGCCCGCTCCACGCGCCAGACCGGACTGCGACAAGCCCATCGCGTCGCATTCGTCGTCCCGGGCGGCCCCTGGCTGCGTCCCGGAGCGCCCATGCACCTGCTCGGTCCCAGCGGCGCTGCGGCGGCCGCCGGCCGGCGCCTGGGGCCTGGGTCTTACCGGCTGCCGGCGGACCGGCGGACGGCGCCCCGGCCGGCGCACCCGGCGTCGGCGCCCATCCTCGCGATGCCGCCGATCAGCTCGCCGATCACCGGCGGCGGTCCCGCGGCGGCGGGCGCCGGGACTGGTGGCGGCGCGGCGGCGGCATCGCTGATGGCCGTGGCGGCCCTCCTCTCGCTCTTCTTGTTGTCGACTCGCGTGTCGCTGGACATGTCGGCGTGGCGGTCCACGCTGCTGTCCCTGCGGCTCGAACGCCCGGGGTAGCTCTCACCGGCTGATCACAACGGCGGCCGTCTCGGGGGCTCCGAGCCGTCGCCGGGCCGTTCGGCATCCGCCGTGACGGCCACGGTCAAGCGCATCCAGTCCGGTCCGAGACCGGGGGGAGCGCAAATCCCAGTCAGGAGAGAACACAATGCGAGCGAAATTCATCGCTCTGGTTGTCACCCTCCTCGCGATGGCCATCCCGGCCACCGCGATGGCGGGCGGCGTACCAGCTAGCCCGGGAGGGGGTGCCGGCGGTATTGGCCAGGCACAGCAGTCCTCCCAGTGGGCGGCGACGCTGCAGGCTGCGCAGTCACAGGCGCAGGCCGGACAGACCGCCGTCAACACCAACGCCCCGGTCAACACGGCCGGCGGCAACATCACCGGTGGTTCCAACGGCGCCAACCAGACCGCGGGTAACGGCGCAATCAGTGGAGCCGGCAACAACGCTGACACCAAGCAGACCAACGACCAGTCCCAGGACCCCACCTCTGGTGGCTCCGCCGGTTCCGGCGGCGCTGGCCAGGCACAGGACTCGTCCCAGTGGTCCGCGACGCTGCAGAAGGCGCAGTCAGACGCGCAGGCCAACCAGACCGCCGTCAACGCCAACGTTCCGGTGAACACCGCCGGTGGCAACGTGACGGGTGGCTCCAACAGCGCCAACCAGACCGCTGGTAACGGCGCCAAGAGCGGAGCCGGCAACAACGCCGACACCAAGCAGAGCAACGACCAGAGCCAGTCGGCAGGTTCGTCCTGCAAGATCGGTTGTGGCGGCTCGGGCCAGGCCCAGGGTTCGTCCCAGTGGTCGGCCACGCTGCAGAAGGCGCAGTCAGACGCGAAGGCCAACCAGAACACGGTCAATGCCAACGTTCCGGTGAACGTCGCCGGTGGAAACATCACCGGTGGCGCCAACAGCGCCAATCAGACCGCGCTCAACGGTGCGAAGAGTGGTGCCGGCAACAACGCCGACACCAAGCAGAAGAACGACCAGAGCCAGTCGGCGGGTTCGTCCTGCCTCGTGGGCTGTGGCGGTGCCGGCCAGGCGCAGCTGTCTGACCAGACGTCGGCAACAGGCCAGCTGGCGGACTCGAAGGCGAAGGCTGACCAGAACACGGTCAACGCCAACGTTCCGGTGAACGTCGCCGGTGGAAACATCGTCGGCGGCGCCAACAGCGCCAATCAGACCGCGCTCAACGGTGCGAAGAGTGGTGCCGGCAACAACGCCGACACCAAGCAGAAGAACGACCAGAGCCAGTCGGCGGGTTCGTCCTGCCTCGTGGGCTGTGGCGGTGCCGGCCAGGCGCAGCTGTCTGACCAGACGTCGGCAACAGGCCAGCTGGCGGACTCGAAGGCGAAGGCTGACCAGAACACGGTCAACGCCAACGTTCCGGTCAACATCGCCGGTGGAAACATCGTCGGTGGCGCCAACAGCGCCAATCAGACCGCGCTCAACGGCGCACTGAGTGGTGCCGGCAACAACGCCGATACCAAGCAGAGCAACGACCAGAGCCAGTCGGCGGGTTCGTCCTGCCTCATCGGCTGTGGTGGAGCCGGACAGGTGCAGCTGTCCAGCCAGAACGCGCTCACGCTGCAGGCGGCGCTGTCAAGTGCCAACGCCAACCAGACGGCGGTGAACGCCAACGTTCCGGTCAACATCGCCGGTGGAAACATCGTCGGTGGCGCCAACAGCGCCAATCAGACCGCGCTCAACGGCGCACTGAGTGGTGCCGGCAACAACGCCGATACCAAGCAGAGCAACGACCAGAGCCAGTCGGCGGGTTCGTCCTGCTTCATCGGATGCGGTGGGGCCGGACAGGCGCAGATCAACGAGCAGGGCTCCCTCACGGCCCAGCTCGCTGCATCGCGTGCCAACGCGACCCAGAACCTGGTCAACTCGAACGCCCCGGTGAACATCGCCGGCGGCAACGTGCTGGGCGGCGCCAACAGCGCCAACCAGACCGGGCTCAACGGTGCGTTGAGCGGTGCCGGCAACAACGCCGGAACCAAGCAGAACGGAGGCCAGAGCCAGACCGGCTAAGGCCGCGGGGCGCTCCGGCCGGCGAGAAGAAGCCGGCCGGACCTCCTCCAACCATGCGGATCCTCCGGCCCGGACCAGGCGGCCGGAGGCATCCGCCCCATCAAACGGCACAGATGCGCTTCCTCAAGATCGCCAAGTGGCTCCCGATACTCATCACCGTGGTCCTGCTGGCGGGCGCGGCCGGCGCGCGAGCGGATGGGCCCGCGGGGCCGGCGGCGGTGCCGGCCGTGCCGGCGGTGCCGGTTGTGCCGGCGGTGCCGGTTGTGCCGGCCGTGCCAGCCGTGCCGGTTGTACCGACGGTGCCGGTTGCGCCCACGGTGCCGGTTGTCCCGTCGGCGCCGGTAGCGGTGCCCGCGCCGCCAGTCGCGGTGCCGCCCCCTCCGGCTGGCGTCATGACGCCCTCGACCCCGCCGGCTTCCACGTCTCCGACTCCGCCGGCAGTATCGACGCCGCCGGTGGCGGTCCCCACGCCGCCCACGCCGGCCACTGCCCCGCCGGCGCCGGTGATACCAGCGCCGATACCACCGAACACGGCGCCCGCAACTCCAACGCCGCCGGCCTCGAGTCCGCGCCAGCCGGCGCCGATCCCGGTCAAGGCCCCCACGCCGCAGCCGGCGGTCTCGAACACCACCACGCAGACGATCAGCCAGGTCCAGGCCGCGCCGTGCACATCGCACTGCGACGGCGGCGTCCAGATCCAAGAGGCGTCCCAGGACAACACGACGGTGCAGGTGGTGGATCCCGGCCCGGCGGCCACCGCCGGCGGCCCGACCGTCGCTCCGGCGCAGACAACGACGGGCGCATCCCCCACGGGCGGCACGACCCAGGTCCAGGTGGGGTGCATGCAGTACTGCTACGGCACCACGACGCTGGACACGTCGGGCCTGACGCTGGCGCAGCTCGAGCAGCTGCTCGGCGCACTGGCGCTGCCCGGCCTGCCCCCGCTCACGCTGGTCCCGGGCACGGTGCAGAACGTGACCCAGCAGGCCTCGGACCAGTCCCAGACGGTTGGCGACGGTCAGACTGCGGACCCGTCGCCGACGGTTGGCGACGGTCAGACTGCGGACCCGTCACCGATGGTTGGCGATGGTCAGACTGCGGACTCGTCGCCGATGGGGGACAGCGGGACGGCGGGGCAGGCCCAGGTCGCCGCCCAGTCCAACGCCACGGTGCAGGTCGCCTTCGGCGCGACTGGCGCCGGCGCGGGGCCGACGGCGGTCAACCAGACCGCGCAGGGCATCTGGCAGGTCCAGATCGGATGCCTGTTCGATTGCGCCGGCACCCAGCAGCTTCAGCAGGCCACGCAGTCCAACACGACGGTGCAGGCCGTCGGCGGCTCGGGCGCGACGGACGCGACCGAACCGTCGGCAGTGGACACCGTGATCCGGATCGTCTGGCAGCTCCAGATCGGTTGCCTGTTCTGGTGCTATGACGCCGTCGAGGGGCAGACGGCGACTGGCACCGGCTCAACGGTGCTCATCACGCCCGGCCCCCCTCCCGCTCCCGGCCCGACCTCGTCGCCGATCTCGTCGCCGACGCCGACGCCGTCGCCGGGCGGCGACCCGGCTGCCGCCCAGCCGGTCGCCGGGTCCGCGCCGGCCGACCCTCCGCCGGCGGCGCTCGCCCCCGCGGCTCCTCCCGATCCGACGCCATCGCCGACCCCGCCTCCGCCCGCGGGCGCGCGCCCCGTCGCAGACGCCGGCGTGCTGGGGGCGGCGCTCGTGCTCACAGAGCCCCGCCGCGTCCATCCGGTTCTCCGCGGGACCATGGTGACCGCCGGGTCTGTCTCGGCCGAGGCCGGTAGCGGTGAGGCGCTGGTGTCCGTCGGTGCGGCACGGTCGGTGGCTCTCGAGTACAGCCGGCCGGCCACGCGGCCCGCGCGTCATCGTGAGCGTCACCCGAGCGCCGCACGCCCGACGCACTCGCCGGCCCATCCGACCGCGGCCCCGGCGCGCCGCGCGGCGTTGAAGCCGTCGGCGCCGGCCGTGCCGTGGGCGGCGTTGGTGCTGGCGGCCGCGGCGGCGCTGGCCCTCGCGGCGGGTCTGCGGCGCCGTTTTGGAACCCGATGACCGCGCGGACAAGATCTGGGCGGTCTCATCCGTTGGTCGGTAGGTGAGCGACCGAGTGCGGGGGAACGCACACATCCTGAAGGTCAGCACCGTCCTGGGCGCAACCGCCCTGGCGCTGCTCGGCGTCGGTGACCTGGCCGGGGCCGCGAAGACGGGCGGCGCCTCGACACAGGGTGGAGCGCCGATCATCGCGGTGCTCGGACCCAAGACCACCGTCGCGCCCGGCAAGTTCGTCCGGGCGTACGCGATGTGCCCGAAGGGGTATTTCGTGACGGGCGGAGGCTTCTACGCCGGAGCGATCACCGAGATCATCTCCAGCCCGCTCCCCAACCTGCGCGGCTGGTTCGTCGACGGGACCAATACGAGCAAGGCCAAGCGGACGTTCCAGCACCGCGCGACGGCCGTCTGCGCCAAGGGCACGCCCGTGACCGCTACGACCCCGGCGGCGGCCGGCGCGATGCTGCGCCGCGCCCAATCCGACTTCGCCACATCTCATGGCATGGTGGACACGCACTAGCGCGACCGCGATACTCGTTATCGCGATGATCGCGGTATCACCGGCGGCGGGGCTCGCCTCCGGGCCCGGGCCCCAACCCGCGCCCACCACCACGCAGACCTCGGCGCCCTCGCCGGACCCGGCGCCGCAGGCGACGACGCCCACGCACACCCCCACGCACACCAGCGTGGCGCCCACGCAGACGCATTCGTCAACGCCTGCGCCGACCCACGTCGCGCCGGCCACCTCGGTGACCCGGCCGCGCGTCGTTGACGTCGCGCCGGCACGGGTCGTCACCCACGCCGCTGGCAAGAAACCGCACCGGCCCCGGCCGCAGTCGCATCCGCGGCATCGAAGCGCGCCGACCCGGCACGTGACGCATCACGCTCAGCCCGCACCGGCCCCGGTGGTGAAGGTCGCCGCCGTGCATCGTGCGCCGGCCGCCCGGCATGACGGGCTGATGCTGGCCGTCGGCGCGGTCGTCCTGCTCGTGCTGGTGGCCACCAGCCTGGCGTTGCTGCGGCGCGTGACCCGGCTGCACCGTGAGGTGACGACGGCATGAGCGCCCGTCGCCTCGTGGTCGCGTGTGTTGCGGTGCTGGCGGTCGCGGCGGCGCTGGCGGGAACCGCCGAGGCGCAAGGGACGATCACCGCAGAATGCTGCGTCGGGGAGCCAGACGCAGCCATGTAATTCAGGTTGGTACACGAGTCGCGGTCTCCGTGTCCTGGCAGTTCACGGGCGGTGCGTTCGCAGGTTCGTGTCGGGATGCCAGGTCGCTGCCTACGACGCCGACACGGTCGATGACACCGTCCTGCGCGGTCACGTGGACCTCCGATGGCACGCAATCATCCCTCAGCTTCCGGCTGCATGTCGAAATCTCGACCCCGTCGGCGACCGCGACCCCCGACCGCCCCCCCGACGCGAACGGCTGGTACAACCACCCCGTCACCGTCAGCTTCGCGGGCACGGCGTTCTCGGGCATTGCGTCCTGTACCCCGGCTCAGACCTTCGGCGGACCCGCCACCCCGGGCACGACGATCGCCGGCACCTGCACGGACAACGCCGGCAAGGTCGCCTCCGCGAGCCTGCCGCTGAGCTACGACGCGACCCCGCCCGCCCTCGCCGCGTCATCGCAGCCCGCGGACGGCTCCGTCGACCTGACCTGGCGGGCCAGCGCCGGCCCGGCGCCGCTGCAGTGGGTCCAGGTCACCCGCGACCCGGGCGTCGCCCCGTCGGCCGCGAGCGTCCTGTACCAGGGAGGCGGCAGCTCCTATCAGGACAAGCGCGTGCGCAACGGCACCCGATACACGTACACGATCACCGCGGTGGATCAGGCCGGCAACGTGGCGCAGGAGACGGTGACGGCCAAGCCGGGCATGCGCCTCCTGGCACCGGCGGCGGGCGCGAGCCTGAGCGCGCCGCCGGCACTCAGCTGGACCGCGGTCCCGAAGGCGTCCTACTACAACGTGCAGCTGTTCAAGGGCAAGAAGAAGATCCTGAGCACATGGCCGACGAAGGCCGGCCTGCAGCTCAAGCGCACGTGGCGCTTCGGCGGCCACCGCCATCGCCTGGCGCGCGGCACCTATCGCTGGTACGTGTGGCCGGGGTTCGGATCGCGCAAGGCCGCGCACTACGGGCACGTCGTCGGCACGGCAACGTTCAGCATCCGCTGACCCGGGGGGTCCAAGCTGGCTAGCCAGCCAGTAGGATTTGCGGCGGTCCCTCGGCCCGTCAGGAGGAGCAGGTGACATCAACGCGTCGTGAGCTCGAGCAGGCCCTCGAAGGCGATCTCGACGAGGTGCTGGTGACCGAGCGGGTGCTGTGGATCCACGGCCCGCCACATGAGCTGTTCGCGCGGCTGCGCGACGAATGCCCCGTCCACTGGACCTCGCGGATCGGCGAGTACCCCAATGAGCCGGGCTACTGGTCGATCACGCGGCCCGACGACATCCACGCCGTCAGCCGCGACTGGCGCACGTTCTCCTCTGAGCGGGGCGGTGTCACCGCGATCACCGACGGCTTCCCGATCGAGCTCATGCGGGCGATGTTCATCGGCATGGATCCGCCCAAGCACGACCGCCTGAAGATGCTCTTCCAGGCCGGCTTCACCCCCAAGCGGATCGCGGCCCACGAGGAGGCCATCCGGCAGATCACCGTCCGCGTGCTGGACCGCCTCGCGGGCCGCGAGACGTGCGACCTCGTCTCCGACGTCGCCCAGCCGGTCGTCTCCCGGGTCATCGGGAGCTTCATGGGCGTCCCCGAGGAGGACGACGCCATCTGGGCCAAGCTGCTCAACGCCTCCCTCTCGGCCGGCGATCCGGACATCGCGCCCGAGGGGATGGAGAGCATCATGGCCAACGAGATCCCTGAGATCTTCCGCCGCTGCACCGAGCTCATCGCCGCCCGGCGCGAGACGCCCACCGATGACCTCACCTCCGTCCTTGTCCACGCCGAGATCGACGGCCAGAAGCTGGAGGAGCACGAGATCGTCATGGGCTTCTTCCTGCTCATGGCGGCCGGCAACGACAGCACCAAGGCCACCTACTGCAGCGGCATGAGGGCGCTCATGGATCATCCCGAGGAGCGCCGGCTCCTGCTTGACGACCCCTCGCTCGTCCCCAGCGCCGTCGAGGAGTCCCTGCGCATGTTCCCCGCCTTCGCCCACTTCCGGCGCACCGCGACGTGCGACACCGAGGTCGCCGGGCAGCCGATTCGCGAGGGCGACAAGGTGGTCATGTGGTACGTGTCGTCCAACCGCGACGGGAGCCGCTACGAGGACCCCGACCACTTCGACGTCCACCGCAACCCCGAGCACCAGGCCTTCGGCGCGGGCGGCCGGCACTTCTGCCTCGGCACGGCGTTGGCGCGCCTGGAGCTGCGGATCCTGTTCGAGGAGACGCTGGCGCGCTACCCCGAGATGGAGGTCGCGGGGCCCACCACGTTCGTGGAGTCCGGCTTCATCAACCAGCTCAAGACTCTGCCGGTGCGGCTCGGCCCGCGCCGGGCCCAGGCCTAGCCGCTCAGCTCCACTCCGACCACGGGCTCCGCGCCGCCGCGGTCTCCTCGTCGGCGCGGATGACGTGCATGACGGCGTTGATGAGCGCCAGGTGCGTGAAGGCCTGCGGGAAGTTGCCCAGGTGGCGCCCGGTCACGGGGTCGATCTCCTCGGCGTAGAGGCCGAGCGGGCTGGCGTAGCCGAGCAGGCGCTCGCACATCGACCGCGCGCGGTCCAGCTCGCCGATCTCGCACAGCGCCGAGACCAGCCAGAAGGAGCAGATGAGGAACGTGCCCTCCGTGCCGCCCAAGCCGTCGTCGGTCTCCTCCGTGCGGTAGCGCAGCACCAGGCCGCCCTCGGTCAACTCGTCGGCGATGGCGAACACGGTGGCGCGGATGCGCTCGTCGTCCGGGGGCAGGAAGCGCATGAGCGGGAGCAGGAGCAGCGCGGCGTCGAGCGCGTCCGTGTCGTAGTGCTGGACGAACACGCCGCGCTCGTCCACGCCGTGCTCCAGGACGTCGGCCTTGATCTCGTCGGCGGCCTCGCGCCAGCGCCGCGCGCGGGTGAAGTCCTCGCGCAGCTCGGCCAGTCGGCTGCCGCGGTCGCACGCCACCCAGCAGAACACCTTGGACGAGGTGAAGTGCTTGGGCTCGCCGCGGATCTCCCAGATGCCGCGGTCAGGCTCGCGCCAGTTCTCGATGGCCTGCTCGACCTGGCGCTGGAGGATCCGCCAGACGCGGTCGTCCAGCGAGTCGCGGCTGCGGGTGTGCAGGTAGACCGAGTCCAGCAGCGCGCCCCATACGTCGTGCTGCTTCTGCTCGTAGGCGGCGTTGCCGACGCGGACCGGCTGCGCGCGCTCGTACCCCTCGAGGTGATCGAGGATGTACTCGTCGAGCTGGCGCTCGCCGTCGAGGCCGTACATGACCTGGAGGTTCTCCTCCCCGGCGGCGACGTCGGCGATGAAGTAGAAGAAGTCGTTGGCCTCCCACTCGAAGCCCAGCGACAGCAGGGCCCACAGCATGAACGTCGAGTCGCGGATCCAGCTGTAGCGGTAGTCCCAGTTGCGCTCGCCCTGGGGTGTCTCGGGCAGCGACGTCGTGGCCGCCGCCAGCAGGGCCCCGCTGGGGGCGTAGGTGAGCCCCTTCAGCGTCAGGGCGCTGCGCTGCAGGAAGGTGCGCCACGGATGGTCGGGGAAGCGGCCGCGGTCCAGCCAGTGCTGCCAATGGTGTGCGGTCCACACGAGCCGCTCATAGGCCTCGGTGATGTTCTGCGGCGGCGCGTGCTCTGACCAGGAGAGTGCGGCGTAGACCGTCTCGCCCTCCTTCAGGAGGTGGCGCGCCGTGGCCCGGCTGCCCTCGAAGCCGAGCCGCAGGTCGGTGGTGAGCTTGAGCTCGACGCTGCCATCCTTGGAGCGGGCGACGCCCTCGCCGTAGCCGTCGCCGCTGTACTCCCAGTCGGCGGGGTCGCGGCCGTAGTCGAACTTGGGCTCGCAGTCGAGCAGGAGCTGCACCTCGCCGTTGACGCAGCGGACCGTGCGCAGCAGGACGTGGTCGGCGTCGTAGTCGGTGGGAGCTCGGCGATGGGTGTGGGAGCGGTCGTGCTCGTGGTGCCAGTGCCCGATGAGGAGCACGTCGCGCACGATGATCCACCCGGTCCCCGAGCCCCAGCTGGTCTCGAGCACCATCGTGCCCGGGAGGTAGCGGCGGGCGGCGGGAACCGTCATCCCGTCGGGCCCGAGGCGGAACAGGCCCGCGTCGCGGTCGAGCAGGGCGCCGAAGATGCTGGGCGAGTCCACGCGCGGCAGGCACATCCATTCGACCGCGCCCGACGGGGCCACCAGCGCCACGGTCTCGCAATCGGACAGGAACGCGTACTCGGCGATGGGCGGGAACGCGCTCGTGCCCGTGCGCGGGTCGTACTCACGTTCGCGCATCGGCGCCGACGGCGCCGGCGCGGGGGCCGGCCGCTGCTTCAGCTCAGGGCTGTTGACGTCCTCGCGCAAGATGGGCAGTATCGAGCGTACCCCGCAAAACGCAAAGTTTTGGTCGCCCTCTGTCAGCGGCGCCCGCGGGCCCGAGGGTCCGGGCCGGGCGCGGAACG
This sequence comes from uncultured Actinomycetota bacterium, assembly GCA_963721515.1. Classification (GTDB taxonomy): domain Bacteria; phylum Actinomycetota; class Thermoleophilia; order Solirubrobacterales; family Solirubrobacteraceae; genus Palsa-465. The sequence goes on along the minus strand of CAVRKJ010000017.1, from coordinate 430,787 downwards.
GTCAGCCGCCGAGGCCGCCCAGCAGGGTGAACGGGTTGAACGGGCGGTGATCGTAGACCGAGCGGCGGTTCATCTCGACCACCACCTCGCAGCCCTCGGGCGCCTCGCCACGGAGCCGCTCGGCCAGCGCCTGCGCGCTGTCCTCGTCAGTGGCGCCGATGAGCAGATAGTGCGAGCGACGGACATGGGGGATGTCCTCGGAGTCCAGCCGGTGCGACAGCGTCGCTGCGTCGTGGCGCGACCGGCACTGAACGCGCACCTCGAACTCCGGGTAGCCCTCCTCGACGGACTCCTCGCGCTCATCCGCGACGCGCTGCTCGCGCTCGGCCTCCACGTCCGCCGGGGTCGCCGGCAGGGCAAGGTCGGGGCTCTCCCACTCCTCGGAGACCGGGTGCCAATGCGTGATCTCCACGTCGAGCGTCCAGCCGTGGCGCTGACCGATCTCGTTGGCCAGGTCGCGGACGCGCTCGGCCTGCTCGCGGCTGCCGGCGTAGCAGAACACCACCGGGCCGTCCTGGGAGACGATCACGCGCTCGTGGTAGGTGTGCTCGAGGTCGTGCTCGAGCTCGTTGGCATCGAACTGCTCGGTGAGGTCGTGGGCCAGGCCCTCCTCGTGGAGGTTGATGTGCACGCGCCAGTCATCGTTCATGGTCCGACACAGTAGCGCCCCGCAGACCCGGCGGAGAGCCTCTGGCGCCTGCGTAGGATGAGTGCAGATCATGAGCTCTGGAAATCGAGGATTTGCCGCGTCACACGGGGTCGGAGGCAGCGGCTTCATGCGGTCCACGCGCGGGGGTGGCAAGAAGACCCCCGAGCTGATGGACCCGTCGCGCGAGCGCGACCGCGCGCGGGTCCTCGCGCTGTTCAAGCCCTACCGCATGCGGCTGACCGTGGTGCTGGTGATGATCGTCATCGCGGCCGGAGTGGGCATGCTCAGCCCCTTCCTGTTGCGCCAGGCGCTCGACGTGGGGCTCGGCCAGCACAACGACGCGGTGCTGACCGCGACGGTGCTGGGGATGATCGGTATCGCGCTGTTCACCAACGCCACCGCCGTGTGGCAGACCTACCTCTCCAACATGGTCGGCCAGCGCGTCATGCACGACCTGCGCGCCGCGGTCTATCGGCACCTTCAGCGGATGTCGTTGGCGTTCTTCACCCGCACGCGCACCGGCGAGGTCCAATCGCGGATCGCCAACGACATCGGCGGCTTGGAGAGCGTCGTCACCACCACGGCCACCACGATCGCCTCCAACGCGACGACCGTGATCGCCTCGCTGGTGGCGATGTGCATCCTGGACTGGCGTCTGGCGCTGCTGTCGCTGATCTTCGTGCCGCCGTCGGTGTGGGGGACCCGCCGCGTCGGCAAGATCCGCCGCGTCATCACCACCGAGCAGCAGAAGCGCCTGGCCGACATGTCGGCGCTCGTGGCCGAGTCGCTCTCGGTCTCCGGGATCATGCTCGGCAAGACGATGGGCCGCGGCCAGGACCTGGCCGAGCGCTTCACCGGGGAGTCCAAGGGGATCGCCGATCTCGAGGTCCGCAGCCGGATGACCGGTCGCTGGATGATGGCCACGATCCAGTTCATCTTCGCCGTCCAGCCGGCCATCGTCTACTGGCTGGCGGGGCAGGCGTTCGTCGGTACCACGATCTCGATCGGGACCATCGTGGCCTTCACCACGCTGCAGACGCGGCTGCTGTTCCCGATCAACTCCCTGCTCGGCACCCAGGCCGACATCGAGTCCTCGCTGGCGCTGTTCGACCGCATCTTCGAGTACCTGGATCTGCCGGTCGACATCGTCGAGGCCTCAGATCCGGTGACGCTGCGCCCCGACGAGGTGCTCGGCGAGGTGCGCTTCGAGGACGTGTCCTTCCGCTACGGGGTTCCCGGGACCGACTCCGAGGCGTGGACCCTGCGCCACATCGACCTCGTGTTGCCCGCCGGGACCCGCACGGCGATCGTGGGCGAGACCGGCGCGGGCAAGACGACGCTCGGCTACCTGGCCGCGCGGCTGTACGAGCCCCAGGAGGGACGGGTCACCATCGACGGCGTGGACATCCGCGACGTGTCGCTGGAATCGCTGGCGGCGACTGTGGGCGTGGTGTCGCAGGAGACGTACCTGTTTCACGCGAGCGTGCGCGAGAACCTGCGCTTCGCGCGGCCCGACGCCACTGACGAGGAGATCGAGGACGCCGCGCGCACCGCGCGCATCCATGACCTGGTGGCGTCGCTGCCCGACGGCTACGACACGGTCGTCGGCGAGCGCGGCTACCGCTTCTCGGGCGGGGAGAAGCAGCGGATGGCCATCGCCCGCACCGTACTGCGCAACCCGCCGGTGCTCGTGCTCGACGAGGCCACCAGTTCCCTGGACACGCGGACCGAGTACGCCGTGCAGGCCGAGCTCGAGCGGCTGGCCGAGGGGCGCACGACGATCACCATTGCCCATCGGCTCTCGACGGTGCGCGACGCCGACCAGATCGTGGTCCTCGACGGCGGCCACATCGCCGAGCGCGGCACCCATGACGAGCTCATGGAGCGGGGCGGAGCGTACGCGGCGCTGGTGGCCCGCGACGTCACTGACGAGCCGGATTTGCCTGATCCCGGGAAGGCAACCCGGCCCAGGGCGTCTTAAGTCGTCACAAGGGCCAAGACACACGACGCTGAGAGTCGCGCGCCGGCTGCATGCCGGGCGCGAGCGGGATCTGCGCGGGCGAGCGTAGCTGCTGAGCGTGCGTGTCGCTGACCCCTGCGCGCGACCGCTTCCCCGGCGGCGCGCGGTTCGGCGTACACCTTTCAGATCGGAGTAGATGTGACCACCCCCACCCCTGAGTCCTCCCATACCGAGCGCGCAGAGCGCGTGACCAACCGCCGGCGGTTCATCGCCGGAGCCGGGCTCACCGGGCTCACCGTGCTCGGCGCCGGGTCGCTGTCCGCCGCCCCCGCGGCGTTCGGCGCCGGCGACCTGTCCACCGGCGACGCCGCCATCCTGCGGTTCCTGTCGGCGGCCGAGATCCTCGAGACCGACCTGTGGCAGCAGTACAACGAGCTGTGCGGGATCCAGGACCACGAAGTGCCCCACGGCACGGGGAACAAGGCCTTCACCGAGGCGCTGAGCGTTCTCGACTCGGACATGGCCCAGTACGTCCATGACAACACCGAGGACGAGTTCACTCACTTCACCTTCATCAACGCCTATCTGCAATCGCGCGGGGCCCAGCCCGTCAATCTCGACCAGTTCCGCACGCTGCCCGGCAGCACCGCCAAGGGAGCGGCCAATCTCAAGCGCATCACCAACCTGATGGAGCTGACCGTCGATACGTCGTGGTGGACGCGATACCGATCGCGGACCAAGAATCCCGACAACGGCGACAGCTTTGCGCAGGCGGTGCCGGCCCTGGCGAAGGGCCGCTGGCCGGCCATCCCGCGCAACAACGCCGACCTCAAGAACAAGACGCACCTTCAGGCGATCGCCAATACCGCCGGGTTCCACTTCGCCACGATCGAGCAGGGCGGCACCAGCCTGTATCCGGCGCTCGCCCAGCGTGTCCGGGACCCGGACGTGCTGCGGGTCGTGCTCAGCATCGGCCCGACCGAGGCGATGCACTTCCAGACCTGGTCAGACAAGGCCGGCAACGCCCCGGCGCTGCGCGACCCGACCAACGGGCTGGTGTTCCCTGACCTCAACAAGCGGCCGTTCGGAGGCGAGGACTTCCAGACCAACCTGATCATGCCCGAGCCGACGACGAGCTGGCTGGGGCGCAAGTTCCCGGCGGTGTCGATCGTCCGGCCCACCGAGACGAAGGGCATCGCGACGGGTGTGGCTAAGTTCCTCACCGACATGGGCCTGTTCCGCGGTCAGCCGCCGGCCTTCTTCGCCGCGATGGCGACGTTGGCCCAGCAGGCCGACGCCGCCACCCGGTAGCGCGTCGCGGGGCGGCGTTCGCCCGCGCCGCCCCGCTCAGCGCAGCAGGCCCCGCGAGATGACGAGCCGTTGGATGTCCGAGGTGCCCTCCTCGATCTCCTCCAGCTTGGCGTCGCGCATCCACTTCTCCACGGGGTACTCGCGGCTGTAACCCCAGCCGCCGAGGGTCTGCACCGCCGCCCACGTGCACCACATCGCGGTCTCGGAGGCGTGGAGCTTGGCCATGGCCGCCTCAGTGGTGGCCCGCTCGCCGCGGTCGACCAGCCGGGCGGCGCGCCACGTGAGCAGCCGGCTGGCGTCGACGCGCAGCGCCATGTCGGCGAGGCGGAAGGCGACGGCCTGGTGCTGGCCGATCGGCTTGCCGAACTGCTCGCGCTCCTTCGCGTAGGCGGTCGCGTACTCCAGTGCCGCGCGCGCGAGACCGGTGGCTGACGCGGCCAGCGTCACCCGCGAGCGGTCAAAGGTGTGCATGAGGCCGGTGAAGCCCTCGCCCTCGGCGCCCAGGCGGCGGTCGTCGGCCACGAACACGTCGTCCAGGAACACCTCGCAGTTGGGGATGGCGCGCTGGCCCATCTTGCGCAGCGTCGGGCCGCAGCGCAAGCCCTTGTCGCCATCCTCGACGATGAAGGCGGTGATCCCGCGGTGCCCGCTGCCGGGCTCCACCGTGGCGAAGACCACGTAGAAGCGCGACACGCCGCCGTTGGAGATCCACGCCTTCTGTCCGCTCAGCACGTAACCGCCGTCGGTGCGCGCGGCCCGCGTGCGGATCGAGGCGGCATCCGATCCGCTCTGAGGCTCGGTGATGGCCAGGGCGGTGAACGGCGGGTCCTCGCCGGCCAGCGGCGCCAGCCAGCGCTGCTTCTGCTCCTCGGAGCCCAGCGCCAGCACCGGCTCGGCGAAGAAGCCGTTGGAGGTGATGAGGTTCCCGATCCCACTGCAGCCGTGGGAGAGCTCCTCCTGCACGAGGCAGCCGGTCAGGCAGTCGGTCATACCGGCGCCGCCGTACGCCTCGGGCAGCATGAACGAGGTCAGCCCCAGCCGCGACGCCTTGACCCAGACGTCGCGGGGCAGCTGGGTGTCGGCCTCGTCGACGGCCAGCGAGATCGGGCGGATCTCCCGGGCGGCGAAGTCCCGGCAGACCCGCTGGATCTCGCGCTGCTCGTCAGTGAGCTCAAGCATGGACGGCGGGCTCGGCCACGCGGTAGGTGACGAGCTGCTCGAGTCCTCGCTTGGCGACCTCGTTGGCGATGATCATCCGCTGGATCTCCGAGGTGCCCTCCCAGATGCGGTCCACGCGAATGTCGCGATAGAGGCGCTCGACCGGGTTCTCGCGCATGTAGCCGCGGCCGCCGAAGATCTGCAACGCGCGATCGATGACGCGCCCCGCCGCCTCCGAGGCGGTCAGCTTGACCATCGCCGCCTTGGCGTGCAGGAGCTTGGGCGACATCCCGGCGTCGGCCTCCCAGGCGACCTGGTGGGTGAGGGTGCGGCACAGCGCGATGTCGCAGACGCTGTCGGCGATCATCGCGCCGATGAGCTGGTGCGAGGCGATCGGGCCGCCGGACTGGACGCGCTGGTTGGCCCAGTCCGAGGCGAGTGACAGCGCCCGTTCCGCAGCACCCGTTGCACGGGCGGCGATCATCAGCCGCTCCTCCACGAACCACTCACGGGTGAGGTCATAGCCGCCGCCGATCTCGCCCAGCACCTGCTCGGGGCCGACGCGGACCCCGTCGAAGATGAACTCGGGGTGCTCAAAGACGAACGTGTGCATGTAGGCGGGGGTGCGCTTCACCGACACGCCGGGCAGGTCCTTGTCCACGAGGAACAGCGTGGGCGCGCGCTCCTCGCCGGCCAGCGCCTGCACGATGAGGAAGTCGGCCACGTCCCCGACGGTCACGAACCACTTCTCGCCGCTGAGGCGGAAGCCTTCGCCGTCGCGCTCGGCCACGGTCTCGATGAGCGACGGATCCGAGCCCGCCTTCTCCTCGGTGACGGCGAAGCAGTCCCGGCGATCACCGTTGATGGCGGGGACGAGGTAGCGCTCGCGCTGCGCGGGGGTGCAATGGCGCAGCGCGTTGGCGGGCCGCCATACGGCGTCCCACAGGGCGTTGGTGAGCTGGCCCAGGCGCTCCTGGACGATCACCTGCTCCAGGACCGACAGTCCCTGGCCGCCCCACTCGGCGGGCATGTTGATGGCGTTGAGCTCGTGGTCGAGCGTGAGGCGGCGGATCTCCGCCAGCGACTCCGCAGGCAGTCCGCGCCCCTGCTCGCAGGGCTCCTCGAATCCGATCATGGCGTCGGTCAGTCGCTGGGCGCGTTCGCGCAGCTCGTGCTGCTCAGGGGTGTAGGTGAACTGCACTCTCTCGCTCCTGGGGTTCGGCATTAACGGGTGCACGGACGAACCGCGCGTCGAGGGCGATGGCCTCGGTGCGGGTGACGAGCAGAGGATTGACCTCGAGCTCGGAAAGCTCCGGGTGGGCGGCGGCGACCGCCGACAGAGCCGACAGCGCGCGGGCCGCGGCAGCGATGTTCAGCGGCGGCCGGCCGCGGGCGCCGGTGAGCAGCGGGGCGATGCGCAGCGAGCGCAGCATCGTCTCGGCCTCGGTGTCGGTGACCGGGGCCAGCCGCACGGCGGTGTCACGCAGGATCTCCGCGTACAGGCCGCCGCTGCCGGCCAGCGCCACCGGCCCGAAGCGCGGGTCCCAGCGCGCGCCGACGAGCAGCTCGATGCCATCGCTGAGGGGGGCCATCCGCTCGACGGTCCAGCGCTCGGGCTCGAGCGCGGCCTCGACGCGGGCGTAGGCGGCGCGTAGCGCGGGCTCGCTTGAGATGTTCAGCACCACGCCGCCCGCGTCTGACTTGTGGGTCGCGACGCCGAGCGCCTTGAGCACGACGGGATAGCCGATCTGGAGCGCGGCGGCGACCGCTTCCTCGGCGCCCGTGACCTCGTGGTGGGGGACGAAGCGGATCCCGGCCCCGGCGAGCACGGCCCGCGCCGCCAGGTAGCCGTCCCCCTCCGACGGGGGCGCGGGGGCGGGCAGCTCGGGGATGACGCCGGGGCGCCAGGCGCCCCGCGAGGCGAGCAGCGCCAGTGCCGCGGCGGCCTGTTCGACGGACTCGTACACCGGCACGCCGGCGCGGCGCAGGGCCTGGGCCGCACCGCCCCGGGGGTACATCGTGTGCGCGACGATCGGTCGCCCGGTGCCCTGCGCCGCGGCGCCGATCAGCTCGGCGGTGCGCAGCTCCTCGGCCGCGGTCTCGGGGCTGTACTCGGCGTAGCCGCCGAAGTACCCGGTGATGAAGAGGCCGTCGACCTCGCCGCAGGACAGCAGCTGGAGCGCGATGCGGTCAAAGGCGTGGACGTCCTGCTCGGCGCCGCCCGCCAGGTCGATCGGGTTGGAGACGCCGGCCGCCGCCGGCAGCGCGGCCCGCAGCGGCTCCGCGACAGTCTCGGACAGCTCGGGCACCTCCAGGCCGGCGTGGACCGCCACCGCGGCGGCGATGCTCCCGTGCCCGCCGCCGTCCCCGAGCACGGCGACGCGGCGCCCGCGGGCCGCGGGAGAGCGCAGCAGCGCCTGGGCGGCGTCGACCAGCTCACGGGGCGTGCGGACCCGTTGGACGCCCGCGGCCGCGAACGCGGCGTCGATGGCGGCGGAGTCGGAGGCCAGCGCGCCGGTGTGCGACTGGACGGCGCGGGCCCCGGCGCCGGCGCGGTCGATGGCGAGCGCCACCACGGGCTTGCCGGAGCGCACGGCGGCGGCCGCGGCGCGGGCGAAGGCGCGGCCGTCACGGAAGTCCTCGACGTAGACCGCGATGAGCTCGGTGGCGTCGTGGGCGGCGAACTCGGTCACCAGGTCGGTTGCGCCGAGATCGGCCTGGTTGCCCAGCGAGGCGAACCGGGAGAACCCCAGCCCCTCCGGCGCGGCGAGCAGCCCCAGCTCCAGCGCGAGATTGCCGCTCTGGGAGATGAGCCCGATCGCGCCGGCAGGGAGAGGGTTGGGGACAAGCTCGAGCCGCCGGCCGGAGTCCAGGACGCCGAGGCAGTTGGGCCCGAGCAGCACCGCTCCCGCGGAGCGGACGCGCTCGGCGAGGGCGGCGTCGCCCTGGCCGGGGCCGGCGCTGATGATCACGATCGCCCGCGCGCCGGCGGCCAGGGCGCTGGTGACGGTGGAGTCGACGGCGGCGGCGGGGACGGCGATGACCACGAGGTCGGGCGCCTCGGGCAGCTCGTCCAGGGACCGGTAGGCCCGCCGTCCCAGCACCGTTTCGCGCCCGCGGTGGTTGATGAGGAACGCCGGCCGGTGCGACTCCCCCCGCAGCGCTCCCTGAGCCAGCCAGTTGCCCCACTTGCGCGTGTCCTCCGACGCGCCGACCACGGCGACGGACGCCGGGTCAAACAGGGCGCGGATGGGGCGGTCGTTCAACGGCGAGGTGGTGGACGGAACCGGTATTTGAAACAATAAGTTGGAATGGCTGTTTCAAGTGGCACGGTACACCAGCGCCCCCGCCGGCGTCTAGACGATGTGCGGCGGCCTCAGATCCTGGCCCGGACCGTGGAGCTGATCGGCGAGCGGGGCCTGTGGGACGTGCGGCTGGCCGACGTGGCCAAGCGCGCCGGGATCAGCGCCACCAGCGTTGTCTACTACTTCGGCACCAAGGACCAGCTGTTCGCCCACGCGATCGCCGAGGCCGATGACGCCTTCTACGAGCCGCTGCTGGCCGAGCTCGAGCAGCTCGGGTCCGGCGCCGAGCGGATCGCCTGCCTCGTGGTGCGCTCCAGCACGAGCGACTGGCCGCTGTGGATGGATCTGTGGGTCTACTCGCGCCACCACCCGGAGACGGCGACGGCCCAGCGCCACTTCCACGAGCGCTGGCGGCAGACGATCGCCGACGTCATTCGGCACGGGTGCAAGACCGGGGAGTGGGCGGTCACCGACCCCGACGCGGTGGCGCTGCGGCTATCGGCGCTGACCGACGGACTGGCCGTGCACATGGTGCTCGGCGACGCCCAGCACACCCCCGAGTCCTACGTGGCGATGTCGCTGGCGGCGGCATCGCTGGAGCTCGGCTGCGACCCCCGGGCCCTCGAGGGGCCGGCTAGACGGTTGGCCGGGCCGCGGCGATGAGCCGGCGCAGGACGACCACCGCCGGGCCGCTCCGCGACAGCGCCCAGCGCAGCTCGTCGCCGAGGGTCTCCGGCGTGGCCGTGCGCACCGGGACGTTGAAGGCGTTGGCCATGGCCTCGATGTTCTTGTCGGGCAGCTCGACCGCCGTGGTGTGGCCGAACTGGTCGCGCTGGAACTCACGCAGGATCCCGTAGCCGCCGTCGTCGATGACCAGCAGCTTGGCGCCGATCTCGTGCTGGGCGGCCGTGCCCAGCTCGGCGATCGTGTACTGCAGCCCGCCGTCGCCCATCACCGCCAGGACGGGGCGCCGCGGGTACGCCACGGCGGCGCCGAGGGCGGCCGGCCAGGCGTAGCCGAGCGTCCCCGAGCCCATCGGGTACAGGAACTGCTGGCCGGCGGCGAGGCGGAGGTGCGGCGCCGCCCAGTAGCTGAGGATCGTCATGTCCCAGACGGTGACGGCGTCGGGCGGGAGGGCGTCCTCGATCGTGCTCAGCAGCCCCAGCTCGGTGTCACGGTCCTGCGACTCGAGCCCTGAGCGGATGCGCTCGCGCACCGCGGACACGCGCGCCGGGGTGTCGGATGCCGGCGGCGGGTGCGGGTGGTCCTGCGAGAGCTCGGCGACGAGCGCCAGCAGCGTCAGCTTGGCATCGCCGACGAGCCCCAGCGCGCTGTAGTTGACCCCGATCCGCTCGGGGGCGGCGTCGAGGTGGATGAGCTGACCGCCGAAGCGCAGCCCGTACTGGGCGGTCGTCTCGGCGCCGAGCTCGGTGCCGACGCACAGCACCACGTCGCCTTCGGCCAGCAGTTCCTTGAAGGCGGCGTCGTCGCAGCCTGAGCCGGCGGCGAGCGGGTGGTCGCCGGGGAACGCACCCTTGCCCATGTAGGTCGTCGCCACCGGGGCCTGGAGCAGCTCGGCGAGCTCGCGCAGCTCGGTGCCGGCGCCCGAGCGCAGGACCCCGCCGCCGGCCCAGATGACGGGGCGCTTGGCGTGGGCGAGCCGGCTCGCGGCGGTGAGCACCTGCTCGAGCGGGGCGCACTGGCGCTCCACCATGGCCTCGAGAGCCGTGACCGGACCGCCCGGGGCGGGCGCCCTGAGCAGATCGACGGGGATCTCGAGGTACACCGGACCGCTGGGCGGGGTGAGCGCGATCCGCCACGCCTCCGCCAGCAGCCCCGGGATCGCCTCGATGCTGTGGGCCCGCGCCGCGTGCTTGACGATGGGCGCGAACGAGGCGAGCTGGTCTGGGAGCTCGTGCAGGTAGCCGCGCCCGCGGCCGATGAGGTCCGACGGGATCTGGCTGGACACCGCCACCACGGGCACGTGCGAGCTGGCCGCCTCCATCAGCGCCGTGAGCGAGTTGAGCGCCCCGGGCCCGGTGGACAGAAACAGCGGCGCGGGCCGGCCGCACGCGCGCGCGTAGCCGTCAGCGGCGAACCCGGCGGCGAGCTCGGTCCGGGTTCCGAACACCCGGATGGGGCCGTCGCGCAGGCCCTCCCAGATCGGCAGCGCGTGCACGCCGGGCACCCCGAACCCGGCCTCCGCGCCGAGCGCGGCCAGGCTCTCGGTCACGAGGTGGCCGCCGATCCTCTTGCCCATCAGGCGCCTGCCTCGTCTCCGGCTCCGGCTCCGGCTCCGGCGAGGGTCCCTTCGAGCACCGCCTCTTCGAGCGTGCGCGGACCCAGCACATCGCCCACCCGGATCGCAGCGGGGTGGGACTCCAGCTGCGTCCACAGCTCATCGGCGGGCACGCGGCCCTGGGCGAGGACCAGCGTGGCCACGTCGGGCAGCGGGTGCCGCGCGCCGGAGAAGACGTGGCGCAGCTCCGGCGCCTCGCCGTCCAGGGCCAGCTCGTGATGGTGCAGGATCGCGATGCCCCGCTCGTCCAGGCGCGACAGATACAGGTTGCGCTGGTACTGGTGCAGCGTCTCTCCGGGTACGAGCCCGGCGCAGGCGAGGGTCACGTGGCGCCCGGCGCCGGCCAGACACTCGGCGGCGTCGAGGCCGTCCCAGCCCCCGCCCCAGTCGGCAACGAGCACCGGCCCGGCGGCGGCGTCGGGATCGCGGATCGCGTCCCACGCCGGCACGATGGGGAGGTCGGTTGCGGGCACCGTGGGGAGGTATGGTCGCGCACCGGTGGCGACCACGACCGCGTCGTAGCCGGCCGCGAGCTCGGCATCGGCCTCCGTGTCGAGTTGCAGCGCGACGCCGGCGGCGTGCAGGCGGGCGCGGGTCGAGCGGAGGTAGCGCTCCCACAGCTCAGCGTGGGCCGGCGCGAGCCCGGCGAGGCGCAGTTGGCCGCCGATCTCCGATTCGCGCTCCACGAGCGTCACGTCGTCGCCGGCCGCGGCGGCCTCGATTGCCGCGGCAGCTCCCGCGGGGCCCGCTCCGAGGACGAGCATGCGCCGGGCGCCGCGAGCTGCGCCCGAGGCGCCCCATGTGCGCTCCCGGCCGGTGCGGGCGTTGACGGCGCAGCCGATCGGCACGCCCGCGTGGTAGTGCCCGATGCAGGCCTGGTTGCAGCCGATGCACTCGATGACCTCGTCGGTGGCCCCGGCCTGGGTCTTGGCGATGAGGTCGGGGTCGGCGATGAGCGCGCGGGTCATGCCCACGAGGTCAGCCACGCCGTCGCGGACGAGCCGGTCGGCGGCGCCGAGGTCGACGATCCGCGTCGTGGCGAGGATGGGGAGCCGCCGCGGGAGCGCTGCCCGCACCGTAGCCGCGGGCAGGGCGATGGCGGCGGCGGGCGTGGGCGGGGGAGGGGCGATCCAGGTGGAAGCGGACGGGAACGCCGAGTGGCCGAGGACGAGTGAGACGAAGTCCAGGAGCCCAAGCTCGTCGAGTTGGCGGATCGCGTCGATGCAGTCCTGCACCGTCATCCCGCCGGGCGTGAGCTCGTCCGCTGACAGGCGGGCGCCCACGGCCATCGCGGGCGCCGCGTCGCGCATGGCCGCGAGCACCTCGCGCGAGAAGCGCAGGCGGCCCTTGAGCGCGCCGTTCCAGTCGTCGCCGCGCCGATTGCTCTGGCGCGAGAGGAACTGCGCGGGCAGATACCCGTGCGAGATCGACAGCTCGACCCCGTCCAGGCCGCCCTCCGCGGCGTGCCGCGTGGAGGTGGCGTAGCCCTCGATGAGCTTGTCTATCTCCGTGTGCGTGAGCGCGCGCGGCTCGGTCTTGAAGCGCAGGCTGGGGATCGCCGAGGGCGCCGCGGTCGGCGCGCGCGGCGACGCCGAGATCTGCTCGCGCCCGCCGTGGTTGAACTGCACGAATAGCTTCGTACCGTGCGCGTGGACCGCGTCTGCGAGGCGCCGGTAGGCGGGTACCACCTCGGGCAGGAAACCGCCGATCGTGTGCGCGGTGAGCAGCCCGGTGGGGTCGGTGGCGGTCGCCTCGATGAAGATCGCACCCACCCCGCCGCGGGCGCGGGCCTCGTGATAGGCGATCAGATCGTCGGTGGGCAGGTGGTCGTGAACGAGGCTCGTCTGGTGCGAGGTGGAGACGACGCGGTTGCCCAGCTCGACGGGGCCGATCGCGATCGGCGCCATCAGCGCCGGGAACGCGCCGCCGGCGCTCACCGGGTGACGGCGGGCAGCTGACCAGGGGCCAGCGACGCGTCGGCCGCCGTCCACGGCTGGTCCTCGCCGGCGTGGGCGTTCACGCCGGTCTGGGACTGGGCCGGGGTGAGGCGGGTCCTGAGCACGGGTCGCAAGGTGAGCACCATGATCGCCGAAAGCGCAAGCAGCGGCACCGCGTCCGTGGTCGCCTGCGACGCGTTGGCAGCCGCCGGCGCGCCGACGACCTCCCCGACGGCCCACGCGAGGTTGAGCATCATCGTGGCCACGGCGAGCGGGATGCCGAGCCGCTCGGAGGCGTCGGTGATGAGGGTCAGCGACGGGATCGTGTACGCGGTCAGCGGGCCGCCGAGCGCGATCACGCTGACGATCGCCAGCAGCACCGCGCTGTGAGGCAGCGGCAGCACCGCCATGAGGATCGCCGTCAGGATCAGCCCGACGCACAGTGGCGCCGCGGCGCCGCGGCGGTCGACGGTGCGGCCGATCGGGCCGGCCACGCTCATGCTCATCAGCGAGGCGACCAGGAACACCGCGCCGATCACGACGCTGGGGGCGCCGAAGCGCGACAGGCGCAGCGGCAGCAGCGCGCTGGTGGCGCCGATCGTCGCCGCCTCGAGCAAGATGAGCCAGGAGCCGAGCCGGATCTCCGAACTGCGCAGCATGTCGCGTAAGGGCGTGCTGGTCTCGTTCCCCGGGGTCTGCGGAGCCGGCTCTGGATGACGGAGGGTCCACAGGGCGAGGCCGAGCGCGATCACCCCGACCATCGCGAACACCGGGCCGGTGCCGACGGTGACGGCGAGCGTGCCGAGGACGGGGCCCAGCAGCGTGCCGAAGATGGCGGCCCCGATGACCGACCCCAGCATCTGTCCGCGGCGCTCGCGGGGCGCGACGGCGATCACCCAGGTCAGGCCGCCGCCCCAGATGAAGCCGCAGGCCGCGCCCTGGAGGAAGCGCAGCGCGTCGAGGGTGACGATGCTGGTGCCGAAGCCGAACCCGGCGATGGAGACCGCGAACAGCAGCAAGCCGATGAGGCAGGCGCGCCGCACGCCGCCGCGCGCGGCGATCCAGGCGCCGATCAGCGAGCCGGGGATGATGCCGGCCGGGTACGCGGCCGCGAGCACGCCGACGGCCGGCTTGGAGGCGCCGAGCACGTGTGCGTAGTGGGGCAGGACGGGGGTCACCGCCGAGTACATGGCTGACTCGAAGAGCAGCAGCACGCGGACGAGCACGATGGTGCCGTGGGCGGGGTCCTGGCGGCCCGTCTTCACGGCGTGCAAACGCGAGCGCAGCAGGCACATGATCCAGCTCATGACGCCGCCACCAGTGCAGCGGCCAGCCGCCGCAGTCGCGGGCCGAGGTCCTCGATCGTGCCCGACGCCAGCTGCTCGAGCAGCAGGCCGTCGGTGGCGCCGAGCAGCAGCTCGGCGTCGGCGTGCGGGTCGCTGGACCCGGCGCGCTCCAGCAGCCGGCTGAGGGTGAGCATGTAGGCCTCGGTCCAGCGCTGAGCGATCTGCTGCAGCGCGGGACGGCGCGCGGCCTCCAGCAGGAGCGCGAAGGTCGCGATGAGCGAGCCGCGGTTGGCCTGGGAGCCGTCGTCGCACTCGGTGATGGCGCCGACGACGGCGTCGAGGTGATCGGCGTCCGAGGCCTCCATCTCGGCGGCGTACTCGAGCAGGCGGGCCGTGTCGCGCTCGGCGGCGAGCTCCAGCGCTGCGGTGAGCAGGTGCTCCTTGGACTCAAACCAGTAGGTGGTCGAGGCCAGCGGCAGCTGCGCGACCTCGGCGACCCGTCGGTGGGTGACCGCGTCGGGGCCGACCTCGGCCACGATGCGCAGCACGGCCTCCAGCAGCGCCTCGCGGCGGGCGGCACCGCGGGGACGAGGGGTCTCGGGCGCGGGGGTGCGTCGGGTGCTCGAGGTCGCCATTGGTACAACCGTACCAATGATCGGTACATCTGTACCGGTTCTGTGCCCAACATCACGCAGCGCCTGGTCGGGGCCGCCACCGGCGGGCCGCATCACGCGGGGGAAATTGAGCCATCACCGGTGGCTTGGAGACCTCGTGGCTCCATTTCCCCCGCCATGCGCAGTTTTCCGAGCCACGAGTGCCGCTTGGGCTCGTCGTGGCTCGATTTCCCCTCGGGCTGGGGCGCGCGGCTCGGGTCGTGGGGCGCGCGAGTCGGGCGGCAGCCCCGTGCGGGCGACGCCGGCTAGGTCTCGAGCAGCCGCGCCAGCTTGGCCGGCGTGTCCTCGTCGGGCAGCGGTGAGTAGAGGACCATCCGCTGCTCGGGGGTTTCCTGGGGGTTGAAGACGGCGTGCTCGAAGAGCATCGTGCCGACGACCGGGTGGTGGATGGTCTTGCGCCCGACCCCGGACTGCGCCACCTCGTGCTTGCCCCACAGCTTGCAGAACTCGGGGCTGGACTTGCGCAGCGTGGCCACGAGCTCGTCGAAGGTGGGATCGCCGATGTGGTGGGCGTGGTCGGCGCGGAACTTGGCGGCCATCAGCCGCGAGCTGCGCGCCCAGTCCGGGAACATCTCGCGCCGGGCCGGAGCCATGAAATGCATCCAGAGGTGGTTGCGGGCGGCGCGGGGGACGTCGTCGAAGTCGCCGAGGATCGCGCACGCGGCCGGGTTCCAGGCCAGGTAGTCCCAGCGGCGGCCGATCACGTAGGCCGGGTTGGGCCCCAGGTTCTCGATCAGGCGACGGACGGTGGGGGAGACCCGCTCGTCTGACTTGCACGGCGGCGGCACCTCGCCGCGACCGAGCAGCACGAGGTGGGTGCGCTCGGCCGGCGTCAGACGCAGCGCGCGCGAGATCGCCTCCAGCACTTCGAGTGACGCGCGGACGTCGCGCCCCTGCTCCAGCCACGTGTACCAGGTGGTGCCCACGCCAGCGAGGTGGGCGACCTCCTCGCGGCGCAGTCCCGGGGTGCGCCGGCGGCCGCCGGATGGGAGTCCGACGTCCTCGGGCTTGAGCAGGGCACGGCGCTTGCGCAGGAAGTCCGCGAGCTCATCGCGGCGGCGCTCGTCAGTGGCCCCGAGGATCTGGGTCGGCTCGAGCGCCGGGGGAACGGCGACCATGGGGGGAACCTCTACTACCAGGATAACTCCTTCTCTTGTACCTGGATAAGCATGGGCGGAGACTACCACTCATGCTCGCATCACGAAACTTTCTAAAGCAGCGGCTGGCGTCGACCAACGCCCTTTTGGCCGTGGTCTGCCTCGCCCAGTTCATGATCATCCTCGACGTCTCGATCGTCAATGTGGCGCTGCCGTCGATCCGGGACGGACTGCACTTCTCCACCACCGGCCTCCAGTGGGTCGTCAACGCCTACACCCTCACCTTCGCCGGGCTGCTGATGCTCGGCGGGCGCTCCGCCGACCTCCTGGGCCGCCGTCGCGTGTTCCTCGCCGGCACGGCGATGTTCGCGTTCAGCTCGCTGATCTGCGCGGTGGCCAGCTCGCGAGGCCTGCTCATCGGCGCCCGTGGCGTGCAGGGCGTCGCCGGCGCGATCACTTCGCCGGCGACCCTTTCGATCATCACCAGCACCCTGCCCGAGGGCCGCGAGCGCAACCGCGGCCTGGCTCTGTGGGGGGCGATGGGCGCGCTGGGTGCATCCTCGGGCGCGCTGCTCGGCGGCGTGCTGACCCAGGCGTTCGGCTGGCAGGCGATCTTCGCGGTCAACATCCCGCTCGGCGCGATCGTGGTCGGGCTGGGGCTGCTGGCGATCCCCTCGATCTCGCCGGTCGCTACCGCGACCCGGCACTTCGACGCATTGGGGGCGGCGCTGGTCACCGGCGGGCTCATCGCCGTGACGTTCGGGATCGTGCGCACCGACACCCTCGGCTGGGGCTCGGCCGGCGTGCTGGCCCCCATGGCACTGGGCGCGGCTCTGTTGGCGGCGTTCATCTACGTCGAGGCGCGGGTGGCGCCGGCCCCACTGGTCCCGCTCTCCATCTTCCGGATCCGGCGCCTGCGCGCCGCCAACCTGATCGTGGTGCTGCTGTACGCCGCCAACTTCCCGGCGTTCTTCTTTGTGACGCTCTACCTCCAGCAGGTCCTGCACTACAGCGCCATCGAGGCGGGTCTGGCATTCCTCCCGTGGACCCTGGCGATCTTCACCGGCTCCACTCTGGCTCCTCGGGCGGTGGCGCGCTTCGGCACGCGGCCGGTGATCGCGGCCGCGATGCTGGCGTCGGCGGCCGGGATGGCGCTGTTCACGGGCATCGCGCCGGGGCAGACCTACGCCGGCGCCATCCTGGCGGGAGCCCTCCTGACCGCCCTGGGCATGGGCTTCACCCTCGTGCCTTCCACGATCGTGGCCATGGAGGGCGTTCCCAGCGCGCAGAGCGGCGTGGCCTCCGGCCTGCTCAACACCAGCCGCCTGATGGGCGGAGCCCTGGGGCTCGCGATCCTGTCGACGCTCGCCAGCGGCCGGACGCGCGGCGAGGCCGGCATCGCCGCTGCGCGGGCGCTGACCGATGGCTTTGACCTGGCGTTCACGGTCGCCGTCGGCTTCGCGCTCGTCGGGGCGCTGGTGGCGGCCTACGCGCTGCGGCCCGCCAACGAGGCCGCCGACGTGGTGGCGCTGCGTGAGCCCGCCGAGGCGAACGAGCGCCAGGCGATCGCCGCCTAAGACGCGGCTGCGAAGCTGATCCGTCGGCGGCGCCCGGGAGACGAAGCCCGGGCGCCGCCGACGGTGCCTGTCCCTTCCAGGAACTGCGCCCTCACGGTGAGACAGCGTTGAGCCCACCGCGGCGTGGCGGGGTCACTCAGGTTGTTCGGCACCGTCGGGCGAAACTTGAGCGTGATCGCGGATCCTGGTCTGAGCACTGACAATCCCGCGGACCGAAGCTGACCTGGTCCGGCCGTAGGGTCACGCTCGACCTACTACTCGCACATCACTTCTGGAGGGAACGATCATGGAGATGAAGCTGGAGCTGGTGGCAGTGCCGGTGAGCGATGTCGATCGCGCCAAGGCGTTCTACACCGAGCAGGTCGGGTTCAACGCCGACCATGACTTCCAGGTCGACGACAACACGCGCTTCGTCCAGCTCACGCCGCCCGGCTCGGCGTGCTCGATCGCGCTGGGGACCGGAATCATCGACACCGAGCCCGGCAGCCTGGGCGGAATGCAGATGGTGGTGGGCAGTGCCGCCGACGCCCGCGCCGAACTGTCCGGGCGCGGCGTGGCGGTGTCAGACGTCCAGGAGTTCCCCTGGGGGAAGTTCGTTTTCTTCGCCGATCCCGACGGCAACCGGTGGGCACTGCAGGAAGTCCCGCCTCGCGGGTAGGGCACCACGAGACCACCCCAGGCAGGGCGCCACGGGGCGCGCCGCGCCGGCGCGGCGACCCAAGGCACCGTAATCCGGTCATCCTCCTGACAGGCGCCGGGCGGCCGCGCGAGACCGAACATTCGTCCAGCGTTCCTGGGTTGAGTTCAAGTAGTCCGGTGTCCGGTGGGGCGACGGCGGGCGTCAGCCAACTGCGGGTGAGCGGGATGCTCACCGGGGCACCGGGGGCTACGCGGGATGGCCAGGCGCCTCCAGGCGGAGACCGGGGCGGGCGAGGCCGCCGTGTCCCCGCTGCGCCGGGCCAGTAGTGGTCGCCCGCGCCGGCGCGCGGGCGACCACTCACGCATCAGCCGGCTGCGGGCTCGGGCTCGGGCGCGACGCCGGTGCGCTCCGGACGCGCGGCGCCTCGCCCCTCGACGTTGACCTGGGGCAGCGCCGAGTTGAGCCAGTGCGGGAGCTTCCAGTTGGCATCCCCGATGAGGATCATCAGCGCCGGGACCAGCACCGAGCGCACGATCAGCGCGTCGAGCAGCACGGCGGTGGCCAGGCCGACGCCGAACAGCTCGATGATCCGCTCGCCGCCGAGGATGAAGGAGGCGAACACCAGCACCATGATCGCCGCGGCTGCGGTGATCGTCGAGCCGGTGGCCGCCAGGCCGTGCGCCACCGCCTCGGTGTTGTTGCGTCGACGGTGCCATTCCTCGTAGATGCGACTGACGAGGAACACCTCGTAATCCATCGATAGGCCAAACAGGATCGGGAACATCAGCACCGGCACGAACGTCTCGATCGGCCCGGTGGTGCCGCCCAGCCACCCCTTCTGGAAGATGGCCGTGACGACGCCGAACGCTGCTCCCGCCGACAGCAGGTTCATGACCGCGGCCGTGAGCGGGATGACCAGGCTGCGGAACACCACCATCAAGAGCAGGAAGCTCAACAGCACCACGACCCCGATGAACAGAGGCAGCTTCGCGGACAGGATGTGGCTGAAGTCCTCGAAGATGGCGGTGGTGCCGCCGACCAGAACCGCCAGCCCGGTTCCCTTCGTCGCGGCCGGAATGACCGTGTTGCGGACGTGACTGAGCAGGTCCGAGGTCGAGGCCGCCTGCGGCGAGCCCTTCGGGTAGACGCTGGCGATCGCCACTTTGGGCCGTCCGTTCTCGCCGCCGATCACCGTGACGCCGGTTGAGCCGACGACCCCGGGGGTGGACGCCACCGACTGTTCGGTCTTCTTGAACGTCGCCAGATCCTCGGAGCTCTTGATCTGGGCCACGAGCTGGAGCGGCCCGTTGTACCCGGGGCCGAAGCCCTTGGCCAGCAGGTCGTAGGCCTGGCGGGTCGTGGTGTTGGACGCATCGGTCCCGGCATCCGCCGAGCCCAGCCGCATCGAGAAGAACGGGATGGCGATGATGATCATGATCGCCGCCGCCACCGTGGCGAAGACGGCGGGCCGCTTGCTCATCGCGTCGGTCCAGCGCACCCATGCGGGCGACTCGACCCGAGTGGTGAACTTGCTCTCCTTCAGCGCGCGCCGCTCGCGCCGGCGCGGCACCCAGGGGCCCAGGATCCCCAGCAGCGCCGGCAGCAGGGTCAGCGCGGCGATGACCGTGAAGGCGACGGTCACGGACGCCGCGATGGCGACGCCGTAGAGGAAGCTGACCCCGAGGGCAAACATGCCCAGCATGGCGATGCAGACGATGAGCCCGGCGAACAGGACGGCGCGCCCGGAGGTGTCGAGGGACTCCACCACGGCGGCCTCGCGAGTCTCGCCGCGCAGGACCGCCTGCTTGTAGCGGGTGACGATGAACAGCGCGTAGTCCACGCCGACTCCAAGCCCGATGAGCAGCGAGAGCTCGGTGGAGAACGTGGCGATGTTGATGGCGTGCGAGAGCAGGCCCACGAGCGCCGTCCCGGCGCCCAGCGAGACGCCCGCGGTGATCAGCGGCAGCACCATGGCCGCGAAGGAGCCGAACACCAGGAACAGCACGATCGCCGCGGCCAGGAATCCGAACAACAGGCCGCTGCCCGAGTTGTTGGTGTTGCCGGCTTCGGCGATGTTGCCCTCCACCTCGAAGCGCACGCCGTTGCCCGACGCCGAGGTGATCGAGCGCACGAACGCCTGCGCCTGCGGCGCCGTGATCTTGTTCTGGTTGGCGGCGTTGGTGAACGTCACGTTGGCAAACGCCACCTGGCCGCCGGGGGCGATCTGGCGGCTGGTCTCCGGTGTGAACGGCGAGACGACGCTGGCCACGTCCGGGTTCTGCGCCACCTTGGCGAAGACCTCCTTGGCGCGCGCGACGACCGCCGGGTCGGTCACCTTCCCGTGGTCGACGCCGATCACCAGCTGGTCGGTCTCGCCCGACTGGTGCGGGCTGGCCTTCTGCAGGAGCCGGATGGCGTCGAAGCTGCCCGTGTGCGGGAGCTTGAAGTTATCCGTGTAGGCGCTGCCCGCGGCCCCGTGGATCGCGATGAGCGCCACCAGTGCCACGACCCAGCCCCCGAGGGCCACCCATCGGTGTCGAAAGCACCATGAAGCTACTTTTCTCATACGACGTCAACCTCCGAAATCTGTTACACGCCTCAGGCTAAGCCCAGGCGGTCCTCGGCGTAAGTGGCCTCAGGCCGAAATCACCCATGACAATTGTCACGTCGCCAGCCGGCCGCACCCGCCCCGTGCTTCCCATTGAACACGTGTTCGCTGACAATTGGTTGAAAGCTTGTGACCGGGGGGTGAAGTGAGCCCGAGCCAGGGCACGCGGAGCGCCGGGCTCCTCCTCTTCCGTCGCACGGGCGAGGAGCTGGAGGTCCTGCTCGTCCACCCGGGCGGCCCGTTCTGGGCCAGGCGGGACCTCGGAGCCTGGTCGATCCCCAAGGGCGAATGCGACGACGGCGAGGATCCGCGCGCCGCGGCCTGGCGCGAGTTCGAGGAGGAGATCGGGAGCCCCCCGCCCGACGGCGAGGAGCCGCTCGAGCTCGGGGAGGTCCGCCAGAAGGCGGGCAAGATCGTGCGGGCGTGGGCGCTGGCGGGCGACCTCGATCCAGACGAGATCACCAGCAACACGTTCACGATGGAGTGGCCGCCGCGGTCGGGACGGTCCCAGGAGTTCCCGGAGGTCGACCGGGCCGGATGGTTCCCTCTGGCCGAGGCCCGCGAGCGGATCAACCCGGCCCAGGTGGCCCTGCTCGATCGGCTCAGCGAGGCGGTCGGCGCGTGAGCCCGGGCGCGGGCAGCGAGGCCTTCGGCCGGTGAGCCCGGGCGAGAACATCAGCCCCACCGCCCACTACACGGGGGAGGTGTGGCGCCGCGCCGGCCTCTCGCACCCGTGGCTGGGCACGCGCGAGGGCCGGCTCATGGTGGAGGCGCTCCACCCCCTGATGGCGGCCAGCGGCGCGCTCGGCGGCCCGTCGCTGGAGACCTACCTGCTGGCCCGCCACCGGGCCATCGACGCGCTCCTGAAGGAGGCGGTGGAGCGGGATGGCATCACCCAGGTGATCGAGATCGCCGCCGGGATGTCGGCGCGGGGCTGGCGCTTTGCCAACCGCTACGGCAAGCGCCTCACCTACTTCGAGGCCGACCTGCCGGCCATGGCGGCGCGCAAACGCCGCGCTCTGGAGCGGATCGGGTCGCTTTCGGATGCGCACCGGGTCCTCGAGGTCGACGCGCTGCGCGCGGACGGCCCCGGCAGCCTCGCGGAGTTGGCCGGTGAGCTCGATCCCGACGCGGGGGTGGCGATCATCACCGAGGGGCTGCTCGGCTATCTGCCCACCCACGAGGTGCTGGCGCTGTGGGCCCGCTTCGCGCAGGTGCTGGCGGGGTTCCCGGCCGGGCGCTACATCTCCGACCTGCACCTCGGCAGCGTCCAGACGCCTGCGGTGCGCTTCTTCCGCCGGCTGCTGGGGGCGTTCGTGCGTGGCCAGGTGTATCTGCACTTTCACGGCGCCGACGAGGCCGAGGCCGCGCTGCGCGAGGCCGGGTTCGCATCGGCCTCGGTGTGGCGGGCCGGGGACATCGTGGGGCTGCCGCGCGCTCAGCAACGGTCCGCGGCGCATATACTTGAGGCATCAACCACCTGACTCGGAGCGCCGATTGATGATCACCGCCACGCTGTACTCCGACCCTGCCTGCCCGTGGGCCTACTCCGAGAGTCCCGCCCTGAGGGTGATCGAGTGGCGCTACGGCGACCAGCTCGACTGGAAGCTCGTGCTGGTTGGCCTCACCGAGAGCTCCGAGCAGTACGCCAAGCGGGGGTACACCCCCGTGCGGGGCGCGCTCGGCCAGCTTCACTTCCGCAGCCGCTACGGGATGCCGTTCGCCCCCGAACCCAAGGCGCGCCTGAGCGCCACCGCGCGCGCCTGCCGGGCCGTGGTGGCGACTCGCATGGCTCACCCCGGCCGCGAATGGGCCGTCTTCCGCGCCATCCAGCTCGCCAACTTCAACGGTCCGCTCGTGCTCGAGGACGACGACATGCTGCGCGAGGTCCTGGGCGAGGTCCCCGGCGTCGACGCCGCAGCGATCGTCGCCGCGCTGGACTCGCCCGAGGTCACGGCGGCCTACGAGGCGGACAAGGCCGAGACGCGCAAGGCCGCCGGATCGGCCGCGGAGCTGCAGGGCAAGACCGCCACGACCGACGGGCCGGTTCGGTTCACGGCGCCCTCGATCGTCTTTCAGTCCAACGGCACCTCGCTGGTCGCCGGAGGCTTTCAGCCTGTCGAGGCCTACGACATCCTCGTGACCAATCTCGATCCGACGCTCACCCGCTACGCGCCGCCCGAGACGCCTGAGCCGCTGCTGGGCGCGTTTCCCGGCGGGCTCACCACCCAGGAGGTGGCGGCGCTGATGACCCACGGCAACGATGCGCCCGACCGCCAAGCGGCCGAGGCCGCGCTCATCGAGCTGGTGGCCGACGGGAAGGCGGCGCGGCGGTCCCTGGGCGACGACGCGCTCTGGACGGCGGCGGCCTAGGCTGCCGCCCAGGTCAGCCGCAGCGGCAGCGTCTCCAGGCCATAGATCCCCGACGGGGTTCCGAACTCCGGCTCGCCGGCGAGCTCGATGCGCTCGGCTCGGCGGGCGAGTGCCGCCAGCCCCTCCTGCATCTCGGCCCGGGCCAGGTTGGCGCCCACGCAATAGTGGATCCCGGCCCCGAACGTCAGCACCCGCGCCCCGCCGCGGTCGGCGGTGATGTCGAACTCGTCGGGAACGAGCCCTTGGCGGTTGGCGTGCCACGCCGACACGAGGATGATCGAGCCGGCGGGGAAGGTGACCCCCCGGTGCTCGATCTCGGCGGTGGTGATGCGGGCGGTGAAGGGCGTGATCGGCTCGTAGCGCAGTGCCTCGTCCACCGCCGGCAGCGCCCGCCGGTCGGGATCCGAGCGCAGCGCGTCCCATTGCTCGGGGTGCAGCGCCAGCAGGCGCACGGCGTGGGCCAGCTGGCTCTGGCTGGTGTCCACGCCGCCGACGAGGATGTTGAGCACGAGGTTGCGCAGCTCGTCGTGGTTGAGGCGCTCGCCCTCTGACTCCGCGGCGATGAGGTCGGTGATGAGATCGTCACCGGGGTCGCCGCGCCGGCCGGCGATGAGCTCGTCGGCGAACACGTAGAACTCCTCCACGGCGGCCTCGATGCGGGGCCGCTCCGCCATGAGGCTGGTGGCGTCGAACTGGCGCTGGATGACGTTGGACCACTCGTGCAGCTTGGGGGACCAGCGCCGCGGCGCGCCCATCAAGTGGGCGATGACCAGCGAGGGAAACGGCTTGGCGATGGCCGCGATGAACTCGCACTCCTCGCCCGGTGCGACCGCATCGAGCAGCTCGGCGAGGTACTCGCGCATCGCCGGGCGGTAGCGGGCAACCGCGCGCGGCGCCAGCGCCGGGTTGACGAGGTTGCGCAGCCGGCGGTGGTCGTCACCGTTGACGTTGATGATGTTCTTGACGATCTCCTCGTGCAGCGGGCCGTCCTCGATCCCGAACAGCTGCGCGATGGTCATCCCCGGGAACGTCGCGTCGCGGGTGCGCAGGAAGAACTCCGCCGATTCGCGCTCGAGCACGAGGAAGCCGTATGGGCAGGCCGCCAGCCACCCGTCGTGGGCCTCGATCCCCGCCATCGCGCGTTGGTAGGCCTGGCCGCGCAGGCTGACGTCGGTGTGATCGAAGAGCTGGAGGGTGAGCTCGCCGGCGAGGGGCATGGCGCGGCGCGTCAGATCCAGGGGTTGGCGGCGAGCTCGCGCGCCACGGCCTCGGTGACGACCAGGGCCTGGTGCACCGTGCGGTAGAGGACGTTGCCGGGCGTGTCGCTCATGAGGTGGTAGTTGGACAGCTGCTTGTGGCGGTTCATGGAGCAGAGCGTGGCGGTGGGGTAGCCGGCCCGGCTGGGGATGACGGCATCGGTCGAGTTGCGAGTGCGCATCCCGCGGCGCAGATGCGCGCCGCTGCGGTCCGCGACCCGGCAGATGAGGTCTCTGAAGGCGCGGTCATGGTAATCCTCCATCACCACCGGGCCCTCGCCCTCGAGCAGGATGAGCTGCGGCGAGCCGAGCGTCTCCAGGTTGAGAAACCACGTCCGGTCGCGGTCCAGCGCCGGGAAGTGGCGGCGCGCGAAGCCGTGGATGCCGCCCTGGATGACCTCCTCGGCGCCGCAGGAGGCCAGCAGCACCCGCAGGCCGTACACCGGGCGCGCGCGCAGACGCTCGGCCAGCGCCACCAGCAGCGCCACGGCGGTCAGGTTGTCGTTGGCGCCGGGCACGACCGGGCTGCGCGCGACGTCCTCGAACACGGCGGCGCCCAGCGCCGAGCCGGCGACCCCGGCGGCGATCAGTCCGCGCCGCCCGCGCAGCGACCCGAGCGCCACGAGCGTGGGCGCGGCCAGCAGCGTCCCCCACAGCGGCAGCGACGTGTCGATGCGCTCGATGATCCCGGGGAAGGTCTCGCCCAGCCAGGTCTGGAAGCGGGGGTCGAAGATCCTCCCGGTGGGGGCGGCGTCGTGGTGGGCCAGGAGCACGAGCGTGCGGGGCGCGTCGGCGGGCCCGCATCCGCCCACGACGTTCCACGTCGTCCGGGCGGGGCTGGTGGCGCGGCGGAACAGCCGCGGGCCGTTGGAGACGTCATCGACGATCGCCGCTGTCACCGCTCCGGCCACGGCGCCCGCCACCGGCCGCGCCCGGCGGCTGGCCAGGGCCGCGACGCCGGCCAGGCCGCTGGCGATCGACAGCGTGCCCATCACGCGGGCGTAGCCGTCGTGGAAGCGCTCCTCCTGCACCTCGGCCTCGCAGCCGGCGGCACGCAGCCGCTGCGCGATCCACTCCGCGGCGCGGCGCTCGTCCTCCGATCCGGCGCGTCGCTCGAGCGGCGCCAGGGTCTCGATGACCTCGCGGAGGGTGGCCTCGTCGGGACCGGGCCCGCCGCCCGGACTCGCTCCGGGCGCCACGTCAGGCGTCGACGTTCTCGAAGATCGCGGCCAGTCCCTGGCCGCCGCCGATGCACATCGTCTCCAGCCCGTAGCGCGCCCCGCGACGGTGCAGCTCGTGCAGCAGGGTGGCGAGGATCCGGCCGCCGGTGGCGCCGATCGGGTGCCCCAGAGAGATGCCGGAGCCGTTGACGTTGACGCGCTTGAAGCCGTCGGGAAGGTCCCAGTTGCGCAGCACCGCGAGCACCTGGGCGGCGAAGGCCTCGTTGAGCTCGATGAGGTCCATGTCGTCCATCGAGAGCCCGGCGCGCTTGAGCGCCTTGGCCGTCGACGGGACCGGCCCGATCCCCATGGTCTTGGGCGGGACCCCGGCGACCCCCCAGCTCACCAGCCGCGCCACCGGGGTCAGGCCGAGCTCGGCCGCCTTCTCGGCGTGGGTGACGAGGCAGATCGCGGCGCCGTCGTTCTGGCCCGAGGCGTTGCCCGCGGTCACCGTGGCCTCGGGATCCTTTCGCGCCATCACGGGGCGCAACGAGCCCAGGCTGTCCAGCGACGCGTCGGCGCGCGGGTGCTCGTCGCGCTCGATCAGGCGGGTGCCGGTCTTGCGCTCGCGGACCTCGACGGGGACGATCTCCTCGGTGAAGGCGCCGCTCTCCTGCGCGGCAACGGCGCGCTGGTGCGACAGCAGCGCGAGCTCGTCCTGCTCCTCGCGGGGGATGGAGTACTCGCGGCGCAGGTTCTCGGCGGTCTCGATCATGCCGCCGGGCACCGGGAAGTTCTCGCCGCCCGCGGTGACGCGGCCACGCACCAGCCGGTCCTCCAGCATCGCGCCGCCCGAGCGCGCGCCCCAGCGCAGCGTGGTCGAGTAGAGCTCGGCCTGGCTCATGCTCTCGGCCCCGCCGGCGAGCACGACGTCGGCGGCGCCGGTCTGGACCTGCATGCTGGCCTCGATGACCGCCTGGAGCCCCGACCCGCAGCGCCGATCGATCTGAAGGCCGGGCACGTCGACGGGGAGCCCGGCGTCGAGCGCCGCCACCCGCCCCAGCGCCGGGGCCTCGCCGTTGGCGTAGCCCTGGCCGAGCAGGACGTCGTCGATCTCGTCGTGCGGGACGCTGGTGCGCTCGAGGATGGCCCTGATCACGGTCGTGGCGAGCTCGGTCACCGGAACCTCGCGGAACATGCCGCCGAACCTGCCCACGGGCGTGCGCAGCGGCTCGCAGATGAGAGCGTCTCGCATCAGGCCAGCTTATCCAGACGACGTTTTCGACCCCGGCTCGGCGACGGTGCGGTCTCGGGCGCCAGGCGTTAGCGTGGCCTCATGACCACCTATACGAAGCTCAACTTCTCCGAGGTCAAGGACCTCGCGCCCGACTACGGCATGGCCGACATGGGCGAGGCCCGCTTCGCTCGCGGCTCGCTCGGCGCCGAGGGCATCGGCCTGACCCGGTACCGCATGAACCCGGGCCGCCGCGTCGGCTTCGGCCACAGCCACCCGCAATCCGAGGAGGCGTACGTCGTGCTCTCGGGCTCTGGGCGCTTCCGCGTGCAGGACGACGTGATCGACGTCGGCCCGCACGACATCGTCTACTGCCCGGTCGACACGATGCGCGAATGGGAGGCCGGGCCCGACGGGATGGAGCTGCTGGCCTTCGGCGCCCACACGGAGGGCGAGAACACCGAGATGAAGCGCGACTTCTGGACCGACTGACGGGCCGGGGTCAGTCCGAGATGGCGATGTGCCCGGGCTGCCCGGCAACCCGGGCCAGCCACTCGCGCACCGCCGGGTAGGGCTCCAGCGTGAACCCCCCCTCGGGGGCCACGTGCGTGTAGGCGTAGAGCGAGATGTCGGCGACGGAGTAGCGGTCGCCGACCAGGAACTCGCGTCCGGCGAGGTGGCCCTCCATCGCCGCCAGGGCCCGCTCGCCGCCGGCGCGCTTGGCTTCGAGCACCGCCGCCGGCGGGTGTAGGTCGGCCAGCTCCCAGAACCGGGCAACCGCGATGTTGGGCTCATGGTCGTACTGCTCGAAGAACTGCCACTGCATGACCTGGGCGCGCTCATAAGGGTCGGTGGGCACGTAATCGGTGCCGTCGCCGAAGTACCAGAGGATCGCGTTTGACTCCCCCAGCGTGCGGCCGTCGTCGAGGACGAGGGTGGGGACCCGGAGTGCCGGGTTCAGTCCGCCGAGGACGTCGGGGCGGTCGGAGCGGTCGAAGACGCTCAGCTCCTGGCGCTCGAACGGGATCCCGAGCTGGGTCAGCAGCAGCCGGACCTTGTAGCAGTTGCCCGACACGGCGGAGTCAAACAGCTTGATCACGCCGTCAAATTACTAATCTCGGAACATGGCCGAGGCGACGGGCCCGAAGCAGCACTCTGAAGCGGCGCCTCCGGAGCTGCTCGTGGGGGTCGCCGGACGCGCTCCGCACCCGGTCTTGGTGCGGACCATCGCCTTCGTGGTGGGTGCCGCCAGCCTGGGCACCGAGATCGCCGCGGCCCGCCTGCTCGCCCCCTACTTCGGCGCGTCGACGATCATCTGGGCCAACACGATCGCCACCGTCCTCGTGGCGCTGTCGGCCGGGTACTGGCTGGGGGGCAAGCTCGCCGACCGCCGCGCCGACCTGCGCGGGCTGTGCGCAGTGGTCCTGGTCGCGTCGCTGCTCCTGGCGCTCGTGCCCTTCGTGGCCGACCCATTCCTGCGCCTCTCGGTCAACGCGCTGGGCTCGCTCAGCGTCGGGGGGTTCGCCGGGTCACTGGCGGGGGTGCTGGTGCTGGTGGCGGTGCCGGTGATGCTGCTGGGCACGGTCGCGCCATACGTGAGCCGGCTGAGCGTGCAGCGCGTCAGCGAGACCGGGCGCACGATCGGCAACCTGTACGCGATCTCCACCGTCGGCTCGCTGGTCGGCACCTTCCTGGCCGCGCTGCTGCTCATCCCGACGATCGGCACCCACCGGACGTTCATCGTCTTCGCGCTGTCGCTGGCGCTCGTCTCGGTGCCGGGGCTGCACCTGTGGCGGTTCTGGGTCGTGCCGGCAGTGGTCGGCGCGTCGCTGGCCATTCCGCCGCCGGCGATCGGCGCGGGCGTCGCCCACGGCCGGGTGATCTACGCCACCGAGACCGAGTACCAGTACGCGCGCGTCGTCCAGTTCCGCAGCGGCGTCCGCTGGCTCCAGCTCAACGAGGGGGTGGCCGTGCACTCCGTGTACCGGCCCGGGACCTACCTCACCCACGGCTACTGGGACGACTTCCTCGTGCTGCCGTTCGCCGCGCGGACCAGCGCGCCGGCGCCGCCCGGCCGGATCGCGATCCTCGGCGATGCCGCCGGCAGCGTGGCGCGCGCCTACGGGCACTTCTTCCCGAACACGCGCGTGGACGCCGTCGAGCTCGACGGTGCGCTGACGGCGATCGGCAAGCGCTACTTCCACCTGTCGGGCCCGCGCCTGCATCTCTATACCGCCGACGCCCGACCGTGGCTCCAGGCCAGCCACGCCCGTTATGACTCGATCTTCATGGATGCCTACCGGCAGCCCTACATCCCGTTCTACCTCGTGACGCGCCAGTTCTTCGCCTCGGCGCGCGCGCACCTGCGCCCCGGCGGGACGTTCATCGTCAACGTCGGCCACCTCCCGGACTCGAGCTCGCTGGAGCGGGTGGTCACCGCCACGCTGCGCGCGGTGTTTCCCTACGTGGTCCGCGACCGCGTGAGCGCTGACAACTCGCTCCTGGTGGCCTCGACGGGGCCGCTGTCAGCTGCGTCGATGCTCGCCGCTCATGCCCAGCTGCCGCTGGCCCTGCAGGGCCTGCTGGCGTCGACGTCGGGCCGGCTGGGCCCGCCGTTGGGCGGCGGCGCGGTCTACACCGACGACAAGGCGCCGGTGGAGTGGCTGACGGACCTGTCAATCCTGCGCTACGCGGCCGGCACGCGCTGATCGGCGGCGTCGGCGTCGGCGGCGGTGCCGGCGCCGTCTGTCGCGGGAAGCGGCGGCCGGTCTTGGCGCACCTGGACGCCGCCCTTGGGGGCGATCGTGATCGCGCGGAATTGCCCCTTGGCCCGATCGGGATCGACCGGGCTCAGGGCGGCGCGCTCGAGCACGCGAGCGAGCACGACCCTCATCTCGGTGAGCGCAAAGCTCGCGCCCAGGCACCGGCGCGTCCCGCCCCCAAACGGCACCCAGGTGTAGGTGTCCGGAGCGTCCTCGGCGAGGAAGCGCTCGGGTGAGAACGCCTCCGGGTCGGGATAGAGGTCGGCGCGCCGGTGGATGGTGCGGATCGACGGGTTGATCTCCACACCGACCGGCACCTCGTACGCGCCGATGCGGAACGGGCGCTCGCGCACGACGCGCCCGACGCCGGGGATCACCGGCCGGATGCGCAGCGCCTCCTTGACGACCGCGTCGAGGTAGCGCTCGTCACCCTGCTGCGCGCGCTCGCGGACGCGCGCGTCGTGCAGCACGAGGTCAAACGTCCAGGCCAGGCCGGTGGCGGTCGTCTCGTGCCCGGCGAGCAGGAGGGTGAGGAGCTCGTCGCGGACCTCGCGGTCGGTGAGGCCGACACCGTCCTCGTCGCGGGCGGTCAGCAGGCCGGAGAACACGTCGTCGTGCTCGTCCAGGTCGGGAGCGGCGCGGCGGCGGGCGATCTCGGCATAGAGGATCTCGTCCACGGCCCGCCGGCGGGCTCCGAACTCCTGGGCGGACCTGCGCTCGTTGCGCCCGCGCATGACGGCGTTGAGCACGAGCACGCCGCGCGGCCGAGACAGCGGCTCGACCATGGCGCGCAGGCGCCGTGCGAGCTCGTCCTCCTCGGCGCCGGGGGCGTAGCCGAACACCGTGCGCAGGATCACCCGCAGCGTGAGCGCCTGCATCCTCTCCAGCAGGGTGAACGGCGCGCCGATCGGCCAGCGGTCGATCTCGGCGTCGGCGCAGGCGCGCATCGTGTCGACGTGGGCGAGCATCCGCTTGCCGTGAAACGGCGGCAGCATCAGCCGGCGATGGCGCAGGTGCTCAGCGCCGTCGAGGAGCAGCACCGAGCGCTCGCCGACGATCGGGCCCAGCAGCGCGTTGGCCTCCCCGGCGTGCAGCTGGTCGCCCGAGCCCTGGAAGACCTCCTTGACCTGGGCGGGATCGAACACCATCACGAACCGCTGGTCAAACAGCGTCCCCATGGTGATCACGTCGCCGTAGCGCCGGCGGCACGCCTCGAGGAAGCGCACGCCGCCGAGCATGAAGCCGACGGTCTGGGCCCAGCGGGGCAGCTTGGGGCCGGGGGGAAGGGGGGCGGTGGTGCTCATGCCTGGGCCCGATCGTTGCATACCGGGATCGTCGGCTCGCCTGGCTCGGCCCCGCCCGGTGATTCGCGACATTTTGATCGCTATAGCGATCAAAGATCGCAACTGTTGATTAGTGAGCGGTCGCGGTGAGGGGGTGAGGGCTCGGGGTGTGGGCTCGGGGTGTGGGCCGGGGACGGGGAGCCGCGCTCAGCGGGTCTGGGGGCTCTGGGAGGCGGCGGCCTTCTGGCCGAGGTCGGCGAGCGTGAGCGGGTGCGCCGGAGGGCTGTCGATGATCCGGCGCCGGGTCACGCGCAGATCGGCGTCGACATGCAGGAGCTCTCCGGACGCCAACGGCACCCAGCCGGGGTCCTCGTCCATCTTCTCGGTAGCAACCACCACCGCGGGGCGGGCGGTCAGGTCGCCGGAGCGCACGCGGATGCTGGCGCGCGGGCTGGAGTGCTCGAGGTGGCGATCGCCTCCGGCGCCGCCGGCGGCACGCTCGAGCACGAGCAGGTCGTGGGTGTCGGGATAGCGCAGCGCCCAGAGGTCGGACTCCGTGATGAGCACGACGTTGATGGCGAATAGGGGCAGGTTCCCGGCCACCCAGCGCGCTGCCGCCGCGATCGCCTCGCCGACGTCGCCGGTGCGCCGCGCCTCCCGGGTGATGAGGGCGAAGAAGCGCTCAGAGTCGGTCTCGCCGGCGACCAGGGCCATGTCGTCGCCCAACTCGGCCTCCAGGCGGTCGAGATCCTCGATCACCCCGTTGTGGGCGAACAGGCGCCCGTCCTGCTCGAAGGGATGAGTGTTGCGCGCCGAGAGCGCGCCCGTGGAGGCGTAGCGGACGTGGGCCACGAATGTGCGCGAATCGATCTCCTTGGCCTCCCGGGCGAACGCCTGGTCCTCGAAGGCGGCCACGGGCTGTTTGGACACGGCGGGGCGGCCCGCGGCGTCGTAATACCCCAGTCCTGTGCCGTCGGGTTCGCGGCGGCTCTGCTGGGCCAGCGAGTCTGGCGCCTCGAGCAGCCAGAACGTGGAGTGGACGGGCTCGCGGCCCCCGGTCATCCCAAACAGCCGGCACATGAAGGAGCACAGTAGATGGTTGATCCCAACCATCTGGGCGCCGCTTCGCGTCTGTCAAAGTAATTTCAAGCTCGCCTGCGATCTTGGTCTCGTCCAAGGAAAGGCGCACTGACATGAAATTCCTGCGTACAGCACCCACCGGCCGTCTTCTGGCCGTCATCGGCGGCCTGATCATCGCGATCGCCGCGGGCACCGCGATCGCCGTCGCCGCTACCGGCAACGGGCCGGTGCCGAAAGCCAAGCCGCTCGCGCGAGCGGTCCACGACGCCCTGTCGGCCAAGCCGGTGGCCGGGGTCACGGCGGACATCGCCTTCACCAACAATCTGATCAGCTCCGCCGACCTGCCGGGCGAGACCGCCGACCCGCTGTTGCAGGGGACGCAGCACGGCCGCGTGTGGCTGACCAACGATCACCGGCTCCGCATCGAGTTCCAGGGCGACAACGGCGACGCCAACCTCGTGGTCAACAAGAACTCCTTCTGGATCTCAGATCCGATGCAGAACATCGTGTACAAGGGCTCGCTGCCGGCCGACACGTCCGGCAAGGCCGACAAGGCCGGCGCCAAGGCTCAGGGCGGCCCGACGGTGGCGCAGATCCAGTCCGAGATCACCCGCCTCATGAAGCACGTCGACGTCGGCGGCGCGGCCACCTCCGACCCCGGCGACGTGGCGGGCCGTGCGGCGTACTCGCTGTCCGTCTCACCGAAGCACTCCGGCGGGCTGCTGGGCCGCGCGAAGCTGGCCTGGGACGCCATCA
Source organism: uncultured Actinomycetota bacterium (assembly GCA_963721515.1). GTDB lineage: Bacteria > Actinomycetota > Thermoleophilia > Solirubrobacterales > Solirubrobacteraceae > Palsa-465. Next base: position 398,382 of record CAVRKJ010000017.1, on the reverse strand, counting down.
CCGGGGTCCCGCTGAGGTTCGCCATCTACGCCCGCGGAAACCCGACGCCCGTGCTGGCGCTCACCGCGACCAACATCTCCTACGGCGCGATCTCGCCCTCGGACCTGGCCATCTCGCCGCCGGCCGGCGACAAGGTGGTCACTGTCTCCACGGCCGACAAGCACGCCGCGGCAGCGGGTACGGCGCGGGCCGCCCGCAAGGCCGCGCGCACCCACGTCGACGGCGTGGCCGCCGTCGCCGCCCATGTGCCGTTCACGCTCTCGGCGCCCAAGTCGCTCGCCGGTCTGCCGCGGGAGGGCGTCACCCTGCTGAGCTGGGGTGGCAAGCCGGCCGCGCTGGTCACCTATGGCCAGGGCCTCGGCGGGATCGCGGTGATCGAGCAGAGCGCCTCGTCGCAGGCGGCCGCGTCCAGCGGCGCGGGTGTTGACCACGGCGCCCTCAGCCTCCCGTCAGTGTCGATCAATGGCGCCACCGGCACCGAGCTCGCCACGCCGCTGGGCACGGTGGTTCAGTTCAACCGGGGCGGTGTGGGTTACACGGTGCTCGGCTCCGTCGCCCCGTACGCGGCGGAGACCGCCTCGCGCGCGCTGACGAAACCCACTCCGTGACGGTTGGCGGAGACAGCTCGGTCCACGGTCCGGCAGCGGCAGCAGACGCCGATGCCGGACCGCCACCGATCGAGGTCCGCGGGCTGGTCAAGCGCTACGGCGAGCTGACCGCCGTCGGCGGCGTCGATGTGACGGTCCGGACCGGCGACGTCTATGGCTACCTCGGACCCAACGGGGCGGGAAAGACCACGTCGCTGCGGATGATGCTGGGGCTGATCCGCCCTACCGCCGGCACCGTCCGGCTGTTCGGCCGCGACCCGATGGAGAGCGTGCGAGCGCTTCGGGGCGTGGCGGGGTTCGTGGAGGCGCCCACGTTCTACCCCTACATCAGCGCGCGCAAGAACCTCGAGATGCTCGCCGCCTACGACGGCGGCGGTGCCCCGGAGCGGATCGACGAGGCGCTCGAGATGGTCGAGCTGACCGGCCGCCAGCGCGACAAGGTGGGCGGCTACTCCCACGGCATGCGCCAGCGGCTGGGGATCGCCGCGGCGCTGCTACGCGACCCGAAGCTGCTGCTCCTCGACGAGCCCGCCACCGGCCTTGACCCGGCGGGCATGCGCGACATGCGCCTGCTGATCCGGCGCCTGGCCGAGCAGGGGATGACCGTGCTGCTGTCCAGCCACCTGCTCACCGAGATCGAGGACGTGTGCAACCGGGTCGCGATCGTCCGCCAGGGGCGGATCGTCTACGAGGGCGAGATCGCCGAGCTCAAGCGGGGCGCCGGCACGCGCTACTGGCTGCAGACCACCGACGACGAGCGCGCGCTGGCCGTGTGCGGGGCCCAGCCGGGGATCGGCGACGTGCGCACCGATCACGGGCGGATCTCCTTCACCGCCGACGAGGACGCCGTGGGGGCGCTGAGCCAGGCGCTCGTGGAGTCCGGCGCGCTCATCCACGCGATGGCGCCCCAGACGGTCACCCTGGAGGATCTCTTCTTCCGCTTCACCGAGGGCGACGGCGTCCCCGACGGCTTCGCCGACCCGGCGCACCCGGAGCCCGCGCCGGCGGCGGAGAGCGCCCACTGATGCCCGGCGTCGCCACCGTCTACCGCTGGGAGCTGTTCAAGCTGCGCCACCAGAAGCGCACGTACATTGGCCTGGGCGCGGCGATCATCGTGCCGATCCTGTTCGTGCTGGCGATCCACCTGCGCCACCACCAGGACCGCGGCGGGGGCTTTGCCTTCTCGGACTACCTGGACCGCAGCGGCCTGGCCGTGCCGCTGGTCATCCTGCTGTTCGGGGCGGTGTGGATGTTCCCGCTCATCACCGCGCTGGTGGCGGGGGACATCGTCGCCTCCGAGGACCACAACGGCACCCTGAAGACGATCTTCACCCGGTCTCTGGAGCGCTGGCAGCTGTTCGCCGGCAAGGCGCTGGCGGCGAGCAGCTACGCGGTGCTCGCGATCTTCCTGTGCGGGACGGTGGCCGTGATCGCGGGAAGCCTCCAGTCGGGGTTCAACTCGCTGCAGAGCCTGTCGGGGACGATCGTCTCCGCGCCCAAGGCCCTCGAGCTGGTCTACGTCAGTCTGCTCGTCTACCTCATCCCGATCGCGTCGATCGTCTGTATCGGGCTGCTGCTGTCGACGGTGACGCACAACAGCGCCGCCGCCGTGGTCGGCACCCTGATGGTGTCGCTGCTCATCCAGCTGATCGGGATTCTGCCCGGGCTGGGCGCGCTCCAGCCCTACCTGCTGAGCACGCAGTTCAGCGCGTGGCAGGGGCTGCTACGCACGCCCACGGACTGGGAGCCGATCGTGCGGGCGGCCTGGGTGTGCGCGCTGTACGCGATCCCGGCGATCGGCGCGGCATTCCTGGTCTTCATCCGTCGCGACGTCGCCGGTGGCTGACCCGCCGCCCGACGCCGAGCGCGTTCTCGTCGTTGACGACGACCCTCCGCTGCAGCGGATGCTCACCCGCACGCTGTCGGCGGAGGGGTTTCAGGTGACCGTCGCGGGGGACGGCGGGACGGCGCTGGCCGCCGCCGAGCGCTTCGCCCCCGACGTGATCGTCCTGGACGTGGCCATGCCGACGCTCGACGGCCTGGCCGTGTGCCGGCGCCTGCGCGGCAAGGGGCTGCCCACTCCGATCCTCATGCTCACCGCGCGCGACGCCGTCGCCGACCGCGTCGCCGGGCTCGAGGCGGGCGCCGACGACTACCTGGTCAAGCCGTTCGCGGTCCAGGAGCTCGTGGCGCGCCTGCGGGCCCTGACCCGCCGCGGTCAGCCGTCGGACTCCCTGGCCTACGCCGACCTCAGTCTCGATCTCGCCGGCCGGACCGCCACCCGGGGCGGGCGCCCGCTGGAGCTGACCGGACGCGAGGCGGCGCTGCTGGAGCTGTTGCTGCGCCGGCCCGGGAGCGTCGTCACTCGCGAGCGGGCGCTCCGGGAGATCTGGGACGACGCCGCCGAGGCCAATGTCGTGGATCGCTACATCACCCGGCTACGGCGCAAGCTGGGGGACCCGCCGCTCATCCGGACCTTGCGAGGCACGGGGTTCGTGCTGCGCGCCTGAGCACGCGGCGCCGGCGGTCACGCGGTGCCGAGCAGGCTGTAGACGCTCTCCTCGGGCATCGGCTGGCTGAACAGGAACCCCTGCGCGCCGTCACAGCCAATGTCGCGCAGCTGGGCCAGCTGGGCGTCGGTCTCGACGCCCTCGGCGACCACCTTCAGCCCCAGCGCGTGGCCGAGCTCCACGGCGTCGCTGACCGGATCCAGGTCCCCCTCGGCCCGACCGAGCCGGGCGACGAGCGTCGTGTCGATCTTGAGGATGTGCACCGGCAGCTCCGACAGCGTCATCGAGGACGAGGTCCCGGTGCCGAAGTCGTCGATGGCGAGCGTGATCCCGAGCTCGTTGAGCGCGGCCAGCTGGCGCAGGGCCAGCTCCGGCGCCGCCTCCACCGCCCCCTCGGCGACCTCCAGGCACAGGACGTGCGGATCGTGGCCGCCGTCCTGGATGGCGGCCGACAGCCGCTCCACAAGGTCGGCCTCGCCCAGCTGACGCGCCGAGAGGTTGACGCTGATGGTCACACCGGGACGCGACTCGCGCCAGCGCTCGACCCGGTCCAGCGCCTCCATCAGCACCCAGTCTCCGATCGGCACGATCAGCCCGGTCTCTTCGGCGATCGACATGAACTCGATCGGCTCCATCAGCCCCAGCTCGGGGTGCTCCCAGCGCACGAGCGCCTCGAACCCCTCCAGGCCGGCCTCTTCGTGGAACGAGATCCGAGGCTGGTAGTACACGCGCAGCTGCTCGCGCTCGACCGCCCGGCGCAGCTCGCGCTCCAGGTGGGTACGCGGACCCAGCAGGGGGGCCATGACGTCCTCGAACACCTCATAGCACGCGCCGCCGGAGTCCTTGGCCCGGTACATGGCGGTGTCGGCCCGGCGGATGATGTCGTCGATCTCCTCCTCGGGATCAGTGACCATGGCCACGCCGATGGAGATCGAGGCCGACCGCTGCTGTCCGGCCAGCGTGATCGGCAGGCCCGCCGAGTGGGTGATGCGCTGGGCAACGAGCGTCGCCTCCTCCTCGCTGTCCAGGCCCTCGAACAGGAACGTGAACTCGTCGCCCCCGAAGCGGGCGACGGTGTCCATGGGGCGCAGCATCCCGCGGAAGCGCTCGGCGAGGACGGACAGGAGCCGGTCCCCGGCGCTGTGCCCGAGCGTGTCGTTGATCTCCTTGAACCCGTCGACGTCCAAGAACAGCACCACCACCGGCGTGCCGTTCCTGCGGCTGCGGTCCAGGGCCCCGCGCAGCCGGTCCAGGAACAGCGCCCGGTTGGGCAGCGAGGTCAGCGGGTCATGCAGCGCCTGCCGGGCGAGCGCGGCCTCGCTGTGCTTGCGCTCGACGGCATAGCGGACGGCGCGGCCGAGCAGCCCGGGGCTGAGCTCGGAGCGCAGCAGGAAGTCCTGCGCGCCTGCGCGCACCGCGGCCACGCCGGACTCCTCGTCAACGCCGTCGGCGAGCACGATGATCGGCGTCGTCGGACTGGCCGATCCAAGCTGCGCCAGCGCCTTCAGCGGCGCTCTTCCGCGCACGTCGAGCAGCACGCAGGTGGCGCCGTGATCGGCGAGCTCTTGCGTGGCGTCGGCCACGTCGGGTGTATGACTAACCACCAGGCCGCGGCCGAACACTGCCCGCAGCATCTCTCCCAACTCCATGGCTGAGCGCGCGTCATCCTCCACCACAAGAACCCGCGCGGGCTTGCCCGGCCCGAACAGCTCCATCACCACCTTGCAAACCTCCGTGTTGCGTACTGAAACTTTAGCCGGAAGAGAGAGGTTTAGCCACAAAAACAACAAAATAAAGTCTGACGGGGTCGGTCCGGAGTGAGACCGTTTCGTTCGCTGCGCGCACGGATCACGGCGGCGACGGCGACGGTGGTTCTGTTCGCGGTGGTTCTGTTTGCGGCGGTGACGGTGGCCCTGGTCGATCACGAGCTGCGGGCGTCGCTGGACACCGCCCTGCGCCAGCGCGCCCAGGAGGTGGCCGAGCTGGCCATCTCCACGCCCGCCGTCCTCACCGATCCCGGGGCGCTGGAGAGCCCCGTCTCCGGCCGCCAGATCTCGGTGGAGGTGGTCGATCGCCGCGGCAGGATCGTGGCGCGCTCGCTGAACCTCGGCGCGCGGGTCCTGCCCGAGGACGCGCTGGAGCGCGCCGCCCGCCTGCGCGGGCGCACCGGCGCCGAGGACATCGAGTTCGACGGGCGGCCGCTGCGCCTGTACGCAGCGCCCATCGCCGACGCCAGCGGGCCCGCCGCCGGCGGCGCCGTGCTGGTGGGCTCCGACACCTCGGACATCGCCCACACCACCTCGCGCCTGGGCTTCTTGGTGGCGCTGACCGGTGCCGGGGTGGTGCTGGTGGCGGCGCTCGCCGCGGCGGCGCTGACGCGCCGTGGCCTGCGCCCGCTGCGCTCCCTGGCGGCGGCCGCCGGCGAGATCGAGGCCACCGCCGATCCCGCGCGCCGGCTGCCCGAGGCGGCCACGCTCGACGAGATCGGCCAGCTCACCGGCGTGCTCAACCGGATGCTCGCGTCATTGGAGCAGGCCCGCGAGGGCGAGCGCCGGCTGCTCGCCGACGCCTCGCACGAGCTGCGCACCCCGGTCACGGCGCTGCTGGGCAACGTCGAGTACGCGGCCCGCCACGGCGCCGACGCCGAGGTGATGGCCGAGCTGCGTCACGACACGCTGCGGTTGGCGCGGCTCGTGGACTCGCTGCTGGCCCTGGAGCGGGTGGAGGAGGGCGGCCACGAGCTCGAGCCGCTGCGTCTGGACTTCCTCGTGCGCGAGGCGGTGGACGCCCAGGATCCGGGCCGGGTGCATCTGGGCGGACTGGACGTGGTGACCGTCAACGGCGACAACGACGCGCTGCGCCGCGCGCTCGCCAACCTCATCGAGAACGGGCTCGTGCACGGGCCGCGGGGCGGCGGCGTGACCGTGTCGCTCGAGCGCGACGACGGCATGGCCCGGCTCAGCGTCGTGGACGAGGGAGAGGGCCCCGATCCCGCCGAGCACGACCGCCTGTTCGAGCGCTTCTGGCGGGGCGCCGGCGCGTCCGAGCGTCCCGGCTCAGGCCTCGGCCTGTCGATCGTGGCGGCGATCGCGGAGCGCCACGGCGGGCGCGTGCTGGTGAACGGACCGAGGTTCACGATCGAGCTGCCGCGCGTGCAGCCCGAGCCACCGGCGGCTTAGCCTTGATCCACCGATAATGGGCGGAGACTCGGCGTCGGGGGCCGAGCTAGACGTCATCGGCGGAGCACCATAAGGGTGATCCCTATGAGCGACGCCGATGACGTATAGCGACGGCCATCCGGCGGCGAGACGACCCCAGGATCGGCGGATCCAGGCTTAGGACGCGTCGAGCCGGAGAGGGGGGCCGAGCTCGGCGGGCGCCGCGCCGTCGCGGGGGCGCAGGCTCATCTGCCACCAGCCGACGCTATGCCACTGGCCGAATTTGAAGGCGACGTCGCGGTACACGCCTACGGGCGCGAACCCCAACGCCTCGTGCAGCCCGACGCTGGCGTCGTTGGGCAGCGTCACCCCGGCGCACACCTCGTGGACGCCCTGGCGCTCGAGCAGGTCAAACAGCGCCCCATAGAGCGCGCGGCCGACCCCCTGGCGGTGGTGGAGCGCGGAGATGTAGACCGTCACATCGGCCGACCAGCGGTAGGCGGCGCGCTCGTGGTGGCGCGACCCGTAGGCGTAGCCCGCCACCTCGCCGTCGATCTCGGCCACCAGCCACGGGTAGTCACGCGAGATGATGCGGATGCGGTCGGCCATCTCGTGGGCCTCGGGGGCGCGCTCCTCCAGCGACGCGACGCTCTCGGCAATGCTGGGCGCGTAGATGGCGGCGCAGGCGGCGGCGTCGGCATCGGGGTCGGCGTGGCGGATGAGCACGGTCACGGCACTCTATGAAAGGGCGTCCCGGATCCGGTCGACCGGCGCCGCCGGCGGCGCAGCGCACCCGGCGAGGGTGGCGGGGACGGCCAGCCGGATCGACGAGGTGGCGAACGTGACCGGCGCGGTCCGCATCGCGTCCAGCGAGATCGGCGCCTCGCGGACGGTGAGACCCAGCGCGGGCGCGTGCTCCAGCAGCAGCGCGCGGGTCGTCCCGGGCAGGATGCGGCCGTCGGCCGGCGGGGTGGTCAACCGGTTGCCGTCCAACAGCCACACGTTGCCCCAGGCGGCCTCGAGCACCGTGCCGTCGGCGTCCACGAGCAGCGGTGCCCGCTCGTGCCCCGATATCGTGCCACGATATCGTGATGCGGCAGCTTCCAGCGCTCGGCGATCGCGCCACTTGTGCGGCCCCAGGCCGCCGGGGACGACGAGCGGCACGAGCGTGACCGGGGCGCGGTAGCCGGCGGCGAGCGGCCGCGCGGTCACGCTCAGCTCCTGGCCGGGGACGGCGTCGACGCGCAGCCGGTGCTCGCCGCCCAGGCCGGCGGCGTGCCGGCGCAACCGCTGCGGCAGGCCGGCGGGCAGCCGGGTCCCGTACAGCGCGCCCAGCGAGTGAGCCAGGCGCTCCAGATGCCGGTCCAAGGCGTGCACCTGTCCTCGCCGGACGAGCATCGTCTCGAAGACGCCCTGGGCGCGGTCAGGCGGCACTGGCGACGGGACTGCGGTCCTCGACCTCGACCGCGGCGCCGACCGCGGCCGCGATCGGGCGGGCCTTGGCGAGGGCCTCCTCGAGTTCGCGACGCGGCTCAGAGTCCGCGACGATGCCGCCGCCGGCGCCGAGCCAGACGCGGCCGTCGGCCAGTTCGAGCGTCCGGATGGCCACGTTGAGCTCGAGGCCGGCCACCGGGCTGGCGAAGCCGACGGCGCCGGTGTAGACCTCGCGGCCGGCGGGCTCCAGGTCGGCGATCACCCGCAGGCTCTGGACCTTGGGCGCGCCGGTGACCGAGCCGGGCGGGAAGGTCGCTCGCAGGACATCTCCGTCTGAGACCTCGGGACGCAGGCGACCGTGGACGTGGGAGACGAGGTGCCACAACCCCGGGTGGGGCTCGGCGGTGGGCCGCCGCGGGGCGACGATCGTGCCGTACTCGCAGACGCGCCCCAGGTCGTTGCGCATGAGGTCGACGATCATCACGTGCTCCGCGGCGTCCTTGACCGAGCCGCGCAGATGCTCGAGCGCGGCGGCCGCGACCGCCGGGTCGGGGTCGCGGGCGATCGTGCCCTTGATCGGGCCGGTGACGATGTGCCGGCCCCGGCGGCGCAGGAACAGCTCCGGCGACAGCGAGGCAATCCCGCCGCGCGGGGTGTGAAATGCGGCCGCGTGGGGCGGGTCGACGTGCGCGAGTGCGGCCGCGAACAGGTCGGTGGCCCGGGCGTCGGTCTCGCCTTGCAGCCGCAGGCAGATGTTGGCCTGGAAGATCTCGCCGGCCGCGATCCGCCGGCGGCAGCGGGCGACGGCGTCGAGGTGGTGGCGGGCGTCATGCGCGCTCAGGCGCAACGGCGACACCCGCGGCTCCGGGAGCCGAACGGGGCTGCGGGCGAGCAGATCGCGGACGTGCCCAAGGCGGGCGTCGAGGGCGTCGCGGCGGTCGCTGGTCACGAGCGCCTCGAACCACCACCGCCCGTCGGCGTCGCGGCGCAGGACGTTGTCGTAGTAGGCCAGGTGAAAGTCGGGGAGCGGCACCGGCCGGTGGGGGTGCAGCGGGATGCGCTCGACCCGGGCGGCCAGCCGGTAGCCCAGCCACCCGAACCAGCCACCGCCGACCGCGGAGCCCGACGGCGCCGGTGCGACGGGCGGCACGGCGTCGAGCAGGGCGAAGGGATCCTCGCCGTCGGAGGCGACGCGCAGCGGGTCAGAGCCAACGATCGCGCCGCCGGGTGGGCCGGCCCATCGGCCGGTGAGAGCGAAGGGCAGCGGGTCGCGCTCGGCGAGGACGCGCAGGACGTCGGCGGGGGAGAGCCGGCAGTCGAGCGCGACGCGCGTGAGCGTCGCCATGGGCAATGACGGAGGCGACGCTAAGGTGGGCTTGACCGGCACTCTCCTCATACTGTACGAATTGGTCCAATGACTGCAACGCTCATCAACGGCAAGGACATAGCCCAACAGGTTCGCACCGAATTGCGCGCCGAGATCGGATCGTGGGTGGATGGCGGCGGACGCCGCCCTGGACTGGCAACGGTACTCGTCGGCGACGACCCCGCCTCGGCGGTCTACGTCGGCGGCAAGCAGAAGGCGTGCGCCGAGGTCGGCATCGAGGGCTTCGCCCACCACCTGCCCGCCGACACCTCCGAGGACGAGGTGGTGGCGCTCCTGTCAGAGCTCAACGCCGACGACCGCGTGTCCGGCATCCTGCTTCAGCTCCCCACGCCGGACCACATCGACGGCTCGCGGCTGACGACGCTGATCGACGCCGGCAAGGACGTGGACGGGCTCACCCCGGTCTCCGCGGGGCTGCTGGCCAAGGGCCTGCCGGGGCTGCGGCCGTGCACGCCGTCTGGCTGCATCGAGCTGCTGCGCCGCTACGACGTCACGCTCGAGGGCGCCGAGGCCGTGGTCGTGGGCCGTTCGGACCTCGTCGGCAAGCCGGTGGCGGCGCTGCTGCTCGCCGAGAACGCCACCGTCACCATGTGCCACTCGCGCACCCGCGACCTGCCGGCGGTGTGTCGCCGCGCCGATGTGTTGATCGCTGCCGTGGGGCGCGCGGAGATGGTCAAGGGCAGCTGGATCAAGCCCGGGGCCACGGTCATCGACGTGGGCATCAACCGGACCGAGTCCGGGCTGGTCGGCGACGTGGAGTTCGCCTCGGCGGTCGAGGTGGCGGGTTTCATCACCCCGGTGCCCGGCGGCGTGGGGCCGATGACGATCGCCATGCTGCTGCGCAACACGCTGCTGGCCGCTCAGGCGGCGGACGCCGCCCGCGCGGCTGTGGCCTGAGGCTGCCGGTGTCTTCGGGCCGGGGGAGGGGGCCTCGGCGTTCTTAACGGCTTGGGCTGGGGAAGGGTGGGGCTGCGGCGTGGGCAGCGGCCTGCAGAAGTCGGCAAACCTCTGCGCGCGGTTGTGGTTTGCCGAGATTTCCATGTACCAGCTGCAAATCCGGGAAAACCGGCTGTCGGATTTCCGATTTGTCGGGATTTACAGGTTCGCTGCGTCCCTCTTCGAAAGCCCGCCGTTTCAGGCGCTGGTCGCGAACGCCGGCTCGTCGGCCAGCACGGCATCAAACGCGCTCAACACCCGGTCGGCCACGGCCCGATCCGCGTTGACGCCCATCAGGCCGATGCGCCACATCGGGGGCGCCCCGGCCAGCCCGCCGCCGATTTCGATGCCGTGCTCGCGCAGCAGGCGGCCCGCCACGGCCTTGCCGTCAACGCCCTCGGGGACCTTGACCGCGGTGAGCTGGGGCAGCTGAAACTCGGGCTCGGCGAGCAATTCCAGGCCGCGCGAGCGGACCTCGTCCTGGAGGTAGCGGCCTGCGTCCATGTGGCGCGCCCAGCGGGCGTCCAGCCCCTCGAGCGCGACCTCGCGCAGGGCCTCGTGCAGCGCGTAGACGTTCAGGACGGGCGTGGTGTGGTGATAGGCGAGCGGGCGTTCCACCCAGTACTTGCGCAGGAGCGAGAGGTCGAGCGCGTAGGGCACGGGGTGGGCGCGGGCCGCGATGCGCTCGAGCGCGCGGTCAGACGCCGCCACCGGCGACATGCCGGGCGGCGCGCCGACGCACTTCTGCGAACAGGAGTAGGCGAAGTCGATCCCCCAGTCACTGAAGCGCAGCTCGATGCCGCCCAGCGAGGTGACGCAGTCGGCCATCAGGAGCACGTCGCGGTCGCGCAGAGCGGCGCCGAGCTCGGCCAGAGGGTGCTGCACCCCCGTTGAGGTCTCGGCGTGCACGACGCACATGAGGCGGGCGTCGGGATGCTGGTCGAGCGCCTCCAGCAGGGCGTCGTTGCTCACGTGCTCGCCCCAGTCGGCGTCGACCTTGACCACGTTGGCGCCGAGGCGCACGGCGATCTCGACGATGCGCCGCCCGAAGAAGCCGTTGACGCCGATGATGGCCGTGTCCCCGGGCTCGAGCAGGTGGGCGAGCCCGCACTCCATCCCGGAGGTCCCGGTGGACTGGAGCGGGAGCACCAGCCCGCCTTCGGCCTGGTAGGCGATCCGCTGGAGCGCCACGACCTCGAGCATGATGTCGGCGAAGTCCGGGTCCATATGGCCCAGGAGCGGCTTCTGCAGGGCGGCCAGCGCGGCCGGTGACACGTTGCAGGGGCCGGGGCCGCAGAGCAGCCGCTCGGGCGGGTTGGCGGGGGACGGGACCGGGGAGGGGGTATCGGTGGTCATGGGGCCAGCTTAGTTGCGCCGCACGGGCGCAGCCATCGCGTCCCTTCTATGGGTGGATTGGATTCATCCAAATATGTTGCGCGCCGCCACGCGACGCGCGTACCCTGCCCGCCATGAGGCCCACCCGCAGCCGCCTGCACCGCTCCGAGCTCGCCGTCCCCGGCTCCAACGTCCGCATGCTCGAGAAGGCCCCGGCGCTGGGCGCCGACATCGTGATGCTCGACCTCGAGGACGCCGTCGCGCCTGACGACAAGCCGCAGGCGCGGGCCAACATCATCGACGCGCTCAACGAGCTGGATTGGGGGAGCTGCTCGGTCTCGTTGCGGATCAACGGCCTGGACACGCACTACTGCTACCGCGACATCGTGGACGTCGTGGAGCAGGCGGGTCGGCACCTGGACTCGATCATGATCCCCAAGGCGTCCGGCGCGGGCGACGTCCACCTCGTGGCCACGCTGCTGACCCAGATCGAGGAGGCGACGGGACTGGAGCGCAAGATCGCGCTGTCCGTGCTCATCGAGACCGCCATGGGCATGGTCAAGTGTGAGGAGATCGCCACCGCGTGCCCCGAGCGGATGGAGGCGATGGTGTTCGGCGTGGCCGATTATGCGGCGTCGCTGCAGAGCCACACCACCTCGATCGGCGGCACCAACCCCGACTACGCCATGCTGGCCGACCGTGAGGAAGTCCTCTTCCTCGGACAGGAGCGCGAGAGCCACCTCGGTGACCAGTGGCACTACGCGCTGTCGCGGATCGCCGTGGTGAGCCGCGCCTACGGGCTGCGCCCGATCGATGGGCCCTTCGGCGACTTCACCGACCCCGAGGGGTACATCGCCTCGGCGCGCCGCGCCGCGGTGCTCGGCTACGAGGGCAAGTGGGCGATCCACCCGAGCCAGATCGAGCTGGCCAACGACGTGTTCACGCCCAGCGCCGACATCGCGCACCGGACCCGGCGGATCATCGCCGCCATGGAGGAGGCCGCGGCGCAGGGCAAGGGCGCGGTCTCACTCGATGGCCGGCTCATCGACGCCGCCTCGATCCGCATGGCCCAGAACCTGCTGGCCAAGCTGGACCAGATCGAGGCCCGGAGCGAACGCGAGCCGCGGTTGCGCCGCGCGGGCTAGCCGCGTGCCGCGGCGAGCTCCTCGCCGATGCGGGCGCGGAACAGCGAGGCGTCGACACCGACGGTGACCATGCGGAAGCCGGCCTGCACACGGGCGCGGGCCTCCTCGCCGCCGCCGTTGCAGTGCATGCCGGCGACGATCCCGGCGGCCTGGCACGCCTGGGCGATGCGGTCGATCGCGCGCTCGAGCACATCGCCGCCGTGACCGGGGTCGCGCCGGAGCCCGATCGACAGATCAGACGGCCCGATGTAGATGCCGTCGAGACCGGGCGTGGCGGCGATCTCCTCAACGTGGTCCAGGCCCTCCCGGGTCTCGACCATGACGAAGCAGAGCGCCCCGGCGGCGAGGCGCTGCGGATCCGCGGAGCCGACGGTGAGCGCGGCGCGCAGGGGCCCGTACGAGCGCACGCCGTGCGGCGGGTAGCGACAGCCACTGACCGCCCGCCCGGCCTCCGCGGCGGTGCCGACCAGCGGCACGATGACCCCGGCGGCGCCGAGGTCGAGGACCCGGTTGACCATCCACGGCTCGTTGTAGAGCACGCGGGCCAGCGGCACCGCCCCCCGCGCCTCGATGGCGGCGAACATCGCCACCATCCGCTCTTCGTCGGCGCCGCCGTGCTGGAGGTCGACGCAGACGTAGTCAAAGCCGGCTGCGGCGGCGAGCTCGGCCGTGAGCGTTGACGGGATCGAGCCCCACAGCCCGAAGGCGGGGAGGTTCTCCTTCCAGCACTGGTCGAGGCGGTCGCGGCCCGGCACGCCCCGGACCCTACACGCCGTCAGGCGACGGCACGGGCGTCGGCCACGAACGCCTCGGCCAGCGGCGAGGCCTCGCCCGCCCGCGTGAGCGCGACCAGCTCGGTGTCGGGCGCACCGGCCAGCGGCCGGTAGGTGACGCCGTCGATGGCCAGGTGCTCCACCGAGGCCGGTACCGGCGAGACGCCGATGCCGGCGGCCACCAGCCCGATGATCGTCGTCATCTCCGGGGCGTACTGGACGACGTGGGGCGTGGTGCCGGTCGCCGCCAGCCGGCCGATGAGCTGGTCGTGGTAACCCGGCGCCTGTGCGCGGGGGAAGAGGACGAGCGGCTCCGCGGCCAGCCGCTTGACCGGGATCCGCCGCAGCCGCGCGAGCTCGTGGTCCTCGGGGATGGCGGCGATCGTGTGCTCGCGCATCACCTCCTGGAGGTGCAGGTCGATATCGGACTGGATCGGCGGTCGCACCAGCGCCACGTCGACGACGCCGGTGCTGAGCGCCCGCAGCTGCTCGGCGGTGGAGCGCTCGCGCAGCTCGATCTCCACGCCGGGCCGGCTGCGGCGGAAGCGTTGCACCGCGGCGGGCACGATCGACAGCAATGCGGACCCCACGAACGAGACGCGCAGGAGCCCGGCCTGGCCCGCCCCGACCGCGCGCGCGGTGGACACGGCGGCGTCGAGCTCGGCCAGCGTGGCGCGGGCGTCGCGCAGGAACGCCTCGCCGGCGGCGGTGAGCTCGACCCGCCGGCGGGTGCGCTCGAGCAGCCGGACCCCCAGCTCGGCCTCGAGGGCGCTGATCTGCTGGCTGAGTGGCGGCTGGGAGATATGCAGACGAGCCGCCGCGCGTCGGAAGTGCAGCTCCTCGGCGACGGCGACGAAATACCGGAGCTGGCGGAGTTCCATGTCTCACCTGTGATAGGGGAACCAGATCAATACATCCTAATTCGATATTGGACAGGATCAAGCGCCGGGCTTAGCGTCCCTGCGCATGTCGTTCCTTTTGGAGTGCCCCAACTGCGGGGCGAGGGAGGTGACCGATTTCGGCTTCGGCGGCGAGGTGTCCGCCCGGCCCAAGTCGCGCCCGAGTTTTCGCGAGCTCAACACCTACAACTACTTCCGCCGCAACGTCGCCGGGGTCCAGCGCGAGTGGTGGTTTCACCGCTCGGGCTGCCGCGCGTGGTTCATCGCCGAGCGCGACACCACCACCAACGAGGTGAAGTTCACCGCCCTGCCCGGTGAAGGTCCGTCGTGAGCCGGCTCAACTGCCCAGCCCGGCGAGCGCATCGACCGGACCAAGAGGATCTCCTTCACCTTCGACGGCAAGAAGGTCGAGGCCTACGAGGGCGACACGATCGGCTCGGCGCTGTACGCCGCCGGACAGCGCACGTTCAGCCGCAGCTTCAAGTACCACCGCCGGCGCGGGCTCATGTGCGTGGCCGGGCAGTGCCCCAACTGCATCTGCGCAGTCGACGGCGCTCCGGGGGCCAGGGCGTGTATCGAGCCCGTGCGCGAGGGCATCACCGTCACCCACGTCAACGCGCTCCCCTCGCTGGAGTTCGACGCCATGCGGGCCACCGACATCTTCGGCGGCCCGTTCACCCCGCCCGGCTTCTACTACAAGACGTTCATCCGACCGCGCAAGCTGTGGCCGCTGTACGAGAAGATCCTGCGCAACGCCGCCGGCCTGGGCAAGCTGCGCCACTCCCAGCCCGAGCGCGAGTGGCGCACCGAGTACCGGCGCCGCCACGCCGACATCCTCGTCACCGGCGGCGGCCCGGCCGGCCTGCACGCGGCGCTCGCCGCCGCACAGCTCGGCGCCGACGTGGTCCTCGCCGACGAGGGCGCCGAGCCGGGAGGACAGCAGCTCGTCGAGGGCGAGCGCTCAGAGATTGCCGCGCTGGTGGAGCGTACGCGCGGGGCCGGGGTCGAGATCATCGACCGCGGCTCCGCGCTCGGCTACTTCGACGGGATGGTCCCGGTGTGGCAGCGCGACACGCTGCACCAGGTCCGTGCCGCGCGCCACGTGTTCGCCACCGGCGCGATCGAGCAGCCCCTCGTGTTCGCCGGCAACGACCTGCCCGGGGTGATGCTGTCAGGCGGCGCTCGCCGCCTCGCCGCGCTGTACGCCGTCAGCCCCGGCAAGCGCGCCGTCATCGCCACCACCTCTGACCGCGGCTTGCACGCGGCTCGGGCGCTGCGCGCCGCCGGCGTCCAGATCGTGGCCATCGCCGACCTTCGCCCCGAGGCCGGCGAGCTCGCCCAGCGCCTGCGCGGCGACGGCATCCCGGTGTTCAGCGGCCACACGGTGATCGAGGCCCGCGGCAGCAAGACGGTCACCGAGGCGATCATCCAGCCGCTGAGCGGCGGCTCGGAGCACTCGTTCGAATGCGACCTCGTGATCGCCTCCGGCGGCACCATCCCCGCGACCTCGTTGCTGCTCCAGGCCGGGGCCAGGAGCGCCTATGACGGCCAGCGCGGGCATTTCGCGCTGGCCGACCTGCCGGCCGGGGTGTTCGCCGCCGGCGAGGTGGCGGGCGCCGACACGGATGCCGCCGCGGCGGCGTCGGGAGAGCTGGCGGGCCTGCGGGCCGCCCACGCACTGGGCTTCGGAAACGACGCCTCGGCCGAGCGCGAGGCGGAGCTGGCCACACAGCTGGCCGAGCCCGCCCCCGCCGACGTCGCGGTCGCCCCGCCGGTGAGCGGCGCCGGGCGCGGCAAGTGCTTTGCCTGCCTCTGCGAGGACGTCACCAACAAGGACGTCCACCTCAGCATCGAGGAGGGCTATGACTCGATCGAGCTCTCCAAGCGCTACACGACGGTGACGATGGGCCCCTGCCAGGGCCGCATGTGCCAGCTGCCGTCGGTGCGGCTGATGGCCCAGGAGACCGGACAGGGGCTGGATCAGGTTGGCACCACCACGGCGCGCCCGCCGTGGGTGTCGGTGCCGATGGGGATCCTCGGCGGCCGGCCGGTGGAGCCCGCCAAGCGCTCATCGATCCACGATCGCCACCGCTCGCTGGGGGCCACCATCAAGTGGGCCGGCGACTGGCGGCGCGCCTATGACTACGGCGACCCCGAGGGCGAGGCGCTGAACGTCAACCGCGCCGCCGGCCTGATCGACGTCTCGACGCTGGGCAAGCTGATCGTGCGCGGGCCCGACGCCGGCGAGTTCCTGGACCGCCTGTACCCCAACCGCTTCTCGAACCTCAAGCCCGGGCGGATCCGTTACGGCGTGATCAGCTCCGACGCCGGCCGGATCGTGGACGACGGCACGATCTGCCGGATCGATGACGAGACCTTCTACGTCACCACCACCTCCAGCGGCGCCGGCGCCATGGAGGAGTGGTTCTCGTGGTGGCTGGCCGACTGGGGCGACCGGGTCCATCTCACGGACGTCACCCAGGGCGTGGGGGCGGTCAACCTGGCCGGGCCCAAGGCGCGCGAGATCATGGCCGCGGTCACCGACCTGGACTGCTCCAACGAGGCGTTCGCCTACCTGGACGGCAAGCAGGCGCTGATCGCCGGCGTGGAGTGCCTCATCCTGCGCATCGGCTTCGTCGGCGAGGTGGGCTATGAGATCCACTTCCCCGCGGGCTATGGCCAGCACGTCTGGGACGCGCTGATGACGGCCGGGCCGCCCCACGGGCTGCGGCCCTTCGGGCTGGAGCCGCAGCGGATCCTGCGCCTGCAGAAGCTGCACATCCTCGTCGGTCAGGACACCGACTCCGAGTCCACGCCGTTCGGCGCCGCCATGCCCTGGATCGTCAAGCTCGACAAGGAGCAGGACTTCATCGGCAAGTGGGCGCTCGAGCACTACGCCGACCACGGGGCCGGCGTCGCGCTCGTCGGCTTCACCATGTCCAACGGCGACGTGCCGACCGAGGGCGCGGTCGTCCTGGACGCGGCGGGCACCCCGGCCGGCCAGGTGACGAGCTCGCGCCACTCGCCGGTGCTCGATCGCACGATCGGGATGGCGTGGGTCCCCGAGGGCTTCGCGCAGGACGGGGCCCAGATCACCATCTCCGACGAGGGTCGCACGCTCACCGCCGAGATCCAGACCAAGCCGTTCTACGACCCCGACGGGGAGGTGCTGCGCTCGTGAACCTCGATTTCCTGCGGCCGGCGGCTGACGAGGCCGTGGCGCACTCGCCCATGGAGCGGCCGGCGCGCGACGCCGGCGCGCGCTTCGAGGTCCGCGACGGATGGAACGTGGCCGTCGAGTTCGGGGCGGGCGGGGCGGGTTCCGCCGGCAACGGCGACACGGTGGGCTGGGCCGACGTCTCGCACCTGGCCAAGGTCGAGCTCCAGGGCAGCTCCGACACGATCCAGGAGCTGCCGTTCGGCACGGCCGTGCGACGCGACGACGCCTGGTGGTGCCGGCTCACCCAGACCCGGGCGGTCGTCATCGGCAAGCGGCCGGAGCTCAGCGCGGCCGACGATCTCGACGTCCTCGACGTCACCTGCAACTTCGCGGCGCTCACCCTCGTCGGCCCGCTGGCGCGCGAGACCTTCGCCCGCTTCTGCGCGCTTGACCTGCGGCCGAAGGTGACGCCGGTCAACGCGCTGCGCCCCGGGTCGATCGGTCGCCAGCCGGGGATCGTCATCCGTGAGGACGAGGAGCGGTACCTGTTCCTGTTCGGCTGGGCCACCGGCGAGTACATGTGGTCTCTCGTGGCCGACGCCGGCACCCATCTCGGCGGCGGGCCGATGGGCGTCGACGCGCTGCGGGAGGTGGCCGCGGCCCATGCTTGACATCCTCCGCAAGCGGCGGATGTGGCGCCGCCAACAAGATCTCAAGAGCTCGTATGACGTGGTCATCGTCGGGGGCGGCTCCCACGGCCTGGCCACCGCCCACTACCTGCGCGACCACGGCATCAAGGACATCGCGATCCTCGAGAAGCGCTACATCGGCTCCGGCGCCGCCGGGCGCAACACCACGATCCTGCGCTCCAACTACAAGACCCCCGAGGGCGCCAAGTTCTACGACGCCAGCGTCAAGCTCTACGAAGGGCTGTCGCAGGACCTCAATTTCAACCTGCTGTTCTCGCAGTGCGGCCACCTGACGCTGGCCCACGCGGACCGCGCCATGTTCGTGATGGCCAACCGCGCCGAGGTCAACCGCCTGCAGGGCATCGACAGCCGGCTCATCTACCCCGACGAGATCAAGAAGCTGGCACCGGCGATGCAGGTGGACAACCCCGACGCCACCTATCCCATCATGGGCGCGCTGTACCACCCGCCCGGCGGCATCATCCGCCACGACGCGGTCGTCTGGGGGCTGGCGCGCTCGGCCGACCAGGGCGGGGCCGAGATCCACCAGAACACCGAGGTGCTCGGGATGGAGCGCTCGAACGGCAAGGTCACCAAGGTCAAGACCAACCGCGGCACGATCAACGCCGGCCAGGTGCTCAACTGCACCGCCGGGTGGAGCACGCTGATCTCCGACATGGCAGGGGTGGCGATGCCGATCACCACCCACATCCTGCAGGCGTGCGTGACCGAGCCGATGAAGCCGCTGCTGGACGTCGTCATCGTGTCCTCACAGATGCACGTCTACATCAGCCAGACCGACCGCGGCGAGTTCCTGATGGGCGCCGAGATCGAGCCATGGACCACCTACCGCATGAACGGCACGCTCAACTTCCTCCAGGACGTCAGCCGCCACGCGCTGGAGTTGTTCCCGCAGCTCGAGCGGGCGCGACTGCTGCGCAGCTGGGCGGGCCTGTGCGACCTCAGTCCGGACTACAGCCCGATCCTGGGCAAGACCGAGGTCGACAACTTCCACGTGTCCGCCGGCTGGGGGACCTACGGCTTCAAGGCCGCGCCGATCGTCGGCAAGACCCTGGCCGAGCTCGTCGCCACCGGGCGCCAGCCCGACCTGATTGCTCCGTTTGCCCTGGAGCGCTTCTATGAGGACAAGCTCGTGTCCGAGCTCGCCGCCGCCGCCGTCAGCCACTGAGACCAGCCCAAGAGGGAGACCCCGTGAAGTCAAGCCTTGAGATCGCCCAGGAAGCCGTACTTCAGCCGATCGAAGCGATCGCCACCGAGGCGGGGCTCGAGCCTGACGAGATTGAGCCGTACGGCCGCTACAAGGCCAAGGTGGCGCTCTCGGTGCTGGACCGCCTGAAGACCACGCAGGACGGCAAGCTCATCTGCGTCACCGGGATGACGCCGACCAAGGCGGGCGAGGGCAAGACGACGACGCTGGTCGGGCTCACCCAGGGGCTGGGCGTGATCGGCAAGAACGCGGTGGCGTGCCTGCGCGAGGCATCGTTGGGCCCGGTGTTCGGCATCAAGGGCGGCGCCGCCGGCGGCGGTCTGACCCAGGTGGTGCCGATGGAGGACCTCAACCTCCACTTCACCGGCGACATCCACGCCATCGGCGCGGCCAACAACCTGCTGGCGGCGATGATCGACGCGTCGATCCTGCACGGCAACCCGCACAAGATCGACGCCCTGCGCGTCGGTTGGCGCCGCGCGGTGGATATGAACGACCGTGCCCTGCGCCAGATCGCCGTCGGCCTCGGCGGTCGGCCCAACGGCTATCCGCGCGAGACCGGCTTTGACATCACCGCCGCCTCTGAGGTCATGGCGATCATGGCCGTCGCCCGCGACCTGCAGGATCTGCGCAAGCGGATCGGCCGGATCACCGCGGCGTACTCGTTTGACGGGGCCAAGGCGATCACCGCCGAGGACCTCGGGGCAGCCGGCGCGATGACGGTGCTGCTCAAGGACGCGATCAAGCCCAACCTGGTCCAGACGCTCGAGGGCCAGCCGGTGCTCATGCACTGTGGCCCGTTCGCCAACATCGCCCACGGCAACAACTCGCTCATCGCCGACCAGGTGGGCATGAAGATTGCGGACTACGTGGTCACCGAGTCCGGGTTCGGCGCCGACATGGGCATGGAGAAGTTCTTCGACATCGTCTGCCGCTTCGGCAAGCTCACCCCGTCGGCGGCGGTGCTGGTCAGCACGGTGCGTGCCATCAAGCACCACGCGGGGCTCGAGGACGACCCCCGGGCGGACCGTTCGGCGGCGCTGCACGCGATCGAAACCGGCTTCGCCAACGTGCGCCACCACCTCAACACGATCAACACCTTCGGGGTGCCCGCCGTGGTCGCGGTCAACCGCCGGCCGGGCGACACCAACGAGGAGGTCGAGCTGGTCAAGCGGCTGGCGATGGAGTCCGGAGCGTTCGCCGCCGAGGCCAACGAGGGCTTCAGCAAGGGCGGCGCAGGCGCCGCCGACCTCGCCTCCGCCGTCGTGGAGGCGTGCGAGCAGCCCAACACGTTCCACCAGCTCTACCAGGACGACGAGCCGATCCAGGACAAGATCGAAGCAGTGGCCAAGAACGTGTACGGGGCCAAGGACGTCTACTTCTATCCCGAGGCCGAGGCCAAGATCACCCAGTTCACCCGCGAGGGCCTGGGCCACTTCCCGATCTGCATGGCCAAGACCCACCTCTCGCTGTCGGCCGACCCGACGCTGCTCAACGCTCCGGAGAACTTCACGCTGCCGATCCGCGACATCCGCGCGTACACCGGCGCCGGGTGGCTCGTGCCACTGGCCGGGGACATCGTGCAGATGCCCGGCCTGGGCAAGACCCCGGCGGCGCTCAACATCGACATCGACGAAAACGGCCGGACGGTCGGCCTGTTCTGATAGGAGTCCGGCGATGGGCGGCGAAAGGAATCCCCCCAGGGACATGGAGCCTTCGGACGACAGGCCGACGGAACTCGCGAGGCGCGTCGCGCTGCTCTCGGCGCAACGTCCGGCGCGGGCGACAGAGTGTGTGGCGACGCCAACGCTGCCCGCCAAGAGGCTCTCCCCAATGCGCATGAAAGCTCAGGCCAATGGGTAGTCCCGAAGCGAGAAAAGGAGGCTCAATGCGCCCGACGCATTTGCCGCTCCCGCGCCGGATCCCGTCGATCACCCGGCCCGGTTCCGATCGCCCACAGTCCGAGCAGAAGGTCTCCAGCGAGGTCAAGCCGCCCAAGAAGCGCAGCCTCAACGAGGGCGCGCACAAGTTGGGTTACTGACACTCGCTTGACGAACCCTCCCCGCGGGGACATACGATTCCCCCCGAAGCCCATTCGGGACAGGAGTCTGAGATGGCACGCGGAGGGTCACCACGGAAGGCGGGGGTAGTCGTCCCAGACGACGACGTCGGTGTGGCCAATCGGCCGTCGCTCGTTGACGGAGCCGAGCTGGCCCTGCGCAACTGGCTGGCGCCGGGCCGCTACCGCCAGGGAGACCGGCTGCCGCCCGAGCACGAGGTGGCGGCGATGCTGGGGGTGTCGCGGGGCACGCTGCGCAGCGCGTTGCAGCGCCTGGAGGAGAGCGGCGAGATCGTCCGCCGCCAGGGCAGCGGCACGTTCGTGGGGCGGATGGCGGTGCCGACCGCGTTCGGTGAGCGTCTGGAGCGTCTGGAGCCGTACTCGTCGGTGGCCGCGCGGCGCGGCCTGCGCCTGTCCGCGGTGGATCTGAAGATCGAGCACCGGGCGGTGGGCGGCGACGCCGGCGAGGCGCTGGGGCTCGAGCCGAGCACGCCCACGACCTCGGTGTGGCGCACACTCGTTGCCGACGGATCGCCCGTGGCGGTGATGTACGACGTCGTGCACCCCGCCATCGCCCTGCCGGATCCCGACGCGCTCCGGGGCGCGCTGGAACGGGGCCAGATGGTCCTCGACGTGCTCATCGACATCGGGGTACCGGTCACCTACGCCCGCACCCGCGTGATGCCGGCGGTGCTCACCGCCCGCGAGCGGGCGGGCAAGCTGCTCGGCATCCGGGGCACCACCGCGGGCCTGGAGCTCGAGGAGCTCATCTTCGCCGGACGTGACGACCGGGTGGCGTACTCGCGCGACCTGTTCGCCCCCGGGGGCATCGAGGTGATGGTGATGCGCTCGCTGGACTCCCCGCGTCCGGCTCGGGTGGCGGGGAAGGTCGCGGGCGCACGCAGCGGATCCAACGGCCGCGGGGCGCGGCGCACCGCCCGCGCTTCTGACTAGGCGCCATGCCCGCTGAGCGTCCAGACACGGCGCGGCGCGCCGTGGGCTCGGTCGCGCGCGCCACCCAGCTGCTGGACGTGCTCGCCGCCTCGGAGACCCCCCTGGGCGTCAACGAGCTGGCGCGTCGGATCGGGGTCAACGCCTCGACGGCCTCGCGGCTGCTGGCCACGCTCCAGGACGCCGGCCTGGTGATGCGCACGGACGGCGGCCCCTACCGGCTGGGGCTCAAGCTCGTCACGTTGTCTGATCGGGTGCTTGCGGGGTTGGATGTGCGCGCGCTGGCGCGACCGCTGCTGGCGCGCCTGGTCGTCGAGACCGGGGAGACCGCGACGCTGTCGCTGCCCGGGGAGACCGAGGCGATCACCGTGGACTTCGTGCCCTCGCCCTCCAGCGTGGTGAGCATGGCCCGGGTGGGGCGGCCCAGCGTGTCGCACGCCACCGCCGCCGGCAAGGTGATGCTGGCCTTCGCCGGGGGGGAGGCCGCCGGGGGACGGCCCCTGCCCGAATCACTGACCGCGTTCACCGAGCGCACGATCACCGACCCGGCAGCGCTGGCCGCGGAGCTCGATACCGTCCGCGCCCGCGGGTGGGCCGAGGCCGTCGGCGAGCGCGAGGCCGATCTCGCCGCGCTGGCAGCGCCGGCGTTCGGTCGCCTGGGCGAGCTCGCGGCGATCCTCGGCGTCCAGGGCCCGGTGTCGCGACTCCCGCTCGCCGCTCGGCGGACGCTGCGCGAGCCTCTGTTGGCGGCGGCCGCGGAGCTCAGCCTCGCCCTGGGAGGACACTCGGCCCGGGGCTGACCCCTCGTCAGCTCCAGGGGTAGGGGCTGTGCGAGACCGGGTGCAGGTCGCCGGTGGCGAAGCGCTCGTAGCGGAACGGGTGCAGCAGCGAGGAGTGCTCGCCTCCGAGCACCCGCGCGATCTCCTTGCCCACGGCGATCATCTTGTAGCCGTGGTTGGAGTCGGCGGCGACGAACACGTTGGGACGCATGTAGTCAAACACCGGGAAGTTGTCGACGGTGAACGCGCCGACCCCGCCGGAGCGGACCTGGCGGTACTTGCCGCGGGCGCCCTCGAAGCGCTTGAGGCAGTGCGAGAGGGAGGCGGACCACATGTCCGGGAAGCCGGCGTCAACGGTGCCGGTGGGGTAGGGGTCGACAGCGAAGGTGTTGCCGAGCCTGATTGGCTGGGCGCCGCCCTGAACGCTGTCGCGATCGGGCTTGAAGTACACGCCCCAGAACTCGTCGGTGATCAGCGTGCCGTCGTCAGCGTGCAAGGGCTGGTCTGAGTCAACGTGCAGCACCGGCGACGAGGTGCCGTCGTTGGTGACGAAGATCGCCGGATCGAACGCAGCCTCGCCCTCCTGCAGGTACCAGTAGGTCCACATCGGCTGATCGGTGACGACCTGGCCGTCGGGCTGGCGCACGTCGAGGCGGTCGGGGAGGCCGAGCATCTCCCACGCCGACGCGATCCACGGCCCGACGGCGACGACCACCTGATCGGCGTGGATGTCGCCGGCGCTGGTGTGCACCGCGGTGACCGCGCCGGACCCGTCGGACTGAAAGCCGGTGACCTCGACGCCGGTCTCGATCCGCGCCCCCGCGGCACGCGCGAGGTCGGCGAGTCCCCGGATGGACTCCTTGTTGAAGGCGTAGCCCCCGGCCCGCTCGTGCAGGCAGACGGTGAGCCCGGGAGCGCGCCAGTCGTCATAGAGCGAGCGCATGTGCCGGGCCACCTCGTCAGCGCCGATGATGAGCTCCGAGGGGTAGCCGATCCGCTGCTGGCGCTCGTAGACCTCGGTGAGGTCCTCCTCCTGGGCGGCGGGCCCGAGCGCGATGTAGCCGCTGGGGTGGTAGTGGAGCCTCTCGGGCTCTGATTCCCACACCTCGACGCAGGCGGCCATCAGCTCCTGCATCGCCGGCTGGAAGTAGTTGTTGCGAACGATCCCGCAGGCGATGCCCGACGCGCCGGCGGCGACGTCGGTCTTGTCGACCACGAGGACGTCATGACCCTCACGAGCGAGGTGCCAGGCGGTCGACAGGCCGTGGACTCCGGCGCCGATGACCAGGGTGGGGGTGGAGGAGGGAAGGCGGTCGGACACGGCGATGATCTCCTAGTGTTGCCTGTAGCGCAATACAATTGTGGAAGGCGCAACACAATGGTACCGTGCCAGTGTCGCGCGCGCAAGCGCGCAGTCTTGCGATGGGCCCGCGCCCTTGGTATAAACGGGCCGTGTACCAATTTGTCCAGTCGCCCGGTTGCCAGGTGGGGATGCGCGGCCGTCTGCGGGCGGAGTGGAGGCGGCCGGGAGCGCCGCCACGACGGTGACGCCGGTGCGCCGGCGCACCTAGCGAATTCGATCCATTGCGGCTGTGCGCGGACGCGGCAGCCTGAGGAAGGAGTGGAGATGGCGACAGAGGTAGAAACGCCGCAGTTCGGCGGCAACGTGGACACGGTCCTCTCCAGTCCGCGGATCGAGCCCGCGCCCGCCACCCTCGAGGAGGCGCGCAACGCGCCCGGCCGCGCGGAGAAGATCGAGCAGCTGACGCGGCGCATCGAGGCCGAGGGGATCAAGTACGTGTACTTCCAGCAGGTCTCGATCACCGGCCGGGTCATGGGCAAGGGCGTGGTGTCGTCATTCTTCCCCCAGGTCGCCGAGCGCGGCTATCAGCTCGTCTACGGGGCCGTGGCCAACCTGTTCACCGACCGCTACGGCAACTACATCGGGTTCGGCCCCGAGGAGTCCGAGCTGGCGGCGGTCGCGGACCTGAGCACCTTCGCCGTGCTGCCGTGGGACAACCGCGTCGCCCGCGTGTTCTGTGACTGCTACGACACCGAGACCGGCGAGCTGCTGGACGCCGACCCGCGCCAGAACCTCAAGAAGGTGGCCCACGAGTTCGAGACCGAGCTCGGCTACCAGTTCCTGATCGGCATCGAGCCCGAGATGATGTGGCTGCGCAAGCCGCGCGAGGGCGAGGAGCCCCAGGGCGTCACCAAGCCCTACTGCTACCACATCCACCAGTTCGAGGAGCTCCGTCCGGTGCTGCTCGACGTCGTGGAGTACGGGCAGGCGCTGGGGCTGGACATGAGCTACGGCGACCACGAGGACGCCCCCGGGCAGCTCGAGCTGAACTTCCGCTTTGACCGCCCCGTGCGCACGGCGGACAACATCACCACCTACCGGCAGGTGTGCGCCGCGGTGGGCCGCAAGCACGACCTGCTGCCGACCTTCATGCCCAAGCCGTTCACCGGCGTGTCGGCCAACGGCCATCACCACCACTTCACCCTGATCGACGACGAGGGCACCAACGTCTTCTACGACCCCGAGGGACCGGCGAAGCTCTCCCAGTTCGCTCGCTACTTCCTGGGCGGCATGCTGGAGCACTTCCCGGCGCTCATGTGCGTCGGCAACCCCACCGTCAACTCCTACTGCCGCATGTGGGACACGGGCTTCTGGGCGCCGATCTACAAGAACTGGGGCTGGCAGAACCGGACCACCACGGTTCGCGTCGCCAGCGGCGGCCGGTTCGAGTACCGGGGCGTGGACTCCTCCTGCAACCCATACCTGACGGTGGCGACGCTGCTGCGCGCCGGACTGGACGGCGTGCGCCGCGAGCTGGACCCCGGCCCGCCCCAGCAGGGCAACACCTACGACCTGCTCCAGGAGGGCGCGGAGATCGAGAAGGTGCCCGACAGCCTGGGAGCGGCGCTGGAGGCGCTGGCCGCCGACGAGGTCGTCCGCAGCGCCATGCCGGGCCGCCTGTACAAGGTCTTCAACCACTACAAGCGCGACGAATGGGAGCGCTACCTCGCCGCGGTCACCGATTGGGAGCGCGACGAGTACCTGGAGGTGCTGCCCTGATGTGCGGGATCGCCGGCATCATCTACAAGAACGGCAACGGCGCCCACCGGATCGGCCGCGACATGACCAGCATGTTGCAATCGATGAAGCACCGGGGCCCCGACTCCACGGGCTACGCCCTGTACCACGCCCCGACCCAGGAGCTGACGGTGCGGATCAACCTGGCGGAGTCGACCGCGCCCCGCGATCTCGACTTCGCCGAGGACGTTCGCCGCCGCCGGCATGAGGTCGAGGCTCGGGTGCGGGGTGCCGGCGCCGAGATCAAGAGCACCGAGGACGTCAACGACTACACGTTCTCGGCCACGCTGACCTACCACGGCGACCTCAAGCGCCTGGCGGACCACATCGAGTCCGTGCCCCACACCGAGGTGCTGTCGCTCGGCCACGCGCTGGACATCGTCAAGGACCTGGGCGACGCCAAGACCGTGTCGGGCTCCTACGGCTTGGACGAGTACTTCGGCTCGCACGGGATCGGGCACGTGCGGATGGCCACCGAGTCAGATGTGGACATCGCCAACGCCCACCCCTACTGGGCCTACCCGTTCTCCGACGTGGCGGTCGTCCACAACGGCCAGCTGACCAACTACCACCAGTGGCGCCGGCGCCTGGAGTCCCGCGGTCACCGCTTCGCTTCGATGTGTGACTCGGAGATCATCGCCGTGTACCTGGCCGACCGGATGGCCAACGGCGATTCGCTCGAGGACGCCATGAACCATTCGCTGGAGGACCTGGACGGCGTCTTCACCTACATCTGCGTCTCCGAGGATGCCCTGGGGGTGGCCAAGGACGAGCTCGCCGCCAAGCCGCTGGTCCTCTACGAGGGCGACGACATGGTGGCGCTGGCCTCCGAGGAGATGGCGATTCGCGCGGTGATCGACCACGAGATCGAGACGTATGACCCCTACGAGAGCACGGTGATGGTATGGACACGGTGAAACAGTCTCCGGCCGCGGAGGAGCCGGTGTTCGACGCCCGCGGGCTGGTCGAGCTCGACGCCCGCGTTCCGAAGGTCTCCGAGATCGACGGCGACAAGGCGACGTTCGACGCGCGCCACATGACGACCCGGCGGATCAACCTGGAGCTGCGCTGGCTGCTCTATGAGCAGGGCGTCACCGACGTCACGGTGCTCAACCCCGGCGCCAAGCACTCCCTGGGAGCGGGCATCCTCACCCGCTGCAAGCTCCGCTTCGACGGGTCGCTGGGCTACTTCGCCCTGGGCATGATCGACGGGCCGGAGGTCCACATCGCCGGACGCGTGGGCTGGTCGGCGTGCGAGAACATGATGTCCGGCGTCGTCGTGATCGAGTCCAACGCCGGCTCGCTGACCGGCGCCGCGATCCGCGGTGGCGACCTCGTGGTCAAGGGCCAGGTGGGCGCCCGCACCGGGATCGATCAGAAGGGCGGCACGATC
The DNA here is from genome assembly GCA_963721515.1 of uncultured Actinomycetota bacterium. Taxonomy (GTDB): domain Bacteria; phylum Actinomycetota; class Thermoleophilia; order Solirubrobacterales; family Solirubrobacteraceae; genus Palsa-465. Next base: position 370,838 of record CAVRKJ010000017.1, on the reverse strand, counting down.
ATCACCATGGGCGATGCCGGCTCCATGACCGGGTTCATGATGCAGCGCGGCCGCCAGATCATCTGCGGCGACGCGGGCCCGGGCCTGGGGGACTCGATGTACGACGGGACGATCTACGTCGGCGGCACCGTCAAGTCGCTGGGGATCGACTGCGTCGAGGGCGAGTGGACCGACGCCGACACCGAGTTCGTCGAGCGCAAGTTCCGCATCTACGACCTCGGCTCACCGCCGTCGCTGCAGAAGTTCGTGTGCGGCAAGAAGCTCTACAACTACGACTCGCTCGAGCCATCCGAGCGCAAGCTCGTCCTTTAGGAGGGGAGGTTCCTATGGCAACTGCTGACGAGAACGCACCGATGGCTCGCAACGTGCTCGGGCACTCGAAGATCTTCACGCCCGAGGTCATCGACGACATCCACGTGAAGTCCGAGCTGGGCCGGTACCGGATGCGCGGCTTCTCCATGTTCAAGAAGATCCCGCACTGGGACGAGCTCATGTTCATGCCGGGGACGCTGACCCGGTTCGTGATCGAGGGCTACCGGGAGAAGTGCCTGACCAAGACGGTCCTGGGCGCCCGCTTCGCGGCCAAGCCGATCGAGCTCGACATCCCGGTCTACATCACCGGCATGTCGTTCGGCGCGCTGAGCCTGGAGGCCAAGATGGCCCTGGCCAAGGGCGCGTCGATGGCCGGCACGGCGACGTGCTCCGGCGAGGGCGGCATGATCCCGCCCGAGCGCGACCTGTCCACCAAGTGGTACTACCAGGTCATCCAGAGCCGGTACGGGTTCAACCCGCACCACCTGATGCTCGCCGACGCCTGCGAGTTCTTCATCGGCCAGGGCTGCAAGGTCGGCCTCGGCGGCCACCTCATGGGCCAGAAGGTCACCGAGCAGGTGGCCGAGATGCGCTCGCTGCCCGCCGGCATCGACCAGCGCTCGCCGGCCCGCCACCCCGACTGGCTGGGTCCCGACGACCTGTCGCTGAAGATCCAGGAGGTCCGCGAGGCCACCAACTACGAGATCCCGATCCAGCTCAAGCTTGGCGCTGCTCGCGTCTATGACGACGTGCGCATGGCGGCCAAGTGCGGCCCGGACATCATCTACCTCGACGGCGCCGAGGGCGGCACCGGGGCCGGTCCCCACACCGCCGCGGAGGAGACGGGCATCCCGCTCATGGCCGCGATCCCCGAGGCGCGCCGCGCGCTGGAGGACGTGGGCCTGGCCGACGAGATCGACCTCGTCGTGGCCGGCGGGATCCGCAACGGCGGCGACGTGGCCAAGTGCCTGGCCCTGGGCGCCGACGCGATCGCCATCGGGCACTCCGCGCTCATGGCGCTCAACTGCAACAAGGAGATCCCGGGGGTCACGGATTACGAGGGCACGGTCGGCGTGCCCGCGGGCCGCTGCTACCACTGCCACACCGGGCGCTGCCCGGTCGGCGTGGCCACCCAGGATCCCGAGCTGCGCAAGCGCCTCGTCGTCGATGAGGCGGCCAACCGCGTCTACAACTTCCTGCACACGCTGACGCTGGAGTGCCAGATGCTGGCGCGGGCGTGCGGGAAGACCGACGTGCACTCGCTCGAGCCCGAGGACCTGTGCGCGCTGACGGTGGAGGCGTCGGCGATGGCCCGGGTCCCGCTGGCCGGCACGGACTACATCCCCGGCGTGTCCGAGGAGCGCACGCTGGCCCGCATCGAGCGGCTGCTCGAGCGCCACGTGGCCAACCCGATCGACTACCTGGACCCGGTCCAGGCGACCGCCGGGGGTGACCTCTCATGAGTGACGTCATGCGTATACCGGGCGAGCCTCAGAAGGTCGTCGCCATCGATGCCGAGTACCTGTCGGGCAAGCGGTTCGCGTATCAGGAGGACATGTCGGTGGTGGAGGACGTGGACCTCATCGCCGCCACGCCGGGCGAGGACATCAACTGGCTGGAGGACGTCACCCTGTTGGCCGAGGACGACATCCCCGCGGTGTTCGATCGCTACTCCAACTCGTTCATCAAGATCTACTTCGACATCCCCAAGGGTCGCGAGGACGAGATTGCGCGTAAGGTGCTCGTCAAGCACCTGCAGTCCGGTAACTCGTACGGGATCGCCTTGAAGGAACGCCACGCCAAGTTCCCCCAGCCCGAGCTGGGGCCGTGGGTGCAGGGCTCCCGGACGGTCGGCACGGACTACCGGCCCTCGGTGATGGAGGGCTGGGAGCCGCCCGAGCACTGATGGACGATCCGGCGGGCGTGCCCAGGTCGGTCAGGCGCGGCCCGCCGATCACCGTCACCTGCGACTGCGGGGAGCAGCGGCACCTGCGCTACGGCGAGCGCTGGACGTGCGAGAAGTGCGGCAAGACGTGGAACACCAACCGCATCCCGATGGAGCAGTACGCCGCCATTCGCGCGACCCAGATGCGGTACCGCCGCATCCCGATCGCGATCAGCATCTTCGCGCTGGCGGCGGTGGTCGCGAGCATCCTCGTCGGCAAGGCGCTGGGCGGCGTGCTCGTGATCGGGGTCCTCGCCACGACGTGGAGCATGTTCTTTCGCCCGCTGCACCGCCGCAAGTACCGCGAGGCGATCGCCGACCTGCCGACCTGGAAGATCAAGCCGGAGTAGCGGTCGCGCGCTCCACTCCGGCTAGTGGACGATCAGCACATCGCAGTGGGCGCCGTGCGCGACGGCGTCCGACACGCTCTGGCCCAGCAGGCGATGGAGCCGGCCGACCTCGCGGGTGCCCACGACGATCATGTCGGCGGAGCGCTCGCGCGCTGCCTCCAGGATCGACTCGGCCTCGTGGCCGACCGCCTCGATGTAGTCGGCGGTCAGCCCCTGGGTCTCCAGGTAGACGTGGGCATCGTGGAGCTCGGCGCGGTGGTCGGCGGCGGTGTCCACCGGGTCGGTCCCGATGGACCGACCCGACGCGGGACTCGTCACCGGCGCCACGCTCGTCACCACCAGTTTGGCCTCGAACGCCTTGGCGAGGCTCGCGGCGCGCTCCAGTGCGCGCCGCGACTCCTCGGTCTCGTCGTAGCCGACCAGGATCGTCTTGATCATGCGACGACCGCCGCGGCGGCGGGTGCCGTGCCCATGAGCGCGGCCTGCTCCGCGGCGTCCGGCATCTGGGGTACATCCTCGCGCATGTGCACGCCCTCCTTGTCCTGGACGACGCGGCGCCACACGAACAGCACCAGCGAGCCGACGAGCACGGCGATCCCGATCCAGAAGTCGGTCCAGGTGCCGTAGCCGTTGAGCTTGGGTGCCAGAGCTCCGACGAACAGGAACACGAAGTTCAGCACGCACAGGAAGGCGGCGATGGGCAGCCAGGCGCTGCCGACCTTGATCGGTCTCGGCCAGTTGGGCCGGTCGCGGCGCAACAGCAAAAAGCCGCTGAGCGCGAACACGTGGGCCAGCACGTAGCCGATGTTGCTCAGGTAGAGGATCGCCAGGTTGGACTTGATGACCAGCACCAGCAGAATGTTGACCGTCAGGTCCAGCGTCATCGCGCGGGCCGGCACGTGCCACCGGTTGAGAACGCCGAACTGCTTGATCGTCATCCCGGCCCGCGAGATCCCGAACAGGGCCCGGCCGGCGTCGGACGTCGACGAGGTCATCGACAGCAGCAGGCTGGCGATGATGCAGATCGTGAAGAAGCTGGCGGCGCCGTGGCCGACCAGGGTTCCCATCGCCTGCGTGTAGAACTGGCCCTCGGCGCCGGTCGTCACGGCCTTGGAGACGCCGTCGACGCCGCCCAGGCCCAGCGGCAGCAGGATGCACACGAGCAGCATGAACGTCGCCGCCGAGCGCAGCGCCTTGTGGGTGTCCTGGATGGACTTGTACTCAGGCGCGAACGTCGCACAGGCCTCCGTGCCGTACGTCGACCAGGCGAGGATGAACATGTAGACCAGCGCGATCTTGATCCCGCCCCACGGGCCGGTGAAGGTCGTGTGGACGTTGGAGGCGTGCCAGTCGCCGGTGAAATAGGGGACGACGATGAACAGCGCCAGCGGCACCATCAGCAGCGCGGCGCAGGCGTAGGTGAACCACACCGCCGGCCGCAGGCCGAAGATGTTGAACGCCCAGACGAAGATGATGCAGCCGATGGCGATGAACGACGAGAGCGTCAGCGTGTTGCCGAGAAAGCCGACCGATAGCCCGGAGGTGGGCCACCACTGGGAGGTCGCCAGGTCGCCGATGATCTTGCCGAAGATCGACAGCACGACCGACCAGCCGATCCAGTAGCCGAAGGCCGACAGCGGACCCACCAGGGTCGTGTACTTGCGCCAGCCCTCGTGAGCGTAGAGCGCGATACCGCCGCTGCGCATCCCGAACATCGTCGCCGGCTCGGAGTAGATCCAGGCCTGGAGCAATCCGATGGTGGCCGAGAGCCCCCACAAGATCATCGAACCCCCGACCCCGAAGATTCCCAGCGTGAAGCCGAGGCTGCCGAGCAGGAAGCCGGGGTTGCAGAGCGCGATGACGAATCCATCCCACCAGCGCAGCGTCTTGAGTAGCTGTACCTCCTCAACGGTGGCAGTAGCCAAGCCTCGTCCCTCCTGATTTTTGCGGCACACCGGGTTCCTCAATCCGAGAGGCCGGCCCGGCCTGATGGGCGCGGTTATACCAGTTTGTACAAATTGGGTCAACGAGGAATGAACAAGTTTGTACGCATGGAGCGGGGTCGCCGGCGGGGGTGCTCCACGCGGATCGTGCGACTATTGCCGGGACCGGACCAATGCCCGTTCTGCGCCCCCGCGAAGGCAGCGACGCGCCCGCCGAGGTGGGGGCCGAGCCGCGCGCTGCGCCCCGCCCGGTGGTGCTGGCGACGCTCTCGGTGCGCGTCGACCCCGAGGCCGAGCGGATGGCCATCGAGAGCGCCCTGGAGACCGGCGCCAAGCTGATCATCGCCAACATGCTGTGGCTGCCCCCGCACCCCACCACGTTGACGCTCGCCCGCGAGGTCGCGATCCTGCCCCACGAGGAGGATCTCGACGCCGTGCGCGAGACCGCCGCGCGGGCGGCGGCGCAGGGTGTGGCGACAGAGTTGCTGCGGATCTCGTCCCGGCGGCCGCTCGTGGCACTGCTGGAGCTCATCGAAGAGCGGGGCGCCGGGCTGGTGGTGCTGGGGCCCGATCCGCGGCGCTCACCGCGGTGGTGGCGGGCCGTGGCGGCGCGGCGGATTCGGCGGCGGGCCGGGTGTCTGGTGTGGATCGCCCCGGGTTAGTGGGGAGACAGGCGAACGTCAACGACGGCTTGCGCAGGAGGTCGGGAGGTTGCCGGCGAGGCCCCGCCGCGAACCTGTGAATCCCGGAAAACCTCGCAGAGCGATCGGCGTTTTCCGGGATTCGCAGCTATGTCATGCACAACCCGGAAAACCTCTGCACGACAACGAGATTTGTCGGGATTTACAGGTCCCGCCCGGACCCACCCCTTCCTCAGCCGTCGTTGACGTTCGCCTACGACGACCGCCGTGCGGCAGCCTCGCGATCCTCGGTCTCGCGCAGCGTCCCGAACCGCCCCGTGTAAAACAGCAGCGGCTCGCCCTCGCGGTGATAGAGGTGCTCGACCTCGCCGATCCACAGCACGTGGTCGCCGGCGGGGTGAACGTCCACCACGCGGCAGCCCACGTGCGCGAGCGCCCCGTCCAGCAAGGGCAGGTCGTTGTGCCACACGAACGCCGGATCCTCGTCTGACACCCGCTGGCCGGCAAAGTGGGCGGCGAACTTCTCCTGGTCAGACGCGAGCACCGACACCCCGTACCGTCCGGTCCGGGGGAGCATCTCGCTCATGCGGCAGCGCCCCAGGGAGACCAGGACCAGCGGCGGGCGCAGGGAGACCGACAAGAACGCGTTGGCGGTCATGCCGTGGATGGTGTCGCGGTGGGTGGTGGTGACCACCGTCACCCCGGTGGCGAAGCGGCCCATGACGTTGCGCAGCTCGCGGGCCGCGGCCTCGGCCTGCGCCGAGCGGGGGGTGAGCCGGGCGATGCCGGTGGGGGCCCCCAGAGACGCCGGGGGCGGGGGAGCGAGCGGGGTCTTGCCGCGCCCGGCGCTCGGCGCTGTGGGCGCCGACCTCGCCCGCATCGGCGGCATCAGGCCGGTGCTCTCCGTGGGCGGCGCGACCTTCGCGACCCGCGTCAGGCGAGCAACGCCCTCCCTATCGGTCACGACCGCGGGCGTTTCTTCTCCGGGTCATAGAAGGGGAATCGTACGACGGTGGCTCCGATCCGCTTCTGGAGCCCGTCGAGCTTGCCGACCTCGACCGCCGTGCCGATCTCGGAGTACTGGATCGCCATCCGGCACAAGGCGATCGATCTGCGCAGCAGCGGGGACCGCATGCCACTCGTGACCACGCCCACGCGGCGGCGGTCCACGTAGACCTCGTCGCCGTGGCCGACGACCTCGTTGCCCTCGAGCTCGAGCCCCACGAGCGTCCGCTGGGGGTGCTCACGGCGCTCCAAGAGGGCGTCACGGCCGACGAAGTCCTCGTCGTCGAGCGCCACGGCAAACCCGATCCCGGCCTCGAACGGGTCCACCTGATCGTCGAACTCGTAGCCGGCGAAGATGAGCCCCGACTCGATGCGCACCATGTCGAGCGCCTCGAGCCCCAGCGGCTTGATCCCGCGCGGCTCGCCGGCCGTCCAGACCGCATCCCACACGGCCTCGGCGTCGGAGGGGTGGCAGAAGATCTCGTAGCCGAGCTCCCCGGTGTAGCCGGTGCGCGACACGACGATCGGAACCCCGTCATAGTCGCCGATCCGGCCCACGAGGAAGCGGAACCACTTCAGCTCGGTCAAAGCCGGTTGCGATGGCGGCGTCCACACGAACTCGGCCAGCGCCTCGCGGCTGAGCGGACCCTGGACGGCGATGTTGTGCAGCTGGTCGGTGGTGGGCTTGATCCACACCTTGAGCCCGAGACGGTCGGCCACCTGGCGCATCCAGATGCCGTCGTACTCGTCGCCGCCGACGAAGCGGAAGTTGTCCTGGCCCAACCGGAACACGGTGGCGTCATCGATCATGCCGCCGGTCTCGTTGCACAGCGCCGTGTAGACGACCTGGCCCACCGCCAGCTTGCGGACGTTGCGCGTGACGATGTTCTGCATCAGCGTCTCGGCGTCGGGGCCCAGGACCTCCCACTTGCGCAGCGGGGAGAGGTCCATGACCGCCAGCTTCTCGCGGCAGGCCCAGTACTCGGCGATGGCGCCCTCGTTGTTGAAGCAGTGGGGCAGCCAGTAGCCCCGGTACTCCACGAAGCTCTTGGTGAGCTCCGAGGTCTTGGGGTGGAAGGCGGTCTCGCGGGTGAGGACCGCCTCGGCGTCGGCGGTCACGCGCCGCGCGACGGCCATCGAGAAGCGGTTCTCGGGCGAGTAGACGCGCACGTGGACATCTGTCACCTCCCAGGCGTTCGATGGGTCGATGTCGTCAGGGCAGGCCGAGGACGCGCACACCAGGTCGCTGGACGCCCGCAGCATCACGTAGTCACCCGGGCGCGACCACGGCTCGTCGAAGCAGAGCTGCATGTTTGAGTCAAAGCCCGTGTTGTAGAAGAAGTTCAGGGCCTCCCAGCCCTTGCGCGGCGCGATCTGGAACGGACGCAGGGCGCCGTTGAAGTTGTCGGTGCAGTTGACGTGGCCCGGGTAGCCCATGTCCTCGTAGTACTTGGCCTGGCAGGCCAGGGCGAAGGTGTCATGGCGCCCGACGGTGTCACGCACCACCTCCACCAGCGGGTCCATGTCGAGGTCATAGAACTTGCGATACAGGCCCGGCTGCGGATAGGCGTTACCCATCAGCGTCCGGGTGACCGTAGCGTCCAGCCCGCGCTCCAGCCCGGACTCCAGCTTGGCGCGATCGAACGCCAGGAAGTCCGAGCACTGCTTGCCCCGGACATCGATGACCTGGATGTACTCGCCCTCACGTACCTCGTAGCTCTGCGCGCTGGCCGGGTCGATGCGGAAGTCCAGCCGCGGCTCGCCGAGCGGCGGCGGGAGCTCGGCCTCCACGGCGTGGCGCGGCTGGGCGCGGCGCACCTCGAGCGCGAGTTCGGTGGCGGGCTGCTCGCCGTCGATCACCCGCCCGCCGGGCGCGCCGACGATCACGGTCGTCTCGCCCGCGGCGGTGAACGACAGCAGGCTCCCCGGGGCCGAATCCGGGCCGAACAGCCGCACGCACCGCGCCTCGGACGGATCGAGCCCGGCGACCGGGGCCCCGCGGGCACGCAGCACCGTGGCGTCGGCGTCGGCCGGCGGCCCGAGGGGCGCGCCGACGGCGGTCAGCTCGGCGACCTGGCCGCCGTACCGATCCACGATCCGCAGCTCGTCGTCGCCGCCGAGGGCGACGACCGTCAGGCCGCCCGGGCGCACCGGGTAGCGCTCGATCGCGCGGTCGAGGACGAGGAGGCCCGATGGCGCGAGCGTCGCCATGGCTACGCCGGAGCCGCCGAGGACTCCTTCTCCACCTGGGCCATGAGCTCGTCGGCGAGCTTGCGCTTGCCGTCGGCGTCGAGCTTCTTGATCTCGTTCTCCACGGCGCGGCGGTTGTAAGTCTGGTTCCAGTAGTCCAGGCTGTCGAAGCCGAGCAGGACCGCCTTGCCGACGAACTGGCGCAGGACCTCGTTGGTCGGGCCCATGACCCAGCCGGCCTTCGCGTCACGCAGGTAGCGCTCCATCTCCATGTCGCGCTTGTAGCCGGTGCCGCCGCAGGCGTGCAGCATCTTGTCCACGACGTTGGCGGTGTTCTTGGCCGCCTCGAACTTGATCTGCCACGCCCAGTGCAGGAAGTTGGCGCGGGCGAACTCGCCGGGGGCCATCGGCTTGGTGTTGTGATCGGTGGCGTTGTCCATCGCCTGGGCCACCGAGAACCCGAACAGGCGGCAGGCGTTGGTGTCCATCACGGCCTCGCCGACGTAGTCCTGGATCGTCGGGTAGTCGGCGACGCGCAGGCCGACGTCCACGTGCTTCTTGCGGGTGGTCTGGCGCTTGGCGATGTCGATCGCGCCGAGCGCGAGGCCGTTCCACACCGCTGAGGAGCCGATGAGGAACCACGGATCCACCGCCTCGTCGTTGGAGGCGGCGCCGTCGCCCTCGGGGCCGACGATCTGGGAGGCCGGGATCGAGACGTCCTCGACCTGGATGGGCCCTGACTGGTTGCCGCGCAGGCCGAGCGCGTCCCAGGTGGACGGCTGGGCCTTGACGTCGTCGCCGTCGATCACGAACACGCTGAGGTCGTCATAGCCGGAGAAGTCCGGGCTGGTGGTCTGGACGACGTAGAAGTCGGCGAACCCGCCCGACGTCGTCCACGACGCCTTCTTGTTGACCTTGTAGCCGCCGTTGGAGCGCTCGGCGCTCGAGGAGAACGGGTACCAGAAGTGCGAGCCGGTCTCGGGGTCTGAGTAGGACAGCGTCCCGATCTTGCCGCTGTTGAGCGGGCGGATGTACTTGTCGATCAGCTCGTCGGTGGGACGCAGCATGATCGTGTTGACCGCGCCCATGTGCATGACGTAGCACATGGCAGTGGACGCGCAGCCGTAGCGCGCGATCGTCTCGCAGGTCATGTGGAAGGCCACGTGGTCCTCGCCCAGGCCGCCGTACTCGGTCGGGACCGTCAGGGCCAGGAATCCGTGCTCGCCGAGCAGCTCCAGATTGCGCCGCGGGTACTCGAGGTTGTCGTCGGAAATCTTCGCGTTCGCGCGCATCTCCTTCTGGGAGAGCTCGATGAGCAGGTCGCGCAGCTCCTTCTGGCGATCGGTCAGGACCCACTCGGGGTCCCACTCATAGCCGAGTCCCCAAAACGGCTCTCCATCCCACAACTTCTCGGACATGTGCTCCTCCGGCTCTTCGTTTCTCAATTCAGGCGGCGGACGTAGACTAGGCAATCCGACCGTTCTGCACAAATATGTTCAAAGGAAATTTACGGCGGTCGTGGCTCACGCCGCGCTGACGCGGGGGCCGCGCACGTGGTTGCCGGCGCCCTCGGGCCACGGCAGCCCACGCTGGGCGGCGGCGATCTCCTCGAGCGCGGCGAGGATCTCCGGCCCCGCCGGCATCGTCTCACCCGCGGACCGGTCGACGTGCAGCAGCATGTGCTCGCCCGTGGCGATGAGCGCGTCGTCCTCGTCGCGGCGCAGCTCGTGGAAGAGGTGCAGGCGCTTCTCGTCGTGGCCGAGCAGCCGGGTGGCGACATAGAGCCGATGGCCGCCGTGGGCCTCGCCGAGATGGCGGATGTGCGTCTCGACGGTGTAGTAGGAGCTCCCGGCGTCGATGTAGGGCCCCACGACCCCGATGATGCGCAGGAACGCGTCGGTGGTGTCGGCGAGCACCTCGAGATACCGGTACTCGGTCATGTGGCCGTTGTAGTCGATCCACGCGGGCTCCACGAGCGCCTCGTGCAGCCGCAGCCGCCCGTCGGGGAGTGGCGGCCGGCCCGTCCTGGCTCCGGCCCGCTCGTACAGCTCGCGCTCGGTCAGCGCCACCACCTCGCCGGCGGCAAAGCCGGCGCCCTTCAGGCCCTGCAGGACGGCAATCAGGCAGTCATCGCGGACGCGCGTGAGCTCGGCGATCGAGAGCCCGCCGGCCTGGACATCCGACTGGGCCACGATCTTGTCCAGGAGCTCATCACTCATCTCGGGCACGTCGGTCAGGTGGGTCCAGGGCAGCTGGAGCGCGGGGCCGAACTGGGCCATGAAGTGGCGCATGCCGGCGTCGCCGCCGGCCAGCCGGTAGGTGAGGAAGGTGCCCATCGCCGCCCAGCGCAGCCCGGCTCCGTAGCGGATAGCGTCATCGATCTCTTCGATGGTGGCGACGTCGTCAGCGACCAGCCACAGCGCCTCGCGCCACAGCGCCTCCAGCAGGCGGTCGGCGATGAAGCCGTCGATCTCGTGGCGCACGATCAGCGGGCGCATCGCCACCGACCGGTAGATCGCCGCGGCACGACCGATTGTCTGCGGCGACGTCCGATCGGCACCGCAGACCTCCACCAGGGGCAGCAGGTAGACGGGGTTGAACGGGTGGCCGACGACGAAGCGCTCGGGGCCGTGCATGTCGGCGGCGAGGCGCGAGGGCAGCAGCCCGGAGGTCGAGGTCGCGATGATCGCGTCGGGCCGTGCCGCCGCGCTGGCCTCGGCGAGCAGCGCCCGCTTGAGGTCCTCGCGCTCGGGCGCGCTTTCCTGGACGAGATCCACGCCGGCCACGGCGGCTGCGACGGAGTCGACTAGGGTGAGGGTGCCCTCCTCGGGCAGGGGCGCGAGGGTGAGGCGCCGCCACGCCTGCCGTGCGCGCTCGACGGTCTCGAACGCTGCCTCGGACGCAGCCGGAGACGGATCGAAGAGGCGCACGTCGACGCCGGCCAGGACGAACCGCGCGGCCCAGCCACCCCCGATGACGCCGGCGCCGAGCAGCCCGACGGTGGGGGGCGCGTCAGCCACGGGGGCGCAGCGCGAGCCGCTCCCGGACCTCCTCCGGCCCGAGCACGCGCACGTTCATCGCGTTGAGGATCGTGGTCGCGCGCTCCACCAACTCTCCGTTGGTGGCCTTCTGACCCGGTCCCAGGTACAGGTTGTCCTCCAGCCCGACGCGAACGTTGCCGCCGGCCAGAACCGCCATCGCTACGTAGGGCAGCTGCATGCGGCCGATGCTGAACGCGGAGAACACCGCCCCCGCCGGGAGCGAGTTGACCAGCGTGAGCAGCGTGCCGGGGTCGTCGGGCGCGCCGTAGCGGATCCCCATGCACAGCTGAATGAGCACCGGGTCTGAGATCAGCCCGTCGGCGATGAGGTCCTTGACCATCACCAGCTGGCCGGTGTCGAACACCTCCAGCTCGGGCCGCACGCCCAGCTCCTGGATGCGGCGGGCCATCGCCCGCAGCATCTCCGGGGTGTTGGCCATGACGTAGTCTCCCCCGGCGGCGAAGTTCATCGTCCCGCAGTCCAGCGTGCAGATCTCCGGCATCAGCGCCTCGACGTGGGCTAGGCGCTCGACGGCGCCCGCCAGATCGGTCCCGTCGGGGCGCAACGGCAGCGGTGACTCCGGGCCGCCGAGCATGAGGTCGCCGCCCATCCCCGCGGTGAGGTTGATGACGGCATCCACGTCGGCGCCGCGGATGATCTCCACCACCCGCCGGTAGAGCCCGACGTCGCGCGAGCCCTGACCGGTCGACGGGTCGCGGACGTGGATGTGGACGACGGCCGCGCCCGCGCGGACGGCCTGGAGCGCTGAGGCCGCGATCTCGTCGGGCGTGACCGGGACGTGGTCGCTGCGCGCGGTGGTGTCGCCTGCGCCGGTGACGGCGCAGGTGATGAAGGCCTCGGTGTTCACCGGTTCAGCGCCGCCTCGACGGTGGGGGTGTTGGCCAGCAGCTTGCCGGTGTAATCGGCGCTGGGCGAGGTGAAGACGTCCACCGTGGTGCCGGACTCCACGATCTGCCCCTCGGTCATCACCAGGACCCGGTCGGCGATGGTGCGGATGAGCGCCAGGTTGTGGGTGATGAACAGGATGCTCAGGCCGGTCCCGGTCCGCAGGTCGCGCAGCAACTCGACGATCGCCGCCTGCACCGAGACGTCCAGGGCCGAGGTGACCTCGTCGCAGACCAGCAGGGACGGCTCGGCGGCCAGGGCCCGGGCGATGGCCACGCGCTGGCGCTCGCCTCCCGAGAGCTGGTCCGGGTAGCGGTTGGCCGCCGCCGCCGACAGGGACACGCGCTCCAGGCACTCGGCGACGCGACGGCCGGTGTCACGCCGCGAGGCGCCGAACAGCTGGAGCTGGCGGGCGATCGTCTGTCCGACGGTGCGACGAGGGTTGAGCGACGCGTACGGGTTCTGGAAGACGTACTGGATCTGCTTGCGAGCCTCGGAGCTGCGCCGCCGTGCGCTCTCGGCCAGCCGGGTGCCGCCGAGCTTGACGTCGCCCTTGTACTGGGAGTGCAGCCCGGAGATGCAGCGCGCCAGCGTTGTCTTGCCGCTGCCCGACTCGCCCACCACGGCCACGCACTCGTTGCGCCGTACCTCGAGGTTGATGTCGTGGAGGATGTGGACGGTGCCGTAGAAGCCGTTGACGTTCTCGACGGCGAGCACGACATCGCCGGCCTTGGCCGCCGCGTGAGCCTCGCCCGTGGTCGGCAGCTCGGACGGAGCCTCCTCGGCGCGGTAGCAGTGGACCACGTGGCCGCCCTCGAACTCGGTGGCGGGCGGAAACGCCTCGTGGCAGCGATCGATGGCCAGGTCACAGCGCGGGGCGAAGAAGCAGCCGGTGGGCCGGTTGCCGGGCAGGGGCGCATGGCCGGCGATCCCGACCACGGCGCGCTTGCCCTCCATGTCGGGGACGGCGCGCAGCAGCTTGCGGGTGTAGGGGTGGCGGGGGGTGGCGAAGATCGTGTCGCGCGGGCCGCGCTCGACGATCCGCCCCGCATACATGACCGCGACGCTGTCGGCGAGCTCGGCCACCACGGCGAGGTCGTGGCTGACGTAGACAGCGGCCACGTGGTGGCTGTGGCACAGGTCGCGGATGGTCTCGAGCACGCGCGCCTGGGTGGTGACGTCCAGGCCCGTCGTCGGCTCGTCGCAGACGATCACGTGCGGGCGGCAGGCGAACGCCATCGCGATGGCGACGCGCTGCTGCTGGCCCCCGGACAGCTGATGGGGGTAGCGCCGCAGGAACTCGTCGGTGTTGGGCAGCGCCACCTCCTCCAGCGTCTCGCGAATGCGGGCCTTCTGATCCTCCGCGCTCGTCTGCGACCTGTGGGCCTCGAGCATCTCCGACATCTGCCCGCCGATGCGCAGCGCGGGGTTCAGAGCGGTCCCCGGGTCCTGCGGGATGTAGGAGACGGTCCCGCCGCGCAGCCGCCGCAGCTCGCTCGCCGCCATCGCCGCCAGGGGTCGGCCGTCGATGAGGATCTCGCCGCCGGTGACCTTGCCGCCCGGCCGGCAGTAGCCCATCAGGGCCATGCCGACCGTCGTCTTGCCGCTGCCAGACTCGCCGACCAGGCCCAGGACCTCGCCGGCGCGGACGTCCATGGCGATCGCCTCGACGATGTCCTGGCCGCTGGAGACCAGGTCGATCCGCAGATCGCGGACGTGGACCGCGGTGGTCGGCTGCTCTGCCGTAGCCATGCTCACTCCCCTCCTCGGTCGATGCCGATCGCCGCGCGGGCAAAGCCGTCGGTCAGCAGGTTGGTCCCGATCGTCAACAGCGCGATGGCGAGCACCGGGAGCAGCACGCCCCACGGCTGGACGGTGACCGCCAGCCGGTTCTCGCTGATCATCAGGCCCCAGTCGGCGGTCGGCGGCTGTACGCCTAGGCCGATGAAGCTCAGCGCGGCGATGACCCCGATGGAGTACGTCAACCGTAGGCCCAACTCCACCATCAGCGGACTGGTGACGTTGGGCAGCAGCTCGCCGAAGATGATCCGCCGGCGCGGCTCGCCGACGGCCTCGGCGGACTTGATGAAGTCCCGTTCGACGATCTGCAGCCCGGCGCCCCGGATGACCCGGGCCACGCGCGGCGCGGTGGAGATCCCGACGACCACGATGATCAACGGCACGCTCGGGCCGAACGCCGCCACCAGCAGCAGCGCCAGCACAATCTGCGGGAACGCCATGAACACGTCGGAGATGCGCATGAGCACCTCATCCACCCAACCGCTGAGATAGGCCGCGGCCAGGCCGATGGTCAGACCGAGGCCGACGCCGATGATCGTCGACGCCAGCGACATGCCGAGGACGGTCCGCCCGCCGTACAGGAAGCGGCTCCACACGTCGCGGCCGAGCGAGTCGGAGCCGAACAGCAGGCCGTTCACACCGGCCGGGCTGTTGGGCGCCGACACGAACGCCGTCGGCGGATGGGGCGCGATCAGCGGTCCGAAGAGGGCGATCAACACCATCAGGACGAAGATGGCCAGGCCGATCCGTGACCGCCACTGGCGCATGGTGGCGCCCAGCAGCACGCGCCACTGGCGCTGGCGCATCTCGGGAGGGGCGGCGGCGGCGAGCGCTTCGCCGCTGACCGCGGAGGTGCTCATCGTGCCGCCGTCCTCAGCCGCGGTGTCACGAGAACGGTCATCACATCAGCTCCCAGGTTCACGAGGACGTAGACCGCGGCGATGATCAGAGTCAGCGCCTGCACGACCGGGACATCCCGGTTGCCCACCGCATCCACCAGTGCAGTGCCGACGCCCGGGTAGGAGAACACGAACTCCACGACGACAATCCCGCCCGCCATATAGGCCAGCTGCAGGGCCGACACCTGCAGCGCTGGGACGATCGCGTTGGGCACGGCGTGGCGCCAGATGACCGTACGGTTGGGCAGGCCCTTCAGCCGGGCCATCGTCACGTACTCGGACTCCAGCACCTCCACCATCGAGGCCCGCATGATCCGGCTGATGTACGGCGTCACCGCGATGATCAGCGTCGCCGCCGGGAGGATGACCACCTTGGGCACGTTCCAGGCGTGTTCACCCGGCGGGATGATGGATACCGCCGGGAGCACGTGCGAGGCGTTGGTGGCGAACAGCAGCACGAGCCCGATCCCGATCACGAACTCGGGCAGCGCGGCCAGGGCCAGCGTGGTGATCGAGAGGATGTGGTCGGTGGGCTTGTCGCGCCGGACCGCCATCAGCACTCCGAGGGCGATCGACAGCGGCACGGCGATGATCGCCGACACCAGCACCAGGAATGCGGAGTTGGCGAGTCGCGCGCTGATGTAATGGGTGACCGCCTGCTGGGTCGCCGCCGAGATGCCCAGATTGCCGTGCAGGATGTTCCCCAGCCAGTGGATGTACTGGGAGACCGCCGACTCGTTCAGGTGCAACTGGCGGGTCAGCGCCGCCACCCGCCCGGGCGTGGCGTTGCGGCCGAGGATGGCGATCGCGGCGTTCCCGGGCAGTGCCTGGGTGGCCGCGAACACCACCACCGACACAAGGAACAACGTCAACAGCCCCAGCACGATCCGTTTGAGGATGAACTTGGTCATCTGACGGCCTCCCGTCCGTTTCGTGTGCGCTCAGGACGTGGATCCGACGTTCTTCATCCAGTAGTTGCCCAGCGGGAAGCCGGACTTCGCCTCCACGAACCCCGTCACCTTGGAGCTGTAGGCGTCGATCTGATTGGAGAAGTAGGGGATGATGTAGCCGCCGGTGTTGTACTCGATGGTCATCGCCTCGCCGATGAGCTGGTTGCGCTTGGTGGCGTCGAGCTCGGCGCGAGCCTGCTGGATGAGCTTCTGGAACTTCGGATCGGCCCAGTGGGTCTCGTTGAACGGCGAGTTGGGCAGGCTGCCCTGCGCCACCTGGGGCAGGTACATGCGGGTGGCCCAGAAGTCCTGGGCGAACGTCCACTTCAGGTAGTTGGGCCCGTAGAACGTGCCGGTGTCGAGCTTCTGGAGCTTGACGTTCACCCCGGCGCCGGTGGCCTGCTGGGCGAACACCTGCGCCGCCTGCACCACGCCCTGGAACACCGGGGCGGTCGTGAGCTGGACGGTGAGGCCCGAATGGCCGGCCTGTTTGAGCAGCGACTTGGCCTGCTCGACGTCCTGATGGCGCTGGGGCAGGCTGGTCGGATACCCCGGATCAAACGGCGAGTACATGTCGTTGGCGACACGTCCCTGGCCTGACAGCACCTGCTCGACCATCTGCGGCCGGTTGACGATAAGGCGCATCGCCTGCCGCACGCGTACGTCTGAGAACGGGGCCTGGTCGACGCGCATGGTGAACGGCTGCCACTGGCCGGTGTGCGAGATGAGGACCTTGAACTGGCTGTTGCCCTGGACCTGGGCGATCTGGCCCGTCGGCAGGTTGTCGATCGCGTCGACCTGGCCGCCGAGCAGCGCGTTGACGCGGGCGGTGTCATCCGTGAAGTCGATGATCGTGAGCTGGTCCACGTAGGGCCGGCCGCTCTGCCAGTAGTTGGGGAACTTCTTGAACACGCTCTGCTGGCCGGGCGAGAAACTCGCGTACATGAACGCGCCCGTGCCGACCGGGTTCTTGGGGTCGTAGTTCGTGGGGACGATCGCGTTGAAGTACTGACCGAGGTCGTCGAGGAACGCGGCGTTGGCGAACTTGAGCGGGATCCGGACCTGGGAGCTCGAGATCTTCTTGAGGCCCTTGGCGTCGATGTATCCGATCGAGGCCGCGCCGACCTTGGGGTCCTTGGGGTCGAGGATCCGGTTCAGGCTGAAGATGACGTCGTCGGCCGTGACCGACTTGCCATTGTGGAACTCGATGCCGGGCCGGATCTTGACTACCCACGAATCGGCCTTGCCGTGCTCGGCCTCGATCGACTCGGCCACCATCATCTCCAGGGGTCCGAAGCTCGGCGGGCGAACCGCCAGCGGCTCGTAGAGGTTCCAGCACCGCATGATGTCCGGGTCCGCGGTGGGGAGGTGCGCGTCGATGGTGTCCTTGGCGCCGCCGCCGGTCGCGCCGACCTTGAGGCTGCCGCCCGGCTTGATCGTGCCGGTGGACGGGGGGCTGGACTTGGCCGTGCCGCCGCCGCCACCGCCGCTGCTCGAGCCACTGCTGCCGCCGCAGGCGGCGAGCAGCCCGCCGGCGGACAGCATCGCGCCGCCCGCCAGGGCGCCGTGCAGCACCTGGCGCCGGGTCAGGCGGTCGCGCATCTCCTCGTTGGAAAACTCGTGATCAGTCACCCCAGACTCTCCTCTTTGTGGCTATCGGTGTGGACAAGGCTGTCCGCGTTGGTCAGGCGGTCGGCGTACCGCGTCGCCTCCTCGTCGAGCAGGCTGACGGTCAGCTCCAGGTGGGCGCGCACCACGTCCCCGGCGCCGGGGTCACGGTCCGCGATCGCCTGGAGCAGCTTCTGATGGTCAGAGACGTAATCGAAGACGGGGTAGACCGGGTGCCAGTTGAGCAGCATCTGCGACTCGGCGGCCAGCGGCTCGTGCGCCCGGCTGAGCCGGGGGCTACCGGCCAGGCCCACCATCACCCGGTGAAAGTCGATGTCGGCCTCGATCAGCTCCCACGACGGCGCGGCGTCGCACTCGGTGGGGCAGAGGACGCGGATGCGCTCCTGGGCCGCCTCCAGCGGAGCGATGTCGAAGCCGACCGGGTTCTCGAGTAGGGCGCCCACCGCGGCCACCTCGATCGCGGTGCGGGCGCGGTAGACGTCGATGAGGTCGGGGGTCGAGACCGGGCGCACGCGGGCGCCGCGGTTGATCTCGGTGATGACGAGGCCCTCCTGCACGAGGTGCTGGATGGCCTCGCGGATGGCGCTCCGGCCCGTGCCGAACGCCTGCGCCAGAGCGACCTCGGGGAGCTGCTCCGTGGGCTTGATGCGCCCGGCGAGGATGGCGGCTCGCAGCTCCTGCAGCACCTGATCGGTGGTCGAGCGACGCTCGACGGTCCCTAAGCCCCAGGCGGTGTGATCGGGCACCTTGTCGACAACCTACTCCCGACTGTCAGCCAAGTCAACAAGATGTGAAGGTTTGCAGCGCCCGCGACGGTATATCAGTAATGAGCGCGGTGACCGACCGGTTCGCGCTCAGCGTCTGCAGCGTGCGGGCGTCGTTGACCGTCCACACCCATGAGGTGAGGTTGCGCTGCGCCGCCCACTCGAGGATTCCCGCACGGGTGAGGGAGACGTGCGGCGCCAGGAAGTCGGCGCGCGCCTGGCGCAAGCGACGTCCGGTCTGTCGTGCCGAGCGGGGTCCGACCAGCAGGCCGGTGTGGGTGTCGGGCCGGTGGGCCTTGGCCAGGGCCAGCGCGCGAGGCAGGAATGAGGTGACCACGTACTGCTCGGGTGTCAGCCGGTCCGCGATGACGGTGATGACTTCCTCCACGTAGCCGTCCTCCTTGAGCTCGACGTCGACCAGGAGGCGCCCGGCGGCCTCATCGAGCACGTCCGTCAGCAGCGGTGCCTGGCCCACCCGCATCCGGTCCTGGACCTGGCGGTGCTCCAGGCGCCCGACCTGGCGCCCGCGGACGCGTGCGTCGTGGACGACGACCAGCCGTCCGTCGGCGGTGCGGCGGACGTCGATCTCGATCCCGTCGCAGCCGAGCGCCGCGGCCTGGCGCACCGCCTCCAACGAGTTCTGGGGGGCCTGCTCCCAGGCGCCGCGGTGGGCGATGATCAGCGGCGGTGTCGGCTCGCCGCCCGGCACGGCCGGCGGGGTCGCTCCGTGCTGCATCGGGGGCGCAGCGTAGCCATGCACCCGGGCGGACGCCTATCCTCCGCCGCCCGATGGCCGCTGCCCGACCCGACTCCTTCCTGGTTCTCATGGCCGATCAGCTCGCGGCCGGGTGGCTGCCCGCCTACGGCCATTCCGTCGTACAGGCCCCACACCTCTCGGATCTGGCCGAGGCCGGGACCGTGTTCGAATCGGCCTACACCGCCTTTCCGCTGTGCGCGCCGGCCCGGGCGGCGATGCTCACCGGCCGCTACGCCTCACGCGTGGGGGTGTATGACAACGCCGCCGAGTTCCGCGCGAGCGCGCCGACGGTGGCGCACGCGCTGCGCGTCGCGGGCTACCACACCGCGGTGAGCGGCAAGATGCACTTCGTCGGGCCCGACCAGCTGCACGGGTTCGAGGAGCGGCTGACCACCGACATCTATCCCGCCGACGTCGACTGGACACCGGACTGGAGCCGACCGCTGGATCAGCCGCTGCCCTGGTATCACACGATGGAGAGCGTGCTGGCGCCGGGCATCTGCTCCGCCAGCATGCAGACCGACTACGACCACGAGGTCGCATTTGCGGCGGTGCGCAAGTTGTACGAGATCGCCCGCCACCGCGCCGAGCAGCCGTTCTTCGTGTTCGTCTCGTTCACCAACCCCCACGATCCGTGGGAGATCCCGCAGCGCTTCTGGGATCGCTACCGGCGCGATGACATCGAGGACCCGGTGGTGCCCTCGCTCCCGCTCGACGAGGCTGACCCCCACAGCCGCCGGCTGCGCGCCATGTGCCAGGTCGATCAGGCGGGGCTGACCGCCGAGCAGATCCGGCGCGCCCGCCACGGCTACTACGCCGCGATCAGCTTCCTGGACGAGCGCATCGGCCAGGTGCTGGGCGCGCTGCGCGACGCGGGCCTTGAGGACCGCACCACGGTCCTGTTCTGCGCTGACCACGGAGAGATGCTGGGGGAGCGGGGCCTCTGGTACAAGATGAGCTTCCTCGAGCAATCGGCGCGGGTGCCGCTGATCGTCCGCACCCCGGGCGCCGCCGCCCGCGGAGCGCGCGTGGCCGGGCCGGTCTCGCTGGTGGACTTCGCGCCGACCGTGCTGGAGCTCGCCGGCCTGGCGACGGATGCGATCGCCGGGGACGGTGACGGGACCAGCCTGGCGGGCGCGATCGGCGACGGCGCCGCCGCAAGCCCGGCGCGGTCGGTCATCTCTGAGTACCACGCCGAGGGAGTGCAGGCGCCGTCGGCGATGGTCCGCTCCGGGCGCCACAAGCTCATCGTGTCGCGGGAGGACCCGGACCTGCTCTACGACCTCGAGGCTGATCCCCGGGAGCTGACCGATGTGAGCCGCTCGGCGGAGGGGGCGGCGACGGTGGCGCGGTTGCGCGCCGAGGTTGAGCGCCGGCTGGACCTCGATGACATCGACGCCCGGGTGCGGGCGAGCCAGCGCGAGCGCTTCCTGGTCTCCCGGGCGCTGCGCCAGGGCCGGCCCACACCCTGGGATCACGACCCGCCCTACGACGCTGCCACGCGGTACATCCGCAACCGCGAGGACCTCTACGACCTCCAGCGCCGGGCCCGGCTGGACAGCGGCGCGCTCGACTGAGGTGGCGGCGCGGCCGCCGCGTTGTTACGGTGGCCGGGGCTTTTGCGACCAATGGTGAAGGGTGCTCAGGTTTGATGAAGTTGGTGAACAGCCGCAGGCTGCGCCTGCTCGCAGTGCTGGTGTTCGTGGTCTGCGCCACCGCTGCCCCCGCCGCGGCCGCCGCGGCGACGCTCACGATCAACCCGGCCGGCGACGGCTCGGGCGTCGTCACGTCAAATCCGGCCGGCATCGACTGCGGGGTCGGGGCTGACGCCGCCGCACACGCGACGTGCAGCTTCACCTTCGACGTCAGTGTGTCGTCAGTGGCGCTTGCGGCGACGCCCGACCCGGGCATGGGCTTCCGGGGCTTCGGGAGCGGGTGCAGCGGCCTGACCTGCACGCTTGCGCTGATCGCGGATGCCGCGGCCCCCGCCACCTTCGACGGTCCGCCGACGATCGCGATCACCACGCCCACCCCTGGCGCACAGGTGCCCGCGGCGTCGGTGGGCACGGCGGCGTTCCTGTGCACCCGTGATCCCGCCTCGACGCTCTCCTCCTGCACGGCCACCCTCGACGGCCGGCCCATCAGCGCCGGCGACCCGTTGTCGGCGGCGGTCGGGTCCCACACGCTGACCGTGACGGCGCTGGACGCGGATGGAGGGTCCGCCGCGCAGTCCGCCGCCTACACGGTCAATCCGCTTCCGGTCTGCCCCGACGTCAGCGCGACGACCAACGAAGGCCAGCGCGTTGCGATCACGCTGAACTGCACCGATCCGAACGCGGCCTCGGTCACCTTCGCCATCGATTCCCCTCCGCGGCACGGGACGCTCGCGCTGATGAGCAGGGGCGTGCGCTACACCCCGGCGGCAGGCTTTGCCGGCACTGACAGCTTCACCTATCACGGCGCGTCGGCCAACGGCGCCTCCGCCGCCCACACCGTGACCGTTCTCGTGCTGGCGCCGCCGGTGGCCCAGATCGCGGCGCCCGCGACGGGACAGGTCTACACCGTCGGGCAGTCGGTGCCCACGCGGTTCGGCTGCGCCGATGACGCGGCGGGCCCCGGGATCCGGTCCTGCGCGGACTCAACCGGATCCTCGGATGGCACCGGCACGCTCAACACCTCCAGCGAGGGCCACCACACCTACATGGTGACCGCCACCAGCCGCGACGGACAGACGGGCACCGCCACGCTCGGCTACACGGTCATCGGCAAGGCGCCCCAGGTGGTGATCACAGCGCCGGTGGCCAACGCCGCGTACGTCTGGACGGCGCTTCCCGCCGCCGACTTCGACTGCCTGGCCGGCCTCGGCTCCACCGTGCAGTCGTGCAAGGCGACGATCGCCGGGCAGCCGGTCTCAGACCACCAGGCGCTGCCGAACGGGTTCGGCGTCCACACGCTGACGGTCACCGCCACCGACGCCGACGGACTGAGCAGCACCGCGTCGGCCACCTACACCGTGACCTCCTCGGTCAGCCTGGCGCCGGTCTCGATCGAGGTCCCCGCGCAGGGAGCGGACTACCGATTGGGGCACGTCGTGGCCGCTCGCTACTCGTGCCTGGCGCCCACGACGGGTCCCGCCCTGAAGTCATGCGTGGGTGACGTGCGCGCCGGCCGGCCTATCAACACGCGGACGCTGGGCCGGCACGCGTTCAGCGTCTCGGCCACCAACGCCCAGGGCGACTCGACAACCGAGACGGTCTCCTACCGGGTCGTCCCGACGACCAACCGCATCCTCGTCACCGGCCTGCGCGCCGGACGCTCGGGCGTGGCTCGACTCCGCCTCACGCTGCCGGGGCCCGGCGCACTGCGCGTCATCGCCACCGCATGGGACGCCGCGCACGTCGGGCCCCGGCGCCACGTCGCCTACGGCAAAGCGCACATCCGCGCCCGCCGCGGCGGACCGTTGGTCGTCGCGATCGCGCCGAGCGCCGCCGGCCGGTCCCTGCTGCACGTCCGCGGGGCGCGGCCGGTGGTCTCACTCGTGGTGACGTACAGGCCGACCGGCGCCAAGCCGCGCGTGGTGCGCCTGAAGCCGCTGCGGCTCCGGTAGCCGCCGGCTACGAGATCATCCCGCCCCACTGCCCGCCGGTGATGCCCAGCACCTGCCCGGTGATGTAGTTGGCCCACGGGGTGCAGAGCAGGAAGATTCCCCCGGCGGCCTCGGAGGGCTGGCCCGGGCGGCCCAGCGGGATGAGGTTGGGCGCGAGCTCGCGCATCTGGCCGGGGATCCCCAGCTGCACCGTCTGGCCGTCGATCTCCATCGTGTTGGACTCCTCCTTGACCGCGGTCAGGCGGGTCTCGATGAAGCCGAACGCCACGGCGTTGACGTTGATCTTGAACTGGCCCCACTCCTTGGCCAGCGTCTTGGTGAGCCCGATCACCCCGGCCTTGCCCGAGGAGTAGTTGGCCTGGCCGGCGTTGCCCATGGTGCCGCTGATCGAGGAGACGTTGACGATCTTGCGGAACACCTCGACGCCCTGCTCGCGCTCCTGCTTGGCGGGCTCGCGCATGTGGGGGGCGACGGCGCGGCACATGCGGAAGGGGACGACGTTGTGGATGTCGATCATCCGCTGGAACGCGTCGTCGCTCATCTTGTGGATGGGGGCGTCGATCGTGTAGCCGGCGTTGTTGATGAGGATGTCGACCTTGCCCCACTCGTCGATCACCTTCTGCACCAGCTCGTCGCACACGCCGGGCTTCGTGAGGTCGCCGCCGAACACCAGCGTGTCGCCGGCGATCTCCGATGCGGTCTGCTCCGCCACGTCGCCGTCGAGGTCGTTGATCAGGACCTTGGCGCCCTCCTGGGAGAGCAGCTCGGCCGTGGCCCGGCCGATTCCGCGCGCCGAGCCCGTGACGATCGCGACCTTGTCCTCAAGGATTGCCATCTGCACTGCCTTTCGTCGTTTGAGGTGAGACCGCGCGGGATCTTGCCAGCCGCGGACCCTCTAGGCTCCCCGCGTGATGAACGCGAACGACTGGCTGGCCGCCTACGCCGAGAGACTGGGCGTGCCGGCGCCCACCAAAGACGAGCTGAAGGCCGTCCTGGACCTGGCCGGGGAGGCGGCGCACTCCTCCCAGCGGATCGCGGCGCCCGTGGCCTGCTGGCTGGCCGCCAAGGCCGGGGTCGACCTTGACGAGGCGATGCGCCTGGCCCGGGAGGTGGGCGGCGACGCCTGAGCGCGAGCACGACGTCGTCGTCTTCGGTGCCACCGGGTTCACCGGGGCGCTGACTGCCGAGTATCTGGCCGGCGCCGGCGCGGGCACGGGCACGCGCTGGGCGATCGCGGGTCGGAGCCGCGAGAAGCTGGATGCACTGCGGGAGCGGCTGTCCGCCGACATCCCAGTGATCACCGCCGACGTCAACGACCCCGCCTCGATCCGCCGGCTGGCCGACGCCACCAAGGTCGTCATCACCACCGTCGGCCCGTACATCAACTACGGCGAGCCGCTGGTGGCCGCGTGCGCCGCCGCCGGCACCCACTACGTGGACCTCACTGGCGAGCCGGAGTTCGTCGACCTCATGTGGCTGCGCCACCAGCAGGAGGCGCAGCACAGTGGCGCCAAGCTCGTGCACTCGTGCGGATTTGATTCGATCCCCTACGACCTCGGCGCACTCTTCACCGTGGGGCAGTTGCCCGAGGGCGTGCCGATCAAGCTCGAGGGGTTCGTCCGCGTGAACGGGACCTTCTCCGGCGGCACGCTGCATTCGGCGGTGCACATCATGTCCCGGCTGCGCCAGGGTCGCCAGGTGGCCGGGCAGCGCAAGCACATGGAGGCCCGGCCGGCCGGTCGCACGATCCGCGGCGTCACCGCGCCGCCCCACCACGACGAGACCGCCGGCGGCTGGGTCATCCCCGCCCCCACGATCGACCCCGTCACCGTGCTGCGCTCTGCCCGTGCGCTGGACCGCTACGGCCCGGACTTCAGCTACGCCCACTACATCGTGACCAAGCGACTGCCCGTGGCGGCGGGGCTCGTGGCCGGCGTCGGCGCCGTCGTCGCCCTGGCCCAACTGCCGCCCACGCGCAAGGCGCTGCTGTCCATCAAGGACCCCGGCGACGGGCCCACCCCCGAGCAACGCGCCAAGGCGTGGTTCAAGGTCCGCTTCCGCGGCGAGGGCGGCGGCCGGCGGGTGGTCACCGAGGTCAGCGGCGGCGACCCTGGCTACAGCGAGACCTCGAAGATGCTGGCCGAGGCGGCGCTGTGCCTCGCCCACGACGACCTGCCCGACCGCGCCGGCCAGCTCACGCCCGCGGTGGCGATGGGCCAGGCGCTCATTGACCGCCTCGTCAGCGCCGGCATCGGGTTCGCCACGGTGTCTGACGAGGCCGCTGCGTGACCGACCTGGACGACCGCCCGGAGCTGGGCGCGCGCCGCCCAGCGGCCGATTTGCGCCGCGACGGCCGGGCCGCGCTGGACTGGGCGGCGGATTACCTCGATCGCGTCGGCGACCTGCCGGTGCTCGCCCAGGTGGCCCCCGGCGACATCCGCTCGCGGCTGCCGGCCCACGCCCCCGACGAGCCCGAGCCGTTCTCCGCGGTCCTGCGCGACCTCGATGAGATCCTGCTGCCCGGCGTGACCCACTGGCAGCACCCGCGGTTCTTCGCCTACTTCGCCACCAGCGCGTCGGAGCCGGGGATCCTGGCCGAGCTGCTGGCGGCGACGCTGAACTCGGTCGGCTTCCTCTGGCGCACCGCGCCCGCGTCCACCGAGCTCGAGGGCGTCGTGCTGGACTGGACCGCGAAGCTGCTCGACCTGCCCGACGGCTGGCACGGCCACATCGAGGACACCGCCTCGACCGGGACGATGGCGGCGATGATCGCAGCGCGCGAGACCACCGGGCGCAACGAGGTGGTCTGCTCCGAGCACACCCACTCGGCGGTGGAGAAGGGCGCGCGGATGCTGGGCATGGAACTGCGCAAGGTCGCCACCGACGACGCGTTCCGGCTGCGCGTTGACGCTCTCGGCGACCTGAGCCCCACGGCGCTCGTGGTCGCCACGGTCGGCACCACCGCCAGCGCGTCCGTGGACCCGGTGCCGGCGATCGCCGACGCGTGCGAGGCCGCCGGCACGTGGCTGCACGTCGACGGCGCCTACGCCGGCAGCGCGATGGTCTGCCCGGAGTTCCGCTGGGCCTTCGAAGGCGTGCAGCGCGCCGATTCGCTGGTGGTCAACCCCCACAAATGGCTGCTCACCCCGATGGACTGCTCGCTCTTGTGGACCAGCCGCCCCGCCGACCTGCGCGCGGCGTTCAGCCTCGTCCCCGAGTTCCTGCGCACGCCCGATGCCGAAGATGCGCTGTCGCTGAGCGAGTACGGCCCGGCGCTGGGGCGGCGCTTCCGCGCGCTGAAGCTGTGGGCGGTGCTGCGGTGCTATGGGCGGCGCGGCTTGCAGGAGCACATCCGCCGCGGCGTCGCGCTGGCGGAGATGTTCGAGGGTTGGGTCGCGGCCGAACCTGGCTGGGAGCTCTGCGCGCCGAGGCACTTCTCGCTGGTGTGCTTCCGAGGCCCGGGAGACGACGACCGCAATCGGGCACTGCTGGACGGGGTCAATGCTTCCGGCGAGGCCTTCCTCTCGCATGCGGTGCTGGCTGGTCGCTATGTCCTGCGGCTGGCCGTGGGCCAAATGTCCACCACCGAGGCCGATATCCACCAGGTGTGGGACGTCCTGCGGAATGTGTCGCAAACGTTGGAGAGTTGACACCCACATGTGATGGGTTGTCTGTCACCCTGGGTGCGTGGCTGACTCTGGGATAAAAGGCGCCGGAAAACGCCGCCTTTTGTCCCAGAGTGCCGCTCGCCAGGAGGGGGTGGTGAGCCGCGAGCAGCTGCATGGCCTGGGCCTCAGTGACAAGCAGATCCGCAGGCGTGAGGCGGACGGGGAGCTGCACGAGCTCTACACCGACGTGTGGGCGGTGGGTCGTCGCAAGGTGACCCCGCTGGGGAATCTCATCGCCGCCATGCTGTCGTGTGGCCCGGCTTCCTTCCTCAGCCATCGGACCGCCGCCGCGCTCCATGGCCTCAGAGCGATCAACGTCAATGCCATCGAGGTCACGCTGGTGGCCGGGCGCACGTACGTCCGCAAAGGACTCGAGGTGCACCGCACGGCCAAGCCCCCGGTGCCCGAGGAGCTTCGTAGCGTCGGGCACCTGCGCTACAGCTCGTTCCCTCGGACCCTCATCGAGCTCGCCCCGCGCGAGACCCCGGCCGAGCTCGACCGCCTCATCGCCGAAGCCGCTCGCAAGCGCCTGCTCGATCCTGTCGCGATCCAGGCCGCCATCGGCCGCCACGCTCGGCGGCCCGGGCTGGCCCGGCTCAAGGCTGCGCTCGTCGCTTACCGCCCCCACCCGGACCGCAAGTCAGACCTCGAGCGGGCCTTCGACGCGTGGCTCCTCGAGCACCCCGAGATTCCCGAGCCCAGGCGCAACGTCCACATCGACGGCTGGGAGATCGACTGCTGGTGGCCCGAGCAGCGGGTCGTGCTCGAGCTTGACGGGCGCGACTACCACACCTCCGTGAAGGAGATGGACCGCGACCGCCGCAAGGACACTCGGCTCCAGATCCTGGGGATCAGGGTGATGCGGGTCGCCGGCGACCGCTGGGACCTCGATCGCCCCGGCGTCCACCGTGATCTGATGGCGCTACTTCAGCTGCGCTGAGGTGAGCCCCAGCAGCTGGCGGGCGATGATGAGCAGCTGGATCTGCTGGGTGCCCTCGAACAGGTCGAGGATCTTGGCGTCGCGCGCCCACTTCTCCATGAGCTCGCCCTCGCCGAAGCCGCTGGCGCCGCACAGCGCCACGCACCGCAGCGCGATGTCGGTGCCCATCCGCCCGGCCTTGGCCTTGGCCATCGAGGCCTGCAGCGAGTTGGGCTTCTTGTTATCGGCCATCCAGGCGGCCTGGAGGGTGAGCAGGCGCGCGGCCTCCCAGTCGGCCTCCATGGCGATGTACTCGGCGGCCGCCGCGCTCTGAAGGTGGGGCGGGAGGTCATAGTCGATCTCGACCCCGGAGCGCTCGAGGTGGTCGCGGGTGTCCTGGAGGCAGGCCCGGGCCACGCCGACCGCCATCCCGGCCACCAGCGGGCGGGTGTTGTCGAAGGTCTGCATGACGCCGGAGAAGCCGCCCTTGGGCGCGATCTCGGGGTCGCCGAGGAGGTTCTCCTTGGGCACCCGGCAATCCTGGAGCACGAAGTTGGCGGTGTCCGAGGCGCGGATCCCCAGCTTGTGCTCGAGGCGGTCGAGCTTGAGGCCGGGGTTGTGACGCTCGACCACGAAGCTCTTGATCGCCGCGCGGCCCTGCTTGCGGTCAAGCGTCGCCCACACGACGATCAGCTCGGCGCGGTCACCCGAGGTGACGAAGATCTTCTCGCCGTTGAGGATGTAATCGCCGGTGGCCTCGTCCAGCGTGGCGGTGGTGCGGATCGCGGCCGAGTCCGACCCGGCCTCGGGCTCGGTGATGGCCATGGCCGCCCACTTGCCGCCGAAGCGCTCGAGCTGCTCCTCGTTGGCCACGGCGGCGATCGCCGCCTGGCCGAGGCCCTGGCGGGGCATCGCCAGCAGCAGGCCCACGTCGCCCCAGCACATCTCGATGAGGCCGACGAGGCTGGCCATATTGGAGCCGTTGCGGTTCCCGCCGTCGTCCGTCTTCTTGGCCGACGACGAGCCGTTGGTGCCGACGGCACCGGCGCCGGCTCCGCTGAGACCGCCCCCCTCGTTGAGGCCGTCGATGGCGGCGGCGAGCATGTCGAGCTCTTTGGGGTACTCGTGTTCGAGCGTGTCGTATTTGCGCGAGTTGGGGCGCAGGACCTCGGCGGCCACCTGGTGGGCCTGCGAGATCAGCTGGTTGAACTTCTTGGGGGTCTCGAGGTTGATCATGGGTGTGCCGAACGGTGCACTAGACGAGCAGGCCTCCCTCGAGCATGCCGGCGGCGCGGAGGTCTCGATACCACCGCTCGACCGGATGTTCCTTGACGAAGCCGTGGCCGCCCAGAAGCTGTACGCCCTCGGAGCCGATGGCCATCGCGCGGTCGGCGCACAGCCGGCGCGCCAGCGTGACCTCGCGGGAGAACGGGAGGCCCTGGTCCACGCGCGCGGCGGCGCGATAGGTGACGAGCCGGAGCCCCTCGAGCTCGATCGCGATGTTGGCCACGGCGAACGCGACGGCCTGGCGGTGGGAGATGGGCTCCCCGAACGCCTTGCGGTCCTTGACGTAGGTGGTCACATAGTCCAGGACGGCCTGGCCGGTGCCGACGGCCAGCGCGCACCACGCCAGGCGGCTGAGTGCGACGCACTCGCGGTAGACGTCGATGTCATCGCCGCCCAGCAGCGCTGTGGCGGGCAGGCGCACGCCCTGCAGGGTGAGGCGGCCGGTGCCCGCCGCGCGCACGCCCATGCCCGGCTCGGGCTCGACGGAGATGCCGGCGGTCCGGGACTCGACGATGAACAGCGCCGGGCCGGCGTCGTCCAGCGTGGCGGCGATGACGAACAGCTCGGCGTCTGACGCGCGCGGGACCAGCGACTTGACGCCGTCGAGCACGTAGCCGCCGCCGGCGGCGTGGGCCGTGGCGGTCAGGTGGAAGGGATTGAACAGCGGCTGGGGCTCCATCAGCGCCAGCGCGGCCGCCGGGATGTCGTCACCGACGAACGCGGGCAGGTAGGTGGCCTGCTGCTGGGCGTCGCCCCACAGGCTGATCGCGGTCGAGACCGCGGCCGGTGCCAGGCAGGCGGCCGCGATGCCCATGTCACCCTGGGCCAACGACTCGCTCATCAGCACCGTGGTGGTGGCCGAGCGCTGCTCCACGGCGCCGCCCAGCTCCTCGGGGACGCCGATCATGGTCAGCCCCAGCTCATTGGCCTGGGTGAGCAGCTCGGGCGGCGCGGCGCAGGCGGTATCGGCGTCCAGCGCGGCGGGGCGCAGGCGCTCGGCGCCGAACTCCCGGACCGCGTCGCGCAGAAGGATCTGCTCATCAGACGGGGTCAGGTCAAACAGGTCAGCGGTGCGTGCCCGGGGCTGGCGCGCGGGCCGCGAGAGCCGCTGCGCGGCGGCGAACGTGCGCCCGGCGGTGGCGGCCGTCCGCGCTCCCGTCTTCGAGGCCCCATGGATCAGGCTGGTGACCGGGTCTCGCAGGCCGAGCCGGTCGATCGTGCCCGACGAGGCGACCCGGTTGAGCGCCCGGAGCCCGACGGCCATCCCGCGCTCGGCGATGTTCGGTGGCGATGCCATCCCTCTCCTACGTTATCACGACTTGTTGTGACGTCGTTTCATGTAATGCTGAACGTCGGCGTACATCTAACCATCCGCCTCCGCGCGGACGTCGACTACTCCCGCAAACGTGTCTTATGGAGTTCTTACGGTGGGCTCGTCATGCTCATTTGGTGCGCGTACTGATCGCCGAGGATGAGCTCCGACTGGCTGACGCCATCGCCCGCGGGTTGCGCCGCCAGGGTTTCGCCGTCGACCTGGCACCCGACGGGGAGCAGGCACTGGTCAAGTCCCGGGTCGTCCGCTACGACGTGCTCGTGCTCGATCGCGACCTCCCGATCGTGCACGGCGACGACGTGTGCCGCGCGGTGCGCGACGAGCGACCGGACACCGGGATCCTCATGCTCACCGCCGCCGGGGCGCTCGAGGACGTGATCGAGGGACTGTCGCTGGGCGCCGACGACTACCTCGCCAAGCCGTTTCGCTTCGCCGAGCTGGTGGCGCGCATTCACGCGCTGGCCCGGCGCACTGCGCCCAGCCGCCCGCCGGTCATGCACCACGGGGACCTGGAGCTGGATCCGGCGCGGCGCCGGCTCACGCGCGGTGGACGTGAGGTGGAGCTCGCCCGCAAGGAGTTCGCGGTGCTGGAGGCGCTCATGGCGGCCGACGGCGCTACGGTTTCCGCAGAGCAGCTGCTGGAGCGTGTTTGGGACGAGCACACCGATCCGTTCACCAACGTGGTGCGCATGACGATCATGACGCTGCGCCGCAAGCTGGGCGACCCGCCGGTGGTCCAGACGGTGATCGGGGTGGGCTACCGGATGGCGTGACGGTGGGCGGCCGGCTCGGGTCCGACCGTCCCACGCGCAAGCGGCGGGCCCCGGCGCCGACGATCCGCCTGCGGTTGACCGCGCTCTACGGCACGGTCTTCCTCATCACGGGCGCGGCGCTCCTGACCGTCGGCTACGTGTTCGTGCGCACCAACCTGCGCACTCATCACAGCCTGCGCGCCGAGCTCCTGCGCCTCGGCATCCGGCCGGTGCGCGGCGAGTTCGGGTTCCCGCCGGGCTCGCCGACCGGCAAGCTCATCCACACCGTCCAGAACCAGATCCTCGGCGGCGCGCTGCACCGGCTGCTCATCGAGTACGCGGTGGCGCTCGTCGCCATGACCGCGATCTCAGTGCTGATCGGCTGGTTGCTCGCGGGACGGGCGCTGGCGCCGCTGCGCGACATCACCGCCACCGCGCGCCGCGTGTCCAGCGAGAACCTTGGCGAGCGCATCGACCTGCCGGGGCCGGCCGACGAGCTGCGCGAGCTCGCCGACACCTTCGACGGGATGCTCGCCCGGCTGGACGCGGCGTTCGGCAGCCAGCGCCATTTCGTCGCCAACGCGTCGCATGAGCTGCGCACGCCGCTGGCCATCATGCGCACCGAGGTCGACGTCGCGCTGGCCGACCCCGACGCCAGCGTGGGGGAGTTGCGCGACATGGGCGAGGCGGTGCGCGACACGGTCGATCGCTGCGAGCGGCTGATCGCCAGCCTGCTCCTGCTGGCGCGCAGCGAGGCGGCGACCGGTCAGGAGGAGCCCGTCGACGTCGCGGCGATGGCCGCCGACTGCATCACCGACCTGTGGGCGCGCGCCCAGGAGCGGCAGATCGAGATCCGCGACGATCTCGAGCCGGCATGGACGACCGGTCATCCGGGCCTGATCGAGCGGCTCATCGCCAACCTTGTGGACAACGGCATCCACCACAACGTCCCCGGCGGCTTTCTCCGGGTGCAGACGCGCACCACCGGCGAGGAGGTGGAGCTCGTGGTGGCCAACGGGGGCGAGCCCATCGACCCCGCGCGGGTGCAGGAGCTGGCCGAGCCGTTCCGGAGGCTGGACCGCTCGGTCCGCGGCTTCGGGCTGGGCCTCTCGATCGTGCGCTCGATCACCGAGGCCCACCACGGCACGGCCACGCTGGTGGCGCCGGCGACCGGCGGCCTGGAGGTTCGGGTGACGCTCCCGCGCTCGCGGACGACCCGCTCGACCCGTCCGCGGAGCGGTGACGCGGTCCGCGCTCCGCAGGGCGCGTTATCAGCCGATCCTCAGAGTCCTCTTACGCAAAGCTGACGGTTGGAAACGTACGCTGACGGACATGTCGCGTCGGCGCCATTTCATGCGTAGCGACCAAGGGTTTGACGCAGGCATCCCCGCGCCGTGTCCCGCCCAGTGTCGCCGGCAGGCGCCGGCCGATTGCGACGAATGTGCGCCTCGTCGCCAGCGGTGGAGTTGCCTCCCCGCTACCTGGGGTGCCGGCGGCCGCCCGGGCCACGACTCCCGCCCGGGCAGGCTCGCCGGCCCTCAGGTCACTCGTTTGCGCCGGCGCTGAGCAGCGTGTCACTCGGCCGGCGTCGCGCCAGCCTCGACCAGATGCCGGCGCCGGCGTAGGCGCTCGCCGCCAGCGCGATGACCGCGGTGCTCGCCGGCAGTGACGCGATCGCGTAGCTGAGGGCCAGGCCGCCCCACATCGCCCCCACCGCGATCGCGCCCGACAGGGCCACGCCGAGGTACGGCCGCGCCGTCAGGGTGGCGGCGGCGCCGCCGGGCGCGGCGATCAGACCCAGCAGCAGGAGCGCTCCCACGGCCTGCGTGCTCTCGGCGGTGACGATGGCCAGTGCCGCCAGGAATGCGAGGCCGAGCGCGCGCACCCGGACGCCCCGAATCGTGGCAAGCTCCGGATCGAGCGTGGACAGGAGCAGCGGGCGGGCCACGGCCACGACGAACGCCGTGGCGGCGAGCGCGATCGCGGCCGCGAGCACCGCGCCGGAGGCGCTCAGCGAGTAGATCGACCCGAACAGGGTGTTGGCGGTGGTGATCCCGCTGGCGCCGCCGGCACTGGTGGCGAGGATGGCCAGCAGCAGCACGCCGATCCCCAGGATCCAGGCGAAGGTGATCCCGATCGTGACGTCATCAGCCCGGGCGCGGCGGCCGAGCACGCCCATGCCCAGGGCCAGCGCGAGGGTCAGGGCGAACAGGCCGATCCGCTCGTCGACGCCCGCTGCCGCGGCGGCGATCGCGCCCACGAACGCCACATGGCTGAGGGCGTCGCCGGCGAAGACCTGCGCCCGGGCCACCACGAACCAGCCGATCGTCCCGCAGGCGAGCGCCACGAACGTGCCGGCCAGCCAGGCGTTGCGGACGAACTCGTGGGCGAACATCAGCGGCGCCGCGCCCCGGCGACCCGCGCGAGGACGTAGACGACGAAGCCGATCGTCGTGACGTAGAAGCCGACCGGATAGATGCTGAAGTAGGCGATGGCCAGCGCCAGCCAGATCGTGAGCAGCGCGAAGACGACGCTGAGGACGAGTCCGGCCACCGGGCGCAGGGTGAGCTGCTGGGCGGCGGCCGCCGGGGCCACCAGCAGCGCGAACACCAGCAGCGCGCCGGTGAGCTGGCTGGTGGCAGCGATCGCCAGCCCGAGGACGAGCAGGAATGCGGCATCGAGCGCCGCCACGGGCACGCCGCCGGCGCGGGCGACCTCACGATCTACCGAGGCGAACAGCAGGGGCCGGGCCAGCGCGGTGAGCATGATCAGCGCCGCGATCGCCACCAGCAGCAGGGCGAGCACCTGGCCGCGTGAGATCCCGAGGAACGTGCCGAAGAGCAGCGTCTCGGGACCGCCCAGCACCGCCTGATTGAGCGACAGGAACAGGAAGCCGGCGGCCAGGCCGACCGTCTGCACGGTGCCGATGACCGCCGATTCTCCCTGCTGCCGGGAGCGGCCGCCGCCGCCGAAGCGGCCGATCGCCAGCGCGCCCACCGTGCAGGCCACGTAGTAGCCCAGCGCCGTCGGCAGGCCGGCCAGCGCGGCGCCGGTGGCGCCGGGGAAGGCCATCACCGACAGCGTGTGCGAGGCGAACGTCTGGCGGCGGAGCACGACATACCAGCCGACGATCCCGGCCAGGACGGCGACGATCGTCCCGGCGGCCAGGGCGTTGACCATGAACGGGAAGGTGAACAGCTCGCGCAGGTCGGCGATGGGGTTGGGGGAGACGGTGGGGGTGGCGGTCATCCGTGGCGGTGGCCGTGGTGGTGGGGCGCCTCGGGCTGGCCGACGACCACCAGCCGCCCGTCGGATGTCCGCAGCACCTCGACCTGGGTGCCGTACAGATCGCTGAGCGTCTCGGCCGTGATGACCTCGCTCACGTCGCCGCACAGCGCGCGGCCGCCGGCGAGATACACGACGCGGTCCAGGTAGGCCGCCAGCGGGTTGACGTCATGGGCCACGAGCAGCACCGCGACGTCCTCGGCGCTGGCGATGCGCCGGATGAGGCCCGCCACGGCGGCCTGGTTGGGGAGGTCGAGGCTGTCCAGGGGCTCGTCGAGGATGAGCAGGCGGGGGCGGCGCACGAGCGCGGTGGCGATGAGCAGCCGCTGCTGCTCGCCGCCGGACAGGTCGCCGACGGCCCGGTGCGCGTAGGGGGAGGCGCCGACGAGCTCGATCACCTCGGCGACCCGGTGGCGCTCATCGCGGCGGCGCCGCCGCGCGCGGGGGGTGAGCGGGACCGGCACGCCCCAGCGCGCGCCGTCGAGGCCGAGGGTGACGAGATCGATCCCGCGGACGCGCGTGGCCGCGTCGAAGCTCTGGCGCTGGGGCAGATAGCCGATCTGCGCGCGCGCCTGCCGGGGCGGGCGCCCGAGCACGTCGATCGCCCCGCCCGCGAGGGGCACCAGGCCGAGGATGGCCCGCATCAGCGTCGACTTGCCGGCGCCGTTCGGTCCCAGGACGGCGACGAACTCGCCCTGCGGGATGGTGAGCGAGACGTGAGAGAGGATGTGCCGGCCGCCGATCGCGATCGCCGCGTCGCGGATGGCGACGGCCGGGGCGGCGGCGGTGGAGGCAGTGGTGGCCGTGGCGTCGGTCATCGTCCGGTGGCCTGGTGCAGGGCGGCCCGCAGGCGCGTCAGCTGCGCGACCTGCCACTGCTGAAAGGAGTCCGACGCCGGCGATAGCGTCTCGGTCACGGTGGCGATGGGGATGTGCGCGGCGCGGGCGTCCTGGTTGAGCCGCTGGATCTCCGGGGTGACGTTCTGGGAGTTGTACACCCACACCTTGACCTGGTGGGTGGTGAGCTGGCGCTCGCTGGCGCTCGTGTCCTGCGCGGTGACCTCCGTGCCCTCGCTGATCGCCTTCATGAAGCTGTATGGGGTGATGAGCTTGAGTCCCAGCGACGGCGCCTGCAGCGCGAAGATGCTCTCCGACGCTCCGACGGGCACGCCCGCGTAGCGCGTGCGGATCTGGGCGATGAGCCGGTGATAGCCGGCGAGGCCGTCGCCGTCGAACTGTGCGAGACGCTGGGCGAAGTAGGCCTTGTGCGGCGGGTCCAGGCGCGCGAGGTCGGCCGTGATCGCCCGGGCGATGTCCGTGACGTCAGTCGGGTCATACCAGCGGTGCGGGTTGTCGCCGTCCGGGAGGCCGAGGTGCGAGCCCACGCTCAGCGTGATGCGGCCGTTGACCGGGTTGGCCGCCAGCAGCTTGGGCGCCCACTGGTCATAGCCGACGCCGTTGACGATCGCCAGCTGGGCCGTCGCCATCGCTCGGGCATCGCCGGTGGTCGGCTCGTAGGAGTGGGGGTCCTGGGCGGGGTTGACGATGATGCTCTCCACCTGGGCGTGGGCGCCGCCCAGCTGGCGGGCGATGCTGCCCCAGAAGTTCTCCGCGGCGACCACGCGCACCCGGCCGCCGATCGTCCCCACCGTGGGGTCCGAGCAGCCGGCGGCGAGCAGAGCGAGGGCCGCGATGAGCGCCACCGGAGCGGCGATCCGGCGGGCGACGACGCACCATGCAGATCCCATCACGGGCCCCAACCTACCACAGAATGAGAATGAGTCTTATTCCTATTCCCATTCTCATTCTCGCTACAGTGAGGTCGATGGCCAGTCTGGAGTGGATCCGCTACGTCTACGCCGATCTGGAGATGGCGGGCTTCAACCGCGGCGGGGCCCGAGATGCGGTCATCGACCTGTTGGGGGAGCAGGAGTGCGCGCTCAGCGCCGTCGAGATCGAGTCACGCCTCCAGGGCCGCGGCCGCCCGATCGCTCGCGCCAGCATCTACCGGGTGCTCGACCTGCTCGTCGCGCGCGGCCTGGCCGAGCGCGTCATGGTCGGTCCCGGCGAGGCCCGCTTCGAGCCCCTGGAGCCGAGCGGCCATCACCACCATCACCTCTTCTGCGGCCAGTGCGGCCGCCTCGTCGCCTTCGACGATCCCGGCCTGGAGAAGGCCATCGACAAGCTCTCGGACCGCCTCGGCGTCACCGTCGACAGCCACGACGTCCTGCTGCGCGGCGCCTGCGAGGAGTGTCGGTAGCTACCAGGTGTCGACGTTGGGCCGCCGCTTGCCCGGCGTCTGGAACCACCGGGGCGTGGCCTCGTCAAACAGCGTCCCGATCCAGCGGCGCGTGTCGACGGGATCGATCACGTCGTCGATCTCGAAGTAAGAGGCCATGCTGATCCCGCGGCCGCGCTCGTAGGCCGCGGCCACCATCGCGTCGTACGCGCGCTCGCGCTCGGCCGGATCCTCGATCGCCTCCAGCTCGCGACGCATGCCCAGCCGGACCGCGCCCTCGAGCCCCATGGCTCCGAACTCCGACGTGGGCCAGCCGACGCAGAACAAGGGCGCCTTGAAGCTCCCGCCTGCCATCGCCTGCGCGCCGAGCCCGTAGCCCTTGCGCAGCACCACCGTGCCGGTGGGAACGCTGAGGTTGGCGCCCGTCACGAACATCCGCGAGAAGTGGCGGACCGTCCCCGTGCGCTCGGACTCGGGTCCGACCATGAAGCCCGGCGTGTCCGCCAGGAACAGCAGCGGCAGTCCGAAGGCGTCGCAGAGCCCCATAAACCGCGCCGCCTTGTCCGCGCCCTCGGCGTCGATGGCGCCGCCCAGCTGCGCGGGGTCGTTGGCGATCACGCCGAGCGCATTGCCATCGATCCGCGCCAGCGCGGTGACCATTCCATGCCCGAACCCCCGGCGCAGCTCGAGCACCGAGCCCTCGTCAAACAGGCCGGTGATCACGTCGCGCACGGCGTAAACGCGCTTGCGGTTGGCGGGGATCAGGTCACGCAGCCGGCCCTGGTCGGGGACCCGCGCCTCGGCGCCCGGGGGAGGGGTGCGCGCGAAGTAGACCAGGTACCGCTTGGCCGCCGCCACCGCCGCGACGTCGTCGGGCACGCGCAGGTCCACGACGCCGTTGGCGTCCTGAACGTCGATGGGCCCGACCTCGCCCGGCTCGTACACGCCGAGGCCGCCACCCTCGATCATTGCCGGCCCGCCCATGCCGATGCTGGAGTCCTCGGTGGCGATCACGACGTCGCAGCAGCCCAGCAGGGCGGCGTTGCCGGCAAAGCAGTAGCCCGACGCGATGCCGACGAGCGGCACGAGCCCGCTGAGGGAGGCGAAGTACTGGAAGGCGCGACAGTCCAGGCCCGCGACGATCGGCATGTCGACGTCTCCGGGCCGCCCGCCGCCGCCCTCGGCGAACAGCACCACCGGGAGGCGCCGTCGCTCGGCGATCTCGAACAGCCGGTCCTTCTTCTGGTGATTGCGCATGCCCTGGGTCCCGGCCAGGACGGTGTAGTCGTAGGACATGGCGGCGACTGGCTGTCCGGCGATCTCGCCGACACCGCCGACCAGCCCGTCGGCGGGGGTGCGCTCGATCAGCTCCCGGCGGGAGCGGCGCTGCTCCTGGGCGGCGAACATCAGCGGGCCGTATTCGATGAAGCTGCCTTCGTCCAAGAGGTCGTGCAGGTTCTCGCGGGCGGTGCGGCGGTGTTGCGCGCGGCGCTTGGCGACGGCCTCGGGCCGGCGGTGGTCCTGACCGATCTCGTGGCGTTCGTGGACCTGTTCGAGGTCGTCTCTGTGCTGGGTCGCTTCGGGTTGGTGAACGGCGGCGTTCGAGGGAATGGCCTCGTCAGGTTGGGTGAGGTCCGCGACAGGTTGGCCCTCGGTCACCGTGTCGCCGATCTCGACGTGGAGCTCTGCGACCGTGGCGTCCCGGTCGGCGACGATCTCATGCTCCATCTTCATCGCCTCGATGACGACGACCGGCATCCCGGCGGTGACGTGCTGGTCGGCGGTCGCGGGCGTGGCCACGACGGTGCCCGTGAACGGTGCCACCAGCGTCTGGCTCGTGTCTGCGGGCACGCGCGCCAGTCTACGATTGACGGCTATGAGCGAGGCGCCGGTGTTGCTGTGGGAGCCGTCTGAGGAGCGGGTGGCGCGCGCGACGTTGACGCGGTTCGTGGGCTGGCTGGCGGAGGAGCGCGGGTTGCGCTTTGACTCCTACGAGGAGCTGTGGCAGTGGTCGGTGGACTCGTTGGACGAGTTCTGGGCCGCGTTGGTGGCGTACTTCGACCTGCGCATCGAGGGGGGTTCGGGGGCGGTGTTGGGCGACCGGTCGATGCCGGGCGCTGAGTGGTTCCCGGGCGCGCGCGTGTCGTATGCCGAGCACATCTTCCGCGATAAGGACGACGCGGTGGTAGCGATTCGTCATGCCTCGGAGGTGCGACCGGAGCTGGGGGAGTGGTCGTGGGGGCGGCTGCGGTCTGAGACGGCTCGGATCGCCGCCGGGTTGCGTGCGTTGGGGGTGGGCGAGGGTGATCGGGTGGTGGCCTACCTGCCGAATATCCCGGAGACGGTGGCGGCGTTCTTGGCGTGCGCGTCGATCGGGGCGACGTGGTCGTCGGCGGCGCCGGAGTTCGGGGCGCGCAGCGTGATCGATCGTTTTGCACAGGTGGAGCCCAAGGTGCTGTTGGCCATCGACGGGTACCGCTACGGCGGCAAGGACTTTGACCGGTCAGGGCTGGTGGAGCGGATCGCGGCGGAGCTACCGGGCCTTCAGCGGGTGGTGCGCTTGGGGTATCTGGACGGGAGCGGTTGGGAGGACGGGTTCCTGGGACCGGAGGACGCCGGGCTTGAGTTCGCGTCGCTGCCGTTTGATCATCCGTTGTGGGTGCTGTATTCGAGCGGGACGACGGGGCTGCCCAAGCCGATCGTCCACGGCCACGGCGGGATCCTGCTGGAGCAGATCAAGGCGCTGTATCTGCATATCGACGCGCAGGCCGATGACCGGATCTTCTGGTTTTCGACCACCGGCTGGATGATGTGGAACTTCCTGGTCGGGGCGCTGCTGACCGAGGCGTCGATCGTGCTGTTTGACGGCAACCCGGGCTACCCGTCGCTGGAGCGGCTGTGGGACCTGGCCCAGGAGTCGGGGATGACGACGTTTGGGACCAGCGCGGCGTTTATCGCCTCGTGTATGAAGGCGGACGTCGAGCCGCGCGCCGGCCGGGACCTGAGCGCGCTGCACGCGGTGGGGTCGACCGGGTCGCCGCTGTCGCCGGAGGGGTTTCAGTGGGTGTATGACCACCTGGGCTCTGAGACGTGGCTGTTCTCCACCTCGGGCGGCACCGACATGTGCACGGCGTTCGTCGGCGGGGTGCCGACGCTGCCGGTCTATCTCGGCGAGCTGCAGGCACGGTCTCTGGGCGCGGCCGTTCAGGCGTGGGACCCCGACGGCCGGCCGCTGATCGACGAGGTGGGCGAGCTGGTCATCACCGAGCCGATGCCGTCGATGCCGATCTTCTTCTGGGGCGACACCGACGGCGCGCGGCTGCGCGAGTCGTATTTCTCGATGTACCCGGGCGTGTGGCGCCACGGTGACTGGATCAGGATCACCGCGCGCGGGACGGCGGTGATCTACGGGCGCTCTGACTCGACCATCAACCGCGGCGGGGTTCGGATGGGGACCTCTGAGATCTACCGCGCCGTCCTGGACGTCGACGAGGTCGTCGACGCGCTGGTGGTCGACCTGCCGCGCGACGGGACCGACGGGTGGATGCCGCTGTTCGTGGTCCTGCGCGACGGCGCTGCGTTGGATGAGAAGCTGGTGGCCGAGATCCGGCGGCGGGTCCGGGAGGACTGCTCCCCGCGCCATGTCCCCAATGAGGTCGTTGAGATCGCGGCGGTCCCGCGGACGCTGTCGGGGAAGGTGCTGGAGGTGCCGGTCAAGCGGATCCTGATGGGGACCCCGGTGGCCGAGGCTGCCTCCCGCGAGTCCTTGGCGAATCCGGAGGCCTTGGACTTCTTTGTGGGGTTGGCCGAGGAGGGGTCGGGCGAAAAATCGGCTTAGGAGGGGGGTGGATTTGGCCACCCCACAGGCTCTTAGTAGTAGTGGTCGATAGTGCAGGAAATAGCTGCAAGATCGACCACGACCCCGAGATTCTGGACCTTGCGCGGCGGCAGCATGGGCATGCGGCGCGGTGGCAGCTGGTGGAGCTGGGGGTCGGGCAGGGGCTGATCGCGCAGCGCCCGGCAAACGCGTGCGCCCTGGCATCCTCACCCATCGTTGCCCGTCGTTGAAGCGCCGGGATATCCGCCGCCAACTCGGGGTCCCGGTGACCAGCCCGGCGCGCACGATCCTGGACATCGCGCCCCGTCTGACCCACCAGTTCCCCGTTCGAGGACGACTTCCTCGCGTTCATCCAGAATACCGGCTGCCGACCCCGCACATCAACGTCCGCGTCAACGGCCGGGAGGTCGACGCCTACTTCCCCGAGCACAACCTGATCGTCGAGCTGGACGGCTGGGACTATCACAAGGACCGTGAGGCGTTTGAGTCAGACCGCGAGCGCGACGCCGAGAACCTCCGACATGGCCTCAAGACGCTGCGGATCACCAAACAGCGCATGACCCAGACCCCCGACCGGGAAGCTGAGCGTTTGCAGGAGATTCTGCAGGACGGCCAGGGCGTCCTAGGCTCCTCTTACGGACTTCTTCCCGAACTCTGACGGGTTCCTCACGGGCGGGTGGTCCTATACGGGACAGAAAAATGTGCCCCATCCAGGAGAGAACCAGAACATGAGACGTGTGAGCCGATGGCTTCCCATCATCGGCGGCGCCATCGCGGGAGGGGTGATCGCGCTCATCATCGCCAGCGCGACCTCCAGCACGAAATCCGTGACGACGACCGTCATCCAGCAGCCCAGCTCGAGCACGTCGGCGGAGCCGACGTCGTTCAAGAGCGGGACCGGCCTGAGCATCAATCAGATCTACAAGACGGCCAGTCCCGGGGTGGTGGACATCTTCGTCACCGCTCATAGCCAGACCCAGGGGTTCGGGTTCTTCGGCGGCAACGGCGGGCAGCAGACCCAGGGCGAGGGCGCCGGCGTCGTCTATGACAGCAACGGCAACATCCTCACCGACGAGCACGTCGTGGCCAACGCGACCTCGGTGAAGGTCAACTTCCAGGATGGCAAGTCCGTCCCGGCCAAGGTGGTCGGTACCGACCCGTCGACCGACGTCGCGGTCATCCACGTCGATGTGCCGGCCTCCGAGCTGCACCCGATCCCGCTGGCCGACTCCTCGCAGGCGCAGGTCGGCGACCCCGTGGTGGCCATCGGCAGCCCGTTCAGCTTGCCCGAGACGACCACGACGGGCATTGTCAGCCAGACGGGCCGCAGCATCCAGGCCCCCAACGGCTACACGATCCCCAACGCCATCCAGACCGACGCGGCCATCAACCCCGGCAACTCCGGCGGCCCCCTGCTGGACGCCAACGCGCACGTCCTCGGCCTCAACGACCAGATCGAGACCAACAACCAGACGGCCGGCGGCGAGGGCTCGAGCTCCGGCGTCGGGTTCGCGATCCCGTCCAACACGGTCAAGCAGATCGCCACGGAGATCATCTCCGGCCACAAGGTGCAGCACGCCTACATCGGCGTCTGCCTCAACGGCGCGGCCGGCGGCGCTCAGATCGCCACCTCGGCCGGCCAGACGTGCCAGAACCCGGTCACGCCCGGCTCCCCCGCGGCGCAGGCCGGCCTGCTCCCCGGTGACACGATCACCGCGATCAACGGCACGCCCATCGCCACGACCGATCAGTTCATCGCCACCATCGACAAGTACAGCCCGGGTCAGACCGTCACCATCACCATCAATCGCTCCGGTCAGAGCAAGCAGGTGAAGGTCACGCTGGGCAACCGGCCCGCGAAGACGCCGACCGGCGGCTGACCCCGGTCTGAATCCTGCATCTCAGGCGCTCGCGGCTTCCGTCAACCGACGACGGCGGGTCGCGAGCGTCATCGAGACCGGGCCTCCGACCGCCACGAGCACGATGAGCACGGGGCCGAGCGCTCCGTGCCCGAACGCGGACGCCACCGCGTAGGCCGCGGCGCCGAACAGCGCCGCGGTCGGCAGCGTGATCGCCCACGCCAGCGCGATCGTCCCCGCCACGCCCCAACGCACGGCCGACAGCCGCTTGGCGGCGCCGGCGCCGATCACTCCGCCGGAGATGACATGGGTGGAGGACAGGGGATAGCCGAAGTGCGAGGAGATGAGGATCACCGCGGCGCCCGAGCCCTGGGCCGAGAACGCCTGCGCCGCGTCCATGCGGATGATCCGGCTGCCCACGGTGCGGATGATCCGCCAGCCGCCCGCGTAGGTCCCCAGCGCGATGGCGGTGGCCGACAGGACCACCACCCAGGCCGGCACGGCGGCGTGGTCGGGGCTGAGCGAGCCGTGGGCGACGAGCGCGAGCGTGATCACGCCCATGGTCTTCTGGGCATCGTTGGTCCCGTGGGCAAGCGCCAGCGCTGAGTTGGAGAGGATCTGGCCGCCGCGGAAGCCGCGGGTCACGGGCCCCGGGCTGCGCCGTCCCAGCAGCCGGTAGGTGAGGGCGATCACGCATGCGGCGACCACGAACGCCGCCGCCGGCGCCACCACCGCCGGGACGATGACGTTCGTGACCAGGCCGCCGAACTGCACCCCACCGGTCCCGACCGCGGCCAGCATGGCACCGACGACGCCGCCGATGAGAGCGTGCGACGAGCTGGAGGGCAGGCCGGCGGCCCACGTGATGAGGTTCCATGCGATCGCTCCGATCAGCCCGGCGAAGGCGATCATCTCGGTCACCTGGCCAGGATCGATGATGCCGGTGGCGATGGTGGCGGCTACCTTCAGCGAGATGAAGGCACCCGCGAAGTTGAGGATCGCGACAAGCCCGATCGCCGTCCGCGGCGCCAGAGCGCGGGTCGAGATCGACGAGGCCACGACGTTGGCGGTGTCGTGAAAGCCGTTGGTGAAGTCAAACGCCGTCGCCGCGACGACGACGATTACGAGCAGGAGGTCGCTGTGCACCCGAGCGATCAGCTGGCGGCGCTCGCGGCCATCGCGAGCGTGCGCTCCATCAGCTCGATGTGCACACTGCGAGTCCCTCCGGTCCGCCGGGTCCAGATCCCGTCGCTGGCCATGGTCCAGGAGTAGGTGTCGTCGGCCAGGCACCGGTCGAGCGTGTCCTGGATCTCAGCCTGGAGCTCGGGCCGCTCGATCGGCACCAGCAGCTCGACGCGGGTGTCCAGGTTGCGCGGCATCAGGTCGGCGGACCCGATGTAGTAGATGTGCTCGTCGCCGCGGTGGAAGGAGTAGATCCGGCTGTGCTCGAGGAACCGGCCGACGACCGACGTCACGGCGATCGTCTCCGACACCCCTCGGATCCCCGGGACCAGGCAGCAGATCCCACGCACGTTGAGCGAGATCGGCACGCCGGCACGTGATGCGCGGTACAGCGCCTCGATGATCTTCTGGTCCACCAGCGCGTTCATCTTCATGATGATCTGCGTCTCGCGGCCCTCCTGGTGGGCCTCGATCGTGCGGTCGATCTCGTTGATGAGTGGCTGGCGCATCCAGGTGGGGGCGACCAGCGTCTTGCGCTGCGGCTCGGGATGGCCGTAGCCGGTCAGCGTGTTGAAGAGGTTGGCCACCTCGTCGCCGATCTCGGGATTGGTGGTGAAGAACCCGAAGTCCTCATAGAGCCGGGCGTTCTTGGCGTGGAAGTTGCCGGTCCCGATCATCACGTAGTTGCGCACGGCCCCGCGCTCGCGGCGGACGATGAGGATCGCCTTGGCGTGGGTCTTCAGTCCCGGGATGCCGTGGACGACGTGGGCGCCCACCTCCTCCAGAGCCCGGGACCAGTGGATGTTCTGGCGCTCGTCGAAGCGGGCCTTGAGCTCCACCAGGCAGACGGCCTGCTTGCCCTTCTCGGCGGCCTCGATGAGTGACGGCACCAGCGCCGAGTCGTCCGAGGTCCGGTACACGGTCATCTTGATCGCCAGGACGTTGGGGTCATCGACCGCCTGCTTGACCAGCCGCTCGACGCTCGAGGTGAACGACTGGTAGGGGTAGTGCACCAGCACGTCGGAGGCGCGCATCATCGCGAACATGTCCGG
The DNA here is from genome assembly GCA_963721515.1 of uncultured Actinomycetota bacterium. Classification (GTDB taxonomy): domain Bacteria; phylum Actinomycetota; class Thermoleophilia; order Solirubrobacterales; family Solirubrobacteraceae; genus Palsa-465. The sequence continues at coordinate 326,686 of CAVRKJ010000017.1, read as the reverse complement.
CTGGGCCTCGCCGCCGTTCTGGGTGGTGACCAGGCCCGGCTGGGTGACCGGGTTCCAACTCGGCCAGCGGATGTCCGGCTTGTCCTTGACCGACGCGATCTGCCACAGGTCGCCGAGGTCCAGGAGCCCGTCGACGTCGTAGACCTGCAGCTCCTCCACGTTCAGCCACTCGATCAGGCGCGTGCGCAGCCCCGGGTCCATCCCGGCGCCGACCTCCAGCCGCACCACCTCGCCGAAGCGCCGGCGCCGCAGTTCGTCCTCGACGGCCTGGAGCAGGTCGTCGGCCTCGTCCGAGATTTCGAAGTCGGCGTCGCGGGTGACGCGGAAGAGGTCGTGGCTGAGGATGTGCATGCCCGGGAAGAGCGCGTCGAGATGGCGGGCGATGATGTCCTCGAGCGGGATGAACGTGTCCTTCTCGATCTCGACGAACCGGGGCAGCACTTCCTTGGGCACCTTGACCCGCGCGAACGCGTCCTGGTCGGCCTCGGGGTCGTGCAGGTGCACGATCAGGCTGAGCGACAGGTTGGAGATGTAGGGGAACGGGCGGCCCGCGCCGACGCCCAGCGGCGTGAGCACAGGAAAGATCTGCTCGCGGAAGTGGCGCTCGATCTCCTCAGCGGGCGCGCCCGATTCGTCGCAGGTGACGATGCGCACGCCGTGCTCGGCGAGCTCGGGGCGCACGACGCTGGAGAACTGGACATCGTGGCGGTGGTCGAGGTCCCGCACGCGATCGTGAATGGCGTGCAGCACCTCGGTGGGCGACAGGCCGTCCGGTCCGCGCGCGTCGATGCGGGCGTCGACCTGGTCATGGACGCCGGCGACACGGATCATGAAGAACTCGTCGAGGTTCGAGACGAAGATGGCCAAGAACTTCAGGCGCTCGATGAGCGGGAGCATCTCGTCCTCGGCCAGCTGCAGGACGCGGTCGTTGAAGTCCAGCCACGAGAGCTCGCGGTTGACGTACAGCGAGCGGTCGCGCAGGTCGATCTCCTGGCCCCGCCCCGCGCCGTTGGCCTCCGTCAGCCCGACGGCCGCCGTGTCTTGCAGGTCAGACCCCGTATCGCTCATGCGACCCTTTGGCGACCGGCGATCGCACTCAGCTCCGACGGGCGCAGCAGCACGACGAGCTCGCCCTTGGCGATGCCCGCCAGGCCGCCCTTCTTCATCCGGGACTGGGCTCCGGTGAGGTCGTGCAGCGTGAGCGAGAACGACGGGTCGTGGCCAACGAGCAGCACCTCGCCCAGACCGGCGACGAGGTCGTATGGGTCAAACGGCTCGCCGGCCAGCCGCGGCTCCGCGGTCACCTCGACGCCGAGCGGCGCGCACGCGTGCTGGGCGGTCTGGAGCGCGCGCACCTTGGGGCTCGACAGGCAGGCGTCGATGTGGATGCCGAGCTGCTCCAGCGCCCGGCCCGCATCCTGGGCCTGGGTGATCCCGCGCTCGGTCAACCGGCGCTCGTCGTCTGGGATGCCGTCAACGGCCTCCGCGTGCCGGAGCAGCCAAAGCATGCCCTTACTGTAGACCGACTGGCGAGCGAGGGTCGATCGCACATCCCGTGGCAGGCTAAGGGGGGGCATGCCGAGGCGGCGTGAAGGTTCGGTGAACCTCAGGGAACGGGCGCGCCGAGAAGGGCAAGCGCGACTCCGACCAGGGCGGCGGCCAGCAGCGTGATGACCACGCCGCGTCGCAGTACGAGCAGCGCCACGAGGGCGGCGCCGAGCACGCCGAACTGCCAGCCCTCGGTCAGGATCGCCGCCAGCGTGACCGCCGCGCCGGCGATCGCGCCGATGGCCGCCGGGCCCGCGCCGTCGAGAAACGCCCGTGGGCCCGGGAGGTCGCGGAGGTCCTCGAAGCGGCGGCCGGCCACCAGCACGAAGGCGAACGACGGCAGAAACGCGATCGCCGCAGCCATCACGCCGCCGGCCAGGCCGTGGGCGGCGTAGCCGACCGCGGCGATGGTGGCGACGACGGGGCCGGGCGTGATCTGGCCCAGGGCGACCGCGTTGAGGAACTGGGCGTTGGTCATCCAGTGGTTGACGTGGACGGCGTCGCCCTGCATGAGCGGGATGATCACGAACCCGCCCCCGAACGACAGGGCGCCGACCTTCAGCGCGGTCCAGGCCAGGGCGCCGTAGCCGCCGGCCGACACGGTTGCGGGGAACGCCAGCAGGGGCAGCGACGGTGAGCGCGGCCGCCGGCGCACCACCTCGACGGCGCCGCAGGCGACCAGGACCAGCACGAGGTAGCCGCCGATGACGATCGCCGCCGCGACGCCGGCGCTCACATACAGGGCCCAGGGAACGAGGGCCGAGCGCTCGCGCGCCCGGGAGAGGCTGGGGCCGATCAGCCCCCGGGCGGCATGGACGGCGACCGCGGGCACCGCCGCGCCTGCGCCGGCCCCGGCGCCACGGACCCACAGCGGCGGGGCGTGGCCGAGGACGAGGGCGGACACCGCAAGGATGATGATCACCGCCGGCGCGATGAAGCCCAGTCCGCCGATGACCGCCCCCGCCGGACCCCCGACCCGGTAGGCGCAGTAGATCGCCATCTGGGTCGAGGCCGGGCCGGGCAATATCGCGCAGGCGGCGTTGGCGTCCTCGAAGGTGCGGGCGTCCATCCACTGCCGCCGCGTGACAACGAGCTGGCGCAGCAGCGCGATGTGCGCGGGCGGCCCGCCGAAGCCGATGAGCCCCAGCCGCGTCCACTCCCGGGCGACGACGGCCGGGGACGCGGACCGATCCGGGCTCACGCCCGGCACGCTACCTCAGAGCCTCAGCCGATGAGCAGGCGCCGGTCGAACACCCGCTCGAACGCCTCGCCGTCGCCGTAGCGCTCGACGCTCCAGCGGGGGAGGGTGAGGTCGCCGGCGGCCTTGAGGTGCAGGTCGACCCCGTCGCCGTTGGTGTCCAGACGTGCCTCGGACACCGACTGGTCGCGGCCACGCTCGAGGTGCTCGGAGAGCCGCAGGATCACGGCGCAGCGGTCCAGGAGCTCCTCGTCGCCGTCGTGAGCGATGGCCTCGATGATCCCCAGCTTGGGGATGCCCTTGCGGTGATAGCGCGTGATCTGGCCGATCAACGCCCGCTCGCGGGGATCGAAGCCGGGCAGCTCGGCGCTCTCGATGAGGTAGCGCGAGTGCTTGTGGTGGTCGCCGTAGGAGATCGTCATGCCGACGTCGTGCAGCATCGAGGCCGCCCACAGCAGCTCGCGCTCGCCTTCGGCCGGGGTGAACAGGCCGGCGTCGACCAGCGAGTCGAACATCTGCAGCGACAGCTTGGCGACGTGCTCGACGTGGGTCATGTTGGATTCGTACTGGACCGCCAGGTTGCGCACGGCGGCGTCGCGAACGTCCTCGAACAGGGGCCGATCGGCGTCGAGCAGAGTGCGGGCGAAGAACACGCCCTCGCGCAGGCCGGCCTCGGTGGCCTCGATCCCGTCAAAGCCGCCAAGCTCCACCACGGTGTCGAGGACGACGGCGGAGGCGAGGATGATGTCCCCGCGCCCCGGCTTGATCCCGGGCATCTCACCGCGCTGCTGGACCGACATCGCGGCCAGGTCGCCGGCCAGGCCCGACAGCACCTTCGGCGTGATCACGAACCCCTGGACCCCGAGGTCGAGCGCGCCGTCGGCCGCCTGGGCGGCGGCGGCCAGGTTGCGCACGGCGCCGCCGATGCCGACCATGCGCCGCCCCGAGGAGGCGAGCCAGTCCAGGCCCGAGAGGGCCTGGGTCACGTGGTCGCGCAGCCGCGAGATCTCCTTCTTCCTGGCCGGGCCGTCGCCGGGCAGGAACTGCTCGGTGACGCGCACGGCGCCGAGCGGGAAGGACACCGACTCCTGGGCCAGGCGGTCGGCGACGTGGGTGAGCTGCATGCTGCCGCCGCCGATATCGAGCACCACCCCGTCAGTGAGCGTGGTGGTGTTGACGGCGGCGACGTAGCCGTAGCGGGCCTCCTCCTGTGCCGACAGGGTCTCGATCGTGAGGCCGGTGGCGGCCTGGGCGTCCGAGAGGAACTGCTCGCCGTTGGCGGCGTCGCGGATCGCGCTGGTGGCGACGACGTGGATGTCCTCGCCCGCGAGGTTGTTGGCGCGGCAGAACCGGGCGAACACCCCCAGCGTCTCCAGGCCGCGGCCGATGGCTTCGTAGCTGAGCCTGCCGCTGGCGGCGAGGCCGGCCCCAATCCGGACCGTCTCATAGAGCTCGTCAGTGAGCTTCCACCACAGGCCGGGCTCATAGGTGAAGACGACCAGGCGCCACGAGTTGGAGCCGAGATCGACGACGGCGACCTGACGGTTGTGATGACCCTCCTGCCCCGCGGCGCGCGTCGATCGCCAACTCACGCACCCATGATGCGGGCCCGGCCGGACGGTTGGGCATCACCGATCCCGCATTCTGCGAGAAGATCGATGAGCAGCGTGGCAAACCCGAAGCCGCGCGCCCCCAGCTCGCGTCCCGTCAGCGGGTTGTAGTGCTCGCGGAAGCCCTGGCGGTCCCGCGAGCTCCAGCGAGCGCAGGATGTAAAAGCCGACTAGGTCCGCGCCTTCGAGCGGCCGGCGGGGCGCGCCTCCGCGGAGCGGTTCTTCTTGGGCGGCAGCGGCGCTGGGGGCTCGAGGTCCGCGTCGTTTGACACCGTCACGTACCGGTAGGCGGCGCCGATGAACAGGAGCGTGAGGATGACGGCGCTCGAGGCGCACCACTCGCAGATGGCGTGGATCGAGAAGAGCTCGCGGTAGGTGAGATAGCCGCTGAAGGCGAAGCCGATGAGCGTCAGGCCCAGGGTGGCGAGGCGCGACTCTTCCCGGTCGGGGACCAGCAGGCTGATGGTGATGCCGATGTATCCGATGAGGCCCAGCAGGGCCACCGGGACGCCGTCCAGCTTGGACCACACCGAGGACTGGACCTTGATGCAGGACTGGCCCGCCGTGCACGCCGGCTTGATGTCGGCGTAGTGGATGATCGTGAGGTAGGTCGCCACTCCCAGACCGATGACCGCCAGAACGAGCATCACCCTGCGGAGTGAGATCCTCATGACACCGATTGAATCGCTGACTGCAGTGCGCCGTAGGTGGTGTCGCCGACGATCGGCTGGGCCTGGCTCTTGGGACCGGAGACGACGAGCGTCGGGGTGCTGCCGAAGCCTGCCGCGGCGGCGGCCTGCTGGTCGGCGGTGACCTTGGAGCTCAGCGCCGACGATTGGCGGTCAGAGCTCCACTGGCCGACGTTGAGGCCGGGGATCTGCGCGGCCAGGCCGCCCAGGTAGTTGTCGGTCACGTAGCTGCTCGTCTCGTCGCCCTGCTCGTGGTAGAAGAGCTCGATGTAGTTCCAGGCCTTCTTCTGGTTGCCGGCGGCCAGGGCGGCGGCCTGGCTGGGTACGAACATCGACCCGTTGGCCTGCCCCGAGGCGGTTTCGAGCGCCTTGTAGACGATCTTGACCTTGCCCTGGCGGACCTCGTTGGCGATCAGCTGGTTCTCGGCGCCGAGCGCGAAGCTCTTGCACACCGGGCATACGAGGTCGCCGTACTCGGTGAGGGTGACCTTGGCCTTGGGGTTGCCGAGCGTGTTGCCTGATTGCGGGATGCCGGCCAGCAGCGTGTTGATCTTGGACTGGGCCTGCTTGGCGGCGGCGCTGTTGGGCTTGATCACCTTGGCGCTGCTCCCGCCCGAGGAGACGGCGATCGCCACCGCCACCACGGCGACGGCGCCGATCAGGGTCCCGCCCAGCATGCGTAGCCGGCGGTCGCGCCGGGCGCGCTCGGTTCGGGCCCGCTCTTCGGCGAGCCGCCGCTGGCGGGCGGCTTCTTTTTGCTCTTTACGTGAGGCCATGCGACATACCGGTCGACGCCCGATGCGCCAACGAATCCTGCGACGCGATCAGCATAGCGACGGCAGCTTTAGCCAAGACTTAAGGACGCCGATGGATTTCTCAAGCGACGTTCAGGGTGAACGGCGCCGTGACCACGTGGCCGTGGATCTTGAGCTGCACGAACAGCCGCCAGGTGCCCGCCACGGGTAGGAGCACGCCGAGGGTGAGCTTGCCGGGCGCGGTGGAGCTGCCGGAGATCTTCGGGGCGCCGGCGAGGCTGCCGCAGTTGGGGGCGTCGGGCGCGCACACGTGCGTGTGGAAGTAGTTGAGCGTCCCCTTCTGGAAGAAGATGGCGTGCGCCAGCGCGCCGAACCAGGGGGTGAAGCGGACGGGCTTGCCGTGCGCGTCGGTGACGTTGACGTGGAGGAACTGGGCCTGGATGGCGTGCAGGGCCGCGTGGGGCAGCATGTCGAAGTGGATGCCATCGATCACCTGGTGGGCCTTGAACGGTGGCAACTTCATGGGGTGATACGCGCCGCTCACCCTGACGTTGCGGTACAGCTGGAAGTTGGGCAGCATGCCCGGCACGTCGGGGTAGACGTCCACGAGGACGTGGTAGGGCCCCGGCGCGGGGAACGTCACCTTTTGGTGCAGGACGCCGCTGGGCGGGATCGGCGGGTGCTGGTGGATGATGTAGGCGAGGTCGTTGCGCACGATGATGAGGTGCACGCCGGTGTGGGGGCCAGGGCCGGTCTTGTACTGCGTGAGCGTCTTGCCGTCCGGGAGCTTGATGTCGAAGGACACCGTCGTCGGCTTGCCGGGCGTGATGGTGCCGGAGGGTTCAAAGCCGCTCAGATGGGTGGTCTGGGCCGGCGCCACGTTGGGCGCGGTGACCGAGGAACCGGAGCTCGAGCCGCAGCCCGACAGCAGCGCCGCGAGGGCGACCACCACGACGGCGAGCGCCCCGGTGGGACGCGCGCGGCTCATCGCAGCGCGGCCTGGATGGCCTGGGTCAGCTCGGTGGTGCCGAAGGCGCCCTCGAGGCGGGCGACGATGGTTCCGTGCTTGTTGATGGCAAACAGCCAGGGCTCCGTGCGCAGATGAAACGCCTTGAGCTGCGGGCGCAGGCCCTTCGAGGGCTGGTTGTCGACGTAGACCTCCTGGTGGATGAACTCCACCCTGGTGCCGAAGCGACGCTGGATCTGGACGGCGACATCGGTCACGGGCCCGCACACGCGAGAGACGCACAGCTGCGGGGTGGAGAACAGCAACGCGACGGGCTTCTTGCCCAGCACCTGGTCAAGCGAGGCCGCCGCCATGCTCTCCGGCGGGAGCCGCGTGGTCAGCAGCGACTCGTTTCCGTGGACGCTGGAGAGCGTGTCGGTGGCGATATTCGGGGGGCGCTGGCCGACGGCGGGAATGAGGGAGGAGGGCGCCGCCGCGAGCTCGCCGGTGGCGCCGATGATGCCCTTGGGCCCGCGCGTGAGCGAGAGCAGGAAGTAGGTGCCGGCCTTGGGCACCGGCAGGTGGGCGGCGTAGATCGCCTGGATCCCACCGGGCCCGGCGTTCTGCTTGCTGCGGTACTGGGGCAGGACGCTCATCGGGTCGGCCGGGGCCAGGAACGGGCCCTTGGCCGGGGCGCCCGGGCTCGTGGCGATGTAGAGCGCCGTCGGCGCGTACACGAAGGCGCCGGCACTGGTGGTCAGCGCGAACGCGTACCGCTGGACGCCGGGAGTGAAGGTGCCCGTGGCGGCGCCGAGCTCGACGCTGGAGCGCGCCAGGGTGCCGAGGTCCTTGAGGCTCTTGCCGGCCGCGGAGGGGAACTGCGACGGGCGCGGATGCTGCGCGGGCCCGAGCTGGGCCACCGCCGGGGGCGGGCCCGGGGCGGAGGCGGGGTTGGTGGCGGAGGTGGAGCTGGACGCCGCGGGGGCCGAGTGGGTCGAGCTCGTGGACGATGATGACGATCCACAGCCGGCCAATGCCAGCACGGCTGCCATGGCCGCGAACAGCGCGGACGGATGCTGAGCCCGTACGACGCGCACCTGTCGCCGGGACGAAGAGAGACGCACGGATGAGAGGGTAGCCGCGGCTCTGGGGCTCGGGCGCCGTTCGCGTAACCTTCACCAACGCTTCACATGCCCAAATCAGGTGCGACCGGATTTGCTCGGGTTGACCCGGATCGGCGGTCTTTGCACGTAAAGATCTTGTGATCAAGGGGCGCGTCGGGGGCCGCGCTTGGGGGGTGTGGTTTAGAGTGCCGCCCATGTCGACTGAGCGCAGCGAGACGCTGGGTGGGTACTCATCAGCGGCGCCCACGCAGCGCGCGCAGAATCGGCTGCGCTTGGCCGTACTGGACCGCGACCCGGGCTTCATGCAGGTCCTGTCCAAGCGATTGGACGCGCTGGGATGCGAGTACCGACCGCTGTCGGCGCCACTGAACGCCGACGCGCTGGTGACGATGCGCCTGAATGCGCTGGTGTTGGATCTCGCCATCCTCGGGCCCAACGGCTGGAGCTATCTGGAGCAGGTGTGCGCGCGGCTGCCAGGCCTCGCCGTGGTGGTGTGCACCGGGCCGTCGTCAGTGGCCCAGCGAGTGCGCGGGCTGCGGCTCGGCGCCGACGCCTGGATCACCAAGCCCTGCCACGCTGAGGAGCTCATCTGCGTGATCGAGGCCGCGGTGCGCCGTCACCGCCGCGCGGAGATGCCCGCGCTGGAAGCGGCCGCGTCGTTTGGCGAGATCACGATCCGTCCCGACCTCTACCAGGCCTACGTCAACGAGGCGAGCCTGGAGCTGACCGCGCGGGAGTTCGAGATCCTGCATCTGCTCTCGGGCTCTGACCGGGTGCTCCGGCGCGAGGAGATCTACGAGCGCGTGTGGGGTTACGCGATGGCCCACGGCGACCGTTCGGTGGACGTGTTCGTGCGCAAGCTGCGCCAGAAGCTGCGCGCCGCCTCGCGGTCGTGGAGCTACATCCACACGCACTTCGGGGTCGGCTATCGGTTCGCGCCCGAGCGCGAGAACAGCGTCGAGGAGGAACTCGACCTCATCACCGGCGGTCACCCGGCCGAGCCACTGGAATCGCTGGACTCCGCGCTGGCCGGCTGAGCCCGCCGATCCAGGCGTGGACCCTCTGCGGTGGACCCGCTGAGTCCTCGCACGGCCTGACGGCGCGTTCACAACTCATTCACACGCTCGTCACGAGCTGATAACCCCAAGCGCGGTGTCCGGCAGCAGCATGCGGTGCTGTGACGCAGGCAGCTCAGGCACGGCGGGAGGTGCTGGAGGTGGGTCCGCTCCAGATCGTCCCTGACGAGCATCTGGCTCGGGCGGAGGGCCGGGCGCTCATGCTCTCGATCCGCGAGCTGCGCCTGCTCACCGAACTGGCGCGACGCGAAGACCGGATCGTGACGCGCGAGGAGCTCTTCCGCCTCGTCTGGGGGCGGGAGATGCGCGTCCGCGACCGGTCGGTCGATGTCTACGTGCGCAAGCTCCGGGTGAAGCTGGAGGCGGCCCTGCCCGCCTGGTCGTTCATCCACACCCACTTCGGGCTCGGGTACCGCCTGGCGGCCGACCGTCGACAACTGGCGACCGCCGGTTCACATCTGGTTAACACCCCACAGGGTGGCGGCGCCCAGACTCTGCCTGACCCGAAATGAACAAGGAGACACAAGTGCGCACACATCGACTCGGGGCGGCCACGCTGACGTTGGCCGCTGCGCTGGTCATAGCAGCGTGCGGGAGCAGCAACTCCAGCAGCAGCAGCAGCAGCGCCGCCGGCGGCGGTGGCTCGTCAAGTGGCTCGAGCAGCGCGTCCGTCAGCCCGGCGACGCTCAACGGCGCCGGCTCGACGCTGGCTCAGCCGATCTACCAGCAGTGGGGATCAAACCTCAAGGGCCAAGGCCTGACGATCAACTACAACGGCGTCGGCTCGGGGGCCGGCATCGCGGATCTTCAGACCGCGACCGTCGATTTCGCCGGTTCTGACCCGGCGCTCAAGCCCGAGGACGTGAAGGGCATGAAGGGCCCGGCGCTCCAGTACCCGGTCGCATTCGGCGCGATCACCGTGTCTTACAACCTGTCCGGGATCAAGAGCGGGATCAAGCTCGACGGCCCGACGCTGGCCGACATCTTCAGCGGCAAGATCAAGACCTGGAACGACCCGGCGATCAAGAACCTCAACCCCGGCATGAGCCTGCCCAGCACGGCGATCACGGTCGTGCACCGCTCGGACTCGTCGGGAACGACGAGCGGGTTCACCACCTACCTGTCCGACGTCAGCCCCAGCTGGAAGTCCTCGATCGGCTCCGGCAAGGACGTCAAGTGGCCGACCGGCACCGGCGCGGCCAAGAACTCGGGCGTCGCCGCTGCGGTCAAGCAGACCCAGGGCGCCGTGGGCTACGTCGAGCAGGCGTACGCGATCGAGAACGGGTTCACGTACGCGGCGGTCAAGAACTCGTCGGGCTCGTACATCCTGCCGACGATCGAGAACACCTCGGCGGCCGCCGACGGCGTCAAGGTCCCGCCGGATCTGGGCATCTCGACGATCAACTCGCCCGCCCCGACGGCCTACCCGATCGTGTCCCAGACCTTCCTGGTCACATACAAGGATCCGTGCAAGGACGGCAAGGCCAGCGAGTCCGTCGCCAAGGGCCTGAAGTCGTTCCTGGCCTACGCGTTCGGCGCCGGCCAGCAGACGCTCGGCTCGGGCGGGAACAAACTGCCCTACGCGCCGCTCCCGTCGTCCCTGGCAGCGAAGGACAACACGCAGCTGCAGACCATGACCTGCAACGGCTCCGCCATCTCCTAGGGCAGCTCCGGGACCGGAGAACTCATGGAGGCAAGCGTCACCGAAGCAACCGGCGTCCGCTCGAGATTCGAGCGGTCGCCGGGCGCACGGCTGCCGGATCAGGTGCTGAAGGCGGGTCTGACGACCCTCGCGGTCCTGATCCTGGGGCTGATCGGATACTTCTTTGTCCGGCTGATCGGCCAGTCGTCTGATGCGCTGAACAAGTTCGGCGCAAGCTTCATCTTCGGCAACGACTGGGACATCAGCCGCAACATCTACCACGGGGCGCCGCTCGTGATCGGCACGCTGATCACCTCGGCGATCGCGCTGGTCATCGGGGTGCCGGTGGCCGTGGCCACGGCGCTGTATCTCACCGAGATGTGTCCGCGGAGGTTCCGTGGGGCGCTGGCGATGCTGGTCGATCTGCTGGCGGCCGTGCCGTCGGTCGTCTACGGGCTCTGGGGCGTGTTCGTGCTCGGCCCCAAGCTCCTGCCCATCGAGAAGTGGGTCGCCAACACGTTCTCGTTCATCCCGTTCATCGGCGGGGGCGGCAGCAGCATCACGGCCCCCAACTACTTCATCGCGGGCCTCATCCTGGCCATCATGATCCTGCCGATCGTCTCGGCGATCTCCCGCGAGGTCCTGGCCACCGTGCCCTCCGAGAACAAGGAGGCGGCGCTGGCCCTCGGGGCGACGCGGTGGGAGATGATCCGCATCGCGGTGCTGCCCTATGCCCGCCCGGGCATCACGGGCGGCGCGATGCTGGGTTTGGGGCGCGCCATCGGCGAGACGATCGCGGTAGTGCTGGTGATCGGCAACGCGGCGACGATCGGGCACCACCTCTTCGACCAGGGGTACAGCCTGGCCGCGGTGATCGCCAACGAGTTCAACGAGGCAGCCAACCAGCCGCTGCACTCCTCGGCGCTGTTCGCCGCCGGGCTGGTGCTGTTCGTGCTCACGCTGCTCATCAACATCCTCGCGCGCTGGTTCGTGCGCCGCGGCACCCGCGGGATGCGAGCGGCCGAAGCCGACGCCGGCGACGCGGCGAGCGCGAGCGTCGCGACCGCAGGGAGAGCGTGATGAGCGTCTCGGGTGCCGGCAATCAGTTCGTGCAGACCAGCGCGGGGCGCAAGCGCAGGGACCGCATCATGCGGGGTGCCCTGCTGGCGGGCACCGGATTGGCCCTGGTCCCGCTCATCCTTGTCATCTACTACCTGATTTACAAGGGCGTGGGCTCGTGGAGCGGCTCGTTCTTCACCTCCGATCCCAACGGGAACTTCTTCGGCAACCCGGGCGGGATCCGCAGCGCGATCTTCGGGACGTTGGAGATCGTGGCCGTTGCCTCCGCGATCGCCATCCCGGTCGGGATCGCCGTGGCGCTCTACCTGACCGAGTACGGCAAGGACGGCTGGTTCGCCAGTCTCGTCCGCTACTTCGTGGACGTCATGACCGGTGTGCCCTCGGTGGTGTTCGGGCTGTTCATCTACATCGTGCTCGTCGTCTCCCACGCCGGTGGCTCGGGGTTCGCCGGCTGGAAGGGCTCGCTGGCGCTGGCATTGCTGATGCTCCCGATCGTCATCCGCTCCTCCGAGGTGGTGCTCATGCTCGTGCCGGGGAGCCTGCGCGAGGCGGCGCTGGCCCTAGGGGCGCCCCGGTGGCGGATCGTGTGGCGAGTGGTGCTGCCCACGGCGCGGTCGGGGCTGGTCACCGGCTCGCTGCTGGCGGTCGCGCGCGGCATGGGCGAGACGGCCCCGCTCCTATTCACCGTCTCGCTGGCGACGGCGGCGACCGCGAACCTCAACGGCCTGATGAACAGCCTGCCGCTGCAGATCTACACCGACATCACGAGCCCCCGCGACGTGATCGTGGCTCGTGCCTGGGGCGCGGCGCTTACCCTGGTCGCACTGGTCCTGATACTCAACGTCATTGCGCGATTGATCTCGCGAAGGAGCAGCATGACATGATCCCTCCCGAAACCACGAGCAAGGAACCACAGGAAATGTCCGCCGCTGAAGAACAGTCCGAGCAGACGGAGGCGGCTCCGGATCTCTCCGCGATGGGCGAGCGCCGCACGGGGCACGGCATCAAGGTCAGGGATCTGCACGCCTACTACGGGAAGGTGCACGCGGTGAGGGGGATCGACATCGATTTCCCGCCCAACGAGGTCACCGCGATCATCGGCCCCTCGGGCTGCGGCAAGTCCACGATGGTGCGCTGCATCAACCGGATGCATGAGGAGATCCCCGGCGCCCGCTCGGAGGGCAGCGTCACCCTCGACGACCTGGACGTCTACGGCGCCGGCGTCGACGTCACCGCCGTGCGGCGCATGATCGGGATGGTCTTCCAGAAGCCCAACCCGTTCCCCACGATGTCCATCTTCGACAACGTCGCCGCCGGCCTGCGGCTCAGCGGCACCAAGTCCGACAACCTGCGCGAGCGGGTCCATCGGGCGCTGCGCGCGGTCGGCCTCTGGGGCGAGGTGAAGAACCGGCTGAACTCCCCCGGCATCGGCCTGTCCGGCGGTCAGCAGCAGCGCCTGTGCATCGCCCGCGCGGTGGCCGTGGAGCCCGAGGTGATCCTCATGGACGAGCCGGCCTCGGCCCTTGACCCGATCGCCACCCTGAAGGTGGAGGAGCTCATCGACGAGCTCAAGAACCGCTACACGATCGTCATCGTCACCCACAACATGCAGCAGGCCGCGCGGGTGGCGAAGTCCACGGTATTCATGCTCGACGGCGAGGTGGTGGAGCATTCGGAGACGACCAAGCTGTTCACCAACCCCTCCGAGGAACGGACCGAACGCTACGTCACGGGCAAGTTCGGGTAAGGGGTGAGCTGAATGCAGGAGATGCGCCACCAATTCCATGAGGACCTCAAGGAGCTCGAGAATCAGGTCCTGGGCGGCCTTGACCTCGTGATCGGGCAGCTCGACCGCGCCCTGGAATCCGTCAGCTACCAGGACGTGGAGCTGGCGTCGATGGTCGTCGCCGATGACGACCGCATCGACGGCCGCTACCTCGAGGTCCACCAGGGGATCCTGTCGCTGCTGGCGCGCCAGTCGCCGGTGGCTACCGACCTGCGGATTGTGGCCGCCCTGCTGCACTGCATCCGCTGCATCGAGCGCATGGGCGACCAATGCGTGAACATCGCCAAGCTCGTCCCGCTCTCCGGGCACGACGCGCCCAAGGACAAGGACACGCTGGACGCCATCGAGCGGATGGGCCAGTTGGCCCGCTCCGAGGTGTCCGAGGCCAAAGACGCGCTGCGCACCCGCAACGTCGAGCTCGCCCAGGACATCGTCCGCCAGGACGTCGAGATCAACCGGCTCAACCGCGAGATCTTCAGGCGCGCGGTGGAGATCGGCGACGATCTGGAGCTGCGCGAGTGGGGGATGTTCATGATCCTCGTGGCCCGCTGCCTCGAGCGCGTCGGCGATAACGCGGTCGAGATTGCCGAGCAGGTGGTGTTCGTCGTCACCGGACTGTTCCGAGAGATGGCCGACATCGGGACGTCGGCGGAGAACGCGCGCAACGGCTGATTCGCCTGGAGGGTCGGGGCGCCGAAGTCTTGTCCACGGGGCCAATGACGGTCCCTCAGGCCGCCGCCACCCTTGTGCGCATGAGCGCACGACCGCCACAGATCGTCGCCTTCGGCGGGGGCGGGTTCTCGATGGAGTGGGGCAACCCGCTGCTCGATGAGCACGTCCTGGCGCTCACCGGCGTCGCGCGCCCGCGGGTGTGCTTTCTGCCGACGGCCAGCGGCGACGCCGATCACTACGTCGTGCGCTTCTACCGCGCCTTCCCGGCCTCCCGGTGCGAGCCCTCGCACATCTCGCTGTTCCGCCGCGAGACCGGCGTGGGCGATCCCCACGCCCACCTGCTGGCGCAGGACCTGATCTATGTCGGCGGCGGCAGCCTCGTGTCGCTGATGGGCGCCTGGCAGGCCCACGGGATCGACCTCGCGCTGTATGACGCCTGGCGCGCCGGCGTGGTCCTGTGCGGCGGCTCGGCGGGCTCGCTGTGCTGGTTCACCGATGTGATCTCCGGGTTCCACGAAGGTCCGCCGCGACGCCTGGAGGGACTGGGGTTCCTGCCGTGGAGCAACGCCGTGCACTACAGCGACGAGCCCGGCCGGCGCGTGGCCTTCGTGAATGCGGTGGCCGGTGGCATGGCGTCGGGTTACGGCGTGAGCGATGCCGCGGCGCTGCACTTCGTGGACACCGAGCTTGTGGAGGTGGTGTCATCGCGCCCCGAGGCGCGTGCCCGGTTCGTCTGCTGTGACGGCGCCGGTGGCGCCATGGAGGAAGATCTGCCCGTGCGCTTTCTCGGCGACGCGCGGCAGATGCCCGCTCCCGCCTCTGCCGGCGGGCTGCGGCGGGCCGCGTGAATCCCGACGACGACCACCGGCGGATCCTCGCCATGGGGGGCGGGGGGTTCGCCATGCAGGACCGCAGCGCCGCACTTGACCGGTTGGTGCTGACGCTCACCGGCAAGCCGGTGCCGAAGATCTGCTTCCTGCCCACCGCCAGCGGCGACGGCCGCGACCAGACGATCCGCTTCCAGGAGCGCTACAGCGGCTGGCCGTGCGAGCCCAGCGTCCTGTCGCTGTTTCACCTGGGCCGCGACCGCATCGACCCCCGCGCGCACCTGCTCGCGCAGGACGCCATCTATGTGGGCGGCGGCTCGATGCGCAACATGCTGGCGGTGTGGCGCGAGCACGGAGTCGACCAGACGATGCGCTCAGCGTGGGAGCGGGGCATCGTGCTCGCGGGGCTCAGCGCGGGCGCCATGTGCTGGTTTGAGGGCGGGATCACCATGAGCGGCGGCTCGCCGCGGCCCGCGCCGGGCCTGGGGCTGCTCGAGGGCAGCTTGTCGGTCCACCTCGACGGCGAGCCCGAGCGCCTGCCCGCCTACCGGCACGCGGTGGGCAGCGGGGAGCTGCCGCCGGGGTACGCGGTGGACGACTGTGCGGCGCTGCTGGTTCATGGGACCTCGGTGAGCGCGTGCGTGGCCTCACGCCCCGGCGCCCGCGTGGTGCGGGTCGAGGCCGACGGGGAGGGCGGCACCCGCGAGCGCGCGCTCGAGGTCCGGGCGCTGCCCGGGGCCGTAGCCGCCGATGCGCCTGCGGGTGATCGTGGCGTGTCCGAGCTGCGGGAGCTGCGGGCCGGGCGGCACCGCTGGGATTGAGCCGGGCTCAGCGGGAAGCTGAGGCGGTCTCATGGCGGCGGCGCAGCAGGATGAGCGCTCCGGCCACCAGCACGGCGGCCACGATGAGCCCGATGAGCAGCGGCGTGGTGGAGCTGCCGCCGCTGCCGGAGCCGCTGGACACGCCGGGCACGCCTTTGATGGGGTGCCCGTCGGCGGCGGCGAGCTTGGCCACGGCGGCGATGGCCGCCTGGGCCAGGGCGGTGCTGGTCTTCCCCTGGGGCCGCCCCAGGGCCTGCAGGGCGGCCGTGGCCTTGGCGCTGACGCCCTGGGTCCCGTAGCCGGCGGGCATGACCACCAGGAGCGGCTGGGCGCCCTGGAAGCTGATCTCCTTGTCCAGGAACTTGGCGTAGTCCTGCGGCTTGGCGAACAGCTCGGGGATGACGCCGAGGTCGACCGGTGAGGCGATGAGGGCGACCTTGATCGGGAGCCCGGCCTTCTTGGCCGCCGCGGTCTCGGCGTTGAGCCTGTCCTGTACGTGCACTCGGCACCGGGGGCGAGTACGGGTAATAGACGTTCTGCCCCAGCAGCACGTCGCTGGCCGGATCCCCGTCGGCGCGGGCCCAAGCCGGGGCCAGCGCGCCCACCAGCACGACCGCGGCGAGCAGGCTGGCGAGGCGGCGGGCCATCCCCGACATTATCCTCAGCGTCCTTGGCTCAGCGGAAGCCCACCCGGTCTCGCAAGCGCCGTAGCCGCGGCACCGCTCCGCGCGCCGTCCCGTCCACGCGCCGCGAGGCCCGCGCCGAGCGCCAGGTGCAGACCGAGCGCGAGGTCAAACGCGGCGAGCGGGTGCTGGGCCGGGAGGGGGAGCGGCCCGAGAGCCCGTTCGGCGGCCTGCCGATCTCCGAGCTGGCCATCCTGGTGGGCCTGATCGCGTCCGTGATCGGCTTCATCCAGGGCGGGGGGCCGGCGCTCGTCGTGGGCCTGATCGTGTGCGCCCTGGGCGTCATCGAGGTCACGGCGCGCGAGCACTTCAGCGGCTACCGGTCGCACACCGCGCTGCTGGCGGCGATCCCGTCGGTGGCGCTGGAGGCGGGGGTGGTGCTGGCGTTCAAGCCCAGCCAGCGCGCGGTGCTGGTGCTGGCCGTAGTGCCGGTGTTCGCGGGGCTGTTCTGGTGGCTGCGCCGCCGGTTCCTCATCGCCCGGCAGGCGCGGGTTGCCCGGATGCACACGCGCACCCCCGTCTAGCGGAGCTTGATCGGCTCGCCGGAGGGCGGGTCCGGGGTGTGCGCTTCGCCGGCCAGGAGATCGGCCGCGGTGTCGGCCGGGGCGCCCGGCAGCCACAGGTTGAAGATGGCGCCGCCGTCGACGGCGTTGGTCACCGACACGCTGCCACCGTGTTGCTCGGCGACCTGGCGCACGATGGCCAGCCCGAGCCCGCTGCCCTGGCGGCCGCGGGAGTTGCGCCCACGGAAGAAGCGATCGAACACGTAGGGCAGATCGTCGGGGTCCACGCCGGTGCCGTGGTCCCGAACCTCCACGCCCTTGGGGCCCACCTGCACCTCGACCGTCCCGCCCGGCGGGGAGTGGCGCGCGGAGTTGTCCAGCAGGTTGTTGATGGCCCGCGCCAGGCGCTCGGGGACACCGTCCAGCAGCGTGGGCACGAGCGTCGCGTCGAAGTGGATGCCGGGCGCGTTGCGTCGGGCGCGGGCCAGCGACTCCTCGGCGACGCCGTCGAGCCGGACGTCGTCGGTGTCGGCCCCCGGCTGGTCGCCGCGCGCCAGCTCGATGAGGTCGTTGACGAGCGCGCTCAGCTCCTCTGACTGCTCGACCACGTCGGCGAGCAGGCGGCGGCGATCCTCGGCCTCGAGCTCGGCGCCGGCCAGCAGCACCTCGATGTTGGTGCGCAGGCTCGTGACCGGCGTGCGCAGCTCATGCGATGCGTCGGCCACGAGCTGGCGCTGAGCGCGGACCGAATCGTCCAGCGCGTCGCGTGAGGACTCCAGGCGGTCGAGCATGGCGTTGAAGTCAGTGGCGAGCCTGCCCACCTCGTCGTCAGCGCGGACGCGCAGGCGCCTGGTGAGGTCGTCGGTCTCGGCGATGGTCCGGGCGACGTCGGCCACCTCAGACAGCGGCGCCAGCACGCGTCGGGAGGCCACGCGGCCCAGGATCGCGGCCACCGCCATGCCGCCGAGAAGCAGCAGCGTGAAGGCGAGGCGCAGGCCCGCGAGCACGTTGTCCACACTGCTGAGAGGGCGGGCGAGCTCGAGCGCGGCGGGGAACTGGCTGTTGATCGTCACCGGCATGGTGAGCATCCGCAGGTGGTTGTCCCCCACCCACACGTCGGAGATGAAGGTGTGGCTCTGATCGTTGGCGATCCGCAGCACTCGCGGGGTCAGCGGGAGGGTCAGCCCGCCGGACCCGCGATGGAAACCGCCCGGGTAGACGATCTGGACGTACTGAGCGGGGCCGCCGGCGCTGGCCGGGATCCCGGGGGGCGCCTGGCCCACGCTGCCCGTCTGGGCGACCTCCTTCTCCTGCGCCCACAGCGAGCCGTCGACCTGGCTGCGCAGCTGGTGGCGCACGAGCATGTAGCAGCCGACGACGGCGATGAGGACGGCGATTCCGACGGATGCGGCAGCGATCAGGGAGAGGCGCTTGCGCAGGGTCATTGCGCGGATCAATCTCGCAACACGTACCCGATGCCGCGCACCGTGTGCAGCAGGCGCGGCTCGTCCCCAGCCTCGGTCTTGCGCCGCAGATAGCCCATGTAGACGCCGAGCGCATTGGAGGTGGGGCCGAAGTCGTAACCCCAGACGTTCTCGAAGATCGTCGTCCGGGTCAGCACCTGGCGAGGATGGCGCATGAACAGCTCGAGCAGCAGGAACTCGGTCCGCGACAGCTCGATGAGGCGGTCGCCGCGGTGCACCTCGTGGGCCACCGGGTCCAACACCAGATCGCCGTAGCGCAGGGGCTCGCCGTCTGCGGTGCCGTCGCCGGACCGGCGCAGCAGCGCCCGTAGCCGTGCCTGGAGCTCGCGCAGCGCGAACGGCTTGACGAGGTAGTCGTCGGCGCCGACGTCCAGTCCCTCCACGCGGTCGTCAATGGCGTCGCGCGCGGTCAGCATCAGGACCGGGGTGCGGTCCCCGGCTTTGCGCAGGCGCCGGCAGACCTCCAGGCCGTCGAGCTTGGGCATGAGGATGTCTAGGATGACCGCGTCGGTCGAGCCCTTGGCCAGCACATCCAGAGCCTGCTCGCCGTCCTCGGCGAGGGTGACATCGTGGTTGTCGAGCCGCAGCGCACGCTCGAGTGCCCGCCTCACGGCAGGCTCGTCGTCAACGACCAGAACGCGCGCCATGCCGATAATGATCGCGCGAACGCGTAAAAGTTGGCGAAGAAGCTCTGACGAACATCCTCAACCCCCCGCGTCGGCGAGGTCCACGAGCAGGGGCGCGTGGTCTGAAGGCTTGGTCCCCTTGCGGTAATCGCGGTCGATTCCGCAGGCTCGCAGCCGATCGGCGAGGCCGCGTGACAGCAGCGCCAGATCGATGCGCATGCCCAGTCCCTTGTGGAAGTCGCCGCCACGGTAGTCCCACCACGTGTACTGGACCTCGGTGGGGTGCAGCGTCCGGTAGGCATCGACCATCCCCAGCGCGGTGATCTCGGCCAGCCGCGAGCGCTCCGCGTCGGTCACGTGGGTCGATCCCTGGAAGGCGGCGGCGTCGTAGACGTCGACGTCGGCGGGCGCGATGTTGAAGTCGCCGGCGAGGACGAGCGGGGCGCCGTCCAACTCGGCCACGCGCCGCGCCGCGGCGTCGAGGAAGGCGAGCTTGCGCGGGAACTCGGGGCTGTCGAGCGCCCGGCCATGGGGCACGTAGACGCTGGCGATGCGGATGCCGCCGACCGTGGCCTCACACCAGCGCGCCTCCGAGGGGACCGGGTCGCCGGCCAGGCCGCGGACCGGGTCCGACAGCCCCATCCCGGCGCGGGCGAGCACCGCCACGCCGGCCCAGCGTCCCCCCGAGTCGTGCACCGCGTCGTACCCGGCCCCGGCCAGCTCGGCCACCGGAAACGCTGCGGGCGCGCTCTTGGTCTCCTGGAGGCAGACGACGTCGGGCTGATGCTCGGCGAGCAGCTGCAGGACCCGCGGAAGGCGGACGCGCAGGGAGTTGACGTTCCAGGTGACGATGCGCACGGTGGGTGGGCGCGCGGGATCGTACTCGCCGTCCCCGATGAGCCATCATCGGCAGACCGCGAGATGACGCCCGACAAGCTGCACACCTACCGCGCCAAGCGCGACTTCGAGAAGACCAGCGAGCCCACGGGCGAGGCGGCGGCGGCGCCGGGCGAGGCGCGGTTCGTCATCCAGGAGCACCACGCCACGCGCCTGCACTGGGACCTGCGGCTCGAGCACGACGGCGCCCTGGCCTCGTGGGCCATCCCCAACGGCATCCCCGCCGACCCCGCCGACAACCGGCTGGCGGTCCACACCGAGGACCATCCGCTCGAGTACCTGGACTTCCACGGCGAGATCCCGGAAGGCGAGTACGGGGCGGGCACCATGACGATCTGGGACCAGGGCACGTTCGAGACCCACCTGTGGGAGGAGAACAAGGTCGAGGTCACCTTCCACGGCGAGCGACTGTCCGGCCGCTACGGGCTGTTCCCCATCGGCCAGCGGGGCCGGGAGGGCTCCGAGAAGGACTGGATGATTCACCGCATGGACCCGCCGGCCGACGC
Organism: uncultured Actinomycetota bacterium; assembly: GCA_963721515.1. Taxonomy (GTDB): domain Bacteria; phylum Actinomycetota; class Thermoleophilia; order Solirubrobacterales; family Solirubrobacteraceae; genus Palsa-465. Next base: position 306,213 of record CAVRKJ010000017.1, on the reverse strand, counting down.
CGGCCGCGAGCCGATGCCGGAGCGGATCCTGCCGATGCTGGCCGGGGCTGGGGAGCTCCCCGCGCGCGCTGAGAGCTGGTCCTTCGAGGTCAAGTGGGACGGGGTGCGCGCGATCGCGTACGTCAAGCCGGGACGCCTGCGCCTGGAGAGCCGCAACCTCAACGAGATCACCGAGGCCTATCCCGAGGTGCGCGGGATGCTCCGCGACCTGGGGATGCGCGAGGCGGTGTTCGACGGGGAGATCGTGGCCTTCGGCGATGACGGGCGGCCGAGCTTCGAGCGCCTCCAGCGGCGCATGCACGTCACCTCGCCCAGCGCGGTGCGCCGCCTGTCGGCCAGCACCCCCGTCGTCTACGCCATCTTCGACCTGCTCTACCTCGACGGGCACTCCCTGATGGCGCTGCCCTATCAGGAGCGGCGGGCCCGCCTGGACGCGCTCGGCCTGGGCGGGGCGGCGTGGCGGGTTCCGGCGGCGCATCCGGGGCGCGGCGCGGCGCTGCTCGAGGCGACGCAGGCCCAGGGGCTCGAGGGCGTGGTGGCCAAGCGGCTGGACTCCCGCTATGAGCCGGGCCGGCGCACCGGTGCGTGGATCAAGGTCAAGAACGTCCAGCGCCAGGAGCTCGTGATCTGCGGGTGGCTGCCGGGAGAGGGGCGGCGCGTCGACCGCATCGGCGCGCTGCTCATGGGCCACTGGACTGACGACGGCCGGTTGCGCTACGCGGGGCGCGTGGGCACCGGCTTCACCGAGCGCACGCTCAACGAGCTGGCCCGCCGCCTCAGGCCCCTGCGCCGTGAGGACAGCCCGTTTGACGAGGCGCCCAAGCTCCCGCGCAACGCGGTGTTCGTGGAGCCCGACCTGGTGGCGGAGATCGAGTTTCGCGAGTGGACCACCGAGCGCGTCATGCGGGCACCCTCGTTCAAGGGGCTGCGCGATGACAAGGACGCGGTCGAGGTGGTCCGCGAGGACCCGGGAGCCGGCGGCGCCGATCCCGACGCCGCACCAACAGACGCCGTGGGCGACCCCGCTGCCGGCGGCCCCGCTGCCGGCCGCCCCGCCGGCCCCGCCGACCCCGCCGCGCCCGAGGCCCTGTTCGACGCCGTCGAACGCCTACCGGAGGGGTCGCTGGCGGTCCTCGCCGACGGCCGTGAGCTCAAGATCTCCAACTGGGACAAGGTCCTGTTCCCCGCCACGGGGTTCACCAAGGGCGACCTCATCGCCTACTACGCGCGGATCGCCCCCGCCGTCGTGCCCCACGTGCACGACCGCCCGCTCACGCTCAAGCGCTACCCCAACGGCGTCGACGCGCCGCACTTCTATGAGAAGCAGTCGCCGTCGCACCGGCCCGAATGGGTCCAGACTGCGCGGATCGGAGCGGTCAACTACACGCTGTGCCAGGACCGGCCGACGCTCATCTGGCTGGCCAACCTGGCCGACATCGAGCTCCACACCTCGCTTTCGCTGGCCGCCCGGCCCGAGTCGCCGACGATGCTCGTCTTCGACCTGGACCCCGGCGCGCCGGCGGGCATCGTCGAATGCTGCGAGGTCGCGCTGGTGCTGCGCGGGCTGTTCAAGGCGCTCGGCCTGGAGAGCGTGGCCAAGACATCGGGATCGAAGGGGATGCAGCTCTACGTCCCCCTCAACCAACCCGGCGGCAAGGTCACCTACGCGCACACCAAGCCGTTCGCACGCCAGATCGCCGAGCTGCTGGAGCAGCGGTTGCCCGAGCTTGTCGTCTCGCGGATGACCAAGCGCCTGCGCGCCGGGAAGGTCCTGGTGGACTGGAGTCAGAACGACGACCACAAGACGACCGTCACCGTCTACTCGGTCCGCGCGCGCGAGCGGCCGACGGTGTCGGCGCCGGTGACCTGGGACGAGGTCCAGAGCTGCCTCGACGCCAAAGACCCTGAACTTCTGACCTTCACCACCGAGGCGGTGCTCGGGCGAGTGGCCGCCGACGGCGACCCCTTCGCGATGCTCCTCTCCACGAGCCAGAAACTCCCCCGCGGCTAGGATTCGCCCCGATGGATCAGATCCAGTTGCGCAATCGCCTGCTCGTGGCGACGGGCATGTGGAAGGAGGCGACGGGCGAGCCGCTGCCGCGGATGGAGCCCGGCGATCCCGCCGATCAGATCCAGAGCTTCGAGCTGCGGCTCGTCGACCGTCTGTGGGAGACCGCCACGCCGGAGAACGCCCGAGAGATCGCCGACCGAACGTGGGACCTGGTCCACGATCGCACTGACGCCGATCCGGTCAAGAAGCGGGTCGTCGAGTGCCACGAGGCCCTGGCGCGCATGACCCGCCTCAATGACTGACGAGGCGTCCGAGGACGCCCCCGCGCACGGGGTGCGCCACCGGCGCCACTACACGCTCGAGCAGGCCATGGCGGTGCGCGGGTGGGTGGCCGAGCGCGTGCGCCGGGTTCGCGACGCGCAGGCCCGCCTCGTCGCGCTGGGGCCGGGGATCTCGCCGACGATCGAGGCGCTGGATCCCGACCTCGGGGGCGCCTACCCGGGGCGCGAGATCGCCCGGCCGCTGGTGGAGATCAGCCGCGCCGCCGGCGAGCTGGACGCGGTGGACATCGTCCTGCGCGACGTGACGCGCGGCCTCATCGACTTTCCCGCGATGCGCGATGGGGTGGAGGTCTACCTGTGCTGGCTGGTCGACGTCGAGGACTCGATCGGCTTCTGGCACGAGCCCGAGGCAGGCTTTGCCGGCCGCCGTCCGCTCTGATCGCGGCGACGGGTGATTGCTCCCGGGGGTTGACCGAGGGCACCTACGCCCGCGCGCTGAAGGCGATCACCGGCCGCTGACCGCCGGCTCGTCAGGCGTTGACGGCTGGGCTTGGGCCACCGAAGGCGCCTCCTGCGTCTCGGCCTGCGCGTTCTGGGGCAGGCCCGCCGCCTGGTAGGCCTCATTCTGGTCGAGGGTCTCGTGCTCGAGCAGCGCCGCCACGAGCGCGTTGAGGTTGGCGCGGTGCGTGCTGAGCGTCACCGTCGCCTCGTCGTGGGCGGTCTCGACGATGCGGCGCACCTCCTCGTCCACGAGCCGCTGGGTCTGCTCGGAGGTCTCCGAGACGCCGGGCAGGAGCGGGCTCTGACCGTCCGCGGGCAACACCGCCACCGGCCCGATGGCGCGGCTCATCCCCCAGCGCCCCACCATGCCGCGGGCGATCCGGGTGAGCTGCTGGATGTCTGACTCCGCGCCGGTGGTGAGGTCGCCAAAGACGATCTCCTCGGCCACGCGGCCGCCCAGCGCGACCTTGATCTGGGCGGTCAGGTGGCGCTCGTCGAAGTTGAAGCGGTCGGCATCGGGCGCAGAGAAGGTCACTCCCAGGGCCATGCCGCGCGGGATGATCGAGACCTTGCGCACCGGGTCGGCGCCGGGGGTGAGCATCCCCATGATCGCGTGGCCGGCCTCGTGGTAAGCGGTCCGCCGGCGGTCGTCCTCGGACAGCATGACCTTGCGGGCGGCCCCGAGCACGATCCGCTCCAGCGCATCGGTGAGGTCCTGGCGCGCGACCTTGTGGTGGTTGCGCTTGGCCGCCAGGAGCGCAGCCTCGTTGACCAGGTTGGCCAGGTCGGCGCCCACCATCCCCGGCGTGGAGGCGGCGAGCGCCCCCAGATCGGCGTCGATGTCCAGCGGCACCGAGCGGGTGTGGACCCGCAGGATCGCCTCACGGCCGCCGCGGTCGGGCGGGACGACCACGACGCGGCGGTCGAAGCGACCGGGGCGCAGCAGCGCCGGGTCCAGGATCTCCGGCCGGTTGGTCGCGCCGAGGACGATGACGCTCTCCCGGGGGCTGAAGCCGTCCATCTCGGTGAGGATCTGGTTGAGGGTCTGCTCGCGCTCGTCGTGGCCGCCGGACAGGTTGGGGCCGCCCGAGGCGCGCGATCGCCCGATGGCGTCGAGCTCGTCGATGAAGATGATCGCCGGGGCCGCCTCCTTAGCCTGTCGGAACAGGTCACGCACGCGCGAGGCGCCCACGCCGACGATCATCTCGACGAACTCCGACGCGGACATCTGGAAGAACGGGACCCCCGCCTCTCCGGCCACGGCCCGTGCCAGCAGCGTCTTGCCGGTGCCCGGAGGCCCGGACAGCAGGACCCCGCGCGGGATCCGCGCGCCGAGGGCCAGGTACTTGTCGGGCGTCTTGAGGAAGTCGACGATCTCGGTCAGCTCCTCCTTGGCCTCGTCGATGCCGGCGACGTCCTCGAAGGTGACCTGCTGGTCAGCGGCCTCCACCCGGCGCGCCCGGGAGCGGCCGAAGGACATGAGGCCGCCCGCGCCGCCCCCGCCCCCGGCCGAGCGGCGCGCGATGAACACGAACAGCGCGACGAGGAGCAGGGTGGGGCCGAAGCCGAAGATGAGGCTCTCGGCGATGGACGGGCCCTGGTTCGTCGGCTTGGCGTTGATCGTCACGCCCTCGTCGCGCAGGGATTTGAACAACGACGAGTCGTCGGCGAACGAGGGGATCTGGGTGGAGAAGTTCGTCGACTTCTCCCCTCCAGCCGGATAGGTGATGCCCGTCTTCAGCGTTCCGGAGATCGCGTCGCCGGTGGAGGAGATCGTGCTGACGTTCTTGGCCTGGACCTGGTCGAGGAACTGCGGGCTGTAGGGGATGCTGATCGGCGCGTTGGGCTTGAGCGCCTGAGAGGAGACCCACAGGTTGATCCCCAGAAGCACCACCACCACGGCCGCGGCGATCCACCAGCGCGACCGCGACGGGGCCGGTGGCCGCGGCGGCCCGCCGGCGCCACGGCCGTCCGGGGCCGGCGTCACCCGCCAGCTCTGCTGGCCCGGGGCGGGCGGCTGCGCTCGCCCGCGCTGAGCGGTGGGGCGGCGGGGAGGCGTATCGGCCATCGGTGGATTGTGCCAAGGTGCGACGCCGTCCTCGCCGGAATCGTCGCCTCGCGCACGCGCGCGTCAACGGTCGTCGTCAGTAGCTGTCCAGCAGCGACCGGAACATGTCGGCCCCGTGTACGGCGGCGCCGAGGTGGATGGCCTGCTCGGCCAGCCACCGGTCCGAGGTCACGACGCGCACCAGCCCCGGGCTGCCCTCCTGGCGCAGCCGGCGCACGATCTCGTCGTCAGCGGCGTCGCGCCGCGGCTTGGGGGCGTGGGCGACCTCGATCACGCTGGAGCGAATCGGGGGCGACGGCTTGCGCTCGAACACCACCACGACGTCCTCGCCCTCGGCCGCCGCCCACCGCTCGAGGCGATCGACGAGCCGCAGCATGGCGGCGTCGCGGTCGCGCCACCAACCGTCCGGGCGCGTGCCGATCACGTTCATGCCGTCCACGTACCAGCGCATGGGCTCGGCGCCGGGGGGCGGCGCTATCCCTCGTCGGCGGGCGGTCGCCGCCGGTCGCGCTTGCGCTCGGACCGACGTCGCTTGGCGTCCAGCCGCTGCGTCACCGAGCTGCGGGTCGGCCGGGTGGGGTGGCGCGGCCGCCGGGGCGCCAGCGCGGTCTCCAAGCGGTGCGCGAGGCGCTGCAGGGCCAGTTCGCGGTTGCGGGTCTGGCTGCGCTCGTCCTGGGCCACCGCGACCACGCGCGGGCCCAGCCGGGCCATGATCCGCCGCTTCTGATCGTCAGACAGCGCCTCGGAGGCGGCCACGTCGAAGCTCGCCTCGATCCGCGACGCGGTGGTGTTGGCATGTTGGCCGCCGGGGCCCGACGAGCGTGACGCGCGCACCGTGATCTCCCGGAGGGGGATGGATGTACCAGGGCGCACAGGGAGTGGGTCGTCCATCGCGATCAGATGATGACCTGTGTCCAGGTGGTAACGCGAACTGGTGTTTTTACCCCCCGTCGTGCTACTTTCCCCGCCGACAAGGCCGAATCGCTCTAAAACCGATCGGCGAATACGCAGGTGCAGGCCCTGGGGGAAGCAACACCTCCGCGGTAGCAGCACTTCGAGCTACGGAGGAAAGCTCCCATGCCAACCGGAACAGTCAAGTGGTTCAGCGACGAAAAGGGATTTGGCTTCATCACGCCCGATGAGGGCAGCCGCGACCTGTTCGTCCACCACACCAGCATCCAGGCCGATGGCTATCGGTCACTCGCCGAGGGCGCCAAGGTGTCCTACGAGGAGGAGGCTGGGCCCAAGGGCCCCAAGGCCATCAACGTCCAGAAGGTCTAACAGGCCCTTCTGAGAGTCATGTGGATTCCGGCATCCGTGCCGGAATCCCGAGATACGATCCTTCGCCCTGCCTCCGGCGGCGAGTGACCGACTGGGTGACGATCTCGTCGCTGGCGACCGCCGGCGGCACGCTGGTCCTGGCGGTCGCCACGTTCAGCTCCGTCAAGTCGGCCAACCGGTCGGCGCGGGTGGCGGAGCGCTCGCTCCTGGTCGGGATGCGCCCGGTGCTCATCCCGTCCCGGGAGGACGATCCGCTGGAGCGGATCCGCTTCGGCGACGGCCAGATCGTGCAGGTGCCCGGGCACGGGGGCGCGGCCGAAGTCCACGACGACAACGTCTTCATGGCGCTCGGCCTGCGCAACGGCGGCAGCGGCCTGGCCGTCATCCACGGCTGGCGGGCGAGGGTGCGCCACGATCCGGACAAGCCGGGGGCCGGGCGCCCCAACGAGGCGCCCGACCTCGACGAATTCCGCCAGCAGCAACTCGATCTCTTCATCCCCGCCGGCGACAGCGGCTTCTGGCAGGGGGCGTTCCGCGATCCGTCGCTCCCCGGCTACGCGGAGGTGCGCGACAGCCTCGACGGGGGCGGTCCCATCCAGATCGACCTGCTCTACGGCGACCACGAGGGCGGGCAGCGCACGATCGGTCGCTTCGTGCTCGCTCCGTGGCCCACCGAGGACGACCGTCCGGACGTCGAGCACCCCATGCGGGCCATCGTGGTCAGGTACTGGACCGTCGACGGCCAGGATCCGCGCTAGTCATCCTCGTCGGTGTCGTCCTCTGAGCCGCCGGCGCCGCCGTCCTCGTCTTCGTCGTCCGCATCCTCGTCGGGGTCGTCCCAGTCCGGGGTGGCCCCCGGGACTCCGGCGTCGGCGCGCTTGCGCTCCCAGTCCTTGCGGACGTCGGTGATCTCCTCGCCCAGGCTCCGGCTGTGGTCAGCGAGCGTGTCGACTCGGTCCTCCAGCTCGTCGGCGAGCTCGCCGTACTGCTCTCGTTCGCTCATGGCCACAAGCTCACCGCTTGCGCCCCAGCGCAAACCGAAGTGGGGCCGACCAGCGCCTGGGATAGAATCGCTGGCAAGAGAGGTAAGGACGACGCAGTGACGCGCACACGACGGCTGGGGGCCTGATGACCAAGGAGGTCGAGGAACTCGAACACGTCATCATCCGGTTCGCCGGGGACTCCGGCGACGGGATGCAGCTCACTGGCGGCCGCTTCACCGATGCGACCGCGGCGGTGGGCAACGATCTGGCGACACTGCCCAACTTCCCGGCCGAGATCCGAGCGCCGGCGGGCACGCTGGCCGGGGTGTCGGCCTTCCAGATCCACTTCGCCTCGCGCGACATCCTCACCCCGGGCGATCACCCCAACGTCCTGGTGGCGATGAACCCCGCGGCGCTGAAGGCCAACGGCGCCGAGCTGCTCCGCGGTGCCACCATCATCGTCAACGAGGACGCCTTCACCAAGCGCAACCTGGAGAAGGCGGGCTATGACGCCAACCCACTGGAGGACGGCTCGCTGGGCGAGTACCGCGTCCATCGCATCCCCATGAGCACGCTGACCGCACGTGCGGTGGAGGGCATGGAGGGAGTCACCACCCGCGATGCCAGCCGGGCCAAGAACCTGTTCGCGCTCGGAGTGGTCTCGTGGCTGTACGGGCGGCCGACCGAGGTCACCAAGCGCTGGGTGGAGCGCAAGTTCGCGCGCAACCCCGCCGTGGCCCAGGCCAACCTGGCCGCGTTCAACGCCGGCTGGTCCTTCGGCGAGACCACCGAGCTGCTCGACGTCCAGTACCACGTCGCGGCGGCCACCGACGTCCCGCCCGGGACCTACCGCAACATCAACGGCATCACAGCGCTGTCGCTGGGGCTGATCGCCGCGAGCGTGCGCAGCGACCTGCCGCTGGTGCTGGCCAGCTATCCGATCACGCCCGCCTCCGAGCTCCTGCACGAGCTCTCGCGCCACGCCAACATCGGCGTCTCCACGATCCAGGCCGAGGACGAGATCGCCGCGGCCGGGATGGCGCTGGGCGCCTCGTTCGGCGGGCGGCTCGGCGTGACCGCCACGAGCGGCCCGGGCATGGATCTCAAGGCCGAGACGATCGGCCTCGCGGTGATGCTGGAGCTGCCGCTGATCGTCATCGACGTGCAGCGCGCCGGCCCCTCGACGGGCATGCCGACCAAGACCGAGCAGTCCGACCTGCTCATGGCGCTCTACGGCCGCCACGGCGAGTCGCCGCTGCCGGTCATCGCCCCGAGCACCGCGGGCGGCTGCTTTGAGGCGGCGTTCGAGGCGGCGCGGATCGCGATCCGCTATCGCACGCCGGTGATCCTGCTCGCCGATACGTTCCTGGCCTCCTCGTCGGAGCCGTGGCTGGTGCCCGACGCCGCCTCGCTGCCCGACATCGACCCGCAGTTCGCGGTGGCTCCGTCGAACGGCCATCCCTTCCAGCCGTACGCCCGCGACGAGCGGCTGGCGCGGCCGTGGGCGATCCCCGGCACACCGGGGCTTCAGCACCGCATCGGCGGCCTGGAGAAGGCCGACATCACCGGCAACATCTCCTACGATGGCGCCAACCACGCGCGGATGACCGAGCTGCGGGCGGCCAAGGTGGCCGCGATCGCCGACGAGATCCCACCGTTGGCCGTCGATATTGACCCCGACCCCACCCGCCCCACCAATCTCCTGGTGCTCGGCTGGGGCTCCACCGAGGGCGCTATCCGCGCGGGGGCGCGCCGTGCCCGCGAGGCCGGCCACCGGGTCGCCACGGCTCAGTTGCGCCACCTCAATCCGCTGCCGGCCAACACCGGCGACGTGCTGCGCTCGTTCGAGCGCGTGCTGGTGCCCGAGCTCAACAGCGGCCACCTGGCGATGCTGCTGCGCAGCCGCTTCCTGGTCGACGTCGAGTCCTACACCAAGATCCAGGGTCAGCCGCTGTTCGCGGCTGAGATGGAGGAAGCGATCGCGAGCCGCCAATGAGCGCCACTCTGAGTAAGGCCGATTTCCAATCAGACCAGGAGACCCGGTGGTGTCCGGGCTGCGGTGACTACGCCGTGCTCTCGGCCGTCCAGCAGTTCATGCCAGAGCTGGGGATCCCGCCCGAACGGATCGTGTTCATCACCGGCATCGGCTGCGCCGGGCGGTTTGCCTACTACATGGACACCTACGGGATGCACGGCATCCACGGGCGCGCGCCCGCGCTGGCCACCGGGCTGGCCACCTCGCGCGACGACCTTTCGATCTGGGTCGTCTCGGGCGACGGCGACGCGCTGTCGATCGGCGGCAACCACCTCATCCATTCGCTGCGCCGCAACGTGCCGGTGAAGATCCTGCTCTTCAACAACCAGATCTACGGTCTCACCAAGGGCCAGGCGTCGCCGACCTCCGAGCTGGGCAAGATCACCAAGTCCACCCCGTTCGGCGTCGCCGACCACCCCTTCAACCCGGTCGCCATCGCGCTCGGGGCCGAGGCCACGTTCGTCGCGCGCACGATCGATCGCGACCGCCACCACCTCACCGAGGTGCTGCGCGCCGCCGCCGTCCACGAGGGCGCCTCGCTGGTGGAGATCTACCAGAACTGCCCGGTGTTCAACGACGGCGCGTTCGCGGCGCTCACCGACAAGGAGACCAAGGACGTCAACCAGATCCGGCTCGTCGCCGGTGAGCCCATCCGGTTCGGGGCCGACAACGAGCGGGGCGTGATCCGCGGCGCCGATGGCTGCCTGGCGGTGGTGGACGTCGCCGACGTGGACGAGTCAGAGCTGCTCGTCCACGACCCCGCCCGTACTGACGCGGGGCAGGCGTTCTCGCTGGCCAAGCTGGCCGAGACACCCACCGGCCCGACGCCGATCGGGATCTTCCGCGACGTGGAGCGCCCGGTGTTCCGGCGCGGCGCCACCGAACCGGCCACCGAGACCCAGCTGTCGGACCTCCTCTCCGCCGGCGAGACCTGGACCGTGGCCTGACGCCCGAGCCCCGCGTGGAGCTGCTGTGGTGGGAGGGGTGCCCGTCAACGGAGCGGGCGCTCTCGGACCTGCGTACGGCGCTGGCCGACATCGGGCTCTCGACCGAGGTGCGGATGCGCGAGATCCGCACCGACGAGGAGGCCGAGGCGGAGCGGTTCACCGGCTCGCCAACGATCCTCATCAACGGCGTCGAGCTGATGGCGGCCCTGGGGCGGGGCGCCGACGACGAGCCGGCGGGGCTCAACTGCCGCGTCTACGTCCGGCGCGACGGACGAGTGTCCCCGACCCCGGATCCCGAGGACCTGCGCGACGCCCTGCGCGTCGCCGATCAGCGACAGGAGTGAAGCGATGAGCGTGGACATCGGCGACCCGGCACCGGACTTCGTTCTGCCCGACACCGACGGGGAGGGCTGGTCGCTCCGGAGCGAGGAGACCACGGCCACCGTTCTGGTGTTCACCTGCAACCACTGCCCCTACGCGCTGGCCTGGCATGACCGGATCGCCGACGCCGCGCGTGACTATGCCGATCAGAGCGTGCGCTTCCTGGCCATCAACGCCAACGACGCCGAGCGCTACCCGCGTGACTCCTACGAGGCGATGCAGACTCGTGTGGCGCGCGAGGACTGGCCGATGCCCTACCTGCACGACCCGACGCAGGAGGTCGCGCGCGCCTACGGCGCCAAGACCACGCCTGACGTGTTCGTGCTGGACGCGGAGGGCACGCTGCGCTATCGGGGTGCGCCCGACCCCGATTACGAGGATCCCGGGCAGCGCGCCTCGTGGCTGCGCGAGGCGCTCGACGCCGTGCTGGGGGGCCGGGAGCCCGAACGGGCCGAGACACGCCCGGTGGGCTGCTCGATCAAGTGGAAGCAGTAGGCGCTCACCGAAGCAGTGGGCGCCCGCGAGCAGGCGCTCGCGCGTGCGCGCGCGAGGCTCACGCTACGTCGACGTAGCCGCCCTCGGGATCCAACGGCAGTCCCGCGGCGTCCCAGGCCAGCAGCCCGCCGGCCATGTTGTGGGCGTCGAACCCGGCCTCCGCGAACGCCTGCGTCGCCATCGCCGAGCGCGCGCCGCTTCGGCAGTAGAAGACCACGGGGGCGTCCCGGCTGATGGTGTGGGCCTCGGCGCTGAGGCTGCCGAGCTCGATCAGCCGATCGCCGGCGATCCGGCCCGCCTCGTGCTCGTGGAGCTGACGCACATCGATGAGCTGGATCTCGCCGTCAGCCTGCAGCTGGGAGACCTCTTGAGGGGTGTAGTCAGCGCCCATGTTTGTGCAGATTAGCCCGCCGGGTAGGAGACCCGCCAACGGCAGCGAATCCCCTCCCCCTAGGAGGGTGCAAAGGATGGTGTGACAGACATCTTGCAGGTCGTGTAGGCTGCCCAGCCGATAAGCACCCAGCCGAATCGTCGAGGCCCTGAGGCCGAGGCGATCGGGGAACCCGCTGGAGCCCAATCCCGAGCTCCTGGGGCGAATCGCCGGACCTCCGGCGTAGCGCATCTCTTTCAGCGCGAGCCCGTCAGCTAACCCCGTAGGCGTCCGAAAGAGAAGGGTTACTTTTGCTTCGAGTTCGTGTCCGCGCCGTTCCCCGCCTTGTTGGTGTCCTGGCGCTCACTGCCTTCGTACTTCCTATCTTCGCCGCCCAGGCCAGCGCGAAACAACGCCTCGGCAGCCGCACCCTCAGACAGGGAATGAGCGGCAGCGACGTGAGGGCCCTCCAGTCCGAGCTCACCAAGGCCGGCTTCAACACGCCGGCGGTCGGCATCTTCGGTCCGACCACCGAGAACAACGTCAAGCGCTTCGAGCGCAAGTACCACCTGGCCGTCAACGGCGTGGTCACCGCGGCCGTCGTCCGCAGGCTGCAGCTGGTGATCACCGGCGCCACCAACGCCGACAGCACACCGAGCAGTGGCGGCACCTCGATGGGCCAGGGCGGTCCGGCGGGCGGCAAGCGCAAGTCCAAGCAGGCCGCCGCCGCCAACGATCCCACGAGCGTCATCAGCAACAACCCGATCCTGGCGCCCGTCGTCCAGGACGGCGGCTCCCAGCACCTGGGCGAGCGCACCCTCAAACAGGGGATGCGCGGCCACGACGTGCGCGTGCTCCAGGCCTACCTGACGCTCGCCGGCTTCCCCACCGCGGTGGACGGCGACTTCGGCGCCGGTACGAAGGCCAACGTGGTCAAGTTCGAGCAGGCCAACGGACTGGACGACAGCGGTGTGGTCACCTACGCCCAGTCGCAGACTCTGCGCCAGGTCGTGGCCCAGGCCATGACCGCGTCCGGTCCCGTCGGCAAGGCCACGCTCAACTCCGACGGGACGGTCACGCCGCCCGCGGGTGCGCCTCAGGCGGTCGTGGACGCGATCAACGCGGCCAACTCGATCATTGACAAGCCCTACCGGGTCGGTGGCGGCCACGGCACGTGGAACGACTCTGCCTATGACTGCTCGGGCGCGGTCAGCTTCGCGCTGCACGGCGCCAACCTGCTGTCGGCGCCGGAGGACTCCACCCAGCTCGAGTCCTACGGCAGCGCCGGCCCCGGCCAGTGGATGACCATCTACGCCGATGCCAGCCACACGTTCATCGTGATCGCCGGCCTGGCCTTCGACACGGCGCATTACGGTCCCACGACGCCGGGCGGCACCGGGCCGCGCTGGCTGACTGCGGCCAACGCCACCGCCAACCTCCAGGACGGCGGGAACTACATCGTCCGCCACCCGTCGGGTCTGTAGGAGCTCCTGGTAGAGAGCCTCGGGGCCCGACCGGGCCCCGAGCACGCGCGGCGCCGGTCCGCGCCGCGCGCCCGCGTGCGCCCGTGATCTAGCATCCAAGGCGCACCATGTCCGCGCTGTCAGAGCTCTACACGATCCCGCAGGAGCACGTCGACTTCCGGGACACCATCCGCGAGATCGCCCAGCAGCGGATCGCACCGCGGGCCGCCCAGATCGACGAGGAGGCGGCGTACCCGCACGACCTGCGCAAGCTCCTGGCCGAGCAGGACATCCTCGGCCTCCCGTTCGAGACCGAGCACGGCGGCACGGGGACGGGCACGCTCATGCTCAACATGGCGGTCGAGGAGATCGCCAAGGCGTGCGCCTCCACGGCGCTCATCCTGATGATCCAGGAGCTGGGGACGCTGCCGATCAAGCTGTTCGGCTCCGAGGAGCTCAAGGACCGCTTCCTGCCGCGCTGCGCCACCGGCGAGTGGTCGCCGGCCTTCGCCCTGTCCGAGCCCGAGGCGGGCTCCGATCCGGGCGGCATGATCACCCACGCCGTGCGCGACGGCGACGATTGGGTCATCGACGGCACCAAGAACTGGATCACCAACCTTGGGATCGCCGACTTCTACGTCGTGTTCGCCGTCACCGACCGGGAGGCGGGGCACTCGCGCGGGATCACGGCGTTCGTGGTCGAGGCCGACCGCCCCGGGTTCAGCGTCGGCAAGCTCGAGCACAAGATGGGGATCCGGGGCTCACCGACGGGTCAGCCGATCTTCGACGGCGTCCGCGTGCCCCAGGAGAACGTGATCGGCGACGTCAACGAGGGCTTCAAGGTGGCGATGGGCACGCTGGACCGCTCGCGTCTGGGGGTGGCGGCGCAGGCGCTCGGCATCGCCCAGGGCGCGACGGACTACGCCGCCGCCTACGCCCGCGAGCGCAAGCAGTTCGGCAAGCCGATCAACGCGTTCCAGGCGATCCAATTCAAGCTCGCCGACATGGAGACTCACTGCGCCGCCGCGCGCGAACTGCTCTACCAGGCGTGCGCCAAGATCGATCGCGGCGACGCCGACATCGGCAAATACTCGGCGATGGCCAAGCTGTTCTGCTCCGATGTGGCGATGAATGTCACCGTCGAGGCCGTGCAGGTCCTGGGCGGCTACGGCTACGTCAGGGAGTACCCCGTGGAGCGGATGATGCGCGACGCCAAGATCACCCAGATCTACGAAGGCACCAACGAGATCCAGCGCCTCGTGGTCGCCCGGACGCTTAGGTAATCAGGATGCCGACCCCGTCCCCCCAGCCGCCGACTCTGCGCCGCATCCTGTTCGCCGCTGTGGCGGCGCTGACGATCGGCCTGGGCGCGGTCAGCATCGTGACCGGCTTCAGCGACTCCCCGCCGGTGCGGCTGCTCCAGGGCATCGCCATCTTCGGCGCCGGGGCGGCGATCATCGGCAGCGTGGTGGTGCTGGGCATGACCCACATGGCCGGCTGGCGCGAGCCCGAGTCAGAGGAGGAGTTCGAGGCGATCGTCCGGCGCGCCGAGGAGCTGGCGGCCCGCGGAGAGTGGGGGAACTCCTACGAGGACGGCCCAGACGGTGGCGACGACGACGAATACGCGCTCACCACCGACGAGGACTTCAGGGCGCTCGTGCGCTCGGCGCTGGACGAGCTGCCGCTGGAGTTTCACCGCGCGCTCGAGCACGTGGCCGTGGTCATCTCCGACGGGGGCGCGCGGCGCGGCGCCTACGGCCTCTACCAGGGCGACACCGTGGCCCGCGACTTCTTCCACGACCGGATCATCATCTTCCGCGACACCCTGATGCGCGACTTCGGGCACGACCCCGAGCTGCTCAAGGCCCAGGTCACCCGCACCGTGCGCCACGAGCTCGCCCATCATCTGGGATGGGGCGAGCCCGGCGTGCGCGGCCTCGGCCTCTGACCCCCGGCAACCACCAAGGAGAGCCCCACCCATGCCCGAAGCCGTGATCGTCGACGCCATCCGCACGCCCATCGGCCGCGCGGGCAAGGGGTCGCTGAAGTCGGTGCGCGCCGACGAGCTCGCCGCGCTGCCGATCCGGACGCTGATCGAGCGCAACCCCGACGTCGACTTCGCTCAGACCAACGACGTGCTCATGGGCGCCGCGTCCGGGATCGGCGAGCAGGGCTACAACGTCGGCCGCAACGCCTCGCTGCTGGCGGGTCTGGACCACCACGTTCCGGCGTGCACCGTCAATCGCTTCTGCGCCTCGTCGCTGATGACGATCCGCATGGCGTCGCATGCCATCCGCGCCGGCGAGGGCGATCAGTACATCGCCGCCGGGGTGGAGGCTGTCTCGCGAGCCGGCCTGGGCGCCGGGATGATGGAGGAGACCAAGAACGTCAAGCTCAACGGCTCCGAGGGGTCGCTGTACGACGTGTACATCCCGATGGGGATGACCGCCGAGAACGTCGCCGAGCGCTGCAAGGTCAGCCGGGAGGCGCAGGACGAGTGGGCGGTCATCTCCCAGAACCGCGCCGTGGAGGCGCGGGACTCCGGCCACTTCGACGTCGAGATCGTCCCCGTGACCGTGCCCGCGCACACCGAGGTCGACCAGGAGGGCAACGAGGTCGAGGTCCCTGAGACGGTCGTGTCCCGGGACGACGGTCCCCGCCCGGGCACCACGATGGAGGTCTTGGGCAAGCTCAAGCCGGCGTTCAAGCCCGACGGCACCGTCACCGCCGGCAACGCGTGCCCGCTCAACGACGGCGCCGCTGCGGTGCTCGTCATGTCCGACGAGAAGGCCGAGCGGATCGGGGTCAAGCCTCTGGCGCGGATCGTCGCCTCCACGGTCGTCGCGATCCGCCCCGAGATCATGGGCCTGGGCCCGATCCCGGCCATCCGAGCGCTGCTCGAGCAGACCGGGATGACCATGGACGAGATCGACGTCGTAGAGATCAACGAGGCGTTCGCGGCCCAGATCGTGCCCTGCCGGGACGAGCTGGGCATCCCCGAGGAGAAGCTCAACCCGTTCGGCGGGGCAATCGCGCTCGGGCACCCGTTCGGGATGACCGGCGCGCGCATCATGACGACGCTCATCAACGGCCTGCGCTCCGTCAACGGTCGCTACGGCATCGAGTCGATGTGCGTGGCCGGCGGGATGGGCCAGGCGATGCTCATCGAGCTGCTGTAGCCCGCTGGTTGGGCGTTGGGCGTTGGGCGCTTGGTGGGTCGGGCGCCCGCGTGACTGGCGAATCTGCACGCGCGCAGCGCTCTGGCAGAGTGGGTGTGCGTTTGTGCCCCCCATGTTGGCGCCGGGCGCCCCGCGCCCGGGAAACGCCCAGCGCGTGTGCATCCGCGCCAGCACGGCGGGCGCGCGCGGGGGGCCGGAGGCTCTGGTCTTGGCGCTACCGCGGCGGCATCCGCAGCGCGCCGTCGAGCCGGATGACCTCGCCGTTGAGCATCTGGTTCTCCACGATGTGCACGGCGAGCGCGGCGAACTCGGACGGCCGGCCGAGACGCGAGGGGAACGGGATCGCCTCGCCCAGCGCCCGCTGGGTCTCCGCGGATAGCTCGCCCAGCAGCGGCGTCTCGAACGTGCCCGGCGCGATCGTGCACACCCGCACCCCCGCCACCGCGAGGTCGCGCGCGGCCGGCAGGGTCATGCCGACGATCCCGCCCTTGGACGCCGAGTAGGAGACCTGGCCGATCTGCCCGTCAAAGGCGGCGATCGAGGCGGTGTTGATGCACACGCCGCGCTCGCCGGAGTCCAGCGGCTCGTTGCCCAGCATCGCCGTCGCCGCCAGGCGCAGCACGTTGAAGGTGCCGATCAGGTTGACGGCGATGACCTTCTCAAACGGCGCGATGGCATGGGCGCCGCGGCGCCCGGCGACCCGCTCGCCGTGCCCGATGCCCGCGCAGCAGACGCTGATCCGCAGCCCTCCGTCGGCCGCGGCCGCCGCCTGAGCGACGGCCGCCTCCACGGTGTCGGCCTGCGTGACGTCGGCATGCGCGAACGACGCCCGTTCGCCCAATTCCCCGGCCAGCGCGGCGCCGCGATCCTCGTTGAGGTCGGCGATCACGACATGGGCCCCGGCGGCGTGCAGCGCCCGCGCCGTGGCCTCGCCCAGCCCCGAGGCGCCTCCGGCGACCAGCGCGCCTGACCCATCGATTCGCATGGCGCAGAACCCTATCCGGAGCCGTCGCCGCGCGGCCGCGCCATGGTCACCGCGAACAGCTCCTCGTCATCGGTGAACCAGCGCTCGAGCTCGAGGCCGGACGCCTCGAGGTCGGCCTCGACGTGCGCGCGCGTGAACTTGGCGCTGATCTCGGTGCGCAGCTCCTCGCCGGCGGCGAACTCCACCCGCAGATCGAGATCGGCGATGTAGACCGAGGAGGCACGGGTGGCCCGGAGCCGCATCTCCACCCACTCGTTGCGCCGGTCATAGAAGGCGACGTGCTGAAAGCTCTCGGGCTGGAAGTCCCCGTCGAGCTCGCGATTGAGCACGTAGAGCAGGTTGCGGTTGAACTCGGCGGTGATCCCGGCGGCATCGTTATAGGCGGCCTCGATCACATGCGGATCCTTGACCAGGTCGGTGCCGAGCAGCAACCGGTCGCCGGGCCCGAGGAGCGTGGCGATCTTGCCCAGGACGTTGCGCCGCGTTCCGGGCGGGAAGTTGCCGATGGTGCCGCCCAGCAGCGCCACTATGCGTGGCACGCCCGCGGCATCGGGGACGTGCTCCAGATGGCGCTCGAAGTCGCCGACGACGCCGTGGACCTGAAGGTCCTCGTAGTCCTCGATCAGCGTGCGCGCGGCGTCCTCCACCACGCTCCGGGAGACGTCGAGCGGGATGTAGCGGCGCGGGTGGGTGGGGACGGTCTCCCGCATCGCGTCGAGGAGCAGCCGCGCCTTGTCCGACGCGCCCGCGCCGAGCTCTACGAGCTCGCCGGCGCCGGTGAGCGCCACGATCTCCGCCGCGCTGTCGCGCAGGATGGCGAGCTCGGTGCGGGTCGGGTAGTACTCGGGCTGTTCGGTGATCTGCTCGAACAGCTCGGAGCCGCGGGCATCGTAGAAGTGCTTGGGGGGCAGTTCCTTGAACGGCTTGGTCAGCCCGTCGAGCACGTCGTTGGCCAGCGAGCGCTCATCATCCTCAGACAGCCACGAGTCGACCTGGACGGGGGTGGGGGACAGCGGCTCCATGTCAGAGGTCCTTTGCGATTCGCAGGCCGGAGAAGATCTGCCGCCGCTGAGGGAAGTCCCAGTTGCGGAACGTCGGGGTGATCAGACGGGGCCGGGTGGCCCAGGCGCCGCCGCGCAGCACCTTGTACTTGTCTCCGAAGAACACCTCGGAGTACTCACGGTAGGGAAAGGGCTGAAAGCCCGGATAGCCGCTGAAGTTGCTGGCGGTCCACTCCCACACGTCGCCGATCATCCCCAGCACGCCGTAGGGCGAGGCGCCGGCGGGCAGCGACCCGGCGGGAACGGGTCCGCCCGCGCGCTGGTCGACGTTGGCGTGCAGGCCGGCGATGGGGGCCTCGTGACCCCAGGGGTAGGGCAGCGCTGTCTCCTGCTCCTGGTCCCAGGTCGCCGCCTTCTCCCACTCGATCTCGGTGGGAAGGCGGCCGGAGTGCGCTCGAGCGAAGGCGTCGGCCTCGAACCAGGAGATGTGGACGACCGGTCGATCCGGATGCAGTGGCTCGAGTCCCGACAGGCGCCACTCGGACCGTAGATCGGCCGACCAGCTCTGTGGTCGGGTGATGTCGTAGTCCTCCTTCCACGACCATCCCTCGTCAGACCACCATTCACGCCGCTCGTACCCACCCCCTTCCACGAACGTCAGGTACGTGGCGTTGGTGATCGGCGTGCGGCCGATCAGGTACCCGCGGACGTCGGTGCGATGGCGCGGCCGCTCGTTGTCGTAGGCGAAGCCCGTGGCCGGAGCGCCGATGATGCACTCGCCGCCAGGGATCTCCACCAGCTCCAGGCCGGTGAAACCGACCCCAACCGTCCCGCCGTTGCCCGGCACGCCGGCGTTCCCGGCGTTGCCGCCGTTGAGCGAGAGGCCCTCCAGCTGGGCCAGTTGGATCGTCTGGAGCATCGTCTCGTTGTGCTGCTGCTCGTGGCGGACGATGAGCTCGGCGATGACGCCGTCGCCCACGCCCCGGTCGGCGATGACCTCGAGCACGCGCTCGCGTACGTCGCGGAGGTAGTCGCGCGCGTCGTCCGGCCGCAGGAACGGCAGGTCGCCGCGCCCGGCGCGCGGGGTCTCGAAGGCGTCGTAGACGTCGGCGAGGTCCTCGCGCAGGAGCGGCCGCCCTCCGTAGCGGTGAGCCAGCCACAGGTCCTCGAACGCGGCGATGTGGCCGAGGTCCCATACGAGCGGGCTCATCAGCGTCGAGTGGACGCGCTCCAGCTCCGCCTCCGAGAAGGGAGCTACGAGCTCGAGCGTCCGACCGCGGGCCTCGGCCAGATCATCGATCGCTCGCTGGGCGTCGCTGGACGCGACGGCTGCCTGGAGGCCGTCCATCCCTTAATAGTGACAGCCTCGATTCTTCCCAAAACGTTAAGTCTGAGCCGGCCCCGCAGCCCGGGTTGAGATCGGGCCAAACCGGTTAGGCTGCATCGAAGATGAACATCAAGGAGCTCGACCGCGGTGAGCTGGTCGCGGTCGCCGGAGGAGTCCTTCTGGGGGTGTCTCTGTTCTTGAGCTGGTACTCGCTGGGCAATCGCAACGCCGTGCTGGGCACCTGCCGTGGGCCCGACAGCACCTGCACGGGCTGGGCGTCCCTGTCCGCGATCCGCTTCCTGTTCCTGGTCGCGGCCGCGGCGCCGCTCATCCTGGCCTGGATCATCGCCCGGGGCCACGCCCTGTCCTGGCCGCGCGGCGAGCTCACCGCGGTCACCGCGCTCGTGGCGCTCATCATGACGTTGTTCGTCGGCGTCATCGACCACCCCGGCTCGCCGCCCGCTGAGATCAGCGTGGCCAGCGGCTGGTGGGTGGCGCTCGTAGCCGACGTCCTCATTCTCACCGGCTCGGTGTGGCGCTCCAAGGAGAGCGGCGCCGGCCGCAAGCCCCCGGGGGTTCTATGAGCACGACACCGGCGAGCCAGAAGCCGGACCGCAATCTCGCGCTGGAGCTGGTGCGCGTCACCGAGGCGGCGGCCCTTGCCGCCGCGCGCATGGTGGGACGCGGGGACAAGGAGGGCGCTGACCAGGCCGCAGTTGACGCCATGCGCCTCGTCCTGGACTCGGTCTCGATGGACGGCCTGGTGGTCATCGGCGAGGGGGAGAAGGACGAGGCGCCGATGCTCTACAACGGCGAGCAGATCGGCGACGGGACGCCGCCGAAGGTCGACATCGCGGTCGACCCGCTCGAGGGCACGCGCCTCACCGCGCTGGGCATGCCGAGCGCGCTGGCGGTGATCGCCCTCTCCGAGCGCGGCTCGATGTTCGATCCCGGCCCGTGCGTCTACATGGAGAAGATCGCCGGCGGTCCCGACATCGCCGACCTCCTCGACCTCGACCGGCCGCTGGCCGAGACCCTGGCGCTGGTCGCCGAGCGCCGCAACCGCGACATCCGCGACGTGATGGTGGTGATGCTCGATCGCGAGCGCCACCACGAGGCGATGCGCCAGGTGCGCGAGGCGGGCGCGCGGGTGCGGCTCATCACCGACGGCGACGTGTCCGCGTCGTTGCTGGCCGTCAGCGAGAACTCACCCGTCGACCTGTTGTGGGGCATCGGCGGCACCCCCGAGGGCGTCATCTCCGCCGCCGCGATCAAGTGCATCGGCGGGCAGCTGCTCGGACGCCTGTGGCCGCGCACCGAGGACGAGCGCACCGCCGCCGTCCAGGCTGGCTACAACCTCGAGCAGATCCTCACCTGCGACGACCTCGTCCAGGGTGAGAACGCCTTCTTCTCGGCCACCGGCGTCACCGACGGCGACGTGCTCCAGGGGGTGCGCTACCAGGGCGACCGCGGCGCGACCACCGAGTCGCTGGTCATGCGGTCACGCTCGGGCACCGTGCGCCGCATCCACGCCCGCCACGACCGGGCCAAGATGCGCGCGATGGGCATCACGTCCTACGGCTGATCTGCGGGCGCGGCGGAGGCGGCCGGGCTCGCCGGCTCGGAGGCGGGCGCGGCGGGCGGGGCGGGCTCGCCGGGCTCGGCCCGCTCGGCGGGCTCGGCCGGCTCACCGGGCGGCGGGCAGTCGGCGCCGGTTCCCCAGTCAGCGATGTCGAGCTGGTCGGCGAGCTGGCCCACCTTGGAGCGCGCCAGGTCCAGGTTGGCCAGCGAGCGCAGGAAGGCGTGGGTGACCAGCACGTGGACGGCCGACTGGGTCATCTCGTACACCGGCTCGGAGAACCCGACCGCGATCGATGGGTAGAAGTTGGCCACCTCGACCTCGATGAGCAGGTCCACCCGGGAATCCGTCCCCGCCCGCCCCCGGGGTGGCTCGCGGCGCACGTCGAGCTCCAAGAAGCCGCAGCCCCGCCCGGTCCGCGCAACGAGCAGCCCGTCGCGGATGCGCCAGCGCACGGCGCCGTGGTCGTCATCGATCGTGTACTCGGGGGCGTCGAAGCGCAGCAGCGTGAGCGGGCGCCCCAGCAGCACCACCGAGCGGCTATCGGCCGTGTACTTGATGCGGATGAGGTTGAGCGTGACCCGGGAGAGAAAGCGCCAGTAGGTGCGCGCGAGGTTCTCCAGATTGGCCGGGGTCCAGATCCGGTCCAAGTCGCGCTCGTGCATGGTCAGCACCGCCGACTGGACCGAGCGGACGGCGCCGTCGCGCGCGATCACCGTGGACCGGCGCGGCGACACGATCACCGATCGCGCCGGGAGCCGGCGCCGGCGCTTGTGCCGCAGGATCGCGGCGACCGCGGACACGACGAACGCCACCAGGGCCAGAGGTGCGATCACGGCGCAGATTGTGCCCGGTTTGGAGGCGGGGCAACCGCAGGTGACGCTAAGGGGGCGTTAGCCCACGAGAGCGTGCAGCGCGACGGTGGCTCCGGCGGCGAGCGTGCCCTCGCCGGTGGCGATCAGCGCCAGGGCGTCGGCGCCGAGCAGCGAGGTGAGGATGTGCGACCCCTGCGCGCCGTTGGGGTAGGCGCGCACGGTATCGCCCTCCTCAGCCAGCCGTACGCGGATCATCTGGTCGCGGCTGGGGTTGCGCGACACGTCCACGCCGAGGACCGCGGTGGGGCGGGGCGGCGCGGGGAGGGGTGCGCCCTGCAGTGCGGCCAGCGCGGGCGCCACGAACAGCGAGAACGTCACCACCGTCGACACCGGGTTGCCGGGCAGTCCGAACACGAGCGGGTGCCCTTCCGCGGGGACCCCGAACCAGGTCGGCTTGCCGGGCTGCAGCGCCACGCTCCAGAACACCTCGCGCACGCCCAGCGCGTCGAGGGCGGGCTTGACGTGGTCGTGGGGGCCGACCGAGACGCCGCCGGAGATGATCACCACGTCTGAGTGCGCCATCGCGGCCCCGATGCCGTCGGCGGTGGCGGCGCGGTCGTCAGGCAACCGGCGCGCCGGCGCGGTGACGGCCCCGAGCCGCTGGGCCAGCGCGGTGAGCATCGGGGCGTTGGAGTTGTGGATCTCGCCGGGCCCCAGCGGCTCGCCCGGGGCGCGCAGTTCGTCGCCGGTGCAGAGCACCGAGACGCGCGGCCGACGCGCCGCCACCACGGCGCCGACGCCGGCGGCGGCCGCCGCGCCGAGCGCCACCGGTCCCAGCGGGGTGCCGGCCGTGAGCACCACGGCGCCGGCGCGCATGTCCTCGCCGGCGCCCCGAACGTGCTCGCCGGGCGCGACCGGGGTTGCGGTCTCGATCGAATCGCCTCCGTTGGCCGACACGTTCTCCTGGGGGATGACCGCCGTCGCTCCGGCGGGCACGGCCGCGCCGGTGGAGATGCGGATCGCCTCGCCGTCGGCGAGTTGGTGAGTGGACGGCGTCCCGGCGCGGGACTCTCCGACGATCGCCAGGATCCGCCCGGCGTCGCCGGCGGTCACGGCGTAGCCGTCCATCGCCGAGCACGGAAACGGTGGGACGTCGCCCGCCGCCGCGACATCCTCGGCGAGGACCCGCCCCAGAGCGTCGTCGAGCGCCACCGTCTCGAGCCCGAGCGGAGCCACGGCGTCAAGAACGCGGCCTCGTGCATCGTTGATGGAGATGAGTGGGGCGGGCATCAATGGATTTCTGGCTCGCCGAAGCGGATTTCCAGCATATTGCGGTCACACGGACGAGAGACGACTGGGGTGCGTGATACAAGACGGCCGATGGCGCCCGTGCCTCCCCGTCGGCGGCGGGCACGGCCGGTCGCCGACGCTCCGATCGACGCGCTGCTGTCACGGTCAGAGGAGCTGGCCAAGGGGTGGCTGCTGACGCTGCTCGAGCAGTCCCCGCTGAACGACGCGCCCGCGATCCTGGCCACCGAGCTGACGCGCGACGGCCCGCTCGTGTGCGACGCGGTGCTCCGCGCGATCGCCAGCGATGCCGATCTGCGCCGGCTCGAGCCCGGCGGTGTGCTGCAGCCGCTCGCCGCGCGCGTGGGCGAGATGGCGGGGGCCGCCTCGCCCGCCACCGTCTCCGGGGCCGTCGACGCCCTCCAGGGCGTCATCTGGAGCGCCGTGCGCGATGAGCTGCGCGGGGCCGACGCCGACCTCGTCGCCGAGCTCACCGAGCGCCTCACGCTCATCTCAGAGCTCGTGCGCTCCGCCGCGCTGCAGCGCGCGGCTCCCAGCTTGCGGCCGGAGACGGCATCCGCGGCGCCGCCACCGCCACCGCCGCCGGTGGCGCAGACGCGCCCGCCGGTCCGGCACGCGCCGCCGCCGGCGGCGCCGGAGCGCGCGTGGCCAGGCGTCTCCGACACGCCTCCCGAGCCATCGCCGACACTGTGGGTGGGGGCGCTGCAGGACGCGATCGTGAAGTCGGCGGGGTCGTCGCTGTCGTTGCTGCTGGCCGAGTTCGAGGACGCCGAGCGCGTCGCGGCCGTGGAGCCCAGCAATGAGGCCCGCGCCACGTTCGACCGGTTTGCCGCCGCCGTGCGCAGCGCAGCGCGCCGGCAGGACATCCTCGTCTGCGAGAGCGACGCCCGCGCCTGGATCATCGCCCGTGACACCGACCGGGCCGGCGCCCGGGCGCTGGGCGAGCGCATCGCGGCGGCCGTCACGCGAGCAGCGTGGCGAGGGGCACCGCTGGCCGCCAGTGTCGGCGTGGCCGTGCTCGGCGAGGACGGGCGCACGAGCGGAGAGCTGATCGAGGCCGCCGAGGAGGCGCGGTTCGCCGCCGCGGCCGGCGGCGTGGAGGTCTGGCGCGGCGAGGAGCCCTGAGCGGGCCGGGGCCGGCGCGGGTCAGCGCGGGTCAGCGCGTGGGCAGCGAGACCGCGTCGATCTGCGCGGTGCCCGAGATCCCGAGCGCCTTGCCGGTGGCCACGGTGAGGTCCCAGTCGGCACCGTTGGTGTAGGGGCCGCGATCGATGACGGGTACCACCAAGGTTCTGCCCTGGAAGTAGATGGCCACCGATTCGCCGCACTTCAGCGTCCGGTTGGCCAGCCCGATCGTGCCGCGGCGCAGCCGCTGGCCGCAGGCGGTCTTCTTGCCGTAGAAGCCGGGACCGTATTCCGTGGCCCGGGACGGGCGGTACACGGTCGTTGTCAGGGACGGGGTCACGGTCGCGCTCTGAGCCTGCGATGCGCCGGTCACGACGGCGCGCATGGCGAAGCGGCCGATGTGGTTGGTCTGCCACACGGCGCTGAAGGTACCGTCGGGCGCGATCGTCGCCGCCACCGTGCCGGCCCAGGTCCAGCTGGTCTGGTGGCCCGAGCGCTGGATCTGGATCGTGTCGCCGGCCAGCTGCGGCGGGGCGGTCCCCGAGAAGGTCAGCTCCTTGCCGAGGATGCCCGAGGCGGTCGTCTGCAGCGTGATGCCGTTACCGGTGGTCGCGACGGTCACGTTCCCACTCCCGATGCTCGGCACGGGGCCGGTGGTGGTGGTGGTGGTGGCCGGTCGTCGTCGTGACGGGCGACCCGCCGGGATCCGCGCCTGCCCCGCCGCCCGACGACGCCAGCGCGGCGGCCGGGACGGCCAGCGCTACGGTCAGCAGAACGCACACGGCATGAGCATGTCGACGACGACTACGGATAACTCGGTCCATCCTGTTGTCATGCCTACGAGGTGAGCTGACGGGCTCGCGCTTGCTTAGCGCTACGGTCCTTAGCGGGACCGATTCGCCCCAGCGGGTCTGCGACAACCCGCAAGTGGTTCCCCCGTCGACCCCTCCCGGAGAAGAGGCCGTTCGGCTGGTGGCGCGGCAGTATACGCATACCCGCCGGCAGACTTATGTAAGCCTGGTGAGCGGGCCGCTACGGTCGCGGCAGCCGCGAGACGGCGCGGCGCAGGGCGCGCGCGCTGGCGTGCAGGCCGATCTCAGCGAGCTCGGCGGCGGCTTGGACCGCGGTCTCGAGCACGCCGGGCGACGGCTCGCGCGCGGGGCGCTCCGCGGGCGGCGTGGCGGGCCGCTGGGCGGCGGTCGGCTCCGGGGGCGCGGGTGTCGCCGCGGCCGCCTTCGGGCGCTTGGCGGCCGTCGTTCTGGCCGGCTTGGGCTTCGCGGTCGGCTTGGGCTTCGCGGCTGGTTTGGTCCTCGCGGCCGGCCTGGGCTTGGCGGGCTGCGGGGTGGCGGCGGCGCTTGGGGGCCCGGCGCTGGCGGGCCCGGCGGGTGCGGTGGCGCTGCGCGGGGCCGCGCGCTTGTCCGAGCGGCGGTGCGGACGGGTCCGCGGCAGCGACCCGATGACTCCTGGCTGGGGCTCGTCGCTCATCGATTCACATCATCGCGCACGCGCGGTCAGACCGCATTGGCGAGACAAAATGGCCGGTCTGGCAAAAAAATCGGCGAAACGCTGAAACGCCGCGATATCTTCGATGTATAGACGTGGAGATAGAGAAGACGCTCCCGGCGGCCCTGAGCCGCCGGACCGCTCTTCAGCTGGGCCTGCGCAGGCCTGCCGCGGATTGACTTCACAAAATATAGTGACTATAGTCGGACCGTATGTTTGAGTAGCGGTCGTGCGCTCTGAGGAGGGCGCCACGGTCGGTTCCTTTGTACTGAGTGGTGACCCCGCTGGCGAGTCGCCGCCAACGACGGAAACGGAATCAGATGTCTGTAGCGGACCTGCAGGAACTGGAAGAGATCAAGGGCCTCGTCAACCGCGGCCAGCAGCTTGGGGTCCTGACCTACTCGGAGATCGCGACCGCGATCTCGGAGCTGGATCTCGACGAGGCTGACGTCGAGGAGCTCCACGGCTTCCTCGAACGCACGGAGATCGAGCTCGTTGAGGAAGTAGACCCGGCCCTCGCGGCCACCGAGGTCGAGCGCGCGCCGGACAAGCGAGGCCGGCGCAAGGCCAAGACGGCGCTGGATCTCAAGCCGGACATGACGACCGACTCGCTCCAGCTGTTCCTC
Organism: uncultured Actinomycetota bacterium; assembly: GCA_963721515.1. Classification (GTDB taxonomy): domain Bacteria; phylum Actinomycetota; class Thermoleophilia; order Solirubrobacterales; family Solirubrobacteraceae; genus Palsa-465. Next base: position 279,949 of record CAVRKJ010000017.1, on the reverse strand, counting down.
AAGGACATCGGGAAGGTCCGCCTGCTCACCGCCCAGGAGGAGGTCGACCTGGCCAAGCGGATCGAGCGCGGCGACCTCGATGCCAAGCAGAAGATGGTGGAATCCAACCTCCGCCTCGTCGTGTCCATCGCCAAGAACTACCGCAACCAGGGGTTGCCGTTCCTCGACCTCATCCAGGAGGGCACGCTCGGCCTGGTCCGCGCCGCGGAGAAGTTCGACTACCGCAAGGGCTTCAAGTTCTCGACCTACGCCACGTGGTGGATTCGCCAGGCGATCGCCCGGGCGCTGGCCGACAAGGCCCGCACCATCCGCATCCCGGTCCATGTCGTGGAGAAGCTCAACAAGATCGGTCGCGCCGAGCGCAAGCTGGTGACCGAGCTCGGCCGCGAGCCGACCGCCGAGGAGATCGCCGAGGTCACGGGGATCGAGCCCGAGGAGGTCGAGTCCATCAAGCGCTCCGCCCAGGCGCCGGTCTCCCTCGAGAAGCCGGTGGGCGACGAGGAGGAGTCCGAGTTCGGTCAGTTCATCGCTGATGAGCGCGCCGAGTCCCCGTACGAGCGGGCGGCCGAGATCCTCACCAAGGAGGCGCTGCGCGAGGCGCTGGAGAACCTCAGCTATCGCGAGCGCCGCGTGCTCGAGCTTCGCTACGGGCTCGGCGGCGAGCACCCGCGGACGCTGGACGAGGTCGGCCGGACGTTCAACGTCACGCGCGAGCGCATCCGCCAGATCGAGAACCAGTCGCTCAAGAAGTTGCAGTCGCTCGCGGAGGCCCAGAAGCTCCGCGACGTCGCCTGATCCTTCGCCCACGGACGGCCGCCGCTGGGTGCGGCGGCCGCCGCGACGACAACCTTCTGCGGCTCGCTGCCCGACCCGAGCGGCCGAGGTCCGCACCAAAGGTGCGCTGTGGGACGCGGGGTTTCCCCGGGTCAACGACAGTGCCCAGTTCGGGGACCGCATCATCGACGGCGCAATCGATGCCGTTCAGCGCCACCGTCTCGCCGGCGCCGGCGCCGGCGTCGCGGGGGCGCCCTGAGCGGCGAGCAGTGTCGGCCCCGTACCGGGGTCCGCATACTTCAGTTCGTGAAGTCTTGCGCTAGAATGGGGCGTGATGGTTTCGAATGACACCTGTCCGGTGTGCGCGACGGCCGAGATCGTGTGCGGGAAGTGGACGCTGCTGGTGATCCGCGACCTGGCCGACGGCCGGTCACGGTTCTGCGAGCTCGAGCGCTCCCTCGCGGGCATCAGCCCGCGGACACTGTCGCTGCGGCTGCGCGCCCTCGAGGAGGAGGGCGTCGTGATCCGCCAGACGTTCCCCGAGGTTCCGCCTCGCGTCGAGTACGTACTGACGGACAAGGGCCGCGCGCTCGTCCCGCTGATCGAGAGCATGCGCACCTACGGCCGCGAGTGGCTCGGCTGCGCCGACGACCTCGGTGCCGACCCCGACCTCGGTCCTGACGCCGACCTCGGTGCCGACGCCGACCTCGGTGCCGCCGCCGGCCGCCTGCCGGTCGCCACCGTCGCCTAGCCACCCGCGCGTCCGTGCGGATCGCCGTCTCTGCCGACGAGCTCACCGGGATCGCGGCGTCGCTGCCCGAGCATCTGCGGGCTCGCGGACACGAGCCGGTCCTGCACGGTGCCTACGTCGGCGACGAGACGCCGGACTGGGCATGGGCGTCCGAGCGCGCCGCCCGCGACGTGGCCGAGGGAATCGCCGATCAGGCGATCGTGGCGTGCTGGACGGGCACGGGCGCCTCGATCGCCGCCAACAAGATCCCGGGGATCCGGGCCGCCCTGTGCGCCGACGCGCCGACGGCGGCGGGCGCGCGGCGCTGGAACGACGCCAACGTCCTGGCGCTCAGCCTGCGCGCCACCTCCGAGGCGCAGCTCGAGGAGATCCTCGACGCGTGGCTGGGCGGAGCGCCCAGCACCGACGACAGCGACACGCGCAACATCGCCCACGTGGCGCGGCTCGACGGCAGTTCCTAGATCCCGCCGCTGCAAGGTCTGATGCGGGGGAGAGGATCGCCGTGCGGCGCGGAGAAACCGCCGTCGTGCGCAACGTCACCCTTCACCGTCTGTTGGAGTCCTTCACCGTCGACGCGTCCAGTCGCCTGTGCGCGGAGGCCGCGGCTGGCGCCGAGATGCCGTTCGAGCTGGCCGAGGAGCGCGGCGGGCGCGTCCCGCTGTACTGCTATCGCCCGCTGATCGGCGATTTCATCCGGTCGCGGATGGGATCTCTGGCCGCGATGCCCAGCCACGCCGACGCCGCCCGCGCGCTGAGCCAGTGCGAGGCGCTCGACGTCTACCTGTCCGAGCATGGCGCCATCGCCCCGCCCGACCCCCGCGGCAGCGCCTCCGCCGGCCTCGCGGTGTTCCTGGAGAGCGTGTTCTCCGAGCGCAGCGGGTTCGGCTTCGAGCCGGCGGCCTTCGAGGCTGCCTACGCCGAGCTCGAGCGCGCCGTGTACGAGGGCCATTGCACCGCTACGGTGATCGCGCCGCTGCTCGGGGTGGCGCTGGACCCCGACACGATCGAGCTCTCACTCGGCGACGGCCTGTCGCTCATCCGCGGCGACGCGCTGGCCGAGGCGCCCCCCGAGGCCGTCTGGGGCCGGGGCGACGAGCCCAACGTGCTCGCCCTCATGGCGATCGACCAGGAGCGGTCCGAGCGTTCGCCGGTGGCGACCGCGCGGGCTCGCTTCCGCCACGTGCTCAGCGCGCTGCGCCTGTTCGAGCGCGGCGGCTACGCGCTCGGCCCCGTGGGGTGGGCGCGCACCGAGGCCGGCAGTTGGCGCTCGGTGTCGATCGGCGTCGCCGGGCGCCCGCGGCGGCTGACGCTCGTCCCCGCCGCCCAGGAGGACGAGCTGCGGGCGTTCTGCCGGCTCGTGTCCCGGCGCGACCCACACCCTGAGCTGGCGTGGGCGCTGGCCCGCTTCGAGATGGCCTGCGAGCGGCCGTCGCCGCTGGAGGCGGTCACGGACTACCTGCTGGCGCTGCGGGCGCTGCTGGAGCCCGAGGGCCCGGCGAGCGGACGCCTGGCCCAGCGGCTGGCCGTCATCTGCGCCCGGCCGGAGGAGCGATCGGCGCTGACCGAGCGCACCGCCCGCGCCGTCGCCCTGGAGCGCTCGGTGATCGGCGGGCTGGCCGGCGGCCGCGAGGACGGCGCGCAGCCCGACGCGCTCGTTGACGAGCTTGCCGAGAACCTGCGGGCGATCCTGCGCGACGCCCTGTGCGGCCATCTCGACGCCGATCTGGTCAGCGTGGCCGACGATCTGCTGGCCGAGGCGGCGCAGTCGCCGGCCGCGGAATCGGCCGGTCCGGCCGCCGTGCGTTAAACTGACGGGCGACCGCTCCCTACTCGGTCTCTCTCGGGAGACCGGGAGTGTTCTGCCCACCAGGCACAACACAGTAAGTCCTGGGGCTCGTAAGTAGTCAGGGGGAGCGCGATCTCAGCGATGAGCGGGCACTGCCCGCTCGTCCTGGTTAACGGGACGCACTAGGCTCCGCCTCATGGCCGAGGACGCGCTCATCCGCATGGTCGAGATCCCGATGGGGAGCCGCAACACGTACGAGTTCGACCCCCCCGCTGCGGGAGATCGCCGAGGCCCAGGAGCGCTTCCGCGCGCAGGGGCCGGCGTCGTGAGCCGCTGAGATGTTCCACCTCGAGCTGCGCCAGTTCCCTCATGTCGCTCGGGCCTTCAACCTCAGCCGCGACGAGCTGGACACGCGGTTCGTGCGCCCGTGGATCGGCGGCACCGTGATCGAGCACGATGACCGCCGCTGGGCGCCGGAGCGCAGCCGCCTGAAGATCCTGGAGGGCCCGGAGCTGCCCCCCGACGAGCTGGGCATGGGGCGCGGCTGGGCGACCGCCACCAAGCATTGCGCCGACGTCACCGACGCCATCATCGCCCAGGCCCGCCGCGGCGCCGAGGCGCGTCCGGAGGTGGAGGCGCTCAAGGACGCGATCGCCGAGGTCGCCGCCACCCCGCTGGGCTTCCAGGACGTGATGGCCCTCGCCGCCGCCGCCCACCCGCATTGGCGCGCCAGCCAGCAGCTCGAGCTGGCCGAGCAGGCGGTGTGGGAGATGCTGCATCAGAGCCGCGTGGAGATGACGGTCAACGGCGCGACCGTGCGCCGGGAGCGCTGGCAGCCGATCGTGCTCAGCTGGGCCACATGGGCCGGGGTCACGACCGAGCCGTTTCGCCTGCGCACGCCGGCGGGGTGAGCCCCCGCCGCTCTGGTCAGGCGATCACGTCGGCGATGAGCCGCTCGCGCTCGGCCTCGGACGCGAACAGGTAGCGGTGGACCCGCAGCAGGCCCTCGACATCGTGGACGTCGTCGTCGAGGTGGGGGATGAGCAGCAGCGGCTCGCTGCCCAGCTCGCCCTGCAGACGGGCCACGTTGCGCGCGTCGCGGCGGGCGAGCCGGTGGTAGTCGAAGAAGTTCTCGGCGACGCGGGCGGCCAGCTCGGGCGCGAGCTCCTCGTCCAGGGCGGTGATCAGGTCGTCAGGCTCAGCCTCGCCGAGGATGTCGTGGTGGACCCGGTTGACGATGACGCCGGCGAACGGCAGGCCGCCCTCGTTGAGCGTGCGCCGGAACCAGATCGCCTCGTCGATCGCCGTCCGCTGGGCCGAGGTGACGAGCACGAACGCGGTGGTGGGAGCCCGCAGCATCTCCTCGACGCCGCGGGCGCGAGCGCTGAAGTCCTCGGTCATGCCGCCCAGCAGCCCGAAGAAGGTGGTCAGGTCGCCGATCAGGTCCACGCCGGTGACGCGGCGCAGCGCGCCCAGCAGCGGCGCCGCGCCCCGGCCGAGCACGCGCATCCCCAGGCCGGTGGGGCGGATGAACGCCTTCAGCGCCCGACCCTCCAGGAACGAGGTCAGCCGCCCGGGGGCGTCGAGGAAGTCCAGCGCGTTGCGCGAGGGCGGCGTGTCGAGCACCAGCAGGTCGAAGTCCCCATCGCGCACGAGCTCGTAGAGCTTGGCCACCGCGGTGAACTCCTGCGATCCCGAGACCGCGGTCGACAGCTCGCGATAGACGCGGTTGCGCTTGATCTCCTCGGCGCGCTCGGGGTCGTCGGCGACGCGGTCGATCAGCTCGTCGAAGGTGCGCTTGGGGTCGAGCATCATCGCCCACAGCTCTCCGCGGAACGGATCGCCGGCGCCGGCCAGCCGCTCGGGCTCGACCCGGCGCGGCTCGTTCTCGAGCTCCTGGAGGCCCAGCGCGTTGGCCAGCCGCTTGGCCGGATCGATCGTGACCACGGCCACCTTGGCGCCCTCGGCGGCCATGCCGAGCGCGATCGCGGCCGACGTGGTCGTCTTGCCCACGCCGCCGGACCCGCCGCACACGCACACGCGCTTTCCCGCCAGCAGATCCGAGACGCTCACGGGCGCTCAGTCTAGGATCACGCATGCGCAACCCGAAGGTTGCGCTAAGCTGGGGCGAGTGCGGATCCTGGCCCTGTATGACATCCACGGCAACCTCGACGCCTTGGACGCGGTGCTGGGCGACCCGCGGGCGGCGCACCCCGCTGCGGTGGTCATCGGGGGCGACGTCGTGCCCGGGGCGTTCGGCGCCGCCGTGCTGGACCGCCTGGCGGCGATGAGCGGGCCGATGCACTGGGTGCGCGGCAACGGCGAGCGCGAGGTGGCGGCGGCGGTGGGCGGTCCGACGCCCGCCGAGGGCGACAACGCCGCCGAGATGTCCTCGTTCACCGCGGCCGATCTGGGACCCGAGCGCGCCCGGCCGCTGGGCGAGCTGCCGCTGACGGTGACCGTTGACGGCGTGCTCTTCTGCCACGCCAGCCCGCGCGCCGACGACGAGCTCCTCACCCGGATCTCATCCCCAGAGCGCTGGTCCGCGGCTCTCGCCGGGGTCGAGGCCAAACTGGTCGTGGCCGGCCACACCCACCAACAGGACGACCGGATGGTGGACGGCGTGCGCTTCGTCAACGCCGGCAGCATCGGCCTGCCCTACGAGGGCGACGGCGACGCCCGCTGGCTGTGGATCGAGGACGGCGTCCCCGAGTTGCGGCGCACCGCCTACGACGCGGCCGGCGCCGGCCGGCGGATGCGCGAGGCCTGTGCCGCGCTCGGCGACTCGGTGAACGCGTCGCTGATCGAGCCCGTCGAGGCGATGGTGGTCACGCGGATGTTCGAGGAACGCGCGCTCGGCTAGGCCGACGCCGTGGCCGTCTCGGCCTCCGGGGCCGGCGCCGGAGCCGGTGCCGCCCCCGAGTCGCCGAGTATCCGCAGCGCGTCCTCGGGAATGTGCACGCACACCGGGGTGCCCTGCTGATAGCCGTCAGCGTGGCCGGTGTTGGCGATCGAGGCTTGGAGCTGGGCGCCGGTCGCCAGCCTGACCATCACCTGGACGCTGGCGCCGACGTAGACGGTGCGCTCCACCATCCCCGGCAGGCAGTTGGCGCGTTCGGCCCCATGCTCGAGCAACTCCACCCGCTCGGGACGGGCCACGATCTTGACGGGGCCTGAGGCCGTGAGGTCACCGGCCGCGGCGCGCAGCCGGAAGTCACCGACGGCGAGAGTGCAGTGCGCCGAGGGGTTGGTGGGGTCGGATATCGCCTCGGCATCCATCAGGTTGGAGACGCCGAGGAAATCGGCGACGAACACCGTGGCCGGGCTCTCGTACACCTCGGCCGGGGTCCCGATCTGCTCGATGCATCCGGCGCTCATCACGGCCACGCGGTCGCTCATGCTGAGCGCCTCCTCCTGGTCGTGGGTGACGAACACGAACGTGATCCCGACCTCCTCCTGCAGCGCCTTGAGCTCGAGCCGCAGCTGCTTGCGGATCTTGGCGTCCAGCGCTCCCAGGGGCTCGTCGAGGAGCAGGACCGCCGGGCGCAGGACGAGGGCGCGGGCCAGGGCGACGCGCTGCTGCTGGCCACCGGATAGCTGCTGGGGACGCCGGGCCGCCATGCCGCCAAGCTCTACGAGCTCGAGCGCCTCCTCTACGCGCTTGCGCACCTCGCTCTTGGCCACCTTCTGGCGGCGCAGCCCGAAGGCGATGTTGTCGAACACGTTGAGGTGCGGGAACAGCGCGTAGTTCTGGAACACCGTGTGGACGTTGCGACGATGGGGCGGGACCTGGGCGACGTCGCTGCCGTCGAGCAGGATCTCCCCGGACGTGGGGCGCACGAAGCCGGCGATCATTCGCAGCGTCGTCGTCTTGCCGCAGCCCGACGGGCCCAGCAGCGAGAAGAACTCGCCGGCGTTGATGGAGGCGTCGATGGCGTCGACGGCGAGGGTCTCGTCGTAGCGCTTGGTCAGCGCGCGGAGTTGGACGTCCCCAGGCATCAGGCCTCCATTCCGGACAGCTCGCGCAGGGCGGAGGACCCGCCGCGCGAGGACGCGGTGCGGCGCCCGAGCACCGAGTAGACGAGATAGCCGATCGCGATGGCCAGCAGGGTGGTGGAGACGAGGATCGTCGCCAGGGCGTTGAGCGCCGGAGTGCTGGTGCCGCCGCGGGCGTTGGAGTAGAGGTACATGGGAATGGTGGTGGTCGAGGCGGTTGAGGACATGTACTGGGTAACCACGAAGTCGTCAATGGACAGCGCGAACACGATGAGCATGCTGGCCAGGATCGCCGGCATGAGCAGGGGGAGCAGGACCAGCCGGATAGCCGCCCACGAGGTGGCGCCGAGATCGCGCGCCGCCTCCTCGTATTGGGGCCCGATGGAGACCAGGCGGCTGCGGACGATCACCACGACGTAGGACAGCGAGAAGGTCACCTGGCCGACCACCTGGGCGACGGTGCCGAGGTGGATGGCGTTGAATGGGAACAGCGCCAGCTGGGTGAACACGACCAGCAGCGACACCGCCATGACGATCTCGGGGGTGACCAGCGGGATGAGCATCAGCGAGTTGGACACCCCCGAGCCGCGGCCGCGCCAACGCGAGAGGCCCACCGCCAGCAGCACGCCCAGCGGGGTGGCGATGAGCATGTCGAGACCGGCCAGCAGCAGGCTGTGGGCGAGCGCCTGGGTGTACTGGGGATCGTGGAAGATCGACTGGCTCGGGTCGCCCCACCACCATTTGATCGAGAAGCCCTGCCAGACGCTGCGCGACTTGCCGGCGTTGAAGGAGAACAGGATCGCGATGAGCACCGGCACCAGGGCCCACGCGATGTAGGTCCAGGTGATGGCGACGAGGAAGCGCGGCTCTCCCCAGGGGTTGCGCAGGAACTTGGGCACGAGGCTGCGCCTCCGGGCGGGCGCGGGCGCGACTGCGGTCGGCGCGGCTTCCGGGGCGGTGGTGGTGGTGCTCATGCCAGCTGTCGCCTCTGGTCGCGCGCGGTCGCGTAGAGGTAGTAGCCCATGCCGACGGCGAGGATCGCCATCAGCACGAGCACCAGCGAGGCCCCGAGGTTCTTCTCCGAGCCGCCCTGGACGAAGATGTTGATCTCGTTGCCGAGCATGTTGGTCTTGGGCGAGGCCGAGATCAGGTCGTTGGTGTAGTAGTCGCCGAACATCGGCAGCACCACCAGGGCGGAGCCGGCGAGGATGCTCGGCTTGCTCAGCGGCAGGGTGACCTTGAGAAATGCCTGCCACGGCGTCGCGCCCAGGTCCCGGGCGGCCTCGATCTGGCTGGCATCGATCCGGTCCAGGCCGGCGAACACCGGCAGGATGAAGTACGGGATGTAGCCGTAGACCAGGGCCAGGATCACCGAGTAGGCATTGCCGTTGAGCCAGTCGGGCCCGCCCAGCCCGACCGCGTTGAGGATCTGGTTGACGTAGCCGTCGGGGGACAGCAGCCCGATCCAGGCCAGCATCCGCAGCAGGTAGCTGACCCAGAACGGGATGATCAGCAACACGATGAGCAGCGTCTTGGAGCGCTTGGCGTGGCGGGCGACGTAGTAGGCGACTGGGTAGCCGATGGCAAAGCACAGGCCCAGCGAGACGGCCACATAAACCAGCGTGTTGCGCACCGCGGGCCAGTACTCGCCGCCGGGCAACGAGCCGCTGAACGCCTTGGACAGCCAGCCCGGGTTCCAGTTGGCGGGATTCCAGGCCGGGATCGGCTGGAACAGGAAGTCCACCTGGCCCATGGCGATCGCCACCACCGCATAGGCGGGGATGACGACGAACAGCACCAGCCAGACGACGCCCGGCAGCGCGAAGGCGCGCCAGTACGCGGAGCGGCTGTCGACGGAGGTTGCGCTCACGACGATTTGACAGCCGCCCAGGCGTTCTCCCACAGGGCCTGCCCCTGCTGGCTGAGCGTGCCCTGGACGTAGCCGTTCTTGAACTGCTCCTCGCGGATCAGCGTGTTGGTCAGGTTGGGGGCGAGGTAGCCCTTCTTGACCACCGCCTCCGGCGTCATGACGTTGAGCGGCTGTTGGTAGCCGGTGTAGCTGAAGTTCGAGAACGCCTGCTTCTGATCAAGCAGGTGGTTGAGGAACAGGTGGGCGAGCACGGGGTTCTTGGCGCCCTTGAGCACCGCCATCGTGTCGTTGTTGATCGGTCCCTTGCCGTCCGACGGCCACCAGTAGGCGAACGCCGTCGCCTTGGTCCCCTTGGGCGCGTAGTACGGGATCACGGCCATATCGCCCGACCACGCCTGGTGCAGCCACAGCGAGCCGTCGGCCAGGCGCTGGTACTCGTTGGTGTCGAACTTGAGGTTGGCCGTGGACACCAGCTGCTGGAGCGCCTTCTGGGCGGCGGTGATCTCCGCCGGATCCTCGGTGTTGACGTCGGTGACGCCGTTGTGGAGCAGGCCCGCGGTGAGTCCCTCGTGCTGGTCGTCGAGCATGCCGACCTTGCCGCTGATCTTGGGGCCCTCGATCCACAGCGCCGACCATGGGTCGGACATCTTGGCCGGGTTGAAGCCGGGCAGCTTGTCCGTGCGCCAGCCGATGCCGGTGGTGTAGATCGTGTAGGGCACCGTGTAGCGGGCGCCGACGTCGTACCACGGGCTGTTGAGCGACGGCCACACATTGGCCTTGAGGTTGGGGATGTAGCTCAGGTTGAGCGGCTGGAGGATCTTGCCGACGACCAGCTGCTCGAGGTAGACGAGCTCGGGCACGAACACGTCGAACTGGACCGCGCCCGAGTCGAGCTTGGCCACCGCCTCGTCGATCGTGTTGAAGGTGCTGATCTGGACGCCGACGCCGTACTTCTTCTCGAAGGCCTTGACGACGTCCTGATTGATGTAGTCGATCCAGTTGTAGAGCTGGAGCGGGCCCTTCTCCGGCTGGATCCCGGGCGCGATCGGCCTGTTGTCCGCGTAGATCGGGAGCTTCAGGGGGGCGTCGGGCCGCGCCAGGGGCAGGCCTCCGGGGCCGGTGGGGGCGGCGGCGCTCGAGGCGCCGGAGCTTGCCGAGCCCGAGCTCGAGCCGGAGCTGGGTGCGACCGGCGCGGTGCTGCCGCAGGCGGCGAGTAGGCCGGGGATCGAGAGAGCGGCGGCGGCGCCGCCGGCTCGCTTGATGAAACCGCGACGCGTGGTGGGGGGCACCCAAAGGGTGTCGTCCGTCATGGAGTGGCTCCTCTCCTCTGAGTGTTCTCGATCGGCCGGCTTCGCCGCAGCTCGCACCCAAGCTCGCTGGAGGCGAGCGCGAGGCACCGGTCCAACATCCGGGCCGGCGTGACGTCCGGCTGGCCCAGCGTGACCTGCACACCGAGTCCGTCCATGAGGCCGCTCAGCGCCAGCGCGAAGTCGTCAGGGTCCGCCGTGGCGCTGAACTCCCCAGACGCCTGTCCGTCGCGGATGATGTCAGCGATCAGCGCCCGCTGGCGGCGGTCCAGGCGGAAGTACGAGCGGCGGACGGCAGGGTCGCGCCGAGCGCGCACCCAGATCTCCATCCACAGCGTGTAGTCGTTGAGCCCGTCCGGCCCCAGGCTCGTCTCCTCGATGAGGCTCACGAGCCGGTCGGCAGCGTGCTCGAACCGGTCCTGGCCTCCGGACAGCCGCTCGTAGAAGGTGCGGTCGGCGTACTCCACCGCCTCCTCCAGGAGCCGGTCCTTGGACTCGAAGTAGTAGAGGATCGTGGGCGAGCTGGTCCCCGCGCGCTCCGCGATGTCGCCGATCCGTGTGTCGAACAGCCCGCGCTCGTAGAGCACCTCGGCGGCGGCGGCGATGATCTGCGGCTTGCGCAGGTGATCGACTTTGGGTCGCGGGCTCATTTCTCCTCCGGCTCCTCGCGGGACACGTATACTGAATCCCGAGTCAGGAAACTACGCAGCGCGCCCTCGGCTGTCAAGGCGGGACCGTTGCGATTTTCGTGAGGAGCGGGTGGCGTGACCGATGTTGCGGTGCTGGGAGCGGGTCTGGCCGGGCTGTCGGCCGCGCGCGACCTCATGCGCGGCGGCGCCGACGTGATCGTGCTGGAGGCGCGCTCGCGGGTGGGCGGCCGCGTCGACGCGCTGACGCTCCCCGACGGGCGCACCGTCCAGCTCGGCGGCGAGGTGGTGGGCGCGGGCCACACCGCGTACCTGGAACTGATCAGCGAGCTGGGCCTGGCCGTGGAGCCCAGCTACGTCGCCGATCCCGGCGAGATGACCTGGGGCCTGCACGAGGGCGTGTTCGTCGGCGACCAGGCGCCGTGGATGAACGCCGAGGAGCACGCCGACGCCGAGCGCATCGACAGCCTGTTCGCGTCGCTGGCCGCGTCGGTCGACCCCGACGACCCCTGGAGCCACCCCGACGCGCGGCGACTGGACGAGCTCAGCCTCGGCGCGTGGCTGCGCGAGCAGGGAGCGCTGCCGGCGGTGCGCCGCCGCCACGCTCTGGCAGCGCTGTCGCTGTCCTGCGACGGCCCGGATCGCAGCTCGCTGCTGGCCGACATGCGCAAACACGCCACCCTGGCCGGCTCCGGTTTCTACGACCTCGCCGCCTGGGAGGGGCTGCGCTGCAGCGCGGGCGCGGCCGAGGTGCCACGGACGATGGCCGCTGAGCTGGGGCCGCGGGTGCGGCTGGGCGCGGTGGTGTCCCGCGTGAGCGTCGAGGGCGCGTCCGGAGTGTGCGTCGAGCTTGCGAGCGGGGAGGAGATCCGCGCCGAGGCGGTCGTGTGCGCGCTGCCCGCCGGGCCCCTGCGCGCGGTCGAGATCACCGGAGTGAGCGACGCGCGCCTGGCCTCGCTGCGTGCCCTGCGCCAGGCGCTGGCGGCCAAGCTGGTCGTCGCCTACGCGGACTCGTTCTGGCAGCGGACCGGGCAGAACGGGCTGGCCGAGGCCGAGTGGCTGTTCGGCTCCACCTGGCCCCAGGGTGACGGCGTGCTCTCGCTGCTGGTCCCGCCCGAGCGCCTGTCGGCGTTCCTCGCCGCCCCGCCCGATGCGCGCAGGGGGGTGATTCTGACCGGGCTGGAGGCTCTCTATGGTGAGGGGGCCCGAACGCCGTCGGCGTTCGTCGAGCGCCCCTGGGGCGTTGACCCGTTCACGCTCGGCTACATCACGAGCTGGGCGCCGGGCGACCTGACGCGGGTCGGGCCGCTGCACGGCCGCCATGAGCCGCCGTTCTATGTGGCCGGCTCCGACCACTGGGTGGCCGGCTACATGGAGGGCGCGGTGCGGACCGGTCGGAGCGCGGCGCGCGCGGCGCTGGAGGTGGGCTCGGCGGTGTGACCCGCGGGTGTGGTGCGGGTCTCTCCGGGTGCGTCTGTCGGCGTCGGCCGAGCCGGCAGGGCGCGATTCGTGACAAACCAGCGGACGGCCCGCGAGTTTGGAACGAAATGCGCGCTAGACGCGCTCAACGGGACAAACTGCGCCGGCCCGAGCCGGTTTGGCACGAAACGCGCGCTGGCCTGCGCCGCGGGCGGGTCAGGCAGTGCTGCGCAGACCGGTGGCCTCACCGCTGGCGGCGGCCTTGCCGCTGCCGGTGGGCTCGCCGCCGACCAGGCGCTCGCCGAGCCCCAGCTCGGCCGCCAGCGACGCCGACACCGACCGCCGGGCTCGCTCCAGCGGCATGGCCGCGTCCCCGATGAGCGTGCGGACCCCGAAGCCGTCGAGCAGGGCCAGGGTGCGGTCGGCGACCTCCTCGGGGTCGCAGCGCGCAAACTCGCCGTCACGGATGCCCGCGGCGATCTCGTCGGAGAACCAGGCGCGCATGCGCGCGTAGAGCTCCTCGGCCACCGGCCGCAACTCAGGGTGGCGGACGGCGCGCAGCCACAGCTCCACCCACAGCACCCAGTCCTCCGCCAGCGCCGGCGTGGTGGGGAGACACTGGTCGATCATGGACTGCAGTCGCTCGGCGTGACTCGCGCCCTCGGGGAGGTCGCCCTCCAGGCGCACGTCGCCGGCCTGGGCGTAGGAGTACTCGAGCGCCTCGGCGAGCAGGGCCTCGCGGGTCTCGAAGTGGTAATGGACGTTGGCGGTGGAGACGCCGGCCTCCATGGCGATTCGGGCGATGCGGACGCCGTCGATGCCCTCGCGGGCGATCTGGCCGACCGCCGCGGCGAGGATCCGGCTGCGCCCGTCGCGCCGTCCCGCCATCAGCCCTCGGAACCGTCCCCGCCCGCCCCGAACGCAGGGGCCAGGTCGGCGCGGATGCGGTCGGCGAACCAGGCGACGCCCGCCTCGCGTGCCGACAGCGGGCCGCACCGGTAGCCGCGAGTCATGAGGCCCTGTTGGACGTTGTCCACGAGGTCGATGTCCTCGTCAAGCACGAGCGTGTTGAGGCGCTGGTTGGCCCACTGGACGAAGCGGGTGCGCGGGGTGGCCGCGGCCGGGCGATAGGACGCCCACACGTCATGGGTCGCGGCCACGCCCTTCGGCAGGATCTGCCAGGTCCCGATCTGATCGGGGTACAGATCGATCGTGGTGTTGGGATAGATGTAGACGTAGCGCCAGATGCCTCGCTCGCGCTCGGACAGGCCGGGCATCGGTGTGACCAGCTGGGCGTACAGCCGCTCCAGGCGGTTGCTGGAGGGCTTGCCGCGGAACGGCGCGTCGAACCAGAGGTAGTGCTCGTTGACCTCGACGTCGTAGTGCTTGTAGTCGAGCATCCTCATGAGCCCCGGGTGGGCGATGGGGATGTGGTAGCCCTCGATGTAGTTGTCGGCCACCACCTTCCAGTTGGCCGGCTGGCTCCCGGTCCCGGACGCGAAGGGCGTGAGGGTCTCGATCCGGTAGGGCGCCAGCCGCTGCGGCAGGTCGCCGACCAACTCGGCGAGCGGCGCCGCGTCGCGGTCCAGATTGACGAACACCAGGCCGCACATCACCTCGACGCGTACCGGCATCAGGCTCAGCGACGGCTTGTCGAGCTTGTCTCCGAACTGCATCCCCTCGGGCACGCCGATGAGCGACCCGTCCATCTTGTAGGTCCAGCCGTGGTAGCGACAGCGGATCGCCGCCTTGCACTGGCCCGATCCGCTCAGCAGCCGCGACCCGCGGTGGCGGCACACGTTCAGATAGGCGCGCAGCGCGCCCGACTCGTCGCGCACGACCAGGACCGGCTGGCTGCCGGCGGCGGCGGTGATGTAGCTGCCGGCCCTCGGCAACTGGGAGACGTGCCCGGCCAGCTGCCACGTGCGCTCGAAGATGAGCTCCTGCTCGGCGTCCTGGAGCGTGGGATCGGTGTAGTACCGGGGCTCGAGCGCGATGCCCGACCGGGCCGGGGCCAACCCGTTGGCGAGGACGGAGGACGACGTGGGCGAGGCGACGGTGCTGTCCATGTTTCTCATCCTGACTTTGTGATCAGTTGCTGTAGTCTAACCGCCATGGTCAAGCGCGCCTCGTGGCTGTCGATCACGCCGGAGCCCGAGCGCGAGCTGCCCGACACGGTGGCGACGCTGACCGCCGGACGTCGTGCCGGCCCCGACTCCGTGGCCGCCGAGCAGGCACGGATCGAGCGCCTGATCCTCCATGGCAGCCAGCGGCGCTGGCTGGCCTATCTGCACGACGTGGTGGACCTGATCGACGCTCGCGGCGGCAGCGACGACCCCGACGTTGCCGCGGCGCGAGAGCGGGCGATCAAGGTGATCGCCAATCACCACAACCTGTTGCTGGGCCTCCCCGGAGACGGATCCCGGCTGACCGCCACCGACTCGAGCCGCCTGCGGGCCCTCGACCAATAGGAGCCCCATGAGCACGACGACGACATCCGCCGCCGCGACCGAACTGTCCGCCGACCACGTCGCGCTCCAGCAACGTGCGCGCGACTTCGTTGAGGGCGTCCTGCGGCCGCTGGAGCTCACCGCCGAGGCCGCCGGGGGCCGTCTCCCCGAGGACACCGTCGCCCAGATCAAGCAGGAGGCGATCGCCGCCCGGCTGCACGGCGGGCGGATGCCGGCCTCAATCGGTGGCCAGGGCTGGTCGATGCTCGAATGGTTCCTGGTCAACGAGCAGTTCGGGCGCGTCACCAACGGGCTGCACTGGCACGTCCCCAGCGTCTACAACGTGTGGGTGGAGGCCAGTCCCGAGCAGGTGCAGCGCTACGTGGTGCCGGCACTGCGCGGTGAGGGCGGTGACGCCTACGCCGTGACCGAGGCCGAGGCGGGCTCTGACCCGAGCGGGATCGCCACCACGGCCGTCGCCACCGACGCCGGCTGGCGCATCAACGGGGAGAAGTGGTTCGTGACCTCGGGCGACGTGGCGCGGGTGCTCATCGTGGTGGCGAACGTGATCGACGGCGCCGACCGGCTGCCGACGCTGTTCCTGGTCGAGCGCGACGCACCGGGCGTGGAGTTCACCGACGACCCGCTCTACACCCACAACTATCCACACGGTCA
Organism: uncultured Actinomycetota bacterium; assembly: GCA_963721515.1. GTDB lineage: Bacteria > Actinomycetota > Thermoleophilia > Solirubrobacterales > Solirubrobacteraceae > Palsa-465. The sequence goes on along the minus strand of CAVRKJ010000017.1, from coordinate 264,274 downwards.
CCCGACGATCCGCTTCACCGACGTCGAGGTCGGCGCCGACGCCGTCGTCGGCGGCGTGGGCAACGGCGACGAGCTCCAGCGCCGCTGGTTCACCGAGGAGCGGCTGGGCATCGCTACCCACGGCCTCGGCGCGATGTGGCGGCTGCTGGACGAGACGACCGAGTGGGCGCTGCACCGGGTCCAGGGCGGCCGGCGCATCATGGACTACCAGGGCATCTCGTTCCCGCTGGCCGACTCGGCCACCGACGCCACCGTCGGCCGGCTGCTGGCACTGCATGTGTGCGAGATGGTGGACACCGGCGCCGATCCCAAGCTCATCCACGCCAAGGCGTCAATGGCCAAGCTGTTCGTCTCCGAGGCCGCCGGGCGCTGCGCCGACCGCGCCGTCCAGGCCTTCGGGGGTCGCGGCTATCTGCGCTCCAACGTTGCCGAGCGCTTCAACCGCGAGCTGCGGGTGGACCGGATCTGGGAGGGCACCTCGGAGATCCAGAGGCTGATCATCTCCCGCGCGCTGGAACGCCGCGGGGTGGAGGCGACGATCCATTGAGCGCGCTGCAGACCCCCGAGGCCGAGCGCCGCGTCGACCTCGGCCGCCTCATGCGCCCGGCCTCGATCGCCGTGGTCGGAGCGACTGACCGCGCGGGCAGCTACGCCGCCGAGACGCTCGTCAACCTCGAGCTGATCGGCTTCCCCGGGCCCGTCTACGGAGTCAACCCCAAACGCACCGAGGTGATGGGGCGCCTGTGCGTGCCCTCCGTGGCCGACCTCCCGGAGCCGGTCGACGCCGTCGTGGTGGCGATCCCGGCGGCCGGGGTGGCCGCCGCCGTCGACCAGGCGGGCGGCGCCGGGTGCGGGGGCGCCGTGGTGTTCAGCGCCGGCTTCGGCGAGGTGCAATCCGGGCGCGGGTACCACGATGACCTGGTGGCGGCAGCTCGGCGCCACGGCCTGCCGGTGTGCGGCCCCAACTGCAACGGGATCGTCTCGCCGCACTCGCGTATCGCGCTGTGGGGCGACGCGTTTTCGGTACCCGAGCCCGGCCCGGTCGCGCTGGTCTCGCAGAGCGGGAACGTCGCCGTCAACGCGCTGGCCACGCGCAGGGGGCTGCGCTTCCACACCGTGATCGCCAGCGGCAACCAGGCGGTCCTCACCGCCGCGGATTACCTGACGCACCTCGCGGGCGAGAGCGGCGTCGGGGCGGTCGCGCTGTACCTGGAGGACGACGGCGGCCCCGGGCTTGTCGACGGCCTGGCCGCGTGTGCCGATGCCCACGTCCCGGTGGTGGTGCTCAAGGTCGGGCGCTCGGCGGCGGGGGCACGCGCCGCCGCCGCCCACAGCGGAGCCCTCGCCGGCGATCAGCGCGTCTTTCGCAGCCTCGTCGAGGAGGCGGGCGCCGTGTGGGCCGACGATGTGCACGACCTGCTCGAGCTCTCCAAGACGATCGCCACGCGGCGCATCGCGGCGCCACGCCCGACGAGCGCACGGGGCCTGGCCATCATGACCTGCAGCGGCGGCGACTCCGCCCAGGGCGCCGACGAGGCACAACAGCTCGGTCTGGACCTGCCGGCGTTGGCGCCCCGCACGCAAGCGCGCCTGGCCGGGCTGCTGCCCTCGGCGGCCACCGCCGCCAACCCGCTCGACTACACGGCGATGATCTGGGGCGACGTGGAGGCGCTCGGGGAGCTGGTCCGTACGCTCGGCGAGGACCCGGCGGTCGGCCAGGTGCTCGTCTTCTACGACCAGCCCCACGGGATGACCGGCGCGCCGGCGGAGTCGTGGCGGGCGGTCCGCGAGGGCGTGATGCTGGGCGCCAGCCTCAGCCCGGTGGCGGTGATGGTGTCATCGACGCTGCCCGAACTGCTTGACGACACCGCGGCCGCGGAGTTCGCCGCCGCCGGAGTGCCCGCCGCCGCAGGGCTGCGCACCGGCCTGAGATGTGCCGCCGCGGCGCTGCAGGCCGAGGCGGGCGCCGACCCCGCCCGGCTGCGCGAGATCGCCGCCGCGGCGTGGGCCGTCACCGGTGCACGGGCCGATGGCGAGTGGCTGCCCGAACACGAGGCCAAGGAGCTGCTGCGCGGCGCCGGCATCGCCGTTCCGTACGGCCTGGCCGTGGACGGCGAGGATGACGCGGTGGCGGCCTGGCGCGAGCTCGACGGTCCGGTGGCGCTCAAGCTGAGCGCCGCGCGGGTCCAGCACAAGACCGAGATCGGCGGGGTGGCGCTGGGGCTGGACTCCGAGAGCGACGTGCGGCGCGCGCACCGCGCGATGGCCGCGCTGGCCGCCGAGCACGACGGCGTGGTGCTGGTCGAGCGGATGGCCCTACCCGGCGTGGAGCTGATCGTCGCCGCCCACACCGACGGGGTGGTGCCCGCGCTCGTCGTGGGCCTGGGCGGGATCTGGACCGAGCTGCTGCGCGACGTCGCCGTGATCCCGCTGCCCGCCGACAGCGAGCGCGTCGCGCGCGCCATCGCCACGCTGCGGGGCGCGCCGCTCCTGCTCGGGGGCCGTGGGCGCCCCGGGGCCGACGTCGCCGCCGCGGCCACGTTGGCCGCCCGGGTCGGCAGGCTCCTGCTCGACCGCTCGCTGGCCACCGTCGAGTGCAACCCGGTGCTCGTGGGCGAGCCCGGCGGCGGGGCGGTGGCGGTCGACGCGGCGATCCGGACGCGAGGCCGCTCGTGACCGAGGACAGGTACGACGTCGCGATCGTCGGCGGCGGCTTTGCCGGGGTCACGGCCGCGCGGGAATGCGCGCTGCGCGGGTGCCGGGTCGTCGTGCTCGAGGCGCGCGACCGGCTCGGCGGGCGCACGTGGAGCGCCGACTGGGACGGCCGGCGCGTGGAGTACGGCGGCGCCTGGGTGCACTGGCATCAGCCCCACACGTTCTCGGAGATCACGCGCGCCGGGCTGAAGGTGACGCTCGGTCCTGACGCCCAGCGCGCCCACTGGCATGTCGGCGCCGAGCGCCGGCAGGGCACGATCGCGCAGCGCGACGCGATCGCCCGCAAGGGATGGGACCAGTTCGTGGACGGCGTGCGCGAGGCGCTGCCCGCACCCCATGCGCCGCTCAGCGCCATCGACCGGCTGGCGGCGTTTGACCGGCTGAGCATCGCCGACCGCGTTGACCAGCTCGCGCTGTCAGACGAGGAGCGTGACGTGCTCTGCGCCGAGCTCGAGTCCCTGGCGCACGCGCCGCTGACCGACGCGGGGGCGGTGAGTGTGCTGCGCTGGCACGCGCTGTCGGGCTACAGCCTGCGCCTGACCCAGGAGACCGGCGGACGGGTGACCATCGACGCCGGCACCGGTGCGCTGCTGCACGCCATCGCCGACGGGGCCCCGTTCGAGCGCCGCCTCAACACGCCGGTGCGGGCCATCGCGCACCGCGCGGGCCGCGTGGAGGTGCATACGGGCAATGGCGGCGACGTCCGTGCCAAAGCCGCGATCGTCGCCGTTCCCCTCAATGCACTGCGGGCAATCGCGTTCGATCCGGCCCTGCCCGAGGACAAGCAGGCGGCGATCGCGCTGGGCCAGGCCAGCCGCGGCATCAAGATCATGCTGTGGGTCCGGGGCGAGCGCCTCAGGCAGAACGCGATCCGGCCCGGGCACCCGTTCGGCTACCTGGACAGCGAGGAGCTCGACGGCGACGGCGCCCAGTTGATGATCGGCTTCGGTCCCGACGCCGAGCGCTGCGACGCCACCGACCTGGCGGCCGTGCAGGGCCAGCTCGACGACATCCTGCCCGGCTACGCGCTGCTGGGGGCCACTGCCCACGACTGGCTGTCCGACGCCTACTCCCGCGGGACATGGGCGATCCACCGGCCCGGCTGGTATGAGCACCATCACGCCGCGATGCGGCGTGCCGAGCCCGGCCTGGTCTTCGCGGGGTCTGACCTGGCCGACGGGTGGGCCGGCTTCATCGACGGGGCGATCGAGTCGGGGCTGCGCGCCGGGACGGCGGCGGTTGCCCTCAGCTCGTGACGGCGACGGACTCGAACGTCGCCAGGCCGGCGGCCAGCGCGTCGGCGAGCTGCTCGAGCTCGGGGCGCCCCAGCGCCTCGGCGAACAGGAAGGGCAGCTCGATGACCTCGGTGGCGAGGCCCTCGCGCAGGCGCGCAAGCTGGGCACGCTGGGTCTGCATGCGATCGTGCTCGGACAGGGCGGCGCCGAGCGCCGCGCCGGTGAGCGGACGTGAGGCACGCTGGCGGGCCTTCTCCAGCGCCGTGCGCTCCCGCGCGCTGAAGCGCTGCGGGTAGCAGGCGTTGACGATCGTCGCGTCGAGGCGCAGGTCTTCGTCGTCGGCGAGCGCGTCGCGCAGCCACAGGGTCTCGTTGACCGGCATCTCCTCGGCGGTGGCCACGGCGACGATCGCGGTGAAGGCCGGGTCGGCGATGGTCGCGGCGATCGAGCCGGCCTGGTGGGCGATCGGGCCGACGCGGGCGATCTCCGCGAACGACCGCGGGGTGCGCAGGATGCCGATGCCATGGCCGGACGCCGGCGAGTCCACGATCACGACGTCGTAGACATCGGCGCCGCCCGTGCGCCGGCGGGGCTGGGACAGCTCCCAGACCTTGCCGATGCTCAGCAGCTCGCGCATCCCGGGCGTCGCCATGGCGAAGGCGTGAAACAGACGGCTCTGCCCCAGCGCGTGGCCGACCGCGCCGGTCTTGACTTTGAGGTACTCCTCCATGGCGAGCTGGGGATCGACCGAGATGGTGAACAGGTTCTCGGCCAGCTCCACCTCCTCGAAGGTGCCCACCTCGCGGCCGAACGCCTGGCCCGCCCGGTCCTGGCTGGCGAGCTCGGCCACGATCGTGCGATGCCCGTTGCGGGCGGCGAGGAGGCCCAGCGCGGTGGCGACGGTCGACTTGCCGACGCCCCCCTTTCCGGTGACGAAGATCAGGCGACGGTCCAGAAGTCCGAGCACGACCCCAGGAACATAGCTTTTGGCCCGGGCAATGGGGCCAAACGCCCAACGGGCAAAGGATTTCCTACTTCACGTGCGAATACTCCCCGCGTATGAGTCCCCGATCGCATCGGAGCCAGAAGACAATGCCCACCTGCAAGGTGATCGCGCTCGCCAACCAGAAGGGTGGCGTTGCCAAGACCACGACAACTCTGAATCTGGCCGTGGCCTTCGCCGAGGAAGGGCACCGCGTGCTGTGCTGCGACATGGACCCCCAGGGCAACCTGACGATGTCGCAGGGCATCGACCCCGACACCCTGGAGAAGTCGATGTACGACGTGCTCGTGCATCACATCTCGATCCGCGAGGTGATCCGCAAGCGCGAGATCGACGTGGCCTGCGCGTCGATCGACCTCGCCGGCGCGGAGATCGCGATGTCGACGATGATCGGCCGGGAGCGCTCGCTGCAGAAGGCGCTCAAGGAGGTCGCCGACGACTACGACTTCGTGTTCATCGACACGCCGCCGAGCCTCGGGCTGCTGACGATCAACGCGCTGACGGCGTCCCACAAGGTGATCGTCCCCGTCCAATGCGAATATCTGTCAATGCGCGGCCTGATCCAGCTGCAGAACACGCTCGGGATGATCCGGGAAAACCTGAACCCCGACGTCGAGATCGAGGGAATCCTCCCCACGCTCGTCGACCTGCGAACCTTGCATGCCAAGGAGGCGATCGAGTTGCTGGAGGAAAACTTTGGCGATCGCGTGTTCGCGTCGCGTATCCGCAAGACCGTCCGCTTCGCCGAGGCGCCGGTGAAGGGAATGTCAGTACTGAAGTACGAACCGGACGGTAAGGCCGCCCACGCCTATAGGCAGCTCGCCAAGGAGGTCCTCGCAAATGGCAACCGGTAAGCGCGCGAGCATGCGGGAGGGGCCGCTGGCAGACCTGTTCCGGCGGACGACCGAGGACAACCCGCCCGGCAAGACGGGCGAGGACGAGTCACGCCGTCAGGCCGCCACGGAGCCTGCCCCGGCTGCCGCGAGCGCGCCGGAGCCGACCTCGCCGGCCGCGGAGTCGATCCAGCCGGCGGCCGAGTCGCCGGCCACGCCGCCGCCCGCCACCTCGGAGTCGCGCCGCCGCGCCCATCCGTCGCTGGAGGCCGACGCGCGCTCGCCGATGATCGAAGCGCCCGAGCCCGAGATCCCCTCGCCTCAGGAGCGCCTGCGCCAGGCCTTCTCCGCCGACATCCCCGAGAACCTGATGGAGCCCGCAGAGCCGGCCCGGGATGCCTACGCGCGCCCCGATTCAGACCTCGATGCCTTCCCGCCCCCGTCCGCCGTGGGGCGGCCGGTGCTGCGGGTGGTGGGCGTCGGCGGGGCCGGCGTCAACGCCGTCAACCGCATGGTCGAGGCCGACGTCGCCGGCGTGGAGTTTCTGGCCATCAACACCGATCTGCAGTCGCTGCAGCTCTCGGCCGCCAATCAGACGCTGCACATCGGCGACGCCGTGACGCGCGGGCTTGGGTCGGGCTCTGACCCGGACCTGGGCCGCCGTGCCGCTCGCGACGAGTACGACCGCATCAAGGCCCTGATCCGCGGCTCGGACATGGTGTTCATCGCCGCCGGGGCCGGCGGCGGGACGGGCACCGGCGCGGCGCCGATCGTGGCGCAGATCGCGCGCGAGATCGGGGCGCTGACCGTCGGCATCGTCACGTTGCCGTTCGGGTTCGAGGGCTCGCGTCGCCAGGCGCAGGCCGAGGCCGGGATCGCGGCGCTGCGCGAGGAGGTGGACACCCTCATCGTCGTCCCCAACAACCGCCTGTTGTCGGTGCTGGACCGGGGCGTGTCGATGGTGGACGCGTTCCGCGTCGCCGACGACGTGCTGCGCCAGGGCGTGCAGGGCATCTCGGACCTGGTCACCCTGCCGGGGCTGATCAACCTGGACTTCGCCGACGTGCGCACGATCATGACCGACGCCGGCAGCGCGTTGCTGGGCATCGGCATGGGCACCGGCGAGCGCCGTGCGATCGACGCCGCCGAGCAGGCCGTCGCCTCGCCGCTGCTGGAGACCAGCATGGAGGGCGCCCGCTCGATCCTGCTGTCGATCACCGGCGGCAAGGACATCTCGCTGTGGGAGGTCAACGAGGCCGCCAAGGCGGTGGCCGAGGCCGCCCACCAGGACGCCAACATCATCTTCGGCGCCATGGTCGACGACAAGCTCGAGGACCAGGTGTGGGTGACGGTGGTGGCCACCGGCTTCGGCGATCCCCGCCCCCGCCGCCGCGAGGAGGCGCCGCGCGCCCGCGACATGGATGTGGCGGAGCAGCGGCGACCGCTGCGCGAACCCGTCGGCGAGCCGCGCGTCAGCCGCATGCGCCGCACGTCCGAACTCGACGTCCCAGAGTTCATCCCCAGACGCTGACGGCGGAGCGCGGTTGATGTCGTGACCGCGCCGGGCACCCAGCTTGGCGTCGTCGCCGCCGGCCACCCCGTGAGCGCGCGGGCGGGCGCCGACGCCATGCTCGGAGGCGGAAACGCGGTGGACGCGGCGCTCGGCGCGATGCTGGCGTCGTTTGCCTGCGAGCCGCTCCTGACCGGGTTGGGGGCCGGGGGCTACATGCTGGTCGTCGCGCCCGGCCAGTCGCCGACGCTGCTGGACTTCTTCGTCGAGGCGCCCGGGCGGGGGCCGGCGCCCGCGCAGCGGTCTGAGCTCATCCCGGTGCCGGTGTCGTTCGGCGACGCCATCCAGTTGTTTCACGTCGGCGCGGCCTCGGTGGGCACGTTCGGGATGCCGGCCGGGGTGTGCGAGGCGGCGCGGCGCTTTGCCCGCTTCCCGCTCGAGCAGCTGGCGGCCCCCGCCGCGAAGCTGGCGCGCGACGGCGTGCCGCTGAACCCCCAACAGGCTTACATCGTCGAGATCCTGGGCGACATCGTCACCTCGACGCCGGAGGCCGCGGCGCTGTTCGCGCCCGACGGCCGCCTGCTGCGTGCCGGCGAGCGGCTGCGCCAGCCCGAGCTGGGCGATGCGCTGGAGCGGCTGGGCGCCGAGGGGTCGAAGCCGTTCTACGAGGGCGACATCGGCGATGCCATCGTGCGGTGGCTGGCCGAGCGGGGCGGCCTGGTGACCCGGGAGGATCTGGCTGCCTATGCGGTGGTGGACCGTGAGCCGCTGCGCGTCAGCTATCGCGGGCGCGAGGTGCTCACCAATCCGCCGCCGTCGGCCGGCGGGATCCTCATCGCCCGGGCGCTGGCCCTGCTGGACGGCGCCCCCAGCCCGCCCTCGGTCGTCCAGATCGTGGACGTGATGGAGCGCACCCAGAACGAGCGCACTCCCGAGTTCCTGGCCGGCCTGGACGACCCCGAGTTCGTGCGCGCATTCCTGGATCGGCCGGTGGGCCGGCTGGGGTCCACCACGCACATCGCGGCGCTGGACCGCGACGGCTGGGCGTGCTCGGTCACGTGCTCCAACGGCTCGGCATCCGGCGTCATCGTGCCCGGCACCGGTGTACACCTCAACAACATGCTCGGCGAACAGGACCTCAATCCGCTCGGCTTTCACCGCCACCCGCCGGGCCGGCGCATGCCCAGCATGATGTCCCCCACGATCGTCCTGCGCGACGGCGCGGCCGAGCTGGCGGTGGGCAGCGCGGGGTCCAACCGCATCCGCTCCGCGGTGCTGCAGACGATCATCCGCTCGATCGACGACGGCCTCGAGGCCCAGCAGGCGATCGACGCGCCGCGGGCGCACTTCGAGGACGAGACCGTCTACACCGAGCCCGGGATCGACGTGGCCGCGCTGGAGCGCGCCGGGCGGGCGGTGAGCCCGTTCCGCGAGCGCAACCTGTTCTTCGGCGGCGCCCAGGCCGCGGCGCGCGTGAGCGGGGACGGCTCCGCCGGTGACGGCTTCTCCGACGATGGCTTCTCCGACGATGGCTTGTCCGGCGATGGCTTCTCCGGCGGCGGCGACCCCCGGCGGGGCGGCGCCGCGATCGTCGTCGAGGCGCCGTGACGCCACGGACGGTGCGCCGCGGCGCGGTGGCGGCGCTGGCCGCGGCGACGGCGTTGGTCCTCGCCGGGTGCTTCGAGGTGCAGTCGCCGGACCTGTTCCTGCTGACGCGCACCGGGCAGGGCCCGAAGCTCACGCTGCTCATCAACGACGGCGGCACGATCCGCTGCAACGGGGGCAAGGCCAAGCCAGTCTCCAACACCACGCTGATCGCGGCCCGCGACCTGGCGGACAACCTGGCCACCGACGCCCAGAGCAAGCTGACGATCCCCGACGTCGCGGGCTCGGTCTACTACTTCCGCATCCGGATGCAGCAGGGGACGATCTCCTTTCCGGACAAGGCGTCAGCCCGGCGCCAGGTGCTCGCCCAGGCCGAGCTGTTCGCCACGCAGACCGCCCAGCGCGACTGCGGGCTGAGCGGCTGACACAGGCTTTATGGGTGTGAGAATGCGCTTAAGCAGATGGGATGAGCATTCTGCTGCGTTATCTAGGTGGCTAACCTCGGCCGCGTCCAGCGCTCGGCTCCATAGCCCGTCACCATGCTCTCGTTTGCTGCTGCCCATCTGATCTCGACCTTCCAGGCCATCGTGCTCGGCGTGGTCCAGGGCGCCACCGAGCTGTTCCCCGTGTCCAGCCTCGGTCACACGGTGCTGATCCCGACCCTGTTCCGCTGGGGGAATATCGTCGCGTGGCAGTCGCAGCCCGAGTCTCCCTGGCTGGCCTTCGTGGTCATGCTCCACGTCGGCAGTGCCGTCGGTCTGCTGATCTACTTCTGGCGCGACTGGATCGCCCTCATCAAGGCCTTCTTCGCCACCGTCGGCAAGCGACGCATCGAGACGCCCACCGAGCGCCTGGCCTGGCTGATCGTCATCGCCACCATCCCGGTCGGCATCCTCGGGCTGCTGCTGGAGCGCGTCATCCGCGAGGCGCTGGCCAAGCCGCTATCGGCGGCGATCTTCCTGATGGTCAACGGCTGCATCCTGCTCTACGCCGAGCGCTACCGCAAACGCGCCGAGGTGCGCGAGCTGGCGCGGCGCGAGGGCCTCAACCCCGAGGGCTACCGAGACCTGGACACGATGGCGTTCCGTGAGGCGGCCATCATCGGCACCGCTCAGACCTCCGCCCTGATCGCCGGCATCAGTCGCGACGGCGTGGTGATGACCTCGGGGCTGGCCCGCGGCCTGGACAACGCCGACGCCGCCCGCTTTGGCTTCCTGCTCGCCACACCGCCGATCATCGCCGCCGGCCTCTTCAAGCTCGGCGACCTGACCGGGCCCAACGGCAACGGGATCCGCGGCGCGGCGGTCCTCGCCGCGGTCTGCGCCGCGGTCACCGCCGTGATCACCGTCCATTACCTCACGCGGTACTTCAAGAAGGGCAACCTGCGCCGGTTCGGGATCTACTGCATCCTGTTCGGCGCCTTCATGACGGCGTTCACGATCATCGTCGGCCCGCCGGCGCCGTAGCGCGGGCGGCTGCGTTCAGCCGAAGCGCACCTTGCCGTTGGACCGCGCCCGGGCCTGGGCGCGGTCAACGAAGTCCAGCCGCTTGGTGGCGGCACGGAACAGGCGGGTGACCAGCTTGAGCCGGGCGTTCTCGGAGCGCAGGTCGAGCAACCCCTGCTTGGCGTCGAGCCCGAAGTCGACGGTGGCGGCCATGTCGTAGGCGCCCATCTCATCGAGCTCGGCGTCCTCGGGCTCGCGGTCAGTGGCACGTTTGACGAGATCGGCGTAGGCGGCCCGGGCGTCGCCGGCCAGCTTGGAGTCGGGCTCGTCGCTCTGATCCTCGACGAACTCGATGACCCCCGCCGGGTAGGGCAGGTGCGCCTGGCGCTCCAGCACACGGAAGGGCCGCGTGCCGCGAGCCAGCAGGTTGATGCGGCCGTCCTCCATCTGCTCCAGCACGCGTTCGATCGCGCACGCGCAGCCGATCTCGCGCAGGCCGTCGTCGGACATCCACACGATCCCGAACTCGGTGCCGGCGTCCATGCACTCAGCCATCATCGTCTTGTAGCGCTCCTCGAAGATGTGCAGCGGGAGCAGCTCGCCGGGGAGCGCCACCAGCGCCAGCGGGAAGAGTGGGAAGTCCTGGACCTCGTCGGCCATCGGGCCGAAGTTTACGGCGAGGCCGCGCGGTCTCAGATGCGCCGCGCGGTGACCAGGAGGTTGTAGAAGATCGCCGGCGGCAGCATCGGCTCGAGCAGCCGCTCGTCCAGGCGCTGAAGCGCCAGATAGCCGTGGAAGGCGTAGCGACGCCACAGCATCGGTACGTCCTCGGGGTCCGCGGAGGCCTCGAGCGCGCGGTTGAACCACCCGAACCAGTTGGCGGTCAGCTCCTCGCCGCGCACCTTGATGTCGACGAAGCCGGCGCGGCGCGCATAGCGGGATAGGTCACCCGGCTCGAACGCGTGAATGTCGACGAACCGCTCGAGATCGTGGTCGTCGCGGGCGGGGCCGTGCCCGTTGGAGCCGCCGGGCGCCGGCGCGGCCCGGGCGCGCAGCAGGCGGCGCCACGTCGGGGCCAGCACGCCCGCGCCGCGCTTGGGCACGGACGCGATCCGGTCGCCCAGCCGCGAGGGCTCCCCGGCGAAGATGATCCGGCCCCCGGGACGCAGGACGCGGTGAAACTCGGCGAAGGCGCGGCGCAGGTTGGGCAGGTGATGGAGCACGGCGTGGCCGAGCACGAGGTCGAAGCTCTGGTCGGCGAACGGCAACGACTCGGCGTCGGCGCGCGCGGCCCGGACCTCGAGGCCCAGCCGCTGCGCGTTGCGCGCCAGCGTTGCCACCATGCCCGGGGAGATGTCGGTGCAGGTCGCCTCGCCCACGATCCCCGCCTGCAGCAGGTTGAGGCTGAAGTACCCGGTGCCCGCGCCGATCTCGAGAGACCGGTCATACCCGTCGTCCAGCTCGGAGCCGAGCAGCTTGCGGAGCTTGCCCAGGACCTGGCCCTGGCCGATGTCGCCGAAGTCGATGCCCCACTTGGAGTCATAGCCCTCGGCCGCCACGTCGTGGTAGCGCGTGTTGACGTCGCGGATCTCGTCCGCCGTACGGAGTGCCTCCATGCCAGCGGGCACATTAGGGCACTCGCGCCGCGCATGGCCGTACCCTGTCGCCCCGTGTCGACGAACCTCCACATCCAGCGCGATCAGCCGCCGGGCGTCCCCCCGCTGGAGCTCACCGGCGAGCGGACGCTGCCCGACGTCCCCGCCGAGAACTACTGGTATCGCCGTCACCTGGCGGTGTATGAGTGGATCGGCGCGCGCGTCATCGGCCGCCGCGTGATCGACATGGCGTGCGGCGAGGGCTACGGCTCGGAGGTGCTCGCGCGCGGAGCCGCTGCCGTGGTCGGTGTGGACGCCAACCCCGAGGCCCACGAGCACGCGCAGCTGCGCTACACCCGGCAGAACCTCAGCTTTGAGCGGGGCATGGTTGAGAACCACGGCGGGGCGGGCGGGGGCGGTATCTACGACGCCGTCGTGTTCCTGCAGACGATCGAGCACGTCCAGGACCCCACCGCGGTGCTGCGCCACTTCCGCTCGCTGCTGGCGCCCGGAGGCGTCGTCTACGTGTCGACCCCCAACGTCCTGACGCTGGCGCCGCCCGGGGCGGCCAAGTCCGGCAACCCGTGGCACATCAAGGAGTACCGCGCCCCGGAGTTCGAGGAGTTGTGCCGCGGCGTGTTCGAGGAGGTGCGGATGCTCGGCCTGTTTCACGCCCGCAAGCTGCGGTTGCACGAGCTGGCGCTGGCCTGCGGCTGGGACGCCGTGCACGCTCGCCTGCGCATCACCAAGCCGTTCTATGACCGTTTCACGCCGGCGATCTCGGCGAGCGACTTCGCGCTGCGCGAGGGCGGGCTCGACCGCGCGCTGGACTTTCTGGCGGTGTGCCGACCAACCGAGGGAGAGGGATGAGATATCTGAAGGTGTTGCTCGCGATGGCGGTGTGCGCCAAGTTCGTCGCTGACGGCGTGGTGCTCTTCCACTACCGCGCAGGCAAGTGGCGCTTCGTGACGGCCGGCAGCAGCTTCCGCAACGGCAACGGCGGCTGTGCGCTGAGCAAGACCGTCCCCCGCGCGGTGATCGCCGACTTCAAGCTCTGCTAACGCGGTGACCCCGCGCCGCGCCGAGCCGGGCGAGCTGGCGGTCGTCCTGCACACCCACATGCCCTACGTCGAGGGGTTCGGGACATGGCCCTTCGGCGAGGAGTGGCTGTGGGAGGCGATCGCCACCAGCTACCTCCCGCTGCTCGACGTGCTCGCCGCCCCCGGCGGCCAGTCGGTCACCCTCTCCGTCACACCGGTGCTCGCCGACCAGCTCGAGCAGCCGGAGGCGATGGAGCGCTGCCTGGGCTTTCTCGAGGAGATCCGCCCGGAGTCGCACCGGCTGGACGTGGCGGAGCTGGCGGCGGCGGGGCAGGGCGAGCTGGCCGGCGAGCTGGAGCGCTCGGCGGCCGAGTACGCCGCGGCGGCGCGGCGGCTGCGCGAGCTCACGGCCGCGGGCGGGCTGCTGGCGGCCCTGGCGCCCCATGCGAGCTGGACCTCATCGGCCACCCACGCGATCCTGCCGCTGTTGGCCAGCGACGCCGGCGCGCTGCTGCAGGTGCAGACCGGCGTGGCGGCGCACCGACGCCGGTTCGGCGGCTGGGAGGGCGGGTTCTGGCTACCCGAATGCGCCCACGCTCCCTGGCTTGACGCGCTGCTCGAGGACACCGGGGTACGGGCGACGTGCGTGGAGCTCACCGGCCGCTTTGGCCTGGGCGACCCGCGACACCTACGGCCGCTGGCCGCCGCCGACGGGCCGATCCTGTGGCCGGTCGACCGCGCCACGATGGCGCTGGTATGGGGCGCCGAGGGCTATCCCTCGCGGGCGGCGTATCGCGACTCGCACCGCCACACCACCCACCGCCACCACGCGTGGCGCAATGATGGCGCGCCCTATGACCACGATGCCGCGCTGTCCCAGGCGCGCGCCGACGCCGCCGAGTTCGTGGCCCGCGTCCGCGAGCGGGTGGCCGGCGGGGGCGCGTGCGTGTGCGCGCTGGACACGGAGCTGCTCGGCCACTGGTGGTATGAGGGCATCCACTGGCTCGGCGCCGTGCTCGCGGAGGCCGCGGAGCAGGGTCTGGCGCTGTCGACGCTCAACGATGCCCTGCAGCGCCACCCGCCCGCTCCCGCTCCCGCGGACATGGGGGTCACGAGCTGGGGCGAGGGCGGGGACCTGCGCACCTGGTCAGGGCCTCAGGTGGCCGACCTGGCGTGGCGCGCGCGAACGGCGGAGCTGCGCCTGCAAGCGACCCCGGGCCGACCCGCTGACCGTGCGCTGCGCGAGCTGCTGGCGCTGCAGTCCAGCGACTGGGCGTTCCTGCACACGCATGACTCCGCCGGCGACTACCCGCGCCGGCGCGCCGACGCGCACCACGCCGCGTTCGAGCGGGCGTTGGCCGAAGGCGGCGAGCCGAGGTTGCGCGGGCTCGCTCCCGACCTCAGCGGCTGGAGCTGAGCCTCAGCCCCAGCGGAACGTCGTGGGCGCATCGCGCCTGCGGATGAGCTTGGCCGGGATGCCACCGACCACGGAGTTGGGGGCCACGTCGCAGGTGACCACGGAGCTGGTTCCGATCACCGAGTTGTCGCCCACGGTCACCCCGCGCAGGATGCAGGCGCCGTAGCCGATCCAGATGTTGTGGCCGATGTTGACGTCGCGCTTATAGATCCCCTGCTCGCGGATCGGGCGCTCCGCTTCGACCACGCCGTGGTCGAAGTCGATCATCATCACCCGGTCCGCGATGATGCACTCGCGTCCGATCGCGACGTGCTGGAACGCGGAGATCGTGCACTCCTGACCGAGGACCGACTTGGCGCCGATGATGAGCTCGCCCTCGTGCACGCGCACCTTGCAGCCGTGGCCGATCCAGGACCACCGGCCGAGCGTCACCTGCGCGCCCTTGCCGATCTCGAACTTGACGCCCGGGCAGACGAAGCACAGCCCGTCGGTGTGCAGGCGCCCGCGCCAGCGCAGCTTCAGCCACAGCCAGCGCACGGCGAGCACGAGGTAGCCCCAGGTCAGCATCCGGTTGGCCCTGGCGAAGCGCAGGAACGTGATCGGTCCGCCACGCAGCGGCGGAGGTCCCTCGCGGAGGACTGCGGGCGGCGGTGGCGTGGCCAGCCGTGGCCGCTCGATGTCCTGTGTGCCTGCCGAGCGCACCCGGGCATCGTAGGGAATTTGATCAGGCGCGATCAGCCGTCGGTGAACAGCCCGTTGAGCGGGCCGAACAGGCGAGCTGACCGCCGCGACGCCCCGGGCAGCTCCAGGAGCCGGTGCGTGGGGGGCTGGCCGTGCCGGCGGCGCTGGAGCTGGTCGTCGGCGATGGGGTGCCAGCGCTCGTCCACCAGCGCCGCCGCGTCGGCGTCGCGGACCTCGGCCTCGTCCATCTCCAGGTGCTCGGCCCACAGGCGCACGCGGGTGTCGCGGGCCAGCGCGGCGTCGTCGGTGACCACGCACATCTCGGTGTCGTTGAACAGCGAGTGGGCGTTGAGGTTGGCCGAGCCGACGATCAGCCAGCGATCGTCGACCACCGCCACCTTGGCGTGCACATAGACGGGATCGTCGCGATCATGCGACGGTGACAGCGCGCGGATCGTCGCCGCCAGGAATCGCTTGGGCGCGTCCTCGCCATCGGCCTCGACGAGCATGCCCACCTGGCCGCGGGTGTCCTCGGCGCCGTTGTTGGCCCTGGCCGGGAGCAGGATGACGACGCGGAACTGCGGGGTGGGCGGGTTGCGCAGCTTGTCGGCGATGATGGCGACCAGCTCGGGCGACCACAGGAACTGGTTCTCGAGGTAGATGAGCTCGCGCGCGGACCGCAGCACGCGCGCGTAGCTCTCGAAGATGCGGAAGTCGCCGTGCGGGAGCGCGTCGTACATGTCCTCCTCCACGGTGCGCACGACCTGCACCGTCGACTCACCGGCCGCCCCGGGCGCCGGTAGCGCCGGCAGCTGCTCGCCGGTGAGCTCGCGCCAGCGCGTGCGGAAGTGGTCGTTGACGTCGGTGACCGCCGGCCCGCGCAGACGCGTGCCGACGTCGTGCCAGCCGGTGGCCCGGCGCGGGCGGTGCTCCTGGCCGTCATAGCGATCCCCGGCGTCATCGGTGATGTCGATGCCGCCGACGAACGCCACCTCGCCGTCGATCACGATCGTCTTCTCGTGATGGCAGTGGAAGGGGTGCTCCTTGGGGTCGCCGCGGGCCTGGATCCGCGTGTGCCGGGTGAGGTTCTCGAGGGTCTCGGCGACCTCGGACCGGGTGGGGTGAAATAGCGGAACCGGCGCGCCCGACCACACGAGCACGCGGACGTCGACCTTCTCGGCCATCTCGGCCAGGAGCACGCCGATGGCCCTGTGAGGCCGGTCGCGCACCAGCTGGAACGCCGGCGCGAGGTGCCAGCCGGTGATGTGCACGAACTCCTTGGCCTCGCCGATGGCCCGCGCCATCTCGGGCAGCGCGTTGGCGCCGTCGATCAGCACCTGGAGCTCGCAGCCCTCCCGCGGCGGCGGATCGCCCTGCGCGAACACCCCCGGGCTCGAAGGCTCGAACAACCGCTCCCAGCCCAGCTTGGCCAGCCGCCGCCGGTGCTTGAGCCGCACGGTGGCCTCGATCCCATCGCCCATCCACTGATCCAAGCGTCCTACCAACGCGTTCCGCATATCAGGACCCTCCCCGGTTTCACCGCTTGCTACACCACGAGGCCTGGCATCATGGCCCGCCGTGCCCCAGTCTTACCAGGATCTCGCCCAGCGGCTCCTTGACGGCGATCGCCGCGCGCTGGCGCGTGCCATCACTCTCGTGGAGAACGACGATCCCGCGGGCTGGGAGCTGGTCCGCGCGATCTACCCCAAGACCGGGAACGCCGCCGTCGTCGGCTTCACCGGCCCTCCCGGGGTGGGCAAGTCGACGCTGATGAGCGCGGTGACCAAGCTCGAGCGCGAACGCGAGCGCTCGGTCGCCGTCCTCTCCATCGACCCGTCGTCGCCCTTCACCAAGGGGGCGTTGCTGGGCGATCGCATCCGGCTCACCGACCATTTCCTCGATCCCGGCGTGTTCATCCGCTCGATGGCCAACCGCGGTGCGCTGGGTGGGCTCAGCGAGGCCGCGCTGCAGGCGGCGCTGCTGATGGACGCCTCCGGGCGCGACCTCGTGCTGCTGGAGACGGTGGGCGTCGGGCAGGCCGAGGTGGACATCATCGACCACGCCGACACTGTCGTGCTCGTCCTCATGCCCGGCTCGGGCGACTCGATCCAGGCGCTGAAAGCGGGCGTGATGGAGATCCCCGACATCATCGTCGTCAACAAGGCCGACCACCCGCTCACGGACACGATGGTCCGCGAGATCAAGGGCGTGCTGGCGCTCGGCCCCAAGCCCGACTGGTCCGTTCCGATCATTCGGACCGAGGCGGTGCGGGGCGAGGGCGTCAGCGACGTGGTCGACAAGCTCGGCGAGCACCGCGCCTTCATCGAGTCCGAGGGCACGCTGTCCGAGCGCCGCCGGCGCAACCTGCTCAATGAGGTGCTGGCGATCGCCACCTACCGCATGCGCCGCGAGCTGGAGGAGTCGGTCCGTGAGGACGAGCAGGTCCGCGAGCTGCTGGACCGCGTCGTCTCGCGTGAGCTGGACCCGGCCAGCGCCGCCGCCAGCATCCTGGACCGCGAGAAGGCGAAAAGCTAGAAGCTGAGGGCCAGCTCGGTGAGCAGGCGCACACCGAAGCCGGTCCCGCCCTTGTCCAGGTAGGGCCGGCGGCCGTTGTCGCCGACCCCGGCGATGTCCAGATGCGCCCACGGGACGTCGCCGGCGAAGTGGTGCAGGAACTCGGCGCCCGTGATCGCCGACGCCTCACGGCGCTCGGTGCGGTTGGTGATCTGCGCGAAGCGGCCCTTGACCATCTCGGCGTACTCGGCGTGCAGCGGCAGCCGCCACACCCGCTCGCCGGTGCGCTGCCCGCACGCGGTCACGAGCTCGGCGAGGGCATCGTCGTTGCTCATCAGCCCGGCGTAGACGGAGCCCAGCGCGACCACCACGCCGCCGGTGAGCGTGGCGATGTCCACGATCGCGTCGGCGCCCTCGCGCCGCGCGTAGGTGATGCAGTCACCGAGCACCAGGCGGCCCTCGGCATCAGCGTTATTCATCTCCACCGTCGTGCCGTCGAGGGCGGTGAGGATGTCGCCCGAGCGCATGGCGGCGCCGCTGATCATGTTCTCGGTGGCGCCGACGACGGCCAGTACGTTGATCGGGGCGGCGAGATCGGCCAGCGCGGCCATCGTCTCGATCACCGCGGCGCCGCCCGCCATGTCGAACTTCATGTCCACCATGCCGGCGATCGTCTTGATCGCCAGCCCGCCGCTGTCGAACGTCACCGCCTTGCCGATCAGCGCGAGCCGGCGGGAATCCGGACCCGCGCGCCCGCCGTCGTAACGCAGGGTGATCAGCCGCGGGTCCTGCGCCGACCCCGAGGCGACCGCCGCGAACAACCCCATCCCCAGCTCGCGCAGCTCGGCGCCGCCGAGCGCGCTCACGGTCAGCGCCGGCCGATCCGCCGCCAGTTCGGCCGCGTAGACGCCGAGGGCAGTCGGGGTGAGGTCGTTGGGCGGCCGATTACCGAGATCGCGGGCGCGGTTCTGGGCGGTGGCGACGATCACGGCGCGCGAGACGCTGCCCTCGAGGTCCCGCGGCGCGCTGATCAGCAGCCGCTGCAACCCCGTGCTGTCGCTCTCCGCGGCGGGCTTGTAGCGGTCAAAGCGGTAAGCGCCGAGTAGCGTGCCCTGCACGAGCGCTTCGGCGATCTCATCGCTCGCGCCGGGAGGTAGCGCCCAACACAGCGTCTGGGCGCCGAGCTCACTCGCGCGGCGCTGGGCCACGGCGGCGGCGACCCGCGCGCGCTCGCCGTCGAGCTCGTCGCTCGGGCCCAGGCCCACGAGCATCACGCGGCGTCGGTCGACGTGGGTCAGCGCCAGATGCCTGAAGCGGCCCTTGGCCTCGCCGGAGTCGAGCAGGGCCTCGAGCTGATCCCGGGCCTCATCGACCTCGAGCGGCTGGTCGTCGAATACCCCGAGGACCACAGTGTCCGCGTCGGTCGACAGCGCCGGAGCGGTGGTCGTCTCGACGTGCACCGCGCGCCACACTACTACCATCGTGTTCCCGTTCCGCGATCTCGGAGACGCCAGTCGATGCCCAAGACAGTCATTCTTTCTGCCGCACGCACGCCCATCGGCAAGCTCGGTGGTGGGCTGGCTTCGCTAGACGCCACCGAGCTCGGCGGCACGGCGATCCGGGCGGCGCTGGAGCGCGCCGACGTCGCGCCCGAGCAGGTCCAGCACGTGGTCATGGGGCAGGTGCTCCAGGCCGGTCAGGGGCAGATCCCCTCCCGCCAGGCGCAGATCAAGGGCGGCATCCCCAAGGAGGTCTCCTCCGAGACGATCAACAAGGTGTGCGCGTCGGGGATCCGGGCCGCCGGCATGATCGACGCGGCCGTCCGCGCCGGCGATCTCGACATCGCCGTTGGCGGCGGCATGGAGTCGATGTCCAAGTCGCCCTACATGCTCAAGGAGGCCCGGTTCGGCTTCCGCATGGGGGACGGGAAGGCGATCGACGGGATGATCAGCGATGGCCTCACCAACCCGTTCAGCGGCAAGCACATGGCCCAGGAGGCCTCCGAGGTCGCGGCCGAGCTGGAGATGACGCGGGCCGACATGGACCGCTGGGCGCTGCGCTCGCACGAGCTGGCGATCAAGGCCACGGATGAGGGCCGCCTGCCCGAGGAGATCGTCGCGGTGACGATCAAGGGCCGCAAAGGCGACACCACCGTGGAGGTCGACGAGGCCCCGCGCCGTGATTCCAGCCTCGAGGGCCTGTCCAAGCTGCCCCCGATCTTCCTCAAGGACGGCACCCACACCGCCGGCAACTCGCCGGGCGTCAACGACGGCGGCGGCGCCCTGGTGCTCGCCTCCGACGAGTGGGCGAAGGCCAACGGCAAGAGCCCCCTGGCGACGATCGTCGCTCAGGCCGCGGTTGCCGACGACTTCGCGTATCTGGCGCGCACGCCGGCCAAGGCGGCGCAGAAGGCGCTGGGCAAGGCGGGCCTGACGGCGGAGGACATCGACCTGTGGGAGATCAACGAGGCCTTTGCCTCCGTGACCCTGAACTCGATCCGGATGCTCGGCATTGACGAGAACAAGGTCAACGTCAACGGCGGCGCCGTCGCCCTCGGCCATCCCATCGGGGCCTCGGGCGCGCGCATCCTCGGCACCCTGGTCTATGAGCTGCGCCGCCGCGGCGGCGGGCTCGGCTGCGCTGCGATCTGCTCCGGCGGTGGCCAGGGCGACGCCGTGATCGTGGAGGTCAATGGCGGCTGACCGCCCGCCCGGATCAGACGCGGCCGCCGATCCCCGCGCCCCGCGCGGGGCCGCGTTCTTCGATCTCGACAAGACCCTCATGCAGGGGTCGTCGGCGTTCCAGTTCGGGCGCGCCGCCTACCGTGCGGGGCTGCTGGGTCGCCGCCAGCTGCTCTCCGACGCCATCGCCAACGTCCAGTTCCGCCTGCGCGGCGCCACCGACGCCGACTCGGAGGCCCTGCGCGAGCGGATCGCGGCGTCGCTGGAGGGCACCCGTGTGGTCGACCTCGAGCGCCTGGGAGCCAACGTTCTGGCCGGCATCCTGCCCCGTGTCTATCCCCAGATGCTGGCCCTCGCGCACGAGCACCAGGACCACGGCCGCCCCGCCTACATCGTCACCGCCGCGTCCCAGGAGCTGGCCGACATCCTGGCGAAGGTGATGGCGCTGGACGGCGCGGTCGGCTCGGAGATCTCTGAGGTGGTCGACGGCGTGTACACCGGCCGGCCCGCCGGGGTGTTCGTGTACCGCAGCGGCAAGGCCGAGGCGCTGCGCGCGCTGGCCGAGCGCGAGGGCATCGACCTGTCGGCCTCCTACGCCTACTCGGACTCGGAGTCCGACCTGCCGATGCTCGAGGCCGTCGGTCATCCGGTGGCGGTCAATCCCGACGGCACGCTGGCCCGGATCGCGCGCGAGCGCGGCTGGGACGTGCTGCGCCTGGACCGGCTGGGGCGCCGGCTGAAGACGGCCGTGGCGCTGGGGGCGGCGGCCGGGGCGGGTGGGATCGGCAGCGTGGTGGTTCTGCGCCGGGTGCGCCCTCCCCGGGCGATGAAGCGGATCGCATCGGCGCAGCGCGGCTTCGCGCGGTCATAGACTGCCGCGCCATGCTCACACGCCGCCTCCGTCTCGTCATCGCACTCACCGTCGTCCTCGTCGCTGTTTCCGCCGTCACGGCGATCGCCTCGTCAACCAAGACCGTCAGCGTCGCCGACAGCTACTACGGGCCCAAGACCCTGACCGTGGGGCGGGGCACGAAGGTCACGTGGAAGTGGACGGGCGTGCTCAAGCACAACGTCGTCGTCCACACGGGGCCGGCGTTCTTCAGCTCCAAGACGCAGGTGCGCGGCAGCTACAGCCACGTCTTCACCAAGAAGGGCACCTATGCCCTGGTCTGCACGGTGCATCCGAAGATGAAGATGACCGTCGTGGTGCGATAGCGCCCAGGCGCGGCCGGGCACGTGAGGACTACAATCCGCGGCGCTTTCAGAGATGTCCTCCTCCGAGAAGAAGATCCGCGTCGTCGTCGCCAAGCCGGGGCTCGATGGCCACGACCGTGGCGCGAAGATCATCGCTCGCGCCCTGCGCGACGCCGGCATGGAGGTGATCTACACCGGTCTGCACCAGACACCTGAGCAGATCGTGGAGACGGTGATCCAGGAGGACGCCGACGCCGTCGGCCTGTCGATCTTGTCCGGGGCCCACATGACGCTCGTGCCGCGGATCATGGAACTGCTCGCCGAGCAGGGCGTGGACGACGTCGTTGTCACCGTGGGCGGGACGATTCCGTCCGACGACATCGAGGAGCTCAAGTCCCTGGGGGTGGCCGAAGTGTTCACCCCTGGCGCGCCAGCCCAGCAGGCGATCGACTTCATCCGCGGCGCCGTCCGCGCGTAGATGGTTGGTGGCCGTGCGATCAACCATCTGAGGCGCGGCGGTGGCGGGAACATTCGCGTACCAAAGGCCCTTCCGCCCGCTCGCCCCAACCGATTGACTCGTCAGTCAACGGGGTATAGTCGCAGCACCTTTCAATGAGAACCATCGTGAGCACGCGGGTGACTCAACCCCGCTCAGGACACTCGATAGGAGGCCACACTTGAAGATTTGCGTCCTGGTGAAAGAGGTGCCGGACGCCGCCGTCGAGAAGCGCATCGATCTCTCGACGGGGCGCATGGACAGGTCGGGAGAGAGGAACCTCAATCCCTACGACACCCACGCGATCGAGGCCGCGATGCAGATCCGCGAGGGCGGGGCCATTGAGGTCGACGAGATCGTCGCGGTCACGATGGGGCCGTCGACCGCCACGCGCGCGCTGCAGAAGGCCGTGTCGCTCGGTGCCGACCGCTCGTTGCACCTGTCCGATGACGGGCTGGCCGGATCCGACGTGGCCGCGACCGGCTACGCGCTGTCCAAGGCACTGGAGAAGGAGAGTCCCGACCTGGTCCTGCTGGGCCAGCAGTCCGATGACGGCGAGTGCTACACGATCGGCGCGGTCGTGGCCGACCACCTGAAGATGCCGTCGCTGACCCAGGTGATCAAGATGGACGTCGCGGGCGAGTCACTGACCTGCGAGCGCCAGGCCGAGTACGGCTACGACACCGTCGAGGTGGCGCTCCCGGCCGTGATCTCGGTGGGCGACGCCATCAACGAGCCGCGCTACCCGTCGCTGAAGGCGATCATGGGCGCCAAGAAGAAGCCGCTGGAGACCGTCGGCGTCGGCGACGTCGGCATCGACGCCTCGCTGGTCGGCGGGGAGGGCTCGCGCGTGCAGTGCGGCGAGTTCAAGGATCCGCCGGCCAAGTCCGCCGGCACGATCATCGAGGACGAGGACACCGACGACACCGTCGAGAAGATCGTCGCCTGGCTCGACGAAAGGAAGCTGATCTAGTGGCCTCCTCCGCACATGCGCTCGGATTCGAGCGCCCCCTGACGGCGCCTGACGGCGTCCTCGTTCGCTCACGTGCCAAAGGCACGCATCGCTCACTGCGTCCTTGTCAGACACTCGTCAGTGAGCGCTCTCGGTCCGACCGCACGCACGAAGGAGACCACTAATGGCTGACGTTCTCACCTACGTTCTGCACTACGAGGGCGAGTTGAACAAGAACTCGCTGGGCGCCGTGTCCGAGGGCGCCGCGCGCGCCAAGGAGGTCGGCGGTCAGTGCGACGCCGTGGTCGTAGGCGGCGACGATCTCACCGACGACCTCTGCAAGACCCTGGGCCAGTACGGGGCGCGGAAGGTCTACCGCGCCAAGGGACCCGAGGGCCTGGCCCAGCCGGTCATCGACGTGATGGACAAGGTCATCGACGAGGGCGGCCACGGGTACGCGCTGTTCGGCGGCGGCCTGCTCGGTTTCGAGATCGGCGCCGGGCTGGCCGCGCGCAAGCAGGCCGGAGTGACGATGGAGGTCACCGCGGTCCGTGCTGAGGACGGCAAGCTGGTGGCTGAGCGGCCGATCCTCCAGGACTCCAAGATCTCGGTCTCCCACTATCGAGGCGACCTGGGGATCATCATCGGCCGCATCAACGCGTTCGAGATCCACCAGAACGGCGGCGCCGACGCCGAGGTGGTCGACGTGGACGTGGCGTACTCGCCGTGGTCCAATCAGGCCAAGATGGTCACGCGCGGCGAGCAGCGCGGCGCCGACGTCGACATCGAGGGCGCCGACATCCTGGTGGCCGGCGGTCGCGGCCTGGGCAAGGCCGAGGGCTTCGAGTTGGCCGAGGCGCTGGCCAAGGCGTTCGGCGGCAACAGCGCCGTCGCCGCCACCCGCGCCGTGGTGGACGCCGGCTGGTACCCCTACGCCGCCCAGATCGGCCAGACCGGCAAGACCGTGTCGCCGAAGCTGTACCTGGCGGCCGGGATCTCCGGGGCCATTCAGCACAAGGTCGGCATGCAGTCCTCGGAGAACATCATCGCCATCAACAAGGACGCCAACGCACCGATCTTCGAGTTCTCAGACCTCGGGATCGTGGGCGATCTGAACAAGATCATGCCCAAGCTCACCGAGGCGATCAAGGCCAAGAAGGGGGGCTGAGACTGACATGGCGGGGAGCAACGGTCACCACCACGCGCCCATCGATTTCCCGCCCCCGGTGGACTCCGTCCAGGAGTTCGTCAAGCGGGGACTCGACGACGAGGACGAGCTCATCGAGGTGGGCGTCGCCATCGTCGGCGGCGGCACCGCCGGCCTGGCCTGCGCCAACCGGCTGCTGGGGCTGCTGGGCGATGACCCGGAGCTGATGGAGAAGCTCGGCGAGGTGCCGGTCGCGGTGATCGAGAAGGCCAAGACCTGCGGCGGGCACAACCTGTCGGGCGCCGTCATGCGCCCCGGCCCGCTGCAGGAGCTCTTCCCCGACATGTCGCGCGAGGATTGGCGCCGGGAGCGCTTCGCCTTCGGCGAGGTCACCAAGGAGTCCATCTACGCGCTGCCCAACGGCAAGATGAAGCTGCCGGTGCCGATCTTCGCGGTGCCCAACTTCCACAACAAGGGCAACGAGGTGGTCTCCGTTGCGGCCCTGGCCCGCTTCCAGCAGGCCCAGGCCGAGGAGGGCGGGGCCTACATCCTCACCGAGACCTCGGCGACGCAGCTGATCGTGGAGGACGGCAGGGTCGTGGGCGTGCGCTCCGGCGACAAGGGCCGCGGCAAGGACGGCGAGCCGCTGGGCAACTTCGAGCCCGGCACCGACATCAAGGCCCGGGTCACGGTCCTGGCCGAGGGCTGCTGGGGCCACCTCACCGGTGCCGCGATCAAGGAGTTCGACCTCGGCAACGGCCGCGAGCCCCAGGTGTGGGAGCTCGGGGTCAAAGAGGTGTGGAAGGTGCCCAAGCCGCTGGACCGCGTCATCCACACCATCGGTCCGTGGCCGCTGAAGGTCCCGTCCAAGTACGGGCACGTCGGCGGCACCTGGCTGTACCCGATGAAGGACGAGAAGACCGGTGACGACCTCGTCTCGATCGGCTTCGTGGTGGACCTCGACTACGCCGACGCCACGACCTCGGCCCACGACCTGCTCCAGCAGTTCAAGCTGCATCCGCTGGTCAAGGGCATCCTCGAGGGCGGGGAGCGCGTCGCCTGGGGCGCCAAGGCGCTGCCCGGCGGCGGCTACTGGTCGATGCCCAAGCTGACCATGCCCGGCGCGCTGCTCGTCGGTGACTCGGCCGGGATGGTCGACGCCGCCGCGCTCAAGGGCGTGCACCACTGCATCAAGGCGGGCATCCTCGCCGGCGACGCGATCTACAGGTCGCTGAAGTTGGGCGAGTCGCTGCAGGTCTACGAGCAGGCCGTGGAGGACTCGTCGGTCGGCCAGGAGCTCTACCAGGTGCGCAACACGCGCCAGCCGTTCCAGAAGGGCTTCCTGAAGGGCGCCCCCCTGAGCGGCGCGGCGATCATGACCAAGGGCAAGATTCCGCGCGGCCGGTTGCCCTGGCATCGCGGCGACGCGGTGGCGCTGTTCGTGGGCGACACCAACAAGGGCTATCCCAAGCCCGACGGCAAGTACACCTTCGACAAGCTCGGCAGCGTCTACATCTCAGGCAACGCGACCCGCGACGACGCCCCCAACCACATCCGGGTGCGCCGCAACGTCCCGCGCGAGATCGCGGAGGGGTGGCGCTGGATGTGCCCGGCGGGGGTCTATGAGATCCCCGACGACGCGTCGGCAGAGGGCAACGTCGACGTGATCGTCAACTACACCAACTGCGTGCAATGCGGGGCCATCACGGCCAAGGGCGGGCGTCTGACCCCGCCCGAGGGCGGCGACGGCCCGCTGTACACCGTGACCTAGCGGGAAACTTCCGCGTCCTCCGGGAGTTAAGGGGACGTATGAGGGTCCGCCGCTTCGTCACCGCGCTGGCCGCGCTCGGGGCCGCCGCTGTGCCGGCGGCGTCGGTCGCCGCCACCACGCCGCCGCGCTCCCAGCTCGCGGGCTTCGCCTGCACCCACGCGCTCGATCCCGGCGAACGGGCCGTGTCGGTGGACGCGGTGATGCGCCCGCTGACGGGCACCCGCAAGCTGGCGATCCGCATCGATCTGCTGCAACGGTCGACGGGGCTGCCGGTGCAGACGGTGCAGGGCGGAGATCTCGGGCTGTGGAAGAGCCCGGCCAACCCGACGCTCGGCCGGTTGCCCGGAGACGTGTGGCGGCTGCAGAAGTCCGTCTACAACCTCGACGTGCCCTTCACCTACCAGTTCCGGGTTGACCTTCCGGTGGACCGGCACCCACGGCAAGGTGCTGGGGACCGCCACCCGCTACAGCCGCACCTGCCGCCAGCGTGAGCTGCGGCCCGATCTCCTGGTCACGTCCATCACCGTCGACCCCATCGCCGGTCACCCCAACAAACAGCTCTACACCGCGATCATCGCCAACCAGGGACTGACGGGCGCCGGCCCGTTCCAGGTGCTGTTCGCGCCGGGCGACAACTCGCCCCCGATGATGACCACGATCTCGTTCTTGGGCGCGGGCAAGAGCCGGACGCTCACGTTCGTGGGCCCAGTGTGCGATCCCGCCAACCCGCCGACCGTGAGCGCCGATTCCGCCAGTCAGATCGACGACTTCAACCGCGCCAACAACGTCATGAGCGCGGTCTGCCCGGGCACGACGAGCACGTAGCGCGGCGGCCCCGGAGCCCAGCGGGGGCGCGGGCGAGCGTCGCTAGACTTCATATGACGATGAAGACCGAGATCCACCCCAATTACCAGGAAGCGCACGTTCGCTGCACCTGCGGCAACGAGTTCACGACGCGCTCCACCCAGTCCGAGATCCACGTCGAGATCTGCTCGGCGTGCCATCCCTTCTACACCGGCCGCCAGAAGCTGGTCGACACCGGTGGACGGGTCGAGCGCTTCCAGCGCCGCGTCGCCAAGGGGCGGCGCAACGCGCGGACCACGGCCGGTTAGCGGCCCGGGTCCCAAGATGAGCCACGACGGGGGCGACGGGCGCGAGCAGCCGCTGACGGCCACGCGCGACGCCCCCGTCGGCGGCCAGGCCGTGCTGGAGGGCGTGATGATGCGCGGCGTCAAGACGTGGGCGGTGGCGGTGCGCAAGCCCCCCGCCGAGGACGCCCCGCCCGAGACGCTGGGCGAGATCTCGATCAGCACCTTCCCGATCAAGCGGCGCACTCGGCGCCGGCGGCTGTATCGCCTTCCGGTCATCCGCGGGGTGGTGGCGCTGGCGGACTCGCTCGCGATCGGCCTGCGCGCGCTCGGCATCTCCGCCAACGCACAGCTGCCCGATGCCGGCGACGGTTCCGAGGCGCAGGAGATCTCCGGCGGCGCGTGGTTCTTCACCGTGCTGGTGTCGGTGGTGTTCGCCATCGGCCTGTTCTTCGTCGTCCCCGTCGGCCTGACGAGCCTGATCAAGGACCAGCTGGGGTCGTCGCTGCTGTTCTGGTTGGTCGAGGGCGTGCTGCGGACCGCGATCTTCCTCGGCTACCTGGTGCTGCTCTCGCGCGTGCGCGACCTGCGCCGCGTGTTCGAGTACCACGGCGCCGAGCACAAGGTCATCTCCTGCTACGAGGCCGCCGACGAGCTGACGCCGGAGCGGGCCAAGCTCTACTCGCGCCTGCACCCGCGGTGCGGGACGAGCTTCCTGCTCATCGTGATGATCATGGCGATCTTCGTGTTCGCCCCCATCGGCCTGCCCTCGTGGTGGATCCTGGTGCTGACGCGGATCCTGGGCGTGCCGCTGATCGCCGGCCTGTCGTTCGAGGTGATCAAATGGGCCGGGCGCAACCGGCGCCATCGCTGGGTGCAGTGGATCATGTATCCCGGGCTCCAGCTCCAGAAGCTGACGACGCGAGAGCCGGACCTCGATCAGCTCGCGGTGTCGATCGCGTCGCTCGAGGCGGTGCTCGCGGTGGAGACGCCGGGCGAGACCTCGGCCGAGGATCTCATCGGCCTCGAGGTCGTCGCGTAGCGCTCTTTTTGCCGACTCCTACCGGTGGGTAGCGCACCTGTACGCAGGTTTGTCCACGACTAAGGAGCTCGGTATGTCTGACGGAACGGTTGATCGCAGCAAGGGCAAGGTCAAGGAAGCCGCCGGCGACCTGACCAACGACCAGAGCCTCAAGAACGAGGGCAAGGTCGACAAGGCGTCCGGCAAGGTCAAGGACGCCGTCGGCGGCGCCGCCGACAAGGTCAAGAGCGCGGTCAACCCCAACGACTGACGGTCGCGCACGCGAATGTGGGGGCCTTGATTGGCTCCTACACTCGCGTGCATGATCGACGAACTCGTCGCCCAGCTCGAGACCCGCTTCGGCGAGCTCGAGGGTGAGCTGTCTGACCCGACGGTGATCTCCGACCGCGAGCGCTTCGCGGCGGCGAGCCGCGCGTACCGCGAGCTCGAGCCCGCCGCCAAGCTGGCCAGCGAGTACCGCCGCGCGGCCGACGATCTCGAGGGCGCGCGCGAGCTGCTGGCCGAGGACGGTGAGGACGCTGAGCTGCGGGCCCTGCTGGAGAGCTCGCGCGAGCGCATGGACGCGCTGGAGGACGAGATCCGCCTGGCCATGGTGGAGCGCGACCCCAACGACGACAAGAACGTCATCGTCGAGATCCGGCCCGGCGCCGGCGGCGACGAGGCGGGCATCTGGGCCGGCGACCTGTACCGCATGCTCACCCGCTACGCCGAGCGGCGCGGCTTCAAGGTCGAGCTCCTGTCGGTGGGCGACGGCGACTACACCTTTGCCGTGAAGGGCGACGGGGCGTACTCGGTGTTCAAGTTCGAGGGCGGCACCCATCGCGTTCAGCGCGTGCCCGAGACCGAGTCTCAGGGCCGCGTCCACACCTCCACCGCCACCGTGGCGGTCCTGCCCGAGGCCGAGGACGTGGAGGTGGATATCGACCCCAACGACCTGCAGATCGACGTGTACCGCAGCTCCGGCCCCGGAGGTCAGTCGGTCAACACCACCGACTCGGCGGTGCGGATCACCCATCGTCCCAGCGGGATCGTCGTCTCGATGCAGGACGAGAAGTCCCAGTTGCAGAACCGCGACCGGGCGATGCGTGTGCTGCGCGCGCGGCTCTACGAGCGCGCGCTCGCCGAGCAGCAGGCCGAGCTCGGGGCCAGCCGCCTGGCCCAGGTGGGGACCGGGGACCGCGCCGAGAAGATCCGCACCTACAACTACGGCGAACGCCGGGTCAAGGACCACCGCATCAACCTGCTCGTGCATAACCTCGACGAGATCCTGCTCGGCGAGCTCGACGAGCTGACCGACGCGCTCCAGGACGACGAGAAGCGACGGCGGCTGGAAGAGCGTGCCGCCGGCTGAGCTCGCTGGGGCCTCGGTTGGCGACGCCCTCCGGGCGGGGGTCGCGCGGCTGGCCGCGGCGGGATGCGACACGCCCCGCCTGGACGCTGAGCTGCTGCTGGCCGAGGCGCTCGGCGTCGGCCGCGAACGGCTGGTGATCGACCGGGACGAGCGGCTGCCGGAGCCGGCTCGGCACGGGTTCGAGGGGCTGCTGGCGCGGCGCGAGGTACGCGAGCCGATCGCGTACATCCTGGGGCGCCGTGCGTTCCGGCGGCTGGAGCTCGCGGTGGACCGGCGGGTCCTGATCCCGCGGCCGGAGACCGAGCTGCTGGTGGAGGTGGGCCTTGAGCTCGCGTCCGGTGCGCGGGTGGTGGACGTGGGGACCGGGAGCGGGGCGGTGGCCCTGGCGTTGAAGGATGAGCGGCCGGACCTGCGGGTGAGCGGCGCGGACGTGAGCGCCGACGCGGTGGCGGTGGCGCGGGCCAACGCCGAGCGGCTCGGGCTGGACGTGCGCTTCGTCGTCGCGGACCTCATGAACGACGTCTTCGCCGATGCCGTGCTGGCCAACCTGCCCTATGTGGCCTCCGGCGTGGAGCTCCCACCCGACGTCGCCCGCTATGAGCCGCCGAGTGCGCTCTTCGCCGGCGCCGACGGGCTCGATGTGATCCGGCGAGCCGTGAGCGCCGTGGCCGGCCCGACGGTGGGCCTCCTTGCACTGGAGATCGGGCCCGAGCAGTCGGCCGCAGTGCAGCAACTGCTGTGGGACGCCGGCTATGGCGAGGTCGGGGTCCGGCGCGACCTGGCCGGCCTCGAGCGCGTGGTGGTGGGCACGGCGTGACTTCGCGCGGGTCGCAAGCAGAGGTCTTTGAGCGCTGCATGAGCGTGGGCGGGGTCGCCGTGTTCCCGGCCGACACGGTCTATGGGCTGGCCTGCGATGTCCACAACCGGGAGGCGGTGGAGCGGCTGTATCGCTTCAAGCGCCGCCGATTGGACAAGCCCTCGGCCGTGATGTTCTTCGACGTCGAGCTGGCGCTCGCGGCGCTGCCCGAGCAGGGCGAGCGCACGCGGGCGGCGCTGCCGCGGTTGCTGCCGGGGCCGGTGACGGTGCTGCTGCCCAACCGGGCGGGCCGCTTCCCGCTCGCCTGCGGCGACGATTTCTCGACCTTCGGGCTGCGGGTGCCGGTGGTGCCTCTGCTCGAGGGGGTGTCGTGGCCGGTCCTGCAATCAAGCGCCAATCTGGCGGGCGGCCCCGATGCCCGGCGGCTGGACGAGGTGCCCGAGGCTCTGCGCCGCGGCGCCGACCTGGTCATCGACGGCGGCGAGCTGCCGGGGACGCCGTCGACCGTGGTGGACCTGACGGCCTTCGAGGCCTCCGGGGAGTGGGGGGTCGTGCGCGAGGGGGCGATCTCGCGAGACGACGTGGCGGCGGCGCTGCAGTGGCAGTTTCACTTCGACCCGTCCACGTACGCGGAGATGATCCACGAGGACATCCCCTGGTACGACGAGTTCCAGGAGGCGGTGGCACAGGCGAGCGGTTCGGGCGCGGCGCGGGTGCTCGAGCTCGGGACCGGGACCGGGGAGACCGCGCGCCGGCTGCTGGAGCGCCACCCGGACGCGCGGCTGGTGGGCGTTGATGAGAGCGCGTCGATGCTGGCCGCGGCGCGCTCTGCACTGCCCGCCGACCGGGTGACGTTGCACGTCGGGGCCATCGAGGGGCCGCTGCCCGAGGGGCCGTTCGACCTGGTGGCGAGCGCGTTGTGCGTCCATCATCTGGACGGGCGATTGAAACGCGATCTGTTCGCGCGGGTGCGCGGGGTGCTGGCGCCCGGGGGCCGGTTCGTGCTCGGTGATGTGATCGTCCCGCTCGACGCTGCGGACGCGGTGATCCCGCTGTCAGACGGCTATGACCACCCGAGTCCGCTCGCCGATCAGCTGCGCTGGCTGGCCGAGACCGGGTTTGACGCGCACGTCGTGTGGGAGCGTCGCGACCTCGCCGTGGTGACAGCTGACCCCGCCGTTACTATGTGACGCCCCGTGGCCGCCGACCTGCCCGCTGACTTCTTCAACCGCCCGCTCGCCGAGGTGGACCCCGAGATCGCCGATGTGCTCGGCAAAGAGCTCGAGCGTCAGCAGCGGACGCTGGAGATGATCGCCTCGGAGAACTTCGCGCCGCTGGCGGTGCTGGAGTGCCAGGGGTCCGTTTTGAACAACAAGTACGCCGAGGGCTATCCCGGCAAGCGCTACTACGGCGGCTGCGAGTTCGTGGACATCGCCGAGCAGCTGGCGATCGACCGGGCCAAGGCGCTGTTCGGGTCAGACCACGCCAACGTGCAGCCGCACGCGGGCGCCCAGGCCAACACGGCCGTCTACCAGGCGCTGCTCCAGCCCGGCGACACCCTGATGGGCCTCGAGCTCTCTCACGGCGGCCACCTCACGCACGGGATGAAGATCAACGTCTCGGGGCGGCTGTACAACATCGTCGCCTACCACGTGGATCGCGAGACCTCGCTGATCGACATGGACGAGCTGCAGCGGCTGGCGGAGGAGCACCGCCCCAAGATGATCGTGGCGGGCTGGTCGGCATATCCGCGTCAGCTGGACTTTGTGCGCTTCCGTGAGATCGCGCATTCGGTCGGCGCCTACCTCATGGTCGACATGGCGCACTTCGCCGGCCTGGTGGCCGCGGACCTGCACCCGTCGCCGGTGCCGTACGCCGACGTGACCACCACCACGATCCACAAGACGATCGGCGGCGGTCGCGGCGGGATGATCCTGTGCCGCGAGGAGTACGCCAAGAAGATCGACTCCGCGGTCTTCCCCGGCCAGCAGGGCGGCCCGCTCGAGCACATCATCGCCGGCAAGGCCGTGGCGCTCCGGATCGCCGCCAGCGACGCCTTCCGCGAGCGCCAGCAGCGCACGCTGGACGGCGCCCGCGCGGTGGGCACCGAGCTGCTGTCGGCCGGCGGGGGCGTCAGTGTCTTGACCGGCGGCACCGATGTGCATCTCGTCCTGTGCGATCTGCGCGAATCAGAGCTCGACGGCAAGCAGGCCGAGGATCGCCTGCACGCCGTCGGCATCACGGTCAACCGCAATGCCGTCCCGTTCGACCCGCGCCCGCCCGCCGTCTCGTCGGGGCTGCGGATCGGCTCGCCGGCCCTGGCGACCCGTGGGCTGCAGGTGGACGACTTCGTCGAGGTCGGCAAGATCATCGCCGCCGTGCTGACCGCCGGTGACGGGTTTGACGATGCGCGCTCGCAGTTCGCCGAGCGCGTCGAGGCGATCGCCGAGCGCTACCCGCTGTACGCGCAGCTCGGCACGCCGGCTGCGGTCTGAGCCTTCTCCGCGCGCGTCGGCGGCGGCGCCGGCGTCGGCGGGGTCTGCGTGGGCGGCGTCCAGCAGCAAACGGCGGCCGGGGAGGGGGGTGGATGTGGGGGTCCTGGCGGCTCTTATCTATATGGGGCCTGGTGAACCTGCATTTCCCGGAAAACGTGGATGGCGTCCGCAGGTTTGGCGGGTTGTGCAGGCAGGGGATGCGGATCCCGGAAAACCTGGGCGGCCGGCGCGAGTTTTCCGGGATCTACAGGTTCGGGGGACTGGGGAGCGGGGGTTGGCCGAGATCGCGGCGGCCCAGCGCACGCTGGTGCATGTGTCGCAGTTGCGGGCGCTGGGGATCACGCGCGGCTCGTACGACCATCGGATTGCGGCGGGGTCGCTGCATCGCGTTCTGCCGTCCGTGGTGTCGGTGGTGGATCCGGTCCTGGAGTTGTGGGCGGCCGAAACCGCGGCCCTGTTGTACGTCGGTGACGATGCGGTGTTGAGCCATGAGTCCGCGGCGGCGGTGTGGGGATTGGCCGCAACCCCCTCCTTCGTGGCCATTACGCAGATGGGCCGAACCGCCGAGAAGCAGGACGGGCTACGCCTGCACCGGGTCAAGACCCTCGATATCCGCGACGTCATCATCCACGCCGGGTTTCCGGTGACCACCCCGGCGCGGACGCTGATTGACTGCGCGGGCCGCGGTCCGGTGGATCGGTTGCTCAACGAGGCGCGGGTGCTGAAGCTGGTCACCGACGCGGCGATCACGGCGGCGATGGCGCGGTGCCCCGGCCGCAAGGGCATGCGCCGCGCTTCGCGAGTTGCTCAGCGACCGGTACGAGCGGGGCTACAGCCGTTCGGGTGCCGAGCGACGGCTGAGACACCTGGTCAAGGCGGCCGAGCTCCAACCGCCCGCGTTCAACACGTATGTCCTGGGGTTTGAGGTCGACGCCGTCTGGTCCGCGGAGAAGCTGATCGTCGAGGTCGACGGGCACAGGGCCCATGGCCACCGGGCAGCCTTCGAACGCGACCGGAAGCGTGACCAAACGCTGGTCGCCGCCGGGTACGTCGTGCTCAGGTTCACGTGGAATCAGCTGACGCGGCGCCCGTTTGTGGTGGTGGCCCGCATCGCCGGCGCACTCGCGAAGCGGGCGTGAACACCCGGACACAACCACTGCAGTCGGGCGGTGCTGGCATGCTTGTCGCTCATGCAGTACTGGCACGCCGTGCTCTCGTTTCTGGTGGCGACGGCGGTCGCCGCGGCATTGACGCCGCTGGTGGCCCGGCTGGCGCGACGCGTGGGCGCCGTGGACCGGCCGCGCGAGCGGGGCCTGTCCCGGCGCGACACGCCACTGCTGGGCGGCCTGGCCATCCTGGCGGCGGTGCTGGTGGCGGGGTGGTTCTGGCTGCCGCCCAAGATCTTCCTGCCCCACGTCCCGCACACACCGCCGGGACCGGGCGGGGTCGTCCACATGTGGGCGGTGATCGCGGGCGCGTGCATCATCACAATCGTCGGTGCCATCGACGACGTCTGGGACCTTCCCCCGGCCGCGAAGCTCCTCGGCCAGGTCGCGGCCGCGGTGCTGGCCGTGGAGGGGGGAGCCGTGGTGACCAGCGTGACGGTGCCGTTCCTGGGATCGCTGCAGTTCCCCAACGCGGGCGGCGTGCTCACGGTGATCTGGCTGGTGGGGCTGATGAACGTGGTCAACTTCTCCGACGGCGTGGACGGGCTGGCCGCTGGGCTGTGCACGATCGACGGCGTCGCCTTCGCCATCATCGCCTTCGACCTGCACGTCAATGGGGCGCCGATCCTCGCCGCGATCACGGCCGGCGGTGCGTTGGGCTTCCTCTTTCACAACTTCTATCCGGCGTCGGTCTTCATGGGCGACGCGGGCGCGAACCTGCTCGGCTACCTGCTCGGGGTCACCGCCGTGGTCGCCTCGCTGAAGACCAACGCGTTGGTCGCCCTGATCGTCCCGCTCGTCATCCTCGTCATCCCGTTCCTGGACACCGGCTTCGTCATCGCCAAGCGGCTGAAGTACCGGCGCAAGCCGTGGTCGGCCGATGCCAACCATTTCCACCATCGCATGGCGCGGATCGGCTTCTCGCAGCGCAAGACCGTCGGCTACCTGTACGCGTGGTCGTTTCTCATGGCCGGGCTGGCCGTGGGCCTGCGCATCGTGTCCCATCACCATCGCAACCAGGCCGGCTGGATCGCCGGCCTCCTGGTTCTGGCGGTGATCTGCGCGGCGGCCAGCGTCTACCTCGTCTACGTGCTCGAGATCTTCAAGTTCAAGGGCCTGCGTACGATCGAGCTGCGCCGCGCCGATCCCGACACCACCGAGCACGAGATCGACGACCAGGTGGCGAAGGACATCGAGACCGGCGAGTTTGAAAGGGTGAAGTAGGTGGATAAAGCCAACCTGCGTGACCTCACCCCGTTCATCACTGCCGACGGATCGTCGATCCGCGAGCTCGCACACCCGTCGTGGACCACCGCGCGCGGGCAGAGCCTGGCCGAGGCGTCGGTGGAGGCTGGCGGGGAGACGGCCGAGCACTACCACCCGCGCAGCGAGGAGCTGTACTACTTCGTCGCCGGGGAGGGCCGGATGCGCCTGGACGCGGACGAGGCGGCGGTGACGGCCGGCGACTGCGTGGTGATCCCGCCGGGGACGCCGCACAAGCTGTGGAACACGGGGAGCACGCTGCTGGTCCTGCTGTGCTGCTGTGCCCCCGCGTATTCGGATGACGACACTGTGATGACCGGCAGGTAGACGCCTGCTGGCCGGGTTGACACGAGTCGAGCGCGCCGGTCTCGCCGTCGTTGGCGTCCTGGTGGTGCTCGCGGGCGTCTCCCGCTACGTCTCGGGGATCAGCTCCGTGGTGGCGTTCGTGGTCGCGGGCGTCGCGCTGGCCGGCGTGGCCTGGATCGTGTCGTTCGCCACCGAGCAGGTGGGCGAGCGCTTCGGAGCCGCCGCCACCGGTCTGATGCAGTCGACGCTGGGCAACCTGCCCGAGTTCTTCGTCGTGGTGTTCGCGCTCAACGCCGGCGAGAAGGTGGTGGCGGAAACGGCGATCCTCGGCTCGATCCTCGTCAACGCGCTGCTCGTGCTGGGGCTGGTGATCGTCGTCGGGTCGCTTCGCTCCGAGGACCACGTCATGCGTTTCAGCCCGCGGCTGCCCAACGACACCGCGACATTGCTGCTCATCGCGAGCTTCATCATCCTGCTCGTCGGGCTGGCCAACTCGGCGCACGACTCCGCCAGCCACCACATCAAGACGATCAGCATCGTGAGCGCATGCGCCATCCTGGTGGCGTACGGCGTGTGGGTGCACCAGTACCTCACCACCGCGCCGCCCGGCCAGGCCGCGCTCGAGAAGCCGCGCGTCCCCACCGGAGTGAGCATCGCCGTGCTCGCGCTCTCGGGCCTGGCGGCGGCGTTCGTCTCGGACTGGTTCGTGCACGCGCTGGAGCCGACCATCCACACGCTGGGGATCTCGCGCTCGTTCGCCGGACTGGTGATCGTCGCCACCGCCGGCAACGCCGTGGAGCACGCCGTGGGCGTGGTGCTGGCCGCCAAGGGCCAGAACGAGTTGGCGATCTCCGTGGTCAAGAACTCGGTGGCCCAGATCGCCGCCTTCCTGTACCCGCTGCTGGTGCTGGTCTCGCTGCTGACGGCGACCACGCTCACGTTCGTGCTGCCCCCGGTCTACACCGGCGCCCTGCTGGGCACCGCGGTGATCGTGTGGCAGATCACCGGCGACGGCGAGGCGACGCCGTTCGAGGGCGCGGCCCTCATGGCGGCGTTCGTGATCCTCGCCACGGTGGCTTGGTTCGAGACGTAACCCCGCGGTTCACATCCGGTTAAGGACCGGCGGAGGACCGAGGCGCGGCTGATACGTTCGCGCGCGTCATGGACGCGTGCGCCGCTGCGCGGCTGTTTCGATGGTCGGTGAGGCTGGCCGCCGTGGCGATGGCGCTGGCGCTGCTGGCCGCCACCGCCCGTGCCGACCCGATCGCCTGGGATGTGCCGGTGCAGATCGATCCCAGCAGCGCGGCCCCGCTCAGCGCGATCTCGTGCCCGAGCGCCCAGCTGTGCCTGGCGGTCGACGGCAGCGGCGACCTTGTGAGCTCGTCGAACCCGACCGGCGGCCCGGCGACCTGGACGACCGCGGACATCGACGGGACCAGCCTCGGCCTCAACGGCCTGACGGCGATCTCGTGCCCGACGAGCTCGTTCTGCGCCGCGGTCGACCTGATGGGCAACGTGCTGACCACCACCACGCCGGCCACGGCCACGGCCCGGTGGTCGGTGGCGAGCATCACGGCGAACCCGCTGAGCGGGATCTCGTGCCCCACAACGTCGCTCTGCGTTGCCGTGGACGAGTCCGGCAACGTCTGGACCTCCACCAACCCGCTGGGCGGCGCCGCCACGTGGTCAAGCGCCATCGTCGACTCCACCAACACGCTGACCGGCGTGTCGTGTCCGTCGGCGGCGCTATGCGTGGCGGTCGACGCTGGCGGCTCGGTGCTCAGCTCCACCAACCCCACCGGCGGCGCCGGCGCGTGGGCGAGCGCGGCCGTCGATGCGCAGGCGTCGCTCAACGGAGTCTCCTGCGCATCGGCGAGCCTGTGCGTTGCCGTCGATGACAGCGGCAATGTCCTGGTCTCGACCACCCCGGGCAGCGCGCCGAGCTCGGGCTGGACCCCGGCCGCCGCCGACACCGCCGCGGGGCTGGACTCGGTGTCGTGCCCGTCCACGACGCTGTGCGTTGCCGGCGACGACGCCGGCAACGTCGCGTTCTCCACCAACCCGGCAGGCGGGGCCGCGGCGTGGACCGTGACCGCGCGGTCGGGCGGCGCACCGTTGGTGGCGATGTCGTGCCCGACGGCGGCGTTCTGCGCCGGAGCCGATGTCGGCGGCGACGTGGTCACCTCCACCGCCCCGACCGGAGCCGCCTGGGCGTCGACCGCGCTGCAGAGCGGCCCAGGCACCGCGCTGGACGCGATCGCCTGCCCGGCGGCGAGCCGGTGCTACGCCGTGGACGCCAACGGCAATCTCCTCACCTCCACCGCTCCCGGCATCGGCCAGTCCGGCTGGTCGCCCGCGACGATCGACTCCGGCAACGGCCTGAGCGCGATCGCCTGTCCCTCCACCACGCTGTGCGTGGCCGTGGACTCGGCCGGGAACATCCTGCACTCCACCAACCCCGGCGGCGGCGCGGGCGCGTGGCACTCCGCCTCGGTCGACTCCGACAGCTCGTTGCTGGCGGTGGCCTGCCCGTCGACCGCCCTGTGCGTCGCCACCGACTCGACCGGCGCCGTGCTCACGTCCACCAATCCCACCGGCGGGGCCTCGGCGTGGAAGTCGGCCGACGCCGCCGGCGAGGACGCGCTGCCCGGGGTGTCGTGTCCCACGACCACGCTGTGCGTGGCCGTGGACGGCAGCGGGACCGAATGGCACTCGACCGACCCGACGGGCGGGGCCGCGGCGTGGACGGAGGGCAACGTGGAGAGCGCGCCGCTGGACGCGGTGTCGTGCCCGTCCACGATCCTCTGCGTCGCCGTTGACGGCAACGGCGCCATCGTCACCTCGACGAACCCGGCCAAGGGCGCCTGGGGATCCCCGGTGTCGGTCGACGCACCGGACGGGGCGCCGAACCTCATCAACACGGTGACGTGCCCGTCAGCATCGCTGTGCGTGGCCGGGGACGCCTCCGGCAACGTGCTGGCGAGCACCAGGCCCACCGGCGGGGCGGGTGCGTGGAGCCTGAGCGACGTCGACGGCTGGCCGATCACCGGGATCGCCTGCCCGCCGCAGAACACCTGCGCCGCCGTGGACGGTTGGGGCGGAGTGCTGCTCGGCGCGTCCTCGGCCTCGACCAGCCCCGGCGGGCCAGGACCTCCGGTGCACAGCACGCTCACGGGACGGCTGGTGATCGTGGGCCGCGTCAAGATCGTGGACGGCACGAAGCTGCGCGTCCGCGTCGCCTGCCGGGGCCCCGTGAACCTCAACTGCACCGGGCGCCTCACCCTCCTGATCCAGACGGGCAAGGGGCATCACCGGCGCAAGGTCGGGGTGGGCGGGCTGGCCATCAAGCTGCGTGGCGGGCGCACTCACACGATCACCAAGGGCATGGACGCACGCGGCCGGCGTCTGCTCAAGGCCAACCGCACCCTGCGCGTGCGCCTGGCGATCACCCAGGGCAAGCGCAGCGTGCTCA
The DNA here is from genome assembly GCA_963721515.1 of uncultured Actinomycetota bacterium. GTDB lineage: Bacteria > Actinomycetota > Thermoleophilia > Solirubrobacterales > Solirubrobacteraceae > Palsa-465. The sequence continues at coordinate 225,440 of CAVRKJ010000017.1, read as the reverse complement.
ACCGGCTGTACAGACTGCGCCAGCCGGTCGCGCGCCACAAGAAGCGCCGCGGTTAGGGGCCAGGCGCGCCTGAGCGGCCTGTACACCCCAGCGGCCGGCAGACCTGAGCAGGCCGCGAGCCGGGCTCAACCGCTGATCTCGGCGTGCCGATAACTGCTATTCTGACGTTTACGTAAGATTTCGGTTGAAGGCAGGTACGCAGTTGTCAGTGCTCAACGCTCCCCAGGCCGGCCGCACGGCGGCACGCCGCCGGGTCGGTGTCCACGCCGACCACGACTCCTACAAGTGGTGGGCGCTGTCGTGCACGAGCCTGGGAATGCTGCTGGCCACGGTCAACTCCGGCACGTTGATCATCGCCCTGCCCGACCTCGAGCGCAGCCTGCACACCGGCCTGCTCGAGCTCGTGTGGGTGATCCTGGTCTACATGATCGCCTCCACTGTGCTGGTGCTCAGCGCGGGACGGCTCTCGGACCAGTTCGGGCGCAAGAAGGCCTACGTGCTGGGCTTCGTGTTGTTCGCCGCCGCCTCGCTAGGGGCGGGCTTCGCCGCCAACGGGACGCAGCTGATCCTCTGGCGGATCGTCCAGGGCATCGGCGGCGCATACCTGTTCGCCAACGCGGCCGCCATCGTCACCGACGCGTTCCCCAAGGAGCAACTGGGCCTGGCGATGGGCACGAACACGATGGTCGCCGCTGTCGGGCTGGTCATCGGACCCGTGCTCGGCGGCGCGCTCGTGGCGATCTCATGGCACTGGGTGTTCTGGTTCAACGTGCCGTTCGGCCTCGCCGGCGCGCTGTGGGGCGCGGTGGTGCTGCACGAGGTCACGGGACGCTCCGAGGACCGCTCGTTCGACTTTCTGGGCACGATCACCTTCACGATCGGGCTCACCGGCCTCGTCTACGGCATCTCCAAGGGCGGGATCGAGGGCTGGACCTCGCCGCTGGTGATCCCCTCGCTCATCCTGGCCGTCGTGCTGCTGCCGAGCTTCGTGCTGATTGAGAGCCGCCAGAAGGCCCCGATGCTCGACCTGTCGATCTTCCGCAACCGTCTGTTCTCGACCGCGTCGGCGGCCGCGTTTGCCAACGGCCTGTCCCGCTTCGCCCTGATGTTCGTCTTCGTCTTCTACTTCCAGGGCGTGCAGGGCGACTCGCCGATCCTGGCGGGCGTCAAGCTGGCGCCGCTGGCGCTGGGCATGCTCATCGCCTCGCCGCTGGCCGGGATCTGGGCCGATCGCCGCGGATCGCGGACGCTGGCTGTGCTCGGCATGCTCGTTACGGCCCTCGGCCTGGCGCTGATGACGACGCTGCAGCGCGACACCAGCTACGTCTGGCCCGGGATCTACATGTTCATCGTCGGCATCGGCAGCGGCATGTTCAACTCGCCCAACACGGCGGCGATGATGGGCACGGTACCGCCGCACCGGCGCGGCATCGCCGCCGGCGCGCGCGTGCTCGTTCAGAACACCGGCGCGGTCATCTCGATCGCCTTCGTGCTGGCGATTGTGACCTCCGCGGTCCCCAAGCACGTGCTGTTCGGCGTCTTCTCCGGGCTGGCCAACCACATCTCCACCGAGCAGCTCTCGCCGTTCATCTCCAACATGCACACGGCGCTGTGGTGCCTGTGCGCGGTGTCCCTCGTCGGCGCGGCCATCTCGGCGGCGCGACCCAAGGATGTGATGGTCGCGGCCGCTCCGCCCGAGCAGTCCCGCGAGACCGAGGCGGCGCTGTCATGAGCGCCACCGCCGACCGTTCGCTGCGGATCGGGGAAGTCGCTGAGCTCACCGGCACGACTCCGCGCACGATCCGCTACTACGAGGAGATCGGGCTGCTGGACAGCGCGCCGGAGCGCGCCCAGGGCAAGCACCGCGTCTACACCCAGGCAGACGTCGATCGCGTGCGGGAGATCATCCGGCTGCGCGACCTGCTCGGCCTCTCGCTCGAGCAGCTCTCCCAGCTGCTGGAGGCGGAGAGCGCCCGCGCCCAACTGCGCGACGAACTGGCCCACACCGAGGACCCCCAGCAGCGCAAGCGGATCCTCGAGGAGCTGCTCACTCACATCTCCAACCAGCTCGATCTGGTCAAGACCCGGCTCAGCGAGCTGACCGATCTCGCCGCCGAACTCGGCGACAAGCAGCGCCGGGTCAAGCAGAAGATCCGCGAGATCGACGCCCAGTGACCGCGGCGGGGACCGTGCGCCGGCCCGGTGTCGACCGCCGCGCCATGGCCATGCTGTCCGCCGGGCACCTGTTCACCGACGTCGGCCAGGGATCGATCCCGGCGCTGCTGCCGTTTCTCATCGTCCGCGACCACCTCAGCTACGCCGGCGCCTCGGCGCTGATCCTGGCCGCGACGATCGCCAGCTCCGTCATCCAGCCGCTGTTCGGCCACCTGTCCGACCGTCGTTCGCTGCCCTGGCTGATGCCGGCGGGGCCGATCCTCGGCGGCCTCGGCGTGGCCCTGGCCGCCGTCGCTCCCAGCTACGCGCTCACCTTCGCCGCCGTGGTCGTCAGCGGGATCGGCGTCGCCGCCTTTCACCCCGAGGGGTCGCGCTTTGCCAACTACGTCTCGGGAGCGCGGCGCTCCAGCGGCATGAGCCTGTTCAGCGTTGGGGGCAACGTCGGCTTCGCGCTGGGGCCGGCGCTCGTCACCCCGCTGGTGCTCGTCTTCGGGCTGTCGGGGACGCTGCTCGTGATCGTCCCCACGTCGCTGATGGGGCTCGTCCTCGCCCGCGAGCTGCCACGCCTGGAGACCTTCCGCGTCGACCTCACGCGCGCCCGCACCGCCTCCGCCGCTCACGACGAGTGGCGGCCGTTCACGCTGCTGGCCGTCGTCATCGCGCTGCGGTCCTTCGTCTATTTCGGCTTCGTGACCTTCATCCCCCTGTACTTCATCCACGTCCTGCACACCAGCAAGGGCGTCGGCGGCGCCGCGCTTACGGTGATGCTGGTGGGCGGTGCGATCGGCACGCTTCTGGGCGGGCGGCTGGCCGACCGCTTTGGACGCCGGTCGGTGCTGATCGGCTCGATGGCCGTGCTGCCGTTTCTCACCATCGGGTTCCTCGCCTCGCCTCCGGCGCCGGCAATGGCGTTCGCCGCGGTCGCGGGCGCGGCCACCATCGCCACGTTCGCGGTCACCATCGTCATGGGCCAGGAGTTCCTGCCCGGGCGGATCGGGGTGGCCTCCGGCGTCACCATCGGGCTGTCGGTCGGCATGGGCGGGGTCGCCGCGCCGCTGCTGGGCATCCTCGCCGACGCCCACGGGCTGCGCTCGGTGTTCGAATTGCTCGTGGTCTTCCCGCTGGGCGCGCTCGCGCTCAGCATGCTGCTGCCGGTCCGGCGCGATCCGGTCCGCGGCGTTGCCGCCGCGCGCATGGGCGGTCACACGCCCACCCCGGCACGGAGCACAAACACAACGGCAACGGTGGCGAGCGTAACCGCCGCCGACTAACGCTGTAAATTGCGGTGAGACGCCGGCCTGAGGTGTCGCACCGTCAGGTCCTTTGGCCTCAGCGCCCTGCACTGGGCCGGCGCCACACTCCATGTCCCGCATTCGCCAACGTACTGCACGCTGCACCCCTGCGCTCGCCGCGACCGCCGCCGCGCTGGTCGGCCTCATCAATGTGGCGTCGGCGCTGACCCCGAACATCCGCTGGCGCGGCCGGCTGCTGCTCGACGTCGAGCCCGTCCAGGCCATGCGCCTGTTTCACGCCTTCGCCCTGCCCGCGGGCGCCGCCCTGCTCCTCGTCAGCCCGTACCTGCTCAAGCGCCGACGGCGCGCCTGGCAGGTGGCGATCGCGCTGATGCTCGCGCTCGGCCTCCTGGACCTGCTCAAGGGCTTGGACGTGGAGGAGACCCTGCTCACCTGGGCTGCCGCCGCGATGCTGTTCGCCGACGCCATCGAGTTCCGCGTCGAGCACGACCCGATCACGCTGCGCAGCTCGGTCTGGCGGGTGCCGGTGTTGGGGGCATTCGGCCTGGGGCTGACGGCGCTCGCCGCCTGGGTGTCGGGCGGCCGGCCCTCGTGGAGCGCCGTCGCGCGGGAGACCGGCGATCTGCTGACCTGGCGCTCCGGCGGCCCCCTGCACTTCGAGCGCCACGCCATCGCGCACCACGCCTTCGCGTGGGTCCCGCTGGGCGTGCACCTCGTGGAGATCGGGACGCTGCTGGCCATCGCGTACGTTGTGTTCCGGCCCCTGGCCGCGCCGGCCTCGCTGCCGGGGCCCGCGGCGCGTCGCGCCGCCGCCGAGCTGGTCCGCGCGCACGGCAGCGACACGCTGTCGTTCTTCAAGCTGCGCGCCGACAAGCACTATTTCTTCAGCTCCGACCGCTCCGCGTTCGTCGGCTATCGGGTGGAGAACGGCGTGATGCTGTTGTCCGGCGACCCCGTGGGAGCGGACGCGGCCGTACCGGAGCTGCTGGCCGACCTCAGGGATTTCGCGGCGGCGCGCGGCCTCAAGCTCGGCGCGATCGGCGCCAGCGAGCGGCTAGTGCCCCTGTGGGAGGAGCTGGGCCTGCGCACGATGTACCTGGGCGACGAGGCGATCATCGAGCTGGCGAGCTTCTCGCTCGAGGGCCGGGCGATCCGCAAGGTGCGCCAGTCCGTCAGCCGCCTGCGCAAGGCCGGCTTCGCCGCGGAGCTGCATCGGGTCTCCGAGCTTGATCCGGCCGTCGCCGTCGAGGCGGAGGAGGTCCTGGAGCGGGGACGCGAGGGCGCGCCCGAGCGTGGCTTCTCGATGGCGATGGACTCCCTGCACGGCGACCACGGAGAGGACACCCTCGTTGTCCTCGCCCGGGATGAGCACGGCGCGATCCGCGGCGTCCTGCACTTCGTCCCGTGCTACGGGCGCTCGGCGATGTCGCTGAGCTTCATGCGGCGCGACCCGCGGACGCCCAACGGCCTGACCGAGTTCATGGTGGTCAGCGCCGTCGAACTGCTGCGCGAGCGCGGCGTGGACGAGATGTCCCTGAACTTCGCCGCCTTCGCCCGGTGGATGCACAGCCCCGAGCGGCCCTCCGAGCGGGCGCTGGGCAAGCTCATCGCCGCCGGCAACCCGTTCTTTCAGATCGAGAGCCTGTACCGCTTCAACGCCAAGTTCTTCCCGCGCTGGGAGCCTCGGTATCTCGTGTACCAGGGGGCGCTCGGACTGCCGCGGGCGAGCCTGGCGGCGATGTGGGCGGAGGGCCAATTACCCAAGCCGGAACTGCCGCGTGCAGCTTCCTCTCCGGGAGCGCGCCTGATGGCTCGGGCACGCTAACCTCCTTCTAACTAAAGGCGGCTCTCCACTACCCTCTTGGTAGCGGCGCGCCGTGAGATCCGGTGCCCCAATCCAGGCAACGCCTGGCATCGCGACGTCGGTAGCCTAGGCGCCCCTCAACCCAGGAACTGAGCTTGCCAAGCAGCGTCAGCAGACCCAATGCAAAAAAGCAGCCGTTCGCCCTTGACGGGCCGGGATGTGGCCGGGGCCGGAGTCTTCCTGCTCTCGGCAAATTTGCTGTTCGCGGCGATCGGCGCGGGCATCGGCGCGCTGTTTGGTGGGGCGCTGGCGGGGGGAATCATCGGCTTTCTGATCGGCTTCCTGGCGGGGATCTACCTTGTCATTAGGCGCTTCCGCGGTTACTGAGCGGCCACCCATGAGCGTGCTCGCCTACTTCGACGTCATCGTGCTGGTGGTCGCGGCGCCGATCATGCTGCTCATCGGCGTGCCCGCCTCCGGCTACGCCATCGGCGCCGGCGCGTGGATCGCGCTGCGCGCCGCCAATGTGGGCGTCGACCGCGTCACCGCGAACATGGACGCTCAGCGCCAGATCGGCCTGCGGCTGGGCTTCATGCTCGCTCGGCTCTTCACCCTGGCCATCGCGGTGATCATCGCCCGCAACCTCTACGGCAAGAACGCCGGCGTCACCTGCCTGGCCGTGATCGTCTTTGCCTACACCATGTCGCTGGCCATCTCGGCCATGACCCGCACGAGGCCCCGATGACCACCACCCGCAAGCTTCTCTGGGCGATCACCGGCTTCTACGTGGCCGGGATTGTGGTCCTGATCATCCTCTTTGGCTTCGGCCACCAGAACCACAGCTTCCAGGTCCAGAACGAGTTCAAGCTCGACAACTGGGTCCAGATCGGCGTCTTCAGCATCAACCGCGCGGTTCTCTACCTCATCCTCGCCACGATCCTCACCGTGGTGACGATGGTGTGGATCGCCGACCGGATGCACCAGCGCCCCAACAAGGTCCAGACGGCCGTCGAGGTGCTCTTCTCGCTCATGCGCGACAACATCACCCGCGGGAACATGCCCGATTCGATGGCGGCGAAGTGGTTTCCGTTCCTCGGCGCGCTGTTTCTCTTCATCTGGTTCAACAACCTGATCGGGTACATCCCGCTGCCGACCAACTCAGGCCAGGAAGTCGTCATCTTCGGTGCCCACATCCCGGCCTTCGCGCTCTACGCCGCCACCGCCAACATCTCGGTGCCGCTTATCCTCGCCCTGGTCGTGTTCATCGCCTTCAACTGGGTGGGCATCCGCGCCCAGGGCCCGATCGGCTATCTCAAGAGCCTGATCCCGGGCGGCGTCACCGGACCGATCCTGCTGCTGATCTTTCCGCTGGAGGTCATCTCCACCTTCATGCGCCTGCTCTCGCTGACCATCCGACTCTTCGCCAACATTCTCGCCGGCCACCTGATCATCCTGTTTATGGCCGGCGGACTGGCGGTGCTGCTCGGATTGTCTTTCCTCGGCTGGTTCACCCTGCCGTTTGCGATCCTGCTCTACCTCTTCGAGCTGGGCTTGGTGGCGACGCTGCAGGCCTTCATCTTTGCGACCCTCGCCGCCATTTACATCAGCGGCGCGGTAACTCATCACTAAACCCAAGGAGCTGACCTCACAGTGCTAGCGCTTACACACCTCCTCTCGTTCGGCGCCGTCAGCGCCGGACTCGGCATCGGGATCGGAGGCGGACTGGGTGCCGTCGGTGCCGGCGTCGGCATCGGGATCATCTTCGGCAAGGTCATCGAGGCGGTGACCCGCCAGCCTGAGATGCGCGACGAGATCACCCAGATCCAGTGGCTCGGCTTCGCCCTGACCGAGGCGACGTTCTTCTACGGGCTGGTCGCCGGCCTGCTCTCCTGGGTGCTGAAGTAGCGATGCCCGCCCCGGTCACCGCCGCCTCCGGTGGCTCGTTCCTCATCACCCCCAACGTCGGGCTGATGATCTGGACGCTGCTGCTGTTCGGATTCTCCATGTTGATTCTGTGGAAGCTCGCCTTCCCGCGCATCTCCGCGGCACTGGACAAGCGCCAGCATGCGATCGAGGACTCGATCGATCACGCCGAGCGCATGCGCAAGCAGGCCGACGACATCCTGGACGAGTACCGGGAGCGCCTCAAGGAGGCCCGCGCGCAAGCCGACGAGATCGTCTCGCGCGCCCGTCGCGCCGGGGAGACCCACGAGCGCCAGTCCGAGGAGGACGCCAAGGCCAAGCGCGAGCAGCTGCTCGAGCAGACCCGCCGGGACATCGAGACCGAGACCCGCCGGGCGATCCAGGAGATCCGCCGCGAGGTCGCCGACCTCACCGTGCTGGCCACCGAGAAAGTGACGCGCAAGACACTGACCGGGGAGGATCAGCGCCGGCTCGTGGAGGACGCCCTGTCGGAGCTGGACTTCAACGCCCTGGCCTCCGAGGCGGAGAGAAACTAGCCACTGATGGAAGAGATCGCCCAGGTCTACGCGCGCGCCCTGTTCGAGGTCGCGTCCGAACAGGACACGCTCGACCAGGTCCACGACGAGCTCGGCACGTTCGCCGACGCGATGAACGCCAACCGGGAGCTGATGACGTTCTTCTTCTCGCCCTACTTCTCCGTCGCGGACAAGAAGGACGGACTGGCCCGCGCGGTCACCGGCGCCAGCCCGGCGTTCACCAACTTCCTGCAGGCGCTGATCGAGCGCCACCGCATGCCGGCGATCTTTCGCATCCGCACCGAGTTCGACAGCCTGTGGGACGAGGCGCGCAAACTGCTGCCGGTCCACATCACCAGTGCGATCGCGCTGGACGACGGCGAGGTCAAGAGCCTGGGCGAGCGGATCGGCCGGGAGGTCGACCGTCAGGTGGAAGTGTCCACCGATGTCGATCCCGACATCCTTGGTGGCGTAGTGCTGAGAGTGGGCAACGTGATCCTCGACGCCTCGATCAGGAACCGACTGGAACAACTTCGAAAGCAAGTGGCGCAGGCGTAGGGCCACGCCTGTGAAGGGAGCGACCTAAGAGATGCAGATCAAACCCGATGAGATCACCTCGATCCTCAAGAGCCGGATCGAGGGCCTCGACACCTCCCAGGCTGAGCTGACCGAGGTCGGGACCGTCCTGTCGGTCGCCGACGGTATCTGCCGCGTCCACGGCCTCGAGAACTGCATGAGCTTCGAGATGCTCGAGCTGCCCCACGACGTCACCGCGCTGGCGCTCAACCTGGAGTCAGACAACGTCGGCGCCGTGCTGTTCGGCGAGTGGGAGAAGATCTCCGAGGGCGACACCGTCAAGCGCACCGGGCGCCTGCTCGACATCCCCGTCGGCGAGGGCCTGCTGGGGCGGATCGTGGACCCGCTGGGCAACCCGCTGGACGGCAAGGGCGACATCGAGACCTCACAGACCCGGCCGGTCGAGCACAAGGCCCCCGGCGTCGTCCAGCGCCAGCCGGTGAAGGAGCCGATGCTGACCGGCCTGAAGGCGATCGACTCGATGATCCCGATCGGACGCGGCCAGCGCGAGCTGATCATCGGCGACCGCCAGACCGGCAAGACGTCGATCGCCATCGACACGATCATCAACAACAAGGACCGCGACCTCATCTGCGTCTACGTCGCGATCGGGCAGCGCAAGGCCACCGTCGTCCAGCTCGCCAAGGTGCTCGAGGACGCCGGCGCGCTCGAGAACACGATCATCGTCATGGCGGCCGCCGACGAGGCGGCGCCGATCAAGTTCCTGGCGCCCTACGCCGGGTGCGCGATGGCCGAGCACTTCCTCTACAACGGCAAGGCCGCGTTGACGGTCTACGACGACCTCACCAAGCACGCCTACGCCTACCGCCAGATGTCGCTGCTCCTGCGCCGCCCGCCGGGACGCGAGGCGTACCCCGGCGACGTGTTCTACCTGCACAGCCGCCTGCTGGAGCGCGCGGTCAAGCTCAACGATGACCTCGGCGGTGGCTCGCTCACCTCGCTGCCGATCATCGAGACCCAGGCCGGCGACGTGTCGGCCTACATTCCCACCAACGTCATCTCCATCACCGATGGGCAGATCTTCCTGGAGCCCAAGCTGTTCTACTCGGGCGTGCGCCCCGCCATCAACGTTGGAATCTCGGTGTCCCGGGTGGGCGGCAACGCGCAGATCGGCCCGATGCGCAAGGTCGCCGGTACGTTGAAGCTCGAGCTCTCGCAGTACCGGGACCTCGAGGCGTTCTCCCAGTTCGGCTCAGAGCTGGACCCCGACACGCAGCGCACGCTGGCCCGGGGCGAGCGGCTGGTCAAGACGCTCAACCAGTCCGAGCGGCGGCCGATATCGGTGGAGGTGCAGGTGGCCCAGATCTACGCCGCCACCAACGGCTATCTGGACCGCATCCTCGTTCCCAAGGTGGAGAAGTTCCTCTCAGACCTCAGCGAGTCGCTGCGAGGTAACGAGCCGGAGCTGCTCAAGAAGATCGCCGGCGGCGACTGGTCCGACGAGACCAAGAACGCGCTGGACCAGGCGGTCAACACCTACGCCGAGGACTTCGGATACGACCTCGACGAGGAGGGCCATCCCATAGAGGACGGCGATGTGCCCGAGTCGCGGCGGCGCGACGAGCCTGACGAGTCCTCGAACGAGGACCAGACCGAGGCCGAGTCCGGCGATCGTGAGGAGCAGCCACAACCGGCGTAGGTCATGGCAACCTCGCAGCGAGACGTTCGCAACCGCATCGCGGCGGTCAAGAACATCCAGAAGATCACCCGGGCCATGGAGATGGTGGCCGCCGCGCGGCTGCGCCGGGCCGAGCAGCGCATCGAGGCGCTGCGGCCCTATGCGGAGGCGATCCGGCGCATGACCCGCCAGGCGGCCGAGGCCGCCGGCGACGTGCCGCGGCTGCCGATCCTCCTCGAGCACGAGTCGGTCAACACCGTCGGCCTGCTGGTGGTGGCGGGGGACCGCGGCCTGGCCGGGGCGTTCAACTCCAACGCCGTGCGCGCCGGCGTCGCCGCCGGGCGCGAACACAGCGGTCAGGGCCGCCACGTCGTCTACTACGCCTCGGGTCGCCGCCCGGCGTCATCGCTGAACTTCCGCGGACTCGAGGTCGCCGAGAGCTTCACCGGCTTCACCGACCGCCCGGCCTACCACGACGCGCGGCGCATCGCCGAGCGGCTGATGGCCGCCTACGCCGATGGCGAGGTCGACCAGGTCGAGATCTTCTACAACGGCTACATCTCGCCGCTGTCCCAGATCATCCGGCGCGAGACCCTGCTGCCGCTGCAGCGGGCCACGTTGCTGGACCAGGGCGCCGACGAGGACGAGCCGGAGCGGGAGGAGGGCCACCCGCGGGCGCTCGTCGAGTACGAGCCCGACCCGGAGGAGATCCTCAAGCGCCTCGTCCCCGACTACGTCGAGATTTCCATCTACCGGGCGCTGCTGGAGTCGACGGCGTCCGAGCACGGCGCCCGCATGACGGCGATGCGCAACGCGTCGGAGAACGCGTCGACGCTGATCGACGATTTGACCTTGGAGATGAACCGGGCCCGCCAGGCCGAGATCACGCAGGAGATCATGGAGGTCGTGGCCGGCGCAGAAGGCCTCGGATAAGGAGAACAACGCATGTCTGCCACCCAGGAAACCGAAACCACCAGCGGCACCGAGCAGCAGAATGTCGGGCGGATCGAGGAGATCCAGGGCGTCGTGATCGAGGCCGTGTTCCCGGACAAGCTGCCCGAGATCAACCACGCCATCAAGGTGCGCCGGCCCGAGGCCGCGCGCGCGGAGGAGGACGAGGACATCGCCGCCCAGAAGGACCCGTATCTCACGTGCGAAGTCCAGCAGCACCTCGGTGACGAGCGCGTCCGCGCCGTGGCCATGGACACCACCGACGGCCTCTCGCGCGGCACCGAGGTGATCGACACCGGCGCGCCGATCACGGTCCCCGTCGGCCGCGAGACCCTGGGGCGGATCTTCAACCTGCTCGGCGAGCCGATCGACCTCGGGGCCGACATCCCCGATGACACCGAGCGCTGGCCGATCCACCGCCCCGCGCCGACGGTGGAGGACCTGATCCCGACCACCGAGATGTTCGAGACGGGCATCAAGGTGGTCGACCTGCTCGCCCCCTACGCCAAGGGCGGCAAGGTCGGGCTGTTCGGCGGCGCCGGCGTGGGCAAGACCGTGATCATCCAGGAGCTCATCCACAACCTGGCCCAGGAGCACGGCGGGCTGTCGGCGTTCTGCGGCGTGGGCGAGCGCAGCCGCGAGGGCAACGACCTGTGGTTGGAGATGAAGGAGTCCGGCGTGCTCGACAAGACGATGCTCGTCTTCGGGCAGATGAACGAGCCGCCCGGCGCCCGCATGCGTGTCGCCCTGTCCGGACTGACGATGGCGGAGTACTTCCGCGACCGCGAGCACCAGGACGTGCTCCTGTTCATCGACAACATCTTCCGTTTCGTGCAGGCGGGCTCCGAGGTCTCGGCGCTCTTGGGCCGCATGCCCTCCCAGGTGGGCTACCAGCCCACGCTGGAGTCCGAGATGGGCCAGCTGCAGGAGCGGATCACGTCGACCCGCAACGGGTCGGTCACCTCGATCCAGGCCATCTACGTTCCCGCCGACGACCTCACCGACCCGGCGCCGGCGTCCGCCTTCGCCCACCTCAATGCCACCACGACGCTGAGCCGGTCGATCTCCGAGAAGGGGATCTACCCGGCGGTCGACCCGCTCGACTCCACGTCGACGATCCTCAAGCCCGAGATCCTCGGCGAGGAGCACTTCAACGTGGCCAACCAGGTCAAGGAGGTGCTCCAGCGCTACAAGGAGCTCCAGGACATCATCGCCATCCTCGGCATCGACGAGCTGTCCGATGAGGACAAGGTGACGGTGCAGCGGGCGCGCAAGATCGAGCGCTTCCTGTCCCAGCCGTTCTTCGTGGCCACCCAGTTCACCGGGATCGACGGCAAGTACGTGCCGATCGCCGAGTCGATCCGCGGCTTCAAGGAGATCCTCGAGGGCAAGCACGACGAGATTCCCGAGCGCGCCTTCTTCATGAAGGGCACGATCGACGAGGTTGTCGCCGAAGCGGGCGGCCAGTCGGACTCGCGCGAGTCGGACTCCGGCGAGTCCGAGGAGGCGCAGGACACCGGCGAGTCCGAGGACGCGCAGGACACCAGCGACTCCGAGGACGAGTCCTAACCGTCGATGGCTGAGCACTCGAAGTTCCCGGTGGAGGTCCTCACCCCCGATGGCGAGGTGTTCGCCGAGGACGTGCAGATGATCTCCACCAAGACGACCATCGGCTCGATCGGCGTGCTGGCTCACCACGCGCCGCTGCTGGCGATGCTCGATCCCACGGAGCTGCGGCTGTATCGCTCCGACTCCGATGTCGTCCGCTTCGCGCAGTCCGAGGGCTACCTCCAGGTGGCCGACAACCGCGCGCTGCTGCTGGTGGAGGAGGCCCACGAGCCGGGGTCGCTGGACGCGGCGGAGCTGCGCGATCGGCTGCAGCAGGCCGAGCGCGCGCTCGACGACTCGGGCGAGGACTCTGAGAAGCGGCGGGTGGCCGAGCGCGACAAGCGCCGCTGGGAGGCGTTCTTGAGGATCGCCGAGGGCGCGTAGTCGCCCGCCGGCTGTGCCCTTACGTCGTCGTCATCTGAATCGCCTACCCTCCGCCGTTCATGGTTGACGAGTTGGTAGTGGCCGAGCGGCTGATCGGTTATGAGACCTCCCGCCCGGATGTGCTGGTCGCCGCCGCCGGGTTCGTGAAGGGGTGGCTGGAATCCCGCGACATCGAGGTGCGCGAGCACGACCACAACGGGGCCCCGGTGCTGCTGGCCGATGTCGGCGCCACCTCCGAGCAGGCGCCCTCGGTCATCTTCCACGGCCATCTGGACGTCGTGCCCGGGCGCCCGGAGCAGTTCGAGTCCCGGGTAGAGGGCGATCGCCTGATCGGGCGCGGCGCTTATGACATGAAGGGCGGCCTCGCGGCCATGATGTGCGCGCTCAAGGATCTCGCCGCGCAGGACGGCGTCCAGGTGCGGTTCGTATGCGTGCCCGACGAGGAGTCCGAGGAGATCGACGAGCGCTCCACCGATGCGATTGTCAGCGCCGGATTGGGCGGGAACTTCGCCATCACCGGCGAACCTACGAACATGCACATCGGCGTCCAGGCCAAGGGGGTGCTGGCGATGCGGATCGTGGTCCACGGGCGCGCCGCCCACAGCTCCACACCGTGGCTGGGCGACAACGCCGTGCTCAAGGCCGTCGACGTGTTCCGCGCGATCGAGTCCCTGCCCTTCAGCCGCGAGTCCTCGGAGATGTTCGACCGGCCCTCGATCAACCTGGGGCGGATCGCCGGCGGCGACGCCCTCAACAAGGTGCCCGACCGCTGCGAGATGGCCGTCGACGTGCGCTATCTGCCCGGCCAGGACCCCGGCGAGATCCTCTCCCAGGTCCGCGCCATCCCGGACATCGACGTCACGCGGACGTTCATCCACCCGACGGTGACGGTGTCGCGGAGCAATCCCTACGTGCGGGCGCTGCGCGATGCGGTGTCGGAGGCCATCAGCGGTGAGGTGATGAGCGTGGGGCGCGACGGCGCGTCCGACGCCGCGTCCTTCATCGAGGCCGGGATCCCCGCGGTGGAGTTCGGGCCCCAGGGGGGCGGGCACCACGGCCCTGACGAGTGGGTCTCCGTGTCCTCGCTCCAGCGCTACCGGGGGGCGCTGGCCGACTTCGTGCGCGCCCTCCCCGAGCGCCTGGCCCAGCTCCAGAGCGGCGGCGGGACGCTGCGCGCAGTCGACGGAGGCGCGGCGTGATCCCGCGCAGCCGCTTCGGGATGGCGTGGCGCTTCGTGCTGGCCGGGGTTCTGGTCGTCGCCGCCAGCGCCGGCGCGACCGCAGTCGCGGGCCTGCTGCAGGTCAAGGACGTCGTCCAAATCCTCTCGGTGAACCCTGGGATCGTGAGCAAGCAGATCGTCCTGCCCGCCGCGGGCGCGCCCCAGAACCTCCTCATCATCGGCTCCGACCATCGGGCCGGCGAACCGTTCCGGTACTCCAACACGGACACGATGCTGCTGGTCCGCCTCAACGCGAAGTCCTCCACGATCAACGTGATGTCGATCCCCCGCGACCTGCAGGTCGACATTCCCGGCCACGGCATCGCCAAGATCAACGCCGCCTACAGCGAGGGCGGCTACGGGCTGCTGATCAAGACGATCAAGGCCAACGTGTTCCCCGACCTGCGCGTCAACCACATCGTCGACACCAACTTCACCGGCTTCTCGGACCTCGTCGACGCCATCGGGTGCGTCTACTCCGACGTCGACCGCCGCTATTACAACGCCACGGCGCCGGGCGCCGACAACTACTCGAGCATCGACATCCAGCCGGGCTATCAGAAGCTGTGCGGCGACAACCAGTCCGTCAGCGGCGCGCTCCCGTTCGTCCGCTTCCGCCACTTGGACTCCGACATCGTGCGCGAGGCCCGCCAGCAGGACTTCATCCGCTGGGCGAAGGACCAGTTCAGCGTCTCGAAGCTGCTGTCCGAGAAGGACCAGCTGCTGCGGATCTTCGGCAAGCACTCGACGCTGGACAAGGGCCTGCAATCGACCGATCAGATCCTCGACCTCTTCAACCTGGTCCTCAACTCCGACGCCAGCACGGTCCATCAGGTGGCGTTCCCGGCCGACCTGCAGCCATGCACCGCGACCTCGTGCATCGTCACCAGCAACCAGTCCGCCGAGCAGGCGGCGTTCCAGCGGTTCATGGCGGCCACGCCGAAGGCCGCGACGGCCGCCGCCAACAAGGCCAAGGTGACCCCGGCGTCGCTGAAGGGCCATAAGCGCATCGCCAAGATCCCCACGGGTGGCCTCACGGCGGACGTCAGCGACGGGCGCGAGCAGGCGGCCGCGCTGACCCGCGCCGGGATGCCCGTGTACTACCCGCGGCTGATCAAGGCCGGCAGCACCTACTGCATGAGCGCCACCGGCAACTGTGTGGGGTACGCCGAGCCCCCCACCGAGTACGAGCACTCCTACCCGCGCCAGTACATCATCCGCGACCAGCAGCGCCGCCCGCACGCGGCCTACCGGATGACCCTGGTGCTGAACTCCCAGCTCGGCGAGTACTACGGCGTGCAGGGGACCACGTGGACCAACGCACCGCTGCTGCGCAGCCCCAGCGGCACGCGCGACATCAACGGCAAGAAGCTGCTCCTGTACGCCAACGGCGGCCGCCTGACGACGGTGGCGTGGCGCAACGGCCCGGACGTCTACTGGATCTCCAATACGCTGACCAGCACCATCCCCAACCCGCAGATGGTGGGGATCGCGGCCTCCCTGACGCTCGCGCGCTGATTCCGCGGGCGCCGCCTCGCCCGACCTCGCTACCCTCACCTCCTCATGGCTTCAGCGCGCCAACCCATCGCCGTCATCGGCACCGGCTACGTCGGTCTGGTGACCGCCACCGGCTTCGCCGAGCTGGGCTCGGAGGTCTGGTGCGTCGATGTTGACGCTGACAAAATCGCGCGCCTGCAGCGCGGCGAGATCCCCATCTACGAGCCGGGGCTGCAGGAGTCGGTGGCTCGCCATCGCGAGCGGTTGCACTTCTCCACGCAGCTGGCGCCGGCGCTCGAGCACGCGCGGCTGCTGTTCGTGGCGGTGGGCACTCCGCCCACGTACTCGGGCGACGCCGACCTGTCTGCGGTGCACGCGGTGGTGGAGGCGATGCCCCGCTCCGACGAGCATGCCCTGGTGATGAAGTCAACCGTCCCGGTCGGGACGGGCGCATCGATCAAGCGGATCTTCACAGAGCACGGCAAGGAGGGCTTTGCCTACGTGTCCTGTCCCGAGTTCCTCAAGGAGGGCTCGGCGCTGCAGGACTTCCTGGACCCCGACCGAGTGGTCGTGGGCGACGAAGGCACGTGGGCCGGCGACGCGGTGGTCAAGCTGTATGAACCGCTGGACGCCCCCGTGGTGCGCACGGACATCGCCTCCGCCGAGATGGTCAAGCTGGCGGCCAACGCGTTCCTGGCCACCAAGATCAGCTTCATCAACGAGATCGCCAACGTGTGCGAGGAGACCGGCGCCGACGTGCTCGAGGTGGCGCGGGGGATGGGCCTGGACCAGCGCATCGGCAAGCACTTCCTCAAGCCCGGGATCGGCTTCGGCGGCTCCTGTTTCCCGAAGGATGTCTCGGCGCTCAAGCAGCTGGCCGGCAACTCCGGCTACCACTTCCAGCTCCTGACGGCCGTCATCGAGGTCAACGAGCTGCAGAAGCGCCGCGTCATCGCCAAGCTCCAGAAGCACCTGGGGTCGCTGGTCGGGCGGCGCGTGGCGCTCCTGGGCCTGGCCTTCAAGGCCAACACCGACGACATGCGCGAGGCCTCCTCGCTCGTGCTCGCCTCGCGGCTGCAGGGCGAGGGAGCCCACGTGCGCGCCTATGACCCCGTCGCCGAGGCGGAGGCCCGCAAACGCATGAGCGGAGTCGAGTTCGCCGACTCCGCGCTCGGCGCCGTCGATGGGGCCGATGCCGCCATCCTGGTGACGGAGTGGCCGGAGTTCGCCGAGCTGGACTGGCGCGAGGTCAAGGCGCGGATGGCCGGCGACCTGGTAGTGGACGGGCGCAACTTCGCCGACCGCGACCGGGTGACGGCGGCCGGATTCGTCTACGAGGGGATCGGGCGATGATCTCCCGGGCGCGACGGCCGACGTGCAGGCGCTGATCCTGGCCGGCGGGGAGGGGACCCGCCTGCGGCCCCTGACCTCCACCGTGCCCAAGCCGGTCGTCCCGCTGGTGGACCGGCCGTTCATCGCCTACATGATCGAGTGGCTGCGCGGGCATGGGGTGGACGACGTCATCCTCGCCTGCGGCTTCATGGCCGACGGCGTGCGTGCCGTGCTCGGCGACGGATCGTCGCTGGGCGTGCGGCTGCGCTACATCGAGGAGCCGACCCCGCTGGGCACCGGCGGCGCGCTCAAGTACGCCGAGGGCCTGCTCCAGGAGCGCTTCTTCATGCTCAACGGCGACGTCCTCTCCGACATGGACCTCACCGCCCAGCTGCGCCAGCACAAGGAGACCGGCGCCCGGGCGACGCTGGCGCTCATCGCCGTGGACGATCCGTCGTCCTACGGCCTCGTCCGGCTGGGCGGGGGCGGCGCCGTCCGTGAGTTCGTGGAGAAGCCGAGCCCGGAGGAGGGCGGCACCCATCTGGTCAATGCCGGCGCCTACATCCTGGAGCGCGACGTCCTGGACGGTCTGGCGCCGGCCGGGACCAAGATCTCGATCGAGCGCGAGGTGTTCCCGACGCTGGTCGGCAACGGCCTGTACGGCTATGAGGCCGCGGGGTACTGGCTGGACATCGGGACCCCCGAGCGCTACCTGCAGGCGACCTTCGAGATCCTCGAGGGCGACGTGCGCACCGAGGTAGGCCGGCAGGTGGCCGCTGCCGGCGGCGTCCTGCGCCGCGACGGCGACGGCGCGGGCATCGTGCACGGCCCCGCGCTGGTGGGGTCTGACTGCCGCCTCGCCGCCGACGCGGTGGTCGGCAGCCGCAGCGTGCTCGGCCGGGGCGTGACCGTCGGCCGGGGGGCGCATATCGAGAGCTCCGTGGTGCTCGACGGCGCCACGGTGGGCGAGGGCACCCGGATCAGCTCGTCGATCATCGGGCCCGGGGTGCGCATCGGCGACCGCTGCCGCATCGAGGGCCGGGTGGTGCTCGGCCAGGGCGTGAATGTGGGGTCGGGCAACACCCTGCTGGAGGGGATGCGTATCTTTCCGGGCGTGACGCTCCCTGACGGAGCCATCGCGTTTTGAGCACGACCAGTTTGCTGTCCCGGGAGGCCATTGCGGCGGTCGACTCCACCGGTCAGCTGTCCGACGTGCTCGGCATGCCCGAGCACCTGCGCGACGCGCTGTGGCGCGTGGAGTCCGCCAGCCTCAGCCCCGGCGACTCGCCGGGCGGGCTCGTGGTGGCGGCCATGGGCGGCTCGGGCATCGGCGGGCTGCTGGCGCGGGCCGCACTCGGCGACCGCGCGTCGCGCCCCATCTTCGTCGCGCGCGACTACGGCCTGCCCGCCTGGACCACCCCGGACACCACCGTGCTGTGCGCCAGCTACTCGGGGGAGACCGAGGAGACATTGGCCGCCTATGACGCCGCCGGAGCCCTCGGCGCGCGGCGGATCGTCTCCACCACGGGCGGCTCGCTGGCGAGCAGCGCCCGCGCCGACGGCGTCCCGGTGATCCCCCTGCCAGGTGGTTTCCAGCCCCGCGCGGCTGTGGGCTACGGGCTGGTGGTGGCGCTCGAGGTGGCGGCCCTGGCCGGCTGCGGTGAGCACCTGCACACCGAGATCGACGTCGCCGCCGCCCACGCCGAGCAGCTGGTGGCGGACTGGGGCCCCGACGCCCCCGAAGACTCCCTGGCCAAGACGCTGGCCCGCTCGCTGCATCAGACCACGCCCCAGATCGCCGGCGCCGGGTTGACCGCCCCGATCGCCTACCGCTGGAAGACCCAGATCAATGAGAACGCCAGCGCGCCCGCCTTTGCCTCCGAGCTGCCCGAGCTCGACCACAACGAGATCGTCGGCTGGAAAGGCGCGCCCGACCTGGGGCGCTTCAGCGCGGTGTTCCTGGACGACTGCGACCTGCACCCCCGCGTGCGGGCGCGGATCGCGCTCACCCTCGACATCATCGGCGACCATGCGGCCGTCACCCACCGCATCCAGACGCTGGGACAGACGCGGGTGGACCGGCTGGTGTCCCTGGTGCTCCTCGGCGACCTCGTCTCGGTGTACATGGCGGTGCTGGCGGGGCGCGACCCGGTGGACATCGCGCCGATCACCCAGCTCAAGGCCGCGCTGGCGCAGCGCAACGGCTGAGCTCTGGCGCGACAGCCCTGGCGCAACAGCCCTGGCGCAACTGCACGCGCCCGCGCTCGCATCGCGGAGCGGGGACTGGGGCGCCAACATGGCGGGCAGAACTGCACGCGCACGTTTCGGCGCGCGCTTGTGCGTGTCCTTCCGCCAGTGTGGGGCGGGGGTCGTCTCGAAACCTTGACACATTCGTGGTAAGGTTTGGGTCGCAGTGGAGTCCCTGACGATCAACGAAGCCGCCGCCACGACCGGATGGTCGCCGCGGATGCTGCGCTATGTCGAGCAGGCGGGCCTGCTGGCGCCGGCGCGGTCGGCGTCGGGGTATCGACTGTACGGAGCGGCGGAGCTACAGCGGCTGCGCACGCTCAAGGAGCTGCTGGCCCAATTCGACGTATCCCTGTCCGACGTGGCCTTTGCGGCCCGGATGGCGGCCGACGCCGACCTGCAGGACGCGGTGCAGGCGTGGCTGAGCGCGCAGGCGCGGCGGCCCGAGGACGTGCAGGCCGAGGACTGGCTGCGCTTTGAGCAGGAGAAGCACGAGCGGCTGCTCGCCGCCGCCGCGGCCGTCTGACGCCGCCCGCGGCCCGTCCGCCGGTCCACGACACACAACTTGAACACAACGAGCCTGGAGAGAGAATGAGCACCACCGCCCAGAAGGTCGATTACAAGGTCGCGGACCTGTCGCTGGCCGAGTTCGGCCGCAAGGAGATCACGCTGGCCGAGCACGAGATGCCGGGGCTGATGGCGACCCGCGCGGAGTTCGCCGACAGCCAGCCGCTCAAGGGCGCGCGGGTCACCGGATCGCTGCACATGACGATCCAGACGGCGGTGCTGATCGAAACGCTGACGGCGCTGGGCGCCGACGTGCGCTGGGCGAGCTGCAACATCTTCTCCACCCAGGATCACGCCGCCGCCGCGGTGGTGGTCGGTCCCGAGGGGACGGCCGATGATCCCAAGGGCGTGCCGGTGTTCGCCTGGAAGGGCGAGACGCTTGAGGAGTACTGGTGGTGCACCGACCAGGCGTTGTCCTGGCCGGGTGGGGATGGTCTCGAGGGCCCGAACATGATCCTCGACGACGGCGGCGACGCCACGCTGCTGGTCCACAACGGTGTCCAGTACGAGGCCGACGGGCAGGTACCCGATCCCTCGACGGCGGAGAACGACGAGCACCGGGTGATCCTGAACCTGCTCACCCGGTCGCTGGCCGAGGATGCGCAGCGCTTCACGCGGATGGCCGAGGCCATCAAGGGCGTCACCGAGGAGACGACTACGGGCGTGCACCGGCTCTACCAGTTCGCCAAGGAAGGCCGGTTGCTGTTCCCGGCGATCAACGTCAACGACGCGGTCACCAAGTCCAAGTTCGACAATAAGTACGGGTGCCGGCACTCGCTGATCGACGGCATCAACCGCGCCACCGACGTGCTCATCGGCGGCAAGGTGGCCTTGGTGTGCGGCTACGGCGACGTCGGCAAGGGCTGCGCGGAGTCGCTGCGGGGCCAGGGCGCGCGGGTGATCATCACCGAGATCGACCCCATCTGCGCGCTGCAGGCGGCGATGGACGGCTACCAGGTGGCTCGCATCGAGGACGTCCTGGACGAGGCCGACATCTACGTCACGGCCACCGGCAACAAGGACGTCATCACCGCGGCGCACATGGCGCGGATGAAGCACCAGGCGATCGTGGGCAACATCGGCCACTTCGACAACGAGATCGACATGGCCGGCCTGGAGAAGCTCGACGGTGTGAAGCGGATCAACATCAAGCCCCAGGTGGACGAGTGGGTGTTCCCCAACGGCAACGCGATCCTCGTCCTGTCCGAAGGGCGGCTGTTGAACCTGGGCAACGCCACCGGGCACCCCAGCTTCGTGATGTCCAACTCCTTCACCAACCAGGTGATGGCCCAGATCGAGCTGTTCGGCAACACGGGCGAGTACGAGACCCAGGTCTACACCCTGTCCAAGGCGCTGGATGAGAAGGTGGCGCGACTGCATCTCGGCGCGCTCGGGGTCAAGCTCACCGAGCTCACCGAAGAGCAGGCGGCGTACCTCGGCGTCCCGGCCGAGGGCCCGTACAAGCCCGACCACTACCGCTACTAGACCCGGCCTCACACGGTCCCGGGGAGCGGCACGGACAGCCGAGCGGCGATGGCGCGGGCAGCGACGGCGCGGGCGGGGCTCCCCCCGCACGATGTGGCCGACCTCGGGCTGGCGCCCGACGGGGAGCTGCGGATCGACTGGGCGGCCGGGCAGATGCCCGTGCTCGCCCAGATCCGGGCCCGCTTCGCCACCGAGCGGCCCCTGGACGGCATCCGCGTGGCGGCGTGCCTGCACGTCACCGCCGAGACGGCCAACCTCGTTCGCACGCTCAGCGCCGGCGGGGCCACGGTGGCGCTCTGCTCGGCCAACCCGCTCTCCACCCAGGACGACGTCGCCGCGGCGCTGGTGCTCGAGCATGAGGTGGAAGTACGGGCACGGCGCGGGGAGGACGTGGATACCTACGTGGAGCACGTCCTGGCCCTGCTCGACACCTCTGACGGCACCGGGCCGCAGATCACCGTCGACGACGGGGCCGACCTGCTCGTCACCGCCCACGCCCGCGGCGGCGCCGTGCTCGACGGCCTGATCGGCGGCACCGAGGAGACCACCACCGGTCTCCTGCGCCTGCGCCGCCTCCAGGAGGAGGGGACGCTGCGCTGCCCGGTGCTGGCGGTCAACGAGGCGCGCACCGAGCGAGCTCTCAACGACCGCCACGGCACCGGCCAGTCGGCCCTGGACGGGATCATCCGCGCCTCCAACGTGCTGCTGGCGGGCAACACCGTGGTTGTCATCGGCTACGGCTGGGCGGGCCTGGGCGTGGCCGAGCGCGCCCGCGGCGCCGGCGCGGCGGTGATCGTGTGCGAGGTCGACCCGCTGCGGGCGCTCGAGGCGCGGATGGCCGGCTACGAGGTCATGCCGGCGCTGCAGGCGGCCGAGCGCGGGAACGTGTTCATCACCGTCACCGGCTCGCGCCGGGTCCTGCGCCGCGAGCACTTCGAGCGGATGAAGGACGGGGCGCTGCTGGCCAACGCCGGCCACTTCGATGTGGAGCTCGACCTCGGCGAGCTGGGCGAGCTGGCCACCGGCCATCGCACGGTGCGCCCGCTGGTGGAGGAGTACCGGCTCGCCGACGGGCGGCGGATCAACCTCCTCGCCCACGGCCGGGTGGTCAACCTCGCCGCCGCCGAGGGCCACCCCGCGGCGGTGATGGACGTCTCCTTCGCGCTGCAGGCGCTCGGCATCGAGCAGCTCGTCGCCCGCCGGGGCGAGCTCGGCCCCGGCGTCCATTCGGTGCCGGCGGCGGTCGACCGGGAGGTCGGCCGGCTCAAGCTGGCGGCGCTCGGCGTGCAGATCGACGAGCCGACCGCCGAGCAGCAGGACTATCGGCAGTCCTGGGCCTGAAGCGCCCGCAGGCGGGGTAGCCTCCACCGCAGATGAGCGAGAACGGACAGCTGCGCGGCGGCATCGACCTCGGCGGCACCAAGATCGAGGCGATCGTGGTGGACGCTGACAACCAGGTGCTCGGTCAGAACCGCCAGCCGACGCCCACCGACGGGGGCCCGGCCGGGGTCGCGCACCAGATGGCGCAGGCGATGAGCGAAGCGGCCGAAGAGGCCGGCGTGAAGCCGGCGTCGCTGCAGGGGATCGGCGTGGGCTCGCCCGGGGACGTCGACGACGCCGCCGGCACGGTCGCCAACGCCCGCAACCTGCCGGACTGGATCGCCCCTTTCGAGCTGGGCGCGGCCCTGTCGGAGCGCCTCGGCGTCGCCGTGCACCTCGGCAACGACGTCCAGGTGGCCACCCGCGCCGAGTTCCAGCTGGGCGCCGGCAAGCCTTATGACTCGGTGCTCGGCGTCTTCTGGGGTACCGGGGTCGGCGGCGGCCTGATCCTGAACGGCACGCCGTGGCGCGGCCGCGGCGCCGCCGGCGAGATCGGCCACACCGTGGTCCGACGCGGCGGTGCGCTCTGCCCCTGCGGGCGGCGCGGCTGCCTGGAGGCCTACGCGGGCCGCGGTGCGATGGAGACCCGGGCCCGCAGCGAGGCCGACAAGGGCGCCAGGACCGAGCTGTTCAAGCTCATGAAGGCGCGCGGGCGCAACCGCCTGACCAGCTCGATCTGGAGCCAGGCGCTCGAGCAGGAGGATCCGATGGCCACCGAGCTCATCGACCGGGCGGTCCAGGCGCTGGGCGCCGGAATCGCCTCGGCGGTCAATCTCCTCGACATCGAGGCCGTTCTCATCGGCGGCGGCCTCGGAGTCCGCTTCGGGCAGCCGATGGCCGAGCGGATCTCCACCGAGATGCATCCCCACCTCTTCAACGACTCCCGGCCGCCCGCGGTGCGCGTGGCCGCGTTGGGGGATCTCGGCGGCGCGATCGGTGCCGCTTTGCTGGCCGCGTAGCGGCGATCTTCGCGCCGCCAAGGACCGCAACCGGCCCACGCCCCCCTCACAGCGGTTATTTTTCCGTCGCGAGCATGAGCGTCGGCGGCGATGGATGGCCGTCGGCTTTGGCAGGATGCCAACGCGCAGTGTCGATGACCCTGGCGCTATGAGGAGGAGGAGAGCCGCATCGGCCCGCATGAGAGCACGACAGGAGGTCCCGAAGGGCGTCCCGCGTCGGTCGACCAGGAGTTGACGGGCGGGGGGTCGCGGCGCTCCGGCGTCGCCGCGCGGGCGGCGGCGGTCGGCGCCCTGGGCCTCGCCCTGCTCGTGGTGGCGGTGCTGATCCTCGGCGGCGGCTCGAGCTACACGCTCAACGCGGACTTCGAGAACGCCAGCGGCCTGGTCACGGGCGACAACGTGCTCATCGGGCCGGCCGCGGTCGGCACGATCAACTCGATCAGCCTCAGCGAGAACGGCCAGGCCCGCGTGCAGATGTCGCTGCGCGGCGGCGTCGGCCCCCTGCACCAGGGAACGGTGGCGCGCATCTTCGAGGACTCCCTCTCGGGGATCGCCAGCAGATACGTGGCGCTCGAACCCGGGCCCAGGCAGGCGCCGGAGATCCCGGACGACGGGCTGATCACCTCCACGCACACCTACTCCGAGGTCAACATCGACCAGCTCTTCGACACCTTCGACCCGCTCACCCTGGCCGGCCTGCAGGGGTTCATCCGCGGAGAGGCGGCGTCACTGGAAGGTCGCGGCGTCGAGGCCAACCAAGCGCTGAAGTACCTGGCGCCGGGCCTGCAGACGACCAGCCAGCTCACCGCCGAGCTCACGCGCGACCAGCCGACGTTCGACCAGCTCGTGGTGAAGGGAGCCGACGCCCTCAGCGCGCTGGCCTCGCGCAGCAACCAGCTCAGCCAGCTCATCGCCAACACGAGCACCGCCACCGGGGCGATCGCCTCCCAGAGCCAGGCGCTCCAGCAGACGCTGGGGCTGCTGCCGAACACCCTGCGCCGGGCCACCACCACCTTCGCAGGCCTGCGGAAGACCCTCGACGCGCTCGATCCGCTGGTGGCCGCCTCCAAGCCGGCGGTGCGCCAGCTGCCGGAGTTCCTCGCTTCGCTGGGCAGGGTGATCGAGGTGGGCATCCCGACGATCGGCGCGTTGGACGACCTCATCCACAACCCGGCGGGAACGGGCGACCTCACCACGCTGGCCCAGTCGACGCCGGAGCTGGCCCGGATCGCCGCCACCGCCTTCCCGGAGATGATCAAGCAGCTGGACGACTCCCAGAACCAGGTCGCCTACCTGCGCAACTACACGCCGGATGTCATGGCGGCGCTGACCAACCTCGGCCAGGCCGGCGCCTACTACGATGCCAACGGCCACTACGTCCGCACCCAGCCGGCCCTCTTCCCGTTCGGGCTCGACTCCTCCAACCAGCTGACGACGCAGTTCCCGTCCCAGCGCTATGACCGGCTCCACGCGGTCCACGACCGCTGCCCAGGCTCGGCGTCCCAGGCCACCCCCGATGGCTCGGCGCCGCAGGCGGTCCCCGGCTGCAGCACGAGCGCGGTGCCCCCCGGACCGTGAAACGGATCGCCCTCATCGCGGCGGCGCTGATCGCGGTGGCCATCGCCGTGGCCGTCATCCGCGGCCCGTCGGGCTCCTCGACGCGAGGGCCCTATCTCGTGCGCGCCATCTTCGATGACGCCTCGTTCGCCGCCCGCGGCGAGGACGTCCGGATCGCCGGCGCCAATGTCGGCAGCATCGATTCCCTCGGCGTCACGGCAACCAAGAAGGCGGCGGTGACGATCGCCATCAACGACAAGCGCTTCGCGCCGTTTCATGTCGACGCCACCTGCGCCATCCGCCCGCAGAGCCTCATCGGCGAGGAGTACGTGGACTGCACCCCCGGCACGAGCGGCGCCGCACCGCTGCCGCGGATCCACCTCGGCCCAGGGCAGGGCACCTATTACCTGCCGGTGACGCGCACGAGCTCGCCGATCGACTCCGACATCGTCCAGGACATCTCCACCGAGCCGGTGCGGCAGTCGCTGGCGGTGATCATCAACGAGTTCGGGACCGGCCTGGCAGCCCGCGGATCGGACCTCAACGCCGTCATCCACCGCGCCAACCCGGCCCTGGGCAACACCGAGAAGGTGCTCAAGATCCTGGCCGGCGAGAACCGCACGCTCGCGGCCCTGGCCACGGACTCCGACACGGTGCTGGCGCCGCTGGCCCGCGAGCGCAGACAGATCACGGGCTTCATCACCCAGGCCAACACGACGGCCGTGGCCAGCGCCGCCCGCGCGCACGCGATCTCCGAGACGTTCCGCAAGTTCCCGGCCTACCTGGCGCAGCTACGGCCGCTGCTGGCGGACCTGGGTACGCTCGCCGACCAGGGCACCCCGCTGATGCAGAGCCTGGGGCAGAGCGCCAGCGCGCTGGGGCAGCAGTTCGCCAACCTGACCCCGTTCGCCGCCGCGGCGCGCACCGCGCTGATCAATCTCGGCGCCGCCTCTCAGCAGTCCCAGCCGTTTCTGCTGGCCACCCAGCCGCTGGCGGATCGCCTGAACCAGTTGGGCACGGCGGGACAGCCCACCTCCGCCAACCTGCAGAAGCTGACAAGCAGCCTCGATAACACGGGTGGGATCGAGCAGCTCATGCGGCTGCTGTTCAACGGCGCGATCGCCGGCAACGGCTTCAACCAGCTGGGCCACTACGTCCGCGACGAGCCGCTGGTCTCCAGCTGTACCAACTACGCCACGACCCCGGTGCCGGGGTGCTCGTCGGACTTCACGCAAGCCAGCGCGACGAGCGCGTCGGTATCCAGCGACCGCCGGGCAGGCAAGGCCGCCACCAAGGCCGACCGCGTCGTCGCCCAGGCGGTCCAGTCGGCCGGTGAGCAGTCGCGCTCGGGCGCGTCGATGCAGGGGCTCCTGTCCTTCCTGATGGGGAGCGGGCAGTGAGGGGGCGCGGCCGCCGCGACCCCGGCCTGGCCGGCAACCCGGTGCTGATCGGCGCGCTCACCGTCCTGGTGACGATCGTGGCGGTGTACCTGGCCTACAACGCCACCAACGGGCTCCCGTTCGTCCCTACCTACAAGCTCCACGTCCAGGCGGCCAACGCCAGCGAGCTCAGCCATGGCGACAACGTCAACATGGGCGGCGCGCTGGTCGGCATCGTCTCCTCGGTCACGCCCACGCGGCTGCCCGACGGGCGGCCGATCGCGTCACTCAACATCCAGTTGCAGAACAGCATCAAGCCGCTGCCGGTGGACTCGAAGTTCACCATCCGCCTCAAGGGCGCGATCGGCCTCAAGTACCTCGAGATCACCCTCGGGCACGCCCAGCGTGGATGGCCCCAGAACGCCGTCGTCCCGATGCGCCAGGCGAGCACCGAGGTCGACTTCGACCAGGTGCTGTCGATGTTCAACCTGCCGACGCGCATCGGCATCCAGCGCTCCACGATCGGCTTCGCCCAGGCGCTGGCGGGCCGCGGCTATGACATCAACAACGCGATCGGCGCGTTCCTGCCGCTGCTGTCAGACCTGCGGCCGGTGGCCGCCAACCTGGCCTCGCCGTCGACCAACCTCGGAGGCTTCTTCCGCAGCCTCGAGAACTACACGAGCGCGCTGACCCCGGTGGCCGAGGCTCAGGGCCAGCTGTTCGCCAACCTCGACACGACGTTCCACGCCCTGGCCAGCGTCGCCGTGCCGTTCCTGCAGGACACGATCTCCGACACGCCGCCGATGTTCGACGCCACGATCGCCAACGCCCCGGTGATCCGGCCGTTCCTCACCGACACGGCGGCGTTGTTCTCCGAACTGCGCCCCGGAATTGACACGCTGCCCCAGAGCGCCCCGGTGCTGGCCAGCGCGTTCGCCATAGGCACCCGCAACCTGCCCGGCACCGCGGCCCTGGACCGGCGGACGGTTACGCTGGCCAAGAACACCGCCGCCTACGCCCAGAACCCGTCGGTCCAGCAGGGCCTGGACCGCCTGACCCTGACGCTGTCGCGCCTGGGGCCGCCGCTGGCGTTCCTCACGCCCGCTCAGTCGACGTGCAACTACGTGACGCTGTTCCTGCGCAACACGCAGAGCCTGCTCTCCGAGCACGTCAGCCAGGGGGGGCTGCTGCGCTTCGTCCAGATCGCCATCGACAACGTCCCGGGCTATGAGTCAGAGCCCTCCAGCAAGCCGTTCACCGGGACTTCGACCGGCCAGGCATCGGGCCCGCTGCACGTCGATCCGTATCCCAACACCGACTCGCCGGGGCAGACGCCCGAGTGCTCGGCGGGCAACGAGCCCTACCCGCAACACGCGGTGCTCGGCAACCCGGCGGGCAACGTCGGGCTCCAGACCGAGAAGACGACGCGGAGCGGGTCATGAGGCGCCATCAGCCCCGCGTCGGCAACCTCTCCGCCGGCCTCATCGCTACCGTCGTCATCCTCGGCGTCTGCTACCTGGTGTTCGGCGGGTCGCTGCCGTTCGGGAGCTCTCCGTTCACGCTGCGGGCGGCGTTCACCGTGGAGACGCAGCTCCATCTCGGCTCGCCGGTGCGGATCGCGGGCGTCAACGTCGGCACCGTCACCTCCGTCAATCGGGTGTCGGGCGCCTCGACCGCGGCGGTGGCGACGATGACCATCCAGTCCAACGGCCTGCCGATCCACGCCGACGCCACCGCGGACATCCGCCCGCGGCTGTTCCTGGAGGGCAACTTCTACGTCGATCTGCACCCGGGAACACCGGCCGCGCCGATCGTCCGGTCAGGGCACACGCTGCCGGCTTCGCAGACGACGGGGCCCGTCCAGCTCGACCGGGTGCTGTCGGCGCTGCGCTCCAACACCCGCGCCGACCTGCAGACGCTCCTGCAGGGCTTGGGGCGCTCGCTCAACGGCCGGCCGACAGCGGCGCAGGACGCCACCCAGGATCCCAGCGTCCGGGGGCTGACCGCCGGCGAGGCGCTCAACCAGTCGCTGCAGTACGCCGCCGGCGCGTTCAAGGCCTCGGCGATCGTCAACGCGGCCCTGTTGGGCCAGCAGCCCCACGACCTGTCGGGCGTGGTGACCGGCACCGCGCACACGTTCGGAGCGCTGGCCTCCGAGCCGAAGCGCCTGGAGGACTTCGTGACGTCGTTTAACGCCACGATGGGCGCGCTGGCCGCCCGCCAGCAGGAGCTGTCGACCACGATCGCGCTCCTGCCGCCTACGCTGCGCGCCGCCGACAGAGCGCTCGGCCCGCTGCAGGCGTCGTTCGGGCCCACGCAGGAGTTCGCCAAGCTGCTCACCCCCAGCGTCGAGCAGACGGCGCCGACGATCACCGCCGGGCTGCCGTGGCTGGCCCAGTCCGAGCAGCTGCTTTCGCCCGCCGAGCTCGGCGGCCTGCTGGACTTGCTGACCCCGGCCGTCCAGGGGACCGCGAGCACGCTGAACTCCTCCAAGGCACTGCTCAACGGCTCGGACGAGCTGGCCAAGTGCTTCGTGCACACCGTCATCCCCGCCGGGAACGAGCGGCTGTCAGACGGGCCGCTGACGACCGGGCTCCAGGTCTACCAGGAGCTGTTTCAGTCCGCCGTCGGCCTCGCCGGGATCGGGCAGAACTTCGACGGCAACGGGCGCTACGTGCGGTCGGCGGCGGGCGGCGGATCAGACCGGGTCGGCACCGGGTCGCTCCCCGGCGGCGGCCCGCTGTACGGCAACGCGGTGTTCCCGTCGCTGGGCACCCGCCCCGCCAACCCCGGCAAGCAGCCGCCGCTGGTCCGCACCATCCCCTGCTTCAAGAACGCCCCGCCCAACCTCAACGCCGCCAAGCTCGGAGTGGGGCCGTGAAACGCGCCATCGCCGCCCACCGCGCCGACTTCGCCGCCATCGCGGTGCTGGTGGTGGCCGCGATCGCGGTGACCGTCTACATCCTCGAGCACCAGCCCTCGTTCGTGTTCGGCCAGACGTACTACAGCGTGCGCGCGCCGTTCAGCACCGCGGCCGCGGTCACCTCCGGCCAGGGCCAGGCGGTGACGATCGCCGGGGTCCAGGTCGGCCAGGTGGGCGGCGTCAACCTGCAGAACGGCCGGGCCGTGGTCACGATGAACATCTACAAGCAGTACGCGCCGATCTACCGCAACGCCACGGTGCTGCTGCGGCCGCGCACGCCGCTGAAGGACATGTACCTGGAGCTGGATCCGGGCACCCGCAACGCCGGCGCCGTTCCCAACGGCGGCTCGCTGTCGGTGGCCAACACCCAGCCGGACGTCGACCTGTCGGAGATCCTGTCCTCGCTGGACGCCGACACGCGCAACTACCTCGTCCTGCTGCTCTCCTCGGGCGCCCAGGCCTTCCACGACCCCGGCGCGACCGGGGTCCCCCCGAGCCGCGCGGCGGTGGCCGATCTGCGCGGCACGCTCAAGCGCTTCGCGCCCCTGGACCGCACCACCGAGCGCTTCGCCACCCTGCTGGCCACCCGCCGGCGCAACATCCGCCGGGCCATCCACAACCTCAACCTGGTGACCAATGCGTTCGGTGGCGTGGAGAACCAGCTCGCCTCGCTGATCAGCGCGTCGGACACCAACTTCTCGGCGATCGCCGCCAACGACACCCAGCTCGAGCAGACCCTGACCGAGTTCCCGCCGACGCTGCGGCAGACCCAGCAGACGCTCACCAAGGTCCAGGCCTTCGCCACCGTGAGTACCACCACGCTGCAGGCGCTCCAGCCGTTCGCCCGCAACCTGGGCCCCGCCCTGAAGGCCTCGCGGCCGCTGTTCCGCGACACCACGCCGGTGATCGAGAACCAGCTCCGGCCGTTCAGCGTGGCCGTGCAGCCGCTGGCGCGCACCCTGGCGGAGGGAGCGCCCAAGCTCAAGGCCACCATTCCAGCGCTGTCGAGCTCCATCTCGGTGCTCAACACCCTGTTCAACGAGCTCGCCCACAAGTCAGGCGGCCAGCAGAGCTACCTGTTCTGGGGCTCGTGGCTGGCTCATATCGCCGACAGCCTCGTAGGCGCCCAGGACGCCAACGGCGCGGTGCTGCAGGGCATCTTCATGGGGACGTGCGCCGAGCTGAACTTCTTCGAGAACCAGCTGGAGCCCAACAGTGAGCCGCTCGGGGTCATCCTCGACCTGCTCAACGCGCCCGACGTCAGCAAGCTGCCCGGGGTCACGCCCATCGCGGGGACCAATCTCCTCAATTGCCCCGCTACGCCATGAACAAGCAGCGGCCCTCCAACTTCGCGATGTTCACGATGGTCGCCTTCACGGCCTCGTGCATCGGCCTGCTCATCTTCCTGTGGATCTCGTTCGGCGGGTCGCTGCCGCTGGCGGCGCAGGGCTATCGCTTCAGCGTCGAGTTCGACCAGGCCGTCGAGCTGGCCTCCCAGGCGTCGGTGCAGATCTCCGGGGTGCCCGTCGGCCACGTCGTCAGCGTCGAACTCGACCACAAGACCGGCCTGTCCAAGGCCGTGATCGAGATCAACAAGCAGTACGCGCCGCGGCCGGCCGACACCCGGGCGATCCTGCGTTCCAAGACGCTGCTGGGCGAGACCTACGTCGAGCTCTCGCCGGGCAACCCCGACGGCCCCAAGCTCCCCGACGGCGGCAGCCTACCCCAGGCCCAGGTGGCCCCGACCGTCCAGCTCGATCAGATCTTCTCGGCGTTCGATCCCAAGACCCGCGAGGCGTTCCAGACCTGGGTGCAGCAGGGGGGCATCGCGCTCACCAACCGCGGCGAGGACTTCAACCGGGCCTTCGGCGAGCTCTATCCGTTTGCGACCAACGTCGATTCGGTGCTGGCGGTGCTCAACCGCCAGAGCGCCGCCACCACCACGCTGCTGCGCGACGGCGCCCAGGTGTTCGCGGCGCTGAGCCGGTCGCCCGCGGCGCTCCAGGGGTTCGTGCGCAACTCCAACGCCCTGTTCGCCGCCACGGCGGCGCGCAACGCCGACCTGGCCAATACGATCCGGGCCTTCCCGGCGTTCCTCAACGAATCGCGCATCACGATCAACCGCGTCGGCCGCTTCGCGCAGACGACCAAGCCGCTGATCGATGAGCTGCGCCCGGCCGCCGTCCAGCTCACCCCGACGCTGCAGGGTCTCACCGTGCTGGCTCCGGAGCTGCGCGACCTGATGGTCGACATCGCCCCGCTGACCCAGGCCTCCAAGGCCGGCTTCCCTGCTCTGACGAACTTCCTCAACGACACGATCCCGTTCCTGGTCCGCCTAACGCCCTATCTGGGCGAGCTGGTACCGGTGATCGACTACATTCAGGACTACCGGCGCGAGATCACCGCGTTCTTCGCCAACAGCGCGGCAACCGCCCAGGGCCAGTTCTCCTCGGGTAACGGCGGCCGGGCCCACTATGTCCGCATCTCCAACCCGATCAACCCCGAGCTGCTGACCGGTTATGCGGTGCGGCCCGACAGCAACCGCTCCAACGCCTATATGGCGCCCGGCGGCTACAACCAGCTGCGCACAGGGCTGAGCGTGTTCGGGAGCTTCCTCTGCACCAGCAACCCGCTGCCGGGGATAGGCTCATCTCTGTCGCAGAGCACAACTTCCGTCACCGGAACTGTGTTAACCCTCGCGCAACTCGTAGAGAAGTACTACTACACGCCAACGCCCGGTGGGCCGCCCTGCAAGGCTCAACCGCCGCTCGGCACCACAACCACGGGCCAGAACCAAACCTTCCCCCATCTCCAACCACTTCCGTGAGCGCTGACGCACACCCGGCGTGGGCTCACTGAAGGCAACGACCCATCC
The DNA here is from genome assembly GCA_963721515.1 of uncultured Actinomycetota bacterium. GTDB lineage: Bacteria > Actinomycetota > Thermoleophilia > Solirubrobacterales > Solirubrobacteraceae > Palsa-465. Next base: position 193,192 of record CAVRKJ010000017.1, on the reverse strand, counting down.
ACAGGAGGAGTCACTTGAAGAAAATCGTCCTGATCGCCGCGGCCCTTGGGGCGCTCGTCGCGGCCGGCGCGGCATACGCCGCCGCCGTCAACTCCTACCAGGCGACCCTGTCGTTCTCGTCCAAGAAGGCCGGGACGCCGGCCAAGCCGGCGCCCGTCGGCTATGTCCAGAAGATCAAGGCCACCGGGCTCAACGGCAACCGTACGGCGGTCCTGACCGACATCCTGACCAAGATCTACGGGCTGAAGGCCGACGGGAAGGACTTCCCGACGTGCAGCGCCTCCAAGATCAGCAATGCCGGTGACGACACCGGTTGTCCCAAGGGCGCGCTGGTCGCCACCGGCTCCATCACGGCGTCCGTCGGTGCGGCGAAAGACTTCGCCGTCGCCGGAACGGCGTGTGACCCCCTGCTGCACGTCTGGAACGGCGGCCAGGGCAAGCTGTCGTTCTTCTTCGTCGATCAGGCCCCCAACCACCTGTGCCTGAACGGCGCCCTGAAGACCGGCCAGGTCGGGCCGTATCCGGCCACCTACAAGACCCAGGGCAAGTACCTGGTTGTCGACGTCCCGGTCCCCAGGTACGTGAGCTTCCCCGCTCCCGGCCTGGCGGGCTCGCTGGAGACCGAGCAGCTCAACTGGCTCAAGGTGACCAAGACGGTCAAGGGCAAGACGGTGGCCGCCTCGGCGTCCGTCGCCTGCCTGAAGGGCAAGCGGCCGTACTCGATGACGTTCACGGCGAACGTGCCGGACCCGACGACCGGCAATCCCGGTCCGAACAACGTCGCGACGGTCACGGGCTCAGCCCCCTGCTCCAAGTGATCTGAGCCATCGCACCGCGCGGGGGGCCCCCATGGGCCCTCCGCGCGGGGCCGGCGACTCAGACCACCTCGTAGCGCTCCTCGCGCTGCGCCTGGCGCTCGGACTCGCCCAGCATCTGGACGAACACCCACACCAGCGCGATCCCCATGACGATCGACTGCTCCAGCGCCATCAGCAGTCCCGCCATCGACTGATCCTCCGACGGGGACAGGCCCCAGTAGCGGGGGTGGTGCTCATAGAAGGGATAGAAGGACGCCGGCGCGAACGCCAGCACGATGCCCAGCAGCCCGACCAGCAGCTTGGTGGAGGTCATGTAGGCCACCGGGCCCATGCCGCTGAGCCGCTGCCGGTTGCGGATCGGCGAGAGCAGGTGCCACCAGTACAGGGTCCCGGCGGCGGCGAAGCACACGTGCTCCAGGGCATGGATCGTGGTGCTGTGCAGGGCGGCGTCATACATCGCCGGGATGTGCCACGCCCACATGAAACCGACGTAGGCCAGCACCGCGAAGGCGGGATGGGCGAAGAACCCGGCCCGGCGCTCGACCACGTGCACCCGGCGGCTGATCGGCCGCAGGAGCACCTTGTTGAGCCCCAGGATGAGCAGGATGGGGGCGATGTCCAGCAGCAGGATGTGCTGGAGCATGTGCATGACCAGCAGCTGGTCGCCCAGGACGTCGATCGGTGAGACCAGCGCGGCGACGATCACCAGGAGCCCGGCGACGAACAGCGCCAGACGCCCGTAGCCCGGCTTGTGCGAGGAGCCCGTGGCCCGGCCGCGTCGCCACCCCAGGATGTACAGCACCGCCAGCGCGGCCACGCCGATCAGCACCGACGGCTCGAAAGTCCATGCGACGGTTGGAGCAACGTTGGGCAGCAACGAGGGACATTGTGACGCTCGACAAACGCCGGTCGCAGGAATAACGTTCTCTTCACATAGGTCAACGCTTCAGTCGGGAGGTCGACGATGCGTATCGAGGTCAAGGGCCGCAACCTTCACGTTTCCGACGACGTGCGAGAACATGTCGTCAGGCGCTTCGGGAAGATCTCCAAACAGGTCTCGGAGCTGGCGGAGCTGGAGGTGGAGCTGTCCCAGGAGCGGAATCCCGCCAACCCCGACTCCAAGGTGGCGGAGGCCACGCTGCACCTCAAGGGGGTGACGCTGCGGGCCCGCGACGCCTCGGGCGATCTCATCCACTCGATCAACCTGTGCTCCGAGGAGCTGGCCGTTCAGGTCAAGCGCCATCGGGACAAGCGGCGCAAACGGCGCGAGTCCCGCGTAGCGGCGAGCCAAGTCCTGCCTGGGGACGTTTCGTCGGCTGCGTGACGCCGCGCCGGAGGGCGGCGTGGCCGGCCGGCCTGTGTCTCATCACTGCGCCGGTCCGCGCCGCCCCCGTCGCCGCGACGCTCCGCGTACGGGGCAACGCCCTCATTGAAGGGGCCCCGGACGCGGCCACGTCGTGGCGCTGCGCGGGATCAACCGCTCCGGTCGGGGTAGGCCTTCGCAATCACTTACGACCCCTCGGGCACCCCGCGCTACCCTAATTCCATGTCCTTTCTGGACCGCGCGCTTCGCATGGGCGAGGCCAAGAAGTTCAAGAGCTACGAGCAGCGCGTCTCCCGGATCAACGGCTTCGAGGAGGAACTCGAGCACTTCAGCGACGAGGAGCTCCGGGAGGCAGCCGACGGCCTGCGCGAGCGGGCTCGCAACGGCGAGTCGCTCGAGGATCTGCTGTACGAGTGCTTCGGCCTGGTCCGCGAGGCCGGGAAACGCTCGATGGGCATGCGGCACTTCGACGTCCAGCTCATCGGTGGGATGGTGCTGCACGACGGGTGCATCGCCGAGATGAAGACCGGCGAGGGCAAGACGCTGACCGCGACGCTGGCCGTGGTGCTCAACTCGCTGCCCGGCACGGGCGTGCACGTGGTCACGGTCAACGACTACCTGGCCCGCCGAGATGCGCTCTGGATGAAGCCGCTCTACGACATGCTCGGCGTGTCCGTCGGCGTCCTGCAGAACATGCAGCCCTTCGAGGAAAAGCACGCCGCCTACGCCGCCGACGTCACCTACGGCACCAACTCGGAGTTCGGGTTCGACTACCTGCGCGACAACATGGCCAAGAGCCTGGAGGAGAAGTTCCAGCACGGCGGGCGTCCCAAGGAGGCCGACGGCAAGACGCACTATCACCGGTTCGCCATCGTGGACGAGGTCGACAACATCCTCATCGACGAGGCCCGGACGCCGCTGATCATCTCCGGCGCGCCTGAGCAGGCCGCCGACCTGTACGCGAAGTTCGCCCGTCTGGCGCCCAAGCTCACCGCCGGCAAGACCCCGGAGGGCATGGATCCGCGGACCAAGAAGGACTTCGTGGCCGACTTCGACTACGAGTTCGACGAGAAGCACAAGACGGTTGCGATCACCGAACAGGGCGTGGCCAAGGCCGAGCGCTTCATGGGCATCGACCACCTCTACCGGGCGGAGAACGGCCACCTGGTCAACCACCTCATGCAGTCGCTGCGCGCCGAGTCGCTATACAAGCGCGGGTACGACTACGAGGTGATCGACGGCGAGGTCAAGATCATCGACGAGTTCACCGGGCGCATCCTCGAGGGCCGCCGCTGGTCCGAGGGCCTGCACCAGGCGATCGAGGCCAAGGAGGGGGTGCGCGTCCAGGAGGAGAACCAGACCCTGGCCACGATCACGCTCCAGAACTACTTCCGGATGTACGACAAGCTCTCGGGCATGACCGGGACGGCGCTCACCGAGGCCACGGAGTTCATGAAGATCTACGAGCTGCCGGTGGTCCAGATCCCCACCAACCGCCCGATGGTCCGAAACGACCGCAACGATCAGGTCTACAAGACCAAGGACGGGAAGTGGTCGGCGGTGGCGCGCGAGATCGAGGCGCGCCACAAGGCCGGCCAGCCGATCCTGGTGGGCACGATCGCCGTCGAGGTCTCCGAGCTCCTCTCGGCGCAGCTGACCAAGAGGGGGATCAAGCACACCGTGCTCAACGCCAAGCCCGAGCACGCCGCCCGGGAGGGCGAGATCGTGGCCGAGGCGGGGGCGCCCGGCGCGGTGACGATCGCCACCAACATGGCCGGCCGCGGCGTCGACATCAAGCTCGGCGGCAACGCCGAGCATCTCGCCACCCTCGAGGTGGCCAAGCTCGGCCTCCAGCCCGACGACCCCGATTACGAGGAGCACGTGCTGAAGGTCCTCCCGACCATCGAGGAGCGCGTCGAGGCCCAGCGCGAGCAGGTGATGGAGGCCGGCGGCCTGTTCATCATCGGCACCGAGCGCCACGAGTCGCGCCGGATCGACAACCAGCTGCGTGGCCGTTCCGGGCGCCAGGGCGACCCGGGTGAGTCGCGGTTCTTCCTCTCGGCCCAGGACGACCTCGTGCGCCTGTTCGCCGGCGAGCGGATCTACAAGATCCTGGACCGCCTGGGCTCGGTGGATGAGGAGGGCAACGAGGAGCCGATCGAGGCCGGGATGCTCTCCAAGCAGATCGAGAAGGCCCAGCGCAAGGTCGAGGAGCAGCACTTCCTCCAGCGCAAGCACACCCTCGAGTACGACGACGTCCTCAACCAGCAGCGCGAGGTGGTCTACACCTACCGCGACGAGGTGCTGGAGGGCCGCGACATGAGCGATGTCGCGCGCGACGAGATCGTCAACCTCATCAACCGCATCGTCGAGGAGTACACCGCCGGAGAATTCGTCGAGGACTGGGACATCGACGGGCTGATGCGTCGCGTCGAGGAGATGTTCATCCCGGGCGATGACTTCGTGTGGCCCGAGCCGGGCCGCACCGACCGCGAGGAGCTCGTGACCAACCTCCAAGAGGAGGCGCTGGCCCAATACGACGGGCGCGAGGAGGAGTTCGGCGAGGAGCTCATGCGCAACATCGAGCGCTATCTGCTGCTCGAGCTCATCGACCAGCGCTGGCAGGAGCACCTGTATGACATGGACTACCTCCAGCACGGCATCGGCCTGCGGGGGCTGGCCCAGATGGACCCGCTGGTCGCTTACAAGAACGAGGCCTTCGACCTGTTCCGGGACCTCATGAACAGCATCTGGGCGGACTTCGGGCGGCTCATCTACCACGTCGAGGTCACCGTCCACGACGCCAATGGCCAGCCGCTCCCGCCACAGCAGCAGCCGCGCCGGAGCGGCAGCTCGTCATCGTCCTCGGCCACCGGCGGCGGTCAAGTCACCTACTCGGGCGGCAACACCGCGACCGGCGCGATGGCGATGGCGGCCGCGGCCGGCGGCGCGCCCGCCGGCGAGGAGGCCTACGCCGAGGAGCCCGCCGAGCCCATCCAGCAGCGCCGGGTGGAGGAGACCGAGCAGATCGGTCGCAACGACCCGTGCTGGTGCGGCTCGGGCAAGAAGTACAAGCGGTGCCACGGCGCCTGACCCGCGCTGGCACCCCTCGCTGACTACTGCGTCTGGTGGCGCACCCGGGTGGGGGTGATCACGAACTTCACGCGCACGTCGCCGGGCTGGTGGCCCTGGAAGGTGTCTGACCCGGTGTACTTCTTGGCCAGCCGATCGATGTGGGCGGCGGCGTCGTCATGGGTGCCGGTGACCGTTCCCTGGATCTCGACGTACTCGTACGGGTGCCCGTCCGGATACACGAGAGCGGTGAGGTGGGGGTCGCGCTCGAGGTTGGTGGGCCAATGACGGCCCTCGGCGCTGTTGACGGCCAGTTCGCCGTCTTCCAGGCTGATCCAGACGACGGTCGACAGGATCGAGCCGTCACGGTTCTTGGTGGAGATCACCGCGCAATTGGGGGCGCTCAGCAGGGCCTGAACACCATCATCGTTCAGAGAAGCCATAAGCGGGAACATACCTCGCCAGAGCCGCTGCACGGAGCGTTTGCCGCTCCGGAGGCTCGGAAAGGATGGATGCGATGGCCGCGCGCATGCGACTCGAGCTGGACGGGCGGGCTGATCCCGCCCTCGACGAGATCCTCAGTCCCAATGCCCTGGAGTTCGTGTTCGAGCTTCACAGCGAGTTCGAGGAACGCCGCCAGGAGCTGCTGCGCGCGCGTGTCGAGCGTCGGGCGCGCCTGGCCGAGGGCGAGATGCTGGACTTCCTGCCCGGGACCGAGAACGTCCGCTCCGGCGACTGGACGGTGGCGCCGGTGCCCGAGGCGCTGCGGCAGCGCTGGGTGGAGATCACCGGGCCCACCGATCGCAAGATGGTCATCAACGCGCTGAACTCCGGCGCCGACGGTTTCATGGCCGACTTCGAGGACGCCAACTCCCCGACGTGGCGCAACATGGTGCAGGGCCACATCAACCTGCGCGACGCCATCGTCGGGACGATCACCTACGACGGCTCTGACGGGCGCCACTACGAGCTCGAGGACGATCCCGCCACACTGCTGGTCAGGCCACGGGGCTGGCATCTCCCCGAGCGCCACGTCCGTGTTGACGGCGAGCCCGTGTCGGGGGCGCTGTTCGACTTCGGGATGTACTTCTTTCACTCGGGGCCGCCCCTGATCGCCTCGGGGCTGGCGCCGTTCTTCTATCTGCCCAAGATGGAGTCCCATCTGGAGGCGCGCCTGTGGAACGACGTCTTCTGCTACGCCCAGGACCGCGTGGGCATGGAGCGCGGGACGATCAAGGCCACCGTACTGATCGAGACGCTGCCGGCGGCGTTTGAGATGGACGAGATCCTGTTCGAGTTGCGCGACCACTCGGCCGGGCTCAACGCCGGGCGCTGGGACTACATCTTCTCGGCGATTAAGTGCTTCGCGGACCGTCGCGAGATGGTGCTCCCCGACCGCGGCGACGTGAGGATGACGGTCCCGTTCATGCGCGCCTACACCGAGCTCCTGGCCGCCACCTGCCACCGGCGCGGGGCCCATGCGATGGGCGGGATGGCCGCGCTCATTCCCTCCCGGCGCGACGAGGACGCCAACGCGAAGGCGCTGAACGGCGTGCGCGCCGACAAGGAGCGGGAGGTCAAGCAGGGCTACGACGGCACCTGGGTGGCGCATCCCGATCTCGTCCCGGTGGCGCACGAGGTGTTCGAGGCGGGGTTGGGCGGGGCGCCCAACCAGCTGTCAGTCCAGCGCCCCGACGTGTCGGTGAGCGCGGCGGACCTGCTCTCGCTGGCCGACACCCCGGGCGCGATCACCGAGGCGGGCCTGCGCACCGACGTCAACGTGGGCTTCCAGTACGTCTCGTTCTGGCTGGGCGGGCGCGGCGCCGCGGCGATCAACTCTCTGATGGAGGACGCCGCCACCGCCGAGATCTCGCGCTCGCAGATCTGGCAGTGGGTCCACCATGGCTGCGAGCTGGCGGACGGGCGCACGGTGACGGCAGAGCTGGTGCGCCAGGTGCTTGACGAGGAGACCGCGGCGATCCGCGCGGCGGTGGGAGAGGAGACGTGGCAGGCGGGGCGGCCCGACGAGACCCGCGCCATCTTCGAGCGCGTCGCGCTGGCTGAGCCCATGGTGGAGTTCCTGACGCTCGAGGCCTACGAGTACCTGGACTGAGCTTGGTCGTCCGGGGGGCGCGGGCGGGCGGGCGAACGTCGACGGCTGCTTTCGAAGGCGGCGTGGGCGGTCGCTGCGACCTCGCGACGCAAAATAAGCGCCGTATGCGGGCTTATTTTGCTGCACCCCCCGGTCGACGCGCGCCGGCCGCCCCCGCACCGGCACGCGTCATGACCCCCAAACCCGCTAGGGCACCATGAACGACAGCGGCCCGGACTGCAGCAGCACCAGCACCGCCATCAGCAGGACCAGCACCACGCTCCAGCCGAGGACCTTGCGGAAGACGTCGCCCTCCTGCCCGGCCAGGCCCACCGCGGCGGCGCCGATGGCCAGGTTCTGGGGCGACACCATCTTGGCCAGCACGCCGCCGGAGCTGTTGGCGGCTGCCAGCAGCGTGGGGGACAGGCCCGACTGCTTGGCCGCCGCCACCTGCAGAGCCCCGAACAGCGAGTTGGTGGAGGTGTCAGAGCCGGTGACCGCCGTCCCGAACCAGCCGATGAGCGGTGACAGGAAGGCGAAGAAGCCGCCGGCGCCGGCCGCCCAGGTGCCGAGCGTGATCGTCTGGCCCGACATGTTCATCACGTAGGCGATGCCGAGCACGGTGCAGACGGTGAGGAGCGCCCACTTGATCTGAACGAGCGTCTGCCAGTAGATCCGCAGCGCCCGCAGCGGATTGACCCGCAGCACGAAGGCGGTGAGGATGCCCGAGATGAGCAGCCCGGTGCCCGCCGCGGTGAACCAGTTGAGCTTGAAGAGCTCGCTGGTGGGCGCCTTGCCCTTCCCGTTGAGCACGTGGAGGCCGGGCCAGGAGAACTTCGTCGTGGCTCCGTCCAGCCAGTTGAGGACCGGGTGCAGGCTCATCACGCCGAGGACGAGCACGATGATCGCGTAGGGCGCGAAGGCGAGGATCATGTCCTTGCGGCTGGGCGGCACGTCGTCACCCGAGGCGCCGGAGCGGGCGTTGATGTCGCGCTCGAACGCGGCGTCGGCGGTCGCGCCACCGGCGATCGCCGGCTGGTGCCGCGCGCGGCGTGCCGCCGCCACCGGGGCGGACGGCTGCCATACGCGCAGGAACACGACCAGCGCGCCGGCCGAACACAGCGAGGCGACGATGTCGGTCAGCTCCATCGAGATGTAATTGGACATGACGAACTGCAGCACGGCGAAGACCAAGCCGGCGAGCAGAGCCGCCGGCCAAACAGCACGGACGCCGCGGCGCCCGTCGACCATGAACACCAGGATGAACGGGAGGATGAGCGCCAGGAACGGCGTCTGGCGCCCCACCATGCTGCTCAGGTCGTGGACGGGTAGCCCGCTGACCTGCCCGAGCGTGGTGATGGGGATCGCGATGGCGCCGAAGGCGACCGGCGCGGTGTCCGCCACGAGGGCGACGGCGACGGCGCGCAGTGGGCTGAGGCCCACGCCCACGAGCATCACGCTGCAGATCGCCACGGGCGTGCCGAACCCGGCGAGCGCCTCGAGCAGCGCCCCGAAGCAGAATGCGATGACCACCACCTGCACGCGCACGTCGTCCGAGACCATCGCGAACGACCGCCGCAGCACCTTGAAGTATCCGGTCGCCTCGGTCATGTTGAAGATCCACAGGGCGTTGATGACGATCCACATGATCGGCCAGAAGCCGAACGCCGCACCCTCCAGGCCGGAGTTGAGCGCCTGCCCAACCGGCATCGGGTACACGATGACCGCGACGAGTATCGCCACCGCCAACGCGGCCAGCGCCGCCCATTGCGCCTTCAAACGCACCACGCCGAGCAGCACGAACAGCGTGAGCAGCGGCAGGATCGCGAAGATCGATGTCAGTCCCAGCGAGTGGGATACGGGATCGAGTACTTGTTTGTACACGGCGGAGCCTCCCTCTCAAGTAACAGCCGATACATCAAATCCCTACCCACCGAGCTGATTTCAAACCGAACCTCACGGCGGTTGCTAACGTGACCCGCCGTATGGCCACCGCACCCTCAGAGCCGCTTCCTCAGCGCCTCGCCGCCATCCGCGGGCAGCTCAAACTGCTTGCGGACTATCTTTGACCCGGCTGAGCTAGCCCAGCGCACGAACGCGCTGGAAGAGGAGATGGGAGCGGCGGGCTTTTGGGATGACCAGGAGCGGGCCGCGAAGGTCAGCGCCGAGCATGCTCGGGCCAGCCGCAAGCTGGGAGTGTTCCGCCAGCTCGAATCGGACGTCGAGGACCTCGAGCCCCTGGCTGAGCTGGCCGAGGAGGACCCGGACCTCGCCTCTGAGCTGGAGGATCAGATCGTCACGGTGCAGGCGCGTCTGGACGAACTGGAGGAGGAGCGGCTGTTCTCGGGCCGCTACGACACCGGCGACGCGCTCGTGACGGTCAACGCCGGCGCGGGCGGGACCGACGCCCAGGACTGGGCGGAGATGGTCCTGCGCATGGAGATGCGCTGGGCCGAGAAGCGCGGGTTCGAGGTCGAGCTGCTCGAAGCCTCCCCCGGGGAAGAAGCCGGCATCAAGTCGGCGACCTTCCGTGTCAAGGGCGAGAACGCCTACGGCCTGTACGGCTCGGAGAAGGGGGTGCACCGGCTGGTGCGCCTGTCGCCGTTTGACTCGGCCAACCGCCGCCAGACGAGCTTTGCCGGCGTCGAGGTCTCACCGGTGGTCGAGGAGGCCTCCGAGGTGGAGATCGATGACGACGACCTCCAGATCGACACCTACCGGGCCAGCGGCGCCGGCGGTCAGCACGTCAACAAGACGGACTCGGCGGTGCGGATCACCCACAAGCCGACGGGGATCGTCGTGCAGTGCCAGAACGAGCGGTCGCAGTCCTCCAACAAGGCCGAGGCGATGGCGATGCTGCGCTCCAAGCTGCTGGAGATGGAGGAGCGCAAGCGCCGCGAGGAGATCGCGCGCGAGAAAGGAGAGGCGCAGGACGTCAACTTCGGGTCCCAGATCCGCTCCTACGTCCTGCACCCGTACACGATGGTGAAAGACCACCGCACCGACTTCGAGATGGGCGACGCCAACCGCGTGCTGGACGGCGACCTCGACGGGTTCATCCGCAGCTATCTGCTCAAGGTCGCCAAATGAGCCCGAGCCCGTCCCTGCCCGCCCACGACCCGCGCGACGAGGGCGAGGAGGGCGAGCGGCGCGACGGCGCGCTCGTCTCCGAGCCCCGCGATCCCGACGACACGCGGCGCCCGCGCCGCCGGCACCCGACCGCGCCGTACCTGGACGCGATCGTCTCCTACGGCTTCCGCGGCTCCGTGCGCTTCCACGTGCCCGGCCACAAAGGGGGCGCCGGCGCCGACCCCGGCCTGCGCTCGGCGATCGGGGAGCGGGCGCTGGCGCTCGACATCTGCCAGGACATCGAGGGCATCGACACCGGGCCCACGCCCACCCCCTACCAACGCGCCGAGGAGCTGGCCGCCTCCGCATATGACGCCGGCCAGACGTGGTTTCTCACCAACGGCGCCACCCAGGGCAACCATGCGCTGTGCCTGGCGCTGGCCAAGCCCGGCCGCCACGTGCTCGTCCAGCGCAACTCCCACGCCAGCATCGTCGACGGGCTGGTGCTCTCCGGCGGCATGGCGAGCTTCGTCGCGCCCGAGTACGACCCCGAGCTGGGCATGGCCCACGGCGTGACCCCGGAGGCACTCGAGGAGGCGCTGGCCCGCGCGCCGGACATCAGCGCCGCCTTCGTCGTCTCGCCGACCTACTACGGGATGGCCGCCGACATCCGCGGCTGCGCCGAGGTTGCCCACGCCGCCGGCACCGCTCTGATCGTGGACTGCGCGTGGGGGTCGCACTTCGGTTTCCACCCATCGCTGCCGGACTCGCCGCTACATGAGGGCGCCGATGCGATGCTGGCCTCCACCCACAAGATCGTCGGCAGCCTCACCCAGTCGGCGATGCTGCACGTCGCCGCCGACGGACTGGTCGACGCCGACGAGGTGGCCCGGTGCGTGCGCCTGGTGCGCTCCACCAGCCCCAACTCGCTGCTGCTGGCTTCGTTGGACAGCGCGCGCCGGCAGCTGGCGGCCCACGGCGAGGCGTTGCTGGACCGTACGATCGCGGCCTCGGCGCGCGCCCGTGAGGCGATCGAGGCCATCCCCGGCATCGACATCGTGGGGGAGGACCTCGTGGGCCGGCCCGGGATCGCGGGCTGGGACCCGCTGCGGATCGTCATCGACGTGCGCCGCACCGGCTCCACCGGATACGAGCTCGCCGCCGAGCTGCGCGCCGCCTACGACATCTACATCGAGCTGGCCACCCACGCCACGCTGGTGCTCGTACTCGGCCTCGGGCAGCCGGTCGAGCCACTCGAGCGCTTCGCCCACGACTTTGCCGAGACCGTGCGGATGCTGTCGCGCCCCGGCGAGAGCAATGCGATCGCCTCCCCCAACGTGTCGCTCGAGCACCAGAGCGTCGTGCCCATCCGCGAGGCGTTCCTGGGCGACGGCGAGACCGTGCCGGTGGACGAGGCCATCGGGCGGATCTCGTGCGAGTCGATCGCCGGCTATCCGCCGGGCGTGCCGACGCTGCTGCCCGGCGAGCGGGTCACCGCCGAGGTCGTTTCCTACCTACGCGCGCTCACCGCCGCCGGCGCCCGCCTGCACGGGGCGGCCGATCCGAGCTTCACCACCGTGCGGGTGCTGGCCGCCACGCCCGCGGACAACGGCGCGCTGGCCGGGATCTCGAGCACCGTTCCCCGCCCTTAACGGGCGGATCCGGGCGGAAAACGCCCGGATCCATGGCCCGTCCAGTGCGAATGCGCGCGGACCGTACGGCCCGCGCCCAGAGTCATTTGACGATGATCGTCCCGTGCATGAACGGGTGGATCAGACAGATGAAGTGGTACGTACCGGCTTGGGTGAAGTCGATCTTCCCCGATGACGGGATCGGCTTGGTCGCCGGATTGTTGTCCAGCGCGCCGACGTTGGCAAAGCCGTTCCCGTGCGCGGTCAGCGACTCCGTGATCGTCCCCGGAGGATCGCTCGGATACACGCCCTGGGCCGGGAAGTTCGCTCCCGTAAAGCCCTTGGCCAGCGCGTTGAGGTACGACTGCGGACCGAATGTGGCCGTGTGGGTCTCGAACGAGTGCTTGGACATCTGGAAGGTCACCACGGTGCCGGCTTTGACCGTCAGCGTGGACGGGAACATCGTGAAGAGCTCCACGCCGCCGGGCGCAGTCTCGCCGAGGCTGACCGTATTGGCCGGCAGTTTGGCCTTGGCGACCTTGGCGGCGGCCTTGACGTCTGCCGTCACCTGGGCGACAGTCGCTGCGGCGTCCTGCTTGGCCGTCGGGATCGTCGCCCCCGCGGGCTTGACCACGACGGTCCCGATCATGCCCGGGTGCACGTCGCAGAAGTACTTGTAGGTACCCGGCTTTGTGAACGTGAGCTTGAACGGGTGCGGCTTGCCGAGAGGCAGCCCGCTGTCCCACCGCTGGCTGCCGTTGTAGGTCGTGGCCTTGCCCGGCGCGAACAGTGCCGGGTTCAGGCCCACGTTCGGGACCTTGCCGTCAAACCAGAACGGGTTGCCCGCGGCGTCGACCGTCGTGGCCAGCGTCGTGCCGGGGACGATCAGCGGCTGGGCGCCGCCGGCTCTGCCCGGGAAGTCGACAGTATGGAAGCCGAGGAGCTGGAACGACACAGCGTCCCCGACGTTGATCGTCGTCTTCTTGTTGAAGAACGCGTTGATGTCCGGGTTGTAGGTCTTGGTGAAGGTTTTGGGCAGCAGCTTTGCCGCGATCCCCTGTGTTGGCGGGGGTGGCCCCGCGTACACCGTTTTTGTGAGCGACTTGGCCGCCGCTCCTGATGCAGCGATCAGCGCCACTGAAACTACGGCAGCCCCGATCCCCGTCCGACTCCCAATGCGCACTAACTTCCCCCTTTGGTCGTAGTCCGGCCAGCCACCACAATAACCAAATGGCCACAAATGGTGTGAAAACTTCCCGCCTATCCTCCGCGGTATATGGAAGCGCTGACCGCTGATTCCGCCGGCGTCGTCACCCGGGCGCTGGCGCGAGGACCTCGGCGACGGTGACGTGACGACGGCCGCGACGGTGTCTGCCGAGGCGCGGGCGCGGGCAGTCATCCGACAGAAGGCCCCGGGCGTGATCTACGGCCTCGACGTCGCCGAGCAGGTGTTCCGCTCGCTGGATCCCGACGCGTCATTCACCCGCGAGGTGGCCGAGGGGGTGTGGCGCGAGAGCGGCGAGGTCCTCCGCGTCGAGGGCCGCGCGCGGGCGCTCCTGTCCGGTGAGCGCACCGCGCTGAACTTCCTCCAGCGGCTCTCGGGCGTGGCGACGATGGCCGCCCGCGCCGTACGGGCCATCGAAGGCACGGGCGCGCGTATTTTGGACACCCGCAAGACCACCCCGGGCCTGCGGGCGCTCGAGAAGGCCGCAGTGGCGGCCGGCGGGGCCACCAACCACCGGGCCGGCCTGTATGACGCGATCCTCATCAAGGAGAACCACGCCGCCCTCGCCGGCGGCGTGGGCGAGGCCGTCCGCCGCGCGCGCGCCCACGCTCCGGGCCTCCCGCTGGAGGTGGAGTGCCGCGACCTGGCCGAGGTGGACGAGGCGCTCGCCGCGGGGGCGCCACGGCTGCTGCTGGACAACATGAGCCCCGCCCAGCTGGCGGCGGCGGTGAAGCACGTGGCGGGCCGCGCCGAGCTCGAGGCCAGCGGCGGAGTGACGCTTCAGACGCTCAGGGAGGTCGCGAGCACGGGCGTAGACTTCGTTTCGGTGGGTGCGCTGACCCACAGCGCGCCGGCCCTCGATCTCTCCCTCCTCCTGACTCCACTGCCATGAACCTGCCCATGCTCAGCGCCACCGAGGCGCCGCTCATGCTCGAGAACATCCCCGCCCTCCAGGACGAGGTGCGCGAGCTGGCGGCGGCCCGCGGGGCCGTGATCCTCGCCCACAACTACCAGCTGCCCGAGATCCAGGACATCGCCGATTACGTCGGCGACTCGCTGGGCCTCTCTCAACAGGCGGCGGCCTCCGACGCCAGCACGATCGCGTTCTGCGGCGTGCACTTCATGGCTGAGACCGCCTCCATCCTGTGTCCGGACAAAGCGGTCCTCATCCCCGACCCCGACGCCGGCTGCTCGCTGGCGGACTCCATCACCGCCGCCCAGCTGCGCGACTGGAAGGCGCAGCATCCGGACGCCGTCGTGGTCATGTACGTCAACACGACCGCCGAGGTCAAGGCCGAGACCGACTACTGCTGCACCTCCGCCAACGCGGTGCAGGTGGTCCAGCACATCTACGCCACCCACGGGGAGGACACCGAGATCCTCTTCGGGCCCGACATGTTCCTCGGCGCCTACGTGGAGAAGACCCTCGGCCGCTCGATGCACGTCTGGGACGGCGAGTGCCACGTGCACGCCGGGATCAAGCCCGCCGACATCACCAGCGTGCGCGAGGCGCACCCGAACGCCGACTTCCTCATCCATCCCGAGTGCGGCTGCTCGACGAGCGTGATGGAGTACGTCGCCTCCGGGGACATCGCCTCGCAGGGCGTCCATATGCTCTCCACGGGAGGGATGCTCGGGTACGCCCGGTCGTTGGAGTCAGACCCCGGCGATGAGCCGACCGTGATCGTCGCCACCGAGACGGGCATGCTGCACCCGCTGCGCCAGGCCGCCCCCGATGTCGAGTTCATCGCCGCCAACGAGATGGCGTCATGCCGATTCATGAAGATGATCACGCTGCCCAAGCTCCGCGACGCGCTGCGTGACGGCGTTCACGAGGTCAAGGTCCCCGCGGAGATCGCCGACCGGGCGCGGGTCCCGATCGAGCGGATGGTCGCGATCAGCTGATCCCGTCGCCCGGCATGTCGGGGGGCAGGGGATACAGCGGGTCTGAGTCCTCGTAGAGGAGGATGCCCCGCTCGGCCACCGCCCTGACCCCCGGCGTGGTGGTGCGCTTGCGCTGGAATTCGTCGAGGGTGTAGCAGTGCACATCGGCGCCGTCGCCCATCTCCATGGCGTCCCACAGCGAGGTCGCCTGGTAGACGCGCTCCAGCCACGGCATCCCCTCAAAGGCGCGCGACACCAGCACGACCACGAACTCGGGGCCGCGCTCACGCTGAGGCGGCGCGCCGCGAGCGTCGTCGACGCGGGCACCGCCGAGCATCACCACCTGCAGCGGCCAGCGGTCGCCGATCCGGTTCAGGTAGCGCTGCATCTCACCGAGGTTCAGAGCGGTGGCCAGCTCCACTAGTGATTCCGATTGTGCAGGGTCGGGGCGACGCTCGTCAATAACGGGCGATGGCGCCGATCATCCGGCTCTCCAAGAACACCGCGGTGCCGTTGTCCGGCCCGTCGACGAAGAGCGCGAACGCCAGCGTGTGCCCGCCCCGGCTGTGGCAGTACCCCGCCAGGTTGGTGACGTAGTTCAGCGTGCCCGTCTTGGCGACGCAGTTGCCCACTGCGGCGGTCTTGAGCCCGATCCCGCGCACGGTCCCCTCCTGGCCGACGGTGGGCAGGGAGGCGACCAGCTCGCGGCCGACCGGCGTGCCCCACACCTCGCGCAGCAGGTCGACCACCTCCAGCGGCGAGGAGCGGTCGTTGCGCGACAGGCCGGACCCGTCGAGGATCTTGGGGTGCAGGCCGTAGGTGTCGGCCATCGTGCGGCCGATGACCTGCGCCCCCGCCGAGATCGATCCGCCGCGGCCGAACAGGAGCCCGAGCTGCTTGGCGAACAGCTCGGCGAACAGGTCGTCGGACGGGACGTCCATCAGACGGGTCATGACCGACATCGGCGGCGAGCTCACGTTGGCCAGCACCCTGGCGTCGTCAGGGGTCTTCCCCGCGTGGCGCGACGCCCTGACGGCGATGTGCGAGCTCTTCATGGTCAGCGCCAGCTGACGCGCGGCGAACACCGCGGGCGAGTAATGGGGGATGACCGAGCCATGGTCATAGGTCAGCGCGCTCAGCTGCCCGCCGAAGTCGGGGACGTCCGGCTGATAGTTGGTCATCAGCCCGCCGCGCTTACGGTCGAACAAGGTCTCGTCGGCGTAGATCTGACCGGTGACGCGGGTGATCCCGCGGCGGCCGAGCTGCTGGGTGAGCTGGTTGGCGGTAGGGCCGTTGCCGAACATCCACACGCGGTTGAACGTCGGGTCGCCGAAGGTGGGGTCGCCGCCGCCACGCAGGTAGAGGTTGCCGTGCCACACGCCATGACGCAGCGAGCCCGTGCCCAGCACCGTCGTGTGCAGGCGGGCGTTGGGGCCGAGCTTGTCCATGAGGGCGGCCGTCGTCCACAGCTTCTCCACCGAGGCCGGCGGCCGCTTGACGGTGGGGCGCAGCCCGAACAGCTCGGTCTGGGCGTCGAGGTCGAACACCAGCGCGCCGCTCTGCGGGCCGGCCTGGCTGAGCGCCTTGGACATCGTCGCCTGGAGGCGGGCCTCCTGCGGCGACAGCGGCGGATGCTGGCCGCGCGTGGTCAACAGCGCCGGGTCGTGTCCACGGCGGCGGGTGGGCTTCGGCTGTTTGGTGGGCGCGACGACGGCGGAGCCGGCGTCGAACTGCGCGTCGTGGGTACTGGTGTGGCTGAGGGAGCCCAACAGGGCCAGCGTGATCGCCGCGACCAAGAGGATCCCCCCCAAACCTACGGCGAGCCAGCGTTTCAGGCGGTCTCCAGCTCCTCCAGGGTGTGAGGTCCGACTACGGCCACCGACAGCTCGTCAGCGATTCCGGCGGCCACCTCTCGCACCTCGCTGAACGTGACGTTGTCCAGGAGTTCGATCGTGGTGTCCGGATCGGCGTCCTCGCCGTAGACGATGGTCTGCTGGGCGGCATACCGCGCCACCGCGCCCGTGTTCTCGAAGGCCAGCGTCCGCGCGCCGGCGGCGTAGGCCTGGGCGCGCTTGACCTCGCTCTCAGTGGGCCCGTCGGTGCGCAGCTCGGTGACGATGTCGCGCATGCGGCGGTAGGCCTCCATGCACTTGCTCGACTCCAGGCCCGCGGACAGCTGCAGTACCGGGACGTCGGCGTAGGCGTGGGGGAAGGCGGAGACAGAGTAGGCGAGGCCCCGCTGCTCGCGGATCTCGTCGAACAGCCGCGATCCCATCGAGCCGCCCAGCAGCGTCCCGTAGACCATCAGGGCGGCGCGCTGCTCGGGGTTGTGGACGTCGACCATCGGCCGGTAGGACATACGCAGGTGCGACTGCTTGGAGTCCCGCTCGCGCACCAGAACGCGCGGCTCCTGTGGAGGCGCGGCGTCGAACGGCCCGGGCTCCGGGGCGGCGACGAAGCGCTCGAACAGCTCCTCCAGGTCGCCGTTGTCGCCCAGGCCCTCGAGGTTGCCGACGGCAAAGGCGGCGCCCCGCGAGGGCGACCAGCGCCGGCTGCGGAAGGCCACGATGCCCTCCCGGGTGAAGGTGTCACGGAGGTGCTCGGTGGGTCCCAGCACCGGTCGGCCGAGCGGATGATCGCCGAACACGGCCTCATCGATGAGGTGCTCGGCCAGTGTGGCGGGCTGGTCCTCGGCGCGGGCGATCTCCTGGACCACGACGCCGCGCTCGCGGTCGAGCTCCTCCTGGTCCAGCTTCGGCCGGGCGACGAAATCGGTGAGCAGATCGGCCGCCTCGAGGCCGCGCTGGGCCCGCGCGGTGATGTGGAAGGCCACCAGATCGTGGCTGGTGTAGGCGTTGAGCACGGCTCCGATGCTCTCGGCGGCCTCGTTGACGTCCCGATAGGTCGGGTACTTCTCCCCGCCCTTGAACACAAGGTGCTCCAGAAAATGGGCCATCCCGTTTTCCTCGGCCCGCTCGGTCCGCGCGCCGGCGTCGAAGGCCGCCAGGATCGTGACCGCGCGCGTGCCGGGCACCGCGACGCGATGCAGCCGCAAGCCGTTGTTGAGCGTGGTCACTGTGATCTCGGCCATTTGCTGGGACAACGGTAGCGCTCGGCGCGGAAGACCGGGGTGGGTCGACCCGTCGTGGTTCAATAGGCCTGCAAATCGCGTTGCAAGCCCACCGCGCACAGGACAACTGCCGTGGGCTGCCGCTACGCTGCGCCGCGACCTATGGCTACTCGAATCTCATTTTCGCGCCGCGCCCAGGACCGGGCTCGCGCGGCCTCCACTCAGCATCCTCGGCCCGACGCGCGCCGTCCCCGCACCGCGCGCCCGGTCATCGAATTCCGCAACGTCTCCAAGCTCTACGCCGGCGACGTCGGCCTCGAGGAGGCCACCTTCTCCGTCGAGCGCGGCGAGTTCGTGTTCCTGGTGGGGTCGACAGGCTCGGGCAAGTCGACGCTCATGCGGCTGCTCATCAAGGAGCTCGATCCGACCAGCGGGACCATCCGCGTCGCCGGGAAGGTCCTGGATGAGATCCCCCGCAAGCGCGTCCCTTACTTCCGCCGCAACGTCGGCGTCGTCTTCCAGGACTTCAAGCTGCTGCCCAACCGCACCGTGTACGACAACGTCGCCTACGCCCTGCAGGTGACCGGCGGCAGCCGCAAGGAGATCCGCGCCAAGGTGCCGGACATCCTGCGCCTCACGGGGCTCTCGACCAAGCTGCACAACTACCCGCACCAGCTCTCGGGCGGCGAGCAGCAGCGCGTCTCGGTGGCCCGGGCGTTCGTGAACCACCCGCCGCTGCTGCTGGCCGACGAGCCCACCGGAAACCTCGACCCGGACACGAGCATCGACATCATGCGCCTGCTCTACCGGATCAACCGGACCGGCACCACGGTGATGGTCGCCACCCACGACCAGGCGATGGTGGACAAGATGCGCCGGCGCGTGCTCGAGCTCTCGCAGGGCCGGATCGTCCGCGACGAGGCGGCCGGCCTGTACACGGGCGACGAGACCACCCGCGACCTCGCCCGCCGGTTGCGCGCCCCGTCGACGCCCCCACCGGGCCTGGAGTAAGGCATGCGGATCGGCTTCTTCCTGCGCGAGGCGATCCGGGCGGTGCGCCGCAGCGCCGCCCCCAGCTTCGCCGCCCTGGCCACGGTGCTCGTGACCCTGCTCGTGCTCGGCGTGTTCATCCCCATCGTCCAGGCCACCAACGGCGCCGCCGACAGCGTGCGCAGCCGGGTTGAAGTCGACGTCTACATGAAGACGAACGCCACCGCCGCTGACGACGCCCGGGTGCGCCAGGAGCTGGTCAATGTCCCGCACGTCGCGCACGTTCAGTTCGTCTCCAAGGCGGCGGCGTACGCGCAGCAGTCAAAGATCGACCCGGCCGCCTACAAGCTCCTGGGGTCCAATCCGCTGCCCGACACGTTCCACGTGATCCCGGACAACCCGTCCAACGTGCTCGCGGTGCACAACTCGCTGTCACCGACCGGATCCGATCCCACCCACCCGGGCACCGGGACGATCGACCAGTCGATCCAGAGCATCTCCAACAAGCGCAACGACACCAAGAAGATCCTCGAGGTCACCAACCTGGTGACGATCACCGCGGCGGCTCTTACCGTGCTGCTGACGATCGCCTCGATCCTGCTCATCGCCAACACCATCCGGCTGTCGCTGTACGCCCGCCGGCGCGAGGTGGAGGTGATGAAGCTGGTGGGCGCCACCGACTGGTTCATCCGCTGGCCGTTCGTGATCGAGGGCGTTGTGGTGGGTGCCGCGGGCGCGCTGCTGGCCATTGCCGTGCTCGCAATCACCAAGGTGGCGCTGCTCGATCCGCTGGCCAACAACTGGACGCTGATCGCGGCCCCGCGGACGATCTCGTTCACCGCGCTGGTCATCGTGCTCATGGGTGCCGGGATACTCGTCTCCGCGCTCGGGTCCGGCCTGTCGCTGCGGCGCTTCCTGCGCGTCTAACCGCCGGTCGGGCGCGCGCGCCCAGCTACCCTGGATAGCCGCAATATGTATGCGCGGCGTCAACGAGTCCCCCGTTTGGTCCTGGTCGTCCTGGGCGTCCTGGTGCTGCTCGTCGGCGTCTGGTTCGGCGGGCACCCGAGCTGGCTGCCGGGGCCGATCCGCAGCGCGTTCGTCTCCCAGAACTCAGACGACAAGCTCGTCAACCAGGTCCTCGGGCTGATCCAGAACGATTACTACCGCAAGGTCGCTCGCAGCCAGCTCATCGACAAGGGCCTCCAGGCCGCGGTGGCGAGCCTCGGCGACCCGTACTCGCATTACTACGACCCATCGGACTACCGCAGCTTCCAGAACCAGGACAACCCCCACCTGAGCGGGATCGGGATCGACATCAAGGTCGAGTCCCAGGGCCTGCTCGTCCAGGACGTGTTCCAGGACTCGCCCGCGGCCAAGGCGGGCCTGGCGCGCGGCGACGTGATCGTCGAGGTCGGGTCCACCTCGCTGGCCAACCGTTCGGTGGACTTCTCGGCGTCGCTCATCAAGGGCCGTCCGGGCACCAAGGTCACGCTGACCGTCGAGCGGGGCACGAACCGGCGGGTCGTCACTGTGCGTCGCGCCAACATCGTAGTGCCCGTGACCGCCGGGCGCCTGCTCACCTACAAGGGGACCAAGCTGGGCTACGTCGAGCTGACGAGCTTCACCTCGGGTTCGGGCAGCCAGGTGCGCGACCAGGTCCAGCGCATGCTCCGCGACGGGGCCCGCGGGCTCATCCTCGACCTGCGCGAGAACGGCGGCGGGCTGCTCAACGAGGCCGTCAACGTCGCCAGCGTCTTCATCCCCGACGGCACCATCGTCTCCACGGACGGGCGCGCGCAGCCGCGCCAGGTCTACATGGCCAAGGGCAACGCGATCGCGCCCAAGATCCCCACGGTCGTGCTCGTGGACCAGGGCACGGCGTCGGCGGCGGAGATCGTCACCGGCGCGTTGCAGGATCGCGGGCGGGCCAAGGTGGTGGGGACCCACACCTACGGCAAGGGCGTCTTCCAGGAGATCGAGCCCCTGTCCAACGGCGGCGCGCTCGACTTCACCGTGGGCGAGTACTTCACGCCCAGCGGCCGCAACCTCGGCGGGGGCGGGGTGCGCCGCGGGGCCGGGATCCAGCCCAACATCTATGCGTTCACGAAGTCGACGGCCAAGACCGACACCGCGCTGACGGTGGCCGAGAAGACCGTCGCCGCCGAGCTCGGGCAGTGACGCCGCCGGCCGCTCGGGCCGCGCACCCGCGCTCCGGCGGGCGGGTGGCGTTGCTGGTCCGCCAGGGGAAGTTCCTGGTCGCCGAGCCGTTCTTCGGCCCTGGGCCGCGGCTGGTGGTCAGCCGCGACAAGCGCGCCGGCGTGGGCGACCTCGTGGTCCTCTCGGGCGGCGGGGACGGCGACGGGCGCCGGGGGTCGCGCCGGGCCACGGTGGCCCGCCGGCTGGGGCGGCCCGACGTGGCGCGCGACGTCATCCGAGCGCTGATGCTCGACCGCGGGCTGCACGGCGGCTTCGATCCGGCGGTGGAACGCGAGGCCCGGCTGGCCGCCTCCGGCAGCGAGGACGGCGCCGATGTCCCCGGCGCTGATCGGCGCGACCTGCGCGATCTCCCCACGTTCACCATCGACCCGGTGACGGCGCGCGATTTCGACGACGCCGTGTCGGCGGAGGAGATCGGCGACGGGTCCTGGCGGGTGTGGGTCCATATCGCCGACGTCGCCGCCTACGTGACGCCGCGCTCGCTGGTCGATCGGGAGGCCTACCGGCGCGCCACGAGCGTGTACGTCCCCGGGATGGTCGAGCCGATGCTCCCGCGCGCTCTCTCCAACGAGGCGTGCTCGCTGGTGCCGGGCGCGTCGCGGGCCACGGTGACGGTCGAGATGGTCGTGGGCGAGCGCGGGGTGCGCCAGTCCGCGATGTACCGCTCGGTCATCCGTTCTGACGAGCGCCTTGACTATGACCGCGTGGACCGGATCTTCGCCGGCGTCGAGGACGCCGCGGAGCCGTGGGGCGGGCCATTGGCCGCGGCGCGGGCCGCGTCGGCGGCGCTGGGCGCGGTGCGGCGCGCGGACGCGGAGCGGGGTGGCCGCGGGCGCGGTGCGCTCGAGGTCGACTCGGCCGAGCCGCAGTTCAGCTTCGACCGCGACGGCAACGTCGTCACCGCCGAGGTCTCGGAGCAGACCGAGTCCCACCGCCTGATCGAGCACCTCATGATCGCCGCCAACGAGCAGGTGGCCCGGTTTCTGTCCGACCACAAAATCCCGACGCTGTATCGCGTGCACGAGCGACCGGATGCGCCGGCGGTGGAGCGGCTGATCGGCCAGCTCGAATCGCTGGGCGTGCCCACCCCGCCGGTGCCCGGGCACATGACCCCGCAGCAGGCCGCGGACGTAGTGGGGGAGGCGTCGGTGATGGTCGCTGACTGGGTGCGGCGGAGCGGCCGGGGCGGGCGCGCGCTGACCAGCCTGGTGCTGCGCTCCCTCAAGCAGGCCTACTACGACCCTCGCAACCTCGGGCACGCCGGGCTGGCGCTGACGCACTACTGCCACTTCACCTCGCCGATCCGGCGCTACCCGGACCTCATCTGCCACCGCGGGCTGCTGTCGGCGATCGCGGGGGAGCCGACGCCGGATGCCTCCTGGGTGGCGGGCGCTGGTCCGTGGACGTCGACCCGGGAACGGGAGGCGATGACGATCGAGCGCGATGCTGACGACGTGGCCCGCTGCTTCCTGCTCGAGCGCGAACTGTTTGAGTCCGGCGATCGCGACGGGGCCTTCGAGGGTGAGATCGTGGGGTTGATCGGCGCGGGCGCGTTCGTGGCCTTCGGGGACCGGCTGCAGTACGAGGGCATGCTGCCGGTGCGCCGGTTGCGCGGCGACTGGTGGGAGCTCAACGAGCAGGGCACGATGCTGGTGGGCACGCGCAGCGGCGGCGCCATGCGCCTGGGCGACCCGGTGGCGGTCCGCGTCGGGCGCATCGATGCCCCACGGGGTAGGGTGGATCTTCTGCCCGTGGATGAGCTCGGGGAGGAGTGAGGAGGACCATGGCCAAGGGCAAGAAGCGCAAGACGGCACCGGGCGACGTCGCCACCAACCGGCAGGCGTCCTATCGCTACAACCTGCTCGAGCGCTTCGAGGCGGGGCTGGTGCTGACCGGCACCGAGGTCAAGTCGCTGCGCGAGGGCAAGGCCCAGCTCAAGGACGCCTATGCGACGGTGCGCGACGGCGAGGTGTGGCTGATCGGGGTCTACATCCCGCCCTACGGCGCCGCGGCGCGTGACAACCACGACCCGGAGCGGCCGCGGAAGCTTCTCCTGCACAAGTCCGAGATCGAGCGTCTGGTCGGGCGCACCCAGGAGCGCGGGCTCACGCTGGTGCCCACGCGCTTGTACTTCTCGGGGCCGCGCTCGCGGGCCAAGGTCGAGATCGCCCTGGCCAAGGGCAAAGACCTGTATGACAAGCGCCAAACCATCCGCACACGCGAGGTTGCGCGCGAGATCCAGCGCGAACTGCGCGAAGTCGGCCGCTGAGCCACACGGGTTTTGCGTGGGTCGCCCGGGAGCGGGGTAGCACCGGGACATGACCATAGGTTCATCAATCGTGCTCATTGCCGTCGGGGCGATCCTCAAGTGGGCGGTGACCGCCCATGTGAGCGGGATCAACCTCCAGACCGCAGGCACCGTGCTGTTCGTGCTGGGCATCATCGGGCTGATCATCTCCCTGCTCTACACGTTCGTGTGGGCCCGGCAGAACCGGACCACCACGACCCGTACGTACGTCCCGCGCGACGAGCAGCCGACGCGCTACCAGTAGCCGGTAGCCGGCCTCAGCCGAGCGTGCGGGGAAGGTGGGTGGCGTCCATGCCGATCACCAGCAGCGCCACGAGGCCCAGGAAGACCGCGCCGACGAGCAGCCGGTTGCGGGGGCTGACGCGGTAATAGGACTGCGTGACGAGGTCGCCTTGGCGGCGCTGCTGCCAGCGCCGGTACGTCTCATACCCGGCGAACAGGGCGATGATCAGGATGATCGGGTTGGGGAACGCGAACGCCAGCGCGACGATGCCGGCGAAGCCGAGGAACCACATCCACGGCGACATCGCCGCCATCGCGCGCCCGCCGTCCAGCGGGACCACCGGCAGCAGGTTGAACAGGTTGATGAAGAAGCCGGTGTAGCCCAGCGCCCGCCAATAGTCGTGGCCGGTGATCTGCCAGATGACCAGGCAGGCGGCGGATCCGACGGTCCCCAGGATGGGGCCGGCCAGGCCGACACGAGCCTCGGCAAGCGCATTCTCGCCCAGGGACTTCGCGGCGACCACCGCGCCGAGGAAGGGGATGAACATCGGCGCCGACGCGCGGATGCCCTCGCGGCGCAGCTGGATCACGTGGCCCATCTCGTGGACGAGCAGCAGGACCACGAAGCCCATCGCGAACCAGAAGCCCCAGATGGTGGTGTAGGCCGCGATCGAGACGGCCATCGTGGCCGCCGTGGTGAGGATCTTGACTTGCGGCAGCAGCAGCAGGATCGCCTTGAGCTTGGCCAGCAGGGCGATGAGCGCCGCCCCGAGGGGGGCAATCCGGCGCTTGAAGAAGGACTCGCGACTCTGCGGGCGCCCCAGGGCCGCGTTGGGATCGTGCTCCTCGCGCGCCTCGAGGTCCATCGGCGGATACACCGCGGGCTCGGGCAGCGTGGGCGTTGCGGAGCCGGTGGTTGGGGGCCCGTAGGGGTTAGGCGTTTCGCCGTACTCCATGTTCGACCACTGATTGTCGCAGCCCGCGCGGGCCTCTTACGCAGGTCTTCAGTGGCGCTGGACGATTGTTGGGGAACGCCGGCCGGTCCTATACTGGAAAGACAACACATACCCCCGGGGACGACAGGCTTCGACGTGGTCGGTTCGTGGGGGTGGTTGCGAGTCGAGGTCCCGGGAGGCCTCGTTAAACACCCGGGAAAACCATAAGTGCGGACTCACACGAGTACGCGCTCGCCGCTTAGTCAGTAAGCACTAAGCCGTGAGCTCTCGGCCCCCCGTTCGCCTGCGGCGGGGTGGCTGGGATCAACCAGCAGGCTCGCTCGGATGAGGTCCGCTTCAGCCAAATCCGGGGACTTTTCATGAAGCTGGTCCGCCACAACCCCCGCCGGCGAGGCGAGTGGAGGATGAGATCAGAGCGCCGGCTACGCTCGTAGACGCCACCTTTTACGCGACCGCGGACGCGGGTTCAATTCCCGCCGTCTCCACTCAATTATCACGATACACGTGATACAGTATGTCGTGATGAGTGATACGCGCCGCATCGGGAGCGCCGTCTTGTTCCCGACCGATCATCCGCTTGATCCGGGGACGATGATCGGGCGAGCCGTGGACGTTGACCGCATCGCGATGGCGCTTGTTGGCGGCGGCAACGTAGTACTGGCGGGTCCGCGGCGGACCGGTAAGACAACCGTGGCGGATGCTGCTCTGGTTGCATGCCAAAGCGACGGTGCCTATGTCGCCAAGGTCGATCTTTTCGAGTGTGCCGATGCCGGCGCGTTCGCTCATTTGCTCACGCTCGAGCTGCTCGGCAACCGTCCGCTGCTCCGCCGCGCGATTCGCGATGCGCTTGACGCCGGAAAGAGCGTTCTCGATGCGTTGCGGCCGGCGGCAACGATCCGCGCGCGGCAGGATCTCGGCGAGGACATCGAGTTCACGCTCGATCTCGCTCGAGCCGAGGAGGATCCAGCGAAGGCGCTCGACACTGCGCTGCGGCTCGCACAGAAGATGGCCGAGCGTGACAAGCGGCGCGTCGTCGTCTTCTTCGACGAGTTCCAGGACATCGGCACCGGCCGCTTTGGCGACCCGGAGACGATCACGCGGAAGATGAGAGCTGTCTTTCAGCGTTCGCCAGAGGTAAGCGTCCTCTTTGCCGGATCGATCGAGCATCTCATGAGGAACCTGTTCGCTCCGGGCGAACGAGCGCTGAGTCAGTTCGGCTCGTTTCACGAGCTCACCGCGATCACCTCGGAGGAGTGGCGCGAGGGGATCCGCGATCGGCTGGCAAGAGATCAGAGCTCGATCACGAGCGACGCCCTCTCGCGACTCGTTGAGCTTGGCGAGGGGCACCCGCGAACCACGATGCTGATCGCTCAGCAGGCGCACGTCCAGGCGATCGAGGAACTGTTCCGGGTGATCGATCATGCAGCCGTGGTAGCGGCGCTCGACCGGGCCATGGCGTCCGAGCAGCTCCGCCACCAGCAGCAGCTCGAGCGCATTCGCGCCGCCGGTCGCTTCGCAGAGCGGATGGCGATTCGAGTCGCTGTTGACGCCGAGCTGTACCGGAATCTAAAGCCGCAGCAAGCGTCGCGGGCGCTGAATGCGCTTCGCGATATCGGTGTGGTCGAACGAGCCCGTCAGGGGCGCTGGTATGTCATCGATCCGATGCTCCGGCGCTACTTAGCTGGACGACGGGTCGAAACACTGTCGTTCACTCGCGACGCTTTCGATGACGTGGAGGTCTGTGATCACGCCAGCGTCAGCATCGAGCCAGACCGTCGCGACGAGCCGGATGTATCGGAATCGCCCGGTGAGTGACCCGGCTCCGCGCCGCTCTCGCAGGCTTCACCGGTCCAACGCGGCGCTTGCCGGATTTTCGCGGGTCGCGGCCGGCGACGGGTTTGCCTACCTCGACGTCGACGGAGCTCCGTTGACAGAGCCGGCCGCTCTCGCTCGGATTCGAGCGCTGGCGATCCCGCCTGCGTGGCGGGACGTATGGATCTGCCCGGACCCTCTCGGCCACCTCCAGGCAACCGGCGTGGACGCGGCAGGCCGTCGCCAGTACCGCTACCACGATTTGTGGAGCCAGCAGCAGACCCACGTGAAGTTCGAGCACATGGTCGCTTTTGCCCGCACCCTGCCAACGATGCGTGAGCGCGTGGTCGCGACGATGCGGGCTGGACGCGATCTGAATCGACCGCGAGTGCTGGCCTGCTCGGTGCGACTGCTTGACGTCGGAATGTTCCGGATCGGCAGCGAGGTCTACGAGAAGGAGGACGGCCACCTCGGCTTGGCCACGATCGCCAAGGCCAACGTCTCGATCGAGAAGGGGCGCGCGATCTTCGACTACATCGCCAAGGAGGGCGTCCATCGCGTCCATGCCGTCGCGGACCCCTGCTGCGTGGAGATCGTGGGTGGCCTGAAAAGACGACGTGGGGGCGGTGACCACCTGCTTGCGTTTCGCGAGGGGGGTGCGTGGCACCAGGTCCACGCCCCACTCATCAACGCGCATTTGAAGAGCCTGATCGGGGACTCGTTCAGCGCCAAGAACTTCCGCACCTGGAACGGCACGGTGCTGGCCGCCGTGGCGTTGGCCCGCTGTGAAGCGGACTGCGCCAGCGAGCGAGGACGGCGCACGGCGATTCGCCAGGCGACGGCCAACGTTTCCCAGGTGCTCGGCAACACGCCGGCCGTCGCCCGCGGGTCCTACATCGATCCGCGCGTGTTCGACCGCTTCCTGTCTGGCTGGACCATCGCGGGCGAACTGGCACGCATCGAGGAACGGGGTCTCCCGCAAGAGGAGCGTCGGGTCGCGATTGAGCTGGCCGTGCTCGACTTGCTTGCGGGGTAGTCACGGTGCGCGAGGGTGGTGACGGCGCGCTGGAAGCGGCGGCCCATGCCGAGTCCCCGCTCCGGCAGTTCGCGCTAGGTTCACGGTCGCCCCACGCACCTCTGAGATCGTGGCCTTGGATGTTCCACGCGATCCTCTCTCCTCACTTCGACGACGCCGTCCTCTCCTGCTGGCGGCTCATGGCTGGTCCAGCCGACGTGACGGTCGTGAACGTCTTCACGGCGGAACCTCCGGCCGGGACTCCGCCGCCGTGGTGGGACCGCGCGACCGGAGCAACCGATCCCGTCGAGCGCATGCGCGAACGGCGTCGGGAGGATGCCGCGGCGCTGGCTCTCGCGGGGACGTCGTCGGTGGAGATCGGTCTGCTCGACGATCAGTACCGCTCCGCCCAGCTGCCGCTGCATGAGGTCGTTCGGCGGATTTGCTCTGAGCTTGCCCCGCAAGCGGTCATCCACGCCCCGGGCGCGTTCGACGGCCATCCAGACCACGTTCTTGTTCGCGACGCCGCGTTGGCGCTCGCTCGCGCGGGTCGGGCGGTCATGCTGTATGCGGATCTGCCGCACGCGACCGCTCGCGGCTGGCCGGCGTGGTTGTCTGGGGAGTCCTCAGCGCCGGCGAGAGATGTCGCGGCCGATTGGGACCGCGTGCTCAGGGGAGCGGGGCTTGTCGTGCACCAGCTCGTCCGGAGCGCTCATCCGCTCGACGCTCCTACCCGTACACGAAAGCTCCAGGCGCTGGCCTTATATGAGTCTCAGCGCGCGGCGCTGGATCGATACGCCTTCGCCCCTCTGGACGACCCGCGCGCACTGGCGTGGGAGGTCAGCTGGGAAGTGCCGAGCTCAGCGCTGCGCGGCATGGAGAAGCTGACCGGCCAGCCGGTCGTCGCCGACCTGCCGCGCCAGCCGCTCGACGATCGCGTCTGACTCCGCCCGAAGTCCGAGCGCCGCGCACGCCTCCCATTCGATTCCCGGCAGGCTGTGCTCTCGGGAGATCTCGAGTGCGCGAGTGAACCAGCCCCGAGCCTCGTCAGTCCGGCCAACGGCCAGGTGACCTAGGCCGAGGACCAGCGACGCTGACGCATCGGCCTCGCGCCATCCGAGCCGCTGCGCCGCCGCGGCCACGGGCGACAGCAAGCCCTCCACCCGCTCGACACGGCCCGCGGCAAGCTCAGCTCGCGCCAGCGCGACAATCGCTCCGAAGCCGAACAGGAAGGCCCCACCCGGAGGAGCACGTAGGCGCGAGAGCGTCTCGGCGGCCACCCCGGCGGCCCTCGTGGCTCCCGCCCGATCACCGGCGAGCGTGCGGGCCCAGGCGAGGTGCCCCGCAGCACGGAAGCGGTCGGTTGCCAGCTCGCTGGCGGCGAGCGCTCGCTCCAGGACTTCGACGGCGTCATGCGCCGCGCGCAGCTCGAGCAAGGTCCAGCCGAATGTCGCGTGAGTCCAGGCGCTCCAGCGGTCCCGTTCGCCGGGCGCGGCCAGCTCGACGGCCGTGCGGCCTTCGGACAGGGCCCGTGCGTAGCGCCCTCGTCCGCGCTCGAGCCAGCCGGTCGCATCGTGGATGAGGGGTCGGCACAGGGCATCGTCGATGCGGGTGGTGATCGCGAGCGCCTCGAGGAGACGCTTCTCGGCGGCGTCCCAGCGAGCTCTGGCCAGGGGGGCGAACGCAGACTCGAGCAGGGTCCACTGCAGATACCAGAGCTCACCACTGCGGCGCTCGACAACCTCGAGCTCAGCCGTGAGCTCGAGCAGCCGATCAGGTTCGCCCAGTTGGAGCGCGGCAAGCTTGAGAGCATCCATGGCCAGGGCTCGGTCGCGCTCGTCGCCGCTGGCGCGTGCGAGCTCGAGGGCGCGGTGGCCGAGCCGCACGGCGCCTTCGAGATCGAGCTGGTTGGAGAGGAGGAGCGAGAGGCGGCTGAGGACTCGGATCTGCAGCTGCGAGTCGCCCAGCTCCTGCGCCATGGCGAGCGCCTCGCGGTGCTGGGCCTCAGAACGCGCTGCGTCGGCGAGCTTGTCGATGAATGCCCAGCGGTCGAGCACATCGGCCTGCACGAAGACGTCTCCCGCGCTCCGCGCCGCCTCGAGGGCGCACTCGTAGTCCGCGAGGCAACCTTCGACATCGCCGGCGACGTACCGCACCCAACCGCGCTCGACGAGCATCTGGCGTAGGCGCTCGTCGGTGGCGGCCGACAGGCCGAGTCGCCCCGCGGTCTCGACCGCCGCGTCGTAGTGGGCAATCGCCCTGTGGGTGGCGTTCACGCGGGCGGCCGCCCTCGCGGCGCGCAGCCGGTATTCGAAGCTCTTGACCTCGTCTCCGGCTCGAACGAAGTGGTGGGCGAGCTGCTCGGCGTACCGGTCCAGCCGGTCTGTCCTGAGCGCCTCGAGTGCTTGACCAGCCCGCTGATGCAGCCGTGCACGTCGCGTTGCCGACAACCGCTCATAGATCGTCTCGCGGATGAGCGCATGCGCGAACGTGTAGCGGCCGATCGCATCGGGCGATTCGACCAGCACGCGTTCGGCGAGGGCCAGGTCCATCGACTCGAGCAACTCGTCGGCGGTCGCCTCGAGCACGTGCGCGAGCACGTCGAGCTCGATCTCGGGGCCAAGGACCGCGCTGGCTGCGAGGGCTTGCCGGGCAGGGTCGTCGAGTCGGCGCAGCCGGCGCAGCAGAAGGTCCTTTACGCTCTCGGGCAGGACCAGCTCGAGGTCGGCGTCAATGTGGCGGACCACCTCCTCAACGAAGAACGGATTGCCCTCTGTGCGCCGGGCCACCGCGTGGACAACCCCCTCCGCGAGCTGCGCCCCACGGTCCTGGATCAGCACGGCGACGTGGTCCGTATCGAGCCCGGCGAGGGACACCACGGTGAGCGTGCGTGCTCGTCGCAGCTCGGCGAGCGTGTCGGAGAGCGGATGGCCCTCCGGCACCTCTGTCTCCCGGTAGGTGCCGAGGATCAGCAGCGGCGCCGCCCCCACGGCCCGAGCGACATATCGGAGCAGGAGGAGGGTCGAACCATCGGCCCAATGCACGTCGTCGAGGACGAGGATCGTCGGCCTGCTGCCTGCGACCTCACGCAGCAGCGACGCGACCGCATCGAACAGCTCATAGCGCTCGCCCTCGCCCGGAGTTTCGGCACGGTCGTGCACCGCCGGGCCGTCCGCCGCGCCGAGCTCGGGCACGAGCTTGGCGAGGATGGCGCGGCGTGGGCCGATCTGCAGCAGCAGCTCATCGGCCGGGCACGAGGCGACGTAGTGACGGAGGGCTTCGATGAAGGGTTGGTAGGGGGCGAGCGTTTCCTCGGTGCTTCGACCCAGCAGGACGGCGGCGCCGGAGGCATGGGCACGTGCGCAGAACTCGGCAACCAGCCTGGTCTTGCCGATTCCAGGATCACCGGCCACGAAGACCGCCGTGGCCCGGCCGGCTCGCACCTGCTCCCAGGCCTTCTGGATGGCAGCCATCTCGGCCTGTCGACCGACGAACGTTCCCAGGGGACGATGCAGCTCTGCCGGCAGCGGAATCCGCCGCGCGCCGATCGGCTCCCAGCCGAGCTCGCACGCGCCCACGGGCTCGGTGAGGCCCTTCAGCGACAGCTCGCCGACCGGGCGGAACGAAAAGCCGCCCCGCCCACCGATCAGCTGTCGCACGAGCTCGGAGGCGAGAATCTGGCCACCCTCCGCGTGGTCGCACAGACGCTTGGCCACGACCACCGAGGTGCCGAAGTAGTCGTCCTCGTCGCGGATCGGCTCGCCGGCGTGCAGGCCGATCCGGACATTGAGCGCCACGCTTCCCTCCTGGCGGTTGCGCCGGTCGACCGCCCGCTGGATCCCGATCGCACACGCCGCCGCGTCAAGGCTCGAGGCAAAGGCGACCATCAGCCCGTCGCCGAGGCTCTTCACCTCTTGGCCGGCATGGCTGAGCGCGACCTCGCGCAGGAGACCGAAATGGACGCGACGCAGCTGCTCGGCCTGCTCGTCACCGAGATCATCGAGCAGCTCGGTCGAGCCGACCAGATCGGTGAACAAGAGAGTGACCGTCCCCGCTGCCGAGGTCGGCGCGGCCAGCGCGACCGCGGGCTCGCGGGCCGCCGGCTTGTCCTCGGCAGCTGAGCCGCGCAGTTCTTCGGCCAGCGCTCTCGTGGTCGGCGATGGGGCGATCCGCAGTTCGGCGCGGAGCCGATCCGCGTACCGGTTGTATGCGACGAGCGCCGCGGCGCGATCCCCGGTCGCCGCGAGCCGGGACATGAGCGCGCGCTGAGCCTCCTCGCTGAGCGGGTCGAGCGCGACGATCCGGCGGGTGTGGGAGAGCGCGGCGTGCAGGTCCCCGGCGTTCTGCGCCCGGGTCGCGAGCTCGCCGAGCACGACCCCGACCTTCTGGCGCCATTCGTCGCGGGCGACGAGCACCCAGTCGTCGTCGAGACCTGAGAGGAGATCTCCGCGCCATAGCTCCATGGCCTCCTCGAGACGGTCCGCGTCGTGGAGGCGTTCGAACTCGGCGACATCGGTCTTGACGTGGTCGGTCACGCCTGCTCGCTCGCGCGTCGCGACCAGGTACCGATCGGCTTCGGGCCCGAGCGATCGGCGCAGCGCCGCGAGGGCGCTGCGCAGGCTGGTGCGTGCGCTTTCGTCGAGGACGTCGGGCCAGAAGCGTGCGGCCAGCTGCGGTCTGGGATGGAGCCTGCGGTCGAGCGCCAGCAGACCCAGCAGCGAGCGAGCGCGCCGGCTGGCGGGGGGGTCGATCGGGACCCCGTCGAGCTCGAGCTCGAGGTCTCCGAGCAACCGCACGTGAAGCATGGGCGTAGCGTAAAGCGCAGCTACGCGCAGAATTCGCGATGTTTACACGAGGCGCTCACGCGAGGAAGAGAGAGTGGGATCGTCACCATAAGACGAGGAGACCGGGGATGAGCGTCATCGACAGATCACTTGGTGGGCAAAGGAGCACGCGGGAGCAGACCCGGGCGCGGTACCCGGACGAAACGGGCTATGTCGACCGAGACGGGGTGAAGGTCTTCTGGGAGCGCTACGGAGCCGGCGAGCCGACAGTTCTGCTGCTGCCGACCTGGTCGATCGTCCACTCGCGCAGCTGGAAGGCGCAGATCTCGTACCTCGCGCGCCATTTTCGGGTGATCACGTTCGACGGCCGCGGTAATGGGCGCTCCGACAGACCTCGGGAGCCCGAGGCGTATACCGCGGACGAGTTCGCCGCAGACGCGCTTGCGGTGATGGACGCCACCGGGACGGCCCGGGCGGTGCTGGTGTCGCTGTCTCGCGGGGCCGAGCGGTGCCTGCTGCTCGGAGCAGAGCATCAGGATCGAGTCGACGCGATGGTGTTCATCGCACCTGCCGTCCCGTTGCCGCCGAGCCCGCCGCGCGCCGGCGCCGAGTCGGCGTTCACGACGCCGCGGGATTCGTACGAAGGTTGGGGAAAGTGGAATCGCACCTACTGGCTCGAGCACTATGCGGAGTTCGTGGAGTTCTTCTTCTCGCAGGTGTTCACCGAGCCGCACTCGACCAAGCAGCGCGAGGATTCGGTCGGCTGGGCGCTGGAGACCGATGCGGAGACACTCGTCGCCACCGAGCTCGCCGAACGCCGCGACGAGGCCGCCATATCTGCGCTGGCGAAGCGCACTCGTTGCCCCGTGCTGGTCATTCACGGGACGGAGGATGCCATCCGGCCCCACGATTCCGGCGCGGCGCTCGCCGAGCTGACGAATGGTGCCCTGGTGAGCCTTCAGGGTTCGGGCCACTGCCCGCACGCCCGCGACCCCGTGAAGGTCAACCTGTTGCTGCGCGACTTCATCGGACCGAGTCGCACTCCAACCTCGGCTTGGACGCGCGCGCGGGCACGCGGTAAGCGCGCGCTGTACGTCTCCTCGCCAATCGGGCTCGGCCACGCGCAGCGCGACGTTGCGATCGCGCGGGAGCTGCGGACGCTGGTGCCGGACCTTCAGATCGATTGGCTCGCCCAGGACCCGGTCACGAGGGTGCTGGCGGGAGAGGGCGAGCGGATTCATCCGGCCAGCGCGCACCTGGCAAACGAGTCGGGCCATATCGAGTCCGAATCGGCCGAGCACGACCTGCACTGCTTTCAGGCGTGGCGGCGGATGGACGAGATCCTGGTCGCCAACTTCATGGTCTTCCACGATCTGGTCGAGGCCGAGCAGTACGACTTGTGGATCGGTGACGAGGCGTGGGAGGTGGACTATTACCTGCACGAGAACCCGGAGTGCAAGCGGTCCGCGTACGCCTGGCTGACCGACTTCGTCGGCTGGCTGCCGATGGCCGACGGAGGTGAGCCCGAGGCATTCCTGACGGCTGACTACAACGCCGAGATGATCGAGCACATCGCGCGCTTTCCGCGCGTCCGCGATCGGGCGATCTTCGTCGGCAATCCGGACGACGTGGTGCCGGATGAGTTTGGGCCCGACCTGCCCGCGATCCGGGACTGGACTGAGCAGCACTACGCCTTCGCCGGTTATGTCTCCGGTTTTGACCCGGCCCGGTTCCGCGATCGCGCAGCGCTCCGCGCCGAGCTCGGCTACGGCGAGGACGAGCGGGTGTGCATCGTGAGCGTCGGTGGGTCCGGCGTCGGCGAGCATCTGCTGCGGCGCGTGATCGATGCGCATCCGCTTGCCGCGGCTCGGGTGCCGGGCCTGCGCACGATCGTGGTCGCCGGCCCGCGGATCGCGCCCGAGACGCTGCCGTGCCACGACGGCCTCACGATCGTCGGTTACGTCCACAACCTGTACCGTCACCTCGCGGCGTGCGACTTGGCGGTCGTGCAGGGCGGGCTGACCACTGCGATGGAGCTGACCGCCAACCGCCGGCCATTCCTGTACTTCCCGCTCAAGCACCACTTCGAGCAGAACGTGCATGTCCGGCATCGCCTCGAGCGCTACCGCGCGGGGCGGTGCATGGACATCGACGCGTCTGGACCGGAGGTGATCGCTGATGCGATCGCCGCCGAGATCGGGCGTGCCGTGGACTACCGCCCGGTCGAGAGCGACGGCGCTCGCCGGGCCGCCGAGCACCTCGCCGAGCTCCTCTGAGCCCGATTCACGGGGCGATCACGGGGGCTTCGCGGCGCGGACACGGGCCTGGTCGAGACTGGCGCTCGACTGGAACCCACTTACACATCAGGAGGGACCGATGGCAACAGCGACATCCACTGCTCAGGAACGGCTGGAGGCGACCGCGGCGCTGGCGGAGCTCTTGCGTGGACAGGTGATCGGCGAGCACGACGCCGGTTACGACGACGCCCGCACGCTCTACAACGCGATGATCGACAAGCGGCCGCGGATGATCGCGCGCTGCGTCGATGCGGGCGACGTGATCGCCGCCGTTGGCTATGCCCGGGAGAACGGCGTCGAGGTCGCGGTCCAGTGCGGGTCGCACAACGGCGCTGGGCTCGGCAGCGTCGATGACGGGCTCGTCATCGACCTGTCCGCGATGCGCGGCGTGCGAGTCGATCCTGAGCGCCGCACCGCCGAGGTACTGGGCGGATCGCTGCTCAGCGATGTCGACCACGCCACACACGCCTTCGGGCTGGCGGCTCCGTTCGGGATCATCGGCACCACAGGCGTTGGCGGGCTCACGCTGGGCGGAGGCATCGGCCACCTGACCCGCAAGCTCGGCCTGTCGATCGACAGCCTCATCTCCGCGGACGTCGTGTTGGCGGACGGGTCGTTCGTGACGGCCAGCGAGGATCAACACGAGGACCTGTTCTGGGCCCTGCGAGGCGGTGGCGGCAACTTCGGAGTCGTGACTGCGTTCACGTTCAGGCTCAGCCCCGTAAGCACGGTCGTCGGGGGGCCCACGCTGTTCGCCTTCGAGCGCTCAGCGGAGGTCCTTCGCTGGTATCGGGACTTCCTCCCCAACGCGCCCGAGGACCTCAACGGGTTCTTCGCCTTCCTCACCGTCCCACCGGCGCCGCCGTTTCCGGAGGAGCTGCACCTGAAGAAGGTGTGCGGCGTGGTCTGGTGCTACGCCGGTCCGCCGCAAGATGCCGATGAGGCGTTCAAACCGGTCCGCGAGCTGCACCCCGACCTGGACGGCATTGGCCCCATGCCACTGCCCGTCCTGCAGTCGATGTTCGACGGCCTCTACCCACACGGCGACCAGTGGTACTGGCGCGCCGACTTCGTCAAGGAGATCTCCGACGAGGCCGTGGAGGCGCACGTCGAACACGCCTCGCGCCTGCCGACGTGGAAGTCGACGATGCATCTGTACCCGATCGATGGCGCTGCCTCGAGGGTCCGGGGCGATGCCACGCCGTGGGCGTATCGCGATGCCAAGTGGGGGCAGGTGATCGTCGGAGTCGACCCCGATCCGGCCAATGCCCCGGCGCTGAAGCAATGGACGGTCGACTACTTCGACGCGCTGCACCCGCACTCGATGGGCGGCGCGTACGTCAACATGATGATGGACGAGGGCCAGGAGCGAGTGCAGGCGTCATATGGCGGAAACTACGAGCGTTTGAAGCAGATCAAGCGCACGTACGACCCGAACAACCTGTTCCACGTCAACCAGAACATCGAGCCGTAGAAGACCACCGGCCCAGGAGGGGGGCGCTCCCGCCGGCGGCAAATACGCGACGAGGCGGCCGCAGAGCGGCCGCCTCTTCGCTGTGATCGGGCCGCATCGCGAGAGTGGCGGTCTGTATCTGTGGAATTGCGTGAATCACCGGGATCAGGCGATGCGTAGTCGCCTGATCGTTCGGCACGCTCGACCCGTCCTTGGAGACCCAGAAGCCGTCCGGATGGGACGCGACGTGGTTGGCAACCTCGCGGACGATCTCATCGCTGCGTGCAGACAACCCAAGCTCGGTCCGGCTACGCAAGGGAGCACGTATGACCACGACAACGTCGGATTCCACCACCACCGCCGAGCTCGAGGACCGCCTCGCGATCCTCGAGCTGATCGGACGCCTCGCGCTCACGATCGACGGGCGCGACTGGAACGCGCTCGGGCAGCTGTTCACCGACACCGTCTACCACGACCGCACCTCACTCACCGGCGGCGAGCCAACGACTCTCGGCGTCGCCGAGTTTGTCGACGGATGGCGCCACACGCTGCAGAACCTCGACGCCGTCCACCACCAGATCACCAATCACGTGATCACCCTCGACGGTGACCAGGCGACCTGCGCAGCCAACATGCAGGGCACACACGTGCTCGCCAACGCGTCGGGCGGCCCCATGTGGACGGTCGGCGGCCGCCACGACTACCAGCTCACACGGACCCCAGACGGCTGGCGGATCGCCGGACTGACCTTCACCCTCCAATGGGCGACGGGCAACATGAACGTCCTGACCCTCGCGATGGCCGCAGGACAACCCTAACCGCGCACACGCCCTGGCTGACGGTTGTTCGTGATGGCGGCGGCGATCGCGGCCCCGTCGCGGGGCGATGCCCTGCTCGGGCTCGAGCCGTTCAGCCAGCCGTCGATGATCGGCAGCAACTGCCCCTAATCGCCTGAATCAGGCGGTGCTCGCTCACCTGACGGCGTGGAAGGCTGAGCCCACATCGCCAAAGCGAAAGTCGAGGCTCCATGCCAACTCAAACCGTTCGTGATCCTAATCGGTGGGCGGTGCTCGCTTTGCTGAGCGTCGCGCAGTTGATGGTGGTGCTGGACGCGACGATCGTGACCGTCGCCTTGCCTTCGGCCCAGCGGGCGTTGCATTTCTCGAACGAGAATCGGCAGTGGGTGGTGACCGCGTACGCGCTGGCGTTCGGCAGCCTGCTGCTGGTCGGGGGCAAGGTGGGTGATCTGTTCGGCCGCAAGTGGGCATTGATTGTTGGGTTGGTGGGGTTCGCGGCGGCGTCGGCGGTCGGTGGGTTGGCGCACTCATTCGGCGTGCTCGTCGCCGCGCGGGCGACGCAGGGGGTGTTCGCCGCGCTGCTGGCACCCGCGGCGCTGTCGCTGTTGACGGTCACGTTCGCGGGGACCGCGGACTGGTCCCGGGCGTTCGGGATCTTCGGCGCGGTCGCCGGCGGCGCCGGCGCGCTTGGGCTGCTGCTCGGGGGAGTGCTGACGCAGGTGCTGTCGTGGCGGTGGTGCCTGTACGTGAATCTCGTGATCGCAGTGCCCACGACGCTCGTGGCGTTGCGCTTGCTCGTCAACCACAGGCCCCCCGAACGCGCCCGGATCGACATTCCCGGCGTGCTCACCTGGACGTTGGGGCTGTTCGCGCTCGTGTTCGGCTTCTCTAACGCCGAGACGCACGGGTGGGGCGCCACGGCGACCGTCGTCGCGCTGATCGCCAGCCCGCTGCTGCTAACCGCGTTTGTGCTGATCGAGCGCCGCGTCGAGCACCCGCTACTGCCGTTGCACATCGTGTGGGACCGGGCTCGCGGAGGGTCGTACGCCGCGCTCTTGGTGACCGGGGCCGGCATCTTCGCGGTGTTTCTGTTCCTCACCTACTTCCTGCAGCTGAACCTCGGCTTCTCGCCGCTCAAGACCGGCCTCGCGTTCCTGCCCCTGAGCGTCGTGCTGGTCATCACCTCGACGACCGTCCAGACCCGCGTCATCCAACACACCGGCGTCAAGCCGCTGGTGCTCCTCGGCATGGCGCTTGGGGTGGTCGGGATGCTTCTCCTCACCCAGCTGACGCCCACCTCGAGCTTCGGCACCGGCGTCCTGCCGGGCCTGCTCGTCATCGGTGTCGCGATGGGCTGCATCTTCGCGCCCACGTTTTCGGCCGCGACACTCGGCGTGGCGCCGAACGAAGCGGGCATCGCGTCGGCCATGGTCAACACGTCCCAGCAGGTGGGCGGCTCGATCGGCACCTCGCTGCTCTCAACGATCTACGCCAGCGCCGTCACCGGCTACGTCGCGACCCACCTCCACGTCAGAGGCCTTGCCTTTGCCGCGCAGGTCCACGGCGACACCACCGCATTCTGGTGGGCCGCGGGGATCTTTGGGCTGGGGTTTGTGCTCGTCCTGCTGATCATGCCCAGCCAATGCGAGGCCCGGACGGCGACGACCCTGACCGCTCTGGCCCGACACGCGATCGGCAACTGCAACCAAGACGACTCGGCGGACGGCGCCGTCGTCACGGACGGCGCGGGCTCCCGAGAGCCGGCCTTGGCGCCGTAGGACTACGCCGAAGGCTACGTCCACCTAGAGTGTGGTGATCGCCTTGCGCGTCTTTGTCTGCTCCCAAGATGACGTCGTGACTCGCCTCGACTGTGATGACGCGTCGACGGAGATTCAGCCGGTGCTCGAGGGGCTTCCGGTCCGCTGCGTCGCCGCGGATCGCGATCGCGTGATCATCGGGACGCAGGGCGCTGGAGCGCTCCTCAGCAGCGACGGCGGACGGCGATGGGAGCGCATGGAGCTGCCGGAGCGGGACATCTTCTCGGTTGCGATCGGCCCTGCGGACGGAACGCTCTACGCCGGCACCGAACCGAGCCGCCTGTTCGTCCGTCGCGACGGTGCCGAATGGACTGAACTTGAGGCGCTGCAGGACATCCCCTCCCGCGAGCGCTGGAGCTTCCCGCCCAGGCCATGGACCCATCACGTGCGCTGGATCGCACCGGACCCGCATCGGCGGGAGCGGCTGCTGGTCGGCATCGAGCTCGGGGGCGTGATGCTGAGCGAAGACGGCGGCGAGAGCTTCAGCGACCACCGTCCTGGCGCGAAGCGTGACGCTCACGCGATCACCTGGCACCCTCTGGCGGACGGACGGGCGTACGAGGCCGCAGGCGACGGCGCCGCGTGGAGTGTGGACGGCGGGCGCAGCTGGTCGGCGCTCGATGCGGGACGTGAGCTCGGCTACTGCTGGGCGCTCACCGCCGACCCCGACGATCCCGACCGCTGGTACGTCTCCGCTGCGCGCGGACCTCGTGAGGCGCACTCCGCCGGGCGAGCCCACGGGCGCCTCTACCGCTCGGACGGGGACGCTTGGCGCGAGCTGCCCGTGCCCGGTGAGTCGATGCCGTACACGCTCGCCGCCCTGGCAGACGAGCTCGTCTGCGGTATGGCCGACGGGCGGCTGCTCCGCAGCCCCGATCGCGGCGAGAGCTGGCAGGAACTCGCCGTGACGGCGCCGATCATCGCTATGGCCCTCGCAGCGTGACGGTGGCGGGGACGGTGTCCGGGGAGCGGTGCTTATCGGACCATGTCAACGCCGGGCGGTCGTCGAGACGACGGGGCGGCTGGCCTCGCGGATGGCGCGGGCGGTGTCCACCAGCAGCGCGGCCGAAAACGCCCGCGCTGGCCGGCTTGGGTCGGTGAGGCACCCCACGATGCGCTCTCGCGGGAAGGCGAGCAGCACTGAGCGCTCGCGCGTGCGAGCGATCACGGGGCTGGGCTCTCCGTCAAGGACGCCGTTGTGCCCGGCGAAGCGACCCGGTCCGGCGAGACGAACCCGTCGCGTGGCCCCGTTGTGGGGGACGGTGACCTCGACGGCGCCCCGGACCACCAGCCACAAGGACGGCGGTCGCACGCCTTGCTCTATCAGGACCTCGCCGCGTCCCGCGGCGCGAACGGGCACGTGGCGCACCACCGCTTCCAGGTCCTCACGTTGTGGGAACCCCGCGAAGCACAGCAGCGAAGCGAGGTACTCGGTCGGCGGCATGTGGCCGATGTGCCAGATCGAGCCCGGTGCGTTGAGCACCGGGCCGCTGCGATCGCCGGCCAATCGCCCGACTTCGATGCACGCCCTGAGGCGAGCGGTCGTCACCGCCACCAGCCGTTGAACAAATGCGATCGCCGCCGGACTCGAGTCCCAGCGGAGCACGTCAAAGCCATGGCGATCGAGGGTCCAACCACGCACCGGCCCGACGGTTGTGACCGTCGCCGCACGCCGCGCGCCCGTGAGCAGAGCGATCTCGCCGACGACGTCGCCGACACCCGCGTGCGACAGCGTTTGCTCTGTTCCATCCGGAAGCCGGATCGATGAGCGAACTTCCCCGTCGGTGATCACGAGCATCCGGTCCCCCGGCTCTCCCTGGTCAAACACCCGTGCCCGCGCCGGAAGGAGCAAGGGCTGCGCCGCGTGCTGGAGCTGAGCGAGCTCGGCTTCCAGCAGAGATTCCCCGGCGAGCTCGGCGAACGTCACCACGGCAACTCCTGCGCGCTCAGCGTCAGCTCACCGTGATCGCTGCGCTCGGCGATCACCATCGAGTACTCCGGCACCTCGAACCAGCCGGCGTAGCTCTGGGTCAAAGGCTCAGACGCCACGATCACTGACGCCTCCCCGTTCGAGCTGTCGGGCGCGCGAAACCACAACGAGGTGAAGTCGTGCTCGCGCTCGCTCGCGAAGAACGAGTCGTCCTCCGGATACCACCCGTAGTCGAACGCGAACCGGGTGGCCAGAAGCCATCGTCCATCGGTCAGGACCAGATTGACCGGCGACTGAACGGCGATGCCGCGCGCCTCGCGAACTTCGCGAAGCACATCCAAAGTTCGCTCCACGGCAGTGGCAGCCTCCTCCGCCGCCACAGGCGCAAACGGATCGTCCAGCATCGACAGCATCAGCGCATACACCCACTCGGTGTCGGTGGTCCCCTCGATCATCGCCGCGAGGTCAGGGCGGACGTGGCCGACCAGGTCAAAGCGCATCCGGCCGAAGTCGTACAGGTCGCCGTTCTGGGCCAGCGCAACGCTGACGCCATCGAATAGGAAGGGATGGACGTTGTGCGTGCCGACTCGCTCGCGCTCGTTGTAGAGCACGCCACGGATGTGGGCCACGACCGCCGTCGCCTCAAGCTTCTGGGCCAGCGCGCGCAGATTGCGATCGAAGTTCGGCATTGTGGGAACCCGGTAGGTGAACGGCCGGCTCGGTTGCGGGAAGCTCGGCGACCACGCCGCAAGGCCGAACCCACCCAGGTTCAACAGCGACATGAGCTCCGGCTCGACAGCCTGGCGGACAAGGCCCGACTCGCCCCCATAGAGCATCTCGTCGAGCAACGCCGGCTGCCCCAGGTAAGCCAAGACTCTGCACATCCTGATGGCCCACTCTAAGCGGCGTGCCCGAACACCGGCTTTGGCCCTGTGGAGCAATCGGGCGGCGCTCAAGCTCGACAAAGGGCGAGTCGTCCACCGCCGGCCGCACCAGAACCCACAGTTAGTGCACAACCCGGACCAGATTGCGCGTTGCGACTGCTAGCTGGCGTGCGATTCGACCGCACATGGGCCCAACCCACGCCGCAAGCTCCTGGTCAGTCAGCGGATCGCTGCCACACGCCATCCACCGGCAGCCTAGGCGTTCTGACCGTCATGCCGCCGCCAGAACCGCCATAACTTGGCCCCGAACAAGCGGCCCCAACACACGAGCTGCTCGAGACAGCTATTTGAGGTCGAAGCGCCCGCGCGACGTCAGCGGTGTCTGGCGCACGACCTCGGGGAGGTATTCGTCGAGGAAGACGCGAGCGACGAGCTCCTGTCGCGAGGCGACGCCGAGCTTCTCGTAGAGGTTCCTCACATGGTCCTCCACGGTGTGGGGGGACACGACGAGGGTCTCGGCCATCTCGGCACGCGACAAGCCACGGGCCAGGAGCGTCGCGACCTCGCGCTCGCGGGCGGTTGCGCCGAACGCCTCGAGACGGACCGTTGCCGAACGCGTGCCGGTCGCCCGCTCGAGGACAACTGCGACCCGGCCGTGGTCGTGAGGATCGGGCAGCGAAGCGTGCAGCGTCACCCAACCTCCGCTGGAGGGCACGGTGACGACGTTGCCGCCGCCCTGACCGCGGTCTGGGGTGGAGCGGACGAATGACGCGAGCGCGAGCACCGGCGTGGCGATCGTCTCGTCGCTGTAGCCCGAGTCCCTGGGATGCAGCGAGGCGAGCAGCTCGCGTGCCGGCGGCGTGATCAGCTCCACGTCGTCGTGAGGGCCGAGCACCACCATTCCCGGCGCCTCGACGCCCGTGATACGACGGGCCGCATCGAAGCGCAGCGACGCACGGATGCCCCGGGCGATCGCTCCGGTGAACGCGGCGAGCGCGGCTGCGTCGCGCTGCTGGAATGCGCCGCTGCTCGCGCGGCGGGCAATGTGCACGGCGCCCCAGACGCGCCCGCGGATGACGAAGGCGCCGCGCAGCTCGTGGGGGATGTCGGCCGGCAGGAGCAGGTCGCGGTAGCGCGGGCTGCGCTGGGGATCGCCGCCGGTGACGTGCTCGAGGATGCCGACCGGCACTCGCCTCTCGGCGAGGCCGGCGAAGGTATTGACGTCGTCGACCATGTACTCGCTGCGGACGATCAGTTCTCCGGCGGCCGGGGCCGTGTCGAGGGCGAACACGCCGGCCTCGATGAGCTCCTTGGGCGCGTCGCTGGTCAGCAGCCGCGTGCTGGGGTCCAGCGTGTGCCAGCAGCTGGCGTCGTTGTCGATCACGCTGCGCACCCGTGGAGACACCTCAGCGAAGAACTCCTCAAGCGGTAGTCCCCGTGAGCCGAGCAGGTCGATGTCCTCGATCAGGCGGCGGGCCGTCCGTGCCATGCGGGTCAGTCTCGCACCCCGCGCAAGAAAGATCCCCGCACGCGGGGGGTGGGCGACGCCGGTCGCGGAGATCAGACTGCACGCATGACATCCATCGACGCAGCAGACACCACCACGACCGCGCCGGACGGCGCCCTCGCACCCATCGCTCTCGGTCCCGGTGAGGGAGAGCACTTCTCGTTCTTCGGGGGCCTGACGACGATCAAGGCCGATGGCGCGGGGACCGGCGGCCGCATGATGCTGACCGAGCAGACCGCACCGCTCGGCTCCGGCTCGCCGCTACACGTCCACCACCACGAGGACGAGTGGTTCTACATCCTCGAGGGCGAGCTCACGATCTGGGTCGCGGGCCAGACGATCGTCGCTCCGGCAGGCTCCTTCGTATTCGGCCCGCGCGACGTGCCGCACACGTTCATCGTCAGCTCCGAGGAGGCTCGCTTCCTGCTGGTCACCCAGGCGGCCGGGTTCGAGGGCTTCATCCGCACGCTGGGGACGCCCACTCGTTTCGCGGAGATCCCGCCCCTGCCGGCGGCGCCGCCTGACATGGCGCCGGTCCTACAGGCTGCCGCCGACCACGGCCTCGAGATCCTCGGTCCTCCCGGCATTCCGGCTTGAACTCCGCGGACGGCGGCGTCGTGACGCCCTCTCCAGCTCGCTCATCCGGTGGTTCACGTGGAGAACTCAGTCGCGAGGAACTCGACCAGATCCGTGAGCGAACCGAGCTCCGCGTGGACGCGTAGCTGTTCGGAGCTGCCGGACTCCCTGATGAACTCCGAGACGTCCTCCACGGCATCGCGGCAGCCGAGCCGGTCGGCGTGGGGCGCCAAGGCGGGCATCAGGTTCGCGAGGATCTCGGTGACCGGGACGAGCCGTTCGAGCGACGGGTCGATAAGTCGCGCGTGAACTCCGTCGCGCGAGGCGATGAAACGGTTCTCGGCAAGCACCTCAGGGCTCCCGACTCGATCCAGAGCGAGATAGCCCTCCTCGAGTTCCAGCGATGCGATCGACTGCAGGAGCGCGACCAGCGTCCGGGTGGCGCGGGGCCGGATCTGGGCGTCCATGACGCGCACCTCCACCGTGCCGAACCTCGGTTGCGGCCGCACGTCCCACCATAGGAAGGTCGGCTCCGGAAACGCCTGGCACCGCAGCAGCAGGTCGACCGTCTCCACGTACTCGGAGTAGTCGCCGAACTGGCGAGGAACCCCGACCCGCGGAAAGGCCTGGAAGATCGGGACGCGCGCCGAGGCGAGGCCAGTGTCGCGGCCCTGCCAGAAAGGCGAG
This sequence comes from uncultured Actinomycetota bacterium, assembly GCA_963721515.1. Lineage (GTDB taxonomy): Bacteria > Actinomycetota > Thermoleophilia > Solirubrobacterales > Solirubrobacteraceae > Palsa-465. The sequence goes on along the minus strand of CAVRKJ010000017.1, from coordinate 148,755 downwards.
TTGGCGGCCAGCGCCAGGAGTAGGGCGAGATGACCGCGCAGGCGGTTGTACAACTCGATCGCCCGCTCGGGATCGCCGACCCCGATATGCACGTGCAGCGCAAAGGTGGGCTCACGGCGGGCCAGTTCGCGCATCGAGCCGTAGACGGCCCCCTGGCGATCACCACCGGCGATGCTCATCTCGCTCCATACCGCGGATGGATGCGTCCCCGCGCTCGCAGCGCGCAGGCCGACGGCAGCCAACTCCGCCGACAGGATCGCCCGCAGCCGCTGGACCTGGTCGACGGCATCGCTGACCGCCGCGTGAGGATCGGTCGAGAGCTCAACCGCCGAGCCATGGGTCTCTCCGGTGACCCGCTCTCCCAGCCGCTTTGATAGCCGAGGCAGCACCTCGTCGATGCGCTCGGCCAGCGACCAGTCATCGGCGGGGTCAAGCAGCATCACCTCCTCCTCGACACCAAGGGTGTACGGCTCAGATGCACTCCAATTCGCCCATGGCGCAGCCACGTCCGACATTACGCAGGATCCGGTGCCGTAGCGCGTGGGCCAGGTGTCCAAGGTGTGTCCATCTTGCCTGTCCGGCGGGACACACCATCGCGCGCATCTCGCGACTGATTTGACGCTTGCGGTCGCTGCGGCACTCCACCATCGTCACAGATACCGCCACCGCCCCGTCCGTGCAGACCGTGCGGACTCGAGATTCTCGAGGGGTTTCATGGCCGCGACGCGGGCGAGGCGCGGGTGCTGGGGATCGACCCCGGCGACCGTCGCTCGGGCCAGCGGCTGCGTTGCCGGCTCGGTGTCGTCCGCACGGAGCCGTCTGCTCGTCGGAGAACGCTGATCCCCTGCGCATAGGTTCATGGCACAGAGCGCTGCAAGGACCGACGCGAGGGGCGCGCGGCCCAAGCCGGAAGATAAGTTCGCTTGGTTAGGGGTTTCGCGACGGGGCTGTCGCGGGAGCAATTCCATTCCGGCCGGGGCCCGGGCCAAGCGGCTACTGGTCCTGAGGGGGGTCATCATGACAGCAGGCACGCAGACGGATCCAGACTTTGCGTTCGCAGGGCTCGCCACTCCCGAGGCGCCCAGGCCCGAGGCGGTCCAGGCGCTCGCGGCCGGTGCTGATCCACTGGGGGCGCTGGCCGCGCTCGCGGGGACGTGGAAGGGCCACGGGTTCAACGCCATCTGGAGGCCGCACCATCCGGCCAACCAGCAGGACCGGTTTCTCGAGCTCAATAAGACCGACGAGACGCTCGTCTTCACGCGGATCAACGGGCCGATCCCGAACCGCGGATTGGCGATGGCCGACATCGACATGTTCGGCCTCACCTACATGCAGCAGATCAGCGAATCGAGTACCGGCGCTGGGCTCCACATCGAGCCCGGGATCTGGGCGACGGTGCCTCACACGACGGACCCGAACGAGCCGGCTTCGGTGGTCCGAATGGCGTCGATCCCGCACGGCACGGTCATCCTCGCGCAGGGGGTCGCCGAGGTGCATCCCGGAGGCCCCCAGCACATCCCTGACAACAACATCCTGCCGTTCTTCTTTGGGAGCCCGGCACCAGCCAACAGCGATTTCAACTCCGTGGCCCAGACGTTCACCGAGCTCGACCTGTCCCAGCCAACCGCCTTCCGGTTCGTGGCTCCGGGAGTGACGCAGAACATCGTCAAGAATCCCAACAGCGTTCTGCAGGACGCGCTCCAGTCCTCGCTTGCGGGTACGACCATGACGAGCCGGACGTTCCTGCACGTGGCGACCGACCACACCATCATCAATGCCGGCGGGGGCACCGCGAACACCGCATTTCTGACGGCGAGCGGCAACCCGCCCGGCGGCAACGCCAAAGCGACCCAGGCCGGGGCGACGTTCTGGATCGAGACGATCGCGGGAACCGGAGGGCAGCCGGACAAGCACCAGCTCCAGTACACGCAGTTGGTGATGCTCGACTTCAACGGCATCCACTGGCCACACGTCACGGTTGGCACCCTCGTCAAGCAGTGACCTCGCTCAGCCGGCCGGCGGTAGCGAAGTCATGCGCCGCCGGCCGGAGGCCACCAGGCTCCGATCATGAGCGCCTCGGGATCTAGCGGGACCGCGCACGGGCTGCAGAATGCGATCAGAGGGCATGTCTTTCAGCCCGGCGATCGGGGGTTCGACGCGGTCGCCCATGTGTTCAACACTCGCTTTGACCACGTTCGGCCGCGAGCGGTGGCACGGCCAGTCGACGGAGTCGACGTACGCGATGCGATCCGGTTCACGGTCGCACACGGCGTTGCCGTGCGCGCGCGGTCAGGGGGCCACAGCTATGCGGGCTATTCCACGCTGACTGACGGCGTCGTCCTCGACCTGCGCCGACTCGACTGGGTCAGGTTCGACAAGGCCAGCGGGCTGGCGACCGTCGGCGCAGGCGCGCAGCTGATCGACATGTACGCGGGACTCGCCGCGCACGGGGTTGTCGTCCCCGGCGGCTCCTGCCCGTCGGTAGGGATAGCGGGCGTGGCGCTGGGGGGCGGCTTCGGTCTCGCGAGCCGCCATCTCGGCCTGACGATCGACAGCCTGTCGGCGGTGAAGATCGTCACGGCCGACGGTGCCTTCCGCACCGTCGATCAGAACTCCGACGCCGACCTTCTCTGGGCGTTGAAGGGGGGCGGGGGAGGCAACTTCGGGATCGTCACCGAGTTCGTGTTTCGGACCCATGCGGTGCCTGCCCGCAGCACGTATTTCCAGGTTCGGTGGCCGTGGCCGTCGGCCGACGCGGCCATCAGCGCATGGCAGGACTGGGCACCGCACGCCAACGAGAAGATCACCTCAATCCTGCATGTCAACGGCGGTGGCCCAGCGGCCATCAACGCCAACGGTCAGTACCTGGGCCCGGCCAGTGACATCCCGAAGCTGCTCCAGCCCCTGCTCGCCGTAGCCGGCGCCGTCCTGACCGCCAACCATGAGGCGCCGTTTCTCGCGATCCAACTGCTTCTCGCAAACTGCGCCGGGAAGAACGTGTCTGCCTGCCACACCGTCAATGCTGCAGCCGCCGGGACCCTCCCGCGCGAGGCATTCAACGCGAAGTCCGATTACGTGGCCAAACCGCTCGACAAGGCCGGACGGGCGGCAATGATCGCGGCCGCTGAAGCCCCAGGCGTGGGGTCACTTCTCTGCGACGCCTATGGCGGAGCCGTGGGGCGGATCGACCCTGCTGCCACGGCCTTCGCGCATCGTCACCCGCTCTTCTGCATCCAGTACTACGGCGTTGGACCAACCGCCGGCTGGGTTGACCAAGCATGGACGAAGATGCGCCCACACGTCTCAGGGCGCGCGTATCAGAACTACATCGATCCGTCACTCGCCCATTGGCAAGCTGCGTACTACGCGCAGAACCTCACGCGTCTCGAAGCTACCCGCAAGCGGGTAGACCCCCACCACTACTTCAACTTCCCCCAGGCGATCGGTCGCTAGGTGGGGCTGCGCGCCGCGCGATCGCGGCGAAGCCGACGGCTGTAGGTGGTCGGGACGGTCGATATCGAAAGCAATGAGGTTGGCGCTTTCGATGGCACGCTGATCGCCTCCCACCAGCGCTATGCCGAAGCGCTCGCCGCCCTCTGGGACGGCTCTCGCCCGTAGAGGTGCCCGCGACGTCGCGGCAGTCTCGGGCACGGCCTCCGCGATGCGTTCTAAGCCGAGGTAGGGCGCCCGGCACGTCCCGGTCTGCGAGGGGGCGAGTCTTTGGCCCCGTGAGGGGTCAGCTGGAGACCGAAATGGCGCAGGACGACGTGGTCCACCGCCGTACTGGCCGCTACGAGTGGGTGGTGTCGCCGGGTGCGGAAGGAGCGCATGGTTGCCTCCTGACGGTGTCGATTGGTGATGTGCCGGACACGATGAGCGGCCCCGTGCTAGCGGACCGCACGGTCCGATTATCGTATAGTTGAGGGCGCAACAAGTCAAGCGCGCGATGCTTTGTCTCGAGCGCGGCCGAGTGCGAATCGCCAGCATATGTCGAGGTGCCACAGGTTGGGATGGGTGCGGACACTGCAGAGCACCGAGACGGTTGGGAATGTGTCCGGGGTCGGGCAAGAGCGCCGGGGGATGGATGACGCGACAATGGGGAGATGACGACGACCGTCCCCGGCGGCGATGAGGCGACGCGCCGCGGGGCCTGGCGGCGTCGCGCCGAGATCGCCTGCGTGACCGGCATCGCGCTCAAGACCGTCTTTGCGCTCGCGCTGTTGCCCCTCACGCCCTCCCTGCTCGGGACCGATCCCGTGCTCCTCGAGGCGCTGCGCGGATCGACGTCGGCGATGGCATCCGGTGGCGCGTTCGCCCGAGTGGGCGAGGCATCGCTCGTGCTCGCCGTTCTCGCTCCGCTTCCGACGCTGCTCTTCGCCACGCCGTTCTTCTGGTGGGCGGGGCGGTTGTGGGGTCCAAAGGCGGCGGCCACGCTGGGGGGTGGCCACCCGAACGCCGAGAAGTGGGCGCAGCGCTCGGGCGCTCATCTGGAACGCTTCGGCGGCCTCGCGGTCGCGTTGGCCCCATTCCTTCCGGTTCCCTCGTCGTTCGTCTACGCAGCTGCGGGCTGGACAGGGATGAGCTTCCGTCGTTTCATGGTCTTCGATCTCGTCGGCATGCTCTCGTGGATCGGCGTGATCGTCGGCCTCGGCTACGTGATCGGACATCCCGCAGTCCAGGTTGCCAAGGGGATCTCCCACTATGCATTGCTCATCACGATCGCGGTCGTGGCGATCGCAATCGCGGTCGGGGTGCTGCGCGCGCGTAGGGCCGCGGCTCGGGCGACCACACCGACCGAGCGCCAGGCGACGGACACCCCAGAACTCTGATCAGAAGCGGTGCCGGTCACACGGCTGGCGAGGCGAGAGCCCTGGAAGCTATTCGGGTCCACGGCGTGCGAGCTCCGCGCTCGCAGCCGAGACGAAACCCTGCGCCACCGAGTTGCCAACGTCGCCGAGCGGGACGAACCGGGGGACGTCGAGATTCGCGTCGAGTTGGAGTTCGATGCGCGTGTTCTCCCCGTCAGTCAGGCGCCAGATGACGTCGAACTTCGCGTTCCCGCCGACTTTGGTGAGCTTGACGGTCGCGGGTGGCTCGACCGTGACCGCCATCAGCAGGTCGAAGTCCTTCGTCATGGGCCCAGCCGACACATGCAGCTTGGTCTGGGCCCTGCTGGGCAGGCCACGCGCGTCGCGCTCGAGCACGTCGACCGCGCGGACGACCTCCGGATACCAGGCCGGGTATCCGTCAACCGCCTCGACCAGAGCGAGGCACTGTGCCAGCGGCGCGGGCACCAGCGTCGCCGCGGATCCTCGTAGCTCTTTCATACCGTCAATCTACGCCCGCAGGCGACCGGGCCGCTCGCGCTACGAGCGGGGCGCGGCTCCTACGGGGGCGAGTTGACCGTCCCGGATACGCCCAGTCAACTGGGGCTGGGCCTGGCGTCGTGTCCGCTCGGTGACCGTCGTGTGGGGGCTAACGCGGCGCGATCGTCAGCAACGCAGCGCTCGCTCCCGGGATGCTGACGCGGTACGCGCCATGCCAACGTGCCAGATGCGCGAGCTCGGTCTGCCCGGACGGGACGCCAACGGCGCTGGTCGCCGTGAAGCTTTGCCCACCGATGGTCACGCCAGTCCGAGCGTCCAGGCTTGGTGCGAGCAACCGTTCGACGGTTGCGCCGGCGCCCCCGCCGCGGACGCGTACCGCCAGCATGCGCGGTCGCGGACGAGTATTGATCAGGACGACACGGACTTGGCCCCCGCGGGCGCGGGTGGCCCACCCTTGGACACGTGCTCGCTGGGCGCCGGCGACTGACAGAAGTCGTGATCCAGCCGGGGCCGCCTGGGCGAACATTCGCATCCCGTAGTACTCGGGATATGCGACGGCGCTCCAATCGCCGTGGTGATCGTGGAACTTGAACAGGGCGTAGGGCGAACCCGCGTAGGTGTGAATGTTGACGCCGTCGGCGCCCGTGCGGGCGAACGCGAACAGCGTCTGCAGGACCCACAGCGCCGAGGCGAATGACTCGTCCACCGCAGGCACTCGACCACAGGAGATCGTGTTGACCTCGTCGATCCGGATCTGGAGCCCGTGCGCGTGTGCGAGGGCGATATCTGCTGCGACGCTGTCGGCGAGACCACTCGTGGATGCCGGTGTGAGCAGATGTCCGATCGTGGGGTATCTGCGAGCGCCTGGTGCCACGTAACAGCGCTGGAGCGGATAACGGTGAAGCGTGACGATCCGGACCCGTGGTTCGGCGGCAATGAACCGGCCGACGTATCCCATCCATTTCGGCGAGCCTGCCGCGGGACCGGCCAGCGGCACACGAGGAAGCGATCTGGCGATCCTCGAGAAATCCCGCAGGTACTCGGCGACATTCCAGCCTGGTGGGCGTCCGGGCATCTTCCGGCCGCGTACGTGGTACCAGGTGAAGGCGCCGTAGAGCTCGGGCTCATTGCCGAGCTCCAGCGCCTGCACCCAATGACGTCCGATCGCCGACACCAGCCGCGTGGCCTCCACACGTGCCGGGGCGCCACTGTCGGCCTCGAGGTCGATGCCGAGCGTGACCCGCGCCCCGGTCGAGCGCACCAAGACCCTCGCGACCGCCCCCCACTTGGCATTGAGCCGGATGTACGCCCCGAGGGGCTTGTGAACCCCCCGCGCCGGCCACCACGCGCGGTCGGTGCTGTCGCCTCCGATCCGCAGCTCCGGATGCTCGCCGGGGGAGAGGTCCCGAACGAGGCGCACGAACAGAGGATTGATCCTCCCCGGATCGTGCCCGCCGTACTCTTCGATCGCGCGATACTCGAGCGAGAGCCCCATGAAGCCGCTGGCGAGCGGGGGCACATGAAGCGGCGCGCCCACTGTGACGACCGTGGCGCGTCGAAGGGACGCCGCGCGGGCACGATCGCCTGGCGCCAGGCGCCCCGAGCCGATCGCCCCCAGGAGCATCGCAACCGTCGCCGCTAAAGCGATTGTGCCGGCAAGCCGCACCGGCCGGCGCCACGTCTGACCGCCGCCGCGGCGCGGGGAAGGAACCACTCGACGCGTCAACACGAACCTCTGAGATTCAGCCGCCACGAACGACCGCGCGGCCGCTCGAAGCCCGCGGGTGGGTCGAACATAGCCCGAACCAGCGCGCCAAAAACCGCGCAGCGCCGCGGCTAACCAAGTTGACACAGGAAACGAGCGAGCTCTCAATCCGGGACAACGCGCGAGGCGGGGCTGCCCTCGACCAGCCGCCAGCGAGGTGTCGTCGTGCCCGTCGTGCTGTTTGCAATGCCTGGCTTGGGGTAGCCCCGGCGCGTAGTCAGCGTTGGAGGTGCGACTGCCCGGGATGCGTGGCGGGGCGGTCTACGCCGCTGCGCCCGGTCCGCCGCGGTCCTCACGCATGATTGCGGTCACCGACGCGACGCACTCGTTGCAGATCGCGACCGCGGGCGTAGGACCGCAGACCATGGTCGCAACATCGGAATAGACCTTTCCGCAGAACGAGCAACGGAGGGCTTCGCGATCGATCGGAGGCCTCATTGAGTGCGGCTCGAATCCGCCATCAGATCTGTCGTCGGCCATCAGCGAGATGCTAGCCGCGCGTCAGCCGCCTCTCATCCGCTGGTTCCGCCTTCCGCGGCGAGTGCGCAGCCGTGAACGCGGCGCGTGGCCGTCAGGTGCGTGGTCGTGGTGCGTCGACGAACGAGGCGTCGTCTCCGACGGCCACGTGGTCCTGAATGCGCGGCAGGTGTTCGCCGAAGAACACGGTTGCCAGCAGCTCGCCGCGGGTCCGTGCGCCCGTCTTGTCGTAGATCGACTTGACGTGTTCGTTGACGGTGTGGGGTGAGATTGCAAGGCGTTGGGCAGCCTGCGCGGTCGTCGCGCCACGCAGCAGCCACTGGGTCAGCTCCTGCTCTCGCGCCGTGAGACCGTAGGCCTTCAGCATCAGCGGCGCCACGAGCGTCGGATGAGCCCGCTGGACGAATACCGCGACGCCCCGCTCGCCGAGCAGGGCGCCGTGCAGCACGAGCCAGGTTCCTGCCGGCGTCTTTACGGCGGAGGTCGGCAGGTGCGAGGCCCGTGCCGCGATCGCGTGGCGAGTGGCGCTCGCCACGGCCTGGACCGCTGGAGACCGCCAGCCGTCCTCGGAGGTCGTGCCCGACAGCTCCTCGAGCAGTGGCTCGGCGGTCGAGGACGCGCGCTCTAGCCGCCCGTCCGCGTCGAACTCGAGCACGCCGGGAGCGTAGGAGGGCGGCGCGGCGGCCAGGCTCGCCTCCGCCACCAGGCCGTGCCGTACGGCGCGGGCGAACAGCGCCGACGCGCTGTCCAGCAGGTCGATCTCGTCGCGCGAGAACTCGCGCCCGCCCGCCATCCGGATCATGATCACGGCACCCCACGTCGTACCGTCGGCGACGAAGGCGCCCCGCAACTCGGGACCGATGCCTCCCGCCGTGAGCAGATCGCGGTACCGCGGGCTGCGCTCAAGCCGCCCGCCCGTCGCCTCGTGCAACGACGCCGCCTTACGCGGCGCCCGCGCCAGGTCGGCGAACTTGTTGAAATCGTCGACCTGGTACTCGTTGTGGGCGAGCACCGGGAACCGGTCGGGAATGTTCTGCAGGCGGTGCTCGGTGACCAGGTCTGACCCCGGATCGAGCGTATGCCAGCACGCTCCGTCGTGCGGCACCACGCGCTGGAGCCGTCGCGCAGCCTCGTCGAAGAATTCCGCGCGCGAGGGCGCGCGCAGTGCGAGCCGCGCGAGGTCCGCCAGCACGGCCTCGTGCGTCCGGTCCATGAGCCGCGAGGAGCATACCCCCTAAAACTCGGTATTCCCACCGCGGCGCATCCTCGCAACGATGCGAGCATGCTAACTGCCACCGACCTATACATACGCGACGCCGAGCCGAGCGACGCTGAGGCCTGCGGGCGCATCTTCTATGACGCGTTCGCGGCCATCGCCGATCGCCACGCCTTCGCGGTCGAGCCGGATTCGCCGGAGTTCACCGCGTTCCACGCCGGCATGATGCTGTCGCTGGACGGCATCATCTGCGTCGTCGCCGAGCGCGACGCCACAGTCATCGGCACCGCTTTCGCCGACACGCGGGGCCCCATCGCCGGCATCGGGCCGGTGAGCGTCGACCCCGGCAGCCAGGACGCCGGCACCGGACGCCGTCTCATGGAAGCGCTGCTGGACCGAACCCGAGGCGCGGCCGGCGTCCGCTTGGTCCAGACCGCCTACCACGCCCGCTCGCTCGCTCTCTACGCCAAGCTCGGCTTCGCGGTTCGTGAACCGCTCTCAGTGCTGCAGGGTGCGCCGCTGCAGCGCAGCGTGCCCGGACTCGGAGTGCGCCCGGCGCACCCGGACGACGTCCCCGCCTGCGACGCTCTCTGCCGTCGCGTCCACGGCCACGATCGCAGCGGCGAGCTGCAGGGCGCGATCGCCACCGGCACGGCGCGCGTCGTCGAGCGGCCGGATCGGATCTCTGGGTACGCGACCGGCTTCGGCTACGGATGGCACGCGGTCGCCGAGACCAACGACGATCTTCAAGCGCTGATCGCCTCGGCCGAGGCGTTCGTCAGCCTGGGAATCCTCGTCCCCTCGCGCAACACGCCGCTACTGGGCTGGTGCCTGGAGAACGGCCTCAGGCTCGTGCAACAGTCGACGCTGATGACCATGGGTCTCTACAACGAGGCGCAGGGGGCCTGGCTGCCCTCGATCGTCTACTGACCTGGGGTCGGCCACGGCGAGGTCGAGCCCTATCCCGACCTCGCGATGCGCCAGGCCCCCGGGCAGGAGCACGGCGACGCGGTCACCGCTCCCTATCGCGCACAGAGTCCAGGGCTTGGCCCCGTGGCACCTCCCTAAGCCTCGGCGCCCTGAGCGGGGGCCTGCATGTTGGCCGTCATCTGTTCGGTGACCTGCCGCAGTTGGTCGGCGGGGCTGAACTGCACAAGCTCGCAGCCGGCGTCGACGATCGGGATGTGGCCGGGCGGCAGGTAGAACGCGTCGCCGGCCTCGAAGACCTCGTCGTGGTTGGGGAAGCGGTAGGTGACGCGACCCTTGAGCACGTATCCCCAGTGCGGGCATGGGCAGTTGTCGTTGGGCAATCCCTCGAGCAGCGGGGTGGCGTCGATATCCGCATCGAACCTGACGAAGTTGACGGTGTAGCCATCGATGTCCTCGTTGCGGTCCTCGACCGGACCGTGGCGCTCGACGTTCGCGGCGCTGTCCTTCGATACCTTCGGCATCTGCGTCGTCTCCTCCGGTTGGGTGCGTCCCAGGCTATGCGCGCCGGCGCCTCGAAACATCGGGCATTCGCCCGATCTTCGTGCTCAGGCAGCGCTGGCGTTCTCTTCGGCCGGCAGCAGCCCGTGCTGCACCGCAAACAGCCCGGCGGCCGCCCTGCTGGACGCGTCGATCTTGGAGTAGATGTGCTCGACGTGGCTGCCCGCGGTCTTTGGCGAGATCGTCAGGCGCTGCGCGATTTCCTTATTCGACAGGCCCAGGGCCAACAGCTTGAGCACCTCGACCTCCCGCGGCGTGAGCCCGGACGGCCCCTCGCGCCGGCGCGAAACGCGGTGGCCCGCGGCGGCCAGCACAGCGTCGACCGCGTCCGCGTCACGGATCCCGGCGGTGACGTCGGCGCGCAGCTGCGTCGCCGCCTCGTCGCCCGAGAGCTCCGGCCGGTGAGCCCGCGGCTCGCGCATTGCCTGATATGCGTCGGCGGCCCCGAGCAGCGTTGCGGGGCGGCTGATGGCGGCGCCGGACAACGCGCGAGGGTAGCCGGAGCCGTCGAGCCGCTCGCGCAGCTGAACGGCGATCGCCCCGAGCGGGGCGAGCGCCTCCGACTGGTGGAGCATCCGCTCGGTCAGATACGGGTGCATGCGGACGCGCTCCCACTCTCCAGCGCCCAATGGGCCGGAGCGGTCCCAAATCGAGTTCGACACCCCCAGGCGGCCGAAGCCGTGGACGAGACCCGCCCGATGCAGCGTTCGCACCTCGGCCTCGGGCAGGCCGAGGTGCTCGCCCGCGCGTGCTACGAGATCGGCCACCGCCTGGGCGTGCCCCAGCCAGTAAGGCGACTTGATGTCGACCGTCGTGGCGACGGCGGCCAGCGCGGCATCGAAGTCCTCGCCCGACAGGAGCAGGGCAAGTGACGGCTCTTCGGCGATGACGGACTGCCACTGCCCCACCGCGTCGAGGCCTTCGAAGATCGCGTCAGCATCGCGGACCAGCAGCTCGGCGAGCGCGGGATCAAATTGCTTTCCGGCCCGCTCGCGTGCGAGCGCGCACGCGGCGGCGGTCCCGGCCACGCGGTGTACGACCTCGACATGCTCGGCCAGCTGCACGATGCGCGAGGCGAGCGGTATCTCCTCTCCGCTCAGCTCGCCCGGCCAGCCGCGCCCGTCCCATCGCTCATAGGCGGTGGCAACGGCGTCGCCCACAGCCTCCGGCAGGCCCAGCTCGAGCGCGAACGTGCGCGCAAAAGTGTTATGCGTCTCGATCATGCCATCGAGTTCGTGGTGTCCGGACACGATGAAGTCGAGCGCGACACGCAGGCGATGCAGCGGCTGGTTGCCGGCGCCGATCCGGCGCATCGTGGCCAGCGAAGACCGCAGGCTACGCATGTCGTACGACGCGAACTTGTTGGCTTTCAGCGCTATGTCATCCCCGAACCACTTCGCCTGCTCGTGCGCGTCCGCGTGGCAGCCCACGTTGACCAACAACGCGGAGTAGTAGATCGCAGCCCGCTCTTCCTCGGGTATGTCCATGCGCTCAGCGATCCTCAGCGCGATCAAGCACTGCCGCAAGACGTGTTCCATGGGCTGCCCGAAGCCCAGGTCGATGCCCAGCGACAGCGCCGCAACGAGCTCCGCGAGGCGAACTTGTGAGCGATCAGTTCGCGGGTCCATGCGCTACCTGTAGCGCGAGCGAGTACGCACGTCAACCGTCTTGCGACCAAGCACGACGAGGTACTGGCCGTCGGCGCACATGCCGTCCGCGGCGCAGAGCGCGACCACGTCCGCCTGGACCGCACGCCAGCTGCCGCGTCGCTCGGCCGCGCGCCGCAACGCGATGAGCGGGCCGACGACCCCAGCGTGATGCTCGAGGGGTTCGGCGAGAGCGCCGACCCCGCGCAGCGGGTGACGGACGATCTCGTGGCTGAAGGACAGGCGCAACCCGCTGCCGGCGAACAGCAGGCGCACATGCGCCTCGTTGCCCCACCCCAGCGGAGGCTCTGCTTGATCGGGCGCCTGGGCCGCCAGCAGTGAGAGCAGCTCGCCCGGGCCGCCGTGAGCGGTCCAGTTGAACATCGCGAACCGGCCGCCGCAGCGGAGCACCCGCGCCAGCTCGCGTGCAGTGGCGCGCTGGCGCGGAGCGAACGCCGCGCCGAACGCCGAGAGCACGACATCAAAGCTGCTGTCAGAGAAGGGCAGCGCCGCGGCATCGCCGCTGACCCACCGCACGTCGGTGCCGGCCTGCGCGGCCTCACGGCGCCGGGCGTCAAACAGCGGCGGCGTCAAATCCAGCCCGACCACCCGCGCACCGAACTGCGCCGCCCGGATCGCCGCGCTGCCCGTGCCACAGGCGACGTCGAGTACGTCCTCGCCAGTCAGCACGCCCGCGCGCTCGACGATCCGCTCACCCAGCTCCCACATCTCGTGTCGGGCGATGGCCGAGTCGGACTGCACGCGCCGACCGTACAGCGGCCGGGCACCGCGGGCATCGGGCGATCGCCCGATGTTTCAGCACAGACCAGAGGCGGGGGACCTCCGTCCGCCCACGCGCTCGCGCCGAGCTTGCGCCGTACGGTCGCCGCAGCTACCGTCCGCGCATGCGCAGATCCGACGTCGAGATCCTGAAGGAGATCGTTCGAACCCGCGACGGCTTTGGGCATCGGGAGCACCTCGAGCTCGCGTGGACCTACCTGCGCGTGCATCCGATCGAAGAAGCGGAGAGCGTCATGATCGCGGCGATTCGACACATCGCCGGCGGGCACGGGGCTGACGGCAAGTATCACGAGACGATTACTCGCGCGTGGCTTCGCTGCGTGGCGGTGCACACACAGCGCTGGGGGGCGGACAGCTTCGAGAAGTTCATCGAGCGCAACTCCGACCTACTCGACCGCAAACTGCTCCAACACTTCTACTCGCCCGAGCTGATCTTCGGCGAACGCGCGCGGGTGGTCTGGGTGGACCCGGACCTCCACCCGCTGCCAACGCCCGCGTGAGCGCGGCGGTCGCCCCCGGCGCCCCGTCAACGAAGGTCCGTGCGACCGCCAGTCCGGCCGTCGAAGGCGCCGAGTTCGGCACGAGCTGATCGCGACCGGCCGTCGCTCTGGATGTACGTCCGCAGGTCGCCGATCAAGGGCGAACCACTCACCGACGGATGGCAGGGCAGCCACGTCGGCGATTGGAAGGCAGTCGTCAGGTCCGTCTTGGCCTCCCTCGGACGATCGGCGATCACAAGCTCCAGCGCGCCCATCCGAGGCCCGGAGTGGGTGTTGACGGTCGTGATCTCGGTCAACGGAAACGCGGCTACCTTGGGTCCCAGCCACGCGCCGGCCATGAGCCCGGGCTTCACCATGACGATCCGCCGGTCGGTGACGATCATCGCCTGCTTGGAGCGGCCGCGAATAACGGCGACGACCTGTTCGCCGTCGCCGAGAGCGCGCTCGGCCAGCTTGCGAGCCTTCTTGTCAAGTTCGTCGATCGTCGGGGTCATTGCCGTCAGGCCTCGAGCGCCCGGCGGTCCAGGGCTCGATCCGAAGCGCCGAAGGACTCAAAGCTCTTTCCGATCATCGGGCGCGGACTCTACCTCTGTCATGGCGAACGCCGGACGGCACCGACGGGTCGCGAGGGTGTAACAGGCGGGGCTGCTGTCCTGTCTTGGTTGTAGATGGGTCACGTGTTCAACTAAGGCAGGTTCGGATCGGGCATCCGCTCGCGCGGGTTTCCAGGTCCCACCGAGGAGTCGAAAGAAGAGGTCATCAAATGAGCGTGTTGATGGCGCAGGCCAAGATCAAGGTGGAGAGCGTCAGTGATGTTCGGGCCGCGACGAAGAAGATGTTCGCGGCCATCAATGCCGAGCAGCCCGAAGGGATCCGCTACGCGTCGTTACTGCTTTCCGACGGCGAGACGTTCGTCGCGGTTGTGCAGCTCGATGACGGGCTCGAGAATCCAATCCCGAGTTTCCCCGAGTTCCGGGAGCTCCAGGAGATCGTCGACAGCTCGCGTGCCGAGCCGGCCAGCGTTCAATCGTCGACGGTGATCGGTTCCTACCGGTTGTTCTGAGAGCAAGCGCTGGTCGCCGTGTACCGACCTTGCGGTCCGAAATGCGCGGCGGCGCCCGTTCACGGGACGATGGTCCCTCGTTGGAAGGAGGCTGGTGATGAGAGTGTTTGTGGCAGGTGCGACCGGAGCGATCGGACGACAACTGGTGCCGCGTCTGGTCGGCGCTGGTCATGAGGTTCACGGGATGACGCGGAGCGAGTCAAAGCAGGCGATGCTCCACGAGCTGGGTGCGGTGCCGGTGGTCGCGGACGCGCTTGATCCCGATCAGGTCGCGGCGGCCGTAGCGACGGCGCGGCCGGACGTGATCGTGCATCAGCTGACCGCGCTCGCGGGGGTCATGCGTTACTCGGAGCGCGATGCCGCGGCGACCAATCGGTTGCGCACCGAGGGGACGGACTATCTGCTCTCGGCCGGTCAGGCGGCCGGGGTGCGACGGTTCGTGGCGCAGGGGGTAGCGGGCTATGGCGCGTACGTGCGCACGGGGGGGCCGGTGAAGAGCGAGGAGGATCCGCTGGACCCGACGCCCGCGCGCGAGATGCGCGAGACGCTCGCCGCGATCGGCCATCTCGAGCGGGCCGTCCTGGGGGCGGACTGGACGGAGGGGATCGTCCTGCGCTACGGCGCGTTCTACGGGCCGGGAACATCGCTGGCGCCGGGGGAGGTGCAGTTTGAGCTGATCCGCAAGCGCAAGTTCCCGCTCGTCGGTGACGGCGCAGGGGTCTGGTCGTTCATCCACGTCGTCGACGCGGCGGAGGCGACGGTCGCGGCGATCGAGCACGGCAGCCGAGGTGTGTACAACGTGGTCGACGATGAGCCTGCCCAGGTAGCTGAGTGGCTCCCGGCGCTGGCTCAGGAGCTCGGCGCGAAGAAGCCGATGCGAGTGCCGCGGTCCATCGCGCGGCTGCTCGCCGGCGAGGCGGGCGTGGTGATGATGACCGAGATCCGGGGTGCGTCGAACGCGAAGGCCAAGCGTGAGCTTCGGTGGCGCCCTGCGCACCCGAGCTGGCGACAGGGGTTCACAGCGGCATGACCGAGGGTCAGCAACTGTTCCAGGAGCTGCGGCCGACGGCGTTCGCGATCGCCTACCGAATGCTCGGCACCGTGTCCGAGGCCGAGGATGTGGTGCAGGAAGCCCTGCTGAGGGTGCATCAGGCGCTCGACTCCGGCGAGCAGATCGCGTCGCCGCGCGCCTTCGTCGCGACCGTGACCACCCGACTGGCGATCAACGAGCTGCGCTCAGCGCGCGCGCGCCGTGAGCGCTACGTCGGGGAGTGGCTGCCAGAGCCGATCATCACCGACGGCAAGGATGACCCGGCCGGGCGAGCGGAGATGGTCGACTCGCTGTCGCTGGCGGTGCTGGTACTCCTGGAGAGCCTCTCCCCCGAGCAACGAGCCGTGCTGCTGCTTCACGACGTGTTCGATTACCGGTACGCCGAGATCGCGGCGATCGTCGGTAAGAGCGAGGGCAACGTGCGCGTGCTCGCCACTCGCGCCAGAAAGTATGTCGAGCAGCGCCGGCCTCGCTTTCAGACGAGCCGCGAGCAGCGCGAAGAGCTATCAGCCCGCTTCTTTGCGGCCGCCGAGCGGGGCGATCTCGTCGGCCTCGAGGCCCTGCTCGCTCACGATGTGGAGCTGACCGGCGACGGCGGTGGCCAGGTCCCGGCACTCGCGCGGACACTACGAGGACGCAGCCGGGTCGCGCGCACGCTGATCAACTCCCTGCTCAGCGCCCGCGTTCCAGGTGTGACCTTGCGCCGAGTGCAGGTCAACGGCGGCCCGGGCGCGGTCTATCTCGACGCACAACAGCGACTGGTCGCCGTGGTGGCGCTCGATATCGCCGGCGCTCAGATCACGAGCATCGATTCGATCGTCAACCCCGACAAGCTGAAGCACCTCGGAACAGTCGGCGATTTCAGATCGCTGCTGAAGTCGGCAAGATGAACTCCGGCGCTCCGGTCGGGCCGCCGTGTTCATATCATCCACCCCCTCCAGTGTCGTGAGCGAGGCTCAGGCTGGGTTGGGTGCGGAGCGAGCGATCGTGATCTCCCAGTAGCCACCCGCGAGATTCAGCGCTCCGATGACCAGGAAGAACGCTGCCCATCCGTAGACGGAGTAGGAGAGGCACACGACGCCCGCGGCGGCCGCGATGCTGCCACTGAAAATCCGCGTGACCCCAAAGCCGCGGACGTGGCGGTACTCCCATGGTGCGATCAGGCGTTGCATGCCGGATCGCGGAGGAGATAGCCACCATCCGCGCAGACCCTTCGCAGCGGTGTTGTCGTTGGTTGCGTTCATCGGGATGCCTCCTGTGAGTTGTGGTTCGGCCACCCGGACTCGTATCGATATGATATCATCTCAATAGCACCTTGTCAATGCTGGGAGGCGCGTAGACCGCGGGGCCGTTGGAACGGGTGAACGCGCCGCGCGACATTTGCTCCGCTCAGTCCGCGTTTGACCGAGCACGGCCATGGCACGCGGACCGATCGCGGAGGGCTCGGTCCGGCGGCAGCGCGGAGGGCGTCCGAGTAACTGTGTAGGCGTCAGTCGGGCAGCAGTTCGCGCACGAGCGTGCGCAGGATGAATGCCTCGGCCGCGGCTGGGTCCCATCCGCACCGGGTGACGAGCGCTCGGAATGTGTCGGGAGAGGCGATGGTGAAGACGATGTCCGCGACCTCCTCGGGTCCCAGTCCGGCACGCCAGGCGCCTGCAGCGACTCCCAGGCCGAGTAGTTGGAGAGGTCCTTCGCGGCGGCCGGTCTCCATCTGCGACAGAAACTCAGCGACCTCGGGCTCAGCGGGTGCGGTCGCGCGGAGGACATCGAGCAGTGGGGTGATACGTGGACTGACCTCGCCGATCTGACGGACGTAGCGGGCGAGCTTGGCGCCGGGCTCGCGCTCGGCAGCGACTTCGCGCGCCCAGCGCCGGTCGCTCGGGTGGGTGTCGGGGTTCTCGTCGCCGGCCACGAGCCGTGAGGCGCAGGCGGCGAGCAGCGCGGCCTTGGTGCGGTAGGCGAGGTAGATGGTCTGGACGTGGACGCCGGCGTCGTCAGCGATCGCCTGCATCGTTGTTGAGGTGTAACCGCCTCGGGTGAACAGCCGGGCTGCCGCCTCTTCAATCCGACGTCGCGTCTCGGCGCCGCGACGCCCGCGCGGGCGTGAACGATCAACGGTCTGGCCGGGGCGTTGGGGGGGCGGCGCACTTGACACGGGACTAGAGTCTAGCTATATAGTATGACTATAGTCAACGGACCGGAGGGTACTGATGCGAGTTTTGTGCAGCACGACGCCGATGGAGGGGGTGTTCGGCCCTTTCATCCCACTCGGGCGAGCCCTCGTCGAACAGGGTGATGAGCTGATCATCGCGACTGGGCCCGATCTGCCGACGCGCGCGGGCACGAACGGAATGCGTTTCGTGCCCGCGGGCATCTCAGCGATGGACGGTGCGGTCGCGGCCATGCGGGATGCCGAGGTGCAGGGAGCGCCGCCGCATGACCGAATCCGCTTCCCGGCCGCGATGTTCGGGGCGGTGATCCCGGCGGCGAAAATGCCTGCCCTGCGCACGCTGGCCGCGTCGTGGAGGCCCGACCTGATCGTGCACCCGCCGGTCGATCTGGCTGGACCGCTGCTGGCCGCGGAGCTCGGCGTGCCCTCGGTCTGCTACGGGTTCGGACAGCCGTTTGACGCCAATGTGGTCAACGCGATCGCCGTCCGGGTGTCCCCGCTGTGGGAAGCGGCGGCGCTGGCCCCGGACTCATACGGTGGGATCTACCGCGGCCTGTACCTGGACCCCTGTCCACCGTCGCTGAGGGGCGTGGATGAGGAGGTTCCAGCGGCCGAAGGTGTGCAGCGGATCCGTCCGGAGGTCCCCGGCGACCTCGCCGCGGTACTCCCCGAGTGGGCGCGAGAGCTCGGGAACCGGCCGGTCGTCTACGTGTCGCTCGGCACCGCTCCCCAGTTCAACCAGCCGGCCAGTTTCAAACCGCTGCTCGCCGGCTTGGCTGACGGCGAGGTCGAGGTTGTCGTGACCGTCAGCCGGCTTCACGACCCGGCTGCGCTGGGCGAGCTTGCGCCGACGGTGCACGTCGAGCAATGGCTGCCGCTGGCGCCCCTGCTGGCGCGATGCGACGCCGTTGTCTGCCACGCCGGCACGGGCACGACCCTCGCGTCACTCGCAGCCGGGCTACCGCTCGTGCTCATCCCGCAAGGTGCCGACCAGTTCGACAACGCCCGCTCATGCCAGCGAGCCGGCGCCGCGCAGGTCCTGCTCGGTGAGCAGGTCACGCCCGAAGCGGTCCGGGACGCGGTTGACGCCGTGCTCTCCGACGCTTCGCCCGAGCGCGCCGCGTCACGGGGAGTGGCGGCGGAGATCGCCTCGATGCCATCGTCGACCGAGGTCGCCCGCACACTCACAGCATTCGCCGCGCGCGCCCACGCGGCGGCGTGAGCGCCGGCCGGCCGCGGCCGGCCGGTCAGGCGGGCGCCGGCTGGTGGCTGCGGCGGGCCTGGGCGAACGTCACCAGGCGGCCGGCGTGCTCGTCCCAGAGCTTGAGCCGAACGGCACGGAGGCCGTCGCGGAGCGAGAGGGTCGGGACGTCGGCGAACATCGGGCTGGCGTTATGGGCGCGCGGGAGGTTGTAGTTGGGGATGCGGGCGTTGAGGTGGTGGACGTGGTGCAGGCCGATGTTGCCGCTGAAGAACCGGAGCACGGCGGGCAGCTTGAGGTGGGAGCTCCCGCGCAGAGCCGCGTCGGCATAACTCCACTCGTCGCCGCTCTGCCAGTAGGCGTCCTCGAACTGGTGCTGGACGTAGAACAGCCAGATGCCGGCCGAGCCGGCGAGCATGGCGGCCGGGGCCCACACGATGAGGAAGTCCCGCCAGCCGATCAGCCAGCACACGGTGCCAACGAGGACGGCGAGGGCCGCGTCGGTGGCGAGCACGCTGTTGCGCATCCGAGGCCGCGCGCCGCGGGCGACGATGCGGGGGCCGACGATCATGGCGATCACCGGCCCCAGGCCGAGCAGCACCAGCGGGTTGCGGATGAGCCGGTAGGCGAGACGGCCACGCGGGGATCGCGCCCGGTACTCACTCACCGTCAGCGTGAGCACATCGCCCACGCCGCGCCGGTCGAGGTCGCCGGAGGTGGCGTGGTGCACGGCGTGGTCATGGCGCCAGCGGACAAACGGCGACAGAACGAGCAGGCCCAGGGCGGTCCCGAGGAGTTGGTTGGCGCGGCGGGACGGCAGCAGGGAGCCGTGGGCGCAGTCATGGAACACGGCGAAGACACGAACCAGGAACCCTGCGGCGAGAATCGCCAGCGCGATCGTCAGCACGGCTGAGTCACCGAGCGTCAGGTACATGACCGCGCACAGCGCGAGGTATGGCACGGCTGATGTCGCGACAGCGAACGCGCCACGCCTGGGGCAGGGCACGGCGAACGGTGCAAGGGCTTCCTGCCACGGCGAACGGTTCGAGCCAGAGATCATCAGCGCTCCGATGGATGGGGTTAGGTGTGCGGTTGGATCATCGGCGCCCCGGAAATACCGGGCGCGCCTGACGAGAAGACGGTCTGCGTCCTTACGACCTTCGACCCGCAGGTTGCGCTGCGGGCGTCGGAAGCATACCCGGCAACGCCACGCGTGACGCTCGGCGTCGACGCCGGTGTTCAGCCGGTGGCGGTCGTCCACGCCCTCGTATCGACGTCGGCCATCCGGGGAACACGAGGGCCATCCCGCGCTCGCCACTGGCTCGCATCCGCGGTCGACGCCGGCGTCCGTCGCATCGCGACGCGCGTCCCCTCCGGATCCTACGAGGCGTCACAGGGTTCGCGACGGCGCGCCCGCCCGTCAGCCGGGCGGGCGCTCCGCGCGGGTGACTCAGGCGGCCGGCTCGAGGAACCCCGTGATCGACCGCATGCGCCCGTCGCCGGCCAGACGAGCGAAGTCGACGCCGATCGCGACCGGCGCGGCGCCGTCAGCGGCGAGCGACCAGGTGAAGCGCACGCGATCGTGGTGGGCCTCCGGGCCCGCGATCAGTGTGAAGCGGTGGCCGGGAAACTGCGCCTGTGCCGCGCCGATCATCCCGTCGATCCCGTCGATCCCGGCGCCCTCCATGACCGGATCGATGTAATCCGCGTCATCGGTCACCGTCTGGGCGACCAGCTCGCGGCGGCGGTCAGGGTCGGTCTCGTTCCACATCGCGATGTAGTTGTGGACGACCGTGTTCGTGTCAGCCATGTGTCCCTCCTGGGGTCGTTTGTGTGGAGGGAAGACTCGCGCCGCGTTCGCGCGCCGTCGATTACGTGCGAGGTAGCGATCCCGCCCCTTGCGGCGCACGATTTCGAACGGGCTGTCCGACCAGACCCAGGCCGACCAACGTGCCCATCTGCGGCTGGGCCGCCAAGTACCGGCGGTCCGCCACGCCCGGGTGCGGCGCGTGGCGGACCGTCTCGGTGGTCTCTCGCTTACTCCGGCAGTGCGAACGCGAACAGCGCGGAGCCACCCGCCTGCGCGAGCGCTCCCGGGTAGAACCCCTCAGTCCAAGCGCCGTACCCGACCGGAACGGCGATGTACTGCCGTCCGTCGGCGGTGTACGTGCTGGGGCTCGAGTGGTGTCCGCTGCCGCACTGGAACTCCCACAGCTTCTCACCGGTGGTGTCGTTGAACGCCCAGTACTTGCCCGCCGGGCCGCCGGCGAACACGAGGCCGCCGGCCGTCGCCAGCACCGATGCGGTCATCGGGTGGTCCTGGCGGAAGCGCCACTTCTCCTGGCCCGTCGCTGGATCGAACGCGGATAGGTAACCGGAGACGTCCTCCGTGTCGACGGCAACGCCCGCGCCCCAGTACGGGATGCTCTCCTTGAACTCCCGGCGCCGCCGCGTGGCGGTCGCGCCGACATCCTGCACCGGGCAGTAGAAGAGGCCCGTCTTCTGGCTGTAGGCCGCGTGCGTCCACTCCTTAGCTCCGGCCGGGCCGGGCCAGAAGTGGACCGGGTCCCCCTCCTTGTCGGGGAACACCCGGGCCGTCACCTTGCCGCTCGAATCGATCTCGCCCCAGGTGATGCGATCGACGAACGGAACCACCCGGATCAGGCTGCAGTCCGTGCGGTCCAGGACGAAGAAGTACCCGTTCTTGTCGAAGTGCCCGGAGCATTTGCGCCCGTCCATCTCGAACAGGATGTTCTCCATCGTGGAGTCGTAGTCCCACACGTCGTGCGGGGTGTACTGATAGTGCGCCTTCTTCTCGCCGGTGTCCGGATCGACGGCCACGACACAGTTGGTGTAGAGGTTGTCGCCCTCGCGGACCGCGCCGTCGAAGTCGGGGCACGGGTTGCCCGTGTTGAAGTACAGGAGGTTGAGCTCCTGGTCGAACGTCGGCGTCGTCCAGCAGTTTGCGCCGCCTCGTGCCCAGGCCTCGCCGTCCGACGGCCAGGTCTCGGACCCCGGCTCACCGGGTTCCGGGACCATGTAGCAGCGCCACACGCGCTCGCCGGTCTCGAGCTTGAAGGCGTCGGAGTGGCCGCGCACCCCAAACTCTCCACCGGAGCTTCCGACGATGACCATGTCCTTGACGATGAGCGGGGCGACGGTCGCGCTCTCGCCGGCCCGTACGTCGCCGTACGGCTGATCCCAGACGAGCTGACCGGTTTTGGCGTCAAGAGCGATCACGTGGGCGTTGAGGGTGGTCATGAAGACCTTCCCGTCGGCCACGGCGCAACCCCGGTTGACGTTGCCGCAGCACAGCGAAACGTCATACGGGGACGCACGGTGGTAGCGCCACAGCTCCGTTCCCGTCTTGGCGTCCAGCGCCCACACCCAGCCGTCCCAGCCGGTCACGTACATGATGCCGTCGACCACGAGCGGAGACGCCTCGAAGGAGTACGTCGAGGCACCCGAGTGCATGCCCACCGAGCCGCACTGGAACACCCAGGCGGGCTTCAGATCCTTGACATTCGAGGTGTTGATCTGGTCGAGCAGGCTGTAGCGCTGCCCGTCGTAGGCGCCGTAGTACGTGATCCAGTTGTGGGGCTCCGCTTCGCGTGCCTTGAGGATCCGGTCGTAGTTGACGCCTTTCACCACATCCGGCGCAGTGCCGACGTAGCCGGGGCTCAGGTTCCGGAAGTCGACAGCCTCGCCTACGTCGACATAATCAGTCTCAGTTGCCATCAACTGCTCCTTTCTACGGCCGCGGCTGGGGCGGGCGGTCGAGCTTGGCTTCGTCGGGGACTTCACCACTGACGACGATCGTGCCGGTCAGGCCACGACCCTCGTCGTTTCCGGTCCGGGAGCCGTACCAGTAGTAGCCCGGGCCGTCGAGTTGAAGCGTCGCCCTCCCCTTTGAGAAGTTCACCAGCCAGATGAACTTGGCGTCGCCGTTGCACGGGAGGACCGCGCAGTGCGAGTTGTTGTCGTCGTTGATGATCTCGAGCTCGAGCTCGCCCCCGTGAGGGAGGACCAGGACGCCGGGATCGAAGACCAGCTCGTCCAGCGGGATCCGGACAGTGGCGTGCATCTTGCCATCGGATCCCTCCTCGGCCATCCCCACGTTCCCGCGGCCGAGGACGCGTCCGAGTGTCACACCATTCTGTTTTGCCAGCCCGTCCATAACGCTCTGGTCGACTGTGGCGGTCACGGCGACTGTCTCCCTCCGTCCGGAAAATGGGCGAAAAAAAACCTAACAGGGGTACGACCGTGACACAACCGGGCGTCCGAGAGAAGACCAATCGGTCAGGGTCCGAGCCTGCCCGATCGGGTAGGTATCGACACTGACCGGTCAGTCAGAGGTCACTGGCCGATCGGACAAAACGGTCAGAGGGCGGTCGATTTCACCCCAGTGCGATCGTGTCCGCGCCGGCGACGCGCAGATGGTCAAGTGCGGTGCCGCTGGACTCACGCAGCCGGAGCGTCTCCGCCAGGGCCGCGTGCCGGCCGCCGGCGAGGGCATCAGCCAGGAGCGCGCCCCCATGTGCGGCCGCGCTGGCCCGGCCGGGGACGAGCCGGCGCAATGAGGCGACGTCGGCCAACGAACCGCGCAGCTCCTCCAGGAGCGCAGGGAGGCGGGCCAGCCGCCCAGACACGACGACCTCGCGCGGGGCCGGCACGCTGACCAGCATCGCCCGTACCGCCTTCTCGGCAGCCTCCCGCAGCGCGGCCCAGCCCTCGGCGAGCTCCGCGGACGCCCAGAGCGCGCTCAGGTCAGCGCCTCCAAGCGCGCCACGCGGGTCCAGGGCTCCGCCGGTGTACAGCGTGTCCTTGGATAACGCGGCGCCCAGTAGGTAGGCGACCTCGCCGTCCAGAGCGCCCGCGGCGCGCACCCCGAGCGGTCCGGACGATCCGCCCATGCCGTCGACGATCTGCCCAGACTCGATCGCCAGCGCCGCCGTGAAGGCGCCCCCCATCTCGACAAGCACCATCGCGCTCTCGCCGGGAGCGATTCGCAGTCGCGCCGACTGGTCGGCGATCGCGTAGGCCGCTGCGCACACCTTGTCCGCCGTGCCCATGTCGATGCGGTTGTACTTGCGGTGCGGCGGGACCGACGGGAGGTGGATGACGCCGGGACCGAAGACCACCGGCAGTCCGCTGTTCACAAGAGCGCGCAGCAGGGAGCGCAGCCCACCGACGCCGGCGTCGGCGTGCGTCTCGTCAGGGCGAACGAGCACCATCTCGGCCAGTTCGCGCTCGCCGACGTCGGCTGCGGCCACGAGTGGCAGGCCGTAGCCGCTGGGCCCATAGATGAGGTCATAGGGGCCGTGCCGGGCCAGCGCGTCGAGCAGCGGACCGCTGTCGTGGGTGAGCGAGCCCGCCTGGAACACTTGCTCGAGAACCGGTTCCCCGTCCTGCAGCACGCACAGGTCGAACGACACGGTTCCCGGGTCGACACCGGCTACCCGGGGCATATGATTGGACCATGAGCAAAGAACGGACATACACCGAGGCGGAGATCCCCGCCAAGCTGTCCGAGTTGGGCCTCGACGAGTGGTATTACGAGGGCGACTGGATCCGGCGCAAGTACAACACCGACGGCTGGCCCACCACGTTGATGGCCGTCAACGCCGTCGGCTACCTGTGCGAGGCCGCCGGCCATCACGCCGACCTGAACGTCACCTGGGGCAAGCTCTGGGTGAAGCTGGCAACGCACTCGGCCGGCGGGATCACCGACAAGGACTTCACGCTGGCTCGCAAGATCGAGGACACCGTGCTCTGGCGGCCCGACGCCGACAGCCCGCTGGACGGGCCGATGGGCAAGTTCGTGTTCTCCAAGTCGCGCCTGGGCGCCGGCGCCTGACCTGTACTCACAGCGTCTCCAGCGCGACGTCGTAGACGCCGCCGAGGTCGAGCACCGTGCCCTTGGCCTCGAACATCCGCTGCACGCAGCGCTTCTGGAGCTTCATCTTCGGGCCGCCGACGGCCAGCGCGCCGAGCTTACGGACGCCGTCCTCGTCCTCGAGGTCATCACCCCGATCCACGCCCTCCACGCCCACGGGCTCGGCCGCCGCGTAGTCGACCACCACGCCCACGCCGCTCTGCGCCCAGCCGCTGCGCCTCAGGATCTGGATGCCCGCGGGCCCGGCGGCGAAGATCGCCACATGCCCGGCCAGAGCCGCGTCGACCTCGTCACTGGACGCCGGCTCGATGACCTCGAAGCCGGCCTCTTGGGCCACCGCGATGCCCGAGGCCCGGCGATGCCCGCCCTTCATGACATCGGGCGGGAACGTCAGCAGGGTCACCTCGGCGCCCTCGCGTCGCAGCAGCTCCGCGGTGCGGAGTCCGACCGGTCCCACTCCGATCACGGCGGCACGGCCGCCCTTCAGCGTCACCGCGCCCCGCACGCGGGCCACGGCGGCAGCGGCCGTTGTGTTCGAGCCGTCCGAGTCGAGCATGATCGACGGCTTGAAGGGCTCGAAGAACAGCTTCTGGGCCGCCTCGAAGACCGCCTCGCCGTCGCGCACCTTTGACCCACCGACCCAGAAGGCGGTGTTGGCCAGGCCGTCGGGACCGCGGGGGAAGATCGCGCCCTGGACGACGTCCTCCAGGTTCTGGGCTGTCACCTCGCCATAGGCGAGCACGACGTCCACGTCGGCGTCGTACGCCGCGATCGCGTCAAACGCGCTCGGGTGCTCATCGGTGTCGAGCTGGATCAGGATCTTCTTCATCGGATGTCCTCCCGTCGAGGTTCGGGGAAGCTCAGTAGGCCCCAGTCCAGCGGGCCCTCCTGGCGATAGCTCTTACGCAGGCCGCGCGCGATCGTCGCCTTCATCAGCTCCTTGCCGAGGTAGAAGGCGTGGGCGGGGTCGGTCACGCCGAGTTGGTCGAACACCGCGTACATGCTCGCTTCGCGGATGAAGTGCTCGCCGTTGAACGCGTAGAGCCAGTCGGCATCGGCGAACAAACGGTAGTTGGCGTCCGAGATCTGCTCCTGCATCGCGCGCAGCTCCTGCTCGGACGGCGCGCGCATCGACTCGTCTCGCGACGTGACCAGGCCGGGGTCGATGTGCTTGGGCGGTCGCGCCTCGTGCTGGGCCACGTGCATGATCTGCGCCGCCAGGACGGCCTCGCGCACCGCGCCGCCCGCCCATCCGATCACCTCGGTGGTCAGCACTGCGCCGATGCCGACCTCCTGGCAGAAGCCGATCAGCAGCGCCGTGACCCCGGTCGAGTCGGCCTCGGTGAGCTCCGTCAGGTTGCCGATTCCCATCAGCATGCCCGCGTCGGGATGGCGGCGACGAACCTCGACGTAACGGGCCAGCGAGGCTGCGAATCCTGAGTTGATCGGAGCCAGGATCGAGTCGAGCAGGTAGGGCCGATTCAGTTGCTCCATCCGGGTGGCCATCCGGTCCAGCCCGTCGAGGTCATCGGGGTCGTGGGTGATCAGCACAGGGGTCGCGCGCAGATCGGGGACCATCTCGATCGTCTGGGGTGTGAGGCTGAGCACGTAGTCCACGCCGGCCGCGTCGGCCATCCGGATGTGCTCGGGGTCGAGCGTGTCGATGCTGACCGCCAGCCCACGTTCGCGCAGCGCGGCGATCGTTGCCGGCCCCTCGGCCAGCCAGGAGCGATCGAGCGACAGACCGAGGTCGATGACGTCGGCTCCGTCCGCGCCGTAGGCCTCGGCCCGGTCGATGACCTGCTCGCGCGACAGCGTCTGGACGTCGTTGATCTCGGCGAATACGCGCACGTCGCGCGGCCCGAGCTCCGCCCGCACGGCCGCGCGCCCGTACCACTCCGGCAGCGACCGGACGTCGGCCGGGCCCTTGCGCACCGGCAGGCCGGTGGCCTGCTCGAGCGCCTCCACATCGCCGTCGCACAGGCCCGGGATGACGATGTTGTCCACCCCGGAGGGCACCGTCAGCCGGCGAGCGATCCAGCGCGGTGTCATCAGGGCGGCGACGCTGATGTTCATCACGGCGATCTGGTGGCCGATGTCCAGTCCGGACAGGACGCCGCGCAGCGCGGGCTCGGCCAGACGGCCGGTGACGAACAGCGTGTCAGCCAACGGTGCCGCCGTTGACGTTGACCGCCTGACCCGTCACGAAGGCCGCGGCCGGCGACGCCAGCCACACCGCCGCGCCCGCGACGTCCTCGGGCCGGCCCCAACGTCCGAGCGGTGTGGCCGCCGCGACCTCCTCGTGGAAGCCACGGTCCACGCCCTCGCCGAACGCCGTCTCGATCCAGCCGGGGCACAGCACGTTGACGCGGACATCGGGAGCCACCGACCGCGCGAATGACTTGGAGAAGCCGAGCACGCCGGCCTTCACCGTGGCGAACAGCTCCGGGTCATCGCCCGCCATCCCGTCGATTGTGGCGTGATCCCAGCCGATGTTGAGGATGCAGCCGCCCGGGCGCATGCGGGCGGCGGCCAGTCGCGAGCAGCGGATCGTGCTCTTGAGATCGACGTCGAGGAGCGCGTCGAGCTTGCGCTCCGCGGGCCACCGCGCGGCCGCACCGGTGAGCACATCGGCACCGGCGTTGTTGACCCAGACGTCGACGCCCTCCAGCGCGGCGAACGCGTCGCGGACGATCGCGGCGCACCCGTCCAGCGTGCTGAGGTCCGCCCGGAGCAGCGGATGGGTGGGGCCGAGCTCCGCGCTCAGCGCGTGGGCGGCGTCCGATGAGCGCCAGAAGCCGAGGCCGACACGCGCGCCCGCCCCGGCGAAGGCAACAGCGATCGCCCTCCCGATCCCGGACCCCGCTCCGGTGACGACGGCGCGCAGACCGACGAGCGGGAGCTCTCCGGTCTGCGCGTTCAGTGGCTCGTGGCCGGCCGCCGCTACCCCTCGGCGCCGCCGGCGAACGGATGCCGCGCGGCGGGTGTGTCGGCGAGTACCTGGTCCATGCTCGGCTCGCCGTTCATGGCGCGCGAGATCGACATCTTGACGGCCTCGTAGTTGTAGTCGTAGATCTTCTGGTCGTCCTCGGCTTCCCAGTGGATGAAGACGCTGACGATGATGCAGAGATCGTCCACCTGGTCCTTCGGGATCACGCCATCCTTGACGGAATCCACCACGGCGCGGGCCACTGCGGCCTGAGCGGGGCCAAACAACTGCACCGCCTGCGTCGCACCCTTGATCGTGACCTTGTTGGTGATCACGGTGTCCGGCTTGGCCAACAGGTTGGGAGTGACCACGGCCAACAGGTTGGTGTGGCCCTCCTTCTCGTTGACGAAGGCGTTGGCAAATGCCTCGCCCACCGGACCGCTCTTCGACCCGAGCAATAGGTCGATGTGCGCCAGCTCATTACCGTCTCCGGTCAGGGCTTCCCCGGTCGCCAGCGTGATGGCCATTGCGGTTACCTCTCTCTCGTATTGTGACGCGGGTGAACGCAACCCTAGCTCACTCCTCAAGGCTGGGCGGGGACCTACTCGAGCATCAAGTGCAGCTCGCGTGCCTGCTTGAGGTGTCAGCGGCCAAGCCGGGCAACATCACTCCCGCCCACGATTTCCCGGATGTGACCTACACCGACATGGTCCGCTCGGCGCTCGCGCTGGGCCCGGTGTTCGCGCGCGAAGCCGCCCGGCGGCGAACGGTCGGGGAGCTGATCGCGGACGGAGTCGACGCGACGGCGCAGGTCGCCCGGGCCAACACCAACCTGGGGATCGTGCTCCTGTTCGCGCCTCTCGTGCGAGCGGAGGTCACCCGGCGAGCCGACGAGACGTTGCGCGGTGCGCTCGAGCGGACGCTGGCGCAGCTCGGCGTCGCCGATGCCGCCGCGGCCTTCGCGGCGATCGCCCGGGCGAATCCCGGCGGCCTGGGCGAGGCGCCCGAGCATGACGTGCGGGCCCCGGCCCGCGTGTCACTGCGCGAGGCGATGGAGGCCGCCGCGCATCGCGACAGCATCGCCTCGGAGTACGCCACCGGGTACGCGATCGTGTTCGACACCGGCCTGCCGCTGCTCGACGCCGAGCTGCGCGACGGCCGATCTACGCTCCAGGCAATCGTGTCACTCCACGTCGGCCTACTTGCCTCCCGCCCTGACACCCTGATCGCGCGCAAGGCGGGCGATGGGGCGGCACGGGAGGTCACGGAGGCGGCTCAGGCCGTGCGCGACGGGACCCGGTCGCTGTCCGACCTCGATCGCCTGATGCGCAGGGCGGGCGGCCGGCTGAACCCCGGGACGACCGCGGACGTCGTCGCGGCCACGCTGCTGGCCGCGCTGCTGACCGGGGTGCGGCTGCCATGAGGGTCCTCGTCGTGGCGGTCAGCGCGCGGATGCTCGCCCAGCTCGCGGTCGCCGACGGGTATGAGGTGACCGCGCTTGACCGATTCGGCGACGTCGACCTGCGCGCAGTGGCTCCCGGCGCGACCGCGCCGACCAGCGACGGCCTCGCCGCGCTGGCCGCGGGCATCGATGCCGACGCGCTCGTCTACGGCGCCGGCCTGGAGAACCGGCCCGACCTGGTGCGAGAGCTCGCCACGGGACGCGAGCTGCTGGGGACCCCCGCGGAGCTGCTGGAGGCGGTGCGCGACCCCTGGGCGGTGCGGGCGGCGGCGCAGGCGGCCGGGGCGCGCGCCCCCGAGACGCGGACGGCCGGCGATGTGCCCGAGAGCGCCGGCCGCGAGAGGTGGGTGCGCAAACCGAAGCGCAGCGGCGGCGGGCACGGTGTGAGCGGATGGCGAGGCGGACTGCTGCGCTCGACGGAGGTGCTCCAACGCCGCGTCGAAGGCCTGTCGTGCTCGGCGGTCGCGATTGCCGACGGCCGCAGCGCCGTGGCGCTCGGGCTCACCGAGCAGCTCCATCTCCCACCCGGATTCCGCTGGACCGGCAACGTGACCCCGCCGCGGCTTCCCGAAGCAGAACGCGCCGAGCTCGAGGGCCGGTTGGGCGCGGTTTGCGCCGAGGTCGCCGGGCGCTTCGGCGTGCGCGGCGCATTCGGGGTCGACGCGGTCTGGGATGGCCGCCACGCGTGGGTGCTGGAGGTCAATCCGCGGCCTTCGGCCTCGCTGGAGCTGTTCGGCCCGGGCAGCTTTGAGGCCCACGTCCGGGGGGCCCGCGGGCTCGGCCTCCCCGAGGCCGGCGTCCCGCCGGCCCGGAGCTGCGCGGCGGTCAAGCTGGTCCTGTTCGCGGACCGCACGGTGTGCGCTCCCGATCCCGCCTGGTGGCCCGCGGGTCTGGTGCGCGACATCCCCCGGGCCGGCGAGACCATCAAGAGCGGCGCGCCGGTGTGCACGCTCGTCTCAGCGAGCGCCGACGTGCCCGAGCTCGTCCGGCGCGGAGCTCGCCTGCTGTCCGCCCTCCCCGACGCGGTGCTGGTCGGTGGCTGAGGCCGGGATCGGCCCTGTCACGTGCGCGGGCTGCGGCCTGCTGTGCGATGACGTCACGCTGGATTGCTCGGGCGACGCCGTGCGATTGCGCCCGGCGTGCGCCCTCGGCGCGCGGTGGTTCACCGAGCGCGTTCACCCGTTGGCGGATGCGCCGGGCGCGACGATCGACGGCGACCCGGCCGAGGTCGAGGCGGCGCTCGCGCGCGCCGCCGAGCTGCTGCGCCGCGCGCGCCGCCCCATGCTCTATGGCTTCGAAGGGTCCACGGTGGAGGACGCGCGGGCCGCCGTCGCGCTGGCCGACCGGCTGGGTGCCCTGGTCATGACCGAGACCGTGACCGGTCCGTGGCCGGGCGCCGCGGCGCTCGCGCTCCGCGGCGCAACCACCGCCACCCTGGGCGAGGTCCGGGACCGGTCGCGCGTGGTGGCCGTCTGGCGCGAGGATCCGGAGGCCACCCACCCACGGCTGCTCGAGCGGCTCGGCTTCGGCGCGGGCGCGCCCGCGCCGTCCAGCGCGCCCGCGCGGTCCAGCGCGCAGCGAACCCTGGTCGTGATCGATGACCGTGACACCCGGACCGCGGACCGCGCCACGCTCAGGCTCACCTGGCCGCGGGAACGCGACCTCGAGGCGCTCGTCACCTTGCACGCGTTGACACGGGCGCCCGCCGCGGCGCCGGCGCCGAGCGACCTGGACGCACCGCTGCGCGCCCTGATGGAGCACATCGAGGACGTGCCCCATGTCGCGTTTGTGCACGGGCCGGGTCTGACCGGCGGAGACGGCGGCCAGCGGCGCGCGCTCGCACTGAACGAGCTGGCCCGGGCGCTCAGTCATGCGCGCCACGTCGTGACACTGGCGCTGCCCCGCGCCACCGGCACCGTGGGTGCGCAGGACGCGCTGGCCTGGCAGACCGGCTACGCCGGCAACGTCGATTTCGCAAGCGGTCATCCGGAGCTCCTCAGCACGACGCAGCCGCTGGCGGAGGCCGAGGGCATCGACGTGGCGGTGCGCATCGACGGCGCCCGGGCGCGACTGGCGCCCGGGGTCGCGGAGATCGCGCTGTGCAGCGTGCCCGCGGACGAGGCCGAACCAGACCCGGCGGTGTCGATCCGGATCGCGGCTGCCGGGGTGGAGACGGGGGGGACCGCGCACCGGTTCGACGGCGTGCCGCTCGCGTTGCAGGCGCCCTGGCCGACCGCCGCGCCGACCGCCGCCGTCGTTCTCACGCGGCTGCTCGCCGAGGTGGCGCGGTGACCGCGATCCGGATCACTGGTGGCCGCCTCCACGACCCGGCCAACGGGGTCGACGGAGAGATCCGGGACGTGTGCATCAACGGCGGCAGGGTCGTCTCCGACGTCGGTCCCGATGCCCGGCGAATCGACGCCCGCGGGATGGTGGTGATGCCGGGCGGCGTCGACATCCACGCTCACATCGCCGGTCCCAAGGTCAACGCCGCGCGCAAGCTCACGCCGGACGAGCGCCGCGACGACCCCCTGGACCGCACCGAGCTGTTGCGATCGGGCACCGGGGGCGTGGTTCCCTCGACGTTCGCCACCGGGTACCGCTACTCACTGCTGGGCTACACCACCGTCGTGGAGGCGGCCGCGCCGCCGCTGGCCGCGCGCCAGGTGCTCTCCGAGCTTCGCGACACGCCGATGATCGATTCGGCATTCCTCATCCTCATGGGCAACAACCAGGTGCTGTTCGAGCTGATCCGCGAGTCCGGCGGCGCGGTCTCGCCGCGGCTGCGCGACGCCGTGGCATGGTGGTTGGACGCCACGGGCGGCTACGGGGTGAAGCTCGTCAATCCGGGCGGGGTGGAGGTTTTCAAACAGGACAACGGCAACGTCCACTCGCTCGATGAGGAGGTGGCGGGGTTTGCCGTGACCCCGCGGCAGGTGCTGGAGGCCATCGGCGGGGCGGTGGACGAGCTCGGGCTGCCCCATCCCGTCCACATCCATGCCAACAACCTCGGAGTGGCGGGCAACGCCGACACGACGCTCGCGACGATGCGCACGGTGTCCGGCCGCCAGGCGCACTTCGCCCACCTGCAGTTCCACTGCTATGGGGGGCGGGTGGGCGGTCAGCCTCGATCCCGGGCGCCCGAGCTCGTCGAGTACCTGTCCTCCCACCCCGAGATCACGGCGGATGTCGGCCAGGTCATGTTCGGACCCGCCGTGACGATGACGGCCGATGGTCCGCTGTCAGCCGTCCTGCGCGACCTCGACGGCGGCAAGTGGCTCAACCACGACACCGAGGTGGAGACCGGGTGCGGGATCGTCCCGTACCGGTACCGCGCCGGCAGCTACGTCCATGCCCTGCAGTGGGGCATCGGGCTGGAGCTGTTCCTGTTGGGCAAGGACCCGTGGCAGGTGATGCTGTCCACCGACCACCCCAACGGCGGCTCGTTCCTGTCCTACCCGAAGCTGATCCGGCTCCTGATGGACCGCGGCTTCCGCGAGGATCAGATCGGCCGCGCGAACCAGCGAGCGATCCGGCGCACCGCGCTGCTCGACGGGCTCGACCGCGAATACACCCTCAACGAGATCGCCATCATCACCCGGGCGGCACCGGCGCGCCGGCTCGGGATGCTTGACAAGGGCCACCTCGGCGTCGGCGCCGACGCCGACGTCACGATCTACCACGACCGCGCCGATCGCGAGGACATGTTCGCCACCCCCCGCTATGTGATCAAGGGCGGGGAGCTGGCCGTGGAGGACGGCGAGCTGCGCCGATCTGACGATGGGATGCTGCACTCCAGCCGCGCCGCGTTCGACCCCGAAATCAGCGGCGTCCTTGAACCCATGTTCGAGCGGCGCTACACCGTGGCGTTTGAGCACTATCCGGTCCGCGACGCGGCGCTGCGCGAGCCCGCGCGGATCGTGGAGGCCGGCACGTGAGCGGCTACGTGGTGGGTGAGACCGAGGTCGACGACACGTTCGCCGAGGCGTTCCCGATGCGCTATGGGCGCGTGGTGATCACGGCCGCCACCGACGCGTGGGCGCTGGAGGCCGCGCGCTCGATGACCGGCTTTGCCACCTCGGTGATCGGCTGCAAGTGCGAGGCGGCGATCGAACGACGCCTCGCCGCCGAGGCCACGCCCGACGGCCGGCCGGGGATTGCCGTGCTCCTGTTCGCGATGGACCGCGAGGGAGTGGGCAAGCGGATCCTCGAGCGCGTCGGCCAGAGCGTCATGACCTGCCCGACCACCGCGTGCTTCGACGGGCTCCCCGGCGCCGAGCGCACAGCCGCGCTGGGCCGCAGCCTGCGCTACTTCGGCGACGGTTTTCAGGCGAGCAAGGTGATCGCCGGGGAGCGCTTCTGGCGCATTCCGGTGATGGACGGCGAGTTCCTGGTCTCGGAGTCGGTCGGGGTCGGCCGCGGGGTCGGCGGCGGGAACCTGGTGATTGGGGCCGGCAATGACGACGCCGCGCTGGCGGCCGCACAGGCGTCGGCCGAGGCGATGCGCGGCGAGGGGATCGCGCTGCCCTTCCCGGGCGGGATCGTCCGCAGTGGCAGCAAGGTCGGCGCCCGGACGTCGAAGACCATGCCCGCCTCGACCAATCACCCGCTGGCCCCGACGCTGCGCGCTCAGATCCCCGACACGCTCGTCCCCGATGGCGTCGGCGCGATGTTCGAGATCGTGATCGACGGAGTGTCCGAGGACGCCGTGCGCGAGGCGATGCGCCGCGGGCTGCACGCCGCTGCCGACGCCCGCGCGACCCATGTGACCGCCGCCAACTTCGGCGGCAAGCTGGGCGAGTTCCATTTCCCTCTCTCCGACCTGCGCGACCCGCCATGACGCTCACGCTCACCCTTCGGACAGCGCCCGAGGCCAGGGTGTGGGCACCCATCCTCGTGCCCCGGCGCCTGCAGGGGCTCGCCGCATCCGAGGTGGCCGCGCTGTCGGTCCGCTGCGGGCGCGAGACCCTGGCGTTGGGCGAGCTGTTCGAGGTGTCGGGCGCGGCCGACGAGCAGCTGGTGCTGAGCGGGGATCTGCATCGCGTCGACGGGATCGGCCTGGGGATGGACGGCGGCGCGGTGCTGGTGGACGGTCCGTGTGGCCATCACCTGGGCGCTCGGATGGTCGGCGGCGAGATCGAGGTGCGCGGGACCGCCGGTGACTGGGCGGGCGCGGAGATGTCGGGCGGCGTGCTGCGCATCTCCGCCGAGGCCGGCGCGCGCCTTGGGGCCGCCTACACCGGTGCCCGTGCGGGAATGACCGGCGGGGAGATCGTCGTCTCCGGCGATGCCGGCCAGGAGGCGGGCGCGGGCATGCGGCGTGGCCTGGTGGCGGTCAGCGGCCGGACGGGGAGCGGCGCGGGTCTGCGCATGCTGGCGGGCACGGTGATCGCGCTCGGCGGGATCGGCGCGGAGGCCGGGATCGGCAACAAGCGCGGCAGCCTCGTGTCCGGGCGGGCGCTGCATCCCCTGCCCAGCTACGCGTTCGCCACCCGCTTCCGGCCGCCCGCGCTCCGTCTCCAGCTGCGTCGGGTGCGCGAACTGGGGTTGGCCGTCGACGACGCGCTGCTGCAAGGGGCCTGGGCGCGCTGGTCAGGCGATCGCACCGAGCTCGGCCGTGGGGAGATCCTGATCTTCAGCGAGGAGGACGGCTAGTGCGTGAGCGACCACCAGTGACCCTGTCGATGAACGAACGTGCGGCGGCGCTCGTGGACGCGCTCGTGGACGACGCGGAGGCGCTCGGGATCGAGGTCCGGACGCTCGAGTCCGGCGCCCGGCTGGTGGACTGCGGCGCGCATGCACGCGGTGGGCTCCGGGCCGGCGTGGGCTTCGCGGCGGCGTGTATGGGCGGCCTGGGCGAGATCGCTCCCGTGCCGGTGGTGGTGGGTCGGCGAACCTGGCTGGGCGTCGGGGTCAGCACCGATCATCCCGCGGCCGCGTGCCTGGCCGCCCAGTACGCCGGCTGGAAGCTCGAGCACGACGATTTCTTCGCCATGGCCAGCGGCCCGGGCCGCGCACTGGCGCGCGCCGAGAAGCTGTTCGATGAGCTGGCCTGGCAGGAGCGGGCGGAGCGGGCGGTCCTCTGCCTGGAGACGCGCCAGGATCCGCCGGCTGCGATCGTTGACAAGGTGGCGCAGCGCTGTGGCGTGCCCGCGTCCGCCGTCACGTTCCTGATCGCGCCCACCGCATCGGTGTGCGGCTCGGTGCAGATCTCGGCACGGGTGGTCGAGACCGCGCTGCACAAGCTGCACGAGCTTGGGGTCGATCCCGGCCGGGTGCGCCACGGGTGGGGGTGCTGCCCCGTCGCCCCGGTGGCCGCCGATGACCCGGCCGCGATCGGGCGCACCAACGACGCCGTGCTCTATGGGGGGACGGTCCACCTGTGGATCGAGGCCGGCGACGACGAGGCGGCCGACCTGGCGCGGCGCCTGCCGTCAGCGGCGTCGGACGCGTTCGGCACGCCGTTCGGGGAGCTCCTGGCGGCGGCCGACTGGAAGTTCTATGACATCGACCCGATGCTGTTCAGCCCCGCGGACGTGACCCTGACGAGCACCGAGTCCGGGCGCGCGCACCACGGAGGCGGGCTCGCGCCCGAGGTGCTCGAGCGGTCGTTCGCGCGGTGAGCGCACGGCTGCGCGTCGGGGTGCTGGGCGCGACCGGCTCCTGGCACACGCGGGGCCTGACCGGCGCGCTGGCCGCCCGCGGCCACGACGTGGTGGCGATCCCCGCCACGCGGCTGCGCTCCGAGGTCGACGCCGGTGGACAGGTCCGGGTGCTCGGGCCCGATGACGTCCCGCTCGACGCGCTGGACCTGCTCATCGTCCGCGGACTACCGCGCGGCTCGCTGGAGCAGGTGATCTTCCGGATGGACGTTCTGCACGTCCTCGCCGCGCAGGGCGTGCGCTGCGTCAACAGCCCGCGCGCGATCGAGAAGACCGTCGACAAGTCGTGGGCCGGCGCGGTGCTGGCAATGTCGGGGGTGCCCACGCCACCGACGATCGTGTGCGAGCGCTACGACGGCGCCATGCGGGCGTTCGACGAGCTCGGCGGCGACGTGGTCGTCAAGCCGCTGTTCGGCGCCATGGGCAATGGGATCGTGCGCGTTGAGGACCGCGACGTGGCCCATCGCGTGTTCCGGGCGCTGGAGCTGGAGCGGACGGTCTACTACGTGCAGCGCACGGTCGCGCCCGCCGGCCGCCGGAATCTGCGCATTCTGGTCGTCGCCGGGGAGGTCGTCGGTGCGATGGAGCGCGTGACCGACTCGTGGCGCGCCAACATCGCCCGTGGGGCCCGTCCGAGCGCCGTCGCCTTGGGCGAGACCGAGCGCAGCCTCGCCCTCGCGGCGGCGGTTGCCCTCGGTACCGACGTGGCCGGGGTCGACCTGATCGTGGCGCCCGACGGCACGGCGGTGGTGCTGGAGGTCAACGGGATTCCCGGCTGGCAGGCGCTGCAATCGGTCTGCTCCGAGGATCTCACTGCCCGCGTGGTGAGCGCCTGCGAGTCGCTGGTCACGGCGTGATGCGGCCCTCGTGCAGAGCCGTGGCCACCAGGGCGCCGGCGGCCCCCGCTGACTCGAGCGCCCGGAGATCCTCGTCGTTGCGCACTCCGCCGCCGGCGTAGATCGCGATATGAGGCAGCGCCGCGGCGAGCTCGGCCACCGCGTCCAGCGGCGGCCCGGAGCCGCTGCCCACGCGGGCGAGGTCGATCACCAGGAGCTCTGAGACGCCGAGCGCCCGCGCCAGCGCCGCCGCCGCCGCCGGCTCGCGGCCGTCCAGCGCGGGATCGGGGGAGATCAGCCGTCCCCCGCGCAGATCAACGCTGAGCACCAGCGGGGGCAGAGCGGGAACTGAGCCGGCCGTCGTCGCCTCCGCGCCCAGCGACTCCGTGCCCACGACGTTGCGCGTGGCGCCGGCGCGCGCCAGCGCCGCCGCCCGCTCGGGCGTGGTCGCGCCGGCGTCGACCCAGGTCTCCGCCACCGACGTCAGGCCGACCAGCGTGGCCTCGCCGGGCGGCTCGCCGGCGAGCGCGTCGAGGTCGGCGACGTAGAGCCGGTCGCACCGGCACGCGGCGCACAGGGCGCGTGCCACCGGCACCGGCTCGCATCCCTGCACCAGGGGACTGCTCAGCGGCGCATAGTCGGCGCGCGCGCCGCGGCGCGCATGCACGACGATGCCGCCCTTCAGGTCGAGGACCGGTACGATTCTCATCGTCCGCGTCATGATGCCCGAATGGCTCCCGTGATCGGGCTCGACATCGGCGGCGCCAACACGAAGGCCGCGGTGGTGGACGGCGAGCGGCGGGTCCGGATCGTGTCCGAGCCTTACGAGGTGTGGCACAACCTCGACGCCATGGCCGACGTGATCAGCGACGTTGTTGGGCGGCTGGGGCTCAACGGAGCGCCCGTCGCGCTGACCACCACCGCGGAGCTTGTCGACGTGTTCGCCAGCAAGCGCGAGGGAGTGCTCCATGTGCTGGAGGCCGCGGGCCAGGCCCTGCTCGGGCGCCGGCTGCGCGTGATGACCACCCGGGGCGAGCTGGTGAGCCTGGACGCGGCCCGAGCCGAGCCGCTGGCGTGTGCGGCCGCGAACTGGATGGCAACCGCGCTGGTGGTCGCACGCGCGCTCCCCGACGCGATCCTGGTGGACTGCGGCGGCACCACCACGGACCTGATCCCGATCGCCGGTGGCACCGTTGTCGCCGAGGGTTTGACAGACGTAGAGCGGCTGCTCGCCGGCGAGCTGGTCTACACCGGCGCGCTGCGGACCAGCATCGCCGCCGTGCTCTCGCACGTGCCGATCGGCGGGCGGCCCTGCCCGGTGACCGCCGAGCTGTTCGCGATCGCCGCCGACGCCCACCTGCTGCGGGGGAATCTCGCCCCCGAGCAGTGCACGTGTTCGTTCCCGGACGATCGCGGACCGTCTCCCGCAGAGGTCCGCTCGCGTCTGGCGCGCGTCGTCTGCGCCGACCCCGAGCAGCTCGCCGACGGTGACCTTGAGGCGATCGCCGGCGCCGTCGAGGAGGCGCAGCTGGCATCGATCACGGCGGCGCTTCGCCGAGTCGCCGCGCGCCTGACCGCGAGCGTCCCCGTGGTGGCCGTCGGCGTCGGCGCCTTCCTGGCCCGCGAGGCGGCGGCGCGCTGCGGCCTGCCGGTCCATCCCGACGACGGACCTGGGTTTCCGCTCGCTGGCGCGGGCGGGGAGGTCGCTGCCGCCGTCGCCCTCTCGGTGCTGGGCGGTGGGTGAGCCCCGCCCGCTGGTGGTCAAGATCGGCGGCGGGCTGCTGCGATCCTGTGGGCTCGACGGGCTGCGCCGGGCGTGCGCGGAGGTGGCCGAGCTGGCCGCCGCCGGCCGGCCGGTGCTCGTCGTGCCGGGAGGCGGTCCGTTCGCCGACGCGGTCCGCGCCGTCGACGCCCAGGTGGGCCTTGCCGACGACGTCGCGCATGCGCTGGCGCTGGGGGCGATGGATCAGCTCGGCGCGCTGCTGGCGCCGCTGCTGCCCGGCGCCGAGCCGCTCGCGCGGCTTGTCGCGCCCCGCCGGCTGGGCCTGGTGATGGCGGCGCGGGCATTCGCGGACCGCGCCGAGATCCCGCGGTCCTGGGCGGTCACCAGTGACTCCCTGGCGGTGCTGGCGGCCGCGGCCGTCGGGGGGGAGGAGGCGGTCCTGCTCAAGCCGGTCGCCGGCATCCTGGCGCGGTGGCCGTCCGACGATCCCCCGGTCGCCCGGTTGACCGCCGGCGAGCTGCAGGCGCTGCAGGACAGCGGCGGCGGTCGGGCCGTCGACGCCTATCTGCCCGAGGCGGTGCGCCGCACCGGCGTCGCCGTCGAGGTCCGAGCGCCCGACGGCGCACCCCCGGCGGGAACGCGCGTCGTGCCCGCCTGAGCGCCTGCGCCGGCGCGCAGCTCGGCCACGGCGGCGGCCACGAGCTCGGGCCGCAGCTCCGCCGTCCGGTCGCCGTCACGGCACACGGCCGACCGCACGCCGACGACGTCGGCGGCCACCCGTCGCAGCTCGCCACGTCGCAGCTGTCCGGCCACGGTGAAGATCGCTCCCGCACGGCGCGTGTGCGAGATCAGCTCGGCCAGCTCGGACTCCGACAGCGATGCGTACAGCCCGCGCCCGTCTTTGACGAACGTGTCGACGAGGGCTCCGGCGATCCCGGCCCGCTGCACCACAGCAGGCAGGTACGCGGGCGGGAGCGCAGGAGGATCCAGCGCGCCGGCGTCCGCGTATGCGGCCGCGATCACCGCGGTGTGCGGCTCCACTGCCTCGGCGACAGCGCTCATCACCGCCACCGCGCGATCGAGCTCATGCACCCCGCGCAGCCCCACCTTGACGAAGCCGGCGCCGCTGAGGGAGGCGCCGCGCGCGGCG
Organism: uncultured Actinomycetota bacterium; assembly: GCA_963721515.1. GTDB lineage: Bacteria > Actinomycetota > Thermoleophilia > Solirubrobacterales > Solirubrobacteraceae > Palsa-465. The sequence goes on along the minus strand of CAVRKJ010000017.1, from coordinate 109,392 downwards.
AGCGCCGCGGTGTGGGGGAGGTCCGGGAGGTCACCCAGCGCCACGCTTACCGGGGCACGCGCGCCCACCGCCCGGATCACGTCGGCGAGGACGCCCGGCGCCGGCGCCCCGAGCGAACCCTCGCCCGGATCCTTGACGTCGATGATGTCGGCGCCCCCCGCCAGGGCACTGCGCGCCTCCGCGGCGGACACCACGCTGACGAGCAGTCTCATGCCGCCGCGCGCTCCGATCCGTCGCGCGCCACCCATGCGCCCCGGCGATCGAAGTCGACCACGCGCACCTCAGTGGCGGGGTCGGCGATGGCACGCAGCCGATCGGCCACGTCGGCGGCGTGCTCCGGGCCGTCGACGATCCCGTACACCGTGGGGCCCCACGAGCTCTGTCCCACCGCGCTCAATCCCAGGGCCTCGAGCGCCTCGACGATCGGAGCCGCGTGCGGATGGAACACGCCGCCCTGCCGGGCGGCGAACATCGATCCGATCTCGCGCTGGATCTCCGTGAGGGCGGCGCCGAATTCCGCGATGTCCCCCGTGACCAGACCGGGAAGCAGGGCCGTCAGGAGCAGCCGCGAGACGCCCGGTTCGCCGCCCGCCTGTTGGTGCAGCTCCTTGAAGAAGCGCTCCTCCGCGTCTCCCGAGAGCCCCTCCTCGCCGACGGGAAGGACGAGCACGCACCGCCACCGTTCGGGCATGAGGTGGCGCGCCACCAGCGGGCTGACCAACCCGTCCGCGGCCACCCCGGCCTCCACCACCAGACCCGGTCCCGCGAACGTCCAGCACCCCACGCTGGAGCGCGCAGCGCGGGCGCTGGCGTCGGCCAGCGCCTGGGGCTCGGCACGGACGCCCGCCAGCTCCGCCACTCCGCGGGCGATGGCCAGGCCGAGCTTCGTGCCCGATCCGAGGCCGACATGCGGCGGGATCGCCTCGCGCACCTCGACGTCGATGCCCCCCCGATACCCGAACGCGTCGCGGGCTCGCCGCGCGAAGGCGGTGGCGCGCTCGGCCTGCGACCCGTGCGCAACGACGTCGCCACCGGACCGGGGGCTGATCCCCACCACCACTCGTGGATGCTCGACACCCACGCCGCATCCCCCGAAACGCCGCGGCCCGAGCCCGGCCGGATCGAGCATGCCGAAGTGCAGCCGCGCCGGCGCGGTGACCACGATCTCGCTCACGTGCGCTCGCTCACGTAGCGCCGGACGTAGTCCATCGCCGCGCGCTCGCGGGGCCCGGCGGTCCTGTCCACCAGCTCCTGCAGGCGGCCGAGCTCGGCCGAGACGTGCTCGGCTCCCAGCCACGGCAGCCGCGAGGCCAGGATCGACGCTTCGACGGCGGCGTGCCGGGCGCGGCACAGGCCCAGCGGCTGCCGGGTGCCGGTGCCCGAGGCCACCACCCGGGCCCGCACCCGCGAGCGCGGCAGGTCGCCCGCGTCCGGAGCGATCTCGGTCACCACGACCTCTCGCCACGCGTTCGCCTCCTCGATCACCGAGCCCTCGACCGCGCTCGCGGGCCGCACCTCTGGGGAGGGATGGCCGAGCGCCGCCTGCACGAACAGGAGCACGTCGTCAGTGAGATGGACCACTGCCTCGCCGTGGCGCCGGAGGTTGCGCAGCGTGCGCGTCGTGTCGAAGGGCCAGAACACGAGCTCCTCCTCCCCCCAGCGCACTCCCATCGCCGCGCAGTTGACCTCACCGTCGCTCGCGGTGGTGGTGACCACGGTCTCGATCAGCGGCGACGGCTCACCCGGGTCAGCTGACAAGGCTGAAGAGCTCCTGGCGGGTGCGCGGGTCATCGCGGAGCGCGCCCCGGACCGCCGAGGTGACCGTCCGCGCCCCCGGCTTGCGCACGCCCCGGATCGTCATGCACATGTGCTCGGCGCTGAGCACCACCCCAACTCCGCGCGGATCGAGCTCCTGCTCCAGCCAGTCGGCGATCTGCTGGGTCATGCGCTCCTGCAGCTGCAGGTCCCGGGCGAACGCCTCCACCACGCGAGCGAGCTTCGAGATCCCGACGATGGTGTCTCCGGGCAGGTACGCGACGTGGGCCTCGCCGTGGAACGGCAGCAGGTGGTGCATGCACAGAGTCTGGAAGGAGATGTCGCGGACCAGCACCAGCTCGTCATATCCCTCGTTGGGGAACAGTGTCGCCTCGAAGCCGGCGGGCGTCACCAGCTCCGCGAACGATGCGGCGACGCGACGCGGCGTCTGCAGCAGCTCGGGTGCATCGAGGTCCGCGCCGATCGCGCGCAGAAGGTCGCGCGCGGCCCGCTCCGCAGCGGCGAGGTCGAACTTCGAGGCGTCGACCACCCGCCCCGGCGTCGCGGGGGCGGCTCGCCGATCGCCTTCCCCGAGGTTCATCCGGCCAGCGTAACGCCTGGTGGCACGCTCACGGGGTGGCCGCGGCGCTCAGGCGCGCGGCGAGCTCAACCAGCATGCGGACGCCGTAGCCCGAGGCGCCGGGGCCGAACGCATCGCCGCGATCGTCGTCGAGCAACGCCGGGCCGAGCATGTCGACGTGCGCCCATGGCCCGTCGCCGGCGAACTGCTGGAGGAACGTCGCCGCCACGATCGGATACCCGAACCCCTTTCCCGCGGTGTTGCGCAGGTCGGCCACCGTCGAGTCGATCAGGGGCCGGTAGCGCGGGTGAAGCGGCCAGGGCCAGGCCAGGTCGCCGGTGGCGTTGCCGGCCTGCACAACCTCGTCGCGCCACGCTTCGTCGGGCGAGAAGACGCCCGCGTAGAGGTCGCCCATCCCGGCGCGCATCGCGCCCGTCAGGGTCGCGAGGTCGACGAGGTGCGTCGCGCCGTGGCGGCGCGCGTACCACAGCGCATCGGCCAGGATCAGGCGCCCCTCGGCGTCGGGATTCGTGACCTCCACCGTGAGCCCGGCGGCGGTGCCGATGACGTCGGTGGGCCGGATCGCCGAGCCGCTCAGCATGTTCTCGCAGGCGGGGATGACCCCGGTGACCGACAGGGAAAGTCCGAGCTCCGCGATCGCGCCGAGCGCCGCGGCAACGGCTGCGCCGCCCCCCATGTCTGCCTTCTGGCGCACGATGTCCGACTGCGGCTTGAGGAAGTATCCGCCGGTATCGAAGGTGACCGCCTTGCCCACGAGAGCAAGCCGCGGTGCCGCGGGCGCGCCCGGGGGCTCGTGGCGCAGAACCAGCAGCAACGGCCGCGCTGGGCTGCTCCCGCCGACGGCGGCGAGCGCGGCCAAGCCTGCCTCGTGAGGGTCGACGGCGTCGACGCTGAGCTGCGGAAACGCCGCCGCGCGCTCGGCGAATCCCGCCGGCGAGACTACGTTCGGGGGCGCGTCGACGAGCTCCCGGGCGACGTTCGTCCACCGCGCAACGAGCGCCGCGCGGTCGGCGACGCGCGCAAGCTCCTCGGGGCCGCCACAGATGACGAAACGCTCCACGCCGCCAGGCGGCGGTTCGCTTCGCCAGCGGCGCCGGTCATAGCCGCCCAAGACCGCGCCCTCGGCAAGGCCCCGCACCTGCTCGGCGGCGGGAATGGGCAGCGACGTGTCGAGCGCCCACGCAACCGTCTCGCCCTGGCGGCATGCTCGCACCGCGCGCGCGGCCGCCGTCCGCAGGCCCTCGACGCCGGGCTCGAGCACGAGGACGGCCAAGGGGGCGCCGTCCCGGTAGACGAGGGCGAGCGGGTCCGCATCCGCCACCGCGCGCTCGGGCGCCCCGAGCTCCGCCGCCCGTGCTCCCGCCGCGACGGCGACGAGGTCAGCGCCGACGGTGTCGGGTCCGCCGAGAGTGACTTCGACGCGCATCGAGTGCGGCGATGATCCGGTCAACTTGACACCTCCCGCTAAGATGACACCCTGCCCGTTGAACTCTAAGAAGGAGGCATCCTATGGACTGGATCAAGCCGAAGTTTGAGTTCATCGAGATGTGCTCGGAAGTGACGTCCTACCTCTACCACAGGTAGGACCGCTGAAGCCGACGTGGCCTCCGGCGCTGGCCTGAGGCTGCGTCCCGCTTCCTCCTCCCGTGCGCGTTCGGATTCTTGGCTCGGCCGCAGGCGGGGGTTTTCCGCAGTGGAATTGCCGATGTCCGACGTGCGAGGCGGCGCGCGCGGGCGTACGGGCGCAGCCGCGGACGCAGTCGTCGCTCGCCATCCGCGGGCGCGACGGTCCCTGGTTTCTCGTCAACGCCTCGCCTGACGCGCGCCAGCAGCTCGAGGGCCTCAGCGACCGGGGCGTCGACGGCGTTCGCGCGCCGCCCGTGGCGGGCGTCCTCTTGACCGACGCCGAGATCGACCACACGGCGGGTCTGCTGCTGCTGCGCGAGTCCGCGGCGCCGGTGCGCGTGTACGGCGACTCCGGGGTCGAGAGCGCCCTCCGTCACGGGTATCCGGTGCTGTCGATCCTCGAGCGGTATTCCGGGGTGGAGTGGAGGACGCTCGAGCCGGGACGCGCGATGGCGCTCGAGGGATCGAGCCTGACGGTCGAATCGTTCGACGTCGGCGGTGACGCGCCCCGCTACCTGGACGGGTCAGGGGTGACACTCGGCGCGAGCGGGATGGTCTTCCGTGACCGCGCGGGTACGAGCATCGTCACCTACGTCCCCGGTCTGGCGCGGCTGGACGCCGACGTGCTCAGCCGGTTCGCCGCCAGCGACCTGCTGCTCGTTGATGGCACCTTCTGGCGCGACGACGACCTCGCCCGGCTTGGCATCTCGACTCGCACCGCTCGCGACATGGGGCATCTGCCCCTGTCGGGCCCCGACGGCACGCTCGAGGTGCTCGCCGCGCTGGAGCGGCCGCGCACCGCGCTCGTCCACATCAACAACACGAACCCGATCCTGCTGGAGGACTCACCCGAACGTGGCGCGGTGATCCGGGCGGGAGTCGAGGTTGCCTACGATGGTCTCGAGGTCGAGCTGTGACCGAGACCGCCCTGACACCGACCGTGACCGAGACCACCCAGACACCGACCGAGGAGCGCCGCCCCGCGCCGGCCGAGGCATTCATCGCCGAGCTGCGCGCCCAAGGAACGCGCTACCACAACCTGCACCCCTTCCACCGCAGGATGGATGCGGGAGAGCTCAGCCGCGACGAGCTCCAGCGCTGGGTGACCAATCGGTTCTACTACCAGAAGTCCATTCCGCTCAAGGACGCCGCCATCCTCTCCAACTGCCCGGAGGTCGCGGTGCGGCGCGAGTGGATTCGGCGCATCATCGACCATGACGGCACGAGCGAGGGCGCCGGCGGCATCGAGTCCTGGCTGCGGCTCGGCGAGGCGCTCGGCGTCTCGCGCGAGCATCTCGAGTCAGAGCGCGGCGTCCTGCCCGCGGTCCGCTACGCGGTCGATGCGTACGTCACCTTCGCGCGCCGGAGGCAGTGGGTGGAGGCGGTCGCCTCATCGCTCACCGAGCTGTTCGGGCCAGCCGCGATCCGCGTGCGGCTCGAGGCGCTCGAGCGCCACTACCCGTGGATCGACGCCGCGGGGCTCGAGTACTTCCGCACGCGGCTCGTGAAGGCGCCGCGCGATGCGGACTACGCGCTCGGGCTGACGGTGCAGCGTTGCCGCACGCGCGAGCAGCAGGAGGCGGCGGTCGCGGCGCTGCGGTTCAAGACCGAGATGCTCTGGGCACAGCTGGACGCCATCGAGCGCGGCGACTCCCAGAACGCGATCTCGCCCGCCCCGCGCACATGAGCTGCCCTCGTCTCGTCACCGGTGCACGGCTGCGCTACGACGAGGTGCGCGAGGAGCACCTGCTGCTCGTTCCCGAAGGCGCCGTACGACTCAATCCGACCGCCGCCGAGGTGCTGGGGTTGTGTGATGGAGACCGGTCGCTGGAGGACATCATCGTTGCGATGACCGAGCGCTACCACGGGTCGGACGTCAGCGACGACGTCCGGGAACTGGTGGACGCCATGACCCAGAGAGGACTGCTGGTCGATGGCGACCCCTAGCCCGTTCACGCTGATCGCCGAGCTCTCCTACCAGTGTCCGCTGCACTGCCCGTACTGCTCCAATCCAGTGCAGATCGGCGGCGAGCGCTACCGCGACGAGCTGCGGACCGAGGAGTGGGTCCGGACCTTCCAGCAGGCGCGCGGGCTCGGAGTCCTCCAGCTCGCGCTGACCGGGGGTGAGCCGATGTTGCGCCGCGATCTGGTGGCGCTCTGCGCGGCGGCGGCCGAGGCCGGGCTCTACTCGTCGCTCATCACCGCGGGCACCCTGTTCACGGCCGAGCGGGCCCAGGCGCTGAAGGCGGCCGGGCTCGACCACGTGCAGATCTCGATCCAGAGCCCCGACCCGGAGGAGAACGACCGAATCGCGGGCAACCGGTCCTTTGCGAAGAAGATCGCGGCGGCGCGCCTGGTCAGGGAGCTCGACTTCCCGCTGACCATCAACTGCGTCCTGCACCGACAGAATCTCGATCGCATCGAGGAACTGCTCGAACTGACCCTCGAGCTGGGCGCCCAACGGCTCGAGCTTGCCAACACCCAGTACTACGGCTGGGCCGTCCTCAACCAGGAGGCGCTGCTGCCGACGTGGGAGCAGCTCCGGCGCGGGGAAGAGGCCGTCACGCGCTTCCGTGAGCGCGTTGGGCCCAAGGTCGACGTGCTCTGGGTGCTGCCCGACCTCTACGAGGAGCTGCCGAAGCCGTGCATGGGGGGCTGGGGCCGCACGGCGATGGTGGTCAGCCCGAACGGTGAGGTGCTGCCCTGCCAGGCGGCGTCCACGATCCCCGGACTCGTGTTCGACACCGTCCGTGAGCATCCGCTGGACTGGATCTGGGAGCGGTCCGAGGCGTTCGAGCGCTTCCGTGGCACCGGCTGGATGCAGGAGCCGTGTCGGTCCTGTCCGCTTGGGCGACAGGAGGAGGATTGGGGCGGCTGCCGGTGCCAGGCGCTCCGGCTGACGGGCGACGCGAGCGCCACCGACCCGGTGTGCCGTCTCTCGGCGCATCACGAGCAGGTCGTGTCGGTGCGCGAGTCAGCGCAGACCGACGAGTTCGTCTACCGCACGATGAGACGGCCGGCGCGGATCTGAACGATGACGGATCCCAACCTCTACATGGGACCCGGCGGGCTCAGCGTTCCGAGTGCCGATCGCGCGGACCTGCTGATGTTCCCGCGGCTCTCCACGTACTCCCAGATCGTCGCTCGGCTGCAGTGGGAGCCGGCGGCGATCGACTTCGCCGCCGACGCTCGCGCGTGGCCCGCGCTTGGAGAGGAGCGCCGCCGCCGCCTGACCACGCTGCTCGCGGGCTTCTGCGTGGCCGAGGACGCCGTGGCGGAGCACCTGACGCCGTTCGCCGACGTCGCCGAGCACGTGGACACGATGATGATGTGGATCTTCTTCCTCCAGCGCCGCGACGAGGATCGCCACGCGCAGTTCTTCGACCGCGTCGCGGCGGAGGTGCTTGGCCTGCCCGGGCAGACCCCGGCGGAGCGCCGGGCGGCGGCCCGCGCACACGTCCCGCCCGCACTGCTCGAGCTGTTCGAGGTACGGCTGCCCGCGATCGCTGCCGAGCTGGCCGCGGGGCGCGCGGGTATTGCCGATGGCGTGGGCCTGTACCACATGGTGCTCGAGGGGGCGGTGTTCACCGCCGGCCAGCGGGCGCTTCTCGACGACCTCGAGGACGGCGCCCTGCCGGGAATCCGCGAGGGCGTGGCGCACGCGGATCTCGACGAGCGTTGGCACGTCGGCTTCGGCGTGCGCTGCCTGACCGAGGCCGGCGATCCCGACCTGGTGCTCGAGGAGGTCCTGGCCCGCGCCACCGAGGCCGCCGGGGCCTGGGGGGACGCGGTGCCCCCCGCCACCCGTGATTACGCCCTCGGGCTGTGTCGCCGACGGCTCGCGGTCGCCGGCCTCGTCGAGACCTCGCCGGCGTCCTAGAGATCCCGCCGGCGGCGCGGGCTCCCGGAGGGCCCGCCCCAGTAAATCTCGGGCGTCGAGAACCGTTGTTGGGGTGTGCGATGTACCTCACGGATAGGGAGTAGCGATGAAGTACCTCACGGATGGGATTCACCTATATGAGATCGCCGACCAGCGCACCGTGGAGAACTCCGGGCTGCTGCGAGGCGCGATTCGGTACGTGATCCTGAGGGATTGCGTCAGCGAGGCGGTCACGAGGATGAACGAGCTGGACCTGGCGGCGCTCTCCGAGGTCCCGCATACTCGCTGAGAGCTCAGGTCGAAACCAGTATCGCGGCCGCGACGTAAGCGAGGTATAGCGCTGTCAGCGCGGCGCCTTCGATCCGGCCCAGTCGCTTGCGGACCATCAGCAGTGCCGCGAATATCGCCGGGCTGACCACCGCCACGGGGAGGTAGAAGCGGGTCGTCTGCGGGCCGAGCGTGAGCGGCTTGACGAGGGCGATGATGCCCGCGTTCAGCGCCACGAAGTGCACGATCGTCCCGGCGATGCTCCCGAGCCCGATCTCGGGCCGTCCGCGACGTGCCGGCACCGCGAAGCGGGCCAGCTCCTCGGCCTCGACCGTCGCCGCGAGCGCGGTGTTGCCGAGCAGCGTCTGGGGCACCCCGAGCTGCCGCACCGTCGTGCGCAGACCCTGGCCGATCAGCCACCCCCCACCCGTGAGCAGCGCCAGCCCGAAGACGAGCCGGAGGCCGGGCCATCGGATCTTCTCCTCCTCGTCCTCGGAGGCGAGCAGCGCGCGTCCCGAGCGGGCCAGCCCGACCAGTGCCACCACCGACCAGACCACGAGGAGCCCGCCCTCGGCGCGGGAGATGTGTCCGTCGACCGCGCAGGCCAGCAGCGGGACCGGAGCGATGGCGGTCCAGACCGCGAACCGCACCGGGAGCTCGACGCGGATCGGCGCGATCAGGCCGCCGAGTCCCGCCACGCCGAACGCCAGGAACGTCACGCCACCCAGGAACGTGCCCGCCGCGGCCCCGGGCAAGCCCTTGGCGTTCGCTGCGATCCCGGCGGCGAGGTTCTCGGTCTCGAATCCGGAGAGGGCGACCGAGAGCACGAACGCAGAGATCCCCAGCGTCCGCGCGATGCCCAACAGCCCGTCGACGAACACATCGGCCGCGAAGACGACCACGACGATTCCGGCGACGAGGACGAGGAGACCGGCAACTCCCGACAGAAGGTCATCGTCCCACAACCGGCGGCGTCTGCCGGGCGAGCTCGGCGAAGCGCTCAACGACGCCGGGGTCGGTGAAGAGCGAGATGCTGGCCAGGCCACCGCCACGCAGGCCGAGGACCGCCACCCCGAAGCGCTCGCCGTGCCATTCGGCGAACGCCGCCGGCTGCCCATTGGCGCGCGTGGGGTGCATCGACCACTCGCCCGGCTCGCCGAGCACGGTCGCCAGGTAGGGCAGGCAGGTCGCGCGGCCCGAGAACCACGTCCGCGTCCCGGTCATCTCCAACATCGCGTCGTCGCGCAGCGTGCGCTCGAGCAGCCGGATGTCTGATTCCTCGAACGCGCGCATGTACGCCTCGAGCAGTTCCCTGGCGACGGGCTCGTCGGGATCGTGCAGCGGTTCGTCGCTGACGTCCAGCGTGGCGCGGGCGCGCTGCAGCAGACTCTTGGCTGCCGGGACGCTGACGTCGAGCGCCGCGCCGATCTCCGCCGCCGAGAAGTCCAGTGCCTCCCGCATCAGCAGCGCGCCGCGCTGGCGCGGCGGCAGCCGCTGCAGGCTGGCGATCAGCGCGAGCCGAAGCTGGTCGCGATCCACGACGGCCGCCTCCGGATCGGCGTCCAAGGCGACGAGCGCATCGGGAACGGGCTCCACCCAGGCGCTCTCCGCATCCATCACGACGTCGAGCGAGATGTCGGCCGTCGGCGGGCCGAGCCCCGAGGGGACATACCGGCGCCGCCGGGCACCGTTGAGGAACGCGTTGGTGGCGATCCGATACAGCCATGTGCGCACGGTCGCGTCGCCACGGAAGCGCGCGTAGGACCGCCAACCCCGGAGCATGGTCTCCTGCACCAGGTCCTCGGCGTCCTGGACGGAGCCTGAGAGCCGGTAGCAGTGGCCGAGCAACTCGCGTCGGTGCTGCTCGGCCTCCCGCGTGAACTCATCCTCGGTCACCGCTCGTCCGCCTCGAGCCGGGCCCGCACCCACGATGCGACTCTCGCGATGGCATCGTCGGCCACCGGGGAGCGGCCCGCGGACATCTGGAACGTGTGCTGCTGGCCCTCCACCACGTCGAGCCGCACCACATCAGGCGCCGCATCGGCCACGCGCCGGGCATCGTCGAGGAGCATCTCGGCCCCGCTGACCTGGAGATAGGTCGGCGGGAGCTGGGTCAGATCGCCGTGCAACGGGCTGACGCGCGGGTCCCGCCGGTCCCGCCCGGGACCACCGAGCACGAAGTCGACCATGCCGTCGAGGTCCATCGGGTGCTCGCCTCCGAAGAGAGCATCGGTGCTTCGGTTGGTCTCCATGGACGGTCCCGAGAGTGTCATGTCCGTCCACGGCGACACGCCGACGATCGCCGCGGGGGCCGGGAGCGCGGTGGTGATCGCGAGCCCGAGGGCCAGTCCACCGCCCGCGGAATCGCCGACCACGGCGACGCGGCTGAAGCCCTGGCCGAGGAGCCACCGGTACGCGGCCTCGGTGTCCTCGGCTGCGGCCGGGTGGGGATGCTCGGGCAGCTGCCTGTAGTTGAGGACCAGCGCCCGCGTGCCGGCGGCCCTGGCGACGTGGGCGAACATGCGCCGGTGTGAGTACATCGAGCCGCCGATGAACCCGCCCCCGTGCAGGCACAGCAGCGCCTGGCCCTCCGCCGGGGCGCGTGGCACCAGCCACATCGCCGGGACTCCGCCCGCCTCGGTCTCCAGGTAGTCCACGCCGCCCGGCTCGGTGGCGATGTCGCCCCATTGCTGGTCGAACTCGCGCGCCGTCTCCGGTGACAGGTTGCCGCGTGTGGCGGTGTTGGTCGCCGCGTAGTGCTCGAACAGGAGCTGCTCGCCGAGCGAGAGATTCGCAGTGGTCATCGTCCCTCCGTTTCAGTTGATGAAGTGCCGTCGGAGGGTTGGACGTGTCCCGCGCCGAAAAGGAATCGGTCGGCGCTACGTCTGCGCCTTGAGCCCGTCCCCGGTCAGCAGGTAGCCGGGGGCGAGGGCGTCGGGCTCCGCCCGCACCAGCTCAACCAGCGCGGCGCCCGCGATCTCCGGGGTCAGCGGCTCGCCGAACGACTCGAGATATTCCTGCTCGGACTGGCCGTTGCGGGCGGCGTAGGCCCTGACGGCGGGCTGGCCCAGCTCGGTGAGGGGGGTCAGGCGGGGGAGCACCGACGTGAAGGTGATGCCGAGACCCGCGCGCCTTGACTCGTCCTGCGCGTAGGCGGTGAGGAAGCGCTGCGTGGCCTTGGCGCCGGCGTAGCCGCCGCTGAGCGGCGACCCCTGGAGCGCCGCGCCGCTGCTGATCACGACGACCCGGCTGCCGGGTGGCATCGGCGTGAGCAGCGCCTCGCGGATCCATTGGAACGTGATCCGGACGTCCGTGTGCCAGTTGACCGAGAGGCTCTCCCAGGTCTGCTGCTGGAGTGGACGCATGAGCGGGGTGGCGCCGGCCACCAGTACCACGGCCCGCGGCTGGTGGCGGTCCAGGAGGCTGCCGGCCACCGTTGGGCCTCCGGCGTCGGCGACCTCCCACGTGATGGCCTGGGGCCCGCTCCCCGTCTCGACGGTGCTGCGGGACACGGCGATCACAGGGGCGCCGGCATCGGCCAGGGCGGTGGCGATCCCACGGCCCAGGCCACGGCTTGCGCCGACCACGATCGTGGTTGTGTCGGAGAGGATGTCTGTTGCGGTCATGGTCATGTCTCCTGTTCGTGATGCGGTGTCAGTTGGCGGCGCCGAGCGCAGGCTGTGCCTCCCGGCCCGTGGTCTTGGCCACGGCATCCGAGAGCTCGTCACCGCGGATGAGTGCGAAGATCGCCGGGATGGCCAGCAGCGCGATCGCGCCCAGCACCCACAGCGACTGCCGGAAGCCGCCCGTGAGCGCCTCGGGAGCCGCGGTGCCCGTGTGCAGCAGCGACTGCGTGTGAGCGGCGGCAACGCTCGAGGCGATCGCGATCCCGATGGCTCCCCCGAGCTGCTGGGAGGTGTTGAGCAGTCCGGACGCGAGCCCGGCCTGGTGCCCGGCCACACCGGCGAGCGCGGCGATCGAGATTGGGATGAACGAGAACGCGGTGCCCGCTCCGGCTACGACCATCGGGCCGGCGAGGTCGGCCACGAAATGGCCGTGCACCGGGACCTGGGTGGCCCAGAGCACGCCGACGCCGATCAGCGTCATCCCGATCGCCATCACGACCTTGGCCCCGCCGCGAGTCACGAGCCACTGCGAGAGTCCGGCGAGCGCGATCGACGTCAGTGACGCGGCCAGCCATGCCAGACCGGTCTGGAGCGCGCTGTAGTGCAGCACCTGCTGCATGTACAGGGTGCCGACGAAGATGAACGCGTAGAAGCTGCCGCCCAGCAGGAGCCCGGCCACGTTGGCGCCGGCGAGCGTGCGCAGCCGGAAGATCCGCAGGGGCAGGATCGGCTCGTTCACCCGGCTCTCGATCACCAGGAACGCGGCCAGCAGGAGGCTCGCCGCGGCGAGCAGCGCCAGTGTCCTGGCTGCGCCCCAGCCGTGCTGCGGCGCCTCGGAGATCCCGTCGACCAGGAGCACCAGTCCGGCCGTGCCCGCGATCGCGCCGCCCGCGTCAAACCGGCGTCGCGTCGTCGCGAGCCGGCTCTCCGGGACGACGCGAGGCGCCAGCAGCAGCACGGCCACCCCGATCGGGACGTTGAGGAAGAAGATGTACTGCCAGCCGGCGTAGCGGGTGACGACCCCGCCGGCGATCAGGCCGACGGTCGCGCCGAGGGCGCCGAGTCCGCCCCAGATCCCGAGCGCCTTGTTGCGCTCAGCGCCCTCACTGAACATGTTCATCACGATCGACAGGGCGGCGGGCAGCATGATCGCGGCACCGAGGCCCTGAGCGGCCCGCATCGCGATCAGGACGGCGTCACCGCCGGCCAGCGCGCACCCGAGCGATGTCACGGTGAACACGGCGAGCCCGATCATCAGGACCCGGCGACGGCCCAGGAGATCGGCGGCGCGCCCGCCCAGAAGCAGGAAGCCGCCGAAGGTGAGCGCGTACGCCGTGACGACCCATTGCAGGCTGGTCTCGCTGAAGTGCAGGTCGCGACCGATCGTCGGCAGGGAGACGTTGACGATCGTCAGATCGATGATCGTCATGAAGTACGACACCGCCAACAGCGCGAACGCGCGCCAGCGATGGGGGGTATCCGGGAATGGGGACGTCATGGGATCTCCAGTGGCCTGGTGAGGAATGGACGGTGAGGGGAGAGGGGGAGTGCCGGCGGCCGACGGCTACGGCGATCGCGCGCTGCGGTCATGCGCCGGGAATCCGAACCGCGGGAGGTGCCCCGGGTCGATGAAGGCGTCGATCGCGACGATCTGCCCGCCCTCGATCTGAAGCGTCGTGATCCCGTGGGGGACCAGGCGACGATCCTCGGTGAGGAGATGGATGACCACGGCGGGGCGGCCGTTGGCGCGGGTCGGCGTGAGCTTGAAGTGCGAGAGGTCCCCCCGGCCGACGGTCTCGCGGAAGAACCGCGCGATGTGGACGGCGCCGATCAGCGACGGCTGCGGCGGCATCCTGAGCATCGCGTCCTCGCGCAGAAGCGAGACCAGTCCGTCGAGGTCGTCGCGCTCGAACACGTCGACGTACCGGTCCAGCAGCTCGCGGTCGGCCGGGGCAGGGGCGGCAAGGGTCGGGGCCGGCAGGTGGCGGTCGATCGTCGCCCGGGCGCGCTGCAGCGCGCTGTTGACCGATGCCACCGTGGACTCCAGGAGCTCGGCGACCTCCGGAGCGGTCCACCCCAGCACGTCTCGGAAGATCAGGACCGCGCGCTGGCGGCCGGGCAGCTCCTGGATCGCGCGCAGCAGCGCGAGCTCCATCCCCTCCCGAATGGCGTACCGGGCGACCGGGTCATACGTCGGCGCCGCGGCCTCGCCCGGCAACACATCGGGGAAGGGGTCGATTGGCTCGGGCCGGCGGGGGCGGCGCTCGAGCTCGTCAAGACACGCGTTGGTGGCGATCCGGTACAGCCAGGTCTGAAGCTGAGCCCGCGGCTCGAACCGCTCCAACGCGCGCCACGCCCGCAGCAGGGTCTCCTGGACAACGTCCTCCGCGTCGTGGGCCGAGCCGAGCATCCGGTAGCAGTGCACCTCGAGCGCATGGCGATACGGCCCGACAAGCTCGCGAAACGCGCGCTCGTCACCCGCCTGCGCAGCGGCCAGAAGCCGTCGCTGATCCATGGTGTCGCTGTGGTCACTCATTGCTCTCACTACGTCAAACGGGCCCGGGCGCCGAAACTCATCGGTCGCCCGAACAGAGCGCCTCAGTGGGACTCGGCGAGGTGTTCGACGTCGATGCGGAAGCTCACGCGTGGCTGGCCCGCGAAGCCCTGCGGGTCCTCGCCGTAGCGTTCGGCTTGGCGCATGGCCTCCGCGAGTGCCGCGTCGCCCTCGTCCAGGATGGTCGCGGTTCCCCGGATCGAGACGTAGTGAAGGTAGTTAGCCTCGTCGTGGACGACGAGCGACATCCGGGCGTCCCGTCGCAGGTTGGCCACCCAGCGACGATCCCGGTGGCCATTGATCCGAAGATGGTCGTCACGCAGGAGGTAGTGGATGACGATCTGACGCGGCGCGCCGTCTGTGCCAACCGTTGAGAGGACAGCGCAGCGCGGCGCACCGAGGAAGGTGCGGACCGGGGTGATCAGGGCCTGAGCGTCAGGCATCGACCACAGGCTATTGCCTGTCGGCGGCTGCAGCCCTGGTGGGGCCGGGCAGCCGGGTTTCATTCGATAGGGGTGATGTGCGCCTGGCGGGCGTCGCCCTACGGTGCGCGTGTAACGACCACGACATCGGACACCCCGGCGGTCTCGCCGCGCCAGATGTTGATCCCGCTCGCGCTGACCCAGTTCATCGCGAGTTTCGCCGGGTCGAACATGAATGTCGCGATCACCAGTATCAGCAAGGATCTCGACACGACGATCCACGGCGTGCAGACGGCAATCACGCTCTTTCTGCTCTGTATGGCGGCGCTGATGATCCCCGGCAGCAAGCTGACAGATCGGTGGGGGCGCAAGCGATGCCTGATCAGGGGGCTCAGCGTCTACGGAATCGGAGCGGTGATCGCCGCGCTGGCACCGGGTCTGGGTGTCCTGATCGTCGGCTATTCCGGCTTGCAGGGGGTTGGCTCGGCGCTGATGATCCCTCCGATCTACATCCTCGCGACGCTGGCGTTCGCGGACGTTCAATCGCGCGCCCGGGCGTTTGGCGTGATCAGCGGGATGGGGGGGATCGGGGCTGCCGCCGGACCGCTGATCGGGGGTCTGATCACCACGACCGTCAGCTGGCGAGCCTCGTTCCTGCTCCAGGCCCTCGTCGTCGCGACGATCATCTACCTCAGCCTCAAGATCACCGATCCCCTGCCCGCGGATCCGACGCGCCCATTTGACGGCGTCGGAGCCGTCCTGTCCGCCGCTGGGATGTCGTTCCTCGTCATCGGGATCCTGCAGGCGGGCAACAACAACGCACTGCTGGTCATCTTCCTGGTCCTCGGCGCGGCCTTCCTGCTCTGGTTCTACCTGCACATCCGCTCCAGCGAACGCGCGGGCACCGAGCCGTTGCTGTCCACCGGCCTGTTTCGCAACCGGACGTCGAACCTCGGCCTGGTCACGCAGAACATCCAGTGGCTGCTGCTGATGGGGATCACCTTCGTGGTCTCGGTCTTCCTCCAGACCGAGCGCGGGTTCAGCGCGATCAAGACTGGGGTTATCTTCACGGCGGCAACCGCCGGCATCCTCGTCTCCTCGCTCGCGGCGGAGCGGCTCGCCAAGAAACACGCGCAACGCACGCTGATCCGCGCGGGCTTCGTGGTCACGATCGCCGGCGTCGCGCTGCTGCTCGGCTTCGTCGGCTCCTCGTCGCACATCTGGGCGTTCGTGCCGGGCCTGCTCGTGATCGGGCTGGGCCTGGGAGTGATGCTGACCCCGTCGGTCAACATCGTGCAGTCGGCTTTCCCCGAAGACAAGCAAGGCGAGATCTCGGGGCTGTCGCGAAGCGTGTCCAACCTCGGCTCGTCGCTCGGCACCGCGATCGCAGGCACCATCCTTGTCTCCGAGTTGGCCACCGGTAACAAGTCCTACGTCCTCGCGATGCTGAGCCTCGCCGTCCTCGCCCTCATCGGCCTCGCGGCTGCGATCCTCCTCCCGAGCACCCCTGAGCAGGTACCAGGTACACCGCCCGACCCCGCGGTCCCAGACGCACTGGGCACCGCCGCCGAGCCGTCCTAGCCTCGGCGAGATCGGCCCGCTGGGCGCTGGTGAGCCGGGCGGCGGTGTCACGTGGTACTGCTAGCCGTACCCCGCAGGACTCCTGCTGCCCGGCTGTTCAGCGCGCCCGTGAGCGTTCAGGCTGCTGGTCATGGTCACCGAGGCATCCCACAGCGAACGCGCCGCCGCCGGCCCGGCTGCCCGCGCGCTCGACCTGACCAAGACCTATGGCAGCGGCGACACGGCGGTCCAGGCGCTCGCCGGCGTGAACGTCGGGTTCGAACGGGGCCGCTTCACGGCGGTGATGGGCCCGAGCGGGTCCGGCAAGTCGACGCTGATGCACTGCATGGCGGGGCTGGACGCGCCGACGGCGGGCCGGGCGTTCATCGGGGACGTGGAGCTGGGCCCGCTTGATGACTCGGGGTTGACCGAGCTGCGCCGTGACCGGGTGGGGTTCGTGTTCCAGGCATTCAACCTCGTGCCGACGCTGACGGCGGCGGAGAACATCACCCTCCCCGCCGACCTCGCGGGCCACGCGGTCGACTCCGCGTGGTTCGAGCAGATCGTCAGGCAGCTCGGGATCGCCGACCGGCTCGCCCACCGGCCCGCTGAGCTGTCGGGTGGTCAGCAGCAGCGGGTCGCGTGCGCCCGCGCGCTGATCGCCCGGCCCGAGCTCATCTTCGCTGACGAGCCCACCGGCAACCTGGACTCCAACGCCTCCACGGGCGTGCTGGCGTTCCTGCGCCAGGCGGTTGACGAGCATGGGCAGTCGATCGTGATGGTCACTCACGACCCGCAGGCCGCGGCCTACGCCGACCGGGTGGTGTTCCTGGCCGACGGTGCCGTGGTCGGTGAGCTGGCCTCGCCGAGCGCCGATGCGGTGCTCGAGCAGATGAAGCGGCTGGGCGGCTGACGTGTGGCGCGTGACACGCCGGGGGCTCGCCGCCCGCAAGCTGCGGCTATCGCTCACCGCGCTGGCCATCGTGCTCGGGGTCATGTTTGTCACCGGGACGCTGGTCCTGGGGGACACGCTGAATCGCACGTTCAACGTGCTGATCGGCACCGCCTACCAGCACGTCAGCTTCCAGATCCGCGGAAAGGCGACGCTGCCCGGCACTGACACCTCGGTGAACAGCACCGCCAACCGCCGCCCGGTGCCCGCGTCGATCGCGGCGGCGGTCGGCCGGCTGCCCGGCGTCGCCTACGTGCACGGGTCGGCCGGCGGGTACGCGCAGTTCCTGGCGCGCAACGGCGACGCCATCGGCGGTGGCGGCGGCTCCACCCTGGGCTTCTCGTTTGACCCGAACCGCCGGCTGTCGCCCTACCGGCTCGTGGAGGGCCGTGCCCCGGCCGCCCCTGACGAGGTCGTCATGGACAAGGCGACGGCCACGAAGTACCGCTTCGCGGTCGGCGACGAGGTGCTCATGAACCTGCCTGAGCGCGCCCAGAGGTTCACGATCACCGGCATCATCACCTACGGCTCCGCTGACAACCTCGCCGGCGTCACCCTGGCCGGGTTCGCCCTGCCCACGGCCCAGGCGCTGTTTCACTCGCGAGGGTCCTACGACACGATCAACGTCCTCGCTCGGCCCGGGGTGAACAACGTCAGGCTCCAAGCCGCCATCGCCCGGCTCCTGCCTCCGCGCGTGGAGGTCGTCAGCGGCCAGACCGTGGCCAGCCAGCTGTCGACCGCCGTGGACAACGCGCTGTCGTTCATCTCGACGGCGCTGCTCATCTTCGCCGCCATCGCATTGTTCGTCGGCGGATTCACGATCTTCAACACGCTCTCGATCACCGTCGGGCAGCGCACCCGCGAGCTCGCGCTGCTGCGCCTCGTGGGGGCCGGGCGCCGCCAGGTGTTCGTCTCGGTGCTGGGCGAGGCCGCCCTCACCGGGCTGATCGCGTCGCTCGTGGGCCTCGGGCTGGGCGTGGGGGCGGCGCTCGGCCTCAAGGCGCTGCTCAAGGCATTCGGCATCACGCTGCCGGCGGCGCCGCTGGTATTCCAGGCGCGCACGCCGATCATCGCCATCGCGGTCGGGGTGGGCGTCACCGTGCTCTCGGCGATCGTTCCCGCTCGGCGCGCGGTGCGGATCCCACCGGTGGCCGCGCTCATCGACCACGACCCGGGCGCCGAGTCGCTGGGCCGCGGGCGGCTCGTCGCGGGGATCACGATGGCCATCGCCGGGGTGGCGGCGGCCGTGGCCGGCCTCATCGAGCCGGCGGTCGCGCTCGTGGGGCTCGGCGCGCTCGCGGTGTTCGCCGCGGCCGGCCTGCTCGTCCCCGTCCTGGCCCGGCCCCTCGCGAGCATGCTCGGTCGCCCCCTCGCCTCTGCGCTCGGCGTCGCCGGTCGGCTCGGCCGCGAGAACTCGATGCGCCACCCGTTGCGCACGGCCCAGACCGCCGCCGCGCTCATGATCGGGCTGGCGCTGGTCTCGACCATCGCCGTCCTGGGTGCCTCGCTGAGCACCTCCGCGGCCGACCAGGTCGACAGCGCGGTCAACGCGGACTACATCGTCACCGGCTCGGGTGGCTTCAGCCAGTCAGTGGTGCCCGCGGTCTCGCGCCTGCCCGGCGTCACCACCGCCACCACGGTCTACCAGGGCCAATTCGAGGTCCGCGGCGCGCTCGCCAGCCTCGCCGCCGTCACCCCGATGCGTCTCTCCCAGACGGTGAACCTGCCACTCACCGCCGGCAGCGGTGCATCGGCGCTCGCCGCAGGGCGCCTGTTGATCGACACCAACACCGCCCGCGCCGACCACCTCTCGGTCGGCTCGACGATCACGGTCAGGTTTGCCCAGACGGGCGCCGCGACGATGCGGATCGGCGGCGTCTACAGGCCCAACCCGCTGGTGGGCAGCTTCATCGTCGGCGCGAGCTTCTTCCGCGCTCACTTCGACAACCCGCTCCCGACCGGCGTGCTGCTGAGAACCGCGCCGGCCGCGCCGTCACTGGACCGGGCGCTGAACCGGGCGCTGGCGCCGTACGCCAACGTCTCCGCCAAGACGCGAGCCCAGTTCGAGTCAGACCAGAAGAGCAAGGTCAACCAGGAGATCGGCCTCGTCTACGTCCTGCTCGCGCTGGCCATCGTCGTGGCGCTGATCGGGATCGTCAACACCCTCATGCTCTCGGTGTTCGAGCGCACGCATGAGATCGGACTGCTGCGGGCGGTCGGGATGAAGCGAGGCCAGGTCCGGGCGATGATCCGAGCGGAGTCGGTGATCGTGGCGCTCGTTGGCGCGGTCGTCGGAATCGTCGTGGGGACCGCCCTGGGCATCGCGCTGGCCCGCGCGCTGCGCAACAACGGAGTCACCACGCTGTCGGTCCCCGTCGCCAGCCTCATCGGGTTCCTCATTCTCTCCGCGCTGCTCGGCCTGGCCGCCGCCACCTGGCCGGCGCGGCGCGCCGCCCGGCTCGACGTGCTGGCCGCGATCGCCGCGGAGTGACGAGGCACGTGTGGTGCCGGTGACCGATCACGGCGACAATGCAGGCCTGATGAAGCCGAGGCTGTGGCTGGTCGCGGGCGCCGGTGTGCTGGCGATGATCGGCGCCGTCGTACTGGCGGCGCACCAGCCGCCCGACCGGCCCAGCGAGCCCAACGCCGTGCTCACGGTGGTGCTGGGCGCCTCACTGCTCGGCAGCGGCCTGGCCTCGTGGCGGGCGCGGCCCGAGAACCGGCTCGGTCCCGTCATGGTGCTGACCGCGTTTGGCTTCTTCGCCTCCCAGCTGACCGAGGCCCCGTCGGCGTGGCCGTACACGATCGGCACCGCGGTCCAATACCTGTGGCTGATCGGGGTCCTCTACCTGCTGCTCTCGTTCCCGTCGGGACGCCTCACCGGCCGGCTGGACCGGTGGCTGATGGGGGCGGTCGTGGCCCTGCTGTGCCTGCCGATCCTGGCGATGCTCGACGGCAACAGGGCGGGCCTGCGGTGCCCCGATTGCCCTAACAACCTCCTGCAGATCGTCAACAACAACCGCGAGGCGATGAACCTGCTCAATCTCCAGCGCCTGTTGGGCTCGGCGCTTCTCCTCGCGATCGTGATCGTGCTCATCCGCCGCTGGGTGAGGGCCAGCGCCCCCCGCCGGCGCGCGGTGGCGCCGGTGCTGGTGGCGGGCTGCGCGGCGTTCGTGGCGCTGGCGGCGACCGCCACGCTCGACCTGTTCGGCGCTCCACTCAGCGCCCTGCCCGCCCACGTGTTCTTCTACTTGACGGCCACCGTGCCGATCGCGGTCCTCTACGTGTTCCTGCAGCGCCAGCTCGACCGCGGCGGCGTCGCCGGTCTCGTCGTGGAGCTGGGGACACCGCGTCCCGACGCTGACCTGCGCCTGGCGCTCGCGCGGACCCTGGGCGACCCCTCGCTCGAGCTCGCCTTCTGGTTCCCGGCCGAGCAGTGCTACGTCGACGGCAGCGGCGCACCGGTCCGGCTCCCCGAGGATGACGCCGGGCGCAGCGCCACGGTCGTCGAGCGCGACGGCCAGCCCATCGCCGCCCTGCTGCACGATCCGGTTCTCGAGAACAACGCCGAGCTGGTGCAGTCCGTATGCGCTGCAGCAAGCCTCGCGCTGGAGAACGAGCGCCTGCAGGCCGAACTGCGGGCGCGGCTGGTCGAGTTGCAGGCGTCGCGGGCGAGGCTGGTCGGCGCCACCGACGCCGAGCGCCGTCGCATCGAGCGCGACCTCCACGACGGGACGCAGCAGCGCCTCGTCTCCATCGCGATGTCGCTGGGCCTGCTGGAGTCAAAGCTGCCGGCGGGGGAGGGGGAGTCGCGACCGCTCCTGCACGAGACCCGGGAGGCGCTGACGGCCGCTCTCGCGGAGCTGCGCGAGCTGACCCACGGCATCAACCCGCCGCTGCTCGTCGAGCAGGGACTGGCGGCGGCGCTCGACGAGCTATGCCGCCGTGCCGCGCTGCCCGTCCACCTGCGCCTCCAGATCGACCACCGCCTGCCCGACGAGGTCGAGAGTGCCGCCTACTTCATGGTCAGCGAGGCGCTCACCAACGCCGCGAAGCACTCCCACGGCAGCGAGGTGCTCGTGCTCGCAACGTGCGCGGGTCAGACGCTGACCGTCGAGGTGTCAGACGACGGCATCGGCGGGGCCGGCGCCGCCGGCGGCTCCGGGTTGCGCGGGCTCGCCGATCGGGTGGAGGCGCTGGGTGGCCGCTTCACGGTGTCCAGCCCACCGGGTCGGGGGACGACCGTGCGCGGGGAGATCCCGTGCGGGTAGCCCTCGCCGACGACGCGGTTCTGCTGCGCGAAGGGCTGGCCCGCCTGCTGACGGAGGCGGGGTTCGAGGTGGTGGGCCTCGCGGGCGACGGCGACCAGCTCCTGGAGCTGGTGGAGTCCACGCGGCCCGACGTTGCCATCGTGGACATCCGCATGCCGCCGACGCACACCGACGAGGGGCTGCGCGCGGCCAAGACCATCCGCGAGCGGTGGCCGGCGGTGGGCATCCTCGTCCTCTCCCAGCACGTCAACGCCCGCTACGCGCTGGAGCTGCTCTCGACCGGGACTGACGGCGTGGGCTACCTGCTGAAGGAGCGCGTGTCCGACCTGGACGAGCTTGCCTCCAGCGTCAACCGGGTCGGCAACGGCGGCTCGGTCCTCGATCCGGCGGTCGTCAGCGAGTTTGTCGGCCGCCACCGGCGCGGCGACAACCCACTGGACGACCTCACCGAGCGCGAGCGCGAGGTGCTCGCCCTGATGGCCGAAGGGCGCTCCAATCGCGCAATCGCCGAGCGACTGTTCGTCACCGAGCACACGGTGGAAAAACACGTCAAGAACATCTTCGGCTCGCTGTGCCTGCCCGTGTCGCCCGACGACCATCGGCGCGTGCTGGCAGTGATCACCTACCTCAATGCCCAATAGCCGCGCCTAACGTTCCGATAACGCCGTTACGCCGCCGTTATCCACGGAGGGCTACAAACGGCAGTCGGACCCCTCGCCCTGGGGCCTTCGCCAAATGCGCACCGCCCTTGCCCTTGTCACCGTGCTCTGCGTCGCCGCCTGCGGCGGCGGGTCGGGGCAATCCGGGGGGACGGGCACCTCCGCGAAGTCCGCGTCTGACCAGGCCCTGAAGTTCGCCGCGTGCATGCGGGCCAACGGGGTGCCGAACTTTCCGGATCCCACCACGGGTGGCGGGATCCAGATCAGGCCCGGCTCGGGATTGAACCCGCAGTCCCCGGCCTTCCAGGCCGCGCAGAAGAAATGCGGCAAGCTCCTTCCTGGTGGCGGCCCGGGGCCGCGCAAGCCGACGAAGGCCCAGTTCGCGGCGGCGCTCGCCTTCGCCAGATGCATGCGCAGTCACGGGCTGCCGCACTTCCCCGATCCGCTGGCGTCGTTTCCGGCGGGATCGGGCCCCATCATCTCCCTGCGCGGCATGATGTTCCAGCCGGGCCCGGACCTCGACCCCGGCACGCCCGGATTCCGGCAAGCCGCGGCACAGTGCGGGATCAGGCTGCCGCCCCCTCCGAGCTGATCGGCTTCAACCGTCGCCCATGACCCGCCGGCAGTGGCCCATCAGGCCGTCGTACTCATCAGACCGGGTGATCTCGAGGTACTCGCTATCGGTGACGGCCTCGAGGTTGTGACCCGGCGCCCAGTAGTAGGACTCGCCCGCGGTGTACTCACGCGGGCCGTCGGTGCCGTGCACGCGCATGGTCCCCGACATGATGTGGCCCCAGTGCGCGCATTGGCAGCGGTCGTCCGGCAGCCCCGCGAACAGAGGGTCCGTCCTCAGGCCCGCCTGGAGGCGGATGAGGCAGACGGCCAGGCCGCCGAAGTCCCGGCGACGTATCTCGGTCCCCGGACCTTCGAGCTCCGTCGGCAGGTCGTCCCATGTGATCCCGTCTGCCATCCCGATCTCCTCTTCGTTGACGGATGAGTCGTATTCGAGCACGTCTACCCTCTGGGCGATGGCGACCCGTGAGGCGGTGTGCAGCTGCGGCCAGCTCCGGGCCGAGGTGGACGGCGATCCCGTGCGAGTCTCGGTCTGCCACTGCCTGGCCTGCCAGCGCCGGACCGGCAGCGCGTTCTCCATCCAGGCCAGGTGGCCGCGGGAGGCAGTGCGCATCACCGGGAAGGCACGCGAGTTCGTACGGACCTCAGACGACGGCGAGGAGGAGAGGCGGTTCTATTTCTGCCCCGAATGCGGCGCGACCGTCTACTACCTCACCGACGCGGAACTCGTGGCGATCCCCGTCGGCGTGCTGGCCGAGCCGGACTTCCCCGAACCGACCGTCTCGGTATGGGAGTCGCGCAAGCACGCGTGGGTGACGCTGCCCGACGGCGTGGTCCACCACCACTAGACCTGTCGGCTACAACGCATCGATGACGGGGAACGCTGCGTCCACCTCCAGGCACGCGCGCAGGTACAGCGCCACCCCGACGTCGCCGGTGAACAGCGAGTAGCGACCGCGGCCGATCGCCAGGCGCTCGCGCCGCACCTGCTCCACGGCGTGCACCGCGAAGCGCCGGGCGCGATCGAGCCACATCGCGTCGCCGGTGAGCGCGTGCAGGCGCAGGAAGGCATACCCGTTGCCCGCAGTCCCGTGGCAGAGCCCGGCGCCCTTGCGCAGCGGTCCGGCGCGCCAGGTGAGCTCGCCGCCGGCGAGGGCCAACTCCCACGGCAGCAGGTCGCCGATTGTCGTGATGATCCCGGGCGCGCCGTGGCACCACTGGACGCGGATCTTGTCGTCATCGGGCGCCGGCGGCCAGTTGACCAGGCCGTCGCCGCGCATCGCCGTCCGCTCCATCAGCCGCGCCACCCGTTCGCGCAGCGCGTCATCGGAGATGAAGCCGCGGAGCGCGTTGACGTTGCCGGCGAGCCCGTGGGCAGGGCCGAGCGACTGGACATCGCGGCCATACAGATGCTGGGTCCACAGGTCGGTGTGCTCGTCCCACCGAGCCCACAGCAGCTCGGCGCTCTCGTGCCACTCGTCCTCGAAGCCGCAGGCGCGCGCGGCCAGCATCGTCCCCGGCGAACCCCACATGAGCTCCCAGGTCGGATGGCGGCGGTTGGCGCGGATCAGCTCCCGCAGACGCTCCCGATCCGCGGCGGCCGACCCGACGCGCTCGGCCGCCACCAGGATCCCCGTCTCACCGCAGAGCAGGCTCGGCGGGTGCGGGTCCTGCGCAAACTCCGGCGTCCCGCGATAGCGCGCGAGGGCGTTGGCCACCGCGCTCGCCGAGTCAAACCCGGAGGCGAGCTTCCACAGCGCCCACGCCATCCCGGCGGAGCCGAGGTAGAGCCCGCTCCACACCTCGCCGTCCTCGGGATCGTCGCGCGGGTGAAGCGGCCACTCGCCATCCGGCGACGCCGCCGCCTCGGCATCGGCCACGATCTCCTCCAGGGCGTCCTGCGCCCAGCCCGCGGTCCAGAACCGGTCGGTGACCGGCTCATGCTCTGACTGGCGCCACAGCATCGTGAGCCCCATCTTCACAGGGCCTCGACTGAGAGCGCGTTCTAGGTCCTAAGGACGCCGCCGCGGCCCAGATCGCGCTCTCGGCCGAGGACGTGGAGGCTCTCGACGCGGCGCTCCCGGCGGGCGGGGTGGCGGGGACCCGCTACGCGGCGAGCGAGATGGAGCTGCTCAGCCACTGAGCGCGCACCGAGGCGGTACGGTGGGCGCTGCATGCGGGTCGCGACCTGGAACGTCAACTCCGTCAAGCAGCGCCTGCCGCGCCTGCTGCCCTGGCTGGACGACCGCCGGCCCGACGTGGTCTGCCTCCAGGAGACCAAGCTCGCCGACGCGGCCTTCACCGAGCTGCTGGCTGACGACCTTGACCAGCGCGGGTACGCCATCGCGCTGCACGGGGAGGCCGCCTGGAACGGCGTGGCCATCCTCTCGCGAGTGGGGTTGGACGACGTGGTGACCGGGATCCCGGGTGGGCCCGGCTTCCCGCACCCCGAGGCCCGGGCGGTGTCGGCCACGTGCGCGGGGATCCGCGTCACCTCGGTGTACGTGCCCAACGGGCGCGAGCCCGATTCCGATCACTACCGCTACAAGCTCGAATGGCTGGCCGCGCTGCGCGCGATGGTCGCCGCCGGCCCCGAGGCCGCGATCGTGACCGGCGACATGAACATCGCGCCGACCGACGAGGACGTCTTCGACCCTGAGGCCTACGTCGGCGAGACCCACGTGACGCAGCCGGAGCGGGCGGCGCTCGCCGAGTTGCAGGCGTTGGGACTGCGTGACGTCGTGCGCGACCGCTGGCCCGGGGAGCGGGTCTTCACCTACTGGGACTATCGGGCCGGGATGTTCCACCAGGACCTCGGGATGCGCATCGATCTCGTGCTGGCGTCCGCGCCGGTGGCCGAGCGGGTCAAGGCGGCGTGGGTGGATCGCCAGGCGCGCAAGGGATCGGGCCCCAGCGATCACGCCCCGGTCATCGTCGACCTCGACGAGGCGCCCGACGGCGATATCGGCCCCGTGGTGCCCCCGCCGTCGGCGCCCGCCAAGCGCGGCGCCAAGAAGACGCTGCCCCAGCAGTCGCGCTAGCTATTCCCGGGGGCGGTCGCGGTCCCGCGAGGGCTGGACCCGCTTCGGCTCCCCCGGCATCTTGGGGTAGTCGGGCGGGTAGGGCATGTCGGTCAGCCCCTGGGCGAGGTCGGCCTCGTAGAGGTCCAGCAGCGGCTGGAGGGAGTACGCCGCGTCGTCAATGGCGGCGTGGACGTCGCCCTTGTCTACGAAGCGGGCGGGCATGGTGGCGACGGTGAAGTCCTCCGGCGAGACGTGCGGCAGCTCGTCCCAGTCCAGCGGCGCGGATACGGGCGCACCGGGCTTGGGGCGGATGCTGTAGGCCGAGGCGATGGTGCGGTCACGGGCGTTCTGATTGAAGTCGATGAAGATCCGCTCACCGCGCTCCTCCTTCCACCAACTCGTGGTCACCTCGTCCGGCAGACGTCGCTCGAGTGCGCGGGCGAAGGCGATGGCGCTGTGGCGGACGTCGATGAACGTCCAGCGCGGCTCAAGCCGCACGTAGACGTGCAGGCCGCGGCCGCCCGAGGTCTTGGGAAAGCCGGTGAACCCGAGCTCGGACAGCAGCACCCGCGCCTCGCCCGCGACCCGGGCCGCGTCGGCGAAATCGGTGCCGGGCTGGGGGTCGAAGTCCAGGCGCAGCTCGTCAGGGTGGTCGGAGTCGGCGCGGCGCACCGGCCAGGGGTGGAAGGTGATCGTGCCCATCTGGCCCGCCCACGCGACGACGGCGAGCTCGGTGGGGCACACCTCGTCGGCATCGCGCCCCGACGGGAATTGGATGCGCGCCGTCTGGACGTAGTCCGGCGCGCCCTTGGGGATCCGCTTCTGATAGAACGCATCGCCGCCGCCCCGGTCGCGGGTGGAGAGCACGATCCCGGGATGCACCCCCTTGGGCCAGCGCTCCAGGGTGGTCGGGCGCTCGCGCAGCGCGCGCATGATGCCGTCGCCGACGCTCACGTAGTAGCGCACGATGTCGCCCTTGGTCACCTCGGCGCTCCGCTCGGTGGCGGGGAAGATGACGCGGGTGGGGTTGGAGACGCGCACCTCGCGCCCGTCCGCGTCGACCATGATCTCCTCGGGCTTGGCCATGTCGTGTCAGAAGTTCTACGGCACGACGTGGATGTGGCGAGCGCCGAGCGCGTTGGCGAGCGTGCGGTGAGCGGGTCCGGACCCCACCACGGTGCTCCGCGACGGCTCGAGCCCGTGCGCGGCGGCGAAGGCCAGGGCGAGCCCCGGCAACGGCGGACGGCACCAGCAGCGGGGCGGACCGCCACCGTGAGGGCAGACTGCGCTCTCGACCGGTCCGCTGACGACACGGAGCAGGCGGGAGACGGCGCCATCGAGCGCGTCCGGCGTCGCGTCCGGGTTCCAGTCGAACACCAGGTGCGGCGCGGACGGGTCGGCGTCGGCGATCGCCGCCTCCCAGCCGGGCCGCTCCAGCACGGGCGCGGCGACCAGAACGCCCGGGGGCTCGAGTGTCGCGGCGCGCTCCCACGACACCTCCTGGACGCCGGCGAACCCTTCGTCCAGGGACGGCGGCTCGAGCTCGCGCAGCGCTCGCATCTGCGACGTCGGCGCCATCACCCCCTCGTGGGCGCGCGCCAGGGCGCGCAGCTCCTCGGGCGCCGGCACCCTTCCGAACAGCTCGATCAGCCGTCTCACCAGGTTGACCTGCGCTTGGGCGAGCGGGGTGTTGAGCCACACGCACCGGACCGGCGCACCGTGCCGGGCGGCGGTCTCGAGAACGTAGCTGCGCGCCGCGCGCGTCAGGTAGGTGTTGTCGAGCACGACCCCCGACGCGCCGGAGGCCAGGGTCTCCTCGAGCGCCTCGGCGACGTCGCGCAGCGAGCCGCCTCGCTCATCGCGGTTGAGACGGTCATAGCCGCGGCTCACGTAGCCGCGAGCAACCCGGGTCTTGCCGGCTCCCGGGATCCCCATCACCATGACCACCTCCGCATCGCTTGCCGGGCGGGGTGGTATGACCTGTGGCGGGCGCCGGAGCGCCACCAGGTCGGCACCGGTCAGGGCGAGGTTGGCCGCGCGCGCGGCGCTCCGCGCGGTCTCGGGGCGGCGCGCGCCGGGAATGGCCACGACGGTGGGCGACAGGGACAACAGCCACGCCAGCGCGACTTCGGCGGGCGCGGCGGCGCGGCGAGCGGCGACCTGCGCGAGCGCCTCGTCGCGCCCCAGGGACCCCGCGCGGCGCACACCCCCGAGCGGCGAGTGCGCGATCAGGGGGATGCCCAGCTCGGCGCACCGCTCCACGAGCCCTCCGCGTAGGGCGTGGTCGTGATGCAGGCTGAGGGCGACCTCGACGGCGCTGATGGGGGCGAGCGCGAGTGCCTCGTCGAGTTGGCGGCGATTGACGTTGGACACCCCCACCCGGGCGACGAGCTCGTCATCGACGAGCCCGGCGAGCGCGCGCACCGATGTCGACCATGGCGTGCGTGGATCCGGCGCATGCAGCAGGTAGGTATCGATGGGCAATCCATCGAGGGCAGAGAGGCTCGCCTCGCAGTCGGCACGGATCGTCTTGGCGCGCCCGTCGGGCACCCACGCGCCGCCCTCGCGGGTCATGCCTCCCTTGGTGATGATGCGTGCCATGCGCACGTGCCCGGACTCGCCGAGCGCCACGGCCAGCAGCCGCTCGTTATGCCCGACCTCGGTGGCATCGCGACCGTAGGCGCGCGCGGTGTCGAACACGGTGATGCCGGCCTCGGCCGCGGCCGCGATGGTGGCGTGGGCGCGGCGGTCATCGCGGTCGTCATCGGTGGACAGGCGCATGCAGCCCAGGCCGATGCGCAGCTCCGTGGGCGCCAGCCAATCCGGGGGCACGGGGGAAGGGTATGTGGTCAGTTCGCTGACCCTGTCGTGTGAGCGCTCACAACTTCGGGTTTCAGCCTCGCGCTCAGGGGTATCCGCGGGGTCGCCAGGGTAGAACGGGAGAGGGAGACGGAGATGGCTTTCAGGCTGATGGCACGCGTCACGGCGGTGGCGCTGGCAGGTGCGTTTGCGGTGCTCTCCACCGCGTCCGCGCAGGCGGCGACGACGTCCCCCAGTGATCTGGGCCCGGTGGGCTGGAGCTCGGGATCGGGGGATCCCAACCTCGGCGTGCTCAACGACGGCACGCGCACACTCAACTTCGACGGCGGCTGGCGCTTCAAGCTCGTCAACACTGCCAACGCCACCGATCCCAGCGGCACGTACGGGACCTCGGCCGACCCCAAGGCGAACGCCCCCGGCTTCGACGACTCCGCCTGGCAGCAGCTCACGCTCCCCCACGACTGGAGCATCACCCAGGCCCCCGATCCCAGCCAGAGCAACGCGACGGGCTACTTCCCCGGTGGCCTGGGCTGGTATCGCAAGGCGTTCACCCTGCCGGCGTCGATGACGGGCAAGCGCATCTCGATCGACTTCGACGGTGTGTTCGAGAACTCCTACGTCTACCTCAACGGCCAGTTGCTGGGCAATCATCCCTATGGCTACACGGGCTACAGCTACGACGTCTCGGGCCTGGTCCACACCGACGGGCATACGCCCAACGTGCTCGCCGTGGTGGTGCAGAACCAGGAGCCCAGCAGCCGCTGGTACTCGGGCAGCGGCATCACCCGGCACGTCCATCTGACCGTGGCCAACCCGCTCCACATCGCGCGCTGGGGGACGACCGTGACCACGCCGGATCTGGCCACGACGATCGCCTCGCACTACGCCACCGTCCACGTGGCCACCCAACTGGCCAACGACAGCGGCCAGCCGGGCACGGTCGACGTCCACTACGTGATCCGCGACGCCGCCGGCCGTGTCATGGCCACCGGCACGACCAGCAACGTCGCCGTGCCCATCGCCGGCACGACGACCTCCACCGACGTCCGCGTTGACAACCCGCACCTGTGGTCCACGACCGACCCGTACCTATACACGGTGCAGACGACGGTCACCGGCTCGGGCGCGCAGCTGGACAGCGCGAGCGCCACGTTCGGCGTCCGCTGGCTGGTGTTCAGTCCCACCCAGGGCGTGTCGCTCAACGGCGAGCCGCTCAAGCTGCATGGAGTGGACCTGCACAATGACGAGGGCGCGCTGGGTTCGGTGGACAACTACGACGCCATGTATCGCCAGATGAGCAACCTCAAGGCGATGGGCGTCAACGCGTTCCGCACCTCGCACAACCCGCCGTCACCCGAGCTCATCGACATCTGCCAGCGGCTGGGCATCGTGATGATGGTGGAGGCGTTCGACGCCTGGGACGTCGGCAAGCTCTCGGCCGACTATCACCTGTTCTTCAACCAGTGGAGTGACTACGACATCGATGAGATGGTCAACGAGGCCAAGAACTCGCCCGCAGTGATCATGTGGTCGATCGGGAACGAGATCCCGGACTGGACCTCGCCTCAGGCGCTGCCGATCGAGCAGCGGCTGATCGCCGACATCAGGTCGATCGATACCCTCCGGCCGATCGTGGCCGGATCGGATCGCTACCGCAGCGTGCCCAAGCCCGGGTCGGTGGCCGATCAGATGCTGCAGAACCTCGACGGGCTGGGCCTCAACTACGATCTCGCCAAGACGATCGACGCCCTGCATGCGCAGTACCCGACGAAGTTCTTCTTCGAGTCCGAGTCGTCGTCGGAGACCTCGACCCGCGGTTACTACCAGGATCCCGACCTGCTCAACACCGGCCAGAACTTCACGCCAGGCCGGATGGAGCTCTCGTCCTATGACAACAACTTCGACGACTGGACGCTGAGCAACCAGTACGACCTCCAGAAGGTGCGTGACCGGCAATTCTTCATCGGTCAGTTTGTGTGGTCAGGATGGGACTACATCGGCGAGCCCACTCCGTACACGACCTTCCCGGTCAAGACGAGCTTCTTCGGCCTCGTTGACACTGCCGGGTTCCCGAAGGACGGTTATTACCTGTTCAAGTCACAGTGGACAAGCGCACCGATGGTGCACATCGTCCCGATGAATTGGACCGACTACCACCGCGGACAGACGGTGCAGGTGTGGGCCTACGCCAACGAGCCCACGGTGGAGCTGTTCCTCAACGGGAAGTCACTGGGCGCGAAGTCGTTTGACACCAAGACGACCACGTTCGGTCAGTCCTACCTCGAGACGACCGAGTGCCCCGGCAACGACAAGACGTTTACCGGCGGTGCCTGTCCCGGCAGCTACCAGAGCCCCAACGGCAGCTCCGGCAACCTCAAGCTGCGCTGGAACGTGCCGTTCCAGCGCGGGCGGCTCGTCGCCGTCGCCAAGGACGCGAGCGGCCGAGTCGTCGCTCGGGACGAGGAGGACACGGCCGGGCGCCCGTACGCGCTGAGTGTGACCCCCGACAAGACGGTGGTGACTTCCGACGGCAAGTCGCTGTCCTACCTCACCGTCCGGGTCGTCGATCGCCACGGTGTCGAGGTCCCCGGCGCGGACAACTCGGTGCTCACCTCGGTGAGCGGGGCGGGGACGTTCGCCGGCGCCGACAACGGCAAGGAGGACGACGCGGAGGGCTACGCCTCCCCGCGCCACGATGCCTTCAACGGCCAAGTGCTGTCGATCGTCGAGTCGGCGGCCCACCCCGGGCCGATCACGGTCAGGGTGTCCTCGGCCGGGCTGCTGCCGGACACGACGACGCTGTATGCGCTGCCCGCCGGCCATTCTGGCGGCGCGGTCGCGGTGGCGCCCGCGTACGTCCGTACGGTGCGCGGGACCCCCGCGTCCCTGCCCGGCCGCGTCGAGGTCGTCAACGGCGACGGCAGCACCCAATGGGCGGCCGTGAGCTGGTCCTCGCGTGGGCCCGGCGCCGGCACGCGCCCCGGCACGTACAGCGTCGCCGGGGTGGTCCGGGGCACGCGGATTCCCGCGCGCGCGATCGTCACCGTCGCGTCCGTTACCTCGGTCCAGACCGTCCGGACCGTGGTTCCGGTCGGCATGACGCCCGTGCCGCCCGCCGCGACCACGGTCGTCTACTCGGACGGGGTGACCCAGGATCTGCCCGTGCGCTGGCCGGACATCCCGGCGGCGCGCGTCGCGCGGCCCCGGCAGTTCTCGGTCCGCGGCCGGGTGAACGGGATCTCGGTCCCGGCCACGCTGGCGGTCACCGTGACCCGCAACGTCACCACGGGCCAGAACCTCGCCCTGGCCGGCGGGCCCGAGGACGCCTCGGCGGACGCCTCCTTCTCCGGCGGCGTGTTCAACGGCGACGCGTCCGACTTCGGCACGAGCACGACGGTGCCGGCGGCCTTGATCGACGGCAACACCACCGCGGGAGGCTGGTCCAACCACTACAGCAAGGGCCCGACCCAGACGCTCAACGAGGTGACGAACGCGCGGGCCGGTGACTGGGTGAGCGTGAGCTGGCCCTCGCCGCAGACGTTCGGCGAGCTGCGGCCGTACTTCACCGTCGACTCGGCCGACCAGCTGCCCGCCACCGTGCGCGTGTCCTACTGGAACGGGCTGACGTGGGAGGCGGTCCGCGGCCAGCGGGTCCAGTTCGCCGGCGCCTCGGACCAGCCGTCGTCGATCACGTTTGATCCGGTGACGACGACCAGGGTGAAGCTGGAGATGACGAGCCAGTCGCCGGGCAGCCCCACCACGGGCAACCTGACGGTGAGCGAGCTGCAGGTGATAGGCGACGTGTTCGGGCCGTGAGGTGCCATTGGTGACTTGCATGCCGTGACACGATTCGCCGGTGGCCGTCCAGGACGATCAGATGCGCGCGGCGGCCGAGGCCGCCGCGCAGCTCGTGGAGCCGGGCATGCGCGTCGGCCTGGGCACCGGCCGCACGGTGGCGCGTCTGCTGCCGGTGTTGGCCGACCGCGGCCTGACGGGCCTGCGCTGCGTGGCCACCTCGCCGGAGACCGAGCGGGTCGCCACCGAGCTCGGCCTGCCCGTGGAGCCGTTTGACCAGCTGGACCGGCTGGACATCGCTATCGACGGCGCCGACCAGGTCGCCGCCGACTGGTGGACGGTCAAGGGCGGGCACGGCGCCCATGTGCGGGAGAAGATCGTGGCCGCCGCCGCCGAGCGCTTCGTGGTCATCATCTCCGAGGACAAGCTCGTGGATGCGCTGTCGCCGCCCGTGCCGCTCGAGCTGCATGCGTTCGGGATCCAGGCGACGCTCGCGGCGCTGGACGGCGCGACCGTGCGCGCCGGCGCGCCGGTCACGCCCGAGGGCGGCGTCGTGGCCGACTACGAGGCGCCCTTCGGCGATCCCGCGGCCCTGGCGGCCTTCCTGGACCAGGCCCCCGGCGTCACCGGCCACGGGCTGTTCGGACCCGGCATGATCCACGACGTGTTCGTCGGTGGCCGCGACCGGCCGCTTGACCCGCCGCCGGCGAGCGCCGCCCGTGTGGCGGGCGCCGTCCGGCTGACCACCAAGCTCACGCCGCTCTCGGTGCCCGATGCGGTCGCGCGCCTGCGCGAGCTGCTCCAGGCCAAGGGCGTGAAGCTGTTCGACGTCATCGACCACAGCGGCGAGGCGGACGCGGTCGGGCTTGCGCTGCGCGACACCAAGGTGGCGATCTTCGGCAACCCCCAGGCCGGCACCCCCGTGATGCAGGCCGTGCCGGAGGCGGCGCTCGATCTCCCGCTCAAGGTGCTGATCTGGAGTGACGGGGACCAGACCAGGCTGACCTATACCCCGCCCCGCGAGCTCGCGGCTCGCTACGGCCTCAGCGACGAACTGGCGGGACGGCTTGCCGCCATCGACGTCGTCACCGACGCGCTCGCCGCCCCCTGACGGCGCCGCGCTCCATCTGGACGTAGAGGGCGAGCAGCGCAGCGTCGGCCGCCAGCAGCCCTCCGATGTACAGCGCGGTCCTGATCGCGCTCGGGCCGAAATCGGCGGACTCGCGCAGCGCCCCGATCAGCAGGAGGGCGGTGGCGAGGATGAACGTCTGCACGATGAGCCGCCACCCGCTCCAGCGCCGCTCGAACGAGAGCACCATCGCGCCTACGCCCACCTGCGCGGTGAAGCTGGCCAGCACCCGGGCCGTCAGCGGCGTGAGCTTCCATGACCACACGTGCATCGCGGTGGCGGGGGAAACGAAGAACACCGCCGCCGCCACCAGGGCGACCCACGCGAACACACGGGCCGCGCCGAGCACCAGCGCCGGGACGCGGACGTCCCGGGGCACCGGCTTTCCAACATCGGTGAGGCGGTTGCGCCACCACAGGGCGAATACCGCCGGGGGAGAGATGATGTAGACGATCGTCCAGCCCCAGAAGGCGAACGCGCCCAGGAACGGGGCGTGGCCGTGGTTGAACTTGCTCCAGCCGAGCAGCGTGGCCACCAGCATGAGGGCGGCGAACGCCGAGGCGCCGAGCACGCCCGCCGAGGATGGGTGCCAGTAGCGGGCGCGATACGTGCGCCAGAAGAAGAACGCGCCCGCGCCGTACCCGGAGCCGAGGAAGATGGCGGTGAGGTGGGGCTTGATCGTCCACGCCCAGCGGTCGGGTGTGTGGCCGGGGGTGCCCCACAGCACGATCACGGCCGGCACCAGGATCGCGAACACGATCAGGCTGGCCGTGCGGGTCGCGGGCAGGACGCGGTCGTCACGGGGAACTGCGGCACTCTTCACCGGACCGGCGGCGCCGACGAGGCTCATCGCGCGCCCGCCGCGGCCTGGCTGACGCCCCGCTTGGCCAGCGCCCCATCGAGGAGGAGCGGCAACGTCTGGTTGGCCGGCGCCCGGTAGCCGACCTCGGCGCCCAGCCCGCACAGCAGCAGCAGCGAGCCCTGCGGGCCGGCGGGGCCCACCTCCTCGTACGCCAACCGTCGGCCGCCCACATCGGCGAACTGCGCTGCGGCAAATTCCATTCGGTCCCGTCTGAGAGCTGATCGCTGTCAGAGCCGGCCCGACTCTATCCGCGTCACGGCCGCCGGCGCAAACGCAGCCGCCGGGTCCGCGCGGCGGTAGGGTGGCCCGAACGGCGTTGCCAACCAAGGAGCTGTAGTCCATGGCCCACGGGTTCAGTGGCTCGACGGTGATCGATCGGCCCATCAACGAGGTGTTCACGTTTCTGGCGGCCGGGACCAACGACCCCAAGTTCAGTCCACGGGTACAGAAGATCCGCAAGACGACCGACGGCCCGGCCGGCGCGGGGACCGTGTTCGAGAGCACGGTCAAGGACGCCGGCATGACGACGAAGCGGAGCTTTGAGCTGACGACGGTCGAGGCGCCGACGAAGATCCGCTGGACGGAGCGCTCCAAGAACATGGTCACCGTGCCCGACGGCGGCTATGACCTGGAGCAGGTGTCCGACACCCAGACCCGCGTCACCGTCCACAACCAGTTCGAGGGCCACGGGTTCGGCAAGCTGCTGGTCGGGTTCGCGGCGCGTGCCGCCACCAAGGACGCGCCGGCGTTCGCGCAGCGCATCAAGGAGGCGGTGGAGGCGTCGGCGGCGCCGGGCGCGGCGGCGGACTGAAATCGTCACCCCGCGCCAACGAGATTGACACAGCCGCGGCCGGTTGTCGGCCCTACCGTCGATCGTCCTGACTAGATCAGCGCGGGGCGGCCGGTCGCCGAGGGTGCGTGGGGGCGCTCAGGCGGCCGGTCGCCAGGCGGCCGGCTGGCTGGTCGGCAGCGGCGTCGGCTCGGGCGCGGCGGCCGCGTCGCAGGTCTGGACGACGCCGTCGACGATGTGGCGCGCCACCTCGGTGAACGCGCCGCCCTCGCGGTAGCGGACCACCGGATAGTCGGGCTCCTCGGGATCGACGGCGACCACGGCGCCCGAGCTGCCGTCCGGCAGCGTGATCGTGTAGCCCACCGGGTAGGGCATCGCGATCCGCAGGAAGTGGTGGACGATCTGGGGGTCGAACTGGGTTCCGGCGCCCTCGCGGACGGCCTTGACCGCCACGTGCGGCGGATTGGCGGGCTGGTAGGGGCGGTCGGCCGTGATCGCGTCGTAGACGTCGGCCACGGCGGCGATCCGGGCGAACTGGTGGATGTCGGTGCCGGCGCGGCCGGCGGCGTAGCCCTGGCCGTCCCAGCGCTCGTGGTGGTCGCGCACCACGGCGCGGGTGAGCGGTGAGATCCGGTCGGAATCAAGCAGCGACGCGCCTGCGGCGGGGTGGGTCTTGATGAGCTCCCACTCCTCGGGGGTCAGCTTGCCGGGCTTGTTGAGGATCGCATCCGGGATGGCGAGCTTGCCGATGTCATGGACCAGCAGGCCCATGGTCAGCTGGGTCATGCGCTCGACCATGCGATCGTGGCGGACCTGGCCGCGGTAGTCGACCCAGCCGTCGGTGCGGTCGATGCGCTGGCCGAGCAGAAGGCCCAGGGTCGCGACGCGCATGGAGTGGCTGTAGGTGTAGCTGTCCGCAGCGGCGAGGTCGTCGAAGGCCAGCGCCGCCTCGGGGCAGGAGGCGAGCGCCTGGATGAGGCTTTCGGCGGCGTGCTCTATCTGCTTGAGCGCGCTCAGGGGAAGCTCGGAGAGGTCGGAGGCGACGGCGCGAGCCGCCTCGAAGCAGGCGCTGACGGCCTCCTCGGTGGAGATGCGAATGTGGTCGGGCAGCGGCATCGCGGGGATGATCCCCTCGCCCATGTCGTCCTCGATCCACAGGGCGCGGATGCCCAGCGACGACAGGCGGGTGGCCAGGGACGTGGACAGGCGGACTCCGCGCCGCAGCAGGGGCGCGGCGCCGACGGCCGCGGACGGGATATCCCGTGCCAACTCCATCCCGTCTTGGATCCAATCGATGCGTACAAGCCTCATGCGGGCGTTAATCGGCAAACGCCGTGGAAACTTGTGCCCGGGCGCGAAATGTGCGCTCAAAGGCCTGGTTGGCGGCAGCCAACCTCCAGGAAATCCCCGCTCAAGTCGGGATGGTCGCCGCGTCGGCGATCCGTCCAGGCGGCGTCGGCCGGCGCTTGACCGGCGCGAGCGGGCCCCGCTGGGCGGGACGGGCGCGGGTCAGCCGGCGACAGTGATGTCGGCGGGCTCGCCGGTGAGCGCCACCCGCTCGATGAGGTCGGACGCCGCCTCGGTGCCCGGTCGCTCGCGCAGCCGTTCGCCCGCCGCGCGGACTCGCCGGCGCACGTCGCCGTCGGTGAGGAGCCGCTCGACGGCGCCGACCAGCGCGTCGCGCTCCAGGGCGTAGGTGGGCAGACGGATCCCGTACCCGGTCTCGTGCACGCGCTGGGCGTTGTCGTGCTGGTCCCAGAAGATGGGGAGCACGAGCATCGGCTTGCCGAACCACATGCACTCGGTGACGGTGTTGTTGCCGCCGTGGGTGATGACGGCATCGACGTGCGGGAGGACCGAGGTCTGGGGCAGGAACTCCTCTCCGATCATGTTCTCGGCCAGCTCGTACTCGTCCTGGCGCGGACCGCGGCTGACGATGTAGCGGTGGGGCGTGTCGGCCAGCAACTCCACCAGCCGGTGCATCAGCGCCACGTCGGCCGAGCCCAGCGACCCGAGGCTGAGATAGACGAGGTGGCGGCCTTCGGGGTCCTCGGGCGGTGTCCACGGATCGTCGGTGTTGCGTACGCACGTGTCGAGGTTGTGCCAGGTGCGGCCGAGCGTCACGCCACGGGGGTAGTCGAGCTCCCGCGGATACAGGTAGAGGTTGAGCCACGGCGACTCGTGGATCATGTCCATCGCGGGCAGCGGCGGGGCGCCGCGCTCGACGCAGAACCCCGAAAACGATGCCTGCAGATCGCCCACTTGGCGCGTGTACTCGGCCCGGAACGCCTCCCAGTTGGTTCGATCCTCGAGCGGGAGCCCGGAGAAGGTGGGCGGGAGCTCCGGGTCGGTGATCTCCAGCGGGTTGCAGGACACGATCCGGACCCAGGGGCGGCCGCTGGCCGGGATCGCGGGAAAGGCGCAGACATTGTCCTCCACGATCGCGTCGGGCTGGAGCTCGTCAAAGATCTCGGTGAGGCGCTCGTCAACGAAGCGCGCGCCTTCGATGAGCGCCTGCCACGTGGGGAGGATGAACCCGCCGAGCTGCTCCCGAGTGTCGGAGCGAAACACGGGGGCGGTGTCGCGGATGAAGTCCTTCCAGAACTGGCCGGGCTGCTCGGGCATCTCCGGCGCCGTGGACAGCCGCATGAGCCGCTCCTCGAACCCCTTGGCCTCGAGCGTGCCGGCAAACGACTCCTCGGCCACGAACACCACCCGGTGGCCGCGCCGGCGCAGCACGTCGCCGATGCCCACGCAGTTGTTGGTGGGACCGAACGCACCCTCGGGGAAGAAGACGATCGTGCGGCTCTCGATGGCGCTCAGCCTAACGAGCCGCCCCATCGGACGACGGCTCGCGGTCGGCGTCTGCTAGAGCTCAGGGCATGACCAAGATCGCAGTCACCGGAGGAAGCGGCAAGGCCGGCCGGGTCGTCGTACGCCACCTGTTCGAACGCGGCCACGAGGTTCTCAACATCGACCAGGTGGGCTCGCCCGAGTCCAACCATCCCGAGGATCCCATCCCGTTCCTGCGGGCCGACGTCACCGACTTCGGCCAGGCGCTGGAGGCGCTGAGCGGCGGCGACACGCTGCCCGGGATCGAGGCCGTGGTGCATCTGGCGGCGATCCCCTCGCCGGCGCACGCTCCGGCCAGCGAGGTCTGGCGCGTGAACGCCACCAGCACGCACTCCGTGTTCGCCGCCGCGCAGCGCCTGGGTCTGCGCCGGATCGTGTGGGCCTCCAGCGAGACCACGCTGGGCCTGCCCTTCGACACGCCGCCTGACTACGCGCCCGTGGACGAGAAGCACATCCGCCCCGAGACCTCGTATGCGCTGTCCAAGGTGACAGGGGAGGAGATGGCCCGCGCGTTTCACCGCTGGAGCGGGATCCCCATCATCGGCCTGCGCTTCTCCAATGTGATGGTCCGCTCGGACTACGCGCGCTTCGCCGCCTGGCAGGACGATCCCCACGCTCGCAAATGGAATCTGTGGGGCTACGTGGACGAGAGCCACGTCGCCCACAGCGTCGATCGTGCGCTGGAGGCCGACATCCGCGGGACCGACAACTTCATCATCGCCGCCGCCGACACCGTGATGCGTCGTGCCAGCCGCGAGCTGATGGCCGAGGTCTATCCCGACGTCCCCGTGGCCGACAGCGTGTCGGGCAACGACACGCTGCTGGACATCACCCGGGCGCGCGAGGTGCTCGGGTACGACCCGCGGTTCAGCTGGCGCGACCTCGACGACGGCGCGTTGGGGCCTCCGGAGTGATCAGGCCTTGATCGGAACCGCCGCCTCGGGGGTGGCGACGTGGAAGCTGAAGCTCTCCTCGAGGTAGAAGCGCACCTCGTCCGCGTCGTAGTCCAGATAGCCGATCGACAGGTCCTGGCCTGACTCGAACAGGAAGTCGTCGCCGCGCATGCTGACCACGACCGCGCCTTCCAGCCCGGGCGCCCACACGAGCTCGCCCTCCACGATCTTGCGCAGGTGCTCGAGCAGCGGGTAGCCGCCGTTCTCGGCCGTCTCGACGACCCGCTTGTACTCCTCGTTGCCCAGCGCCAGGGCGTAGGGGCCGCTGATGCCGTTGCCCAGCAGCTGCTCCACAGCGCTGGCCACGGGACGCGGGTAGCTGCTGGGCTCATTGCCCAGCTGGAGGCCCTGGTGGGGCGAGACCTCGGCGATGCCGGCGATCGACGCCTCCTTCCAGCCATGGAAGACGGCGCGGTTCTCGGCCACCGCGATCTGGTGGGCGGCGCGATCGAGCGCTTCCAGATCGGCGTCGGCGGCGCCGCGGTCGTCGTCGCGCAGCTCGGCACGGCTGATCGCGAACTCGGCGCGCACCTCCACCATCGGGAGGACCCTGCGTTGTAGCGCGCTGACCCCGTCGCACGGCGCCTTGGGCACGGACTCGACGCGACCGAGGTTGGTGGCCGAGTACTCCCAGCCGTGGGGGCCGGAGAAGTCCACGAGCTTGCGCGCGGCGAGCAGGACCCCCAGGCGATCGCGGGCCTCCTCGTCCAGCAGCTTCCAGTTGGAGTCGCTGATCGGGGCGTGCGAGCGAAGCAGATGGTTGCTCATGACAGGGCTCCTCTCAAGCTGCCGATGCCCAGCGAGCCGTTGCCGTCCAACGCGCCCGCCGGATCGTCGCCGGCGGCCTCGGCCTCGGCCGCCTCGCCGTGCTCCACGATGTCGCCGGTCTTGAACAGGATGCCTTGGGCGATCTCGCGCCAGATGGGAGTGCGGCGCAGCAGTGCCTCCAGGTCCATGCTGAAGTGCTTGAACTCCTCGCCCACGGCATCGCGCATGACTGCGGCCGCCTCGGGGTCCGTCTCGACCGCCAGCCGCTGCTCATACCAGCCGATCGCCTCGGCCTCCTCGGTCAGCGACGCGCACAGCCGGGCGAAGGTGCGAGTCGCGGGCGGCAGCTCCTCCGGCGGCTCGTGATACTGGTCAAAACCCATCTGGTCTCCTGTGGACGGGGGCGGTGAGGTCACACGCTACCCCCGGACCGGTGTCGCAGGTTGTGAGACAGGCTCTGCGGGGGCAGCTCTGGGATGATCGCGCAATGGCCACAGATGAGCTGACCGCGTCGGGGCCCTCCGCGCGCCCGGGGCGCCTGGACCGTGTAGCGACCGCGCCGATCGCCGCCGCCGGGCTCATCGCCGGCTTCGGCGTGGCCGACGCCACCGGGTCACGGCCGCTCGGCGGCGCCGTCCTGGCCGCGTGCGGGTTGGCGTGCATCGCCATATGGCTGCGCCGCGACGGGGCCAGGGTCACGGCGCAGCTCACCGTGGCGGGGCTGGTGGCGTTTGCGCTCTCGCACGTGCTCGGTCATGTGATCGGAGCATGGCCGTCGGTGCTCGTGGTGTCGGCCGTGACCGCCGCGCTGTGCTGGCGGTTGTCCGACGCGCACCGGGTGCTCAGCCGCTGAGCTGAAGCTGGCTGACGCTGAACGTGGCCCCGTCCGGCGCCGCCAGGACCGCGCGGCGGAATATCGCCTCCTCGAACGGCTCGGCAACGACGGTGCCGCCCAGCCCCGCCGCGGCCGCCGCCGCGGCCTCGGCATCCGCGATCCAGAAGTCGACGCTCCAGGTGGCGGGCCCTTCGCCGGCGGCCATCGCGGCCACGACGTCCCGCGGGACCGGCTGGGACGGCTCGCCGCCGACATAGCCCGGTTGGCGGAAGAGCCACAGCGACGGGCCGAACTCCTCGGCCTGCCAGCCGAACAGCTCACCGTAGAACTCGCGCGCAGCGGCTGGGTCGGGGGTGGCGAGCAGGCTCATCGACCACGCTGAGGGCTCGTTGACGCGAGCGGCGCCGGCGCGGTCGCCCGCCTCCCACGCCACGAAGGCAGCACCCGCGGGATCGGCGATCACCGCCATCCGACCGGCCGGAGGCACGCCGAACGGCTCCACGAGCACCGTGCCGCCTGCGGCTCGGGCGCGGTCCGCTGTCTCGCTGACGCTGTTCACGGCGACATGGGTGTTCCAGCCCGGCGGGGTCGGCGTGGCGCCGGACGCCGGGAGAGTGCCGATTCCGGCGACGTCGTCGCCGTGCAGGCGGGCCACGTAGTAGTCGCCCGGCGGGTCGCCGGGCATGGCGCCCGGCCCGGCGAACTCCCAACCGAAGATCCCGCCGTAGAAGCCCATGGCGGTGTCGAGGTCAGCGGTCAGCGTGTCCACGAAGCAGGGCACGCCCGCCGGATAGTCCTCACGTCGGCTCATCAGGTCAGCTCCTCTTGTACTCGTCGTGGCGTCGCCATCAGGTGTATGGCTCGGTCTGGGGGCGGTCGGGCGGGGAGTCCTCCCACCGCTCCTGGCGCCCCAGCGGGGTGAGATCCAGGAACGTCCAGACGCATTCGGTCCATTCAGTCTCCGAGACGACCTGCATGCGCTCCTCCCTGGTCGGTGTCCAGTCCGCTGGTTGGTGTACCCTACCATATGGTTGGAAAAACCAATGACAGCGAAGAGACGAACATACGGGGACGCGTGTGGCATCGCCCGCGCGCTGGACATCGTGGGCGAGCGCTGGGCGCTGCTCGTCGCCCGCGAGTTGCTGCTCGGGCCCAAGCGGTTCACGGACCTGCGCGCGGGCCTGCCGCGCGTGGGCCCCGACATGCTGGCGGCACGGCTGCGCGAGCTCGAGGAGGCGGGCGTCGTGCGGCGCGCCACGCTGCCCCCGCCGGCGGCGTCGAGGGTGTACGAGCTGACTGAGTGGGGCGCCGAGCTCGCCCCGGTGCTGATGGCGCTGGGGCGCTGGGGCAGCCGCGCTCCACTGCCGGGCCAGGCGCCGCCGCTGGGGGTGGACGCGACCGTGGTGGCGCTTCAGACGACATTCGATCCCGAGGCCGCCGGCTGGGTCGACG
Organism: uncultured Actinomycetota bacterium; assembly: GCA_963721515.1. GTDB lineage: Bacteria > Actinomycetota > Thermoleophilia > Solirubrobacterales > Solirubrobacteraceae > Palsa-465. The sequence goes on along the minus strand of CAVRKJ010000017.1, from coordinate 67,366 downwards.
CCGTGTACGAGCTCACGCTCGAGGACCAGGTGTTCACGCTCGAGGTGGCCGCCGGCCGGCTCGAGGTGACCCGCGGCGGCGCGCCGTCCGGCGTGACGCCGGCGGCGGCGATTCACACCGACACCGCGACGCTGGCCGCCGTCGTCTGGCACGGCCACCCGCTCGCGGAGGCGGCGCGCGACGGAGCGCTGCGCGTCGATGGAGACCCGGAGGCCGCGGCCGACTTCGTGGGGCTGTTCGCCCCGCCGGTGCCGGCGGCCGCCGATCATCGGCCCGGGTAGTTACAGGTTGCCGGCGCGGCTGGTTACAGGTTGCCGGCGCGGCTGGTTACAGGTTGCCGGCGCGGCTGGTTACAGGTTGTCGGCGCGCTCACCCAGCAGGCGGCGTTCCGATTCGTTCTGCGTCAGCGCGGCCGCCCGCTCCAGCTCGGTGCGGGCCTCCGACACGCGGCCCAGTCGCGCCAGCAGGTCGGCGCGCACGCTGGGGAGCAGGTGGTAGTCGCTCAGCACGGGCTCGTTTGCCAGCGCGTCCACGAGCTCGAGCGCGGCCTCCGGCCCGTAGGCCATCGACACCGCCACCGCCCGGTTGAGCTCCACCACCGGCGACGGGGACAGCCCGGCCAGCGCGTCGTAGAGGGCCACGATCCGCCCCCAGTCGGTCTGCTCGGGCGTTGCCGCCCGCGCGTGGCATGCGGCGATCGCGGCCTGGAGCGCGTACGGTCCCAGCGCGCCGCCGAGCCGCTCCGCGCGGGCCAGCGCCGCCACTCCGCGGCCGATGAGCACGCGGTCCCAGCGCGAGCGGTCCTGATCGAGCAGGAGCACCGGCTCGCCGGACGGCCCCACGCGCGCCGGGGCGCGCGAGGCCTGGATCTCCATGAGCGCCACGAGGCCGTGGACCTCGGACTCGCCGGGCAGGAGCTCGGCCAGGATGCGTCCCACGCGCAGCGCGTCCTCACAGAGCGCCGGTCGCATCCAGTCCGCGCCGGCCGTGGCCGCGTAGCCCTCGTTGAAGATGAGGTAGATGACCTCAAGCACCGAGGCCAGGCGGGGCCCCAGCTCGGCTCCGGTCGGCACATCGAGCGGGACCCGCGACTCGGCCAGGGTGCGCTTGGCGCGGACCACGCGCTGGGCGATGGTGGGCTCAGGGACCAGGAACGCGCGCGCGATCTCCGGCGTGCTCAGACCGCCGAACAGCCGCAGGGTCAGCGCCGCCCGGGCCTGAGCCGAGAGCATCGGGTGGCAGGTGGCGAACAGCAGGCTGAGCATGTCGTCGCCGATGTCGTCGTCGGCGGCCGCCGCCAGGTCGAGCGCGCTGGTGGCGTGCTCGCGCTCCTGCCGGCGCCCCAGCTCATCGTGGCGCCGCTCGGCCATCCGCTGCCGGCGCAGCTGATCGATCGCGCGGCGCTTGGCCGTGGCCATCAGCCAGGCCCCAGGATTGTCCGGGATGCCCGACTGCGGCCACTGCTCGAGCGCCGCCAACAGCGCGTCCTGCGCGAGATCCTCGGCCCAGCCGATGTCGTGCACCAGCCGGGCCAGACCGCCGATCACCCTCGCCGATTCGATCCGCCAGAGCGCGTCGATGGCGCGCCCCGCGTCCGCCCGGGCGCGCCCCGCATCCGCCCGGGCAGGCAGGCGGATCGGCTCCTCGGCCATGACCGGTCAGGCCGCCTCGTCGAAGTCCGACATCTCATACACCTGGCGGACCTCGATGACGTCGCCGTCGTTGGCGGGGCAGCGGACGGCCCACTCCACCGCCTCCTCCTTGGACCGGGCCTGGATCAGCCAGTAGCCGCCGATGAGCTCCTTGGCCTCGGTGAACGGGCCGTCGGTGACGGACGGCTTGCCGCCTGCGAAGGACACGCGCGCGCCCTTGGCGGTCGGCGCCAGGCCGTCGAGTGCGAGCAGCACCCCGGCCCTGCCGAGCTCGTCGTTGAACTTGGACATCGTGGCGATCTCCTCGGCGTTCGGCTCCCAGTTCGCCTCGGTGACGTTGGGGATCATGATCATCATGAAGCGCATCAGGCGGGCTCCTTTGTTGAGTGGAGGAGGGGTTTAACGCGACGACGATCGACCGTTCTCATTTTCGACATCCGGGCGAACTAATCTTGTAGGCAGATGGCATACACAACCGCCGAAGGCCGAGAGCAGGTGCTGAGTGACCTGGCGGTTGCGATCGAGCACATCGCCGACGCGATTGCGCGCCTCGGGGAGGCCTACGAGCAGCTTGACGAGCAGCACGCCGACGTGCTGGAGGAGCAGCTGTTCCGCCCCGTCCAATCCGCCTACGGCCGCGCCAAGCGGACTTACACGGAGTTCGCCAGTCGCAGTCAGCTCCACGCCCGGAGCTTTGACGCCCATTCCCCGGGCGTCCAGTCCCAGACCGTGCGCGACCTGATCGAGCGCGCGGGCGATGCCGCCTATGACGCCGACCAGGCCATCGCCGAGCTCCAGGACTCGATGCTCCCGGTCGAGGTGGGCGATCCGGAGCTGCGCGCCGGGCTGTCGCAGGTGCGCGAGACCCTATCGGCCGTGCCGGCGCGGGCGCGGGGGCTTGTGCGCACGGTCGGTCGCTGATCGGCGCCCCGGCCGCCGGGCGCGGGACGGCCCGTAGCGACGCGCCGCCCCCACCCGAACGTGTAGGTTGCGCCGCCATGAGGAGGACGTGGGCGGCGGCTCTGGCCGCGCTGCTGATGATGGGACTGTGCGTCGACGCCGCCCAAGCCCGGGCCGCGGTGAACGCGCACGGGAGCGTCCAGCAGGTCTACGCGGTGGGGCTCAAAGCACACGCGCGCGTGGCGCTGCTGGACCGCAGCGGCCACCTGATCGCCACCCAGAAGGCCGACTCCCAGGGCGGGATCGTGTTTCGCCAGGTCTCGCCCGGACCCGGCTACCGCCTGCGCGCCGGCGGGACCCGGTCGGCCGCGGTGACGGTCATGCCCGACCGCTCGGCGCCGCCGAGCACGAAGGTCTATGACCAGACAATCCCCAAGGGCGGTTACGGCTACCTGACCACGCGTGACGGGACCAAGCTGGCCATCGACGTCCGCCTCCCCGGGCGGGCGGGCACGGGTGGCGGCCCGTATCCCACGCTGGTGGAGTACGCCGGGTACGGCTACGCCGATCCCGCCGGCGCGGAGAGCGACCTCAGCTCCATCGCCACCCTGCTGGGCTTTGCGGTCGTCGACGTCAACATGCGCGGGACCGGCTGCTCGGGCGGCTCGTTTGACTACTTCGAGCCCCTCCAGAACCTCGACGGCTACGACATCATCGAGGCCGTCGCGCGCCAGCCGTGGGTCCTCGGCCACCGCGTCGGGATGCTCGGCATCTCCTACGGCGGCATCAGCCAGCTCTTCGTCGGCGCCACCGACCCGCCCCACCTGGCCGCGATCGCGCCGCTGTCGGTCGTCGACAGCACCGCCGCGACGCTGTACCCGGGAGGCATCCTCAACACCGGTTTCACGCTGGGCTGGGCCAGGGACCGGGACCACGATGCGCTGCCGGCCTCGCGGACCGGCGGCGAGCCGTGGGCGTTCAAACGCATCCAGCAGGGCGATCGGACGTGCAAGGCCAATCAGGTCCTGCACGGCGAGGCGGTCAGCCAGGTGGAGAAGGCCCGCACCAACCACTACTTCGTGCCCTCGGTGGCCAACCCGCTGGCGCCGGTCACGTTCGTCCGCAAGATCCACGTCCCGGTGTATCTCGCCTGCCAGTTCACCGACGAGCAGACCGGCGGTCACTGCGCCGACCTGGCAGAGCACTTCACCGGCACGCGGCGCAAGTGGTTCACCTTCACCAACGGGCTCCACGTCGACTCACTGGATCCCCAGACGTTCAACCGCTGGTACGACTTCCTCGAGCTGTACGTCGCGCATCGCCGGCCCCAGCTCTCGGACGCCACCAAGGCGCTGGCGCCCACGGTCTACACGACGGCCATGGGCATCAACGACATCACGCTGCCGGCCGACCCGATCCAGGCGCAGCCCTCATACGCCGCCGCCCTGTCGGCCTTCCAGGCGCTCAAGCCGATCCGCCTGATGTTCGACAACGGCGCGGGCAGCGCGACGCCGGGCGCTCCCTACCCCGGGTTCGAGCAGTCCTTCTCCCGCTTCCCGATCCCCGGCACGCAGGCGCGGTCCTGGTATCTGTCGGCCAACGGGACGCTGAGCGCGGGCAGGGCCACGTCCGCATCAGGCGACGAGTTCACCTGGAAGCCGAAGTCACGCTCGGCCACGAGCTACAGCGGCAAGGACGGGCCGGGCGGCCTGTGGAGCGCGACGCCGGACTACCACTGGCAGGTCAACCCGGCCGGAACCGCCGCCTCGTATGTCAGCGCGCCGCTGACGACCAACACGACCGTGATCGGCGGCGGCGCGGTGCAGCTGTGGATCAAGGCCGCGGCGCCGAGCGTCGACCTCCAGGCCACGATCTCCGAGGTGCGGCCCGACGGTCAGGAGACGTTCGTGCAGGACGGCTGGCTACGCGCCTCCGAGCGCAAGCTGGACGCGACCCAGAGCACGCTGCTCGCGCCCGTGCTCAGCCTCCGCCGCGCCGACGTCGCGCCGCTGCCCTCGGGCCGCTACACCCAGGTCACCGTCCCCCTGTACTACGAGGGCCACGTCTACCGCAAGGGCTCCCGCATCCGGGTCACGATCGCCGCCCCGGGAGGCGACCAGCCCGTGTGGGGGTTCGCGGAGCTGAGCCCGCACGGGACGGCCAGGGTGCTCATCGCCCACTCCCCCCAGCTCGCCTCCCGGCTCGTGCTGCCGGTGGTGCCGGGGGTCTGGGTCCCAACCGGCCTTCCGCCGTGCCCGGGGCTCCGCGGCGAGCCCTGCCGCGCGTACAAGGCCTACACGAACCACTCGGTCGCGCTGGGCTAGCGGTCAGCCGGCCAGGGTTGGGCGCCCGGGCGGCGGCGTTCGCGCGACACCTAAAGCCACTCTTACGCCGCAGGTTGCTTTTAAACGGGTAGCATCGGCCGCGACGCCATGGGCCACGACGCACCCACAGCGGTTGCCGCGCCCTCGACGCCTGATGCCACGCGCATCTCCGCTCGAGACTCAGACCTCAGCACCGGCTCCCCGGCCGGTGAGGTCCGCGCGGTCAAAATGCCGCTGGTGGACCGGGTGGCCAGCGCGGTCGTCACGGGCGCGCCGCCCGTCCTCGTGCTCTTGGGCATGTGGCTGGGCTGGAACCACGGCCTGCTGGTGTGGCAGGACCTACTCGTCCTCGCGATCTTCTACATGGTCATCGGGTCGGGGATCACCGTCGGCTTTCACCGGCTGCTGACGCACCGCAGCTTCAAGACACACCGCTTCACGCGGGCCTTCTTCGCCGCGCTCGGCTCCGCCGCCGCGGAGGGGCCCGTGATCGACTGGGTCGCCACGCACCGAAAGCACCACCAGTTCTCCGACGAGCACGGCGACCCGCACAGCCCGCATCTGGACCATCGCGACGGCTGGCGCGGCCAGCTGTGGGGGCTCGTCCACGCCCACATCGGGTGGGTGTTCTCCGACATGGAGGTCGCCGACGAGACCCGCTACGCCAAGGACCTGCTCGCCGACTCGTGGATCCGCTTCGTGGACCGCACGTTCGTCGTGTGGGTCGCGGTCGGGCTGGCCGCCGCCTTCGGGCTCGGGGTCGCGCTCACCGGGACCGTCACCGGCGGGCTCACGGCGCTGCTGTGGGGCGGCGCCGCACGCATCTTCTTCATGCACCACGCCACGTTTAGCATCAACTCGGTCTGCCACTACTTCGGCCGCGCGGACTACGACACCGGCGACGAGTCCAAGAACGTGTTCTGGCTGGCGATCCCCACGTGGGGCGAGGCGTGGCACAACAACCACCACGCGTTTCCCACCTCGTATCGCCACGGGCTGCGCCGGTGGCAGCTCGATCCGTCGGCGGCCATCATCCGCATGCTGGAGATGACGGGACTGGCGTGGGACGTCGTGCGCGTCGACCCGGCGCGCCGCGACCGCAGGCTCGCCGTCCAGCAGGGCTGAGCGGGTGGGCGGGCGCCGGTCCGCGAGCGACGGCTAAGCTCCCGCGGCCTTGCCTTTCGCCAACACGGCACCACTGCGCCGCGAGCTCACGGCGGCGCTTCCGCAACGCCCCTTCGCGGTCCACTTCTGGGACGGCACCGAGGTGCCGGCCACGGATGCCGACGCTCCGACGTTCAGCTTCCGTTCGCCCGAAGCGCTGGCGCACGTCATCCGGGCGCCGGGCGAGCTCGGGTTAGGGCGCGCCTACGTGCTGGGCCTGATCGAGACCGACGACATCGAGAAGTCACTGCGCGTGGTGGACACGTTCGAGCCGCCACGCCTGTCCCCAGGGCAGATGGCGCGGCTGGGCATCGCGCTGGTTCGCGCCTGCGGGCTGGTCCGCCCACCGCGGCCGCCCGCGTCGGAGCTCCGGCTCAAGGGCGAGCGCCACACTGCCGCCCGCGATCGCAACGCCGTCAGCTACCACTACGACGCGGGCAACGCCTTCTTCCAGCTGTTCCTCGACCCGTCGATGACTTATAGCTGCGCCTACTTCAAAAGCGGCGCGCAGACCCTCGAGGAGGCCCAGGAGGCCAAGCTGGGGCTGGTATGCACCAAGCTCGCGCTCCAGGCGGGAGAGCGGGTCCTCGACGTCGGCTGCGGCTGGGGCAGCTTCGCGATCCACGCGGCGACGCACTACGGCGTTTCCGTCCTCGGCGTGACCCTGTCGGAGGAGCAGGTCAAGCTCGGACGGGAGCGGGTCCGCGAAGCCGGGGTGGAGGACCGGGTGACCCTCCGCCTGGCCGACTACCGAGAGCTTGGCGGAGAGCAGTTCGACGCCATCTCGTCGATCGGAATGGTGGAACACGTGGGGGAGGAGCGGATCGACCTCTACATGCACACGCTCCACGGGCTGCTGCGCCCCGGCGGGCGCCTACTCAACCACGGCATCGCCAAGCTCATGGACTTCGACACCCGCGATGAGGGCGCGTTCTCCGAACGGTTTGTGTTCCCCGACGGCGTGCCGCTGCCGCTGAGCCGGATCGCGCAGGCGATGGAGCGCACGGGGCTCGTGGTCCGTCACGTCGAGGGGCTGCCCGAGGACTACGCGCGGACCCTGGACTACTGGATCGAGAGCTACGAGGCCCGTTACGACGAGGCGGTGCGGCTGGCCGGCGCGGAGCGCGCCCGCGTGTGGAAGCTCTACCTGCGCGCCGCCCGGGCGGGCTTCACCACCGGGTGGGCCTCCGTGTACCAGGTCCTCGCCTCCAGGCCCGCGTGAGCGAGGACTAGGATCCAGACATGACGACCATCGTGTGCCAGCAGGTCGCCCCCCGCATCGCCGACCTGCAGGCCAACCGGCGACTGTCGCTGAGCGCGATCGCCGACGCGGCCGCGGCGGGCGCCGACGTCATCGTGCTCCCCGAGCTGGTGACGTCAGGCTATGTGTTCGAGTCCGCCGAGGAGGCGGCTGCGGTGGCCATAGCGCCCGATCACGCGCTGTTCGAGCAGTGGGCCGCCGAGGCCGCCGGCGCGGTGGTGGTCGGCGGGTTTGCCGAGCGCGGTGATGACGGCCTGGTCTACAACAGCGCCGCGGTCGTCGACCAGTCGGGCGTGATCGGCGTCTACCGCAAGGTCCACCTGTGGGACCGCGAGAAGCTCTGGTTCGCGCCGGGCGGCGAGCCGCCGCGGGTGTTCGACACCCCGGCGGGCCGGATCGGCGTGCTCGTCTGCTACGACCTCGAGTTCCCCGAGATGCCCCGCACGCTGGCGCTGGCCGGGGCGGAGCTCATCTGTGTGCCCACCAACTGGCCCTACGTGGAGCGCCCCGAGGGCGAGCGCCCGCCGGAGGTGACGATCGGCATGGCCGCCGCGCGGGTCAACCGCGTGTTCATCGCGTGCTGCGATCGCACCGGCACCGAGCGCGGGCAGCACTGGACCGCCGGCACGAGCATCATGGACGAGGAGGGCTGGGTGCTCGCGTGCCAGACCGGCGCGGGCCCGGCGAGGGCGACGGTCGACCTGGGCCGCTCACACGACAAGACGTACACCGAGCTCGCCGACGTGCTCGGCGACCGACGGCCCGAGCTCTACGGGGCCGTGGCCCAGCCGGTGGCGCGACCGGTCGCGTGACCGGCCGCGCTTTCGGCAGAGTGCGCGCCGATCAGGCGGACTGGGCCGATTCGGCCTCGGCCTGCGCCGCGCCGCCGCCGTTCGACTCGGCCGTGGCCTCGGCGGGTGCCGGCTCGGGAGCCGGAGCGATCTCGGCGATGATGTGGGCGCCGATCGCGCCAAGAATGCCCACGAGAAGCGCCCGGAAGGCCCACGCCGGACCGTGCCACTTCGCGCCGATCGCCGAATCGACCGACGGGCTGCCCGGGCCGGTCTCGGCAAGAGAGATGACCGCCGCGATGAGCACGAGGTTGTACTCGTAGCCCTGGTTGGTCACCCACGGACCGTTCTTGAGGTGGACGCGATTGATGGCGGTGAGCATCGTTGAGGTCAGGACCGCGGCCGCGAGCGGCGTCGCGGCGCCGGCGACCAGCAGGGCTCCGCCACCCGCTTCCGCGGCACCCGCCGCGATTGCGTGCCGCTTGCCCGGACGGAGCCCGAGGCTCTCGAAGAACTGGCCCGTGCCCTCCGGGCCGTAGCCGCCGAACCAGCCGAACAGCTTCTGGGTTCCGTGGCCGAAGAAGTAGCCCCCGACGATGAAGCGAAGGATGAGTCGTCCGATTTTCATCCGCTGACCTTAGCAAACGCTTGCGCTCGCAACGACTGGACCCGACGACCCCCGTAGGAGTAAGGTGGCGCCGACAGCCGGACCGCTGCCGATCGAACCAGGAGGAGAGGACATGAGCAGCACCGTCAACGTGCGCCTGAACGTGAACGGCACCGAGCACGAGCTCGACGCCGAGCCCCGCCTGCTGCTCGTCCACGCCCTGCGTGATCGCCTCGGCCTGACCGGGACCCATGTCGGATGCGACACGTCCAACTGCGGGGCGTGCACAGTCCACGTCGACGGCGAGGCGGTGAAATCGTGCACGATCCTCGCCGTTCAGGCTGACGGCGCCGAGATCACCACGATCGAGGGCCTCGGTACCGAGGACAACCTGCATCCGATGCAGGAGGCGTTCTGGAACAACCACGGCCTGCAGTGCGGCTACTGCACCCCCGGGATGATCATGTCGGCGTCGGCGCTGCTGGCCCGCAACCCCCATCCCACCGAGGAGGAGGTCCGCCACGGCCTGGAGGGGAACCTGTGCCGCTGCACCGGCTACCACAACATCGTCAAATCGGTCCTTGATGCCGCCTCGAAGTCGGGGGCGCAGGCATGAGCGTCGCCGATGCGGCTCCCGCCGGTCATGTCGGGCGTGAGCTGCGCCGCAAGGAGGACCCCCGCCTGATCACGGGCCGGGCCCGCTACGTCGATGACATATCGCTGCCGGGTCAGCTGTGGGCGGCGTTCGTGCGCTCTCCCGAGGCGCACGCCAAGATCGTCTCGATCGACACGTCCGACGCGGCCGCCCGGGAGGGCATCCACGCCGTCTTCACCGGCGAGGACATGGCCGACCTCGGCGGCCCGCTGCCGATGGCCTGGGTGCCGCCCGGGGTCGAGGTCAACAACCCCGAGCACTGGCCGCTGGCGCGCGGCGTCGTCAAGCACGTCGGGGACCCAGTGGCCGTCGTCGTCGGCGAGGACCGGTACGCCGTCAGCGACGCCGCCGAGGAAGTCATCGTCGAGTACGACCCCCTGCCGGCCATCGTCGACCCCGAGGCGGCCATCGCAGGAGAGGGGGGCCATTTTGTCCACGAGCAGTTCGGCACCAACAAGGTCCACGAGTGGTCGCTGGCCGGCGGCGACGTCGAGGCGGGCTTTGCCGAGGCCGACGTCATTGTGGAGCGCCGGGTGGTCAACCACCGCATCGCCGGCGCCCCGATCGAGTGCCGCGGCGTCCTGGCGGACTACCGGGCCGGTTCGCTGACGCTCTACACGTCGACGCAGGTGCCGCACTTCGTACGGCTGTTCATGGCGCTGCTGCTGGGGCTTGGCGAGGACCACGTGCGCGTCGTCGCTCCCGAGGTCGGCGGCGGCTTCGGCCAGAAGCTCCAGGTCTACGGCGAGGAGCTCTTCGCCTGCTGGGCATCACGCAAGCTCGGACGCCCGGTCAAGTGGATCGAGACGCGCTCGGAGAACATGTCCGTCGCCCATCAGGGCCGCGACCAGATCTCCCACGTGAAGATGGGGGCCAAGCGCGACGGGACGATCACCGCGTTCCACGTCAAGATCCTGGCCGACTTCGGCGCTTACAACATGATCCTCACGCCGCTGATCCCGTCGCTGGGCGCGTTCGTGATGGGCGGCTGTTACAAGATCCCCAACGTCCAGACCGACATCATCGGGGTGTTCACCAACAAGTGCCCCACGGACGCCATCCGCGGCGCCGGCCGGCCCGAGGCGACTCAGATGATCGAGGTCACACTGGACCAGCTCGCCCACGAGCTCGGCATGGATCCTCTGGAGATGCGCCGCAAGAACTTCATCCCCAAGGAGGACTTCCCAGCGGCGGTGGCCACCGGCGTGATCTATGACTCCGGGGACTACCACAAGACGCTGGACAAGCTGATGGAGCACGTCGACGTGGCCGCCTTCCGCTCCGAGCAGGAGGAGTTGCGCAAACAGGGCATCTATCGGGGCATCGGCTTCTGCACCTGGACCGAGATCTGTGGTCTGGCGCCCAGCCGCATCACCGGGCCCAACGGCGTCGGAGTCCAGGCCGGGCTGTGGGAGTCGGCGATGATCCGGGTCCACAACACCGGCGCGGTCACCGTCTACACGGGGACCTCCCCGCACGGACAGGGCCTGGAGACCGCCATGGCGCAGATCACCGCAGACAAGCTCGGCGTGGACCCATCGGTCGTGGAGGTCATCCATGGCGATACATCGATGGGGCCCGAGGGCCGCAACACGTACGGATCGCGCTCTCTCGCCACCGGCGGCGAGGCGGTGGCCAAGGCCACTGACAAGGTCGTGGCCAAGGTCAAGGCAATCGTGGCGGCCGAGCTCGAGGCCGCGCCCGAGGACATCGAGGTCGCCAACGACAGGTTCTCGGTCCGCGGATCTCCGGACAAGGGGATGGCCCTGGCCGACGTCGCCGGGATCGCGTACGTCGGAGCGGTGCCGGAGGGCATGGAGCCCGGACTGGAGGAGACGACGTTCTACGACCCTGAGAACTTCGTGTTCCCGTTCGGCGCTCACGCCTGCGTCGTTGACGTTGACCCTGAGACGGGCAAGGTGAAGGTGGTCCGGTACGTCGCCGTCGATGACTGCGGCAACGCGATCAACCCGATGCTCATCGACGGCCAGATCCACGGCGGCGTGGTCCACGGCATCGGTCAGGCGCTCTACGAGCGCGTCCACTACGAGGACAGCGGCCAGCTGGCAACCGGCTCGTTCGTCAACTACGCGATCCCCACGGCGGCAGAGATGCCGTCGTTCGAGACCGATCGGACGGTGACACCGTCCCCCGTCAACTCACTGGGCGCCAAGGGGGTCGGGGAGGCGGGTACGATCGCCGCCTCCGCGGCGGTCACCAACGCCGTCATCGACGCCATGCGCCCGCTCGGCGTTACCTACATGAACATGCCGCTCAGCCCGCTGCGGATCTGGGAGGCCATCAACCAAGGACAGGGCGCGAGCCCGGAGGGAGGCCCGCAGTCATGATCCCCGCCGAGTTCGATTACACGGCACCCGAGTCGCTGCAGGATGCGATCAGCGCGCTCGTTGATGGTGGCGAGGACGCCAAGCTCCTCGCCGGCGGTCACTCGCTCATCCCGCTGATGAAGCTGCGCCTGGCGGCGCCATCGATCCTCGTAGACCTGCGCAAGGTCCCCGGCCTGCACGGCGTCGAGCGCCAGAACGGCCACTGGCGGGTCGGCGCGCTCACCACGCATACGATGCTCGAACAGACCCCCGACCTCGGCGTGGTCTCGGCCGTGGCGGCGACCATCGCCGACATGCAGGTGCGCAACCGCGGCACCATCGGCGGATCGCTGGCCCACGGCGACGCGGCGTCGGATCTGCCGGCGGCGATGCTCATCACCGAGGCCGAGGTCACCCTCCAGGGCCCGGACGGGCAGCGGTCGGTCGCGGCCGGCGACCTGTTCAAGGACTACCTCACGACCGAGGTGGGCCCCCAGGAGGTGCTGACGGAGATCAGAATCCCGATGATGGAGGGCTGGGGCTACGGCCACCAGAAGTTCAACCGCCGCTCCGAGGACTGGGCCATGGTGGGCGTGTGCGCCGTGGTCAAGGCGTCGGGTCAGACGTGCGAGGACGTCCGGATCGGCCTGACCCACATGGGCTCGGTGCCGCTGCGGGCGACCGCGGCCGAGGAGGCCCTCCGCGGCCAGGAGCTCTCGGCGGAGAACATCGCCAAGGCGGCCGAGCAGGCCGCCGAGGGGACCAATCCGCCCGCGGACCTCAACGCCAGCCAGGAGTACAAGCGCCATCTCGCCCGGGTGCTCACACGCCGCGCGATCCAGGACGCCGTTGGCGGCGGATAACATCGAAGCGAAGGTGACGCTCGCGGAGCTTCAGTCAGTCGGCGCCGCGAGGGAAGCCCTCGCGGGACAGGGATATCTAGCGGATCGCCCGCTGGCGATGGCAGTGCACCTTGCGTGCGTGCTCGAACAGCCACTGTTGCTCGAAGGCGAGGCCGGGGTCGGTAAGACCGAGGTGGCGCGCGCGCTGTCGGCCGCGATCGGCGCCAAGCTCATTCGCCTGCAGTGCCACGAAGGCATCGACCTGCACCACGCCGTCTACGACTGGGACTATTCGCGCCAGCTCCTGGCGCTGCGCGCCACCGAGCAGGGCGTCGACGAGGGCGAGCTGTTCTCCCGGCGCTTCTTGCTGCGGCGGCCGCTGCTCGAGGCGCTGGAGTCCGAGTCTTCGACGCCGGTGGTGCTGCTCATCGACGAGATCGACCGTGCCGATGACGAGTTCGAGGCCTTCTTGCTGGAGTTTCTGTCGGACTTCGCAGTGACGATCCCGGAGCTGGGCACGATCACCGCGCAGCGGCGTCCGATCGTCCTCTTGACCTCCAACCGGACGCGGGAGCTGCACGATGCGTTGAAGCGTCGCTGCCTCTATCACTGGATCGACTACCCGGCGCCCGAGCGCGAGCGAGAGATCGTGGAGACCCGCCTGCCCGGCGTGCCGCACGAGATCGCGGTTCGGGTCGTGGAGGCCGTCGCGCGGCTGCGCGAGCAGGGCGACCTGTACAAGCTGCCCGGCGTGGGGGAGACGATCGTGTGGGCCCAGGCGCTGCTGGCGCTCGGTGACGAGGCATCCCTGGACGAGACGCTCGGGGTGGCGCTCAAGGTGCACGAGGACGTGCTGCGCGTGCGCGAGCGCGGAGTGCTGGAAGGTGTCTGATCCGGCCGGGTCGCTGAGCGAGTCGCTGGAACCGCTGGCCGACGGGATGGTCGGCAAGCTCGGCGATGTGACCGCCGTGCTGCGCGCCCAGGGGACCCGGGTGGGTGTCGGTGAGCTCTTGAACGCCGTGCGCTGCCTGGAGGAGATCGATTGCGCCTCCCGCGAGGACGTGCGCCTGGCGCTCCGTACGGTGTTGTGCTCGCAGCACATCGACCTCGAGCGCTTCGACCTAGCCTTCACCGCCGTGTTCGGGGACGGCCAGGTGCCGCTGAACCCGGAGGATCCGCTCGGGGCGCTGGGGCACATCGAGCGTCCCGCGCCGGTGATGGGCCTCGCCGACCCGCGCGGTGGCTCGGCGGGGGAGGAGTCTGAGATCGTCCCCGCCGCCTGGAGCGACGTCGAGCTTCTGCGCGAGAAGGACTTCGCGCGCTACACCGAGGCCGAGATGGCGCTCGCTCGCGAGCTCATCCACCGGCTCGCCCGCCGCCACCCGATGCGCCTGTCGCGGCGGACGCGGCCCTCCCGCCGGCGCGAGCACGTGCCCGATCTGCGGGCGACGGTCCACTCCTCGCTGCGGACCGCCGGGGAGCCGCTGCACCGGCGCTGGCGCGCGCCCACCCAGCGTCCGCGCCAGATGGTGCTCGTCTGCGACGTCTCGGGCTCGATGGCGCCCTACGCGCGGATGCTGCTGCAGTACATGCACGCGTGCGTGGCCGCGCAGCGGAGGGTGGAGGCGTTCGCATTCGGCACGCGGCTGACGCGCATCACCCAGGAGCTCGCGGGGCGTGACCACGACCGCGCGCTGGACCGCGCCGCGGCGGCGGTCACCGACTTCTCCGGCGGCACCCGCATCGGCGCCGCCATCGCCGAGCTCAACCGCGTGCACGGCCGCCGCATCGGCCGGGGGGCCGTGGTCATCGTCCTGTCAGACGGCTGGGACCGCGGCGAGCCCGAGCAACTCGACGTGGAGATGGCGCGGCTGCGGCGCGCCGCGTACCGGCTGGTGTGGCTCAACCCGCTGGCGGCGCACCCGGACTACCAGCCGCTCGCGCGCGGGATGCAGGCTGCGGTTCCGCACACCGACCGCCTGCTGGCGGGCAACTCGCTGGCGTCGCTGGAAGAGCTGGCGACGATCCTGGAGGAGATGTGAGGCCCCGCTGATGGACGCCGAGTGGATCGATGCTTCGGAGCTGCACGGGCCGGCGTTCGAGGTCGTGCCGGATCCCCCGCCACGTCTCGTGCTGTTCGGCGCGGTGGAGCTGGCGGCCGCGCTCAGCGCGGTGGGACGGGCTTTGGGGTGGCGCACCTACGTGATCGATCCCCGCGCGCGGTTCCTGACGCGCGAGCGGTTCCCCGACGCCGACGAGCTGCTCGCCGCGTGGCCGGCGGAGGCCTTCGCGCAGCTGGGCGGGATCGACGAGTCGACGGCCGTGGCCGTGCTGACGCACGATCCGGTGCTGGATGACCCCGCGCTGGAGATCGCGTTGCGCTCGCCCGCGATGTTCGTGGGCGGGATGGGATCGCGCCGCACCCAGGAGCGGCGGCGCTCGCGATTGATTGAGGAGCGCGGTCTCAGCCAGGACGAGGTGGGGCGGCTCTCGGGCCCAATTGGGCTCGATCTGGGCGCCCGCACGGCGATGGAGACGGCGCTGTCGATCCTGGGAGAGATCGTGGCGGTGTCGCACGACCGCGACGGCGGCCGGCTTCGGGGCGCCGACGGCCCGATCCGGGAGGCACGCGCGTAAGTGGCCGCCGCGGGCCTGGTCCTGGCCGCGGGAGGGGGGACGCGCTTCGGCGCCTCGCCCAAGCAGCTGGCCGACTTGCACGGGCGCCCCTTGCTGGAGTGGGCGGTGCGCGCTCAGTGCTCGGTGGCTGGATTGGAGCGGGTCGTGGTGGTGTTGGGCTCGCATGCTTCCGACATCCGTGGCGGTGTGGAGTTCGGCCGGGCGGAGACCGTGGTGTGCGACGAGTGGGCGTCGGGGCAGGCGTGGTCGCTGCGGCGCGGGGTGGCGGCGCTGAGCGCCGGGGGCGCCGTATCGGCTGTGGTCGTGACCCTCGGCGATGCGCCGCTGGTGACGCCGGAGGTGATCCGCTTGTTCGTCGACGCTCCGCCGCGCTCCCGAGCCGTGTACGGTGGCCGACCCGGGCATCCTGTGGTGCTCGGCCCGGAGGAGATCGCGGCGCTGACCTCGCTGGCCAGCGACGAGGGCGCGAGAGGTCTCCTGCGGGGCGGACCGGAACTGGAGGTCGGGCACTTATGCTCCGGGCGCGACATCGATACCCCTGAAGACCTGGAGGAGGTCCGCGATGAAGCTAGAGCAGTCCTTTGAAGTCGCCGCGCCGCTGGACCGCGTCTGGGCCGCGCTGGTCGACGTCGAGCGCGTCGCTCCCTGCCTGCCGGGGGCCGACATCTCCGGGCGCAACGACGACGGCAGCTACAACGGCACCTTCCGGGTCAAGATCGGCCCCACCGCGGCGGCCTACGTCGGCAAGCTCGAGATGGAGAGCGTCGACGATGCGGCCCACACCGCCACCATGCACGCCCAGGGCACCGACCGGCGCGGACAGGGCGGCGCCAGGGCCACGATCATCTCGTCGGCCAAGGAGGCCGGGCCGGGCCAGACCCTCGTCGAGGTCTCCACCGACTACAGCATCACCGGCCGCCTGGCCCGCTTCGGGCGCGGCGGGATGATCGAGGAGATCGGCAACCGGCTGCTCACGGAGTTCGCCGCGTCGCTCCAGGCGATGCTGGCTGGGCCCGGCGAGTACGAGACGTTCATCGGGGTGCCGGCGGTGTCGGCCGCGTCGGCCGCATCGGCCGCTGAGGGCGGGGCGGCGAAGCCGGAGTCCGAGGCCGAGAAGTCGAAGCGCAAGCCGCGCAAGGACCTGGCCGCTGCCGCCGACGCGGTGGCTGCGGCCTCCGAGACGCCGGCGGCGGAGCCGGAGCCCGTGGCGGAGCCCGAGCCCGTGGCGGAGGCGGAGCCGGAGCCGGAGCCCGCGGCCGGGTCGGCCGAGGAGGCCGTGGCCGAGGAGGAGCTGGCGGCCGTCGTACCCGAGGCCTCCGCGGAGTCCGAGCCCCCAGCGGCCGAGCGGCCGCCGGAGCCCGAGCCTGCGCCGCCGGAGCCTGAGCCTGCGCCTGAGCCTCCACCGCCACCTCCACCGCCGCCGGCCCCGGAGCCTGAGCCTGAGCCTGAGCCCGCGCCCGCGCCGCCGGAGCCTGAAGCCGCGCCCGAGCCGCCTCCACCGCCGCCGCCGGCCCCGGAGCCACCTCCGCCACCGCCACCGCCCCCGGCCCCGGAGCCGCCTCCGCCACCGCCACCGCCACCGCCGGCCCCGGAGCCGCCTCCGCCACCGCCCGCCCCCGGCCCCGGAGCCGCCTCCGCCACCGACACCCCCGCCGGCCACGGAGCCCGAGCCGCTCGACGGGCTGGCGCTCCTGCGGACCGCGATCGTCGGCCGCGTCAAGAGCAACCCAGCGCCGCTCATAGCGCTGCTTGTGCTGCTCCTGCTGCTTCGCCGCCGCCGGCGGCGGTCGTAGCCGCTGACCGCGCCAGGCCGACCGCGACCCCTGCCACCAGGGCGTAGGCCTGCTCTTTGAGCTGACGTCCCGTGGCGCGCATGGTGTCGATGCCCGCGCGGCGGAGGTCCTGGTCCTTGCGGCGGTCGTCTTCGAAGGCGCGCCTGCCGGAGTGGAATCGCCAGCCGTCGACCTCCACTGCGAACCGATGGTCGGGCCAATAGAAGTCGACCTCATGCCCGGCGACCTTGGCGTTCACCACCGGAGCGGGGAGCCGGGCCGCGCGCATGAGGGCCAGCATCCGTTCCTCGCCATCAGAGCGGGTCATCGTGGTGCCGCTGGTCTCACGCTCGAGGATGGTGGCGAGGCGCCGGCGACCCGGATGCCCTCCAGCGCGGGAGAGGAGTTCGCCGACCTCGGCGGCCCTGAGTACGCGCTCGACGATCCCACGGTCAAAGGCCAGCTCCAGCTGACGGTCGGTGGCGGTTGGGGCGATGTCCAGGAGCGTGCGCGCGGGGGTTGTGACCGGCAGTCCGCGGCGGATCCGAACGTCCTTGCTGTGAAGGATTCGGCTGCGGTGCACTCTCACGCCCGGGTTGGCCGACGCCTGGGATGTCCTCACGACGGTGACGTCGACCTCGGCGGGCGCCGGCGTCCAGAGAGCCCACAGGGCCGCTGCGGACCAGTGGCTCAGCGCGGCGCCCTCCCGGACTGACAGCAGCGCTTCGGTTTCCGCGCCCAGTTCGACGGGTGCGTTGTGGCCGACGGAAAAGACGCATCGAAGGGAGGGGAACAGGCGGCCCTGTGAGACCAGCCATGTGGCGCTGGACGGGCTGACTGCGATGGCCCGGAGCTGGCGGGACGCGATGCGTCCGCGTTGCCGGCTGGCGACGGCGGCGATTCGCTCGTCCCGCGAGCCCGAGATTGGAACCTCACGCCACACACCGAGCACTTTCACCGTGTGTGTCGCAGGACCCCGATCCCGTTGAACGGACACGCCACGCCCTCCGGCGAGGGGTGTTGTGTGGCGTCCCGCTTCAGGATCGTCGCTCACACCCCCAGTGTGCACGCGACGACCGCACCCAACCCCTCCTAAGCCAGCAGTTTTTGCACTTCTGACACAGCCCGCATGAAAGGCGTCACAACATCAGCGCCCCGGCGGCGCAGACCAGTCGTCGGCAGGCAGCACCGCGACCAGACCGGATGGGTTGATCATGGGGTGGGTGCCGTAGTAGTGGGCGCGGATCTCGTCGAACGACACCGTGTCGGCGACGCCGGGCCACTGGTAGAGGTCACGCGCGTAGGGCCACAGGCAGGAGTACTCGGTCAGCTTGCGCAGCGAGCATTTGAAGTGGATCTGGTAGACGGCGTCGAAGCGCACCAGCGTGGTGAACAGCCGCCAGTCGGTCTCCAGGGGCGCATCCCCGAACAAGAAGCGGCTCCGAGCGAGCCGGGCGTCGAGCTCGTCCAACGTCGCGAACAGGGCGCGCACCTCGGACTCGTACACGGCCTGCTTGCGCGCGAAGCCGGCCTTGTACACCGCGTTGTTGACCGTGTCGTAGATGTGCTGGTTGAGAACGTCGATGTCCTCGCGCAACGCCGCCGGCACCAGCTCGACCGGGTGCTCGGCCAGCGGCGCGAACACGGTGGACAGCATGCGCAGGATGTCCTCGGACTCGTTGTTGACGATCGTGGAGCGCTCTGAGTCCCACAGCACCGGCACGCTCACCCGCGCCGCATAGGCCGAGTCGGCCGCGTCGTAGGCCTGGGACAGATAGCGGAAGCCGTTGACCGGGTCCTCGTAGCCACCGCCGGGGAACTCCCACCCGCGCTCGTCGCGGAAGGGATGGACGAACGACACCGAGATGGCGTCCTCCAGGCCCATCAGCATCCGGCCGATGAGCGTCCGGTGCGCCCAGGGGCACGCCCGGGCGACGTACAGGTGGTAGCGGCCCGGGGCCAGCGGGAAGCCCGTCGAACCGTCCGCGGAGACGAACGAACGGAAGGTCGACTCCTGGCGCTGGAACGATCCGTCCTCGCCCGTCTCCGGTCGCGTGGACAATGCGCGTGCTTGAGTACTCATCCATCCAGCGTACGTCACCCTGGCCGGCGGCCCCTCATCGCGGTCAACGAGACCGGCGAGGGCGAGCCGCTCGTGCTTTTGCACGGCCTGGGCACGACGCGGCAGATCTGGAGCCTCGTCACCGAGCCGCTGGCCGCCGCCCGCCAGGTGATCGCGCTCGACCTGCCGGGGTTCGGCGAGTCGGCCCCGGTGGGGGATGGCTTTGACCTCGAAGAGGTCGCCGACCGGGTGGCCCGGGCGCTCGCCGCCCGCCAGGTCAGCGCTCCGTTTGACCTCGTGGGCCATTCCCTCGGTGGCGCGGTGGCGCTCACTCTGGCGGCGCACCGGCCGAACCTCGTTCGGAGGCTCGTCCTCGTCGCGCCCGCCGGCCTCCACCGCCGCCGCGCATCGGTCCCCGGAGCCCTCGTCGGCCCCGGCGCCGCGGGACTCTTCGCCGCCCGGCGCCGGCTGGCCGCCCTCAGCGACCGGGCCTGGGGCCGGCGCCTCCTGCTGGCCTTCGCGGCCGCCGACGGCGCCACGATCTCCGCCGGCCAGGCACGGATGATGGTGGAGGCCTCCGGGTCCGCGCACAGGATCGCCGCCGCGACCACGGTCATCGCGCAGGCCGACCTGATGCCGTTGCTGCGACGCACGTCCGCGCCCCTCGGCCTGCTCTGGGGCCGTCGGGATCGCGCGGTCCCGCTCGTGCTCGCGGCCGAGATCCAGGCGGCCCGGCCCGATGCCGAGCTCGAGGTCATCGACTGGACCGGGCACGTGCCCATGGTCGAGCGCCCGGACTCCTTCGCGCTCGCCCTGGAGCGCGTTCTGCGCCGCCTTGACAAACACGCAACAAGTTCCGGTGCGCCGCGTCGTAAAACACCCTGACAGGGCATGTGCCCCGCACAGCGGATGCCACCGCACGCCACCAATCGCTCCGGCGCGCTGCGCCTTCCCGACGGCCGTCGTCTGACGTTCGTCGAGACCGGGCCCCCTGACGGCGCACCGGTGATCTACTGCCACGGCGCGATCGGCAGCCCGTTGCGCGAGAGCGTCGACCTGGGCCCGATGACCGAGCTCCTCAACATGCGCTACATCGCCGTCAACCGCCCGGGCTTCGGCGGCTCCGACCTCGCCCGCGGCCGCACCGTCACCGCGTTCGCGAGCGACCTCACCGCGCTCGCCGACGCACTGGACCTCGGTCGCGTCTTCCTCGTCGGGGTGTCGGCGGGCGGCCCCTATGCGCTGGCCGCGGCGCACGCCCTTGGGGACCGCGTGATCCGCGCGGCGGTGTGCAGTTCGCTGTCGCCGCTGTGTCCGCCGCACCGCACCCCGGGAATGCGGCTGCGCATCCGCCTCGGGCTCACCACCTTGAGCGCCCTGCCCCGGACGGCGCAGGGTCTGGGCGATGCCCTTCTGCCGGTTCTGCATCGCCGTCCCGGCATCGTGCATCGGGTCAGCTCCGCCCACGCCGCGCCCACCGAGCGCGAACGCCTGGCCGAGGCGGGCGAGCGCGATGCCGCCGGGTCGAGCTTCCTCAGCGCGACCGCTTATGGTGTCGGCGGGATGATCGAGGACTATCTGACCTACTCGCGGGGGTGGGGGTTCAGCCCCGAGGAGGTGGAGCCAGAGGTGCAGGTGTGGCACGGCGGCCTCGACCCGCTCGTCCCGCTCGAGCACGCTCTGCAGTTGGCCGTGTCGCTGCCGGCGTGCCGTGTCTTCGTCGACCCTGACGAGGGCCACCATTTCTTTCGACGTCGCCTGGAGGAAATCATGACCGTCCTACTCAACCCTGACCGGGGACCCCACAGCCTCACCCCCGCGGGTGCGCGTGTCCTGCTCGCGGCCCGGGTCGCGCCATGACCGACCAGGCGGCGAAGGCGGGCCGGTTTCTCGCGCTCCATCGCCCCGGCGACCCGCTGCTGATGCCCAACCCGTGGGACGTCGGGTCGGCCAAGCTGCTGGCCTCGCTCGGCTACGAGGCCCTGGCCACCACCAGCAGCGGCTTCGCCGCGACGCTCGGGCGGCTCGACGGCTCGATCACGCGCGAAGAGGCGCTGACCCATGCCGCCGCCATCGCCGCGGCGACAGATGTGCCCGTGTCCGCGGATCTGGAGAACTGCTTTGCCGACGAGCCCTACGGGGTGGCCGAGACCGCCGCCGGCGCCGTCACCGCCGGCCTGGCCGGGTTCTCGGTGGAGGACTACTCCGGCGCGAGCGAGAGCATCTATGAGATCGGACTCGCCGCCGAGCGGGTGCGCGCTGCGGTGGAGGTTGCGCATGCCGCACCCGGGGGCCCGCTGGTGGTCACCGCTCGTGCCGACGGGTACCTGCGCGGTCGCCCCGACCTCAACGAGACCGTCGCGCGGCTGCAGGCCTATCAGGCGGCCGGCGCCGACGTGCTGTTCGCGCCGGGGCCGGTCGACCCCGAGACGTTGGCGGCGATCGTGTCCTCGGTGGACCGCCCGGTGAACGTCCTGGCCCGCAAGGGGGCGCCTCCCGTCTCCGAGTTGGCGAGGCTGGGCGTGAGCCGGATCTCCGTCGGCGGCGCGTTCGCCTTCGCCGCGCTCGGGGCCCTCGTCAGGGCCGCCCGCGAGCTGCGCGAGCAGGGCACCTACGGCTACTTCGACGAGATGGCCGAAGGGGCCGGCGCCGTGCGGGAAGCGTTCTAGGCCGCGCCCGCTCAGGCTGCGGCGCGCAGGGTCACCAGCGGCGGTCGCTCCACCGGCTCGCCGCCCAGTGCCGGGAGCTCGTCGGCGCCCGGGACCACGAACGTCGTGGGCAGTGGGCCCTGCAGGCGACCGTCGCGCTCCAGGCGCGAGGCGAGTGCGCGCAGGACCGCGAAGGCCATCGGGCCCAGGTCCCGCAGCGACTGGTGGGCGTTCTGGCGAACGTCGAGGTCCACCTGGGCGATCCCGTCGAGCCCCACCGCTCCGTACGCGTCGAGCAGCAGTGCGATGTCGACCCCGTACCCCGTGACGAACGGCAACCGCTCGAGCAGGTCGCGGCGCGCCGCCACCTCGCCCGCGAGCGGCTGGGCCACCCCGGCCAGGTCGGGGTAGAACAGGTTGAGCAGGGGCCTGGCCATGAGCTCGGTCACCCGGCCGCCGCCTTCGGGCAGCGTCGTTTCACCAACCCGGAACGGGCGCCGATACAGACCTTTGACGAATGAGAGCTCGCTGTCACACAGGAGAGGACCCAGGAGTCCACACGCGAAATGAGCCCCGAAATGCTCGGAGTCGGCGTCAAGGAAGCAGACGACTTCGCCCGTGAGGACGGCGAGCGACCGCCACATGGCGTCGCCCTTGCCCAGCGCGGGCCCCAGCTCGGGCCGGAGATGGTCTTGGATGTGGACCTCGGCTCCCAGCGCCCGGGCGATCCGGCCCGTGGCATCGCTGGAGGCGTCGACCACGACGATCTGGTCGATGGCGCCCGCGTCGCGCAACGGGATCAGTTCGCGGATGATGGCGCCGATGGTGCGCTCCTCGTTGCGCGCCGGGAGGCACACCGACACCGTCTGGTGGCGCTCGGAGGCCAGGCGCTCGGGCGGGAACTCGGAGTGATGGAACGTGTGGCTGCGGTGCCAGGAGCGTGCGCGCATCGACATGTCTGATCCAGAGGATGACAGCCGTCCAGGCTGGCCGTGCGGGCCCTCGGTTCCGGGGTTTAATAGCATTGAGGAGTGGCCCGCGCGGGACAGGCCACCGCGTCATAGGGCGTTAGGCGCCAACGAGGGAACGAGATGTGTTGCAGATTCGCCTGATTTGCAGGGGTTCACGGCGTGATTAAGTGCTTGCGGCTGCCCGCGTTCCGCCGGTTGCTGGCCGCGTACGTGTTCAACGAGCTCGCCTGGTCGGTCGGGACCCTCGCGCTCGCCGTCCTCGTCTTTCATCGCACCGGCAGCGCGATCGGGTCCACCGGGTTCTTCCTCTGCTCGCAGTTCCTGCCGGCGCTGCTCTCGCCGGCGTTCGTTGCCCGGCTTGACCGAGCCGCGCCGGGCAAGGTGCTGCCCGTCCTGTACGCGGCAGAAAGCATCCTGTTCGGGGTCCTGGCCTACCTTTCGCATCACTTCTCGCTGGTTCCGGTGCTGCTTCTGGCGCTGGTCGACGGGGTGATCGCCGCCACCGCGCGGTCGCTGGCCACGGCGACGCGGACGGAGATCCTCAAACCCGTCGACCTGCTCCAGGAGGGCAACGCCCTCGGCGGGTTCGGGTTCTCCGCAGCGTTCATGGCCGGACCGGTGATCGGCGGGATCGTGGTCGCCGCCGGGGGCACGGTCGCGGCGCTCTTGGTCAACTGCGGCCTGTTCGCCGCGTGCGCATTCTTTCTGGCCATCACCGCGCTGCCGGGCGCCAAGGCCGATCCCGGCTCGGTCTGGGATCGGATGGCCAAGGGCATCGCCCACGTCCGCTCGGACCGCATGCTGAGCCGGCTGCTGCTCATTCAGGCGGTCGGCCTGTGCATCTTCACCATCACGGTCCCCGTCGAGGTGATCTATGCCCAGGACACGCTGAACGCCGGGCCCGGGGGCTACGGCCTGCTGCTCGGCCTCTGGGGCGCGGGGGCGGTGGCCGGCAGCGTCGTCTACGCCCGGTTCCGCCGGCGCTCGGCGCCCGCGCTCATCGCCAGCAGCGCACTGTCGCTGGCGGTGGGTTTCACCGTGATGACGGTCGCGCCGAGTCTGCCGGTGGCGCTCTGTGGCGCGGTGATCGGCGGCGCCGGCAACAGCCTTGAATGGGTGGCGTGGCGCACGGCGGTCCAGGAGCGCACTCCCGCGCGCTGGATGGCCCTCATCATGAGCCTCACCGACTCGATGTCGATGCTGGCGCCCGGCGTGGGCATCGTGCTCGGCGGCGTCATCGCCCAGGTGGCGTCCGCGCGGGCGGCCTTCGGGGTCGCTGCCGCGGGGTCGCTGGTGTTCGCCGTCGCGGTGCCGTTCGCGTTTGGCCGGACCCGGGCCCGGCGGCCCGAGCACCGGCCGGCCGTCGACGTCGCCGCCGAAGAGGCGGCCATCACCCGCGGTAAGTCGCTCGTTTAGTGCAGAGTTCGGTGGGCGTGCGCGCCGCCTGCATCGACATCGGCTCCAACACCACCCGGCTCCTCGTTGCCGACTGCGTCGAGGGGGAGCTGCGGGAGGTCCACCAGGAGCGCGCCTTCACCCGCATCGGCCAGGGCCTGAGGAGCTCGGGCACGATCGCGGCGGCGAAGATCGAGGAGGTCGTCACCGTCGTGCAGGGCCAGATGGCGGTGGCCCGTGAACACGGCGCGCACGAGATCCGCGGTGTGGCCACCGCGGCCATCCGTGTCGCCTCCAACGGGACCGCGCTGGTGGACGCGATCGCCGCGGGGACGGGCCTGATGGTGGAGATCGTGTCCGGGGAGGAGGAGGCGCGGCTGGCCTTCCGGGGCGCGGCGGCGATGCTCGACGCCGACACCGCGGCGCTGCTGGACGCCTCGGGGACGTCGGCCAGCCTCGGCGTCATCGACGTCGGCGGGGGCTCTTCGGAGGTCGTGGTGGGGAGCGCACCGGACCGCGTCGGCTGGTGGGCGTCCGTGCCGCTGGGCTCCGGGGCGCTCACCGAACACTGCCTGCACTCCGATCCGCCCGCGCCCGCGGAGGTCACGGCCGCGCGCGCGGAGGTGTCCGCGGCGATGGCGGGGCTGGCCCCGCCGTGCCCGCTGGCTGCGGTGGCGGTCGGCGGCAGCGCCACGTCCTTGGGACGCGTCACCGGGGCCGTACTCGACGCCGGCGCGTTCGGGCGGGCCCTCGCGCTCCTCAGCGACGCGCCGTCGGGCCTCGTGGCCGAGCGGTTTCTCATCGACCCCCAGCGCGCCCGGTTGCTCCCGGCCGGCCTGCTCATCCTCCAGGGCGCGTCGCGGCTGCTCGAGGTCACCGTCCACATCGGGCGGGGTGGCATCCGCGAGGGCGTGCTGCTAGAAGCAGTCCAAGCGTGAGCACCGACCCCGCCATCCCACCCCGCGACGCCATCGCCGAGGTCCGCGTGCGCGCTCCCACGCGCGGCAACCGGCGGCTCGAGCGTCTCCTGGAGGCGGTCAACAGCGACGTTCAGCTCAAGGCCTGGTGGCATGTCTCGGCGGTCAACGCCACCCGGCGGCTGGCGATGTCGGATCACAGCTGGGTCCACATCCAGATCGTGCTGAACATCGGGCTACGCCTCGCCCGGCTGCTGTTCCGGCGCGGGGTCGTCCCCAGTGTGGTGGCCGACTTCGCCATGACCGAGCGTGACGCCGAGGTCGTGGTGGCGGCGGGGTGCCTCATGCACTGCGTGGGGATGTCGATCCACCGCCGCGACCACGAGCGCTACAGCCTGTTCCTCACCGCCGACAAGCTCGGCAAGCTGCTGGAGGGCGTCTACGAGG
The DNA here is from genome assembly GCA_963721515.1 of uncultured Actinomycetota bacterium. Classification (GTDB taxonomy): domain Bacteria; phylum Actinomycetota; class Thermoleophilia; order Solirubrobacterales; family Solirubrobacteraceae; genus Palsa-465. Next base: position 41,994 of record CAVRKJ010000017.1, on the reverse strand, counting down.
AGCCAGAGCGGTCGGTGATCGTCGCCGAGACGCTGCACGCGATCATCGGCCACCGCAGCGACGGCGCCCCGTTCACGATCGAGGCCGGCATCGTGCGCGTCGCCGACGCCCTGGACATGGCCCGGGGGCGCTCCCGGATCCCGTTCGAGGCCGGCCAGCAGAACATCCACTCGATCTCCGCCTACGCCATCGACGAGGTCAAGATCAGCCCCGGCCGCGACCGCGCCGTCCGCGTGGAGATCGCCATGTCCAATAGCGCCGGGATCTTCCAGGTGGACGAGCTGCTGGCCGAGAAGCTGCGCGGGTCCGGGCTGGAGGAGCACATCGAGGTCATCGCGCGGATCGACGCTGAGCACGAGCAGCGGCTGATGCAGGTCTTCCGGATCTAGTGGCCCAGTCCGGCGACGCGTCCCGTCCGTCGGTGAGAGGTCGCGCGGCCGCCGGCATCGGCGGTGCTGTGGCGCTGATCGTCCTGGCGCTCGTCGTGTACGGCGGCTACGGGGAGCACTGGCGCTGGGTCGGCGTCAACGGCGCCACGGCGACGTTGTGGGACTGGCTGCACCTCCTGCTGCTCCCAATCGCCGCGGTGGTGTTGACGCTGTGGCTGCGCCACCGCCCGCAGATGAGCGGCGCGGTGATGATCGGAGTGACAGCGCTCGTGACCGCGTTCGTTTGCGTGGTGCTCGCCGGCTATCTCGTGCCGTGGGCCTGGACGGGCTTCGTCGGCAACACGCTGTGGGACTGGCTGAATCTCGGCGCGCTGCCGCTGATGGTGGCGCTCATCCCGGTGCTGCTCGAGCTGCGCTCGGAGTGGGGGCGTCGGCACGCCGTTGCGCTGTCCATCGTCGCGGTCGTGTTCATCGCGGTGGTGTTGGTCGGTTACCTCGGCCGCTGGGCCTGGACGGGCTTCGTCGGCAATACCGTGTGGGACTGGCTGCACCTCCTGCTCCTGCCGCTGCTCGTGCCCGCCGTGATCGTTCCCGTGTTGCGCACCGTGCTGGCGGACCGCTTCACCGACCGCGGCGACGCGGGCTGACCGCAGTGTCAAGCACGCTTGACATTAGGTGTAAAGTGAGCTTTACACGGAGTGCGGAATCTCATACGACAACTGCGCACCGAGCGAGGCCTCTCCCAGGGGGAACTGGCGTCGGCGATGAATGTGTCGCGACAGACGATCAACTCGATCGAGAAGGATCGCTACACGCCCTCGCTGCCGCTGGCGATCTCGCTCGCCCGGTTCTTCAGCGCGACGGTGGAGGAGGTGTTCGATGCGGACGTGTAGGACATCGAAATGGGTGCTCCCCGCGTTCTCGGTGGCCATGGGCTTCGTGCTGTTGGGCGCCGGAATCCTCGGTCACAAGGCGGGCGACGGGCTGTTCGGCCTGGGCGTGATGACGGCGTTCGCTGCCGTCGTCCTGCTCGGCGGGCGCAGCGAAACGATTCGGGGCCTGCGGGGCGACGGCCGCGACGAGCGCTTCCAGGCGATCGACATGCGCGCCACTCTGGCGTCCGGGAGCGCGCTTCTGATCGCGGTGCTGGTGGCCTACATCGTGTCGGTGGCCAATGGGCACGACGGGGCGCCCTATGACTGGCTGGCGGCCATCGCGGGACTGGTGTATCTGGGCAGCGTGGCCTGGTTGCGCATCCGGGGCTGAGCTCTCGCGCCGCGCGCGCGGTCACGCCGGCGCGCCGCGCGGCTACCAGCCGCCGCGCCAGTCCGCGCTGGCCTCCCGGGCCTTGACGGCGTCCTCGCGTGCGTGCTTGCGCTTGTCCAGCCGCCACTGGATGAGCGAGAACACCACGATGATCGTGGGGAAGAACGCGATCACCGCGAACATGACGTTGGTGATCTGCTGGTCGTTGGTCTCGCCGAACCAGCCCTGGCCGCCGTTGTCGTGGGCCAGGGCGGCGGGCGCGAACGTCAGCAGCGTGCCGACGAACAGGGTCAACGCAATCATGATCCGGGCGCGGCGCGTCACTGGCAGAAGCGTACCGCTTCAGATCGGCGTCAGGCGACGGGGACGGCCTCGGGGGCGGTCACCGCCTGCACCGCGGCGATGAGGGACGGGTTGTAGACGTCGGCGCGGTCGGTGACCTCGAGGTGGTCAATGGGCACCTCGAACACGGTCGCGCCGGCGGCCTGGGCCAGCTCGCGCTGCTTGGCGGGGGACACCATCGTGTCCTGCCCGGTCAGCACCATGGCTGTCGGCGGGCGCCGCAGCGCGGCCAGCCAGGGGCGCGAGTCGAAGCGACCCAGCTCGCGGCCGGCGTCGGCGACGTCGCGGGCCTCATGGCGCATGAGCTCAGACAGCCACCACGCCGTGCGCTCGTTGAGTTGGATCTTCGCGTTGCGAAGGGCGCCCCGGTAGAACGAGCGCGGCGCCAGCCCCAGCAGGAGGCCGACGACTCCCATCCACCGCCAAATCCGCCGCGTCTCGGGGTCCTGGAAATGCTGGCAGGTGGCGCTGAGGACCAGGCCGCGGATCACGTCAGGGTGGTCGCGGGCCATCAGCTGGGCGATGACGCCGCCCATCGAGTACCCGACCACGATCGCCGGGGCCGCCTCGAGCTGGCGCAGGATCGCGGCGGCGTCGGCGGCGCAGTCGGCGAGGCGGAACCGGGACATGGCCCGCAGACCCCGGCCGTGGCCGCGGTGATCGATCGCGAGCACGCGGTAGCCGGCGTCGACCAGGGCGTCGTAGGCCCCGTGCCAATTGAGGTCGGCGGTCACGATCCAGCCGTGCAGCAGCATCACGGTGGGACGGCGCGGGTCGGTCTCGCCGCTGTCGCGCAGGAAGAACTCGCCGCGGTGGGGGACGACGACCGTCCGGGCCGGAAGCATCTCGTGCGGGGGGACAGGCTCGAAGCTCTGGGGGCGGGACCGGCGCACCCGCGCCATCCTACCCGCGGTCCGGGTGGCTCCTACCATCAGATCCATGGCCGTCGTCATCGCATCGGACCTGGGCAAGGACATCGCGGGCGAGCCCCTGCTGCGGGGCATCTCCTTCAAGCTGGAGCGCCGCGACCGCATGACGCTGTCGGGCCGCAACGGCGCCGGCAAGACCACGCTGCTGCGCATGCTCTCCGGCGAGGTGTCGGTCGACTCCGGAGAGCTTGTGCTGAGCAAGGGCGCCAAGGTGGCGCTCCACGACCAGCGCCCGCCCCGCAACCGCGACCTGTCCCTGCGCGACTACATCCTCTCGGGCGCGCCCGAGCTGGTGGCGATCGAGCAGGAGCTGACGTCGCTGGAGCAGGCGATGGCCGAGGGCGCCCATGACGAGGCCACGCTGACCCGCTACGCCAAGGCCCAGGCACGGCTCGAGCACGCCGGCGGCTACGGCTGGCGCGACCGGGCGCTGTCGACGCTGCACGGCCTGGGGTTCCGCAACGACGCCGACCTGGACCGCTCGCTGGACACGTTCTCCGGAGGTGAGCTCACCCGCGCGTCCCTCGGTCGTGCCCTGGCGGGAGCGCCTGATCTGCTGCTCCTGGATGAGCCAACCAATCATCTCGACATCGAGTCTCTGGAGTGGCTCGAGGCTCACCTCATCTCCTTGGACGCCGCCATCGTGCTCGTCGCGCACGACCGCTGGTTCCTGGAGTCCGTGGGCACCTCGGTGCTCGAGCTGGAGGCCGGGCGCGGGAAGTTCTTCTCGGGCACCTGGCACGAGTGGCGCAAGGAGAAGGCCGCGCGCGAGCTGGCCCTGGGCCGGGCGATCGAGCGCCAGCAGGCCGAGATCGAGCGCCTCGAGCGCTTCGTCACCCGTTTCCGGGCGGGCACCCGAGCCCGCCAGGCCCAGTCCCGGGTCAAGAAACTCAACAAGATCGAGCGGCTGAGCGCCGATCCCACCGACGGCGCGGCGCTCCAGTTCGCCTTCAAGCCGCCCGAGCGCAGCGGCCGGGTCGTGTTCGAACTCGAGCACGCCGACCTCTCAGCCGGCGGCAAGGCGCTGCTGCACGACGCCGAGCTGTGGCTGGAGCGAGGCGAGCACGTGTCGCTGGTAGGGGCCAACGGCACCGGCAAGACGACGCTCATCGAGACGCTCGCCGGCAAGCGGGAGCTCGAGCAGGGCAAGCTCCTCACCGGCCACAACGTCAAGGTCGGCTACCTCTCCCAGCACGCCGAGGAGATCAACGCCGGCACGGCGCGGACGGTGCTGGAGGCGACGCAGCGAGCCACCGCCCTGACTCCAGCCAAGGCGCGGGCGCTGCTGGGGCGCTTCCTGTTCTCCGGCGAGGACGCCGAGAAGCCGCTCGACGGGCTGTCGGGCGGCGAGCGCCGGCGCCTGTCGCTGGCCGTCCTGGTCCATTCCGGGGCCAACGTGCTCATTCTCGACGAGCCCACCAACCACCTCGACCTGGAGAGCCGGGAGGCGCTGGAGTCGGCGCTCAACGGGTTTGCCGGCTCGCTGCTGCTCGTCTCCCACGATCGGGCGCTGCTGGACGCGATCGGAACCCGAACGATCGCGCTGGAGGACCACGCGCTGCACAGCTATGTCGGCGGCTGGCCCGAGTACCTGCGCGTCCGCGAGGAGCGGGCCAAAGCGCCCGCGCCCGCCAAGGCCGCGTCGCCCAAGCCGGCCGCCAAGGCCGCGGCGGGCGCGAACGGCCCGAACAAGAAGCGCAACCCGCCCAAGGCCAAGCCCGGGCGAGGCGCGGCGGGCCTGGAGGCCGAGATCGAGGTCGCCGAGGCCGCGCTGCGCGCCATCGAGGACGAGCTCTCGGATCCGTCGGCGTGGGCCACGCCCGAGGCGACGGCCCGCTCGCAGGCCCGCCACGAGGAGGCCAAGCTCAAGGTGGCGGACCTCTATGAGCGATACGAGGCCGTGGCCGGGTGAGGCGAGGGCCGTCGGGACGCGCCACTACACTGAAAACCAATGCCCCAGCCCCTTCCGGCTTCGGGTCTGCGCATCGTGCTGATCGACGACGACAGCGGGATGATCACGGTATTGGACAGGCGGTTTGCCGCCAACCGGTGGGATAGCCAGGTGATCGGCTACGCCGCCGATCCCGAGCAGCTCACCGCGCTCAAGCTCCACGCGCTCATCGTCAACCCCGGGATCACGGGGCTCGGCTACATCGAATGGGTCGCCGACCGGCTGCCGGGCCTGGCGCTCCTGGTGTGTAGCCGCCCCGCGCCGGTGGCCGACCGTGTGCGTGCTCTGCGCACCGGCGCCGACGACTGGATCACCAAGCCCTGCCATCCCGACGAGCTGGTGGCCCGCATCGAGGCGGTGCTGCGCCGCCGCCGTGCGGGCGAGCTGCCCATGCAGGACGAGATCGTCACCGCCGGCGAGCTGGCCATCCGGCCCGACCGCTTCGACGCCTACGCCAACGGCGTCCCGGCGACCCTCTCGCGCAAGGAGTACGAGCTGCTGGCGCAGCTGGCCGGCGCCGGCGGGCGGGTCCTGAAGCGCGAGGAGATCTACCAGCGGGTGTGGGGGTACACGATGGCGCGGGGCGACCGCTCGGTGGACGTGTTCGTGCGCAAGCTGCGCCAGAAGCTCGAGGCGATTTCCCCGGGCTGGCGTTACGTGCACACGCACTTCGGTGTGGGCTACCGGTTCGCCGCGGAGCCCGCCGGCGGGGCGGTCCCGCCGTCCGAGCCCGCCCCGGCCGGACCCGCTACCGCTGGACCCGCCCCGGCCCAGCCCGCCACCGCCAGGCCCGCGCCCGCGGTCGCACCGTCGCCGAGCGGGCCGGCGAGGCGTACGCTGTCGGTATGAACCCCACCGTCCGCAACGTCGCGATCATCGCGGTGATCGCCGCCCTGGTGGCGATCCTGCCCGGCGGCGGGACTGGCGCCAGCGTGGTGGTCACCGGGCTCTACCTGGTCTTCCTGAGCACTCTGGTGTGGGTGGCCGCGATCATGTACCGCGAGCACCGCGGCTCGCTGTACCTGCTCGGGGACGGCAAGCGCGCCCTGCTCTACAGCGCGGCCGGCGTCCTCGCGGTCACGCTGACCGCCACCAACAAGCTGTGGAGCTCCCCCGCCGGGGAGATCGCCTGGCTGGCGCTCGTTGGCGCGTCGGTCTACGTCGGCTTCTCCATCATCTGGGCCGCCCGGCGCTACTGACCGCCGTCAGGCGGGGACCGCGACGGGCACGGGCGCCAGCGTGACGGGGATGCCGTTGAGCACGGCGTTGCCCGAGACCGCGTCGATCAGCAACTCGTCGGAGAGCACGTTGCTGTTGGCTCCCGCGTGCGCGGAGGCCACGCTCAGGCGCGCCTCGGGAGCATCGTGTCCCCAGCCGTGGGGGAGGCTGACCACGCCCGGCATCACCGCGTCGGTGATCTCCACCTCGGCCTCGAGGCTGCCCGTGCGCGAGCGCAGCAGCGCGGGTGCGCCGTCCGTGAGCCCGTAGCGCTCGGCGTCCTCGGGGTGGACGTGCAGGGTGCACTGCGACGGGCCCCGCACGAGCATCGGCAGATTGTGCATCCACGAGTTGTTGGAACGGAGATTGCGCCGCCCGACGAGCACCGGGCCGCTGGCCGTGCGGCCGAGCGCTTCCCGCAGCCGGGGCACGTCGGCCACGAGCGGCTCGGGAGCCAGTTCGATCATCCCGCCGCGCGTCCGCAGCGCCTCTGGGAGGCGCGGCTGGAGCGGCCCGAGGTCGATCCCGTGCGGGGCCGCCTCCAGCGCAGCGAGGCTCAGTCCGCCGGCCGGCCGGGCGCCGAATCCGTCGCCGTAGGGCCCGGCGCGCAGCATCAGGTCCAGCAGCCGCTCGGGGCCGACGCGGGGCTCGAGTGCCTGCAGCACATCGTCCTGCGTCCGGCCCGCCACCGGTGAGCCGGGCGTGTCGATCTCGCGGGCGATGGCCAGCCGGGCCACGCCCTCGTCGAGCGCCGCCACGTCGGCGTCGGGACCCACGCCGGCGGCGACGCCGGCGAGTCGCAACAGCGTGACCCATTCGTCGGGCAGGTCGGGATCGGGCTCCAGCGCGGGAGACGAGTAGTTGGCCACGTTGCGGACGGCGAACAGGTAGAGCGCCAGGTCGTAGTGGCTGCGGCGCAGGGGCGATGGCGCGGGCAGGATGACGTCGGCATGGCGGGTGGTCTCGTTGACGTAGACGTCGACGGAGACCATGAAATCCAGTGTGGCCAGGGCGGCGCCCAGCCGCTCGCTATTGGGCGTCGAGACGACCGGGTTGCCGGCGAGCGTCACGAGCGCGCGGACCCGACCCTCGCCCGGGGTGTCGATCTCCTCGGCCAGGCAGACGACCGGAAGCTCCCCGAACACCTCGCCCAAACCGCGCACCCGGCTGGCGAACCGGCCGATGCGTGCTCCGCGTCCCCAGCGGGGCTGCCCGGCGCCGTTGGAGTGTCCGGCGGCACCAAGCGGGAACATGGCGCCGCCCTCGCGGTCGAGATTGCCGGTGAGGAGGTTGAGGACGTCGACCAGCCAGCTCGCCAGCGTCCCGAACTCCTGGGTGCAGGTGCCGATCCGGCCGTACACCGCCGCCGCCGGCGCGGCGGCGAGCTCGTGGGCCAGGCGGCGGATCTCGGGCGCCGAGATCCCGCAGGCGGGCGCCACGGCGTCGGGAGTGAACGGCTCGGCCAGCGCCCGGACTTCGTTGATGCCCTCGCTGAGGGCCGTCAGCTTCTCGCCCGGGTCAGTCAGGTCCTCCTCGAACAGGACGTGGACGAGGGCGAAGAGCAGCAGGGCATCGGTCCCTGGGCGGATGAAGTGGTGCTCGTCCGCCTCCTCCGCCGTCCTGGTCCGCCGCGGGTCGATGACGACCAGCTTGCCGCCGCGGGCGCGCAGTGCGCGGAGCCGGCCCCGCATGTCCGGCGCGGTCATGAGGCTGCCGTTGGAGGCCAGCGGATTGGCGCCGAGCATCAGCAGGTGGTCGGTGCGGTCCAGGTCAGGCACGGGCACCGTCGTGCCGGTGCCGAACATGAGCGCCGCCGCCAACTGCTTGGGGATCTGGTCCACGCTGGAGGCCGAGTACACGTTGCGGGTCGACAGCGCCTTGAGCAGCACCCGCCCGTAGAGCAGGCTGTCGATGTTGTGGGCGTTGGGGTTGCCCAGGTACACGGCGACGGTGTTGCGATCCGCGTCCAGGATGGGGGAGAGGCGCTCGTGGATGACCGCGAAGGCTTCGTCCCAGCTCGCCGGCCGGAAGCCGCCGCCGTCCTTGATCAGAGGCGTGCGGACGCGGTCGGGGTCCTCGTGCAGTTGCTTGAGGGCCGCCCCCTTGGGACAGACGAACCCCCGGCTGAAGATGTCAGCGGCGTCGCCGCGGATGGCGGCGACGGTGTCGCCGTCAAGGGTCAGCTCCAAGCCGCAGGTCGCCTCGCACAGGGGGCAGGTGCGGTAGGCCGTGCGGTGTCCCGTGGTCGCCATCGGGGCATACGTTACGGGGGCTGTCCCCGGTTCGACGATTACCTCGAAGCTCACCATGCCCCGTACACTCCCGCCGCCGTGAGCAAGGGCGTGCGCGAGACGATCTCGGACTGGCTGATGGCGATCGCCGGTCCGCTGCTGCTCGGGTCCCTGTTCCTGACCTGGAGCCACCAGCTGTCGCCCGGCTTCGAGGCCCGCTACGGCGCGACGGCGGCCCTGGCCGGGGTCCCGGCCGACCCGACCGCCTGGCAGGTGTACTCGGCCGCTGACGTGGCGCTGGCGCTGGTGGCCGGCGGCCTGGTGCTGGTGGCGCTGTTCGGGGGGCGGGGGCGGCGGCGGGCGCTGGCGCTGGCCCTGGCGGTGGCCCTGGTGTTCGTGATCCACGCGCTGAGCGTGCCCCCGACGAACGGGGCGGTCGTGTTCGATCCGACGCTGACCCCGCCGGCCAATACCGCCAACCCGGTGTCCTCCGGCGGCGGGGAGGTGCTGGCGCTGGTGGCCCTGGTGCTGGGGGCTGCCGGGGTCGCGCTGTCGTTTTCCGCGGACTGAGCGCTCGCGCGGCGACGTGGATGGCAAAAGCGCCCGCAGAGGGCGGATTTACCATCCACGTGGCGTCGACCGCGGACGGGAACGGACCCGACCCGGTCCTAACATCGAGTAGGCATGGCTGTCTTCCCCGCCGACCGGCGCCGCGAGCTGCCCGACCAACCTGGCGTGTACCTGTTCCGCGACGAGCGCGGCAAGGTGATCTACGTCGGCAAGGCGAAGTCGATCAAGAAGCGCGTCGCCTCCCACTTCTCCAATCCGAGCACCCGCGCCGGGCGCGACCTGGTGCCGATGATCGACCAGATCGAGGCGCTCGTGGTCCAGACCGAGTCCGAGGCGCTGCTGGTGGAGCAGAACTTCATCAAGCAATACAAGCCGCGCTTCAACATCCGCCTGCGCGACGACAAGTCCTACCCCTACATCGCGATCTCTCTGGACGAGGACTTCCCCCGGGTGTACTTCACCCGCGAGCGCCACCGCCGCGACCGGGCGTACTTCGGCCCGTACTCCAACGCCAAGCGGGTGCGTTCGACCCTGGAGGTGCTGGGCAAGGTGTTCATGTTCCGCTCCTGCGACGGGCCCGAGCCGGGCCGGCGCAGCGGCTCGCCGTGCCTGGACTACTACATCAAGCGCTGCGAGGCCCCGTGCGTGGGCTACGTGGACAAGGAGGGCTACCGCAAGGCGATCGACGGCGTCATCGCCTTCCTCTCCGGCCGCTACAAGGAGATCGAGTGGGCGCTCAACGAGGAGATGAAGCTGGCCGCCTCCGAGCAGCGCTTCGAGGACGCCGCCCGCGAGCGCAACCGGCTGCGGGCCGTGCGCTCGCTGCTGGAGCGCCAGCGGGTCGCGCACGAGGACGGGTCGATGGACGCGATCGCGGTGGCGGTGGCCGAGGGGGAGGCCAACGCGCAGGTGTTCCAGATCCGTGACGGCGTGCTCTCGGACCGCCAGAGCTTCTACCTGGACAACGCCGCCGGCGCCGAGCCGGCCGAGGTCGCCGAGGCGTTCATCCTCCAGTACTACGCCAGCGCCATGTCGGTCCCGCCGCTGGTCGTCGTCCAGCGCGAGGTGGGGAGCGCCGGCGACCTGGCTCCTCTCACCGAGGCGCTCAGCGCCCGCCGCGGGGGCAACGTCGAGATCCGCGCCGCCGAGCGTGGGGACAAGCGGCGCATCCTCGAACTGGCCGAGCGCAACGCGATCCTGGCCATCGACCAGGAGAAGCTGCGCTCCGAGCGCCGGCGCCAGCAGCGCGTGGAGGCGCTCGACGGCCTCCAGCAGGCGCTCGGGCTCGACACCATCCCGCTCCGGATCGAGTGCTTTGACATCTCGACGCTGATGGGCACCAATACGGTGGCGTCGATGGTGGTCTTCGAGGGCGGCGCGCCCAAGAAGTCCGACTACCGCCGCTTCCGGGTGTTCACCGTCGGCGACGCCGCCGCCCCCAGCGAGAACGGCGAGTACGGCCCCGACGACTTCGCGGCGATGGAGGAGGTGCTGGGCCGTCGCTTCGCGCGCTGGGAGCAGCAGCGCGAGGTCTCGCCCCACGACAAGGACTACGACCCCAGCTTCGCCGCGCTGCCCAACGTCGTGGTCATCGATGGCGGCAAGGGCCAGTTGGCGGCCGGGCTGCGGGCGCTCCAGGGCTTCCGCGAGCGCGGCGTGACGGTCATCTCGCTGGCCAAGCGGATCGAGGAGGTCTTCATCCCGGGTCGCGCCCAGCCCCTCGTGCTCGCCCACGACACCCCCGAGCTGCAGCTGCTCCAGCGGGTCCGCGACGAGGCCCACCGCTTCGCCATCACCCATCACCGCATCCGGCGCGATCGCGCCATGACCGCCTCGGTCCTGGACGACCTGCCGGGCGTGGGCCCGGCGCGCAAGCGGGCGCTCCTGGCCCACTTCGGTTCGCCCGATGCCATCCTGGCGGCCAGCCGCGAGGAGCTCGAGTCGGTGCCGGGGCTGCCTGGCAAGCTCGCCCGCGAGATGTACCGCGAGCTGCACAAGACGGGCGTCTAGCGTCGAGCGTCTAGCGGACGCTCAGGCCGATCCCGCCCCCGCCCCCGCCCCCGATGGTGAGGAGCGCCGCGCTGCCGGCGGGCAGCGGCACGGTGTAGGTGCCGGCCACCGGCGCCACGGGAGTGGTCGAGAGCGGGGGGAGGGTGCCCGTGGTCGTCTCGTCGCCGAAGGTCTGCCCGCCCAGCGTCACCCCGCTGGTGGCGCTGACGCCGGCGGCCTGCAGGGTCTCGAGCGAGCCGGGCATCGCGGCGCCCGCGACCGAGAGCGAGATGTCGTGCTCGGCAGCGGGGTCCTTGTTGATGAGCGTGATTCGCACCGCGCCGTCGCCGCCCTGGGTGGCCCACACCTTCACCGGGCCGGCCGGCGCCGTGGTCTGGAGCAGCCGCGCTCCCGGGGGGAAGGCCTGAGCGAACATGAGCAGGCCGTAGTACTCGGGGTGCACGAAGGCCTGCCAGGCGCCGGTGCTGTTGTGCGACACCGTGAAGAGCTCGTAGTTGGAGCCGGGCAGCATGTGGAAGTTCACGCCGTCCACGCCGACCGAGGCGAAGCTGAACATGGTGTCCAGCGCCCACAGAGCCGAGGCGAAGGTGTCCGAGACGCCCTTCTCGCCCTGGCAGGACGCGGAGTTCATCTCGGCGACGCGGAACGGCAGCGCGTGCTTGTGGGCGGTTGCGATGAACGGGGACATGGGAGTGGCCAGGCCGGCGGAGGCGGTGTCGGACAGCAGGTTGGGGATCGACGGGAAGCCTGGGCTGGCGGCATCGGTGACGCAGGCGCGCAGCGGATAGCGGTGGTAGGTGACCAGGCCCAGCCGGGGCTCGGCGGAGATGAACTTGGCCAACTTGCCCATCCATGACGGCCCGGAGGTGGCGGGCCCGGCCAGCGGCAGGTTGGGCATCACGTGGGCCCACTGGGTGAACTGCTTGGTGTAGTCCGCCATGCCGTAGCCGCGGGCGCGGGCCCGGTAGATGTGCCCGCGACGGTCCCTGTACCAGGGGAACACGTTGTAGAGGTCGGGCTCGTTGCCGATCTCCAGGGCGTCGATGTACCTGCGGCCGATCCCGTCCAAGAACGCGCGGCCCTCGGCGGCAGCGATCGCGGTGCGCCCGGCGGCGAGGTTGATGCCCAGGATGAGCTTGGCGCCGAGGTCGGCCGCGAGCGCCTGCGTGGTGCGCAGCCAGCCCTTCGTGATCGGGTAGTAGATCCCGCCTTGGGCGATCTGGCCGCGGATCGGCCACCAGCTCCCGTCGGTGCTGTCGCCGCCGATGCGGATCACCGGCGACTGGCCGGGGGCCAGCCCGGAGAGCAGGCCGAGCAGCACCGGATCGACCGCCCGGGGATCCCGGCCGGTGTACTGATGCAGCGCCCGGTACTCGAAGGACACGCCCAGGAAGCCGGGCGCCATCGCCTGGCCGGTGGGCGTCGCCGAGACGCCGGCGCTGAGCACGTCGGCGTGCGCGGCAACCGCCCCGGGCAACACGAATCCGAGCGCCGCCACGACGGCAATGCAGGCGCGACGGCGAAGCACGACGGCCCATACTGCCACACGAGGTACACATCCACGTCACCCCCTGTCCGCTTGACCCGTCAAGCTTTGATTGAGATGGAGGCATCGGCGCTCACTGACCTCGTGGTGATCACGGGCTTCTCCGGGGCCGGCAAGTCCACCGCGATGGCGGCCTTCGAGGACGAGGGCTACTTCTGCGTGGACAACCTGCCTCCGGAGATGATCCGGTCGCTCGTGGACCTGTTCATGCACGAGGGCTCCAAGGTGGCGCGCGCCGCGGTCGTCTCCGATGCCCGGGGCGGCAGCTACTTCGAGGGCCTGGCGGCGATGCTCGACGACCTGCGCAGCTCGGGTCTCCGACACCGCGTCCTGTTCCTGGAGGCGGACGAGGAGACGCTGCTCACCCGTTACAAGGAGACTCGCCGCCGCCACCCGCTTGCCCCCAGGGGCAGCGTCGCCGACGGGATCCGCCGCGAGCGCGAGCTGCTGGCGCCGGTCCGGGAGAGGGCCGACGTCGTCATCGACACGGGCCCGCTCACGGCCGCAATGCTCCGGCGCAAGCTCACCGACGAGCTGCTGGCGTCAAAGACGCCCGGGCGCCTGGCCATCACCTTTCAGAGCTTCGGCTTCAAGTATGGGCCCAGCCGCGACGCCGATCTCCTGTTCGACGTGCGCTTCCTGCCCAACCCGCACTACGAGCCCGACCTGCGCCCGCTCACCGGTGCGGACCCGCGCATCGTCCGCTACATCAACCGCGAGGGGGCGCTCGATGCCTTCTACGACCATCTGCATCCGATGCTCGACTACCTGCTGCCGCAGTACCTGGCCGAGGGAAAGGCCCACCTGGTGGTCGCCATCGGCTGCACCGGAGGCCGGCATCGGTCGGTCGCCATCGCGCTGCATCTCGCCGACCGCTACTCCGGCCAGACGGGCTATCTCGTGGACGTACTGCACCGCGACGTCGGCGAGCCGGCATGATCGAGCACATCGGCTTCGAGGTCGCCGAGCTCGAGCGGACCACGCGTTTCTATGACGCGGTGTTCTTCGCGCTGGGGGCCCGTAGGCTGGCCGAATCGGAGAACCTGGTGGGCTACGGCGTCAACGCGCCGCTGTTCTTCTTCGTCGCGCGCGGGCGGCCGCCGGCGCCCGGGTACGGACATCTCGCGCTGCAGGCCAGCGGCAAGGCGGCGGTCGACGCGGCCTATGCGGCCGGGCTGGCCAACGGTGGCGTTAACGACGGCCCGCCGGGCCAACGCCCCCAGTACGGGCGGCGGTACTACGCGGCGTACCTGCTCGATCCCGATCGCCTCAGGGTGGAGGTGGTGTCCCGCCGGTAGGGGCAAGCGCGACCGCGCTATAGGGGATCTCAAGCCCGTTGAGGTAGCCTGTCGCACGCTGGGACGCCGATGGCGGTCATGGGACGCAGGCGGCCCTCCCACTGAGGTTTTCGAACGGCTAACGCGGGAAACGGAGGCAGCACGAATGGCGGTACGCGTCGCAATCAACGGCTTCGGACGGATCGGCCGAAACGTCTTCCGGGCCGCGTACGAGAGCGGTGCGGACATCGAATGGCTGGCGGTCAACGACCTGGTCGATCCCAAGACGATCGCCCACCTGCTCAAGTACGACTCCACCTACGGGCGGTTCCCGGGCGAGGTGGAGGCCACCGACGCCGGCCTCGCCGTCGATGGCAACGAGATCCGCGTCCTGGCCGAGCGCGATCCGGCCGACCTGCCGTGGTCAGAACTGGGCGCCGACGTTGTGATCGAGTCCACCGGCCTGTTCACCGACCGCGAGAACGCGTCCAAGCATCTCGAGGCCGGCGCCAAGAAGGTCGTCATCTCCGCGCCCGCGACCAATCCCGACACCACAGTCGTGCTCGGCGTCAACTTCGACGGGGCGTACGACCGCGAGAGCCACCAGATCATCTCCAACGCCTCCTGCACCACCAACTGCCTGGCTCCCGTCGCCAAGGTGGTCCACGATGCGATCGGGATCAAGCACGGGCTGATGACCACCATCCACGCCTACACGGCCGACCAGCGCCTCCAGGACATGCCCCACCGCGACCTGCGGCGCGCGCGGGCCGCGGCGATCAACCTCATCCCCGCGTCGACCGGGGCGGCCAAGGCGATCGGCCTGGTCATCCCCGAGCTCAACGGCAAGCTGCACGGGTTTGCCGTGCGCGCCCCGGTGCCGACCGGGAGCGTCGTGGACCTCACGGTCGAGGTCAACCGCGAGACGACGGTGGAGGAGGTCAACGCCGCGCTGAAGGCCGCGGCCGCCGACGGCCCGCTCAAGGGCCTGCTCATCTACAACGAGGACCCGATCGTCTCCACCGACATCATCAAGAACCCCGCGTCCTCGATCCTCGACTCCGAGCTCACCGCGGTCATGGACGGGACGATGGTCAAGGTCGTGTCCTGGTATGACAACGAATGGGGCTACTCCAACCGCGTCTCCGACCTCGTGCAGCGATTGCTGTGAAACACCTGTCGGACCTGGGCGAGCTACGGGACAAGCGAGTCCTCGTCCGGGTCGACTTCAACGTCCCGCTCGCGGACGGCGCGGTGGCTGATGACACCCGGATTCGCGCCGCGCTGCCGACGATTCAGCAGCTTCGCCGCCAGGGCGCCAAGCTGGTCCTCGTCTCGCACCTCGGACGGCCCAAGGACCGGGAGCCCGAGCTGTCGCTGCGCCCGGTGGCCGAGCGCCTGTCCGAGCTGCTCGGCGCCCCGGTCAAGCTGGCCCCCGGCACCCACGGCGCCGCGGTGTCCGCGCTGGAGGAGCAGATGTCGGACGGTGACGTGCTGCTGTTGGAGAACATCCGCTACGAGCCGGGCGAGACCAAGAACGACCCGGAGCTGGCAGGCGAGCTGGCCCAACTCGCCGACGTCTACGTCAACGACGCGTTCGGCGCCGCCCACCGCGCCCACGCGTCCACCGAGGGGGTTGCGCGCCTCGTGCCCCACCACGCCGCCGGGCTGCTGCTGGAGCGGGAGGTGAGCACCCTGTCCGGACTGCTCAAGGACCCCACCCGGCCCCTGGTGGCGGTGCTGGGCGGCGCCAAGGTGTCCGACAAGCTCGGGGTGATCGAGGCCTTCCAGGAGGTGGCCGACGAGATCCTCATCGGCGGCGCGATGTGCTTTCCGTTCTTCAAGGCTCAGGGTCACTCGATCGGCGACTCGCTCTGCGCGGACGAGGACGTGGAGTTGGCCAGGCAGGTCATCGCCTCTTCGGGCAGCGAGCGGCAGGCCACCATCCAGCTCCCGGCCGACCTCGTCATCGCCGACCGCTTCAGCCCTGAGGCCGAGGCGGTGCCGCTGGACGGAGTCGACGTCCCCGACGGGATGATGGGCCTGGACATCGGCCCGCGCAGCGCCGACGCCTTCGCGACAATCGTGGCCACCGCGGGCACGGTGTTCTGGAACGGGCCCATGGGCGCCTTCGAGCTGGCGCCGTTCGCCGCCGGCACCCGCGCGGTGGCCGAGGCGGTCGCGGCCAGTGCGGCGGTGACCGTCGTCGGCGGCGGCGACTCGGCGGCGGCGCTCCAGCGCTTCGGACTCGCCGACAAGGTCACCCACCTGTCGACGGGCGGAGGTGCATCGCTCGAGCTGCTCGAGGGCAAGCCGCTGCCCGGGGTGGAGGCGCTGGCATGACGCCCCCCGACGCCGGTGCGCAGGCACCGCGGACACCTCTCATCGCCGGCAACTGGAAGATGCACAAGACCGTGGCGCAGGCCGAGGCGTTCATCGGAGCGCTCCTGCCGCGCGTGTCCTCCGTGAGCGGCGTCGATGTGGCGATCTGTCCCACGTTCACGGCGCTGAGCGCGATGGTGGACTCCACCCGGGGCTCGCGGGTGGCCGTCTATGCCCAGAACATGCACCAGGCCGACAGCGGCGCGTTCACCGGCGAGGTATCGGGGGCGATGCTGACCGAACTCGACGTCCAGGGCGTCGTCCTGGGCCACTCCGAGCGCCGCGAGTACTTCGGCGAGACAGACAAGGCGTTGGCGCACAAGGTGCCGGCCGCGTTGGCCGCCGGGCTGCTGCCCGTCCTGTGCGTCGGCGAGACCGAGGACGAGCGCGAGAACGGCGACACCCAGCGCAAGCTGCGCCACCAGGTCCAGGAGGACCTGGCCCGCGTCGAGACCGAGCACCTCGGCGACGTGGTCATCGCCTACGAGCCGATCTGGGCGATCGGGACCGGCCAGGTGGCGACCCTCGAGCAGGCGCAGGATGCGATCGCTTTCGTGCGGGCCCTGGTGGGCGATCGCTCCAAGGAGCAGGCCGCTCGCGTGCGGGTCCTCTACGGCGGGAGCGTCAAGCCCGACAACGCCGCTGAACTGCTGGCGCTGCCCGACGTCGACGGTGCGCTGGTGGGCGGTGCGAGCCTGGACGCCGAGTCGTTCGCGGCGATCGTGAACGCCGCGGCGCCGTAGCGCGATGGCCGAAGGCCCACAGCAGCTGCCCGTGGCGCGGGCGGCGTTGATCGTCCTCGACGGGTGGGGCCTGGCCGACCCCGGCCCCGGCAACGCTATCGAGCTGGCCGAAACGCCGGTGTTCGACAAGCTGTGGTCGCGCTTTCCGACCACGACGCTGACCGCCTCCGGGAAGGCCGTGGGGCTCCCCGAGGGCCAGATGGGCAACTCCGAGGTCGGCCACCTCAACCTGGGCGCCGGGAGCGTGGTCATGCAGGACCTCACCCGGATCGACGCCGCGGCCGCCAGCGGCGAGTTCGCGCACAACGCGGCCCTGCGCGAAGCCTTCACGGCGGCGCCACGGGTCCATGTGATCGGGCTGGTGTCCGATGGGGGCGTGCACTCGAGCATGGACCACCTCCGGGCGCTGATCGAACTGGGAGCAGCGCTGGACGTCCCCGACCTCGTGGTCCACGCCTTCACCGACGGCCGCGACACGACGCCCAAGTCCGGCGCCGGCTACCTGGAGCAGGTGACCGAGTGGATGGCGGACAGCGGCTGCGGACGGTTCGGCTCGGTGGTGGGGCGCTACTACGCCATGGACCGCGACAACCGCTGGGACCGGGTCAAGCTCGCCTACGACATGCTCGTGCACGGACGCGCGGCGCATCGCGCCGAGACCGCGGCCGACGCGGCGCGGGCGGCCTACGAGCGCGACGAGACCGACGAGTTCATCACGCCCACGCTCGTGGGGCAGGAGGCGCGGATCCGCCCGCAGGACTCGGTGCTGGGCCTCAACTTCCGCCCCGACCGCATGCGCGAGATCACCCGCGCCCTGGCCGAGCCCGGCTTTGACGAGTTCGACCGCGACGGCGGCGAGCCGGTGGAGCATTACACGGCGATGACGGAGTACGAGGAGGGCTGGCCGTACCCGATCGCGTTCCCGCCCGAGCGCCCGCCGACGACGCTGTCGGCGGTGATCGCCGGCCGCGGCGAGCGCCAGCTTCACGTGGCCGAGACCGAGAAGTACCCGCACGTCACGTACTTCTTCAACGGCGGCGAGGAGGCGGCCTACGACGGCGAGGAGCGGGAGCTGGTGC
This sequence comes from uncultured Actinomycetota bacterium, assembly GCA_963721515.1. Lineage (GTDB taxonomy): Bacteria > Actinomycetota > Thermoleophilia > Solirubrobacterales > Solirubrobacteraceae > Palsa-465. The sequence continues at coordinate 24,061 of CAVRKJ010000017.1, read as the reverse complement.
CCTCGCCGCGCGACGTGCCCACCTATGACCACAAGCCGCAGATGAGCGCCCCCGAGGCGGCACAGGCATTTGTGAACGCGTGGCGGGCGGATCGGGCGGGTGGGTTCCGATTCGGCATCATCAACTTCGCCAATGCCGACATGGTCGGCCACACGGGCGTGATCGAGGCCGCGGTGACCGCGGTGCAGACCGTCGACCGGTGCCTCGGGGACGTGGTGGAGGCGGTGCTCGAGACCGGTGGCGCGTGTGTGATCACCGCCGACCACGGCAACGCCGACCACATGCTCGAGCCCGACGGCTCGCCCAATACCGCCCACTCGCTCAACCCGGTTCCCGTGATCGTCACCGTGCCCGGGCTGTCTTTGCGAGATGGTGGGGTGCTGGCCGACGTGGCGCCGACGCTGCTGCAGATGCTGGGCATCGAGCAGCCGGCCGAGATGACCGGCACGTCGCTGATCGCGGGCTAGCCCAGCGTGCGCACGTAGGAGACGATCTCGCCGTCCACGACGGCGTGGAGGGCGAAGCCACGTGGGCCGGGGCCGAGCTGCAGCTCTGTGGCGGTGAAGTCAAGGCGCGCCTGCACGTAGGTGCTGGGGACGGTGAGGACCGGGCGGCCGGCGATGCTGCCGGTGATGATCTGGTGGACGTGCCCGGCGACCAGCCGCCTGACCTGCGGGTGGGCCTCCACCACGCGCCCGAGCGCGGCGCGGTCGGCCGGCGCCAGCCCGATCTCGTCCCAGGGCGCGACGCCGGTGGCGATGGGGGGATGGTGCAGCGCCAGCAGGGTCGGCTGGGACGGGGCGGCGGCCAGCTCGGTGTTCAGCCACTCGAGCTGATCGGCGTCGAGTGCGCCGGCGGCCCGGCCGGGGATGGTGGTGTCGAGGGCGACGAGCCGCAGCGGGCCGAGCTCGGCGGCATAGTGCACGGGCTCCGCGCCGGATCCGGGGAGGCCGAACTGGGCGCGCAGGGCGGCGCGATCGTCATGATTGCCAGGGATCGCGTGCAGCGGCGCACCGATGGCGGACACCATCTCGCGCGCGGTGGCGTAATCGGCGTCGGCGCCATGTTCGCTGAGGTCGCCGGTCAGGAGCACCGCGTCGGGCTGGTCGGGCAGCCGGCGCACCTCACTGATCACGTCGCGCAGGCCGGTAATCGGATCCCACCCACCCCAGCCGCCCTCGCCGTCGCCCCAGTCCGCGCCGATGTGCAGGTCGCTGATCTGGAGGACGAGAAACGGCGCGCCGGGCACGGCCCCACAGTACCGCTGGGCGGGGTCGCCCGCCTGCTCGCTCGTGCCGTTCTCCATAAACCCGAAATAGAAAACTTGACAATGCTACACTTAGATTTCATACTGTTGAAACAAGCAGTTGTAGAGTTTGCAGATCTTCGAAATGAGGTACGAGATGGCACTTATCCGCTGGCAGCCGGTCCGCGAGCTGGGAACGATCCAGAACGAGATGAACCGGGTGTTCAATTCCTTCTTCGATACGCCCACGCCCGCCAACGGCACCACGTTCCGCCGCTGGATCCCGGCGATGGACCTGGTCGAGACCGAGAGCAGCTACGTGCTCAAGGCCGACCTGCCGGGTCTGTCGCAGTCCGATGTCAACATCGAGGTCGACGACAACGTCCTCACCGTCTCCGGTGAGCGCAAGGCCGAGCACGAGGACCGCAAGGCCGGCTACTACCGCGTCGAGCGCAGCTACGGCTCCTTCCGCCGTTCGCTGACCCTCCCCGAGGGTGTCGACGCCGACGCCGTCAAGGCGACGTTCGAGAACGGCGTGCTGGAGGTGACGGTCCCCAAGCCGGCGCAGCACGCGCCGCGCAAGGTGCAGATCGCCGTCGGTGGCGCCGCCGCGGGCGAGCCGCAGGCCGTCGAGGGTTCCGAGAGCTCCGACAGCTCCGAGAGCTCAGACATGCCCGCCGCCGCGTAGGCGCGCCGACACCGTAGGTGCCGACCAACCTCAGGCCCGGATCGCCGATCGGTCCGGGCCTGACCCATCTTTGGGCCTGGGCGGCCCCAGGGGGCGGCCCCGGGGCGGAGCCCCCGTCAGCGCATGATCCCGGTATGGCCCAGCGAGTATCGCCCGGGCTGCGGCCACACGCAGAGGCCGTGCGGGCCGGAGCCCACCGGGATCGTCGCCCGCAGGTGGCCGGTCCGCGTGTCGATCGCGTAGACCACCGCGTTGTAGCGTCCGCTCAGCCACAGCGTGCGCCCGTCCGCCGACACGCCGCCCATGTCCGGGCTGGCGGGGAGCGGCAGCTGCCACGTCGTGACGACGCGGCGGGTGCGAAAGCTGACCACCGAGATCGTGCCCGCCTGGCGGTTGGACACGTACAGGAACCGGGCGTCGCGGCTGGGGTAGAGGCCATGGGCGCCCGCGCCGGTGCGCAGAAACCCGATCACCCGGAAGGTACTGGGGTTGATCTCCCAGATCCCGCCGGCGAGCTGATCGGCGACGTACAGCGTGCGCCCATCGGGCGCGAGCTTGACGTCCTGGGGGCTCGAGTCGCCGTTGTTGAGGACGAGCACACGCATCAGGCGCTGCGTGCGCAGGTCCACTTCGATCATGCGGCCGCTGAACTCGCAGCTGGCGAACGCGTAGCGGCCGCCCGGGGAGAAGTCCATGTGGTCAACGCCGCGGCAGACCGGGACCGACAGCGAGTGCACGAGCGCCATCGAGCCGGGCCGGCGGAAGTCCAGACGCTGGAGGCGCTCGGCGACGACGATGGCGAACCGCCCGTCCGGGGTGAAGTACAGGTTGTACGGGTCCTCCACCGGGATCGGCCGGCCAGGGCGGCCCGTGCGCGGGTTGATCGGGGTGAGGCTGTTGCCGAGGTCGTTGTCGACGTAGAGCGTTTTGAGGTCCCATGACGGCGTGACGTGCTGGGGCAGCGCTCCGGTGGGAAAGCTCGCAACGACGCGCATCGTGCGCTGGCTGATCACGTCGACCGAGTTGCTCATGCTGTTGGGGACGTAGACGAGCGCGGGGTCGCCGTGGACCTGGGGGCTGAACATGCCCGCGGCGTCGGCGGCGTAGACGTTGACCGGCTCGCGCGCGTCGGCGGCGGCGTCGGCCGTCGCTGCGCCCACCGTCGGGGTGGTCGAGGTCGTGGAACTGCTCTGTGGCGGGGACTGGTGATGGCTCCCGCCGCAGCCGGCCGCCACGACCGCGAGCGCCACCACCAGCGCGACTGTCACGGCGCGTCCGGGCACGGGGCCAGTGTGACCGCCGCAGCCCAAACCTTGGCTGTCCAGGCGGTGAGAATGTTCACAGCCTAGGAGCGTCCGCCCTCCATCTCCCGCACGAAGCTGACCACCGCGTTCAGCTGGGCCCGGTTGAGCGGGCGGCGGACCGGCATCTCGCTCGCGAGTTGGAGCATCTGCGGGCGGGTGGCGTGGAAGCCCAACAGATCGCCGCCCTGGTGGCGGGGGTCGTTGTGGCCGGTCAGCGTGTGACACGCCCCGCAGGCGTGGTCGAACAGCACCCGACCCGATGACGGGGCGGGCCCCTGGCCGCTGCCGCCGCACGCGGAGACGGACATGGCCATGCAGGACGCCAGCAGCAGCGCGACGACGAGCCGGCGGATCACGCCGAGCAGCGTACGCGGCGGATAGGGTCCTGGGCGTGTTCACGGTCGCCGCGCGCAGCCAGGACTCCCGCGCGCGGCGCGGGACGCTCCACCTCGCCCACGGAGAGGTCGAGACCCCGGCGTTCGTCCCGCTGGCCACGCGCGGAGCGGTCAAGACGCTCGAACCGCGCGACGTCGCCGCGCTCGGCTACGAGATGGTGCTCGGCAACACCTTCCACCTGTTCCTGGTTCCCGGTCACGAGCTCGTGGCCGAACTGGGCGGCCTGCACCGGTTCATGCGCTGGGAGGGGCCGATCATCACCGACTCCGGCGGGTTTCAGGTGTTCTCCATGGGCCACGGGGGCGTCGCCGACGAGATCAAGGGCCGCCGGAGCGCCCCGGCGGCGGGCCGCGGCGCACGGGACTCCAACGGGACGATCCTCGCCATCGAGGAGGAGGGAGTCCGGTTTCGCTCCTATCTGGACGGCGGGCAGAGGTTCATGGGCCCGGAGACGTCGATGGAGGTGCAGGCGGCACTCGGCTCGGACATCGCGCTGGTGTTCGACGAGTGCACCCCGTTCCACGTCAGCCGCGACTACACCGCGCGTTCGATGGAGCGCACCCATCGCTGGCTGGACCGCTGCCTGGACTGGCACGACCGCCACGGGCCCGAGGGACAGGTCGTCTACGGGATCGTCCAAGGCGGCGTGGAGCACGACCTGCGTATGGTCTCCACCGCCACGGTGGCCGCGAGCCGCTGCGCCGGGATCGCCATCGGCGGCTCGCTGGGGCAGGACAAGGCGCAGATGCACGAGGTGGTGGAGTGGACGACGGCCGAGCTGGACCGTGTCGCCCCGGACCGCCCCCGTCATCTGCTGGGCATCGGCGAGGTCGACGACCTCATCGCCGGCGTGCGCCAGGGCATCGACACGTTCGACTGCGCTATGCCCACCCGGCTGGGTCGCCACGGTGTGGCGCTCGTCCCCGATCCCGCCGGCCGCTGGCGCGTGGACCTGGTCAAGGGCCGCTGGCAGCGTTCCCCCGAGCCGATTCTCGACGGCTGCCCCTGTCCCGCGTGCTCGGCCGGTTTCTCCCGCGCGTACCTGCACTACCTGCTGCGCGCGCACGAGCTCACGGGCCTGAGGCTGGTGACGCTGCACAACCTCAGCTTCATCGCCCGGCTGATGGCGGACCTGCGCAACGCGATCGCGGCCGGGCGGCTGGAGGAGGTCGCCGGCGCCCTGCTGGAGGGGGCCGCGCCTACTTCGTGTACTGGTTGATGAGGTCGCGCATCTGGTTGATCGCCGACTGCGCGTCGTGGGCGACGATCTTCTTGTAGTGCACGACGGTGTTGGAGGTGCTGTTGGAGATTGTCACCGCGGCGATCACGATGAGGGCCAGCACGGCCACCAGCGCCAGGACGGCCATGAGACGCCGGAAGCCACGCCCGCTCCGGGCCGGCGGCTGCCGGCGCTCCTCGGCGGTTCCGTAGGCGGCGACCTCGGGGCGGCGGGCCGGCACCTGCCGCGGGGCCCGGGCCGGGGGGACCGGCTCTGAGCGCGTGCGCGGGGACACCCGCGTGGAGGCCGTTGGATCGCCGGGGACGACGCGGGTGGCGCCGGTGACAAAGCCGCGGGTGGGAGGGCCGGTGGGGCCGACGCCGTGGGCGCCGTCGCGCAGTGCCTCGGCCAGCTCCATGCCGTCGGCGGGCCGGTCGCGCGGGTCGATGGCCAGCGCCCGCGCCACCGCGTGGGCGAGAGGCGCCGGAACGGCGGGGTTGAGCTCATCAAGCGGAATGGGTGACTCGCGCTGCTGCTTGAGCGCGAGCTCGGAGAGCGAGCTGGCCTCGTAGGGCAGCCGGCCCGAGATGAGCTGGTAGGTGACCACGCCCAGCGAGTAGAGGTCGGCCTGCGGGCCGGCCTCGTCGCCGCGCGCCTGCTCGGGCGACAGGTAGGCGGCGGTGCCCAGGACGGACCCGACCTGGGTGATGCTCGACTGGTCGACGGCGCGGGCGATGCCGAAATCGGCGAGCTTGACCACTTCGGTGTCGGAGACGAGCAGGTTGCCCGGCTTGACGTCACGATGCACCACGCCGTTGCGGTGGGCGTAGTCCAGGCCGCGGCAGGCCTGGGTGACGATGTCCACGGCCTGGCCGACCTGGAGGTGGCCGTGGTCGCGCAACAACTCGGCGCACGAGTTGCCCGTCACGTGCTCCATCACGATGAAGTGCTGATGGTGGCCGGAGTCGAAGCCGAAGTCGAACACCTGGACGATGTTGGGGTGCACGAGGCGTGCGGCGGCCAGCGCCTCGCGGCGGAAGCGTGACACGAACGTCGGGTCGTCGGCCAGGTGCTCGGCCAGCAGCTTGAGCGCGACGTAGCGCTCGAGGCGATTGTCGAAGGCGAGGTGGACCGTCGACATTCCGCCGACGCCGAGGCGGCCCTCGATCCGATATCTGCCAGCGATGGTGGTGGTGCCAGTCATTGTCCGTTCGCGCCCTGGCCGCCATTGCCGTTCGCGGCGGTGCCGGTGCCGCTGAGGTTCGCGCCGCCGTTGTTGGACGTAGAAGAAGTACCCGGCGGAGTCGGATTCGTTGCGGGCGACGTGCCCGTGCTGCTCGAGGAGCTGCTCGAGGAGCTGGTCGAGCTGGAGGTCGGGCTGCTGCTACTGGTGGTGGTCGTCGCCGCGGTGCTGGTCGGGGTCGTCGAGGACGACGTGGTCGAGGTGCTGGAGCTGCTGCAGTCCCGGGCGGCCAGCTCGCTGACGGTGCTCGCGCCCTGGCTGAGGTTCTGCGACAGGGTGGTGTTGATCGTGGAGGGCAGGTTGGTCACGGCGTTGGTCAGCGCGGCGGACGCGCTGTTGGCCTGAGCGCAGTTGTGGGCGTCCACCGCTTGCGAGATGGAGTCCAGCTGGCTGGTCAGGCTGCTGTTCTGCTCGGCTGAGAGCAGCCCGTTGGTGCCGCCGCAGGCGACAGCGAACGCGGCCGCGAACCCAAGGCCGCCGGCCAGGAATGCTCGAGAGCCAAAGCCCATGCGCCGCCTGACTTTAGCCTGCATCCGGGCTGAAAGCCCCCTACTGGCCGTAGAGCAGCCGCTCCGCCAGCGAATCCGGGAGCCGAGCCGCCCGAATCGCCGCCGCCGCGCCATCGATGTCGTACTCGGTGCGCCGGTAGGTCGCCCGCCAGCCGTCGAGGTCCAGCTCCATCCAGGCCGCCCGCGGATCCCCGTCACGGGGCTGGCCCACGCTGCCCGGATTGACCAGCCACTCGCCCTCCTGGAGGTCGAGCTCCTCGCCGTCGGCGCGCGTCTGACCGGTCGCCGGGGAGCCGGGGACGCGGGAGAACGACAGGGCCACGTGGGAGTGGCCGATGAGCGAGATCCGCCGAGCCTGCACGTCAAGGCACAGCTCGGCCTGCAGCGGCGAGAGCACGTATTCCCAGACCGGGTCGCGGGGGCTGGCGTGGTAGAGCGAGACGGCTTCCTCGACGTTCTGGGGCTCCAGGCTGTCCAGGTACTCGCGGGTCTCGGGGCCGATGTGCTGCTGGGTCCAGGTGGCGGCCAGCGCCGCGCCGCGGGAGAACTGCTCGAGCGGAATCGTCCCCCGCACGCCCAGGTCGTGGTTGCCGGCCAGGCAGATCGCGGCGTGCTCGCGCGCCAGGTCCACGCACGCGTCGGGGTCGGCCCCGTAGCCGACGAGATCACCCAGGCACCACAGCTCCGCGCAGCTGGTCTCGCCGACGGCGTCCAGGACCGCCTCGAACGCCTGGCGGTTGCCGTGAATGTCGGAGACGATGGCGACGCGCATCACTACAGTCTCGCTGGTGAGCAGGCATTCCCGCGTTCGGGCCCTGTGGCCGGCGCTGGCGTCCGGGGTCGCCGCAGAGGTGGCGCGCCGCGCGCTGACCCCCCGTTCGTCCGTACCGGCGCCCATGCGCGTCGACGTGGAGACGTACTTCAGCGCGGAGGAGATCGCGCGGGGTCGTCGCTATGCCCGGCCGCAGCTGGCGCTCCTGCTCAGCCGCAGCCTGATCGACGTCGCAATGTTGGCGCTGCTCGTCCGCCGCCCGCCGAGGGCGCTGCGCCGGTCCTGGCCGGCACCCGCGGCCGGGGGCGCCGCCACCGCCGCCGCCCTCGGGCTGGCGCTGTCGGTGCCGACGCTGCCGCTGCGCGCCGTCTCGCGGCGCCGCGCGATGGCGGTCGGGCTCGACACCCAGTCCTGGGGGGCGTGGGCCGGCGACGTGGCGAAGGCCAGCGCCATCCAGACGGTCTTCCTCGCCGGCGGGGGAGCCGCCGTGGTAGCGGTCACGCGCCGTTTCCCGCGCGCCTGGTGGGCGCCGCTGGGGGTGGGCTCGGTGGCGTTCGGCGCCGGGCTGGCCGCGCTGGCGCCCGTCGTGCTCGACCCGATCTTCAACGACTTCGAGCCCCTGCCCGACGGTCAGACGCGTGCGGACGTCCTCGCGCTGGCCCGCGACGCCGGCGTCAACGTGGGCGAGGTCTACTCCGTGGACGCCAGCCGCCGCACGACGGCGGCCAACGCCTACGTCACGGGCCTGGGGCCCACCAAGCGCGTCGTCCTGTTCGACACCCTGCTGGACCGCTACAACCGCGACGAGATCCGGCTGGTGGTGGCCCACGAGCTGGGCCACGTCCGCCATCGCGACGTACAGCGCGGGGTGCTGTACGCCGCGATCGTGGCGCCGGCGGCGGCGCTGGCGGTGCAACAGCTGAGCTGGGCGCTGTCGCGCGAGCGCGGAACACCGGCGGCGCTGCCGGCCGTGGCGCTGGCCGCGACGCTCGTCAGCGGGCCGATCGGCCTGCTCGGCAACCGGCTGTCGCGCGCCATCGAGCGCCGCGCCGACCAGTTCGCGCTGGACCTGGCGGGCGCGCCGGAGGCGTTCGTGTCCTTCGAGCGGTCGATCGCGCTACAGAACGTCGCCGACGTCGACCCGCCGCGCTGGGTCAGCCGGGTGCTGGCCACGCACCCGCCGACCGCCGAGCGGATCGGCGCCGCGGTGGCCTTCGCCCAGGCGGAGTAGACGCGCCAGAGCTCTGAGACGGCCTCCTAGCCCTGATCGGGCGCGCGCATGACGACGACGCAGTTCTGCCCGCCGAACCCGAACGCGTTGGCGGCTGCGGTGCGGACCTCCGCGCGCCGCGCCGTGAGCGGGACGTAATCCAGGTCGCACTCGGGGTCGGGGGTGTGAAGGTTGGTGGTGGGCGTGAGCACGCCGTCGCGGATCGACAGCAGGCAGACCATCGCCGACAGGGCCCCGGCCGCTCCGATGAGATGACCCACCATCGACTTGGGCGAGCTGGCGGGAACGTCGTAGGCGTCCTTGCCCAGTGCCATGCGGATGGCCCGCGTCTCAGAGGCGTCGTTGGCCTTGGTCGCGGTGCCGTGGGCGCAGATGTAGTCCAGCTCCGCCGGAGCCACCCCGGCGTTGCGCAGCGCCAGCTCGATCGCCCGCGCGGCGTGCACCCCGGACGGCTCCGGGGCCGAGATGTGAAAGGCGTCGGAGGTGAGCGCGCCCCCGGCAATCGTGCCGTAGGCGGTGGCGCCGCGCGCCTCGGCGTGCGCGGCGGACTCGACGACGAGCACCACCGCGCCCTCACCGAAGACGAAGCCGTCACGATCGGCGTCAAACGGCCGGCTGGCCTCCTCGGGCGCGTCGTTGCGCTCCGACAGGGGCCCCATGAGCGCCAGGCCCGCGAACATCGAGCGCGAGATCCCGGCGTCGGTGCCGCCGGCGATGACCACGTCGGCCTCGCCGCCGATGATGAGGCGGCGCGCCTCGAGCAGCGCGGCGGTGCCGCTGGCGCAGGCCAGCGCCGAGGCGTTGACCGGCCCGTGCACGCCCAGGTCGATGGCCACCTCGCACGCGGCCATGTTGAGGATGGTTGAGGGGACGAAGTACGGGCTGAGGTCCCGCGGCCCGCGCTCGATCAGCGCCCGGATGTTGCGCTCGGTCTCCGGACCGCCCGCCACCGCGGCATTGATGACGACCCCGGTGTCATCGCCCTCGGCTGCGGTGTCGAGGCCGGCGTCGGCGACCGCCTCGCGGGCGGCGGCGATGGCCAGCTGGCTGAAGCGCGCCGAGCGGCGAAAGCGCTTGGGGCCGAGCAGCGCCTCGGCGTCGAAGCCGTGGATCTCGCCGGCGATCCGCACCGGCAGGTCCGACGCGTCGAAACTCTCGATGGCGGTGATGCCGGAACGTCCCTCCAGCAGCGCCTGCCAGGTCTCGGGCGCGGTCTTGCCGACCGGCGTGATGGCGCCGATCCCGGTCACCACCGGGTCGCGGCGCTGATTGCGGGTGTTCACGGGCGCTGGAAGAGTCCCTGCGCGGCGTCCTGCTTGGCCTGTTCGCGCAGCTGGTAGTGGAGCTTCTTGCCGGTGGCCGTCATCGGCAGCTCGGGCACGAAGCGGTAGGCGCGCGGGCGCTTGTAGGCGGCCAGCATCGGATGGCCGTTGCAGTGGGCCTCGCAGGCGGTGGCGTCGAGCGTGTCGTCGCCGGCCACCACGTAGGCCACCACCAGCTCGCCCCACCGCTCGTCGGGCAGTCCCACCACGGCGGCGTCGGCGATCGCGGGGTGCTCGGCCAGCACCGCCTCGACCTGGGTGGGATGGATGTTCTCGCCCCCCGAGATGATCATGTCGTCCTTGCGCCCGACGATCGTCACGTACTCGTCCTCGTCCCAGGTGGCGAGGTCCCCGATGTAGAGCCAGCCGTCGCGGAAGCGCGCGGCCTGCTCGCCGGGCTGGTTGACGTAGGCGTAGCCGGATTTGACCGAGCGCACCGCGACCTCGCCGACCTCGCTCCCATCCTTGGCGGCGTGATCGGAGGGGTCGGCGTGCCGGTCCTCGTAGATCTTCACCACCGCGACGTCATCATCGGTGCACGCCCGGCCGGCCGAGCCGGCGTGCGCGGGCAGGTCCGATGGGCGCAGGAACGTGTTCCAGAACGCCTCTGTGGTCCCGTAGCCGTTGAAGATCCGCGGCGTCAGGGTCTGCTGGTAGCGCAGGCAGGCCTCGCGGTCCAGCGGCGCGCCCATGGTGACGATCCCGTTGAGCGTCGAGAGGTCCCGGGGCCGGGCCGTCTGCTCAGCGGTGAGCATGGCCAGGCTGGTCGGCGCGCCGATGAGGAAGGTGAGACCGTGCTCCTGGACCCAGTCGAGCACCGTGGCCGGGTCGAACTGGCGCAGGGCCACCGCCTCGGCGCCGCAGTAGAGGACCGGGTTGGGGCCGCCCGAGTACAGGCCGCCGCGGTGAAACCACGGCGTCATGTTGAGCGTGCGGTCCTCGGGCGACAGCGGGAAGTGCATGATCACGTCATGGGCGGAGAGCACGTCGACGATGCCGCTCAGCGACACGCCCTTGGGCATCCCGGTGGTCCCCGATGTGTACAGACGCGTCGTCTCGTCATAAGTGGTGACGCCGTCCGGTTGATCCGGCACGGTCTCGCCGCCGATGAGGTCGGCGAGCGCCATCGCCGAGGCGGGGGCCGTGTGGTGGTCTCCGACGACCGCTGTGAGGGCCGGTACGTGGGTGGCCCGGGCCAGGGCGTCGGCCGCGGTGTTCGCCAGTGCGGCGTCGTAGACGAACGCGGCGGGGCGGCTGTCGTCAAGTACGTGGGCCACCTCGCCCGAGGACAGGCGGAAGTTGATGGGCGCCGCGATCGCGCCCAGTCGCTGCGCGGCGAGCCACACGAGCACGAACTCGCCGCCGTTGAACAGGTCGAAGACCACAACGTCGCCGCGGCTGACACCGTGGGCCGTCAGCCCAGCGGCGAGGCGCCCCGCGTCGGTCCACAGCTCGGCGTAGGTCCACCGCCGGCCCGTGGCCGGATCGTGCAGGGCGTGGCGGTGGGCGTAGCGGTGGCTGTTGCGGTGCACGCCCGCCAGGTAGGTGAAGTGGTGTTCGAAGACCGCCCGGAACGCCGACGCGTCGTAGCGGTACGGAGGGGCGCCGCTCAACCGCGGGCCCTTGCCGGCGCCCCCGATCGCACGACCGCTGCCGCGAAGCGCCGGCGGACCTCCGCGAGGCGCTCGTATTGCCTCAGGGGCTCTCGGCCGAGCGCCATGAACAGGAATTCCTGCACGCCCGCGTCGCTGTAGGCCTCGAGCTGCTCGACGGCGCCGTCCACGCTGTCCAGCAGCGTCCAGTGCTCGATCTTCTCCAGCCCCATGCGGTACTGGCCGCGGATGTGCAGCTCGGCCTCGGCGCGCGCCCGGGCACGGTCGTCATCGATGTGGACGCCGATGAGCAGGGCGATCCCGGGAGTGGGGCGGCCCTCGCGCTCGGCCAGCTCCGCCAGGGTCTGCGCGCGCTCGGCCACCCGCTCCGGTGTCAGCCACATCGGGAGCCACATGTCGCCGTGGCGGGCCGCCCGGTTGAGCGCGGCCTCGCCCCGGCCCCCGACGTAGATCGGCGGCGGGGCGGCCATCGCCGGCTGCAGCGACGGCGCGGTGACCGTCAGCGTCCGCCCCTCGTACTCAACGGGGCGGCCGGTGAGCAGGTCGCGGATCACGTGCAGGGCGTCGTCAAGACGGGCGCCGCGCTGGCGCACCGGCACTCCGGCGGCCTCGAACTCCACCGGGAACTCTCCGCCGACGCCGACGCCGAGCACGAGGCGCCCGCCGGAGAGGTGGTCGATCGTGGCCAGGATCTTGGCCGACCACGCCGGGTGGCGCAGGCCGAGCAGCATCACGCTGATGCCGAGGCTGATCCGCTCGGTCACGGCGGCGGCCGCGGACAGGCATGAGGGCGCATCCAGTCCGGGCGCGGGGCAGGCCAGATGGTCCCCGACCCAGGCGGCGTCGAAGCCGAGCTCCTCGGCGAGCCGGGCCGCGGCCACGACCGGGAGCGGCTTGCCGCTGCCGACGGCGTCGAAGTTGGGCAGCAGCACGCCGATGCGCGGGGCGGTGCTGAGCCGGGGTCGCTGGGTGGTGTCGGTCATCGGTGGGCGCGGAAGGGCAGATCTGCCCGTCATCGGTCAGGCGTGATCGCTGCCACGGTAGCCGTCATGGGGCCGACGTGATCGCTGCCTGGACCGGCGGCGAGCTATGCCTCGTCGTCGGGACCGTACTCCGAGGGGCGGCTGCCTCCGACCTCGGGCAGGTTCTTGATCCCTTCACGCGTCTCCCATTTGGAGTAGTTGTCCTGCATCGCATCGATCAGCTCGCGCATGAAACGGGCCGACAGGTTGATGCGGGAGACGACGACGCCAGGGATCTCCTCGTCCTCCACCTCGTGGTCCACACGGGCGAAGGTGATGGTGAACTCGTAGTCCGAGTGGCTGACGTTGGCGAAGTTCGAGTAGACGCCGGCCATGATGTCCGGCGAGAAGTGAATGTTGATGTGGCGTTCGGGCGTGTTGGGATCGTCCATATCCACTTAGTATCTCACCGTGCGGATCGTCGTCGTTGCCGTGGGCAAGCTGCGCCCTCCATTTGCCGACGATGTCCAGCACTATCGGAAGCTGCTCGCCGGCCACACCCGGCTGGAACTGGTGGAGGTCCGCGAGGACGACCAGGTAGTGCGACGAGTGCCCGAGCGGTCGTTTGTGTCGCTGCTGCACCGCGACGGCGAGAGGCCCGATTCGCTGGCGTTCGCGCGCTTTCTGGAGGACCGGCGCCAGAGCGGCCGCGACCTGTGCTTCATCATCGGCGGCCCGTTCGGGCTCGATCTCGACCACGTCGACCACCGGCTGTCGCTGGGGGAGATCACCCTGCCTCATCAGCTCGCCCGCGTCGTCCTGCTCGAGCAGCTCTACCGCGGGCACAAGATCCTTGCGCGCGAGCCGTACCACTACTAGCGCGTCCGGGTAAGTAGCCACCGACCATGCCGATTCCCGTCGACCGCCGCCGTATCAGCCACCATCAGGCCCTCGAGCGCCGCCGCGCCGCGCGGCGCGAGCTCGAGGCGTTCAACCGGCGCCTGGTGATCCTGCTGGCGGTCATCGTGGGCGTGGTGGTCCTCGGCACGATCGCGTTCTGCGTCACCGAGGGCGTCTCGGTGGCCTACGGGTTCGTGTGGACGCTGGACACGATCACGACGCTCGGCGCGCTGCGCGACCCGCCGGACGCCGCGGGCCGTACGGTCGTCGTCCTGCTCGAGCTGTTCGGCATAGGTACGCTGTTTTATGGGCTGGTGACGGTGGCGGAGTTCTTCGTCTCCGGCCAGCTCAGCGGGCTGCGCGAAGAGCGCCGCAACCAGCGCATGATCGACTCCTACTCAGACCACTTCATCATCTGCGGCTTCGGCCGGGTGGGCCGCCAGGTCGCCCGCGACCTCAGCCTGGCCGGGGTCAAGCACGTGGCGATCGACTCGAACCCGTCGCACCGAGAGCAGGCGGCGTCGCTGGGGGTGCGCTACATCGAGAGCTACGCCGCCGACGACGACGCGCTGCTGGGCGCCGGGATCATGCGTGCGCGGGCGGTGATCGCCTGCGTGGACTCCGACGCCGACAACATCTTCGTCGCGCTCACCGCGCGGGGGCTGCGCCCCGACATCCTCATCATCGCTCGGGCCTCGGCCGAGGACGCGGAGAAGAAGCTGCTGCGCGCCGGCGCCGACCGCGTCATCTCGCCCTACAAGACCTCGGGCTCGGAGATGGCCCGGGTGGCCCTGCACCCACAGGTGGCCGGCGCCTTCCAGGTGGCCGATTACCGCATGGAGGAGATCGAGGTCGGCGGCGCGTGTGAGGGCGTGGGCCAGACCATCGAGCAGGTGCGCGGCGACGCGGTGGTGGTGGCGGTCCGCCACACCGACGGCCGCCTGGAGCCCCAGCCGCAGCCCGAGTCGGTGGTGGAGGCCGGACAGCTGCTGGTGGCGATCGGCACCCCGGCCGCGCTCGACCGCTTGGAGACCATGTTCCAGCCCATGGCGGTGCCGGCCCGATGAACGAGCCGCTGCAGGAGTTGCGCTCGGCGGTCACGCAGGCGGCCGCGGACCTGGGCAGCAACGGCGGCGCGTCGTCGTCGGTGCGCGTCGAGCGCCCCAAGCGTGAAGGGCAGGGCGACTACTCGACCAACATGGCGATGCTGCTCGCGCCCGCGCTGCGCAAGGCGCCGCGCGAGATCGCCGAACAGGTCGGCGCCGCGCTCGGCAAGCTGCTCGCCTCCGATCTCGTGCGCTTCGAGGTCGCCGGTCCCGGCTTCGTGAACATGTTCCTGTCAGACGACTGGCACCGGCGGGCGCTGCGCACGGTGCTCGACGCGGGCGAGCGCTTCGGCGCCGGCGGCGCGGCCGTCTCCCGCAGGGTGCTCGTTGAGTTCGTCTCCGCCAACCCCACCGGCCCTCTGGTCGCAGCCGGCGGTCGGCACGCCGCCTACGGGGATGCGCTCTCGCGCGTGCTCGAGCACCACGGCCATGACGTGTGGCGGGAGTACTACTTCAACGACGCGGGCGGGCAGATCCGCCTGCTCGGCGAGTCCGTGATCGCGCGCGCCCGCGGGGAGGACGTTCCCGAGGGCGGGTACCAGGGCGACTACGTGCGCGACCTCGCCGCCGAGATCCCGGACGTCACGTCGCTGAGTGTCGAGGAGGCGTCGGCGCGCGCGGTCGAGCTGCTGCTGGCGCAGATCAAGGGCACCCTCGAGCGCTATGGCGTGCACTACGACCAGTACTTCTCCGAGCGCACCCTGCACGAGGGCTCGCCCAGCTACCTGGATCGGGCGCTGGAGGTGGTCGCACAGGGCGGCCACTCGTATGAGTCAGAGGGCGCGCTGTGGTTGCGCTCCACGAGGTTCGGCGACGACAAGGACCGAGTGCTGCGCCGCTCCGACGGCGCCACCACCTACCTGGCGGCCGACGTCGCCTATCTGCTGCAGAAGCGCGAGCGGGGAGTGGAGCTCCAGCTGCTGCCGGTGGGCGCCGACCATCACGGCTACGTGGCGCGCATGAAGGCGGCCTGGGCAGCCCTGGGGGGCGACCCCGAGACGCTCGAGATGCCGATCATCCAGTTCGTCCATCTTGTGGAGGGCGAGGCGCGGGCGGGCATGTCCAAGCGCCGCGGCGACTTCATCACGCTCGACGACCTGCTGGACGAGGTCGGAGTCGACGCCACCCGCTTCTGGATGCTCCAGCGCTCCCACGACCGCACGGTCGACCTCGACCTGGAGCTGGCCAAGCAGGAGTCGCCGGAGAACCCGGTCTATTACGTGCAGTACGCCCATGCGCGGGTCGTGTCGATGCTGGGCAAGCTCTCGGCCGATCGGGTGGCGGCGGCGCTGGATGCGGAGTCGGACTGGGACGGCGCCGAGCTCGAGAAGGCGGAGCGCAACCTCGTCAAGGCGCTGGTGGCCTTCCCCGACGAGGTGGCCGAGGCCGCCGATCGCCGCGCGCCACACCACATCGCCGTCTACGTGCTGGACTTGGCGCAGCAGTTCACGGCCTTCTACCGCGACTGCAAGGTGGTGGGCGCGACGCCTGAGGCGACCGAGTCGTTCCGGATCGCGCTGTCACAGGCCACGCGCCAGACGATCGGCGTCGCGCTCGGGTTGCTCGGCGTGAGCGCTCCGGACTCGATGTAGATCCTGGGCCTCAGGCGAAGCGGCCGAGATCGTCGTTGAGGCGCTGGGCGTCGGCCTGGTCCAGCGGGGCCGCGGCCCGTGTCGCCTCGGCGTCGCTCTGTCGGGCGCGGCGCCGCCACCGCGGGAGGAAGATCGCCAGCGTGGTCAGCCCCAGGATGAGGACGAGCGGCGGCACGATGTAAACGAGCAGGTTGACGCCGTGGGCCGGGGGTCGGGCGAGCACGGCCGGCCCGTACTGCTCCACCAGGTTGTGCTCGATCTGCCGCTTGGTCTCGCCCTGGGCGATGAGCGTGCGGATGTACTGGCGCTCCTGGAAGGCCTCCGGTGACTGGGCCACCGCCAGCGGCTCGTGGCAGACGACGCACATGACGTCGTTGAGGACCTCGATGTAGGAGGCCCGCGGCGTGACGTCGGCCTGGGCGGCGACGGCGCCGGCCAGGGTTACGGTCAGGGTTGCGGCGGTCAGGCACGCGGTGGCCAACGCGATCGCCGCGGCCGTCCGGCGGCGGCGCCGGGCGGTCATGATTTCTCCGCCAGGATGCGCGGGAGGGTCTGGTTGAGCCACTGGGTGGTCACTGGGTAGCGCTGGAGCGCCTGGATCCGCCCCTGGCGGTTGATCACGAACGTCTCCGGCACGCCCGTGGTACCGAACGAGCGCACGAAGTCGCCGGTCACGTCGCGCAGCACCGGATAGGTGATGTGATAGCGCCGGGCGAACTGTTCGGAGGCGCTGGAGAGGTCCTCGTAGGTCACCCCGACCATCGTCGCGTTGCTCTTGGCCAGGATCGGCTGTTCCTTGGCCAGGATGGGCGCCTCGGCCTGGCACGGGTCACACCACGACGCGAACACGTTGAGGACCACGACCTTGCCGCGGAAGTCGGCAAGGCTGGCCTTGCCGGACTTGCCGAGGACCGGCAGGGCCTGGCGCGCGTTGGGGGCGACCGGGAACTTCCCCTGGTTCACGAGCGCGTCGATCGACGACGTGTCGTCCCGGTTGGAGACGCCGAAGGTGAGCAGCGCCAGCAGCGCCACCGCCGCGGCGGCGACTAACCCGGGCAGGATGAACCGGCGCATACGGGCTGATGGTAATGGGGGTCGGCCCGAGCCCGCCCCGGCTCCCCTGGACGTTCGTCCACTGGCGTCCAATCCGGCTGAAGAGGGGAGAGCGCCGGTCGATAAGCGGGGGTATCGGCGCCGGACCCTCCGGCGCCGACGTCAAGGAGAGAGACCGAGGTCAAGGAGACCACCATGATTCCGCGAGACATCTACGACGAGATGCCGGACGGCGCCGCCAAGCGCCAGCACAACAAGCAGCGACTCGCCGACCTCGAGCGAGACGGCGCCGCCCGCCGCGCCCGGATCGCCCAGGTGATCGCGCTTGAGGAGCTCTGGCACGAGGTCGTCCAGGCTCACAGCACGCACCTGCACTAACTCGTTGCGGTCAGTGTGGTCACGCCCCCGCGGCGTGTGAGAAGGCGGTCACGATCCGCTCCTGCGGGTCCCAGTCGACCGTGACGTCGTGGCGCGGGAGGGTCGCGTCCAGCGTGTCGCGCCACGCCTGCGTGATGTGACGGCACGCCTGCCCGACCGCCTCGGGCTCGGCGTGGGGCCTGGCGACCTCCAGGACGTGGACGTGGTTGATCATGTCCTCCACGGCCGGGCGGCTGTCCGGGCGCTGCTCACGGAACTCGGCGAAGGTATCGGGCTCGAAGTGGTCGGCGATCAGCACGTAGCCGTCGACCTCCACGAACCGCGGCCAGAACAGGCCCGCCATGTCCCGCGCCGCTGCGTGGTTCCCGGGCTCGACGAGGACCAGGACTGCGTCCAGCAGCTGCGCGAAGCGCTCCCGGCTGTCAACCGCCTGTGCGCTCTCGTACACGGCTTCGGCCACCGCGGTGCGGGGACTGAGGTCAAGGGCCATCTTGACCGCGCCGGCGGCGCGCGCCCGCCGGAAGGCGTTGTCGTACTCGGCCGCGTCGCCGCCGCCGTCCTCGAGCTCTGACTGGATCGTCCACGCGCGCTCGTCGAGCTCCAGCTCGAGGGTCTTGACCCGGTCGCGCCGGGCGCCGCCATAGCGCCGACTGACGAGATCGTCCATCGCTTCGTCGAGCAGCGGCCGCGACAGCCGGGCGGCGCGCACGGCCGCGACCGCGGCGGCGATGGCCACGTCCCGCTGAAGTTGCTCCGTCGCGCCGAGCAGGCGGCTGGCGAGCTCAGCCCCGACGGCGGCATCGAGTGGTCGCACGGCGTCCAGGGTAGGAGCTTGGTGGTGGGTGCCATGATGACGCCAATGACGCCGGAAGGGGTTCACGTCGGCGGTTCGGTCCAACGTTTTCCGCTGCTCGTCAGCGCCTACGCGCGCCACGTGAGCCCGGCGGTGCTCGAGCAGCACCCCCGTGGCTCGGTGGCCTCGCCCCTGGGCGTGTGGCTGTTGCTCGCCGCGTGCGCGGGTGCGGCGGAAGGTTCGGAGCGGGCGTCGCTCGAGGAGACGCTCGGATGTTCGGGCGTCTCGGCGGGTCGGCTCCTGGCTGACTTCATGGCGGCGCCGCCGCCGGCGCTGAAGGCGGCGATCGCAGTGTGGGTCCGCGCGCGCGATGCCACGGACGCGCTGGCCGGCTGGGTGCGGGACCTGCCGCCCGGCGTTCAATCCGGCTTCATGCCCGCTCAGGCCGAGGCCGACGCGTGGGCCGCGCGCGAGACGATGGGGCTGATCAAGTCGTTCCCGGTTCGGATCGACGAGCTGACGCGTGTGGTGCTCGCGTCCGCGCTGGCGACCCGGGTGTCATGGGAGGTGCCGTTCGAGGTGGTACCGGCGCACGACCATCTGGGCGTTGCCAGCCCATGGAAGGGGAGGGTGGAGCGCCTGCTCTGGGACAGCCTGGCCCGGGGAGGGGAGCGGGCGATGATTGCCCGGACCGCGGCGGCGGGGGTGGTCGCGGCGCATTGCGCGGTGGCGCGGGAGGATCTCACCGTGGTCTCAGTGTCCGCGGACCCCGGCGTGGAGCGCGAGGCCGTGCTGGCCGCCGCTCACGAGATGGCGGCCTTCGCCACCGGCGAGCACTCGGGGACGCAGGCGTGCTCGCTGTATGACCTGCCGCTCGGATCGGGGCATTCCTGGGAGATCTCCGAGGAACAGGTGCCGACGTATGTCAAGGAGCCACCGCTGGAGCGGATCGCCGGAGCCGCGCTGCCGGCGTGGAGCGTGCGCGGCGATCTCGACCTGCTGGGGTCAGTGCGCTTTGGGACGCGCCCGGCGCTCGACACCCTGCGGCGGCTGATCGGCCCCGGGGTCGATGATGTCTGTGACGCGGCGCAGACCGCCGTCGCGTCCTTCACCCGCTACGGCTTTGAGGCCGCCGCCGTGACGGCGATGGTGGCGCGGGCCAGCGCTGCCCGTTTGCCGGTCCAGCGCACGCTCCAGCGGAGCGCCGTCCTGCACTTTGACCATCCGTATGCCGCGGTGGCGATCTCCGGGCGGCCCGCGTCGTCTGGCCGGGCTTCGGGCGGCTCGCCAGGGCCGGCGTCGGGGTTTGCCGGGCTGCCGCTGTTCAGCGTCTGGGTCGACGAGCCACGTGAGCCCGAGGACCGCCCGCCGTCCGCTTAGACCCGTCCGCGTGTGCGGTTGCGGACCCCTAGAATCGCCCGACACGCGGACGTAGCTCAGTTGGTAGAGCGTCGGCTTCCCAAGCCGAAGGTCGCGGGTTCGAGGCCCGTCGTCCGCTTCACATGAAGGCCTGCACCCGTTTGCGTTTTCGCGTAGCCGGCGAAGTGGTCGCGGATCGCATCGGGCCTCGGACACTCCTCATAGATGTGTCGAGAGGGCGCAGACGTCCAGATGGCGGTAGGCGACCGCCGCCTCCATGCCTCGTGTCGCGCGCGGCGGCGTCTGCCGATCGGTGAGATCGCACCGCGGCGAGATAGTCCAGCCCCTGCGCCCCCCCTTAACGCCGAGTCCCCGTCGTGGCGCTCACGGGGCGGCGCGCTTGATGCAGAGCGCAGCGAGGTCCACGCCGTAGAAGCCGTAGGTTTGGCAGCCGATCCGTGCTGAGAAGAAATCGTGGTCGGCGAGGTCGCCGACGGCCACGAGGGGGGCGGCGTTCCGGGCGAGGTCGTCGTCGAGCTTACCGTAGGCGATGTAGCGTGCCGGCCCGCTGAGTCGCGCTGCGGCGGTGAGCCGGCGCCGGTAGGTCGGGTCGTCGAAGGATTCGGTGTTGAGCAGAAAGTCGAGCATCGCGGATGGGTCCGGATAGTCTGCCGTAATTCCACCGAATGCGAGGTCAAACTTCCGGTGCGGCGCCGCTGAGGCTGCTTGTAGTGTGTCGATCGGGAATTCCTTGACCTGTAAGCGAAGCCCGATCGCCGCGAGCTCCGTCTTGACGAGTTGCGCCTGTAGCCTGCAGGTCCGTTCCTCGCACGTGTAGAGCACCGCCGTTTGGCCTCGGGCGTGGGCGAGCGCGTTTGCTTTTGGGAGGTCTGGGGTGAGCGGATAGACGGGCGCGTTCGTCGATCCGGGGATGCCGGGGGGTAGGTAGTCGGCGGTGGGGCGCTCGGGCCATGGTTGGCCGCCGCCGCCGACTCTGGCGAGCGCGCGCCGGTCGATGGCGTAGTTGACGGCCTGGCGCATCCGTGCGTCGCGGAAGAGGGGACGGTGCGTGTTGAGGTAGAAGAAGGTGACGGTTGGGCCCGGTTCTACGAAGTACTGCTGCCGTCCTTGTGCTGCGGCTGTGCTGCGTGCTCCGTATCGCACTGCGAGTTGGGCACTAGTGATGCCTGTGGCGGTGGGCCCGCCCAGCGCGATGTAGTCAGCGGTCCCGGCCTTGACGTCGGCGACGGCTTGGCGATTGGAGATCCCGATCGCCACTTCGATTCGCTCGAAATGGTGCGGACGGCTGCCTCGGTAGTTCGGGTTGCGCAGCAGCACGACACTCTGGTCGGGCGTGTAGGACGAGACGTAGTACGGCCCGGCGGAGGGAATCTCTCGCACCCCCTTGGGCTCGACCGGGGTGTCGGGCGGGACTGCGCACATGGCTGGTTCCGCGATCCGCGCCAGGAAGTCGGGCTCCGGCGCGCGGAGACGGATCGTCAGCGTGTCTGATCGCGCGATGACCCCTGAGATGTGCTGCGATTTGTGCGCCATGTAGGCGCCAGCACCGACGATGTCGTTGAATTGTGAAGCCACCGGGCTGCGCATCCGGGGATTGAGGGTGCGTTCGATCGTGGCTTTGAACGTCTGTGCGGTGACCGGCTTGTTCGAAGGTGGTGAGAAGCGAAAGCCGGGACGGATAGTGAACCGGTAGGTCCTGCCGTCGGCCGAGCGTCTGGGCAGGGACCGCGCGACCTCGGCCGTCAGCTGCGTCCCCGCCGCGGTACCTTGCGTGTCCGGGTTGTTGAGCAGCTTTGCGCATGTCGCGTAGAGCAGCTGCTCCGACAGTGTGTAGTACGCCAGCGCCGGGTCCATAAAGTCGACGAAGGGGGCGTCCATCCGCAGGGTCCCGCCGCCTGACGTTAGGTCGGCCGGCCCGATCGCTTGCGCGTCGACGGTGACCCAGGCGCGCCCGTTCGCGATCGTGATTGCCTGAGGGCTGCCGCCAACCGGGATCCTCGCGAGCACCCGATTGGTGCGGGGGTCGATGCGGGTGACGGTACCGTCGCCGCTGTCGGCCACCCAGATCGAGCCGGCACCAATCGCGATCCCTGCCGGTGAGCGCCCCACCGCGATTGTCCTAGTCACAGATTGCGTGGTCGGATCGATCCGAACGACGGCGTCGTCTTCTGAGTCGGCAACCCACACTCCGCCCGCGCCGACCGCGATCCCGCTGGGCACGTTGACTGCGGTCGATGTCTGCAGCCCGGTGGGGTCGATCCGCGTGACGTTGTTGGCCTCGTTGTCGGTCACCCACACGGCAGTACCGTCGAGGGCGATCGCGGTCGGCCCCGCGTTCGGGTCGACCCCCGATGGGCGATCTGCCCCGTCGCCGGGTCAAGGCGCGTGAGCAGGCCAGACGACGGAGCGACCCAGACGGTGTTTCCGTGCGCCGCGATCGCACCCGGCCCGCCCGGGACGACGTTCCCGATCCGCACAGCGCGACCGGGTGAGTTGAACTCGGGGTCCACTCGTGTGACGGACACCGCGCTGGCTCCCGGGTCTGATTCCACCACCCAGATCGCATTGGCGCTCGCGGCGATCCCCGTCGGCGTGCCGCCCATCCTAAGCACCCCCACTGGCCGGAGGCTCGCCGGGTCGATGCGCGAGACGGTCTGATCGTCCATGTTGGCCACCCATAGCGATCCAGAGCCAAACGCAATCGCCCCCGGCCGAGCGCCGACCGAAGCCCACCCGACGACCGTGTTGCTATGCGGGTCGAGCTCAGCCACCGAGTCCGCGCCCACCCGCAGAGAGGCAGAGCCCGAACCTGACAACGTGACCGCGGCCGCGGCGATCGCGGCGAGCAGGACGACGCCCGCCGCGGCGATCACGAGTCCGGCACGCCGCCGTCGAGCGAGCGGGGGCGGTCCTCGAGCCGACCCCTGGGTTGGTGAATCCAGCCCCCGATCTTGCGCCAGGATCGCTCCTTCGAGCTCCTGAAGATCGCGGCCGGGGTCAAGCCCAAGCTGCTCGACCAGCCGCTTTCGGGCGACGCGATAGCACTCCAGCGCCTCGGCTTGGCGGCCCGACCGGTAGAGCGCGAGCATCAGCTGAGCGATGAGGCGCTCGCGTAGCGGATGCCGGTGAACGAGCGCCTCGAGCTCTGCGACCAGCCGTGTGTGCTCGCCGAGCGCGAGGTCGGCGTCGATCCGCGCCTCAATGGCGGTCAGCCGCGACTCCTGCAACCGCGCGATCTCCGGTTGCGCGAACGCGTCATAGGCGAAATCAGCCAGCGGCTCCCCCCGCCACAGCGCCAGCGCGTCGCCCAGTCGCTGCTGGGCATTCACCGCGTCGCCATCGGCGAGGGCGGTCTGACCCTCGCTCATCAGCGCCTCAAAGCGCGCGACGTCGACCTGATCGCTGACGACTGCCACCACGTAGCCGTGCCCCCGCGTCAGGATCGCCTCCTCGCCGAGCACCCGGCGCAGCTGCGAGACGTAGCCCTGGACGGTCTTGGCGGCGGTTGGGGGCGGGCGGTCCGCCCACAGTTCGTCGATCAGCCGGTCAGTCGAGAGGACCTCGCCGCGATAGATCAGCAGCACCGCCAGCAGCGCCCGCTGCTGCGCGCCGCCCAACCGGAGCGACTGCCCATCCTGTGAGACCTCAAGCGGCCCAAGTATCCGAAAGTCCACGGCCCCGTCCCAACGGTGGCGCCCATCGCGACTGTACCACCAAACGCCCGCCGTTCCGGGCTTCTTACCGTCCTCTGACCGCCCCTCGACGCGCCCTTACCCGCCACCGGCACGGTGCCAGGCGATCCGAACGCACCCCGCGATCGACAAACGCAAAAGGGAGCCCACATGTTCCGCCACCACCATCACATCAGCACCGGCATCGCCCTCGCCCTCACCATCGCAGCCGTCGCCCCGGCCGCAGCCACGGCGCAGCCGTACCCGCCCGCACCCGCGGTGCAGACCCACGCCACACCCAGGGTCGATCAGCGCTCACGCAAGGCGACCAATGCCATGGCTGCCTCGATCCAGGCCCAAAGCGCCCGAGTCGCTCGCGAACTCGCCGCACTGGAAACCGCCAATGAAAGCGCGGTTGCGAGCATCCCACCGACCCGGATCGTCACGATCTCCCAGCGCGAATTCCTCACCGACGCCATGATCGGAGCCGGGATCACGCTCGGGCTCGTGCTCGTCCTCCTCGGCGCAAGCCTCTACCTCACCCACCGCCGCCGCACCCTGCCCATCACCCCAGCACACTAACCGCACAAGCCAGACTCCCAGAGCGCACCGATCAGGGCCGGGCAGTCATCCGGCCCCGATCCACGCGCTACGAGCCCAGGCCACCCCCCTGGGCTCCGCAA
>CAVRKJ010000016.1:0-256472 GCA_963721515.1 uncultured Actinomycetota bacterium | reverse complement strand
ACTATTTGATTTTAAAGCCAAATGTCTTCGTCAGCACCGCCGAAGTATTCCAGGATCCTGAATTGACAAGGAATTCTCCGCCCATCACAATTCACGGTTTCCTGGCGTCCGGTGGTCGGAACGATTGCTTGAGGGTGGTGCGGCGCCGATATCCCGAGGTCGCGCGCGCGATCGATTGGCTGTCGCGCTTCGGCCCGGCGCGCCTGACCGGCACGGGGGCCTGTGTTTTTATGGCCTGTGAGACGACCGATCGCGGCCGCGACATCGTGCGGCAAGTTGCCGCCGGGATTGCGAGGCATTTTTGGCGCGCGGACTGAACGACTCGCCCTTGCTTGAGAGATTAGCGGCCGGCTTGAGTCGGCGGCGTGAATCGTCGATTGAGTTGATTCCAAGTTGGGGTGTCGCCAAGCGGTAAGGCAGCGGGTTTTGATCCCGCCATACGGAGGTTCGAATCCTTCCACCCCAGCCAATTCGAGCATGAGCGTCCTATGTCGCAAAGTAAAGAGTTCGATTCACCGACCGATCGCCGTGTTCGCCGGCAATGCGAATCCCGCGCTGGCGCAGGAGATCACGCGGCACCTGCACGTGCCGTTGGGCCGCGCGCATGTCGGGCGGTTCAGCGACGGCGAGGTGAACGTCGAGTTGATGGAGAATGTGCGCGGCCGCGACGTGTTCATCGTGCAGCCGACGTGTCCGCCGGCGAACGATAATTTGATGGAGCTGCTGATGATGACCGACGCCTGCCGGCGGGCGTCGGCGAAGCGCGTCACGGCGGTGGTGCCGTATTTCGGCTACGCGCGCCAGGATCGGCGGCCGCGCGCGACGCGGGTGGCGATCACGGCGAAGCTGGTGGCGAACATGATCGCGAGCGCGGGAGTCGATCGGTTGCTGACGGTCGATCTGCACGCCGACCAGATCCAGGGATTTTTCGACATACCGGTCGACAATGTGTACGCCTCGCCGGTGCTGCTGGGCGATGCCTGGAAGCAGAAGTACGAGAACATGATCGTGGTGTCGCCGGACGTCGGCGGCGTGGTGCGCGCGCGGGCGCTGGCGAAGCGCTTGGACGATGCGGAGTTGGCGATCATCGACAAGCGCCGGCCGCGGCCGAACGAATCGAAGGTGATGAACATCATCGGCGAAGTCGAGGGCAAGACCTGCGTGCTGATCGATGACATGGTCGATACCGCCGGCACGCTGTGCCAGGCGGCGCAGGCGCTCAAGGACGAGGGCGCGCTCAAGGTGGTCGCCTACATCACGCATGCGGTGCTGTCGGGCGCGGCGATCGAGCGCATTTCGAAGTCGGTGCTGGACGAATTGGTGGTCACCGACACGATTCCGCTGTCGGAGAGCGGCAAGGCGTGCAAGCGCATTCGCCAGCTGAGCGTGGCGGGATTGCTGGCGGAGACCATACGGCGCATCAGCGACGAGGAGTCGGTGAGCTCGCTGTACATCGATTGAATTGGTCGGTGGTCCTCCGCAACTGGTCGCGGTGCGAGGGCGCCGTGTTTGTGATGTAACTGGAGAAGATTATGAAAACCTCTTTTGAACTCGTCGCCGAGTTCCGCGAGACGCAAGGCAAAGGTGCGAGCCGCCGCCTGCGTCACGAAGGAAAAGTGCCGGCAATTCTGTATGGCGGGCATGCGGACGCGCGCGCGCTGACCTTGAGCCATCAGAAGCTCGCTGATCATGCTCGAGAACGAGCGCTTCTATTCGACCATCCTCAGTTTGAAGGTCGGCGATCAGACGCAGGCGGCCATCTTGAAGGACGTGCAGCGGCACCCGTTCAAGAACGCGATCGTGCACATCGATTTTCAGCGCGTCGAGGAGAACGAGAAGATCCGCATCAGCATTCCGCTGCACTTCAAGGGCGCGGCCGTTTCGCCGGGCGTCAAATCGCAGGGCGGCATCGTGTCGCACATGCGCAACGAGGTCGAAGTCTCCTGCCTGCCGAAGGATCTGCCGGAATTCATCGAGGTCGACATTTCCGGACTGTCGCTGAACGAGAGCATCCATCTTGTCGCAGCTGAAGATTCCGGCGGGCGTGCAGCTGGTGGATCTGGCGAAGGAAGACGCGGCGGTCGTGGCCATTCACAGCCCGCGTGCGGAAGAGCCCGAACCGACGGCGGCAGCGGCGGCGGCGCACCGGCGGCGGAGGGTGCGGCAGCGGCACCTGCGGCGGGAGCGGCAGCAGCCGCCGGCAGCGGCGGCGGATGCGGCGAAGAAGGCGGAGCCTGCGAAGAAAGAGGACGCCAAGAAGGAACCGGCGAAGAAAGACGCCAAGAAATAAGTTTCTCGACCGTCTTGGATGCAGCGGGGCCGTCGGCAGTGGCGGCCCTTACTTTTTTGATTCGGTGTCGGGTGAGTGCGTTCACGATGGCTGGTTTACCGTTGCGCATCATCGTCGGTCTCGGCAATCCGGGACCCGAACATCTGGTGACCCGCCACAACGCGGGTTTCTGGTTCGTGGACCTGCTTGCGCGCCGGCACGGCGGCGGAGTTTCGCGACTATCGCAAGTATTCGGGCGAGACCGCGCGCATCAGCATCAGCGAGCAGGACATCATTCTGCTGAAGCCGACCACCTACATGAATCGCAGCGGCCTGTCGGTCCGCCAGCTGAGCGATTTCTACAAGATCGCCCCGGAGGAGATCCTGGTCGCGCACGACGAACTGGATCTGCCGGTGGGCAGCGTGCGCCTGAAGCAGGGCGGCGGACACGGCGGCCACAATGGCCTGCGCGACACCATCGCGCATATCGGCGAGAATTTCTGGCGGCTGCGCTTCGGCATCGGCCATCCCGGCAACAAGGCCGAAGTGATCGACTATGTGCTGACGCGCGCGCCGCGCGCCGAAGAGGATCTGATTTTGGAAGCGGTCAGCACCGCGGCGGATTGCATGCCGCTGTTGCTCGAACAAGGCGCGGAACGCGCCATGACCCGGCTGCACAGCCGGGCGGGAAAAGACCTGATGCCCATTCGCTGCGGAATCGTCGGCTTGCCGAATGTGGGCAAATCCACGCTGTTCAATGCGCTGACGCGCGCGCAGATCGCGGCGGAGAACTATCCGTTCTGCACCATCGATCCGAATGTCGGCGTGGTGCCGGTGCCCGATCCGCGCCTGGAGAAGCTGGCGGCCATCGTGCATCCGGAGAAGATTCTGCCCACGACGGTGGAGTTCGTCGATATCGCGGGACTGGTCGCGGGCGCGTCGAAGGGCGAGGGACTGGGCAACAAGTTCCTCGCGCACATCCGCGAAGTCGATGCCATCGCGCACGTGGTGCGCTGCTTCGAGAACGACGACATCATCCACGTGGCCGGCAAGATCGATCCGGCGAGCGACATCGAAGTGATCAACACCGAACTGGCGCTGGCGGATCTCGACAGCGTGGAGCGCGCGTATCAGAAGGCGGTGAAGGCGGCGAAGACCGCGGACAAGGATGCGGTCAAGATCGCGCGACCTGCTGGAGAAGGTGCGCGCGCAGTTGAACCTGGCGAAGCCGGTGCGCGCTGCTCAAGCTCGATGCGCAACGAGCACGCGCTGCTGCGCGACCTGCACCTGCTGACCGACAAGCCGGTGATGTATGTCGCCAATGTCGATGAGAGCGGCTTCACCAACAATCCGCGGCTCGATCGCGTGCGCGAGATCGCCGCAGGCGGAGGGCGCCGTCGTGGTGCCGGTCTGCGCGGCGATCGAGGCCGAGATCGCGCAGCTCGAGGAGGCCGACCGCGCCGATTTCCTGAAGGAGCTGAAGCTCGATGAGCCGGGACTCAATCGCGTCATCCGCGGCGGCTATTCGCTGCTCGGGCTGCAGACCTATTTCACGGCCGGCGTCAAAGAGGTGCGCGCCTGGACGGTGCACGCCGGAGCGACCGCGCCGCAGGCGGCCGGCGTCATCCATACCGACTTCGAGCGCGGCTTCATCCGCGCCGAGGTCATTGCCTACGACGACTTCATCGCCTGCAAGGGCGAGGCCGGCGCGAAGGAGGCGGGCAAGCTGCGGCTGGAAGGCAAGGAGTACATCGTCAAGGAAGGCGATGTGATGCACTTTAGGTTCAACGTCTAAGTCGTGTGTGCGCCGCGCCGTTGACGAATGGCGCCCCGGAGGCGATAGTCCGTCGAGAGCGCAAAATAGCGGCTCGCTGGTCGCCGGGAGAACACGCTCATGTATAGATCATTTCCGGTCACGGCGGTGCCCGACAGGGAACGCTTCAGCTACTTCCAGGCGGTCGTGGATGAGGTGTTCTGTCCGATGCAACTGCAGCCAGGGGGCCGGTCCCGCGAGTTTTTTCGCGGCTGCGTTGAGGCCTCGGACATAGGTTCGGTGCGGCTGGCCAGGGTCGCGGCCTCGCCCTGCGCGGTGACGCGATTCTCCGGCGCATGTGGGACGGCTGTCGGATGCTCCGTACCTGGTCAAGTTTCAAATGAAGGGCGAGTCCCACTGGTCGCAACGCAATCGTAAGGTGCACCTGCGGCCGGGCGACTTCGTCATTGCCTCGATGGGGGAGCCCTATTCCCTGCAGCTCTTGGATGATTTTGAAATGCCCGTGCTCGCGTTGTCGTCGCGGACCATGCACACGTTGACGCGGGACCCCGATCAGTTTCTCGGACTGCGAATGGCCGCGGAGGAAGCGGATTGCGGCTTGCTCAGCAGTTTCGTCGCCCAGGTGGTCGCCCGAATCAGCCGGCTGCAGGAGCCGATGATCAGCCGGATTGAAGCCAACATCCTGGATATGCTCGGCGGCGTGTTGAGCGCTCGAAGCGGCCACGGCGCCCCCACTGCGGCGCAACTGCTGGGACAGATGAAGGCCTATCTCGACAATCACCTGCACAATCAGCGTCTCGGCCCGGCGATGATCGCCGCAGCATTCAGCGTCAGCAAGCGCCATGTTCACTCGATATTCGCCACGGAAGGCGTGTCCGTGGGCCGCCATATCCGCTTGCTGCGAGTTGAGGCCAGCCGGCGAATGATCGCGAAAGACCCCACGCTGTCCCTCACCGAAGTCGCCTTGGGCTGCGGCTTTTACGATCTTTCCCACATGTCGCGCTCCTTTCGTGAGCATTACGATGTGAGTCCGCGCGAGTATCGCGCGCTGGCCGAAGCCGGGCGTCGATCCTAGCGCGACTGCCGCGCAACATGCGCGGCCCTGCACTCTAGTACAGCGCCGGCGCACCGTGCTCCAAGCATTGCACGCTCCGCAGCGCCGACAATGGTCCTGTCGAGCGGGTGCCGCTTCAAAGCACACACCCGCCGCCACCCAGGGAGCTGCATGACAGGTAAATTCGAGATGACCATCGGCGGCCGTTCCGTGCCCACGGCGGAATACCGGCCTATCCTCAATCCCTCCACCGGACGGCTGGTCGGGCTTTGCCCGGTCGGGACGCTCGAGCATCTCGAGCAGGCCATCGAGGCGGCCGAGCGAGCTTTCGCGATCTGGCGCCGTTCGAGCGACCGGCAGCGCGAAGAGGCGTGTCAGGCGATCGCGAAGGCCGTCTCCGACAATGCGCGCGAGCTTGCGGTGTTGTTGACGGCGGAGCAGGGCAAGCCGCTCAAGGGTCTGGGCTCGGAATTCGAGCTCGGAGGTTGCGCCGCGTGGGCCGCGTACACCGCGTCCCTCAGTCTTCCGCCCAAGCTCATCGAGGATTCGCCGGCGAAGCGCATAGAAATGCTCCGTGAGCCGATCGGCGTGGTCGGCTCCATCACGCCGTGGAACTGGCCCCTGATGATCGCGATCTGGCACATCGTCCCGGCGATCCGTACGGGCAATACCGTCGTCATCAAGCCCTCGCCGTTCACGCCGCTCGGCACGCTGCGCATGATCGAACTCATCGATCGAGCGTTGCCGCCCGGCCTCGTCAATGTGGTCGCCGGCGGCGATGAGCTCGGCGCCGCGCTCAGCCAGCACCCGCGCATCGGAAAGGTCGTTTTCACCGGCTCCATCGCCACGGGGAAGAAAGTGATGGCCAGCGCAGCCCCCACGCTGAAGGCGCTGACTCTGGAACTCGGAGGCAATGATGCCGGGCATCGTGCTGCCGGATGCGGACATCGACCAAGCTCGCGGAACCGATGTTCTGGGGCGCGTTCATCAATTCCGGCCAAACCTGCGGCGCTCTGAAGCGCCTGTACGTGCACGAAAGCGTCCACGACGCAAGTCTGCAGCGCGCTCGTCGATATCGGACGCCAAGATTCCCATGGGCGACGGCATGGATGAGCGCAATGTCCTCGGACCGCTGCAGAACGAGCGGCAATTCCGCCGCGTCATCGAGCTCGTCGAGGATGCGCAAGTCGCGCGGCGGCCAAAGTTCTGTTGGGCGGCGAGCCGCATGCCCGGAGCAGGCTACTTCTACCCGGTGACGTTGCTCGCCGAGGCGACTGACGGCATGCGGATCGTCGACGAGGAACAGTTCGGTCCGGTGCTGCCGATCATTCGCTACCGCGAATCTGGACGACGCCATCGCGTTGGCCAACGGCACGCAGTTCGGACTCGATGCTTCGGTGTGGGGCAGCGACAAGAAGCAGCTGGCGGCCGTGGCCGCCCGCCTCGAGGCCGGCACCGTATTCGTCAACAAGCACGCGGAGATCGCACCGAATGTCCCGTTCGGGGGCATCAAATGCTGCTGTAATCAATGCAGCCGCATAGTGGCCGATGCAGGAGACTCCATGACTCAGATTAATCGCCTCATTTCTCTTGTGTTCGTTTTCGCCGCTGCCCAGTCCACGGCTGCCGCGGCGGCGGCGGACGCTGCCGGCGCATCGGCCGAGACCGCGGGGCTCGAGGAAATCCTCGTCACCGCGCAAAGACGCGAGGAGCGATTGCAGGATGTGCCGATCAGCGTGAGTGTCTACAACCAGGCGATCATGGACGCGCAGGGGACGCGCCATATCGACGACATCGCCCGGCTTACACCGGGACTCACGTTTTTCCGAGGCACGATCAACAACAATTCCGAGTCCTCCGACATCGCGATCCGCGGAATCGATTCGACCGCCGGCGCCGCGACGACGGGCGTCTATATCGACGACGTGCCGATCCAGGGCCGTCATTTGTCGTTCGGAACCTTCAACGCTTACCCGCAGCTGTTCGACATCGATCGGGTCGAAGTGCTGCGGGGTCCGCAAGGCACGCTGTTCGGGTCGGGATCCGAGGGCGGCACGGTACGGTTCATCACGCCGGAGCCGGGTCTGCACCAATACTCCGGCATACGCACGATCCGAACTCGCGGCCACCGACGGCGGCGACCCCGTGGAGGAAATCGGACTGGCGGGAGGCGGTCCGATCGTCGAGGACACGCTCGGATTTCGCGCCAGCGTCTCCTACCGGCATGAGGGCGGCTATGTCGATCGAATCGACTGGCACGACCAAGCAGACGGCGGAAAAAAACGCCAACGCCACCACCACCAAGACCGCGCGGCTGGCATTGAAATGGGCCGCCACCGAGCATTTGACGATCACACCGTCGATTTACTACCAGTACCGCCATGTCGATGACACGGCGTCATGGTGGAGCATTCAGCCGGGGACGCCGCCGCCGGACCCGACGGGCGGACAATTCGACGCGACGCTGCGCAACGGCAATGAAATCCCCAGCCCAGCACCGATCAATTCACCCTCTCGGAGCTCAAGATCGATTGGGATCTCGGGGCGGCGCGGCTCGTGTCGAGCACGTCTTATTACAAGCGCAATCAGTCCGCGGTCACCGATTATTCATCGGTCGATCGCGCCATTTTCTTGGGTGACCCGTATCCGCCTGAACCCGTGACGGCGCCGGGATATTGGGCCGACAATCAAAACAATTGGACCGAGGAGTTGCGGCTGGAGTCGAGCCGACCCCGAGTCGCGCATCAAATGGACGCCGGGTGTGTTCTATCCAGAACGCGAAAGAAAACACGATCGAAAATGTCTACGACCCGGCGTTGTTGACGGACATCGGCCTGCCGGTGGGCGATGGCTACATCTACAAGCAAAATCCCTTCAGCTCGGTCGACAAGCAAATCTGCGCTTTTCGGCCAGGCAGACGTCAAGGTGACAGAGCATCTGAAATTGACGCTCGGCCTGCGCGTCTCCAAGGCCGAGTTCGAAGGGCAGGCGTACTATAGCGGTTTTGTGGTGGGTCCTCCGGTGTCGAGTTCCGTTTCGATCACCGAACACCCGGTCACGCCCAAATTCGGCCTGACGTATCAATTCGATTCCGACAATCTCATGTATGCGACGGTGGCGAAGGGCTACCGAATCGGCGGCGCCAATCCCGATATCGGCCAGTTCTGCGATTTCCTCCCTACGGTCTCACCGGCGTCCCGCCGCAATATAGCTCGGACTAGGTGTGGAGCTACGAACTCGGCACGAAAAATGCCTGGAACGACCGGCGCGTGCTGCTCGATGCCAGCGTCTACTACATCAAGTGGAACAACATTCAGCAGAACGTCGCGCTGCAGTGCGGCTTTCAGTTCACGGAAAATCTCGGGGCCGCCGACAGCAAGGGCTTCGATCTGCAGACTCAGTTCAAGGTGAGCGATGCACTCACCGTCGGCGGAACCTTCGGCTACACGAACGCTGCCTACACCCAGACCGTCTTCGCGACACCGCTGGCCGCCGCAACCCCGGGCTTCTTTTCCATCGTGCAGGATGGCAATCATCTGCCCGGCGCGCCCTGGACGGCTGGCGCTGTTCAGTCAGGTGAATTTCCCTCTATTTGCGAAGAACGGCTATGTGCGCGCAGATTACCAATACAGCGCCAAGCAGACCGCCACGATCGCGGCACAGGACCCGGCCAATGGGGCCATTCCCGGCAATGTTCCTCCGATTGCCTCGACCTCCTATGCCTCGCTGCGCGCCGGCTTGAAGTGGCAGCAATTCGACGTCTCGTTGTTCGCGCAGAACCTGTTCAACTCGCAACCCAAGATCTCGGTGGTCAACAACGCCGGAGTGCCGTCGCCGCTGTTCCAAGACATCACTTGGCGGCCGCTGACCGTCGGCGTTACGGCGCTGTTCCGCTACTGATGAAGACGGTGCACCTGATCCGCGCGCTCGCCGGTTTTGCCCTGCTTGCGGGTGCGCAGGGCGCTGCGGCGGACTCCGCGGTGCCTGAACCCGCCGACCTCGTCTTGATGCACGGTCACGTGAAGACGCCGGCCGGCTGGGCCGAGGCGTTGGCAATTCGCGACGGCGTGATCGTTGCATTGGGAGACGGCTCCGCGGTGCAACCGTATCGGGGATCGAAGACCGAAGTCGTCGATTTGCGCGCTGCGACCGTTCTGCCGGGCCTGCACGATGTCCACGTACATCCGATTTTCGGTGGGATCAGCGAGCGACAGTGCAAGATTCCCCAGGGGCTGTCCCTGCCGCAGGCCCAGAAACTCATCAAGGAGTGTGCGGCACGCTTGGGACCCGGCGAATGGATCGTCGGCGGCCAGTGGGATGCGTCTGCGTTGGGACGCATACCGGACCGGGCCGCGCTCGATGCTGTCGCCGACAACCATCCGGCGCTGCTCGATGACACGAGCGGGCACAGCTCCTGGGCAAATACCCGGGCGCTCGGCGATGGCCGGCATCACGCGCGCCACGCCGAATCCTGCAGGGGGCATCATCGAACGCGATGCGGCCGGCGATCCCAGCGGCATCCTCCGGGAAAGCCGCCATCGAACTCGTCAGAACAGCATATTCCCAAGCCTTCCGCGGACGCGGTGCGCGCCGCGCTCACTTGGGCGACGCACGAGATGCTGTCCTTCGGCATCACGTCGTACACCGAAGCTTCCGTGGGATTTGTCGCAGGCAACGATGCAGAACTCAAGGCCTACGCGAAGCTCGCCGACGCCGGCGTCTTGAAGCAGCGCGCCACGCTGTGTCTCACATGGACCCCCGGCAGCGCCGACGCCGAAGCCGCCATCGCCGCACGCAACCTCTATGCCCGCCCGCGCGTGGCCCCGGATTGCGTGAAGATCTTTCTCGACGGGGTACCCACCGACGGGCACACCGCCGCCATGCTCGAACCCTACGCGGGCACCCTTGCCGGCCGCGACGATGAGGCGGCGCGCAAAGGAATGCTGCTCGTCAAGCAGGATGTGCTCGACGCCGCAGTCACCCGCTTTGACCGGATGGGTCTCACCGTCAAATTTCATGCGGCCGGGGATGCCGCGGTCAGGGCGGGCCTTCAGCGCGATCGCGGCGGCGCGCAAGAGCAACGGCTTCAGTTCCTCGATGCACAATGTCGGTCACTGCACCTTCGTGGCCGCCGAGGACATTGCGCGCGCTCGTGCCATTGGCGCGACCTTCGAAGTATCCCCCTATCTCTGGAGCCCGAGCCCGATCAGCGACGACATCGCCGCGGCCGTGGGCCCGGAGGTGATCAAGCGGGTCTGGCCGGTGCGGGAGATGATCGAATCCGGCGCGCTGGTTGTGCCGGGATCCGATTGGAGCGTCGTGCCTTCCGTCAATCCCTGGATCGGCATCGAAACCTTGGTGACGCGGCAGGTCCCCGGCGGCGGGGGGCGTTTTTTCGGAAAGACGGAGGCCATATCGTTCGCTCAGGCCATGGATCTTTTCACGGTCAATGCCGCACGCCAGGAGCGCATGGCCAACCGTGTCGGCTCCATCGACATTGGCATGCTCGCCGACATCATCGTCGTCGATCAGGATCCGTACGCCGTTCCTGTCACGCGAATACATGACACCAAAGTGCGCATGACGTTCATTGCGGGCGAAAAGGTGTACGACGCAAGCCGTGAACGATAGGCTCCCGGACGAGCCATGGGATCGTTGAGAACAATTCTTCCACCCTGGGGATGTGCTTGGTGGTTTTCGCGGGCGGCCCTCGCGACATTGCGCGGTCGCGCAAACGCTTCAAGTCGAAGTCTTCAAAGGCGGCTTCGCCAGCGTGAATTCCTTCATCTTTTCCAATGGCAAATCGCTCATCGTCATGGACGTGCAGCGCAAGACCTACGAGGCGAAGAAGCTTGCCGGGACATCATCAAGGCGAAGGGATTGCCGCTGACCCACATCTTGATCAGCCACGGCCACACCGACCACTTCACCGGCATGGATTGGTTCCATAGGGAGTTCCCCGAGGCGCAGATCGTCGTCGCCACCGAAGCGATCAGGCGCGACGTCAAGAGCTATGCCATCTATATGAGCCAAGGCGGAGAGACCGGTGCCGAGCCGGCGTTGGAGCCGGCGCTGCTGCCGAGATCGCCTGGGAATCCGCAAGGATTCGACTATGAGAACTGGATTCATGTACTTCCCGGCAAAACGCTGAGCCTGATCGGCGGCGGTACCCTGGAACTCACCACCGACTACCCGCCCGCGGAATCGCCGCACACGATCACCGTATACAGCAAGGCTTTGAACGCTCTGTTCCTCGCGGACCTGGGCTACAACAAGGTTCATCTCTGGATGGGCGATGACATCGACAATAAACGCATCGCCACGTGGCGCGCCGAACTCGTGCGGATCAAATCACGGTACGCGGCGCGCAACCCGACCGTGTATCCGGGACACGGGGATCCGACGGATGTGGGCCTCTTCGACACGATGATTCGCTACATCGACGACTTCGTCCGCATCACTTCGGCCGCGAAATCGCGCGAGGAGGCGATGCAGAAGATGCAGGCGCTCTATCCTGACTATCAACAGGCGGACTTTTTCCTGAAGTACAGCGTCGAGAATCACGTCAGAGCGGATTGAGCCAATGAACGCCCAAACCAGACGACTCCTGATCTCGGCAGCCTGCACACTGCTGGTGTGTGCCGCGCCGCGGCTGCGCGCCGCGCCCGCGGCCATGCAGCCTGGGGGCGATGGCGAAGTGGCGATCTTGCTGGTCAACGGGCGAATTCATACCCCCGGCGGTGTAGCGGAGGCTATGGCAATCGACGCGCAAGGCCTCATCGTCGGGATCGGCACCAGCGAGGAACTGGACCGATTGCGGGACAAGGCCGCGCGCCGCATCGATCTCAACGGCCACGCCGTGCTGCCGGGCTTTCATGACTTGCACGTCCACCCGATTTTCGCCGGCCTACAAGCGCAACGCTGCGTGATTCCGCAAGGATCATCGCTTGCAGTACTGCAACGGATCGTCGGCGCCTGCGCCGCCAAGGCCGGCCCGGGCAAGTGGATTACCGGCGGGCAATGGGACGTCGCCGCCGTCGGACCGGCGCCGAATCGCCAAATGCTGGATGCAGTAGCTCCTCACAATCCAGTGCTCCTGGGTGATTCGAGCGAGCACAGCGCTTGGGCGAACTCACAGGCGCTCGAACTTGCCGGCGTCGATCGCCGCACGGCAAATCCTCAGAACGGAATCATTGAGCGCGATAAATCCGGCCGCCCGACGGGAATTTTGCGCGAAGACGCGGTATTGCTGGTGCGCAAACACGTGCCCGCGCCCACGGATGCCGAGGTGCGCTCAGCGCTCGAGGGCTCGTTGGCGACCATGCTGTCGTTCGGCATCACGTCCTTCACGGAAGCTGCGGCGGGTTACTCGTCGAATCTCGAGAAGGAGCTCAAGGCCTACGCGGCGGTGGCCGATGCCGGCATGCTCAAGCAGCGAACGCGGGTTTGCATGTCATGGGAACCCGACAATGAAGCGGTGGAGGCCGTCATCGCCGCGCGCAATTTCTTTGCCCGGAGCCGTCTTGCTGTTGACTGCGTAAAAATATTCCTCGACGGCGTGCCCACGGACTCGCACACCGCCGCGATGCTGCAGCCGTATGCCGGCACGGTCGCGGGCCGCGCCGATGAGGCCAGCCGGACAGGCATGTTGCTGCTCAAGCAGGACGTCATCAACCGCGCGGTCGCGAGATTCGATCGCCTCGGAATCGCGATCAAATTCCATGCGGCGGGAGACGCCGCGGTTCGCGCGGGCCTCAATGCCATCGAGGCCGCGCGCCGGGCCAACGGTTTCAGCGGCATCCTGCACGACGTCGGTCACTGCACATTCGTGGCGCGGGAGGATTTGCCGCGGGCACGCGCGATCGGTGCAACCTTCGAGGTGTCCCCGTACCTATGGGCACCGAGCCCCATCACAGACGATATCGCGGCGGCAATCGGCCCGAAGATCATCGAGCGGGTTTGGCCGATACGCGAGATGATCGACGCCGGCGCCCTCGTCGTACCGGGTTCCGACTGGTCGGTGGTGCCCTCGGTGAATCCCTGGGTCGCAGTCGAGATGCTGGTCACTCGGGAACCGGCGGGCGGCGGCGACAGGTCGTTCGGAAAGGGCGAGGCGATCTCCCTCACGGAGGCGGTGGACCTCTTCACCGTCAACTCGGCCCGTCATCGACACCTCGAAGGCATGGTCGGCCGGATTGAACGCGGAATGATGGCTGATCTCATCGTACTCGACCGGGATCCTTTCGAAGTGCCGGTGCGGAGCCTGCATGAGATCCAAGTTCTGACGACGATGATCAACGGCGAGATCGTGTTTCAGCGGTAGCACGCAAGGGGATTGGCATGGTCAGGTTCATCGTATTGTCGCTGCTGCTTCTCGCCGGCCCGGCGGGGCTTTCTTGCGCAGAGAGCGTCTCGCCGGATACCCGCTCATTGGCTGATGCTGGTTGCCACCAAGAACCTGGAGGCGACGCAGGAGGCCGCGTTCAACCATTGGTATGACGATATCGACATCCCCGATGTTCTCAAGGTGCCCGGCTACAAGCGCGCCCGGCGCGGTGTGCGGCAAATCGCGACCGGGATTCTCTACTCCCGATCCGGAGACCGAAGGCCATTACCTCGCTCTCTACGACATCGAATCCGCAAACATCGATCGAACCATCATCGATATGCTGATGGCCGCCAAGAAAATGGACATGACGGGCCGCTCGATAGCGGCTCTCAAAGTCACCGAGCGCGTCTACTTCCGCAGACTTGGGAACATCGTCGAAGCGGCCAATACGGCGGGCAAGAGCGGCAATTCTTATTTGTATCTCGAGCGAGTTGCGTGCTGCCGCGACGAAGCGACCGCGAGCGCGCTCGATGACTGGTACAACAACACGCGCGTTCCAGACATCGTGCGGGCCGGCACCCCGGGACTCATTCGCGTGGCGCGGTTCGAGGTGTACCGGGTCGCCATGGTCGAGCCACTGCAAGTTCCGCGATTTCTGACCCTGTATGAATTCGATGCCGACTCTGCAGGCCAAGTGCTCACCACCATGCGGCGCGCCAACGAACAGATGAAAAAGAACGGTCGAGATAGCGATCTGTTCGCGGAAAGCGGCAGCATCGTTCTGAAACAGATCAAGGACGTTCGGCGCCAGTAGCTGCAGCGGGCGTACTTTGGTGGCCGAGCCCTGGCCGACTTCGACGTAACTCATTGATTCTACGGAACTAGGCGCCGAATTCAGCTTGACAGGGGTGGCAAGCTTACGCAGAATCCGCGGCTCTTCGTGGTGAGGTAGCTCAGCTGGTTAGAGCGTGGCACTCATAATGCCGAGGTCGAGGGTTCGAGTCCCTCTCTCACCACCATAATTCAATGTTTTTTGTGCGCTTTCGCGGAATCGGCATATTCACTGTGCCGGTTATTGTGCGGGTACCCAATTTCACCTTGGCCGCCGCCATTCTCAAGTGATCTGGCGCCAAGTGCGCATATCTCAACACCATCGAAAAGCTTCGCCAGCCTCCCAGCAACATGAGTTCATGGAGGGTGACGCCGCCTTGCACTGCCCAGGAGGCCCAGGTATGGCGAAGGTCGTGCCAGCGAAGGGGATCGACCTTGCGCCGCCTTTACGGCTTTTTGAAACGCTAACGTGTTGCAGTCGTCGATTCGCTCGCCGTGCCATTGAAAAACGTAGTCGCCATTTCTTGGGAGTGCCTTCAAGACCCGGATTGCCTCCGGAGATAGCGGCACACCGAGCGAATGACCAGCCTTCATCTCACTGCTCATCACCCAAGCGCGTTTCTTCGTGAGATCCACTTGCCTCCAGGTCAACGACAACATCGCCCGCATTCTAAGTCCCGTCAACACGGCAAATTTGGCAGCCGCCCTGAGGTGCTCGGGCAACTCCTGTTCGAGCCGCGCGAACTCAGAATGCGTTAGCCATCGTGGCTCCCCACGTGTTGGGCGATACATGGATACCTTTGGCGCAGAGTCGAGAACCTCCCAGTCCGATACGCACTTGTTCAGTATGGAACGGAGTAGGGCCATGTGGCGATCGGTGGTGGATTCGCTGGTCTCCGCTGCCTTTAGGGTGCGCAGGTCCTCCACAACGTCCCGCGTGATCGCTTGAACGTCGTACACATTTAAGTGCCGATTGAACCAGGCGAGAATGGACACATCCCGGGCCTTAGACCGCTTATGAGTTTCAGTGAGCCAGCGATCGGCCGCTTCGGTCCAAAGAAACGGCGGTCTCTCGCCGAGGCGAACCTGCCGCCATGCACGCGTGCGGGCTACAGTTTCAAATTCTTCCGCTTCGCGACGATTTCCGGTGCCAGTTGAGAGACGGACTTCGGTGCCATCGAGTTGGAACCGGGTCCACCAATGCGGAGATTTCGGTCGACGATAAAGGGACATATGAATTGAGTCGATTGCGCGGGAATATTGCTTTCGCGCGCCCGAAACTCAGGTCCAATATCAATCGCGTTTGCGCTGAAATTCGAACCGCAAACCTTGTTACATCGACCGTGTGCCGGTTTTTGTGCGATGCGAGGGAAAAAACGCAATGAAAGGACAGTTACATGCTGAGCGGACCGGGATATATGTCATGCGTCATTGACGTATACTAGGTCATTGGCGTATAGTGGAACATGGTTTTTATAAAAACCCCGATATTTACGGCTGATGTTTGTGCGTTACTCTACGACGAAGAATATGCAGCTCTACAGTTGCATCTCGTCGCGCAGCCGAACGCCGGCACCGTCATCGCCGGCATGGGCGGTTTGCGGAAGATTCGGTGGGCGGTGGCGGGAAGAGGCAAGAGAGGCGGGACTCGTGTTATCTATTACCACGTCGACGCCCAGTCGCAAATTCGGATGATTCTGATTTACCGGAAGGGAATCAAAGACGATCTGACGCCCAAAGACGGTATTACGGAAAATCAACGCGGAGTGGTGACATTGGATAAGAGACTCTTCAAGCGACTGGTAGAAAGTATGGGCCAGATGGACGAGATCGTGCGTGGAGTGCGGGCACCCTCGCGCGAGTTCTATGTGGATGCCGCGAAGGTCAAGGAGATTCGTGCCATCACGGGCTTGAGCCAGCCGAAATTCGCAAAGCTGCTCCACGTTGACGTTGGAACGCTGCGCAATTGGGAGCAGGGGCGGCGAGAGCCGACGGGGCCGGCGCAGGCGCTCTTGAGGGCCATTAAGAACAATCCCCAAGCTGTGTTGAAGGCACTGGCGGCATAACTTCGCGCAAATTGGTGTGCCGATTTTTGTGTGGCAGCGAAAGGAACCATGATCAAGTGCCGCAGGTCTGGTCAAATAGAATCAATGGGTTATGCAAACGTACCAACGCGGTGAGGGCCGAATGGCACCCATAATGCCGAGGTCGAGGGTTCGAGTCCCTCTCTCACCACCATAAAATCAAGCACTTGCTGCTTCGGCCCGAGTCCCACGAGCGTCAGAAGGTGTTTTGCGTGACCCGGGCGTATCTGTTCTTCGAAGTGCGAATAACCACGAGCGGCTAAGCTTCCGTTATGACTACGGAACTCGATGTTCTCGGATTCGTCAGCCGAAATCCAAAAGCCAGTGCGAGAAGTCAATGGAACGCGATGAAACCGGCCTACTGCCGCTGCCCCAGCTAGCTTTGCTGGCGCTTGTATTAGGCGTCGTCACCGGCATCGGCGCGGTGTTGTTCCGCGATCTAATTGGTCTTATTCACAATCTATTGTTTACCGGTCACGCGGTGCTTCACTACGATGCGAACGTTTTCACGGCTCCTGCGCCGTGGGGCATCCTGGTGATCTTGGTGCCTGTGATTGGCGCTGTCGGCGTGACGTTTCTGGTGACCAATTTTGCCCCGGAGGCCAAAGGACATGGTGTGCCCGAGGTCATGGATGCGATCTACCATAAAGGTGGCGTCATCCGACCCGTCGTGGCATTGGTCAAATCCCTGGCGTCGGCCCTCGCTATCGGCAGCGGTTCATCGGTTGGACGCGAGGG
Source organism: uncultured Actinomycetota bacterium (assembly GCA_963721515.1). Taxonomy (GTDB): domain Bacteria; phylum Actinomycetota; class Thermoleophilia; order Solirubrobacterales; family Solirubrobacteraceae; genus Palsa-465. The sequence continues at coordinate 239,393 of CAVRKJ010000016.1, read as the reverse complement.
CCCCATTATTCAGATCGGGTCCGCGCTCGGCTCGACTTTAGGGCAGATCGTTCGCATGCCTGCGGGCCAGCGAATTGCCTTGGTTGCTGCGGGCGCCGGCGCGGGAATTGCCGCGACTTTCAATACGCCCATTGGCGGTGTGATGTTTGCCATCGAGCTGATGATGCCGGAGGTGAGCGTCGAGACCTTCCTCCCCGTCGCCATTGCGACCGGTACTGCGACCTTCGTGGGCCGCTGGTTCTTCGGCGATACACCGGCCTTTCATGTGCCCCCGCTTCAGGTCATGGCCGTCGACTCGAATGCTCTGATTGTGCTGATCTTGTTCGCTGTGCTCGGTGCGCTGAGCGGAGTGGCTGCTGCAGGTTTCATCAAAGGACTGCATCTCGCTGAGGATTTGTTCGATAGGATCAAGTCGCGCTATTGGCGCCATATGTTGGGCATGCTCGTCGTGGGCGTGCTCATGTACGTGCTACTGCGCATCTTCGGTCAGTACTACGTCGATGGGGTTGGATACGCCACCGTTCAGGCGATATTAGCGGGACAGATTTCCGCCTTTTCGCTGCTCGTACTTCTCGGCCTCTGCAAGGCGCTAGCGACGTCGCTCAGTCTCGGATCGGGCTCATCAGGAGGTATCTTCTCGCCTTCGTTGTACATGGGCGCCGCCCTCGGAGGCGCGTTCGCGGCGCTCTGGAATGTCGCCGGTCTGCAAATTCAGCTAAGCGTTCCTGCGTTTGCGATGGTCGGGATGGGTGCGATGGTAGGCGGTGGCACCGGCGCCGTAATGACCGCTGTGACGATGATTTTCGAAATGACACTCGACTACAGCATAGTCATGCCGATGATTGTGGCCGTGGCGATGAGCATTGGCGCGCGCCGCGTGCTTTCTCGCGAGACTATCTACACATTAAAACTCGTACGCAGGGGACGGGCAATCCCGAAGGCGCGCCATGCCAACATGTTTCTCGTTCGTTCGGCGCGCGAAGTGATGGACGCCGATATCCAGGTCCTGCCAGCAGAGGCGAGTTTCGACGAGTATTTGCGTCAGCCTGAGCACGCCGGGCGACTGCGCCACGTCGTGGTCACAGACAAAGGGCATTTATTCGGTGTGATCCGCGTGAACACAGGACTTCGGCGAGGCTTGGAAAGTGCGAAGACCGGCGTGAGCTTGCGTGACGTCGCTAACCGAAACTTCACCGTAGTTCGCGAAGATGAGACTGCATTCGATGTTATACGCCGCATGTGGCGCCGCGAAGCCATCATGGCAGTGGTTGTACGCGGCCGCGGAGTACCCCGCGGCAGCGATGTTGCCGGCGTGATCACCAAGGAACACGTGGCAGATTCAGTTGCTGACAGTGTGAAGGCCTATCCGCAATAAAAGTCGCGAGGCCTTATTCGCGGGCCCTGGCCGTTGAAGGCTAAGCGTCAGCTGCTAAAAGAGCGCGAACGCGTACTGTTCCAGACACACGCGATACTCAATCGGATCAGCCAGCTATCGCTCGATTTCCCGATCTTAAACTTCGAAACGATCATAGTTGCGGCGGTTGAACTCGATGATGCCACGGCCCGCCGGCGTTCCCCTTGATTCGCTGGAAGGCGAACAGTGTGCTCGATGCGGCCGCAATCCTCGAGGCGGTGGCAAGCGCGATAGCCGCGTCGCGCTCAGACTCGTGGCCCCGATTAGCAGTTCCGAGACTAAATCTCACTCCCGGCGCCAGAAACGCCGATACTATAGCGCCACGCACCAGCCTTGTGTAGGACGACCTCCGACACCCGACTCATCGTCACAGAGAACTTTAAATGGTCCGATATATTCTTCGTGACCTAGTCAACCGGGAGGCATCCTAAATGATGCTCGTCCCGTTCGGACAGAATCTCTACGTGGCGGACGGACCGACGCGTCTCGTTCTTCGGTATTCCGTACCCAACCCGCATGGCGGTCGCTCGGCTCTCGAGCGGCCAAGTCTGGGTATGGTCCCCGATTGCGTTGACGAAGGAATTGGCCAGGGCCGTGGAGGCCCTTGGACCCGTCGGCTACATCGTGTCGCCGAACAAACTCCATCACTTATTTCTGCCCGAGTGGAAGGAGCGCTGGCCCGATGCGCGGCTTTACGCGCCCCCAGGTCTTGCTCGAAAAAAGAAGCAGCTTCACTTCGATGCGGAGCTTGGCGATCGTCCAGATGGTGCGTGGCTGACCGACATCGATCAAGCAGTGTTTCGCGGATCCTTTGCCCTTGTGGAAGTGGTGTTCTTTCACCGCGCGTCCCGCACCGCGATCTTCGGTGATCTGATTCAGCGGTTTCCTGAAAGTGCGGCCATGGGTTTCAAAGGGCTGTTGATGCGGCTCGGTCACATTGTTGGGCCGCATGGCAGCACGCCAGGCGATTGGCGTCTGAGCTTCTTGTCACGGGACCTTGCGCGTGCTGCCCGACGAAAGGTGCTCGACTGGAAGCCGCAGCGGCTCCTGATCGCTCACGGCGACTGCGCAACTACCGGCGCAACTGAGATCGTCGCAACGGCCCTCCGCTGGATCTGACGCGCCACAGGCTCAAGGGTGCCGTCGGGCAGGAGGCGGTGACGTTCGCCATCTTAAGCGGCCGAGCCGCCTCTGATGGGTCCGGGAAAGGTCCAATGACTTCCAAATATCAAACCCCGCGGGGCGATAACAAGTCATCGGGCGCCCTTACCAGCCATGAGCGGCGGTTAACGGCGAACTCCGATCCCGTAGTGATAGACGTTTTCGCCTCCATAGTAACCGGTGACAATTAATCCCACACAAGCAATGCATAAGAGCACCAGAAACAGTGGGCCGGGTGGCGTCTTCGCGGGGTTAGTAAGCGCGCTCCACAGTGCCAAGAAGCGCGAGAAGTTGACTCGTGCTAACGGCCCAAATCATATGCCTCGACACGGAATACTGCCCAGCTGCTGATCTTGCAGCGGTGACAGACCCCAGGCCTGCGTGGTGAGGGCATGCCACTGAAACAACGGCCGACCGGCAAGCGTGAGGACTGCGCCAACAGCCCCATCGCAAGCCCCATCTGCAAGAAAGTCACCAATCTCGCCGCCAATACGGGGCCAATCCGCTCCGGCGGATGCTGCAACAATTCTCTCCACAACCAAATCCCGCTGCCGAACAGCGACAAGTGCATGGCCCAATACGCCGTCAGCGACCGAAAGGTTTCCTCATAAGGGATTGGCATGTGCCAAAACCACAGGGCCACAAAGAACACCGATGTGGCACCCCAGAGGGCCCCCGGATGCCTGTAGCGTAGAGTTCCCGGCCACGTCACGGCGATCAGCGGTGCCGCGACCAGGACAAGAATCATGTGCTGCGCGATCCGCGCGGAAAAAAGCGCCACCGATAAGGCACAGAGCGGCGATACAAATGCGCCTGCCGCAATCAGCCAGCCGGCGAGTGTCATTATTTAGCGCGGGCGTCGATCGATGGCGCCATGGCAAAGTGCCCACAATTGCCAACTGCATACGAGTATAAGGGTCGGCGATGAGAACAGGGTCGAGATTGAACCGTCTGAGCAGCGTGCCCGGGACGGGAGCGAACCCGCAATAAGGCAACTGAACGGCCACGTTTCGCTCCCCTTGCTAACAAATGCTTGGATGGGAAGGCGGCCGCTGCCGCCTCTGCGACCTCCAAATCCTGATTTACCGTCCCGCCGCTGGCCCCCAGCGCCCCAACCATTGTGTCGTCCATTTTGAGCGGATGCCATCGCCGAAGATCACCACTTTCTCGTGATTGGCTATCAAGCCACCGCCCGCATCGACCACGGCGACGTCGTAAGGGACGCCGCGTTGTTCGGCTTTTTTCTCACCCGCGGCGATCAATGCGCGCAACGACGAGCGTAAGAGTAAGGGATTTTGCGTGGCATCGCGCATTCCTTGTTGTAGTCGGCACCTAACTATAGGCGATTCTGGTCGACCTCACTGTCCGCCACTACTGCAATCTCCAGTAGGGCAACCCTGACAAGGACGGTAGTGCTTGACCTGGCAGGGGCAAGGCGCCTTAATTGGATAAGCTATGCGCACGCGCTTCTCGAAAGAATGCCTGAGATGCGTTTCAATGCCCGTAGAAATCGCGCGCTCGTATGCGACGAACGATATGTAAGAATCAACCTACTTGCTGTCGCAAAGTTCGGATGTGTCCGTAAAGATCCGACTAAGACAGACTGGTGTAGGCAGCTTATGCACCCTTATCACCCTCGGCCTACCCTGAGGCTTCCGTTGTCGCGGAGTCATTTCATGTTTCTAAACGCGATCGGTACGGCGTTGCCGGAAAGGAGTTACACCAAGGATGAATGCTGGGACGCGTTTACCGAGTCGGAATGGTTTCAACGTTTGGATGCCCGCGCACACACCGTGGCACGCGCCGTACTTAGCCGAGACAACGGGATCGAGGAGCGATGGCTTGCGGTCGACACTCTGGCTGAGGTATTCGCAATCAATCCAGACACGTTGCATCGACGTTTCGCTACTCAGGCGCCTCAATTGGCCGCAAACGCCGGTCGGTCGGCACTCGATCGCGCACAACTTGCGCCGGATTCGATTGGTGCCGTCATCGTCTCCACCTGTACCGGATATCTTTGCCCGGGCCTCAGTGGCTATGTTGTAGAGCGCCTCGGCTTGCCGCCCAATACGCTTTGCTTCGATCTGGTCGGGCAGGGGTGTGCGGGCGCGCTGCCAAACTGGCAACTGGCAAACGCCATGCTTGCCGGCCAACAATGCGACCATGTTTTATCTATATGCGTCGAGGTCTGCAGCGCGGCGATGTACCTCGACAACGATCCAGGGGTTCTGATCAGCGCGTGCCTCTTCGGCGATGGCGCCGGCGCCGCAGTTCTGTCATTGGCACGACCCGCTGACCGGCGTTCAATCGAGTGGCGCGATTCTGTCTCACTCACGAATCCGAACGCTCGCGAGTCATTGCGTTTCGAACAGCGTGGCGGAATGCTGCGCAATATCCTAACCCGGGCGGTGCCTCGGCTCGCGGCCGAGCATGCTGATATTGTGCTGGTAGCTGCCCAGGCGCGCGCTGGATTGACGCGCCACGAAATAACTGCCTGGATTATGCATGCGGGGGGCGCGACGTTCTGAATGCTCTCGAGGAGCATTTGGTCCTGCCGCCGCACGCGCTGCGTTACAGTCGCGACGCATTACGCAAGTTTGGAAACTTGAGCAGTGCCTTCGTCTACTTCGTCTTGGACGCAGCCATTCGTGATGGCGCCCCCGGAGGCTGGTGGTGGATGTCCTCATTTGGCGCTGGATTTACTTGTCACGGCGCGCTACTGGCGGTGGAGTAACTCTGGAATGGACGGATCATCGAGGACAGTGCTGCCCGAGCGCCTTGATCATCTTGAACCTAAAGATCCCTTGGCGCGGCGTTCCAGGCGCGACTTACGTAGAGTGCACATCGCAATGGGCTCGGTGTCCATTCTACGGCGTATGGTATCTGGCCTTGGCCTGGTCGAGCAGCCCCGCCGAATCCTTGATTTGGGGGCGGGCGACGGCACGTTATTGCTTCGTTTCGCGCGGGCGTTAAAGCCTCGCTGGACTGGGGTCGAATCGACGCTACTCGACCGGCAAGATCTCGTTGCGGCGGAGACCCGGCAGGCTTACCGACAGCTGGGCTGGACGGTCACGAGTCTACATACCGATGCCCTGTCATGGGCGCGCGCGCCGGCAGCGGAGCGGTATGATTTATGCGTCGCGGTGTTGTTCCTGCATCACTTCGATACAGCTGAACTCAACATCTTACTGGCGGGTACGGGCCTGCGAACCCACGCTTTCGTCGGTTGCGAGCCGCGCCGAAACGCGTTGAGCCGTGTTGGAAGCGCTGCTGTCGGCCTCATTGGAGCCAACGAGGTCACGCGCGAGGATGCGGTTAAGAGCGTCGCGGCCGGTTTTCTCGGAGCGGAGCTGTCGGCAGCCTGGCAGCATGTGGAGGGTGAATGGATAGTCGATGAATATCGCTCGCTGCCATTTAGCCACTGTTTTACTGCGGTACGCGAGTTACCGGCTGGCTGCGGGTGATCATGAACGCCCAATGTGACGCCCTGGTGATTGGTGCGGGACCCGCGGGTTCTGCGGTGGCCATATTGCTCGCACAAGCCGGCTGGCGCGTGATCCTGGTCGAGCAGCATGCTTATCCACGCCAAAAGGTTTGCGGAGAATGTATTTCCGCAGGCAGCTTGATGCTACTTGACGAGTTGGGGGTAGGACCAGCGTTTCAGGAGATGGCGGGCCCGGAGCTGCGTTACGTCGGATGGATGGGAAGAAACTCGACGATCACTGCTGACTTCCCGCCATGTCTGGAGGGCAACTATCGCTATGGGCGCGCAGTCGGTCGCGACCGACTCGATGAGGTGCTCCTCGAGCGCGCGCGCCATTTGGGGGTCGACGTATTGCAGCCCGCCAAAGTTCGAAGCGTTCGCGGCGGTCCGGGAAACTTTATTTGCGAGACGGTGGTGCGTACGCCCAACCGCACTCAGGCAGGCTCAGGACCCGAGGTTCGACAAACACGTCAGGCGCGCATCATTGTCGACGCGCATGGTTCGTGGGAAGCGGGACCGGAGTCGTCTCGATATAAAGATACCGCTCGAGCGCCGAAGCGCAACTCCGATTTGTTTGCGTTCAAAGCGAGCTTTAGGAATTCAAGCCTGGCGCCCGGATTTCTCCCCGTCATTGCGTTTGAAGGAGGATATGGCGGTATCGTCGTTTCCGATGAGGGGCGTACGACACTCGCATGTTGTATTCGACGCGATCGGCTGCGGGCTTGTCGCGAATTGATGCCGGGCGTCGCTGCAGGTACTGCAGTCGCCGCGATTCTACATCGGTCCTGCCATGGCGTCCGCGAGGCGCTTGATCAAGCGAAGCTTGAGAGTTCGTGGCTCAGCGTCGGACCGATTCGTCCGGGTATGCGCCTTCAGATCGACCTCGACACTTTTAGAGTGGGAAATGCGGCGGGGGAAACCCACCCGCTAATTGGAGAGGGCATCAGCATGGCTCTGCAATCGGCAAACTTACTCGCGGGTCAGCTATTGAAAGAACCCCTGGAGAGATTAGGATCACGCCAGGCATGCCGCGTGAATCGCCGGTATGCTGCCGCTTGGCGCACGGCTTTCGTTCCGCGGCTGCGGTTCGCTGCCGGCATTGCGCACGCGGCAATGCGCCCTCTTTGCGCGGCACCCATTGAGTCGTGCCTCCACCTTTGGCCTTCTTTATTGACTGAAGCCGCCCGATGGGCGGGGAAAGCCCGGCGCTCCATTGTTCAATTATAGTTAATTGGGACTTTTTACATGAACACACTCGAAACTCTGCAGGATATTTTAGTGCAGGACTATAGTCTCGAACGCGCCAACCTCAAGCCCGTCGCGCTGCTAACCACCCTCGGTGTCGACTCGCTCAGTCTGCTCGAATTGATGTTTAAAATTGAAGACCATTTTCACGTCAAAATCCCCGGCGATATCCCGACGAACCTGATATCGATTGGTGACGTCGTTGCTTATATCGACGAACTCATCGTGAGTCATCCGGCAACGAGCGGGCCACCCGCCGCGCACGCCGCAACGTGAACGCACGTCGCGTTGCCGTGACCGGACTCGGTGTCGTCTCGCCGATCGGCAACTCCATCGACGAGGTGATCACTAATCTTGCGTCCGGATGGTCCGGTGTGCGCCGCTTCGGCCCAGCGCTAGCTTCACGGTTGAGATCGCCGATCGGAGCGACGGTCACTTTCGATGGTGCCGCTCATTTTGACGCTCCACGACTTCGCCTCCTTGACCGGGTCAGTCAGTTGGCACTAGTGGCGGCCGGGCAGGCGGTTGCGCAGGCGCACCTAGACTTCTCGACGGAGCAGCGCGAGCGTTGTGGCGTCTTTGTTGGCAGCGGGATGGGCGGTGCAGAAACCACTGACGAGGGCTATCACACCATCTATGCCGACGCATCAGATCGGGTGAATCCTTATAGCGTATTGGGCGCGATGACGAACGCACCGGCGTCGTGGCTTGCCATTGATTACGGGCTGTTGGGGCCAAACCTGACGTATTCTACGGCCTGTTCATCGTCAGCAGTCGCGCTCGGCGAAGCGGCGCGCAGAATTCGAAGCGGCGACGTGGATGTAATGCTTGCGGGCGGCGCGGAAGCACCACTGACGTTCGGAGTGTTGCGGGCCTGGGAGGCATTTCGGACCTTGGCTCCGGAGGATCCTCAGGATCCTTCAGCATCCTGTCGGCCGTTCTCGCGCAGCCGTAACGGATTGGTGCTCGGCGAAGGCGCCGCGTTCGCCGTTCTGGAGGAGTGGGAACATGCGGTGGCGCGCGGCATCCCGATACATGCGGAACTGTCGGGCTATGGGCTATCCTGTGACGCATCCCATATTACGCGACCAACAGTAGAAGGACAGGCGCGCGCGATGCGAGCAGCGCTCGAATCTGCTGCCCTTTCGCCATCGGCCATCGATTACATCAACGCGCACGGAACGGCTACCGTGCAAAATGATGCGGTGGAGACCGCGGCAATAAAAGGCGTTTTCGGTGAACGCTCGTACTCCTTTCCTGTAAGTTCTACCAAATCAGTGCATGGCCATTTACTGGGCGCAGCCGGTGCGCTTGAATTCCTCATTGCGGTGATCTGTCTCGACCGGGGCATCGTACCGCCGACAATGCACCTTGACGTACCGGATCCTGCGTGCGATTTAGACTACGTCGCGGGATGCGCGCGCACAGGTGTCATTTTGCGGGCAGTGATGTCCAATTCCTTCGCGTTCGGTGGCACCAATGCAGTATTGGTGGCGGAAAACCCACGTGGGCACCGCAGCGCAATTCATTAGACTATCCCTTGTGGTCTGACGCATGTTATTTTTCTGCGAGCGGCCGAACAGAGCTATGCCAACGAAACCGCGTACGACGAGGCGCGCACCATCATCTTCAAGTTTTAGCTTGCAACGATAGATTGCGCCAGTATCTGGATCTAGTATCGTCCCGCCACGATACTCCCCTCTGCGAACGCGTCGCGTGGCGCATGAAAGCGGCCAATTATGGGCTGATTTTTCCGATCGTCGCTACAGGACTGGCAGACACGCGTGTCGGGCACGGCGGTGAGCGTGCTTTCGATCCGGCCAAAGAACTCGTGTTCTGTTTTTCGTAAATCTGCACGATTGTACATACTTGGCCGGTTCTATAGTCGAAGGTTCTCCAGCGTCCAACGGGCGATGTCCAATCGGCCGTGGGAATTGCCACTGCATGCTGCGCGCAAATGAGCATCGCGAGGATCGCATAGTTTTTGGCGATCCTTTAGCCCAGCTGGGCTCCGACCGGTGCTGAGGGGACGTTGAAGCAATCACTTGCGCGCCGCGTCCCTAGACCGGTCACATGCTCGCTCGCGGCTCTCTTGCGCAGTCGCCCTAACAGGGTGTCTCAAATCCAAATGCCATAATCCATGTGTTTGCATCTAGAATCTTTACCGTACTGTTGCGTTGATGGTTTTGGCGGTGTCGAACAGGTCTCTGCAAGCTATCTGCCTAAAGCGAGGACGGAGTTACGCGACTCGCGGATGCACCTGAAGCGCGCGTCCAATGGTCTGTAGTTGGTGTCCCGCAACACCTGTGCGAAAGGCTTACTCAACAACAGGATCCAGCGCAAATGATAGCCGGGAGTTGTCTACTGTTCTGGGGGAAGTCCACAACTCGAAGTCGCGGTCCAGGGGGCTCAAAAGTGTGGAGATTCAGACATCAATGATCGAGAGGAGCTCAGTGACCAATCGTTCGATGTATTTTGGCGAAGAGCAGAACAGCTAAATGCGGTGGTCTTTCTGCACCCGTTTGGATCGACGTTTGGGAATCGAACTCGAGCGTACTATATTGGTCAATACTGGGCCAGCCTTTAGAGACGACACTTGCTCTCTCACACTTGATTTTTGGAGGGGTATTGGAGAGGCATCCGGCACTGAAGGTCGTCGCTGCGCATGGCGGCGGCTATGCCGACGTATATCGGTCGATGGTCCACGCGTTTGGTGCGCCCCGAGGCGGGCGTCGATTCGACGATTCCTCCCGATATTTCGTTGAAAGGAGTCTCGTTCAAGTATGTCATCTATGAGCCGACGGCTTTACGTCATCTGGTGGAACGAGTTGGCGTCGATCGGGTAGTGCTTGGCACGGACTATCCCTTCGATATGGGCTACATCGATGAGCGCAGTCACGACGTGGCCAGGTTGACATAGAGGCACCAGCGCCACGAGAGCGCCTGGGTGAGCACGCCGCCGAGCAGCAGGCCCACCGACGCTCCTCCGGCCGCGATCGCGCTGAAGATGCCAAACGCCTTCGGCCGGTCAGGCGATCCCTGGAAGGTCACGGTCAGCAGACCAAGCGCCGAGGGGGCCAGGATCGCTCCGAACGCTCCCTGCAGGCCTCGGGCGGCGACGAGCATCCCGAATGACTGGGCCAGACCGCCGATGGCAGACGCCACCGCAAATCCGATCAGACCGCCGATCAGCGTCCACTTGCGGCCGAACAGGTCGCCGAGCTTGCCGCCGACCAGCAGGAGGCTGCCGAACGCCAGGGCGTAGGCGGTGATGACCCACTGCCGGTTGTCGGCGTGAAGTGAAGTGCCCCCTGCGCTGACGGGAGCGCGATGTTCACGATCGTCGCGTCCAGCACGACCATCAATTGGGCGACGCCGAGGAGCGCGAGGACCGCCCATCGGTTGGGGCGGGGAATCAGGTGGGTGTCCGGGCTGCTGGTGCTCATCAAGGTCCTTCCAGGTGGGAGTGATGAAGACCTTAGCACGAATCATCCATGCGATAGGTATCAATTACAGTCTGGTAACTATTTCCGCCGCGGGCATGATGCCGAATTTTCCGCTATACTCACCTCGATCATGAATCCCGAGATCTGCTCCGGCTCCCCCAGCGCGATGATCCTGCTGGCGCGCTTGGCCAAGCAGGGGATGCGGCGCGCGAACCCCGAGCTCCTCGGGATGGACCTGCGCCTTCTCATGGCCCTCAGTTACCTGGCCGATCACGACGGGGCGCCCCAGCAGGAGCTCGTCGACGCGCTGTGCATGGACGCCAAGAACGTCGTCCTGCTCCTCAACGAGCTCGAGGACCACGGGTATCTCGTCCGCCGCCGTGATTCCGAGGACCGCCGTCGCCACCGCGTGCTGATCACCGAGGCCGGCCGGGAGGCGATCGGGCGAGCTCGCGACCACATGGACGCCATCGAGAACGAGGTGCTCCAAGCGCTCGACACCGACGAGCGAGAGGCGCTGGTGAAGCTGCTCGCCCGTGCTCTCCGTGGGGTCGAGCACGTCGACGGCGACGCGGGCCATCCCGCTCTGACGGCCGTCTCGTCGTAGCGCTCTGCGAGATCAGCCCCGCGCAGGCAGCCTGCGTCCCGGTCGTTGGGCTTTGAGACGCCGGGAATGAGACAGCTTGTGCGAGATTGGTCGGAATGGTCAGCGCTCTCGAAGAACGCGCTCGGGGGGCCGCCAGCAAGGTTGCGGCTGCGTACGGGCTAAAGCTGGACGAGGCCGTCGTCATCCATTCGGCAAGCAACGTGCTGGTGCATCTTCGGCCCGCGCCGGTCGTCGCTCGCGTGATGACCGGAACGGTGGCGCTTCACGACGACCCGCGGAGGTGGCTTGAGCGCGAGATCTCCGTACTTGAGTTCCTCGCGCCTTCGGGCCTGGCGGTGTCACCCAGCAGGTTGATCGCGCCGGGGCCGCACTGCCACGACGGCCTATGGATCACGTTCACCGAGTGGCTCCCTGAGGTCGAGCCACGTCCCACGGTCGAACCCATGGACCACCGCGACGACGCCCGTCGGCTTGGTCGAAGGCTGAGGGATCTACACGGTGAGCTGCGGCCGTTCGATGGTGAGCTGGGCGATCTACGTGAGCTTGGTGAAGACATTGAGCGTCTCCACGGCAAGCTCCGGGCGGCCGACCCTCAGGAGACCGACTCGATCTCGTCGCTTCATGACCAGCTGGACATGCTGCGGACGACCGTCTTCGAATCAGCCCTTCCAACCCAGGCGCTGCACGGAGACGTCTCGCTCCGCAACTTGCTTCGCACGCCGTGTCGCCTCGTCTGGAACGACTTCGAGGACACCTTTCGAGGACCGGTCCACTGGGACGTCGCCAGCGGCGTCGGCAGTCTTCGGATCCACGGAGCGAGCGAGCCCTCTGTGCAGGAGATGCTGGAGGCCTACGGCTGGAACGATGAGCAGGAGCTGGCCCCCTTTCTCGCGGCTCAGGACGTTTACGACGCGATCTGGCGGATGTATGACCGGCAGCGGCGTCGGTCGTCGGGCCCTGCAGCCCCTTGAGCCGGCACCTCACGAGCCATGCGGGTGTCTCGGGGGAGCTGCACCGGCTCGTCAGAACCATCACGAGACTGCTGCTGCTGGTTCGGGCTCAGGGGGTCAGCGCTAGAACTTTTGTTCAGATCGCCCAGCAATAGCTAAAGATTGCTGGTGATGGCTAAAGAAAGCGCGCAGCCAGCCGATGAGAGTGTTGGGGGCTTCCTCGGCCCCGCCTGCGCGTAACGCGGGCCCAACGTCTGACAGGGGGAAGCTCATGCGCGTGCTCGTCGTCGACGATTACGACCTGTTCCGGACAGGGCTCGCGAGACTGCTCGGGTTAGAACCGGGCATAGAGGTGGTGGGGCAGGCGTCAACCGGCCAGATGGGAGTGCGGCTGGCGGAGGAGCTGCAGCCCGATGTCGTGCTGATGGATCTCCGAATGCCCGACCTCGACGGCTCCGAGGCCACCCGCGCCATCCTCGAGCGCCAGCCGTCCGCGAGGGTGGTCGCGCTCAGCGTGTCGGTGGAGGAGGTCGACGTGGCTGCTGTCATGCAGGCGGGTGCGTGCGGGTTCGTGGTCAAGGACGCGCCCATCGAAGAGGTGGTCGTGGCCCTACGCGCGGCGGCTCAGGGTGCGACTTGGCTCTCGTCCCGCGCCGCCGAGGTCGTGCTGCGAGGCTTGCGCCGGGCGGCCCCCGAGCCAGATATCGGTGTCGTGCCGGTCGAGCAGATCTCGCCGCGCGAGCTCGAGGTACTGCGGTTGGTCGCCCGAGGGATGGAGAATGCTGAGATCGGCGAGACTCTGAGCATCAGTCCCCGGACCGCAAAGAACCACGTCTCCAGCATCCTTGCCAAGCTCAGGCTGCCTGGTCGCGTGCAAGCGGCGACCTACGCGGTCCGCTGCGGCCTGGACTGACGGCGTCCAGCCCCAAACCGGGCGCCGTCAGAGCGTCCGCGCAGGCGAAGTACCGCACGCGTTGATCAGCTGTGCTCTCCGAATACGGCAGCGGCGACCTGGTAAGAGTCGAACGCGCGAGCGGCGCCCGCGTACGCCTCGAGGTGAATGAAGAGCTCGACGATCTCCTCCTTGCTGACCCCGTTGTGCAAAGCGATACGCAGCTGTCCGCGCAGCGGCTCATGGGTGCCGAGCGCCGCGGCGATTGCCACCGAGATCAAGCTGCGCGTGCGGGTGTCGAGCTGCTGGGTCCGCGTCCAGCTGTCGCCAAAGGTGTGCAGGGTCGCGAGCCGACGGAAGTCCCGGACGCTCTCGGGCTCTCCGGGCCCGAGCGGCAACTCCAGCGGCCTGCCCAAGAGCTCGCCGGCCAGGTCAAGTGCAGCGTCGTACTGGTCCGTCATCGTGATCCTCCTTGGCTATTGATCGCAGCGCAGCCGCTGGCCCCGGGGCTGAGCAATCACGCGACAGGGAGCCGACGCACTCGTCGCCTGCTCGCGGGCTATCAGGACGCAAGCACTCGGCGCGAGCGAGCTTCGTCCGAGCTGCGCTGTCGCAGAGAGCAGCGCTCAAGCCGCTAGTGGACGCTGAAATGCCGGGTTACGGCACCCACGTCCAGGAGTCCGAGGATGAGCAGCACCAGCGCTATCGCGCCCACGATGGCCAGCGCCAGGACTAGGAATAGAGCCAATCTGTGGAGCGCGGGCCTCCAATGCCGGTGGCGGCGCCGGCCAGGCTCTTTGAACACCGAAAGTGGCTTCGTTGCCATCCGAAAAGCGATCTTACGGAGAGGCCATCGGTTTTGGCTCTGGGTCGCGCGGGCGTTTGGGGGAGACTTTGGGGGTGAGCAACGACGATCCGATCGACATCACTCCGTTCGTCGACGAGATCTTCAACGACGTCTTCGTCGAACTGCAGTCGCGGCTGTCCGAACCGTTGACAGACCTGCCGGAGGCTGACCGGGTTGCGATCCTCACCGCGGTGATGAAAGGAGCATGGCGGGGTGTTTTGAGCGGGATCGCAGTGCAAACGCACGCCGTCAACGAGGCCGCGCATAACGTCGACGTCCAAACCTGGTTCCGCGGACCGGGGGGCGAGATCGGCAAACCGGACCTTTGGGCCGAACGCTACGGGCAACCCGCCGACGAGGAGTGACGGCCATGGGCGCGCGGCGCCCGAGTCGCTCAGGACTGCAGGAAGGCCAGCAGGTCGGCGTTGATCGTGTCGGCCTGCGTGGTCGGCATACCGTGCGGGAACCCGGGATACGTCTTCAACGTGCCGTTCTGCACGAGCTCGGCAGACAGCGGTCCGGAGTCGGCGTAGGGAACGATCTGGTCGTCGTCGCCATGCATAACCAGGACCGGCACCGTGATCTGCTTGAGGTCCTCGGTGAAATCGGTTTGGGAGAAAGCGACGACGCCGTCGTAGTGTGCCTTGGCTCCGCCCATCATTCCCTGGCGCCACCAGTTCTGGATGATCGCTTCCGACGATTGCACGCCTGGTCGGTTGAACCCATAGAACGGGCCCGACGGGAGCGCTCGGTAGAACTCCGAGCGGTTGGCGGCAAGCTGGGCCTGGAGGTCGTCAAAGACGCTCTTTGGCAGGCCGCCGGGGTTGGCGTCGGTCTTCACCATCAGGGGCGGCACCGAACTGATCAGGACCGCTTTGGCCACGCGGCTCTCACCGTGCCGGGCGAGGTAGCGCACGACTTCGCCGCCACCGGTGGAATGCCCAACGTGGTTCGCGTCGCGGAGACCGAGATGGGCAACCACCGCAGCTAGGTCGTCGGCGTAGTGGTCCATGTCGTGACCGTCGCTGGTCTGAGTGGACCGTCCGTGCCCGCGCCGGTCATGGGCGATGACGCGATAGCCGTTCCGCAAGAAGAACAGCATCTGGGTATCCCAATCGTCGCTTGAAAGCGGCCAGCCGTGGCTGAACACGATTGGCTGGCCGGATCCCCAGTCCTTGAAGAAGATCTCCGTGCCATCGGTCGTGGTGATCGTGCCCATGCGCTGTCGCCTCCATCGGTCGGGCGGTTGACGGCGAGAACCTGCGGAGGGGCAGGGTAACCCATCGCGTACCGCCGGCCAGGCACAGAGGCCCTCACCGGCTGACCGGACCCCAGCTCACGCATTTAATGGCGGTGGTGGAGCCCGTTGGTCGGGTGGGGCGCCGCGAGCGCAACAGCGGTGCGCCTGCGCTGGGTGCTCGCGCGTGCGAAGCTCACGTTATGGTGACGCCGGAGATGGACCGGGTGGCGTGAGCGGCTCAACTGCGGCTGCGCCCGCCTCATCGGGTCGGGTTATGCCCGACGAGCTTCATCCTCGGCATCTGCTGGCCCGCGTCGCGGAGATCGCAGCCATTATCGCGCTGGGCGCGATCGCGATCAGCGCGGTGCCGGGGCTTGACGAGGTGCGCGTGCGCCTCGAGGGCGTCGAGCCGATCTGGATCGTGGCGATCGCGGCTGCCGAGGTCGGGTCCTGCCTCGGCTACCTGCTGGTGTTCCGCTCGACGTTTTGCGCGCGGATGCCATGGGGGCTGAGCTATGACATCGCCATGGCCGAGCTGGCCGCGAACGCGCTGCTCCCGGCCGGCGGCGCGGGGGGCCTCGCGCTCGGCGTATGGGCGCTTCGCCAGGCCGGGATGCCGACCGATCACATCGCGCGCCGCACCGTCGCTTTCTTCGTCGTCACCAGCGCCGCGAACTTCTTCGCGCTCGTGCTGGTCGGGATCGGCGTGTTCATCGGCGTCGTCGCAGGCCGTGGTTCGGCGGTGCTGACGCTCGTACCCGCCCTGATTACCGCCTTCGGCATCCTCGTCGTCGCCGCGAGCCCCAGGCTTCTGCGCGGAGTGGGGAAAGGGGGCCCGGGCACCGGCGCCGGTCGCTGGCGCTCCCGCGCGCGGGGTGCGCTGCGCGCCGGGCTGTCGGCTGCCGCAGACGGCGTTGATCAGGCGATCATTCTGCTGCGCTCGCACAGCCTCGGGGTGATCGTCGGCTCGTTCGCGTACATGGCGTTTGACATCGCGGGGCTCGGGCTCGGGTTCGCCGCCGTTGGGCCGGTCCCGGCGTTCGGCACGCTTGTGCTCGGGTACCTGATCGGCCAGCTCGGCAACCTGATCCCGGTGCCCGGCGGGATTGGGGCAACCGAAGGGGCGCTCGTCGCCGTCTTCGCGCTCTACGGCGTCAAGGTCGCCGACGCCACGGCGGCGGTGCTGCTGTACCGCCTTTTCCAGCTGCTCGTGCCGGCACTGCTCGGCGCCCCGGCCTTCGTCCTGCTGCGGCGCCGCCTGATGCGCGCCGACCAACCGGCGCTGGTCTGCGGACCGCTCGCGCTCGACACGGTCAAGCTGCCGGCGCGGAATTGACGCCAGGCTCGATGTGATTCCCGGTGCGGCGACCAACACGCTCCAGAGGCACCCGGAACCTACGAGGAAACGCGGCCGGCGCCTGCGTGGGCGCCCTCACACGTCGGTGAGGAACGCATGGAGGTCGGCGACGAACTCAGCGTGATGTTGGAAGAGGAAGCCGTGCGCCGAATCCGGGTAGATCTTCAGGCGCGCACCGGGGATGAGGCCGGCCAGCAGATAGGAGTAGCGCGGCAGGATCATGGGGTCGCTGTCGCCGTTGGCGACGAACACGGGCTTGTCGATCGCCGAGACCCGCTCGAGCAGGGAGTGGTTTGGCTGTCCCCAGGTGCATACCGCGTCGTACTGAGCCAGCCGGGTCTGCCAACTGGTCACCCCGTCGCGGTCGAGCGTGCGCGCTCCATACACTCGGCCGAGGACCTCTTGTCCGGCCGCGCGGCTTCCCTCCGAGCCGGTGAAGAAGACGCTCAGGTACTCCTCGGGCGACGTCTCGGGCTTGCCCACGGCGCCGATGACGTCAGCCGCCCAGCCGTGCATTCCGCTGGCCCCCTGCGGAGCTGACGAGGCGAGCACCAGCCTTCGCGCGGTCGAGGGTCGAACGAGAGCGATCTCCTGGGCCACAAAGCTACCGATCGAGAACCCGAGCAGATCGACCTCTCCTACGTCCAGCGCATTGATGAAGTCGATCGCGTCGAGCGCCATCTGCGCGATCGTGTGCGGCGTCGTCCCAGTCGAGGCGGCGACTCCGCGGTTGTCGAAGGTGATCACCCGACGACCGCGGGCGAGCGCGTCGATGAGCGCGGGATCCCAGTTGTCCAGATTGCCGCGAAAGTGCTGCAGCGCCAGGAGCGGTGGCTCATCAGATTCGCCCGTGACACGGTAGGTGTAGTCAACGCCGTTGGAAGCACTGACCACCTGGGTCTTGGCGTCCACATACCTCGCGGCCGCTGCGGTCTCAGACACCATTCTCATCCTCCATTCGCCAGGCCGTCCTCGCAGCCATCAGCCAGCTTCGGCAGCCTGCAGAGGACCATTCAGTGGGAGGGTCCTCCCATCATCGTCCGCCGTCATGGCATGCACGCGTGATCTGTACGCCCGCATACAGAACAGTGGCCAAACGCGGGCGTCACTTGCGAACACAACGCCTCGACGGTGTTCAGCGTGATTGTCGTGCCGCGTTCTCGATAGAGGTGAGGCCCGGTCGAGCGTGGCTCTGTTCTGTGATCCAATCCGCCGCGAGCCTCGTCCAACCCGCGGCGTCGCCGTCGTCCCGCGCCAGGCCAAGGCTGTGGGGGCCGTGAGCAAAGACATGGACGGTGTGGGGAACATGGTGAGCGGCGAGAGACGCGGCCAGGCGGTAGGTGTGCTCGGGTGGGACGTAGGCGTCCTCGGCGGTGTGCCACAGAAAGAACGGCGGCGAGGTGCTGGTCACCAACGCGTCCAGGGAGGTCGCGCGACGAAGCTCGGGCGTTGCATCGTCGCCCAGCAGGATGAGGCGTGCCGGTCGATATGTCTCGGTCTCCATCGATGTGATCGCGTAGCCGAGCACGGTGAAGTCAACCGTCTGGCCCGGGTCAGCGCCGGGCGCGAGCGCGGCCAGGCCGGCAAGGTGGCCCCCGGCGGAGAACCCGACCAACCCGATCCGCTCGGCACCGCCTTCCCTCAGCCGGCGGATCTCGGCCCGAAGCGCGTGCAGTGGTTCGGGATGGCGCACACGCAGCGGGTAACGAAACACGGTGGCGGGAACGCCGAGGCCGTTGAGCCAGCCGACGATCGGCTCGCCCTCGTGGGCCGTGTGTTCGGCGTACCCCCCGCCGGGCAGGACGATCACATGTGTGCCGCAGGCGCTCAACCCGTTGCCGCGGCTGTCGGTCTCGCTGGGCGCGGTCACTCGCTGGACCTGGCCAGGCGGTGCGCTTGGATCCACGACGTCGTCAGCTCCAGATAGTCATCAGCGCCGTCCTCCCAGGTGAAATGACCGGTCTCGATGATGTCGAGCTTGCTGTTGGCCAGCCGCGCGTGCAGGAACTCGGCGTTGCTGGGCGGTACGAGCGCGTCGTGGCGACCGGCGATGATCTGCACCGGAGTCCTGATGTCACCCAGTCGTTCCGCGAGGATCGGCAAATCGGATGGATAGCTGCGGACGTAGGCCGCTGACTCGACGAAGCGATCGCCCGCGTAGGAGGTGAGGTAGTCCTCTCGTACGGCCTCGGGCAGTCTGTGTCGCTCGATGCCGTCGAGCGCTCCGGCGACGATGTCGCGCCCATCTAGCGCGCGAAATCCGCTCATGTCGGGAGCCTCGATGATGTCCTTGAGCGCACCCGTCACCTCCAGCGGGACCGAAGCGCCGCCGCTGCCGACGACGGCGCTGGGGAACCGGTCACGATCCTCGGACAGCGCGAACAGCACCGCACCGGTTCCAACGTCGGGCCCGACGAGATGAGGCCGGTCGAGTTCCCATTCGTCGATGAGGCGCAGCAGGAACATGCCCATGGCCCTGGGGGACAGGAGCTCAGCACGCCGCTCGGACTGGCCGAACCCGGGCAGATCGATGGCGACGAGTCGCGCCGTCTGAGCGAGACGCGTCCAGATCGTGTCCCAGGCAAAGAGGCTCTCGGGCCATGGGTTCACAAGTAGGACGGTCTGATCTCCGGGTCCATCGGCAACGGCGTGCCGGATGAGGAGACCATCGGCCATGCGCTCCTGCGTGCTCATATCAGTCATGGGGTTATGTGTTCCGCCATGCATGTGGCGACGGACCCTCCCTGTGTTGCGGACGCTGAGTCGACCGCACACTCTGCATCGCCCAGACCCGAGCGATATGACGTGATCGCGTCATATCTCTCCGCGTCCGGGCGCCGCGCGCAGGCCGCGTGAGCTTAGGTCCGAGCCGTCGTGTCGTGCTCGGCGGCGACCCGGGCGAGCGCCAGTCGCGAGTTGATGTCGAGCTTGGCGAAGATGCTTCGCAAGTGGCTCGAGACGGTGTGCGGGGACACGAACAGCTGCTCGGCGACCTCACGGTTGGTGAGACCTTGAGCCACGCGGCGCGCGACTGCGAGCTCGGAGTCGGTCAGTGCCGCCCACCCCGTCTCAGCGCGCTCGCGCGGGACGAGTCGCCGGCGTACGCCGTGTTCACGGAGGCGCCCTCGGACGCGGCCCGTGTCCCATATGGCGCCGGCCTGCGCATACAGCACCAGCGCGCCGTCGAGGGCCTCGATCGCGGCTTCGATCGCGCCGGCGCCGGCACGTGCGACGCCGAGGTCCTCGAGTGCGTGGGCGCGCGCGAGCGGTCGCGGCCCGGCCGCGAAGAGCTCGGCGGCACGTTCGAGCTCCTCGATATTCGACGTGAGAAGCCCACGGGCGTGGGCCGCGGTCGCGACGATCGTCGCGACCCGCGGGTTGCGCTGCGCGCGCCGATTCGCCTGGGCCGCGGCCACCTCAGCCAGTTCGTCGTCGCCGGCGGCGAGCGCGATGCGGACGAGCGGGGTCTCGTCGGTCACGTCGATCGGGAAGAGCGGCAGGATTTGGGTGCGCTGGTCCTCGCCGAGAGCGCATAGCCATGTGTGAGCGGCTTTGTAGTCGCCGGCTGCCATGGCCTGCAGGGCGAGGAGCCATGCTGCCTCGCGGCGGAAGTTAGGGGTGCTGTCCTCGAGAAGAGCTCCGGCGAGGTGAGCCGTTCGCTGTTGCAGGCGTCCGTTGCCCTGATGCAGCGCGACTCGCCCCAGAGCCACGATGCCCGCGGCGTCGAGGGCGCCGAAGAAGCGATCGCCGGTCTCCGGGCTGAACTGGCCTTCGAGGATCGCGCCGGCGTCGTCGAGCCGGCCCAGCTGATGCAGTTGCCGGCCCCGCCAGATCTCGAAGATACGGATGGCCCAGCCGTTTCGGTCGCGCTGGGCAGCCGCCACCCCGTCAGCGGCAAGACGCAGTGAGTCATCCACGTGGTCGAGCACGGTGCGCGTCTCGCAGCGCCACTCCTGAGCGAGGCGCTCGCGCGCCCAGTCGGTCGTTCCGATGGCGGCGCTCGCCGCCTGTTCGGTCATCTCGAGCGCTTGCTCGTAGTGCCCGTCACCGTACGCGGTGACGCTTTCGGCGAGTGCAAACGCGAATGCCGAGTTGGCATCTCCGCTGGCCTCCACCGCCTCGGCGGTCTCGGCGTGGATCTCCTTTGCCTGCTCGGTGCGGCCACCGACGAGCAGGTTGTGAAAGAGCGCGGCCAAGTGGTAGGCGCGTAGATGTGCGGGCAGCTCGGGCAGAGCGAGCGCCTGTCGCCCTGCGGCGGCTCGCGCGTCGGGTGGGACGCGGAACATGCCCGCAATGCTGAGGAGCACCTCTGCTTCCTGCTCTGCCGGCAGCGCGTCGCGCAGATGCGTGTCGGCGAACGCGCGCGCCTCATCAACGCGGCCTGCCGAATGAAGCAGGACGGCCGTCTGGGCGAGGAGCGGTCCGCGCAGAGCGTGGTCGCGTGGGGCGAGCTCCAGCGCGCGGCGGCTGAGATCGGCGCCGGCGCCGGGGTCGGTGGTCCCGAGCGCCTCGCCGGCGCGCAACAGGATCGAGATCGCCTGTTCGTCACCGGACTCGGCACTTGCCGCGATCTGCGCTGCCACCTCGACGGGAGCCGCGCCGGCCGCCAGGAGCACATCGGCTGCCTGGCGGTCGAGCGCGCGCCGCGCCGACACCGGGACACTCTCACGGACGGCCTCCCGGGTGACGTCGTGCCGGAAGGCGAGGCGGTCGCCGCTCTCGACGAGCATCCCGGAGTCGATGAGCTCCTCGACGGGCCCGAGCATTGTCGCCGGGAGCCGGTCGAGCATGTTGGCCAGGTCGCTGAAGGAGAACCGGCGGCCGAGCGAGGCGGCGACTGTGACGGCCTCTCGAGCGGGCAGCGAGATGCCGCGGAGTCGTTCGCGCATCGTCACGGCGACGCGGCGGGGGAGACGTGCCTCGACCAGTTCGGCCTGACCGGCGACGACGCGGATCAGGTCCTCGTCCCGCAGGCCGGACAGCAGCTCCGTGAGGACGAACGGGCTGCCGCGCGCGCCCTTGACGAGGTCCAGGAGCGCCTCGTCGGGCTCGGCGTCCATGACGTCCTCGGCGACCTGGGCCACGGCGGAGTCGTCAAGCGGGCCGAGGACGATCCTCTCGGCGCCGCTGTGGTCAAGGTGCTCGATCGCGCTGAGCAGCTGGGGGGAGCCCTGGCCGGGGCGGAAGGCGACGATCCAGGCGACCGGCAGGTCGGCGAGGCGGACGGGTAGCGCACGCAGCGCTGCCGCGGTTCCGCTGTCGGCCCACTGCTGGTCGTCGAGCGAGATCAGCAGCGGCCTGTCGAGTGCGGATCGTTCGAGCATCGCCTGCAGGTCCTGGAGCAGCCAGTAGCGCTCCTCGGGCAGCGAGCGGGGTTCCCGCAACGCGGATCGCTCCAGCAGTGGGTGCGAGCCGTCGAAGAGCGCGGTCATCAGCGGGGCCAGCTCGACGACCCCGGCGCCCGGTTCGGCTGCGCCGCCGCCGACCCGAAACGCCAGCCGACGCGCGACGCGTGCCGCCTCGTCCAACAGGCGGGTCTTGCCCATGCCGGGCTCGCCCTCGACGAGCACCACCGCCCCGGCCCCCGAGCGCACCCGGTCGAGCTGAACGCCGATCGACGCGAGTTCAGCGTCCCGACCGCGAACAACGGGAGTGGGGGAGGTCGCCAGGCCCAGATCGGCGAGTCTACGGCCATCGCTTGGGCCCATTTCGCCCTCGTGCGTCAGCTTCCCCTGGGCGGCCCGGCGCCCATCGGCGAGTCCGCCGTCGGCGCGGTTGATCGCTGTCCAAAACATCGCATGCTCGTGCGATGTCAGAGGAGCCTCCAGGCTGAAACGATCGGCCCATGCCCATGATCGACGTCTACGCCGCCGCCGGGACCTTCAGCGACAGGAACCGGCTAGCCCAGGACCTCGCCCGCGCGGTGATGCGCTGGGAGGCGGTCCCCGAGATTCCACTGTTCACAGACAACACCGCCGCCTTCATCCATGACCTCCCGGCCGATGCGATCTCGACCGCCGCTGGGAGCAGCGACTACGTACGCGTCCAGGTTCTCACGCCGGCGGGCGTGCTTGACCGCGCCAAACAGCTTGGAGTCGTCAAGGAACTCACCGAGATCGTCGCTCGGGCCGCCGGCGACACTGCCATCGCACAACGGACGTGGGTGCTGCTCACCGAGTCGCCGGAGGGCGGTTGGGGTATCGCGGGACACGCCAACACGCAGGCCGACATCGCTGCGGCAGCCCGCGCGGCCCTCTCCAGGAGCGACTAACGCGTGTGGAAGTCGGGGCCGATCGGCGCTCTGACGGCCGACGGGCGCGGCCGGGTCCTCGCCGACGGGACAGTGATCCCGCTGCTCGGGCTTGGCGTCCGGCAGGTGCCGGACGGACCAACCTGCGTGCACGCCGTTCGAACGGCGCTGGAGCTCGGGTACCGGCACATCGACACCGCACAGGCGTACGGAAACGAGTCAAGCGTCGGCCAGGCGCTGCGCGGTAGCGGGGTCTCGCGGGACGAGGTGTTCATCACGACGAAATTCCACCCCGGCCGGCGCGACCCCCTGAGAGAAGCCGCCTACAGCATCGAGCGCCTCGGCGTCGACTACGTCGACCTCTACCTCGTCCACTGGCCGGGAGGCGGCGCCACCTGGGCCTGGCCCGGGATGGAAGCCGCCCGCACGCGCAGCTACGCCCGGGCAATCGGCGTCTCCAACTTCGACACCGATGAGCTCGATCAGCTCATCGCGAGTGCGACCGTCCCGCCGGTGGTAAACCAGGTTCAGTTCAACCCGTCGGCCTATCGCAAGGCGCTCCTTGACGCCTGCATCGAACGGGATATCACACTCGAGGCCTACAGCCCGCTGGGCACCGGCGCCCAGCTCGCCGACGCCGTGGTCGCGAGCATCGCAAATCGCGTCGGGCGAAGCCCGGCCCAGATCCTTCTCCGATGGTGCGTCCAGCGCGGCATCCCGGTGCTCAGCAAGTCGACCCATCGTGAGCGCATCGCGGAGAACGCGCAGATGTTCGACTTCGAACTCTCCGTCCGTGACATGACGGAGCTTGACACACTCGATCGGTCAGGCAGGACCCAAGCCGCACTGGAGCGCAAATGGTGGTGAGCGTTACGAACCGGTGAATCGATATTCGGTCTGCCAGGCGTCGGTCGCGTCGGTGTGGGCGGTCCAAAAGAGCTCTGCGATGTTGTCGGGATCGAACGCCGTCCCACGTACGACCGAGCCGGCGATGGTGACGGTTGCGGCATGGACGCCGTCCTCCTTGACGCCGGCGGCGATCAGGGTCGCCGCGGAGCGCATGGCGGCCTTCCCCATCGAGAGGCTCGCCAGGGCGGGCAACGGATGGTCGGCGAAGCCGCCGCTGGTGAAGAGCAGTGTCCCCGTGCCGGCGCTGCGCAGGAAGGGTGCGGCGACCTGTGCCGAGACGACGGCGCCGAGGACATCGACGTCATATGCGGTCCGGAGCCGTCCGACGGTCGTGTCGAGGATCTCGCCAGGATCCGGCAGGGCGGCGTTGAACACGACGACGCCGGGGGCGCCCGGGGCACGGAAGATCTGCTCGAGCGTCGCACGGTAGCCGTCCAGATCTGCGATGTCCGCGGCCACCGCCTCGATCTCAAGCCCGTCGCTCCGCAGTTCAGCGGCGAGTTGCTCGAGCGTTTCGCCCCGGGAGATGAGTGTGCTGCGGAAGCCTTCGCGGCCGAAGCGACGAACGACGCTGGCGCCGACGCCGGGTCCGGCCCCGATCAGCAGGAGGTGACGAGGGTCAACCGACTCGGGCATATGCCGCCTCCGGGTAGAGCTTCGCCCGGCTGGTGGCTCGGGCCACGTGTCCTTGGGGTCCAATCACCCAACGAACACTTACCAAGGTTCGGGTGAGACGTCATCACCGCATCATGATGATTTCGGTCGCGTCGGGATCTGACGAAGCTCGAGCAACTCAAGGCCGAGCGTTTCGATCTCCGCGAGTGCCTCCGGACCCGCTTGCGGCCTCGAGCGGGCATAAGAAGTCTGTAAGCCGGGGAAGAACCGCCGGCCTCCGGCATCGACATGGGACGGAACACCCAAAACCAATCCAGGCAAGGAGATCTCAAGATGACCCTGACAACGATGCGCCGCCTGGGTGCTATCACCCTCCTGATCGTCGGCGCCGTACACCTCCAGCAGTACGTCGGTGATGATTATTCAGTCCTGCCGACGATCGGGCCGCTGTTTTTGCTGAACGCCATTGGAGCTGGGATCGTGGCGATCGGCCTGCTTGCACCGATCGAGCGGATCCTCGGAGCCCGGCAGGCCGATCTGGCGGGTGGTCTGCTCGCCGTGGTTGCGCTTTCGATCGCCGTGGGTTCGCTCGTTGCGCTGTTCATCGCCGAAAGTCAGCCGCTGTTTGGCTTCATGGAGAACGGCTATGACGTGCCGATCCTGATTGCGATCGTCGCCGAGGCACTGACCACCATCCTGCTCGTCCCGGTGGCGGTCAGGAACTTGCGAGGAGCCGCGTCCGGTGATCGTCCGCCGCGTGCTCGGCGCGCGCTGAGCTCATAGGCGACGGCGGGCGGCGCGAGGCCGAGCGCGCGCCCCGGGCTGAGCGAGGGTCAATGGGGAGGTGCTGCGCGGGGCGTCGCGCGTTCGGCGCATCAGGTGTTCAGGCTGTCGGCGGCTGTGCGCACCGCTGCGCGGAAGGCCGCGAGCGCCGGGCGTTCGGCGCCGTCGCCTCGGGTGAGCGCGAAGACGGTGCGATGCAATTGCCCCTCGGCCAGTTCGCGGACTGCGAGGTCGTCGTCGTCGCGCATGCCGACGAGGTCTGGTAGGAGCGTCGCGGCGCCGGCGCTGCGTACGAGCTCGAGCAGCAGCAAAAGGTCGTTGGAGCGGTGTCGCAGATCGGGATCGAAGCCGCCGCGCTCGCGGCAGACGCGTATGACGAGCTCGCGGTGGCCGGTGCCCGGTTGTGTCGCGACCCACGGTGTGTCGGCGAGCTGGGTGATCGGCACGCCCTGGTGGTGCGCCAGCGGGTGGGTCGCCGGCAGCACCAGGCGGATGCGCTCGTGCAGTAGGTCCTCGCGCTCGCAGCCGCTTGGTCGCGCGCGTGGCAGGCCCTCGTATTCGTCGCCGAGCAGCAGGTCGACCGCTTGTAGACGTAGGGCGGGCAAGGCGTCTTCGAGCTCGGCCTCGGCGACCTCGACCCGGACGTCTGGATGTTCGCGAGCGAGCGATCGCAGCGCCGGTGCGACGAGGTGCAGCGCGCCCGTCTGGAAGGTCGCGACGCGCACGGTGCCCGCGACCCTCCCGCCGAGCGCTGCGAGCTCCGCCTCCGCAGACTCGACGCCCGCCAGCAACGCATCGGCGTGGCGCACCAGCACCCGCCCGGCGTCGGTCAGACGCACGTTGCGGCCGGCGCGCTCGAGCAGCGGCACGCCGGCCTCGCGCTCGAGGACCGCGAGCTGCTGAGACACCGCCGAGGGCGTGTAGCCCACCGCGTGAGCGACGGCGCCGACGGTACCGCGGACGTCGAGCTCACGCAGCAGCCGCAGTCGCCGGAGGTCAAGCATCAGTGTAGAGATACTACATGGTTTGGGTCAGTAATCACCACTAGAACTGAACAATGTCGCGCGCGATGATGGGGTCACCATGGGCGTCGTCCTCTGTCTCTCCTCCGCAGCGTGTTTCGGAGCGATGGCGATCTTCGGCACGTACGCCTATGACCAGGGCGTGAACGTGATGACGCTGCTGCTCGTGCGCTTCGCGGTCGCCGCCGTCCTTTTCTGGGCGATCGCGGCGCTCCGCGGCCCACGTCGCACGCTGGCGGGCCTCTCGAGCTCGCGACTGCGCATCGCGCTCGCGCTCGGCGCGATCGGTTACGCCGCCCAAGCCGGGCTCTACTTCACCGCGCTCACACGCATCAACCCCGCGCTGCTATCGCTGCTCCTGTACACCTACCCGGCGCTGGTCACAGCCGCGGCGCTGCTGCTTCGACGCGAGGCCGTTACGCCGCCGCGGCTCGCCGCACTCGCGGCCGCCAGCAGCGGCGTTGTGCTGGTTCTCGCAGGCGCTGGCGCAGGATCCTTCGACGCCCTCGGCATCGGGCTCGGCGTCGGCGCCGCGCTCGTGTACACCGCATACATCCTCGTCGCCGACACGGTCATCGACGATCTCGACCCCATCGCGCTGTCCGCGCTGATCGCGACCGGCGCGGCGACAACGTTCGCCGTGACCGGCGCCGCCTCGGGAGCTATCGACCTCGGGTTCGCAGCGCCCGGTTGGCTCTGGTTAGGATGCGTCGCCGCGATCAGCACGGTCGCCGCAGTCCTCTGCTTCTTCGCCGGCCTCCGGCGGGTCGGTCCCAGCTCGGCATCGATCCTCTCCACCTTTGAGCCGGTCGTGACGATCGCGCTGGCGTTTGCCTGCTTCGGGGACCGACTGACCCCGCCACAACTGTGCGGAGGCGGGCTGGTGGTCGCCGCCGTCGTGATCCTCCAACGCGCAGCCCACATCGCGAAGCGGGCAGGCGATCCCGCCTCCACCACCGCGGCGGCGTGAGCGGCGAGCTACTTCCCCGCCGCCGCCGGCGCGTACGCCGGCGGCATCGCGCTGGCGCTCATCGGATGGCGCCGGACTCGCACGATCATCCCCGCCCGCACAAAGGCGTAGACCGCAGCCCGTCCACCCGCTGGGGTCTGATCAGCCGCTCAGCCCCGGCGTCGGGAGGCTGCGGGGTCGATTGGATGCAATCTACGGCGCGATGTTGTGGTTGAGGTGGAAGATGTTGTCCGGGTCATAGCGGCGCTTGATCTCGCGTAGCCGCGCGTAGTTGGGGCCGTAGGCGGCGTGGATGGCGTCGTCGGCTTGGTCGTCACCGAGATAGTTGAGCCAGCGTCCGGTCGCGAAGCCGGGGCGCAGGCGGGCGTAGGTCTCGCGCGTCCAATTGATGTTGGCGTCGGTGTCAGCGGCGTCGGTCCATACGGAGGGGATCAGGAGGTTCCAGCCGGGCTCGCGGTGGGGAACGGCTGTCTCGGTCGTTCCGATCCGGGTCACGGCGCCGTGGAAGTGTTCGAAGAGGATCGAGCTCATCGGCGACGGGACGCTCGTGAACCGCTCCACGGCGGTATCGATCAGTTCGTCTGATAGGCCGTGCGTGAAGCTCGAGAGCCAGTAGTTGAAGGCTCCGTCCGGGAAGCCCGCATCGAGCAACGTGTTCATCTGCGGGTAGGGCATCCGGCCCACTTGCAGCACCAGAGGCGATCCGAACGTGAGAAACGGGGCCAGCTCGCTGTCGGCCTGGTCGGGGTCGCCGGCATGGAACACGACGAGCGCCGCGAGTTTGGCGCCGGAGCCGTCGGGTGCGTGGACGAGCCCGGCGAACACAGTGAGGTTGTCAGACGCGCGAGCCACGGCGTCGCGGTAGAAGCGCAGGAGCTCAGGCGCGGCGTCGATCTGGTGCGCAATCAACCCGCCGGTTACCGTCGGCACCGGGTGCAGGCGGTAGGTGAGCGAGGTGGCGATGCCGAAGTTGCCGCCTCCGCCACGCAGCGCCCAGAATAGGTCCGGATGGGTGGCCGCGTCAACCTCGAGCACCTCGCCTGATGCGGTCACCAGCTCGACGGCCTGAAGGTTGTCGGCGGCCAGCCCGTACTTGGACATCAGCCACCCCAGCCCCCCGCCGAGGGTGAGACCCGCGATGCCGGTCGTCGACACCGCGCCTCCGGTCACGGCCAGGCCGTGCGCGGCGGCGGCGTCGTTGAACTCACTCCAGCGTACGCCCGCCTCCGCGGTCGCCATGGCGTGCTCGGGATCGATCGTGATGTTCTTCATCTCAGCAAGGTCGATCATCACGCCACCGTCAGTGACCGCGCGCCCGGCGACGTTGTGCCCGCCACCCCGAACCGACACTTCCAGGCCAGCGTCCCTCGCTATCTCGAGCGCGGCGACGACGTCGCCCGACGTACGGGCGCAGACAATCAGCGCCGGCCGACGGTCAACGAGACCGTTGTGGACGGCACGTGTCTCGTCGTAACCCGGATGCTCGGGGGACAGGACCCGTCCCGAGATCTGACGTTCGAGTTGGTCGAGGAGGCGGGGTTCTAGCGTGGCACCCATGGCGGTCCCTTCGTCGGTAGCACGGTCCGTCGGCGTGTCGTGAAGCCGACAAGCCCTCGCTGCTCATTGTCGCGGCGAGGCCACCAACGCTGCCATGGGGTCCACCACTCATCTTCAGGAGGCGGCTCGCCGACCTAAGAGTCGCGACCGCGCCGCGCCAAGCGTCGAGGTCGGCCTTGGCGAGATCGAGCGGCTCGCCGATCCGGAGACCGGCCGCCGCAAGATCACGATCAACGCTCGTAGCCGGAGCCTTACCCGCGCCGTCGCCATTTGCTCCACAGCCCAAGAACCGGTCGGTTGGTGGGTGGCTCGGTTTTAGGTACCCAGACCCGCTGCGGTCTCTCTCGGTCACGGTCGCGAGACGGCGATGCGCTGCTCTATGTCGGGCGACCGTGCCAGCGTGCGCGAGCTGACGTACGCGATCACGGGCAGCGACGACATGCCAGCTGCCGCGGCGACCAATGCCATCCGCATTTGCCGACCGTTTCGCCGCCTGGGCCGCCGCTCGCTCCATTGATACCTGGACCTGCGTTTCCGACGAGATCGCACCGATCGACGCGGTGCGATGGCGAGCTGTCAGTGCGGTGCCGGCCAGGCGAGCAGCAGACCGTCGCCGACCGTCAGCAGCACGTTGTGCAGCTGTTCGTGTTCCTGCACCCGGCGGGCGAACTCGAGCACGCCCCGGGTCGCGTCGTCGTCGGTGGCGGGCGGGAGCGCGGCACCGTCGCGAAACAGGTTGTCTGCGACGATGATCCCGCGCGGCGCGAGCTTGGGCAGCACCAGGTCGAGGTAGCGCGGATAGTCGGTCTTCCAGGCGTCAATCCACACAACGTCGAACGGTCCCGGTAGCCGCGGGAGCATCTCACGGGCATCGCCCTCGATCACCTCGATCCGGTCAGCCAACGGGCTGGCCGCGATGTGGCGCCGGGCCACCGCGGCGTTGTCCGGGTCACGCTCGAGTGTCACGACGCGGCCGCCGACCGGCAGCGCGGCGGCCATCGCCAGCGCGCCCACGCCAGTGAACGTCCCCAGCTCGAGCACCGAGCGGGCGCCCGAAACGACGATCAGCGCCTCCAGCAGCCGCGCCTCCGGCAAGCCAGCCATCATCTCCGGCCACGGCGTGTTGGCACGAGTCCAGGTCGAGGCCGCGCCCAGCGCGCCGTCAAACGGGGTGGTAAGCGCGGCCGCGAAGTCCTGGGCCGCCGGGGAAATCAGCTCTGTCATCGACGGGAGACTAGCCCGGGGTGGCGCGCCGCGGGGCGGGTACGCTCGTCATATGTCGATCATCACATGCACCCAATGCGGAGCTCGCAACCGGGTTCCACCGATCGAGTCGGGGACCCCGCGGTGCGCCAAATGCAAGGCGCCGCTGCCGTGGATCGTCGACGCCGATGAAGCGAGCTTTACCGCCGAGACGACCGCGTCGGTGCCTGTCGTCGTCGACTTCTGGGCGGACTGGTGCGGGCCTTGCCGCATGATCTCCCCGGTCTTAGCGGACCTGGCCAAGGGGCGTGCCGGTCACCTGAAGATCGTCAAGGTCGACGTCGACGCAAACCCGGACCTCGCTCGCCGGTTCGGCGCCATGTCGATCCCCTTGCTGGTCGTGATCCGCGACGGCGCAGAGGTCGACCGGGTTGTGGGCGCGTTGCCGCGGGCCGCTTTGGAGCAGCGCCTCCAGCCGGCTCTCGCCGCGTAGCACCCATGTTTGTCCCATCGCGACGAGTTTGTCTCGGGCATGGCGACCACGTGGAACGTCGACGTCTCGCTGGCCTTGGGTGAGGCGACGCTCAGCCGTATCTAGGCACCGGCCGCGTGGCCAGCCGCCCGCGCCTTGCGCGCGCGAGCGTGAGCCGAGAAGAGGGCGGCCCGTCGGGGATCGCCCACCGCACACCTGCTCCGGCCACGCGGACCTGTCCAGATCGAGGGTTGCTCCCGGGAAGAGGCAGAATGGCGTGATGGAAGCGATTAAGGTCCCGTCGGGCCACACCCCGGAGGGGGGCGTGCTGGTGGGCAGCGAAGGCGCCCGCCGGCGGCTGGTGGTGTTCGAGGATCCGCAGTGTCCCTACTGCCGCGAATTTGAGGATGTGTCTGGAGATCTGCTGCGTCGCGAGGTCGCGGCCGGTGCGGTGGCAGTGGAGTATCGAATTCGATCGTTTCTCGGAGACGAGTCAGTACGCGCCGCCAACGCCCTAGCGGTCGCTGCGGAGGCCGGCAGGTTCGACGAGATGCGTCGCGAGATATTTGCCAACCAGCCACCGGAACGCAGCGGCGGCTTCACGGCCGAGGACTTGTTAGAGCTCGGCAGGCGCGCCGGTCTCACTGGCCCGGACTTCGCCACGGGGGTCAGGCAGGGTTGGTACGAGAGTTGGGTGCGCGAGATCGACGCAGTCTTCGAAGGTCAAGACCCGGAGGGCACGCCATTCGCTGTGCTGGACGGCCAGCCGGTCGGTCGGGAGACGCTGTACGACGCCGAGGCCCTCGGCGCCCTGATCCGCGGCTGATCCGCTCCCAGCTCTCCAGCACGGGTACAGCACAATTCCTCCGGGCCGCCACGCGTCAATTGCTCCGAGGATGCCAACCCCCGCGATCGCTATCGGACGTATCCACTGGAGGGTCGCGCTCAGTCGCCAGCATGAGCCTGTCACAACCCGGACGCTCAGCGAACGAGTCGTCGGACCCGAGGCCAGGAGTCTGGCGCGTCCGCCAGAAGCGGATGGCTGAGCCGATGCTCTAGACGGCCGTTGAGGTGCAGTGGATCAAAGGCGGGCGCTGACGTATGCGACGACCAGCTTCGCGATGGGCTCCGTGGTCGCGAAGGCATGAGCAAGCTCGTTCACGAAGCGGTTTTGTTCGTCGCGTGTCAGGCTCGCGGAGATCGCCTCCCGCACGGTCGGCGCGTTGGGGTTTGGCGCGCCGTCAAGCAGCGCCTCCAGGCTGATTGGGCGCACCAAGCCCGGCGCGACGTCGATATGACATTCGATATGCACGCGGGCGAAGCCAGCGTGCTGCGCAAGATCGGCGAGATCGCGATCATCAAAGCCCATCATCGCGTCGTTGCTTGCTGCGTCGGCGGCATCCTTGAATGCGGCAGTGACCTTGTGGACAAGATCGCCGAGTGAGCTGAGGTCATAGCCGTAAAAGCGGCCGGGAGGCTCGGGATACATCAGTTGGTTGATCGGCTCAAAAAGCGAGATGCGGCCGCCTGGACGCAGCACCCGCCGGAATGCCGCGAACGCCGCCGGCTTGTCGGCAACGTAGATCAGCACCGATCGAGTCGTGATCACGTCGACGGACCCGTCATCGACGCCGTCCAGGCTGCCGGCGTCCGTCACCACAAAACTCGCCCGGTCAGTCGCCGCGCGACGCGCCACGCTTTTGGCGCACTCGTCGAGAAGCCGTTCGGAGATGTCCGAGAAGATCACGGTCCCCGTTGCTCCGACTCGGTCAAGCGCAGCGAGGCCAATCAGCCCGTCGCCAGTCCCGACATCAAGCAGTGTTGCTCCGGCAAGCGGCTCAGCAGCGTCAAGCACCCGGTCGCGGACAGGAAGCAGACGATCGGTTGTCACCGCGCGCTGGCTCTGAGAGCCGGCGTCACGCCGTTCCAGCAGCCACTGAGACCACCGATCTGAATGCTCCTCCATCTGATCGAGTCTGTCTCAATTCCCAACGTTGACTGCAACGAGGCGAGCCGGTAGGTCCGGCGGCGCAGGTCGGTGTTGCCGCCGACTGCTCCTAGGCCGGATTGGGCCACGACAGCGCTGAGGATTTCGGCGGGGAGCCGACGTAGCCGGCCTCAGCAGGCGATGCGGGCAGTTCCTCGTCGCGCGCGGAGGGAACTGGCGCAGCCCACCACGGGCGGCGGCGGGCCGACAACGGTCACTTGGGCGGAGTCGACGTTGTTCGCGAGCGTCTGCTCCAGGGTGGATGTTCCGACGACGACGCGGTTGACAAAGCTCGTCCCGTGAGTCTCGACGCGAGAGCGAACGGTGATGGTCACGCTAGCGCCCCGCTTGAGCGTGCCCAACGGGCAGACAGTCAGTCGCCCACTTTGGTGGCAGCTGCCGGCAGTGGTATGAACCGCCACCACGGTCGCCGCCGCGCGTGGTTGGTCGTCGACCACCACGCGCTGCGCCGGGTTAGGTCCGCGGTTCTTGACGGTGATCCGGAAGCCGATCACCTGCCCGCGGGTGACGACCGGTGCCGAGGCCACCTTGGTGACGATCAGGTCGGCGATGTCATAGGCGCCGACGGGCGTCAGGGGCTGGGGAGGCATCGGGGGAACCGGCGTTGGGTTCGGGGGGATGGGCGTCGGCTTCGGGGGGACCGGTGGTTTCGCGGAGAAGGCGTTGGTGAACACGCAGTGGACGTGGGGGACCTTGCCGGTCAGCGTGACGGTCGCCGTCCCTTGGGCGAAGGGGATCGCCACTCCGTTGCACAGGACACTTGTCAGCGCCCAGTCTCCGGTGGAGCTGAGGGGCGGCTGTTCGACGATGTGATAGGAGCCGAGGCGAAGGTTGCCGGTGGCGTCGGCAGGGGTCTGCGGCTTGGCCGCGGCCGCCACCCCCGGGGTTGTCGTGGTCGCGTGCTGGAGGTGCGGCGTCGGCGGGCCTGTGGCCGGGGTCACCACGAAGGAGGCGGTGCCGACGCCGCCCTCGGTGATCTTGGCGATCGAGATCGAGCCGCGCGGAACGAAACCGTTGACGAACGTGCAGACGACCGACTCGCCGCTGCGGATCTCGACGGGGAACGGGTTGGTCGTCGATCGGTTCGCGCCGTTGCAGCTCACGTCGCGCAGGTGCCAGCGCCCGTCAGGAGACGTTGGCTTCTGCTCAGCGATCACGTAGTGCCCGGGCGCCAAGGTGAGCAGCGATGGGACCGCGTCGACCGGTACCCCGGGTTGGCTGGTGGTCGCCTCCGCCTCGTGGACCTCGCCTCGGTTCGGCGAAGGCGTCACCGTGTAGGAGAAGGTGCCGACGCCTCCAAGGGTCACCTTGCGGATCGTCAGGCCGCCCGGTGGGGGCACGTAGGCGTTGTGATACACGCACGTGGCGTGATCACCTGCCGCCAGATGGATCTGGGCGGTCGACCCCGTAACGGTGAAAGTGCTCGTCCCAGCGGCGCTGGTGCAGTCGATGCGATCCAGCCGGTAGTTGGCCGCCTCGCCCTCGGTGACGTTCCAGGTCTGGCCGCCGGCGCGGTAGAAAACCATCGACTGGCCGTTTGAGAGCTTGAAGCCCTTGACGTCGTAGGAGATGTTCCCGTTGAACGGGAAAGACGGGTTGTCGCCGGCCGGTGCGCCGGTGACCTGCTTCTGGATGGTGATCGTCCCGCTCGTGGGCGGCGGGATCACCAGGTACTCGTAGCAGAAGATGTGCTTGACGTCGCCCGGGAAGGAGATGCCCTCGACGTTGTCTCCATAGTTGTTGTCGTTGCCGCAGCGCAGCGCGCCGAACGCATACGTGGGGTCTCCCGGCGTGCTCTCGAAGAACTTCTGCGCTAGCACGGGGTCTTTCGGCGTACCGCCCTGCAGCCTGAGGGACCACTGCCCCTGGTTGGCCACGTCGAGCTGCGGCTGGGTCAATTCGACCGTCGTCGCGCCGGCGATTTCTGCGCCGGTCGGCTTGCCGTTTTCGTTCAGCACGTCTGTCTGCGCTTCGGTCGTGACCGGAGCAAAATCGTGGTTGACAACCGTCAGCGACCCCCACGGACCGGCCAGCGGCGCCAGATCGGGCAGCGCGCCCATCGTGAACTCCCAGCCGGTGAGCGGCGTGCAGTTGGACTGCGGATCTCGGTCCTCGAAGCTCGGCTGGACCAGATCAGTGGCCCCGTACGGCGAATCGGGCCCCACGTTCTGCAAGGTCTGCATGAGGTTGTCTCGGAACCTGTTGGCGAAGATGTAGCTGTAGCTCGTACACTGGCGCGCGGCGAACGTGACCGAGTACCCAGTCCCCTGCGCCGCGGCCGCAGTCGTTCCCAGTCCGAGCGAGACGCCGCAAGCGAGCGCTCCCCCGGTCAGCCACCGCCATAGTCTCTGCTGCGAGCGCTTCCGGGTGACACGCACCCAGACCCGGGACACGACATCCACAGCCGCAACGTATAAGCGACGGACCCGGAAAGCAACCCGTGCACCGCCGGATGCGAGCGTCAAGCCCGCGCAGCAGACAATCCAGCCGGTCCTTGCCAGCCGTGGACGGCGCTGGGGCAACCCACCACATCCCGCTCCGACCGCCACGCGTGAGCCGCGAGCACACCTGGCTGCGAATGATCGAACGTCGGCGGACAATCGCGGTTGACCGAATCGCCGCAGTCATAGCGTGAAGGCGGCTACCCCGGCCAAGCGGACGTCTCAGCTGGGATCCACCATCGGACGTTCTTGACGCCTTGGGGCCTCATCGTCGAGGCCGGGACCGCGTCGCAGATGCGGAAGGCTCTACGAACGTCGGGCTGTTCGGACGCGGGACACTGGTTCTGGCGACGATCGGAACCGCGAGGCTTCAGACAACAGGCTCGGCTTTCGGGACTGCGCCATCCTCCCCGAGCGATCGTCGCGGTCGCCAGTGCCCAACCCCGCAGGCTCGCCCGTCGTGTCCGGATCGATCGAGGGGTGAGCCACTCGTCCCCGCCCAGACCGCGTTTTGGGATCCTAGGAGCCAGCTGTTACCGCTCCTAAGAGGTTTGCGCACCGCGAATGCTGAGACTGCTCACCGACCACCTGGAGTTAAAGCCCTTGCCTGCACAGGCGGCCGCGGCCTTGCCGCAGGATCGAGAGGCAGCGTGTCGCGCCTTGGGTTCGCGACTCTCTGCAGAGTGGCCGGATCCCCATCTTGTTGGTGTGCTCCGACGTCACGCCGGCGCATCGGTGGACACGGAGTGCTTCGGCGTCTGGGTGATGATCGAGCGCTGCAGTGCAAGCGTGGTCGGGGACATTGGCTTCCGCGGGCCGCCCGACGACGCTGGCGCGATCGAGGTCGGCTACAGCGTCGTCCCCAGCCGTCGCCGTCGCGGATATGCAGCCGAGGCGGCCAGCGCCCTCGTTAGATGGGCACGTGCCCAGCCGGGCGTCGATGCCATCGTCGCTGGCTGCGACCCCAACAACGTGGCCTCCATTCGCACCCTCGAACGGGTCGGTTTCCGCCGGACTGGTGAGGCGAACGGCGAGATCAGATGGCTCTATCGCGGCCAGCTCGACGTATGACGAGGGCATCGACCGGAGGCGCATGGCATTTCGGTCTGCCAGCTAGGATGCGGCAGCCGCAGCGGGCCACGTGGGTTGTCGCGCACCCAGGTTGCATGCAACGTCAAGGCTGCTGTTCGGTCGCCGACACGGGCCCGTTGGACTCGACGCGAGTTACGTGCGCATCCGCTGGAGCGAGCCAGAACTAACGGGACGACGCATGGGTTCAGTGCAGTAGCTGTTGGGCGAGTGCGTCAGCTAGCCAGCGTTCGTAGCGGTCGTAGCTCCAGTGGCGTTGGTCGACGAGGACGTCGCAGATTTCGTCGCTGAGGAGTGCCGCGGCGATGTCGGCTGCGGCCTGTGGGTCGAGGCCGTCGCGGAGGGCTTTGTGTGAGTGGAGCGTTTTCGTGATCGTGGCCAGCGCCGCGTGTCGGCGGCGGATGCCTTCGCCCAGCGCGCCCGCGAGCTGCTCGTCGGTGCTCGCGCCCTGGCGGGCCATGTTGACGATATCGCCGCAGCGCTCCCGTATCTGGCGGGCGATACGCGCGGTAAGGCGAAGTACCTCGCGCGGGTCTTCGGTGCGTTGGATGTCCGCGTGAATCACCTCGACGCCTGCTTCTTCGTCGAGCAGGTCGACGAGCCCCATCACGACCCCGGCCTTGGACCCAAACGTCGCGTAGATCGTCTGGACGGCGACGCCGGCGCGTTCGGCCAGCCCCTTCACGGTCGTGTTGGTGAAGCCCTGTTCGGCGAACAGCTCCCGGGCGGCCTGGAGAATCGCCCGCCTGGTCACGGCGGCGTGCTGCTCGCGCAGCGGAATCACATCGGGGGTCGAACTTGACATCGGACGCTCCACTAGAGTAATGTATCGCTTACTAGAACGTTATTCTACTCACTCGCTTCTCATTCTAGCCGGAGGATTCGATGGACACACAGACGATGACCACGACAAGTACGGCCGCCACCGAGCGGTACCCCCGCATGATCGACAACGGCGAAGGCGAGCTGCTGACGTTCCTCGGCGTGCGCGCCGACGCCGACGGTCTCCAGGTGCTCGAGGTCGAAAACCAGGTGCAGCCGGGCAGCGGTCCGCCGATGCACGCTCACCGCGTCCAGGAAGAGAGCCTGACCGTCACGGAGGGCCGGATGGGCTACCGAATCGCCGGTGAGCCGGACCGCTTCGCCGGACCGGGCGAGACCGTCACGTTCGCCCCCGGCCAGATGCATCGCTTCTGGAACGCCGGCGACGTGGTGTTGCGCTGCTCGGGATCGGTCAGTCCCCCCGACAACCTCGAGTACTTCCTCACCGAAGTGTTCGCATCAACGCGTCGCGGCGGGGGCCGCCCCAACCCGTTCGACGCGGCGTATCTGCTGGGCCGCTATCGGACCGAGTTCGCCCAAGGCGACATCCCCGCGCCCGTCCGCGTCCTGGTGTTCCCGATCCTGCGCGTCGTGGGCCGACTCCTGGGCCGCGATCGACGGTACGTGAACGCACCCCCGCCAATCAGCGACTGATCAGCGCCGGTCACACGCATTGCTCAGCCCACGACCGGTCGAGAGCGACGCGGCCTACGACGACGTCCCCGGGCCTGCAGGACGTCGCCGGCGTGACCTACGAGATCGTCGTGACCAGTCCGTGGTGTGATTTGTGCTGTGGGTCACGCCGTCTGTCGGACGCCGGCGCCTTCGGGCAGCACCCGGTCGAGTTGGTTGCGTGACGTGATGTCGAGCTTGCTAAACACCTTGCGCAGGTGGTAGGCGACGGTGTGCTGGCTGATGAACAGCCGCGCACCAATCTCCGCGTTCGAGAGGCGGTCGCGCGCGAGCCGCGCGACCTGAGCTTCCTGCGCGGTCAACTGCTCGCGGGTCTCGACCCGCCGCTTGTGGACGCGCTCGCCGATGGCCAGCAGCTCACGCTCGGCGCGCCCGGCAAACGCTGCGATCCCCATCGCATTGAACATCTCGAACGCCGTGCGCAGCTGCTCGCGGGCGTCGAGGCGGCGGCGCTCACGCCGCAGCCACTCGCCATAGAGCAGGTAGGACCGCGCGAGCTGCACGCGCACGCGGGTGCGCCGCAGCCGCTCGATCGCCTCCCGATGTAGGCGCTCGGCCGCGTCGCCGTGGCTGAGCAGCGCGCGCGACCGGGCCTCGACCCCGAGCGCCCAGTCACCGCCGCTGGGGCGGGTGGAGAGCATGAGCCGTTCGAGCGCCTGTTCCGCGATGTGGCGCTCTCCGGCGAGGGCGGCCGCCTCCACCAGCTCGGCGACCGCGCTGGGCGTGCTCAGCTCGGAATAGGGTGCGACCTCGACGGCCTCACGCACCGCGGCTAACGCCTCGGCGTAGCGGCCCAGACCGTTGTACAGCACCGCGACGGCCTGCCCGGCGAACCCCAGCGCAAAGCCCTCCCCTCGCGCCTTCGCGTCCGCGGTGAAGACCTCTACCAGCACCAACAGCTCCGACTCCCGCCCGCGCAGCGCCGCGACCCAAATCTCGACGTAACGATGAGCGGGAATGCCGATCGCCGCGGTGATCGCCCGGATCTCGTCAAGCAGCGACTCCGCCGCAGACAGCTCGCCGCAGAGGACCTGGAGGTAGCCGAGCGAACTGAGGAGCAACGGCATGGCGGTGAGGGCACCGGCATCACGGGCACGCTGGAGCTCTCGCGTGGCGAGCGTCCTCCAGCTCTCCTCGTCCCAGACGTCCCACGCGGCGCGGCACGCGAACGAGAGCCAGCGCGACTCTTCGGGTGGGAGGACGGGCTGCTCGCGAAACGCGCTCAGCGCGGACTTGAGGATCGGCACCGCCGCGGCGTGACCGTCGATGGGCAGCGTCGCCATCCCCTCAAGGAGGAGATCGGTGGGCCGCGGCGGTCGGCGCGGAGCGGGCCCGGCCAGCGCCGCCTTACTCACCTCGACGACGTCCACGCCACGCGCGAGCCGGTCGGCGAACCGGGCCGCCTCGAGCGCTTCGAGATACGTGGTCCGCGCCCGGTCCGCGTCGACCACCTCGAGCTCGCGGGCGGCCTCCAGCAGCAGCGCGGGAGCGTCGCCGCCGCGCTGCACGGCGAACGCGATCTGCGCGCGCAAAAGATCCACACGAGCGCGCTGGAGATCATCGGCACCGCCAGTCCGCGCGGTGGCGAGCAGCGCGAGAGCGTCGTCGAGCCCCCCGGCCGCGTACTTCGTCTGTGCCGCCGCCAACGCTCGCTGCGCACGCCGGACAGGGTCCGGCGTCAACGTCGCGGCGCGCTCGAGAAAGGCGGCGGCGGCGGCCAGGCCCCCGCGCGCCTGGGCGCGGACGGCGGCTCGCTCGAGCTCCGCGGCAACATCCTCGTCCGGGCCGGCCATCGCCTCGGCGAGGTGCCAGGCGCGTCGGTCGGGGTCGACCTCCGTGTCGGTCGCCTCGGCCAACGCCCGATGGACCTGTCGCCGCTGTTCGGGCGTTGTCGCTCGGTAGACCGCGGAGCGCACCAGCGGATGGCGAAACCGAACCCTGCCGCCGGTCTCGATCAGCCCGGCCGATTCCGCCGGCTCGAGCGCCACGCCGGTGATCCCGAGTCGCTCGGCCGCACGCCACAGCAGGGACGGATCGCCGGTCGGCTCCGCCGCGGCCACCGACAACAGCCGCTGGGTGTCGTCGGGCAGCGTCTCCAGCCGCTGTTGGAAGCTCTCCTCGATCCGACCCGACAGCGAGAGCGCCGCCGGCAATCCGAAGCCGCCCGCCAGCCGCGTCGTGGTCAGCCCGCGCGGTAGCTCCAACAGCGCCAACGGGTTCCCCCGTGTTTCGGCAAGAAGTTCATCGGCGATCCGCTCGTCAAGCCGTCCCGGAATCACCGAGGCCAACACAGCACGTGCATCGGCATCCCCGAGCCCCTCGAGCACCAGCTCCGGGAGACCCGCGAGCAGGTCGCTCGGCTCGCGGGCGGCGAACAACATCACCACCGGCTCCGCCAGCATCCTCCGCGCCACAAACGCCAACGCCTGCGCGGACGCTTGGTCCAACCACTGCGCATCGTCGATCACGCACACGAGCGGACGCACCTCCGCCGCCTCAGACAACAGACCAAGCACTGCCAGTGCGACGAAGAAGCGATCCGGCACCGCGCCTTCGCTCAATCCGAATGTGGTCGCCAGCGCATCGCGCTGGGGACCGGGAAGGCCGTCCAGGCGATCGAGCAGCGGTACGCACAACTGATGCAGCGCGGCGAACGCAAGCTGCATCTCCGCCTCCACCCCGACCGCCCGCAGAACTCTCAGATCCGACGCCGAGGCGACCGCGTACTCGAGCAGCGCCGTCTTTCCGATCCCCGCGTCTCCACGCAAGACCAGCACCCCACTCCGCCCCGCGCGGGCGTCCTCGAGCAGCCGATCGAGCACCGCGCACTCTTCACGCCGCCCGTGCAGCACCAGCCCCCCGGGAGCCGAGTCACCGCGAGCCATGAATGGAGCCATCCTATAGCCGGTAGCCAGGCCTGCTGCGGCTGGATTGTGTTGACGAATTCGCCAGGAGCGCGGATGCTCAGGGAGACGCCCCCACCGGACGTCCACGTAGATTTCGGCTTGAGTGCGGTATTCGCTCTTTACGTCGAGCAGCAGCTCCACCGAAGCGCCACGCCTACCGGCCGACGCCCAGACGGCGAAGGCGCTTCCTCTTCGCCGGAACGATCCCTGTGAGCTTCGTTCCGGTGCGACTTCCGTGAGGCGCCCTCCAGCACCTCGACCGTCGCCAGACTTGCGCTGCCAACGGGGAGCGGCGTCGTTGCGTTCGGCGGCTGTAGGTCGGCGTGGCGCCGCGCGCCTATAGTCAGGGAACATCAGGAGGGAAGTGCCGGCATGATCGCTGCTACAAACACACCCCTACAGAGCAACTTCGGCCCCATCGTCGCGGACGCGGCAGGAACCATCACCGTTCAGGAGGCCAGCGACGTCCTCGAGCTCTCGCGCCTTCGTGTCTGCGAGCTGATTGAGGCGAGCGCGGGGCGTGTGCTGGTAACCGACGTGCTGGCGCTCAAATCCTCCGTGACGCCCAGCGCGCTGGAAGCAGTCCCCGCGGCCACGCCCCTTCACTGAATACGCGCGCCGCTGACGGCCGTGGTGGCCGCACGTGCTACGCGTACTCGACGCACCGTTTGTGCCCGCGCAAGTCCTGTTCGAACCCGCCGAGCTCCTGCACGACGACGAGCGGACGCAGCGGCCGGGCCGCTGCTTCCGGAAGGACCGAGACTTCCTTCACACGTCGCGCCGGCTGCAGGACTGTTCACCGATACGACGGTAGTGCCGAGGATTGCCGCTGTTTCGGACGCGGAGAAACTGAGCACGTCGCGCAGGATCAGCGCACCACGCTGACGCGCCGACAGGTGCTGCAGGGCGGCGGCGAACGCCAGGCGCAGGCCGCTGCGGTCGATCTCGGCTCTAGCCGGATCGCCCGCGTCCAGCAACGAGTCCGGCAAGGGCTGGAGCCAGGCGGCGCTCTCTCCCCGGACGAGCGGCTCGAGCGGGTCTGACGCGGCCACCAGCCCCGACGGCAGCGGTCGGCG
This sequence comes from uncultured Actinomycetota bacterium, assembly GCA_963721515.1. GTDB lineage: Bacteria > Actinomycetota > Thermoleophilia > Solirubrobacterales > Solirubrobacteraceae > Palsa-465. The sequence continues at coordinate 197,934 of CAVRKJ010000016.1, read as the reverse complement.
GCCGCGGACCTCCAAGGCGGTCAGGCACGCGTTCGTCGCGATCCGGTAGAGCCAGGTGCGCAGTGAGCTGCGAGTCTCGTCGTACCGCTCCCGCGCCCGCCATGCCCTCAGGTACGTGTCCTGGACCAAGTCCTCCGCGTCGTGCGCCGAGCCGAGCATCCGGTAGCAGTACGCCAGCAGCTCCGTCCGGAACGGCTCGACCAATCGATCGAAGCCTTCTACCTCCGTCCTCACGCTCACTCCCGTTCTCTCTCCTCTCAAGGGTTCACTGTCCAGGTGCCAGCACCGGGCTGTTGTGATAGGCGGCGATCAGCCACTCGCCGTCCCGCTTCTCGAAAACCCAGGTCGCGTTCACCTTACCCGTGTCCGGAACCGCAGTCTCGCCCGCGAAGAGGATGCCGGATTCGCTGACGACGATCGCGGCGTCCCTCCCGGCGAAGCGGAGGCTGAGCTGCTTGTTGTAGGTCGAGCTGCCCTTGAGTGGCCCCTCGAAGGCCAGGGCCATGTTCTCGCGGATCACGTCACGGCTGTCGCGGAGCGAGCCCGTCATGATCGCGGTCGCCTCCGCCGTGTAGTTGGCGACCATGCCGTCGGCGTCGCCGGCCTCCCACGCCTTGTAGGAGTCAACCAGTACGGCCTGGATGGCGGCTGCGTCTTCCGCACGACTGTCTGACATCGGATTCTCCTTTGATGATCGGTTTGCCCGGGGTATTCCGGCGAACTCGTCAATACATACCGGCGGTGGGTCCGGACTCATCGCGCCCGCGGTAAAGAGGTTGAGCGGACGTGTCCGTTCTGTCCGGGCTCGGTCGCCGGTTAGCGGGGTCAGGCCGTGCGGGGCGGCGCCGGGGTGAGGCCGTGCCGGCGCATCACCTCGCCGATCCCGGCGAGGTCCGGCGGGCCGCCGGCGCTCGCGCCAAGGACCTCGCCGATCTCGCGGAAGTACGCCGGCCCGAGCAGGGCCGGGGTCGCGATCGCCAGGAAGGTTGCATCGACGTCTCCGTGGTTCTCAAACCCGTGGACCTGACCTCGCTGCACGCAAACCGCCTCGCCGGGTCCAACCGCGATCGTCTCGCCGTCGATCGTCCAGGTCGTGGTGCCCTCGACCCCGTAGATTGTTTCCTCAAACCCGTCGTGGCTGTGCGGTGCCGGCATCCGCGAGTTCGTGGGGACGTAGCACTCGAACGCTGACGCGGTCCCGTTCGAGTCTGCGGTCTCGACGAGGAAGCGGACGCCGAGCGCACCGACGGTGATCGTGTCGTTGCTGATGGTCTCGTACATGATGGCCCCTTTCGCGCAGAGCGCACTTGAGTAAAGCGACTTGACCAATGTATACTGGGGCCATGACTTTGTCAAGTGACTTTACCCAGCACAGCGTTGCAGAGGACGCCGGCGCGCCGCCGCTGATCGGCGCGCTCCTGCGGGTCCCGTTCGAGACCGTGCGCGACCGGATGCTCGCCGGCCTACACGAGCGCGGCTTCACCGACCTGGTCGCAGCGCACCTGGACGTGTTTCAGTATCCCGGGCCCGAGAACCAGCGCCCCTTGGAGCTCGCGACGCAGACGCGTATGACCAAACAGGCGCTCAACTACCTGCTCGGTCAACTTCAACAGCTTGGATACCTGACCCGCGAAACCGACGATGACGACCAGCGCTCCAAGCGGATCCGCCTCACCCGCAAAGGCCACGCCGCGATCAAAGCCATCCGCGAGATCGTCCAAGACGTCGAACGCGAGTGGGAACAGCAACTGGGACCAGGCAACTTCGCGCAACTACGCGAGCTCCTCACGCAGCTCTACGCAATCGCCATTCCCAGCGACGACCGGGCGTGAAGCGAAAAGCACCAGCAACGCTCGTGGGCAACCCTTTGAACGAGAACCCGCAGGAGAACACGGCGTTCCGGGGGCTCAATGGCGTCGGACGCGGGTCCCAAACTCCGGGACGGTCAACGCGCTCGGCCGCGTTTGGCCGACCTCGTTGGCCGCGCTGCATTGCTCGGGGTGGGCGCGCTCGAATCGGCGTCCTGGTCCGGTAGCGGCGCAGCCGGGGTTGTGCTCCGGTCGACAAGCACCCCTAGTACCTCGCCGATGGTCGGCTCTCGACCGATCGTTGTGGGCAGGGGCATGTGGTCCTGGATGCGGTAGCGATTGCGACGGCCGTCCTTTTCCTTGAGGACGTAGCCGGCGTCGGTGAGGTCGGTGACGATGCCGAACGCTCTGCGCTCGGTGACGTCGAGCACAGCAGCGATGTCACGTAGGCGGACGCCGGGGTCGCGAGCGATGCAGACGAGGGCGCGGGCGTGGTTGGTGAGAAAGCTCCACTCTGCCATCGGACAAAGTAGAACACAGATTTCTAGAAACCACTTGCCAGTTTGGCGGAACGAGAGTAGCATCGCCAGCGAGGGGGCCACCATGAACGCACGTCCGTCCGCCTATCCGCTGCAGATTGAAGGGACGCTCGCGCCACGCCTCAGCCGCGGGCTGTGGCTTGTCAAGTGGCTGACCTCGTCGTCGGAACCGTTGCGTGTAGCCGTCATCCCCGCGGTCGTCGCCGGCTAGGTGCGGGACTTGGGGAAGACTCGGCGGCACAGCCGCTGCGCAGATGAACGACCGCGCGCGACGATTTCGATGACAGCGTCGATCGGCGGAGCCTCGCGGAAGCTCGCCCGATGCTGAGCCAGGTCATCCTCCTGTCGCTGACCGCTTCGCTCAACCCGACGCTGGTCGCGGCGACGACCGTGATGCTCCTGCTTCCGAGCCCAAAGAAGCTGATGCTCGGGTATCTGGCGGGCGCGTACATGACGAGCATCACGCTGGGACTCGTGATCGTGTTCTCACTCTCGGACTCGAGTGCGAGCACCACGACCGAGAACACGATCAGCCCGGCTGTCGACATCGGGCTGGGAGCGCTCGCGTTGGCCGTCGCCTTCGTCCTCTACACCGGGCGTGCGGAACGCCTGAGGGAGCGCCGGAACCAGCGCAAGGCAGCCAAGCCGGACAAGGGGCCGCCGCGCTGGCAACGGGAGTTGAGCAAGGGATCGGCGAAAACCACGTTCGTCATCGGCGCTCTGCTCACGCTGCCTGGCGCGTCATACCTTGCCGGTCTCCACGAGATCCACAAGCTCAAGTACTCGACCACTGGGACCGTGCTGGTCGTGATCGGCTTCAACCTCGTGATGCTGTGGCTGCTCGAGGTCCCCCTGGCGTCATTCCTGATCGCTCCGGAGTGGACGCCGCCGGCAATCGAGCGAGCGAAACGGTGGGTGAGCCGGCACGCGCACATGTTCGCCGTGAGGGGATTCGCCGGGGTGGGAGCCCTGCTGATCATCAAAGGCATCGTCGGGCTGGTGAGCTGAGCCGTGAACACCATCCAAGTGACGCGGCGTGGCGTCATTGCAGGCGGGGCACGCCGGTTCGTGCCGGGCGGCCCGCGTCGACTGTGGGCCGCGTTGGATCGAGGCGCACTCACATGCATGTAGCGATCGGACAACCGCTGTAACGGAGACGACCGACGCCGGAGGTCGCGAGTTTCGATCGCCGCAATGTTCGCGCGGGTTCCGACGCGCGTCTGCCGCTGTCGGGCACGAATGGGACCGGTACGTCCCCCCAAGTTGGCCCACGCGCGCACGTGTTCCTGAGCGAGAGGCAGGCACAAGCGCATCGAGAAAGCCGAGACATCGCGCTCCCTAAAGTGTGTGGTGGAACACCGAGCGGGGAGGCCGACTTTGATGACGTCGCAGCGCGAGGCCGGAGAGCAGTACACGGCAAGGGGCAAGAACCTCGCACTGCTGTTGCTGGCGATGACGCAGTTCGTCATCGTCATCGACGCATCGATCGTCAACGTGGCGCTGCCGTCGATCGGCGCGCACCTGCACTTCGCGCGAGACGACCTCTCGTGGGTCGTCAACGCGTACACGCTCACGTTCGGGGGGTTCCTGCTCCTGGGCGGCCGGATGGCGGACCTGCTCGGACGCCGTCGCATGTTCATGGTCGGCCTGGTGCTGTTCTCACTCGCCTCGTTTGCCGGCGGACTCGCCCAGTCTGAGGGGTGGCTGATCGCGGCCCGTGCGGTCCAGGGCCTGGGGGCGGCCATCGTCTCGCCGGCAGCGCTCTCGATCATCACGACGACCTTCGCCGAGGGCCCCGAGCGTAACCGGGCACTCGGGATCTGGGGCGCGGTGGCCGGGGCGGGAGGGGCAGCCGGCGTGTTGCTGGGGGGAATCCTGACCAGCGGCTTGAGCTGGCGATGGGTGCTGTTCGTCAACGTCCCGATCGGGCTCACCGCGGCGATGCTGGCTCCCCGGACGCTCGTGGAGAGCCGCGCCGAGGATGGGGGCAAGAGTTTTGACTTCCCGGGCGCGTTCACCGTGACCGCCGGCCTGGCCCTCCTCGTCTACGCCGTGGTCGATGCCGTCAACGTCGGATGGGGATCGTCTACCACGCTGTTGCGGCTCGCCGGCGCCGCGATCCTGCTGGCCGCATTCGTCGTCATCGAACGGCGCCAGCGCTATCCGCTGATGCCGTTCTCGATCTTCCGCCTGCGCACGCTGCGAGGGGCGAACATCGTCGGCCTGCTCATCGGCATGTCGCTGTTCTCAATGTTCTTCTTCATCTCGCTGTACCTCCAGGACGTCCTCGGCTATTCGCCGATCAAGACAGGCGTCTCCTACCTGCCACTGGCCGTGGGGATCATCCTGTCCGCGGGTGCGGCATCGCAGGTGGTGACGCGGATCGGCTTCAAGCCGCCCCTGGTCGCCGGCCTGCTTCTCATCGCGGGCGGCCTCCTGTGGTTCGCCCAGGTCCCGGCCGAGGGCGGCAGCTATGTCGCCGACGTGCTGGGGCCTTCACTGCTCGCCGCCGTCGGACTCGGCTTTGCCTTCGTGCCCGTCACGATCGCGGCGGTGACCGGGACCGAGCCCCACGAAGCGGGTCTCGCCTCCGGGCTGATCAACACCTCCCAGCAGATCGGCGGCGCGCTCGGCCTGGCAATCCTCGCCACCGTCGCCAACAGCCGCACCCAGAGCCTGCTCCACGCCGGCGTGCACAACCCCGCGGTCGCGCTGACCAAGGGCTTCGAGCGCGCATTTCTCATCGGGGCCGGCTTCGCCGTCGTCGGCGCGATCCTGGCCGCGGTGCTGATCTCCTCTCGCGACAGCCGACAGCACGCCGTGGTGGCGCAAGCCCCCGAAGCTGAGTCGGCCCCCGTCACGGCAGGCTGAACGCCTCGTCGGCGAGGAGAACGAACCCCCCGCTCGCTGCCCGGCGGGCTGGTTTCGCGCTCTGGAGCACCAGCGCGACCAGACGGCCGTTGCTGGCGCCCGGCGGGTCTTCGGCGGTGGTGTGCGAGAATTTTTGGGGCGTGCGCGCCATCGTTCTGAACGCGTTCACTGGGCTGGATGGGCTCGAGCTCTCCGACGTTGCCGACCCAGCGCCGACGGACGCTGAGCTGCTCGTGAATGTTCGTGCGGCATCTCTCGGACCGTGGGATCTGGCCGCGGCCAGCGGTGCCTTCGCGGCCGCGGGCGGCTCGACGGATTTCCCGCAGGTCCAGGGCTGGGACTTTGCCGGCGAGACCGACGACGGGCAGCGGGTTTTTGGGTTCGTGGCCCAGCCGTGGATGGGGATGGGCACGTTCGCCGAGCGGATCGCGGTGCCGTCCGCGATTCTCGCGCCGCTGCCCGACTCCCTCGGGTTCGCGGACGGGAGCGCGCTTCCGGTCTGCGTCCTGACGGCCCGGATGCTGGTGGATGCCGCTGCGATTGGCGATGGCGACCTCGTGCTGGTGACGGGCGCGGCGGGCATGGTCGGCGGGTTCGCGATGCAGCTCGCTCGCACCCGTGGCGCGCGGGTCCTCGCGGCGGTGCGTGAGTCCGATGCGGACGAGGCGCGCCGGCTGGGCGCCGAGATGGTTGTGGGCACCGGCAGCGAGCTCGAGACGGTGGTTCGTGGGCAGGGCGGCGTCGACGCGTGTCTCGATACGGTCGGGTTGGGGGCTGGTGGCGTGGTATGCGTTCGGGATGGCGGGGCATTCGTCACTTCCGTCCCCACCGCGGTGCCTGACTCCACTCGGGAGATCGCGCCTCAGACCGTGCAGGTGCAGCCGGATCCCGGCGCACTGGCCGAGCTGGTAGGTCGCGTCGTGGCCGGCGAGCTCTCGGTTCGCGTCGCCGAGAACCTCCCCTTGGAGGCCTTCCACGACGCGTACGCGCGGCTGGAGCGCGGCGGGCTGCGCGGCAAGATCGTGCTTACCCCATAGGCCTGGATTCCTCTCGCCTTCCTGCTTGCGGTGAGGCTGATGCCGTTCTCACCGGGCGTGATCGAGCGGTCGTCCGCCAGATGCTCAGTTTCGGCGCGATTGACCGGGGGACTTCTGCCGGCGGGAGCATTCTGTCATCAATAGTCGCTCATTAGGCGCGCGACGTATGGCCGTGCGAGGTCGGCCGCCTCAGTGTCTTCCAGCGCGATCATCAGCGCGGTTGTGGCGTCGTGGATGTGGCTCTCCGAAGTGGCGCCGATGATCGGCGCCGTCACACCCGGCTGAGAAAGCAGCCACGCCAGGGACACGGAGGCCGGCGGGACGCCACGCCGCTGGGCGATCACGCGGACCACATCGAGGACATCGAAGTCGGCCGGCCGATCGTTGCCTGCTGAGGCTGCGCCGCGGACGGTGCGCGACTCGCCGGTGCGCTCCCTGGTGCCGGCCAGCAGTCCGCGCGCCAGCGGGCTGTAGGGGATCACGCCAACGCCGAGATCGCGGCACAGCGGGATCAACTCGCGCTCGTCCTCGCGGTTGACGAGGTTGTAGCGATTCTGCATCGCCACAAACCGAGCCCAGCCGCCAGTGGCCGCGGCCATGTGCAGCTTGGCGAACTGCCACGCGTACATCGCCGACGCGCCGACGTAACGGGCCTTCCCCGCTCGCACGATGTCATCGAGGGCCTGCACGGTTTCCTCGACGGGGGTCTCGGGATCGAATCGATGGATCTGGTAGAGGTCGACGTACTCAGTACCGAGGCGCTTCAGCGAGGCGTCAACCGCCGCGAACAGGTGCTTGCGGGACAGCCCACGATCATTGGGACCAGGGCCGGTGGGGTAGAAGACCTTGGTCGCCAGCACGTAGTCCTCACGGCGCGCAAACAGCCTGCTCAGCAGGCGCCCCGTGATGACCTCGCTCGCGCCGTCGGAGTACATATCGGCCGTGTCAAACAACGTCACGCCGAGTTCCACTGCACGGCGCACGATCGGTTCCGCCCGATCCTCTGATAGCGCCCATGACTGAGTCGCCGGGTCCCCGTAGCTCATCATGCCCAGGCCGATCCGGGACACCTTCAGACCCGAACAGCCCAGTTTCACGTACTCCACCCAGCAAGCATTCCAGGGATGGCGGATCGCTTCCCCGGCGCCGTGGGTGGCCGGCCGGAGCGGTCTGCGGCTCGACGCCGGTTCACGCGGAAGGATGCATCGACCTCGGAACGGACAGCGTGGCGCGTGCGGCCGCCTTGGCTAGCTGGATTTCGGGCGATATGCTGCGCGCGGAGGGGACCGAGGTTTTGAGGGCGGACATCAGCGACGGGAGGCACCTGCGCGACCGACCGGTCGGTTTCGTGGTGGGCGCGGCGACCGTGGTGTGGTTGGCGATTGCGATCGCGGCGCCGAACCTCGCGGCGGGCAACGCGCCCCGGCGCGCGTCCACGAGCCTCTACAAGCTGTCGCTCAAGATCTCCAGCAAGCGCTTCCTGGGAAGTGGCGCGGAGAACCCCGTAGCCGTCGACCGGCACGGCAACGCGTACACATTCAGCGCCACTCGGACCCAGCAGGGATCGATCCCGTCCGGTGATGCGGCGGATGTGGAGGAGCTCTCGCCGGCCGGGAAGCGGATCCGTTCGTTTTCGACCACGTTTCGCGTGCGCGGCCAGAACCTCTACATGCAGGTCAATGGGCTGGCGGTGAGTCCGAGTGGGCAGGACGTGTTCGTCGTCGGCAACTACTCTCAGCGCCTGAGCGGGTTAGTGGATTCACGGCCGTTCCTGGCCAAGTATTCGGCGTCGACGGGCGCCTTTCTGAAGGGCTACAACTTCGATACGGACGAGACGCGTCTTGGCGCGGGAGTGGCGGTGGATCCCACCGGCCAGCATGTCTATGTGGGTGACGAGCGGAACCCGTTCGTGGGTCGAACGACCGCGCGCATCTACGAGTTCGACGTCGCGGGCCTGCGCGAGGTGCGCCACTTCCGGCTGGCCGGCAACGACCTCTGCTGCGACCTCGGGGTCACCCCGGACGGTCACCTGTTCGCCCAGGTCGGGCCTCCGCACAGCACGCAGGTCCTACTTCAGGAGTACAGCTCCACCGGCGCGTACGAGAACCAGTTCATCAGCCCGCCAGGCGGCCTGGCGATCGGTCCGAGCGGGGATGTCTTCGCGGGCTCCCGGACCGACCGCCGGATCGACCGGCTCTCGCGTAGCGGCACGTTGCTGGAGACGCTCGGCACTGGTCAGTTCACCGGCTTCCCGGTGGCCGGGGCGGTCGACCGGGCCGGCGATGTCTTCGCATTTGACGAGGCCAAAAACGACGTGTCGACGATCCTGAAGTTCGCCCCCGTCGTCCCGCAGACGACGATCACGGGCCATCCGCCATCGACGTTGCAGATCCCCACGGCGACGTTCCGGTTCAAGAGCTCCATTCCCGGCGCCAAGCTGGAGTGCCGCTTGCGCAAGGCCGGCGCTCGTCCGCCGGCGTTCAAGCCGTGCTCCAGCCCGACGACCTACAACGGCCAGCCGAACGGGAACTACACGTTCGAGGCACGGTCGAGCTCACCAGCCGGCCCCGTCGACCCGACGCCGGCCAGGTTCCACTTCAAGGTGCAGATCCTGTATCCCGAGACGGTGATCACCTCAACTCCGGGGAGCACCATCGGAGTGACGAGCGCGACGTTCGCCTTCAAGAGCTCCAGCGCGGGGGCGACGTTCGCCTGCCGCCTGGCGCCGGTCGGCTCCCCGCCACCGGCGTTCAAGGCGTGCCCGAGCCCGGTTACGTACGTACAGCTGACCGATGGAGCCTGGAAGTTCGACGTGCGGTCGACCTCAACCCACGGGGTGGCCGACCCGACGCCGGCCACGTACCGGTTCACCGTCGACTCGACGCCACCGACCGTCGCCGCGCCGGCCGCGCCGACCATCCCGGTCGGCGAGCAGCTACAGCTCGATGGGACGCTCGGCGTCCTGGAGAGCTGGTCGGCCAGCGATACCTACAGTCCATCCTCCGCTCTGCTCTATACCGTTGAGCAGCGCGCCGGCGCGACCCCCGCAAGCCTCGGGTCGTTCGCCGCGATACCCACGCTGGAGGGCATGCAGGGGACGACCGCTGCCACCGTGCCGATTGCGCCGGGTGGCCCGTATCACCAGCTGCGTGTGCGGGCCGAGAACCAACTCGGCGTCGCCGCCGAGAGCCCCGCAGGTGACCCGTTCCGACTGGACCTGATCGACGACAGCGATGGCTCGATCCTCTATTCAACGGCCTGGGCGTCGACCAGCGACAACGCCGCGTACAGCGGCAAGCTCCATACCACCAGCTCCGTTGGCTCGACCGCACAGATGATGTTCTCGGGCCGGGCGATCGCGGTAGTCGCTCCGCTCGGTCCCGCGCACGGATCGCTGCAGATCTGCGTCGACCCCGGCGTCAGCGTGACCGGCTGCACCACCGTGATGCTGCAGTCCAGCGCCCCGGTCGAGCGCAGGATCGTCTACGTCAGCGGACCTCTCGCCACCAACACGACGCACACCATCGCGATCACCACCACAAGCACTTTGCCGGTCGCGCTCGACGGCTTCGTCGTGCTCGGCTGACGACTCCGCCGGCTCCGGAGGCCACCGTCGCCTGCCAACGGCGTTACGCTCAACCGGCGCATGCGTGCGGCGGTGATCACGCGGTTCGGGCCGCCGGAGGCGATGACGATACGCACGGTGCCCGTCCCGGTGCCAGCCGCCGGGCAGGTGCTGGTGGAGGTTCACGCCGCAGGCATGAATCCTGTCGATGCGCAGAACCGCGCGGACGGGAGTTGGGCCGGGATCACCCTGCCTGCGGTGCTTGGCAGCGACGCCTCCGGGACGATCGCGGCGCTAGGCCCCGGAGTGACCGGATTCAGCATCGGCGAACCCGTGTTCTACTTCTCGGACTTCCTCGCGTCCGAAGGCGGCAGCTATGCCGAATACCAGGCCGTCGACGTCGGAATCATCGCCCGGCGTCCCACCGGGCTCAGCCATGCTCAGGCCGCGGCAGTCCCGCTGGCTGCGGGGACCGCCTATGAGGTCGTAACGCGGCGCCTGGCCGTGACGACGGGTGAATGGCTGGTCATCTGCGGGGCCAGCGGAGGTGTTGGCACCTATGCCATCCAACTCGCCAAACATGCGGGCGCGGGGGTGATCGCCCTCGCGAGCGTCCAGAATCACCAGCTCGTGAGATCCCTCGGCGCCGACATCGCGATTGACTACCGCGACGCCGATGTCGGCGCTTCCATCGCTGATGCGGTGGGGCCTGTGGATGCGGTCGCCGATCTTGTCGGCGCAGACATGGCAGTCCGCAGCTTGGACTGGCTCCGCATCGGCGGACGGCTGGCGAGCGTCGCCTCCCTGATGGGAGATTTCGACGCCGCGATCGACAAGAACCTGACCATCCACGGGGTGCTGGTTCGCCCGGACGCTGTGCGGCTCAGGACACTCGCGGCGCTTATCGATGCGGGCAACCTCCGGCCCGTCGTTTCCAGGGAGTACCCGCTCGAGCAGGTGGCAGCGGCGCACCGCGAACTCGAACGCCGGCATACCAGCGGCAAGCTTGTGCTGGCAATCCGCTGAGGCCATCGGCCCGCGGCCAGGCTCACGAGCAGCCGGCCCGCGCGCGGCTACCGGTTGCGCGAAGCGGCCGCGACGGGCTGCGCGCCGCCGCCTGGGCGACGGCGGCACGGGCGCAGGTGGCATCGAGGACGAGTACGGCGGCGATGGCCGCGGTGGTGATCGCCAGGGCGTGTGACCCTGCGCTCAGGTAGACGCCCACGAACGCGGCCACACCGGCGGCCTGACCGATCAGGCTGGCGGTGAGGATCAGCCCGCTCAGACTCGCGGCCTGCGCCGGTCTGGTCACCGCCGTCAGCTGGTTGGCCAGCGGTGAGAAACCGAGCGCGTGGCCGCCGCCGGCGGCGAAGAGGAGCGGCGCGGTAGCGCCGGTTCGCCACTCGCCTCCAGAGTCGATCAGTCCGACGCCGAGTAGCGCGGCGCCCATCACCAGCGGCCCGAGGACGGGCAGCCGGGCGCGACGACTGCTCCCGGCGCGGGTCCAGCTGAGGCTCGCGACGGCAAAGCCGGACGCATAGATCGCGAAGATCAGTCCGGCGTGGAGCGCCGAGAAGCCCAGTGAACCCTGGAGGTGGAGAGTCAGGCTGAGCAGGAAGCCCGCATAGCAGCCCATGATCAGAAGCACGGACAGAATCCCAGCGGCGACTCCTGGAAGTGTCAGCACGGTGAGATCGCACACCGGAGGGCGACCGGCGGCGGACACCCGGCGCTCGTGGGCCACGAACGCCCAGACGCCGAACGCGCCGGCGGCGACGGACGGCCACACCCACATGGGCCACTGATATTGGCGGCCGAGGGTCAGCGGCACGATGAGCGCCAGCAGCGTGATCGACAGCAGCGCGACGCCGCCGAGATCGAGGCGGCCGCCGGTCGGCGCCATCGGCGGCAACCCGCGCCGCGAGGTCATCAGCAGTGCCGCGCCGATCGGGGCGTTGAGGAGCAGCGCCGGCCGCCACGCGGCGGCGAGCAGATGGGCGGTCACGAGCAGCCCCCCGACGATCTGCCCAGCGGCAACGCCGACCGCCAGGATCATCGAGTAGGCGCCGATCGCGCGGGCCCGCCGCTCGCCCTCGAAGCTCGTCTGAATGATCGACAGCACCTGTGGGGTCATGAGCGCCGCCGAGGCTCCCTGCAGGACGCGGGCGCCGATCAGGACGGCGGGCGTCGGGGCCAGGCCGCCCAGCAGCGAGGCCAAGGTGAACCCCGCCAGCCCCCTCACGAACGCGCGGCGCCTCCCGAGGATGTCCCCGAGTCGCGCACCGGTCACAACGAGCGCGCCGAACGCCAACGTGTACATGGCGATCACTAGTTGCAACTCGGCGCCCGACGCGTGCAGGTCAGCGTGCAGCGACGGCGCGGCGACCACAAGGATGGACCCGTCCATCACGGCCATTGCCTGCCCGGCGAGCAGGATCACGAGCGCGAGCATGCCCCGATCGTCCTGGCCGGCTGGCCGCCTGTCTTGAACATTCGTGCTCAGGTGCACGGGGCCGGTGCACCGGCGGCGGCTGCGAGAATGACACGATGCTCGATCGGCGCACCCTGCTCGAACGCGACGGCATCACCATCGATGACGTCGCCTGCCGCCACCGCGCCGGTCACGGGCGTGACACCGAGCCGGCGGTCGGTACCGCGCTTGTCCTCGTCCGCCGCGGCTGCTTCATCCGGCGCGCCGACGGTGCTCGCCATGTGCTGGACCCCACCGTCGCCTTCTGCCGGACGCCTGGGCAGGAGCAGCGTTACGACCACCCCGCCGACGGCGGCGACGATTGCACGACCATTGCCCTCGACGACACGCTCGCCGCGTCACTGTGGGGCGGCGAGCCGGAGCTGCCCCCCGATCCGCTGCCCGTCCCGCCCATTCTCGACCTGGAGCACCGACGCCTGTTGGCCGCCGCGCGACGAGGCGCGCATCCCGATGCTCTCTACGAGCATGCGATCAGCCTGGCCGCCGCTGCGCTCGAGCAGCACGACCCCCGTCCCGTAGCGAGCGGGAGGCCTCAGACCGGCAGCGCCCGACGTCAACTTGCCGCGGACGCCCGCGAGGCGCTGGCCGCCGACCCGAGTCGCTCTCTCCCGGCCCTCGCCCGCGAGCTGGCCGTCTCACCGCACCACCTCAGCCGCGTCTTCCGCGCCAACACCGGGCAGACGATCTCGCGCCACCGCCTGCTGCTGCGAGCCCGCGCCGCGCTCGACCGCATCGCCGCTGGCGACCGACAGCTCGCGCGCGTCGCCGCCGACCTCGGCTTCGCCGATCAGAGCCACCTGTGCCGCACCCTCCGCGGCCAGACCGGACACACCCCGTCCGCTCTGCGCAGCCTCCTGATCTGACCGTGCGACCCGGCGCGCCCGATCGCGTCCGGGGCAGCGCGTGGGCGAGTCAGCGGCGCGGGGGCCGGCCCATCGTGGCGAACCGGTGTGAGCTGAACGTTTGGCCGTCCATGACGGCGAACCCGACGACCCTGGAACCGCGCGCGGTCCGAATCACCTGAGACGCGTTCATACGCCGATGGGTGCCGGCACGGATGGGGGCCTCGTCCCGGCGGGGATGCGCCCGGCGTGGATGTCGCGCTCGTGGGTGGCGAGGACGTCGCAGCGGTTGTTGAGCGCGACCGTGCTGTGCCCTTTGACGCGCCTCCACGTGACGGTGTGGGGGCTGATGGCCGTGAGCAGCGCGACCCAGAGGTCCTGGTTCTTGACGGGCTTCTTGCCGCTCTTCCAGCCGTTGGTCTGCCATCTGCCAAGCCATCCCTCTGTGAACGCGTTCGCTAGATAGGCCGAATCCGGGTGGATGGTGAGCGTCGTCGGGCGGGTCAGCGCGAGCAGCCCTTCGAGGGCTGCCCTCAGCTCCATGCGGTTGTTGGTGGTCATGCGCTCGCCGCCGTGGCCTTCACGTTGCTTGGCCACCGTGCCGTCGGGACGACGAGCGATCAGGATGTACGCCCAACCGCCCGGCCCCGGATTCCCGGAGCAGGCGCCGTCACACCACAGTTCCGAGACGAGTGCCACGAGCCACACAGTAGGCACTCGGGCGGCGTCCGACGCTGCCCCCAGCATGGGTCTCACCTCGAAACGCTCGTCAGAGGGCGCGGTGGGTATGTTCTCGAATGATGTCGCTCGAGATCACGCTGTTCACCGATCCAGCGTGTCCGTTCGCGTTCTCGGCGGAGCCGATGCGGCTACGGCTGATCTGGCATTACGGCGATCAACTCCGCTGGACGACGAGAATGATCGTCCTGACGTTGGAGCCGGGGGAGGCGGAGAAGCTCGCTGAGGGCGCTCCCACGCTCCAGCGCCGCTATGGCATGCCGATCGATCCGGCGCCATACGCGCGGCCCGCTTCTTCGGAACCCGCGTGTCGTGCCGTCGTTGCGACCCGGCTGCGCGTCCCGGCTCTGGAGCAGGCGATGCTGCGGCGTTTGCGCGTGCGCGCCATGCTCGGCGGGTTGCTCGACGATCCCGAAATGCTGGCAACGGCCGCGCGCGACGTTGGAATCGAGCCGTCCAAGCTGGAGACGTGGTGCGCCGAGGACGAGGTCAACGCAGCCCTGTCGGCGGACATCGAGGCGGCGCGTTGCCCCCCTCCATCGGCCCGCGCCCTCGACCATAAGCTCGGCGGTCCGGTTGGCCAACGACGTTACACCGCGCCGAGCTACGAGATCACCCGCGCTGCAGACGAAATGACGGTCGCGATTCCCGGCTTTACGCCGGTCGAGGCCTATGAGGCTGCGATCGCGAACCTCGCGCCCGAACTCGTCCGGCGGCCAAAACCTGAGACCGTCTCCGAGATCCTCTCCTGGGCTGGTGAGCCGCTGGCGACGGCAGAGGTCGCAGCCATTGCGCAACTGGACCTCACGCAGACATGCGCAGCGTTGAGCCAGGTCGCTCAGGCGACCGCGGCCGGCGCCGATTTCTACTGGAGCCCGAGGTGACCCTCACCAGCGCCGGTCACCACCCAGCGTAGTGTCTGCACTCATGTCGATCTACGAAAGCATCTTCCGCACGACCCTCCAGGTCCACGCGTTTGTCTACGAGCGCACCGACGGCCTGATCGGCCACCGCGTGCTCGGGGTCCCCTGCCTGATGCTCCGCACGACCGGTCGCAAGACCGGTCAGACCCGCACCAACTCGCTCGTCTACGCCAAGGATGGCGACCGCTACCTGGTCGTCGCCTCCAAGGGCGGTGACCCCAAAGCCCCGGCCTGGCTGCTCAACCTCCGCGCCAAGCGGGAGGTGCAGGTCCAGGTCGGGCGCACGCGATTCCAGGCCACCGGCACCGAGATCGGGCCCGACGACCCGGATTACGCCCGTCTGTGGAAGCTCGTCAACGACAACAACGCCAACCGGTACGACGCGTACCAGACGAAGACCACGCGGCCGATCCCGGTCGTCGCCCTGAGCCGCATAACCTGAGAGCACTCGGCCGTGCGACGGCTCTCGCGGACCGTCGGCGGTGCCGGTTAGCCTCGGCCGATGATTGCATCGGTTCCTCCTGGCGATTCGCCGAAGCTGGGTCGGCGGATCGTGCGGTTGTTTCGGCCGCATCGGAGCGTGTTGGCGCTGATCGTCGTGATGATTCTGGCGAGCTCAGTGCTGAGCGTGATCAGCGCGCTGTTGGTCCGGCGGGTGTTCGACGACGCGCTGTTCGTTTCGGGCGGCCCTGATCT
Source organism: uncultured Actinomycetota bacterium (assembly GCA_963721515.1). Classification (GTDB taxonomy): domain Bacteria; phylum Actinomycetota; class Thermoleophilia; order Solirubrobacterales; family Solirubrobacteraceae; genus Palsa-465. Next base: position 182,424 of record CAVRKJ010000016.1, on the reverse strand, counting down.
CACAGCGCTGTATCCGTTGGTGGCGGCGTTGATTGCGATCCCGATCGTCAACGGGGTCCTGAATGTGGGTCAGGCGTATTTGACCGAGGTGGTGGGCAACCGGGTGCTGCAGGAGCTTCGCAACCGGTTGTTTGAGCATCTGGAGCGGCTGTCGCTGGCGTTCTACACCGCGACGCGCAGCGGCGAGGTTCAGTCGAGGCTGGCCAATGATGTCGGCGGGGTGCAGACGACGATCACCTCGACCGCGTCGTCGGTGGTCAGTAACGTGGTCACGCTGGTGTCCTCGGTGGTGGCGATGCTGGTGCTCTCGCCGCTGCTCACGGCCATCTCGCTGGCCGCGACGCCGTTCTTCGTGTTGTTCAGCCGGCGGGTCGGACGCGCCCGGCGAACCGCTCGTCGCGAGGCCCAGGCTTCGTTGGCGGTGATGGGGTCGATCACTCAGGAGACCCTGTCGGTGTCGGGGATCCTGCTGGCCAAGGTGTTCGGGCGACAGGAGCACGAGGTTGATCGCTACCGCGCCGAGAATGCCAACCAGGCCTACCTGCAGATCCGACAGGCGATCGTTGGCCGATCGTTCTTCGCGGTCACCCAGGCGTTCTTCGGGATCAGTCCGGCGCTGGTCTACCTGGTCGCCGGGCTTCAGGGCACTCACGGCGACCTGTCGGCGGGGACGCTGGTGGCATTCACGACCCTGCAGAGCCGGCTGCTGTTTCCGATCAACCAGTTGCTGCAGGTGTCAGTCGACGTTCAGTCATCGCTGGCTCTGTTCGGGCGGATCTTCGAGCTGATCGACCTTCGGCCCCGGATCACCGATCGACCCCACGCGCTGAGCATCGACACGGACGAGATTCGAGGCGAGGTGGCGCTCGAGAATGTGTCGTTTCGCTATGGCGGTGGCGAGGACGGCGGCGCGCCCGCACCCGAGGAGGCGCTGCACGACGTCTCGATGCAGGTCTTGCCCGGGCAACTGGCGGCGCTGGTCGGGCCCTCCGGCGCGGGCAAGACGACGATCTCGTATCTGATCCCTCGCCTGTACGACGTCGAACGGGGGGCGGTGACGATCGACGGTCACGACGTGCGCGACCTCACGGCTGCGACGATCGCGGGTGCGGTGGGGGTCGTGACCCAAGAGAGCTATCTCTTCGGAGGCACGGTGCGTGACAACATCAGGTACGGCCGGCCGGCCGCGACCGACGAGGAGATCGTGGCCGCCGCGAAAGCCGCGTTCATCCACGAGCGCATCACCGCGCTGGAGCACGGCTATGACACCGTGGTGGGCGAGCGCGGCTACCGATTCTCCGGCGGAGAGCGCCAGCGGCTGGCGATCGCGCGCGTGATCCTCGAGAACCCGCCGATCCTGGTCCTCGACGAGGCCACCTCGGCACTCGACAGCGAGAGCGAGCGCGTGGTGCAACAGGCACTCGAGTCCCTCATCCAGCGCCGAACCACGATCGCCATCGCGCACCGGCTCTCGACGATCCGCAACGCCGATGTCATCTTCGCCGTCGAGAACGGCACGATCGTCCAGCGCGGCACCCACGACGAGCTCCTCGCCCAGGGCGGCCTCTACGCGCGGCTGTACGAAGAGCAGTTCGGCAGCGGCGTGGTTGAAGCCCACTGCAGCGACGGCGTGATCCTGGCCAACGGCCGCCCGTGCCGACCGTCCAGCCAGCGAGCCTGGCGGGGCGCGGAGGTCTGGGCGCCAGAGGCCGCAGAACCACCGCCGTCGGCTGCTGAGATCCCGGCTGAGCTCCGCACCGTCCTGACGACCTAGCGCCAGCGCCACCCACCTTGACCTGGGCTGGGGGGCTACAGGCGCGAGACGAGTTCGGCCACGATTTCGGCAGCGGGTTGTGACTGTCGGGCGAGCGCAACGCTCTGACCGGCCCACAGCGACAGCGCATCGATCTCGCCGGTCGTTCCGACCATTGGGGGCGCCGGGGAATATCGAAGGATCGGGTCGCCCGAAGCGAAGTGGGCTATGACTTCCCCGTCTCCCGGTCGACTACCCAGTGGCGGCCGGCCCGCGGCCTCCCACATTTCCGCGGTTGAGTTGTGGATGGCGCGGTGGGGAGAGCCCGGCCATCCCACCGAATAAAGGTCGGGGTACCACTCTGCATCGGTCTCGGCCGCGGCGATCAGGCGGCGCCGATATTCGTCGTGGATGGGCATCTCGTCGGCTAAGAGGAATCGGGTGCCGAGCCAGGCGGCCTGCGCGCCGAGGGCCAGCACGGCCGCGACTCCTCGAGCGTCACCGATCCCACCGGCCGCAATGACCGGCACCGGTGCCACGGCGTCGACTACCGCCGGCACCAGCGGGAGCGTCGCCACGCTACCCCATACGTGCCCGCCGGCCTCCCAGCCCTGCGCAACGATGACGTCGACTCCACATCCGACTGCGCGCCGCGCTTCCTCTGCGCTGCCGACCGTGTGCATGACCAGCCCTCCGGCGTCGTGCACCGAGTCGACATAGCCGTCGGGATCGCCCAAGAGGAACGACACGATCCGCAGACCGGCCGAAAGGGCCTGATCGACTCGATGGTGCTGATCCGAAGTGAGAACAAAATTCCCGGCAAATGGCCGGTCGGTGAGAGCTGCGGTGTCACGGACCCAATCTCCGGCGTCATCAGCCCACCACAGCGACACGCTGCCGAGTGCGCCCGCGTTTGAGACCGCGGCGGGCAGGCGGGGATCTGCAGACAGCGGCGCCTCGACGATCGGGTGTTCAATCCCCAGCAACTCGCACACCGGCGTCTGGACACTCATAGGAGGCCCCCTTTCTGGCGCCCGTGGCGCCGGTTGACTAGGCTCATTGTGGACCCGAAAGGCTCCGCTGGCGCCCGGGTCACCACTGGTTGACACCCGTGTCGCAGAGCGGGCTCTTGGACCCGTGGAGCACCGGGCGCGCGTGGACGGGACGCGGACGTCGTCCTCGTCACTCCTCAACCGTGGACAGGAGCAGATCATGCGCAGCGACATCGCCCCCGGCAGCACCTTCCCCGACTACGAGTTGCCCGATCACGAGAACGTTCCTCGAAAGCTCAGCGAGATCCAAGGCGACGATCCGCTGATCCTCACGCTCGCGCGCGGGAACTACTGCCCCAAGGAGCACCAGCAGCACCTCGAGCTCGCCGCCAACTACCCCAAGATCGCCGTGGCCTACACGAAGGTGGCCACCATCTCGACGGACACCCATCACTCGAGCCAGGAGTTCCGAGCGTCGACCGGCGCGCAGTGGCCTTTCCTCTCTGACCCGGAGCGGACCGTCCAGAAGGACCTCGACATCCAGGAGTACACCGACCCTGAGCACGACCCGATGATCCCCCACACCCTTGTGCTCAGGCCGGGGCTGGTCATCCAGAGCGTCTACAACGGCTACTGGTTCTGGGGACGTCCCTCGTTCGTGGATCTTTGGCACGACCTACGGACCGTGACCCGCGAGATCCGTCCGGACTGGGATCTCAGCAAGCCCGGGCTGCGCGAAGCGTGGGATGCGCGCGACTACTCGCCATTTCACGGATGGGACAGGCGCGCCCCTCAGTCGACACCGTCGTCGTACACCTCCTAACTCCACGAGCCGGCTGCCGCCGATGCTGCAGCTCCCTGGATCCTGCCGCGTCGCCGGCGCGGGCACTCACTTCGTCGGCCCCGCCTTTGCCCGCGCGGCCGCCGCGTCCTCCTCATCCTTCTGCTGCTTCTCGAACCACGTGAAGAGCTCCGGCCGCACCAACTTCATCGTCTCCGGCTCGGCCACGAACATGGCGTAGGAGTCGGCGTAGTCCTCCTGCCAGGCCGTGCGCCCGTACTCGGTGACGGCCTTCCCGAGGTCGCCAAGCGCGGCGGTGTGCCAGGCGGACGTGCCGGAGATCCTCGTCCCGCCGGCGAAATCTCGCCCGTGCCCGAACTCGTGGACGACGGTCCAGATGAGCTCGCCATCCGAGCTGAACGCGTTGGAATACAGCGTCAGGGTCCGCTTTGGAGGCTTGCCGCCCCCGACCGGTGTCTCTTCGTACAGACCTGCCTCCTTGGTGTGAGAGGGGCCGCTGCCGCGTGTCCAAACCACGCCGGGCACGCGGCTCAGCATCGCGTCGGGGATGAAGGCCGTCGCCTGCAACACGCGGTCCCACTCGGCGTCCTGCCACTTCGGCGCGGGATCGGCGCCGATACTGTCGTCGTCGCCGCCGCGCTTCTGGCCTGCCTGGTCGAACCGCTTCTGGAGCTGCGCTCGCCGATCGGCGTCAAGCTTTCCGGCAAGCGCGATGCGCGGTTTCACGTTCTCGATCATGAGGTCGACCTCGGTCGGCGTGCCCGCCACTTTCTTCGTCACGACGACCGTGAAGCGATAGTGCCCGTCGACCCCGCCGAACGGTGCGAGCTCGAGGTCGAGAAAGTGGATGGCGTCCACGACAGGGTCGCCCCCGCTTCGGTCGTCCAGGCTGAACGTCAGCATCCCGACGCGTTGGAGTCCGGTCCGGACCCTGCTCTCGTCGGCGTCGCTGCCGCCGGGCTTGGCCATCGCGCCTGCGAAGGTGGTGTTCACGGCCAGTCCGGCGCGCGGGTTGACGAGCAGGTCTTTTTTGGTGAATAGGCTCTTGATCCCACCTTCGATGCCGCTCCACTTGATCTCGCGCGTGTCTACGTACAGCGCCTTGCGCTTGGCGACAGCAACATCCGCGAGCGCCGTCGGCGTGCGCTGCAGCCGGCGGGCGCCGTCGATGATTTGGGTGACCGCTGCGTTCCCGACGGAGCGCTGCAACGAGCGAAGCGCGACGTGCGCGCCCGTGCGCGAGGGCTCGGCCCTTCGCTTTTCACCGGCAGGGCCGGCCGGCTGCCCGCTGCGATCCGGTCCCGCGGTCCGCATTCGTTGAGCCTACTCCTCGCACGAGTCGGCGGTCAGACTTGCTGAGCTCGGACGGCCCCGCTCATATGTGCTACGGCGCCATCGGGAGCAGCGCGAGTCGGCGTGGCCCGTGGGCGCTCTGACGGTCCCGGCAGTAGGCGGCCAGCTCCGTGTAGACACCGTCGCCGCATACGCGCCGGATTTCCTCCTCCATGCTCAGGTACACCGGCCGCTCGGCGCGGAACGCCTCCTCGTGCTCGGTGCACCACCAGTCGATGATCCCCTCCTGTCCCCAATCGGCGGTCCGGCACGCGCGAACCGTGGTGGTCCTGGTCGTCGGGTCGCTGTCGAAGAACAGCGGGGCCTGCCAGCAGATCTCCGGCTTCCAGTCGATCGGGTCCTCCCCCCGGCGCAGCGCGGCCACGTGAAGCGCACAGCCCGCGCCCGCGGGATGGTCGGGGCGGTTATGGAAGATGCACGCGCCGCGATAGAGGCGGGTGTGGACGCTGTCGTGCTTGAACCGCGCCTTGCCCCACGGGTCGCTGCCACCGTGACGCAGCGCCACGCGCCGGTTCTGCCAGTCCTCGTCGGTCAGCTGCTCGACCCGTCCACGGATCATCGTCAGGTCCTCATAGCCGGGTGCGTCGTCTTCGCCTCGATAGATCTCGACACCCTCCACGCAGCAGCCGCGGGCGCTGCCCTGCCGTCTGATGTCCGGGCATCCGCGTCCCCAGATGCACTCGTAGTTGGACAGCAGGAAGGTCAGGTCGAACTCCCAGTTCCACCCGTCGCCGTCCGTGAATGTGGCCGTTTCGCGTGTGAGCATCAGGATCTCCGCCGCGAGGATCCGTAATCGAGGAGACCGACGATACCGATCGCCGCCGGTCCGTCGCTGACGGCTCGTCGATCCTCGGGTGTCACGTTTGCTGCTCGCCGCCTGTCATGGGAGTAGTGACCACGACCACTGGAGGAACAGAAATGCTGGAGAAGGTCTTCTATACGAGCGTGCTCGTCAGCGACCAGGACAGGGCGCTTGACTTCTACACAAACGTCCTGGGGCTGGAGAAGCGGGTTGAGAACCCGACTCCCGACGGGCCGCGGTTTCTCACCGTCGGCGTCAAGGGGGACGAGTTCCAGCTGGTTCTCTGGCCCGGGACGCCGGGGCAGGCCGTGCCGGCGATGGGACGCCCGCCGGCGTCGATCACGATCGAGACCGACGATTGCCGGAAGACGGTCGAGGAGCTGAAGTCGCGCGGCGTCGAGTTCGTATCGGACGTGCTCGAGTTCCCATGGGGCTACGTCGCGCAGTTCCAGGACCTCGACGGCAACCGGCTACAGGTACGAGAGGGCCGCTAGCCCCCAGAGCCGGAACGGCTTGGCGCCTCGGTGCGCTTGGCGCTGCTGAGATTGAGCACCTCGGCAGCGCCGGCGCTGAACCCGATTGTCTGGCCGGTGTTCTGAGGTGCTGTGCTGAGCGGACGGGCGAACCGGCGCGTTTGTGCCTCACCCGAAATGGGTGATGAGGGGCGCGGTGGCCAAGGTAGGGTGCGATGTCCTGGTCTTAGGGGAGGTCGGTCTGTGTCGCGCCGTGCGTTGCGCTTGCTGGTTCTGTTGGGGCTCGGTCTTGCAGGGCTTCTGCTGCAGGCCACTGTCGCTGGCGCGGTGTTGCAGGTCCGGTCACCGAAGACGTCGCCGAGGCCGCGCAGCGACACCAACACCCAGCTGAGGTTGAGCAGCCTCGGGCCGGGCCAGGGGGTCTCCGGTTTCATCGCGGATCCCGGCAACCCCTTCAATCCGGTCACCGACGGTTATCCCACGAGCGACCCCGACACGGCCATGGGGTGGAGTGCCCGGGACGAGGGTTTCGCCGGGGTCATTCATGCCCTGCCGCCCGGCGGCAGCGCGGAGATCAGCCTCTACTGCATCGACATTTCCACCGAGACCTTCCTGGGCACGGGTTATGTGCTGGGCACCTGGGACAGGGCCAACGTCCCGAACGTGGGCTGGGTGGCCCGACTCCTGAACGAGTATTACCCAACCACAGACGAACCGGCCGGACTGACCGATCTCAACGAGAAAGCCGCCGCGGTGCAGGCGGCGATCTGGTTCTTCAGTGACCGCTACGTGTTGAAGACGGGGACTCGCCTGCACGACGCCGTGGCCGCGATCGTGGATCACATCATCAAGGCGGGCCCGGTGCGAAAGCCGCGGCCTCCCAGCCTTACCCTCGCCCCGTCGCATCTAAGCGGTTCCCCGGGGGGGTTGTTAGGACCATTCACGGTCACGACGAACCAGGACACCGCGACCGTGGACGCCACCGCTGGGACCATGTTCGCGAATGCGGACGGCAGCGGGCCGATCGATAATGGAGCGGCTGTGCCGTCGGGGCAGAAGATCTGGGTGAGATCCACGGTCCCGACTCTGGCCGTGCTGCAGGCGACGGCGGTGGCCACCGTTCCCACGGGCAACGTCTACCTGTACGACGGGAACGGGAACAACGGTTTACCCAACGCCCAGAAGCTGATCCTGGCCCACACGGCCACACTGAGAAGCATCGTCCAGGCCACCGCCGAGTTTCTCCACCCCGGCTCGCTGGTGGTGCAGAAGACGATCGCCGGTCCGGCGGCCGGATTGCAGGGGCCCGTCTCCGTGGAGGTGACCTGCGACGGTCTCACGCCGCAGCCGCCTGCATTCACCATCCCCGCCCACGCGACCGCCGGCACGCGCTCGCACACCTACGAGCACATCCCGCCGGGAACGCACTGCACCGTCATCGAGACAGTCAACGGCAGCGTCGCTGGCAAGGTGGGCGTGGTGGTGAGCGGCGACGACGGACGGCAGGTGACGATCCCAGCGGACGGGAGCGAGACGGTCCATATCACCGACACCTATCACGAGTTCGGCTCGCTTCTCGTCTCAAAGACGATCGCCGGTCCGGCCGCGGGCCAGCAGGGGAGCATCACGATCCACACGGTATGCGATGGGACCGCGTTGACGCCAGACTATGTGATCGACGCCGGGGCTCCCGCGGGGGAGCCTACGCCCATGCAATACGACGAGATCCCTGCTCCCGCCAAATGCACGGTCACAGAGACCGCCGACGGGCACACCGGCGCCGTCTCGGTCGTCGTCGACGGCAGCGGCCAGACGGTGTCGGTCGGCGTCGGCAAGATCGCCCAAGCTGACATCCTTGACACCTACGGGCTCGCGCCAGGCCAGCTCGAAGTGACGAAGACGATTGCGGGACCGCTCGCCGCACTCCGGGGAACGGTGGTTATCCACACGGTCTGCGACGGAGCTCCCCTCACCCCGGACCTCGTCATCGGGTCCGCCACGGCCGCCGGCGACCACTCGCAGCTCTACTCGGGCATCCCCACGCCCGCAAGCTGCGTGGTCACCGAGACCGCGGATGGGCACACCAGCACCGTGCCGGTCGTCGTCACCGGTAGCCCGTCCACCGTCAGCATCCCGCCCGGCGGTGCCGGCGCCGCCCACATCACCGACACCTACGGTTCCGCTCCCGGCTCTCTGCTCGTCACCAAGACCATCGCCGGTCCGCTCGCCGGCCAACAGGGGCCGATCGCCATTCACGTGGTCTGCAACGGCACCGCCCTCTCGCCGGACTTCGTGATCGGCGCCAGGTCGAAGGCGGGCAGCGTGTCGCACAGCTTCGACGGCATCCCGGCCGGCTCGGTGTGCACCGTCACCGAGACCGCCGACGGCGGCACCACGACCGTCGCGGCGACCGTCTCGGGCAACGGGCAGACCGTGACGGTGACGGCGGGGACGGTGGTGCCGGTGAGCCTGGTGGACGCATACGATCAGCCACTCGGCGGGCTGGAAGACGTGGTCCCGCCGCTCGGCGGGTCAGGCCCGTTCCAGCCGATTCGCGGCTACCTCAACGTGATCAAGACCATGACGGGAGCGGCCGCCAAGCAACACGGCCCGATCACCATCCTGGTCGACTGCGGCCCGGCCCACGCCTTCGTCTTCCGCATCCCAGCGCACGTCTCCGGCTCTGTGTCGAGGGTCTTCCCCGACCTGCCCCGCCGGACGCGCTGCACAGTCACCGAGACCGAGAACGGTCACACCAGCACCGTGAGCGTGCGCCCCACCCGCAAGCGCAAGCGTGTGACCGTGCCCGCCAAAGGCGGGGCCTCCGTTCGGCTCACCGACGTCTTCTCACCCATCGTCGTCGCACCCGCGGGACTCGGGTGATGTCCGTGTACCGCCTTCATTGAAGGGGCAAGATCACCCTGTCGCCTATGGGTCGGCTCGCATAAGCGCGAACTCGAAGCCGGCATCGCGGCAGCGCGACCCCGGGTGAATCCCTAGTCGCTCAGGAGCGGCGCCCCAGTGATGCCGGCAGGCGTGATCTAGGTTTTCACGGGCGGCGCTGCGGGGTCGGCGCGGCGGTTGCGAGCGCATCTGCAATCTGGGACGCTTCGTCGGTGCCGGGGAACGGGTGCGGATCAGTAGCGCGCACGTGGCCGGCGACCGGCCTGTCGGGACCCGCAACGCCGAGGCGGACCGCGCTTTTCCGGCGTATGCCAGGCCACGACAACAGCGTCGGCAGCGGGGCGCTGCTCGATGCCCTGCGCAAGACACGCTCGATGCGCACGCCCACACCAACAGCGACCCCCTGAACCACGTTGACGAGTGCCACCGACGCGTCCCGCTCTCCAGAAAGGGCGACTTGGCGGGCCTTTCGCTAGGTTTGGCCGCTCCACCCGCACATCGGTCAGCCGGGTCCCGGCACTGATAGGTTGCGGCGATCATGAACTACCGGGGTCAACAGGAGAAGTCGCGCGTCGACAAGGCGCTGCAGGCGGCCGCCAGGACACGGGCCGGGGGCTGGCTGTTCGTGAACGTTTTCCCGGTCATCGACCGATGGCTGATCCCCAGGACGCACGGGCGTCTGAAGGTGGCACTGGGCCAGCCGATCCTGTTGCTGCACACGCGTGGCGCAAAGTCAGGCCAACCACGCACGACCCCGCTGCTCTACACCCCGCACGACGGCGGCTTCATCGTGGTGGCATCGAAGGCCGGTGCAGCTCATCACCCGGCGTGGTACCACAACCTCCGCGCGCACCCGGATGCGGTGAGCGTCGAGCTTGACGGAGATCCCGTCGCCGTGCGCCCCCGGGTCATCGAGGAGCCCGAGCGCAGCGAGCTCTGGCGGCGCGTGAACGACAACTACAACGGCTATGACAAGTACGCGGAGCGCGCCGGCACCCGGATCATTCCGCTCGTAGTCCTCGAAGTCATCTGAGCCCACTGGCTGCGCGCGTCCCGCCAGGATGGAACGGGGGAGAGGGTCAGCTGCGGGATGTGCGCTGAGCGGTCACCAGGCAGGCGACGGTGCTCGAGCGGATCGGCCGGGCCAGCCGCTGGTGAAGGGCGTGATTCTCGGCGGCGAGAGCATCGCGCTGTCGGGGCGACAGCCGTGTCCAGAACGACATGGTGCCCAGCACGGCGTTGAGCTCGTCGGCGGTGTGCTCCAGGAGGGTCGGCACCGCGGCTATCTGTGCGTCACGGAACAGCGGTGCGGCATACCCGCGTCCGAGGTCGTAGCTCCCGAGCCATCCCCAGATCTCCGACACGTTGCTGCGTCGCGCGGAGACGCCCGCGAGCGTGCCGTTGAGGTCGCGGTAGGCCGGCCACGCGGCGGCGGCCTCAGGGGCGATCTTGGCGATGGTGGCGCGCAGCGCCTGTTGATCCTGGGCGCTGCGCGGCTCGTCCAACCCGAAGTAGGAGACGAGCGCCAGGGTCCCGCCGTCAACGAGTACATCGCCCGCCGTGCGCCAGCTCACATCCGGGTCGACCCAGTGGATCGCTGACGCGCAGAACACTGCCAGGTAGTGCGCGTGCGGCAGCGACACGTCCTCTAGGCGCGCGTTGACGAACCGCACATCGCCGAGGCCCTGCAGCCGATCTCGTGCCCGCGCGATCAGCCGGTCACCGGGTTCGACTGCGGTCACCCGTAGGCCCCTTGCCAGCAGAGCGCCCGTCAGCTGCCCGGTGCCGCAGCCGATCTCCAGCACCGGCGCGCCGGGCCCGACACCGGCCACCGCACACGCCTGGTCGATGAGCGAGTCCGGGTAAGCCGGGCGGTGCCGGTCATACTCGCCGGCAATGTCGTTGAAGACGATGCCGTAGCTGCGGGCGTTCGCGACGGTCGGCATGGGGGCAAGGTAGATCACGGCGGGGACGGGCCGCACTGACCTCGCCAGCTCCTGCCTCCTACATCGCGATCGCTTCGTAGACATCGACCGCGCCGCCGATCTCGAGGACCGGGCAGCCCTTCGCGAGCTCGACCGCCGAATCGAGACCGTCGGCCGACACGATCGAGTAGCCGCTCAGGCCACGCGAGCCGCCATCGCTGAGCGAGCCGCCCGGGCCGACCGTCTTGGCGGCCCCGGTCGCGGCGCCGCCGTCGACAATGGCCGGACCGAGCTCTGCGAACCACTGACCCCACTGGGCATACTGCGCGTTACGCTCGGCCTCGTCCGCGGCCACACCGCGGCCCCCGCTGTACGCGAACACGTAATTCGCCATCTCTGCACCCTTTCGTCGCGGCCGACGCGGATGCCGGCCCTTTGATCTGATGACGAACAGCCGACGCCCTGACGGACACGGCGATCGAGAACCGCCGAGGTGTCCGTCTGGGCGGCCGGCGTTCGTCTCAGAGAGAAACGGGCACCTCGAGAAAAGGGAGCGCCGATGAAGTACGCACTGCTGAACTACGCCAAGGTGGAGACCGCCGGGGAACGCCGCCCCGGCGAGATGGATCCGGCTGTCGCCGCGGTCCTGGAGCGGTCCGATGTGAGCGGCTGGGTCCGTCTGCTCCCGGCTGAGTCGGCGACGACCCTCAGGCTGGAGTCGCGAAAGGTGCTCTTGACCGACGGCCCGTTCGTTGACAGCAAGGAGTTCCTCGCCGGCCTGATCCTGGTCGAGGCGGAGAACCTTGACGGCGCGCTCGCCGTCGCCGCCGAACTTCAGGAGCTCGACGTCACAGCAGCGATCGAGGTCCGTCCTGTGCTCGAGCAGGAGCTCGGAGGTGCTTGAGGACGTTTTTCGCGATCAATGGGGGCGCGTCCTCGCCACGCTTATCGGCGCTCTCGGCGACATCGAGCTCGCCGAGGACGCGGCACAGGAAGCGTTCGCGCTGGCCGCCGAACGCTGGCCGCGCGACGGCCAGCCCGGGAACCCGACCGGGTGGCTGATCGCCACGGCGCGCAACCGGGCGATCGACCGCATCCGGCGCGAGCGGACACTCGCGATCAAGACCGAGCAGCTGAAGCGGGAGCTGCGAGAAGGATCGGAGGAGATGATGGACGAGAGCACGACGTTCCCCGACGAGCGGCTCGAGCTGATCTTCACCTGCTGTCACCCCGCGCTTGCGCTCGACGCGCAGGTCGGACTCACACTGCGCACGCTCGGCGGCCTCTCAACCGAGGAGATCGCCCGCGCCTTCCTGGTCCCGTTCGACACGATGAGCAAGCGCCTGACGCGCGCCAAGCACAAGATCCGGGACGCCGCCATACCGTTCGCCGTCCCGCCCGACCGCATGCTGCCCGCGCGGCTCGACGCCGTTCTCGCTGTCATCTACCTGATCTTCAACGAGGGCTGGGGCGGCGGCCGCGTCGACATGGCCGCAGAGGCGATCCGCCTGGGCCGCTCCGTGGTCGAGCTGATGCCTGACGAGGCCGATGCGCACGCCCTGCTCGCGCTCATGCTCATCAACCACGCGCGCAGCGCCGCCCGCTTCCGTGACGGCGAGCTCGTCCTGCTCGACGACCAGGACCGCGCCCTCTGGGACCGGGAACGGATCGACGAGGGCAGGGAGCTGCTCGCACGCGCGCTCGCTCTCCACGGAGGAGGGTCCTACGTCCTCCAGGCCGCGATCGCGGATCTCCACGTCCAGGACCCGCACGACTGGGAGCAGATCGCGCTCCTCTACCAGCGGCTCGAGCACATCACCGGCTCGCCGGTCGTGACAATGAACCGCGCGATCGCCGTCGCCGAACTCGAAGGACCCGGAGCAGCACTCGCCTTGCTCGACCGGCTCGAGCTCGACGATTACCGCTACTACCACTCGACGCGCGCCGACCTGCTGCGACGGCTCGGCCGAAACGATGAAGCGCGCGCCGCCTACACACGCGCTCTCGAACAAACCCAGCCAGGGCCGGAGCAGCGCCTCCTCGCGAGCCGTCTCGCCGATCTTCCGGAGAGCGCCGAACAGCAGCCGGCCCCCCCGGGCTCAGCCCCTTAGTTTCGCGTCAATCGAGGTTCTCGACGATCTCAGTGGCTCTCGACCACTGCTCCGGGGGGACGACCAGGTAGACATCGCCCCGCCCAAAGCGATCCAGCGGCCGATCCGCCACGCAACTCGCGTCGAGACCCAAAGCTCGGAGTTGATCGCGCCACGCCACTGCCGTCTCCCGCTCCTCGAACGTGGTCACCGTCTCCCAGCCCTCGAGCCGCGGGTCGCCGACGGACACCAGCGGTTCCTTGGCGACGCGACCCTTCAGGAAACGCGAGAACGGCACGTCGTAAGCCTACGCACATCCCGCCCCGCTCCACTTCCAATTCATGCCTGATCGGAGGCCCTCATGAGGCCTTAGTCGCGCCGGTCGCCGTCCACTTGACCCCGGGGGTCGCTGTGGCTACCAGCACTGGACAACGGCAGCCCGACGTCGGAGAGTGCCGAGCGGAGCTGCTTGCGGGAGCTGATCCCGAGCTTGCCGAACATCTTGGTCAGGTGCCACTCGACCGTGCGCGGGCTCAGGAACAGCTGGGCGCCGATCTCAGGGTTCGTGTGCCCGTCGGCGGCCAGGCGCGCGACCTGCACCTCTTGGGGGGTCAGCTCGTCGAGCGTCTCGACCGTGCGCTTGCGTACCGTCTCGCCCGTGGCCTGCAGCTCACGGCGGGCGCGCTCAGCGAACGCCTCCATGCCCATGCTCGAGAGCATCGTGTAGGCGAGCCGCAGCTGCTCGCGGGCGTCGACGCGGCGGTGCTCGCGCCGCAGCCATTCGCCGTAGAGGAGGTGCGCGCGGGCCAGCGTCGCGCGGGTTCTGACCTGCGACAGCCGTTCGATCGCCTCCCGGTAGAGCCGCTCGGCCGTGGCTCCTTCGGCAAGCATCGCCGCCGCGCGCGCATGGGTTCCGAGTGCCCAGTCCGTGCCGGCGGCGTGCGCAACCTCAGCGAGTTGGGCGAGCGGACCGGTCCCGCGTTCCGGCTGGCCGCTGCGGGCGGCAGCCTCGATCAGCTCCCCCAGCAGCAAGATCGGCGGCCCCAGCCCGGGTGGGTCCTCCGCGGCCCGTTCGGCCGCGACGAGCGCATCCTCGTAGCGGCCCAGTCCGTTGTAGCGGATCGCGTTGCCCCATTCATTGGCGGCGAGCCAGAGCCCTTCGCCGCGTCGCAGGACGTCCTGCCGGCGCGCCTCGATGAGCGCCACTGCGTCGGAGTCGCGTCCGCGCCAGTTCGCCAGCACGATCGAGGTGCGCAGCGTCACGTGACTGCCGGTGGCCTCGATGACGGCGTCGGACTCGGCGGCCAGCGACATGGCCGCTCCGATCCTCGCCGAGAACAGCTCGACGAGCACGCGGTCGGTGAGCGCGACGGGCAGTGCGGAGAACGCGCCGGTACGGCGCGCGAGTTCGAGATGGCGCGCGGTCAGCTCGTCCCACGCCTCATCATCGGCCAGCGCCCGCGCGATCCGGCAGGCCAGCCAGAGCCAGCGCAGCTCGTCCTCCTCGGAGAGCCGCTCGTCACGGAACGCGCGCAGCGCGACCTTCAACGCCGGCGCCCCGGTAACGTATCCGTGGCGGGTGAGAAGCGCGAGCCCGTCCAGCAGCAGGTCGCAGGCCCGGGTAGACGGCGCCCAGTCCGCAGCCAGAACGGCGGCGGCGACCTCGCGCAGATCGCCTCCACGCGCCAACCGGTCGGCGGAGAGGGCAGCTGCGAATGCCTCGAGGTAGGTTTCGCGCGCGAGCCTGGGATCCAGCGGCTCGAGCCGTTTGGCCGCTGCGAGCAGCAGCGGAGGTGCGTCGCGGCCCCGCGTCATCGCGAAGATGATCTGCGCGTGCAACAGTTGGGCGTACGCCTGCTGTAGCTCGTCGAGCGGTCCTGCCTTGGCGACCGCCAGCAGCTGAAGCGCCGTGTCGTCGGCGCCGGCCTGGTGCTTGCCCTTGGCGGCGAGGAGCGCACGTTGTGCTCGGCGCCGCGGATCGGGCGTGAGCTCGACGGCGCGCTCGTGAAACGCCGCCCCCGCGGCCAGCCCGCCGCGCGCCCGGGCTCGGCCGGCTGAGCGCTCGAGCTCGGCGGCGACGTCCTCGTCGAGCCCGGCCGTCGCGTGCGCGCGGTGCCAGGCGCGGCGATCGGGGTCGATGTCAGCGTCGGTGGCGTCGGCTAGCGCCCGGTGCACGCGCTGTCGCTCGTCCGGCGCTGCCGCGCGCTTCACCGCCGAGCGCACCAGCGGGTGAGCGAAGCGCAGCTGCGCGCCGAGCTCGACCAGGCCCGCAGCGACCGCCGGCGCGGCCGCGTCGGGCCCGATGCCGAGCTCGGCGGCCGCGCGCCACACCAACACCGGGTCTCCCACCGGCTCTTCCGCGGCGACGACAAGCAAGAGCCGCGTCGCGGGTGGCAGTGACGCCAGCCGCTCTGCGAAGCTCTGCTCGATCCGCCCCGACAACGCCGCCGGGGCGTCGGCCAGCCCGAAACCTCCCGCGAGCTCGGCCGGCGTCCAGTCACGTGGCAGCCACAGCAGCGCCAGCGGGTTGCCGTGCGTCTCGGCCACGATCCGATCACGGATGCGCTCGTCGAGTGGACCGGTGATCACGGTCGCGAGCAGCTCGCGCGCATCCAGATCATCCAGCCCACCGACGGCGAGCTCCGGCAACCCCGCAAGATGTCGCTCCCCGCTCGGGTCGCGCACGGCGAAGACCAGCCCGACCGACTCCGCGCCGAGACGGCGCGCGACGAACGCCAACGCCTGTGCCGAGGCCAAGTCGAGCCACTGTGCGTCGTCCACGATGCATACCAGGGGGCGGTCCTCGGCGATGTCGGAGAGCAGACTCAGGATCGCCAGGCCGACGAGGAACCGATCTGGCGGATCGCCCTCGAGCAGACCGAACGCGGTGCGAAGCGCATCGCGTTGCGGGCCGGGAAGGTGCTCGACGCGATCCAGGAACGGCGCGCACAGCTGATGCAACCCCGCGTACGCGAGCTCCATCTCGGACTCGACTCCGGCCGCCGGGGCGATGCCACACCCTGACGCATGCCGCGCCAGATACTCCAGCAACGCACTCTTGCCGACCCCGGCATCTCCGCGCAGCACCAGCGCTCGGCTCAGACCCGCTCGTACGCTCGCCACCAGCTCATCCAGGGCCTCGCACTCGCTGCGCCGGCCCAGCAGCCGCCGCGGGGAAACCGTGGTCGACATCGCGACGCCAGCCTAGGGGCGGCCCCCTGCGTTGGCAACCCCCCGGCGCCGACAGCCCGTGACCACGGGATCGAGCACCCCCCGGGGTCTCAACCGGGGTCTCCACCGGGCGCGACGAACAGGGCCGGAGCGCACCCTTGATGGCATCACCACGACGAAGACCGATTTGAGGTCTTCCCATACACACGTGAGGTAGCCATGAGCACCACCGAAGACAGCACCGCAGCCCGCGACGCGAGCGTCGGGCAGGTTGATATGAGGCTTGAGGTTCAGGTCATCCCGGTGTCTGATGTTGACCGGGCCAAGGCGTTCTACGAGCGCCTGGGTTGGCGGCTTGACGATGACGTCGCCCCGATGGACGGGCTGCGCATCGTCCAGTTCACACCGCCCGGGTCGGGCACGTCGATCACGTTCGGGCAGGGGCTCATCACCGCCGCGCCCGGGTCGGCCGAGGCGTCGCTGACGGTGTCTGACATCGAGGCGGCCCATGATGAGCTCGTGGGCCGGGGGATCGAGGTGAGCGATGTCTGGCATGGCCCGCCGTTCCCGGTCGGGGCGCGCCAACCGGGCCCTGATCCCGACCGCGCCAGCTACGGATCGTTTGCGTCCTTCACCGATCCCGACGGCAATATCTGGCTGGTGCAGGAGGTCACCACCCGGCACCCCGGCCGTATGAACAGCACCGAGACCGGCTACGTGTCCGCGGCTGACCTGGAGAGTGCGCTTGGGCGCGCCGAAGCCGCTCACCGCGAGCATGAGAAGCGCACCGGTCGGTCGCACCTGTTTCACCGCTCAGACCAGAACGAGAACTGGCTGTCCTGGTACGCCGCCTACATGACCGCCGAACAAGCCGGCGCGGACCTGCCTTCCTGACGGCCCCCGAGGCTCGTCCGGCCCCGCGCTCGTCCGGCCGAGGTGCGGCGGCCGGACCTGCGGCCGAGGATCTCGGGCGCGCTCGCACTGTGCCATAGAGTGGACTCGTTGCAGGTCAAGCCACCGCGCTCAGGCGCAGAGGGATCGGGATCGAAATGGCATTGGGCTTTTACATCACTGGCAAGGGGTTTACGCAGGAGCGGTATGACACGACGCTCGCTCAGCTTGAGGCAGCGGGCGCCGGAGCCCCCGAGGGACGCAAGTCCCACGTCGCCCTGGAGACGGACGGCGAGATACAGGTGTTCGATGTGTGGGAATCCCAAGCAGCGTTCGAGGCGTTCGGGGCGACACTGCTTCCGATCCTCAAGGCGGCCGGGATCGAGTTGAACGAGCCGATGGTGGCCCGGGTTCACAACGAGATCGCAGGCTAATCCACGACATCAACCGGGCCCGGCCGAGAGACGCTCTCGGCCGGCCCGTGCCCGAGTGCTGGTGACGGCACGATGGGGACTGATCGCCCGGGACGCGGCGATGCGCGCCGGGCTGTGGTTTGATGTTGCAACCGATGACCCTGCCGCGTCGAATCGTCACCGGCCACGACGCGTCCGGGAAGTCGGTCGTGCTCTCCGACGCCCCGACGCCGAAGACGCTCGATATCGGAACCGCTGCGTTCCACGAGATCTGGATCACCGCTGAGATGCCGGTCGCGATCGCGGCGACAGAGGCGGAACCGACGGACCGTCCCGTGCGGACGCCGCCGCCCGCCGACGGGGTGGGGGTTCGGTTCACCGAGATGGCGCCGGGTGCCGAGTCACCGATGCATCGCACGCACACCGTGGACGTCGGCGTCGTGCTTGAAGGCGAGACGTGGCTCCTGCTTGACGACGGGTCGGAGACGAGGGTGCGAGCAGGCGACGCGGTCGTCCAGCGGGGAACGAACCACGCGTGGGCGAACCGGTCCGATCGGCCCGTGCGGATGCTCTTCGTGATGATCGATGGCAGGATGACCGACGAGTTGCGGGCGACGGTTGCGCCGCTGGAGTTCTTCGACCAGGTCCTCGAATAGCTGGACCGGCCCATCAGCGGCAGAGTGGTTGGATGTCGAGAAGCTCTGAACGGCTCCGCTCACCAGGTGAAGGGCCACGACAGGCGCGGCCCACGACACCAGGAGATCACCATGCCGAAGTATCTGCTCCTCAAGCACTACCGCGGCGGCCCGGAGCCGCACCACCCGTTCCCCCCGATGGATCAGTGGGCCCCCGAGGACGTGGAGGCGCACATCGCCTTCCTCAGGCACGTCAGCGAGCTGCTCGAGGAGAACGGCGAGTACGTCGACGCGCAGGCGCTCACGCCGGCGCGCACCTGGGTGCGCTACGGCGGCCCGGACGCTGCGCCGGTCACCACCGACGGCCCGCTGCCCGAGACCAGCGATCTCGTGGCGGGCTGGTACATGATCGACGTCGAGTCGCACGAGCGTGCGCTGGAGCTCGCGGCCTACGTCTCGTCTGAGCCCGGCCCGGGCGGCGAGCCGCTGTACGAGTGGATCGATGTCCGCGAGGTCATGTCCGAGGCGCCCTCGGATGGCTGACGCGGCGTGATCGACGAGCCGACGTCAGGGATGAAAGCGGTCCCGCCCCGACCCGCGCTGCCCGGGCTCGGGCGGGACCTCGTCCCGCGAGTGCTCGCGGGCCTGGTCCGGCGAGGCGAGGACTTCGATGCCGCCGAGGACGCGCTGCAGGAGGCGCTGCTCGAGGCGCTGCGAGTCTGGCCCGAGCACCCGCCGCGCGACCCGCGAGCGTGGCTGGCGACGGTCGCGACCCGCCGGCTCGTCGACGCCCGCCGCAGCGAGGCCGCCCGTCAGCGCCGTGAGGAAGCGACGTACGGCGAGCCGCAACCAGCCGTCACCGAGGAGGGCGACGACACCCTCTTCCTGCTCTTCTGCTGCTGTCACCCTGACCTCGCGCCAACCTCCCAGGTGGCGCTGACCTTGCGGGCCGTCGGCGGCCTCACCACCCGCGAGATCGCCGACGCCTTTTACGTGCCGGAGGCGACGATGGCGCAGCGGATCAGCCGCGCCAAGCGCGCGCTGCACGGGCGCCGACTGGACCAGCCCGGCGACCTCGCGGTCGTGCTGCGCGTGCTCTACCTCGTCTACACGGCCGGGCATATTGGCCCGCGGATACGGGCCCGCCCACCCGACCTGGGCGGCGAGGCGATCCGGCTCGCTCGCCAACTCACCCTCGCCACCGAGGAACCGGAGGCGCGCGGGCTGCTCGCGCTCATGCTCCTCAACCACGCCCGCCTCCCGGCGCGACTGGACTCGGAGGGTCGCATCGTCACGCTCGACCGGCAGGACCGCGGCCTGTGGGACACGCGCGAGATCGACGAGGGCGTGCGCGTCCTGCAGTCGGCCCTAGTCATCCAGACGGTGCAGCGGCCCCCCGGCCGCTACCAGGTCCAGGCCGCCATCGCCGCCCTGCACGACGACGCGGCAAGCGCCGAGGAGACCGACTGGCCGCAGATCCTCGCGTGGTACGACGACCTGGTTGCCCTCACCGACGACCCGGTGCGCCTGGACCCCGCCGCGGTGCTCGGGCGCGCGGTCGCGGTTGGCCACGTCCTCGGCGCTGCCGCCGGGCTGCGCGAGACCGATCGGCTGCGCGAGGTGCTCGGCGAGCGGCACCGGTGGCACGCCGTCCGCGGCCACCTGCACGAGCTCAGCGGCGACCTCCCTGCCGCCGCCACGGCGTACGCGGATGCCGCCCGCCGGGCCACGGACGTCGCCGAGCGCGACCACCTGGTCCGTCAGGCCGCCCGCGCGCGGGCCGCCGGGCGACCGTCGAGCGCATCCGTGACGCGACGTTAGGGCTTCGACTCACCGGCCCTGGCCAGATGGCGGGTGCGAGCGATTGTCACTGTGAGCACCAGCGGCGCGGCGGCGAGGAACGTCAGGATCGTGAGCACGGGCCGGTCTGAGCCAGCGTGGGCGATCCCGAGGTTGGCGGCGGCCAACGCCGCGGCGATCGCGGGCCGAGGGTCGGTCGTCAGCAGAACGGCGGCGATGATCGCGAAAATCGTCGCGGCCGCCAGCGCGAGGGCCGCGAACAACCCGCCGAACGCGCCGGCCAGCACTACCAGCACCACGAGCACGACCAGCCAGCCGTTTCCGTAAGCGTTGGACAGGAGCGTGCGCGAGCTGCCGCTTCGCGGCGTCGCCGCCATGACGCCAAAGCAGATCAGGGGCAGCAGAGTCGCTGGGTAGGCGGTGACGTCGATGCCTGCCATCACGCCTGAGAGACGCAGCCCCAACCAGACCAGCGCGACCGCCCCTGCGACCCGATCGTGACCCAGCAGCGCGGATGTCAGGACAACCGCGAGTACCGCCATCGACGCCGACGAATACAACGGGTGCGCCACACCGCGGCTGTGCAACGCGGTAGCGAGGTCCTGGGCCACGAAGAAGGTGCCGGCGACGCAGGCGCCGTCGGTGATCAGACGCCGAGCCCCGGCGCCGGCGATCTGCGTTGCCCGCGACCGTAGTCCGAGTCGCAGCAGATCGACAACCTCCCGCGCAAAGCGAAAGCTCGAGTCAGCGCTTGAATCCAGCAGCGTGCCGAGCATTTCCGTGCCTCGAGCCTTACGTGTCTCGGCCGGGTAGGCGCGCAGCACCGCCGATCCCACGCGCTCGCGGTTCATCGCGCAGCCAGCGCCGCCGTCGCTCTCAGCCGGCCCACCACCACTCGCGAGGCATGCTGTAGGCGCCGGGCCTCGGCATCGAGTTGATCGCGACCGGCCTGAGTCAACCCGTAGTCTCGCCGCGTGCGTCCACCTTCGACGTACGGATCACCGGCAACCACCAACCCTGCCTCGATCGCGCGATCCAGCAAGGCGTACAGCGTTCCAGTGGACAAGCGCACCGCTCCATCGCTCAGCTCGGCTGCGCGGCGCACCATCGCGTACCCGTGCAGAGGCCCGTCGATCAGCGCCGCAAGCGCGTAATAGCTCGGCATCCGCAACTCCACGATCACCGAGTGTATCGCTTCTCGACATGTCGGGGATCGACATGTCCCGTGCCGTCATTCGACGGCCGCGGCGACGAGGGCTCGCCGCGACGCGCTGGGCTAGGTCGAGTCGCCGGTCAGAAGTGCGCCGGCGAGCAGGTGTGCGAGGCCGCCCGGCGGAGCGTGATGCAACGATGCCGTAGCGTTCGCTCCATGCGCACCGCTGCCGAGCACGTCCGAACGGTCTCGGAGCGAAACTCACCCCCCGCGGTCAACGTTCCGGCCCAAGCAGGTCGACCGTGAGGCGGCCCCGGTCGTCGGGCTCGCAACCCGCGAGTGCGACCCCTGAGCAGCCTTCGGTCCCAGACGTGATTCGCCGTGTCGTCATTCTGGGCGCGGGGACGATGGGCCATCAGATCGCCTTTCAATGCGCCGGGCACGGCGTCGACGTCGTGCTCTACGACATCGACCCGATGGCTCTGGATGCCGCGCAGGGGCGCATCGCGGCCTATGCGCAGGGGCTGATCGCCGACGGGGTCATCACCGCGGAGGTGCGCGACGAGGCGGTGCCGAGGATCACGATGACGACCGATCCGGCGACGGCCGCCGCCGACGCTGACCTGCTCAGCGAGGCCGTTCCCGAGGACCCTGAGCTCAAGGGCCGGGTGCTGGCGCAGTTCGACGCGCTGTGTCCGCCCCGGACGATCTTCGCGACCAATACCTCGAGCCTGCTCTCCTCTCAGTTCGCCGTCGCCGCCGGACGGCCCGACCACGTGATCGCGCTGCACTTTCACATCCCGGTGTGGGTCAGCAACCTCGCCGACGTGATGCCCCACGCGGGAACCGCGCGCGAGGTCACCGAACTGGTGCTCGCGTTCGCGCGGCGGATCGGCCAGGTGCCCATCGAGATTCGAAAGGAGCACAACGGCTACTTGTTCAACGCCATGTTCTCCGCGGTCAATCGCGAGGCGATCACGATGGCCGAACAGGGCGTCGCGTCGATCGAGGACATCGACCGCGCCTGGATGCACGTGACCAAGTGGCCACACGGCCCGTTTGGCGGGCTGGATGCGATCGGGCTCGACACCGCGTGGCAGATCACCGACTACTGGGCTCGCCAGCTCCCGTCCGACGTCCAACTGCGCCGCAACGCCACATTCCTCAAGGCCTATATCGACCGTGGCGCGCTGGGCGTCAAGACCGGTCAGGGCTTCTACAGCTACCCCGAGCCCGCGTTCGCCCGCCCCGGGTTCATCGAGGGCGCCGGCGGAGAGGCTGGTGTTGCTTAGACTCGGTCCGTCCAATGCCGCTCCCGCGCTTACCGCGAGTGCGCCGGCTCGGCCTCGGGACGCTGATGAGCGGGGTGCTGGTCGCGGGCTGTGGGGGAAGCGGGTCCGCTGGCGCTCGCGCCGTGTCGATGGCGCAGTTATCCCCGAAGGGTGCGGCGCATGCGTACCGCAGGGCCGAACCGGGTCTGGGTCGTGCCGACGAGCTGGAAGCCGACGTTCTCATAGAACCCCTGGGCGGGGCCTGCCGTGACCTCCAGACGTTGGGCGCCTGCCTCTGCGGCGCGTGCGGCGGCGTCCTCGACCAGAGATCGTCCGACGCCGCAGCGCAGGTAGGCAGGCTCGACGAACAGCCCATCGAGCTCGTGGGCGTGATCATCTGTCGGGATCACGAGCGAAAAGCCGATGGGCGCGTCATCGTCGGTCACGGCAACGCGTACCCAACCCCGGTCGATGGAGGTCTCGGGCAGCTCGATCGCATCCGGATGCGCCGCCAGCTGCTCGCGATACGCCTCCCAGACATCCGAGGACCTGCGCTGCAACCCCTCGAGCAGCTCCGCTTCTCCCGCGGCGGCATGCCGGATCCTGACCGCGCGGCCACTGGGCTGCAGCGGCTTTCGCAACAGAAGCTCTGCATGCCCGATCGGATAGTCCGTCAGCGTGCCGACGGTTTCGAAGCCTTTGCGTTGATAGAAGCCGGGGGCTTGGAACGTGTGCGTTTCCAGCGCGAGCTGGTGGCAGCCACGAGCGCGTGCCTCTGCCTCCACGGCGTCCAGGAGTCGGCTGCCGAGACCGTGCCGACGCGCGTCGTCGCGAACCCAGAGCGCGTCAACCCAGCAGGTTCCGCCCCAACACCATCCGTAAACGCCGGCCACCACCTCGCCGTCATCGTCGGTCTCAACGTTCAGCAGCTCGTGAAACCCGCGGATCCCAGTCGTCTCGACATTGAACCGGTTGATCTCATCCATCAAGCGCTGAGCGATCGCGCGCTCGGTGTCGTCCAGGACACGGTTGTGCGCTGAGCTCGCCATGGCTTGATCATCCCACCCCACGCTGGCGACTTAGCCGGCGTGGAGTATGTAATGCGACGAATGCTGCGGCCTGGTTAACAGCCCGGGGGGGCCAGCCCTTGAGGCTGGCGGCCCACCCCCCGGGCGGCTCGCACGACGTTCACGATGCGGCCGGCGACTAGCCCACGCCCGCCCGGACGTCTCGGTCGGCGTGCTCCTCGCGGGCAGCAGTGCCGGCTCCTGCGTTGCGGACCATCTCATAGGTGAGGAAGGGCAGACCGTCACCGACGGTCCTGGCAGCGACGAGGCGCATGGGCTTCTTGTCGCTGAGCTCGCCGAACAGGCGCTCGCCGGCCCCCAGCACGACCGGGAAAACGACCAGCCGCACCTCATCGACGAGGTCGTACTCGATCAGCGTGCGATCGAGCTGATAGCTGGCGTAGACGACGATGTCGCCGTCCAGTTCCTGCTTGAGCTTGGAGACCTCGTCCACGACGTCGCCCGTCAGCACCGTCGCGTTGCTCCACCGGGGCCGTTCGAGAGTCGATGACACGACGTACTTGGGCAGGCTGTTCAACCGGTCCGCCCATGCGCCCTCCCGGCCCAGCCATCGGGTGGCGAACCACTCATCGCTGCGGCGGCCCAGGAGCAGGGCCTCGGTGCTCAGCGCCTCGGCGGTGAACAGCTCGGCCCACGGGGCGAGGTCGTCGCCGCCGAACTCGCTGAACCAGCCGCCCAGCCTGAAGCCCTCCTCCCCGTCAGGGTCCTGTCCGACTCCGTCGAGCGACACGTTGGTGCTGACCACGATCCTTGCCATCTCAGTTCTCCCTTCGTTGGGTGCTTGCGTGCTGCATCCGTTGAGGCGGCCTCCGTCACCGAAACTGGCCGACGAATTTCGAGCCGGGCCGACGTCGTTACGTGAGATGGCGACGAAAGGCAGAGGTGATGAGAGGATGCGAACGTGACCAACCAGATGCTTGCCCGAGCGCGCGTCGGCGACGAGGACGCGTTCCGCGAACTGACCGACCCCTACCGGCGTGAACTCCAGGTGCACATCTACCGCATCGTTGGATCGGTTCAGGAAGCCGAGGATCTGCTCCAGGAGACGCTGCTCGCCGCCTGGCGCGGCCTTGACACGTTCGAGGAGCGGGCGTCGGTTCGTGCCTGGCTGTACCGGATCGCCACCAACCGCTCGCTGGATGCCCTTCGAGCAAGCAGTCGCCGCCCGCAGGACCAGCGGATGAGCCAGCTGCCCGAGCCCACGCGCTGGGACGAGCCGGTCCGGCTCGAGCCCTACCCCGACGTTCTCCTCAGCGGCATACCGGACGATGCTCCCGGACCCGAGGCGCTCTATGAGACCAAGGAGGCGATCGCGCTGGCGTTCATCGTCGGCCTTCAGCATCTCCCGGCGCAGCAGCGCGCGGTGCTCGTGCTGCGCGACGTGCTGGGCTATCGCGCCGCGGAGGCCGCCGAGATGCTCGAGACCAGCGAGGCGTCGGTCAACAGCCTGCTGCGCCGCGCCCGGGCGGCGTTCGAATCCCGCCTGCCGGCCACCGGACGCGAGCGAGCGCCGCTCCCGAACTCCAAGCTCGAGCGCGACGTCGTCGGCCGGTTCGCCGAAACGGTCGAGACGGGCGATATCGATGAGATGGTCGCCCTCCTGACCGACGATGCCTGGCTCACGATGCCGCCCCTCCCGCACGCCTACCAGGGGCACGGTCCCATCGGCGCGTTTCTGCGGGGGGCCGAGGAGCGCCGCGGCGTCCCGATCCAGCTGGTCCCGACGCGCGCCAACACGCAGCCCGCGTTCGGCTGCTACCTCCCAGTACCCGAGACCGACATCGCGCGGGCGTTCTCGATCTTCGTGCTGACCCTCGAGGGCGACCGGATCTCAGCCATCACATGGTTTGCCGGCAGCACCGTCTTTGCGCAGTTCGGGCTGCCCCAAACAGTGCGCCGCAGCCAACGGTGATGCTGCTGGGTCAGATCCGCTCGATCCTCGCCAACCACGGCCCCGGGGCTGCACCTGTAGTGTCGCGCCATGGGGGCGATGCAGTCCGAGGAGCCGCGGACCAGGCTGACGCTGTGGCAGCGCCTGGCGATCCGGAGGCTTCGCAAGCAGGCCGGCCGCGCGGACGGTGAGCCGCTGGCGCCCGAGGATTGGGTGGTTGCCTGGCGGCTGCACGAGCAGGGTCTCGGGCGCGTGGTGGGCGCCGTCATGCGAGCACTGCCCCACAGTCCGCGCTGCGGGGTGTGTGGGGCGCCGTTCGCCGGGTTGGGCGGGCGCATCGTGGCCCCGATGGGCTATCGCCCGTCGCGAAAGAACCCCACCGTCTGCTCCACCTGTGTCGAGTACGCGCCGCCCGGCGGAATCGTCCAGTACACCGGGGTTCTGTTCGCCGACCTGCGTGGCTTCACCGAGCGCTTCGCGGGCGTCGACCCCAACGAGGTGCCGCTGCTTCTGCGGCGCTTCTACCGGTGTGCGGAGGACGTGCTCTTTCCCGACGCGGTCATCGACAAGCTGATCGGCGACGAGGTGATGGCGTTGTATCTCCCGGACCTCAAGCCCGGGATGACCCGCGAGGAGGTGCCGGCGCGCATGCTCGAGCACGCCCGCGAGCTGCTCCAGAGCGTCGGCTACGGAACGGAGGCAGGACCCTTCGTGGAGATGGGAATCGGGATCGATGTCGGCGAGGCCTTCGTCGGCAACATCGGGCAACGCGCCTTGTATGACTTCACCGCTGTCGGTGATGTCGTCAACACGGCGTCGCGTCTGCAGGCACATGCGCAAGGGGGCGAGGTGGTTCTGTCCCAACGCGTCGCCGAGGGGCTACCCGCGCTCGTCGGGAGCCGCGTGGAACTCGAGCTCAAGGGGAAACCCGAACCGGAGGCGGCGTACCGCCTCCGCCTGTAGCGGTCGGACGCGAAACCGCTTCGGCGATCCATGTCACGACATACTGGCCGGATGCCGCGGCGAGGATCGAAGGACGTAGGTGGCGCCGCGCCGTCGCCGATGCTGCGTTCCCAGCATGTCGAGGCGACTCGTCGCGCCGTTCTGGCCGCCGCGCGCGCGTCGTTCGGCAGCAAGGGTTACGCGCAGACGTCGGTTGACGAGATCGCGGCCGCAGCCCGGGTCACCAAGGGGGCGGTGTACCACCACTTCGCGGGCAAGGAAGCCGTGTTTCGGGCCGTATGGGCTGAGGTGGAGGCCGAGGCGACGACCCGGGCGGCGGGCGCTGCTGACCCCGAGGCGCCGCCGATCGACCAGATGGTGGCCGTCGTAAACGCCTATCTGGACGTCGCCCTCGATGAGGAGGTCCGACGGATCACGCTCATCGACGGGCCCACGGTGCTCGGTCTGGAGCCGGACGGGCCCGCCGACCAGCAGCCCGGCCACGTGGGTCTGCGGGCGTTCATCGCCAGCGCGATCGATCGCGGGCAGCTGGTGGACCTGGACCCTGACGTCCTCGCGCATCTGGTCGGCGGGGTGGCATTGCTGGGCGGTCTGATCATCGCCCGCGCCCGCGACCGCGAGGTGGCCAGAGCCACGCTCGGGCAGGCGATCGACGCGATGCTCCGCGGTCTGGCTCCCGCCGATCGCTGACAGCCGGCCGCGCCCCCGGGCACCCGCGCTTGACATTCTCACATACCGAGAGTATGTTTGGTACCCATGGAATCTCAAACGCTTCAAACCATGGAATCCCAGACACTCGAAACGCGCGTTGGACCGCTGGCGTACCGATCCTCGGGGCATGGTCCCGCGCTGGTGTTCTTCGCGGGCGCGCTCGCGAATGGCGGTCTGTGGCGCGACGTCGTCACCGCGCTCGAGGACCGCTACCGCTGCATCACGATCGATCTCCCACTGGGAGCCCATGCGTGGCCGTTGTCGCCGGGAGTGGACCGATCGGCCGAGTCGCTGGCGCGGGTGATGCTCGACTGTCTCGAGCTTCTGGACGTCGACGATGTCACCGTGGTCGCCAACGACACCGCGGGGGGGTTGGTCCTGCTGTCTCTGGCCAGCGGCCATCCGGGGCTCGGACGCGTGGGTCGGCTGGTGCTCACCAACTGTGACAGCTACGACCAGTTCCCGCCGGACGCGCTCAAGAAGGCGTCGGCGGTGTGCCGCCGAGCCCCGCGACTGGCCAGCCGGCTGTTTCGGCTCCAGATGCGATCGTCGGTCGCGCGACGGAGGGGCATCGCCACCGTCACCGCACGCGGACTGGATGCAGAGCGCGAGGCGTCGTTCTTCGGTCCGGCGGCGCGCGATTCACGGATCGCGGATGACTTCGTCGCGGCGATGGCCAGCTTCCGCCCAGAGTTGCTCGTTGATGCCGCTGACGCGATCAGGGGCTTTCACCGGCCGGTGCTGCTGGTCTGGGGCGAGTCGGACGACTTCTTCCCGCTGGCACACGCGCAACGACTGGCTTCCGAGTTTCCCAACGCCACGCTGGTCACGGCCCCCGGCGCCAAGACATGGATCCCGGTCGACGATCCCGCCGCGGTGGCTGACGGCATCGGCGCACTCGTGCCCGCGCCGGCCGCGTGACCGGCTGAACAGCCTGTGGTCGGCGGTACTTCGCGGGACGGCGGCCTCACCGTTTCAGCGTTACTGGAGGTCCACGTGGTCGGTCCATCCTGACCACCGCAGCGTGAATCGCCAGCACCCAGGCGCGGCAACATCACCTGTCCTACCTGTCGATCGCGAGCGCGGTGCCCCAGCTCGACGTCCTCACGCTCACGCCCGACACCGCTCTGATCGCTCTCGTCAAGCCCGGTCACCGGTCCGCGGCAGCCGCGGCGCGACCGAGTTTCTCGTTCACGCGCGCAGGACGAGGAGCGCGAAACCCAGAGTGTCAGTTCCTCCGAGCAGGGCGCGCCGCTCGCGGATGCGGCGCGCGTAGGCGATCGCGTCCGGGGTCCCGTGGCGTTCGGCGTTGGCGGCGAGCGTGTCCTCGTAGCGCGCCCAATCGTCCTCGTCAGCGTGTGACTCGTGGACGACCTCGAAGCCTGCGGCACGGACCGCCGCGTGGAGGCCGTCGATGTCGGCCAGCTCATCCTCGGTCGCGCCGCCGAGGGCGGCAAGGAAGTCCCTCGACGGCGGGCGCGCCCAGAACCCCTCGCCATAGAGAACGACCGGTCCGAGCGCACGAAGAGCGGGGACGGCCGCCGGGAAGCCGCCGTGAGCGTGCGATGAGGCGACGTTGATGACCGCGTCGAAGCTGTCCTGAACCGAGGCGGCGTCGCACACCTCGAAGCGCGCGGGCAGGTCGCGGGCGCGACGACGCGCGGCCGCCACCGCGTCGGCATCCAGGTCGATCCCCAGCCCGCGGGCTCCGGGGTGCGACCGCAGCGTGCGCAGGAGCATCTCTCCGTTGCCGCAGCCGGTGTCCAGAACGCATGGCTCCGCCGGCAGGGGCAGCGCGGCGATCGCGGCGGTGACCGCCGCCTCCGACATCGGGTTGGCGAACGGCAGCCCCTCGTGAGCGATGCGTGATGCGCTGGGCAGGCAGCGCAGCTTGGCAGATCGGCGTGGTGCGGCTGAGGGCGCGCCGCCGGTTCAGCCGATGTTGGTGAGCGAGGACGCCGTTGCCGGACGGTCCGGCGCAACGCACACCATGCCGTCCGAGAACCCGGCCGAGCCGACGCCGAAAGCGGCGTTGAACCGGTCCAGGTTGACGACCGTGAGCATCGCGGTGATCTCCACCAGCTGCGCGTCGGTGAAGTGCTCCTTCATCCGGGCGAACAGCTCGTCGGTGACCGCGACGGGCGTCCGCATCACCGCCACCGTGTAGTCGAGCGCCAGCTTCTCGCGCTCGGTGAACAGATCGCTCTGGCGGTAGTGCGGCATCGCCAGCAGCTCCGCGTCGGAGAAGCCGGAGTTTCGGCAGATCTGAGAGCCGAGGTCGACGCAATATTCGCAGCCGATCATCTGCGCGCCCTTGAGCTCGACCAGATACTTGATCCGCTCGTCAACGGTGTTGCCCTTGCGCACCGCGCCCTGGAACTTGCCCATGCCGCTCATCATCTTGGGCTGATGCGCCCAGATCGCGATGGGCTCGATCCCGTCGCCGTGCGCGGCCTCCCGACCGGTCATCTTCTTCACGCCCCGGCGCATGAGCCGGTACACGAGCTTGACGATCGGGCCGGCCTGCTTTTCGGGTACTCCCTGGATCCGTGCCATCGCGGCACCCTCCTCAATCAGTGGCGGCGGGGTCTACGGGCATGACCCGCCGCGACGCGCCGTTGTGACGAGGGCGGTCAGCTACCGTGGGATGAGCGGTGGCTGACCCTCCCACGATCTACGCGTGGGCCGGCGGCCGGGACGCGTTCGCCCGCTGGCTCAACCGCTTCTACGACCTGATCGAGCGGGAGGCTCCGGAGATCGCCGCCATGTTCGGCGGGCGTGTGAGCGAGGAGCACCGCACCCACGTGACCGACTGGTGGTCGGAGGTCATGGGCGGCCCGGCGGTGTACAGCGAGCGGCGTGGCGGCTATGAGCACATGCTGGCCCGCCACCACAACCTGGCGATCACCGGCGACCAGCGCTTGACCTTCGTGACGCTGCTGAGCCGCGCCGCCGACGACGTCGGCCTTCCCGACGATCCCGAGTTCCGAGCCGCGCTGATGGGCTACGCGGAGTGGGGGACACGGTTGGCGGTGCACAACTCCCAGCCGGACGCGGAGGTGGCCGCCCATGCCCCGGTGCCGCGTTGGGGATGGGGCGTGGCGCCGCCGTACCTGCCGTCATCCGGTCCCGCCGATTGACCGACCGACAGGCCGCGGAGACGCTCTGGTAGCGTCGCAGCCCGGCCCCCGACGCGCGAGGAAGGAGCGATGGTGAACCCAACGGCGACGCAAGCCCGACCGGTCCAGCGCTATCGCGTGTGCCCGCTCAGAGAGATCCCGGAGACCGGCGGCGTGCTCGCCGACATCGGCGATCGCGAGGTGGGCGTGTTCCGGCACGAGGACAAGCTCTACGCCTATGACAACCGCTGCATCCATCAGGGCGGGCCGGTGTGCTCGGGCGAGCTGGTCGGCGCGACGCGGCGCGAGCTGGGCGAAGGTGGCGAGGTCATCCGCGACGTCCTTGACGAGCACGAGATGCGCCTGGTCTGCCCGTGGCACGGCTGGGAGTACGACCTGGCGACGGGTGAGGCGGCGCACGACCGCCGGCGCCGGCTGCGCCGGTTCCCGGTGACAGTTGAGGACGGCATTGTCTATATCGACGCCTGAACCGGCCGGCCGCCCGTCGCCGGAGCGAGACGAGGCACTGCAGCGCGCGCTGGCCGACGCCGTGGCCGCCTACGGGGCGCGCGTGCGCGAGCATGGCGAGATCGCGCCGTTCCCGGCCGAGCGCGCGGTGAGCAGCACCGACGTCGCCATCACCGCCGCCGCCATGCTGAAGGCGTCGGAGATCTACTCGTTCGAGATCGCCGCCATGTTCGACGTCTAGCCATGGAGCCCGTGAGCACGGATACCGTCCCCGAGGCGCGGCTGCTGCGTGATCGGCGCCAGGACCACTACCTGGTCAATGCCGAGCGCGAGGCGCGGGCACGCGGGCTGTTTGACCTGTCGATCGTGGACTGCGACAGCCACTGCTATGAGACGGCGTGCCTGCCGGAGATCGTCGCCTACATCGAGAGCCCCAACGTCCGGCGGTCGTTCAGCTTCAACTCCCCGATGGTCGTCGAGCCGGGGCTGATCTCGGGCAACCTGGGCGATCGCACCGCGGGGGGGCGGATCCGCGCCGGGGGCGCGGCGGCGGGCGAGGCCGGCGTCTATCCGCTGGACCGCGACGGGAGCCTGCATCCCGTCGCCGCGACGACGCTGCGGTCGATGGACGCGCTGGCGATCGACTACTCGATCGTCTTCCCGACGCCCATGCTCAACCTCGGGCAGAACCCCGACCTCGCCGTCCGCGACGAGCTCACCTGGGCGTTCAACCGGTGGCTGGTCGAGGACGTCATCCCGTCAGACGAGCGGCTGCTGGCCATGCCGTTGCTCCCCATCCACGACCCTGAGCAGTCGCTGCGCAACATCGAGGCGTTCACCGGCCGGCCCGGGGTGGTTGGCTTCATGGTGACCTGCCTGCACAACGAGCCGCTGCATCGCAACCCGTACATGCGGGTGTTCGACGCGCTCAACGAGCGCGGGCTGCCGGTGGCATTTCATTCGGCGCCCAACTGGCGCGAGAAGCCGTTCGCCGTGCTCGACAGCTTCCTCGGCGTCCACGCGCTCGGCTTCCCGTTCTACGCCATGGTCCATCTCACCAACATCGTGCTCTCGGGCATGCCCGAGCGCTTCCCGCGCATCCGCTGGATCTTCATGGAGGCCGGGCAAGCGTGGGTCCCGTTCACGATCGCCCGGCTCGACAACGAGTACAAGCAGCGCTCCTCCGAGGCGCCCCTGCTCACGCGGCTGCCCAGCGAGTACATCCGCGAGTTCTACTTCACGACCCAGCCGTTCGAGAGCCACGAGCGGGCCACGGACACGCGCGCGATGTTCGACATGATGAACGGGGGCCAGACGCTCCTGTACGCCTCGGACTACCCGCACCAGGACTTCGACACCCCCGCGGCGATCTGGGACCAGCCCGGTTTCAGCGACGAGGAGAAGCGCGCGATCCTCGGCGGCAACGCGCTGGCGCTGTTCGACCTCCCGGCGCTGATCACGACGCCGCGATGACCTCCCGGGCCTCGACGCCCGCGACCGCGCCCTTGCACTGGTGGACCGCGCGCGATCTCGCCGCGGCCATCCGGCGCCGGGACCTGTCGGCCCGGGAGGTCGTGGCGTGGCACCTGGACCGCATCGAGGACGTCAACCCGCGGATCAACGCGATCGTCAGCCTGGCGCCGGAGGCGGCGCTCGCGGCGGCGGACGTGGCGGACCGGCGCGCCGGGGCCGGCGAGCCGCTCGGCCCGCTGCACGGCCTGCCGATCGCGATCAAGGACCTCGAGGACACCGCTGGCATCAGGACCACCTACGGCAGCCCGGCGTTCGCTGAGCACGTGCCCGACGCCGACAGCCTGCTCGTCACGCGCCTGCGCGCGGCGGGGGCCATCGTGGTCGGCAAGACCAACACGCCGGAGTTCGGCGTCGGCTCGCACACCTTCAACGCGGTGTTCGGCGCCACGCGCAACCCGTGGGCGCTGGACCGTTCGGCCGGCGGCAGCAGCGGCGGCGCCGGGGCCGCGCTGGCGGCCGGCATGCTGCCGATCGCCGACGGGTCCGACCACGGCGGCAGCATCCGCAACCCAGCGTCGTTCAACAACGTGGTGGGTCTGCGCCCGACCCCGGGCCTTGTTCCGGACAGCGGCTCCAGCGACGTCTGGGACGTGGCGTCGGTGGCGGGGCCGATGGCCCGCACGGTCGGGGATCTTGCGCTGATGCTCAGTGCGATCAGCGCGCCGGATGGCCACAGCCCGCTCTCGCACGGAGACCCCGCGGACTTCCAGGCCGACCCGCGCGGCGAGCTGGCCGGGCTCCGCATCGCGTGGTGCCCCGACCTCGGTGGCCTGCCGATCGAGCCCCAGGTGCTGGCCGTGCTGGACGACGCGCGCGCCAGCCTGACGGAGCTCGGCTGCGAGGTCGAGGAGGTCGCGCTGGATCTCAGCGCGGGCGACGAGGCGTTCGAGACCCTGCGCGCGCTCGCCTTCGCCCGGAGCTTCGGACCGAGTCTCGACGCGCTGCGCGGCGTCGCCAAGGAGACGCTCATATGGAACATCGAGCAGGGTCTCGCCCTCAACGCTCGGGCGATCGCCCGCGCGATGGTGGCCAGGTCCGAGATGTTCACCGCGCTCACCTATCTGATGCAGCGCTTCGACGTGCTCGCTGCGCCGGCGGCCCAGGTCGTCCCGTTCCCGGTGGAGCAGGAGTACCCGTCAGAGGTCGCCGGCGTGACCATGCCGCACTATCTCGGCTGGATGAGGGTGTGCTCGCGCATCACCGTCTCGGCCCATCCGGTGGCGGCCGTCCCCGCCGGCTTCACCGGCGGTGGGCTGCCCGTCGGGATGCAGTTCGTGGGCCGCTACCGGGGTGACCGCGGCCTGCTCGAGCACGCGGCGGCCTGGGAGACCGCCACCGGGCTTACCCAACGCCACCCGCCGCTGGACTGACCCCCTACGAGCGGCCCAGCTGCGGATCGCTGGTCAGACGGGCGCTGGACTCCAGGCGGCCGGCGAGCTGGTAGGCGAAGCTCCCGTCGCTCGGCGTCGACAGCGCGATGTCGTAC
Organism: uncultured Actinomycetota bacterium; assembly: GCA_963721515.1. Classification (GTDB taxonomy): domain Bacteria; phylum Actinomycetota; class Thermoleophilia; order Solirubrobacterales; family Solirubrobacteraceae; genus Palsa-465. The sequence goes on along the minus strand of CAVRKJ010000016.1, from coordinate 148,737 downwards.
CAGCCGCCGGAGTGGTGGGTGTCCACCGTGATCTCCTCGGTGCCGTCCACGCGAACCCGGTGGTCGGGGCCGTAGGCGTCTGAGATGCTCACGGTCACCGGCGAGCGATGATGTCGGGGTCGCGTGTCGGTGAGCTCGAGCCGGAGGCGGCCGCTGCCGTGATCGCCGTGGACCTCCACCTGCAGCGTGGTGCCGGGCGAGCCGGCGAAGTGGCGGAAGAAGCCGTTGGGGCCATGCAGGCTGAGGTCGTAGGTCCCCGGATTGGGCAACGCCACCGTCAGCTCGTCACCGGATCCCACCGTATAGGTGTACGGCGCTCCGGGGACGGTCAGCGAGCGCGCCTGCAGCCCGACTCCGAGCTGGCCGCGGTTGCGAAGCTTCAGATGGAGTTGGCCGCCGGCAGCACGGAAGCCGACGTGGAACCGGTAGCCCAGCCGGCGCGATGGGCGCACGCCGGGCTCCTGGGCCGGGACAGATCCGATCGCCGGGGGCGTCGGGTGAAAGTCGGGCGGAACTGTGCCGGTCGGCTCGAAGGCTGCGACGCTGGGCAGCTGCGGAACGTCGTCGTTGACGCTCTCGAAATCGAACGCCGAGGTCAGGTCGCCGCAGACGGCCCGGCGCCAGGGGGTGATGTTGGGCTCGCCGACGCCGAACCGCGCCTCCAGGAACCGGATCAGGGAGGTGTGGTCGAACGTCTCGGAGCACACCCATCCGCCTGTGCTCCAGGGCGAGACGACCAGCAGTGGCACGCGGACGCCGAGGCCGTAGGGGCCGACGACGCCGTCAGAGCCGCCCGGGGTACCGGCCGTGCCTTCGAACAGCTCGTTGTCCAGCGGGACGGTCGAGTCTCCGGCGAGCGCGCCGACGCTGGGGTAGGCCCCCACCACGTGATCGAAGAAGCCGTCGTTCTCGTCAAAGGTGATCAGCAGCGCTGTCTTTGACCAGACCTCGGGGTTGCTGGTCAGCGCGTTGAGGACCTGGGCGGTGTAGAAGGCGCCGTAGCCCGGCGGGAAGGCCGGATGCTCGGTGTAGGCCTGCGGCCCGACGATCCACGACACCTGGGGCAGCGCGCCGCTCCTGACGTCGGCCTGGAGGATGTCGAACAGGCCGCCGCCCGACTTGATGTCGGTGCCGGTCACCGCCTTCTCAAACAACGGGCTGCCGGGCGCCGCGTTCTGGTACTGGTGGAAGTACAGGAGCGCGTTGTCACCGAAATTGCCGATGAACGGGTCGGAGGTGAACCCCCAGAAATCCTTGGCGTCCAGCCCGTCGCCGACGTCCTGGTAGATCTTCCAGCTGACCCCGGCCTGCTCCAGGCGCTCCGGGTAGGTGCCCCAGTCGTAGCCGAGCTCGTCGTTGGCGATCACCGGGCCGCCGCCCTTGCCGTCGTTGCCGTCCCAGCCGGTCCACATGTAGTAGCGGTTGGGATCGGTCGGGCCGAGCATCGAGCAATGGTTGGCGTCGCACACGGTGAAGGCGTCGGCGAGTGCGTAGTGGAACGGCAGGTCCGCGCGCTGCATGTGCGCCATGCACGTGGTGGTCTTGGCCGGCAGCCACTGATCCCAGTTGCCGCCGTTGAACATCTCGTGGGTGCCGTCCCAGCTGTGGTCGAGGTCCTCGATGAAGGTGAGTGCGAGGTTGCCGACATCGGGCCGGAAGGGCGGGACCACGGTGGAACCGTCGGCCTGGAACCAGACGGGCTTACCGCTGGGGAGGATCACCGGATGGGGATCGGAGTAGCCGCGCACGCCCCGCATCACCCCGAAGTAGTGATCGAAGGAGCGGTTCTCCTGCATGAGCACCACGACGTGCTCGATGTCCCTGAGCGAGCGGGTCCGGTGGTTCGCCGGAATAGCGAGCGCTCGCGCGATGCTGTCGGAGAACAGCGTCGTCGCGACGCTGCCGCCCGCCAGTTGGAGGAACCTGCGCCGACTGATGTCCCGCATCCGCATCACCAGCCTATGTCCACGGGCAACGCCCCTGCAGCGAAGCCCTGCATCGGAAACCCGGGGCCGGCGCGGCCTCGGTCTACCGCCCGGCGAATACTAAGTCGGATCGGCGAGCGCGTCCAGACGGGCACACAACGCGCTCACCGCTGGCTCACAAAAAGGTCACGTGGGGGACACCTGCCCCGGGAACCGGCCCGGCCATCCGCATCATCATCGCCGGATGGGTTCCCGAGGGGATGGTCAGTCCGGGCAGGTGCGCCGGCCAGGCGGCGACCGCCACGCCCAGCACCCCGAGGACCGCGGCGACCGCCGTGGTGGTCAGCGCGGGGCGCGGTAGCACCCGTTCGCCGACGATTAGGACGGTGACCACCGCCATCCAGGCGATGCTCATCATCCCGAGCGCATAGAGGGCCACCATCAGCGTCCAGCAGCACGCGACGCAGCAGCCACCATGCTCGAGGCCGGCGCGCAGAGCGCCGGGGGGGCGGCCGGGAGGGGAGAGGAGGGGAGGTTCGGTGCAGCGGGCCAGCCACCGGCGCTTGGCGCCGGTGAGTTGATAGGCGGCGGCGGCGAGGATTGTCGCGGCGGCGACGTAGCGGCCCGCCGAGGACCAGCCGAGCGCGGCGGCGTGCGTGCCACGGACCGCCTCGACGAGCGCATAGCCGGCCAGTCCTGCCAGCATCCACACCGCGCCGTAGCCGAGGAGGAAGAGGACGGTTGCCGCCGGCGCCGCCGCTCCCCCGCTGCGCACCAGCCGGGCCACGGCGGGGGCGGAGGCCGGAAGCATCATCGCCGCCGTCATCACCGCCCAGCTGACAGCAAACCAGCCAAATGTCCCTGGGTCGCCGCCGGGGCCGGTGTCCATGCCGGCCATGCGCGCCGTGATCACGAACCAGCCGGCGGCGGCGACCGCCAGGACGGCCGCGACCGCGGCGGCGGGGACGACACGAGACTCTGCCTGCGGGGAAACGGCGTGCGCGGTCATGGCCTCGCCCTATGCCGCGGCGAACTCGTCGTGCCGGCGCAGCCACGTCGCATAGGCGGGGGTGCCCTCGTCGCGGCCGCGTGGCGTCCGGTCGAGGATGCCGTAATACGTCATCACGACCTCGAGCCCGCGCGCGGTGGTGGCGTACGTGAGATAGACCTCGCCGTCCTCGAGCGCGAACACGCTGAGGCCCGGGCGCTGCGCCATGTAGCCGGCCGGGTCGGTTCCGCAGTCCTCGGCGTTCTGCCAGACGATCGCGGGGGCATTGGGTACCCACTCACTGGTCACCTCGCGGGGTTGCGAATGCTCGAAGTCGGAGTTGAAGTCGCTCTCGAAGCTCGATGCCCAGGTGAAGTTCCAGCCCAGGCGCGCGCGCTCGGCCTCCAGCTTCTCCGCCGGCGCCTGCGAGATGGCGATCATCGTCACGTCGCGGGCCTTGAGTTGCTCCAGCACTCCGTTGAAGCTGTCGGCGATGGAGGAGCAGACCGGGCATCCGTGCTCATAGTCAGGGCCGAACATGAAGTGGTAGACGACGAGCTGCGAGCGGCCGTCGAACAGCTCGGCCAGCGTCCGGGGCCCGTCGGCGGTCTGGAGGGTGTACTCCTTGTCGAGCCGCAGCCACGGCATCTCGCGCCGTTGCCGGGCGAGCTCGTCGGCCATGCGGGTGTGCTCCTTCTCGCGCCGCAGCAGCTGATCGCGGGCGGCGAGCCACTCCTCTCGCGTGGCGTGTGTGTGCGTGGTCATGGTGTGCCTCCTTGTGTCTGTCGGATGTTCATGGGCTCTCGATCCGGAACGTCTCGCCGGTCTCGAGCAGCGTCTTGAGTCGCGAGATCACCCGCGGCCAGCCGTTGGTGACCAGCTGCGCCGCCGTGCTCTCCTCTGGGAACCCATCGTGGATCACGGTCAGCTTCACCGCGCTCCCCGCGGGCTCGAGTTCGAAGACGACCCGCGAGCGGGGCTCGATAGCGGCGGCAGCGAACCGGTCCTCGCTCACCTCCGCCGCGCGGGCCAGCTCGGGGGTGAAGGTGTGCCAGGTGTAGGACAGCCGCCGGGGCGGATCGGCCTCGAGCACGACCTGCTCGGGGTGGGCGACCCGGACGCCGAAGAGGTTCCAGACCATCTCCGATCCCGGTTCCCAGTCGGTCTCGAAGGCGGCGTTCCAGTAGCGCAGCGTGAACGCGCTGCTGGTCAGCGCCTCCCATAGTCGCTCTGGGGTGGTCTGGATGTACGTCGTGTACACGAACGAGGGTCTGTCCATCGTGGGGTTCTCCAGGGCTTGTTTGAGGTCCGAGAGCGCGTCGACGCGCTGCTGGTCGTAACGGTCGATCCACCGCTCCGAGATGTCGCTGATCGGGGCGGGATTGAGGTAGTGCAGCTTCTCCCGGCCCCGCCAGACGGTGGTCACGAGACCGGCCCCCTGAAGCACCGCCAGGTGCTTGCTCACGGACTGCCGGGCCATGTGCATGCCCGCGCAGAGCTCGCGCAGGGTCTGGCCGTTGCGCGCATTCAGGCTGTCCAGCAGCTGCCGGCGGCCCGGATCCGCGAGCGCCCGGAAGACCTCGTCCATCGCGGCGTGGTCCTGCGCGTGAGAAAAGGCAGCCATATGGCTGCATGATTATAGGCAGCCGTTTGGCTGCATGTCAACGGTGGGTCGGTCGCCACCCGCCGCGGAGCGTGTGGGCCGGGCGTCAGTCGGGACGCCAGCCGCTGGCCCGCAGCGACGCGGCGGGCGCGAAGAGCGGCTCGGGCAGCGCGTCCCAGGGATACCAGCGCCAGCCCTCGACCTTGTCCGGCTCCAGCACCTCGGGCTCGCCCTCGGCGTCGACCAGATGGTGCAGGGTGACGTAGTGCTGCGCGCTGTCGGCGATGACCTCGCTGGTCCACGCCAGCGGCTCCACCGACCGCGCGGTCAGGCCCGTCTCCTCGAGCAGCTCGCGGCGCACGGTGTCGCGGGGATGCTCGCCGGGGTCGGGCTTGCCGCCCGGGAACGCCCATGTGCCCGCGCCGTGAGCGCCGCGACGCCGGCCCAGGAGCACCGCTCCGTCGCGGGTCACGATCGCGCTGACGCCGACGAATGGGCCGCTGACCCGGGCCGGAGAGCTCATGTGTGAGCGCTCTGCGGCCGGCCGTCGAGCAGGGAGCGGCCGTGGGCATAAGCCTCGCGCAGGTCCTCGCCGCGGTAGGCCACCCGCGCGGCGCGTTCGAGCTCAGAATCGGCGTTGACGGCGACGGTGTTGTCCAGGACGGCGAACAGCGGCAGGTCCGACATCGAGTCGCCGTACGCCACGCACGCGCTGCGCGGTAGGCCATGGGCTGCCCGCTCCTCCTCGGCGAGCCGCACCTTGTCGGCGGGGCTGAGGATGCCCGCGGGGTCCACTGAGCTGGCGAAGGGCAGCGGCGGCCAGCGCGACGCACGCACCACGTCGATGCCGCGGGCGCCGAGATGATCGGCGAAGAAGTTCGGGGACATCGTGATCAGCATCGAGCGCTCCCCGCGGCTGGCGATGTCGCGACAGACCTCCTCGATGCCCTCGATCCACGGGGCGTCGGCGACGACCTCGGCCACCAGATCCACGGTCAGGTCGTGCCACAGCTCGCGCGTCGCGAACGCGAAGTCCGCCGCCGAGATCTCCTCGGTGGCGAACCCCCGCTCCAGCTCCGCCAGCGGCTCGAGCCGTCCCACGCGGCGCGAGATCTCGATCGCCGCCGAGGTCCCGCGCAGCAGCGTCCCGTCCATGTCAAACACGTGCAGCGCACCCATGCCGCTCACAGTACCCAGCGGGCTTGACAGCCGTGATGTGATCCCGCGCAACAGCTCAAGGGGAGAGTCAGCTTGTCGCTCGGGTGCAGTCCATGGACGGTGCGAGCCGCGCTCGTGGTCTTCGGGGTCGTGGGCGCCCTGTGTGCGCCGGTTGCGGCCGGGGCCCAGTCGCCCCCGTTGCCCGAGACGGCGATCCCCGTACATGTCGTGTTCGTCGGCTCCGGCACGTTTCACTACGACAACAGCGAGGGGTCGCACGCGGTCGGCGACGACCAGCTCGACTGGGACGTCGAGTACCAGGCCGCCCTGGAGCCCGACGGGTCGCTGACGAGCACCCAAGGCGTGCCGCCCACCACCGCGGGAAAGTACCTGTTCTCCGACGACTTCTACGGGGTCTCGTGCTCGGGGACGATCTCGACCGAGCCGCCACCGCGGGAGCCGGGCGACCCCAATCCGCCGCCCGAGACCACGCCGCCGCCGAGCGCGGAGGGCACCCTCATCCAGGGCGTGACCTACCTGTCGCCTGACCCGGCGAATTTCAGCAACTGCATCGGCACGCTGGACAGTTACGACGGCTCGGGCGAGGTCGCCGACGGCGTCGCCACCGTGCTCAACCAGTACCTCCCCGGGGCGCTCGCCGCCCGCATCCCGGCCGTGCCCCGCCAGATGTTCCTGGCCGGCGGCGCCGCGCAGCGGGTGATTTCGGTTTCCTCCGCCGACGCGCCGACCCAGATCCCGCCGTCGTGCGCTGAGCTCTTCGGGATCGACGATCCGGCCAAGTGCACCATCGGCCTCTCCTGGAGCGGCACGGTCATCCTCGATGCCACCGCCCGGTGCCCGATCATCCTGGCCACTCCGGCGCCGGCCTGCATGCCGTCGTCCGGAACGCCCCTCTCGGCGTTCACCCAGGGCGTCGAGACCGATGCGACCGGCCCCGGGACCGCGAGCATTTCGGCCACGGCCGCCGGCGCGTCCAGCGCACACATCGCCACCGCCGCGCGGCAGATCGTGATCGCCGCGGCGTCGGTCAAGGTCAGGCACGCCGGGCGGGTACGGCTGCGCCCGCGTGTCACCGCGGCGGGCCGCCTGCTGCTCAAGCGCTCGCGGCGCGTGAAGGTGACGGTGCAGGTCGTCTTCCGGCCCAGGTCAGGGCACGCGCACACCACGCGGTTCACGACGATCCTGAAGACCGCCTCGTAGCCGCCCGCAGGAGACCCGCGCTCCCGCGGAGCTCTGCGGCGGATCAGCCGGCCCGGCGTCCGAGTCCGAAGTAGGCGGCGGGGCCGACGACGTTCTGGGTCGCCACCACACGCCAGAGCAGCTTCGGTCCGCGGATGCCCTCGGCCGGGCGGCGCTGGATGTCGCGCTCGGTGGCGGCGATGAGCACCAACTCAAACGCCAGCAGGACCCACAACGCAGCGCGGGCCGCGGGCGAGAGGCCGCGATAGAACTCGAGCACCTTCTGGGACGTGCCTTCCACAGCCAGCCATCATGACACCCTCTGTTGAGGACTGGGCCCGGAACGACGAGAGGGGAGCGACGATGAGTGAGACGCGATTGCTGCTCGAGGGCCTGGGCTTTCCCGAGTCCACGCGCTGGCATGACGGGCGGGCCTGGCTGTGCAACTGGGGGTCGGGCGAGGTCCTGGCCGTGGCGGGTGAGGGCGAGCGTGAGGTCGTTGCTCGCGTCGCTCCCCAGACCCTCCCGTTCAGCATCGACTGGCTGCCTGACGGACGGTTGCTGATCATCGACGGGCCTCGGCGGCTACTGCTGCGCCAAGAGCCCGACGGCACCCTCGAGACGGCTGCGGACCTCACGGCGCAGGAGGGTGACGGGCCGTTCAACGAGCTGGTGGTCGACGTCGTCCGGCAACGCGTACGTCAACGGTGGGCAGGGGAGCGTGGTCCTGGTCCGGCCCGATGGGCGCGTCCAGCGTGTCGCGGACGGCCTGCAGTGGCCCAACGGCATGGCGCTGGTTGATGACGGCCGCACGCTCGTTATCGCCGATTCGCACGCCACCCAGCTCGTCGGCTACGACGTGGGCGGCGACGGGACGCTATCCGGTCGCCGCGTGTGGGCCGATGTCGAGCATGCGCCCGACGGGATCTGTGCCGACGCTGACGGCGCCGTCTGGGTCGCCAGCGTCCCGGGTCAGTCCTGCGTGCGCGTGCGCGAGGGGGGCGAGGTGCTCACTACCGTCGCCGTCGATCGCGGCTGCTTCGCCTGCATGTTGGGCGGTGAGGACGGCCGGACGCTGTTCATCGCGGCGGCGCAGTGGCGCGGGATGGAGGCGGCGATGAGCGAGGGGCCGGGCTCCACGGGTCGGCTGCTCGCCGCGCCGGGCCAGCCCGCCGCCCACGCGGGCCGCCCGTAGCGCCCGGAGGCGGCGGCACGGCCGCGATAGGCTCGCGCGGCCAACGAGACCAAAGGAGCAGCCAGCGTGAGTCCTGACCCGCTTTTCGACGTGACCGGCTACGGAGTGATTGTCACCGGCGGAGCCAGCGGACTGGGGCTGGCCTATGGGGAGGCGCTGGCGGCCCACGGGGCGCGGGTGACCTTGATCGACGTCGATGAGGGCGCGCTCGAGCGGCACGTCGGACGGCTCGCCGGCGACGGTCTCGACGTGCGCGGCGCGGTGGCGGATGTGACCGATCATGACCGCCTGGATCATGTGATCGACGAGGCGGCCGAGATCTACGGACGGCTCGACGTGGCGTTCGCCAACGCCGGCATCGATCCCGGTATCGGCTTCGTCGGCGCGTGGGCCGGCGGCCAGCGCCCGCGCGTGGACGAGGGCGCGCTCGAGTACTACACCGACGAGCGCTGGAACCGGGTCATCGACATCAACCTCAACGGGATCTTCGCCACCGCGCGGGCCGCGGCTCGCCACATGCGCCCGCGGCGCTCCGGTCGGATCATCGTCACGACGTCCCTGGCTGCCACGAAGGTCGAGCCCGCGATCGGGTCCGCCTACGCGACGGCCAAGGCCGGCGCCCGTCATTTCATGCACTCGACGGCGCTCGAGCTCGCCGCCTACGGGATCACCGTCAATGCGATCGCACCGGGGTTCTTCATCACCAACATCGGCGGCGGTCACGCCCACCATCCCGACGTGCAGGCGGCGATGTCCAAGGACATCCCGATGCATCGCGTCGGGCACCCGGCCGACATCAAGGGGCTCGCGGTGTTCCTGGCCTCGCCGGCGTCGGAGTACATCACCGGTCAGGAGATCGTCATCGACGGCGGGTGGGGCCTGGGCGTCGCCGACTGACCGGCCGGGTCGCGAGGCGGCCTACTCCCTGGCCTCCTCGGGGAGCTCGTACCAGCGCTTGCGCTCACCGATCCTGGCCCGCAGCTTCCACCCCCGGCTCTTGGGCTCCGCCTCGATCCGGTCCAGTGCGGCGCCGAACCGGTCCGCGATGCGGCTGCCGTCCTCGTCAGGCAGGTCGTAGCTGCCGATCATCTCACGGCAGCGCTCGAGGTTGGTGGTGATCGTGCGCCACAGGCCCCAGTCGGTCGCGCACAGCTCGGCGATGCGCCGGCCGTTGACGGCGTCGTCATCGTGGTCGGCGACCTCGTGGCCGTAGAAGAGGAGAAGGGTGTCCCGGACGTCCTTCTCGTTGAGCTCGATGATCTGCAGCTTGGTCAGCAGGAGCTCGGCCAGCGGCACCGTCGGCTGTCCCGCCGACAGGCGTTCGGTGAGCGGGATGACGTGGCACATCCGGAACGAGCCGACGAACACATCCACCTGACGCCCATGCTGGAGGTCGTGGAAGAGGAGGCGCTCGTTGCCGTTGACGGCGTTGAAGGACACCTCGGGCTCATAGCCGCTGTCGCCCAGCACCTTGCTGGCGTCGCGGCCGCGACCCTTGGGCACGGCGAAGTCAAGGTCCTTGTATTCGCGGTCCAGCGCCGGCGGGATGTCGGGTGCGTGAAGGCGAATGGCGACCCCTCCCAGCAGTGCGAGCGTGGCGCCCTCGCCGTGGGCGACGTCAATGAGACGTCGACCCTCGTCGACAATGCTGGGGAGGATCGAGGTCATCGCTCTGACGCAGAGCCTAATGGGTGGCACGGCAAAGCCCCGCCGAGGCCGCGCACGCCGGGAGGCGGCCGGCAAGAGTTCGGGGTACCACATAGTCAGGGAAACTTGACAGTCAGGTAAGACTGACTATATCCTGCCTGCGGATCCACGACCGAGGAGGCACAACAGTCATGACCGAGACCATCATCCGCGGCGCCGACGCTCCCGAGTTCGGCGATGCGGGCACGCTCATCACGGGGTACGGCTCCCCCAGCCGCGGCTCGGAGTCCGTGGCCGCCTGGAAGGTGTCGCTCGAGCCCGGGGCCGCCAGCCCGGTGCACGAACTGACCCAACACGAGGTGTTCATCGTGATCGGCGGCGAGGCCAGCTTCGATGTCGAGGGGCGCAGCCATCGGGTGGGGGCCGGCGATGCGATCTGCGTCGCGCCGCAGACGGCGTTTGCGCTGAGCAACGCCGGCAGGGAGACGATGACGGCGATCTGCTGCATGGCCGCGGGCGGTCAGGCGAGGATCGGCGACGGCGACGCGTTCCCGATCCCCTGGGCTCAGTGACGCCGGCCGGCGCGGCGGACGCGCGGAGGCCGTCCGGTGGGGGCGAGCCGGACCTGGCGATCCTCATCGCCGCGGGCTACCGCGCGCTCACCGAGCGGCTGGCCACCGCGATGGACGAGCGCGGCATCGAGGGCATGCGGCCGTCGTTCGGGTTCGTGATCCGCGCCGTCGCCGCCGAGCAGCCGACGATCACGCGTCTGGCCGAACTGCTCGACGTGACCAAGCAGTCCGCGAGCGGGCTGGCCGACGAGGCCGAGCGGGCGGGATTCATCGAGCGTGTGGCGGTCGCGGGCGACCGGCGCAGCCGGTACCTCCGGCTCACGGGCAAGGGCAAGCGGGTCCACGCCACAGCAATGGCCACCAGCGAGCGGCTCGAGCGCGAGCTCGCGGGCGAGCTCGGACCGGCCGGGCTGGCCGCAATGCGGGCCGGGCTGCTGGCGCTGGTCGAGAGCACGGGCGATCTCGAGCACGTGCTGGCGCGTCGCGCGCGCCTGGTCTGGTAGCGGCGCCCGGCCGAGCTGACGGCGTTGCGCGAGCGCCCTCTTGCCTCGTGACCGACGCGTCGCCTCCGATGTATCACGGAGCCGCGTCCGCGCTCTGTGTGACATTGGGGGCAGGGGCGATGGAAACGCACGCCGGGCGGGGCGGGCCGGCGAGGCGGCGGGTGCCGGACCGGCAAGGCCGGCGGAAGGGGGCGAGGCAGTGGGGGCGGTACTAGGAATTCTCGTCGCGGTGGTCGTGGTCACCGCGCTCATCAGGCTGATCCGCGGGTGGCGGCGGCCCACGCCACGACCGGCGCCGCCGTCGACGTTGGGCGGCGACCCGCCCACGTTCCGCATCGTGGCGCTGGGCGGCTCGGGCAGTGGCAAAACGGTGTTTCTCTCCAGCATGTTCCACGAGCTGGATCACCGCGGACCGCGGCGGCGCTACTGCCTGGACACGAACGCCGAGCACCGGATTTTCCTGTCCGAGATCTATGGGACCGTCAGCGACACGAGCAAGCCCTTCCCGGCCGGAACCCGGACCGGTGACCGGCGGGAGTTCATCTTCGATTGCGTCGTCGCCGACGACAGCGACGGCGCCCGAGCGCCGGTCCTGCGCGTCTCGTATCTGGACTACGCGGGGGAGATCCTGGAGCGTGGCCAGGAGGGCGGCGGCACGGCGCTGAGCGATCTCGTCGCCCAGATGCAGACAGCGGACGCCCTGCTCGGGGTCATCGACGGGTACCGGGTGTGGCAGCTGCTGCAGAACATCCCGGCAGGGGAGATCTATTTCCGCAACACGCTTCAGCCCCTGTTCGGTTTCATGGCCAACGCCGCCTGTCCGATCCAATTCGTGCTCACGAAGTGGGACCTCGTGCGGGGCTTCGGGGAGCCGCTGGACGCGACCGACGAGGACCGCCTCGATCGCGTCATCGCGGCCCTCATGCAGTTCGACCACTTCAGCTCGCTCGTGCACGATCACAGCCGCCACCAGGTGGTCCGGCTCATCCCCGTCAGCGCGGTGGGCCGGGGCTTCGCGCAGATCGTCGACGGGACGGTGAACAAGACGCAAGGCGCGAACCTACGCCCGTGGAACGTCGACGCTCCGTTCAGCGCGGTCCTGCCCGATCTCTTCAAGCAGGTGGAGGCCACGCTGGACTCCGCGCCGCTGAAGGCGTTGCGCGAGGAGGGGCGCAAGGCGTTCCGAGCGCGTCGTCTGGATGCGTTCGCGGCAGCGCTGGGCGGCCCGGCGGCGCTGGCCGCGCAGAAGCTGTTGGCCGGCGTCTACGGCGTGCCGTTCAGCCGCCGCGTCATCAGCGCCTACATGCAGTGGATGGCCGCTCCGCTCGAGGACATTGACAACGCCCTGACGGAGACCGATGACGCGACGAAGCAGAGCCTGGCGCAGCTTCAACGGCTGCGGTCGCTCGTCATGGAGGACTTCGAGCGGACGGTCCAGCGGCTTGAGGCCACGTTGCCGCAGTCAGAGCTGAGGGGAAGCTGGTGATCACCGCCCGCGATGGAGTCGACGCGTGGCCGTTTCTAGTCGCCCGCGGCCGCCGCGAGGGCTATCGGACGCTGCTGGCCCCCGAGTTCCTGGTGAGGCGCGACCTGCACGAACAGCTCGCCGAGTCATCGCCGAGTGTCCGGTCGGGCACGCTGGGCCGGGCGGAGCTCAACGGTGCCGCTGTCGGGTCGCTGCGTCTGGTGTACACCACCGAGGACCTCACCGCCGCCATGTCGGATGGCTCAGACGAGGTGAAGCCGCTGACGGACGAGCACGGCCGGCCGCTGGAGATGCTCTATGGGGTCGTTGCCCGAGAGCCGCTGAGTGACGCGCTCGCCGCCGGCGACCTGCAGCCGGCCCGCGCCGAGGCTCTCGACACCTATCGCATTTTCCTGACGCGGGAGAAGGGGTTCCCCGTCATGTCCTCCCGTCCGTACCCGCTGCCGCGGGGAGCGACCGCCGTGCCGACCCGGGCGCCGGCGCCGGAGGGCGTCCCGCGGGTCAACCGACCCCGCGCGACGCCTCGTCCGCGTGTGCTGGCGATCACCCTGGGCGTGCTCGTGCTGGCGATCGCCGCCGCGGCGATCGGGCGCGCCCTCACGGGCAACCCGCCCCCCACGGTTCACATCGTGAGCGTCAGGTCGTCGCCTGCAGACGGCTTCGGCTGCCAGGGAGCTTCGGCGCTCCGATTCCAGGCAGTGGTCACCACGAGCCGGTCGACGCGGCTGCGGTACCGCTGGGTCTCGGTGGGCGACCCTGCCGCACCCGACGCGGGCGGCACCGTCCGGCTCGCCGGCACTCGGGTGACCCTCGAGGACCGGATCGAGGGCGCCTCCGGCCCGTACGAGCTAGTCATCGATCAGCCCGTGCAGCAGCAGATGGGTCCGGTCGCCTGCGGCTGACCCGCTGACGTCTGTGGCTGTCCGGCAGACGTCCGGCGATCCCGTCGAGCAGGAAGGTGAGGCTGAGCTCGAGCTGCTCCCGCGGGGTGGTGACGGTGGGCTCAGCCGTAACCTGTTCGCGTTGTCGGAGGGCGTGCGGCGCACCGTGTGCTGGCACCTCGCACCCGAGGTGGGCAACTACGAGGACCCCTTCACCATGATGGAGTTGATGCACGGCAAGCTGCCACTGCTGGCCTATGAGGATGCCCGGCTCGGGCGGTACCGGCCGGCCGCTGACAGCTTCCGGCGGCTGGCCGCCCACCTGGCGGGCGCAGACTCCGTGGCGCGGATCGGTCATGACGGGCCGCCTGAGGTGTGCGCGTTCGCGATCAACCGGCCCGAGCGCGGCGCGCTGACCGTGGTGTGGAAGGATGGCGATCTCGTGTCCGGAGAGCGGGAGGCCCCGGTGAAGCTCGAATGGCCCTGGCCCGGTGACACGGTGGTGGCACGCGACGCGCTCGGTGAGCGTGCGCCGGTGTCACTGGAGGACGGCCGGGTGCGGCTGGACGTCTCGGTCACCCCGACGTTTCTCGAGCCCGCGTGGACGTGATCGGGCATGCCGATCCAGGCGGTGGTCTTCGACATCGGGGGGGTTCTGGAGGTCACGCCGCGTACGGCCTGGCGGGAGGGATGGGCGGCGCGGTGCGGCCTGACGCCAGGCCTGCGCCCGCGCTATCGCACGGCGATCCTCAGCAACAGCTTTGTCGGAGCCCGCGAGCGCGAGCAGGCGCTCTACGGCTTCGAGGACATGTGCGACACGATCGTGTACTCGCATGAGGTGGGGTGGCGCAAGCCCGACCCGCGCATCTACCACGCGGTCTGCGACGGCCTCGGATGCGCTCCGGACGATGCGGTCCTGCTCGACGACGTCCAGGAGAACATCGACGGGGCCCGCGCGGTCGGCATGGGCGCCGTGAGATTCATTCACACCAGCCAGGCGATCGCGGATCTCGACGAGCTGATGCGTTGACGCGATGTCCCCACCCGTGACCGTTTTCGTCGCTAGCTCCTCGGGAGTCTCGATCGACATGCGCCAAGCGTGACCGGCGCCCGTAGCGGCTCGGTAGCGTTGCGGGCATGGTGACCGAGATCGCCATCCGGGGCGACACGATCCGTCTTGGCCAGCTGCTCAAGCTCGCCGGGATCATCGACACCGGAGCCGAGGTGAAGGAGTTCCTGTCGACCGAGGCCGTCCTGGTCAACGGAGAGCGCGAGGACCGCCGAGGGCGCCAGCTGCACGCCGGCGATGTCGTGGCCGTGGGTGACACCGAGTTGCGGGTGACCGCCGCATGACCGACGACGGCGCCATCCGGCCGTGCCGGGATCAGGACCGGGCGGCGATCCTTCAGATTGTCAACGCTGCCGCCGAGGCCTACCGCGGCGTCATCCCGGCCGACCGGTGGCACGAGCCCTACATGTCGGCGAGCGAACTCGACCACGAGATCGCGGCCGGCGTGCGGTTCTGGGGCTATGAGCTCGGCGGGGCGCTGATCGGCATCATGGGGGTCCAGGCGGTTGAGGACGTCGACCTGATCCGTCACGCGTACGTCCTGCCGGACCGCCAGCGCGGCGGCGTCGGCGCCGCCCTTCTGGACCACCTCCGGCCACTCGCTCGGGGCCGGATGCTTGTGGGCACCTGGGCCGACGCCGACTGGGCGATCGGCTTCTACGCCCGGCATGGCTTCGCGCTCGTCGCCCCGCACGAGACGGCGGCGCTGCTCGCGCGCTACTGGACGATCCCCGAGCGCCAGGTCGAGACGTCAGTGGTGCTGGCCGACCCGCCGTACGACGGTCAGGCCTGACGGCAGCCAAGCGAATCCCGGATCATCGATCTGGAGTTGGGCAAGGGCGGGGGGGAGGGCCCTGCTGAAGCAGGGCGCCGATCGATTCGCCCTCGTCGAGCCCGAAGGCCGCGATGTGTTCGGGGCTCGTGTGAACGCCCGGGGAACGGCCGGCGGGCGCCTCTCGACAGCGTTGGACAGAAGCGACCGAAGTGATCAGAATCCCGCGCGCGAGCGACCCGAGGGGATGGAGGATGGGCAGGCCGAACAAGAACCTGGTGCTGGCCGCGATGGTGTTCGCGGTCGCGATGACGTTCATCGATCAGACGATCGTGGCGATCGCGATCCCGAATATCGCGAGGGAGCTGTCGCTGTCAGCGACCGAGTCGCAGTGGGTCATCAACGCCTACCTGCTGGCGCTGTCGGCGCTGTTCGCGTTCGGCGGCAAGCTCGGCGACGTGCTCGGCCGCCGGCGGATGGTGGTGCTCGGCGTCATCGGCTTCGCGCTCGCCTCCGCCGCCTGCGGGTTCACGCCCAAGGGCAGCATCGCGGCGCCGTGGATCATCAGCTTCCGGGTCATCCAGGGGGCGTCGGCGGCGGTCATGTTCCCCGCCGCGGTGGCGATCGTCGTCGCCTCCTTCCCGCTGCGCGAGCGGGGCCGTGCGATGGCGATCTTCTTCGGGATCTCGGGCGGCCTGACCGCGATCGGGCCGATCGCGGGCGGCTTCCTGACGCAGTGGACGTGGCGCTCGATCTTCTGGATCAACATCCCGGTGGCCATCGCCGCTCTGTGGCTGATCTGGCGCTCACATCCCGACGACGAGCGGCACCCGGCGCCCCTGGACTACCGCGGCACGGTGCTCATCACCGGCGGGATGGCGCTGATCGTGCTGGGGCTCCAGCAGTCCAGCAGCTGGGGGTGGAGCAGTGTCGGCACGTGGGCCTGCATCGTCATCGGCGTCGTCCTGATGGTGGTGTTCGTGAGACATGAGCTGCGCAGCCCCGAGCCGCTGCTGCGACTCCAGATCTTCAGGGACCGTGGCTTCGCGACCGACACCGTGGCGCTGGGGCTGATGTCAGCGGTGTTCGTCCCGTTCTTCTTCTTCGCCAGCGTCTACTCGCAGGTATCACTGGGAGAGAAGTCGTCCAACGCCGGCATCTACATCCTGTGGTTCTTCATCGGGTTCGTGGTCGCAGCGCAGATCGGCGGGCGCATCCTGGACCGTCGCGGCGCCCGCCCCGCCGTGGTGTGGGGCAGCGTGCTGGGCGCCGTCGGCTTCTACCTGCTCGCCCACAAACTCACCGACCTGTCGCTGGCGGCGCAGCGCCCCTACATCCTGCTGGCCGGCGCGGGCATCGGACTGATGCTCGGCACCGCCAGCACCGACGCGGTCAACCGGGCGCCCGCCACCAGCTACAGCGAGGTCACCGGCATCACGCAGACGGCGCGCAACTTCGGGGCCACACTGGGCCTGGCGATCTTGGGCACCATCCTCATCAGCCATAACGAGACCAACGTCACGCGTGCGCTGACCCACGCCGGGGTGCCCGGCGACGTCGCCCACCGGGTGGCGAGCTCGTTCGGCAGCTCGGCGGGAGGGGTCAGTGGCGCGGGCCAGCCGCACGCGATCGTCCACGACGTCCAGCTTGCTTTCGCGCACTCGACGCAGACCGTCTTCTACATCATGGCCGGCATCATGGCGGTCACGTTCATCGTGACCGTGCGCTGGCTGCCCCGGGGGCGTATCGCCGCCGTCGACGAGGACGAGCGCCCGGAGGTCTCCGCGGATCCCGGGCTCTACGAGGATGAGCTGAAACCTCACGCCACACACGGGCGCTTCACGCCGGGTGTGTCGCGAAACCCGAGCCCGTTGAACCTGCACGCCACACCCCGGCGAAACCGAGCCGGCGTGGCGCGTCGTTTCAGGACGGGGTGGTCAACCTCGTTTCAGGACGGATGGTCACCCGGGCGGCGCCGTGAGCCCGAGCTGTCCGGCGGCCGCGACCGCCTCGACCCGGGACCGCACTCCGAGCTTGCCGAGGATCGCCGAGACATGGTGATCCACGGTCTTGGGTGAGACGACGAGGCGCTCGGCGATCTCGGCGTTGCGCAGCCCGGCAGCCAGGAGCGGCAGCACCTGGAGCTGCCGCGCGGTGAGCCCGGCGGGGTTGGCTCGGGTCTGAGGGCGGGGGCCGCGCGGCAGGCCACGCTCGCCCAGCTCCCGCAGCCGTCGCGCCGCGATCGCGGCAGCGGGGCGGGCGCCGAGTGCCTGGAGCTCGTCAAGTGCCTGGCGCAGCGCCTCCGGGTCGTCGGAGTCGCTCAGCGCCAGCGCGGCGTCATATGGGCAGCCGAGCTCGCGCCACAGGCGCGCCGCACGGTCCCACTCGCCGCTCACGGTGGCCGCATGGGGGTCCGGGAGGGTGACGGTGGTCTCGGGGGCCGCCCCGGCCCGCGCGCGCCAACAGGCCAGCTGGCCGAGGAAGGAGATCTCGCCGAGCCTCAGGGCGAGGGCGAACGCCTCCTGGGTCTCGGCAAGGACCCCGTCCGGTCGGCCCTCCAGCCATGCAGCCTCGGCGCGGGCCCCGGCCGCGGGGGCCAGGAACTGCAGGTCTCCCACCGACTCGGCGATCTCCTGGGCCTCGTCGAGCAGCTCCCAGGACTGGGGGTCGCCGCGGCGCGCTCGGACGAGCCCGAGGACCAGCAGCGCGTCGTGGCGAGTGCCCACGATTGAGTCCGGCGGTGCGTCCAGCAGTGACGTCGCCAACTCGGCGGCGACATCCCAATCGCCCCGTGCCAGCCGCGCGTGGGCCTTCTCGGCGATCAGGCATTTCAACCACGCCTCGAGGCCGTGCTCCCGGCAGTACTCGATGCCGTGATCGAGGTAACGCTCGGCATCCGACCATTGGTTTCGCCGGCCGAGGATCGCCACGAGATTGATGTAGGCGCGTCCGACGTCGGGCCCCAAACCGGCCTGCCGAGCCAGCGCCAGGCTGCGCTCGAGCTTGTCGCGGCCCGCGTCGCGGCCGCGGCTCAGTTCGCAGCTCCCGACATTGTTGAGCGCGTTGACGAGGGCCTCGGTGTCGCCGACGCGGTCGGCGAGCGCGATTGCGCGCCGGCCCCACCTCATCGTCCCCTCGACATCGTCGGCGAGCATGCTCGCGTGCGAGAGAGCAGCGTAGGCCCGGGCGAGCTCGGGCCCCGGCTCGCGCTGCTCGAGTAATTCGATCGCATCGACGGCGGCCGTCCTGGCCTCGGTGGTCCGTCCCATGCACGTCAGCAGCCG
The DNA here is from genome assembly GCA_963721515.1 of uncultured Actinomycetota bacterium. GTDB lineage: Bacteria > Actinomycetota > Thermoleophilia > Solirubrobacterales > Solirubrobacteraceae > Palsa-465. The sequence goes on along the minus strand of CAVRKJ010000016.1, from coordinate 130,454 downwards.
CGAGCGCAGCCGCAGGACCTCCCCCTGCCGCAGCAGATCGCCGCGGGCGCGGTGGATGGCGAGCGCCTCGGCCAGTGCCTGCACCGCCTCCTCGCGCATGTCGGTGAGATAGCCCACGCCGCCGAAGCGCTCCAACAGGTCGGCGCGGAGCTCGGGCGCGAGCCCGCGGGCGAACCGCAGCGCCCGCGCGTACTGGTTCTGGGCCTCCCGCGGCGCGCCGACGGCGGCGGCGTGGGCGGCGGCCGCCGGCGCATAGCGCAGGACGGCGGGGGTGTCGGCGGCCGCCTCGGCGTGGTGCGCCAGGCGCGCGAGGTCGGGGCCGCCCGTCGCCGGATGGGCCAGCGCGGCGATCGCGTGGCGGTGCAGGGCGACCGCACGGTCGGGCGTCAGCGACGCCTCGACCGCCAGGCGGGCCAGCTCGTGGCGGAAGGCCACGCCGCCCTCGACCGCGCGCAGCATGCCGGAGCTCAGGCATTCCTCGAGCGCGCCGGCGGCGCTGCCGGCCATCGCCTCCAGCAGCCAGACCTCCGTTCGCTGTGGGACGACCGCGACCGCGTCCAGCACCGTCCGCGCAGCGGGGCCGAGCCGGGCAGCGCGCGCGAGGACCGCGTCGCGCACGGTGCTCGGAACGCCGTCGCTGCCGGCTGCCAGCGCCTCGGTGACGAAGAACGGGTTTCCCCCGGTGCGGTCAAAAAGGAGATCGGGGTCGACGGAGGACGATGCGGCCAGGGTCGCCACCGCGGCCGGCGACAGGCCCCGCAGCTCCAGGCGTTTCACCGGCCCATCGCCGGCCAGCTCGCCCAGCACGAGCCGCAGCGGATGGGCACGATGGACCAGCTCGTCGCGGTAGCTGACCACGAGCAGGACCGGGATTCCGCGCGCGCGGCGGCCCACGAGGCGGACGACGTCGAGGGTGGCCTCGTCAGCCCAGTGCAGGTCCTCCAGCACCAGGACGGAGGGGGCGGGCGATGCGAGCTCGGACATCAGGGCCGCGGCGACGTCATGGGGCTGGGCGCCGCGGTCGAGTTGGGCCTGGAGCTCTCCGCCGGTGGTGCGGGCGATGTCGAGCAGCGGGCCCAGGGGACGCGGGGTGAACAGCGGATCGCAGGCGGCCCACAGCACGCGCACGGAGCGGCCCACTGAGCCGCAGAATTGGCGCAGCAGAGCCGTCTTGCCGATCCCGGCCTCGCCGCGCACGAGGACGACGGCGCCATGCGCGCCGCCGGTGACGTCGCTCAGCCGGTCCGCCAGCTCCGCCAGCTGTCCCGAGCGCTCCAGGAGCTCCGCACCATCGAGCCCCAGAGCGCCGCCCACGCTCTGCATGCTCCCATGATCGCGGCCCGGCGCCGAGCTTTCAACCGGGGCGACGAGACGCAGCCGCGCACGAGCGGCCGGGCCGTTGCCCCGCCCGGCCGCTCGCGCGACGGCTCGTGATCGCGTCAACTGACCAGCGGGCGGTGGGCCCGGCGGCGGTACGCGACGGCGGCCCCGGCGCCGACGCCGATGAGCACGAGCAGGCCTCCGGCTCCGACGCCGGCGTCGCCCCACCGGAAGCTCGGCGACGCACTCGCGGCTGCGTGGCCGGCGCCGGGCGCCGCCGGAGGCGGTGCTACGACGACCGGGTACGGCGACCCCGGCTCGTCCGTCACCGGGCGCGCGAACGCGGCGGTGGGCGCCGCCACGGCGGCGATGACGACCGCGACAGCGAGAATGCGTTTGATGAGAGTGAGCATGATTCCTCCTTCGGTCCCTTGGCCTGTGGTCAGGCGTAGAAGTACGGGTCCAACACCCGTACCTCGGTGATCTGATCGACCGGCATATCGCTGCGGATGGCGGCCTTGCGGATCGACTCGGGGGTCGGCCCGTCGTAGATGCAGAATGTGGTGCGCTTGTCCGCGCTCACGTATGAGTGCACCCAGGTCACGCCCTCCTCGGCGTTGCGGTCCACGACCGCCCGGCACGCGTCGGCGCCGCCGTTGTCAACGGGGATCTCCAGCTTGTCGGGAAACGTGCGGTGCACCAAGTAACGCGGCATTGACTGGTCCTCCTGGTTGGTGGGGCTTTCTGACACTTGGCCACGCTACGGGCGCCGGGCGCGGCGCACATCGGGAGGACTCCCCATGTTGGCGAGCGCCCCTACCTATGTTTGTGGGGGCCACGGGGGTAGGATCGCGGCGGCGGCAGTGGGACCATGACCGGACCGGACACAGTGGCGCTGGTTCTCGCCGGCGGCGGTGCGCGCGGCGCCTACGAGATGGGCGCGCTGTCGGTACTGCTGCCCGAGCTCGAGCGCCGGGGCGAGCGTCCCCGCATCGTGGTGGGAACGAGCGTCGGCGCGCTGAACGCCGGCTTCCTGGCCGCCCACGCGCACGAGCCGGCCGAAGAGGTGGTGCCCCAGGCCCTGGCGATCTGGGAGGCGATGGAGTGGGGGGAGGTGGCTCGTGGCCTTATCTCGGGATCCTCGTTGTGGCGTGCGGTCCGGTACGCGCGTCAGGTGCTGGGCATCCGCGGGGCGCGCATGACGTCGCTACTGGACTCCGGGCCGCTGCACCGGACCATGCGCGGCTGGGTCGACTTCGCTCAGATCGAGGCCAATCTGCGCTCCGGCGACGTCGACGCCGCCGCCGTGGTGGCCACCTCCGCGCTCACCGGCCGCTCGGTGGTGTTCCACTGCGGCGCCGCGCGGCCGGAAGCCGATACCCGGCGGGGCATTGACTACGTGCCGACCCCGCTGCGCGAGGAGCACGTGCTGGCCTCCTCCGCGATCCCGGTGGCGTTCCCCGCGATCCACGTCTGCGAGCCCGAGGTCGCCCGCGGCTGGTACTCCGACGGGGGCACCCGGCTCAACACGCCGATCAAGCCGGCACTCGCCCTCGGGGCAACCCGGGTCGTGGTGGTGGCGCTCAGCTCGCTGGCCGCCCCCCCGGGAGCGGCGCTCGCCGGTCCGGAGCAGCCCGACGCTCTGGAGGGCGTCGGCCAGGTGATGAGCGGCCTGTTCGGCGACCAGCTCACCGCCGACGTGCAGACCCTGGCCACGATCAACCGGCTGCTCGCGGCCGCGGGCGACCTGCCCGCGGGACGCCGCGTCCCCTACATCGTGATCGCCCCGCCGGAGCGCGACGCGATCGCACGGCGGGCGCTGGCGGTCGCACAGGAGCACTACGCCGGCGCCGCCACGCTCATCCGCCACCCGGACATCTCGCTGTTCGCCCGGATCGTCGGCGGCGGCACCGACGTGGGGCACGCGGAGCTGCTCAGCTTCCTGCTCTTCACCCCCGAGTTCGCCCGCGCGCTGATCGCGATGGGCCAACAGGACGCGACCCGCTGGCTGCAGTCAGACCACGATGGCGACGCGCTGTGGCAGGAGGGGCCGCTGCCCGTCGCCGGCGGCTGACCCGCCGGGCTCGCTCCGGGCAGCCGATGCCCGAAGCGAGCGGCCGGCGACTCCTACTCGGGGTCGTACTTGAACGAGATTCCCAGACGGATCCGGTAGTTGAGAACGCTCCCGTCCTGGATCGTGAGATCCTGGCGGACCACCTCGGCGACGCGCAGCTCGCGCACGCTCTTGGCAGCCGTCTCGACAGCGGCGCGGGCCGCGGCTTCCCAGGACTCGCTGCTCACCCCCACGACCTCGGTCACGCGATAGACGGCTTCGGCCATAACGAACCTCCCTTGGACAGTTGGAGCCGGAACGCCGAGTCTTTCAGGTCTCGAGACCTCGGTGTGGGAATGAGGGCAGTCAGTGGCCGGGGGTCCAGGGTCCGACGCCCCCGATCCGCTCCACGGCGATGTGGGTGATATAGCCCGGGGGCGGGTCCGCCATGGGCGGGAAGGTCACGTCGGGCCCGAGGTAAACGTGGGCGAGCCGCTGGAGCAGTTCCGGGGCCCCGCCCTCGGTGACGCGGGCGCGCCCGTGGATGACGACGTACTCGTCGAGGCCCATCGCGTTGCGCGTCCCGGCCTCAATCGACAGTGCCACTCGCGGGTCGCGGCGCATGTTGCGGATCTTGCGGTGCTCGGGCAGGTGGGCGGCGACGACCTCGTCGCCGTCGAGGCCCACCCAGACGATCGAGACCTGCGGGCGACCTTCCGGCTCGAGGGTGACGAGATGCGCGAGCCTCGGGCCCTCCAGGACGGCGCGCACGGAGTCCGGGATGGTGGCCATCCCGGGAACCTAACAGCCCCGGCAATCCAACGAAAATCATCGTTCAACAGCGACAGCCACAGTTAGACGCGCGCCTCCTGGGATCGTGCAGAACGAGGGGGACCGGTGATGAGGGTGAGAGGCTGACGGTAACCGTCACCGATGCCGGCGACGCGGTGTCCGGGGCGACGGTGTCGGTGAAAGGTCACACCAAGAAGACGAACAGCAACTGCGTCGCGAAAATCACCCTTCCCGGCTCCGGAACCGGGGAGACCATGGTCACTGCCACCGCGCCGACGTATGAGAAGCTGAGTCAGCCGGTCAAGCTGTAGCGCCGGGTAGGCTCGAGTCGTGACAGACGGCGCGGTGAACGCGGAGCCCGAGCGCCAGCTGATCGTGTTCTCGCTGCACGGTGAGCGCTACGGCCTGCCCATCGCCTGCGTGCGCGAGATCATCCGCTACACGCCGCCCCGGGTGACCGCCACCGCCCGGGGACTCATCCAGGGGATGATCAACCTCCGCGGGCGGGTGCTCCCCGTCCTGGACCTCTCCAGCCGGCTGGGGCGGACCCTCGAGGTCTCGGGCTCGACGCGGATCCTGGTCATCGGGGTTTCCACAGGCGTCGTGGCGTTGATCGTGGACGCAGTGGAGGGGGTGATGGAGGTCGCCGCGCACCGGATCGCGGACATACCCGGCGCGGTGTCCGACGACGCACTGGGTCACGAGATCGCTGCGATCGGCGACCAGCTCATCATGCTCATCGATCCCGACCGCGCCCTGGGCAGCGCGCTATCCGCCGCGCCGGCGGGGGAACGTCGTGCCGCGGAGGCTGAGTCCGTCCCTCCCCGCGGCAGTCCCCCACGGACCGCACCGTCCGCGGCGCGGCGGCGTTCGGCGGCCGCCCCCCAGGTTCCGCGGTCACGTCGCAACCGGCGACATCCCACATGAGCGATGCGGGCGCCGCGGTCCCGGAGCGCCCTCGGGATGGCGCGCTCGAGCCGCAGGCGTTGATCGACGAAACTCAGGGAAAGCGGTCCGTGACGTGCGGCCGGGCGGGCCGCGCAGGGAGGCCGCAGAGATCTTGAGGAAACCTTGAGGTTTTGTCCCCATCCTGGTCGGGGATTCTCCTAGCACCGGCGAGTTGCGGGATAGCCCGCCGGGAATCTAGAGCGCGGCTTCCCCGCAGCGATCGACTGATGCACTTCGTGCCCCTTCGCGGCCGTATGGCCGCGTATGGGCGCGGCGGTCCGACGTGCTCGTTCACCACTCGAACACAGGATCAGATCGTCATCAGCTTGAGTCTTCACAGCGCGCTCTCGGGGATTCCTGCCTCCGTACTGGAGGCGGCTCTCGTCATGCTCCCGCGCTCGGCGCCGTTCCCGCGGCTGGCGCGTCTGCGCTCGCCGGCGTGGACCGCCCTGTTGCCGGTGTCGATCATCGTCGGCACGTTCGGCCTGCTCGTCGCGCCCACGCTGGCGTCGCCGACCGTGCTTGCCGCCGCGATCACCACGCCGCTGCTCGCGTTCGTCGCGGTCGTGGCGGTGGTGCGCGCGCGCCTGGTGATGCTGCCCCTCGCCGCGGTCGCGGGCCTGCTGGCCATGTGGGCCACCGGCCTCGGCGGACACGTGGGGACCGGCGTGGTCACCGCGCTGGCCTGCCTGACGGTGGGGGCCGCCCTTCAGCGGTTGATCCCCGGTCGCTGGCTGCTGGCGGGCGTGGTGGCGATGTCCGTCGTGGACATCACGTTGCTGGTGTCCGGGTTCGGCTATCACCAGACCGCGCTGCTGGCGGCCGCACAGAACAACTTCCACGGGCCGCGTTTCACCGGTGCGCGGATCGGCGGGACCACGATCGGCTATCCCGACCTGTTCCTGGCCGCGCTGCTAGGCACCTCGCTCGCCGGGCAGCGGGCCCAGGTCCGGGCCGCGGGGTTGCTGATGATGCTGGCCGTGCTCTATGACTCGCTGCTGTCGCCCGGCCTGCTGCTGCCCGCCACCGTGCCGATCGCGCTCACCCTGGCGGTCGTGGCCTGGGTGGGGCATCGCCGGCGCCGCGCGCGGCGGGGCCGGTCGGAGGATGCGCCGGTCAGCGATAGCTGCGTGCCTGCAGCTCATAGAGCGCGGCGTACGGGCCCGCAGCACGCATCAGCGCGTCATGTGACCCCGACCCAACGACCCGCCCGGACTCCGGCACGATGATGGGGTCGGCGGGGCGGCTACGATGCGCGCCTTGGCCACCGCGCCCGACACCGATACCGCGCTGTTGGCGCGCCTGATCGCCCCGGCCGGCAAGGACGTGGTTGACATCGGCTGCGGCGGTGGTGGGCTCGTGCGCGATCTCGCGGCCCTTGGTGCCCGGCCGATCGGCATCGAGATCTCCGAGGAGCAGCTCGCCAGTGCGCGGGCGCGCGACGGCGGGAGCGGCGCGCGCTACCTGGTCGGCCGGGGTGAGGCGCTGCCGCTGCCCGACGGGTCGATGGACGTGGCGGTGTTCATGCGCACGCTGCACCATGTGCCGCCCGAGGCGTCGCTCCGCGAGGCTCGCCGCGTGCTGCGGCCGGACGGGGCGGTGTACGTGGCGGAGCCGTTGGCCGAAGGGGAGTTCTTCGCGCTCACCAGTCTGGTGGAGGACGAGTTGGACGTGCGCCGTGCGGCCCAGGCGGCCATCGCCGATGCCGGCATGCTGGGCCTCGTGCGCGCCACGACCGTCGATTACGACGTGACCATCTGCCTCGACGGGGTCGACGGCTTCCGCGCGCGGACGGTGAGCGTGGACCCCGAGCGCGGGCCGATGTTCGACGCACGGCGAGACGAGATCGCCGAGGCGTTCGTGCGGCTGGGGACCCCCGGGGAGCACTCGGGTCAGCGGTGCTTCGTGGTGCCGATGCGCGCCGACGTGCTGCGCCCCGGCTAGCGCCGGCGCCGAGAGCGCTTCGGACGGCTGAGGATTCGGCCGCGGCGCGGTGGCAGCGGTTCGCCTAAGACGGGGTGGCCGGTCACTTCGCTGGGCGGGGGCGTACCGGGGTCCCATTCCAGGCCGGCGGCGATGACCTCGAAGGACACCTGGGGTGCCGTGCGACCCCAGAAGGTGTCGAGGTGGCCGAAGCCCGGCAGCACCACGAAGTCGGCCTGGCCCGGCCGGGCGGCCTCGTCGAAGAACCGCTTGGCCCGATGCTGCCCCTGCCAGCGGAACATGTTGTTGTGGTCGCCGGCGATGAACGTGATCTGCGCGCGGGTCTGGGGCGGGCGCGCCAGGTAGGCGGACGGGGTGCCGGGCGGCGGCGAGGCCGAAGGGACGACGTAGCCATGGCGGGTTGACTGGGCCACCTGGCGGATCAGGCTCAGCGGCGTGTAGCCGACCTCGCGGCCCGTCCACTCGTGGACGACGTCGGCCACCCATGGGTTGCCCTCCCCGTCGACGTGACGGAAGAGCACGTCCCAGCCCGAGCCGTACATGTAGTTGGCCACCTGGCACGTCGGGTTCCCGCAGTGCCGCTCCATGCGCTTGGCCAACGCCGCGAACCCACCCGCCGTGGGGGTGCTGGGGCGGATGCCCCACTGGGCGTCGAGGCCCACGAACATCGCGCTCACCAGGGGCATGGCGAGGCGCTGCTTGAGCCAGGTGCTGGCGGTGACGTCGATGAAGAGCGAGACGGCGCTGGAGACGATGTGGGTCACGCGCTCGTCCAACCTGCCGGCCACCGCCGCCATCATGAAGCTGATCGACCCCTGGCAATGGACGACGGCCTTGAGGGTGGCGTCCTCGGCGCCCTCCTGCTCGCGCACGTCCAGGATCTTCGTGACGGCGAGCGGATGGTCGATCATCGCGGCGTGGTCCAGCGTGTAGGGATTGGGAGGCAGGTCGATGGAGGCGCGCCAGCTCTCGACCCACACGTCATAGCCCCGGCGCAGCAGGTCCTCGGCGCATGAAGGCCCCACCGGCTGTCCGTAGTACATCTCGGCGCGCACACCGGAGCCGGGCACGAGCAGGACCGCCCCGCGGGTAGGCGCGACCGGCCGGCCACGTGCGTCGAGGCGGCGCAGGCGGTGCAGGTTGAGGGGGAAGTCCAGGTCCGGGACCGCGAACGGCACGATCGAGCGCCCCAGCGAAGTGCCCGGCAGCGGCTCGAACTCGGGTGCGTCGGGTGCGTCGGGTGCGTCGGGCGCGGCCGCCGGTCGCCGGTCCGGCGCCCACGGGGGCTCGACATGGTCCTGCGGGAAGCTCGGGCGCGAGCCGCTCACCGGTGGCCCTGCGTACGCCCGCGCCATGCTCGCGGCGAAGAACGTCTGGTAACGAATCACCGCGCCGATCCGCCCGCGCAAAGACCGCCCGGTCCCACGGAAGGTCGCCAGCTCGCGCATGAACGCCAGCGGGCTGATGCGCAGGACACCGATGGCCACCGGCCCGTCGCCGTCGCGGATGGTCACGAACAGCGTCGTGGCATCGGACCATGAGTCATAGCCCGGATCGTTCTCGAGCAGCTTGAATCCCTCGCACATGTAGGTCCGGGCACCCGGGCCGTCGAGCACGAGCTCGTAGCGCATGCGCAGGTGCAGGGCGTCGCGCGGCTCCGTCTGCCCGGCGGGCACGAACGCCCGGAACGTGCCGCCGCGCACGGTGAGCTCGCCGCCGAACGCGTCGCAGCGGATGTAGCCCTCGGTGACCTCGGCGGGAAGCGCCGCCGCGTCGCGGATCCCGCCGTCAGACTGGGCGGCCAGGAAGGCGTCGAGGTCGGGGATGGCCACGCTGACCCCGGCCGCGGCCGGCTCGCGGTGCTCGGGCAGCATCGCCTGGTTGAAGTCCGTCTGGCCGAACGCCAGCCATCCGGTGAACGTCTCGCTCCAGGTCACGCCGTGGGCGTCAGGCGGCCGGCTCATCCGCGCGCCTTCCGCGCCCCCAAGGCCCGGTCGCGCGCGGCCTTGCCGATCCGCCCCGCCATCGCGGCGATGGTGAAGCTCGGATTGGGCCCGACCGGCCCCGGCATGATCGATCCGTCCGCGACGAACAGGCCGGGATAGCCGAACACCTCACCGTGGGAGTCCACCACGCCGCTGCGCACGTCGTGCCCCATAGGGCAGCCCCCGAGGGGGTGGGCGGTCAGACCCGGCGCGTGGTTGGTGTACAGCGGTGGCCCGAGGCGGCCGCCGAGGTGGCGAGCGAAGCGCTCGGCGAGGCGGACCGCCGAGTCGAAGTAGGACCGCGACGATCCCCGCGGGTCCCAGTCCAAGGCCAGCCCGTCGCCCTCCAGGCGGAAGCGTCCGCCGCTCACGTCCTGGCCCATCGTGAGCATCGGCAGCATCGCGGACGACGCCTCAGCCGAGCCCAGCGCCCGGGCCATCAGCCCGCTGACCCGCCCCCCGCGCCGCCCCCATACCAGGGCGGGGAGCAGCGCCCGGGCCGACCACAGGTCGCGGGCCATCTCGGCGGCCTGCCAGCCCCACTCCGAGACGGCGGGGCCCCCGGCGTCCTGCATCCACAGCCGTCGCCCACGGTCGGTGTGTTCGGCGTAGGCGGTGATCACGGGCCCGTGGCTCGGGTCCAGATCGCGCCAGCTGCCGTCTGGGTTGCGGCATTCGCGCGCGAAGGACAGGAGGTCCCCGTTGGTGGAGAAGCGTCGGCCCAGTTGCGCGCTGAGGCGGGGCAGCCGGGGGCGGCTGGAAAGCAGCAGGCGTGTGGACCCGAACGTCCCGGCGGCCACCACGACCACTCCGGCGGTCACGGTGCGGGTCGGCCCGCCGGACTCCGCGGCGGCCTCGACGTCGATCGGGTCGTCGTCCAGCAGCGACGGCGCGTGGCTCGGCGCGCGGCGGCGGCGCAGCACCATGTCGCGCGCGGCCGCGTGCTCGACGAAGTGGACGCGGTAGCCGCCGTCGTCGCCGGGCTCAATGCTCGTGGCCTCACAGCAGGTGAAGATCCGGCCGCGCCCGTCGGTGTCGGAGGCAAACCGGGTCAGGTAGGTGTAGTCGAGGCTGTTCTTGGCCCCCTCGTTGCACCCAAGGTCGCACTCGCCGACGAGCGTGCACGTGTGGCGGGTCCGGCCGTGGATGTTCTGCTCGCCGAAAGGCACGCCCGGCTCAGCGCCGGCGGCCTCGTCAGCGCGGAAGGTCACGGCGATCGGGGCCAGCCGCGGATCGAGCCCGCCCGCGCGGGCGGCGGCGAGGAACTGCTGGGTCTTGGCCACGCCCCCTTCCTCGGGGGGCGGCGCGACGTACTCCGCGGGGAGCGGGTTGGGGCGGAGCATGCGCTCGACGTCGTCGTACTCGTCGGCCAGGTCCTCCGGCGTCACCGGCCAGCGCAGGAAGGCGTCGGACGGGTCGGGCTCGAAGGTCTCGGGCGGCTTGCGCAGCAGCACGTTGGCGTAGATGAGCGAGCCGCCGCCCAGTCCGCTGGACACGAGTGCCCGCACCTTGGAGAACGACCACACCTCGAACAGGCCGTGCAGGCCGGCGCCGGGGTCCCAGAAGGCTCGGCGCATCTCGCGCGGCGTGCGCGCGAACGAGCCCGGGGGGTAGGGCATGCCGCGTTCCAGGAGCAGGACCGTGAGGTCGGTGCCGGCGGCCAGGTGGTAGGCGGCAACGGCGCCACCGAACCCCGAGCCGATGACGACAGCGTCATAGTGCCCTCTGTGCGCTCCCGCCACGGTCACATGCCCTCACGGCAACTGTAATGGGTTTGACCGGAGACATAAGCTACGCCGACGTGGTCAAGCGACGTTCTGTGGCACGCCGCCCGAGGGACAACGTGACGTACCGCCGCTGGGGGGCGGTCACGGCGGTGACCGAGGTCAAGCGCTGCCGGCGGCTGCAGGGGCTGCGACTGATGGCGGTGTTCGCCTTCGGCAACGTGACCACGATCGCCATCGAGCCGCTGCTGAAGATGAAGGTCATCGCCCTGGCGAGGTGGACGCTGTGGCCCAATGCGCGCCGTCCCACCTACCTGCTGTTCGAGACCAACTGGAGCGGCTCTGACCAGACCTACATTCCGGATTTCGGTCGCATCATGCGAATCCAGTGGCGCAGCATCTGGGGTGCGACGACCCTGTTCCCGGGCGCCGTTCCCACGACCGGGCTGGACGCGTGGGTGGATGTCATCGACGCCGGCGTCGGCCATTTCTGGACTGACTATCAGACCGGCGCCTCCACCTCGGTGATCGCCCAGGCGCTCGAGCTGGAGTCACAGGTCAAGCGGTTCCTCGCCGATACCCGGGGCGTCTCGCCGGCCGAGTTCGAGCGTCGCTGGCAAGACCTGGTGCTGATGGTGCACCGGCTGCTGTGACGATGGGGCAGGTGGCGATCATCACCGCGGTTACGGCCGGGCGGGCCGGCGAGCTGCGCGCGTACCTGAGCACGCAGCTGCCTCGGGACGCGCCGCCCACCGTGGCCGGGCCCGCCGATCCTCCGGCGTCGCCGTTCACGGGTGTCTTACCGCCCACGCACTTCGCGCGGTTCGTGGTCATCGAGATGCATGGTGAGCCGTACCTGTTCTTCTCCAGCCGCTTCGACGGACCGACACGTGACTATCTGCGGGCGCTGGCTCACACCGAGCAGGCACTCACCATCTGGAGTCACTGTCAGATCACCAGTGCCGAGGGCGCGCTGACCGTCGCTGAGCTCGAGCCCCATCTCTGCGATCGCCGCCATTGGAGCCCCACCCCCTACGTCGTCAGCGCCATCCCGCCCAGGGTCACCGTCGCCCAGATCAACCGCGCGCTGTCCCTCCGCGCCGAGCTGGCGCGATTTGTTCCGCGCGCGCCCCGTCTGGACCCCACGGCGCTGGCCCATGACTTCCGCCAGCTTCCGGCGATCCGCGCCCTCCTCGGCCCGTGAGCGGCCGCCACGACATCCAGGGCAACATCCTGCGCGGGTACGCCAGCCATTGCCACGCCGCCTATCTCCTGGCGCGCTTCGGCGACCCCGCGCCGGCTCGGGCGCTCCTCGCCCGGCTCGTCAAGGACCGGCGGATCGCCACCGAGCGCGACTGGGGCGAGTGGCCGGCCACCCGCCTGAACGTCGGCTTCACGTATCCGGGCCTGGAGCGGCTGGGGGCCGACCTCGAGGCGTTCGCCCCCTACGACGACTTTCGCGAGGGGATGCGCCGACGGGCCCGCACGCATCTGGGCGACCTCGGCGCCAACGACCCCGACGAGTGGGCACCCGCGCTCCGCGAGGAGATCCACGTCCTGTTCACCGTGTACGGAGACAGCCCGGGCACGCGCGAGGACGCGGCGCGCGATCTCTGTGACGAGCTGGATGCCGCCGGGATCGCTCGCGTCCACGCGCAACGCGCCGACATGCTGGAGGGCAACCGCGAGCACTTCGGCTTCACCGACGGCTTCTCGCAGCCCGCCCTCGCCGGGGTGGCGGAGGACCGCCGCTCGCGCCGGGGCGAGGGGGTCCAGCGCTCCGCCCTGCAGCGGCTGCTCGTCGACGAGTGGCGTGACGTCCGGATCGGGGAGTTCGTGCTGGGCCACGTTGACGAGGACGGCGTCGTCCCCGGCGAGAGCGACCCCCTGCTCGTCAACGGGACGTTCATGGTGTGGCGCAAGCTCGAGCAGGACGTCGACGCCTTCAACGCGTGGATCCGCGAGCACGCTCCGAGCGGGAACGACGCCGAGACCGTGCTCAAGGCGCGCATCCTCGGCCGTTGGCCCGGCGGGGAGTCGCTCATCCGCCGCCCGGCCCCGGGTGACGCCTACGCCCCATCGCCATCGGAGAACGCTGCGCACGATCTGAAGATCAACGACTTCAGCTACCGCGACGATCCCAGCGGAGTGCTCTGCCCGCTCGGCGCGCACGTGCGCCGCTCCAACCCGCGCGATGCGCTGGGCTTTCGCACCGAGCGCACCCGCCGCAACCGGATCATCCGGCGCGGGATGCCCTACGCCGACGACGGGGACTCCCCGGCCAGGGGGCTCGTCTTCGTCTGCTTCAACGCGAGCATCACCCGCCAGTTCGAGCAGATCCAGGGCAACTGGCTGATGGGCGGCGACACCTTCGGGCTGGGCGCCGAGCGCGACTTCCTCACTGGCGGCTCCGATCCCGGGCAGCAGGAGGTCCGCATGACGATCCAGGGCGACCGACGCCGGCCGCCGCGCTTTCTCAGCCGCCGCGAGCAGTTCGTGACCGTCCGAGGCGGCCACTACCTGTTCGTGCCGGGGATCGCGGCGCTGCGCCGGATCGCCCGCGGCTGATCAGGCCTCGGCCTCGACCCCGAAGCCGAGCTCGACCTCGAGTGCGACCGCTGCGTCGACGACCCAGCCCATCCCGATCTGCTGCGCGCGCTCGAGTACCTCGCGGGCGAGCCGGCGGATCCGGGCGTGGTCCTCGGCGCGCCCGCGCGCCAGCAGCGCCCGGGCCTCGTCCAGGGTCGTCAGGGCCAGGGAGGGGAGCGCTCCGGCCCGCTCGCTCTGGGCACGCGCCGAGGCGATGTGCTCCAGGGCGACGTCGATCGAGCCGGCGGCGGTGGCCAGCCGGCCCAACGACCGGTCGATGGGCCACAGGGCCGACGCCCCCGCTGACACCACCCAGCGGCCGCTGTAGGGCGTCAACCACTCGTAGATCTGCTGAGCCCGGGCCACGTCGCCGAGCTCGGCAGCCACGTCGCTTACGAGCGCCAGCATGAGGATGTGGGTGCAGTCCTTGGGGAAGCCGTCGAGCCCGGACGCCGTGAGGCGCTCCAGCTCGGCCTGGGCCTCGGCGGGGCGGCCCGCCTGGGTGAGCATCGCCGCCAGCGCGCAGGCGTAGCCGACCATCTCCGGGCGCGACGCCGCCATCATGCGCAGCGGTTGCTCGAGCTCGGGCAGCCGGCCCTGGAGCAGGCGCAGCATCAGCAGCTGGGCGCTGCCGGCCAGCTCGCTGGTCGAGCCCCTCAGCTCACGGCCGATTTCGGCCGAGTGCGAGTTCAATCCCTCGGCCTCCTCGAACTTGCCCACCGTGCCGGCTCGCAGCGCGTAGTGCAGCGGGAGGAAGACCATGGCGCGGGGCTGGCGCAGCTCGCCGGCCATCTGCTCCACCCGGGCGATCTCCTGATCGACGGCGGCGAAGCGCCCAAGCTCCATGAGCACCGTGATGCGCCAGTTGCGGATGAGTAGCTCCAGCTCGGCGTCGCCGAGGCGCTGGGCCAGCTCCACGACCTCGTCAGAGACCGGCACGTCGTGCCACGCCGACTGCGGGCCCCAACGGGCGAGCAGGTAGCGGCCCAGCACGTAGCCGAGCGTCTGCGCCGATTCGCGGTCGTGGCGGCGCTCCTCCTCGGCCCGGGCCAGGCGCAGCGCGTCCTCCGCCAGCCGTTCGCGGCGCTCCACCTCGTCTGACCAGTAGATGGCCGCGGCGAGAAAACCCTCCACCTGGGCCATCAGCCCCGGCTCATGGACGCGCTCCAGCCGGGCCGCCGCCTCCTGGGCCAGCCCCACCAGCTGCTCGTCGGTCCCGTTGCTCAGCCCCCAGATGCCGCAGCTGAGGGCGGCGCGGGCGAACGCCACCGGGTCGTCACGGACGCGAGCGGCGTCGGCGGCGCGCAGCAGGGTCTGGCGCGCCGCATCCGTGTCCCCGACGCGCATCTGCGCCTCGCCGAGCGCCTGCAGCAGCTTCGCCCGCTGGGGCTCGGTCAGGCCGGTGACCCCGAGCGCGCCGCGGTACATCCCCACCGCCTGGTCATAGGCGAACGTGTCCATCGCGCGGTCTCCGGCGCGCTGCGCATACTCGATGGCGCGCTGCGGGTCGTGGGCGGGGGCCGCCTCCAGGTAGTGGTGGGCGATCTCGGCCAGCCCCTCGCCGGCGGCGACCGCGGGATCCTGCTCCAGCGCCCGGGCAACGGCGGCGTGGAGCTCCAGCCGGCGCCCGCGCGGGATCGCGTCATACAGAGTGGCCTGGATGAGCCCGTGAGCGAAGCTGTAGCCGTCGGCGTACTGGGTGGTGGGGCGCACCAGCCGCACGCGCACCGCCTCGTCGAGCAGCTCCAGCAGCTCCACGGCGGGCGTCCCCGCGGCCGCGGCCAACGTTCCCGCCCGGAACTGCTGCCCGATCACCGACGCGACTCCGAGCACCTCGCGGCCGGCGGGGCTGAGCATGTCCAGGCGGGCGGTGATCGCGTCGCGCACCCCGGCGGGCAGCGGCAGGGCGCCCGCGGCGACGGCCGAGTCATCGAGGTCGCGCTCGGCCTCCAGCAGGCTCAGCAGCTCGGAGACGAACAGCGGGTTGCCGCCGGTGAGATCGTGGATGCGCTCCACGAGCGCGTCGGACGGGGGTGTCTCGCGCCGGCTCGCAATCATGCGCCGGACGTCGGCGGCGGGCAGGCCCTTGAGCGCGATCCCGAGCGTCGGGCGCACCAGCTCTGAGAACGGCGCCACGTCGTGCCGGGACTGCTCGAGCTCGAGGTCGCGCTGCGTGCAGACGATGAGGATCCGCTTGTCGCCGACCGCGCGGGAGATGTAGGAGAGCGCGAGCAGCGACGCCTCGTCGGCGAAGTGCAGGTCGTCAAGCACGAGCAGCAGGCCGGTGCGCTCAGCGGCGATCTCCAGGAGCCGCAGCAGCGCGTCGTAGAGGTGGAAGCGGCCCTCATCGGCACCGATCGGAGACCGTTCCCCACCCCTCGGGAGCCCGAGCTCGAGATCGGGGACGATCGTGTAGAGCCACGAGCCCACGGGGCCCAGCGACCTGAACACTTCCTCGCCCTCGCGACGGGCGGCGATTCCCCGCACCACCTGGATCCAGTGCCAGTAGGGCCGGGCCGCCTCGGCGCTGGCCCCGACGCCCCACACGGCGGGGATGCCCCGCTGCTCGGCGAGGGTGGACAGCTGGCGGGCCAGCGTGGTCTTGCCGATGCCCGCCTCGCCCGAGAGCGTGGCCACGCCGCCCATGCCGGCGGTGGCGTCCTCCAGCAGCGACAGGAGATCCTCGGACTCCAACAGCCGGCCCACCACCGGGCGGCTCGCTCGGCTGCGGCGGACGGCGGCGGGCGTGGGCCGGGGTCCGGCTCCCGACACCGACGACGTGGCGCGGGCCCGCGGGGAGCTGGCGCGGGCCGTGGCGCCCCCCAGCGCCTGGGCGGCCGCCTGCGCCAGCTCGGTGGCGTGCTGCGGCCGGTCGTTCGGGGACTTGGCCAGCGCCCACGCGATCACCTTGTCCAGGGCGGCCGGCAGCCCGATACCGCGGTCGGACACCAGGGGGATGGGCGCCTCGAGGTGCGCGTAGAGCACCGCCGGGACCGAGGTGTGGGCGAAGGGGACCGCGCCGGTGAGGCACTCGTAGAGCAGGCAGCCGAGGGAGTAGATGTCGGCGCGGCCGTCGACGGCCTCGCCGCGGATCTGCTCGGGGGCCACGTAGTGCACGGTGCCCAGCGGGCGCTCGGTCGGCTGCTCGTCTGGATCGGCGATCCGGCGGCTGAGGCCAAAGTCGCCCAGCCAAGCGTGCAGTGGCTGCTCGGCGCCGTGGGCGCCGGAGATGAGGACGTTGGAGGGCTTGACGTCGCGATGGACGAGGCCGGCGCCGTGGGCGGCCTCCAGTGCCCCCGCGACCTGCTCCAGGATGGCCACGGAGGCGTGCGGTGAGAGGCGGCCCTCGCGACGGATCATCCCCTGCAGGTCCGAGCCGGGGACGTAGCGCATCGCCATGTAGAGGATCTCCGCCACCTCGCCGGCGTCGTAGACCGGCACGATGTGGGGGTGATCCAGGCTCGCCGCCAGGATTGACTCGTCCAGGAACGACCGGCGGAAGCTGCTGTCGGCGCTCTGCTCGGCGGTGAGCAGCTTGAGGGCGACATCTCGTTG
The DNA here is from genome assembly GCA_963721515.1 of uncultured Actinomycetota bacterium. GTDB lineage: Bacteria > Actinomycetota > Thermoleophilia > Solirubrobacterales > Solirubrobacteraceae > Palsa-465. Next base: position 113,544 of record CAVRKJ010000016.1, on the reverse strand, counting down.
CAACGTCAATTGCACCGCCCGGTAGACCGTGCCGACGCCGCCGCGCCCGACGACCGCCTCGATGCGATATCCGGCGGCCTCGAATGCCGCCTCGACGTCCAAACGCCCAACCATGAGTAGATCGTGTCACGGATTACCGGCTCGACGTTGCCGTGCGGTAGCTTTGGGTGGCCTAATGGCGAACCCAGGCTCGTGGCGATGAGCGACACGCGTCGAGACGGGCCCACGCCGCCCGCCGCTGCGGCGGCGGCGCGTGCCCGGATGTTCGATCGCAGTCCGGCTGAGCTGAAGGAGGTGATCGCCGCCGAGCGCGCCGGCCATCCGTTTCTCGTCTGGCGGGACGCCGAGCGACACCAGCGGATCCTGCCGCTGGGCCCCGCCACGTGGCGAGTCACGATCGGGCGCGACCCGGAGGCGGACGTATCGCTCGCCGGCGACGCGGAGGCCTCCCGCGCCCACGCAGTGATCGAGCGCGTCGGCCAGGAATGGACATTCGTGGACGACGGGCTGTCGCGCAACGGGTCATTCATCAACCAGACCCGCGTGCTGAGCCGGCGGCGCCTGGTGGATCACGACCGGATCGCGGTTGGCAACTCGGAGCTCACGTTCCGCGAGCCGGTGATCAAGACCGGCGACTCGACGGTCTCCAGCCGCGACCTGGCGCCCGTGCTGCCGCTGTCCCCGATGCAACGGAAGGTCCTGATCGCGCTGTGCCGGCCCGTGCAGGCCACTGACACGGCCACGCCGGCGACCAACCGCCAGATCGCCGAGGAGGTGCACCTGACCGTCGACGCGGTCAAGGCGCACCTGCGGGTGCTGTTCGAACGCTACGGACTGGGCGAGCTGCCCCAGAACGAGAAGCGGGCCCGGCTGGTGGCCACCGTGCTGCTGTCCGGGGTTCTCACCGCCAGAGAGTTCTGAGCCCACGGCCACCAAGAAATAGCGAGCCGATCGCCGCGCCCCCGGCGATCGGCTCGTATTAGTCCGGCAAGGTCGGCGTTGCCGCAAACGCATGGTGATCCTTGCCGACGACGCGCTCGTCAGGCGCGACGATTGCGGCGATCCGTGTTCCCCGCGCGGATCGCCGACGCGTAAAGACTGGTGTGGATGGATGCCCGGCGGGGCCCAGTACCGGGCGACGCGACGGCGTCCACCACCGTCGCGTCGCGCCCCGGTCACCGTGGCTCCGATCCGCTCGGAACCACCCCCCGACGTAATGTGCTGCCGCTGAGCCGCAGCGATCCTGATCTGCCCCCGCGTTCCGACCCGCCCCCATCTGTCACCGCGCCGGTCGGCCCGCCCCCGCGGCCGCCCGGCATGTCACCCCCGTGCAACGGTCCTGTGTTTGCGGCGTAGGTCATCGGAAACACAGTCGTCACAGTAGGCGTCGCCGAGGGGTTTGCCAGCCCACCCCAGGTGTTGGCTTTTCACACCTCTCACCCGCCGAGGCCGCGCCGCGGGGACGCGGCCGGCGGGTCAGCGCATCGCGCGGTAGCGGCGGATCAGCGCGTTGGAGGAGCTGTCGTGCGAGAGCTCGGGCTCGGTCTCTGACTCGAGCTCGGGGATGATCCGGCTCGCCAGCGCCTTGCCCAGCTCGACGCCCCACTGGTCGAAGGAGTCGATACCCCAGATCACGCCCTGGGTGAAGACGCTGTGCTCATACAGGGCGATCAGGGCGCCGAGGATCCGCGGACTGAGCCGCGCGGCCAGGATGGTGTTGGTGGGGCGGTTGCCCTCCATCACCTTGTGGGGGACGATCGCGTCGGGAGTGCCCTCCGCGCGGACCTCCTCCTCGGTCTTGCCGAAGGCGAGCGCCTCGGCCTGCGCGAACACGTTGGACATGAGCAGGTCGTGGTGGTTGCCCAGCGGGTTGAGCGTCTGCCCGAACCCGATGAGGTCGACAGGGATCAACCGCGTCCCCTGGTGGATGAGCTGATAGAAGCTGTGCTGGCCGTTGGTGCCCGGCTCGCCCCAGTAGATCGCGCCTGTGTCGTAGTCCACATGGGCGCCCTCCAGCGTCACGTGCTTGCCGTTGGACTCCATCGTCAGCTGCTGTAGGTAGGCGGGAAAGCGTTTGAGGTACTGCTCGTAGGGCATGACGCCCACCGTCTGGGCGTCGAAGAAGTCGCCGTACCAGACCGCGAGGAGGGCCATCAGCACCGGCAGGTTGCGCGCAAACGGCGTGCCCCGGAAATGCTCGTCCATCTCGTGGAAACCGGCCAGCATCTCGCGGAAGCCGTCGGGCCCGACGGCCAACATGGTGGACAGGCCGATGGCGGAGTCCATCGAGTACCGCCCGCCGACCCACTCCCAGAAGCCGAACATGTTGTCGGTGTCGATGCCGAACTCCGAGACCTTCTCGGCGTTGGTGGACACCGCCACGAAGTGGCGGGCGATGGCGGATTCGTCCTTCAGCGCGTCCAGCGCCCATTCGCGCGCGGATCGGGCGTTGGTCATCGTCTCCAGGGTGGTGAACGTCTTGGAGGAGACGATGAACAGCGTCTCCTCGGGGTCGAGGTCGCGCGTGGCCTCGACGAAGTCGGTGGAGTCGACGTTGGAGACGAAGCGGAACGTGCGCTCGCGGTCGGAGTAGTGGCGCAGCGCCTCGTAGGCCATGACCGGCCCCAGGTCAGACCCGCCGATCCCGATGTTGACGACGTTGCGGATCGGCCTGCCGGTGTGGCCCGTCCACTCCCCGGAGCGCACCCGCTCTGAGAACGCGCTCATCCGGTCCAGCACCTCGTGCACCTCGTCCACGACGTTGACGCCGTCAACCACGAGCGAACTGCCCTTGGGCATGCGCAGGGCGACATGGAGCACGGACCGGTTCTCCGAGACGTTGATGCGCTCGCCGGTGAACATCGCCTCGGTGCGCTCGGCGAGGCCGGACTCCTCGGCGAGCCTGATCAGGAGCTCGAGGGTCTCGTCGGTGACGCGGTTCTTGGAGTAGTCCAGGAACAGGCCAGCGCCCTCGGCGACGAGACGCTCGCCGCGGCTGGGGTCCTCGTCAAAGAGCCGGCGCAGGTGCACGCCGCGGATGGCGGCGTGATGCTGCTCGAGCGCTCTCCAGGCCCGGCGTTCGCGCAGCGGAGGGATGCTCGTCGTCGTGCTCATGGGAACCTCCAGGGGTGGGGGCGGTCGCTCCTGGGAGGCTAGTGGCCTGCCGGCCGACGCTGATGACAAAAGTGATCCCAGAGAGCAGATCTGTCATCAGGGTTTTTTCGATCGAATTAGTGCGGGAAGGGATCAGAACAGGCGGCGGACCGGTACAGTGGCGCAAGCCGCCGAAGACCCCGAGACAGGAAGGGATCCGCCGATGAGCGAACACGAGCATTCCGGGCCCGGATACGCGTCGCCGCAGGTGGCGCGCGAGCAGCCGCCGGAGAAGTTCATCTACGTCGCCTCCCTGTATGAGGGCACCGGGATCGACCGCCCCGACTTCATCGCCGTCGTGGACGTCGATCCGGAGTCCGCTGACTACGGGAAGATCGTGCATCGCACCGAGATGCCCAACGTGGGCGACGAGCTGCACCACTTCGGCTTCAACGCGTGCTCGTCCGCGTGCCACTCGCAGCTTTCGCGCGACACGCTGATCGTGCCGGGGTTCCGGTCCTCCCGGATCCACCTCCTGGACATCACCGAGCCCCGCAAGCCCACGATCAAGAACGTCATCGAGGGCGAGGAGCTCAAGGAGAAGCTGGGCCTGAGCGCGCCGCACACCGTGCACTGCATGCCCGGCGACATCGTGACGATCTCCATGTTGGGCGACGCCGACGGCAACTCCCCCGGTGGCTTCGCAGTGCTCGATGCGCGTGATTTCTCGGTGGCCGAGCGCTGGGAACGCGACCTGGACGGCGTCGAGTTCACCTACGACTTCTGGTACCAGCCGCGCCAGAACACGCTGGTCTCCAGCGAGTGGGGCGCGCCCAACACATTCCAGGGCGGCTTCAACCCCGCCGACGTGGGCGAGGGCAAGTACGGCCGGCGGCTGCACTTCTGGGACCTGGAGGCGCGGTCCAAGGTGCAGACGATCGACCTCGGGGACGAGGGGCTGATCCCGCTGGAGATCCGCTGGCAGCACGACCCGGACTCCGCCCAGGGGTTCGTCGGCGCCACGCTGTCGAGCAACATCATCCGCTTCCAGCGCAGCAACGGGAGTTGGACGACGGACAAGGTGATCGATGTCGCCAACGAGGAACTGGAGGGCTGGCCGCTGCCCGGCGGCGTGCCCGGCCTCATCACCGACCTCGTGCTGTCGCTCGACGACTCAGACCTGTTCCTCTCCAACTGGCTGCACGGCGATCTGCGCCATTACGACGTCTCGGATCCGAGCAACCCGCAGCTGCGCTCGCAGGTGTGGCTGGGCGGGCTGCTCGGCCGGGATGGTGGCCATCCCAAGGCCTCAGAGGCGCTCAACGGCGGCCCCCAGATGCTCCAGAACTCATTGGACGGCGAGCGGGTGTACGTGTCCAACTCGCTGTACTCGACCTGGGACAACCAGTTCTACCCGGGCCTGAAGGGGTGGCTGACCAAGCTCGACCGTCAGACCGACGGCACCTATGCGCTCGATCCGGACTTCTTCGTGGACTTCCACGAACAGGCCGAGGGTGCGCGCCCGCACGAGATCCATCTGCCCGGCGGCGACTGCACCACCGAGATCTTCCAGTAGCCCATGAGCCTGCGGGCGCTGGCCGGGCCCTGGAGCCTGGACGGCTCGGTCGGGATCGCGTTCCTGATCGTGACCGCCGCCGCCGGGGGCGTGTACGCGTCCGCGGCGGCGATCGGCAGCCGCCGCGACCGCCGCGGGCGCCGCTGGCCGTGGCGCCGGACGACCTGCTTCATGACCGGGCTGGCGGTGTTGGTCGTCGATCTGTACTCCGGGATCGGGACCCAGGCCGATGTGCGCCTCTCGGCCCACATGGTCGAGCACATGGTGATGTGGCTCGTCGTCGCCCCGCTGCTGGCGGCGGGGGCTCCTATCCGCCTGGCGTTCTTCGCGCTGGGGCGCGACGGGCGCCGGCGGCTGGCGCGAGGGCTGCACTCAGCGCCGGTGGCGCGGCTGGCGGGCCCGGTGGGGTCGGTCACGCTGTTCTCCGCGGTGCTGCTGATCACCCACGTGCCGGCCGTCTACGGGCTGGCGCTGCGCAACGACACCGCCCACGAGGCCGAGCATGCCCTCTACCTGTTCTCGGCGCTGCTCATGTGGGCGCCGCTGCTGGGTGTGGACCCGCTCCCGCACCGCCTCACCCCGCGGGCGCGGCTGGCGTGCCTGGCGACGTGCATGGTGCCGATGCTGCTGGTGGGCGCGTGGCTGGGCCTGGCGCCCGATGCCGTCTATCACCACTACGCGGTGCTCGGCCCGGGCCGCCCGGCCGCCCTGCACGACCAGCGGGTGGCCGCCACGATCATGTGGGCTGGCGGCCTCCCGGCGTTCCTGATCCCCGCGCTCCTCAGACGAACGAGCCTGCCGCGGCGCCGCTCGTGGGCGTGGGGGCGTCGGTCTGCGCCGACAGTGACGTGATCAGAGGATCGGCGGGGCCGGTCGTGCCGCCGGAGACGAGCGCCGCCAGCGCCTGCGGAGTCAGCGCGGACGTCGTTGACGTGGTGGCGGCGGTCTGAGCGGCGAGTGGGCTCGATGCCGAGTTCTCGCCGGCGAGGGACGCGAGCGGATCCGAGGCCGAGGAGTCAGACGACGATTCGTCGCCCATGGCGGCGCGCATCGCGTCCTCCCAGGCCTGCGCCGCATCGACGCTCGGGGAGACCTGGGCTGCGGTGGCGGTGGCAGTGGCAGAGCCGGGGACGGTGGCCTGAGCGGCGGTGGGCTGCTGGACGGCCGAGAGACTGCCGACGCCACCGATGGGATTGACGGACATAGGGGATCCAGGGTCGAGGGAGGTTCCACTCTCTTAATTCGGCCGATCGCCTCCGCGAGTTGAGCCCCCGCCGCTAGGCTCGCCACATCGCGAACGAGGGAAGTCAGACGGCGGACAAGCCGATGCTGTACGTGTGCCATGGCGACGAGGGCGGCCCGCGCGTGCACCCATGCCGCCGAGTTCAGGAGGCACTGAAGGCCAAGGGGATCGAGTACGACAAGGAGATCGCCGCCCACGGCAGCCCCATCCCGTTCCTGCGCAAGGGATCACGCGATGAGCTCGAGGCCAAGACCGGCGCCCGGAAGCTGCCGGTCATGAAGCTCCCCGACGGGACGTTCCTCACCCACTCGCGCGACATCCTGGCCTGGGTGGAGCAGCAGCCGTAGTGACCACGGACCCGGCTTCCGCGTTTGTCGCCGATGCAGCGGCCCCGCGCAGCGGGTTGGATGGGCGTATCCACAAGGCGTCTGACCACGAGAAGGTGAGATCACGATGACGCTGCATCCCAAGACGTTCACCGACATGACCCTGGCCCCGGTGGCCGCCGAGATCGACCTCAACCTGCAACGGCTCCGCGACAAGACCCCGGTCGACATCGATTACGAGCTCGGCCTCGCCCTCGACCGCCCCCCGATCGAGGGCACCCGCGCGGAACGCGCCGAGTACGTGCGGCGGGTGGCATTGCGCAACGTGGAGCGCCACGGCTGGGAGGCGACGATTACCGACGACGGCTCCCGCCTGCATCTCTCCGGCGGGTCGGTGACGCTGGACCTCGGCCTCGGCGACACCGTGATGCGCTATATCGACGGCGGTCGCGCCGCCCAGCCGCGCCCCGCGGCGGCCATGGCCTGAGCCTCCAGCAGCCCTGCTATCAGTGAGATCCTGGCCCGAGCTCCGCTCGGCCGCCGGCGAACCGCGATCAGGGAGAGCACCGATGGACTACGTCAACCTCGGCCGGACCGGACTGCGAGTTTCCCGAGTGTGCTTGGGCATGATGAGCTACGGCAAGCACGAGAGCCGTCCGTGGACGCTCGATGAGAACGGCGCCGAGCCGATCCTGCGCCGGGCCGTCGAGGGCGGGATCACCTTCTTCGACACCGCCGACGTCTACAACGGCGGCGAGAGCGAGGTCCTCACCGGCAGGTTGCTGCGCGGGCTGTACGGCATGCGCGAGGAGTACGTCGTGGCCACCAAGGTCAATGGCAGGACGATGCCCGGCGAGAACGGCCACGGACTGTCGCGCAAGCACATCATGGCGTCAATCGACGCCTCGCTCGGGCGTCTGGAGATGGACTATGTCGACCTCTACCAGATCCACCGCTTCGATCACCGCACCCCGATCGAGGAGACGATGGACGCCCTGCACGACGTGGTCAAGGCCGGCAAGGCCCGCTACATCGGGGCCAGCAGCATGTGGGCGTGGGAGTTCGCCAAGGCCCAGGCCGTGGCCGCCACGCGGTTCGTCTCGATGCAGAACCACTACAACCTCGTCTACCGCGAGGAGGAGCGCGAGATGATCCCCCAATGCATCGACCAGGGCGTCGGGGTGATCCCCTGGAGCCCCCTGGCGCGGGGGATGCTCACCGGCAACCGCACGCGCTCCGGGGAGAAGCTGACCGCGCGCGCCCAGACCGACGCCTTCGCCGAATCGCTCTACCGGCCCGAGCTTGACTTCGACGTCGTGGAGGCCGCTGACGCGGTCGCCTCCGCGCGCGGGGTCTCCACCGCCCAGGTCGCGCTGGCCTGGCTGCTGCACAGGCCCGGCGTGACCGCACCGATCGTCGGCGCCACCAAGCTCGAGCACCTCGACGACGCGCTGGCGGCCGAGAAGCTGTCGCTCAGCGACGACGAGATCACGCGGCTGGAGGAGCGCTACGTGCCCCACGCGGTGGTCGGGCACGGCTGATGGCCGTGCCCAGGGCGCCGGGGGACACGCGCAGGCTGAGCAGCGCCGCGCTCATGCTGCGCACGTCGATCACGTAGGTCCCGCCGCGCGCACTCAGCGTCTGGCGCTCGGGCAGACCCTGCCAGCGGCCGTCGGCGGCGAGCTCGCGGCCGCCGAGCGTGACGCCGGTCTGCGAACGCACGCTGGGGGCGAGGAGGCGCTCCACGCGGGCGCCAGCGTGCGCGGGCAGCCGCAGCGACACGCGGGCCGAGCGCCGCCCCTTGTCGATGAGCACGATGTGCAGCGTGTCGCGCCCGACGCGCACCGCCCAGGCACCGAGGTTGACCGCGCGCGGGGCGTGGGAGCGGACCGTCACGAGCTGCGCCCGGGGGCCCAGCGCCCGCGCGAACAGGATCAGGCCGTAGAGCAGCGGCCGCGCCTGCAGCCCGGCGGCGCTGAGCGCGAACGGCGCGTTGACGCTGTCGGCGCGGACATGGAGGTTGACCCCGTCGACCCCTGCGCGCAGCAGCGCGAACAGGGCGTCGGGAGCCCACAGCGCGGTGGCGAAGGCGTCGCTGACGCCCGGCCGGCCGCCGCAGTTGACGGAGTTGAGCTCGGTGAGCCGCAGCGGCAGTCCGGCGTCGTGGGCATCGTCCACCAGCGGCTGGATCGCCGCCGCCATCCCCGTCGACGCCGCGGGGCTCAGCACGCGCCCGATGGTGGCGTAGGAGCGGGTGCCGCGGCGCCCCGCGCATCCGGTGTAGGGGTAGCGGTGGATCGTGACCAGACCCAGCGAGCGCCGGGCGCCGTCGATCAGCGTCGTGATCCAGCGCTGGTGGTGGATCGGATTGGCCAGGGCCGGGCCCGCCAGCATCAAGTGGGGGGCGACTTGGGCCAGGGCGCGGGCATAGCCCGAGAAGTCACGGGCGTAGTCAGGAGCGGTGAGCGCGTCGGGCAGGGCCGGGCCGGCGGGCGAGCGCCCGTCGAAGCGGCTCCCGGCGATGACGGCCCGCCAGTCGGGGCGGCTGTAGATGTCAGGCTCGTTGCCGACCTCGAAGGCGATGATGCTGTGCCGGGGCAACGCTGCCTGCGCCGCCCGCGCCCACTGGGCGGCGGCGCCCGGGGTGTCGGTGATGAGGTTGAGGTCGAGGATGATCCGGATGGCGAGGCGGCGCACCAGCGCACGGGCCTGGCGCAGCCACGAGGGGTACACCGAGAACGCCCACGGGGGCATCGGCGCCGCCGACGGGTCCCAGATGGAGCGGTCCGCCGAGTCACCGCCGACCCGGAGGATGAACGGGCCGTCCCCGCGGACCTGGACGAGCGACAGCGCGCGCTCGAGCAGCGGCATCTGGCCCGCCCACAGCGGCAGCGCCCAGTACTCGGTGGAGAGCCCGAGGAACGAGCGCGGGACCGGGCGCAGAGCCGCGTCGGCCGAGACGCTCACCGCCGCCGCCGCGGGCAGCGCGGCCGCCTGGTGCGCGGAGCCTCCGCCCGCCGCCCCCGGCGACCCATCGCCGACGCCGCAGGCCGTCAGCAGGCAGGCCAGGCCGATGACACAAAGCGCCAGGAGCGCCGCTCGCGGGCGTCGCTGGGCTGAGCACGCGCGACGTCCCTGTGCTGCGCCGTTCACCGTTACGAGTATTCCCCGGGGCGGGGCGGTGAACGCCGCGTGAACGCCGGTCTAACCGGGCCTGAACGTCGCGGCCACGCGCCGGCAACGCGACGCTCACGGTCGTGTAGCGTGGGGGTCATGGCGGCACGGATCAGCGCATGAGCGGCTCGGAGCGCCCGTCCAACCGGGTGCTCGTGCTCTTCGGAGCCACCGGCGATCTGGCCAGCCGCAAACTGTTCCCCGGGTTCTTCCATCTCTACCGGGGAGGGCTGATGCCGGAGGACTTCCGGATCATCGGCTCCGGCCGCCATTCGCCGGGCTCCGACGACGACTTCCGCGGACGCATCAACGACGCCCTGCACCGGTATGGCCGTTGCGAGCTGGACGAACATTGGGACGGGTTCGCCTCCCGGCTGAGCTTCGTCCCCTCGAGCGCCGAGGACGGGACCGAGCTGGCGCGCGCGATCGCCGCCGCCGAGGCGGAGATCGGCGCCGAGGGCGAACGGCTGGTCTACCTGAGCGTGCCGCCGGGAGCGATGCGTGACATGGTGAGGATGCTGGGGGTGAGCGGGATCGCCGAGAACTGCGCGCTCGTGGTGGAGAAGCCCTTCGGCCATGATGAGGCCAGCGCCAAGGAGCTCAACGCGACGCTGCACACGGTCCTGGCCGAGGACTCGATCTACCGGATCGACCACTTCCTGGGCAAAGAGGCGGCCCAGAACATCCTGGCCCTGCGGTTTGCCAACGGGATGTTCGAGCCGGTGTGGAACCGAGACCACGTCTCCTACGTGCAGATCGACGTGCCCGAGGCGCTGGACATCCAGGGCCGGGCCGGCTTCTACGAGCAGACCGGCGCGTTTCGCGACATGGTGGTCACGCATCTGCTCCAGATCCTGGGCATCGTCGCGTTGGAGCCGCCCAGCCGGATCGACGCGGACGCCGTGCACCTCGAGCGCACCAAGCTGTTCGAGGCCATCCGCCCGCTGGACCGCGACCGGGTGGTGTTCGGGCAGTACGAGGGCTATCGGGGCGAGGACGGCGTCGCCGCCAACTCCCGGGTGGAGACGTTCGCGGCGCTCGAGGTCTGGGTTGACACCTGGCGCTGGAGCGGGGTGCCGTTCTACCTACGCACCGGCAAGTCCTTGGCGGAGGGCCGGCGGACGGTGACGATCGGCTTCACCAACGCGCCGCTGCGGCTGTTCCCCGATCACACGCCCGAACGCTGCGTGCGGCCCAGCGAGCTGGTGTTCGAGCTCTCCGACGATCCCCAGATCCGCGTCGAGGTTCAGACCAAGGTTCCAGGGCCGGTGCTCGACCTGGGCCGGGCCGCCCTCACGCTCGACGTGGACGCGGCCTTTGACGGTGCCGACGGGTTAGAGGCCTACGAGCGGCTGCTGCATGACGTGATGCTCCGCGAGCGCCTGCTGTTCACGCGCGCCGAGCAGATCGAGCGCCTCTGGGAGGTGTGTGCGCCGGTGATTGACCGACCGCCCGAGCTCCAACCGTACGCGCCGGGCTCATGGGGCCCGGCGGCGGCCGTGGAGCTTCCCGCGTCGCCCGGCTGGAGGCTGCCCGACGGCAACGGCGCCGGCTGACCCTCAGGCTGCGCTGGTCCAGGCCTCGCTGCGCTCCCACAGCTCGGCGGCCGCCGCCTCGGTCACGGCCTTGCCGGGCTCCTTGAGCCGGCACTCCTCGTAGTAGTGGCCACTGTCGCCGGCCACGTCGGGAGAGGTGGCGCAGTACACCGGCGTCCGGGCGCCGTCAGCGGGCGAGCGCATGCGCAACTTCATCAGTGGCCGGATCGGCCACGGGACCTCGCGCCAGACATCGGAGGCGATGACCCCCGGGTGCAGTGAGTAGGTGGTCACTCCGGATCCGTCGAGTCGGCGGCCGAGTTCCTGAGCGTGGAGCACGTTGGCCAGCTTGGAGATGCTGTACTCGTGAAACGCCGTCCGGGTCCGCGTGGGCCGGCGGACGGCGTCATAGTCAATCCCGTCTACGCGGTAGTGGGCGTCGGAGGCGACGGTGACAATCCGCGCCGGCGCGCTGGCGCGCAGCCGGTCAAGTAGCAGGTTCGTCAACAGGAACGGCCCGACGTGGTTGGTTCCGAAGGCCAGCTCGAACCCGCTCTCGGTCACGCCGCGCTTGCCGGCCAGGCCGGCGTTGTTGACCAGGACGTCCAGCGGCGCGCCGGTCTGCAGGAACGCGTCGGCGCAGGCGCGCACAGACGCCAGGTCGGCGAGGTCGAGGGTGAGGAGTGACAGCCGGTCATTGCCGGTCGTCTGGGTGATCTGCGCCAGCACCGGCCGCGCCCTGGCCTCGGTGCGGCAGGCCAGGTAGAGCGTGGCGCCGCGGGCGGCCAGCGCTTCGGCGGTGGCGCGGCCGATGCCGGTGTTGGCGCCGGTGACGAGGATCGTCGTGTCGCTCAGATCGCCGGGCATCTACGGCTCGGGCAGCCAGCCGTCCTGGTAGGGGGTGTCCGCGTCGTCGGCGATCTCGGCATAGGCCTCAGAGGGGTCGCGCGTCTCCTTGCTCACGCCGGCGCGGTGGCGCAAGGCGAGCTCGGACACGGGGTAGATGGTCTGGTCGCCGCGCCGGGAGCCGACCGCGAGCACCGCGCACGGCCCGTCGCCCGCCCCGACGAAGACGTGCTCGGTCCACGGGGGGCAGTGGACGAAGTCCCACGCCTGCAGATGCCGCTCCTGGCCCTCGATGAGCAGGAGGCACTCCCCGCTGAGCACGAGGAAGTCCTCCTGGTCGTTCTCGCCGTGGTAATAGCAGGCGGGCTGGCCCGGCTGGAGCACGCCGATGTTGATGCCGAGGTGGGGGAAGCGCTCCCCGCCCTCAAAGCGCGTGTAGGCGCCAAAGTCGCCCATCAGCCAGCGGGCCTCGCGGGCGTTGAGCACGAACCAGCCGGCGCCCTCGGGGACCTTCCCGCCGGGGGTCTGCGCCAGTCGCGACTCCTTGGGCATGGCGGGCATTATCTCGGGCCGAGAGCCGGACCATGCGATCCTGTGCCCATGAGCGGGGCGCGGCAGCTCGATTGACGCTCGTCAGCCAGATCCTGGCGCGCCGTATGCGGCTGCCGCGGGCGCAGACCCGCGCGGTCGTCTGCCGGCGCGACCTGCGCGTCCCGATGGACGATGGGACGATCCTGCTGGCCGACCGCTGGGTCAGCCGAGCGGGCGCCGATCGTCCGCGGCCCACGGTGCTCGTCCGCTCGCCCTACGGGCGCCGCCAGCTCGTGGCGCTGCTGTTCGGCCGGCTGCTGGCCGAGCGTGGCCTGCAGGTCGTCATCCAGAGCGTGCGGGGGACGTTCGGATCCGGCGGCGCCTTCAGCCCGTTCGACGAGCGCGCCGACGGGCTGGCCACGCTGCGCTGGCTGCGGGCGCAGCCGTGGCACTCCGGCGCGATCGGGACGCTGGGGCCCAGCTACCTGGGGTTCGTCCAGTGGGCGATCGCGGCGGACGCGGGCGAGGATCTGGCGGCGATGTCGATCCACGTCAGCGCCTCCCAGTTCCACGGCCAGACGTACGCCGGGTCCAGTCTCGCATTGGAGAGCGTGGCGTCGTGGCTGGTGATCATCGCCACGCAGGAGCGGCGCCTGGCGCCGCTCGCGCTGGGCCGGGCCCTGCGCGGCCTGGACGCGCTCGTGGGGGAGCTCCCGCTCACCGAGCTCGACGCGCGCGCCACCGGCGCGCCGCTGGACTGGTTTCAGGAAGCGTTCGCCAGCCCGGGGCGGGAGGATCCGTACTGGGCACGGCGCGACTTCTCGCGCAGCGTCCCCGACGTCACGGCGCCGGTCCAGTTCGTCGGCGGGTGGTACGACATCCTGCTGCCCTGGATGCTGGAGGACTACGAGGCCCTCCAGGCCGCCGGCCGCGCACCTCAGCTGCTCATCGGGCCCTGGGCGCACACCTCGCCGGGCCTGGTGGGCGCGGCGGAACGGGACGGACTGGCCTGGATGCGCGCCCACCTGCTCGGGGACCGGCGGCTGCTGCGCTCCAGCCCGGTGCGACTGATGGTCACCGGCGAGCGCTCCGGCGGCGGCTGGCGCGACCTACCCAGCTGGCCGCCGCCCGGTACCCGGGAGCGGCGCCTCTATCTCGCCGCCGGCCGCGAGCTGAGCGACGCGCCGCCGGGCGATCCGCCGGGTCCCGGCGACTCGTACCGCTACGAGCCGACCGATCCGACGCCGTCGCTGGGCGGGCCGATCCTGCTCTCGCGCGACCCGGTGGTGGACAACGCGCCGCTGGAGGCGCGCGCCGACGTGCTCACCTACACCGGGCCGGTGCTGGAGCGGACCGTGGAGGCGATCGGCCACGTCTCCGTGGAGCTGTGGGTGCGGACGAGCGCGCCCTACTTCGACGTGTTCGCGCGCGTCTGCGACGTCGACGCCGCCGGCGTGTCGCGCAACGTGTGCGACGCGCTCACCAGCGTGGCGCCGGGGCGCTTTGCGCAGACAGAGGACGGCGTCTGGCGCGTGTCGCTCCAGCTGTGGCCCACCGCCCATCGGTTCGCCGCCGGGCATCGCATCCGCCTGCAGGTCTCATCCGGCGCGCACCCGCGCTATGCCCGCAACCCGGGGACCGGCGAGGACCCGGCTATGGCCACGGCGCAGGCGATGCGAGCGGTGGACGTCGAGGTGCTGCGCGACTCAGCGCGCCCCTCGGCGCTCGTGCTGCCGCGGTTGGCCTGAGCGGCGACGGCGCCGCGCCGGGCGCGGCGGGGTGTGTGACGGGGTGTTTGAACGGGTGTTTGGCGGGGTGTTTGACGGGCTGCGCGGTTGGGCGTGGGCCGGCCGGGCCGCGCCGCCGAGGCCGTGCTCGATGCCGAGGCGATCGGCCATCAGGCTCAGCTCGCGCCGCTCATGGTGTTCGACCAGCGTGATGCCGACGCCGGAGCGGCCGGCGCGGCCGGTGCGCCCCACGCGGTGCACGTAGGTGTCGTGATCGTGGGGCGGATCGAAGTTGATCACGTGCGAGATGCCGCTGACGTCGATGCCTCGGGCAGCGACGTCGGTGGCCACCAGCGTGTCGATCGAGCCGCTCTCAAAGCGAGCCAGCGCGACCTCGCGCTGGCGCTGGGACTTGTTGCCGTGCATCGCCATCGCACGGACGCCTCGGGCGTCCAGGCGCTTGACCAGGCGGTCGGCGCCGCGCTTGGTGCGCACGAACACGAGCGCCAGGTCCCGTTCGGCCTCCAGCTCGGCGATGAGCGCTTCGATGCGCCCCTCGCCTGACACCGGGACGAACCGGTGCTCCACCTCGGCGGCGGCGCGGCGGGCCGAAGGCCCGTCCTCGTGACGGACCGGGTCGGTGGTGTAGCGCATCGCCGTGACGCCGGCCTCGCCGTCCAGCGTGGCCGAGAAGAACAGCGTCTGGCGCTGTACCGGGCACGCGCGCACGATCCGGTCCACCGCGGGCCGAAAGCCCATGTCGAGCATGCGGTCGGCCTCGTCGAGGACGAGCATCGTGATGTGGTCCAGCGTGAAGGCTCGACGGGCCAGCAGGTCCTCCAGGCGTCCGGGCGTTGCCACCAGGATCTGGGAGCGAGCAGCTTCCTTGGCCTGCTTGACCAGGCCGACGCCGCCGTAGACGGCGGTGACCGCCAGGGCGCGAGCGTGGGCGATGCCGCGAATGTCAGCGGCGATCTGAGTCGCCAGCTCCCGCGTGGGAGCGAGGATCAGCGCGGCCGGCCGGCGGCCGTCAGACGCGATCCGGTCCACCAGCGGGATCCCGAAGGCGAGCGTCTTGCCCGAGCCGGTGGGGGAGCGGGCCAGCACGTCGCGGCCGGCGAGGATGTCTGAGATGACGAGCCGCTGAACGGCGAACGGCTCATGGACGCCCTCGTTTGCGAGGGCTTTGACCACAGCGCTAGACACGCCCAGGTCGGCAAAGGACTGCATGAAGTTGATCACTCCTTGGCGGCGCGGGGCCGCGAAACGGATTCGGGAGGCTATGGCTGACCCGAACCGCCGGATGCGGTACCCAAGCGAGCTGCCTCGCGGCCGAGGAACGACCGCTGCCCCTGAACCTAGCAGGCGCGCCCGGCTGCGCCGCATAGTGAACGCCGACTCCCAGCGCTGGGATACTCGAAACGAATGCTCTACGCGCCCAGGGCCCGCCATCTCCTCCGCGCCAAGGACCTCGCCGACTCGCGCTACGCCGACCCGCTGGGCGTGGACGACATGGCGGCCGCGGCCGGGCTGTCGCGCGCCCACTTCAGCCGGGAGTTCCGGCGCGCCTTCGGCGTCTCGCCCCACGTCTACCTGTTGACGCGGCGCCTGGAGCGCGCCGCGGCGCTGCTGCGCAACACCGACCGGTCAGTGGCCGACGTCTGCTTCTCGGTCGGACTGCAGAGCCTGGGGTCGTTCACCTCGAGCTTCACCCGCACCTACGGCGTGTCGCCCACGGCCTACCGGGCGGCCTTCCCGCCGGCCGCCGCACAGGCGGTCGTGCCCAGCTGCGTCGTCCGCGCCTATGGCCGCCCGCAACGCAGCACGTTTCGAGAAGACAGGAGAGCCGGCCCCGATTAGCGTGCTCGGCATCAGTTCAATCCCATCCGTTTGGAGGAGAAAATCATGCGAATCGCCAGCGCACAGCTGTGGGTCCACAACCAGGAGGAGGCCCTCGCCTTCTACACCCAGAAGGTCGGCATGGAAATCAAGTCCGACGTGACCGTCCCCGAGCTCGGCGACTTCCGCTGGCTCACCGTCGGCCCTCCCGGCCAGGACGAGGTCTCGATCGTGCTCATGGCCATCCCCGGCCCACCGGTGTTCGAGGCGGACACCGTGGAGGAGATCAAGTCCGTCATGGCCAAGGGCGTCGCGGGCACGGTGTTCCTCACCACCGACGACTGCCGCGCGAGCTACCAGGAGCTCAAGGGCCGCGGCGTCGAGTTCGTGGAGGAGCCCGAGGAGCGCCCCTATGGGATCGACGCGGGCTTCCGCGACCCGTCGGGCAACCACCTGCGGCTCACCCAGGTGACGATGGCGGGCGTGTGAGCTCGGCCTAGGGCTCGCCTTCGAAGTAGTCGACGTTACCGTCGGCGCGCCGAAGGAGCACGTGGTCATCGCCCGCCCAGACGCCCATCTTGTCGCTGTCGGGGTAGATGGACACGGCCGGCTCCCGGGCGCTTGACCACATGAGGGCCAGCACCGCCTCCTCTCCGGCGTTGGTGACCTTGTGAGCGCCGGCGGGCCCGGCGGGGAAGCAGACCAGCGCGCCGCGCGCCAGCGTCTGCTCCCCGTCGGGCGTGCGGAGCGTGACGACGCCCTCGAGCACGAGCAGCCACTCCTCCTCGTACTCATAGTGGTAGGGGCAGAGGCTCTCGCCCGGCGGGATCTCGAATTCCTTGATGACGTTGTCCCTGCCGCCGGCCAGCGCGCCGATGCGCGTGACCCCGGATTTGTAGCCCGGCGGGTCGGCATGGTCGTACTCGAACTGCTGCTCATAGACGTTGGGAGTGGTGGCCATGGCGTCGATGCTCCCACACCGAAATGCGCGGTGCCCGGACGCCTCCCGAGCGCCCGGGCATCGCTGTTCCCTGCTGGCTTCCTCGCTGCGGTGCGGTCGCTAACCCGTCTGGATCGGAGCCCTGTTGCCGTGGTCGACGTCCTTTCCGGGGACGTTGATCCCTGGAACGCCCGCCGGTTCGCAAACTTGCGCAAACTACGGGGCCATGGAGAGCCAGCAGAGCACCATCACAGTGGGCATGGGCCCCCTCACGCCCGGCGAGGTCGTCACGGTCGCCCGGGGAGGCGCACCGGTACGGCTGTCGGATGAGGCCCTCGCGGCCATCGAGTCGGGCCGGCGCACGATCGATGCCCTCGCCGAGGACGTCCGGCCGCACTACGGCGTGTCCACGGGGTTCGGGGCGCTGGCCAGCCGGCACATCCCCCACGAAAGCCGCACCCAGCTGCAGCGCTCGCTCATCCGCAGCCATGCCGCCGGATCAGGAGACGAGGTGGAGCGCGAGGTGGTGCGGGCGCTGATGCTGCTGCGCCTCTCGACGATGGCCACCGGCCACACCGGGGTGCGGCGCGAGACCGCGACGGCCTACGCGCAGCTGCTGAGCGCGGGACTGACGCCCGTCGTGTACGAGTTCGGGTCGCTGGGCTGCTCAGGCGACCTGGCGCCGCTGGCCCACTGCGCGCTGGCCCTGATGGGCGAGGGGGAGGTGCGCGACGCCGGCGGCACGCTGGTCCCGGCGGCGCAGGCGCTGGCGGGCGCCGGGATCGCCCCCGTGGAGCTCGTGGAGAAGGAGGGGCTGGCTCTCATCAACGGGACCGATGGGATGCTCGGCATGCTGCTGCTCGCGCTCGTGGACCTGCGGCGGCTGCTCACCACCGCCGACATCACCGCCGCGCTGAGCGTCGAGGGCCTGCTCGGCACCGATGCCGTGTTCGCTGAGGATCTACAGCGGCTGCGCCCCCAGGCGGGGCAGGCGGCGTCGGCCGCCAACATGCGTGCGGTGCTCGCCGGCAGCCCGATCGTGGCCAGCCATCGCGGGCCCGAGGACCCGCGCGTGCAGGACGCCTACTCGCTGCGCTGCGCGCCCGCGGTGGCCGGCGGCGCGCGCGACACCGTCGCCCACGCCGCGCTGGTGGCCGAGCGCGAGCTCGCCTCGGCGATCGACAACCCGGTGATCGCGGGCGGGGGGGACGAGGTCCGGGTCGCCTCCAACGGCAACTTCCACGGCGCGCCGCTGGGCTACGTCCTGGACTTCCTGGCGATCGTGACCGCCGACGTGGCGAGCATGGCCGAGCGGCGCACCGACCGCTTCCTCGACCCGTCGCGCAGCCACGGGCTGCCCGCGTTCCTGGCAGACGACCCGGGAGTCGACTCCGGCCTGATGATCGCCCAGTACACCCAGGCGTCACTCGTGTCCGAGCTGAAGCGGCTCGCCGTGCCGGCGTCGGTGGACTCCATTCCCAGCTCGGCGATGCAGGAGGACCACGTGTCGATGGGGTGGTCGGCGGCGCGCAAGCTCCGCCGCGCGGTCGACGGCCTGGCCCGGGTGCTGGCGATCGAGCTGGTCACCGCGGCCCGCGGCGTCGAGATGCGCGCGCCGCTTCAGCCCGGGCCGGCGAGCCAGGCGGTGGTGGCGGCGCTGCGCGCGGGCGGGGTCGGCGGTCCGGGCCCGGACCGGTACCTGGCGCCCGACATCGAGGCGGCGTTTCAGCTGGTGCGCGGGGGCGAGGTGGTGGCCGCGGCCGAGGCGGTTACCGGGCCGCTGGAGTGAGCGGCGCCGGCGGTGTGGGTGAGGGGCGGAGGTGGGCGTTGGCCGTCCCGGCGCGCACGGATTGCCGGCGACGCGCGGGGTATTGAAGCCACACGCCACACACCGCCGCGTTTCGTACTGCGTGGCGTGAGCATTCAGCCGGCTCAAGCCACACGCCACACGGCGTCGAACAGGCCGGTGTGTGGCGTGAGGTTTCAAGACCGGGCGGGATCCACGGCCGGCGGCCCTCGCGGGCCGGGCTACTGGACGATCCGGAACACGCCCCGCATGAACGGGTGGATCCGGCAGAAGAACGTGTAGGTCCCGGGCGGGAGGTTCGTCGGGGTGCTCCAGCTCAGCTTGCCGGTGGCCGGGGTGCCCAGTCCGAGCTGGCCGGAGTCATAGCCGCCGGTGCCGTTGGCCAGGGGGTAGGAGATGCCGGTGTTGAGCCCGCAGGGGTTCTGGCACGAGGTCACGGTGTGGAACACGGAGGCCAGGTAGGCGCGCGAGGGATTGAGCGGGTTGCCGGGGGAGAGGGGGCTGGCGTCGTCGTTGACGAACGTCAGCGAGTGGCCCTCGGTGACCGTGGGGATGCAGCGGTCACCTCCGGTGGCGGTGAAGTCGCCGGGGAGGTACTGGAACTGCGTGATCTGGACGGTGCGGCGCGAGCAGTCGCGATAGCCGGCGGCGGTCGTGGCCAGCGCGTAGGCCCCGCCGTGGTTGTTGTCCTCGGCCAGGTGGCCGTGGGTGACGTGGCCGCGCTCGTCAAGAGGACGGGCGAAGGGGTCGGTCCCGCCCTCGGTGTTCCAGGCCTCCCATACGACCATGATCCCCATCGACTCATACCAGGACGCACGGGTCGTGTTGTAGGTGGCGCTGATGCGCAGGACGTCGCCGGCCTTGACCTGCGGGCGCCAGTTCGCGGGGGTGGCGGTCATCGCCATGTCCCACGAGATGGGGCCGCGCTTGTCAAAGTAGTCGGCGTTGGAGCGGAACAGGCGGACCGAGTCGGGCACGGTTCCGGCGATCGTCCCGGGCGCCGGTTTGGTGGCGGGACGGATGAGGTCCAGGTCGTCATAGAGGCCGCCGGGATGGAGATGGCCGGCGGTCGCGACGAGCGTCCCCGGATGGTCGACGGTGAACTCATTGAGCGGCTGGCCCTGGGGGTAGGGATTGGAGGCCATGTCCGGGAACGTGAACTTCCCGTGGACACCGCTGTGGCGGTAGACGTTGAACACCGGGTAGACGTGGTGATCCTCGACGTCCATCCAGATCGGGTGCACCGGGGTGATCTGCGCGGCTGCCGGTGAGGTGGCGGGCACGAAGTCCAGGTCGTAGGTGATGTAGACCTGCGCCGCCTTCGACGTCAGGTTGTGGATCATGTAGTTGAGGACCCAGAGGTCGGAGGCACCCACTGGATAGCCGTACCCGTGGGGGAACTCGTAGACCGTCTTCTCCTCGCCCGAGGCCATGAACGGGTAGAGCCCGCCGAGGCTGTTGCCTTCGCCGGCCCCCGCCGTGCCGTTGCTCAGCCACACGCCGTGGTGCAGGTGGATGACGTCGACCCGGGGAATGCCGCCGCAGCACTTGCCGTTGGGCCGGGCGTAGCGGAGGTTGGGCGCCATCCGGACGATGTAGCCGTCCTGGTTGGGCTTGGGCACATGGTTGGTGTCCAGCAGGATGAGGTTGGCCCCCGGCATGATCCGGTACGGGCCCGCGGCGAAGTGCAGATGCTCCATGCCGGGGTAGGCGTCGGCCGCGGCCGCGGGCGTGGCCAGGCACGCCAGAGCGGCGCAGCCCAGCAACAGACCGATGATGGCTTTCTTCACGGCGTACGCACCTCCAGGCGCTCTCCCCGGCGGGCATTGAATCAGTTCAGAGGGAGCGCGCGGGCCGGTTCGCGCTGAAGCCGCGCGGCCTACCAGGCCTGGGCGCTGCCGCAGTGCGGGCAGCCGACGGACGTCGACACCGGGGCGTGGAACACGAAGCCGCACTCGCAGGTGTAGATCGCCTCGTCCTGCATGCCGCCGGCCTCGCGCCGGCGGCGCATCCCGCCGGTCGCCTCGGTCGTCACGCCCGCACTCGATTGAGTGCCGCGCTCGGCGACACGCTTCGTTTGCCCCTGACGGGGGCGCCTGATCCTCGGGACGCCGCTTTTGGTTCTAGCGAGCACTGTCATAGGCGAGGAACGGCGACACTGGAGAAAGGTTTCGCGCCCGAGCCATAAAGTCCCTCGGTCTTAATCTGGCGCTAACAATCGGACCCAGCGGATGAAGGCAATTCGGCGATCGGGTCCGCGCGCCGACTCCACGCCGCCGCCGGTGGGGCCCGGCCGTCGGGCGGTGTGTGAAAATGGGCCGCGGCATGGATCCCAGTCGCAAGCGGGCCGTTCGCCTCACCGTCGCCCTGACCGCCGCGCTGCTGCTGGCGTCGGCGCTCGTCTACACCAGCTTCGCCTCTGGCCACGACGAGCTCACCGCGTCGCAGCTGCTCAAGCGCGCCCGCCCGGGCAAGACCTACGTCTTGGCGGGGACAGTCCTCACCGGCTCGGTGCGTCGCACCGGCGATTTCCTGTTGTTCCGGGTGCGCGATCCCAAGCTCAAGGTCTCGGTGCCGGTCCGGTACACCGGCGAGGTCCCTGACCCGTTCGCCGCCGGGCGCGGTGTGTTGGTTGACGTCCACGAGGGCGGCACCGGCGCGTTCGTCGGCGAATCCGGAACGCTCACCACCAAGTGCCCCTCCAAGTACCAGGCGGCATCCGGCTCGTATTGATGGGTGTCCCAGCCTGATGGCCGACGCCGGCCGCGTACTGCTGATCCTGGCGCTGCTGAGCTCGATCTACGGGCTTGGCGCCTCGCTGCACGGCGCCCGCACCGGCCTCGTTGAGTGGGTGGATTCCGGCCGGCGCGCCATGTACGTCGTGGCGGGCATCGCGGCGACAGCCTTCGTAATCCTCGACGTCGCCTTCATCAGCTCGGACTTCTCGTACAACGTCGTTGCCAGCGGCTCGAGCACCACGACGCCATTCTTCTACCGCGCCGCCGCCATCTGGTCCACGCAGCAGGGCTCGCTGCTGCTGTGGGTGATGCTGCTGGCGTTCTGGTCAAGCCTGGCGCTGTTCCTGACCCGCCGCCGGGTGCGCGAGATCGTGCCCTACGCGCAGGCGGTGCTGTTCGGGATGGCCGTCTTCTTCACCGGCCTGAACGTCCTGTTCGCGAACCCGTTCAAGACGACGGCGAGCCCGCCCATCGAGGGAGCCGGCCTGGACCCGCTCCTGCGCCACACGACGATGATGGTGCATCCGCCCATGCTGTACTCGGGCTACACGCTGCTGCTGGTCCCATTCGCGTTCTGCGTGGGGGCGCTGGCCAGCGGGCGGCTCGGTGCGGAGTGGATCCAGGTCACACGTCGGTTCGCGCTCGCGGGCTGGCTGTGTCTCGGTGTCGGGCTCCTCCTGGGCGCGCGGTGGTCCTACACGGAGCTCGGTTGGGGCGGGTACTGGGCCTGGGATCCGGTGGAGAACGCCGCGCTCATGCCGTGGCTGGTCTGCACCGCCTACATCCACTCGATCATGATCCAGGAGAAGCGGGGGATGCTGAAGGTGTGGAACGCCTCGCTCGTCCTGCTGACCGGCATCATGGCGATCGTTGGGGACTTCCTCGTCCGCTCGGGAATCCTGAGCTCGATCCACGCGTTCGTCTCAGATCCGACGCTCAACATCTCGTTCGTGGCCCTCATCTCGGTGATGGTGGTCGGATCGGTCTGGCTTGTCACCTGGCGGCGCGATCGTCTCACCAGCGATCACAAGCTCGACTCGCTGATCTCGCGCGAGGGCGTGTTCCTGCTGCAGAACGTCGTGCTGGTGGCCCTCACCGCGGTCATCTTCTGGCTGACGTTCTTCCCGCTCATCTCCGAGGCGATCACCGGCACGCAGACCTCGGTCGGACCGCCGGTGTTCGCGCGCTTCGTCGTCCCGCTGGCGCTCGTGGTGGTGGCGCTGTCGGGCATCGGGCCGATCATCGCCTGGCGCCGGGTGACGCCCGCCAAGATGCGCCGTGCCTTCGCCTTCCCGGTGACCGCGGGGCTGGGAACGCTGCTCGTGCTCGCCTTCGTGCCGGGGGTGACCCAGCACGGGTTCGCCTACGTCATGTTCGGCCTCGGGGCGTTCGTGGTCGCCACGGTGGCCCAGGAGTTCTTCCGGGGCACCCGGGCCCGGCGCGCCATGACCGGCGAGTCCGCCGGCGGGGCGCTGGTGGCACTGGTGGCGCGCAACCGGCGGCGCTACGGCGGCTACATCGTCCACGCCGGCGTCGCGGTGGCGCTGGTGGGGGTGGCCGCGTCGACGTCGTTCCAGCATCAGCGCACCGCCACGTTGCTGCCGGGCCAGAGCGCCCGCGTAGCCGGCTATGACATCAAGTACGTGCGCCCCACCGCGAGCGCCACTGCCCAGAAGATCTCCTTCGGCGCGGTGCTGGCGGTGAGCAGGGGCGGGCACCGCGTCACCACCCTGACCACCAGCTATGGCCTGTACCCGTCGCTTGACCCGATGCACCCCATTGGGCGCTTCTTCAACGGCTCCAGCGAGAGCCGTGTTGGACTCGACGCCGGAGTCCTGCGCGACCTGTGGGTGGTGATCGCGCCCAATGTCACGCCGCTGCAGGGCCTGATCAGCACCGGCGACGTCAAGATCGCCAAGGCGCTGCTGTCGGTCCAGAGCCTGCCCGCGGCCCAGCAGGCCTCGCAGCTCAACACGATCTTCGGGCTGCGCGACATCCTCATCAACGAGCTGGCCCAGCGGTTCGTCAGCCATCCGTGGAAGACCCAGTTCCTCATGGAGGTCTCGCCGCTGGTGACCTGGCTGTGGCTGGGGGCCATCATCGCCGCGTTCGGCGGCCTCATCGCGCTGTGGCCCGTGCCGCGGCGGTCGCGGCGGGGCGCTCTGTCGGTGCGCGGCCGGGGCGCATCCGCGCCGCCGCCCAGTTCGCCGGCCACCGCGCCTGAGCCGGAGCGCGAGCGCGAGCTGGTGTGAGCATGGCCTACGTGCTGGTCCTGATCGTGCTGGCCGCCGCGGTCTATCTCATCTCGGCGCCGCTGCGCGCCACGCGCCGCGCGGACGACGCTCACGGCCCCGCGGCCGACGTGGGCGAGCTGGAGGCCGAGCGCGACGCCAAGTACCGGGAGATCAGGGACGCCGAGCTGGACCTGCGGACCGGCAAGCTCTCCGATGACGATCACGCCGCGCTCGACGGGTCGCTGCGCGCGGAGGCGGTGCAGATCCTGCACCGGCTGGACGAAGCGCAGGCGACCGAGTCCGAGCGGATACCATCAGGGCCATGACCGCGGTTCTCGATTTCGTCCAAGTGGCCCTGTGCGTGGGGCTGATCTTCCTCATCCTGATGCATTCGGGCAAGGACGCAGGGCTGTCGGGCGCCTTCGGCGTCGGCACCGGCGCGGGGCCGCTCGGCGGCGGCTCACTGGTCGAGCGCAACCTGAACCGGTGGACGGAGGTATTCGCGGTGCTGTTCGTCATCAACACGATCGTGTTGACCAGACTCGGCTGACGCGCTCCGGGTCCGGCGGGGCGGAGCCATCCGGGCCGGCGGTGCGGAGCATGAACGCGTCCGGGGGCCGGGCGGGCCAGGCGGGCCGGGCTTACTGAGAGTCGATGCGGTCGTTCTGCGCGCCCAGGCGATCGACCAGCCGCAGCAGGTCGAGGGGGCTGAACGGCTTGGTCAGGAACAGGTCGGCCCCGGCGGCCTCGGCCTGGGCCTCGATCCGGTCGCCGTGGGCGGCGGTGAGGATGACGATGGTGGCGCCGCTGGTGGCGGGGTTGTTGCGCAGGCGCCGGCAGGTGTCGATCCCGTCCATGCGCGGCATGTCGACGTCGAGGAAGACGATGGTGGGCAGCTCGCGCTCGGCGACCTCGACGGCCTGGACACCGTCGGCCGCCTCGTAGAGCTGGAACTCCGAGACGTCCTCCAGCGTGGTGGCGACGAGCTTGCGGATGAACGGGTCGTCATCCACGACCAGGACCCCGCGCTTCACTTTCGTTCTCCCGGTCCAGCCGCCATCACGCACCCCGCGCCCGCGGTGTCATCAGGCGTCTCGGCCGATCTGCACGAAGGTCATGTCCTCGATCGTACGAAATGCGTCGATCACCACCGGGTCGAAGTGGCTGCCGGACTCCTCCATGATCATCGCGCGCGCCTGGCGCAGCGGGAAGCCGGCGCGGTACGGGCGATCGGTGGTGAGCGCGTCGAGGACGTCGGCGACGGCGAAGACCCGGGCGGCCAGCGGGATCTGGTCGCCGGCCAGCCCGTCGGGGTAGCCCAACCCGTCCCAGCGCTCGTGGTGGGAGCGCACGACCTGAGTGGCATCCGTGAGGAACTCGATCTGGCCCACGATCTCGGCGCCGATCGCTGGATGGCGGGCCATCAGCGCCCGCTCCTCGGTGGTCAGTGGGCCCGGCTTGTACAGGATCGAGTCCGGGACGGCCACCTTGCCGATGTCGTGCAGCAGGAAGCCGAACTCCAGCTCGGGCGCATCGGGCCGCGGTAGGCCGGCGGCGCGGGCGATCTCGATCCCGTACGCGGCCACGCGCTCCGCGTGCTTGCCGGTGTATGCGTCGCGGGCCTCGACGGCGTTGGACAGGGCGCGCACGGTGGCGCGGTACGAGCGCGTGAGCTCCTGGGTGAGGGCGCGCTCCTCCTTGAAGGTCTCGCGCAGGTCCGCGGCGTAGCGCTCGAGCTGCACCTCCTTGTCGGCGGCCTCGCGCTCCCGGCGAGCGAGCTCCGCGCGCAGGCGCGCGATCTCTCTTGTGAGCTCAGCTTCTGTGTTGAGCTCCACCGGCAACTCGACTCACTTGTTCTCGATCTCCGCGCAATGCAGATAGCAGGGCCTGAGCAGCATCCTGGACCGGTACGACCTCGATCCCCAGATTCACGATACCCGAGGGAGTCGGGGATTCGCCATCCGAGAATAGGATCACCGCGCGCCGAAGTCGACGCCCTCGCAGATCCAAAGCCTGCAAAACCGCTTGGGGGTTGCGGATTCCGACGTCGATCAGCGCCACCTCGAAGCGGCGCTCGCCGCACACGCGTGCGGCTGCCGCACCGGACGTCTCCCACTGGTGCTCGATCCCCAGCTCTCCGAGTGACGGCTCCAGCGTCGCCTGCAGTGCCTCGCGGGCCACGATCAGCACGCGGCTGCGCCCGGCGCGAACGGCCGCCGCCAGCACGTTGCGCAGCTCGGCGGGGTCGATCGGCTTGGCCACCACCCACTCGCCCGACAGTTCGGTCCGCGCGGAGAACACCGACACGAACACGATGGGCGTGGCGCGCAGGTCGGGATCGGCGCGGATCTGGCGCAGAACCTCGAAGCCGTCCATCTCCGGCATGAGGATGTCCAGCGTCACGGCGTCGTAGTGCTCGCTGCGCAGGGCGCCCAGCGCCTCCGCGCCGGTGCGCGCGATCGTGGTCTCCGCGTCGAGCCCCGCGAGTTGGTCGGCGATCAACTCCGCCACCTCGGCCTCGTCGTCGACGATGAGCACCCGCCGCCCCTGGATGACGTCGAGCGAGTCCTCGCCGGCGGGCGCGACGGCGGCGGGAATGAGGATGTTGAACGTGGTGCCGCGGCCCGGCTCGGAGTCCACCTCGATGACGCCATGGTGCAGGTCCACGAGCGACTTGACGATCGACAGGCCCAGGCCGGTCCCCGGGGCCGACTCGTTGCCGCTGCGCGCGCGGTAGAAGCGCTCGAAGGCCCGCTCGGTCTCCTCCGGCGTCATCCCGATCCCGGTATCGGAGACGACGATCTTCACCCAGGCACGGTCCGCCTCGACCCCGATGTGGATCCGTCCGCCCTCAGGCGTGTACAGGTGGGCGTTGGTGACGAGGTTGCCGATCACCTGCCGGATCCGCTCGGGATCGGCCATGGCGAGTGGCAGTGTGGGGGCGATGTAGGTGTCGAGCGTCTGACGCTTGGCCGCCACCCGCGGGCCGATGAGCTCGGCCAACTCCTGCACCGCCTCGCCGACGTCGATCGGGCGAGCGTTGATCTCCACGTGATCGGCCTCCAGCCGGGCGACGTCGAGGAGGTCATTGACCAGCTCCACGAGCCGGTCGGTCGAGCGCTGGATGATGTCGAGGAACTCGAGCTGGCGGGCCGACATCCTGTCCGGGCTGCGCTCCAGGAGCTCGACGAACCCCTTGATCGACGTCAGCGGGCTACGCAGCTCGTGGGAGGCGGTGGCCACGAAGTCGGACTTGGCGCGCTCGAGCCGGGCCCGCTCGGTGACGTCGCGTACGGTCCAGACGATGCCACTGGCGGCGTTGTCGCCGAGGCGGGCGGCGGTGACGGCCAGGATTCGCCCGGAGTGGTCGATGACCACCTCACGGTCCAGCGCGGCGCTCAGCGCGGGCAGCGGGCTGCCGGGCTCATCGACGCTCCGGCCCGGTGACAGCTCGCGGATCAGCTCGGCGGCGCGCGGATTCATGGTGA
The DNA here is from genome assembly GCA_963721515.1 of uncultured Actinomycetota bacterium. Lineage (GTDB taxonomy): Bacteria > Actinomycetota > Thermoleophilia > Solirubrobacterales > Solirubrobacteraceae > Palsa-465. The sequence goes on along the minus strand of CAVRKJ010000016.1, from coordinate 86,447 downwards.
CGATGGCGCTGGACTCCGACTCGGTCACGATGAGCCCGTCGCCGAGGCTCTCGATCGTCACCGCCAGCCGGCGCCGCTCGTCCTCGATGCGATGCCGCGCCAGAGACAGGTCGTCGGCCATCGCGTTGAACGCGTCTCCCAGCTCGCGCAGCTCCCGCGGCCCGCCGGGGTGCACGCGGCGCTCCAAGCGGCCCGAGGCGAGCTCGCCGCTGGCACCGACCAGCTCGTCGAGCGGGCGGCGCATCGACCGCACCAGCCCGGCGATGAGGATGAGGGCGGCGATCAATGCCAGCACGCCCGCGACGATGGCGACGGTAATCGCGTTGCGAGACTGACTGCGGTCGAGGTCTGAGGCATCGGTCTGGCGGACGCGCTGACGCGCCTGGAGCTCATCCGCCACGTTCGCCGCGGTGGCCAGGGTGGCCCCGCCGGCGCCGGCGGACTTCAGGCGGCCCCGTTGGGCCTGCTGGGCGGCGATCTTCTGCAGCGCGATCTGGCGCGCGACCAGGCGTGCGCTGGTCGGGTCGGTGGCGGCCAGGTCGGTCGCCGCCTTGGCCGAGCGCACGAAGGCCCTGGCCGCCTGGGCGCGCGCGGCGGCGGCGAGCGGCCCGGTGGCGTCGTGCAGGATCTGCACCTGGACCACGCCGGCGCTCGTGAGGTTGGCCACCGCCGTGCCGAGGTCCGAGCTGCGGGCCAGGACGTTCTCATACCGCTGCCGGGCGCTGTACAGGCTGGCGATGCTCGCCGCGGCGACCGACGCGAGCGCGATGGCCAGGCCGATCAGCGCCAGGCGCAGCGAGCGTGCGATCGAAAAGCGACCCATGTGCCGATGCCCCACGTTTGGACGCGGCCGATCGTAGCGGCGTCATTCATGATGTTCGTCTTCGTGCAGGTAATGAGGCCTTTTCGTAACAAGAACCTCCAGTTTGGGACTTTCGGTCAGGGCCCTGACTACCCTCCTTAAAAATGGGTCTTGTCCGCACCTGGAGGCGACAGATCTATGGGGCATCGCTTGTCGCCGTCCTGATTCCCGCCGCGATCATCGTGGTGCTGTTCGCCGTGACCGGGGGCGTACCTCTGCACGGACTCGGCGCACTCGGTCAGGTGTTCAGCGGTCCGGCCATCCCGGGCGGCAATCTCTCGGCCAACGTCGTGACCAATTCCAAGCCCGCGCTGCCGGGCAAGGGGACCGTCGGCGCGGCCGCGTTGAGCGGTCACAGCCCCCTGGTGGGCGTCCCCCGCGCTCCCGCCTCGGGGCCGCGCAGCCCGGCAGTCGCGCCGCTCAAGCTGGGCTCGGTGGGCTCCGGCGCACCGGCCTCGGGCGGCGGAAGCCTGCACGGCGGCACGGGCGCGGTGCGCAACCCGGGCGGCGGGTCGTCGGGCGGTAACCCGCCCCCGCCGCCACCGCCGGCCACGACGCCCACGAGCACGACCACGACGACGACCACCAGCACGACGACCGCGGCCTCGCAGCCTCCGATCGTGGCCGTGCCGCCGCCGCCGACGGTGACGACGACCACCACCGCGACGACGCCGACGTCCACCACCACGCCGACGACCCGGACCACGACGACCACGCGGACGACCACGACGACGACCACCACCAAGACGACGACCACCACCAAGACGACCACGACGCCGACGACCAAGACGACGACCACCACCAAGACGACCACGACGCCGACGACCAAGACGACGACGACGACGCCGACCACCAAGACCACGAGCACCACCAAGACCGTCACCACGCCGGCGAATCCGCCGCCCCACGGCCTGACCACGAACGCGACCCCCGCGGCGGTGTCGGTCACGGTGGCGCAGGCCCGCCATGGCGCGGCTACGTTCAGCGGATGCGAGGGCGACTGGGGCGTGGCCCCGACCGGTCACATCGTTGTGCCCTCGGCCAGGGGCTCGTCACACGCCGCCGCCAACGGGGGGACCTCGACGGTGGGCCAGCCCGGCGACCGCCGGCTGTGACGCTGGCTGGATCCCTGCGCGGCCTCCTCGTGGGCTGCGCTCTTTCGTCGCGGCCTGCGGCGGGCACGCCGTGAGCGCCTCGAGCGCCGCCACCGCCTCGCGGACGAGCGCCGGCGCCACCTCGCCCGCGGCGGTCGCCAAGGCGTCCGCCGACTGGCTCCAGTTCGGTGACGACGCCCAGAGCAGCGGCGCCGGCCCGACGGACACCGGGATCACGGCCGCCTCGGCGGCGCGGCTGCGGCTGCGCGAGGTCCACATCGACGGGATCGCCGACTCCGCCCCCGTCGGCCTCGCCGGCGTCACGGTGCATGGCGCCCGGCGCGACGTGTTGGTCGTCACCACGAGCTACGGCAAGACGATCGCCATCGATGCGCGCACCGGCCGCCGGCTGTGGGAGTTCCGCCCGTCCGGCGTCAACGCCACCCCGGGCAACCCGCAGGTGACCACCGCGTCGCCGGCGGCGGACCCCAACCGGCGGTTCGTCTACAGCGCCAGTCCCAACGGCGTCATCCACAAGCTGTCGCTGGCCACGGGGCATGAGGTGTGGTCGCGCCGGATCACCTTTGACCCCCGGCACGAGAAGATCGCCTCGTCGCTGAAGGTGACCGGCAGCTGGGTCGTGGCGGTCACCGGCGGCTACATCGGCGACATCCCGCCCTATGACGGCCACGTGGTCACGATCGACCGCGCCAGCGGTCGCATCGTCCACGTCTGGAACACCGAGTGCTCCGATCGCCACCGGCTGATCGCCGCCAGCTCGTGCAGCGTGACCAACACCAACGGCGACAACGCCATCTGGGGCCGGGCGGGGGCGATCATCGAGCCCGGCAGCGGCCGGATCCTCGTCTCGACCGGGAACGGGCCGTTCGACGGGCGTACCAGCTGGGGCGACAGCGTGCTCGAGCTGGCGCCCGACGCCAGCCGGCTCCTGCACAACTGGACCTCGACCGACCAGGCTCACTTGGACGCCAACGACCTCGATCTCGGCAGTACCTCCGCGGCGCTCCTGCCGTCCTTCCACGGCCTTCGGCTCGCCCTCCAGGGCGGCAAGGCGGGGGTCATGGACCTACTCGACCTCGACCGCCTCAACGGCACCAACGGGGGAGCCGGGGGGCGGCTCGGCGGCCAGGTCTCCGAGACCTCGACCCCGGGCGGCGACCAGGTGCTGACCCAGCCGGCGGTGTGGACGAGCGGCGGGCGCACCTACGTGTTCGTCGCCGACGGCTCCGCCACCGCTGGCTACCAGCTGGTGACTGCGGGCCGTCCGCGGTTGAAGCTCATGTGGCAGAAGGAGAGCGCCGGGACCAGCCCGGTGGTGGCGGGCGGTCTGCTCTATGTGTTCGATCCGGGCGGGACGCTCAACATCCGCCGCCCGCTGAGCGGCGCGCTGGTACGGGCGCTGCCGACGGCGAGCGGGCACTGGAACAGCCCGATCGTGACCGGCGGACGGATCGTCGAGCCGACCGGTGCCTACGGCTCGAGCGCGTCGTCGAGCACGATCGACATCTACCACTTGCCCGGCCGCTGAGCGGGCTGCAAGTTTCACTGCACACGCAGGGGAACGCCACCTTGTGCCGCGGAGCTTGCTAGCGTCGCCGCGTCGCTGCCTAGCGGTGTTCGCGCTCCGGACACCGCGCCGCTGCACGCCGTCACGACGACCGCATGCCCAACGCCCGTCGCTTTGCATACCCGTTTCTGCTGACCGCCGTCGTGCTGGGCGTGGTTGCGGTCCCGGGATCGGCGGATCTGAACAGCCGCTACCAGGACGGGCAGCAGCGCGCCAAGGCGCTGCGCTCGCAGATCGCCGCGCAGAGCCGGACGATCGACGGCTATCAGGGGACGATCAACAACCTCGAGGGGCGCCTGGCGCAGATCGAGGACGCGCTGGGGGTCCAGGAGCGGCTGCTGAGCAACGTCACCTTCCAGCTCAACGCAGCGCGCTCGCGCCTGACGAGCCTGCGCGGCACCGAGGCCCGCGATCAGCAGACGCTCGCCGCCCAGCTGCGCGCCGATTACGAGTCGCCGCCGCCCAACATCGTCAGCGTGGTGGTCAACGCGCAGGGCTTCGACCAGCTCGTCAACGGCGTGCGCGACCTGACCGCGATCCGCCGCAGCAACGTGGTGACGATGCAGCGTGTGGTCGCCGACCGCAAGGCGGTCCAGGCGCAGACGGCCAACCTCACCGCGGTGCAGGCGCGGCGGCGGCGCTCGGCGGCGGCGATCCTCGTAGAGCGCGACAACGTCGCCCAGCTGCGGCTCTCGATCGTCTCAAAACAGCTGCGCGCCGAGCACGTGCGCGGCGCCGCGGCGGCCAAGCTCGGCTCGCTGAAGAAGACGCTCGAGCACGAGGCCGCGGTGCTCGACGCCCGGGCCGCGCGCGCCGAGGCGCTGAACGGGAGCGGTGGCAGCGGCGTGGCCCCGCCCGGCGGCTGCGTGAACACGCCGTTCGTCGCGCACGGCGGCGAGTTCGGCTTCTTCCAGGCAGCGGGGACCAACTACAGCGTCAACCAGGAGCCGATCATCGCCGCGCGCCTGGACGCGCTGGGCCGGGCATTGAACCTGCATCTCATCGGGATCTCCGGTTACCGCTCGCCGCAGCACTCGGTCGAGGTGGGAGGCTTCGCCGACGATCCGCACACGCAGGGCATCGCCTCCGACACCCCGGGCGTGGAGGGCGTGTCCGAGGCCACGCTGCTCCAGTTCTGCCTCACCCGGCCGTTCCCGGGCGCACGCGAAGCCGATCACATCCAGGAGTCCTGACGCAGTAGGGTGCGCTCTCCCTTCAAGGCGAGGAGCGGAGAGCGATGAGCGTCGATGTGGATGGGTTCGTGCCAGACGTGATCGTGGTCGGCGCGGGATCGGCAGGCTGCGCGGTGACCCGCCGCCTCGTCGATGACGGCACGAGCGTGCTGCTGCTGGAGGCCGGCGGCCCCGACGACAGCCCCGCCATCCACGACCCGGCTCGCTTCCACGAGCTGTGGCTGGCCGACGAGGACTGGGCGTACTACACCACCCCGCAGGCCCAGGCGGCCGATCGCGCCCTGCACTGGCCGCGCGGCAAGGTGCTGGGGGGCTCGAGCTGTCTCAACGGCCTCGTCCACGTGCGCGGCGCCCGCACCGACTACGAGGAGTGGGTCCGGCTCGGCGCCGACGGGTGGAGCTGGGAAGACGTGCTGCCGGTGTTCAGGCGCATGGAGGACTTCGATGGCGGCGCTTCGGATCTTCACGGCGCGGGCGGTCCTCTGCGGGTCATGAGCCGCTATGAGCTCGCGCCGGTGCATGAGGCGATCATGGCGGCCGCGCAGGAGATCGGAATCGCGCCCAACCCCGATTACAACTCCGGCGTCCTGGACGGGGTGGCCCAGATGCAGCTGACGATCCGCGACGGGCGCCGCGACAGCGCGGCCGCCGCCTACCTGCGGCCGGTGATCGGCGCCGGCAACCTGCGGGTGCTGACCGGCGCCCACGCCCAGCGGTTGCTGCTGGAGGGGACGCGCTGCGTCGGCGTGGAATGGGAGCGCGACGGGCGCCTGGCATCGGCGTGGGCGGGCGCCGAGGTGGTCGTCAGCGCCGGGGCGATCGAGTCACCGGCGCTGCTGCTGCGCTCTGGGATCGGGCCCGCCGCCGAGCTGCGGGGGCTGGGGATCGACGTCACCGCCGACCTTCCCGGCGTGGGGCGCAACCTCCACGACCATCTGCTCACCCCGTCGATCTGGGCCGCCGAGAAGGAGATCGTCCCCTTTGCGCCGGGCCTGTCGCCGATCCAGACGCACCTGTGGTGGCGCAGCCGCTCGGACCTGCCCGGTCCCGACACCCAGCCGATCCACTTCAGCGTGCCCCTGTATGAGCCGTGGATGGAGGGTCCGCCCAACGCGTTCACGCTGTTGGGCGGGATTGTCCGCCCGCAGAGCCGGGGGTCGATCCGGCTGAGCGGCCCGTCGGCGGCCGACCCGCTGCTCATCGATCCTCAGATCCTGTCGGCCGAGGCCGACCTCGTTGCGCTCGAGGCCTCGCTGGCCCAGGTCCGCGAGATGGGCCGGGCGCCTGCGCTGCACGAATGGCGCGCGCGCGAGCTCTACCCCGGTCCCGAGGTCCGCGACGCCGCCGCCGCGCGCGACTACGTGCGCCGCACCGCGATCAGCTACCACCATCAGGTCGGCACCTGCCGAATGGGAGTTGACGGCGGGGCGGTGGTGGACCCGCGTCTGCGCGTGCACGGGCTGGAGGGACTGAGGGTTGCCGACGCGTCGGTCATGCCGGTCGTCATCTCGGGCAACACCAACGCGCCGAGCCTCATGATCGGGGAGCGGGCGGCCGACTTCATCACCGCCGAGGCGTCGCCTCAAAGCGCGGAGCGGACCTCGGAGGCGGCTCGTTCGCCCGAGCGCACGGCGCCGTCCATGTAGCCCATGAACACCCCGGCCATCGCCGCCGCCACCAGCAGCAATGTCCTCATCGTGGCGGGGCAGGCTACCTGCACATGGCGACGTGGATGGCAAACCCGCGCGTGGAGGGGGGATTTGCCATCCACGTCAGCTCGTGACGGGCCTCGCCGGGGTTGACGACCCGTGCTGGACATTTGTTCGCATAGCGCTCGATCGGTCGCTATGCGACCAACTAAAGCGATAGATTGCCCGGTGAGTGATGTCCGAGCGAACGCAGGTGGCGATCATCGGCGCCGGTCCGGCTGGCCTCCTGCTCGGCCAGTTGATGCATCGCCACGGGATCGACGCGGTCATCCTCGAGGCCCGCAGCCGGGAGTACGTGGAGGCGCGGATCCGCGCCGGCGTCCTGGAGCAGGGCACGATGGAGGTCCTGCGCGAGGCCGGCGTCGGGGAGCGCATGGACCACGAAGGTCTGCTCCACGGCGGCATCTACCTGTGCTTTGACCACACGCGGCATCACATCCCGATGAGCGAGCTGACCGATGGCCGCGCGGTGATGATCTACGGGCAGACCGAGGTGGTCAAGGACCTCATCGCCGCGCGTCGGGATGCCGGGCTGCCGCTGCTGTTCGAGTGCGAGGACGTCGCCGTTGACGGTCTCGACGAGGACGAGCCGGTGATCCGCTACCGCCACGACGGGTCAGAGCGCGAGCTGCGCTGCGACATCGTGGCCGGCTGCGACGGCTTTCACGGCGTCTGCCGGCCCACCATCCCCGAGGCCCAGCTGACCGTCTGGGGCCGCGAGTACCCCTACGCCTGGCTCGGGATCCTCGCCGACGTGGCGCCCTCCACCGACGAGTTGATCTACGCCTACAGCGACCGCGGCTTTGCGCTGCACAGCATGCGCTCGCTCACCCGCAGCCGGCTCTACGTTCAGGTCGACCCGGAGGAGGACATCGCGGACTGGTCCGATGACCGGATCTGGTCAGAGCTGCACCAGCGGCTGGCCTCCGATGGCTGGGAGCTGAACGAAGGGCCCGTCCTGGAGAAGGGCATCACCCCGATGCGCAGCTTCGTCGCCGCTCCGATGCGCTACCGCGCCCTGCTGCTGGCCGGCGACGCCGCTCACATCGTCCCGCCGACGGGGGCCAAAGGGCTCAACCTGGCGGTGGCCGACGTCACGGTGCTCGCCGACGCCCTCTTGGAGCACTTCACCACGGGCTCGGACACGGGCCTGGAGGAGTATTCGGACCGGTGCCTGACCCGCGTGTGGCGCGCGCAGCACTTCTCGTGGTTCATGACCACGATGCTGCACCTGGACCGGTCCGACGACGACTACGGGCGCCAGCTCCAGCGCTCCCAGCTGCGCTACGTGACTACGTCGACCGCGGCGGCGCGGTCGCTGGCGGAGAACTACGTGGGGCTGACGCTCGAGCAGACCGCGCCGGCGGGGGCCATGCAATGACCGAGATCACGACGCTGGGCGACGCCGTCGCCGAGATCGTCCACGACGGCGACGCGGTGGCCATCGAGGGCTTCACTCACCTGATCCCGTTCGCCGCCGGCCACGAGATCCTGCGCCAGGGGCGACGCGATCTGGAGCTCATCCGGATGACCCCGGACATCCTCTATGACCAGATGATCGGGCTGGGGGCCGCCCGCAAGCTGGTGTTCTCCTACGGGGGCAACCCCGGTGTGGGATCGCTGCACCGCTTTCGCGACGCCATCGAGCATGGCTGGCCGCATCCGATCGAAATCGAGGAGCACAGCCACGCCGGCATGGCCAACCGTTACGCCGCCGGGGCGGCGCGGATGCCCTGCGCGATCATGCGGGGGTACGTGGGGACGGATCTGGCGCCTCACACGCGCGTGAAACCGATCACCTGCCCGTTCACCGGCGAGGAGCTGGTCGCGGTTCCCGCGCTGCGCCCGGACGTGGCCATCGTCCACGCCCAGGAGGCCGACCGCGAGGGCAACGTCCAGCTCTGGGGCATCCCGGGCGTCCAGAAGGAGGCCGTGCTGTCGGCAGACCGGGCGCTGGTGACGGTGGAGCGGATCGTGGACGAGCTCGAGCCCCGTCCCGGGGGCGTGGTCATCCCCGGCTGGGTGATCGCCGCCGTGGCCGAGGCGCCCGGTGGCTCCCAGCCGTCCTACAGCCTGGGCATCACCGCCCGTGACAACGATTTCTACCGTCGCTGGGACAAGCTCAGCCGCGACCGCGACGAGTTCGAGGCGTGGATGAGCGAGCACGTGCTCCAGGAGAGCAAGGACGTGGCCTCGCGATGACCGCCACCAACGAGCAAGCGACGTCGGGCGAGGTCCAGACCGTCGTCGCCGCCCGGCGCCTGACCGACGCCAAGTCGGTGTTCATCGGCGTCGGCCGCCCCAGCACCGCAGCGATCCTGGCCCGCATGGTCCACAACCCCGAGCTCGTGCTCGTCTACGAGTCGGGCACGATCGGGGCCAAGCCCTTCCACATCCCGCTCTCGATCGGCGACGGTGAGCTGGCCGAGACCGCGGACGCCGTCGTGTCCGTGCCCGAGATGTTCAACTACTGGATCGGCCCCGGGCGCGTGGAGGTGGCCTTCCTGGGCGCAGCCCAGGTGGACCGGTTCGGGAACCTCAACTCGACCGTGATCGGCGACTACGACCATCCCAAGACGCGCCTGCCCGGCGCCGGCGGCGCCCCCGAGATCGCCGCCTGCTGCCAGGAGGTGGTGGTCATCGCCCCGCACTCGACGCGCACGTTCGTCGAGCGCCTGGACTTTCGCACCACGGTCGGCTACGGCGACGGTCCCGGCGACCGCGAGCGCTTCGGTTTCCGCGGCCGCGGGCCGACGGCGGTGGTCACCGATCTCGGGGTCCTGGAGCCCGACCCCGACACCCGCGAGCTGAAGCTCACCCACATCCATCCCGGCGTGGAGGAGGACCAGGTGCGCGAGGCCACCGCTTGGGACCTCGACGTCGCCGCCGACCTCCGGCACACCACGCCGCCCACCGATGAGGAGCTCTCGGCCCTGCGCGAGCTCCTGGCCCGCTAATCCCTTAACTCACGAAAGATCACGAGGGGACTGAACCCAGAGATGAGCACCGAGGAGAAGACGGAGCCGATTTACGCACCGGTCGTCGACACGCCCGGCAACTACGTCCGCGAGCCGGCCGATGCCCATCCCCCGCTGAACTATCCGCCCTACAAGTCCACGGCGCTGCGCCACCCCAAGCAGCCGCTGATCTACCTGCCCCAGACGATCACGGAGATCACCGGTCCCGCGCTGGGCGACGCGCGGGCGCTCACCCCCGGTGACGCCGACCTGACCCGCCAGCACGAGGGCGAGCCGATCGGCGAGCGGATCACCGTCTCGGGCCGGGTGTTTGACACCGAGGGCAAGCCGCTGCGCAACACGCTGGTCGAGGTGTGGCAGGCCAACGCCTGCGGGCGCTACCTCCACCGCTGGGACAACTGGCCGGCGCCCCTGGACCCCAACTTCAGCGGGGCGGGGCGCTGCGTGACCGACGCGGAGGGCCGCTACGAGTTCACCACGATCAAGCCCGGCCCCTATCCGTGGGGCAACCACTACAACGCCTGGCGGCCCGCCCACATCCACTTCTCGCTGATGGGGCGCGCGTTCACGCAGCGTCTGGTCACTCAGATGTACTTCCCGGGCGACCCGTTCTTCCCCTATGACCCGATCTTCAACTCCGTCCGCGACGAGGGCGCGCGCGAGCGCATGATCTCCCGCTTCTCCATCCACGGCACCCAACCCGACTGGGCGGCGGCCTACGAGTTCGACATCTATCTGCGCGGCCCCGCGTCCACGCCGTTCGAGGAGGCACATTGATTTTCAAGACGACGCCTTCACAGACGGTCGGCCCCTACTTCGCTATCGGGTTGCCCTGGGCCGAGGGGCCCCACGCCGTCGACCCCGCCACCCCGGGCGCGATCACGATCACCGGCACGATCTCCGACGGCGCCGGGCAGCCCATCCCCGATCACCTGCTCGAGACGTGGCAGGCCGACCCCGAGGGACGCTACGCCGACGCCTACGGCTACGGGGGCGCCTCCGAGATGGAGGGCTTCCGGGGCTTCGCCCGCTACGGCGTCGAGATCGGGGACGGCGAGTACCAGATCGTCACCGTCAAGCCCGGCCGGGTCAAGGAGCCCGGCGGCCGGCTCCAGGCGCCCCATATCGCCGTCACGCTGATGGCGCGTGGCATGCTCAACCGCGTGGTCACGCGCATCTATTTCGGCGACGAGGAGGAGGCCAACGCCGAGGATCCGATCCTCGCGCTGGTCCCGGCCGACCGTCGGCACACGCTGATCGCGACGCCGGAGAACGGCGGCTACCGCTTCGACATCCGCCTCCAGGGACCGGGCGAGACGGTCTTCTTTGACGTCTGAGGGGACGCTGTTCGGCGGCATCTACGCGCGCGGCGCGGTGGCCGCGGAGGTGAGCGACCGCGCCTGGCTGCAGGCAATGCTCGACGTGGAGGCGGCGCTGGCCCGGGCCTGCGCGGCCGAGGGGCTGATCCCCGAGGTGGCGGCCGAGGAGATCGCACGCGCCTGCCGCGCCGACGCGTTCGATGTCGATGCACTGGGTCGCGCGGCCGCCGACAGCGCCACGCCCGTGGTCGGCCTGGTCAGGGCGCTGCGAGCGGCGGTCCCCGAGCCGGTGCGTGAGCACGTCCACCTCGGGGCGACGAGCCAGGACGTCGCGGACACCGCGCTGATGCTGATCGCGCGCCGCGCACTCGAGCCGCTGCTTCAGGACGCCGCGGGGACCGCCGACGCCGCCGCCCGGCTCGCCGACGAGCACCGGGCGACGCCGATGATCGGCCGCACGCTGCTCCAGCAGGCGCTGCCGATCACCTTCGGGCTGCGCGCCGCCGGCTGGCTGGTGGGGATCGACGCCGCCGCGACGCGCCTGCGTGAGGTCCGTGCCGGCGAGCTGGCGGTGCAGATGGGCGGTCCGGTCGGCGCCCGCGCCCCGGCCGTCGCCGCCCACGTGGCGGTGGCGCTGGGGCTGGCCGAGCCGGTCATGCCGTGGCAGGCGATCCGGGTACGTCCCGTCGCGCTGGCCGCCGCTCTGGGAGCATTCTGCGGCGTGCTGGCCAAGATCGCCCGTGACGTGACGCTGCTGGCCCAACAAGAGGTCGCCGAGGTGCGGGAGGGCGGCCACGTCGATCGGGGCGGATCGAGCGCGATGGCCCACAAGCGCAACCCCGTGAGCGCGGTCTCGGTGCTGGCCTGCGCCAAGCGCGCCCCCGGCCTCGTGGCCACCGCACTGGCGGCGATGGAGCAGGAACACGAGCGGGCCGCGGGGGCGTGGCAGGCGGAGTGGGGGACCCTCACCGAGCTCCTGACGCTCACCGGCTCAGCGGCGGCGTGGGCGCGCGAGCTGGTGGAGAACCTGACGGTGGATGCCGCACGGATGCGCGCCAACCTCGACGCCGCGGCCACCGCCGGCGACCCCATCCCGGCCGGCGCCGCCGCGCTGATCGACCGCGCCCTGGAGGCCCATCGAAAGTGATCCCCGTGGACCTCAACTGCGCCATCAGCGGGCCTGACGACGCCCCGGTCCTGCTGCTGGGCGGGTCGTTGGGCACCACGCTGGACATGTGGGAGTCCCAGGTGGCCGGGCTGTCGGCCACTCACCGGGTGATCCGCTTCGACCACCGGGGCCACGGTGGGTCGCCGGTGCCCAACGGCCCCTACACGATCGACGAGCTCGGCGCCGACGTGCTGACGATGCTCGACCGCCTCGGCCTGGCCCGGGTGTCCTACTGCGGGCTGTCGATCGGCGGGATGGTGGGCCAGTGGCTGGGCATCAACGCCCCCGAGCGGATCGACCGGCTCATCCTGCTGTGCACGGCGGCGTACCTGCCGCCGGCGTCGGGCTGGCACCAGCGCGCCGCCGCCGTTCGTGAGGCGGGGAGCCCCGAGGTCGTTGCCGATGCCGTGCTGGGGCGCTGGTTCACCCCGGAGTTCGCGGGATCGCATCCCGATATCGTGGCACGATATCGGGCGACGATATCGGGGATCGACCCCGAGGGCTACGCCGGCTGCTGTGAGGCGATTGCGGCCATGGACCTGCGCTCTGGGCTGCCCGGCATCACCGCGCAGACGCTCGTCGTGTCCGGACGCCAGGACCCGTCGATCCCGCCCGAGCACGGCGAGGCGATCGCCGCAGCCGTGCCCGGTGCGCGCTTTACGGTGCTGGATCCCGCCGCGCATCTGGCCAGCGTCGAGCGCGCCAACACCGTGACGTCGCTCATCGCCGAGCACCTCGCCGGCGCGTCGGTGGGGGCGGGCGCGTGAGCGACGAGCTGCACGACGACGGCATGAAGGTCCGGCGCGCGGTGCTCGGCGACGAACACGTGGACCGGGCGATCGAGCGCACCACCGAGTTCACGGCCCCGTTCCAGGAGTTCATCACCCGCTACGCCTGGGGCGGAGTGTGGACCCGGGAGGCGCTGGACCGCCGCACGCGCAGCGTCATCACGCTCTCGGTGCTGACCGCCCTGGGGCGCGAGAACGAGATCGAGATGCACGTCCGCGCCGCGCTGCGCAACGGCCTCACCCCGGAGGAGATCGGCGAGGTGTTCATCCACACCGCCATCTACGCCGGCGTGCCGGCGGCCAACTCCGCGTTCGCGATCGCCCAGAGGGTGATCGACGCCGAGTCGGCCTCCGGCGGCGCTCCACCTAACCCTTGATGGAGCCCATGCCCGGGGTCGTGGGCCCGCTGGGATCACAGGTGCCCTGTCAGATAACTGACATGGCACTCAAGGTCCGCGGCTTCGATGCCGATAACAACCATTAGCCCGCTGTTGCGATCACGGTGCTCCGCACGCACGAGGCCCGAGACGCCGGCTTCAATGATCGCGTCCGCGTCTCCTCGCGCGTTCTATCCGAGTTCGTCAGGGTCGGTTGCGGTGCCGTGGTGGTGGGCGGCTGCGCGCCTGCGGGCGCGGCGCTCGCCGACGGCGGCGATCAGGACGCTGAGCTCGAACAGCCCGTAGAGGGGGAGCGTCTCCAGCAGCATCGTGATCGCGTCCCCGGGCAGCACGGCGGCCACCAGACAGCACGCCAGCACCGCCCAGCGACGGTTGCGGCGAAGCTGCCGAGGGGTTACGAGCCCTGCGCGCGTCACCGCGATGATCGCCACCGGCACCTGGAACAGGAGACCCATGGCCAGCAGCACCGTCGCGGCGAACTTGTAGTACTGGTTCGCCTGCACCAGCACGTTGAACTCGCCGCTGTTGAAGTTCTGGAAGAAGTGCAGCGAGGCCGGCAACACGACGGTGTAGCCGAAGGCGACGCCGGCGGCAAAGAGCGCGGGAATGGCGAATGTCACCGGCAGCATCCGCCGGCGAACGTGGGGCTCGAACGCCGGCATGAAGAAGCCATAGGCCTGGAGCAGCACGACGGGCAGCGCGAGGATGAGGGCGAAGATCAAGGTGACGGTCAGCGTGGCGGTGAACGGCTCGCCGATTCCGAGCGTGACCGGGCGGTCACCCTGCGGTGGTGCCGACAGGCTCTTGATGTCCTGGCCCAGCCGCTTCTGGACCCGTGCGAGCGATGACTGGCTTGCCGTGGACTGGGGCTGTGCTCGCAGCGCGCCGACGACGACGCCGAGTTGCTGGGCGACGTCGCGAGCGCTCAGCTGCACGGAGTACGTCGCGCCAAGCGGCCCGTGTCCGGCGCGGACCTGCTGCTGGGTGTTGTGAGCCAGCGGCTGGTTGACCAGCCGCAGGATCTCGTGGTTCTGCCAGAAGCACAGGCCGAACGCGACCGCGACTGCCGCCAGCGAGACGATCAGTCGCGAGCGCAGCTCGTCCAGGTGATCCACGACGCTCAGTTGGGCGTCGTGACTCACCGGGCGTAGGCCTATGGGCGCGAGAGCGCCTGGGACCTGCATCGGCAGATTCCTCGTGAGTCGGGTCCGCGGGCGCGCTCAGGCGGCCGGCGTAAGCGGGGTCCGGCGGACGCTGTGCTCTTCGATGGGCTCAACCACGGGAGCGGGCGCCGCCACGGGAGCCGGTGCTGCCACGGGCGCGGGTGCCGCCACGGGCGCGGGCGCCGCCACGGGCGCGGGGGCCGCCATCAGCTCATCGACGTGAGCCGCGCCGTGGTCAGCGGCGGTCATCTGGACGGTGTGGGCTTGCGGCGCCTCGCCGGTGACCGAGTCCTTGAACCCGCGCAGGCCCTCGCCGAGGGACTTGCCCATCTCGGGTAGGCGCTTGGCTCCGAACACGAGCAGCACGATGACGAGGACGAACACGATGTGAATGGGGTTGTCGAGTCCGAGCATCTGAAATCTCCGATCAGCCGTTGTCGCTGGACGCTCGTTCCTACGGACGGCCCCGCGGTTTGGATCACCCGCGACGCCATCCGGGCAGCACGGGCCGGGACCACTAGGTCAGCGACGCAGTGATGACCGGGGAATGCGTCGGGACCTTCGAGCCACCGGCGGGCTCAGGCGTGACCAGCACGTGTGAGACCCCGTGAAGGCTGCCGGGCACGTCCACCTGACCATCGCCGGCGGCGGTGACGCTGAACAGTGCCATCGTCGGCGACGGCGAGGCCTGGCCCCGCTGCAGCCACACCTGATAGATCTTGCCCGCCGGAGGCGGCGAGAAGTCATGGACCACGAGCTCGGCCTGGCCCCGGGCGATCCTCAACTCGGCGGTTCCCGGACCGGTGACCTTGGCCTGGATCACCTTTGGCGCCGGGCCAGATGAGGAGGTCAGGCTGATGATGGCGAAGGCGAGCACCACGACGGCGAGCGCGGTGCCAACAGCGAGGACCGGTCGCGGCAGCCCCCAGCGCGAGCGGCGCCCGCGGCCTCGGGCGGCGCGGCGCGGCGCGCCCGCGGGCACCGGCTCGTCGTTCATGGCGCGCAGCACGCGGCGCCGCAGCTCAGGCGATGCGCGATGCGGGGGGGCGCTCATCGGCAGGGCGTTCACGACCTCCTGGAATGAGGCAAGCTCGTCGCGACAGACGGCGCACGTGTCGAGGTGACGCACGAAGGCGTCACTCTCCGCGGGGTCGAGCGCTCCGAGCGCATACGCGGCGACATCGCCGCCGCACTCGCGGCTCTGGGGGGTTCGGTCGCGGTCGTTCATCGGATTGCGCGCCGTCTCATAGCACTGCTCCGGAGGGGTCACCAAGCGTCATTCGCAGCTTCGTCAACCCGAGCCGCATCCTGCCCTTGACGGTACCAGCGGGAAGTTGGAGCATCGCTGCGATCTCACTGTGGGTGAAACCGCCGAAATAGGCGAGCTCGATCACCTGCCGCTGCTCCTCGGGGAGGTCGTTGAGCGCGGTGCGCACCTCGTCCGCATCCTCGCGGCTCTGGACCTCGCCGGCGGTGTCCTCGGGCGCGGGCATGCGCTCAACGATCCCTTCCGCGTTGACGTCCTGTCCGGCCCGGGCCGATTCTCGCCGGAACAGGTCGATCGCGCGGTTGTGCACGACGCCGAGCACCCACGATCGCACGCTTCCGCGCTGCCGGTCATAGCGTGCGCCGCTGCGCCACAGGGACAGGAAGGCCTCCTGGACGACGTCCTCCGCTGTGTTCCGGCGCCCGCACATGCGATAGGCGAGTGAGAACGCCGCGTCGGCGTGCCGGTCGAAGACGACCTCGAACGCGCGGCCGTCGCCGTCGTGCACGAGCGGCATCAGGTCCTCGTCGGCGAGCGTACGGAGATCCGGACCGGATTGGCGGAAGCTGATCGATGGGCGGAACACGATCTGTCGCGTAGTGGATCAGGTCTGCTCGGGCGAGGGTGCCCCTGGCCGGTTGTTGCTGGATTCCATCATCCGACTCCTTGTCTCATCAGCTCCCCGGTCCGTTCCCACACCCGTCTACGGCGATCGACCGCGTGCGGATCACTGCTATCCGGTGCGGCAGGCGGCCTCCGCGCGCGGTCTCTGCCCCGGATTCGGGGGTAATCTCATCCGTTTACGCACCTCGTGGGCGTCCGGATCACTCCGCGGGCAGACTTCGCGCCGGTTCAGCGGCGCCAGGCTGCCGGGAGTCAAGGGGGTCGGCGAGGCTGCCGATGCCGTGGTTGTGAGATGGGCCCGCCCTTCTTAACGTCGACATGCCCTCGATACCCAGCTCCCCGATCGCGACCCTGCGCGGTCGCTTCACCGAAGGCCACGCCACGCGGCTGCTGTGGCGCGCCGGGTTCGGCCCCCGCCGCGGCGAGGCCCGGCGGGTGTCCGCGCTGGGCCTGGACGGCGCGGTGGCCTCGCTGACGCGCCCGCAGGGCCGCGCGCGGCTTGTCGGCAGGGCGCCGCACGGCGACGACGGGCTCCCGTTGGACCCGATCGACGTCTGGGGCGATGACCACTGCTGGTGGCTTGACCGCATGGTCCGGTCCAATCATCAACTCGTGGAGCGCATGACGCTCGTCTGGCACAGCTGGTTTGCCACCTCCGTCGACGGCGCGACCGCCGCCCTCATGCTCCGCCAGAACCAGATGATGCGGGCGCGGGCCCTGGGCAACTTCCACGACCTGCTGGTGGAGGTCACGCGCGACCCCGCGATGCTGCTGTGGCTGTCGGGCACGGAGAACAACAAGTACAGCCCCAACGAGAACTACGGCCGCGAGGTGATGGAGCTGTTCACGCTGGGCGCCGACCGCGGCTATACCCAGCACGACGTGCACCAGCAGGCCCGGGCACTGACCGGCTTCACCAACGATTGGAGCGATGCGCGCGGGCCGCACAACTTCCGCTTCGACCCCAAGCTCCACGATGACGGCGTCAAGGCGATCTTCAAGCAGCGCGGGCGCTTCAACTACCTGGACACGTGTCGCCTGTGCGTCACCCACGACACGCACCCGTCGTTCATGGTCTCCAAGCTGTGGGCGTACTTCGTGGGCGAGCCGATACCGGCCGGCGTCCGGCGCGCGCTGGAGCGCACCTACGTCCGCAGCGGCTTCGAGATCCGGCCCCTGGTGGAGGCGATCCTGCGCCACCCACTCTTCTACGAGGGCGAGCGCACGGTCATCCCGCCGGTGGTCTACTGCGCGGGCCTGTTGCGCGCCACCGGCCAGACGGTGCAGACCAACGCCTGGGCGTGGATCGGCGATCAGACCGGCCAGCGGCTGTTCGAGCCGCCCAACGTGGCCGGGTGGGACTACGCGCACTGGCTGGACACGTCGCGGTGGACGGCGCGGTTCCAGGCCATCAACTACGCGCTGGACAAGCTGACCATCGATCCCGAGACCAAGTCCTATCCCGCGCGCGAAAGCGCGTCGGAGGCGGTGGCCGCGGCGCTTCGCTTCTGGGGCGACCCGGATATCTCCGACGCCACCCACAAGGCCCTGCAGCGGTTCAGCCACGACGCCCAGAAGCTCATCCGCGCCGACTGGGAGACGATCCCCTACCGGGCCATGCGCCAGAACGCCCTGCGGGCGCTCATCCCCACCAGCCCCGATTGGCAGACCTGCTGATGGCCCGGCCGCCCGCGGACAACTGCTGCTCGGGCTTCACGCGCGCCCAGGCGATGCGCGCCGCTGTCGCCTCGGGGCGGCCCGCGAGCGGGCGCGAGTGGGATCCGCGCATGCCCATCCCGGCCGGCGCCGGGGTCGATCGCCGCCGCTTTCTGCTCGCCGCTGCCGGTGGCCTCGTGTCGGTGTACGGCGCCGGGCGCCTGGGATTGGGCGGCCGGGCGCTGTCTGAGGGAATCGCGCAGGCGGCGACGGTGCAGGGGCCCTCGAGCCCGATTCTGGTCTCCGTCTTCCTGGCCGGCGGGGCCGACGCCCTGTCGGTGCTCGCCCCCACCGGGGACCCGACGTACCGCAAGCTGCGCCCCACCCTGGCGATCTCCCCGGACCAGGGGATCCCCTTCGCCGAGGACCCGCGCCTGAGCTGGGGCCCGGCGGCGGCCGCGTTCGCCCAGTTGCACAGCGCCGGCAAGCTGACCGTGTTCCCCGGCATCGGGTACGCGGATCCCGATATGTCGCATTTCACGAGCCGCCACTACTGGGAGGTGGGCGCCGCCGACACGCGCCTGGTGACCGGCTGGCTGGGGCGCTATCTGGACCAGGTCGGAACCGCCGCCAACCCGCTGCAGGGCCTCTCCATGGACGGGGAGATGAACCCGACGCTCGCCACCGCGGTCAACCCGGTGGCGGCCATCGACCGGCCCGACACGTTCTCGCTGGGGCTCCAGGACGTGTGGGGCGACGTGTTCTCCCAGACGCTCGACGCGGCCGCAGCGCTGGGCGACGCCCACCGTCGCTCCGTCGACCCGGCGATCGCCCAGGTGGCGGGGGCGGCGTCGGAGGTCGGGGTCGTGCGCCGGGCGCTGGCCCCGTTTCGCACCGCGGACGGCAAGCCGTCCTACACCCCGCCGGTCACCTATCCCACATCGGCCAAGTCCGACTTCCCGCTGCGGCTCGCCGGACTGGCGGCCATGATCGGAGCGGGCCTCCCGCTGCGGTGCGTTGCGCTCACCCCCGAGACCCAGTTCGACACCCACGCCTCACAGGCCGACACGTTCACCTCGGGGCTGAGCCTCATCGCCGAGGCGATCGCCGCCTTCCAGTCCGACCTGGAGGCCCGCGGGATCGCGGACCGCGTGCTCTTGCACGTGTGGACGGAGTTCGGGCGTCGCGCACAGGAGAACGGGGGCCTGGGCACCGATCACGGCGCCGCCGGCGTGGGGATGCTCATCGGCACCCGCACCACCGGCGCCATGGTGGGCGAGTGGCCGGCGCTCACCAGCCTGGACGCCAACGGCAACCAGAAGGAGAACGTCGACTTCCGCGGCGTGTACGCCTCGCTGCTCGAGCAGTGGTTCGACCATGACGCGGCGTCGGTGATCCCCGACGCCCGCCGTTTCGCCCGCTACCCGCTCATCCGATGACGACCCGGCGCGGATTGGCCATCGTGATGGGCGCCGCGGCAATGGGCGCCGGCGGCCTCGCCGCAGGGGCCGGCCCCAGCGCGGCCAAGCTGCCCTCCGAGGGCGCTCCGGCACGGCTGCTCGTCTACGCCCAGGAGTGGTCGCTGTGGCCCTCGCGGCCCTCGCTGCACGCCGGCCGCGTGATCGTGCAGCTGTGGAACCGGGGCCAGGACGCCCACGACGTGCGCATCCGCCGTCTCAGCCGTGGCGCCATGGTGGGTCGCGCCCAGGGGGCGGGCGTGACCCAGTCGGGCAAGCTCAGCCAGGCCACCTGGCGCCTGTCGCCCGGGACCTACGAGCTCTACTGCTCGATGCCCGGCCACCTCAAGCGCGGCATGCACACGCGGATCACCGTCCGCTGACGGCCCGCGCCGGCTTACGCGCCGCCCGCGCTGACGTGGATGAGCTGGATCTCCAGGAGCTCCCCGGGCGGGTCGCCGGAGAGCAGCCAGCCGCGGTCCAGCGGGATCACGAGCCCCAGGCGGGCCAACTCGGTCAGGGCGCTGGTGACGGTCGGCCGCCGCGCCGCCACCAGATCGGCGAGCACGGAGTGGGTGAGGTGCAGCGGCAGGACGACCCCCTCGCTGCGAACCCGGCCCCAGCGGTCGGCGAGATGCCACAGCAACATGAGCAGGCGGACGTTGACTCGCGCCTGGTGGATGATGGCCATGTTGATGGCCAGGTTGCGGCTGCGGTCCAACGCGCGGCCGACCAGGCGGCCGGTCAGCTGCGGGTAGGCGGCCATCGTCAGCGCCACGGCCTCGTCGAGCACCGCCAGCTGCGTCGCCTCCAGCACCTTGAAGCCGCTCGTCCGGCTCAGGGTTCCCGTCGCCTCCGCGCCCTGCCACGGCCGCAGCAGATCCCCCTCGCCCAGCAGCTCGGCTCCGAACCGACCGTCCACGCCCACACGGCGAACCAGCAGCCCCTCCAGGACGAGCAGCCCGATCCCGCCCTCACCGACCCAGCCGGCGGTGTCGTCCTCGGGCTCCCAGCGTCCGCGGTTGACGCTGCGGGTGCGGGCGACACACTCCTCGGCGGCGCGAGCGCGCAGCGCCGGCGGGATCGCCTCGGCCAGCTCCGGGTCCGCGCGCAGGACATGGACCGTGGTCACAGTAAGTCAGGGGGAGGGGGCACAGCGCCTTGAGTATGCACCCCGGGGGCGCCCGTAGAATCGCGCTCAGGGTTTCAGCCAACCATCGGAGAGGGCGATGACCGATTCCTACGCGCGCGGCGACAGGTCCGCGCCCCTGCTCGACGAGACGATCGGCGCCAACCTGGAGCGCACGGTCGCGCGCTTCGGCGAGCGCGATGCGGTCATCTCGTGCGCCCAGGGCCGCCGCTGTAGCTACGCCGAGCTGGGCGCCCGCGTAGACGAGCTGGCCCGCGCCCTGATCGCCGCCGGGCTCGAGAAGGCGGACCGGATCGGGATCTGGAGCCCCAGCTGCCTGGAGTGGACGCTGGTCCAATACGCCACCGCCAAGCTCGGCGCCATTCTGGTCAACGTCAACCCGGCCTACCGGACCTTGGAGCTGGAATACGTGCTGCGCCAATCCGGCTGCCGCATGCTCGTGACCGCCTCCGCGTTCAAGACCTCGGACTACCGGGCGATGATCGAGGAGATCCGCCCGGCGCTCACCGAGCTCGAGCGCGTGGTGTTTCTGGACTCGCCCGACTGGGACGACCTTTTGGCCGGCGCCGGCGAGGTCTCGCCGGACCAGCTGCGCGCCCGGGCCGACGGGCTCGCGCCCGACGACCCCATCAACATCCAGTACACCAGCGGGACCACCGGCTTTCCCAAGGGCGCCACGCTGACGCACCGCAACATCCTCAACAACGGCTACTTCGTGGGGGAGGGGTGCCGTTACACCGAGGAGGACCGGGTCTGTATCCCCGTGCCCTTCTACCACTGCTTCGGGATGGTCATGGGCAACCTCGGCGCCACCACCCACGGCGCGGCCATGGTCATCCCCGCGCCGGCTTTCGATCCCGAGGCCACGCTCAAGGCGTGTGCGGAGGAGCGCTGCACGTCGCTGTACGGAGTGCCGACGATGTTCATCGCGCAGCTGGACCATCCCCGGTTCGCCGACTACGACCTCAGCTCGCTGCGCACCGGGATCATGGCCGGCTCGCCGTGCCCGGTGGAGGTGATGAAGCGGGTCATCGATCTCATGCATATGAGCGAGGTCGGCATCTGCTACGGCATGACCGAGACCTCGCCGGTGTCGACCCAGACCGCTCATGACGACCCGGTGGAGCAGCGGGTCGGCTCGGTTGGGCGCGTCCACCCCCACGTCGAGATCAGGATCGTCGACCCCGAGGGCGGCGCCACCGTCGCCCGCGGGGAGCATGGCGAGCTGTGCACGCGCGGCTACAGCGTGATGGCGGGCTACTGGAACGACCCCGAGCGCACCGCCGAGGCCATCGACGCCGACGGCTGGATGCACACCGGCGACTTGGCCACCATGGATGACGAGGGCTACGTCAACATCGTGGGTCGCAGCAAGGACATGGTCATCCGCGGCGGCGAGAACGTGTATCCGCGCGAGGTGGAGGAGTTCCTCTACAGCCATCCCGCCATCGCCGACGTCCAGGTCATCGGGGTGCCCGACGCTCGCTACGGCGAGGAGCTCATGGCCTGGGTGATCCCCCGCGACGACGCGTCGCTGGACGCCGACGCCGTGCGCGCGTTCTGCCAGGGGCGAATCGCCCACTACAAGATCCCCCGTTACGTCAAGCTGGTGGACTCGTTCCCGATGACCGTCACCGGCAAGGTGCAGAAGTTCAAGATGCGCGACCAGGCCATCGAAGAGCTGGGCCTGGCCGACTCCGCGGCGGTCCGCACGGCGTGAGCGGCGCGGAGGTCGGACTGGCGCTGTCGGTCCTGGCCGCCTGCGCGGTCGAGGCGGTCGAGGCGCTGACCATCGTCCTGGCCGTCGGCGCCACCCGGAGCTGGCGCTCGGCGCTGACGGGGGTGGGGGCCGCGCTGGCGGCATTGGCGGTGCTCACCGCGGCGCTCGGGCCGGCCATCACGGCGCTGCCGATCGGGGTCCTGCGGGTGGTGGTGGGCGGGCTGCTGCTCATCTTCGGGCTGCAGTGGCTGCGCAAGGCCATCCTGCGCGCCACCGGCCTGAAGGCGCTGCATGACGAGCTCGCCGCCTACGAGGAGGAGGAGGCGGCGGCGCGAGGGGCGGGCGCCGTGAGCGAGGGTCTCGACGCGTATTCGTTCACGGTGGCGTTCAAAGGCGTGCTCCTGGAGGGGCTCGAGGTCGTGTTCATCGTGCTCACCTTCGGCGCCAACCAGCACAACGTCCCGCTGGCCGCCGCCGCCGCGGCGGTGGCGGTGGTAGGCGTCGCCCTGGCCGGGGTGGTGGCCCACGCGCCACTGTCCCGGGTGCCCGAGAACACCCTGAAGTTCGGGGTGGGCGTGATGCTGACCTCGTTCGGGATCTTCTGGGGCGCCGAGGGCGCTGGCGCGCACTGGCCCGGCGGCGACGCGGCGCTGCTGGCCATCATCCCCGCGACGCTGGGTTGCGCGCTGGCCATGGTCGCGGCGCTGCGGCGGGCCGGCGGGGCGGGACGCTCGAGACGGGCGGCCGCGCGGGCATGAGGCGCGTGCGCGCGTTCGGAGCGTTTCTCTACGACTTCGTCGTCGGCGACGACTGGCGTGTCGCCGCGGGCGTGGCGGTCGCCCTCGGCGTCACCGCGGTGGCCGCCGGCGCGGGACTGACCGCCTGGTGGATCATGCCCGTGGCCGCCCTGGGGCTCCTGGCGGCGTCGCTGTGGCGCGCCGCACGTGCGTGATCTCGGGTGGCGAGCTCCGGCGATCCACGGGGATCATCAACAGCGGCCTAGGAAGGCAGGTTGCCGAGTTGCCGAACCCCGCGCGAGGGGCCCTGGGCGATTTTGTCTGTGTCGAGGCTGTCCTGTGAATCCCCGGGTTGGTGGCCGCGTGTGAGCGACGGCAGCGACGCCGCTACCGGCCACGGGCCGCTCCCCCAGGTGCGACTCTGGGACCAGAAGCACGGGAAAACGGCGTGTTTTGTCCCAGAGTCAGCTCTCGGGATTCGCGAAACGCACGCCGAGCCGGCTCATCTGGCCTAGTCCCCCTTCGAGAGCCGTCGGTGACGTTCGCCACGCGCGGCCGGAGACGCGCACAGACCCGCCTAGGTCGCTGCGGCGATCTGGTTGCGCCCGGACTGCTTGGCCACGTAGAGCGCGCTGTCGGCGCGCCCGAACAGGTCGATCGCGGACTCGGTGCGGTCCCAGACGGCCACGCCCGCGGAGCAGGCGGACCCCTGCGGGGTGGCGCGGCGCAGGCGCTCGATCACGGTCAGGGCGGTCTCGAGGGGCCGTCCCGGGATGAGCGCGGCGAACTCGTCGCCGCCGTAGCGGGCCAGGACGTCGCTCCCGCGCAGCTCGGTGCGCCACGCCTCAGCAGCCTGGGCGAGCAGCACATCGCCGGCCAGGTGGCCGCGCTGGTCGTTGTAGCGCTTGAAGTCGTCGAGGTCGAGCACCGCCACGCACACGGGATGGCCGTCACGCGTGGCGCGTGCGAGCTCGCGGCCGAGGGTCTCCTCCCAGGCACGCCGGTTGGGCAGGCCGGTGACCTGATCGGTGAGGGCGGCCGTCTCCAGCCGACGCATCAGCGTGTGGCGATGGTCCAGGATGCCCAGCAGCTCGCCCACCTGGCCGCCGACCGTGGCCAGCGCACCGATGATCGCCTCGTCGCGCACCCGCACCTGGGCGCAGAAGAACTCGAGGACGCCGACGATCTCCCCCTCCCGCGTCACCGGCACGCACACCGCGGAGTGCAGGCCCGTCTTGCGCGCCGCCGTGGCGCGCAGGAACGAGGAGTCCGCGGCATAGTCTCCGATCCAGATCGGCTCACCGCTCTCCAGGGCCTCCCCGGGGAGCCCCGCCCCCGGCTCCAGGCGCAGCTGACGGCTGAGCCGCACGAAATCCGAGGCGTCGACCCCGGTCGCGGTCCAGCCCGCCACCCGGTCCAGCGCGCCGTCCTCGGCCACGGCCCAGTAGGCGCCCACGTGCCAGTCCATGTCCGTACCCAGGCGCTCCAGCAGTGCCTCGAGGGCCTCCTGCGGCGTGTCGGAGCGCGCCATTGCGTGGGTCACCGACTGCATCGCGCGCAGGACCTGCTCGCTGAGCCGCCGCTCGGAGATGTCGTGCAGGAAGGCGTGGAAGCGTGGGCGGCCATTGTCCCCGGTGCTCTCGTCATAGGTGCATGAGATCGTCATCTCGATCGGGAACTCGGAGCCGTTGCAGTGCAGAGCGCTCAGCTCGACGCGCTGATCGAGGATCGTCCGTTCGCCGGTGCCCAGAAATCGCCGCACGCCGCTGCGGTGGGCCTCGCGGAAGCGCTCCGGGATGAGCGTGTCGGCCACTGCACGGCCCAGCACCTCATCGCGGGAGAAGCCGAACGTGCGCTCGGCCGCGCGGTTGAACTCCACGATCAGTCCATCGGCGTCCATCGCCACGAACGCTTCGTGCGCAGTGTCGAGGATCGACCGGGTGAAGATCGCACCGGAGGCTGGCTCGCCCCTGCCCTCTGCCCCCGGTGATCCCGCTCCCGGGACCCGATCAGTCACGCGGGCAACGATAGACGGAGAAACGGCGTTACGGCAAGAAGGGTCATCCCTACAACCTAGTCCTGTCTCAGGGCGTCTCTTAGCGCGGGCTTACGCGGATCCCACGTTCGTCTTCGGGGGGCGGCCGATCCTCGGATCACCCCCAGTCAAGGAGTCAGAAACCATGATCCTCATCCTCAACCTCGTTCTCTGCGCAGTGGTCATCGCCGTGGTCGTCACGCCGCTCGCGCGCGCCATCGCCCGCTCCCGGCCGCAGCCCGCGGGCAGGCCGAGGCAGCGTCAGACGGCGTGGACCTCGACGCCCGCCGCCTCCAGGATGCGTACCCCCGTGCTCGGCGGATCAGACAGGTAGGCCAGGTCGACATTCGCCGCGGGGACGATTACGTTCAGCCCCCGCTCGTCGAATTTCTGAGCCTGCGCCACCAGGAGGACCGAGCGGGCGCGGTCGATCATCGCCCGCTTGACGTCGGCCTCGAGGGGATCGGGGTCGGTGAGGAAGCCCTCCATCTCGATCCCCTTGACGCTGAACACGATCCGGTCGACGAAGAACCGCTCGATCATGCGGACCGTCTCGGCGCCGACGAAGGACCGCGTCAGCTTGCGGAAGGTGCCGCCGATGCCGATCAGGTCCACCTGGGGTGCGTCGCCTGACCCCACCAGCGTCATCACCGGGAGCGAGTTGGTCAGCAGCGTCACCGGCAGGCCGGACTCCAGGATCTCGCGCACCACGAAGAAGGCCGTGCTCGACGAGTCGATGAACACCGTCTCGTTGGGCGTGAGTGTGGCCGCCACCGCCTGGGCCAGGCGTATCTTGACGTCGATGTCCTGCTCCACGCGGCTCTGGAACGAATCCTCGTGCGCGGCCAGCTCGGGCAGCATGGCACCGCCATGGGTGCGCCGGGCGTAGCCCGACTCGGCCAGCATCGCCAGATCACGCCGCGCCGTCATGGGGGAGACCCCGAAGCGCTCCTCCACCGCGGCGACGCTGACCGACCCGCGCTCGCGCAGCAGCTCGAGGATCATCCGCCGCCGCTCGGCGGGCACCACTGGTTGCTTGTGGTCAGATACGCCGCTCACGGGCACAGGGTCGCACATGAACCACAGCGCCGCCCCGGGTGCTCGCTAGCGGGGGAACGCCGCGGCGACACCGCCGTCGACGTTGAGGATGTTGCCGGTGCTCTTGGCCGAGCGCGCCCCGGAGGCGAAGTGCAGGACCGCGTCGGCGATGTCCTCAGGCAGCACGTTGACGCCGAGGGCGGTGCGCTTGCGGTAGTGCTCCTCGAGTTGGTCGGGAGCGATGCCGTAGGCGTCAGCGCGCTCGGTGCGCCAGCTCGAGTCCCAGATCCTCGACCCCTGGAGGACAGCGTCGGGGTTGACGGTGTTGACGCGGATGCCCGCGGGCCCGCCCTCCTCGGCCAGGCAACGGGCGAGGTGCAGTTCGGCCGCCTTGGCACTGGAGTAGGCCGAGGCATTGGGCCCGGCTACCAGCGAGTTCTTGGAGACCACGAACACGATCGAGCCGCCGCGGCTCTGCGCGTGCATGACGCGGAAGGCCTCGCGGGCGACCAGGAAGTAGCCCCTGCCCAGCACGGACTGGTTGCGCTCCCACTCGGCCAGGGTCGTCTCGGCGATCGGGGCGCTGGACGCGATCCCGGCGTTGGAGACGACGATGTCCACGCCTCCGAAGGCGTCCACCGCCGCCGCGAAGGCGTTCGCGACCGACGCCTCGGAGGTGACATCGCCGAGCACGGACGCGCCGCCGTCGCCCAGCTCCGCGACCGCGTCGGCGGCACCGTCGCCGTCGATATCGAAGGCCACCACTGCAGGCCCCGGCGCCACTCAGCGCGCGCAGCACCGCGCGCCCGATCCCGCCGGCGGCGCCGGTGACCAGCGCCACCTTGCCCTGGAGCTCGCCCGGGGGCGGGGCCAGCGACAGCTTGTAGAGCTCCAGTGGCCAGTACTCGACCGCGAAGCTCTCGGACTCGGTGAGCGAGACGAACCGCGACACCGCGCGCGGCGCCGGCCATCACCTCGACGGCCCGGTGATACAGGTCGCGCGAGACCCGCGCCGCCTTCGGTGTCTGCCCCACGGTCACCATCCCCACGTTCTCGATGAGGACGACGCGGGGGTCGGGGTCGGCCATCTCGTCGCCATCGGCGGCGTGGCGCACGAAGTAGGCCTCGTACTGGTGGCGGTACTCACCGGCACTGTCGACCACGCGGGCGCGCAGCGTGGCCAGGTCATCCCGGGCCGGGTCGTAGGCGACCCACATCGGGACCCGCTTGGTGTGCACGAGGTGGTCGGGGCAGGCCGCGCCCACCGTCGCGATCTCGTGGCCCCGCCGCGAGTCCACCAGCTCGCACACCGCGGTGGAGAGGTCGGCGAGCAGCACCTTGGAGCGGGCGCCCGACACCGCACCGCGCAGCGCCGGGAGCACCTGGTGAAGGGTCGAGGCGCGGGCCTCGGCGTCGAGCCGCGTCGCGCGCCGGTCCGCCGAAGCGCTGGGCCTGGGCGCTGCGCCCGTTGACCAGCTCGGCGGCCTGATTGCACACCGACACCGTCTGTTCGTAGGCCTCGCGCGCGGTGTCACCCCACACCACCAGGCCGTGCTTGGCCAGCACGACGAGGCGCAGGTCCGGGTTGGCGCGAACCGCCTCGCCGACCTGCTTGGCCAGGCTGAAGCCGGGACGGATGTAGGGAATCCACGCGGCGCTGTCGCCGAAGCACTCGGTGATCAGCTCCTGGCCGTCGGCGGCGCAAGCGAGCGCGTTGATGGCGTCCGGGTGGGTGTGGTGCACGTGCGCGGCGGGAATGAACGCGTGCAGCAGCGTCTCGATCGAGGAGCGGGGCGCCGCGGGATCGAGCTGGCAGCGCGCGAGGTGCGCGACCATCTCCTCGTCAGACATCGCGTCGCGCTGCAGCAACGGCAGGATCTCTTCCAGGCGCAGCGGGGTGAAGTCCGTGGCCGACATGGTGGCCAGGTCGCTGCCCGAGCCCTTGACCCACATCGCCGCGACCTCGCGGCCCACGTGATCGGTGGCAGTCCCCTTGGCCGACGTGTTACCGCCGCCGAAGTTGGCCAGCGCGCGGTTGGAGCCGAGCAGGCGGGAAGCGAGCAGCACCTCGTCCAGCGTGGTGGTCGCCCGGGCGGCGTCCTGAAGAGACCACTGGTCCGCGACCGTGGCGACGATGGGGGCGGCGACGCTCATCCCTTCACCCCCGCGCCCGCCGGGTCGGTGGGTCGCTGCTCGGCCATGCGCTCCACGTAGCCCGAGGCGCGCAGGTCGCCGATCGGGTCAGCGGCCGCGCCGAGCTCCTCGCGCACCTTGGCGCACAGCGGGCGCACGTCGGTGTTGTAGGCGTCCAGCAGCAGCTCATGGCCGCGCAGCACGTCCGCCGTCGCTCTGTGCCTGCGCCAGGGCGGCGCGGTCGATGAGCAGCGACTTGACGTAGGAATCCTGGAGGTTGAGGACGCTCAGCACCATCGCCTCGACCTTGGGCTCGACGTTGTGGGACTGGTCGATCGTGAGGCGTGGGAGCGCCGCCGCGCCGGCGCTCAGCTCGCCGAAGATCAGGAACAGCTCGAGCGGGTTGACCGAGCCGACGATCAGGTCGTCGTCGGCGTACTTGCGGTTGTTGAAGTGAAAGCCGCCGAGCCGGTCCTCGCGCGACAGGATGGCGACGATCTGCTCCACGTTGACCCCCTGGGCGTGGTGGCCGAGGTCCACCAGCACCCGCGCGCGCGGTCGCCGAGCGCCTGGCACAGCAGCAGCGCCGAGCCCCAGTCGCCGATGTCGGTGGCGTAGAAGGCGGGCTCGAAGAACTTGTACTCGACGAGCAGCTCCTGGGTCGCGGGCAGGGCGCCGTAGAGCTGGGCCAGGCTGTCTCCGAGGCGGGCGCGCCGGGCGCGCAGGTCGTCCTGGCCGGCGTAGTTGGTCCCGTCGGCCAGCCACAGCGACTGGGCGGTGGAGCCGAGCTCGGCGGCGATCTGCACGCACTCCAGCAGGTGTTCGGTCGCCTTGCGCCGGATCGCCGGGTCCGGGTTGGTGAGCGAGCCGAGCTTGTAGTCGGGGTCCTGGAACAGGTTGGGGTTGACCGCGCCAGCGCGCAGGCCGGACTCGGCGATGTGGCTCGACAGCTCGCCGAGGTTCTCCACGGCGTCCCACGGGAAATGGAGGGCCACGGCGGGGGCGGTGCCGGTGAGCCGGTGCACCTCGGCGGCGTCGTCGATCTTCTCGAACACGTCCCGGGGCCGTCCCGGCTGCGGGAAGACGCCGAAGCGCGTTCCCGAGTCGCCATAGCCCCACGACGGCGTTTCCACCGAAAAGGCAGCCAGCGCCCGCTCGATCGCGGCGACGTCGTGTCCGCCGTCGGCGAGCCGGCGGGCGAGCGGTTGGTATGCGGACTGGGTGTCGGTCAAGCCAATCGTCCTCTCTGTCTAAACGGGCGCCCCCAGCCCGGTCGTCTCCAAGAAGCGGGGGTAGGTCTCCGCCGCGGGCGACGACGGCCGCGGCTCGTAGCGCCGGGGCGCCACCGAGCGCTCCACGACGCGGCGCAGCTCGGCGAGATCCGAGATCTCCCCGAGGGCGAGGGCCTGGACCAGGACGTTGCCCAGGGCGGTGGCCTCGACGGGCCCGGTGACGACCTCGCGCGCGCAGACGTCGGCGGTGAGCCGGCACAGCAGCTCATTGCGGGCGCCGCCACCGACGACGTGGATGGTGTCGATCCGGCGGTCGGTGACCTGCTCGAGCTGCTCGAGCACCAAGCGGTATTTACAGGCGAGCGAGACGAGGATCGACCGCACGAGCTCGCCCGCGCCGTCGGGGGCGGGCCGGCCGGCGCCGGTGCACAGCGCGGCGATGCGGGCGGGCATGTCGCCGCCGTGCAGCAGCGAGTCGTGGTCGGGGTCGAACACGGGGACGTCGGCGCGGGCCTCGCCGGCCAGCGCCACCAGCTCGCCGTAGTCGTGCGCGGCGCCCTCGGCGCGCCACACCCGGCGGCACTCCTGGACGAGCCACAGGCCCATCACATTGCGCAGCAGGCGGACGGTGTCGCCCACGCCGCGCTCGTTGGTCAGGTTGAAAGCCTCGGCGTCCGGGCCGAGCTCGGGCTCTTCCAGCTCGACGCCCAGCAGCGACCACGTCCCGGACGACAGGACCGCGTCGTGCGCGTGAGGCCAGCGGCGCGGCGGCGAAGGCCGAGGCGGTGTCGTGAGCGCCGACCGCGCGCACGGGCGCGCCCACGGCGGCGGCGTGACGTTCGAGCACGGTGCCGAGCTCGAAACCGGGCGCTACGACCTCGCCGGAGAACGGGCCCGCCCGCAGCCCCAGCCGCGTCGCCAGGTCGGCCGCCCAGCGCCGGCCGCGAGCCTCGAGCAGGCCGGTGGTGGAGGCGATCGTCAGCTCGTTGGCGAGCGTCCCGGTCAGCCACAGCCCGATCAGGTCGGGCACCAGCGCGAGGTGTTCGGCGGCGCGGGCGGCGGCGCCGCCGGCCTCGGCGGTCAGCTGGTACACGGTGTTGATCGGCATCGTCTGGATGCCGGTGCGCCGGTAGAGCTCCTCGCGGCTCACTCGGGTGTGGGCGCGGTCCATGTTCTCGGCCGACGTGCGCTCGTCACGGTAGCTGAACGGCAGCCCGAGCATCCGGTGCTCGCTGTCGAGGAGCGCGTAGTCACAGCCCCAGGCATCGATCCCGATGCCGTCCAGCGGCCCGCTGTCGGCGGCGGCGCCGAGGCCGTTCAGTGTCTCCACGAACAGCCCGGGCAGGTTCCAGTGCAGTCCGTCGGGCAGCCACACGGGCCGGTTGGCGAAGCGGTGGCAGATGTCGAGGGCCACGGTCTCGCCGTCAAAGCGGCCGAGCACCACCCGGCCGCTCTCGGCGCCGAGGTCGACGGCCGCCAGCCGCAGGGACTCAGCCACCCTGGGCTCCCGATGCAGCCGCGGCCGCGCCACGGCCTCGCCGCCGGGCCATCAGCTCCCGGCCCCGGCGGGCGAAGGCGGCCAGGTTGGGGACCAACACGCTGAGGATCAGCAGCCCGCCCGACACCACCTGGAAGTCGTTCTCGTTGAACGAGCTGGTGAGCAGCAGCGCGCTGCGCAGCAGGGCATACACCGCCGCGGCCAGTGCCACTCCGAGGATCGTGCCGCGGCCGCCGAAGATGAGACGCCGCCGAGGAGGACGATCGTCACCACCTGGAGCTCGAAGCCGATCCCGAT
Organism: uncultured Actinomycetota bacterium; assembly: GCA_963721515.1. GTDB lineage: Bacteria > Actinomycetota > Thermoleophilia > Solirubrobacterales > Solirubrobacteraceae > Palsa-465. The sequence goes on along the minus strand of CAVRKJ010000016.1, from coordinate 55,343 downwards.
GTTCTCGGCCGCGGAGGACGAGCTCGAACGCGTACAGGATGCCGACGGCGGCGCACACCAGCCCCGACAGCACGAACAGCGACATCTTGATCCGCTTGACCCGGATGCCGGCGTGGAAGGCCGCCTCCTGGTTGAGCCCGATGGCGTACAGCGACCGCCCCGCCGCGGTCATGCGCAACATCACCCCGGTGGCGATGGCCAGGATCACGAATATCGCCACCGACCACGAGATCGACGGGATGCCGAGGAAGCCATTGACGCCCACCGAGGTGTAGCTGGACGGGAAGCTCGAGACGCTGATCGGGCCCAGCATGACGTTGGCCAGGCCCCGATAGAGCGTCAGCGTGCCGATCGTCACCGCCAGAGACGGCAGCCCGACCCGGGTGATGAGGAGGCCGTTGATGGCGCCCGCGACCGCGCCCATGGCCAGGCAGGTCACGATGATGAGCGCGCATCGACCAGTGGTGGATCCACAGGTACGCCCATCAGTCTCCGCTGACAGCGCCAGCACCGAGGCGATCGACAGATCGATCTCGCCGGTGATGATGATCAGCGTCATCGGCAGCGCCATGATCGCCAGGTCGCCGATGTTCGTGCAGGTGGTGAAGAGGTTGTAGCTGCTGAGGTGAACTGGGGGGAGATCGAGGTGCCGAGCAGGATGACGGCGACGAGCGCCACCACCAGCGCTGACTCCCAGCGGAGGACGTTCTGCGCGGGTGCGGACTGCACAGCGTTGCGCCACCGCGATGTGGTGGATGATTCAAGCGCCAAGGTGGGTCCTTCTCTTGCGCAGTGCGGAGGCCAGTTTCAATTGGATGCCGCGGTCCAGGTGATGGCCAGCGAGCAGCAGGAAGCCCGCGATCGCCTCCGTCCACAACGAGGGGACGCCGAGCACGTTGAGCGCAACGTTGATCGTCTGCAGCAGCAGCGCCCCCAGCGCCGCGCCGACGACGCTGCCGCTGCCGCCGAAGATGGCCACCCCGCCGACCACCACCGCGGCGATCACCTGGAGCTCGAGGCCGGTGGCGGCGGTGGCGTCGATGGTGTTGTACTGGGTGGCCCAGAAGACGCCGCCGAGGCCCGCGACGGCCCCCGACAGCACGAAGGTGAAGAAGATGCGCCTGGCGATGGGGATGCCCGCCAGCCGCGCCGCGTCAGGGTCCGAGCCGATCGCGTACAGCTCCCGTCCCGACCGATAGGAGCGCAGGTAGTACGCCGCGATCGCCACCAGCACCGTGGTCGCCCAGGCCAGCACGGGGATGCCCAGCAACGTGGCGTGGAAGATGTTGATGAACGAGTCGGGCAGGGAGTTGGCCACCACCTGGCCCGAGCCGATGAGGATCGTGTCGACCCCGCGGATGATGTAGAGCATCGCCAGCGTCACCACCAGGCTGGGGACCCGGCCGACGGCGGTGATCAGCCCGGTGACGAGGCCGCACGCCAGCCCGATCCCGATGCCGACCGCGAACACCACCGGGATGGCGATCCCGGGATGGGTCTGGAACATGTTGGCCGACACGTAGGCTGAGAAGCCCACCACCGACCCGACGGATAGATCAACGTTGCGGGTCAGCACGACGAACGTCTGACCGATCGCGAGCAGCGCGTAGAGCGTCGCGTCGGAGAGGATGAAGCGGATGTTGGAGGCGCTGAGGAAGCTCGGCTGGATGAGCGTGGTGACGATGACGAACAGCGCGAGGATCCCGACGATCCCGAACGTGCGCGCCCGCAGCACGAAGTCGACGAGGTTGCGGGGGTTGCCCAGCGCTCCCTCGGGCACGCCCGGGGGGCTGGGCGTCGTCTGCGTCGCTGTGCTCACGCCGATGCCCCGGGCGGGTCCGGGCGCTCCGTCTGACCGGTGCCGGCGGCCACGATCGCCTGCTCGGTGGCCTGCTCGCGCGAGAGCGTCGCGGCGAGGCGGCCCTCGCGCATGACGAGCACGCGGTCGGCCAAAGTCAGCACCTCGGGCAGCTCGGAGGAGATGACCAGGACCGCGACGCCATCGCCGGCCAGCGAGGACAGCAGCCGATGCACCTCGGCCTTGGTGCCGATGTCGATCCCGCGGGTCGGTTCGTCGACGATGAGCAGCGCCGGCTGGCGGGCCAGCCACTTGGCCAGCACGACCTTCTGCTGGTTGCCGCCCGACAGCGAGCGTCACCGGGCTGGAGATCCGGCCGTACTTGACCTGTAGCCGCTTGGCCCACTCGGCGCGCGAAGCTACGCTCGACGCGCCCGAAGATGCAGGCCGGCTTTCTCGAGGCGCGTGCATCGAGGCCAGCGCGATGTTGCGCGCGGTCGGACATCTCCATGACCAGGCCGTTCTGGCGGCGGTCCTCGGGCACGAAGCCGATGCCGGCGTCCATGGCGGCGGTGGGGGAGCCGCGGCGCAGCGCTGCGGCCCGCGATGCTGACTGTGCCCGCGTCATAGCGGTCGATGCCGAAGATCGCGCGCGCCACCTCGCTGCGCCCGGCCCCCACGAGCCCGGCCAGCGCCACCACCTCGCCGGCGCGCACCTCGAAGGAAATGTCGACGAACACGCCCTCGCGAGTGAGACGCTCGACGCTCGAGCACCACGTCGCCCGGGCTCGTGCGCGCTGGTGGCTGCCGCGCTGGCCACGTCGCGGCCGACCATGGCCCGGACGAGGTCATCGGGCGTGAGCCCCTCGAGCGGCGCGGGAGCACGATCAGCTTGCCGTCGCGCAGCACGGTGACGCGCTGGCAGATGCGCGAAGACCTCCTCGAGCCGGTGGCGAGATGAAGACAACGGCGGCGCCGTCGCGCGCGCAGCGTCTCGCACCACGGTGAACAGGCGCTCGGCCTCCACCGGCGACAGGGCGGCGGTCGGCTCGTCCATGATCAGGACGCGGGCCTTCGGGTGAAGCGCCTTGGCGATCTCGACGAGCTGCTGCTCGGCGATCGACAGGCCGCGGGCGATGCGATCGGGGTCGATGGCGCACCCCGAGGCGCTTGAAGATCTCCTCCACCTGCGCGGTCCATCGCACGCGCGTCGATGCGGCGGGCGCTGCGCAGCGGCTGGCGGCCGATGAACACGTTCTCCGCCACCGACAGGTCGGGGAACAGCGTCGGCTCCTGGTAGATGACGGCGATTCCCTGGTCGCGCGGCGTCGGCGGGACCGTTGAGGAACACCGTCTCACCGCTCGACGCGTCAGCAGCCCGGCGTCGGGTTGGTGCACACCGGCCAGGATCTTGACCAGCGTCGACTTGCCCGCGCCGTTCTCGCCCACGCAGCGCGTGCGCCTCACCGGGATAGAGCTCCAGCGACACGTCCTGGAGCGCATGCACCCCGGCGAACGCCTTGCTGGCGTGTGCCAGGGTGAGCACCGGCGCGGATGCCGGCGCTTGGGCGTCGGCCGCGACGGCGGCGGGTGGGGTCATGTGGGCATCGGCCTGGGGTTGAGGGTTCCGGTGGTGGTCAGTTTGGGTGGTGGCGGCCCGGGGCGCCCAGGTGGCGCGCCCGAGCCGCCGGTCGTGGTCTGTCTAGAAGTTGAACTGGTCGATGTTGGCCTTGTTGAACACCTGGGGCGGCCCGAGCACGACGGACTTGTCCGGCAGGATCTTGAAGCTGCCGAGCTTGCCGGCGGTGAACGTCTGACCGGGCGTGGCCGAGAACTTCTTGGAGGCCAGCTGGATCGCCGCGTACGCGGCCAGGTTGCCGAGCTTGGCCGGGTCCCACAGCTCGAACGCCTGGACGGTGCCGTCCTTGACGAACTTCTTCATCGACAGGGGCGTGCCCAGGCCGGTCAGCTGCACCTTGCCGCGGTATTGCGACGTGTCGAGCACGCCGGCGGCGGCGGCGATGCCGACCGTGGTCGGCGAGATGATCCCGGCGAGCTTGGGGTAGTGCTGGAGCAGGCCGCTGGTCACCTGGGTGGCGGTGGTCGGGTCGTCGTTGCCGTAGACGATCGAGGCCAGCGACATCTTCGGGTACTTCTTGAGCTCCTGCTTCATGTAGCCGATCCAGGCGTTCTGGTTCGTCGCCGAAGCGGCGGCCGAGACGATCCCGATCTGACCCTGGTCATGGAGCTCCTTGGCGAGGAGGTCGACCTCGCTGGTACCGATCTCCGCCGTCGATGCCTGGTTGATGAACAGGTCACGGCAGGTCGGCGCGTCGGAGTCGTAGGTTACGACCGTGATCCCGCGGGCCATCGCCTGCTTGAGCGTCGGGCACAGCGCTGTCGGATCGGTGGCCGAGACGATGAGGACGTTGGCGCCCTTGGCGATCGCGGCCTGGATGGCCGGCAGCTGGGAGGCCGATGTGGCGGCCGAGCCGCTGGTCTCGGTTCCCGTCGAGCCCAGCTCCTTGACGGCGGCGAGCGCGCCGCCGGTCTTCACGCTGTCGGCGACCGTGAAGTAGTTGTTGCCGAGGTTCTTGGGGATCACGAACACCTTGAGCCCGCTCTTCACGCCGCCACTCCCGCCGGCGGCCGACGACGTGGCCGCGGCCGATGACGTGCCCGCGGCCGAGGACGATGCGGCGCTCGACGACGACGAACTGCTGGATGAGCCGCACGCGGCGAGACTCAGGGCGGCGACCGAGCCCACCAGGGCCAGGCCGGACCAACGGAAACGACGCGTCCACCGGGGATGCGCCTCGTGTTGATGCATACGACGACTCCTCTGCTGGGCTTTGACTGGAAGCGGTCGAAAGCTCTGCCCGTCGGGGTCCGGGGTGCCCTGCATTCTTCGCCTCTCTCCCTCAGAGCAAAACGAACAGACTCGATCAAATCAGACCATGTTTGTCCGTGTCAAGTTGCCAGTTGGTTACGGGGCGCACGAGGATAGGTCGGGATACTTGCGCGTTTAAGTGCGATTCCTTGACACGTCTAGGCGGGGATGGGTAGCTTCGAGTGGTGCCTTCCGCGCCCGCCGGTCGCCGGATCTGTTTTCTCCTCCGGATCCGGCCCGAGCGGGCGCAGGAGTACCGCGAGCGCCACGCTGCCGTGTGGCCCGAGATGCTCGATGCCCTGCGGGAGACCGGCTGGCACAACTACTCGATCTTCCTGGCGCCGGACGGGACGCTCGTCGGATACCTCGAGTGCGACGACTTCGCTGCCGCCCAGGCAGCGATGCAGCAGCGCAATGTGAATGCGCGCTGGCAGGCCGAGATGGCCGAGTTCTTCGAGCTCGAGGAGGGGGTGGCGCCCGACGCGGCGATGGCGCCGCTGGAGGAGGTGTTCCACCTGGAGTGAGGCGTCGGTGCGGGGCGCCGGCGAACGTCAACGACGGGCTCAGGAAGGGGGGCCCGAACGTGATTCGCGACATTTTTATCGCTATGGCGGTAAGAGATCGCGCGTCTCATTAGTGAGGGGTCGAAAGGGGGGCGGCTGCGCCGTCTCGCGGGCCCGGCCGCCGCGCCGAGCTCTGCCTTCGAAAGCCGTCGTTGACGTGCGCCGGCACCCCACCGGCGCCGAGACGACACCAAGCCAGCACCAGGCGGTTTCAGTCTGCGCGCTACGGGTACCCTCGCTGGCACCACGCCGGTGTTAGCGCTCACAACGGCGCCTGGATCCCCGGGGAGCGCACGGAGCAGGAGGGAGATCATGTCTCACCGCGTTCAGCGCCTGGCGATGGCGCTGGTCCTAGGTTGTGCGCTGGCGGTGTGCGCCGGCGCCGGGGTGGCCGCGGCGGCCGGGGCGAGCCCGCACGCGCGCATGACCACGCACGCGGCGGCCAACCGCCGCGCCCATCGGATCGTTCAGCACGACAGCCGCACGTCGCGGCCGTACACGACCGCGCTCAACGTGGCGATTGTCGGCACCGCCACCGGGTCCTCCGGATCGCCGCCGTCGCCGCCGTCGCCGGCGCCGCAGGCGATCGACGGCGACGCCTCGACGCAGTGGTGCGCGACGCAGTGGACGGGCAGCGTGACCGTCGATCTGGGCAGCGTGCGCACGCTTGACGGGTTCGGGCTGACGCTGGGCGACACGGCCACGACGGCGCTGGCCAACATCAGCGCCGGAACCGACCCGAACTCGCTGCAGCCGGTCCCCGACCTACAGCAGCAGACACCGCCCGCGGGCAAGCCGGTCTATTGGCCGCTGCGGGGCACGCTGAGGGCGCGGTACATCAAGATCGACGTGACCGACAACGACGGCACGCCGCCGTGCATCGGGGAGTTCCGGGCGTTCTCGTCGACGCCCTCCAGCGTCCTGCCGTTCCGAGGAGCCGACCTGTCCTTCGAGCCCCAGGAGGAGGCCGCCGGCGCGCACTTCACTGACGGCGGCCTCCCCGGCAGCGCGCTGTCGATCCTCAACCACCACGGCCTCAACTACGTGCGCCTGCGCCTGTGGGTGGACCCGCCTCCGGGCTACAGCAACCTGGCCTCGGACCTGAAGATGGCCCAGCGGATCAAAGCCGCCGGCGACAAGCTGTACCTGGACATCCACTACTCGGACTTCTGGGCCGACCCCCAGCACCAGGACATCCCGGCGTCATGGCAGGGCCAGGACCTGGCGCAGCTCACCGCCACGATGGAGAGCTACACGCGCTCGGTCATCCAGGCCTTCGCGGCCCAGGGGACGCCGGTGGACATGGTGTCGATCGGCAACGAGATCCGCAACGGGATCCTGTGGCCGGTGGGCCAGGTGAACTGGACCGCCGACACCGGTTGGAGCAACCTGGTGCAGCTGCTCAAGGCCGGGGTGGCGGGCGCCCACGAGGGCAACCCGGCCGGCCACAAACTGCTCGTGATGCTGCACTTTGATGAGGGCGGCAACAACGCCGACAGCGTCCGCTTCTTCGACCACATGATCCAGGGCGGAGTGCCGTTCGACGTGATCGGGCTGTCGTACTACTCGTTCTTCCACGGGCACTTGAACGCGATGCGGAGCAACGTGGACGATCTGGCGACGCGCTACGGCAAGCCGATCGTGATCGCCGAGTCCCAGTACGCGTGGACGCTGGCTGCCGGTGACAGCACCGGCAACTTCGTCTGGCAGACCAGCCAGCTGGAGCGCGGCTACCCGGCCAACCCCGGCGGCCAGGAGAGCTTCTACAACGACGCCCTCTCGATCCTGGCTCAGGTCCCGCACCATCGGGCGCTGGGCCTGTTCTACTGGGAGCCCGAGTGGATTCCGGGCGTGGGGTGGGAGCCCGGCGCCGGCACACCCAACGACGACCTGACGCTGTTCTCATTCACGGGGAAGGCGCTGCCGTCGGTCGGGCTGTTCCAGAGCCCGCTGACGGTCTGCGAGCACTTCGACCCGTGGTTCACGGGAGATTGCGAGATCTAGAGAGACGGAGGATCACAACGCGCGCATCCGGTTGTTGCGCGCGTTGTGCTCCACCTCGGCCAGTCCCAGCGCCTCGAGCACCGGCGGCACGTAGTTGCCGAACCGGCCGCGGAGCCCTTTCTTGAGCCCGTACCAGCCGCCCACGGGATTGCCGGGCGAGCGGCCCCACGCCTCGACGCTTCCCTCGGGCGCCGGCTTCTGCTCGTCGGCGTTGCCCAGCGCCATCCAGTCGCCGTGGCGCGTGAGCATCTCGTGCAGGTCGGCGATGCAGCGCAGCCGGTAGCCGAGCGTCGTCGAGCCCACGACGCACACGAGTGCGGGCGGGTCGGCATGCTGGTCGCGATAGGCCTGGTAGGTGGACTTCCCCGGCGGGGTGGTCAGGGTCCAGGGGTCTTCGGGCGTGCCCGAGCCGGTCACTGCGGGTGCGTCTGTGGCCATGGCGTGGTCCTCCGGCGGCAGTTGGTAACCTATAGGTTACGGTAGCTTGTAGGTTACGGAGTGGTCAAGGAGCAGGTGACGTGAGCTCGGAGCGTGTGGCAGGTGGCGCGTCGGAGGCGCTGGACGCCCTCGGCGACGCCAACCGGCGGGCGATCGTGCAGATCCTCAGCACCGGGGGCCGCAGCGTCCGGGAGATCGCAGACGAGCTGCCGATCAGCCGACCGGCGGTGTCCCGGCACCTACGGCTGCTCAAGGGCGCCGGGCTGGTGGACGACCGGCCGGACGGGACGCGGCACATCTACGAACTGCGCGGCGAGGGCGTCGACGCGATCCGGTCCTACTTCGAGGCGGTGTGGGACAACGCGGCGACGCGGTTTCGCATCGTGGCCGAGAATGCCTCCCGGCCCCGCCGCGATGACTGACGAGCCGCTCATCGTGGAGTTCGAGGTGGGGGTGCCGCCCGCGGAGGCGTTCGAGGTGTGGACGCGGCGGTGTGCGGTGTGGTGGCCGCCATCGCACACCGTCAGCGGCGACCCGTCGGCGATCACGTTCGAGTCGCGCGCCGGCGGCCGGATCGTGGAGCGCGGACGCGATGGCGCCGAGCACGATTGGGGGCGGGTGCTGGACTGGGAGCCGCCGACTCGCCTGCGCTACCTGTGGCACCTGTTCTTCGCACCGTTAGAGGCCACCGAGGTCGAGCTCACGTTCACGGCCGTGCCCGCCGGCACCGCGGTCCGGCTGGAGCAGCGCGGCTGGGACAAGCTGGGGGAGGCGGGTGCGCGCCGCCGGGGGCGGACCGGGAAGGTGTGGGGCGAGCTGACCGCCGCCTACGCGCGCGCCTGCGTGGGCGCGCGGGACTGATGTTGATGGGTTGATGGCGGCCGCCCATCAGGCGGCCGCATCGGCGGGAGCCCGATCAAGCGGGAGGCTTGGTGCTCCCGGTCTTCGCGATCGTGACGGTCCCCGTGCTCTCCGGGTGGAGGCTGCCGGGGGCGTAGTCATAGATGGCGTGCGTCTTGAAGTTCATGACGAACACGTCGAGCAGGGCGTTGGTCTTGGTGTCAAGCCACGCGACGTACAGCTCGTGGTTGCCGATCGCCATGGCCACGTAGTTCTCGACCGGGAACTTGGCGCCGACGTTTGGGCCGGCGATGGGAACGCCATGGACGGTGTGCGCCTTGTAGGTCTGCTGGAACGTGTTGCCGGTGTTGCGCCCGCGCGTGTACTTCGCGTTGAGGACGTAGCCCGCCATGCTGAAGCGCTTGACGCTTGGTACCGCGGCGGCGGCACGTGCCGGATGAGCAGCGGCACTGCCCTCGGCGACGACCGCCGAACCCACGAGAGCCCCGCTTGCGAGCAGCGCGACTCCCGCCGCCCTGACTCGGCCTGAGAACTGCATGAAACCCCTCCTCTGGTGGTTGATCGCGCAACGGTACCCGGAGGGGCGAGCGTGCAGGGCGCGGGGTTCGCTGCCCGGCAAGTGCCGATGCGCTGGCGTGCAAGTCAGAGTCGTGACCGCGCCGGAACTCACCGGGCCCGCAGCGCGTCAGCCAGGTCGAGCCGCCCAGGAACCGCTATCGGCGCGGAAGCATATATTCCGGCCCCGCCCCGAAACGGAGGAGACAGTGAGCACAGCACCGCAGCCCCGCCTGGCCGGCAAGGTGGCCCTCATCACCGGCGGCGCCGGCAGCATCGGCGTGGCGACCGCGCGGGCGTTCGTGGCCGCGGGGGCGCGGGTGGTGATCGCCGACCTCGACCAAGCCGCGCTCGAGCGGGCGGCGGCCGAGCTGGGCGGCGAGGCGGCGTCGTGGTGCATGACCGATGTGACCGATCCCGACCAGGTCAGCCGAGCGGTGAACGAGACGGTCGCGCGCTACGGCCGGCTGGACTGCGCGTTTGCCAACGCCGGCGTGTTCGGGGTGGTCTCGTCGGTGGCCGAGTATCCGGTGGACGTCTTCAACCGCGTGATGGCGGTCAATGTCACCGGCAGCTTTCTGGTCGCCAAGTACGCGCTGGCGGCGATGGAGCCCGGGGGCAGCCTGATCATCAACTCGAGCGTCGTGGGGCTGACCTCCGACCAGGGCATCGCGGCCTATGCCACCTCCAAGCACGCCGTGGTCGGCCTGATGCGCACCGCAGCTAAGGAGATGGCGCCCAAGGGGATCCGGGTCAACACGATCCACCCCGGGCCCACCGACAACACCTTCCAGCACCGGATCGAGGTCGAGGCGATCGGCGCCTCGGAGGAGGAGTCGGCCAAGGTGTTCGAGCAGATGATCCCGCTGGCTCGGCATGCCGAGCCCGACGAGATCGCCCTGGCGGTGGTGTTCCTGGCCAGCGACGAGAGCCGCTTCATCACCGGTCACACCCTCACCGTCGACGGCGGCCTGAGCATCTGATCCCGGACGGCAGCCGTCCGCTACGGTGTGAGCCGGTCATGAGCGGGCCCCAGGGACCCTTTGATCCGCAGTTCACGCCCGAGCACCGGATCGACCCGGAGGTGCGCGTGGGCCACGTTCATCTGCGCACGGCCGACATCGACCGGGTCCGCGAGTTCTACGTCGGGATCATGGGGTTCGACGTGATCTTCGAGGCCCGCGACGTGCCCGGCTGGGGGACCACCGGCGACCTCCTGTTCCTGTCGGCCGGCGGCTATCACCATCATCTCGGCTTCAACACGTGGAAGTCGGCCGACGGTCCGCCGCAGCCCGACGGCGTCGCGGGCCTGCACCATGTGGCGCTGAACTTCTCCTCGCGTGCGCGGCTGGCCGAGACGGTGCGCCGGCTCGTGGACGCGGGCGTGCCCCTGCGCCAGGCATTAGATCACGGGACCCACCAGGCCGTCTACCTGTCGGACCCGGACGGCAACGACCTGGAGCTGGCCTGGGACCGGCCGTGTGACCAGTGGCCGCGCTACGGCACCGACAACTCGCCGGCGCTCGACGCGCCGCTCGATCTCGACGAGCTGCTCGCGGCCGCGCCTGTCGCGCCCTGATCGGCAGGTTTGACCAGATCTTCGCGGCAGTGTGGAAACTTCTTGGACGCCTCCGTGTAAATCGATGCCGGGCGGGACGGGTCCGCCGGTGAAGGTAGGGCGGGTGGTCCCGAGTCCCTTACGTCGGCGCTCTGTCAGGTTGCCTGGTGCGATCGAGCCAGCGTTGCGACACGCGAGCATCGGCTGCTGAGATCAGCCGAGGTGGGTTCCGGTCAAGACTCGCGCGCCGCAGGCTCGCGGCGGGTGCCCGGTTGGAGCAACTGACGCGCGAGCTGGGTGCGGGATTTGACCCCGAGCTTGCGAAATGCCTTGCGCAGGTGGTAGTCGACGGTGCTCGGGCTGATGAACAGTTGCGCGGCGATTCTTGGTTGGTGGCACCGTCGGCCGCGAGGCGTGAGATCTGTGCTTCCTGGGGGGCAGGTCGTCGCGGGTTTCGACGGTCCGTTTGCGCGCGTGCTCGCCGGTGGCCTCAAGCTCGACGCGGGCGCGTTCGGCGAACGCTTCCATGCCGAATTCGGTGAAGAGCTCGTGGGCGCCGAGGCCCGGTCAAGCCACTGGGCGTCATCAACGACACAGAGGAGCGGCTGCTCCTCGGCCACCCCGGCCAACAGGCTCAGCACCGCCAACCCGACCAGAAACCGATCCGGCGCGTCGCCCGCGCGCAACCCGAACGCCACGCCCAGCGCGTCCTGCTGAGGGCCGGGAAGCCGATCCAGCCGGTCAATCATGGGCGCGCACAACTGCTGCAGCGTCGCGAACGCAAGCTCCATCTCCGACTCGACACCGACCGCCCGCAACACCCGGAACCCCGACGCGGATCGGATCGCGGACTCCAAGAGCGCCGTCTTCCCAACCCCCGCCTCGCCGCTCACCACCAACATCCCGCTCTCCCCACCCCGCACCGCCACGAGCAGGCGATCCAGCACCTCGCGCTCGTCGCGCCGGCCGTGCAGCACCTCCGCCGGCCGCTCGATGACCATGCAACACGACCATACCGCGCCCGCGCTCCAGTCGAAGCCCCGTGACGCGTTCCGCCGATTTCGAGTGACCGGCCGAGCAACAGCTCTGCCGGCCCGCTCGTCACCCGGCGCCGGAGCTCGCCGCGCGCCCGCCGTTCTGCCGCCTCGACTACGAGGTTTCCCGGTCGCGGACTACGCATCGCGTGATTCGAGCACCGCCGGTCGCTGCGACCGTCGATGCTCCCCGATCGAAGGAGCGACATGACGCGCAGGAAACCATCGCCTTTCTCGCCAGGGCAGCGGTGATACCGCTTACCGCGCTGGCGTTCGTCGGCGGCACGGCGACCGCGGCGACCGCGGCGACCGCGGCGACGCCGAGCATCTCTGGCGGCGCGTCGCTCATACATGGCTGAAAACGTGCCTGCCGGCCGGGCGCGCCAAGCCGACCGTTGTTCTGGTGCACGGCGCCTGGGCAGACGCGTCCAGCTGGAGCGGCGAGGTCACCGCGCTGCAGGCTGGAGGCTACGACGTGCGGGCGATCGCGAACCCGTTGCAGGACCTGACCTCCGACGCCGAATACGTCGCCGATTACCTCAAGACGATCCACGGCCCACTGGTGCTGGCCGGGCACTCCTACGGGGGGCCCGTGATTACCAACGCCGCCGCCGGACTCGCCAACGTCAAGGCGCTGGTCTACGTCGACGCGTCCGCCCCCGCGCCCGGCGAAACCAACGGCCAGCTCAGCGGAGCCGACTCCATTCTGGCCAAAGATACCCCGGCCCAGCTGTTCTTCACCACCAGCTACCCGAACGCGCCCGCCGGCGCGTCCGAGCTGTACCTGAAGGAGAACATCTTCATCCACAATTTCGCCAACGACCTCCCCAAGGGCGAGGCCGAGCGGCTGCGGGCCTCCCAGCGCGGCGCAGCCACGGTCGCATTCGGCACCCCATCGAGGGCGGCGGCTTGGAAAACCATCCCCGCCTGGTACTTCATCAGCACCGGGCGATCAGATCATCACAGCCCAGTCGGAGCTCGCCATGGCCCGGCGTGCACACTCGCACATCACCAAGTTCGACGGCGGATCGCACCTGACACTGATCTCCCACCCGAACGCGGTCACCGCCGAGATCGCGGCCTCGATCTGCTCGCTTCATTAGCTACCACCGCGACACCACGGCAGGGGCGACTCCTTCGCCGTCGCGGGGCGCCGCCCCGGTCAAGTGCGGTCGGTCAGGTAGAACATCTGGCGTTCTCTCGCCACACATCGAACTCACCGTCGGCGAGGAACGAGATGTGAGTAGCGCCTCGCCACGAACGCGAGCGCCGTCTTACCAACCTCCGGCTCGCCACACACCACTAGCACCCGGTGTGCCCACCCCGCACCGCCGCAAGCAGTCCACCCAGCACCTCGCGCTCGTCGTGCCGGCCGTCACCTCTACAGGCCCCTCGATGACCATGCAACACCGACCATGCCTTGCCCGCGCTCCTCCCGCCCCCTCGACTACGAGGTTTTGCGGTCACGCACTACGCGTCGCGTGATTCGAGCATCGCCGGGTGCTGCGACTGTCGACCTCCCCACCGAAGGAGCGACATGACACGCAGCAAACCCATCACCTTCCTCGCCAGCGCCGCGGTGATACCGCTCAGCGCTCTGGCCGTCGCGGCCTGCGGCGGCGGCGCCGCCGCGACCGCCTCGCCACCGCCGGCGCCGTCGAAGACCACGACCACGCCCACCAAGACTGCGACCATCCGGGTTGCCAATAGCCGCTTCGGGCGGATCCTGGTCGATTCCACCGGCCACACGCTGTACCTGTTCAAAGCTGACTCGCGCACCAAGAGCGCGTGCTCGGGAACGTGCGCGGTCGCGTGGCCGCCACTGCGAACGGGCCCTACTCCCAGGGTCGGCAGCGGCGCGAGCGCCACTCTGCTCGCCACGATTCCGCGGTCGGACGGGACGCAGCAGGTGACCTATAACGGTCACCCGCTGTACACGTTCGTCAAGGACCACAAGCCCGGTGACGTCAACGGGCAGGGCCTGACCGCGTTCGGCGCCGCCTGGTTCGCGGTGTCTCCCGCCGGCAACCAGATTTCAATCCGACGCACCGGGCACGGCCGCGGCTCGTCGTCGCGTCCGGCCGCACCCGCCGCCGCTCCCGCTGCGAAGCCCCAACCGGCTTCGAAGCCGGCGCCCCAGCCCGCTCCGCAGTCCACACCGAAGCCGGCTCCGCCAGCCGACAACGGCATCCCGCAAAACAACGGCGGCGATGGTGACTCGGATAACAACGGCGGCCCAAGCGACGGCGACGGGAACGTCTGAGCGATGAGGCGGACGCGCATCACCGTGGGCCTGGCTGCGGTTGCCGCGGGAGCGGTGCTACTGATCGTGGCTCTCGCCGGCTGTGGAAGATCGGGCCGCGGGCGCGCGTCCGGCGCGTTCGCCTGGCTGAGGCCGGCAACGCCACCGACCGGTTGGAACGTCGCTCGCACCCGCGGCGGCGCGATGCTCGCCTACCCGCCGGGATGGACACCGATAAAGACCGACCCCGGTACGGCTTCGGTGGCCCTTCTCGGCGGCGGCGAGCGGATCGACGGCTACCTCAACGCGACCCCCAGGCAGGGGAACGAGACGCTCGCTAACTGGAGCCGGTTTCGCCCACAACACAACCAGGGCGAGGGCGACCGCGGCGTACGCCTCGTCGCCGCTACCACCGACGGGGGGTTTCGCTCGGGACGCGGAGCGTGCGTAATCGACACCTACACCACCTCCAAAGCCAGCTACCACGAGATCGCCTGCCTCGTATCTGGCCCAAGCTCAAGCGCTGTCGTGGTCGCCGCCGCACCCACTGCGCTGTGGGACCAGCAGGCCTCAACGCTGCAGCGAGCCGTGTCGAGCTTTGTCGCGTAACCGAGTGACCTCGCCGGGCTGGTGTCAAACCACACATCCGCGACCTCCGAGGACCATGACCGTGACCACCGTTTCACCACCCAAGCGTCGAGCTCGCAACGCCCGCCTCCCCGTATCACGTCGCTCGATCGTCGCCCGAAGCTTCCGCTACCTCGGCGCGCTGGCGGTGTTGGCGACCGGTGTTGCCCACATCGAGCAATACGCCGTCGACAACTACTCCACGGTGCCGACGATCGGCACCCTGTTCCTGTTGAACTTCATCGCGGCGATCGTGATCGCGGTCGGGTTGATAGCACCCCTTCGGCGCGCCACCGGGCGCTACACTGTCCTCGCCCGCGCCATGATCGCTGTCGGTGGGATCGGGCTCGCTGTTCTCTCGCTCGCCGCCCTCTTCGTCTCAGAGACTTCCGGCCTATTCGGGTTCGTTGAGCATGGTTATCGAATGGCGATCGTGGTCGCGATCGTGGCAGAGGCTGCCGCCACCGTCTTCCTCGTCGCCTTCCTGGTGGCCCAGGGCACGGGTCTTCAGAGGATCCGCACGAGCTCACGATGAGCCGCGTGAGGAGACCCCCGTATCGCTTCTTGGTTGCTCTGTTAGCGGCCCTTGCAGCCGGCTGCGGCAGCGCCGCATCTGCCGGCGACCGGATCTCCAGTGTTCGGGTTGCGTCCGCGGATGAGGCGAGCTCGCTGCAGCAGCGCTTCGTGAGCATCGTCAGAACGGTCTCGCCTGAGGTCGTTCAGATCCGGACACCCGTAGCTCTTGGCTCGGGCGTCGTCTTCGATGGTCGAGGCGACGTGGTAACGAACGCGCACGTCGTGGACAACGCGACGCGCTTCGTGGTCACGCTTGCCTCGGGCGACAGACACCGCGCAACTCTGGTCGGCAGAGACGCGGGAACCGACCTCGCGGTGATACGCATCACGGGAGCGCGACCGCGCCCCGCGACCTTCGCCAACTCGGCTCAGGTCGAGGTCGGCAACCTCACGCTTGCGATCGGGAACCCGCTGGGGCTGCGCTCCAGCGTGACCGAGGGCATCGTCTCCGCCGTCGGACGGAGCGTGCCGGAAACAGACAGCGTGACTCTATCCTCGGTCATCCAGACCAGCGCGGCAATCAATCCCGGGAACTCGGGCGGCGCGCTTGTGGACCTCTCCGGTCAGGTGATCGGGATACCTACCCTCGCCGCGTTCGATCCCGAAATGGGCGCCGAGGCACCCGGCATCGGCTTCGCCATCGCAAGCAACACAGTGCGACGGGCCGCGATCCGCCTGGCTAGCTCCTCGACCACACAGGGAGCGACGAGATGAGCACGAATCGCAACCGGATCGACCGTCCGCGGCGAAGGCGCCACTTGCTCCGTTTTCCAACGCGCGCGCGACGGTTACGTCTCGTGCTCGAGCACCTCACTCCGACTTCACGGCCTCCGCAAAGGCCGGGCCCGCGCCGCTGGCCGGTTCGGCGCTCCGATCTCGAGGTGTTCCTCTCCGCTGACGCCCCGAATGTCCGGACGGGACGTGGTCGCCATGAAACCGAACGAGATAGCTCGACGTGAGGAGATATACGATCGACAAGCTGAGCCGAGAGCGGCTGGTGGACAAGCTGGTTGAGGCGTATGTCGACTGGCGTGGGCAGTGTGCTCGAGTGGACGATGCGTATCGCTCTTGGGCGAGCGAAACTCCTTCGCCTGCTCATTCGTGATGCCCTTCGGCTTTGACTTCGTCCACGAGTTGCGCGGCTGGCTGTCGCCCTTGATGGGCGGATAGGCTCCGCTCCCCGCCCCGCCACGCGAGCGCCTCCTCTCAGGGCGCTTCTTCTCCCCTAGATACGCCCGGGCGTTGATCCTCTCCTCGCGCAACGTTGCCGCCTTCGTCGCTTCGGTCACGACCTGGGCACACGTTGGTCCGCAGCCCCGCTCCCGGCTCTCTGGGGTGGTGAGTTCCGCGCGGCAGTTCACACATTTGATCCACTCCCAGTTGCCGTCATCCCACCAGACCACATACACGCCGGGTAGCGGATCCCGCGTCGGCGCTTAGAGTCTGCAGGCAATGCCCGCGGGCGTTTTCTAGTCACGCGATCATCTTGTCTGACAAGCAGGCGGTTGTGTGTGCTCCGATGTAACGGAGACCGACCGCGCGCTACTGCTCTGAACAAGCAGGACTGGCCCGTTGATGGCGGCTCACGGTGCGGCGGTAGGCTGGCTGCCTGGATGCCCTGGGACGACGACGACGATTGGGTCGGGCAGCCGCCGGAAGGCCGGTACACCCGTGATCGCGCCAAGCCCGAGTTCTGGCGCCAGCCCTGGCCGTGGGCAGGTGCCGGATTCGCGCTGCTGCTTGTCATCGTGGTCGTCGCTCTGGTCGTGCGGTAGCACCGCACGCAGGCCGGATCACGAGCGCGGCGCCGGCCGCACCGCTGCTTCGGTGGAATGTGAGCAGGCGCTACGCCGCCCCCGGCGCGCGCAATGCGCGAAGACGGAGCGCCTGAGCTTGGCCCGCGCGGTTGGCTACGGCGCGTCTTGAAACTGTCCGTTTATGAGACGGCTTTGCTGACGGTGGCTGGGCCGCCCCACTAGCGACCCAACAATGGGTCGCGGGTGGATCAGTCGGGCAGACCGGGTCAGACAGGAGTGCGGCGACGTCTAGGTCACGGACGTGCGCGTCGGGGGCGAACGCGATCGTTAGCGACGGCGCCCTTCCGCCTTAGTGCGGGGGCGCTTGGTCGCCAACCCGGTCGTGGGCGACCGATGGCCGTCGCCATGACTGCGATCGCCAGCCGCGGTGGCGCGACGGTTCTGCGGTGAGATCGGCGAGACCGCCAAGCTCAGCAGAACGATCTGCAACGGGACGGGACAGGGTTCGGCCGGCCACGCCACATGGCCGTTCCCGGGCACCGACTTCGCCATCGACCACAGCGAAACGCACTACAACGGGACGCCGCTCGCCAAGCCTGGATCACCGTTCACCGTCACCCTGACGTGCAATCCCGGCGGCCCATCATCGCTCACGCAGCCCTGGCTGGATCTCACGATGTACGCCCGGCGCCTGCGGGCCGGTGAGCACCCGGATCGGGGCGGCGACGTTGACCGATCACGGCGTGCAGCTGCAGCGATCAACTACGACTGAACGTTCACCGCCGACGTCGCGTGATTCCAGCTTGGTTCCGGCGACTCGGGAACGCTCCGCCGTCGCTGACGAGCCCCGTGTCAGAGGTCGGCGGAGAACTTCCAGGAGATCGTGGAGGTCGCGCCGGGGCTAGTGACCGCGGCCGGGAAGGAGCCCGACAGCGTCTGGTCGTCCTCCTTCATCGGCTCGAACGCGGTACCGATGTGGGCGGCGGTATTGAGGTCCGCGAATCCGGCGGGGATCGTGAACGGGGCTCCGCAGTTGATGGTGATCGTGTAGCCGGGCAGCTTCGAGGTGGCGATCAGCGCCGTGTAGCCGGTCAGGTCGCGCGCGATCCTCAAGGTGTCGTTGGTCAGCTTGCTCGGGCTGACCGTGGTGTTGGAGGTGGCGCTGCCCGAACACTGCGGCGCGGGGTTATAGGTGGAGCTGCCATCGACCGTCCCGTACCCCTGGTACACCCACTCCTCGCGGGTGGAGTCGTAGTGCGACAGGTGAAACGCGCCGTCGGTGAGGGTCGTGTCTTCCGACGAGTCTCCCGGCACCTCGCTCTTGGTCTCGAACCGGTCGATGGTCCACGTGTCGGCGATGGCGGGGATGCGGAACGACTTGAGGTGCAGGCCGTTGTTGCGCGTGTCGGTCTCGTTGATCACCTTCGTCGCGTTGGCCAACCCTCGCGGCACCATCCAGCCGAGCTGTTCGACATGCAGCGTGGCGGACTCGGTGGAGGCTTCGTGGGGCTTGAGGCCGGGGACCTTGACCTCCTTCAGCGCGACCGTGTCACCGTTGTGGGTGAGCCCGACCAGGGTGACTGACGGCTTGGCCTTCCGGTCGCCGAGGTTCTCCGTCGTGACCTTGATGAACAGCTCTCCGCCGCCGGGGACCACCCGGATGAAGTACGGCTTGCCCTGGTCGACCTTCCAGTCGCTGATCGCCAGGTCCGGTCCGTTCTGGGGCGGCTTGCCGGCCGCGCTCGCGGGCGCCACCGTCACCAGCGCGACGCTCACAACCAGCCCAAGCCATGTAAGGCAGCGACCCCGGACCCGCATCGGGCGCCAGCCTACCACCGCCCGGCCGCCTTGACCAGCACTGAACCGCCCCCGGGGACGGCCTACCACGACGGCGCTCGTCGGCTCTTCTTGGAACCGCCCGGCCCCGGGCGATCGCTTTCACCCGCCAGCCGGCGCGGGTGGTGCGACCGCGGTGTCGGGTTGAGGGCGGTGTCAGGTGAGGGCTTGCTCGATCGCGTCGACGGCGGTGGCAAGTCCGCGCTCCTGCCGCAGGCCATTAGCGAGCGCCGACGCCCGGTGGCGGTAATCCTCGGTGGTCAGGAGGTGGGCAAGGCCGCGCTCAAGCGCGGGAGCAGACGCCCGAGTCCACGGAATGATTGTCGCAACGCCAAGACGGTTCATGCGTAACGCAGTCTGCGGTTGATCGAAGCCGCGTGGCACGATGAGCTGTGGCAGCCCCGCCGCGAGGAGCCCAACCGTTGTTCCAATCCCGCCATGGTGGATCGCGGCAAGGCATCTCGGTCCGGTCTGAGTGAGCGGGGCGAACGGAACCACGTATGTGTCCGGGCAGGGGTCGAGGTGGATCGGTTGTGGGGTGGGGCCGGTGAGAACGAGCGCGCGGTGACCGAGCCGCCGCGCGGCCGCCACGGCGTTCGGGTAGAACTGCTGTGGGTCAACGGCGGAGCTTCCGCCAAGTGTGATCAGGATCGGCGCCGGGCCGGCTTCGAAGAACTCGCCGAGCCCGTCCGGCGGGCTGTAGGAGCGTGGTGTGTCCCAGGCGAAGCAGCCCGTCAGCTTGACGTTGGGCGGCCAGTCTGGCGGTGTGTCCACGACATGCGGCGACGCACCAACGAGATACGGATTACGTGAATTGATCGGGAGAAATAGCGCGTCGCGAGCGCGCGGAAGCCCGACGGCGACGCGTGCCGCGTTCACGGCCGGGTCAAACGATCGGCGAATGTTCCACCGCGCGGCCCGCCAAGCGCTCCGACTGATCGCTCGGCCCACCGGCCCGCGGGGAAGCCGTACGCGGGTTGGGCTCGGCAACGTTCGCTCGCTCGGGATCAAGCCGGGGAACACGCTAAACGTCATCCACCGTGTCCCTGTCAGCTCGGCCGCAATCGGACCTGCCAACACCGTCGGATGCGAAACGAGCAAGTCCGCGCCGTCAAGCGCGCCGCGAAGGTCCTCGACCCACGAACTCAGGTTCGGGAAGACGACCGTGCGGAACAGGTGCAGAAAGCCGGCGTAGCCTCCCTGTCGTCCATCGAGGATCGCCGGATCGGCGGCAAACTCCCCGGGCCCGTACCGCGGCCCGACCGGCACGAACGACAAACCCTCGTCCTCGACCAACGACCCATACGCGCTCGTCGCCGCCAACCGCACAGCGTGTCCCCGTGCGGCGACCGCCTTGGCCAGCCCCACCGTCGGGAAAAGGTCACCCCAGCTGCCCATCGTCGCGAACACGACCCGAGCCACACGACAACTGTACGACCACGCGCGCCGGGGCCATCGACCGCCGCTCACCAGCCGGTGAACTCCTGATCATCCCCGCCGAAAACATGCCGACCGAACCGTCCGAACATTGAAGTCCGCACGATCCCTGTCGTCTTCAGACCGACGCAGCGGCGCGCAATTGGTGCGGCGACATGGGGATGGTCCGCGCCGGATTGCCCCAACACGCAGGCGTCGACGCTAATTGAATCGCGCGAGCGGGTCACGGTTCTCTCCACGTTCCAGAACCGTCTGGTTTTGAGACGCCTGGAAGCTAGGTCGTTGTTGATCGACCTGAGACGATGTAGGGAGGAGGGTGTTCTCGGAGATGGGCGATCAGGTTCCGGTCGGGCAGCTTATTGGCTACGCGCGTGTGTCGACCGCGAGTCAGGATCTGGCGTTGCAGCGCGACGCGTTGGAGCGGGCGGGGTGTGATCGGATCTATGACGACACGGGGTCGGGGTCGGTTCGTCATCGTCCTGAGCTTGATGCGTGTTTGGACTATTTGCGTGCGGGGGACACGCTGGTGGTGTGGCGGCTGGATCGGTTGGGCCGGTCGCTGCGGCATCTGATCGAGACGATTGGGGATCTTGAGCAGCGCGAGGTTGGGTTTCGGTCGTTGACCGAGGGTCTGGACACGACGACGGCGGCGGGGCGTTTGACGCTGCATATCTTCGCGGCGCTGGCTGAGTTTGAGCGTGCGTTGGTGCTTGAGCGCACTCGTGCCGGGCTTGAGGCAGCGCGGGCTCGCGGCCGGTTGGGGGGCCGGCCGACCATGATGTCGGCCGAGAAGCTTGCTGCGGCGCGTGCTTTGCGTGAGTCGGGGGAGCTGACCATGGAGGAGATCGCATCGTTGCTTGGGGTGAGCCGGGCCACGCTGTACCGTCGGCTCGCGGTGCGCGAACCGGACAAGGTAGTCGGGTAGTACCTCGCAGGCTGCCGGCCGTCTATTTCGGCCGGATCGATGTCCGTGAAGTCGCTGCTGACACGCGTGGCGGGCTTCCGGGTGTGACCCTCTCCGCGTGGCCTCACGAGCTATCGCGTGATGGCGGAGCTCCAGGTCACCGTTCTCAGCGGTCGGCGCGTGCATATGAATGGAGGGACTCCAGGCTGCTGCGCTTGGAATTGCGGTTTCCGCGCTTAACAGGTCGCTCGTTGAGTCAGGCGAGGTACGCGTCGCCGTGCGAAAGCAGGTGTCCCGTCGATACTCACAGCCCTTATGCATACACCGGGAGTCGCGCGAACGACGTCTGCACGCATTGACGCTTCCCACACGCGTCCAGGGCGCCGCGGATCTCAGCGCGACGGCCTCCAACTCGGGAGCTTGCGGTCGCCCGTCGGGGATGAGCTCTCGTCACCCCTTGGGCATCGACTGGGTCAACTGGCTGAGGTAGCGCAGGATGCGGGGCCAGAGATCAGCCTTGGCCGCGGCGTCCCCGCCGGCGGTGCCGCCGAAAAAGCTTTGTTCGACCGGCTGGGGTAGATACGGCACCGGCACGCCGATGTTGTGGCCGGCCTGCGGATAGACCAGCGTGGTGTCGTCGAAGCGGGAATGGCTGTCGCGGAGGCGCTGCTGGATCTCCTGCACGTATGTCGGCGAGTCCCAGACGTTGTCCAACCCTCCGCCCACGGCCATGATCGGACCATCGATGCGCCCGAGCGGGATCGGGGTCCCGGGCGCCAGCGCCTGGCCACGGTACGTCCACGCGGGAATGGCGGACCTGGCCGGAGAGGGGCCGATGTTGACGTTGGGCACCAGCGCGATCGCGCCGTGCACGAGCGTCGGGAACGTCGATGCGATCAGCAGGGCGGCCTCCCCCCCGCGCGAGCTTCCCATGACCACGAGGTGCGCGGTGTCGACGTCCGGTTGGCGGCGGAGCACGCGCAGCGCGCGGGCGAAGTACTCAAGCGGAATTCTCGCGAGCGCAGAGGGCAGTCCCGGCTCCTTGAAGTAGGCGAGTGCGAGCGTCGGGTAGCCGTGGGCGGCCAATAAGCCCGCGGCCTCGACCACGCCCACGCCGTCGCCGCCCTCCGAGCCGCCGATCACCAGCACGCCCGGCCTCCTCGCGCCCCCAGCCGGCGTGAATTCGTAGCCGTATATGCGGTCGTGCGCCACGGTGAGGTAGCGAACGCGGACCGATGCCGGCGTGATTCGCCGCGATAACGAGGTGCGGGCCAACTGCCGGCCGCCGGAGGTCACCGACAGCGTGACCGCATTGCGTCCCGCGATCGGTGCCCCGAAGCAACAAATCACCGAGCCGGGGTCCGTTGGACGCATGCTCCACAGAAATCGCATCCCACTCACGCCGCGCAACCTGATCGAGCCGCTGCGGCCGGCACGCAAAGGCACGCTTGATGTCCAGGCCCCGCCGCGAACGCTGGCCCAGCTCGCATGTAGGACGACGGCTTCGCCAGGCGCAAGGCCTCGGATGTCGACCTCCACTGGGGAGTCCGCGAATGGCGAGGGTGCATGAGCCACGATCGCCGTCGGTTGCGCGGAATGCGATCCACAGCCCGTCACCACAGCCGCGACAATCGCCACCACCAGCAACCTCACTGCATGCCCCCCCACATTGTCACGCACTCGGCCCATCCGACCACTACTACCCGCGGCGACTCGGGACCAGCTCGCCTATGTCATCAAATGCGAAGTAGCGCGTCCAGACCAGAGCAGGTCTCAGTCGCGGCAGCTCTCCGCACCTGAGATTCGCCAAAGGTGCGCATCAAGGGCTTCCACGCTCGCTGCTACGGGTCGGGTCATGCAGAAGTTCCGGGCGACGTCTGCCGGGAAACCGGATTCACGAACCACCAGGCGTGCGACCGGCTGCTTACGCTCGACGGCGCGCTACTGCTTCGCGCCGGCCAGGCGCTGATGGAGCAGTGGCGCGCTCACCGCCGCGCGGGCGACTAAGGAGCACTCGCTTCGGCAAACCGGTTAGCCCTCGACTTGATGGAAGGCGACCTCGCCCGGCGTGCAGGCCTACCGACTGCGCAATGGCGACTGCCGGAATGGCCCGCTTCTCAATGCCGGGATGCTCCGTGGGAGTGGGCGCGCACTCCTTCGGCGTCTGAGAGCGCGTCCAGTTCGGCGGCCAGTGCAGCGACAAGCGGAGAGCCGGGGAGGCGCTCCTGAAGCATCGTGAGCGAGAGGCGGTAGTGCTTCAGCTTCCTGTTGCGCACCTTGATTCCCGAGCCGTCGCCAAGGCGAAGCTCGCGGACCTTTGAGAGCTTGTCGGCCGCGAACACCGTCAGCGCGTCGTCGCCGGCGCTCGCCACCTGCTCTCGCAGCGCGGACTTGCGACGCGCATAGCCGGGGATCCCCGCGTCGTGACTGACCGCACACACGATGTCGCCCACTCGACGTCCGAACCGCGCGTATATGTCGTACACAGTCGCGTCGGTCTTCTCAAGCGCGTCGTGCAACACGCCCGCGGCGATCACCTCGTCGGTCGCTCCGCCATCCTGCAGCAGCATCCCAACTTCGACCGGGTGCACGATGAACGGCGCGCCATCGACCGCACGAAGCTGACCCTCATGCAACCGCTCGGCATACGCGAGCGCCGCCTGCGTCTTCGGAAGTCCCGCTCCGAACTCCGGGGTCCAAACCGCGCTGATCAAGGTCGGGAACCATAGCCACTCCGCAAACTGCGAGCAAATCCTCACTCGCCAGGGTTGACAAGCGAGCGCGGCGGCCTGTAGGGCCCCGAATCCACATCGCTCCCCGCTGCACGCGACCCAAGCGCAAATCACGAACAGCAACACTCAAGAGACAAACCCGGGTCTCAGGCAAACCGGGGCAGGTCCATCTCCTCGGTTGACTTGCCGTTTGCGACGGAGCAGAACTCGGCGGATCCGCTTGTGATGGACCGGTCCTGCGTATCGGTTGGCAACGCCGGACGACGCGAAGCTCGTGACAGCATTGCGCCGGAACGGGCAGTCTCAGTCTCGAGGCTGCCATGGCGACGAAGCGGCCGTCTCATCTCGGCTGCGGTATCGGCCGCGACGTGCCTTCGGTCGCGGACGGGTAGGCGTGCTGAGGCTCCATTGCGATGAGAGCAAGCAATGGGGGCCGTCAGTGTCGCCTTGGCGATGTCCGCTGTGATCTCGCCGGCGTTCCGGCTCGGCGTCCAGCACGTTTCTTCGGTCCGCGGTGCGCAGGGTTCATATACCCTGTCGGCGTGCGCGAGGATTTTGCGGCGCCGACGGTCGGCGGGCGGTTGTGCGGCTGGATCGCGGGTGGTGGGATCCCTGTGTTGCTGCTGCACGGCGGGCCCGGTCTGAGCTTTGAGTATCTCGACGAGCTCGCCACCGATATCGGAGATGGCTTCCGGGTTGCCGCGTTTCAGCAGCGCGGATTGGCGCCGTCGGTCGTCGAGGGGCCGTTCACTATGGCCCAGGCAATTGACGATGTGGTCGCAGTGCTTGACGCCTTGGCGTGGGATGGGGCGATGCTCGTCGGCCATTCGTGGGGTGCTCATCTTGCGCTGCGGGTGGCGGCGGCACATCCGGACCGGCTGCTCGGGGCGCTTGCGGTCGAGCCGATCGGCGTGGTCGGTGACGGCGCGACAGCCGCGTTTGAAGCGGAGATGGCCGCGCGGACTCCTCGGGCCGATCGGGATCGCACGGTGGAGCTAGACCACCGCGCCATGGCCGGGAAGGGCACGCCGGCGGAGATGCGCGAATCCTTGCAGCTGGTCTGGCCCGCGTACTTCGCCGATCCCGCCCACGCACCTGAGATGCCGCAGCTGCGAGTCTCGATCGAGGCGTACGCCGGTCTGATCCATACCCTGACCGAGGACACCGAAGCTGTGGCGGCAAATCTTTCAGTAGGCACGGTGAGTTATCACGTGATCGCGGGTGCCAGCAGCCCGATCCCGTGGGGCCAGGCCGCTCGGGCCACCGCCGAGGTCTCTCCGCGCGGATCGCTGACAGTCCTGCCGGGGGCCGGGCATTTCCCGTGGTTCGAAGCCCCGGGGTGCGTGCGCGCCGGGCTTGAGCGTCTCACAGCCTGAGCGCACGCCACTGAGGCAGAGCTGCCGTGTGCTCGCCAGGATTCTTGGTCAGCGAAGCCTGACAGCTGCTCGCACGCACTAGCGGCAGTTTCGCGTCGGTTCTGGCGGGCCGACGAAGCTTCTGCTCACGGACACAGGGGGTCACGCGAGCCTCATCTTCCACGCACAGCCCAACGCATTGCCAAAGGGCCTCGACCAGGCGCCGCCAGCCTCGCAAGTCGCCAATCTCGAGCTCGGCGTGTTCGGTGATCCTTCCTTGCGGACGCCCGCAGAGCGTTCGCTCGTGGATCCGATCTGTGACGACCCCAGGAGGATCGGACGCTTGCTTTTCGCGTGATGCGGTCGCGGGGTTCGTCTCGCGGCGGTGGGCACCCGTGCATATGCGCTGGCGGACGTTCGGGGCGCTGTTGGGACCGCGTGGGTCGTGTCGCGAGGACTGACGGCAGGGTCGTGTCGCGAGGACTGACGGCAGGGTCGTGCCGCGGGATCGGGCGTGCAGCCTTCATTCGGTGCGTGCACGCGCACGCGGCTCATGTCGCCGCGACGCGGACTGGTGCGAGCCTTGTCCTAGTGGTAGGCGTGAACGGCGGCGTGCCCTTTGCCGCGGGCGATGAGCGCGCGATTCACTGGGAACGCCGCCCAGAAGGCCACGAACAGCGCGCCGGCGCGCGAGCCCCAGAACAGTGGATCGCTGACCCCCGCGTTGATCGCGCCCGGGACGATGAAGATGATGAGGGTGTCAACCACCTCCATGGTCGCGATGGAGAGCGTGTCGGATGCGAATGCCAGCGGCAGCGACCGGCGCAGCGTGAGCCCACTTCGCAACAGCGGCAGCATCGTCAGCGAGTAGCCGAACACGAACGCCAATGAGACTGAGAGCACGACGTTGCCGGTGTTGCTCCACCCCCACCACGTCGAGAGGACCATGCCAAGAATCTCGCCGATCGCGCAGCCGGTCAGGCAATGGATGGTGGCACCAAAGCCGTACGGGACAGGCTCGGTCTCGCGCCGCCCTGGTGCGGAGATTTGTGTGGTGCGTGAGGTGTCAGGGTGGGCATGATGTGAAGTACATACCCCCCTGGGGTATAACCCGCCGCCGCCATCCGGTCGACCTCGGATCGGACGCGATCGGCCACCGGTTCCGTCTCCGCCGCCAGCGGCGCCGGGAGGAGTGCCGATCGGGCTGAGCGCTGAGCCAAAGACTTCATGCGGTCTCGTTGATGAGTTCGGACCCGAGTCAGGAGTCCACGGTTCGGTTGGCCGTCGTTCTGAGGTAGTTGGCGCGGAGCAGCTGGAGCGTCTGCTGAATCCCGTCCTCGCTATCGAGCGGGACGGTGACCCAGTCCGGGTCGTGCCGCCCACGGTGCGTGAGTGCTGCGTCGTCTGCGACGAGCTGGTCTCGCAGCTCGGGCACGAGCGGCACGTCTGCCACGGCATCGCCGTGGAGATGGCCGAGCTCTCGCTCCGCGACGGACAGCACGATCGATCCCAATTCGCCCTGGGTGCGGCTGACCCCTGGCCAACCCGTCGCTTCGCTGACAATCCGGTCCGCGCCCGAATCCTGGCGGGCGCGCAGCAGGCTGAGTAGCGTCGAATCGCTCGCAGCGGGATCCAGAATGCCCGGGTTGATCGTCAAGTCGATGGTGGCGATTCGGCCGCCGCTGATCGTGAACCCAATCGCTCCCTGCGAGGCTCCGTGCTCCTCGAGCACGAGCCCGCGCTCGCCGTTGACCAGCGCTGGATGACAGATCGTCGCGAACCGCGGGCCGAACGTCGCCCAGGTGCGCGCGACATCCGAAGCGCCCGCGATCTCGCGCTCGACCTCGCGGGCGCCGCCTGACCGGAACACGACGTCTGGATCGAGTATCGCGACGAGCTCATCGAAGTCCCCGCCGCGAGCAGCCGCGAGGAACGCATCGACGATGCCGCGCTGCCTTGTGAGATCGGCGTCCGGTTGCGGAATCGCGCCGCGCAGCCGGCGCCGCGCCCGGCTGGCGAGCTGCCTTGCCGCATCCGGGCTGCTGTCGATGATCTCCGCGATCTCCGCAAACGGGAGCGCGAACATGTCGTGCAGCACGTACGCGACGCGCTCGTTCGGGGTCAGGGTCTCCAGCACGACAAGCAGCGCGAGGCCGACCGACTCCGCGATCAGCGTCTGCTGCTCGGGGTCGCCCTGCTCGTCGGGCTCGACGATCGGCTCGGGCACCCAGGCACCGACATAGTCCTCGCGTCGGGACTGCCGGGCGCGCAGCATGTCAACGCAGACGCGGCCGACGATCGTGGTCAGCCATGCCCGCGGGCTGTGGATCGTGTCCTGCTGGGAGCGGCTGAGCCTCAGCCACGCTTCCTGCAACGCATCCTCGGCCTCGCTGACCGACCCGAGCATGCGATACGCGACCGCCCTCAGATGTGGCCGGTGACGCCGGAACTGCTCCGTTTCCCAGACGATGTCGTTCAACAGCTCTGCTCCTTGATTCGCGACCTTAACCCTCAGGACGGATGCGAGGTGGGCGGTTGTGACAAGGGGGCAACATCTCCTGCGCGGGCGTCACGTCGATTCGGCGGATCCGGTTGACGGCTCCCGTCGTCACGTTTGCACCGTCGCGATCCGTCCATACCGGTAAAGCGCCTCGCACCACGGCACCGGCGCTCCCGATCTGCGTCCTATTTGAAAGGTGGTCGATACCCCATGCAGATCCTCGCAGGTTGGCTGATGCAGCACCGCCGGCTCGTCGTGATCGCCTGGGTCGCCGCCGTCGTCGGCGTGTCCGCCGTCGCAAGCTCGGTGGGTGACAGAGCGGCCAACAATCTCACCCTCCCAGGGACCGGAACGCAGCAGGCAGTCGATCTGCTGCGTAGCCATTTCCCGGCGCAGGCCGGCGACGCCGATCAGATCGTCTTCCGTGCGCGTAGTGGGACGCTCGCCAGCATCGCCGACCGGGCTGTGATCGCCACGATGCTGGATCGTGTCGCACGGATGCCACACGTGGTCGGGGTGATCAGCCCGTACGCCGCAGGACAACGGGCGATCTCCCAGGACGGCACGATCGCCTTTGCGACGGTCCGATTCGACAAGTCCGCTGACACGCTGCCCAAGGCAGACGTCAAGCGGGTGATCGCGGCGGCCGAGACGGCGCGTTCAAACTGGCTGGAGGTCGAGGTCGGCGGGCAGGCGGTCGAAAAGACCGAGCAAGGGTCGCTGGGCTTCGCGACCCTCATCGGCATCGCCGCCGCGGTCGTGATCCTGTTGCTCAGCTTCGGCTCACTCACCGCGATGGCCCTACCGATCATCGCCGCCCTGCTCGGCCTCGGGCTCGGCATGGGCCTGATCACGCTCATGAGCCATCTGATCGACATGCCCGACTTTGCCTCGGAACTGGCAGTGATGCTCGGCCTCGGCGTCGGCGTCGACTACGCGCTGTTCATCGTCACCCGCTTCCGCGAAGCATGCCGTCGCAACGACGGGAACGTCGAGCGGGCCGTCGAGGTCGCGATGAGCACCTCCGGGCGAGCGGTGCTGTTCGCCGGGGCGACCGTCGTGGTCGCCTTGCTGGGCATGTTCGCGCTCGGTGTCGACGTGCTCGACGGCGCCGGCGTCGCTGCGGCGATCGGGGTCGTCCTGGTCCTCGCCGCCTCGCTGACGCTTCTGCCATGCCTGCTCACCCTGCTCGGCCGACGGATCGGCGACACTCGCCCACGACGCCCCCGGGTTGACCGGCATGCCGACGGTGCTCGCCCGGGGTTCTGGCCTCGATGGGTGCAGCAGGTGCAGGGGCGCCCCGCCCTCACCGCGGTGCTCGCGACTGCTCTGATGTTGACGCTCGCGGCGCCCGCCCTCGGCTTGCGCCTCGCCACCAGCGACGCGGGGAACGACCCCGCTCAGGTGACTACCCGCAAGGCCTACGACTTGCTCGCCGAGGGCTTCGGCCGCGGGTTCAACGGCCCGCTGCAGGTCGCGGTCGCGCTTCCCAGCTCATACCGCGCTAGCGCGATGAAGGAGTTGCGGGCGACACTTGCTGCCACCCGAGGGATCGCGTCGGTCGCACCAACCGAGCTCAACCCCGAACGAGACGCTGCAGTGATTGTCGCCTACCCGGCCAGCTCACCGCAGAGCGTCCAGACC
Source organism: uncultured Actinomycetota bacterium (assembly GCA_963721515.1). Lineage (GTDB taxonomy): Bacteria > Actinomycetota > Thermoleophilia > Solirubrobacterales > Solirubrobacteraceae > Palsa-465. The sequence continues at coordinate 26,032 of CAVRKJ010000016.1, read as the reverse complement.
GCCGAGCTGGTCAGCAGGCTGCGGCAGCGGGTGTTCCCGCCGGTCGAGCGCGCGACGGGCGCGCGTGTGTACGTCGGTGGCGCGACGGCCGCCCAGGTCGACTTCTCCCACATCCTGTCCGCGAAGCTGCCGCTGTTCATCGCGGTCGTGATCGCGCTGGCCTCCTTCCTGCTGCTGGTCGTGTTCCGATCGCTGGTGATCCCGGTGCAGGCCGCGCTGATGAACCTGCTCTCGATCGCAGCTTCGCTTGGCGTCGCCCAGGCGGTGTTCGAGCGAGGCTGGCTCGGCGGGCTGTTCGGCGTTCAACGGGGTCCGATCGAGGCGTTCATCCCGGTGCTCGCGTTCGCGATCGCGTTCGGGCTGTCGATGGACTACGAGGTGTTCCTCATCTCCCGCATCCACGAGGAGTGGACCGCAAGCCGGGACGCCAGCGCAGCCGTGCGTGCGGGCGTCGCCGGCACCGGCCGAGTGATCACCGCCGCCGCGGCGGTGATGGTCGCCGTGTTCGGTGCGTTCGCCGGCAGCGGCGACCGTGTCCTGGCGGTATTCGGGCTGGCGATGGCCAGTGCCGTGTTCCTCGATGCCGTCGTGGTCCGCATGCTGCTGGTGCCAGCCGTCCTCGAGCTCCTCGGTCGGCATGCCTGGGCACTGCCGGTCTCGATCGAGCGCCGGCTGCCCAAGCTGCAGATCCACGCCGAGCCAAGCCGAGCCGTTGCGTCGACACCATCGCTCACACCCGCCGAGGAGGTGGCCTCATGAACCACCCGTCCGCCCGCCGAGCTTCCCGGCTTGGGCACCCTAGATACGGCGTTGACGCGCCCGCGGTCCCGGCGGTTCTCGCCGGGACCGGGGTCGCGTGTTCCCTCCTGGCTGCCAGGCGGAGGCGTGCCCGCATCCCGATGGCCGCGGCCGGCGCTGTGCTGATCGCCAACGCCGGCGTGTATCTACACACCACGCTCCACGGCAAGCTGCGAGTCTGGGAACGGGAACTGGACCGAATCGGCCTCAAGGGTGACGAGCAGCTCCTCGACCTAGGCTGCGGCCGCGGCATGGTGCTGATCACGGCCGCCAAAAGGCTACCCGCCGGCCGCGCGATCGGGGTGGATCTGTGGACCGCAGACCAGAGCGGCAACACTCTCTCGGCCACTCTCGCGAACGCCGCTTCGGCTGGCGTGACTGACCGCGTCGAGCTGCATACGGCGGACATCACCGCCCTGCCGTTCGCGAACGACTCGTTCGACATCGTCACAAGCGCGCTCGCGATCCACAACGTTCGGTCAGCAGAAGGGCGGTACCGAGCGATCGACGAGGCCATGCGCGTGCTGCGCCCCGGGGGACAGTTGCTCGTCGCCGACCCCTGGCCGATCACCAGAAAGTACCGCGACCACCTCGGCAAGGGCGTGCTGCACCCGCTCGGACCCCAGTACTGGTATGGAGGGCCATGGCTGCGCACCACACTCTTGCAGCTCGTGAAGGATTAGCGAATCGACGCTTGCGCGCCCACGCAAACTCAGGGCGGTCAGGCGGCCAAGTCGCCCGTCAGCGCGGGACTCGGTTGCTGTGCTGCTTCCTGGATGGGTACGAGCTCGTCGCCGGCGGATACCCGGCGGAGGAGTAGAGCAGGGCCGGAACCGGATTCGCGGCCGCACCCCCGCTTTTCGCCTGCGGGTCTCGCCACGCCGTCGGCCCGGACGTCGTCGTCACGGTGGGCCCGAACGCCCTGCTTTTCTTCCGGCGCGGGCACGGAGACGCGGCGCCGCGGGCCGGTCCGGGGCCCCGCTTTGACGCCACGAGAGGTCTCGTGCGCGGAATCGCAAGAGACGCGCAATTCGCCAATCTAGGGCCCAGCGGGCCGACTCCCGGCTGTTCGGTGAGCGTTGGTTTGTGCGACGACGTCAGGCCGAACTCCGAACGCTCGGATCGGAGGTCTTGGGCGTTCGCTGAGCGATGGCTCGGCGAACGCGCAACCGGATCGTATACCGGCGGGCGGTGTCTAGCACGCTGGCTCGTCAGTGCTCAGGCGCCTTCAACTGACGCGGAGGACGTTGCAGCTGCCTGAAGATGTCTCCATAGCCTCCCTGCATGTCCGGAGGCACGCGCCATACGTCCACCGTCCCAAATAAGGAGAAAGCCCTCACTCGGATGATCGGGGCATCGGCTCGAGCGACGTTGCGGCCCCAATCACGCCGGTGCCCAAAGGCGCTGAGTCCTCCGACAGTCACCTCGACGCCCTCCGGTACGTAGACGTCAGCATTGCCGAACGCCATGAGCACGATCACCGAGCTCGCGATGGTGTCCAGCTCAGCCTCACGCAGATCAAGGTCCACATCACAGACCGCGCCGGCAGCGAACGTCCACCGGCGCAACCGGAGCCTGCCGCGTCTGACCACATGGCTGAAGAGAGCCCCGGTCAAACGGGTCGGCTTGCGCCGCGGACTGTAGACCGTATCTGAGGGCCGCGGCAGCGCCCTCTGAGCATGGGCCAGTTCACGACCAACTCTCGCGGTGAAGGCAAGCTCCACGCGCTCAGAAAACTCCTCGAGGGTCAAGCGCCCGGCCACCAAGTGTTCACGCAGCGAAGTAACCGCCCGATCACGCTCGGCGTCAGAGACGAGGTTGTCGTGATCCTCCATCGTGCCGACACATCCCTACCGCGTCCTCAGATCTGCCCAGCGAGCGAGAGCCGGACAGTAGCCGCTCACGGCTCGCGGCAGCGCAGATCCGCCAATCGAGCACGCCACGCTCCCGAGCGTCGGATGCGCGCGCTCGAACCCGACGTCGCCACTGAACCACACCCTGAGCACATGCCCGCGCATTCCAGCCACCACGTCAGTGTGATCGTCTCGCGACCCACGCCGTCGACGCCCGACCTCTTCAGCCGCACCAGACGCCGAGCGATAGGACGCCTGCTCAGAACCACCGCTTACTCACATCACGCGCGCCGTATCTCCCGATCCGAGCGCGGCCCGTACCGGTCCGCGCTAGGGCGCAGAGAAGGGAGGCCGGCACGCAACGCGAGTCCGTGCGCTCGCCAGACAAGGGTCCGGCGAAGCCATGGGCGATGCTCGTAGAGCGTTCCGGTTATGCGACGAGAGTCGCTTTCGCAACGCGGGTCTGTTCTGGGCCTGGCGGAGGTCGCGCGGATCGTGGGAGGCGGTCTGGTGCCGGGGTGCCGATGGGACGTGAGCGGTGTTCACTCAGGCGCGAGCTCGCCGTAGAAGTATGAAGCGGTCACGCCGCCGTCCGTGAGGGAGTCGCTGCCGGTGATCAACGCGCCCTCGGAGCCCATGAGCAGCGCGCCGATGGTCCCGACTTCGTCCGGGGTGCCGGGGCGTTTCGCTGGGCTGAGCTCAATCATGCGTCGGTATCCCTCGCCGCGGGGCCGCTGAGTTCGTCGTAGGCGAGCGGGGTGATGATGATGCCTCGGCTGATCGTGTGATCCGCGCGCCGCGCTTGCCCCAGCGGACAGCCTCGGCCATCACTCGGAGGGCGTTTCCGCGCTTGGCCAGCTGATAGGCGTGGAGCGAGTCGGTGACCTGGTCGGGCAGCCCTGCTCGCCGGCTTCACTGGAGTCGGTTTCGGCCACGCGATCCTCCCCGACCACTCGGTCCCGCTCGCCGCCGTCGGACGCACACGCCGCTATCCGCTTTCCAAGGTCGCCGGCCTTTGCGGACTCGTCGGCGTCGCGCGTCAGCTGATCTGTCATCACGATCGGCCTCCTTGCCCGGGCGGGCACGTGGTGCGACGCGGGACTCGCGGGTGAGAGGCGGTGGTCCGGCCGCGTTTGGCCAAAGATGTACAGAATCTTCATGCGTGGTGGCCGATTGTCGATGCGGCCTTCATATCGGCGGGCGCATCATGGTGAGGATGGGCGTCATCTTGATCCGACTCGGGCGAGCACGGACCACGCGGGGTCGCGGCCGTTAAGACGAGCGGGCATGCGGCCTGGGCATCAGGCGGGTCCGTCGGATGTTTGGTCGGGGGGCAGGAGCCTGCCGGCGCCGCTGACCGGAGACCTGCCTGATGCGTCTGGTTGACGTGCTTCACGCGTTGACGCGACGCGCGCAGGCTCGGCCACCTGAGGAGATCGTTCACGCCAGCATGCCGATCTACGTTCGCAATGAGCATGGTCACCTCGTCACGGTCGAGGTCGCGCCCCAGACAACGGCCCGCTGGGCGACAGCCCGGGCCTTGATCGCACTCGACGACCCCCGCGACGCCGTGCAATGTGCGCTGGTGTTTCACGGCAACCCTCTGACCCCCGAGCGCTCTCTCGACGCGAGCGGCGTCCGTCACGGCGACAGCCTGAACCTCGTTTCTCGAAACGTGGTTGCGCCCCGCCACCACCGTGATCCACGACGGCCGGATACCCCATCACACTGACCGTGGTGAAGACGCCTCTCGGATTCACGGGTTGGACCCCGTCACGATGATCATCCCGTCAAACGTCCCGACGTCGCTCGGGATCGCGCGCGCGTTCAGCCTGCTTAGCGGACCGGGAACGGCTGCAGAGGCACTGGAGGCGCTCGAGCGCTACCGACGGTGAGTGTCGCCGGAGCATCGCGGACCACCTCCGTGATCGAGAGGCTCTGCCGCTGCCGTGGTGTGCGATGAGCGTTCGGGTTATGCGACGGGCCCGGTGAGGTGCCGAGAAGGTAAGACGGCGTCGCACTCACGGTGCTCGTGCCGGCCCCGGCGGCCATGATCGCGTTTGCCGGCGCCAGCCACGGCGCGCTGCTGGATCACCCTAAGGGTCACGCCGGCGGGCTGGCCGCTTTGCACCCAGCAGTGTCGGCTTCGCCGCCGAGGCGGCCGCTCTTGTGCTTGCAGCCGACGCGAATATCGCCAGCGTTGGGGCCTGATTGGCTGGACGTGGCGCACGGCGGTAGACTGCTGCATCGGGCGAAGGCGGCACTCCGGTGAGGCCAAAGGCGTCTGAGCGTCCGAGGTACGCGGCGATCGCCACCCGGTCACCTGAGCGAGCGTTACCGCCTGCCAGCGCCTTCCTGTAGACACCCGCGTATGGCGCGATTCTCCTGGAAGTGCAATCGGGCCGGCAGCTGGCAATCGGGCCAGTTTCTCGCGCTTATCCACGGGATCCGAGAGGATCCACCAGGGCCTGTTGGGAACTACGGATGCAGCTCGCCGTCAGCGAGGCTAGGTTGGATGAAAGTGCCAAGATGACTGGAGGTTGCGACGTGAGCGCATCAGAGCAGCTCGACAAGCTGGCCGATCGGGTCAGGCAATCCGAGGAGAACATCGAGCACGCGAAGGGGGAGGGCCAGGCCGAGCTCAAGGACCGGGTTCAGCGGGCGCGGGAGTCATCGGAAACGCACGCGGCCGAGCTCAAGAGCGGCGCCGGCGGCGCCAAGGCCAAGGCGTCGAAGTGGTGGACCGACGTCCAGGACGACTGGACCAAGCACATCGACAAGATCCGCAAGGATGTCGACGACAGGAAGGAGGAGCACGACGTCAAGCGAGCCGAGCATCGTGCGGAGCACAGGGAGGACGACGCCGAGGCCGCCGTCGCCTTCGCTTATGCCGCGTTCGAGGAAGCCGAGTACGCGGTGCTCGACGCCATCTTGGCCCGAGAAGAGGCCGACGAGCTAGCCGCCGCCCGCTGAGAGTTCCGGTGTCATCGTCCCCGTCCGAGGGCGGGGACGATGATGTGGCCGTCCTGCGGCGACTACGCGGCTCAAGAGGACGCTGATCGATAATCCGCAGTGGCGGTCGAACCGGCCCCTGGTCGGTCCGATGGGGATCTGATTGGTGACGTGCGGCAATGCGACGTCGTGGTCAGGATGTTGTGGCTCGATGAGCGAGACCACCGACCCATCCACGGCACGAAAACCGCGCCCGGAATGCCGCGGCCTGCTGGGGGTGCAACGCCAGTACCCGCAGCCCCGCGTCCAACAGCCCATCCGGCCGCCTTCTCACCAGGTGCTCGCACCACAGTGCTGCAACGCGCGGCGGAGCAGAACTCTGCCGCCCGGACCGGCTGGCGGTCAATCTGGCCCAACGCTAGCCAGGTTCGCGTTGGCTTCAAGCACAAGAGCGGCCGTCTCGGCGGCGACGCCGACACTTCTGCCGATGGACCAGAGGAGCCACGATGCCGACGCCGATCCAGGCGACGAGCGCTTCCGCAACCGGGACCCAATCGGGACGTGCCAACGCTCGCTTTCATCGCTCGTATCGGACCTGACCCAACGCCTGCTTTGCGACGAATCCACTCGTGCCGACGGCTCCCCGCTGACGCCTCCTTCGGCGACCAAGCGCAACCCCGCGAGCCTGCGGTGCTAGCCATAACCGGGCAAGCAGATGCAGAAGGAGCACAGTCTTGGTTACGGAAGCGCCGCCGAGCCAGACGCCTCATCCCGCGTACTCGCCCACGAGCCGCCGCCGAAGACAGGTCCGGTCGTGCCAGCAGGCATCTGGCGGCCGGAGCGGGCGTGGTCCGTCGCAGTGAGCGTTGCTTGTGCGACGGTCGGGCCTGCCGGCCCAGACGGGTTAGCGACGCTCCGGAGCGTTCGTTTGTCGATCTCTCTCGGGCGCTCGCTGTCGGAATTACCCCGATGCGGAAGGCAAGCCGACGTGCTCAATATGCGCGGTTGCGGCGGGTTCCTCGAGGCGGCTGGGCCGCGTGGCTGCTGATCCGACACCCGGAGACGGCCGGCGTCGTTTCCGGTTGTCAGCGTGAGGTGACGGCGTCTCGCGCGCCCGAGGACTTGCGCAGCGTCGCTCGGCCCCGTTGAGCGGGGATCTAACCCTGCGAGAGGTCCCGGCAAGCGGATCAAGCCGTCGTCGGGAATTGGCTCCCATACGGCGGCACTGGCGACGTGTACGCGACCGGTGGGTCGCAGGCCGGGATCGCCGTCGAAAGATCCCATGCGCACGTTGATGATCTCCGGGTTTACGGGATTCTGTGAGAACAGCGCTGAGCCGCAGGTGCCGCAGAATGCCTTGTCGGTGCCATCATCTGCGTTCCAGCGCCGAATGTGATCCTCACCGCTGACGATTCGAAAAGTCCCGGGCTTGACGGCAGCGGAAGGCGAGGCGGCGGTGCCGGTTCGTCGTTGACAGCGGTGCAGTGGCAGTAGGCAGCGCCGGCTAGCGGTTCGCTGATCTCAAAGCGCACCGCGGACAAGGGGGGTCGCTTCGATCGAAACGGAGCAGCCAACGGATCCCGTGAGTGTCCGCTCAGCGTTCGTTGGTGAGACGGTCGGGCGCCGGCACGCCGGACCCCTCTCGGACGCTTCTTGGTGTCCGGTCCTCGATCCCACGTGAGACGTCCGCTTCGTCGCGGTAGCGGGCTTCGGCAGAGAGCGGCGATCTCGACTTCGTGGCTGCCTTGGCGGGTGAGGGACTCCCCGTGGGCTGTGACTGCGTGATTCGTCTGATGCGATTGCCAGCCGAAGGTTCGATCATTGCAGCTGAGCTCCTGGTCGCTGGGGCGTGGCGGCGCAGTGGGATGTGGTGGGCTGCACCAGCGCGGTCCCCGCCTCACGTGGACCGCGTGGATCGTCTGCTGGGCGGCCTTGACGCCCGCGTCCGGCGGCGCACCGGTTGCGTTCCGGGTCCGCGGCTTATAGGTTGGGAGTGTGGATGTCGTGTCCCGGGTCTGGGAGCGTGTCGTCACGAGGTGTTCGTCGCAGAGACCGCGGCGGTGGCTGACGGCGGTAGCGCTCGCTGGCGTCTGGCTCGGCGTCGGAACGCCGGTGGCCGGCGCGCAGGGAACGCCCTACTCGGTCACTTTCGTGGCGCGCTCGTGCCCGGCTTACACCGACATATTCGCCAACCGGGCGCGTAACGACATCCAGGAGACCCTCCACGACCTCGGCCCAGACAGCCCGTACACAGAGCCGTTCCGTGTCAATCCCATGACCGAGGGGTCTTCTCCCCAGAATGTCTGCAAGCCGCTCCCGGACTGGGAGTTCACGCTCGGCCACGGGTATGAGAGCTCTGTGGTGACCGGTCCTTGGGGCTCGCTCTCGAGGGTCACCGGCGTGTTCCCCCGGCCGTCGATCCTCACCCAGGACACGACGCCGCTGCTCGATCAGGACGGGCAGCAGATCAAAAACGAGACGATCGCCGGGGCGACGACGATCGAGCTGACGCCCCCGGAGGTCGCGCAGGCGAGCACCCCTGACCAGCTGTGGGCCCAGGGCGGCACCCCGGACGATCCCGTGCTCAACCAGAGGTACCCCGGTCAGTATGGGTTCGGGGCGCTGCGCTGCGCCATCGACGCTCTGAACGGCGACAACGTCGAGTTCATCTTCTTCCCCGACGGGGTTCATCACGTCTTTTGCTACGGCCTGTATGTCCAGCCGCCGCCGACCAGCGGCACGATCACCATTCAGAAGAAGGTCAGCGGCGCACCGGCCGGCGAGAACCCGTCTTTCCCGTTTAGTGGGAACATCTCCTACGACTCCAGTGGGTTCCAGCTGCGCGACCGGGAGTCGCAGGACTTCTTCCGGGCCGGCGGCTCGACCTGGACGGTCACCGAAGGCGACGTGGCCAACTACCGGCTGGACGGCATCAACTGCAGCAGCGCCGCTGGGACGAGCACTTTCAGCGGCAGTGGACCGACCGCCCAGATCCATCTGGGGGCGGGGGATCACGCGACCTGCGTGTATCACAACGCCTATGTGCCCCCACCGGGCGGCCTGACGATCCGCAAGGTGACCTTCGGAGGCGTTGGCACCTTCTCCTATACGGTAACGGCCTCCCCGACCCCCGGCGAGGTCCACGAGGCGGAGGCGACCACCACCCGGCCAGGGGTGCCGGTCGACGCCGTCCCATCGCTTCTCACGCTGGCGCCCGGCGACTACGTGATCGCTGAGCAGAAGCCAACGTCACCCGACGGGCGCTGGGATCTGCGTCACGTCAGCTGCAACGGCGCGAGCCGATCGACGACCAAGCCGTTCCCCGTCAAGATCCACAGCGGCGGCCCACCAGTCGTCTGCACGTTCGTCAACGAGTTCGTGCCGCGCGGCTCGATCTCGATCGCGAAGATCACCGAGGGCGGCACCGGGACTGCGTCGTTCAAGGTCGCGCCGGATGCCGGACCTCCCGCGCAGTATCTGCAGACTGCGACGACGATGACTCCCGGCGTCGCGGTGGACGCTACACCCAACAGACCGAGCGACGCCACCGATCAGCTTCGCCTCGGCACCTACCACATTGTCGAACAGTCGCCGCTCAGCTCCACCGGAGACTGGACCCTGACCACGGTCGTGTGCAACGGAGTGGCGATCCCGTTCGCCCAGGGGACGGCGAGCATCGAGCTGACCCGCAAAGACCCCCACATCCACTGCGTGTTCACCAACGCCTTCTCCGCGACACCGCCGGTCCTCCCAAAGCCGACGCCCGTCCCCCCGATGCCTCCCCACCCCCTGACGCCCGGCGGCGCCTATGACATCGCCGACCTGGTCGTCACCAAGGTGGCCTCGGCACCGGTCGTCACCCGCGGGCAGGTGATCGGCTTCCGGATCACCGTCAAGAACCACGGACCTAACCCGGCACAGCGCGTGGTGCTCGCCGATCAACCACGCGCTGCGGCGACCGTGGTGGCCGTCCATACCACCGCCGGCAGCTGCCACCATCGTGGGCGACTGACCGTCTGCCCGCTGGGCACCCTCAAGCCGGGCGCCAGCGTGATCATCATCATCCGCACCCGCGTCGAGACTCACGGGACGAGCTTCGTCAACCGCGCCGTGGTCGGAACGTCCACCCTGGAGCAGACGCTCGCGAACAACATCGCCTCCGCCCAGATGAGCGTAGTCGGCCCGCCACGGCCCGTGGTGGGCTGCGGCAGCTCCGTCCACCCGCGACGAGGAACCGCCCGCATCGCCTGCTGAGGCCGGCGACCGCAGTTCCCCGGCCGAAACTCGGCGCTGTGGCGTGCTCAACTTGGGTGATCGCGCTTCTGCTGTTGGCGGGACCCGACAGGAGACATCCGTGGCGTTACCCCGCACCCTGCCTTTCGGTCGGCGGGTGTTGCGATCACCGCGGATCGAAGCGATCTGGGCTAGGAGCGATCGGCGCAACACCGATTGCGCCGCCGGCCTGCAAGTCGCCTCGTCGCAATCAACGTTGGCTTCTGAGACACGCTGGTCGCCGGCGCGCGCCGGGCCCGACAACCGCTCGCAAGCGTCCGCTCGTCCATCCGGTCTGTGACGAACCCAAGAGGCGGGTTTCGCGCAACGCACTCACGCGCGCAGTCCGTCGTTGCGCTCCGCCCGCCTATGCATGAACCCCGCAGATGTCCTATCCCAAGATTGTGCCGCTGCGGCGACAGCTAAGGAGCCCGCTTCCCGGGAGCTCTAGACCAGTCGAGTCACGTTTGCGTTCGGCGCGTCCCCTCGGGCCGAGATACGCAGGCGTTCTCGGACGACTTGTTGACTTGATGCGCAGGTCGGCGGCGGGTGCCCCGGGCGACGGGGGTTTTTGGTCGGACCGGTCCGGGTTGGTGGCCGATTGGTCGCCGGCCGTGTTGGTGGCATGCTCCGGTGTGGATAGATGGCCGACGAGCCCCACGAGAATCCGAATTCGCCGATATTTGAACGGTTCACGGAGCGAGCCCGCCAAGTGGTCGTCTTGGCACAGGAAGAGGCGCGGACTCTCAAGCACAACTACATCGGGACCGAGCACATCCTTCTCGGCCTGCTGCGCGAAGAGGAGGGACTCGCCGCTCGAGTGCTCGAGTCGCTCGACATCACCATTGAGCGCGTGCGCGGTCAGGTCGTGCGGATCGTCGGCTCGGGCGAGGAGGTCACCTCAGGCCGGATCCCCTTCACGCCGCGGGTGAAGAATGCGTTCGAGCTCGCGCTGCGTGAGACGCTGGGCCTGGGCCACAACTACATCGGCACCGAGCACATCCTGCTCGGCCTGGTGCGGGAGAACGAGGGCGTCGCCGCGCGCATCCTGCTCGATTTCGACGCTGACCATGAGAAGGTCCGCAACGAGGTCATCCGGATGCTGTCCGCACCTGGTGTCCGGCGCCCTACTGCGGCCTCGGCCGAGAGCGGACCTGACGGCTGTCGATCCCGGCTGGCTCGACGGTCTGCCCACGCTGCTCAAGCCGTTGGGCGAGGAGATTCGCGCAGAGCTGGGGCGAGCGCCCGACGTCGGCGATCTCCTTCTGGCCGTCGTCTGCATGCCGCACACTCCGGCCGCTGAGGCGATGAGCGAGCTAGGCGTCGATGTCGATGAGCTGTGGGGCAGGATCGAGCGCGCTCGCTTGCGGGCTCAGACCGCCCGACAAGCGCTCGCCAAACGCATGGGTGAGGTCGCCCAAGCCAAAGAGCAAGCGATCGGGGACGGTCGGTTCACCGACGCCTCCCAGCTGCGCGATCGAGAGCGCGAGCTACGTGAAGAAGCGCGGTCATATCAGCGTGCACGGCTCGAGATGGTTGGGGAGCTTCGTCGGCGCTTGGGCCTCCCTCAGCAGCCCAATGGCAATCGATGAGCCGCTTGTCTATCCAGCCGTGGCCATTGGTCAACTCATGCCCAGCGGTCTCGGCCTCGCCGTGCGCCTGAGCCTCGCCCGCTCTGAGCGCGAGTCGCGACCGCATCTGTCACATCTGAGCGAACTGCCCGAAGGGCACCCCGCTTCTGCTCTTCGCGCATAGCGATCGCCTGCATCGCCGATCTTTGAAGCCGGTTCGGACGCGCCTGCTTATGCACCGCCACCGTTGCGGCCACCGAGCGACGGCCCTCCTCCTGGCGAAACGGAGGGCAGACCCGGAGCCGGACGGCCAGCCCTGCATGCGTGTTGCCGCGGGTATTCGCGACCAATGTCAGCTCAACCTCGGGCCCGTCGGGTGCCGACGGAGGATCTACGATCCGCCGGTGCTTCCTGAAACGGCGTTCGGTGGCTTGCAGCAGCTACTGCGACCCGAGCGCTCGCGCCGAGGCAGCGAGAGGTCTGTGTGCTCCCGGAATGAAGCAGGGAGGAGCGGCGGGAGGGGTTGTGCGCCAGCTCCGCTGGTCAGTTGACCTCGCGTGTAGGCTGCGAGCACGGATTGGCGGATATCCGGGGCGCTTGAGGGGGTCAGAGTGTGACGAGGGTTTCAGATGTGCTTGGTGAGCTCTCTGACGAGGACGTCGAGTGGATTGTGTCGGCTGGTGAGCGCCGCGAGGTGCGGGGAGGCTCAACGCTCATTGTCGAGGGCGAGCTGCCGACTGCCTTGTTCATGATCCTCGAGGGCGAATTGTCGGTTTTCTCGGCCGTCGGCCGGGAGATTCGCCGGCTTCTTGTGGGTGACATGGTCGGGGAGCTCTCGTTCGCCGACGGCGCTCCCGCGTCAGCGACTGTGCGTGCCCCCGAGGACGCAGCTGTGTTCGCGATTCCCCGGCCCTTGTTGGACGCGAAACTCGGTTTGGACGCGGGGTTCGCGGCTCGGTTCTACCGCGCGATGTCGGTCTTTTTGGCCTATCGCTTGCGCCACCAGTGGAGCACGGAGCGCGCGGTAGCCAGCGCAGCGGGCGATGAGGATGAGAATCGGTTCCTCAAGAACGTGCATCTTGCGGCGGCGAGATCTGAACGCCTGCTAGCGCGGCTGCAGGGTCCTTCGGCGGTGACCCTGACCGGCAACGATCTGTCGATCGAGTCGGTCGTCCGAGTTGCCTACGGCCAAGTCCCGGTCGATGCGAGCCCTCTAGCCCGGGAGCAGATCGTCCGCTCGGCGGCTGTTGTCAACGAGCTGGCGCTCGAGCCAGCTCCCATCTACGGGCTCAACACCGGCCTGGGGGCATTCTCAAGTAAGCCGGTCGCGCGCGAGGAGAACCAGCGCTTCCAGCGCAACATCCTGTTGAGCCACGCCGCCGGCATCGGGCCACCGTATGAGTCCTCGGTGGTGCGCGCGATCATGCTCACGCGCCTCAACGGTCTTGCACGGGGCGGCGCAGGAGTGCAACCCGAGGTCTTTGACCTGTTGCTCGCGATGCTCAACGCGGGGATCCACCCAGTGGTGCCAACCCGTGGCTCGATCGGCATGTCCGACCTGACGCCGCTCGCCCACCTATCGCTCCCGATCATCGGGCTCGGCGAGGTCGAATACCAGGGCGTCACGCTCCCGGCGCCCGAGGCGCTCGAGCGGGCGGGATTACAACCCGTGCAGCTTGCCGGGAAGGACGCACTGGCGCTCTGCAGCAGCAACTCGGCGTCGGTCGGACACGGGGCACTGGTGCTCGCCGATGCCTTCGACACGTTGGTGTGCGCCGACCTTGCTGCGGCGCTCACCCTCGAGGCCTACCACGGTAACGTCGCCCCCCTAGCGGAGGAGGTGCACACGATCCGGCCTTACTCCGGGCAGCTCGCGTCGGCCGAGCGGATGCGGATGCTGCTGGTCGACAGCTCCTTGTGGGACGGCGCTCCCCGTCGTCGGATACAGGACCCATTGAGTCTTCGCTGCACGACCCAGGTGCATGGTGCTTGCCTGGACGCACTGTTCTTCGCGCGCGGCACGGTTGAAACCGAGCTGAACTCGACCGGTGACAATCCGGTGGTCCTGGCCGATCGGCGCGCGATCGTCTCCAACGGCAACTTCCACCCAGCGGCGCTCGCTATGGCATTCGACCTCGTCGCGATCGCCCTTGCTCAAGCCACGAGCCTGGCCGCGAGTCGGGTTCTCAAGCTGATGGACCCGGAATTGAGCGGCCTCCCGCCCCAGCTCACGCCGCAACCGGGCGTCAATACGGGATTCGGGATTCTGCAGAAGACCGTCACCGCTCTAAACGCCGAGTCACGCTTCCTGGCAGCGCCCGCATCCCTTGACTTCATGGCGGTGGCGAGCAGCATCGAGGATCACGCCACGATGGCGACCAGGTGCGTGGCAAAAGCCGGGGAGATCGTTGACAACGCCCGGTACGTGCTCGCGATCGAATTGCTTTGTGCGGCACAGGCGATCGATCTTCGCAATCGACCGGTGCTCGGCGTTGGCACGCGAGCGGCGTACGAATGCATCCGCAGCGTCACTCCCTTCATGGCTCAAGACGAGAGCATCGCCCCCGCTCTTGACGCGATCAAAGACCTGGTCGCGTCCGGCCGGCTGCGATCCGCCATCCCCCAGGCACCGACGCCAACTCGTGCCGATGCCACCCTGGCCGTCCGGTAGCGGTCAGGCGCGCAGGCCGGCAGGGAGCCCGTCTGGCTCGCCGCTGTTTTCGACTAGCCCGCCGTAGCGCCGCCCACCGGCGGGGCTGGTCAGTCGGCGGCACGCTGTCTGCGGAAGTAGCGTCCTGCTCGGGGTCACCGATCAGCCCGGACTGCACTGGGTTCCAGCCGAGTGGGTCCTGGGTGAACACGCTTGACGCCGGGGCGTTGCACAAGCGAGCGAGGAGGTCGAAGTGCCCGCCGGCTTGTTCGGCAAAGCGCTCGTCTGGTCCTTCAGAGCGCGTTACGCTTCAGCCGTGGAGCCGCCCGAGATTCGGTACGTCAAGTGTGGCGGGCGGGATCTTGCCTATCAGGTGGCGGGCTCCGGGACGGCGGGGTTCGTGGGTTTCTTCGACATCGGCGCTCACCTGGACCTGATGTGGACCGATCCTGCGTGGGGTCAGCAGGTGGACCGCTTCGGCGCGCTGTGGCGGGCGGTGTTCTTTCAGATGCGCGGCATCGGGCTGTCGGAGCCAGTCGAGCGCCTACCGACGCTTGAGGAGCAGGCTGGCGACATCGTCACGGTGATGGATGCGGTCGGTCTGCGTCGGGCGCAGGTCTTCGCGGCGGGAGCGACAGCGCCTGGCGCGGTGGTGTTCGCGGCAACGCATCCGGACCGCGTCGACGGGCTCGTGCTGTTGTGTCCATACCTATCTGGGCCGTTGGCCGAGGACCCTGACCTGACCGGCTGGGAGCCGGGCGCGGCCCGTCGCTGGGCCGAGAGGTGGCTTGAGATCGCCGACCGTTGGGGCAGTGGCATCGTGATTGACGGCTGGGACCCTGTGATCGCCTCACCACGCGTATACCGCCAAGCCGGTCTGCTCGAGCGGACAGCGGCAAGCCCGCGGGTGGCGAGGTCATACATCCAAGCCGCGATGCGGGCCGACGTGTCGCGGATCGCCACTCAGGTGCAGTGCCCGGTGCGGGTTCTGCACATGCCGACCAATACGCTGCCCGAGGCTGTGAGCCGGCACGTTTCCGAGCTGTTCGCGGCTGGCGAGCTTGTCGTCCTGCGGCCAAGCGAGCCGGGTATGTCCTGGGGTGAGAGCCTCGCGGTGGTCTGGGAGCACAACACCGAGCTCCTCAGCGGCCGGGCAACGACGCCATCGGATCGACTGCTGGCGACGGTCGTGTTCGAGGATGTAGTCAGCTCGACTGTGCTCGTCTCGAAGATCGGCGATGATGCGTGGGGCAGGCTCCGCGTCCAACGTGAGCGCCTTGTCCGCGACTGCGTCGAGGACCACGGCGGCCGAGTCATTTCCGCCGCCGGTGACGGCTCTATGTGCACGCTCCCGGGGCCCGCGGTCGCGATCCGCTGCGCCGAGCAGCTGCACCAGGTCGTACGCCCACTGGAGCTTGAGCTGCGGGTCGGTATCCACACCGGCGAGTGCGAGCGGATCGGCAACGAGCTGTCCGGCCTGGCGGTGCACGTCGCGGCGAGGATCGGTGCGGCCGCCGCGCCCGGCGAGACGCTCGTCTCGCGGGCGGTGAGCGACCTCGCCACCGGCTCAGGCCTCAGCTTCGCCTCACGCGGAGTCCACCAGCTGAAGGGAGTGCCCGGCGACTGGGAGCTGCTCGCGACCACGGGCAGCACAAGCGTGCCAAGCGTGCCCGCACAGCCACCCAAGCCGCGGCTGAGTGATCGGCTCATCGTCACCGCGGCGCGCCGAGCACCGCGCGTCCTGACCGCCCTTAACCGCCTGGACTCTGCTCGCGCACGTCGCAGTTCCTGAGGCGGCCCCTCCGCAGCGAAGACCGGCGCGCGCAGGTGCCAGCCTTCATCAGCAACGTCCTTGTCGCCACAGAAGTCTTTGCCGTTGGCTTCGTTACGAAGGGCCGCCCGATGCGATTCGTACTGCGGCTCGCATCGCGTGCATGCACCGGCGGGCGAGGCGCATACTCGGATCGAACCGGCTCCTGTGCTTCGTCAGCTGCGGGACCTGCTCGCCGGACGCCCACAACCAGAGGCAAGGAGGTCTTGTCTCTGTCGGCACGTCTTCCGCCTTCGCTAATCAGCGGACGGTGCTGGCGCGGGGACTACTAGTAGACGAGCGCTTTCCAGGAAACCAGTCGCCCGCCGGGGGCCGGCGCGGACGAGCGCATCGGCGGGGTAGAAGTGGTCCGCCGGCGCGATTGGCGGGCGATCGTCGCCGACCGAGCGATCGTCCCGGCCGGACCTGCTTTCACGGCCGGACGCGCCTCTCCGCGCAGCCTTCCGCGGTCTCGCTATGCGCGGCAAGCAGTGCTGCGCGGTGTCTGTGTGACTCGCCTCTCATGCCAGGCGCTGCCCAGGCAGCAACCTGCAGTTCCTCAACTCGACCGCCAGCGATCCTTTCGCGTGAAAGGACTCGTCGCAGTCAGGGTTGGCGGATTCAGGCGGTTATCGCAACATTAGTGGTCCGATCTCTTCGATCGGCTTCGCGAAGCCTAAGCGTTTGCGGGGTCGGTCGTTGAGCTCGGTGGCGACCCAGTCGAGGTCCATGGCGCTGTGGACGGTCAGGTCGGTGCCTTTCGGGAAGTATTGGCGCAAGAGTCCGTTGGTGTCTCTCGTTGGTGGCACGTTGCCACGGAGAGTGGGGGTCACAGAAGTAAATGTCGATGTCCGCGGCGACACTGACCTGTTGCCAGTCGCGCATCTCGGGGCCCTGATCCCAGGTCAGTGACGTTCTGAGGATCTCGGGGATCGTCTTGATCTTCTCGGTGAGCGCGTCGCGGACCTGCTCGGCCTTGTAGCCGTCGGGGAGGTGCACCAGCATCGTGTAGCCGGTGGTGCGCTCCACCAGCGTCCCGATCGCGGACAGCGTTGTTCTTGCCCATGATCAGATCGCCCTCCCAATGACCCGGGGACAGCGCGGTCATCCGCTTCGGCAGGACGCTCGGCGATGTTGATCATGTCGGGGATCTGGTTGCTGCGCTGGCCGGCCGCCGGCGCGGGCGCCGCAACGCCCGCCCGGTCCGCAAACACTTCGTCAGATCACGGCGTAACGCCCCGCGGGACTGGACGTACAGCGACTGGTAGATCGTCTCGGCCGACACCCGCATCTCCGGATCGTCAGGGAACTGGCGGCGCAGGCGGCCGACGATCTGCTCGGGCGAGTAGCGCCTGCGGAGATCTTCCTCCACCCGGGCACGCAGCCGCCGGTTGACCCGCAGCTTGGCCGGCTTGGGTCGGCTCGCGCGCTCATACGCCAGCGCGTGCGCCGTCGTCGCGCGATAGCCACCCGTCCCGACCGGCGTTGCGGGTCAGCTCGCGACTGATCGTCGACGGGCTGCGTCCCAGCCGCCGCGCGGTCGCGCGCATCGACTCACCCCGAGCGCGCGCGAGCGCGATCTCCTCCCGCTCAGAAAACGACAAGCACCGACCTTTCAGATCACGTCCGCGGCGCGGGCGCACCCCGCCCTCGGCCCGCAGCCACCGCGCTCCCTTCACCCGATACGTGCCCGCCTCGGCCGCGGCGTCGGTCATGAACTCACCCCGCGCCATCGCCGCCCAGAACACCTGCACCACCTCAGTGACCATCCGCTCCGAAAACTGCGCCATTCAGCGCCTCCGTTCACCCTCCCAGCACGGGAACCTCGCGGGCCCCGGCTCCCGGACCGGACAGCGCGCCGATCGCCGCTCCCGCCTCGCCCTCCGGGCTCGGCTTCGCGACGACCGGCGCGCTACTCAACCACGGAGCACGGATGACCTAGAAAGTCCCTCCAACTGGGCGGTGTTGCGATCACCGCGCGGACCCAAGGATCCGCATCTGAGACGGCCAGGCCGGCCAGCGCACACGACTGGCGACTGCTCCGGACCGTCCTGTTGTCGATGGCTGCTCGGACTCTCGGAAGCGTCGCCAGAGGGCCTCGGGCGCCGCTGGCCTGACCGTCTTATTCGAAAACGCTCTGCGAACACGACAAGCCCGACCCTACTCGTGGGGACGAGCAAGCCTGGCAACGCTCGCGGGTCGAAACCTGCGTCCGTGCTACCGCGCCGACCCATCGCGCTACCGCGCCGACCCATCGCTGACGGGACTCGGGTGGCTGCCTCTGTCCGGTTTCAGCAGCGCGATGTTGGCCGGCGGTTGACCCGCGAAGGTCCCAGGGGTGGTGGGTCGTGGCTGTGTAAGGGCGAAAGTGGTGGTCAGGCCCTTGGCCGGTCGCTGGAGGGTCGGAGCTGGTCGCCGGGTTCGCGTTCTCAGGCCCGTCGGACAAGTCACCTTCGGCCCTTACTTCTCGGCTGACGACGAGCGGCCGCGCGGACACTCGAAATGGCGAATGCGGGGCGTGGCCGAAAGCTCGTGTTCCTCCCGGGTCGTTCCACAGCATCACGCCCGAGGTCGACTTAACTCACCTAATGCACTGCTTTTGTGACTTCAGCCAGCCCGCGCCGGCGCAACATCGGTGGTCCCGACCTCACGTCCCAATTCCCTCGGCGATCCGAGCGGATGCGAGACCTCTACTTGTGCACCGACCCGCTTGCGGTCCATTGCCTCAGGGGTGACGCGCTGTACATCCCACGCCAAGCCCGTCTTCTCCATTATCCAGATCAGCCACCACGTTGGATCGAACTGCCACTTCTGCAAGCCGTGCCTGGCTGACCTTGGAAAAGCGTGATGATTGTGATGATTGCCTTCGCCGAGTCCCACCAGTGCAACAAACGGATTGTTTCGACTCTGATCTCGGGTTTCGAACGGGCGTTTGCCCCAGAGATGACAGACCGAGTTCACGCTCCAGGTGGCATGGTGCACGAAGAACACACGTAATGGGCCACTCCACAAGAAAGCTCCCAGCCCACCCCGAAGCTTCCTGGTCGCGATCAGCCCAACTGTGAACGGTGCCACAAAATAGCTCACCACTACGACAAGAGCGAACCGGCGGTGTACGGCCATCACCACGGGATCATCCAGCAAATCCGGGACATAGCGCTGCCGCGATGCCCTCTCGTCGGCAAACAGCCAGCCGAAGTGGGCATGAACAAAGCCTCGTATCCGGCCACCCCTGTGACCGACATGCGGGCTATGTGGATCGCCTGGCTCATCGGCGTAAGCGTGGTGCTTGCGATGGTCGGCCACCCAGTCGGGGACCGACCCCTGGACCGCAGTCGAGCCGAGAACAGCAAAGATACCGCGGATTAGCGGGTAGGTCTTGAAGCTGCGGTGCGTGAATAGCCGGTGGTAGCCGGCGGTTATGCCGAACCCACTCAGGAGGTAGAACACACTAAAGATGCGACGGTTGACGGGAGTCGCCAGAAACCACCGCTTCCGGAATGCCGCTACCAGCAGCGCGGGCGGACCGAACACAAACAGACCGGTAAGTATTCGATACGCCCGACTGGCCGGGTGCGTCTCAGCTACTTCAGGCACTGACGCCTGGTCCATCATCACGGACTCCTGCTCGGCACGGAAGGTACGGCGGCAACTGACTGCGCTCACACGTCTCTCGATCACACCCTACCCTACGGTCTACTCGTGGGAGGACGAGCGAATCGACGCGTCTGACGACGGTTGCAACTCGCCGGCACCGCGCTTGGCGGTCCCCGCCCCTCCTATCAAGGTGGTACGCGGAGTCGTTATGCGCTTCCCGCGAAACTGAGCGATCGGTCCGAGACACTCCGCTCCGGCGGCTCGCCGCCGATCGCGATCGCCGGTACTGTGGCCGCTCGATCTGTGCTTCATTGTCTCGCCGAGCAGGTACATGATTGGCGCGCCGGGGAGTGCTGCTCCAGACGTTCCCGTTGTGCGACCCACCCGGGACTGACTGGCTTGAGCACCTTTCAACCTCCAAGGAGCACCGGATGGCTTACCCCTCAGGCCGGAACAACGCGGTCAGGAACTACACCTAGGGCAACGCAATGGCCGACTCCCTCGTCGACTCGATCAAGAACGAGCTGATCGCCGACCGCGTCTGGCAAACTCGCAGCCAGCTCGAGTTCGTCATCATCGAACACGTCGCATGGTTCAACACCAGCCGCGTGCGCTCAGCGCTCGCAGCGAGCTGGCATCGCCGTGATCTTGGAGCGAGGCGGGGTCGGGGAGCGCGCCGGAGTCACCTCTCCGGCGCGCTACGCCACTAGCTGCTGCCGTTCTTGCGCTGGGCCTTGGTCTGAGCCGCCGCTTCGCGCAGGCGGCGCGCCTCGTCCGCGGCGGTGAGCGCCTGCTCCTTTTCCTGGAGCGACTCGGTCTTCGCGTCAAGCGTCTGGAGTCGTTGCTTGGATGCGCGCTTCTGGACCGCCTGCTCGGTCTGGGCGGTCGCCGTCCGGCTGGCGTCGAGGCGCTTGCGCTCGGCCGCGACGGCGCGTTTGGTGCTTTCCTGACGCTGCTGCTCGGCTTGTTCGCGCTGCGTCCGCGTCCGCTGACGCGCCTGCTGGCGCCGGCGCTCGGCCTGGGCCTCGCGCTGTGCAAGGCGATCGTCTGCCTCCTCGGTCGTGCGGTCGGCTTGCTCACGCAGGCGCATGGCCTGTTCGCGCTTGTCTGCGGCGGATGCCCGCTGCTGCGCGTCCTGCCGCAGCTTCGGGTCACCAAGCAGGGATGCGAGGGCCGCGCGCACCGAGGCCTCGGCACGGTCAGCGACCAGCCGGGCAGCCGGCGCCGGACCGGTCCCGTTGCCGGGCAGCCGGTCGATGACGGCGTCAACCGGGATGCGAACGAGCCTCAAGTAGCTGCCGATCGCGGTTCTGGAGATGTCACGAACGCTCACTGGTTCTCCTTCGGGTCAATTGCCTGGGCCTCGGCGTCGGCTCGCCGAGCCGCCTGCCCGAGCCGGATCGCCTCCTGCGCGGCCAAAACGCGGTCACGCTCGGCCCGCTTCTCGGTGTCGGCGGCCGCCGCCTCCTGGGCGTGCCGCTGGCTCTCCGCGCTCGCCTGCTGGCGGAGAGCGTCGGCGTGCGCCTTGTCCTCGGCCGCTCGGCGATCGCGTTCGATCTGCTCCTCGCGCGTCTGGGCCGCCACCTCGTTCTGCAAGCGCTGGCGCTCGAGCTCGGTCTCGGCCTTCTCCGCCTTCACAGACGCCTCGGCGTCACGCTGCTTGGCCTCAGCGGCCGTGGCGTCGGCCTCTGCCTGAGCGTCGACCTGGGCCTGCTGCAGACGACCCTCGCGAGCCAGCGCATCATTTCCCGCCGCCGCGCCGGCGGCTTCCTTCGCCTTGCCGGCGAGCTTGCCGATGAGCCCTCCAGCGGTCCGCTGGGATGTTTCGTGATTAGTCAAAGCCGTCAGTTCTCCTTCAGATTGAATGCATCGGAGAACGACGCCGAACGACCGGTCCGATCGCTAGTCGCCCCCGCGGTTGAGCTACCCGTGGCCCAATCGCACAAACACGCGTTCGTACGCGCTCGCGGCGACGTGACCCGCGCACTGACGACTCAGGCTCCGTCCTCCTCGTCGACCTCATCCTCTGCATCCTGCGGATCCTGGCCGCGACTTCATTAGTGGTCACCCTCGCCGGCGGATTGGCTGGCACGATCGCTTCGGTCCCGATGCTCGGTGCAGCCCGGCTCTGGCTCAGGCGACCTTGCGAGAGCAACCAGAACTCGATAGCGACGGCCGGTCGGCGAGGTCGCCCCTCAAATCGCAGGCCGCGAGGGCCCGAAACCCTCCTCGAAATGCGCGATAGACGTTGGACCATGAGACGCCTCTCGCCGGCTTCGAAGCGTTCGTAGACCGAATGTTGCTGGGTCGTCTTTGATGCCTGCGCGGCGGTCGTGGTTTGGCTCTGTGGTTTGATGCGGCTGTGGAGATCGAGCGGAAGTTTCTCGTGCCGAAGCTTCCGTCTGGTCTTGAGCGGTCGCCGGCGACGCGGATCGAGCAGGGCTATATCGTGATCGGTGACGATGGCACCGAAGTCCGGGTTCGGCGGCGCGATGGCGATACGGTGCTGACGGTCAAGGGCGGAAGTGGGCGCAGCCGCACCGAGGAGGAGTTGGGGATCGATGCTGAGCGTTTCGCTCGTCTTTGGCCGCTGACCGAGGGTCGTCGACTTGAGAAGACACGCTACGTGATGCCCGCGGGCGATGGGTTGGACATCGAGGTGGATGTCTACTCGGGGGCTCTGACTGGGTTGTCGGTCGCGGAGGTGGAGTTCGACACCGAGGAGGCAGCCGATGCGTTTGAGCCGCCGGCTTGGTTTGGTCATGAGGTGACTGACGACGCTCGGTTTAAGAATCAGCGGCTGGCGTCAGAGGGCGCTCCCAAGGACGCCGATCAGTGACGCTCGGGGCGTAGCGCCAGATTCGGCTGGGCGGGATTGCGATGGCGCCAGCGATCAGGAAACCATCGTCGCAATCAGCGTTGCGTTGTGAGACGCTCATCGGCGCAAGCGTGAAGAGGCCGGCTCGGAATGATCGGAGTTCGTTGTGTCGACGCCGGTCACCGCATCGACACAATGGCGTGTATGTCAGGAGCTGCCGTGTGTGATCTCGTTGGGATCACCTGGTCGGCGGTGGCGGTTGAAGGGCGGCCCCGGCGGATGATTGGGCCTGCGATCGGGGCTGTGGGGCAGGTGGCAGCCTGAATGGCGCCGTTTAATGCCAGGCCGCCCAACGTGCTTGTGCTCGGCGGGGGCGGGCTGCTTGGCGAGGCGTGGATGACCGGTGTCCTGGCGGGATACGAGGACTCGACGGGCACCGACATGCGCGGCTGTCGGCGGGTTGTCGGGACGAGTGCCGGTTCGATCGTCGCGGCGAGCCTCGTAGCGGGCCGCCGACCACGCCGGCCGAGGTCGGCGAAGGCCAGTGCGATCAATCCGGCCGAGGAACCAGGTGGTGCGTCGTCGCCGTTCGCGGATGGATCTCGGGCGGGGCGACAGGTATCGAATATCGTCGTCGGCGCCGGAGCGGTCGCCGCCAGGGTCGGCGCGCCGATCCGTGCGCTGGCACTGCGTGCCCTTCCGGAAGGGCGGCGGTCGATCGCCGTGTTTGGGGAGGAGGTCGACCGGTGGGGCGCGACGTTTGACGGGCGACTGCGCGTGTGCGCTGTCGATGCCGGCAATGGACATCGGGTCGTGTTCGGCAGCCGGTCGGCTCCGGCGGCTTCGGTCGGGCAAGCGGTCGCGGCGTCCTGCGCGATCCCGGCGGTCTTCGCGCCGGTGCGCATCGGCGATCGGCGGTACGTCGATGGGGGGGCTTGGTCGCCGACCAACGCCGATGCCGCGCCTGCAGGACGCGGCGATCGCGTTCTGCTGCTGGAGCCCACTGCGGTGCTCGTTGGTGGTGCGCTACGCGCGGCGGCGCTGCTTGAGGCCGTCGCGCTCCGGAGGCGTGGCGCGCTAGTGCAGATCGTGACTCCGGATGACTCGGCCAGGCCGTTGATGGGACGACTCATGGACCCCGACCGCGGAGGGCGCGTGCTCGCCGCGGGCTATCAGCAAGGACTCGCGCTCGGCCGCTGAACACTGGGCGCAGGGTGTTCGCTGAGCGTTAGCTCAGGGACAGACCCTGGCGTAGTTGTGGCCACTCACGAATCGGGCCCATTCCTGTGGGGTGAGGTTGCGTGCGGCGACGGCGCACGCGTTGCTCCCAGGCGGTGAGCGACATCGGCCAGGTGAAGCCGTTGCCGCGGTCATCGATGACGAGCAGTCGTCGGCCCCCAGGTTCGAACGCGATCATTGACGTGGCGGCTGGGTCGGTGTTGAGCGCGGTGCCTTCCTGCTGCAGCGTGGATGTAGACCACAGCTTGACCATGCCGTCTCCGGCCGCGGTGGTTGCGAACCGCTGTCCCGTCGAGTCAAACGCGATGCTGGTAACGGGCTCCGAGGACACGATCACGGGCGTCGTCGCCTGATCGCCGGTGCTGAGGTTCCAGAAGAGGACCTTGCCAGTGGCAATGTGACCCTTTCCGCGGTCATCCAGACAAGCGCCGCGATCAATCCCGGGAACTCCGGCGGCGCGCTTGTGGACCTCTCCGGCCATGTGATCGGGATACCCACCCTCGCTGCGGTCGATCCCGAAATGGGTGCCGAGGCACCCGGCATCGGCTTCGCGATCGCAAGCAACACCGTGCGACGGGCCGCGATCCGCCTGGCTAGCTCCGCGACCAGGCAAGGAGCGACCAGATGAGCACGCATGGCTACCGGGTGAATCGTCCGCAGGCAGCGGACCGCTTGCTCGGCTTTGCGGCGCGGGCGCGACGGTTACGTTTTGTCCCCGAGTACCTCACTCCGACTTCACGATCGCGGCGCTGGGCGGTTCGGCGCGGCGAGCTTGGCTCGGCATGAGGGGATACGCGATGAACGCGCTGGGCCGGGAGCGGCTGGTGGACAAGCTGGTTGAGGCGTATGTCGTGTGGCGTGAGGAGTGCGCCTGGGTGCACGACGCGTATCGCTTCTGGGCGAGCGAAAGTGGCCCCTGTGGGAGAGTCTCGTTCGAGGTGTATCTGGCGGCGCTCGACGCCGAAGAGCAGGCGGCCGAGGTCTACGCCGGGCTGGTGAGGCGCGCTGAAAAGCTGTGGTGGAGCGAGGACCATTCAACCGAATCGCTCGGCGGGCCGGGGTGGGGAGGTGGCTGGCCGTGACTGCGGGCCGTCACGGTGGCCGGGTCCCAACCCCTGCCGGTGAGCGGTTGCGCGCGGCGGCGCCCGTTCACAACCATTGGGCCGTCACCCACCGGCGCCGGATCCTGCTGTGCGACGCCGACTCCCAGAGCGTGCACGCTGTGCGGGTGGTATTACACGACGCGGGGTTCGAGGTCGACGTGACCCGCAGCGCGGCGCAAGCACTTGACCGCGTCTCAGTGCGCGTGCCCGCGGCCGCGATCATCGAGCTCGCGCTCCCCGACAGCGACGGCGTCGAGGTCTGCCGGCGCCTGCGCGAGTGGAGCGCGATGCCGGTGATCCTGCTCTCGGCCGTGGCCGATGAGCAGGCGCAGTTGCGCGCTTTTGAGGCTGGCGCCGACGACTACGTGACCAAGCCGTTTCGCCCCCGCGAACTCGTCGCCCGCCTGCTGGCCCATCTACGACGCGCCGACCCCGCAGGCCAGGACCCATGCGTGCAACTGGACGGTCTCGAAATCGACCTCGCCGCCCGCGCCGTGCGCCGGGACGGTGAGATGGTCCACCTCACACCGATCGAATTCAGCCTCCTCGGAGTCTTGACCCAGAACCGCGGATGGCTGCTGACCCACAACGCACTGCTACAGCAGGTGTGGGGCCCGGCGTACATCGACGCCCGACAGACGCTCCGCGCGCACATCGCCAACCTGCGTCGCAAGATCGAACCAACCGACGGCACACGCCTCATCCACACCGACCACGGGGTCGGCTACCGCCTCGCTGACACGCCCCCCGAAACGGCGCGACGCAGACGAGTTACGCAACACGTCAGCGACCGCGAACTCGTCGCCGGCCGCCCCTCGCTACCCGACCCACCGCCGGCCGCTTTGGCCAGGCAAGCGCGCCGTCGTGCCTTGGATACCCCTTACGATCGCGTGGCATGACTACTCGGCGAGCTCAGCTCGCGTGGCGATTTCTTGGTTGGTGGCCGCCTGGGCCGCGAGGCGGGAGCTCTGTGCTTCCTGGGGGTCAGGTCGTCGCGGGTTTCGACGCTCCGTTTGCGGGCGTGCTCGCCGGTGGCCTTGAGCTCGACTCGGGCGCTCGGCGAACGCTTCCATTCCGAACTCCGTGAACAGCTCGTGGGCGGTGCGTAGCTGGTCGCGGGCGTCGAGCCACGCGGGTGCGGGCGAGCCGCTCGATCGCCTCGCGATAGAGCAGCTCGGCGGCTTCCCCTTCCGTGAGCAACACCCGCGAGCGGGCCGCGATGCCGAGCGCCCAGTCGGTGTCAGTGGCCGCGGTCGTCTGCGAAAGCCGGCTGAGGGCGTCGGACGCGAGCTCGGGCTACCGAACACGCGCTGCGCCCGTGGTTCGACGCGACCGGTGCCGGCCGTGGGCGGTGAGCGGGCGCTGCTGG
>CAVRKJ010000015.1:0-450061 GCA_963721515.1 uncultured Actinomycetota bacterium | reverse complement strand
GAATGGCCGCCGTCAGTGTCCTTCTCTTTAGAGCGGCGCACCCGCACACACCCCTTTAAGTGCTGCACCGATCGCATCAGACACCGCTTCATCAACAGGGAGCAGATCTCCATGAACATCAAGTACCTCATTTCCGCCGGCCTCGCTGCTGTCGTCACCGGCATCGCCGTCATTGTCTTCGCCGTCGGTGGCGGCACCGCCAGGACGCGCCCGTTGCAAAGCGTTCCCGCAGCGTCTGCCGTCAGTGTTCGCAGCACATCGCTGGGTGACACCCTGGTCGACGCCAAGGGCCGCACCTTGTACCTGTTCGAGGGTGACAGGCCCAATGTCAGCAGGCTGTCCAGCGCTGGGCTCTCAGTCTGGCCTCGCTTCGTCGCCGTCGGCCCCGTGACGGCTGAAAACAGTGTGCAAACAGCGAAGCTCGGGAGGACCACCAGCCCGAGCGGCGTTCCGCAGGTCACATACAACGGCCATCCCCTCTACTACTACGTCGGGGACAGCAAGCCGGGCAGCACCCGCGGACAGGCCCTGAACGAGTTCGGCGCGCTGTGGTACGTCCTGCGTCCCGCCGGCGACGCCGTCACGAGCGCCCCCCGCACGGCAAATGCCGCTCCCGCCGCTACGACGCCCAGGTACGGATACTGAGCGGCACGCCCGCGCGACCGGGAGCCTTGCCACGGCACGACGCCGCGGCAAGGCCAGGGCTGTCACCGTAGATCAGGGCGCCACTGAGCACGGCACGGTCCTGCCGAGGCGCCGAGACCGCCGGAAAGCGGGCTCGGCCCTACGGCGGCGGGACCTCGCCGGGGTCCGCACCGAACGCACGAGTATTGGCGCCCCCGGCGGTCGCCCGGCAGGTGGCAGGCAGGCGCGACGCTGCGACGCTTGCGTGGCCGACCGGCGCCCGGACGCTGAGGCGGGCCAACCGGAGTCGCTCCATCGTTCTCGTCGACGGCTCAGCGAATGCCTGGGGCACAGCGGCGATCGCGGGACCGGCTTCTAGTCAGGGCGGATCCGGGGATACCGGCCGGGCGCAAAAATTTCCACACGCGGGTCACAACGTGTCAAGGTTCGGGATGATCGGGCTGGAAAGCCTGCGGGTCACCGCACGCTCCCGGGTCCCGTCCGGGCTCAGGCTGCGCGTGGCTTCCGGAGGCTGTCTCAGCCAAACACTCGTGTGGAGGAGATCGCATGCGAAAGGGCTTTGGAACAAGGGGGGCGCTTCTGGCCGCAGTGGTCGCCACGTGCGCACTGGGAGGGGCCGTGGCGGTCGCCGCCGCTCACGGCGGCGCTCACAAGCCGCATACCGCGGGCGGGTCAACGCGTACGCCGATCAAGCATCTCGTGATCATCTTTCAGGAGAACGTGTCGTTTGACCATTACTTCGGGACGTATCCGTTCGCGGCAAATTCGTCCGGGCAGCGCTTCATCGGGAACCATCACGTCCGCGTGAACGGGCTCTATGACACTCCGGGTCTCAACGGGCACGGGACCCTGCTTACGAACAACCCGAACACGGACGCAAGCGGCAACCAGGCCAACCCGCGGCGCCTCGACCCGGCAAACATCAATGACGTGCTGCTCTGCGACCAGGACCACGGCTACGCCGACGAGCAGAAGGCGTTCGACGGCGGCAAGATGGACAAGTTCGTCACGAGCGTTGGCACCGGGTCGGGCACGAGCGGCACGGGCCAGGCGTGCAAGGCCACCGACGTCATGAACTACTACGACGGCAACACCGTCACCGGCATGTGGAACTACGCCAAGAACTTTGCGCTGAGCGACAACTTCTTCGCCAGCACGTTCGGCCCCTCGTCGCCGGGAGCGATCAATCTGGTCTCGGGCAACACCGGCAACGTCGGAATTCAGATCAACGGGGCCAACACCGACGGGGATACGGTTCCGGACGGGCAGGGCGGTGCGTCGCTGATCGATGACGCCCAGCCCTACTACGACGACTGCTCGACCCGCGACGCGGTGTCACTGACGGGGACGAACATCGGCGAGGAGCTCAACGCCAAGGGGCTCAGCTGGGGCTGGTTCCAGGGCGGGTTCCGGCCGACGACCAGCTTCGCCCAGGCGACCGGTGGCACTCAGCCAACGAGCACGTTCATTCCGGACCAATTCACGGGCAAGTTCGCCCAGCCGCCCGCTTCCGATCAGGGCCTCTGCAACGCTGTGCATCCGGTCGGGGCGGCGATCGGGGGAACCGGCGGCACGCTGCCGGGTCCCACGAACTACGGCAACAAGGACGACTACATCCCGCATCACGAGCCGTTCAACTACTACGCGCCGACTGCCAACCCGCACCACCTGCCCCCTGCGTCGCTGGCGGCGATCGGCACCGACACGCAGACCATCACGGGCGGGGTGCCGCAGTTCAACACGGCCAATCACCAGTACGACATCAGCGATTTCAACTCGCTGTTGGGCGCGATCAGCCACGGTTACCTTTCGTCCGACCATCTCCCAGCGGTCAGCTTCCTCAAGGCCCCGGGCTACCAAGACGGCCATGCCGGCTACTCAGACCCCTATGACGAGCAGCAGTTCGTGACCACCGAGATCAATGCGCTCGAGCAGACTCCGGACTGGTCGAGCACGGCGGTGATCATCACCTACGACGACTCCGACGGGTTCTACGATCACGCGTTCAGCGGCGTCCACAACCCGTCGAACACCAGCAGCGTCGCAAACCCGCCCGGGCCGCAGGACTTCCTCACCGGTACCGGGCTGTGCGGGATGGGCACCCCGCTCGCAGGGCAGAACGGCCGCTGCGGCTATGGCCCTCGGCTGCCGTTCCTGGTCGTCTCGCCGTGGGCGAAGGAAGGGAAGGTCGATCACACGCTCACCGATGCCAGCTCGATCGACAAGTTCATCGAGGACAACTGGGGCGTGCCGAGGATCCCCGGCTCGTTTGACTCGATCGCCGGATCGCTCAACTCGATGTTCAGCTTCCGCGGCCAGGGAGATAACCGAAAGCTGTTCCTCGACCCGACCACCGGGCAGCCAACCTTCAGCTTCGGCGAGGGGTCGCACCTGCACGGATAGAGAGCCACACGCCGGGCAGTAACTGCGAGCGCCGCGCCAACACCGCGCGGCGCTCGCTACATCTGAGCGTCGTGACCGAGCTTGCTAGCTCACGGATCCGACAACGTAGAAACCCGTGCCCTCGCTCTGGCGCGGCCGCGAGACCACCTGCGTTCGTTGCGACTACCGTGAGGACGATGAGCAGCCAACGTAAGGGCCAGCTGCGGCTCAACGCCTACCTGCGCAACTCGGGGTACCACGAATCGGCGTGGAAGGTGTCGGACGTCGACCCGGCCGTCGTCCTGGACGTCGACTGGTACGTCCGGCTAGCCCGGATCGCCGAGGAGGCAGCGATCGAGGCGATCTTCTTGCCCGACAGTCCTGGAGAGGCGGAGTTTCGCTCCGAATACCTGCCTCGGTCGTTCATCGACCCGGTGCAACTCTTGACCGCGGTGGCGATGGCGACCGAGCAGGTGGGCCTGATCGCGACCGCGTCGACGACCTACTCCTCACCGTGGGACCTGGCTCGCCGGTTCGCCACGCTCGACATCATCAGCCGCGGCCGGGCAGGGTGGAACATCGTCACCACCGTCGAACCCGCGGCAGCGGCCAACTTCGGCGAGCTGCCCCATCCGCCACGAGAAGAGCGCTATGCCCGCGCGGACGAGTTCGTAGCGGTCGTCTTGGCCCTGTGGGACGCCTGGGAGGACGACGCATTCGTCGGCGACAAGACGACCGGCGTATGGGCAGACCCCGCCAAGCTGCACCCACCCCGCTTTGACGGCCGCTGGTTTCATGTTGCCTCCTACCTGCCGTTTCCCCGCTCGCCGCAGGGCCACGCGTTCCTGGCCCAGGCCGGCTCGTCCGTGCCCGGGGTCGCGCTTGCGGCCAAGTACGCCGACGGCGTCTTCACCCCCCAAAGCGACGTCTCCGCTGGCCGGCGATTTCGCGCGAGGTTGCGCGAGCAGGCCGCGGCCGCTGGGCGAGACCCCGATCACATTGCGGCGCTCCCCGGAGTCTCGTTCGTGCTCGGGTCAACCGAGGCCGAGGCCCGCGCCCGCCGCCAAACCCTCGAAGATGCCGCCAGCGGCGAGTTTCGCTGGCGCAACCTCGCCAATCTCGCCGGCCTGGACTTCCAGACGATCGACCCTGACGCCCCCTTTCCGCCGGAGCTGCTGCGGGCGGCGCCGAAGACGAGCTTTGGGGCATCCATCTACGCGCTGGCGAGCCGTGAGCCGACAAGCTTTCGGGCGGTCGCCGCACAGCTCTCGGCGCTGCCCGGTGGACTGGATTTCGTCGGCACCCCTGAACAACTCGCGGACCTCATGGCCGACTGGTACCTGGCGGGTGCCTGCGACGGGTTCACACTCATGCCCCACCTGCTTCCCGACGAGCTCACAATGTTCGTACAGGAAGTCGCCCCGATCCTCGAGCGCCGCGGCCTGCGCGCAGGCGAATACACGGGCCACACCCTGCGCGACCACTTCGAGCTGCCGCGCCCCGCGGCCCGCCACGGGTGCCGCACACCTTGACCTTTGCTGGCCTCGGCGCATTCCTCAGATCCCATGCGCGCGAGCTTCATCTCGCGCCCGAGACCCGCGCAGGCCTCTTGCCGTCGTGGAGAAGACCCGGGGTGGTACGACGAGCTGGTACAACGAGGCGGGTCACCGCGGCTCCAAAAAGCAGCAGCCGAGACACATCCCTGCTAATCGCTGACTTTGACGAGGGGTGAGCAAGCGGACTCGAACCCCCGACCGCCTGGACCACACCCGCACTCGAGGGGTGTTTGCTACTGGCTCTCCCCCTATTTTGGTGGGGCGGCATGATCGCGGTTCACCCGCGCCTTCGAGGACCAGGTGGCGTGGCTGGCGGTCAACACCTCCAAGACGGCTGTCGCCGAGTTGATGCGCGTTGCGTGGCGATCGGTCGGCACGATCCTCGAGCGGGTCGCGGCCGAGGCTGCCCGAGACGTGGATCTCCTGGACGGGCTGCGGCGAATCGGGATCGACGAGATCTCGCACCGCAAGGGTCAGCGGTTCCTGACCGTCGTGGTCGACCATCACACCGGTCGGCTGGTATGGGCCGCGACTGGCCGGGACCGCAAGACCGTGCTGGCGTTCTTCGACCAGCTGGGTGAGGAGCGCTGCAAACAGATCGAATTGGTATCGGCCGACATGGCCAGCTGGATCAGCGGACCGATCGCCGAGCGATGCCCGGACGCGGTCCGGTGCGTGGACCCGTTCCACGTCGTGATGCTCGCCACCGAGGCGCTCGACCAAGTGCGTCGCGAGGTCTGGAACGAGGCCCGGCGACACTGGGGCTTCTTGCTCTGAGTTGCCCCCACTTTTGCTCTAATTGGTGGACAAATTGGTAGACACGAACGAGAAGGCGGCGTTGACCAAGTCGGCCTCGTTCGCCGCGGGGGCATCGTCGGCGTAGATCAACGTCGTCTTGAAGTCGCGATGCCCATCCACTCCTGGAGCAAGCGCATAGGGACGCCCGCGGCCGCCATCCTGGTGCCGAAAGTGTGCCTTAGGTCGTGAAACCTGATTTCGCGCAGTTGTTATGAAGCAGAAGCCAGTGCTCGTCTAACGATTGTTCACCCTGGCCGTTGCGGTCCAGCGAGGCCCCGGCCTCGCCGCCGACATCGCCGCCCTGGGCGGGGTGCGGTCGTACACCTCGCCACGCTCGGCTAGGCATCACAGGCGCCTGAAACGTGCATGTGCGCGGAATGAAGAGGGGATGAGTAAGTTCTTAGTAGGAACAGATGGTTCTGGTGTCGGCGAGAGAGCATTGACCGGCACCTTCAGCAGGTTTACGATCGGTTGACCAAGGGGTCGAGCAGACGCGTCTCGTGGCTGGACGTTGGGACGTTTCTTCACCAACGGAACCACGGGCGATTGGCCACGCACCTGCACGATTCCGTCACCACCGGGGGGTGGCTTTGTGGGTTTGACGTGGCCGTTGGCGGGACGCCGAGAAGAATTGGCGCTGTTCGAAGAGGCGCTCGAGAGAGCGGGCACTTCCGGAGTTGTCCTGGCTGGCGCCGCAGGAGTAGGGAAGACCCGACTCGCGAGGGAGGCGCTCCTGGCAGCTCAAACCAATGGTTGGACGACGCGGTGGGCCGTTGCGACCCGCGCGGCCGCCTCGATCCCTCTCGGTGCCGTGGCCCACCTGCTCCCGGGAGTGCCAGCGGCTGGCGCTGGTCAATTGGAGCTCCTGCGAGCTGCGGCCGCGCTTCTAGTCAAGGGGACGGACGGCGCACCGCTGGCGCTCGGGGTGGACGACGCACACCTGCTTGATGATGCTTCCGCTGCGCTGGTGCATCAGCTCGCGGCAACCGAGAGCGCCTTCGTTGTCGTAACGGTGCGTAGCGGCGCGCTGGCGCCTGATCCGGTGGTGGCGCTGTGGAAAGACGGGCTGGCGGAGCGCCTGGAGGTGCAGGCGCTCAGTCGCGCCGAGTTCGATGAACTCGTCACGGGAGGACTCGGCGGCCAGGTCGATGGCGCCACGCTCAGTGACCTGTGGCAGCTGACCCGCGGAAACCCGATGTTTCTGCGTGAGCTTGTCCTGGGCGGCTTGGACAGCGGCGCTCTCAGTCGTTCGGGTGGTGGACTGTGGCGTTGGGAGGGACCCGTGACCGCCGCGCCTAGGTTGGTCGAGCTGGTTGAGGGTAGGCTGGGTCAGCTCGAGCCAGAGGAACGCGACCTGCTCGAGATGCTGGCGTTCGGTGAGCCCTTGGGTATGGCCATCGAGGAGATGGTGGGGGCCCCGGTTCTGACAGCGGCGGAGCGCAAGGGTCTCTTGTCGGTCGAGCAGAACGACCGACGCATGGAGATTCGGCCGGTCCATCCGCTCTACGGCGAGGTGGTCGCGGAACAGGTCTCCCCCTTCCGCGTTCGGCTCATACAGCGACGCCTGGCCGACGCGGTCGAGGCGAGCGGCGCTCGCCGGCGAGGAGATCTGCTTCAAATCGCCACCTGGCGCGTCAAGGCTGGCGTGCCTTCGGCGCCCGAGCAGCTCACGCGGGCTGCGCGCGAAGCGATGGCATTGTTTGACTATCCTCTAGCTGAGCGCTTGGCACGCGCCGCCTGTGAGGTGGGTGGAGGGCCGCCCGCCGAATATCTCGTCGGCGAGGCGCTGGTGGGCGTTGGCCGGCCCGCCGAGGCCGAGCTGGTGTGGGAGACCTTGCCAACGCGCCTCGCGACCGACGCGGAGCGCACACAGCTTGCGATCAGTCGTGCCTCCGCGTTGTATTGGGTGCGTGACCTCCCTGAGATGGCAGACGTGGTTGTGCACCGCGCGCGTCAGGCCGTCAGCGATCCGTCATGTAGCGAGGAGTTGGCCTTGTTCCAGGCGAGCCTCGCCCTGTACGGAGACAGTTGCGATGATGCGCTACGGCATGTCGCGGAAACGTTGGAGCGACCGGATGCCGACGACCGGGCGGTGTTGCAGGCGTTGCTCGTTTCGGCCCCTGCACTCCTGCTGAATGGCCACGGTGATCAGTCGATCGCTGCTGCGGTCCGGGGGCTTGACTTGGCCTGCTGCCTCGGTGAGCAGGCGGCAGGGCAGTGGTCGCAGATGCAGTTGTCTGCCTACCTTGGCAACGCGTACGTGGTTAGCGGGCGGCTCGACGACGCCGAACAGTTGGCGGTCAGGGGCTACGAGCGGACGATCGGCCAGCAGTGGCCCGTCGAAAAAGCGTTCTGGGCGGGGTGGCGCGGACAAGCTGTTCGGGCTCGCGGATACCCGCGAACGGCCTTGCACTGGCTCCGGGAGTCCGCTGCCACCGCCGGACGCTGGGAAGTCCCGCTGCCGTTCATGCCGGCCGTCCTGGGGGAGCTGGCGCACGCCGCGGCGCTCATCGGTGATCTGCCGACGGCGGAGGACGCACTTCGGGCGGCGGAAGAGTTCACGGCTCGGTCCTCGCGCGTCTTTCAGTTGTGGGTCGCTTTGGCCCGGCCTTGGGTCGCGGCCGCCAGAGGCGAACTGTCCACCGCCGTCTCACTGGCACTGGCCCTCGCCGAGCACGCGCAGGATCGAGGTCAGCTCACGTTCCAGGTTCTCGCCCTCCACGATGTCGCGCGGCTCGGTCGTCCGAGGCAGGTGGATGGTCTGCTGCGCGACCTGGCGGTGGACGCGGAGGGACGGCTCGCCCCTCTCTACGCGGCTCACGCCGGTGCGCTGGTGGCTCAGAACGGCGCGGCCCTAGACGATGTCGCAAACGCTTTCGCGACCGTCGGGGTCAACCTTCTGGCGGCAGAAGCAGCGGCCGAGGCGGCGCACGCCTACCGGATTTGTGGGCGCCGTTCGAGCGCTATCGCCGCCAGACGCCGCGCAGTCGTGCTCGCGGAGGGGTGCGAAGGCGCGCGCACGCCGGCGCTCGACCTGCTCGCGAGTCCACCGGACCTCACACGGCGCGAGGAGGAAATCGCCGGACTCGCCGCTCGAGGGATGACGAGCCGCGCAATCGCCGACCGGCTGGTGATCTCAGTGCGCACCGTCGAGAACGCATTGCAGCACGTCTATTGCAAACTCGGGATCACGAGCAGATCAGAACTTTCACGGATTCTCGATCCACAAGAGACCACGTCTGGAAACCAAGAATCAGAGTAGGTCTGGCCTGCGTCTCAGCAAACCGAGTAGGGCACTACTCGTGACGAGTCGCCTCAATCGCGGCATGGTCGGCGCGTGGACCGTGCTGCAGCTATAGGCGAATTGCCCGAAGCGTATGCGAAGGCCATTCGACTGGCCGACGATGGCCTTGAGCACGAGGAGATTGCTGAGCGGCTAGGAATCGCGGTCGAGTCCGTGGGGCCGCTGCTGCGCGTCGCAGGCGCGAAGCTGGCGCACGTCCTCACCACCACCGAACGGATGTCGAAGTCATGCCGACGCGAGACAGTGACAGACGAGGAGGTTGTGCTATGAAGCGCCACCGTCAACACAGGACCCCGCGGCTGGGCGCGGCCGTCGTCGCGACGGTCCTCGCCGTGGGCGTCACGGCTTCGGCCGCGTCGGCGACAGAGAGTGTGCCCCCGTGTCCAGACGTCGTCATCCCGAGCGCGCCGATCATCTCGAACGCCGTCGGATGTTGGAACGCCATCGCAGTTCAGACGACCCGCGCTGCGGTGCCCTACCAGGTGCAGAGTTTTATTTATCTCGGTTACGTTCAGGCCGCGGTCTACGACGCGGTAACGCAGATCGAGGGACGCTACGTTCCTTACCACGACTTTGCCCCGCCGCCAGGAGTGGACGTGGCGTCCGCTTCCCCAAACGCCGCCGCGGCCGCAGCCACGTACACAATGCTCACGTCACCGTTCCTCGGGTTTCCCTCGGTGGCGCTGGCGGGACTCGCCACGGATTACTCCGATTACATCTCCGCGCTGGGTGGCGACTCCGATCGCTCCATCGCAGCCGGGATCGCGATCGGCGAAGCGGCGGCGAACGACCTGATCGCCCTGCGGACGGGCGACCGCGACGAATCGATCACGTATACGCCACCGCCAAACCCGCCGGCTCCAGGCGTGTGGACATTCCCCCCACCGCCCTCCGTACAGTCGGCACAGACGCCGTGGATTGCCGTGATGAAGCCTTTCATGCTCAAAAGCCCCTCGCAATTCCGGGTACAACCGCCGCCTGCCCTTTCGAGCAGGACATGGGCGAAGGAGTTCAACGAGGTCAAGGCTTACGGTTCCGTGGACAGCGCGGTACGGTCGCCCGAGCAGACCGCCGTTGCGAACTTCTGGAACGCGAACGCAGTCAGCCAATCCAACCAGGCCTTCCAGGATGTCGCGATTTCGCATGGGATGGACCTCGTCGAGGCCGCACGCCTGCTCGCCATGGGGGAGCTCGTCGACAGCGATGCTGGGATCGCCTGCTGGGACTCGAAGTATCACTACCTGTTCTGGCGCCCGATCATGGCGATCCGCTATGCCAACATCGACGGCAATCCGGCGACTACCCAAGACCAGAACTGGACGCCACTGCTGACGACGCCCAACCATCCGGAATACCCCTCTGCACACACGTGCGTCACTGGAGCCGAGTCAGAGATGTACGCCGTGGCACTCGGGACGCGCCGCATTGACGTGACGATCCGCGGTTCGGCCGACGGGACGCCCAACAATTGGACGGCGATGCATACGTTCAGGCGTGTGAGCGACCTCCAGCAAGAGGTCGCCGACGCGCGCGTGTGGGGCGGCCTTCATTACCGGGGGTCGGTGAACGCGGGGCTCGAGCTAGCCCGTCGGGTCGCACGTTGGACTCTGCGCCGGTACTTCCTGCCCATCCCTTGAAGTCCAGCTGGCAGCAATTCGGAAGAGACCGCCCGGCCCGGGCGGTCTCTTCCGCGGGACTTAGCATCCGGCGAGATCGTGCCGACCGCGACCGAGCGTGATCACGACTCTGCTCGCCACCGTCGGACGGAGGGCCTCAGCGTAAACGCACGATGAGCCGCAGGCCGCCTTTGGGCCCGAGGGTGGGCGTGGTCACGACCGTTGGCTCCGCGTCTGACACGGGCTCGAGGCGTATGCGGCGCAGCAGTACGGCGGCCAGCGCGCGTAGCTCGTACTCGCCGAACCGCTTGCCGAGGCACATACGCGATCCGGCGCCGAACGGCACGTACGCGCCGCGCGGGAGGGCGGCCTCGCGCTCGGGCAAGAACCGGTCCGGGTCAAACCGGAACGGTTCGGGGAACAGCTCCGGCAGGTGGTGGGTCGCCCAAGAGGAGTAGTGCACGCCGACCTCGGCCGGGACGGGCATGCCGGCCAGGGTCACATCGCGCGTGGCGCGCCGCGGCCCCACCCACGCCGGCGGGTAGCGCCGCAGCGTCTCCTTGAGCGAGCGCTCGAGCACCGGCAGGGCATGCCCGTCCAGGTCGGCCGCGGCCGGTGATCTCGAGCCGAGCACGCGGTCGAGCTCCTCCTCCACCGCCGCCCGCGCGCCGCGATGGCGCCCGAGCTCGTGAACCAGGAACGTGAACGTGGTCGTCGCCGTGTCGTGACCGGCGAACAGCAGCGTCACGGCCTGGTCGCGCACCGCGCTCACCTGCAGCGGCGCACCCGTCTCATCGGTGGCGCTCAGCAGCAGCCCGAGCACCCCTCGGCCGGTGTCCCCGCGGCGCCGCCGCCCGTCGATTTCGGCGCGGACGGCCTCGTCGAGCGTGCGCCGCGCGGCGATCGCGCGCGCCCGTGGCGTCCCGGGGCCCGGCAGCATCTGCATCAGGACCGGCTCTCCGTGGATGGCCAGCGAGGCCTCGAACGCCGCCGCCAGAACCTGTTCGCGTCCCTGGGTCCGCTCCATCCCCAGCAGCGCCCGCAGCGCGATGCGCAGCGCGAGCCGGCGCACCCAGCGGTACAGATCGATCGCCTGGCCGTCGCGCAGGCTGTCGGCTCCCGTCCGCGCCTCGTCGAGCATCGTCTCGGCCACGACGGCGATGTGGTCCCGGTGAAACGCCGGGAGCATCAACATCCGGAAGTCCCGGTGGTAGGCGCCGTCCGTGTTCAGCAGGCCGTCCCCCAGCAACGGCCACAGGTCCGCGAACCGGCCCTCGCGCCACTGGAAAGCGTCGAAATCGCTGACGAGGATCTGGTGGTTGACCTCGGCGCCGATCGCCCACACCACCGGCTCGTGCAGAAGCCGCGTCGTGAACACCGGACCGAAGCGCCGCTCGTGCTCAAGCAGCAGCCCGAGCGGGTCCGCGATGATCCGCCGGGTGTTTGACCAGCTCGGCGCGGTGCTACCGGGCGGGAGCCGGACAGGCCGGCGGCGGATCCGCCGCTCCCGCCGGACGTCATCGGCGATGCGCGCCACCAGACCGATCTCGAGCGGGTCCGGTCGCGGCGCGGCGACGGCGCGCGCTGGCCGCAACGCCGGGACGGCCGCCGGGCCAGGCGCCGTGGCCGGAGCCTCGCCGCTCACCGCACCCCGCGGTCGCCGACGGCGGTTCGGAGTTCGTCCACGGTCACAGCCGCCACGGGGATGCTCGGCATAAACGCAATCTACCGCCGGGGTGCCCAGCGCGGGCCAGCCGGGCCATAGACTCAGACAGTCGATGCCCCGGAGTGGGCCAGGTCGTCAGAGCCGAGCATGCGGTTGGCCATTTTCAGCGACGTTCATGGACAGGTGGGACGCCTCAGCGCGTGCCTTGAGGCGGTCGCCCGAACCGGCGCCGATGAGCCGTGGTGCCTCGGCGACGCAATCGACGAGCTGTCCGCGCGCTCAACGTCCCTCACTATCCGCCCGCGGTCACCGGAGTCCGAGCGGTCGACCCGGCGACCATCGGGCGCCAGCTAGCCGCCAAACGGGTCGCGCAGGCTGCTGCATCCCGCCAGGTCCAGCAGTGCGGCGAAAGCCCCGCTTTCGTCTCGTGAGGAGCCTTCCTGCCGGCGCGAAGCAGCACCCTGCTTGGCGCGCGGAAAGCGTCACGTCTCAAATGCCCATGGCTCAGCGGACGCCGAGGCGGAGTATCAGCGCGACGGAACCCGGCTGTGCCTTCGTCGCAGATGCCCAATGTCTACCGCACACTTGTCGCCAGCCAACATAGTGCCCGGCGCGCCAGTGCTTCCCGCCGGGGGGTAGCGCTCAGCGCAGCCAGCCAGGGAGATCTCCGAGGTTCGTGACGGCAGCGCCGGTGAGTCGCTCGAGGTCGTCCTCGAGTGTTCGGAGGCGTTCGTCGCCTAGTTCGTGTTTCCAACCGTTGCGTAGCTGCTCGAAGATGTCGGCGCTCACTGAGAGCAGCTCTTCGCCGCGTGGACTGCGCCGCAGTTGGAGGGCGCGTGCGTCGGTGGGGTGCGGCTGGCGGCTGACGTAGGTGAGGCGTTCGAGGCTGGCGGCTG
Source organism: uncultured Actinomycetota bacterium (assembly GCA_963721515.1). Lineage (GTDB taxonomy): Bacteria > Actinomycetota > Thermoleophilia > Solirubrobacterales > Solirubrobacteraceae > Palsa-465. The sequence continues at coordinate 437,198 of CAVRKJ010000015.1, read as the reverse complement.
TCTTGGCCGCTGCTTGCTTGCTGACGCCGAGGCGACGGCCAAGCTCGGAGACGGTTGCTCCGTCGGGGCCGATGGCTTGGAGGGCGAAGGCGTGGATGGGACGGGCGTCTGGATGCCCGCGCGCGGCCAGCTGATCGTGAAGCTTGTCGATCAACGTACGGAATGCTGCGCCAAGCAGGAGCGGTAGTTCAAATCCGAACCGGTCGGCCGGCATGACGGTAGATGGTGGCCGATCTGGCGGAAGACGACAACCTGGTGTACGATCTCGTCAACTGGGTTGTCTAAATGAAAGGTAGTCATGGTTTTTCTTGTTCGCGCGGGCGAACGTCGTCGCTCCGAAACCCCGAACGCGACGATGACGACCTTGGCGTCACCGACCTTGGGCGCCACGGCCGGCTTGTCGATGTGGCAGGTCGAGATGGCTGCTGGTGCGCAGGGACCTCGGCACGTCTTTGACTCCGAACAGGTCTGGACCGTTCTCGAGGGTCAGCTCGCGGCCGTGGTGGCTGGCGAGGAGAGCGAGTTGCGAGCTGGTGACACGGTCGTGCTGCCAGCCGGCGCGGAGCGGCAACTGTCGGCAACAACCGACCTGCGCGTGCTCGTCTGCGGTCACGGGGATGCAACCGCACGGGTGCCTGGAGAGCACGCGCCGCGCGGAACGCCGCCCTGGATCGCCTAGTCGCTTCGCTGCCGTCCGCTGCACGGAGAGCGGCTCTTCGTCTCACATAGCCGATCGGAACGTAACTCATCCAGAGAGGGAATCGCCATGACCAAGTCGCTGCCCGCGACCGCAGTCGTCCGCGCCTCGCGCGCCATGTTCGACCCGCGCCGGTTCGCCGAGGTCGACGCCATGAACACGAAGACCTCGGAGTACCTGATTCCTGCCGTCAAGCAACTCCCGGGCCTCATCCACTTCTACGCAGGCGTCTCGCGGGACGGCTCGATGCTGCAGGTCAGCGTCTGGGACACCGAAGAGCATTCGGCGCAACTGAATCACCTCAAGGAGATGGTCGTCGTCGCGCGCGGGGAGATGGAGGCGGTCGGCGTGACGTTCACCCCGATCGCCACCTACCCCGTCAGCTGGACCATCTGACTTGATACAGCAATCCGGATCATGATGCAGGCCATCCACGCGAGGTCCAATCGGACACTCCCGGGGCGGCGAGCCTTAGGGGCGGCTAGTCGATCGTCGGGGTGCCGTGGGCTTATCATGAGATGCCGTCGTGAATTGGGAAATCGGCTGATGCGGCAGGGCCCCTGGACCGGCCGTTATCCGGCGGCCGCGGCGATGGTCGTCTTCGCCCTCGTCCCGTACCTGGCGCTCTCGGCGGCACTCGCGCCGATCACCCCGATCATCGCCAAGGACCTGCACATGAGTCTGCAGGCGATGAGCCTCACCTCGGGCATGGCCAACGCCGGCTATGCCGTGGGCACGGTCCTGGCCGTGCTCTTGGCTCAGCACCTTCCCCAGCGTCGGATGCTGGTCCTCTATGCCGCGCTGCTGGTGCTCGGCTCGGTGCTCGCGGCGGCCGCGCCCGACGCGGGCTTCTTCATCGCCGGCCACGTCTTGCAGGGCCTGTGCACGAGCCTCTTGCTGATCGCGGCCGTGCCGCCACTCGTCGTCTCGTTTCCGCTCTCGAAGCTGCGCTGGACGGCGATGATCCTAAATGTCTGCATCTTCGGAGCAGTCGCTCTGGGTCCGCTGGTGGGCGGCATCCAGGCGCAAGCCAACGGCTGGCGTCCGTTGTTTTGGATCATCGCGGGTATCGCGGCCGCGGCGCTGTTGCTGTCGTTGCTGACCTTTCAGGACGCGCCGCCGGCTGACCGCAGCGCGACTCGCAACCCTCTCCCCGTCGCACTGGCGGCCGCGGGATGCGTGGCCCTGTTCTACGGCGCCTCGGAGCTGCTCACCCACCCGTTCGTGGACGTCATGACGCTGTTGCCACTGGCATGCGGGCTCGCGCTGATCGTGGTTCTCCTGGTGTACCAGTACCGCGCCAAGCGTCCGCTGCTGTGCATTCGCCCGCTCGGCAGCACACTCCCGGTGAGCGGGATCGTCGTTGCGATGTGCGCCGCGGCGAGCTCTATATCCGCGGTCGCGCTGGCCGCCGCCCTGCTCACAGACAAGTACAGTCCTGTGCGCCTGGGACTGCTTCAGTTCCCCGAATTCATCGCTGCGCTGATCACCGCGGTTGTGCTTGGGGTGGTCTTCCGTACCCGGGGTCTGCACTACCTCGTGCTCGGAGGAATGCTCTCGCTGATCGCGGGGATCCTGGTACTTCTGTCTGACCTCCCGCCCACGTCGCTGCGTATGGCGATCGGCTCTGGACTGGTCGGACTCGGCGTCGGCGGCTCGGTGGCGCCGGCGCTGTTCATCGCCGGCTTCTCGCTGCGCAACAACGCCCTGCAGCGCGTGTTCGCGATCATCGAGCTGCTGCGAGGAGTTGCAGCATTCGCGGTCGGACCGATGCTGGTACATGTGGCCACGACCGTCGGCGGGAGCCCGGCGGCGGGCACCCGGACCGCGTTGTGGATCTGCTTCGGGATTGCTAGCGCCGGCACGCTGTTCGCGGTCTCCCTGTATGCGCTCGGCGGGGTACGCCCGCCGGCGCCGGCACTGGAGACATGGCAGAGCGGTGAGGCGCCGGCCTGGTACTCGCCACCGCTGCTGGCCCGAATCCGTGACTCCTCCAGGGCGACGGTTCTGACCGAGCCGCTCGCCTGTGACGCGGGCGGACACTACGGCGGCCCGCGCAACGGCGACTCGGCGGAGCCCGCGGCCGATCGGGCCGGCGCAGCGACATGAGCGCCAGCGACCTTGGCCCGGTGCTGTTCGCCTACGACGGCTCGGAACTGGCCGGGCTCGCGATCGACGAGGCGGCCCGCCAACTGGCAGGCGGACGGGACGCCATCGTGCTGACCGTCTGGCGTCCGTTCGTGGTCGGGTTCATCCCGCCGCCCGGGGTCGAGTTCGACGCGGCGGCAAGCGACGCGGTCAGAAGAGCTGCCGAGCAAACCGCCGCGCACGGAGCCTCGCTGGCACAAGCCGCCGGCTTCCGCGCCGAGAGTCTCGAGCTCACCGAAGCGCCAACGTGGAAGGGGATCGCCCGCGTCGCCGACGACCGCGACGCGAGCCTGATCGCACTCGGCTCCCACGGCAAGAGCGGTCTCGCAGGCGTTTTCCTCGGCAGCGTGGCGGCCGCCGTCGCAGCGCACTCGGGACGTACCGTGCTGATCGTGCACAGGCACGCCTGAACCACTACGCGTTCGCTTCGGCGCGCTGGTCGAGCGCCGGATTGATGACCGGCTCACCTGACTGAATGACGCAACCAGCGAGCTTCGCGGCGGCGATGCGGCTGTCTTGGCAGCGAGCGCGGGGGACCGACCGGTAGCGGCTCCGGCGCCTCGTCCGGGCGCTGGTGGCGGCAGCGCCGTGCGTGCGCCAGTGGTGCAGTGTGGGCGTCGTCCGCGAGCGTGTGGGCGCCGGTAGGGCGAGGTGTCGTCGGCGCGGCGTCGTCGCCAGGCTGCCGGTTCGAGGTGGGTAGCACTCGAGAGGGATTCCGGGTCTGACCTTGTGGGAGGCGGTCCGCGAGAGGGTGGAGTACGTTCGATGTGTGAGCCGAGGCGAACATCTCGCCCGCACGTACTGGTTCGACCTGCTGATCGCGCTGCTGGCGATCGTGGCGATGCTTGACGTCGTGCTCGGACGCGGCTTGTCCGGAGCTCCGACAACGACGCTGTGGTTCTGCCTTCCCGCGCTCGCGATTCTGGTGCTACCCGTGTTCGCGCGGCGATGGTTTCCGTTTGCCGGACCGGCGGCGTACTGGCTCTTGGCCGCGGGAATCTCGTTCGTCGACCCGCTGCTGATCCCGTACCCCGAGTCCCTCTTCCTGATGCAGCTGGCGGTCGCATTCCTGCTTGGGAACCTTCGGGACGTCCGGCGGGCTGGCCTCGGACTGGCGATCGTGGTCGGCGCTACGGCGACCGTCGTCTACCTCATCCCCGGGCACTCGCTCGCCGAGCTCGTCTTCATTCCCATCGACTTCGCCGTCGCCTGGGTTGCAGGCGTTGCCGTCCGCGCGCGGGCCGAGCAGGCCAAGGTGGCGGAGTCACGTGCGATACGGGCCGAGCACGCCGTGTTCGAGGAGCGGGTGCGGATCGCGCGGGAGCTGCATGACGTCGTCGCCCACCACGTGAGCATGATGGGCGTCCAGGCCGGCGCCGCCCGCGTCGTGATCGACCGTGACCGCGTCAAGGCGAAGGAGGCGCTGACTGCGATCGAGGTCTCGAGCCGACAGGCGGTGGGGGAGTTGCACCGCCTGCTCGGATTCCTGCGGCAGGCGGGCGACCAGGACGATCTGGCTCCGCGTCCTGGCCTGAGCCAGCTTCCGCGGCTGGCGGCGAGCATGAGTGAGTCCGAGCTCGCTGTCGCGGTCAGCGTCGAAGGCGAGGAACGCTCGTTGGCGCCGATGATCGGCGTGTCGGCGTACCGCATCGTGCAGGAAGCGCTGACGAACACCCTCAAGCACGCGGCGGCGTCGCGCGCCGACGTGCGCGTGCGGTACTGGCCCGACGAGCTCGAGGTCGAGATCATCGACGACGGCCGCGGCGCGGCGGCGCGATCAGGGACGAGCCCGGGCGGCCTGGGGTTGATCGGCATGCGCGAGCGTGCCGCCCTGCACGGAGGCGAACTGACGGCGGGGCCGGCATCCGGCGGCGGGTTCGCGGTGCGCGTCAAGCTGCCGACTTCGGACGGTGCGCTGTGAGCATCCGCGTGCTGTTGGCTGATGACCAGGCGATGGTTCGCGCCGGCTTCCGGATGATCCTCGAGTCCGATCCCGAGATCGAGGTGGTCGGGGAGGCGGCGAACGGGGAGCAGGCCATGGCCAGCACCCGGCGCTTGGGGCCCGACATCGTGTTGATGGACATCCAGATGCCCGACGGTGACGGACTCGAGGCCACCCGGCGGATTACCGAAGACGGCGAGCTGCATAGTCGTGTGGTGATCCTGACGACGTTTGAGCGTGACGAGTACGTGTTCGAGGCGCTGCGGTCGGGCGCCAGCGGGTTTCTGCTCAAGAACGCCCTACCCGAGGAGCTCCTGCACGCGGTGCACGTCGTGTGTGCCGGCGAGGCTCTGCTCGCCCCGTCGGTCACGCGACGCATCGTCGAGCAGTTCGCACGCCGGCCGGTCAGGCCCGAGCTCGGCACGCGGCTGGACGCCTTGACGCAGCGCGAGCGCGAGGTGCTGACGATGCTGGCGCACGGTAAGAGCAACGCCGAGCTGGCCGCCGAGCTGTTCGTCAGCGAGGGCACGATCAAGACCCACGTCTCCAGCCTGCTCGCCAAGCTCGGGCTACGCGACCGCGTGCAGGCCGTCGTCCTCGCGTACGAGAGCGGGCTGGTCACGCCCGGCGCGTAGACGGGCCTCTGTCCTTCGACAGAGGCGCCAGCGGCAAAGATCTGCGCTGAGGAGGAGCGCAGACGCACCCTGCGGGCGATGACAGGCACAGCCGGCGGTCCCAGACTGATCCCCAGGCCACTTGCACCAACCAGAGGAGCAGTCATGACCGCACCACACGCCGCACTGAAGAAGTCGATCCTGCCGGCCGTCGCCGTCGGATCGGAGGGCTGACCGATGGCCCCTGGCGAGATCCGCGATCTTTCCAAGCACTTCGGCGCCGTCGCCGCCGTCAATCACCTCTCGTTCGACATCGAGCCTGGTCGCGTCACGGGGTTCCTCGGACCGAACAGGGCCGGGAAGAGCACGACGTTGCGCGCGCTGCTCGGGCTGGCGCAGCCGTCACCCGCTAGGACGCGGTGACCGTCTCGGTCGACGACACGCGGGGCGGCCACCGCTTCGACCTTGCCATCGCCCGCGCCCGCGCGCTAGAGGCCTTCTATCACCCATTCGCCTACGCCGCTGCCACTTCGGACGGTGCGCTGTGAGCATCCGCGTGCTGCTGGCTGATGACCAGGCGATGGTTCGCGCCGGCTTCCGGATGATCCTCGAGTCCGATCCCGAGATCGAGGTGGTCGGCGAGGCGGCGAACGGCGAGCAGGCCACGGCCAGCACCCGGCGCTTGGGGCCCGACATCGTGTTGATGGACATCCAGATGCCCGACGGTGACGGACTCGAGGCCACCCGACGGATTACCGAAGACGGCGAACTGCACAGTCGTGTGGTGATCCTGACCACGTTTGAGCGTGACGAGTACATGTTCGAGGCGCTGCGGTCGGGCGCCAGCGGCTTCCTGCTCAAGAACGCCCCACCCGAGGAGCTCCTGCACGCGGTGCACGTCGTGTGTGCCGGCGACGCCCTGCTCGCCCCGTCGGTCACGCGACGCATCGTCGAGCAGTTCGCACGCCGGCCGGTCAGGCCCGAGCTCGGCACGCGGCTGGACGCCTTGACGCAGCGCGAGCGCGAGGTCCTGACGATGCTGGCGCACGGTAAGAGCAACGCCGAGCTAGCCGCCGAGCTGTTCGTCAGCGAGGGCACGATCAAGACCCACCTCTGCAGCCTGCTCGCCAAGCTCGGGCTACGCGACCGCGTGCAGGCCGTCGTCCTGGCGTACGAGAGCGGGCTGGTCACGCCCGGCGCATGACGCGCCTCTGTCCTTCGACAGAGGCGCCAGCGGCAAAGATCTGCGCTGAGGAGGAGCGCAGACGCGTCCTGCGGGCGATGACAGGCATTGGCGGCGGTCCCAGACTGATCCCCAGGCCACTTGCACCAACCAGAGGAGCAGTCATGACCGCACCACACGCCGCACTGAAGAAGTCGATCCTGCCGGCCGTCGCCGTCGGATCGGAGGGCTGACCGATGCGCGATCTCTCCAGTAACGGCAAGAAGACCGTCGCAAAACGCTTCGGGCGAGGCCGGATCACAGGCCTCGCGCTGATCGCCCTCCTCACGCTCGCGCTCGGCTACCTCCACTTCGCCGGCAGTTCTACGGCCGTCTCCGTGCCTGCCGGCGCGCATGCCGGCCAGCTGACGCTCAAGAACTGCAACTACACGACTGAGAACGGCACCTCCGCCGCGGATTGCGGGACGCTTGTCGTGCCCGAGAACCGCCATGATCCGAACTCGCGCCTGATCGCACTTCCGGTCATCGTGATTCGTGCCCATTCGGCCCATCCGGGTGTCCCGATCTTCCGCCTGCAAGGCGGCCCCGGCGTCACCAACATGGTCTTCCCGGACGCGAGCCGTTTCACCGCCAACCACGACGTCGTGCTCGTCGGCTACCGCGGCGTCGACGGATCGACCCGGCTCGACTGCCCGGAGGTGAGCTCGGCAATGGAGGACTCAGGTGACCTCCTCAGCGAGCAGTCGTACCGCGCCGTCGCCGCGGCGTACCGGTCGTGCGCCGACCGGCTCCGCAGCGATGGTGTCGATCTCGCCGGCTATTCGATCCCCGAAGAAGTCGCCGACCTCGACGCGGCCCGCCGCGCCCTCGGCTACCACCAGATCGACCTGGTGAGCGAAAGCGCGGGCACCCGGGTCGCGATGATCTATGCGTGGCGCTACCCGAAGAGCATCCATCGCTCGGTGATGATCGGCGTCAATCCACCCGGCAACTTCCTCTGGGACGCAAAGACGACCAACGAGCAGATTGACCGCTATGCCGCGCTCTGCGCCCAGGCGGCGAGCTGTCGTAGCCGGACGCCGGATCTCGCCGCGTCGGTGAACTCCTCGTTCGCTCACGTTCCCAGTCACTGGCTGGTCCTGCCGATCGAGAAGGGCGACTTCAAAGCCGCCGCGTTCTTCGGCCTGATCAACGAGACCTCCGCCGGCGGCAACTCGATCGCCGCGCCACTAACGATCAACTCACTCCTCTCCGCCGACAAGGGCGACGCAAGCGGCGCGTGGTTCCTGTCCGTGTTGGCACGGCTGACCTTTCCGAGCTCGTTCGTCTGGGGCGACCTGGCGGCGATCGGCCGCAGCGACGCCACCTACGCGAAGCACTTCTACGCGTCGGGAGCAAACCGTGGATCGCTGATCAGTGCTGCCGGCAACGACCTGATCTGGGCCGGCGGCCGCGTCGTCGACGCCTGGCCGGCGAACCCGGACGAGAACGAGTACACCCACGTGCAAAACTCGAACGTTCCGACGTTGCTGATCGGCGGCAACCTCGACTTCGCAACGCCGCCCGAGAATGCGACCCGCGAGCTCCTGCCTCACCTCGCGAACGGCCGTGAGGTCGTGCTCTCGAACCTCGGCCACGCCGACGACTTCTGGCCCTACGAACCGGCAGCCGGCAACCGTCTGATCAACACCTACCTCGACACCGGCAAGGTCGACACGTCCCTCTACACCCACAACAAGGTCGACTTCAGCCCAAGCTCCAGCCAAGGCGCCTACGCCGAAGACGGCCTCGGCGCGATGACGGGCTTCGGACTCCTCACGATCCTGTCACTGCTACTGATGTGGCGCCGGGCGCACAAGCGCGGCGGCTTCGGGCGCAAGGCGAGCGCGATGCTGCGCTCCGTCTACCTGCTGGTGCTCGGCCTCGGCGGATGGTTCACCGGCCTGATCATCGTGCTGGTGGCTTTGCCGACAGTGCCCCTCGACAGCGAACTCATGGCTGTTCTCTCCATCGGCACGCCGATCGGCCTCGGCACCTACTGGGCCTGGGTCAACCGCGACCGGCCGGCCAGGGCCACGAGGATCGGCATCTGGGTCGCGCTGACGGGCGCCCTCATCGGCGCGCTGCTCGGGTTCAACGCAACAGCCGGGATCATGGCGGTCATCACCACGATCGTCGGAGCAGGTTGCGGTGCGAACCTCGGCCTGATCGCCCTCGACGTCGCACGAATCGGCGAGCGGCCGGAGACCGTTCCGCCCATCGCCATTCCAGCGGTCGAACCGATCGCCATTCCAGCGCTCGAACGCTGACCCCCGGAGTCCGTTCGCGCAGAGCATGTGGCGGTATGCTGGTTGCCGCCACACGCTCCGCCGCCGGCCTACTCATGCGTGACGTCTCCATCGTTAAGTGCCGACGGGTCCCACCTTGTCGCGCCGACACGCGTGGTACATGCCGACGACTCGGCGAATTGCGCGTCTCTCGCGCGCTCGGCGGACCATGCCTACTTCGTCGCAGCGCGGTCATCTTCCAGCTTTCTCGTACCCGGAACTAAGGGAGTCTCGTCCCCAGGTACGAAAGAGCAACGCCAGCTGCAGCTACGCAGGCGATGGCAAGCTCCTCCGGCGTGTACCGAGGCGTTGCTCCCGTTTCGTGGGCTCCCGCAGCATTTCGAATACGAGCAGCAGAGAAGATCATTTGATCAACGTAATCCGGTATGACGCTTCCTTGAACTCTCGACGGCCTTAGCCGATTCTTCGATGGGTCGCTGTAAATCGTCAATCGCTCGGCCATGATCTGATCGTCGGACCGGGACCTGCTTCTCACTTCAGCAGGGGCGTCCGCACCCGGCCGGCGAGAGGCGCGTAACGCGCGCCGACCAGGTCACGTGGAGTCGCCGACGAGATGCCCGTGCGACAGCGAAGGCGGGTCTGCGTGGGCCGTCGCGAGCCGGCCCGAGCGTGGCTGCTTGACGCGTGAACGAGCAGTGTGGCGGCGGCGGGCGAGACGACTGCTCCGTCACGGATGGAGCAGTCCGTCGACATCGGCGGCGCGCTGCTCCTGCTCGTCCATTCCACAACTCTGGAATCGGCTGCGCAAGACGCCCGAATTCCCGCGGAGGCATCAGCCGCTCGCGCTTGCCGAGATGCGCCTCGGCGGGCGGCGGACTACGGCCGGGCTCAACATCGGACTCGACGTTGGCGATCGCCTCGCGGACGTGCGGGGGCGCCGTGTCTCGTCAGCTGCCGCACCGAGGACGTGTGGCTCTCGCCGGACAACAGCCGGTATCTCGCAGAGCAGATCCCGGGGCGCAGCCGCTCGAGCTTCCCGGAGTCGACGACGATCCCTGGGTCGGGGCGACCGACGACACCCTCGCGGCGGTGGAGGGTTTCGTCGCCGCGATCGGGCGCGACCGGCCCGAGCGGACGGTGGCCGCCTAGCCTCGACCGTTCGGTACGTTTCTCAAAGGTCGCGGCGGGATCGTGTGTGTACAGGGCGACGACCTGGAGATGAAGATGCCCGAGGTGATGCAGTTCGATGCGGAGGTCTCGCAGCAACTCGAGGCCACGTACCTGACCCCCGAGATCGTCGAGCAGCGCCGGCTGCAGCTGGCGGCGCTCGATCTCACGCGCGGCGAGGACGTGCTCGATATCGGTTCGGGTCCGGGCCTGCTGGCCGCACAAGCTGCGGCGACGGTCGGCGCGAGCGGTTCGGTGCACGGAATCGAACCGAGCGAGCAGATGCTGGCGATCGCCGCGCGCCGCAGCGAGCCGGTGGCGGGCTCGTCTGGGGTGCGGTTCCAGGCGGGCGACGCGTGCGCGCTGCCGTTCGCCGCTGAGAGCTTTGACGCCGTCGCGGCGGTGCAGGTCTACGAGTATGTGTCCGACATGCCGGCGGCGTTGGCCGAGGCGTACCGGGTGCTGCGGCCGAGCGGGCGATTGCTGGTGGTCGACACCGATTGGGACTCGATCGTGTGGCGCTCGAGTGATGTCGGGCGGATGCTGCGCATCCTGGCGGCGTGGGACGAGCATCTCGTCGATCCGTACTTGCCGCGCCGGCTGACCGGCCTGCTCGAGGAAGCGGGGTTCACGGTCGCACGCCGCGAGGTGTTGCCGATCCTCAACGCCGGCTATGACCCGCAGACGTTCAGCGCCGGGGTGATCAAGTTCGTCGCCGGGTTCGTCCCGGGCCATCGCGGCGTGACCGAGGCCGAGGCGCACGCGTGGGCGGCCGATCTCACTGGCCTCGGGCGCAACTACTTCTTCAGTCTCAACCGCTACCTGTTCCTGGCGGTCAAGTGATCCAGCCCGGCCCCTGACCAAATGCATCGTCACCAAACGCATCGCTCCCGAGCTCGCCGCCTCCATGCGCACCCGCGACGGCCGCGCGCAAGGTCCCGTTCCGCACCAACTACCCGATGATCTGCCACGAGCCGGCGCCGGCCGACCTCGATGCCCTCGCGCTCGACGACGCGGCCCCCCACCTCTCCGCCAACGCCCAGCGGCTCTTCGAAGCAGGGCCGCGGCGCCCGCTTGCCTCGGCGAGCGGGAGCGAGCCGGACGATGGGTCTGGTGCCCGCAAGGGACGAGGAGCGACAGCCCGTCGCGCCGTTCGACGGACGACTCCATCCGTGACCGAGCAGCAGTCTCGCCGGTCGTCGGGTCGCTGCTCCTAGCGGACACGATCGGTCACGAAGATGTCGGCGACGACCCCCGAGGGTCGACACGAGGCCATCCACCACGCCGGCGCTACCGGTCGACGCCTCCAGCGGCCATGTCGCGTCGCCCGTTCGCGTCGCCGGTAAATGGCGGAAGCAGCAGCCGAGTGCAACGCGCGACGTGCAGGGGAGTCCCGCGCCACGGTGCCGTGGTGCTGTCCACGTAACAGATCCGACCCACCGAACGCCACTGCGCTGATGCTCGTCGTCCAAGAGAGCACAGATTTCCGGCCGCCGGTCGCGCTCACCGTCCGCGCTCCGCGCTCCGCGCCCGCGGCCGCTTCACCCCACGCGCCCGCCCGCCGAGCGTCACCTCACCATCCTCGTGGCCGTGGCGGACCGCCGTCCGGTCCCGGTTCCACTTCCTCTTCGGACCGACGAGCTCGTCGACCTCATGCTCTAACAGCTCGCTCAACACGCCGAGTCCGACCTCGACTGACAGCGCCAACAGTGCCTGCCTCGCTGCCCCGACCAGCTGCCCAACGCCTCCTGGACGCGCTCCGGGAGCAGGGCCTCATCGTTGATCGCCTCAGCGACCGGCACGTTGCACTTCACGGCGGTTCCTCCGTCGATCTCGCCGGATCGCCCGCCACGCTCCCACCAGGAGGGGACGAGCCGGAGGGACCGCCGTCACCTCACAGTTCTACGAACCGCCGGGACAACCTCAGCGAGCGAGCGGCCGGTCGCTGCATCGGGGCTACTTCATCATCTTGCGAGCGGCGGAGGTCCAAGCCTCGGTGACGTCGCGGATGAACTTCGCCTGAGCCGTGGCGAGCTGGGAGATCCAGTCGATGTCGCTGGTTCCAGGACCGCGCTCGACCGCGCCTGCGATTGCCTTCAGCGCCTTCTCGTAGCTCGCCAGCGTGGTCTCGCCCGTCTGCTTGCCCGCTTCGATGATCCGCTCGTTGAGCTTGCGAAGTCGCTCCGCGGCCGCCTCCAGACGGGCCTCAGGCGAGCTTGCCGAAGCATCCGCCTTGGTGGATCGTGCGCTGCTAGTCGAGCTCGAGCCTTTCCGCGAGCTGGCGCTGGAACGCGTGGCCCGGGCTGCTCCGGCTGACGACCCGGCGGGCGAGCGCTTGGGTCCAGCCCGCCCCGACGACGTCGTCTTTGCACTCGACCTCGACTTCGAACTGCCACTCTTAGGCTGCGGCACCTTTCCTCCCTTCGAACATTGATCTCGACCAGCTGCACCCTACCTCTCAGTCACTCCTCATAGGCATCCCGCTCGCCCGGCGTCGACGGCGACCACGTGATCGCAATCGTGGCAAGGATGCGTGCCGGGCAGCCGACGAGTGAAGCATGCTCCAGGGAGAAGTCCAGCGCCTCCCGATCCGACGCTCGCCTTCGCGCGATACCAGCGGCGAGCTGCGCGATCCGATCGCGATGAAAATCGCAGGCCGGTGGAGCCGGCGCGCACCCCTCGACGGCGTCCCGGCGCGCCCGGATCTTGGGGGCGAAAATGAGCAGTCCCGACGATTTACTTCGTGCGTGGCGGCCATCACCAAAGCTGCCGCCGATGGACCCCAATCCGGACGACGCCGCCTCGCGTCGCGCGTGCTCCAGCATCGAAGTGCCGACAGCGCACGGCATCATGAACGCGCGCTCCCGTGCGTGCGGCGTCGGACCAGGCCGCCGCTCCATCGTCGATCGCGTTGATCGTCTGCTGCTCGAGAGGGCGTTGGGCCAGGGCGCGCTGCGGCAAATGCACGCCGGTACAACTCCGCCGGCTGGGCGGCCATCTACTGTCAGTGTGAACACCTCGCGTCAGTACGCCTGTGACTGTCCCCCGTCGATCGGCACCACGGCGCCGTTGATGAACTGAGCCTCGTCCGACAATAGGAAGGCGACGAGGCTGGCCACCTCGTCCGGTTGACCGAATCGCCTCATCGGATTGACGCTCACAAAAGTGGCACCGGCCTCCTCCCAGCCGTCCTCGCCGGCTATTTGGATCAGTGAGCCTCTAACCATGTCGGTCATGATTGCGCCTGGCGCGACGGCGTTGATCGAAATGCCGTACTGGCCGTACTCAATGGCGGCCTGCTTGGTCATCCCGACAACCGCATGCTTGCTCGCGACGTAAGCGACGAGATTCGGGACCGCTCGGATGCCGCCGACCGACGCCGCGTTCACGATCGCGCCCGACCCTTGTGCCTTGAGATACGGCAGGGTGTGCTTCATTCCGTACAGGACACCCTTGAGATTGATATTGAGCACCTTGTCGAGCATCTCGCCGCCGTACGCCTCGACCGGATCTTGCTTGCCCTCGATGCCCGCATTGTTGTAGAGGCCATCGATTCGACCGAGGCGCCGGATCGTCTGCTCGACATAGGACTTCACCTCGTCCTCGATCGAGACATCCGCCGTTATCGGCAATACTTCGGTATTCGGCGCTTCGGCGAGGATCGCTTCCCTTGCATCCCGCAGTGCCTGCGCGTTGACATCAACCAGTGAGAGGCGTGCGCCCTCCTGCGCCAATCGCAGCGCCGCTGCCCGCCCCAGGCCGGCGCCCGCTCCGGTCACAACAATCACCTTTCCCTCGAAGCGCCTGTCCATCATGCCTCCTTCTGGGGGATTGCCGTCACGCTTCAGCGGATGATCGCATGGGGTCCCATTTGCTCGCGACGTGTCGCACCACACGCCCCTGACAGGTCTGGCGAGCGCGAGGCCGGGACGAGTCCCTCCCAAGCGCTCGCGCTCGTCCTCTGATCCGGTAACGGAACCCGTGAGCCCGCGCCCGCCGGGCAGCGCGTCGAGTCTGCTCGGCCACTCACTGTCGCGTTCCTCACCAGGGGCTCCGATGCCCGCCTGAACTGGCGGGCACCGACCCGCCGCGGGCGCTTCCGCGGAAACGCCCTGCCTGGGGCATCGACGTTCGCGTCTCCGTTGCAAGGACGTGCCTACATCGTCGGCCACGGTGAAGTTGGGGGGCCGGCCGCGTCGGTGTGGCGAGCACTCAGCCTTATCCCGGAGTTGACGGCTGCAGCCTCGACGCGCATATTCCGCGCAACGACGTACGCGAGCCGCCGCGGGATTGCGGTCCCTCGACGGACCCGAGGAGCGACCTCGGGCAGACCAACCAGTGAACTGGTTGTCGGTGTGCCGGGACAACCTCTGTTACTTCGAAGACACTGCTATGAGATTCGGGAACGATGCCAATTTCGTACCGGTCGCGCGTCGGGCTTGAGCGCTGCGACCACGGAGCAGTGCGCCGACAAAGGCGCGAAGGTGGTCGTCGCCGATATCAACGAGTCCGCCGCGGAGGAGTTCGCCGCGTGCCCACGTGTGACCAGGCGCACCGCCGTCTAGTGCGCCGGACGCAGGAACGGGACGACCGACGTGACGTCCTCCGGGGTTGGGCCGCCGAGGACGCGCTGGATCAGCGGCCTCATGATCCCATCGACGTCGGATACACCGCCAGCTCAACCACGGGCGACATAACGGCCCGAGGACCCGCGACAAGAAGAAGGAGACCCAATGCACCGTGTGCTGTTCGCCATCCACCGCAAGCCGGAGCTGTCGTTCGACGAGTTCCTAACCCACTACCGCGACGTTCACCTCCCGATCGCGAAGCGGCTGCCGATGCTTCGGCAGTACGAGATCTTCCCGGTTCACCCGGCACCAGGCGCTGACGGTGAGACACCGGATGCGTTCGCGCTGATGACGTTCGATTCCGCCGAGGACTTTCAGGAGCTCCTTGGCACTCCCGAGATGGCGGAAGCCGTCGAAGACAACAAGAGCTTCATCGACAAGTTCGCGACGTACACCGTCGACCACATTCCGGTAGTCCCAGGCTAGACTCAATCTCTCGCTGCGTTGTAGGTACTCACGGTGCCGGACTCGTCCGGCCACCTCGGAGTAGAGCCGCATACTCAGTCGCAACGTTGCTCGCGCGGACACGCGACAAGATCGCGCCCGCGACGTCACGGCTGCCGTCGACGGGGTCTTCGCATCGCTTATGTGGCAGGACCGCGCTCGTCCGGACCGACACAGATCTTCGACGCGATCGACGCTTCCGCTCCCAGCGCCTAGGCTGCATCTGAGGGAGCCACTCTCCCGCTCCGGTAAGCGTGATGCGGCACTCTTCCTACGGACCAACAAGACGACTGGATCGCCGTTCATGGAGTCATCTCCAGCGCCGGCCTGAGTCTTCTCTCTTCCGCGCGAGGCAGTCAATTCACGGACCGATCGCTACTCCTGGGTGCTATCGAGCGCCTGAGACGCCTTCCGTCCGGACGACAGGGGCGGTCGCGCGCCACGCTCGGTCACTTGTGCACTCGCTTGGCGAGCCGGGCGGCTCTCGCTTCTCCTATCGCGTGAACGCGATCGCCGGCGTTGGAAGCGCTGGGCTTCTCCGTTCGCCCAAAAGTAGCCGCGCCTCTCGAGCCGCCGACGTTGTCGCTATCGGGTGCGAGGCGGCCAGAACGCCGGTGCCGATCCTGGTGACGAGCGCTTCCCCAACCGGGACACACCCAGCCACGGGGACGTGCCGGGCTTCCGTGCCCTCGCCGCACGACGGGACTGATTCTGCGGAGGTTGCTGGCGCTGGTAATCTGCGGCGGGAGTCGGTGAAGTGACGTGTTCACCAGGGAACCCGGTCAAAGCCCGGGACTGACGCGCAGCGGTAGAGGAGACGAGCGGGCGCTCGTCCACTGGGTCCGGCAAGGGCCTGGGAAGGAGCCCGTGAGGTCGATCCTGAGTCCGAAAACCTGCCGGCTCTATTCGTCATCACGGCTTCGCGACACGAGCCGACGCGTCAACGGAGCGCCTCCGTCCCTTCACCACCAAGGAGCAGTACATGACCGAGTCCATCTCTGAGGTTCCGAGCGGCGACCTGACCGCGCGCCTGAATGCCGGGCCGGTGATATGTGCCGAGGGCTTCCTGTTCGAGCTGGAGCGCCGCGGCTACCTGAGCGCCGGTGAGTTCGTCCCCGAGGTCGCCCTGGAGTATCCGGACGCCCTCCGGACGCTGCACGTCGACTTCCAGCGTGCCGGCTCTGACGTCGTCGAGGCGTTCACGTACAACGGTCATCGCGAGAAGATGCGGGTGATCGGCAAGGAGGACCTGCTCGAGCCGCTGAACCGCGCCGCACTCCAGATCGCCCGGGAGGTCGCCGACCAGCGACCCGGCGACCTCATGGCCGGCAACATCTCGAACACCAACATCTGGGATCCCGAGGACACCGCCCGCCAGGCCGAGGTGCGCGGCATGTTCGAGGAGATGGTGGGCTGGGCCGTCGAGGGCGGCGCCGACATGATCATCGGTGAGACGTTCTACTACGCCGGCGAGGCGCTGGCGGCGCTCGAGGTCGCGAAGGCCACCGGCTTGCCCGTCGTCGTCACCATCGCGCCGATGGCGCTGGAGGAGATGGCCGACGGGGTCGGCATCGTCGAGACCTGCCAGCGGCTGGAGCAGGCCGGCGCGGACGTGGTGGGCATGAACTGCTTCCGCGGGCCCGAGACGATGCTGCCTTGGCTGACGCAGATCCGCGCGGCGGTGTCGTGCCACGTCGGCGCACTGCCGATCCCCTACCGGACCACCGCCGAGGAACCGACGTTCTTCAACCTCTCAGACGACCGCGCACGGGTGCCCTCGCCGCACGGCCGCACGTTCCCGACCGCGCTGGATCCGCTGTACGCCAACCGGTACGAGATCGGCGCCTTCGCCACGGCGGTCCACGACCTCGGCATCAACTACATCGGCGTTTGCTGTGGTGCCTCACCCATGCTGGTCCGCCAGGTCGCGGAGGCGGTCGGGAAATCTACCGAGGCCAGTCGGTTCTCCGAGAACATGCGCAACCACTTTATGTACGGCGACAACGAGCGGCTACCCGAGCACATCGTCGCGCTCGGCGACCAGGCCTAGCTGCCAAACACCGGACGCCGCCCACCGATCGTTCAACCCTGCCCAGCGCAGGTTGGCTCGGTGGGCGGGGCACCGGACCCTCCATTCCCGGCTGCCCCACATCACGCGGACGCAGCGAGATCGCCGTCAGCCGGACGCTTGGCCGAGCACTTCGAGTTGGAATCGGATGCGCACATCGGCTTCCCTGCTCGTCGCCAATTACGGGGCCAGCAGGCCAGGCTGACTTGTTCGGTGAGGGTTAGGTTGTGAGACGCCCGGCCGATGTCGGACGCGAGAGCGAGGCGCACCGGCTGCAAGAGTGCGGTGGTCGATCGACCACCGGACGTTCGGCAGCCGACGCGTTTCTCACACCCCAACCCCGATTCTGACCGCATATTTGGTTGCAGCCTCAGAGCTCAGCCCGGGGTCTCAAGCCAAGCCCTTCGACAGCCTCAACGAGCCCTCACGGCCCCGTGAGCGCCTGATCCGCCTCGGGTCGCCCTCGGCGATCCGTAGCCGCCCGCGTGGCCCTGGCGCGAGCCCTTCTTCAGCGTCTTCGTCCCCTCGCAGCGGAACCCGCCGGTCAACCCGCATATCGCGACACCCGCTCTCCCGTTTACCAGGGCGTCGTCGTAGTCGCAGCCCAGCGCTCGCCATCCTCTCGGCGGGCGCGGCTTAGTCGTAGCGCAGCGCCGGGAAGCTCGACGGGGTGCCGCGGCCTCCCGGAGTCACGTCCAGCACATTCCAGATCGGCCAGATTGAGTCGACGTGGCGAGCCTCCATCCCCTCGTCTCGCGGCGCGTACATGAGCTCCGAGGCCCACACGTGGCGGAACTGGTCGCCGTCGCGGACGAACACGTTCAGGATCGGCATCTGCTCGCCTTCAGGGGTCTCGGCGTGGTAGTGACGGCTGTAGGCGTTGCTTCGCGAGGACAGTAGCCGCAGGTGGCGCCAGCCTCGCTCGCGCGCGAAGTTGCGGATCCGGTCTGGATCGGATTTCGCGACCACGGCGAGGTTCAGCAGCCGGCTTAGATGAGGGGCGGCGCCATCGAGCGAGTCCAGAATCGAGGCGCAGGACCCACACGGGGTCTCGGACAGCGGCAGCCGCGCAGTCTCACCCTCCGCGGGTCCCGGCCTGGTATCGCCTGAGTACCGCGGGAACATGAAGCTATAGATGACGAGCGTCTCCTTATCCGCCTCGAACAGCTCGCTGAACCTCACCTCGCCGCCGTCGGCAGCCTCCTCAAAGCGGTAGTCGTCGGGAACGACGCCGCCCGGCGGCAGCTCGCGCCGCTGCGCCGCGACGTGCTCGATCGCCCGCCGCAACCCGGCCTCGGCTTCCAGCAGACGATTGCGCTCGCGACGGTACTCCTCCGACTCGCCGGGAAAGCGAATGCCAGGGTCAATGTCACTCATCTACCTGCCTCCTCGTGTTGTTCTGGCCGGTGCTCGCGGGGCCGAGCCCAACAGTCTGGCGAGGGCCAGCGCTGGCGACTCGGAGGGGGTGATGCATCAGTACGACAGACGCTTGCCGTGGTCGACCTGAACACGCGCGCAAACGGCGAAGGAGGGCGCCGCTACTCTCCCGCAGAAGCGACAACTCATGGCCAGACGGGCGTCGCTCAGAGGTTCCCGATCAAGACAACCGGAGCGCCCGCCGCGCCAGCCACGCACACGTGTGCGCTGAGCCATCGTTCCCTTGCGGACACCCCTGAAGCGTCCGGTCGTCGATCCCGTCTGAGACGAACCAAAGAGGCGGGTCCGGCGCTCGCTTCTCGCGCAAAGCACTCGTCTGAGGCGTCTGCAGTACTGGCTGTTCAGCGCTGGATGCTGGGACGCCTTTCGAGGTGCACGCGGTCGTTGACAAGGGTTGTGGCTGAAGACACCATTGCGGCAGACTCCGACAACCGGGAATGGAGGTCGATCGTGCAGGCGCTTTCAGGAGTTGGCTTAGCGGACGTCCAAGCGGTCTACGACGGGGCTGAGGGCGATTTGTGGGAGCTGGTGATGGGCGAGCAGATCCACATCGGTGGGCTGAGCGCGTCAATGGATCTCGCTGGCCGGGCTGGTATCGACGAGGGCGGCGATGGAGTGGATCTGTGTTGTTGTAACGGCGCCGGAATGCGGTTCCTGGTGCGTTTTCGCAATGTCGGCCACATGACCGGCGTGGACGCCACCGAGCGGATCATTGAGCGCGGCCGCCGCAGGACCGAAGAGGAGCAACTGTCTGACCGGATCGACTTCGTCCTCGGTGATGCTTCAGACACGGGGCTGCCCGACGAGATTGCCGACTTTGTGTGGGGCGAGGATGCGTGGTGTTATGTCGGCGACAAGGCGCGGCTCATCGCCGAGGCGGTGCGCATCGCCCGCCCCGGCGGAACGATTGCGTTCAGCGACTGGCTGGCCGGTCCTGAGGCGATGAGCGCGCAAGAGGCGGAGCGCTTGTTGCGATTCATGAAGTTCCCCAACATATTGGAGGTCGATGAGTACCGCGCGCTGCTTGAGGACTGCGGTTGCCAGGTCGCGACGGCCGAAGATACGGGCCGCTTCGCGCCCTACGTCGACCTCTACCTGAACATGCTCAACATGCAGCTGACCTACGACGCCCTCAAGCGCATCGGCTTCGACATGGAGCTCATGCAGGCACTGGGCGGCGAGATGGGGTTCATTCAGCTACTCGCGCATGACCGCAAGATATGCCAAGGAAGGTTCGTAGCCACGAAAGCCTGAGCGCGCCGTGACCGCGATCTCCAGACCGGCCAGCCAGGCGCCTGCCGTCAGGTCACTGGCCATGAGCGTGCGTAGCCCTGCGCTGCCGCGCACAACCCCCCAGATGTCGCGGCCGGTCCGCGATGGGCGCCTAGGCGAGCGGCTGAACGTAAGTGCCTCGCTTGACAGCAAGACTGCGCGTGCTGGTACGCCGAGCACGAGGACGCCGAGTGCCGTAGCGGGAGAGATCACCAGCGAGACCGCGGCGACGAGCGCCGGGCTGCCAACCTGAGCAGCGTCGGACAGCGCGGCGTTGAGGGCGTGGCCGGTGTGCGCCTGCTGCGGTCCGGCAACAACGGTCCACAGAGAGCGAGCCGTGGCGATCAGGGGTGGAGAGGAGGCGCCGAGCAGGGCGGCCCCGACGAACGGCACGGTCTGCCGGCCTGACGCGCAGCCGGCGCGCAGCAGGCCGGCTGCCAGCACGTGGGCGGCGGCGAGGTAGCGCAGCGCTCGTGGACCCCGGCGGTCGACGAGCCGTCCGCGAAAAGGAGCCAGAGCACCCGCTGCGAGGGACTGGACGGCGACCGCGACGCCCGCCAGCGCGAACGACCGAGTCGTCGTCTGCCCGGTGAGCACAACCGCCAACCCGTAGCCGCTGTACGACAGCCAACTCACGGCGCAGGCGGCCACCAACGGACGTGCACCGACGCGGCCGAGCAGAACCCGGTATGAGGACAACATCAACGAACACTCCCGACTGACCGCCGGTCATGGCCGGCCTGGACTGGCGACGATCGAGCAATGGCGGCGACCACAGCGGGCCGCCGCCAGGATCACGGCGGACTCAGTCGGGAATGGATCGACACGGTACTCGCCAGACTATGCCCATCAGTCCGCGACCGAGTCGCAGTCAGCGCCGCTCGGCATGTGCGACGCGCGATGGACTCAACGCAGTGGGATCATTGAGCTCGCCACCAGCTCGCCGTCTGGCGGAACCCGTCGCCGGCCGCGACCCGCGAAAATCCGGCAACCGCCGCGTTGGACTGGTGAAGCCTGGGCGCCATCGGGGGGTAGTTTCCCTAGCCCACGGCGAGGGCCTCGCGGACACGCTTGATCGTGGCGCCAGGGCGAACGTGCGCGCCTGGGGCGAGCTGGGCGACGCGCACCTCCTCGATGAGCCACATCGCGTCGCTGCGTCCGGCGGCCTGAGCTTCCAGCTCGTGGATCGTCGCCATCCGCTCGCGGTCGGCGGCGACGCGGCTCGGCAGCCGTTCCAGGCGCACGGCGGCCGCACGCAGGTAGCGCTCCACGTCACCCAGGCGCGCGAGGCCCGTCCCCGCGAGCATCCCGGGGTAGACGAGCCGGCCCAGTTGGCGCGCGACGTCCTCACGCGCCGGGCCCAGGGCGGCGGTCGCCGGGAGCGTGTCGAGCTGGTGGCGGACGGCCCCCGCCGCCTCGAGGATCGCGCCGAGCGCGACCAGCGCCTCGAGCGTGGTTGGCCGGAGGCTCCCGCGGACATGGTCGCCGAGGGCCGCGAAGGCCTCGGCGTCCCACGCCGGTCCACCCCCACTGTCGACGAGCGCGTCGAGCGCCGCGTCTGTCGCGTCCTCGATCACCGCATCCAGCGTGGGGTGGGGCGTGCCCGCGAGCGTGAGGGTGAGCTGAGTTCCGAGCTGGCCGATGACCCATCGACGCGGCGAGGTAACGGTGAGGCGCAGCAGCCGGCGGGTGCCGCGAGCCATCGTACGCGCCTGTTCGCCCGCCGACTCGCAGACGCGAACTCCGACCGCGTCGCCCTCGTCCACGAGCGCCGGGAAGCCACGCAGGCCGCCCGGGAGGATGACCGAGCGCGGCAGGGACGGGATCTCAAAGCTGTGCATCCCATGGCGCGCGAGGGCCGGCGCGGCGGTGGCCAAGCGCGCCGTCAGTTGCGGTCGCAGCGCATCGCGCAGCGCTTCGAGAGACTGGCCTGACGCGAGCACCGTCCCGTCCTCGTCCTCAACGCTGAAGGTCATCCGCAGGTGCGCGGGCAGCCCGTCGAGTGACCAGTCGCCGGGTTCGATGCGCACACGGCGCGTCCGTTCGATCTCCGCGGCGAGTACCTCGAGCAGGGGGCCCGACCGCGGCTTCACGCTGGCGAGCAGCGCGGTCGCGGTGTCGGGGATCGGAACGAGTGGCGTGCGCAGTCGCTTCGGCAACCCGCGCAACAGCGCGACGAAGAGCTCTGAGCGAAACGCGGGCACGAGCCATTCGAAGTTCGTGTCCCGGGCCGCCCCGAGCGACGCGAGGGGGATGTGGACCGTGACGCCGTCGGCTGCCGAGCCGGGATCGAAGCGGTAGGACAGCGCCAGCTCAAGCGGTCCTTGCTTCCAGAGCGCGGGCCGGTCACCGCCGTCGCCCGCAACCTCACCCTCGATCAACATCTCCATCGGGTAGTCGAGCAGCGTCGGCTGGGTCTGGCGCGCCTGTTTCCACCAGCGATCGAAGTGACGACCACTGACGACGTCCTGCGGGACGCGCTCGTCGAGGAACTCCGCCCGTTTCGCCTCGCTCGCGAGCAGGTCACGCCGTCGTGCGCGTGCTTCCAATACCTCGACCTCCTCCACGCGGCGCTCGTTCTCCCGCATGAAAGCGTGGCGCTGATCCCAATCGCCCTCGACGAGCGCGCGGCGGATGAACAGCTCGCGCGCGGCCGCCGGGTCGATGCGCGCATACTGGACCGTTCGCGATCCGACGATCGGCAGGCCGTACAGGGTCACCTGCTCGGACGCGACGGCGGCGGCACGGCGACGATCCCACCGGGGCTCGCCGTAGGAGCGCTTGACGAGGTGCTCGGCGAGCGGCTCGACCTGCTTGAGATCGACCGCAGCAGCCGTCCTGCCCCACAGCCGGGTCGTCTCGACCAACTCGGCGACCATCACCCACGACGGCCCGCGTCGCGCGAGCGCCGAGCCAGGGAAGATTGCGAACTCCGCCCCCCGCGCGCCCGTGTAGGCGCGCGTCCGGATGTCCTTCATGCCAAGGTGCGAGAGCAGCCCGGAGAGCAGCGCGGCATGAATCTCCGACCCTTCGGCCGGCGCCTCGTTGAGGGTGAGCCCGACCTCGCGCGCCGACTGTTCGAGTTGAGCGACGAGGTCCTGCCACTCGCGGATGCGCAGGTAATGTAGGAACTCGGCCTTGCACCGCTTGCGGACCTGCGAGCGCGAGAGCTCGTCGCCCAGCGAGCGCACATAGCCCCATAGGTTCAGGTAGGCGAGGAAGTCCGACGCCTTGTCGGTGAAGCGAGCGTGCAGCTGGTCGGCCTGCGCGCGTTGCTCGGTGGGACGCTCGCGTGGATCCTGGATCGACAGCGCCGCGGCGATCACGATCACCTCGCGGGCGCAGCCGAGCCTGTCGGCCTCCAGCACCATACGACCGAAGCGGGGATCGATCGGAAGCCATGCGAGCCTGCGCCCGAGCGGCGTGAGCGGCTCCGCGGTCGACGTATCCAGGGCCCGCAGCTCGTGCAGCAGTGCGACGCCGTCGCGCACCTGGCGGCGGTCGGGCGCCTGCAGGAAGGGGAACGCCTCGATGTCCCCCAGCCCGAGTGAGGCCATCTGGAGGATCACGCTTGCGAGGTTTGTGCGCAGGACCTCGGGGTCGGTGAACTCCGGGCGCGCGTCGAAGTCCTCCTCTGAGTAGAGCCGCACGCAGATTCCATCAGCGAGGCGGCCGCAGCGGCCCTTACGCTGGTCAGCCGACGCGCGCGAGATCGGTTCGATCGGCAGCCTCTGCACCTTCAGGCGCGTGCTGTAGCGCGAGATCCGCGCGAGGCCGGTGTCGACGACGAAGCGGATGCCGGGAACCGTCAACGACGTCTCGGCGACGTTCGTCGCCAGCACGACCCGCTGAGGTTGGCGGTTCTTCTTTGAGCCGAAGACCTTCTGCTGTTCGGCAGCCGCGAGCCGCGAGTACAGCGGCAGCACCTCCACACCCGGCCCCAGTCGCCCCGTCAGCAGCTCTGCCGCATCGCGAATCTCCCGTTCTCCGGAGAAGAACGCGAGCACGTCGCCGTCCGGCTCGCCAAGCAACTCCTCGATGGTGTCCGCGAGCGCGTCGAGCAGCTCCTCGTCCTCCCGAGGCGACCGGTAGCGGACCTCGACCGGGTACGTGCGGCCGGAGACCTCGACGATCGGCGCGCCCCCGAAGTGCTCGCTGAAGCGCTCGGGGTCGATGGTCGCGCTCGTGATGATCAGCTTGAGGTCGGGTCGCCGCGGCAGGATCCTGTGAAGGCAGCCGAGCAGGAAATCGATGTTGAGCGAGCGTTCGTGCGCCTCGTCGACGATCACCGTGTCGTAGCGGCGCAGGAGCGGATCGCGGCGGATCTCGGCCAGCAGCAGGCCGTCCGTGACCAGGCGGACCAAGGTGTCCTCCGAACCTCGGTCGTCGAAGCGGACCGCGTAACCGACGGCGCCGCCGAGCGGGACATCGAGCTCGTCCGCGATCCGCTGTGCGACGGTCCGCGCCGCGATCCGTCGCGGTTGGGTGTGAGCGATGGCCCCGCGCACGCCGCGACCGAGCTCGAGGCACAGCTTGGGCAGCTGGGTCGTCTTCCCCGAGCCGGTCTCCCCGGCCACGACGACGACCTGGTGATCGCGGATGGCAGCGAGCAGATCGTCGCGACGCGCGGACACTGGCAGCTGCGGCGGGTAGGAGACCGCCGGGACGGACGCACGCCGTCGCTGCACGCGGGCCTGCGCTTCGGCAAGCTGTCGCTGGAAGCGGTCCTGGCCTTTTTCGTCGCCCCGATGGAGCCGGTGCGCCTGACGGCGAAGGCGGTGCTCATCCCGCAGCGTCAGCTCGCGAAGCACCGTCTCGTCGGGCATCCCATCGAGAATAGGCTGCGACGATTGGCTGATGCGGGCTCACTGGCTGAAGGCGGTTGGGCACGCGCGCGGCCCACTTCCCGCGCGCCGGATCGAGGAGGGGCAGACGAGCGTTTTGCGAGAGGGTGGCTTCTCGCGGCGCCCGCGCGTGAGCGCGGATGACCGTCTGGTGCTCTGCGCGAGTGTGTGGCGACCGGTGTTCGGCGTGGTGGTGGCGATTGGGGAGCCCTACCGAGTGGAGCACCCGCGTTGGCCGTGGCGAATAGCCGTCGAGCCGCTGCTCGTCGTGCCGGATCTCGATCTCGCCTCCCGTCGAGGCGATCGGCGTGGCGGCGCGCTCCATGTCGCAGCAGTCCCACATCCGGCTCGAGCCACCCCATTACACGCGGGCCGTCGAGGCGCTGAGCTCGATCGCGTTGTGAGAGCGGAGCACCGCTCTCGGCGTTGGCTCGCGGCGCTGCGGGTTCCGCGAGCCCATCACCAAATACTGTTCAGCCAATGCTGAACATCTCCACATCCACATCTTCGGAAATGGCTGACGATCAGGCGGCGCGGATCGACGCGCTGGCGGCGCTCGCCGTCGGGGTCTCAGCGAACGTTGCGGATGGGCAGACCGTCATCGTCCGTGCCCACCTCGCAGACGCGCCGCTTGTCCGCGCGATCGTTCGTGCGGCCTATCGTCACGGTGCCCACCAGGTCGAAGTTGATTGGGACGACCCGCTCGTGCGCAAGATCCGTCTCGAAGAGGCAAGTGATGCCGCGCTCGGCTGGGTTTCTCCTTGGGTGCACGAACTTCCGACCAAACTCGGGGCCTTGCGCGGTTCGATGATCATGCTCGCCGGTAATCCTGCGCCCGGGCTGTATGACGACATCGACGCGGGGCGCCTCGGGCGCGACACCGTACCGATCCCGGAGTGGGGTGACGTGGTCTCGGAGCGCACCGTCAACTGGGGGATCGTGCCCTCACCGACCTGGGGATGGGCCGGGTTGGTCCACCCAGATCTCGAAAGCGACGCGGCACTTGAGCGGCTGTGGTCACAGATCGAGCGCGTCTGCCGTCTGGACGAGCCTGACCCGGGCGCGGCGTGGCGGGCACGCGCTGCCGATCTTGCCGGTTCGGCCGAGCGGCTGACCCATGCGCAGCTTGACTCGCTGCATTTCGAGGGCGAGGGGACGGACCTGCGCGTCGGCCTCCTGCCAGGCGTGCGGTGGTTGGCGGGCGGCTTGACCACGGAGTGGGGCCGCGAGCACGTGGCGAACATCCCGACCGAAGAGGTGTTCACGAGCCCCGACCCTGAGCGGACCGAGGGCGTCGTGCGCTCGACCAAGCCACTGCTTGTCAACGGCCGCGCGGTCACCGGGCTGCGCGTGCGCTTCGAGGGCGGGCGCGCGGTCGAGATCGACGCTGACAGCGGTGCCGAACTGTTGCGCGAGCTCGCCGCTCGCGACGACGGTGCCGCCCGTCTCGGCGAGGTCGCACTCGTCGACGGGAGCGGCCGGATCGGGCCGCTCGACACCGTTTTTCACCAGACCCTGCTCGACGAGAACGCCGCGAGCCATATCGCGATCGGCCGTGGCTTTGAGTTCCTTGCCGACGACCCGCAATCAGCCGACCGGATCAACATAAGCGCGGTCCACACCGACTTCATGATCGGCGGGCCGGGCGTGCGTGTGAGCGGCCGCACGCGCGAGGGACACGACGTCGAGGTCCTCGGCCAAGACGGAACCTGGCGCCTTCCCTAGCCGCCCCGGCTGTTACGCGCCCGTGAATCGATACTCGGTCTGCCAGGCGTCGGTCGGATCGGTGTGGGCGGTCCAGAAGAGTTTCGCGATCGTGTCCGGGTCGAACGCCGTCCCACGCACGACCGAGCCGGCGATCGTGATCGTTGCGGCATGGACGCCGTCCTCGCGGACAGCGGCGGCGACCAGGGTCGCCGCCGCGCGCAGGGCGGCCTTTCCCAATCGAGAGGCTCGCCATCGCGGGCACCGGATGGTCGGCGAAGCCGCCGCTGGTGAAGAGCAGCGTGCCGGCGCCGGCGGTCCGCAGGACGGGTGCGGCAACCTGGGCCGCGACGATGCCGCCGAGCACATCGACGTCACACGCGCGACGGACCAATGACTACGAGCCGACCAACGGACGGTGGTCGACGCGGCGGTCGACCACAGATCTGCCGACATCGGCCAAGTCGACGGCCCCAACTCGCCGAACCTGCGAGCCAACAGTCACGCTGGCGGCATTCGCGACTCAGCTAAGCCGTGTGACGCGAACGTAGGCGCGCCGCGCGATTGCCCTGTTTCGCGAGGAGCCCGCACCACGACTGGACTTTTTCTACAGCTCTCCCCAGATGTCGTGTGCGGTATCGACTGCGAGCTTCAGCTTGGCGAACTGATCGTCCTCGGTGAGAAGATTGCCCTCTTCGCCGGAGGCGAACCCGCATTGGGGCGAGATACACAACTGATCGACGTCGATGAAACGGCTCGCCTCCTCGACGCGACGCTTGAGGGCGTCCGAGGACTCCAGCTGTGGCCTCTCAGCCCGACGGAGCGGTTCATTAAGCGCGCCAGCCGCGGCTGGCGCGTTTCTGGCGGGCCAGCCAAAGCAGCACGAGCCTCTGATGAGGGCATCCACAAACGCGCGGTTGGACATTTAGTCCCCTAATAGTCCCCTCGCGGAACTTTCCGCCAACCACGCCAACTAGACAATCGCCGTAAAGCAGGAACTTTTGGAGGGTGAGCGAGGGGACTCGAACCCCCGACCGCCTGGACCACAACCAGGAGCTCTACCAACTGAGCTACGCCCACCGTGGTGCAGCTGAATCTACCAGCGTTCCGCCCCGCGCCGATGCGCGCCGCCGGGCGGACGGGACGCCCCCGGCAGGATTCGAACCTGCGGCCAACGGATTAGAAGTCCGTCGCTCTGTCCACTGAGCTACGGGGGCCCGGCGATCAGGGTAACGGCGCCGGGGGACCCCGGCGCTGGGGGGGTCGCCGCGGTCAGCCGCGCTCAGGCGCGGCGGCGTAGGCCAAGGGCGTGGCGCGTGGGTGCCTGCGCGCCGGTCGGCGACGCCTGCGGGCCCGGCGGGACCGCGCCGTCGAGCGGATGCGCGCCAACCGGGTGGAGCGCTGCTGGGCCGCCGCCCGTCCGGTGGGGCAGGTGGCGATCACGTAGCAGGCCAGGGCAGGCTCGGAGGTGGTCTGCGGGGCCGCCGCCACCGTGGCGGCGATCGACGCCAGCGTGTCGGCGTACTCGGCGGCGAAGCTGCCAGGATCGATGCCCGGCATCAGCGGGTCCAGGCAGGCGGTCGGCGCTACTCGCGCGGGATCGGCCGGGCCGGGGTGGCTGAGTGCATCGAGCGCCAGCTGGTAGGCGGTGTTGTCGTAGATGCCGATGCCGACGTGCTCGGTGACGTCGTTGGGGCACACCGACTGGATCGCGACGTTGGTGACGGCCCCGCCCCCGCCGCTCAGCGAGGAGGACGCCGCGGGCCCGAAGTTGGGCACCACCACCTCGTCGGCATCGGTGTAGATGCTCGTGTAGGAGATCCCGGGGAACGTCTCCCGCGCAGAGTTGAGAGCGGCGATGAAGGCGGCGTTCGAGCGCTGCTGCCAAAACGCCGGCGCGCAGCTCTGCGCGCACGCCGGGATCGCGTCGAGCGTCCCGTGGTTGTTCGGCGACAGACCCACCAGGTCATCGACCATAGAGCGCGTGTCGGGCCAGAAGCGCAGCGCCCACCGGGGCACCATGCCGCCCTGGGAGTGCCCGACGATGTCGATCCGGCCCCCGTAGGCCGCGTGCATCGTACGGATCGCGTAGACGACGTACTCGCCGGCAACCTGGATGTCGCCCATGGCGTTGCCCGGCAGCGTCACGGTGCAGTACGGCCACCCCAGCTTCGCGAGCGCCGGCTCCCAGCCGTAGCCGTAGTCGGTGGCGGGGTTGAGCCCGGTGCCGGGGACGAGCAGGATCGGCTCGTGCGCGGCGCTCGCCAGCCCGCCCGAACAGCTCAGCGCCGCGGCCAGCTTGCCCGCGGGGACGCTCAGCGGCGGACCCGGCCGATTCGGGGGCGCATACGCGGCCGACGCGGCGGCCGTGTACAGCAGGAGCGCCGCGGCGGCGATCAACGCCGCCGGCACGGTGAGCAGTGGCATCCTCCGTGGCCGCTCCACGATGCCCGCGTCCTACCGGGGATCGCGGAGGTTCAAACTCCGATGTGTGCGGTCGCCGTCAGGCGACGAACGCTCCGCCGAGTGGTTTGCGCTCGCGACGGATCCTCAACTCGATCCGCGGCCGCCGGCCGGCCTGTCCAGCCGAGTAGGACCACGACGATCATTGAGATGGCCCCGCATGTTGCGCGCACTCTCACAGAGACGTTCGGACATACTGCGAAAAGGCGTGTCATCCACCCGGTAGGCTGGGCGTCGGCGCCCGCCACGGCGACATGAGACTACGAGCGCTCAGCCACGGGTAGGCCAACCCTGAGGTGCCTCATGAGACGACCAACACAGCGGGGGTCAGCGGATGAAGAGCGGCCGTGAGAAGGCCGAAGAGAAGCGCCAGGCCAAACTTGCCCAGGTCCAGGAGCAGGTCGATGATGGATCCCTGGTCATCCGCAAGATGACCAAGGAGGAGCGCGAGAAGTACCCGCCGCGCCCGCCGCGTGAGAAGGGCGGCAAGCGCCGCTAGCCGGCCGGCCGCGGTTGCGCCCCGCGCCGCGGGGTGTGGAACAGTTCCGCCCGCCAACCGCCGAGCGAGGGAGCTGGAACGTGGACATCACTGCCGCCGTCCTGGAGGAGTATCACCGGCCGTTGCGCGTTCAGGACCTCCGGATCGACGAGCCTCGGGCGGGCGAGGTGCTCGTCCGCACGGTGGCCACGGGCGTGTGCCACACCGATGCGCTCCCCCGCGACGAGGACCTCCCGTTCCCGGTGCCGGGCGTCCTCGGCCACGAGGGCGCGGGGGTGGTGGAGGCGGTCGGCGGGGGCGCGTCTCTCCGGATCTGGGTGGTGGCGGTGCTTGTCTTCGGTGCGGGGCTGTGGACTGCGCGGTTCACGGGCGCATGGCTGTTGCTGCTTCGGGGGGTCGATCGTCGATAGGGCGAGCGACCTACCCCGGGCGACGATCGCCGTCGAAAAATCGCGGCGCCGATCGCTCTCCTGGCTGAGGCGCGACTCCTTGCGCGAGCGGTCCGGCTCCGATTCGAATGGCAACACGGGGCCCGACGGTCCCCCTGTCGCCGCGCTGCCCCCTGCCGATCCCGACGTCGCCGACCGTCTGGGGGTTAAGCCGACCCGCCGACCGTGAACGTCCCTCGGCCGATCTACCTCTCGCCTAGTCCCGCACGCGGCAGCTGCTGGTCTGAGACGACTGCGATTTGCCGAACCGACAGCGTCACCGAACCTGCTTGCCGCGTCCCCACCCGATGTGGAAACATCAGCTGGACCGGGAGAACGTCAGCCGCTTGAGCCATCTTCTCGGTCAGAGAGTCACGAGTTTCCTCGTGGGCGTTGAGCTCCCAGCCGCCGGCCATGTAGATGAATGCCATCTGGGATTCCTCCATTGAGACTTTGGGGAAATTCAGACTTGCGCATGGCTCGGACGCGTGCCCTCACGGGCTTCTTCCCGAGAGTCGCCACGGGTCCAACTGGACTTCGTAGCGCGGCCTGGAACTGGCTTGCCTGCGGGTCGGCTCACGTCGGGTTCGAGTCCGCGCGAGTGAACTGGAGCGCTACACCGCACAGAGCAGCGCGGCGCAAATGCCTCGGAGGTAGAGGCTCGCTGGGCATACGCGCCGCGGCTCAGCGCGGAGGATGCGATCGCTGAGGCTTGGGCTCGGGCTGATGTTCGCGCTGTTTTCGCCCGGACGGTTGGACGGTGCGCCAACCTCATTCCCCCACAGAAGACCGAAACCCCCGGGTTCAGCGGGGGTTTCCGTTGTAATCGGGGCGACGGGATTTGAACCCATGACCTCCTGCTCCCAAAGCAGGCGCGCTACCAGGCTGCGCCACGCCCCGCGTGTCGGCTGAGTGTAATCGGTGCCCATCTTGGCCCCGGTGACCTTCCTGTTAGCCTCGGCGCCGCCGATGGCAGAGATCCAGCCGATCCACGCACTGCGCTACGACCTCGACCGCACCGGTGGCCTCCAGGACGTCGTCGCCCCGCCGTATGACGTGATCGACGACGCGCAGCGGGCGGCGCTCGAGGCCCGGTCGCCCTACAACGTCGTGCGGATCGACCTCCCGCGGGGCGGCGAGGACCGGTACGACCGCGCTGCCGCGCTCCTGGGCGACTGGCGCGAGCAGGGCGTGGTGGTACTCGACGACGCTCCCGCGTTGTGGACGCTGTCCCAGGACTACGTCGGTCCCGACGGCGCGCGGCGCACCCGGCAGGGCCACTTCGCGCGCGTGCGCGTGGAGGAGTATGGGCCGGGCCGCATCCGGCCCCATGAGCGCACCCATCCCGGCCCGCGCGAGGACCGCCTCCGACTCACGCGCGCCACCCGGGCCAACCTCTCCCCCATCTTCTCGCTGTTCTCCGACCCGTCCGGCGCCGTCGCCGCGGCGCTCAGCGGCGCCGACGGCGACGCGGTGT
The DNA here is from genome assembly GCA_963721515.1 of uncultured Actinomycetota bacterium. Taxonomy (GTDB): domain Bacteria; phylum Actinomycetota; class Thermoleophilia; order Solirubrobacterales; family Solirubrobacteraceae; genus Palsa-465. The sequence continues at coordinate 405,895 of CAVRKJ010000015.1, read as the reverse complement.
GGGCGCAGACCACCGATGACGACGGCACCGTCAACCGGCTGGGGCGGGTGGACGACCCCGCGGCGATCGCCGCGGTTCAGGAGGCCGTGGCCGGGACCGAGCTGCTCATCGCCGACGGCCACCACCGTTACGAGACCGCCCGCGTCTACGCCGAGGAGATCGGCGGCGAGGGGCCGCACCGCTACGTGCTGATGTGCCTGGTCGCGCTCCAGGATCCGGGCCTGACCGTGTTCCCCACCCACCGCCTCGTCCGCGGCCTGCGCCCCGACCAGTACGCGACGCTGGCCAACGCCCTGCGCCGCGACTTCGAGATCGAACCGCTCTCCGACACGGCCGCGCTGGCGCCCCCATCCGGTGACACCGTCCGGATCGGGTACATCGATGCGCACTTCAAGCGGCCGTACATGCTCACCCTGCGCGACCCGGCGATCGCCGACGCGGCGCTGCCCGACCGGGCCGAGCCGTACCGCCGGCTCGACACCGCCGTGCTCGAGGCGCTGGTCCTCAAGGGCGCGCTTCAGATGACCGACGACGACATCGATCACCTCGACGGCCTCGGGTACGCCCGGGATTTCGACCAGGCGCTGGAGCTCGTGCAGGGCGCCGAGTACGACGCCGCCTTCTTCATGGCGCCGACCCCGGTGGAGCGGGTCCAGGAGGTGGCCGCCGCCGGCGAGAGCATGCCGCCCAAGTCCACCTACTTCTTCCCCAAGGTTCCGACCGGCCTGCTGTTCAATCCGCTGGTCTGACCACCGCCGATGTCGACGGCGCTGGCCGAGCAGCTCTCGAAGGTCCTCCTGGAGCCGGCGGCGGCGAGCCGGCTCGACGTTCGCGGGCGCACCGACGCCGCGGTGCTGGTAGCGCTGTATCTCGACGGCGGCCGGATGCATGCGGTGTTCACCAAGCGGCGCGAGGACCTGCGCCGCCACCCGGGGGAGATCTCGTTCCCCGGCGGGCGCCACGACGACACCGACCCCGACCTGCTGACCACGGCGCTGCGCGAGGCCGAGGAGGAGATCGGACTCCCGCCCGCGGCGGTGCAGGTCCTCGGGGCGCTGCAGCCGACTCCGACGATCGCCACCGGCTATGCCATCTATCCGTTCGTCGGCCTGATCGAGGCCGGCCTGGCCTGGACGCTCTCGGCGCGCGAGGTGGCGGCGGTCCTGGAGCTCGCCCTGGACGACCTGCGGGAGGGCTACGCTCGCCGCCGGCTGCTGCGCCGGGGCGTTCCCATCCGCACGGACACCTACATCGTCGGCGACGATCTCATCTGGGGCGCGACGGCCCGGATCCTGGCCGACCTGTTTGAGCGCATCGGCCCGCTGCTCGCGGACCAGCGCGCTCAGCGGGCGTACTGATCGCGCCCCAGCAGCGCTCGCTCGATGGCCCCGACGGCGTCGGCGATCCATCCCTCGCCGGCGGCCGGGTCGGAGCCGAGGAGCTCGTAGGGGATCAGCGAGCGCTCGCAGGCGTGGCGCACCCGGTCGGCGCCGGCGCGTAGCAGCGCCGGGTCGATGCTGCCCGCGGCCTGGTAGACGACGCCGCGCACAGTGGTGTCGAGCATCCGCTCGAGCAGCATGTCCAGACGCGTGCCGTGCAGCGCGGCGAGCTGCTCCTCGGTCCCGGTCGCTGACCCGAGCAGGATGCAGGCGACGCCGACATGCGCCAGGGCGGGCGCCAGCGTCCCGACGAGGTTAGGGTCGCCCACGAACGGCTCGGCGCCGGCGGCCTCGATCTCGGCGCACCGGCCCGGATCTCGCGTCGTCCCGCGGACAGCGTGGCCCGCCGCCCGCAGGGCTCGGGTCAGCTCCAGACCCCGGCAGCCGCACCCCACGATCAGGCAGCGTGCCACGCGCGGGCTCAGCCGCTGCCGCCGGCGCCGGCCCCGAACTCGCGCTGGACCTCCTCGCGCGTGCGCTCGGGCAGGCCGCGGGCGCGGCGGCGGGCGTTGGTGGCCTCGAGCAGCTCGTCGAGCTCGCGGTCGGCGAGGTAGGCCTCACGGCGGCGGCGCTGCTCGTTGAAGTCCTCCATGACGCGGCGCTCCAGGTCGGCCACCGTCACATCGGCCTCGCCCCGCCGCCGGCGCCGCGCGTTGTGGGCCTCGAGCATCTGCGCCAGGTCCTCGGCCTCGAGCTCCTCGCGCTCCTCGGTGATCTGGCGGCCCGAGCGCAGCCCGAACAGCTCCATGCCGCGCGACTGGTTGGCGCGGCCCAGGATCCACACCCAGACCACCAGGATGACCAGACCAGCGAGGAGCACGAGCGCGAACGAGTCCACCGCCGGCGAGTCTAACTTCGCAACCGTTCTTGCGCCGCGCATCCGCGGGCGCAACTTCGCAATTGACATCGTGTTTATGCGGGCGTCATCGCCTCCGCACGGGCGGGCCGGCAATCGGCGGAGGCCTATCACCAACATGCAGGGCCAAGGAGGCTTCATGCGTCTTCGCATCTCCGTGCTCGCTTGCGCGCTGACCGCGCTTGCCTGCGCAGCCGCCCCGAGCTTCGCGGGCGCGGCACCGGTGCACAACCGTGGGGTGACGATCCACGCGGTACCGCAGCACATCATCGCCGGCGAGGCTGTACTGATCTTCGGCCAGTTGAAGGGACCTGACCACGCCAATCAGGTGATCCGGCTGTATCACCGGATCAACCCGAACCCGCAGTTCACCCTCATCGGGATCACCAAGACCAACGCCAACGGCCAGTACGAGTTCACCCGCGAGGAGGGCATCGTGGACACGAACCGGAACTGGTTCGTCCGCGGCCCGGGCTTCACCCACAGCCGCACCGTGCACGAGCGCGTGGACGCGCTGGTGAGCCTGGCCGCGAGTTCCACCAGCGGCTTGACACGTCACCCCCTGGTGTTCAGTGGCCATGTCACTCCCGATCACACCGGCGGCGTTGTGGCCCTCCAGCAGCAGAAGGGCGCCAGCGACGACTGGAGGACGATCAAGGCCGCCCGCATCGGGCCGGGATCCAACTACACGATCTCGCACGCCTGGCGCGTCCCGGGTGCGTACACCGTGCGCGTGAAGTTCCGCGGCGACGCCCGCAACACGCCGGCCGTCTCCGACACGCAGTCGGTGGTCATCGAGCAGACCGAGGTGCCGGACTTCACCATCCAGACGTCTGATCCGATTGTTCCCAACGGGCAGGCCGTCACCATCTCGGGCGTGCTGGACTCGCCCGGGACGACCACCCCGGAGCCCGGCACCAGCGTCAGCCTGTTCGCCAAGGTGCCGGGCAGTGGCGGGCCCTACCAGGAGCTTTTCACCACGACCACCGGTGCGGACGGCAGCTACAGCTTCGCCAACGTGCAGTCGACGACCAACGAGCTGTACCTGGTGCGCACCACCTTCGCCCCGCGCCGCCACACCGCGGTGCTGTTCCAGGGCGTGCAGGACGTCGTCCAGCTGTTCGCCAGCTCCTCGACGTCGACAGTGGACGGGCACATCACGTTCAGCGGCACTGTGTCGCCTGACAAGGGCGGTCATGTCATCTACCTGCAGAAGCTGGGCAAGGACGGTGACTGGCACAACGTGGAGGCGCGCTTCATCGACAACGCCTCCACGTTCCAGTTCGGCTGGACGTTCGGGACCGCGGGCACCAAGGAGTTCCGCGCCCGCATCACCGGCGGCCCGGTCAACATCGGCGGGGCGTCGGCTCCGGTCACCATCGTGGTGAGCCAGCCGCCGCTGTCGTCGCTACCGACCGGTTAGCCCAGACCCGCTCAACCTCACTCGGGAGGGTCGGCACCCGGCCCCTGTCGCACCAGGCGACGGGGGCCGGTCGTGCGTCCGGGTGGCCGCGGTGCCTGTGGCGGCGCCAGCGGTGTGGGCGCATTGCCGCCGCCGGACCGCCGCCTGACCGCCGCCGGACCGCCGCCTGACCGCCGCCTGTCGGCCGCCTGACCGCCGCCCGCCTGGCGAGACTGCACGCGCCCGCGGGTCCCCGGCGGCGCGGGGCGTTCTGCTCCAACATGGCGGGCACAAACGCACGCGCACGCTGGCCGAGCGCGCCCTGCGTGCGTTTTCGCCACTGACGCCACCGGTCACCTGCGTGGGCCTCTTTGAGACACAGGCGCGCCGACGCCTCATTCGCTAGCTTCCCGGCTCATGGACTTCGCGCTGACCGACGAGCAGCAGCTCATCAAGGAGACCGCGCGCGCCTTCACGGACAACGAGATCGTCCCGCGGGCGCGCGACAACGATCGCAACGCCCACTTCGACACCGAGCTGGTGGCCCAGATCGCCGAGCAGGGCTACCTGGGCGCGATCGTGCCTCAGGAGTACGGCGGCGCCGGGCTGGACTACCTCTCCTACGGGCTGATCGTGGAGGAGATCGGCCGGGGCGACTCGTCGATGCGCACGGTGGTGTCGGTCCAGACGTCGCTGGTGTGCTCGGCGATCGTGCGCTGGGGGACCGAGGAGCAGAAGCGGCGCTACCTGCCCAAGCTGTGCTCGGGAGAGTGGCTGGGCTGCTTCGGGCTCACCGAGCCCGACACCGGGTCAGACGCCGCCAACCAGCGCACCCGGGCGCGACGGACCGACTCCGGCTGGGTGATCGACGGCGCCAAGATGTGGATCTCGATGGGCAACGTCGCCAAGCTGGCGCTCATCTTCGCCCAGACCGATCCGGAGAAGGCCCACAAGGGCCTGGCCTGCTTCCTGGTCGAGACCGAGGGCAACGGGGGCTACCAGCCTCAGGAGATCCACGGCAAGCTCGGCCTGCATGGCTCCGACACCGCGAGCATCGGCCTCAGCGACTGTGAGGTCGGGGAGGACGCCATGCTGGGACAGGTGGGGGACGGCTTCAAGATCGCCATGACCTCGCTGGAGTCCGGGCGCTACAGCGTCGCCGCCGGCTGCGTAGGCATCTGCCAGGGCTGCGTGGACTACTGCGTCAACTACGCCAAGGAGCGCCGGCAGTTCGGCCGCCCCATCGCCAGCTTCCAACTCGTGCAGGGGATGCTGGCCGACATGAAGGTGGAGACCGACGCGGCGCGGATGCTCGTCTACCGCGCCGCCTACCTCAAGGACACCGGCCAGCCCAACTCCACCGAGACCTCGATCGCCAAGCTCTACGCCACCGAGGCCGCCAACCACTGCGCCACCACGGCGATTCAGGTCCTCGGGGGCTCGGGCTACGTCGACGACCACCCCGTCGAACGCTACTTTCGCGACGTGCGCGTCACCACCCTGTATGAGGGGACCTCGCAGATCCAGAAGCTCATCATCGGGCGCGCCCTCACCGGCATCAACGCGCTGATCCCCTCGTGAGCGCGGCCGGCGAGGCCCCCACCGTGCTCGGCGTGGCCGGAGCCGGGACGATGGGGTCGGGTATCGCGCAGCTGGGCTGCGTGGCGGGCATGCGCACGCTGCTGCACGACCCCGACGGCGACGCGCTCGACCGCGGGATGAGCCGGATCCTGCGCCAGCTCGACCGCGAGGTGAGCAAGGGCCGCATGGCGGCGGACGACGCGGCCCTCGCCAAGGAGCATCTCGCGCCCGTGCCCGCGCTGGAGGACCTCGGCGGCTGCGAGCTGGTCATCGAAGCCGCCCCAGAACGGATCGAGCTCAAGCACCAGCTGTTCGGCCGACTGTCTGACATCGTCCCCGCGGAGTGCGTGCTGGCCAGCAACACCTCATCGCTGCTGGTGACCGCGCTGGCGCCGGCCGCGACCCATCCCGACCGGGTGGTGGGCATGCACTTCTTCAACCCGCCGCCGCTGATGGCGCTGCTGGAGGTCGTGGCAGGGGCGGAGTCCTCCGAGCGGGCACTGGCTGTGGCGCGCGCCTGCGGCGAGGCGATGGGCAAGCGCGTGATCGGCGCCGTCGACGGGCCGGGCTTCCTGGTCAACCGCTGCAATCGGCCCTGGGGCCTGGAGGCGCTCAAGCTCCTGTCCGAGCAGATCGCCACGGTGGAGCAGATCGACCGCATCTGCCGGTTGGGCGGGGGCTTTCGCATGGGGCCGTTCGAGCTGATGGACCTCGTGGGCGTCGACGTCGGCCTCGAGATCAGCCGCTCCTTCTACGAGCAGAGCTTCGGCGAGCCGCGCTGGCAGCCGTCGCAGATCGCGGTGCGGACCGTGGCCGCCGGGCGCTACGGCCGCAAGACGGGGCGGGGGTACTACGAGTACCCGGAGGGCGGCCGGCACCGGCCGCTTGACCCCGACGCGCCACCGGCCGGCGGCGGGGACGGCGTGATCGTGATCGCCGGAGACTCGCAGCTGGCGCTGGAGCTCGAGGCGGCCGCCGCCGAGGCCGGCTGGGAGGTGCTGGGCGCCGCCGAGGCCGTTGACGGGCCCGCCCCGTTCCTGATCCTCGACCTCACCGGCGGCGAGGAGCCCGACGCGCCGCTGCAGGGAGCGCCCCAGGCGATCTGCTGCGCAGCGGGCTCGCTGGCGGCGCTCGACCCCGGCGGCTCGGCGGTCGGCTTCCACGCCCTGCCGCCGCTCCAGGGCACGACCCTGGTGGAGCTCACCCGCGGGCCGGACACGGCGGCGTCCGCGGCATCGGCCGCCGAGCGGTTCTTCGCCACCCTGGGCAAGCACACGGAGTGGGTCGGCGACGCGCCGGGGCTCGTCCTGGGCCGAATCGTCTGCCAGATCGTCAACGAGTCCGCGTTCGCCCTCGGCGAGGGCGTCGGCAGCGCGCAGGACATCGACACCGGAATGATCCACGGGCTCAACTATCCGCGCGGGATCCTCGCCTGGGCCGACGAGATCGGGCTCGATCACGTGCTCGGCGTCCTCGACGCCCTCCACCTCGAGCGCGGCGAGGAGCGCTACCGCACCGCATCGCTGCTGCGGCGGCTGGGATGGTCCGGACGGCTGGGGCGGGCGACGGGCGAAGGCTTCTTCACCTACGAGGCGCCATGAGGGCGGTCACCTTCCAGGCGCCGATGGAGGTCCGCGTCGAAGAGCGCCCCGAGCCCGAACTACAGAGCCGCGACGACGCCATCGTGGCCATCGAAGCCAGCGGGATCTGCGGTTCGGACCTGCACATCTACCACGGCCGGGTCAAGATCGAGCCGGGCTTCACCATCGGCCACGAGTTCGTCGGCCGGGTGGTGGCGGCGGGCGACGCGGTGACGCGTGTGAGCGAGGGCGACCGGGTGCTGGGCTGCTTTCACACGGCCTGCGGCACGTGCTTCTACTGCCTGCGCGGCGTCTACCAGAAGTGCGAGCGCGGCCGGGTCTTCGGCCATGGCGACGCACTGGGCTCGCTGCCGGGCACCCAGGCCGACCAGGCGCTCGTGCCGATGGCCAACCTGACGCTGCGCCCGGTGCCCGAGGGGGTCTCGGACGACGTCGCCCTGTTCGCCGGCGACGTGATGGGCACCGCGTACCACGCGGTGGAGGGCGGCGACGTCCGCCCCGGTGACAGCGTCGCCGTCCTGGGTCTGGGCCCGGTGGGCCTGTGCGCGGTGCAGATCGCCGTCTCCGCCGGCGCCGGGCCGGTGCTGGCGATTGACAGCGTGACCGAGCGCCTGAAGGTGGCGCGCGGGTTCGGCGCCGTCCCGGTCCACCTCACCGAGGAGAATCCCCGCGACGTGGTCCGCACGCTGACCGGAGGCCGCGGCGTGGCGACCGCGATCGACGCCGTCGGTCATCCGGACGCGCTGGACCTGGCGATCCGCCTGGCGCGCAGCGCGGGCACGGTGGTCGCCATCGGCGTGTACGCCGAGCCCTGCCAGGTGCACATGGGGGTGGTCTGGATCAAGGGATTGACACTGCGCACGGGCCAGGCCAACGTCATCGGCCACGTCGATCGCGTCCTCGGCATGCTGGCCGCCGGGACGCTCGATCCGACGCCGCTGGTGACTCACCACATGCCCCTTGACGACGCGCCCGAGGGCTATGCCATCTATGACCGCCGCGAGGCGTTGAAGATCGTCCTGCGCCCCTAGACCGGGGTCGCCGGCCGGGCGCAACCCCCGGGCCGGCTGGACGAACCCGTGCAGCCGGGCCGTCTGCGCACAAGTTCTGTCCACGGATCTGGTGCGATAGTGAAACCTCTCCACATCTGGGGCCGAGATGGTGTGGATTCCCCCCCGGAAGGGTAGGACCGGGCCGACCCGGAGGTAGGTCCGGAACAACAGCCGACGGCAGGTTCGTGTAGGGTGCCCGTCTGCTGGTCTGGACATTTGTTCGATCAGCGTCGGCAACCACTCCAAGCCGCCAGAGTGCTGCCGAGCACAGGGATTGTCCACATGAGTGACTCAGACACAGCTGCGCTGTGCCTTGATAAGGCACGGGCCTGGGCTGCCGCGCGTCGCACACTGGTCGCAATCGGCATGCTCGCCGTCGCGATGTCGTTCACCGCCGTCGCCGCCGCTCGCGGCCGGGGCTGCGCCGGCGCGCGCACGCCGATCGCCCGAGCCAGCCGGGCCGACCTGCAGCGGGCCGTCGTGTGCCTCGTCAACGTGGAGCGCCACCAGCGCGGACTCCCCGGACTGGGCGAGAGCTCGCGCCTGAACCGCTCCGCCCAGGGATGGACCAACGTGATGGTCGCCCACCGCTACTTCAGCCACGGCGCGGACTTCGCGGCTCGCATCAGTGCCGTCGGCTTTGACTGGTCAAACGTGGGCGAGAACATCGCCACCGGCTACAAGACGCCCGCGGCCGTCGTCCGCGCCTGGATGGCCAGCACGGGCCACTGCCAGAACATCCTGAACCCCGTCTACCGGTACGTCGGCACTGGGGTCTCCGACAGCTCCATCGCCGGCTACAGCACGCTCGCGGGCACGTGGACCCAGGACTTCGGCCTGCTCATGGGTCAGCACCCGGCCTCGGGAAACTGGGGCCCGGCCCAGGGCTGCCCGTACCACTAGGGCCGGCCCACAGCTCGGTCGACCGACCGGCAGCTCAGCTAGCTGGCGGCGACGCGCGCGGCGCTATCGAAAGGGGCGGTGTCGCGTAGGTACCACTCGGCGTCGAGCGCTGCCTGGCAGCCCGAGCCCGCGGCGGTGATGGCCTGGCGATAGGTGTGGTCCACCAGGTCGCCGGCGGCGAACACGCCCGGGATGTTGGTGAGCGTCGACTTGCCATGAGTGACGACGTAGCCGGCGTCGTCGGTCTCGACCTGGCCCTGGACCAGCTGGGACTGGGGGTCGTGGCCCACGGCGATGAAGGCGCCGGTGATCTCCAGCTCCTTCTCCGAGGCGTCCGAGGTGTTGCGCAGGCGAGCCACCGCCAGGGACTTGTTCTCGCCGGCGTGAAACTCCTCCACGACGTAGGGCGTGATCCACTCGATGTTGGGAACCGCTCGAGCGCGCTCGAGCATGATCTTGGAGGCCCGGAACTCGTCACGGCGGTTGACGATCGCCACCTTGGAGGCGAACTTGGCCAGGAACATGGCCTCTTCCATCGCGGAGTCGCCTCCGCCGACGATCAGCGTCGGGGCCTGCTTGAAGAACGCCGCATCGCAGGTGGCGCAGTAGCTGACCCCGCGGCCGGAGAGCTCCTGCTCGCCGGCGACGCCGAGCTTGCGGTGCTGGGCGCCCATGGCCAGCACGACGGCCCGCGTCAGGTGCAGGTCGTTGCCGACCCAGACCTTGTGGGGCTCTGACCCGTCCGGCGAGAGCTCGAGCGCCGTGACGTCATCGGTCTCCAAGCGGGCGCCGAAGCGCTCGGCCTGGTCGCGGAAATGCTGCATCAGGTCCGGCCCCATGATCCCGGGGGGAAAGCCCGGGTAGTTCTCCACGTCGGTCGTCTGCTGCAGCAGCCCGCCCCACGCGAACCCCTCGATGACGAGCGGGTCCAGCTCGGCGCGCGCCATGTACAGGGCGGCGGTGTATCCGGCCGGCCCACTGCCCACCACGATTGCCTTCTCAATTCGCTGTTCTGAGTCGGTCACTTCATTAAGTATAGCTTGGGGTCTCGTCGTCGCGCCAGCGGTGCACTGTGCGCCGCAACTGAAAGTAGGCCACAGCGCCGGGAAGTGTCGGCAGCCAGAAGGAGAATGCCCGGTAGGCGAGCACCGAGACGACGGCGAGCGGCGGCGAGATTCCGAAGGCCGAGAACGCGCCGATCATGGCGCCGTCCACGCCGCCGATGCCGCCGGGCAGCGGCAGCACGTTCCCGAGCTGACCGATGAAATAGGACATGACGACCACCGCGGTGGGCGGGCTGCCGCCGAAGGCGTGGAAGCAGGACCACAGGACGGCGATGTCAAAGCCCCACCAGGCGACCCCGCCCAGCAGCGACCACTCCTTGTCGCGCACCAGCTGGATCGCGGTCCGAATGCCGCTGGCCGCCGCGGCCGGGAGAGCGGCGGCCTGGCTGGCCAGCCGCCCGACCCGGCCGCCGTGGGTCCACCGCGCCACCAGGCGGTCGAGGTCAGTGGGCAACAGGGACACGCCGAGGAAGACGGCGATGACCCCGGCGCCGAAGATGGCGGGGACGACCGTGATCGCGAACGGGTTCTCGCCCGGGAACACCCCGAAGTACAGGCCGAGACCCCCGACCACCAGCGACCCCATGAAGATCGCGTACAGGACGGCCATGAACGCGATCATGCGGCAAGCGACGATGCGCGGCTCGAGCCCCGATCGCCGCAGCGCCCAGGCCGTCAGCGCGATGCCGCCGGCGCCCGCGGAGGCGAACAGGCGCGTGGCGGCGACGCCCGCCAGGCTGATCTCGTAGCTGGCGCGCCAGTCGATCCGGGTGTCGTCGCGGACGAACACACCGCGGAACAGCACGACGTAGCCGAGGAAGGAGAAGCACTCGAGCACAGCGGCGAGCGCGAGCCACCAGGCGTTGCCGTGCTGGATCCGGCTCCACGTGTCGCGCAGGCCCAGGAGCTTGGGCAGCACGAAGTACAGAAACGCCACCACCGAGACAACGAAGACGATCGAGGCCACGAGCCTCCGGCGCGTGAGCCGGATGCGCGGCATCTCCTCCGTCTGACCCGACTCCCGGCGGGGCGCCCCGTCGGCGAGCCCGGGCGTCACGGCCTGGCCCTCCACGGGCCCCAGGCTCTCATCGGCTCCGACCGCACCGGGGCGGCCATGATCGATGGGAGCTCCCCCACGCACGCGCGAGCGCCCTACCGAGTCGCGGCCCGCCGTTGCAGCGCCTCGAGGCGCTGTGTCAGCGCCCGGACGCCCGGAAGAGCGCGCGGAGACTGCGTCCGCACCGTCTCGGTCAGCAGCGCGCCGGCCAGCAGGTCGGCGGCATAGTGCTCGCCCAGATAGACGAGCGCCAGACCCAGCAGGAGCGCATAGGACCAGCCGACGGCACCGGCCACCGGGCCCACCTCGCTCAGGAGGTGAGCGCCCATCAACGAGGTGGCGAAATGCAGCGACGGCATGGCAGCGAGCGGATTGCCTCCAAGGACATCGTAAAGGTCCGTCCAGCGGTCGCCCCAGAACTGCTCTCCGTACTCGATCATCATCCGCCGAACCGCCCGCATGCGGGCGTCCTGGAGCCGCCCGTGGCGGGCCGCGTACCACGGCGGGGCGGTTGGGATCGCCCAGTAGAACGCGGCGCCCAGGTCGAACACCGCGTACATGCGCGCCGCCGCCGCCGGAGCGCGCTCCGGCGCGCGCCACATGACGTAGGCCACGCTGGCGTGCGGGACAGCGAACCACACCCAGTGGCACCACACCAGGACCCGCTCGAAGCGATTGATGTGCTCCGGATCGGAGAAGTCGGTCTGGAGGCGGACCGTGGGCGGCACACCGAGTCCGAGAACGCGATCGATCGCGATCGGGTAGTCGATCCGGACCCGCGTGGCCAGCGCCTCGGGGTCGTCGTTGGGCATCTCATACGCGGCCAGGTAACCCCACATGTTCAGCCCCACCAGCGCGAGGTCGCGGGCGCGGCTGCGCGGTGTCGCGACGGTCAGCGCAGGGACCGCCAGGGCCGAGGCCCCCAGCACCGCCGCGCGGGGCAGCTTGACGCGCCGGCGCAGGACGGGCGCGGCCACCCCCGCGGCGACCAGGGCCCAGGCTCCCGCTCTGATGGCCCGTGACGCTCGCAACGGGCGCCAGTATAAGAGCCTCGCGGCGAAGCGACGGCCCAAAATGGCCGCTCCAGAACGACTTTCCGGCGCTTGCCGAGCCGCCGCGGCCGGCGACGGCGGCGTCCGCGCGGTGACGGCCGGCGCGCCGGTCGGCCCCCCGGACTTATAGAATGCCGCCCGCCTTGCGACACGACGTCAACGACGCCAAGTCCCACCGCCGGCGCCGCGAGCATCCAGATCGCGGCCAGCGGCTTCGCCTCCGCAGCGCGATCCCGATGCTCGGCATCGTGGTGGCCGGATCCCTGGTCCTCGCCCCCGCCGCACTGGCGAACTTCATCACGCCCAAGACGGGTGGATCGCCCAACGCCAACCAGATCCACTCGCTCTACAACGTCGTCCTCTACATCGCCGCGATCGTGGCGGTGCTGGTCGAGGGCGCGCTCGTCTACTCGGTCTTCCGCTTCCGGGCCAAGAAGAACCGCGTGGCCGCCCAGATCCACGGCAATACGCGCCTGGAGATCGGCTGGACCGTGGCCGCCGCTCTCATCCTCGTGGTGCTGACGGTGGTGACCTTCATCAAGCTGCCGACCATCGTCAACCCGCCCAACTCCGACGCGAGCGGGCTGGTGCTGTCGGCCTCGGTCAACGAGCCCACGCCCCCGAGCGGCAAGAAGCTCGACGTCTGCATCCAGGGTCGCCAGTTCATCTGGCGCTACGTCTACGGCAACGGCTGCGCGCACGACCCCTTCGACCCGCGCCTCCCCTACTCGTACACGACGATGGTCGTCCCCGAGCACACCACCGTGGTGCTCACCATCCAGTCCACCGACGTCATCCACTCGTGGTGGGTGCCGTCGCTGGGCGGCAAGGTCGACGCCGTCCCCGGCTACACGGTCTACACGTGGTTCAAGGCGCTGCACACCGGGACCTTCCGCGGGCAATGCGCCCAACTGTGCGGAACCAACCATGCGGCGATGGTCGCGTTCGTCAAGGTGGTCACCCCGGAGGAGTACACCGCCTGGCTGGCGCGCCAGAAGGAGCTCATCTCTGCCCAGAACTCCCAGGTGGGTTCGCTCCGCGCGGTCCTCACCGCCCAAAATCAGCTAGGAAATTAAGAGACACATGGCGACGATCACGCGCGACGAAGTCCTGAGACCGGTCCCCCAGGTCATCTCGACCAAGGTCACCGCGCCCCGCAAGACCAAGCGCTGGGTCGACTGGGTCACGACCACCGATCACAAGCGGATCGGGATCATGTACCTCGTCCTCACCTTCGTCTTCTTCTGCATGGGCGGGGTCGAGGCGCTGATGATGCGGCTGCAGCTGAGCGTGCCCAGCAACACGCTCATCACCTCCGAGCACTACAACCAGCTGCTCACGCTGCACGGGACGACGATGATCTTCCTGTTCGTCGTCCCGGTCATGGCCGGCTTCGCCAATTACTTCCTGCCGCTGATGATCGGCGCCCGCGACATGGCCTTCCCGCGACTCAACGCGCTGTCGTTCTGGCTGCTTCTGTTCGGCGGGATCGTGTTCTACACGACGCTGTTCTTCCATCCGCCCGACGCCGGCTGGTGGAGCTACCCGCCGCTGTCGGAGTCGCTGTACTCGCCCGGCGGAGGTCAGGACGCGTGGATCTTCCTCATCCACATCACCGGCATCTCGTCGCTGGTCGGCGCCATCAACTTCTACGCCACGATCGTCAACATGCGGGCGCCGGGCATGTCGTGGAACCGCCTGCCGCTGTTCGTGTGGACGGTGCTGGTGTACGCGATCCTGCTCATCATCGCGCTGCCCGTGGTCGCCGCCGCGGTGACGATGCTGCTGACCGACCGGAACTTCGGCACCCACTTCTTCGACCCCACCGCCCACGGCTCGCCGGTGCTCTGGCAGCACCTGTTCTGGTTCTTCGGCCACCCCGAGGTCTACATCATGATCCTGCCGGGGTTCGGGATCATCTCCGAGGTCATCCCCGTGTTCTCGCGCAAGCCGATCTTCGGCTACAAGGCCATCGCAGCGTCCACGGTGGTCATCGCCTTCCTGGCCACGCTGGTATGGGCCCACCACATGTTCGCCTCGCCGGTCCCGATCGTGGTGCTCGGCTTCTTCATGCTGAGCTCGTTCCTGATCGGGATCCCCACCGGGGTCAAGATCTTCAACTGGATCGCCACGCTATGGCGGGGCTCGATCGTCATGACCACGGCGCTGTACTTCGCCGTCGGCTTCATCGCCATCTTCGTCATCGGCGGCATCACGGGCATCTTCCTGGCCGTGTTCCCGGTGGACTGGCAGCTCAACGACACCTACTTCGTCGTCGCCCACTTCCACTACGTGCTCATGGGCGGCGCCGTGTTCACCGTGTTCTGCGGCATCTACTACTGGTTCCCGAAGATCACCGGCCGGATGCTGCACGAGGGCCTCGGCAAATGGTCGTTCTGGCTGATGTTCATCGGCTTCAACCTGACCTTCTTCGTCCAGCACGCGCTCGGCCTGTCCGGCATGCCGCGGCGGATCTACACCTACCAGCCGGGCCTGGGCTGGTCCACCTACAACTTGATCTCGACCATCGGATCGTTCATTCTCGGGCTCGGCGTCCTGCTGACGATCATCAACGTCGCGCGCAGCCTCCAGGTCGGGCGGATCGCCGGCCCTGACCCCTGGAAGGGCAACACACTGGAGTGGTTCACATCCTCACCGCCGCCGGTCAACAACTTCGACGAGATCCCGCGGGTCCGCTCGGTGGAGCCGATGCGCGACATCCGGCGCCAGATCGAGCGCGCCACGGGCGTGACGCAGAAGACGGGCGGCAGCGAGCAGTTCACCCGCACGGGCGGATGACCGGCGCGTCGGTCGCGCGGGCGCGGGCGGGCGCTCTCGAACGCGGGCGTCGCGCGCGCCCATGACGTCCGTCCCCGTCGCCGCCTCGGGCGCGCTTCGCACCCGCCAGCTCGTTGCCGACTACATCGACCTGACCAAGCCCAAGGTCCAGTCGCTGCTGCTGTTCACCACGGTGATGACGATGGAGGTGGCCGGCGACCCGTCGGTGTCGCTCGTCGCCCTTACCTGCGTTGGGGGCTACCTCTCGGCCGGCGGCGCGGGCGCGATCAACCACTACTGGGACCGCGATATCGACGCCCGGATGCGCCGCACGGCGAACCGGCCGATCCCGTCCGGGCGCGTCAGCCCCGCCGCGGCTGTCCGCTACGGGATCCTGCTCCAGATCCTGTCCTTCGTGCTGCTCTCGCTGACCGTCAACGTGCTGGCCGCAGCGCTGGCCCTCGGCGGCTTCATCGGGTACGTCGGCGTGTACACGATGTGGCTCAAGCGCCGCACCCCCCAGAACATCGTCATCGGCGGCGCGGCGGGCGCGATGCCCCCGCTGGTGGCGTGGGCGGCGACGCGCGGCTCCCTGTCCTGGACCGCGGTCTACCTGTTCGCGATCGTCTTCTACTGGACGCCGCCCCACTTCTGGGCACTCAGCCTGCTGATGAAGGACGAGTACGCCGAGGTGGGCGTGCCCATGCTCCCGGTGGTGCGCGGCGAGGACACCACCCGCCTGCACATCGTGCTGTACGCGGCGCTGTTGTACTCCGTCAGCCAGCTGCCGTTCTGCGTCGGGGTGTTCGGCGGGGTCTACCTGGCCGCATCGATGGCGCTGGGGCTTGCGTTCATCGGCGGCGCCATCTGGCTGTACCGGCGGCGCGACCGCCGCACGGCGCTGCGCCTGTACCTCTTCTCCATGCTGTACCTGGCGCTGCTGTTTGCGGCGATGGTGCTGGACGTCAAGCTGTGACCTCAACCACTACGATCTAGGACCGTCATGGACCGAAAGCTCGCCCGCAAGAACCTACGGACCGGACTGCTGGCCGGAATGGCCGTCCTGTTCATGTTCGGCATCACGTTCGTCGCCGCTGCGATCTACGTCCACTCGTGAGCGACGTCGATCACGACACGCCGCCCGTCGGCGAGGAGATCCACCTCCCTGGCCCGACGTTCCTGCCGGTCGCCTGCGCGGCCGGCATCACGATGATGGTGATCGGGACCACGATCAACTGGTTCATCTCGATCCTCGGGCTGATCCTGTTCCTCGTGACCACGGCCATGTGGATCCGCGACACGCGGCGCGACATCTCGGAGCTCCCGGAGGAGCACCACCACTAGACCCCTCGCCCCCGCCGCCCGGGCCGGCGGCGCGCAGCCGACTAATTGGCGGACGCCGGCACGTCGCAGTTCGCCCCCGCCCCGCACCACACCCGGACGATGTCGCGCATCGACAGGATGCCGACCACGTCCGACCCCTCGACGACCACGAGGTGCCGGAACCCCCCGTCGATCATCGTCGCGGCGGCGTGCTCCAGGGACCAGTCGCGACGGGCGAAGGTGAGGTTGGCGGTCAGGTGGTCGGAGACATGCTCCTCGTCAGGGTCCTTGCCGCGCGCGACGGCCTCGAGGATGTCGCGCTCGGTGATGACCCCCGGGGCCTGCGCCTCTGGGTCGTGGACGATCGCGGCTCCGACGCGGCGTCCCCACATCGCCGCAGCGGCGTCCCGGAGGGAGTGTCCGGGGCCGATCGTGAGAACCACATCAGACATGCCTTCTGAAACGAGCATGACGCGCCTCCGGCTGAGTTTGCAACGATTGCCTCAATCATAGGCAATCAGGTTCGACCCGGGACGGACCTGGTGTCGTTCGTCGGTCGAAACCCATAGGATGCTGGGTGGAGATGAGGACACCAGGCGGGAGACGTCGTGCGTAACAGGCCTCTGCTGCAGATGGCAGTCATCGGGGCGATCGGGGTGATCATCGGGATCCCGGTGGCGCTGTCGATCCCGTGGTTTCCCGCCGACGCCTCCATCCAGTCGCACAACATCCGCACGCTCTACGACGTCCTGCTGATCGTGTCGGTGCCGATCTTCGTCCTCGTGGAGACGGTGGTCCTCTACTCGGTCTGGAAGTTCCGGATGAAGCCGGGCGAGGAGGAGAAGGACGGCCCGCCGATCCACGGCAACACGCGGCTGGAGGTCATCTGGACGGCGCTGCCGGCGATCCTCATCGTCGGGCTGTGCGGCTACGCCTACTCCGTCCTGCGCTCCAACGAGAAGACCCACCCCGGCGCGATGGTGGTCACCATCACCGAGCGCCAGTTCGCGTTCCAGTTCGGGTACCCGGAGCCCGGTGGCAAGGAGATCCTCTCGCCCGACCTGTACCTGCCCAAGGGCCAGCCCGTCCTCTTCCACCTCCGCTCGCTGGACGTGATCCACAGCTTCTTCGTGCCGGAGTTCTCCGAGAAGATCGACGCGGTGCCCGGGATCACGACGGACCTGCGGGTCACGCCGACGCGCCTCGGCAACTACCCGGCGGAGTGCACCGAGCTGTGCGGCGCCGGCCATTCGCTGATGCGCGCCCCGGTCCACGTCGTCACCCCGGCGACGTTCCGGATCTGGCTGGCGCATCAGAGCCCCAAGGCGCCGCCGCCGATCGGCACACCCCCGCCGGCCGCGCTGAACTCCGGCGAGCCCGGATACGCGAGTGGGTCAAGCGGGTCGAGCGGGAGTTCAGGATGAGACGGACCGAGAGCACTGCGAGGAAGGAGAGCTGATGGCCATTCCGGCAAAGCTCCGCGCGCCCGGCTGGTACAGGGCCGCCCTGTTTGACGTGATCGGATTCGCTTTTGCCTTCGGTCTGACCGTCCTCGTGCGGTGGCTGATGCACGAGCACCCGATCATCGACGGCGACGCGATCACGATCGTGGCGCTGATCGCCGTCCCCCTGTTCTTCCTGGTCGGCATCGGCACCGCCGACTACTGGTTCTACTGGATCTCGGGACGCCCCACGCGCCCGGAGGACCACTCCGCGCACGGCGCCCACACCTGGCGCGACTACTTCCGCGTCAACACCGACCACAAGGTCATCGGGATCCAGTACGTGGTGACGTCGTTCTTCTTCCTGCTCGTCGGCGGCCTCCTGGCCATGCTCATCCGCGCCCAGCTGGCCAAACCCGGGATGCAGTTCCTCACTCCCGAGCAGTACAACGGCGTGTTCTCGGTCCACGCCACCGTCCTCATCTTCCTGTTCGTCATCCCGGTGTTCGCCGGCCTGGCCAACTTCGTGTTGCCGCTCATGATCGGCGCCCCGGACATGGCCTTCCCACGGCTGAACGCCCTCTCCTACTGGATGCTGCCGGTCGCCGGCGTTCTCATGCTGCTGAGCTTCCTGGCCCCGGGCGGGTCCTTCGCCGCGGGCTGGACGGCCTATGCCCCGCTGTCGACGACGATGCCCCTGGGCCAGCTGTTCTTCACCATCGCGGTCCAGTTCGCCGGCGCATCATCGATCGCGACGGCGCTCAACTTCCTGGTGACGATCATCACCATGCGCGCGCCCGGAATGAGCTTCTTCCGGATGCCGCTCCTGGTGTGGGCGAACTTCTCGACCTCGCTGCTGGTCGTCATCGCCACCCCGTTCATCGCCGCGTCCCAGTTCTTCGTGCTGCTCGACACGGCGCTGCACTTCCACTTCTTCGACGCGTTCGTGGGCCCGGAGAAGAACGGCAACGTGATCATGTACCAGCACGTCTTCTGGTTCTACTCGCACCCGGCCGTCTACATCATGATGCTGCCCGGGTTCGGGATCATCTCCGAGGTCATCGCCGTCAAGTCGCGCAAGCCGATCTTCGGCTACCGGATGATGGCCTTCTCGCTGCTGGCGATCGTGGTCCTCGGGTTCACCGTCTGGGCCCACCACATGTTCGTCAGCGGCATGGCCCCGTGGATCCGCATCCCGATGATGATCACCACCGCCATCATCGCCATCCCCACCGGGATCAAGATCTTCTCCTGGCTGGCCACGCTGTGGCGCGGCGTGCTGCACCTGGACACCCCGATGCTGTTCGCGCTCGGCTTCTTGACGATGTTCACGCTGGGCGGGATCAGCGGCGTCATGCTGGCGATGATCCCCTTCGACATCCACGTCAGCCAGACGTACTTCATCGTCGCCCACATCCACTACGTGCTGTTCGGCGGCTCCCTGTTCACGATCTTCGCCGGCGTGTACTACTGGTTCCCGAAGATGACCGGTCGGATGTTCGACGAGCGCCTCGGCAAGTGGCACTTCTGGATGACGTTCATCTTCTTCAACCTCACCTTCGGCCCCATGCACCTCATCGGCATCCAAGGCATGCCGCGACGGGTCGCCGAGTACGCGGAGAAGTTCGCCGCGTGGAACCTCTTCATCTCGCTGTCCTCGTTCGTGCTGGGGGCCAGCACGCTGATCTTCCTCTACAACATCGTGGCCAGCTGGCGCTGGGGCCCGCGCGCGGCCGCCAACCCGTGGCGCGCCATGACGCTGGAGTGGCAGGTCTCCTCGCCACCGCCGATCTTCAACTTCGACGCGATCCCGACCGTCGTCGGCGGGCCCTATGAGTACGGGGTGCCGGGAGCGGTGCATGGCATCTTCAAGCCGCCGACCGAGGCACGGCCGGTCACGGTCGGCGCGGGGAGCGCCACCGCGGGCGGCGGTGAGCATCACTGATGCGCACGATCCTGGTCATCGCCAACGAGACGATCGGCGGCAAGCCGCTGATCGAGGCGGTGCGGCGCTACGCCGCCGAGGAGGAGTCGCGGTTCGTGCTGTGCGTTCCCCAGACGCAGCCTCGCGCCGGCTACGTGGTCTACGACGACTCCGTGTTCGACGCCGCGCAGACCCGGGTGGACCTCGCCGTCGGGTTCGTCCGCTCCGAGGGGATCGAGGCGGTCGGCGAGGTCGGCGACCCCGACCCATACGCCGCCACCATGGACGCCGTCCGCGAGTACAACCCGGACGCGATCATCATCTCCACCTACCCCGAGTCTCGCTCGGGCTGGCTGCGGCGCGACCTGCCCGAGCGCATGCGCCAGGCCACCGGGCTGCCCGTGGAGCACGTTGTGGCCGACATCGACTCGGAGGGCCTCGAGTTCCACATCACCCTGGCGGTGGCCAACCGCTCGGCGAGCGGGGACGAGCTGCTCGACGCGCTCAAGGCCAAGGCCGAGGCCGAGCCCGACAGTCACGACCGGCTGTTCATCGTGCTCGTGCCTCAGGAGGGCGGCGGCGGCGCATCGGCGCGGCGCGCCCGCACGCGGCTGTCGCTGGTGCTGGGCCGCCTGCGCGAGGCCGGGTTGACGGCGGCGGGCATGATCGGGGACCCGGATCCGTACACCGCGATCACCAACGCCCTGCAGTACTTCCGCGTCGACAGCATCGTCATCTCGACGCTGCCGGAGACCAAGTCCGGCTGGCTGCGCGCGGACCTCATCGAACGGGTGCGCAACGCCACCGGCAAGGACGTCGAGCACGTCGTGGCCCACGACCCCGCCCGCGCCGCATAGTGGCTCTCACCGGAACGAGGAGGATCTGATGGAAGCCGCTTCGATCGCCCACGCCGACCACCACCACGGTCCGCCCGCGGCCCACAAGTCCTCGCGGGTGGAGGCGCCGACGCTGGGGATGCTGCTGTTCATCATCTCCGAGGTGATGATCTTCGGGGCGTTCTTCACGGCCTACTTCTTCATCCGGGTCGTGACCAACGACCCGTGGCCGGCCCCCGGCACCAAGCTCCCGGAGGCCGTGGCCGGGATCAACACCGCGATCCTGCTCTCGTCGTCGCTGACCATCCACTGGGCGCTGACCTCGATCAAGCGGGGCAACCGGTTCGGGCTCAGGGCCGGAATGGTCACCACGTTCCTGCTCGGCCTCACCTTCCTCACGGTCCAGATCAACGAGTACGTCCACATCGGGTTCGCCCCCCATGACTCCGCGCAGGCGACGGTCTTCTACTCGCTCACCGGCCTGCACGGCGCCCACGTGTTCATCGGACTGTGCATGCTGCTGATGGTCACGGTGCGCTCGTTCCGCGGGCACTACTCGCCCGAGCACCACCAGGGCATGGAGGTGCCGGGGATCTACTGGCACTTCGTCGACATCATGTGGGTCATCGTCTACACGACGGTCTACGTCATCTAGAGCGCTCGCGAGCGCGGCCGCTCCCCGGCCCGCGCCCGGCCGCTCGGCACCCCCCATGAAGTCCCGCCTCATCCCGCCCAACCCGCTGCGCTCCGAGGCCGACGCGTTCGGCTTCCTGGTCTGGTTCGTGTGCGTGGTGGCCGCGATCGCGGTCGTGGTGCTCATCATCCAGGCCCTCTGACTTCCGCCGCCCTCCCCGGCCACGCCGTGGCACCATAGGTCGCGGTGTTGGTCCCGCCTCTCCCCTTCGCCGACGCGCCGGTCCAGACGATCGGCTTCCCGGTCCTCATCGTGCTCGCGTGGGTTCCGTACCACCTGCGGGCGCGCACCCTGGCCAGTCAGGGGCGACCGGTGCCCGGCTGGCGGTACGCGTGCTACGTCGCCGGCCTGGTGGCGCTCGAGGTGGCGGTCAGCCCGCCCGTGGACACGCTCTCAGACCAGCTCCTGATGGCGCACATGGCCGAGCATCTGCTCATCGGCGACATCGCCGCGCTCCTGCTGGTGCTGGGCCTGACCGGACCGCTCATCGCGCCGCTGCTGCGCAACCCGGTGATCGCCCGCCTGCGGATCCTCGCGCATCCGGTGGTGGCGATCGTGCTGTGGGCCACCAACTTCTACGTCTGGCACTCGCCCTTCCTCTACCAGGCGGCGCTGCGTCACGACGCACTGCACGCGCTCGAGCACGCCACCTTCCTCGTCTTCGGAATGGCGGTGTGGATGGCGCTGCTAGGCCCGCTGCCCAAGCCCCAGTGGTTCAACAACGCCGCGCGGCTGGTGTTCATCGTCGCGGTGCGGCTGACCGGGACCGTCCTGGCCAACATCCTCATCTTCGGCGGCACCGTCTTCTACCCCATCTATCGGTCCGGCGATGCCCTCTGGCACATCTCCTCCACCGCCGACCAGGTGGCGGCCGGCGGACTGATGATGGTGGAGGAGAGCTTCCTGACCATCGGGCTGTTCTGCTGGCTCTTCCTGCGCGTGGCGCGCGAGAACGAGCAGCGCCAGCAGCTGATGGACTACGCCGTCCAGCACGGCCTGGAACTGGACGACCGGCGGGCGGCGCGGGCGGTGGCGGCGGGGCGCGGCGACGAGCTGTTGGACCGGCTGCGCGAGCGCGCCGCCGCGGCGGAGGAGCCTATTTCGCCGCGGTCGACAGGAAGTTGACGAGCGCCGTGATCTCGCTGGGCGTCAGCGTCGAGCCGAAGTTTGACGGCATCACGCCCGCCTTGTACCCGGACGGGATGTACGCGTACGGCTTGACGATCGCGGTGCGGATGCACTCTTGGAGGGTCGCGCCGCGGACCTGCTTGGACTGAGGCGTGGCGCAGCTGGCCCTGAGGTCCTGGTCGAGATTCGGGCCGACCGTGCCGGTGGTGCCCGCGGCGGCGAGCGTGTGGCAGCTGCCGCAGCCGCCGACGCCCGTGAAGACCTGCTTGCCGGCAGCGGGGGTCGTCCCGGTGACGCCGCCCGCGGTGGCCAGCGCGCCCGTGTCCTTGCCCGGCTTGGCGGCCACGGCGGCCACGTAGGCCGCCACGTCCTGTGCGTCCTGGCCCCCAACGATCCCCTGCGGCATGACGCCCTGCGTGTTGGGATAGCGGATCCAGTAGTCGATCAGGCCCTGGATCGAGGTGCTCTTGACGCCGTCGATGCGGTCTTGGCGGAACGCATCATCCAGGTTGGGCCCGGTCGTGCCGCTGGTGCTGGCGTGCGCCAGCGTGTGGCACGAGCCGCAGTTCTTCTGGAACATGACCTTGCCCGACACCAGGTTGGCCGTCGGATGCTTGATGTCGGTGCCACAGCCGACAACCACGAGCATCACGGCAACCCCGGCGGTGAGCCGGATCACGGTGCGACGGAGTCGTGATGGGCAACGCAGCATCTCCCAGGTCGGCACTCTATCCAAGGAAGCGGCAGGCTTGCGCCCCCATCAGCTGCCGGTGCCGCCCGACCCGCTGGTAGCATCAGCGCGCATGAGGTTGCACCAGAAGTACCGGATGCGCGCGCCGTCCACCGGGCGCGAGGTGATCATCCAGGCCGAGCCTGAGCAGATCTACCTGGACCGCGAGACCGGCGAGGAGCTGGAGGCGGTCGCGCAGCTGCTGCCGCTCGCCCCCACGCCGTCCGAGCTGCCCTGGAAGATCGAGAACCTGCGGTTCTGCAACTGGTGTGATCAGCTGGCTCAGAAGGACCTCAACGACTGCCCGGTGTGCGGCAGGCGCATGGAGCCGCTCGGCTCCTGAGGTTCGCCTTGTGGGCATGAGTCAGCCCGTCGCACGCAGAGCCAGGTCCCTCCTCGCTGTCGTGCTCGTCCTCGCCCTCGGCGTGGGCCTGACCGCGTGTGGCGGCGGCGACACCTCCACCTCGAACACCGCGGGAGCGCCGCCGTTCACCGTGCCCACGCAGGCGATCGCGTCCAACACCGCGACCGCGACCAGTTCGAGCACTTCATCCACCACCAGCTCCAGCACCACCGCGAGCGGCGGCACCGCACCGTCGAGTGGGGCGACGACCCCGTCGAGCGGTGCGACCGCGCCCGCGGGCACCACCCCGTCGGGCGGTGGCGCCCCCACCGGGACCACCGGCGGCGGCGGGACCGGCGGCGGGGGCACGGGCGGCACGGGCGGCGGTGGCGGCACCGGCAACACCGGCACCTCGACCAACGGCGGCAGCGGGCTCGATTCGGCGTTCTGCCAGCAGAACCCCGGCGCCTGCTGAGCCGGCGGCGGACTGCTGCCGTCTCGGCTATCTGGTGGCCGACAGTGTCCCGCCGGCCAGGCCGAGGCCTAAGCGACAGCCAGCGGCCGGGCTACGTCTTGGGGGCGCCGGGGCCGCCGACGTACGTCTTGGGGTACGGCTGGTTGACGACCTCGGTCGCCGAGTACTCCACTCGCGTCCCGGTGTAGTTGCAGAGGTACTGCTCGCTCTGGCCGACGGTCATCTGCGCCGTCTGGGAGCCCGCGGCGTGCGTGCAGTTGGCCCGGCGGCTCTGGCGGTAGGAGTACTTGGTGGCGGTGAGGTTGTAGGAGAGCACCGGCGCCCACGTCGGCACGGTGAGCCCGATCACGTCCCCGGGCTTGACGGGGAGCGCCGTGAGGGTGCTGAAGCTCGGCGGGAGCGAGAGCGGCTCCTGGAGCACCTGGCCCAGGAACGGTATGAGGTGGTAGGTGCCGCTCTGGGCGGCCACCGTGTACTTGTTGTTGGCGCCCGGCCTGAGCACGGTGAGTGCGATCTGCGGCGTGCCGCCGTACTTCAGGTCGAGACCGTGGATGAAGCCGAGCTCGGACTTGGAGTCCGTGGAGAGCTTGGAGAGGCCGACCGTGAAGCCGACGATCCAGCCGGCCTTCTTGACCTTGGTCGGGTTCAGGAGGCCGTTGGTGTTGGCCTGGATCGCCGTAGTGCGCGTGAGGATGATCACGCACTGGGAGGCGGAGACACCCGTCGGGCACGCCGGCGCGATGATCGGACTGCTGGTGGATTGGCCGAGCTCCACGATCTGGGCGGAGGCGGCGCCGGGTGCGATGAGGCCGAGGGCGCTCAGGCCGGCTGCGATTGCGAGGGAAAAGCGTGTCATGGTCCCTTAGTGAACACCAACGGAGGGCGTCAGTTGCGCCCTGACGGCAAGCCTGCAATGGCCGGCACGAGCGTCCGGCCGCGCCGCGAGGGGCCCGGAGGCCCGCATATGAGTGGCGTGGGTGAGCTAGATCTTGGTGACGTTCACCGCTTTGGGCCCTTTGGGACCGGCCTCCTCTTCGTAGGAGACCTTCGATCCCTCGGGCAGCGAGCGGTATCCGTCGCCGTTGATGCCCGTGAAATGCACGAACAGATCGCGACCACCGTCGTCGGGCGTGATGAACCCGAAGCCCTTGTCGTCGCTGAACCACTTGACGGTACCCGTTGCCATGAAAATCCCTTCGTTTTCCCCGTAGTGCAGGCGAAAGCCCGACTAGACGCGGGAAACCTACCAGGGTCGGCGCAGCAACGGTAGGTTATTTGTGTCCGGCGGCCGACGGCGATTTTCTCTCGGGGCCACCCTTGGTCCGGAAACGGGCGCACCGCGCGGGTGTGGGGCCCCGGCGCGACGCCCTATCTGAGCTGCGCGGCGGCGGCGGCGATCTCGTCCGGGTCTCCCGGGGACGGCGTCCACGGGAGCCGCATGGGGTCCCCCTCGTAGCGCGGGATCACGTGGATGTGGAAGTGGAAAACGGTCTGCCACGCGGCCGACCCGCACGAGTTGATCAAATTCACGCCGTCGGCGCCGAAGCGCTCAACCGCGGTCCGCGCCAGCCGCTGCGCCGCCGCCACGGTGGCGGCGAGGTCCTCGGCGTCGATCTCCAGCAGATTCGCGGAGTGGGCGCGCGGGATCACCAGCGCGTGGCCGCGAGTGGCCGGACTGATGTCCATGAAGGCCACGGTGCGCTCGTCCTCGTCGACGCGCTGCGACGGGATCTCGCCAGCGACGATCTTGCAGAACAGGCAGTCAGGGTCGCGATCGCTCATGGCCGCCAGCTTAAACGGTGTCGGAGGCGATCAGCTCGCGGGCGCGGGCGATGGCCTCCTCCCGCGTCGCCACCTCGCCGCTGAAGCTGGCCGCCTCCAGCTCGGCGAGCAGCCCGCCCACCACCGGGCCCGGCTTGATCCCCAGCGCGCGGGCGAGCTCGTCGCCACGCAGCGGTGGCCGCGGCGGGTCGGCCACCCAGGCCAGGCCCTCGGCCAGCATCTGTCGCGCCAGCTGCATGTGCGCGGCGATCGCCCGCTCGGCGTTGTCACCGCGGGTGGCCAGCCGATCGGCCACGCTGAGGACGGTAACGTCGACGGCCACCGGCGCGGTGGCGTGCAGGTAGTCATAGACCGCCCGGCGGCTGAGCGGCATCGCGTGCACGAGAAAGCCGAGGCGCAGGTGATGGCGGGTGAGGGCGGCGACGTGCGCGCGCAGGCGCTCGGAGGCCCGTAGGCGGCCCAGGATCTCGCTCGTCACGCGCGCCCCGGACTCGTCGTGGCCCATGAACGTGACCCGGCCCTGCGGCGTCACCGCGCGGGTCTGCGGCTTGGCGATGTCGTGCAGGAGCGCGCCGAAGCGCAGCGCCTGGCCCCGGGTCAGCTCGTTGGCCAGCGGCGCGCCCAGGTATTCCGCCAGCGCCGGCGCGTCCGCGCCGGCCAGGCGCTCCGGATCGCGCTCCAGGGCGATCGTCTCGGCCAGCACCGAGCGGGTGTGGTCGGAGACGTCGAGGTGATGGAACCGGCTCTGCTCCACGCCCCGCAGCGCCGCGAGCTCGGGCAGGACGATGTCGGTGACGCCGATGCGGTCCATGAGCTCCAGGCCGTCCAGGGCGGCGGGGCCGCACAGCACCCGCCGCAGCTCGGCGAACACCCTCTCCGGCGCGACGTCCGCAAGCGCCGGAGCCGCCGCGCGCGCCTGCTCCAGCGTCGTCGACTCCACCGCGAACGCGAGCTCGCAGGCGATGCGCGCCAGCCGCAGCGTCCGCAGCGGGTCGCGCTCGAACGCGTCGGGCGACACGGCCCGCAGCCGGTGGTGGCGCAGGTCCTCGAGACCCCCGAAGGGGTCCACGTGGCCGTCGCGGCCCAACGGGGCGGCGATGGCGTTGATGGTGAGGTCCCGGCGGGCCAGGTCCTCCTCGATGGTGGCGCCGTTGAGCGGCAGC
Organism: uncultured Actinomycetota bacterium; assembly: GCA_963721515.1. Lineage (GTDB taxonomy): Bacteria > Actinomycetota > Thermoleophilia > Solirubrobacterales > Solirubrobacteraceae > Palsa-465. The sequence continues at coordinate 379,270 of CAVRKJ010000015.1, read as the reverse complement.
ACGTCGACCTGCCAGGCGTGGTCGTGAGCCACGACGCGCCACGCCCCGAACGCCTCGGACAGCTCGAAGGCATAGCCGCCCGCCGCCTGTCCGAGCGCCCGAGCGGCCTCGGCAGGCGAGCCGGCGACGGCCACGTCGAAGTCGGCGGTCTCGCGGCCGAGCAGCCGGTCGCGGACCGTTCCCCCCACTAGCCAGGCGTCGGGGGCGAGCCGGGCGAGCTCGGCCAGGGGGTCGCTCATGGCACCGGCACCCCGTCGCGATGGTAATGGCGCGGCACCCGCGCGGAGATCCCGCACAGCACCTCGTGGTTGATGGTGGACAGGCGGTGGGCGATGTCCTCGACGGTCTGGCGCTCCTCGCCCGAACGGCCGATGAGGATCGCCGCCGCTCCCACCCCCACCTCGGGCTTGCCGGCGCCGAGATCGGCGGTGATGTTGTCCATGCTGACCGTGCCGACGAGCGGGTAGCGGCGGCCCGAGATGAGAACGTCGCCGTTGTTGGTCAGCCCCCGGCGCACGCCGTCGGCATACCCGATGGGCATGGTGGCGATCCAGGTCGGGCGCTCGGCGATGAAGCGCCGGCTGTAGCCGATGCTGTCGCCCGGCTGCGCGCGCTTGACCGCGGCGACGTAGGAGCTCAGCTCCATCGCCTGCTCCAGGCCGGTCGCATCGGGATCCTCGTTCATCGGATCACAACCGTAGAGCGCGATGCCGCAGCGGACCATGTCGAAATGGCTCTCGGGCACGCGCAGCGTTCCCGCACTGTTGGCGGCATGGATGCGCAGGCGCCCGACGCGGCGCTGGAGCTCGTCGGCAAAGGGGGCAAACACCGCCAGCTGAGCGGTGACGAAGTCCAGGTCGCCGTCGGCGGTGGCCAGGTGGGTCATGGCGCCGACCAGCTCAACCACCGGCGCACCGAGGCGCACGGCCTCGGCCACGGCAAAGGCCTCGTTGACGTCGCGGGTCCCGAGGCGGCCCATCCCGCTGTCGAGCTTGACGTGCACCCTGACCGGGCGCGTCGCCCCGGCGGCGACGGCCCGGGCGGCGAGACCCGTCACGAAGCGCTCGTTCCAGGCCACCACCTCAGCGCCGGCGGCGAGCGCCACCGGCAGCTCGTCCGCGCTGATGGCGCCGAGGATGAGCAGCGGAGCGTCAATCCCGGCGGCGCGCAGTTCGGCGGCCTCGTCAGCGGTCGCCACCGCCAGCAGTACCGCACCCCCCGCCAGCGCGGCCCGGGCAACGGGGACCGCGCCGTGCCCGGAGGCGTCGGCCTTGACCACCGCGCACAGCTCGGCGCCGCGGCGCAGGCCGGCGCGCAGCGCCACCACGTTGCGCTCGATCGCGGCCAGGTTCACGCGAGCCAGTGCGCGCAACGCCATATCGGGCCCTACTCGTCGCCGGCCCGGGCCCGCGGCAGCTGCGCGATGACGTCGCCGGCGATCACGCCCTCGGTGCCGACGGTGCGCGCGGCGAGCCGCCCGGCGCGGGCGTGCACGAACACTGCGGCGCAGGCGGCGGCGAAGGGATCCATGCCCTTGCTCAGATAGGCGCCGATGACACCGGAGAGGACATCGCCGGTCCCTGCCGTGGCCAGTGCGGGGGCGCCGCCCCGGCTAACGGCGGCGCGGCCGTCCGGCGCGGCGACGATCGTGTCGTCGCCCTTGAGCAGCACGACCGCGTCCGCCCGGGTCGCGGCATCGCGCACGCAGCGCAGGCGATGGGCCGCGACGTCGGCGCTCTCGCAGCCCAGCAGCCGCGCCAGCTCGCCGCCATGCGGGGTCAGCACCGTCGCCGCCGGGCGGCCGACCAGCGCTTCCAGGCGGCCCGCGTGGGCGTTGAGGCCGTCGGCGTCGAGCACGAGCGGGATCGCGATGCGGCGGGCGAGCCTGCGCGCCAGCTTGACCGTGCGCGGCGCCCGGCCCAGACCCGGCCCGAGCACCAGAGCGTCGGCGCGCCCGGCACGCTCCATCACGGGATCGAACGCCGCCTGCGTCAGCCCCCCGTCCTTGTCTGGTAGCGGCACCGACATCGCCTCGAGCAGGCGCACCTCGAACACCAGGTTCAGCGAGGCGGGGACGAGCGTGGTCACATACCCGGCCCCGGCGCGCATGGCCGACTCGGCCGCCATCGATGGCGCGCCGGTGAGCCCGGTGGAGCCACCGCAGACCAGCACCGACCCGGCCGCGAACTTCGTGGAGTCATGGGCACGGCGCGGGACCGCGTCGAGCACGGCGGCCTCGATCAGCCCTGCTGACGGGCGCACCGGGGCGCCCTCGGGGATGCCGATGTCGATCACCACCGTCTCGCCGGCGTGGGTCTTGCCGGGGGAGATCCACAGCCCGGGCTTGGCCGCGTGGAAGGTGACCGTCACCTGCGCGTGCACGGCACTGCCGGCGACCTCGCCGGTGGATGCATCGACGCCACTGGGGACGTCGCACGCGAACACCAGCGCCGGTCCGGCGGCGGCGTTGATGGCTGCGATCGCCGCGCGGGCCGGGTCGCGCGGCTCGCCCTCGAAGCCGGTGCCGAGGATGGCGTCGACGACGCCGGCCGCGCCGCGGAGCCCGGCCTCCTCGAACGAGCGCGGGTGGACGGGCGCCGGTCCCGGGAGGCGCTCGAGATTGGCGCGCGCGTCGCCCCGTAGTTCCTCGGCATCTGACAGGAGCAGTACATCGACCTCTCGGCCGGACTCGCGCAGCAACCGCGCCACCACCAGCCCGTCGCCGCCGTTGTTGCCCTTGCCGACGACCACCACCACCCGGCCCTCGGGGAGGCGGTCGCGGATGACGTCGGCCATCCCCGCGCCCGCACGTTCCATCAGCTCGATCGACGGGATCTGACGCTGCTCGATCGCCCAGGCATCGCTGGCGCGCTGCTGCGCGGCGTCGGGCAGCGGCGTCAGCCAGTCCGGGAGCCCGATCGAAGGGGTCTGGTCAGTCATGGGCTGCTGCGATCGCCACGGCGCCGGCGTCGGTACGCGTGTGCGTCAGCGAGATCCGGACCTCGACGCCCAGCGCGGCGGCCCGTTCGGCGGCGGCCCCGCGCAGGGTCACCTCCGGGGCTGTGGCGGTGGCGACCACCTCGACGTCGCGGAAGCTCCACGCCTCCAGCCCCAGTGCCTTGGCGACCGCCTCCTTGGCGCAGAAGCGCGCAGCCAGGTGCTGACCCGGCCGAGCCCGCCCGGCCGCATAGCGACGCTCCGCCTCGGTGAACAGGCGCTCGGCCAGCCTCGGGCGGCGCTCCAGCGCCCGCTCGAGGCGAGCGATCTCCAGCAGATCGATGCCGACCGAGGGCGGGAGCGTCACTCGACCGTGACGGTCTTGGCCAGGTTGCGCGGCTGGTCCACGTTGAGGCCGCGCAGCCGGGCGATGTGGTAGGCGAGCAGCTGCAGCGGAATCACGGCCAGCAACGGCGCGAGCATCCAGTCGGTGCGGGGCACACGGATCACCTCGTCGGCGTGCTCGGCGATCGTGTCGTCGCCCTCGGTGGCGACCGCGATGACGCGCGCCCCCCGGGCCCTGACCTCCTGGATGTTGGAGATCACCTTCTCCAGGACCGGCGACTCGGTGGCGACCACCACGACCGGCGTGTTCTCGTCCAGGAGGGCGATAGGGCCGTGCTTCATCTCGCCGGCGGCGTAGGCGTCGGTCGCGATATAGGAGATCTCCTTGAGCTTGAGCGCCCCCTCAAGCGCGACCGGGAGCCCGATGTGGCGGCCCAGGTACAGGAAGAACTCGGCCCGGTGGTGGGCCTGCGCGATCGCCTCGATGCCGGCCACGTCGCGATCCAGCAGCTCGGCAATCAGATGGGGCAGGCGCTTGAGGTCGGAGATCGGGGGCTTGAGCTGCGTGCGGTCCATCACCCCGCGCACCTCGGCCATCCGCAGCGCCAGCAGGTACATCACGGTGATCTGGCTCACGAACGTCTTGGTGGCGGCCACGCCGATCTCCAGGCCCGCCCGGGTGTAAAGGACGCCGTCGGCCTCTCGCGTGGCCTGAGCGCCCATGACATTGGTCACGGCCAGCACGGTGGCTCCGCGGGACCGCGCGGTCCGCATGGCGGCAAGCGTGTCGGCGGTCTCGCCGGACTGGGAGATCCCGATCACCAGGTCGTCGGGCCCGACCACCGGGTCGCGGTAGCGGTACTCCGAAGCGATGTCGACCTCGACGGGAACGCGGGCCCACTGTTCGATGGCGTAGCGGCCGATCAGGCCGGCGTGGTACGCCGTGCCGCAGGCGACGATCACCACGCGGCGCACCCGCTTGAGCAGGTCATCGTCGACCATCGCCGAGGGCTCGCCGGTGGGCGCGGTCACGCCCAGGTCGATGCCCCACCCGCGGGCGGCGCGCTCGCCGATGGTCTCGGCCACGGCGTCGGCCTGCTCGTGGATCTCCTTGAGCATGAACGTCTCGAAGCCCTGCTTCTCTGCGGTCTCGGGGTCCCAGTCGATCTCGACGATCTCGTGCTCCACCGGCTCGCCCGCCGGCGTGTAGAACTCCGTGCCGTCGGGGCGCAGGACGACGAGCTCGTCGTCGCCGATGTACTGCACCTGGCGGGTTTCGCGCAGGAACGCCGGGATCGCGGAGGCGATGAACGTCTCCCCCTCGCCCCGCCCCACGATGAGCGGGCACTCCTTGCGGGCCCCCACGAGCACGCCCGGCTCGCGCGCCGTCATCGCCACGAAGGCGTAGTGGCCGCGCAGCTCGGCGTAGGCGGCGCGCACCGCCTGCAGCAGGTCGCCGTCGTAGTGATGGGCCACGAGGTGCGCGATCACCTCGGCGTCGGTCTCGGAGGTGAACACGGCCCCCTCCTCGACGAGGCGAACCTTGAGCGCGATGTAGTTCTCGACGATGCCGTTGACGACGATGTGGACGCTGTCGGTGGTGTCGTAGTGCGGGTGGGCGTTCTCCTCGGTCACGCGACCGTGCGTCGCCCAGCGCGTGTGCCCGATGCCGGTCTCGGGCACCGGCCGCTCGGCCACCGCCACCGTCGCCCCCGCCTCGGACCCCGACAGGGCCTCCTCGCGGGCGGCGATCGCGCTGCGCAGCGCGGACAGGTTGCCCACGGCGCGCACCGCGTCCACCCGGTCACCGGCGAGCACGCTGATGCCGGCGCTGTCGTAGCCCCGGTACTCGAGCTTCTCAAGGCCCTCCATGAGGAGGGGCCGGACCTTCTTGGGGCCGACGTAGCCGACGATTCCGCACATCTTGCGATTCCTCCGGGAGTAGCGCTGCTCAAGGACAGAGTCCGGTCGCCTGCCCGTCCGCTCGGTCCAGTCGGCAGAGAAGGACTCACGATGTTAACGGGCCGCGACCCCGCTTTTCCTTACGGCCCGTCGGATCGCTTTCCTGCCCGCCGCTCGGCCGGCCCGCCCTACTCGCCCGCCAGGACCGCCTTGACGACGTCGCCCAGCCGGTCGCACACGGCGTCGGTCTCCGATCGGCTGGGCGCCTCCACCATCACGCGGATGAGCGGCTCGGTGCCCGATGCGCGCACCAGGACCCGACCCCGGCCGGTGAGCGCCGACTGCTCGCGGTCGATCGCGTCGCCGAGCACGGGCGCCTCCATCGCCGCGGCCAGCGACCGACGGTCGGGGGCGCGGATATTGACCAGCCGCTGGGGCAGCTTCTCCATGGCGCGACGGTCGCGCAGATCGCGCCCGTCCAGGGCCTCCAAGGTCAACAGCGCGCTGGCGATGCCGTCGCCGGAGGGCGCGAATCCGAGGTCGATGATGTGCCCCGACTGCTCGCCGCCGAGCGACCAGCCGCGCCGGCGCAGCTCGTCGAGCACGTAGCGGTCCCCGACCGCGGTCGTGGCCACCTCGACCCCAGCCGCGCGCATGGCGGTATGAAAGCCGTAGTTGGTCATCACCGTGACCGCCACGCCGCCGCCGGGCAGCCGGTCGCGGGCGTGGAGATGCAGCGCCGCCAGCGCCACCAGCTCGTCGCCGTCGACGACCTCGCCGGCGCCGTCAACGGCCAGTACCCGGTCGCCGTCGCCGTCGAAGGCGAACGCCAGCTCGTGGCCGTCGCTGCGGACGCGCTCGATCAGCGCATCGAGGTGCGTGGAGCCGCAGCCGGCGTTGATGTTGCGCCCGTCGGGCTCGACGGCCATCGTCTCCACGTCGGCGCCGAGCCGGCGGAAGATCTCGGGCGCCGCCCGGAACGTCGCGCCGTTGGCGCAATCGAGCAGGACGCGCCGTCCGCTGAGGTCAAGCCGGGCAAAGCGGGTGTGCAGTGCCCGCAGGTAGTCCTCCAGGGCGCCGTGGAGGCGTCGCACCCGGCCGATCTGGTCCGGGACCGGCGGCGGCTGCTCCAGCGCCGCCTCGATCTCGTGCTCGGTGTCGTCGTCGAGCTTGAACCCGTCGGCGGCGAACAGCTTGATGCCGTTGTCCTCATAGGGGTTGTGGGACGCCGAGATGACCGACGCGAGCGCCAGCTCGTGGCGGCGCACCAGCAGCGGCGCCGCCGGGGTGGGCAGCACGCCGGCCAGCAGGGCGTCTCCGCCGGCCGCGGTCACGCCGGCCGCGATGGCCGACTCCAGCATCTCGCCGGACTCGCGCGTGTCGCGGACGATCAGGACCTGCGGGCGTTCGCCGTTGGCGCCCGACTCCCACCGAGCCACCGCAGTGCGCGCGAGCTTCAGCGCCAGCTCGGCGGTGAGGAAGTCCCCGGCGCGGCCCCGAACGCCGTCGGTGCCAAAGAGCTGGCGGGCCATCGCGTTGCGACCTCGTGGGTCAGCGCTTGGAGAACTGCGGACGCTTGCGCGCCTTCTTGAGGCCGGCCTTCTTGCGCTCCTTGACCCGCGGATCGCGCGTCAGGAAGCCACGGCGCTTGAGCTCGCCACGCAGGTTGGGATCGGCTTCGAGCAGGGCGCGGGAGATCCCATGCCGCAGCGCGCCGGCCTGGGCCGCGACGCCGCCGCCGTGCATGCGGGCCACGACGTCCATGCGGGACTCGTACCCGACCGCCTCCAGCGGCTGGCGGATGATCCGCTGCAGCGTCTCGCGCGGGAAGAACGTGTCGAGCTCCTTGCCGTTGATGGCGTAGGTGCCGCTGCCCGGCTTCAGGATGACGCGGGCGACGGCGGTCTTGCGCTTGCCGGTGGCGGTGTAGCGCGCGCCGGCGGCCAGGTCGATGGCGGCATCGGCGATCGGCTGGGATTCCGCGACCGAGTCCTGCTCCTCCTCGCGGGCGGCGGCCGCCTCGGCCTCGGCCTCGGCGGCGGCGCGCGCCTCGGCGTCGAGGAACTCGTCGCTGTCGGAGACGATGTCGGGAATGAGGTCGGCGCCGGGGATCTCGGGACGCTGGCGCGGCACAAGCTCCTCTTCCTCCTCGCCCTCGTCCTCGGTCGCCCCGGCCTGCGGCTCCGCAGCTGCCGCGGCGACGGGCTCAGCCGGCTGCGGCTCCTCGGCGGGCGCCGGCGCCTCGGCCTCAGCGGCAGCGGCAGCGGGCTCGGGAGCCTCAGCCTCAGCGGCGGCGGCGGGCTCCTCGGCCTCGGCGGGCTCGGGGACCTCAGCCTGCGGCTCCTGGGCCGCCGCGGCGACGGGCTCAGCCGGCTGCGGCTCCTCGGCGGCCGCAGCGGGCTCGGGGGCCTCAGCCTCAACCTCAGCGGCGGCCGGCTCGGGGACCTCAGCCTCAGCCTCAGCGGCCGCGGGCTCGGGGCCCTCAGCCTCAACCTCAGCGGCGGCGGGCTCCTCCGCGGTCTCGGCGGGAACCTCCTCGGCCGCGGCCTCCTGATCGTCGGGGCGCTGCTCGTCCTCGGGGTGCTCTGCGTCGCTCACTGCGAAATCTCCATCGGTTGCGGCTGCTGGGCGGCGTGCGGGTGGTCGGGCCCGGCGTAGACCTTGAGCTTGGTCAGCTGCTTGCGCGCCAGCCGGTTGCGCGGCAGCATGCCCTTGACGGCGAGGCGGATGACCTCCTCGGGCCGGCGCTCGAGCATGTCGTTGAGCGTCCGGGACTTCAGACCGCCGGGATAGCCCGAATGGCGGTAGTACATCTTGGCGGCGCGCTTGTTGCCCGTCACCGCGATCTTCTCGGCGTTGACCACGATCACGAAGTCGCCCGTGTCGATGTGGGGCGTGTACGTGGGCTTGCGCTTCCCGCGCAGCGCGTCGGCGATCTGAGTCGCCAGCCGGCCGAGCGTCCGCCCGTCAGCGTCGACGACCAACCAGTTGCGCTCGCGGTCGGTGGGTTTGGCTACGTAGGTCTTCATGGCATGGTCAGGTCGCGCGTTCGTCGCGCGACAGGTCGTCGATGATAGCCAGAGCTGGGCATCACCGGCGGACCGACGACCGGGCGGGCCGATCGCGCGCCGCCGCCTACCCTGTAGATGTGCCCGTCACGCTGAGGCTGCGCCGGCTCGGCTACCGACTCGCCTACCGGATCCTGCAGGTCTTCTGGTTCGTCAGACGACCGCGGAAAGAGGGCGTCAAGTGCCTCGTGACGTGCCGTGACCGCGTCCTGCTCGTCCGCCACACCTACGGCAGCCGCGCCTGGGACATCCCCGGAGGCGCGATCAAGCGCGGCGAGCAGCCGCTGTCGGCGGCCCACCGCGAAATGGAGGAGGAGCTCGGTCTCAACGGCGTGGACTGGGCACAGATCGGTCAGGTTGAGGGCAACGTCAACCACCGGCGCGACATCATCCACTGCTTTCGGGCCGAGATGTGCGAGCCGTCGCTGACCATCGACCACGGCGAGCTGGCGGTCGTGGACTGGTTCGCGCGCTCGGCTCTGCCTGACGACCTGGCGCCCTACGTGGGCTCGGTGATGGCGCGGGCGCCGGCCATCAGCGGCTGACCAGGGCCCCGGGCCTATTCCCACTCGATTGTGCCCGGCGGCTTGGACGTGATGTCCAGCACGACCCGGCCCACCGGGCGGATCTCGTTGATCATGCGGCTCGCGATCTGCTCCAGCAGGTCGTAGGGCAGCCGCGCCCAGTCGGCGGTCATGGCGTCGTCACTGGTGACCGCGCGGATGGCGATCACGGCGCCGTAGGTCCGCTCGTCCCCCTGGACGCCGACGGTGCGGATGTCGGGTAGCACGCAGAACGACTGCCACAGGTCGCGATAGAGGCCGGCCTTGCGGATCTCGTCCTGGAGGATCGCGTCGGCGTCACGCAGGGTGTCCAGGCGCTCCTTGGTGGCCTCGCCGCCGACGACGCGGATGGCCAGCCCCGGGCCGGGGAACGGCTGGCGCCACACCAGGCGCTCGGGCAGGCCCAGCTCGGCGCCGACCGCGCGCACCTCGTCCTTGAACAGGGCGCGCAGCGGCTCCACCAGTTCGAACTCCAGGTCCTCGGGCAGGCCGCCGACGTTGTGATGGGACTTGATGGTGGCCGCGCCCGTGCCCCCGCCGGACTCGATCACGTCGGAGTAGAGCGTCCCCTGCACGAGGTAGTGGACGTCCTCGAGCTTGGCCGCCTCCTCCTCGAAGACGCGAATGAACTCGGCGCCGATGATCTTGCGCTTGCGCTCCGGGTCGCTGACGCCCTTGAGCTTGGCCAGGAAGCGCTCCTCGGCATCGACGGCCACCAACGGGACCTTGAAGTGGTCGCGGAAGGCGGCGACCACCTGCGCGCCCTCGTTCTTGCGCATCAGCCCGTGGTCGACGAACACGCAGGTGAGCCGATCCCCGATCGCCCGGTGCACGAGGAGCGCCGCGACCGAGGAGTCGACCCCGCCCGACAGCCCGCAAATGGCTCGGCCGCTTCCGACCTGGGCCCGGATGCGCGCGATCTGATCGTCGATCACCGACGCGGCGCTCCATCCTTGCTCACAGCCGCAGATGTCGGTGAGGAAGTTGGTGAGGACCTGCTGCCCGTAGGGCGTGTGGACGACCTCGGGGTGGAACTGGATCCCGTACACCCCGCGCTCCTCGGACTCGAACGCGGCCACCGGCGACGCCGTGGAGGCCGCCAGCGCCCGGAAGCCCGGCGGCGGCGAGAACACGGTGTCGCGATGAGACATCCAGCACGTCTGCTCGGGCGGGGTGCCGGCCAGCAGCCGGCCGGGCTCCGACACCGTCAGCTGCGAGCGCCCGAACTCACCCACCTCGGCCCCCTGCACCCGGCCGCCCAGGGCCAGCGCGATGAGCTGCATCCCGTAGCAGATGCCCAGCACGGGAATGCCCAGCTCCAGCAGCGCCGGCTCCAGCGGCGGCGCGCCCTCGGCATACACCGAGGCTGGGCCGCCCGACAGGATCACGCCCTTGGGCCGGCGGCGCGCGACCTCGGCCGCGCCCACGTGGTAGGGCAGCAGCTCGGAGAACACCCCGCACTCGCGGACGCGGCGCGCGATCAGCTGCGAGTACTGGCCGCCGTAGTCCAGGACGACCACCTCATCGGTGGACGCGCGGACGTCTTCCAGCCCGTCGTCGACCGGCGCGCCGCGGACCTCGCTCGACCGCTCGAGCGCCTCGGCCCCGGTGGAGCTAATCAGCGACTCCCACGGCCGCGCCGCGACTGCCGGCCCCCATGCCCACGCCCTGCTCGCGCTGGAGCTGCTTGCCCTCCGTCTGCAGCGCGGGGGCGACCATCAGCTCGGCCCGGTTGAACTCGGCGATGTCCCGGTACCCGCAGGTGGCCATCGAGGTGCACAGGCCCCCCATGAGGTTGAACGTCCCGTCGTTCTCCCGCGCCGGACCCTTGATGATCTCCTCGATGGTGCCGTTCTGCTTGGTGGCGACCCGGGTGCCGCGCGGCAGCGTGGGATGGAACGTGGCCATGCCCCAGTTGTAGCCGCGCCCGGGCGCCTCGTAGGCGCGAGCGAGGGCCGAGCCGAGCATCACCGCGTCGGCGCCGCAGGCGATCGCCTTGGCGATGTCGCCCCCGTTGCGCATGCCGCCGTCGGCGATCACCTTGACGTAGTCACCGGTCTCGAGCATGTGCTGCGAGCGCGCCGCGGCCACGTCGGCGATGGCGGTGGCCTGCGGGACGCCGATCCCCAGCACCCCGCGCGTCGTGCAGATCGCGCCCGGGCCGACTCCCACCAGCACGCCGGCGGCGCCGGTGCGCATGAGGTGAAGCCCGGTGTGGTAAGAGGCGCAGCCGCCCACGACCACCGGAGTCGGTGCCAACTCGCGGATGAACTCCTTGAGGTTGAGCGGCGGGCGGCTCTCGTCGCGCGAGACGTGCTCGGCGGAGACCACCGTGCCCTGGATGACGAGGATGTCGAGTCCCGCCTCCAGCGCCGTCTCGTAGTGCGTGCGCACCTTCTGGGGCGTCAGCGACGCGGCAGCGACCACGCCGTGGGCCTTGATCTCCTCAATGCGCCTGGCGATCAGCTCCGGCTTGACCGGTTCGCGGTAGATGTCCTGCATCTCGCGCGTGGCGATGTCCGGCGAGAAGGTGGCGATGCGCTCGAGCTGCGCGTCAGCATCCTCGTAGCGGCAGTAGATGCCCTCGAGGTTGAGCACGGCCAAGCCGCCGAGCTTGCCGATCAGGCCGGCGGTGTCAGGCGAGACGACGCCGTCCAGCGCCGCCGCCAGCAGCGGGAGCTCGAACCGGTACGGACCGAGGGTCCAGGAGATGTCGACGTCATCGGGGTCGCGCGTACGTCGCGAAGGGACGATGGCGATGTCGTCGAACCCGTATGCGCGGCGAGCCTTCTTTCCGCGACCAATCTCTACTTCCATTTACGCATCCTAGAACTCGCGGCGGACGATTGAGCGAGCCGGTGGCGGCTGCCATCGGGACGTCGATCGTAGCATCGGCCCCGGGTCCTCCCGGCGGCCTTCCGGGCCGATTAAGAGCGCAGGTTGCGGACTCGCGCCCGGGCCTGTCAGGCCCGTCGCCCGCAGCGGCCAACCGGCCGCGAGATGCCCCGTCGGCTCGGCGGACCCGGGCTCAGCCGATCTCGGCGCCGACCTGCAGGCGCTCGGACTCGACCTCACCCAGCAGACGGTCGACCCGCGCGGCGTCCAGAATGCCCGCGCCGAAGTGCAGGGTGGACTCCGCTCCGCACGCCACACCGAAGCGTAGGCACTCGGCGGGGTCGCGATCGGAATATCGCGCGCAGACGTAGCCGGCCAGGAAGGCGTCGCCCGAGCCCACCGCCGACCGGGCCTCCTGCTCGGCGATGCGGACCCGGTACAGCGCGGGCGAGCCGGACTCGAAGATGCGCGCATAGCAACCGTCCGACACGGTCATGATCGCCTCGTGAGCGCCGAGCCGCGTCATCTCCACCACGGCCTGGGCACGATCGTCGGCGTCGTTGAACTCGTGGCCGACGAGCTCTTCGGCCTCAAGCTCGTTGGGCGAGACCAGATCGGGCTCGGCCCGCATCGATAGGCGCAACGGCTCGCCGTCAGTGTCGATCATCGTGGTCACGCCCAGCCGCCGGACCTCGCGGATGAGGGAGAAGTAGATGTCGGTCTCGATCCCGCGCGGCAGGCTGCCCGCGAACACGCAGATGCTTGCCCCCTGGGCCAGGTAGAGCAGCTTCTCGCGGAACAGCTCGAGCTCCTGGGCCGAGACCGCGGGGCCGCGCTCGTTGATCTCGGTCTGAACTCCGGTGGTGGGGTCCTGCACCGCCGTGTTGGTCCGCGACTCGTCGGCGATGCGGACGAAGTCGTTGAGGATCGACTCGTCGTTGAGTGCCTCCACGATCCGGTTCCCGGTGGGCCCGCCGGCAAAGCCGGTGGCGATCACCGGCTGGCCCAGCCGCTTGATGGCGCGCGCGATGTTGACGCCCTTGCCACCCGGCATCGTCGTCTGGTCCACGGTGCGGTGGCGGCGCCCGGGGGTGAAGCTGGGAACCTCGAGCGTCTTGTCCATCGCGGCGTTGAGCGTGACGGTGATGATCATGTCGCCTCCAGTTCCCGACCCCGTCGATCGACGCGCCGGCGCCGCCGTACGTTACGCACGAGCAGTGCCGCGCCCCCCGCGACGCCGGCGATGACGAGCAACGCCAGCGGCTGGGTGACGAAGCGCGTGGCGCGCGTGAGCCCGCTGACTGCGGGCAGACGCTGGTTGAGCACGAGCGGGATGCGCGCCAGCACCCGCTTGCCGTCGGTGACCGTGGCCGTGCCCACTACCGATTGGGCCGGGAGCGGGCCGATCAGCTGATGCGGCACCGCGACGCTGACGCGCACGCGAGCCGACCGCGGCAGGATCCGGCTGTACCCGGCCGCCGCTGTCACGGTCGGGTGCAGGTTGGACTGCTCCTTGACGGCGGGCCGGGCCATGAGCTGGCCCTTGCTCACGGGAGTCCAGACCCGGAAGTTGGCGCCGCCATACCCGAGCAGCGCCAGGGTGTTGTCGTCCCGCGATGTCTCTGAGTCGGTCCCGAGGACGGCACTGATCAACGCCATCCCGCCTCTGTGCCCCGAGGCGACCAGGACATAACCGGCATCGAGCGTATGGCCCGTCTTGATGCCGTCGATCCACGGGTACCGACCTACGAGGTCGTTGCGGTTGACCACCGTGCGGACGTGGCTGCCGGAGTACAGCGTGGCCCGCGGCAGCCCGACGATGCGCGCGAAGTAGCGGCTGTGGGTCATGTCGTAGTCGGCGAGCTTGACGAGGTCCACCGCGCTCGAGTAGTTCCCGGGCGTGTCCAGGCCGATCGGCGTCGTGTAGTGAGTGTGGCGCAGCCCCAACTGGCGGGCCTCGGCGTTCATCATTCCCACGAACCGCGCCACCGAGCCGTGTCCAACGTTGAAGGCGAGGTCCTCCGCGGCGTCGTCGGCGCTGGGCAGCATCAGTGCCAGCAGGAGGTCGTGCACGCTCATCCGCTCCCCCGGGGCCAGCCCGATCTGCGAGTCGACCGCCGCGGCGGTGTAGTCGTTCTGGGTGAACATCGTGGAGAGCCTGTGGACGTGCTGGAGCACCACCAGCGCGGTCATCAGCTTCGTGGTCGAGGCGATCGCCACCCTCCGCTCGGCGTTGACGCCATAGAGGAGCTGATGGGTGGCCGGGGCATACAGCGCCGCGGCGCTGACCGACAGGGGCGGAGGGGCGTGTGGGGACGGGGTCCCCGCGCCGGCCGGCGCCGCGCCCGCGAGGGCCACGCCGCAGGCCGCCGCGATCACCGACGCAGCGATGCGGCGGGTCAACGCCTCAGCCTCAGGCGCTGCCCTGTCTGGAGGCTGTTCGGATCCGAGGACAGGGACGGGTTGAGGGTTGTCAGCTCAGCCACCGGAACGTGCACGTGCGAGGAGATCTTGCTCAGCGTGTCTCCGGATTTGACGATGTAGTACTTGGGCACCCGGCGGCGCTTGTGGCTGGTGTGCTGGCGCCCGGTGGCGATGGTCGAGCTCGAGCTCAGGACGGTCGCGGTGTGCTTGTCCAGCGTCGAGTGCACGATCAGATAGACCCCGACCCCCACCGCTGCCAGGGCGATCGGCGCCAGGAAGCGCGCGGTTTTAGCCACCATCCCAGGGCGATCATACTGGTGGCCCCGACGCCTTCCCGCACCTCCGGCGACCCGTCGTCCTCAGGCGTACAGGCCCCAGACGAGCTCGCGCAGCCGCGCCGCCTCGGCTCGCGCACGGGCTGGCGGATCGCCGCCGCCGTCGCGCTCGTGGGCGTAGACGATCGCCCGCGACGCGGACACGAGGCCCCCGGCGGGACCCGGGGCGAAGGCCGGCGCCAGGTCGCCGCCGCTGCCTCCCTGGGGGCCGATCCCGGGCAGCAGCCACACCGCGTGGGGCATCAGCGCGCGCAGCGACTCGAGGCGCTCGGGCGCGGTGGCGCCGGTCACTGCGCCGACGTCGGCGAGCCCCGACTCGCCCACCCCGGCGCGGCCCAGCTCGTCGAGCATCCGGGCGATCGCCTCGCTCACCGAGCCGCCCTCGGCCAACTCGCGGTCCTGGATGTCGGCGGCGCCTGGGTTCGATGTGCGGGCGAGCGCGAAGATGCCGCCGCCGCGAGCGCGGGCGGCCTCGATGAACGGGTCCAGCGAGTCGCGCCCGAGCAGCGGGCTGACCGTGAGGGCGTCGGCACCCAAGCCCTCGACGTCACCGAACGGCGTCGACGTGCGGCCGAAGAATGCCTGGGCGTACGCGCGCGCCGAGATGTCGATATCGCCGCGCTTGGCATCGGCGATGACCACCAGCCCACGCTGCGCCGCGTCGTGCATGACCTCGCGCAGCGCCGCCCACCCGGGGGCGCCCAGCCGCTCGAAGCACGCCACCTGGGGCTTGACCGCCACGCATTCGTCGGCTGCGGCCTCGAGGACCAGCCGGCAGTGCGCGGCGACCGCGCGGGCGGCCCGCTCCGCGGCGTCGCCCTCCGTCCCGCCCGCAAGCTCCAGCGCTTCGGGCCAGAGGCGGGCGGGATCGGGATCCAGCCCCAGGACGATCTGCGATCGTCTGCGTTGGACGCAACCGGCGAGCTGGTCGCCGAAACCGATGCGTTGGCTGTGGCTGACGTGCGCCCCAGACGTGGGCGGCGCGGACGCCGCCTCATCCGTCTCCGCTGTGTCGGCCACGTGCTCCGCTATGAGCGGGCGGACACCGGGACCACTAGTTGACGGCCTTCTTCAGCGCCGCGCCGGCGGTGAACTTGGGGACCCGCGACGCGGCGATCTGGATCTTCTCGCCGGTGGCCGGGTTGCGGCCCTCGCGGGCGCTGCGGTCAGAGACGCTGAACTTGCCAAATCCGGAGAACACGACGTCGCTGCCGCGCTTGAGCGCGCTCTCGATGGTCTCGAGCATCGCGTCGACGGCATCCCCGGCGTCCTTCTTGCTGAGTCCGGCCCGGTCGGCAACCTGGTCGACGAATTCAGATTTGGTCACTTGCTCCTCCTTCTACTTTGGTAGGAAACAGCGACGCTAACACGGTCTGCGGACAGCCATCGTCCACCCGGAAGCGTGCGCGGCCCCATTCTGTCCGCCATCGCGGCGGAAAAACACGCAATGGCCGCGTTTTCCCGCAATTTGCGAAAATCCGTCGGGCAGCGGCGGCGCGCCCCCGCAGCGCAGGCGTCCTGGCCGGCGGCGAGAATGTCCCCATGGACGTTGACGAAAGCACCGTGAACCTCGGCCGCATCGCCTGGGTCGTGACGGTGCTCGCCTGCATGATCGCCGTCCTCATCCTCATCCTGGACGGCTACTACGGCTACGCGGGCGTGACCCTCGCGGTCGCCATCTCGGCCGCGATCAACCTGCTGTAGCCAGCCACTCCAGCAGCTGCGCCACCGCATCCGCGCGGTGGCTGATGGCGTCCTTCTCGGCATCGGCGAGCTCGGCCATGGTGCGTCCGCCATGCTCTGCGTCAGGAAGGAAAGCCGGGTCATAGCCAAAGCCTCGGGAGCCTCGCGCCTCGGCGGCCAGGGTGCCGGTGCACGAGCCGAAGACCACGTGCTCGACGCCGCTCCCGGGATCCACGTAGGCCAGCGCGCACACGTAGCGCAGCCGGCTGCCCGCGGGCGCCTCCCGCATGAGCTTGTCCAGGTTCTCCTGATCGGTCGCGTCGGGGCCGGCGAAACGAGCCGATCGCACCCCGGGGCGGCCGTCGAGCGCCGCCGCCTCGATCCCAGAGTCGTCGGCGATGGCGACCCGGCCGGCAGCCGCCGCCGCCGCGCGGGCCTTCGGCAGCGCGTTGTCGGCGAAGGTGTCCCCGTCCTCGGGCGGCAGGACCACGCCGTCGGGCAGGGGGACGACCGTGATGCCGGCGGGCTCGAGCAGCCGGTTGAACTCCCGCAGCTTGTGGGCGTTGTGGGTGGAGAGCAGGAGCGACGAGCGACCGGCTCGCAGTGTCACGACACTACGCGCCCTGCTGCAGAGCGCGCAGCGCGTCGATGCCGCCGGCCGCCAAGGCCAGCAGGTCGTCCAGATGGGCCCGGGACAGCGGCGTGCGCTCGGCAGTGGCCTGCACCTCCACCAGGCCGCCCTCCGCGGTCATCACCACATTGGCATCGACCTCGGCGGTCGAGTCCTCGGAGTAGTCGAGGTCGAGCAGTGCCACGCCGCCCACGACCCCGCATGAGACCGCGGCCACCGACCCGGTGAGCGGGACCGTGCCGAGCAGCCCCCGCTCCACGAGGCGCTCGTAGGCCATCCGCAGCGCGACCATGCCGCCGGTGATCGAGGCACAGCGGGTGCCCCCGTCGGCCTGGAGCACGTCGCAGTCGATGTAGATGGTGCGCTCGCCCATCGCCTCGAAGTCCACGACGCCGCGCAGGGAGCGGCCGATCAGCCGCTGGATCTCCACCGTACGCCCGTCCGGGCGGCCCTTGCTCACGTCGCGCTGCTTGCGCTCACCCGTCGACGCGGGCAGCATCCCGTACTCCGCGGTGACCCATCCCCGCCCCCCTCCCGCCATCCAGCGGGGCACGCCCTCCTGGACCGACGCAGTGCAGATGACGCGGGTCTCCCCCATCGAGATGAGCGCCGAGCCGGCGGCCGTGCGCACGAACCCGCGCTCGATCGTCACGGGCCGCAGCTGGTCCGGCGCGCGCCCGTAGCTGCGCTCCGGGCTCATCCGAGCCCCCGGTCGCCATCCAGGCTCACCGTGGCGGGGGCTCGGCCGGGTGGTCCGGCTGCCGCCAGCGGCGCGCCGAGCTCGACCTGGACGACCTCGCCCAACGGCATCTGCAGAAAGCGGGTGCCGAGCGCCTGAAAGGCGGCGACGTCCCCGGTGCACCGGAAGCGGTAGGCCCCCTCGTCCTCGCGGGGGTTCTCAAGCCCCCGCGCCGCCAGCGCGCGCTCCACGCTGCGGGCCACCCCGGCGCCCGAGGTGACCAGGCGAACCCGGCGCCCCAGCATCCGCTGCAACATGGGCGCGACCAGGGGATAGTGGGTGCAGCCGAGGATCACCGTGTCGACCTCGGCCGCCCGCAGGGGCGCGCAGTACCCACGCACCGTCTCCACGATCTCCTCGTCAAAGGGGAAGCCGCCCTGGATGATCGGGGCCAGGTCCGGGCACGCAACCGCCTCAACGTGGACGTGACGATCGGCCGCGCCCACCGCGCGCTCATAGGCGCCGCTGGCGATCGTGGCGGGCGTCGCCAGCAGCCCGATGCGACCGTTGTGGCTGTGGGCGACCGCGAGGTGCGTGGCCGGGGCGACCACGCCGATCACGTCGATGTCGCGGGCGGGCGGATCCAACTCCTCCAGATGGCGCTCCAGCGTGTCAAGCGCGGCCGAGCTGGCCGCGTTGCACGCCACGACCAGCAGCTTGGCCCCGAGCTCGAGCAGGTGATCGGCGATCTCGACGGCGAACGCCTGAAGCTCGGCTTGGCTGCGCTCGCCGTAGGGGAAGCGGGCGGTGTCCCCGAGGTAGACGTAGTCCTCGGTGGGCAGCGACACGAGCAGCTCGTGCAGCACGGTGAGGCCGCCGACGCCCGAGTCAAAGACGGCAACGGGAAGCTCTGCGGGTCCGGACACCTCGCCCATGGTGCCAAAGGCCGCGGCCGGGGTTGCATTAGATTCGCCGCCAGCGGTGCGCGCCCTGATCGTCACCAACATGTACCCGTCCGCCGAGCGGCCGGCACTGGGCAGCTTCGTCGCCGACCAGGTCGCGGCGCTGCGGCGCACCGGTGAGGCTGAGATCGAGGTGTTCGCGTTTGCACCCGGTCACTATCTCGGCGCGGCACGGGCGTTGCGCGCCCGCCACCACGCCGAGCGATTCGACATCGTCCACGCCCACTTCGGCCTGACCCAGTGGCCCGCCCTCTCCGCGCGGGGCCGCGCCCGCGCGGTCACGTTGCACGGCACCGATCTCGCCGATCGGCGCTCGCGGCCCGTGACACTGGCGGGGCTGCGCCTCAACGACCTCGTCGCCGTCGTCTCCGAGCCGCTGGCGGCAGCGGTGCCCCGCTGGGCGATGTCGGGGCGCCCCGCCGTCCTGCCCGCCGGCGTCGACCTCCACCGCTTCGGGCCGATGGATCGCGCGCACGCCCGTCGCCGCCTTGGCCTGTCGCCCGACGGTCCGTATCTGCTGTTCGCCGCCGACCCCGCCCGGCCCGAGAAGCGCCACGACCGCGCGCTCGCCGCCGCCGGGGACGTGGCGCTGCTGAGCCTGGGCAACGTCGCGCCCGCCGACGTCCCGCTGTGGATCAACGCGGCCAATGCCGTGCTCGTGCCGTCCGAGCGCGAGGGGTTCGGGCTGGCGGTGCTGGAGGCGCTGGCCTGCGACGTGCCGGTGCTGGCCACCCCGGTCGGCATCCACCCCGAGGCCCTGGCGGGCATTCCCGGGACGTTGTGCGCGCCGTTTGATCCCGGCGCCTGGCGCGCGGCGCTCGCTCCCCACCTGGCCGATCCCGACCCCCGGGTGGCCGGCCGCGCGCGCGCCGAGCAGTGGTCGACCGACCGGATGGCCAGCCGGGTGCTGGATGCCTGGCGGGGGCTGCTGTAGGCCTTAAATAGATCGCTCTAGCGACGGAGGCGGGCCATCCTGGTGCGACAAATCCCGCACGCGGAGCCCGTGTCTTGCCACCGTGGGAGATTGGTCGCGCCCGGCGCATGAGATCCACGACGCCCGCCGACATCCCGGCTTGGGTGCGCCATCTTGTCCCGGACGCCGACCGTCGGGTCAACGGGCGTCAGCTACACGCCCGGCCAGAACTCCGCCAGGCGCTCCAGGGCGCGGCCGGAGACGTCGGCGACCGGCAGCGAGCCGTTGGTGGACTCCATGTCGCCCAGCACCTCCATCGTCACCGCCACCGAGCGCGCCAGCGCGTCCAGGGCGTAGCCCCCCTCGAGCACCGCCCCCACCGGGACGCCGAGCTCCAACGCCACCCCCCGCAGCGACCGCGCCATCTCGCCGTAGCCGGCGTCGGTGACCCGGCAGTCGGCCAGCGGGTCCTCGACATGTGCGTCGAAGCCCGCGGACACGAGCAGGAGCTGCGGCGCGTAGGACCGCGCCAGCGGCACCACCACGTGGTCGATCAACGACCGGAACTCGGGGTCGCCCGCGCCCGGGGCCACCGGCAGGTTGACCGTGAACCCGCGCCCCGGGCCCGAGCCGACGTCCGACGCCGGCCCCGTCCCCGGATAGAGCGGCGACTGGTGGATCGAGCAGAACAGGACGCGGGGCTCGGCGTGGAAGATGTCGTTGGTCCCGTTGCCGTGATGCACGTCCCAGTCGACGATCATCACGCGCTCCAGGCCGTGCGCGTCCACCGCGTGCCGCGCCGCCACGGCGATGCTGTTGAACAGGCAGAACCCCATGGCCCGCGTCGGCTCGGCATGGTGCCCCGGGGGCCGGTGCACCGAGAAGCCCGTCGGCGCGCTGCCAGACAGCAGCCGGTCCACCAGCGACACCGCGCCTCCGCAGGCGTGCAGCGCGGCCACGAACGAGCCCGCCGAGACCACGGTGTCGGCGTCGATCCGCGCGCCGCCGCGCGCCGCCACCCGCTCGATCAGCTCGATGTGGCTGAGCGGGTGCACCGCCTCGAGCACTGAGCGCTCGACGACCGGTGAGCTGACCCGCGTAAAGCCCAGGTAGGCCCGTGCCGCGAGCTCCCGCTCGATCGCCACCATGCGCGCGGGCTGCTCGGGATGCGGGCCGGTGTCGTGGTCCAGCGACGAGGGATGTTGCAGGAGCACGGGAGCCGCGGACATCGCCAAGTACCGTACCTGCACGTGAGCGCACACCAGACCGAGGTCGCCGTCGTGGGCGCGGGCGCCGCCGGGCTCTACACGGCGCTGCGCGCGGCCCGCACGGGCGCCCGCGTGACGCTCATCTCGGCCGGGCCGCTCGCCGGCGCCTCCAGCTACTGGGCCCAGGGCGGGCTGGCCGCCGCTCTGGCCGACGACGACAGCCCCGACCGCCACCTCGCCGACACGCTCGCCGCCGGCCGGGGCTCGGTGCGCGAGACCGCGGCTCGGGTGCTGTGCGACGAGGCCCCCGCCGCGGTCGAGGACCTCACCCGGCTGGGTGTCACCTTCGACGCCGACCGCACGGGCCGTCTCGCCCTCGGCCTCGAGGGCGGCCACTCGGCGCGGCGGATCGTGCATGCCGGCGGCGCCGCCACCGGCCGGCGCATCATCCGCCAGCTCTCCGCGCTGGCCGCCGAGGATGAGCAGATCACGGTCCTGGAGGGCCGGCGCGCCACCCGCATCCTCACCGCCGAGGGCCGGGCCGTCGGCGTCGTGCTTGACGACGGCGCCGTGATCGCGGCGCGCGCCATCGTGCTGGCCACCGGCGGCGCCGCCGCCCTGTGGGCCCGCACCACCAACCCGCCCGGCGCCATCGGCGCCGGCCTCCAGCTGGCCCACGCGGCCGGCGCGCAGCTCGCCGACCTCGAGTTCATGCAGTTCCATCCCACCGTGGTCAGCGGCGGCAACGGCGCGGACGGCTTCATGGTCACGGAGGCCATCCGCGGCGAAGGCGCCCGCCTGCTCGACGCCGCGGGGGAGCGGTTCGTCAACGAACTGGCCCCCCGCGACGAGGTCGCCCGCGCCGTCCAGCGCCAGATCGATTCCAGCGGGGGCACGCCCGTGCGCCTGGACATGCGCGACGTCGATCCGGCGCTGTTTCCCAACGTCGTGAGCGCGCTGCGCGAGGCCGGGATCGACCCCGAGCGCGAACTGGTCCCGGTCGCGCCGGCCGCGCACTACATGATGGGCGGGGTGGCCACCGACCTGCACGGCCGCGCCTCATTGGCCGGCCTCTACGCGGTCGGCGAGTGCTCGTGCACCGGCCTGCACGGCGCCAACCGGCTGGCCTCCAACTCCCTGAGCGAATGCTTCGTGTTCGGGGCCCGTGCGGCCCGGGCGGCGCTGGAGGAGCCCGACGCGCCCGCCCCCGACGCCTCCGCGCCCGGCGATGCGCCCGCGTTCGCGATCGGGCAGGCGGGGGCCGCCTCCCGCGCCGCCCTGTGGCGTTACGCCGGCCTGGAGCGCGACGGCCGCGGCCTGCTCATCCTCGCGCGCGACCCGCACCCGCTGGTGCGCCTCATCGCCGCCGGCGCGCTGGCCCGCCAGGAGAGCCGCGGCGCCCACCAGCGCCTGGACTTCCCGCAGCGATCGGCGCGTCTGGACAGCCGCCATGTCACCATCACGGCAGGGGCGGACCCGACGCTCGAGACGTGGCTCTGAATCCTCCCGCGCGCCCGGAAACTCCAAGATTCCGCTTAACGTGGAATTAATAAACGCGGCGGGACCAGCTTCACACGGCGCCGGGATACTCGCCGGTAGCAGTGGCCGTTCACGCAAGTACGTTCGCATTCAAGGCATGCCTGGGGGCGCCGGCATCGCTTCGAGGCCGTACTGACGCGACCGACCACGGACGTACCGGCTTGGCTGCCCGGCAGGGAGCCGAAAGGAGTGGAAAGACCCCCTATGTATCGGTTCAGTCGCGCGATCTACCGGGAGATCGCGAACGAGATCATTGAGGATCCTCACGCCGTCTGTCCGCACGCGAATCACGAGCGTGTGCTGAGGGCGTGTGAAGCCACCGTGGAGCGGATGGCAACCGATCGTCACTACTTCGCGCGGCCGGCGCGAACGCTGTTCACCGACATACGCGCGTACGTCCCGATGAGCGCCCAGCCCCGCGTCCTGCGGGTGATTGAACGCTATCTGGCGTGCGCCGACGAGTTCCTGCGCGCGCAGCCCCACAACGGGTTCGACCTGTACGGCAACCCGCTGCAGTGCCGCGCGAGCACCCGTAAGGGCACCCCGTGCCAGCGGATGCCGCTGCCGCACAACGGCTACTGCCCGTCACACCAGCATCTGGCGGAGACCGAGGAGATTCCCACCGCCATCGCCGCATAACGACATATGAGCTGGGTCCGCTTGCGCGGACCCTCGGATTGCGTCGCCGGCAGGGCGGTCGGGAATAGGGTTCTGCGGTGATGCTCTTGGGCGTAGATGTCGGCGGGACGTTCACCGATGCGGTGCTCGCGGTGAACGGCCGGCTCGTCACCGCCAAGGCGCCGAGCACCCCGAACGATCAGTCAGAGGGCGTGCTCGCCGCCGTGCGTGCCGCCCTGGAGCGCGCCGGCGCGGGCCCGGACGCGGTCAGCGAGTTCTCGCACGGCATGACTGTGGCCACCAACGCGCTCCTCGAGGGGCGCGGCGCGCGCACGGCGTTCATCGCCACCGAGGGCTTCACCGACATCGTCGCGCTCGGGCGCCAGGACCGTCCCGAGCTCTACCGGCTGTGCACGGCGCGCCCGGCGCCGCTGACCGCGCCGGAGGCGCGCTTCGGCGCACCCGAGCGCATGACCCCGGACGGCCCGTTGCGCGAGCTGGACGGCGAGGCCGCCGCGGCTCTGGCCCGCGCGGTGGCCGACAGCGAGCCGGAGGCGGTGGCGGTGGCGCTGCTGCACTCCTATCGCCACCCCGAGCACGAGCTCGCGATCGCCGAGGCCCTTGCCGGCGCCCTTCCTGAGGTGCACATCTCGCTCTCGCACCAGGTGGTCGGGACCTTCCGGGAGTTCGAGCGCGCCAGCACCACCGAGGTCGACGCCGCCCTCTCGCCACTGCTCGGGGGCTACCTGCGTCGCCTCGTGCAGCGTTGCGACGAAGCCGGCCTTCCCGAGCCCACGATCATGCAGTCCAGCGGCGGTCTCATCGACCTCGAGGCGGCGGCCGGCCACGCCGCCTGGACGGTGCTGTCGGGCCCAGCCGGCGGGGCCGCCGGGGCGGCCTACATCGCCCGCGCGAGCGGCACGCCCGATGCCCTCTGCTTCGACATGGGCGGAACCTCCTGCGACGTGTGCGTCGTGGACGACGGCGCCGTCCAGGAGGAGAGCTCGGGCACGATCGCGCGCCGCCCGCTGGCGCTGCCGATGGTGGCGGTCCACACCGTCGGGGCCGGCGGCGGGTCGATCGCCTGGCGCGACCCCGGCGGCGCGTTGCGCGTGGGCCCGCGCTCTGCCGGCGCCGACCCGGGGCCGGCCTGCTACAGCCGCGGCGGCGCCGAGCCGACGGTCACCGACGCCAACCTGCTGCTCGGGTATCTCGCCGGCGACGCGCCGCTGGCCGGCGGCGTCGAGCTGGACCGCGACGCCTCGGAGCGGGCGGTGGGGGAGCTCGCCGCCCAGCTCGGCATGACGGCGATCGAGTGCGCCGAGGGGATCGTCAGGGTCGCCAACGCCGAGATGATCCGGGCGCTGCGGGTCGTCACGGTCCAGCGCGGGGTCGACCCGCGCCGCTACGCGCTCCTGGCCTTCGGGGGCGCGGGCGGGCTGCACGCCGCGCGCATCGCCGAGGAGCTGGGGATCACGCACATCGTCTGTCCGCGGGCCTCGGGGGTCCTGGCCGCCCTGGGCCTGGTCGTCTCCCCGCGGCGTCGCGACGTGCAGCGCAGCGTGTTCCTGTCCGGTGACCAGCTGACCGCCGACCACGTGGCCGAGCTGGTGGCCGACCTCGGGGAGCAGGCGCGCGAGCAGCTGCACGAGCCCGAGGCCGACCTGCGCGCGGTCTACGAGCTGCGTTACCGGGGTCAGGCATTCGAGCTGGCGGTGAGCGGCTCGCTCACGCCCGAGCCCGAGGACCTGCGCGAGGGGTTCGAGGCGCGTCACGAGGAGCGCTACGGCTATCGCGACGCAGACCAGGAGCTCGAGCTCGTCACCCTACGCGTATCGGCCACGATGCTGGGGGCTGACGTGTCGCTCAAGGAGGCCACAGGCGGGCTGGAGCGAGGGCGGCGCCGGGCGGTCCTGGATGGGGCAGAGCTCGAACTGGACGTCCTGCGCGGGACGCCGGAGCCCGGCACGGAGATCGCCGGGCCCGCGGTGGTGGAGCTGCCGGAATCGACGCTGCTGGTGCCGGCGGGATGGGACGGCGAGGTCGACGACACCGGAACGATTCACGTGAGGCGCAATGGATCCGGTTGAGCTCCAGGTCCTCACCGGCGCCCTTCACGCGATCTGCGAGGAGATGGGGGCGGTGCTGATCCGCTCCGCCCACTCGGCCAACATCAAGGAACGCCGCGACGCGTCGACCGCCCTGTTTGACCCTGAGGGCCAGATGGTGATGCAGGCTGAGCACATCCCCGTCCACCTCGGCGCGATGCCGGCCGCGGTGGCGTCGGTGCTGGACGAGGACCATGCCCCCGAGCGCTCCTGGATCCTCAACGACCCCTACCGCGGCGGCACCCATCTCCCCGACATCACCGTGATCACGCCCGTGTTCGTGGAGGATCGGCTGATCGCCTTCGCCGCCAGCCGCGCCCACCACGCCGACGTGGGCGGGCCCACGCCCGGCTCGATGCCGGCCGATTCGACCACGCTGCGCGACGAGGGCGTCGTCATCGAGCCGCGCGTACTGGACGAGGACGCGATTCACGAGCTGGCCGGCCAGATGCGCCGGCCCGACCAGCGCAAGGCCGACCTGCGCGCCCAGCTGGCCGCCGGCCGCGTCGGCGCGCTGCGACTCACCGAGCTGGCCGGCCGGGTCGGCCCCGACGCCCTGCGCGAGGCCTACGCCGAGGTGCTGAGCTACGCCGAACGGCGCACGCGCGCCTGCCTGGCCGAGCTGGACGACGGCGAGCGCCGCTCCGAGGACGTGCTCGAGGCCCGCGAGGGCGACCTGAGGATCCGCCTGCGCGCCACGGTGTCGGGCGACGCGCTGACTCTCGACTTCACCGGCACCGTCGACCAACACGAGGGCAACCTCAATTGCCCGCTCGCCGTCACCCGCTCGGCGTGCTACTTCGCAGTCCGGGTCCTGTCGGACCCCGACATTCCGGCCAACGCCGGCGCCTACCGCCCCATCGAGGTGATCGCGCCCGAGGGCTGCCTGCTCAACGCCCGCTCGCCCGCGGCGGTGGTCGGCGGCAACGTCGAGACGTCCTCGCGCGTCGCCGACGTCGTCCTGCGGGCGTTCGGGCACGCGCTCGGTCAGGGGACGATGAACAACGTGACGCTCGGCGACAGCGAGGTCACCTACTACGAGACGATCGGCGGCGGCCAGGGCGCCTGCGCCGACGCCGACGGCCCCAGCGGCGTCCACGTGGCGATGAGCAACACGCTCAACACCCCGATCGAGGCGTTGGAGCTGGAGTTCCCGATGCGGGTGGTGGAGTACTCGCTGCGCCGCGGCTCGGGCGGCGCCGGCCGGTTCCGCGGTGGGGACGGCGTGGTGCGCGAGATCGAGGCGCTCGCGCCGCTGCACTACTCGCTGATCACCGAGCGCCGCCGCCATCCCCCGCCCGGCGCCGACGGCGGCGAGCCGGGGGCGTGCGGGCGCAACCTGCTCGACGGCGCGGAGCTGGCGTCAAAGGCGATCGGCGAGCTGGCCACGGGGCAGCGGTTGCGGATCGAGACCCCGGGAGGCGGCGGGTTCGGCCGCCCCGAATGATCGAGGGCGTCACGCCGACCGCCATCGGCGTACCATTTCTCACAACCAAGCTGAAGCCACCGCAGCTGGGGGCGGGAACACCTTCCCACCCACCCCGAGGGAGAGATACAGAAGCGTAGGTTCAGCCCGCATTGCGGGCGGGCGAAATGCGCGAAATTACAGGTAGGTTTGGCGATTTCGGGTATCTCGCCTACAATCCCCTGCGTCCTGACGCTGCCGTTGCAACGTGAAGGCTGCGCGCGCAGGACTCTGCCAACCCAACCGTCTCCCCCTTTAATTCTCTATGCCGATTGCTTTCAAAGAATGGGCCGTGACCGTGCGGGCACTCGCCGAGGGCGAGCAGCTAGTGACGCTCCGCAAGGGCGGTATCCGTGAGCCAGAAAAACATTTCAAGCTGGACTACGAACGGTTCTTTCTGTACCCGACGTTCGATCATCAGCGCGCCGATCTGGTGCGCGAGTCCCACCGTCCGGAGCTGTCGCGCGCCCTCGAGGAGGGCGTGTGGTCCGACGGCGAGCCGCATCCGCAAGCGCTCCATCGCGGAGAGCAGCTCAACCAACCCGACCGCGTGCGCATCCGCGCGTGGGCCGAGGTGGCGGCACACTTCACGATCACCGATCGCCGTGCCGTCGATGCCCTGTCCCCGTTCTACGTGTGGACGCCCGACTACGCCGAGAAGCGGCTGGCCTGGAAGCGGCGTCATCCGCTCCACGTGATCCTGCTGCGGACCTACCGGATTCCCCGCCCGGTGACCGTGAAGGTGCGCGAGGACTACGGTGGCTGTCGCTCCTGGCTGGAACTGACCCGCGAGCTCCCCTTCGAGGGCACCCCCGTGCTCTCCGACGAGGAGTTCGAGCGCGCGTCTGAGGAGATCGCCTCGATCGCCTCGGACCGTCAGCCGGTTCTCGTCTGACGTCGTTTCCTTGAGGAGTCGCCGGGTCCGAGCACTGCCCGGGCCCGGCGGATCCGCGGCCCGTCGGTGAGCCGGCCATGACCTGGGTGGAGTCGGTCTCGGCCTCGTTCACCGCCCGCCACGACGCGGCGGCCACTGACGACGCGCGCCACCTGCTGCAGTCCCTGGAGCGCACGCGCGCGTACCTGCAGACGTTCTTCCCGCGCGCTCCGGGCGAGGTCACGCTCGTGCTGCACGGCGGCCCCGCGGGACTCGTCGCCACCAACCCGATGATGCTGTTCGTGTGGCTGGCCACCGCGCCGGCGGCTCGGCGCTACATCGTCGGCTGGGCCGGGCGCACCGAGCTGCACATGCTCGAGCCGGCACTCCTGCGTCAGCGGGCATCGAACGTTCCGGGCTCGGCGCAGATGCTCGAGTACGGCGCCGCCTGCCTCTACGCGCGCCGGGTGATCATCGCCTCCAACAAGGACCTGGAACGGGTGATGCCGGCGCTGCGCCTGCGTCGGGAGCTGCGCTGGGCCTGGCTGTTGGAGGGGGCGGCGCGCTGGTTCGGTGGCCAGACCGCGCACGCCCGCCCCGCCATCGCCCGGCGCCTGCGCGAGGGCGGTCCGCCGAGCTTCCCGCCCGGCCCGCGCGACGCCGCGCTGCTGGGCGGAACGGTGATCGACCTGCTGGCGCGCGAGCAGGGCGCGGAGGCCGCGGCGCGGTTTGCCTGCCGCCTGCACCCGCAGGGAGCGCGCGCGGCGCTGACCACAGCCTTCGGCGGCCGGCCGCTGGCCCACACCGAGGGGGCGTGGCGCTCGCACTTGGCGCGGCTGGCAGGCGCCTAGTGAATCGCCAGCGACAGCAGCCAGACGAGCAGCGCACCGATCGCCAGCGCCGCCAGCAGTCCCAGCAGCAGCCGGCCGGGGTCCACGGGCCGGCTCGCCGGTTCCCCGGAGATGACGTCGGCCTGGAGCAGGACCTCGCGGGCGGTCTGCGCCCCGGAGATCGGAACCATCACGTCGCGGGGGCCGGCGGCCAGGAAGTCGGGGACGTCGAACCCCGCGCTGCGGCGCAGCATGCTCGGGACCCCCTCTTCCAGCAGCAGGCCCTGGATGAACTGGCCCTCGGACTCGTTGCGCGCCCAGGCGACCTTGACCAGATCGCCCTCCGAGAGCTGGGGCTTGACCTTGCGCAGGCGCCGGTGGCGCTCGCTCTCGTAGTCAGCGCCCTCCCCGCCAGACTCGAGCACCAGCGGCAGCCGGCAGTCAGGACAGAAGCGCATCTCGCCCGCGAACCGCTGCGAGCATTGCGGGCAGACGAGCGTCGGCTCGCGCACCCGCTCGGCCATGAGCCTCAACTCACCTCTAAGTCCGCCTCGGCCACCTGGCCGTCGCGGATCTCGAATGCGCGCACCTCGGCGTCATCCCCGGCCAGGCCGACGATCACGTAGAGGGCATCGGGGTAGAACGCCAGGTTGATGTCGGTCTGCGAGGGATAGGGCGGGCTGCGGGTGTGCGAGTGATAGATGGCGCCCAGGTCATGACCGGCGTCGTCAATCGCCATCTGGATCCGGTACTGCTCGGCGCCGTCGATCTCGTAGCGCAGCGGACTGGCGGCGGCGTTCTGCGCCGGATAGATCTTGACCGCCCCGCCGTCGGCGGACGCGATCATCCCGCAGCACTCGTTGGGAGCGTCGGCCCGCGCGTGCGCCACCATCTCGTCGAACAGAGCCTGGGGCATGCGCATGGCGGCTCTCACTGTAGCCCCTGCACGAGCCCGTACGGGACGGCCGACCCCGGTCTGGCCTTGGGCATCGACAGGCCGATCATGGCGTCGTGCTGGGCCTCGTTGCCCATGATCTCGCAGACGAGGCGGACCAGCTCGGCGTCCTGGAGCTTGGTCAGGGCGACGAAGTACGCGCCGATGGTCACCTGTTCGAGGGTGAGCAGCATCCGCAGAGCATCCGGGCCGCCCTTGAGCTGGCCAAGCCGCCCCCCGATCTTGCGCCCGGCGAGGTCACGATTGGCCTCGGCGACGCTCGCGGGGCCCGGCGGCAGCGTCCCGCCACGGGCCCTGAGCCGAGCCGCCAGCGCGGCGATGTGCGCCTCCTCGTGACCGGGGAACGGCGCCAGCGTGCGCCGGGTCCCGGGCCCCAGGAGCGAGGAGCCGAGCACGTAGCGGTAGGAGTAGAGCAGCAGCAGCTCCAGGCGGATCAGCCGCTGAAGCCGGTCGGCTTCCGAGAACGGCGGCTCGGACGTGGTGGATGTCGCCGCCGCCGCGGTGCCGCCGGTGGCGATCAGACCGGCGGTGACCGTCGCGCCCGTGACCATCAGCCCGCCCGCCCCGGTGGCGAGCAGTTCGCGTCGCGTGGGTAGACCCGGCACCGCGGCGCTCACACCGACCCGGTGACGAACGGCCCGGGGACCGGGACCTGGCCCTGCATCACCCGGACCACGGCCAGGTGCTGGGAGTCGACAGTGAGGATCGAGGACACCGCGGCTCGCACCGGTCCCGGAGACAGCCGCGGGATCCAGTCCAGGTAGCCGGAGATCTGCAGCCCCTCCAGCGAGTGCAGCAGCCTCAGCACCCCGGGCCCGTCGGTGGGATGACCCAGCACGTAGCTGTCGGCGCGGGGCGGAGCCTTGCCGCCGGCGGCCTTGATGAGGCTGATGAGCTCGCCGGTGTGCTCCAGCTCCTCGTTGAGGAACTGCCGGGCGGCCTTGCGCTCTGACTGCGTGAGCAGCGGGATTCCGGCGATGTAGGCGGCCACCGTACGGCGCTCGAGCGCGAGGGCCTGGTTGAGGATCGCGATGTCCTGACTGCGCACCGGCGCTGAGGTCTTCTTCACCGCCTGCTTGCCGGTGTCCGCGCTCCCGCATCCGGCCACCGCCAGCGTCCCGCCGGCGAGCGCGGCGCCCGCGCCGGTGAGGAGCGCGCGCCGGGACGCGCGGCCGTCTCTGCTCACCACCAGACGGTGGAGTCCAGGTTCTCGATCTCTTCGACCGGGCGCGTGTAGATGCCCGACGACAGGTACTTCCAGCCGTCGTCGCAGACGATGAACACGACGTTGCCCTCATCCAGCTCGCCGGCGATCCGGACGGCGACGCGCGCGATCGCTCCCGAGGACACGCCGGCGAACAGCCGCTCCTCGTCGAGCAGCTTGCGCGTCCAGACGATGGCGTCGTGGTTGGTGACGAAGATCTTGCGGTCCAGGAGCGACAGGTCGATGATCGGCGGGATGAAGCCGTCGTCCAGGGAGCGCAGGCCCTGCACGGGCTCGCCCTGCATCGGCTCGGCGGCGACGATCTTGACGCTGTCGCCCAGCTCCTCCTTGAGGCGGCGGCCGTTGCCCATCAGCGTGCCCCCGGTGCCCAGGCCGGCTACGAACGCAGTGACCTCGTCAAGCTCCTCGAGGATCTCGAGCGCCGTGCCGTTGTAGTGCGCGTCGGGGTTGGCTTGGTTGCCGTACTGGTAGGGCATGTAATAGGAGGCATCGCGGCCGGCCATGTCCAGCGCCATCTCGACCGCCCCGTTGGAGCCCTTGGACCCCTCCGAGTAGACGATCTCCGCGCCGTACATGCGCAGCAGCTCGGTGCGCTCCGGCGTGACGTTCTCCGGCATCACGACCTTGACGTTGTAGCCCTTGCGCCCGCAGATCATCGCCAGCGAGATGCCGGTGTTGCCCGAGGTGGGCTCGAGGATCGTCTGGCCGGGCCGGATGAGGCCCTTGTCCTCGGCGTCCTCGATCAGCGCCCGGGCCACGCGGTCCTTGACCGAGCCCGTGGGGTTGCGGCTCTCCAGCTTGGCCCAGATCCTCACCCCCGGCTTGGGGCTCAGGCGCTTGAGCTCGATCAGCGGCGTGTGCCCGATCGACTGGACGATGTCGCCGTAACGTCCCCCGCATGGCTTGTTCTGCAAGCTCTCGGCGGCCATTGCTTTACGAAGTGTAGCGAGGGGAGACGGTCCCGCCCATCCCGGCAGCGCACCGCCGGGATGGGCGGGGCCCAATCCCCTAACCCTCCTTGACGACGTGCCAGACGCCGCCGAAGGCGTTGATGCCCTCGCCCTCGGCCTTGCCGCGGCGCCCGCCGTCCTCGACGAACGTATATAGCGGCTTGCCGCCGAGCGTCACCTGGGTGAAGCCGTCACGCTTGATCGTGCCGACCTTGCCCGTGACGCCGGTCATCTTGGTCACCGCGCCCTTGGCCTTGAGTGGCGGCCAGGCCGCGAAGCACGCCTGAGACTTGCACACCAGGTGGCGGGTCGTCTCCGGACCCAACTGGTAGATGGTCACGCCACGCGAGTTGACCGCGACGGACTCCTTGTGGCCCTTGACGCTCGCTTTGCCGACGCCGATCGTGGCCGACTTGGCTACGGCGACCGCGGCCACGGCCAGCAGCCCGACCACGGCCATGAGGGCCATCCTGCTCCAACGGATTCTCATTCCGGGTTCTCCTCGGTTGGGGGTCATACCCCCTCAAGGACCCCGGTGCCGGGAAACCCTTCCCGCGCTCAGCCGCCGGCCATGGCCGGCAGGATGACCAACGTGTCGCTGTCGCCGACCGCCGTGTCCAGCCCGTCGAGCACGCGCACGTCCTCGTCGTTGAGATAGACGTTGACGTAGCGGTTCAAGCCGCCGTCGGCGGCGAACAGCTGGGTTTGAGTCTCAGGGTGCTCGTCGGCGACGGAGCGCAGGATCTCCCCCACGGAGGAGCCCTCCGCGCTCAGCTGCTTCTCCCCACCGACGGCAGGGCGAAGCACGGGTGGGATGCGAATGGTGGCCATGGGCGTGAGCCTAGTGCGCCCCGGCGCAGAACGCCTCGTAGTCCGGGAAGACGCCCATCTCCTCGTCGGAGATCGCCTCGGGATGTCGCGAGCAGATCGGGCACTCCGGGTCGCGGCGGATCTTGACCTCGTTGATGGTCGCCGCCAGCGCGTCGTAGAGCAGCAGACGGCCGATGGCGGGCTCGCCCTCGCCGAGGATGAGCTTGATGACCTCGGTCGCCTGCAGCAGCCCCATCGTCCCCGGGAGCACGCCCAACACGCCGTTGGCCCCGCAGGAGGGAGCCAGCTCGGCCGGGGGCGGGGTCGGGAACAGGCAGCGGTAGCACGGGCCGTCATAGGGCTTGAAGACGCTCAGCTGGCCCTCGAACCCGAGGATCGCCGCCGATACCACCGGGATCTGGAGCCGCACGGAGGCGTCGTTGAGCAGGTAGCGCGTGGGGAAGTTGTCCAGGCCGTCGACCACGATGTCGTAGCCGGGCAGGATGTCCATGATGTTCTCGGGGCCGAGTCGGACGGGGTACTTGTTGACCTTGACGTCGGGGTTGAGCGCGGTGATGGTCTCCTCGGCCGAATCGACCTTGGGCACCCCGACGCGCTCGGAGTTGTGGATCACCTGGCGCTGGAGGTTGGACAGGTCCACGACGTCGTCGTCCACGATGCCCAGCGTCCCGACGCCCGCGGCGGCCAGGTACAGCGCCGACGGCGAGCCCAGTCCACCGGCGCCCAGCAGGAGCACCTTGGCGTCGAGCAGCTTCTGCTGGCCCTCGGCCCCGACCTCGGGCAGCAGCAGGTGGCGGCTGTAGCGCTCGCGCTGCTCGGCGGTCAGGGACCGGGGCTGCTCGACCTCATATCCGCGGTCCTTCCACAGCGTGAAGCCGCCGGTCATCGACTCGACGTGCTCGTAGCCCAGGTCCTCGATCAGCGTCCGCGCCGCCCACGCCGAGCGGTTGCCCGACTGGCAGTAGAGGATCACGTGCTGGGCGCGGTCAGGCGCGGCGCCCTCGATGCGTGATTCCAGGTAGGACTTCGGGACGTGCTTGGCGCCCGGGATGTGACCGGTGCCCCACTCCTCGGGCTCGCGCACGTCGACGACAAGCGCGCCGTTGGAGGACTGCTCACGCACGACCGCCGGATCGACCTCGTCGATCCTGCTCTTGATCTGGCGGAGAACTTCGGCTCCGGACGGACTCATGGGTGAAAACTCCTCAAAGGCGACATGGATTCAATACTTCACGGAGTATAGCGCCCTTGGCGCCGCCCATCCGGGCGGCGGACGCTACTCCGGAATAGCTGCGGTAGCAGGGAATCCCTGGCGTTTGTACTCATCGTAACGAGCCCGCCAACTCTCTGATTTCCACGGCCGTTCCGGGGCCTCTCCAGAGACCACCACGTCGAGCATGTCCAGGCAATCGTCCCACCCCGCCGCGTCACGCGCCGCCTTGTCGGCACTGTCGAGCACGACGGAGAACGCCAGCCGGCAGGCAGCGGCGCCGTCGCGCTCCTCGAGCTCGAAGGTGAGCAGGTCGTCGCCCCAGGTGAACGACAGCCGGCGCGGCGCGCTCACTTCGCGAAACTCGCCGTCCATCGGCGGGTAGCGGTCCTCGGCGAAGCGGAACGTGATCGGCGTGCCGGGCCGCAGCGCGGCGAACTCCACGGTCGTCGGAAACCACTGCTCCAGACGGGCGGGATCGGTGATCGCGTCCCACACCCGGGCGGCGGGGTACGGGAACGTCCGCTCGAAGCGGACGACCGGGCTGCCGCTGACCTGCTCGTAGGTGCCGGTTGCGTTCGGCATGTCTAGTCCTCCTTGGGGGGTTCGGTCTCATCGAGGTGGCGGCCCAGCGCATCCAGTCGCCGGTCCCAGAACCGCCGGTAGGGCGCAAGCCAGTCGTCCAGCTCGGCCAGCGGCGCGGGATCCAGCTCATAGACCCGGCGCTGTGCGTCGACGCGGACGCGCACCAGGCCGGCCTCGCGCAGCGTGCGCAGATGCTTGGAGGTGCCGGGCTGGCTGAGCCCGAGGCTGGCTGTGAGTTCACCGACCGTATGGGGTCGTGTCTGCAGCAGGTCGAGGGCGCGGCGGCGGTGGGGGTCGGCCAGGACGCTCCAGGTCGTAGATGCCATACGCGGAATATAACTGATTTGGCATGCGAGGTGATGGCGGTAAGCAACGGTCGGGGCCTGGGGTGTGGTTGTTGGCGCGAACTTCGGCTTTCGAAGGTGGACCTGCGTGGGCGTGAAATCCCTGCGTTCATGGAGGTTTTGGGAGATAATTCCAGGCAGACTGGAACAATCTCCCAAGACCCCGGCCGGAGGCCGCCACCACCGCCGGAACCGCCGCTCCCCCTCCTCGACAGCCGTCGTTGACGTTCGCCCCGCGCTACCGGAAGCGCCGGCATTAACCGCGCGTCTAGCATCGTCGCCCGCACCCCATGCGCCCCCCGGTCGACCACATCGAGGCCCCGATGTTCCCCCCACGCCTGCCGTGGATCAACGTCGCGCCGTTGCGGATGGACCAGCAGCGCGGGCGCCCGGTGCTGGTGGAGTTCTGGGACTTCTGCCGCCCCAACTCGATCCGGACCCTTCCCTACGTCACCGGCTGGCATGAGCGCTACGAAGCCGAGGGCCTTCGCGTGATCGGCATCCACTCGTCGGGGTTCCCACCCTCGGCAGGCCCCGACGCCGTCGAGGCGGCCGTGGCCCGGCTCGCGGTCCCCTATCCGGTGGTGGTCGACACGGACCTACAGATCTGGCAGGACTACGGCAACCTGGGCTGGCCGGCTCGGTACCTGTTCAACCAGGAGGGACGGCTGTTCGACTTCCACTACGGCGAGGGCGGCTATGAGGAGACCGAGACGGGCGATCCAGGAGCTGCTCGGCGTCGGCCGGGATCCGATAGCGCCACTGCGACCCGAGGACGTCCCCGGCGCGATCCTCGTCCCGCAGAGCGAGGACGTCCCAGGCCCCTACAGTGGCCCCTATGACGCTGGCGGCGTCTGGGCGGTGCTCGAGGGCGAGGGCACGGTGATAGCCAACGGCCGTGCCGTCACCGTCGATCACCCGGGCGCCTACGAGCTCATCTCCCACCCGCACAGCACCGTGGGGGAGCTGGCGCTGGAGATCCCCGACGGCGTGACCTGCCACGCCGTGTGCTTCACGCCGGGGCTGTCGGGCCATCCAGCAGGTTGATCAGCCGCGGCGGCGCAGCGTCCTCGAGCACGACGCAGAAGCCCGGCCGGTAGGGGCTCTGTGACGGATCCGGGCCCAGGAACGCCGGCTCCTGCACCCAGCAGCCGCTGTTGACCAGCTGGGCGCCGGCGGGCGTCCGCCACTCCGCCGCGTCGTTGGCGGGCAGTGGGCCGGCGCGGTGGGTGTGCCCGAAGATGACGTGACCCGCCTGCACCCCGAGCCGCGACACGACCTCATCCAGGGCGCGCAGGCCGGCGCGCCGCAGTTCGGGGCCCGAAAGCTCGGCGCGCAGCGGACCCAGGCCGGCGCGGTTCAGCACGCCCACCAGCAACGGGAAGCCGGCCGCGGTGACAGTGCGCCGGGCCCCGCGCCGGGCGCCGGTGAGCGCCTGCCAGCCTCGGACCGAGCCGCCGTGCAGCACGCGGTTGCGGTCGGCGTCGGCGAGCTGAGCGATGGCGTGCACCCAGGCGTACAGCGGCGTCAGGACGGTCTCGTAGTCCTCGGCGGAGCGGGGGCCCTCGCGGTTGAGGGCCACCACGCGGCGCATCACGCCCGCGCCCAGCCGCTCCAGTGACGGGACGGTCAGGTGCAGGTCCAGGTAGTGCCCGTGGGTGGCGTAGACGTCGTCGCGCAGCCACAGCCCCGGGTAGGCGGCGCTGACCTGTGCGGGCGCGAGCATCTCGGCCAGCAGCGAAAGCGGCTCGCCGGCCCGCCAGTCCACCGCCGCCTGCGCGCCCAGCGGGGGCGCCGGGCCGTCGGCGGCGCGTCGGGCCATCCACGCCTCCACGAGATGGTGATCGTGGTTGCCCGACAGCACGACGATCTGGCCGGCGGGCCCGAGCGCGGCGCCGATCTCGCGCAGCGGCTCCCGGGCCACGGCCAGCGCCTCGCGCAGCGGTCCGTGGCGCAGTTCCAGCACGTCGCCCAGCAGCACCAGGCGATCGCACCCGGCCAGCGCCGCCAGCAGCGGCTCACGCCGGCGGGCGTCACGCAGGACGTCGGCGCGTGTGTGAGCGCCGAGGTGCAGATCGGAGAGGACCAGCGTCCGCAGCGGTCCGCCCCCGGGATCGGCCGTCTAAGCGGCGGCGACCGGCGGCCGAGCCTGGCGCACGACCTTGGGGAGCATGAAGCGCACGTCCTCCTGGACGACCTCCAGCTCCCGTATGTCCTCGGTGCCCCGCTGGCGGAACAGCTCCACGAGGCGCTGGACGAGCTCCTCGGGCGCGCTGGCCCCGGAGGTGATCCCCACCACCCGCTTGCCCTCCAGCCACTCCTCGCGCACCTGGGACTCGTTGTCGATCAGGTGGGAGTCGGCGCCGTGCTCGCGCGCCACCTCCACCAGCCGGTTGGAGTTGGAGGAGTTCCCCGAGCCGATGACGAGCACCAGATCGGACTGCTGGGCCAGCTGCTTGACCGCCGCCTGGCGGTTGGTGGTGGCGTAGCAGATGTCGTCGGTACGCGGCCCGACGATGGACGGGAAGCGCTCCCGCAGCCGGTTGATGATCGCGCGGGTCTCGTCCACCGACAGCGTCGTCTGGGAGATGTAGGCGACCTTGTCCGGGTCGCGGACCTCGAGCTTGTCGACCCCGGCCTCGTCCTCGATGAGCACGATGTGGTCGGGTGCCTCGCCCATCGTCCCCTCGACCTCCTCGTGACCCGCGTGCCCGATGAGCACGATCGTGTAGCCGTCGGCGGCGAACTTCAGGGCCTCGCGGTGCACCTTGGTGACCAGCGGACAGGTGGCGTCGATCGTCTGCAGCCGGCGCGTCAGCGCGTTGGCGTGGACGCTGGGCGCCACGCCATGGGCCGAGAACACCACGGTGGCGCTCTCGGGCACCTCGGTCTCGGCCTCGACGAACACCGCCCCGCGATCGCGTAGCTGCTCGACCACGTGCTTGTTGTGGACGATCTCCTTGCGCACGTAGACCGGCGCGCCGTAGAGCTCGAGGGCCCGCTCGACCGTCTGCACGGCGCGGTCGACGCCGGCGCAGTACCCGCGCGGCGCAGCGAGCAGCAAAGTGTCTGGGACGTGTCCCACGGACCTGAGTCTAGAACGGCGAGCGGCAGGCGCGGGGTCGACGCGTGCGCGCTGGGTCAGTCGTTCGCGGTGGCCGCTTCCAGCAGGTCGGCGAACTGGCGCCGGGCCGCCTCCCGGCGCGCCGGGATGAACTCGGACGGGACCTCGTCCGCCGGTGCCTCGTAGCCGCGCAGCACCTGACGCGCCACCGACGCGCGATGGACCTCGTCGGGGCCGTCATAGATGCGGGCGGCGCGGGCGAAGCGGTACATCGCCTCCAACGGCAGATCGGTCGAGTAGCCCAGGCCCCCGTGGGCCTGTAGCGCGCGGTCGACCACATCGTGCAGGACCTTCGCGCCGTAGAACTTGATCAGCGCAATGTCCTTGCGCGCCGCCATGACGCCCTGAGTGTCCATCTTCCAGGCAGCGTGCAGAGTCATCAGCCGCGCCGCCGTCATCTCGGCCTCGGAATCTGCGATCCAGTTCTGGATCGTCCCGTGCTTGCTCAGCGTGGAGCCGTGCGCGTAGCGATACAGCGACCGCTCGCACAGCATGTCGAAGGCTCGCCGAGCCACCCCCAGCCAGCGCATGCAGTGGTGGACGCGCCCGGGATAAAGACGCTGCTGGGCGATGAGGAAGCCGGCGCCTTCGGCCCCCAGCAGCGCCGTGCCGGGGACGCGCACCTCCTCGTAGCGGATCTCGGCATGGTTGCCGTAGCGGCCAAAGCTCTCGTAGGGGTGCTCCATCGTCGCCACGTCGCGGATGATCTCGACCCCGGGGGTGTCGGTATCGACGATGAACATCGACGCGCGGTTGTGGGGGCGCGCATCGGGGTCGGTAACCGCCATGACGATCAGGAAGTCCGCGATCGACCCGTTGGAGGTGAACCACTTGTGGCCGGTGATCACCCAGTCGTCGCCGTCGCGCACCGCCCGGGTGCGTAGCAGTGTGGGGTCGGAGCCGGCGCTGTCGGGCTCGGTCATGCTGAAGCCGGACTTCAGGTCGCCGGCCAGCAGCGGGTACAGGTAGCGGTCCTTCTGCTCAGGAGTGCCGCCCATGGCCAGGATCTCGGAGTTGCCCGAGTCCGGAGCGGCGTTGCCGAACATCAGCGGCGCGATCGGGCTGGAGCCCAGGATCTCGTGCATGAGTCCGAGCTTCACCTGGCCAAAGCCCTGGCCGCCGAGCTCGGGGTCCAGATGGGCGGCCCACAGCTCCTGCTGCTTAACCTGCTCCTGCAGCGGCTTGGCGGCCCGGCGCAGGCCCTCCCAGCCCAGCTCGTCCAGCAGCGTCTCCAGCGGCCAGACCTGCTCGCGCACGAAGGCGCGCATCCATTCCAGCTTGCGCTCGAACTCCGGTTCTGTCGAGAAATCCCACGCCATCGTGTGACCCTGTCACACGCTACTGCAAGCGCTTACCTTCGAGTAGGCTTGGACATTCGCAACCAGCCATCCGGGAGCGGGAACTTGCCGCAGCAGCACCTCGACCGCCTCACCTCGATCGACGCGTCATTCCTGCACCAGGAGGGTCGCGCGTCGCACATGCACATCGGCGCCGTGCTCATCTTCGAGGGACCGGCGCCGGCGTTCGAGGACTTTCTCGATCACGTCCGCGGACGGCTGCACCTCGTGCCCCGCTACCGCCAGAAGCTGGCCACGCCGCCGCTGGAGACCGGCCGGCCGCTGTGGGTCGACGATCCGGACTTCAACCTCGAGTACCACGTGCGCCACACCGCGCTCCCGGCCCCCGGGTCCGAGGAGCAGCTGTTCCTGCTCACGTCGCGGATCGCCTCCCAGCAGCTGGACCGATCCAAGCCGCTGTGGGAGCAGTGGCTCGTCGAGGGGCTCGACGGCGACCGCTTCGCCCTGATCTGCAAGACCCACCACGCGCTCGTGGACGGGATCGCCGGAGTCGACCTGGCGTCGGTGCTGTTCGACGTCGAGCCCGAGCCCGCCCCGCCCGACGCCGCGCTGGAGCCGTGGCGCCCCGAGCCCGAGCCCTCCCGCGCCGACCTGGTGCTCGCCGGAGCGCGCGGCGTGGTCACCACCACGGCCTCGCTCGTCACGCGCAGCGCCGTCGCCGCCACCCGGCCGGCGACCTCGCTGCATCTCGCGCGCGACGTGCTCGAGGGGCTGGGCGAGCTGGTGTGGGCCGGCCTGAACCCCGCCCCCGAGACACCGCTCAACGTCACCATCGGCCCCCATCGCCGCTATGCGGTCGTGCGCCAGCAGCTGGCGGACTACAAGGAGATCAAGGACGCCCTGGGCGGCACCGTCAACGACGTGGTGCTCACGGTGGTCTCAGGCGCCCTGGCGCAATGGTTGCGCTCGCGCGGCGTCCGCACCGAGGGACTGGAGATGCGCGCGCTCGTCCCCGTGTCGGTGCGCAGCACCGACCAGCGCGGCAGTCTGGGCAACCAGCTGACCGCCATGCGCGGCCCGCTGCCGGTCTACATCGACGACGCGGCCGCCCGGCTGCGCTTCATCCGCGCCGCCATGGACGGCCTCAAGGAGTCAAAGCAGGCGGTCGGGGCGGCCACGCTGGCGGCCGTCAACAACCTGGCGCCCCCGACGATCCTGGCGCAGGCGAGCCGGCTGAACTTCTCCACGCGGCTGTTCAACCTGCTGGTGACCAACATCCCCGGCCCGCAGCTCCCGCTTTACGTGCTCGGCCGCCAGCTCCAGGACCTGTTCCCGGTCGCCTTCCTGCCCGAGGACCACGCCCTCGCCGTCGCGATCATGTCCTACAACGGGGGCCTGGACTACGGGCTCCTGGGCGACTACGACGCGCTGCCCGACATCGACGTCGTTGCCGACGGCATCGAGGCGTCGCTGGCGGAGCTGCTGGCGGCCGCCCGCGGCCGCCGTCCCCGACGGGCCCCGGTGGCGTCCAACGGCGACGCGACGGCGCGCGCCGCCGCAGCGTCCGGCACCGGCGGGCCGGCGCCGATCGTGCCCGCCGAACACGGCCGGGCCAAGCGCGGGCCGGCCGCCGACATGCGCGCCAAGCGCGAGCGCGGCGCACGCCCCGCCCGCAAACGAACCCAGAGCTGAGAGAAGCCCGGAGGAGCACGATGGAAGACGATGTTCTGATCAAGCCGGGGGAGATCGCCTTCCACCTCGAGCTGACGGCGGCGCAGCTGAAGATCGTCCACACGGCGCTGAAGTCCCTGGTGGACGACCTCGGCCGCCAGGAGCACGACGTGCGCAGCGTGGCGCTCGCCGTGCTGGCCAAGCTCCCCGGCGAGCACGACATCCGCGCCATCGACCTCAACCGCGAGCTTCGCCCCGGCGCTTGAGCCGCCTCGGCTCAGCGCCTGATCGACTCCCGGGGGCTCAGAACCCGAGCGCGAACTTGGCGTCCTCGCTCATCAGCTCGGGCGTCCAGGGCGGCGTGAAGGTCATCGTTGACTGAACGTTCTCGACGCCGTCGAGATCCATCACGAACTCCTCGATCTGCTCCGAGACCTGCGGTCCGATCGGGCAGCCGGGGCTGGTGAGCGTGTAGGTGACGTGCACCGCGCCGCCGTCGACCTCCACCTCGTAGATGAGGCCGAGCTCGACGAAATCAAGTCCCAGCTCGGGGTCGATCACTTCGCGCAGGACGTCGGTCACTTCATCGACAGTTGCCATGGACCACAGTCTAGAGACCGGCCGCGAGTCGTCCCGAGCGGCGCCGCTTGTCTCTGCGTGTGACATCTGATCAATCGGCTTGCCAATCACCGGCGGACTTGAGTAGGTTTCCGGGATCGTCGTCTTCGATGACACACCGCCCGTCTTGCGCTGCGCCGGCGACGAGGACCGCACGACGCAGGGCTGCCGCCGCCGGGCACTGATCAGGGCCATCCGCGCTCAGAAGGATGTGCGCGTGGACCTGTCCGAGCTGGTCTTCGCCGACGCGTCGCTGATGCTCGACCTCGTGATGCTGGCGCGCCGGCTGCGCGCCCACGGGTGCGGAGTGCGGCTGTGCGGCCCGCAGCCGCAGATCCGCACGCTGATCGAGCTGGTCGGACTGCACAAGCTCGCCGGCGTCAAGCTGGACGAGCCTGCGCCCGCGCTGGCCTCCTAACTAAGCCCGCCCGCTCGCCCATCCGGGGCGCCGCGTATCGCGCGCGGCTCCGTCCGGGGCCGTCCCTACCTTTCGCGGCATTCGCAATCCTGAGTCGGAGCCGCAATGACCCTCTGCTTCATAGAACCGCAGAACGCCATCCGGGTGATCGCCGATTCGGTCGGCCGGGAAGCGCGTCGCCAGATCCTGGGCGAGGTGGTGCGGGCGTGGGTCGACGAGATCCCGGAGAGCGAGCTGGAGTCCCATTACGCGAAGGCCGTGGCCGACCTCGACGAGCATGACCTGTCGCTCTTGGCCGCCTGGCACGTCTCGCTGGAGGTGGGGCACCCCCTGCCCAGCAAGGAGTTCCTGGTCAACGTGTTCCCGTCTCTGGGCGAGAATCGGCGCGAGGCGCTGAAGATCGCCGCCGGGTTTCGCGGCGAGGAGGCGTTCGAGGCGGGGGTGGGCGAAGAACAGGCTTTCGACACCGTGCTGCCGTGGCTGTCGGAGGAGCGGTGTCGCTCGCTGGCGGCCGAGTGCCTGGAGCTCTACTGCTGGGACCGGCTGGGCGCCGAGAACTGATCCGCTCCGGCTGACGGGCGCACCTCAGCCACGCCGGGGACCTCGGTCAGCCGACCGTGAGGAGCGCCGCGCTGGCGGCCGCGACCGACAGCGTCACCCGTCCGCGCACGACCCGTGCCGGCTCCAGCTCCGGGGTCCCGAGCTGTCCGTTCGCTGTCTCCGCGCCGTAGCTTCGCCCGCCCAGCGTCACCCCCTGGCCGGCGCGGACGCTGGGCGCCAGCAGCCGCTGCACGCTCGCCGTGTCCGGCGCACCGGCCGGCAGACGGACCGTGACGGTCTTACGCCGGGTCTGGCTCTTGTTGATGAGCACGACGCGCAGGCGATGGTCGGGGGCCCGCGTGGCCCAGGCGCTGAGCCCAGCGTCGGCGCCGCGGCGGCTCAGCGCGAGTAGCCGGGCGCCGGCGGGGGCCGCCTGGGCGAACAGCTCAAGCCCGTAGTAGACGGGCCGCACCTGAGCCTGCCAGCGGCCGCCGCGCCGGCTGAAGGCGAACAGCTCGTAGGCGGCGTTGGGCAGGGTGTGCAAGTTGACGCCGTCGATCCCGGCCCGGGCCAGCCCGAACAGGGCATCGGTGACCCACAGGGCGCTGGCGAAGGTGTCGCTGACCCCCGCCTTGCCCCGGCAGGCCACGGAATTGAGCTCGTCGAGGCGGATCCGGCGGTGCTGGGCGTGGGCGATGTCGATCCAGCGCTTCAGGCTGTCGGCCAACGTGACCGTGGCGTAGCTCGAGAGCAGATGGGAGATCGTCGGATACTGCGGCGAGCTCGGCGGCACGTAGCAGTTGCGCAGCGGGTAGCGGTGCACGGTCATCGTCGACAGCCGCGGCTCGCGCCGCAGCAGGTCCGAGACGGTGTTCACCCAGGACCCCCTCCCCGGGCTCGGGCCCGCCGCCAGGGCCGGCCCGGCCAGCGCCAAGGGCTCGGTCTGCCGGGCGATCGTCTCGAACTGGGTGCGGAAGGCGGGGTAGCCGAAGCTGCGCGGCCGGGCGTGGACGGGCGCGCCGGCGGCGGTGCGGTAGACGGTGATCTTGCGGTAGACGTTGGGCTCGTTGCCGATCTCTACCGCGTCGATGGCGTTCTCGCCCAGCGCGTTGACGTAGTCGCGCAGCTCGGCGGCGTCGAGCGCCGGGTCGTTGGCGGCCAGGTTCAGGCCCATGATCATGCGCGCGCCGAGCTGCCGGGCCAGCGCTCCGGTGGTGGCCATCCAGCTCGGGGTCAGCTCGTAGCCCACGTACGGCAGGGGCTTGACGCCGGTGCCGGTGACGTAGGCGACATCGGTGCTGTTGCCCCCGATCCGCAGCACCGGCGCCTGGCCAGGGGTGAGGTTGCGGATGAGCTGGACGAGGACCGGATTGATGTGCGCGGGGTCTGAGCCGGTGTAGGCGCGCACGCCCTGGAACTCGAACGAGAACCCCAGAAACCCCGACGGGATCGGCGCACCGACGGCGCGGTCTGACACAGACACCGAGACGTTGGGATCGCCCGGATGGGGTGGGTCGGGGGCGATGGTGCTGGCACTGGCCACCCGGGAGCCGGTGGCGACGGGCCCCGGCTGCGTGGAGTTGAGCAGCACGGCGGCGACCATCGCGGCGGCGAAGAGGAGCACGGACCCCACCGACGCCGCCCACCAGAACCGGCGGCCCACGGGCTAGCCCGCCTCCTGCAGCGCAGCCTCGGTCTCGGCGATCGCCTGCTCGGTGGACTGAAACCAGACCGCCTGGATGCCCAGCTCGCGCGCGCCGGTGCAGTTGAGCTCGATGTCGTCGATGAGCAGCGCCGCGCCGGCGTCTACGCCGAGTCGCTCGAGCGTGATCTTGTAGATGCGCGGCTCGGGCTTGCGCGATCCGACAAAGGCGGAGTCCACCACGACCTCGAAGATGTCATCCACCGGCAGCATGGCGCGCCAGCGCTGGTCCCATTCGCGCACGTTGTTGGTGCAGATGGCCAGCTTGTAGCCGCGATCGCGCAGCTCGCGCATGTAGCCGATCATGCGCTCGTTGGGCGCCAGATGGGCGAAATAGCGCTCCCCGAAGCCGTCCATGTCGACCGTCCGCCCGAGCTGTTCCGAGAGCTGTGTGCCGATCTGGGCCAGGAAGACGGACTCGCTCAGCCGTCCCGTCTCCAGCTCGAACAACGGGTTGGCGCCGTGGCGGACGGCGAGCGCGGCCATCGCCCTCCCGAGCTCGGGGAGCGGGACTCCGGAGGACTCCTGGAAGGCCTCGAACGAGCCCTGCAGCGATGACGTGAGGACGCCGCCGAAATCGCTGATCACGGCGCCCACCGGTGGCCGTGCATCTCCGGCCGGTGACCCGGCGCTGTGCCTCGCCTCCGCCCGCGTCATCTAGAACGTGGCGAGGACGTACACGCCGGTCCCCTCGCGTCCCCGGCTGTGACAGCGCAGCGGGATGACGCGCAACTCCGTGTCCTGGACCTGCAGGGCGGCGCCGTCACCCGCGGCCTCGCCGGCCACTCGGCGCGGGAACTCCTGATCCCCCTCGCCGATCCAGAGCTCGAGGTTGGTGCGCCACGGCAGGCCCGACGCACCGTAGGTGGTCGACAGACGGGGGTCGTCCACCGAGACCCAGCCCTCGGGATCGAACAGCGTGGCCGCCACGAGGTCCGACTCCTGGCCC
Organism: uncultured Actinomycetota bacterium; assembly: GCA_963721515.1. Taxonomy (GTDB): domain Bacteria; phylum Actinomycetota; class Thermoleophilia; order Solirubrobacterales; family Solirubrobacteraceae; genus Palsa-465. The sequence goes on along the minus strand of CAVRKJ010000015.1, from coordinate 334,931 downwards.
ATGGCGGCTGCCGCGCGCAGCGCCAGCAGCATGAAGGCCTCGTCCCGGTCAAACCAGCCGGACACGATCCGGGCCGACCCCAGCGACCCGGCGTCGACGCCGTCGATCACGCACCGGGTGCCCACGCAATCGACCGTGCGCTCGGCGCCGCCGATGGCCACGGTCCCGCGGACGCGGCACAGCTCGTCGCAGCCGCTGAGATCGGCGGTGGAGTCCTCCTCCGCGGACTCCATCTCCTCCGCCTCGCCGCCCGGGGCCACATGCAACTCGACGCCCTCGCCGCTCAGCCGCCACCCCACGCCTTCGAGGCTCCAGCCCTCGGCGGGCAGCGCGGCCGACCACGTCTCACCGCTGCTGTCGCCGAACACGAGAACGGGACTGGCGGTGTGCACGGCCGCGCCCCACAGGCCGCCCGAGACGTCGCCGAAGGCGAGCGTGCGCAGGTGGTTGGCGGCGGTAAGGCTCATCCGTGCAGTTGCGGGCGATCGAGGTCCGTGGCGGTGGAGTCGACGTCGTACGGCGATCGCGGCGCGCGGGAGAACCGGGTGGCGGTGACCACCAGGCGGCTCTGGAAGTTGCGGATGAGCGCGCCACGGGCCAGGGCACGGCTCGGGGCCAGGACGAGCAGGAGGCCGATCCCGTCGGTGATGAAGCCGGGGATCATGATCAGCACGCCCCCCGCAAGCACCAGCGCTGCGTCCACCACCTCGCGCCCGGGCGGTCGTCCGGCGGCCACGGCGGCGCTGAGGCGGCGCCACGCGGCGCGGCCCTTGGACCGGGTCAGCCACAGCCCGATCGGCCAGCCCACGATGAGCAGGACGATGGTGAGCGCGATACCGATCGCCTCGGCGACCTTGATCGCCACGAACAGCTCGGCCACCGGCCACAGAATGAGAAGGAGGACGGCGAGCATCAGTACGTAAGGCTAGAACCTGGCGCGCGCCGGTGCGCGGCCGGCGTGGCTGACGGCCCGCCGGCTGAGAGACCGAGCGCGGCCTGGGCACCGCTCAGCAGGTCCGGGTCGGGCTCGGTCGCGGCGTCCAGCCCCAGCCCCGCGCGCGACCCCCGCTCCCAGTTGAACAGGCCGACGTCCAGTGCCGCCAGCGGCAGCCCGCACGCGGTGGCCAGGTCCGCGGCGCGGCGCTCGAGCAGCATCGTGTCGCCGATGCCCAGAACGCGTTTGGCGGCGAGAGTCACCGTGTCGTTGCCGCCGAGGCCCAGCGCGCCCGCGCTCAGCTCGTAGACCCCCAGCGCACCGAGCGTGGCCAGCAGGTCGAAGCGGGCCCCGCGGTGTAGTCCCGGCAGCGCCAGACGCTCGAACACGCGGGCGAATCGCCGCTCCGGCGTCCACGCGGCGTCTCCGGTGAACGCGGCCTCCTGGGACCCGGCGCGCTGCGCCCACAGGCGGTAGGCGTCGGTGGTACGCGTCCCTTTGCCGGCCTCATGCGAGGTCCGAGGCCCCGTCGGGACCTCGTCCAGCCGCGGCGCCTCGCCAGAGCTCCACGACGTGCGGGCCTGGGCGATGCCGGCGAACGGATCAGCATCGTCGAGGGGGCCCAGGTAGGCGATGAGAAACGCCAGCCAGGTGCGCTCGTCAAGCGGTTGTGCCGGGTCGGCGACCTCCCCGTAGAGCCCGGGCCGATCGGACCGCAGGCGCTCGAGCCGCGTCGCGGCGAAGGCCAGCTCCACCGCTAGGCGCTGGGCGTCGGCGCCCGACCGCACGCCGGGGACCAGCGCGGAGCGAAACCCGTCTTCGGCAGCCCGGGAGAGCCGGCGGACGGTGAGACCTCCCGACGCCCGGGTGCTGCCGCGCGCGGCGCCGGCGCCAGAGCGCGTGCCCGCACCCGACGTGGTCGCGCCCGCCCCGCGGCCGGGGCGCACCGTGTGCCCGCCGGGGGACACGACCGGACGCATCTCCACGTCCTGCTCCCGGGCGCAGATCGGGCAGTTCTGGACGAGGTGATTGTGGCGGCAGAAAGTCGGCATCGTGAGAGGGGTGGCCCCTTCGATCAACTATAGGTCCAGCGGATCGCGACCGCCCGGGCGCGAGGTGCGCAACGGCGGCGCGCCGCGGACGCCGCCGCGCTGCTCGCGGCGCACGGTGGGCGTGAGGTATGAGTAGGATTGCCCAGGTTTTGGCGCAGTGCCCCGGCCACGATGAAAGGGGACTCAATGCTTGCTCGTGCCCACACACCTCGCCGGTGGCGACCGACCGTCGCCGCCGTTTCGGTCTGCGCGGTCGCGGCCGGCGTAACCCTCGCCGGCGCCTCGCGCTCGGCGGCGCGGCCGCTGGAGATGGCCAAGCCCAGCCCGCCCACCGTGCAGCCGCGCGCCGGCCGCCCGTTCACGCCGCTCCAGGGCGACTGGGAGGGAACCGCCAACGGCTTCCCCGCCAGCTTCGCGCTCGTCCTGGACGCGACGCACCGGCAGGCCGCCGGCGTCCCGCAGTACGGGATCCAGGACCTCGTGATGCTTCGGCCGGTCACGTGCCCACCGAGCGCGACGCGCTACAGCGAGTCGATCCTGGGCGGACGGCTCCCGTCGGCGCTCGGCCGCTACGGGGCCCTGGGGCTCTCGCGGTTCGGCCTACAGGGGGCGTTCACCGGGGCGCGCTCGGCCACGCTGTCGGGCGGCTACTCGCCGCCCGGCTGTCACGGCATCATGACCTGGCACATGCGTCCGGCCGTGCGCCGGACGGTGGCCGACGGCACCTGGACGGTCCACTTCGCCGATCGCGAACAGTCCACCTTCCAGGTCCAGGGCGGGGGGCGGCTGGCCACGAAGATCCAGCTTCCCCGTTCGATCGTGGCCTGCAACGGCCTGCAGGGCAGGGTCGACGTGTTCATCGGCGCCGGCGGCGGCTCGGGGATCCGCGAGGACGGAGTGACGTTGACGCTGCGCTTCGCCAACGCCCGCGCCACCGGCACCCTGGCGGCGCGGGGCTGCGCGGGAGGCCCGGGGCGGGTGACGGCGGTCCGCACCGGCGGCTGACGCCCACCATCGCTCAGGCGGGCGACATGCCCTCAGTGCGGCGGTGCTCACGCGCCCGCGCCATCACCTGCTTGAAGCTCTTGAAGCGGAAGACGAACACGAGCGCGCCGAAGCCGAGCGCCGTGCTCAACGCCGCGGTGGCGATCTGCTGACCCACCGAGAAAGCCGCCACGTAGGGCCCGCCGAAGATCTGGAGCAGCAGCGCCTGCTGGACGCCGGCGCCGCCCGGCGTGAACGGGAACACCGAGGCGACCACCTGCACCGCCAGCACGAGCAGCGCGTTGCGGACCGAGCCCCCGATGTGGAAGGCGTCGAGCAGGGCCCAGTAGGCGGCGAAGCGGGCGATCCAGCTGGCGAACTGCCAGCGGCACATCTCGCGCCGGTAGCGGCGGCGGTCGGACAGGATCGTCAGGCCGAGGCGGATGCGCTGCCAGAACGCCCGCACCTTGGCCGACAGCAGGGCGAACGCCACCAGGAACGCGATCGCCAGCACGGTGAGGAAGAACAGGGTGAAGCGCATGTTCGACGCGAAGAAGCTGATGTCGAACGCCGGCAGCTTGGAGAAGTCCGGCGGCTTGGGAAACACACCCTGGGTGAAGGCGAAGCACATGATCAACAGCCCCATGAACCAGTCGAACAGCACGCCGGTCGACAACGCGGCGGCCACGGTGGGATAGCTCGAGGGCGGGATGGAGATCCGCGTCAGGAACAGCTGAACCACGTTGCCGCCGCCCAGCGGGAACACGTTGTTGACGGCGTAGCCGACCATGTAGGCGCCCCAGACGTCGCGCCAGCGCACCGCCACGCCCGGATAGGCGGCGCGCACGGCGTTGAACAGGGCTCGGGACCGCAGCAGGAGGTAGACCGCGTAGAGGGCCAGGCCGAGGAGCAGCGATAGCCAGCTCAGGCTCGCCAGCTGCGAGAAGAACGTTCCCGCCGAGGAGAAGAAACTGGTGATGGTGTCGCCGATCGAGCTGCCGTGACCCTGCGCCGCAGCCGGCGCGCCGGCGACGGCGGTGAGCACGGGAGTGAGCACGGTTGATCCCACGCACACACGGTCGCACACGCCGCAGTCGAGGCGCTCGACTTCCCCGAGGGTCGGAAACCAACCGGCGCTTAAAGAGGACCGGGGGGCCCAGATCCATCTGGGCCCCCCGGAGAGTCAGGGAAGTGGGGGCGCAGTTCCCTGACCGACAGGGGCGAGTTTCCCCGTCCCAAGCCTTGAGTAAACCTCAATGCCCCGAACAATTTGGCTAGGCACAGCAGATGGGCCGCACCACCGTGGTTAAAGTATCAGCTTCGCAAGCGTCCGTGGTAAGAATCGGATCAGCGATCACGCGTCGCCGGTCCGGTGAAGAACTCCTCTCCGGGACGGACGGTTCCAGCGGCTTCGGCCTGGTGACGCAGGGTCTGGTCGGGATCGCCGCTCCACGCGCCGACGGCGAGACGCTCGCGGTCGGCGTCCATCGGACTGCCCCCCAGGTCGGTGTTCACGATCCGGGCGCACTTGCGTCCTTCGCTGATGGCGGTCACCACCAGCGACTGGCCGATGCGGGCGTCGCCGCAGGCGTAGACGCGCCCCACGTTCGTGCGATACGTCATCTGGGTGGCGATGTTGCCGCGGTGGTCGAGCTCGATGCCGGCGTGCTCCAGGAGGCCGTCGCGCTGCGGGCCCTCGAACCCGATGGCGATGAGCACCAGGTCGGCCTCCAGCACAAACTCGCTCCCGGGCACCGGGGTCAGGTCGCGTGAGGAGCTGCCCGTCACCTGCCGGGCATAGACGTGGCTGACGTGACCGTCCTTGCCGCCGAAGCCGGTGACCTCGGTGCCCCAGCGCCGCTTGCCTCCCTCCTCCAGCGCGTATGTCAGCTGCGTGCGCTTGGGCGGCAGCGGCCACGGCGCCCGAGGGTCGCCGTGCTCGCCCACCTGCGCGTACACGTCCAGCACGACCACGCTGCGGGCGCCCTCGCGGTGGGAGTTGGAGATGCAGTCCATGCCGGTGTCCCCGCCACCGATGACGATCACCTTCTTGCCGGCAGCGCTGATCTCGCTGCCCGGCTCGGGCGCACGCGACGCGCGTCCCTCCTGGGCAGCGACCCAGCGGTTGCGCTGGTAGAGGTAGTCCATGGCCGGGTGGATCGAGGCCAGCTCGCGGCCAGGGACCCGAAGATCGCGCGACACGCGGCTGCCGACCGCCACGACCACGGCGTCAAAGCGCTCGTCGAGCTCCTCGGCAGTGATGTCCGAGCCGACATCGGTGTCGTAGCGAAACTCGATGCCCTCCTGCTCGAGGATGGCCACACGCCGATCGATGATCCACTTCTCCAGCTTGGCGTCGGGGACGCCGAAGCGCAGCAGGCCGCCGGGCCCCTCGTCGCGCTCGAACACGGTCACCGAGTGGCCGCACTGATTGAGCTCGGCGGCGACCGCCAGGCCGGCCGGGCCGCTGCCCACCACGGCCACCGAGCGGCCCGAGCGGCGGTCGGGCGGGTGTGGCACCACCCAGCCCTCGGTGAAGGCACGCTCGATGATGGACAGCTCGATCTGCTCGATCGTCACCGGGTCGTCGTTGATCGCCAGCACGCACGCCGACTCGCACGGCGCGGGGCAGATCAGGCCGGTGAACTCAGGGAAGTTGTTGGTGGCGTGCAGCTGCTCGATCGCGTCGCGCCACTTGTCGCGGTAGACGAGGTCGTTCCAGTCCGGGATGAGGTTGCCCAGCGGACAGCCCTCGTGACAGAACGGCACGCCGCAGTCCATACACCGCGCGCCCTGGCGGCGCAGCTCGGCCTGGGGCTGGAGGGCGAAATACTGCCGGTAGTCGCCCACGCGGGCGCGCGGGTCGCGCTTGTCAAAGCCGACCCGGTGGATCTTGAGGAATGCGCCGAGCTCGCCCATGGAGCGCTGGAGGGTAGCCGAGGCCTGCTCAGGCCCCGACCGGTTCCCCCGCCTCGGGCTGCTCCTCGGCACGCTGCTCGAGCACCCGCTTGTAGTCGCGCGGCATCACCTTGACGAATCGCTGCGACTCGCGCTCCCACGACGCCAGGATGTTGCGGGCGCGCAACGATCCCGTCCGCTGGGCGTGCTCGGAGATGAGCGACCTCACCTCACGCTCGGCGGCCTCGTCGAGCGGGTCGAGGTCCACCAGCTCGAGGTTGCAGCGGCCCCGGAAGCGGCTGTCGCGGTCATAGACGTAGGCGATCCCGCCGCTCATGCCGGCGGCGAAGTTGCGGCCCGTCGTCCCCAGGACGACCACCCGCCCCCCGGTCATGTACTCGCAGCCGTGATCCCCGACGCCCTCAACAACCGCGTAGGCCCCCGAATTGCGCACCGCGAAGCGCTCACCGGCCAGACCGCGGATGAAGGCGCGCCCGGCGGTGGCGCCGTACAGGACGGTGTTCCCGACGATCATGTTCTCCTCGGCGCGGAACAGCGCGCTCTCCGGCGGGCGGACGGACACGATGCCGCCCGACAGCCCCTTGCCGGTGTAGTCGTTGGTCTCGCCGCGCAGGGAGAACGTGAGGCCCGGCGCCAGCCAGGCGGCGAAGCTCTGGCCCGCCGAGCCCGAGAAGGAGATGTCGATCGTGTTCTCGGGCAGCCCCGATGCGCCGCGGCGGCGCGCGATCTCGCCGGACAGGATCCCGCCCACGGTGCGGTTGACGTTGCGCACCGGAATCGGGCCCTGGCGTACCTGTTCGCCGCGCTCGATCGCGGGCGCACACAGCTGCACGAGCTCCCAGTCCAGCGCGTCGTCGAGCACCGGCGCCTGCTTGCGGGTGCACGAGCGCGGCACCTCGGGCGGAAGATCGATGGTGCCGAGGATCATCGACAGGTCGACGCCCCGCGACTTCCAGTGGTCCACGGCGTCGTCGGTCTCGAGCAGGTCGGCGCGCCCGATCAGGTCCGCGAAGCGCCGCACGCCGAGCCGCGCCATCAGCCCCCGGACCTCATCGGCGATGAACATCAGGTAGGCGACGACGTGCTCGGGGGTGCCCTCAAAGCGCGCCCGCAGCTCGGGGTTCTGCGTGGCGATCCCCACCGGGCACGTGTTGAGATGGCAGACGCGCATCATGATGCAGCCCATCGCGATCAGCGGGGCGGTCGAGAAGCCGAACTCGTCGGCGCCGAGCAGCGCCCCGATGACGACGTCGCGGCCGGTCTTCATCTGGCCGTCGACCTCGACGGTGATGCGGCTGCGCAGGTCGTTGAGCAGCAGCGTCTGCTGGGTCTCGGCCAGGCCGATCTCCCATGGCACGCCCGCCGACTGGATGGAAGACTGCGGCGACGCGCCGGTGCCACCGTCGTGCCCGGAGATGGTGACGTGGTCGGCGTTGGCCTTGGCCACGCCGGCGGCCACGGTGCCGACCCCGACCTCGGAGACGAGCTTGACCGACACAGAGCTGGTGGGGTTGGCGCAGCGGAGGTCGTAGATGAGCTGCTTGAGGTCCTCGATCGAGTAGATGTCGTGGTGGGGCGGCGGCGAGATGAGCCCGACGCCGGGGGTGGAGTACCGGATCCGAGCGATGTAGTCGTCGACCTTGTGGCCGGGCAGTTGGCCCCCCTCGCCCGGCTTGGCGCCCTGGGCCATCTTGATCTGCAGCTGGTCGGCGTTGACCAGGTAGTCGATGGTCACGCCGAAGCGCCCGGAGGCCACCTGCTTGATCGCGGAGCGGCGCAGGTCGCCGTTCTCGTCGGGGGTGAAGCGGGAGGGGTCCTCTCCCCCCTCGCCGGTGTTGGACTTGCCGCCGAGCCGGTTCATCGCGATCGCCAGCGTCTCGTGGGCCTCGCGCGACAGCGAGCCAAGGCTCATCGCGCCGGTGGAGAAGCGCTTGACGATCTCCTCGGCGGACTCGACCTCGTCCAGCGGGACCGGCGCCTCGGCGAAGCGGAACTTCATCAGGCCGCGCAGCGCGGCGGCGCGGGTGGACTCGTCGTTGGCCTGGCGGGCGAACTCGTCATAGGCCTCCTGCGGGTCGCGCGCCACGCCCGCGCCGTTGCCGTTGGCGCCGTTTCCGTTGCCCGTCTTGGCGCGCACCGCGTGCTGGAGGTTGGCGATCGTGTCCGGGTTCCAGATATGGCGCTCGCCGTCACGGCGCCACTGCAGCACGCCGCCCACGGGGAGCACCTCGCGCTCGGTCCGCGGGTAGGCGCGGAAGTGGCGGCCCAGGGCCTCGGCGGCGAGGACCTCCAGGCCTATCCCGCCGATCCGGCTGGCGGTGCCGGTGAAGTACTTGTCGATGAGCTCGGGCTCCAGCCCCACGGCCTCGAAGATCTGCGCCCCGCAGTAGGACTGGATGGTCGAGATGCCCATCTTGGAGATCGTCTTGAGCAGGCCCTTGCCGATCGCCTTGACGATCCGCTGCTCGGCCTCCTCGCGCTCGAGGTCCTCGGGCAGCAGCGAGCGGTCGGCGAGCTCGTCCAGGGACTCGAACATCAGGTACGGGTTGATCCCGGCGGCGCCGTAGCCGATCAGCGTCGCCATGTGGTGGATGTCGCGCGGCTCGCCGGACTCGATCACCAGCCCGGTGCGCAGGCGCGTCCCGGCGCGCACGAGGTGGTGATGGACGGCGGCCACGGCCAGCAGCGACGGCATCGCCACCCGCTCGGGCCCGAGGTTGCGGTCCGACAGGATGAGGATGTTGGCGCCGTGGTCGACCTGGTTGTAGGCCTCCGCGCACAGTGCGTCCAGGCGGCGCTCCATCCCGTCGGGCCCGTCCTCGATCGGCCAGGTGATGTCCAGCGTGGCGGCGTCGAAGATCTCGTGCGAGACCTGGCGCAGCTTCTCGAGCTGGGCGTTGCGCAGGATCGGCTGGGGCATGACCAGCTGGTGGGCCTGCTCGGGCGCCTCGGCGAGCAGGTTGACCTCCGCGCCGACGCCCGTCTGCAGGCTCATCACCACGCTCTCGCGGATCGGATCCACCGGCGGGTTGGTCACCTGGGCGAACAGTTGCTTGAAGTAGGAGAACAGCGGCGGCTGGCGGTCGGACATGACCGCCAGCGCGGCGTCGTTGCCCATACTGGCCACCGGCTCCTCGCCGTGGGAGGCCATCGGGGCGATGATCAGGCGCAGGTCCTCCTGGGAGTAGCCGAAGGCCAGCTGCTTGGAGCGCAGCGGCTCGACCCGGGGCACGCGCGGCTCGCGCTCGGGCAGGTCGTCGATCGCCACCATCGAGCGGTCGTACCACTCGCCGTAGGGCTTGCGGCGGGCAACGCGGCGCTTGACCTCCTCGTCCTCGACGATCCGCCCGTCCTCGAGATCGAGCAGGAACAGCTTGCCCGGCGCCAGACGCCCCTTGCGCTGAACGTGCTCGGGGGCGACGGTGATCACCCCCGTCTCTGATGCCAGCACCACGTAGCCCTCGGTGTCCTGCACCCAGCGGCCCGGCCGCAGACCGTTGCGGTCCAGCACAGCGCCGGCCATCCGCCCGTCGGTGAACACCACCGCCGCCGGCCCGTCCCACGGCTCCATCAGACAGGAGTGGAAGTCGTAGAAGCCCTTGACATCGGGGTCGATGTCGGTCCGTGTGCGGTAGGCCTCGGGGACCATCATCATCATCGCGTGTGGGATGGAGCGCCCGCTGAGCACCAGCAGCTCGAGCACGTTGTCCAGCGTGGCCGAGTCAGAGCCACCACTGCGCACCACCGGCAGCACCTTGGCGAGGTCCTCGCCGAACAGCTCCGAGGCGAGCTGGGATTCCCGGGCGCGCATCCAGTTGACGTTGCCCCGCAGGGTGTTGACCTCGCCGTTGTGGGCGATCATCCGGTAAGGGTGGGCCAGCTCCCAGCTGGGGAAGGTGTTGGTGGAGAACCGCGAGTGCACCAGCGCCAGCCGCGACGCCACGCGCGGGTCGCGCAGGTCGGGGAAGAAGCGGGGCAGCTGGGGGGCGGTGAGCATGCCCTTGTAGACCAGCGTGCGGCTGGAGAAGCTCGGCAGCGCGATCTCGGTGCCGGCGGCGCGTTCGACCACCCGCCGGATGACGTAGAGCTTGCGCTCGAAGGCGCCCTGATCGTCGATGTCGTCGTTAGCCGCGATGATCACCTGGCGGATGACCGGCGCCGAGAGCCGCGCGGTCTCGCCGACGTAGCGGTCGTCCACCGGGACGTCGCGCCACCACAGCACCTTCTGGCCCTCGGCGGCGACGGTCTGGTCGATCAGCTGCTCGAACGCCCGGCGGCGCTCGGGATCGCCCGGCAGGTAGCAGACGCCGACGCCGTAGCGGCCCGGCGGCGGCAGCTCGATCCCGGCCACGGCACCGCGCATGAACGCATCGGGGATCTGGAGCAGGATTCCGGCCCCGTCGCCGGTGTTGGGGTCCGCGCCCTCGGCGCCGCGGTGCTCCATGTTCTCCAGCGCCTCCAGGGCCTTCTCCACCACGGCATGGCTTGCCTCGCCCCACAGCTTGGCCACCAGGGCGATGCCGCAGGCGTCATGCTCATTTGTAGGGTCGTAGAGCCCAGTGGGCGGAGGGGGCCCATCAACGATGCGGTACATGAAGCGGTGCCTGGTTAACGTGGATGGGCAGGAAAAGGCACTGCGGCCAAGCTCAGCAAATCGTACCGGACCGAACGCTGAACTTCGGGTCGGCGAAGCTGAGAGTTGGCTAGGACCCGGCCGGTGCCCCGGCGCGCGGCCGGTGCCCCGGCGCGGACCCGGGTACTGCCCCGGGCTAGGACTTGGCCTTGGCCTTGGCCCGGCCGCTCCCCGAGCTCTTGGCGCTCGAGGCCTTGGAGCCGTTGGACCCCGACGATTTCGAGGCGCCTGAGCGCTTGGAGGATTTGCCGGAGGGCTGGCTCGAATCGTCGTCCGGAGTGTCCGAGCTGCCGCTGCGGACCTCGGCGAGACTTGCCTCCAGGGCGGCCATGAGGTCCGGCGCCGGAGCGGCCTCCTCGGCCTCGGGCTGGACCGCGATCTCCTCGCCGGCCGCCTTGCGCTCGATCAGGTCGAGCACCCGCTCGCGGTACTCGTCCTTGAACCTCTCGGGGTCGAACTCCGCCGACAGCGAGTCGATGAGCTGCTGGGCCATCGTCAGCTCGCGCTTGGTCGCCTCCGCCTCGGCGAGCCCGTCGAGCTCGTCGAGCCGGTCCGGCGGCAGCACCTCGTCGCCGAAGAGCATCGTCGACAACGCCATCACGTCGCCGCTGGGACGCAGCGCGCACAGCTGCTGCTTGGAGCGGATCACGATCTTGCCGATCGCCACCTTGCCGGCCTCGCGCATGGCCTCGAGCAGCAGCCGGTAGGCCTTGGCGCCGCCGGTCGCCGGCGCCAGGTAGTACGAGTGGTCGTAATAGATGGGATCGATGTCCGAGAGGTCGACGAACTCCTCGATGTCGATGGTCTTCGTCGCCTTGGGATCGAGCGCCTCGAGCTCCTCGGGCTCGATGAGCACGTAGCGGTCCGGGGTCAGCTCGTAGCCCTTGACGATGTCTTCGAAGGCGACCTCGTCACCGCTGGTGGGGTCGACCCGCTTCTGGCGGATCCGGGCCCCCGTCTCGCGGGAGAGCTGATGAAACCTCACCGTCTTGGGTGACGTGGCGCTGTAGAGCTTGACCGGGACGTTGACCAGTCCGAAGCTGATGGCGCCGCTCCAAATTGCTCGTGGCATATCAAGTTTGTATAGCGCAGCGCGAGGATGGGCAAGCCCTGAGCGGGGACTTGCCGTCTCAGCGCCCCATCGGCGACATGTCCGCGTAGCGGTCGCCGGCCGCCGCGCCCACCGGCGCGACCTCGTCGATCCGGGCCAGGTCCTCCTGGCTGAGCGTCAGCTCAGTGGCCTCGACGTTCTCTTCCAGGTAGCGCCGGCGCTTGGTCCCCGGGATCGGCACGATGTCATCGCCCTGGGACAGGACCCAAGCGAGCGCGAGCTGGCCCGGCGTGCAGTTCTGCTCGGCGGCGATCTCCTTGATCCGGTCCACCAGGCGTAGGTTGCGGGCGAAGTTCTCGCCCATGAAGCGCGGGCTGGTGCGGCGAAAGTCGTCCGGGGCCAGGTCATCAGGCGACGTGATCTGGCCGGTGAGAAAGCCGCGGCCCAGTGGGCTATAGGCCACCAGCCCGATCCCCAGCTCGCGCAGCGTGGGCAGGATCTCGTCCTCCACGTCCCGGCTCCATAGCGAGTACTCGGTCTGCACGGCGGTGATCGGGTGCACGTCATGGGCGCGGCGGATGGTCTCCGGACCGGCCTCGGACAGACCGAGGAACCGGACCTTGCCGGCGTCGACGAGGGTTGCCATCGCGCCCACCGTTTCTTCGATCGGCACGGCGGGATCGACCCTGTGCTGGTAGTAGACGTCAATGTGATCGAGGCCCAGCCGTCGCAGCGAGGCGTCGCAGGACCGGATCACGTACTCCGGGCGCCCGTTGACTCCACGCGCGGCCGGGTTCTCAGGGTCGCGCACGATCCCGAACTTGGTGGCCAGCACCACCTCGTCGCGCTGGTCGGCGATGGCCTGGCCCACCAGCTGCTCGTTGGTATGCGGGCCGTAGACGTCGGCCGTGTCCAGGAGCGTGACCCCGAGTTCGAGCGCTTGGCGGATGGTGGCGATCGCCTCGGCCTCGTCGGCGGTCCCGTAGAACTCCGACATCCCCATACAGCCCAGGCCCTCGGCCGAGACCGTCAATCCCTGAGAGCCGAGCGCGCGCTGATCCATGGCGACCGCAGAGGTTAGTAGGACACTGATCTCACGCTCCTCCCCGTCCTGCCGTTTGATTGACACCGTGCGCCTGCCACCGTTTCAGAACCTGCTCGACGCCCATGCACGCGACGTGCACCGCTTCCTCATCGCCACCGTCGGTCAGATCGACGCCGACGACGCCTATCAGGAAACCTGGCTGGCGGCGCTGCGCGCGTATCCCGGGCTGCACGACGCGTCGAACCTCCGCGGCTGGGTGTTCACGATCGCCCACCGCAAGGCGATCGACCATGTCCGCGCCCGGGCCCGCCGCGCCACCCCGGTGCCCGAGCCCGCCGACCTCCCGCAGGCGCCCGCCGCGCCCGACGGGCCGACGGCGGCGGCCGACGACGATCTGTGGGCCGCCGTCGCGGCCCTGCCCGACAAGCAGCGCACCGCGGTGGCCCTGCGCTTCATCGCCGACTCGGCCTACGCCGAGATCGCCACCGCGATGGAGATCTCCGAACCGGCGGCACGGCGCAACGTCCACGAAGGACTCAAACGCCTCAGAGAGGAGCGCACGAGATGAACGAGACCAATCATCGAACGGATGTCGAGATGGAGCGCACGCTGCGTGCGGCGCTGCAGGCTCCGGCGCGCGAGGCCCCGTCGATTGTCGACGCAGCCGCGGCCGCGGGGCTTCTGGACGTCGCCTATGCGCGGCTGGACTCCCCGGTGGGGACACTGGTGCTGGCGTGCACCCCGCGCGGCCTGGCCCGGCTGGCCTACGTCGACGACGGCCAGGAGGACGCCGTGCTCGAGGACATCGCGCAACGCCTGTCGCCGCGGATGCTCGCGGCCCCGGCCCGGCTGGACGAGCCGCGCCGCGAGCTCGACGAGTACTTCGCCGGGCGCCGGCACGCGTTCGACGTCGCACTGGACCTGCGGCTGCTCAGCGACTTCACGCGCCGGGTGCTCACTGCCACTGCCGCGATCCCCTACGGGGACGTCGCCACCTACAAGGAGGTGGCCGCCGCCGCCGGCAGTCCCCGCGGGTTCCGCGCCGCCGGCAACGCCCTCGGGTCCAATCCGCTGCCGATCGTCCTTCCCTGCCACCGCGTGCTGCACAGCGGCGGTGGACTGGGCGGCTACACGGGCGGGCTGGAGCGCAAGCGGACGCTGCTGGCGATTGAGCGCGGGCAGGGCGCCCCCGCCTGAGTGACGGATATCACACAGGCGATCCTCGCATGTGTGACGCTGTGCGCACACGAGCGAGGAGAGCGGAGATGAGACGTAGCCAGCGTGCCCAGCTGCCACCAGGCCCGGCGTGGCCGACCGCGGTCCAGATGGTCGCGACCTGGACGCGGCCCGCCGCGTCGCTGGAGCGGCTCCGTCGCTACGGCAAGCGCATCACCGTGCGCCTGCCGTTCCAGCCTCCGTTCGTGATGCTGTGGGACGCCGGCGACATCAAGGAGGTGTTCACGGCGCCACCCGACGTGCTGCATCCGGGCGAGGGGGCGCGCATCCTCGAACCGCTCATAGGCCGCCACTCGGTCATCCTGCTCGACGAGGACGACCATCTCGAGCAGCGGCGCCTGCTGCTCCCCGCCTTCCACGGCGAGCGGATGAAGCGGCTGACCGGCCTGATGACCGAGCTGGCCGAGCGCGAAGTGGCCTCCTGGCCGACGGATGAGCCGGTCGCACTGCATCCGCGCCTGCAGCGGGTGACGCTCGAGATCATCCTCCGGATGGTGTTCGGTCTGGAGGAGGGGCCGACGCTCGACCGTCTGCGCGAGCTGCTCACCGGGGTGCTCGCCTACACCGAGAGCCCCCTGTCGGTGCTGCCGCCTCTGCAGCGACGGCTGAGCTGGACCCCCATCCAGCGGCGCTTCGAGGCCCGGCTGCGCGACACCGACGCGCTGATCTTCTCGCTCATCGAGCAGCGGCGAGCGGAGCTGGCGGAGGGCGGGGACGCGGCCGATCGCGACGACGTGCTGGCGATGCTGCTCGCGGCGCGACATGAGGACGGTTCGGCGATGTCCGAGCAGGAGCTCCGCGACGAGCTGATGACCGCGTTGGTGGCCGGCCACGAGACGACCGCGTCTCAGCTCGCGTGGGCGCTGGAGCGCCTGGCGCGCGAGCCCGCCGTCCGCGCCCGCCTCGCCGAGGAGATCGATCGCGGCGAGTCCGACGAGTACCTGACCGCCACGATCACCGAGATCCTGCGCCTGCGGCCCGTGCTGCCCAACGCCGAGCCTCGTCTGACGATGCGGGAAGTGGAGATCGGGGGCTTCCGCTACCCGCCGGGAGTGGTGCTGCTGGCCAGCGCGTTCCTGATCCACCGCGATCCGGAGATCTACCCCGACCCGTACGCCTTCCGGCCCGAGCGATTCCTCGGCACCCCCCCGGGCACCTACACGTGGATCCCGTTCGGGGGCGGGCGGCGCCGATGTCTGGGCGCGAGCTTCGCGATGGTGGAGATGAAGGTCGTCCTACGGGCAGCGCTGCGCCGCTATGAGCTGACACCGGCCGCGCCCGGGCCCGAGGCGACCCGGCGGCGCAGCATCACGTTCAGCCCGTCGGGTGAGACGACAGTCGTGCTGCACCCGCGCGCCCCGGTCCCCGCGCCGGCGCCGGAGGCGGTCGCCGGCGCCGCCTGAATCGGCGCGCGCGCCGACGCCCCAATACACCGGAAAATTCCCGGAAGTTGCGAACGACTGAGGCGGGGTAGCGTCTCGATATATGGACTTTCTGGGACCGCTCCGTCGCTTCGACGACGCGCAGCAGCGCACGACGTGGCTGGCCCTCCCGCTCGCCGTCGTCAGGAAGTTCGGTGACGACAAGGGAGGCAGCCTGGCCGCGTTGGTCGCCTACTTCGCGTTCTTCTCGCTGTTCCCCCTGCTGCTGGTGTTCACCACGATCCTCGGGTTCGTGCTGCGCAACAACCCCAGCGCGCAGCAGTCGGTCGAGAAGTCGGTGCTCCACCAGTTGCCGATCATCGGCAACCAGATCCAGCTGCATTCGCTCAAGGGTTCGGTGGCGGCCCTGATCGTCGGGCTCGTCACGTCGCTGCTGGCCGGCATGGGCGTCACCAACGCCGCCCAGAACGCCCTGGACACGGTGTGGGCCATCCCCTACAAGGACCGGCCGAACTTCCTGCATTCCCGTCTGCGGGGCCTCGGGCTGTTGACCTTCCTGGGCGCGCTGTTCATCGTCTCCACCGCCGCCTCCGGCCTGGTCAGCGGCGGCTTCGGCGGTATCGCTGACAAGGTCGTGGGCTATGTCATCGCGCTGATCGTCAACTTCGCCCTGTTCTACGCCGCCTTCCGGCTGATGACGGCTCCGTCGATCCCGAGCCGGGACCTGCGCATCGGGGTGATCGTTGCCGCGGTGGCGTGGACGATCCTGCAGGCGCTGGGCGGCTACTACATCGGCCACGTGCTCAACAAGCAGAGCGACGCCGGCAAGACCTTCGGGCTGGTCATCGCGCTCCTGGTGTGGCTGCATCTCGGCGCGATGCTGCTCATCTACACCGCCGAGATCAACGTCGTCGTCACCCGCCGGCTGTGGCCCCGCAGCCTGCTCGGCCCGCCGGTGGCGCCCGCCGACAAGCGCACGCTGCGCGCGCTGGCCAAGGTCGAGGAGCGGTCCAACGAGCAGCACGTGGACGTCGAGTTCGAGACGCCGACCAAGGTGCCGCCGGGGCGGCGGCGCTAGCGCTAGCGCCGCCGGCGGGCGGGTCCGACGTTCTGCCACGACTCGCGCGAACCGTCAACGACATCTATCGAAGGGCAGACGGGCGGTCGCGGCGAGCCCTCGATCGGGGCCTTGGGAGATAAGTACTGGCCACCCGGGAATATCTCCCAGAACCCTTCCAGCGGAGGGCGGCATCCACAGCCCATCCTCCCAAGCCAGTCGTTGACGTGCGCCCGCGGGCACACACACACGGGCGTCAGAACAACGTGTCCGGCGACTCGCGCCGGGTCATCTCCACCGGCCACGAGCACAGCCCGCCCTCGGCCGGGCAGCCTGCGCAGATGCCGCGCCACGGCGTCGGCGTCACGGCGAACTCGCGGGCCAGCACACCGCGGCTGAGCCCCGCCAGCTCGGCCTCGAGCTCGCCGGCGCGGGAGCTCTCGTAGGTGGCGGTGACCGGCGCGTCAGGGCGCTCCAGGAAGCAGTGCGCGATCTCCACCGCCTCGGCGCCGGCGCGCAGTGCCGCCAGCCCGTAGACAAGGCGCTGGGTGCCGTACTGCTCGTTGACGATCGCTGCCGGGCTGGTGCCGGCCAGGCGGTCGCTCTTGTAGTCGACCACGAGCATCCGCGCGCCCGCCTCGCGAGCGAGCACGTCGATGGCACCGACCACGAGCGGATCGCGGGGACCGGATCCGGCCGGGAAGGCGAAGCGCTCCTCGCGCCGGGTGTCGGTGGCCCGGCCCAGCCGGGCGCACAGCTCGCTCTCGGCAAAGCGCCGCACCAGAGCGGCCAGCTCGTCGGCCTCGGCCGGCCCCGGCGGCGGGTACAGGCCGGCACGCGCCGCCGCCGCCGTCACCACGTCGGCCGTCGGTACGACGGGCCGCCGGAAGTCCAGGCCCTCGAGCAGCGCGTGCAGGAGCGTGCCGCGGTCGGCGGCGCTCCGGGGGCCCTCGCTGGGCGCGGCGGGGCCGCGCGGCACCGGGACCGGCGGCAGGCCGAGAACGCGCTCGGCGTAGAAGCGATAGCCGCAGCGCGCGTACTCGCCCAACGAGGAGTAGCTCAGGGTGCTCACCGGAGGCGCCACAGCGGGCGCGGGCGGTGCTTCCGGCGGACGCGCGGACGGTGCTTCGGGCCGACCCGCGGGCGCCGGGTCCGGCTCCGGCGCCGGCGCGCCCGGCGCAGCCGCGGAAGCCGGGAGCCCGGGCTCCGGGCGCTGGTCCTCGGGACGCCCGATGCGCACGGCGATCCGCACGCCGTCGCGTTCCACCTCCCCCCCGCCGCGCTCGAGCACCTCCCCCAGCTCGGGCACGAACGCGGGTGCCAGCCAGACGGCCGGGCCCCCGCCCTTCTTCGTACCGCCCTCGCCCACGAACCCCTCGAACTGGAGCGCCCCGCTGAGGACGAGCCGCTCGCGGGCGCGGGTCACGGCCACGTAGAACAGGCGCCGCTCCTCGGCCTCCATCGCCTGCTTCTGCGCCTCCCCGATGGCGGCGTAGTCCAGCGCGGACTCGCGCCCGGAGCCGCCGGCCCGGGCGATCCGGATGCCGAGGTGTCCGTCCGCGGTGACCCGCACGAGCTCGGACGGGGGGCGCACCGAACGACCCAGGTCCGCGACCACCACCACTGGGAACTCCAGACCCTTGGCGCGGTGGATGGTCATCAGCCGGATCGCGTCCAGGCCCTCGCCCTCCATCGGGGCCTCGCTCTCACGCGACTCCGAGGAGCGCCCGGCCTCGCGGTCGGCGATCACCTCCAGGAAGCCGCGCAGGTCCGGACCATGGGTGTCCTCGTGCCGACGTCCGAGCCGCATGAGTTTGCGCACGTTGGCCAGCCGCCGGCGACCGCCGGGCATCGCCAGCATGGCGAGGTCATAGCCGCTGCGCACCAGCGCGGAGTCGATCAGCTCCTCGGTCCCGCACCGCGCCGAGCGGTCGCGCTCGGCCGCAAACCACGCGGTGAACGTCTGCAGCTTCCCGCGGTCCTCGTCCTCCAGCGCGTCGAGCTCCCCGCGCGGCTCGCGCAGGAGCCACCATGGATCGCGCTCGCCGCCGCGGCTCGCCGCCGCCAGCACGACGAGCGCGTCCAGGGAGACCCCGACCAGCGGCGAGGCCAGCACCCCGTACAGCGATTCCTCGTCACGGGGGTTGGCCAGCGCGCGCAGGTAGGCGACGAGGTCAACGATCTGCGGGTGTGACCAGTAGCCGCGGCCGCCGATGACATAGGTCGCGAGACCCCGCCGCTCGAGCGCGCGCTCGTAGGCCCGCATGTCCGTGGTGGCGCGCATGAGCACGACGATGTCCTTGAGAGCATGGCCGGCGGCCACCAGCTCCGCGACGCGATCGGCAAGCGCCCGGGCCTCGGCGAGCCGCCACGGCGAGGCCACCCCGTCCAGGTCCCAGTCCGCGCCCTTGTCCACCAGTACGAGCTCCACCGACGGCTCCTCGGAGGCGGACGCCGCTGCGGCCGCGCTCTCGCGCCCGGCCAGCAGCGGCCGGAAGCGGGCGCCCAGCTCCGTGGCGAAGGCCGCGTTGATGGCGGCGAGGATCTCTGGGCGGCTGCGGAAGTTGGTCTGCAGCGTCTCACGCGCACCCACCGCCGCCAGCCGCTCACCGCGACGCTCGAACAGCTCGACCTCGGCGTGTCGGAAGCCGTATATCGACTGCTGGGCGTCCCCGACCGTGAACAGGTTGTCGGTGGCGATGGACTCGATCAGCTCCAGCTGTACGCGGTTGGTGTCCTGAAGCTCGTCCACCATGATCCGGGCAAAGCGGTTCGCGTAGCGCTCGCGCAGCTCGCTGTCAGAGGCGAGCAGGCGACGGGTGATGAGCTCGAGGTCCTCAAAGTCCAGCCCCGACGCCTCGCGCTTGCGCCGCTCGTAGTGGCGTCCGTAGGCCTCGAGCAGCCGGTCCAGCAGGTCGCGGACCGGCCGGGCGGCGACGGCGGCGCGGTGAGCGCGGAAGCGCGCGAGCGCCTCGGTGTAGCGCACGCAGGCATCAGTGCTGAGAGCCGCGCCGTTGCGGGGCAGCCGCGCGGCGGACAGGTCGGTCGGCCACACGTCGTCGGCGGCGACGAGCTCCAGGCAGCGCTCGATCCGCCGCAGCGCGGCCACCACGCTGGCGCTGGGCTCGTCGATCGCGCCCAGCTCGGCGGCGACCGCGCTCGCCGCCCGGGCCAGCTCGGCCGCCGGCCCGCCATCCGCGTCCGCCGATACCTCAGCGCCCGCCGATACCTCAGCGCCCGCGGCCCCCTCGGCGGGGACCGCCGGCAGCCGGGGCGCCGTCTGCCCGGCGGAGCGCAGCTGGGCGTAGACGCTGAGCACCGCGGCGCGGAGCGCCGGGACGGTGTAGTCGGCGATCA
Organism: uncultured Actinomycetota bacterium; assembly: GCA_963721515.1. Taxonomy (GTDB): domain Bacteria; phylum Actinomycetota; class Thermoleophilia; order Solirubrobacterales; family Solirubrobacteraceae; genus Palsa-465. The sequence goes on along the minus strand of CAVRKJ010000015.1, from coordinate 315,281 downwards.
GGTCAACGGCGCCCTCGGCCACGCCCGCCAGCTCGTCCAGCGCGTCGTCAAACGCCGCCGCCGACAGCGGCTCTGACTGGGGTCGGTCCAGGACCGCGAACTGAGGGTCCAGGCCGGCGGCCAGCGCGTTGGCGCGCAGCACGCGAGCGCAGAACCCGTGGATGGTGGAGATGAACGCCCCCTCGGTGCGGCGGGCCGCCTCGGGGGCGTCCAGCGCGCGCAGTCGCGAGCGGATGCGATCGCGCAGCTCCGCCGCCGCCTTCTCCGTGAACGTGATCGTGAGCATCGCCGACACGTCGACCCCGTCCTCGAGCACCGCCTTGACGAAGCGCTCGACGAGCACGGATGTCTTGCCGCTGCCCGCCCCGGCGTCGAGCAGCAGGTCGCCCGTGCGGCGTTCGATGGCGCGCTCCTGCTCCGCCGTCCACGTGCGGCCATCCGCGTCCCGCGGCCCGTCGGGCCCGGCCATGGCCGGGGGCTGCTCTGGCTCGGCCACGATCACTGGCTGCGACAGATGGCCGGGTACTTGCAGCCGTCGCGCGAGCAGTTCTGCGGGCAGGGCTCGAGCTGCCCCGCGCGCAGCGCCGCGGCCAGCGTCACCGCGCGCTCGGCGGCTCCGGCCAGCATCGCGTCCAGCTCCTCCTGAGACCGCGCGTCGGTCCTGACCACCCCGTCCACGACCGCGGTCCCGTCCACGAAGACGCCGCGGGCGCGCAGGTCCTCCCCGCGCAGGGGCTGATAGAAGCCGGCGACCGGCTCGGCATCGGTGAGCTCGCGCACGACGAGCATGTAGAGGGCGACCTGGAGCTGGCGGTCCTCGGCCCAGCGCGCCGCTGACCACCCCTGGCGCTGGGCGCCGGACTTGTAGTCGCGGACCACCGCGTGCCCGGCGCCGTCGACGTCGACGCGGTCCACCACGCCGCGCACGAGCACGGAGTCGGGGCCCTCGCCCAGCCGCAGCGGCGGCAGGCTCGTCTCCTCATCGTCAAAGCCGAAGCGCAGCTCCAGTCCGAGCGGCCGCCATCCTCCGGCGGTGCGCGCCTCGTGTGCGAGGTAGCGGCGCAGGTCGGCCTCGATCGCTCGCACGGCGCCGGCCCGCACGATCTCCGGGCTGCCCGGCGACAGGCGGCTGCCGCCGTCGGCGGCCAGCTCGGTCACGAGGCGGTCGAGGATCGCGTGCGCCGTCTCCAGCGTCGCCGGGGTCACGGGCCCGTCGAGCTCGCGCAGCAGCCGCTCGAGGAGGTCGTGCATGACGCTGCCGCGGGTGAGCGGCTCCGGATCCGGCGTCAGCGGTCGCGGTCGGAGCTCGCGCTCGATCAGCCACCGCACCGGGCAGTCGGCGAACGCCTCGAGCGCTCCCGCCGAGAGGATCTGGCTGTGGCGGACCTGGCCGAGCGCGCGGGCGCCGAGCGCGTGGGGGCGCGCGGGCTGCTCGCCGGCGTCGGCGGTGCCGCGGCCCGACAGCGCGCGGGCGCGCTCGCGCGGCGTCGGCGCCCGATCGGGCTCCCAGACGACGTCGGCCAGCAGCCGCCGCCGGCGCCGGCCGGGCCAGTCTGGAGACAACAGCTCGGCCACGTCGGCGATGAACGGCGAGGGCAGGGCCAGGTTGCCCTCCTCGTCAGAGCTGCGGTAGGCGAGGTAGACCCGCTCGGTGGCCCGCGAGACGGCGGCGTAGAACAGGTAGCGCTCGGCGGCCAGCGCGTCCTCGCGGGGGGGCAGCCGCGGGCCGCCGGCGGCGGCCAGCTCCCAGCGTCGCTCGTCAGACAGGAATGGCTCGGGCCGTGCCGGCTGCGGGAACTCGCCCTCCTGCAGGCCGCAGACGAAGACCACCCGGAAGCGCCGGGCCCGCACCTCCAGCGGCTCGGCAAGGAGGACGGCATCGGCGTCATGCGCCCGCGCCGGCGCCACGGCGAGCCCCTCGAGCAGCTCCACCAGCTCGGCTCCGGCGGGCGTCAGGGACAGCTCGGCAAGCTCGTCGACGCCGCGCACGAGCGCCCGCAGGGCCCGGGCGTCGAGCTCCTCGCCGGCGCTGAGCGCCGCCGCGCGGGCCCGATGCGGCGCGGCGAACAGCCGGCGCGCCAGCCGGCACAGCGCACGCCCGGGGTCCGTGGCGGCGGCCAGCTCGTCCAGCTCGGCCAGCTCCCAGCCCAGACGCTCGCGCGCCTGCGCGGCGGTGCGCAGCCCGCGGCGGCGCACCTCGGCGTCGAGCCCGTCGGCGATCTCCGGCGTCTGCAGCAGCCCGGGCGTGCGGAGATAGGCCAGCAGATCGGCGGGGCGCGCCTCATGCGGCGGCAGCAGCGCGCAGCGGGCGGCGCCGATCAGGCCCCGGCCCAGCGGCGTATGGCCGAGCGGCGGGGAGTGACCGCTGTCCAGCGCGATTCCGTACTGCGCGCACACGTGGTTCAGCAGCGGCGCCGCCCGCGCCCGGGAGCGGTGGACCACGACGATCTCGTCGCCGGGCACGCCGGCGCGCCGCAGCTCGTGGATCTGTTGGGCCACGAGCTCGGCCTCGGCGCGCTCGCCGCCGGCCTCGAGCAGCACCACGGCGTCCCCGGGGTCGATCCGCTCGACGGGGACGCGCGCGAACAGCGAGCGCTCCAGATGATGGAGCGCGGCCCGCGAGCCCGGCGCATAGTGCGCGTCCTGCGCGGCCAGCTCCGCGACGCGCTGGGCGAGAGGGCGCAGCTCCTCCACGGTCTCGGCGCGTGCGACCAGGGCCTCGCGCCCGGGCTCGTAGGTCAGCGACACCGTCACCTCGACGCCCACCACCCGTGCCAGCGTCTCCACGGCGTCGCGCTGGAGCGGGGTGAGGTCGTCAAAGCCGTAGAAGAACACCGGTTCGGCGCCCCAGCGATACGGCGCGCTGCGCAGCGCGTCCAGCGCCCGCCAGGCGTACAGCTCGCGGTCCACGCGCCCGAGGCGGTCCAGCTCGCGGAGGTAGTCGGCGTAGATGCGTCCGACCTCGCGGGCATAGGGCGCGCGGCGCACGTCCTGCGCCGACCACGCCCGCAACCCGGAGGTGAGCCGCTCGGGCGCCACCATCCCGCGCGCAAGCTCGGCGATCAGCTCGCCGGCGGCGGCGGCGAACCCGGCCGCCCCGGCGGACTCGCGCAGCACCTCGAGCCGGGAGCCCGCCACCACCCGCTCCAGGATGCGCTCGCGCTGGAGCGGCGAGAGGCGCCGGCCGGCGTACTGCGCGCGGCGGCCGATCTCCGCGGCGAGGCCGCTGAACGTGACCACCGAGCCCAGCACGACCCCGTCGGCGGCGAGCTCGCGGGCGTAGTGACGGGCGTCGACGGCGGTGGGGACGACCAGGAGCGCGCCGCGGCGCGCGGCGGCGCCGTAGGCGCCCAGGACCTCACCCGCCTTGGCGGAGTTGGCCGGTCCGAGAACGAGCGTGAGGGGCACGCGCCCAATAGTGGCGCGCGGCCCCGACGGCTAAGGCAACGGCCCGCTCAGGCGGCGGCGGGCTGCTCGGCGGCCGCCTCGGCGCCTTGGGCGGCCGTCTCGGCGCCTTCGGCGGCGGCGTCGTCGGCCTCGGGCGGCTTGGCGCCCTCGCGGGCCCAGGGCTCGTCGAACTCCACGCGCCACTTGCCCTCCTCGTTCTGCAGGAGGGCGAGCCGGGCCCGGAAGCTCTTGCCCGAGCGGCCCTTGAACCCGGTCACCGGCTTCTCGGTGCGCCCGGTCTGGATGAGCTCGCGCGCCACCGCCACCGGGAGCTGCTTGCCGGCCTTGGCCTTCCAGATGACGAACCCACAGCCGGGGTCCTCGCGGCTCCAGCACGAGTAGCCCTTGCGATTCTCGTTGATGTCGCGTCCGCACACGGGGCACGGCCCGAGGTTGGCGCGCGGGATGCGGACATCCTTGAGCTTGGTGTCGAGCTCACCGACCGTGGACTCGGTGAACTTGACGATGTCGCCCATGAACTTCTCGCGCGAGTCGCGGCCGGTCTCGATGTTGGCCAGTCGGTGCTCCCAGTCCCCGGTCATTCCGGGGCTGGTCAGTGGATGCTCGCCGAGCAGGCGGATGACGTTGAGCCCCTTCTCGGTGACCACGAGCGCGCGGCCCTCGCGCTCGATGTAGCCGACCTGGAGCAGGCGATCGATGATCGCGGCGCGCGTGGCGGGCGTGCCGATGCCGGAGTCCTTCATGGCCTCGCGCAGCTCCTCCTCCTCAACGAGCTTGCCGGCGGTCTCCATCGCGCCCAGCAGCCGGCCCTCTGTGTATCGCTGAGGCGGCTTGGTCTCCTTCTCCTCGGACGCGACCTCGAGCGTGGTGACGTCCTCGTCCTTGACCAGCTTGGGCAGCCGCTGCTCGCGGCCCTCGTCCTCGTCGTCTGCGCCGGCGTCGTCCAGGTCCGCTGTCTCGCCGTACACGCCGCGCCAGCCCGGGACCAGCAGCAGCTTGCCGCGGGTGCGGAAGACGTGGGTCGCCACGGTCGTCTCCACGCGCGTGTTCTCGAACACCGCCTCGGGATGGAACACCGCCAGGAAGCGGCGCACGACGGCGTCGTAGATGCGCCGGTCGTCCTCGTTCATCTTGTCCACCGGGTGGCGTTCGGCGTTGGTGGGGATGATCGCGTGGTGATCGGTGACCTTGGCGTCGTTGACGACGCGGCCGAGCGGCAGCACGTCGAGGCCGAGCACGTACTCGGACCCGGCGCGGTACTCCGGCATGCCGCCCACCAGCTTGGCGATCGGCTTGATCTCGCCGACCATGTCGCCGGTGATGTAGCGCGAGTTGGTGCGCGGATAGGTGAGCGCCTTGTGCTCCTCGTAGAGCCGCTGGGCGGCGGCCAGCGTCCGCCGCGCCGAGAACCCGAAGCGCGCGTTGGCGTCGCGCTGGAGCGAGGTGAGGTCGTAGAGCAGCGGGGCGCGCTCGCGGCGCTCGGTCTTGTCGAGCTTGGTGATCGTGCCGACCTGGTCGCGGCACGCGTCCACGACGGCCCGAGCCGCATCGGCGCTGGGCAGCCGCGGCTTGGCGCCGGCGTGATAGCGGCCCTCGTACCGCCGCGGGCCCACGGGCTTGCCGCCCGCTCGGCTTCCGGCCTCGCCCGACTGGGCGGCGCCCGTGTCGTCCGGCTTCACCGGCTCGAACTGGGCGTCGACGATCCAATAGGGCTCGGGCTTGAAGGCGCGGATCTCCTCCTCGCGCCGCGCCAGGATGGCCAGCGTCGGCGTCTGCACGCGCCCCAGCGAGACCGCGCCGTCAAACGAGGAGCGCAGGCGGATGGTCGCCGCCCGCGTCGAGTTCATGCCGACGATCCAGTCGGCCTCCGAGCGCGAGCGCGCCGCCGCCTCCAGCGCGGCGAACTCCTCGCCGGGCTGGAGCCGCTCGAAGGCGGCCTGAATCGCCGCCTTGGTCATCGAGTTCAGCCATAGGCGCTTGACCGGCTTGCGCGAACCGGCCTTCTCATAGAGGTAGGCGAAGATGAGCTCCCCCTCGCGCCCGGCGTCGCAGGCGTTGACGATGAGGTCGACGTCGTCGCGCCCCAGAAGGCGCGTGACGAGCGTCATCTGCTTCCGGGAGCGCTCGTCGCGGACCACCAGCTTGAACCGGTCGGGGACGATCGGGAGATCCGCCATGCGCCACTTCTTGTACTTGTCGTCGTACTCGTCGGGGTCAGCGAGCTGGACGAGGTGGCCGACCGCCCACGTCACGACGTGATCGGGGCCCTCGAGGAACTCCTCGCCCTTGCCGCCCTTCTTGTCGAAGGCGCCCGGCAGCACGCGCACGAGGTCGCGACCAACCGACGGCTTCTCGGCGATGACCAGAGTCTTGGGCATAGGCCGCCGAGGGTAGCGCCCCCGGCAAGGCCCTCCGGACGCTGCACGCGGAACTGCGTCGCTAGCGGCCCTCGCTCAATCGCTCGCGCACCACGGCGGCGCGACGGGCCACCGCCGGGAGCCGGCGCTCGGCCGCGGCGGCCTCGGCACGCTCGAGCAGCTCCACCGCCTCGCCTCCCGCCCCGAGGGCTCCGGCCAGGTCCACCCACGAGTGAGCGAGCTCCACCGTGGCCTGCAGCGAGGCGTTGGCCGCCACCGCGTGGCGCAGGTGCGCCACGGCGTCGGCATCACGGCCCAGGGTCAGCGCCAGGCGCCCCAGATAGCGGCTCGTGGCGCCCAGGCACACCGCCCCCAGCCCGATGACCACGTTGGCGTCGGCGACGGGGGTGAGCAGGTCGTAGAGCACCGCTGCGCGGGGGGCGTCATCGAAGGCGTGGGCCAGATCGGCCGCCAGCGCGGTCACCACCATCCAGTCCCCGTCGCGGCGGATCCCGGCAAAGTCGTCGCGGGCGAGCCGCTCGAACTCGGCGCGGGCCTCCTCGGTGCGCCCGGTCTCATGCAGCAACAGCGACAGCCCGGCACGCCAGGCCGCCCGGTCGGCGTTGGTGCGCAGGGCCTCGCGCACCGGGTCCTCGAGCTCGCCCATGCGAGCCTGCTCACGCCGCAGGTAGAGCAGCTGGACGGCGAAGTACTGGGGGGCGGTCACGCCCTCGGAGCGGATCCCCGACGACACCGCCGCCGCCGCCAGCTGCTCGGCCTCGTCCAGGCGCCCGTCCAGCAGCGCCCGCATCGCCTCCCACACGGCAGCGTTCCACAGGTACAGCGGTTGGCGCAGGCTCTCGGCGCCGGCGCGGAACGCCTCGATCTGCACCTCCACCCCCTTGCGATCGCCGCGCTCGAGCAGGTCGACCACGAGCCACGCGTGACCCTGGAGGGTGAGCTCAAGGTCGCCGGCTTCACGGGCGGCGCGCAGCAGCAGGGTCGAGTCGGCGAGGCGTCGCTCCACGCGCCCGGGGCCCCAGTGGGCCCGCCGGCGGGCGGCCGCCGCCAGGGCGGTCGCGAGCGGATCGTCGAGCTCGGCGGCGATCTCGGTGGCCTCGGCGCTGAGGGACGCCATACGGTCGCGCCGCTCGGAGAAGTACAGGGCGCCGCACAGGCGCGAGAGCAGTCGCACGCGGGTCACGGTGCGCTCGCCAGCGGTCATCTCGGCGGCCTGTTCCATCATCGAGATGAGCTCCTCGTCGATGACGCCGGGAGGCTGCACGTAGCGGCGCGAGGCGCCGATCGCGGCGCGCGCCAGCGACCCCTTGTCGCCGAGCTGGGCGGCCAGCGTCGCCGCCTCGCGGAACGTCGCCCACGCCAGCGGGCGCTCGCCGCTGCGCACCTGGGCCTCGCCCAGCTCGAGCAGCAGATCGCAGCGCCGGCGCAGTGCCTCGGGATCGGAGCGGTCCAGCACCTCCAGCGCGCGGGCATAGTGCGCCGCGGCCTCCTCGTTGGCCAGCATCGCCGTCGCCTGCTCGCCGGCCTGGAGGCCATAACGGATCGCCCGCTCGGCGTCCTCGGGCTCGGCAGCCCGGGTGAAGTGCAGCGCCAGGGCGCCGATCTGGGACTCGTCGGTGGGGGTGGGGCCGGATTCGAGCGCCACCCCCACCCGCCGGTGGACCCGCACGCGCCGCGCCGAGGACATGCCCTCGTACAGCGTCTCGCGGATGAGGGCGTGGGCGAACGAATAGCGCCCCGGATCGCCGGGGGCCTCGGCCACCAGGCCGGCGTCCAACGCGTCCTCCAGCGCGGCCAGGAACCGGTCCTCGTCAAACCCCAGCACACGCTCGAGCAGCCCGGCGTCGAAGTCGCGCCCGATGACCGCGGCGACGCGCAGCCATTCGATCGAGCTGGGGGCCAGGCGCTCAAGGCGACGGCCGATCACGTCGCGGATGTCGTCGGGCAGCCCCACCCGCTCGAGGTCGCGGGCGCCCGCCTCCTGGGAGCGGACCCCGACGTCCGACAGGTGGCGGACGATCTCCTCGATGAAGAACGGGTTGCCCTCGGTCTCGCGATAGAGCGCCTGCATCAGCTCAAGCGAGGGCGTCCCGCCCACCCGCAGGCGCACGAGCTCCATCGCCTCGGCCTCGCCCAGGCCGCCGACGTCGAGCTGCACCATCAGTTTCTCGCGGCGCAGTCCGGCCAGTGCGGCGCTGAAGCCCTCACTCCAGCGGTCCACGTCGCGGTAGGCGCCCATGATCGACACGCGCGTGTTGTGGGGTGAGCGCGCCAGGTGGCGCAGGAGCAGCAGCGTCGGCCGATCGGCCCATTGGAGATCGTCGAGCACGATCAGCACCGGGACGGCGGAGGAGATCTCGGCCAGCAGCCCCGCCACCGCCTCGAACAGGCGGTAGCGGTCGGTCTCGGGGTCGCCGGGATCGGGCTGGGGCAGCTCGGGCACGCGGCGGCGCAACTCGGGGATGAGCCGACCGATCTCCGCCCCGTACTCCCGGGCGACGGACCGCAGCTCCTCCAGCGGCGCCCGCGAGATGTAGTGGCCCAGGGCCTCCAGAAACGGCTGGTAGGGCACCAGCGTCTCCTCGGGCGCGCGGCCGGCGAGAACGAGCGCCCCGGAGGCGAAGGCACGGACCGACGTCTCGGCCAGCAACCGTGTCTTGCCGATCCCGGGGTCCCCGGCCAGCAGCATCACCCGCTCGCCGGCCGGCGCCGTCCGCCACTCCTCGAGCTGCGCGAGCTCGGCGTGGCGGCCGACCAGCGCACCCGCCGCCGCCGCCGCCAGCTCCGCCGGCACCTCGATCTCGGCCGCGGAGGCCGCAGTGGCCCGGCTCTGGCGCGCCGGCGGCGGGTTGAGCAGGCGCTCGTGCGCCTGGATGGCCTCGGGGGAGGGCGCGACGCCGAGCTCGTCGCGCAGCAGCGCCCGCAGCTGCTCGAACACCCGCAGCCCCTCGGCCACGTTGCCCTGCGCCTCCAGCGCCGCCATCAGCAGGACGTAGCCGGACTCGCGGTAGGGCTCGGAGTCGATGAGGGTGCGGGCCGCGCGCTCCACCGAGCCCAGCTGGGTCCCGCCGAGGCTGAGACCGGCCCGGCCGATGACCTCCAGCGCCTGGAGGCGGATGTCGCCGAGCTCCTGGCGCCGCGGCTCCAGCCACGACGCCTGGGTGCCGGGCAACAGCCCCCGGCTGGCGATGTTGAGCGGCACCTGGGCCAGCGCCCATGCCGCGCGCGCGTCGCCCGACTCAAGCGCCCGCTGCGCCCGCCACACCTCGCTGGCCGCCGCCTCCACGTCGACCCACGCCGGCTCGGGCAGCGCGAGCCCCAGCTCGTCACGGCCGGAAACGATGCCGCGCCCCAGCGCGGAGCGCAGGCGCGACAGCAGCGTGCGCATCGCGGCGTCCTGCGAGCGAGGGGCGGTCTCGGGCCACAGCGCGCCGATCAGCTCGTCACGCCCCACCGGCCGGTCGCGGTTCAGCACGAGGTAGGCAAGCAGCAGCGGCACCTGCTTACCGCGCAGAGACTGGACCAGCTCGACGCCATCCAGCTCCACCGAAAGACGCCCACATAGCTGGATCCTCGATCTCTCACCCACGGGAACCAGTTCCGGCAACGTTGTGGAAACGTATCGCCAACGCGAGGTTGGGACTGTTATGACCACCGTGGCCACCGGGGGCCACGGCCACCAGCAAGCAGCGGCGCTCCATTTCCGGGACGCCGTGAGCCCGGCCGCGGACGACGGGACATGACCCCAGTCAACAGACAGCACAGCCGGATCGCCTATTGCGAATGTGGGGCGCAGTTGCAGGGCGACTCCGAGCAGGAACTGTTCGATGCGGCACAGGCTCACCTCGCCCATCACCACCCTGAGCTCTTGGGGGCAGTCGGGCTCGACGTGGTGGCTCAGATGGCCGAGGAACGTCCGGGGGCAATCAACGCCTGAGGCGGGCGGCGCGCAGACCGCCGCCCGCTCAGGCCGTCTCGTCGCTGGTTTGGTCGACGCCGCTCAGCCGGCGCAGCGGCCGGTGCCGACCGGCTCCGACGTCGCCTGGGCGCGTCGCACGGCACCGCGGACGAGCGTGTCGGGGACGGCGAAGCCGCCCGCGCGTGGCGTGCCGGTCAGCGCGGCGAACACGGTGGCCACGACCTGGCCGTGCCCGTCCACCATCGGGCCGCCCGAGTTGCCGGGACGCACCCGGCCACGCAGCGCCGTGATGCTGCGCAGGACGTGCCCGTCGCCGTAGGCATCCTGGGTGTCGACGGTCTCGGTCTGTCCCAGCCGTCCCGGCTCGGCGTCGAAGGCCCCGTCCAGCGGGTAGCCGAGGATCGCCGCCGACGTTCGCGGGTGGGGGTTGGCGGCGACGGCGAGCGGCCTGAGTCCCAGGCCCGGGACCTGCAGGATGGCGATGTCGTTGTGGGGATCGAACACGAGCACGCGCGCGGGGTGGCCGGGGCCCACGCCGTCGATCTGGATCTGGGTGTCGCCCTCCCCGGCGACGACGTGCGCGTTGGTGACCACGAGGTCGGGCGCCACCACCCAGCCGCTGCCCTCCACGCCCAGGCCGCAGGCGGTCCCGAACACGCGCACGACGCTGTGGCGTGCCAGCCTCACACCGCTGCTGGCGAGGATGCGGCGCGTCGGCGCCGGCACGTCGGGCGCCGGCCCCCGAACCGAGGGCAGGGGGTCGAAGCGGGCCAGGGCGTTGAGGATCGCGCCCGACGGCGGCAGGATACGGTCGAGCGCGCGGAGGATGGTCGAGTCCTGGATGTCGGCGCGCAGCGGTTGCGACGTCGAGGCGTCGAGGGCCACCGCGCCGATCATCCAGGCGATCCCCAGCCCCACGCAGGCGGTCAGGGTCGCGCCGAGCAGGCCGTCCACCGTCCGCAGGCCCGGCAGGCGCAGCGCCGAGCGGACCCGCGTGCCGACGCCCTCCAGTCCGCTGGCGAACACCCCGCCGGCCAGCAGGGCCCCCAGGAGCCCGAACAGAGGCGCGTAGGGCGACCGCGCGCCGTCGCTGAGCAGCAGCGGCGCCAGCCGCGTGCCGAGAAACGCCCCCACAGCGAAGCCCACCAGGGACAGCGCGCCGACGATGAACCCCTGGACATAGCCGTAGAAGGCCAGCAGCACGGTGAAGCCGACGATCACCCAGTCAAGCGCGCTCACGAGTGCGTCTCAGGGTAATGGTCACAAAAGCTCCCGCGCGGCGCCCGCACCACGTGCAAAGCGGTGCCCACACTACCGGCTTTCTTATGCCCATTGTCTACCGTTGATGGCACGGTGGCAGAGAGCGGGGTGATCGTGGCGCGCAGACCGCGGCCTCGGGGAAGGCGGCGACGGCGACGGCGCCTGCTCACGCGGGCACTGCCGGTGGGCGTCCTGGCCATCGCCGCCTTCGCGGGCGGAGTGCTGTGGGCGGCGCAGCCCGGGCACGAGGAGCGGGCGATGGTCAGCCGCTATGTCACCGCCTGGAAGCACGCCGACTACGCCCAGATGTACGCACTGCTGGACCGCGCCTCGCGCGCTCGCCTGTCCGAGAGCCGCTTTGCCCGCATGCTCGAGTCCGCGGCCGGCACCGCGACCATGCGCTCGCTGACACCCGTGAAGGTGGGTAGCCGCCAGGGCGACGCGATCGCCGTGCGGATGCGGGTCGACACCAAGGTGTGGGGCACGCTGGCCGAGACGCTGCTGGTGCCGCTGACCGGCTCCGGGTCCGGCGCGCGCGTGCACTTCGCGAGCCCGGTCCTGTTCCCGGGGCTGCTTCCCGGCGAGCGCCTGCACCGCGAGATCGGACTCCCCCCCAGAGCGGCGCTGCTGGCCAGCGATGGCACCCCGCTCGCCGAGGGCCCGCAGCGGACCTCCCCGATCCCGGACGTCGCCATGCAGATCGTCGGCACGGTGGGCCCCATCCCTGCCGCCCTCGCGGCCACCTACGCCGCGCGCGGCTACCCGTCCGACGCGCACGTGGGGCTGGATGGTCTGGAGTTCATCTTCCAGAACCGGCTGGCGGGCCAGGCCGGGGGCAAGCTGATGGGCGGGCGGCGGGTGCTGGCGTCAGCGGCGCCGGTGGAGGCCAAGCCGGTGCGGACAACAATCTCACCGAGCATGGAGCGCGCCGCGGTGGCCGCGCTGGGCGGCCAGTACGGCGGCATGGTCGTCATGAACCCGCGCACCGGCGCGCTCCTGGCGCTGGCCGGCATCGCGGACTCCGCGGTGCAGCCCCCGGGCTCGACCATGAAGATCATCACCGCCACCGCGGCGTTGCAGGCCCACATCGCCACCCTGGGCACCGTCTTCCCCTACGCCACGTCGGCGACGATCGAGGGCTACACGCTGCAGAACGCCAACGGCGAGGACTGCGGCGGGACGCTGCTCAACGCCTTCGCCGTGTCATGCAACTCCGTGTTCGCCCCGCTCGGGGCCAAGCTCGGCGGCGCCAAGCTCGTGGCGATGGCCCAGCGCTTCGGCTTCAACCAGCCATCCCCCATCCTCGGGGCGGCGGAGAGCACCATCCCCTCGGCGCGCACGATCGGCGACTCGCTGGCCGTCGGCTCGTCAGCGATCGGGCAGGGGCTGGTGCAGACCACGCCGCTGGAGATGACCGACGTGGCGGCGACCATCGCGATGGGCGGCCGCCGCCCCATCCCCACCCTGCTGGCCCACCAGCGCCCGCGCTTCGTCCGCGTCACCAGCCCCAAGGTGGCCCACGAGGTCCAGCAGATGATGGTGGCGGTGGTGCGATACGGGACCGGCACCTCGGCCCAGATCCCGGGCGTCGTGGTCGCCGGCAAGACCGGCACCGCCGAGCTCAAGAACACCGCGCCCCCGACGACGGGCAACGGCGCCAACCCGCAGTCCGACAACCCCATGAACACCGACGCGTGGTTCGTGGGCTACGCGCCGGTCGGCCATCCGCGGTTCGTGGCCGGGGCGCTGTTCCCCAACCAGGGCGCCGGCGGCGGCACCGCCGCGCCGCCGGTGGGCGCGGTGCTCGCCCACGCCCTGTCGCACTAGCGGTCGTCCGCTGACTAACTCGCAGCGCCGACGACGCTCGGGTTGAGCGTGCCCTGGGTCCACGCGGCGAGCGCCTGGCCGCCGGAGCCGAAGCCGACCGTGAGGTCGAGCGCGAACGTCGTGGACGAGAGGGTGCTCGGCGCGCCGAACGGGCGCCCGGGCGCCGACGCCGTCGCCACCACCGGCTTGCCGCCGCGCACCCAGCCGACCAGCACCTGCCCGTGAGCCCCGACCGCCAGCGCGGGGGCCTGGGAGGCGTCGATCGAGCCCAGCGTGCGCACCGGCCCGAACGAGCCCTTGGCGCCCCGGCCGTCGACCTGCGTCTGGCAGGCGGCCTGGAAGGTGCACGACTCCCAGGCGATGGCCTGGTCGCCGCCGACGTCCCCGGCGAAGCTCAGCCCTGACGCCAGTCGGTTGGCGGGCGACAGGTTGCGGACGGTGGCATGTGGCGCGATGTCGGTCGCGCGGACCAGCGAGTGGTAGCCGCCGCTCTTGTCGTACCAGCTCTCGATCCAGGCGGCGGCGGCAGCACTGCCACGCGCGGCCACGCCGAGCTCGTCGATGCGGTGGCCGGCCGGGACGGTGACGGCGGTCTTGACGGCGTGAGGCGCCCGCGTTCGCGAGCCGAGGCCATACGAGATGCTGCGCGGGGCGGCGGCGCCGGCGACGCCGGTAGCGGCGGTCCAGGCGACGATGGTGTTCTCGCCGCCCAGCCATGCCGCCGCGAGCGTCTCGGGCATCTGGCCCGCGCGGGTCAGCAGGTGCTGGCCGCCGAAGCGGTTGGCCTTGGCCGACTGCACCACCCACACGCCGTGCTCGGTTGCCACCGCCGCCAGCATCTGGCCGTTCTTGAGCGTGACCAGGCGCCCCAGAGTCGCGCCGGCCAGGCCGCCGACGAGCGTCCGCGCCCGCGCCACGCGGCCACCCGCGCTCACCTGGACTGCCTGGGCACTGCTACAGCAGGTCGCGTCGGGCGCCGCCGTCCCGGTGAGCAGCTCCAGAGAGCCGCCGGCATAGGTGGCGTCGAGGATCCGCTGGGCGCCGGGGACGGCGATCGGCGTACCCGGCCTCCCGTGCGCGGGCCGCAGCGCCACGTAGGCCTGCGACACCCCGGGCGTGTCGACGTCCTGGATCCCGAACGCCGCCGCCGCGGCACCCGAGCCCGAGATGGCCAGCACCGCGGGGACGACGTCGAGCGTCCCCGGCGCGGCGAACTGAAACGGCGCGCTCCACCGCGCCTGTGCCGCCGCCGGCAGTCCGACCGATGGCAGCAACGCCAGCACCGCCGCGGCGAGACCCACACCCAATACACGTCGTGCCGGCCGGATGGCGACGATCAAAGGTTGAGCGAGATCCCGCCGAGCTTCTTGCCCTCGGGACTGAGGAGCCAGAGGGTCAGGGGCCGGTTGGAGTACACGTTGCTGCTCATCTTGAACAGCAGCAGGCCGCCCTGGGTCGGACCCTCGCTCGCCACCGTGTTGGGCCCCGGATAGGTGCCGAGGTCATGCAGGGTGGTGGGCGTCCAGGCGAACTCGTTGAGGTTGGGGTCGAGCGCGATCGGGTGGTAGACGTTGCCCTGGGTGTCGATCACGATGAACTTGCCGGTGGTGGTGGCGGTGTGGCCGCTCTGGTTCTTGGCCCACAGGAACACGCCGTACCACAGCTGGTCGGGCCCGAGCGTCTTGGGAATGCCCGGCGGAAGCCCCTTCAGGTAGGCCGAGTCCTCGGGGCTGTACTGGTTGAGCTCGCGCGAGATCTGCAGCTGATACGTGATGTAGCCCGCCGAGATGTAGTCGCCGTCGTTATTGGCGTCGGCGAAGCTCTGCTGTGCGGTCTGGTGGCCGCAGGCGGCGAGCCCGACGGCGAGCACGAGTCCGCACAGGGCGACGAGGAGGCGGCGGCGGGGCGTCACGGCGGCGCGGAGTCTAACGAGGCTCATGCCGCTCAGCTCGCCTCCACCGACGTGCGGGTGCCCCGGTCGCGCCCCTCCTCCAGGATCGAGCGCAGCCGGCGCATCGCCTTGGCCGCCTTGCGGCGCGTCCAGGAGCGCCCGCCGAAGTTCTCCATGAGCTTGTCGGAGATCTGGGAGGGCTCGGTCTCGAAGGTGTACTGGACCTTGGTGGTGCCGCCGGGGCCCGGGGACAGCGTGTACGTGCCGACCATCCGGATCCGGTTGTACTTGCCGCCGCGGCCGCGCTCCACGATCCGAAACGGGGGCTGCATCTCGGCGAAGGTCAGGTCGGCCCAGGCGAAGCGCTGCAATGGGGCCTTGATGCGGAAGCGGGCGCCGGCGCCGGGGCCGTAGGGATCGACGCGCAGCAGCCGCCAGTCGACGAGGTAGTGATCGGTGAACTCCGCGTGGTTGGCGATGTCGGCCAGGTACTCATAGACCTGCTCGCGCGGCTTGGCGATCGTCGTCGAGACGGTGAAGGGCTCCACGTCGCCCGAGTTTACGTTGAGAATCGGTCAGGCGGCGCGCCGCGGCGCGGTCAGGCGGCGGTGCGCTGATCGGTGATCCGCATGGTGTGGCCGAACTCCGGCCCGTGCACAATGCGGCTCTCCAGCGGGGCCTCCCGCTGGCGCTCGCGGCACAGCTCGCAGGCGATCGTGCCCGACGCGAACACGTATACGCGCTCGCCCACCAGGGGCGTGCGGTGACAGCAGGTGCAGCGCTCCGATCCGGCCAGGCGCTCGTCCAGGCCGCGGCGCAACAGCGCCAGCTCCAGATCGAGCATGTCGCGCAGCGTGGACATGCGGTGATGTTCGGCCCGCGGTTGCCCGTTCCTGCCGCCGAAAAAAGATGTGAGCGCTCGCCCTCAGCAGTGGCGGCGCTTTCCCAGAGATACCGGTCGTCTGATGGACGAAAAGCCGAATACTGGTTTGAGCCGTGCCTACGTGGGCAGGCTAGAATGGATGCGAGCTCTCCGGAGCTTCACCCAGCCTTGAGACCCCCTAGTGCGGAGCTGCCGGAGTCCGTAGCGAGGAGACGGCCGATGAAAGCTTGGATGACTGGCAGTGTGGCCGGGACGGGGACGTTCCGGTGCACCGATTGTGACTTTCCGGTGTCACTGGACGCCGCAAACGAGCTTCCCGCCTGCCCCAACTGCGGTGGCACCGAGTTCGTGCGCGCCTCCCTGTTCACGACCTCGCAACAGGCGGTGGTGGACCTCGGTCCCGAGGTCGAGGATCACGCCTGGCTGGAGGAGCTCCGCACCGGCCTCGAGGATCCCGGGCAGTACATCGCCTACCGCTCCGCAGACGACGTGGTGGCCTACGCGCTCACCCGCGAGTGGACGCGGATCGGCCGCAGCCTCGCCGCCGACATCCGCTTCGACGACCCGACGGTCAGCCGCCGGCACGCCCTGATCGTCCGCCAGCCCGACGGGCTCCGGGTGCTGGATGACCGCAGCCTCAACGGCGTGTTCGTCAACGGCGAACGGGTGGAATGGAGCACGCTGGCTGACGGCGACGAGGTCGTCATCGGCCGCCATCACCTCCATTTCATCGAGGTTGCGGTCGTCTCGGGGATGCGCTTCGGGCGGACCTCGGACAGCGGCACCGGGGCGCAGGCCAGCTGAGCGGAGGCTGACGTATAGTCGCGGGCGGATGCCGCCCGTCACCATCGCCGTGCTCTCCCAGAAGGGGGGCACCGGGAAGACAACCACCGTCCGGACCCTCACCGACGTGTTCCGCCGCATCGGCCTGTCGGTGCTCGCGGTGGACCTCGATCCGCAGGGCAACCTGTCCGACTATCTGGACGTCGACCCCGACGCGTCCCCCACGATCGGCGACGTCCTGTCCGGCCGCGCGACGGCCCGAGAGGCCGTCCACGACGGGATCATCCCCGCCAACCTCGGCCTGGCGGAGTCCGAGCTCGCGCTCGGCGGCAAGATGGGCCGGGAGCTCACGCTCAAGAAGGCGCTGCGCGAGGTCGCCGCCGGCTATGACCTCGTGCTCATCGACTGCCCTCCCGCGCTCGGGCTGCTCACGGTCAACGCGCTGGTCGCCTCCGGCTACGCGCTGCTGTCCGCGGAGGCCCAGTACTTCGCGCTCCAGGGGGTCGAGCAGGCGCTCGAGGTCATCGAGCTGGCGCGCGACAGCCTCAATCCCGACCTCGAGTGGCTCGGCGTGGTGCTCAACATCGCCGACATGCGCACCCGGCACTCCCGCGAGGCGTTCGACTCGCTGCGCGAGCACTTCGACAACAAGCTCATACAGACCACCATCCGCGCATCGATCGCCTACGCCGAGTCCGCCGAGCGGGCCGTCTCGATCCTGGACTACCGCCCGGACCTGGGCATCGACTACCTCGACGTGGCCGACGAGCTGCTCACGCGGCTCGGCCTCGAGGACGCGCGCACGCCGCTGCGCAAGCTCAGGCGGGAGATGGCGCCGGCGCCCGCCGAGGCGCGGGCTTCCGCGTCTTGACGTTGCTCTCACACTGGCCGGGAACACTGACCGCGTGACGACCGAGTCCGCGGCAGTCTCGCCGGCGCGTTCGCGCCCTTCCCCCGTGCTGGTGCTGGGCGTCCTGGGCGTGCTGACGTTCGCGCTCATCCCGATCAAGATCAACACGATCTACAGCGGACTGCCCGCACATCCGCTGTTCCTGCACGTGCCGGTGATCCTCATCCCGGTCGTGGGCCTCGCGGCACTGGGGCTGGCGGCGCGGCCGGCATGGTGGACGCGCCACGGGGTGTGGGTGACCGCGGTGGCCGTGGTGGCCCTCGGCGCGCTCAACCTGACCATGGGCGCCGGCAAGGCCCTGCGCGCCGACCTCGGCGTCCCGATCGCCGGCTTCGGCGGAGCGGGCGGTCAGGCAGCGCTCATCGCGCGCCACGAGCACGCCGCCGATCTGCTGCGGATCTTCATGATCCTGTTCACCGCGGTGCTGATTGTCTTGCTGGCCGTGTACCGGGCCGAGAGCGGGCTCGGGATCGCCGCGCTCGACCGTCTCCTGGCCGGCCTGCGCGACACGGCGGCGGCCACGATCGCCCTGCGCGCGGCGATGGCGGTGCTGGCGGCGCTGTGCCTGTACTTCGTGTTCCACACCGGCGACCTGGGCGCCAAGGCGGTGTGGCAGGGCCGGGTCCACACCGGGGGCGGCTTCATCCGGCCTCCGGGGGGCGGCGGGGTCGGGAGCCTGTTCGGCGGCGGCGGCGGCGGCTAGAGCTCGCGGACGTCGGCGCCGCGGGATTCGAATGGCGCCCGCAGGACGTCCGCCCAGCCGTCGGCCGCGCGCTTGAGCTGCTCCATCACGGGGCCGGTCTGATCGATCGTGCACCAGACCAGGACCGTGGGGCCGGCGCCGGAGATCGTCGCGCCCAGAGCTCCGTAGCCGGCGGCGGTGCGCACCAGCTCGGCGGAGCGGGGGTACAGGTGGGCCCGGTGAGGCTGGTGCAGCCGGTCGGCGAGGCCCTGGGCGATGAGGTCCCAGTCGCCGGTGGCCAGGCCGAGGGTGAGCGTGGAGGCGGCGGCGACGTTGAACACGGCGTCGCGCAGCGGGACCGTCGGCGGCAGGGCGGCGCGGGCCTCCGCCGTGCGCACCGGCGTGTCCGGGATCACGAGCACCGCCTCCAGTCCCATCGGCGGCTCGAAGCGGTGTGTGAGGTCCGCCTGGCAGATGACCAAGCCGCCGTCGATGGCGGCCGACACGTTGTCAGGGTGCCCCTCGATCTCGGTGGCCAGGGCGCGGACGGGTGCATCGAGCTCGAACAGGTGGTCGGCGGCGACCAGGCCCGCGACGATAGCCGCGGCGCTCGAGCCGAGGCCGCCAGTGAGCGGGATCCGCGAGGCGATGTGGAACTCGAAGGCGTCGGCGGGATGCAGGCGCTCGAATGCCCGGACAACGAGGTTGCTCCTGTCACGCGGGACGTCGAGCTCGGTGTGGACCGCGAACGTGCCCGTCTCGCGGACCTCGAGCTCGAGGTGCAGAGCGAGCGCCGCGGCCATCACGTCGAAGCCGGGGCCGAGGTTGGCGGTGGACGCCGGCACGCGCACCACCCGGCGCCGGCCCAGGGTCATTCGAGGACCGCGCGCTCCAGCGCGGCGAACTCCGGGGCGCAGGGGACGACCGCGCCCACCTGCGACAGCGCGCTCTGCGGATCCTTGAGCCCGTGGCCGGTGAGCACACAGGCCACCCGTCGCGCGTCGCCGGCGCCGTGCGCGAGCAGCCCGGCGACGCTGGCCGCCGAGGCCGGCTCGCAGAAGATCCCCTCGTCAGCGGCCAGCAGACGGTAGGCGCTCAGGATCTGCTCGTCAGTGACCGCGTTGACGGCGCCGCCGGAGGCGGTCATGGCATTCATGGCGTCCTCCCAGCGCGCCGGGTTGCCGATGCGGATGGCGCTGGCCACCGTCTCGGGGTGCTCGACGGGGGCGCCGTGGACGAGCGGGGCGGCTCCGGCGGCCTGGAAGCCGAGCATCCGCGGGCGCCGGGTGGGCGGGAGGATCTCCTCGAACCCGCGCCAGTAGGCGGTGATGTTGCCGGCGTTCCCGACGGGGATGCAGAGGGCGTCCAGGTCATCGCCGAGCTCCTCGGCGATCTCATAGGCAGCGGTCTTCTGGCCCTCCATGCGGAACTCGTTGACCGAGTTGACCAGCGAGATGGGATGGGTCGCGCTGAGCTGCCGCACGAGCTTCAGGGCGACGTCGAAGTTGCCGTTGAGCGCGATGACCCGCGCGCCGTGCATGAGCGCCTGGGCCAGCTTGCCGGTGGCGATCTTGCCGTCAGGGACGATCACGGCGCACCTGACGCCCGCGCGGGCGGCGTAGGCGGCGGCGCTCGCGGCGGTGTTGCCGGTGGAGGCGCAGACGATCGTCTCCGCGCCCTCGCGCACCGCCGCCGACACCGCGCAGGTCATCCCCCGGTCCTTGAACGAGCCGGTCGGGTTCAGGCCCTCCAGCTTGCACCACACCTCCACGCCGACGCGCTCGGACAGCCGCGGGGCGAGGACGAGCGGGGTGCTGCCCTCGCCCAGCGAGACGACGGGGTCGTCATCGTCGAACGGAAGACGCTCGCGGTAGCGCTCGATCAGTCCGTGCATCGCGGCCGAGGATGCCAGACGTCGCGCCGGCGGCCGTTACTCGACGTCGAGGACGACCTTGCCGGTCGCGCCCCGCTCGTCAAGCAGGATGAGGGCGTCGGCGGCGTTTTCCAGGGCGAACCGCGCTCCGATGATCGGCTTGATGTCCCCGGCCTCGATCATGCCCTCGATCTCCCGGCCGATGCGCTCGGTGCGCTCGGGCCAGCCCAGCACCGACGCGCCCCAGCCGGCGCCGATGACCTCGGTGTTGTTGAGCAGCAGGCGGTTGACGCGGACCTCGGGGATGGAGCCGCCGGTGAAGCCGACCACGACGGCCCGGCCGAATTCGCGCAGGGAGCGCAGACTGTCGGTGAAGCGCTCGCCGCCCACGGGGTCCAGCACGACGTCGGCCCCGCCATCGGTCATGGCTTTGACCTCGTCCTTCCAGGGGCCGTCGGAGCGCACGACCTCGTCGGCGCCCGCCCGGCGCGCGATGGCCTCCTTGGCGTCGCTGGACACCACCCCGATCGTCCGGGCGCCGTGCGCCTTGGCGACCTGCAGCGACGCGGTGCCGACGCCGCCCGCCGCGCCGTGGACCACCACGGTCTCCCCCTCGGCCAGCCGTCCCCGCCCGATGAGCGCGAAGTAGGCGGTGTGGTAGTTGAGGACGAGGGCCGCGCCCTGGGCGTAATCCCAGTCGTCGGGGATCTTGAAGGTGAAGTAGGTGGGGGCCACCGCCCGTTCGGCCCAGGCGCCGAGCATGCAGAACGCCGCCACCCGGTCGCCCGGCTTGACGCGAGCGTCGCCGTGGACCTCGCGCACGATGCCGCCGACCTCGGAGCCGGGGACGAACGGGAGGTCGGGCTTCATCTGGTACTCGCCGCGGCTCTGCAGCAGCTCGGGGAAGGAGACGCCGGCGGCCTTGACGTCGACGATGACGCCGCCGCCGCCCGGGGTCATGGGATGCTCGTGGGCGGGCTCAGGGACATCGTTGAGCTTGAGGGCCGTGTTCGGACCGGTGAGCTCGGTGATCTGGACGGCGCGCATGGGCGCGGTTGATCCTATTGGTTGAGCATGTACCGGACGTCCGCGATGACGCCGGCGGGGTCGTTGTGCAGCCGGCGGTAGGTGATGCGCAGCACGCGCCACCCCCGTTTTTGCAGCTCGGTGTCGCGCCGGCGGTCGTTCTCGAAGGCCTCGTGGTCCGTGTGGAACGCGAAGCCGTCCAACTCCACGATGAGGTGGTGCTCCGGCCACGCGAAGTCGACGAGGTGGCCCTCGATGAGCACGTTAGCCCGCGGTGGGGAGAGATCTGCGCGCCGGATGAGATCGAGGAACAGGTCCTCCAGGGGCGACTGGGTCCACTGCGGGGTCGTCGGCCAGTGCTGCGATCGCCGCTCGCAGCGGCTTCACGCCTCTGCGCCCGATGCTGTTGCTCATCACCAGCCGCAGCTTGCGGAAGTCGAGGATGTCGCGCCGCCGGCCGGCCTCGAGCGCGGCGGCGAGCTGGCGCGGAGTGGCCTGCTCGGCGTAGTCGAGGTACGTGCGCTCGAGGGTGGTGACGGGGATGGCGTCGATGAGCGTCCGGTATTGCGGGGGGAGCGGCGAGATGTGACAACGGATCCCGTCGCGCCGGTGGCTCTTGGGCGCCGTTACGTCAATGGTGGTGTGCGGCTTGGGTCGGAGGTCGTGGAGCGCGGCCGCGGCGTCACCCGTGGCGGCCAAAATCCGCATCACCCCAAGGGTGGCAGGAATTACGTTACGTGTCTGTCACAAAACTCAAACGCTTGCGTCACACGAACTCTTCTTCGATGACTCTGATGGCCCGTGGGGGCGCCCTCATCGCCGACAGCGCTCCGATCTCCGCCATCGCCGCGAAGAACCGTGACTCCAGGACCGGGTGGACGACCATCACGAGGCGCGCCTGGTCCTCCAGTCCCTTCTGCACCACCGACTTCACCGACACGTCCTGCTCGGCGAGCACGTGGGCGACCCGGGCGAGCACGCCGGGCTCGTCGGCCACCTCCAGGTACAGGTAGAAGGAGGACATGACGTCGGAGACCATCCGCAGCGACGCGATGGCCGGCGGCGTCGAGGCGGGCGGGATCATCGCGCTGATGACGTCACCCAGCACGGCGCTCGCGGTCTGGGGGCCGCCCGCGCCCGGCCCGCTCATGGTGATCTCGGTGATCGCCTCGGACTCGACGGTGACCGCGTTGAAGGGGCCGTTGACCGACGCGAGCGGGTGCCCGGGGTACAGGAAGGCCGGGTACACGGTGACCGACAGGCCATCATCGCCGACCCGCTCCGCCGTGCCGATGAGCTTCAGACCGAGGCCCAGGTCGCGGGCGTACTCGAGGTCGTCGGGGCGGATGTGCTCGATGCCCTCGTAGCGGACCTGGTCGATGTGGACCGGGGTCTCGAAGGCGAGGCGGGCGATGATCGCCATCTTCGCCGCCGCGTCCTTGCCGTTGACGTCCTCCGTGGGGTCGGCCTCGGCGTAGCCCAGCCGCTGCGCCTCGGACAGCGCGTCGGCGAAGGTCTCCCCCGTCCGGGCCATCTCGGTGAGGATGAAGTTGGTGGTGCCGTTGACGATCCCGTGCACCCGGTCGATGGTGGCGCCGGCCAGCGACTCCTGGAGCACCCGGATGACCGGGACGACGCCGGCCACCGCGCCCTCGAAGCGCAACTGCACGCCCCTGACGCGCGCCTCCTCCCACAGCTCCTCGCCGTGGTGCGACAGCAGCTGCTTGTTGGCGGTGACGACATGCTTGCCGGCGCGCATCGCCTCCAACAGGTACTCCCGCGCCGGTTCCAGGCCACCGATCAGCTCGACGATGAGGTCCGACCCGTCGAGGATGTCCTGGAAGGAGCCGCGGCTGCGCGTCAGCACCCCCGACAGCTCGGGGCGCAATCCGGTGATGCGCGCGATCCGGTCGGCCTGGCGGGGCAGCAGGTCGGCGAAGGCGCCACCCACCGTCCCGTGACCGAGCAGCCCGACGCGGAAGGTGTCGCCCTCGGCAGCCATGCCCGCCTAGCCGACGTCCCGGCTCATGAGGTCGGCGTAGGTCTCCCGGCGCACCGCCAGGCGCGCCTCGCCGTCGCCCACGAACACCACCGGTGCGCGCGGCACCCCGTTGTAGTTGTTGGCCATCGCGTAGCCGTAGGCGCCCGTGGCGGGCGTGGCCACGACGTCGCCGGGGGCGGGCGACGGCAGCCGCGCGTCACGGACGATCACGTCCCCCGACTCGCAGTGCTTGCCCGCCAGATGGCACACGGTGTCGGCGGCGGTCAGCGGCCGGTCGGCGATCATCGCCTCGTAGCGGGCCCCGTACATCATCGGGCGAAGGTTGTCCGACATGCCGCCGTCCACGGCCACCCAGGTCGAGACGTTGCGCTTGACCGTCTGCACCGTATAGAGCGTCACGGTGGAGTTGGCCACCAGGGCGCGGCCGGGCTCCAGCAGCAGGCGCTTGTCAGGGCCGAGCTCGGCATGCACCGCGGTGACGATCGCCTCCACCCACCGCTCAGGGCTGGGCGGCTGCTGGTCGGGCGTGTAGGCCGCGGCCAGGCCACCGCCGAGGTTGTAGACCGGGAAGTCGCCCAGGGCCGCGATCGCGCGGACGGCGGCGCGAAACGGCTCGAGCTCGAACAGCTGTGACCCGATGTGGAAATGCAGTCCCACCAGGTTGAGCCGAGTGTCGCGCCCGAGCGCGGCGATCGCGTCGCGCGCCTGCTCGATCGAGAAGCCGAACTTCGAGTCCGCCTGGCCGGTGGAGATCGCCTGGTGAGTGTCGCCCGACACGTCCGGGGTCACGCGGATGAGCACGTCCTGGCGGATGCCGGCCTCCGCGGCGATCCCGGCCAGCCGGTCGATCTCGTGGCGCGAGTCGAGCACGATGTGGCCCACGCCGGCCGCCAGCGCCTCGCGCAGCTCCGCCTCGGACTTGGCGTTGCCGTGCATGTAGGTGCGCTCGGCGCTGAAGCCCGCCTTCAGCGCGAGCGCCAGCTCGCCGCCGGAGGCGACGTCGCAGGCCAGGCCCTCGTCGGCGAGCACCCGGTAGACGGCGGTGCAGGGAAACGCCTTGGAGGCGAACAGCACATCGCAGTCGCGATGGCGGGCAGCGAGGGCGTCGGCGAACGCGCGCGCCCGGAAACGCAGGTCGTCCTCCACCACCACGTAGACCGGCGTCCCGTAGTCACGGGCGAGCTCGACCGCGTCGCAGCCGCCCAGCTCGAGGTGGCCGCGCTCGTTGACGCGGCTGCCCAGCGGATAGACGTGCGAGAGCTCGCTCACGGTGGTTGCGGGAGGGTGCACGAGAGCTAAAGATATGGTCTTGCGCCTGCGCACCGTCACCCCGCTGCTTCCCGCCGAGACCGGCGCCCTCGACGGACTGGCCTACACGCTGTGGCTGCCCCCATCCCCCCGGCCCCCCGCCCGCGGCGGCGTGGTGGTCCTCCACGGCGCCGATTCGTGCAAGGAGAGCCACCACGACTTCGCCCGCGCGGCGGTGGCGCTCGGGCTCGCGGCGATCTGCTTTGACCAGCGCGGCCACGGGGAGAGCTCCGGCGCGCTCGGGCCGGGCGTCCTCCAGGACGTGGCCGCCGTCGCCGGCCATCTGCGCCAGGCGCTCGGCGACCCGGAGGCGCCACTGGCGGTCCGGGGCTCGAGCATGGGCGGCTACCTCGCGATCCTCGCCGCTCCGCTCGTGCGGGCGCGGGCCGCGGTGGCGATCTGTCCCGCCAGCGCGGACGGCCTGCGCCGCGGCCTGGACCAGGAGGACCGCTTCTCCTTCGCCGCCGACCGCCCGGCGCTACGGGCGTTCCTGGACGAGCACGACCTCACCGCGGCCGCGCGCCGGCTGACCATGCCGCTGCTGCTTCTGCACGCCGAGGGGGACGAGCGGGTCCCGATCGCGCACTCGCGTGAGCTGGCCGAGGTGGTGACCGTTCCCGGCAGTCGCCTCATCGCGGTCCCGGGTGGGCATCACCGCTCGATCCAGCACGACGAGGAGCTGCAGGCGGTCAGCCTGCGCTTCATCGGACACGCGCTGGGGCTCGCCCAGGGCGCGCCGCCGGCTCACTAAGAGCCGCCGGAGCCGATGCCGATGCTGATGCCGTGGCTGCCACCCGAGCTGCCGGTGGCCGAGACCGTCGTGGACGACGTAGACGTCGTGGAGGTCGTGGATGCCGTCGACGTGGAGCTGGAGCCGGAGGTGCTCGTGGACGCGACGGAGGCCACAGGGCCCGAGCCGGAGCTCCCCTGAGAGACGCCGGTCCCCATCGAGCCGATCGAGTGCACGCTGCCCACTACCGTGATGCTGGAGCCGGAGGAGCCGGCTCCGGAGATGACCGGGGTGCCGCCGGGCTTGGTGGCGACCGAGCCGGGGTTGGTCACGGTGCCACCAGGTTTGACCACCGTGTTCACGGTGCCGGAGGGGTTGCTCGAGCCCGAGCCGCTGCCCACGCTGGTGCCGTCGCCGCCCGCGTTGACGACCGGGACGGGCGTCGAGACGACGGGAGTGGGGGTGGAGACCGTGGTGGGGCTCCCGCTACCGGACGTGGGCTTGGTCGAGCCGAAGCGCGTCGGGGTGACGGCGACCGGGCGGGAGGTCGAAGCTGAGCCGGAATGCCGGTGCGACCGGGTCGAGCCGCCGCGGGTGGCGACCTTGGTTCCCGTGCCGGTGCGGGTGGTGATCGCAGAGGCGGCCGCGGCGCGGCTCGCGCCGGACCGCGGCTTGACCACGGCGACGGCGGCGAGGCCGCGGGAGGAGGAGGAGTGAGCCCCGGCCTTGGGGTGGGCGGTCAGCGTCTGCGTCGCCGGCGACCCGATGCCGGCAAGTTTCGGCCAGCCGTTGTAGGCCACGACGGCGCTGCCGAGCACGAACAGGATCGAGGCAGCGAGAACGAGAGTTCCCGCAGTTCCCAGGCCGGCGAGGTAAGCACGAGTGGCTCGCACAAGGGGTTAATCGGCAGCTCGCGGAAAAACTTGAATCGAACGAACGGCCAAACTCATCGAATACATTCAAGCTCGGCTTAACGCGTCTGCCAACATCTATTGACGCCATGCCCGCACCCAAGTCATTCGGTCGTGATCGCGGTCTGCAGACCCGTATGTTCGCGACGGCGTTCCTGCTGGGGCTCGTCTACATCGTCCTGATCGCGGTGCTGATCGCCGCCGGCGTCGGAGCCGTCGCGGTGGCCGTCATTGCGGGCGCCCTGTTCCTGGTGCAGTACTTCAGCGCGGACAAGCTGGCGCTGGCCTCGATGGGCGCGCGCCAGGTGACCGCCGCCGAGGAGCCCGAGCTGGTGGGGACGATCGAGCGCCTGTGCATCCAGGCCAACCTGCCGATGCCCCGCGTCGCGGTGGCCGAGACGCCGATGCCCAATGCCTTTGCGGTGGGTCGCTCGCCCAACACGGCCACCGTGTGCGCCACCACCGGGCTGCTGCAGCTGCTCAACCAGGCCGAGCTGGAGGGCGTGCTGGCCCACGAGCTCACGCACGTCGCCAACCACGATGTCATGTACATGACGATCGCCAGCTTCTTCGCCTCGATCGCCGCGTTCATCGTGCAGTTCGGCTTCTTCTTCGGCGGCGGCTTCGGCGGCGGCGACCGCGACGACAACAACCCGAGCTTCGCCGTGGTGATCCTGGTCTCCGGCGTCGTCTACATCGTCTCCTACCTGCTCCTGCAGGCGCTGTCGCGCTACCGCGAGTTCGCGGCGGACCGCGGCTCGGCGATCATCACCGGCCGCCCCAGCGCGCTGAGCTCGGCGCTGCTGAAGATCAGCGACAACATGCAGGAGATCCCGCAGCGCGACCTCCGTGCCGCGTCGGGCGAGCTGGCCGCCTTCTACATCTTCCCCCCGAAGGTCAAGCAGTCAGTGGCCACGCTGTTCAGCACGCACCCGCCGCTGGAGGCCCGCCTGGAGGCGCTGGCCCGTTACGAGTCCCAGCTGCAGGGCACCGCCCGCTAGCGGTCAGTCTCCCGCGCGATGGGGTTCCTGGACATCTTGAGCGGCCGGCGCAAGCTCGCCCAGCCCGCCGAGGACCGGCTGTTCGCGATCAGCACGGCGTACGTCACGTTCGAGACCGGGCTGGGCATCACCACGCGCGGGAGCGCCGCGATCGTCTTCCAGAGACTGGCCACGGCGGACTTCACGTCCATCGTGCGCGACATGGAGGAGGTGGTGCGGGCCACGGCGTCAGACAGCGCCAGCACCGTGGAGACCTCCGTGGACAGCTACGGGTTCAGCTGGCTCATTCTGCGCGGCAGCGACTTCGACAGCCTGGTGGTCGGGATCAACGCGGTGTCCGGGGCGCTCGAGGCGGGCGGCTACGGCGACCGGCTGCTGTGCTCGGTGTTCGCATTCCAGGACGACAACGGCCGTGCCCTGTACTGGATCTACAACTACAAGCGTGGCTTCTTCTCCCCCTTCGTCCCCGCGGGCCCACAGCAGCGCGACAATGAGCGCGAGCTGGTGCTCAAGGCGCAGGCGGGCAACGAGCTCCCGATCGAGCCGGAGCTCAGCCGATGGTTCCCGCTGTGGGGGATCCCCGTCTGAGCGCGCGTAGGGTCTGCGTCGGAGCGACGCACGGCGACACCGGCGCCGCCTGCCGGTACGCTAGGCTCCGGACCCTTGGCTAACTGCGACTTAGGCAGAGCCTAGCCCTTCTTGCAGCGCCCGCCTGGGGCGTGCGCGTGCCATTCGCAACGGACAAGGAGAAACCTTGCGCATCTTGATTCTCGGTGGAGACGGCTTCTGTGGATGGCCGACATCGCTGCACCTCTCGGCCTGTGGACACGAGGTCGCCATCGTGGACAACCTGGCGCGGCGCAACGCCGACGTGGAGCTCGAGGCCGACTCGCTGACGCCGATCCAGCCGATCGGCGCGCGCCTGGAGACCTGGCGCGAGCTGACGGGGCGCGAGATCCCCTTCCATCGTTTCAACGTGGCCGAGAACTATCGGGTGATGCTGGACCTGCTCCTGGAATGGCAGCCCGAGGCGGTCGTGCACTTCGCCGAGCAGCGTGCGGCGCCCTACTCCATGAAGAGCCCGTGGCACAAGCGCTACACGGTCAACAACAACGTCAACGCCACCCACAACCTCCTGTGTGCGCTGGTGGAGGCCGAGCTCGACGCGCACGTCGTGCACCTGGGGACGATGGGCGTGTACGGCTACGGGACCGCCGGCGTGAAGATCCCCGAGGGCTACCTGCGGGTGCGGATCGACACTGACGAGGGCACCGAGGTCGAGCAGGAGATCCTGTACCCGGTCAACCCCGGCAGCGTCTACCACATGACCAAGACCCAGGACCAGCTCCTGTTTGCGTTCTACAACAAGAATGACGGCACTCGGGTCACCGACCTGCACCAGGGCATCGTGTGGGGCACCCAGACCGCCGAGACGCGACTGGACGAGCGGCTCATCAACCGCTTCGACTACGACGGTGACTACGGCACGGTGCTCAACCGCTTCCTCATGCAGGCGGCGGTCGGCTACCCGCTCACCGTGCACGGCACCGGCGGCCAGACCCGTGCCTTCATCCACATCCAGGACACCGTCCGGTGTATTCAGCTGGCGATCGAGAACGCGCCCGAGCAGGGCGATCGCGTCCGGGTCTTCAACCAGATGACCGAGTGCCATCGCGTGCGTGACCTGGCCAAGCTCGTCTCCAGCCTCACCGGCGCGGAGGTCGACTACGTCGACAACCCCCGCAAGGAGGCGGCCGAGAACGAGCTGTTCGTGGCCAACGATCACCTCCTCGAGCTCGGTCTGGACCCGATCCGGCTGCAGGACGATCTGCTCACCGAGGTGACCGAGATCGCCAGCCGCTACGCGGGTCGCTGCGACCGCACGAAGATCCCGTGCAGCTCGAAGTGGATCCAGCGCCGCGCGGAGACCGTGCCGGCGGCCACCGCATAGCCACCGGCACGCCGGACACGGACTCGCCGCCGATCGTCCTCAATCGTCGCGCCGCCACGCGGCCGACGATCACGGGCGTGGAGCGGTGGACGGCCGAGGTCGTCGGCCGTGTTCAGGCGCTCGCCCCCGAGCGCTACGTCGTCACGCAACCTCCGCGGCGCGCGCAGCGCCGGGAGCTCGCCCAAGCGTGGGAGCAGCTCGCGCTGCCGGCCCGGGCGGCGCGCCTGCGTGCGGCGCTGGTGTTCTCGCCGGCCAACCTGGCCCCGCTGGCGTGGCCGCGCAACGTGGTGGTGATGCACGACGCCGCGGTGCTGCGCGAGCCGCAGGCCTACTCCCGCGCCTACCGCCTCTGGCACGGCCGGGCCGGGCTGGCGTGCGCTCGGCGAGCGCTGGCCGTGATCACGGTGTCGGAGTTCAGCCGCCGCGAGCTGACCGACCTGGCCGGGATCGCGCCGTCGCGCCTGCAGGTGATCCCCGGCGGAGTGGGAGCGCGCTTCACGCCGGAGGCCGATCCCGAGCCGGTGGCGCGCCGGCTCGGCCTGCGGCGGCCCTACGTCCTGACGATCGCCACCGGCGACCGGCGCAAGAACGTCGCGAAACTGGGCCCCGTGGCGGCCGCCCTCGCCGCGCAGGGCATCGAACTGGTGTGGGCCGGGGACCGGCGCCCCTACTTCGAGGCGGCCGCGGAGGCGCCCGGCGTGCGCAGTCTGGGCTACGTCGACGACCGCGACCTGCCCGGCCTGTACGCGGGGGCGCTGGCCTTCGTGCTGGCCTCGCGCTACGAGGGCTTCGGTCTGACGTGCCTGGAGGCGATGGCGTGCGGAACGCCGGTGGTCGCCGCCGACCGGGCGGCGCTGCCTGAGACGTGCGGCGAGGCCGCGCTGCTCGTGAACCCTGACGACGCCGGCGCGATCTCCGAGCAGGTGTTGCGCGCCGCCACCGATGAGGCCGTCCGCGCCGACCTGCGGCGCCGGGGGCTGGAGCGCGCGGCGGCGTTCACCTGGGACCGCACGGCCGCGGCCGTGCACGCGCTGCTCACGGGTCTGGCGGACGACGCCTGACCGACGCTCAGCCCGGGATCAGGCCCTCGCCCCGGAACTCCACCTTGGCCTCCTCCAGGGAGAAGTCGGGCGGGGGCAGCATGACGTCGGAGCCGATGAGCTCGTCGTCGGGCACCGGCTGTCCGTGCGTGCGGACGTACTCCAGAAGCCGCCCGAACACGTCGCGGAACGCGGCGTCGTCATTGGCCTGGCAGCTGACGACGGCCTGGTTGTCCAGCTCGTTCAATCCGGGAATATCGTCAGCCGGGACGTCGTACTGGCCCTCCGTGGCGATGCGGACGATCATTGCGCCTGCTCTTGGCCGGCGCCCGCGCCCTCACCTCCGGTCGTCTGTGCGCCCGCTCCCAGCTCGCCTTTGGTGGGGCTGCCGGTGCCGAGCTCGGCCTTCATCTTGGCCAGCTCGGCGTCCACCTCGGTGGTGCTGGACAGAGCCTTGAGCTGGCGGTCGATGTCGTCCTCACCCGAACCAATCTGGGTCAGGTCCTCGAACGTGCCGGCGGCCTCGAGCTCCTGAACGGCGTCCGCGCGCGCCTTCATGTTCTCGGTCTTGTCGAGCGCGCGCTGCATGGCCAGGCCGACGTCGGCCATCTCGTCGCCCACGCCGGTGGCGGCCTCGGAGATCCGGACCTGGGCCTCGGCGGCCGAGTACTGGGCCTTGATGACCTCCTTCTTGGAGCGGAACTGCTCAATCTTGGAGCGCAGCTTCTGCTCGGAGGCCGTCATCTGCTCCTGCTGCTGCTCCAGCTGCGAGATCTGCGAGTCCAGTGACTGCAACTCGCCCTGGAGCGCGGTCTTGCGCTCCAGCGCGGTGCGCGCGAGCTCCTCGTTCCCGGCGGCGAGGGCCTGACGGGCCTGCGTGTCCAGCTTCACCACCTGCTGCTGGTACTTCTCCTCCTGAAGCTGGAGGCGCTTCTTCGAGGTCACGACGTCCGCGATCCCCTTCTTGACGTTCTGGAGCAGCTCGATCTGCTTCTGGTAGCTGTACTCCAGCGTCTCCGACGGATCCTCGGCCCGGTCGAGCAGCTTCGAGATCTTGGCTTTAATAACGGTGGACATGCGCCCGGAAAGGCCCGGCATCGCATCCTCCTTGGCGAGTTCTTTACTGGCGCTACGAAGCGTAGCCGCTGACGAGGCTCGGGACCTTCCCGCACGGCGGCCGTGGAATCACCCATCTCGGGCGGACTGCCCGTAGGATCAGCCGATGGACGCCAAGCCAGTAGCAGACTCGCGCGCGCAGATCACCCATCTGATGGGGGTCACCGACGCCAACCTCCGGGGCAACATCCACGGCGGGACGATCATGAAGCTCGCCGACGAGGCCGCTGCGCTGGCCGCCATCAAGCACTCGCGCCAGCGCGTAGTGACCGTGGGCATGGACCGGATGGCCTTCCTGGTGCCGATCTACGTCGGCGAGCTGGTCACCTGCCGGGCCTCGGTCAACGCCGCCTGGCGGACGTCGATGGAGGTCGGCGTCCAGGTCGAGGCCGAGAACCCGCTGACCGGCAACCGCCGGCACACCAACACCGCCTACCTGACGATGGTCGCCCTCGACGAGGCCGGGGACCCCGCCCCGATCCCGCCCCTGCTGGCGGTCACGCCGACCGAGACGCGCCGGATGCGCGAGGCGGAGCTGCGCCGCGCGAATCGGCTGGCCGAGCGCGAGGAGATCATCGCCCGGCGCGGCCAGGAGGCCCGCGGGCACCTTCATCACGACGACGACAGGGCAGCGCCGGCCGGCTGACCATTGGGGGCCCAGGTCAGCCGGCCGCGCTGTCCTCCGAGTCGGCGGCTACTCAGAGGTCCGACGGATGGCGAGCCAGGTAGCCGCCGGTGCCGGTCATCACCGGCCGCCAGCGCGGTCCCGTGCCGGGGGCCGGATGCGGGTCGCCCTCCCGCGAGGTATCGAGACGGATGCCCGCGATCTCGACGAACGCGTGGCCGGGGTTCGTATAGACCGTGATCCACTGGCCGAGGCCGCGCTGGCCCCAGCCCTCGAAGTCGCTCGAGTCCATCGAGGTCTTCAGCAGGCCGGCGGCGTGCAGTACGTAGGAGACAGACCCCGAGCAGTCGTAGGCAACGTCCTTCCACCTGCCGTGGCCGCCGCCGACCGCGTAGGGCTTGAGGCGGATCTGGTTTCCGGCCCAGATCGCCTTCTTGACCTCCATCGGCGCGTAGGCAGGCGCGTAGGCGACGCCCTTGATGATCTTGGCCACGTCGCCCGGAACCGTCGGATGCGCGGGGGTGCTCGGGGGCGGAGCGGGGGGAAGCACGCCCGCGCCGCCGGTGGCGGCGGGCTGGGCGTTGGTGGTGGTCTGGGACGTCGGCACGCCCGTCCCGCCTGCCGTCGGGGCGGCGGAGGCCGAGGACGCGCCGGCGAGCGCGAATAGCGCCAAGCCCGGGATCAGAAATCGTTGTAGCGGCAAATCTCTCTCTTTCGTGAGCCGGCGGGGTTAGCTGTCGGGCTGGCGCTAAAAGAGCCTGCGCCTCCCGCGGATCCACCGCGGGATTAGCCCCAAGGGACGTCAAGTGGGTCCCCCGCTCCGCGGATGTGATGGGCCCGCGGATTAGGCGAGCGGCAATATACCGATTCGTCGGGCAAGGAGTCATAACCATCGACTCGCCGGCGGATCGGCTGTGTGCCGCCCCTGTCTCTTCGGGTAGCAGGACCCCGCCGTGCCACATCTTGCGCCCACCAGCCCCGCGCCGGCGGAGCGCTCGGTAACGTCCGCCCGCATGCGAACCCGCGGATCCCGCCTCGGCGCAGGCAGCGCGATGGCGGCGATCGCCGGAATCGCTGCCCTGGCGCTGGCCGGCTGCGGGGGCACGCCCAAGATCCTGCACAGCACCACCTCTTCCAACGCCCCGGTGGGCATCGGCGGGAACACCCCGCGGGCCGCGCAGAAGCTCGGCTTCCCGGTGCTGGCCACCAAGAACACGACCCGGGTCGCCGGCGCCGACCCCGTGGCCGATGCCGCCGGCGTGGCGCTGGCGGTGTACCCGTCGGCCGCGCCCGGGACCCATCCGGCCGCCGTCACCATCGCGCCCAGCGACGACTGGGCCGCCGCGATCGCCGCCTCGGTCCTGATGGCCCCCCCGATCCGCGCGCCGGTGCTCCTGTCGGGCGCCGGGTCGCTCCCGGCGGCCACCGCCGACGTGCTGTCCACGCTCGCGCCGACCGGGTCCGGCGTCGCGAACGGGGCCCAGGTGATCCGCGTCGGCTCGGTTCCGGCGCCCCACGGCCTCAAGGCGGCCGCGATCAAGGGCACCGACCCCTACACGCTGGCGGCGGGCATCGATCGCTTCGTCAGCGCCGTTGCCGGACGCCCGAGCGCCGACGTGATGATCGCCTCCACCGGTGATCCCGCCTACGCGATGCCCGCCGCGGGCTGGGCGGCGGAGAGCGGCAACCCGGTGCTCTTCGTCGGCGCGTCGGGCGTGCCCGCGGCCACCCGGCAGGCGCTCCTGTCGCATTCCAAGCCCCACATCTACGTGCTGGGGCCGCCCAGCGTGATCTCCGACGCCATCGTCACCCAGCTCGGCAAGTACGGGACGGTCAAGCGCATCAGCGGCTCAGACCCCGCGGCCAACTCGGTGGCTTTCGCCATCTACCGGGATCCGGCCTGCGCCTTCGGCCAGCCGTGCGCGCACGTGCCCAACAGCTTCGGCTGGGCCCTGCGCAGCCCCGGCCACGGTTACGTGCTGCTCAACGCCTCACGCCCGCTCGACGCCGCCGCAGCGGCCGCCCTGTCGGGCAGCGGCGACTACGGGCCCGGCCTTCTCGTGTCCGATCCCTCTACCCTTCCGAAGCCCGTGCTCAATTACTTCCTGGACTACGCGACTCCCGGCTTCACCGAGGAGGGCCCGACCGCCGCCGTCTACAACCACGGCTGGATGATCGGGGACCAGAGCGCCATCTCGGTCGCGGTCCAGGCCGAGGTCGACCGGCTCCTCGAAGCCGTCCCGCAGTCCGCCAGATGAGCCAGTCCGAGCATCCCGACCGCCTGCAGGCCGACCACGAGACGACCGTGGAGGACGTGCGCCAGCTTATGGGCGCCTCCACGCCCCACTTCGCGCTCCAGCTGCGCGAGCGCATCCGCCTCCTCATCCGGAACCTG
This sequence comes from uncultured Actinomycetota bacterium, assembly GCA_963721515.1. Taxonomy (GTDB): domain Bacteria; phylum Actinomycetota; class Thermoleophilia; order Solirubrobacterales; family Solirubrobacteraceae; genus Palsa-465. The sequence continues at coordinate 281,362 of CAVRKJ010000015.1, read as the reverse complement.
CCCGCGGATCACCCGGCACGCGTCGAGGGCGAGCGAGAGATCGCTCGCCTGGACCGGATCGCCTTCGCCGGCGAAACCCGCGGTCACCCCGCGGAACCGGGGCTGGCGCCGTTGCGCAGCGTCGGTTACGACGTGCGCCAAGGCGCCTGACGCGGATCCCTGATCCAGGCAGGCGGCCGCCCGGCGACGTCGAACCTGGATACCGCATCTCCAGGGCGTGGCTACCGTTAAGCCCCCTGAAGGCATGAGCGAACAACGTTCCGTATCAGTGATCGGTCTCGGTCGCGTCGGCCTGCCGCTGGCGCTGTGCTTCGCCGACCGCGGCCTGCGGGTCCTCGGCGTCGACCACGATCACGCGATCCTCGACTCGCTGCGCGCCGGGCGCATGCCGTTCGCGGAGGCGGGCACGCAGGCACTGCTGGAGCGCGTGCAGGACTCAGGAAGGCTGGAGCTGTCGGATCGCGCCGCCGACGCCGCCCGCGCCGACGACATCGTGATCACGATCGGGACCCCCTCGTTCTCGCACGTGGAGTCCGACCTGCGCCAGGTGCGCGCGGCGGTCGACGACCTCCTGCCGCTGCTGCGGCCCGGTCATGCGCTCATCCTGCGCTCCACGATCGCGCCCGGGACGACCGAGTTCGTCGCCGGCTACCTGGAGAAGCGCCGCGGCCTGCGCGTCGGCGAGGACGTGTTCGTCGCGCACGCCCCCGAGCGGATCGCCGCCGGGAAGTTCCTGCAGGAGATCACCACGCTGCCGTGCATCATCGGCGGCGTCGGCGAGAGCTCCACCGAGCACACGGCCAACCTGTTCGGCGTCTTCGGCGCGCCGATCGTCAAGACCACGCCCGTGCAGGCCGAGCTGGCCAAGATCTGGACCAACATCCTGCGCTACGCCACCTTCGCGCTGCCCAATCTGCTGATGATGGACTGCGAGAGCTACGGGGCCAACGTGTTCGAGGTCATCGACCTGATCAACCACGACTACCCCCGCGGCGGCATCGCGATGCCGGGCATGACGGCCGGGACATGCCTGCGCAAGGACTTCGCGTTCTCGGAGGAGCGCTCGCACGCCCCCGGCATGCTGCTGGCCGTGTCGCGCGTGAACGAGGGCGTGCCGCTGTTCCTGGTCGAGGGGATCAAGCGCCGGGTCGGGAGCCTGTCCAACCGCAAGGTGGCGGTGCTGGGCCTCACGTTCAAGCGCGACACCGACGACGAGCGCGACTCGCTGTCGCACAAGCTCATCCGCATGCTCGAGCGCGAGCTCGCCGACGTCGCGGTCTGCGACCCCCACGCGCCCACCCCCACCCAGAGCCTGGACGAGGCGGTGCGCGATGCCGACGTCGTCATCGTGGCGACCAACCACTCCCAGTTCGAGCAGCCCGAGACGCTGCGCCAGATCCGTGCGCTCGCCGCCGAGGACTGCTTGCTGGCCGACCCGTGGAACAGCCTGGGCACGGGGCAGGTGTTCCTGTTCGCCGCCGAATCCGCCGCCCTGCTCGGAGACTCGGCCGGCATCGACGCCTCCCCGGACGCCGCCCACTGATGTCGCGCGTGCTGGTCACTGGCGGAGCCGGCACGATCGGCTCGGCGGTCGTGCGTCGCCTGCTGCGTGATCCGGCCTATGAGATCCGGGTGGCCGACCACCGGCCCGCACCGGCCTGGATGCGCGAGGGCTGTGAGCTGCACCGCGGCGACCTGCGCGATCTCGACGTCGCCCGCGGCGCGCTCGCGGGGTGCTCGCACGTCATCCACCTGGCGGCGATCGTCGGTGGGATCGCCAACTTCCACAAGCTCCCGTTCACCCTCACGGAGGTCAACAACGCTCTCACCGGCGCGATCGTCCACGCCGCCGTCGAGCAGGACGTGACCCGCTTCACCTACGTGTCCTCCTCGATGGTGTTCGAGCGGGCCACCGAGTTCCCCACCGGCGAGACTCACCTCGACAGCTGTCCGCCGCCCCGATCGGCCTACGGCTTCTCCAAGCTGGCCGGCGAGGTCTACACGCGTGCCGCGCACGACCAGCACGGCCTGCGCTTCACGATCTGCCGGCCCTTCAACGCCTACGGCCCGGGCGAGCTGCCCGACCGTGACGAGCCCGGCATCGCCCACGCCGTGCCCGACCTCATCGCCAAGGTGCTGTCCGGCCAGCGGCCGCTGCAGATCTTCGGCTCCGGCGAGCAGACGCGCACGCTGACGCATGTCGATGACATCGCCGACGGGATCGTCACGGCGATGGGGTCGCCGCGGGGCGAGAACGAGGACTTCAACATCTCGGCGTCTGACGAGCGCACGGTGGCGGAGATCGCCGCGCTCATCTGGGAGGCGTGTGGCGAGGATCCCGAGCAACTGCGGCTCGAGCACCTGCCGAGCTTCGAGGTCGACGTCCAGCGCCGCTGGCCGTCGGTGGAAAAGGCAAGCGACCTGCTCGGCTGGGAGGCGCGCATCGACCTGCGCGACGGCCTGGCCGGGACGGTGGCGTGGCTGCGCGAGCAGAGCGCGCCGGCCACGGCGCCGTGAGCTCGATCCCGCAGGAGGCGGCGGTCGGCTTTCAGCGGGGCGCCGCCGACTACGAGCGCGGCCGGCCCGGTTATCCCGAGGCGGCGATCGCGCTGCTCGCGCGCGAGCTCGGGATCGGCCCCGGAAAGAGGGTGATGGACCTCGCCGCCGGCACGGGCAAGCTGACGCGCGCACTCGTCGGCCTCGGCGCCGACGTGGTGGCGGTGGAGCCGGTCGCCGGCATGCGCGAGGAGCTCATCCGGGCGGTGCCTGACGCCGAGGTGCTCGACGGAACCGCCGAGCATCTGCCGGTGGCTGACGCCACCGTGCATGCGGTGCTCGTCGCCCAGGCCTTCCACTGGTTTGACATTCCGGCTGCCGCCGCCGAGATCCACCGGGCGCTCGTGCCCGGCGGAGGCCTGGCCGTGGTGCGCAACGAATGGGATGAGTCCGTGCCCTGGGTCGTGGACCTGCGGGCGCTCATCGCCGAGCACGCCGGCGAGCCGCCGCGCCGCCACGCACGCAGGTGGCGTGCGGCGCTCGAGGCGACCGGGCGGTTCACCGCGCTCGAGGAGGAGATCTTCGCCCATCCGGTCCAGGTGGACCTGGTGACCCTACAGGCCCGTGTCGCGTCGCTCAGCTACGTCGCGATGATGGACGGAGGGGCCCGCGGGCGCCTGCTGGACGCGGTGTCCGATCTGGCGCACGCGCATGGCCTGGTCGCCGCCGACGGGCACCTCGTCACGCCCTACCGGACCCACGTGGTGTGGTGCCGGCGCCGCGAGGCGTGACGCCCGACCTGCGCGACGCCCTCGCCGCCGACCGGGCGATCCGGCGCCGCGCGGCGCGGGAGGCGATCCCACTACGGGCCGGCCTGGCGCTCAGGCATCCCGAGCTCGCGGACGTGCACTACCTCAACGCCGTGCTCCTGGACGCGTCCCCGCCCGCCCCGGGACCGCTCGACGCCGACGGGGTCGTGGCCGAGGCCGATCGCAGGCTCGGCGATCTCGATCATCGTCACGTGGTCTTCGATGACCCCGAGGCCGGCGAGGCGGTGGCGGAGCAACTCGCCGCCGCCGGCTGGGAGCGCAGCCGGACCCTGTACATGGTGTTCGCCGCAGACCCGGCCACGGTGGCGGTCGATCCGCGCGCGCGGCTCATCTCCGAGTCCGAGATGCAGGCCCACCAGGTCGCGGGGCTGCGCGCGGAGGCCCCCGAGGTCGACGCCCGCACGGGGCTGGTCGAGCGGCTGGTGGCCACCCAGACCGCGCTGCGCGCCCATACGCCGTCGCGCTGCTTCGGCGCGGGCGACCCGGGCGGCGCGCCCGGGTCGATGTGCACGCTCTTCCTTGACGAGGACGTCAACGGCCGGCGCGTGGCCACCGTGGAGGAGGTGGGGACGCTGCCCGCGCAACGCGGCCGAGGATTGGCCCGCGCCGTCGTGGGCGCTGCGGTCGCGCACGCGGGCCGGTGGGGCGCCGAGCTGATCGTCGTCCCGGCCGACGCCGACGACTGGCCGCAGGTCATGTACGCCCGGCTGGGCTTTGCCCCGGTGGGCCGGCAGGTGGCGCTGACCCGGCGCCTCCGGCGACGGGCCGCGGGGCGGGCCGGGTCCGATTCCGTGGCAGGCGACGTGTAGCCTCGGCGAGGCATGGACACCGTCGCCACCGGCGCCGCCGAATCGATCCCCGACAGCCGCTTTCCCGGGCCCTATCCCGTCGGGTCCTACGCCGCCCAGCTGCGTCGTCGCCTGCAGGAGTTCGCGCGCGTCCAGCTGGTCGGCGAGGTGTGGGGCTATCGCGAGAGCCGCGTGCGCGTCTACTTCGAGCTGCGCGACGCGCGCGGGGCCCTGCCGTGCTCGATGTGGCGCGAGGACTTCGATCGCCTGGGCGTGACCCTCGCCGACGGGATGCGGATCGTCGTCGGCGGCGGCTGCGACTACTACCCCGGCAGCTCGGCCTCCTCCCCCACCTTCAGCTTCGCCGTCACCGAGCTACGCCTCGCCGGCGAGGGCGATCTCCTCGTCCAGCTCGAGCAGCTGCGGCGGAGACTGCACGCCGAGGGGCTGTTCGAGCCTCAGAAGCGGCTGCCCCGTGCCGCGCTGCCCAGGACGATCGGCGTGGTCACCGGGGAGCGCGGCAAGGCCCGTGACGACGTGCTGGCGGGCCTGCGGCGCCGCGGCTGGAGCGGGCGGCTGGTGTGGGCCTTCGTCCCCGTCCAGGATCGCCACGCGGCGCCCCGGATCGCCGCGGCGCTGCGCGAGCTGGCCGCGACCCCCGAGGTCGAGGTGGTGATCGTCGCCCGGGGCGGCGGGTCGCTGGCAGACCTGTACGCGTTCTGCGACGAGGCGCTGTGCCGGACGGTCGCGCTGCTGCGCGTCCCCGTCATCTCGTCGGTGGGCCACCACACCGACCGGACGCTCATCGACGACGTCGCCGCCGTGTCCTGTTCGACGCCCACGCACGCCGCCGAAGCGGCGGTCCCCGTGGACTGCGCCGCCGCGCGCCGGGCACTCGCCCAGGCCGCTGGGCGACTGCGCGACCACGGCCGCCGCGCGATCGTGGTGCGCGCGCGGGCACTGGGCCAGCTCTCTCGCGCCCCCGCGCAGCACGTGGCCCGCCACCGCGGACGCCTGCATCAGCTGCTGCGGGAGCTGCGCGCATCGGCGCGGCGCCGGGCCGAGAGCGGGCACGTCACCGCCGCTCGCCACGCGAGCACCCTGGAGCGCACCGCGGCGCGCGCCGCCGACGGGGACCGCGCCCGCCGCGCGCGGGAGCTCGAGCGCCTGGCGCTGGCGCTGGCCGCCCACGACCCGCAGCGCACGATGGCGCGCGGGTACGCGCTGGTGCAGGATCGGGCGGGCACGCCGCTGGGTTCGGCGGCGGCCGCCCGACGCGCGCGGGAGCTGACCCTGCGCTTCCATGACGGAGCCGTCGCGGCCGAGGTCGCCGGCGAGGAGGAGACCGAATGAACGAGACGCGGTCATACGAGTCGGCGGTGGGGCGAGTGGAGGAGATCATCCGCCGTCTGGACTCCGGCGAGGCGGGACTGCGCGAGACGCTCGACCTGGTGCGGGAGGGACGCGAGCTGGTGGAGTACTGCGCCGGCGAGCTCGAGGCCGTCAGTCAGGGGCTGGAGGAGCTGCGCCTGGAGGAGCTCGTGGCGCGCCTGGATCCGACCCCGCCCGCCCCGGCGGTCGGCCGATGAGCACGTTTGGCGCGCTCGCCGACCTCCCGCTGCAGGTGGACGGCTACACGCTCGAGGGGCTGCGCCAGCAGGTCTCCAGCGGGTTTGAGCGGCTCTCGACGGTGGTGCATCTCCAGGGCGACGGGGCCGAGGGCGTGGGCGAGGACGTCGTCTATGACGCCGAGGACCAGGTCGCCCTCCAGGAGGCCGGCCCGGTGCTGGCGTTGGCGGGGCGCTACGCGCTGGGCGAGTTCTGCGAGCTCATCAACGGCCTCGACCTCTTCCCCGTCGAGCCCCAGCGCGGCGACGTGTCGCGGCTGTATCGCCGCTGGACGTTTCACAGCGCCGCGTTGGACCTGGCGCTGCGCCAGGCAGACCGGCCTCTGCATGCGGCGCTCGGGCGCACGCCGCAGGCGCTGACCTTCGTCGTCTCGTTGCGGCTGGGTGAGCCGCCCACGCTCGAGCCGATCGAAAGCCGGCTGGCCCACTACCCGACGCTGCGCTTCAAGCTGGACGCCACCACCTCGTGGACGCCGGATCTGATCGCTGCTCTGGCCCGGTCCGGCGCCGTGGACTCGATCGACTTCAAGGCGCTCTATCACGGGACGATCGTGGACCAGGAGCCCGACCCGGTCCTCTACGAGCGGGTCGTCGCGGCCTTCCCGGATGCGTGGCTGGAGGACCCCGACGTCGTCACGGAGGGGACGGCGGCGGCGCTGACCCGCGCGCACGACCGCATCACCTGGGACGCCCCCATCCACTCCATCGCCGACATCGAGGCGCTCCCGTTCGCCCCGCGCATGGTCAACATCAAGCCGTCGCGCATCGGCGGCCTGGAGAAGCTCTGCGACACCTACGACTATTGCACCGAGCACGGCATCCGCGCCTACGGCGGCGGCCAGTTCGAGCTGGGGCCGGGCCGGGGGCAGGCCCAGTACCTCGCCTCGCTGTTTCACGCCGACACCCCCAACGACCTCGCCCCGGCGGGCTTCAACCAGAACGACCCGCCGCCGGGCCTGCCCTCGAGTCCGCTGCCGGTGTCCGCCGCCGACGTGGGCTTTCGCTGGGGCTAGGCGGCGGGTCTCGGCGGTCAGCTGAGGTCGAGCAGCAGCTTGCCCGCCACCCGGCGGTCCACGAGGCGCTGGAAGGCCTCGTTGACCTGCTCGAGCGCGAGCACGGAGTCGACGCGGACCTTCAGATCACCCACGCGCACCGCCTCCAGCGCAGCGGTGAGGCCGGGACGGCGCTCCTCCCGCGTGAGGATCGTCCCGCCATAGCCGAGCAGCGTCAGCATCTTGCGGTACAGCAGCCGCATGTTGAAGGTGACGTCGGCGCCCGCCGAGACGCCGAGGCTCACGATCCGCCCGCGCGGGGCCATGGCCTCCACCGCCGCCGCCACGTACCCGTCTCCGAGCACGTCGAAGGCCACCGTCGGCGCGTAGTCCGCCAGATCGGCGCCGATCGCCTGCGGCCCTCCGACCACGACCCGGTCCGCGCCCTCCGCGGTGATCGCGGACACCTTGGCCTCCGAGCCGGTCTGGCCCCAGACCGTCGCCCCGGCGGCGTGTGCGAGCGAGACGATCATGCTGCCCACACCGCCCGAGGCCCCCAGGACGAGCACGCGGTCATCGGCGGTGACGCGCGCCAGCGCGCGCACGCAATTGAGCGCGGTGAGCCCGGCGATGCCCATCGCCGCGGCGTGCTCGGCGGCCACGCCGTCGGGCACGTCAAACACCGCCTCGCGCGGGACGACCGCGGATTGGGACCACACGCCGTCGCGCACGAACCCGAGACCCTCGCCCGCCACCAGCACGAGCCGGCCGTCGAGTTCGCCGGCGGCCTCGCCGCCGAGCGTGCGCGGCCGCGGGGTGTCGGGGTTGACCTGGCCCTCGGCGTTGTAGCGGTCGATCGGGTTGACGCCGCCGTAGTGCAGCTCGACGCGCACCTCGTCGGCGCCGGGCGACGGCAGCTCGACGCCCTGCACCTGCAGCGGCGCGCCGAGCTCCACGAGCCGGGCGGCGCGGACGATGTCGGAGCCCGATGGCATTCCGGCCGCGGTTCTAGCACACACGCCTTCCTAGGCTCGACGCATGACCACTTCCCAGAGACTCACCGGAACAGTGGCGCTGGTCACCGGCGCCTCCAGCGGAATCGGCGAAGCTTCGGCGCTCGCCCTGGCGCAGCACGGCGCGGCGGTGGCGATCGCGGCGCGGCGCAAGGATCGCATCGACGCCCTCGCCGCCCGAATCGCCGACGGCGGCGGCACGGCGCTGGCGATCGAGGCCGACGTCACCTCCGAGGAGCAGGCCGAGGCGCTGGTCCGGCAGACCGTGGCCGGGCTCGGCCGCCTCGACACCCTGATCAACAACGCGGGCGTGATGCTGTTGGGCCCGATCGTCGACGCGCCGCTGCAGGAGTGGGAGCGGATGATCGACCTCAACGTCAAGGGGCTCCTCTACTGCGCCCATGCCGCCCTCCCTCATTTGCTCTCGGCCGCGCAGGACAGCCCGCGGAAAGTAGCCGACATGGTCAACATCAGCTCGGTGGCCGGGCGCGTGGCCCGCAGCGGCAGCGGGGTCTACAACGCCACCAAGTGGGGCGTCGGCGCGTTCAGCGAATCACTACGCCAGGAGGTGACCCGCCGTCACGTGCGGGTGTCGCTGGTGGAGCCCGGCGCGGTGGCCACCGAGCTCGTCTCCCATAACCGGCCCGAGATCCGCGAGCGGTTGGCCGGCGGTGACGACTTCGAGCGCATGGAGTCCGAGGACATCGCCGACGCGATCGCCTATATCGTCACCCGGCCGTGGCGGATGGCGGTCAACGAGATGCTCATCCGGCCGACCGAGCAGGAGCGATAACGGGTAGCTACGTTCCACTGAACACTCCCGTACTCTTGAGCGCGTCGTGGGCCGGGAGGGTCCCGGGCGCCCTTCGAACCAGGAGATCCCTTGCAAGAAAGACTCGCCATCGCCGGCTCCGGGACGATCGCGGCAGGCCTCGCCGCCGTCGCCGCCGCCCACGGAGAAGTCCTGCTCTGGGCGCGCTCCAGCGCCTCGGCGGACCGCGTCCGCGGGGCCGTCGCCAAGCACTGCGACAAGCTCCCTGAGCTCAACGGCTGCGCCGACCGGGTACGGGTAGTGGGCGATCTGGACGAGCTGGCGCAGGCGACGTTCCTGGTCGAGGCGGTGGTCGAGGACTCCGAGCACAAAGGCCCGCTGCTGGCGGAGCTGGCCTCGCATACCGGGCCAGACGAGATCGTGGCCACCACCACCTCGTCGCTGTCAATCGCCGATCTGGCCCAGGCCAGTGGGCACCCGGACCGGTTCGTGGGGCTGCACGTGTTCAATCCCGTCCCGCGTATGGAGCTCATCGAGCTGGCCTTCGCGCCCGAGACGCGCGACGACGTGCGTCGGCGCGCCCGCACCCTGTGCGTGGACCTGGGCAAGACGCCCGTGGAGGTTCCCGACACGCCGGGGTTCGTGGTCAATCGGCTGCTGTTCCCCTATCTGTTCAGCGCCGTGGACTTCATGGTCCGGACGGGCATGGAGCCGGCCGACGTGGACCGCTGCATGACGCTCGGCGCCGGGATGCCGATGGGGCCGATCGCCCTGCTGGACTACGTCGGGCTCGACGTCTCCAAGGCGATCGGCGAGGAGATCGGCGCCGCGGTCCCGGCCCGGCTGTCCGAGCTCGTTGACGATGGGGCCCTCGGACGCAAGGTCCGCCGCGGTTTCTATGCCTACGACTAACTATTAAGGCTGCGTTCAGGTCCGCCGCCCAGTATTCATGGCGCGACGTACCTCATAGCAGCACCTCCTCCCCAGAAGCACGAGACCGGCCCGTCCCCAGCGGGCCGGTTTCTTTTTGGCTGACCGGCTCGCCACGGGCTGAGATCGGCGGGGGGCGAAGCCGGCCCCTGAGGGCCGGCTTCATCTCTCCTCTCAACCGCCGGATGGGAACCGGACGGCCCGTTGCCGGCCAATGTAACGAATGGCGCGAGTTCGCGCGTCACCAAATTTGATTGCGGGCACCCACGCCTGGCGTGGGACGCCGGGGTATGAGCGCGCAGGGGCGGCCCGAACTTCGGCTTCCGAGGGGGGGACGGATGTGGTCGGGCGCCGCACGGGGGTTTTGGGAGATATTCCCTGGCGGCCAAGGAAAATCTCCCAGAACCCCTCCAACGGAGCGCGGCACCCCACAGTCCACTCCTCCCAAGCCGTCGTTGACGTTCGCCCGTGTCACCGGGCGGTCCGGCGGCAGCCCCGACAAGCCGCCTACGCCGGCGCGGCCTCGGTGGAGGGCGCCTTGCGGTGGCGGATCCGGACCGCCTCAATGCGGTTCTCGCGCACCGATTCGACCCGGATCGAGTATCCATCGGCGGTGACCTGGTCGCCGCGCTTGGGCAGCCGCCCGAGCTCGGCGAAGACGAAGCCGCCGACCGAGTTGTAGGCGTCGGTGTCGACCGGCAGGTGCAGCCCATAGTCCTCGAGGTCGGAGACCGGGACGTGGCCGCGCACGAACCACTCGCCGCTGGCCAGCCGCCGCACGGCGCCGCCGGCGGGATCGGTCTCGTCGGAGATCTCCCCCACGACCTCCTCGATGATGTCCTCGGTGGTGACGATGCCGCTGGTGCGGCCGTACTCGTCGACGACGATCGCGAGTTCCGTCCGCTCGCGCTGCAGGTCGGCCAAGAGGTCGTCCAGCGGTTTGGTCTCGGGCACGATCGGCGCCGCGCGAACGAGCTTGTCGAAATGGGCCTCGTACCCCTCGTTCATCATCAGCTTGACCAGCTGGTTGACGTGGACGATCCCCTTCACGCGGTCCTGGTTCTCGTCCTCGGTGACGACCAGGCGAGAGTGCCCGGTGGAGACGCAGCGGCGCAGCGCGTCCTGGACGGTCTCGGACAGGTCGACGGTGACGACCGCCGGGATCGGCGTCATCACCTGACGGGCCTCCTGCTCGTGCAGGTGAAACACCCCGGTGAGCATGTTGGCCTCGCCGATGTCGAGGCTCCCGCCGCTGCTGGACTCGGCGATGATCCGCTTGATCTCGTCGGGCGTGCCGCCCTCGGGCTCCGCGTCGGGATCGGTGCCCGTCAGGCGCAGGAGTGAGTAGGACGCCGAGTTGAGCACGTAGATGAACGGCGTGAACAGCACCCGGCACCAGTGCAGCGGGCGGGCGATCCGGCGGGCGAGGTCCTCGGCGTGCTGGATCGTGTAGAGCTTGGGCGCGATCTCGCCGACGATGCTCTGCGCCACGGTGATCAGCAGGTAGGAGATGATCACCGAGATCACCACGGCGGCGCCGTGCCCAAGCGGGCCGCCCAGGAGCGGTTCGAAGACGTGGGCGATGGCCGGCTCGCCGAGCGCACCGATGCCGATCGAGGCCATGGTGATGCCGACCTGGCAGGCGGCGATGTAGTCGCCGATGTCCTCGAGCTCGTGCAGCGCCAGCCGCGCGCCTCGCTTGCCGTCATCGGCCATGTCCTGCAGGCGCGATTTGCGCGAGCGCACGAGTGAGTACTCGGCGATCACGAAGAACGCGTTGATCAGGACCAGCAGCCCGGTCAGGATGATGAAGAGCGCCGTCACAGACCGCCGCGCGTCATCCGGTTCGCCGTCCGGGTGGCGCTCTGCGCTAGCGCGCTGCTACTTCGAGGTCGGTCGTCGTCGTTCATTCAGCGACGCGCCCAACGGTAGCAGCAGGCCCCGCCGGTACCGACGGGCTTCCCATGTATTTCATACCCCGGGGCGGTGAGCCCGGCCGGCGCGGCCCGGGCCCACCTTCAACCGGTGTCAGCTGCAGAGCGTCCGCGCCGGCGGGGTCGCGGAGCTTCCCAGACGATGGGCGTCGGCGATCAGGCGGTCGGGCGCGTGATGAGCGACACCGCCTCGAGGAAGCCCACCGGGCGATGTGGGCGAGCACGCTACGGGCGGCCCCAACGGCGGAGGTATTCCGTTGGTGTGGGACTCGTGACCAAGTGGTGAACGAGCCCGGACCCGGCTATCCGCCGAGGTCGTCGAAGCGCGCGGCCATCGTGAAGTCCATCTCGGTCAACCCGCGGGCCGAGTGGTTGGTCAACGACAGCTTAACCTTGTTCCAGCCGTGGAGGAGGATGTCAGGGTGGTGGTTGGCGTCCTCGGCGGTCTCGGCCACGCGGTTGACGAACGCCACCGCCGCGACGAAGTCCTCGAACCGCCATTCGCGGACGATCTCGTCCCCATCGCGCTCCCACGGCAAACGCCGTAGCCTTGACGCGACCTCGTCCTCGTTGAGCACCTCTGCCATGTCTTCTCCTTGTTCGCTTCCGGTCAGCCTGCCACGGGTGAGAGGCCCGCAAACGTGAGCATGCGCATCGTCAGTCTGGTCCCATCCGCCACAGAGATGCTGTTCGCGCTGGGCCTCGGTCCCGACGTCGTGGCGGTCACGCACGAGTGCGACTATCCGCTGGAGGCGCAGGGTCTGCCCAAGGTGACCCGGGACCTGCTGCCACCGGGGCTGAGCGCGTCGGAGATCGACGCCGCCGTCAAGGAGCGCACCCTGGCCGGGGAGTCGATCTACGAGCTGGACGCTGAGGCGCTGCACGAGCTGGCTCCGGATCTCATCGTCACCCAGGCGCTGTGCTCGGTGTGCGCGGTCTCCTATGACGACGTGCGCGCGGTGGCGGAGGAGATCGACACTCAGCCGATGGTGATCTCCCTCGATCCCCATACGGTGGGCGAGGTTCTGGGCGACGCCCGGACGCTCGCCCAGGCCACGGACACCAAGGACGCCGCGGTCGACCTCGTACACGAGGCCTCGGCGCGGATCGACCGGATCCGGCTGCTCACGCGAGGCGCGCGGCGGCCTCGGGTCGCGGCGCTGGAGTGGCTGGATCCGCCGTTCGCGGCCGGCCACTGGACGCCGCAGCTCATCGAGTACGCCGGCGGCGAGGACATCCTGGGATTCGCCGGGGAGAACTCCGCGCAGCGCAGCTGGGAGGAGGTCGCGGCGTCCCGGCCCGACGTCGTGATCGTCATGCCGTGCGGCTACGACGCCGAGATCGCCCACCGCGAGGCCGAGATGCATCGCGACCAGCTGGTCGCGCTCGGGGCCGGCGAGGTCGTCGCGGTCGACGCCGCCGCCTATTTCTCGCGACCGGGCCCGCGCATCATCGAAGGGCTGGAGCTGCTGGCCCACATCCTGCACCCGGAGCTGGTGCCGGATCCGCCGCCGGGCGCCGAGGCGCTGCTGGTGCAGCTGTGACCAGCGCCGTCAGATCGTGAAGCCGTTGGGCGTCAGGCCGTGACCGCCCGCCACGGCGATGGCGGCGAACACGCTTATCACCGCCACCGCGACGCAGCCGGCGAGCGCCGCCGCGGGCATCCGCCGACGCTCCCCGAGCTCGATGATCAGCCAGCCGCAGATCGCCCCGGCGACAGCCCCCGCGATGTGGCCGCCGATCGAGATCCCGGACACGCTGAGGTCGAAGACGATGTTGATGATCAGGATCATCGCCAAGCCGCTCTGCCAGATCGAGATCCCGCGATAGTGGGCGACGACGATCAGCGCGCCGAGCACGCCGAAGCAGGCTCCCGAGGCGCCGACGGTCACCGCCTGGGGCTCGAACAGCAGAGCGCCGAACGACCCCGCCAGCAGCGACACGAAGTACACGACGCCGAAGTTGAGCCGCCCGATCGCCGGTTCCAGCATTGCGCCCATGAAGTACAGGAACACCATGTTGAACAGGATGTGGAGGACGCCGTCGTGCAAGAAGCCGGAGGTCAGCAGCCGGTAGTAGTCATGGTTCTGCGTGATCAGCGGTCCCCACAGAGCGCCGTGCTCGTACACCGTGCCGACGTGTGCCTGACTGACGCCCCCGAGCGAAGCGCCGCTGGCGGTCTCCGCGACGAACACGATCACGTTGATGGCGATCAGTGCCTGGGTGACGACCGGCCTCGAGGGGGCGCTGCGCACCGTCTTGACCTTGGTGCGGTCGCGCGCGCACTCCGGGCAACGCATGCCCACCGACGTCGGGGTCATGCAGTCCGGGCAGATCGGGCGCCCGCACGAGGAGCATGAGACGCCGGTCTCGCGCGACGGATGCCGGTAGCACGTGGCCATGGTGCGCTGACGGTATCAGCGCACCTGGCTCCCCCCGCCGGACGGCTCAGGGCTGAGCGGGACCTGTCAGCGGTCGGGCAGGACTCGCCGCGCCTCTTGGGCGAAGTCATGGAGCGTGCGCTCGGCCAGGTCCAGCAGGCCGGCCGAGGCCTGCTTGCGCGCGCGGTGCCGGGTGCGCACGCGCAGCACGACCAGAGCAGTCCCGGCAGTGGCGCCGATGAGAACGGCGGCGGCCGGGCGGGCCCAGTTGCGCGGATCGCGCATCGTCTTGAGCTCCCACGCCTCCAGCTCCTCCTGGGCCAGCTCGGTGAGGCTGACCAGCGTGATCTCCATGCGGGCCGACAGGCTCTCGGGAGGGTCGACGGGGCTCAGCGCCTCGCGCAGCAGGGCCTCGAAGTCCGTGGTTCCGCTACTCATGAGCCCTCTCCGGGGGTTCCGCTGGTCTCGCTCACCATCTCCTCCAGCTGTCGGATGGCACGGTGCAGGAGCACTTTGGTGGCGCCGTCGGAGCGATCGAGCGCGCGGGCGATCTCCCGGTTGTCCATCCCCAGCGCGAAGCGCATGATGAGGGCGTTGCGACGGTCGTCGGGCAGCTGCGCGACGCCTTCCAGGATGCTCTTGAGCTCCTCGCGGCCCTCCACGAGCGCCTCCGTGGTGTGGGGCGCGGAGATCGTGCCGGCATCCTCGATCGCGGACTCCGGCTTGCGGGAGCGGTCGCGGTAGAAGTTGGCGGCGAGGTTGTGCGCGATCCGGATGAGCCAGGGGCGCAGCGGCCGGCCGTCTGATTCGCGGAGAGCGCGCTCGAAGTGGCGATAGGCCTGCAGGAACGTCTGCTCGGTGAGGTCCTCGGCATCGTGGTGATTGCCCACGCGGTAGTAGCTGTAGGAGTAGACGTCGCGCAGGTGGCGCTGGTAGAGCTCCGTGAAACGGGCGTCGAGCGCTGCTTTGGATTCGGGGACGTCGAGAGGCAAGTCACGCGGAGCCTACCTCCGCCCGGTGCGGGCCGCGGGCGTGCATCAGGCCGCACGCGCCGAGCGGGATCGTTTGGGCGAAGGCGGCTCGGTGACCGTCGCCGCCCACTGATGGGGATCGATCCTCCCCTCCACGAGGGCGGCGAGGCCGTCAAGCGCGGGCGCGTCGAGCTGGGCGGCCCGCGCCGCGCTGGCCAGCAGCGGCACGGAGTCCACAGCCTCGGTCCCCTGCCCGAGCGCGTGGCCGATCTCAGCCGCCGGCACCCCCTGGGCCAGGAGCTCCCCGGCGCGGTGGTTGCGCGAGCCGCTGTCCACGACGCTGGCCACGAGCGCGCCGGCGCCGGCGACGCCGGCAAACGTCTCGGGCCGCCCGCCGCGGGCGCGGGCCAGGGCGTCGATCTCGGCGAACACCTTCCCCGCCGCCGCCCCGGCGACGTTGGCCCCGGCCTGGGTGGCGGCGGCGGCCGCGGCGAGCGCGGCGACGTTCTTGGCCGCCCCGGCGAGCTCGACGCCGGTGACGTCGTTGGTGACCTGCACGTCCAGCCCGGCCCCGGACAGGATGTCCCGGAGCTGGCGACCGAAGCCGAGATCGAGCGACGCGACCACCACCGACCCGCCGGTGTCCAGCATCTCGGTGGCGTTGGCCGGGCCGCCCAGCACGGCCACCGCGCGCGCGTTGCAGCGCTCGGCGGCGAACGCCGAGGGCAGGGTGCCCAGCGGCGGGACGACGCCCTTGGAGACCACCAGGACCCCGGCGCGGCTGGTGATGCGACCGCCGTGGGCCGCCACCGCCGCGGGCATGGCCTTGGCCGGCACCGCCAAGCACACGATGTCGTCGCCCTCGAGGTTGAGGTCGGCGGCGCGCATCACGCGCACCGTCTCGGGCAGCGGCACGCCGGGGAGGTAGCGCTCGTTCTCGCGCGCGGCGTGCAGCGCCAGCGCCTGCTCCTGCGTGCGGCAGCCCAGCTCGACCTCCAGGCCCGCGCGCGCCAGGCAGACGGCGAGCGTCGTCCCCCAGCGGCCGGCGCCGATGACGGCGACGCGGCGCACCGGCGGCAGCCCGCCCAGCCACTCCCACTGCAGCATCACGCACGGCCAGATACGGTCGGTGACGGCGCCGGCGAGCTGTAGCGACGGGTGCTCCACCTGTGGGAAACGCAGCGCGCGCCCGGCGCGGATGCGCACCTTGTGGGGCCGGATACGCCAGCCGCGGCGGACCGCCTCGGTGCCGAGCACGGCGACGGGGACGACCGGAGCGCCCGACTCCAGGGCGAGGCGACCGACCCCGCGTCGGGGCGTGCCCAGCGAGCCGGGACGGGTCCGCGTGCCCTCCGGGAAGATGAGCACGATGTCCCCACGGGCCAGGATCGCCTTGGCGGTGTCGATGAAGTCCGAGTCGCCGGCGCCGCGATCCACCGGGAACGCCCCCAATGACGCCAGCAGCCAGCCGAGGACCCGGTTGTAGAGGAAGAGCTCCTTCTTGGCCACGTAGTACATCGGGCGGCGCGCCATGCAGGCGATGACGAACGGATCGAGGAAGCTGCGGTGGTTGGACGCGATGATCACCGGCCCCCGCCTGGGGACGTACTCCCGCCCGATCCGCTGGAAGCGGAAGTAGATGAGGAAGAACGCCTGGAAGGTGACGCGGACGAATCCGTAGATCAACAGGTTGGCCCGTTTCTCCCGCGCTCTGCGGTAATAGCGGTCGTGCTCCATCGCACAATGCGGTACCCGTCCGCCGTCCGCCCGTTACAGTTGAAAGTCAGTGACCTCCGGCCTGGATCGCACCCGCACCCTTCGTGGCGCCGTGAGTGGCGCCGTGGCCGCGGCGGTTTGGGCCCTCCAGCAACCGCTGGACAAAGTGGTGTTCTCGAGCCGCTACGACGACGTCGAGCTGCTCGGCAAGGCGATCACCCGGGACGCCGGTTGGCTGCCGATCGGCTTCGGCATCCACATGGCCGACGGCGCCCTCTTCGGGGCCGTCTACGCCAACATTGCGCCGGCGATCCCCGTGGCACCGGCGCTGCGCGGACCGGTGGTGGCGCTGTCCGAGCACGTCGCTCTCTGGCCCCTGGTGGCGCTCGCCGACCGCCTGCACCCGGCGCGCGGCGAGCTGCCCAAGCTGCGCGGCAACCGCGTGGCCTTCCTTCAGGCGGCGTGGCGCCACCTGCTGTTCGGGCTGGTCCTGGGCGAGTTGGAGCGGCGCATCAACGCCGAGCCCGAGCCCGAGCCGCCCGAGCCCGAGACCCCCTACTCCTCCAACGGCCACGGATCCCTCGAGCACGCCGTGTCCGTGCACGACTCTCGCTGACCCCGGGGAGCCACAGGGCGCCATGCGGGTCCTGATCACCGGCGCCTCGGGCTTCGCCGGGTCGTGGCTGTGCCGGCATTGCGCCGAGGCCGGTGACGAGGTGGTGGCGCTGTCGCGCCGCGGCCTGGTGCCCGATGGGTGCGGCCGCGGCGTCGCGGTCGACCTGCGCGACGGCGCCGCCGTGCGCGAGGCGGTCCGGACGGCGGCTCCTGAGCTCGTCTACCACCTGGCGTCGCTGTCCTCGGTGGGCCGTTCGTGGGAGTCGCCGTCGCAGACGCTGGGCGACAACGACGCCATCACCGTGAACGTGCTCGAGGCGCTGCGCCACGTGGCCGGCGGGGCGCCCGTCGTGTGGGTCAGCTCGTGTGAGGTCTACGGCACCCATGCGGCGCTGCCGACCGGCGAGGACGAGCCCATGGTGCCCGCCAACCCCTACGCGGTCTCCAAGGCCTCGGGCGAGATGCTGGCCCAGGTGTATGGCGACGCCTACGGCCTGGAGATCCTGCGGGCGCGCCCCTACAGCCACTCGGGCCCGGGACAGCTGCCGATCTACCTGCTCTCCTCGCTCGCGTCCCAGGCCGCGGAGGGCCGCCGCGCCGGAGCGGCCAAGCTCGAGATCGTGACCGGCAATCCCGACACGCGCCGGGATTTCACTGACGTCCGCGACGTCGTGGGCGCCTACCGCCTGCTGGGCCAGGCCCTGCTGTCGGGCAGGCCGGGCGCCGCGGGCGGCGTGTTCAACGTCAGCTCCGGCCGCTCGATCTCTTCGGCCGAGCAGGTGGAGCTCCTGGCCAAGGTGATCGCGCCGATCGAGGTGGAGCACGTCATCGATCCCGCCCGCGTGCGGGCCACCGAGGTGATGGAGCTGTGCGGTGATCCCACGCGGCTGCGCGGCCTCACGGGGTGGGACCCCGTCATCCCCCTGCGCCAGACAATGGCCGACGCCATCGCCTGGTGGGAGCGCCAGCCGGAGCGCACCCCCGCCTGAGGGGTTCGACGGCCGCGCGCCTGCCAGACTTGACCGGGCCGCGCCCGCCTAGCTCAATTGGTAGAGCACTTCATTTGTAATGAAGGGGTTGGGGGTTCAAGTCCCCCGGCGGGCTCTCATCGGTGCGCGAGCTCAGCGTGCAAGACGTCGTCGGGCCAGAAGTAGGCGTCGAACATGTCGGGCTGGTGGCCGGCGCGCGGGCGCTCGACGGCCGGGGACGCATGTGTTACGTTTCCGCGCTCGATCGGGCGGCACACGGATGAGGATGAGGCTATGAGGGCTGGGGGGAGACGTGCAGGGTGGTCGGTGCTGGCGGCTGGGCTGGCGGTCGCTCTGATCCTCGGCGGTGACCCGGCGGGGGCCGCGGCGTCGACGCCGCCGCTGAAGGTGGTCCTGGAGTTCGACGGCACCGGGACGTTCTCGGCGACCAACGGCGCCGGCACCGACACCCCGGAGCACGCCGACGTCGCGCTGAAGTGGAGCACGACGTACGCCGGCGAGCTCCAGCCCGACGGCTCGATCACGTTCCAGGCCACGGGGGCCGGCGCGCCCGGCGAGGTCCTCCAGACGACGGCGCCGCCCCCGGGCACCTTCCACTTCACCAGTACTGGACTCGACACGGCCGACTGCACCGGACCGCTCCCGGTGGCCCCGAACCCGCCGACCCCGGTGGCGACGTATGACAACGGCACGCTCACCGTGCAGTCGGTCACCTCCGTCGATCAGAACAACCAGACCGGGCAGATCACCTGCCAGGGGACCGGCCCACTGGGGGATTCCGTCGATCTGAGCGCGGACGCGGCCAACCTGGCCGGCGCGTTTGAGCCGTACCTGCCCGACGTGCTCAGCGCCCGGATCTCGGTGCCGGCCGGCGCGCTCAAGAGCGGCTCGTTCACCCAGGCGGTCAGCAACAGCGCCGACGGCGTGGCGCAGTTGCCGAGCTCGTGCGCGGACCAGTTCGGCCTGCCGGAGGGCCAGTGCCCGATGAGCCTGAGTTGGTCGGGGACGATCAAGATCTCGGTGCCGTGCGGCGTCATCACCTTCAGCCACGGGGATGCACCGCCCGTCGGCACGCTTGTCAACCAGGGTGACACGGTATCGACCGGTGCCAAGTCCCAGGTCGAGGTCACGCTGCCGGACGGAGGGGTCTACCGGCTGGGCTCCAACAGCAAGGTCCAGTGCGACGGTCAGACGACCTTCGCCCCCAGCGAACGCAATATCTCCGACAACTTCAAGCTCCTGCTCGGCAACATGTGGGCCGGCATCTCCGACGCTCTCGGGGGCGATCATCAGTTCGAGCAACAGGAACCGACGATTGCCGTGGGAGTCAGAGGCAGCGCTTTCACCGCGTCGGTGCAGCCCGGCGGCGATGTCGTCTACCACGTCACCCAGGGCACCGGCTTCGTCAAGGTCAAGGGCAAGCCGGAATTGGACTTCCCCGCCGGCGAAGGCGTGCGCTTCGACCCCGATTACGGCCCATACACCCTGACCACCGCGTGGCCGTCGGCCGACCAGGCCCTCGTCCCGTCGGCGCAGCGGCCGCCCAAGCTGACCGGCCTCCGGCTCGTCGTCGCCCATGCCGGCAAGCGGGCCACGCTGCACTTCAAGCTCAACGAGAGCGCGGCGGTGACGGTCGTCGTTCAGCGGGGCAAGCGCCGGGTCCTGCAGCGCAAGGAGGCCGCGCACAAGGGCGCCGGGGCGGTCAAGCTGGGCTCGCTGCCGCGCGGCCGGTACACGCTGACGGTGTTCGCCACCGTGCAGAAGCGGTCGACGGCGGCGCAGACGAGCTTCCGCGTCACGTGAGCTGACCGCGCGGCGCCGTCTACCGCTCAGGCGGAGCGCCGCTCTCGTCGCCGCCCAGCGAGCGGAGTTTGTCGAGCCGGCGCCGGAGCTGGTCGTTGAGGGCGACAGCGGGTGAGACGGTCTGGGTGATCGCGCCCATCTCAGTGACGACCTCGGCCAGTTCGGTGGTGATCACGCCCACTCGGTCGACGGTGCCGTCGACGCGACCGACGGTCTCGTTGAAGCGGTCCAGCACCGCGGCGAACTGCGCGAGGAGTGACTTGAAGTCGACGAGGACGTCATCGAAGTCGCTCAGCGACCGGTCGACATGGGCCAGCGTCTCGTCGACGTTGACGACGGCCGTGACGAGCCGGCGGGCCTTCCTCGAGGTCGCGGCCACGGGCTCCGACATGTCGGTCAACTTTACTCGCGTCCCAAGCCGCGCCGGACATCGGCAGCGCTCGCCGGCGAGCTGCCCACCTGCGGGTCAGCTCTGGGCGAGGATGAGCGCGAGGGTGCACGCCGCAACCGCCACGCCGGCCACGCTGAACGCCGCGATCAGCCGGGAATCAACGGTGCTGTCGGCGCTGGTGAGGGTGACGCGGGCAAGTCGCTCATGGCGCAGCGCTCCCACGATGACCATGCCGATGGCGATCAGGCCGTAGCCGACGCCGAGCAGGACGTACGGCCAGGAGGCGACGTGGAGCACCTGCGGCGTGACGCGACCGACGGCAAGCGCGCCGGCGAGCGCAACCAATGCGGAGCGCCACCACGCCAGCCAGGTGCGCTCGGCCGCCATCACGGCCTGCTTGACAGCCATGTCGGCAACGTCCACCGGCACGGACGGGGAGGGTTCGGCCATGGCACGATTGAACCACCCGCGGCTGGCGCGCCACACTAGGTGTCATGACCACCGGCACGACACGGTGGCGCCGAGCCCGCCCCTTCACACGGCACCCCACATCCGGGCGCCGGCCACGGTCGGCGCTGCGGCGGGCGGCGCTGGCCGCGGCCGGACTCGTCCTGGTCCTGGCGATCGCGGGCGCGGTCTACCTGCAGTCCCTGCCGGGCGTCGGCGACGCCGAGTCGCGCGCGACGCAGATCATGGCCGCACATCAGGAGGGCGACGCCATGCCGGCGCCGCGGCGCCTGGTCGATGCCGCCGTGTCGGTTGAGGACGAGCACTTCTATGACAACGTCGCCGTCAATGTCATGAGCGGGATGGGCCGGGCGCTCCTGGCGGTCGTCCAGGGCGGGGGCGACACGGGCGGGAGCACGATCGACCAGCAGCTCGCCAAGCAGCTATACGGGGGCTCGGCGCCGCGCGACATCGGCTTGGGCGTGAAGCTCGCACTCGCCTACAGCCCACGCCAGATCATCGCGATGTACCTGAACGTCGCCTACTACGGCCACGGCTATTGGGGTGTGGCGCAGGCCGCCCGGGGCTATTTCGGGACGACGCCGCCCCGGCTGACCTGGGGCGACGCGGCGATGCTGGGCGGCCTCCTGCAGGCCCCCAGCAGCTACGACCCGCTGGCGCATCCGGCGCTGGCGCGCGATCGCGAGCGCCACGTCCTGTCCCAGCTCGTCGTCAACCGCTTTCTCCCCGCGCGCACGGCCACCGCGGCGCTTGCCGTTCCGCTCATCCCACCGCGGGCCTGAGCCCGGCCGATACGATCCCACTTCGCCTACCGAAGCTTTCCTCGGTGGAAAGCTCGGGCTGTCGAATCATCCGCGGAGCGGCCCATGCCAAGTCGCGCTGAACTCGTCGGACGAGTCTCGGAGGGCATGCACCTCGCGTCGGCGAACGGCTCGCTGGTCCATCAGGCGATCGCCGACCGGCTGGGCCTGATCCCCACGGATCTGCGCTGCCTGGACGCGGTGGGGCGCGAGCCGCGCCTGACGGCCGGGCGTCTGGCGGTGATCACCGGCCTGAGCACGTCGGCCACCACGGCCGCCCTCGACCGGCTCGAACGCCGCGGCTTCATCCGTCGCCTGCGAGACGACCTGGATCGCCGGCGCGTGTTCGTCGTCTCCACCGGACTGCGCGAGGAGGAGAGCGCCCGGCTGTTCGCCCCTCTCGACGCGGTCGCCGCCGAGATCATGGGGGCCTACGACGACGCGCAGCTGACGCTCATCGCCGATTTCCTTGACGAGCTCAACGCCGCCAATGCCCGGCTGGTCCGTCAGCGCGCCGCCGCGGCGCGTTGACATCGTCAGTACCGTCCGTGTACGGATAATCCGTACACGGAGGGAGTTGAAGCGTGACACCCCAGACTCCGGGTCGGCTGCTCAGCGGCGCCGAGTACCTCGAGTCCCTGCGCGACGGCCGCGAGGTGTGGATCGACGGAGAGCGCGTGGCCGACGTGACCGCCCACCCGGCCTTCCGCAACGCGGCGCGCTCGGTGGCCGGGCTCTACGACGCCATGCACGATCCCGAGCTGCGCGACGTGCTGGTCTCACAGGACAGCGACGGCCTGACCACGCACCGGTTCTTCCGCCCGTCCTACAGCTCCGACGACCTGCTGGCCTCGCGCGAGGCGATCGCGACGTGGTCGCGAATGTCGTACGGGTACATGGGCCGCACTCCGGACTACAAGGCGTCCTTCATGGCCAGCCTCGGCGCCGACCCCGACTGGTACGCGCCGTTCGGCGACAGCGCCCGCGCGTGGTACCGGACCTACGCCGAGCAGGCGTTGTTCCTCAACCACGTGCTGGTCAATCCGCCCATCGACCGCAGCAAGGCGGTGCACGAGGTGGAGGACGTCTACGTGCACGTCGTCAAGGAGCGAGACGAGGGCATGGTGGTGCGCGGCGCCAAGATGCTGGCCACCGGCTCGGCGATCACCCACGCGACGTTCGTGGCTCAGAACAGCGCGGTCGAGCTGGAGCCGGGCAAGGCCGAGGACTACGCCCTGTGCTTCATCGCGCCCATGTCCTCGCCGGGGGTCAAGCTCGTCTCCCGGGCTTCCTATGAGCTCAGCGCGCGGTCGCCCTTTGACGCGCCGCTCTCCAGCCGCTTTGACGAGAACGACGCCGTGGTGGTCTTCGACGATGTCCTGATCCCCTGGGAGGACGTGCTCGTGTACCGCGACGTCAAGCGCGCCACGGCCTTCTACGCCCAGTCGGGATTCATGCCCCGCTACACGTTGCAGTCGGGCACGCGTCTGGCGGTGAAGCTCGACTTCCTGTGCGGGCTGCTCGCGGCCGGCCTGGAGACCAACGGCACCGACGGCTTCCGCGGGGTGCAGGTGGCCATGGGCGAGCTGATCGGCTGGCGCAACCTCATCTGGGCCCTGACCTCAACGCTCTGCCACGACACCCAGCCGGGCCCCGGTGACAGCGTGGTGCCGGCCATCGAGTACGCCGTTCTCATCCGCCAGTTCGGGACCCAGGCGTTCGGGCGCGCGCGCCAGATCTTCACCGAGCAGCTCGGCGGGGCGCCGCTGGTCATCCCGTCGAGCACCGAGGATCTCCGCAGCGATGCGCTGCGCCCGGTGCTGGACCGCTATTACCGCGGCTCGACCGGGGACGCGCACGACCGGATCAAGCTGTTCAAGCTGATCTGGGACGCGATGGGCAGCGAGTTCGCGGGCCGCCACGCCTGGTATGAGGTCAACTACTCGGGCAACCAGGAGCAGATGCGCCTCGACATGCTGCGCTTCTCCTCCACGCGCGGGATCACCGCCAGGCAGCGCGAGCTGGTGGACGCCTGCCTGGCCGACTACGACCTCGACGGCTGGACCCGGGGGCCGTGGATCACGTGAGCGCCCCGGCGTTCGACCTGCTCGCGGCACCCGGTCACCTCATCCGGCGCGCGCAGCAGCGTCACCAGGCGTGGTGGGCCGAGCTCGTCGGCTCCGACGTCACGTCTGTGCAGTTCGCCGTGCTGGCCAAGCTCGCCGCCGAGCCCGGCTGTGACCAGAACACCCTGTCCGGGGCGCTTTCCATCGATACCTCCACGCTCGCCGAGGTGTGCCTCCGGCTGGCCTCCCGCGGCCTCATCGAGCGGGAGCGGTCGGCGCTCGACACGCGCCGCTACCACCTGTATGTCACCGACCTGGGACGGGCGGTGCTGGAGCACCACATCCCCGCGGTCGATGCGGTCGGGGAGGCGCTCCTGGCGCCGCTCACCGAGCGTGAGCGCGCGACGCTCATGCGGCTGCTCAGGCGCGTGATCGGCGTCTAGCGGCCGCGCTCGAGCCGGCGGACGAGGTACGCCCACATCGCCGCGACCTGGCCCTCGGACCAGACGGTCGCGCGCTTGCGCAGCGCCTCGTCATCGGGCGAGGAGCGCGAGACGCCGCCGAGCGCCTCGGTCAGCATCTGCTGGCGGGCCGCGTTCTCGAGCAGCACGGCGCGGATGACCGCATCGCGTACGCCCGCGCCGGCGGTCACGATCCCGTGGTTGACGAGCAGGCAGGCGGGCTGCGCGGCCAGGGACAGGGCGACGTCGGCGCCCATCTCGGCGGAGACGATGAGCTCCCCGGTGCGGGTGTAGCGCGGCACGTCCGGCGGCACGAACATCGTGGCCGCGTGCGAGATCGCCCGCAGCGGCCGTCCGCTGGCGCCGAGGGCGATCGCGTGCGGCGGATGCGAGTGGACCACGCCGGACACGTCGGGGCGGGCGCGCATGACCTCGGTGTGGATCGGCCACTCGATGTGGCGGGGATGGTCGCCCACCAGCACCTCGCCGCCGAAGGACACGAGGATCACGTGCTCGGCAGTGATCTCGTCAAAGCCGAAGGTGGAGGCCTTCATCCAGATGCCGCGGCCGCTGGGATCGCGCGCCGACACATGCCCCCACACATAGTCCTCGTGCCCGTTGGCGGCCAGGATGCGGCAGCCCAGGGCCACCAGCTCACGTGTGTCCTCGGCCGACGTCACTGGGGCGATCGTGTCAAATCCGGTGCGGGTCGAGCCGCTGGCCGATGGTGTGGTCTTCGAAGATCTCGCCCGCGAAGATGCGCGCGCGGGCTGCCATCAGGTCAGTAGCCGCCGAAGGAGCCGCGGGGCGATGCCTCGATGGTGCGCGACACGCCTCCGCGTAGCCGCCGCCCCGTCGTCGTTCGAGCGCGACGCGGGCGAACGTCAACGACGGCTGAGGAAGGGGTGGGTGCGAGCGGCTGAATGAATCCGATGGTCATTGAACCCGTACGCCACACACCGTCGCGTTTCGCAGTGCGTGGCGTGAGCGTTCAGCCCGCTGAAGTCAGACGCCACACACCCTCGGGCGCGGCGGTGTGTGGCGTGAGGTTTCAGTCGGCGAGGGCCGCGGACCGGGGAACGTGCGGGCACGTCTCGCTCCTCGAAAGCTGCTGTTGACATGCGCCTGTGCACCCACAACGCCAGGCGGTCAGCCTGAGACGCCTTGACAGCCCCACGCGCCCGGTACCACCGTTCGCCGGAAGAACACGAGCGAGGCCCCGCTCGACCGCCGTCCACGATCGGAGAAGGCGCTCCACCGGTCTGTGGGTCGATAGATAGCCTCGGCGGGCATGCGAATCGACTGCCACGTCCATGTGCACCCGCCCGCCTATCGCGCGGCGCTGGGCGACGCCCCGCTTCCGCCGATGTCCCTGGCCGATCTGGAGGCCGCGATGGAGCGTCACGAGATCGACGCCGCGGTCATCTCCACCGGCCCGCCGGGGGCGTTCACGGGGCCCGACGGCGACGGCAGGGAGCTGGCCCGCCGTGCCAACGACGGGATCGCCGAGATCGTCCACGCCCAGCCCCGGAAGTTCGGAGGC
Source organism: uncultured Actinomycetota bacterium (assembly GCA_963721515.1). GTDB lineage: Bacteria > Actinomycetota > Thermoleophilia > Solirubrobacterales > Solirubrobacteraceae > Palsa-465. The sequence goes on along the minus strand of CAVRKJ010000015.1, from coordinate 255,775 downwards.
GTCGCAGCGCTGCCCCTGCCCGACGTGGGCGCGGCTCTCGCGGAGCTGGACCGTGCCTATGACGAGCTCGGACTGGATGGCGTCATGCTCCTCACCAACGTCGCCGGCACCTATCTCGGTGATCCCGCGTGGGAGCCGGTGTTCGCCGCCCTGGCCGAGCGCGACGCCTACGTGTTCGTCCACCCCGGGTTCCCGCCCCACCGTCTGCCTCTGCCTCACCCCATGTGGCTCTACGAGTTCCCGTTCGAGACGGTGCGGGCGGTGGCCAACCTCATCTACAGCGGGACGCTGGAGCGCCACCCATCGTTACGGATCCAGCTGGCTCACCTCGGCGGCGCCGCGCCGTTCCTCGCCCACCGGATCGCCTCGCTGGCCGATCGCGAGCCCGAGCAGGCCGCCCTGGCCCCGGCCGGCGCCCTCGCCTACCTCGAGCGCCTGTACTACGACACCGGCCTCGCCAACCACGTGCCCGGCCTCGTGGCGACCCGAGCGGTGACCTCGGTGGAGCACATCGTGTTCGGGACCGACTGGCCCTACGCCGCGCTCCCGCCCGAGGGCGGCGACCCGGCGCCGGACCTCGAGGTGCTGGACCCGCGCGAGCGCGCGGCGGTGGACTTCGGCAACGCGGCCGCGCTCGTGCCGCGCCTCACAGCGATCGCCTCCGATCCCTGACCTGACACGCGGGGCGCCGTCAGAGCGCGATCTCGCGTTGCAGACACAGCGCCTCGGCGAGGCGGCGATCGTGGGTGGCGACGACCAGCGCGCCCGGCCAGTCGGCGAGGGCTGCTTGCACGACCTCGAGGGACTCGACGTCCAGGTGATTGGTCGGCTCGTCGAGCAGCAGGCACGTCGCTCGTTGATGGGCGACCACGGTCAACTCCGCGCGCGTGAGCTCGCCCGGCGACAACGTGGCCCCACTGCGTCCCGCGGACTCGGCGAACAGCCCGAACGACGCCAGCGCGGTGCGCGCCTGTGCCTCGCCCAGTCCGGTGAGCTCGCGTACCTGGGCGCACAGCGGGACCGGGCCGCTCAGGGCGTCCCGCATCTGGCCGAGCTGGGCGACGACGGCGCCCGGGGCGACGCGCCGATGGCCCCGCGCCGGAGCGAGGTCACCGGCCAGCGCCGCCAGCACCGTCGATTTGCCGCTCCCGTTGGGTCCGCTCAGCCGCACTCGCTCGCCGTACGCGAGCGCCAGCTCGATCGGACCCAGCGACCACGTACCCCGGCGCAGCACCGCGCCGGTCAGCGACACCACCCACGCCTGACGGCGCTCGGCGGGCGTGAGAGTGAGGCGCAGCGCGCGGTCCTCCCACGGCGCGTCGGGAACCTCGATGCGCTCCGCCCTGCCGCCCATCTTGCGGGCCCTCGCTTCCATGCCCTCGGCTCGCATCGTGACCCACTCCCGCAAGTGCTTGTCGTTGTCGTGCACCCGGGCTCGCGCGCGTCTGACGCTGGATGCTGCGCGACGGCGCGTCTCACGCTCGGCGGCGGCGAGCCTCGCCCGGCGCTCCAGCGCATCACGGCGCTCGTCCAGCACGTGGGCGAGGATCGAGTCACGCTCGCGCTCGTAGGCGTCCCAGCCCCCGCGGTAGTGGCGTGCCCGGCCGGTGTGCCGGTCGAGCTCGACGATCTCGTCGGTCACGTCCGCGAGCAGCGCCCGGTCATGGGAGACGATCACGAGCCCGCCGGCGCGTTCCCCGATGAGTCGGCCCAGCCGCTGCAGGCCATCCGCATCGAGATGATTGGTGGGCTCGTCAAGGAGCACCACGTCGAACCGAGCCACCGCGAGCGCCGCGAGCCCGGCGCGCGCCGCCTGCCCCCCTGACAGGGTGGCGAGTGGTCGGTCAAGGAACGCGTCGTCGAGGCCGAGCTGTGCGACCGCAGCGGCCAGCCGCCCGTCGATGTCCGCCCCGCCGAGCGCCAGCCAGCGCTCGAGGGCGGCCGCGTGGGGTCCGACGGCGTCCAGATCGCCGCGGGTCAGCGCAGCCGTCCACCGCTCAACTTCACGGTTGGCCCGCTCCACTCCGACGCGACGGAGAATCGCCTCGCGGACGGTCAGGCTTCGGTCGCCGCCATCGGCGAGCTGCGGCAGGTAGCCGATGCTGCCCGAACAGCGGACCTCACCCCCGTCAGGCGCCTCGCTCCCGGCCATGATCCGAAGCAGAGTCGACTTGCCGGCCCCGTTGGGGCCGATGAGCCCGATCCGGCTGCCCGCGTCGACGCGCACCTCAACGGCGTCGAGCACGGTGCGATCGCCGTGTCGTCGGGTGATCTGGCGAGCATCCAGCAGGGTCGCGGGCATGCTCCACTCCTTCCGGAACGCGTGTGGACACCGGTGCATCCGCGAATCCCCGGTGCGCGGACCGGAGAGTCAGTCGAGGCGGATGTCAGGAGGCGTCACGCATACGGCGGCCCGGAAGGGCCGCGAGGTAGCGTAGCACCGGACGTCGGGTCGGTCAGGCCATCACTTAGGTCACGCTGCCACCGAGGGTGGTGACGAAGTGCGCTGCGGTTTTGCGGTGGGCCCGCGGGACCTCGAACTCCCAGGCGACCCCGTTGGCGAAGCTCAGCTTGAGTTGCGACAGGAGCTTGCCCTGCTCCAGCGCCACGGACTCGACCTCGCTGCGCGGTACCCGGACGAGGGCATCGCCGATGGGGTGTGGCTTCCAACCCAGCTGCGAGGTCTTGGTCAGGGCCACCTCGGTCTCCGATGCCGCAAGGTAGCCCGCGCGCCCGAAGCTCGGCATGTCGGGCGCGCCCGACTTCGTCTTGCCGGCGATTGCCGAGGCGGCGAGATCTCCCGCCATGCCTCCGACCTGGCCACCCGCCGTGCGCATGGTCATCTTCTTGGTCAGCCCCCGCGGACTGACAACCGTGCCTGCGACCTCGGCCCCGCCAAGGGCCGCTGATGCATCCTTCCCCATGGTCCCGGTCCCTTCAGATGTGTGGTGTGGTGATGCGCTGCCCCACCCCTTTTGCGGCCTACAGGCCGCCGGGCATGTCTCACATTATGTACGTTGGGGATCCAGTGGACGAGGCGACGATCGAGGATGGGGTTCCCACCACCGCCGGATGGTTCGTGATCAACGCTCACGACGCGCGCTGGATGCACAACGACATGCGGACCGTCTGCAAGTTCGGCGGCGAGGGACCGGCCCACTTCGACGAGTTGGGGGTCGGCCTGTACTGGATTGAGCCGGGCCACCCGATGACCCTCTACCACCACGAGGCCGGGCAGGAGGACTTCCTCGTCCTGCGCGGCGCCTGCGTCCTGGTCATCGAGGGGCAGGAGCGGCGGCTGGGCACGTGGGACTTCGTGCACTGCCCACCAGGGACCGCGCATACGATCGTCGCGGCCGGGGAGGCGCCCGCGCTCATCCTCGCGGTGGGGGCTCGCCGGGAGAAGGGCAGCGCGCGCTACCCAGTGGAGCCGGCCGCGATTCGCCACGGCGCCGGCGTGCCCGACGCCGACACCACGGCGCGCGAGCACTACGCCAGCTTCGGCACGCCGCGACCGCGACCCGCGCCCGAGTTCTAGGCGCCGTTGCGCCGCGCCCAGCGCTCCTCGCCGTAGAGCCGGTCGGCGAACCGGCCGGCCGGATGGGAGCGCAGCCGCCTGACGTGACGGGCCGCGTCCGCCGGCATCGCCTCGGGCGGGGGCAGCGGCGACCCGTATCGGTTCGGCAGGAGCATCGGGGCGGCGAGCGCCGCGAAGGTGAGGTCGGCCGCGGTGAAGCGGTCACCGAGCAGGAACCGCCGTCCGTCGGATAGGCGCCGGGCGATGTCGTCAAACGTGGCATCCACGTTGGTCAGCGCCGCCGCGGCGGACGTGTCGTTGACGCCCAGGAAGTGGCTCACCCCCACCCCCACCAGCGGGCCGCTGACGCGAAAGGCGAGGCGCTCCCAGCGCGGAAGGCCGGCCTCGGCCCACGGACGCAGGTGATCGACGACGGGCAGGGTCTCGTGGTACATCCACAACCGGCCGTCGGGGCCGAGCCCGTCATCGAGCTCTGACTCCAGCGCCGCCGCCTGGGCCCCCAGCTCACCGGCCGGGTACAGACGGTGCGCTCCGGGCAGGCGCGCGTCGGCCCAGCGCAGAATCTCGGTCGAGTCGGCGAGGACCTGGCCGTCCTGGCTCACGAACACCGGAACCGTCCCGCGTCCGCCGGCGCGCCGGGCGGCGAGCACGTGGATCATCTGGAGGTGGGGCTGCTCGACGTAGGCCACCCCGGCACGCTGCAGCGCCCAGCGCGCCTTCTCGCAGAAGTGGCTGATGGGGATGGTGATGAGGCGGGCGGGCACGGCGGGACGCCTCAGCGCAGGATGGAACTCGTGATCGACGGGCGTCGAGCCCCCAGGAAGTAGATCCCGGCCAGCCCCGGCGTGTGGAACACGTCGTTGGCGTTGTCGGTCAGCGTGCTCTGGGTGATCGCCATCGTGCCGGTCCGGTCGTTGGATACGAAGAAGATCGCCCCGCCGCCCTCGTTGGCGTGGTTGGCGATGAACGTGCAGCCGCCGATCGACAGGCTCATCGCGTCGCCGTCGTTGTAGATCGCCCCGCCGCTGCCACCGCCCGGACTTCCAGCGCGGGCCGGATTGGCCCCGCGTCCGATGGCCCGGTTGCCCGAGAATCGGCTGTTGAGCACGGTCCAGGAGACGCCGATGCTGCTCAGCGCAGCGCCGTTGCTGCACACGTTCGCGGTGAACGTGCTGCCGACGACGTACACCGGGCGGCCACGGTACTGCGAGAGCGCCCGGACGGCCGCGCCTCCGAGGTCGGGGCCGGTGGGATCGCAGCGGTTGCGCGAGAACGTCGAGTTGACGATCCGCAGCTGGCCGCCACGGTCGAAGATCGCCCCGCCCCCGCCCCCATCGAAACGCTGGCCCGTCGAGTTGCCGGCGGTGAAGGCCATGTTCTGGATCACGAGCCGGGGGGTCGCCTGGTCCTGGCAGTGCGAGGTCGTCCACACCTGGGCGGCGTCGCACGTGTCCATGTAGAGGATGCGGCGCCGGCCCGCGCCGCTCAGCGTCACCCGCCCGCCTCCGTCCAGTACCACCTGGCGGCTGGTGTTCCTCACCTTGGCGGTGGACCGCATGGCGATCGTGACCGGCTTGGGCCCGCAGTCAAAGCGGATGATCCCGCCGGCGCGCACCGCGGCCACCACGGCTGCCGAGGTGCAGCTCGCCGGGGTCCCATGCCCGACGACCCGGCCGGCATGCGACGTGTCCACGGCCCGACCGGCGGCCGGGACGGGGACCGGCCGCGCCCCGGGCGCGGCGGCGGCCACTCCGGGCGTCGCGAGCGTGCCCGCGAGGCAGGCCAGGATCAGTGCATGTCGCATCGCCCCCGACAGGGTAGGCGCGGCGACATGCTGACGCGGGGCCGCGGCCGCCCCAACGGCCCACGTCAGCTCACATAGACCCGGGGGGCCAAGATCCATCCGGACCCCCCGGAGAGTCAGGGAAGTGGGGGCACACTCGCCCGACCCGCGGGACGAAATGACTTTCGTCCCAAGCTTGCTCAAAAATTGATTATGGCAAAAGCGTTGCCGGTGAGGTGAAGTTCTTCGACCAACCTTCAGCTCCTTCCGGCGTTCTTGTTTGTGGAGCCACGTTGGCGGAGCTTGGCCCTTATCGCGGTCGGGCTGCACCCGAGCCGCTGGTGATGGTTGTGGGGGCACCGCGTCCCGGGGGGCCAGGATAGCCCCCCCGGGACGCCGTCAGCCCCTGCGCGATGCCGCACACCGCTGACGTATCCTCGCCAACGCGTGACACGGTCCTGACTGGACTCTGAGGCCGCTGTGGCTCAAACTACGGGTATGGGGGTAACTGAAGCCGTCCTCGGAGTCCGACAATGGTCGGATCGCCAAAGCGGGCTCGATCACAGCGACGAGCTGCTGGTGGCCGGTGTGAGGGCCGGTGATCCGGCGGCGTTCGAGGAGATCTACGACCTTTACGCCCGCGGGATCCTCGCCTTCTGCGTGCACATGCTTGGCAGCCGCGAGGCCGCCGAGGACGCTCTGCAGCTGACGTTCGTCGCCGCCTACCGCGCCCTGCGGGGCGGTGACAGCAGCATCGCGCTCCGTCCCTGGCTGTACACCATCGCCCGTAACCGCTGCCTGTCGGAGCTGCGCGCCCGCCGGGAGGCGGTCATGGTCGAGTTGATCAGCGATGCGCCGGTCATCGACGGGCTCGCCGACCAGGTCCAGCGGCGCGAGGACCTTCGCGAGATGCTGGACGACATGCAACGGCTGCCGGCCGACCAGCGGGCCGCGCTCGTGCTGTTCGAGCTCGGCGACCATCCGCAGAAGGAGATCGCCATTGTCCTGGGCGTCCGCGCCGAGAAGGTCAAGGCGCTCGTGTTCCAGGCACGGGAGGCGCTGGTGCGGGGCCGCGCGGCTCGCGAGCATCCCTGCCGCGACATCCGCGAGCAGCTGGCCACCCTGGAGGGCCGCATCCCGACCCGCAGTGTGCTCCGCGCGCACATCGAACGCTGCCCTGGCTGCCAGTCCTTCGAGCACGACGTGCGCCATCAACGCGCGGCGCTGGCGCTGATCCTGCCGGTGGCGCTCACCGGGGAGCTCAAGCGCTGGATCCTCGGTTCCTCGCTGCACTCGGGCGGTGCGGTCGCCGCCGGGGTCGGCGCGTGTGGCGGCGGCGGCGTCGCGGCGAGCGCCTGCGGCGGCGGCGCGGTTGCCGGCGGCGGCGCGGTTGCCGGCAGCGGCGCGGTTGTCGGCGGCGCCACGGTCGTGAGCGGGATGGGCGGCGCGGGCGCCATCTCCGCGGCCACCGCAGGCGGGATCGCCGGCACGGGCGCCGGCGCGGCCGCCATCGCCACGAGCGCGCCGGTCGTGGCTGCGGCGGCCGGACTGACCGCCGTCGGCGAGTCGGTCGGCGGGCTCAGCGCGACGGGCGTGATGGCCAAGATCCTCACGGCGGCCGCCATCGCGACCGTTGCCGCCAGCTCCAGTCACAACGACAAGCTGCTGCCCCACGCGGGTCCGGCGACGGCGAAGGCCCACCACCGGCGGCTGGCATCGGCAGTTCCGCTGAAGGCGACGCGCAGACCCGCCCGAGCCGGCGGGACTGCGACCGGTGTGCCACCCAGCGTCACGGCGACACCCCTCGGCAGCACCGCCGAACCGCCGTCGAGCACGCCCGCCACCTCCGCCGGGGCCACTTCCACCGCGACCTCGGGCCCCTCGACCACGACCGGCACGGGCGCGATGACGGTACCCGCGGCCGACGGCGCCGCAGGCAACGGCGCGACGTCCACGCCCTCGGCCCCCGCAACCGGGACCACCTCGGGCGGCACCTCAACGACCGCGAGCGCGCCTGCCGACCCCGGTAGTGGCACCACCACGCCGCCGTCGTCCGGAGCCTCGAGCACCAGCGACGGCGCCGGCTCAGGCACAGCGGCATCGACGAATCCGACGTCCTCCCCTGCATCGGACCAGACGACCACGACGACGAACACCTCCCCGCCGCCTGCGGGCGAGACCAGCGGCACCACTGGCTCCGCCTCCTCTCCGTCAACCGCCGCCACGGATGGCACCGGCGCGTCGACCGACACGACGAGCGCGGCGGGCGCTACTGCGCCGGCCGCGAGCCCCGCGACAGCACCATCGACCTCGACGGCTGCCGCGCCGCTGAGCGCGGCGGCGGCAAGTGGGGGCGACGCGACCGCGAGCGCGAGCTCCGCGACGACGCCGGGCAGCTAGCCGGGCTCAGCGCAGCCGGCGGCGCCGCCCGTTGGCCGTGACGTAGACCGGGGCAAGGCGGATGCTGCGGCGAATCCGGCGGCCTCGCCGGAGGGCAAACGCCCCGATCCCGGCGGCGGCGGCGAGCGATGAGATGGCGTTGATGACGAGGATCGTGGTCATGGTCAGACTCCTTGGACGCTGAACTGGAGCATTCCCTGCGTTCGTGAACGCCACGTGTGTCGTAACCGCACAACTCCGTAAGAACCGCGCCGCCGCGGGCAGCAACTTTCGCGGCCGCGCCGGGTTTGCCGGGGATGTAGGGCGCGCCGGGGTTGGCGGCGCGCCGCGAGGACTCCCAGGAGGCAGCGATGCGAATGATCCGGCGCCATCTCTCGTACGCGAACGTGGCCTCCACGTTCGCGCTCGTCTTCGCCATGGGAGGCGGCGCCTACGCGGCGCTGTCGCCGGTGCACAACGGGGTGATCCACACCTGCTATCGCGCGTCCAACGGCGCGCTGCGCGTCGTGCGTGCCGGCGCCCGCTGCGGCCGGCGAGAACGAGCGCTCGCCTTTGACCAGCGGGGCCCGATGGGCCGTCGCGGCGCCACCGGCCTCCCGGGGGCCACGGGCAAGACCGGCGCCACGGGCAAGACCGGCGCCACGGGCAAGACCGGGCCGACGGGCCGCAGCGTCACCAGCGCGACCCTTGGTATCGGCAGCGCGGCGTGCCCCAGCGGCGGCTCGAGCTTCACCACGGCGTCGGGCACCACGTCAGCCTGCAACGGGATCGCCACCGGGTTCGCCAGCGTCGACGCCGCGGGCACGCTGGCGGCCAGTCGCAACGTGACCGCCGCCCAGCTCGGGGTAGGGGCGGGCGTCTACTGCCTCAAGCTGTCCTCGGCGCCGTCGGTGGGCGTGGCCTCGCTGCGCGGCGACGCTACGACGAGCGGCTTCGCCCAGGTGCTCATTCCGGCGGCGAGCGCCGCCTGCGCCGCGAGCGGGGACACCAGCGCCGAGGTCCTGACCTTCAACAGCGCGGGCAGCGGCACCGGACTGCCGTTCGAAGTGCTATTCGGCTGACTCGCACCAGGTCCCGCGGCGGTCGATCTGTCTGGCGGCCGCACCGACCGGCGCCTGATGTCAGGATTCGGGAGGATCGCCAGCGAAAGGACTTGCCGTGACCAGACCGAGCTTCGGCATCTTCGACCACATCGAGGACATTCCCGGGACGCCGACGAGCCAGCTGCTCAAGGACCGGCTCGCGCTCGTCAAGATGGCTGACGAGGCCGGGTTCCACGGCTATTACCTCGCCGAGCACCACGGCAGCGATCTGTGCATGGCCCCCAGCCAGGAGCTGTTCATCGCGGCCGCCTCGCAGGTGACCAGCAGGATCCGCCTGGGACCGATGGTCAAGCTGCTGCCGATGCACCCCCCGGTCCAGATCATCGAGGACATGTGCGTGCTCGACCAGCTCACCGACGGCCGGCTGGAGTACGGCGTGGGGCGCGGGGCGGTGCCGATCGAGCACTACTGGTTCGGCAACTCGTGGCCGCAGTCGCGTGAGCGGTTCGCCGATGTCCTGGGGATCATCGAGCGCGCGCTGGCGACGGGCGAGATCTCCAGCGAGGCCAGCGAGTTCTACGACTTCCCCACGATGCCGATATCCACCAAGCCGCTGCAGGAGCGCATCCCGTTCTGGTATCCGGGCAACCCGGTCGCGGCCGGACGCCACGGGCTGAACCTGATGTGGCCGGGCAAGATCGACCAGGCGGCCTATGACCAGTACGTCGAGGCCTGGCACCGCCACAAAGACGACGACGTCCGGCTCGACGGACCGGACTCGGAGCCTCGGGTGGCCTACAGCATGCTGCTCGCGATCGCGCCCACCGAGGACGAGGCACAGGAGATCGCGCGGCGCGGGATGGAGGGCCTGGTGCGTCGCACCCGCAACGCCCATCGCTTCGACCGCCTCCGGCTCTCGGAGGAGGAATGCGACGCGGCGCAGGGCCCGCTGCGGGCCATCATCGCCAACATGGAGCCGGCCATCAATGTGGGCGCCGGCACCACCGGCCAGATCGCGGAGCGGCTGGCGGGGCTGCTCGAGGACGGGCTGAGCGACTACGTCTGCTTCATGCTCCCCACCGGTGACATGACGCTGTACGAGGCCAGGCGCACGCTGGACCTGTTCATCACCGAGGTCAAGCCCCAGTTCGAGCAGGTGACCGCCTCCCGCTGAAGGGAGCGCCCGGGATGCGCTGGGAGCTCGTACCCGATCCCGACGCGTTCGCTGCGCGCGCCCGCCCGCTGCTCGAGTCCGACATCGCCAACAACGTGGTGGCGACTGTCCTGTCCGGAATCACCGGGGGCCAGTTTCGCGCCGCGCGGCCGTTGCTGGCCATGGGCGTGGACGGGAGCGGAGCCGTCGCGGCCGTGGCGATGCGCACGGCGCCGTGGCCGATGCTGTGCACGGCGTTCGAGCCCGGCGAGGCCGACGCGCTGGTGCAGCTGTGGCTGGAGCGCGATCCGGACCTGCCCGGCGTCAACGCCTCGCGGGAGACCTCCCAGGGCGTCTCCGCGGCCTGGGCGCGGCGCACCGGGGGCACCACTCGTTGCCGAACGGGGATGGCGATGCACTCCCTCCAGAGGGTGACCGATCCGCCCCGGCCCGGACCCGGCGGCCTGGTCCTGGCCACGCCCGACGACCGCGAGGTGGCGGTGAGGTGGTGGAATGAGTTCGTCATCGAGAGCAACGTGATCGACGCCGGCCCTGACACCCGGGGCGCCCTGGTCGACACACGGATCGCCCACGAGCAGCTGTGGCTGTGGGAGGACGCGGGCGAGCCCGTGTCCATGGTGGGCCTCAACCCGGCAGTGGCCGGCGTGGTGCGGATCGGTCCCGTCTACACGCCGGTCGACGCCCGGCGCCGCGGGTACGCCAGCTCCGCCGTCGCCGCGCTGAGCCGCCAGGCCCTGGACACCGGCGCTCACACCTGCATGCTCTTCACCGACCTCACCAACCCCACCTCCAACAAGATCTACGCCGACGTCGGCTACCGGCGCTTCGGCGAATGGGAGGAGGCCGAGTTCACGCCGCCCGCAGCCGAGCCATGACCCTGAGCGCGTCGCCGCTCGTCGCCTTCGTGTCCACCGCCGACGCGCGCCAGGCGCTGAGCTTCTACCGCGACACGCTCCGACTGCGACTGGTCAGCGAAACGCCGTTTGCCCTGGTGTTCGACGTCATGGGGACGATGCTCCGCGTCGCGATCGCCGAGACGGTCACCCCGGCGCCTTACACCGTCTTGGGCTGGCAGGTCGCCAACATCGCCGCCACTGTCGACGACCTGGCGGCCCAGGGGGTGGCGTTCACGCGCTACGAGGGCATGGACCAGGACGCGCGGGGCATCTGGGCCTCGCCGGCCGGCGGCCGCATCGCCTGGTTTCACGACCCCGACGGCAACGTCCTCTCGCTCACGCAGTTTGGCTGACGAGCGCCGCCGCGGGCTCGGCCTCGGGCTCGCGCGCCCGGGCTCGGCCGGATCCTCACCAGCCCGAAGGTCCTTCGGGCCGCCGAGGTGGTGGTCGCGGTGATGCGCGCGGGACGACTGTCTGACCGGGTGGTGGCGCTCGGGCTCGACCAGCTCCTGCTGTTCGTCTCAGCGTCGGCCTTCGAGGACAGCCTCTACGAGCACAGCGGGATGAGCCCGGAGCAGATCGCCGGCTACTTTGACGAGGTCCACGCCTTCTACCAGCGTCTGCCCACGGACCGCTTCCCCGTGCTGGCCTCCATCGCCGCCGACATGACCGGTCCCGACGACGTCGAGCGCTTCGAGTTCGGCCTGACCGCGCTGATCGCAGGGTTCGAGACGATGAGCCGGGGCGGCTGACGACGCCGAGGTCGGCGGCGGTTCTGAAGTACGCTCGTCGCCATGGTCGACTGGTATCACGAGCTCGCCGAGTGGCTGCGGATCCGCTCCGTCAGCGCCGACCCGGCCCGGGCCGGCGACGTGCGCGACGCCGGGGAGTGGGCCTGTCAGCTCCTACGTCGCGCCGGTGGCTCGGCGGAGCTCGTCGACTGGCACGGCCAGCCGCTGGCGATCGGCGAGCTGCGTGCCTCGCGCGACGCGGACTCGGCGCCGACCGTCCTCTGCTACGGCCACTTCGACGTCCAGCCCGAGGACCCGCTCGACCTATGGGAGTCTGACCCGTTCGAGCCTGAGATCCGCGACGGTCAGGTCTACGCCCGCGGGGTCGCCGACGACAAGGGACAGCTCTACATGCTCCTCTACGCCGCACGCGAGCTGGCGGCGGCCGGCGAGCTCCCCGTCAACGTGCGGTTCACCTGCGACGGCGAGGAGGAGACGGGCGGGCACTCGATCCTCGAGTTCCTTCACGAGGATCAGCGGGGCGCGGACGCCGCCGTCATCTTCGACAGCGCGATGATCGCCCGCGACCTGCCGGCGTTCAATGTCGCCACGCGGGGGCTCGTCTACTTCCACGTCAACCTGCGGACCGGAGAGCGCGACCTGCACTCCGGGGTCTACGGCGGGGCGGCGCTCAACGCCGCCCACGCGCTGGTGCAGACCCTTGGGGCGGTCATGGCCGCCAACGGCCGACTGGCCGAGCCCCTGCGGACCGGGCTGCAGCCCCCGACCGCCGCGGAGCTCGAGGGATGGCGCTCCCTCCCCACCGGATCGCACGAGCTCGCCGCCCAGGGCGCGCGGCCCAAGGACGCGAATGCCGCCGAGGAGTTCTACCTACGCACATTCGCCGAGCCCGCGCTCGACGTCAACGGCATCGAGAGCGGGTCGCCGCACCTGCAGAAGACCGTCCTTCCCGTGCACGCGGCGGCCAACGTCTCGATCCGTCTGGCGCCGGGGCAGGACCCCGCGCAGATCGCCGAGGCCTTCGAACGGCTGCTGCGTGACGCGGCGCCTCCCGAGGCCGATCTGGAGGTCGAGCTGCTGTCCTCCGCCGCTCCGGGCCTGGTCCCACCCGACGCGCCGGCCGTCCAGCTCGGCCTGGCCGCCTTCGAGCGCGTGGTCGGGACACGCCCAGCGCTCATCCGCTCGGGCGGCACGCTGCCGATCGTGCCCGCCCTCAGCAACCGCGGCATCTCCACGATCATCACCGGCTTCTCGCTACCCGACGCCAACATCCACTCGCCCAACGAGCGGATGCTCGTCGACTACATCCCGCTGGGGATCGCAGCGGCGCGGGCCATGCTTCAGGAGTTCTCGGCGCTCTGACGGCGCCCCGCTACGCGGACGAGCAGCGCCTGGCCTTCGGGCAGGTGGCCGAGCTCTACGACCGGGCGCGCCCGTCCTACCCCCCGGAGGCGATCGACGCGCTCCTTGACTACGGCGTTCTGACCCCGGGGGACCCGGTGATCGACGTCGGCGCCGGCACCGGGAAGGCGACCGAGCTGCTGGCGCAGCGTGGGCTGCGGGTGCTCGGCCTCGAGCCGAGTGCCGAGATGGCCGCCGTCGCCCGCAGGCGATGCGCGGCGTACCCAGGGGTTCAGATCGTCGAGGCCGAGTTCGAACGCTGGGCGCCCGCCGCTCGCTGCCGGGCGGTGGTGAGCGTGCAGGCCTGGCACTGGATCGCGCCCGACGTGCGCTACGTCAAGGCGCACGAGTCGCTCGTACCCGGCGGGACGCTGGCAGCCATCTGGTCGTTCCCGGACTGGGAGCGCTGCGGCGCCCGGGAGTCGCTGCGCCGCGCCTACCGGACCGCCGCGCCGGAGCTCGCCGCCGGCTTTCCGATGCACCCCGACAGCGAGCCCACTCGCCTGGCTGGCCAGTGGGACGCCGAGATCCCGGCCAGCGGGCGTTTCACCGCCGCGGAGGTCCGCGCCTTTGCGTGGTCGCAGACGTACACGAGCGCGGCGTACGTCGCCCTGCTCGGAACCCATCAGGACCACATCCTGCTCTCGGACGGCGATCGCGCGAGGCTGCTCGATGCGGTCAAACGCGGCATCGACGACGACGGCGGCAGCCTGGAGCTGCCGCTCGTCACCTACGTGTGCCTGGCCCGCCGGACGCAGGACTAGAGCCGGTCCGTGGCGATCCGGGTCGCCCACAGCGCGCCCAGCGGCGCCCGCAGCGTGCACAGCGCGATCGTCCGCCCCTGCTCCTCGTTGGCGATCCTCCAGCGGTTGCCGATCCGGGCCACCACCCGCTCAGAGCGGCACAGACCGCGCAGGTCGGCGGCGTCGTAACCCACGGCCAGCACCCGGCGCTGCGGCATGCGCCGCGGATGCCAGTACTGGAACGAGAGGTGGCCGCTGAGCGCCTGCGGGAGCCCGAGCGCCGGGCCGTAGAGGTCGAGCGCGCCGGCCTCGCCGTAGTTGCGCGCCAGCAGGGCGGTGTCCGCGCGCCGCGCGGCGGGGATCGCCCGCCAGGCCCGAGCGGTCTGCGCCGCCAGCTCGGGCCAGCCGAGCTCGTCCTTGTACCAGCTCGCCTGCCAGAGCCCCAGCCGCACCATCGTCGCCGTCGGCAGGACGGGCCACACGAGCGGCGCGGCGACCGCGGTGACGGCGATCTGGGACGCCACCATGGCTCCCGCCATCACCGCGCGCCGGCGGCTCCGGCCCTCGCGCCGGCGCGCACACCACCAGCGCTCGGCGGAGACCGCGCCCGCGGCCAGCGGCAGGGCGATCGCCGGGAGCGCGTAGTAGGCGCGGCCCTGCTCGACGAAGAACAGCAGCGAGGTCACCGGCGCCAGCACCGCCAGCGCACGGAGCCGCGGATCGCGCCACAGCCGGCGGACGCCCACCGCCATCAGTATCAGCGCCGGGCCCACGAACGCGAGCTGCTGGAGCACATAGGCGGACCGCGGCGTGGCGGCGGCGGTGACCGCATCCTGCGTGGGCAGAAAGGTCAGGGTGGGCCAGCCGTGGACGGCCTCCCAGCCCAGATAGGGCAGGAGTCCGGCCAGCGCGATCCCGGCCGCCAGCCACGGGCCCCGGGTGCGCAGCGCGCCCCGCGGCCCCACCACCAAGAGGGCGCCGGCCCCCGCGAGCATGAGCGCGGCCACGGTGCCCTTGGTCTCCAGGCCGACGGCGCCGATCACGCCCAGCCACGGCCACAGACGCGGCTCGGGGCGGCGCAGGATGCGCAGGGCGACGTAGGCGAAGGCGATCCAGACGAGCAGATCGAACATCGTCGGATGAAAGATCGTGCCGCCGGCCAGGCCGTAGGGCGTGAGGACGAACGCCAGCGCGGCGAGGCCCTGCGCGCGCAGCCCGCCGTCGAGCTCCCGGGCGCACAGGCCCACCAGCACCGCCGCCATCATCGTGGCGACCACGCCGGTCAGCCGCAGGGCCGCCAGCGAGGGCCCCGCGACGCCGACCACGATGTGCCCGATGAGCGCGGTGATCATCGGGAAGTCCACGTAGCCGAGCCCGAGGTGGCGGCTCGCCTGCAGGAAGTAGAGCTCGTCGCGGTCCCAGCCGTACTGGGTCAGGAACGGCAGTGCGGTGGCCAGCTTGACCACGGCGGCCAAGCCGCCGACGGCCAGCGAGTGGCTGAGCCGCGTCCGCGGTCGGGGGGCGCCGCCCGAGCGGCGCTGTTGCGCGGCGGCCGGCAGGGTGAGGGGATGCGTCGCGGTTGCCATGGGCTCTCTCCTCGGCTCTCGAAGGTGGCGCCAGGCTATGCGCGCACCGGGGTGGCTCTCGTCGGCCGGGCGAGCGAACTTGCCGATGTCGCCGACGCTCGCGCGGAGGACCGCGGGTCATCCTTTGGGACGATTCGGCGGACCGGCAACGGCGTTAGATTCGCGCTCGATGGCCAGACCGCGCCTTCCCACCCTGCCCCCGGCCGCGCTCGATGCCGGGCTCGCGCTGGTGGTGATGGTGCTCGAGCTCTCAGACCTGCTGGTGTTCAACTCCGGCAACGACCGGGACGCGGTCACCGTCGCCCTGCTGCTGCTGTCGTCGGTGCCGCTGGTGATGTGGCGGCGCCGGCCTCTGATCGCGTTCCAGCTCACCGCGTGGGCCACGATCGCGCTGGCGGCGCGCCACGACACCCACCTCGGGCTGGGCTCGATCGCCGCCACCTATGGCGTGGCGAGCTGGGGCGGCACCTTCACCCGCCGCAGCAGCGCCGCCGGCCTCCTCATCGCCGTCTGGCTGGTACCGCTGCTGACCTCGGACGCGAGCTCCATCCCCACCAACGCGGCGCTGTATTCGGCGGCGTGGGTGCTCGGCGCGCTGATGCGCGACCGTCGCGCGCAGACGGCGGCGCTGCGCGCCCGCACGGTGGAGCTGGCGCGCGAGCGCGAGGAGAAGGCGGCGCTGGCCGCCGAGGGCGAGCGCGCGCGGATCGCGCGCGAGCTGCACGATGTCCTCACGCACAGCGTCAGCGTGATGGTCATCCAGGCGCAGGCGGGCCAGACGGCGCAGCCCGACGTGAGCCGGATGACCACGGCGCTGGCGCGGATCGAGTCGATCGGGAAGGACACGCTGAATGAGCTGCGCGCCCTGCTGCGCCAGATCGGGCCCAGCGCCGAATCGGCGTCCCGCCGGCCCCAGCCCGGGCTCGATCGCATCGGCGAGCTGGTCGACTCCGTTCGCGACGCGGGCGTCGACGTCGATCTCGTCCACGAGGGCGAGATCCGGACCGTGCCCGCCGGCGTCGGGCTGTCCGCCTACCGGATCGTCCAGGAGGCGCTGACCAACACGATGCGCCACACCGCGGGCGCACGCGCCCGCGTGGCGCTGCGCTACGGCCCATCCGAGCTGGCCGTGGAAGTGCGCGACGACGGCCCCGGCGTCTCGGCCCCCCCGCCGTCCGAGGGCCGCGGCATCGCCGGCATGCGCGAGCGTGCCTCCGCAGTCGGCGGGACCTTGGTGGCCGAGCCGTGCCCCGAGGGCGGCTTCCGCGTCGCGGCCCGCCTCCCCCTCGCCCCGACGCCATGACCGCCGGCCCCGGCGCCATGACCGCCGCAGCCCCGGCGCTGCGCGTGATCGTCGCCGACGACCAGGAGCTGGTCCGCGACGGCTTCCGTCTGATCCTGGAGTCCAACGGGATCGACGTCGTCGGCGAGGCCGGCGACGGGCACGAGGCGGTGTACCTGGCGCGGCGTCGCGGCCCCGACGCGGTGCTCATGGACATCCGGATGCCGGGCATGGACGGACTGGAGGCGACGCGCGTCCTGGCTGGTCCGGGCGTCGCCGATCCGATCCCGGTGCTCATCCTGACCACGTTCGACCTCGACGAGTACGTCATGGAGGCGCTGCGCGCCGGCGCCAGCGGCTTCCTGCTCAAGGACGCGGGCCGCGATCAACTCGTGGAGGCGGTGCGCGCGGTGGCACGAGGCGACGCCCTCATCGCGCCGTCGATCACGCGACGGCTGATCGAGCGATTCGTCGAGCGGTCGCCCGACCCCGTCCCGCCGGAGCTCGACGAGCTCACGGCGCGCGAGCTCGAGGTGGTACGCGAGATCGCGCGGGGACGGTCCAACGCCGAGCTGGCGCGCGCGCTGTCGATCTCCGAGACCACCGTCAAGACCCACGTGGCGCGCGTCCTGTCCAAGCTGCGCCTGCGCGACCGCGTGCAGATCGTCGTCTTCGCCTACGAGCACGGGCTGGCGGAGCCGCGGCGAAGCGGCTCGCGGGCTCAGCCGGACTGAGCGGCCTCTACGCACGAGCGGCGGCCGCCGCGACGACGGCTTCGTCCACGGACGCGTAGACGTGATCGGCGCCGATGCGGTCCAGCAGGCCACTGCGGGCGAGGTTCTCGCGCAGGTGCTCGCCGGTGCGCGCGATCATCAAGGAGGCCCCGTCGCGTTCCAGCAGGTCCAGTGCGTGCGCCAGGACACGCGTTCCCGTGTAGTCGACGTCGTACATGCCCAGCGCATCGAGCACCACCGTCCGGACCGGCGGTACGGCGCCGCGCCGGGCATAGTCCAGGGCGGCGCCGAAGCCCGTGGCGTTGGCGTACCACAGCGAGGTGGCGAACAGGACCACGAGGACCCCGGGGACCGCCACCGGCTGCTCGGGCGCGCCGAGCGGCGCCCAGCTGGTGGTGCCCGGGATCCGTCCCAGCACGTGGAGCCGGGGGCGCGCGGTGAGTCGTGTGCGATCGAGGATGGCCAGGCCCACCGCGACGCCGATGCCCTGCTCCACCCCGATCAGCGCCACCGTCAGCAATGTGACGAGCGCCAGCGCGAACTCGAAGGGGTCGAAACGGGCGATGGCCGAGAGCTCGCCGGTGTGAAAGATGCGCGTGGCGACGAACATGAGCACACCCGCCAACGCCGCCAGCGGCACGTCGCGCAGCAGCCCCGACGCGGGCACGACGGCCGCGACACCGACGGCGGCGAGCAGGCAGGCGAGCTGCGTACGGCCGCGAGCGGCGGACACCGCCGCCGTGCGCGCGGGGCTGGCGTTGACGGGGAAGGCCCCGATGAGACCGGCCGCGGCGTTGCCGGCGCCGACGGCGAGGAAGTCACGGCCGACGTCGCCCGGGTGGGTCTGCTCTGCGGCGAAGGCGCGGGTGGTCGCCGCTGATTGCGTGACCACTACCAGCGCGACGACCAGGGCGAGGGGTGCGAGCTTGACGATCGTGGCCCACGTCACGCCGCTCAGCCCCAGGTGGGGAGCGCCGTGGTCAAAAGTGCCCAGGACCGCGACGCCGTGGTGGTCCAGCCCGAACACGCCGACGAGGGCGGTCGCTCCGACCAGGCCCATCAGTGCGCCCGGCAGGCGGCGGTCGACGTGCTCGGACACGAGCAGGGTGACGAACACCCCCAGCCCGATGGCCAGCGTCGGCAGGCTGACGTCGCCGAGGTGGGAGACGGCGGAGCCGATCCGGTGCACCGTGGACCCGCCCACCGACTGCAGGCCCAGGAGGTCGGGCACCTGATGGACGATGATGATCACCGCGATGCCGGCCAGGAACCCCGTGATGATCGGCGCCGACAGCAGCTCCGCGATCCAGCCCAGCCGCGCCAGCCACACGATGGCCACCAGCACCCCGACCATCACCGCCAGGATCGCCACCAGCTCCTGGTAGCGGGGCGTCCCGCTCGCGGCGAGGCGCGCGACGCCGACGGCGAACAGCGGCGCGATCGTTGAGTCCGCGCCGACCGACATGCGCGGGTTGGCCCCCAACAGCACAAACAGCGCAGTGCCCGCGACGAACGCATAGAAGCCGGTGACGGGCGGCATCCCCGCCAGCCGAGACGTGGCCAGCTGCTCGGGCACGGCGATCGCCCACAGCGTCAGCCCTGCCAGCAGGTCGGCCGTCAGCCATGAGCGACGGTACCCCCGGAGGGACTGGAGCACGATGGGCGCCCGCCCCGAGCCGGGGTGGGCTGGCGCGGGCTCTGCCATGGGCGCAGATCATCCCCGATGACCCGGGCGCCGTTTTCGCCACCGCGGGCGGGGTGCGCCAGCGACACCGGAAGGCAAGAGGAGGGGAGCGCCTCGCAGCCCGGGCTCGACGGGCGCCGGGTGCGAACGTGCTGGCGAGCCGGACGGCGGCAGCGGCGCGAGGCAGGCGGCCGAGACCCGGCGGATCGGGCCGACGTCACGCGGGCGGCGCCCGCCGTCTGAGCCTCCGTCAGCGGGCCGCCGCAGCGTCGCCCGCCGGTCGGTGTCCGCGGTATCGTCTGCGTGCACGATGGTCGCCGGGGCTCACCGAACGTCCGCGGTGCGCGGATTGGCGCGCGCCGCGGTGGTCCCTGCGGCGGCGATCGCGGTACACCAACTGCGTTATCTGCTGGCCTTCGGCAGCACCGCCGGGGTCGAGCTCCAGCGCCAGGGGCACTCGTATCTGCACTCGATCGCGCCGTGGATCGTGGCGGCGCTGGCGTGGGCGGTCGGCGCGTTCCTGTCCTCGCTGGGGCGCGCGCTCAAGGGGCAGACCTCAGCGCCGCGCTATGGGCTGTCGCTCGCCGCGCTGTGGCTCATCTGCGCCGCCAGCCTGGTGGTGATCTACAGCGGGCAGGAGTTCCTCGAGGGACTGCTGGCCACCGGCCACCCCGCCGGCCTGGTCGGGATCTTCGGGTACGGCGGCTGGTGGGCAATCCCATCCGCCGTGTGCGTCGGGCTCGTGCTCGCGGCGCTGCTCCATGGCGCCCGCTGGGTCCTGCACGAGGTCGCCGCCCGTCGTGCCGCGACGCCGCGCCGGACCTCCTCGCCGGGTCGCACGCTGCCGCGCCCGGCCGACCTCTCCCTGCCGCGCCTGACTCCGCTGGCGCTCGGGTGGTGCGGACGAGGCCCACCGGCCTGACCGCTTCGGGGCGCAACCGCCGTCCCTCCCCCACACCACAGAGACCAGTCGACGGCCGGCCGTGCCCGCTGCGGTGACGCAGCCCGCGGTTCCCGGCCAGCAAGGAGGTACAGAACGTGAAGACCAAGCTCCAGGGAGGTCGGGTGCGGCGCACCGTCGTCCTCGCCCTGCTCATCACCGTTGCCGCGCCGGCGGCAGCGTTCGCGCACGCCCGCGTCAGCCCCGCCGTCTCCCTCTCCGGCGAGCTCCAGCTCTACAGCCTCGCCGTGCCCACCGAGAAGGAGGGCGCCACCACGACCAAGATCGTGCTGAGCGTGCCCAAGGGCTTCGGCATCGACTCGTTCGCTCCGCCGCCGGCGGGCTGGACGCAGAGCGTGAGGTCCAGCGGGTCCGGCGAGGAAGCGGTCGTCCAGCAGGTCACGTGGTCCGGTGGCAAGACGCCGACCGGCCAGGACTCCCTGTTCCAGTTCCTGGCCCAGCCGGCGTCGCCGGGGACCTACACCTTCCACGTCGAGCAGACCTACTCCGACGGCTCGATCGTCAACTGGGACGGGCCGGAGTCCTCGGCGTCGCCGGCTCCCACCATCCAAGCCGCATCGTCGCTGAGCGGCGGAGGCGCCGGCACCTCGGTGCTGACGATCATCGCCCTCATCTTCGGCGTGCTGGGATTGGCCGTGGGCGGCTTTGCCCTCCTTGGCGGCGGTCATCGCGGCGGTGGAGGCGGACGGGCACTGGCATGAGGCCCCGAGCCTGGATCGCCGTTCTCGCCGCCGCCGTCGGCGTGGCGCTGGCGGCGCCCGCCGGCGCGTCCGCACACGCATATCTGATCAAGACGGTCCCGGCGGCGAGCGGTGTCCTGGACTCCCCGCCCAGGACGGTGTCGCTGACATTTGACGAGGCCGTCGAGCCCCGCTTCGCCATCATCTCCGTGACCAACGCGGCGGGAACGCAGCAGACGACGGGCCCGGTGCGGCGGTCGCCGGCCGACCCGAACACCCTCGTCGTTCCGCTGCGGCCCAATCTCCCTCAGGGTTGGTATCTCATCTACTGGCGGGCGATCTCGGTGGACGGCCATCCGGTGCAAGGTGCGTTCACCTACGCAGTCGGGCCCAACCCGGGGCCGGCCCCGCGCTTCGCCATCCCCAGCATCGCGGGGAGCGCGACCTCGCCGCAGCCGCTGATCACGCGGACGGTGATGTTCCTGGCGGTGATGATCGCCATCGGCCTGTTCGTGCTGCGCTTCCTCGTGGCCCGGGTACTGGCGCGGCGGAGTGACGGCAGCGGTCTGCGCGCGCTGTCGGTCGCCTATGTCGTTTCGTCGGTCGTCGGCCTGCTGGCCATCGCGGCGTACCTGGACGCGTCCACGGCGGACGACTCGCTGCGCTCGGTGTTCGACGTCGGCGCGCTGGTGCCGCTGTTCCGCGTCACCGCGTTCGGCCGCGGCTACGTCGACATGCTGCTCTGCTTCGCGCTGTTCTGCGTCGCCGGCTGGACGGCCCTGTATGTCGATCGCCCCGGCCGCGAGCGACGCTCGATCGCGGAACTGGCGGCGCAGGCCGGAGCGCTGCTGGCCGCGGCTGCCGTGCTCCTCATCCCCGGGACCGCCGGGCATGCCGCGCAGACCTCGCCCGCCGGGCTGACGCTGTCTGCCGACTGGGTGCACCTGATCTCCGGGTCGCTGTGGCTCGGCGGCCTGGTCGGGCTGCTCGTCCTGTGGTTCGCTGTGGCCGCCGACAAGCGCGTGGCAGCGCTGTCGGTCGTGGTGCCGCGGTTCTCCAACGTGGCGCTGGGGTCGGTCGCCGTCCTGGTGGTCAGCGGGACGATCGAGGCCATCGATCACATGCCTGCGCTGGACGCGCTGTGGAAGACCGGCTACGGCGTGGCCATCCTGGTCAAGGTGGGCATCCTGCTCACGGCGCTGGCAGTCGCCTCGGGCAACCTGCTGCGGACCACGCCGGCACTGGCGGCGGCGCGCGCCGATCCGCAACGCGCCGCAGGCGCCCCGCGTCTGCTGCGACGCCTGGCCTCAGGCGAGGTGGTCCTCGTCGCCGGCGCGGTGTTCGTGGCCGCACTGCTGTCGAGTCTCGCCCCGCCTCCGCCCGCGTTCGCCCTGCAGAACTCGGCGCTGGCCCAGGTCGGGCCCGGGCCCGTGGCCCACACCGTCACCCGCGCGGGCTACCGGCTGTCGGTGCTCGTCTCGCCCAACAAGGCGGCAGCGCCCGACTCCTTCGCGGTGCGGATCACCAAGAACGGCCAGCCGGTCCGCAACGCCAACGTCACGCTGACGTTCAACCACACGGAGATGGAGATGCCCCAGCAGCAGTACCAGCTGACCGAGACCAAGCCGGGCGTCTACAGCCGCTCGGCGCCCGCCCTGATCATGGTGGGCAACTGGAGCCTGGGCTTCCAGGTGACCCCGCCCGGCGGCCAGCCGTTCACGGCCACGATCCTGGACGAGGCCGAGGGATGAGCGGCGTCGCGGTCCGCCTCATGATGGCGCTGGTGGCATTGGCCGCGGGGATCGCCGCGGTCGTGGTCGCCATCCAGCTCTTACGCACCGTTCTGTAGGACGTACGTCCCGGGACGCGGGTCCCAGGGCGCCCGCAGGCCCGCCCGGAGCGGACGGCTCCGAGCGGGTCCGAGGCGGCGCTTTACCGGCGCGACCCCTCGGGCTGCGGCACGATGCGGATGTAGGGCTTCGGCGACTTGTAATCGCCGAAGAGCTCCTTGGCCTGGTCGTTGGAGACCGAGCCGGCGATGATCACGTCGTCGCCCTGCTGCCACTGGGCCGGCGTGGAAACCTTGTGCTCAGCGGTGAGCTGCAGCGAGTCCACGACCCGCACTACTTCGTCGAAGTTGCGGCCGGTCGTCATTGGATAGACCAGGATCAGCTTGATCTTCTTGTCCGGTCCGATGACGAACACGTTGCGGACCGTCTGGTTGTCCGCCGGCGTGCGGTCACCCGGGTCGCCGCTGGTGTCAGCCGGCAGCATCTCGTACATCTTGGCGACGCTGAAATCACCGTCGCTGATGATCGGATAGTTGGGCGCGGTGCCCTGGGTCTCCTCGATGTCCTTGGACCATTCGAGGTTGACCTCGACCGGGTCGATGGACAGGCCGATGATCTTGACGTTGCGGCGGTCGAACTCCGGCTTGATCGACGCCATGTAGCCGAGCTCGGTGGTGCAGACCGGCGTGAAGCTCTTGGGGTGTGAGAAAATGACCCCCCACGAGTCCCCGAGCCACTCATGGAAGCGGATCGGTCCCTCGGTGGTCTCGGCCTCGAAGTCGGGAGCGGTGCTCCCGATTGTGAGTGTCATGTAGTTTCCCTCCTATTGTCGACAAATACGGTTGCCATTGTGCCGAATTGGCGGCTGCGGAACCGGCTTTGTCGAGATTTGGCGTCGGTGGCTGTGCTTAAGGATAGGAATCCGGCGCCAGCTCGTAGGGGAAGGCGGTCAGCGTCTCGCAGCCGTCCTCGGTCACGAGCAGCAGATCCTCGAAGCGGACGCCGCCGATGCGCGTGTCCCACAGGCCCGGCTCGATGGCCACAACGTCCCCAGCCACAAACGGCTCGCGCCCGGAGAACCCCAGGCCCGGCGCCTCATGCACCTCGAGGCCCACGCCGTGGCCGAGTGCGAACTGAAAGCCCTCCTCCCCGCCGCCGGTCCGCTGCGTGGCCCACCCGGCCGCCTCGAACAGCTCGCACGTCGCCTCGTGCAGCTCGCGGCCGGTGACCCCGGGCCGCACCCCGGCACGGGCCTGGTCCAGCGCGCTCCGCACCAGGCGCTCCTGCTCGGAGATCAGCCGCGCGTGGTCCTCGGTCGCCTCGCCCACCACGAACGTCCGCGTCATGTCGGCCCAGCAGGCGCTCGCCTCGTGGCGCGGGAAGATGTCCACCTGGATGGGCAGCCCCGCCGGCAGCGGCCCGCTGCCCGGCTCGTGCCCTCCGCCGCCGTTGCGGATCGAGGCCACGATCATGTCCGCCGGGCAGGTCGCGCCGTGCTCGGCGCACGCCCGGCGCAAGTCCTCGCGCACGGCCTCGGCCAGCAGGGGCGCGCCGTCCTCGCCGCGAAGGTTGCCGTCGACTCCGATGGTGGCGCCCGCCAGCAGCTGCGCCGCCCGGGCCATGGCGGCGTGAGCGGCGCGCTGCGCGGCCCGGATCCCCTCGAGCTCCGCGCCCTGCTTGACGCGCCGGCGGTCGCCCACGAACTCGTCATCGATCGTCAGCGCGATCCCGTCCGCGCGCAGGCGATCGGCCACGGCCACCGGGAAGTCGCCAGGGATGACCGCACCGGCGATGCCGAGCTGCGTGACCGCTCTGGCCACGACCTCGCGCTCGGCCTCCAGCCGGGTCATGCCCTGCTCCACCAGCGCTCGCATCCCGAGCTCGATGAAGTCCAGGATCTGCACGTCCGGGAGAACCGCCGCGATCCGGTCGCGCTCGAGCCACGAGGTGAGGATGCTCCGCCGGCCGTCGTGCTCGGCGAACAGCATCCCGTCGCCGATCGCGATCGGGATTTCGTGGCGCATGGCCGGCGAGCGCTCGGTGTCGCCGTAGAGGAGCAGGGCGGGCATGACGCCCACGATACGGATTCGGTCAGCGCCGGCGGCGCTTGGTCGCCATCAATGCCGCGACGCCGTCGAGGATCCGCTCCAGCCCGAAGTTGAACTCCACGTCGGGATCGTCGGGGTCGTCCAGCGAGCCCGAGGCGATCGCCCGGTGCAGCGCGGGGAGCTGCTCGGCAGTGGTGAGCCGGGCCAGCAGGCGGCCGTAGCCGGGCATCACCTGCTGACCGTCCGACGCGTCGGCGAAGTCAACGATCAGCGTCACATCGTTGCGCACGAACCCGCTCACCAGCAGGACCGTCGAGAGCTTCTCCTGCTCGCTGAGCGGCGTGCCCGCGAGCGCCTCGAGCGCATTGTCCAGCCACGCGACGTTGTTGGGGCCGAGCGGCGGCCCGCTGATCGGCACACGTAGCGTCCACGGGTGCCGCTGGTAGGCGGTGCGCACGCCGACTGCCCAGCGCGAGAGCCCCGCGCGCCAATCCTCGCCGGGGGCGGACGGCGGCGGGGTGCCCAGGGCGGTGTCGACCATCATCGTCATCAGCTCGTCCTTGGCGGCGACGTATCGGTACAGCGACATCGTTCCCACGCCCAGCTCCTTGGCGATGCGTGCCATCGACAGCGCCCCCACCCCCTCCCCCTGGGCCACGGCGACGCCCGCCGCCACGATCTGCTCGAGCGTCAGCGCGCGCCGCGGCCCGCGCGAGCCGACCTCGCGCAGGCCCCAGGCCAGCTCGATGCTCGGGGGGAGCTGGAAGTCGTCGGGAGGGTCGGGTGGTGTCATCTCGCGATGTGGGTCTTGACGCCGGTCCACGAAACTGCGTATAGTCTACGCATAATCGCGTACGACATACGCAATTCCGTCTGCAAAGGACAGCCTATGACCGATGACCTGGCCATCGAGGCCACCGGCCTGAAGAAGTCTTACAACGCGACGCCCGTCGTGAACGGGATCCACCTGCGAGTCGGCGCCGGCACGGTGTTCGCCCTGCTCGGGCCCAACGGCGCCGGCAAGACGACCACCGTGCGCATCCTCGCCACGCTGACCACGCCCGACGCGGGCACAGCGCGGGTCGCCGGGGGCGACGTTGTGGGCGAGCGCGCCGCGGTGCGGCGGAGGATCAGCCTCACCGGCCAGTACGCAGCGGTGGACGAGCTGCAGACCGGCACGGAGAACCTGCGCATGATCGGCCGCCTCCAGGGACTGACGGCGCGGGCCTCCCGCGATCGCGCGGCGGAGCTGCTCGACCGCTTTGACCTGCTCGACGCCGGCGGCCGCCGCGTCGCCACCTACTCGGGCGGAATGCGGCGCCGGCTGGACCTGGCGGCATCGCTCATGCGCCGGCCGCGCGTGCTGTTCCTTGACGAGCCCACCACCGGCCTTGACCCCCGCAGCCGGCGCGCGCTGTGGAGCCTCGTCGGCTCCCTGGTGGCGGACGGCGTGACCGTCTTTCTCACCACCCAGTACCTCGACGAGGCCGACGCGCTCGCCGACCGCATCGCCGTCCTCGACCGCGGCCGGATCGTCGCCGAGGGCAGCGCGGCGCAGCTCAAGGCCACGGTCGCGGGCCGCCGGCTCGTGTTGCGCTGCGTCGACGCCGGCGCCTATGACGCGGTGCTCGTGCAGGCCGGGGACCGCGCCGTCGAGCGCGACCGCCCGCTGGGAACACTTGCCCTCGCCTGCGATGGGGACGGGCCGGTCGTGCGCGCCCTGCTGGACGAGCTCGATCCCGATCGCTCGCGGATCGCCGACTTCTCCGTGCGCACCGCCAGCCTGGACGACGTCTTCCTGACCCTGACCGGACACAGCCCTGAAAGCGAGACCACCCATGAGTGAGCTGACCTACCCCTACGCCGCGCCGGGCCGCCTGTTCCCCGGGCCGGCGGTGACCGAGCTGTCCACGATGATCGTCCGCGGCCTGCGCCTGTCGCTGCGCAATGTCGACGGGCTCATCACCGCGCTCGCGCTCCCAGTGATGCTGATGCTGATGTTCGTCTACCTGTTCGGCGGCGCCATCCAGACCGGGACGCATTACATCGACTACGTCGTGCCCGGGGTGCTGCTGGTGTGCGTCGGCTTCGGGTCGGGCACGACCGCGGTGACCGTCTCCTCCGACCTCGCCGGCGGCATCATCGACCGCTTCCGCTCGCTGGACGTCCGGCCACGGTCGCTCCTGGCCGGCCACGTGGTCGCCAGCGTGGCGCGCAACCTCGCCTCCGCGGCGCTGGCCGTGGCGGTGGCCTTCGCCATCGGCTATGACCCGGCGGCCGGCCTCGGCGACTGGCTGGCCGCGGTGGGGCTGCTGACCCTGTTCATCCTCGCCATCTCGTGGCTGGCGGCGGCGATCGGCGTGGTCACCCGCTCGCCCGAGGCCGCCCAGGGGATCGCGTTCCTGGTCAGCTTCCTGCCCTACCCCTCGAGCGCCTTCGTCCCCATCCACACCATGCCCTCGTGGCTGCAGGGCTTCGCCCGCCACCAGCCGGTGACGGAGGTCATCGACGCGCTGCGGGCGCTGCTCGGCGGTCACGCGCCGGGTGCCGCCGCCTGGGCCGCGGTGGCGTGGAGCGCGGGCATCATCGCCGTGTCGGTGGTCGTGGCCGGGGTGCTGTTCGGCCGGCGGACCGCGTAGGCGCCCATGGAGGTGGCGGCGGTGCGGAAACAGTCAGCGCGCGCGCTCGCGGCCCGCTCCGTCGTCCGGAAAAGACTTGCTGGGACGGGGGGTGGATGTGGAGGTCCTCCAGGCTCTTATCTATATGGAGGTTGGAGAGCATCAGTTCCGTTCCAAAGTCGGCTCCCTCCCGCAGGTTTGGAACGCATCTGTTGCGGCGCGCACTCCAGCGGACAAAGTGCAACTGCCGGCGCGAGTTTGGAACGGATCAGTAGTGGCGGCCCGGGGCGACCGTGGACTGGCGGAGCTGGCGGGCGCTCAGCGCGGCCTGGTGGGCCGGCGGCAGGTCCTCGAGCTCGGCATCGGCCCGGGCTCGATCCGGCATCGGGTCTCGAAGGGATCGCTGCACGTGGTGCTGCCCTCGGTGTTCGCGGTCGGGAGCCCCTCGCTGCCGCCCCTGGGTCCCGAGACCGCCGCGCTGCTGCACGCGGGCGACGCCACGGTCCTCAGCCACGAGAGCGCCGCTGCGATCTGGGGGCTCTCGCCCTTCCCGCCCTTCGTGGCCATCACCATGATCGGCCGCCGGGTCCGGGTCCAGCCGGGTCTGCGGGTGCACAGGGTTCCGTCCCTGGACATCCGCGACGTCCGGCTCTGCAAGGGCCTCCCGGTGACCTCCCCGGCGCGGACGCTGATTGATTGCGCGGGCCGCGGTCCCGTCGACCGGCTGCTCAACGAGGCGCGCGTGCTGAAACTGGTCAGCGACGCGGCGATCACGGCCGCGATCGCCCGCTGCCCGGGCCGCAAGGGGACCGCGTCGCTGCGTGGTCTGCTCAGCGATCGCTATGAGCGGGGCTACAGCCGTTCGGGCGCCGAGATCCGGCTGCGACGTCTGGTCAAGGCCAGCGGTCTTGACCCGCCCGTGTTCAACACGCATGTCTTGGGCTTTGAGGTCGACGCCGTGTGGCCGCAGCAGAAGCTGATCGTCGAGGTCGACGGGCACGCGGCCCATGGCCACCGGGCAGCCTTCGAACGCGACCGCAAGCGTGACCAAACGCTGATCGCCGCCGGGTACGTCGTGCTGCGGTTCACCTGGCGCCAGCTCACTCGGGAGCCGCTGGCAGTCGTCGCCCGAATCGCCGAGATATTGAGTGTGCGAAGACACACAACCCAGCCCTCTCCGAAGCGGTAGGGTCTGCGCATCCCGGAGGCGCAGAGGAGGGTGAGAGATGGGCGATGCGATCGTAGTTGGCACAGACGGATCCGACACCGCGAAGGTGGCGGTGGCCGAGGCGGTCAGACTGGCGAAGGCCCTGTCGGCGCCGGTGCACGTCGTCTCCGCGTTTCAGCCGGTGCACGCCAAGGTGACGGGCGCGCCCGAGGGCGCGGCCAAGGTCTGGCAGCCGCTGCCCCACGACCAGGTGGAGGGGATCCTGAGCCAGGCCGTGGCGAACGTGCGCCTGGCCGGCGTGGAGGCGACCTCGCACGCGGTCCGCAAGGACCCCGCCGACGCGCTGCTCGCGGTGGCCGACGAGGTGAGCGCCACCATGATCGTCGTCGGCAGCAAGGGGATGCACGGCGCGCGCCGGCTCTCGCTGGGCAATGTGCCCAACAAGGTCTCCCACCGCGCGCGCTGCAACGTGCTTATCGTCGCCACCGAGGGCGATAGCTAGCCTCACGCCGACGCCGCGCTCAGCTTGAATCGGCGTCGGCAGCTCTCTCGAGAGGTCGTCGTGAAGGAGCGGACGCTGACGGAAGCGGCGGCCGAGACGGGGAGACGAGCATGAAGATCCAGGAGGCCAACCGGAACGGAATCCGCGGCCCCGCTCTCATGCTCGTCCTCGACCACGTCGAACGGGTCGTCCGCGACTGGCGCGCACACCATCTCAGCCAGGACCGCGGGAGGGAGAGCCGGCGGCGGCGCTGCTAACATAGTGCTTGCCAGCAAGCAAGTATCTTCCGAAAGGCACCATGTTCCCCGCCGCCGCCCTCGATATCGACACCGCCGCCCGGCTTCGGGTGACCATCGGGCGACTCTCGCGGCGCCTGCGGACCACCGCCGCCGGATCGGCCGCGGGGCTGACCCCGACGCGCATCTCCGTGCTGCTGACCGTCGTGCGCGAGGGCCCGATCCGCCTCTCGGCGCTGGCGGAATCCGAGAGCCTGAACCCCACGATGCTGTCGCGCATCATCGCCGACCTCGTGGATGCCGGGCTGCTGGCGCGCACCAGCGATGACGGCGACCGCCGCGCTGCCTGGGTGGAGGCCACCGAGGACGGCCGTGGGCTGGCCCAACGGATGCGCCGCGAGCGCACCGACGCCGTCAACGAGGCACTCGAAGGGCTCGCCCCCGCCGATCGCCGCCTGCTGGAGAAGGCCCTGCCGGCCCTCGAGGAACTGGCCGAGCAGCTGAAGGACCGCCGTTCATGACGCGCGTCATGCGCGCCGGCCGCGTCACCTTCGCCGCTCTCGCCATTCCGAACTACCGGCGCTACTTCGCGGGCCAGTCGATCTCTCTGATCGGCACGTGGATGCAGATGACGGCGCAGTCGTGGCTGGTCCTCACCCTGACACACTCGGGGACTGCGCTGGGTGTGATTGTCGCGCTGCAGACACTCCCGGTGCTGCTCCTCGGACCGTATGGCGGCGTGATCGCCGACCGCGTCGACAAGCGCCGCATGATGATCGGGCTGCAGAGCATGATGGGCGTCCAGGCGCTGATCCTGGGCGTGCTCACCGTCACCGGCGAGGTGGAGGTGTGGCAGATCGGGATCCTCGCGGCGATGCTCGGCCTCAACAACGCCTTCGAGAACCCCGCGCGCCAGTCGTTCATGATGGAGCTGGTCGGCGCCGAGCACCTGCGCAACGCGGTCAGCCTCAACTCGGTGCTGGTCAACGGCGCCCGCGCGATCGGCCCGGCGATTGCCGGGATCCTCATCGCGACCGTGGGGGATGGAGTCTGCTTCCTGGTCAACGCCGTCAGCTTCATCCCGGTCGTGCTGACGCTGACCTCGATGGACCGCACCCAGCTCGCGACAGTGGAGCCCACCCCGCGCGCTCGCGGCCAGCTGCGCGAGGGCCTGCGCTACGTCCGCTCCACTCCCACGATGGCCGTGCCGCTGGTGATGATGGCGGTCGCGGGATGCCTGACCTACGAGTTCCAGGTGTCGCTGCCCGTCATGGCCGACCGCGGCCTGAACGTGGGCGCCACCGGGTTCGGCTTCATGACCGCCGCCATGGGCGTGGGCGCCGTGGTCGGCGGCCTGTTCGTCGCCGCCCGCGGCAAGACCGGTCTGCGGCCGCTGGTCGTGTCCGCGCTCGGCTTCGGCACCGCCCTGGTGCTGGCGACGCTCGCCCCCAACCTGCCGCTCGAACTGCTCGCGCTCGGCATCGCCGGCGCCGGCAGCATCGCCTTCATGTCGATGGGCAACTCCACGCTCCAGCTCAACTCCGCGCCGGAGATGCGCGGTCGCGTGATGTCGCTGTGGTTCGTCGCCTTCCAGGGCTCGACGCCGATCGGCGGCCCGGTGGTCGGCGCGACCATGGCGGCACTCGGCCCGCGCGCCGGGCTCGGTCTCGGGGCGACGGTGGCGCTGTTCGTCGCGCTCGGCGGGGCGTTCGCGCTCCGCTCCCGCACGCTCCCGCGGTCGGCTCCCGCGGACGCCGTGGCCCACGCCTGACGCCCCCGTGATCTTGTGTCGATTGCGGGCGCCGTCGTTCGACGCGTCATCAAACGATCTCTCTACGAAGGAGCGAAGCGATGCGGCGGATTGTGGTGACGGAGTTCGTGTCGGCGGACGGGGTGATGGAGGACCCGGGCGGAGCCGAGGGCTTCCGCCATGGCGGCTGGACATTCAAGTTCAACGATCCCGAGGGAATGAAGTACAAGCTCGACGAGACCCTCGGCCACGAGGCGCTGCTGCTCGGCCGGGTCACGTACGAGGGTTTCGCCAAAGCGTGGCCGGGCATGACCGACGACGCGGGCTTCGCCGACAAGATGAACGCCATGCCCAAGTACGTCGTCTCCAGGACGCTCACCCAGGCCGACTGGAACAACTCGACGGTGCTGAGCGGCGACCTGGCCGGGGAGGTCGACGCGCTCAAGGCACAGGACGGCGGGGACATCCTGGTCGCCGGCAGCGCCACACTGGTGCGCGGTCTCACCGACCTGGGATTGGTCGACGAGTACCGGCTGATGGTGTTTCCGATCGTGCTCGGCGAGGGCAAGCGGCTGTTCGAGGGCGTTGCGGACGCCGCAGCGCTGACGCTGGCCGAGGTCAAGCCGCTGACGAGCGGCACCGTGATCCTCACCTACCACCGGTCATGAGCCCTGGGGGGCCCAGCCGGTTGGGCTAGGCTCGTCGGCTTGGCCACCAGCGCGGCACCCACCTTCGACCTGCAGAGCCACTCCGTGCACTCCGACGGCGCGCTCGCCCCCGCCGAGGTGGTGGCGGCGGCCGCCGCGGCCGGTGTGACGCTGTTCGCCCTCAGCGACCACGACACCACCGACGGCGTCGCCGAGGCGATGGCCGCCGCAGGCCCCGCGGGCATCCGCCTCGTCACCGCCACCGAGATCAGCGCGACCTTCGACGGGCGCCAGGACCTCCACATCCTCGGCTACCTGATCGACCCCGACGACCCCACTCTGGTGGCGGCGCTGGCGCGCTCACGCGGCGATCGGGAACACCGCGCCCAGGCGATGATCGACGCGCTGACCCGGCTGGGGTTCGCGGTCGACGAGGAGGTGCTGGCGCGGCGCACCGCTCAGGGCCAGACGATCGGCCGCCCTCACCTGGCGCAGGCCGTCGTCAGCCGGCCCGAGAACCACGAGCGTCTCGAGGCCGCGGGGCTGCTGGACCCGACCGCCTTCCTGGTGGCGTACCTGATCGAGGACCGCCCGGCGTTCGTGCCGCGCGCGGCGCCGACGGTGGCCGAGGCGATCGAGCTCATCCACGGCGCCGGCGGGGTGGCGGTGTGGGCCCATCCGTTCTGGGACATCGATGCTTCAGACGGCGTGCTGCGCGCGCTCGACGCCTTCCACGAGGCGGGCCTGGACGGGGTCGAGGCCTTCTATGTCACCCACAGCGAGGCGCACACGCGGCTCCTGGCCGCGCGGTGCGCCGAACTGGGGCTGCTGACAACCGGATCGTCTGACTTCCACGGCCCGGCCCACCAGACGTTCTCGGCGTTCCGCGCGTTTGAGACCTACGGGCTGGAGCCGGTGCTCGGGCCACTCGCCGGCTGAGGACCGCCGCGCTCGTGACCGGGCGATCTCAGCGGGCTGGGGCTGGCCATCGTCAAGGAGCTAACGCCGGCGATGGGCAGCGAGGTCTCCGCCGCCGGGAGCCCGGGCGGCGGCGCGGAGTTCACGATCCGCGTCCCACGCGCGCTCCCGCGGCCCCAGACGCCCTCTAGGCGGGGACGGCGCGCTGCATCAGATGCGCGCCGACCTTGCGCTTGACCCGCTGCAGGGCGTTGTCCACGGTCTTGCAGTCACACTCGAGCCGGCGGCCGACCTCTTCGTATGAGTAGCCGTCGAGATAGAGGGCCAGGACCCGGGACTCGAGCTCGGACAGCGCGGTCGAGATGCAGGCCACCAGCGCCCGCAGTTCCTCGCTCGAGATGACCTGGTTGACCGGATCGTGCACCGTGGAGCCGGGGATGACCTCGTCCAGCGTCGGCTCGCCCTCTCCCGTCCCGCCGGCGGGGGTGCTGGAGAACGACACGTACTGGTTGAGCGGCGTGTGCTTGTTGCGCGTCGCGGTCTTGACCGCGGTGATGATCTGGCGCGTGATGCACAGCTCGGCGAAGTTGCGGAAGCTCGACTCCCGGTCGGTCCGGTAGTCGCGGACGGCTTTGTACAGCCCGACCAGGCCCTCCTGGATGAGGTCGTCAGCATCGCCGCCTGCCAGGAAGTACGACGACGCCTTGAGGCGCACAAAGCCGTAGTACCGGCGCACGATGCGGTCATAGGCATCGGGATGGCCCTGCTTCGCCAGGGCGATCAGATAGCCATCCTCAACCCGAGGTTGAGCCTGAGTATTTGCAGAGAGTCGAGCCACGAAACCAGCCTTTCCCAGCTCCCGCAGGCGCGAGAGTCGGATGTCGTGGCGCGCTACCTCCCCTGGCGCCGCACCGTTATAGCGTTTTCCCAGAAAGCGGGCCTCAGATGGCGCCCTCCTCCCGGTCAACCCCAGCCTAAAGCTGAAGTTGATCGTTACTTGAAGCGCCGCGAGCTTGACATAGCACCGCACCACTGTCAAGCCAATGCGGTGTTATGCAAACCGACTTGCGGCGAGGTGAGGTCAGGCGGTGGGGAGCAGCTCGGGCCCGTCGGGGCCGTCGCGGACCTCCCAGCCGAGCGCGCGCAGCGCGTCGCGCAGGCGGTCGGCCTCCCCCCAGTCACGCGCCTGGCGCGCGCGCTCGCGCGCGTCTCGGAGCGCCGCCGCTTCGTCTGACACCGGCTGGGCGTCTGACTGCATGAGGCCGGCCAGGCCCAGCACGTCGAGCATCTCGCGCAGGTCATCGCCGCCGACGGTGCCGGGGGCGCTGCGATTGGCCTCGCCCCTCCACTCGGCCACCACGGCCAGGGCCTTCGGTGTGTTGAAGTCATTGGCGAGGGCGTCGAAGAAGCGCTCCTTGAGCGGCGCCGACCACGGTGGGCTGGGCCCGCTCACGAGCCCACGCGCGGTGTTGCGGATGCCGGCGGCGCGCGCGCGGGCCTCCTCCAGGCGGTCCTCGTCGTACTCCATCGGCTGGTGGTAGTGGGCGCCCGCGAAGTACATGAGGAGCGTCTGGGGCCCATGACGCTCAAGCGCCTCCCCCAGCATGAACACGTTGCCGATCGACTTGGACATCTTCTCGCTGTCGAGCCGGACCATCCCGACGTGGACCCACATCCGCGTCAGGTCGGCGTCCCGCGCGGCCCGGGTCTGGGCGGCCTCATTCTCATGATGAGGAAAGATGAGGTCTGAGCCGCCCCCGTGGATCTCGAACCCGACGCCGAGCAGATCCTCGGCCATGGCCGAGCACTCGATGTGCCAGCCGGGTCGCCCGCGGCCCCACGGCGACTCCCACGAGGTGTCCTCGGTCTCCTTGTGCCCCTTCCACAGGGCGAAATCGAGCGGATCGCGCTTGCGCGCGGCACCCTCCACCTCCTCGCCCTGGTCCATCTGATCGATCTGGCGGTGGGATAGTTCGCCGTATCGAGGGTAGGACCGCACCGAGAAGTAGACGTCCCCGTCGGCAGCGTACGCATGGCCACGTTCCACCAGTTCCCCGATCAACCGCACGATCCCCTCGATCGTCTCGCTCGCCAGGGGCTCGTGATCGGGCCGCCCCAGCCCGAAGACATCGGTGTCGGCCTGGTAGGCAGCCGTCATCTCCCGCGCCAGGTCGTCACTGTGGACCCCAGCCTGGCGGGCCGCGACATAGATCTTGTCGTTGATGTCAGTGACGTTTGCCACGAACTCCGCCGCGTACCCTTCGTGGACCAGGAAGCGCTTGAGCAGCGAGAACACCACGAACGGGCGGGCGTTGCCGACGTGCACCCGGCCGTAGACCGTGGGGCCGCACGCGTAGATGCGCACCCGCCCCGGCGTCTCGGGCACGAGCTCGCGAACCTGCCCGGTGCGGGTGTCATGCAGGGTGATCGCGCGCAACGTGGCCGAACCCTAGTGCATGCGTCCGCGCGTTCCGCGCGTTTGCGAGCGCCCGCGACCATCCGGGCCAGGCGTCACCGTTAATCGGATGTCGATGCCCACCACCTCAGACCGAGCCCGCCTGCTGGCGGACGTGGAAACCGGGTTCCGGACCCTTCCCGAGCGCTATCTGGGCGCGGATCCCGGCTTCGACGCCACCTACAACATCCGGCTCTGCGACCTGGGCCAGACGTGGGAGGTGCGGTGCACGGCTCATGGCGCCCGGGTGCGCAAGGGCGCGACCCGCCGCCGGCCCGATGTCACCATCTCCACCGACGCCGAGACGTGGCTGGCGCTGCGTCAGGGCGAGATGTCAGGGATCGACGCGTTCGAGCGCCGCCGCCTGAGCGTCAGCGGCAACCTCGACCACGCCATCGGCTTCGAGGGCATGTTCCGCCTTCCCGGCGGTCGCCCGCCGCTGCTGCAGATCCACGACGTGCCCGTCGGCCGGCATCACATCTCGTCGCTGACGATGGGCCATGGGCCCGACGTGCTGCTCCTGCACGGCCTGGGCGGCACCCGCGCCTCCCTGTTCGCCACAGCCGCCGCCTTGGGCCAGCGCTACCGCGTGCACGCCCCTGATCTGCCCGGCTTCGGGTCCTCCAGCAAGCCGGCGCGGGCGCCCTACAACGCGCGCTGGTACGCCGAGACGATGCTCGGATTCATGGACGCGCAGGACATCGCGCACGCCCACGTGGTCGGCAACTCGATGGGCGGCCGGATCGCGATCGAGATGGGGCTGATGGAGCCCGAGCGCATGCGCTCGCTCGGCCTGCTGTGCCCGGCGGTCGCATGGGTCAAGCGGGGCTTTCACCCGCTGGTGCGGCTGCTGCGCCCGGAGTTCGGGCTGCTGCCGCACGGCTTCACCCGCAACACGGTGGCATCCCAGTTCTGGAGCCTGTTCCATGACCGCGACCTCATCGACCCCGAGGTGGGCGCGCTGATGGTGGACGAGTTCCGGCGCATCTACCACTCGGCGGGTGCGCGCCTGGCCTTCCTGGCCTCGGCGCGCAACATCTACCTCGAGGCGCCGTACGGCCGCAACGGGTTCTACCCCCGGCTCGCCGACCTCCGGCCCCCGGCCCTGTTCATCTGGGGGTCCCACGACGGCCTGGTGCCGGCCGCGTTCGGGCGCCACGTGCGTAAGTGGCTGCCCCACGCCGAGCAGGTGACGATCGAGGCCTGCGGACACGTTCCCCAGGTGGAGCGGCCCGACGAGACGAGCGACCTGCTCATGCGCTTCATCGCCCGCAACGAGCTCGGGGTCGCTGCGACGCCCACTCCATGCCCGCAGACCGGCGGCGGCGGGGCCGGCCGCAAGGCGGCATGAGGCGGCGCTGATGGCGGGCACTGACGTCGCGGACAAGGCGGAGAGCAACGGGCACGCCGGCGCCGCCGGCGAGTCGCCTCACGCCGACGATCGCGGGCGGGCCGGCGGCGGCGTCCCTGGCGCCTCGCTGCTGCACCGGGCGTTGCGCGAGGTGGCGCAACAGGTGCAGCGCCGGATCCCCCGCGCCGACCTGGACGAGCGCGATCCCGATTTCATCCGCGAGCGGCTGCCGCTGATGTGGCTGGCGGCGAGCCTGTGGTACCGCGGCGAGGTGCGCGGGTTGGGCAACATCCCCGACGACGGGGCGGTGCTGATGGTGGGCAACCACTCCGGGGGCAACATGACGCCGGACACAGTGGTGTTCACGCTGGCGTTCAACACCTACTTCGGCGTCGAGCGCGCCTTCTACCAACTGGCCCACAACCTCGTCCTGTCGATGCCCGGCCTCGGATCGCTGCGCAAATTCGGCACGGTGGCGGCATCCCCCGCCAACGCGCGCAAGGCCTTGCAGGCCGGCGCGGCGCTGCTCGTCTACCCCGGGGGCGACTACGAGGTCCACCGCCCGTTCTGGCAGCGCAACCGGATCGACTTCGACGGGCGCAAGGGGTTCATCCGCCTCGCATTGCAGGAGAACGTGCCGGTCGTCCCAGTGGTGTCGATCGGCGGGCACGAGACGGCGCTGTTCCTGACCCGCGGCGAGGGCCTGGCGCGGCTGCTGGCGCTCGACCGGGTGTTCCGCCTCAAGGTGCTGCCCGTCTCACTGGCGCTGCCCTGGGGCCTGAACGTCGGGGACATGCTCGGCCACCTCCCCCTGCCCGCGAAGATCACGATCGAGACGCTGCCGCCGATCGACCTCAAGGCCGAGTTCGGCCCCGACCCCGACATCGACGAGATCTACGATCACCTCATCCGCCTCATGCAGGACACCCTCGACGCCCTGGCCGAGGAGCGCCGCCTCCCGGTGATCGGATGAGGGCCACCGCGGCCACGACGATCTCGGCCCCGATCGAGGCGGTGTGGGGAGTGGTATCGGACCCCGAGCGGGCGCTGAGCTTCATGTCCGGGGTGACCCGGTGGGAGGTTCAGAGCGAGGAGCGCGCAGGACTGGGAGCGCGCTACCGGATGCTGCTGCGCGTCGGCTCCGCCGAGGTGGGCGGCCTCATCGAGATCGTCGAGTGGGATCCGCCCCAGGAGCTGGCCTGGACGTCGATCACCGGCGTGGACCAGCGCGGCCGTTGGCGCCTGCGCTCCGTCGCGGGCGGACGGACCAAGGTCGAGATCCGGCTCGCCGCCGGCGTGGCCGGGTCCGGCCTGTGGGGGTGGCTGGCCGAGCGCGTCGCCCAGCCCATCGTCAGCTCGCACCTGCGCACCACGGTGCATGAGCTGTCGCGGCTGGTGGAGCACGAGCGGATGCGCAGCCAGGCGGCCGAGCGCCGCGCCGCGCGCGGCGCGCACGCGAGTTAGAGCGAGCGCACCGTCGCGACCGCCAGGGCGGCCACGCCCTCCTCGCGCCCCACGAACCCCATCCCCTCGCCGCGCGTCGCCTTGACGCTCACGTGGCCCACGTCGAGCTCGAGGGCCTCGGCCAGACGGGCGCGGATGCGCTCGCGGGCCGGGGCCAGCTTCGGCCGCTCCATCATGACGGTGGCGTCCACGTGCGCGGCGACGAAGCCCGCTTCGCGCAGCAGGCCCACGGTGGCGCGCAGGAGCGCGATCGAGTCCGCATCGCGGTAGCGGGGATCGGTGTCCGGGAAGTGCTGGCCGATATCGCCCAGCGCGCATGCGCCGAGCAGCGCGTCGATGATGGCGTGGGTGAGCACGTCGGCGTCAGAGTGGCCTTCGAGGCCCAGCTCGTGGTCAAGCTCCACCCCGCCGATGACCAGCCGCCGGCCGGCGACGAGCCGATGGCAGTCATAGCCGATGCCGGTGCTCACGCCCGCCGCTCCCGCCGCGTGGGCGTCACGCCCGCCGCTCCCGCCAGATGCGCGTCACGTCCGCACCTCTGCCAGCAGCAGCTCGGCGATCCGCAGGTCCTCGGGCGTGGTGATCTTCATGTTGCCCGGGTCCGAGCCGAGGATCCGCACCGCTCCGCCGGCGCGCTCCACCAGCCAGGCGTCGTCGGTGGCGCGCCCGAGCTCCTCGTCGGACGCCTCGGTCAGCGCGCGCTCCAGCGCGGCGCGCCGGAACACCTGCGGCGTCTGGACCGCCCACAGCCGCGATCGCTGCAAGGTGCGCGCGACGGTGGCGCCATCGTCCGCCACCTCCTTGATCGTGTCGGCTACGGGTGCCGCGGCGATCACCGCCGCCACGTCGGGATGGCGGTCGAGCTCGAGCAGAGCCTGCTCGAACAGCTGCGGCGTGGCGAGCGGCCGAGCCGCGTCGTGGACGATCACGACGTCGCTGTCGCCGCAGGCGGCCAGGGCATTGCGCACGGAATGCGAGCGCTGCAGGCCGCCCGACACGGCGACCGTGCCCGCCGGGGCGGCGTCGAGCTCGTCGGCGGGCAGGGCGATGACGATCCGGGTGACCGCGGGCACCGCCTGCAACGCCGCGACGCTCCATTCGAGCATTGGGCGCCCGCAAAGCGGGACGAGCGCCTTGGGCCGGCCAGACCCAAGGCGCTCGCCTCGTCCTGCGGCCACGATCAGCGCAGCCGCCATGCCTCGTGGTATCCGATCCCGCCCTCCCTATTTCGCGGCGACGGCCACCTTCCCCTCCACCTTCCCGTTGCCGTTGCCGTTCCCATTGCCATTGCTATGGGTGTCGAGCAGCAGTCCATAGAGATGTTCATCCACCTCCTGCTCATCCATGCCCAGCGCGTACATGAGCTCGGACGCCAGGATCTTCTTGGCGCGGGTGAACATCTGCTTCTCACCGGTGGACAGCCCCTTCTCGGCCTCGCGAATGGCGAGGTTGCGTACGACTTCGGCGAGCTCGTAGATGTCTCCCGTCTTGATCTTGTCCCGGTTGTGCTTGAAGCGCCGGTTCCAGTTCTTGGGCATCTCCGAACACTCGTCCTGGAGCACGGCGAGCACCTTCTGGACGGTCTCCTCGTCAATCACGCGGCGTAGGCCGGCGAGCGCCGCGTTCTCGGTGGGCACCATGACCGTCATGTCGTTATGGAGGATCTTGATCGTCAGGTACTCACGGCTCTCGCCGAGGACTTCCTTGACCTCCTTGCGAAGCACCTTGCCTGCGCCGTGGTGCGGATAGACGACACTGTCGCCGATCTCGAACTCAATGTGCGGCGGCGTCTCGATCGACTCAAGCTCATCCAGGTGCTCTTCCATTAGCTCTGTGATGGTGTCCTCCTCTTTCCGGGCGGCAGCGGGCAGGACACCCGCTCGCGGTTTTCCTACGTCTGCAGGTACCGATCAACCAGGTTGATCTCCTGCTGGCGGCGAAGGCCCTCCCTGATGTCCTTCGCCCGGATCTCGCCGACTCCGTCGACGGTCTCCAGCTCACCATCCGATGCGGCGAGCAACTCTTCCAATCCTCCGAATTCCGTGACGATCCTCTGGACAACGAGGCGGGGCAGCCTCGGTATTCGTCCCAATATCCGGAATCCGCGAGGAGAGGCCGGGTAGTCAAGGGTGTTGAGCTTGCGGTCGTAGCCAAGCAGCTCGGCCAGACGCCCGAAATCGAGCAGATCCTGGTGGGCCAGGCGGGCCAGCTGGTCCAGCACAACCGCAAAGCTGTCGTCGGTGTCCTCGACGAGATAGTCGTGGACGAGGGCGGCCTTGTCAGCGGCGACCCCGACCATCGTCTCGTCGAGCTGCATCTCGATCAGGCGCCCCTCGGTGCCGAGCTCGACGATGTAGCGCTCGATCTCGACGGCCATCCTCGTCACGAGCTCGACGCGCTGCAGCACGGTGAGGACGTCGTGCAGGGTCACGCCGCCCTCGAACTCCAGCGCGGTCAGGCGGGTCGAGACCTGATCCAGGCGGCTGCGGTACTTGTCCAGCGTCGCCAGCGCCTGGTTGGCCTTGGCCAGCACCACCGGAATGTCCTCGAGGATGTACTTCATGCCGTCCACGTAGAGCGACACCACCTCGCGGCGCTCCGACACCGCGACGACCATCGCGTCCGTCTGCTTGGAGACCCGCTCGGCCGTGCGGTGCCGCGTGCCGGTCTCCATCGTCAGGATCGTCGGGTCCGGCGTCAGCTGCACGTTGACGTGGACGATCTTGGTGGCGTTCGTGCTCAGGGCGATCGCGCCGTCCATCTTGGCCAGCTCGTAGAGGAACGTCGGCGAGTAGTCAACGTCGAGCTTGATCCCCCCGGAGAACAGGAAGCCAAGCTCTTCGGCGTCGCCGATGACGATCAGCGCGCCCGTCCGGGCATCGACAATGTTGTCGATCCCTTCCCGCAACGATGTTCCGGGCGCGACCATCTCGAGCGCCCTCATGATCCGGGACTCCTGTCGAGACTCGAGCTCGTCTTTGAGCTCTTCCCCGGAACGCGGCGGCATCAGAAGGTGATTTTAGCTCAGGTTCGGCGGTTTGCGCCTGCTCGCCGAGACTTGATTCGCCCGTAGTGCGAACAGTCGCGCGCGCTCCGCACGATCTGGCGTCTCAGACTGCAACCGATTGCAGGCGCTCAGGCCGCCCGCACCGCTTCCTGCGACGGCGACATCGCCGCCGACAGGGCCGCCCGCAGCGTCCGGTGGGCCTCGGGCTGGAGCACGGGACGCAGCCCGAAGCGCTTGGCCTCGGCCAGCCGCCGGTCCGCGTGGGCCACCGTGCGCAGCTCGCCCGTGAGCCCCAGCTCGCCGAAGCAGGCCAGCGGCCGCTCGTCTGACCCGATCAGCGCCACCCGCTTGGCCGCGCTGGCAACCGCCAGGGCCACAGCCAGATCGGCTCCCGGCTCGTCCACCCGCACGCCCCCGACGACGTTGACGAAGACGTCGGCGTTGCCGAGCCCGATCCCGGCGTGGCGTCCCAGCACCGCCAGCACGAGCGCCACCCGGTTGCGGTCCAGGCCGGCCACCACCCGGCGGGGCGGCACCAGCTCGGACGAGCTCACCAGCGCCTGCACCTCCACCAGCAATGGCCGCGAGCCCTCCATGGCGCACAGCACGACGCTTCCCGGCGAGCGCGTCGCGTCGGCCAGGAACCGCGCCGAGGCGTCGAGGACCTCGACCAGCCCCTGGTCGCGCATCTCGAACACGCCGGCCTCGTCAGTGGAGCCGAAGCGGTTCTTGATCGCGCGCACCGTCCGATAGGTCCGCTCGCGCTCGCCCTCGAACTGGAGCACGCAGTCAACGAGGTGCTCGAGCACGCGTGGGCCGGCCAGAGCGCCCTCCTTGGTGACGTGGCCCACGAGCAGCACCGCGATGCTGCGCCGCTTGGCTACGCGCATGATCTCGCCCGCCACCTCCCGCACCTGGGCCACCGAGCCGGCCGCCGAGGAGAGGTCCACCGAGTGCAGCGTCTGCACAGAGTCGATCACGCACACCTCGGGGCCCTCCTGCTCGAGCGTGGCCAGCACCGCGTGCAGATCCGTCTCGGCGATGACCGGCACCGCCAGCGCCTCGCCGCCGCCCAGCCGTTGCGCCCGGAGCCGGATCTGGGCCGCTGACTCCTCGGCCGACACGTACAGCGTCCGCCGCCCCGCGGCGCACAGGTTGGCCAGCGCCATCGTGGTGAGCGTGGACTTCCCGATCCCCGGCGCGCCGCCGATCAGCACCAAGGAGCCCGGCACGATCCCCCCGCCCAGCACGTTGTCCAGCTCTCCGATCCCGGTGCTGAGGCGGGCGTGCTCGACCGCCTCGACGTCAGCGAGCGCCACCGGCTTGACCGGCGCCGCGCGCAGCCGGCTATCGCCGCCGCCTCCGCTTGCGCCGCTGCGCGGCGCGGTCGGCCGGACCTGCTCCACCAGCGTGTTCCACTCGCCGCAGCCGGGACAGCGGCCGGCCCAGCGGGCGGTCTCATGGCCGCAGGCGGAGCAGACGTGGACGGAGGTGGGCTTGGGCATGGCGCGGTCCACGCAGAGTACGGGTGGGCCCCGACGCCAAGCCGGGTTTGTGCCGGGATTGGCACACAACGACAACGGCCCGAGCCAGAAGGCCCGGGCCGCGTCAAAACAGATACGAGGTGGTGAGCTACTCGGACTCGGCCGGAGGCTCCGGAGCGTCGGCCTCGGGTGTCGCATCGCCCGCGGGCTCGGCGTCCGCCCCACCCTCGGCGCCGACGCCGACCGGCGTGGGCGTGGGGGCGGGCTCGATGACCGAGAGCTTGACGTCCTCCTCCTCGGTGCCCTCCTCGCCGGGCTCGACCAGCACCGTCGAACCCGACGGCACCTGTGAGCGGAGCACGAAGTCGGCCAGCGGGTCCTCGATGTAGCGCTGGATCGCCCGGCGCAGGGGGCGCGCCCCCATGGCGGGATCCCAGCCCTTCTCGACGAGGAGGTCCTTGGCGGGCTCCGACAGCTCCAGCTGGAGCTCGCGCTCGGCCATGGACTCGCGGATCCGCAGGAGCAGCAGATCCACGATCTCCTTGATCTCGTCCTTGGTGAGCTTGTGGAACACGATGACGTCGTCGATCCGGTTGAGAAACTCGGGCCGGAAGACCTTCTTGAGCTCGCCCATGATCCGGTTCTTCATGTCGTCGTAGGTGATCCCCGTCTCATCGTCGGACACGGCGAAGCCCAGCGGCGTGTTGCGAGCGATCTCCGACGCCCCGATGTTGGAGGTCATGATCACGATGCAGTGGCGGAAGTCGACCGTGCGCC
The DNA here is from genome assembly GCA_963721515.1 of uncultured Actinomycetota bacterium. Taxonomy (GTDB): domain Bacteria; phylum Actinomycetota; class Thermoleophilia; order Solirubrobacterales; family Solirubrobacteraceae; genus Palsa-465. Next base: position 212,903 of record CAVRKJ010000015.1, on the reverse strand, counting down.
CCTGGGCGTCGGTCAGCCGTCCGTCCTCCAGGATCTGGAGCAGGATGTTGAACACGTCCGGGTGGGCCTTCTCGATCTCATCGAGCAGCAGCACGCTGTAGGGCTTGCGCCGCACGGCCTCGGTGAGCTGACCGCCCTCGTCGTAGCCGATGTAGCCCGGAGGCGACCCGACCAGACGCGACACGGCGTGCTTCTCCATGTACTCGGACATGTCGATGCGGATCATGGTGTCCTCGTCCCCGAACAGGAACTCGGCCAGCGTCCGCGCCAGCTCCGTCTTACCCACGCCCGACGGGCCCAGGAAGATGAACGAGCCGGTCGGCCGCTTGGGGTCCTTCAGGCCCGCGCGTGAGCGCCGGATGGCCTTGGAGACGACCTCGATGGCCGGGTGCTGCCCGATGACGCGCTTGTGGAGCTCCTCCTCCATGCGCATCAGCTTCTGGGTCTCGGCCTCGGTGAGCTTGAACACCGGGATGCCGGTCCACATGGAGACGATGTCGGCGATCTCCTCCTCGCCGATCGACGGCCGCTCGGTGGACTCGCCCGCCTCCCACTGGTCGGCCAGCTCCCGCTTGCGCTGGGTGAGCCGGCGCTCCTTGTCACGGAGGTTGGCGGCCTTCTCGAACTCCTGGGACTCGATCGCCTCCTCCTTGGCGCGGCGGGTCTCCTCGATCTCGTCCTCCAGCTCCCGGTACACGGGCGGGGAGGTCATCGACTTGATCCGCATCCGCGACGCCGCCTCATCGATCAGATCGATCGCCTTGTCAGGCAGGAAGCGGTCGGAGATGTAGCGGTCGGCCAGGTCCGCCGCGGCCTCGAGGGCCTCGTCGGTGATGTTGACCTTGTGGTGCTGCTCGTAGCGGTCGCGCAGGCCCTTCAAAATCTGCACGGTCTCTTCCGTGGAAGGCTGATCAACCGTGATCTTCTGGAAGCGCCGCTCCAGCGCCGAATCGCGCTCCAGGTACTTGCGGTACTCCTCGAGCGTGGTGGCGCCGACCGTCTGCAGCTCGCCGCGGGCCAGGGCCGGCTTGAGGATCGAGGCCGCATCGATGGCGCCCTCGGCGGCGCCGGCGCCCACGAGGTTGTGCAGCTCATCGATGAACAGGATGATGTCGCCGCGCTGGGTGATCTCCTTCATCACCTTCTTGAGGCGCTCCTCGAACTCGCCGCGGTACTTGGAGCCCGCGACCAGAGCGGCCAGGTCCAGCGTGTAGATCTGCTTGCCCTTGAGCAGCTCGGGGACGTCGGCGTTGGTGATGCGCTGGGCCAGGCCCTCCACCACCGCGGTCTTGCCGACGCCGGGCTCGCCCACGAGCACGGGGTTGTTCTTGGTGCGGCGCGACAGGATCTGCATGATCCGCTCGATCTCGGTCTCGCGACCCACGACCGGGTCCAGCTTGCCCTCCGACGCGAGTTTGGTCAGGTTGCGGCCGAACTGGTCCAGCAGCTTGGAGGACTTCTTGCCCTCGCCGGTGCCGGCGGCGCCCGCGCTGCCGGCGCTGGAGCCGCGCTGGCGGCTGCCGGGCCCGGACAGCATCCGGATCACCTCGTTGCGAATCTTCTCGGAGTCGGCGTCGAAGTCGAGCAGTATGCGGGCGGCGACGCCTTCGTTCTCGCGCACCAGGCCAAGCAGGATGTGCTCGGTCCCGATGTAGTTGTGGCCCAGGCTCAGCGCTTCGCGCAGAGCGAGTTCCAGCACCTTCTTGGCACGCGGCGTGAACGGGATCTGGCCGGAGGTGACCTCTTCCCCTGAGCCGACGATGCGCACGACCTGCGCGCGCACACGCTCCACCGTGATGTCGAGCGACTCGAGCACGCGGGCCGCTAGGCCCTCCTCTTCGCGGAGCAGTCCGAGAAGGATGTGCTCGGTGCCGATGTAGTTGTGCTTCAGAGTCCGAGCCTCTTCCTGTGCCAAGACGACCACTTGGCGGGCTCGTTCTGTAAATCGCTCAAACATGGGGCTTCCTAAGTCTGTTGAGGCTTGCTACCGAGGAAGTTGGTCGGGGTGTGGTCCGGGAAGTCGGTCGGAGGTGGTCCTGGTTCCTTCTCCTACGAGCCTAGGACGCTTTCGGTTCATCAACGCCTTAGGGGGACGCGAAAGAATCCGCTCACCCTACATATTCGGCAGATCTGGCCAAACGTATGAGCGCCGCGGTCGTTGCTTTCGGCCATAGGCCAGTCTAACAGCCGGTCTGCCGTACCTCGCCCGCATGGGACCGTGCGACACCTCGCTCAGGCGACTCCCGTCCGCTCTGTGCGGACAGAGGATCGGGCCTCGCCGCCGGTTCGGTCCTGGCGCCCGCGGCCCGGAGGCGACGGGCCCCGCGGAGGCAGCGAGCCACCGGTGGACAGCCACGATCCGGCCAGGATGAGGACCAGGCCGGCGAGCGCCCCGGGCCCCGGGCGCTCCCCCAGCAGGGTCACGCCGAGCACCACCGCGACCAGCGGGTTGATGTAGGTGATGATCGTCGCGCGGCCGGTCCCCGCCTCGCGGACGAGCAGCGTGTAGACGACGAACGCCATCGCCGTGCAGAACACACCCAGCCCGGCGACAGCGGCCAGGGCACCCGCCGTCGGCGTCCGGCTGGGCAGGTCCGCGGCGGCGAACGGCGCCAGGATGAAGGTGGCCAGCAGCAGCGACGCCCCCATGGCCGCCCGCGAGTCCATTCCCTCCATCCCGAGCTTGACGAGCATCGGCCCGATGGCGTATCCGACCGCTCCCACGAGCACCGCCAGCGCGCCCAGCAGTTCCGCGCCGCTGCCCGCGACGTCGATCCCCACCAGGGCGATGACCCCCGCGAAGCCCACCGCCAGGCCGAGCGCGCGCCGCGGCGTCGGGCGCTCGGTGGGGTCAAAGCGCAACGACAGCACGGTCACGATCAGCGGGACCGAGGCGATGATGATCGCCGCCAGGGACGAGGCGATGTGCACCTCCCCGGCCGCGATCAGGGGAAACGGGATCGAGATCTCGGCCACCGCGTAGGCCAGGACCCAGCGCCAGCGGCCGCGCAGCGTGGCCAGCGCCCCCGCGCGCCACGCCAGCGCCATCAGGATCACCGCCGCCACGGCGACGCGCAGCCACGCCACGTCGGGCGCGGTCAGGCCGCCGTCGATGCCGATCTTGATCAGCAGGTACGACGCGCCCCACACCACCGACATCACGGCGAACGCCCACCAGGCGCGCCGGCTCATGACCTCACGGCGGGAAACAGCACGACGTCGCGGATCGAGCGGGTGCCGGTCATGACCATGACCAGCCGGTCGATACCGATCCCGATGCCTCCGGTGGGCGGCATGCCCTGCTCGAGCGCCTGCACGAACGACTCGTCGTAAGGCTGGGCCTCGTCATCGCCCGCGGCGGCGAACCGGCGCTGGCCCTCAAAGCGGCGGCGCTGCTCGTCAGGGTCGTTGAGCTCGGTGAAGGCGTTGGCGATCTCCATCCCGCCGACGAACGCCTCGAAGCGCTCCACCAGCCCCGGCGCCGAACGGTGCTCCTTGGCCAGCGGCGAGATCTCAACCGGATAGTCGAGCAGGAAGGTCGGCTGTTGGAGGGTCGGCTCGACGTGGTCGGAGACGAGGTCGTCCACGAGCTGGGGCCAGGTCGCGTCCGCGCGCGCGGGGAACCCTCGCTCCCGCATCCCCGCCGCCAGCGCGTCACGATCGCGCAGGGCGAGGATGTCGATCCCCGTGCGGTCCAGCACGGCACCGGCCAGCGTCTCGCGCCTCCACGGGGGCGTGAAGTCGAACTCGCCGTCGTAACCGACCGCCTGGGCGACGGCGTGGACGAGGCGCTCGCACCGCTCGGCCACGTCGAGATAGTCCGCGTAGGCCTCATACCATTCCAGGACGGTGAACTCGGGATTGTGCGTGGTGTCGACGCCCTCGTTGCGGAAGTTCTTGCCGATCTCGTAGACCCGCTCCAGGCCGCCGACGATCAGGCGCTTGAGGTAGAGCTCGGTGGCGATCCGCAGGTACAGGTCGCGGTCCAGGGCGTTGTGATGGGTGGTGAAGGGCCGCGCCATGGCGCCGCCGTAGAGCGGCTGGAGCACCGGCGTCTCCACCTCAACGAAGCCCTCGTCATCGAGAAAGCGCCGGATCGTGCTGATCACGCGCGCGCGAGTCGTGAACCGCTCCCGCGTCTCGGGGTTGGCCATGAGATCGAGCTCGCGGTGGCGGTGGCGGGTCTCGACGTCAGTGAGACCGTGGTGCTTGTCAGGCGGCGGGCGCAGCGACTTGGCCAGCAGCGTGAAGGCGTCGACGCGGAGCGTGAGCTCTCCGCGGCGCGACACGAACGCGGTGCCGTCGACGCCGATGAGGTCGCCGAGGTCTAGGGAGAGCAGGCGGTCCATCGGCTCGGCGCCGAGCACGTCGAGGCGGGCCTGGAGCTGGATGCGGCCCGAGCGATCCTCGAGATCCAGGAACGCCATCTTGCCCTGGCCCCGCCGTGCCGCCAGACGCCCGGCGACGCGGTGCGAGACCTCGGTCTCCTCGCCCGCCGTCAACCCCTCGTGGGCGGCGCGCACCGACGCGATCGGCTCGACCCCGCTGAACTCGTACGGGAACGGCTCGACGCCGGCCGCGCGCAGTGACTCGAGCTTGCGCCGGCGATCGGCGAGAACGTCGGAGGGCTCGGGCGTGTCGGAAACCTCGTCCCGCCCACCCTGCTCACCCACGGGCGATCACCGCCGAGAGCCGCTAGGCGCCGACGTCGATCTTGGTGATCTTGAGCTTGCGTTCGCCGCGGGGGGTGCTGATCGACACCTCATCGCCGCGCTTGCGGCCGATAAGGGCCTTGCCCACCGGGGACTCGTTGGAGAGCTTGGCCTCCCCGGGCTTGGCCTCCGCGGAGCCGACAATCGTGTATTTGTTGGACTTCCCGCCCGCGTCCTTGACGTGGACGATCGAGCCGACCCGGACGATGTCGGTGCCGAGGTCCGAGGCGTCGACGACCGTCGCCGAGCGCAGCTTGTCCTCCAGCGACGCGATGCGCGCCTCCAGCATCGCCTGCTCGTTCTTGGCGTCGTCGTACTCGGCGTTCTCCGAGATGTCGCCGAACTCGCGGGCCTCCTTGATCCGCGCCGCAATCTCCCGGCGGCGCGTCGTGGAGAGATGGTCGAGCTCCGCCTTGAGATTTGCGAGCCCTTCCTGTGTGAGGATGACGTCCTTTGGCATAGCGATCAGACCTATGTTCGGGGCGAGAAAAACCCGCCGAGATGCGGCGGGATTCCACGTGACGAGTCGCGTGGGCGCATGAGTATAGACAGCGTCCGCCGCGGGTCGGCAAGGCCGGACGCTCACCATCCCCGCACCTCCGCTGGCGCGCGAGTGTAGTACATGCCAGCCGCCGCGCTCCACCCCGGCCGAGCGCTTGGAGTTCGCTCTGAGGCGGTCGATAGTTGTTATGTCAAGCGTTGTTAGACGAGGCCGAGATGCCGGCGCGCGGCGTCCAGCGTCTCGGATCGCTGCAGCGCGTCCTGGAGCGCGTGGTCGGCGCCGAGGCGCTCGACGTACCACGGATAGAACTTGCGCAGGTAGCGGGCGGCGCGCTCGGGGCCGAGATGCTCGGCGGCACGATCGATCACCCACTCCAGCTCGGCGAGGATCTCGGCGCGCGTGGGCTCGGTCGAGCGCTGCCCCAGGAGCTGTGAGAACAGCCAGGGGTTGCCCAGCGAGCCTCGGGCCAGGGCAACGGCGGCCGCGCCCGTGCGCGCAAACGCCTCGCGGGCCAGCTCGGGCGAGCGCAGGCCGCCGGAGATGACCACCGGGACCGGCAGCTCCTCCACCAGCGCGCGAGCGAGCTCGTAGTCGGGCTTGCCGGAGTGGCGCTGGGAGGCATGGCGCGGGTGGATGCAGAGCCCGGCCACCACCCCGGCGTCGACGAGCCGGCGGGCGACCTCGACACCGCTGTCGTCCCCCGGACGGACCCCCGAGCGCAGCTTGACCGTCACGGGCAGGCCACTCCCGCGGCCGGCCGCCCGGGCCACCGCCACGGCGCGGTCGGGCTCGGCGAGGAGCGCGGCGCCGGCCCCGGTCTTACACACCTTGGGGACCGGGCAGCCCATGTTGAGGTCGATGAGGTCGGCGCCGGCGGCGGCGACGCGCTCGGCGGCCGACTCCATCACGGCGGGATCGGAGCCGAACAGCTGCACCGACACCGGATGCTCGTCGGGGTGGATGCGCAGCAGCTCCGTGCAGGTGCGCTCGTTGCGGTAGTGCACGGCATGGCTGGACACCATCTCCGACACCACGAGGCCGGCCCCGTGGCGCTTGGCCTGGAGGCGCACGAACCAGTTCCCGATGCCGGCCAGGGGCGCCAGCACGACGCGGTTGGCGATGGGGACGCCGCCGAGGCTCCAGCCGTCGGTGAGCGATGCCTGAGCGGGCCGGCCGGGGCTGTCGAGAAGCTGAGTCACGAGCAACTCATGGTACGAATGAGAGATATGGACATCACTTCGCTCATCCGCCCGTGGGCCGAGCTGATGCTGGAGCAGGTGCCCGGCCTCGAGCTCTTTGATGCCCACACCCACCTCGGCCAGAACGATCCCGACGGAATGAAGCAGACGCCGGCAGAGCTCCTGGCGGTGCTCGGCACGGCCCGGGCCCGCGGGGCGTTCGTGTTCCCGATGCACGAGCCCGACGGCTACCCCCCGGCCAACGACATGGTCCTCGCGGCGGCGGCCCAGGCAGACGGTCTGCTCACCCCCTTCTGCCGCGTCAGCCCCAACAACGGCGGCGCGCGCGCCGAGGCCGAGCGCGCGCTCGAGGCCGGCGCCAAGGGCATCAAGCTTCACCCGCGCGCCGAGCAGTTCACCCTCGATCACCCCGCCGTGCGGGAGCTCGCGGCGCTCGCCCACGAGCGCGAACTGCCGATCCTCATCCACGCCGGCCGCGGGATCCCGGCGCTGGGCGTTCACGCCGTCGAGCTGGCCGGCGCGTTTCCCAACACTCGCTTCATCCTCGCCCACGCCGGGGTCTGCGACCTCTCGTGGATCTGGCGCGTCGCCGCCGACCACCCCAACCTGCTGTTCGACACGGCGTGGTGGATGCCGGCCGATCTGCAGGCGTTGTTCGCCCTCGTGCCCCCCGGGCAGGTCCTGTTCGCCTCGGACGCTCCGTACGGACACCCGCTGATGTCGGCCATCTTCCAGCTGCGCTCCGCCGTCCAGGTGGGCCTGTCGACCGAGCAGATCCGCTCGATCGCCTCCGAGCAGTCGCTGCGGATCGCCGCCGGCGAGCCCCTGCGGCCCGCCGGGCCGGCCGTGGGCGAGCGCGACCGCGCGTCGCACGTGCTGCTGGATCGCGTCGCTGAGTACGTCATGCTCGGCGCCATCGCCACCATGCGCGGTTCGGATGGCGGCCCGGAGATGCTGGCGCTGGCCCGGATGGCCTGTGACGTCCCCGACGGCATGGACGACGCGCCGGTGTTCGCGTCCGTGCGCTCGCTGCTGGACACCTATGACGCGGTGTCGGCGGCCGAGCCCGACAACCGGCGCCGCCTCGCCTTCCTCATCCTCGCCGCCAGCGTGGCGCGGACGCCTGATGTCCCGGTGCCCGCGGTCTAGCCTTCGGCCACCGGCAGCCTGTTGAGCTCCCAGATGAGGCGCAGTCCGGTGAGCGTCAGCAGGTCGTCCACCTCGTCGATGATCTCCTTGGCGAACGGCACCACAACCTGAGCGAGACCTCCGGTGGCGATCACCGGCGTGTCCTCTCCCAGTTCGCCTCGTAACCGCCGCACGATTCCCTCGACCTGACCGGCGAACCCGAACGCGATCCCACTGCGAATGGCCTCCACGGTCGACTTCCCGATCAACGCGCGCGGTTCGAGCATCTCGACCTTGGGCAGCTTCGCCGCGCGCTCGTACAGCGCGTCGAGCGAGATCTCGGCGCCGGGAGTGATGATCCCGCCCAGATACTCGCCGTCGTCAGAGACCGCGTCATAGGTGATGGCCGTGCCGAAGTCCACGACGACGCAGCCGCGGCCGAACCTCGCGTAGGCGGCGATGGCGTTGACCAGCCGATCCGCGCCGACCTCGCGCGGATTGTCGATCCGAATCGGCATCCCGGTGCGGATCGCCGGCCCGACGTTGAGCATCTCGTGCCCGAGGTATCGCGCGGACATCGCTGTCCACTCCTCGGAGAGCTGCGGCACGGTGGAGGAGACGATCGATCGATCGATGTCCGTGAAGCCGAGGCCGCGCAGGGCGAGCAGGCTGGCCAGGCGGGCGCCGAGCTCGTCGCGCGTGGACTCACGTACCGTGGAGAAACGCCAGTCCTCGGCCACGACGTCCTCGCCGTCGCGATAGACGCCGAAGTGGGTCTGGGTGTTGCCGACGTCGACGACGAGGAGCATCGCAGCGTAATTACACCAGCGGGGGGGCGACACGGCGGACCGCCTGGGTGGATGGGGATTGGTTCTGGCCACCCAACCCGGCGAGGGTGTCGGCCAGGCGTTCCCCAGACGGCAGCGTCAGCTCGGGGTCGAGCTCCAGGAGCGGGACGAGGACGAACCGGCGCGAGGCGGTCTCGGGGTGCGGGAGGGCCAAGCGCTCGGAGCGGTATTCGAGGTCGCCGAGCAGCAGCAGGTCGACGTCGATGACCCGCGGACCGTGGCGGGGGCCTCCCGCGGTCCGCCCCACCTCGCGCTCCACGGCCTTGCAGGCGTCGAGCAGCTCCTCGGGGCCGAGTGGGGTCTGGACCCGGAGGCAGGCGTTGAGGAAGTCAGCCTGGTCGAGCACGAGGCCGACCGGCTCGGTCTCATACAGACTCGAACAGGCGAGCACGCCCACGCCGTGGTGCGGAAGCGCCGCGATCGCGGCAGCCAGGTGGGCGCGGGTGTCGCCGACGTTGGAACCGAGCCCCAGGTAGCCGATCGCGGAGACGGTCCCCACCCGCCCCCGATCAGCCGGAGGTCTCGCGCCACACCTCGACCGAGACCTCGGTGACGGGCAGCGCCAGCGGCGGCTCGGGCTTGGCCGCCTTGACCCACACGGCGTGCGCCTCGTACTGGTCCAGCAAGCGGTCGGCGATGGCCGCGCACAGGCGCTCCAGCGTCTTGTAGGAGCGCTGCTGGGCCACCAGGTTGGCCACATCGCACACCTGCGCGTAGTCCACGGTGTCCTCGATGCGGTCCGTGAGCGTGGCGTCGGACTCGCCCACGTCAAGCCGGATGTCGAGCAGCAGGCGCTGGCCAACCTCGCGCTCGGCCGCGGTCACGCCGACATGGGTGAACAGCGACAGGCCGGAGATCTCGATGGTGACCTCGGGCTCGCCGCCCTCGTCATCCTCGTCTACGTCGTCAGCGTCGTTGTCGTACTCGTCGGCGTCGTTGTCGTCGGCCATCGGCGTCGCACCGTAGCACCCGCGATGAGCAGGCCGTCACGCACCGGCGCCACGTCGTGCACCCGGAACACGCGCGCCCCACGCTCGTAAGCCAGAACGTTGGTGGCCACCGTCCCCGCCAGCCGGTCATCCACGGCGCGACCGGTGATCTTGCCCAGGAACGACTTACGGCTCGTGCCGATGACGACCGGGCGTCCCAGCGCCACCAGCTCGTCCACGCGGGCCAACAGCTCCAGGTTGTGCTCGGCGGTCTTGCCGAACCCGATCCCGGGGTCCAGCAGGATCCGCTCCTCGGCCACCCCCTGCGCCACGGCGAATGCCATCCGCTGCTCGAGGAACGCCTTGACCTCGGCGACGACGTCGTCATACCGGGGGTCGTTCTGCATCGTGCGAGGCTCGCCGAGCATGTGCATGAGGCAGCACTCGGCCCCGCGCGCCGCCACCAGCTCCGCCATCGCGGGGTCGCCACGCAGCGCCGTGACGTCGTTGACCAGCGTCGCCCCGGCGTCGAGCGCGGCCGCGGCCACGCTCGCCTTGGAGGTGTCCACGGAGATCTGCGCGCGGACGCCATGCCCCCGCAGGGCTTCGATCACCGGGACCACCCGCCGCAGCTCCTCTTCGGCGGCGACGGAATCTGCGCCGGGGCGAGTGGATTCCCCGCCGATGTCGAGAATCCCCGCGCCCTCGGCCTCGAGCTCCAGGGCGTGGGCGATCGCGGCCCCGGCGTCGGTGTAGAGACCGCCGTCGCTGAACGAGTCCGGGGTCACGTTGACGATCCCCATGATCGTGAACTCGGGGGCCGGCGCGGTCATGCGCTACTCCTCGTCGGGCCAGCGGCCGGTGCGGTCGAAGTACTCCCGGGCGCGCTCCTCGTCCTCGCGGTCCTCATTGGAGCGGATGCTCAGGCGATACATCCAGTTGAGCATCCAGACGATGAGGGCCACCAGCAGCAGCGACACACCCGCCGCGGACTCCAGCGAGCGCGTGTTGGCCAGGTTGGAGTAGCTGCCGTGCCCGATGACCACGAGGACGACCCCGGCCACGGCGATGGCCGTGGGGAGCCACACGCGCGTGGCCGAGAGCAGGAGGTGATTCCCGGGTGGCCGACGATCATCGGTCATGGCCGCCACGTTACCCCTCTCACCGCGCGAGCCCGCGCGCGGTGCTCGTGACCGAGGCGTGAACGGCGCGGGCCCGATGACGCGCCGAAACGGCGCGATCGATATACATCCCGCGCGATGCCGCCACAACACCAGCCCACACCCCGCCCGTCCACGCTGACCCGCCGCTCGCTCTTGGGCGCAGCCGCCGGAGGCGCCGCCGCGTTCGCGTACAGCGGCCTGCCCGCCTGGGCCAAGCCGATCGCCGCCACAGCGGGCGTGCGCCGCCCCGACAGCCTCCCGTTCCCGCACCGCCGCCCGGGCACGGAGAGCATGCCCCAGATCAAGCACGTCGTGGTGCTCATGATGGAGAACCACTCCTTCGACAACCTGCTCGGCATGGTCCCGTTCCGGGCGCCGGGACGCGCCAACGTCGACGGCTTCACGCTCAAGCATGGCCAGCCGGTCAACGTCAACCTCGACGCCAACGGCCACGAGGTGCTCGCGCGGCCGATGTCCTCGCCCTGCCAGCTGGTCGGGCACCCCGGCCAGGACTGGAACGCCTCGCACCTCTCCTGGAGCGGCGGGCGCAACAACGGCTTCGTCAAGGCCTCGGGGCCGGTGGCGATGAGCTTCTGGGACAACACCGACCTGCCCTTCACCTACTCGCTGGTGAGGCACTTCCCGGTCGGCAACCGCTACTTCTGCTCGGTGCTGGCTCAGACCTACCCCAACCGCCGCTTCCTGTTCTGCGGCACCGCGTCGGGCCTGGTGGCCACCGACAGCCAGACGTTCACCACGCCGGCCGCCAACGGCACGATCTTCGATCGACTCGACCAGCACAAGATCGAATGGACGAACTACTACCAGCAGGTACCCAGCCCAGTCATCGTGCCGGGCTACCTCACGCCCGCCCGCAAGAACCGGGTGAAGAAGATCGACCAGTTCTTCACCGACGCCGCCGCCGGCCGGCTGCCGGCCTTCACCTTCCTGGACCCCGACTACGACACGACGTCGGAGGAGAACCCCCAGGACGTCCAGGTCGGCGAGCGGTTCGTGGCCAACGTCGCCAAGGCGCTGATGCACTCGCCCAACTGGGAGCACACCGCGTTCTTCCTCACCTACGACGAGCACGGCGGCTACTACGACCACGTGCCGCCGCCGCGGGCGATCAAGCCCGACAACATCGCGCCCATCCCGGTCCCCGGTCAACCGCCGCTGGCCCCCGGCGGCTATGACCGCTACGGCTTCCGGGTCCCGACCGTGGTGGTGTCGCCCTGGGCGCGGGCCGGCTACGTCTCCAACGTCGTCCAGGATCACACGTCGATCACGGCGTTCATCGAGCACAAGTGGAACCTGCCGGCGATGACCTTCCGCGATGCCAACGCCCAACCGATGACCGACTACTTCGACTTCACCGCGCCGGCGTTCGCTGAGCCGCCCAGGCTGGCGGCGGCGCCCGGCCTGGCCCACGGACTCGCGCAGTGCCACGCCGCCGGGCTCACCCCGCCGCTGCCCTAGCAGCCCGGCCTCTGTCGCGTCAGCCGAGCGCCAGGAAGTGGCGGAGGTCGGCCAGGATCCCGGTGATGTCGTGCTCGACGCGGAAGTCGGTGAAGCGCAGCGGAGTGATGCCCTGGCGCAGGAGGGTGGGCCTGGTCGCTCACACGCCCGTGGCCGACCGCAAAGACGTTCTGGTGGTGCCGATGGAGCCACTGGTCCCGGACCATGCGACGGATCTGGTTGTCAGTGAATCCAAGGTCCCGCAGCTGCGTGCGCGAGACCACCCCGTCCTGGCGTGCGGCAAGCCACGCCAGTCGCCGCTCACGCGGTTGACAAACGTCTGCTCTGCGCGAAGGTTTGTCGACCACTAGCCCACGGTGGCAAGCAAACCTCCCGGCGTGGGCTAACTGTGACGGAAGATTTACTCGGCGGTGCCGCCGGCGAGGCCGGGACGCGGCAGGGGCCTCGGCGCGTCGCCGCGGGCGCGCTCGGCGGGGGTGCCGGTCACCGCCGGAATTTCGGGCGGCACCGGTGCCTCGGCGCCGAACACCGATTCCTCGTTCTGACCCTCGAGCAGGGCCTCGAACTGCTCCTTCTCGATGGTCTCGCGCTTGATGAGGATCTCAGAGAGCTTCTCGAGCTCGACGCGCTTCTCAGTGAGGATGGTCTTGGCCTGCACGTGAGCCATCTCGACGATGCGGCGGATCTCGTCGTCGATCTCGCGGGCGATCTCGTCCGAGTAGTCGGGCTCGGATGAGAACTCACGACCGAGGAACGGCTGGCCGTGGTCGTGGCCGAAGACGCGCGGGCCCAGTTTCTCGCTCATCCCAAACCTCATCACCATCTGCTTCGCCGTGGCGGTGACCTTCTCGATGTCGTTGGACGCGCCGGTGGTGATCTCGTCGAAGCAGATCTCCTCCGCGGCGCGGCCACCCAGCGTCATCGCCATCTGGTCCTGCAGCTCGGCGCGAGTGGTGAGGAACTTGTCCTCGCCCGGCAGGGAGATCGTGTAGCCGAGGGCCTGGCCGCGCGAGATGACCGAGATCTTGTGGATCGGGTCGGAGTTGGGCAGGAAGTGGCCGACGATCGCGTGGCCCATCTCGTGGTAGGCCGTGATCTTGCGCTCCTTGTTGCTCATCACCCGGGTCTTCTTCTCCGGGCCGGCGATCACGCGCATGATCCCCTCTTCGAGCTCGATCTGGGTGATCTCGCGCTTGCCGTTACGTGCGGCGAGCAGGGCGGCCTCGTTGACGAGGTTGGACAGGTCGGCGCCGGTGAAGCCCGGGGTCTGGCCGGCCAGGGCGTCGACGTCGATCTCGCGCGCCAGCGGCTTGCCCCGGGTGTGGACCTCGAGGATCTTCCTGCGGCCCAGGCGATCGGGACGATCAACCACGATCTGGCGGTCGAAGCGGCCCGGGCGCAGCAGGGCCGGATCCAGGATGTCCGGGCGGTTGGTGGCGGCGATGAGGATGATGTTGTCCTTCATCTCGAAGCCGTCCATCTCGACCAGCAGCTGGTTCAGGGTCTGCTCGCGCTCGTCGTGACCGCCGCCGAGGCCGGCGCCACGATGGCGCCCGACGGCGTCGATCTCGTCCATGAAGATGATGCAGGGGGAGTTCTGCTTGGCCTGTTCGAACAGGTCGCGAACGCGCGAGGCGCCAACGCCAACGAACATCTCGACGAAGTCAGAGCCCGAGATCGAGAAGAACGGAACCCCGGCCTCGCCGGCCACGGCGCGGGCCAGCAGCGTCTTACCGGTGCCCGGAGGTCCGTACAGCAAAACGCCCTTGGGAATGCGGGCGCCGAGCGCCTGGAACTTCTTGGGGTTCTCCAGGAACTCCTTGATCTCGTGGAGCTCCTCAACGGCTTCGTCGACCCCGGCGACGTCCCTGAACGTGATCTTGGGGGAATCGACCGACATGCGCTTGGCGCGCGACTTGCCGAACGACATCACCTTGGAGCCGCCGCCCTGGACCTGGTTCATGAGGAAGATCCAGAACCCGATGAAGATGACGAAGGGCAGGATGTAGGTCAGCAGCGAGAGCCAGCCGTTGGAGGACTTGCTCTGGACGTTGAAGCCCTGGGCGGGCACGTCCTGCTGCGCCTGGCGGATGAGGTTTGGCGCGTACGAGTCGGGATAGCCGACGGAGTACTTCTCGCCGCTGGTCAACGTGACGTCGGCGCTGTTGGACTTCTGGTCCAGCGTCAGGCTCTTGACGTCCTTCTGGTCCAGCTGGGTCAGGAGGTTGCCGAACGTGAAGTTCGGGCCGTGGCTGTTGCTCCCGATCAGCTTCTGTGCGAAGAACGCCAGGACAACGACGATCAGGATCGGAAAGGCGGCGCTCTTGAAAAACCGGCTCATGTGCGAAATCCCTGCTTGGTCCCGGAACTACCCGTGGTGGCGCGGATAGCGTGGTGGATCAGCAAGCGTAGCACCTGCCTTTGGCGTGGAAACCACCTTGCCTGCGCGAAAAATTGCCTGCATACGGGCTCTCATAGGTTCAACGCGGCGACGTAGGGAAGGTTGCGGTATCGCTCCGCGTGATCCAGTCCGTAGCCGATGGCGAACCGGTCGGGAATCTCGAATCCGACGTAGCGCGTCTCGAGATCCACCTTGCGCCGCGTGGGCTTGGTCAGCAGCGCGCACACCTCCAGTGACGCCGGGTTGCGCCCGGCGAGGTTGCGCAGCAGGTACTGCAACGTCAGTCCCGAGTCCACGATGTCCTCCACGATCAGCACGTCGCGGCCCTCGATGGCGGCGTCGAGATCCTTGAGGATCCGTACCACGCCCGAGGTCTTGGTCGCCGAGCCGTACGACGCCACCGCCATGAAGTCGACCTCGACCGGAATGTCGAGATGGCGCATGAGGTCGGAGAGAAAGAACACTGCACCCTTGAGAACGCCGATGAGCAGCAGATTCTTTCCCGCATAGTCACGAGAGACCTGCTCGCCCAGCTCTCGGACCCGCCGGCTGAGGTCCTCGGCGGGCACGAGGATCTCCCCGATCGCTGGATCGCTGCTCACGTCGGGGATATTAGGTGGGGGCTTCGCCCCTTGATTTTTCGTCGCCTTCAGACCGGCCCTGCTGGCGCACGCCCTTGGGCGTGCGCCCGAACGTGACCACCCCGTTGCGGGCGGTTGCGCGGACGCCCGAGGGCAGGTCCAGGGCCGAGGTGCCGTGCGGCCCCATCGCTGCGACCTCGTCGGCGCGACGGGCCACGCCGGCGGCGGGCGCCCCGGCGGCGGCGTCGGCCAGCCGTTGCACCACCAGCCGCCGCAGCGCCGGCGCGAGCTCGCGCAGCGTCGCGAGCGCGATCTCCGCGCGGCCGTTGAGCACCGCGTCCACCAGCTCGTCGAGCACCTCGGCCTCTCCGCGCAGGATCTCGGCCAGCGCCAGGACGTTGTCCTGCGCCGCGGGGTGGATCCGCTCCAGCGCGGGGACGAGCTCGCGGCGGATGCGATTGCGCGCGTACGCCGCCGAGTCGTTGGTCTCGTCGTCGCGCCAGCTCAAGCCCCGACCCGTGCAGTAGGCGCCGGTCTGCTCGCGCGTGAACGGCAGCAGCGGTCGCACCACCGCGCCGTCGCGGGCGAGCATGCCCAGCACCGCGCGACGGCTCGGCGAGGAGGCGATCCGATAGAGGATCGTCTCCACCTGATCAGAGCGCGTGTGGCCAACGGCGACATCCGCATCGCGGGCCAGCGCCAGGTCGGCGGCCGCGCGATAGCGCTCGGCCCGCGCCCACGCCTGGAGGTTGCCGCCGCCGTCGGTGGGGCGGACGGGCCGTCGTACGTCAAGCTGGATGCCCAGCCGCTCGCACATGCTCGCGCAATGGCGCTCGTCGGCGTCGGATGTGCCCCGGAGGCCGTAATTGACATGCAGCGCGCTGACCGCGGGGGGACCCGCGATCCGGGCGGCGAGGTCGAGCAGGCAGGTGGAATCGCGCCCCCCCGAGTACATGACCACGACGGCACGACCCTCCGCGAGGAGGCCGGCCCCCCGCACCTGTTCCTCGATCTCGCTCATCCGCTCTCCTCCCGGCGCTGGCTGGCCATGAACACCTCGGTGGACTCGCTGAAGCCCTTCAGCGTCGCTTCGCCGATCCGCTCGAACTCGAGGTGAGGCCCACCCTCCCGGGCGACCTCGACCACCGGCCGGGTGACCAGCACCTCGCCGCCCGCGGATGGCGCGGCCAGCCGGCCCTCCTCCGTTGCCGTCCGGATCTGCTCCAGCGAGTGACCGCGCTCGCGCATCCTGGCCACCACGCGCGCGTGACCGATCGCGGCGCGCGTCCACTCACCGTCGTACTGCGGGATCAGCCCCTGCTGGATCCAACGGCGCAGGGTCGCGGTCGTAACGCCAACGCGCTCCGCGGCATCGCTCAGTGACACGCGCGGCTCCCGGCATGCACTGCGCACAACGCAAGTCGGCGACGGGGTCTTGGTGAGTGCCAGGCCCCGCCGCCCGCGGGCATCACGGCCCGCTGCGTCGGCCGTTGGCGCTCGTCACGTTTCCGGCGGCGCCTCGCGGTCGCGCCATAGGCGGCGGCCACGTTCCGGCCTGTTGCCTTGCGTTGTGAGGTAGGTCTACTCGCCATTGCGCCATATGTCAATCGCTCTTGTCCGAAATTGCAGCCACGGTGCGCAAAGCCGCGCCTTTCGCCGACGGCGACCGTGCTGTCGGTCAGAGCTCCAGGTGGGGATAGTCGGCGGCGACCATCTCGCGGTAGCGCTCGTACAGCGGCTTGGTGATCGGGATGAGCGCCAGCGCGGCCTTGACGTCGCCGCCGGCCTTGATCCGGCGCCGCGCGATGGCGATGGCGACGTTCTCCTTGCCCTGGAAGTAGCGGTTGGCGGTCTCGGAGCTCATCGTCATGTGCACCCTGGGCTCCCAGTCCACGTCGTCAGACCATTCCCAGGCCAGGTTGGGCTCGTCCGGGCCGCCGGCCCGGATGTTGACCACCAGGTCGACGTCGGTGAACTCGAATCGCTGCGGGGTGTCGGCGTCGCGCAGCTTGGGGCCCATGTCCGGATCGTCGCTCATGAGCGTGAACGTCCGGTCCATGACCTCGCGGAACTCCTTGGATGAGCTGAACTCCGCCACCGCGAGCGGAGTGTATGGCTCGCCGCCCGTAAGCTGCCCGGCCGTGTCGGCCATCCACCTGCACCCGACCGCGCCCCTCGCCGAGCGCGTTCTGCTCCCCGGGGACCCCGGCCGCGCGCTGCTTCTGGCCCAGGCGCTGCTGGCCGAGCCCAGGATGTTCAACCACAACCGAGGCCTCTGGGGCTACACGGGCGAGGCACATGACGGCCGCCTGCTGACAATCCAGAGCACCGGCATGGGCGGCCCCAGCGCTGCCATCGTGATCGCGGAGCTGGCCGAGCTGGGAGCGCGGACGTTGGTGCGCGTCGGAACCTGCGGGGCGCTGCAGCCGTCGCTGGGATTGGGCGACCTGCTGGTCGTGACCGAGGCCCTGGCCGCCGATGGCACCAGCCGCGCGCTCGGCGGCGCTGACCGCGTGGCGGCCGATCCCGACCTGCTCGCCCGCCTGCTCGCGGCGGCCGGCCGGGACGCGGCCAGCGGGCCGGTGGTGAGCTCGGACCTCTTCTACGACAGCCCGGAGGGCGCCGAGGAAGCCTGGCGCGCGCAGGGCGCGCAGGCGGTGGAGATGGAGACGGCCACTCTGTTCGCACTGGCGGCGCGCCGCGGGCTGCGTGCGGGCAGCGCGCTGCTGGTCTCTGACGTCGTGCTGCCAAGGCGCGAGCGGCTCGACACCGACGCGCTGCACGACGGCGAGCGGCGGCTCGGCGAGCTGGCCGTGGCCGCGCTGCGCGCTTAGGACTCGGCGCCCGGCTCGTCCGGCGACGCCGGATGGGTCTTGGCGCCCGCCGGCTTGGCCCGTGGCTCCGGCTGTGTGCCAGAGGCCGCCTCCAGCCGGCCCAGCGCGGCCTCGATGTTGGCCAGCCTCTCCTCCAGACCCCCGCCGGCGCCGGTGCGGCTGAGGCGGTCGTCCAGGCGATCGAGGCCATCCTCGATCTTCTCGAGCCGCTGCGAAACGCTGCGGATGCGACGGGTCAGCCGCTCCAGGTCGCTGGCCGAGGGCATGTTCAGCGCCCCCATCGCGGCTTCCTGCGCACGCAGCGCGCGCTCGCGCGTCTCGAACGCTCGCGAGAGCGCGCCCGCCACGACCGGGTTCTCCAGCACGCCCTGGGCGACTCGGCCCACGACCTCCTCGCCCTGCTTGGTGACGCGCCCCTTAAGGCTGTTCTCATCGGTCATGGGCTTGGACTGTACCTTGCTGGGGTAGACCCGGGAGCATGGGACGGCGCTGCGGGAGGGTGCACCCTCAAGGCAAGGTAGAGGTTGATCCTGGAGACCCGACTGATTCATCCGCGTCCGCAGCGGGTGCCCCGTGCCGGCAGTCTGCGCACGTTCGTGGTCGGCAACCGGCCCAAAAAGCTAGATTGCGGCGGGCCGTGGTTGGAAATTGCAAAGCTCCGAACCAGTCAGTAGCGTCCGTGGCAGTCATCGCAGGTACCTGCCGTTATTTGAGTGGAGTGCACACCAACGTGAGGGTCGTAGAGGGGCGGCCATGATCGGCCGCCGGAAGCTGCTCACCGTGCTCGTCATGGCCGGGGCGATCTTCGTCGCCATGGCCATGGCCTCGATCCCGACCGCGTCCGCTGACGCGTGCACGGTCACGGTGACCCTCGTCAGCGGCCAGACCTTGGTCTTCCACGTCAACGTCGCGCCCGGGACACCCATCTCCGCGATGGGCCTGCCGATCCCCGGCCCGGTCGCCTCCGAGAGCGAGTCATGCGCACCGTCGACCTCCACGACGCCGTCGGCGGGGGTGACGACGAGCACCACGACGACCACCACCTCCGCGCCGCCCACATCCTCGACATCCTCGACGACGCCGACCTCCACGGGCTCACCTCAACCTCAACCTCAACCTCAACTTCACCCTCGAAAGGGTCCCCCAGCTCGTCCTCGTCCTCGAGCACGACCACGACAGGCACTTCCACCACCCCGCTGCCGAGCGGGACGAGCACCGGCGAGCAACAGTCCTCGCGCGGCGGCAAGCAGAAGTCCAAGCACAAGAAGACGGCCAAGAGGAAGAAGAAGCGCAGCGCGCCCGGGCCTGACCTGCCGACCGGCAAGGGCGTCCCCTCGGCCGCCAACCCGACCTACTCGCTGTCCCTGCCGGGCCCAGCGCCCATCGGGGTGCCCAACTTCTTCATCGACTCGTTCCGGATCCCCCCGTTCCTCATTCCGATCTATCAGGCTGCGGGGATCGAGTACCAGATCCCGTGGCAGGTCCTGGCCGGGATCAACGAGATCGAGACTGACTACGGCCGCAACCTCTCGGTGTCCTCCGCCGGCGCGGTGGGCTGGATGCAGTTCCTGCCCTCCACCTGGAAGGAATGGGGCGTCGACGCCAACGGCGACGGAGTGGCCGACCCCTACAACCCGGTCGACGCCATCTTCGCGGCGGCGCGCTATCTGCACGCCGCCGGCGCCTCCGCCAACCTGGCCAAGGCGGTCTTCGCCTACAACCACGCCTCCTGGTACGTGGAGTCCGTGCTCCTGCGGGCCAAGCTGATCGGCGGCATCCCCTCCGAGCTGGTGGGCGCGCTCACCGGTCTGGTCCAGGGGCACTTCCCGGTCGCCGCCCCGGCCAAGTACGCCGACTCCTCGGTGGTCAAGCTTGCCAAGAAGAAGGTCAAGACCAACAACGCGGCCATCGCCATCGACTCCAGCCCGGGCGCCAAGGGCACATCGATCTTCGCCAAGAAGGGGTCGCCGGTGATCGCCGTCAACGACGGCAAGATCGTCAAGGTCGGGACAACGCCGCAGCTGGGCAACTACGTCGAGCTCCAGGACGCCACCGGCAACATCTACACCTACGCCCACCTGGGGAGCCTCTCCAAGCGCTACCCGGTGCCCAAGCCGGTCAAGTTCTCCGCCAAGCAGATCATCAAGGAGTTCTCGGTCCCGGCCGCCAAGGCGCCCACCTCGGCCGCGTCCGCCGGCTCCCAGGTGGCGACCGAGGCCTCCGCCAAGGTGAGCAAGGCCGCGATCAAGCCCTGGACGGCGCAGCCCGCCATCAACGGCCCGGCATCGGCCGGCACCCAGACCACGGCCCAGGCGAAGTCCGCGGGCGCCGCGCCTTCCGCCGGCAGGGCCGCCTCGTCCGCCGCCGGCGCCGCCCAGAGCGCCACCTCGCAGGCACAGTCGGCCACCGCGACGGTGACCGCGCCGATGGTCAAGGAGCGCCTGTTCGCCAACCCGAACCGGCCGGCGTCCTACGCCGCCGGCGGCAACCTCCAGCTCAAGAACTCCGCCCACGAGATCACCAACTTCCGCAATTACTTCTCCGACACGCTGCACCTGGCCAAGAACCAGTACACGCTCAAGCCGCTGAAGAAGGGCGCGATCGTGATCGCGGGCACCATCCTCGGTCGGATCGGCGGCCCCTCCCAGGGCGTGTCCTCGCACCTGTACTTCATGATCCAGCCGGCCGGCAAGAACGCGCCGTACATCGATCCCAAGCCGATCCTCGACGGCTGGAAGCTCCTGGAGGCCACCGCCGTCTACCGCGCCGCCGGCGTCGACCCGTTCTTCGGCCCCGGCGCCAAGAACCCCAGCGTGGGCCAGGTGCTGCTCATGTCCAAGCAGCAGCTGACCACCCGGGTGCTGGCCGACCCCCACGTGCAGGTCTACCCTTGCGGGCGCCGCGACATCGAGGGCGGCCTCATCGACCGCCGCGTGCTCGCCGTGATCGAGTTCCTGTCGGCCTCGGGCCTCGATCCCGATGTCTCGGGCCTGGAGTGCGGCCACAGCCTCACCGGCGCGACCGGGACCGATGCCGCCGGCGCCACCGGGGCCAGCGTGGACATCACCAAGATCAACGGGATCCCCGTCCTGGGACACCAGCAGCCCGGCTCTGTGACCGACATGACGATCCGGCGGCTGCTCACCCTCCAGGGGTCGATGCGCCCCAACCAGATCATCAGCGACATCTCGTACAAGGCACAGCCCAACACCCTCGCGCTGCCCGACCACAAGAACCGGATCCAGATCACCTTCACCCCGGACTTCGGCACCAACAACAAGCTCACCAAGCAGCTCAAGAGCATCTTGGCGCCGGGGCAGTGGATCCAGCTGATCAACCGGATCAGCCAGATCCCCGAGCCGGTCGTCCCGATCGCGCCCAGCAAGTACGCGATCCAGACCAAGAACCACTGATCCGGGTCTGACAGGCTCGCGCCGGTGAGCGCGTCTCCCCATGTGTTCCGGTTCGTGCAGGTGGAGCTGCCCTGGCAGCTCGGCCCGCCCGACGGCCGCTACCTCGTGCGCTCCGGCGAGACCGCAGACGCGGCCCCGAGCCACGTGCTGGTATTCGCGACCCTCGGGGCGGTGCAGCGACGCCGGCTGGCCCCACGCCGCCGGGCGCGGGACGCCGACCCGGAGCCGCAGCCGGCCGCGGTGGCCACCGGCCGCGCCACGGTCATCGACGTCGGCGAGCCGCTGGACGAGCCACGGGCGCGCGCCTGGTTGATCGATGCCGGGGAGGACGAGCTGAGCGCTGGGCTGGCCGTGCTCAACCGCGCGCTGCACGCGTTCAGGGTAGTGACCGCCGATCCGTACCTCCACCCAGTCGGCCGCGGCCAGGCGATCGTCGCCCGCGTGGGCTTCGGCGCCGGCGAGGAGGTGGCCGACGGCCTGTGGAGTGCGGCCAAGGAGCTCACCCTGGCCGAGGGCCGGCGGCCGCGTTCGCGCATCCTGGCCCCTCAGGCGCGCCTGGCCGCGGTCCTCGGGGCGCGCGAGCCCGCGCTGGCCTGCGAGGAGCTGGCGCTGCGAGCACGACTGGATCTCGATCACGGACGGCCGCGGGAGGCGGCGCTCCAGCTGATGGTGGCGCTCGACGCCGCCCTGGCCGAGCTGGCCGCTGACGCCCACGCGCGCGAGCTGGCCGAGCGGCTCACCGACCTGCGCGCCCAGCGCGAGCCGGTCGCCGCCGCGGCTCAGGCGGCGCTTTCCGGGCCGCTGAGCGCAGCGCAGACCGAGGCGGTGGAGCTCGCGCTGGGGCGGGTGCAGGCGGCGCTGCGGGCGCGGGCCGCGGCGAGCAGTGCCTAGACCTCTACCTCAGCCCGAGAGTTGCCGCGATCTCCCCCATCTCCACCTCCACGTCGCCGCCGCAGCGCGCCGCGGCGCGACGGTCATACGGCGTCGGCCCCTGGGTGATGATGGCGACCTTCCCGCCGGTGTCGAGCGTGATCTGCGGCAACTGGGCCACCGGGTAGACCTCCAGCGAGGAGCCGATGCACAGCATCAGGTCCGCGTCGGCGGCCAGGTGCTCGGCCCGGGTCAGCGCGGCGACGGGCAGGTACTCGCCGAACAGCACGACGTCGGGCTTGAGCGGCTGCCCGCAATCGCAGCGCGGGATCCCAGCCGGGTCGGCCGCCTGACGGGCGCGCACGTCCCCAAGCGGGTAGGCCTCGCGACAGGTCTGACACGAGGAGCGCGCGATCGAGCCGTGGACCTCGACCAGGTCACGGCTGCCGGCCTTGGCGTGGAGCCGGTCGATGTTCTGGGTGATGACCGCGCTCACCAAGCCCTCGTCCTGGAGGCGGGCCAGGGCCCGGTGGGCGCCGTTGGGCTCCTTGTCCTCGAGCGTCTGGAAGCGGTGGCCGTAGAAGTGCCAGAAGCGCTCGGGGTCGCGCCGGAAGACGTCGATGTGCGCCACCTCCGTCGGGTCCACGTTCTCCCACAGGCCCGTGCCGGGGGTGCGGAAGTCCGGGATCCCCGACGGAACCGAGATGCCGGCGCCGGTCAGCGCCACCACCGAGCCGGACTCCCGGATCAGCGCGGCGACACGAGCGGCGCTCACGCCCCCTTCCAGTGCGGGGCGCGCTTGCCCAGGAACGCCGCAATGCCCTCCCGGGCATCGGCGGAGGTGAACGCGGTCACGAACGCGTCCTTCTCGGCCGCGATGCCCGCATCCAGGTCGGCAGCGGCCGAGACCCGCTTGATCTCGGACACCGCGAGCGGGGCCTGGCCCGCCAGCTTGCGCGCCCACGCCAGCGCTGTGTCGAGCAGCTCGTGGTCGGGCACGACGCGGTTGACCAGCCCCATGTCGTAGGCCTCGGCGGCGCCGATGGCGTCGCCCACGAGGTTGAGCTCGAGGGCGCGCGCGGGGCCGACGAGCCGTGGCAGCCGCTGAGTGCCGCCGAAGCCGGGAATGATCCCGAGGTTGATCTCGGGCTGGCCGAAGCCGGCCGAGTCGGCGGCGATCCGCAGGTCGCAGGCCATGGCCAGCTCGCAGCCGCCGCCCAGCGCCGCCGCGTTGACGGCAGCGATGGTCACGATCCCGCTCGTCTCGAACGATCGAAACAGCGCGTGGGCGCTATCCACCAGCTCGCGGCAGGTGGTGGCGTCGAGCGTCTGAAACGCCTTGATGTCGGCACCGGCGCAGAACAGCATCGGGTTGGCCGACGCGAACACCAGCACCCGGACCCGCTCCTCGGACCGCACCTGGTCCCAGAGCTCCGTCATGGTGCGCAGGACCTCCGGCGACAGCGAGTTGGCAGGTGGGCGGTCGAGCCAGGCGATGGCGACCTCGCCCCGGGACTCGAGCTTGACGGGCCGCTGCGCCCACCCGGCGTCGGGTCGCGCGTACGGGAAGAACCCCTGGCCGCTCGAGACCCCCAGCCGGCCCTGGGCCACGAGCCGCCGCAGGATCGCCGGGGGCAGGAAGTCCTCGCCCCACTCGCTCGCCGCGCGCTCGAGACGGCGCACCATCTCGTCCAGGCCGGTCTGGTCGGCGCCGGCCAGGGGCGGCGCGTTGCCCGCGCCGGCCACCATGCCGAAGTCGATGTCGCGGGCGGACGCTACGCCGTCCTCGAGGATCAGGCAGGCCTCGACGAACGCCTTGAGCGTGAAGCGCTCGAGCAGCGCCGCGGCGTCGAGCTCAGCGCCGGTGCTCATAGAAGCCTTCGCCGGTCTTGGCGCCGAGGCGACCCGCCTTCACGTGCTCGCGCATGGCGGCGTGCACGTGGAAACGGTCGCCGTAGGACTCGCGCATGTGCTCGGCCACGTGGACGACGGTGTCGAGGCCGAGCAGGTCGGCGATGAAGAATGGGCCCACCTTGGACGGCGACACCTCGCCGATGATCCGGTCGAACTCCGCGAGGTCCACCCCGGTCTCCTCCTGCGCCCGCCACAGCTCCGAGACGGCGGCGTTGAGGATCCGGTTGACCACGAAGCCGGGGGCGTCGGCGCTGCGGATCGGCGCCTTGCGGATGGCCTGGGCGAACGTGGCCGCCGCCTGGGCGGTCTCGGTGGAGGTGTCCTCTCCCTCCACCACCTCCACCAGGCGGCTCTGCGAGGCCGGGAAGAAGAAGTGGAGCCCGACGATCTTGTCCGGACGGATCGTGGCCTGGCCGATCTCGGTGATCGACAGCGCCGAGGTGTTGGAGGCGAGGATCGCGTGACCTGGCGTGGCCTCGTCGAGCTCGGAGAACACCGCGTGCTTGACCTCCATGCGCTCAGGGACGGCCTCGATGGCGAAGTCCACGTCGCCGAACTCGACGTAGTCGGTGGCGGGCGTGATGAGGGCGGCGCGGCGCTCGAGCTCGGCGGCATCGAGCTTCCCGGCGTCCACCTGGGCACGCCATAGCGAGCGGGCCTTGGCCATGCCGGCCTGCACCCGGTCAGACTCGATGTCCTTGAGCACGACGGGAATGCCGGCGGAGGCGATCACGTGGGCGATCTCCCCGCCCATCGTGCCCGCCCCGACGACGGCGGCCTTGAACACGAACATGCCGCGCGGACCGTAGCGGATCGTCGTCCGAGGCCCCAAAAGCGCAGGTTTGTTGACCACGGTGCGGCGAATCCGTCAACGTTCCTTGACAACTCCGGGCCGGATACCACAGACTGCAATCCCGGATGGAAAGCCGCGCATGGGAGCGCGGCTTAACGTGTGTCACTGCTGCCTCGTTTCTTGGGAGGGGATGTACGCATGAGCGCTCGCTCTCATTTTCGTCTGGTCGCACTGCTGGCGGCCGCTGTGCTCGTACCGCTGACTGCCGGTGGCATCGCCCTGGCCGCGCACACCCACAACCGGCACGTCATCCGTGGCGTCCACACCCGCCTGTCGAAGGCGGAGATCAAGCGCCTCTCAGCGGCCGCCAACAAACGGTCGATCATCATCTTCAAGAACCAGCTGGGCCGCCTGCCCCACACCGCACGGGGCACGCGGGCACGGGCGAGCGCCGCGTTCGCGGCCCAGGCCGGCGTGCGCGCCGAGCTCACGCAGCTGCACGCCCGCAACGTTCACGGCTTCTCGATCATCAACGCGATGTCGGCGACGCTCTCGGCCGCGGAGGTCAAGCACCTCCAGGTCAACCCGTCGGTGCGCGCGGTGGTGCCCGACACACTGCGGCACTTCGCGTCGCTGGGCAGCGGCCCCGGCCCGGCGCTGCCGGCCCTGGCCGAGAGCGGCAGCACCGCGAAGCTCGAATCGAGCGGCACCCAGCAGATCTGCCCCTCGAACCCGAGCCAGCCTCTCATCGAGCCCGAGGCCCGGGAGGTCATGAACGTCGCCGCCGCCGAGCAGATCACGGATGGAAGCGGCATCAAGGTGGGAGTCCTCGCCGACGGCATCGATCCCAATAACCCGGATCTGGTTCGCGCCAACGGACAGAACGTCATCTTCGACTACCAGGACTTCAGCGGGTTCGGCACCAACGCCCCCACCGACGGCCGCGAGGCCTTCCTGGACGCGGGCACGATCGCGTCACAGGGCAACGAGACCTACGACCTGTCCGGGTTCGTCAACCCGGCGCACCCGCTGCCCGCCGGCTGCAACATCAAGATCGACGGCATCGCCCCCGGCGTCAGCCTAGCCGTCATGAACATGCAGGGCTCAGGTCCGGGGTTCTTCAACTCGACGATCATCCAGGCGATCCAGTGGGCCGTCCTGCACGACCACGTCAACATCCTCAACGAGTCCTTCGGCGGCAACCCGCAGCCCAACGCCGCCAATGACCCGGTCATCGATGGCTGACAACGCCGCGATCGCCGCCGGCGTCACCGTCATCGTCTCCAGCGGCGACAGCGGGCCGTTCAACAACATCGGCTCGCCGGCCACCGATCCGAACGTGATCTCCGTCGGCGCGACGACCACCTACCGCGTCTACCGTCAGACGACCCGCTACGGGACGCAGCTGAGTCCGGGTGGCTGGGAGAACAACAACATCTCGGGCCTGAGCTCGGACGGCTTCAACCAGATCAACCCGGGGACGGTCAGCGTCGTCGCCCCGGGTGACCGCGGGTGGTCGCTGTGCTCCAGCAACACCGCAGCTGTTCCAGGGCTGCGCCGACATCGACCACGGCTCCAACCCGCCGCCGATCTGGGCCGCGGGCGGCACGAGCGCATCGGCGCCGGAGACCTCCGGCACCGCGGCGCTGGTGATGAGCGCCTACGCCAAGACCCACAACGGCAGCATGCCGGCCCCGCAACTGGTCAAGCAGATCATCGTCAGCACCGCCCAAGACCTGGGCGCGCCGGGCGAGCACCAGGGCGCGGGCCTCGTCAACACGCTGAAGGCCGTGCAGCTGGCCGAGTCCATCAACGGTGGGACGCCGGCGGGCAACTCGCTGCTCGTGCGCCAGACGTCGCTGAACGCCACGGTGGACGCCGGAGAGTCGTCCAAGTTCCAGGTCAACGTGACCAACGAGGGGTCGGGCCCGCAGACGGTCACGCCCTCGATCATCGGCAACCCGATCGCCCACGGGGCCCAGTGACACCGGGTCGGTGACCCTGAGCAGCAGCTCGCCCACGTTCATCGACGGTGAGGGGAACACCGACTTCTACGCCCTGCACACCTTCACCGTCCCGCAGGGCGCGGATTACCTCAACGGGGACATCACCTGGAATGCGCTCCCGACAGAGGCAAACCAGGCCGGGACGGCCGTGTACGAGACCCTGTTCGATCCGGCGGGCCAGGTGGCGGCGTACTCGCTGCTCGGCAGCGATCACGGCGGGCTCGGCCACGTGGAGGTGCGCCAGCCCGACGCCGGGACGTGGACGGCGGTGATCTTCACCGTGGACAACGGCACCGCCAGCCCCAAATCGCCCGTCTACAACGGCGCCGTGCAGTTCGCCTACTCCACGGAGAACTTCCACAGCAACAGCACCGGCTCGGTCTCGCCGGCGTCGCTGACGCTGCGTCCCGGGCAGTCGGGATCCTTCCGCGTGAAGGTGAACGGCGCGTCGGCCGGAGACGAGGGCTACCGCCTACACCTCGACACCGGGTCCTCTGACGACGGGAGCATCCCGATCGTCGTGCGCTCGCTGGTGCCGATCAACCACGCCGGCGGGGCGTTCAACGGCAACCTCACGGGCGGGCCGGACCCCGGCTTCTCCAGCCAGACGCTGACCTACCAGTTCTGGGTGCCGTGGGGCAGGCCGTCTCTGAACCTCGGCCTGCAGCTGGCGGATCCCAACTATCACGTGGTCGGTCTCCTCACCGACCCCAACGGACAGCCACTCGACATCCAGTCGACGGCCCAGTTCGACGCCTCCGACAGCTTCGTCGGATACGGCCCGACGATGCAGTTCTTCCGCGGGAATCCCCAGGGAGGCCTGTGGACAGTGACCTTGCTGGTCCTGGGTCCGCTCACCGGGGAACGCCTCAGCGAGCCGTTCACGGGCAACATCTCGTTCGCGCCGCCTCAGATCCGCGCGAGCGGGCTACCCGACTCGCATGGCAACGGCCATGGCTACGGCCACGACCACGGGTCCGGGCAGCCGGTGACGGCAACGGTCCAGGTGACCAACACCGGGATCATCCGGAAGGACTACTTCCTCGACCCGCGCCTGAACGGGCGTATCCCGCAGCTGCTGTTCGGCACTGGCACCAACAACGTCGGCCTGCCGCTGTCGTTTGCCCAACAGCCCATCTGGTTCGTGCCGCCGGGCACCAACTCGCTGACGATGTTCGCCCAGGGCAACGTCCCGATCGTGCTGGAGGCAGAGTCCAACTTCGGCACTCCCGACGCGATCGGCCCGTCGTTCGGCAACGCAGCAGTGACGCGGATCACGGCGCCCGAGGTCAATCCCGGATTCTACGCCGGCCTCCCGGAGGCGCAGGGCCCGTTCGGTACCGACGGCGCTCCCGCCGGGTCGAGCGTGAACCTGGCCGCGGTGGCCAACACCAACCCGTTCGACTCCAACGTGTCGTCGACGTCGGGTGACGTGTGGGCCCAGAGCGTGAATCCCAAGGCGCCATACACCCCGCTCAGCCTCGGGCCGGGCGAGACCGGGACGATCACGGTCACCTTCCCGCCCAGCGGGCGTCGCGGCAAGGTCGTCCGCGGCTTCCTCGGCGTGGACACCTTCAACCTTGACACGTTCAGCGGCGACGAGGTGGCCACCATCCCGTATCAGTACAAGGTTCGCTGACCTCTGCCGGATCCGGCCGGCCTCCCCGAGCTACGGGAGGTCGGCCGGGCCCGGCTCAGCGCGCAGGCGCCCGGAAAACCGCGCCAGCGTCCGGCCGAGTGACTGCGCCATCTCCCGCCGGATGAACAGCACGTCCACGACCGGCATCAAGGGCGACCGGCGGTTGAGCCGGTACTCGAGGTGAAGTGTCACTTCGACCCCCTCGGGCACGGCGGCGAACGCCACGGTCTGATGGCCGGTCATCGAGTCGTCGGAGACCTCCAGCGCCTGTCCGTCGGCGGGCGTGTAGGCGACCACCCGCTCCGTCACCCGGCCGCGGCCCGCCGGGCCGGACTCCCAGGTGACGCTGCCGCCCGCGCCCGGCCACGGCGCGGCGGTCTGGACCACATGGTCGAGCCCGTCGACCCACGATGCCCAACGGCTGGTGTCATACCAGCAGCGCTCGGCCTCGGCCACGGAGGCGGGGAACGTCTGAGCGGCCCGGAGTGGTCGCATCGGCGTCCATTCTCTCTGTGAGCGGTGATGCGACGCCTGTACGCTTGACGGGACCGATGCCCGACACGCTCCCCGAAGCAATCGAGCCGTACCCGGGGATCTCCTCCAAGGCCTACGAGCACCCGGCCGATCGGGCGGCCACCGCGGCGCTGAAGTCCATCCCGATGATGGACACCGTGGTGCGCAGGCTCGTGGAGTTCAGTTACGAGCGCGCCCTGCGCCAGATGTACCTGGGCAACTCGATCAAGGCGTCCGAGCGCCAGCTGCCGCAGCTGTGGACGTCCTACGAGGGCGTCCGGCACATCCTCGACATGCCCGAGGACTACGACCTGTACGTCACCTCGGCCCTGCACTTCAACGCCGTGACCATCGGCTCCACCAAGCCGATGATCGTGGTCGGCGCCACGCTGCTGGAGCAGCTCGGACCGGGCGAGCAGCGGGTGATCCTGGCCCATGAGCTCGGGCACATCCTCTCCGACCACGTCCTCTACATCACGGCGCTCAACATCCTGCTCTCCGCCGGCAACAGCCTGCCCCTCCTCGGGCTGCCCCTCCGCGCTGTCCGCGCTGTCCTGCTGGAGTGGCGCCGGGCCGCCGAGCTCAGCTGCGACCGCGCCGCGACGCTGGCCGTCCGCGACCCGCGCATCGTCTGCCGGGCGCTGATGGTGGTCGCCGCCGGCCTGCCCGCCGAGCAGCTCAACCTCGACGCGTTCATGGCCCAGGCGATGGTGTACGAGAACTGGGAGGACCGCCACGACCGCATCCGCCGCTTCTTCAACGAGATCAACGCGACCCACTCCAACTCGGTGCGCCGTGTCTCCGAGGTCATGAGCTGGGTGCAGAGCGGCGAGTACGACCGGATCGTCCGCGGCGAGTACCGCCGCCGCGGCGAGCAGACCGACCCCCGCGCCGAGGCCTCCGACGCCTTCGAGTACTACAGCGAGCGCTTCCGGGCCCTGTTCCGCGAGCTCGGCGACAACGTCACCAACCTCGGCTCACAGGTCGGCGACGTGAGCCAGCAGATCTCTGAGTGGCTGCGCAATCGCAGCGGTGGCCCCGGCTCGGGCTCCGGCTCGGGCGGCTCCGCGGACCCGGCGGACGGCGAGTAGCCGCCGCCTGGCCTCGCGGGTGGGGCGCGGCGCGCCCCGGGCTTCGCCAACACGCTCGCCTGGCGCAACTGCACGCACAGGGCCACCACCCGGGGTGTGGGGAGCGTGGCGCCAACCTGGCGCGCATCAGTGCACGCACGCGTCCGAACTCGCCCCCGTGCATGCATTTCCGCCAGCCAGCTCCGCCCAGCCAGCCGCAGACCCTCTTGACAAACGACAGTTTGCGATATATCGTTACGTATCGTCGATACAACGACGACAGTCAAACGAAAAGAAAGTCAACGAGTGGAGGAACCACATATGACTGGTGCATACGCACAGAACTGGCCCGGGCGAGGAGCCTGGGCGATGCGGGAGCGGTTCACCGATGAGTGGACGCCCCGTGGCGGTCGGCCCAAGGGCCACCGCCATCACCACCATCGCGACGCAGCCAACTGGCTGTTCTCGCGCGGCGGGCGGCAGGGCATGCGCCCGACGCCCGAGGAGATCGAGGAGCTGATCGCGTGGCGCCGCATGGGCGGCGGCCCCTTCGGCGGTCCCGGCCCGTTCGGGCGCGGGGGTGGCCGGGGCCATGGTCCCCGTGGGCGCGGCCGGGCACGGCGGGGCGACGTCAGGCTGGCGCTCCTGCGCCTGCTGGCCGAGCAGCCGGCCAACGGCTATCAGCTCATGCAGACCATCGAGGAGCGCAGTGACGGCCGGTGGCGCCCGAGCCCCGGCTCGGTCTACCCCACGCTGGCCCAGCTCGAGGACGAGGGCCTGATCCGGTCCGCGGAGTCCGACGGCTCGCGCCGGTTCGAGATCACCGATGCCGGACGGGAGCACCTGGAGACCCGGGCCGAGGAGCCCGAGCCCTGGAAGCCCGCCGACGAGGAGGGCGAGAACGCCATCACCGAGCTGGCGCCGCTGGTGATCCAGATCGGCAAGGCCGCCTGGCAGGTGGCCACGGTCGGCGACGACGCGCAGCGCGCCCGCGCCACCGAGGTTCTCGCCGAGACACGCCGGGCGCTGTACCGCATCCTCGCCGAGGACGCCGAGAACGTCGAGGACTCCGACGAGTCCGGCGAGTCCGAGGCGTAGCGGGGCTAACGTTTAGCGAGTCGATGACGTCAGCCGACTCAAACGGAGCCACCCCTCCGGCCATCGCCGTCCATGACCTCGTCAAGAATTTCGACGAGGTCAGGGCGGTGCGTGGCGTCAACTTCGAGGTCGCCGTTGGCGAGGTGTTCGGGTTCCTGGGCCCGAACGGCGCCGGCAAGACGACCACCATCAACATGCTGTGCACGCTGGTCAGGCCGACGTCGGGCGCGGCGCAGGTGGCCGGTCACGACGTCGTCCGCGAGCGCGACGACGTCCGGCGCAACATCGGCCTGGTGTTCCAGGACCCAACGCTGGACGGCTACCTGACCGCCGCTCAGAACCTGGAGCTCCACGCTGAGCTCTACGGGGTCCAGTCCAACCTGGTGGAGCCGCGCATGCGCCAGGTGATGGAGATGGTGGGCCTGTGGGACCGCAAGGACTCGGTCGTGGGCACGTTCTCCGGGGGGATGCGGCGCCGCCTGGAGATCGCGCGCGGGCTGATGCACTCGCCGCGCGTCCTCTTCCTGGACGAGCCCACCATCGGCCTGGACCCCCAGACGCGGCGGTCGATCTGGAGCTACATCCGGGAGCTGAAGGAGCGCGAGGAGATCACCATCTTCATGACCACGCACTACATGGACGAGGCCGAGTGGTGCGACCGGATCGCGATCATGGACCACGGGGAGATCGTGGCCCTGGACTCGCCCGGCGCCCTCAAGGCCGGGGTCGGCACCGACCGCGTCACGATCCACACCGATGACAATGACGCCGCGATCGCCTCGCTGGAGCGGCAGTTCGGGATCCCGGCGCAGGTGAGCGAGGGGGCGGTCACGTTCGGCGTCCCCGCCGGCGAGGAGTTCGTGCCGCGGCTGTTCGCCGAGTTCGACATGCCGATCCGGTCCGTGAGCGTGTCGCGTCCCACCTTGGACGACGTGTTCATGTCCTACACCGGGACCACGATCCGCGACGCCGAGGAGGACTCCTCCAAGCACCGCAACCGGGTGATGATGCAGATGATGACCGGAGGCCGGCGATGAGCACCACCACCACCACCGGCAGCCCCACCCCGGCCGAGACCGCATCCGCGTCCACGACGCCGATCGTCCGCGTCTCGGTCCCGCAGCGCAGCCTGCGCTCCGAGCTGCGGGCGATCAAGGTCGTCTGGCGCCGCGAGCTGATCCGCTACCGCGCCGATCGCCTGCGGATGGTGACCACGCTCGTCCAGCCGTTCCTGTTCCTGTTCGTGCTCGGCACCGGGCTGCAGTCTGTCGCGTCCGCGGGCACGCACGGGGTGAACCTGAAGACGTTCATCTACCCCGGCATCCTCTGCATCGCGGTCATGTTCACCGCGATGTTCTCGGCTGCTTCGATCGTGTGGGATCGGGAGTTCGGCTTCCTGCGCGAGATGATGGTGGCCCCGATCCGGCGCAGCTCGATCGTGATCGGCAAGGTCATCGGCGGCGCGAGCGTGGCCTGCATCCAGGGCATCGTCATCATCGCCATCGCTCCGCTGGTGCACGTTCCCTACAACGCCGTGATGATCCTCGAGGTCTTCTTCCTGCAGCTTCTGCTGGCGTTCTCGATCACCGCGTTCGGCGTCATGATCGCGGCGCGGATCAAGCAGATGCAGTCGTTCATGGGCGTGATGCAGATGATCGTGACGCCGATGTTCTTCATCTCCGGGGCGCTGTTCCCGGTGGCGGGACTCGCCACGTGGCTGGCGATCCTCAACCGCCTCGATCCGCTCACCTACGCGGTCGACCCGATGCGACGGGCGGTGTTCAGCCACCTCCACATCTCCTCCGCCGCCCAGCAATCGCTCAACTCCGGCGTCACCTGGTTCGGCTGGCGGGTGCCGACGCTGCTGGAGGCCGCCGTCGTCGTGATCCTGGGGCTGATCATGCTCGGCATCGCGATCTGGGAGTTCAGCGCTACCGAGTGACCCGAATTCCGGGCGCGCGTTCCAGCGAGCGCGCAGTTCTGAGAACAGGGAATCCGTGCGGCTGGGCTCGTGGGCCCTGGCCGGTGTGTGCGGCGCCTTCGTGATCGGAGCGGCCGCCATCGGCATCATCGCGATGATCGACAAGCCCGCCTCGCTTGCGAAGAAGGCGCACAAATCAACGGCTGCCCTCACCGTCCCGGAGCGTCAGAGCCGACTGGTAGCTTAGGCGCGTGACTACCGGCGAGCCGGCTGCGCCGCACCGAGAGACGCTGCGCGTCCCCTGTCTGCACAACCCCCCGGACGACCAGCTTGAGGCCCAGCTCCAGACCGAGGGGTTCGTTTGGATCGACCTGGAGGATCCCAGCGACGACGATCTGGAAAAGCTGAGCAAGAAGATCTCGCTGCATCCCCTCACCCTCGGGGACGCGCGCACCTTCCAGCAGCGGCCGAAGATCGAGGAGTACGAGGGCTACATGTTCATGGTCGTGTTCGGCGTGGACGAGGACACCGCCTCCGGCGGGCCGCTGCTGCGCGAGGTGCATCTGATCATCTCGGGCGATTACGTGGTCACCATCCACCGCGGGCCGTTCGCGTCCCTGGCAGATCTGCGGCGACGGTACGACGATCAGCCGATCCGCTCCGAGCAGTTCCTCGTCTACAAGGTCTTGGATGCGGTCATCTCGACGTTCGTGCCGGTCCTGGGCCGGACCGACGACGACATCGACAACGTCGAGCAGGAGGTGATCGATGATCCGACGCCCGAGCAGCTGCGGCGTATCTTCGCCCTCAAGCGCGACCTGGTGGCGATGCGCCGCGTGGTGTCGCCGATGCGTGACATGTTCGCCCGCAACGCCGACCGGATCGCCGATCTGCCGGGGCTCGAGACCGACGACCGGCTCTACTTCCGTGACCTCTACGACACCCTGATCCGCGTGTCGGAGCTCGTCGACTCCTATCGCGACCTCCTCTCCGGCGCCACGGACATGTACCTGTCGACCGTGGCCAACCGCCAGGGCGAGATCAACAAGCAGCTCACGATCATCGCCACGATCTTCCTGCCGCTCACGTTCCTGACCGGCTTCTTCGGCCAGAACTTCGGCTCGCTGGTGCGGTGGATGAACGCCGAGTGGGTGTTCTACGTCTTCGGGCTGGGGCTTCTGGCGGCGTCGGTGGCGGGCTTCGGAGTCTTCTTCCGCCGCAAGGGCTGGCTGTAGCGCCGACGGCTCAGGCCGCCACCGGGCGGCGAGCGGCGGTGGCGCGCCACATCGCGGCGCGCAGGCGGGCGCTACGACGCCGGCGCACGGCTGGTGCTGTCGGTCGGCTGGCTGGGCTGGGGCATGGGCATCGGGACGCTGCTGGTGCTGTTCACGCTGCTGAGGTGCATGCACGCCAGCCGGGTCGGCGCATTGCTGCTGCTCGTCCCCGCGGTCACCGCCGTGGCGTCGGCCCCGGCGCTGGGCGAACCGCTGCACGTGGCCGCACTGCTGGGGATGGCGGTGTCGGCCGGCGGGGTGGGGATCGCCCTGCGCGCGCCGCTCGGCCGCGGGGAGCGTGCCCCATCCGTCGTGCGCGCGCCGCGGACATGCGCGCCCATCGCGGGACGGCCCGGCACCGATGCGCCCGCGTTGGAATGGGCGCCGACGAGCGCTCCGCCGGCGAACGAAGCCAGCCCTGCCACCACCGCCGGTACAAGGACCCAACGTGGCATGTCGTCAGTCAACCACCGGGCGAGGACGGAAACCGGTGGATCGCCGCGGCCCAAACCGAAGGGGGGCCCGTGGGCCCCCCTCCCTACAGAGGTCCGCGCGAGCGGAGACTAGGCGGCTGATTCCACCTAGGCGACCGCGGGGGCCGGCTCCTCGACGCGGCGCGGCAGCAGCGTCTCGCGGGCGATGACCAGGCGCTGGATCTGAGCCGTCCCCTCGTAGAGCTGGAGGATCTTGGCGTCGCGCATGAGCTTCTCCACCTTGTACTCCTTGATGAAGCCGTAGCCGCCGAACACCTGCACGGCGTCGGTGGTGACCTCCATCGCGGTGTCGGCCGCGAAGCGCTTGGCGTGCGAGGACTCCAGGGTGTTGCGCTGGCCCTGGTCCAGCAGCACGGCCGAGTTCCAGGTGGCCAGCCGCGACAGGTGCACCTTGGTGGCCATGTCGGCGATCATGAACTGGATCGCCTGGTGCATGGCGATCGGCACGCCGAACTGCTGGCGCTCCTTGGAGTACTGGATGGCCATCTCCATCGCGGCGCGCGCGACGCCGACGCCCATCGCGGCGACGCCGGGGCGGGTGCGGTCCAGGGTCATCATCGCGATCTTGAAGCCCTTGTTCTCCTCCCCCACGAGGTGATCTGCCGGGATCTCGACCTCAGGGAAGGTGATCGTCGCGGTGTTGGACGCGCGCTGGCCCATCTTGTCCTCGTGCTTGTCCACCACCACGCCGGCGTCGCGGGGGACGATGAAGCAGGAGATGCCCCGATGGCCGGCGTCCTTGTCGGTCTTGGCGTAGACCGTGTACCAGTTGGCGTACTCGCCGTTGGTGATGAAGCACTTGGAGCCGTTGATGACCCACTTGTCGCCCTTGCGCGTCGCCGTGGTCTTCATCCCCGAGACGTCGGAGCCGGCGCCCGGCTCGGTGAGGCAGAACGACGCGTACAGCGGCGCCTCGGTGAGGCGGCCCAGGTATTCCCGCTTGAGCTCCTCGGACGCGGCCAGGATGACCGGCGCAGTCGCGAGGCCGTTGCAGGTGAGGGAGGTGGCGATCCCCGAGCAGCCCCAGGACAGCTCCTCCTCGATGATGACCCCGTCGAGGACGCCCAGGCCGGGCCCGCCGTACTCGGACGGGAGGTGGTTGTTCATCAAACCCAGCTCCCACGCCTTCTCGAGGATCTCGCCGGGCCAGGTGGCGTCCTTGTCGTAGTCCCAGGCGACTGGACGGATCTCCTTCTCAGCGAAGTCGTGCGCCATCTCGCGCATGCTCTTCTGCTCGTCGGTGAGGGTGAAATCAACCACCGTGTTCTCCTTTTACGCGCTTCGATTGACTAGTCAGTCAATCTGCTCTAGCGCAAGGATACCCCTATTCCTTGACCGCGCAACCCAACCTTTGTCCAGTTCTTCGGCACACTTAAGGGGTGCAGAGCGCGTTCGGCACGGTCGTGGTGATCGTCTGCGCCGTCGGGGTCGCCGGCGCGGTGGCGGTACTGCTGTTCGGCCGCCGCACCTGGGAGGACTACGGTCGCGATCACATGCTGATGGAGAGCGAGCCCTCCGGCCCGGCGTCCGGTTCGGCGGCCGGGCTGGTCGAGCGCGACGAGGAGATCCGGCAGATGCTCGAGGCCCGCAACGCCCGGCGGCGCCGGCGCGGCGAGCCCGAGCTCGACATCGAGCAGGAGCTGGACCGCCTCACCGCGCCCGCGGTGGATGACGAGCTGCGCGCCGAGATCCGCGATCTCGTGATCGGCCGCAACCACCGGCGCGCCCGGCAGGGCAAGCCACCGCTGGACGTCGAGGCCGAGGTGCAGCGGCAGATCTCGGCCCTCAGCGAGCTCTGACCGGCTGCAGCACCCGCGGCGGCCGCAGTCGGTAGGCTGCGCGCCATGGTCGACCCACGCCGTGTTGAGCTGGACGATCTGGTCAATCGCCCCGGCACCTACTTCAACCCCCAGACCGAGGTCCTGATCGTCGTCGACGACTCCCCAGAGCTCGATTCCGAGATCTTCAACATGGAAGAGTTCGAGGGGGCCGATTGGGTGCAGATCTCAGACGAGCTCCCCATGGACGAGCACCGCCGCGACGAGCTGCTGGAGGCCTTTCAGGTCCACCTGCACGCCGGCTCGGTGGAAGAGGAGGACGACGGCGGAGACTCCTCTGACGAGCTGGAGGAGGACGACCAGGAGGCCGGACGGGAGTAGCCGCTCTCAGGGCGCCGCGCGCCCCGCCCGGCGGATCACCCGCCGTTGAGCAGCGAGGCGCACTTCTGCATCTTCACGACGTCCTGGGCCGCCGCCTGAAGGCATTGGGTGTACTTCTTGACGGTCGCGCCGGCGCCGGTCGAGCCCGCTGAGCCCGAGGCGCTCCCACCCGCGCCGGCCACCGACCCCGTCACCCCGCTGAGCAGCGAGCGCAGCTTGGTCGCGAACTCGCTGTAGGGGTGGACGCTGGCGGGAGCCGAGATCGTCTGCGGCTGGTTGATCTTCGAGTACTGGAGGCTGAAGCCGATCCCGGCCGACGTCATGCCTCCGGCGAGCGTGGAGGCCCGCCCGCTCACCGGAACGTTGAGGTTGAGCGAGACCTTGCGCAGGATCTTGTCGTCCTTGCCCGTCCAGATGTCGATCGTCGCGTTCTTGATCGCGCCGGCGATCTGTTGCTGGGTGGCCGGAGGGATCGAGCTCGGGATCTTGCTCGACCCCGACGAGCTGGACGCCTTGGCCAGGAAGGTGTTGACATCGGCCAGCAGCGCGCTGGTGTTCACACCGGAGCGGATGTGGGTGGTGTCGGCGCCGCCGACGTTGTCGCTGCCGACCACGGTCGGGTCCGACAGCCAGTGCTGGGGATTGAGGCCGAGCGCCGCCAGGCCGCCGGCCGACTGGCCGGACCCACCTCCGACCCCGGCGAAGCCCGATTCCAGGCGCTGGAAGTCGGCCGCGGGCAGCTGGTAGGCGGTGCCCTGGAGGGTCACGTAGGCGCCCGTCCCGGTCGACACGATGCCGAGCTGGCCGCGGCGGCCCAGCGCCGAGATTGCGACGGTGAAATTCGAGGCCGGCAGCTTGCCGGTCCCGCGGCTCTGGAACGGCCCGCTGATGCTGAAGCCGATGGGCCCGCTCACGGTGCTCGAGCCCGACGGGGTCAGGGTCAGCGAGACGCCCAGGACGCCGCTCTTGACGGGATGGCCCGTGGCGAAGGTCTGCTGGATGAGCGACTGCGCGTCACCCGAGGAGCCCGACCCTTCCGAGCTGGATCCGCATGCGGCGAGTGCCAACGCCGCCACGACGGCGCTCAGGAGCAGTGCCGGCCGCAACCACGGCGTGCCGGACGTGTTCCGGGTGTACATGCAACATCCTCCTCAGTCGTGGCGGGTGCCTCGGCGCGAATGTAGCATCGGCTCAGTGCGCAGGAGCCTGTTGATCCTGCTCGCTGTGCTGGTATATCCGGCCAGCGCCGCCGCCGCTCCGGTGCTCGTTCTGGGCCACCACGGCCACGCGGTACGTCGCAACGATCCGTTCGTGTCGGGTCGGGCGCTGACCCCTCCCCCGGCAGGGGTCTCCCCCGCCGCCGTGGGCGGGATCGCGACCGGCGCCGAGCACCCCGCGATGGTCACCGCGTCCAGCGGAGGCGCCGCGCCGGGCAAGGGCGGCACGCCGGCCAAGCGCGGGAAGCCCAAGAAGCCCGCGATCACGTTCCTGTCGGAGCTGGCCCGGCTCTACCGCAGCCACGCGCTCACCGCGGCCCAGTACCACGGCGACGCGGCGGCGTACAACGGCGCCCTGGCCACCGAGCGCAAGCTGCGCGGCACACGCCGGACCGAGCTCGCGGCGGTGACCGTGACGATGCACGACATCGCCGCCTCTCATCAGCTCACCGCATCTCGGCTGCCGGCGCTGATGGCCACCCTGGCGGCCAACCAGCAGTGGTGGACACACGGTCCCCTGCTCTCCAGCGGCCAGCGGGTGGAGTTCGCGGGCTCGCAGCTGGTGTGGGAGTACTACCCCGGCCAGGGGATCCAGCTCCAGGTCCTGGGAACGTTCGGGAAGGCCGACGGGCTCTACACCGCGGGCGCCGCGGACTACCCGGCGATGGAACAGCTGCTGAGCGAGATGATCCCGCTGGCGGCGCGGCGCGGCGGTGGCCTGGCCTGGGAGTACTACTTCCACTTCGACGGGGGATCGCCGCCGTGGACCAGCGCCATGTCCCAGGCCACCGGACTGGAGGCGCTGAGCCGCGCCTACCAGGCGACCGGCAACGCCACCTATCTCAACGTGGCCACGTCGGCGCTGCCGATCTTCAGCGTGCCGCCCCCGGTGGGGGTCAACGTCAGGGCGCCCGCCGGGACGCGCTTCCTGCAGTACACCTTCGCCCCCTCCACCGACATCATCAACGCCTTCCTGCAGACGCTGATCGGGCTCTACGACTTCGCCCACGTGAGCGGCAACCCGACCGCGGCGCAGCTGTTCGCCGCCGGCAATGCCCAGGCCCAGGCGGAGCTGCCCGGGTTCGACACCGGCGCCTGGTCGCTCTATCAGCCGGGCGTGGAGGACACGCTTGACTACCACGTGCTCGTCACCGGCTTCCTCCAGCAGCTCTGCGCGCGGACCTCGGTGCCGATCTACTGCACCACCGCCCAGCATTTCCAGGCCTACCTGACCACCCCGCCCGCCCTCACCCAGCTGACCACGCGGGTCCGCGACCGTGCGGCCTTCGCGCTGCGCTTCCGGCTGTCGAAGATCTCCCATGTGGGGATGGTGGTGACCGACGCGTCAGACCGGACGGTGTTCGCCACCAGCGCCTCGTTCGGCTACGGGGCGCACAGCTTCACCGTGCCGCGGATCCGCAAGGCCGGGACCTACGGCGTGGTGCTCACCGCCACCGACCTCGCCGGCAACTTCGCCCGGATCACCGGGAGCCTGCAGGTCACGCGCTGAGCGCGCCGGGCCCGCGGGGACGCCGCGCGGGCCTCCGTGCCCCGTAGACTCGCGCCGATGGGGCGCCCGCGGACGATCCTCTATACCGGAAAGGGCGGCGTCGGCAAGACTTCGGTGGCCGCGTGCACCGCCCGCGGCTGCGCGGCGGCGGGCATGCGGACGCTCGTGATCTCCACCGACCCGGCGCACAGCCTCGCGGAGTCGCTCGCCGCCGAACTGGGCGCCGATCCGGTCAAGGCCGGCGACAACCTGTGGGGCCAGGAGGTCAAGGCCCAGGACGAGATGGAACGCCATTGGTCCGGGGTCCAGGAGTGGCTGGGCGAGCTGCTCATCGAGCGAGGCGTGGACCGGATCTCCGCCGAGGAGCTGACCGTCCCGCCCGGCGGCGACGAGCTGTTCGCCCTCCTGCGGCTCCAGTCCCACAACGAGTCCGGCGAGTGGGACGTCGTCATCGTGGACTGCGCGCCGACCGGCGAGACGCTGCGGCTGCTGTCGTTTCCCGACGTCGCCCGCTGGTGGATCGAGAAGGTGTTCCCCTTCGAGCGCCAGATCCTGGCGGCGGCGCGGCCGATCGCGCGCTCGCTCCTGGACATCTCGCTGCCTGGCCCGGCGGTGTTCGCCGACATCCAGCGGCTCTCCCAGAATCTCATCGCGATGAACGAGATCCTCCGCGACCGCACGCGGTCGACGATCCGGCTGGTCATGAACCCGGACAAGATGGTGATCGGCGAGGCGATGCGCACGTTCACCTACCTCAACCTCTACGGCTACCTCACCGACGCGGTGATCGTCAACCGCATCTTCCCTGACGGCGTGGGCGAGTACTTCGCAGCGTGGCGGCGGGTGCAGCAGGAGCACCTGGAGCTCGTGCACTCGGCGTTCGCCCCGGTGCCCGTGCTGTGCGCGCCCTACTTCGAGCAGGAGGTGGTGGGCCCGGGCATGCTCGACCGCCTGCGGAGCGAGCTGTTCGCCGATACCGACCCGGCGGCGGTCCTGCACGACGCGCTCGCCCAGGAGCTGGAGGTGCTCGAGGACGGCGCCTCGCTGCGGCTGGACCTGCCGTTCGCCGAGAAGGGCGACATCTCGCTCAAGAAGATCGGGCTCGAGCTGGTGGTCGGCGTCGACGGGCAGCGGCGAACGATCATGCTGCCGCCCGCGATGGCGGCCATGCGCCCAGCGGCGGCAACGTTCGAGGACGGCGCCCTCCAGATCCGGTTCGATGGCGAGCCACGACGCTGACGAGCAACGCGCCGGCCCGGGGCGCGAGGAGATGAAGGGCGCGCTGGGGCGCCTGGAGGAGCGACTGGATCGCGCCTCTGAGGCCGCCGAGCGGCTGCTGGCCGATGCTGCCGGGCACGTCACCGCGCGGCCCCCGCCCGCGGGCTGGCAACAGCCGCCGCCCGAGGAGGGGGCGGGCGCGTCCGGGACCGGCCTGGGCGCCGACGCCGACCTGCTGCTGGTAGTGGTGGCGGCGCTGCGCGACCGGATCCCTCCCGACCTGCAGCAGCGGCTGGCCGAGGCTGTGCGCGAGGTCCTCCTGGCGGTGCGCGCCCTGATCGACTGGTATCTGGAGCGCAACGAGCACCGCCGCCCCGGGCCCTCGGACGTCGAGGACATCCCGATTCTCTAGCGCCCGCCCCGCCCCGTACAATCGAGAGGTGTCCCGGAGCTGGATGCTCAGCCAGATCGAGGTGGGCGCTCGGATCGTGTCGCCTGCCACGCGCGTGACGGCGTTCGTGGGCGCATGAGCTCCGGTCGCGGCGCCGGCGAAGCGCAGCGGTTGGGGTCACCCCCGACGCGGATGATCCGCGTGTGGCGGGGTCTGCCCCACGAGCGGCGCCTGGCCGCGCTGGCCTGCGTCGGGCTGTTCCTGACGCTGTTCCTGCCCTGGTATCAGGAGACGGTGTTCGCCAACGGCGTCAGCACCCTGCGCTCGGCCAGCAGCTCGCTGACCGGGTGGGGCGCGTTCTCGTTCGTGGAGGCGGCGGTGCTGCTGGTCTCGGCCAGCGTCCTGCTCCTGCTGTTCGTGCGCGCCGAGGGACAGGCCTTCCACGTGCCCGGCGGCGACGGGGGCGTGATCACCGCGGCCGGGCTGTGGACCTGCCTGCTGATCATCTGGCGCATCTTCGACAAGCAGGGCACCAGCCGCCACGGACAGATCGCCTATACCTCGGGGATCGAATGGGGGATCTTCGTGGCGCTCGCGGTGGCCGCCCTGCTCGCCTACGCCGGCTCGCTCATCCGGCTGGCGCACGAGCCCGAGCCCCCGCTGCCCGGCGAGCGCGAGTCCGCCGGCGCGACCACGCGCCCCCCGCGCCGAGGCTGGCTGCGCCGAGGTGGCGAGGAGCCGCGCCGCCGCGCCGCGCCGCGCGCCTACCCGGGGCCCGATATGGGCGCCGACGACGACTGGACCCAGGAGTTCCGGGCCCGCCGTGAGCCTGCTCCCCCGCCGCCGGCGCTGCTCGAGCCCTCCGACGCGCCGACGCGCGCGGACCCCGCCGAGGCACCGACGCGCCGGGTTCGCCCCCGCAGCATCGGAGCATCCGGCGAGAGGGCGGGCGCGACGACCGCCCGCCCGGGGCCGACCGTCGCGCCCGAGGCGCCCCAACCGTCCGAGCCGTCCCGGACCGCCGAGGCGCCCGGCACCCGGCCTCCGCGCCGACGACGGCCACTGGACCGCCGCGAGATCCAGGAGCTCAAGCTCGAGGAGCCCCCGACCGCCCGGCTCGGCCGCTCCGCCCCCGCACAACCCCCCGCGTCGCCGGAGCCCGAGACCGCGCCGGAGCCGCCGACGGAACGCCTGCCTGGGCGCCCGGACCCCGACGACGATCAGCTGACGATCCGGCTCGAACGGCCCAACTGAGCCGACCCAGCGCCGGGCGGGCCGGCGCTAGGTCACATGGCTGAAGCTGAAGGCGAAGTAGGCGCTGACGCCGCCGATGATGATGATGCTGGTCAGGATCAGCGTCCGCGAGTTGATGATGTGGCCGAAGACGCCGATGACGAGTCCGAAGACCAGCACCGCGACGAGGGCGTGTAACTCGGCCTGCTGGGAGGCGATGAGAAGGACCACGGCGACAGAACCCTATATTTGAGGGGCGCGCCGTGCGCCCGGTCCCGATCGCAGCGGCGTCACGCCCCCACGTCATGGCCACATCTGAGACAACACCCCAGCCGCAGTCCGTGGAAGAGATCGCCGCCGGCCTGCGCCGCGTCGGGTATCTGCCCGGAGAATCGACCGCGCTCGTCTCCTTCCTGGCCACCAAGCTGGACAAGCCGGTCCTGGTGGAGGGCCCGGCGGGAGTGGGCAAGACCGAGCTGGCCAAGGCGCTGTCGCGCTATCTGGAGCGCACCCTGGTGCGCCTGCAGTGCTACGAGGGGCTGGACGAGGCCAAGGCCCTGTACGAGTGGAACTACCGCAAGCAGCTGCTGCGCATCCAGACCGAGGCCGGAGACGCCAGCTGGCAGGACGTCCAGGACGACATCTTCGGCGAGGAGTTCCTGCTGCCGCGACCGCTGATGACGGCCATCGCGTCCGCCGAGCCGGTGGTGCTGCTCATCGACGAGATCGACAAGACCGACCAGGAGTTCGAGGCGATGCTGCTGGAGCTGCTCTCGGACTTTCAGATCTCGATCCCAGAGCTGGGGCGGATCGAGGCGCGCACGCAGCCCGTCGTCCTCCTCACCTCCAACAACACCCGCGAGCTCACCGAGGCGCTCAAGCGCCGCTGTCTGTACCTCTGGCTGGACTACCCCGACCTCGAGCACGAGCTGGAGATCGTCCGCCTGCACTCACCCGAGCTCGACGAGCACGTGGCGCGGCGGCTGGTGGAGATCATCAACCAGGTGCGCGACCTGGACCTCAAGAAGCCCCCGAGCATCGCCGAGTCCATTGACTGGGCCCGGGCCCTGCTGCTGCTCGGCGCCACCGACATCGATGCCGACATCTTCCGCCAGACGATGAGCGTGATCGTCAAGCACCGCACCGACCTGGACACCGTGGCCGAGCGGGTGGGCGTCAAGCTCGAGCCGGCGGCGGGCGCCCGCCCCGCGGCGTAGGCAGGTCCGGCCCCGGCCGCGACGATGCCCGCCCCCCCGCAGAGCCCGCCGGGCAAGCTCTACGCCAAGATCCCGGACCGCGGTCCCGGCGGCTTCGACGGACAGCTGCTGGCGTTCGCCGAGGAACTGCGCGACGAGGGCATGGCGGTCGGCACCTCCGAGCTCCTCGACGCGTTCGCCGCGCTGACCGAGATCAGCTGGACGGTCAAGGAGGACTTCAAGGAGGCGCTGGCCGCGACGCTGGCCAAATCGCCCGACGACCGGCACACGTTCGAGCTCGTGTTCGAGCGCTTCTTCTTCCGCGCCGCCGAGGCCGAGGCGGCCCGCCAGGAGATCTCAGAGGCGGGCGCGGGCCAGGGGGCACAGTCCTTCAGCCTCGACCTCGATGCGCTGCGTCAACAAATCGCCGCCGCGCTCCAGGACGGCTCGGATGCGGCGATGCGCGATCTGGCCCGGCTGGCCATCGCGGCGTTCGGGCGCGGCGAGGGCTCCGGGGTGCTGGGCGTGGACGTCCAGCGCATCCGCCGCGCGCTCGGCCTGCGCACCGAGCCGCAGCCCGACCTGCCGCCCGACGACCCGCGCCGCGAGGGGGTCCCGCGCGACCAGTTGCGCCGCTTCGAGCAGCATCTGCGCCGCGAGCTGGAACGGGCGCTGATCGAGCGCACCGCCAGCCTGCCACCCAAGCGCCCGCTCTCAGAGCTCGACCGCGCGCTCCCCACGGGGCCCATCCAGGACCTGGCTGCGGTGCATCGCGTCGTGGCGCAGCTCAAGCGCCGGCTGGCCACCCAGGGCCACGAGCTCAAGGGCCGCAAGCGCCACGCGCACGTGGACGTGCGCCGCACCATGCGGGCCTCGCTCCAGACCGGTGGCGTCCCCATCGAGCTCAAGTACCGACCGCGCCGACCGCGCCGCCCCGAGATCTTCGTCCTGTGCGACGTGTCCACCAGCGTCACCAGCGCCAGCACCTTCTTCCTCTCGGTCCTGCACGCCCTGCACGACTCCTTCCGCAAGCTGCGCTCGTTCGTGTTCATCGAACGGATCTCGGAGGTGACCGAGGTGTTCGAGCGCGAGCGCGACTTCCGCGCCGCCAGCGAGGCCGTGTCGCGCGACGCAGGGGTGGCCGAC
Source organism: uncultured Actinomycetota bacterium (assembly GCA_963721515.1). GTDB lineage: Bacteria > Actinomycetota > Thermoleophilia > Solirubrobacterales > Solirubrobacteraceae > Palsa-465. Next base: position 168,052 of record CAVRKJ010000015.1, on the reverse strand, counting down.
ATCTCGGGCTACACGGACTACGGCCGGGTGTGGACGGAGTTCCTGGCCGAGATCGAGGACGAGCTGCATCCTCGGGCCACCGTGATCGTGCTCGGCGACGCCCGCACCAACGGCCGCCCCCCGCGTGACGACGTGTTCGCCGCCATCACTGCCAAGGCGGGACGGACGTTCTGGCTCAACCCCGAGCCCAGGCTCTATTGGAACTACGGCGACTCCGTAATCGCGGCCTATGCCGAGCACTGCGTGGCGTTCGAGTGCTGGCGCACCGATCAACTCGAGGACTTCGTCAAGGCGCTCGCGCAACCCGTGCAGGTGAGCTGACCACGCGCGCGCAACTTGCGTCGCGTCGCCGGTGTTCTGCTGTCGTGGGGCGTTTGCGCATCCTGATCGTGATCGCGGGGGCGATGGCCGCCCTGGCGCTGCCGGTCTCCCGTGCCGTTGCGGCCACGTCGGTCATCACCGTCTCGCACAACCAACTGCTGCGCAACGGCCTGCCCTGGGTGCCGCGCGGCGTGCAGATCGTGGGTCTGGTGGCCCCCGACGGCGCCCTCAGCGGCAAGTACGTGGCCGCTCACCAACAGTACGGCTACGCCGAGCTTCAGGCCGCGGTGGCCGACCACGCCGATGTTGTCCGCTTCCAGGTCAGCCAGTTCGGGCTGGACCCCGAGGGGCCCCTGTACTCGCCGGCCTACGTGGCCGAGGTGGAGGGAGCGGTGCAGACCGCCCGCTCGCTCGGACTGGCGGTGATCGTCTCACTCCAGGCCCAGCCGCCCGCCGGAGAGCCGACCCGTTGCCCCCTCCCCGACGCCGGGGCCGCCCGCGCCTGGGGCGTGCTGGCGCCGATGTTCGTCGCCGACGGGGACGTCATGTTCGAGCTCTACAACGAGCCGGGGGTGGCGGCGACACCGGCGGGCTGGATCCAGTGGCGGGCCGGCGGCGAGATCATCTACACGGGGGGCGCCTGTCAGGCGGTCGGCATGCAGGCGCTCATCGCCCAGATCCGCTCCCAGGCCCCGGACAACGTCATCGTCGTCCCCGGTCTGAAGGGCGAGCAGTCCCTGGCCGGCCGCATGCGAATCGTCGACCCCGCCCATCGCGCCGACCCGCAGCTGGCTTACGGGGTCCACTATCCGTCACTGAGCCGCGGCGTCACCTACTGGGACAAGACCTTCGGGACGACGAGCGCCGCGGTGCCGGTGATCGTCTCAGAGTGGGACGGGAACTCCACCACCAACTGCGTGCCCAACACGCCGGCGGTGGCTCAGCTGCTGCTGGACTACCTTGCCAGCAAGCGGATCGGGATCGTCGGCTTCGCCTTCGACCTGCCGGGGACGATCGTCGCGGACGCCGCGTTCACGCCGACCACCTATGCCGCGTTCGCGTGCGGAGTGCCCGGCGGCGGGCCCGGCCAGCTCCTGTTCTCCGACTTTGCGGCGCAGGCCCAGGCCGGGGACGGGACCCAGCCCGACCCCCCGCCGGCATGGATCGTCAGCGCCACCGTCCTGCGCGGACTGGCCGCTCTGGCGCAGAGCACCACCGCGCACTTCTTCAACACGCCCCGCACCTTCGTCACCGGCGCAAGCGCCCCGGCGCTGGCGGCGCTCGGGATGGGCTCGGCCGTGCCCGCCGCGAGCTTCGCCGACGAGGGTCGCCTGGCGGCCGCCGTGACCCACGGCCGGCTGGCGGCCGGGACCACCGCCGTGGTGTACGCCGCGGGCGCCACCTCGGCCACGCCGGCCGTGCAGCAGCGCAACCCGGCGCATTACTACGCGGTCGCGGCGGGCATCGCACACGCTCACGGCCTGCTGTTCATCGCCGCGCCGCGGGCGAGCCTCGTGACCGTGCTGGCTCCCGGCACGCCCGCGTCGGACCTGGATCGCGGCTTCGTGCGGCTTCGACTCGCCGCCGACACGGCGCACGACGCCGACGCCTTTCAGGCGCCGGCGCAGGCCAGCCAGGCCGACCCGTCTGACTACGCCGCCTTTGTGTCGGCAGCCTCGCGCCAGGCCGCTCGCTCCCACCCCGGCATCGAGCTCCTCGCCGGCCTCAGCGCAGGCGCGGCGCGTTCACAGCAGAACGCAGAAACGCTGTTCGACGCGTTCCTCAGCACCCGGCTCACCGTCACGGGCTACGCGTTCAGCGCCGCCCCAGGCCCGCCGCTCAGCGCGGGGCTGGGCTTCCTGCGCAAGCTGTCGCAGCTGGAGTCCTGACCGCCGCGGCGGGGCCGGCTCAGGCCTCGTCGACGAACCGGGTGGTGAGCCTCCGCGTGTCGCCGGCGGCGTCGTGCAGGGCCCAGGTGGCGACATAGGCCCCCGGAGCCAGGGCGGGCACGTCCACGCCCCGGGCGGTGTCGACGTTTGTCGCGTGGAACACGCGATGCCCGGAGCCGGCCGGCCTGATCGTGAGCGCGATCGGCACCCCGCCCGCCGACACCGAGCCGTGCGGTCCGGGCAGCCCTGACTGCGCCGAGGCCACGAACGAGCCGTACAGGGTTTCGTCCTGGATCGGGGCGGTTGACTGGATCTCCGGGACCTGCGTGACCGTCTGGCCGCCGGAGAAGTCGTCGGTCTGGGCGATGTCGGCGGTCGGAAGCCCCTTGGCCTTCCCGCTGGCGGGGCAGATCGTGCCCGAGCTGCTGATGCCCACGCCGATCGAGGCGCCGATCGGCGGGCTCGTCACCGGCTTCCCCCAATAGTCGCCAGGCTGGCACGTGCCCGACGACACGGCCGTCTCGTTGCCGACCAGATCGATGCGCAGGCGAGCGACATGCAGGGAGGTCAGCCGCCGGCCGGCGGTGTTGACGAGTGTCACGACGTCCCCTCCCGTCATCGCCAGCCCCGTCAGGGTGACCGCCCCGGCCGCGCCGGCCCGGCCGGCGCCGAGCGTCCGGCCCCCGCGCAGCAGGCGGTAGCGCTCCCGCGGGACCAGGCCGGAGCAGCGCGCGGCGTGGATCCGCAGGAACGCGGTGCAGGTCGGGAATCCCGTCGGGGCGAAGACGAGCTGGTTGTTGGCGATCGACGACACGCTGCCGGGCTCGCCCAGCGCCACCGTCATCCGCACGAGCGCGCCGTCGGGCTCCAGCGCGTAGCCGCCGCGGTTGTCCTCGCTGGTCATCGTCACGCCGGTCCCCGGGCCGACGTGGCCGACGGTTATCGGCGCCGCGTCGGTCTCGGTGTCGCACTGGTCGGTGGGCGAGGGCGCCAGTGCCGCCCCGACCCGCAGGGTCAGCACGCCCGTCTGCCCGCACGGGCCGATGACCAACTGCGTGTGACCCTGAGCGGACCGCATCGCGTAGCCGTGATCGAGGTCGAACCAGCCGGTGAACCCTGACTCCGTGAATGGGTTGCCCCCGTCGCCGGTCTCGATGAAGTCAGGCGCCGGGCTGCCCTTGTCCAGCCCGTAGAGCACCTCGACGACGTCCCGGTCGTCGCCCACCGCATGGGGCTGCCCGCCACGACCGCGCAGCGTCAGCGGGCCCCAGCTCCCATCTGCGCGGCTGACGCCGGACGCGACGGCCACCGGGCCTCCGGCGCGGGCGAGGATGACGATCACCGGCACCCGATGCGCGCTGCCGAGGGTGCCGCTGACCGAGGAGCTGAACTGCCGCAGGTCGACCGTGTGCAGCGCGGGGATCGAGGCGACGGTCGTGGAGGTCTGGACGCAGCCGCTGCGGGCGTTGGACCAGATGTCCTGGATGAGGTACTGGTGACCGTCGATGAGCTGGTTGTAGGGCGAGCCGTCGCTCGCATAGCCCAGCGGAGCACCCAGCTGCGGCCCGTTCTCGCACTTGTCGGCGGTCTCGAGCCCGTTGGGGTCCATCCAGCCGGTCCCGACCGGGTCGGTCATCGCCTCCACCGTCTCGTGAGCGACGGTGTCGATCGTCTCCTCGGCCTCGGCATTGCCCTCCGGATCAGACCCGGGCGGCGGCGTGAACTCGATCTGCGGGTCGGGGATCGCCGCGTACACCGTGAGTCCGTGACCGAGCGAGAAAGCCGAGTGGTAGCCGGCGAACGCCGTCGTCCCGCAGGACCCGATCGTGATGCACTCGTCGACGTCAGGCGGCAGCAGGACGAAGTAGACGTTCGTCAGGCCTCGCGCCGACGGTCCGGCGGCGCCGATGAGCTTGTCGAGCTCCTTCTGGACCTGCAGGTCGGTCACGCATGTGGCGACCCCGGACGGGGATGGGCACTGCTGGGTGGCGGCGGGGTAGGGATCGGTGTCGGAGACCGAGTCCGCCGCGGGGTCGTAGTGGATCTGGTAGCTGCCATCGCCGGAGTGATCGCCGAACTGGTCCAGCAGCGAGAAGATGTTGCCGGTGGAGCCCGAGTCGTGGGCGACGTCGGCGAAGAACTGCTGGATGAGCGCCTCGTAGCCGAGCACTCCCGGGCCTGGCGAACCGTCGAAGTGGTAACCCGCCGGCGCCCAGAAGACGGTGTGGATGGTGACGTTGCGCATCACCGAGCCGCCGTGGTAGAGGACCGGGATGCTGGGGCTGCTGGCGACCTCCTGGGCCCCGTGCGCGGGGAGCAGGCCCATGGCGAAGCCGATCCGCGGCTTGAACGTGGGACGCCGCGGGGCCGCGGCGGACGCGGATGCGCAGACCACCGTCAGCGCCAGGACCATGGCCAGCGCCGCGGCGGCGGCGATCCGACGATCGACCCTCCCCGCACGCATCGGCCGCCACCCTATCGCACGCAGGCGCCGCGGCACGGCGGTTGGCGCGGCCACCGACGCCGTGTCGATAGCATCACCGCACAGACTGAGCAAACCAGGGGGGCTGGCGGGCACGCCGGCTGAGATAGCGCCCCTCGCCTGCGACGCGGCCTGGCGCTGACCCTTAGAACCTGTGGGGTAATGCCCGCGAAGGGAGACCTGTGGTCGCTCACGCACATACGGTCGCATTCAAGGCACGCCTGGCGGCGAGAGACCACGGATGATCGAGGCTCCAGCTCTCGACGCCGGGGAGCGACACGACACCGGCGGAGTGCGGGTGGAGCGGGTGAGCAGGACCTTCACGTCCCGTGCCGGCGCGGTGCAGGCCCTGGCGGGCGCGTCGCTGCGCGCCGACCCGGGGGAGATCGTGACCGTGGTGGGGCCCAGCGGATGCGGCAAGACGACGCTGCTCGAACTCATCTGTGGCCTGCAACGTCCCGACGAGGGCACCGTCGTGAGCGCGCCGGCGGCGCTGATGCCCCAGCGCGACCTCCTCCTGCCGTGGCTGAGCGCCGTCGACAACGCCGCCCTGGCGCTGCGCGCGCGGGGGATCGGCCGCGAGGAGGCTCGGGCGGCGGCGGCGCCGTGGCTCGAGCGCTTCGGCCTGGCCGGCTTCGAGCGCACGCGTCCGGCGCAGCTGTCGGGAGGCATGCGCCAGCGCGTCTCGTTCCTGCGGTCCCTGCTGGCCGGCAAGCCGGTGCTGGCGCTCGACGAGCCGTTCGCCGCCCTCGATGCCATGACGCGCGCCGAGATGCAAGCGTGGCTGGCGCATGTCCTGGCCACCGAGCCGCGCACCGTGGTGCTCGTCACCCACGACGTCGAGGAGGCGGTTGTCCTGGGCGACCGGGTGCTGATCATGTCGCCGCGTCCGGGACGCGTGGTGGGCGAGGTGCCCGTGCCCCTGGCGCGACCGCGCCGGCGCACCGACCCCGAGGTCGTGGCGCTGCGCGAGCGCGTGCTCGAGGCGCTCGGAGTGACGCCGTGAGGCGCTGGCACTCGGCGTGGCTGGCGGTGCTCCTCGTGCTCGCGTTCCTCGGCGCGTGGGAGCTGTACGTGGACCTCGGGGGCGCGGACCCGCTGATCCTCCCCGCGCCCCACGCGGTCGCCCAGTCGCTGTTCGATGACCGTGGCCTGCTGTGGTCCAACTTCCTGGTCACCGCCCAGGAGGTCGTCCTGGGGATCGCGGTCGCGGCCGTGGCAGCGCTGCTGCTGGCCAGCGCGATGCATTTCTTCCTCACGCTGCGCCGGGGGCTGTATCCGCTGCTGATCGCATCGCAGACGGTCCCGATCCCGATGCTGGCTCCGGTGCTCATTCTGTGGCTGGGGTTCGGCATCCTGCCCAAGCTGGTGGTGATCGCGCTCGTCTCGTTCTTCTCGATCGTGGTCACCACCCTGGCCGGATTCGCCGCCGTCGACCCGGATTTGATCAAATTAATGCGGACGCTGGACATGCCCCGGCGCCGCGTGTTCTTCAGCGTCGAGCTCCCCTCCGCGCTGCCGAGCGTGTTCACCGGCACCAAGATCGCCGTCATCGTGGCCGTGATCGGGGCGGTGTTCGCCGAACAGGCCGGGGCCAGTTCGGGACTGGGATACCTGTTCGAGCAGTCGATCCCGCAGCTCCTGACGGCGCGCGCCTACGCGTCGGTCGTGGTGCTGTCGCTGTTCGCGATCGCGCTGTTCGCAGTCCTGACCGTGGCCGAGCGCCTGACGGTGCCCTGGGCCTATCAACCGATTGGAGACCCCTCCCGATGAGACGACGATGCGCGCTGCTGGTCGGCGCGATCCTGGCTGCCCTGACCCTGACCGCCTGCGGCGAGAAGAAGGACACCCTGACCCCCACGGCCGCCCAGACGCAGCCGCTGAACCTGATGCTCGACTGGCTGCCCAACGCCGATCACGTGGGCCTCTACGCCGCGCTCGCCGACGGCGACTTCGGCAAGGCCGGGCTGGCGGTGCACGTGCACGTCCCCACCGACCCGGCCACGCCCCTGGAGCTGCTGGCGGCGGGCAAGGTCGATGCCGCCATCTCCTATGAGCCCCAGCTCCTGCTCGCCCGCGACGCCGGAGAGCCCCTGGTGGCCATCGCGGCCATCGTGCAGCGGCCGCTGACCTCGATCGTCTCGCTGCACTCCAAGCACATCACCACGCCGCAGGATCTGCGCGGCAAGAAGATCGGCGACGCCGGCATCCCCTATCAACAGGCCTACCTCAAGACGATCCTGGCCCACGCCAACGTGCCGGCGCAGAGCGTCAAGGAGGTCAACGTCGGCGCCAACCTCGTCCCCGCGATGCTGTCGGGCCGCGTCGATGCCACGCTCGGCGCCTACTGGAACTACGAGGCGATCCAGCTGCGCCAGGCCGGCAAGCGCCCCAACGTGATCCACGTCGAGGACGCCGGCGTGCCCACCTACGACGAGCTGGTGGTCGTAGTGCGCGAGAACGAGATCGCCAACCAGAACGGGGAGCTGCGGCGGTTTGTCCAGGCGTTGGGGCGCGGCTACCAGGCGGTCCGCGCCGACCCGCAGGCGGGCGTGGACGCGCTCGTGCGCGCCAACCCATCGCTGACCACGAAGCTCCAGCTGGCCAGCGTCACGGCCACGCTGCCGTCGTTCTTCCCCGCCGCGGCGAACCTGCCGTGGGGGTGGCAGGACCAGAAGCGGTGGAACGCGTTCGGGGAATGGATGCTGCACCAGCACCTGATCCAGAACGCCGCGACGATCACCGACGCCTCCACGAACCAGCTCCTGGCCGGCCAGGGGCCCTAAAGGGCCGTGCGTCGGAAGCGCTGATGGTCCTGCGTCGCGATGCAGCGGGCGTTCTCGCGGTCGGCCAGGCCTCGCACGCGTGGCTGTGCGGCCAGCTGGCCCGCGCCTGGGGCAACGAGCGCTTCGGCGCCGTCGAGCCGCTGGCCGAGGTGGCGCTGGGCGCCGAGCAGCACGACGTCGGCATGGCCCGCTGGGACCTGGCGCCCCTGCGCAACCCTGATTCCGGGCTCCCCGCGTCGTTCATGCAGATGGGGCCCGCCGCCAACGCCGCGCTGTGGCTTCAGGGCCCGCGGCGGCTGGTCAGCCAGAGCCGCTACGGGGCGCTGCTGGCGATCATGCACGGCCGCCGGCTCTACGAGCGCTTCGACCTGACGGCGGCGAGCGACGAGGATGCGGCGGCGGTGACCGTGTTCCTCGATCACGCGCGCGAGCTCGAGGCGACGCTGCTCGCGGCGCTGCGCGCTGATCCGTTCACCGCCCCCTACGCCACCCCGGCGCTCGTGGACCGCAACAGCCGGCTGGTGTGGACCTGGGACCTCATGTCGTTGGCGCTGCTCCTGGACTGGGCGCCGCTGACCCTGGAGGCGGTTCCGACCGCCGGCGGCGGCGCGGTCGACGTGGCGCTCGAGGCGGTCTCCGCGGACGCTCCGACGGTCTCGCTCAGTCCCTGGCCGTTCGCCGACCTGGAGGTGCTTGTGCACTGCGAGGGGCGTCGGCTGGAGCACGGCTTCGCTGACGACCCGGCGCTGGCGCGAGGGCTGGAGCAGGCGCCGTGGGAGACGGTCCAGTTCACCCTGCGGCCGGGCGCAGACTTGCGCCCGCGCCCCTGAGGCCGCCTACGATGTGGACGATGCACGGACGGATAGCCGGAGCCGCGGCGCTGCTGGCGTTGGCGCTCGCGGGCTGCGGCAGCTCGCAGACCAGCTCGTCCACGAGCGCCTCCACGCCACCCCACAGCGCGGGCGCGCCGCACACGTCCGGCTGCTCGCCGTCCCAGCTCACCCTCTCCTACTCCGGGACCGAGGGCGCCACCGGGCATCTGGAGCTGCACGTGGCGGTGCGCAACAGCTCACAGACCGCCTGTCTGCTGCGCGGCTATCCGGGCGCCCGGCTGCTCAATCGAGCGGGTCGGCCCCTGCCGCTGCATGTGGGGCGAGGCGATGGGTTCTTCCCCGACACCGAGTCAAAGCCGCGAGCGGTCGCGCTGAAGCCGGGGGCGAGCGCCCACTTCGGGATCAGCCTGGTCACGAACAACGAGTACAAGGGCGCGCGGGTCTGCCGGACGGCCGTGGCGGCGATGCTCTCGGCACCGGGATCGCCATCGCACTGGCAGCGGCTGTCTCTCCGTGCGGGGCCGCGCATCGCGCCGTGCGGCAACCAGCTGGTCGTCTCCCCGATCCACGAGTAGCCGCCGCTCAGGCGGCCAACCGCAGTGCGGCGGCGCTGCCCGCGCCGTGCAGCGCATGCAACCCCGCCAGCCCGGCCCAGGGCGCGTAAGGAGCGAACAGCGCGCGGACCTCGTCCTCGGTCGCGCGGGCCCGGGGATCTGGCGAGCGCAGCCGCCCCACCATCTTGAGGTAGCCGAGATCGGCCGCCGGGATCTGATCGAGCCGCCCCTGCCCGGTGAGCGCCAGCGTCTCGAGCGTCCAGGCCCCCACGCCGCGGATGCGGGCCAGCCGCCGCCACCCGCGCTCGTGATCGGGGTCGGCCAGGTCGACGCGCCCGGCCGCCACCTCCCGGGCCAGGCGCACCAGCGCCAGCGCCCGGGTCTCGGTGAGGCCGAAGGACTCGAGCAGGGCCGGCGCCTGGGCGGCCAGCACAGCGGCCGTGGGCGAGTCGGTGAGCCCCGTGACGGCGCAGCGCCGGCCCAGCCGCGCCACCAGCCGCCGCTGGATCGTCGCCGCGCGTTCATACTCGATGAGCTGCTCGCACACGGCCCACACCAGCGCCTCGAACGGATCGGGACGCCCGGCGGCGCGCAGACCCGGGTTGGCGCGCACCGCGGCGCCGATGAGCGGATCGAACCGGAAGCGCTCGTAGAACGGGCGCAGGTCCTGGTCGATCCCCACGGCGGCGCGCATCCGCTCGATCCCCCACTCGGCGACGTCGTGCCGATCCGCCTGGGCCCCGAACAGAACCCGGTCGGGGCTGAGCTGCGCGACGCGGATGACCACCGGATCGGAGCCGCAATGCAGGAGGCGATGCAGCACGCCGCCGCGGATCCGGGCGACGCGATCCAGGCCCACGCGGCGCGACAGGCGGAACGTCCAGCAGGGCCGCACCTCGCGGCGGACCTCGAGGGCGTAGCCGCCGGCGGCGCGCCTGGACGCGCCCGCCCGGCCGGTCACTCCCCCGGCTTGGCGATCAGATGGACGTCCACCAGGAAGCTGCGCGACCCGACGATGGGCAGCGCGTCCAGGGCGCGACGTGGCGAGCGCCTGCGGGCCACCTTGCGGGCGCTGTGGCGCCGCACGAGCGCCACGGTCGCGGCACCGGCCACGAAGCCCGTGGCGGCCACCGCGGCAGCCTGAACGGCCGGTAGCAACACCGGCGCGGGCGCCGCGAGCGACCGGACCTCTGTCAGGACGGGCACCGACTCCGTCGTCTCGGCGCCATCGGCGGGACCGTCCAGCTCCTCCACGACCTCGGCGTCGACGATGGGCGCGGGCCCGTTGTCACTGGACTGGCGGCGGGACATCGGCAGCATATGGTGACAGCGTACGCGGTCATGTTCAAAGCCGCCGGAACGATTACGCTGGTCCGCATGTCGACATCGATAGACGTCTTCGCCAAGGCTCGTGAGCACGAGCGCATCGCGCAGCTCAAGGCGGCCCGCGAACTGGACGCCCTCCCCTATTTCCACACGCTCCAAGGCCCGACGCTACCCGTCGTGGAGATGGAGGGCCGGCAGCGGATCATGCTGGGCTCCAACAATTACCTGGGGCTGACCGGGGACGAGCGCGTCAAGCAGGGCGCGCTGGACGCGCTGAACCGCTACGGGACCGGGATCACCGGCTCGCGCTTCCTCAACGGCACGCTCGACCTGCATCTCGAGCTCGAGCAGGAGTTCGCCGACTGGCTGGGCACCGAGTCGGCGCTGGTCTTCACCACCGGCCAGCAGGCCAACGTCGGAGCGCTGGGCACGATCCTCGGCCCCGGCGACACCGTCGTCGCCGACTCCGGCGATCACGCGTCGATCCTCGACGGAGTGACGATCTCCCGGGCCAAGCTGCGTGCCTTCCGCCACAACCGGCTCGACCAGCTCGAACGCCGCCTGGAGCGGGCGGTCGAGGACGGCGGCGGCATCCTCGTCGTCGTGGACGGCGTGTTCTCCACCGAGGGCGACGTCGCGCCGCTGCCCGAGATCTGCGACCTGTGCGCTCGCTACGGCGCGCGGCTCATGGTCGACGAGGCGCACGCGCTGGGCGTGCTGGGCGCCCGGGGGGCCGGGACCTGCGAGCTGCTGGGCGTGGAGGACCGCGTCGACCTGCGTATGGCCACGTTCTCGAAGTCGCTGGCCTCGTGCGGCGGCGTGATCGCCGGGCCGGCCGACGTGGTGGAGTTCCTGCGCATCCAGGCCCGCTCGTTCATCTTCACGGCCTCGGGGGTGCCGGCGGCGGTGGGGGCCGCGCTGGCCGCCGTGCGCATCTGCCGCTCGGACGACGGCCGGGCGCTGTTTGCCCGCGTGCTGGACAACGCCGCCTACCTGCACCGGGGGTTGAGCGGGCTGGGGTTCCAGGTCGTTCCGCCGACCCGGCTGGCCGACGGAACCGAGATCATCACTCCGGTGGTCCCGGTCCTGGTCGGCGACGACTGGAAGGCGGTCTTCCTCTGGAAGTTGTTGTACGAGGCCGGCGTGTTCGTCAACGTGATGATCCACCCGGCGGTCCCGCCGGCGGGCGCGCTCTTGCGCACCAGCGTGATGGCGACCCATGATCGGGAGACCCTCGACCGGGCGCTTGAGGTCTTCGCTGACGTCAAGCGGAGGTTCGAGTCCGAGCATGGGACGCTCCCGAGCGGCGAGTGAGCCGCCGCGGACTTGTCCGATCCCGCACAAGACATGGCGCGAGATAAAAAAGGCGCTCTAAGCGCATGTCACTGCGGTGTGACATTGCTGTGACCGACTCGTTTGTTCTAGCTTCCTAAGCGTCGCAAGGTGGTGGTCAGCCGCGCGGCGCGGAGGGCCGGCGGCGGGAAGAAGCACCCCGGAGAGGCCATCACCAAAACAGCCTGAGCCGAGACCTCGGCTCAGAAAAATCAACGCAGGGCCTGCGGTTTGCCGGTGCCTGGTGGCAGGCGGCCGCGATTACTGGTCAACGTCCGCTGCGGCGGACCCGAACGTTGGGAAGTGAGAGCACTAAATGACGTCACCCGCACTGAGGGCCCCCGAGCCGCAGAGGCTGCGTGCGCTTGAGCGAGCCAACGAGATCCGGCTCGCGCGCGCGGCGCTGAAGCGTCGCATCGCGCTCGGAGAGGTCTCCGCCGCGGAAGTCATTCTCCAATGTCCTGACGCCGCGTCCAGCTGGCCCATCGGGGATCTCCTGATGAGCCAGCGGCGCTGGGGCAATACGAGGTGTCGCAAGTTCCTCTCCCGGAGTCACATCATCGAGACGAAACCGGTAGGGACCCTGACCGACCGCCAGCGCCGGATGCTGGCGAGTTCGTTGGATTCGTCAGAGTCGCGGGAGATGGAGCTGGTCGGCGTTTAGACGAGCGCGTGGCCGCACCGGACGTGTCCTGGCGATGGGGATCGCGGGACACGTCCGGCCCGGCGAGGGGCCGCCGCCGAGACCGGCACCCGCCCGGCCTCAGAGATGGATCCCGATCGGCACGGGGCTGGTGCCGGCGATGAAGAGAAACCAGACCACGAACGCGGTAACCGTCAGGCCGGCGCTGACCACGAGCACGCCCTCGAGCATCACGGGTCCGGGGTCGTTCATCCCCCGGGCCATGCAGTTGGCCCGATACACATCGCTCAGCCGCGACAGCAGCGACGCCACCACGGTGACGGTCAGGACGACGCCGAAGAACGCCGCCGCCAGCGCCGTGCCCAGCGACTGGGTCGCCCCCTGGATCTGCGAGCCGACCCACAGCCAGAACAGCGGCGTGCCGACCCACAGCCCAAGGCTCCCGATGAACATGATGGCGATGACCAGGAGCGCCCCAGTTCCCGTTCTCAGCAGCGGCCGCATCCCCACCTCGTCGCGGCGCGGGCCACGGCCCGCCTCAACGGGCGCCGTGGCCCCCGGGTAACGGACAGCCGGAGGAGAGCTTGACCTGCCACCAACCCATCAGCATGCCGATCAGCCCCATCCGGGGACGCACCTGCCATACGCCGCATCCGGGCTCCCCGAGCTCCTGGCAGGAGATGCGGGCGAACTTGTAGTCGGCGGGGCGCAGCAGCATGCGCTCGAGGATGACGCGCTTCTCGGCCTGCTCGTCGGCTCGCCGGGCGATCGTCAGCCGGGCCTCGCGCAGGCGCTCGGCCAATTCGTCGCGCACCACCTCCAGCTCGCCGAGGTCCAGCAGGCGGGCGTGGCCGGCGGCCGCGGCCGGTTGGGGCAGCCCGCCCATCGGGAACGCGGTCACAAACGCGCCGGCGAGCTCGCGCTCCAGCCGGGCGATCTGCTCGCGCAGCGTACGGCGCGCCGCGCGCTCGTCAGTGGCGACGCCTGGCCCCAGGGGCGGGCCCGGAGCGCGCGCCGCTTGCACCTGCGAGGGAAGCACCGTTCCTCCCATGGCCAACGGGACCTTACCACTCGGAAACCGTGCGCCGGAAAGCGTTTTTCGCGTGCGCCGGGACGGGGTGCCGGCCCCGTGCCGCGACGGTCCGGCCGTCCCCGGGGGTTTCTCGACGTGAACCACCGGCGCGCGGCATCTGCGTCCGAAAGCCCCCGGGAAACGGGGGCATCTCGACGCGCTCCTGTCCCGGGGGGTCATTCGCGTCCAGAAACCCCCGGCGTTCTGGCCCGATCATGGGGCCAGGACGTCCACGGCGCACCACATCGCCTCCTCGACATGGATCTCCGGCACGCCGTCAACGGCCACCGCGAACAGCGTCACGCGCCGGGTCCGCGGCCCCACGGCGTGCTCGGCCAGCGGGGCCTCGAACAGCCGGGCGCACACGCGGCGGCCGTCACCCACCACCAGGCTGGCCGCCGCCGGCGCGCCCGCCACCCGGATCCCCAGACCCGCGTCGTCCACCCGCTCGGCGTCGAGCGCCCACACCGGCACCCCGGTCTCGATGAGAGCCACCAGGCAGGCGTCGGCGACGTGGTCCACCGAGCGAAAGCCGCCGTGGAGCAGGCGGGCCACCGCGACCTCCTCGGCCGGTATCCGGCGCACGTCGGGGTCGAGCCCGATCTGGCGAAAGAACGCGCGATACGCCTGGGGAACGGGCTTGGTGCGCATCGAGACCACCCCGCCGCCCCGGTAACGGTTGGACATGTCGCGCAGCTGGCGCACGAGCTCGCGCGGGCTGGGCTCCGGGCGCCCCGGGACAGTGACCCAGCGCAGCCGCAGGCCGGGGAACTCGTCGCGGATCATCGCGTCCACCACGCCCTCTCGCGGGCTCGGTGACGGTCGGGCGCCCATCTCAGCCGGCCGACGGCGAGCCCGTGAGCAGGCCCTGGACGCGGGGCGCCAGAGCATCGGCGGTCTGCCAGCGGTCCCCGATGAGGCGATCACGCACGATCCCGCCGCGGTCGGCCAGCTCGACCATCGGACAGGCGGCCACGCCGTACAGGGCGCCCACGCGCCCGTCGCGGTCATAGGCGACGGGCATCGTCCAGCGGTGCCTACGCACGAGCGCGGCGGTCGCGCGGTGCGAGCCGTCGATCGCGACGGCCGCGAACTGCACGCCGGGGAAGCGGCCCGCCAGCGTCTGGAGCGCGCTCACCTGCCGCACGCACTGCCCCGCCCCGGTGACGAAGAATGCCAGCACCAGCGGCCCGCGCCGGGTCATGAGGCAGACGTTGAGCGCCCGGGGGTCGTGGTGGGCGGCCGAGCACGTGGGATGGACGTTGGGGTCGCCATCGAGGTTGGTGGCGGCCAGCGGCGCCGCGAAGGAGTGCAGCCGATGCCCGGGGCTGACGCCGGTCTCGCCCACACCGTGCGTGGCGAACTGGTAGACGGAGATCGCCACCACCAGCGCCAGCCCGAAGATTCCGATCATCCATCGGTACCGGCGCGTGTCGACGATCACCGGGGCGGGTCGGCCGGCCGCCGGGGTCCCGGCGGGCCGCATGGCGTCGCCGGCTGCCGGGGTCACCCCGGGCCGCGTGGCGTCGCCGGCTGCCGGGGACGCCCTGGGCCGCGCGGCGGCCCGATCGGGGTCCAGCCGCTGCAGCGACGGGCTGGCCTCCTCGTCGGGAGCGCGGTCCTCGCCCCCGCGCTCGTCGCTCACGCCACTCGCGCCCGGCGCCTGAGCCGGCGCGCGGACCCGGCCGCCCGCAGCGTCTGCCGCGTCCGCGCCCGCACGCTGCCGCGCTCTGACAGCGCCAGCACCGCCGGCAGCACGAGGAGCACGCCCACGAGCGACACCGACAGGTCGATCAGCGTCACGAACCCGAAGTCGCGCAGCATCGTGATGTTTGAGAAGACCAGGACGCCGAAACCGGCGATCGCGGTCAGCCCGGACGCCAGCACGGCGGCCCCGGTGGAGCGGTAGGTGCGGCGCAGCGCGGCCGGCAGATCGTGTCCGGCCGCCCGCTCCTCGCGGTAGCGCTCGGACAGCAGCACGCTGAACTCCGTGGAGATGGCGATGACCAGCGTCCCCAATGTCGCCGACATCGGGTTCAGCGGGATGCCGATGAGGAACAGGACCAGCGCCGACCAGCCGGTGGCCATGACGATCGGGGCGAGCGGGACCAGCGCGCGCTTCGGCGCGCGCAGCACGGCCAGCAGGACGAGCGCCACGGCGAGCAGGGCCGCCACGAGCGTGAGGAAGCGGTGCGGAGTGGAGGACAGCGAGGCGTTGGCCTCGGCGGCCAGGACGGGGAGCCCGGCAAGCGCCGCGGTCGCCCCCGCCGGCGGATGGAGTCGGGAGCGCATGTACTGGATGACCTGCTCCTGGCGCGCGAGCGGCATCAGCCGGATCCCGAAGGCGAGCGTCGCCTCGCGGCGGTCGGGGGTGATCACCGCCTGCGAGAAGTAGCCCGGCACCGCGGCCAAAAAGCCGTTGATCTGC
This sequence comes from uncultured Actinomycetota bacterium, assembly GCA_963721515.1. GTDB lineage: Bacteria > Actinomycetota > Thermoleophilia > Solirubrobacterales > Solirubrobacteraceae > Palsa-465. Next base: position 152,386 of record CAVRKJ010000015.1, on the reverse strand, counting down.
GTCTGGGTGAGGTGGGCGCTGGACTGGTTGGCGGTGGAGAACAGGTCGGGCAGCGACAGCGCCGGGCACAGGGTGGCCGCGGCGCAGCCCTTCTCCTCCAGGTACCCGAAGTGGCTGAGCAGCTGCTTCTCGTACCCGATCATCCACTGCACCGTGGCAGGGGTGGCGACATCCTTGCTGCGCACGGTCACGTCGATCTCGCCGCTGACTCCCGTGACCTTCTCCAGGGTGTCGAGGTTGTGCAGCGCGGGCATGCTCGTCGGCACCAGCTTGGTCACGTCGGACTGCACGCCGGTCTGCGTGTCGGCGACCCAGCCGACCGCCGCCAGCACCGCCGCCAGGGCGAGCACCCTCCCGGGCCGCCGGACGAGCGCCGTCACCAGCCGGCCCGGACCGGGGTCAGCGCCATCGTCACGGGTCGCCCCCGGCAAGTAAGCACCCCGCCGCCGGCGGCGTGACACGGCGCGCCGCGGGGTGTCCACGATCTCAGCGGCGCCGCGTGCGGCCGGGCCGAGGATCTCGCCCGCCCCCCGCCACGACGCGCCCAACCAGCCGCCGTCGCGCTCGCCGAGGATCAGCACCGCCGGACCGGCGGTCAGCGCGCACAGGAAGGCCACGGCGATCCCGGCCACCAGGAGCAGCCCGAACCCGCGGACCATCGGCACCGGTGATAGCAGCAGGACGAGGAACCCGGTGCCGGTGGCGAGCGCCGCGGTGGCGATGGCCGGGGCCGAGCGCGCTGCCGCCTGCGCCACCGCCTGCGTGGCGGAGATCGGCGCGCCGCCCTCGCGCTCGGCGATCATGCGCGCCTCCTGGGCGCGCGCCTGGAACTGGATCCCGTAGTCGACGCCGAGGCCGATGAGGATCGGCAAGACCGCGATGGAGGCCATCGTCAGCGTGGCCCCCAGCAGCGCGAGCAGGCCGAAGGTGATGCCGGTCGCCGCCAGCGCCACTGCCAGTGGCAGCAGGCGGAAGCGGTTGCGGAACACCAGGAGCAGGGTGGCGGCCATCACGAGCAGGGCGGCAATCAGCAGGCCGGCGATGGAGCCGGTGATCTGGCTGGCCAGGTCGTTGATCACCACCGGCACGCCAGTGATGGTGTAGGTGCCGCCGTAGGCGGAGCGGAACATCGGCATGCGGACCGCCTGGCGAATCCAGGAGATGGCCCTGGCCTGCTGGGCATCGGACAGCGAGGCGCGCAACCGCACCTGCACGAGCGCCGAGTTCTTGGTCGGGAACAGATAGGAGAATCGGGCCTTGGGCTGGTTGACCCCGCGGGTGGAGTCGAACACGATCGCGGGGATGAAGTTGGGGTCATCGATCGAGGGGACGCCGTTGAGGCCCGAGCTCACCGCCATCTGCTCCAGCGACTGCAGCTGCGCGGAGTACTCGAGCCGGCCGGCGGACGTGGCCTCCTGCAGCGCCTTCTGCTTGCTCATCCCCTCGCCGATGGCGAGCTGGTAGGCCTTGGCCTCGGCGGCCTTGGTCGTCTGTGACGCGTTGGCCACCTCCGAGCGGATGCCCGCGTTGACCGCGGCCACCGCCCGGTTGAGGAACGTGCCCGGGCCGTAGACGACCTGGGCCGCGCGGGACTTCATCAGGTGCCCGCACGGACTGTTCCAGCCCCCGTAGGGGGCATGCGTCCCGGCCTTGACCGGCGTGAACGCCTGCGCGGTCGAGTCGGCCACGACGTACTGGCCGGCCAGGCACGCCTCGAGCTGGGTGAGCGTGCCGAGATCCTTGGTCTCCACCAGCTTGGGCAGCGACTCGCGGATGAGGATGACGACGGCGTCGCTACCGAAGTGGCGCTGGTCGTCGGCGGTGGCCCGGTAGCTCGGCGACGAGGAGCTGACGAAGGTGTCGATGCCCGCGGATGGCCGCAGGCCGAGCGCGAGCAGCCCGCCGCCCACCGCCAGCGCCACGCACGATCCCGATCGTCAGGATCGGCCGCCGCGCCGCCGCGCCGCACAACCGCTCGAACGTCCTGGCCCTCATTGCGCCCGAGGCTACCCGGACTCCCCCAAATGGACGCTAGTCCATCGTCAGGGGGCCCTGCGACTCCCCGGAGAGGAACTGGCGGATGAAGGGGTTATCCGAGTTGAGCATGTCCTCGGCGGGGCCGGCCTCCACGATGCGGCCCTTCCACAGGACGTTGATGTAGTCGGCCACCCGGCGCGCGCTCATGATGTCGTGGGTGATCACGCAGAAGGTCGGCAGGTGCTCCTTCTGCTTCTCCTTGGCCTCATCCATCATGTCGCGGTGGATCTCGAGGATGAGCTCGCCCAGGAGAGCGGTGCGCACCGGATCCAAGCCGGAGTCGGGCTCGTCGAACAGGACGATGTCGGGCTCGAGCACGAGCGCCCGGGCGAACCCGGCGCGCTTGCGCATGCCGCCCGAGAGCTCGTTGGGCATCTTGGTGCGGCTGTGGCCCAGGCCGACCTCGTTGAGGCGGCGCATGACGATGTCCTCGATCTCGTCCTCGCCCTTCTCGGTGTGCTGGCGCAGCGGGAAGGCGACGTTGTTGAAGAGATCCATCGAGCCGAAGAGCGCGCCGTCCTGGAACAGCAGGCCGAACTTCTTGCGCATGTCGAACAGGTCGTCGTCGGGCATGTCGGGCACCGACTGCCCGTGGACGAGGATGTCCCCGCGGTCGGGATAGAGCAGCCCGACCATGTGCTTGATGCAGACCGACTTGCCGGTCCCGGACGGCCCCAGGATCATCGAGACCATCCCCTCCGGCAGGCCCATGTTCAGGCCGCGCAGGATGTGGGAGCGCCCGAACGACTTGTACGTGTCGATGAACTCGACGGCATCGGGACGGCCCGATGGATACACCTTGTAGGTGTGCCACTTGTACTCGTCGTCGTCGACGCCGTCGGGCGGCGCCGGGCGGGGGGACTCGGCCACGACCGACACGCGAGAGCCGGACTGCACCGGCTCACCGGCGGCGCCGTTGTCGCCGTGAGCTGCGGCGCCATTGTCGCCGTGCGCGGCGGCGTCGCGCTCGCCCTCGGCCGCCGATCCGTCGGGCACCTCCTGGATGTCTCCGCCGCCGGGCGCCGCGCTGGAGACCTGCTCCCGGCGCTCCTCGGGCGACAGCTCCACCTGGGCGCCGCGCGCCTCGGCGTCGTGCTCGGCGCTCTGATCCGAGATATGGCGCGGGTCGTCGCTGGCGTTGTCCATTTAGCCTCCGATCGGCGCTCTGGGGTTGGCCCCCCAGAACAACTGGGTTCCGAGCATGCCGATGAGGTGCACCGCCACGAGGTTCAGCACCATCGACTTCGCGGTCGCTGTCCCGACCCCGACGGGGCCTCCACTGGCGTTGTACCCGTAATAGCAGCCGACGATGACGATGACGATCGCCATCGTCATGGCCTTTATCAGGCTGTATAAGAGATCCGGCGGGTTCTGGAACTGCCAGAAGATGAGGAAGAAGCCGCCCGAGGAGACGTATCCGATCTGTTGGACGACCGCCAGGTAGCTGGCGAAGAAGCCGGCTCCGATCGAGCACAGGTAGATGAACGGCAGCACGAGCAGCGCGGCGAGCAGACGGGTGGCGCACAAGAACCGCATGCCGCTGATCCCCATCACCTCGAGCGCGTCGATCTCGTCGGAGATCCGCATCGATCCGAGCTCGGCGACGATTCCCGTCCCCACCTTGGCGGCCATCATGTACCCGAACACCAGCGGCACCAGTTCGCGCAGGTCACACCACGCCGCGAATACGCCCGAGTACGCCGGGGTGCCCTCCCCGTAGGTGAAGTAGGCGCCCTCGATGCCGCATTCCAAGCCGATGATGAACACCAGGCCCCAGATGACGAGGGTCGAGGAGACGATGAGGATCCCCGCCTGGCGCAGCGCCTCGCCGAAGAACTTGAGCACGCGCAGCGTGGCCACGTCGCGCACCATCTGGGCGCCGAACTTGACGATCTCGCCGAAGGCTTCGATCCAGCCCTTGGGTGTGATGATGAGGTCGTTCACTTGATGATCGTCGTGATCTCGGGATGGGTGGCCAGCAGCGTCTGGGTGAACGCGTAGTTGAACGCGAACACGCCCAGGAACGCGATGACGACCGCTTGGTTGACAGCGCGCCCCACCCCCTCGGCGCCACCGGACGCCGTCATGCCCTTGTAACAGCAGACGATCGCGATGATCGCACCGAACAGGGTGGTCTTGACCACCGAGCCCCACAGGTCCGTGGTCTCGGCGTTGTTGAAGAACGTGGCGAAGAACGGCCCGAGCGGAGCGTGGTTGACGACCGTGGCCAGGATGCCGCCGAACACGCCGAAGATGAGCGCGTAGATGTCGAAGAGCCCCGTGACGAGCATCAGCGCCAGGAAGCGCGGGACGACGAGGTTCTTGATCGGGTCCACGCCGAGCACCTGCAGCGCGTCGAGCTCCTCGCGGATCTTGCGGGCGCCGAGGTCGGCGGTGATGGCGGTCCCGGCCACTCCGGCGAGGACGATGGCATCGACGAACGGCGCGAACTCGCGGATCGACGCGAGCACGAAGAAACCGCCGAGCCGGTCCAGCGCGCCGAACAGGACGAGGAAGTTGGCGGCCTGCAGGCCGGGCGCCTCGTAGCCGAAGGCGATCGTTGAGATGAGCAGCGGGAACCAGCACAGCTTCATCGCGAACAGGAACTGGCCCACGAACTCGCTGCCGTACGGGTAGGGCGGCCGCACCGCCGACACCAGCGTGCGGCCGGTCAGGATCATCATGTTCCCGACCTCCTCCAGCACGGATTTGGTCGGCAGGAACGCTCGGTCAGCGGCTGCTCGGATCAACGGTCTCTGGGTTCTCCCTCAGGGGCTTGCGCCTGCCCGCACGCGCCAGGCTGGGACAAGCCTACCCAGAAAGGGGGTGGATCCCAACAAGGAACCGGAGCCCTGTCTATCGCGGCCGGGCGACCGCCGGCAGACCGGGTTTGGGCCGGCAGGCTTGGTGGTATGTTCCGCCCGCGTTGAGCGCGTGGAGATTGAGGATCTGCGGGATGGTCGCCGGCGTCAGTGTGACGCTGGCGCTCTCCGGCTGCGGCGGGGGCCAGTCCCAGGCCGCGTCGGAGCCCAGCGGACACTTCCCGGTGAAGATCAGCACCGCCCGCTTCCCGTCGTCGCAGCGGCTCTCGGAGCACACGCACCTCGTCATCACCGTGCACAACTCGGGCGACAAGGCCATTCCGAACGTGGCGGTGACCCTCTGCAACGTCACCTGCGCCTACCCGGCGCCCAAGGGCGAGGGCACGAGCGCGCAGGCGTTCGCCGCCGACAGCAACCAGGCCTACCTGGCCAACCCGTCGCGGCCGCTGTGGATCGTGGACCGCGGCCCCGGCGCCTGTAACTACAGCTGCCTGAACGGCGGGCAGGGCGCGGCGGTGACCGCGTACGCCAACACCTGGGCGCTGGGCCGGCTGGGCCCGGGCAAGACGGCCCGATTCGACTGGGCGGTGACGCCCGTGCAGGCCGGCAAGCACGTGGTCGCCTGGCAGGTCGCGGCCGGGCTCAACGGCAAGGCGAAGGCGGTCCTGTCCGATGGCTCGATGCCGCACGGCACCTTCGCGGTGAAGGTGGACAGCGCGCCGGCGCAGTCCTACGTCAACAACAACGGCCAGATCGTCACCAAGCAGTAGCGGACGCGCGGCAGGGTCGCTGCTACTGGGCGTCCGACGACTGGGCCCAGATGTTGAGCGCGCCGTCGACCGCGTACTCGTCGATCTCGGCCAGCTCGGCCTCGTCGAAGTCGGCGTTCTGGAGCGCCGAGACCGTGTCCTCGAGCTGCGCGACGCTGGAGGCGCCGACCAGCGCCGAGGTCACGCGGGGGTCGCGCAGGACCCAGGCGATCGCGAGCTGGGCCAGGGTCTGGCCCCGCCGCTGCGCGATCTCGTTGAGCGCGCGCACGCGCGCGAGGTTCTCGGACGTGATCAGCTCAGCGGAGAAGTGCAGCCCGCGGCGTACGCGCGAGTCCTCGGGCACGCCGTCGAGGTACTTGTTCGTGAGCATGCCCTGGGCGAGCGGCGAGAAGGCGATGGCCCCGACTCCCTCGCGCTCCAGCACGCCGAGCAGCTCGGGCTCGATCCAGCGGTTGAACATCGAGTAGGACGGCTGATGGATGAGCAGCGGCGTCCCCAGTTGGCGCAGGATCTCGATCGCCTCCTCGGTGCGCCGGGGGCTGTACGAGGAGATCCCGGCGTACACGGCCTTACCCTGGCGCACGGCGCTGTCCAGCGCGCCCATCGTCTCCTCCAGCGGCGTCTCGGGGTCGGTCCGGTGCGAGTAGAAGATGTCCACGTGGTCCAGGCCCATGCGGTGAAGGCTCTGGTCCAGGCTGGCCAGCAGGTACTTGCGCGAGCCCCAGTCCCCGTAGGGCCCGGGCCACATGTCGTAGCCGGCCTTGGTGGAGATGACCAGCTCGTCGCGCAGGTGCCGGAAGTCCTCGGAGAGGATGCGGCCGAAGTTGATCTCGGCGGCGCCGTAGGGCGGCCCGTAGTTGTTGGCCAGGTCGAAGTGCGTGATCCCGAGGTCGAACGCGCGGCGCAGGATGGCGCGCGAGATTCCGAGGGGGCGGTCGTCGCCGAAGTTCTGCCACAGGCCGAGCGAGATCGGCGGTAGCTTCAGACCGCTGCGCCCGCAGCGGCGATAGGTGAGCTTCTCGTAGCGCCCCGGGTCCGGCGCGTAGACCGAGGCGGGGCCGATCTCGGCATCAATGGCCATGGCCGGAGTATTTCATCTAAGGTCCGCTGGGCGATTCCCGGAGATACCGGGCTTGTTCGCCGTCCGGCCGACTTCAGGGGACGCGGTTTGGCCATTGGGATAGTGACCCCTGCCCAAAGGTGGCTTACGCTTGGCCCCTCGTCTGCACGAGACCGTCCCGTGACGCGCGCCTCCGCCGCCGAGGCCGATTAGGAAGGAAACAACGAGAGAGAAATGGCTATCCGTCAGCAGAATGTCCACGCCGCCCGGTGGAGCCCCAACGGGCACGGGATCGGAGCCCCGGACCTCACCGCCTCCGACAACCAGGTATTCGGCGAGAACGTCTTCAGCTCCGCGGTGCAGCGCACGCGCCTGCCCAAGGACGTCTTCAAGAGGCTGTCCAAGACCTTGGCCCGCGGAGAGGCGCTTGACACCACCCTCGCCGACGCCGTGGCCCTGGCCATGAAGGAGTGGGCGCTGGAGAAGGGCGCCACCCACTACACGCACATGTTCCAGCCGCTGACCGGCCTCACCGCCGAGAAGCACGACAGCTTCTACGCCCCCACCGGCGAGGGCACCGCGCTGGCCGAATTCTCCGGCAAGGAGCTCATCCAGGGCGAGCCCGACGCGTCGTCGTTCCCCACCGGCGGCATCCGCGCCACCTTCGAAGCGCGCGGCTACACGGCGTGGGACCCGACCAGCCCCGCGTTCATCCTGGAGAACCCCAACGGCGCGCTGCTGTGCATCCCGACCGCCTTCGCGTCGTGGACCGGCGAGGCGCTGGACCACAAGATCCCGCTGCTGCGCTCCATGGACGCGCTGTCCAAGTCGGCCATCCGCGCGCTGAAGCTGTTCGGCAACAGCGAGGCGGCGCGGGTGTTCACCACCGTGGGCCCTGAGCAGGAGTACTTCCTCATCGACGAGCAGTACTTCTTCGAGCGCCCGGACCTCATCACCACCGGCCGCACCCTGTTCGGCGCCAAGCCGCCCAAGGGCCACGAGCTCGACGACCACTACTTCGGCTCCATCCCCGAGCGCATCCTCGCCTACATGCTCGACACCGAGCGTGAGCTCCAGAAGCTGGGCGTGCCGGTCAAGACCCGCCACAACGAGGTGGCGCCCAACCAGTACGAGCTGGCGCCGATCTTCGAGAACTCCAACGTCGGCGCCGATCACCAACAGCTGACGATGCAGATCATGCAGAACGTCGCTCGCCGCTACGGGCTCATCTGCCTCCTGCACGAGAAGCCGTTCGCGGGCGTGAACGGGTCAGGCAAGCACAACAACTGGTCGATGGGCACCGACGCCGGCGAGAACCTGCTGGATCCGGGCGACACCCCGCACGAGAACCTGCAGTTCCTGTTCTTCTGCGCCGCCGTCATCCAGGCGGTCAACAAGCACCAGGGGCTGCTGCGGGCGTCGATCGCGTCGGCGGGGCAGGATCACCGCCTCGGCGCCAACGAGGCGCCCCCGGCGATCATGTCGATCTTCCTCGGCTCCGAGCTCGAGAAGGTGTTCAACGCCATCGAGGAGGGCGAGGTCGGCGAGTCCACGCCGGAGTCCTTCCTGGGCCTTGGCACCCCGGTGCTCCCGCCGCTGCCGATGCACGGCGGCGACCGCAACCGCACCAGCCCGTTCGCCTTCACCGGCAACAAGTTCGAGTTCCGGGCCCTGGGCTCCAGCATGTCGCTGTCATTGCCCAACACGGTGCTCAACACGATCGTGGCCGAGGCGGTCGACTACCTCGCCGAGGAGCTCGAGGATGCGCTGGAGGCCGGCGCCGACCTCGAATCGGCACTGCGGCCGATCCTGCAGCGCAGCTACGCGGACAACAAGCAGATCGTGTTCGGCGGCGACAACTACTCCGAGGACTGGCACTCCGAGGCCGAATCGCGCGGGCTGCTCAACCTGCGGGCCACGCCCGACGCACTGCCGTATCTGACCAGCGACGACACCGTGACGGTGTTCTCCAACTACGGCGTGCTCTCGCAGCGCGAGCTCGAGAGCCGCTACGAGGTGTTCCTGGAGCAGTACGTCACCAAGCTGAACATCGAGGCCGAGACGGCGGCGGCGATCGCCAAGACGATGCTGCTGCCGGCGTCGGCGCGCCACCTCGCGCTGCTGCTCAGCGCACAGATGGGGGAGCTGGCGTCTGAGACGGAGGCGCTGGTCTCGACATTCGTGGACGCGATTCGCGACCTCGAGAGCGCCAACCTGGAGGAGAACCAGCCGCACGACGACCTCCTCAAGCACGCCGAGTACATGCGCGACACCACCATCCCCGCGATGGAGGCCGCGCGCGACGCGGCGGACAAGCTGGAGAAGGTCGTGGCCGACGATCTGTGGCCGCTGCCCAAGTACTCCGAGATCCTGTTCGTGAAGTAAGGCCGGTCATGTAGCGGGCTCGGCGGACGCACCGCAACTTGCGTGCGGCCGCCGGGTTTTCCGCTACGGTGGCTCGGCGTATGTTGGAAGTCCGCGTGGCGCGCGGCCGTCCTGGGGGTCTCGACCAAGCCCACTCGCCCCGCCGGCTGCTTCGCTATCTACTGCTCCTCGCCGTGTTCTGCGGCGTCCTCACCGCGCCGGCGCTGGCCGCGGGCGGCGGTGCCGGCATGCCGATCTCGACCACGGTCGGCCATGCCTCCGCCGGCCGCGGCAACCCGCTCAACGGCCGTGCCATGTGGATCTGGGAGCTGCCCAACTCAGACGGCGGCAGCCTGAGCGCGATCATCGCCGCGGCGCATCGGTTCGGCCTGAGCACGCTCATCATCAAGTCCGCCGACGGCACCAACCAGTGGTCTCAGTTCAGCCGGCCGATGGTGTCTGCGCTGCACGCCAACGGCATTCACGTGTGCGCGTGGCAGTACGTCTACGGCAACCACCCGGTCACCGAGGCCTACAACGGCGCGGCGGCGGTCCATGACGGCGCCGATTGCCTGATCATCGACGCCGAGTCCGAGTACGAGGGCAAGTACGTGTCCGCCCAGGTCTACATCCAGCGGTTGCGGGCGCTCATCGGCTACAGCTACCCACTCGTCCTGGCCGGGTTCCCCTACATCGACTACCACCCGGCGTTCCCGTACTCGGTCTTCCTCGGCCCCGGCGGCGCCCAGTCCAACGCCCCGCAGATGTACTGGCGCGACATCGGCACCACCACCGACGCCGTCTTCGCCCATACCTACGCCTACAACCTGATCTACCAGCGACCGATCTTCCCGCTGGGCCAGGTGTACGGCCGCCCGCCGGCCCACCAGGTGGTCCGGTTCCGCCAGCTCGCCCGCGTCTACGGCGCCGGCGGCCTGAGCTGGTGGGACTGGCAGGAGGCGGATGCCTCCATGTGGATCGCCCTGTCGCGGCCCGTCGGGGGGCTCCCCGGCTACGTCCCCTACGAGCAGATGGCCGACATCGGCCAGAACGCGTCCGGCGACCTCGTCGTCTGGGCCCAGGAGCACCTCGTCTCCGCCGGCTACCCGATCGACATCTCCGGCGACTTCGGCTACCACACCCTCCTCCAGGTCGAGGCCTTCCAGACCGCCCACGGCCTCACCGCCGACGGCATCGTCGGACCCGCCACCTGGGCCGCGCTGCTGCGCTACCGCACCGCCCGCGTCCAGTGGGCCGTGGCCCACCCCCACGACACCGCGACGGTCACGTCCGCGGCCATCACGGCCGCCGAGCGCGCCACCCCCACCCCGCTCGTCGAGCCCATCCCCCGGTCGGCCTCTGACCGCGCGCGGCGCAACGAGATCGCTCACGCCGGCGGTCGGGGCCGTCCCTGACTTTTGCGTATCGGACTCTGGCGGGCCTAGCGGAGCCGAGCGGTGTTGGCCGCTGCCGTGCGGCGCCGCGGCCCATGTCTCGTGGCGGTTGGAGCGCTCATCGGGGGTATGCAACGTCGCCCGCGGTGCGGGCGACGCGACTACCGCCCCGAGACACAGGCCGCGTCCCCGGCCCGACGGGGTGGTGAGCATGGGCTGTGCCTTGCGTTTCCGACCTTCAGCGGGGCCGGGGCGGCGTCCTGGCCGTAGTCGCGTCGCCCGCTATGCGGGCGACGATCCGTGCCACCGATAAGCGCTCTACGGCCCAGGACGTCTGCCCCGGCCGCGGCCGCGACACCCAACGACCGCACCTAAAGAAAAGCCAGATCCACCCCTAGAGCAGCCCGTTGTCGCGAGCGTAGGAGACCAACTCGGCCCGGGAGCTCTTCTGGGTCTTCTGCTGGATGTGGGCGCGGTGGGACTCGACGGTGCGCACCGAGAGGAAGAGCTGGGAGGCGATCTCGCCGTTGGTGTGGCCGACGGCGATCAGGCGGAGCACCTCCACTTCGCGGGGGCTGAGGTCGTCCGGCGCCGCGCCGGGCTCAGGCGCCGACGTGGCCAGCCGGGCGCCGAGCTCGGGGTTGAGGTAGGTCCGGCCGGCGGCGGCAAGACGGACGGCCTGGATGAGCTCATCCTTGGCCGCCTCCTTGAGCACGAAGCCGGTGGCTCCGGCCCGCAGCGCCTCTCGCGCCAGCTCCGCGTCGTTCTGCATGGTCAGCATCACGATCCGCGTGCCCGGCGCCGCCGCGCGCAGGCGCGGGATGGCCGGGATGCTCGACCCGTCGGGCATGTTGACGTCGAGCACGAGCACGCTCGGACGGTGGGACGCGACACGTCGCTCTGTGAGCGCGACGTCGCCGGCCTCCGCGATGACGCTGAATCCGGGCTCGGCGTCGAGCAGGAGGTGCAGGCCGGCGCGCACGACCTCGTGGTCGTCGGCGAGCACGATGGTGATCGTCCCGGCTGCGGGCGGCTCCTGCGCCTCGCCCGCGGACCCGACCGAGCCTCCCATCGACTCCATGCTCACTGCTCCAGGACGGTGCCGGCGTCGATCGCCGTCGGTGTCTCGGCGTCCAACTCCACCGCGCCGCGCACGCGGACGCCGGCGCCGAAGGTGACGTCGCCGTGCACCACCAGCCGCTCGGCGTCGCGCAGCGACGGCGCCCCTTCGGGGAAGCGCTGCTCGAAGGCGTCGATGAGGCGGTAGAAGCGCTTGTCGAGCTCCACGAAGGGGAGGTTGTCGGCGCGGTCCGCCACCGGCTCGACCTCCAGGTCCTCGGATACCTCGTAGACGTCGGAGCGCAGGACGAGCAGGTCGTCGGTGGTCTTGACCGGGGCAAACCGGGTGCGTGGTACGTGCAGCAGGGAGGCGCCGGAGAAGCTGCCGATCGCTGCCCCCATCGCGGTCTCGAGCTGGATCACGGGCGTTGAATCGGGATCGCGAGGATCCACGGTCTTGCGGTTGATGATGAGCGGCAGCTCGAGCACGCCGTCGGATTTCGCCAGGGTGTCGGCCAGCACCTTCAGGTCGACCCACAGCGTGTTGGTGTTGTACCAGCGCCAGCGCCGGTAGTCGCGGAAGGACTCCCCGTCGGAGTCCGGGGTCTGGGCGGTCTCGCGCAGGACGAGCCGGCCGTCGGCGGTGCGCCGCGCCACGTGGCCGCCCTTGCGGTCGGCCTCGGTCCCCTGTACCACCTCCATCAGGAACGGGATCTCCTGCTCGGCGACATGGGCGGCGATCCGCGCGTCCACGCGCGAGCCCAGGTTGTCGGCGTTGCCGATCATCGCGTAGCGAAAGCCGCGCTCCAATAGCGCGTCCAGCATTCCGGAGCGGCGCATCGCCCCATAGACGTCGCCGTGGCCCGGCGGGTTCCATTCCAGCGCGGGCGCCTGCGGCCAGCTCACTGGCTCGAGCGTGTCGGCGTTGAGCTTCGGCACGACGCTCTGCATGAAGTCGGGCGCGATCCCGTCGCGCGAGAGCTCGGGGTGGCGCTCGAGCGCGCGCAATGTCGGCTCGCGGGTGCTCTCGGAGTCCATGAGCACCAGCGGCAGGTCGACGCCATAGCGCCGGCGCAGCGCGAGTGTCTGCCCGATGATGATCTCCAGGAACGAGCGGCCGTCACGCGCCTCCATCAGCGACTTGGGCTGCTGGAGCCCCATCGTCGTCGCCAGCCCACCATTGAGCTTGATCTGCACCACCGGGGCGAGGGCGGCGGCGGGGTCGGCGTCGGGCAGACCGTCAAGGGCCGGCACGTCGCCGGCCGGCTCCAGGTCGGCGCTGGGCAGCATCGCCGTCTCGCCCGACTCCAGCCGCCGGTAGGCGCTCTCGAAGGCACGGATCGCCTCCGGGTGCGCCCCGGCCGCGCGCATCTTGTCCACCGCCGCCCGCATCCCCGCTTCGCTCATGCCGTGCATTGTGCCCGGTATCGGGCGCACCCCGCCGCCCGGCGACCACCTGAGAGGATGCCCATGTGCAGCGCGGGAGATCGGGCGCCCGCCGACGCTCAGCGCTGGCCGTAGTACGCGTTGGGGCCGTGCTTGCGCTGGTGGTGCTTGTCGCGCAGAACGTCGGCCAGCGGCCCGCCGTCGGGACTGAGCACCAGCGTCAGCAGGGCCAGGCGCGCCACCTCCTCCAGCGTGACCGCGACCTCGACCGCCTTGGCGGGGGTCGCCGCCCAGCAGAACGGCGCGTGGCCGCGCACCAGGGCGGCCGGGATCTCGTCGCCGCGGTCGCCGATGAGCTCGATCAGGACCGTCCCGGTCTCCCCCTCGTAGTCGCTCTCCACCTCCTCGGCGGTGAGCTGTCGCGTCAGCGGCACGGCGTCGGCCATGAGGTCGGCGTGCGTGGTACCCAGCAGCGGGATCTCGCGTTCGGCCTGAGCCCAGGCGGTGGCCCACGTGGAGTGGGTGTGCACGATCCCGCCGATGGCCGCAAAGGCGTTGTAGAGCGCGCGATGGGTGGGGGCGTCGGTCGACGGCCTGCGCTCGCCCTCCGCCACCTCGCCGCTGTCAAGGTCGATCAGCACCACGTCCTCCGCGGTCATGCCCGCGTAGTCCACGCCGCTGGCCTTGATGGCCATCAGGCCGCGCTCGCGGTCCACGCCCGAGACGTTGCCCCAGGTGAGCTTGACCAGACCGTGGGCGGGCAGAGCGAGGTTGGCCTGCAATACGTCCTGTCGCAGCTGGGCCAGATCCGCCACGGCTCAGCCCGCGGCGATCTCGGTGCGGATCTTCTTGAGTCCGTGCAGGAGCGCGACGTCGGAGCGCCCGAGCGTCTCGTACAGCGTGCGGTAGATCGCGTAGACGCGGTCATAGACGGCCTTGGCCGCCGGGTCCGGGGTGTATGTAGATGAGCTGGACGGACGGGTGGCCGCGATGGCGGCGTCGATGTCGTCGTAGACGCCCGCGGCTACGGCGCCGAACAGCGCCGCCCCGCGTGCCGGGATCTCGCGCCAGGCGGGCACGCGCACCGTCATCCCGCTGGTGTCGGCGATCAGCTGCATGATCAGCGGGCTGCGCTCCGCGATCCCGCCCACCGCGACGATCTCCGAGAGCTCGAGGCCGTGCTCGGTGAAGTTGTCGATGATTCGGCGGTTGCCGAAAGCGATCGCCTCAAGGAGGGCGCGGTAGATCTCGGCCGGCGCGCTGTGCAGCGTGAGTCCGAAGATCGCTCCGGTCAGGTCGGCGTCGGCGAGGATCGAGCGGTTGCCGTTGAACCAGTCGAGTGCCACCAGGCCCGTTTCGCCAGGACCGAGCTTGGCCGCCTCGGCCTCAAGCTGGGCGTAGGTGTCTCGGTCACCGTCGAGCGTCCGGACGAACCACGCCAGCATGTCCCCCACCGCGGCCTGGCCGGCCTCGTAGCCGTAGAGGCCGGGCAGGATGCCGTCGCGCACGACGCCGGTGATCCCGGGGAGGCGGACCTCGTCGGGGCTGACGATCATCGAGCACGTCGAGGTGCCGATCACGGTGACGAACGTCGCCGGGCTGGTGACGCCGGCGCCTGGCACTGACACCCAGGCGTCGACGTTGCCCACCGCGACGGCCACGTCCGCGGTCAGCCCGAGACGCTCGGCGCGTTCGGACGTGAGCGAGCCCGCCTTGGTGCCCAGCGGGACGAACTCCGTGCCGAGCTTCTCCCCCGGGTTCGAGAACCCCGGGTAGCAGGCCTCAAAGTACGCGGTCGGTGGCAGCCCCTCGGCGGGTGACCACATCGCCTTGTACCCGGCGGTGGCGCTCTGGCGCACCTCGCGGCCGGTGAGGTGCCAGATGATCCAGTCGGTCGCCTCGATGAACGCGGCGCAGGTGTCGTAGACCTCGCGGTCCTCGGACCACACCTCGATCAGCTTCGGGAAGTACCACTCCGAGGAGATCCGCCCGCCGTAGCGCTCCAGGAACGGCTCGCCGCGCTCCAGGGCCACCTCGTTGAGGCGGTCGGCCACCGGCTGAGCGGCGTGGTGTTTCCACAGCTTGGGCCAGGCGTGCCGGCGCTCGCGGAACTGATCGAGCCGGCATAGCGGCGTGCCGTCCTCGGTCACGGGCAACACCGTGCAGGAGGTGAAGTCGATGCCCAGGCCCACCACCTCGCCCGCCTGCACCCCGGCGTCGGCGACCGCGGCGGGGACGCCGTCATCCAGCACCTTGACCCAATCGTCGGGGTCCTGGAGCGCCCAGTCGGGCGGCAGACGCTCGCCGGTGGACGGCAGCGTGCGGTCGATGACGGCACTCGGGTAGGGCACGACGCTGACGCCCAGCTCCTCGCCACTGCGCGCGTCCAGCACGAGTACCCGGCCGGACTCGGTCCCGAAGTCGACCCCGATGGCGCACTCCCGCGGGCTCATGTCAGAGCCACCGCGGAGTGATCACGTCTCGGCTTGCTCGGGCGCCGGAGCGGCGCCGGCGCCAGCGCCCGCGGTGTTGCCGAGGTTGGCCTCCGCGCGCGCGCGCCGGTACTCCTCCACGACGATCTCGGTGAGCTCCTCCACGGAGGTCTCCGCCGTGGGCTTGTCCAGTGCGATCACGCCGTCCTGGATGAGGTTGACTCGGTCACACGCGGTCAGGACGTGCACGTAGTTGTGCAGGATCATGACGATCGAGACGTTGCCCTCGTTCTTGAGGCGCTCGATCAGGTCTAGGATCATCGCCCCTTCCTTGGCGCCCATCGCCGCCAGGGGCTCGTCGAGCAGGATGATGTCGGCGTCGCCGGAGATCGTCCGGGCCACCGCGATCGCCTGGCGCTGGCCGCCGGACAGCCGAGCCGCCGGCACGTCGATGCGCGGGATGTTGATCCCGATCTGGTCCAGCGCCTTGCGCGCGTCGCGCTTCATCAGCGCGTTGTTGAGAAACGGGATGGGTGACTTGACCCTCTCGCGGCGCAGGAACAGGTTGTGGTAGACGGTCAGCTGGTTGACGAGCGCCAGGTCCTGGAACACGGTGTCGACGCCGTGCTTGCGGGCGTCGTCGACGCTCTTGGGCGCGTAGTCCTCGCCCTTGCACCACATCGTCCCGGCGTCCTGCTTCTGGAACCCGCAGAGGATCTTGATCAGCGTCGACTTGCCGGCGCCGTTGTCTCCCAGCAGCCCTAGCACCTCGCCCTTGCGCAGATGGAGGTTGATGTCGCGCAGCGCCACGGTGGGGCCGAAGCGCTTGGCGATGTGCTCGACGCGCAGGACGTCGTCGTCCGCCGTCGCGGGCGCGACGATGTGCTCGGCGAGTGTCGTGTTATCCGCCACGGCCGGACCCCGTGCGCACGCGCGAGACGTACGTGTTGAAGGCCATCGCGATCAGGATCGCGAGGCCGAGGTAGAAGTAGAAGTAGTTTGCGCTGACGCCCTTGATGATCAGTCCGTCCTGCAGGACCCCGAGGAAGATGGCGCCGATGAAGGCCCCGACCACCGTCCCCGACCCGCCCTGGAGCAGCGTGCCGCCGATCACCGCGGCGGCGATGACCTGAAACAGGATCGCGTTGGACCCCGACGGGTCGGGCGTTATCGACGAGGACCGGACGGCCTCGAGGATGCCGACGAAGCCCGCGAGCAGCGCGCACATGACGAAGTTGCCGGTGAGCACCTGCCGGGTCCGAACGCCGGCCTCGGCGGCGCCGAGCCGGTTGCCGCCCACCGAGACGGTGTAGATCCCCCACCGCGACAGCGACAACACCAATTGGAGCACGATCATGATCCCGATCGCCCAGAACAACTCGGAGTAGGTCCCGCCGCCGAAGACCTGCGCGAACGTCCCCACCTTGACGACCGAGGTGCCGGGGGTGGTCACCTGGGTGGCGTGCGAGATGATGAGCGTGAGTCCGTCCAACGTGAACAACGTTCCCAGAGTGGTCGTGAACGACGCGATGCCGACGTAGGCGACCACCAGGCCGTTGAAAAGCCCGACGAGACACGACACGATCAGCGCGCCGATCATCGCCGGGATGAGCGGCAGGCCGACGTTGGCGTTCAGCTTGTAGAAGATGAACGGCGTGAACAGATACACGGCGCCGACGGAGAGGTCGATCTCGGCGTTGATCATCACGAACACCTCGCCCGCCGCCATGATCGCGAACGGGGCGAAGTACGGCAGCAGCGCCTTGAGGCTGTTGGCGGTGAGGAAGCGGTCGCTCGTCACCGAGAAGTAGATGAACGCGATGAGCGTGACGACGATGATGCTGCCCTCGCGCAGCGTCAGGAAGCGCTGCGCGAGGCTGAGCGCCCCCCCGCGCTGGGCCCAGCCCTCGGCTGGGCCCTTCGGGGGAGGCGCTGTCGCGACGGTCTTGTCCGAGGCGGTGGCCATGGTGCCGACCAGAAGACTACGACTTCTGGACGCCGGCGCTCGTGCTCGTGCCCTCGTAGCGGCTCTTGGTGCTGTTGTAGGGCGCCACCGTGGTCTTGTCGAGGAACTTCAGACCCGTGTTGGTGTCGGCCGGGCCGGTCAGGGTCTCGCTGACGTTGTACAGGTACAGCTGCAGGATCGGCAGGAAGCCCTGGAGATAGGGCTGCTGGTCGATCGTGAAGTCGATCTGCCCCGCGGCGAGGAGCTGCTGGGTGATCGGGGTGAGGTCATACCCGCCGCCCTTGACGCCCTTTGAGCGCAGGTTCTGCTTCTGGATGGTCTGGGCGATGCTCTGGGTGCTCCCGCCGTCGACGGCGAAATACCCCTTGGTGTTGGGGTGCGCCGTCGCGTAGGACTGGATCGTCGACAGCTCCTGCGGCAGTGCCGCGCCGGTCGCCGTGACGTGGACCTTGATGCCCGAGTGCGACTTGAGCGCCTGCTGGGCGCCGTCGATCCGCGGCTGGATGTTCAGTGCGCCGGGGGTGGCGATGAACAGGGCCACGTCGCCCGATGGGACGAGCTGCGCGATGTGCTGGCCCATCTCCTGGCCGGAGACGAACAGGTCCTGGCCGATGTACGCCAGCCGGGCGTTGCCCGCGGCGTCGGCGTTGTAGGCGACGACCGGGATCTTCGCCGCCAATGCCTTCGTCGTCGGGGAATTGAACGCGTGCAGGTCGACGAGGCAACAGCCGATGCCATTGACACCGGCGCTGATCGCCGTGTTGAACGCGTTGACCATCTCGCCGACGTTGGCGTTCTGCGAGCCCGTCCACTGATACGAGCATCCGAGCAGCTTGCACGCGTCGGCCGCGCCGTTCTGCGTCGGCGTGAAGAACGGGTTGGTGGTGACGTGGTTGACCAGCGTGAACTTGTAGGCCGTGCTGGAGCCGAAGATCGCGGCAGCCCCGCTTCCTCCCGTTGCGGCCGAGGCGCTGCCTGTGGCGGTCGCGCTCGAACTCGAGCTCGAGCTTGAACTCGAGCCCCCGCAGGCCTGCAGGATCAGAGCGCCGATACCGGCGGCACCACCGGTCAGCGCGGTGCGGCGGGTGAGCTGCCGCATCCTCTTGAAGGGATTATCTTCTTCCTTGCGTTCGTCCCATTCGAGCCGGTCGATGGCGTCGTGGACAACATCTTCTTCTTTGGACACCTGGTCTCCTCCTCTGTCCTGGACCCTGACCCCGCAACCGTTTCAGAACCGGGGCCGGCTGTCCACTCACATTAACGTAGGCTAAACCTCGTTGGCAACCACCTGCATGGCGGCTTTCAGTGGCGGCGGTTGGGGGCCCCTCCTCTCCTGTTCAGCCGCGCGCATGTTAGCGATCACATCGGATCGGTGTCAATGTGCCGGCGGCGGCACCGCGGTGCTGGCCCGTACCACGAGCTCGGGCGGCACGAGCGATCCGGTGGGCGGCCGTTCGCCGGCCTCCACGCTCTCGATCGTGCGCACCAGCACCCGCAGGCTGCGACTTCCCACTTCACCGAAATCCTGACGTACGGTGGTCAGCGGTGGCGTGAAATATGGCGACTCCGGGATGTCGTCGAACCCGACCACGCTGATCTCCTCCGGGATCCGCCGGCCCGCCTCGTGCATGGCGCGCAGCAGCCCCAGCGCCATCTGGTCGTTGGCGACGAACACCGCGCTCAGCGACCGATCCCGGGTCAGGCGCCGTCCCAGGTGGTACCCGGCGCGGGCGCTCCAGTCGCCGATCAGCGGCTCGGGACGCGGCGCGCCCGCGGCCTCCAGGGTGGCGCGCCAGCCCGCGGCGCGCTGCTGGGACTCGATCGAGCTCAGGGGCCCGGTGATGTGGTGCACCGTCGTGTGCCCGAGGTCGAGCAGGTGCCGGGTCGCCATCGTCGCTCCCTCGGTCTGATCCACCGCCACCACTGGGATTCCACGGTCAGGCCCGGCCTCGACGGCCACCAGTGGGATGTCGAGCGGCGCATGCAGCAGGGCGTCGGCCGACTCCTCCTCGGAGACGATGACGAGGATCCCGTC
Source organism: uncultured Actinomycetota bacterium (assembly GCA_963721515.1). Lineage (GTDB taxonomy): Bacteria > Actinomycetota > Thermoleophilia > Solirubrobacterales > Solirubrobacteraceae > Palsa-465. The sequence continues at coordinate 133,061 of CAVRKJ010000015.1, read as the reverse complement.
GACGCCCTGCACGCGGAGGCGCTCGATCGCCTCCACCACGGACGCCCGGTCCAGTGCCTTGAGGCTGGCCACCATGATGAAGTAGCCGGCCTCGTGGGCGGCGCGCTCGATCCCGAACAGCGTCGACGCGGGGCCGTACAGGGTGGTGTCGAAGCTGACCACGCCCAGGGTCCGCGTGCGCCCGGTGGCCAGCGCCCGGGCGATCGAGTTGGGGCGGTAGCCCAGCTCGCGCATGGCGTCCATGACGCGCTCGCGAGTCTGGGGGCTGACGTGGCGGCTGCCGTTGATGACCCGCGACACCGTCTGGTGCGAGACACCGGCGAGTCGTCCGACGTCAGACATGATCGCCGGACGTCGCGGCCGCGAAGGGGCTGTCTCCTCGTCCTCGACGTCCATCGTCTTTTGCTCCTCTCCGCCGCTCCGCCCACCCGGAGGACGTCGGGATGTTAGCGCTAACGGACGATCCTCGCTCCGGGGCCCGGCTCAACTTGTAGCGCGCCGGGCGGCGGCTCCGCGCCGGGCGGCATCAGCCCGAGGACATGGCCGCCGAAGCCACCGCCCACGATCCGCGCGCCGATGGCGCCGGCGTCACGCAGCGTCTGCACGGTCCGTTCCACGGTGGGCGTCGAGATGGCGAAGTCGTCGCGGAGGCTGGCATGCGAGGCGTTGAGCAGTTCGCCCACGTGCTCGAGGTCGCCCTTCGACAGCGCCGCGACGGTGTCCTGCACTCGCGCGTTCTCGGTGACGACGTGCCGCGCGCGGGCGCGCAGCGGCTCGGGCAGCTCGGCGGTCTGCTCGAGCGTCACCTCGCGCAGGCTCGGCACGCCGAGCCGCTCGGCGGCCTGCGCGCACTCCGCGCGCCGCTGGTTGTAGCCGTCGCCGCCGTCGGTGCCGGCATGGGCGTGGCGCTCGCCGGAGTCCAGCGTCACCAACCGGTAGCCGTCGAGCTCGAGCGCCACCGGCGTGACCTCCAGGGACCGGAAGTCGATCCGCATCGCGCGCTCGGGCTCGCCGAACAGCGACGCGATCTGATCCAAGAGCCCGGTGCGGGCTCCCACCCATTCGTTCTCAACGCGCGAGCAGATCCGCGCCAGCGCCATCCGCTCGGGCGGCGCCACCTCCGCGATGGCCAGCAGCGCCAGGCACAGCGCCACCTCGAGCGCGGCCGAGGACGACAGGCCCGACCCGCGTGGCACCGTGCCGGTGATCTCCAGCTGCGCCCCCACCAGCTCGCAGCCCGCGGCGGTCAGCTCGCCGACGGCGCCGCGCGCAAACGCGCGCCAGCCGGCCACCGGAGCGACGCCGTCCAGAGCGAAGGCGTCGTGGGCGCCGAGGTCTGAGGCGGTCACCTGGAAGCGTCCGTCCTCGCCGCGGCTGGCCCGGACCGTGACCCCGTCGCTGATGGCGAAGGGCAACGCCAGCCCCTCGTTGTAGTCGGTGTGCTCGCCGATCAGGTTGACGCGGCCGGGCGCAAACGCGGTCGCCTGCTCAGCCACGCTGTACTCTCCACCGGGTGCCGTTCATCGACAACATTCTCCAGCCCACGCATCTGCTTGTCGTTCTCGGCATCGCGCTGTTGGTGCTGGGGCCCAAGCGACTGCCCGAGGTGGGCCGCGCCATCGGCCGGGGAATCCACGACATGAAGAGCGTCATCGACGACGTCAAGCCCAGCCGCGATGACCTGCTCGGCACCACCGAGGCGGAGGCGGCGCCGGCCACCACCGCGGATCGCAAGGTCTGACCGCAGCGACATGACCGCGCAGTGGGGCCTTCTGTCCACGGCGCGCATCAACGACAAGTTCCTCGCCGGAGTGGCCGAGTCGCGCGAGTCCGCCGTGCTGGCCGTAGCCAGCCGCGATCGCCAGCGCGGCGATCGCTACGCCGCTGAGCGCGGGATCCCACGCGCCTACGACAGCTACGACGCGCTCCTGGCCGATCCGGACATCGACGCGGTCTACATCTCACTGCCCAACTCCATGCACCTGGAGTGGACCGGCCGGGCACTGCGGGCGGGCAAGCATGTGCTGTGCGAGAAGCCGCTCAGCCGCCGTCCGGCCGACGTGGCCGCCGCCTTTGACCTCGCCGAGCGCGAGGGCCGGCTGCTCATGGAGGCGTTCATGTACCGCCACCATCCGCAGACGGCGCGCCTGGCTGACCTCGTGCGCTCGGGCGCGATCGGCCGCCTGCGGCTCATCCGCACCTCGTTCAGCTTCAACGCGACCGACCCGGCCGACGTGCGCCTGACCACCGAGCTGGACGGCGGCTCGCTCATGGACGTCGGCTGCTACTGCGTGAACGCCGCGCGGCTGCTGGCGGGCGAGCCCGAGCTGGTAAGCGGCGTGCAGGTCGTCGGCGGCGGCGGGGTCGACCTCGCTTTCACCGGTTGGATGCGCTTCGGTGATGACGTGCTCGCCCACTTCGACAGCGGGCTGGTCTGCGACGACCGCTTCGAGTTGGAGGTGGTGGGTGACGAGGCCAGCCTCTACCTGCCCGATCCGTGGCACTGCGTGCAGCCGCGGATCGAGCTGCGCCGGGCTCACACCGCGGAGGTCATCAAGGTCGAGGCCGGCAACCCCTACGGGCTGGAGGCCGACAACCTGGCCGCGGCGATCCGCGGCGCCGGGCCTCCGCTGCTGGGCCGCGAGGATGCCACCGGCCAGGCGCGCGCCCTCGAGGCGCTCTACGCCTCGGCCGACTCCGGCGCGCCGGTGCGCCCGTAACCGCCCCGCGCGTCCCTGCTGTGTCGCGCCGCGCCGTCGCTCAGGCGATGGACATCGAAGCCATCAGGCCCCGCCAGCGGCCGTTCCCGTAGCCGGGGCGCTCGGCGCCCGCGGGCGCCTGGGCGTGGTCGTCGGCGGTGACGAGGTTGAAGCGAATCCGGACCTCGGTTCCGCCCGTGGCGCGAGAGACGATGGCGAAGTCGTCGCTGACCTGGGAGATAAGCCCGAGTCCGAGACCGAGTCCCGGCCGATCGGCCCGCGGCGTGAGTCCGCACCCGTCGTCGGAGATCAGGATCCACAGCTCTCCGGAGGCGACCGCGGCGTTCACGTAGATGAGGCCCGAGCCGCCGCGATACGCGTGCAGCACGGAGTTGGTCATCGCCTCCGACGCCGCCAACCGCACGGCGTCCACCTGGCTGGGCGTCGCGCCCACACGGGCGGCGAAGTCCGCCAGCTCGGCCCGCCCGTGCGCGACCGAGCTCGGCGTGGCCTCGTAGGTCTCGTTGAGATTGGGCGCACCACTCTGCATATGCGTCCTTGTACCCCGACAGTTCGCAGCCTACGCACCTGAGCTTGCACGCCCGGCAACCCGCTTAGCGGAGCGTAGGATGGCTGCATGGCCCCCTGCTCGATCACCGATGGCGCGCACTAAGGCCGCCCTCGTCACCGGCGCCGCCAGCGGGATCGGGCGCGCCGTGACCGCGCGATTGGAGCGCGACGGCATCGACGTCCTCGCAGTGGACCTGCGTCCCGACCCCGATGGCCCCGGGACGCCTTACCAGGCGGACCTGACCGACACCGCGGCCAACGAGGCGGCGGTCGCGGCCGCCCTGGAGCGCTTCGGCCGCCTGGACGTGATCGTGGCCGGCGCCGGGATCCAGCATGTCGCGCCCATCCAGGAATTCCCGGTGGAGCGCTGGAACACGATCCTGGCGCTGATGCTCACCAGCCCGTTCCTCCTCGCCCGTCACGGCTGGGACGCCCTGGCCGCCTCAGGCGCCGGCCGCTTCATCGCCATCGCCTCGGCCCATGGGCTGGTCGCCTCTCCCTACAAGGCCGCCTACGTCTCGGCCAAGCACGGGCTGCTGGGACTGGTCAAGACCCTGGCCCTGGAGGGGGCCGAGCGCGGCATCGCCGCCAGCGCCGTGTGCCCGGGCTACGTCCGCACCCCGCTGGTGGAGGCCCAGATCCCGGACCAGGCCCGCGCCCACGGGATCTCCGAGGAGCGGGCGCTCGAGGAGGTCATCCTGGCGCCGCACGCTGTCAAGGAGCTCATCGAACCGTCTGAGGTGGCGGATGTGGTGGCGTTTCTGGCGGGGCCGGCGGGGCGGTCGTTCACCGGTGTCCCGGTGACGATGGACATGGGCTGGACGGCGAGGTAGCCGGCCGTCCGTTTGAGGTTGCGGGACCGCCGGCGTCTGCCCTGGGTATCAGCGAACGTCAACGGCGGGCCAGGGAAGGCGGACCCCGAGCGGCCGCGGCGAATCGGGTTGGGCAGGGCGGAGCAACCGGAACGTGACAAACCTCGTTCTCGTTACGAGATTTGGCGCGAAATGGCTGCTATACGGACGTTTCGTGGAAAACCTCCGACCGTTTCGAGGTTTGTCACCAAACGGTCGCTCCGAGGAGCCGACGCCCACCGCCCGCCACCCTTCTCAGCGGCTGTTGACGTTCGCCGACACCCCGCCGCACCGCCCCACGGCTGACAACCCGCGAAACGGCCCGCGCAAGTCCACCCCGCCGCACAACGTTGACATAAACGTGTCAAGGTTGCTAGCCTGCCCGGGGATGCGAGACTTCCTGGCCGCCACGCGCGAGCGCGTCATTGTCTTTGACGGGGGCATGGGCGCGACGCTCGAGCAGTTCGACCTGAGCCTGGAAAAGGACTATCGGCTGCCCGGCCGCTGCCATGAGGCGCTGGTGCTCAACCGGCCCGACGTGATCGAGGGCGTGCACAGCTCGATGATCGAGGCGGGCGCGGAGGTGCTGGAGACCGACACCTTCCAGGCCAGCCGGCTCAAGCTTGGCGAGTGGGGCCTGGAGGCCCACACGCACGAGATCAACCTCAAGGCGGCGCAGATCGCCCGCGCCGCGGCCGGCGAGCGGCGCTTCGTGGCCGGGGCCATCGGCCCGACCGGATTCCTGCCCGCCTCCGACGATCCGACGCTCGGCCAGATCAGCTTCGCCGAGCTCGTCACCGTCTTCACCGAGCAGGCCACCGGCCTCCTCGAGGGCGGCGTGGACCTGGTCATCATCGAGACCACCCAGGACATCCTGGAGCTCAAGGCCGCCGTGTTCGGCGTCCGGCAGGCCGCCAAGGAGCTCGGCCGCGCGGTCCCGATCCAGTGCAGCGTCTCCCTCCTGCCCCAGGGCGGCAAGATGCTCCTGGGCACCGACATCAGCGCGGTGCTGGCCACGCTGGAGGCGCTGAAGGTCGACGTCATCGGCCTCAACTGCTCCACCGGGCCCGAGGACATGCGCGACGCCATCCGCTTCCTGGGCGAGTTCAGCTCCGTGCCCGTGCACTGCATACCCAACGCCGGCCTCCCGCTCCAGGGCCCCAACGGCGAGACCATCTTCCCCGAGAAGCCCGAGCCGCTGGCCGCGACCCTCGGTGAGTTCGTCGAGCGCTACGGCGTGTCGATCGTCGGCGGCTGCTGCGGCACCACGCCGGAGCACATCGAGGCGATGGCGGAGCGGGTCAAGGACCACACGCCCGGCCAGCGCCCCGAGCGGCGCCCGGCGCACGTGAGCTCGATGATCGCGGCCACGCCGATGGTCCAGTCCCCCCGGCCCACGATCGTCGGCGAGCGGGTCAACTCCCAGGGCTCTCGCAAGGCCAAGGAGATGCTGCTGGCCAACGACTACGACGGCCTGCTCGTCGTCGCCGAGGACCAGGTCACCGGCGGCGCCCATGTGCTCGACGTCTGCGTGGCGCTGACCGAGCGCCAGGACGAGGCCGACCAGATGCGCGAGGTGGTCAAGCGGATCTCCCTGAGCCAGCCCGCCCCGATCCAGATCGACTCCACCGAACCCGACGTGATCGAGACCGCGCTGCAGCAGATCCCCGGGCGCGCGATCGTCAACTCGATCAACCTGGAGGCCGGCCGCGACAAGCTCGACAAGGTCGTCCCGCTGGCCAAGGAGCATGGGGCGGCGGTGATCGCGCTGACCATCGACGAGGTGGGGATGGCCAAGACCGCGGAGCGCAAGCTCGAGGTCGCCCAGCGGATCACGCAGCTGTGCTGCGAGGAGCACGGCCTGGACGCCGACGCGCTCATCTTCGACTGCCTGACATTCACCCTGACCACTGGGGACCCGGAGTGGCGGCCCAGCGCCGTGGCCACGATCGACGGCATCCGCGCGATCAAGGCCGAGATCCCCGGCGTGCAGACCTCGCTGGGCGTCTCCAACGTCTCCTTCGGCGTGGGGCTGCCCGCCCGCTCCGTCCTCAACAGCGTGTTCCTGCACCACTGCGTCGAGGCCGGGCTGGACCTGGCCATGGTCAACCCCAACCACATCACGCCCTACTCCGAGATCTCCGCCAACGAGCGCGAGCTGGCCGACGACCTCGTGTTCGACCGCCGCGACGACGCGCTGGAGCGCTACATCGCGCACTTCGAGTCCAAGGGGCCCGCCGACGACGAGAGCCCGGGCAAGGCCGACCCCACCGAGGGCATGGAGCCCGAGGAGGCGCTGCACTTCCACATCCTGCGCCGCAAGAAGGAGGGCGTGGAGGAGTGGATCGACCGCAGCGTCGAGAAGATCGGCGCCGTCCCCACCCTCAACACGGTGCTGCTGCCCGCGATGAAGGAGGTCGGCGACAAGTTCGGCGCGGGCGAGCTGATCCTCCCGTTTGTGCTCCAGTCCGCCGAGGTCATGAAGCGGGCCGTGGCTCAACTGGAGCAGTACCTCGACAAGCTCGAGGGCTATACCAAGGGCACCGTCGTGCTGGCCACCGTGTTCGGCGACGTGCACGACATCGGCAAGTCGCTGGTCAACACCATCCTCACCAACAACGGGTACTCGGTGGTGGACCTCGGCAAGCAGGTGCCGATCTCCACGATCCTCGAAGCTGCTGTCGAGCACAAGGCCACCGCCATCGGCCTGTCGGCGCTGCTGGTCTCGACCTCCAAGCAGATGCCGGCCGCCGTCCAGGAGCTGCACGAGCGCCGGCTCGACTTCCCGGTGCTGATCGGGGGCGCCGCCATCAACCGCAACTTCGGCCTGCGGATCCTCTATCCCCACGGCACCGAGTCCGACGATGTGTACGCGCCGGGCGTGTTCTACTGCAAGGACGCGTTCGAGGGCCTGGCCAAGGTCGACCAGCTGATCGACGCCGAGCGCCGCGAGGAGCTGGTGGGAAAGACACGGGCCGCCGCCCAGAAGCTCCGCGACACCCCGCAGGACGTTGACGAGGACGCGCCCGACGTCACCGATGCGTCGGTCCGCAGCGCCGCCGCCACCGACACGCCCGTGCCTGAGCCCCCGTACTGGGGCGTGCGCGAGCTCGAGGTGCCGATGGACGAGGTCTACCGCCACCTCGACACCCATGTGCTGTTCAAGCTGCACTGGGGCGGGCGCGGCGTCAAGGGCGAGGCGTGGGAGCGCCTGTTGCGCGATGACTTCCAGCCGCGGTTGGAGCGCATGTGGCGCGAGCAGACCTACCTGCGCCCGCGGGCGGTGCTCGGGTACTTCCCGTGCAACTCCGACGGCAACGAGCTGATCGTGTGGGACCCCGAGGACTTCGACCCCGCTCACCCGCGCGAGCTGCATCGCTTGGTCTTCCCGCGCCAGCCCCGCCACGACCGCATCTGCCTGGCCGACTTCTACCGCCCCTTGAATTCGTCCCACCCGTCCCAGACCGACGTCGTCGCCCTGCAGGCGGTGACCGCCGGCGGGGAGGTGACCGAGCTCATGGCCTCCCTGGAGGCCGAGGGCGAGTACGCGGAGCAGCTGTTCGTCCACGGCCTCGGGGTTCAGACGGCCGAGGGCATGGCGGAGTGGATGCATGCCCGCGTCCGCTCGGACCTGGGCATCAGCTCCGCCCAGGGCCGGCGCTACTCGTGGGGCTACCCGTCCTGCCCCGAGCAGTCCGAGCTGACCAAGGTCTTCGACCTGCTCGACGCGCCGTCGATCGGGCTGCGCCTGTCCGGCGGCTTCGCGGTGGAACCCGAGCAGTCGACCCTGGCGATCGTCGCCCATCATCCCCAGGCGGTCTACTTCGGCATGAAGTCGGGGATGCTGCCCAAGACGGCCAAGCAGGCCGCCGACGAGCTCATCGCGGGCACCGACAAGGACCCGACGCGGATGGCCCAGCTCCCTGACTCGGACCCGGCCGGCGCGGCCGCAGACGAGCCCGCGCTAGCCGAGGCGTAGACGCCGGCCATCGTCCACCGGTCCGGACCCGGCCGCGGGCCGGGTCGGGCAGGCGTTTAGCGGTTGCTCTCCAGCGCGCCCGAGCCGCGCCCCTGGCTGCGGTGCGGACGCGCGGGGAGCTTGACCGGCGCCGCGTGCATGGCGCGCAGGCGCACCTCACGCCAGGACATGCCCTCCTTGAGCAGGGCGGGGGTGCCCATCAGGATGGCGGTCGAGACCTCCACCGCCTGGAGGATCACGCCGTAGGCCACGCCGGTGCCGAAGCCGACGTGCCAGCCGGTGTGCAGGACCGCCGCGCACGCCGCCTGGAAGACGCCGAGGTTGGCGGGTGTGGCGGGGAGCACCGCGGTGATGTTCACGGCGAACAGCACGGCCGCCGCAGCCGCCATACCGGCCTGATGCCCGAGCCCGAGGGCGACGAGCAGGACGTAGCAGGACACCCACTGCAGCCCCCACGCGCCGAGCTGCGCGCCGGCCGCCACCGCGCCCAGCCTGGGCCGGCGGAACACCGCCAGTCCGGCGCGGACGCGCGTCAGAGCGCTTCGCGCCTGCGCCATGAGCGCGTGCAGGCGCCCGAAGCGACCCCCGCCGCCATGGCGCAGCACGAACGGCGCCAGGAGCACGATCGCCAGCAGCGCGATCGGCGCGATGGCCGCGATCACGAGCGCGTTCTGATGCCCGTTGAAGAGGTCGACGGACGAGAACATCACCCCGCCGAGGATCAGCAGAGCCACGATGTTGAGCACGGTCTGGGAGACCACGGTCCCGAGCACCACCGGCAGGTCCTCGCGCGGGCGCCCGGTGCGGCGGGCGACGACGAGTGCCCGGGAGGGCTCCCCCAGTCGCGCGGGTAACGTCGAGGACATCAGCACGCCGATGAACGTTCCCTGCATCGCGTCCGAGAGGCGGACGCGCGATTTGGGCAGCGCGGCGCGCAGGATGGCGTGCCACGACACGGCGCGCAGGGCCATGGCGGCGCACATCAACCCGAGCCCCAGGAGGACGAAGGACGGGCTGGAGGCGAGCAGCGCGCGTGCGATGTTAGGCAGCCCGATCGTGCTCAGCGCCTTGTAGGCGAGCAGCAGCGCGCCCACCGACGCGACGACAAGCCCGCCGCGGCGGGCGGCGCTCGCCAGCGGACGGCGGCCGCTCCTGAGCGCCGGCTCCAGACTGGGCAGCTTGCGCGCCGGGACGTGAGGCTTGAGGTCGGCGGCGCGGACACCGACGGCGATGGCGGCGCGATGGACCGGCCGTGCGGCCGCCGGCACGGCGATCGCATCCGCGTAGGCCTCCAGGACCTGATCGGCCACGACCGGCCAGGCGAAACGCTCGACGTCGGCGGCCGCGGCCCGCGCCATCCGCACGCGGCGCTCGGGCTCGTCGTAGAGGTCGCGCAGCGCCTCGGCCAGCGCCTGGGGATCGGCCGGGGCCACGAGCACGCCGTCCACGCCGTCGCGCACGACGTCGCGGTAGCCGGCGATGTCCGACGCCACGACCGGCGTGCCGGCGGCGAACGCCTCGGTCAGCACCATCCCGAAGCTCTCGCCTCGCAGCGACGGGGCGCACAGGACGTCGGCACGCTGCAGCTCCTCGCGCTTGCGGGCGTCGTCGACCTTGCCCAGCACGCGGACGTCGCGGTCGTCGAGCATCAGGGGCGCGAGCTCTTCGGCGGTGGGGCCGATCACGGTCAGTTCAGTGGGGATGTGGTCGCGCAGCGCCTCGAAGGAGCGCAGCAGGAGCGGCAGGCCCTTGCGCTCGACGGCCTGGCCGACGAAGACGATGCGCAGCCGCTCGGACGGCTCCTTGCGCCCGGCCTGTGCCAGCACGGCAGGATCGACGCGGACGCCGTTGGGGATGACGCGATAGTGACCCCCGAACCAGCGGCGGCCCGTCCATGCGGCGGCCTCGGACACCGCGATGCGGACGTGCAGGCGGTTGAGCACGCGGCGGGCGCCCATGGCGTTGGCCAGGCCGTTGGCCACACGGCTCTCCGAGTAGGAGTGGAAGGTCCCGACCAGCGGCAGATGGGTGAGCTGGGTGGTGATCCAGCCGCCGAGCGGGGCCACGGGCTCATGGATGTGGACGACGTCGTAATTGCCCGTGCGCAGCTCGGTCTGGGCGGCGGCGACGCCGTACGGGGTGATCGAGAGGTTCGAGACCGCGCCGTTGGCCTTGAAGCCGACGGTCCGCCCCAGGGGCACCAGATAGTCGGGGGCCGGGAGGCTCTGCGGAGCGGCGCCGCGGTGGAGCACGCGCGCGTGAAGGTCGGCAGGGTCGTACGGCGCGAGAACTCGCACGTGATGCCCCTGCTCGATGAAGCGCTCGGCGAGCGCCTCGATGTGCCGTGTGACACCCCCCGGATACGTCCACGAGTAGGGTGAAACCAACGCAATCCGCATCAACACAATCCTATCGAGTGGCTCGGCTCGGCTCGGGTATCCGCCTGCGTATCATCAGCGTCTCATGCCGACCCGCCACTTCGTCAAGTACACCTTTTTGCGGGTAGACCCTGCCTGGCGGCGCCTGGATGACGAACAGCGGGCCGCCGACAAGCGGGAATTCATCGCGGCGTGCGCCGATTTCGCCGACGGCCATCTGCTGCGGACGTTCTCGCTGGTGGGCACCCGCGGCGACGCTGACCTGCTGCTGCTCAGCCAGGCTCAGAACCTGGAACGGATCCACGAGTTCCATGTTGTGCTGGCCCAGAGCGGGCTGATGAAGTGGTGCACGGTTCCCTATTCGCTGCTGGCGATGACCAAGCCGTCGGAGTACTCCGACGAGTCGCGTCTGGAAGTTCGACCCGGACACGGCAAGTACCTGTTCGTGTATCCGTTCGTGAAGACCCGCGCGTGGTACGCCCTCCCGCCTGACGAGCGCTGGCGGATCATGCAGGAGCACATCAAGGTGGGCCGCGAGTTCCCCTCGGTCGACCTCAACACCAGCTACTCGTTCGGACTCGACGACCAGGAGTTCGTGGTCGCCTTCGAGACCGACAACCCGGCGGACTTCCTGGACCTCGTGCAGCGCCTGCGCACGACCGAGTCCAGCGCCTACACGCTGCGCGACACCCCCACGTTCACGTGCATCGCCTGCTCGGTGGAGCGGGCGCTGGGCGCGCTGGACGGCGCGGCGCTGTCGCTCACCGCCCCGTAGGCGGGGACCGCACCGCGCCGCCGGACACGCGCCGCGCGCGGGTAAGCTCGACGCGTGGCCGCCACTGCCGACCTCACTGCCGCCATCGCGCACCTGCGCGCAGCCGACCCGGTGCTGCGCAACCTGATCGACGAGATCGGGGTCGACAGCCTCGGCGAGCGCCGCATCGCCACGCCCCGCGACCACTACGGGGCCTTGGTGCGGACGATCGTCGGACAGCAGCTCTCCACCCGCGCCGCCCGCGCGATCTACGAACGGCTGGCCGCGCGCTTCGGCGGGCGCGCGCCCACCCCCGAGGAGATCCTCGCCGACGACCCCGACGAGCTACGCACCTCGGCGGGCCTCTCGCACGCCAAGGTCAGATATCTGCGCTCGCTGGCCGAGCACGTGCTCGACGGGTCACTCAGGCTCGACTCGCTGGCTCGGCTCCCCGATGACAAGGTGATCGCCGAGCTCACGGCGGTCAGCGGGATCGGCCTGTGGAGCGCCGACATGTTCCTCATGTTCCACCTGCAGCGGCCCGACGTGCTGCCGGTGGGCGACCTCGGGATCCGCAAGGCGTTCCAAGCGGCTTACGGGCTGCCAGAGCTGCCCGTGGCCGGCGAGATGGAGCGGATCGCCGAGCCGTGGCGCCCGCACCGGTCGCTGGCGTGCCTGTTCCTCTGGCGCCTGGTCAGCGCCGCGCCCATCTGAGGCTGAGGATCCGCGCTCGGACGGCTAGACGGCGGACACTTCCTCCTCCTCCGCCACGCGGAAGGAGGAGCCACAGCCGCACGCCGCGATCACGTTGGGGTTATCCACCTTGAAGCCGGCGCCTTGGAGGCCGTCCACGAAGTCGATCGTGGAGCCCTCCACATACGGCAGGCTCGGCGTGTCGACCAGCAGGCGGATGCCCTTCTGCTCGAAGACGCAGTCGCCCTCGCGCTGCTCGTCGAACGCCAGCGCGTACTGGAACCCGGAGCAACCGCCACCGCGGACTCCGACCCGCAGACCCGCCGTCTCCGCGACCGCATTCTGCGTGGAGAGGAACTCCCGTACCTTCTCGGCGCCTTTGTCGGTGAGAGTGATCATGCTTCATTCAGTATAGCGACCCGTCCTCGCTACGCTAGGTCCATGTCTGCCACGCCCGAGGAGCTCAAGGAGCGCATCGAAGCCGGTATTCCCGGCTCCGTCGCCGAGGTGACCGGGGACGGGCATCATTTCAACGCCGTTGTGAGCGCTGCCGCGTTCAACGGTCTGACGCGCATCGCCCAGCACCGGCTCGTCTACGACGTGTTCGGCTCCGAGCTTGGCGATCGCATCCACGCTCTCTCCATTCAAACGAAGACCGCGGAACACGAGGAGGCTCGATGAGCGATCAAACCGCCAACCCCCTGCGCGACGCCATCCAGGAGGCGATCGACGAAAACAGTGTGATCCTCTTCATGAAGGGCAGCCCGGAGGCCCCGGCATGCGGCTTCTCCGCTCGCACCGTCGCCATCCTCCAGTCCGTGGGAGCGCGCTACGCCGCCGTCGACATCCTGCCCGATCCTCGGATCCGCCAGGAGCTGTCGGCGATCTCCAACTGGCCCACCATCCCCCAGCTGTTCGTGGACGGCGAGCTGGTCGGCGGCTGCGACATCGTCTCGGAGATGTACCAGTCCGGCGAGCTCGTCCAGACGCTCGGCCTCGAGGCCCCCGCCGAGGAGGCTGCGACGCCCGAGGCAGCAGGCATGGAGTCCGCCCCGCTGACGATCGAGAACCGGCTGTAGATGACCGTGGCGGCGGCCGGCCCGGTCGTCGCCCTGCGGTATGCCGACCGGGCGCTGTGGGCACTCGACCAGACGCGCCTGCCCTGGCAGGAGGTCGAGCTCGAGCTGCGGTGCGCCGACGACGTCGTCGCGGCGATCCGACGCCTGAGCATCCGCGGGGCGCCGTTGATCGGCGTCGCCGCCGCCTACGGGGTGGCCCTGGAGCTCGCCCGTGACCCTGACGGACTCCAGCGCGCCTGCGCGTCGCTGACGGGCGCGCGCCCGACCGCGGTCAACCTGGCCCACGCCGTCAACCGGGTGCGTGCCGCCGTGCTCGCGGCGGGCACGGCCGGCGGGCGCGCCGCCGCGGCCACGGCGCTCGCGGAGGCGCGCGCGCTCCACGCCGAGGAGGAGGCCGCCAGCCACGCCATCGCGCGCCACGGCGCCGACCTGCTGGCCGGCCGCCGGCGGATCCTCACCCACTGCAACACCGGCGCGCTGGCCGCGCCGGGCCGCGGGACCGCGCTGGCGGTGATCGCGGAGCTGGCCGGCCGCGACGAGCTGGAGCTGGTGCTCGCCTCGGAGTCACGCCCGCTGCTTCAGGGCGCGCGCCTGACCGTGTACGAGCTGCGACGGCTGGCCATCGAGCACGTTCTCGTGGTCGACGGTGCCGCCGCCGGGCTGATGGCGGCGGGCGAGGTCGACGCCGTGGTGGTGGGCTGTGACCGGGTGGCCGCCAACGGCGACGTCGCCAACAAGGTGGGGACCTACTCTCACGCGCTGGCGGCCGCGGCGGCGGGGATCCCGTTCGTGGTGGCGGGCCCGTGCACCACGATCGACTCCCGCTGCGCCACCGGAACCGAGATCGCCATCGAGGAGCGCTCGCCTGACGAGGTCCGGACCGCGGGGCTGTGGCGGTCTGAGCCGCTGGCGCTGACGATCACGGGGACTGAGTGCCGCAACCCGGCCTTCGACGTGACCCCGGCGGCGCTGATCACCGCACTGGTGACCGAGCGCGGCGTGGCGGAGCCGCCGTCCCGAGAAACGGTGTCAGCTCTGCTGAACGGCTGAGCGCCGGTACTCCAGGTGCTCGGTGATCCGCCGCGAGTCGGCGATCACCTCGCCGTCGAGGACCAGCACGGGCACCCGGCGCTGACCGCTGAGCGCCTCGACCTCGGGGCGGCGCGACCGCCGCTGGCCCACCACCACCGCCTCGAACGGGATCCCGTCGTGTCGCAGCGCTCGGGCGACCCGCCCACAGGGGCACAGCCAGTCCGTGGGGGTGCTGCATCGGTAGAGCGTCGCCACCGCGCCCACGATAGTGCTCAAGCCTGCCGTGCTCGGGGCCGATGTATCGAACTCAGATGCTCAGGCGCGTGAGAGAGATCGGCGTTGGCGCTGCCCGCAGCATCGCGTTCGACGCAGCCGTGGCGATCGCCGCGCTGCTCGTCATCGCGCGCTACGGCCTCACCGGCCTGTCGGACTGGGGCCAGGAAGCGCGTCCGGCGGTCAACGAGTTGCTGGCCGGCCACGTCGCGCACTTCCTCGAACTCGCCCCGGTGTACGGCGCGTCGCTCCTGCTCCGCGCGCCGTTCCTGCTGGCCACCGAGCTGTGGCACGGCGGCGCGCTGGCGATCTACCGTATGAGCGCCGTGCCCTGCCTGCTGGCGCTCGGAGCCCTCAGCGTGTGGCTCGGCCGCCGGATGCGCTCCCGGGGCGCGGGACTGTGGGCGCGCGCCGTCGTCGTGGCGCTCTGCGCTGCCAGTCCCATGGCGCTCAGCGCGTTGCAGTTCGGTCATGCCGAGGAGCTCCTCACCGCGGTGCTGTGCATCGCGGCGGTGATGTGCGCCCTGCGCGACCGGCCGATCGTGGCGGCGGTTCTGTTGGGGCTGGCGATCGCCGATAAGCAGTGGGCCGTGCTGGCCGTCGGCCCCGTCCTGGTGGCCCTCCCGGGCCGCCGGGTGACCGCGCTGCTCATCGCCGGCGGCGTCGCGGGCCTCCTGGTGGCGCCGTTCGTGCTCGCGGGCCACTTCAGCGGTCAGGCCACCAGCGTGGGACTGTCCACCGGCACTCTGTTCTTCCCCGACCAGATCTGGTGGTTCTTCGGCTCCCACGTGCACAACGCCGGCCTGGCCGGCAACCCGGTGGAGATGTTCCGCAGGCCGCCGAGCTGGCTCGGCGGCATCGGTCACTCGCTGGTCATCGTGCTCATGCTCCCATTGACGGCGCTCTACGCCCGGCTGCGTCGCCACGACGTCCGCGGCCGGAGCACCGACGTCCTGCTCCTCTTCGCGTTGCTGTGCGCGCTGCGCTGCCTCCTTGACCCCTGGGACAACTCGTACTATCCGCTCCCCTTCCTGCTGGCGCTGCTGACCTGGGAGGCGCTGCGCTTCACGCGCCCGCCGGTGATCTCGCTCCTGGCCACCTTCGCCGCCTGGTTGACGCTGCGAGAGACAAGCGGCCTGGCCCTGGCGCTTCCCACCGACACGCAGTCCCTGATCTTCACCGCGGTCGCCATTCCGGCGATCATCGCGCTCCTCGTTCGCGTCTATGCGCCGGGCGTCGGAGCGCGGTGGGCGCCGCACTCCCGTCGCGCGGCGGTGCCCGCCGCCGCTACGGCGTGAGGCGGCGCAGCGCCTCACCGGCGATGCGCAGCGGCAGCGGCTGCGTCGAGCCCGGCGGCGCCAGCGCGTCGCCCTCGCGGCGCCGGTACCACTGGATCGTCTCCTCCAGGCAGTCCTCGTGGGGCGAGGTGCGCCAGCCGAGCTCGCGCTTGGCCTTGCGGCTGGAGAAGCTCCAATTGAGCGAGGCGGCCCGCACCTCGACGGGCGCCGGGAGGCTCGTCTGCCCGAGGCGCTGCCCGGCGGTCGCCAGGGCCAGCGCCACCGCCACCGGCAGCTTGAGCGTCGGCGGCTGGACCCCGGAGAGGCGGCCGAGATCGGCGAACAGCCGCGTCATCGTGAAATTGCGGTTGCCCAGGATGTAGCGCTCGCCGACGCGCCCGTGCTCGTCGGCCAGCAGGTGCCCGCGGGCCGCGTCCTGCACCGCCACCACGTTGAGCGTCCCCTCGACATAGGCCGGGATCTCGCGGCGCAGGAAGCGGCGGACCAGCACGGTGGAGGAGCGCCCCGGGTCGCCGGCCCCCAGGACGTGCGTCGGGTTGACGATCACCAGCGGCAGTCCCCGCGCCACCATCCGCAGCGCCACCGTCTCGGCCTCGTGGACCGCGTCCAGGTACGGGATCGAGTAGCGCCCCGCCTCCCACGCGGTCGTCTCATCGGCGTTGCGGCCACCGCGGGCCGGGCCGATGGCCCCGGCCGAGGACGTCTGGACGACCCGCTGCACCCCGGCGCGCAGCGCCTCCTCGAGCACGATCCGGGTGCCCTCGACCGCGATCGAGAACACCCGGGCCCGGGACGCGCGCAGATCGGAGGTCCCGGCGACGTGGAATACCCGCTCGACGCCCGCCATGGCGCGGCGGACGGCGCGGCGGTCGAGGATGTCGGCGCGGACCTGGCGCACGTCGAGGCCGTCCAGCTGCTCAAGCGGCGATCGCGGGCGCACGGTGACCACGACCTCGTCGCCGCGTCCGACCAGCAGGCGAGCGACGTGTGAGCCGATGAAGCCGGTCGCTCCGGTGACGAGCGTTCGCCCCATTGTCGCGGGCGGAGTGTAGAACCCGGTCCTCGGCCGCTGCTAGGGTGGCGCGCTCATGGCCGTCGCCATCGTCACCGACACCTGCCACTACCTGCCGCCCGAACTGACCGCAGAGCAGGGAATTCATCAGGTCAGCCTCTACGTGCACTGGCCCGAGGGGGCCCAGCGCGAGCGCGACATCTTGGACTACGACGCCTACTACCGGAGGCTGGGCGCCGGCGACGTGCTGCCGACCACATCACAGCCGTCGATCGGGGACTTCCTGGCGGTGTACGAGCCGCTGCTGGACGCCGGCGACGAGATCGTGTCCGTCCATCTCGCGGGCGGGATGTCCGGGACCGTCCGCGCCGCCGAGCAGGCCCGCGACCAGCTCGGCGACCGCGCCGGGCGGGTGCACGTGCTGGACTCCGCCACCGCCTGCGGCGGCGAGGGCCTCGTGGTGCTCGCCGCCGTCGCCGCGGCCCGGGCGGGCGCCGACGGAGCTACCGTGGCCGAGCACACGCGGGAGGCCCGCGCCTCGCTGAAGATGTGGTTCAGCATCGACACGCTCGAGTACCTGCGGCGAGGCGGCCGGATCGCCGGCGCCCAGGCGTGGCTGGGCTCGGCACTGAGGATCAAGCCAATCCTCACCGTCGAGTCCGAGATCACGCCGATCGAGCGCGTGCGCACATCGCGACGCGCGTTCGAGCGGATGGTCGACCTGCTCAAGGACCGCGCCGAGGCCGGCGCCGACGCGTGGATGGTCCAGCACATCCAGGCCCCCCGGGAGGCGCGGGAGCTCGCCGCGCGCGGCACCGAGCTGTTCGGCGGGATCCCGCCGCGCGTGATCGGGGAGATCGGCCCGGTGATCGGCACGCATGTGGGGCCGGGACTGCTCGGCGTCGGCGGGCTGCCGAGCTCGTACCTGAACTGAGCAGCTCGCGCTACTGGCCGAGCTTCTTGCGCCGGCGGCGTCCGAACGTGAGCGCGCCGAGCGCGGCGAAGCCCCCGCCCAGCACGAAGCCGGCGAGGCCGGCGCCGATCAGCACCTGCGTCTCGTAGCGGCGCAGCTGACCACGCCAGTCGGTGAGCACCACGACCTCGCCGCGCAGCAGCTCGACGGCGGTGCCGAGCTCCTTGCGGTTGCGCTCGATGGAGCTGCGGATCTCCTCGGGGGTGCGCGGGGCCGGCATCAGAGCTCGGCTCCGGACTTCACGGTCTCGCTGATCTTCTTGGCCTCGTCGATGGCCATCGTGGGCGTGGGAGTGCCGACCCGGAGCTTGCGCCAGGCAAACCAGAAAGCGGCGACGGTGAGCGCGATGAGCAGCACCATGACCACCGCGAAGCCGTACCAGACGCTGGTGGTGGCGGAGTTGATGCCCCAGGCGATCGTCAACAGCACGAAGATGAGGGCGAAGACCGCGAAGACCGCACCCACGGCCCCCGCCGCTGCCCCGCGCGCGATGCTGGTGACCTTGGCCGACATCTCGACCTTGGCGAGCTCGATCTCTTCGCGGACGAGGAGGCCGAGCTTGTCGGATACCTCGGTGACGGCAGCCGCCAGGCTGTCGCTCCTCTCCCCGGGTTCAGCGGGCAAGGCTCTTGAGGATCAGGGCGACAACGAGACCGCCCGCGAACGCGGCGCCGATGGCCCGCTCGGGGCGTTCGGGCGGGAACACCGACTCGAGCCGGGCGGCGGCGGTGCCGCCATCCTCCGCCGACGGTGGAGGCGGGAGCGGCGGCGGAACGGCGGAGGCCGTCAGCGGTTCCGAGGCCGTCAGCGGTTCCGAGGCCGTCAGCGGCTCCGAGGCCGTCAGCGGCTCGGACGCCGCCGAAGGTTCGGACGCCGTGGGCGGCGCAGCTGGCACTGCAGGCTCCGGCGCAGGCCCGGACGAACTCACCCCGGTCGGCGCATCATCGGCCGTGAGCGCGGCGGGCGCGTCCCCCTCCGGCTCCTCCGATGGCTGCTGGCTAGGCGGCTGGTCGGTCACTCAGGGGGCTCTTCGCCGAACAAACGCATCCAGATCATGGCCGCCACGCGGGTTGCCGCGATCGTTGCGAGTGCGCCGAGACCGGCGAGCATCCCAGACCACAGCAGGCGCTTGACCAAAGGACTCTCCAACATCGGGGAGTCATTCAAGCAGACTTCGTGCCCGCAGCGATGGCGGGCTGGCGCAGCAGCCCGCGGCAGATCGTGTCCACGATCATCGTCTTGGCGCCCTCCAGCTCGGCCTCCCCCACGGGCACGCTGTCGAAGATCCAGCCGGTCAGCACCTGCTCCACCGAGCCGTAGAACGCCTGGGCGGCGAACTCGGGGGTGATCTCGGGCCGGAACAGCCCCTGGGCCTGGGCCTGGGCGACGATGCCGGCGATCCCGGCGTAGGCGTCACGGATCTTGTCCAGGTGGGTGAGGCCGAACGTGTTGGCCGCGCGGGTGACCTCGACGATGATCACCTTCATCAGCTCGGGGTCGTGCCGGTAGGAGTCGATGATGAACCCGGCGATCGTCAAGAGCTTGCGCTCTGGCTCCTGGTTGGAGCGGTCGGCCTCGGCGATGGCCGTCAGCATCACGTCCCAGCGCTCCAGGAACAGCGTGTCGAGGATCTGCTCCTTGGAGGAGAAGTAGTGATAGACGAGCCCGTAGGCGACGCCCGCCTCGTCGGCGATGTCCGAGACCCGGCAGGTGTGAAAACCCTGCCGGGCGAACACCCGGACGGCCGCGTCGAGGATGACACGCCGCTTGTCGGTCGCCGCCGTCGTCATACGGGCTGCTCCCAGGCGTAGACCTCGGGGCGGCGGCGGGCCACGGACGGCAGCCGGCGGCGGATGTCGCGCAGGTTCTCGGGATCCAGGTCGGCCACGATCGCGATCTCCGCGTCGGGCGCGCCGGCCAGGACCAGCCCCCACGGATCGACGATCAGCGAGCGCCCGCCGGACCGCAGGCCGCCGGGGTGGTTGCCGATCTGGTTGGGGGCGATGACGAAGCACTGGTTCTCGATCGCCCGCGCCCGCACCAGCACCTCCCAGTGGTCGCGCGTGGTCGGCAGCGTGAAGGCGGCCGGGACCGTGATCAGCTCGGCGCCGCGCAGCGCCAGGATGCGGTACAGCTCCGGGAAGCGCAGGTCGTAGCACACGCTCATGCCGAGCTTTGACCCGCCGGCCAGTTCGGTCACGACGATCTCGTCGCCGGGATCCTCGGTCGAGGACTCGGCATAAACGGCGCCGT
Organism: uncultured Actinomycetota bacterium; assembly: GCA_963721515.1. Classification (GTDB taxonomy): domain Bacteria; phylum Actinomycetota; class Thermoleophilia; order Solirubrobacterales; family Solirubrobacteraceae; genus Palsa-465. The sequence continues at coordinate 113,217 of CAVRKJ010000015.1, read as the reverse complement.
CGACCTCGACGTCGAACAGGTGGATCTTGCGGTAGACGGACTGGATCTCCCCGTCGGGACCCACGTGGACCGAGGTGTTGAAGCCCTTCTCGGCATCCTCGACGTGTTCGTAGAGCGAGCCCGCGACGAGGTCGATGCCCAGCTCCGCGGCGGTGCGCCGAGCCCAGGCGATGGCCTCGCCATCGAGGGTCTGGGCCCCGGCAGCCATGTGCTCGCGCGTGCCCAGCACGGTCCACTTCTCGGGCAGCACGACGAGCTCGGCGCCGCGGGCGGCGGCATCACGGACGAGCCGGTCGGCTCGCTCCAGGTTACGATCGGTGTCGTCGGTGGCGTTGAGTTGGATGGCGGCAGCGCGCACAGGCCCTCCTGATTGACTGGTCAGTCAGTGGTAAACGATACCCGCAAACGGGTCACTCCCAACGATCGCACGGATCGCAGCGTCGCATTGCCCTATCGCGGCACGTTCGGCGCGCGGCGCCCGGCGGCCCTCAGCGCCCTGGCGCTGCCGCCGGCGCCGATGCCGTCGCACCGGGGCGCGCGACCGCTCAAGGCGTGGCGCTACATCGGTGCCTACGGCCCCGAGCTGATGCTGTGCGTGGCCTCGGTCCGGGTGGGCCGGGCGCGTCAGTCGTTCTGGGCGGTGTGGGACCGCGAGGCCGAGCGCCTGCACGAGCGGACGTGGCTGAGCGCCGGCGGGGTACGCCTCGCTCCCGGCAGCGTCCAGGTCACCGACGGGCGCGCGACCCTGGCGCTGGCGTTTCAGGAGACCGGCGGGATCGAGACTGTCTGCCCCAGCGGCGCCGGCTACGCGTGGACACGCAAGCAGGGCGGGCTGGCGGTGACGGGAAGCGTCGACCTCGGTGACGGTCGGCAGCGGGCGATCGCGGCCCGCGGCCTGGTCGACGACACTTCCGCCTACTACGAGCGCCACACGCGCTGGCGCTGGTGCGCCGGCGTCGGCACCGACGTCGACGGGCGCGGCCTGGCCTGGAACCTCGTCAGCGGGGTAAACGACCCTACGCAGAACAGCGAGCGGACCGTGTGGGTGGACGGCGTGGCCCGCGAGGTGGGGCCGGTGACGATCGCGCCCGGGCTGGACGCGGCGGGCGACCTGCGTTTCCACGCCGAGGCCATCCGTGCCCATCGCCAGAACCTGCTGCTGGTGCGCAGCCGCTACCGCCAGCCGTTCGGGACCTTCTCGGGCACGCTGCCCGACGGCTCGCGCCTGGCCAAGGGCTTCGGCGTCATGGAGGACCACGACGCGTGGTGGTGAGCCGGCGACCCGTCAGCGCGTGACGGTGACGGTGTAGACCTTCGTCGCCTGATGGCCGGCGGCGTCCTTGATCACGACCACGACATCGAGCGTGAAGCGCCGCGCCCGCGACAGCTTGGAGCGGAACTTCGCCTTCGGCTTGATCGTGAAGGTCTTCGAACCCGACACCACCCCGGTCTCGGTCGCCAGGTCGGTGATGCGCTTACCGATGTGCAGGCGCTTAGCGGTGGCTTTGTCGATCACCAACAACACTCCCGCGGCGACCTTCCCGCTCGAAGTGACCTTGATCGAGAGCCCGCGGCCGAACAGTGCGTGGTCCTTGATCTTCGCCGGGTGCAGGACGCTCACGGTCGGGCCTGACTGGCTGGGCGGGTGAGGCGGCGGGGCGGTCGGCCCGCTGGGGTTGCCGTCGTGCGCCCCGGCAGGGCCTCCCCACGTCGGCGTATCGCCGCCGTCGACCAACAGCTGCTCGCTGCCCGGCGGCGCGTTGGCGCCGATCACGTACAGGTTCCCCCCGCGCGAGAACACGATCCGGCCGCCGTCGGGCGACCACGCGGGCGTCTCGTCGACCGTACCGGTAGTCACGTTGCGCAGCAGCGTGTGGCTGCTCATGCTGTACAGGGCGATGTGGCCGCCGGCGGGATCGCTGCCGCCCGGGGTGACCGCGACGACCGCCAACGTCGTGCCGTCGGGCGAAACCGCGGCTTCGTCGAGATCCGTCGTCGGGTCGACGGCCACGTCGGTTGTACAGCCGGTGCCTTCGGTGTACTCGCAGACTTCGTCGTGACCGCTCTTCAGGATGCTGGCGAGTATCTGGCCGCTCGGGGTGAACGTCGCGAAGCGGCCGGTGCCGTAATCGCACGTTCGCGTCGTGCTCCCGTTCGTGCTGAAGGTGCAGATGTAGTACGCGTCGAGCGATGGGTAGAACTCGTCATCGACGACCTCCGTCCCGTCGGAGCTGATCTTCGGAAGCTCGGAGAACGTGCTGATCGGCCCGACGACGTTCTGCACACTGCCATCGGACGCGTACAGGCTCGAGGTGTCGCGCGTGAACACCATCCGAGTCCCCGCCGGATCCAGCGAGGCCCCATGGTACGCGGCCGAGGCTCCGTCGCTGGTCAGCTGCTTTTGGCCGGTGCCGTCGGGATTGATCTGGCACAGCTCCGCCGGGCTGCCACAGCGATACACGATCACCGACGCCGCCGCGGCCCCCGGCAGCAGCGCAAACACGACGCCGACAACGGTCGACAGAACAAGCCGCTTGCCCCAAGGTGGTCCGTTCACCGAGCGCGGAACCTATCAATGCGCGGTCTCAATCGCCACTCAGACCACGTTGGCGCCGCAGCGCTGACAGCAACAGCTTCGAGTGCATTGCCCCGATCAACTCGCGCAGCGGCTCGGCGCCCGAGGCGATGATCTCGACGGCGCGGTCGACCTCGACCTCGCCGGCGAGGCGGTCGAGCAGGACGCGCACCTCCTCGGCCACCAGCGGCTCCAGCGCCTCGCGATAGCGCAGCGTGTCGTAGACGGTGAAGCCGAGCGCCTCCTCGTACCCGCCGGCCCGAAAGCGCGAGATGGCCTCGATGATCGCCACGTCGTCAGCGTCGTAGCCTCGCGCGCCGGGAGTGAGGACCTCGAGCTCCTCGAGGCGCGCGAGCACGTTGCGCGGCAGGTCATAGGTCTCGCCCACGCTGGCGCGTGACACCCGGCCGGTCTCCCCCGCCTCGATCGCCCGCTCCAGGATGCGGTCCTCCAGCTCGATGACCCGAGCGGCCCGATCGGGATCGTCTGACATGACGTCGCGGATGACGCGCAGCGGCATGAACCGCTCCTCCTGGAGGCGCTTGATGAGCCGGACGCGGTCGACGAACTCCTCCGGGTAGTAGGCCATGTTGCGGCTGGTGCGCAGGACCTCTGACTCCGATCCCAGCAACCCCTCGCGCAGGTAGTGCTTGATCGTGCCCGCGCTCACCCCCGACCGCTCGGCCAGCTCGGACATCTTCAGCATGCCGTCGGTGGTATCCACGGCGCCGGCTCAGCTCGAGATGAACGAGCCGCGGACCGTCTCCGCCGCGCCGGCGATGGCGCCGGCGGCGTGCAGCGCGGCCAGCTCGTCCGGCGTGTAGCCGGCGGCCGCGAGCACCTCGTCGGTGTGCTGGCCCAGCTCCGGGCCCGGCGCGCGCGCCGCATCCCCCGGCGTCCGGCTCAGCTTGACGGGAACCCCGAGCAGCTTGACCGGGCGCTCGGCGCCCGGCTGGGCCAGCTCCACCACCATCTCGCGGGCGGCGACCAGCTCTGACGCGAGCGCCTCGTCGAGGTCCAGCACCGGCTCCAGGCAGCAGTCGTGCTCGGAGGCGAAGGCGCGCCACTGATCCCGGGTGCGCCCGCGGAAGATCGCGGCGACCGCGGCGTGCGACGCGGAGTCCGGCGGATCGAAGGCGTGCTCCACCATGTCCGGGCGCCCGACGCCCTCGCACCACGCCTGCCAGAACTTCGGCTCCAGCGCGCCGAGCGTCACGTAGCCGTCCGCGCACTCATACGGCCGATAGCAGTTGTAACGCCCAGCCAGACCGAGGTCGCCGCGGCGCGGCGCACGGCCGGTGGCGAACGCCTCGGCGGCCAGCATGGCCAGCCACGAGAGCGAGCCGTCGAACATGGAGGCGTCCACCATCTGCCCCTCGCCCGACCGCTCGCGCTCGCGCAGCGCCACCAGGATTCCGACCGCCGCCATCAGGGCGCCGCCGCCGAGGTCGGCGATCTGCCCGGCGGCCTGCACCGGCGGCCCGTCGGCCTCCCCGGTGAGACCGAGCAGTCCGTTGAGCCCGAGGTAGTTCATGTCGTGGCCCGAGCGGTTGCGGTTGGGCCCGTCCTGGCCGTAGCCGGTGATGGCGCAGTACACGAGCCGGGGGTTCTCCGCGTGCAACCGCTCGTAGCCGACCCCGAGCCGGTCCAGCACTCCCGGCCGAAAGGACTCGAGGAGCACGTCGGCGTCGCGGACGAGGCGCAGCAGGGCGTCGCGCCCGCCGTCTGACTTGAGGTTGAGGCGCACGGAGCGCTTGCCGCGGTTGAGCGACAAGAACAGCGCGCCCTTGGCGGTGTCCGCGGCGCCCTCGTAGTAGGGCGGCGACCAGCGGATGTAGTCGCCGATCCCGGTGTCCTCCACCTTGATGACGTCGGCGCCGAAGTCCGACAGCAGCAGCGAGCAGAACCCGCCCGGGAGCAGGCGGCTGAGATCGAGGACGGTCAGGCCGTCAAGCGGCAGGCTCATGAGCCTTGATCCCCAGCATCCGCCGAGCCTCCTCGACAGTGGCCGGCCGTCGGCCGCAGTCCTGCGTCAGCTGTCTCGCCTTGGCGATGAGGTCGCCGTTGGAGCGCGCCATCTCACCGTCGGGCAGGTAGAAGTTGTCCTCCAGCCCGACCCGAATCGACCCGCCCAGGGTCAGCGCCGCCGCCACCATCCGCCACTGGTCGCGGCCGATGCCGATGACGCCCCAGTGATGATTGGACACCGTCCCCACCCGCCCCAGGTTGTCGGCCATGGCCGACAGATTGCGGGCCGTGGCGGGCACGCCGCCCACCACGCCCATCACGAAGTCCGCATGTAGCGGTGCCTCGAGCAGTCCCATGTCCACCAGCGGCGCCAGCGACCCGACGTGGCCGACGTCGAAGCACTCGTGCTCCGGCTTGATGCCCAGCCGGCGCATCGCCTCCAGCAGCTCGATGATCTCCTCGAACGGGTTGGTGAAGACGAACTTGAACACGAAGTCCTTGCGGGTGCGCGAGTACTTGGCGTAGTTCATCGAGCCCATGTTGAGCGCGGCCACCTCGGGGCGGCACGCCTCGAGGTAGGCGACGCGCTTGTCCACGGGCACGCCGACCGTGCCGGTGGAGAAGTTGATGATGGCGGCGTCGCCGACCTCTGCGCGGATGGCGTCGCGCACAGCCCGGAAGTCCTCCACCTCGTAACTCGGTGCGCCGTCGGGCGTGCGCGCGTGGATGTGGATGTGCACCCCGCCCTCGTCCACGATCCGCCGTGCCTCGGCGGCGTACTCCTCCGGGGTGTATGGGATCGCCGGGCACTGGTCGCGGTTGGCGATCGCGCCGGAGATGGCGCAGGTGATGATCGCCGGATGCTCGGCGCTCATACCGGCACCACCCCCGCCTTCTTCCAGGGTCGCTCGACCCTCTTGCCCGCCGACATCTCCAGCGCGCGGCAGATCGTCGCCCGCGTCTCCCGGGGATCGATGACGTCGTCGATCATGTCGTTGCCCGCGGCCACATAGACGTCGATGATCTCGCGGTAGGCGTCGATCAGCTCCTGGCGCTTGGCCGCCGGGTCCTCGGCCTCCTGCACCTGCTTGCGGAACACGATCTCCACCGCGCCTTCGGCGCCCATCACGCTGATCTCCGCCGACGGCCACGCGACGATGAGGTCGGGCTCATAGGCGCGCCCGCACATCACGTAGTAGCCGGCGCCGTAGGCCTTGCGCAGCACCACGGTGATCTTGGGCACGGTGGCGTTGGCGGTCGCGTAGAGCATCTTGGCGCCGTGGCGGATGATCCCGGCCTCCTCGACCTTGGTCCCCACCATGAACCCGGGCACGTCCATCAGGTAGACGAGCGGGATCCCGTAGGCGTTGCAGAGGTTGATGAAGCGCGCGGCCTTGTCGGCGGAGTCGTTGTCCAGGATCCCTCCCAGCTGCTTGGGCTGGTTGGCCACGATCCCGGCGGGACGGCCACCGAAGCGCGCCAGGCAGGTGATGATCGTCTTGGCGAACTGGGGCTTGAGGTCGAAGTACTCGCCCCCGTCGACGATGCGCCGGATGACCTCGTACATGTCATAGGGCTTGCGGTTGGACTCGGGCAGGACGTCGAGCAGCTCCTCGTCGGCGCGGTCGACCGGGTCATGAGTGGCGAGAACCGGCGGCGCCTCCTCGCAGTTCTGCGGGAAGTAGCTCAGGTAGCGCTTGATCTGCTCGATGCAGTCGGAGTCGTCGGCGACCTCCAGGTCCCCCACTCCCGACTTGCGGCAGTGCACGCGCGATCCGCCGAGCTCCTCCTGGGTGACGTCCTGGCCCACCGCGGCGCGCACCAGATGCGGTCCGGCCAGCGCCATCGAGCCGCGGCCCTTGACCATCGGCACGAAGTCGGCCAACCCCGGGATGTAGGCGGTCCCGGCCGCGCACGGGCCCATCAGCGCCGCCACCTGCGGGATCACGCCGCTCATCACGACCTCCTCGCGGAACAGGTGCCCGGACCCCGCGAACAGCGAGCCGACGGCCTCCTGGATCCGCGCGCCGGCCGAGTCCAACAGCCACACCAGTGGGATCCGCTTGGTCAGCGCCAGCTCGCGCAGGCGCGTGACCTTGAGCTCGCCGGTCATGCCCATCGACCCTGCCATCACGGTGAAGTCGTAGGCGGCGACCGCCGTCAGCCGGCCGTTGACCTTGCCGTAGCCGGTGATGACCCCGTCGGCCGGCGCGTCGCGCCCCTCCATCGCCCGCTGGGAGAAATGCGGCCGGCCGTGGATACCCAGCTCCACGAACGTGCCCTCATCGATGAGCAGGGCGAGCCGCTCGCGCGCGGTGAGCTTGTCAGCGGCGTGCTGGGCGGCGATCTTCGCCTCCCCCCCGCCGAGCATGATCTGCTCGCGCCGCGCGCGCAGGTCCTCGGCGAGCGGGCGCAGCAGGCTGGTGGTGGGGACGTCGGTGGCCATGAGCGTAGGATCGGCTCGGGCGCCGGCCTGAGCAGAAAGTGAGACGTACTACTTATCACTTTGCCACGACGCCTGCCCAGCCGTCAACAATGGCGCGGCCGTTCAGATGTCTGAACGCAGAGTTCAGGGCCTTGAACGCGCGGTTCGGCGCTCTCGCCACGTAGTTGGGCATACGGCCGATTTGGCGTGTCGGCGAGACGCGCTGCGAGGACGAGGGGACCGGGGACATCTATGCGGGGCAAGCTCACCATCACCATGTTGACGACGGTGGCCGCCAGCGTCGTGCTGGCGTGGGCCCTCGCCTCGGCCGGTGCGTCGGCCGACGGCGCGCCGCCCGCGTTCGTGCAGCAGGTCTCCGCCCACTCGGGCGGGACCACCGCGCTGAAGCTCACGCCGACGTCGGCGATCACCGCCGGCAATCGCATCGTGGTGGTGGTCGGCACCTGGAACTCCAGCGCCGCGACCGTCAAGAGCGTCACCGACTCGTCCGGGAACACGTATACCGAGGTCCTGCACTTCAAGGCCTCCGACAACACCGAGCAGAGCGTCTGGACCGCGCCTGTCAGCGCTGGAGGCGGGACCAAGCCGGCGATCACGGTCACCCCCACGGCCAAGGCCGACGTCGGCGCGATCGCCTCGGAGTACTCGGGCCTCTCGACGGCCGCCAGCACGGGCGCCATTGATGCGATCGCCTCCAAGAGCGGAACCACGTCCGGCGCGGCGACCGTCGCCTCGGGCGCCACGGCTGCCACGAGCGGCTCCAACGAGCTGGCGATCGGGATGTACGTGGACTCGGGCTTCGGTGACACGCTCAAGGCTGGGACCGGATTCGCCCAACGGGCCAACGTCTCCCCCGCTGGCGACATGGAGCTCCTCTCCGAGGACCAGGCGCTGCCCACCGCGGGCGCGATGCCGAACGCCTCTGTCGGCACCGGCGCCAACACCGTGTGGCTAATGTCGACCGTCGTGTTCGCGACCGCGAACCAGTCGGCGCCGCCGACGGTGCCGAGTGCCCCCACGAGCGTGTCGGCGACCGCAGGCGACGGCAACGCCACCGTGTCCTGGACGGCTCCGTCCAATGGCGGCGCCCCGATCACGAGCTACACCGTGACCCCGTACATCGGGTCGACGGCCCAGACCCCGACGGTCGTGAACGGCACGCCTCCTGTGACCAACGCGACGGTCATGGGCCTCACCGACGGCACCGCCTACACCTTCACCGTCACCGCCACCAACGGCGTCGGCACCGGCCCCGCGTCGGCGCCGTCAGCCAGCGTCACCCCGACCGCCTCGGGCGGCGGGCAGTGGGGACCGCTGCTGAACTGGCCGATGACGGCGATCCACTCAATCCTGATGGACAACGGCAAGGTGCTGCAGTTCGACGGATGGCAGCAGCCCGAGCCGACCGAGGTCTATGACCCGGCCACGCAGACGTTCGCCACCCAGACCGCCCCTGACAGCGTGTTCTGCTCGGGCATGGCCGAGCTGCCCGACGGCCGCGTCATGGTCATCGGCGGCTACGGCGGACTGAGCACGGGCAACATCGGCATCGTTGACACGAACATCTTCGATCCGGCCACCAACACGTGGACCCGGGTGGCCGACATGCACTCCCCGCGCTGGTACCCGGACCTGACCGAGCTCGGCGACGGGCGCTTCGTCGCGATCAGCGGCAACACGACCGACGAGAGCCACTGGGCCGACACCCCCGAGGTGTTCGATCCCACCACCGGACAGTGGACAGTGCTGACCGGCGTCTCGACCTCTCAGGTCCACGAGGCCGAGTACCCCTTCTCCTACCTGCTGCCCAACGGCAACGTATTCACGATCGGGCCGTCGGAGGACAAGTCCTTCGACCTCAACGTCAACGCCAAGACGTGGACCCAGGTGGGAGGCTCCAGCGGAGTCGTCAACGGCTCCTCGGTCATGTACCTGCCGGGCAAGATCCTCTACAGCGGCGGGGCCGCGGATCTCAATCCGAGCACGCCGGCCAACGCGACGACGGCGACGATCGACCTCACCGCGGCCACGCCGACGTGGCACCAGACCGCGCCGATGGCCCATGCCCGCATGTACCACACGCTGACCATGCTGGCCGACGGCACTGTCCTGGCGGCCGGCGGCGAGCCGACCTCCGGGCAGACGGGGTCGACCGAGGTCTCCGGCGGGATCCTGCCTTCGGAGATCTGGAACCCGGCCACCCAGACCTGGTCTCCGGCGGCGGCCACCGGCACCACCCGCGGCTACCACTCGACCGCGGTGCTGATGCCCGACGGGACCGTGCTGGTTGGCGGTAGCGGCCACGCCAATCCCGGCTATGCCGCCCAGACCACGTCGCAGGTGTACTCCCCGCCCTACCTGTCCAAGGGCGCGCGCCCGACGATCGGCTCTGCCCCCGGCTCCGTCAGCTACGGGTCTGGCTTCAACGTAACCATGGGCGACTCGAGCACCGTCAGCGCGGTGAACCTGGTGTCGCTCGGATCCGACACGCACCAGAGCGACATGGACCAGCACTTCGTGCCCCTCAGCTTCACCCAGAGCGGCAACACGCTGACCATCCAGCCGCCGAGCAACGGCAACTACGCGCCGCCCGGCCACTACATGCTGTTCATCCTCAACGCCAACGGCGTTCCCGGCGATCGCCCCGATCATCTCGGTGGCACCCCGCCGGCCACCGCGCCGCCCGCGGCGACCAACGTGACCGCGTCGCCGCTGGACGGCAGCGCCGGCGTGCGTGGGCCGCCCGAGCACGGCGGAGCCCCATCACCTCCTACACCGTCACCCCGTACATCGGCTCGACGGCGCAGCCCGCGACCGTGGTCAGCGGATCGCCGGCGCCCACGAGCGCGAACATCACGGCGGCCTCACCAACGGGGCCACCTACACCTTCACGGTGACGGCCACCAACGCCGTCGGGACGAGTCCCGCATCCGCGCCCTCCAACGCGGTCACGCCCGAGCGGGGCGCCGGCTCCGGCGTTCGTGCAGCAGGCCTCGGGCCACTCGGGCACCGCCAGCAGCCTGTCGGTGTCGCTGAAGTCCACGACCTTGACCGGCGACCGCCTCGTCGTGGAGACCGGGTCTGGAGCTCGAGCGCGGCAACGGCCAAGAGCGTGACCGACACGGCGGGCGACACGTTCACCGAGCTCACGCACTTCACGGCCGCTGACAACACCGAGGAGAGCGTGTGGACGCGCCCCGATCGCGGCGGGCTCCACCACCCCGCCGACGATCACCGTCACGCCTCACCGCGAAGGCCGACATCGGCGCGGCCGTGCTGGAGTACTCGGGCCTCTCGACGGCGGCCGGTACCGCCGCGCTCGATCAATCGGCCCACGCGGTCGGCAAGACCGGCAGCGGGACCCCCTCGGTGGCGTCCGGCGCGACGCCCCGGCCACGCGGGCGCCAACGAGCTGGCGCTCGGGCTCTACGCCGACTCCGGCTTCGGCGACGCTCTGTCGAGCCCGACCGGGTGCAGCCCGCGGGTGAACATCTCCAAGGCCGGCGACATGGAGTTGCTGGCCGAGGACCAGGTCGTCCCGGTGGGCGCGACGCCGAACGCGTCCGTGACGACCGGGGCCAACACGTACTGGCTGATGTCGACGGTGGTGCTCAAGAACGCCACCGCGGGTCAGACCGCGCAGATCAGCCAGGCCCTGCTCAGCGGGGGCCCCGCGTCCCGCATCCGCCGCGGCGCCGGTCGCGGCACCATGGCCGCCACGGTGGGCGCCGTGCGGACGGCCGGACACCACCGCGATGCCGTCACGCCGCTCCACTGTGGCGCGCGGCATCTCTCCGGCAAAGCCCGGCGGGCGTGCGCGTCGCTGCGCCATGCCGCCGCGGTGGCCAAGCGAGACCGTCGCCACTGGATCTACGAGGCCCTCCTGGAGAACCTGTCGCCCAAGCTGCTCTGTCACCACTGGGACGGCCATACGCTGCGCGGGTTGCAGGGACTCGCCGCAGGCTGGTACGCGGCGCGGTAACCCACTCGAGCTGAAGGGGCTCAGGCTCAGCGGCCCTTCCACTCGGGCTCGCGCTTCTCGAAGAAGGCACGGACGCCCTCCTGGATGTCCTCGGTGGAGAACGCGATGGTGAGCTGGGAGCGCAGGTAGTCGATGGCATCGGCGTAGTCCATGTCCTGCTGGCGGAACATCGCGTCCTTGCCCAGCTTCATCAGCACCGGGGACTTACGGGCCAGCTTCTCCGCCCACTCCGTGACCGCGGTCTCGAAGTCGGAGGCCGGCACGACCCGGTTGACGATCCCGATCCGCTCGGCCTCGGCAGCCGAGATCTGCTCGCCCATCAGCATCAGCTCGGCGGTCTTCTTGCGGCCGATGTTGCGGTAGATGAGGGCCATGATCATGAATGGGAACAGGCCGATGTTGATCTCCGGGGTGCCGAAGCGGGCGGTGTCGGACGCTACGACCAGGTCGCAGGCCAGCGCCAGGCCGAGCGCGCCCGCGAGCACATGACCGTTGGCGGCGCAGATGGACGGCTTGCCCAGCTCGCCCAGTAGCCGGAACACGTCGGGGAACAGCGCCGTGGCGAAGTGCTTGTGCACCAGCGGGACGTCGGCGGCGAACCCGCCGAGATTGCCGCCGCTGGAGAACACGCTGTGGTGGGTGGACGTGATCACCACGCAGCGCACGGTGTCGTCGTCGCGGCACGCCTCCAGCGCCCGAATGAGCTCGGCCAGTAGGTCGTCGGAGAGCGCGTTGCGGGTCTCTGGCTCGTTGAGCGCGATCGTGGCGACGCCGGTCGGCGCCGCCGAGAAGGTGATCTTTTCGTAGTCCATCGGCGGAAATGTAATGGGCGGCCGCGGGATGACAGCGCACTTGCACGCGCCGGCCGCCACGCCGCCCCGCCGTCGGCGCCGGCTGCCGTCAAGTAGAAAGTAGGAAGCTCTACTGTTTACTTTTGACCCTGCGCCGCCTACTCTCCGTCGCGCCGCCCATCAAGACCAAGGAGCGCCCTGAAGATGGCCACCGCCGACGTTCTCAAGCCTGACCACGCCGCCCAGCGCAGGCACTTCATCTTCACCGACGAGCACGAGCAGCTGCGCGAGTCGATCCGGCGCTTCGTGGTCAAGGAGCTCCAGCCCCACGCGGAGGAGTGGGAGGAGACGACCTTCCCGGACTGGGTGTTTGCGCGGATGGGCGAGCTCGGCTTCCTGGGTCTGGACAAGCCCGAGGCCTACGGCGGCCAGGGCGGGGACTACTACTCCAGCCTGGTGCTGGCCGAGGAGATCGTGCACGCGCACTCCGGCGGTCTGGCGATGGGCCTGGCCGTCCACACCGACATGGCGATGCCGCCGATCCTGGCCTTCGGCAGCGAGGAGCAGAAGCAGGAATGGGTCGTCCCCGCGATCGCCGGCCGCAAGATCCTCTGTCTGGGGATCACCGAGCCCGACGCCGGGTCAGACGTGGCCGGCATCAAGACGGTTGCCCGGCGCGACGGGGACGGCTACGTCATCAACGGGTCCAAGACCTACATCACCAACGGCCACCGCGCGGACGTGATCGTCCTGGTCACCAAGACCGACCCCGAGGCCGCATATGACGGGTTCACCCTGTTCCTGGTGCCGATGGACGCCGAGGGTGTGATCCGCGAGAAGCGGCTCAAGAAGCTCGGCATGCACGCCTCCGACACCGCCCTGCTGGCCTTCCAGGACGTCCACGTCCCCGAGTCCGCCGTCCTCGGCCAGGTGGGCAAGGGCTTCTACCACATCATGTGGGAGCTCCAGGGCGAGCGGCTGATCGGCGCCGCCGGCTGCGTGGCCGGCGCCCAGCACGTGTTCGATCGCACCCTCCAGTACGCCAAGGAGCGCAAAGCGTTCGGTCGCGAGATCGGCCACTTCCAGGTGATCCGCCACAAGTTCGCCGAGATGGCGACCAAGATCGAGGCCGCCCGCCAGCTCGTCTACACGACGGCGTGGCGCTTCCAGAACGGCGAGTACCCGGTGCGCGAGATCTCGATGGCCAAGCTCCACGCGGCGCGAGTCGCCGTGGAGGTCGCCGACGAGTGCATCCAGATCCACGGCGGCGCGGGCTACATGGTGGAGTACGGAATCGAACGGGTGTGGCGCGACATGCGACTGAACCGCATCGGCGCGGGCACCGACGAGATCATGCTCGACGTCATCGGCAGGTCGTACGGCCTGTGAGCCAGCGGGCGCCGGTGCCGCCGTTCACGGCCGAGCACGAGCGCCTGCGGGAGGAGATGCGCGCGTTCGTCATGGAGCGCCTGCGCCCGCATGCTGACGAGTGGGAGGCGGCCCAGTGGTTCCCCAACGAGGCCTTCGGTTGGGTGGCGGACGCCGGCTACCTGGGGCTCGGGTTCGCTGATCCGGTCGCGGCCGCCGTGTGGGTCGAGGAGCTCGCGCGCTGTGGCTCGGGCGGCGTGGCCGCGGGCCTCGGCGCGCACACCGGGATCGCCCTACCGCCGATCGCGAAGTTCGGTACCGAGGATCAGAAGCAGCGGTACCTGATCCCCGGCCTGCGCGCCGATCTGGTCGCCGCGCTGGCCATCACCGAGCCGGGCGCAGGGTCCGATGTCGCCGCCATCCGCACGCGCGCGCGTCGCGTGGACGGCGGTTTTCTCGTCAACGGGGCCAAGACGTTCATCACGGGCGGCCTGCGTGCCGACATCCTCGTCACCGCGGTGAAGACGACCGAGGACGGCGGCCACCACGGCATCTCGTTCCTGATCGTCGAGCGCGGCCCGGGCGTCACCTCCTCCCCCCTGCGCAAGCTCGGCTGGCACGCGTCCGATACCGCCGAGATCGCCTTTGACGACGTGTTCGTGCCCGAGGAGAACCTGCTCGGCGCCGAGCACCAGGGCTTCTATCTCATCATGGCCAACTTCCAGTGGGAACGGCTGCTGATGGCCCTGGGCGCCGTCGGTGCGATGCAGGTCTGCTTCGAGCAGACCCTGGCCTACGTCAACGGCCGCCCACAGGGCCAGGCGACGCGCCACGTGCTGGCGCAGGTCGCGGTGAGCATCGAGGCCGGGCGCTGTGTCACCTATGCCGCGCTGCGCCGCCATGTTGCCGGCGAGGACGCCGTGCGCGAGGTGACGATGGCCAAGCTCGCGACCCAGCGCGCCGCCGTGAACGCAATCGACGCGTGCCTTCAGATCCATGGCCTCGACGCGCCCGAGGAGCTCGAGCGGGCCCTGCGCGACGCTCGGCTGGGCCCGATCGGTGGGGGCACCGACGAGATCATGAAGGAGATCCTGGGCCGCTCGCTGGGCCTGTAGTGCCGCGGTGCATCGTCTACGCTCGAAGGCACTGATGGACTCGGCACGGGGTCATCTGTTGATAGCGGGCCCGGGACTCGTGGACCCCAACTTCTGGCGCACGGTCGTCCTCATCGTCGAGCACTCGGACGAGGGCGCGCTCGGGCTGGTGCTCAACCGCCCCTCGGAGACGACGGTGGGCGAGGCCGTCACCGAGCTGGAGCAGTTGCTCGACCCCGACGACTCGCTCTACGTCGGCGGACCGGTGCAGCCCTCGGCGCTGATCGTGCTCGCCGAGTTCGACCACCCCAGCGAGGCCGCCCTGATCGCCTTCGAGGACATCGGCGTGCTCGCCACCGGCGCCCAGGACGATCCCAGGCTCAGCGTGCGCCGCGGCCGGGCCTTCGTCGGCCACGCCGGCTGGGGCCCCGGCCAGCTCGACGACGAGGTCGAGCGCGGCGACTGGATCCTCGAGCCGGCGCGGCGCGAGGACGCCTTCACCGGACAGCCGCTGGACCTGTGGTCCGCGGTGCTCACGCGCAAGGGGGGCAGCTACGCGCTGGTGGCGCGCATGCCGCCCGACCCGTCGGTCAACTGATTCCCGGTGGCGCACGACCATTCCCACCATCATCACCACGGACCCTCCCGGGAGACCGAGCGCGCCGCGTTGAAGGCCGCCCTGGCGCTGATCGTGACCTTCATGCTGGTGGAGGTCACCGTCGGCGTGCTGGCCTCGTCCCTGGCGCTGCTGTCCGACGCGGCGCACATGCTCACCGACGCGACGGCGCTGGCGGTGGCACTGGTCGCGTCGCGGCTGGCGGCGCGTCCGGCAGGCGGAGCGATGACGTATGGACTGGGCCGCGCCGAGATCCTCTCCGCGCAGGCCAACGGGGTGACGCTCCTCATCCTGTCGGTCGTCATCGTGGTCGACGCACTGCGGCGGCTCGTGTCCCCGCCGTCCGTCGACGCGCTGCCGGTGCTGATCGTGGCGCTCGTCGGGATCGTGGTCAACCTCGCGGCGGCGACCATCCTGGCGCGTGGGTCGGGCGAGACCCGCAGCCTCAACCTGGAGGGCTCCTACCAGCACATCGTCACCGACCTCTACGGGTTCATCGCGACGGCGGTCGCCGCCGGGATCATCCTCGCCACCGGGTTCAATCGCGCCGACGCGATCGCGTCCCTGATCATCGCGGGCATCCTGCTGCGCGCCGCGTACGGCCTGCTCAAGGAGTCCGGGCGCGTGTTCATGGAGGCGGCGCCCGCGGGCATCGATCCCGAGGAGATCGGCCGCACCCTGGCCGCCTATCCGGGCGTGGTGGAGATCCACGACCTGCACGTGTGGGAGGTGACCTCCGGGTTCCCGGCCCTGTCGGCCCACGTCGTGGTGCGGGCCGGCGACGACTGCCACGAGCTGCGGCGCAGCCTCCAGCGCCTGGTCTCCGAGCGGTTCGACATCAGCCACACCACCCTCCAGGTCGACCACGAAGCCGCGGCCCAGGGACCACTCCAGATCGAGGTGGTTCCGCACTACACTCGGCCGCAATGAGGCTCATCAAGCCCGGCCCGGACCACGAGACGCCCCGCGGCATCGTCGGCGGGGCCGAGATCTCCCAGGTGACCGCGGGAGCGCGCAACATCTACATGGGGCGCTTCCGCGTGCCCGCCGGGACGCGGTCGCGGCCCCACTACCACGAGAACTGCGAGAGCACGCTGTACATGCTGTCGGGCGGCGTGCGGATCCTGTGGGGCGATCACCTGGAGGAGCGGCTCGAGGTCGAGCCCGGAGACCTGCTCTACGTGCCGCCGCGCGTGACGCACGTGGTGGAGAACGTCTCTGACACCGAGCCGGCGGAATACGTCGTGGCGCGCGACTCGCCCCACGAGGACGCGGTCGTGGTCCCGTGGGCCGAGGAGCAGGCGTGACCGAGGCCACCGGCTTCTTCACCGGCGCCGGCGGCCGGCAGATCTTCTGGCAGTCCTGGACCCCGGAGGACGGGCCGCGAGGCGTCATCGTGCTGGTGCACGGCGCCGGCGAGCACAGCGGCCGCTACGGCCATGTCGTGGCCCGTCTGGTGGATGAGGGGTACGCCGTGCACGCGCTGGACCACCGCGGCCACGGGCGCTCGGACGGAGCCCGCGCGTTCATCGCCTCCATGGACGACGTCGTGGCCGACGTGGACTCGCTCGTGGACCGGGCCGTCGCCGCCTGGCCGCAGGCGCCGGTATTCATGCTCGGTCACAGCATGGGCGGACTGGTGGGGCTGCGCTACGCCCAGGTCCACCAGGAGCGCCTGGCCGGCCTGATCCTGTCGTCGGCACTGGCGGCGATCGAGGCGGTCCCCAAGCCGCTGGAGCTGGTGGGGCGGGCCCTCAGCGTGATCGCTCCGCGCACGCCGCTCATCGCCATCGACGCGTCGCTCGTGAGCCGGGACCCAGCGGTGGTCGCCGCGTACCGCTCAGACCCGCTGGTGCACCACGGCAAGCTGCCGGCGCGCACGGCGGCACAGCTGGCCGACGCGGTGGCGAGCTTCCCGGCCACCGTCGGCTCGATCACGGTGCCGACGCTGATCCTCTACGGAACCGCGGACGGGCTGTGCCCGCCGGCGGGCAGCGAGATGCTGGCGCAGCAGATCGGCTCGAAGGACAAAAGCCTCCAGGCCTACGACGGCCTCTTCCACGAGATCCTCAACGAGCCCGAGCGCGCGGCGGTGCTGGACGACATCGTGACCTGGCTGGCGGCGCGCGCCCCAGCCCCCGAGCCCGACGCCGCCGGCTCGAGGCGCTTGTAGGCGCCGTCGTCAGAGATCACCAGACCGCCGTGCGAGAGCCATTCGGGGGCGCGCGCCGGCCCGGAGAGGATGGCCACCTTGGCCAGCGCCTCTGCCTGGGCGGCGGTCGGCGCCATCGCGGTGGCCTGGACGATGCCGCTGAATACCGGCGCCCCGGTGTGCGGGTCGAGAAGATGGTGGGCGGGCCGGCCGTCGCGAGTCGTCCAGCTGCGCCGTCCGATCCCACTGGTGGCCACGGCGCCGGCGGCGATCCCGAACGTGCCGGCGCGGGCGCCCGCGAACGGGTCGGTGACGTGCACCGGACGGACCAGTCCCGCGCGCCCGCCGACCCGCAGGTCCCCCGCGCAGTCCAGCACGTAGGCGTCGAAGCCCTCGAGCAGCACCGCGAGCTCGTCGG
Source organism: uncultured Actinomycetota bacterium (assembly GCA_963721515.1). Lineage (GTDB taxonomy): Bacteria > Actinomycetota > Thermoleophilia > Solirubrobacterales > Solirubrobacteraceae > Palsa-465. The sequence goes on along the minus strand of CAVRKJ010000015.1, from coordinate 95,807 downwards.
CGAACACTCCCTTGGCGATGCCGCCGACGTCGATGCGGAGTCCCGGCGGCCTGGTGATCGTCCCGGCACCCGCGTTCACGGCGATCTGGCGCCAGCGCGCGTCGGGATGGGGTGAGGCCGGCGCCCGGGGCGGCGCCAGCTTCAGTGCCGCCCGCAGATCGATGCCGTCGCCGGCCAGATGGCCGGCGTAGCCGGCACGCTCGATCTCGTCGGCGAGCGTGACGTCCACCAGCCCCCCGGTGTCCCGGGCCGCGGTCAGCGCCGACTCGATGACACGCCGCATCAGCGGGCTGACGGCCACGGTGGCGGCCGGGTCGCCGTTGAGCCGACTCAGCTCGCTGTCTTCGGTGAAGCGCGAGAAGCGCCAGTGCCAGGCCAGCAGCGCGCGCTGGGCCATCGCCGCCGCCGCGGCCGCGTCGGCGGGCCGGGCAGCGTCGGTGACGATCACCGTGCACTGGCCGCCGAAGCACGCGAAGGTCCGCCGGTGCTCTTGGAGGCGCGAGCCCGGCGGCTGGGAGCCGATTCGGAACGCCCGGACGCTCATGACTGGCTCGAGGTGACCGGGCTGAGCCCGCTCGAGGACGAGCCGGTGGAGCTGCTGGTGGCCCCGGAGCTGGTGGACGCCGTGGCGCTCGTGGAGCCGGCGGCGGCACCAGTGGTGGAGCTGGTGGTGGTGCCAGCGCTGGTGGTGGCGGCGGTCGCCGTCTGCGTCTGCGTCTTGCGCGCGAGCGCCGGATCGTGGCCGGTCACCAGCACGATCGTGATCAACATCCACACCGCGAGGAACAGCGCGACCGACCCCCCGATGACGCGCCCGCGGATCCTGCGCACCCGCGCCCGCCGCGCCTCCCTGATTCTGATGCCGTCTTCCTTGGTCATGGCCGAGAGCATCGGGCCGGGGCGTAGCAACGGCGTGTGAGGCGCGTAAGAAACGCCTATGAGCCCGGGGCCGTGACAGCGGCGCCCAGATCGAAGCGGCAGCCGCTGAAGTAGGCGCCGGCGGGCGAGATGACGAAGCAGATCAGGTCGGCCAGCTCGGCCGGGGTCGTGGTCGTCCCCGGCGTGATCGCGACCGCGGTGATGCCGAACCGCGCCCACTCCACCGACAGCGTGCGCGCGACGTTCTCGAGCGCCGCCCGGGCCGCCGGCGCGTGCGGTCCGGCGTCGGGCGCGGGGGCAAGGAACAGCAGGCGTCCCGGGATCTGGCTCTCGATCATGGCCCCGGTCGCCAGCGCCCGGGCGGCACGCCAGGCGTGCTCCAGGGCGGCGCGCAGCGCGTCCGGGCCCCGCGCCGCGAACGTGTCGGCAGCGTCGATGAGCAGGGCGTGCACCGGCGCGCGCTCTCGTGCCCAGCCGGCCGCCCCGTCCTCGTCGGCGAGCACCGCGCCGTCCAGCGCCTCCACGTGCGCGCCCAGTGACTGAAGGCGCTCGCGCGCCGCTCGCGCGGCCTCGCCGTCACCGGCGATCGCCACGCGGCGATCATCGAGCAGCCCGGGCCGTAGGGTCACGCCACCGCGTGGGAGCGCGCCGAGCGCCGGGAGCCGCGGTGGCCGAGGCGCTCGAGATCGTCGTGCAGCGCGCGGATGCGGTCCAGGATCGCGTCGGCGGCCTCCTGCTGCTGCTCGCGCGTGGGCGAGGCGATGACGTCGAACCGGATCGGCGTGCCGTAGCTCACGGTGACCTTGGGGAACTGAAGCCGCCGCCAGTTGCGCACCTGATGGGAGCCGAGGATCCCCACGGGCACGACCGGCGCGCCGGACTCGATGGCCAGGCGCCCGATCCCGGGCCGGGCCTCGGCACCGACCTGACCGGTGCGCGACCGCCCGCCCTCGCAGTACATCCCGATGGCACCGCCGCGCTCCAGGATCTTGAAGGCGCTGATGAATGCCTCGTCGTCCTGGGCTCCGCGGCGCACCGGGAACACGCCGCCGTGACTGAAGATGTAAGTCGGGATGGGAGAGCCGAACAGCTGGGACTTGGCCATGAACTGGATCCGGCGGCGCACGAAGGCGCCGGCGAAGAAGTGGTCCATGAATGAGGCGTGGTTGGGGGCCAGGATGAGGGGGCCCGCGGGGACGTTCTCCGATCCGATCCCGCGGGCGCGGAAGGTGATCAGCGCGTGCAGGACCGTGACGATGCGGACGATCTCGTAGACGTGGGCCTCGGGCTCGCTGGCGCGCACGCGCGCGTGAAACGAATCGAAGTACTCCGGCGGTCGGCTGTCCCGGTACTTCTGCGGCCTGATCTCGACGTCCGGCATCGCTGCCGAAGATACTTGCCCGCAACGGCCGGCGGCACGCCGGACGCCGAGTGCCGGCCCGGGGTCAGGCGGCGAAGCGTGCGGCGTATGCCGCCAGCGTCTTCGGCCAGCCGCCGTCCGAGCTGACGGCACCGTACATGCCCTCCCAGCCGTCGCCGTGGCGCTCGAGGCCGCGATGCTCCAGCTCCACGCGCGTGCGGAACTCGGTCTCTGCGATGAACCGCACCTCCACCTCGCTCGTGCGCTCCGGGTCGGTCTCGATCAGCCACTGCGGAGTGATGTCCCACGTGAACACCACGCGGTCCGGCGGCTCATAGGCGAGGACCCTCGCCCACGTGCACTCCTGACCGTCCGTCCCGAGGTCATAGACCCGCCCGCCGGCCCGCGGCTCGAAGATCATCTCCCCCACCTCGCCGTCGAGCAGGTGATGGTCTTCGGGCCACCAGCTCTTCATCTCCTGCGTGAACACGTCGAAAGCCCGCTGGATCGGCGCCTCCACCACGGTGTGGGTGCGGACGGGGGCGGCGGTTGACTGCGTGCTCATCGTTGCTCCTCGGTTGGTTGTTCGACGGCCGTCTTGAACGCCGCCAGGGCCTGGTCCCAGAAGTGGTCGAGGTACGCGCGCAGGTCCTGGAGGCCACCGGCGTCCATCCGGTAGATGCGGCGGTTGCCGGCCGCTCGATCAGACACGAGCCCGGCCTCCTTGAGGACCTTGAGGTGCTGCGACACCGCCGGCCGGCTCACCGGCAGCGCTTCGGCCAGCTCGCCCACCGATTGCGGGCGGCTCGCCACGCGCTCGAACACGAGGCGGCGCGTCGAGTCCCCCAGGGCCATGAGCACGTCGGGGGCACGGCCGGGGTCGGCTAATGCGTAAGCTGCCACTTACGGTAAGTGTAGCCTTACGTACCTGCCGCGTCAAGGTGCGACGCGTCGAGCGGCAGTTGCAAGCCCGACGGGACCCGCCGCCGTTGATGCGATGAACCGCGTCGCAGCACGATCGAGGCGCGTTGCGATGCGACAGCGACTCGCTCGCTGATTCGCATCGCCCTGGACCGGCCACGGCTTTGGCGGGTCACCGCCGTCCTGGCGGCCCTGCTCTTTGTGCCGCCCTGCTCGCCGGGGCAGCCCAGGGTTCGATCGCCGTGATCCCAAGCGGCCCCGGCGCCGGCCCAGCGCGGGCGCGGCGCCCATCCTGGGAGCGGTGGTGCAGCGCCGGCCAGGTGCGGGAGGATCGCGTCCGGCTGGCCTTACTGCGCCCGGGTCGACGGGCTCGTGCTGGCCTCCGACCACGGCCCGGCCCCCGCGGAGACACATGTCGCCGTCGTCGGCGGCTTTCACCTAACGATCGTGCGGCTGCCCGACGGCTCGCGCACGCCGCGCTCGGGAACGCGCCTGGTCGCCGTCGGCCCGCTCGTTCGCGCACGCAACGGGCAGCGCGAGGTCCAGGCGTTCCGGGTGCTGCGCGGATGAGGTGGCTGGCGGCGACGATCGTCCTGCTCGGCGCCAGCGCGGCGCTGGTGGCCGGCATCTACCTGCGCGACCGCGACCCCTCGTGGCTGCCGCCGCAGCGGACGGCGGCCGACTTCGACGCCCACTGGGTCGCTCAACTACGTCGCCGGCCCGCCTGCGGGAAGCGCTGCTCATACGCGGTCCTGGCCACCCGCGCGCCGACCATTGGCTGGCGCGGATCGTCGACCGCTCCCGCGCCGAGTGCGTCGACATCAATGTTCGGACCTTCGACGTGAGCGACGTCCACGGGATCGCGGGCATCACGGCTGGTCGACTGCGACTCGGTGCCGAGCGTCCGCCGGGTACGAGGCCGCGCGCCTCAGCCCTGCAGTGGCAGCACCAGCGCCGGCTTCTCGATCTGGTGGTCGGGGCTGGTCGAGACCACGGCGGTGCCGATGGCGAAGAACTCGATCACGTGCGAGCCCCAGCCGTGGCTGCGCTCGATGATGCGCGCGCCGACGATGCCCTCGGACTGAGCCTCGTCGGCCTCGGTCTGCATGCGCTCCATGGCCAGCTCGCGCGCCTCGTACAGCGCCTGGGTGAAGTTCGGCATCTCGACGTTGCGCCCGACCTGCTTGAGCGACGCCAGCATCCCCTGGCGGGCGACGTGGTAGACGCAGTTGCCCATCACCAGCCCCGCGGGCCGGTACCCGGCACGCAGCAGGGTGGCGAAGTCCTGGCCGCTCATGTCCGACGTGAACGGCCGGCCGTTGGGGGCGCGATGCAGCTCGCCACCGGCGTGCTTGACGGCGGTGCCCACCGCGATGAACTCGGCCAGGTCCGCGCCCCACTCATACCGGCCGATGTCCAGGCGGACGCCGACGATTCCGTCGGCGCCGAGCTGGTCAGCCTCCTCCTCCATGCGGGTCATCGCCAGCTCGCGCGCGTGATACATCGCCTGGGTCAGGACGCCCATCTCCTGGTTCTGGTTCCAGCCGGCCTGCTGAAAGCCGATGTGGTAGATCGAGCTGCCCAGCACGAGGCCCAGGGGCTCGAACCCCGCCTCCTTGACGAGCAGGAACTCGTTGACGGAGAGATCGGAGGTGAAGAAGCCGCGGGCCACCTCCTGCTTCATCCGCTGGATGCGGTCCAGGCCGGACGCCGGAATGCCGGCCAGCGATCCCGACTCGTAGCGGGCGGCGTGGGGCGCGTCGGACGTGGCGACGTCCTGAGGCGCTGGGGCGTTCCGGGAGTCGTCGTCGCGTCTGAGGAACCCCATCGTGTCTCCTATCCGTTGAGCAGGCGCTCCAGCGCCTGCCGCGTTGTCTGGCTGCTGCGCGCCTGCTCGGCCAGCGCCTCGGCGAGCGCGCGCAGCCACTCGTCCGTGGTCAGCTCCTCGCGCTTGAGCACGATCCCGCCCGAGAGCCGGGAGCAGGCGGTCTGGATCGACCCGTTGTCGGCACGCAGCTCCAGCCGCCAACCGCCGGCGTCGACGGCGATCCGCCGCACGCTCTTGGGGCCGAACATGCCGTCGCGGCGGCGCTCGACGCTCACCGCCCGGGGCATCGCATCCTCCAGCTTGACCGCCAGGGCCTCGACGAAGGCCCCGACATCGCTGGAGTCGGCCCGCAGCGACGCGGTCACCAGGTCGATGTCGGGGTCGGTCTGTCCGGCGTCGTTTGTGGCCATGGCTGCTGCCCTCAGCCTACGCCATCCTCGATTGGCACACCGACTTCGTCGGCAGCGGCCTGTTCGCGTAACTCACGAACTCTTAAGGTTCCCGCGGCGGCGCCGTGGGTACCAGCGCGGATGCAGGGGCCGGTAGGGACCGCTCCGAGGCAGGGAGGGTAGGGATGTTTCACGTGCTCAGCTCAGGGTCGCGGCTGAGGCTGCGACTGCTGCTCGTCCTGGCGAGCGCCGCCGTCGCGCTCGCGGTTGCGCTGGCGGGGCCCGCGAGGGCCGGGGCGGCGACCCAGCGCGCCCGCGCTCATGATTCGGCGGCGTGCCCCTGGGTCGACTCACAGGCGCCCATCGCCCAGCGGGTCGCCGATGTGATCGACCACATGAGCCTCGACGATCAGATCACGATGGTCGAGGGTCACGGGACGGCGCCGCCCAACCCCTACGTGTTCTACATGCCCGGGATTCCGGACCTGTGCATCCCCCAGCTGGGCGAGGAGGACGGCCCGGCGGGAGTGGCCGACCAGTTGACAGGCGTCACCCAACTGCCGGCCGGAGTAGGCCTCGCCGCGTCCTTCAACCCGTCTCTGGCCCGCCAGTACGGCCAGGTGATCGGCAACGAGGAGTTCGGCAAGGGCGCCGCGGTCAACCTCGGCCCGACGGTCAACATCGACCGCGACCCACGCTGGGGACGCTCGTTTGAGACCTTCACCGAGGATCCGTTCCTCAATTCAGGCCTGACGGTCTCGGAGATCAAGGGGGTCCAGAGCACCGGCGAGATGTCACAGGTCAAGCACTTCGCCGCCTACAACCAGGAGACCAATCGCAACACGCCCGCGGACAACGTGATCGCCTCGACTCGCACGCTGCGCGAGATCTACGAGCCGGCGTTCCAAGCGGCGGTGGAGAACGCCAAGGTCGCCTCGCTGATGTGCTCGTACTCGACGATCAACGGCAACTTCGCGTGCCAGAACAACGATCTGCTCAACACCACGCTCAAGCAGCTGTGGGGCTTCCCGGGGTTTGTCACCTCGGACTACGCGGCGCTGCACTCGACCGACGGCGCGGTGGCCGGCACCGATCAGGAGCAGCCGTTCAACGACTTCTTCGGCGCGACACTGAAGCAGGAGGTGCTGAACGGGACGGTGCCTCGCGCGGTCCTGAACACGATGGTGTCGCGGATGCTCACCGAGATGTTCCGCTTCGGCCTCATCGACCACCCGCCCACCGGCACGCCGTCCGACACGGTGACCACGCCGGCCCATGTGGCCGTGGCCACCAGCGTCGCCGACCAGTCGGCCACGTTGCTCAAGAACGACGGGAACACGCTGCCGCTGTCGCCCAACCACGCCGGCAGCGTGGCGGTGATCGGGCCGTCGGCGTCGGCGTCTCCCACGTACGGGGGTGGCGGAAGCGCCTACGTGATCCCATCGCAGACCGTGTCGCCGCTGCAGGGCCTGGAGGCAGCCGCCGGACATGGCACACACCTGCTCTACCAGCAGGGCCTGCCGACCGACGCGTCGCTGCCGGCGATCCCGTCCTCGGCGCTTTCGCCCGCCTATGCCCCGACGCCGTTTGGCGGCAGCTACAACGGAACGCTGACCGCGCCGGAGACCGGCACCTACGTGCTCGCCATCGAGAACCCGTGCGGCTGCTACACGCCGACGTACCTGTCGCTCAACGGCCAGCAGATCCTCGACAACCCGAGCACGCCGCCGGTGAGCATCTACTCGGTGGCGGTGCCGCTGGTGGCCGGGCAGACGTACTCGCTGAACATCAGCGGTGACTCCGACAAGCTCCTGTGGGGCACGCCGTCGGCGCTCGCCCCCGGGATCAACGACGCGGTCGCCGCGGCCAAGTCGTCGGATGCAGCGGTGGTGGTCGTCTCAGACGACACCGAGTCCGAAGCCACCGACCGGCTGTCGCTCAACCTGCCATCGGCGCAGGACGAGCTGATCTCGGCGGTCGCGGCGGTCAACCCGCACACGGTGGTCGTGGTCAACGCCGGGGCCCCGGTGGTCATGCCGTGGCTGAGTCAGGTCGCGTCGGTGCTCGACACCTGGTATCCGGGCGAGGTCAGCGGCACGTCGCTGGCGCGCGTCCTGTTCGGGCGCGTGGACCCGGGCGGTCACCTGCCGGTCACCTTCCCCACGAGCCTGTCGCAGGTCCCGGCCGCGAGCCCGGCGCAGTTCCCCGGCGTGGGCGGCCAAGTCCAGTACTCGGAGGGGCTCGACGTGGGCTACCGCTGGTATGACGCCCAGAGCCTGACCCCGCTGTTCCCGTTCGGCTACGGCCTGTCGTACACGCGCTTTGCCTTCAGCAACCTGCACGTGTCCGGCTCGACCCGTGACGGGGTCAGCGACCTGAGCGTCTCCGCCACGGTGACGAACGTCGGGCAGAAGGCCGGCAGCGATGTGGCACAGCTGTACCTGGGCGATCCCGCCGCGGCGGGAGAGCCACCGCGCCAGCTGGTCGGCTTCCAACGCGTGAACCTGGCCCCCGGGCGGTCGGCGCGGGTCCAGTTCACGGTGACGCCGCGCGACACCTGGTGGTGGGACGAGGCCGCCAACGGTTGGAGTCAGAGCACGGGCAGCTACGGCCTGTTCGTCGGCGACTCGTCGGCGCTGTCGGATCTGCCGCTGCGCTCGGCGTTCAACCTGACCACAACGGCGGCGGCGCGACAGGTGCACATCCAGGCGCCGTCGACGATGCAGCCGGGCGCCCCGGCGAGCGTCACCGTCACCCTGTCGCCGTCGGGCAACGCCACATTGCGCCAGGTGACGCTGGCGCTCCAGCTCCCACAGGGCTGGAAGGCGCAGGCGCGCGGGCCCGTGACGTTCTCGCACGTCGCGCCGTCGGCGTCGCCGAGCACCACGTTCCGGGTCACGCCGCCCGGCTACACCCCGGCCAGCAACGCCACCGTGCACGCCACGGCGACGCTCGGCCCCGACGCGGTGCGCGAGGCGGGCGTCAACGTGTCCGTCTCCCCGTAGGCCTCCTCAGCGGACCACCTGCCGCCGCGTCAGTGACCTGGCGCGGCGGCAGCCCTGTGCTCACGCCCCGCCGTGTCCGATGAGGAACGCGACGAGGACGATGGCGACGACCAGCACTCCCAGCAGCACGAGACGCCACAGGTGAGAGCGCCCGGGACGGCGACGGGCCAACTCGCGACGCGTCAGTGAACTCGTGAACAGGCGGGACTCGGGCATCCTGTGGGCGTGACCTGCGTATCGGGTCTCCAGCGTTGGATCCAAGCTCTGCGAGCACTGGTAGTCAACCGGCCGCCCCGGACGGACCCCGGAATTAGAAGGCTTTTTGTGGCCGCGTCGCCGCCGCGCTATATCGTTTCGGGCGCCCCGCCCCCAGCACAGGAGGACGTTTTCAGTTGACCGACGTCGAGGCCCACATCACCGGGACCGTGTGGAAGATCGAGGTCGAGGTCGGCGACACCGTCGAGGAGGGCGACGCGGTCGTGATCCTGGAGTCGATGAAGATGGAGATGCCCGTCGAGGCCGAGGATCCCGGCGTGGTCACCGAGATCCTGTGCAGCGAGGGACAGTCGGTCTCGGAGGGCGACACGCTCGTTGTCCTCGAGTAGTCCTCCCGCAGGGCAGCTCCTGATCGACGAGCCGGCGCCCCACGTGGCGCGCTTGACGATCTCCAATCCGGACAAGCGCGGCGCGCTGGATCACGCGATCCTCGACAGTTTCGCCCGCACCATGCCCGAGCTCGACGCGCGCTGCGTGATCATCACCGGGCAGGGCCGCATCTTCAGCGCCGGCTACGACATCCGCGATCTGGACAGCGGCGGCTTCGCCGATGAGGCTGAGCGGCTCGTGGCGCATCCGTTCACCGCGGCCATCGACGCCGTGGAGGCCTACCCCTACCCGACGATCGCTGCCCTTAACGGGCACGCCATCGGGGGCGGGCTCGAGCTCGCGCTGACGTGCGACCTGCGGCTGGCCGCCCATCCGATCCGGTTGGGCATGCCGCCCGCCAAGCTCGGGCTGGTCTACTCCCACACCGGGATTCGCAAGTTCATCGACGTGATCGGGGCCGCGCGCACGCGGGAGCTGTTTCTCGTGGGCGGGCGGATCAACGCCGCCAAGGCCCACGCGTGGGGACTGGTCAACGACGTCTTCGGCGCCGACGAACTGACCGACGCTGCGGTGGCGATGGCGCGGGAGATCGCCACCAACGCGCCGCTGGCCCAGCAGGGCAACAAGCGGGTGATCCGGGCGGTGCTCGACGGCCAGGCCACCCTCCCGCCCGAGGTGGAGCGCGAGCTGCTGGCCCTGCGCCACGCCTGCTTCTCCTCCGAGGACTTCCGCGAGGGCGTGCGGGCCTTCGCCGAGAAGCGGCCCCCGGAGTGGAAGGGCCGCTGATGACCGACCCGGGCTGGACGGCCGAGCGCCTGGGCCCTCCCGACGGGCCGGTGCTGGTGGTGTTCGTCCACGGAGGCTTCTGGCGCGCGCGCTACGCCGCGGACACCATCGCGCCGCTGGCGCAGGCCTGCGCGGCGCGCGAGCCGCGCCCGTGGGTGTGGAACATCGAGTACCCGCGCGTGGGGATGACCGGGGGCGGCTGGCCCGGTACCGCGCAGGTGGTCAGCGACGCGCTCGGCGCCGCGGCGAGCGAGGCGGCGGGCCGGCCCGTGGTGGTGATCGGTCACTCCGCCGGCGGGCACCTGGCGCTGTGGGCGGCCCTCCATCACCCCGTGGCCACGGTCGTCTCGCTCGCCGGCGTGTGCGACCTGGAGGAGGGCGTGACGACCGGGATCGGCAACGGCGCGGTGCTGGAGTTCCTCGGCGCGGCTCCGGACTCCGACCTCTACGCGGCGGCGAGCCCGATCGCCCGCCTGCCGCTGGGCTCCCCGGCGGTGCTCATTCACGGCGATGCCGATGACGTGGTCCCCGTCATGCAGAGCCGGCGCTTTCACAAAGCGACGGTGGCGGCCGGCGACGAGTGCGAGCTGCACGAGTTGCCGGGCGGGGACCACTACGAGGTCATCGACCCCGACGGCCGGGGGTGGCCGATCCTCAGCGAGCGCCTGGCTGGCGCTGGCCGCCGGATGACTCAGAGCAACCGGGCCCCGGGGGCACCACCTGGCTGCGGCGCGGGCCTTGCTCCACTCGGCCTTGTGTACCCGCTTCACCATGTGAACACTCGGGTGAGCCTGATGCCCCCCGGCTGCCCAGGCCCCCGTCGTTCATCCGTGAACGCAGGACGGGAGACAAGGGCCCTTGGCGGTCCGCTCACCAAACACCACACTTCCCTCGTGGGGAATCGGCGGCGAAGCGAGCCTGCTGGTGTGGGCCAAGACGTCACGGGTGCGGACTGAACGACTTACGCAACCCGACGTTGTTGCGGGCGCTCTCGCTCTATCTCGACTCGATCCAAGGGGTGTGGGCATGAGGCGTATCGCCGTTATCGCGCTGGTGTTGGGGACCGGGCTTGCCTTCGCAACCGGAGCCCAGGCGAAGTCCAAGCATCACCCGTTGAAGTGCAAAGCGGGCGATGTGCGCCGTCACGTTCGCGTCGTCGAGCGCTTCCACGGGCGGATCGTTCGCCGCCGTGGGCGGATCGTCTACGTGCGGGTCTGGCGATGCGTCAAGACGGCCAAGGCAAAGCCAAAGCCGTCTTCCTCGTCTCCGTCGTCTTCCTCGTCTCCGTCGTCTTCCTCGTCTCCGTCGTCTTCCTCGTCTCCGTCGTCCTCCTCATCGCCGTCAGGCAGCTCACCCACGTCCCCAGGGACTCCGGCGTCGCCGGCGCGATCGCGCCCCCCGGTGAACACCGCGCCGCCCACGATCAGCGGGAGCGCGACCCTGGGCAGCACGCTGACGGCCTCAAAGGGCACGTGGACGAACACGCCGACGAGCTACGCCTACCAGTGGCAGCGGTGTAACACGGGTGGCTGTCAGGACATTGGAGGCGCAACGGGTGCGACCTATCTCCTCGGCGCTGCTGACGTCGGCTCGACCGTCCGCGTCTCCGTCACCGCCCGCAACGCCGCGGGCTCGGCGTCGGCGACGTCGGCTCGCACCGGGACCGTCAGCGGACCGATCGTTCCGCCGCCGCCACCGACCCCTCCGGTGAACAACGCACCACCCACGATCAGCGGCAGCGCGACTGAGGGCAGCACGCTGAGTGCCTCGACCGGCACCTGGACGAACACACCAACGAGCTACGGCTACCAGTGGCAGCGCTGCAACACGGGTGCCTGTCAGAACGTCGGCGCGCCCACGCCAACGTATCTCCTCGGCAGCAGTGACGTCGGGTCGACCGTTCGCGTCTCCGTGACCGCCAGCAACGCCTCAGGCTCGGGATCGGCGACCTCGGCCCCTACGGGGACTGTGGCCTCCAGCGGCGGGTCCAGCGGCGACCCGGTCGTCGTGGCCGTGGGGGATATCGCGCGGCCGCCTGGCTGCAACCCCTGCGAGCAGTCGGCGACTGCGTCGCTCACACAGACCTTCAGCCCCGCCTCCGTCTTCGTGCTCGGAGACAACCAGTACGACTCGGGCTCGGATACCGAGTACACGGGCTCGTACGACCTCACATGGGGGCACGATTTCAACTCGATCGTGCATCCCGTTCTGGGGAACCACGAGTACCTCACGTCCGGAGCGTCTGGCTACTTTCAGTACTTCGGGGACCACGGCGTCACGACCAATGCGCCGGCCGGCTATTACTCGGTGAACCTCGGCACCTGGCACATTCTCTCCCTCAACTCCAACTGCTCCGACCAGAACGGATGCTCGGACGCTCTCGCCGGCGGCACGACGTCGGCCGAGATGTCCTGGTTGCAGTCCGATCTGGCGGCGAACCCGAGTGCGTGCGTGCTCGCGATGTGGCATCACCCGTTGTTCTCCTATGGCTGGACGCTCGGCGCCCCGAGCGTGGCGCCGTTGTGGACCGCGCTCTACAACGCCCACGCGGACGTCGTACTAAACGGACACGACCATCTCTACGAACGCTACGCGCAACAGGATCCGTCCGGTACCGCGTCGCCGGCCGGCATTCGCGAGTTCGTGGTGGGAACCGGCGGCGAGAGCCTGAACGGGCTATACGGGAGCACTCTCCCCGCAACCCTGCAGGCCAATGACAGGGAGTACGGCGTGCTCGTGCTGACGCTTCACGCGACGAGCTATGACTGGAAGTTCGTCAACACGAGTGGCCAGGTCAAGGACAGCGGTACGACGGCCTGCCACGGCTCAGGGACGGCGTCCGCCAGCGTCGCCACGGCGCGTGTCGCCCGCTCCGCTTCAGTAGCCCGCCTGAGTGGGCCGCAGCTCAGCTTCGACGCTCGCCCGCTCGCAGCTTCGCTGAAGTCGGTAAGGCGGACGGGGCTCACCGTCGCAGTCCACGCCTCACGGGCCGTCGACGTCACCGTGACCACCTGGCGACGGCAGGGCCACGCGCTGAAGCGGATTGCGTCTGCGTACGACACCGAGTCTGAGATTTCCCAGCCGTACAGCCGGATCGTCATGCACATCCCGACGCGCCGGCTGCAGGGCGCGTCAGCCGTCACGCTGGTCATCCGGTTCGCGGCCGTGGACGGGGCCGAGCACCACCGGACTCTCACTCGGACCGTGCGCCTCAGGTAACGCATCAGCCAGTACGGGCGCCTGGGCCACCGTCATCATCCTGGCGCTCATTCTCTTCGAAACCCGGTTGACGTCCGAGCGTGACGCTGCGATCGCGCAAGCGCAGCAGCACGACCGCCAGCGCGAGGCCATCGAGCAGGAGATCGCCCCGTTTGATGCCGAGGCCGCGATCGCACAGGAACTGTGCTCGCCCGCCGTGCGGTTCGGGAGCGGAGTCCTACAGGCCGAAGGCACCGTCTGGAGCGAGAACCGGAACGTCGACGACCGCGAGAGCCTGATGGGCGTCGGGGATGGCTATCACTACTCCCCGTCGTGCGCGCCGAGGCTGTGGATATCAGCCTCGAGGCGAGCTACGCCGACGGCTTCCCTGCGGTCGCGCGGGCCTCGCTTCCGCTCCACGCCTTTTTGTGCACCCGCTTGGCCGCCTGATAGTCCGCCAGCGCCTGGGACGAGTCGACGTCGCCGAGCGTCGGATGCCACGGGATCAGGCCCTCGGCGGCGGGCACGCCGAAGCGCTTGGCCAGCACCGAGCCCAGCGCCTTGACCTTCATCTCGCCGAACCCGGGCAGGCCGGCGAGATTGGCGCGCAGCGCGTCGGCGTCGGCGGCGGTGGTCCAGACCCGCGACGCGTCGCCGTCGTACTCGTCGCGGATGTGGAGGGCGAGATCGTGGACGCGCTGGGCCATCGACCCCGGGAAGCGATGGATGGCGGGCCGCTCGCGGAACACGGGCTCCAGGTCGGCGTCGGCGAGCGTCGCGGCGTCGATCGCTCCCAGGCGCTCCTGGAGGACCAGCGGACCGACGAAGGCCTTCTGCACGGAGACCTGCTGGTCCAGGGCAAAGCCGATGAGCAGCGCCATGGGGTCGGAGGCGATGAGCTGATTGGCCTCGTCTGAGTCGGTGAAATAGAGGCGGTCGGGCATGGGGCGACCGATCTTACGGCCCCGCCGACCTCTGCCGTCCGGATCGTGTCTTATGTTGCGTACCCGTGATCGAGATCGAGGCACGGCTTGATGAGCTGAAAGCCCTCGGGCTCGTGCGTCGGACCCGTCTCGTCTCCGGGCCCCAGGGGCCGCACGTGCTGCTCGACGGCAAGCCTGTGCTCCTGCTCTGCTCGGACAACTACCTGGGCCTGGCCGATCACCCGCGCGTGCGCGAGGCGGCCGCCGATGCTGCCATGCGCTGGGGCGTCGGGGCAGGCGCGTCGCGACTCACCTCGGGCACCATGACCATCCACCGGCGCCTGGAGGACCGTCTGGCCACGTTCATCGGTCGCCAGAACGTGCTCCTGTTCGGCTCGGGGTATCTGGCCAACGCCGGCGCCGTAGCGGCGCTGGCGCGCAGCGGGGACGTCGTGTTCGCCGACGAGCTCAACCACCCCTCGCTGGCCGACGGCTGCCGCCTGTCCGGAGCCGAGGTGTTCGTCTATGACCACGGCGACGTGGATCACCTGGCGTGGGGCATCCGCGAGGCCGACGGCCGTGGCACGCTGATCGCGACCGACGGCGTGTTCGGGATGGACGGAGACATCGCGCCGCTTCAGGAGATCGTCGAGCTCGCCCAGCGCCACGGCCTGCGCACGATCGTCGCCGACGGGCACGGCTTCGGCGCGCTGGGCCCCGATGGCCGCGGCGCGCTGGCCGAGGCGGGGCTGGAGGATCACGTCGATGTGATTGTCGGGTCACTCGGCAAGGCACTCGGCTCACACGGAGGCTTCGTGGCCTGCGATCACCAGATGTCGCGTTATCTCATCAATGCGGCGCGCACCTTCATCTTCTCCACCGCGCTCCCGCCTCCGGCCGTCGCCGGCGCACTGGCGGCGCTCGGGCTCCTGGAGGAGAAGCCGCAGCGCGTGCGTCGGCTGGCCGCCAACGCGGCCGCCCTCCGCGCGGGGCTCGGCCGCGAGGGCTTCGACCTCGGGGAGTCGTGCACCCACATCGTCCCCCTCATCGTCGGTGACGCCGAGCTCGCCTCGCGCCTGTCCGAGGCGGCGCTCGCGCGCGGCGTGTTCGCCTCGGCGATCCGCCCGCCGACGGTGCCGGCGATGACGGCCCGGCTCCGGCTGGCGGTGATGGCCACCCACCGCGAGGAGGAGCTGCTCCAGGCCGCGCGCACGCTCGGCGGCGTGGCCCGCTCGCTGGGCATCCCACCCCGCCATGCGAGCGAGCCGATGCTCGCCCCCGTCTCCGCTGAGGCCGAGACCGCGATCGCGGCCGAAGGGCGCTCGGATGGGCCGGCGGCGGCTCGCGGAGTGTTCGACTTCGAGGCGCCCGAGCCGGCCCGGCGCGCCGCCTGAGCTGCCCTTCGTCCGCGGTCTCGTGAGCGCCGAGTTGCGCGGGTGCTTTGTCACCGGCACCGACACGGGGGTGGGCAAGACCGTCATTGCCGCCGCGATCGTGGCCGCGCTGCGGCGCCGCGGGGTGGCGGTGAGGGCGGTCAAGCCGCTCATCACCGGACTCGACGATCCTCCCGACCCCGACTGGCCGCCTGACCACGAGCTCCTGGCGCGCGCCGCCGGGTCCCACGCCGCCGACGTGATCCTGGCCGGCTACGGGCCGCCGGTGTCCCCCCATCTGGCCGCCGAGTTGGCCGGCGGACCGCCGCCGACCCTCCGATGGCTGGCCGACGGAGTGCGCGGGGCTGCTCGCGGTGGCGAGATCATGGTCGTTGAGGGCGTCGGCGGGTTGCTCGTCCCGCTCGGTCCCGACGCCGACGTCCGCGCCCTGGCCCGCGAGCTCCAGCTGCCGCTGGTGGTCGCGGCGCGGCCGGGCTTGGGCACGATCAACCACACGCTGCTCACCCTGGAGGCCGCCCGCTCGGCGGGGCTCACGGTCACCGGCGTGGTGCTCACCCCGTGGCCGCCGGAGCCCAGCGCGATGGAGCGGTCCAACCGCGACACGATCGCCCGCTTGGGGTCCGTCGAGGTGGCCACGCTGGCCCCGGTGGCGCGTGCCGACCCGGAGCTGCTGGCCGACGCCGGCGCCGCCCTGCCGCTCGAACGCTGGCTGGCCGGCGCGCTGCGTTAGCGTGCGCCGCCGCGTCCAGACGCCGCCGAAACGATCCGTACTTCCGGACGGGGGTACTAGTCCTCGTAGGGCGAGAAGTCCCGCTTGCGCGCGCCGCACACGGGACAGAACCACGTGTCAGGGATGTCCTCGAACGCGGTTCCCGGGGGAATGCCGCCGTCCGGATCGCCCTCGGCCGGGTCGTAGATGAACCCGCATGATTCGCACATGTATTTCATCGGGCGGCAAGCGTAGCGGCCGCTGCGCCGAGCGGCCGCGCCGCCGCGATGGGTGTAGGGTCGCCTGGTGGACACCCCGCGGCCCGCACCCGGCGAGGAGCTCAACGCCGGCCCGGAGACGGTTCCGCGGGTCGCTGCGACGGTCATCCTCATGCGCGGAGGCGACGACGGCCTGGAGGTCCTGCTCGCCCAGCGCAACCCGCAGGCCCGGTTCATGGGCGGCGCCTGGGTGTTCCCCGGCGGCGCCGTCAGCGCCGAAGACGGCGACGGCGAGGCGGGCCGGCGGGCGGCGGCGATCCGGGAGCTGCGCGAGGAGGTGGGCGTGGCGCTCGCCGATGCGGCCCAGCTGGAGGCGTTCTCGCGCTGGATCACCCCGGCGGTGGTCAAGATCCGCTACGACACATGGTTCTTCCTGGCCCTGGCCCCCGACGGCGCCGAGCCGCGGATCGATGGCCGGGAGATGGTCGACGCGCGCTGGTTCACCCCGAGCGACGCCCTGGACGCGTCGCGGTCGGGCGACATCATGCTCGTGTTCCCGACCATCAAGCACCTCGAGCAGCTATCGGGGTTTGAGTCGGCGCGCGCGCTGATGGACCACGCCCGCACGCGGACGGTCGAGCCGGTCCAGCCCCGGGTGGTGGGGACGGGCGAGACCGCGCGCATCGTGCTTCCGGGCGAGCCCGGCTATGACACCTGAATCGGCAGACCAGCCGGCCTCCCCACTCACCGTGGCCGTCACCGGCCCCACCGGCGACATCGGCCGCTCGCTGCTGCGGGTCCTGGAGGTCAGCCCGCGGGTGGGCCGCGTGGCCGCGATGGCCCGCCGGCCGTTCGATCCTGCCGCCGAGGGCCTCACGAAGACCGAATACCGCCAGGCCGACGTGCTCGACCCCGGCGCCGTGCACGAGGTGATGGCCGGCGCCGACGTGGTCGTGCACCTCGCGTTCATGATCATGGGCAGCGCCCGGGACACCACCCAGATCAACCTCACCGGGTCGCGCAACGTGTTCGACGCCGCCGTCGCCGCCGGGGCATCGCGCCTGGTCTACGCGTCGTCGGTGGCCGCCTACGGATTCGGGCCCAGCAACCCCCCGGTCCTGACCGAGGACCTCGAGCCGCGCGGCACCGCGCGGCACTACTACTCGGCCCAGAAGGCCGAGCTCGAGGCCACGCTGCACGATCTGCTCAGCGGCTCGGACACCGATGCCTACGTCTTTCGTCCGTGCGTCGTCGCCGGGCCCGACGCCCTGACGCTGTTGGAGACGATCCCGTACATCCAGCTGTCGGAGAAGATGCCGTCGGCGCTCCTGCGCGCGCTTGCGCTCGTGCCGGCGCTCAAGCCGGTGCTGCCCAACCCCGGGGTCCCGTTCCAGCTCGTTCACCATGACGACGTCGCCACCGCGCTGGAGGCGGCCGTGCTCGGGCGCGGCGAGCCGGGGATCTACAACCTTGCCGGCGAGGGGACGCTGACCATCGCCGATCTCGCCGACGCACTGGGCTGGTACAGCGTGCCGGTCCCGGAGCTCGCCATCGGCGCTACCGCCGAGATCGTCGCCCGCCTGCCCTTCGTTCCCGCTGAGGCCCAGTGGATCGAGAGCCTGCGCCGGCCCGTGATCATGGACACCTCCCGGGCCCGGGACCTGCTGGGCTGGGCCCCTGAGCACGACGCCCGGGAGACCCTCGAGCAGATGGTGCGCGCGGCGCGGGCCGAGCGGCTGATTGGATAGCTGCTAGCGCGTAGCCAATGTCAACGACGGCTATCGAAGGCGGCTCGGCCGGTCGCGGCTGGAGCGTGACGCAAAATAAGCGCCGTATGCGGGCATAACTTGACGCACCCCCCTCGCGCGGCGCCGGAGCCCGCTCCGTCCCGCCTTCCCTAGTCGTCGTTGACGCTCGCGCCGGGCCGCGCGGCAAGCGCCCGCAGCAGCAGGCGCCTAGGTGTCGCCGTTGAAGTTGGGCAGCCCCAGCGATTGCAGCCAGTTGCTGACGGTGATGTTGAGGGTGGTGAACTCGCCGGTCCAGATGAGCACGCCCATGGCGATCAGCACGCCGCCGCCGACCCCGATCACGACCGGGTAGTGGCGCTTGATCACGGCGAACGCCGCGGTGGCGGTGCCGAAGGCCATGCCGGTGATCAGGAACGGGACGGCGAGCCCGGCGCAGTAGACCGCGAGCAGGATCGCTCCGTGCGACGCCGAGTTGGACGTGCCGGCGGCGGTGACGATCGCGCCGAGGGTGGGCCCGGTGCACGGCGTCCAGGCCAGCGCGAAGGCCATCCCGGCGAGCACGGGGCCCCCGCGGCCGGCGCGCTGCATCAATCCGGGCATGTGCCACTCGCGCGAGAGCGCGGGGATGAACGGCGCGGCAACGAATACCACGCCCATGACGATGATCACCGCGCCGGAGACCTTCAGCGCAGTGGGGCCGGTGAGCGCCGAGTGCAGTGCCCGCTGCCCCAGCAGTCCGAGGGCGATGAAGATGAACGAGAAGCTGCCCACGAACGCCAGACTCGGCCCGAGCACGCGGCCCGTGCTGACCTCGTCGGGCCGGCCGCCAGCGACCGCCGAGATGTAGCCCGGCACGAGTGGAAGCACGCACGGCGACAGGAACGAGATCAGCCCGGCGCCGAACGCGACTGGGAGTCCGATTCCCGACGCTGCATCGACCATGGTGGCATCGAGGGTATCGGCTGTCTGTTGCCGTCACATGAGGGCTTCCGGCGCTGGCCGCGGGACGCCGCCGCGGCGAAGCGCGCCCCTCGCCTGACCCCGACCCGCCCAAGCTCCGCTGATTGGTGGGATTTCCTCCATCAGAGCGCAAAATCTGAAACTTTCCTCCGTCTCACCCGTTAGGATGGGGCAGGGTTAGCCGTGGAAGCTTCCGCACTCCCACCTTCGGTCGCAATCGCACGAACGAGGCTCGCGCTGGGGGCCCCGCTTCTCCGGTTCCGGTCCGACGAGCAGCTGGTATCGCTGTTCCGATCCGGCAGCGAGGACGCCTTCCGGGTCATCCACGACCGCTACCGGCAGCGGATGTTCGCGTACACGCGCCAGATGCTGACCGGCTCGGCCGTTGACGCCGAGGATGCCGTTCAGGAGATCTTCGTCCGCGCATACTCCGGCCTGCGCGCCAGCGATCGCGAACTGGCGCTGCGCGCCTGGCTGTACCGCATCGCCCACAACCGCTGCATCGATGAGCTGCGACGCCCGCAGTCCGTCGCCACCGAGGCCATCCCGGCGACGGTGCCGAACTCCGGGGGCGATCCAGTGGTGCGGCTGGAGCAGCGTGACGCGCTCCAGCGCCTGATCGCCGACGTCCAGCGCCTGCCCGATCAGCAGCGCTCGGCGCTGTTGATGCGCGAGCTGGCCGGCATGACCTACGCCGACGTGGCCGGTGCGCTCGGCGTCTCGGTCCCGGCGGTCAAGTCGCTGCTCGTCAGGGCCCGCGTCGGCCTGGCCCAGGCCAGCGAGGCGCGTGACACCTCCTGCGCGCGCATCCGCGAGGACCTGATCGTCTCTCACGATCGCGGCGTCCGGGCCAGCGGCCTGGCCCGCCGGCACCTGCGTGACTGCCCGCACTGCCGCCAGTTCCGCTCCGAGGTCCGCGGCGTGAGCCGGCAGCTGGCCGCGTTCGTCCCCGCGCTGGGGCCGATCGGCGTGATCGCCAAGCTGCTCGGGCTCGGTGGCGCGGGCGGCGGCGGCGCGGCCGCCGGCAGCAGCGCAGTCGCGGGCGGCACCGCCGCGACCGCCACCGCCGCGGGCGGCCTGGCGGGAGGGGGCGCAGCCGCAGGCGTCGGCGTGCTCGCGAGCGGCCACGTGGTCACGCTCCTGGCGGCGGCGGTCGTCACCGCCGGAGGTGCCATCGAGCTCCAGCACATCGCACCCCCCACTCCGCAGCACGCCCGCCACCATCACGTGGTCCCGGCCGCGCACGCCCGGGCCACGAGCGCGGCGACCAGTGGCGGGAGCGTTCTGGCCTCGTCGGCCGGCACGAGCACCGCCGGCGCGACATCCCCGGCGGCCACCGACTCCGACGCGAGCAGCTCCACCACGCAGACGGCGTCGAACCCGTTCGCCTCGGCCGGCTCGGCCACGCGGACTGCACATCACCGCGCCAAGACCTCCAAGATCTCTGTTCTGGGCCCGCCGCTGTCGGAGACGATCGACCCCGACCACTGGGATTACCTGTACGGCATCTCGGGAGGCGCGAACGGCCTCGCGAACCCGTCTGACTCCTCGAGCTCCACGGCCACGCCGACCTCGACCCCGAACGCCGACGGCACGTCTCCCACACCGGCGACCGGCACCGCGACGACGCCGGCGACCACCGGCACCGCGTCCCCGACCCCCACGGCGAGCACCGCGCCGACGCCCTCGACCGGCACGGCTGCGACCGGCGGCACCGGCACCAGCTCCGGGACATCGGCGACCGGCACCTCGAGCGGGGGCACGACTCCGAGCAGCTCCAGCAGCGCCACCGGCTCCACCGGCTCCAGCAGCTCCACCGGCTCCACCAGCTCGACCGGCAAGTCCAACGTCACGGTGACCCCGGCGACGTCCAAGGGCTCGATCAACCCGGCCAAGCTGCCGGCGGCGGCCAGGCCTCACGGGCACGGTACGATCGCCGTGTTCAAGATGACGGGCAACTGACCAGCGCGTACCTGGAGACGCTTGAGCACGAGGAGCTGCTCGTGCGCCGCGGGCCGCGCTCGGGCCTGTACACGCTGATCGCCATCCACTCGACGGCTCGGGGCGCGTCGCTCGGCGGCTGCCGCATGTGGGGCTACGGCGACGCGCGCCTGGCCGTGCGCGACGTCCTGCGCCTGTCGCGCGCCATGACGTACAAGGCCGCCGTGGCCGACCTGCCGCTCGGCGGCGGTAAGGGCGTCATCATGGCGCCCACCGGCGCCCCCCTGACCCCTCGCCGCCGGCGCGCGGCGCTCCTGGACTTCGGCGATCTCGTGGAGTCCGCCCAGGGCCGCTACATCACCGCCGAGGACGTCGGAACCTCGAGCCGGGACATGGCCGTGATCGCCCAACGAACGGAC
Source organism: uncultured Actinomycetota bacterium (assembly GCA_963721515.1). Taxonomy (GTDB): domain Bacteria; phylum Actinomycetota; class Thermoleophilia; order Solirubrobacterales; family Solirubrobacteraceae; genus Palsa-465. Next base: position 74,523 of record CAVRKJ010000015.1, on the reverse strand, counting down.
CACGTCGCCGGCCTGGCACGCAGCCGGGGCGGCTCCGGCGACCCGAGCCCGTTCACGGCGCTCGGAGTCGAGGCGGCGATCCGGGCCACGTGCCGGCGCGCGTTCGCCGACGCCTCGCTCCGCAACCGGAGCATCTGTGTGCTTGGACTCGGCCACGTCGGCTCCCGGGTGGCCAAGCGCTGCGCACGCGCCGGCGCGCGGCTGATCGTGGCCGACGTCGACCCGCGCAAGCAGGCGCTGGCACGCGAGCTCGACGCCAGCTGGTCGACACCCGCCGAGGCCTGGCAAGCCGAGGTCGACGTGCTCGCCCCGTGCGCGCTGGGCGGGCTGTTTGACGACGAGGCCGTCCCGCGGCTGCGCTGCCGGGCGATCGCCGGCGCCGCCAACAACCAACTCGCCGACGACGGGATCGCCACCCTCATCCAGGACCGGGGGATCCTGTGGGCGCCCGACTTCGTCGCCAATGCGGGAGGGATCATCAACATCGCCGAGGAGGCCGGCGGCTACGACCCAGCTGCCGCCCGCCGGCGCGTCCGGGGCATCGCCGACACGCTGGGAACGATCTTCCACCGCTCCGACGAGACCGGCGAGACCCCCCTGGCGGCGGCGATGGAACTGGCACGGCTGCGCCTGGACGGCGCGCCGCCTCAGCGCGGCTCCGAGGCACTCCGCGCCTCGGGCCCGGGACGAGCCACCCCGGCCGGAAGCCGGCCCTCGGCCTGAAGCTTGTCCAGGTGGGCGGCGAGTGTCACCGTCGCCGCCGGGCGCAGCGGCTCGGGGACGTCCTCCCACGCCGCATCGAGCAACTCGTCCACGGTGCGCGCGCCAGCGGCGATGCCGTCGACGAGACGGCGCTCGCGGTCGAGGCGGTGCGCGACGTACTCGTCGAGCTTGGCGGCCGGATCGTCCACCGGCGGCCCGTGCCCGGGCAGCAGCACCGACAGCTCGCGCCGGCGCAGCTCCCCCAGCGCTTCCAGGTAGCGCGTCAGCGCTCCCGGGTCGGGGGCGATGAAGACGCTGCCCTGGCCCAGGACGGCATCGCCGGTCAGCGCGGCGGTGCCCACGATGAACGCGAGGTGGTCGGGCGCGTGCCCCGGCGTGGCCACCACCTGCAGCGGTCCGAAGGTGCTGCCATCCCGCAGCAGCCGGTCGACGTCGCCGCGCGCGGCCGCCGCCGGCGCCTGGGGGAAGCGCGCTCGGACCGCCGGGATGCCTCCGGAGTGGTCGCCGTGGTCGTGGGTCAGCGCCACGCCGCCGAGGCCGCCGCGGCGCTCGAGCTCGGCGATCACGGCCTCAAGGTGCTCGGGCAGGTCGGGGCCGGGGTCGACCAGCCACGCCGGCCCTGAGCCGACGATCCAGGAGTTGGTGCCCGAGAGCGTGAACGGGCCCGGGTTGTTGGCGCGCAGCCCGACGATCTCGTGCGCGGGGACCTCCAGCCGTGTCACTGCTTGAATTGTCGGACATGGCGGCGTCCGCCGACGACTCGCGTCCCCCGGGGGATGATCCCGAGGACGCCGTGGTCCTTGGCGGCGCGCCTCGCCGCGAGGCGGCAGTCACGGACGGCGGGCACGGCCGCGACGACGAGGACCCCGGCCGGAGCCTCTGGCGTGGGCTCATCTCCCTCGTCATCCTGGTGGCGCTGGTGGTGTCGCTGCTGCTGGCGGTGCCCGGCCTGCACGGGGTGGCGGATGCCGTCGCCGATATGCGCCTCGGCTGGGTGGCGGTGGCGGTCGTGTTCGAGATCCTGTCCTGCCTCGGGTACGTGATCGCGTTTTTGCAGGTGTTTGACCGCGCGCCGGTCCGGTTCGGGGCGCGCGTCGCCCTCAGCGAGCTGGCCTTCGGCGCCGCCGTGTCGCTCGGCGGTGCCGGGAGCATCGCGGTCGGCGCGTGGCTACTGGTCGAACGCGGCGCCAGTCCGGCGCGGGTCGCGCAGCGCTCCGCCGTCCTGTTTCTCCTCACCAGCGCCATCAACGTCGTGACGTTGGTGCTGGCCGGGCTCGGGCTGGCGCTCGGAGTGCTCAACGGGCCCGACAACCCGCTGCTCAGCGTGGTGCCCGCGGCGGTGGGCACCGCGGTGCTGGCGTTGTTCCTGGCGCTGCCGGCGATCAGCGACCGCGTGACCGCCGGCTGGTCGCCCGGCCGCGCTCGCACCCTGCTGACCGAGTTCGCGGGCACCATCCGCTCGACCCGGCACCTGCTGACCACGCCGGACTGGCGGATCATCGGGGCCGTCGCGTTCCTGTGGTGTGACATCGCCGTGCTGGCGGCGTGCTTCGCCGCGGAGGGGACGGTTCCGCCACTCGCCACGATCGTGCTCGCCTACCAGATCGGTTACCTGTCCAATCTCATCCCCGTCCCGGGGAACATCGGCGTCCTCGACGGGAGCCTCGTCGGGATGTTCGTCATCTTTGGGGTGTCGGCGACGCTCGCCACGGCGGCGACGGTCGTCTACCACGCCATCGCCCTGTGGGTCCCGGCGATGTGGGGCACGGTGGCGTTCATCATCCTGCGGCGCACGCGCCACGAGCCGATCACGCTGCGGCCCCCACGCGAGGTCCGGCGACGCCGGCGCCTCGAGCGCAGCCGGCACACCGCCGACTGATCCGCGTTCGGCGACATCGCCCATTCGTCCGTTGCGGTTGACCGATCGGCCTGGCGACCCTATCCTGGCGGCGTCTCAGGGCTCCGGGGCTGGCGCCGCCATTCCTTACCACGGACGCGTAACGAATGCTCGTTTCCCATGATCAGACACAGCCGCACGACCCCGTCCCCGCGCGGGGCGCGATGGCGCACGCCGGTCACGAGCTAACCCCGCATCTCGCGCTCCAGCTGCCGCCCCAGGCCATCCCTCACCTGCAGCAGCTCCGGGCGGCGTTGGGGTGCTATCGGGCCACCGCCGCGCCCGCCGAGCTCTCGGCGGCGTTCCCGTTCGCGGTGGCGCTGATCAGCACGATGCAGTCGCCGGCCGGCGGCCGACCCGACCTCGAGCACCTGCGACGCCTGGCCGACGCGCTCCCCGAGTTCGGGGAGCTTCTCTCCTGCGCCGCCGTCGAGGCCGAGCGCGTCGTGTGCGCGGGAACCGCCGGGGTGTGGCGCTCGCTGGGGCTGCGCTCCACCGCGCCGTCGTGGACCGCCGCCGAGCGCGATGCCGCACGGATGGTGTTCGCCTGCGCCTGCGCACCCGCCATGCGGATGGACCCGGTGCGCTTCCAGACCGCGCTGCGCGCCGTTGCCGCTCTCCGCTTCGCGCAGCTGCTCTGCCGCGAGCTGGCCGAGAGCGAGGAAGCGTGGACCCGTGCGCTGGGCGACCGCTACGAGTCGGTTCGCCACCGCTGCGCGCGCCGCACGACGTGGCGCAGTCTCGGACTCTCCGACCTGCTGCGCGGCGACGAGATCTCCCGCAAGGCCGTCACCAGCCGCCTGGCGCGCTGGATGGGCGACGGCGGCCCGCTGCCCACGCTCGCCGGCGAGCTCGAGGCGGCCATCGTCCACGCCCGCACGCCGGCCCGCTTCGCCTGAGAGCTCTTAGATGACGCCCGTGAGCACCAGGGCGCCGATTGCGATGAGCACGAGCGCGGTCACGGCGTTGCCCCATCGATCAAGCCACTCGCCGCGGATCTGATAGCCGCCCTTGGCGGCCCCGAGCGTGAGGCCCACGATCGTTCCGATCGTCACGGCGCCGAAGATCACCACCGAGCCCACGGCGGTGGCCACGCCGGCCGTCGTCGCCGCCAGGAACACCGGCAGGATCGTCAGATCCGGCGAGGCCGCGGCGCCGAAGGGCACCATGACGGCCGCGAGGCCGCGGACGCCGCGCTGCGCGCCCGGGTCCGCGGTGTGGCGGTGGCCGTGGTGATCGTGCCCCACGGGCTGGTCGTGCTCGTCGCGGTGGTCGTGGTCGTGCTCGCGGACGTGCGCTTGGTCGTGGTCGTGGCCGTGCGCTTGGTTGTCGTCGTGGTCGTGGTCGTGGTCGTGACTGTGGCCGTGCCCGGTGGCCTGGAGCACGGCGAAGCCGATGCCGGTGGCGATCAGCAGGCACCCGATGATCGCGTCCTGGGCGCCCGCGACCGCGTGGCGGAACTGCAGCCCGACGGCGATGAGCACCGCCCCCAGCACGATCGAGAGCAGGACGTGGGCCACGCCGGCGAGGCCCGAGAGGCGCGCGATCTTGGCCATCGGGTATCGGCGCGCCCGTCCCAGCACGGCCAGCGGCACCCAGTGGTCGGGCAGGACGGCGTGGCCGAAGCCCACTCCGGCGGCAGCCGCGAACAGAGCGGGAGTGGCGTCGGTCATGCGGTGACTGCGTCAGCCGCGGGGCTGGCGGCGAGGCCGAGCCGGAGATGCTCGGTGTGGGAGAGGGCCTCCTCCAACAGGCTGCGGATGTGCTCGTCATGCAGCGCGTAGATCACCTGGCGACCGTCGCGCTCGCCCACCACCAGGCCAAGGTGCCGGAGCACCCGCAGCTGCTGCGAGACCGCGGACTGCTCCATGACGACGTGCCGGGCCAGCTCGCCGACCGAGCAGGGGCCCGCGGCCAGGCGGCTGAGGATGCGCACCCGGCTCGGGGTGGCCAGGGCGTGCATCGTCTCCGCCACCGAGCGGGCGGTCTCAGCGGTCAGCACGCTCAGATCGGGCTCGAGTCCATGACTCATGCACGCATTATTGCATGAACAGGTATGCATATATCTCCGCGCACTGAACCGTGGACCCCGGTTGCCGGTTTGGTGTAGAAACGCAGCGTGAGCGCGGCGCGAACGCTGCGCGACGCCAACCCGGAGGTGGAGAGAGATGGCAGGCGAAGCGATCCGTACGACGCACGCGGGCAGCCTCCCGCGCCCTGACGATGTCGTTGACATGATCTGGGGGCAGTTGGAGGGCAAGGAGGTGGACCCCCGGGCGCTCGAGGAGCGGATCGACGTCGCCGTCGCGGAGGTCGTCAGCAAGCAGAAGGAGGTCGGTCTCGACGTCATCAGCGACGGCGAGATGAGCAAGACGGGGTTCAGCACCTACGTCAACGAGCGCTTCTCCGGCTTCGACGGCCGCTCAGAGTTCCAGGCGGACGACGTCGCCGACTTCCCCGACCTCGCGATGCGGCTGTTCAACACCCCGTCCATGGCCCACATCGTGTTCTCCAACTGCGTCGGCCCGGTGGAGCTGACCGACAAGGACGCCGTGCATCACGACATCGCCCGCCTCAAGAAGGCGATCGGCGACGCCGACCCGGCATCGGCGTTCATGGGCGCGATCAGCCCGGGGCAGATCGCCTTCAACTATCCCGACCAGCACTACGGCTCACACGAGACCTACCTGGCCGCACTGGCCGACGCGCTGTCGTACGAGTACAACGCGATCGCCGACGCCGGCTTCATGCTCCAGATCGACTCCCCCGACATGGCGATGGCCGCCCATTGCCGCTCGGTCGGCTCGAGCGTCGGAGACTGGCACACCCACCTCCCCCTCGCAGTGGAAGCACTCAACGCCGCGCTGGACGGCATCCCGCGCGAGCAGGTCCGCTTCCACGTGTGCTGGGGCAACTACGCGGGACCCCACCACAAGGACGTCCCCCTCGCCGACATCATCACCGACGTCCTCAAGGTCAACGCCGGGACGATCTACGTCGAGGGCGGCAACCCCCGCCACGAGCACGAGTGGCGCGTCTTCCGCGACAACACGCTCCCCGACGACACGTCGGTGATCCTCGGCGTCGTGGACGTCAAGTCCAACCACGTCGAGCACCCGTTGGTCATCGCCGACCGGCTCACCCGGCTGGGCAAGATCATCGGCAAGGATCGACTGATGGCGGGCACGGACTGCGGGTTCGACACCTTCATCCGCTTCTCGCTGGTCGATCCGAAGGTCGCCTGGCTCAAGCTGCGCTCGCTCGTGGAAGGCGCTGAGCTCGCGTCGGCCGAGCTCTGAGGGCGCCCGGCGTCCGCGCCGTTCCGGCCGCCCAGGGCAGACGCCGCCGGCGGTCCTGTCCGCGCCGCGCTCACTACCGTTGCAGTGGATGGACGTCACGCACCGTGAGCGCGTCGAGACCCTGCTGGCCGACGCCGCCGCCGAACACGAGACCCTGATGTCGCGGCTTCCGGCCGATCTGGCGGCGTCCCTGCCGGTGGACGCGCAGGGGCTCACGCAGGCGATCGACCACCTGGCCACCGCGGCGGGCCTCTCCGCCGCGGAGCGGCGGGCGCTCATCCGCCCCCACGCCGTCAACCCGGCGGTGCTGCACGCCCGCGTGTTCGGCGCCGCGCCCCTCGGGCGCGACACGATCATCGGCTCGTTCGTCGAAGGGGCGCGCGTGCGCGCCGACGCGCTCACCGCGCTCGCTGACGCGGTCGGCGGTGAGCCGCTGGGCGAGGCGGTCCGCCGGCTGCTGGTTGCCAACCCCCCGCCTGTGGCCTCGGACGGGCCCGACGCCGTCGACGCGCTCCGCGCGACCTATGCCGCGCACGAGCGCGCCGCGCTGCTCATCGCCGCCCGCCTCGACGCCGAGTAGCAAGCGCCGACCGGAGTTCGTGGCCGGCGCGTCAATCTGCGCGCCATCTCACCGTTGTTTGGATGGGACCGGCGGTTGCTCGAAAGGATTCGACCAGGCGTGCCAGCGGAGATCACATTGGAGGACCTGGGCTCGGCGCTCGAGCCAGAGCTCATCACCCCTCCGCCGCGGCCCTACGACCGCCGGCGCGACGGGCTGACGGCGCGCCGTCGCCACAGCGACGCGCACAAGATCGTCGCCTCCATTCTGGCCGTGCTGGCGCTCGTCGGCTGCGTGACCGCCATCCTCGTGCTTGCCATCGAGCCCACCGCGGCCCGGCTCCAGGGCGACATCGGCTCGCTCAACACCCGCCTGTCGACCACGCAGAGCCAGCTCGCCGCCCTCCAGAAGATCGCGGTCCACACCGCCAGGCAGGGGTCGCGCCTGACCCGGCGCGTCGGGTTGCTCGACCGGCACATGACCGGCCTGGGACGCACTGTCCACGGGCTTCAGGGCAGCTCGAGCCTGACCCGCGAGCAGACCGAGGGCCTGCGCGCGTGCTTTGCGGACCTTCAGCAGGAGCTCGGCGGCCTCGCGCTCAGAACCCGCTCGGTCCACGGCCGCCTGGCGGGCGTCGGGCTGAGCGAGACCATGGGCCCGTCCGCCGCGTGCGGCGCCATGTTCAGTGGCGCTGGCTAGGCTGCGGATTTCCCACCGGCCAGTTCCGACCGCGTCGGCCCGCCGGGGCCGGACCGGGTGGGGACGGCGTAATAGGCTCTCCGGCATGGGATCGGAGGAGCGGATGCGGGAGCTCATCCTCAGGTTCACGGAGGATCCCGAGTGGCTGCCCTCCGTCTCGCAGGACATCACCGACGCGATACACGCCGAGCTCGCTGACCTCAATGCTGATCCTGAGCTGCGCGCGAGCACGTACGCGAGCACCGACAGCGTCCTGCGGCTGATCGTCGACCTCGCGCGTACTGAACGTTCGCCGAGCGTCGCGATACCCCCACCCGCGGCGGTCGACTACGCGCGCGAGTTCGTGCGCCGTGGCCTCCCGCTTGACTCGCTCCTGCGTGCCTACCACATCGGCCAGGCAACCTTCTTCCGCAGATGGTCCACAAAGGCGCATGAGACCATCACCGATCCACATGACCTGACCGAAGCGGTCGAGCTCGGGGCGAGCTGGACGTTCGACTACATCGAGAGGCTCAGCGACGGACTGGTGCAGCGCTACGGCGAAGAGCGGGAGCGGTGGGTCCGCAGCGCGGCGGCGCTGCGCGCGCAGGTGATAGACGCAGTGCTCGCGGGTGAGCTTGAGAACCCCGAGCGGGCGAGCCGCCGTCTTGGCTACGAGCTCGCCCGCAATCATCTTGCCTTCGCGATCTGGAGCGACGCCCCGCACGACCGAGGCGATATCGCGTTGGCGATGATCGAGCGGGCCGCAGTCCACCTCGTGTCCTCGCTTGGAATGGCCACGCCGCTGCTCGTTCCCCGCGCGCGTCTGTGCTTGGCTGGATGGATCGGATCGCCTGGTAACGGTCACACCGCAGATCTCGAGCGCGCGCACGTCGACGTCCAGTCGTTTCCGACCGTGCTCGCCGCCTTCGGCTCGCCTGGGTCCGGCGTCGCCGGCTTCGCCCGCAGCCATCGTGAGGCGTTTCAGGCACGCCGAATCGCGCAGCTGAGTCAGCAGCGCCCCGGGACGGTGACGCAATACGACGCGGTGGCGCTGGCCGCGCTGGCCAGCACGGACGTGGAACAGGCCCGGGAGTTCGTCAAGGCTGAGCTGGGACGGCTGGTCGGAGACGACGACCAGTCGCGTCGTCTCGGCGCCACGCTGCGTGTGTATCTCGAGGAGAACATGAGCCCGTCGCGCGCTTCGCGACGTCTCGGCGTCCACGAGAACACGATCACCAACCGCATCAGGGCCGCACAGGAACTGCTCCCGCATCCGATCGAGCAGCGGGCCTGTGAGCTGCAGGTCGCGTTGCGACTGATCCGGCTCGCGCAGAGCGGGTGAGCGCCGGCGTCGTTACGGGTTGGTGACCCTGATCTCGTTCGTCACGCCCACGACGCCATACAGGCTCGACACGTCGTCGTAGGCGGCGTCGCTCTCAAATTGGAAGCTGACGTCACCCTTGAGCGTGACCCAGCCGCCGTCCACCTTGACGTCGACGGACTCTGCGGGAACCTCGGCATCCCAGATCAGATTCTGCAGCGCTGCGCCGCGGATCCCGTCATCCTCGCGACGATCGGCCCCGAGCAGATTGACTTTCAGATGGTTGATGACCTCGTAGACGCCCTCCACGTCGCGGGCGTCGTGTTCTGCCGCCCGTCGTTGAGAGAAGCGCTCGACCGTTCCCCGTAGCGTGACGATGCCCCCATCGCCCGCAACGGCGATCTCGGCCGAATCGGCGATGCGGGGGTCGTCCTCCAGTTGCGCGATCACGTCGTTCTCGAGTGGGCTCTTTTTGAACATGCAGACTCCTTCCAGTGGCTATGACTCGAAGCTGACGCTTCTTGCGGCCGCTCGAGAGAACGATCGAGGCGTTCTCCCATACGTTTGAGTTAGGTCGGTACCGGGGGCCCGGGTCAGCGCGGCCGTTATCGGCCGAGGAGCGAAGCGACCGAACTGACCGTGATCGCGACGATGACGGTCCCGAACACGTACGAGGTCAGAGCGTGACGCAGCGCTTGCCGACGGACACGCTTGCCGATGAGGTCCGTGTCCGAGACTTGGAACGTCATCCCGATTGTCAGTGCGAGATACGCGAAGTCGAGATAGTCAGGGCAGTCGCCCTTGAAATCGATCCCTCCATCTGGCGGCGTGTAATAGAGCCTCGCGTAGCGAAGCGCGTAGACGGTGTGGACTGCCGACCAGGCAAGCGCGACGCTCGCCAGCGCCAGCGCGGTCAGCAAGCCGCTGCCCGGCGCGCGCGTGTGGCTCGCCTGCGCGAGCGTAAACCCCACCGCAAGCAGACTGCCGGCGCCGGCGCCGAGCAGGACGGCCTCGGCCGCGGTTCGCGACGAGTCCTCTGCTCGTGCGCGTCGAGCCGTCGCGCCGGCGTCCGCGCCTGCGACGGAGATCCATACCCAGGCTACGAATACGAGCGCCGCGACGTCGGTTGCTCCGAGCGCGGCGACCGACCATGACCCTCCGTCGGCGAGCGCGATGCCCGCGACGGCGATTCCGCCGAGCATGCCAACCACCACGCGCTTGGCAGCCAACCCGGAGTGATCAGCCGGGACGATTTGTGGATCTGACTGAGGTGCTTCGATCGTCAACGTCTTCCTGCCGTCGTCGGTCGGGACTGCCGCCCCACATGTCGTCGGCCGGATGGCGAGCTCATACGAACCGACGCGTCCGACCCATACCAGCCGTCTATCGCGAGATCCGCCGCCGCGATCATCGGGCGCGTGGTGGCGATCGAAGGCGTGACTCAGAGTGCCGTCATCGTGCCGTAACCCCGCGCTATGGGGCGGGGGTTCAAGAGTTCTCACGCGCCGAAGCCGGCAAGCCGAGGCTTGAGGCCATACCCCAACCCCCTGAAAGGAGCATTAATGCTCACAGATACATCCATGGCGGATGCCGTGATGGCAAATCTCGACCTCGATCGGCGGATTCCGGCTTCGCTCGAGGTCGCGGTGGCCGCCGACGACGGGATCGTCACCCTCCGCGGCACCGTCGAGCGATTCAGCCAGCGTCGCGCGGCGGCCCAGGATGCCCGGAAGGTCGATGGCGTGGATGACGTCGACAACCAGCTCAAGGTGAGCCTGACCGGCGCCGATCGTCGCGATGACGACGAGATCCGCGGTGCCGCACTGCAGGGCCTGATCTGGGATGTCGAGGTGCCCTCCGACTTCGTGGACGTCAAGGTCGACGACGGCTGGGTCACCCTGACGGGCGACGTCAGCTACCAGTTCGAGAGCGATGCGGCCTACGCCGATGTCTCCAGCCTTTACGGCGTCCTCGGCGTGACCAACAAGATCGTCGTCTCCAACCCGTGATTCGGCGGGCAGGCGTGGGTGGCGGAGACCACTCACGCCTGCCCGTTGCGTATTGCCCTGGCGGCCGCGCACGTCCCGGGTCTGAGCCGCTCCGCGATTAGGCGGCAAGCGTGGCGTTGGAGCTCTCGGGCAGGACTCGCCCGAGCTCGCTGCGCGAGGTGATGCCGAGCTTGTTGAAGATCTTGCGCAGGTGGTAGGCGACGGTGTGCGGGCTGATGAACAGCCGCGCGCCAATCTCGGCGTTCGACAGGCCCTCGTGGGCGAGGCGCGCGACCTGAGCTTCCTGTGCGGTGAGCTCATCGCGGGTCTCGACGGTGCGTCTGCGGACACGCTCGCCGGTCGCCAGCAGTTCGCGCTCGGCGCGCCCCGCGAACGCCTCAATCCCCATCGCGTTGAACATCTCGAACGCGGTGCGCAGATGCTCGCGGGCGTCGAGCCGCCTTCGCTCCCGGCGCAGCCACTCGCCGTAGAGGAGGTGGGCGCGGGCGAGATGCACACGGAGGTTGGTGAACCCTGAATGCTCGATCGCCTTTTGATAGAGGTCGTCTGTCTCGGCGCCGTCGCCTTCACTGAGCAGTGCGCGGCACCGGGCCTCGGTCGAGAGCGCCCAGTTGGTCCCGCCGGCGCGCGTCGCCTCGGTGACCCGCTGCAGCGCCGCGCCCGCGAGCTCAGGCTGTCCGGACCGGACGGCCGCCTCGATCAGCTCGATCAACCCCCAAATCGCTGCGCCCTCCTCGTGGTACTGCTCGGCTTGGCCTACCGCAGCGAGGGCCGCGTCATAGCGCCCGAGCCCGAGGTACAGCGTTCCGCGCAGAAACTCGGTGATCGTCAACGCGAGGCCCTCGCCGCGAGCCTCGGCCTCTTTGACCGATGCTTGGGCCAGTTGCGAAAACTCGGCCTCACGACCGCGCAACGCAGCAAGCGCGAGCGCACCGTAAGGGACGGTCGCGATTCCGGTTGCCTCCGTGGCCGCTCTCAGCTCCTCCTCATATGCTGCGGCCTCGTCGAGCTCGCCGAAGAACGCGTACACGCTGCTGCGATTGGTGAGGACAAATGGCAGCGCGGTCAGCGCCCCGGTCTTCCGGACGAGCTCGAGGTGCCGCGTTGAGAGCGCGGTCCACGCCTCGTCGTCCGAGAGATAAAGCGCGATCCAGCTGGCGAACCAGAGCCAACGGGCCTCCTCGGGCGGCAGCACAGTCGCCTCTCGGAAAGCACGAAGCGCCTCCTTCAGGGTGGGAGCGCCCGCTCCGGGCCCGTCGGTGAATCGCACCGCCAACCCCTGAAGGAGGAGGTCAGGCGGCCGCGGCGGCTCGGGCGGCGGGGGGCCGGCAAGTGCGGCCTCGCTCACCTCGACGACGCCGCCGCCGCGGACCAGCCGGCCGGCGAACATCGCGGCAGACAGAGCCTCGAGGTAGGTCGCACGCGCGAGGGCCGGGTCGACCGCCTCAAGTTCGCGGGCGGCCTTGAGCAGGAGCGGGGGCGCGTCGCGGCCGCGCCTGGCGGCAAATGCGATCTGACCGCGCAGCAAATCGACACGGGCACGCTCGAGCTCGCGGTGTGCGCCCGCGTCGGCGATGTCCAGGAGTGTGAGGGCGTCGTCGAGGGCGCCGGCTTCGTAACTCGGTCTCTGCCGCCGCCAGCGCACGCTGCGCGTGGCGCTGGGGCTCAGCCGTCAGCGAGGTGGCGCGCTCTAGGAACGCGGCGGCGGCGGCCAGACCGCCGCGCGCCTGGGCCCGTCCGGCGGCTCGCTCGAGCTCAGCGGCGACGGCCTCGTCAGGGCCGGCGGTCGCCTCGGCCAGATGCCAGGCGCGCCGGTCGGGATCGAGCTGGGCGTCCGTCGCCTCGGCCAACGCCTGGTGAACCCGTCGCCTCTGGTGCGGCGTCGCCGCCCGGTAGACCGCCGAGCGCACCAGCGGATGGCGAAACCGAACCCTGCCGTCGACTTCGAGGAGGCGCTCTGACTCCGCCGGGTGGAGCACCGCCTCGGCGATTCCCAGTCTCGCGGCCGCGCTCCACAATAGTCCTGGGTCGCCCGTCGGCTCCGCCGCGGCGACCAGCAGCAGCTGCTGCGTGTTCTCAGGCAGAGCCTCGAGCCGATTTACGAAGGACTCCTCGATTTTGCCCGAGAGCGACAGCGCCCCCGGCAGCCCGAAGCCGCCGGCCAGCTGCGCAGGCGACCATCCCCGCGGCAGCTCCAGCAAGGCGAGCGGGTTGCCGCGTGCCTCCATCAGCAGTTGGTCTGCCACGCGCTCGTCCAGCCGCCCGGGTATCGCCGACGCCAAAAGGGCTCGCGCGTCATCGTCCCGAAGGCCCTCCACCACGAGATCCCGAAGCCGACCGTACTTTCCGGCTGCCTCACGCGTCGCGGCCAGAAGGACGACCGACTCCGCCAGCAGTCTGCGCCCGACGAACGCCAACACTTGTGCCGAGGCCTGGTCGAGCCACTGCGCGTCGTCGATCGCGCACACCACCGGGCGCTCCTGCGCTGCCTCGGAGAGCAGGCTCAAGGTCGCCAGTCCAACGAGGAACTGATCCGGGACCGGACCCTCACGTAGCCCGAACGTCGTTTCAAGCGCGTCGCGTTGCGGGGCTGGGATCCGATCGAAACGGTCAAGCAGCGGGGCGCACAGTTGATGCAGCGCCGCGTAAGCCAACTCCATTTCCGACTCGACGCCCGCCGCGCGCAAGATGATCAAGCCTGATGCAGCCTCGATCGTATGGTCGAGCAGCGCCGTCTTCCCGACGCCGGCCTCACCCCGAAGCACCAGCACGCCGCTCTGCCCAGTTCGAGCCTCCTCGAGCAGCCGCTCGAGCACCGCGCGCTCGGTGTCCCGACCACGGAGTGTCAGCCCCCCGGGAGCTGGATGGCGGTTAGCCATCAGAACGGCCATCCTAGATCGGCGCTCCCGACATGTCCATGGCCTCGACGCTTTGGATCACCGGCTCACCGTAGGCGCCGGGAGCGGCCGTGTACATGGCTCGCTCGTATATCCATCGGGGCGGCGACTGGGGGCCGACCACAACGGTGCTCGCCGGCAAGCCGCTGGACGAGCACCCACCGTCAGGCGGGTGCTCGTCCAGCGTGACTTGGGCAAGCTCCGACATTCAACGGTGGGAATGTCCCCCACGCCGGTGGCGCCGCCGCCGGAGAAATGTCAGCGTCAGCAGACCCTTCATTGCGCGCTTCATGTCCGTTACCTCTGGGTTGAATTTGACGGGTCGTCATGAAGGTATGAGCAGTCAGCGTCTGGGCCTCAGACGGCTCGGGTGCTGCGGCGATACACGGCAGGTCTACCGGCTCGGCGCGGCTGTGCCCGCCGTGCCCGCCGTGCCCGAGGACCCGGACTCGGGGCGCCCGTCGGACGCGAGTCGCGAGTCGACCTGCTTGGTGAGCGTGAGCGTCTGCCTCGACAGCTCGAGCAGCTCTCGATTCTGCTTGTCCTCGGTTTGAACGGTGTCCGCGTAGGACCTGAGCTCCTTCGTCAGCCGGAGGATCTGGTTCGAGAGGTCGAGGAGCTCTTGGTTCTGTTGGTCCTCGTTCTGCACCGTCTTCCACTGCTGATCGGCGATCACCTGCCGCTTTGCATCCGCGCGGTTCTGGCTGATCATCACGAAGGTGGAGAGGAAGATCGCCTCGAGCGAGACGATCATCGTCAACAGCCCGAAGGGGTACTTCTCGACGCCGAGTCCGATCCACAGGCCGAACCACAGGACATGGATGTAGACGAAGGTCATCGATCCCGCGAATGCGGTGATCTTGTCGGCGACCCGGCTCTGCACGTCCTGGGCGCGCTCTTCGGAATGCTTCAGCAGCGCCGGGTTAATCGGCGGGGGAAGCGGGCGTGGAACAAACCAACGCACCAGCCGGCGGTGATGCCCGGCGCTCTCAGCGTTGTCGGAGCTCCCGGGCGAGGGTTCTGCAGCAGTTGACATGTGCGAAGGCTGGAGAGTCCCCCGCCCAGCCCGCTAGATGTCCTCGCCGTGCGCGCGATAGGCCGTGCGTCTAGGTCCCACGGTTGGGCCATCACGCGCGCCAATAGCGCGGTGCGTCGAAACGTCTGGGGTTCTCGCGCCCCGCTCTTAGCGTGCTCGCAATGGCATTTCCCCGCCGACCCGAGTGGGCTGCGAACAGCCCGGCCGTGTGACTGCATTTGCGAATCCGCGCGGTGACGCGGCCCGACCACCCGCCGAGACACCGGCCGAGCACGCCCGCACGGTCCGCCTGGCGTCGCCGTCGCTGCGCAGCGTTGTCCGGTTCGTGTTGATCGTCGTTGCCTGCGGAATCGCGCTGTACCTCGCGTGGCGGGTCCGTGGAGTCATTCGGCTCGTCGCAATCAGCCTCTTCCTTGCCCTGACCCTGATGCCGATGGTCGACGCAGCATGCAGCAAGACTCGGGCCCCACGCGCGCTGGTGATCCTCGCCATGTACGTGCTTCTCATCGCGACAGTGGCGCTCATCGGCTACGTGGTCGCTCCCAGCCTCGTCAAGGAGGTCCAACAGCTATCGCACAACGCACCACGCTACGCGGCGGAGCTGCGCCACAACGCCACGTTCCGGCACTACGACGACCGCTACCACATCAGCACCAAGCTGGTGCGTGACGCGCGTGGGCTGCCGCATATCCTCGGGCACTTGGCAGGGCCGTTGAAGGACGTGACGGTGCAGGCGTTCAGCTTCATCGGCCAGCTGGTGACCGTCCTCGCGATCGCGTTTCTGCTCGTGCTGCACGGTCGGGAATACGTGAACATGGGTCTGTCGCTCACGGGTGCACGCGAGCAGCGCTATCGCCAGCTGATCATCGACATCAACAAGGCCGTTGCCGGCTACATGCTCGGAAACGTGATCATCAGCGTGCTGGCGACGCTCGCGACCTGGATCGTCCTCTCGATCCTCGGCGTCCCGTACGCGCTGTCGCTTGGATTCGTCGTCGGCTTCTTCGACCTGATCCCGCTCGTCGGAGCGACGCTGGGCGCGATCGTCGTGGGGTTCGCGACCCTGACGGTGAGCTTCCCGACGGCGACGATCGTGTGGGTCGCGTTCATCATCGTCTGGCAGCGCTTCGAGGACTACGTCGTGCAGCCGGTCGTCTACGGGAAGGCGCTACGGGTCAATCCGATCGTGACGATCGTCTCCGTCCTCGCCGGCGCTTCGCTCCTTGGGATCCTCGGCGCGCTGCTCGCGATACCCACCGCCGCGGCGATCCAGATCGTGTTGCGCGACTGGTGGGCGCATCGGACACGCGCTACGCCGCCGCCGGAGCCGCCGGCGCCGCCGGCGCCAGCAGCGGCAGCAGCGGCTGCAGCAACGGCCGATAACCCGCTCCTATAGCCACTTCTCCCGGCGCGCATACGGTGCGAGCGCGAAGGGGCCTACGACGTGACAGGGGACTCACTTGCGCCCCCGATCCATCACACATCGACCTAAGGAGTAACCGTGTCACAAGACGTTGACGAGATGAGGCAGATTGTCGGGCAGTTGAATGGGCCGCCGACCAGCGGAGCGGTGACAAACACGCTGGTGCGTCCGTTCCTCGCCCAGATCGCCCGCTACTGGTGGGTCGAGCTGCTCCTGGGCGTCCTTTGGGTCGTGATCGCCCTGGTCGTCTTGAAGTTCAACGAGGCGTCCGTCGTCACGGTGGGCATTCTCACCGGGATCATGTTCCTCCTGTTCGCGGCCGAGGAGTTCGCACTGGCGGCCCTGGACCGAAGCGGCAGGTGGATCTGGGCGCTATTCGGCGTGCTGCTGACGGCGGCCGGGATCATCGCGCTGATCCATCCTCGCAACACGTTCGCAGCGCTCGCCGACATCCTCGGCTTCGTGTTCCTGATGATCGGAGTCCTGTGGATGGTGCAGGCGTTCATGGAGCGGGTGGTCAACCCCCTCTGGTGGCTCGGCCTCATCAGCGGCATCCTCATGGTCGTCCTCGCCTTCTGGGTGAGCGGCGAGTTCTTCCTTGACCGGGCCGCGACCTTGCTCGTGTTCGCCGGCGTGTGGGCGCTGATCAAGGGCATCACCGACATCGTCCGTGCGTTCCAGATGCGCGAGCTTGGCTCGAGCTGAGCGGCCCCGATTTTGATTCAACCGTTGCCCAGGTCGAGTCGAGACCTCGCAAGACGCGGAAGCCGGCGCAATCGGCCTCACGCGAGCCATGGCTCGGGCGGCCCGCGCGGCTCCACATACGCCGACCTGGGCATCGCCTTCGGAATTGGGCGGCTGACTGCCACAGGGCGCGGGCGTGGGGACCGATCGATGTGATCGGCGGTCGCCGGTGACCATGACCGCCGATCGCCAGACGCCGGCGCCGGCGCCGGCGCCGGCGTCGGCCGGGTCACGACATACCCGCCGCGCCCTGAGCGCGGCGCGGGGCCACCTGCAGAAGAGCGCGATCAAGCTGCTGGCATGGCTTGTTTTCGGCTACCTGCTGGTGAAGCTGGTTCCGGACCTCAAGCAGTCGCTGCGCAGCCTCGAGCACGTGGGCTGGGAATGGGCGCTCGGCGCATTCGCGCTCGAGGTGCTCTCTGAAGTCGGATATGTAACGTCGTGGCGCGCGATCGTCGATCCGGACAACCTGCTCGGCAGCGACCCGCGTGGGGTGAGGAACAGCACGCACGCGGCGTGGGCGCAGCTCGGCGGCGGGATGGTCGTCCCGGGCGGCTCGCTGGCGAGCATCGGCGTGGGCGCCTGGATCCTTCGTCACTTCGGGATGCCTGGTAAGACGATCGCTGAGCGGCAGTTCAACCTCAGCTTTCTGAACACGGCCGTCGACGCGCTCGCGCTGATCGTCTTCGGCGTCGGCCTGGCGATCGGCATCTTCCCCGGCGCGCGCAGTCTGCTGCTGACGCTGCTGCCGGCTGCGCTCGCCGCGTCAGGAATCGGCGTCGTCATCCTCATCGCGCGGGGCGCCACCAGATACAGCAAGCGCCTCGAGTCCGACCACCCGAAGCTCGCGACTGCGATCGCCTCCGTCTCAAATGCCGTGCCTGCCACCGAGCGGATCGTCTTTCACCGGGATCGGCGCCGCGGGCTGCTGGGCGCACTCGCCTACCTTGGCTTCGACGCGCTGGTTCTCTGGACGGCGTTCGTCGCGATCCATGCCCACCCGCTCCCGGGGTTCGCGGTCGTGGTGATGGCCTACATCATCGGAGCGCTCGGCGGGTCCATCCCACTCCCGGCCGGGATCGGAGCGGTTGGGGGGATCGCCGGGATGCTGATCCTCTACGGGGTCGGACGCGGTCCGGCTGTCGCGGCGGTGCTCATCTACGGGGCCGTCGGGCTGCTCGTCCCCCTGATCGGCGGTGCGATCGCGTATCTGCTCCTCAGGCGTGAATTCGGGCCGATGAGAACGGTTCGAGACAGCGGCGACGGGCCCAAGGACGGTGCGGGACACCCTGCGACTACCAGCATGACTGTCAGCTGACAGCCACTGACTGTCAGGTGCAGGCGATGCGACCGATGCGGCTTCGACGTAGCGTGACGGTCACGTTCGCAACGACTGGAGGCCAGTCAGATGTTTTCTTCAGATCACGTCACGCAGGTGCTCACTGCCCGCGGCCGGGCCCAAGCGCTCGATGCGTGGCGCGACGCGGCGAACCTCGTCGCGACGCGGTGGCAGCTCTTCCTCGAGGCCGGGGCGGAGGGGCGCCAGTGGGCGTTCGCCTCCTACGTCGCCGCATTGGACGCCGAGGAGGCTGCGGCTTCGGACATGGCCGCGCTGGCCTCGCCGATGGCCGCGTAGGGGGAGCGACGTGGAACTCCGCCATCTTCGCTATTTCATCGCGATCGCCGAGGAGCGAAGCTTCACCGGCGCCGCCGAGCGCCTGTGGGTCGCCCAGCCGGGACTCTCGACCCAGATGCGCCGGCTCGAAGCCGAGCTTGGCGTTCAGCTGTTCGAGCGCCACCCTCGTGGCATCGACCTGACGCAGGCCGGCGAGCTGTTCCTGGAGCGTGCTCGTGTGGCCGTGTCCGCAGCCGCCGTGGCGCTCGCGACGGGCCGTGATCTCGAGGCCGGGGTGATCGGGAGCCTGAGGCTGGGCCTGGCCGCCGGCGCCCGCTGGCCTCTCGCCTCTGAGCTGCTGCTGCGATTCGGCCGCGAGAGGCCGGGAGTCGAGCTCACGGTGGTCGAGGCCTACGGCCGAACCCTTTGGCGCGATCTCCGCGCGGGACGCCTCGACGCTCTCATTGCGCCAACCGGTCACGGCTCGGCTGACCTCAGGGCCCTCGAGCTCGGCTCCGAGGATTGGGTGGTGCTCGTCGGCACCGGTCATCCGCTTGCGGGGATCGGTTCCTTGGATGCCGAGAATCTGCAAGGTGAACGGATCGCCATCACGGGACACCGCGATGGTGCAGTCCTGGACCGGACCGTCTCGGACCTGCTCGCCGAGCTGGATGTGGCGGCAGAGCTGGTGCCGGGTGCGCAGGGCCCAGCGCGATACGCCGCGGTCGCCGAGAACGAGGCGCTCGTGCTCACTACCGCGCCCGAGGCGGTGCCGCCAGGCGTGATCGTTCGGCGGCTCGAGCCGCGTCGCACACTCGCGTTTGAGCTGTTGTGGCGCGACGAGGTGACGTCTGCGGCGTTGTCTGAGCTCATCAGCCTGGCGGTCGTTCACGTCCCGCGGCCATCGTCGACCCGGACGCTTGCCGCGGTCGCATGACGGGCACGCGTAGTGAGCGTTGATGCACGTTTCGAGCGCTTCGTGCTCGCAGAGCTCGCGCTGCAGGAGCGACGCGCTCATCGCCGCGACGGTTCGCACCGCGCCCGCGTTCTGGCGCAGCGTTTGCACCGAGGGCGCGACGACCTGCTCGAACATCTGCGTCGCGTCGCGCAGTCCGTCCCGAGTAGGTTCCGCCGGGTTGCGTGGCTGCATCATGCTCATGAGGCGGACGTGACGCCGCAAGCCCTGAGCAGCGCCGGCCTCACCAAGGATGAGATGTCCGCCCTCCGGCTCCTTGCCGCTGCCGGTTCAACCTCTCGCGCGTTCCCCCTGCTGGACCGTCTGCGCGCGTTGTCGAAGGCGCCGGGCTCGGCGGGCTATCTGGCGCGCGTTGTCGCGCGGGCGGCGATCGAGGACCGCTTGGACGGAGGACCGCCGGTCGGAGAAACGCTGACCGCGCTCTCTCTCCTTCCCGATCCACGGCGGGCGACGTGAACCGGTGCCGAGTAATCGGCGCGGCGTGCACCCGCGTCACGAATCGCACCGGGCCGCGCCGGGGAGATCACGCCGGCTTGGCCGAACAGTGGCTCGTCACAGCTTGGGCACGGGTCGCCACGATCGAGCGAGGTCCGAACGACGTAGCTCGTCACGGCGCAGCGCGGGCAGACCACGTAGGGCACGCGATGCAGGCTCGCTCACGAGAGTGGCCACACCAAGCCGATAGATCGGCACGAGCGATACGCAGGGCTAATGGCGGCGAGGATCTCTCGTGAAACTGCTTTCCGCCGCAGAGGAGATCATGCTCGCGGGGCGGATCGAACGAGGCGATCTGCAAGCCAAGCACAGAATGATCGAGAGCAACCTGAGGTTGGTGTACGCCATCGCCAGGGCCTATCGCGGGAGCAGCGTTCCGTTCGCAGACCTCGTCCAGGAGGGCACGATCGGCTTGGTCCGAGCGGTTGAACGGTTTGACCCGCGTCGCGGGGTGAAGTTCTCCACATACGCGGTGTGGTGGATCCGACGGTCGATGCTGGACGCGATCGCAAGCTCAAATGTGATCCGAATGCCCGCCAAGGCCAGCCAACAGCTTGCAGCAGTGCGACGCGCGGAGGCAGAACTCGAGCGGATCAAACCTCGACCCGCCTCAGACGCAGCGATCGCCGAGCACGCCCAACTGAGCGTCACGACCGTTCGCTCCTTGCGTGAGGCGGCCCGCGTGACAGCCTCTTTGGACCAACCGGTTGGCGAGGACGCAACGCCGCTGGGCGACCTGTTGGCCGACGAGCGCGCGGGGGACCCGTTCGAGAGTGCGATCGCGCGCGAGAGCCGGGACGAGGTGTCGTCGATGCTGCGCTTGCTGCCGGAGCGTCACCGAGAGGTCATCGTTCGTCGCTACGGCCTCGGTGACGATGTCGCCCAAACCCATGAGCAGATCGGCGAGCGGCTCGGGGTAGGCGAGGAGCGAAGCCGCCAGATCGAGCGCGAAGCTCTGCACCGGTTGCGTTCGATCGCTGCTGCATCGGCGCGAGCTGCATAGCGAACCCGCGCAGCTGGTCACGCCGTCACCTTCGCGTCGGTGTCGGACAGCGCTCGGCTGAGCTGGGTGCGCGAGGTGATTCCAAGCTTGTTGAAGACCTTGCGTAGGTGATAGGCGACTGTGTGCTGGCTGATGATGAGCCGCGCGCCGATCTCGGCGTTCGAGAGGTGGTCGGCAGCAAGCCGCGCGATCTGGGCCTCCTGTGGCGTGAGGTCCTCACGGGTCTCCACCGTGCGTTTGTGGGCGCGCTCGCCCGTGGACAGCAGCTCGCGCTCCGCCCGCGCGGCGAACGCCTCAACACCCATCGCGGTGAGCATTTCGAAAGCGGTGCGCAGCTGCTTGCGGGCGTCGAGCCGGCGGCGCTCACGGCGCAGCCACTCGCCGTAGAGGAGGTGGGCGCGGGCCAGCTCCAACCGCACCCGTGTGCGGGACAGCCGCTCGATCGCCTCTCGATAGAGATTCTCCGCGTTGTCACCCTCGCTGACGAGTGCGCGCGAGCGGGCCTCGACCCCCACCACCCAATCCGTGCCGCTGGCCTGGGCCATGTCGGCGAGCCTGTTGAGCAGACGCCTCGCAAGCTGGGGTTCCTCACAGCGGACAGCCGCTTCGATCACCTCGGCCACGGCGCGCGGCGGCGTGTTTATGTCGTATGAGCGTTCTCCGCCGGGACCAAACACCGACCGGGCGGCCTCGTAGCGGCCGAGCGCGTTGTAGAGAATGGCCCTCACCAGCTCGGCGTCAGCCAGGGCGTAGCCTTCTCCCCGCGCGACCGCTTCGTCGATGGCGGTTTCCATCAACCGCGAGAGCTCCGCCTCGCGACCGCGTAGACCGGCGAGCCAGAGCGGCCCGTACGGGGGGGTGGCAATCCCCGTTGCCTCGCTGACCGTTCGGATTTCGTCAACCTGCGAAGCGGCGGCGTGCACGTCACCGCAGACCAGGTGTACAGAGCTACGAGCCGTGAGGGCAAAGGGGATGGCAGTCAGGGCTCCAGCGGCTCTCACCAACTCCAGCTGTCGCGCGGAGAGCAGGTCCCATGTCTCGTCGTCCCAAAGATCCGCCGCAGCCCAGCAGGCGAACCAAAGCCAACGCGCGTCCTCGGGAGGCAGAACGGCGTCGCGCCGAAAAGCGCTCAGGGCCTCTTTGAGGATCGGCGCGCCGGCGGCGTAGCCCTTGGTGAACCGGGTCGCCAACCCGTACAGCAGAAGATCGGACGGACGCGCGCGCCGCGACGACGCCGTGCCCGCCCACACCGCCTCTGCGACCTCGACGACCCCCCCGGCGCGGGCCAGCCGGCCCGCAAACAGGGCCGCGGAGAAGGCCTCCAGATAGGTCGTGCGCGCGAGACTCGGGTCGACCGGGTCGAGTTCGCGAGCGGCGCTGAGCAGCAACGGCGGGGCGTCGCTGCCGCGCCTTGAAGCGAACGCAATCTGAGCGCGCAGCAGATGCACATGGGTGCGTTCGACATCGTCCAGATTGGCAGTCTCGGCGGTGGCGAGCAGCGCGACCGCCTCGTCGAGCGCGCCCGCTTCGTATTTTGTCCGCGCCGCCCCGAGTGCACGTCGCGCACGGTGCAGCGGCTCGGGTGTCAGCTCGGCGGAGCGCTCGAGGAAGGCAGCGGCGGCGGCCAGACCACCCCGTGCCTGAGCCCGGCCGGCCGCCCGCTCGAGCTCAGCGGCGACGTCCTCGTCGGGGCCGTCCGCCGCCTCGGCCAAGTGCCACGCGCGCCGGTCGGGGTCGACCTGCACGTCGGTCGCCTCCGCCAACGCCTGGTGCGCCCGCCGTCGCTGCTTCGCCGTTGCCGATCGGTAGATCGCCGACCGCACCAGCGGATGGCGAAACCGAACCCTGCCGTCGACCTCGATCAGCCCGGCCGATTCCGCCGGCTCGAGCGCCACGCCGGTGATCCCGAGTCGCTCGGCCGCACGCCACAAGAGGGACGGATCCCCGGTCGGCTCCGCCGCGGCCACCAACAACAGCCGCTGGGTGTCGTCGGGCAGCGTCTCCAGCCGCTGTTGGAAGCTCTCCTCGATCCGACCCGACAGCGAGAGCGCCGCCGGCAATCCGAAGCCGCCCGCCAGCCGCGTCGTGGTCAGCCCGCGCGGTAGCTCCAACAGCGCCAACGGGTTCCCCCGTGTTTCGGCAAGAAGTTCATCGGCGATCCGCTCGTCAAGCCGTCCCGGAATCACCGAGGCCAACACAGCACGTGCATCGGCATCCCCGAGCCCCTCGAGCACCAGCTCCGGGAGACCCGCGAGCAGGTCGCTCGGCTCGCGGGCGGCGAACAACATCACCACCGGCTCCGCCAGCATCCTCCGCGCCACAAACGCCAACGCCTGCGCGGACGCTTGGTCCAACCACTGCGCATCATCGATCACGCACACGAGCGGACGCACCTCCGCCGCCTCAGACAACAGACCAAGCACTGCCAGTGCGACGAAGAAGCGATCCGGCACCGCGCCTTCGCTCAATCCGAACGTGGTCGCCAGCGCATCGCGCTGGGGACCGGGAAGGCCGTCCAGGCGATCGAGCAGCGGTACGCACAACTGATGCAGCGCGGCGAACGCAAGCTGCATCTCCGCCTCCACCCCGACCGCCCGCAGAACTCTCAGATCCGACGCCGACGCGACCGCGTACTCGAGCAGCGCCGTCTTTCCGATCCCCGCGTCTCCACGCAAGACCACCACCCCACTCCGCCCCGCGCGGGCGTCCTCGAGCAGCCGATCGAGCACCGCGCACTCTTCACGCCGCCCGTGCAGCACCAGCCCCCCGGGAGCCGAGTCACCGCGAGCCATGAATGGAGCCATCCTATAGCCGGGCCACGAGTCGCTGGGGATCACCGCGAAATACCTCGCCGGCGCCCATTGCGTTCGGAGCGCGGCCCCGCTCCGCGCAACGCACGACGTCCTTGCGATGCGTGTTGGTGGCCTGTCCGGTGAGCGAAGGGGGGAGTCTTTGGCTCTGGCACCGGACCACGGCGGCCGTGTTAGCTCTGTGTTGGCGCGACTCACTCCGACAGCGGAGGGGCCCCGCTCACGTAGAGTCCGAAGCTGCCGACCGGCCCCGACGGCCCAGAACGGCGAGCAAAGAGGAGGGACCGTGCCCAAGAAGATCCCCGCCCTTCACCGTGGTGTAGCGCTGTCGCGTTCGGAGCGCAAGCAGATCGGCCCGATCCAGATCGCCGTGATCGGGTTCGACGACCTGAATTTCGAGGGCGACATCCTGCCCGAGCTCAAGCGCCTGAGAGACCTGGATGTCATCCGGCTCGTCGACATGGTGGTTGTCACCAAGAGCCGGAGCGGCGAGCTCGTCCGGGTGCAGGCCGGGAGCCTGAGCGAGGGCGACGCGGCGCGACTGGGGTCGATCGCAGAGCTCCTTGTCGGGCTCACGGGGGACGACGCCGCCGAAACGAACGGTGGCGATGCCGCCGCGGAGCCGACCGATCTGCGCAGGTTCGTAGGAGATGAGGGCACGTGGTCCGTTGTCGACGTCATCCCTCCGGGCGAGATGTGCGTGGTGGCGCTCATCGAACATCGCTGGGCGATCCCTCTCAGGGACGCGGTTCAGAAGACCGGCGGCCGGGCCCTCGCCGACGCGTGGATCCATCCTGATGATCCGGTGCTCGAAAGGCTCGGATAGGCAGGTGATGCCACCTAGCGGCAGCAGCGTTCGCGGTAAAGTCCGAGGCCGCTCGGGCCTCGCCGGCATTCGACACAGACGGAGGTGGTTTCCGTGGGAGACACCGTTCTGGGGCCAATCGACTACCTCGCGGTCGAGTGGCCTGGAAGGCAGGTGACCGGCGAGGGGTTCCGTTTGCTGATGGACCTGGTCGACCACGACATCGTCCGTGTTCTGGACCTGCTGTTCATCGCCAAGGACGCCGACGGGGATGTATCGAGGGTCGAGGTGGCTGACGTCGAGCATTCCGACGCGCTCGACGAGCGGCTGTGGGGTCTGTCGTCCGGCCTGCTCGACCAATCTGACATCGACCAGGTCAGCGCGGCGATCGCACCGGGGAGCCTTGCCGGGATCCTTGTCTACGAGAACGTCTGGGCGGTCCCGATGTGGACGGCGATCGACCGCAGCAGTGCGCGCCTTGTCGGCGCTGGGCGCATCGTCGCCGACGATCTCATCGCTGCGCTCGACGCCCCCGGTGCGGCGTGACGACCCTCTCTTGAACGGAGACGCACATGGGACTGTTGAAAACAGGGTTGAAAGCGGCCGTCGCGGTGAAGACAGCCGATCTGATTCACGAGCGCGTGCTCACGCGCCAGCAGGAGCACGCCGCCGCCCACGGTCACCCAGGGCCGGCAGCGGCGGCGCAACCCGCCGCGCCGATGCCCGGGGCGCCGGCCGCTTCGTCGCCGGACATGGGGCACAAGCTCGCACAGCTCACGCAGCTCGGTGAGCTGCGCGCGTCGAGCGTGTTGACGGACGCTGAGTTCGAGGTCCAGAAGGCGCAGATTCTCGGCGCCTGATGGGTTGACACCGGCGCCGATCATGGAGCTATACGAGCGAGGCGGCCCGTGACGCCTGCCCCGAGCAGCAGTCTTGAGCGGATAGAGCACATCGTCGTCCTGATGTTGGAGAACCGCTCCTTCGATCACATGCTCGGCTATCTCTCGCTCGAGGGCGGCCGCGACGAGGTGGATGGGCTGCGGCCAGGCATGGCCAACGACCATGGGGACACGCGCTACCCGATCCACCACCTCGCCGCGACGTACCTTCCTGACGAGCGTTGGGACCCTGAGCACACCGCGGCGGCGACGGACATGCAGATCAACGACGGCGCGATGGATGGCTTCTCCGAGGCCTACGCGGAGACACTCGCCGCTCGTGGTGTCGACGATGGCGACGCCGGCGTTGTGATGGGGTACTACAACGCCTCCGACCTGCCGGTGTTCGACCATTTCGCAAGGGAGTTCTGTGTCTGCGACCGGTGGCACAGCTCGGTCGCCGGAGCGACGTGGCCGAATCGTCTCTACGCGCTCACCGGAAGCGGCGCTCGAAGCCGCGACGACCCGAAAGTGCCGATCTACCACCAGCACTCGTTTGTCCGCTATCTGGACGCCGCCGATGTCTCCTGGCGGTGGTATTCGCACGACGTCGCCACGCTCCGGCTCGCCGATGGCAAGTACCGAGTGGGACACCGCGAGCACTTTGCCTACGTGCAGAAACTGAAGCTGGTGTTCAAGACACGTGGCAGAGGTCTTCTGTACCTCAATGAGGATGCTGCGAGCTTCCTGGAGGACGCCGCCTACGGTCGACTACCAGCGGTCTCCTGGATCGACCCGAACTTCAAGGACTTCAACCTCATCGGGTCTCCCCCGAACGATGACCACCCACCCTCGGACGTGACGCACGGGCAGGAACTGGCGCTCCTCGTCTACAACGCGCTCGCAGCCGGCCCTCAGTGGGACAAGACGCTCCTGCTCGTCTTCTATGACGAGCACGGCGGATTCTTTGACCACGTCACACCGCCTGAGCACCCGCCCGATGACGATCCGGCAACGTTCACGCGCTACGGGGTGCGCGTGCCGGCGTTCGTCATCTCGCCATGGGTGAAGGCGGGCTCGGTCTCCCACACCCTGTTTGACCACGCCACCATCCCAAAGACGGTTCTGCAATGTTTTTGCCCGAGCGAGCTTGAGGCCCCGTCCAGCGGCGTCGCGCATGCTCGCGAGAAGAGTCGCCGGCGGCACGTGACCAGACGCATCGCCGAGGCCGCCCACCTCGGAGAGCTCCTGACTCTCAACGAGCCGCGGCTCGCACCGGACCGAAGTGCCCTCGTCGACTGGTTCGCGGCTGAGCAGGGCGCCCGAGCCAGGAGATTGCTGGAAGATCCAGCCGGCACGCTGCGCCCGGCGACGGAACACAGCTTGACCGACCTCCAGAGCGGTTTGGTTGCTGCTCATCAGCGCCTGCACGATGACGGGCACCCGGCCGGCCACCCATGACCAGGAAGCTCGCAGGCCGACGTTCTGCGAGGCCCGCGCTGCGGTGAACGACCCGTTTGAGATCAGGCCGATTGGCACGGTGCGGTCGCCTCTGCGCGACCGTAGCTCGGCCCCGTTGCAGGCCGACGAGGGCGCGCCGGCCGCGTGGCTGGTGTTCGACGCGTCGGTGGGCGAGGCGCTCAAGGATCTGGGGCCCGGGGACCAGGTCCTTCTCCTCACCTGGCTCGACCGCGCCGACCGCGAGGTGCTCGCCGTCCATCCGCGCAGCGATCCGCGCCACCCGCTGACCGGCGTGTTCAAGACCCGATCACCCGATCGGCCCAACCCCATCGGGCTCCATCGCGTCACGGTGACCGCGCGTGAGGGCAATCGCGTTGGGGTGAGGGCGCTCGAGGCCATCGACGGCACCCCGATCGTCGACGTCAAGGCTGTGCTCGACGACGAGGACCGGTAAAGCTGATTCACGAACGGCGGGTCCCGCCGTCAGCTCCCAGGGGTCGGGTGACTACCTCTACACGCTCACGATCTTCGGCGCCCCGGCGAGCAGCCTGGAGGGGCGCATGCCCGACCAGCTCTCGGCGCTCGTCAGCTACCTCTGCGGCCTGATGACCAAGTACTGCTGTTGACGCTGGCCGTGGCCCCGTCGTCAGACGAGCGCGGCTGCGCGAGCACATCAGGCAGAGGGACGCCGTCGCGCGCGAATTCCGGACTGACGCGACACGCTCAAGTCGTGGCAGTCCGCAGGGACGCACCTCCGCCACCCAGCACGAGCGGACCGTGAGACACCAAGACGTGCTCAATCGGGAGCGTTGTGAGGGCGCGGAGCAATCCACGTAGCCTTGCCGGGCCGCCCTCAGGTTGTGTCCATGACTCCGGACAGACTCGAAGGTCACCGGCGCGCGTTCGCAGCATCGCGTCACCGAAGACGAGCGCCGCCTGACGCGGTAGCCACAGCGCGATTTCGTCAGCTCGCTCGACATCGAACACACGCAACTTGCCAAAGAGCTCGTCTCCGTCACTTGTGGCATGGTCAAACGCATGGGGCACGCGACTGTCCCTGGGCTGCTTCGCCCACACCGCCGCGTTGTACCGGCTCGCGACCTCGCAAACGCTGCGCTGGTGCCAGTGGCAGGTGCGCAGGATGCCGGCGTATCCGCCCCGGTCTGCCGCGAGTTGATCGAGCGCGTCCCAGTCATCGACGAGAGGATCGATCAACACGAGTCCATCGGGAGTTGCGACAGCCCACCATGCGACCTGCTGCTCCCAGCCATCCTCGTCGCCGCCTTCGTCCTCGGTCCATTCCGGATGGAGCGACGCGAACCGCCAGAGCCCTTCGATGATCTCTCCGGTCGTGCCTTGAACCATCGGACGAGAGTGTGTCAGGGGGGCTACACGGAGCAAGCGCCGGACGAAGGAGATCAACCCCGCATTCGCGTCCAGACGCGAGCGTCGACCGCCGCGATCGTTAGCTCCGGCGGAGTGCAGCCTGTCGGGCTCGCGCCAATCAGAGCCACACTCGGCCGTGTTGCCCTATCGGTAGGTCTGGGCTTCCTCGGTGTCGTCGGGAACCAGGCGCGGGAAGTACTTTGCGGCGATCCCGAAGATGAAGTCGACGAGCTGCGTTGGCGTGGGCGGGTGGGCGGGGTCAGCGAGCAGCGCCGGGACCGGGAGTCCGGACTGTTTGGCGTGTTCGAGGAGCCCGGGTCCGATCGCCTTGCCGAGGTTGCTCAGTACCTCGCCGACCTGGACCTTGGTGAGCTGCCATTCGGGCACCGGCTGCGGGTGGAAGTCGGGCCAGGTGGCGGGGTCCCGCGGCGTGTCGCGGGACAGCAGATGATCGAACGTGCGGGCGGCGGCGTCGCGCGCGGTGAACGCGTCGCCGAGGCCCCAGACCTTGCGCAGCGTGGCCAGCATGGAGGTGTGGCGGTACTCGTCGTTGACCACTGTCCCTTCATCGATCCAGGGGGAGACGATGATCGCCGGTACGCGGTAGCCAGAGCGGTCGAACGTGAAGTCGCACTGTCCCGCAGGCGCGGCCGAGTCCGGTGGGGGTACCGGTCCCGGTGGCACGTGGTCATAGGTGCCTCCGGGCTCGTCCCAGCCGATGAAAAACGTCGTGTTGTAGGCGTTAGATCCCTCGGTCGAGTCGGCGGTCTTGATCGC
This sequence comes from uncultured Actinomycetota bacterium, assembly GCA_963721515.1. Taxonomy (GTDB): domain Bacteria; phylum Actinomycetota; class Thermoleophilia; order Solirubrobacterales; family Solirubrobacteraceae; genus Palsa-465. The sequence continues at coordinate 45,728 of CAVRKJ010000015.1, read as the reverse complement.
CCGGTAGACACGGTTCAGGAAGTTCTCGCCGGCCAGGATCGAGGATGGCGGATCGATCGCAATGTTGTAGTCGTGCCCGATCAGCGCGCGTCCTTCCGCGGGGTGGTAGTCGCCGTGCCCGGCGACGAGATGCGGCTCGATCAGGCAGAAGTCCGGCAGGGTCCCGTTGGCGGCGTCGCGCTCGAACTCCGAGAACGGCACGAAGTGCGTCGCCATCCGGTCCTTCAAGGCGCGGCATGTGGATCCACCCCGTGAACGAGATCCGGGCGGGTTCCAGCACGTACACCTTCCAGGAGCGCCCATGCGCCTCGAGGCGATCGAACAGCGTCTCGGCGGTGTTCTCAGTCGTCCACTTGAGCACGGGAGAGTTGGTCACGAACCCCGAGGAGGTCCCGGCCGTCCAGAACGAGCGGTTCATGAACGTCTGGGACGGGACCTCGCAGAACCAGTGATCGAACACGCCAAACGCCCTCGCGATCCCGTTGAGCACCGGCACCTGCGCGGGCGTGTAGCCGGTCATGATCTGCGCGTACTCCTCATACGTCGGCTGGCGGCCGACTTCGCCGGTGAACGTGTTGATGTAGTCGGTCACGAACCCGTCCATGGTCGGCTCGGTTCCGGGCGGCGGAACATTCCACGGCGCGGTCACCGCCTCGCCGATCTTGAAGCGGTTGTGCTCGTCCAGCGTGTTGTAGAGCTGGGTGTTGGTGTGGAAGTACTCCTCACCGGAGTCCGGGTTCGGCGCGTCCATGTCCGTCGCGACCGTGTACGGGACGGTCTTGCGCTCAGCGCCGTGCTCGGCCCAGTCGGGAATCGGGTTGCTGAGGTCCTTGCCGATCACGCCCTCGAACGTCTTGTCGTCCTCAGGCCCGTACAGGTGACCCAACAGGTTGTCGAGCGACCGGTTCTCGAACAGCACCAGCACCACATGGTCCATGCCATGACTTCGATCAACAGTCAACGTGACCCCTCACTGCGCTCGCGGACATTGGGGCTGCCGGGGCCCGGAGCCCCGCAGACTCAGCCGCCGGAGGCTAGAACGCTTCGAGCCGACCCACGTCATCCGATCGGTATGAGAATCCTCACACCATGCGACGACTGAGCGCTTAGCGGCAACCTCGTTCACGGAACCGGTCGCCCCACCAGCGCGAACGCGAGCCCCACTGGCTCCACGCCGCCCTTCCCCTCGGGCTTACGCGACACCGCGCAGTCCACCCACTGAGGCGGAAAACCCAGCGCTAACGGTCGCGGGGGTGGACGACGCCCACGGCGCACAGCCTCTCCAGCGTGTCGGCCCCCATACGCCCCAGATATATGATGCGAACGTCATACTTGACAAACTCATCAGTATTGATGTAGGCTTACGAATATGGAGATCAACATGACTTTGGATGACGCCTCGCAGTCGGAGTTCGACGTCGCGATCATCGGCTACGGCCCGGTGGGGCAGACGCTTTCGGCGCTGCTGGGACGGGCCGGCCACCGCGTCGTGGTGTTCGAGCGTTTCAACGAGGTCTATCGCCTCCCGCGCGCGGTTCACCTTGACCACGAGATCATGCGGCTGCTGCAGTCGCTCGGGCTCTCCGAGGTGCTGGCCGACGAGATGGTTCCGGTCGACGAGTACCGGTGGATCGGCGCCGACGGTGAGCTGCTCCTACGGTTCGAGCCGCGGAGTCCGGCCGCGTCGGGATGGGAGGGCGACTACATGTTCTTCCAGCCGGAGCTCGAGCGGGCGATAGACCGCCACGCATGCGCCCCGGCAGGCGTCACGGTCGTGCGCGGATGGGCGGCCGAGGGCCTGGTGCAGTCAGATGAGCAGGTCGAGCTCAGCCTCCGGCGGGTGACCGAACAGGAGCCGGGCAGGCTCGCGCTGACCGGGGAGACAGCGACCGTGAGCGCGCGGTGGGTTGTGGGCGCCGACGGCGCCAACTCGTTCGTGCGCGAGGCGAGCGGGATCTCGCGCCGAGACCTCGGCTTTCAGGAGCGCTGGCTGGTGGTCGACGTTGAGCCGCACGACATGGCGACAGTCGCCCACTTGCCGATCGCGACCCAGCGGTGCGACCCCTCGCGCCCGACCACGATCGTTCAGAGCGGGCCCCGGCACCGACGGTGGGAGTTCATGCTGTTGCCCGACGAGCAGGCATCCGACTTCGAAGATCCGGGGCGGGTGTGGGCGCTGCTCGAGCCGTGGTACCGGCCCCAGGACGGGCCGCTCACGCGCAGCGCCGTCTACGAATTTCGCTCGATGCTGGCCGACCAGATGTGCTCTGGCCGCGTGTTGCTGGTCGGGGATGCGGCTCATCTGACCCCGCCGTTCCTTGGTCAGGGGCTGTGCTCGGGCCTGCGGGACGCCGCCAACCTGGCCTGGAAGCTCGACCTCGTGCTGCGCGGCCTCGCGGCGGCGCAGCTACTCGACACGATCGACCCCGAGCGCCAACCCCAGAACGAGGCGATCATCGGCATGGCCATCGAGCTCGGCAAGGTGCTGTGCCAGCTGGACCCGCGAGCGGCGGCCGAACGCGACGCGATGCTGCGCCAGGTCGAGGCGCCGCCACCGCTCGAGATGCCGCCGCTGAGCGGCGGCTTACTCCACCGTGTGCTCGCCGGCGGGTCAGACCCGCTCGCCGGCACTCTGAGCACTCAGGGCCTGGTGCGCCGAGCCGGCCGCGAGGGGCGGTTCGACGACCTGGTTGGGCGTGGCTTTCAGCTCATCGTCGCGAATGGCGATCCGCTTGCCCAGCTGTCGAGCGAGCATCGTGCATTGATCGCCGCGCTCGACATGAGCGTCGCCTCGCTTGACCCGGCCGCGCCGGGAGGCGTTGTCGACGTGGACGGTCGGCTCACCACTTGGCTGGCTGACCACGGCGTCCACGGAGTGCTCGTCCGCCCTGACTTCTACGTGTTCGGCAGCGCGCCCTCAGCCAACGCGCTCCCGGAGCTTCTCGACGACCTTCGATCCCAGCTTCAGCTGACTTCCACATCCGCAACTGCAGGAGCCCTCCCATGACTGCCACCACCACTGTGATCCACCCCAAGTTCCACCACGTCAACCTCAAGACCACGCGACTACAGGAGATGATCGACTTCTACGGCACATTGGTCGGAGCCGAGGTCGTCTTCCAGTTCGACGGCGGCGCCTGGCTGTCCAACGACGCCGCCAACCACCGGATCGCGCTGCTCGCGTTCCCCAACTTCGTCGACGACCCGGAGAAGGAAGGCCGCACCGGCATGCATCACTCCGCCTTCGAGTACATGAGCTTCCAGGAGTTGAACTCCAGCTACCTCCGGCTCAAGGCGGAGGGGATCACTCCTGCGCTGTGTCTGGACCACGGGATGACGCTGTCCTACTACTACGCCGATCCGGACGGCAACCACGTGGAGCTACAGGTCGACTGTTTCGGCGACTGGCAGAAGTCGAAGGCCTGGATGCTCGGATCGGACGAGTTCAAGGCCAATCCGATCGGCCAGTTTGTCGACCCTGAGCAAATCGCCGCCGACGATGTGGCCGGGGTGAGCTTTGCCGAGATCCATGCCAAGGCGATGGCCGGCGGCTATGCGCCCGAGCAGGCCCCGGTCGAGATCCCGGAGGTGTCGTGATGAGGCTCTGTCGCTTTGATGCCGGCGCCGGGCCGCGCCAGGGAGTCGTAGAGGACGGGTACGTCGTCGACCGCGACACCCCGGCCGAGCAGTATTCCCTGGACGAGGTCCGCCTGCTCGCTCCTGTCCGGCCGCGGAAGTTCCTGGCCATCGGACTGAACTACGCCGACCACATCGCCGAGTCAGGCATGGAGGCGCCCCAGTTCCCGGTCTTCTTCAACAAGCAGGTCACCTGCGTGGTGGGTCCCGACGAAAACGTCCACATGCCGCGCGTCTCGAGCCTGCTCGACTATGAGGGTGAGCTCGCGATCGTGATCGGCACGCGCTGTCGGCACGTTCCGCTCGAGCGCGCGCACGAGGTGATCGCCGGCTACACGATCGCCAACGACGTCTCGGTGCGCGACTGGCAGGTGCGCACGCCGACCATGACGATGGGCAAGTCGTTCGACACGCATGGCCCGCTCGGGCCCTGGCTGGTCACGCCCGACGAGGTCGGCGATCCACACAACCTGGCGATCAAGACGTACGTCAACGACGAGCTGCGCCAGGACGGCAACACGCGCGAGATGATCTACAACTGCTTCCAGCAGGTGGCGCACCTGTCCGAAGCGTTCACGCTCGAGCCAGGCGATGTCATCGCCACCGGCACCCCGGCCGGCATCGGCGCCGTGCGCCAGCCGTTCCCCGACGGATTGCTCAAGATTGGCGACGCGGTACGCGTCCAGATCGACGGGATCGGCGAGCTCTGCAACACCGTGGTCGAAGAGCCTGAGGACTATGTCGCCCCTGAGTCGGAGGTCGAGCTGACATGGGCGCGTTGACCACTGAGAACGAGCTGCTGTGGCCTTCCTTGCGCGGCCCATCTGAGCTCGCCGACATAGAGCGCACCCCGCTCGGCGAGCGCGGGCTGCCCGCGAGCACCTACGAGCTTGTGAGGCGAGCGGCCAGCCTCTGGCGCGACCGCCCGGCGGTGTCGGTCCTCCCCGACGCCGAGTCCTTCCGAGCGCCGTTCGTCCGGACCTTCGCTGAGCTCGCGCGCGACGTCCACCGAGCGGCCGTCGTCCTGGTCGAGATCGGGGTGAGGCGTGGCGAGGCCGTCGCGGTCATTTCGGTCAACTGCGCCGAGATGGTGCCGCTCCTGCTCGCCGCGGAGGCAGTCGGAATCTACGCCCCGATCAATCCCGGGCTGACGGCCGAGCACGCGATCGAGCTCGTGCGCCGCTCCGGCGCGCAGGTCATTGTCGCGTCGGGACCCGAGCTCGACCCCGACGGGTGGGCACAGGCGCGCGCGATCGCCGCGAGCACCGGCGCCCGGGCGCTGCTGGCGCTGCGGCCCACGGCAGCGGCGGACGAGCCACCCACGCTCGAGCCGCTCGACGGCACGGACGTTGCGTACCTCGCCGAGCGGATGTCCAAAGCAGACGACGCCGCCCTTCCGGTACCTCCACCAACCTCGTCCGACCTCGCGAGCTACCTGCACACTGGCGGCACCACCGGCACCCCGAAGCTGGCCGCGCGAACGCATGCCAACGAGGTATCGAACGCGTGGATGATGCGCGCAAGCGACGTCCTCGACCAGGACAGCGTCATCTTCGCGGCGCTACCGCTGTTCCATACCAACGCGCTGGTGGTGACCGTGCTGGCGCCATTGCTCAAGGGCCAGCATGTCGTGTGGGGCGGACCGCTTGGCTACCGCGACGTCCCTCTGTTCCAGAACTTCTGGAAGATCGTCGAGCGCTACCGGATCGCCTCGATGTCGGGCGTCCCCACCGTCTACGGGGTCCTCGCGCAAGTCCCGGTCGACGCCGACATCTCCAGCCTGAAGCTGCCGGTCGTCGGCGCCGCGCCGCTCCCGCCCGCAGTGGCTACCGCGTTCGAGGCCCGCACCGGTGTCGCACTGTGCGAAGGCTATGGCCTCACCGAGGGCACGTGTGCCAGCGCGCTCAGCTGGCCCGATGCTCCCCGCCCGGGAACCGTAGGGCAGCGCCTGCCCTACCAGCAGGCCTGCGCTGTCGCCGTTGACGACGTGACCGGAGAGTGGACGTTCCTCCCCGAAGGCGAGGTCGGGACGCTCGTACTCCGGGGCCCCAACACCTTCGCCGGCTACCTCGTCGGAGGCGACCCCGGCGCGCAGTTGCGCGCCGACGGCAAAGTCATGGACGGCTGGCTCGACACCGGCGACCTGGCCTCCGTGGACGCGGATGGCTTCATCCGGCTCGCCGGCCGCGCCAAGGACCTGATCATCCGCGGCGGCCACAACATCGATCCCGCGACGATCGAGGATGCGCTGCTCGAGCACCCGGCGGTCACCGCTGCCTCCGCCGTCGGGCGGCCCGATCCGCACTCCGGCGAGGTGCCCGTCGCATACGTCACCCTCGCGAATGGGAGCGGCCTGACCCCCGACGAGCTCGAAACCTGGGCAGCCGGCCACGTGCCCGAGCGGGCCGCCGCCCCCAAGCACGTCGAGATCGTCCAAGAGATTCCGCTGACCCCTGTTGGAAAGCCGTACAAGCCGGAGCTGCGGCGCCATGCGGCCGAGCGCGCGGCGCGCGACGCGCTCGCGGAGACGGCCGTGGGCGATGGGGTGCGGGCCGTCCTCGTCGATGGCGCTGTCGAGATTCACGTCCCGAGTTCGGCGCAGGACGAGGGCGTCGCAGAGACGCTCTCGCAATACACCTGGACATGGAAGCTGACATGAAGGAGACACCGATGAGCACAACAACCCCCCGCCCGACCGCCGTCCACAGCATCGAGAACACACGTTGGCGGATCGATCCGTCGCGTTCACGGATCGAATTCCGTACCCCGACGTTCTGGGGCCTGGTCACCGTCAGGGGTCGGTTCGAGCACTATGACGGCACCCTCGATCTGCGCCACGAGCCGGCAGTTGAGCTGACGATCGACGCGTCCAGCCTCGACACGAACAACCACAAGCGTGACAAGCACCTGCGCTCGGCCGATTTCTTCGACGTCGACAATCACCCACAGGTTCGCTTCGTGTCCGACGGCGCCACGCTGGAGGGGGAGCGGCTAACGGTCAGCGGCCGGCTCTACGTGGCAGGAACGAGTACGCCGCTCAACCTCGACGCCGGGCTGCGGCGTGCCGGTGATGAACTGGAAGTCGAAGCTCGTACCTCGTCCGACCATCGCACGGTCGGCATGACCCACAGCCCACTGGGGATGATCCGTACCCCAAGTGAGCTGATCGTCCATGGCCGGCTGGTCCGCGACGCGGATTAGCCAGCCCGGAGCCTGACCTCATGCCAGCGACCTCGACACCAATGGCGGGAAGCGCTTCAGAGCCGGGTCTGCGACGCGCCGTCCAATCAGGGCTCGACGTGATGCTCACCGACGCCGTGCTCGACGGCGGAGGCGTGGGTCGGTTCCTGAAGCCACGGGCCGCCGGACGGACCATCGCGGGATTGGCGCGCCATCCGCGCCGTGCCGCACGGGATTCAGCCGGCTTTGGCGTGGAGCTCGCGCGCGCGGCGGCCGGGCGCTCCGACGCTCGTCCGGCCAAGGGCGATCGACGGTTTGGCGACCGGGCGTGGCAGGACAACTGGCTCTTCCATCGCATGATGCAGGCCTACCTCGCCACCGGCGACACGGTGAACCGCTTGATCTCGGATGCCGAGCTCGATTGGCGGACCGAGCGGCAGGCGCGCTTTGCCGCGAGCAACGTGCTCGACGCACTAGCGCCGACGAACTTCCCGTGGTCCAATCCCGCCGTGCTCAAGGAGAGCATCGACGCAGGAGGCGCCAACCTCGTGCGGGGCAGCCGTCGCCTCCTGAACGACCTTACGCACTCACCGCACCTGCCGGCCAGCGTCGACGTCAGCAAGTTCGAGGTCGGAGGAAATCTCGCCATCACGCCTGGATCGGTCGTGCTGCGGACCGACGTGTTCGAGCTGATCCAGTACCGGCCGGCCACCGAGCAGGTCTATGAGGTGCCGCTGCTGTTCGTGCCGCCGACGATCAACAAGTACTACATCCTTGACATCTCGTCCGGGCGAAGCATGGCCGAGTGGCTGCTCGGCCAGCAACAACAGGTCTTCACGATCTCGTGGCGCAATCCTGACGCCGCCCAGGGACATTTCGATCTCGACACGTACGCGCGGGCGGTGCTGGAGGCGCGAGACGCAGTCGCCGAGATCACCCGTCAACCCGCGGTGAACGTGAACGCGGCGTGCTCGGGCGGAATCATCACCGCCGGCGCACTCGCTCACCTGGCCGCGATCGGACAGGAGGACAAGGTCGGGGCGCTGACGTTGATGGTGTGCGCGCTGGACCAGGCACGGATGGGCACGGCGGGAGCGTTCGCCAGCCGCGAGCTCGCCGCGGTGGCGGTCGCCGAGTCGGCGCGCAGGGGGTACATCGACGGCCGCGCGCTTGCGGGAGTGTTCGCCTGGCTCCGCCCCAACGATCTGGTCTGGAACTACCTCGTCAACAACTATCTGCTCGGCAAGGACCCCCCCGCGTTCGACATCCTTTACTGGAACCAGGACGCGGTGCGGCTCGCCGCCGGCCTACACCGCGATTTCGTCCGCATCGCCCTCGGGAACGCCCTGACCGTCGCGGGCGAGGTGGAGGTGCTCGGGACATCGATCGAGCTCGGCGCGATCACGCGGGACTGCTACACCGTCGCCGGCCTGAACGACCACATCGTGCCGTGGGAAAACGCGTACCGCAGCGCGCAGCTGCTCGGCGGGTCGAAGCGGTTCGTGCTGTCGGCGAGCGGCCACATCCAGGCGCTCGTCAATCCGCCCAGCGCCGAGAGCCGGGCGAGCTATCGCGTCACCGACGACATTGAGGGAGACGCCGACGAGTGGGTGCAGGCGGCCGGCGTCAGGCGCGGGAGCTGGTGGCCGGACTACGCTGACTGGCTCATCCAGCGCGCCGGAGAGCTGAAGCCGGCGCCGAAGACGCTGGGGAGCCGCAAGCACAAGGCGACCGCCAAGGCCCCGGGCACCTACGTACATGCCAGCTGACCGCTCGGCCGCCCACGTGTCGCCCGCCGAGGGCACCGACGCCGCGGACGCGGACCGTGGACGGTTCGTCTTCGGCGCCGATCCGGCCCGCGACCGCTGGTGGGGCCGGCCGCTCGCCGAAACCCGATGGTGCCTCGAGCTCGGGCGCCTGCTCGCCGACCCGGTGTGGCACGGGGCGAGCGTCCCGCACGGCGACGGCCGGCCAGTCCTCTTGATGCCAGGCTTTCTGGCCGGCGATCAGACGCTCCGGCTTATGGCGGCTTGGTTGGGACGGGTCGGCTATCAGCCGCACTTCGCTGGCTTTGTGACCAACACCGATTGCTCTGACCGTGCGCTTGACCGTGTCGAGCGCACGGTCGACGAGCTGTGGGGCGCATACGGGCGCCGCGTCGCGCTGATCGGCCACAGCCGCGGTGGCCACTTCGCCCGCGCGCTTGCCGCCCGCCGCCCCGACCGTGTCTCTCACGCCATCTCGATGGGAGCCGACCTCCAGGGCATGTTCGGCGCCAGCACACCCACCCTGTTCGCCGTCAGCATCGCCCGGCGCGCCGTCCACATCGGCGGGCGCGCCCCTCGAGACACGTGTCTGTCGGCTCACTGCGGCTGTCCGTTCAGCCACGATTACGCGCGGCTCTTCCCGTTTGACCGTGTGCGGCTCACCAGCATCTACTCAAAGGGGGACGGGGTCGTGCACTGGCAATGCCAGGTGATCCCTCACGCCGATTGCGTCGAGGTGACCGGCAGCCACGTCGGCTTGATCTTCAACCGCAAGGTCTACCGGGCCGTGGCCAGCGCCTTGGCGCTTCCGGAGTTGTCCACGACGGCAATACGATGCCAGTCATGACCACGGCCCCGGATCGGCACGCACGCCGACGCGAGGCGACACGAGCGAAGCTGGTCGAGGCCGCCAAAGCCGTGTTCGCGCGCCAGGGTGTGGACAGCACGCGCATCCAGGAGATCACGGAGGAGGCCGACGTCGGCTTCGGGTCGTTCTATAACCACTTCCAAAGCAAGGAGGCGCTCATCGAGGTGGTCCTGGCCGACACGATCGCTGCCCAGGGCGCGGAAATCGACGCGCTCACCGCTCAGCTCGACGATCCCGCCGAGATCATCTCTGCCGCACACCGCAGCTTCGTCCGCCGCGCCCGTGACGACCCCGACTGGGGCTGGCTGCTCGTGCGGCTCGCCGTATCCCACAACATCCTGCTCGCCGCCCTCGGCCCCTACGCCCGTCGCGACCTCCGCGCCGGCGTCAGATCTGGCCGCCTCAGCGTGCCGCACGAAGGGATGGCTTTGTACGCCGCCGGCGGTGCACTCCTGGCCGTGATGCGAGCAGTGCTCGACGGGCAGGCCCCGAAGAACGCCGACATCTACCACGCCGAAGGCGTGCTCCGGCTCTTCGGCCTGCCCGCCGACGAAGCAGCAGAGGTCGCCCGCCGCCCGCTGCCGGCGGCGTCTGACTCCTCCGCTCGCTGAATGCCGCTTTCCGGTCAGCGACGAACCGTCGACGTCGATCGCCAGATCCGGACGATCGACCGACTTCTCGGGCATTCCTTGCCGAGGCGGCTGCGTATCGACGCTCGCACCACTGATCACCCATCGGCGCTACATGTCTACCGCGCGACCACTGCCCAGGGATGGGAATGATGCGCTCCGAACCGGGGACCGCACCGCACCGGCCGGTGCGCGCTACTGCTCACAATCCCTGCTCACAGCCACCCTTTATCTGCGCAGCCCACCCATGTTGCAGCGTTTGTACCCAATCCCTGCCCGACCCGGCGAGCCATCTAGCGCAACAAATAGCCCCGCAATTTTCGGGGCTTTTCAATCGGGCCCTCGGGATTTGAACCGGGGACCTCACCGACCCGAATAACGCGCGCACCCAACTCCGGTCAACAGGAAATACCTGCTAGGCGCCCGTTTTGTCGATCGCCACAAGCCACGTCAGACCCTCGGATTTGCGGCGGATTTCCGGGGATTGGGCACAAAGATGCGCTCCGTGCCCAATCATCGGCTTCGCGCGACTCGCCGGCATCAGACCGCAGCCCGCCCCGGCTCGATGCTGCACCAGTCACACTGCGCGCCGCCGACCAACTCTTCCACACAGCGGTGACGACGCTCGCCGCCGGCCACTCCCCTCGCGCCAAGCGCTCGAGCGCCTCTCCCCCGCGCCGGCGTGCGTGCGTACGCGACCAGTCATATGAGGACGGCAGCCTGCCGTAGCGGCGGCGCCAGTCGACCATCGCCGCGACCACGCGCTCGCGCGTCCACCGCCGCTCGATCGCCCCGGGATGACAGGCCTTGCAGTAGGCGTAGGCGTCGCCCTTGCCGTTGCGCAGCTGCGTGTACGCGCCGCAGCCGCGACACAGCCCCTGGTAGCGCGCCTTGACCGCCCGCGCCTTCTCGCCGGTCGTGGTCACATACCCCTAGGTAGGCGATGGAGTGGCGCTGATCCCGTGTCATCCGCCGGAACCATCACGCGTACGGTCAGGCCGCTGGTCCGCGCCTTGAAGGACCACCGCGGGACGATCGCTTCGCACGGCAAGCGGCGGCCGGATCGACGGCGAGCACGCGATCGCAAGGGTGGCGTCCGCCGGCCCGACTCGTGCCCGCGTCCATCACGCGATTACCCAAGCCGTCGCGATCGGCGTTGCCGCTCGCTGTGCGGGCTGGCTGAGATACGCCTCGTTCCCGCGGTGCTGCCGATGGAATGGACCCGGGCGTGGCATAGCCCCGGTTGGTGCGAAAACCATGCGGACACGGTATCTGCGACGGTCGGCGGTTGCGGCCGGCTCGCGCTGAGCACGGACGCGAGCCGGCCGAGCGAGCCTCGTGAACTAGGCGAGGCCAAGCTGCTGGGCTTGCAGGCTGGCGTCCCAGAACGCGGAGATGATGATCAGCCGGTCGCCGTCCCATTTGGTGGTCTGGGCGAACTCGAGGTCGAACGCCTTTCCCGTCGGCGCAATCACCCTGCCGTCGGGGAGGACCATCTCTCCGGTGAAGGTCCCGGCGACGTCGGTGACGACGGTGATCCAGTCACCGTCTCCGAACTGGATCGGGTAGGGGGTGTTGACGTGCATATCGGGGAAGCTGCGCAGGAACTGCTGCATCGCCGCGGAGTGGGCTTCCGAGCCGTAGATCGGCTCGGCGAGCCCTGTGATGTGGGCGACCATGTCCGGGTGGTGGACGGCGTCCACGGCTTCCCAGTCGCGGGCGTTGAAAGCGTCATCGCCCTTGGTCATGAGCTCGAGCAGGTGAGCCGTCCGGGTGGTGGTGCTGGTTGTGGTGGCCACGGTGGCCTCCTCGGTTAGTAAGGATGGGTCAATAATTTGAGTCTACTCGAATTTTTGAGCTAAGTCAATTGTTGGCTATGCTGGGCCAATGACCGAAGTCGGATTGCGAGAGCTCAAGAAGGCCCGCACACGCCGGTTGATCGCCGATGCCGCCGCGCGGCTGTTCGCCGAGCGCGGCTACGAGCAGGTCGCGGTCAGCGATGTGGCGCGCGCGGCTGAGGTCTCAGAACAGACCGTCTACAACTATTTTCAGACCAAAGAGCAGCTGGTCACCGACCTCCACGGGCACTTCGAGGAAGAGCTCGCTCGGCTGATCCGCACGCGGCAACCCGAAACCTCGCCAGCGGCAGCCATCCGCGAACGCGTACTGGACGCCGTCGACGGGATCCGCCGCTACCCCGCCGAGCAGTGGCGAGGCGAGCTCGGATACCTCGCCGCGATCAGCCCTACCGTGCACCGTCTCGCGCTCGAGATGCTCGACCGACAAGCGAATACCCTCGCCAAGGCGATCAGCGACTCGACCCCAGTCTCACCACAGATCGCCAAGCTCCACGGCATCGCGCTCGCCGGCGTATTCCAGATCATCATCGACGAGGCCGGGCAGCGCACGCGCGCCGGTCAGAGCCAGGACCGGATCGCAGACGAGCTACGCCCTGCCATCGAAGCGGTCATCGATGACCTCGACCGCTGGACGGCAGCCACCCCGAACTAACCGGCTACCGAAACCGGCGACCTCCCCGGCTGGGCGGACTCGGTCGCTGTCACGCCGAGCTTGGTCAGGAGGCCGCGGTAGTCGGTCTGGACCCACTCCTCGGCCAGCCGCCCGTGGTCGTCGTACCTGAACGTGCCGATCACCTCCCATCCGAGGTGCTGGCCGGTGGGCTCGACGGGACCGATGGGCGAGTAGGTGAACACGGCGGTGAAGTCGCCGGAGAACGTGGTTCGCGCGGCCAGGAAGTCGCCGTCGGCGATGATCTGCTCACGGACCCAGTCTGCAAACAGCCTGATCCCGCGTCTTGCGGCGCTGTCCGCGGTCGCCGGCTTGCGTGAGCTCTACGAGAGCGACGAAGTCCAAGCGCTAGCAGCTCCCGCGAACGCCGCCGAACTGCTCAAACTCGTGGACACCGTGATTCGCTTCGCCCAAGCCGGCACCGCTGGAGCCCACTGACGGCCGGCGAGCGGTCACCGCAACACGCCGCCTCCTGGCCATAGTCCCCACCCGCCAAGGGTTCGAGCAAGCCGTGACCGTGAATGGCTCGTCGACGGGTGGGCGTGCTCAGCGAGCCCGTCAAAATCATGGTGCCCACGCCGGGAGGTTCGGCTTTCTCATGCCCAAGTTCGCGGGCCCGGGACAGTCCGACCAAGTGGTGGCCCCACGCTTGCGCGGCCGGCCGTACCAGAAAACCCGGCGAGCCGCACACTGTCTGCGACGCGCACGAACTCGGGGAACCAAACGCACACGACGCCTGCGTCCGCGGCCCGCCGGCTACATTTCACAACGACCGACCGGGGGCAAGGTTGGCCGAGGGCCGACCGCAGGTCCGGCCGGGGAGCCACAGACAGGCGCCGGGCGAACGTGTGTCGAGTGTTGATGGCGCGGGCGCGCACGCTGACGACCGAAGGCAGCCGTGATTGAGATCGGCGATGCTTGCTCGCGCTGGCGCGAGACGTTCAAGCCGCTGCCACGCTTTGTATCTTGGGCGTCGACGCCGGCTTGGTCCAGCCAACGATCGAGCGCCGGCACACGTGCTTTAGCCATCCGTTCTGCGACAGGCGCGCTTTTCGCGCCTAGCAGACGCTGGTGCCCGAGGGGGATGAGATGTTCGTTGCGCGGGCGAATGAGGAGCGGGGGTCGCGGGCGGGCTGGCCTTGGCTCCTGGCCGGCATACGGGCTTGATGCGTTTGCTTGAGGACGAGTGCGGCGGCAAGCGTCGTACCAGGCCAGTCCACGGGCTACGATTTGCGTGGGCGCTGGAGGGCGCCTCCGGGTCCGCGGGAAGGACGGTGTCCACCTCAGGGAAGGTTGATCGTGTTCTGGCCTCTTCCTTGGCCTGAGCTGCGGGCCGCAGGCAGTGAGGGAGATGCCGTGTCTGACTCTTACCGTGATCGTTTGGATCTCGAGCAGCTGCGCCGGCAGGCGAAGGAGTTGCGGGATGCGGCGCGTGCTGGCGAGGCGGTGTCGCTGGAGCGCGTCGTCGGGCAGGTTGGAGCCCGTGGGCCGAGGGAGGTCACGCTCGCAGTCGCTCAGCTTGTGATCGCCCGCGAGCTCGGGTTCGCCAGCTGGCCGAAGCTCAAGGCGGCGGTCGAATCGCGAGCCGGGATCGGGCAGCGGGCCGCGGCGTTCGTGGCAGCGTCAGTCGAGGATCGGGAGCGGCGGGCGCGGATCCTGCTCGAGGATGATCCGCGTCTGGCTCGGGCGGACATTCGTGCCGCGGCTGTGGTTGGCGACGTGCGCCTGGTCGGGCAGCTGCTCGCGGCCGACCGGTCGGCGGCGAACGCACTCGACCGCGAGCGCGGCTGGCCGCCGCTGTTGTACGTCTGCTACTCGCGCTGGCATCGGATCGACCCCGGCCGCGCGGCCGGAATGGTGGAGGTCGCCCGGCTGTTGCTGGACGCGGGCGTCAGCCCGGATACAAACAACGCTGCCAGACCCCACCATGGCTACCGATCCGGGCTGCACGGTTCGGTGACGGCGAACCATCCCGCCATCACCCGTCTTCTGCTGGAACGCTCGGCCAACCCGAATGACGGCGAGTCGCTCTACCAGGCCGCCGGACATCGCGACCACGAGTGCTTACGGCTACTGCTGGACCATGGCGCCACCGTTGCCGGCAGTTGGGCGGTTGACGTCGCGGTCGGGGAGAACGATCCCGAGGGGGTCCGTCTGTTGCTCGACGCCGCCAAGCGCCAGACCCAAGAGCCGGTGAGCGAGCTCGCGAGCGGCCTGCTTGCCCGCGCCTGCGCTGCGGGCGCCGCGCCCGTGGTCGAGGAGTTGCTTGCCGGTGGTGCTAATCCGAGCCGGCTTGGTCAGGACGGGCTCTCGCCGTTGCGCCGAGCGGTGCGGGCTGGCCAGCAGGAGGTCGTGGCTGTGCTGCTCAGCCGGGGGGTCATCGACGATGCCACCGATATCGACAGGTTCCTCGGCGCCGGCGCCCGTGGCGATCGGGTCCGCGCCGAGCTGCTTCTGTCCGAACGTCCAGACGTACGCGATCGCCTCTGCGCTCGTGACCGTGCTGCAATTGTCGAGGTCGCCGGTGGCGGCGGCGTGGCAGACGCCGTGCGCCTGATGATCGAGCTCGGGTTCTCCCCAAACGCTCGCAATGACTCCGGTGAGACGCCTTTGCACGCTGCGGCGGCCGCCGGGGACGCGGAGACGGTACGCCTGCTGCTCGAGCACGGCGCCGAACTCGACGCCCGGGACGCGAACTTCGATGGCACGCCCCTCGGATACGCGACCGTCACGAGCGGCGAACACCCCAACACGAACGGCGACTGGGTCGCCACTGTCGAACTCCTGCTCAACGCCGGGGCGGACCGAACCGGCGTCTGGGTCCCAAGCAAGCCACCGAGCGAAGACGTCGCCGAGGTGCTGCGCAGCTACGGCATTACCAGCGACGAGACGCGCGCCGCCTCAAGTGAATAGTGCTCAACAAGCCACGCGAAGTCGGGTCCCGTTGCTGCGCGCTGTTGGGTCCTCGAACGACCCCGAGCACAACTCGATTGCGCCGCCGGAGAACCGCGATCTCAACGATGCAGGCGTCCCCGTCGTTCTCGCAAACGCCCTCGTATTCGTACACGCACGTCTCTCAACGGTGTTCGCAGGACCTTCCTTGTGCGAGGCCCACAGCGGCCGTCCGGGCGTCCGGTCAGCAATCCCGCGTGAGACGCAGGTTGGGTCACATGGTCGCATTCGCCGACGAGCAGCTGTCTGGTCGAGACTGCCGCAATGGCGCGACGAGGGGGAAGTCTGGATGTTTCGTTGAATGCGTAAGCGCGAGGATCTAGCAGCGCAACGGGTGGACTGCGGCTTGCTCTGGTTCGGCGACGACGATCGGCGCGGGCCGACGCAGCCCCGGCGCGTCGGCGCTGAGCGCGTGGCTGGTGAAAGTGTGGCGCTGCGGCCGACCGAGCGTTCGCTGACGCTGACCCACTGTCGTTCGACAAATGTTCAACGTCAAACACACGCGTGCGGGAGCTAGCGGGCTCGCTGGATCCGATGGCGTGCTGACACTCCCTCGTCGACGCATCTGAAGTCGCCGGCCGGAGTATCAGAGCATGGTCCGCCGGTCGCTACGCTGCGGATCCCCTGACGCTCGCTAACACAACCCTCACCTGACAGCGACGCCCGCAGGTGATTTCCTTACCTGCGTGGGCTTTGTGTGGGCACGAGCCGGACGGTGCGCCTCGCGGACGAACCGAACGTCACGAGCGGTGCTCGTCCTGCTCGCCGCGGCTTGTCCGGCCATGCTCACCGGGGCCGCCACCGCGCAGGCCCAGGCATCGGCGGCGCGGCACGCCACATCGACCCGGGTGCAACCCCCGCCGACCGCGTCGTCCTCGATCGCGGTGACCGTGTCTGCTGCCCACGGCCTGATCCCGCTGGCGGGCGTGGTCGATAACCAGAAGACCCGGAGCGCGCTCAGAACCGACGCGAGCGACGAGCCGAGCTTCGACAAGCTCACGCATGTGATCTTCGCTGCTGCGTACATCTCCGGGCTTGGGTTCGCGGTGACCGCGATCGTCAAGTTCAAGGCGCACAAGGACAATCCGCAACAGACCGTGCTCGGCAAACCGACGGCCCTAGTCTTCACCGGGGCGTCGATCCCGTTCATCGACAAGGCCACAGCGACCGCCGGCGCGAGCGTGTTTGCTCAGGCAAGCGAAGCACGCGCGGTCGCCGCCGACGAGCGCAACCAGGCCGGCGCGAACCTGACCCGCAGCGAACTTCCACGCATCGTCAGACCTGCTCAACCGCCCGCACCGCCGCCGAGAACCTCGAGCCAGAACAGACGCCTCAGACGCCTGGTCGCGCTCGAGCACACGCAGTTAGCCGATGAGACTCGCCTCGCCCGAGCCAGCCAGGCCGAGGTCACAGCGGTCCGGCACAGCTCGACCGCAGCCAAGGCGGGCGACCGCGTCGCCTATAGCCGCGACAGGATGGCCGTGATCCGGTCGCTCCGTCAAGAGGCCACACTTCTCGAGCAGTTGGCGACCATGCGCCACCGAGGTGCCGCAACCTTCGCCGCGATCGGGATCGGCCTTCGGGCCACGCACCGCGGCATGGTCAAGCTCGCGGCCTACCTCAGCGTCCACGGCCTTGTCCCCGCACGCCGTGGTCTCCGGCGCCTCGGCGTCAGCCCCACCGGCGTCGGCCTTGCCGGCCTCAGCAGCTCCCAGCTCGCCAGCCAGTTTCGGGCACGGGGAAGTGGGTTCGCCCTCTCCCGCCTCTTCGCCGGGTTCGGCCGCCAGGCCGCCGCGGACCTGCGCTTGGCCCGGCAGCTTCGCGCGGACGCCGGCGCCGCCAACGCGCTGCGGTAGGCGGATCGGCTCTGTCGCAGCCAGCGCCGCCGGGTCGCCGCGGCCCGGCGCGGAACCTTCGCGCCCGACTGTGGTCCGAGTCCTCCGCCGCCCGCGAGAACGAGCGCGGAGCAGTCAAACCTTGGCTCCTCCATCCACGAACATCCGGCAGTCTGGACCGAGGCCGACGTCGCGCGCGAGCTGACTGCTTTGCCGAATTGGGCGGCGAGCACGAGTCGGGCGGTGGCCCGCTGACGTGCAAGCCGACGCGCCCTCCGTTGCATCGCCTCGTCACGGTCAACGTCGGTGGCTGAAACGCCTGCGAGGCCGCGGTGGGAACAGATGATGTCCGAGGTGGCGGTGGAAGCGCGGTCGCGATTCGGTCCGGCGTGCGCGCGATGATCCGCGCCATGGGCACTGGATTCCGCGAACGCGAGCAGCTCTGTATCGAAGCCGGCGACGCCGTCGACGGTGCGGCATCGGGCGCCCGGGAGCCGGAGCGCTTGCTGTTGGATGCAATAGCTTCGGGCGAGCTCGATAGCCATCTGACCGCGATCGCCGACGCGGTCGACGCCCGCCGATATCTCCTGCACACGGTGCGGTCAGCGACTGCGCTCGCGGAGTTCTGCATCGGGGACGTAGTCCGGATCAACGACACCGTCAGCCCGCAGTACCTGCACGGCGCCTACGCGACAATCGTTGCGATCGATGATCGGACGGCCACCGTGCAGCTCGAGCGCCCGGTCGGACGCTTCCGTAGCGGCCAAGTGCGCTGCCCAGCGCTCGCGCTCGACCGAGTCCCACGAGCCGCCTGAATCCGTCGTCCAACGGCGGATGCCGAGTGTTGCGGCTGTTCGCTGATCCTTCCATATTGAGGCGCCCTGTCGGCGACGCTCGACCCTCAGCGGCGCGAGCGCGCGGCAGCGTCCGCTGAGGTTTGCATGATCGATTGATCATGCGCGGTATCTCTCTGGGCTTCGGGGCAACGGCACGGGACTCTGGCGTAGGATCGGGGCCGCCACCGTTTCGGGAGCGATGCGAAGGAGCTAGTCGATTGAGAGATCCGGAAGAGCGAATCTCTGATGCGGAGCGCGAGCAAGCGGCGGGGTGGTTGCAAGGCCATCTGCTGGCTGGGCGGCTGACTCTGGAGGAGTTCTCGGAGCGGGTTGAGAAGACTTACTCGGCGCGAGTGAGCGCGGACCTCGACCGGGTTCGCTCTGGATTGCCGTCAACTGACGATCTGCCTGCGCGCCGATCCCGAGTTCGTGCAACCCGCTTTACAGGCGCCCTGTTCGGCAGCGTGGTCAAGCGCGGACGGCTGACGCTACGACGTTGGACGGTCGCCGGCGGGGCGTTCTGCGATGTCGATCTCGACCTACGCAGGGCCGAGATCGACGGTCAGACAACCGTGTTGACCGTCCTGGTCGGGTTCGGCAACGTCGATGTCTACGTGCCCGAGAACGTGAACGTCACCGTAAGCGGTCTAGCCCTGGGTGGTCACCGCCGCGATTGGGGCGAGGACATCGACCGAGCGCGGTCGCCGGAAATCTCAGTGCGTGCAATCACTCTGTTCGGCACCGTCGACGTGTGGCGAGTCCCAGCGGACATGCCCGGCGACTACGGTGAGATCTTTCGTCAGTTACAGGCTCGCCAACGGGAGCTTCCGCCATAACCTCCTCGAGCGCCATCTTCCGCTGTCGTCAACGCCCGCGCTGCCTCGGGATCGAGCGGTCGCGCGGCGAGCCGCCGCTGTCCGCTGAGCCTTGGTCAATCGCGCGCTGGCCAGCCGCTCCGTTCTAGCAATCCAGCCCGCGAGCCTCCGGATCGGCGCCGAGAACGGAGCGTCCACCATCGACGGGCACGATCGCGCCATTGACGTAGCTCGCCGCAGGCGAAAGAAGCAGAGCTACAACCGCCGCGACCTCCGCCAAATGTCCGGCCCGACCTAGCGGATGCAGGGCGCAGATCTCCGCCTCAACCTCGGGCCGCTGCGCGACCAGCGTCTCGTAGCGGTCGGTCGCGATCGAGCCAAGCGCGACGGCGTTGGTGCGGATCCCCCGCGGGCCGTAGTCCACGGCCAGCGCGCGGGTCAATCCCTCGATCGCGGCCTTCGCGGCTGCGTAGGGCAGCGCGCCGCGTACGGGCCGTTGGGCCTGGTGAGAGGAGACGTTGACGATCGCGCCCGGGGTGTCGCGCGCGAGAAAGCGGCGCACCGCGATCGCACAGCCGGTGACTGCAAGGCCAAGGTTGAGCGTGATGAGTTCGAGCAGTTCGCTGGGCGAGACCTCGTGCGCAGAGGCGTCGCGGAACACGGCTGCGTTGTTGACCCAGTCCACCAGCCTGCCGTTGTGCTCGGCGATGTCCGCGGCTCGGGCCGCGTCGGCCGTGGAGCCGGCGTCGCCTGGTACCCCGGTCACGCGTGGATGTTCACCTGTCCAGGCCAGAGACTGTTGGTCGCGATCGATCGCGACCACGTGCCCGGCGTCGCTCAGGCGCTCGCTGATCGCGCGGCCGATGCCGCGGGCTGCGCCTGTGACTACGTACGACTGCGTCACCTGGTCAGGATTATCGCGTTTGGCACGGCATCAGCCGGACGCCTGCCTGCTCTGATCTGCGGACCCGAAGCGGCGGGACCTCCCGCCAAAGCAGCTGCGGCGCCGCCACGCGGCGCCCATAGCCGCCACGCGCGAAGTCGACGGAGCTGCCAGCGTGGACTCGTGTTCGTTTGTCCTTCCCTTGCGGACGCTCGCAAAGTGTCCGCTGGTGGATCGGCTTGTGCGACGAGACCTACTACCCGCGCAATCCGGGTCGGGTCGTCGGTCGGGCGAGGGCCGCGGCGTGGCGGGAAAGCAGGTGGCAATGGACGACTCGCACTGGCTCGTCTGCATCCGCCTGGGATTGCGGCATCTTCGCGCGGTCGAGCGCAGGCCAGAGGGTCAGGGTTCGTTGATGATTCGGTAGCCAACGCCGGGGGTGGTGCGGATGACGTCGGGCTCGCCGAGCTTGCGTCTGAGTCTGGCGATCGTGACCTTGACGGTGTTCGTGAACGGGTCGAGGTTCTCGTCCCATACCTGCTCGAGGAGCCTCTCTGCGCTCAGCGCACCGGGCATGGCTCTGAGCAGGGCTTCCAGGACGGCGCGTTCTTTGGCGGCGAGGTCGATCGTGTGGCCGTCGCGTGTGACGGTTCCGGTGAGTAGGTCGAGTTCGAGTCCGCCTGCGCGGAGCGTGCGGGGTGCGGCGGTGGGTTTGCGGCGAGCAAGCGCGCGGATGCGTAAGACGAGCTCGGGGAAGTGAAAGGGCTTTGGTAGGTAGTCGTCCGCGCCGAGCGCGAGTCCGGCCACCCGGTCTGGCGGGGTGCTGGCGGCGGTGAGCATCAGGATCATCGCCGGCTCGGCTGACGCCGTGATCATCTGGCAGAGCGTGTCGCCGTGTATGCCTGGGAGGTCGCGGTCGAGTAGGACGACGTCGTAGGGGTGCAGGTCGAGCTTCGCGGCGGCTTCGTGGCCGTCGTAGGCGACGTCGACTGCCATGCCCTGGTCGCGTAGCCCCTCTGCGATGCGGTTGGCAAAGCGCGGTACGTCCTCGACGACGAGCACCCTCATGGCCGGCGTCTCGATGGGTGCGTAAAGCTCGCGGCTGGGAGCGTGAGCTCGACGCGCAGGCCGCCTTCCGGGAGGGCGTGGAGCTCGAGTGCGCCCGCGTGCGCTTCGGCGACGGCGGCGACGATCGAGAGCCCCAGCCCGTGACCGTTCTGCGAGCCGACGCGCTCTTGGCCAAGACGCCTGAACGGCTGAGCGAGCTGTGCCACGGCCGCATCATCGAGGACGTCGCCGGCGCTGTCGATGACCAGTCGTGCGTTTGCGCCGTCGCGGGCAAGGCTGATCCTGATGGATCCGTGCGGCTGGTTGTAGCGGATGGCGTTCTCGATCACGTTTCCAACCATGCGCACGAGCAGGGTTTCGCTCCCGAGGACGTGAACGGGGTCAAGCGCCGTATGTACGGCGATCTGGGCTGCCGCGATCTCGCCGGCACGGGACGCGAGCGCGGTGGCGATGAGCTCATCAAGCACGACGAGGCTCTGGTCCCCCAGTTCATGATGCTCCGCGCGCGCCAGCACGAGGAAGCTTTCCAGCAGCCGGTCGGCGTGATCAAGGTCCAGTCGGAGATCCGCGTCCAGCTCGCGTGTTCGCGCGGGCGCACCGTCCGGTTTGGCGATGGCGACGTCGAGCGTCGTGCGCATCATCGCCAGCGGGGTGCGCAGCTCATGTGAGGCGTTGGCGACGAACCGCCGCTGAGCGTCGAACGCCGCCTCGAGGCGTTCCAGCAGCGCGTCGATCGTCTCGGCAAGCTCTCGCAGTTCGTCGCGTGGCCCGCCCATCTCAAGCCGCTCGTGCAGATTGGTCTCCGAGATCTGTCGGGTGGCGGTGGTGATCGTACGCAGCGGTCTCAGCACTCGGCCGGCGACAACCCACCCGAGCAGCGTGGAGGCGATCGCCATGATCGCCAACGCCACCCCGGACTCGATCTCCAACTGATGCAGATCCGAGATCTGCTGTTGAGAGCGAATGAAGCGCGAGGCGGCCCTGGCCTCGGGCGGAATCGGCTCTCCGAATCTGTGGCTCAGGAAAGTCGACAGCAGAGCATGATTGCTGGTTGCGTTGGCGACCAACGCGTAGGTGATTGCGAGCAGCGCCGCGCCGCTGCCCAGAAACAGGCCCCCGTACAGCAACGTCAACCGCCAACGGACCGTCGTCTGCGGGCGACGCAGGCGAGACGCAAGCCCTCCACGCTTGCGCGTCACGGTCATGTCTCCCACACGCGCGGCTCGCTGGACGGTCGCGGCATTTGCGTCAAGCGGTCGAGAATGCCCGAAGGCAGGTTACTGCGAGATAACACGGTAACTCCGACGTAACCAGCAGCCCTGTATCAGGCGCTCCCAGACCGTCGACAGCTCCAGCGAGGTCTAGCACGTGAAACGACAATGCCTGCCGATCGCGCTCGCCGCGCTTAGCGCCGCGCTCATGCTGGCCGCTTGCGGAGGCTCAAGCAAGCCCTCCACCAGCACGAGCCCGAGCAGCACCAGCAAGGGAAGTCCTTCGAGCTACGCTAGATCTCAGCTCGCCGCCGCGGCTTGCATACGCAAGCACGGCGTGCCGGACTTCCCCGATCCGACCTTCGGCGCAGGCGGCGCCCAGGTCAACCTCCACCTGCCCGCGGCTATGGGGAGCTCACCGGCGTTCGCGCTGGCCCAGACGGACTGCGCGAAGTTGGGGTTGGAGCTCTCCGGCTATGCGGGAGATTCCGTGACGCCGACCGCCGGCGAGATGGGGCAATGGGTGGCCGTGGCCAGATGCATGCGCACGCATGGGGTGCCCAACTTCCCCGATCCAACGACGAGGCTGCCCCCGAACCCCGCCACCTACCCCGCTAGGTACAGCGCGGCATTCGACATGAACGGCATCGACTGGGCGATCCCAAAGTCGATCAATCTCCAGGCGCCCGCGGTCAAGCAGGCCGCGACTGCCTGCGGCGCGAACGCGACCGCGCTGCTCGCTCCCTGACGCTGCGCGAGCGACGACGGACCACGGGACAGAGCTGCCGGTCGCACCGGACATGGAGAGCGACGATCCACAGGGCCAACCGGCCGTAGGCACTCCAGAGGGCGACACCCACCCTGAATCGCCCCACCCGTGGCTTACTCGACCCCGGAGTCCGGCTGGCTGATGCTCCCGCGAGGACCGGAAGCGTCCACTCGATGCGCCGTGCAGCCGTCCACCGCGCTGGTACCGAATCAGAGGCTTCGGGCGGGGTCAAGCATTCCGCCCTGCTCATCGCCAGATGCGCCTCTCTCGATTCTGTCCGCACGAGGTTGGTCGTGAGACGCTCACGGCGCGCGGCAGGAACCGGCGACTCCATTGCTCGACGATGTCACGGACGCGGCGCGCGGCCCCTGCTCCGGTGGGGGCAGGACTGTTGACAAGACTTCTTGTGACAAGTAGTCTTGTGAGAACGCGCAATCAAAGGAGCAGTCCGTGCACCAGCACCCCGCACTCGCTGAAGCGCTGATCCGAGATCGTGTTGCAGAGCTTCGGCAAAACGACCAGCAAAGTCGTCGTCGCCGACCCGAACATCGCCGTCATCGCGTCACCGAGGTCGCCCGGCGCGGGACTGGCTGGCTGCTCATCGAGTGCGGCCTTCGGCTCGCGATGCCTCGCGGCGCCATCCATCGTCCCGTAGCGCGGGATGATCGGTGATGCTCACGCGTCGGGGTCGATCCGCATGACAAAGCCTCAGCGATCCCCTCAGAAGACCGAGGCCAAGCGTCCTGACCGAACGTCGGCAAGGTCAAAGAGCGACATCGCCACCGGTGCTGGCGATCAGGCGACCACCTCGCGCCCGCGCCGGCCGGTGGTCACTGATCCCAGAGCGATGCGAGCGCTCGCGCATCCGCTGCGCGTTGCGCTCCTGGAAACGATGCGCCGTGACGGGGACATCACCGCGACTCGAGCGGCGGAGTTGCTCGGCGAGAGCCCCGGGAACATGTCCTGGCACCTCCAGACCCTTGCCAAATATGGCTTTGTGGAGGAAAGCGGCGAAGGTCGTGGGCGCAGCCGTCCCTGGAGATTGGCAAGCCATTCCCGCAGCTTTGACACCGGGATGACCGATCCTGAGACAGCCGCCGCCGGCGAGGCGCTCGAGCGCACCTACGTTGAACGTGCCTACGAGCGGATGCAGGAATGGTGGTCGCGCCGCCAGACCTATCCGCTGAAGTGGCGGCGCGCGGCGTTCATGACCGACAGCGTCAGATACCTCACGGCCGAAGAGCTCGCCGCGATCATGGACGAAATAGTCGCAATCTACGACCGCTACGGAGACCGCGAGGACGCGGATAAGCGCCCCGCCGGAGCGCTCCCCGTGCACCTCTCCGCACACGGGCACCCTCTCCCGCCCACCCCTTCAGGCAACTAACGCCGGTCCTCGCGGGCGTCCGATGAGCGTTCCGCATCTGCGACGCCGGTCCCGGCTCGAGGACGAAGGTCCCAAGGCGTCAAGAACGTCCGGTTGTCGATGGCTCTACGAGACGGAGGGCCCGAGCGCCTGACGCTTGCTTTTCGCGCATCTCGATCATCTTGCGATCACTCCATTAATGATATATCATTGAACGTAGTAGTCATCAGAGCTTCCGCCTGCGCCCCGGGAGCGGGCGCAGCCGAGGACTTGCGAGCTACGTGTGACGATTTCCTTCGTGGTGGTGCACAGCTGATGCCAGGCCGCAGATCGCGACTGCCGGAGCGAAGCGTGCTGGTGTTGACCAGCCTGGCTGGTGGAGACAAGCACGGGTACGCGTTGATCAAGGACATCGAGGCGTTCTCCGGGGTCACGCTTGGGCCGGGGACTCTGTACGGGGCGCTCGCGCGGCTCGAGCGCGACGGTTTGGTCAAGGCGCAGCCGGCGGTCGACCGTCGCCTCCCGTACAGGATTACCGCAGAGGGACGCAGGCGCCTGCATGAGCACCTATCAGAGTCTGCTCGGATCGCCGCGTTCGGTCTGGACCGGATCGCGATGGGACGCACATGAGCAACAGGTTTCTGCGCGCCGTCCTCGCGGTGTATCCGCGAGGGTTCAGACGGCGCTACGGCCCGGAGGTGCAAGGCCTCGTCAACGACCTGGAAGCTGCGGGCGACCGCTCTCGGTTGCGCCTGGTGAGCGGGCTCCTGGTGAGCGCGGTAGCGGAGCGGCTTCGGACGGTGCGGCTGGACGCTCGGCTGACGATCCCGACTCTCGTTGCTGTGGCTGCCCTGGGCACGATCGTGGGCGCGGCCGGACCCGCGGCTACGCCGGCGACGGCGCTCGCGGGGCCGATGGCGCCACCCCCGGCGGGCAGGTTGACCGCGGCTGGACCCGCGGCTACGCCGGCGACGGCGCTCGCCGGGCCGATGGCGCCACCCCCGGCGGGCAGGTCGACCGCGGCCAGACCCGCGGCTACGCCGGCGACGGCGCTCGCCGGGCCGATGGCGCCACCCCCGGCGGGCAGGTCGAGCGCGGCTGGACCCGCGGCTACGCCGGCGACGGCGCTCGCGGGGCCGATGGCGCCACCCCCGGCGGGCAGGTCGAGCGCGGCTGGACCGGCGGCTCCGCCGGCGACGGCGCTCGCGGGGCCGATGGCGCCACCCCCGGCGGGCATGTCGAGCGCCAAAAGCAGAACTGCCGCTGTCCGACAGAGCAGCACTCTCTTCTCCCATTGCGAACACCCTCCTCCGGGCTCGCACCATCGGCGCTGACGCGTGGGCGACACCGCTGGATCCCCCGGGCAATTCGGAAGCCGGCGGACGGGCAAAGGACCGGGTACGACCCCGGCGTTAGGCAAGAGCGTCGCTCCGCAGCAGCCAAAGAAAGCCTGTCCGAGCGAGCGCGGTTGGCCGGCCGAGATGACTCCTCCCGGACTCAACCAGCCGTGACGTCGCGCGCGTGATGCCCGTGCGATAGCGAGTGCGAGTCCCGACCCGCGCCTGGGGCGTGTGCACCTCTTGTCGCCAATCGAAGGGCCCGGCGGCACCCAAGCCGTTGTTCGTAGAGCGTTGGGCATCTGCGACGAAGCCGCACCCGGGTTCCGTCGCCCTGAGCGGGCACCGAGACGCCCGCTGAGCCATCGCCTTGTGCGCCGAGCCGCTTTCCGCGCTCTGGGGGGACTTTCATCGACGACCTGCAGATGCTGGTCGAGTTAGCGACGGCATTCGTCGGTCGAGCTGCCGGACAGACTCGAAACCTTCAGCGCCGCGGGCGAGCCGTGGTACAACCCTCGCTCCTCGAAGCGGAGACCATGCGAGCAGCGATCCCGACCGCCGCCAACGACTATCCGACCAAGCTCGTACGGATGATCGAACCGTTCGGCCCGGGCAGTGGGCCACAGCTGATCGCGGCCGCGGTGAGTCGGAGGCTTGCTGAGCTGTGGGGCCAGCCCGTGACCGTCGAGAACCATCCTGGTGCGGGTGGCACGGCGGCCCCAGCGATGGTGGCGACGTCTCCGGCCGATGGTTGCACGTTGCTGGTCCACACCAACGCGCACGCGTATAGCGCGGCGCTTGTGGCGAACCTTCCCTACGACCCTGTCGCGGACTTCGTCGCAGTCGCGGCGCTCACCACCCAGTCCTACGTGCTCGTGGCCGGCGAGTCGGCGGCGGTCGCTACCGTCGGCGAGCTGATCGCGGTGGCGAAGGCAAAGCCGGGGGAGCTGCGGTTCGCTTCCACCGGAGTGGGCACGGCTACGCACCTGGGGGTCGAGAAATTCAATCTCGCAGCCTGGATCAACGCCATCCACGTCCCTGCGCGAGGGAGCGATGCGATCGCCGAGACGATCGCGCACACGATCGCCGGGCGCACCGACTACGCGCTGTCGCCGATCCCGACCACGCTGCCCCATATCCGCGCCGGCAGACTCCTGCCGCTCGGGGTGAGCAGCGGTCGTCGCTCAACCGCGCTGCCCGACGTTCCGACGGTGGCGGAGGCGGGCGTCCCCGGCTTCGATTTCCCGATCTGGTACGGGATATGGGCGCCGGGCGCTACTCCAGCCCGCGTCGTTGAGAAGCTCGCCCAGGACATCGCGCGCGCTCTGGCAGATCCTGCTGTGCGCGCCTCGCTCCTGAAACACGGTGGCGAGCCGATGAGCATGACGCAGTCTGACTTCACCCGCTTCGTGCGCGGCGAGAGCGAAAGCGCTGCCCGGATCATCGACAGCCGCCGGGATCAAGCCGAAGTAGCTCACCACCGCGAACGTGACGCAACAGTCGGGCCTGGCGGGCACTCCACACCCGCCCGCATTGAAACGATGTCGGAATGGTGGGTCCTGGGCAGTCCAAGTCGAGTACCGCAACCAACTCGACGCGGGGCCCCCGCAACCAAAGACACCCTGCGACCCGCTAATCGCCAAGACCTAGGGCTCCGGCGCCTCCCGAGCCATTGTTCGTAGAGCATTGGGCTTCTGAGACGGTCCGCCCGCAGACGCCAGCGTGTTGCGGAGGCGCTCTAGCGTTCGTTTATCGATCGGCATCTGCGACGAAGATCTGCTTTCCGGGCTTAGCAGGGCGCTGCTCCCGGCGGCAGAAATGCTCGTCGTTGAACGAAAGCGGGCTCTGCGCGCTGCTGGATCCGGCGGGATGGAGCAGCCCGATCGCCCGTCGGAAGGTGGCGTGAAACTTCCCCGTCTTCGTGAAACGGGCACTGAGCCCCTGGATGCCGGACGATCACTTCTGGCGCGAGGCGCAGGCCGGCTCGGCCTGTCTCCGCCCTCCATTTGTAGGCGCCTACCTACCTAGGCAGACCGGCGGGCGGACCCTTCGGGCGTAGCGTTGCGCTTGTGGCGAATCTCGGGCTGGCTGCTTGTCCCCGCCTGAGGCCTGCTTCGGTGTTGGCGAGACGCATGGGCTCACCCGTCGATTGCGCCGGGTTGGACGAGTCCTACTTCGTATGCGAGCACGACCCCTTGGACGCGGTCGCGGAGGTCGAGCTTGGCGAGGATCCGGCTGACATGAGTCTTAACCGTGGCCTCGCTGAGGTACATCTCGGCGGCGATCTCGGAGTTGCTGCGACCCCGCGCGACGTGGGTCAGCACTTCGAGCTCGCGCGGGGTGAGCTGGGCGAGCTTGCCCGTCGCGGGTGTGCCGGGCGTGTAGGGCTGGGTGTAGCGCTCGACCAGACGGCGGGTGATCGCGGGGTCGAGGAGCGCATCGCCCTCACTCGCCGAGCGCACGAACGCGAGCAGCCGCGCAGGCGGCGCGTCCTTGCGCAGGAAGCCGGTCGCGCCCGCCTTGAGCGCGTCGTAGACGTACTCGTCAAGGTCGAAGGTGGTGAGCATGATCACCCGAGCGCGGTTGGAGGGCGAGTCCAGGATCTGCCGGGCGGCCTCGAGCCCGTCGAGGTTGGGCATGCGGATGTCGAGCAGCACCACGTCGGGATGCAGTCGCTCCGCGTGCTCGACCGCCTGAAGGCCATCTTCCGCCTCGGCGATGAGCTCGAGGTCGTCGTGGGCGTCGAAGATCGTCCGCAGGGCAGCGCGCGCGAGCGCATCGTCGTCGGCGATCAGCACCCGCAGGCTCACGCGCCGCTCTGCTCCAGGGGTAAGCGGGCGCGAACCGCGTAGCCGCGGTCGGGCCCAGGATGTGCCTCGAGTGTGCCGCCGTACATCGCCGCCCGCTCGTGCATCCCCGCGAGCCCGCGGCCGGCCGAGGCGTCCTGCGGGGCGCCGCTCGGTGGTGGTCCGCGGTCGACGATCTCGAGCTCGAGCGCGGCGTCGGTCCAGCGCAGGAGGACCCTAGTCGGCGCGCCCCCCGCGTGCTTCAGCACGTTCGTGAGCGCCTCCTGGACGATCCGGTAGGCGGCGAGGGCGGCGCCCCCGGAAACGACACGCGGCTCGCCCTCGACGGACAGCTCGATGGCGACACCGGCTTGGCGGACTTGCTCGATCAGGGTCGGGATCTCTGTCACGCCCGGCTGCGGCGACAGTGGCGCATCTCCATCCTGGTCTGCGAGCAGACCCAGCATGTGCCGCAGCTCCTCGAGCGCCGAGCGGCCGCTTGATTCGACGGACTCGAGCAGCTCCCGCGAGCGGTGCTCGTCGCGGCTCATGATTTCTCGGGCGGCGCCGGTTTGGAGCACCATCACGCTGACCGAATGGGTGACCAGGTCGTGTAGCTCGCGCGCGATCCTGGCTCGCTCGGCCCGTAAGGCCGCCTCCTGTTCCCGTTCGAGGCGGTCGGCGCGGTCGGCCGATGCTTCGGCCCGCATCTCGCGCCGACGCAGCGCGCTGCCGGCTAACCACACGAGACCCAGCAGCACGAACGGCAACACCCAGCGAGCGACCGGGAGCGAGCCGGCTGACGCCGACCCGGCCGTAGCGGCAACCAGCAGTAACGCGGGGACGAGCACCCGCCTGTCGCTATAGAGCGCCGCCGAATACGCGGCGACAAAAAGGGCGATCACCTGAGGCGCCGCGAGCGCGCGCGGCTCGAGCGCCAAGCCCGCGATTTCCACGACCAGGACCGCCACCGGCGCCTGGCGACGCCACGCGATCGCGACCGGCATCCCCATCAGCACGACCGCGCGACCAGGATCGCTGAATGTTCCCGGCTCGGCGAGCGCCCACGCGGTCAGTGCCAGCGCAAGCCCCGCGTCAAGCACGAGCGGATCCACCGAACGCGCTGTGCCCATAACACGTTGCACCAGTCTCACGTGCTGAATGTACGCCGGTCGCAACGCACGGTCATCCGCCTTCAGAACGACACGTGTACATCCCACGACTGACTCGCGTACGCCGAGCGACTGAGTGGTCAAACGATCGTCGCAGCGAAATCGGCCGCGCGGCCGACGACAGGGCCGGTGCCGGCGCGTAGCTTCGCCTCACCCGAGATGAGAGGAGAACACATGAGCCGTTCACTTCGCCTGATTCCAGTATCGGTCTTGTCCGCGGTAGCGCTCGCGGCGTGCGGATCGAGCCAGAACCACACGGTGCCGAGCCTGGGCGGCGCCCCCAGTCAGCCGGCCGCCGCGCCGGGCAGCCTGGCAGCGGCCCGCGCCGCGGTCGCGTGCGCGCGCAAGCACGGAATGCCGAGCGTGCCCGACCCCGTGCTCGGCACCAACGGGCAGGTGACCTTCCCCGGCGGCGCGCCCAACCCGACCCCCGAGGTGCGGTCCGCCTGCGCGGTCCAGATCCGCGCGGCCGAGGCTACTGCCTCCCAACTGCCGGACGTGAGCGCGCCGGATATGCAGGCGCTGTTGCGCTGGTCCGCCTGCATGCGAACGCACGGTCTTCCGCGCTGGCCTGATCCGAACGCGCAGGGCGTGTTTCACGTCCGCAGCGCCGACGCGGGCACGCTCGTGTCGGGCAAGCGGGCGGAGGCGGCATGCCAGTCGCTGCGAGGCGGCACGCTCGCGCGCGAGGACATAACGCCGAGCGGCCAATGACCGGGCGGCGAGGCATCCCGGGCCGAGTCCCGCGTCTGCTGACTGGACCAACCCCAACGGAGCTCAAACGGAGATCGTGATGAAGCCCTGTGGTCATGCCCAGCATGTCGGCACGTGCCCTCCCTGCCAGCGTGCGCAGCTCGCACGTTGGCGGCGTCAGCTGGCCGCCGTGTCCCCGCAGTCCCACCTGGCTCGAAGGGAGTCATAGCAATGCGACGGCTTACCGCCCTCGCGGTCACGATCGCCGCCGGGGTCGCGATCACCATATTTGCGATGGGGTCCGGCGGCGGGCCCGCCGCGTCGGCTTCGACGAGCCCAACCGCGACGGCGGCCGTGATCCGCACGACGCTGGCATCGCGCCAGCAGGTGTCAGGGACGCTTGAGCGCGCCGGCTCATACACGCTGGTGGTGCAGCAGTCGTCCGGGACGCTGAGCGAGCTGCCGTCGCCCGGCACCGTGATCGGCCGAGGCCAACCGCTGTACCGGCTCGATGGGCAGCCGGTGCGGCTCCTGTACGGCACTCAGGCGGCGTGGCGGCCACTGATGCTCGCCGACAGCGACGGGGCGGACGTCCGGCAGCTCAAGCGGAACCTGCTCGCTCTCGGGTTCACCGATCACGGCTCACTCACGGTCGATGATCACTTCGATTGGGCGACCGCGGGCGCGATCGACGAGTGGCAGCACGCCCAGGGCGCGCTCGAGACCGGCTTTCTGCCGCTCGGGTCGGTCGGGTTCCTCCCCGGTCCTGTGCGCGTCAGCGCCCAGCGAGCGATCCCGGGCACCCCGGCGCAATCCGGGACCGCGGTGCTCGACCTGACCTCGAACGCGCTGGTGGTCAACGTCCCGCTGGACCCGGCGCTGCGCCAGCTCGTGCACGTCGGTGACCGTGTCCAGATCCAGCTCCCCGAGGGACAGACCGCGCCCGGAACGGTGAGCCACATCGGCGCGGACACGACCGCAGCCGCCAGCGGACAGTCAACCCCGACCGGCAGTAGCGCCGACAGCTCGGGGCAGGCCGCCGGTGGCTCCTCCTCCCAGCCGAGCACGGGGGCGCCGGCGAGTGTGCCGGTGACGATCTCACTCGACCGTCCCGGCGATGCTCGTGGGCTCGACCAGGTGCCGGTCGAGGTCGGAATCACCGAGACCGTTCACCGCAACGTGCTCGCCGTCCCGATCGGTGCGCTGCTGGCGCTGGCCAACGGCGGGTATGCCGTGGCGGTCGACGAGGGCAGCACCCGAACCCTAATCGCGGTCACACCCGGGATCTTCGACGGCAACCGGGTAGAGGTAGGCTCGTCGCGCCTGCAGCCCGGGATGCGGGTCGAGGTGGCGTCCTCATGAGCCCGGCGATCGAGCTGCGCGACGTCCATAAGCGCTACGGAACGGTGTCGCCGGTAGACGCGCTGCGGAACGTCAGCCTCACGATCGACGACGGCGAGCTCGTCTCGATCATCGGCCCGTCGGGCTCGGGCAAGACGACGCTGCTGCACGTGATGGGGGCGCTCCTGCGCCCCACCAGCGGCACCGTGCGGATCGCCGGGACGGCGACGTCCAGCCTGAGCGACCCGGCGCTCTCGGCATTGCGCGCCCACCAGCTCGGGTTCGTGTTCCAGGACTATGTCCTGATCGCCGGCGCGACCGCCCTGGAGAACGTCGCTGACGGGCTGCTCTACTGCGGCATCGCGCGCCGCGCACGCCAATCCCGCGCGCGGGAGGCGCTCGACCGCGTCGGATTGGCGGCGCGAACGACCCACACCCCGCCCCAACTGTCCGGCGGGGAGCGCCAGCGCGTCGCGATCGCGCGTGCGCTCGTCGGCAACCCGACTCTTGTGCTCGCCGACGAACCCACCGGAAACCTCGACAGCCACTCGAGCGACGCGATCCTCGAACTCGTTGCGGAGCTCAACGCCGACGGCGTCACGATCGCAATCATCACCCACGACCAAGAGGTCGCCGACGCCACCCCGCGCACGATCGAGATCCGCGACGGGACCGTGATCGCCGACCAAACGACGTCGACCACCGTCGCCGCCGGAGCAAACCATGAATGACAGACCCACATCAAGCTCGCGCCTGAGCCCCGCCGACGCGGCAAGAATCGGCCTCACCGGACTACGCACCGGGCGCCTGCGCGCCGCGCTCGCGGTCCTGGGGATCGCCGTCGGAATCGCCGCGCTCGTCGCCGTCGTCGGCGTCTCTGAATCATCCAAGGCCAACCTGGTCGCACAGCTTGACCGTCTCGGCACCGACCTGCTCACCGTCCAGCCAGGCAGCACTTTCGCGAGCACCAGCCAGAACGACCTCCCGAGGCGCGCACCAGGAATGATCGCCCTCGTCCCCCCCGTCGGCCACGTCACGGAAACCGTCAACACAACCGCAACCGTCCGCAAAACCGACAAGATCCCTCCCTACGAGACGGGCGGCATCACCGTCCTCGGGGTCGCCGTCGATCTACCACCTGCGCTCGACGCCCGACTCGCCCACGGCACCTGGCTGAACGCCGCCACCGCCAACTACCCGACCATCGTGCTCGGCGCCGGCGCAGCACAAACGCTCGGCATCGACCGCCTCAACCCAGCGATCGCCGTCTGGATCGGGCAGCGGTGGTTCACCGTCATCGGAATCCTCCGGCCAGTCGCGATTGCTCCCGAGCTCGACCAGGCGGCGCTCGTCGGGATCCCCGCGGCTCACCGATTCCTCGCCGCCGACACGCACCCCACGACGATCTACGTCCGCACCGACCCCAACCAGACGCTGGCCGTCCGCGACGTTCTCGCCCGCACCGCCAACCCCGAAAACCCGCAAGACGTCAGCGTCTCACGGCCCTCTGACGCGCTCGCCGCGCAGATCGCCGCCAAGGGCGCCTACAACACCCTCCTGCTCGGCCTCGGTGCGATCGCCCTGATCGTCGGCGCAGTCGGAATCGCCAACGTCATGGTGATGGCGATCATCCAACGCCGCAGAGAGATCGGCCTGCGCCGCGCGCTCGGCGCCACCCGCCGCCACATCGCAATCCAATTCACCGCCGAGGCGCTGATCCTCTCGACCCTCGGCGCCGCTGCCGGAATCCTCACCGGCATCCTGATCACCGCCGGCTATGCCCACGCCCGCCACTGGAGCACCGCGATCCCGCCAACGGTCCTCCCCGCTGCGCTCGCAGCCGCTCTCACAGTCGGGCTGATCGCCGGCCTCTACCCAGCCATCCGCGCCGCGCGCCTCTCACCGACCGACGCCCTGCGCGGCACGACGTAAGCCTCGTACACACGACGCACCCGAACGAGCCCAACATGATCGTCACAACCTCGCCCGACCCCGACGCCTCCCACATTTGCGGCGGCGCGGCGCGAACTGGACAGCCGGATAAGCGACGGCATCCAACGTCCGGTTGCTCTGGCACCCCCTCGACGGCCGACGTAGCGCTGTCTCAGCTCTGGACAGCGCCTAATTGGTGGTCGGCGGGCGGCCGGGGCGCCGAACCGTCTGGTTGCGTGGCTCTGTTCGCGTTGGAGGCGGTTTCGTGCTCGGCGGGGTCAGCCGATGGTATGACGCGCAACGCGACTGTTGGGCGACGACGGGGATGTTCGCGACGGCCAGAATCGCGCTGTTGTTGAATCTCTCCACGGAGGAAAGCTCATGAAGGTGTATGTCGGTTCGCATCCAAAGGGTGAAGGCGGCCGGTTCCGCAATAGCAGCGCCATCGCCGGGGCTGCTTTGGTGGCTGCCGTGGTGCCGGTATTGGCGGTGCTCGCTTTGGCGCTGTCGAGCGTGGCCAGACGGGCGTTGGCGGCGAGGTTCGTACCCAGTGGGCAGGTGCCGGATGTCGCGCGACGACTGGCGTTTGGTTGGATCGCCGGCTTAGCGCTTGTGATGGTTGGTCAGGCGGCCGGGGCGGCCGCCGGGCCGATGTCGATGCTCGACCCGGTGGGGCTGTTAGCCCATACGCTGTTCGGCCTGTGCGGCGAAGTG
The DNA here is from genome assembly GCA_963721515.1 of uncultured Actinomycetota bacterium. GTDB lineage: Bacteria > Actinomycetota > Thermoleophilia > Solirubrobacterales > Solirubrobacteraceae > Palsa-465. Next base: position 11,410 of record CAVRKJ010000015.1, on the reverse strand, counting down.
GCGATCGCGGCTGCGACGATTCTGGTCCTGCGCCGCGATCGCGCCGCGCTCTCTGCCCCAGGTTGATGGGTAGGCGGCCTGACGCCAGCCGGGTTCTGCGCTCGCCGACGTGGACGCAGCTGACCCGCCACCGCCGTCAGGTGGATCTGATGGTGGCGGCGGGCGCTCTCGCGCTCGGCCTGGGTGGGTTGGGTCTTGGCGGTGCGCCGCACGCTCAATATCGCTCGACCGATGCGCTTGCCGTGCTGTTGGCGGTCGCGACCACGGTGCCGTTGGCCTGGCGGCGTGTGTGGCCGGGCTGGGTGCTGGTTGTCAGCGGAAGCGCGGAGCTTGCGAACGTGCTCGTCGGGTATCGCCCTGGACTGGCGTGGGTCGCGGTCGTATTTGCGGTCTACAACTTTGCCACGCAGCGCTCGCACCGGGCCGACGTGTGGCCGGCGCTGGTCTGGGCGGCGGAGATCGGCGTGATGGCTGCTCTGGCTCCGCATCCCAACGACCCGTGGTATCCGGGGGGTGTCTTTGCTGCGAGTGCGGTGGCGTGGGTCCGCGGCGACTGGTCGTGGTCGCGCCAGCGTGAGGAGCAGCGGGCTCGGGCGGAGCGGGCTCGGACGGCGGTCATTGACGAGCGAGCACGGATCGCCCGGGAGCTGCACGACGTGGTCGCCCACGCGCTCGGGGTGATCGTGATGCAGGCGGGAGGGGCGGGCGCAACACCCGACCTCGACGAGCGCCAGGCGAGACGGGTGCTGGGGACGATCGAGCGCACCGGCCGACAGGCGTTTGTGGAGATGCGCCGGCTGGTGGGTGTACTACGCGAGGACGACACCGACCCCGAGCTGGCGCCGGCGCCGGATGCGGCTGGCTTGCCGGGACTAGTCGAGCAAATGAACCAGGCGGGTCTGCGCGTCTGGCTGGAGGTCGACGGCGACCCGCCTGGCGGCAGCGAGGGTGTCCAGGTGTCGGCGTACCGGATCGTGCAGGAGGCGCTGACGAACACGCTCAAGCATGCCGGCCAGACCCGGGCGGTGGTGCGGCTGTCGTGGTCGACCGAATCGCTTGAGGTCGAGGTGACGGATGATGGACCCCGGGGCAGCGGCGAGCGAGTGCGCAGGACGTCTCCCGGTAGCGGCGGTCACGGACTGGTCGGCATGCGCGAACGTGTCGCCGTCTACGGCGGCGATCTCGACGCCGGCGCGACTGCCGCCGGCGGGTTCCGGGTGCTGGCTCACCTACCGCTGAGCTCGCCATGACGATCCGGGTGCTGCTGGTCGACGACCAAGAGCTCCTGCGCGAGGGGCTGGCGATGATGCTCGACGCGCAGCCCGACATCGAGGTGGTCGGCCAGGCCAACGACGGCGCGGCTGGCGTGGCGGCCGCCAAGCGGCTGGATCCCGACGTCATCCTGATGGACATCCGGATGCCAAACATGGACGGTGTGCAGGCGACCCGCCAGATCGTGGCCGCTCACCCGTCTGGACAGGGGCCGCGGATGATCGTGCTGACGACCTTTGACCTCGATGAATACGTCGTCGCTGCGCTACAGGCCGGCGCGAGCGGATTTCTGCTCAAGGACGCGACCGCAGCCGACATCGTGGGCGCGGTCCGCGCCGTGGCGGCCGGCAACGCGCTGCTCGCGCCGACCGTCACGCGGCGTCTGATCGACAGCTTCGTCGCTCGAGGAGAGGTCGCCAACATCGGCGCGCCGCCCGGGCTCGAGGAGCTGACCGAGCGTGAACGCGAGGTCATGGGCCTCGTCGTCGGGGGGCTCTCGAACCCCGAGATCGGGGGCAGGCTGTACCTCAGCGAGGCGACCGTCAAGACGCACGTGGGGCGCATCCTGATGAAGCTCGGAGTCCGGGACCGGGTCCACCTCGTGATCCTCGCCTACGAGCACGGGCTGGTTGCGCGCGGCGACGCCTGACCTGCCCCGCCGGATCCGCCAATCGTCGCACTCCAACTCGCGACCTTCGGGCGACGAGAAATGAGCGCCAGCGCTCGATGCTTATCCGGTCATCACGTCAATAACGGAAAGGGAGTCAGATGACCGCCACAACGACGAAAACCAGAATCCCGGGGCCGCCGCAGCGAGCGATGATCCTGGCCGGCGTCGGGTTGCCGTTCCTCGCCTCGAGCGTGCTCGGCCCATGGGCCGACGCGTTGCAGACGGCCGCGTTCGGCCTCGCCTTCCTCGCGTCGCAGGCCACGCACACGCCGCTGCTGGCACGCTTCGCCAGGCGGCGCGCGGCCAACAACCCGGAGCGGGCCGATCGCCTGACCCAGCCGGATGTCGTGAGGACGTTGACCCGGCTCAATGCCATCTGGGGGCTTGCGCTAGTCGCCCAAGCCGCGCTACTGCTGTTTCTCTCAAATCGGGTGTCGGCGTCCCAGTTCGGGGCGATCAGCACGGTCCTGGGATTCGGAGTACCGGCGCTCCTGGGCGCCGCCACGTTCGCCTACGTCCGGCGTCGCCGCAGCGCTACCCCCGCCACCCGCTGAGGCCCACCGAGATGATCGCCGTCATCGCACACCACGACTCACTACGGACCGCTCTCGACGCCGCCCTCTACGCCTGGGCGGCTGTCGAGACCGTCTTCCGCCTAGCGAACCGCAACGCCGAACAGGGAACCGACTGGACCTTCCTCATCGTCATCGCCACCGTAGGCCTCGGGATCAACCTCGGGTTCGGAGCGGCGCACAGCGCAGCTTCTGTGATCGGACCTCGCGCCGTGCTCGGCAGCGTCGGGCTCGCAGTCGTGATCGCGGGTGCTGGGCTGCGGATCTGGTCCATCCTCACCCTTGGCCGCCTGTTCACCTTCGTCGTCACGATCCAGAGCGATCACCAGCTCGTCGAGCGCGGCCCCTACCGGACCCTACGCCACCCAAGCTACACCGGCGGGCTGATCGCGCTCGCCGGGACGGGGATCGCGCTGGATAACTGGCTCAGCGTCGCGGCACTGCTCCTAATCCCGCTCGCCGGCGTCCTGATCCGGGTGCCGGTCGAAGAAGCTCGTCTCAGCGCCGGGCTCGGCCAGCAGTACCGCAGCTACACGGACCGCACCTGGAAACTGATCCCACACGTCTGGTAGCCGCTCGTCTGGCAAAAACCGACCGGGATGCGACGCGAATCCGGATCTAGCAGCGCCCCGACAGTCGAACTATCGCAAGCGAGAAATGTCATGAACTCGAAGCTGAAGTAACTCGGTGCGCGCGTCGTTTTGCTGCGTGCTGGCGCCGGACGGCGGGGCATTCCAGCTGATAACCCGGGTATTCGGGCGGGGGCTCGTCGCCCGGTGACGCCGGCCACGCAGTGGTGTTCCTGGATCCACATCGCAGACGGGGTCGAGCTGATCATCTCTGCGCTCGACCGCGAGCAGGTTCGCGGTCCACTGAACCTGACGTCACCAAAAACCCCGGTGCGCAACCGCGAGTTCGCTGAGGCCTTCACGTCGGCGACATCTCGTCCGCTGAGACCGCCGGTTCCGGGGCGAGCCTGCGCCTCATGTTCGGGAAGGGCGGAATCGTCATCACCACGGCCAACGCGTGCTTCCCGCCCAGGTACTCGAGCTCGGACACGAGTTCCGCTAACCGACGCCGACCGGCACACTCGAGACCTGATCGGACGGCCGGGCGACCTCTCAGAGGAGCCGGCCAGAAGCTCACCTGGCTCACCGACGCCGCGCCGCGCGGTGACAGTCAAACCGACCAATCTGCGGACTCATGCGCCGGCGCCCTGCCCGCTGCGCCCAAAGCTAGGAGGTCAATGAACATGAAGCTCAGAGAAGAAGTCATCGACTATCGCGACGGAGACGCCGAGCTGTCCGGGCTCCTCGTCTGGGACGGCACTGAAGTCGCCCGTCCGGGGGTCGTCGTCGTTCACGGCGGCGCCGGGTTGGACGATCACGCCAAGGGCCGTGCGAGACAGTTCGCCCAACTCGGACTCCTCGTGTTCGCCTGCGACATGCACGGCAAAGCCGTGATGGGCGATCGTGAGCGCGTACTGTCGTGCATCCGGAATCTGGTGGCTGACCGTCACAGGATTGCTCGGCGAGCACAGGCTGGCGTTGAGGTGCTCAGCTCTCATCCGCTACTCGACGGGAACATCGCGGCCGTGGGTTACTGCTTCGGTGGGCGGGCGGTCCTCGAGCTTGCGAGAACCGGGGCGGACCTGGCCGGCGCGGTCAGTGTCCACGGAAGCCTTGAGACGGCAAACCCGCCCAGTCCAGGAGAGATTACGGCCAAGGTGCTCGTCTGCCACGGTGCTCTGGATCCGCACCTCCCCGCCGCACAATTAACCGGATTCATCGAAGAGATGAACGCAGCGGGCACCGACTTCCAGCTGAACGTCTATGGCGGCGCGACGCACGGCTTCACCCACGACGTTGGCCCACACGCGCCGGGAGTCGCATATCACGCCGTCTCCGACAAGCGCTCGTTCCTAGCCATCAAGGCATTCCTGGCGGAAGTCTTTAGCACCGAGAGTTGCGCGCGGTCATGAAAGCGGGTGCCTTGCGGATCGGCGCAACCGACCTGCTGTTCCCACAAACGCACACGCTGCGCGCCGATCGCCCGCCGTGAGCGCCTCGCCCTCGGGTTAGCGTGTCCTCGCACGGCGGGGAGGCGACCGGCGCAAGCTACAGCCCGGCGGTGTCTGGAAATGGCCGGTACGTGGTGTTCGCCTCGGACGCGCCGAATCTCGTCACCCGCGATACCAACGCCGTGCGCGACATCTTCGTCCGGGATTCCCGCACCGGCAAGACCGTCCGGGTGAGCGTCAGTTCGCGTGGCGCGCAGGCCAACGCTGCCAGTTCACCCAATTCGCTGGATCTCGTGGCCGGCCCCTCGATCTCTGCTGACGGGCGGTTCGTCGCCTTCGCCTCGGACGCGAGCAACCTCGTCGCCGGAGACACCAACGGCACCGAGGACGTGTTCGTTCACGACCTCAAGACACGGCGAACGGTACGAGTCAGCGTCACCTCCCGCGGCGCTCAAGCCAACGGTGCCAGCCTCCAGCCGGCGATCTCGGCCAACGGACGGTTCGTCGCCTTTGTCTCCTCCGCCACGAACCTCGCCCACGGCACCGGAGCGGAAACGAACGTGTATGTCAGCGACCTCAAGACCCGCAGTACGCGCGTGATCAGCGCTAGCTCTACTGGCACGGTGGGCAACAACGCCAGCTTGCGTCCCGCGATCTCGGCCGACGGGCGCCTAGTGGCCTTCGAATCGTTCGCAACCAACCTAGTTGCGGGGGATAGCAACGCGACCCTCGACGTATTCGTGCGCGACCTCCACACCAGCACCACACAGCGGATCAGCCTCAGCTCGACCAGGGTCCAGGGCAACGCTCCCAGCTACACCGGACTGCAAGCATCGTTCTCAGAGAACGACCGCTTTGTCGTGTTCTACTCGCTCGCGAGCAACCTCACCCAGGGTGACACGAACCGCAGCTTCGACGTGTTCATGCGCGACCTCAACCGCCACACCACCACGCGTGTGAGGGTCGGCACGGACGGCGAGCAGGGAGACAATGACAGCTTCCTCCCTTCCATCTCGGCCAACGCCGGGCTGATCGCGTTCGAGTCGACCGCCGGCAACCTGGCGGCCGGGAGCGCCCCTGCCACCGACAACGTCCACCTACGCGACCGCCGGAGTCATCGGACACTGCGCCTCAACCGAAGCTCGGGCGGCGCGCTCAACGACTTCCAACAACAATACGAACACGCCAGCATCTCCAGCGACGGACGATTCGTAACCTTCGCCTCCCTCGCCGCGAACCTCGTCCCGCGCGACACCAACGGCAGCGAGGACGTCTTCGTACACGGGCCGCTACACCTACGGCATTGAGCCCGGCGACCTCATGAGCAGAGGGAGAGACAGGCCGACCGGGCGACAACCTGCCGAGTCGCATCAGCCTGACAGGCTGGCCCGAAAGGCAGCGAGATCCTTGGCTGCTCGGAATTGTCGTGGACATCGATCTCCTTTCAGATCGATGCCTACACGGAAGGTCGGACACTCCCGCGGCTTCTGCTTACGGCGTCTGATTGAGCAGAGGAGCCGTGGACTGCCTGCTGAGGTTCGGAGGTCCGGGGCTGTGGCCCGCGTTTGGCGGCGGTTGGTTACGTTGGAGCGATCGCGTGGCTGAGCTTCAGTGATGAGCTGCCCTACCGCCAGGCACGGATCTTGGTTGCGGGCACGTCCGCGTCTGGCAAGTCAACACTCGCGCGACACTTGGCCACGATCCTCGAGCTGCGCTACGTCGAGCTCGACGCGCTTTATCACGGAGCGAACTGGACGCCCCGGCCTGAATTTCTGGAAGATGTTGAGCGGTTCGCCGGCGGGTCGCGGTGGGTGAACGAATGGCAGTATCCCGCCGTCCGAATGCTGATCGCAGAGCACGCCGATCTGCTCGTCCTCCTCGATCTCCCGCAGTGGCTCGCGATGGCCCGTGTGGTGCGGCGAACGCTGTTGCGTCGGCTGCGACACACCGAGCTGTGGAACGGAAACGTCGAACCGCCACTAAGACCATCGTGAGCGACCGCGATCACATCATTCGGTGGGCCTGGCGCACCCACCACGACCATCTCCCACGCGTCAAAGAATCCATCAAACGGCATCCGACGCTCCCTGTCGTACGGCTACGAACTCCCGGACAGATCTCAGACTGGCTGGCCGGGCCCCTGATACGGGCACATGAGCCCAGCGCCGTCTAACCCGTTGCCGGGTCCCGGACAGGCGATCGGCGCTTACACCGACACTTCTGGTTCGTCGCCCGGGCGGCCATGACAGAACGACTGCCGCTTCGCAACCTGGCCGGCGCGAAGCAGGAGCGCGCAGCGGGTTCAGGTAGCCCAGGGTGCGGCCGTGGTTCGCCGAAGCGGGCTGCGCGAAGCACAGTGGCACTGGCGTCGGTCGTCAGGGCGATGGACCGGCTGGTCGCGGGATGTCGCGGTTGCCGGTGCCCGGACTACCCGTCAGGCTCGACGGGCTCGCCGCGGCGTTCCTGCAGCCATTCGGCAAACATGAATTCCACGCTCTCGACGAGCGCGAACACCAGCGACGCGCCGAACGCCGCACCAAACCACGCCCACGCGCCACTCAGCAGCTCGGCAATCCCGCGGGCCGTGGCGATCGCGAGCACGATCGAAATGAACGCAAGTGCGGTGCCGAGCAGGACGACTTCATTCGAGCCCTTCTGCAGAGGAAATCGAAATCCACCGCTGGCCACCCCTTCCAAGCCGCCAAATGCGATGACCGATCCGAGGCCGAACACGATCAGGTCGCCAAACCGCGGGGTTCCGCGACCGAGTTCAACGGCGCCGAAGCTCGCCGTGATCGTCACCGAATACCCAAACGCGGTGGCGTTTCCGCCCAGCGACTCCCCCAGACCGCAGACCAATCGCTCGCGCACGCCGTGCGGTCGCGGCGACCGACCCAACCCTGGCGCGTCGTTGTTGGCCATCGCACAACGATTCAACGCACGCCCCCAAACTCCCCCGCAAGCTCCCAGCGAGTAATCAGAAACTGGCCGCCCTGTTCGCTCCCGGGCGAGGGATCGCAGCGTGTTGGCGATGGCTCCCGCTTCGTCGCCGTGGCGGCACTCTCGCCGTGGCTGCCGCTCGCCGCCGGATCCAGAAGCCGCCAAGGTTGCCCCCGGAATGCCTGCGGTGAGACAAAAGCAGGGGCGACCCGCCTGACGGGGTTGCCCTCCTCCCCGCCAAAGTCACGCCCCACGAAAGGCGCCAAAATTGTTCGCTGAGCGTCCCCTTGCGGACACTCGTACAGCGTCCGGTGGTCGATCCCGGCTCACACGACGTCGTCAGCCGACCGAAGCAGGTGCCGACGTCCAACGCAACCCCGGCTTGTGGTTCCCGCGTGCCAGCTAGGGCGAGGCGCTGGGGCGCGGATGCCGAGCCAGGTTTTCGCGTGGCGGGCGCGGCGCTGGGCTCGCGGGGGCTGAAGGCATGCGCCGGGCCTGGCGATGGCGTTCGGCCACGCCGGGCGACTGGCCCGGCGTGGCCCCTCGTTCCGACGACCGGCGGGGTCTGCGGTCAGCTCTTGGTTATCAGGCCCAGTTGCTCCAGGACCGACACGCCGTCGTCGAGGCCGACTTCCTCGGTGATGAGGCCGTTCTCGATCTTGAGGACCGTGGTGCCGGTGAACCGCAGCGTCTTGCCGCTGTTGGCCTCCGGGAGCCCGCCGAGCGGCAGGTCGGTCATCGCCTCGCCGGTGTGCGTCCCGCCGCCGATCCACTGCCCGACGACATAGTCGCCGTCGGCGAGGAGGTCCGCGGTGCCGGCGAACGCGAGGTCGGGGAACGCGGCGCGGAACTTGGTCGCGAAGTCACGGACGGCGTCGCGACCGCGCCGCCGGGCATGCAGGGAGTACTCGAAGCGGATGTCGGGCGCCGCAAGCTCGTCGATCACATCCGGGTTGTAGCCCGGCCCCCAGAACTCGGTGAACCAGCGGCCAACGACGGCCTTGTTGTCCTCTGCTGACATGGCGATGTCCTTTCGACGGTGTGTGCCGGCCGCACCGGTTTCGCGCGACTGGAAGATGAGACGCAGGGGCTCGACGCGATGTGAGATTCGCTCGAGAATTTCTCCGCAGGCGAATCTGACGGTCGGCGAGCGAGAGGCCGTCACGCGCAGTCGTGGCCGAGCCTGCCGTCATCGGGATCGAGGCGGCTCTGACCGGCCGTGGCGCTTGTGAACGACCGTCACAACCGAAACGCAACAGAAGTCTCCAACCGCGGCGAGACGGTCTCCTCGAACGGACCTTGACGGCCGTTCTCACAGTCGACGCCAGGCTCGCGCTCAAAGTACCCCCCTTCCAACGTCCATCAAGGCGAGCTTTCCCGGGAGTCGACTGGTCCCGCATCGCCCGATTCCTTCGTAGGGGAGGTCACAGACGGGCGATAACTTGGCGGCCGCCGCGCTCGCTGGAAGACTGACGCCGGGCTGACAACCGAAGGGGATGCATATGCGCAGGATCAACAGTTCCAGAGTCTCGCTGGCGATCTCGCTGGTGGCGCTGTTCGTGGCGCTCGGCGGGACGGCGGTCGCTGTGTCGAAGATCGGCACTTCGCAGATCAAGAACGGCGCCGTCACCGACACGAAGCTCCACGCGGCAGCAGTCACCAGCGGCAAGATCAAGGCGGGAGCGGTCGGGACGACCCAGCTCGCACATGGTGCCGTCACGAGGCCCAAGCTCGCACCGGCGTCCGTGACCACGAACGCGATCGCCGACAACGCCGTGACGTCATCGAAGGTCGCGGACGGAACGCTGACCTCAGGCGATGTGGTGCCGAACACGTTCCTGGCTGCGAACGGTACCGCTGCGGATTCCGCGAAGCTCGGTGGCCACGGACCGAACACTTTCCTGGCTGCGAACGGCATCGCCGCGGATTCCGCGAAGCTGGGTGGCCTCGGACCGCGCGCGTACGTGTCCGGCACCGGGAAGCTGCGCTCCGCGCGGCTCGTGCTGGCACCGTCGACGGGAGCCACCGAGTTCCTCGAACTCGACTTCGGGCACATCTCCGGCGTCTGCGACGCCGGCGGTGTCGGCAAGCTCCGGTTCGTCGCCGATCTGCCGGTCGACAACCTGATCGCGTGGGCGACCGGCCCCGGCGCGACCGTCGACATCCAGACGAGCAACGCGCTCAGCGGCGGGTCGTTCTATGAGGAGCCGCATAGCGTTCCAAACCCGCAGGAGGTGACGTTTCAGGCCGCCGTGAACGACGGCTCTACCGAGCAGCTGGCAACCGCGTGGACGACCGTCCAGACCGCGGGTGGGCAATGCATCTTCACCGGGCAAGCGATCACGACGCTCTGATCGGAGCCGACCTTGTGGGCCGGGGATGGATGCCCCGGCCCACACCAACTCCTCCGTCGGCGACAACCCGCCACCATCTATGCCTCGACGTCGCCGTAGCGGTTGGGCTGTGCGACGCCCCCGCCCGAATCCGGATACCCCTCATCGGCCGTTCGGTCGTCGATCCCTCTTCGGGCGCTCGCTGTCGGAATTAGCCCGATCCAGCACTCTGAGAACTGCGGCGTGCGCCCGCGCAGGGGTAGGTATGCCCGTCAGCGTTGCGCCGGCCGTGATTGCTCGGCTATACCGGTGCGTGATCCCGTGCCGACAGCCGTGCAAATTGCGGACGAGGTGCAGGACACGGCCTGAAGCGTCGTGCGGGGACTCCGCGCGTTGGGTATGCGCTGAACTGACCAGCTGGTGCCGTCCCAGCGCTCCACCAAGGGGTACGTGAGATCGCGGGTGCCGACCGCCGTGCAGGCGCGACTCGAAGTACACGACACATCCCACAGGTCATTCCACCCAGACGGAAAGCTGGGGGTCTTCTGAAACCACCAGCGGGTCCCATCCCATCGCTCGGCGAACGGCTGAAAGGTGCCCCGGTATGGAGGTGTGCTGTATGCCCCGACCGCGGTGCAAGCCCGCCGCGACGTGCACGACACGCCGTTAAGGTCGGCATCCGGGCCAGCACCCCGTGCCAGAACTGACAGCGACCAGGTGCTGCCGTTCCACTGCTCGGCGAGCGGCTGGTCGAGGCCCGAAACGGGGTCCGTGTATAAGCCGACCGCGATGCAGAAGGTGGCCGACGGGCACGATAAATCAGCGAGATACTCGTTTGTCGCGCCCGCTGGGAGAGGCATGCTCTCAACAGACCAGCTGCGCCCGTCCCACCGTGCTGCAAACAGCCCCTCGGTAACACCGACGGCCATGCAGGCGCGGCCCGAGATGCACGAGACAGCACCCAGCCCTCCCGGCTGTGCGGCGGGGGGCAAGCCGGGGAAGGGGAGCAGCGACCAACGTAACCCGTTCCAACGCTCAGCGAAGGGCATATCAACTTCTGTCTGTTTGTTGGCAGCCGGGTCATAACCAACGCTTTGCACGTAGCTGCCGACCCCAACACAGTCCCGGCTCGAGGTGCACGAGACTCCGATCAGATTGTTGGGCCCATATCTTCGGTTGGGATCTGGAGTGGCGTCTAGCCGCCAGCGTTTGCCATCCCAGCGCATCGCCGTAGCCCTGGGCAGCACATCATCCTCCTGGCCCACAGCGAGACAGAACCGCGCAGACACGCAGGACAAGGACGGCGAGGCGGCGTACAAAGGAATCGGCTTGACCGACCAGAGCAGCCCGCGGCCGTTAGCCGGCTGGACCACCAACCGACCGTTAGCCCCCGGGAACGCAGCACGCGCCGGCCCGGCTCCGACCACCAACAGCGACACGAGCCCCGCGACCCACGCCGCGCGAACGAAACGACTAACCCGGTCCATAACCACTTCCCTCTCTACGCGCCCGACCCCGCATATTCAGTTATGCGAGCTACAACGTACGGCCCGCTCAAAGGTTCGCAAGACCCGGCCGTTTAGAGCAACTCAGAGTGCCGAGA
>CAVRKJ010000014.1:0-116965 GCA_963721515.1 uncultured Actinomycetota bacterium | reverse complement strand
AGCCCGACGGCGTCACGGGCCTGCACCATGTGGCACTGAACTTCTCCTCGCGTGCGCGGCTGGCCGAGACGGTGCGCCGGCTCCTGGATGCGGGCGTCCCCCTGCGCCAGGTTTCAGACCACGGGACCCACCAGGCCGTCTACGTGTCGGACCCGGACGGCAACGACCTGGAGCTCGCCTGGGACCGGCCGTTTGACCAGTGGCCGCGCTACGGCACCGACGACGCGCCGGGGATCGACGCCCCGCTCGATCTCGACGAACTGCTCGCGGCCGCGCCCGTTGCGCCTGATCGGCAGGTTTGATCAGATCTTCGCGGATCGCACCGCGAGCGTCGAACGTGCGTCCACGATCCGGAACTGAGTCTGACGCTGGTCCCCCGCCCGTCGAGAAGGGGCTTATACGGATCCGACAGCGCCTCGAGCCTGTCGGTCTTGACGGCGCAAACCACGGAGGGTCGGTGCAGATGTCGCAGGGCCAGCAGTCCGCAGTGCCGGCGGAGACTTCGCCCGCGGCCCCGCCTCGGGCGGGCCGGCGGCGCGCTCCTCGCGCCGGCGCGACGCGGCGCCAGGCGGCTCGGGGTCAACCGGCGCGACGCGCCCGAGGGCGAGTACGTCGGCGGCTGGCTGTGTCCACCAAGGTCGACCTGACCCGCCTGGTCGACATGAGCCCGGCCGTCCGCCGTGCCCGCCTGCTGGCGGGGGCATTCTGCGGGATCGGCGTGGCGGCGATGGTGCCGTGGCTGGGTTGGTGGCCGCTGGCCGTGTTCGCGCTGGCGCCGGTGCCGCTCCTGGGTCTCGACCAGCTGCTGCCGCCGGGTGCAGCACCCCGAGCGGATCATCGCCGCCTCGCTGTGCCTGCACGCGACGCTCATCCTCACGGGCGCGGCGCTCAGCGGCGGTCTGCACAGCCCGCTGCTGCCATGGGTCGCGATTCCGGTGGTCACGGCCGCGGCGCGCTTTCGCCTGCCGGTGTTCCTGGTCGGCGCGGTGCTGGCCACGGTCGGCCTAGCGGTGGTGGCGGTGATCGGATCGCCGCACGAGCTCGAGCACAATCCGACGCCGTTGCTGGGTTTCATCGTGCTCCTGGGCACGCTCGTCGTCGCCCAGCAGCCCGTGCTCAACGCCGAGCTGCGCTGGCGGCGTGACGCCGTGCTCGACCCGCTCACCGGACTGCTCAACCGCCAGGGCCTCGAGGGTCGCTTCCGCGAGGTGGCCGAGCAGGCCCGGCTGACCGAGGCGCCGGTGTCGCTGGTGATGTGCGACCTCGACGGGTTCAAGGGCCTCAACGACGAGCACGGCCACGCCTGTGGCGATGCCGTGCTCAAGGACGTCGCCTACGTCCTGCGCAAGGAGTTGCGCTCCTTCGAGCTGCTGTACCGGGTCGGGGGTGAGGAGCTGTTGCTGGTACTCCCGGGCGCCGGTCTGCGCCCAGGATGCGACGTGGCCGAGCAGGTCCGCGCCACGATCGAGCGCTGCCGGCCGGCGGGGCTGCCCGTGACCGCATCGGTGGGCGTCTGCAGCGCCGTCGGCGAGGACATCGAGTTCGGCCTGATGTTCGAGGCCGCCGACCGGGCGCTGTACGAGGCCAAGCGCGGTGGGCGCAACCGCGTGGCCTATGTGCCGGCCGTGGGCGGTGAGCGGGCGCTGCTGGCGGCCGACGTGGTCCCGCTCAGCGCCTGAGCGTGACCCGCCCCCGCCCGGGGTCAGCCACCGGCGATCGAGGCGGCGTCCTCTCGCCACCACATGGTCGAGCCGTCGGGCGCCTCCTTGCTGGAGGCCAGGCCGGCGGCCGAGAGCTTGACCAGCTCGGCCCGGAACGCCTGGTACGGGACGAGGCCGACGCGGGTGAGGGCCGGGTAACCGATTCGGTCATAGAGGTCCGACGTGGTCGTCGGCTCGATCGTCATGGCGGCAAGCAGCACCGAGGCGCGTGACACACGTGAGAGCGTAGCCCTGGGCTGCGCTCTCACAGGGCGGCGATGTCCGACGGGTCGATTCCGAACGCCCGCGCGAATTCCTCGCACTGCGTCTCGGCGTCGTCGTCGGCACTGCCGTAGAGCCAGATGCCCTGATCGGAGAGCGTGTGCTCGTGCTGAAGGAAGAAACGCGTGCCGGAGTCGAGCTCGATCGCCGCGTAGCTGAGCATCTCGCGCTTGCCGTGCGCCCGCTGGGTGAACGCGATCTCGAAGCGCTGGGCGAAGTCGTTGGGCGCCATGCGGATGAACGCGATCTCCTTGAACGCGCCGTCGAGCTCCATCTCGTTTTTCTGACGCCAGTCGGGCATAGCGGGCCTCGCGCCCCGGCTACCCGGGAGGCGCTGGGGCGATGCATGGATTGCGATTCTCCCTGCGCCGGGATCGTCCTGCCTTGACGGGCTGGTGTCAATTTGGCACGCTCGGCCGGCCCTGGATCGCGTGTTTCGGATGGAGGAGAGGTTCGAGCGTGACGGAACGCTGCGTCTGACGCTGGTCGGGGAGCTCGACGTCGCCACGATCGACCATCTGTCTCTGCGGCTGCGCGAACTGCACAAGGGCGGCTACGGAGTGCGCCTCGATCTCTCTGGCCTGGCCTTCGTCGACAGCAGTGGGATCCAGGAGATCATCCGCCAGGTGGCGGACGCGCGTCGCGATCACTGGCAGCTTGAGGTGGATGGCCCGATGACCGACCAGGTTGCCCGGACGATCGATCTGGTCGGTGCGCGCGCGCTTCTGTGGCCAGACGAGGGTTAGCGATCGCCCTCGCGGGTTATCCGTTGGGGTGTGCGGGTCCTAGTCCTCGCCGAGCTGCGCTCGATGATGGATCGCCATGAAGCCGAGCGGCGCCGGCTGGTGACCAAAGCCGTCCAGGCGGGCGCGCGGACGCAGGACATCGCCGACGCGATCGGCGTGAGCCGCTCCACGCTGTGGCGCCGCTACGGCGCCGAGTTGCGCCGCGACAGCGGCGCGGACTGAGCCGACGAGCTACAGCCCGCCGGCGACGCGGATGATCGCTCCGGTGGTGTAGCCGGCGGCGCTGCTGAGCAGCCACAGCACCGCCGGGGTGATCTCGTCCGGCTGAGCGGCGCGTCCCAGCGGGATCCGCCCGGCGGCGGTCCGCGCGCGGTCCGGCCGGCCGGCGTGGGCGTGGATCTCGGTATCCACGATGCCCGGCGCGACCGCGTTGACGCGCACCCCCTCGGCGGCCAGCTCCTTGGCCAGTCCGACGGTGAGCGCCTCGATGCCGGCCTTGGCCGCCGCGTAGTGCACGTATTCGTGCGCGGAGCCGAGCGTCGCGGCGGCCGAGGAGACGTGGACGATGGCTCCGCCCTCGCCGCCACGCTTGGTCGACATGAGCTGCGCGGCCCGTCGCGAGCACAGGACGGCTCCGGTGAGGTTGACGTCGATCACGCGCCGGATGACCTTGACCGGCGTGTCGGCGAGATCGCCGATGTGACCGGTGAAGCCGGCGTTGCTCACCAGGCCGGCGATCGGGCCGAGCTCGGCGGCCGATTCGAACAGGCGCCGCACGTCCCCCTCCACGGTCACGTCGGCCTGCACGGCGACGCAGCGCGCCCCGGCCTCGCCGGCCTGCGCCACGACGCGCTGGGCGGACGTGGCGTCCTGGTGATAGGCGAACGTCACGTCGTTGCCGGCCCGGGCCAGCGCGAGCACCGTGGCGGCGCCGATGCCGCGCCCGCCGCCGGTCACGACCATCGCCGGGCGCGCGCTCTCCATCCCGCCATGCTGGCAGAGGGAGCTAACCGGGCCTCCAACAGCCACAAAATGGGGCGGGCCAGATTGTCCGATCCGGGAACCGGGTATCCGTCCGCAACGGCGGTGATGATAGGTGCGACGATGAAAGCCTACCCCGGCGACATCGGGGCGGAGACCGAGGCCTACGCGGCCTATCTCAACGCTCCGCGCAACGTCCTCGACCATGAAGAGCAGGCGCTGTTCGACCAGGATCTGCTCAAGGCCCGGGCCGCGATGGAACGCGCGTGGCTCGAGGCCAAGCCGGTCCGCGAGATCAAGTAGCGCCGCGAGTGCTGCGGCTCAGGCGGTGAGCGCCGGGGTCCGGAAGTCGACGATGTCGTTGAGCCGAGGCGCGTGCCCCGCTGTCTCCAGCTCCGCCGGCGAGCCCAGATAGAAGCCCTGGCCGAAGCCGCAGCCGAGCTCACGCAGCGATCCGAGCTGCCCCCCGGACTCGATCCCCTCGGCAACCACGCCGAGGTTCAGGTCGGCGGCGAGCTCCAGGATCATTCGCAAGAAGGGCCGGTCCAGGCCACCCTCGCCGACGAACGGCTGGCCGATCTTCAGCCAGTCGATGGGGAGGGAGCGCAGGTGGCTGAGCGACGAGTAGCCGGTGCCGAAGTCGTCGAGGGCGAGCTGGACGCCGAGGCCGCGCAGCTCGTTGAGGATCGCGATGCTCTTCTCGGGATCGCGGAGCACGACGCCCTCGGTGATCTCCAGCACGAGCCTGTCCGGGCGTAGGCCGGAGCGCTCAAGCACTCCGGCTACGCCGGTCAGGAAATGTGGATCGCGCAACTCCACTGGGGAAAGATTCACGTGGACGAGCGGGGCGGAGCCGTCTTCGGAGGGCCAGAGCTGGGCCTCCCGGCAGGCTCGCTCCAGAATCGAGCGCCCGAGCGGGACGATGACGCCCATCTCCTCGGCGATCGGAATGAAGGAGGCCGGGTTGACGCAGCCGCGCGGGCCGTCCAGCCAGCGGACCAGGGCCTCGCTGGCGGCCACCCGGCCGGTCTCGAGCTCGACGATGGGCTGGTAGTGGACCTGGAAGGAGTTCTCGCGCACGGCCTCGCGTAGACGCTGCTTGAGCCCGTGGCGCTTGATCACCGGCACCTCCATGCCGGACTCGAACAACTCCCAGCCGCGCTTGGAGGCCTGCTTGGCCCGATACATGGCCACGTCGGCGTTGCGGATCAGCTCCTCGGGCGTCAGCGGGCCGCCGGCCCCAACGGCGATGCCCGCGCTGGCGCGCACGGAGATGTTCTGCCCGGCGAGCGAGAAGCGCTCGCCGAGGCGCCGGTTGATCCGCTCGGCGACCTGGATCGCCTCGTCCTCGGAGGCGGTGCGCTCCAGCATGATGGCGAACTCGTCGCCACCCAGGCGGGCCAGCGTGTCGGACGGGCGCACGCAGTCGCGCAGGCGGCGGCTGATCGCGATGAGCAGCTCGTCGCCGGCGGCGTGGCCGAGCGTGTCGTTGATCGTCTTGAAGTCGTCGATGTCGATGAAGATCACCGACACGTTCTCGCGATCGCGCTCCAGTGCCTGCGACACCCGCTCGGCGAACAGCAGGCGGTTGGCGAGGTCGGTCAGCGGATCGTGCGAGGCCTGGTGCTCGAGCTCGCGCTGCAGCTCCTTCATGCGCCACACCGTGTGGCCGAGGCGGTCGTTCTCGAGCGCGACGCTGGTGTTGTTGGCCAGCGTCTCGAACAGCTTGACGTCGTCGGCGGAGAAGCTGTCGACCACGCCCGACGGATTGCCGATGATCATCGCGCCCATGCAGTTGCGCTCGCCCGACAGCACCGCGAACATGCCCCGGCCGAGCTGGCGCTGCTCCAGATAGTCGGCCAGCGGACCCGGGGAGATCTCGCGGGTGGCGAAGGCGCCCGGCTCCTGGGTGCCGATCAGCGCGCGCAGCTCCGCGACGATGGCGGGCTCCAGGCCCTCCAGCTTGCTGCCGGCTCCGTTGGCGCGCACAGTGGTGCGCAGCGCGTCGTTGCCGTCAGGGGAGAAGAAGATGATCTCGGCCAACTCGGCACGGAAGGCCTCCAGCGCCTGGCCCAACAGCCCCTCCAGCGCGGTGCCGATCTCCGGGGTGCGCGACAGTGCCCGCGCGGCCTCGTAAAGGAACTCCAGCCGCCCGTGGCGCTGGCGCTCCTTGATGTAGGCCTGGAAGGTGAGGTACATCCCGATGACGGGGAGAGCCATGAGAATGGCGGCGCGCCAGTCGTTGAAGACGACGGTCGCGGCGCACAGGCCGACGCTGGTGTTGACCGCCGCGACGGCGAGGTCGGTCGACAGCGAGCCGGCGACCTGGCGCATGCTGAGCATGCCGTCAGAGAGCGATACCGCAGAGCTGATGAGGAACACGGAGCACAGCGAGCTGGCGGCCGTGGCCAGCGCGGCGGCGGCCCACACGGTGGGGTCGATCTGCGAGGACGAGCCCGCGACCGCGTGGAACACGAGCACCGCGAAGCAGTTGCCCACCAGGAACTGGCCGAGGTTGAAGGCAAGCCGGATGGGTGGCAGGCGGCGATGCACCGCCAGCACGAACAGGCGCCCGAGCGCGCCGGCCAGGATCACGTCGTGGCCGCCGGCGAAGACGAGGGCGAACACGAGGGGGATCTCGCCCAGCGACATCGAGTGCGCGCTGCGGCGGAAGTGCACGTGGACGACGAAGCGCTCGGCGCAGGCGAACGCCACCAGCAGGACCCAGAAGGACACGCGCATCGACGGGACGATGGGCGGGTAGTCCAGCCCCCCTGAGCGCAGGACGGCGATGCCGGTCGCGATCAGCGCCCCGCTGAGCAGCCAGATGGCGACCTCCCCGCGCGACATCCGTGTCGCGCGCGAGAGGCGAGGGAGGCGGGTACGCATCCGGGACATCCGATTCATGACCTTGGCGGGGGCGATCGCGCTCATGGCTAGCCCCACATCGTGGTCCAGCCGACGGTGCTCCAGCTGGCAGCGGTCGGGTCAACACCGCCGCCGCTGCCGCCGTTGTCACCGCTGCCGTCCGAAGAGCAGTTGAGGCAGCTCCAGCTGGCGGCGCTCCAGCTCGCGGCCAGCGGGTCGGTGGCCGTGCTCCAGCTGCCGGCGCTCCAGCTCGCCGCGTTGTAGTCGATGGCGCCGGTGTCGGGATCGATCAGCGTGTTGGGCGTGAGGTTCTGATCGGAGGTGAGCTGGCTGCCGTTGGCCCAGTCGGCAGCGCTCGCGTTGATCTCGCCGCCGCCGTCCGACAGCTGGGTGGCGGTGTTCACGAGGGCGCCCTTGACCATGTCAGGGGTCCAGCTGGGATGGTCGGCGAGCAGATCGGCGGCCACGCCCGCGACGATCGGGGCGGCCAGCGAGGTGCCGCTGACCTGGAAGTAGGAGCCGCCGATGACACAGGTGGGGCACAGGTTGGCGAAGTCGCTGTTGGGCGCCAGGGTGGTGATGATGTGCGCACCCGGGGCGAGCACGTCGGGCTTGGCAACGCCGTCCTGCGTGGTGCCCTGGCTGGACCAGCTGGCGGTTACGTCATCGGAGTTGTCCGCCGTGCCCTGATCGTCGACTGCGCCGACGGTGATGACGTAGGGGTCGTTGCCGGGGGCGTACGAGACGGCGTCGGAGGCGCTGCCCATGTTCCCCGCGGCCGCCACCACCGTGATGCCGTCAAACCAGGCCTGCTCAGCGGCGGCGTCCACCGGATCGGTCTTATAGGACTCGGCGTCCGTGGACCGGAAGGACAGGTTGATGACGCGGATGTTGTACTGGTCCTTGTGGTCGACGGCGAACTGGAGGCCGTAGATCGCGTCCAGCGTGGTGGCCTGACCGTCGTCGTTGGCGACCTTGATGGAGATGAGGTTGGCGTCGGGGGCGCTGCCGGCGTAGTCGTTTTGGAGCGGGTCGCCGTAGTTGCGGTCGTGGCTGTTGCCCGCGATCAGGCCTGCCACCGCAGTGCCGTGACCGTAGGTGTCGGCGGCGGTGGAGGCGTTGGGATCGATGACCGCTGACGCGACCACTCGCGAGGTGGAGTTCCAGCGGGAGCTCTGGAAGTCAGGCAGGTCGCCGGTGATGCCGGTGTCGATGACCGCGACGCCGACGCCGCGCCCGGTGGACTGCCGCCACAGGCCGGTGGCATGCACCGACTGGTCATAGGTGGTGGACAGCTGCCACGGGGTGGGGGTCCCCCGCCACCACGTCTGCTTCAGCGTGGCGTTGAGCGAGACCGCGTGAACCTTGGGGCCGGCCGCCAGCGCGCGGGCGGCGGCGGCCGTCATCTGCGCGGACAGGCCGTTGATGATGTGCAGGTCCAGTCCCGGCGTGCCACCGAGCGACCGCACCAGGGCGCGTCCGGCGCCGGCGTCCACGCCGGGCCGCAGCTGGATGATGACCTGGACGCGCCGATGCGGGCTGGTCGCCGCCAGATGCGCGAGCTGAGGGGACAGGTTGGCGGGGCTGCTGGGGGCACCGCTCGTGCCGGCGGCGGGGGCCAGGCCGCCGGCACGTTCAGCGGTACGGTGCAGTCGAGGGGACATCCCAAAGAACAGGAGCCAGACCAGGCCGACCATTCCCACCAGGGCGATCACGGTCAGGCGGATATGGGCAGGCAGGCGCAGACGCCCCTGAATGGTGGAGGCCATCATGGTTCTCCTCGATTGCGCTCTCCGGGTGGAGAGTGGTGGCTGACATCGCCGGCAACCGAGCTATCTCGTCCGTGACGGCGAGACCTCTGGCTTTGCGTCCCCGCCTTGCGACGGGTTTGCCTTTGGACCGATACGGCGGTGGTCGGCGGGGTGCGTCAGGACCTTTAGCCCGAAACCGCAAGATCCGTAGTTACTACTGAGAAGGTCTGGGTGCTTTTGGGCGGTTTTGCCCGCGTTAAGCGGCTTTCAGGCGCGCCGGTCCGCTGGACGCGTGGTCGAGTCGGGCTAAGGCCAGGCGGCGGGGAAGTAAGGCCTCGGGTGGCCAACCCGACTGCGAACTGCCGATGTGCGCCCGCGTGGCTTAGCCGATCGTTGAGAGCGGGTCGCAAGGCCCGTCACAGCGACACGAGGAGCCACCATGGCACGCAGACTCAGCCCCCGGCACACCGTCCAGCGGATTCGCCGCACCCTGGCCGAGATGAACCACGCGCAGCGGCGCGTATTCGAGATGCGGACGGGCCTACCCTCGGAGAGCACGGTCGAGCGCGCCCGCGACAAGGCGATGATCGCCAACCTCGAGGCGCACTGGCGCATGTGAGGGCAGTCAGAGCGAGGGCCGAGACGGGCGGCTCAGCCGAGCTTGTCGAGGGCCTGGCTCAGATCGGCCCACAGGTCCTCAACGTCCTCGAGGCCGACGCTGAGGCGCAGCAGCCCGGCCGGGATGCGATCGCCCTCCCAGCGGGCGCGGGCCTCCAGCGTCGACGCGACGCCGCCGAGGCTGGTGGCGTTCTCGATCAGCCTCAGGGCGGTCTCGACGGCGAGGGCCTCGTCGGCGCCGGCGACGTCGAAGGACAGCAGCGGGCCGAACGCGGTCACGTAGCGCGCGGCCACCGGGTCGCCGAGGCCGGGGTAGCGGACGGTCCTGACCGCGGGGTGTGCGCCGAGCCGGCGGGCCAGCTCCAGCGCGGTCGCCGCCTGGCGCTCGACGCGGACGCCGAGCGTCTTGAGCCCGCGCAGCAGCAGCCACGCCGGGTCAGGGGCGGCGACGATCCCGGTGGCGCCGCGAAACCGCGCGAGCCGCTCGTGATCCTCGGCCCGGGCGCAGATGACGACGCCTACGAGGGCGTCGTGGTGGCCGGCGAGGATCTTGGTGGCGCTGTGCAGGACGAAGTCCGCGCCATGGTCGAGCGGGCGCAGCAGCAGCGGGCTGAGCACGGTGTTGTCGACGAGGACCCGCGCGCCGGCGCGGTGGGCGGCGGCAACGCCGGCGTCGAGATCGGGAAAGGTCATGAGCGGGTTGGCGCACGGCTCCAGCCACACGAGGTCGGCCGGCGGGGGCGGGGCGGTCTGATCGAAGCCGACGACGTCCAGGCCCCAGCGGGAGAGCTCGGCAGCGAGCATCCCGATCGTCCCGTAGTACCCGCCGTCGGCCACTGCCACGCGCGCGCCGGGTTCGAGCAGCGCGAGCACGAGCGCGGTCGTGGCGCCCATGCCGGAGGGGAACAGGAGCGCCGGGCCGCCCTCGAGCTCCCCGATCAGCCGCTCGGCCTCCAGGCCCACGGGGTGCGCGTAGCGCTGGTAGAAGACCGGCCCTGGTTGGCCGTCGTGAAAGGGGTGGATGGTGGCGCGCTCCAGCGCCGGCAGCCGCGCGTGCGCCAACCGTGTCTCGGGCTCCATCCGCGGCAGGTTAGACGCGTCGGACCAGGAGCTCGAGTTCGCCACGTAACTTATGTCCATGGACGACACCGAGTGGATCCGCTTCGGCGCGCGGCTGCGCCCCGCCCCCGCGGTGTGCTTCGTGCTGCCGGATCCGCAGCGGGGCGTGCGATGACCACCTCGGGCCCACGCTTTCAGCCCCCGGACGCGAGCGTCGCTCCGCGCTACACCGGTCCGCGCACGTTCGCCCGGCTGCCCCACGTGGGGCTGCCCCACGAGGACGTCGACGCCGCGGTGATCGGCGTGCCCTTCGACACAGCCACGAGCTTCCGCACCGGGGCGCGGTTCGGCCCGGAGGCGATCCGCTCGGCGTCGGCGATGCTGCGCCCCTACCACCCGGCACTGGACGTCGACGTCTTCGCCACGCTCTCGGTGGTCGACGGCGGCGACCTGGAGATCACGCCCGGCAACGCGCAGCGCACCGCCGAGCAGATTGCCGCCGGCCTGGAGCCGGTGCTGCGCGCTGGGATCGTGCCGGTGGTCCTCGGCGGAGATCACTCGATCGTGCTCGGCGAGCTGCGCGCCCACGCGGCCGTGCACGGGCCCGTGGGGCTGGTGCTGCTCGACGCGCACGCCGACACCTGGGACCAGTACTACGGCGAGCGCTACTTCCACGGCACGCCGTTCCGGCGCGCGGTGGAGGAGGGGCTGCTGGATCCGTCGCGATCGCTGCTGGCGGGCATGCGCGGGCCGCTCTATGGCCCCGCCGATGTGGACCAGCCGCGCGACATGGGGTTCGAGGTCGTCGATGGGGACGAGCTGGCCACGCTGACGCCGGCGCAGTACGGCGAGCGCGTGCGCGAGCGGATCGGCGGCGGCCCGGTCTACATGTCGTTCGACATCGACGTGCTGGACCCAGCCTTCGCCCCCGGCACGGGGACCCCGGAGGTGGCGGGACTGTATCCGCGCGAAGCGCTGGGGTTCCTGCGCGCGCTGGCCGGCATCCGCTTCACCGGCTTTGATCTGGTAGAGGTGTCGCCGGCCTATGACGGCCCCGGACAGACCACCGCCCTCCACGGCGCCGCCATGGCGTTCGAGATGCTGGCGCTGGCGGCCGTCGCGCGCCGCTGATCCCCGACAGGGCCCGCGGCCGTGATCGACCCCCGCTTCGCCATCCTGGCGGCGCTCATCATCGTGATGGGAAACGCCGCCTACGCCGTCGACACCGTGCGCGGCAAGACCCAGCCCAACCGCGTGAGCTGGATGCTCTGGGCGTTGGCGCCCATGATCGCCTTCGCCGCGGAAGTGGCTCAGGGCGTGGGGCTCAACGCGGTGCTCACGCTCGCCGTCGGGTTGGGCCCGCTGATCGTGGTCGTCGCGTCGTTCCTGGACCCCAAGGCCTACGCGCGGGTCACGCCGTTCGACGTGGGCTGCGGCGTGCTGTCGCTGGCCGCCCTGGGCGCGTGGGCGGTGACCGGACGCGGCAACGTCGCGATCCTCTTGAGCGTCTTGGCCGACTTCCTCGCCGCCATCCCGACGATCCGCAAGGCCTACCTCTATCCCCACACCGAGCACGCGGTCGCGTTCGTGGCCGGCGCCGCCGGTGCGGCGATCACGCTGCTCACGATCGCGCCCGAGGATTGGGGATTTGCCAGCGTCGCCTTTCCGGCCTACATCCTGCTCGACTCCGCGTTGATCGCGTCGCTGATCCTCATCCCTCGCCCGGAGCGGCCGGTGCGGACCGGGTGACCTCACATCACGCCATCTGGGACCGTTGAAGCGATGATGCGACGCTCGCTTCGCCTGCCCGTCCGCACGCCGTTTGACGGCGCGGCGCTGATGGCGTTCCTGACTGCGCGCGCGGTGCCCGGCGTGGAGGAGACGATCCCCGGCGGCTACCGGCGTAGCCTGTCGCTGCCCCATGCGCCCGGAGTCGTGGACGTGGTTCCGCAGGCCGATCACGTCGTGGCGACCTTCTGGCTGCACGACCCGCGCGACCGGGAGGCGGCGATCGACGGCTGCCGGCGGCTGCTGGACCTCGACCGCGACCTGGCCCCGATCGCGGCGCACCTCAGCGGCGACCCGGTGATCGGCGGGCTCGTGACCGAGGCGCCGGGGCGGCGGGTGCCCGGGCATCCCGACGGGGCCGAGCTGGCGGTGCGCGCGGTGCTGGGCCAGCAGGTGTCGGTGAAGGCCGCGACCCGGCTTGCCGCCCGCCTGGTCGCCGACCGCGGCGCCCCGCTGCCCGAGCCCGTCGGCGCGGTCACCCACGTCTTCCCGCGGGCGGAGGCGATCGCCGAGCTTGACCCGGCGAGCCTGCCGATGCCGCGCAGCCGTGGGCGCACGCTCGTCGGGATCGCCGCCGAGCTGGCGCACGGGCGGCTGATGCTGGACGAGAGCGCCGATCGGGCGGAGAGCACCGCCGCGCTGCTGGCCCTGCCGGGGATCGGACCGTGGACAGCCGGCTATATCGCCATGCGCGCGCTGCGCGATCCCGACGCGTTCACGCCCGGCGACGCCGGCGTGCGCCACGGCCTCGCGCGCCTGGGCTGCGACCCGGGGGCCAGGGAGGAGCAGCGCGTCTCAGACGCGTGGCGGCCCTACCGCGCCTATGCCGTCCAGCATCTGTGGGCCCTCGCGGCATGACGGCCCTGTTCACGCGCATGCCCAGTCCCGTCGGCGACCTGCTGCTGGCCGGCGACGGGTGCGCCCTGTCGGCGGTATGGATCGACGGGCAGCGCTGGGCCCCGGAGGTCGGGGTAGGCTGGCGCGAGGCGACCGAGCCGTTTGACGAGGCGCGCCGGCAGCTCACCGAGTACTTCGCGGGCCAGCGCACGACGTTCGCGCTCCCGCTGCGCCGGCGCGGCACGCCGTTTCAACGCCAGGTGTGGGGCGCGCTGGAGCGGATCCCCTACGGGCAGACCCGCACCTACGGCGGCCTCGCCGCCGCGCTGGAGAGGCCCCACGCCGCCCGCGCGGTGGGCGCCGCCAACGGCCAGAACCCGTTCTGCATCATCGTCCCGTGCCACCGGCTGATCGGCGCGGGCGGCGGGCTGGTGGACTACGCCGCCGGCGTGGCGGTCAAGCGCTGGCTGCTGGACCACGAAATGCGCGCAGATGTGCCTGGCGTATCCAGCTGCGCCGCGGAGTAGGGTTCGCCCGTGGGCGCGCCCATGTACGCGGAGCTGAGGTTCTGGCCAGAGCTGGCCGGTCTCCTGGCCGACGGGCGCTTCCGGTCCCCGGCCCGGGCGCCTCACCGTCCGCCGGTGCTGCTCATCCCGGGCTTCCTGGCCGGCGACGCATCGCTGACGCTGCTGGCGAGCTGGCTGCGCCGGCGCGGCCACCAGGTGTGCCTGAGCGGAATCCGCGTCAACACCGGGTGCGCCGGCCGGGAGCTCAGGCGCCTGGAGGACGTGCTGGCGAGCGTTGACGAGCCGGCGATCCTGATCGGCCAGAGCCGCGGCGGGACGCTGGCTCGCGCGCTGGCCGCGCGCCATCCCGACGCGGTGGCGGCGGTGGTCATGCTCGGCTCGCCGGTCCTCGACCTGCTGGCGGTGTCCCGGGGCGTCATGCGCACCGTGCGCTCGGTGGCGCGGCTGGGCGACCTCGGCGTGCCCGGCGTGTTCAGCTCGGCGTGCCAGGACGGCGCGTGCTGCACCGATTACTACGCGCTGCTGCGGGCCCCGCTCGAGGACCGCATCGTCGCGCTGATGGTCTACTCCCGCAGCGACGCCATCGTGGACTGGCGCGCCTGCCTGGACCCCAGCGCGACGTGCGTCGAGATCGACGGCAGCCACTGCGGGATGTCGGTCAACGCGCGCGTGTACCGGGAGCTCGAGCGGACGCTGGAGCGCGCCGAGACCGCGGCGGCGGCGCGCTCGCCCAGCGCCTGAGGCCGCGCGTCGCGCCGGTGCCGGGGACCCGTCCGCAGGTCATCTTCGCCACCCATCGTCCGCCGTGGCCGCTGGACAACGGGGCGCGGATCCGAACCGCACGGCTGGCCCAGGGGCTGGCGCGCGCCCTCGACCTGACGCTGGTCACCTTCGCCGGCGGCCCCGCGTGGGAGTCGGTGACGGTCGGGCGCGCCGAACTGGAGGCGCTGCTCCCGCAGGCACGCATCGAGCTCGTGCCGTTCGCAGCCGCGACGCCGGGGGGCGCCGCCGTCGGGGCGACCGCCTCGGCGGCGTGGGGAACGTACGCCACGCCGGCCCTCCGCGCCGCGCTGGCGCGCCTCGTAGCCGGGCGGCCGGGGGCCGTGCTGCATCTCGACAGCCCCGGCGCCGGGCTGGCCGGCCTGGGGCTCGCCCCGGGACGAACGGTCTATTCCGCCCACAACATCGAGCACCGGGTGTGGCGCGATGTCGCGGGGCGCCGGCCGCCGGCCCAACGCGGGTACGTCGAAGTGGAGTGGCGCAAGATCGAGCTCGAGGAACACCGCTGCTGGCAGGGCGCCGACATCTGCCTGGCGGTGTCCGAGTTGGACGCGGCGACGATGCGGGCGGGCGGCGCCCGGCGCGCGGAAGTGTGCCCCAACGGCGCCGACCCGCGCGATCCGCTGCCCCTGGCGCCGCTCGGGCAAGCCGATCCGGCGCGGCTGGTGTTCGTCGGCTTCGCCGCCTATTGGCCCTACGAGCACGGCCTGGGCTGGCTGGCGCGCGAGGTGATCCCGCGGGCGCGCGCGCGAGCGCCGGTGACGCTCGACGTGGCGGGCGAGGCTCCTCCCGACCCGGTGGAAGGCCCGGGTGTCACCTACCACGGACGGGTGGACGACGTCACGCCGTTCTACGCGGCGGCGCACGCGCTGGTGATCCCGATGTTCGAGGGCAGCGGCACCCGGCTGAAGGCGATCGAGGCGGCGTTCCTGGGCCGGCCGGTCATCTCCACCGCGCTCGGCGTGGCGGGGCTTGGGCTGCGCCCGGGCGAGCACTACCTGCGGGCCGAGACCGCCTCGGAGTGGGTGGGGGCGATCGAGCGCCTGCGCACCGACGCCGCGGAGGTGGCGGCGATGGCGGCGCGCGCCCGGGACGCGATGGCGCATCTCGCGTGGCCGCGGATCACGGCGCGGCTGGCCGGCACGTACCGGCGCCTGGCGGGTGATCACTAGGATCTGTGTCCGGTGGGCCGGACGGGCCCAGGAGGAGTCGATGCGCACGGTGGGGCGATGGGTTGGGCTGATCGCGGCGGGGATCGCGGTCTCATTCGGCGCGCAGGGGTGCGGTGGAGGTTCGGGTGACGGCGGCGCCACGTCGTCGTTCGGCCGCATGGCGGGCTACGTGTGGAGCGGTCACCTGATGTCGGTGCGGGCGGCGTGGTCGGTGCCGAGGATGGACTCGGGCTTCGGGGAGGCGCACGCCAGCACGTGGATCGGGGCCCAGGCGAGCGGGCTGCCCCACCCGTCCCCGTTCATTCAGGTGGGGACCACCGAGGACCGCGGCGCGGACTCGCGCCCGGTGTACGGAGCGTTCTGGACCGACACCCGGCGCGGCTACCACCCGCAGATACTCTTCCACGTCCATCCGGGGGACGTGGTGGCCAGCGGACTGACGCTGCACTCTGGCCGCTGGCGGGTGGCGATCGCCGACACGACCTCGGGGCGGCAGGCGACGTTTCAGACCCGCGAGGAGGGCGACGGCGCGTTCAATCTCGCCGAATGGCTGCAGGAGGACCCGAGCGAGACGTCGGGCAAGGCGACGCCGTATCCCCGGCTGTCCGACGTGCACATGATCGACGTGGCGGCCAACGGCGTGCCGCCGCGCTACGCCGACATGTACGCCCAGTGGATGTCGGTCGGCGCGATGAACGTCGCGCCCACGCCACTGCGCGGCGACGCCTTCACCATCGCCCCCGGGATCATCACCGCCGCCGGACGGCGCTACCTCGAGATCGCTCGGTCCCAGAACATCGCCGCCCGCCGGATCGACAGCCCTGAGGCGGGCTGGACGGAGCGCACGCCGGCGCGCGAGATCAGATCCGTGAGCGCCCGCGCCGCCGCCTCCGAGCGCGCATACGCCGACGGGCTGGCACGGACGACATGGCCCGCGGCGGCGCAGACGGCGATCGGATCGCTGCTGCGCCAGGTGCGCGTCGAGGCGGGGATCTTCACGGCGGCGGCGCGTCGGGCTCCCACGAACCTCGTCGCGTGGCGCGAGCGGTTCGCGCGCCTCACCCCGGCGCTGTTGCGCCTGGCGCACGAGGTGAGGCGCGCCCTGCATCTCCCTGAGCTCGTCTCCGGCCAGACCCCCACCGCGGCCGCGCAGCGCGCGCCCTAGCGGCTCAGCCCCGGCGGTACTTGGCCACCGCGAGCGGCAGGGCCACGACCAGGATCCCCGCCGTCCACAGCAGCGAGCGGACCACGAAGTACGACGACGGGTGCCCGAGGAGCGCCTGCGCGTGCGGGCCCAGCGTCAGTGAGCGCACCGCGTCGACCATGTAGGTCAGCGGCTGGTGCTTGGCGAACACCTGCAGCCACTCGGGCATCGAGGCCACCGGGACATAGGCGCTGGAGACGAACGCGAACGGGAACACGATCATGCCCATGCCCTGCGCCGCCTGCGCGTTGCCGGCGTAGAGACCCATGGTGATGAACACCCACTCGAACGCGAACCCGAACAGGATCACCAGCCCGAGGGCCGCGAGGCCGTCGAGCGCCGAGCCGTGCAGGCTGAACCCGACCGCGAAGGCGATCGCGGTGGTGAACAGGGTGGCCCAGGTGAAGATCACGGTGTCGGCGAGCGCCCGCGCGGTCAGGACCGACGCCCGCGGGATCGGGAGGGAACGCAGCCGGTCGATGAACCCGTGCTCGAGGTCCTCGGCCACGGCGGTGGCGGTGCCGATCCCGCTGAACAGCACCCCGGTGGCGATGAACCCGGGCACGAGATAGTCGACGTAGGGCATCCCCGCGATGTGGATGGCGCCGCCGAACATGTAGCGGTAGATCAGGAAGAACAGCGACATCTGGACCGTGGCCAGCACGATCAGCTGTGGCGTGCGGACGAAGCGCAGTAACGTCCGACGCGTCACGGTGGCGGTGCTGCTCACCAGTCCGGCGCGATGATCGACGCGCGTGGCGGGCGGGGCGAGAGCGGAGGCGGTGGATGACATGTGGTTGGTTCCTTTGCGTGTCTGCCTAGGCCGCCGCCGCCGCGGGGCCCGGGTCTGGGGTGTCGGTCGGGTGCCCGGTGAGGGCGAGGAACACCTCGTTGAGGTTGGGCTGGCGCATGGCGACGTCCTGGACGGACAGACCGGCGTCCTGGAGGGAGCGCAGCGCGGTGAGCAGGCCGTCGCTACCGGAGTCCATGCCCACGCTCACGCGCCGCGTGGCCTCGTCGAGCGCAACCGGGCCCTGCTGGAGCCGCGCGAGGAGCTCAGCCACGCGCGCCAGATCGTCGCGACTGGCCACACGCACCTCGACCACGTCGCCGCCGATGCGGCGCTTGAGGTCGCCAGGGGTGCCGGCGGCGACCGCGCGGCCGTGGTCGATGATCACGATCTCGGACGCGAGATGGTCGGCCTCGTCGAGATATTGGGTGGTCAGCAGGACGTCGGTTCCCCCCGCCACCAGGGCGCGGATGGCATCCCACAGCTCGATCCGGCTGCGCGGGTCCAGGCCGGTGGTCGGCTCGTCGAGCAGCAGCAGGCGCGGGGTGCCAACCAGGCTGGCACCGAGGTCCAGCCGCCGGCGCATGCCGCCCGAGTACGTGCGCGCCAGACGATCTCCGTCGTCCGCGAGTCCGAGCTGGTCGAGCACTGACGCCGCCGCCGCCTTGGCGTCGCGGCGCCCGAGCCCGAACAGGCGGGCCACCATCTCGAGGTTCTCGCGCCCGGTCATCGCCGGCTCGATGGCGGCGAACTGGCCCGCGAGGCCGATGGCCCGGCGGACGGCGCCGGGGTCGCGGCGGACGTCATGGCCCGCGACGCGCAACGTCCCCTCGTCAGGGGCCAGCAGGGTGGCCACGATGCGCACGAACGTTGTCTTGCCGGCGCCGTTGGGGCCGAGCACGGCCACCACCTGCCCGCGTGGTGCGGTCAGGTCCAGTCCGTCGAGCGCCCGGGTCTTGCCATAGCGCTTGGTGAGGCCGCGGGCCTCGATCATCGGTGTCATCAGAACTCCTCTTGGTCGTCTGGGGAAATGAATGTCTCGGCGATCTGACGCAGCCACTCCTCGCTCCAGGTCAGGCGACCGGCCTCGAGGTCGTCGATCACGCCGCGCAGCCACGTCACTTCGGCGGTGAGCACGGCCAAGCGGTACTCCTCCTCGAGCACGAACAACCGCGGCAGCTCCGGGGGAAGACCGGTCAGCCCCGCCTGCGTGTCGGCCACCTGCGCCGCCAGGCGCTCGGCGCGCAGCTCGAGCTCGGCCCTGGCCTCCTCGGGCGGCAGCCCGAAGAGGATCGACAGGGCGGCCAGGAACTCGGGGTAGTCGCCGTCGGTGGTGTGCAGCATCTCGCGCAGCCAGTCGCCGGCGACCTGACGGCCGGCGGCGGTGATGGCGTAGATGACGCGGTCTGGATAGCCCTCGACTTCAACGGTGTCGGTGACCTGGACGAGCCCGTGGCGCTCGAGGCGTTCGAGTGTCTGGTAGAGGCTGGCCCGGGAGCGGACGTTGACCACGCGGTCCTTGCCGGTGGCCTCGAACTGCTTCTGCATCCGGTAGACGTGCGTCGGCCCTTGCACGAGGTGCCAGAGGACCATGAGGCCGAGGGACGAACGGCGGGGGGTGGTTGGCGTTGACATGGCGAGCAACATACTAGTTAGATCATTACTAGTCAAGTTATGTCATGGTCAGGTGCCGGCGGCCATGGCGGGGACCCGATGACGTAGTTTCTGGTCGGTGAACACCACCGACCCACCCCTGCTCGTCTCGGCCGCGACGCTCGACCACGCCGCGCTCACCGCCGCGTTCAACGCGGGGTTCTCCGGCTACCTGGTGCCGATGCGCATGGACGAGGACGCCCTGCGCGAGCACATCGCGGTCAACGACATCGACCTGGACCGCTCGATCGTCGCCGTCGACCCCCACCCGGTGGGGTTGGCGCTGGCCGCCCGGCGCGGGCCCGCGGCCTGGATCGGCGGTATGGGCGTCTCGCCGGGCCACCGGCGTGCCGGGCTGGGGGCGCGGATCCTCCAGGCCGCGCTTGACACGGCGAGCACGTCCGGCGTGGACACGGTGTGGCTGGAGGTGCTGGAGGCCAACGAGCCGGCCATCGCGCTCTATGAGAAGCTCGGCTTCGAGCGGGTCCGGCACCTCTCGATCTGGTCACTGACACCGGACCCGCGCAGCGAGGGGGAGCTTCGCACGCTCGACGTCGACGCGGCGCACGCGTGGATCGCCGCGCACCGGACCGGGCGCGAGCCGTGGCAGCGGACAGACGTCTCGATCGTGCGTATGCGCGAGCGCGACCTGCCGCTCCGGGCCGTGGCGGTGCAGCGGTCCGACGGCATCGCCGCCGCCGCGATCTGCAAGTCAGGCGGGGAGACGGTGAGCGTCATCCAGCTGGCCGCCCTCGACCGGGAAGCGGCCCGCGACCTGATCATCTCCGCGGCCGGCGATCTCACGTTGCGCGTCTCCAACATCCCGAGCGACGACATGTTCTCCGGTGTGCTGCGCCGCCTCGGCGCGAGCCTGGCGACGACGCAGCACGAGATGCGGCTGGCGGTCAATGCAGCGCCACCCGCTGTGTCGCCGCCGGGCGCAGCCGCGGGACCGCAATGACGGCGACCAGCGCCAGCGCGGCGGCGATCGCCGCCCCGGCGGCGGTGCCTTGGCCGTAGCCGGTCACCAGTCCCGCGCCCCCGGCGGCGCCGGACCCGAAGGCCACCGCCGAGAAGATCGACACGCCCGCGGCGGCGCCGAGATCGTGCGCGGTGGTGATGAGCCCGGAGGCCACGCCGGCCTGGTCATCGCCGACGTCGGACATCGCCGACACCGAGATCGAGACGAAGGCGAAGCCCACGCCCAGCCCCAGGAGCAGGAAGCCGGGCAGGAGGTCGGTCAGGTAGGCGGCGTCCGCCGAAGCGGCGCTCAGGAGGAGGTCACCCGCGGCCGCCAGCGCGAGGCCGGCCACGATCACGGCGCGCGACCCGAAGCGGATGAGCAGCTTGGGGCCCAGGTGTGCGGCCACTCCCACGGTGAGGATCCCCGGGAGGAACTCCAGGCCGGTCTTCAGCGCCGAGTCGCCGAGGACGTTCTGGAAGAACAGGGTGTTGAGGAACGACGTTCCGACGAGGATGGCGGTCACGCCCAGCATCACGGTGGCGCTCGAGACGAGCGAGCGCAGCCGCCAGATCGAAGGTGCGATGAGGGCGTGAGGAGCACGGCGCTCGATGGCCGCAAAGCCGGCCAGGAGCCCGGCGGCGGCCGCCAGCAACGCGAGGGTGCGGACCGAGCCCCAGCCGTGCGCCGGCGCTCCCTGCACCGCGTAGACCAGGACGACGAGGCCGGTGACCAGCGTCGCCGTCCCGGGGAGGTCGAGCCGCCGCAGCACCGCGCGAAGCGGCGTGGCGTCGCCCCGAGGGATGACGCGGACGGCGATCGCGCCGGTGGCCAAGCCCGTGGGCACGTTGACGAAGAACACCGACCGCCAGCCCAGCCACGTGGTGAGGATGCCGCCCAGCAGCACGCCGGCGGCGGCGCCCGCGCCGCCGATCGCGCCCCACGTGCTCAGCGCCCGCGCGCGCTGCGCGCCGACGTAACTGGTGGTCACGATCGACAGCGCGGCGGGTGAGAGCAGGGCCGCGCCGGCGCCCTGGGCTGCGCGGGAGGCGACGAGGATGCCCGAGTCCGGCGCCAGCCCGCTGGCCAGCGACGCGGCCGTGAACAGGGTCAGCCCGGCCAGGAAGACGCGCCGGCGCCCCACCAGGTCGGCGGCTCGTCCGCCCAGCAGCAGGAGCCCCCCGGTGGTGAGGACGTATGCGGTGACCACCCACTGCAGATCGGTGGGAGCGAAGCCGAGGGCCCGCCGGATCGACGGCAGGGCGACGTTGACGATGGTGGCATCGAGGATGACCATGAACTGGGCGGCGCAGAGGAGGATGAGGAGGGTCCACGGGCGGCGGTCGTCACGCGGGGCAGGCCGGCGCGACGGCTGGGTTTTGGTGTGCATGTTTGGCTCCGACATCGGTTTACACTGTTGTAAACCGAACTGTAGACATCCGTTTACACTTCTGTCAAGGCAATGACCGGATCCACCGCGCCACATCCCCGGGAAGGGGTCGCCGAACGCAACCTGGAGTCCATCCTCGCTGGCGCCGAGCGCCTGCTGGCGCGCCACGAGGCGCCGAGCATCTCGGCGGTGGCGATCGAGGCGGGCGTCTCGCGGCCCACGGTGTATGCCCACTTCCCGGACCGACGGCAGCTGTTGGAGGCGTTGGTGGAGCGCACCGTCGGCCGGGTGATGGAGGCCGTCCGGTCCGCCGAGCCCGACCGTGGGCCGGCGCCGGAGGCGGCCCGGCGGCTGGTCGCGGCCAGCTGGGCTCACCTGGCCCAACATCAGGACATGGCCGCGGCGTCCGCCGCGGACCTCAGCCCTGACGCCATGCGCCGGGCCCACGGGGCCGCCCGCGACACCATCCGGGCCCTGGTGGATCGAGGGCGCGCGGAGGGGGCGTTCCGGACCGATCTGCCGGCCGCATGGCTGGTGACCGCCATGCTCGCGCTCATCCACGGTGCCGCCGAGGAGGTACGCGCCGGCTCACTGGACGAGCGGGCCGCCCTGGACGCGCTGGTGACGACGACCGGGGAGCTGCTGGCGGGGCCGGACACCTGAACGCCGCGGGGTCAGGGCCCATTGCGGTCTTAGACTCTCTCCACGGCCACCGGTAGAGGGGAGACGACCAGATGACCACGACCGCCGCCCGTCCAGCTGCCACGGAGGTCGAGCAGTGGCTCGACCGTTTTGACAGCGCGCTGCGCGCGGGTGACGCCGCCGGCGCCGCGGACCTGTTCGCCACCGAGTGCTACTGGCGCGATCTCGTCGCGTTCACGTGGAACATCCGGACTGTGGAGGGACGCGAGGGTGTCGCCGACATGCTCACCAGCGCCCTGCCACACGCGCAGCCGCGGGAGTGGCGCACCAGCGGGGAGCCCACGGCAGCGGACGGCGTCACCGAGGCGTGGGTGCAGTTCGAGACCGCGGTGGGGCGCGGCAGCGGTCATGTCCGGCTCATCGACGGCAGAGCTTGGACGTTGCTCACCGCACTGGACGAGCTGAAAGGCCACGAGGAGAGCCTGGGGTCGCGGCGGCCCAAGGGCGTGATCCATGGCGCCGACCCCGAGCGCCACACGTGGCTGGAGGACCGCCGCCGTGAGGCCGAGGAGCTGGGCCACAGCGCGCAGCCGTACGTGGTGATCGTGGGCGGGGGCCAGGGCGGGATCGCTCTCGGCGCCCGGCTGCGGCAGCTGCGCGTGCCGACGATCATCGTGGAGCGCAACGCCCGCCCGGGCGACTCCTGGCGCAACCGCTACAAGTCGTTGTGCCTGCACGACCCGGTCTGGTACGACCACCTGCCCTACATCAAGTTCCCCGCCAACTGGCCGGTGTTCTCGCCCAAGGACAAGATCGGCGACTGGCTGGAGATGTACACGCGGGTGATGGAGCTCAACTATTGGGGCTCGACCGTCGCCAGGCGCGCACGCTATGACGAGGCCGCCGGCGAGTGGGAGCTGGTGGTGGAGCGCGACGGCGCCGAGCTGACGCTGCGCCCGCAGCAGCTCGTACTCGCCACCGGCATGTCGGGGCGCCCGCATACGCCGGCCTTCCCGGGGGCCGATGTCTTCCGGGGGGACCAGCACCACTCGTCCAAGCACCCCGGCCCGGACGCCTACCGCGGCAGGCGGGCGGTGGTGATCGGCTCCAACAACTCCGCCCACGACATCTGCGCGGCGCTGTGGGAGCAGGGCGCCGACGTGACGATGGTGCAGCGCTCGTCCACGCACGTGGTGAGGTCCGACACCCTCATGGACATCGCCCTCGGCGCGCTGTACTCCGAGGATGCGGTCGCCGCCGGGATGACGACCGAGAAGGCCGATATGACGTTCGCGTCGCTGCCGTACCGGATCATGGCGGGGCTCCAGATCCCGGTCTATGAGCAGATCCGCGAACGCGACGCCGACTTCTACGCCCGGCTGGAGGCGGCGGGCTTCCAGCACGACTGGGGCGAGGACGGATCCGGGCTGTTCATGAAGTACCTGCGGCGCGCGTCGGGCTACTACATCGACGTGGGCGCCTCGGAGCTCGTCGCCGGCGGCCAGGTCAAGCTCCAGCCCGGTCAGGTGGATCACCTGACCGAGGACGCCGTGGTCATGGCCGACGGCACCGAGCTGCCCGCCGACCTCGTGGTCTACGCCACGGGCTATGAGTCGATGAACGGCGCGGTGGCGGACCTCATCTCCCAGGAGGTGGCCGACAGGGTCGGCAAGGTCTGGGGCCTGGGCTCGGACACCGCCAAGGACCCCGGACCGTGGGAGGGCGAGCAGCGCAACATGTGGAAGCCCACCCAGCAGCCGGGCCTGTGGTTTCACGGCGGCAACCTCCATCAGTCGCGCCACTACTCGCAGTACCTCGCGCTCCAGCTCAAGGCCCGGGCGGAGGGCATCGACACTCCGGTGTATGGGCTCCAGAAGGTCCACCACACCCACTAGGAAGGGAGTGATGAGTTGACGACGATGATCGGGCCGTTGCGGCGGGCGGTGCAGGTGGCGCCCGACGCCCTTGCCGCGCGCTGCGGTGAGGCACGGATCACCTACGCCCAGACGTGGGAGCGCGTGCGCCGGCTCATCGGCGCGCTGCGCGGGCTGGGCGTCGGCCACGGCGACCGAGTGGCGGTGGTGGGCCGCAACTGCCACCGCTACCTCGAGCTCTACCAGGCCGTGCCCGGCGCCGGCATGGTGCTGGTGCCGCTCAACCAGCGCCACACCTCGACCGAGCTGGCCTACGCGCTGCGCGACTCGGGCGCCAAGGTGTTGTTCGTCGCCGCCGGCGTGGACCATCCGCCCGACGTCGTGGAGCACGTCATCGGCCTCGACGACGGCTACGAGCCGCTCTTGGCCGCCGCCGCGCCCGGCGACTTCCCTGACGAGCTGCCGGGCGAGACGGTCGCCGGGCTGTTCTACACGGGCGGGACGACCGGTGACGCCAAGGGCGTGATGCTCACCCACCGCAACCTCGTGGCCAACGCGTTCCACTTTCAGGCGCAGTTCGCGTTCCGGCCCGACACGTGCTGGCTGGTCGCGGCGCCGCTGTTTCACGCCGCCGGCTCGATCGCGGTCCTGGCCACCGTGTGGCACGGCGGCTGCCAGGTGACGCTGCCCCAGTTCGATCCCGCGGCGGCGCTGGACCTCGTGGAGGCCGAGCGCGTGACCGCGACGCTGGTGGTGCCGACGATGCTGGCCGCGCTCGCCGACGAGCAGCTGGCGCGGCCGCGGGACATCTCGACGCTGCGCCTGGTCAGCCACGGGGGCGCGCCGGTGGCCACCGAGACCCTACGTCGGGCGCACGCCGCGTTCCCGGGCGCCGAGCTCATGCACCTCTACGGGACCACCGAGACGGCGCCGATCGCCACGATCATGCCCCACGAGGAGGATCTGCTCGACGCCCCGCAGGCGCGCTCCTGTGGCCAGCCGGCGATCGGGGTGGAGGTGCGAGTCCTCGATTTCGAGTCAGACGGCGCGGCCGCGCCGGGCGTGGTGGGCGAGGTGGCCATCCGCGGCGAGAACGTGATGGCCGGTTACTGGAACAAGCCCGAGGCCACCATCGCCGCCCTGTCGGACGGCTGGTATCGCACCGGCGACCTGGGCTACATGGACGAGCGCTCGTTCCTGTACCTGGTGGACCGCGCCAAGGACATGATCGTCTCGGGCGGCGAGAACGTGTACAGCACCGAGGTGGAGGAGGTCCTCTACCGCCATCCGGCCGTCCTGGAGGCGGCGGTGTTCGGGATCCCCGACGCCCGCTGGGGCGAGGCGGTGCACGCCGTCGTGGTCCCCCGCGGCGACGTCGAGGAGGCCGAGCTGCTGGCTCATTGCCGCGGGGCGATCGCCGACTACAAGATCCCCAAGCGCATCGAGCTGACGGCCGAGCCGCTGCCCAAGTCCGGCGCGGGCAAGGTGCTCAAGCGCGAACTGCGCGCCCCGTACTGGTCCGGGCACGAGTCGGTCGTGGGGGGCGCGTGATCCCCGGCGCGGGCTCGGGGCACGACGTCCTCGGGATCTACGAGGAGATCACCGATGGCCTGCAACGGCCGGTGCGTGTGGCCGAGCTGGTCTACGAGGCGGCCGAGCGCTATCCCGGCGTGCTCCCCACGCGGGCCGAGATCGACGCCGAGCGCACCCTCAAGCAGAAGGACAAGGCCGGCCTGGAGATCGCCCAAGGCGACTTCGTGGCCCAGGTGCTGGCCGATCCGCCCTGCGGCGACCATCTCATCCACTCGATGTCCGAGCCGCGCGCCGAGGCGGCGGCCGCGTTGGCGGAGTTCACGCGGCGGGGCAGCGTCGACCTGGGGCCGATGCGGCTGGACCGCGACGGCCCTGTGGGGCTGGTCACGATCCAGAACCACGGGTGCCTCAACGCCGAGGACGACGACTCGACGCGGGCGATGGAGATCGCCGTTGACCTCGTGCTGCTCGACGACGCCATCGAGGTGGGCGTGCTGCGCGGCGGCCCGGCCACGCACCCCAAGCACGCCGGCCGGCGCATCTTCGGCGCCGGGGTCAACCTCACCCACCTCTACACCGGCCAGATCTCGCTCGTGGAGTTCATGCTCGAGCGGGAGCTGGGGCCGATCACGAAGATGTACCGCGGCCACGGGGTGAGCTCCGAGCTGCCGATCGAGATGGGCGGCGGGGCGCGGGAGAAGCCGTGGTTGGCCGTGGTGGAGAGCTTTGCCATCGGCGGGGCGTGCCAGTGGCTGCTGGTCATGGACCGGGTGATCGCCGAGACCGGGTCCTACTTCAACCTGCCCGCCCGCAAGGAGGGGATCATCCCCGGCTGCGCCAACCTGCGCCTGCCGCGGATGGTGGGAGAGCGCCGGGCGCGACGGGCGATCTTCTTCGGCCACACCTTCCAGGCCGAGACCCCGGAGGGCCAGCTCATCGCTGACGAGGTCGTCCCCGCGGAGCAGATCGACGCGGCGGTCGAGCAGTCAGCGGCTGAGCTGCTGAGCGCCGGGGCCATCAGCCTGGTGGCCAATCGGCGCGCGCTGCGTACCGGCCAGGAGCCGCTTGACCGGTTCCGCCGTTATATGAGCGTGTACGCGTCAGAGCAGGCGCGCTGCCTGTACAGCCCGGCCCTCATCGACAACCTCGAGCGCAACTGGCAGGCGGCTCAGCGCGCCGGGACGATGCGATAGATCGCGCCGGCGGTGTCGTCTGAGACGGCCGGGGGCGTGCGGCGACGAGCGTCCATGGACATCAGTTCAGCAGTACCCGGTGCGCGATGCGCTACTCGGGTTGTCTAGTTGAGCGTGAGGCCCTGAAGTTCGACCCGAACGGACTCGCCGAGCCCGCTGAGGAGCCGGACCTCCTTCTCGCCCAGGCTCAGTTGCCGCTCGCGATGAAGGCAGCACAGGACGTACAGGCGCATGTCCTCGAGGCGGATCGGGACGCCGAGATAGGCGCCGATGCCCAGCTCCCGGGTCATGGGGAGATCGCTGAC
Organism: uncultured Actinomycetota bacterium; assembly: GCA_963721515.1. Taxonomy (GTDB): domain Bacteria; phylum Actinomycetota; class Thermoleophilia; order Solirubrobacterales; family Solirubrobacteraceae; genus Palsa-465. Next base: position 90,311 of record CAVRKJ010000014.1, on the reverse strand, counting down.
GCGCTTGTCGCCCTGGGCGTCGCGGATGTAGTTCTCGATCCGGCCGTCCAGCATCCGCTTGCAGAAGGTCTCGTCGAGCGGCAGCGAGCGGCCCTCCTCGATCCCGGCCCAGTCTCCCGCCATCCAGCGAGCGGTCTCACGGCCGCGTCCGATCTCGCTCAGGATCGCGATGTCGCCGTCCAGCAGCTCCCGGGTGAGCCGCATGAGGGCGTCCAGGCGCCGCCCCGAGCCATCGCTCCCGGATCCGGCGTTGCCGTTGCGGACCGCCGGCACGCCGCACTCAGGGCACGCGGCAGCCGCGGCGCCGGGCGACGTGTAACTCAACACCCCACAGCTTGCGCAGCGAATGTATGGCACCAAACCCCCAATCACCTCAACCCGCACACGTGATCACCGTATCAAGCGGCATAGCGATTCTCCTCAGTACCAACGGTTGTGAGGGCGTTATGGTTCCGCGGACGTCCCGACCGGGGGCGCGCATCTCATGGAGAGGTTTCACTACATCATCGCCGGCGCCGGCTCGGCCGGGTGCGTCCTCGCCAACCGCCTGTCCGCGGACCCGGCGGTGAACGTACTGCTGCTGGAAGCCGGCGGGAGGGATCGCTCGCCCAACATCAAGATCCCGGCCGCCTTCGCCAAGCAGTTCCACACCAAGCTCGATTGGGACTTCGCCACCGAGCCCGAGCCGCACGTCGACGGGCGCACGCTGTACATCCCGCGCGGCAAGGGGCTGGGCGGCTCGAGCTCGATGAACGCGATGCTCTATGTCCGCGGCCGTCCGCTGGACTACGACGCCTGGGAGGCCCAGGGCGCGCCAGGGTGGGGCTATCGCGACGTGCTCCCGTACTTCCGCAAGTCCGAGGACAACGTGCGCGGGGCCTCTGAGTGGCACGGCGCCGGCGGGCCGCTGCGCGTCGCCGAGCAGCGATCGCCCCGCCCCTTGGACCGGCGCCTGATCGCGGCGAGCGAGGCGGCGGGGATCCCCTGGATCGCGGACTACAACGGTCCCGAGCAGGACGGGGTGGCGATGTTCCAGGTCACCCAGTCACACGGGCGGCGGTTCTCCGCCGCCGACGCCTTCCTGCGTCCGGCGCTCAAGCGCCCCAACCTGGAGGTGCGCACCGGCGCGACGGTCCTGGGCGTTGAGCTCGAGGGCACGCGCGCCGTCGGAGTCCGGCTGCGGGCGGGGCGGCGCGGCAGCGAGGTGGTCAGGGCCGACCGCGAGGTGGTGCTGAGCGCCGGGGCGATCGGCTCGCCGCAGCTGCTCCAGGTGTCGGGCATCGGGGCGCCGGACGAGCTGCGCGCCGTCGGCGTCGAGGTACGCCACGCGCTGCCGGGCGTCGGCGCCAACCTCCAGGACCACCCGTTCGTCACCGTCATCTGGGAGGTCTCGGACACCGACACGCTGTACGTCGCCGAGCAGCCGCGGTTCCTGGCCGAGTGGGTGCTGCGACGCACGGGGCCGCTCAGCTCGACGGTTGCCGAGGTCGTGGCCTTCCACCGCACGCGCGGCGGGCTGCCCGCGGCCGACATCCAGTTCCACATGGGCGCCGCCTACTACGAGGATCACGGCGCGGAGACCTACGACGGCCACGCCATGGTGATCGCGCCGGTGCTCGTCTCGCCCAGGGCCCGCGGACGAGTGTGGCTGCGCTCGGCAGACCCGACCGACAAGCCGCGGATCGTCACCAACACCCTGTCGGAGCCCGAGGACATGGCCTCGCTCGTCGCCGGCGTCAAGCTGGCGCGCCGGATCGCCGCGCAGCCCGCCGCGGCGGAGATCGTCACGAAGGAGATCAAGCCTGGCCCCGACGCGACCGACGACGCCGAGCTCGAGGCCGACGTCCGGCGCCGCCTCATGCTCATCTATCACCCGGTGGGAACCTGCCGGATGAGCGACACCGCCGACGACGCAGTGGTCGACAGCCGGCTTCGCGTCCACGGGCTCGAGGGCCTGCGCGTGGTGGACGCGTCGATCATGCCGGTCATCCCGGGCGGCAACACCAACGCGCCGACGATCATGATCGCCGAGAAGGCCGCGGACCTGATCCTCGGGGCGCCGTCGCCTTAGCCCAGGACGCCGTCGCCTTAGCGCAGGACGCCGTCGTCCCGGCGGCGCAGGTGTAGAGGATTGTCGGCGGCCAGCGCCGGAGGCAGCAGCGCGGCGGGGGCGTTCTGGAACGCCACCGGCCGCAGGAAGCGCCCGATCGCCGTCATGCCCACCGACGTCGCCGCCGCATTGGAGCTGGCCGGATACGGGCCGCCGTGCATCATCGCCCAACACACCGAGACCCCGGTGGAGAAGCCGTTGAACACGACCCGCCCGGCCTGGGCGACGCACTGGGGCAGGATCGACTGCACCCACTCGGTATCCCCATCCTCACTGTGGATGGAGATCGCCAGCTGCCCGCCCAGTGAGCTCAGCGCCTCGATCAGCTCCGACCGGTCCGAGTAGGCCACCAGGATGATGGCGGGGCCGAAGTGCTCCTCACGCAGCGCGTCGGCGCTCAGCGCGGCGGCGTCGGCACGGTAGGCGGTGGGCGCGACGGCGGCGAAGCCTCCGTTGCCGGCTGCCTCGGCGGCGCCCCGCGCCAGCCGGGTCACCCCCGGAGCCGCGTCGACCTCGGCCAGGCCGGCGGCGAAGCCGTCGGCGATCGCCTTGGTGAGCAGGACCTGCGGCGCGGCGGCGCCCAGCCGCTCACCCACCAGCGCGCAGAAGGCGTCGCCCTCGGCGCCGGCCGGGACCAGCGCGATCCCCGGCTTGGTGCACAGCTGGCCGCCGAACGTGCTCACCGACGCCGCCAGCCCGTCGGCGATGCCGGCGGCGCGAGCGCGCAGGGCTGCCTCGGTGACGATGAGCGGGTTGAGGCTGCCCATCTCCGCGTACACCGGGATCGGCCGAGAGCGGTCGGCCGCGTGGCCGACGATCGCCCGGCCGCCGCGGAACGAGCCGGTGAAGGCGACCGCCTCGATCCGGTCATCGCGAACGAGCTGCTGCGCCAGCGCGAACCCGGACTCCAGCACGTGGCCGAATGTGCCCTCGGGCAAGCCGGCCCCGGCCGCCGCCTCGGTCAGCAGCCGCGCTACGAGCGTCCCCGTCTGCGGGTGGGCGGGGTGGCCCTTGACCACCACCGGGCAGCCGGCCGCCAGCGCCGAGGCCGTGTCGCCACCGGCCGTGCTGAAGGCCAGCGGGAAGTTGGACGCGCCGAACACGGCCACCGGGCCGATGGGGAAGAGCATGCGGCGCACGTCGGGACGAGGACCCACACCCACCCGCCCGACATCAGAGTCGGCGGGGTCGATGATGACCTCGAGATGGTCGCCCGCGGCGATGACGCCGGCCAGCATCTCCAGCTGGACCGCGGTGCGCTCGAGCTCGCCGCTCAGCCGGGCCTCGGGCAGCCCCGTCTCGCTCCCGGCCAGCCCGACGATCTCGGTGCGCTCATCTCGCAGGCGCGCGGCGGCGCCGGTGAGCATCGCGGCGCGCCGCGCTGCGTCGGCCAGGCGCGGGTCGCGGGCCGCCCGCGCGGCGGCGGCGATGACGGCATCGAGCTCGTCTGGGGTCGACTCCGCGAGCTCGGGGCCGGGTTCGCCGGTGCGGGGGTCGACCCCGTGCAGGATGGCCGACATGGCTAGGCCGTCCGGCCGGCGGTGACTGCGCCGAGCGCCGCCATGGCCCGGTCGAGGACCGCCTGCTCGGCCGCGGTCAGCGGCATCCGTGGCTCGCGGCAGAGGCCGCCGTGCAGGCCGACCTGGTCCATCGCGCCCTTGAAGTACTGGACGAGCTTGGGATCGAAGTCCAGTCGCGCCAGCGGCAGCATCCGCTGGTAGAGCTCGCGCGCGGTCGCCAGGTCCCCTTCGAGGCAGGCGTCGTAGAGCCTCACGCACTCGCCGGGGATGACGTTGGCCACGCCCGACACCCAGCCGGTGGCGCCGGCGCAGAAGCCCTCCAGCGCGAAGTCGTCACCGCCCACCACGACCTCGAAGTCGTCCCCGGTGGCGCCGATGATGGCGGCGATGTTGCGCGTCTCGCCCGAGCACTCCTTGATCGCCACCACCGGCTCGACCTCGTTGCCCAGGCGGGCGATCGTCTCCACCGACAGCTCCACCCCGCTGGCGCCGGGGTTGTTGTAGGCCATGATCTCCATGCCCGTCGCCTCGCCGACGGCGCCGAAGTAGCCGGCGATCTCGCGGAAGTCGCCGTTGTAGTTGAGCGGCGGCAGCATCATCAGGGCGGTCGCGCCGGACTCTCGGGCCGCCAACCCGTAGCGGGTCGCCGCCCGCGCGGTCGGCGCGGCGATCCCGGCCAGCACCGGCACCCGCCCGGCGGCGGCTTCGGCGATGGCGCCGATCACATCCTGGCGCTCCTCGAGGTCGAGGCTGGCACTCTCGCCCATCGTCCCCGTGGCCACCAGTCCGTGGACCCCGGCGCGCACCAGGGCGTCGACGTTGGCCCGCAGCGCCTCGAGGTCGATCGTGTCGGCTTCGGTGAACGGCGTGGTGACGGCGGGGATGATTCCGGGGAAGCGCATGGACAGCTCCTGGCGTTGGAGGCGGGCACGGCCGAGCACCAGATGTGCGGCGGACGTGCCGGCATTTTAAGATCTGATGCGCTCATGATCATCGCCGCCCGCTACGAGGCCGTCGACTCGCATACCGAGGGGATGCCGACGCGCGTCATCGTCGAAGGCATCGGCGTGCTGCCCGGCGACACGATGCTGGAGCGCAAGTTGCGGCTGGAGCGCGAGCACGACGAGATCCGCCAGCTGCTCATGAACGAGCCCCGGGGCCACGGTGCGATGTCGGGAGCGATCCTCCAGCCGCCGTGCCGCGACGACGCTGACTGGGGCGTCGTGTTCGTCGAGGTCAGCGGCTACCTGCCGATGTGCGGGCACGGCACGATCGGCGTGGCCACGGTGCTCGTGGAGACCGGGCGGGTCGCGGTGACCGAGCCGGAGACGGTGGTGCGCCTCGACGTCCCCGCCGGGCTGGTCGAGGCGCGGGTGCGCGTGGCCGACGGGAGGGCGACCGGCGTGACCATCCGCAACGTGCCGTCGTTCGTGCACGAGCTCGACGGCCAGGCCGGCGGCATCCGCTACGACATGGCGTTCGGCGGCAACTTCTACGCCATCGCCGATGCCGCAGCGGCGGGCCTGCGTGTCGCCCCCGAGAACGCCCCGGCGCTGATCGCCGCCGGCCTCGAGCTGATGGCGGCAGTGCCCGAGCCGGTCCATCCTGAGAACGACGCCATCCGCGGCTGCCACCACGTGATCTGGACCGACGAGCCGGACCCCACCCACCCGCCCGCCGATGGTCGCGCCGCCACCGCCATCTACCCCGGGTGGGTCGACCGCTCGCCATGTGGCACCGGCACCAGCGCCCGCATGGCCCAGCGTCACGCCCGCGGCCTGCTCGAGCTCGGCGACCCGTTCGTGCACGAGTCGATCATCGGCACGCGCTTCACCGGCCGCCTCGTCGGCGAAGCGGAGGTGGGCGGGCGCCCGGCGGTGATCCCGGAGATCACCGGTCGCGCCTGGATCACGGGCATGGGGTCCTACGTGCTCGACCCGTCGGATCCGTTCCCCGGCGGCTTTCGCATTGGCTGACGTTCTCGTCGTCGGCGCCGGCATCTGCGGGGCGTCGACCGCCCACTTCCTGTCTCAGCGCGGGCTCGACGTGCTCGTGCTCGACCGCGACGGCGTATCGGAGGCGACGACGGGCAGGGGGGAGGGCAACGTCCTGGTCTCGGACAAGCTCCCGGGGGTGGAGCGTGAGATGACGGTGATCGGTCGCGAGCTGTGGCACGAGCTTGGTGCGCGCTTCCCGGCGGCGCGTGTGACCCGCAAGGGTGCCCTGCTGCTCGACCACCCCGATGGCGCCCCGGCCGACGAGCTCGAGCCCGCGCTCGCCCCGGGGGTCCGATGCGTGCTCGAGCCCGGCGACCTCCAGGTCGATCCGGCGGGCCTGGCCAGGGCCATGCTGGCGCCGCTGGCGGTGCGGACCGGTGCCGAGGTGGTGGCCGTCGACGGAGCGGGCGTGACGACCTCCTCCGGGGAGCGCCTGGCCGCCCGTCACGTCGTGGTGGCCACCGGGCCGTGGGCGGGCGAGCTCACCGGCCTGCCGGTGGAGCCGCGCAAGGGCCAGCTCGTGGCGCTGGCGGCGCCGGCGGGCCTCATCCGCCACAAGCTGATCGAGTCCGCCTACATCGCCGCCGCCGCCAGCGGCGAGCCGGGTCGCATGATCGCGACCGTGATCGAGCAGACGCTCGACGGTGACGAGGTGCTGGTGGGCTCGAGCCGCGAGCGCGTCGGGTTTGACGACCGCATGGACGAGGTCGTGACCCGAGCCATGATCGAGCGCGCGTCGCGCTTCGTGCCGGCGCTCGCCGAGCTGCCGGTCCGCCGGGCGTGGTGCGGGTTCCGCCCCTGGCTGCCCGACGGCCTACCCGCCGTGGGGGTGCTGGGCGACGGGGTGTGGACCTCCTGTGGCCACGAGGGGTCCGGGGTGGCGCTGGGGCCGGTCTCGGGCCTGCTGCTGGCTCAGCTCATCACCGGCCAGGCGCCGGTGTGCGACCCCGCGCCGGTCGATCCCCGCCGGTACGCGCGCTGACGCCCTGTGGTTTGCCGGCGGCGGGCCGGGTAGTGAGGGGTGCAAGAAACCCGGACAAGGGAGGTAGAGGATGTCCACTGCAGCCATCATCGTGATCATCGCGGTCGTTGTGATCGTCGTGATCGCCCTGGCGGCGATGCTGCCGCGGATGCGCCAGCGCGCGCAGATCAGGGGCCGCGAGCGCGAACTGGACCAGCGTCGCGATCGGGTCGTAACCGCTCACCGCGAGGAGGCGGCTGACCGCGAGCGGCGGGCTGAGGTCGCCGAGCAGCGCGCCCGCGTCGCCGAGCAGGAGGCCCAGAAGGAGCGGGCCGAGGCGCAGGTTCGCGAGCAGCAGGCCGAGCTGCACGAGCGCGGCCTGGCCGACCACGAGCTCATCTCCGAGGACGAGCGCGAGGACTTCGCGGGCACGTCCGCGGCCGAGCGCCCGGCCGAGCGCGAGGACTTTGCGGGCACGTCCGCGAGGGAGCGCCCGCCCGAGCGCTAGAGACGCCGTCAGCGGATGGGCGGGGGAGCCCCCTCGGTGCTCCCCACCAGCTCCGGATCCCACTCGCAGACCGCGCAGCCGTGCCGGAAGGCCGAGCGCGCGAACTCCAGCGCCGCCCCTCGCGGATCGGGGGCGGCGCACACATCGTTCCAGTCCAGCACGTACTCGCCCAACGCCCCGTCCCAGCGGGCGGCGGCGGGGGCCAGGGTGGCGGCGGCGAAGCCGTCGGGCGCGGGGTGGGCGTAGGCATAGAACGCGGCCTTGGGGTAGCGGGGGTCTCCGGGCCACCAGCCGACCGCGATCTCCTGTGCGTCCATGGCGTTGCGCATGATGAAGTCGGTCGCCGGCGGGTCAGCCGGACGTCCCGAGAAGAGGTTGACGGAGAGGTCGAAGGAGCCCCACCAGGCATTGACCGGCGTGCAGCGCCCGCGGTAGGGCGCGCGGAACGCCGCCAGGACGAGCGCCGCCCGCGTGACGGCGGCGAAGTACGTCTCCACCTGCGCGGCGTCGTAGCGCGCGTGCTCGCCGTCCGCGTCCAGGGGCGCTGTCCAGGGGACCTCCTGAGGGGTGGGGTCGATCTGGACGTTGCCGGCCAGCTCCCGCAGGCCGGCGAGCAGCTCGCGCGTGACCTCTCCGACGGGCCGGTCCGGCGTGAGCGCGACGCGGCGCCTGTCGCCGGCGCTGTGCTCGGCGACCGCCTCGTGGCGGTTGAGGTCGAGCGCCACCACGAGCGATCCCGAGCCGTCGGGCGCCGGCAGCGGCAGCGTCTCCCAGCCGCGCGCGCTCAGGCGCAGCGCCGCGTGCTGGAGCTGGGGCTCGGGCGGGGCCAGGGCCACGCAGAGCTTGCCCAGCACCTGGCTGTGAGCGTGCAGCGTGTCGCAGGTCTCAGACCATGCCTCGTAGTCGAGGGCCGGCCATGGCGCGGGCATACGTTGTCACGCTACCAGCGCGGTGAAGCTGCGACACTGGCCCCGACCCGATCGCCTGCGATGACCGGCCGCTCCACCGACACCCCCGCGCCGGCGCTCGACGTGGCCGACCCCGAGGTGGCGGGCGTCCTGGACTGGTGGACGGCCCACGCCCGGCCCCTGCCCTGGCGCGCCAGTCGCGACGTCTACGCGGTGTGGGTATCCGAGGTCATGTCGGCCCAGACGATGGTGGACCGCGCGGCCGAGGCCTGGACGCGGTGGATGGAGCGCTGGCCGACGGTGGAGGCGCTGGCGGCCGCCTCGCTGGCCGACGTGCTGCGCCAGTGGCAGGGGCTCGGCTATCCGCGTCGCGCGCGGGATCTGCACCGCTCGGCGCGGATCGTCGTGTCCTCGGGCTGGCCCCAGGACCTCCAGACCCTGCCCGGCGTCGGGCCTTACATCGCCGCGGCGGTGGGCTGTTTCGCCCGCGAGCAGCCAGTGCTGCCGATGGACGTCAACGTCAGGCGAGTGCTCGGGCGCCGCTTCCCCGGCGGGGTGGACATCTCCGGCGACCCATGGCGGGCCGGCCAGGCGCTCATGGAGTTCGGCCAGCGCATTTGCTCGGCGCGCCCGCGGTGCGGTGAGTGCCCGGTGAGCGACGGCTGCCCGGGCCCGGACGCGGGCGACGGCGCCGCCGTCCCGCCACGCCGCCAGCCGCCGTTTGAGGGCAGTGTCCGCCAGCGCCGGGGCCGACTGCTGCGCCGGGTGCTGACCGAGGGGGCGGTGGCGCTGGCGCCAAACGACAGCGAGATCGCCGCCGGGCTGGCCGGTGACGGCCTGGCCGTGCTGCGCGAGGGCCGGTTGTGCGCGCCGACCGCGGCGGAGCTCAGCTGACGCTGCGCTGGCGCTTGAAGGTGGCGCCGTGGCGCGACATTCCGAGCCGCAGCTGAAATTTCAGCTAAAGGATCTGGACGAAAAGCCGATGAGGTGCCAGGCAGTAACCCCTCGAAACGGACTGGAGCCTCTTTCTATGAAGCTGCTTGGAAAGCGGCGGCTCATCTTCGCCGCTGTGACTGTGATGGCGCTCGGAATCGTCAGCCTGGGCTACGCGGCCTGGACCTCCTCGGGCAACGGCACGGGTTTTGCCAAGGCCTCGACCGCACAGGCGCTGAGCAGCGTCACCGTCGCGGCGGCGAGCGCCGGCCTGTACCCGGGTGCGGACTCCGACCTCACGCTCAAACTGTCCAACCCCAACCCGTACCCGGTGACGGTCACCGACGTGACCGGCAACGGGACGATCACCGCCGACTCGTCGCACACGGCGTGCGGCTCGGATTCGACCCACCCCACCGGTGTGACCTACACCGACCAGCACAACCTGAGCATCTCGGTGCCCGCCAGCGGAACCGCTCAGGTGGCGGTGGCCAACAGCGTGCACATGAGCAACGCGTCTGACAACAGCTGCCAGGGCGCGACGTTCACCATTCCCGTGAGCATCAACGGCGCCAGCGCCGCCACCTCCTAGCCGGCCGGCTCACACTCGACCGCAGCAGCTTCCGGTGAAGCGGATATCGACGATCGTCGTCGTGGTGGTCGCGCTCGCTCTGGGCGCGACCACCTACGCCGCCGTTCTGCGGATCGGGCCGGCTGCGGTCAAGCACAAGCCACGGCCGGCGATCGCGGTGTCCGCCCAGGTCTCCGGCCTGCTGTACCCGGGGAGCATCCGCCCCCTCAGGCTGCGCGTGAAGAACCTGACGTCGCGCAAGCTCCGCGCCCTGGCGATCAACGTCAAGGTCGGCAAGCCAAGCGGCCGGTGCCCCTCATGGGCGGTGGTCGGCGGGCACTTCGCGCTCCGCGCCACGCTGCCGCGCCGAGCCACGCGGACCATCTGGGCCTCGTTGCGGATGGTGCCGGGCTCGCCCAACTCCTGCCAAGGCGCCCAGATCCCGTTGTCGTTCGTGATGACGCTGGACGGCCACCCGTGAGCCGACTGCGGGGCTGGCTCGTCGTCGCGATGCTTGCGGCCTGCGTGGCTCCGGGCGCCGCGTCCGCCGCGTGGTCGGGCACCGGCAGCGCCACCGGTCAGGCCCAGGCCGCCACGATGCCGGCCGGCTCCGCGCCGACGGTGAGCGTCGCCGGGCGCAGCGTCACCGTCAGCTGGACGGCCGCGGCGCTGCTGGGCCAGAACGCCGACGGCTACACGGTCAAGCGGTATGACTCGAGCGGCGCCACGCACAGCGTCGGCTCGGGATGCTCGGGAACCATCTCGGCGCTGACCTGCACCGAGTCCTCGGTCCCGGCCGGAACCTGGACCTACAGCATCACCCCGTCGCTGCACGCCTGGACCGGCAGCGAGAGCCCCCGCAGCGGCTCCGCCACCATCCAGAGCCCGGGGCTGAGCATCACTTCCACCACCACCCTGACGAGCCTGCCCGCGACCGTGACCGCATCGGTGACGGGCTACGCCCCAGGGCAGAGCGTGGCCTTCAGGCTCGACAGCGCCACCGGGACGACTCTGGCGAGCACGTTGTCGCCCACATCGATCCCCGCAAGCGGCTCGGCCACGGCCACCATCACCGTGCCCGCCGGGACGGCGCAGGGCTCGCACACGATCTACGCCGTCGGCAGCCTGGGCGACAGCGCCAGCGCGACCTTCACCGTCAACCGCCCCACGGTCTCCTCCGCCGTCATCGCGAAGTCGGCAGGTGGCGTCAGCGGCTTCATCAAGCAGGGCGGCACCTATTTCGTCTACGCCAACGTCACCGGCTCCGGGACGCCTCCGGCCGGCCTGGGCAGCCTGACCGCCGACGTGAGCACCATTACCACCGGCCAGACCGCAGCCGCCCTCACCAGCGGGGGCTACACGGTCGGCGGGCAGACCTACAACTACCGAAGCGTGCAGCTCACCGCCAAGAGCACGCTGGCCGCGGGCTCCGACAGCTTCACGCTCAAGGCCACCGACAGCGCGGGCACCGCGACGACCACCAGCTACTCGGTGACCGTGGACAACACCGCGCCGCGAGCGAGCAACATCCAGACCGCCAACGTCGCGGGTGGTACCGCCGGCAAGCCCGAGCTCGGCGACGCGATGACGCTCACCTACACCAAGGCGATTGATCCGAACACGGTCCAGTCGAGCTGGTCCGGGGCCTCGACGCCGGTCATCGTCAAGATCGTCGACGGATCGGGCTCCCACGACGACACCCTCGAGGTGCTCAACGCCTCGACCTCGGCGCAGCTTCCCTTCGGCACCATCGACCTCGGCCGCAAGGACTACGTGTCCCAGACGACCACCTTCGGCGCGTCGGGCACCACCTCGACGATGGTCCTGAACGGCAGCGCCATCACGGTCACGCTCGGCACGCCCAGCGCGACCGCCGGGACCGCGGCCTCGACCGGGACTTTGACCTGGACGCCGTCGGCGACGGTCACCGACCCCGCCGGCAACGCCATGAGCACCACCGCGGTCACCGAGACCGGCTCGGCCGACAAGGATTTCTGAGAGCGGGACCGCCGCGGGTCACGGGCTGCGCTACCGTGCGGCCGTGTCTCACCGTGTGATGCGTCCCGACGAGCTGACGTGGATCACGCGCCCGCATGAGCCCGGAGAGCCCGCGCGCCACGTCGCCGAGTTGATCGAGCTCGAGCCGTTCGCGTACATGCGCGCGAGCTTCTGGCGCTACGAGCCGGGGGCCAAGGGCCGCCGTCACCGTCATCCGCTGCAGGAGGAGACGTTCGTCGTGCTCGAGGGGACGCTGTCCATGTACGTGGGGGAGCCGCCCGTGCGCCAGGACGTGCCGCGAGGCGGCGCCATCCGCGTGGACCCCGGCACGCCGCTGCAGACGGTCAACCATCAGGACGAGGATCTCCTCGTCTACGCCTACGGGACCCCGCCGGAGACAGCCAACGCCGAGATCCTGGAGTCGGCGGTCCCGTCGGGCTAGGACGAGGACGTCACGGGCGTCGCTCGCGAGGCGGGGCGCTCCTCCTGCAGCTGCGTGCGCCAGCCGCGCAGAACGCCGTGCACGGCCGCCGCGCCGACGATCGGATCATCGGGCACCGCCAGCTCGACCGGGTGGAAGATGAACGGACGCGTCTGCGGCCCCCCGAGGCCGCCATGGAAGGAGATCAGCTCCTCGAAGGCGCAGCCCTGCTCCAGCACCGGGTCATAGAAGCTGTTGACGAGCACGTCGGGCGCGTTGGCGAACCCGTCAGTCCGGCGCAGGTGCGCCGCGGCTCGGGGGCCGAAGCCGCGGAGGGGATCGTCGCCCTCGACGCGGTCCTCCGCCAGATACCGCGTGCCGGCGCGGCCGAGCACCACCGGCCCGTGCTCGCGGGAGTGCACGAGCACGAAACCGATGTGCGGATGGTCGCGCAGAGCGGGGAGCAGTCGCGGGTGCCGAGTGGCGATCTCCTCCATCGAGAGGCGCTGCTTGGACTCCATCAGGTAGGCCAGCCCGAGATTGCCCGAGGCCAGAACGACGACGTTCTCGTGACCCAGGCTCTCGCCGTGCTCGGGCGGCGCGGCGTGACCGGTGGCCTCGGTTATGACCTGCCCGACCTTGGCGTCGTTCTCGTCGTTCGCGGTCAGTCGCGTCACGGCGGCCCGGTCGACGGAGCGGTCGACCAGTTCGTTGAGGTCATAGCCGTTGCGCTGCTTGAAGGTCGCCCCCTGCGTCTGGCCGTGGTCGGAGAGCACGACCAGGTGGTAGGGCCGCGGCGCGAACCCCCGGGCCCGCTCGATGCGACCGAACTGCTGGTCGAGTTTGCGCAGGGCCTCCAGGGTGTCTCGCCGCTCCAGCCCCGAGTGATGCGCGACCTCGTCATAGCTGGAGAACGTCGCGTACACGGCGGGCCTGCCGCTCATCATGTCGGTGAGGACCCCGAAGACGATCAGGTCGCGGATGGCGACGCACACGGTCGCGCGGATCAACGGGTAACGGCCGCCGCGGCGTCCCCGCGGCCACACCTTTCGGCGGCGCTGCTGGAGCGCGTTGACGACCTCGAGCGCGATCTCCCACACGAACAGCACCAGCAGCCGAGCCACGTTGAAGCCGTTGGCGAGGAACGCACGGTATCCGGGGTTGGCGCGCTTCTCAGCCGCCATGCGGCTGACCGTGAGGATCATCGCGTCCGCCTCGCCGGAGAACAGGTTGCCGCGGCTGGCGCCGTCACCGGTGAGCAGCCCGTGGCCGGTGCGCAGACGGCGCTCCATGTCCGCGCAGTCGCCCGGGGACGAGCAGGCCACGACCTCGCCCGTCTCCTTCTCGACCCAGCGAAACGCCGGGATGTCGTGGTTGGCGCCGAGCAGGATGCCCGCCTGGCTGGCCCCGGTCTGCGAGCTGAGGTCGGTCTCCCATTCGGTGAGACGGTGCGTCCCGCGCTCGAGCCATGACGCGAGTATCGGGGTGGTGCCGTCGCGCATTGCCCGCTGGAGCACGGGGAGCCCCAGTCCGTCGATCTCCAGGAAGATGATCCCGGGGACGTCGGTGTGGGCGCCGCCGCCCTGCCGGCGGGCGATCCGCCGGATCACGCGCAGCGTGTACGTCTCTTCGTCGTCGATGCCGAGGATCTCGTCGAGGATCACCATGGTCCCGGCAATCACCACCGAGGCGAGCAGCGCCCATCCGAACCCGTCGACGACGATGGTCCGTTTGCTGATCGAGGCGACGAGCATCAGGATGAGCGCGTCGAGCACCAGGATCAGGAGGAATCCGAGCGCCACCGTGTACGGCAGCCGCAGCGCGGCGACGATGGGCGGCAGCACGGCGTTGAAGGCTGCGATCAGCGCCGCCGCGACGAGAGCGTCGCCGAAGTTGCCGACCGAGACGCCCGGGACGATGGTGGCGGCGACGAACACGGCCGCTGCTCCGACCAGCCACGCCAGGACGACCCGCACGAGGCGGAACCGCGGCGCACGGGGACGCCAGGTCTGTAGCTCTGAGGACATGCACCCGGGAGTCTCGCCGGTCCGCAGCCGCTGTCCTCACCCCAAACAGACGATGCAAACCGCCTCCTCGGCGGTGAGAAGTGGCCCTGACGTGACTGATCTCGCATCCGGTACCGCGATCACCTGGTTGGGGCACGCGACGGTGCTGCTCGACCTCGACGGCGCCCGCCTGCTCACCGATCCGGTGCTGGGCGCGCGCATCGGGCCGCTGACGCGGATCGCCGCCGCACCGGACACCGAGAGCCTGGACCGGCTCGATGCCGTCCTGGTCTCGCACCTGCACGCCGACCACGCCGATCTGCGCAGCCTGCGCCGGGTCGCCGACTCCGCGCCCGTGATCGCCCCAGCCGGCGCCGGTGACTGGCTACGGCGCAGGGGCCTCGCGCACGTCCAGGAGCTGCGCGCCGGCGCCGATATGCAGGTCGGTTCGGTGCGGGTGAGCGCCACGCCGGCGCTGCACGATGGCCGGCGGTGGCCTCTCGGCCCACGGGCGGACTGCGTGGGGTATCTGGTCACCGGCACGGTGTCCGTCTACTTCGCGGGCGACACCGATCTGTTTGAGGGCATCGACGCGCTGCGGGGCGACGTGGACATCGCGCTGCTGCCGGTGTCCGGTTGGGGGCGCACGCTCCCGGCGGGCCATCTCGATCCGGAGCGGGCGGCACGGGCCGCGGCCCTCATCGCGCCCCGAATCGCGATCCCGATCCACTGGGGCACATTCGCGCTGCCCCGGCCGGCGCGCCCCCTCGGACGTCCGGATGCGGCGGCCCAGGAGTTCGCCACCCTGTGCCGGCGCGCGGCGCCCACCGTCGAGGTCCGCGTCCTCGCACCCGGTGAGACCACCGTGGTGACCGAGTGATAGGTCACGTCGCCCTCCTCGCCTTGACGGCGTCCTTGAACCCCACGCTGCTCGCGGCGACCACCATGATGCTGCTGTTGGACCGCCCCGCCCGGCTGATGGCCGGCTATCTCGCCGGGGCCTACCTGACGAGTGTCACCGTCGGCCTGATCATCGTCTTCACGCTCAGCGGCACGAGTGTCACCAAATCGGTCCAGCACACCGTGAACCCGCTCATCGACATCGCGCTCGGGCTGATTGCGTTCGTCGTTGCGCTCGTCATCCGGAGTGGGTGGCTGGAGCGAAAGAGGGCGGACCGGAGAGCCAGCAAGGCCGCCAAGCCCCCCAAGAAGCCGCCGAGATGGCAGAGCGCGCTGACCAAGGGGTCGCCGCGCGCCGCGTTCGTGATCGGCGCGGCGCTCACGCTGCCGGGTGCGTCAACCCTCCTCGGGCTCTACGCGATCCACAACCTCGAAGAGTCGACGGCGGTGACGGTGCTGATCGTGATCGGCTTCAACGTCGTCATGCTGTGGCTGCTCGAGCTCCCGCTGGTGAGCTATGCGGTGGCGCCGACGTGGACGCCTCATGCCGTGGGCAACGCCAAGATGACGATCGCTCGCCACGTCCACGGATTCGCCATTCGGGGCCTCGAACTGGTCTCGTTCCTGCTGGTGCTCAAGGGCGTGATCGGGCTGATGCACTGACCAGCCCTCGGGACGCTGTCAGCCGGTGGCGTGGCTGAATGGTTCGGGTGACGGGTCCGGCGCATCGCCGTCGCCAGCGCCGGGGCCGGCGCGTGCGGCCGCAGGTTGCCGGGTGGGGATGCCGACGTTGAAGACCAGCGCGATCAGGGCGATGACGGCGATCACCGACAGCGATGAGCGCAGGGCGTCCAGGCGCGCGTCGGCGTTCTCCTTGACGATGGCGTCAGCGGCCGCTTGGGGGACGTCGGCCTTGGTCAGCGCCGCCGCGAGGTCCTTGTCGGACAGGAACGGAACGCCGCTGGAGAGCTCGGTGTTGGCCTTGGTCTTGAGGTCGGCCGGGACGGCGGGGTTCTGCTGAATCCCGGCGATCAGCGACGTGGTCAGCGCCGCGATGAGCACCGCCCCGCTCAGTGCGGTGCCGATCGACGCGCCCAGGTTGGTGACGGTGTTCTGCAACCCGCCTACCGCTCCGCTCTGCTCGTCAGGCACCGAGGACACCGTCACGCTGCCGAGCTGGGAAGCGAGCGCGCCGATGCCGAGCCCGGCGAGCAGCATCGGCCAGGTGACGATCTCCGCGCCGGCGCCGGCGTCGAGTGCCCCCACCATTACCGTGACCCCGGCGAACAGCGAGAGGAACCCGAACCGCACCACCCGGCGCGGTGACGCGTTGGGCGCCAGCTTCGGGATCCCGACCGCGGCGACCAGCAGGGTGATCGACAGGGGGAGCAGCCGCACTCCGGTGGCGATCGCCGACAGTCCGAGCGAGACCGACAGGAACAGCGGCACCGCGAAGAACAGACCGGCCTGGACCAGGTACTGGAAGAAGAACGCGCTGAGGCCGCCGCGCAACGTCTTGTTGAGGAGGATCGACGGGTCGACCAGGGGCTCCCGGCCGCGATCGAGGAGGCGGTTCTCCCAGCGGAAGAACAGCCAGACCACCAGGCCCCCGGCAAGAACCAGCCAGATCGACGGCGAGAGCCCGAGCCAGTGCGGGCCGTCCGGCTTGGGGTGCACGAATCCCCAGGAGCCGGCCTTCAGGATGCCGAAGACGATGAGCCCCAGCCCCAGCGCCGAGAGGACGGTTCCGACCAGATCCAGCCGCGGCTTGGTGGCCGGTGGCGGCTCCTCCATACGGCGGCCGACGGCGAGGATCACGCCGACGATGAGGACCTCCCCGACGAACACGTAGCGCCAGGAGGCGTAGGTCGTGAACAACCCGCCGATGAGGGGACCGGCGGCGACTGCGATCGCGCCGGCGGAGGCGACCAGGCCATAGGCGCGCGGCCGTTCGGCGGCCCCGAAGTTGGAGGCGACGAGGGCGACGATCGCCGGGAGGATCAGGGCGGCGCCGATGCCCTCGAGCACCGACCAGCCCAGGAGCAGCACCGGCAGGCTCGGTGAGATCGCGGTGATGAACGATCCGCAGCCGTAGATCACGCAACCGATGCCGAACGCGCGCTTGTGGCCCAGGATCTGACCGAGCTTGCCGCCGGTGATCATGAGCGTCGCCATCACCAGGGTGTAGAACGTGATCGCGCTCTGGATGCCCGTGACCGTGGTGTTCACATCCTTGGCCACCGTCGCGATCGAGACGTTCATGACCGAGCTGTCAAGCGTCATCACGAACTGTCCCGCCGCCAGCGTGAGCAGCACGACGCCGGCGCCCTTCTCCGTGGTCGAGCTCATGGCGAGGCCGCCATCAGCGCGGTGGTGGCATCAGTCCGGATGCCCGTTGCCCCGGCTCGCGGCGTGCTTGTGGCCGTGCGTCGCGGGCGCCTCGCCCCCGGCCTCGAACGGGTCCGCGGCCGCGCCCTTGGGCGCCTGGGCCTCGAGCGTCTCCTTGACCTCCTGGAGGGCGTCGCGCTGCTTCCTGGAGACTGTGGGGTAGCGCGGATCGAGGTCGATCAGGTTGTTGACGAGGACGGCGGCCGCCGAGATTCGGGCAAACCACTTGCGGTCGGCCGGGATCACGTGCCACGGCGCCCATTCGGTGCTGGTGTGCGTGAGCATCTCGGAGAAGGCCTTCTGGTACGCGTCCCAGTGCGCGCGCTCGGCGACGTCGGCGGACGAGAACTTCCAGTTGTGATCGGGGAGGTCGATGCGGCGCAGGAAGCGGATCCGCTGCTCCTCGTGCGACAGGTTCAGGAACAGCTTGACGATGCGAAACCCGTTGTCTGAAAGGTGGCGCTCCCAGTCGTTGATCTCGCGGTAGCGGTGCGCCCAGACCTCGCCCTTCCGGCCGGCGGACGGGAGCTTCTGGCGCTCGAGCAGCTCGGGATGGACCCGCACCACGAGCACCTCCTCGTAGTGCGAGCGGTTGAAGATCCCGATCTGGCCCCGCGCCGGGAGGCGCTTGGCGTAGCGCCAGAGGTAGTCATGGCCGAGCTCCTCTGAGGAGGGGACCTTGAAGCTGTTGACCTGGACACCCTGCGGGTTGACGCCGCTCATCACGTGCCGGATCGTCCCGTCCTTGCCCGCGGCGTCGAGCGCCTGCAGCACCACCAGCACGCCCCGCGTGCTCTCCGCCGCCAGACGCGCCTGGTACTCCGAGAGAAGCCGGACGCCGAGGTTGAGCAGCTCAACGCCCTCCTTCTTCTTGTTCAGGCCGGCCTTGAAGGCAGGATCGAAGTCCTTGTCCAGCTTGATCTTCGTGCCGGGAGCGACGCGGAACGGCGCGATGAACTCGGCGAGCCGCCGTTGCTGCTTCTGAGTGAGCGCCTCTGCCTCGTCAGCCACGTCATGCCTCCAACGTCGCACAGCGGATGATGGACGCGGATCCTGGCCTGCGCGACGGGGGAGTCATCACCTCGATCGGGTGAGAGCGCGGCATCCTCCGATTCCGCCGGGCTCTGGAGGAAAATCTGGCGCCATGGGCCGGAACGGGCTTCCTCAATGGTTCCAGCGCTGGGGCATCGGCGCCTGGCTGGTGGTGGGCATGTTCCTCGTGATCATCGGCTTCGTGTGGCTGCTCGCCCTGACCTCGAGCATCGCCATGCCGTTGATCGCCGGCTTTGTCATCGGCGCCGTCGGCGGCGCGATCGTCGACTACCTCGAGCGCCGGGGCTGGCCGCGCGCGGCCGGGGCGGCCGTGGTCATGCTGGGGCTCGTGGCCATCGGGGTGATCACGATCGGGCTCGTGCTGGGAGGCATCTCCTCGCAGTCGACGTCGATCGACGCCTCGCTGACGCACGCGCTCGATCGGGTGCAGAGCTGGGCCCAGGACCTCGGGATCACGTCGGCCCCCGATGCGGCCCAGCACATCAAGGACGCGGTTCCGCAGATCGGCCGCACCCTGCTCCAGGGCGTCGCCAGCGGCATCGCCGGCCTCACCTCGATCGTCGTGTTCCTCGGCTTCACGGCCTTCACCTCCTTCTTCCTGCTCATCGACGGCCCGAAGATGGGGCGCTGGATCCAGCGCCACATGGGCATGAGGCCCGCCGAGGCGCGCATCGTGCTTGACGACATCATCCATGCGCTGCGCCGCTACTTCCTGGGCCTGACGATCGTCGCCGCGGTGAGTACCGCCGGGGTGGTGCTGGGGGCCGTCATCGTCGGCCTTCCGCTGATCGGGACAATCGCGGTCGTCACGTTCGTAGCCAGTTACGTCCCGATTCTCGGTGCCTGGACCGCCGGCATCTTCGCGTTCGCGCTCGCGTTGGCAGACCAGGGCACGGAGGCCGCGATCATCATGGCCGTGATCGTCTTCCTCTGCAACGGCCCCCTCCAGCAGGTCGTGCAGCCGATCGCGTACGGCGCCACCCTGCAGCTCAATCCACTGGTGGTGTTCAGCCTGACCATCGCCGCGGGCACGCTGTTCGGCATGGTCGGGATGGTGCTGGCCGCGCCGTTGCTGTCGGCGGCGGTCCGCGTGAGCAAAGACCTGGGCGAGCTGAGGGCGGCCCCGGCCGGCGAGGGTGCCGGGGCTCCGGCCGCGGCCGCCGCGTCGGGTGCGGCCGGCTCGGCTTAGCTTCGTGGCGCGCGTGTAGCCCTCGTGCCCCCGCCGGCCACCACCTTCATCGCGGTCGCCTTCGACTCGGTCACCGCCGCGGAGGGCGCAATGACGGCGGTGCGTGAGCTGGACCTCCCCACGCGCGACGCGGCCGTGGTGGTGCGCACCGAGGCCGGCCGGATCGAGCTCGAGCAGGCACACGAGATGGCGGCCGGTGAGACGCTCGTCGGCGGCGGCACGGTCGGCCTGGTCGCGGGGCTGCTGCTCGGGCTGCCGGTGGGCGGCGCGCTGCTCGGCCTCGCCGGCGGGCTCCTCTACGGGCTCCGCGACCGAGGGCTCCCGGACAGCCGGCTGCGCCAGCTTGGCGAGGACCTGGAGCCCGGGCACGCGGTGCTGTGCGTGCTTGTGGATGCCGAGGGCATTCCGCACGCGCGGGAGGCGCTGGGCCGCTACGGCGCCGTCTTCGAGGTCGAGCTCTCGCCGAGTTCGACGTCGGACTCGAAGTCAGACTGGGGCTCGGGCTCGGGCTCGGGCTCGGCGCCGTAGCGCCGGCGAAACAGCACCTGGGCGACCCCGCCCACCGGGAGCGGCAGCCAGAACGACACCAGGCGGTAGGCCAGCGTGGAGACGAGCGCCTGCTGCGCGCCGACACCCGCGGCGGTGAGCAGCCCGGTGAGGCCCGCCTCCACGAAACCGAGGCCCCCCGGCGTGATCGGGATGAGCGCCAGCAGCGCGCCGCCGATGTAGGCCAGCAGCACGAGGGAGGGCTCCGGGTGCGCCCCGACGGCGCCCAGGCAGCACAACAGCGCGAGGTAGTCAAAGCCGACCTTGCCGACGGCGCCGGTGAGCGCGACGTGCCAGCGCCGGCCGAACGTCTCCTTCATCCGGTCGCGCTGTGCGATGAGGTGCTCGGGCAGGTCGGCGGCCCGGTCGGGCCGGAAGCGCTGGATCAGCCAGCGCACTCCGCGCGCGACGATCACCAGCGGGGCGTCCCAGCCGAACGCCGCCGCGGCAAGGACCGCGACCGCGACGAAGCCGATCACCCCCACGTACGCCGTCTGGATGAGGCCGTCCGGGGCCACCACCCCGCCGATGATCGCCGGCAGCGCCAGGACCGGCATCGCGAACACGACCGCCGTGCTGGCGATCGTCGCGGCGGTGAGGCCGGCGGCGACGTCGGCGCTGCGCACGCCGGCCCTGGTCAACATCTTGTAGGCGACCGCTCCCGCCGTCGCCGCACCACCGGGAACGATGCTCCCGATCGCCCCGCTGGCCAGCTGCGTGGTGCCGACCGCGAACCAGCTCGTCGTGCGGAGCGCGACGCGCTGCATCGACCACAGCGACACGTAGCTCATCACCTCGAAGAGGACGGCGAGCGCAAACCAGCCGGGCTTGAGCGTCTTGAGCTGGGGCCAGGACGCGAGAACCGAGATGACCTTCGGCGCCAGCAGGTACAGCGACACCAGCCCGAGGAGCAGCATGAAGATCCGCCCGGCGATGTGCAACCAGCCGTGGCCCTTCGCTGCCGGCTTCGCGGCCTCCATCGCCCGACGTTGGCGCCGCCGCCCCGATGTCGCATCCTCCAAACCGGATGACCGGCGATCCGCTGCGCGTCCGGTCGCGGTCGTCGGCCCGTTTGCGCCGGTGGCTCATCTGTTTCGGATGATGTGCGGGGCGTTGGGACCACCAACCTGACCTGCCGAGCGACCGCCATTGACCGACACGATCGAAACCTGCCCACCACCGACCGCGCCTGCGGCGGGAATGGCGTGGGTGCCGGCCGCGATCTTCCGCATGGGCTCCGATGTGCACTACCGCGAGGAGGCCCCCGCTCGGATGGTCAGTGTCGATGGCTTCTGGATCGATCGCTGCCAGGTCACCAACGCCGAGTTCGCCCGCTTCGTGGCTCAGACCGGGTACGTGACCGTGGCCGAGCGGCCGCTGGAACCGCCGGACTTCCCCGGCGCGCCCGCTGAGAACCTGGTTCCGGGATCGTTGGTATTCACGCGCACCGCCGGCCCCGTCGACCTGCGCCGCCTGCACCGGTGGTGGACCTGGACGCCGGGGGCGTGCTGGCGCCATCCCGACGGACCGCGCTCCGGGCTCGACGGCCGCGAGCAGCACCCGGTCGTGCACGTCGCCTACGAGGACGCCGAGACGTACGCGCGGTGGGCGGGAAAGGATCTGGCGACCGAGGCGGAGTGGGAGTGCGCGGCGCGGGGAGGCCTCGACGGCGCCGAGTACGCCTGGGGCGACGCGCAGCTGCCCCGGGGCCAGTACCTGGGCAATTGGTGGCAGGGCCGCTTCCCGTTCGAGAACACACTCCTGGACGGCTACGAGGGCCTGGCGCCGGTCGGCTCGTTTGCGCCCAACGGCTTCGGCCTGCACGAGATGACCGGCAACGCGTGGGAGTGGACGAGCGACTGGTACGCCCTGGCCGATCCCAGAGACCCGGACCGAGCCGGCGGCGGCGCGCCCGAGGATCCCCGCGCTGGGACAGCCGCGTCGAGCTACGACCTCGCCCAGCTCCTGTTCCGGGTCCCCCGGAAGGTGATCAAGGGCGGCTCGTACCTATGCGCCGACAGCTACTCAAAGCGCTACCGGCCGGCCGCGCGGCGCCCGCAGATGATCGACACCGGCATGAGTCACATCGGGTTTCGCTGTGTGGTCAGGCCCGACCCGCCGACTGCCTGAGCACCGGGCCGTTGAGACGCTTGTGGTGCCGGCGTTTGATCCGGAGGACACGGCGTTGACATGGGCGGGTGCCGCGGTCAGGCTTGTCTGCCGATTCACAGGTTCCCTGGCAGCCTCCCCGTATGTCGCGCCGCCCTGGCGGCGGGCGTCGTGTACGCCTGCCTGCTCGGCGCCGTCCCGGCGTCGGCGCACCTACGTTCGGGCACCGTCGCCGTCGACTACCGCGTCAGCATCGCGGCGCCGGTCACCGCCGCCTACGCGGCTCAGATCTACCAGAGTGACCACGGCCTCAGCCTGACGCTCAGGCCGGGCCACGTCGTGGTGATGCTCGGCTACCTCGGCGAGCCGGTCATTCGGCTCGACGCCGCGGGACTCTCGGTCAACGCCGCCTCGCCCACCGCGCTGGCAATGCACCTGGTGGCCAAGGGGCGAGGGGTCAGCGCATCGGCCCCCCGCTGGCGCCTGCAGCGCGGTCGTCACACGGTCCTCTGGCACGACTCTCGGGTGCAGGGGCTGCCGCTCGGGGTGGAGGCTGGGCGATGGAGCGTGCCCCTGGTCGTTGACGGCCGCCGGGGCGATCTGCGCGGCCGGCTGAGCCGCTTTCCCGACCCGCCCGTGTGGCTGTGGCTGACGGTGCTCGCGCTGTGGCTGGCTGCGGGCGTGCTGCCCATGCTTCCACCCTGGCGCAGTCGCGCCCGCCCGGTGGCGATGCTCCTCGCGGTGATCGCCGCCGCCGCGGCGGCGGTGACGGTGACGGCGTTCGCGCTCGACGCCTACGCCTCGCCCGGCACGTGGATCGAGGGCCTCGACGTGCTCGTGTTCCTGGCGGTCGGCGTCGGCGTCATGTGGCGCGGTGCACGCAACCTGCACGTCGCCGCCGCGATCTGGCTGGGGCTGGTCAGCGTGGCGGTCGGACTGCTCGAAGGCGCGGTCTTTCTGCACCCGATCGTGCTGGCGGTCCTGCCCGGCACGATCATGCGGCTGCTGGTCGTCACGGCTCTCGGAGCCGGGGTCGGCGCAGCGGCGCTCGGCTCCACATTGTTCGCCGACATCGCCGAGGCGCTGCGCGATCATGAGCGCCCGCTGGCTGCGCCCACCGGCCCTCGGCTGCCGTGAAGCGAGGCTCGTTGTGCGTGGGCGCGACGGTCAGGCGGGTAGTTGCCCGACCGGGGAAGTGAGGAACGACGGCGGCCAGGGCGGACAACCGCCGGTCTCGGCCACGCCGATGTTGACCGCGGCGAACCGGTTCCCGTTAAACAGCAGGTCGGTGATTCGTCCGCCTGGCCCGGTGAGCTCGAGCATTCGCTGCTGCTTGGGGCAGCGGACCGATCGCCAGCCGTGCAGCTGTGGGCGGAGGGCTCTGTAGCCGGCGCCGAGCGGGACGCCGTTGAGGACGGCCCCAGAGTCGTCGGAGACCAACTCCTGCACGTGGTGCTGGTCGAGACCGACATCCAGCTCGGTGGCCCCGAGCGCGTACTCGTAGGTGCCGCCTGCGCCGATCAGCCACGGGCCGAGCGCGCGTCGCAGCGTCGCGCCGGGCTCGCCGAGCGAGACGGGGCCGATGCCGGCCAGCGGTCGCAGTGTCACCACCGCCGACGCCGGTTGCTGCAGCGTGAGGTTGTAGCTCGTGCCGTGACCGAGCTTGGCGAGCCGCTTCGGCGCGCGTCGCAGGATGCCGCCCTCGGTTGAGTGGCCGTTCGGGATCCAGACCGTGTAGCCGAACAGCGAGGGGCCGACCGGCCGTCCGCGCCGGCGCAGGCGACCGCGCACCGTGATGAGCTCGACAGGCCTGCCGTCGGCCTGGGAACGGGGCTGGGGTGTCCCGAAGATGACGGTCTCGGCGCGGCCGAAGGTGGTCGCGAATACCGTGACGGTGGGGGTGCCCGTCGGCGCGAGCGTTCTCAGCATGCGGTCGGCGATCGCCGCGACCTGCGACGGTGCCCGAGTGTCCGCCGCTGCGCTCCCGATCATGCCCGTCAGCCAGCCGGCGGCGACCACCAGCGGTGCGAGCCGTCGCGCGGTCCCGGTCCACGACATGGCGCCGATCTTCTCAGAAGCGCCTTAGCCGGGCGGCGTCGTCCGATGCCTCGCGGACGCCGCCCTCAGACTTTGTGGTAGCGCGCGTCGGCGATCGAGTACAGCGCGAATGCCACGAAGCCCAGCGCGACGGCTCCGAGCAGCACCGGGCCCAGTGAGGCATGGGCGAGCTTCTGAAGCGCGCCGTCAAGACCCACCGCGCTGTTGGCGGAGTAGTCAAACGCGGCCTTGATCAATCCATAGCCGATCAGGACGAAGATGACTGCGCGGGCTACGTATCCCGTGACGCCGACCGCGGCGAACGCCGTGCGCGTGCCCGAGGCCATTCGCCCGACGTCCGACTCCTCCTCGAAATCCCGCGAGACCCCCTTGTATCCCTGATAGGCGCCGACACCGATGACCACGACGCCGGTGATGGCGACGATCACGGGACCCCCGGGCCAGCCGAGGACGCCCGCGGTCGCGTGCTTGGGGCTACCGCTCGAGCCGTGGCCGCCGCCGATGATCTTGATGGCCGTGTAGCAGAGCGCGGCGTACACCACCGCGCTGGCGATGGCCGAGACGCGGCGCTGGAGCGCACCGTCCTCGTTCGGTCGCGTGCCGGCGACGCCGGCGATCATCCGCCAGATCGCGTATGCGCCAAGCCCGGTCGCCAAGGCGATCAACAGGACGTCGCCGAAGGTTTGATGCGCGATCGTCTCCAATGCGCCGGCCTGGCTCTCCGTCTTCCCGCCCGAGCCGAGCGCGAGCTTGAGCGCCAGGATCCCGACCACGCCGTAGACGACCCCGCGGGCGACGAGACCGGCGCGAGCCGTGGTCCGCAGCGCATCTCGCCCCGAGGTCTCGCTGACCGCGGTGCGCGTGGTGCTGTGCGCGCGAGAGGGAGCTGGACCTGCCGACATACCACGGCCATTACCCGCAGATGGCCGTCACACGCACGAATGCAGATTTGCGATGCGCGGGTTCCGACGGAGCGGTGGGTTAGTGTTGGCGGCGAAGTCGATGCGCCCCACCCCGATTCCCGGACGCCAGACGTCCCACGAGGGCGGCAATGGGCTCCATCATTCTCCTGGCGCTAGCCGCGGCCGTGTATCCGCAGTTGCTCGCGGTGGTCGTGATCATCCTCACGCGCCCGAATCCCCAGCCGCTCCTATGGGGTTGCTATCTCGCCGGCCTGATCGTGAGCGTCGGCGCCGGCGTGCTCATCTTCGCTGTCTTCCAGGCGCGCGGGAGCGTGGCCGGGACCAGCTCTCACCGCGTCGGACCGGGAGCGTATCTCGCCGTCGGCGCGATCGCCGTGGCCGTCGCGGTCGTGATGACGACTCGGCGCGGGCGGGGCCTTCTCCACCGGGAGCGCTCGAAGCCGCGTCCGTCACCGCGGCGCGGACGCCCCCGCTCGGCGGCGGTGGCCAAGACGCGCGCGAGAGCGGAGCGATCCCTCAGCGAAGGCTCGCTCGTGGTCGCGTGCCTGATCGGCGGGCTGCTCGGGGTCCCCGGTCCCTTCGACCTCATCGCTGTGGGGCACCTTGCCAGAAGCGGCTACGGAGTCGTTGCCGCCGGTGGTGCGATGGTTGTGTTCGCGGTGATCAAGTTCGCCCTGATCGAGGTGCCGATCGCCGGTTTCACGCTCGACCCCGACGCCACCGCGGCCCGAGTCAGTCGCTTCTCCCGCTGGATGCAGACCAACAAGCTCGTGGGGATCGGCGCGATCGTCGGCGTGTTCGGGATCGTCCTGATCGTCCGGGGCGTCTCAGGACTCGGCTGAACCGTCGCCCGGAGGCCGACCCTTTCCGCGGATCCGGTCGATGCGATCGCGCAGCGTCTCCCAGCGGATGCCGGCCTCGTGGATGAGCGTGTCCCACTCGCGCCGGACCGCATCGTCGGGTGGCCGCTCGCCGGCGCGAATCCGGTTGAGCTCCTCGAATACCTCACGCCCGAGCGCCGACGAGGCAACGAGCGCCACCATGAATCCGAACAGCGCCGAGATCATCGCGAACACAGCCCCGATCACGCCGTAACGAGTCGCCGAGGAGCTGAACAGATGCGGCAGGTACACCGCCGCCCCGGCGAAGTACACGGCGAGCGCCAGGCTCGCGACGATCGCAAACGGGACGAGACTCCTCAGCGGGATCCGTTTCGCGGTCAGCACATGGCCGCTCCAGGCGAGGAAGATCGCGGTCACGGGCGTGAGCAGGAGGTTTGCCCCGACCTGGACGCGGCTGTGGCCGATTTCCCGGTGCGCCACGCCGCTGATGAGCAGATAGGCGATCAGGCCGGCGATCCACAGCAGGTCGTTGACCGTGTTCCGTACGCTCAGCGGCCTCAGCTCCCACGTCCGCTCGAACAATCGCTGCACGCCCCGGGCAAAGCTGAGGATGGCGATCACCAGCAGCAGCAGCCCGAACAGACCGACGTCGGTGTTCGTCGCCGTCGACGGCGCCAGCGCGTCCCTGACCGCGTCGGCGCCGCCGCCGGTCAGGGCGTAGCGATCGATCAGCCACTGTGCGGCGCCCTCGGCCTGGACATGGGGCAACAGCGCGCCGATGAGGATCGCCAGCGGGATCAGAGCGGTGAGCGTGCTCGAGGCGAGCGCCATCGCCCTGTCGAAGCCGGCGATGAGCTGAAAGCGGTTCAGGACGCGTAACACGAACGCGGGACGCAGCCAGAACGTCAGCGTGCGCACCACCCGCTCGCGGTCAACCGGGCTCCGGGTCGTCAACCGGGAGTCCTTGGGCGGCACGTCGGCCATCGCGAAGCGCGAGGGCCGTGCGCACGTCCCGGTCGTCGGATGCTCGCGCTCAGGTCGGCGGCGGCGCCGGACACATCAACCCTCCGGCAGGGCAGTCTAAGAACGCGCGCCACCCGTCACTCGGCGATCGAGCGCTCCATGTCGTCGGCAAGATCGGGATGGTGGTACGGACCCGGCTCGCGTAACGCGGCGATCACGCGGTGCTGGTTCTCCAGGCTCTTGTCGTGGCTGAGCTTGATCTTGCACACGAAACGCGTGATGGGGATGCGCAGCCCGACCGTTCCCCTGGCCAGTTGCGCACCCCAATCCGGGTCCAGGAACAGCGGCCGCTCGACATGGCGCTCGAAATGCTCCACGAGCCGCGTGAGCACTCGCATGTTCTCGTCGGCATCGAGGATCTCGGGGACCCCATAGCAGTGGGCCACGCTGAAGTTCCAGGTCGGGGCGGGCGTCGTCCCCGACTCATACCAACTTGGACTGATGTACCCATGGCGCCCCTGGACGATCACCAGGATCTCCCGCTCGCCGAGTCCATGGACCTTTTCATCGGGCCGCCCGACATGGGTCAGCATCGCCAAATCAGCCGATGCCTCATCCAGGAGGACCGGATAGTGCGATGCGACAAGCTCGCCGGCGTTGCTGCTCACGAGCGTGCACCACGGGTTCTCGCGGATCAGTTGCCGCACCACCTCGGGATCGTCACTGGCATGGATCGGATTCGGTCGCATGGGAAGAGTCTCGCGCGTCGCGCCCGCCAGCGCGTCGCGGCGAGGCGGCCGCGTTTCCGCTCACCGGCACGCGGGCTCCTCCACGGATCGCGCCGACGACCGCCTCGGACGCTATGAGTCGCGGGCGACGCCGCTAAGGAGGCGGGTGAGCTCGGCACCGAGACGGTCGTCGAGGGCGCTGCCCTCGTCGACGCGGCGCAGCATCGCGAGGCTTGCGACGTAGTGGTCGAGCTTGGCCCGGGCGTCGGGTCCGTGAAGTTGCGACGGTGATAACAGCGCAAGCTCGCGGGCCTTGGAGATCTTGTCGGCCGTGAAGATCGCGACGGTGCCCGGGCCACCATGTGCGACGCGATCGCGCAGTTCACGCTTGCGCGCCCCGTAGTCCCAGATCGACGGATCGTCGGAGACCGATTCCACGAGCCGCGCGACCCGGACACCGAACCGCCGTCGGAGCTCTGCACTGGTCGTGGCGGTCTTCTCCAGCAGATCGTGGAGCAGTCCCGCGGCGACCACTTCCTCTGGCTGGCCGTCTCTGTCGAGCAGCCGGCCGACCTCCATCGGATGGTTGATGAACGGCGCGCCGTCGACCTCGCGGCACTGACCTGCGTGGCGCAAGGTCGCGAACTTCAGCGCAGCGCGCATGATCGAGCCGCCAGAGCCCTCCCTGCTCACGTCGCTCGTTTGGACGATCACACCCATCCGGTTTGCAGCTCGAACTACGTGGCGCCGGATTTGTCTGTGGGCTCGAACCCGGGGGGCGCGATCGTCCCCTCGTCGATGCCCCGCGAGAGTCTGGTCTTCTCCGCCAACCGGCCGGGTGTCAGTACGCCGGACCCGGCGGCGTGCGAGATCGGATCCCCACCGCGGCCGCGTAGGATGATCGCGCAGCCGACCGCGATCGCCGCCCCGATCAGCGGCCCGGCGACGTACACCCAGTAGGCGGTCCAGTCGCCGCTGACCAACGCCGGGCCGAACGAGCGCGCGGGGTTCATCGACGTCCCGCTGACGGGCGCGGACCACAGGCCCGCCAGGGCGATGTACCCCCCGACGCCGAGCGCGCCGAGCGCGCCGACGTTCTGCGCCGCCGAGGCGGTACCGAGAATCACACTCAGCAGGACGCCCGTCAGCGCGATCTCCATCAAGAACGCCTGCCAATCGTGGTACCCGGGCCCGGGCAGGGTCGCGCCAAGGTGCTCGACGTTGCCGAACACCGCCAGCAGGAACAGACACGCCAGCGTCGCGCCGAGCAGCTGCACGACGATGTACCCCGGCACCCGCTTCCACGGGAAATCACCCCGGACCGCGAACGCCAGCGAGACCGCCGGATTCAGATGCGCCCCCGACACCGCCCCCATGAACAGGATGATCGCCATCACCATCAGCCCCGGCGCGACGACCGCGGCCGCCAGGCTGATCTGCCCCTTGGCGTGCAGGAGCCCGCCACCGGCCGCAACGAGCACCAGCATGAACGTCCCCAGTAACTCCGAGAACAGCCTGCGGTACGCGAGCTTCGGATCGTCGAACTCCGCGCGATCCCCGAACTCGAGCATCAACAGACCCCTGGCACGCGAGAGGTCGTGATCCGCGAGCTCTGAGTGTCCTTCTATTGGCATAACTTGTGAATCACTCGTGAAGATACTCGCCGACGCGAGTCGGACGAGCCTCATCCCAATCGCATGACGTTGAGCTGTGCATCAATCCCGGCGCCGACGAGATCCGGCGGCGGCGCGGATAGTTCGCTCGACCGCGCAGCGGTCTGATGCGGCGTCGGGTGGCCTGCGAGTACCGTTGGGACGGACGCGATGGACGGCAAGCGAATGCTGGTGGTATTTGAGCCTGGGCGCAGCGGCGCGGCGGCGCTCGAGCTTGCTCGGGATCTCGTCGAGCGTGAGGGCGCCACGCTCACCGTCGTGGGCGTGGCTCCGCAGGGTATGTCGGGTGCGCGTTGCGGGAACTCGGCCCACGACTACAACCTCGCCATCCAGGACTCGGTTGCCGAAGACCTGGATCACGCACGCGCATGGCTCGAGGAGTTCGGCGCTCGGGCCTCGTACGAGTTACTGATCGACCGTGTCCCGCCGTCGCTGGACGACTTCGCCGCGGCCGGCCGCTTCGACCTGGTGCTGCTCCCCGCGCGACGTCGGCCGATGCGAGCACCAGGTCACCCTGCCGCAGAGCGGCTGCGGCGCGCGACCGGCGCCGAGATCCAGGTCATCGCGCCGCGGCCCAAACAACGGACACACGGCTAGCAAACGCGAAATCGCCGGGCCCCGTGGTGAGGAGCGCGACTGACTGTGACCGCGTGTTCGCCTCCGCCTAACAGCAGGTGCAGCTCTCGCCGCGCCAGGCGTTGGCGGCTTCCATGAGCGCGACCGCTGCGATCAAGAGCCCGACTGCGGGATCGGCCCACCACCATCCAGCGAGAGCGTTCGTGAGCAGGCCCACGAGCAGGGCCGCCGACAGGTAGGCGCAGAGCATCGTCTGGCGGCTCTCGCTGGTGGTCGCTGAGGAGCCCAGCGCGACCCCGACGTTCCGCTTCGCGGCGGCCAGGGGCGGCATCAGAACGAGGGTGACCGCGGCAAGCGCGACGCCGGCCCAGCTGACCGCCGGGTGATGTCCTGCGAGCAAGTCGCGAGCCGACTCGATCGCGACGTACACCGCGAGAATGACGAACGACGCGCCGATCAGCTGCTGAGCGCGTCGCTCGGCGCGCTGCGATCTGAGCCGGTCGCCGGTGACGAGCCACAGGACAACGAGGCCCGCGCCGGCCTCGATCACGCTGTCGGCACCGAATCCGACCAGTGCGACGGACCCGGCCGCGATGCCGGCGGCGAGCGCGATTGCCGCCTCGAGCGCGTGCCAGGCCAAGCCGAGCTGGGTCAGCCGTAACGCGCGGCCGGTCAGTCGCCGCCGCTTGTTCCAGCCGCTGCGATCGGCGATGGTGACCGCCAGCGTCGAGAGGGGCGCCTCGGTGGGCATTTCCAGAACGGTACCTACGCGGCTATGAGGCCGCCCACCTTCACGACGTCGGGCGCTGGGGCTGAGGGCCCCTCAGAGCAACTTGTCCAGCGTGATCGGGAGGTCGCGCACGCGTCGGCCGGTCGCGTTGTAGATCGCGTTGGCGATCGCCGCGGCCACGCCGGTGATCCCGATCTCGCCGATCCCGCGCGCGCCCGCCGGGGCGTACGGGTCGGGGATATCGGTCCACATCACCTCGATGCTGGGCACGTCCATGTGGACGGGCACGTGGTACTCCGCGAGGCTCGGGTTCATGATCCGTCCGGTCCGCTCGTCGAACTCGGTCTCTTCCATGAGCGCGAGGCCGATTCCCATGATGATCCCGCCACGGAACTGGCTCGCGGCGGTCTTGGGATTGATGATGCGGCCGCAGTCGTAGGAGCCGAGGAGACGGTGGACGCGGGTCTCACCGGTGACCGCGTTGACCCAGACCTCGCTGAAGATCGCGCCGGTGGAGTGCATCGAGTAGGCCTGCATCTCCTCCGGGTCGGAGGCCGAGGCGACGACGATCAGCTCGTCATGGCCGGCGCGTTCCAAGATCTGCGAGTAACTCTCCCAGCGGGTCGGGTCGGCGAGCTCGCACAACCCCTCAGCGCGACCTCCGACCTGGTCGGCGGTTAGCCCGGCCAGGGGCGATTCGTCGCCGGCGAGTACGAGCAGCTGCTCAACGAGCACGCGCTGTGCCGCGATGACCGCGCCCCCGATCGACGCCGTCTGCGAGGAGCCCCCGGCGATCATGATCCCGGGGAACGACGAGTCACTGTGGGCGACGGTCACTCGTTCGAGCGGTAGGCCGAGCCGCTCGGCGGTCATGATCGTCTGGGTCGTCGAAGTCCCCATCCCCATGTCGCTGGCCGGTACCTCGACCGTGGCGTGGCCCGTTTTGTCGAGCCTGAGCCGCGCGGCGGCGCCGGGAAAGCGGTGGTAGGGGTAGGTCGCGGTGGCACAGCCCATCCCGACCAGCCATTCGCCCTCTCGGTGGGCGCCCGGTGCCGACCGCTGCTCCCAGCCGAAGCGGCCGGCGCCCGCGCGCCACGCCTCGACGAGGTGGCGGGCGGAGAACGGCAGCCCCGAGCTCGGGTCCATCTCAGGCTCGTTGCGGATCCGCAACTCGATCGGGTCCACGTCGAGTTCGATGGCGAGCTCGTCGATCGCCGACTCCAGAGCGAAGGTGCCGACTGACTCTCCGGGCGCGCGCATAAACGAGTTGGCGAGCATGTCCATGTCGACCACTTGCTGGTCGGTCTTCAGGGTCTCGGTCGCATACATGTGCCGCGCCGGGAACGTGAACTGCTCGGCCAGCGCGTTGTACGGAGTCATTGCGGAGATGCCGGTGTGAATGAGCGCCGTGAAGCGACCGTGATCGTCCGCGCCGATGGCGACGCGCTGCTCCGTATTCGTCCGTCCGCCGACCAGCCGGTAGACGCCTTCGCGCGAGAGGGTGACCCGCACGGGACGCCCGGCGAGCTTGGACGCGGCGGCCCCCAGCACATGGTGGGACCACAGCGTCTTGCCACCGAACCCCCCGCCGACGTAGGGCGAGGTGAGATGAACCTGGCTCTCCTCGATTCCGAAGACCTGGGCGAGCGTCCAGGCGTGCAGCTTCACCCCCTGGCTGGCGTCGTGGACGATCAGGTCGCTACCGTCCCAGGCCAGCGTCAACGCGTGGGGCTCAATCGCGTTGTGGTTGTGGCGTGGCGTGCGGTAGGTGAGGTCGACGGAGTGGCGCGCGTCCTCGAGTGCAGCCTCGGCGTCGCCCACGGCGACCTGAACGGGCTGGCCGACGAGGCTGTCCGGCGTGCGGGGGTGCGCCCTGGCCTCCTCGAAGGTTCGCGGAGGCGAGGACTCGTAGACGATGTTGATCAGCGTGGCGGCGTGGTCGGCCTGCTCCTGTGTCTCAGCCAGGACGACTGCCACCGGCTCTCCGTTCCAGTGGATGCTGTCGTCCTGCATGACGGGCAGGCTGCTGCCCCCGGCGGCCTTGGGTGCTGTCAGAAACAGCGGCGGCGGTTGCATCCGCGGGGCGTTGCGGTGGGTCATGACGAGCACGACGCCGCCGGCGGCCTCGGCGGCGCCTGTGTCGAGCGTCGCGATGCGACCGCGAGCGATCGTGCTGTAGCGCAGCGCGGCGTAGACCATGCCGTTCATGACGTACTCGGCGGCGAAGCGCGCCTCGCCTCGCACCTTGAGTGGCCCGTCCAGGCGCGATACCTGCGCGCCGATGAGGCCGTGCTTGTCGCGCAGCACCGGATCAGGGCCGATCTTTGGGGTCCAGCCCTCGGGGGCGGTCGGGACGGCGTCTCGCGATTCGGCGGTGC
Organism: uncultured Actinomycetota bacterium; assembly: GCA_963721515.1. Classification (GTDB taxonomy): domain Bacteria; phylum Actinomycetota; class Thermoleophilia; order Solirubrobacterales; family Solirubrobacteraceae; genus Palsa-465. The sequence continues at coordinate 57,322 of CAVRKJ010000014.1, read as the reverse complement.
TCATCGGCGGCTTCCCTCAGTCAGCTGTTGCAGGACGGCGGCGAGCGTACGGCGAGTCAGGTCGACCTTGAACGCGTTACCGGCGAGCGGCCGGGCGTCAGCGAGCTCCGCATCGGCCGCCTGAAGGAAGGTGGCCTCCGTTGCCGGCCGGCCTCGCAGCGCCTCCTCGGCGCGCCAAGCCCGCCACGGCTTGGGCGCGACCCCGCCGAGAGCCACGCGCGCGTCGCCGATAGTGTCGCCGTCGAGCTCGAGCGCCGCGGCGACCGAGACGAGCGCGAACGCGTAGCTGGAACGATCGCGCACCTTGCGGTAGGTCGAATGCGAGGCGAGGCCGGACGCGGGCAGCTCCACGGCGGTGATCAGCTCGCCGGGCTCGAGCACCGTCTCGATATCGGGACGATCCTCGGGCAACCTGTGCAGGTCGCAGAGCGCCACGGTGCGTTCACCCGACGTGCTGCGAAGGTGCACGATGGCGTCCAGCGCGGCGAGCGCGACGCACATGTCCGATGGGTGGGTGGCCACGCACGCCGTCGAAGCGCCGAGGATCGCGTGGATGCGGTTGAATCCCCCGATCGCGTCGCAGCCCGCGCCTGGGGAGCGCTTGTTGCAGAACGAGCCGTCGGTGTCGTAAAAGTAGGTGCAGCGGGTGCGCTGCAGCAGATTGCCGCCGACCGTCGCCATGTTGCGGATCTGTGCCGAGGCGCCGGCGATGATCGCGCGCGTGAGCATCGGATAGCGGGTGCGGACCGCAGGGTGCTCGGCCACTGCGGTGTTGCGCGTAGCCGCTCCGATCATCAGACCGCCGTCGCGGGTCTCCTCGATCTCGGCCGACAGACCGCTCACGTCAACGAGCGCCGCGGGACTCTCGACGGTCTCGCGCATAAGGTCGACGAGGTTGGTGCCGCCGCCGAGGTATCTCGCGCTCTCATCCTCGGCGCGGCGGATCGCGTCGACGGCATCGGTTGCGCGCGTGTAGCTGAGCTCGATCACGCGCCCGGCCCCGCGTATACCTCGGTGATTGCGTCGACGATCCCGTTCTGGGCGCCGCAGCGGCAGAGGTTGCCGCTCATCCGCTCGCGCAGCTCATCGTGATTGAGCTCGATATGGGTGGCTGCGAGATCGTCGGTGACATGGCTGGGCACCCCGCGGGCGACCTCCTGCGCCATCCCGACGGCCGAGCAGATCTGTCCCGGGGTGCAGTAGCCGCACTGAAAACCGTCATGGTCGATGAACGCCTGCTGCAACGGGTGCAGCGCGCCGTTGTCCGCAAGCCCCTCGATCGTGGTCACTTCGCGCCCCTCGTACTGGACGGCGAGAGCGAGGCACGAGAGGATCCGCTCCCCGTCCACGAGCACCGTGCACGCGCCGCACGCGCCCTGGTTGCATCCCTTCTTCGTGCCGTACAGCTCAAGATGCTCGCGAACGAGGTCGAGCAGCGAAACACGAGCGTCGGCCGGCACCGGCACCTCACGGCTGTTGACGATGATCGGCACAGCGGATCCCCCTTTCAGCGACGAGCTCCTGGCAACAACCGAGGCTACTCCGCCGCCTAACAAGGTCAGACCGGAGGCCGGTCGCGGTCTAGGGAACCTCGGGGGTGGGGTAGGTGAGCTCCCCGGCGTCGAACGGTTCTGCTTGTCCGTCGACGGTCACCGGCTCCGCTGGTTCGGCCCGCGGGTGATTGACGATCGCGACGCCGAGAATGACCAGCGCGATGCCGATCATCGCGGTCGGACCGGGCAGGGCACCCCGGAACGCTTGGATCACGACCGCCACCACGGGGACGAGAAACGTCCAGGCGTAAACGCGCGTCGACGGCCATCGGCTCAGCGCCGCGTTGAAGCCGACGTAGACGAGGACCTGCCCGCCGATGATCAGGTAGGCGAGTTGCGCGATCAGCGCCGGCTGGCCCCAGTCTGTTGAGCCGCCCGCGACCAGGACCAGCGGGATCAGCGGGAGTCCGCCGGCGAGAAACTGCGCCGCGGTGATGCCGGGGATGTCGAGGTCAGGCTCGCGCCGGGTCAGGACGCGCATCCCGAGCCCGCCGGCGGCCCATCCGAGCGCGCCCAGCAACGACAACGCCAGCCCGATCGCCAGCCGTGAGCCGTGAGCGATGTTGCCCGGATCGGCGAACACAACCAGCAGCACGCCGCTGAAGCCGATCACGAGCCCAGCGGCGCGCAGACGGGTGATCGCCTCTCCGAGCATGAACCGAGCGATCAGCGCGACGAAGAACGGCGAGGAGTTCAGCAGCACCGACGCGACCGCCGCGCCGGCCCGGTCAGTCCCGACACTGATGCCGACCTGGGTCAATGTGGTGTTCCCGAAGCCGATCGCAAACGCCCACAGCCACAAGCGCCGCGTCCGAGGCAACCGGCTTCCGAACAGCGGCAAGATCAGCGTCAGTACCGCTCCACCGACGAGTGCTCGCAGCGTCGCGATCATGATCGGCGACGTGTGCTGCAGCGCCGAGTCGGTGACCGGATAGACGATCCCGGCCGCCGTCATGGAGACCGCCAGAATCAGCGAGACCGGCAGTTGGTGCTCGGAGCCACGATCGCGCTCCTCGTCCACAGAGACACGAATACCACCGCGCCCCGTGGATTACGAGCGGCCGCTGGAGTGAGCGCCCGCTAAGGGGAAACGGAGGGCGGGGACCCGGGCCTCGGGAGAACTCGCCAGGAGCAGGTCATCTGCCGCCGAGGCGACCGATCTGAGCCGGACCCGCAGACACGTGCGTCACCCTGACCCGGCGGCGTGTGGAGCGGTCGGATCCGGCACGCCGCCGCCGGCGTGCTCACGCGCGATGAAGTCCTCGATATCAGCCTGGTCCGCGCGCGAGCGCTCGGCGACCCGCAGCAGGTGGCTCATCGTTGCGACCTCCTCGATCTGCTCGCGGATGAACCACTGCACGAACTGCTCGGAGGTGAAGTCGCCCTCCTCTCGGGCGGTCGCCGCGAGAGCGTTGATCTGTTCGGACACGCGCCGCTCCTGCTCGAGCGCCAGGGCGATCGGCTCGACCACGTCCTCAAACCGCGCTCGTGGCGCCTCAACGCCCGGGATCGTGACGTCGCTGTCGGTATCGAGCAGGAACTGGACCATCATCATCGCGTGGTCGCGTTCCTCCAGTGCTTGGCGGTAGAAGAAGCTCGCCAGTTGTGGCAGCGCCTCGGAGTCGTAGTACACAGCGCACGCGACGTACTGCTGGTGGGCGGCGAACTCGTTGGCGATCTGCGCGTTGAGCTTGGCCGCGAAGGCTGGGGCCGGAGGCATGGCCAAGATCCTACGGCGCGGCCATGCCGCTTGCCGCCGCGGACCGTTCAGTCCGCAAGACCCCCAACCCGAATCGCGAGCTCGTCGACCAGCGCGTGGACGCGTTGGTCGATGTCGTCGCGGATCGCTCGCACCTGGTCGAGGGTGCGGCCGGCGGGGTCGGCGAGGTCCCAGTCGATGTAGCGCTTGCCCGGGATGAAGGGGCATTCGTCGCCGCAGCCCATGGTGACCACGATGTCGGCTTGGGCGGCCAAGTCGGCAGTGAGCAGCTGGGGGGTTCGGCCGGCGAGGTCGATGTCGAGCTCGCGCATCACCTTTACGACCTCGGGGTGGACGTGGGCGGCGGGGGTGGTGCCGGCCGACAGCGCCCGGTGGCGGCCACCGCTGGCGCGCTGGAAGAGCGCCTGGCTCATCTGGGAGCGCCCGGCGTTCTGGCGGCAGACGAACAGGACGGTGCTCATCGCCTGGGATTATTGCATTGACAGATGTGAGTTGAATCGATATTTGTGTATTGATGCCTGTCGATCTAGAACTGGCGCCGAAGAGCAAGCGCCCGGCGGGGGACCCGTGCTGCGAGCCGGTCGTCTACCCCGACGTCGAGCGCGCCCAGGCGATCCGCATGGCCGATGTCGCCAAGGCGCTCGGCGACCCGGTCCGCGTCCAGCTCGTCGACGTGCTGCGCAAGCACGCCGGCACGGTGTGCGTGTGCGAACTGGTCCCGCTGTTTGAGCTCTCCCAGCCCACGGTTTCCCATCACCTCAAGGTGCTACGGCAGGCCGGTTGGGTCGGCTCCGAGCGTCAAGGGCTATGGGCCTACTACTACGTCATCCCCGACGCGCTCGAGGAGCTGTCGGCGTGGCTGACCTGAGCGGCGTGATTGACCGCCGAGGAGCAGAGTGATGAGCATCCCTACCGACCAAACGGAGCTGCGCGACGTGATCCGTCAGAAGTACGCCGTTGCGGCGGACATGGCCACCGGCGAGGACGCATCGGCGGCCGCGTGCTGTAGCGCCGAGGGGGCCATCGTGACCGAGGACCAGCGCGCGTACTTCGGCTCCTCGCTCTATGAGCCGGGCGCGCGCGATGAGCTACCTGAGGCCGCGGTGCTCGCCTCGCTGGGCTGCGGGAACCCGATCGCGGTCGCCGAGCTGCACGAAGGCGAGACGGTGCTTGACCTCGGGTCCGGCGGAGGGATCGACGTCCTGTTGTCCGCCCGACGGGTCGGCCCGACAGGCCTGGCCTACGGGCTGGACATGACCGACGAGATGCTCGACCTCGCCCGCCGCAACCAGGCCGAGGCCGGCGTCGCCAACGTGCAATGGCTGCGCGGGCACATCGAAGAGATCCCGCTACCACGTGACAGCGTGGACGTGGTCATCTCCAACTGTGTGATCAACCTCTCGGGTGACAAGCCCCAGGTCCTGCGCGAGGCCGCCCGCGTGCTGAAGCCGGGCGGTCGATTCGCCGTCTCCGATGTCGTCGCCGACGCCAGCATGGACGACGCGACCCGCGCCGACATGCAGGCCTACACCGGCTGTATCGCCGGAGCGCTCACCCGCGACGAGTTCACCGACGCGCTCCAGGCCGCCGGGCTCACCGACATCACCATCACCGAGACTCACCGCGTCCATCCCGCCGCGATCTCAGCGATCGTCCGCGCCAGGAAGCCTGCGGACGACGTCACGCGTGTGACGATGGAGTCTGGCCTGCTCGGCGCCGCCTCGTGCTGCTCGAACACCGAGCAGACCACCTGCTGCGAGCCCACAGCCAAGGCGACCTGCTGCGCTCCCGAAACCACGGCCGGCGGCGGCTGCGGCTGTCAGTAGCGCGATCGGATTGCGGGAGGACTGAGTGGCCGTCGAGGACAACAAGCGGCTGGTGCGTCGGTTGGTCGAAGGGGCGGTCGGCCAACACAACCTCGACGATCTCGAACAGGTCGCGGCTGGGCCGTTCGCCGAGGTTGCGAAACGGTGGGTGGAGCCGTTCCGAGGAGCGTTTCCGGATTTCACGATGGAGATCGTGGAGCTCATCGCCGAGGGCGAGAAGGTCGTTGCCCACTTCAGGTGCTCCGGCACGCATCTCGGGGAGTGGCTCGGAGTACCGCCCACCGGCCGAAGGTTCGAGAACGTCACGGAGGTGTACATCTTCGAGATCCGAGACGGGAGATTGGTGTCCGCGCTCGGCGTGGAGGACAACCTGTCTCGGCTGAGTCAGCTCGGCATCTTCCCCGCGCCGGCGTGAGCCTCCATGCGGGGAGACCGACACCCTCATGCCGGTACCCTTGCGCTTGAAGTCAGGTTGAGACAAACGTGCCCGGAGGATTGACCGACGTGCCGCGGCAGATGGCAATTGGCGAGGTGGCCGAACGGGCGGGAATGAGCACCTCGCGGATCCGCTACTACGAGACCCGCGGACTCCTGCCCGAGCCGGAGCGCGCGGCAGGCAAGCGTCGCTATGGCGACGAGGTGTTCCGCCGGCTTGCGATCATCGATGCGGCGCAGCGGGTCGGGTTCACGCTCGTGGAGATCCGCGACCTGCTCGGCTCGCGCGACGAGCTCGCGCATGAGCGACTGCGAGACCTGGCTCTATCGAAGCTGCCAGAGCTCGACGACTTGATCGCTCGGGCGACCTCGGTGCGCCGCGTGCTGAAGATCTGCAGCAGATGCAATTGCGAGTCGATCGACGTCTGTCGCATGTTCGACGAGCGTGTGTTGCCGCTGCGCGAGCACAGCCCGCCGAGCGGATCGGGGCGATCCCGGCGGAGCGCGATCGGCAGCGCTTGACTTCAAGCGTGGTTGAAGTGCCACAGTGCTAGGCGACCAGACGAGCCTGCCAAGAGGACGAGCGCATGACGTACGTGATCGCGGAGCCGTGCATCGGGACAAAGGACCTCTCGTGTGTCGAGGTCTGCCCCGTGGACTGCATCCACCCCAGCCAGGACGAGGAAGGGTTCGATGACGCGCCGCAGCTCTACATCGACCCCGAGGAATGCATCGACTGCGACGCCTGCGTTGAGGCCTGTCCGGTGGACGCTTGTTTCGCCGAGGACCAGTTGCCCGACGAGTGGCAGAAGTACATCGAGATCAACGGCGAGTACTACCGACGTTGACGCATCGCCGATCGGCGATGTCTGATCCGAGCCGATGAGACCCGGCCCGCGCCGGCTTCCCCACGTTGCGGGCGCCCTCATCACCCTCAGTGCGCTCTTCGGCCTGCTGGCAATCGGCGTCCGGGCGGGCTGGGGTGGCGCCGCCGCGCGGGCCCTCGAGGGCACGACCCTGTTCCTCGCCGCCGCGGCGTATGTCGCTCACGTGCTCGCACACCACGAAACCGCCCGCGAGCTGCTGACGCGCTCGATCCTCGTGACCGCGTTCGCCCTGTGGGGACTGGTGCAGGTCGCGCCCGGACTGCCCGACGCCGCCGTACTCAACGACGTGGTCATCGTGCTGTTCGTCGTCGACCTCGCGCTGCTCGTCAGCCCATGGCTCTGAAGGCCGGACGCGCAGCGCAACGCCGACCTTGTGGACCAGATCGCCGCGCCGCGGGGCACGACTAGACTGGCTGGCTCACGAACGCGATCGCTTTGCCCTCGGCATCCGAACGGAGGTGCACCGGTGAGTGTCAGGACCGACTTCTGGAAGGGCGTCCCGGGCGGCGTCGACAGCGACGATTCGGGGCGGTTCGTCCGCCGCGACAGCATCTTCCGCCGCTGGGTGTCAAACGACGCCGGCGCTGAGTTCCCGGCCGAGCCAGGCCGCTACCACCTCTACGTGTCGCTCGGCTGCCCCTGGGCGAACCGCACCGTCACGGTGCGTGCGCTGAAAGGACTCGAGGAGGTTGTCGGCCTCTCCGTGGTCGATCCGATCCGCGACAGCGAGGGCTGGGCGTTCCGCGAGGCCCCGGGCGCCACGGGCGATCCGATCAACGGCTTCGAGTATCTATCGGAGGCCTACGAGCGCTCCTACCCCGGCTACGACGACCGCTACAGCGTTCCGGTCCTGTGGGACCGCACGTCCGGCCAGATCATCAACAACGAGTCCTCCGAGATCATCGTGATGCTCGACGGTGCCTTCAACGAGTGGGCCGAGCATCCCGATGTCGACCTCTATCCGGCCCACCTGCGCGCGGAGATCGATGCCGTGAACGAGTGGGTCTATAGCGGTCTCAACAATGGCGTCTACCGCGCGGGCTTCGCCTCATCGCAGGAGGCCTATGACGAGGCCGTCGGCCCGGTATTCGAGACGCTCGACCGAATGGACGCGCTCCTCGCGGGGCGCCGGTACCTCGCCGGCTCGAAGCACACCCTGGCCGACTGGCGGGCGTTCCCCACGCTGATGCGCTTCGACCTTGTCTACCACGGCCTGTTTCGCTGCAACCGCCGGCGCCTGATCGACTACGACAACCTCTGGCCGTACCTGCGCGACCTCTACCAGACGCCGGGCGTTGCCGCGTCGGTCGATTTCGACCACTTCATCCGCGGCTACAACCTCAACCTGCCGCAGCTGAATCCGGCCGGCATCATCCCGATCGGGCCCGAGCTCGACTTCTGGGAGCCGCACGGCCGCGAAAGCCGCGGCGGCTGAACAGCGCCGCCACGGGGGGCGTGCTGTCGCCCCCGTGGCCGTCGACGTCCCCGCGGGCACGGACGACGTCGTGTTCCGCTTTCACGGATACGGCGACTACCCGCAGCTACTCGCGCTGAGCGCCCTCACCCTCGCCATCATCGCCGTTGCGCCGGTGTGCGTGCGGCGCGCGAGGTGGCGCCGCCGCGTTAGTCAGCCCACCAGTCGCGCCGGCCCTCGACGTCTTCGCGGGGAGCCTCGCCGAGATGGGGCGCGCCGATGACGAGGATCTCGAGACCCTCCGGCCCGGCCTCGTAGCCTCGCCACGTGCCGGGCGAGACGCGCACCGCGTCCCATTCCCTGAGGTCGACGATCTCATCGCCGACCTTCATCCGCCCGCTCCCGCGCACGACCACATACACCTCCTCCTGCGTCTTGTGCGTGTGGCCGTACGGAAACCGGTAGCCGGGCGGGACGCGCTGGTAGCTCAGGCCGGATTGTTCGAGCTTGAGCGCTCCGGTCGCCAAGCGGAACTCCAGGTCCGGCGCGCCGTCAAAGTTGGACCCGACGTCCTCCAGGTCCTCCTTGAGGTTCCTGAGCGTGAACGCCACAGCCAAATCCTATGGCACCCCTGGCGTCTGAAGCGTGAGCGACAGGCCCAGCCGTCGCGGCCCGGGACGGGAGAGCGCGTGCCGTTGACGGTCCGCGGCTCACGCGAGGCTAGGCTCGTCGGCGCCCGCCACCATCGCTTCCGGCGGATGCTCGGGTGCTCGCTTGAGCGCGGCGAGGCGACGCATGTGCAGCCCGTGGAGCGGTCCGGCGAGGGTCGAGAGCGCCCCGGCGCCGACGAGTGCCGCGGCGGTCGACGGACGCATGTGACCTGCCTGGACGGCGACGGTGGTGATCGCGACGACGAGCGGTAACTGCGTGGCGGTGAACAGCGCCAGCGCCATGCGGTCCTCCCTCAGTGGCAACACGCCGCGATACAGCAACAGTGCCGGCGTGCCGCGAACCACCAGGAACAGCACGAAGAACAAGAGCATCTTGCCAACGCTGGACACGCTCGAGAACAGCGCATCGACGTCAAGGCGCATGCCGCTGACGACAAAGAAGAACGGGATGAACACCCCGAACGCGATCGCGGTCAGCTTCGAGTCAAAGCCAGGCACCTCGTGTTTGCGCAGGACCACCCGCGTGATCAGGCCCGCCGCGAACCCGCCGAGCAGCAGATCAAGCCCGAGATCGGACGCGAGCAGCGCGAGAGCGAACACGAGCACGACGATCCACCGCACCGCCAGCTGCGAGCTCTTCTCGATCGTCTGCTCAAACAGCGGCATCGTGCGGCTAGACGAACGGACCGCGACGATCGCCACCGCCACCGCGAGCGCGACGAACGCAACCAGGATCACCGCGCTGTGAGCCGGGCTCTGGGTCGAGAGCACCAGCGTCAACAACAGCACCGGCCCGAACTCGCCGACGGCGCCCGCCGCGAGCAGGTAGGTCCCGAACTCGGTGTCCAGCTCGCCGGTGTCCGAGAGCACCGGCAGCAGCGTCCCGATCGCGGTGGTCGCCAGCGCCGAGCCGACATACACCAGTGAGACCACGACTCCCGCCGCGGCCAGCACGCCGCCGAGCCCATAGGCGATCGCCAGCGACATCACCCAACCCAACAGCGCCAGCGTCAGCGGCCGTCCGCGAATCCGGGGGATGTCGATCTCATAGCCGGCGAAGAAGAACAACATGCCCAGACCGAGATCAGAAAAGAACCCCGTGAACTCGTTGACCTGCGCGATGCCAAGCCCCTGAGGCCCGATCACGACACCAAACACCAGCTCGAGCACAACCACCGGAAGAAAGAGGCCGCGTCCGCCCGCGACGGTCGCGACGGTGGCGGCCACCGCTGCGGTCACGACGATCGCAAGGAACGACCCCGTGTCCACGCTGAAGACTTTCGCGGTGACGCCGGCCGCCAATACGGTCGCGCCGCTGATCACGATCGTGGCCCCGCCGTCGTCGACGTGGTTTGGCTGGCCGTCCCTCTCATCTGCACCGGTACGGGCGGGACGCTAGGGCGGTCCCGGTCGCCCACATCCCCCAAACCGGATGAACACGTGCGACAGCCAGGGGTCTCTGAACCTCGGCGGCGGCCATTCGGCGACGGCAGCCGCGAGATATCACCCGAATGGGATGACCCGCGCACACGCGCGCGGTCATATTCTGCCCGCGGCTCGCTCCGAACGGGTTTGCGGTGAGGGTGTGCGGGATGCGGTGGTGCCGCGATGTCCTCGCAGCAGCGATGTCAGGATCGACGGCAAACAACCATTCCCGGGAATCGGAGGCCCCTGACGGCCGCGGCCGATAGCACGCGTCAACGCCGACCCGGACGGCGCAGATAGAGAGGACACTCATGGCCGAACTCAACCTTGACCAGCTCGGACCCGTCGACTACGTCGTTGTCAGGTTTCCTGCCGACAAAGCGGACTTCTCGGGTGCGATGGCCGACGAGCTGAAGAAGCTGATGGACAGCGACACGGTACGGGTGCTCGATCTGCTGATGGTCACCAAGGGCGGGGACGGCACGGTGGCGGTAGCCGAGTTGCGGGAGCACGACGAAAGTGACGTCGGCGAGTTGCGGTCCCTCGAGGCCGATCTGTCGCTGGTGCTGGCCTTGGAGGACGTCGAGCAGGTCGGCGCTGATCTCGAGCCCGGCAGCGCGGCTGCCGTGCTTGTCTGGGAGAACACGTGGGCCAGTCCCTTCGCATCGGCGATTCGCCATTCCGGCGGCGAGCTGATCGGCAGGGGTCACATCCCCACTCAGGCGCTCATCGCCGCAGCCGAGGAGGACCGCGAGGCGGCCGAGGCAGGGGCCTGACGTGGGGCCGTTGACAAGACGTGGCGCGCGCTGACCTGTCGCCGGACACGTGCCTACAGCTCGCGCCGGGCATCCGGACGCGCTTGGACGCAGCCGGGCACGTGCTTGTCGACGCGCCGGACGGCACGATTATCGATGTGGGTCCGAACGGGTTCGTGACGTTGTCCATGTTCGCCCGACCGCTCAGCCTTGGAGCGGCGATCGAGCGACTTGAGGACGGCAGCAATGGCTCGACTGATTTCGTGCCGACGCTGAGTGTGATCAACATGCTGATCGAGGAGGGCGCGCTCGTGACGCCCGACGCGGATCGGATCCCGACCAGGGGGTGGGCAGATCCCGTTGAGCACGCGCGCATGCTCCATGACGACCGCCGGACCGGTGACTACATCGCCGCCCTGCGCGAGGCCGTGCGACCCTCAGACATCGTTCTCGACATCGGCACCGGCAGCGGCGTGCTCGCGATCGCCGCCGCCCGAGCGGGAGCGCGGCACGTCTACGCCGTCGAGGCCAGCGATATCGCCGATGTCGCCGAGCGTGTGTTCGCCGCCAACGGCGTCGACGACAAGGTGACGCTGATCCGCGGCTGGTCCAGAGATATTGAGCTGCCCGAGCCGGCGGACGTGCTCGTGGCGGAGGTGATCGGCAACGAACCGTTCGAGGAGGAGATCCTCGAGACGACGCTCGACGCCCGGCGCCGGCTGCTGAAACCCGACGCGCGGCTCATTCCGCACACGCTCGAGCTGATGGCCCGTCCGCTGCTGATCCCGGATGCGGAGGCCAGGCAGCGCGCGATCGGCTCGCAGGCCATCCAACGCTGGCGACGGCTCTACGGGATCGAGTTTGAGCCGCTGCTCGACGCCGCCTTCCCCGGTCCGGTGAACAACCCGACCGAAGCCGATGTCCTCGCCCGGTGGCCACCGTCGGGTCCGCCCGTCACACTCGCCACCGTCGAGCTCGGGTCCTATGAGCGACCAACCGTCAACGCGTGCGCCGAGCTCGTCGTCGCGGACACCGCTTGGGTCAATGCAATCGCCATAACGTTCCGCGCACACCTACACGGGAGCCTCGTTCACACTCTTGATCCATGGAGGTGGCCGTCTTCGAGCTGGGCGACGTCGGTGTGGGTGCTTCCTGACCCCGTCCGGATCGGGTCGGGCGACACCTTGCGGGTGCGCTACTGCCGCCGGGTACGGGGCCGGGCCGACGGATTGACCTGCGAGGTCTCGCCCGTTTTGGGTGATGCCGCAGCAGCCCCAACCGGCATGATGGAGGTGGCCCGGTTCCCGTGAAGTCACTGGAACCCCGATGTCAACGCCGTTCACGATCAGGAGGAAGCGATGGGATTTGTACGTCGACGCGCTCGCCGCCGGACAGCGCTGGTGGTCGGAGGAGCGGCCTACGCAGCGGGCAGGCACGGAGGTCGTAGACGGGGTTACGACGAGGGTTACGACGACGCCGGGCAGGACGACCAGCAGATGGCACCACCGCCGGAGGCAGCGCCTGCGCCCGCCCCGGCGAGCCCGAGCATCGACTACGGCGAGCTCGAGCAGCTCGGCAAGCTGCACGCCGACGGCACACTGACCGACGAGGAGTTCGCAGCCGCCAAGGCCAAGATCCTCGGAAGCTGACGCACGCGATCGCCGCAATGCGATCGCGTGTGCCCGAGCCGAGGGCCCGACTGCCCGAACTCGTCGTCGAGGACACGCCCGACGCGGCCGACCTGGCGCTGCTCGAGGAGCAGGTGGCGGCGGCCGCGACCGCCGCCGGCGGACTTGACGACGAACGGGAGTTCGGGATCTTCGGTCGGGACAACGACGGTCGCGTCGTGGCGGGCATCTCCGCCATCGTCTGGGGCGGGTATTGCGAGCTGCAGGCGATGTGGGTCGAGGAATCGCTGCGCAACCGCGGGCTGGCGCGCGCACTCTTCGCGGGTGCGGAGGCCGAGGCCCGCCGCAGAGGCTGTGGGCTCGTCGTGTTTCACGCCTACGACCTGCTCGCTCGCGGTCTCTACGAGCGGCTCGGATACGAGACGGTCGGTGTCATCGAGAACTGCCCGGTGGGAAGCGCTGCTCGCTGGTACCGCAAGGTCCTGTGAGCGCGCCCGTCAGGGGATGAGGACGATCTTCCCAGCGATGTGGCCGGCTTCGAGCTCGGTGAACGCCGCTCGAACGTCATCGAGCGGGTAGGTGCGCTGGATCGGGACGACGAGGTCGCCCGCCGCGATCGCCTCGGCCAGTTGGGCCAGGGTCGCCGCGCTCGCCGCGGCTGCGCCGCCTTCGCCCTTGACGCCGTACTTCTCGATCGAGGGGAAGTCAACGACCGTGTCGATGCGGTCGGTGGCGATGCCGAGCTCGAGCGCCAGCTCGACGTAGCCGCCCCCGACGAGGTCGATGAACGCGGCCACCGGCGTCTCCTCCGCGGCCGCGGTGATGCGCTCACTGACGCCATCGCCGTAGGCGACCGGAATCGCGCCGCGCTCGCGCAGCCATGCGTGATGACGCTCGCTGGCCAGTGCGATAACACGCGCGCCCGTACGGACCGCGAGCTGGACTGCGAACACGCCAATGCCGCCGCCCGCCCCGGCGATCACCACGGCCTCACCCGAAGTCGGGACCACGGCGCGCACGGTCGCGACCCCCGTCACGCCGGCGACAAACAGCGCGCCTGCCACCTCCCACGGGACCTCCGCAGGCTTCGGCGTCAGGTTGGCCGCCTCAACGAGCACGTACACGGCGTGGCTTGCGCGGTTGTTGGTGTAGCCGATCACCTCGTCGCCCACCGCTACGCCCCTGACGGCCGCGCCGACCTCCTCGACCACGCCGGCGAGGTCCGAGCCCTCGCCGCTGGGAAAGGTCGCGGGGAAGATCTCGCGCACCAGGCCCGCACGGATCTTCGCCTCGCTGGGATTGATGCCGGCGGCGCGGACCGCCACGAGCACCTCGTCGGGCCCGGGCTCCGGACGCGCCACGTCGCGTACTTCCAGGACCTCGATGCCACCGTAATCGTCGAATTGGACTGCCTTGGACATCGGTGGGTCACCTTCCTTCGCTATGCGATGGTTCAGGGTGTCCAGTTCTCGGCCAGCGGGGTGAGCTGGAGCTCGTGGGTCGCGCTGCGCGCGTCCTGGTTAGCGAGGAACAGGACGGCGTCGGCGATCCGGCGCGGGTCGGCCAGCGCGTCGGGCGAGACGCCGGGGCGCGTGGACCCGTCCAACGGCGCGATCCCGGCGTCGACGATCAGCAACGCGACCTGGATCCCGTGCGGGCGCAGCTCGAGCGCGGCCGCGTTGGTGATCGCTCGTACCCCGAACGACCCTGCCGACCACAGGCCGCGCCCCGGCATCGCGCGCCGTGCCGAGCCGCCGGTGACCTGCACCAGAGTCGCCGCCCGGTTCTGCGCGAGCACGAACCGCCCACTGGCCGACAGGAACGAGAACGCCGCGCGGGCCGGCGCCGCCGCCCACGACTCGAAGCCGTCGAGGTTGGCCTCGGCAATCGGGCCGCCGCCGAACGGGCCGGTGCGGTCGCCGCCGTACGCAGCGGCCGCGTTGAGCACGAGCTCGACTCCACCGTGAGCCGCGGCCGCCTGCTCGAGCACGCCGTACACGCTCTCGGGATCCGTCACATCGGCCTGCAGCGCCAGCGCGCCCGCGGCGCTGACGCCGTCCAGGGTGCTGCGCGAGCGCGCCGCCCCCGCCACCACCCAGCCGTCGCTCACCAACAGCTCGATCACCGCGCGACCCAAATTCCGCGCTCCGAACACAACTGCACTTCGCCGCTCACCTTGCATCTCGCTCATGGCATCGCTCGCTTCCATCCGAGTGTCGGTTTGACGAACTCCCGCCCGTCGGTGTCCCGCCCCTTACGCCGCGACCGTCGCCGGCGACGTCTCGGCGTCGGGGCGGACGGTCGCCTGGTCCGCGGCCGGGCGGCCGTTCCGAACGAACAGCAGCGCGTGGCAGTGCGCTCGTGTGTATTGATCGTCGGCGTCGTCACGTCATGCGCCGGTAACGCCAGACGGACAGCGGGATGAAGACGGCCAGGAGGCCGGCGATCCAGGCGATGGCGCCGCCGAGGGAGGGTGGTGTGCCGGGGACGAGGGCCAGGGAGCGCGCCGCGTTCGCGGTCAGGGTGACCGGGCTCGCCCTCGCGAATGGCTGCAGCCAGCTTGGCATGCTGTAGACGGGCACGAACACGGAGCTTGCGAACACGAGCGGAAACAGGATCACGAAGCCAGCCGATTGGGCGGCTTCGGCGCTGCGCACCGTGAACGCAACGAAGGCGAAGATCCAGCTCAGCGCGAGACCGAACGCGCTGACAAGGGCTATGCACGCCAGGGCCTGTGCGACGCCGGCCTGGAAGCGGAAGCCGATGATGTAGCCGACGATGATCATCAGCACGATGATCAGTACGTTGCGGACCAGGTCGGCCGTGGTACGGCCGATGAGCACGGCGGACCGTGCCATCGGCATGGAGCGGAAGCGGTCGATCACGCCGAGCTTCAGGTCGTCGGAGAGGCCTATCGCTGTCATGCTGGCCCGGAACGTCACCGACTGAACGAGGATGCCCGGCAATAGGTAATCGATGTAGCTCACGCCGGGGGGCAGCGAGTGGCTGATCGCGCCGCCGAACACGTACGTGAACAGCAGCACGAACATGATCGGCTGGATCGTCGAGAAGACCAGCAGGTCCGGTTGGCGCACGAAGTGGCGCAGGTTGCGCACGCTGACCACCCACGCGTCGGAGATGTCCGCGCGAAGCTCCCGTAGCGAGACGCGTCGCCACTGCGACGGTCGCCTCGGGGCCGGGCGGAGGGCCGAACGGGTTCGAGCCGTAGGAACGCTACGACTCGTCGGATTGGGCCGCCCATCACTGGCCGCGACTCCAGCCCCCGCCCCGTTCTCGCTCGGCGGGGCGCCTGTCAGCTGCAGAAACACGTCGTCGAGCGTCGGCCGGCGGAGCCCGAGATCGCTCACCCGGATTTCCGCCCTGCGTAGCGCAGAGGCCGCGTCCTCGATCATCTCGAGTCCGTCCCGCGGCGCCGGAAGCGTCAGCTGCGCGAGCCGCTGCCCAGGCTCCGGCTCGCCACACCCTATGCCGGCCAACGCCGCTCGTGCATTGTCCCGTTCCGCCGCGCTCACTAACTCGACCTCCAGGATCTGCCCACCGACCCGGTCCTTGAGCTCGCTCCCGGTGCCCTGCGCGATCACCCGACCGTGGTCGATCACGGCGATCTGCTCGGCGAGCTGATCTGCTTCCTCGAGGTACTGGGTGGTGAGCAGAAGCGTCGTCCCCTCGCGGACGAGCTCGCGAACGACCGACCAGATCTCATTGCGGCTGCGCGGATCCAGCCCGGTGGTCGGCTCGTCTAAGAACAGCACGCGCGGCCGGGTGAGCAGGCTCGATGCGAGGTCGAGACGTCGCCGCATCCCACCGGAGTACGTGCGCGCTGGGCGGTCGGCGGCATCAGCCAGCTCGAAGCGCTCAAGCAGGTCGTTCGCCCGCCGGCGAGCTTCCGCGGCGGAGAGGTCGAACAGCCGCCCGAACATCTGGAGGTTCTCGCGGCCGGTCAGCATCTCGTCGACCGCCGCGAACTGGCCGGTCAGCCCCAACAGCTCGCGCACCCCGGCAGCGTCGTGGACGACGTCGCGGCCAAACACCTCGGCCCGTCCGGCGTCCGGGGCGAGCAGCGTGGCCAGCACCCTGACGAGGGTTGTCTTCCCCGCGCCGTTCGGTCCCAATAGCCCAAAGACCGTGGCCTCCTCGACATCGAGGTCGACCCCAGCAAGCGCTGTGGTCGTCCGAAAGCGCTTGACCACACCCTCGACATGGACAGCCGGATCAGGCATCGCTTAGGTCCCGAAAATGGTGCGGGCTGATCGCCGCAACTGCGCGACTATCGGGTCAGGGTCGTGAACGGGCGGGTGATCCCTCATCACAGGTTACGGATCAATGATCCCAGGGGAACCGGAAACGCTGGGCGCCCGAGCGCAGTGTCCAACGCGAGCGACTCGCAGCCCATGTTCAGGCGGCCGCCGCGGCCTCGCGAAGTGGAGCGAGTGCGGCGCTCCAGGAAACAACCTGGTCAAGCAGCGTACTCAGTGCGACCACGTTGCCGTCGCCAGGCTTGAAGACGCTGAAGTTCTCGAACTCGGTGAGCAGCGAGAGGGCGACCTGCTGGCGGACGTCGGCCATCTGCAGCTCGCCGGCGACGAGGCGCAGGTGCTCGGCGGCGCGCGCGCCGCCGACCGCGCCGTAGGAGACGAACCCGACGGCCTTGTTGTTCCACTCGGCGTAGAGGTAGTCGATAGCGTTCTTGAGCACGCCGGAGGTGCCGTGGTTGTACTCGGGCGTGACGATCACGAAGCCGTCGAACGAGGCGATCTTGCCGGCCCACTCTTTCGTGTGGTCGTGGGCGTATTGGCCGAGCGAGGGCGGCATCGGCTCATCGAGGTGCGGCAGCGGATAGTCGCGCAGGTCGACGAGCTCGAACTCCGCGTCGTCGCGCTGGGTGGCGATGTCGAGGACCCAGCGGGCGACCTGCTCGCCGTTGCGGTTGGGGCGGGTGCTGCCGAGGATGATGCCAATGCGCGCCATTGCTCTGCTCCTGATCTGTTTACGGATCTCCCGGCCAGCGGCTCGTCCGGGGTTGACGGTGCCGCGCCCGGGCCGAGCCGGTCGATGACCTCGCCCGCAAGCGTCCCGGGCGAGCGGGTGACGCGTCATCGTTCGATTCCGGTGATTTGCGCCACAGCCGTGGCGATCACCAGGATCCAGCGATGACGGCTCACCTATCTCGCACGGACACTCCTCCACGGAGCGGGTGGCAGAACCACGACAGCGATGGGTGAGCCAGGGGTATGCAAGAAGACGAACCCGTAATCGTCCAGAGGAGCGGCGCTTCCACGGTCGCGGGTGCAGAGCCGCTCCCCAGCGATGTCTCGCCGCACCGGCTCAGACGCGGGCTGCTGAGGCTCGGTGGGGTGGTCGCGATCGCGGTGGTGATCGTGACTCTCGCGCCGGGTCTCGGCGAGTTGCGTAGTCGCTTTGCGAACGCGCGGCCGGTCTGGATCGTGATCGCCTGCGGGTTTGAGGTGCTGTCGGTGCTGACCTATGTTCCGGCGTTCCGGGCCGTGTTCTGCACGCGGATGAGCTGGGCCACGAGCTACAAGATCGGGGTTGCCGAGGAGGGCGCCGGGTCCTTGTTCCCGCTCGGTGGCGCGGGCAGCTTGGCGCTCGGGGTCTGGGCGCTGCGAAGGGGGGGAATGCCCGCCGACGAGATCGCACGCAAGACGGTCGCGTTCTTCTTGCTGACGAGTGCCGTGCCCGTCGCGATGCTCTTGGTGTTGGGCGCCGGCCTGGCGACACGCATCCTCCCCGGCGGCGGGGGACTCCTTCTCACCGCGCTGCCCGCGCTTGTCGCCGCGGGGGCCATCGCGGCCACGCTCGCCGTGCGCCGGCTGGCACGCGGGGCCGAGGCATGGATTGGGCGGCAGCGTGAGGGATCGAGATGGGCCCGCATCGCTCCAGCGCTGTCAGCCACGGCCGATGGCATCGACGAGGCGCTGCACCAACTCAGGCGAGCTGACCCGCTTCTGCTCGTCGGCCTGGTGGGGTACCTGGTCTTTGATCTGCTCACATTCTGGGCGAGCTTCCGGGCGGTGGGGGCCTCACCGGAGCTGTTGGTCATCTGGATGGCCTACCTGATCGGCCAGCTCGGTAACTGGCTCCCCGTTCCTGGCGGGATCGGCGGGACCGAGCTCGGGCTCGTGGGAGCGCTCGTCATCTACGGGTTGCCCGCCCTCACCGCGACCGCAGCGGTCCTGCTCTACCGCGCGATCGAACTATGGATTCCCGCCGTCCTCGGCATCGCCGCGTTCGTGCAGCTACGCCGGCTGCTCAGGCGAGAGACCGAGGCGATCAAATTGTGCAAACCGGGCGAAACCATCGAGATCGTCGGCCTCGGCCCCGCGACCATCGATCGTTCAATGGTGAAATCGACCGTGAGCGCCATGCGCGCACCGGCGCGGTAGGTGGTGATGACCAGGGTCCACCATCCGAGTCGACCGCAGTCCGATCGGCGCGGAGTCCTCGACCTCCTCAACGTGTTCCTGTTCTTCCTCCCGTTGTTCGGTAGCGCCGACGAGTAGCTTGACAACGGTGGTCGCTGCCGCCGCCGCCCAGCACCTCCCGGGCGCACTGCACACTCTCGAGCCGGCGCTCAACCAATTCGGCTACCTGGCGGTCGCCGGGCTGGTGCTGTTGGAGGACTTCGGCATTCCGGTTCCCGGCGAGACCGTCCTCATCCTCGGGGCCGTGTATGCAGGCACGGGCCGGCTCAACATCGTGCTCGTGGCACTCCTCGGGTTCTGCGGCGCCCTGCTCGGCGACAATGTGGGTTTCGCGATCGGACATTTCGGCGGCCGCCCGCTCGCCGTGCGTTACGGGCGCTACGTCTTCCTCACACCCGAACGGCTTGACCGCGCCACCGTGTTCTTCGACCGTCACGGCGGCAAGGTGATCGTGATCGCCCGCTTCGTCGAAGGACTCCGCCAGGCCAACGGCATCATCGCGGGGATCACCGGCATGCGTTGGCGGCGCTTCCTGGTGTTCAACGCCATCGGCGCCGCGCTCTGGGTCGGCGTTTGGACAACGCTCGGCTACTTCTCCGGTAGCCACATCGACACCATCTACAGCGGTGCGGCGCGTTACAGCACGTACCTGCTAGCCCTCCTCGTGCTACTGCTTGCCGGGTACGTCGCACGTCGGCTGGTGCGACGGCGCAGAGCCCGAGCCTCATAAGGCATGTGACGCGGCACGTCGCTCCGTTCAGGCGGTCAGGAGACGAGCTGCGGCGTCTTTGACGATCTGTATGCGGCGGTCGTCGTCGAGGTCGACGACGGCCAGGCCGTCTGGGCTTGACGAGTCGATGTCTCGCTCCGGGCGCGCACTGTCTCGTTGCTTCACGGCGGGCGCGTCCTGGATGTCTGGAGCGCCGTGATCGGCAAACCCAGCACGCCTACGCCGCCCGGGCTGTACGCGATCTACGAGCGGGTACGACAGCCCCGCCCCAACGACTTCCTCGGCACCTGGGCGCTGCTCCTCACCGCACTCTCGCCTGTGCTGCACAACTTCGATGGCGGCCCCGGCCAAGTCGCGATCCACGGCCGCGGAGGTGCCAGCCTGCTCGACCCACTCGGCAGCGCACGATCACACGGCTGCATCCGGCTCGACAACAGCGCCGTCGGCCTCCTCGCGGCCGACGCCGCAGAAGGCACTCCGGTCCAAATCAGCTAACCGTGTTGCCACGGTGTTGCTACGGCTTGGTCTCGCCGTAGGCTCGTGGGCGAGCGTCAGGAATCTAGGAGTTCGCGCGTGTTGATGACGCTCGCAAACTCGCCGTGAAGGTTCGTGGCGGTGGCTTCGGCGAGCTGATCGGCGCTCAGAGTCTGTCCGCTGGGCGCGAGGCGCTGAAACGTATGGGTTGCGTCCAGCGCGAAGAAGGTCTCATACCCAAGGTTGCCGGCCATGCGCGCGGTCGTCTCGCAGCAGTGGTTGGTGGTGATCCCGGCGATCACCAGCCGATGGATGCGGGAGCGCTGAAGCCAGTCGTGGAGGTCGGGGTCGCCGTAGAACGCCGAGTTGACGTGCTTGGTGACGAGCAGA
The DNA here is from genome assembly GCA_963721515.1 of uncultured Actinomycetota bacterium. GTDB lineage: Bacteria > Actinomycetota > Thermoleophilia > Solirubrobacterales > Solirubrobacteraceae > Palsa-465. The sequence goes on along the minus strand of CAVRKJ010000014.1, from coordinate 36,950 downwards.
TCGGGTTCGCCGGTGATCACGTCCTTGAACGCGTTGCCCGATGTGCCGGCGGCCAATGGGGATCCGGGCTCGAGCGAGTCGTGGCGCACGAAGACGATGGGCCGCTCGCGCGCACGCCAATGCGAAAGCAGCGCTTCGATATTCGCCTCGCACGCCTCGTTGTTGCGCGTTCCCCAACCAGCATCGTCAAAGCCGCGCTGCACATCGATGAGCAGCAGCACCGCGCCGTCAAGAGCCAGACGGGCTGTCACCGGGCCAGTATGGCGCTCGCCTCGGGATCGCTGATGTCGTGGCCGGAGGCGCTCCGGCTGCTTTCAGCGGAACCCGGCGGGCCCGTCACGTCTGATACCCGCGCGTCACGCTCACCCCATCCCAGGAGGTCAATGCCTGCCTCTGTGAAGACCTCGAACCAATGGTGGGTGGGGTTCCGGACTGCTGCTTCCGGGACAAAGGGAGCGACGGGAATCCGCACGCGCCATACCCCTGCGAGCGCAGAGCAGGTCTCATATCACCGGTCTGCGTCAGGCTCGCCAGTGCGAGAGGGTCTTGGGGCGGGCGAGCTGACCTGCGATGCTCACTGTCGATGCTCGCAAGCTCGCGCTTTGAGGCTGACGACGGCCCCGGTCAAAGGCTGCTGGCGTTGCGTGTGGGGTGTACGTTCGGCTTGGATGCCGCGCAGCCGGCCGTTGCGATCCTGCAGGTCGCTCCGCGTCCGCAGCGCGGCCTTTCGATCAGGGATGAGCGATGGTCAGCGGAGGCGTATCACTCCTGCTACGTCGATCTTTACGGAAATCGTTGCGAGCGGTTTCAGCTCGGCGGTGGCATCACGACGCTCAGCTATGACGCGAATGTGGTGCTCGCGCAGCCGGCCGACGTGATCGCGCCGCGCGCCGCCGAGACGCCGGTGGCGTTGCTGCCCGACGAGGTATTGAGTTTCGTCATGCCGAGCCGGTTCTGCCTGCCTGATGAGTTGGGGCACGAGGCATGGCAGCGGTTTGGCGGGTTGACGCCCGGTTGGGAGCGAGTGCAGGCGATCGTTGACTACGTCCATGACCACTTGGAGTTCATGCCCGGGGCGTCGAACCCGTGGACGACGGCCGCCGACGCGTATCGCGCCGGGCAGGGGGTGTGTCGTGACTTTGCCCACCTGGCGATCACGTTTTGCCGGGCGTTGAATATTCCGGCGCGTTACGTTTTTGGCTACATCCCGGATGTTGACGTCCCACCCCCGTCGGAACCAATGGACTTCGCGGCGTGGTTTGAGGCCTACCTGGATGGTCGGTGGCACACGTTCGACGCTCGCAACAACACGCCGCGAGTCGGGCGTGTGGTCGTTGGCCGCGGCCGAGACGCCGTTGACGTCGCGCTGATCACGTCATTCGGACCGCTCACCCTCACCGACTTCGAGGTCCGCGCCGATCAGATCCCACCCATCGGCGCCACAACGGGACCCTGAGCGTCTCGCGCGATCGTCAAGCACCCGGTCACCGTCACCGGATAGAGGACGAGAGACCCAGCCAACCCCACGATGAGAACCTTCTTGTCGAGCGGCGTGGTCCTACGCTGAGGTGATGAGCCGCTACGGCAAGCGCGACGATCTGATCGTTCACGAGTCAGAGCCATTCAACGCTGAGACCGGACTCAGGTCGCTGGGCAAGGCGGTGACGGACACGGATGCCTTCTATGTCCGAGGCCACGGGACGATCCCGGAGACGGACCAGGGCTCGTGGCGGCTGCAGGTGGCCGGCCTGGTCGAGCGGGAGCTGTGCCTGTCGTTCGAGACCCTGCGAGAGGCGTTTCGCGAGCGGACGGTGACCGCGACGCTGCAGTGCGCCGGCAACCGGCGCGCTGGACTGGTGGCCATCCGCGACATTCCTGGCGAGGCGCCCTGGGGCCCGGGCGCGACCGGCACCGCGACTTGGACCGGTATTGCGCTGGCCGACGTGCTGGCGCTCGCCAGGCCACTGCCGCCCGCTTCGGACGTGGGGTTTGAGGGCGCCGACGTCAGTCCGGAAGTGGAACCCGCGGAGCACTTCGGAGGATCGATCCCGCTCGACAAGGCCTCGCGCGCCGAGGTGCTGCTGGCGTGGGCGATGAACGGTGAGCGGCTCACGCCTGTGCACGGCGCTCCGCTGCGCGTGATCGTGCCCGGGTACATCGGAGCGCGCAGCGTCAAGTGGTTGGAGCGCATCGAGGTGCGCAGTGAACCGTGGGCGGGCCATTTCCAGCATGTCGTCTACCGTCTGGTCCCCGCCGACGAGACTCCTGGTCCGGGCGTGGGGATGCCACTTGGGCTGGTGGCGCTCAACTCAGACCTCCTCTCTCCGCGTGATGGGGAGACCGTACGCGCCGGGCCGGTTGAGGCGCGCGGCTATGCGTTCGCCGGCGGCGATCGGTACGTCGCCCGCGTGGATGTTTCGATCGACGGCGGCGCGAACTGGCGCCAGGCCCAACTGCTGGACGATCTCGGCCGATGGGCCTGGCGGCAATGGCGCATCACCCTGAACCTGGCGGCCGGCGAGCATGAGATCCTCGTGCGAGCCTGGGACTCCTCCGCAGCCACCCAACCCGACGACGAAGCCGGACTGTGGAACCCCAAGGGCTACGTCAACAACGCCCGCCCCAGGATCCGTGTCCGTGCGGTCCACGGGCCTTCCTGACGCAAGCGCCAAACCGTCCATCGGCGGACGCTCGCCATGGCGCACGACGATGGCTGGTTCAGTGCCGTGTCGGCTCCGTTGAGACCGTTCGCGCCGTCGGCCTGGCGGGCAGTCCAGAGCTGTTCGGGCGGTGCAGATGGAATGGGCAGCGTTCAACGTGATCGAGGTCGACTCTTCCCCGAGATCCTTGAGGAACGCGGCTAGGTCACAGCTGTGCACAGAGCTACTGCCAGTTCCTCGTCGACGTCGGCGTTCACGGTCCCGTCTAGCTCCGCGCGCTATCCGATTCGGTCGTCCGCCGGAACGATGAGTTGGCGGGGATTCGCTGACCAACGCTTGCTGCGTGTGAGTTAATCCGAGGTGCCGGCGGTGCCGGGATCGACGATCGGGGGTTGGGATGGCAAGAACGGGATCAATCGTCGTTGGGACAGATGGCTCGGAGCGATCAGCGGGTGCACTGGACCGCGCCGGTGAGCTGGCGAGGTTGTTGGGCGTGAAGGTCCACATCGTGAGCTGCTACGCAAAGAGCTCGGCCGGCTTGAGCGGGGCGGCGGCCACGGGAGTCGTGATCGCGTTCGACGAGCAGGACGGGGAGCGAGTTCATGCTCAGCACAGCGTCGATCGAGCACAACAGCGGCTGGCGCCGCTCGGCGTTGAGACCGAGACGCATGTCTGGCCCAGCGAGCCAGCAGACGCGTTGGTGCAGATCGCAGACGAGCAACAGGCCCAGATGATCATCGTCGGCAACCGGGGCATGACCGGCACGGGGCGCGTGCTCGGATCGGTGCCCAACCGGGTCTCGCATCATGCCCATTGCGACGTGTTGATCGTCAGGACGGGCTGACCAAAGGCGGTGGACGTCGTCGGCGCGTTCACGTCGCCACCGCGTCAGATCCATTTACGTTGGTGGACGATCGCTTCTGCGCTCTCGACCGCGTCGACGCGCCCGGCGTGGCGGTTGACGGGCGGGCGTCGCTCTGGCACGGTTGGAGCATGCTCGGGACCGGGGGGTTGAGGGCCGCGCAGTGGGTGTAGAAGCCGGCGAGGCGACCGAAGCGGCTGCTCTACCGGTGCCGGCTACGGCGAGGGCTGCTGCCTCGGCGACCTGGCCCGCCGGTCTCTCAGCGCGGGTGCCGCCGCGCGTGGGCCCCGCAAACGTGATCGCGCTTCAGCATGGCGTCGGCAACCGTCTCGTCAGCCGTTTGGTCGCCCGGTCCGCCGCGACTGTCCGGTCGTCAGCGGCTCCGCGGATCCTGGCTCGCGACGCGACGACGGCGCCGGGCCCGCTGCCCGATGGGATCAAGTGCAAGTCGTGCAGCGAGGATCAGGCTGGCCAGATCGGCGCCGCGCACCAGCGCGGGAAGCTCCTTGCGCGCAACGCGATCGCCAAGCTCAATGCGTATGACGGCCACTCGCCCGGCGAGGTCCGTGACGCCCTCAACCATCATTTCCACACCGCAGCGCGGACGCGGCGCGGCTGGTCGCGAGTGCGCTTCTGCAGGTGACTCGAGAGGTGTCCGGGACGAGTTACGTGTGCAAGAGCACGTCGAACGGCTCGAGCGAGGCGATGGCGATCTGGTGCGTGCCGTGGACTGACATCCGCGTCTATCCGCTGTTCTACAGCAACCCCGACGTCAACTACCGCGGCTCGACACTCCTGCACGAGTGGATGCACCGCTACCACTGCGATCTGGACCTCGGCTACGCCTGGGAGCCTGACTACAGCAGCCATGGCACCACCAGGCAGTTTCTGAATGCGGATGCCTACGCGATGCTCGCGTACGACATCGGCAAGCCGGTGATCGGCGATTTCGACGCTCCCCACTCGGACTCGGACGCCGCCTGATCGCTCGCGGCATCGCGGCGACGGTCCGAAGGGCGGCCGTGGGCGACACCCAGCGTCTCCGTGAACAGGAGGAGCGCTTCAGGCTGACGCCTTGGCCGCGCGGGCCTGCGTGGTTATGTCTCGTGAACGATCGTACGATCCGGTCGAAGTCGGCGGCGGAGACGCCGAGCGAGAGCGCGGCGGCGCGGAGGCTGGTGCCTTCGTCGTTGGCTTTGTGGGCCTCGAGTTGCGCGACACGAAGCTCGTGCGTTATCTCCTCAGCGAGGAGCTGGCGAGCAGGCCCGCGGGAATCGACGCCGTCACCGATGCGGTAATCGACCGCTGAGAGAACCGGGCAGACTCGTGTTCACGCGCGCCTGGGCAGGCCGCCCATCGGCCGGGGACTCTCGCGCCCGGCCCGATCTGACCGGCCCCGGTGCCGGCGGCGCGAGCCACGGTGCTGTCGACCCGGATCCGCGACCCACGTTCGCTAACGAGCGCGCCCACGCTCCTCACACGGCTGCTCCCGCAGCGGCCCGTGCCTCGATGTCGGTTGGGTCGACGATGCGGCCGCCAAATGCGACCGAAAGTGCGGTACCCAACGCGGCCCAACCGTTCATACGGCCGCTCCGGCAGCGGCCTGTGCCTCGATCTCGACTGGGTCAACGATGCGGCCGCCGAACGCGATCGCCAGTGCGGTGCCGAAGGCGGCCCACGCGACGAGCACGAGGATCGGCCCGGCGACCCGTGCGCCGTCGAAGAACAGCGCCGATCGCGTCAGGTCGACGCCTGCGCCGGGCGGCAGCACGCCGCCGATCGTCCTCCAGAGGCCCGGGAGCAGCGGCCGCGCGAACGGCCCGCCCGACGCGCTGTTGCCGAGGATCACGAACACGAGAATGATGAGCCCGGTCCCTGCCGGACCGGCCGCGGCCTGAAGGCCTCCCGCGGCGGCGCCGCTGGCGAAGATCGTCAACGCACCGATCGCGCACATTGAGACCATATGGCCCGAGAACACGCCGAAACAGGCGCGGAGCATGACCACACTGAGGACCCCGGCGACGACGCCGAATCCCGCGAACGCTCCGATCCGGGCTGCCGCGCGCTCCCTGCTGCGACTGCGTGGGTCCCCGATCAACCCGATCAGCGTCGCGCCGATGTAGCCGCCGAAGACCCACGCGATCACCGCGTAGAACGCCGCGGTGCCGTTCGGGTCCGAGGGCGGCAGCGGCTTGACGTCGGTGACGCGGACGGCGGGTTGACGCCGCGCGGCGGCGACCCGGTCAAACGTCTCTTCCAGGGCGATGGCGGTCGCACGATTCGCGGCCGAGGCGACAAACAACCGGTTTGTCGCCACCTCATACGCGCCGTAGACGGCCCGATCGTTGATCTGCGAGAGCGCATCGGAGCGGGAGGAGGCCGGGCGGGCGTCGAGCGGGCCACCGGGCAAATGATCGAGCTGGACTGCAGCCGCTGGCGGGCCTACGACCGCGATCGGCACGTTGTGCGGGGTCGGCTCGTGAAACGCGCCGACATAGGAGAACGCGAACGCGAGCATGAGCACCAGCGCGGGGACCAGCACGATCGCCACGGCCTTGGGCGTGGGTGCCATGTTCGCCATCGAACGTTCCCTTCGCTCAGGCTCGGATCTGAATACTGCCGCCGATCTCCTGCACCTCGTAGGTGCCGAGCGCCTCGGTCGCCGGGCCGGCGATGACGGCTCCGGTGGTGATGTCGTACCGCGAGCCATGGCATTGGCACATGACCGCGGTGCCGGTGAGCAGGCCTCCGGAGAGCGGGCATGCCCGCTCGGCGCAGGTGCAGAGGTCGTCGAATGCGTAGAGGCGGTCGTCGACTCGCGCGACGGAGATCCGTCGCTTGAGGTCGTCGAGGTAGTAGGGAACGACGAAGTCGTTGGGGATCACGTCGCCCGGCCCGAGCGTGCGGAAGGCCCCGGCTGCGAGTTCGATCTTCATCGTGTTCTCCTTTGTCCGGCTGGGTCAGTACGGATACGCGGGGATGACCTCGGCCTTGGTGGCGTCGAGTCGCAGCTCGCCGGGAGCCCCTGCCGGCACGACTGGGCGGTGCGGCATGATCGGGTCGACGCGCTCGTAGCCGGAGCCCAGGGGTGGCCGAGTGTCCTCGTCGCCCTTGTTGGGCCAGAGCGAGATCGCGCGTTCGACGAGGGCCGTGATCGAGAGCGATGGGTTCACTCCAGGATTGGCCGGCATCACGCTCCCGTCCATGACATGGAGGCCCGGCTGGCCGAACATCCGTAGGTAGGGGTCGACAGCCCCGGTCTCACTGCTCTCGCCGATCGGAATCCCGCCGACGAAATGGGCGGAGGCGTTGCGGTTTATGACCTCGGTCGCGAGCGCCGCCTCGTGGGCTCCCAGCTGCGTGGCCACACGGTCGACGAAGTCCTCGATCGCCGGGACGTGCACCGACGGCGGCGTTCCGGATGGCTTGCTGTGGAGCAGGCCGTCGTCCCAGTACAGCTCGATCGAGGTGTCGGTCGTCTGCGAGCAGAGCGCAACGAAGGAGCGCTCGGACCAGTGGCGCGGGTCGGCGGGCAGGATCTCCTCGCTCGGGTGCTTGAGGATCTCCTTGAGCCAGGACTCGAACGAATGCTTCTGCTCGCCGTGCTGGTGGTAGGTCCCGAGGAATGCGAAGACGTTGCTTCCGAGCCCCCAATAGGTCGGCTCGATGCTCGTCACCGGATCCGGCCAGGTGCCCGAGGTGATCGTGACCGAGCCCGGCATGATGTGGATCCTCTCCCGATCGCGCTCCCACTCCGCGTGGGTCCGCGTGATGTAGAGAAGCTGTTCGGAGTTGGTCCTCGCGCGTTTCCCGAGCTCGCTCGACAGGCCGGTGAGGCGACCCTTGTGCTGCATGTGATGGAGGAGCTTGGCCGACCCGTAGGCGTGGGCGGCGACGATCACCTGCTCGGCGGTGTACGTGTTGTGGTGGAGGTGCCCTGCCCGTTGCGCCCAGCCGGGGTGACGCGCGTGCACCTCGAACCCGCCTCCCTCGAGCGGCACCAGGTCGAACACCTCGTGCATGTCGTGAACCTGCGCGCCCAGCTTCTCGGCAAGGTAGAGGTAGTTCGTCGTCAGCTTGTTCTTCGCGTTGTGGCCGCAGCCGTTGTTGCAGTTGCCGCAGGAGATGCAGCCGGTGCGGCGCGGCCCGACCCCGCCGAAATACGGATCGTCGGCCTCGACTCCCGGCGTGCCGAAGTAGACGGCGAGCGGGGCCTTGTTGTGGGTCTCCCCTCGGCCGATGTCGTTCGCGACCTGCTTGATCGCCCGGTCGACGTCCGTGGGCATGTACGGGTAGCGGACGACGCCGAGCATCCTCGCGGCCTGGCCGAAGTACGGAGCCAGCTCGTCGGCCCAATCGGTGATGCCGGCCCATTCTTTCGCGTCGAAGAACTGCTTCGGTGGGACGTACATCGTGCTCGCATACACATGCGAGCCGCCGCCGACGCCTGCGCCTGAGAGGACGAGCACGTCGTCGAGGTACTCGATCCTCTGGACTCCGTAGAGCTCCGCGCCGGGGAACCAGACGAAGTGCGCGAGGTCCCACTGGCTCTTCGGGATGTCTTCGTCGGTCCAGCGCCGGCCGGATTCCATGACGCCGACCCGGTAGCCCTTCTCAGCGGCGCGGAGCGCAGCAACGCTTCCACCGAATCCCGAGCCGATGATTGCCACGTCGTAGTCGAAGCTCGCCATGCGTCGGTCCTTCCTGGTCGTTACAGCTCGCCGGTGACGGTCGCGCCTAGCAGTGACTCGTCGCGCCAGTGAGGGCCCTAGTGCGTTCGCGGGTCTGCCCCGCCCGCGTCGTGACCGGGGTCATCACGGGGGCGAGCGGAGAGCCCGGATGTCACCGTGGAACGCGCCCAACCCAGGTCCCAGTGAATGGAGTCGACATCATGAGAAAGACTCAATCGCGTCGCGTCGCGCTAGCTCGCCTCTGGGCCGCCGTGTGCGCGCTTACGTTCACCATGGTCGGCGTCTCCGCTGTCGACACAAGCGTCGCGTCCGCAGCTTTCGTCTCTGGCGCCGCGCCGGTCGTCCGGGTCGAGGGCGGCGCGGTCCGCGGCGCGGCCATCTCCGGGACCGACGAGTTCCTCGGACTGCCGTACGCCGCTCCCCCGACTAGGAACCTGCGCTGGCGCCCCCCGCAGCGTCCGGCACCCTGGGCAGGCATTCGGGACGCGACGAAGTTCGCGCCCAGCTGTCCGCAGCTGAGCAGCCCATTCGCGCCGCCTGGTCCCTTCTCAGAAGACTGTCTGTATCTCAACGTCTACACACCGACGCTCAGCCACAGCACGAACAGGCCTGTGCTCGTGTGGATTCACGGGGGTGGCTTCACTGAGGATGGCGCGCGCAACTACGACGGAGCCAAGCTCGCCGCAGACGGCACCGTCGTGGTCACGATCAACTACCGGCTCGGCGCCCTTGGCTTCCTTGCCCATCCCGCGCTCGCACGGCGGCCCGGTGGGCCAACCGGCAACTACGGCCTGATGGACCAGATCGCCGCACTGCGGTGGGTGAGGAGCAACATCGTCCGGTTCGGCGGCAACCCGCACAACGTCACAATCGCCGGGCAGTCGGCCGGCGGCGTGTCGGTGCTCGGGCTGCTGGTCTCGCATCTCTCGGGTGGGCTCTTCCAGAGAGCGATCGTGCAAAGCGGCGCGTTCGCGCTGACTCAGCAGCCGCTCGCTGCCGCGGAGGCCGCCGGCGAGGCGTTCGCACGCACGGCCGGCTGCCCGAACCAGACGGCGCGGTGCCTGCGCCATGTGCCGGTCGCGGACCTCCTGAACGATTTCCCGGGCGCGGCGATCCCAGGTGTCATCGACGGCAACGTCCTCACCGAATCGATCGGTGCTGCGCTCGCAGCTGGCCGGTTCGCTCACGTGCCGATCCTCAACGGGATCAATCACCTCGAGGAGCTGATCTTCGTGGCCGGTCTCCACGTGGCCGTCAGTGGCGGGGCATTCGTGTCGATTCCCGAGGAACCGATCAACGCCGAGGACTACCAGCCCGACATCGCCGCGGTCCTGGGCGTGCCGACCACACGCGCCGCTGCGATCGCGGCCGAGTACCCGCTCGATGCGTATCCGATTGCCGACGTGGCCATGAGCACCCTCGTCTCCGATGCGAATTTCGCATGTCCTGCGCTGCAGGTTGATCGCTGGACCTCCAGGCGCGTGCCAACTTTCGCCTACCAGTTCAACGACGACAACGCTCCCGAGCGCTTCGCGGGGCTGCCCCCAGCAGCCACTCACTCATCCGAGCTCCAGTACATCTTCGACCAGCCGAACGCACCGATCCCCGGCTCGCTTGACGCCAACCAGCAAGCTCTCGCCGACAGCATGCGCGCGGCGTGGTCAAGCTTCGCGGCCGACGGCGACCCGTCCACACCCTCCCTCGCCTGGCCGTCATTCCAACGAGACGAGCAGGTGATGTCCCTCGTACCCCCACAGCCGCAGGTCTGGGCGGGGTTCTCCGCCGCACACCACTGCTCATTTTGGGCGGCCGGATAGCGCGTCCGCACCAATGCCATCAACGTCGACTACGGCAGCGCGCTGCCCCAGGGCGAGGAGCAGTGATACGGCACGCTAGTGATGGTCGAGACGCGCCGGGGTTGCGCACTGACGTGGTGGCGATCGTCACCGGTGGCTCAGCTGAAAGCGGCCGCGAGCTCGCGCGCGCGCTGACAAGCTGGGGCTGGGCCATCGTCGTCGTTTACCTCGAGCATCAGCGCACCGCCGAAGCGACGGTCGCAGAGATCCTGGCCGCGGACGGCGACGTCGTCGCCGTGCGCGCCGACCTCGCTGACGATCTCGACGTCCAGCGACTATTCGCCGAGTCCAACGCTGCGTTTGCCGGCGTTGACGTCCTCGTCCACACCACGCCAGGCAGCGCCTCGGTGCTCTACCAGCACGCGGCGCGCCATCTCCGTTCGCGGGGCGCGATCGTCAGCACCCCGGCGGCTGATCGTGTCAAGCCCGGGATCGCTCGCCAGCTACGTGAGCGCGGGATCAGCGTCGGTAGGGCGCCGCCCGAAGACGTGCTCCCATTCCTTGACAGCTGGGGAAAGCACACGATTGGCTAAGGCTTAGCAAAGCTTTAGAATCGCGAGATGCCAGCCATCCGGGGGGTTGGTTTCATCGGCCGGACCCGCGAGCGCGAGCGCCTCGACGCCATGCTGGCTCAGGCACGCGACGGTCACAGCGCCGTCCTGGTCATCTGCGGCGAGCCGGGCATCGGGAAGACCGCGCTGCTGCGGTACGCCGCCCGGCAGGCCTCCGGCCTGCGCATCGCCGAGGTCGAAGGAATCCAGGCGGAGATGGAGCTGCCGTTCGCAGGGATCCATCGGCTGTGTGCGCCCATGTTCGACAAGATCGACGCTCTCGCCGAACCGCAGCGGGACGCGCTCAGAGTCGCCCTGGGGGCCTCGTCAGGCAATGCCCCAGATCGGTTCCTGGTCGCCGTCGCCGTGCTGAACCTACTTTCCGCGACCGCTGAGAACCGTCCCCTCCTTTGCCTGGTGGATGACGCGGCGTGGCTTGACGCAGCCTCGATGCAGACGCTCGGATTCGTCGCGCGGCGCGTGGTGGCGGAACCGATGGCGATGATCTTCTCGCTGCGCGACCCAGCCGTTGCTCGGGCGCTTGAAGGTGTGCCGCGGCTGTGGCTCGAAGGTCTCGATGAGCCCGACGCCCGCGCCCTGTTGTCGAGAGCTGATGCCGGGCCCGCTCGACGACCGCGTCCGCAACCGGATCATCGGCGAAACCAGTGGCAATCCGCTCGCGCTCCTGGAGTTGTCGCGGCGGATGAGCCCATCAGAGCGAGCCGGGGGCTTCGCGCCACTGGCGGCATCCGACCGACCGAACGGGTTAGAAGAGGGGTACCAGCGGCGCATCGCGCAATTGCCCAAAGCGACGCAGCGACTCATGTTGCTGGCGGCGGCGGAGCCGCTTGGGGACGCCGGGCTCCTGTGGCGCGCGGCGGATCGACTGTCGGCCGACCCTGGTGCGCTGGCACCGGCGACGGAGGCCGGGCTGCTGGAGATCGATGACCGCGTTCGGTTCCACCATCCACTGGTGCGCTCAGCGGTGTATCGAGCCGCGTCCCTCGACGAGCGACGGCGCGTCCACGACGCACTGGCGGAGGTGAGCGATCCCGAGCTCGCCGCCGAGCGTCGCGCCTGGCACCGCGCCCTCGCCGCTGCCGGGCCGGACGAATGCGTGGCGGCCGAACTGGAAGGCTCCGCAGGACGCGCGCAGGCTCGCGGCGGCCTCGCGGCGGCTGCGGCACTCCTCGACCGAGCCGCGGCTCTGAGTCCGGACCCGATCGTCCAGGCACGGCGCGCGCTGGCGGCGGCAGAGGCGAGCCTCCAGACCGGGACGTACGACGGCGCGCTGCGGCTTCTGGCCGTGGCGGAGTCCTGCGGGCTTGACGGGTTTCAGACCGCGCGCATGGAGCTGCTCCGCGCTCACGTCGCCTACGCCTCCAAGCACGGCAAGGAGGCTGCGCCGCTGCTGCTTAAGGCAGCGAAACGGCTCGAGCCGTTCGACCTACAACTCGCTCGCAGGGCGTACTTGACGGCCTGGAGCGCGGCCCTAGCGGGGGGGGCTGGCGACGGCGGCGCGGACGTGATGCGCGAGCTCTGTCATGCCGTCCGAGCTCTTCCGCCTCCGACGGAGCCTCCGCATCCACTCGACCTCCTGGTCGACGGTCTCGCGCTGCTGACCACGGCCGGGCGAGCTGCGGCAACCCCGGTCTTGCAGCGCGCGGCGGAAGCGGTCGCCGGCATGGCGGCCGAGGACATCGTGCGCTGGGGAGTGCGGGGCACGGCCGCCAGCAGCGCTATCTGGGATGCCGACGCCTCCAGCGCGGTTCTGGAACGGCAGGCCGAGATCGTCCGTGACGCCGGTGCGCTGGCGGAGCTGCCGATTCACCTCTCCGCACTGGCGATGGATAAGGCCTGGAACGGTGATCTCGCGACCGCCAACCTGCTTGTCGCCGAGAGCGACGTCGTGGCCGCCGTGACCGGGAGCCAGGTCGAGACGTTCGCAGCGCTCCGGGTCCTGACGCTACAGGGCAGGGAGACCGAAGCGGCTGCGATGATCGAGACCACGATCAGGGAAGCGGAGGCTGCAGGACGGGGTGAGGGCGAGGCGGCGAAGATGGCGCGATGGGCGGCCGCGGTTCTGTACAACGGCCTCGCCCGCTTCGAGGATGCGGCTTCGGCAGCGAGCCAGGTGATCGAGAACGCCCTGGGGCCGTGGACCTCGATATGGGCGCTTCCGGAGCTGGTCGAGGCGGCCGCGCGCTGCGGCAATACAAGGCTCGCTCGCGATGCGCTCGATCGGCTCTCCGATTCCACCCAGCCGGTCGGCAACGACTTCGCGCTCGGCATCGAAGGGCGCTGCCGGGCGCTGGTGACCGCGGGCCCCGCGGCCGAGGACCTCTATCGCGAAGCGATCGATCGACTGAGCCGGACGCGGCGGCGTCCGGAGCTCGCGCGGGCTCATCTCTTGTACGGCGAGTGGCTGCGCTGCCACGGCCGTCCCCGGGAGGCGCGCGAGCGGCTGCGGACCGCCGAGGCGATGTTCGTCGAGATCGGAATGGAGGGATTCGGCGACCGCGCCCGGGCCGAGCTGGTCGCCGCCGGTGGAAAGCCGCGCATGCGCAATCTCGAGGCGCGCCAAGATCTCACGGCGCAGGAGGAGCAGATCGCCCGCCTCGCCCGCGACGGGCTTACCAACGCGGACATCGCAGGGCAGCTATTCCTCAGTCCGCGGACCGTCGAGTACCACCTGCACAAGGTATTCGGCAAGCTCGGGATCGACTCGCGCAGTGGGCTTCAAGCTGCCCTGCCGCGACAGGAACCGGAAATCCAACGCGCATCGCCGCCTGGCCCCGTTGGACCCGGGAGGTGACGTGCCTTTGGCAGGCGCCGTTCTACCTGTGGATCGCCTCAGACGCGTCATTCCACTGGCCCCACAGGACGTCGTCGAAGGGTTAGGTTAGAACCATGCCCGCCATTCGTGGGCCAGGCTTTGTGGGCCGGACCAGCGAGCGCGAACTGCTCGATGGGTTGCTGGCGAGGGTTCGCGGAGGCGGGAGCGAGGCCCTGGTCATCCGCGGCGAGGCCGGTATTGGCAAGACCGCACTGCTGCGCTACGCCGCCCGACAGGCTTCCGGCTATCGAGTCGCGGAACTCACCGGCGTGGAGGCGGAGATGGAGCTGGCGTTCGCCGGGATCCATCAGCTCTGCGGGGCAATGCTCGACCGCCTCGACGCGCTCCCGGCCCCGCAGCGCGAGGCCCTAAGCGTCGCATTGGGACTTGCAGCGGGCGACGTGCCCGACCGATTCCTGGTCGGCATGGCCGTGCTGAACCTGCTCGCCGCGGTGGCGGAGGAGCGGCCGCTGCTGTGTCTCGTCGAGGACGCGCAGTGGCTGGATGCCGCCTCAAGCCAGATCGTCGGGCTCGTCGCCCGACGGGTGCACGCGGAGTCCGTGGCCATCGTGGTGGCCGTACGCGAGCCTGCCGCAGCCCCCGACTTCGACGGTCTGGCTGAGTTGCGCCTCGAAGGACTGCCAGAGCAGGATGGCCGTTCGCTACTGCGCGGCGTGGTGGGCGGTCGGCTGGACAGGCGCGTCGTGGACCGGCTTGTCGCTGAGACCGGAGGCAATCCGCTTGCCCTACTCGAGCTGCCAGGACGCATGACCGCTGCCGAGCTGGCCGGTGGATTCGAGCTTCCTGCCGCCGGCGAGCTTTCGGCGCACATCGAGCACCACTACATCGACCGCATCAGACAACTGCCCAAAGCTACGCAGAGCCTGATGCTGTTGGCGGCCGCCGATCCCGCCGGCGACGCGCCGCTGGTCCTGCGTGCGGGCCGGAGGCTCGGCTTCGACGCGGACGCGTTCGCGCCCGCCGAGGCTGCGCAACTGCTGCGCATCGGTTCGAGCGTCAGCTTCCGCCATCCCCTGGTGCGCTCCGCGGTCTACCGCACGGCCCCACCCAGCAGCCGACAGCGGGCGCATGAGGCACTGGCGGAGGTGAGCGATCCGGATTCCGACGCGGATCGCCGTGCGTGGCATCGAGCGCTGGCGGCAGAAGGACCGGTTGAGGACGTCGCGGCCGAGCTTGAGCGCTCGGCGGCCCGAGCACAGGCTCGCGGTGGCGCCGCCGCCACGGCGGCGTTCCTAGATCGCGCGGTCACGCTGACTCCAGACCCGGCGCGCCGTCGTGACCGCGCGCTCGCGGCCGCTCGGGCCAGTGTCGAAGCCGGCGCGTTCACTGCGGGTCGCCGCCTGCTGGCCATGGCGGAGGCGGGGCCGCTCGAAGAGTTCCAGCGGGCGCAGGTTGACCTGCTACATGCCCAGCTCGCGTTCGTCTCCAGCCGGGGCACCGACGCGACCGCGCTTCTGCTGGCCGCCGCCCACCGCTTCGAGGCCCTCGATCCCTCGCTAGCGCGCGAGACGTACGTGGATGCGTTTTCCGCCGCGTTGTTCGGCGCCAGGCTGAACGGCCCTGTCGGAGTCCCGGAGGTGGCGGAAGCCGCCCGCGCCGCGCCGGGGGCACCGCATGCCGAGCCAGTCACCGCCGACCTGCTGCTGGACGCCCTGGTCGCCCTGGCCGACGACTACGACGCAGCAGTGCCGCGCTGTCGGGAGGCCGTGCTGCGGCTCTCCGGCAACCGCGCCTCTGCCAAGGAACGACTGCGCTGGCTGTGGCAGGGTTGCATCCTCGCTCTCGAGATCTGGGACGACGAACACGCGTTTTCGCTCTCGCGGTCCAGCGTCCAGATTGCCCGCGAGACGGGAACGCTCAGCGAACTTGCGCTGGCCCTGAGCGCGCACACGCCGATCCTGGTCTTCTGCGGGGATCTGGCCACCGCCGGCGCGACAGTCTCCGAAACAGCGTTGGTCCAAGCGACGACGGGCATCCGGTCTGCTCCGTACGGCGCGTTGATCCTCTCGGCATGGCAAGGCCGAGAGATCGAGACGACGAGCCTGATCGAGACCACAGAGCGGGAGGCGAACGCCCGCGGTGAGGGCATCGGGCTGGCTATCAGTGCATACGCACGTGCTGTCCTGTGTAACGGGCTCGGGCGGTATGAGGAAGCCCTCGCCGCAGCTGTCGTAGCGAGCGAGCACCAAGAGGTCGTCGCGGAGAACTGGGGCCTCAGCGAGCTGATCGAGCCAGCCATGAGAACCGAGAGGACCGATCTGGCGGAGGGCGCCCTGGAGCGGCTCTCCCGAAAGGCACATGCGACCGGGACCGACTGGGCGCTCGGGATCGACGCACGATCTCAAGCCCTACTGAGCCATGACGACCGTGCCGAGGACTTCTTCATGAAGGCGATCGACCATCTCAGCCAAACACGGGTCCGAGCCGAGCTCGCTCGGACGCACCTGCTCTACGGGGAATGGCTTCGACGCGTGAACCGCCGCGTCGATGCGCGGGCTCAGCTCCACGCCGCGTACGACAACTTCAGCTCGAGCGGTATGGAGGCGTTCGCCGAACGTGCTCGCCGCGAGCTGTCGGCGACGGGTGAGACGGTCCGCAAGCGGACGGTCGAGACCCGGGACGATCTGACCCCGCAGGAGCGGCAGATCGCGGAGCTGGCTCGCGATGGCCTCTCGAACCCCGAGATCGGCGCACGGCTTTTTCTCAGCCGGCGCACCGTGGAGTGGCACCTCCGGCATGTGTTCGCCAAGCTCGGGATCAAATCCCGCCGGGACCTGCCCAGCGCGCTGGCGCGCTCCGTCCCCGAGCAACACGGACAGCCTGCGTAACCCAGCGGTACTCGCCCGTCCGGTGTCGGAACGCGGGTTTCGGCGGGCCGGATCGGGTTATCGCGTGCGCGCGCCCGCGTGCCGACCGGGGTCCACACGGGGGCGACCACCACGGCGCCCATGTCACCGTGATGCTTCGCAGCGCAGACGTGTTCGCGAACGACCCGACGACAGCGGCGTCGCCGGGTGAACTTGGAGGATGGACCACATGCCCACGACAACGAGTCCGCAAATCCGCTTCCGCACTGTCGATGGCCTGCGGATCCGCTACGCCGAGAGCGACGGCTCGCATGACACGGTCGTACTGCTCACCAGCCCGTGGCCGGAGAGCGTGTACGCGTTCGCGCCGATATGGGGCATGCTGGCACAGCACGCCCGGCTGTTCGCCATCGACCTGCCGGGTTTCGGCGCATCCGAACGTCGCGAGGACCTCCTTTCACCACGAGCGATGGGCGGCTTCCTGGCTCAGCTCATCGTTGAGGCGGATCTCGGCCGGCCACACATCGTCGCCCCAGACGTGGGCACGTCAGCCGCCCTGTTTGCGGCGGCGTCACATCCAGAGCGGATGGCCAGCGTGGTAGTGGGCACTGGTGGCGCTGCGGTTCCGATCCAGCTTGGGGAACCGCTGAGGTCGTGGGTCTTGGACCCTGACTTCGACAAGTACCGCAGGATGGATCCCCGCGCGATCGTCAACGTGGCGGCGGACACGATCGCGGGCGGGATCCCCGACCAGATCCGCGCCGACTACCTCGCCTGCTACGACGGCGACCGCTTCGCCGAGTCGATGCGCTACGTCCGCAGGTATCCCGAGGAGCTACCCGCACTGGCCGATCTGCTGCCGCAGATCGCCACGCCGGTCACGATCATCAACGGCCGCAACGACCGCGTCGTGCCGGTCGCCAACGCCGAGTTCCTGGATGAGCGGCTGCAAAACAGCCGCGTGGTGCTAATCGATGCCGGCCACTTCGTGTGGGAGGAAGCGCCGGCGGAGTACGCGTCGGCCATCCTCCAGGCGATCGGAGGCCCCGACTCATGACGCAGCCCGGAGTCGTTCACGGCGCCTCAGCATTCCCACGCACCTTCGAGACGCTGACCACTTCGCGCGAGGGCGGGGTCCTGTTCGTGGAGATCTTGGCTCCGCCGATGAATCTCCTCGGTCCCGAACTGGTCCGCGATCTGGTCTCGCTCATCCAGGACGCCGAGGGTGACGAGGCGGTGCGCGTGATCGTGTTCACGAGCGGCGACCCTGACTATTTCATCTCCCACGTCGACCTGACCCAAGTCGCCGAGTACCGAGCGGAGGCGGCGAAGCTGACCGGCGAGGCGTCAATCGCGCTCCTGTTTCGCCACCTGAGTGCCAGTCGGCTTGTGACGATCGCTCAGATCGAGGGTCGGGTGCGCGCCGCCGGCAGCGAGTTCGTCCTGAGTTGCGACATGCGTTTCGCAGCACGCGAGACGGCGGTCTTCGCCCAGTTCGAGGCAGCGTTTGGTCAGGTCCCCGGCGGCGGCGCCGCACAGCATCTCACGCGCCTGATGGGCCGGGCGCGAGCGCTGGAGGTCATGCTGAGCGCCCAGGATTACGACGCCGAGCTGGCGGAGCGCTATGGCTGGATCAACCGCGCCCTCCCCGCCGATGCGCTCGCAGACTTCGTGAGCTCCCTCGCTTGCCGGATCGCTGCGTTTCCGGCCGCCGGTCAGGTCCTGGTCAAGGAGCGCGTCAACGCGATCACGCTCGCCCCGGTCGAGGACTTTCGGCGCGACTCTGACCTGTTCGGCGAGGCAGTCCGCACGCCTGAGGCGCAAGGCCGGGTCGCGGCGGCGCTTAAGCACGGCTTCCAGACTCGCGCCGCGGAACTCAATCTTGGCCCCGCGCTCGGTGGCCTGATCGGCCGCCACTGAGTAATCCTGCCGAGTCGAGCTCTGCACGATGCCATGAGAACCCCGCGGATCGCCGCCGCGCCTCGCGCCATCGCGATGGACCACCTCGTCGACGCGACGCTCGAGCGCTATCTCGATTGGCGGGATCAGGCATCGAATACGGCTGCGGCCTACCGATCGTGGTCTGCGGCGCCCACGGATGAGAGGCGGCTGCGGTTTGGCGTGTATCTCTCGGCGCTTGACCAGGAGCAGTGCGCGGCCACTACCTACGCCGGCAGCGTCCATGAGCTGGCGGCGCGCCTATACGGATCATCACCACAGCACTCACAGGGAGGGACCCAATGACCGCAACGCCCGCCGTCGTCGGTGGTTATGTGACCTCGCCGAACAAGGTGATCACCGCCGCGAACGGCATCAACTACGCCTATCGCACGATCGGTGAGGGTTCGCCGCCGCTGCTGGCGCTTCAGCATTTCCGGGGGAACTTGGACAATTGGGACCCCGCGCTGATCGACGCGCTGGCGTCTGGCCGGAGAGTCGTGACCTTCGACAATGCCGGAGTCGGCGCTTCCACGGGGACGACGCCGTCGACGATCACGCAGATGGCGATCGACGCCATCGCGTTTGTGGAGGCGATGGAGCTGGCGCCGGTCGACGTCCTCGGGTTCTCGATCGGGAGCTTCGTCGCCCAGGAGATCGCCCTGATCCGCCCGGCGGCGGTGCGGCGGTTGGTCCTGGCCTCGTCAGCGCCGCAGGGCGCCGCCGGGATGCACGGGTGGGCGACCGAGGTGATCGAGGCCGTGGGGGCTCCGGCTCCGAACCCCGACGGGTACCTGGGCGTGTTCTTCACGGGGTCGATGACCAGCCGGCAGGCGGGCATGGAGTTGCTGGGCCGGATCACGGCGCGCAGCGACGACCGCGACACAACGACCACCTGGCGCACCCGGCAGGCGCAGTACGACGCGGTGTGCGCCTGGGGGACCCCGGATCACGGCCTGTTGCAGCGGGTCTCGGCCATCGACATGCCGGTGTTCATTGCAAACGGAGACAGCGACCCGATGATCCTGCCCCACTACTCCCATCTGCTCGCCGGCCTGATCCCCGACGCGGAGCTGAAGATCTACCCCGACGCGGCCCACGGTTTCCTGTTCCAGCACCACGCGGAGTTCGCTGGGGACGTCGCCGCGTTCCTGGGCGCGGTGTAGCGGCGGTCCGCGACCATTGAAGAGCACCTCATCGATGTCCTCCAAATCCGTGAACGACGCGCCGGAGCGCGAGACCCGCGATCCAGCTGTCGACGACCCAGGGTCCGTGGTCGCCGCAGCTTCTCCTCCTGCGGCGCCGTCGCCCCAGGACGAATATCGCCCCGATCCGAACCGCTGGATGGCGCTTGCCGTCGTCCTCGCCGCCGGGTTCATGACCCTGCTCGACGTGTCGATCGTCAACGTCGCTCTGCCGAGCATCGATCGGGGCCTGCACGCGCAGCAGAACGCGCTGCAGTGGATCGTCGCGGGCTACGCGCTCGCCCTGGGGCTGCTGCTCGTGCCCGCGGGGCGCTTTGGCGACGCGCACGGCCGGCGGCCGGTGTTCATGGTCGGCGTGGCGCTGTTCGTCGTCGCGAGCGCGGCCTGCGCCCTGGCGCAGACCCCGTTTGAACTCGTCTTGACGCGGATCGTCCAGGGGTGCGCCGGCGGTCTGATCAGCCCTCAGATCTCGGGTCTGATCCAGAGCCTGTTCCGCGGTCAGGAGCGCGGCAAAGCATTCGGCCTCTTCGGCTCGACTATCGCGGTCTCGACGGCGGTCGGCCCGCTGACCGGCGGGGCGCTGATCGCGCTGTTTGGCGCCCACAATGGCTGGCGGGCGGTGTTCTTCGTCAACCTGCCGATCGGCGCGGCGATCCTGCTGCTCGCCCGCCGCTATCTGCCGGCCCCGACCGCGGCCGAGCGCCGGCCCCAGGCGATGGACCCGCTCGGTGTCGTGCTGCTGGGCGCGGCGATCCTGTGCATCCTGGTCCCGTTCATCGAGCAGGCCACGTGGCACAGCTCGTTACGCCTCGCGCTGTTCCCGCTGGGCGCCCTGCTGCTCGTCGTCTGGGTGGTGCACGAGCGCCGCTACGCCCGCACCCGCGAGCCGCTCGTGTCGCTTGACCTGTTCCGGATCCGCTCCTACGCGCTCGGCGCCCCCGTGGGCCTCATCTACTTCGCCGGGTTCGTCGCGCTGTTCTTCATCCAAACTCAGTACCTGCAGCTCGGGCTGGGCTACCCCGCGTGGAAGTCCGGCCTCGCCGTCACCCCGTTTGCCATCGGCAGCGCACTGGTCTCGGCGCCGGGCAGCCGCCAGGCGCTACGACGCGGCCCCAAACTCGTGGCCTTCGGGCTCGCCACGGTGCTCGTCGGACTGGCCGGAGTCTGGGTCGCTGTGGGTGCCCATCCCGGCCACGACGTCGGGCTATGGATAGCGCTGCCGCTGCTGATCGCCGGCCTCGGCGGTGGACTGGTGATCTCACCCAACCTGACCCTCACCCTGTCCCAGGTACCGGTCGAGCGCGCGGGCAGCGCCGGCGGCGTGCTCCAGACCGGTCAACGGATCGGGTCAGCCGCCGGCATCGCGGTCACCGGCAGCATCTTCTACAACCAGCTCGCCTCGTCGCACGGCAACTTCGCGTCGGCGTTCCGCTACGGGCTCATGAGCATCGCCGCGTTCGTCGCCGGCGCCCTCGCGCTCGTGTTGGCCGACGTGTTCACGCGCGACTCCTGACCGCCCGTGAGCGGCCGCCCAGCGCAGCAGGCACCGCCAGGACTACCGGCCAGAGTGGCTGGACAACCTTGCCAGGGAGGTGACGATGGAGGGCTCGGTGATGACCGGTATCGCTGAGGGACCCGAGGCGATCCGGGCGATCCTCGGCTTTGCGCGGACGCTGTACGAGTATCAGGAGTTCAACTTCGTCGGACCTTACGGAGACCGCGGGTTCGTCGAGGACTACACGTCGGTGGTACGCGGTGAACCGATCGGCAGCGTGGTAGTAGTGCGCTTCAACGAGGCTGGCCAAGCCGCCCGGATCGTGGTCAACCACCGGCCGCTCCGCTCGGTGCTGCTGTGGTCCCAGCTCATGGGCGAGCACTTCGCCGGCACTCGTTACGCGAAGTACTTCCTCAGCCGCGACGCGGCGGAGGCGCTGGCGACAGCGATCCGATGATCCCCGCGGCCACCGCAGTGATTGGCGCCACCGGCCGCGTCGGCAGCGAGATCGTCCGCGGGCTGCTCGCGCACGGCGAGGCGGTCACCGCGCTCGTTCGCGATCCCGGCAAAGCCCGCCGCACCTTCGCCGAACCCTTCGGGCTGCACATCCGTCCCACGCGCCTAGACGACCCGCGCGATCTTGCCGAGGCATTCGACGGGATCCGCACGGTGTTCATCGCGATGGGCTCAATCGGGATCGAGGGCGTCCTGCAACGGATTGCGATCGACGCCGCCGCCGGGATCCCCTCGATCGAGCAGATCGTTCGGCTATCCGTGCTCAACACGTCGGCGGACTCGCTTGGGATCAACCAGCGAGCCCACCACAGCATCGACCAGTTCGCGTCCTCGAACGCAGTGCCGTACTCGACGATCCGCCCCGCCATCTTCTCGGCGGCGCTGCTCGCCGCCGCGCGCGAAGTGCGCACCTCGCGCACCTGGACTGGCCTAGCCGGCAGCGGCCGCATGGCCTTGATCGACC
The DNA here is from genome assembly GCA_963721515.1 of uncultured Actinomycetota bacterium. Classification (GTDB taxonomy): domain Bacteria; phylum Actinomycetota; class Thermoleophilia; order Solirubrobacterales; family Solirubrobacteraceae; genus Palsa-465. The sequence goes on along the minus strand of CAVRKJ010000014.1, from coordinate 15,049 downwards.
ATCGCGACGTGGCCGAGGCCGGGGTGCGCGTGCTCACCGACCAGGCGCTCTGGGGGGTGCACCACGACCTGACAGGACCGGCTCCGATGTCGTGGCCCGAGGCGCTCGAGTTGCTCTCGGCGGAACTCGGCGACCCGGTCACCTTCCGGGTCGCGGCCGAGCAGCAATTCCTCGAGGACCTCACCGGCGCCGGCGTACCGGCGGGGACGGCTGAGCTGCTCATCACGCGCGAGTGGGCGATCCTCGCCGGCGAGAATGACTACACGACCGGCACCCTCCAGGAGATCATCGGCCGCTCCCCGCGCCCAGTCGCCGAGTTCCTTCACGATTACCGGGCGGAATTCGTCTGATGCCTGGGGGGCGTGGCGGTTCTACACGCCGCGGCCACCAGCACAGAAGGCGAGCACCACCAGTGCGCCAACTAGGGGGTACGCGGGTGCGACGCAGCTTAAAAAGCGAGAGCTTCTTCCCCACAGCAGCCCAGCAGGAAACCGTGAGCGCCGACAGCGACGCTCGACCCCAACAGAACGAGGGAAAGCAAGCATGAACTCGACCGAGAACCTCACCCAGGACATGCTCCTCAACGACTCGGATCAGGAGATCGAACTTCGCGAGGGCTACGCCGAGGTGAACGGCGTCACGTTGCATTACGTCGAGGCGGGAGACGGCCCGCTGATCATTCTGCTGCACGGCTTCCCGGAGTTCTGGTACGGCTGGCGGTTGCAGATCGCCCCGCTCGTGGCGGCAGGGTTCCGCGTGGTCGCCCCCGACACGCGTGGCTACAACCTGTCATCGAAGCCAGAGGACTTCAAGGATTACGGCGTCGATCTCCTTGCCGCCGACATCCGCGGCCTCATCGAGGAACGAGGTGCCACGTCCGCCCTGTTGGTCGGTCATGACTGGGGTGGAAGCATCGCCTGGACGGTCGCGATGAATCACCCGGAGGTCGTCGACCGGCTTGCCATCCTCAACGCGGCCCATCCGCGGCGGCTCCAGGAGGGACTCCACCATCCCAGTCAGCTGCGGAAGTCCTGGTACTTCTTCTTCTTCGCGACACCGGGCTTGCCCGAGGACGTGGTGCCCGCCCGGGACTGGCACTTCTTCCGGCACTTCCTGCATGACGCGAACCCGCCGTACACGCCGCAGGAAATCGAACGCTACATCGAGGCGTGGTCGCAGCCAGGAGCCGCCGCCGGGATGATCAACTACTACCGCGCCTCGGTCAGGCAGTCCCAGAAGGAAGCCGCAGCGAAGATTCGCCCGATCTCGGCGCCGACGCTGGTCATCTGGGGCGAGCAGGACTCCTACCTCGGCTCCGAGCTAGCCGAGCCCGACCACGACGATGTGCCCAACCTCGACCGGGTCGAGCGCGTGCCTGACGCCTCGCATTGGGTCCATCACGACGCAGCCGAGCACGTCAACCAGCTACTGATCGACTTCTTCGCGCCCGCCAGGACGACGTCTTGACACGCGTCCCCTAGTTCGCGCGCGGACAGACTCGCCTCAACTCACCAGCAAAGGAGTACGCATGTCCGAGGGAACGCCCGCCGTGGTGCTCGTGCACGGCGCATTTGCCGACGGCTCGAGCTGGAACGGAGTCATCCAGCGGCTGCACGCCAAGGGCGTGAACGTCACTGCGCCCGCCAATCCCTTGCGGGGCATCTCGATTGATTCCGCGTACACCGCGAGCGTGTTCGAGCAGACGCCCGGTCCGGTCCTGGCCGTCGGGCACTCCTACGGCGGCGCCGTGATCACGAACGCCGCGAGCGAGGCGGCGAACGTCGTCGGTCTCGTCTACGTCGCCGCCTTTGCCCCTGAAGAGGGCGAGCGGCTTGGGGAGGCCGCGGCGGCCTCGAAAGACAGTCTCCTCGGCAGTGCACAGGTGCCCCGCCAGTACCCGACCGCGAGCGGCGACACGGCCGTCGAGTTCGCGGTTGATCCCGCGAAGATTCACGAGGTGTTCGCCGCGGACCTGCCCGACGAGCTGACGCCGCTGCTCGCCGCGACGCAGCGGCCCGTCGCAGAGCTGGCGTTCTCCGAGCCGAACGGAGCGCCAGCGTGGAAAGACCTTCCGTCCTGGGCCGTCGTCGCCCTATCCGACAAGGCGGCCGGCACCGACGTCGTCCGATCGATGGCCGAGCGCGCGGGCGCAACGATCACCGAGGTCGAGGGCTCACACGTGATCATGATCTCGCAGCCCGACGCGGTGACCGACGTGATTCTGGATGCGCTCGCCACCCTGAAGGCTCCGGCCGCTGTCGGTTGAGTGCGCAGGCCGACCTACGGCCCGCTGGGCAGTCACTCACGAGGGACGAGAGCATGGAACTCACACACCCAAGCACCCGGCCGTCGAGCAGCTCGTTCGGGCCGATCGAGCAGATCGACGCGGGTCGGTTGAACGTCGGCTATGTCGACGCCGGACCGTCCGAGGGGCCGGCCGTTCTGTTGCTGCACGGCTGGCCGTACGACATCCACTCCTACGAGGCGGTGACGCCGCGCCTGGTCGAGGATGGTTATCGCGTGGTCGTTCCCTACCTCCGAGGGTATGGGACCACACGGTTCCTGTCTGATGGTGCGGTCCGAAACGGGCAGCAGGCGGCGCTGGCGCTCGACGCGGTCGCGTTGCTGGATGCTCTGGAGATTAAGACGGCGGTCATCGCCGGTTTCGATTGGGGCGCGCGCAGCGCCAACATCGTCGCCGTGCTGTGGCCGGAACGGGTTAGCGGCCTGGTATCGGTCAGCGGCTACCTGATCGGCAGTCAGGAAGCCGGCAAGGTGCCGTTGCCTCCGGAGGCCGAGCTTCAGTGGTGGTATCAGTACTACTTCGCGACCGAGCGGGGGCGGGCTGGCTATGACGAATACCGGCACACGTTCGCCAGGTTGATCTGGCACACGGCATCTCCGAAGTGGAGCTTCGACGACGACACATTCGATCGCAGCGCCGCCTCGTTCGACAATCCGGATCACGTGGCGATCGTGACCCACAACTATCGCTGGCGGCTCGGGCTGGCTGAGGGTGAGGCGGACTATCTCGAGCTCGAGACGCGACTCGCCAAGGGGCCGGAGATCGGGGTGCCGACCATCACACTCGAGGGGGATGCCAACGGCGCACCTCACCCCGAGCCGGCGACGTACGCAACGAAGTTCTCGGGCCCGTACGCGCACCGGACGGTCGGGGGCGGCATCGGGCATAACCTCCCGCAGGAGGCCCCAGAGGCGTTCGCCAATGCCATCCGCGAGGTGAGTGAGATGGGCGCGTCGCGGAGCTGACCGCCCAGGCGCGCTCGGCCTCAGTTGGGAGCCGAGCACGCACCAAAATAAGACAGCAGGTGAGCGCTTCAAGATCCCAGCGTTTGATCGGCGCCTTGCTGGCGCTCGTGCTTGGCCTGGCGGTGCCCGCCGGGGCTCGGGGAGCGGAGTCGGCAGCGCAGCAGTTGGCGGCGAGGTATTCACCGGTGCTCTCGCTCGCGCCACAGGCGAAGGCGTGCGGACCTGGCGAGGCCTACCGGCCGACGACCGTCGACATCGCCCTCGGTAGACGGGACGTGGTCCTGCGTGATCCGGGCGGGAAGCTGGTGAAGCGCGCTCCGACCTCGCGCGACCTCTGGGGCCTTGGAGCGGGCTATTACCTCGATTTTCCTGGCGACCCGCTCAATCCCGGCTGCGCATATGAGCGCCAGTTCCGGGAGTGGAACGCCAGCCGGCCGCCGAGCGTCTACGCGCACGTCGCCACCGATGCGTCTGACCCGGGAAAGCTCGCGGTCCAGTACTGGTTCTACTACACGTTCAACGACTTCACCGACAAGCATGAGAGTGACTGGGAGATGGCGCAGGTCGACTTCGCGGCGTCGAGCGTTGCCGAGGCGCTGCGGGTGGGCCCGTACGAGGTCGACCTGTCCCAGCACGCGGGCGGGGAGCGGTCGGGGTGGACCGACACCAAGCTCCAGCGGCAGGGCACGCACCCGGTCATCTACGACGCGACCGGGTCGCACGCCAACTACTTCAGCCGCGCGCTGTACCTCGGACGAGGCGCGCGCGAGGGGTTCGGTTGCGACGACACTCGCGACGCCACACGGCGACTGGAACCCGGAACCGTTCTGCTACCGGACATCCCGTCATCCGCCTCGGCGCCCTACGCATGGCTCGCGTTCCAAGGGCGCTGGGGCCAAAAAGAGGCAGGCATCAACGACGGCCCGACCGGGCCGGGTGCCAAGCAGCAGTGGACCGCCCCGATCGAGTGGGCAGACGGCTTGCGCGACACGAGCGTCGAGGTCCCGAGCGGCACCGCGTTCGGTCTGAGTGTGGGTAACTTCTTCTGCGGCGCCGTGACCCGGGGCGCGCTCACGTTGAATTGGGCGCTTCTGCATCCGGTGCCCTTTCTGGCCCTCGTCCTTCTGGTACTCGTCGGGGTGCTCGCCGCCATGGCGAGCACCACGTGGCGGCCGCCGGACCCGCACCCCTTGCGACGGCGGCGTCAAGGCGGTCAGATCTTCTGGGCGGCCTGGCGCGTCTACGGCGAGAACATCCCGATCTTCGCGGCGGCGGGCGTGATCTTCGTTCCCGTGTATGTCCTGGCAGCTGCCATCCAATGGGCGGTGTTCCATCTCAGCAGCGTCGCGCCGTTGGTGGCGCTCGACGGGCGGCACGGTGCCGTCACTGCGTTTCTCGCTCTCCTCATCGGAGGCGTCGGGGGCCTCTTTGCCTCCGTGATCGCGACCGCCGCGGTCTCGGTGATCCTGGCCGAGCGCGACGCCGGGAACCGCATTCTCGCCGGTGAGGCCTACCGGCGCGTGCTCGACCGATGGCGTCCGCTCACCAGGGGCATGGCGACCGAGCTCGGGATGGTCCTCCTGCTCACCGTCACCGTCGTCGGCATCCCGTTCGCGATCCACCGCTTCATCCGCTGGTCGCTGTTCGCCGAGGCCTGCATGCTCGACGAGCTGCCCGCCGGCGGATCACTGCGCCGCAGCTCTGAGCTGGTGAGAGGTCGTTGGTGGCGCACGCTCGGGTTTACGGCGTTCGTCGACGCGCTCGCCGTGTTGTCGGGCCCGCTGCTGGGCGTCGGCCTGCTGCTGCTCACCGACCACTCCCTCACCTTTATCAACCTCGCCGCTTCTCTCGTGTACACGTTCACCGTTCCGTACGCGGCCATCCAGCTCACCCTCTACTACTTCGATCTCGAGGCCCGCGCCGCCGCTGACACCGAGGTCGACGGGGATGTTTCAGATCGGTCAATGCGGCGTCCCGCCGGCCCTCGGCTGGCTCAGTGACGACACGTGCGCCGCGCCTACCAATGGGTCGTTGCCTCGGCTCCTTTCAGCGCAGCGATTTGAACGCCGCGCGCATCTCCTGGCTGAAGAGCTCGGGCTCCTCCCACGCGGCGAAATGGCCACCCTTGTCGACCTCGTTGAAGTAGACGACGTTCGGGTACGACGCCTCGACCCAACTGCGCGGCGTCCGCCAGATCTCGCCCGGGAACGTCGTGAAGCCGAACGGGATCGACGACGCCGGCAGGGGCTTCTGGCCGGCAGCAGGGGCGTCTGGCCCGTAGGCCTCCCAGTAGGACCGCGCTGCCGAAGCGCCGGTGCCGGTCAGCCAGTAGGTCGTGATGTTGTCGAGAATATGGTCGCGGGTGAGGTTGCCCGACGGCTTGTCGTCGGTGAAGGCGCGCGCGATCTTGTAGTAGGCGTCCGTGTCATGGTCCACCATCCAGGCCGCGAGTGCGACGGGGGAGTCCAGCAGCGCGTACCCGATGGTCTGGGGCCTGGTGGACTGCTCCACGAAGTAACCATTGCCGCTCGTCGAGAACGCTTTGATTGCCGCGAGCCCCGCCTTTTCCTGCTCGGTGTCCGCCGGCAGGGCCGCAGGGTCGTTCAGCGCAGGCACGAGCAGGTTGGTGTGGACGCCGATCAGGCCCTCAGGCGCCTGGCGGCTCATCGCGTCGGTGATGCCGGCGCCGACGTCGCCGCCCTGGGCGACATAGCTGGTATAGCCGAGACGGCGCATCAGCTCCGCCCAGGCCCGTGCGGTGCGGAACAGGTCCCAGCCGACCTCGGCCGGCTCGACGGAGAAGCCGTAACCGGGCACGGACGGCAGCACGAGGTCGAACGCGTCCTCCGCGCGCCCGCCATGCTCGGTCGGGTCGGTCAGCGGGCCGACGGTGTCGAGCATCTCGATCACCGAGCCGGGCCAGCCGTGAGTCATGATCAGCGGCAACGCCTTCTCGTGCCGCGACTTCACGTGGATGAAGTGGACGTCCACGCCGTCGATCTCGGTCTTGAACTGCGGCAGCGCGTTGAGCCGCGCCTCGCACCGGCGCCAGTCGTAATCGTTGACCCAGTACTCCGCGAGCGCCCGAAGCGTCGCCAGTTGCACCCCCTGCGACCGATCCGCAACGAGCTCCTGAGTCGGCCACCGCACGGCTGCGATGCGGCGGCGCAGGTCCTCGATGGCGTCTTCCGGGAATTCAACGTGGACTGAGCGAATCGCTGTGGCGCCTGACGGCTCGGTCGTGGCAGACATGTGGATCTCCTCGGTTGGGGGCGCCCCCCAGTCTGACCGTCTCATCCACGTGCTGCGCCCGTCAGCACCCCGGTCTGCACACGGGCCGCCTCGCTCGCACCGCAGGTTCAAAAGGGACGTTGTTGCCAGTGACAACAATCCTCCGTCCACCTGCGGACGCTCGCAGCAGCCAGCTATAAGCATGAAAAAAGCCCCGCTGTGCGGGGCTTTCCACAGTGCGCCCGAGAGGACTCGAACCTCCACGGACCATTCAGTCCACAAGGCCCTCAACCTCGATCAGGCCGCGTAGATGGGTTTCTAGGCGTCCAGGGCCCGCAAATTGGGTGCTTTTCTGCACTCCGTAGACGTTCTGGAAGCAATGGATGTTGCCAAGAGTGTTGCCACGCCCCTCGGCTGCGGGTGGGTCACTCGAGTGCGTCTCGATCTCAGTGTTCGCATTTCCGTCGGACGCATATGGGTCGTTCGGCTTGTTGTGCCGTTAGATCAAGAAGATGCCTGCAGGCATGCTCACCCGCGGCAACGTCGGGCGGACCGTCGCGGAGCTGTGGGCGGCCTGCCTGCGCGGGAGCGCCGGGAGTCAACTACCACGGCGCCAGGCCAGCTCAGCCCCCACTCGTCTCCGGTTGGACGGGAAGGTCTTCTTTTCGGATGGTGTGCATTGCCCATGCCACCGCGAGCAGACTGAGGCCGTAGCAGATGAAGCCGATGCCGGTGATGAGCGCCAGCGTCGCGTATCCGATGTGAGGGCTGGACACGATCACGATGCCGAAGATCGCGAGGACAAGCGCCACACCGATGCGCCACAGTCGATGGTCGGGTGTGGCGAACGCCGCGACGAAGCGCACCACGCCGGCCGCGATGAGCCAGATGCCAAGCAACAGGGCGACGGCCTTGACCCCGCCCAGTGGATGGCGGATGAGCAGCACTCCCGCGATCACGCTCAAAGCGCCGATCACGGCGAGCAGCCCGCGGTTCTGCGCGTCCGTGGTCACGGCGGCGACGAGCTCGATGATGCCGTCGATCAGGATGAAGATCCCTGTGACCACCGCGAGTGCGGTCAGGCTATTGCTGGGCTTGAGAATGACAATGACACCGGCCGCGAGGCTGAGCACTCCGAGCAGCAGGGCCAGCCACCACCCGGCGGTAAGGGTCCTCAGCTCGTCTGGACGGAGGGATGTGCTTGACAACTCGACCTCCTCAATAGGCGCTACATGAGGTTCTGCTGGCAGCGGATGTTTCCTGCCTTCAGAGATGCAAAGCGCCAACCGGGCCAGCGCTCGGGCGCAGCTAGCGTCCTCCTAAGAGGCGGACGCCGGGGTTGACTCCAGGGTCGCGGCTGCGCGCGGCCTGGTGGTCGACTGTCTCGTCCAGGCTTGGGCGCCGGCTTGGAGGGTGTCCCAGGGGGAGCCGAGCGGTGGGGTGTAGGAGAGGTCGAGGTCTGAGACTTGGTCGACGGTGAGGTCGTTGAATATGGCGGTGGCGATGATGTCGATGCGTTTGGCGATCTCGGATCCGAGTTGCCCGATGAGCTGGACGCCGAGGAGTCGTCCGTCGCGGCGGTCGCCGGTGTAGCGCATGGCGATGGTGTGGCTGCCGGGGTAGTAGCGCTTGTGGTCGTCGGCCTCGGCGGCGACGGTGAGCGGGTCGTAGCCGGCGGCGGTGGCTTCGTGGTCGCGTAGGCCGGTGCGGGCGGCGACGAGGTCGAAGACCTTGACCACCTGGGTGCCGAGGCTGCCGGCGAATGCGCGGGCGCCGCCGAGGGCGTTTTCGGCGGCGACGCGGCCCTGCTTGTGGGCGGTGGTGCCGAGTGGGAGGTAGGTGTCGCCGAGCAGGCGGTGGTAAGTGACGGCGCAGTCGCCGGCGGCGAACACGTCGGGGAGGTTGGTGCGCATGTGGCGGTCAACGGCGATCGCCCCTTTGACGCCGAGCTCGGCGCCGGCGGCAGCGGCGAGGTCGCTGTCGGGGCGCACGCCGACCACGACGAGCACCACATCGGCCGGGTAGCGGAGTTGCTCGTCGTCGGGTCCGCTGGCGTGGACCTGGAGCCGTGAGCTGGAGCCGGTGGGCGCCGCGGTGATGGCATTGACGCGGGTGCGGCAGACGACGGAGACGCCGTGGCGCTCGAGCTCGATGTGGACGAGCGCGCCGAGCTCGGGGTCGACGGTGGGTAGCACCTCGGGAAGCTGCTCGATCTGGGTGACCTCGAGGCCCCGGGCGGTGAGGGCCTCGGCCATCTCCAGGCCGATGTAGCCGGCGCCGACGATGACCGCGCGATTGATGTCGTCGCGTTGGAGGATGTGCATGAGCGCGAAGGTGTCGCTCATGGAGTGCAGGAGGTGCACCCCGTCGCCGGGCCGGAGCGCGTCAAGCCCGGCGATCGGGGGGCGCACGGGGACGGCGCCGGTGCCGACGACGAGAGCGTCGTAGTCCAGCGCGTCAGAGGCGTCCTTGGGGCCGGTGGTGAGGACGCGGTGCGCGAGATGGTCGATGCGGGTGACCGTTGTGTCGAGCCGAAGGGTCATGGCCGTGGCCTCGAGGTCAGCGAGGGTCCGATGGGCGAGGTTGCGCCAGTGGGTCACGTCACCGGACACGTAGTAGGGGATGCCGCAGATCGAGAAGTTGGGGTAGGCGTCGGCGACCACGACGGTCACCCCCGCGCCCGGGTCTAGTTCGCGGGCGCGCAGCGCGGCGCTGATGCCGGCATCGCTGCCGCCGATCGCGACCAGCCGCATCACTCCGCTCCGCGGCGGGTCGGGTCAGGCGGGTTCGATGGCATGATCGCGCGGTCGTCGCTCGTGCGCGCCGCGACGGGGCTCGTCGGTGTGCGGGACGATGACCTCCGCGGCCTCGGCGGCGGGCGCCGTCGCGCCACTGGGGGATGCGGTCACCCGTCGCGCGGGGTTCAAGTGGTTCACTGGGGTGCGGCCTGCAGCAGCTCGCAGCGCTCGTGGCGCAGGCATTCGCGAGCTTGTTTGTTGGCGAGGGTGAGGATGTGGCTGCGGATTGGCACGTGGTCGTACTGGTCAAGGACGCGGTCGGCGCAGCCGCGGATGACCTCTGGCGGACGGGTGGGGCCGAACTCGTCGATGAGGCCGGGGAGCAGCATGGCCAGACGCCATTGGTGAGAGGTGGAGTCTGATTCGATCTCCTGGATTCGGTCGGTGACGAGATCGGTGACGCGCTCGGCGATGAGGTCGCGGATCTCGCGGACCTCGTCCAGCGGTCGGCCGGCCGGGTCGGGGATGTCCCAGTCATCGACGCGCGTGGGGACGTAGGGGCAGACATCGCCGCAGCCCATGGTCACGGCCCAGTCGGCGTGCAACTGCATCTCGACCGACAGCCGCTTGGGCTTCTGGCGCGAGAGATCGAGCCCGACCTCGCCCATCACCTGCACCACCTCGGGCCAGACCTGGCGCGCGGGCTCAGACCCGGCCGATTCGGCGCGACAGTCATGGGTGCAGTCGCGTTGGAAGAGCGCCTGGGCCATCTGGGAGCGGCCGGCGTTGTGGGTGCAGACAAACAACACGTACTTCATGACTCCAGCCTCCTCTTACGCTGCCGCCACCAGCTTGTCGGCGTACTCGCGGGGCAATCCGGCGGCGGCGACCTCGCGGGCGACGGCCTCGGCGTCGTAGGGCACGCGCTCGATCGATACCTTCAGCGCGTCGTGCTCGTCGAGCTCGAGGACGGCGAAGGCGCATCGCGGATCGCCGTCCTTGGGCTTGCCCACCGAGCCGCAGTTGACAAACAGCACCCCCCCGTACTCGTGCCTCCACGGCTTGTGGGTGTGCCCGAACACCAGCGCGTCGCAGTCCGCCGACGCCGCCAGCCGCTCATACAGCCGCGCGGGCTTGTCCTCGAACAGGTACTCGTTGACCTTCCGGGGACTGCCGTGCACCAGCCAGATCCGCCGGGCGCCCAGTTCGAAGCGCAGATCGAACGGCAGCTCGCGCATGAACGCCTTGGACGCCTGGTTGGTGTGCGCAAGTGTCCACGCCACCGACTGCTGGCCCAACGCGCGGTCATGCGGCGTGACGTAGGCGCAGCCGCAGTCGTCGTGGTCGCGCGCGATCGCGTAGTCGTAGTTGCCGTAGATCGTCGGGATCTCGCGCTGCTGGATAAGCCGGCACACCTCGTTGGGGTGCGGGCCGTAGCCGACCAGGTCCCCGCCGCAGAAGACCTCATCGACGCCGATGGCGTCGATCGCGGCCAGGCTGGCCTGCAGCGCCGGCAGGTTGCCGTGAATGTCGGTGATGACCGCCACGCGGTTCACTGCTGACCTCCGATCGGGCGATGAAGGGCGATCAGATCGCCCGTGGGCACCAGCGTCTCCAGCAGATCCCACACGTGGTGATAGAGCTCATAGCGGATCTCGCGGACCACGCCCAGCGGCTGCCCCGCCGGGTCAGAGACCGGCCAGTCGTGGTACCGGCGCCCGGGATACACGGGGCAGGCATCACCGCAGCCCAGCGTGATGACCACGTCGGCGGCGCGCACCAGCTCGTCGGTGAGCGGCTTGGGGAACTCCAAGGCCACGTCGACGCCGATCTCGCTCATCGCCTGGACCACCACCGGGTCGATCTGCTCCTCGGGATGGGTCCCGGCCGAGCGGACCCCGACCCACCCGTTTGAGAGGCGGTGGGTCAGCGCGGCTGCCATCTGACTGCGACCGGCGTTGTGCTCGCAGACGAACAGGACCTCAGGCAGGGGCTTGGCCACCCGGCCGTCGGCCTGCGCCGCCGCCCACAGCCGCTCCTGGGCGTAGCGCCTGATGATCACCGGCAGGAAGTTCGGGCCGACCGTCGGCCGCTCACCGACGCGCTCGGCCGAATCCTCCACGCACCGGGCGATCGTCTCCCGGGAGAACACGCCACGAAAGTCGGTCGACAGCTCGTCGACGGCGACGTCCAGGCATCGGCGTAGCAGGGGACTGAACTCGATGTCCATTGTGATCTCCCGGAACCGCCCCACAGTGTAAACATTGACAAACGTGAGTTCAATCGATATCTATAGATAGATGAGTGTCGATTTGGAATTGACCCCCAAGACCAAGCGGGCCGCCGGCGAGCCGTGCTGCGAGCCGGTCGTCTACCCCGACGTCGAACGCGAGCACGCCACCCGTATGGCCGCCGTCGCCAAGGCGCTGGGCGACCCGGTGCGCATCCAGCTCATCGACGTGCTGCGCAAGCACGCGGGCAAGGTGTGCGTGTGCGAACTGGTGCCGCTGTTTGATCTCTCACAGCCCACGGTGTCGCACCATCTCAAGGTGCTGCGCCAGGCCGGCCTCGTCGGCTCAGAACGGCAGGGACTCTGGGCCTACTACTACGTCATCCCCGACACGCTCCAGGAGCTCTCGACATGGCTGAGCTGACCCGCCATCCCCTGACCCATCCGTCGCATCGCTTGTCGCCGGAACCGTCATGACTCCCAAACTGTTCTCACTCGTCATCGAGCAACACCATGAGGAGCTGCGCTGGTGGGCGCGGTGCTGCGCGCAGGGCGACACCCCGTCCCTGGCTCGCAGCTCGTTCGCGCGGGTCTTGGGCTCGCTGGCGTCACGCCTTCGCCCGGCGCCCGCCCGCCGCAGCTGCTGCGCCTGACCTCACCGTTCGTTTCACCGCCAAGGAGCAGACCCATGACCATCCCCACCGACCAGGCAGAGCTGCGCGACGTCATCCGCGAGAAGTACGCCGCCGCCGCGATCGTGGCCACCGGAGAGAACGCCTCAGCGGCCACATGCTGTAGCGCCGAGGGCGCGATCGTCACCGAGCAGCAGCGCGAATACTTCGGCTCCTCGCTCTATGACTCCGGCGAACGCGACGAGTTACCCGAGTCCGCGGTGCTCGCGTCGCTGGGCTGCGGCAACCCGATCGCCATCGCCGAGCTGCACGCAGGCGAGACCGTGCTCGATCTCGGGTCCGGCGGCGGGATCGACGTCCTCCTGTCCGCCCGCCGCGTCGGCCCGACCGGCCTGGCCTACGGGCTGGACATGACCGACGAGATGCTCGACCTGGCCCGCCGCAACCAGGCCGAGGCCGGCGTCACCAACGTGCAATGGCTTCGCGGCCACATCGAAGAGATCCCGCTCCCCGGCGACAGCGTCGACGTGATCATTTCCAACTGCGTCATCAACCTCTCTGGGGACAAGCCGCAGGTGCTGCGCGAGGCCGCCCGCGTGCTGAAGCCGGGCGGTCGGTTCGCGGTCTCTGATGTCGTCGCCGACGACGGCATGGACGACGCGACTCGCGCCGATATGCAGGCGTACACCGGCTGCATCGCCGGGGCGCTCACCCGCGACGAGTTCACCCAGGCCCTGTCCGCCGCCGGGCTGACCGACATCACCATCACCGAGACCCACCGCGTCCACCCCGCCGCCATCTCAGCGATCGTGCGGGCCACCAAGCCCGTCGGCGGCGCCGCGGCAGCGATCGGCCAGAGCGCGGGAGTCGAGGCCGCGTCGTGCTGCTCGACGGCCGAGCAGAGCACCTGCTGCGAGCCAACCGACAAGGCCACCTGCTGCTCGCCCGAGGCGACCGCCGAGGGCAGCTGCGGCTGCCAGTAGCGGCATCGCCGCCGACTCATCATGGGCTGCGCCGAGGCCATCGGGCCGCCGGGGCCGGCGAGACACGACCTGAGCCGCCGCTGTGGTCAGTGTCGCGATCCTCGGCGTGGTCACCAACGTCGCCTACGGCGTGGCCTATCACTCGTAGCGGTGCTCGCCGACCCGATCGACGTCAGCACCCGCTGGTCGCCCGCGCCGCTGCGCGCCGCCGGCGACCAGCCCACCCGCGCCGTGGCTCACCGTCCTCGGGCCTTCTCAAGCCCCGGCTTTCTGTCATGAAAAAAGCCCCGCTGTGCGGGGCTTTCCACAGTGCGCCCGAGAGGACTCGAACCTCCACGGACCATTCAGTCCACAAGGCCCTCAACCATGTACGCGCCGTGTGGATGCTGTCAGCAGCGTCCAGATCGTGCAAATCGTGGGGTTTGCTGCACGCATCGAACGTGATGGAAGGGGTGGATGTTGTCACGAGTGTTGTCATGCTTGCCGCGTTCTACGCGGCGCCGAGGCCGGCTCACGAGTCGGCCGCGATCCATCTACCGAAGCCTGCGCGTGGTTCGACGATGTTCGTATAGCCCCCGTTGCTGCGAAAACAGTGCGAACACGGCGGATTCGGGCGGCTATCGCAACAGTAGTGGTCCGATCTCTTGGATCGGCTTCGCGAAGCCTAAGCGTTTGCGGGGTCGGTCGTTGAGCTCGGTCGCGACCCAGTCGAGGTCGATGGCGCTGTGGACGGTCAGGTCGGTGCCCTTGGGGAAGTACTGGCGCAAGAGTCCGTTGGTGTTCTCACTGGTGCCGCGTTGCCACGGTGAGTGGGGGTCACAGAAGTAGATGTCGATGTCGGCGGCGACACTCACCTCTTTTTATTGGTGCATCTCGATGCCCTGATCCCAGGTCAGTGACGCGCGCAGGATCTCCGGGATCGTCTTGATTTTCTCGGTGAGCGCGTCGCGGACCTGTTCGGCTTTGTAGCCATCGGGGAGGTGCACCAGCATCGTGTAGCCGGTGGTGCGCTCCACCAGCGTCCCGATCGCCGACAGGTTGTTCTTGCCGAGGATCAGATCGCCCTCCCAATGACCCGGGACAGCGCGGTCATCCGCCTCGGCGGGACGCTCGGCGATGTTGATCATGTCGGGGATCTGGTTGCGGCGCTGGCCAGGGCGCCGGCGGGGGCGGCGCAGCGCCCGCCCGGTCCGCAGGCACTTCGTCAGATCGCGGCGCAACGCGCCGCGGGCCTGGACATAGAGGGACTGGTAGATCGTCTCGGCCGACACCCGCATCTCCGGATCGTCAGGGAATCGGCGGCGCAAGCGCCCGACGATCTGCTCGGGGGAGTAGCGCCGTGTGAGATCTTCCTCCACCTGGCCTCTGAGCTTGAGGTTGGTGTGCAGCTTGGCTGGCTTGGGTCGGCTGGCGCGCTCATAGGCCAGCGCGTGCGCCCGGGTGGCTCGATAGCCAGCTCCCCGACTGGTGTTGCGCGCCAGCTCGCGGCTGACGGTCGACGGGCTGCGCCCCAACCGCCGCGCGATCGCGCGCATCGACTCACCCGCAGCGCGACCCACCGCGATCTCCTCGCGCTCCGCGAACGTCAAACAGCGACCCTTCAGATCCCGCCCGCGCCGCGGGCGGATCCCACCCTCAGCGGCCAGCCACCGAGTGCCCTTCTCGCGATACGTACCCGCCTCGGCCGCCGCCGCAGTCACAAACTCGCCACGGGCCATCGCGGCCCAGAACACCTGCACAACCTCCGGGACCATCCGGTCAGAAAACCGCGCCATCCACGCCTCCGTTCACCCGCCTCCCAGGAAGGGACCTCGCGGCCCCCGGCTCCCGACCGGACAGCGCGCCGATCGCCGCGGCGCCTTCGCCCTACGGGCTCGGCTTCGCGACGACCGGCGCGCTACTCAACCACGGAGCACGGATGCCCGAGAAAGTCCCTCCAACTGGGCGGATGTTGCGATCACCGCG
>CAVRKJ010000013.1:0-844843 GCA_963721515.1 uncultured Actinomycetota bacterium | reverse complement strand
CGGTTGTGAGACGGAGACGTGCTTGCCGTGAGTCAGCTATTTGTGTGTGCACGCACGATTATACATGCGTGTGCACGCATATTAGGCCGGATGGAATGTGCCTCTGCCCGGCACGACGTCGGCGAAGAAGCGTTGCCTGATCGCATGGCCCAGGCCGTGCGGGGCGTCAGAGCAGGCTCGGTTCGTCGGCCCGTCCGTCGTGGAGCGGCGCGTCACTCGACCGCTCAATCCCGCGGCCGGCCGGCTGCGCCACTGCCGCTTCTCACTGGCCGCCTCGGCAGCGGCCTGCGGGCTCCGTGCTAGCGCCGTTGGCGAGGGCAGACGTCGGACACTAACCGGAGGGGTTGCGTCGCAGCCGCGCGCTCAACGCTGTCTGTTGGAGCGTTCGGCTTGCGGGCGCGCGGCTTCGATGCGATCCCAGATCCGCGCGAGCTGTTTGACGTCGCGCTCTCCGAGCCCGTCGAACAGGTGCTCGCGGATCGTCGAGAGGTATGCCGGGGCCGCGGCTTGCAGCTGCGCGCGCCCGGCGTCGGTGACGGCGACCTCCGTGGAGCGCGAGTCGATCGCGCTGCGCTGTCGTTGGACGAGCCGTTTGCGCTCGAGGTCGATCGCGATCCGCGAGACTTGGCTCGGGCTCAGGCGCACGCGTTCGGCGAGCTCGGAGATGCTGATCGCGCCGGGCCCGGCGTGGGTGATGTGGAGCAGCGCTTCGAACGCGCTGAGCGGCATGTTGTGCTCGGCGAGCATCCGCGCGTCGAGCGCGCTCAGCAGCGCGTCGTAGGTATTCATCAGGCCGTACCAGAGGCGTTCCTGCTCTTCTGTGAGGAAGGCGCGCACCATCGCGCGCGCCTGCTCCTGGGTTTTCGGCGTGCCGCCGGTTGGCGGGGGGACCGGACCGCGGGCGCTCACGACGCCGCCCCAATCAGTGGCGCGGCAACCGCGCCGGTGGCGTCCGGCTCCTCGCGCCGCAGCGCGAACATCGCCACGAGCGACGCGGTCAACGCCACACCCGCTGCGATCAGGAACGCGAGCTGGAGCCCCGCGACCTGCGCGGCGACCGCCGTCGAGCCGGAAGCCAGCAGGTCACCGGCACGCTGGCTCACGACCACGCCGGCGAGCACCGCGACCCCGAGCGCGCCACCGATCTGCACGGTCGTGCTCAACAGGCCCGAGGCGATCCCCGCGGCGGAGTCATCGACCGCGCCCAGCGCCGCCGTCGTGATCGAGACGAACGACAGCCCGGCGCCGAGGCCGATGATCACCATCCCGGGGAGCACGTCGGTCAGGTAGTCGGCGCCCGCGGGGGCGTGACCGAGCACGAGCATCCCGGCGGCGGCGATCGCGAGGCCGGCGGCGGCGAGCGGCCGCGATCCAAGACGTCCCACGAGCTTGTTAGCGACACCGGTCGCGGACGCCACCCCGCCGGCCAGCGGGAGGTACGCGGCGCCCGCCTCGAGCGGGGTGTAGCCGAGGACCTGCTGGGTGTAGAGCGTGAGCAGGAACAGACTCGAGATGCCGGAGATGCCGAGCAGCAGCTGCAGCAGATTAGGCACGAGCGTCGCGCGGCGGTGCAAGAACCCCGCCGGGATCAGCGGCGCCGCCGACCGGCGCTCGATCACCGCGAACGCTCCCAGCAGCACGATCGCACCGCCAAGCAGGAGGTGGGTCGTCAGCGAAGTCCAGCCGTACGCCGGGGCCTTCACCAGCCCGTATACCAGCGCGCTTAGCCCAACGGTCACCGTCGCCGCACCCGCGAGGTCAAACCCGCGCCGGCCCGCGACGCGGCTCTCCGACACCAGGCGCGGCACCACGAACAGCGACACGAGCGCGACCGGGCCGTTGATCAGGAACACCCACCGCCACGAGGCGGCCTGCGTGATCGCGCCGCCGAGCAGGATCCCGATCGCGAACCCAAGCCCCGACAACGCTCCCCAGATCGTCAGGGCCTTGACTCGCTCCGCCTGCACCGGGAACAGCGCCGCCACCAGCGCCAGCGCCGCGGGCGTCGCCAGCGCCGCCCCCACACCCTGCAGCACCCGCGCGCCGAGCAGCATCCCCTGCGACTGCGCGACACCATCGAGCAGCGATGCAACGCCGAACACCGCCGTTCCGATCAGGAACACCCGCCGGCGGCCGAACAGGTCGGCCAGCCGCCCGCCCAGCAGCACGAGGCCGCCGAACACCACGATGTAGGCGCTCACCACCCACGCCAGCGTCCCCTGCGAGAAGCCGAGACTCAGCTTGATCGACGGCAGCGCGACGTTCACGACGGTCTCGTCCAGGAACACCATGAACTGAGCAACCGCCAACGCCACCAACGCCAACCAACGGCGATCGATTCTCCGACCTTCTCCACCACTACGAACTGAAACTCCAAGGGCTTGCATCTCGGTCTCCTCTGGGAATCTGCGTGTGCACGCACGATTATACGTGCACGCGCACGAATGTCAGAGTCCGGTGCCGTCGTGTTCACGCGAGTCGTGCGTGGGACTACTCAATGAGCGGCCAGCGACGCCTTCGGCCCCAGACCTGTTTAGGTCACGGCAGAGGTCCCCTCCTCCACACTCAGGCCGCACCCGCTCCGCGCGGGTTGCGCGAGTTTCGGCCTAGTGCGCTGGAACAATCCCCACATGCCCGCCGAGCGAGACGTAGCCGCCTTCGAGGAGCGCGCGATGCGCTACGAGGAAGGGTGGCTCGGTGGCCTCCACCACGAGATCGCTGAGCGCACCGCGGACGTTGCCCTCCGGTACCACCCGGTCCCGACGGCGATCCTGGATGTGGGATGCGGAACCGGCTACCTGCTCGGGGTGCTCGCGAGCCGCTGTCCCGACACCGCCGGGCTTGTGGGGATCGATCCCGCGCGCTCGATGGTCGATGCGGCTCGGCGCTCGACGCCCGATCGGCGGATAATGGTTGCGGAGGGTAGTGCGGAGCGCATCCCGTCCTCCGATGGCGCCTTCGATCTCGTCGTCAGCACTACGTCGTTCGATCACTGGGCTGACCAGGCAGTCGGCATTCGCGAGTGCGCTCGGGTGCTCGCTCCGCGGGGTCACCTCGTGCTCGCGGACCTCTTCTCGCTATGGCTGGCGCCGACGCTCATCGGAAGTCGACGTAGGAAGGCGCGGACGCCCAGGCGCGCGGGTGCCGTGCTCAACGGCGCGGGACTGCATGTACTCGGCTGGCACGGCGTTTACCCCCTGATTCGAGCCGTTGTAGCCGCGCGACCCGAGTAGCGCTCGGCCGTGGACATCTCTCGAGCCTCGAGCGCTGCGCCCCTGCTCTCCCTTAGGGACGCGGTACTCGCGGACGTACGTAGCGGGCCCCCGCCTTGCGCGGCAAGCACGTCTCCCTCGAAAGGTCGGATCGACCGCCGCACGCTTCCGGTGTCTCGCGCACGAACCCAGGGAACCCTCAGCGCACAGCGCGCGCCGTGTCGCACGCGACCCGCTCGTCGCGATTAGCGAGACGGGATTGAGGAGCCGGAATACACCACGGTCGCGCAAGAAGCAGCGATCAGAGCCCGCCTGACTCCGCCTGGATCGGGAAAGGAGCCGACAAATTTCTTGACCCGGTCGGGCTGCACGACGCGCTGCGGTTCGGTCCGATCAGCCACGGCACGCGAGTAGGCCGGCCGGTACTGAGTGTCGATGCCTGGGCTCGCTCAACTCCTGACGCCGGTGCCACCCCTCAGCCCGTACCCAGAGTGATAGGCGTCCACGCGGACCGCTACACGGTCGAGGTAGATGCAGAACACCGAATCATCCTGAGCGTCCACGCGCCATTGCCGACCGGAGGTACCAGACGATCGACGTGATCGAGCTCCAGCTCGACGGGCCGGTCAACGACGAACTCTTTCGAGTTCCACCACCGGCCAGCCAGACCGCCGCGTGACGCTCCGCAATCCAGCCTGGCCCGATCGCATCTCGATCAACCCAACACTCGGTCGGGTTCCGCGCCAAGCAGATGCGGCGACCGGGGTCGTGTCGAAGCGCCTGCCGCCGGGAAAGCGGGTCTCAGGCATGAACGATCCCTCGCGTGGCGAAGCAGGCGCGCGACGTCGGCGCCGGCTTACGCCTCTCTGGTCGGCGCTGCAATTGCGCGCTGCGAGCACTGTTATTTTGATGAGCCGTTCGGCGGGTGCTGGCGCTGGGCATGTTTTGGCGGGCCTCCGGCATCACATGACGCAAGCCGCTCGAACGTCGTATTGGTCTTGTCTTCACTCGCTTCGTAGTGCTTCGATTGGCGCGAGCTTCGCGGCTTGCAAGGCCGGGTAGACGCCGAACACCAGGCCGATGGTTGCGGCGACGATCAGTGATCCGATGATTGCAGTGGGGGAGATCGTGATTTGCTGGTTGATCAGGTGCGTCAGCGCGACCGCTGCGCTGATGCCGATCGCGACGCCTGCGAGTCCGCCGGCCAGGCCGAGCAGGCTGGCCTCGATGAGGAACTGTCGGAGGATCGTTTGGGGGGTCGCGCCGAGCGCTTTGCGTAGGCCGATCTCGCGGATCCGCTCGGTGACTGAGACGAGCATGATGTTCATCACCCCGATTCCGCCGACCAGCAGCGCGATCGTCGCGATCCCGGCCAGCAGGACGGTCAGGGTCTTCGTGATCTGGCTCTTCTTCGATAGGAGCGAGGTTTGCGGGATGATCGTGAAGTCGGCCTGGCTGGGGTCGGTGATGTGGTGCAGCTGGTCCAGCAGCGTGTCGGCTTCCTGGTAGGCGGCGCTCATCGTTTGTGAGCTGCGGGCTGATAGCAGGATCTCGCTGAGGCCGCCGGTTTGGGGGTTGGCCGCTCCGAACACGGTCTGGTCGGTGGTGATCGGGATCAGCGCCAGCGCGTCCTGGTTTGCCTCCGCTGTGGAGCCGGCGGTGTCGAGAATGCCGGTGACTGTGAACGGCACCCCTTTGACGACGATCGTCCGCCCGACCGCTGAGGTCCCGGGGAACAGGCTTTGAGCGATCTCGGAGCCGATCACGATGTCATGGGCGTCGGTGCGAAGCTGCGCCTGGCTGAGGTCCTGGCCGGTAGCGATGGTGCGGTCGCGAGCGGCCAGCCAGCCGGGGGTGGTTCCGATCAGTGGCGCGGTCGTACTGTTCGTTCCCGCGACCAGTGTCGTGTTCGCCTGCGAGACGGGCGCCGCGACGGAGACACTTGGCACGTCGAGGTGGTTTGCGAGCGCGTCGGCGTCGGCGCGTGTCAGCGGGCTGGCGGACCCGGCGGTGGTCTGGCTGGTGCTGCCGGCGGTGGCGCCTGGGGTGATGATCAGTAGGTTGGTGCCAAGCGAGGACAGCTCGGAGGAGATTGCGCCCTGGGCGCCCTGCCCAAGGCCGACGGTGAGGATCACGGCGACGATCCCGATCAGAATGCCCAGCACGGTGAGCGCCGAGCGGGCGCGCCGGTCGGCGAGGCTCTCGATCGCCACCCGCAGGGTCTGGGACCAGCTCATCAGAGGAGCTCTTGGTCGGACACGATGCGGCCGTCGCGGACGCTCACGAGCCGCCGCGCGCGGCGGCTGACGTCGGGCTCGTGAGTGATCAGGATCACTGTGCGGCCGTGATCGTGCAGCGCCTCGAAGATCGCCAGCACCTCGTCGGTCTGGTCGGATGCGAGGTTGCCGGTTGGTTCGTCGGCGAGGATGATCGCGGGATCGGTGACCAGCGCGCGGGCGATCGCGACGCGTTGCTGCTGGCCGCCGGATAGCTGGTTGGGCCGGTGCTCGGTGCGGTCCGCCATCCCGACAGCGGCCATCGCAGCCTGCGTGCGTTCGCGGCGCTCGCTGGCGGAGCGCACCCCCGCGTAGAGCAGCGGGAGCTCGACGTTGCGGGCGGCGGTCTGGCGCCCCAAGAGGTGAAACTGCTGGAACACGAAACCGATCCGACGGTTGCGGATCCAGGCCAGGTTGAGCTCATCGAGTTCGGACACGTCCTCGCCGTCGAGGAGGTAGGTCCCGGCGCTGGGGGTGTCGAGGCAGCCGAGGATGTGCATCAGCGTGGACTTGCCAGAGCCCGAGGGGCCCATGATCGCGACGTACTCGCCGCGCCAGATCGAGAGGTTGACGTCAGCCAGCGCGTGGATCGCGACCTCGCCGGTCAGGTAGGTCTTGGATACGCCGGTCAGGTCCAGCAGCGGTGCGGCGCGCGGGATCGCCTGCTGGGCCGGTGGCTGGGCCGGGGCCGCGCTGGGTAGTGGTTGCAACCAGGGATTGGACGGCATCGACGCACTGCCCTCAGCCGAGAAGCTTGCTGACCTGGCCCTTGCCGGATCCCTTCTGCGAGCCGCTGGGGCTGGCCGGCAGCGGCGTGCTGTTGTCGGCCAGCACGACCTGCTCGCCGGAGTGCAGCCCGGAGCGCACGATCGTCAGCCCGCCCCCGGCAGGGCCGACGTTGACGGTCTGCCGCGTCGCCTGGCCGCCGTGCGCGCGACCGTTGCGGATCCGGGCGCCCTGCATCACCAGCACCCAACTATGTGTCCCGCTGGTCTGCACCGCTGAGCTTGGCACCGTCAGCCCTGAGGTCTTGGTGACCACGATCGAGATCTGAGCGGACATGCCGTCGAGCACGCCCTTCCTGCGGCCGCTCCAGTCGATCTCGACGGGGTAGGTGGTCACACCGCCGGTGCTGGCGGCGGTCGGGGTGATCGCCTCGACCCTGCCGTGGATAGCCAGTGTCTGTCCCGCGGCGGTCACGAGCGCGTACTGACCCACGTGCACCTGCGCGATCTGTGAGTCCGACACCTGGCCAAGTGCCTGCAGCGAGCCACTGGCGAGGGTGATCGCGGCACTGGAGCCGACCGAGGTTCCGCTCGCGGTCGAGCCTGAGCTGCTCGCCTGATTGGAGCCGCTCGCGCCCGACGATCCCGCTTGGGTGCCGCCGCCGCTCCCACCGCTACTGGCGATGTTCTCGCCGGCGGCGATGTCGACCTGCGCGACCGTCGCTGGCGCGGGGGCGTGCAGCGTCGCGGCGGCGAGGTTCGCCGCCGCTGTGGTGAGCTGCTGCTCGGCGGCGTTTTGCGCATCCTGGTCGGCGGTCAGGGCGCTCTGGTCGGCGGTCAGGGCGGCCTGGTCGGCGGTGATCAGCGCCGCGTCGGCCGTCGACTGTGCCGATGTCTTGACCCTGCCGGCGGCCTGCTTGGCCTGGTCGCTGTCCATCCTCGCCTGGTCGGCGCTCTGCTTGGCCTGATCAGCGCTGAGCTTGGCCTCCGCGGCGGTGACCGCCGCCTGCGCGGAGCTGACCTGCAGCTGCAGAGGACCAGCGTTCAGCGTGGCCAGCACCTGGCCTGTGTTGACGTGCTCACCGGCGCTGACGTCAACCGTGGCGACGGTGCCCGCGGTCCGGAAGTAAAGGCTCCAGGACCGCGTCGGCTGCAGTGCGCCGGACAGGGCGACCGTCTCACTGACAGTGCCGTGCCGCACGCTGCCGAGGACATAGGAGTGAGCCTTTCCCCGTGTCGCGATGAACACGACAACCGCGGCAACGACAACCAGCAACGCCACCAGCGGCCAGCGTCGGGTGTGCCGCGGCCGGCGCTGCCCCCGCGTTCCCGAGGCGGCCTCAGTAACGGCGTGAGCCGGGTCGGTGGCAAGCTGTGTCATGCCCTGACCAAGCTAGGTGCTCGCAGGCGGCCCGTCACCAACCGTGAGGCCCTTTCGGCTCATACCCGGGACGGATGGCGAGGGTCCGCCAATCGTCCGTGCGGATGGTGCGCACACGTGAGACAACCACCTATCGTGGGGCAATGCAAACGAGGCACCTGGTGCAGCTCCGCGCGAACTTCGCGGGCCGCGTCAGCGCGCGCGAAGGCGACTGGCTGGCGGTCGCCGCGACGCTCGCGCTCAGCGTGCCGGAACTCGTCCGCACCAGCTCGAGCGGACGCCTGGCGACCAGCCTGGCGATCCTTCCCTTTGCCACAGTCCCGCTGCTCTGGCGCCGGCACGCTCCGGCCGCCGTGCTGCTCGTGCTACTCGGCGCCCTCGCGGTCTCAGCGCTAATCAGCAAAGTAGGGCTCAGCAACATCGGGGTGCTGTTCGGGCTGTACGCGGCGGCGGCCTACGGCGACGATCGGCTACGTGCAATCACCGGCATCGCGGTCGGCGTCGCCAGCGCTCTCGCGTTCGGGGTGCTGCTGGTCGACAACGCATCCGGGTTCCCCCCACATGTCGCCCGCGTGACCGTGTTCGGCGCCGGCGCGGCGTGGCTGCTCGGCCTCGCCGCCCGCAACCAGCGGACGGCCGTCGCACAGTTGCAGGAGCGCGCGGGACGCCTGGAGCGCGAGCGCGAGGAGCACGCGCTGCGCGCCGCCGAGCGCGAACGGATCCGGATCGCACGCGAACTGCATGACATCGTCACCCACCACGTCACCGCGATCGCGGTGCAAGCCGGCGCGGCGCACACCACCTCCCAGCACAGGCCCGAGCGAGCGCTCGAGACCCTCGGAGTGATCGAGCGGACCGCGCGAACGACGCTCGGCGAGCTGCGCACACTGCTCGGCGTGCTACGAGCCGGGGAGGCCGGTGACGCGCCGATCCCGCCGGCACCGTTGCGGCCGCGACCCTCGCTAGCCGCGCTCGACGAGCTCGTCGCCGACACCCGCGCGTCCGGAAACGCGGTCGAGGTCCAGGTCTGTGGGCAGCCCGCCGCGCTTGACCCCGTCACCGACCTGAGCGCGTACCGCGTACTCCAGGAGGCGCTGACCAACGTGACCAAGCACGCACCCGGCGCGACCGCGTCGGTGCTGATCGACTACCGGCCCGAGCAGCTACAGGTTGTCGTCTCAGACGATGGGCAGCACCGCGCCGAACCCGAGTCGAGCGGCTACGGAGTGATGGGGATGCGCGAGCGCGTGCAGCTAGCCGGCGGCCAGTTCCACGCCGGCCCCGCCGCCGACCGTGCCGGCTTCGAGGTTCGGGCACGGTTCCCGCGATGATCCGCGTTTTGCTCGTCGACGATCAGGCGCTGGTCCGCGGCGGGTTCCGGATGATCATCGATGACCAGCCCGACATGGAGGTTGTAGCCGAGGCACCCGACGGCGCCCACGCCGTCGATCTCGCCGCCCGCACACAACCACACGTCGTACTGATGGACATCCGTATGCCGAACATGGACGGGATCGAGGCGACCCGCCGACTCACGCACCGGGACGCCTCCCCGAAGGTGATGATCCTCACCACCTTTGACCTCGACGAATACGTCTACGAAGCGCTCACCGCCGGAGCCAGCGGATTCCTGCTCAAGGACCTCCCACCGGGAGAGCTCCCCGCCGCGATCCGTGTCATAGCCGGAGGGGACGCGCTCCTGGCACCCACGGTCACCAAGCGCCTGATCACAGAGTTCGCCCACCACCGACGATCCGCCGCGACAACCGAGCAGCTCGCGACCCTGTCCGATCGCGAGCTCGAGGTGCTGCGCCTCGTGGCCCAGGGCAAGTCCAACACCGAGATCGCCGCCACCATGTTCCTCGGTGGGAGCACCATCAAGACCCACATCGGGCACCTGCTCGCCAAGCTAAAACTCCGCGACCGCGTGCAACTCGCGATCTACGCCTACGAGACCCGGCTCATCCAACCAGGCGATGCCGCCGATCAAACCACAACCCAGGACACCATCCACCCCTGAACTGAAATCGGGCTCTATCACGATCTCGACACCGCGCATCCATGCTGTCTTGGTGAGTAGGCCTGAAAGGGAGTTGTTGCCGGACGTGATCGGGCGGGCAAGTTGCCACCGTTGTCCTAATTTCAGGGGGCGACGTGGTAGCTGAACCGCCCGACGAGCGTCCAAGTCCGAAATGGCGTCTGCGGCGATCGGGACCGCCGGGCGATCTAGGCCCTGGTGGATGACCAGCTCGACGATGCCGCGGGCGGCTGCGGTCGCCCCGGTCGTGTCGACGTACGAGCCCGGCCGCGCTTTCGCGAGTGCCGTCGCCACCGTCCCGCTGAAAACATCTAGGTGGGTCCCGACGATCAGAGTGGGTGCTAGGTGATGTCGCGTCGGAGGGTGGTGCGTTCGGCCACGATTGCGAGCAGTAGTGCCAGACCGAGGACGAGAACGACCGCGCCAGCTACCGGCAACGGAGTGGTGTCGGGGGTTCCGGCGAAGCCGATGTCGCCGCCACCCAGCCGTGATCCGGCGATGGTGGTTGCAGCGGTGTAAGGCAGGTAGGGGCCGGCGGAACCGAACGCACCGCCCAGGATCGACTCCACGATCAACGCCCAGGCGAAGGCGCCAATGACGGCGGCGAGCTGAGAGCGGATCAGCGTTCCGAGGGCCACTCCGACCGCGCCGAGCATCGCCGCGCCGAGCATGGCGCCGGCGGCGTCGCGCAGGATTGTTCCGGTGGACACGGCGATGGGGTAGCCGTGGGCGGCGACGGACGCGAGCCCAACAACGGTCGTCGCTATTGCGCCGGCGAGTCCGAACGCTAGGCCGGTGATGGCGCCCGCAACCAGTTTTGCGATCAGCACGCGACCGCGTTGTGGGGTTGCCAGGTAGGTGGTGGTCGCGGTGGCGTGGCGAAATTCGCCGCTGGACACCGTGATGCCGCAGATGAGCGCCATCAGCAGAGCGAAGCCGGTGATCGTGAGCACGAATCCCAGGCCCGTGGAGGTATCGAGGGGGGGAAGGAACTCACCGCCGGCACGGGCCGAGTCAAGGGCGGTCATCACCGCGGTGAGAGCGGCGGCTGCGGCGAGCATGCCGTAGGTGGCGCGGGTGGTTCGCAGCTTGAGCAACTCGATGCGGATCAAGCGGGTCACGCGGCCTCTTTGATGATTTGTGTGGCGCCGGAGGTCAGTTGCAGGAAGATGTCTTCGAGGTCGGGCGAATGGGCGGTCAGCTCGTAGATCGGGATGCGGTGGCCGCCGGCCAGGGTCGCGATCTGCTCGGACGTCGAGCCGCTCACCTCGATCTCGTCATCACCGATACGATTCACCGAGCACCCTTGGCTGCTCAGCAGCGTGTGCAGCGCCGCGATATCAGGGGTGCGCACCCGGACTGTCCCGGCCGCGGCGGCGGTGAGGTCACGCAGAGCGGATTGAGTGATCAGCCGCCCGTGATCGAGGATCACCACGCTGTCGGCGATCTGGGCGACCTCGGCCAGGATGTGGCTGGAGACCAACACGGTGCGGCCGTCGGAAGCCAGGCCGCGCAGCAGGTCGCGTAGCCAGCGCACGCCCTCGGGATCAAGGCCGTTGGCGGGCTCATCGAGGATCAGGATCTCGGGGTCGCAGACCAGCGCCGTGGCCAGGCCGAGTCGTTGCCGCATCCCGAGAGAGAAGCCTCCGATGCGACGGTCGGCAGCGCCAGCCAGGTCAACAAGGTCAAGCACTTCGCCGATGCGGGCCGGGTCGACACCGCCCGCGAGGGCCTCGATGCGTAGGTGGTCGCGCGCTCTGCGGCCAGGGTGGAAGCTGGTGGCTTCAAGGACGGCGCCGACGCATCGCAGCGGATCGGCTAGATCATCGTACGGGCGGCCGTGGATGAGCGCCTGCCCGGAACTGGGCGTAACGAGCCCAAGCAGCATGCGCAAGGTGGTAGTTTTGCCCGCCCCGTTACGGCCGAGGAAACCGACGACCGTCCCTGATTCCACATCGAAGCTGAGCTGATCGACAGCAGTAAGCGTGCCGAAGCGCTTGGTTAGTTCGCGGATCTCGATCACACTCATGGCCGACCACGCTACGAACGAACAGGGCGCCGCACAGCATCCCGCCGAGTGATCTTCAGCATCCCCCTCGGGAGGACACGGATACCCCCTAAGGAGGATTCGCCCCAGCTACCGCAGAGCTACGCTCACCACACATGGCAGGTGAACCGGTGGCTGAATCGGCGGCGTCGCAGCGGTGGTTCCCGGTCGGGTTTCGGTCGGGGTTGCTGCTGGCTGCGGTCGCAGCGGCGGGCACCTTCGGCGGCACCTTGCTTATGCTGGCCCACGCCGGCACCAGCCTCACGGTCCCAACCGTCGTGCTGGCCGGTCTCGCGTGCCTGCCGCTGCTGGCATGGCACCGCTCCCCGCTGGGCGTACTGGCGATCACCACCGCGGCGAGTGCCGTGCTGGGGGGCCTTGGTGACACGGGCACCGTGCCACCCTTGGGAGCGACCGTGGCCCTCTATCTGCTGGCGGTCAGCCGCAACGAGCGGCGGCCGTGGACGCATCGCACGACGGCGGCGGTGGTCGGGCTGTTCGCGATACACATGGCAGCGCACGAGGTTGGTGACCGCGAGTTCTCGGCCGAGTCCGTGCTCGTCGGTGCCCTGGTGTGGGGCATCGCATGGTTCGCCGGCGAGCGCACCCGGCTGCGGCGAGAGCAGATCATCGAACTGAAACGGCGTGCCCAGCAGGCCGAACGCGACGCCGAACGCGACCGGCGGCTGGCCGCGGCCGAGGAGCGTGCTCGGATCGCCCGCGACCTGCACGACTCGGCCGGGCACGCGATCAACGTCATCGGAGTCCAGGCCGGTGCTGCGCGACTGCTATACGAGAAAGACCCCGCCCGTTCCCAGGCTGCGCTGCACACGATCGAGCAGCTCGCACGCCAGACCGTCGCCGATATCGACGCCATTGTCGGCACCCTGCGCGGCGACGCCATCGACGATGAGCCAGGCAGCGGGCGGGTGGAGGCACCGCTCGGACTAGCCTCTCTCGACACCTTGCTCGTGCAGCGCCGCACCGCCGGCCTGCACGTCACGCTGAACACCACTGGCCGGCAACGGCCACTGCCGGCCGGCGTGGACCAGGCCGCCTTTCGCATCCTGCAGGAGGCGCTGACCAACGCTGCTCGGCACGGTGGCGGCGATGCCGCCATCCAGCTCACCTTCACCGACGCCGCACTCGAGCTGACCGTCACCAACCCCACGCGCAACCTCAACGGCCACGCCCACGGTGGTCACGGCCTGATCGGAATGCGTGAGCGCGCAACGCTGCTCGGCGGCACTCTCGACAGCAGGCGCACCGGCACGACGTTCCGCGTCCGCGCCCACCTGCCCTGCCCGGCTGGCGTCCGATGACCAGCGTCCTGATCGCTGACGACGACGACCTGATGCGCGTCGGCCTGGCCGGCGTGTTGTCCAGCGATGCGAATATCGAGGTGATCGGCGAGGCCGCTACAGGTCGCCAAGCCGTCGACCGAGCATGCCGGCTGCAGCCGCATGTAGTGCTGATGGACGTTCGGATGCCCGACCTCGATGGCATCGCCGCCACCCGCGAACTCTCCCGCGCCGCGCCAAACGTGCGGATCCTGGTGCTGACCACCTTCGAGCAAGACGACTACATCCTGTCCAGCCTGCGGGCCGGCGCCTCCGGCTTCCTGCTCAAACGCACCCCACCCGAACAGCTCATCGCTGCCGTCCACACCACCGCTGCCGGTGACTCCCTGCTCTCCCCGTCGGTCACCCGTCGCGTCATCGACCACGTCGCCCGGCAACCCACCGCAGACCAGAGTGCCCTCCAACGCCTCAAAGACCTGACTCCGCGTGAGCGGGAAGTCCTCGAACTCGTGGCACGCGGCCTGTCCAACGCCGAGATCGCCGCCGCGCTGATCGTCGAGGAGTCCACGGTCAAGACCCACGTCAAACGCGTCCTCGGCAAACTCAACCTCCGCGACCGCGTCCAGGCCGTCATCTACACCTACGAGACCGGTATCTAACCAACCCACCGGTACACCGGCGTGGCCATCTCTCCGCCGCTAACCCTCGCAGCGTTGCCCCGCGTTGCAACGTTCACTCATCGTCACGCCGGGACCGACCGGGGAGACGCCGTAGGACTCGTCCGCGTCGGGGCACCCGCGACGATCGCTCTCAATGCGAATGCGATCGCCACGCGGCGGGCGCATTGGTGGAGTCGCGCCGCGGAATTGGGGACTGCAGCACTGTGTGCAGGCTTGCTAGGTCCGACACCTACCTAGGCAAATGCCTAGCTCCGGATTAGTCGCTGGTCAGTGCCGGTCTGGCGCCAAAGAGACGCCACCCCGGCGCGGGTGCAGCGTTGCTATGCAGCGCAAGCAGCAGTCACGTCTTTACTGCTACGTCGGCGACTAACCAGCAGCGTGTCGAGGTCGCTGAGCTGCCGGGCAGTCGCTGGTAGTGGCCGTAGCCGCACGGCAGCGAGCGGCCCTGTCGGTGGGGTGCCGGCCTATGTCGGGTGGGGTTCGCCGCGCAGGATCGCGAACGCTTCGCGAAGCAGCTCTTCGACTGTGTCCGCGGTGAGCGGGTTGTCGTCACTCTGGAGTTGTCTGGCTTGGATGATGGCGCTGCGCAGGGCTGCGATTGCCCCGCGCGCGATCACGTCGGCGCGATATTCGAGGTCTGCGGTCGGGGCGGTGTTGGCGGCTTCTTCGGCGCGGGTGAGGATCGCGTCGGCGATCGAGCGTTCAAAGCGCACGAGCAGGCGCGGCGTCGCTCGGCGCAGTGGCGCGAGCGGTCGTGGGCTGTTGCTGAACAGCCAGATCGGCGGTCCCGTCTCGGCTCGCATCTGCCCTGAAACCACCTCGAGCATCGCCTCGCGGACGGCGGTGAGCGGTGGCTCGTGGCTCGGGCGGGCGCAGATCGCAGCGTGGAGGCGTTCGATCCAGGCGAGGGTCTCCTCCGCGACGAGTCCCTCTTTGCCGTCGAAGTAGCGGAAGAACGTCCGCTCGGTGACGTTCGCCGCCGCCGCGATGTCGCGGACGGTGGTCGCCTCGAAGCCGCGCTCGGCGAACAGACGCTTGGCGGCCTCCCGCAGCGCGGCTCGGGTGGCCTGCTTGTTCGCCTCGCGCCGGCCGATCGGCTCACTGACGGAACTCTTAGGTTCAGAACTTGTCATGTGCGACAGATTATGCCAAAGTGTCAGCTGTGACACAAGTTCGGGAGCAGATCGTGCCGAGGCGCCATCTGGGCACCTGACGGCAAGAAAAGGAGCAAACATGCAACACAACCTCCCATGTCCGCTGTGAGAATGTCCATCTTCGTCGTCTGGGGTGCGTTCTGGATCTATTGGCTCGTCTCGTCCACCAACACCAAGGAGAGCACTCCGCGAGGGGGCTGGCGACTCCGAGGCGTCAGCCTGGGCATCATCGTGGTGGCCAGCCTGGTCATTCGGAGAGTGCCTGGCAGCAGTAGCCTGGCTGTTCACAGCGGGTTGCTCGAGGCGGTCGGTACGATCGTGGTCGTGTCCGGGCTTGCCTTCGCGGTGTGGGCGCGAATCCACCTCGGCCGCAACTGGGGCGTGCCGATGACGCAGAGGGCCGAGCCCGAGCTCGTCACCTCCGGCCCGTACCGCTATGTCCGTCATCCGATCTACACCGGCATCCTGATGGGCCTATTGGGCACCGCCCTCGCGATCAACCTCTACTACATGATCGCCCTGGCTGTCCTGACGGGCTATTTCGTGTTCAGCGCCAGCGTCGAGGAGCGGAACATGACGGTCGCGTTCCCGGAGCAGTACCCGGACTACAAGGCGCACACCAAGATGCTGATCCCGTTCGCGCTCTGACCGGGGCGCCGGTCACGAGCCCGGCTCGGGGACGCGCGCTAGCACAATGAAACGGCCGCATCGGGGTCCGTCCGATAGAAGAGACAGAAGTCGCCTGTCGGCGACAGCGGGCGTCGACCGACAGGGAGACCGAACTTGTCGATTCGGGGTGTGGTTTTCACGAAATCTCTGAAGTTTCGGCGGACGGGTTCGGCCGGGTCGAGAGTCGTGCTTCGGGTATCCGGCCGGGCCAAGCAGCAGCCGGGGTTGCCGATCATCTTGGAGCGCAGGACCTCGCCCGGCTGCGCCTTCTCACCACGATCCAGGGGACGCCATGACTCCGCATCTGCAGGATGCGTCGTGGCGAGTCTCGCCGTCACCGGCGCGTAGATCATGTAGCCCGCCTGGCCCTTGGTCACCTGACGGCCCAAGGTCTTCCACTCCTGGAAGCCCGCCACGTGGGACGCAGCGGGTCGCTCACCCGCCCCTGCTCAAAGGCATCCTACTCGGATGCTGACGACGTGCAGTTCAAGCTCGGGGTGGTAGGCGTGCCAGCCGCCCGCGGCGATCACCACCACGTGGCCTGGACGTAGCAGCGTGGTGCCGGCCTCGCTGGTGTGGGTCGCGCTTCCGGCGGTGACAAACGCCAACTCCAGGAACTCGTGAACGTGCGCCTGCGCCGGCTCTCTCAACGCTAGCTCAGCAACAGCCACGGGCACACCCGGAGAAGCGAACACGTCCTTCGCTGACACGATTCCCAGGTGCCCCGTCCTCGCGTTCAACCTGTGACCCTCCTACCCGCCTGTCTGGTGATCGAGGGTCATGCGTCACGGAGCCGCAGCAGGAGCACCGCGGCGAGCAGTGTGGCGGCTGCCCACGCGGCGAGGACGCCGAGCCCGGCCCAGGGTGCGATCGGGAGGTTGTTGAGGTTGCGGGTGGCCTGGACGGCGAGGCCGGCGGTCATGGGGGCGACCTGTTGGATGTGCCGGCGCCAGGTTGGGTCTTGGATGAGTTGCGCGGCGATCGGGGGGAGGTAGAGCAGGCCGAACACGGCGCCGATGGATGCGGCGGTGTCGCGGATGATGGTGGCGATGCCGAGCGCGAGCAGTCCGATGAGGACGAGGTAGATCACGGTGCCGGCCGCGGCGCGCAGGGTCGAAGCGTGGTCGGGCGATATGAGCGCGTACCCGTGCGCGGGGTTGAGACCTGCGTCGGGGAGCAGCAGTCTGCCGACGATCAGACACCCGGCCGCGGCTGCCAGCCCGACCGGGACGGTGAGCCCGGCCAGGGTGGCGGCCTTGGCCGCCAGCATGTTCACCCGCCGCGGCACCGCGGCGAGGCTGGTTCGGATCATGCCGGTGCCGTACTCCTCCGAGATGGCCAATACGGTGAGAACGGCGATCACGGCCTGGCCGACGTAGATTCCGGTGAGGCTCAGCTTGGTGGGGTCGGCCGTGCTGCCGCGGTTGACGTGCCAGGCGGCGGCCACGATCGCGCTGACGGCGATGGTGGTACCGGCAGCAGCGATCAGCAGCCATGCGGTGGACGGCAGGGTGCGCAGCTTGGTCCACTCGGCCCGGACGGCGGCGATCATGCGTCCCTCCGGTTCAGCAGCACCGTTGCCGCGGTGAGCGCGAGCAGCGTGTAGCCGGACAGGACGGCAAACCCGGCCAGCGGGGAGAGCGGGTAGTAGCCGTTGCTGAGCGTGTAGGCGTAGCTGACCTGGTGGTACTGGGTCAGGGCTTGGAGCACCGAGACCCCGGCAGCCGGCGTGAGCCGCAGCAGCCAATCGGCGATCCCGCCACCTGCGGCGAAGGCAACGATGAGCGGGAGCAGGAACACGCCAACCCCAGCGGTGATCGCTGCGGCGGGGCGACGGACGATCGCGGAGAGCGCGGTGACGATGATCGCGACGATCCCGACCAGAGCACTGGCACCGACGACGATGCGCGCCTGGGTGAGGGTGCCGGTGGGGAACACGTAGTTGCCGTGGGATCGCAGCAGGTGCTGGCCGAGTGGAACGACTACCGCCATCACCACCACCGAGAGGACAAACGCCAGCGCACCGATGACCAGACCCTTGGCTGCCAGGTCGCGCCCTCGGGCGGGGATCGCGGTGAAGGTGGTGCGGATCAGACCGCGGCGATACTCGCTGGTGACGAACATGGCGGCGACCACGATCACCATGAGCAGACCGACGATCAGACCGAACGTCAGGCTGCTCGACGCCGTGTGGGTGCCCGCCAGGCCCTCAACGGCGGCGGGCGCGATGTCACCCGAGCCGCTGACAACGACCGAGCCGGCCGCGGGCTGGTAGCTGCCAGCGGCCAGCGTCGGGTAGAAGGAGGTTCGGCCGGTGCCGATGTCTTGGCCGAGCCACGAGCCGGTGGCGGCGGGGGAGCCGTTCACCGTGATCTGATCGAAGGCCGCGGTCGCTCGGGTCGGATATCCCGT
This sequence comes from uncultured Actinomycetota bacterium, assembly GCA_963721515.1. Lineage (GTDB taxonomy): Bacteria > Actinomycetota > Thermoleophilia > Solirubrobacterales > Solirubrobacteraceae > Palsa-465. The sequence continues at coordinate 826,948 of CAVRKJ010000013.1, read as the reverse complement.
AGAGCCGTGGAAGTCGACCGGCGAGGTGACAAACATCCCGACTTGGACGGCGGCCGGCAGTCCTGACAGCCGCGTTGAGCCAACCGCGGTCCAGCGATGCCCGTCGGCGGAGGTGTAGCCGGTGATGGTGTCGCCGGATCGGACCAGGCGCACCCAGCGCGGGGTTGTGGTGGTGACCGCCCCTGGGGGTCCGGCGGCGTCGTGGGTGTAGTCGTACTGGAAACGCAGCCCGTGGCCTCCGGTAGCCATCACCGCGGCATAGGCCGACCCCTGCCGGGTGTTGGGGGTGAGTAGCAGTCCGGCCTTGGCCCACGCGCCCAGACCCGGCTGGCGGGAGGAAAGCGATCCTTGGACGTTGGCCGGGTTGGTCGAAGTCACTCCCGTGAGCGAGGTGATCCGGGCGGTGACGGTACCGTCGCCGGTGAGCGAGCGATGCACGAACTCGTAGGTGTCGGCCACTGCCTGACCACCCGGCCCGGTCGGTACCACGGTTCGGGGGGCGCTCGCGCACTGGGCGCCTGCGGGAAGACCGCAGAGGTTCCCGGTGGTGGGGCCGTTCGCCGCCAAATAGCAGAAGGCGAACATGGCCGCCGCGCCGAGCACGAGCGCGATGATCCAGCCCCGGACGGTGCGCAGCTTGACCCACTCCGCCCGCAGCGCCGACCGCCAACTGTTGCTCGCCGACGCGCGGGTCGGGCGCGGCTGGGTGCTGGTGAGGCTCATCGCGCCACCCGCCCGTCCGAGCCGGCGCGGTACTCGGTCTCGCTGCCGGTGAGCTGGAAGTAGACGTCCTCCAGGTTCGCCCGCCGGGTGGTGACCTCCGCAAACGCCACGCCCGCCCGGCCCAGCACTTCCACGACCCGCTGCGCTCCGATCCCGGTCACCGAGAGCGTGCCCCGGTCGGTGCCCGCCACGGTGGCTCCCGCCGACTCAAGCGCGATCGCTGCCTCGGAGGGCTCTGGCGTGTGGAGTAGGACCTGATCGCCCGCGGCGCCGGCCAGCAACTCTTCGACGCTCGCGTCAGCGACGACCCTGCCACGACCGATGACGACCACCTGGTCGGCCATGTCTTGCAGCTCGCTCATCAGATGGCTGGACACGAGCACCGCCCGTCCCTCCGTGGCGAGCGAGCGTAGGAAGTGGCGTATCCAGATGATCCCCTCGGGGTCCATGCCGTTGAACGGCTCATCCAGGATCACCACCGGCGGGTCGCCGATCATGGCGGCGGCGATCCCGAGCCGTTGGCGCATCCCCAACGAGTAGCCGCCCGCCTTGCGCCGCGCCGCGCTGGCCAGCCCGACCAGCTCGATCACCTGATCGACCCGCCGGGCGGGCAGCTCCTGCGAGCGGGCGATCCACAACAGGTGATTGCGTCCCGTGCGGCTGGGCTGCAACGCGGCGGCATCGACGAGCGCGCCGACATGGCACAACGGGCGGTGAAGCTGCCGGTAGGCATTCCCCCCGACCAGCGCCCGGCCCTCGTCGGGGGTGTCGAGACCGAGGATCACCCGGATCGTGGTTGACTTGCCGGCGCCGTTGGGGCCAACGAACCCGGTCACCTGTCCGGGCTGCACCGTGAAGGTCATACCGTCCAACGCCTGGGTCGCGCCGAACCGCTTGCGCAGCCCGGAGACCTCGATGTTCTGCTCGATCATGTACTCGTCCGTTCTTGTTCGTGGGCGGATCGAGATCGTTCTACGACCTGGCCGGTCGCAACTCGGTCGCAGCCGCTGATACCGAGTTGCGACCGAGCACCCGCCATGCTTGAGCACGTGCAACGTCTAACCGCGAGCTGGCCTGGGCTCCCAGCGTCGGCGCTGAAGGGTGGTGGCCGGTGAGGGTCCTAGTGGTCGAGGACTTCGAGGTCCTGGCCGACTCGATCGGGACCGGCCTGCGCCGCGAGGGCATGGCCGTCGATGTCGTCCTCGACGGCACCGACGCCCTCGCGCACCTCGCCATCACCCGCTACGACATCGTGATCCTCGACCGGGACCTGCCCGGCGTCCACGGCGACGACATCTGCCGACAGATCGTCGCCGACCACCTCGACACCAGAGTGTTGATGCTGACCGCGGCCGACACGGTCAAGGACCGCGTTGACGGCCTCGGGCTCGGCGCGGACGACTATCTCCCCAAGCCGTTCGCGTTCGCGGAGCTGGTCGCCCGCGTCCGTGCCCTCGGACGCCGGACCGCGCCGCCGCTCCCGCCCACCCTCACCTACGAGGACATCACCCTTGACCCGGCCAGCCGCGTCGCGTCCCGAGCAGGGGAACGGCTGGAGCTGAGCCCCAAGGAGTTCGCGCTGCTCGAATGCCTGCTCTCCGCGCCCGGCGTGGCCCTCTCCGCCGAGGAACTGCTCGAACGAGTCTGGGACGAGTTCGCCGACCCGTTCACCAGCGCGGTCAAGCACACCATGCACCGGCTGCGGGCCAAGCTCGGCGACCCACCCGTTATCCACACCGTCCGCGAGGGCGGCTACCGAATAGGAGACACACCATGACCTCTAACAACATCGACCCGTCCAAGCGCCGGCCGCCGCTGCGCGTGCAACTGACTGTGCTCTACGCCGGGCTGTTCATCCTGCTCGTCGCCGCCGTCCTCGCCGTCAGCGGCCTACTCGAGCGGCAAGGATCAACCAACATCACCGGCGGCTCCAGCTCCCACAACGCCGTCTCCGGCCAGCACTTCGACGTGGGACCACTGATCGTCGCGGTGACCGCCGGCATCGTCGCCGTGGGACTGGGCTGGTGGATCGCAGGCCGGTTTCTGCGCCCATCCACACCGTCCGCGAGGGCGGCTGGCGAGTAGGAGGCGAACCTTGACCGCTATCAGCGTCGACCCGTCCAAGCGGCGGCTGCGCAGACCGCCGCTGCGCGTACAACTGACTGTGCTCTACGCCGGGCTGTTCATCCTGCTCGTCGCCGCCGTCCTCGCCGTCAGCGGCCTACTCGAGCGGCAAGGATCAACCAACATCACCGGCGGCTCCAGCTCCCACAACGCCGTCTCCGGCCAGCACTTCGACGTGGGACCACTGATCGTCGCGGTGACCGCCGCCATCGTCGCCGTGGGACTGGCCTGGTGGATCGCAGGCCGGTTCCTGCGCCCCCTGCGCACCATGAACACCGCCGCACGCGAGATATCCGCCACCAACCTGCACCGCCGCCTCGGACTGGACGGGCCAGCCGACGAGCTGACCGAGCTGGGCCAGACCCTCGATGATCTGTTCGGCCGTCTTGAAGCGTCCTTCGAGGCCCAGCGCCACTTCGTCGCCAACGCCTCCCACGAGCTGCGCACCCCGCTCGCCGGCCTCCAGACCCTGCTCGAAGTCGCGCTCGCCGATCCCGACGTGGACACCGAAACCCTCCGGTCAGCCTGCCAGAAAGCCCTCGCCCTCGGCCAACACCAAGAACGGCTCGTCAACGCCCTACTCACCCTGGCCACCAGCGAACGCGGCGTCGAGGTGTGGGAGCCGTTCGACCTCGCTCAGATCACCGAAACCATCCTGACCGGACGCACTCACGAAGCCGACAACCAGAACCTCCACATCCAAGCGAGCCTCCCCGCCGCCCCCGCGACCGGCGACCCCAAACTCATCGAGTCGCTGGTCGCCAACCTCATCGACAACGCTCTGCGCCACAACACCCCCGGCGGGAACATCGAGGTCTCCACCATCTCAGCCCCAGGCCGCGCCACCATCACCATCACCAACACCGGCCCGACCGTCCCGCCCAGCAAGATCGACCGACTTTTCCAACCGTTCCAGCAAGCCGGCCGCCCGCGCACCGGACACACCGGCGGGCACGGACTCGGACTCGCCATCGTCGGAGCCATCGCCAAGGCCCACCACGCCAAGATCACCGCGCACCCCCGACCCCACGGCGGCCTCGACATCGCCGTGACCTTCGACTCCTCGGGCAGCAATCCGTCCAACTCGTGACCCGCAGGCGCTAATCGACCGCACGACCGTCCCGCTCGTGCGCGTTCGGCAACGACGCCGCTTGACCCAGCAGTCCAGCGCTGGGCAGCGCTGAGGCAGCATCCGGTCCGTCTCGCCGGGGGTTGGCTGGGCTCCTTCGCTGGTTGCTCCTTGCTCCACGCCGTCAACCATGCGGCCCGATCGGTTCCACGATCGTGGAAGTGTCGCCGCGCCATACTGGAGCCGACCGCCACCATCTCGCCGGGCGGGGACCTGGACATCGCCACCGCCGCGGGCCTGTTCGCCGACCCGACCCGCGCTCGCGTGCTGATGGCGCTCAGCGACGGCCGGGCGCTTCCCGCCAGCGTCCGCGCGGCTGAGGCCGCCGTCACGCCGCAGGCTGCCAGCACCCAGCTCTCCCGGCTCACCAACGCCGGACTGCTCACGGTCGAGCAGTCCGGCCGGCACCGCTACTACCGGCTCGCGACCGGCCAGGTCGCCACGGTGCTTGAGGCACTGGCGCAGCTCGCGCCGATGCAGCCGGTCCGGTCCCTACGCCACTCCACCCGTGCCGCCCAACTCCGTAACGCTCGCACTTGCTACGACCATCTCGCCGGCCGCCTCGGCGTCCAAATCACCCAAGCCCTGATCGACACCCGCGCACCCTTAACGCTGAGCCTGGCGTTACCGTGAAGTTTCATCCGGTGTCCTCCTTGGGGACTGTGGGCTTCGACACCACACAGCCTCCAAGGAGGCCCGGATGAACAACGTCCTCAGGATCCAAAAACTAGGCGTCGATCCCCCGGCCGCACGGGCAGCGTCTCGGCGTGGAACGCGCCCAGCGTAGGCAGACCAGCACCGAGCAGACGATCCCGAGCTTCCGCTTTGGTCTAAAAGCACTCGCGCCCAGGGCGCTCGGTCTCGCGAGTGCGTTGCCAGGTTTCGGCAAGCCGCGCAAAGCTGGTGCGGCTAGGGGTGTCATCGGGCACCGCTGCGTCCAGTGGCCGTCTCGATGACTGTTCGTACTGGAATTTGCTGTTGAGCTTGCTCCAATGGCGGGCTGCCGCATTGATTAGACCGATTGTTCGCCGCCGTTGCCCGGGGCTTTGATGGTGGGATCGGACAGTCTGCGGTGGTGCGAGAGGGCTTTGCCAAGAGCGAGCGGTATTGCACGGATTGGTCATCTCCTGCTCGGCGTTGGGCAGGATGGGGCGAGTGGGGTGCCGCAGATGCGTTTGAGGTTGAGTGGTTGCGCGCCCTGCCGGAGCGCTGCGGCCAGGTTGCGGGTGGAGGCGCTGGTCAGCCCGCTGCTGAGGTCGGCGCCGGAGGCGGTGACCCCGTCCGGGTAGGTCTTGTAGTCGATGTCGGGGACGGCGATGAGCTGGCCGTCGAGTGCGACGGCGAAGTGTTGGTTGAAGGTCTGGCCGTAAGTGCTGATCAGGCCGCCGCGGTGAGCGATGGTCGCGGTCACGTTCTGAAACGTCTTTTTGGCGTTGGAGGTGACCCCGAATGTGAGGTCGGGTTTGTGACTGTTGAGGTCGGTGCCGGGTTGCGGGCTGGTGATCTCGTTGCCTCCCAGCGCGACGTTGTCTTTGAGCACGAAGAACTGGGCGTTCGGATCGCTGAACGGGACCGGGCGGGCGAAATCAGGGGAGATCGCCTCGAGCACGACTGTCCCTTGCTTGACGGCCAAGATGTGTCCTTGCGATCGGGTGACCCCGGCCGGGAGGCCCGAGTCCACGCCCGCTTTGGTGTCGTCGGGACCCGAGAGCAGGCAGTGGACGCCGGGCACGGGCGCATGGCCCTGGTCGCGGGCCGCGGTGGCGCAGGCGGCGCTTGCGGGCGCGCCGAACACGTAGTACTGCGGGCCCTTGCGCGACCGGGACTTGGACAACGGCGCCGCGGACTGCTTGGAGGCGAGCAGGACGGCCTGGTAGAGCCCCGTGCTGCCCGAGCCGGGGGATCCGGGCGGCCGCGACCCGGACCCCTGGCTGATCTTTAGCGCGGTCGGATTGCGGCTCTGGAGCTGGCCGGCGACGGTGGTGGCGTTCGGTGCGAGGACGTTTGCCTCCCAGTCATAGAACGACAGTTGGGCGGTGGTGCCGGTTGCCCGCTCGGCTTGTGCGGTGTCGCTGCCGTTGGGCAGGGCGACCGTGATCTTGGTCGTGCCGGACACCGACACGTGCGCTCCGGTCTCCGGGTTCGGTCGGCGAAGTCCGGCACCCCGCGCCCTGCTTTTGTGAAAACGCGCTACTCGGGGTTGACCGGTCACGACGACGGACACCATGGCGACGGCGAAGGCCTCGCTGCTGGCGAGGACCAGGGCGCTTAAGGTTTCGGCGGAGAGATCTCTCGCGCACTCAAAGCAGGGCCCGGGACGGGCTTGCACTGCCGGCTCAGCGTACCCGTGCCGCAGGCAAAGCAGGGCAGTCGGGCTGACCGTGACGAGGACGTCTCGGCGGACGGCGGGTTGAAGACCCGGACGTGGCGAGGTGCATGGAAGCAACCCCGAGTGAGGTGGGGCACCTGCACTACGGCCGGCGCGGTACGAGCAGGAAGCGCTGCACTGTCGTCCGAAACGGAACCAATCCCGGAAGCCTCGCGGCGACCGCGCCAGTTGCTGGGGCTCGCCGTTTTAGTCGATAGGGATGTGCGGACCATCGTGCGGAGCACGTCGCTGCTGGCCCGTCGCCGATCAGTTGATCGGCGACGGGGATGCGCTTGGGCTACTTGCCCGGGGGGATCGCGGCGGCGGCCTGGTCGCTGACGACGTGGGCGGTTGGGTAGCGCGCCGTGAGGCTGAGCAGATGCATGTTCGCGGGCGTGGCAGGCAGATACTCGAACGCCACGACTTGAAGGTGGACGGACGTTCCGTTGGGCAGGGAGTGGACGATCTCGATCGGGCGGTAGCTGTTGTGGTCGACGTAGACGATCAGGCTCTGCGCGTCGAAGTCGCCCTTGTCCGCGAGCTGGATCTCGTATGTCGCGATGCCGTCGATCGTTGCCGTGGTGAGCACCCGCGCTCGGCCGTTCTGCAATTCCTGCCGGATCCCGGTGAGCGGGTTGTCGGGTACCGTCGGCTGCGTGCTCTTCGTACCGGCGCTGTGATGAATCGTGTTCGTGGCTGGGTCGTAGTACATCGCCGTCGTACCGTCGTCGGAGGCGTAGGGCACGGCGCCCACCGGCCCAATCCCCCGCAGGTAGGAGTACGGCGCGCTGGTCAGCTGCCACGATTCGGCGACGAAGCCGTCGCCCACGAGCTTGGAGTGGAAGATTTCGTTCGGTGGGGCAGCGAGCGCGGCGTCGGCATGACTGATGATCGCGGCGTCCGCTGTCGAGGTGCCGCTGCCGCTGACACCTGCGCCCAAGATCACAATCGCCGCGGCGGCAGCGACCGCGAGCGCGACCGCCGGAAGACCCAGACGCAGCAGGAGCACTGGACGCTGACCCTCGCGCATGCGCCCGCGGCGGTCGCGCCGCCCCGCGGTCGGCGTGTCTGCTGCTGCCCGTATCTCGGCGATCAGACGGGCGCGTGCCGCACGGACGCGCTCGTCGTCCGGGGCCGGCACGTCTGCGCGGAAACGCTGGATCAGATCGAGATCATTCATTGGTTCCTCCTTCGGTCGCACGGTCAACCGCCAATTGCCCGGTCGGCGCGAGCAGTTCCCGGATCCGGGAGCGCGCCCGGGACAACCGCGAGCGCACGGTGCCGACCGGCGTTCCCAGCGCCGTGGCGATCTCCTCGTAGCTGAGGTCGGCCCACGCGAACAGCAGCAGCACCTCGCGCTCGCAAGACGGCAGGGCAGCCAGGGCAGCGGCAAGCTCAGGGCCGGCGGCGAGCGCGTCGAGCCGGCGGTCGACATCGCCGGAGTCGTCCCACGATGGATCGACGCCGGTGCGGGCGTAGGCGCGCAGGCGCCGCCGCTCGGTTCGCCAATGGCGCCGCGCGAGGTTCGCCCCGATGCCGAACAGCCACGGCCGGGCGTCAGCCGCCGCTGGGTCGTAGCGCCCGCGCGAGCGGAACGCGATCGCAAATACCTCCGACGCGATCTCATCCGCCAGGACCGACCCAACCCGCCGTGCGAGAAAGCGATTGATCTCTGCAAAGTGCCGGTCGAAGATCTCGCCGAATAGCGCGCCGTCCTCAACCGACGCCGCGATCACGGCGGCATCTGACAGATCACTGTGCACCAGCCACTCTTGCCCGCTCATCCGACATAGGTTCCCGCGTCACTATGAGGCGCCGCAGGCAGCGCATATCGACGACCGATCGGCGCCGATGCCGACGCAAGCCACACCCGCCGATGTGGCCCAACGGATTGGAGGAGTCGCAGCAGTCCTCCTTCCTGCTGACGACGGGCACGTCGCTCGCGCCGAGCTCAGACCCGCACAGCGCGGAAGGTGCGCCTCGGCGGGCGGCGCCGGCGCGGCGGCCGGCTCCGACGCCGCGAGCGCCCCGCTGGCCGCACGGAGCAGGACGCGTGACGTCATTCAGCGAGATGCGCGTGCGATCGCGAAGGCAGGTTTGATGCAGGTCGCGGTGTACCGCGCAACCGGCGACCACACGCCTCAAGGGCAAAGCGGCCACGACGAGCGATGGCGGCCAGGTCACAGATGGAGCAGGCAGCCGAGGTGGCGGAACTGCGAGCGCAGCTGTCGTTGGCTGCGTTGATCGGAAGCGCTCCGCTCAAGCTCGCTTCAGGAATCGCAGACCGAACGCGGCGAACACCAGCACAAGTCCGACGTTGACCATCAGGCGCTCCCAAAACTGATGCCGGAAGAACAAGACGTCCACCCCGACCACGACGGCAATCAGCGCGAGCACGTACAGCACGGTGGCTGCCTGCCTTCCCATAGGTGCACCCTACTCCTCGCGGATCATCTCGCGTCCATGGATGCCGCCAGTCGGCAGCATGGCGTGGCCCGCACGTGCCCGCGCCAACCGGAGGGCAAACCCCGTGAATCAAGAGACGTCTATTCGCCACCAGCGCGAACGTGGCGAGCGCGTATCGCGGCCACTAGGAAGGCGGGGCTCTTCTTAGGAAGAGGAGAACGCCATGCAGGAAACTGACCACATGCACGAAGGCATCCATCCCAAGCGACCGACTCGCCCGACACGAGCCCGGCTACTCACGATCGCGGCGATCGCCAGCGGGGTCCTGATGGCAGGCTGCAGTGGAAGCTCACCGAGCGCGACGCGCGGTGGCGGCGCGAGCTCGACTGCATCGGCCGCCGCGAACGCCGGCACCGCGACCACCTCGCCGGGCTCGAGCGCGAGCCCGGCGCAACCCGATCAGAACTTGCTGCACTTCGCCACGTGCATGCGGGCCAACGGCGTTCCGAACTTCCCAGACCCTAAGCCCGGAGGGGGATTTCGTTTCCCCGCTTCCCCGGCGCCCGCCTTCGCGGCCGCGCAGGCGAAGTGTCAGAACCTGCTGCCGAACGGCGGGGCGCCGCCGCCGTTCAACCCGCAGGCGCTGGTCCAGCTGCGCCAGATCGCGGTGTGCATGCGCCGGCACGGCGTCCCGGACTTTCCCGACCCCGAGAAAGCTCCCGCGAGCGGCCCACCAAACCCGCCGGCCGGCAGCGACAGGATCACCGATTACAACGGAGTGCTCCTCGCGTTCCCGACCACGCTCGACCTCCAGTCGCCGGCGTTTCAGCAGGCGGCGACTGCGTGCGGCGGCGGGTTCCTCAAGGGCCTCTGATCAAAGCGCGAAACGGTCCCGAAACCATCGGTTCAGCACCGCGCGTGCGGGCATTGCAGGTCTCCAGCGCCAACTTCACAAGAGACGCGCAATTCGCCATCTGCGGGCCCGGCTACGCGGCCGACCCGACGTCGCGGTGAGCGTCGGTCGCAAAGACCTCTCGGTCCGCGAAAGCAGGTGCGCGGCAGCGGCGGCCCCAGCCAGGATCGGGAGACGCGCAAATTCCGAGAGCAGGTGTATACCCGTCCAGGGGCAGAGACCTGAGTTGCGCGGGAAGGGCGCCTCAGCCGTCGAGGCCGTCGCTTTCGGCGTCATCCGAGCCGCGACGTCCCCGAGATCCGCGCGAAGGAGGGCGCGTGGCTCTCTTCCCTGCTGAGCTGGCGAAGCAGGGCGCGCAACGAGGCCAATCTGAGGCTGATGCCGCCCTGCTCTCGCGAACTTGCAGATCTTCGGCCTCGTCGGCCGCGACGACGAGCGGGCCGACGTCGCGGCGGGCCGCGCGCCTGGCGACGAGCAGGACGCTGAGGCCCCGGCCGGTGAGGACCTGCGTTGCCGTGGCTGCGGTACTCAGGCTGAGTCGTCCGTCGGCGACTAGACACGCCGGCAACCCGGTCTCCGAGGCGAAGGTCGCTGGAGGCGGTGTCGTCGCGATGTCACGTACCGGCGACCGTGAGCGCGGCGCGACGCTGTGCTTGGTATACGGTCGCCGAGGAGATGAGGTGTCTGGTTTCGACGAAGCGGCGCCGTGCCGTCACGCTGATCTAAGCCGGTCCCTGGGCGGTCGCGTCGTGGGATCGAGCGCGAGGACCTCGCGCAGGAGGCTCGGGTCGGGCTTCTGGGGGCGATCCGGGCGTGGCAGGTCGAGCGCGGACCGTTCCCCGCGTTCGCCGATCGCTGCGTGTCAAACCAGGCGCTCCTCGCCCTCGAAGCCATGTCCGCGCAAAAGCACCAGGTACTCAGCCGTGCCATCCCGCTCGACGCGCCGCGGAACTGGCGCGCCAGCCCATCGCACGACCGACCGACACCCGCGCTGATCGAGACGCTCACGGCCCGCCGCGACACGGCTACGGATCCCGAGCTGCGACTGATCGTGCGCGAGGAACTCATGAGTGTCCGACGAGCTCTGCCCTCGCTCACGGCGAGCGAGCGCGCGGGGCTCGCGATGGCCGTGAACGGGCAGAGCCCCACGCGGCTCGCGTCCACGCTCCCGGGCTCGCCGCATGCCGCGTCGCAAGCGGCCCACCGCGCGCGGCGCAAACTCGCGGCAGCCCTCGCAGCTTGACGATCACGCGGCTGCACATAGCTGCCAGATCAGAGACCGCGTGGATGTCGTTCGACGAAGCCGACCGGTCCCGTCCCGACGGTGCTCCACCGCGGTCCGGTCGACGGCGGGTTCGGCGGGTTGCCGAGGCCGGCTGCGGTGTCGAGGTAGATGCCCGCGACCTCGATGTAGGCGTGCCCGGCGTTGGAGAAGATCGTGACCCATCGCCCCGGGCCAGGGTCGCCGACGCTCTCGAGCGTCGTCGAGGCTGGAGCTTGGTCTTGCAGCAGCGTTTGCCCGAAGCCGCCGCCATACAGGACGTAGTCGGTCGCCGAGCTGCAGTCATAACCCGGCCCGCCATTCTCCTCCGCGCCCGGGAAAGCCGCTGGGTCCGGTGCCGTTTGGTTCATCGTCTGTGCAACGGCGGCGTGAGCGCCGCCGTAGCTGTAGGCGAAGTGGTCGATCCGGTTGCCGGCCGCGATCATCTGCTGCACGACGACCGGCGCGCCCGCCGGTGCGGCCGCGTCGCCGCTCGGCAGGATCCTCGCCTTCGTCCCGGGCACGATCGGCGTGCCGAGCGCAGCGCTGCACGAAGGCCCGAACGCCGTGGTCCCGGAGCCCTGGTAGGCATGCGCGTCGGCCAGCACGCGCGCCGCATACGCATCGGCCGCGGGCCCCGAGCCGTTGTACGCGCGGACGTAGACGGCATACGCGTCGATCGGCTGCCCAGTCGGAGCGCCCTTGTCCCGGATCAGCACCAGCGCCGCCAGGTCAACCGCCGCCATCGGATCATGTGGACCCAACGATGGGTCGGGCAGATAGCGCCGCAGCGACTGGTACTCGTTGCCCGCCAGGCCGCCCACGCCTATCTGCATCGGTCCCGACGCGCCCGCGAAATTTGCGATGCCCGGACCGGTCGCCCCAGGTCGGGGAGTGCAGGATGGATCCGGCAGGCGACCCTGATCGCATTCCTCCTGACCGATGCCGGCCAGGATCTCCCAAGGCAGCTTGTAGCGCGCACCCACCTGCCCGTAGATCCGCAGGAAGATTCCGGGGATGTCGCGGGTCGCTATCGGCGAAGGGGCGTCGCCGACCCCGCTGCCCGAGCACGTGCCGCCAATCATGACCGTCAGCAGCGCGGCGCCCCCCGCGAGCAGCAACGGAAACGCGGCTGCTACGACCACGATGGCCCGGACGCCGCGCGGACGGGTCACGACCGCCACGGCCGATCAGCCCTCCTGCACGCTGCTCACCAGCCAGCGGCCGGCCTGTTCCTGAAGCGTCAACCGCAGCCGAAACGCCGCGATCCCTCCGTCCTCGATGACCGCCGTCGCGACGACGAACCCCGGGGTTGTTCCGAGCGTGATCAGCGAAACGACCAGCGGGTGGCGGCGGCGCTCGGCGGGCGTGGTCTGAGCGCGCTGATTGATCAGCTGACCGCGCAGCCGGGGCGTCACGGCCTTCACCGACCCAGCGCTTCCTCTGCCGTAGGCGAGCGGCAGATAGGAGAGGAGGAACCGCGCAGCCACGACGCGGGCCGTGTCTAACCCGGTGGCCGACACCGGTGGGCTCACCGCCGGCGGCAACGGACGAGCCGGCGCCGGACGGGACGGTCGAGACGGGATTGGTGTGCGCCGCCCAACACCGCCGTCGGGCCGCTCGAGCGTCAGCGACGTGACCGCGCCGGCAAGGAACAGCAGCAGCAGCGCCGACGCGGCGACGACCAACCGCCGCGCACCTGGCGGGAGGCGCTCGACCGCGGTGATCAGCCATGCGGCCATGACTCCCGAGTAGGTATGGGGCCGCGCCGGCCGCCTCCCGCTGCCGGAAACTTCGGGCGCCCGCGCGCGGCAGGGCCGGCGCGTTCACGTCATGCTCCCTGACCGACCCATGAGCGATCTCACCGCCGCCTACGACCGGCTCGCACGTGGCTGGACGCACGAGCAGCTCGCCAATCACTACAGCGACGCCAAGCGACGCGCCGAGCAACTGCCCGACTGCGACCGGGACCATCTGATTCGCCAGCCGATCGCCATGCTCGCGAGCGCTGTTCCCGCGTGTGCCAGCCTCAGCGTCGCGATTCACGTGATCCACATGCTGCCGGCAACCGGAGGTATCGCGCTCGCGGATCAGTTGCTCCGCAACGCGGAGCACAACAGCGCAGTAGCGCTCTACCGCTCTCATCAGGCCCTCGAGCTCGACGGCCAGCCACACGACTACAGCGCAGACGAGTGGCTGCCGGCCGTCTACGACATCGCTGCGCCGCTCCTCGAGGCGGCGCACCTGAACCGCGAGCCCCCATCGCTCGTCGAGCAGGCCCAGGAGGCAGTTCGCTGGCTATCGCGCGCGATCGGTGAACTCGACCACGAGGCGCCCGACGCTGCAGCAGCGATCGTGGACGGACTCGGGCGCATGCTCGCGCTGCACGTCTTCGCGGACGTTGCCCGCACGCCCACAGACGACCTCGGTACGTAGCCTGATTCGCCTCTTGCGACGAGCAGCTCGGGGACCCAACTCGGCACCCGGTTCCTGGTCCATTCGTCCCGCGGGTCCGCGGCCGGCGCGCGAGCGATCGCAACCGTGACGAAGGAATCGCCTCGCGGGCGGCCGCCCGGACGGCCGGAGCGATCGTGCGGGCGATCGAGCCTGACGATTGCTATTCGGGCATTGGGCGCCGCGACGCCAGAGCGTCGTGGGCATCGAGATGTCGCCGAAGCGGTGGCCCCAGCCAGCTGCGGTGTTGAGGTGAAAGCCGTCGCGCGGGCGTCGTTCGCTGTCGGGTTGGTGACCGGCGGCCCGGGCCGACACCTTGCCGGTCTGGCCTGTCCTATTCGGGGGCGCGGGCCAGCGTGGGCAGTACCTCGCCGAGCGCGGCGTCGACTCTAATGTCGGCGAGCGGGTCGCCACGAGTCGCGCCCCGGTTGACGATCGCCACCGGGATCCGCGCCTGCTGAGCCCGGTGCACGAACCGCAGCCCTGACATCACCATTAGCGAGGACCCGAGCACGAGCAGAGACGCCGAGCCGTCGAGGAGCTCAAAACACCCCTGCACCCGGGACCGCGGCACGTTCTCGCCGAAGAACACAACGTCGGGCTTGAGCATGTCGGACCCGCAGCACTCACAGCCAACGACCGAAACCGCGCGACCTGCCCTTCGGCGAGCTCAGCGTCTCCGTCAGGGATGCTGGCAGCGACCTCGTCCCAGTCCAGATCGGGGTTGGCGCCACGCAGTCGCTGATCAAGCGCCTCCCGGGTGCTGCGCCCGCCGCACTCCAGGCACACGACACGGTCAAGCGCTCCATGCAACTCCACGACGTCTCGGGCGCCGGCGGCCTGATGCAGCCCGTCGACGTTCTGCGTGATGATCCCGCGCAGCACGCCCGCCTGCTGAAGCGCGGCCACCGCCCGGTGCCCGGCGTTGGGCCGCGCGGCGACGATCCGCCTCCAGCCGATGTGAGCGCGGGCCCAGTAGCGCTGACGAGCCTCCGGCGAGCCGCGGAACTCAGCGATCGTGATCGGCAGCCCAGCCCGCAGCGCGCCGCTCGGACCGCGATAGTCCGGAATTCCCGATTCAGTCGAGAGGCCCGCGCCCGACAGCACGCACACACCGCCGCGACCAACAAGCTCACCAAGCCGGCCCGTCACGACGCCATCCATCGGCTCAGTATGCCCGCGAGCCCCCGGCAGGCGCAAAGAGTGACGACTCCGACGCACCCATCACTCGCTGGCAACGGGACTTGCTGACCCCACTGTCTCGTTCAACGAGCACGACGAGCTTGTCAGCGACGCCTCAACCCCTATATCAGGGCGCACGCGAGCTTCTTGGAGACCTTCACTCGTGAGCATATGGCGCAGGCCGAGGGGGCTTTCTCTAGCGAGGTCGTCGTCGACGAGCTGGACGACGAGATCTTCGTGAGGGTCCTGGTCTGCTGCTACGAACCAAACGACGAAGACGAGTTCATCCGTGAGTACATCGACTGTCCCGTGCGCGTCTGGTTGGACGCACCGGTCGCGACCCGGCGGTGATTGACGCGGATACCGGCGAGAAGCTCCCGCTCCATATCCCGTCGCGTCTTCGCAGTGCGCCAGGCTAGCCCCCAACGCCTCGCCAGCGGGTCATAGCCAGCTGCGCCCTCGGCCCATCACCCGCAAAGGCCTACCTCACACAAGGGCGTGTATCAGCCCGCCACCTCACCGCTCTGTTCCTGTGAATGCCAAGTCCCGAGAACCCCTCGACACGGCTGCACGTCCGTCGCCCTCTCGCCAAGAGCAACTCCCGCTGGGGCCACTTGCGCGAGATGCCATCCCGGGATCAACATTGGGAGCCGTGAAAAACGCTCCGGCAAAGAGCCAGTGCCCAGAAGCAAGGGGAGCCCGTGACGCTCAGCGACGATGACCTGATCGAGCCCCTCCTCGGCGCGCTAACCGACAGCGAGCGGGACGGCGCTGTGATCTACCTCGCCATCGAGCCGGTCGAAGCGGGCGAGGTCGTGAACGTTCCCGGCATAAAGATCCACTTTCCCTGGGATGGAGCACTTGTGTTCGTCGACCGGGAACCGATGGCGAACTGGAGCCACAGCGCTCGCTACCTGCTGCTCTCAGGCGCGACCGGCAAGGTCGAGTCGATCGAGGCCCGGCTACCGCCTTTTGGACCCACCGCTGACCGGCGGTGGCGGTTGGCACGGAAGCCGGAGTCTGTCCCTGACGGGGTGCTCCCGGACCTCCGATAGCGCGCCCGTCACCCAACAGTCATATGCACCACATAGGGGTAACAAATGGAAGTCAATTACGGGGAAATCTTCGAGCGGGTGCGGCTGAACGCGCTGAGCGAGCTTTCGTTCTCCGCGCTGCAGTCCACGAACCTCCACATCGACCGACGAGTGATCCCTGAGGGTGAACGGATCGGGCCTGAGCACCTTGAGGTCGTGGCGAGGCAACCCTCGGTTCTCGTCTTCGCTGACGACAACCCGCGGGCCAACTTCGGCCATGACTGCCGATACCTGCTCTACAGCGCGGAGAGCGGCGAGCTGGCGCAGACAGCGTTCGCGCAGCTTCCGCCGTGGGGCACAAAGCCTCCAGACTCGATGGTGCCGTTTCATCACCCGGTTCAGTTCCTCCCAGAACCGATCACTGTCCCGATCCGGCCGATCCTGCGGTGTCCGATCCTCTGGCAGCGCCAGCGCTACGCGATCCTCTGGTCGGGGATGTCGAACAAGCGGCATCTGAACGACATGGAGTTCCTGTACCGGACGCTGATCGACCGCTACGGCTTCGACCCGGACCACATCTACGCCCTGTCGTACGACGGCACGCTGGATACACAGGACGGAGTCCAGACAACGTGGCCTGGCGACAATACCGCGTACCGGATCAACATCACCGGCCGAGGCGACCGTGCTGGGTTCGAGGCCGCGATCGACGACCTCAAGGGCCGGATCGACTCCGACGACCTGCTCCTGATCCACACGAACAACCACGGTGCCTATGACGGGACACCCGGGTCGGCGAGCTGGTGCACCTATCCGAGCTGGGTCAGCTACTACGCCACTGATTTCGCAAGCAAGATCGGTGAGCTTCCGAGGTTCGACAAGCTGATCTGCATGTTCGAACCGTGCCACGCCGGTGGATTCAACGCCCCGGTGCTGGCCAGCAGTCCGGCTAACTCGACGAGCGTCGCCTCTGCCGCGATCGAGCCGGACAACTCCTATGTTTCGGCCGACGGCAACTGGGACCCGTTCGCGCGGGACTGGGTCTCCGCCCAAGCCGGCCACGATCCGTTCGGTGGGACCCTCGCATTCAACCCAGACACCGACGGCGACGGGATCATCGAGGCCGAGGAAGCCTTCTGGTACGCCGACGTGGTCAAGGACCCGCTCGACACGCCCAACTTCAGCGAGAGCTCGGAGGCGGGGGGCGACATTGCACTCGGCCGCGAGTACGTGATCTGGTGGTGGTGGTGCTGGATCCTCCGCGCCGAACTCGAGAAGCGCTATCTCCACCTGCCGATTCCCGAGTACTACGAGTTGCTACGCCGCGCGCAACCCGAGCTGGTAGCCCTCAGCCGGGAGCTCGACCAGCGCTCGAACGAGCTGCGCCGCGAGGTCGAGCCGCGGCTCAAGGGAATCGTCGACGAGGCCTTCGGCCGCCGCTAAGCCCGACCCAGAACACGAACACCTCACCCAGGAGAGGATTAACCATGGCATCGAACACCATCACGCGCGTCGCGGGCACAGGCACCGCGGGCGACAGCGGCGACGACGGAGCGGCGACCGAAGCGCAGCTTTCCCAGCCTTTCGGCATCGCAGTAACCGCCGACGGCGGCTACCTGATCACGGACCCAGCCGATTCGGTCGTCCGAAAGGTGTCAGCAGACGGGACCATCACACGGGTGGCTGGGACCGGCACCTCAGGAAACACCGGCGACGATGGCCCGGCCACCGACGCCGAGCTCGCGACTCCCGCCGGCGTGGCCGTGACCGCCGACGGAGGCTTTCTGATCGCCGACTTCACCAGTCACGTGGTGCGGAAGGTGTCGCCGGGAGGGACGATCACCCGCGTCGCGGGCACCGGGACGGCTGGCGATACCGGCGACGACGGGCCGGCCACAGACGCCGAGCTTACGTCGCCGGCGGGCCTGGCGGTCACGTCCGACGGCGGCTTTCTGATCACCGACCCTGGCGTTCACGTGGTGAGAAGGGTGTCGGCAAACGGCACGATCACCCGCGTCGCCGGCAACGGCACAGCCGGCGACAGCGGCGACGATGGGCCCGCTACGGACGCGGAGCTCAATGGCCCAATCGGCATCGCGACGACCGCTGACGGGGGCTTTCTGGTGGCCGATGCGTCGACCCAGGTCGTGCGAAAGGTGTCGGCGGCGGGAAACATCACT
Organism: uncultured Actinomycetota bacterium; assembly: GCA_963721515.1. Lineage (GTDB taxonomy): Bacteria > Actinomycetota > Thermoleophilia > Solirubrobacterales > Solirubrobacteraceae > Palsa-465. The sequence goes on along the minus strand of CAVRKJ010000013.1, from coordinate 809,174 downwards.
CGCGTGGCGGGAACCGGCACCACCGGGGATACGGGCGACGATGGACCTGCGGCCGATGCGGAGCTCTCGACCCCGGCGGGCATGGCCGTGACCACCGACGGAGGGTTTTTCCTCGCCGACTTCGCCAACAACGTCGTCCGGCGGGTGTCAGCCTCGGGCACGATCACCCGTGTCGCAGGGACTGGAACAGCTGGCAACACGGGCGATGACGGGCCGGCGACGGACGCGGAGCTCTCGAATCCGGTGTGGCTCGCTCTCACCGGAGACGGCGACCTGCTGGTCACCGATGCCGGCAATCATGAGGTGCGCCGGGTGGCGCTGTCCGCCGGCGGTTGACCTCGCCGGTAGACCTTCAATTAATTCAGCGCCGGCAGCACGTGCTCGATCACAAGCTCGAGTTGCGGCCGGTCGTCTCCGACCGGGCTGACCAACAGGAGCCCCGCGCCAGCCTCCCGGAGCTGGGCAAGGCTCGAACCACCTCATCAACGCTCCCGGCGATCGCCACCTCCCGCGAAATCACCGGGCCATAGACCGCGCGGAACCACTCGGCGACCTCCTCGGCCGGCCGGTCGATCGCCACGTAGGCGCGCTTGCCGATCGGGAAGGAGCTCGGGTCGCGCCCTTCCGCGTCCAGGTACTTGCGTAGCTGCGCGAGCATCGGCGGGAAGGCACTCGACGGGCTCGAACCCGCCCCCATCCACCCATCCGCAAAACGAGCCGCGCGTCGGAGCGCTCGCGCGCTCGAGGCGCCGAACCACACAGCCAGCGGGCGACGCCCGTGATAGCGATCGTCGGGCTCGAGCGCCGGCACGATCGCTTTCCCCCGTCCGGGCGGCCCGCTGACGGCGCGATTGGTTCGCCACGGCAGCGATCATCCTGGCCGGACCTCGCGTTCACGTTCGCGCATGCCCGGGGCGGACGCGCCGACGGTCTCCCATGGCGGAAAGCTCGCATCTCACGGTCCGCGGCCTCCTAGCTGGGAGCGGGGCAGAGTCAGTTGACCACACGCCTCGACCCCATCCCCGCCGCGAGGCGAAGGACATACGTCAACCGGTCGAGGGAAACGACAAGGACGTCATCCTCGACGCCTTCGATGCCCCGCGCACGGACGACGCACAGAACACCGAGCGCGCCATGGCGCGCCCACCTTCGCCTGCGCCGTGACAGCCACGCCGCCTGCTTGCGGACGCGAGCGAGATGATGAGCGTCGTACGTCCTGGTCCTGGTCTCGATCGCGACGGCGATCCCGCTGGGCGCGATCGCCACCGAGTCGATGTCTCCCCGACCCTGCCACGGCAGCGAATGCCGCAGCCGCCAGCCCTCCGCTCGCAGCGGTGCCAACGCGCGCTGGACGGCGTCCTCAGAGCGGGCCCCGACCCGACTCCGACGAGCGAGCGAGAGCCAGTGGCGCGCGCACAGGCCGAGCGCAGTGGCGACGATGAGAAGGCACCCGGCGACAAGACCAGCACTCACGCTGGCGGCCCACAGGCCAAGGAGGGCGGTGCCGACCGCCCCGATCCCCGCTTCGTGGGCGCGCGTGAGCCGGCGGTACTGCTGGCGCCGCGCATAGTTCACCCGGTGTGCCCTGACGATCACAGGTCCTCCAGTTCCGCGCTTGCGCGATCTCCGGCGTCCAGCAGCCGCTTCGGCTGCTTGGCGGGCGCCAGGAGCGCCGCTTGGCGGATCGCTTCGCGGGCCGTCGAGCCCTGCCGCCAGTCGCGCTGGCCGGCGCGACACGCTAGCCATTCCCAGTTCCACCGACTCCCCGGGCGCTGCGAGCGCCACTGTTGGCGTACGACCTCGACCGGTCCCCTCGGTGTGGGCACGGTGACCGTCTCGGAGCGGTTGGCGACCGATCTACCGGCCATCACGCCGTCCGAGCACGCGGACCTGCTCAAGATTGTCCACGCCAGGATCGTGCCACCCCGGCCTGATGGCTCTTGCTACACCCAACGCTGCCCGCGCGCGCGGGACTCGCGCCTCACAGTCCAATACCTCATCCCCAGAGAGGGATGACCACCAGCACCACCGCCGCGACCGCCACATCCGCCCCCGAACCCGCCGGCTACGACGACGATGCGCTCGACCGACTAGCCGACCTGCTCGCCGAACGACTCGCCGTGCGGTTGAACGGCCTGGCGCCGTCGCGGAGCGAGCCGCTCGTCGACGCCGCTGAGATCGCCCGACTCCACGGCAAGACGCGCTCCTGGGTCTACGAGCACGCCGGCGAGCTCGGCGCCGTACGGCTCGGCTCAGGCCCTCGGCCACGACTGGCGTTCTCGCCCGCGCGCGTCGCCGAGCGGCTCGAGAAGGTCGCCAAGCCGGCGACCGCACCGCTCCCGGAGAATCCCCAGCCCCCGCGCCGGCGCCAGCGGGCCGGTCGTACTGCGACGGGTGCCCTGTTGCTGCATGTGCGCTCGGTCGAGAACTAGATCGACCCCCGCCCGAACGGCGCCGGACGCGGCGTCCCCTCGGCGGCGAGGCGCAGGTCCCACCTCGGGGTTGCGGTCCGTGTGGGCGAACTAGCGGGGTTCGCCGTCCCGGTCGACCTCATTCAAGCGCCGTGACAAGACAGAGCCTGCATACTGATCGGCAACCTCCTGACCCGATCCGGAAGCCGATGGCCCGCCCCGCAACTGGACAAGTCGTCAAGCCGACAGAGACCCACCCCTGCTTCGCGCTTCGCTTCCGCGCGTACGGCAAGCGCCAGTTCCTCACGCTCGGTCGGCCCGAGGACGGCTGGACCCTCGCGATGGCGGAGCGCGAGCTCGCGGTCGTGCTTCGCGACGTGGATCTCGGGACCTGGCGACCCCCAGACCCGGATCCGACGCCGGCGCAAGCCGTCGACCCTACCTTCCACGAGTTCGCCTCAGAATGGTTTGCCTCCAAGGAGCTGGAGGTCGAGCCGAACACGGCGAACCACTACCGAAACGACCTCACCAACCATCTGCTGCCGTTCTTCAAGGACCATCACCTCTCGCGGATCACGGTCTCCGAGGTCGATCGATACCGCCAGAGCAAGGTGCGCGAGGCGGCCGAGATCACCGCGGCCGTTGAGAACGGGACGCCGATGATGGTGTCCTACGTCGATCGCCTCGGACGCAGCTACCGGCGCCGAGCGCGGCCGCTCGTCGGCTCGCTCGGTCAACATGCACATCGATCTGCTGACGCAGATCCTCGCGGTCGCTGTCGACCACGGCCATATCGCGAGTAATCCGGCGGTCGGCAAGCGCCGCCGTCTGAAGGTCTCCAAGGCGCGCCCGGTGCACCTGGACAGCGCCGAGCAGATCGCGATCGTGCTCGAGGCCGCCGGCGAGCTCGACCGCGGCGACGCCGTGCTGGACGTACAGGACCGCCGTGGCCGCACCTGGAAGCAGCGCCAGCCCGTCCAGACCACCGGCCGGCGGCCAGCGATCGCCACGCTGCTGCTGGGCGGCGGCCGTGCCTCCGCAACCGGCGCGATGGTGTGGCGCGACGTGGACCTCGCCAACGGGCGGTTCGAGGTCGGGCGCGACAAGACCGACGCCGGCATGCGCGAGGTGGACATGCTGCCCCTCCTGCGGGAGATCCTCACCGAGCACAAGGCCGCGAGCGCGCGCACCGGGCCCGACGACCCCGTGTTCGTGACCTCGAGCGGCAAGCCGCGGTCGCGGCACAACCTGCGCCAGGACGTCGTCGACGCCGTGATGATCCACGCGAACCGGCTAGTCGAGGAGCGGGGCCTGCAGCCGCTACCGCTCGGCATCACCCCGCACAAGCTGAGGCACACATTTGCCTCGATCCTGGTCGCGATAGGCAAGGACCCGACGTACGTGATGCAGCAGCTCGGGCACACCGACCCGGCCTTCACGCTGCGGGTCTACTCCCACACGATGCGCCGCAGCGAGGAGGAGCGCAAGCGGCTCAAAGCGCTCGTCCAGGGCCACGTTTGGGCAGCGAATGGGCAGCGAGAGCCCGCTGCGGACCAACCGGCTCACCGCGCGACCGACTCCTGAGAAGCAGAAAGCCCCGCCGGAGCAGGGCTTTCCTAAATCGGGGCGCCCGGATTTGAACCGGGGACCTCACCGACCCGAACGGTGCGCGCTACCAGGCTGCGCCACGCCCCGAAGACGATTCCAGTATCCCACAGGCAGCGCTTGCCGCGCGGGTCCGGTCCGCGCGCGGCGGGCAGGTCCGCCCAGAGGGCTAGTGGCCCAGGAGTGAGCCGACCTGCTGGACGCCGGACTTCACGGGCTGGGTCGCGCCGGAGACGGTGCTCGTGGCCCCGGACGCCGCCGGCGCCAGAGGATTGGAGCCTGACGGGGCAGGCGACGAAGAGGAGGACGATCCGCCCACGGCGCCGGTCAGGCCGCCGGTGATGCCGCCAACGGTCTTGGAGACACCGTTGGTGACCCCACCGACCGTGTTGGACACGCCGTTGGTCACGCCGCCGACCGTCTGCGTGACTCCACTGGTCGCGTTGCCGACGGCTTGTCCCACGGGACCCGTCCCCGCGCCGGTGGCCTGCGTGACGCCGTTGACCGTCTTGCCGACGCCGCTGACCACACCGTTGACCGTGTTGCCCGCACCGCTGACCACGCCGTTGACCGTGTTGCCCGCACCGCCGACCACACCATTGACCGTCTTGCCCGCACCGCCGACCACCCCGTTGACCGTCTTGCCCGCGCCGCCGACCACACCGTTGACCGTCTTGCCGAGCCCGCTGGTCACGCCGTTGACGGTCTTGGTGGCGCCGTTGACGGTCTTCGCGGCGCCGTTGACCGCCTTGGTCGCCGTGCTGGCAGGAGTCGAGCCGCCGCCCGTGGCCTGAGCCGGTGACGAGGACGATCCGGAGCCGCCGCCCGACGTCCCCGAGCCGGGGGCTCCGGGCGTTGAGCCGCCCTGCCTGCGCGTGCCGCCGCGCTGAGCGGTAGCTGTCCGCGGCGCGGAGAAGCCGGCCGGCTTGGCCGCCGTCGAAGTGCGTCCGCGTCTCGTCTTGGCGGCGGTCGCGGACGTGACACCGGACGCGCCGGAGGCGGCGGCAGTGTGATGCGCTGAGCGGTGCACAGCCGGCGGGGGCGCGTGGCCACCGGAGGCGAGCCCGGTAACCGCCAGACCTCCGCCCGCGCCTGCGACCACCACCGCCACGGTGGCGGCCGCCTGGCCCAGCGTGATCGCCGAGCCGGCGGACTTCGCCAGGCCGGCGGAGCCGCCGCCCGCGACGTGGTGGGAGCCGTTGGCGGAGGCCGCCTTGGCGCCGCGGGAGCGCCCGAACAGCCGCCACACCGGGAACGGCAGCAGCGCCGCGATCTTCGCCGCGATGCTGCGCGGCCTGACCAGGGCCTCATCGACTCCGGCCATCAGCGCGGCATGCCGGCAGAGCTGACAGTGGGAGAGGTGGCGGGCGAAGCGGCGACGGTCGCGAAGCCCGAGCGAGGTCACCGTGCGCAGCCGCCCGCCCTCGATGGCGGTCTGGATCTGCTCGCAGCGCCTGCCACTGGCGAGCTCCTCGTACTCCTCGCTGAGCTTTCGACGCGCCCGGAACAGGCTGCTCTCGACCATCTGGCGGGTCATGTCCAGGCGCGAGCCGATCTCGTCGTAGGACAGGCCCTCGAACTCGCGCATCACCAGCAGCTGGTGATGATTGGCGGACAGCCCGCCGAAGGCGCTGCGCAGGTCATTCAGGCGCTGTTTGCTCTCGACGGCGGCCGGCGGCGTGGGCACGGACGAGAGCGAGGCGCTCTGGCTATCGACCACGAACTCGCCGTCGGACTCCAGCGGCACCTCGCGCGCGCGGCTGCCGCGGCGAAACTCGTCGATGCACGCGTTCTTGGCGATCTCGTAGAGCCACGGCTTGAACGCGATCGCCTGGTCGGTGCCGCGCAGGCGCCGCAGCGCCGACATGAACACCTCTTGGGCGATGTCCTCGGCGCGACCATGATCGTGGACCTTGCTGAGGATGAACGAGAAGATGCGCTCGCGGTAGCGGGCGTACAGCTCCTCGAAGGCGCGGTCATCCCCCGCGCGGGTGGCGGCGACGAGCTCCTGCTCGCTGCACACCAGGGGCCTGGAGGTCCTGCTCATCGTGAGCGTCATGGCGAACCTTGCTCGTGTATCTCGGACGATTGGTGAGCGCCGTCACGGGCACTCGACTGAACGATTGTGTTCATTCAAGCGCCTCCCTGATGGCTCTATTGAATGGTGCCCCAAAGTAAAACTTCATAAACCACTGCAATTGCGGGGGAAATTCGCGGAGCGAGCGGAGGTATTTTCGTCCATCGGCATTGCCAGCGTCCGGGCCACGATGCATACTTGTGGTCATGTAGTGAACGGCAAAAGGAGCGAAGACCGATGGCCAATCACCTGACGCCCACCGAGCTGGCGCATGAAGCCGGGTTGGACCGGCGCGATGTCATCGCCAAGTGTTGTGAGTTGGGCGTCCCGATCTTCAACGGTCGGATCGACAAGACTCTTTTCCTCTCTAGCCTGCGCGAGACGACGCTCTCCACGCAGTCGCAGGTCCAAGCCGCGAGCGCCTAGCTCTCTCCTCAACCGAACCACGGCCCGGGGGCCGCAGGAGTCGCCGGGCCGAGCGCCACGGCAGCGCGGGTGTGCGCAGGTCGCGAGTCCGCACCCTGTTCCATGCGTCGTCGTCATTGAGCGGATTGACGCAGCAGGGTCGAGGTCGTCTGCTCCAGGATCTTGCGCCAGGCGCGCGTGGATTCGCGCTCGGCGTGGAAGTGCTTGACCACCGTCCTCACGCGTGTGGCCGAGATGTTGATGCCGTGACGCGCGCAGATCCGCTTGAAGCGCGGGTAGTCGCTAGCCAGCTTCAGCGTCACTGACTGGAACCCGTGGCGGGCGATGGCGACCCGTGAGGTGTAGTTCATCACGCTGGTCTGGAACATCAGTTCGTCGCCCGCGTCGGGCTCGATGAGGATGATGTCGACGCCCGGGTAGCGCTCCTCCCAGCGGCGGGCCAGCTCGTGCAGGCGCTGGTGCGCGAGCAGCTTGAACGCCTGGTAGCCGATGTGCGGGAACCCCATGTCCGACACCCGGCGAACACGCGAGCCGGTGAGGGTGGGGATCCGGGCCTCGAAATCGTTGGTGTAGGGGACCAGCGGGTTGACCACGACGATCAGCTTGGCCCCCGCCTCCACCGCGATGTCCAGGTTGGTGGTGGAGACGATTCCCCCGTCCACGTACTCGCGGTCCCCGATCTTGACCGGCTTGTAGACCATGGGCAGAGCGCTCGACGCGCTCACGGCGCGGGAGATGGGGACGTCGTCAAACCCCTCGGAGCCGAACACCACCCGTTCGCAGGTGTCCAGGTCGGTGGCGGCGAGATAGAGCTCGCCGGCGAGCTTCCGGAAGTCATTGGTCCGGTCGGGGTCGGAGAGGATTCGCTTCACGTAGCGCTCGATCCCCTCGCCCGAATACAGGCCGGTGGGGAGCGCCTCGGCCAGCGCGAGCACGATGTCCACGGCCGAAACCTGGCGCAGGTCGCGGCCCAGTGTGCCCAGCAGATGGGCCAGGCGCAACGGGAACATCAGTCCCCGGGTGACGAACTCGCGGTAGTTGGGCTTGAGCAGCGAACCGATCCGAGCGTCCGGGAACGGCGTCGGCACCTGTTGGACGATGACCCGCATCATCTCCTCCGGGGTGACCCCGTTGGCCACCGCAGCGGCGACGAAGGAGCCCGCGCTGGTGCCGACATAGACGTCGAACTGGTTCACGGTCCGGTTGACCGACAGCAGATCGAGCGCCCGGAGCGCCCCGATCTCATAGACGCCGCCCGTGAAGCCGCCTCCACCGAGGACCAGCGCGGTCTTCGAGCGGCGCCGACGCGCCGGTTTGCCCGCACGTGCGCGGGCGCCCGGGGACGGTGAGCGGTCGGTCGACGCATCCAGCTTGACAACCTTGCCCATTCGGTCCGGATTCTAGTGGTCCGGGCCCCACCCACCCGCACTCGGCGGCACAACGCCGCCGTAGGACCGCAGCTTTGCGCCGCACGATGGGTTACACATAGTCGATGCGGTCAGCACCCCCTCTGCTCGCCGCGGTCGTGGCGCTTGCCCTGGCCGCCGCGCCGGTGGCATCAGGCCAGGGAGGCGGCGGGGCGGGCGTGGGCGGTAGCGGCGGGGACACTCCGCCCTCGTCCCCCGCTCCGGCTCCGGGCCCGACCAGCGCGGCCACGGCGAAGGCGAACCGCCAGCTGGACGGGAGCCTCAACCTCGGGATGCGGAAGGCCGGCCGCTTCAGCGGCGCCTACGTCGTGGACCTGACGGCCAACCGGACCCTGTACTCCAAGAACGCCGCCACGGGCCGGCTGCCGGCCTCGGTGGAGAAGCTCTACACGACGACCACGGTCCTGCAGCGCTTCGGCCCCGGCGCCACCCTCACGACATCGATGCTGGGGCAGGGCACCCAGCTGGGCGACACCTTCACCGGCACCCTGTACCTGCGCGGCGGTGGGGATCCGACGTTCGGCTCGGCCACGTTCGACACCGCCAACTACGGGACCGGCGCGACGATCCAGGCGCTTGTGTCCGCGTTTCAAAGCGCGACCGGCGTCACGCAGCTGAATGGCAACGTGGTCGCCGACGAGACCATGTTCGACTCCGACCGGGGCACGCCCGCCACTGGCAACCAGCCCTCGATCGACACCGAAGGCGAGCTCAGCGCGCTCGCCTTCAACCGCGGCTGGGCGAACTCCATCGGCACCGTGTACTTCAAGCACCCCGCCGTGCAGGCCGGGCAGCAGCTCGTCGCTGCCCTGAAGGCCGCCGGCGTGAAGGTTCCGCGCCACGTCAAGGTGACCGCCGGCCGCACGCCGTCGGGCGCCACGACCCTGGCCAGCGTGCACTCCCCGCCCATGGCCACTCTCGTGTCGCTGACCAACACCCCGTCGGACAACTTCTTCGCCGAGATGCTCCTCAAGGACCTGGGCGCGCAGTTCGGCTCGGGCGGGACGACCGCCGCCGGCGCCGCCGTGGTCAACGCCCAGATGGCCTCGAGCTTCAACATCCACCCCCGTCTCAACGACGGGTCGGGCCTGTCGCGCTCCGACCTGACGACCCCCATCGAGGTGGTGACCCTGCTGCGCAACATGGCGTCGAACTCCCAGTTCACATCCTCGCTGGCCGTGGCCGGTGAGACGGGCACGCTGCAGGACGAGATGCGCCACACCTACGCGCAGGGACGATGCCGGGGCAAGACCGGCACGCTGCACGACGTCTCCAACGTCGTGGGCTACTGCCGCGCCACGGACGGCCACACGCTCGCCTACGCGCTGATGATGAACGGCATCGTGCCGGACTACGCCCACCCGATCCAGGACCGGATGCAGGTGGCGCTGGCGAAGTACAGCGGCTGAGCCGTCAGCCGCCCAGCAGTCCCAGCAGGCCGGGCTCGTCGAGCACGGCGACCCCGAGCTTCTCGGCCTGGGCGAGCTTGGAACCGGCGCTCTCGCCGGCAACGACCCAGTCTGTCTTGCGCGACACCGAGCCGGTGACGCGGCCTCCGGCGGCGACGATCCGCTCGGTGGCCTGCTCGCGCGTGAGCTCGGGCAGGGTCCCGGTGAGCACCAGCGTCTTGCCGGCCAGGGGCCCCTCGCCGGGGGGCGGGCCCTCCTGCTCAAATTGAAGCCCCCGCTCGCGCAGATCGGCAATCAGCTGCTCCATGACCGGGTCGTGGAGCTGCTCGTGGATGGTGGCGGCCATCTTCGGCCCCACGCCAGGGGTTTCCTCGATGGCCTCGGCGCTGGCGGCGAGCAGAGCGTCGATGGATCGGAATTGAGCGGCGAGGTTGCGTCCGGTGACCCCACCGACCTCCTCGATCCCAAGCGCCACCAGCACGCGGCCGAACGGCATCTCCTTGGACTTGGCGATGGCGGCGACGAGCTTCTCGGCCGACACCTTCCCGAAACCGGGTTGCTCGGCGATCTGCTCGGCGGTCAGGTCATAGAAGTCGGCCGCCGTGCGGACCCAGCCGAGGTCCATGAACAGCGACACCTGCTTCTCCCCCAGGCCGTCGATGTCCAGGACCGTCTCGAAGAACGTGAGCAGCTGCCAGCGGCGCCCCGGGCAGTCGCGGTTGGGGCAGCGGGTGAACACCGAGTCCTCGGGCTTGACGGTAGGGGTGTCGCACACCGGGCAGCGTTCGGGTGGCCGCGGCGGCGACGGGCGGTCTTCGTGCTCGGCGACGTGGGGCGCCGGCGAGAGCACCTGCGGGATAACGTCGCCGGCACGCAGGACGATCACGTCCTCCCCCGGGCGGATGTCCTTGCGCGCGATGTCCTCCTCGTTGTGCAGCGTGGCCTGCTTGATGGTCACACCGGAGACGTGCACGGGCTCGACGACCGCGTAGGGGTGCAGATCGCCGAACTTGCCCGGGTTCCAGCGGATCTCGAGCAGGCGGGTGACCGCGGTCGTCGGCGGGAACTTCCAGGCGATGGCCCACCGCGGGTCACGGCCGACGACGCCCAGCCGCCGCTGCAGCGCGAACTGGTTGACCTTGACCACGACCCCGTCGATCTCGAAGTCCAGCGAGCCGCGCCGGCGCTCCCACGATTCGCATTGCGCGATGACCTCCCGCTCGTCGGTCAGCTTGCGCACGTCGGGGTTGACCGGGAACCGGTGGGCGCGCAGCCACTCCAGCGCCTCCCAATGGGCGTCGAAGGACAGGCCCTCCGTGACCCCGATGGCGTAGCACCACAGCGACAGCGGCCGGTCGGCGGCGAGCTTGGGGTCGAGCTGGCGGATCGTGCCCGCCGCCGAGTTGCGCGGGTTCATGAACGTCGAGAGGCCGGCCTCGGCGCGGCGCTCGTTGAGGGCCGTGAAGTCCGGCAGCGACATGTAGACCTCGCCGCGCACCTCCAGCAGCGCCGGTGGCGTCTCGTCGTCCATCTCCAGCCGCAGCGGGATCGAGCCGATCGTGCGCAGGTTGTGGGTGACATCCTCCCCCACCTCGCCGTTGCCGCGGGTGGCGCCGCGCTCGAACACGCCGTCGCGGTAGATGAGCGAGATGGCCAGGCCGTCGATCTTGGGCTCGGCCACGAACTCGAAGTCCGGATCCTCGATCCCCTCACGGGCCAGGTGGTTGCGCATCCGCTGGATCCATGCCTGCAGCTCCTCGGCCGAGCGCGCGTTGGCCAGCGACAGCATCGGCTCGGGGTGGCGGACCTTGACCAGGTCCGAGACCGGCTCGCCGCCGATCCGCTGGGTCGGGGAGTCCGGGGTCAGCAGCTCCGGGTGCTCGGCCTCCAGACGGCGCAGCTCGTCCAGGAGCGCGTCGTAGGCGTCGTCGCCGATCTCGGGGTCGTCGAGCACGTAGTAGCGGTGGCCGTGGTACTCGAGCAGCCGCCGCAGCTCGTCCACACGCGCCGCGGGATCCCCGGCGGAGCCGTTGCTCGCCGCCGGGGTCATTGGTCGGTCACCTCATCAGCGGCGGGAGCGATGAGCCGCGCCAGGTCATACCGCGCGAGCGCGTCGAGCCCGCCACGGTCGGTGAGATCGAAGTGAATCGGGGTGACCGCGATCTGGCCGGCGGCGACGGCGGCAAGGTCGGTACCGGTCTCGTCGCCGAGGTACGTCGCGTCGCCGTAGATCCGGTACAGGCGCCGTCCGACTGGGTGCGTGGGATCCTCGTCGATGAGCGCCAGCTCGTCACGGTAGACCCGTTTGCCCAGCCGCGCCACCGTCACGCCCGACGGGTCGGCGCCGGGGACGTTGATGTTGAGCAGCGTCCCGTCGGGCAGGGGGACGTTCTGGAGCTCGGCGACCAGGCGCGCGGTGAAGGTCGCCGCCACCGAGAAGTCGAACCTCGAGCCCGTGCGGAAGTCCAGCTCCCGGCTCGTCGACTGCTGCGAGACCGCGATGCCCGGCAGGCCGAGCACGATCGCCTCGAGCGCGGCGGCCACGGTGCCCGAGTAGGTGATGTCGTCGCCCAGGTTGGAGCCGTGGTTGATCCCCGAGACCACCAGCTCGGCAGTAAACCCCTCCACCAGTCCCAGGTGGGCCAGCCGCACGCAGTCCACCGGCGTGCCGTCGGTGGCGTAGCCGACCGTCCCGTCCTCGAAGTCGACCTCCTGTACCCACACGGGGCGGCGCGTCGTGATGGAGCGCGCCATCGCCGAGCGGTTGCCGTCCGGCGCGATGACCGCCAGCTCCACCGACGGGATCGCGATCAGCGCGCGGCGCAGCGCCTGAAGGCCATCAGCCTCGATCCCGTCGTCATTGGTGAGGAGGACGCGCACGCCCTAGATGCTATGGCGCGCGCAGGCCGGAACGCGGACAGCGCTGAGCCGCAGCCCGAACGGTGAAAACCAAAACCTCACCGCTCGGGCCGCGACCACCCCCAAATACGCCTGCGCCCCTTCGATCTGTTGGAATAGTACGGTTTTGGTAGGAAAAGCGGAATCGAACATATGTCCACTTAAGGATTGGAATCCGCCTGGACGGGAAGGGGATGCCCCTCGCGTCGCGAACGCGCGCCGCCGCCTTCGCGGGGGCGCCACAGGGCTCTCAGAGCAGCCGCTCACCGCCGTAGCCGGCGCCCAGGAAGTGCAGGCCGTGGGGCGGGGCAGTGGCGCCGGCGTCCGTCCGGGGCCGTCCCTCCAGCAGCCCCACTAACGACTCGACCGAGCGCCGGCCTCCTCCCACCTCGAGCATGGTGCCCACCAGCACCCGGATCATGTTGCGCATGAACGCGTCGGCCTCGATGCGGAACTCCAGGAGCACCGGGCCGTCTGAGGCCCAGGTGGCGCCGAGCACGACCCGCTCAAAACGGACATGCTCGGTCTCGGTGGGCGTGAAAGCGGTGAAGTCGTGCTCGCCCACCAGCGCCTCGGCGCAGGCGCGTAGCGCGCCGGCGTCCAGCGGGTGGGGCCAGTGCAGCGCCAGCCGGCGCTCGAACGGACTGCGCGAGCGACGCGTCAGCACCCGGTAGGCGTAGGCGCGGCTGGTGGCGTCGCGGCGCGCGTCGAAGCCGGGGGCGGCGGCGGCGCACTCCAAGACCGCGATGTCATAAGGGAGCAGCGCGTTGACGGAGTCGGGCCGGGCCGGCTCGCCTCCGTAGCTGGCCACCTGACCACGCGCGTGCACGCCGGCGTCGGTGCGTCCGGCGACCGTCAGGGGCACCGCGTCGCGGCGTAGCACCACACCCAGCGCCCGCTCCAGCTCGCCCTGCACGGTGCGCAGTCCGGGCTGGCGCGCCCAGCCGGAGAACTCGGTCCCGTCGTACTCGATCAGCAGCCGCGACGTCGGTCCGGCTACACCGCCGTCCACCGCTCGGCCGGAGCCCTGGCTAGACGAGTTCCAGCAGGACCATCTCGGTCGAGTCCGACCGCCGCGGGCCCAGCTTCAGGATCCGGGTGTAGCCGCCGGGGCGCTCCGTGTAGCGGGGAGCGATCTCCTCGAACAGCTTGTAGACGGTGAACTTGTCCTGACCGAGTGCCGACAGCGCCTGACGGCGAGCGTGCAGGTCGCCGCGCTTGGCCAGCGTGATCAGCTTTTCCACCTCGGGCTTGACGGCCTTGGCCTTGGCCTCGGTGGTCTGGATCCGCTCGTGCTCGATCACCTCTTTGGAGAGGTTCATGAGCAGCGCCTTGCGATGCGAGGCGCTACGGCTGAGCTGGTATCGCTGACGCTGGTGTCTCATGGCGCTGGGGCGATGTTAGTCGTTACGCAGGCCGAGGCCGCGCGCGTGCAGGGTCTCGATCACCTCGTCGATGGACTTCTTGCCGAAGTTGGGGATGGCGTTGAGCTCCCCTTCGGTCTTGGAGACGAGGTCGCCGACGGTCTGTATACCCGCTCGCTTGAGGCAGTTGTAGGAGCGCACGCCGAGCTCCAGCTCCTCGATGAGGATGTCGTCCATCGCGTTGGGCGGACGCGAGGTGGCGCCCACCTGGCCGCCGCCGACCAGTCCCGGGTCCAGCGCGCCGGGCGCGCCGACGTCGCGCAGCTCCACCACGCGGTCGGCGTCGGTGAAGATCGCGAGCTGGGAGATGAGGATCTCCGCCGCCTCGCGCAGTGCGGCGTGCGGGTCGATCGAGCCGTCGGTCTCGATGTCGAGCGTGAGCTTGTCGAAGTCGGTCTTCTGGCCGACGCGGGCCTGCTCGACGTTGTAGGCCACGCGCCGCACCGGTGAGAAGATCGAGTCGATGGGGATCACGCCGATCGGCTGGTCGGGAGACTTGTTCTCCTCGGCCGGGCGGTAGCCGCGGCCGCGGCCGATCGTGAGGTAGACCTCCAGCTTGGTCTTCTTCTCGAGCGTTGCGATGTGCGCGTCGGGGTTGAGGATCTCCACACCGGAGGGCAGGTCGATGTCCTTGGCGGTGATGTCCCCCGGTCCGGTGACCACCAGCGGCGCCTCGATCTCCGTGGCGTCCGAGTGCATCCGGCAGACGATGCCCTTGAGGTTGAGGACGATGTCGGTCACGTCCTCCTTGACGCCGCGGATCGTCGAGAACTCGTGCGCCACGCCCTCGATGCGCACGCTGGTGACGGCGGCGCCGGCGAGCGAGGAGAGCAGCACGCGTCGCAGCGAGTTGCCGAAGGTGTAGCCGAAGCCCCGGTCCAGAGGTTCGATCGTGAACGAACCGCGGGTGTCATCGACCGACTCGCTGGAGATTCGGGGCACTTGGAAATCGAGCATCACAGTCCTAACTTCGTGGGTTCTGACCGCCTCGCTGGCGGCGTTCAGCGCCGACCCGTGCCCTCCGGCCCGCGGCGGCGTTCAAAAGTTCGTCTACTTCGAGTACAGCTCGACGATGAGCTGCTCTGCGACCGGCGCGGCGATCTCGCGCCGCTCCGGCTTGCGAAGGACCTTGGCCGTCAGCGAATCGTGATCGGCCTGCAGCCACGCCGGAACCTGTCCGGTCAGCTCGGTCGCGTCGCGGATCACCTGCCCCGCCGTCGACTTCTGGTGGATCGCGATCACGTCGTTGTCGCGCAGCTGATAGCTCGGGATGTTCACCCGGCGACCGTTCACGGTCCAGTGGCCGTGGAGGATCAGCTGCCGCGCCTGACGGCGCGAAGCCGCAAAGCCCAGCCGGACCAGCACGTTGTCGAACCGGCACTCGAGCATGCGGAGCAGGTTCTCGCCGGTGACGCCCGCCTGGCGGCTGGCCTTGTTGTAATAGATCGCGAACTGCTTCTCCAGCACGCCGTAGTAGCGCTTGGCCTTCTGCTTCTCGCGCAGCTGGACGCGGTACTCGCTCTGCTTCTGGCGTCCGCGGCCGTGCTCACCGGGCGGGTAGGAGCGGCGCTCGACTCCGCACTTGTCGGTCAGGCAGCGCTCGCCCTTGAGGAAGAGCTTCTGCCCCTCCCGGCGGCACTGCTTGCACTGTGGACCAGTATCTCGAGCCATGTCAGACGCGCCTGCGCTTTCGGGGTCGGCAGCCGTTGTGCGCCTGCGGGGTGACGTCCTTGACGCCGGTCACCTCGAGGCCCGCGGCCTGCAACGATCGGATCGCGGTCTCGCGCCCGGAGCCGGGGCCCTTCACGAACACCTCGACCTTCTGCAGGCCGTGCTCGATTCCCTTGCGGGCGGCGGCGTCGGCGGTCACCTGCGCAGCGAACGGGGTGGACTTGCGGCTGCCCTTGAACCCGGCCCCGCCGGCGGACTCCCACGCGATGACGTTCCCCTCGCGGTCAGTCAGGGACACGATCGTGTTGTTGAACGAAGTCTTGATGTGCGCCTGCCCGACCGGGATGTTCTTGCGCACGCGGCGACGGCCGCGCTGAGGTCTCCGGGGAGCTGGGCTCACTTCTTACCGGCCTTCTTCTTGCCGGCCACCTGCATCCGCTTCGGGCCCTTGCGCGTCCGCGCGTTGGTCTTGGTGTTCTGACCATGGACGGGCAGGCCGCGCCGGTGGCGCAGGCCCCGGTAGCTGCCGATCTCCTGGAGCCGCTTGATGTTCTGCGAGCGCTCGCGGCGCAGGTCTCCCTCGACCATGACCGAGTTGTCGATCAGGTCACGCAGTTGGACGACCTCGTCCTCAGTGAGGTCACGGACCTTGCGGTCAGGCTCGATCCCGACCTTGGCCAGCAGCTCATTGGAGGTTGAGCGACCGATCCCGTAGATGTATGTGAGGCCGATCTCGACCCGCTTGTTGAGGGGGATGTTGACCCCTGAAATTCGCGCCATGACGAGCTTTCCTTGACTCTGATCTGGGGTTAGCCCTGCCGCTGCTTGTGACGGGGATTGGGACAGATCACCAGCACCCGCCCGTTGCGGCGGATGATTTTGCACTTCTCACACATTGGCTTGACCGACGGTCGTACCTTCACGCTGATTCGCTCTCAGAATTCGCGGACAAAATTTCTTGGATCCTCGGCCCGGCTCTGGCGACCGCTTCAGGTCGCCGCTACCGCGCCGAAGAGGCGCCAAGCAGCGACCAATCGTCGCGCTGCAGGCGCACCGGGGGATGTTAGCAGGGCGTTTCCGGCTGCCGCCGGGCCACCTGCTAAGGCTCGCCTATGCGACCGCGCGGCCGTCGCCGGCCTCGTGCCACGGGGTCAGCACCCGGGGTCCGTCGGCCGTGATGGCGATGGTGAACTCGAAATGGGCCGCCAGCGAGCCGTCCTGGGAGAAGATCGACCAGTGGTCGTCGGCGACCCGGACCCCGTGGCGACCAGCGGTCACCATCGGCTCCACCGCCAGCACCATGCCCTCCTCCAGCACGATCCCGGTGCCAGGAGCGCCGTAGTTGGGGATCTGGGGATCCTCGTGCATGTCGCGGCCGATCCCGTGACCCACCAGCGAGCGCACCACCGAGAGCCCGGCGCCCTCGACCTGCTGCTGTACCGCGTGGCCGAGGTCCCCGAGACGGTTGCCGGCCACGCACACCGGCACGGCCGCCATGAGCGATTGCTCGGTGACCTGGAGGAGCTTCTGCGCCACCGGGCTGACCGGGCCCACCGCAAACGTCCGGGCGGCGTCGGCCACCCAGCCGTCATAGATCACGCCGATGTCGATGGACAGGATGTCTCCCTTGGCCAGCTTGTAGGGCCCGGGGATCCCGTGCACGATCATGGAGTTAGGCGACGCGCAGATCGACCCCGGGAAGCCGCGATAGCCCTTGAACGCCGGCGTTGCCCCCTGGGAGCGGATGAAGCGCTCGGCGGCTTGGTCGAGCTCCTTGGTGGTCACCCCCGGGCGGACCTTGCCGGCCAGGAGGTTCATCGTGCGGACCAGGATCGCCCCAGAGGCGGCCATCCGGTCAATCTCGTCGGGGGTCTTCTTGATGATCATCTCAGCGGTTCCGGGTGTCGAAATTCGATGCTAGCGGCAACCCACTGAGGCCTAGACGTCCTCCTCCATGCGCAGCGTCGCGATCACCGCGCGGATGTGGCCGTGGACGTCGGCGGGGTCGCGCGTGCCGTCGATGCGGCGCATCAGCCCGCGCTCGTCGTAATAGTCGACCAGCGGCTTGGTGTGCTCGTGGTACACGCGCAACCGGTTCTGGATGACCTCGGGCTTGTCGTCCTCGCGCTGGACCAGCCGCGAGCCGTCTTGGTCGCAGATCCCGTCGTGCTTGGGGGGATCGAACTCCACGTGGTAGTTATGCCCCGACTTGACGCACATCCGCCGTCCCGACAGGCGCCGGATGAGCTCCTCGTCGGGCACGTCGATGAGCAGCGCCGCGGTCACCCGCCGGCCGAGATCCGACAGTTGCTCGTCCAGCGCCTTGGCCTGATCGACCGTGCGGGGAAAGCCATCGAGGATGAAGCCGTCCTGGGCGTCGTCCTGGATCAGGCGATCGCGGGCCATGGCGACGATGAGGTCGTCGGGGACGAGGTCGCCGGCGTCCATGTATTCCTTGGCCTTCTTGCCGAGATCGGTCTGCTCCTTGACGTTGGCGCGAAGCATGTCGCCCGTGGCGATGTAGGGCAGCTCGAAGTCCTTGCGCAGGCGCTCGGCCTGCGTGCCCTTGCCCGCGCCGGGAGGGCCGAAAAGAATGAGATTGAGCTGCTGAGCCACGCGCGCACTCTATCGGGCGCACTGACTGCGCGGCCCCCGACCCCCGGGCAACCCCGTCTACTTCAGGAAGCCCTCGTAGTTGCGCATCATCATCTGGGCCTCGAGCTGCTTCATCGTGTCCAGCGCCACGCCGATCACGATGAGGATCGAGGTACCGCCAAAGGCGAAGTTGGCGCTCGTCTGGTTGATGAGGACCGTCGGCAGGGCCGCGATCGCCGCCAGGAACAGCGCCCCGGGGAAGGTCAGCCGGGCCAGGATGCGGTCCAGGAACTCGGCCGTTGGCCGGCCCGGTCTCACCCCCGGGATGAAGCCTCCGTACTTGCGCAGGTTGTCGGCCTGGTCGACGGGGTTGAACGTCACCGCCGTGTAGAAGTACGTGAACAGGATGATGAGGATGCTCTCGCCGAGCACGTAGTGCCAGCTGCCGGGCGCGAAGAAGTTGTAAAGGTCGTTCCCGAAGCCGGCCCGGTTCTGCCCGATCAGCTGGCCGAGGGTCGGCGGGATCGCCATCACGCTGGCGGCGAAGATGACGGGGATGACGCCGGCCATGTTGACCTTGAGCGGCAGGTAGGTCTGGCCGCCCTGGGTCATGCGGCGCCCCACGACGCGCTTGGCGTACTGGACGGGGATGCGACGCTGGCCCTCCTGGACGAACACCACCGCGGCGACGACGCCGATGGCGATGAACGGCATGATCACCTTGAAGACCTGGTCGGGGTTGTTCCACCAGGCGCTGATCCCGCTGGGGATGCGTGACACGATCGACGCGAAGATCAGCAGCGAGATGCCGTTGCCGATCCCGCGCTGGGTGATGAGCTCGCCCATCCACATGAGCAGCACGCAGCCCGCGGTGAGCGAGATGACGATGATGAAGACCTTGAAGAGGTCGAAGTTCGGGATGAGCGTGACCCCGGCGCTGCGTTCGAAGCTGCGGAACAGGAACACGTAGCCGATCGACTGGGCGAAGGCCAGGCCGACCGTGAGGTAACGGGTGTACTGGGTGATCCGCGCCTGGCCGACCTCGCCCTCCTTGGAGAGCTTCTCCAGCGAGGGAACCACCACCTGCAGCAACTGCAGGATGATCGAGGCGGTGATGTAGGGCATGATGCCCAGCGCGAAGATGGCGATCCGGCCCAGGCCGCCGCCGCTGAACAGGTTGAGCAGTCCGAGGATGCTGTTGCCGCCCAGGTTCTTCTGGATGGCGTCGATCGCGCTGGTCTTGATGCCCGGCGCCGGAATGTGAGCGCCCAGCCGGTAGAGCGCGAGGATCGCCGCCGTGAACAGGATCTTCTTGCGGATCTCCGCGACCCTGAAACCTCCGAGGATCGTGGCGATCACCGGCCGCTCCTCAGCTCTCTACGACCTGACAGGTCCCGCCGGCGGCTTCGATGCGCTCGCGAGCGGACTTGCTGAAGCCGTGGGCGTGGACGGTGAGGGCGATCGTGAGCTCGCCCTTGGCCAGGACCTTGACCGGAACGCCCTTGCGCGTGGCCAGGCCCTTGCCGGCCAGTGCCTCCAGCGTGACGGAGTCCCCGGCGGCGAAGCGCGCCTCGAGATCGCCCACGTTGACCGGCTGGGTGTGGGTCCGGAACGGCTCGAACGGCATCGACTTCTTCATATGCGGGCCGCGCAACTTGCGCATCCGCATGTGGATCGGCATCTGGCCGCCCTCGAAGCGGGCGCGCGACTTGGCGCCCGAGCGTGAGCCGTAGCCCTTCTGGCCGCGGCCCGCGGTCTTGCCGGTGCCCGAGCCCTCGCCGCGCCCGACACGCTTGCGCGGCCGGCGCGAGCCCGGGGCGGGCTTGAGGTTGTGCAGGCCGATGCGCTCCGGCGTCTCCTGCTCAGAGGTGGCGCTCATCTACTCGCCCACCTCCACGAGGTGCGCGACCTTGGCGATCATGCCGCGAATCTGGGGCGTGTCGTTGACCTCGACGCTCTGGCCGATGCGACGCAGGCCCAGCGAGCGCAGCGTGTCGAGCTGGCGCTTGTCGCAGCCGTTGCGGCTCTTGCGCTGCGTGAGCGTGACCGTGCTCACCGGCCCGTCTCCTCGGCCTCGGCCGCCGCGGCGGGCTCGGCGGCCGCGCCGTTGCCGTTGGCGGCTGGGGTCTCGGCGGTCCCGTCGGCGCTTTCGCCGGTGAGCCCGAGCACCTGGTTGATCGACAGGCCGCGCAACTTGGCGACCTCGTCAGGCGTGCGCAGCGACTCCAGCCCCGCCATCGTCGCCTTGACGAGGTTGATGGGGTTCTGGGAGCCCAGGCTCTTGGAGAGGATGTCGTGGATGCCCGCGAGCTCGAGGACCGCGCGGACGCCTCCGCCCGCGATGACCCCGGTACCCGGCGCGGCCGGCTTGAGGAACACGCGGCCGGCGCCGAAGATGCCCGTCGTCGAATGCGTGATCGTGTTGCCGTGCTTGGGCACCCGATAGAGGTTCTTCTTGGCGCGCTCGACGCCCTTCTGGATGGCGACGGGGACCTCGTTGGCCTTGCCGTAGCCGATGCCGACGACGTCGCGCTCGTCACCCACCACGACCAGCGCCGTGAACGAGAAGCGGCGGCCTCCCTTCACGACCTTCGCGACGCGGTTGATCTCCACCACGCGCTCCTGCAGGTCCAAACCCGCAGCTGAAACTGAACGATCGCTTGCCATGCTTGCCATGTGTTGACCTGAGAGTAGCGGCTGCGTTCGGCCCTAGAGCCGGAGCCCGCCCTCCCGTGCGCCCTCCGCCAGCGCCTGGACACGACCGTGGTACTGGTAGCCGCCGCGGTCGAACACGGCAGACTCCACGCCTGCCGCCTTGGCCCGCTCGGCCAGCACCTCGCCGGCGCGCTTGGCCTGCTCGGCGCCGCTCAGCTTGCGCAGATCGGCCTCGGTCCAGTTGACCGCCGCCAGGGTGCGCCCGGCCTCATCGTCGATGAGCTGGGCGAAGATGCCGCGGTTGGAGCGGAACACCGAGATCCGCGGGCGCTCGGCCGTGCCGCTGACCTTGGCGCGGACGCGGCGGCGACGCCGCAGGCGCGCCTGGGGCTTGGTCTGAACGGTCATGCTCGCTTACCGACCTTCCGGGCGACGTATTCGCCCTCGTAACGGATCCCCTTGCCCTTGTAGGGCTCGGGCTTGCGCTGCTTGCGGATGTAGGCGGCCACCTCGCCGACCTGCTGCTTGGACGCGCCGCGGACGACGATGCGGGTCGGCAGGGGCACCTCGAACTCGATCCCGTCGGGAGCCTTGACCGAGACGGGATGGGAGTAGCCCAGCGCCAGCTCGAGGTCGCGCCCGCGCAGCTGGGCGCGGTAGCCGACGCCCTGGATCTCCAGGCGCTTCTCGAAGCCGTCGGTGACGCCCTTGACCATGTTGGCCACCAGCGTGCGGGTGAGGCCGTGCAGAGCGCGGTGCTCGCCGCGGTCGGTGGGGCGGGTGACCAGCACCTCCTCGCCGACCTGCTCGACTCCGATGTCGCGGTTGACGCGCTCGGAGAGCTCACCCTTGGGGCCGTTGACGGTCACGAGCTCGGGCTCGATGGCGACGGTCACGCCCGCGGGCACCGGGATGGGTTGTCTGCCGATTCTGGACATCGTGTATTAGCTCCCGCCCACCCTTACCAGACCCGCGCCACGACCTCGCCACCGACGCCCTGCTGGCGGGCCTCGTGGCCGGTCATGACGCCCTTGGAGGTCGAGATGATGGCGGTGCCCATCCCGCCTTGGATCCGGGGGATGTGGGCACTGTCGACGTAGGTGCGCTGGCCGGGGCGGGATACGCGCTGCATCCCGCTGATCACCGGCTTGCGATCGTCGGTGTACTTCAGCGTGACGACGATGTGCTCGGCGGGACGGCCCGGAACGGGCGGCTCGAAGTGATAGCCGTCGATGTAGCCCTGCTCCTTGAGGATCCGCGCCACCTCGCGCTTGAGCTTGGAGGACGGGATCGACACGTCGTGATGCTGCGCCTTGGCGGCGTTGCGCAGACGCGTCAGGAAGTCGGCGACGGGATCGGTCATCGACATACGGCTACCAGCTGCTCTTCGTCATGCCGGGGATATAGCCGTTGTGCGCCAGCTCGCGCAGGCAGATGCGGCACACGCCGAACTTGCGATAGACCGAGCGGGCACGGCCGCAACGACGGCACCGGGTGTAGCCCCGGGTCTTGTACTTCGGTGTCCGCTGCTGGCGGACGCGCTGTGAAAGCTTCGCCACGTGTCTCCTTCTAAGACTGGGTTACGGCCGGCTCATCCACCGCTCGCGCGGCAGGAGCCCGGCCCTCCTTCGAAAACGGCATCCCGAACGCTTCGAGCAGCGCGAACGACTCCTCGTCGGACTCGGCCGTCGTGGTGATCGTGATGTCGAGGCCACGGGTCTGGTCGATCTCGTCGTAGTCGATCTCGGGAAAGATGATCTGCTCGCGCACGCCCATGGAGTAGTTGCCGCGGCCGTCGAAGGCGCGCGGGTTGAGCCCGCGGAAGTCACGGATACGTGGGATCGCGATGCTCATCAGCCGGTCCAGGAACTCGTAGGCGCGCTCGTTGCGCAGGGTGACGGCCACGCCGACCGGCATGCCCTCGCGGACCTTGAACTGGGCGATCGACTTGCGCGCCCGGCGGATGTTCGGCTTCTGGCCGGTGATCGTGCCGAGCTGCTCTGAGGCGGCGTCCAGGACCTTGGAGTCCTGCTTGGCGTCGCCGCAGCCCATGTTCACGGTCACCTTCACGATCCGCGGAGCTTGCATGACGCTCGTGTAGCCGAAGCGCTTGACCAGGGCCGGCCGGATCTCCTCGTTGTATCGGGTCTTCAGTCGTGCGGTGGTGGGTGATGCTGTCGCCATATGAAGTCTCGTCCTAGTCCAGGTGCGCGCCGCTGCGCTTGGCCACGCGCAGGCGCTTGCCGTCTTCGATCGCGATGCCGACGCGGGTCGGCTTGCCGTCCTTGGGGTCGACCAGCATCACGTTGGAGACGTGGATCGGCCCCTCGCGCTCGATCACGCCGCCACCGCGCGTGCCCGCCGCCGTCTGGGTGGGGCGCTGGTGGCGCTTGATCATGTTCAGGCCCTCAACGGTGACGCGCTCCTTCTTGGGCATCACCGCCAGCACCGTGCCGGTCTTGCCGCGGTCCTTGCCGCTGATCACCATGACCTGGTCGCCTTTGCGGATCCGTGCGGGCATGGCTAGAGAACCTCCGGCGCGAGGGAGACGATCTTCATGAAGTTGCGCTCGCGCAGCTCGCGGGCGACCGGACCGAAGATGCGCGTCCCGCGCGGGTTGTTCTGGGCGTCGATCAGCACCGCCGCGTTCTCGTCGAAGCCGATGTAGGTGCCGTCCTCGCGGCCGTAGGACTTCTTGGTGCGCACGACCACCGCGGTCACGACCTCGCCCTTCTTGACCGAGCCCTGCGGACTTGCGGTCTTGACGGTGGCCGTGATGGTGTCGCCGACGCCGGCGTAACGCCGACGGGAGCCCCCGCGAACGCGGATGACCAGGATCTCGCGCGCGCCGGAGTTGTCGGCCACGCGCAGGCGGGTCTCGTTCTGGATCACTTCGCCCTCTCCAGGACCTGCACCAGGCGCCAGCGCTTGGTGCGCGACAGTGGCCGGGCCTCGCGGACGGTGACCGTGTCGCCGATGTGGGCGTCGTTGGACTCGTCGTGGGCGTGCAGCGTCTGCGAGGTGCGCACGATCTTGTCGTAGCGCCGATGGCGCCGCGCGGTGTCGATCCGCACCGTGATGGTCTTGTCGGCCTTATCTGAGACGACGATGCCCTGACGCACCTTCTGCTGGCCGACGACGTGCTCGCGCGGCGGCGTGGCGGTGCGGCTGTGGGCCTCTGCCTGGTGCTTGGCCGTCGCCTTGGCACGCGCCGTGCGTCGCAGGCGCGCCTTCTGGGCGCGCTCGGAGACGCGCTCGGCGTGACGCTCCTCGGGCGTGAGCGCGGCACGGGGCTTGGTCTTGGCCGCCTTGGCGGCCCGGGCGCGCTGGCGCCGCTCCTTGGGCGCGACCACCTCCTGCGGCTCGGGGGCGGAGGCAGCGGCCGCGGAACGTGTGTCCGCGGCGCCGGCGTCGCCGGCGGCCGTCTCAGGCGCAGCCGCAGCCTCGGCCTCAGCGGCCTCGGGCGCGTCGGCGATCTCTTCAGCGTTGGGAGGTGTCTGCTCTTCAGCCATTTCCTGTCTGACTCTCGACGTCGATTTCTCGTTCGCGCGCGACCGTCAGCGCGCGGGCCACCTCGCGCTTGGCGCGCTGGAGGCCTGAGGTGTTGTCCAGCTCACCGGTGGCGTGCTGGAAGCGCAGGCCGAACAGCTCACGCCGCGCGGTGGCGATGTGCTCTGACAGCTCGGTGGCGGACAGGTCGCGCAGGTCGGCGGGCCGCATCAGGCGTCCTCTCGCATCACGAACTTGGTCCGCACCGGAAGCTTGTGCCCGGCGAGGCGCATCGCCTCTCGGGCGAGGTCCTCGGGGACCCCGGCCAGCTCGAACATGACGCGGCCGGGCTTGACCACGGCGACCCAGCCCTCGGGCGAGCCCTTGCCGGAGCCCATCCGCGTCTCGGCCGGCTTCTTGGTGAACGGCTTGTCCGGATACACGTTGATCCAGACCTTTCCGCCACGACGGATCTTGCGGGTCATGGCGATACGAGCGGCCTCGATCTGACGGTTGGTCAGCCAGCCGGCATCCATCGCCTTCAGCCCGTACTCGCCGAACTGAACCTTGACCTGGCCGCGGCTAAGACCACGTCGCCGGCCGCGGTGCTGCTTTCGGTGCTTGACGCGCTTGGGGGACAGCATCAGCGAGCGCCACCCTGTCCGCCGCCGCCACCGCCGCCACCGGACCCGCCCGGACCGCCGCCCTGGCGCGGACCGCGACTACCGCCACCGGACCCGCCTGGGCCGCCGCCCTGGCGCGGACCGCGACCACCGCCGCCGCCCGGACCACCCGGACCGCCGCCGCGACCGCGACCACCCGGACCGCCGGGACCACCCGGACCGCCGCCACGACCGCCGCCGCCCGGACCACCCGGACCGCCGCCACGACCACCGCCGCCCGGACCACCCGGACCGCCGCCACGACCACCGCCGCCCGGACCACCCGGACCGCCGCCACGACCGCGACCACCCGGACCGCCGGGACCACCGCCACGACCGCCGGGACCACCCGGACCGCCGCCACGCCCACCGGGGCCACCCGGACCGCCGCCACGCCCACCGGGGCCTCCGCGACCGCCACCGCCACGGCCACGTCCGCCGCCGTCACGGCCATCGCGTCCGCCGCGCCCGTCGCGTCCACCGCGCTCGGGCGCCTGGGGCGCGGGCTCGTCCATGATCGTGAGGTCGGCGCCGGTGTAGCCCTCGGGCATGATCTCGCCCTTGTTGATCCAGCACTTGACGCCGATCCGCCCGAACGTGGTGCGGGCCTCGTGAAAGCCGTAGTCGATGTCCGCGCGCAGCGTGTGCAGCGGGACACGACCATCTGAGTAGCCCTCGGTGCGCGCCATCTCGGCGCCGCCGAGCCGCCCTGACACCTGGACCTTGACGCCTTTGGCGCCGGAGCGCATGGCGCTGGTCAGCGCGCGCTTCATGGCACGGCGGAAGGCCACGCGATTCTGGAGCTGCTCGGCGATGGACTGCGCCACCAGGCGCGCGTCCAGCTCGGGACGCTTGATCTCGAGGATGTTGACCTTGACCTGCTTGCCGGTGATCCGGTGCAGGTCACGGCGAAGCTGATCGACCTCGGAGCCCGACTTGCCGATCACGATTCCCGGCCGCGCCGTGTGGATGTTGACCTCCACCTCGGTGGCGTTCTTGCGGATCGTGATGTCCGACAGCCCGGCGTGCGACAGGCGGCCGATGATGTGCTCGCGGATCTGCGTGTCCTCGTGCAGGAAGTCGGCGAAGTTCTTCTCGTTGAACCAGTTGGACTTCCAGTCGTGGATGTAGCCCACGCGGATCGATTCGGGGTGAACTTTCTGACCCATGTGTCTGCCTTAGTCCTTTGGCGTAAGCAAGATCGTCAGGTGGCTGGTTCGCTTGCGGATCCGCGTCGCGCGACCCATGGCGCGCGGCCGGAACCGCTTGATCGTCGGACCCTCGTCGGCGTGCACCGCCTTGACGTACAGGTCCTCGCCCACGAGCTCGTGATTGTGCTCGGCGTTCGCGACCGCGGACTCGAGCAACTTGCTCCAATCCCGCGCGATCGCGCGTGGCGTGAGAGCGAGGATAGCTCGCGCCTCGTCGACCGACTTGCCGCGGATGTGGTCGCAGACCAGGCGGGCCTTGCGCGCCGAGGACCGCACGTACTTGGCCTGCGCGCGCACGACCGGCGTGGGCAGGTCGGGATCGCGGCGAGCACGGCGCCGCGACGGCGTCGAGCGCGCCGGCCTGGCGGGCTCGGGCTCCTCCGTCTCGGCCTCAGGCTCTTCGTCTGCCTCGGGCTCCTCGTCCGCCTCGGGCTCCTCGCCGGCAGCCTCGGCCTCAGCTTCATCCTCGGCCTCCTCGGCGGCCTCGAGATCCGGGTCGGCGGGCGCCTCCTCGGCCACCGGCTCAGCGGCCTTGCGGCGACGGCGACGGCGCTTGGGCGCCTCCTCGGCGGCCTCAGCCTCGGGCGCGTCAGCCTCGGGCGCGTCAGCCTCGGGCGCGTCAGCCCCGGCGCCGGCGGCCTCGGCCGCGGTGGCCTCCGTCTCGTCGGCGGTCGGCTCGGTCTCTTCGGTCGTGTCGGGCTCGTCGGTGCTCATCGGCGCTTTCCGGTTCCGGCGTGACCGCGGTACAGGCGGGTCGGCGCGAACTCACCGAGCTTGTGGCCCACCATCGACTCCGACACGAACACCGGCACGTGCTTGCGCCCGTCATGCACCGCGATGGTGTGGCCCACCATCTCGGGGAAGATCGTGGACGCGCGCGACCAGGTCCGGATCATGCGCTTCTCGCCCGAGGCGTTCATCGCCTCGATGCGCGTCATCAGCCGCTCCTGCACGAACGGCCCCTTCTTGCTCGAACGACTCATCGCTTCTTCCCTCGTCTCCGGCCGCGCACGATGTACTGGTCGGATCGCTTGTTCTTCTTGCGGGTGCGGTAACCCAGCGTGGGGACGCCCCACGGGGTCACCGGGTGACGGCCCGGGGTGGTCGAGCCCTCGCCTCCGCCGTGGGGGTGGTCAACCGGGTTCATCGCGGTGCCGCGGGTCTGAGGCCGCACGCCCATGTGGCGCTTGCGCCCCGCTTTGCCGATCTTGACGTTCTGGTGGTCGGAGTTGCCGATCGTGCCCACGGTGGCGCGGCACTCGGCTCGGACCATCCGCATCTCGCCCGACGGCAGCCTTAGCGTCGCGTAGTCACCCTCCTTGGCCAGGAGCTGGACGCCGGTGCCGGCCGAGCGGGCCATCTGGCCGCCGCGACCGGGGGTCAGCTCCACGTTATGGACGATCGTGCCGGGCGGCATGTTGGCCAGCGGCAGCGCGTTGCCGACGCGGATGTCCGCGGTCGGCCCGGAGACCACGGTGGCGCCCACGCGCAGCCGGTTGGGGGCCAGGATGTAGCTCTTCTCGCCGTCGGCGTAGTGCAGCAGCGCGATGTAGGCCGACCGGTTGGGGTCGTACTCGATCTCGGCCACCTTCGCGGGGATCGCATCCTTGCGCCGCTTGAAGTCGATCTTGCGATACAGGCGCTTGGCGCCGCCGCCGCGGTGACGCGAGGTCTTACGCCCGTTGGAGTTGCGCCCGCCGGACTTCTTCAGGCCCTCGGTCAGCGACTTCTCCGGAGTGGACCGGGTGACCTCGGCGAAATCGGGATACGAGACGAACCGGAGGCCCGGCGATGTCGGCTTTGGCTTGCGAATCGGCATTACTCGGGCGCCTCGAACGCCTGGAAGATCGGGATCGTGTCGCCCTCGCGCAGCTGGACGATGGCCTTCTTCCACTGCCGCGTGCGACCGGCGGTCTGACCGCGGCGCTTGGGCTTGGACTTGACCGAGGCGGTGCGGACCGCCACCACCTTCACGTCCCAGAGCTGCTCGACGGCCTGGCGGATCTGGGTCTTGTGAGCACGGTCATTGACGCGGAAGGTGTACTTGCCGGCCTCGGCGAGCACGAACGACTTCTCGGAGACGACCGGGCGGATGATGACCTGGCTGGCGTCCATTACGCCGCCTCCTCGGAGTCGGTGTCGGGGCCTGCCGCCGCGCCGGTCCCGCTGGCACGGGCCACGAGCTGGTCCAGTGCGGTCTCGGAGACGAGCAGCGTGGCCGCGCCGATCACGTCGGCGACGCCGGCGTCTGCCACCGGCATCACGGCGACCTTGTGGATGTTGCGGAAGGAGAGCCCGGCGTTGGCCTCGTCCTCGGAGAGGAGGACGAGGGTGGTAGGGCGGGTGGGGACGGTGTCATCGACCAGCAGCCAGCCGTCCAGGAGCTCGGTGGCCTGCTTGGTGGACGGGGCGCTGAACGCCGTGGCGTCGAAGAGCGCCAGCGACTCGCGCTCGGCATGGACCGACAGCGCTGAGCGCAGCGCGGCGCGGCGCGCCTTGCGGTTGACCTTGGCGGTGTAGTGCCGGGGCTGTGGGCCGAAGACGGTTCCGCCGCCGGTCCAGATCGGCGAGCGCGAGGACCCGGCGCGGGCGCGGCCGGTGCCCTTCTGGCGCCACGGCTTGGCGCCGCCGCCTGAGACCTCGCCGCGCGTCTTGGTGGCGTGGGTGCCCTGGCGACGTGCGTTGAGCTCGGCGCGCACGGTCTCGTGCACCAGCGCCATGTTGAATCCGGCCTCGAACGCGGTGGCGTCCAACGTGGCCGACCCGCCGCCGAGGTTGGGAGCGGTCCTAGGCATCGGAGCGCACCTCCACGGTGGAGCCGGTCGGTCCCGGTACGGCGCCACGGACCAGCAGCAGGTTGCGATTGGGCATGATCTCGACGATGGTCAGGCCACGCTGAGTGACGCGCCCGCCGCCCATGCGGCCGGGGCCGCGGATGCCCTTGAACACACGCGATGGCGTGGCCGACGCGCCGATGGAGCCCGGGGCGCGGACGTTGTGGGAGCCGTGGGACTTAGGCCCTGACGAGAAGTTGTGGCGCTTGATCGTGCCGGCGAAGCCCTTGCCCTTGGATTTCCCGGAGATCTTGACCTTCTGCCCGACCTCGAAGGCCTCGACGGTGACCGTCTCACCCATCAGGAGCTCCCCGGCCTCGTCGCGGAACTCCGCGAGATGACGATGCGCCGAGGCGTCGGCCTTCTTGAGGTGGCCGAGCTGCGGTTTGGTGAGGACCTTTTCCTTGCAGGCGCCGAAGGCGAGCTGGACGGCCTCGTAGCCATCGCGCTCGACTGTGCGGATGGCGGTGACCGGACAGGGACCGGCCTCGAGCACGGTCACCCGCTCGACCTTGCCGTCCTCCAGGAACCGCTGGGTCATCCCGAGCTTCTTGGCGAGGATCGCGGGCATCGGCTCAGGAGGCGAGTCGGATCTCGATATCCACGCCGGCGGGGAGATGGTCGAGCCGCTGAAGCGAATCGACGGTCTTCGGTGTCGGCTGGTGGATGTCGATCAGACGCTTGTGGGTACGGATCTCGAAGTGCTCACGGGAGTCCTTGTCCTTGAACGGCGACCGGATCACGCAGTACACGTTCTTCTCCGTGGGCAGCGGCACGGGGCCGGAGACGGTCGCGCCGGTGCGCGTCGCCGTCTCGACGATCTCCTTCGCCGCCGTCTCGATCGCCGTGTGGTCATAGGACTTCAGGCGAATGCGGATCTTGTTTTGAGCGATTGTTGCCACGGAGTTCTTCTAGAGCTTTCGTTCTCTCATTGACGCGGCCGTACCCGGACCACCCGGGCGGCCGATGTCTGTCGTATCTGACTTGGCAAAAGAGAGCGGCGGGCACGAGGCCCGCCGCCCACTGCAACTACTGAATGACTTCGGTGACGACCCCGGAGCCGACCGTACGGCCGCCCTCGCGGATCGCGAACCGCAGACCCTGGTCCATGGCGATCGGCTGGATGAGCTCGATCTCCATCTGGACGTTGTCGCCGGGCATGACCATCTCCGTGCCCTCGGGCAGGTTGGCCACTCCGGTGACGTCGGTCGTGCGGAAGTAGAACTGCGGCCGATAACCGGTGAAGAACGGGGTGTGACGCCCGCCCTCCTCCTTCTTGAGGACGTAGACCTCGGCCTTGAACTTGGTGTGCGGGGTGATCGAGCCTGGCTTGCACAGCACCTGGCCGCGCTCGATGTCCTCACGCTTGGTGCCGCGCAACAGGCAGCCGGCGTTGTCGCCCGCTTGACCCTGATCGAGGTTCTTCTTGAACATCTCGACGCCGGTCACCACCGTCGAGGTGGTCGGCTTGATGCCGACGATCTCGACGGTCTCACCCGTCTTGATGATCCCGCTCTCGATCCGTCCGGTTGCCACCGTGCCACGGCCGGTGATGGAGAACACGTCCTCCACCGGCATCAGGAACGGCTTGTCCAGATCGCGGACCGGCTCGGGGATGTAGGTGTCCAGCGCCTCGGCGAGCTCGAGGATCTTGCCCTCGTACTCCGAGTCGCCCTCCAGCGCCTTGAGCGCCGAACCGATGACGAACGGGATGTCATCACCGGGAAACTCGTACTCCGACAGGAGGTCGCGGATCTCGACCTCGACGAGCTCGAGGAGCTCGGGGTCGTCGACCATGTCGGCCTTGTTGAGGAACACGACGATGTACGGGACGCCCACCTGGCGGGCGAGCAGGATGTGCTCGCGCGTCTGGGGCATGGCGCCGTCCGCCGCCGAGACCACCAGGATCGCGCCGTCCATCTGAGCGGCGCCGGTGATCATGTTCTTGACGTAGTCAGCGTGACCGGGGCAGTCCACGTGGGCGTAGTGCCGGTTGGCGGTCTCGTACTCGACGTGCGAGGTCGCGATCGTGATGCCGCGCGCCTTCTCCTCGGGAGCGTTATCGATCGAGTCGAACGACCGCACCTCGGTGCCGTCGCCGAAATTGTCGTGGAGCACCTTGGTGATGGCCGCGGTCAGCGTCGTCTTGCCATGGTCGATGTGACCGATGGTCCCGACGTTGACATGGGGCTTGTCGCGCTCGAACTTGGCCTTCGCCACTTTGGTGTTGCTCCTTCTTCTTTCTGAGTGTTTTGTCCGTCCGGAGGACGAACCTAATCAGGATATAAGTTTTCCGTCCGACGCCGCTGCTAGACGCACGCAGCGACCTTTTGTGTACCGCCTAGGCGGCTTCACTTTCTCCCCCGCCAATGCCTTCGGCGATGTTAGGGGGTACTTCTTCGTAGCGGTCGAACTGCATCGTGTAGGTGGCCCGACCCTGGGTGGCGGAGCGCATATCGGTCGCGTATCCGAACATCTCGGCAAGCGGGACGTGGGCGGAGATGACCTGAGCGTTGCCACGCTGCTCCATGCCGTTGATCTGGCCCCGGCGGCGGTTGAGATCGCCGATCACGTCGCCCATGAACTCCTCGGGCGTCACGACCTCGACTGAGAACACGGGCTCCAGCAGCACGGGCTTGGCCCGGGCGACCGCCGCCTTGAGCGCCAGCGAACCGGCGACACGGAATGCGATCTCCGACGAGTCGGTGTCGTGGTACTTGCCGTCAGTGAGCGTGACGCGGACATCCACGAGGGGGAAGCCGGCGCGCGGGCCGTTGTCCATCGCGTCCTCAACGCCCTTCTCGACGGCGGGGATGAACTCGGTGGGGACCGACCCACCCCGGATCTTGTTGATGAAGTCAAAGCCCTCGCCCGGAGCCGGCTCCACGGTGATGTAGACGATCCCGTATTGGCCCGAGCCACCCGTCTGGCGCACGAAGCGTCCCTCCACCTTCTCGGCGGTGCCGCGAATCGTCTCGCGGTAGGACACCTGGGGCCGGCCGACGTTGGCCTCGACCTTGAACTCACGCTTCATGCGGTCAACCAGGATCTCGAGGTGCAACTCGCCCATCCCGGAGATCTCGGTCTGGCCGGTCTCCTCGTTGGTCGCAACCTGGAAGGTCGGGTCCTCCTCGGCCAGGCGGCCGAGCGCGACCGACATCTTCTCCTGGTCGGCCTTCGTCTTGGGCTCCACCGCCACCTTGATGACCGGCTCGGGGAACGTGATCGTCTCCAGCTTGATCGGCTTGTCGGGTGCGGCCAGCGTGTCGCCCGTGACGACCTGCTTGATCCCGACCCCGGCGGCGATGTCGCCTGCGTAGACCTCCGCGAGCTCCTCGCGCTCGTTCGCGTGCATCATCAGCAACCGGCCGACGCGCTCGGTGCGACCGGTCGACACGTTGAGGATGCGCGAACCGGCGGAGAGCTTGCCGGAGTAGACGCGGAAGTAGGTGAGCTTGCCGACGTAGGGGTCGGCCATGATCTTGAAGGCGAGCGCGGCGAACGGCTCCTCGTCGGAGGCGTGGCGCACGGCCGGCGCCTCGTCGCCGTTGGTCGAGCCCTTGGCGGGCTCCAGGCCCTCGACCGCGGGCACGTCGAGCGGGCTGGGCAGGTAGTCCAACACCGCGTCGAGCAGGGGCTGTACGCCCTTGTTCTTGAAGCTCGAGCCGCACAGCACGGGAGTGAGCTTGATGGCCAGAGTCGCGGCGCGAATCGCAGCCTTCAACTTGGCGACCGGGATCTCCTGGTCCTCGAGGATCATCTCCAGCAGCTCGTCGTCGTAGTGCGAGACCTCCTCGAGCAGGTGCTCGCGGGCCTCGGCAGCGCGCTCGACGTCGTCGGCGGGGATCTCGATGACCTCCTGCTCCTTGCCGAGCTCGTCCCTGTAGACGATCGCGTGGTTCTCCACGAGGTCGATGATCCCCCGGAACTCGGCCTCCGCGCCGATCGGCAGCTGGATCGGCACCGGATGCGCGCCGAGGCGGTCGATCATCGTCTGCACGCCCTGGGTGAAGTTGGCGCCGATGCGGTCCATCTTGTTGATGTAGGCGATGCGCGGGACGTGGTACTTGTCCGCCTGGCGCCAGACCGTCTCGGACTGCGGCTCGACACCGGCAACGGAGTCGAACAGGGCGATGGCGCCGTCGAGCACGCGCAGCGAGCGCTCGACCTCGACCGTGAAGTCGACGTGCCCCGGCGTGTCGATGATGTTGACGCGGTGGCCCTTCCACTCACACGTGGTGGCAGCGGAGGTGATGGTGATGCCGCGCTCCTGCTCCTGCTCCATCCAGTCCATCACGGCCGCGCCCTCGTGCACCTCGCCGATCTTGTAGGTCCGGCCGGTGTAGTAGAGGATGCGCTCGGTCGTCGTCGTCTTGCCGGCGTCGATGTGCGCCATGATCCCGATGTTGCGAGTGTTCTCGAGCGTGAACGTGCGTGCCATGAGTCTTTGGGGTAGGAGGGAGATCTATGTGGCCGGTCGCGTTCACAAAAAAGGGCCCAGAGGGCCCGGTTACGACGCGCTTGTCGGCTACGGGCGATTGTCTAGTGGGTCGGCGTCTCCATTGAGTGGATCCTCCGCGCCCGGGTGCGAGCACAGATGAACGTGTCCGAACCCGAGGCGGACACCGAATATAGCAGAGCATCGGGCGCCTCACGGGCCCTCGGGCGGGCGGCGGCGGGCGGTCCCGGGGCGATCGGGATCGCGGTTCTGGGCGGCGGTCTGCTCGGCGCCGCGCTGCTGTTCGTGGCCGAGTTCCTGCCCCTGTTCGAGGTGCGCACCAGCGCTCACAACGGCGTGGTCAAGACGGTCATCGCGGGCTCGCACCACGCCTGGGGGCTGATCCCGATCGCCGTCCTGGCCGCGGGGCTGGCGATCGTGTGGTGGAGGTCGCCCAGCCGGCTGCCCCTGGTGGCGATGGCCGTGCTCGCGGTCGCCGCCCTCGTCATCGCGCTGGGCCGGGACCTGCCCGATGCCCAGTCCAACGGCCTCGAGCGCTCCGGCAACACCTTTGTCCTCGCTGCTGCCAGCCCCGAAATCGCGCTCTATCTGGAGACCGCCGGGGGGGTCATCCTGCTCCTGGCCAGCGCCGGAGGGCTACTGCTCAATCCGCGGCCAAGCTCGCAAGTTCAGACCATTTGATCTCGCAGACGGTCCGCTTCCTGACTTTGAAGCGATCCCAACGGTTTACCAACATCAGGCTCGTTACATTTAGAGAACGCGAGGGTTGTCCTACCGCAGCCCCCGGTCCCGTGCGGTAGGCAGCCCTCGCGTTTCTCTTTAACAAGGGGCAGGCCGGCCGGGGTCGCGCATGCGGCACCCGGGCACCTGGATCGGCTGGCCACATCTTCGTGTGCGCCACAACACGCGCCCAAGAGCGGCGGCTAGACGGCGAGGCGGAGCGCGCCGCCACGCGCCCGGCCGCCCCACCACCTCGGTCCCGGGGGAAAACCGGACGCGGATGCCCGACCCTGGGGGTTCGCGTCGTCTCGCCCCCGCTTTCCGGGGGTGATCGGACGCAGACCGGTCTGTCGCCGCATTCGCGTCGGAACACCCCCGGGCGGTCGCGTGCGGCGAGCGCGGGCGGTCACGTGCGGCGAGCGCGGGCGGTCCCGGAGGGGAGCGTGCGCCGTCCGAGGGCAAGCCGGAGCCGGTAACAGCACCACCGGTGCGTCGAGGACGACGCCCGACGACGGTTTGCAGCCGTCAGGCGGCCGCACGCCGGGCGGCGGGTGCGTCTACCAGCGGTAGTGGGCGAAGGCCTTGTTGGCCTGCGCCATGCGGTAGATGTCGTCCTTGCGCTTGAAGGCGTTGCCCTGCTGCTGGATGGCGTCCAGCAGCTCGTGGGCGAGCTGGTGGGCCATGTCGCGTTCACGGCGCTGGCGAGCGAACTGGACGAGCCAGCGCACGGCGAGGGTGCGGGCCCGGCGTGAGGGCACCTCGACAGGCACCTGGTAGGTGGCGCCACCGACGCGGCGGGGGCGGACCTCCAGCACCGGGGTGAGCGCCTTGACGCCCGCCTCGAGCTGCTCGACGGCGGGCTTGCCGCTGCGCTCGCCGAGGATGGCCATGGCGTCGTAGACGATCTTCTCGGCGACGGACTTCTTGCCGTCCAGCATCACCTTGTTGATGACCTGCTGGACGAGGCGGTTGCGGTAGACCGGGTCGGCGTCGATGGGCCGGACCGCGGCAGCGGCGCGACGGGGCATTACTTGGCTTTGACCCCGTACTGGGAGCGCGCCTTCTTGCGGTCGCTGACGCCGGCGGCGTCCAGCGTCCCGCGGATCACCTTGTAGCGGAAGCCCGGCAGGTCCTTGACGCGACCGCCGCGCACGAGCACCACGGAGTGCTCCTGGAGGTTATGGCCCTCACCGGGGATGTAGGCGCCGACCTCCATGCCGTTGGTGAGCCGGACGCGCGCCACCTTGCGCAGCGCCGAGTTCGGCTTCTTGGGCGTGGTGGTGTACACGCGCGTACACACGCCCCGCCGCTGGGGAGCGGCGACCTTCTTCTTGCGGCCCTTGCCGGACTTCAGGCCCGGCGTGGCCAGCTTCTTCTTGGGCGTCGTGCGCCCCTTGCGGATCAACTGACTGGTGGTCGGCATGCGGCGACGGAGGCTAGCAGGCCCACGCGTGGATACGGACCCCACCCACCCTAGGCCGGCACCCCCGCGAGGGCGACGTCGACGTTGACGTGTCGGACGCCCACCGCGTCGGCGACCGGCGCGTAGGTGACCTCGCCGTTGGCGACGTTGACTCCCAGCTTCAGCCCGGGGTTGTCGGCCAGCGCGCCGTGCATGCCGGCGTTGGCGAGGTGCAGCACGTAGGGCATCGTGGCGTTGGTCAGCGCGTAGGTGGACGTGACCGGCACCGCTCCCGGCATGTTGGCGACGCAGTAGTGAGTGATCCCATCGACCTCGTAGGTGGGGTCCGAATGTGTCGTGGGGTGCGAGGTCTCAAAGCACCCGCCCTGGTCGATGGAGACGTCAACGAGCACGGCGTGGCGCTTCATGAGCCCCAGCTGCGCGCGAGTGATGACGTGCGGCGCCTTGGCGCCGTGGACCAGCACCGCGCCGATCACCAGGTCCGCGTCGGGCAGGCGCTCCTCGATCGACAACGTGTTGGCAAAGCAGGTGTCGGCCCGGCCGTTGAAGGCGATGTCGAGATCGCGGAGCCGGTCAATGCTGCGGTCATACACATAGACCGTGGCCTCCATGCCCATGGCGATGAACGCGGCGTTCATACCGACCACCCCGCCGCCGATGATGATCACGTTGGCCGCCGCCACGCCGGGCACGCCGCCAAGCAGGATCCCGCGGCCGCCGAGCGGCTTCTCGAGCATGAAGGCGCCCGCCTGGGTGGCGATCTTGCCCGCCACTTCGGACATCGGCGCCAGCAGCGGGAGCCGGCCCTTGGCGTCCTCGACGGTCTCATAGGCGATGCAGGTCGCCCCGGACTCCATGAGCCCCCGCGTGAGCGCCTCGTCGGCGGCCAGATGCAGGTAGGTGAAAAGGACGTGGTGGGGCTTGAGGCGCTCCACCTCGACCGGCTGGGGCTCCTTGACCTTGACGATCATCGTCGCCTCCGCGAACACCGCGTCGGCGTCGGGCAGGATCGTGGCGCCCTGGGCGGTGTAGGCCTCGTCGCCGATCGCCGAGCCCTCGCCGGCGCCGCTCTGCACGAACACCTGGTGGCCGGCGTCGTTGAGCTCGCGCACGCCCGCCGGGGTGAGCGCCACCCGGTATTCGTCGGTCTTGATCTCTGAGGGGACCCCGACCTTCATGCCACCAGCTCCCGGCCCCGCAGGGCGAGCCAGAATTCGATCCGGTCACGTGCGGATGACAGGTCGCGGCCCGTCAGCTCCTCCACGCGGCGGATCCGGTAGCGCAGCGTATGCCGGTGGCAGTACAGCCGCCGCGCGGCTCGCTCCCATTGGCCGTTCTCCTCGATGAACGCTTCAAGCGAACGCATCAATTCACCTCCGTAGTGTCCCTCGCTGGCCTCGATCGGGCCGAGGATTGAGTCACAGAACAACCGCAGCGCCTCGTCGTCTTGCAGCGAAAGCAGCAGCTGGAAAGAGCCGAGGTCCTTATAGGTGGCCACCCGGGGCGCGCCGTTGACCGGCGTCCCGTTGTGGCTCGTGTCTCCGACGCCGAGCGCGAGCGCCTCGACGGCGCAGCGAGCCTCGTGAAACGTGCGCCGCGCGTCGGCGCCGGGCACCGGCCGGCCCACGCCCACGGCGAACGAGCCGGCGGCGGCGACATTGAGACGCTCGGCCACCCGGTGGGCCAGCGCGAAGAGCTCGTCCTCCTCGGCGCCGGGGACCAGCCCGCAGGTGATCGCGCCGGTGGACGCCACCAGCCCCGGCGATGCCTCGTCACGCAGGGCCTGGGCCAGCATCTCCTCCACCGCTGTGGCGGACCCCCGACTCGATCGGGGCCCCTCCTCCCGCGGCACGACGATCGCCGCCACCCGCTCGGACAGGCCGAACGGCTCCAGGCGCCGCGACAGCTCGGCGCCCGTCAACTCGCCACCGACCAGCGCTGCCAGCACGTCGCCGGCGAGCCGGCGCTCGGTGTCGCCGGCCACTCGCCCGCGCAGGAGCTCCAGGGCGACGATCGTGACCGCCTGGTGCAGCGTCAGGCGGTCGAAGTCCGACAGCGGACCGCCGCCGTCCTTGATCGCGACCAGCCACGCCTGGGGCACCCGTTCTCCCCCGGACTCGGCGCTGTGGCCGGGAGCCCCTTCGGTGGCCACCGGCAGGGCCAGCGACCGGTCCGACAGCCCCGGGTGCGACGGCAGGAAGGCCCGCCCCAGCCGCCGGCGCTGGCATAGCTCGGTCTGCAGGGCCGACACCTCGTCAGTCTCCAGGCTCCGGCGGAAGGCGCGCTGCACCAGCGGTTCCCCGCGCGCGTCGAACACCAGCACTGCGGCTCCGATCAGCGTCGCCAGCGTGCCGGCCAGGGCCTCCAGCCCGCGCTCGGACAGAACGACGCGCTCCAGCCGCTCGTGAGCGGCCAGCGCCCGGCGCAGAACCGCGTACTGCTCATTGACGAGCTGGGTGAACGCGGCCTCGGTGACGGCGATGAACGGCACCTCGTACGGCACTTCGAAGACCGGGAAGTCCCGCTCGACGGCGGCCTCCACGACGGCATGGGGCACCGTCTCGTGGCTGAAGCCCACCCCGAAGCCCAGCGCGGCGAGCTGATGATCGGCCAGTCGCCCGACGAACGCCCGCTGCTGCTCGGGCGTCTCCAGCGCCATCCCGGTCGTGAGCAGGACCTCGCCGCCTGACAGCCACGTGGTGGGGTCCCGCAGCTCCGAGATATGCACCCAGCGGACGGGAGCGTCGATCGCCTCCTCGCCGCTGACCAGGCGGACGTCAAGCCCGCGCAGCAGTTCGCGTACCGTCAGCATCGTGATGCGCGGGCCCCGGGTTGCCTTGGGTCGCCTACGCTCCGGGCCGGGCGGCCGGCGCCGCCGTTGAACCACCCGACACCTTGCGCATCCGTTCACCGGCCTCAGTGAGCACCGGGCGCAGGATGGACTCGATCTCGTCGAACTGGGCGGGCCCGGCGATGAGCGGCGGCGAGAGCTGGATGACCGGGTCGCCGCGGTCGTCGGCGCGGCAGATGAGGCCGCGCTCGTACAGCTCGCCCGAGAGGAAGCCGCGCAGCAGCGTCTCGGACTCCTCGTCGGTCCACTGGGCGTCGGAGTCCTGGTCCTTGACGAGCTCGATGGCGTGGAAGTAGCCGGTGCCGCGCACGTCGCCGACGATCGGGATGTCACGCAGCGAATCCAGCATCTCGCGGAACGCGCCCTCGTTGTTGCGGACGTTCTCGATGACCCCCTCGTTCTCCATCACGTCGAGGTTGGCCAGCGCGATCGCGGAGCACACCGGGTGCCCGGCGAACGTGAAGCCGTGCGTGAAGCTGTTGTGCCCTTCAAGGAAAGGCTCGGCCACCTTGTCAGACGCGATCAGAGCGCCCATCGGGGCGTACGCGCTCGTCAGGCCCTTGGCGGTGGTGATGAGGTCGGGCTCGTAGCCGAAGCGCTCGGCGCCGAACCACTCACCGAGACGACCCCACGCGCAGATGACCTCGTCGGAGATGAGCAGGACGTTGTACTTGTCGCAGATCTCACGAATCCGCTGCCAGTAGCCGTCAGGCGGAACGAAGCAACCGCCCGCGTTCTGCACGGGCTCCATGATGACCGCGGCCACGGTCTCGGGCCCCTCGAACTCGATCTTCTCCGCCACAGCGTCGGCGAGCTCGTCCACGCTGTAGCCGTGGGCCATGCGGAAGGTGTTCGTGTTGGGGACGTGCACGCCGCCGGGGGTGAGCGGCTCAAACGGCGTGCGCAGGCTGGTGATGCCGGTGGCGGCCAGAGCGCCGAGGCTGGTCCCGTGGTACGCGATGTCGCGGGCGACGATCTTGGTCTTGAGCGGGTTGCCCGTGACCTTGTGGTACTGGCGCGAGAGCTTGATCGCGGACTCCACGGCCTCGGACCCGCCGCTGGTGAAGAAGACGCGGTTGAGGTCGCCCGGGGCGAGCTCGGCGATGCGCGCGGCGAGCTCGATGGCGCGCGGGTGGGCAAAGGTCCAGTTGGTGTAAAAGCCCAGCTCCTTGGCTTGATCGGCCCCTGCCTGGACGACATCGGCCCGGCCGTGGCCGATGTTGACGCAGAACAACGCCGACAGACCGTCGAGGTAGCGCTTGCCGTTCTCGTCATAGACGTAGCAGCCCTCGCCGCGGACGATGATCGGGATCTCGTGATCGTCGTAGGCCGACATCCGCGTGAAGTGCATCCACAGGTGACGCCGCGCGAGGTCCTGGAGCGAGGCGCGCTCGGTGCCGGTTGCCTCCTGGGTGCTTGCCATAGATCTCCTCCGAATACCGCTTAGCCGTTTCGTACAACGGTAATGGCCTGACGCTCGCGGATCAATTGGCCGCTCGGTCGGGATCGCGGTGCGTGGCTTGTCCATGATGGACAGCGCCCCTGGACACCGATGTGATCAACGCACCAGCGCAGCAACGGCCTCAACGGGGTGCCGATCCCCCGCTGGCGCCGCTGCATCGGGGTAGGTTGGGGCCGTGCAGCTCAGCCACACGCGGACCGGGAGCGGGGAGCCCCTTCTGCTCATGCACGGGCTCGGCAGCCGCTGGCAGATGTGGCAGCCGGTGCTCGGACGTCTGGCCGAGCACCACGACGTCGTCGCCGTCGACCTCCCCGGGTTCGGCGCCTCGCCGATGCCCCCGCCGGGCACGCCGCCCGGGATCGACTCGCAGGTGAGGCTGGTGACGGAGTTCCTCGCGGAACTGGGCGTGGAGCGCCCCCACGTCGCCGGCAACTCGATGGGCGGGCTGATCGCGCTCGAGATGGCGGCACGGGGGCTGGCGCGTTCGGCCACCGCCCTCTCCCCCGTCGGCTTCGCCAACCGGGCCGAGATGAGCTACGCGCGCGCGTCGCTGTGGGTCACCGTCCGCGTCGCGCGGCGGACGGTGCGCCTTGCCCCCACCCTGTTCGCCACCGCGTTCGGCCGCCGGCTCGGACTCAGCCTGTTCGTGTCGCGGGCCGAACGGCTGACGGCCGCCGAGGCCGCCGAGAACACCCGGGCGCTCGCCGACGCGCCGTGGTTTGATCAGACCCTGCCGGCGCTCACGCCCTTCCAGTTCTCCGGCCGGGAGCCGATCGCGGTGCCGGTGACCGTCGCCTGGGGCAGCAAGGACCGGCTGCTGCTGCCGCGCCAGGCCCGGCGGGCGGCCCGGGCGATCCCGCGCGCCCGTGTGCTCATGCTGCCGGGCTGCGGCCACGTGCCGACCTGGGACGACCCCGAACAGGTGGCCGGACTCATCCTGGACGGTGCGGCCGCCTAGGCGAGGGCTCCTCCCCGGTGGCGACCGGCCGGTCCGGGTCGGCGACCCACTCGCTCCACGAGCCCGGGTAGAGCGCCGCCTCGATCCCCGCCAGCTCGAGGGCCAGGACCGTGTGGGCGGCCGTGATCCCTGACCCGCAGTAGGCGCCGGCGGCCGCGCCGCCGGTGAGGCCGGTGAGCGCATCGGCCAGCTCACCGGCGGGCAGGAAGCGGCCTTGGGCGTCGAGGTTGCGATCCATCGGCCAGTTGCGGGCGCCTGGGATGTGACCGGCAACGGGATCCATCGGCTCGGTCTCGCCGCGGTAGCGCTCGGGCGCGCGCGCGTCCACCAGGACCCCGGTGGCGGCCAGGCGGGCGGCGCTATCAGCGTCAAGGACGGGCATCGCGCCGGGCCGGGCGGTGAAGTCGCCCGGGTACCGAGGGGTCTCGTCGCCGTCGGCCAGGGGCCGGCCGCTCGCGAGCCAGGCGCTCAGGCCGCCGTCGAGCAGCGCCACCTGGTCGTGGCCGAAGTAGCGCAGCAGCCACCAGGCGCGCGCGCCCGGCAGGCCGTTGGCGTCGTCATAGACGACCACGGGCGCACCGTCGCGGACCCCGGCGGCCCGCATCGCCGCCTGAAAGTCTTCGGCGCGGGGAAGCGGGTGGCGGCCCTGCGGGCCCGGCGGCGCGGCGAGATCACGGTCGAGGTCCACGAATACCGCCCCGGGGATGTGCCCGCCGGCATACAGGCCCGGTTGGGACCCGGTGGCCAGCTGCCACCGGACGTCGAGGAGAGTGACCGCCTCCGGATCGAGGTCCTCTGCGGAGATCAGAGGCTTCATGGGTCCTCGTTTGTACTACGGCGTGCGCGGCCACGCTGGGCGAACGTCAACGGCGGGCGATCGAGGAGCCGTCGGGAGGCCGGCGGCGACCCTGCGAAGGAGGGGTTGGTCGATCTTGCAGCTATTTCCTGCACTATCGACCGCGACCATGACACCCGAGGGCCAGTCGCGGTCGTGCCGCCGTCCGAAGCCGTCGTTGACATGCGCCCGCGTATCGCGCGAGCGCAGAGGCGCCACCTACGCCAGAGCGACAGCCGGCGCGCCGTGCGCCGAGCGGCCGGCGGCCCGCACGGGGGCCGGGGTCAGCCAGGCGGCGAACAGCACCAGGCCGAAGGCGAACATCTCGGCGCCGAACATCAGCGGGTGGGTCGAGAGCGGATCGCCGAAGACGAGGATCCCGCCGACGATGCCCGACACGTTGGCGGCGGTGCCCGTGACGGCGATGACCGGGACGGCGTCGCCGTCCTGCAGGCCCTTGGCCGAGGCGTAGAAGGCCGCGACCGAAGCGACGATCGTCACCGCCATCCAGGGGCTGAGCAGACCGAGGACGCCGTGGGCGGCGACGAGGCCCGAGATGGCCTTGATGGCCACGTCGGAGACGCCGAAGAGGATGCCGGCGGCCGCGCCGAGCATGAAGCCGTGATGCTCCTTGGGGGCGCCGATGCGCGGGCCCATGATGAGCAGGCTGCCGGCGGCCAGCAGGACGCCCTCGAAGACGATCATGGCCGGCACCGAGTAATGCGAATGGGCGCCGTGGGCGACCGGGAGGCTGACGCCGAGCAGGAGCAGGCCGACGGCGGTGAGGATGATGCCGACCCACTGCTTGCGCGAGATGCACAGGCCGAAGGTCCGCTCGGCCATCACGGCCAGCAACACCACGCCGCCGGCGAGGACGGCCTGGACGAGCGACAGCGGGGCCACGGCCATGGCGGCGACGTGGAAGATCCATGCGGCCGAGGCGATCAGCATCCCGATCGCGAACAACTTGGAGGCGAACAGCGCCCTGGCCGAGCGGAGCGGGTGGCGGATGTCCACGGCGGGCGCCGCGCACGCTCCCCGGTGCTTGAACAGGAACCCGACGTTGGTTGTCAGGGCGCAGGCGAGCGCGAGGAGGATGCCAAGGGCTTGGGTCATTCGTTAATGGGCCTGGATCGAAAGGATGGACAGAGGCCGAACGACGCCTCACGCATCTCTTTCGGCATTCGCCGGTGGGGCTTGAGCGGCAATCCCCGCGTCCAGCGGTATTTGGACGCACCCGCTGGTGACCGGCGGCGCTGATCCACACGCTGGCGAAGCCACATTAAGCTCGGGTATGTGCCGGCTATGGACCCGCCGCTGCTGCTGATCGACATCGATGGAGTCATCTCGCTGTTCGGGTTCGACGCGGCACAACCGCCCCCCGGCCGGTTCCTGCTGGTGGACGGCATCCCGCACTTCCTCTCCGCCGGCGCCGCCGGTCTGATCGGCGCTCTCCAAGAGCATTTCGAGCTCGTGTGGTGCAGCGGCTGGGAGGAGAAAGCCGACGAGTACCTGCCGCTCGCGCTGGGACTACCCACCGGCTTGCGCCATCTAACCTTCGCTCCCGCCGAACCCGGCCCAGCGCGCCACTGGAAGCTCGCAGCGATCGACGCGTATGCGGGCCCGCACCGGCCCCTGGCCTGGATCGACGACCAGTTCGACGACAGCTGCCACGAGTGGGCGCAGGACCGCCCGGCGCCCACCGAGCTGGTGGTCACCGATCCGGCGGTCGGCCTCACCGCGAAGCAGACCGAGCGCCTGCGGGACTGGGCTCGGGCGCTCGCGCCCGCGGATCAGGATCAGTCAAATGCGCCGTGACGCCCGGCGCCCGAGCGGAAGCGCTCCAGGCCCGCCTGGACCTCGAGCAGCGAGCGGCGGCCGTGCTCGAGCTCTGCGGCAAGGGCCTCGGTCTCGCTCAGCCCCTCCTGCTCGAGCGCCGAGAGCCGGTCCTCGCGCATGCACCTCTGCGGAAACCGCGCCAGCTCGGCGGCGAGCTCCTGAGCCGCCCCGAGGCTCGCTCCGGCCGGGACCACACGGTTGACGAGGCCGATGCGCTCGGCCTCCGCCGCGCCCACCGGCCGCCCGGTGAGGATCATGTCCATCGCCCGCGAGGCCCCGATCAGGCGGGGCAGGCGCACGGTGCCGCCGTCAATCAGCGGCACCCCCCACCGCCGGCAGAACACCCCGAGGACGGCGTCCTCCTCAGCGACGCGCAGGTCACACCACAGGGCCAGTTCCAGGCCACCGGCCACGGCATGCCCGGCAATGGCGGCGATCACGGGCTTTGACAGCCGCATCCGGGTGGGGCCCATCGGCCCGTCGCCGGCCTCCTGCACCCGGTTGCCCGACTCCGTCCCCACCGCCTTCAGGTCGGCCCCGGCGCAGAACACCCCGCCCTCGCCGTGCAGAACCGCCACCGCCGCGTCGGGGTCGGCCTCAAAGCCGCGGAACGCGTCGGCCAGCGCGAGCGCCGTGGGCCCGT
Source organism: uncultured Actinomycetota bacterium (assembly GCA_963721515.1). Classification (GTDB taxonomy): domain Bacteria; phylum Actinomycetota; class Thermoleophilia; order Solirubrobacterales; family Solirubrobacteraceae; genus Palsa-465. The sequence goes on along the minus strand of CAVRKJ010000013.1, from coordinate 765,190 downwards.
CGACGGCGTTGCGGCGCTCCGGGCGCGACAGGAGCACAGTGGTGACCGGGCCCTCGCGGACCACCCGGACGGCGCTCATGACGCCCCCACCGCGCGCCCGACGAACGTGCGCAGCGCCTCCACGATCTCCTCGGCGCCGGGACCCGAGGCGGCCAGCGGAGACAACGGCCCCACCAGCGCCTCGCCGCACCCGCCGACGAGCGCGGCGGCGGTGAGGCTGACGTTCTGCTCGGGCAGCTCGCCGGCGGCGATCCCGGCGGCGAGGCCGGCGGCGATCAGCTCGGCATAGCGGGCCCGGTAGGCGATGCGCTCGGCGTCCACGCGAGGGTCGACCGGCTCGGCGATCAGGGCCCAGGCGAGTCGCGGGTTGCGCAGCGCGCGGCGAGCGAAGGTCGCCATGACGCTCTGCAGGCGTTCGACGGCGCCGGCCGACGCCGGTAGAGCTGCCGCGGCGCGCCGCATCGCGCGCTCCTCCCGCTCGCACACGGACCGGAACACCTCGACGAAGAGCTCTTCCTTGGAGGCGAAATGGCGATAGAGCGTCCCGGAGGCCACGCCGGCGCGGTCCGCGATGGCGAGTACTGACGCCGCGCCGTAGCCACCCTCCTCGATGACCTGGCGGGCCGCGGTCAGCAGGCGCTCCCGGGTCCCGGTGGCGACGGTGCCCACGCGGCTCAGCCCTTGAACGTGGAGGGTCCGAGGTCTCCGAAGGGCTCGTCGCGCGCACGGACGGCGGCGCGAAAACCCTCGTCCGCGGCGAGTCCCTGGAAGGCATAGCCCTCTGCGGTGTGGCGGGCCACGCCGTCGAATACGGTCCCCAGAACCTGGGTGGCGTGCAGGCCCTGCGCGTACACCGACTGATTGACCAGAAGTTTCATCATCCGCAACTGGTTGAGCGGGACGCGGGCGATCCGCGCCACCAGGGCCTCGGTCCGCTCATCGAGCCGGTCCGCCGGCGGGGCCTCGATGGCCAGGCCCCACTCGACCGCCTCCGCCCCTGACAGCGAGTCTCCCGTGAACAGCAGGCGCTTGGCCCGTTGCGGGCCGAGGCGGTACGCCCACATCGACGTCGTCGGCGACCCCCAGACCCGCGCGGGCGGGTAGCCGATCTTGGCGTCGGCGGCGATGACGAGCAGGTCCGAGCACAGCGCCATGTCCGTGCCTCCCGCCACGCAGAAGCCGTGCACCTTGCAGACCACCGGCTTGCCGCAGTGAAACAGCGACATGAAGGCGCGGACGTTGCGGCTCATCATCGCGTAGTCCACCGTCGGGTCCCAGACCCCGCCCGGGTCGTGGTTGGCCCGTATCACGCGCGGGTCCAGCGGCGAGCCGGGCACGGCCGCGTCGTCGTCGTCCGCGTCGAGCCGGTCCTGGCCCTCGGCGCTCTGGACCAGGTCATAGCCCCCGCAGAAGCCCTTGCCGTTGCCGGCCAGCAGCAACACCGACACGTCGGGGTCCAAGTCGGCCTGCTCCACGGCCCGCTCGAGCGCGGTGAGCATGGCGCGGGTGATGCCGTTGCCGCGCTCGGGGCGGTTGAGGGTGATCCGCGCCACCCTGCCATCCACCGCGTACTGCACGACGCTCATGTGGGCACGGCGCGTTCGATGATCGCAGCGGCGTCGATCCCGGCGGGCAACGTGCCATAGACGCGCCCCCGGTCGGCGTCGAGCCGGCCGGCGCAGAACGCGTCGGCCACCGCTGCCGGGGCGTGGCGGACGAGCAGCGAGGCCTGCAGCGCCACCGCGAGATCCTCGACGAGGCGGCGCGCCGAGAACTGACCGGCGTAAAGGCGCTCCTCCGGGCTGTCGCCGTCGCCGCCGGCGAAGGTGGCGGTCACCCGCTCGCGCAGCGCGGCCAGGTGTGCGTCCAGCCGCGGCTCGGCGCCCGCGGCCAACTCGCACTCGGCGAGGAACGCGGGCAGCCCGTCGGGCTCCTTGACGATGGCCCGCAGCACGTCGAGCGCAGCGACGTTGCCCGATCCCTCCCAGATCGAGTTCAGCGGCGCGTCGCGGTAGAGCAGCGGCATGCCCGACTCCTCCACGAAGCCGTTGCCGCCCAGGCACTCGAGCGCCTCCGCGGCGTGGGCGGCGGCCCGCTTGGACACCCAGTACTTGCTCACCGCGGTGGCGAAGCGACGGAATGCCCCCTCCGACGGCTCGTCGTAGGACCGGGCCACACGCAGCGCCGTCACCGTGGCCGCCTCGGACTCGATGGCCAGGTCGGCCAGCACGTTGCGCATCGCCGGCTGGTCAACGAGGCGGGCTCCGAACGCCGAGCGGTGGCGGGCGTGGTGGATGGCCTCGAGCGTGCCGCGGCGCAGCCCCGTGGTCGAACCGAGCAGGCAGTCCAGCCGGGTGTGGTTGACCATCCGGATAATCGCGGGCACGCCCCGGCCCTCCTCGCCGACCAGCCGGCCGTGGGCGCCGCGGAACTCCACCTCCGAGGACGGGAGCGAGCGCGTCCCCAGCTTGTCCTTGAGGCGCTGGAACTCCATGCCCGCCCCGCGCTCCACCAGAAAGCAGGACAGACCCGCGGGCGCCTGCGCCAGCACGAGGAAGACGTCGCACGGCGGATAGGAGCAGAACCACTTGTGGCCGCGAAGCTCATAGTCCCCGTCGCCGACCGGCTCGGCCCGCGTGATGTTGGCTCGCACGTCGGAGCCTCCCTGGCGCTCGGTCATCGCCATGCCCGCCAACGCTCCGTCCTTGTAGTCCTCGAGGGTCAGCCGGGGCTCCCACTGCGCCGCCAGCTCCGGTGCGCCGTCGCGCAGCGCCGGGATGGCGGCATAGGTCATCGACACCGGGCACATGACGCCGTCGTTGGCGTTGCCCCAGAGCATGAACAGCACGGCCCGCACGACATGGGCGCCCGGCCGGCCGTCACGCCACGGCAGGCTGTGGATGCCGCGGCGGACCGCGCCCTCGAGCAGCCAGTGCCAGGAGGGATCGAGCTCCACCGCGTCGATCCGGTTGCCGTAGCGGTCGTGCGTGGTCAGCCGCGGCTCGTTGCGCTCGGCGCGGCGGGAGTGCTCGAGCGCCTCCACGCTGCCGGCGACGGCGCCGGCCTCACGCGCTCGATCGGCGCCCCAGCCCCCGCCCTCGCGCTCGATGGCCTCCTGCAGCGCCAGGTCGAGATCGAACAGGTTGACGGGCTGGAGCGGCGGCGCCTGGTTGAGCACCTCGCGGGCCGGGTCGGTGATCTCGATCGTGGCCATGATGGTCCTCCCTTGGTCTGGAAGCCGCTGTGAATCGGGATTCACAGCGCAAGGCTCGAACCGCGCGCCGAACGGCTACGCGGCCGCGGCGGCCGGGGCCGCCGTGGCCATCGTGCACTCGGCCACGCGATCGGTGGCGTCGTGGGTACCGCCCAGCAGCCGTCGCGACAGCTGGGCGCGCCGGAAGAACAGCGGCGCGTCGTGCTCCCACGTCGCCCCGATGCCGCCGTGCACGTTGATCATCGCCCGCGCGGCGAAGTCGAGCGCCGCGCCGGCGGCGCTCCGCGCGGCACTGGCGGCCAGCGGGAACTCCTCGGGCCGCGCCTCGCGGGCCCAGCCCGCGTAGTACTGAAGACCGCGGGCGTTCTCCAGCCGGCGCAGCACCTCGGTGAGCTCGTGCTTGATCGACTGGTAGGAGCCGATGGCGCGGCCGAACGTGAAGCGCTCCTTGGCGTAGGCGACGCTCACGTCCAGGCACGTCTGCACCGCGCCGATCGACTCGGCGGCGATGAGCGCGTGGGCCAGATACCAGGCGTTGGCCATCACGTCGGCGTCCACGGCCAGCCGCCGTCCCCGCGCGCGCGTGAACGTGACATGGCCGAGCGAGCGCGTGGCGTCGTAGCGGACGACGCTCTCCACGACCACGCCCTCGCCGTCCGCGGGGACGGCCACGGCCACCGGTTGCCCGCTGCCGTCTGCGGCGACGGTCACGAGCAGGCCGGCGCCCGGCGCATCGGGAACCCACGCGACTTGACCGTCGACCGTCACCTCGTCACCGTCGCCGCTCACGCGCGGCGCCGGCGCGCGGTCAAAGCCGGACGTGGGCTCGGCCGTCCAATTGGGCGCGAGCTCGCTGGGCGGGCGCGCGGGCAGGTAGGCGGGGCGCAGCTCGCCGGCGGCGACCGCCTCGAGCGCCGCGTCACCGGCGGCGTCGAGGATCGCGGTGGCCGGCAGCAGCCCCAGGATCGGGACCGAGGCCAGCACCCGGCCGCACTCCTCGGCCACCAGCAGCGCGTCGAAGCCGCCCAGGCCGGCGCCGCCGCGTTCCTCCGAGATGAGCACGCCGGGCCAGCCGGCCTCGACAGCCAACGGCCACAGGTCGGGCAGCGAGCCGGGGGCCTCGAGCGCGGTGCGCGCGGCCTCGACGGTCTTGACGCGCGCCAGCGACCCGCGGGCGGCCTCACGCAGCAGCACCTGCTCGTCAGAGAGGGCGAAGTTCATGACGCCACCGCCTGCTTCTCCATGGCCCGCAGCTCGCTGAAGGGGACGCCCTTGTCCAGCCTCGGTTCGGGCGGCAGCCCCAGCACGCGCTCGCCGATCGTGTTGCGCAGCACCTGCTCGGTGCCGCCGGCCGACTTCAGCCCCGGCAGGAAGGAGATGAGATAGCTCCACTCGCTGTCGGTGTCCAGGGCGTCGGGACCCACGACGTCGGCCCCGAGGTCGGTGGCCGCGATCGCTGCGTTGACCATCGTCACCTTGGCCAGGCCGGCCTCGGGACCGGGGATCTGCCCGCGCGCGAGCACGGTCAGCGCGCGGTAGCCGTTGTAGCGGACCGCCAGCAGCTCGGTGATGACCTCGCCCAGGCGCCGGCGGGCGTCGGCGTCGTGCCGGGCCCCGGCGTCGCCGGCCAGAGTCCGGGCCAGCCGGGTGGGCGAGCCGAACGACTCGGACCCGAACCCGATCGTCAGGCGCTCGTACATGAGCACCGTCAGCGCGGTGCCCCATCCGTTGCCCACGCCGCCCACCACGGCGTCGGGGTCGAGGCGAACGTCGTCGAAGAACACCTCGTTGAACTCCGCCTCGCCGGAGATCTGGCGCAGTCCGCGCACCGTGACCCCCGGCGCGTCCATCGGCACGATGAACATCGTCAGGCCCTTGTGCTTGGGCACGTCGGGGTCGGTCCGCGCCAGCAGCAGCCCGAAGGACGCGAACTGGGCGTTGGTGGTCCACACCTTCTGGCCGTTGAGCGTCCAGCTGCCGTCGTCGGCCTGACGCGCACGCGTCTGCACCGCGGCGAGGTCCGATCCAGCGCTCGGCTCCGAGAACATCTGGCACCACACCTCGTCGCCGTGGAGCATGGGGCCCAGGTGCCGGCTCTTCTGCTCATCCGAGCCATGGGCGATGAGGCACGGCCCGAGCATCCCGATCCCGATCACGTCGAGGATCCCCGGCACCTCGGCCCTGGAGATCTCCTGGTTGACCGTGACCTGCTCGATCGGGCCCAGGCCGCGGCCGCCGAACTCCTTGGGCCAGGTGACCGCCGCCAGCCCCGCCTCGGCGAGCTTGCGCTGCCAGGCGCGGCGAGAGTCGATGTACACGGCGTTCTCGGAGGACCCCGAGCGCGGCGGCGCCTGGTCCCGGTTGGCCTCGAGCCAGGCCCTCGCCTGGGCGCGGTACTCCGCCTGTTCCGGGGTGTCGTTCAGGTCCACGCTCGTCTCCTCGGTCGCGATCTGTGTGAATCGAGATTCACGATGTTACTGCGGGGTGGGGGCCGGACGCGCCACAATGCCGCGCATGGACACGCCCCCGTTCATCCACGAGCGCGCGCTGGTAGAGACCGACACGATCGGTCCCGGCACGCGGATCTGGGCCTTTGCCCACGTGATGGCGGGAGCGGTGATCGGCGCGGACTGCAACGTCTGCGACCACACCTACATCGAGGGCGACGTGATCGTCGGTGACCGGGTCACGCTGAAGTCCGGCGTGTTCCTGTGGGATGGCCTGCGCATCGAGGATGACGTGTTCATCGGCCCCCAGGCCACGTTCACCAACGACATGATGCCCCGCAGCCGCCAGCCCTTCGAGCTGCGCTACACGACGGTGCGCCGCGGCGCCAGCATCGGCGCCGGCGCCGTGATCCTCCCCGGCATCACCGTGGGCGAGGGCGCCATGGTGGGGGCCGGCGCCGTGGTGACGAAAGACGTCCTGCCGAGCACGATCGTGGTCGGCAATCCCGCCCGGGCCACGCGCACGCTTACCTCCTGAGAGGGAGCGCGCGCGCGACCCCAGGGGCGCGGCGGGTCGCTCGCGTGACGGGTCAGGCGAGCGCGAGCGCTGGACGGGCGCGGAGCTGATCGTTGACCTCGCTGGTGTCCAGCGAGACCTCGCGGCCGCCCTGTTTCAGGGACCGATCGGCCGCTTCGACGATCCGCACAACGCTGCGCGCCAGCGCAGTATGGAACTCCATCGACTCGCCCGACCGGATCGCGCCGAGGAAGTCCCCGAGCTCGAGCCCGAGGGGCTCGTGCGATTCGATCTTGGGGGACACGATGTCACCCGACCGGTAGGAGAGGTGGTACTCCCCAAACGTCTCCGGATCCTTGTAGACGACGCCGGAGTCGAAGACCCGCACGGGCTCGACGGCGCCGTCGTCGTAGGTGACCATCCGCTCGCTGCCGACCAGTACGGTCCGACGCAGCTTGCTCGGGGCGAGCCAGCTGAGCTCCACATTGGCAACGATCCCGGAGCCGAACGTCAGCGTGACGAACGCGACGTCGGCGATGCCGGGCACGATCGAGTCGCGACCGACTGCCCGCACGCTCGTGGGCAGCTCGTTGAGCCAGTAGAGCAGGATCGAGAAGTCGTGAGGACCCAGGTCCCAGATGACGCTCACGTCACGCTGGTGCAGTCCCAGGTTCACGCGGCTGGAGGAGATGAAGTAGATGTCCCCCAGGGTGCCGGCATCGAGCATTCGCTTGATGGCGCGCACGGGCGGGCTGTAGACGAACGTGTGCCCGCACATCAGCAGCAGCCCGCGGTCGGCCGCCATCTGGGCCAGGTCGTCGGCCAGCGCGGCCGACGGAGCCAGCGGCTTCTCCACGAACACGTGCTTGCCGGCCTCCAGCGCCTGCGCCGCCAGGTCGTAGTGCGTGTTGACGGGCGTGGCGATGATCACGGTCTCGACGCCGGGGTCGGCGAGGACGCGCTCGATGTGCGACGTGATCCGCACCGACGGATAGCGCCGGCGGTAGCGGTTGAGCCGCTCGCGGTCCAGATCGCAGATCCAGCGCACCTGGGCCTCGGGCTTGTCGGCGAGGACACGGAGGAGGTTCGGTCCCCAGTACCCCAGCCCGATCACGGCAACCCCGGTGGGCTCCGCCATCGACTCGTCCTGAGTCCTGACTGCAGCAGTTGCGCTCACTTTTGCCCCGTCCTCACTTGTGCTCTTTCGATTGCGTGCGCCACGCGCTCGACCTCGCTCCTCGTGAGGTCGGAGTGCATTGGTAGTGACAGCTCCTGCGCCGCCCACGCCTCTGCGATCGGAAGATCGCCGTGGCGCAGCTGGTGGTCCTCCCAGGCGGAGTGCTCGTGGACCGCGCGGTCGTAGTGCACCCCGGTCTCGATCCCGGCCTCGCGCAACCTGTCGGCCAGCCAGTTGCGGTCCTGAAACCGGGTCGGGAACAGGTGATAGATGCAGGGACTCTCCGGCCGCTCCTCCATGATCACGGTGTCCCGCGGGAGCAGCTCCCGATAGTCCTCAGCGCGGGCGCGCCGCGCCTCGTTCCAGGCGTCGAGGTACTCGAGCTTGACTCGCAGCAGTGCCGCCTGGAGTCCGTCGAGCCGATCGTTGAAGCCGAGCTCCACGTGCTCGCCCTTGACCCGCTGGCCGAGGTTGCGCAGACGGCGGAGCCGGCTGGCCAGCAGCGCGTCGTCGGTGCAGACCGCGCCGCCGTCTCCGAGCGCGCCGAGGTTCTTGCCCGGGTAGAACGAGAAGCCGGCGGCGGCTCCGAGCGAGCCGACCGGCCGTCCGCGGTACTGCGCGCCGGCGGCCTGGGCGGCGTCCTCGAGCAACAGCAGGCCATGCGGCTTGGCCACCGCCTGCAGCGCGTCCATGTCGCACGCCTGGCCGTAGAGGTGCACGGCGAGGATCCCCACGGTGCGCGGACCGACGGCGGCGCGCGCCGCGTCGGGGTCGATCAGGCCGGTGTCCTCCAGCACGTCGCACAGCACCGGCGTGGCGCCGACGTGCGCCACGGCCAAGGCCGACGCGATGAAGGTGTGCGCCGGGACGATGACCTCGTCGCCGGGCCCGACGTTGTAGGCGCGGAGCATCAGCGTCAGAGCCGACGTACCGGAGGAGACTCCGACGCACTGCTTGACGCCGCAGTACTCCGCGAATTCGTGTTCAAATGCCTCGACCTCAGCGCCGAGGATGTAGCCGCTCGAATCGAGCACGCGATCGAAGGCGTCGCGCAGGCGCTCCTTGATGGGAGCGTGCTGCAGATCGAGTGCGGCGAAGCGCACGGCGTCCTGCTCGCTGCGCCACTGCTGTAGATGATGCGGTCAAGAGTGCCCCTGAGTTGTCCGTTTGACTCGTGCTGATTTATGACATGCCGCAGGATCTGCGGGAATAGGGCGCGGCGCCCATGTGACGTTCATCCAGTTGAACGTGCGGCGTGCGTCGTACATCAGGGACAACGGGCGCCGGTGCCCTGGACTTTCGTCGAGGTCCCGGTCGGGCCGGTCCGCGCCCCGTGCGCCGGCGCTATTCTCCGGTCAGGAGCGGAACGCGCTCCTGGGTGGCAAAGGCTCCGGATGGGCGACGCGTCAATGACGGAAGGGCAACGGGTGGACCGGTGCAGACCATGGTGAGACTGCTCGTGGTCGATGATCACGACCTGTTTCGCGCGGGTCTGGCCTCGCTGCTCACCGCGGAGGCCGGCATCGAGGTGGTCGGGCAGGCCTCCGGCGGGAAGATGGGCGTCCGGCTCGCCGCCGAGCTGCGGCCTGACGTGGTGCTCATGGACGTGCGCATGCCCGACCTCTCGGGCCCTGATGCGACACGGCAGATCGTCGAGCGCGACCCGAGCATCAAGGTGCTGGCGCTGACCGTCTCCTCCGACGACGCCGACGTCTCCGCCGTCCTGCAGGCCGGCGCGGTCGGCTTCCTGGCCAAGGACACCCCGATCGACAGCCTGGTCGTCGCGGTGTACGCCGCCGCGAACGGCGCGGCGTGGCTCTCGCCGCGGGCGGCCGAGGTCGTCCTCGGACGGATCCGCACCGCCGCTCCGGCCCCTCAGCAGGACGCCGCCGCGCTCGAGCAGCTCTCCGAGCGCGAGATCGACGTGCTGCGCCTCATCGCCGACGGGATGGAGAACGCGGAGATCGCGCAGGAGCTGAACATCAGCCCGCGGACCGCGAAGAACCACGTGTCGAACATCCTGGCGAAGCTGGGGCTGCCCAGCCGCGTGCAGGCGGCCGTCTACGCGGTGCGGCAGGGCGTGAGCTGACCGGCGCTAGACGGCGCCGCGCTCGATGAGGTCCGAGCGGCTCTCCACGCCCAGCTTGTGGACCAGCTCGGAGATGTGCCGGCGCACGGTCACCGGAGCGATCTGAAGCCGCTCGGCGATCCAGGCCGTCGAGTGGCCGCGACGCAGCATCCCCAGCACCTGGGCCTCCCGGCCTGTCAACCCGTTCTCGGCGTTGTGCGTCCCGCGCAGCTCTGAGAGCAGCTCATTGACCATCGCGCGCGGAACGATCGCCTCGGCGCCGCTGAGCGCGCGGAACACCCGGCGCAGCCGATCGGCGTCCAGGACGCCCGGAACGTAGCCGACGGCGCCGGCGCGCACCGATTCGAGCATGTCGTCGGCGTCGCTGGTCTGAGCGAGCACCACGACGGCGCACATCGGCGCCGCCCGGCAAACCCCGCGCACGAGCGCGCGCCAGTCACCGGGAAGGTCGCGGCCGATGAAGGCGATGTCCGGCTGCTCGCGCTTGGCGGCCCGGATGGCCTGGTCGAGCTCGGTCTCCTCCGCGCAGACGAACACGTCGTCTCCGAGTGCCATCCGGATCCCGGCGCGCGTGGGCGCGTTGTCGACGATCAGCAGCTTCATGGTGCGGTCAGTGTTGTTCTCGACCTCGGCGCCGTCAAGCTTGACCAGCACGGCCGGGCCGCTCGGGGTCGCGTTGGGCTCCCAGCCCAGGTCGGTTGATGGTCGCAACACGCCCCATCAACGGCGAGACGGGCCCGCTTTTCACGCTCGGTGCGCGCGTCTTTGGGCACCCCGGTCTGTGCCACATGGCTCAGCCAAGCGTTCAGGGCGCTGAACGAGCAATGAGCCGGGGTGGTCATTGAGCAGTCCAGGGATCGCATCCATACTCGCTGCACAGAGGGGGCCAGCAGGGCCCCGGGGCAAACAAACAGAGGCAAGGCATGACGCATAGCACCAGGGGCGGCGCGCTGACGGCCACGTCTGCGGCAACGGGCTTTCACAGCCGGACGACGCTCGACGAGTCGCCGGAGACGCAGCGCAAGATTCGGCTCGCCGTGGCGCGAGCCAAGGAGGGCGACCAGGAGGCAGTGCGCTTCCTGTACGTCACCTATGTCCACAACATCTACGGCTACGTGCGCTCGATCGTCCGCGACGACCACGAGGCCGAGGACGTCACCCAGCACGTCTTCGCCAAGCTGATGACGGCGATCGTCAAGTACGACGACCGGGGCGTTCCGTTCTTCGCGTGGCTGCTGCGCATGGCCCGCAACGTCGCGATCGACCAGCTGCGCGCCAACCGGCTCACCCCGACCGAGAACGTGATCGATCCCGACACGAGCACGCAGCATCGACCTCGACCGGACCGAGACAGTGCGCTCCGCACTGGCCACGCTGCCCGACGAGCAGCGTCAGGTCGTCATCCTGCGGCACGTCGTCGGGCTCACCCCCGGCGAGATCGCCGACCGGATGGGCCGCAGCGAGGGCTCGATCCACGGCCTGCACCATCGCGGCCGGCGCGCGCTGCAGCGAGAGCTGGAGCGGCTGGACTCGACGCCGCACATCCGCAGGTCACCGGCAGCTCGCCGCGGCCTAGCGCGCCGCGAGTGAGGGTCGACCCTCATGCGGAGTCAGGCGCAAGCTGCCGGACGCCCGGGCGTTGATCGGACAGCGAGATCCGATCATGAGCACCGGGGCACTCGATCCAGCTGACATGTCGACAAGTACGGTTCAGGCGACGACGTCGCGCCAGACGCCGTGCGGTCGACGTCGGCTGCCGCGTCGCTCGACATCGTCGTCGCCGCGCTCGCGCTGGTGCTGCTGTCCCCGGTGCTGCTGATCATCGCCGCGATCGGTTCGCGTGGAGTCGCCGGGCCCGGCGATCTTCAGCCAGCGCCGGGTCGGTCGCCACGCAGCGGCCGTTCATCGTCCACAAGTTCCGGACGATGACCGCCGGGCGCCAGCCACGACCGGCCACCGCGAGTTCGTGCAGAGCCTGATCGCCGGCGCGACGCCCGCCGCCAGTGGAAGGCAAACCGCAGTTCAAGCTCGCCGGCGACGACCGGATCACCCGCGTCGGGCGCTTCCTGCGCAGCTCCAGTCTTGACGAGCTTCCGCAACTTTGGAATGTCCTGCGCGGAGACATGTCGCTTGTCGGCCCCCGGCCGCCGATCCCCTACGAGGTCGACCACTATCCGGCGCACTGGTTCCGCCGCTTCGAGGTGAAGCCCGGCATCACCGGGCTGTGGCAGGTCAGCGGGCGCTGCGAGCTCACGTTGGAGCAGATGATCGAGCTCGACGTTGAGTACGTCGAGCGCCGCTCGCTGCGTCTCAACGTCTGGATCCTGCTGCGCACGCTGCCCGCGGTGCTCACCAGCCGCGGCGCCTCCTGAGCCGCCGGTCGACGCCCTGAGCGGGCCGGCACCTCCATCAAATGTCCAGGCCCCGAACAGGGGCGCCGACGTGGCTTTATGAGTGGTCGCGAGGGGCTTTCCAACTCCGAGTGGCCAGAATCCGTCCGTTTGCAACAACGCTGTCACCTTCAGGTGATCGCTCGCGACGGCGCACGTCCCACCTCCGCCAAAGCCTCACCCTGACCGTCCGCACAAGACGCTCTGTATTTCGGTCGCTCGCAGGATCGCATCGCGGTCGCGCGCTTTCTTAGGTCTCGGTCACTCGTCGCGGCCCGATTGAGCTAAAGCCCTCGGTATTCCGGGCGATTACTTGTGGGCAAACCCCCTCACGGTGCCGCCCTGATCCCACCAGGTCGTTTTTCAAGCCGCGGACGTTTCGCTGAACACGGCTTCGGGAACTAGTGGGCTGCCAGGACGGCGCCCGGCAGGGGGGAATTCACTCATAGATACGCGGGAGGGTCGAATCGGATGCGTCGGATCGCGTTGGTGTGCGCCGCCGTTTGTGTGGGCATGACTGCGGCAGTTGCGTGGGGGCACTCAATTGCAGTTCGTCCGAGCACGCGTCATACGTCGCGCGTCCATTTCAAGCGTCTTCCGCACAGCAGCGGCTCGCTCCGTAAGACGCCTCAGTGGTGGGCCAAGCCGACGAAGCGGAAGAAGAAGGCGACCAAGTCCAAGGCGACCATGACCGCCAGCCTGGTGAACACGCGGGCCGCCAGCGCCACCACCAGCTCGGCTCTGTTCGGCGATCAGCAGGTGGAGTCAGCGGTCGACAACAACCAGGCCGGGCTGGCCGAGGCGTTCCCGTTCAAGAACAGCACCGCGGGCCAGGCGACGTCGATCGACGTCTACCTCGACTCTCACAGCAAGGCCAGCACGGTGCTGGCAGGCATCTACGCCGACAGCAACGGACACCCGGGAGCCCTGCTCGGCAGCGGGACGCTGTCCTCGCCGAAGGCGGGGGCTTGGAACGCGCTGTCGATCAGCGGGACCGCCGTGAGCGCGTCCAAGACCTACTGGCTCGCTGTCCTGGGCAAGGGCGGCACGATGTATTTCCGCGACCGTGCCAGCGGGCCGTGCTCGAGCGAGAACTCTCGTCAGAGCACCCTCAACTCGATGCCGTCGACGTGGAGCAGTGGCGCCCAGTGGAGCACGTGCCCGATCTCGGCGTATGTCACTGGCACGACCAATTCCGCCAGCGCCCCGCCGCCGTCCTCCCACGACGACTACGACCGGCTCGTCGACCACCACGACTGATCCGCTGCCGCCGCTGCCGAGCCCCGCCGGTCAGCCTCGTGGCCCCGCAGATCAGCGGCACCGCGATGCAGGGCCAGACCCTCACGACGGACAACGGCACCTGGATCAACAGCCCCACCAGCTACAGCTACCAGTGGGAGGACTGCGACGCCTCCGGCGCGAACTGCGCCAACATCAGCGGCGCGACCGCCAGCAGCTACGCGCTGACCGGCAACGACGTCAACGACACGTCCGGGTCGTCGTCACCGCCACCAACGCGGCGGGTCGGCCCCGGCCACCTCGGCCCAGACCGGCGTCGTCCAGGCACGATCGCCGGCCCCGACCAACACGGCTGCTGCCGGCGATCAGCGGGACCACCACCCAGGGCCAGACGCTGACCACCAGCAACGGCTCCTGGACCGGCAGCCCGACCAGCTACGGCTACCAGTGGCAGGACTGCAACACCTCCGGCGCCAGCTGCACCAACATCTCCGGCGCCACCGTCAGCAGCCTACACCCTGACCAGCAACGAGGTCGGCGACACGCTCCGCGTCGTCGTCACCGCCAGCCAACCCGCGGCGGCTCGACCCCGGCGACCTCATCGCAGACGGCGGTCGTCCAGGCGCCAGCAGCCGCAGCCTCCGACCAACACGGCGCTGCCGGCGATCAGCGGGACCACCACCCAGGGCCAGACGCTGACCACCAGCAACGGCTCCTGGACCGGCAGCCCGACCAGCTACGCCTACCAGTGGCAGGACTGCAACACCTCCGGCGCCAGCTGCAGCAACATCTCCGGCGCCACCGGCGAGCAGCTACACCCTGACCAGCAACGACGTCGGCGACACGCTCCGCGTCGTCGTCACCGCCACCAACGCGGCGGCTCGACGCCCGCCACCTCGGCCCAGACCGCGGTCGTCCAGGCCCCGGCCGCCGACGGCCCCGACCAACACGGCGGCGCCGGCGATCAGCGGGACCGCCACCCAGGGCCAGACCCTGACCACGACCAAGGGCACCTGGACCGGCAGCCCGACCAGCTACGCCTACCAGTGGCAGGACTGCAACACCTCCGGCGCCAACTGCACCAACATCTCCGGCGCCACCAGCCAGCACCTACACGCTGACCAGCCAGCGACGTCGGCGACACGGTCCGCTCGGTCGTCACCGCCGCCAATGCCGGCGGCTCGGCGTCAGCCAACTCTCCGGCCACAGCGACCGTGGCCGGAGCCGGCGGCGGTGGGGGCGGTGGGACCGGCACGCCGGTCAACACCGCACTGCCCTCGATCTCGGGCACGCCCGAGCCGGGCAGCACGCTCACCGCGACCACGGGTACGTGGTCGGGCTCGCCGACCGGCTACTCGTACCAATGGTATGACGAGGAGACGCCGATCAGCGGCGCCACCGGCTCGACGTACACGGTGACGTCCTCTGATATCGACCACACAATCGACGTGGCGGCCACCGCCAGCAACGCCTCGGGCTCCGGCGTCCCCGCCGGCTCCAACTCGACAGGCGTCATCGTCCAGGCGTGCGACATGGTGGCCTCGACCGCTTCGGCGATCCTCAGCGACATGCAGAGCAGCGCCAACGCGGGCAAGGTCATCTGCGCCGCGCCCGGCAGCTACAACATCTCCTCGATCAACGCCAAGCAGCCGTCGATGACGACATTGGAGGCAGAGCCCGGACAGGCTCAGCCCACCCTCAGTGGCGGCATCGGCGTCGGCGGCACGAACCTCCGGATCGAGGGCTTCAACCTCAGCGATGGGTTCTACACGATGGGCATGAACCACCTGCGGATCATCGGGAACTACTTCCATGACTGCACCGCCTGTGGCTCGCTGCTGTTCATCAACAACAGCGCCGACGTCGGCGACTTCGTCGTGGCACACAACCGGATGGTCAACGTCAAGCAGAAGGATGCCTTCCAGGACGCCTACGGCGTCTATGGCTGCACCGGCAACCCGACGAACATCAACGTGCTCTACAACACGTTCCAGAACATGAACCAGCATCCCGACGAGACGACCTGCGACGGGATGAACATCATCGGCAACGAGATCGATCACGTCTACTTCGACAGCTCGACCCCGGACCAGCACGTCGACTGCATCGAGATCTGGGGCGGGGCATCGAACGTCGACATCGCGGACAACCGGTGCGAGGACACGACCGGTGCCAAGCAGGAGCAGGGCATGCTGCTCTCCGGAGACACCCGGAACGGCAAGCTCATCAACAACCTGATCGTCAACATCAGCGATCAGTGCGTCGATGACACGCCGAACGGGACCTCGTCGACCAGCTTCAGCAACTGGACGGTCGAGAACAACACCATCGACGACTGCGGGAACACGTGGGGCGGCGGCGGTGTCGGTGGCAGCTACGGGTTCGACATGTACGGCCCCAACAGTACCGGCAACACCTTCGAGTACAACGTCTTCAGCAGCTGGGAGATCAACGGCTCGAAGAACCAGTTCTCCTCGGAGACCAACAACGACGTCCAGAGCGGCTCGCTTCCGGGCGCGCCCGGCACCGGCGACGTCACGACGGCTCCGAAGTTCGTCGACCAGCACAACTGGCAGACGACAAACCTCCCCGCCAACTGGGGCTATCACCCGGCGCGGGTCGGTTACCAGGCCAACATGCCGTAAGGAACACCCGGCGTCGCCGGCTCGGGCCCGACGATGGGTGGGCCTGTCCCGGCGGGAGCCGGGTCTCGCTCGACGCGGGGCCGTCCCTCTCGGGCGGCCCCGCGCCTTTGCGTGTCAGGGCTCGGGCGCGGGGGACCGTCAGGGGGTGTTGCCGAGATAGCCCACGCGCGTAGCGTGGTAGCCCCAGTTGCTCGGAAGGTTGAGTGGGCGCCAGTTGTGGTAGTCGGCGAAGCGCACCCGGATGCGGCGGTCATGCGTGCCCGGCGCGTGCGGCAGGTCCCCGTGCCCGACCGCATTGTCGTCCTCGAAGGCGAACTGGCTAGGTGAGCCGTTGGTCTCCCAACTCGTGAAGACATTGAACTTGAAGATGTTGCCGGCGCTGTTGGGGCCGTTCATGTCAAAGCCATAGCTGCCGCCCAGGCCTCCCGAGGTGAACGAGTACCCGCACGCCTCCACGGTGTTGTTCTGGACCGTCCAGTTGTTGAAGCTGCCCGACGACGTCCCGTTGGGTGTGTCGTCGACACACTGGTCAGAGATGTCGACGATGAGGTTGTTGCGCAACGTCCCGTAGGAGGTGTCGCCCGAGAGCAGCATGCCCTGCCCGCCGGGAGGGGCGGTGTTCTCACAGCGGTTGTTGGCGATGAGCATCCGGGTGGACTGGTTCCACATCTCGATGCAGTCGACGTGCTCGCCGTAGTTGTCGCCGCCGGCAGCCGGGGACGTGTCATAGGTCACGTTGTGCATCTCGTTGCCCACGATCTCGACCCCTTTGCACCCGCCGAGCTGAACCGGATGCTGGTTCATGGTGTCGAAGGTGTTGAAGAGGATGGAAAGCCCCGACCAGGAGCCATTGCAGCCGTAGACGCCATAGCCGTCGTTGAAGGCGCCGGTCTGCCTGACGTTGTACATCAGGTTGTGCGCCACGGTCAGGTTGCCACCGTCATGCTCGTTGTTGGCGAACAGGAGCGACCCGCAGGCCGTACAGTTCTCGAAGGTGTTGCCCACGATCTTCACGTTGGTCGCGCCGTTGGTGTAGAAGCCCCCGGTGGTCGCGAAGCCCTCCACGCGCAGGTTGGCGCCGCTCAGTCCGACCGATCCCGCCAGCACCGGCCGCTGATCGCCGGGATAGGCCTCCACCGTCGTCATCGTCGAGTGGCGCCCGCTGAGCGAGCCCACCGAGTAGGTCCCCGTGCGCACGCAGATCGCGCGGCCGGGCGCGTTGCCGCCGTTGACCGCAGCGCTGATCGCCGAGGTGCTCGAGACCACAAGCCCGCACGGAAGGACCGCCACCCCGGTGGCCGGCGAGGGCGCCGGACGGCTCGCGCCGCGGGCGTTTGCCGCGATCACCGAGACGTCGAGGGTGTGGTCGACGTCGTTGTTGGTGACCCGATAGGTGGACTGCGTCGCGCCCGGGATCGGCGTGTTCTCGTCGTACCACTGAAACGAGAAGTGGCGTGGTGCGTTGGCCCATTTGCCGACCGTTGCCCTCAGGACGTGGCCGGCCACCGGGGTACCGACGATGGTCGGGAACGCCTTGCGCGCGGGACGGTGGCGCGGGAGCCTGCCCGCCGCGTGCGCCCTGCAGTTCCCGCCCGCGAGCTCGCAGCGCCTGGCCGATACGGGGGCCCCGGCGTGGGCGGTGTCGTGGACCACCGTGCGTGTCACCTGCGCGTGCCTGACCGCCGGCCTCTCGGGCGCTGAGGTCGCTCCCGACGCGCGGATCACGGCGATCGGCACGAGCACCGCGCACGCGGCCACCGGGATCAGAACTCGCTTGGGCACGTCACAACTCCCCTTGTCGTCAGTCTCGCTGAGAACGGCGCCGGAGCCGCGGAAGTCGCGGGTGCGAACCGTGGCTTCGGTCCGCGGACCGGCCGCGCAGATCGCCGGCGCGGTCCTGGGCGCCGGCGCCGATGCCACTCTCGGCCACGGCTACACCAGGGTGCGGTCGCTCGTGCGGATGGGCCGTGCGGCGCGAGGGCGGGCCGAGGCGATGGCGCCCCGGCAGGCGATGCGCGGTCTCCGCCTCGGGCTCCGGGGTGCGCTCGGTGAGCACGGCGACCATGCCGGCCAGGCAGAGGAACAGGTAGGGGCCGTGCGGGAACGACAGCGTGTCGTACATGAAGGTCAGCACCCCGAACGAGATCGCGGCCGCAGCACACATCAGGGCCAGCGATACCTTGGCCGGATCCGCACGCCGGATGACCTTACGGGCCTCCACGACCGTGGCGACGATCATCGAGAAGTAGGTGACCAGGCCCAGGACTCCGGTCTCGATCAGCCGGCCCAGGAACTCGGAGTCGAGGATGCGGTGGGCCACGTGGTCGTACGTCCCCAGGCCACGCCCGAAGAGCAGGTGGCTCCAGACGTCGGGTCGCACAGCGTCGTAGCGGACGACGCGGTCGCTGACCGTCGGGACGTTGAGCCGGCTTCCGCTGAGCTGCTCGGTGACAGAGCCGAACGCGCCGGGGGCGATCACGTGCACGCCGGCGAGGAGCACCAGTCCCAGCGGTGCCATCCTCAGCATCTGGCGGGGGCGGAACACGGTCACGGTGATCAGGACCGAGAGCGGCGCGAGCAGGGCGCTCTTGCGGAACGTCGCCACCATCGCGGCCAGCAGGAGGCACACGGCCACGCTGTAGCCGATCCGCTGGCCCAGCCGCTTGGCCTCGGTGAGGCCGACGAGCGCGATGGCGAGCGCCATCGACAGCATCGCGACCGCCTCCAGCGGGTGGCCGGCGGAGCCCTGCACGAGGCGACGGCCGATGCCGTCCACCGCGGCGGCGTTGCCGGTGCCGCCGATGAGGCCGCCGACCGTGAAGAAGCCCGGCAGCAGCCGCGCCGAGAGGTCGTAGAAGACGTTGTAGGCCAACCGGTACTCGATGATCATCCCCACGGCCATGATCAGCGCGAGGACGAGCATGTAGTTCAGGAAGGCCCGCACCTCGCTGGGCCGGACCACGCTCGCCACGATCACGAACAGCGACAGGTAGGACATGAACAACGGGACGCGCTTCAGTCCCTCCATGAGCTCCTGCGTGTGGTTGAGGTCCGGGGCGTTGAGGACGACGCTCAACAGCGCGACGGTCATGAACGCGCCGACCGCCCCGTGGATCCAGGTGAGACGCAGCCGCGGAGCCCCGCGGCCCCGGGCGCTGATCGCAAGGATCCATAGCCCGATGAGGAACGGCAGGACGAGCCGGTCCAGCGGCAGTCCGATCGGCAGCGCCACGTTGAGCTGGATCTGCTCGAACGGGACGAGCCACAGCATGGCGATGAAGAACGCCAGCAGCCACGGCAGTACCCGGGTGGTGCGCGGCCAGTCCCCCACCTGCCGCAGGCGCTTGGGCACGGCCGCACGGCGCGCCGGGCGCGGGCGGTCCACGAGCTCGCCGGCGCGCCAGCGCCGCCACCGGCGCAGCAGCAGCAATCCGCACCAGCTGACGAGGAACGCGGCGAAGAAGGTCAGTCCGGCCACCATCTTGGTGCCGGTCGTGATCATCGCCCCCTGGGGCTCGCCGAGCTCAAGCAGGCGGATCCGATTGGCCCAGCGCGTCTCGCCATGGGCGGACGCCAGCGACCAGATGTAATCCTGCAACCCCGCCACCGACGCATCGGCCAGCCGCTGGGCCTCGAGCGGGGTCGGCGCCTGCGTGTATATGTCGATGATCGGGTACTGGGGGCGCGCCTGGATCTCGATCTGGTACGGCCGGCGCAGGTTGGCCAGCTCGTAGCTTCGCTTCTCGCTCGTGGGCGCGGAGAGCGCGACCGGGACGTTCGGGGTCGGGCTCTGGTAGGCGTAGATCGCATCGGGCGAAACACCGGCATGGCTGGCGATGTCCTGGACCACCGGCGCGGACGTGAGCAGGCCGGCGTACAGCGTGGCCCGGGTCGTGATCGCCTCGATGTCCGAGGGCAGCGTGGCGGGGTTGAGGACGGCCGAGTACGGACTGAGGTTGGGCGCCGACGGCGGCGGGGTGTCGACGAGCAGGTGGGTCTCGGCGGTGGCGACGCTGAGATTGCGGCGCTCGAAGTGCGGCGGGAAGATCGAGATCGTCGAGAGGCTGATCACCGTCGCCACGAGGCCGATGAGCGCGCAGCCGCCGAGAGGCAGCAACCGCCGCGCGTTGAACGGACGGCGTTGGCGACCCCGCCGGGTGGGCAGCAGCAGGATGACCGTGGTCAAGAGCACGAACACCACGAGCGTGCCGGCGATCTTGTAGATCCTGCGCGGGCCGTGCTCGACCTGGTGCACCTGCGGCGCGGAGATGACCGACACCCAAAGCTTGCCGTCCGGCCCGGGCTTGGCGCTGTTGACGGTCTTCTCGAGCACGCTCGCCGCTGCGTCGAGCAGGCGCCGCGCGCCCACGACCGTCGGCGCCTGTGCGTCGAACTCCACGATCGGGACTGGTCCCTGATATGGATTGAGCAGCAACGAGTACGGGGCTCCGGTGGCGAGCGACGCGTCCGCGGCTCCGGACGGAAGCGGCGTGGCGACGTCCGGCGATATCAGTCGTTTGTCGATCACCGCCAGCTGTTTGGCCGGGACGCCGATGAGGCCGGCGATCTGCTCGCGCGGGCCGGCGGTGGCGAGCAAGTCGGCCAGCATCGGCGCGTGGTTGACGAGCGTCTGCTTGTTGGTCGAAGACGCGTCGACCACCTGCGACCGCGGGGTGTTGACCACCAGGCGGCTGGATCCGACACCGACGACCTGCGTGGGGCCGCTCCCGAGCAGCATCCCGCAGCCCACGGACACGATCGCCGCCAGCGCGATGAGCAGCCGGCGGCGCCAGAGCAGACGCAGGATCGCGATGAGTTCCACGGCGCCGGCTACGCCGTGGCGAGAGCCACCGTTGTGGGCGTTGTGGACACCCCGTCGATGAACTCCCGGTGCCACAGCTCCTGGACCAATAGCGCCCAGATCTGGTTGGCGTGATCGGCGGTGCCCTCTGCGTGCCGGCGCAGCAGGCGGCCCACCTCATCGGACCTGAAGTAGCCCCGGCTCGTCGTCAGCGGATCGAGTAGGACGTCACAGGCGAACTGGTGAAGGTCGTTCCTGAGCCACGAGGCCATCGGCACGCAGAATCCCTGCTTCGGCCGCTCCAGGATCCCCGCCGGAAGCCACGGCTTGCAGCGCGTCGCGCAGCAGGCCCTTCTTGCGCATCCCGGGCAGCTTGAGCTCGGCCGGGATCGACGCCGCCATCTGCATCAGCTCGTGGTCGAGGAACGGCGAGCGTGCCTCGAGCCCGTGCGCCATCGTCGCGATGTCCATCTTGGGGATGCAGATCGCCCGGCAGCCACGTGGTGATGTCGACCTCCTGCATGACGTCCGAGCGGGTCGGTCCCGCTGGCCGCGGTCCACGCGTCGCGGATCATGTCCTCCGGGGTGTGGTCGCCGACGAGCATCGCGGAACTCGTCGGTGTAGCAGGCGATCTCGGTCCTCGGGGGCGAAGCAGCTCATGTAGCGGCTGTGCCGATCCGGCTCGTCGAGGGGAAGCGCTGTCGCCAGCCGGCGGGCCCGGCTCATCGCGCTCCGGTCCTCGCCGCTGGTGGGCAGCCACAGGCCGGCGCGGCCCATCATCCGGCGCAGCGAGAGCGGCAGGCGGTCCAGCCGATTCATCCGCAGCGTGTGGACGTAGCGAGTAGTAGCCGGCGAACGACTCGTCGCCGCCGTCGCCGTTGAGGGCGACGGTGACGTGCTCGCCGCGTCAGCGCCGAGACGTAGAAGCTCGGGATCGCCGAGTGAGTCGGCGAACGGCTCGCCGTAGTGGCGGACGATCTGCGGGCAGGATCTCGACCGCGTCGGGCCGGACGATGAACTCGTGGTGCTCGGTGCCGAAGTGCTCGGCGACCTGGCGGGCCTGCGGGCAGCTCGTTGAACGACTTGTCGTCGAAGCCGATCGAGAAGGTCTTGACGGGCCGCTCGCCTGCTCGCGCCATCGGCCGCGACGACGGCCGAGGAGTCGACGCCGCCGGAGAGGAGCGCGCCCAGCGGCACGTCGGCGACCAGCCGGCGGCGCACCGCGCGTGCGGATCGGCCTGGCGGATCTCCTCGTGCAGCTCCTCGACGTCGTGGACCGTCGCGCTTGGCGCGAGAAGTCCAGCGACCAGTAGCGCTCGATCGATACGCGCCCGCCCTCGTCGAGACCATGTACGGTGCGCGGGCGGCAGCTTGCGGACCGCCTGCGAACGCGCGTCAGCGGCGCGGGGATGTAGCGGATACGCCAGGTAGGCGTCGAGCGCGCGTGGATCGACGTCGCGCGGGATCGTCGGCATCCTGGAGCAGGGCCGCGCAGCTCGGAGGCGAAGCTGAGCGCGCCGGCGCCGCTCGGCGTAGAACAGCGGCTTCTTGCCGACGCGGTCGCGGGCCAGCACCAGCCGCCGCGCGCCGGCTGTCCCAGAGCGCGAAGGCGAACATGCCGTGCAGCCGCTCGACGCAGCCGGGCCCGTACTCCTCGTAGAGGTGGACGATGACCTCGGTGTCGCCGTCGGTGCGCGAAGCGGTGTCCGCGCCGCGCAGGCTGCTCGCGCAGCTCGCGGTAGTTGTAGATCTCGCCGTTGAGGACGACGACGACCGAGCCGTCCTCGTTGTAGATCGGCTGGTCGCCCGTGGACAGGTCGATGACGGCGCAGCCGCTGGATGCCCAGGCCCACCTCGCCGGCGACGTGAACGCCCGCGGGAATCGGGTCCGCGGTGCTCCAGCGCCGCGCACATCCGGTGGATGAGCTCGGGCTCGACGCTCGCGCCGTCAACGCGCACCTGGCCGGCGATCCCGCACATCAGCGGCGCTCCAATCCTTGCTTGGGGGTGGTATCAATGATGGGGACGATCATCGCCTCTTCCAGACCAACGCCGGCCGGGGCCGGAGACTTATGGCCCGATATTGGTGAGTCGACGACCGCCGTCACGACGCGCGGCGCGCATCCGGCGGACGCGCCCAATAGGGCGCGCGACCTCGTGGGCCAAAAGTGAGCGAGGGCTTGGTCTTTTGAGGTCGCGGATCACGAGTGCGATGCCGGCGTGGTCGCGGTGATCGGTGTCAGCCACGAGCAGCAAGACGGTGCGATTGGTGGCGAAGGCGTGGTGGCGCCAGTTCGGGGAGAGCTCCGCCTGCGCTCCCGCGAGCCCGGGTGCGGCGCACGATCAACCGCCAGCCCTCAACAGGGACCGCGCCAATCTCGATCATTTTCATCCGCCGGGGCCGCACGCCTGCGTGCGTGACTGCTACGAGAACTCGGACAACCTCGTGCGGGCGGCGCTTCAGGCGAAGCTCGCGGAGACGTGTATGGGCGGATCGCTCACGGTTGGCGGTGCATGTGGAGACCGTGGGTGCCCGGCGGCGAAGGTTCGCCGAGCCCACCACGAACAGGTCCCGACAGCTCGCCAAAGGGTGCAGGCGCGAATCCGAGCAGCGTCCACAGCGCCGACCGTGACGCGACGCGGCGGGCACGCACCGCCTCCCCACCTCCGATCGGAATCATGGCGCCTCGGGCGTACTGAAGCGCGAGCGCCAGCGTTGTCAGCCATCGCGACAGCGGCCGGTGGTGCTTGAAGAGATACTGCCGACGCGCGTACGCCTGCTGCGCGGACAAGCGCGCATTTGCTCCATCCTTGCCCCAATAATGAAGAATCGTCATGTCCGGAACGTAGCGAACCTCCCAGCCAGCCGCCTTCAGCGACTTGCATAGATCGGGCTCCTCGCAATATAGGAAGTAGCGCTCGTCCATCAGCCCGGCCTCTCGCACCGCTTCGCTTCGAGCGAGCATGAATGAGCCGGAGACCCAATCGCACGCTGTCTCGCGGGCATATGCCGCAGGATCCAACTCACGCTCGCCCATCCACGGGGCCCTTATCGGAAAGCGCTCCGACCCAAGGCCCTCCAGAAGCGTCCGCTGCGGCGTCTGGAAGCGACGAATCGTGGGGTAGACCGTGCCGTCAGGCACTACTTGCCGACACCCAATAAGCCCCACGCTTGGACGCGATCGCAGTACCTCGATCATGTCTCCCAGGTATCCGTTGCGGATCTCTGCATCCGGGTTCAGGAACAAGACGAACGGAGCCCGCGTCGCTTCAAAGCCGCGATTGTTCGCATGGGCAAAGCCACGGTTCTCGTTGCGAATGACCAGCACCTCAGCGAACTCGCGTTCGACCAGCTCGGCCGAGCCGTCGGTCGAACCGTTGTCGACGACTATCACGTCGAGCTTCGCCGATCCGGCGTGTGCGTAGACCGATGACAGACACGGCACGAGCCAACGGGCGCTGTTGAACGATACGATTATCACCGCTAGATCGGCCACTGCACGTGTCTTATCAGCTGGCAATGTATGTGGCATCTTGTCGAGCAGGGCTATTCGCTGCGGGCGGGGTAGTTTTGAGGAGCCCGCGCCGCAGCGTGACACGGGCGCGCAGCTCGGGTCCCAGGGTTCGCATGTAACCGCGATATTCGGCTCCATCGCTCAGATCCTGCCGCTCTCCCTTGAGCGCCCCGTCACGTAGGTAGCGCCGCATGACATCGATGTAAAGACCAGCACCGCATTCGACCGCCCGCGCGAATAGCTCATGCAGCCGATCGTCGGGATGCCAGCTGGCGCGCGCGACGCCGAAGATCTGTCCCCCGTCGATCGCGGCCGTGCATTCGTGCACCGTTGCGCCAATCCA
The DNA here is from genome assembly GCA_963721515.1 of uncultured Actinomycetota bacterium. GTDB lineage: Bacteria > Actinomycetota > Thermoleophilia > Solirubrobacterales > Solirubrobacteraceae > Palsa-465. The sequence goes on along the minus strand of CAVRKJ010000013.1, from coordinate 740,812 downwards.
TTCGGGCTCGCGGTTTGCGACTGGCCAGAACGTGCAATCCGTCCCGCGGTAGCGCGGTGACATTCCGGTGTGCAGGTTCACAACCTGATCGCGAGCAAGGGCGAGCGTCTCTGCGCTCACGATCGAGGTGCCGAACACCAAGAGAGCGTCTGGTTGTGCTGCTGCAATCACCGCGCGTGCGTGCGTATTGTTGACGCCGTCGATCCGTGTCACAAGCTGCTCCTGCGTGAAGCATTCGCTGAGCTCCGAGCTGAGGATCCTCCGTAACGCGCCTGAGCGGGCGGTCTCGTCGGACACGAGACGTCTGAACGCAAACAAACCAATGCGTGAGAACCCGACGAGCACGCCGCCTCGAAAGGCTCGCCGCAGCCTGGGTGGCCGGTGTCGCGTGTCAGCCACAACTTTATGGATCGGCAGCTCGGCACAGAGGCGGTTAGTCACATAATGGTGTTCTGGCCCGTCTCCCGTCAACACAACGAGACGAGGGGTGTTGGATAGCGCCGTCATACCGGCAGCCGGACGTTCATGGGTAGACCTGACAGGACGTCCCGCAGAGCCCGAAGTTGCGGCAGGAGCTCAAGCTCAGCCGTGAGCCTTGCAGTCGATTGGTGGTGCAAGCTGACGCGATTCCATGGCCTTCGGGGTTGGTTGGCCCGGTTAGGGCGTGACTCGACCAGAAATGACGCTTGGTGGCTGGACTCCGCGAGGACGCGCTCGATGAGGGGCGTTGCGTCACGCCGGCTCCCGTATGGGTAGCTGAAGGCTTTGACGCGTGATCCTGTCCAATGCTCCAGGTCGCGCTGATGCTCGATCAGCTCCACCGCCGCGACCTCATCATTCGGGATGGTGTGGCACGCGACGTGCGATCGAGTATGGTTCCCGACCGCGCAGCCGAACTCGGCAAGGCGTGGGAGCTCGCCGGGCTCCAGAAATAGCTTGCTCTCGCTCCGAATCCGAGAAGCATCCGCGCTGTAGTGCTCGGTCAGCTCACGGCCGAGGCGGGTCCGCCGCCAGTACGGAAGGCGCGTCGTCAGCGCAACGAGCTCCTCGATCGTGCAGCTCACGGCCTCACAGCCGAGGACATTCGCCGCCACATCCCCCACGCCGGCCCGCGCAGCGAGCCAGCAGAGCAGATTGTCAAGCGGTATCGAGGTTGGGTCCACGAACGCCGCGGACACGAAGAAGACGCTGGGGAGGTCATGCCGAGCGAGGACCGGAAGCCCGACGTCGAGCACTGAGCGGTAACCATCGTCAAACGTGATGAGCAGCGCACGTCTGGGAAGGCGCCCCGAGATGACGGTCTCCAGGTCGACGACCTCATAGTCGCGCGAAAGCCGCCGTATGTGTTCCTCGAACAGTGAGGGCGGTGTGTTGACGTGGAGTGGTCCCTCAAGCTCAGTCGGTCGGTCAGCCAGGTGGTGGTAGAGAACGACGCGCAGCCCGGGGGGAAGCGCCCGCTTGGCATGGGCGACGGCTGTTCGACGCTGAGCGAGACTCGACATCTCGCTGGGGGTAGAGAAGCTTTCCACTTCATGCTCGGCAGTCGCGGGCATCCGGCTCACGGCCAACGCGGCGCCTCCACGAAGCGCCCGCGCAAGGTTGTCGTCTCGAACCTGGGTGTCGCACGATGCGCCGCGCCGTCAGGACGACGAGACACGACCTTGGTGTCCGAATTCAGTCGGTCTGCCCGCTCGACCAGTACGGTCGGCGACAGCTGGAAGTCGTCCATCATCAGACTGCTCAGCATGGCTTTCTCCACTTTCTCACGTGTCTCTTCCGTATCAACGCTCTGAGCAGGGATGGTCTTTCGGAACCGTGTCTGGCGTCCGGACGCTTGACCTCATCCTGCCGACATCCCCCTCGGGGTTCGACCTCGAGGCGTAGAAGCGACTCTGCCGGCGCTGGCGAGGTCAGGCCGACCGCGCTTTCGCACACCGCGACGCGCGCGGCTTCGGTCCAGGCGGCCGCCAGCGGCAGCGTGCCTATACGACGCGTTGCGTGACCTGGCGACGCGTGCCATGGGCCATCCACCGATGATCCGGATCGAGGCACTGAACGACAACGGTCGCGGCGCTTAACAAGCTGCACCACGACCGTCTGCTTGGGTTTGCGTCCTAGAACCCCCGTGGCGACCCTCGACCTGAGAGTCGGCCGTCGCCGTTCCCGATGACGCCCGACGAGCACGAGCACCATGTAGCGGGCCTCCTGCGCGCCGACGGCTGGTCTGCGACGGTCACGCGCTACGTCGGCTCAAGCCGGGGCCGCGGCTCAGCGGCCGCGGCGCCAGCCCGTGGCGACGGACTCGAGCAGCGTGCGCTCTTCGTCGACGCCGACCGCGGCGTGAGGCTCACCGTCGACGGGCGGCGCGGGCGGCTCGGAGGCCAGCTCGGGATAGTCGTCGCTCGAGAGCTCCGTGTCGTCGTCTATCTCGGCACGCTCGATGGCGGCGGCGATGCGCCAGCCACGGGCCACGGCCGAGCAGAGCAGAACCAGGACGCAGACGAGGCAGAAGATGACGATCGCCGCGGCGGCGGCCATCAGCGGGCCGGTGCCGCTGGAGGCCACGGTCGCCTGCGGGGCGCCGAGAGCCGAGACGCGCAGCGTCTGGCGCGCGGGGATCTTGTTGCCCAGGGCGCTGGAGCGCACGTAGGCGTCGAGGCTGGAGACCGCCGCGTTGGCTATTGCCACCGCCTTGGCGGGGGTGGCGGCGCGCGTCTGGACCCAGATGATCGGCAGGTCGTTGCCGGACGAGTCCATGAGGGTCTGAGTCGTCATCACCCCGCTGCCCGGCTCGAGCAGAGACGAATCGGGCGGAGGCGTGGTCTGAGCGGCCGATGCCGGCCCCGAGCCGCTCGAGCTGTTGGACAGCGAGAAGGCCGAGAACCGCGACGGGACCAGGCCCGCCTTGGCGATGACGCCCTCGCGGACGGCGCCCTGGGTCATCACCGTCGACAGCAGGTTGGCGGTCTGCCCCAGGTTGTAGGCACCAGCGGGGCTCACGTCGACGATCTGAGTCGACGGGGTGTCGACCAGGATCTCCTCCGTGGCGACGCCCACCTTGAAGCTGCGGGCCTGGAGGCTCGGGAGCTTGAACGCGAGAGCCATCCCGGCGACGATCGCGAGGATCAGACCGAGCGCCACGATGATGCGGTGGCGCCAGAGGGTGCGGAGGGCGATGGCGAGTTGCATGAGAATCAGACGCAGCCTCCGGGACGGCGTCATCTATTGAACGCGCGTCCGTCGTGCGTTCTTGCGGACGGCCGGAGGGGTGCGGTGCCGCATTCTCGCCAATTCACCGCCGCGGTGGGGCGGTTCGCCGCGACGCTGCCCAGGCCGGGCGGGACCCGGAGCGGGGGCGGTGATCCCGCAAGAACGCGGCGGTTGCGGGACGTTCTCGAGGTGGGCGGTTGCCGAGGCACACCGACCAACAGCGCGGGCGCCGCTTCCCAGGATCTCTCTGTTAGAAGATGATGTGCTTGGGCGTGAACGACACGGAGCGACCTCACGGTCATCATCGTGTCCTACAACGATGGGCATTGGCTCGAGTCCCGCCTGACGTCCGTGCGCGCCCGGACCGGTGACGCCCGGGTCGACGTGGTGCTCGCGGACAACGGCTCCGATGGGGCAGGGGCGATGGTGGCCGCGCGCTTCCCCGAGGTGCGGGTCCTGCCCAGCGAAAACGTCCGACCTTCAGTGCGGCGACGTGCTCGGTCCATACCCGACCGAAAGTCATGGCCGAGCTGGTCGCGGGCGCGCTGGCTGCGCGAGAAGGCGGCGACACGTCGGCCGGAATGAAGCGCGCGTTTTTTCAGGTCGCCGTAGCGGCGACCAGCCAGCTCCTTCGTGGCCGCCGTTCAGCGGTCCCGGGCCGCCCGCCCGCCCAAACGCCGCACGGCCATACCTGCGACGCCTGCCACAGCCGGCGTCAACCGACGCAACGCGCCAGAAAGCCCAAGGCGTCAGGCGGACCCGCGGAGGCGTCAGGCGTCGAGCGGCTCGACGGGAGCGACAGGAGCGCCCGCGATCCATCCGCGGCGCAGCCGGCCCACGACTGTGAGGACGCCGATTGCGATCCAGAACCCGGCCAGGAAGGCCAGCGCCGCGAGCTGCCAGTTCGCGCCGGGGTTGGTCACGGCGCCCTCAGCGCGCCCGAGCTGGGTCAGGCGGATCTGATCCTTTCCGGTGATCTGCGTCTGCACGGCCAGCTGCGACATGTAGCGCTTGAGGCCGTCGACCGCGCCGTTGGCGAGGGCGACCGCGGCGGTGGTGGTCGGGGCCTCGGTGTAAATGTCGAGGAGCGGCGCCGTAGGGCTCGCCTCCACGCTCACCCGGTATTGGTTGGCGTATCGGAAGATGTCCTTGACCGAGCGATCGTGACCGACGACCACCCGCGGCAGCGGCTGATCCGGGGTCGCGGGCGCCAGGACCTGGATGGCAGTGTCGGGAACGTGGACCTGCGCCGCCATGTAGTCCAGGACGGGCCCGCCGGCGATGACGTTGCCCAGCAGGATGGCCCGGTTCTGGAGGCTGGTGAATGACGAGGCGTCCTGGCGGAGGTCGAGGACCACCGAATCCGGCGTGTCGACGACAAGGCTGGTGTGCGCCGTTGCGATCGAGACGTCCTTCGGGCTGAGCCCAGGCGGGAACAGGCTGATGTGGTCAACGCTGTAGAGCGCCGCGACCAGGCCCACGAGGACCGCCGCGGCCACCATCCGTCGCCGCCGCGACAGATTGCGCATGTATGTGCCGAACCTCATTGTCGTCATCAGACCAACGTGATCTCGACCGGGCTACTTGCGCCGCCGCCCCGCCGTAGCCCGTCCCGTGCCTGCTCGCGTCGACCGAAAGCTGGGCCGGTGCCCACACGTTGTCTTGTCGGATCAGCGATGCGCATCTGGATCGACCACTCCAACTCGCCGCACCCGCTGCTCTTCAGCCCGGTGGCCCGCCGCCTCGAGGAGGCCGGGCACACCATCCTGGTGACCGCGCGCGACAACGCGCAGACCGTCGAGCTCGCTCTCGGAGCGGTGGCCAGACGTCACCGTCATCGGCGGCGTCAGCCCGAAGGGCAAGAAGGCGAAGGCGCGGCGCGATCGGCCAGCGCGTCCTCGATCTGCGTCGCTGGGCGAAGTCCCAGCGGCCCGACCTGGCGCTCTCGCACAACTCCTACGGCCAGCTCGTCGCAGCGCGCACGCTGAACATCCCGTCGGTGACCGCCATGGACTTCGAGCACCAGCCGGCCAACCACCTGGCGTTCCGCCTGGCCCGCACGGTCCTGCTCCCGAGTCGCGCTCCAGCCGCTGAAGCTTCATCAACAGGGCGCGACCAAGGCCAAGACCCACTTCTACCCGGGCCTCAAGGAGGAGCTCTACCTCGCCGACTTCTCCCCTGATCCGTCGGTGCTCGAGCGGCTCGGGGTCGAGCGCTCCGCGGACCACCCGCTGATCGTCGCCCGGCCCGCCCCCGACCGGGCGCTCTACCACTCCTTCGAGAACCCGCTGTTCGTCGACTGCCTCAAGGCCGCGCTCCGCGACCCCGAGGCGACGGCGGTGGTCCTCCCCCGCAACGACGAGCAGCGCCAGGCGCTGGCCGCGCTGGGCCTCCCCCGCTGCGTCGTGCCCGATCACGCGGTCGACAGCCGGACCCTGATGAGCCAGGCCGATCTCATGATCGGCGCCGGCGGCACGATGACGCGCGAGGCGGCCCTGATGGGCGCGCCGACGGTCAGCCTGTTCGCCGGGCGCCGGCCGGCCGTCGACCGTTGGCTGGAGGAACAGGGCCAGATGCGGATCATCGAGCGTGTCGAGGACCTCCCCGCGGTGACGCCACAGACGCACGTCGACCGGTTCGAGCACCTCCGGCGGCGCGGCGAACTGCTCGTCGGCCACTTCTGCGACGCGGTCGAGCGGCGCTCCAGCGCGGACATCCTCGTGACGCCTGACGTCCACCACGTTCTCATCATCTCGCCCATGCGCAACGAGGCGCAGCATGTCGTGCGTCTCGCGCGGAGCGTGGCAGCGCAAACGCGACCGCCGGACCTCTGGCTCACCATCGACGACTGCTCAACCGACGGGACCTACGAGGTCCTGTGCGACCTGGCGCGGACGATCCCGTTCATGCGGGTGATGCGCACGCCCGAGGGCTACACCAAGGGCACCACCGACCGACACGTCGTCGCCGCCGCTCCGCGCGCGTTCAACTGGGCGCTGCGCGAGGTCAACTCCGCCGAGTTCACCCACGTCGGCAAGCTCGACGGCGACATCGAGCTGCCCGAGGACTACTTCGAACGGCTCCTTGCCGAGTTCGACCGCGACCCGCGTCTCGGGATCGCCGGCGGCTTGATCATCGAGCCCGAGCCCGACGGGACCTGGCACACGCCGTATTCGGCGCCCGGATCACGTCCGCGGCGCCCTCAAGCTCTACCGCGACTCCTGCTACGCCGCGATCGGCGGGGTCCGCGAGCACCTGGGATGGGACGGAGTGGACGAGATCATGGCTCGCATGCACGGCTACACGACGCACTCGTTCGCCCACCTGGTGACGCGCCACCACCGGCCGTGCGGCACCACCTACGGCGTCCTGCGCGGCAGGATGCGCGGTGGCGAGACCTACTACGTCGTCGGCTACTCGTTCCCGTGGGTCGTCCTCAAGTCGCTCCGGTCCGGCTTCCTGCGCCCGTTCGGCGTCTCGAGCTTCGCCTTCATGGCCGGCTACGTACGCGCGGCCTGGCGTCGCGTACCGCGGGTCGACGACCCCGAGTACCGCCGGTTCCTGCGCCTCGACGAGCGTCGCCGCCTGATCAGCCTCTCCGCAGCATCGCGCGCCCGGCTGGCGGCACGGCTCCGCGTCGGCTGAAGTCAGTCAGGAGTGGGCGCGCGCGAGGCCGGTGATCCGGCCGCGCAAAGGCGCGATCCGGTCGCGCCCCTCGCAGGCGATCCGGCGCGCCACCGCCTTGAGCGGCCACGCCGGGAGCGGATCGAGCGCCGGGAGCAGCGGCTCCTCGGCGACGAGCCGGATCTGCATGGACGCGGTGCCCTGGGGAACCGCGATCCGCGCTGCGCCGTCCGCCGACAGCGTATGGCCGGTCCCGGCGTCGCCCGCGCCCTCCCACTCGAGTGGCCGTCGGTTCGAAGGGCCGTCGAGGCTGGGGAGCTCGACCGTCACGCTCTCGACCCCGGCGGGGACCCGCACCTCGGCGCGACGGGTGAACATCCGGACGCACAGCGAGTCGCCGTCGCGGCGGGTCAGGACGTTGGACGCCGCGATCCGGCCCAGCGACTCCCAGCGCGGCTCGCCGAGGGCCGCCAGGGTCTGCGCGACCTCTCCGAGCCGGTCGATGCCAGCGCGCATATCGTCGTGGTGGGCTTGGATGATGAGCGGCTGGTCGAGGAACGCCCGGAGGCAGAGGTCCTCCACGGGATCGTTGATGCTGCGGCGCAACAGGACCGGGAGACCGTTCTCGACGACCGCGGCCGGGTGCCAGCCGCTGAGCGGCGAGCTGCCCTCGGGGCGTTTGAGCCACGGGAACGGCGGGCGGGCCAGCCACGGATACGGCCGGCTGATCGACAGACCTTCGAAGCCGAGCGGCACGAGCGCGCGCGCCAGGTCCCGGGAGCAGACGCCGTGCGGCGCCACCATGATCCTCGACACGGGGACGCCCCAGCGGCGCTCGAACGCGTCGATTCGGCTCGCCGCCTGGACGAGCATGCGCTGCGCCTGGACCGCGTCGGCGGGCCGGGCGAGCTCGAGGCGCTCGTGGTTGTTGCCGTGGACCACGAGCGACAGACGGTCGGCGCGGTCGCGGAACAGCCGTCGCGCCGCGGGATGGACGAACCAGCCGTCGATCGGGACCATCGCCATCGCCACGTGGTAGCCGTGGCGGTCCGCCTCGTCGAGCAACTGCGAGAAGCGAAGGTATCCGTAGCTCGTCCAGTGGAGGTTGGGGTCGTCGAAGAGGAACGTGGCCCGCAGCGGCGGCGCCTGCCAGGCGACGTCCCGGCACACGGCACGCAGGAAGCTGACCAGAGCGACCATGGCCACGAACCGGCCGTTGCGCACGCGGTCGCGCAGGGCCTCGTCGGCCTCGAGCTCGCCGGGTGCGACGGCGACACGGTCGAGCGCCGGCCCCGAGCCGGCCAGCGACGTCCACATGGGGTCGCCGGCCCTGGTCGCCAAGACGACCTCGCCCGGGCCGGGATCGAGGCCCGGCACGCCCTCCACGGTCGCGTCGCGCAACCGGGCGCGCCGCAGACGGGGGTCGAGCGGTGCGGTGTCGGCCAGCTCGAGCGCCACGCCGGTGGCGGTCGGCCGTTTGCCGAGCGGGGGCAGCGGACCGGCCGGGCCTTCCTCGACGCCGGCGATCAGCCGGGGAAGGTGGGCCGCCTCGGCGGGGTCGGCGCCGGGCAGGAGGAGTACGGCGTCGAGACCGGCGTGATCGCCGTCCTCGCGTCCCTCGAAGCGGGCCTCGAAGATCTCCTCGAGGGCCGCAAACAGGGCGGAGCGGGAAGCCCTCTCGGAGCTAGGGAAAACGCCTATCAGCTTGGCCTTCACGTGCCGAAAGAACGCCCGTTGCGACGGCGTTCTTTTGGCACCATGGATATGCGAGATCAACACGGCATCCGCTCCGTCATGTGCGTCGTGGGAGCGCGACCGAACTTCGTCAAGGCGGCCCCGGTGATTCACGCCCTGGCCGCGCAACCGTCGGTGCAGGTCAGCGTGCTGCACACCGGACAGCACTACGACCGCGCGCTTTCTGACAGCTTCATCGAGCAGTTGGACATGCCCACGCCCGACTACTGCCTGGGCGTCGGCTCGGGCTCCCATGCCGAGCAGACCGCCGCGGTCCTCGTCGGGGTCGAGCGCTGCCTCAAGGAGTCCCGCCCGGACGCGCTGATTGTCGTCGGCGACGTGAACTCCACGGTGGCGGCCGCTCTGGCCGGCGCCAAGATGGGCATCCGCATCGTGCATCTCGAGTCCGGCCTGCGCTCGGGGGACTGGTCGATGCCCGAGGAGATCAACCGTGTGATGACCGATCGCATCTCGGACCTGCTGCTGTGCCACTGCGACGAGGCGATCACCAACCTCGCCGCGGAGGGCATCGCCGGCGACCACGTCGCCATGGTGGGCAACTCCATGATCGACAGCCTGTTCCGGCTGCTTCCAGCGGCGCGGGCGCGCGGCGCCGTCGAGCGCCGCGGTCTGGAGGCGGGCGGCTACGCGCTGGTCACCCTGCACCGGCCGGCTCTCGTGGACGACCCGGAGCGCCTCGGCGCGGTCACCGAGGTGCTCCGCGAGCTGTCGTCATCGCTGCCGGTCCTCTTCCCGATGCACCCGCGCACCAAAGCCAACCTGAGCTCCGTGTCACCGTCGGCGCTCGAGGGCATCACGGTGGCCGATCCGGTGGACTACATGGATTTCATCGCGCTCGAGTCGTCGGCGCGCATGGTCATCACCGACTCCGGCGGCGTGCAGGAGGAGACGAGCGCCCTCGGCGTCACCTGTCTCACCTACCGCGACAACACGGAGCGCGCGGTGACCTGCGAGCTCGGCACGAACCGGCTCGTCGGCGTCGATCCCGAGAGCCTGAGGTGCGCGTGCTCCGAGGAGCTAGCCGCGCCACGTCGGCGACCGGAGCAGATCCCGCTGTGGGACGGCAACGCGGGCGAGCGGGCCGCCGCCGCGGTCCTGCGCATGCTCGACCGGATGGATGGCCCGGTCCGTACCGCGATAGCCGCCTGAGCCCGATCCGTCTCAAGGAGATACACGATGAGCCGCACCTACGTCATCTACGGGTCGATGCGCTGGAACGGGCCCTGGAACGTCGAGCACAACGTGGCTCACGCGCTGGCTGCCCGCCACCGGGTCCTGTTCGTCGATCCCCCTCTGACGCCGGCCAGTCCGCTGCGCTACGGCGTCAACCCCGCCAGCAAGCGCCAGCTCGCCGATCTGCTGAATCGGCGGGTCCGCGAGGCCGGCCGGCTGCGGCTGTTCTCGCCAGTGGCGCTTCCGCCGCTCACCAATCGGCGGATGTGGCGCGCGTCGCTGCCGCTGGTCCGTCGTCAGATCCGCGGCGCGGTGCGCCAGGCCGGCCTCGAGTCCCCGGTGGTCGTCTCGTGGCGCCCGCTTCGCGATCTGGTTGGGGCGGCCAACGAGTCCGTCCGCGTCGGCGTGGTCATGGACCACATGCCGTCGGCCGCCGAGCTGCTGCAACGCGATCCGGACGAGCTCCAGCGCGAGGTCGCCGAGACCTGCGCCGCCGCCGACCTCATGTGCGTCCCCTCCCACCCAGTGAAGGACCTCCTGGCCGAGGATGGATGGGACAGCCGCCTGCTGCCGTTCGGCTTCGCCGGCGACCTGGCGGTTCAATACGACGCCGCCGCGCCACCGCCGGAGTACGCGGACCTGCCGCGGCCGCTGCTGGGCTACACCGGATCGGTCGACGACCGTCTCAACTACGAGCTCATCGTCGAGCTGGCCGATCGCTTCGCTCACGGTTCGCTGGTGTTCGTCGGCGCGCTCAGCCCGCGCCTGACCGCCGCCGCCCGCGCGGCGCTCGCGTCGCGGCCCAACATCCACGTCCTCGGCGTCCGGCCCCGCACCGACCTGCCGGCGTATATCCGGTACCTCGACTGCGCGTTGCTTCCGTACGCGGAGATCCAGTTCACCCAGTACCAGTCCCCGATGAAGATGTGGGACTACATGTACGCTGGCCCGCCCATCGTCGGCACCGGCTCGCCCGAGCTGCGTCGCTACGACCCGCCGCTCGTCCACTTCGCCGACCGGGCCGAGGAGCTCCCGCAACTCGTCGAGAAGGTCATCGCGGACGGCATGGCTGGCGCTGACGAGCGGCGCGCCTTCGCGCTGGCCAACACCTGGGACGCACGCGCCGAGCAGCTTGACCGCTACGTCGATGAGCTCCTGGCCTCCCGCCGGTCGCCCGTGGCGCAGCTCGTCGGCGCCTGAGGGACGCCCTGCCCTCGACGGGCTCAGACGCCGGTGCGACGCCACCGCGCCCGGCGGGCGTGGTAGCTGAGGCGGTGTGCGACGGCCGTCGCCGTGAAGGGGACGAAGTAGCGCGACCGGCCCGCGCCGAGGCGCCGGCGGACGGACAGCCCACGCCACTCGCGCAGGCCCGCGGCCGTCGGGTACACGTCCTGCGCGAACGCCGTCAGCTCGTCAACGACCGCTTGCTGGGACGGTACGCCGCGGTCGACGATCCGGCTCGCCTCCCACAGGGCCTGGCGCGCCAGCCTGCGGCTGACGGTCAGCGCCAGATCATCGGGACGGACGAGGAACCGCGAGGTTTCGGCGGCGAAGAAGCGGTCAAACGCGATCCGGCGCTCGCTGAGATCGACGAGCGGCGCGTCCTGAGGGCCGTCGTCGCCGCGTTGCATGCTCTGCCCGTGGATGCGGTACACGGCCTGCGGGACGCCTCTCACGTGCGCGACGTCAGCGATCGACGCGACGCGCAGCCACATGTTCAGGTCGCTGCAGTGGTGGCAGGCGGGGTCGTAGAGCCCCACGGTGCGCTGGATGCTGTTGCGGACGATCACCTCAGGCGACGACATCGCGTTGTAGCCGCTCGCGCAACGGAGGCGGATCCAGTCCTTGCCGCGCCACACGTGCGTGGAGCGCCAGCGCCCGGGGTCCTGCGGAGCCGCGGCATCGGCGCCGGCGAGCACCGGCCGCCCGTATACCAGCCCCACGTTGGGATGGGCCTCCATGACCGACGCGGCGCGCCACAGTGCGCCCGGCACAAGCAGGTCGTCGGCCGACAGGAGCAGGACGTAGTCCCCCGCGCCCACTCCAACCCCTCGTTGGCGGTGCCGATGAGGCCGCGGTTCACCCGGTGCGCGCGGAACTCGACTCTGGGGTCCGCCGCACACAGCCCGGCGGCCACCTCCGCGCTGCCGTCCGGGGAGAGGTCGTCGATGACGAGGACCTCGACGTTGACCCCGTGCTGGCCGAGCACACTGGCCAGGCAGCCCTCCAGGAAGTGCCCGTAGTTGTAACAGGGGATGATCACGCTCACCGTCGCACCCGCGGGCCGCGCCGGCGCGACCGGAGCCGAAGCGGAGGCTCGGCGCGACGGAGCGCCACCGCCGAGTTGGGACGCTGTGGTCATCGCACACTCAACGCTTTGGACCGAGATCGCCTTCCGCGCCCTCAGGCGACGGCGCCACTGCGCCGGGCCCGCAGCGAGCGTAGCGGCGCCGGGAGCAGTCGCGGCGGGGTGAGGCGGCGGGCGAGCGAGTAGAGGTCGCGCCAGGACTGCGGGAAGACAACCCGCAGCGTGACGAGGTAGCCGACGGCGCAGGCCACGAAGACGATGAGGAACCGCACCCCTCCGGGCATGTGGGCTGATTGGACGAGACGATCGACCGGAATCGCCAGGCCGCCGCCATCCCCACGCAGGACACCGAGGCCGGAGCGATGTCCTCCCAGATGGCGCTCAGCGGGTTCTGGCGCTTGCGCCGGGCGATCATGCCGTAGGCGGCGACCGCGAAGACCCCATGGACGATCGCGCCGGTGATAGCCACCGCGGCGAGGCCCATCGGGGAGACGACCACCACGCACCCGATGTAGACGACGAAGTGGGCCACGCCGTAGCCGAGCAGGCCCTTGGCACGGCCCGTGGCCATAAGCACGGCGCCGATGGCGTCGATCACGAGCGTGGAGGCGCCGCCGGCGCACAGGATCTGGGTCGGCAGGACGGCCGCCTCCCAGGCGTGGCCGTAAACGGCGGGCACTACGACGGGGGCGGTGATGGCCAGGCCGGCGAGCAGCGGGAACAGCGTGACGGTGAGGACGCGGATCATCCGACCGCGGAGGACCAGGAGATCCTCCTCGGTCGCCGAGCGCGACAGAACCGGGAAGGCCACGGTCTGCATGAGCACGCCGATCTTGGCCTGATAGCCGACAGCGAGGGTGTAGGCACGCCAATACTGTCCGGCCGCCGCGGTCCCCAGCCGAGCGGCGATCACCGCATAGTCGCCGTTGGCGAAGCCCGTCCATGCGATGGCGGCGATGGACGCCGGGACCCCGAACCCCGCCAGATCCCGGACCGCGCGGCGGCGCAGCCGCGGCAGGGGTGGGAGGGCCCCGTGGATGGCGATCGCGCTGGTGGCGGCGGTGCCCGCCAGCATCCCAGCCACCAGCGCGGTCCCGCCGAGGCCGGCGAAGATGGCCATGCTCAGCGAGACCGCCGCTCGGACCGCGTTGCCGCTGATCTCCATCGCCGCGAGTCGCTGGAACCGGAGCCGGCGCTGGAGCATCGCGGTGGACACGGTGCCCAGGCTCGCCAGTAGGAACAACGGCGAGGACATCCGCACGAGATCCGCCGCCTGAGCGCCGACGAGCGGGTCGATCACGACGTACGCCAGCGCCCAGGTGATCCCGCCGAATGCGAGCGCGGCCGCCAGCGCGAGCGCCCCTCCGGCCTGGAGATGCTCGCGCGTGACCTCCTCGCGCTGCACCAGCGACGTCCCCACCCCGGCGCCGGGGATGTTGACGGCCAGCCCGGCCACGATCAGAGCCACCGCGAACGCTCCGAAATCCGACGGCGGGATGAGCCGGGCCAGGACGACCATCGAGATCATGAGCACGACCTCGCTGCCCACCCGTGACAGCGCCATCCACGGCAGGCCCCCGGCCGTCAGCTCGGTGAGCTCCTCCACCGACCGGGCGTCGGCGCGCTCCAGCGGTCGGATCTCAGGCTCAAGTTGAGGGTGAGGTTGGGTGGCTGTGGTCCCGGAGGTCATGGGGTTTCAGTCGGCCGCGTCGGCCATCGCGGCGGCGTTGCGAGGCTGCCGTCGAGGGCGTCACGGCCGATCACGCGCGCGGGTTGCCGGCGGCGATCACGCCGGCCGGGATGGAGCTGGTGACGACGCTGCCAGCACCGACGACCGAGGCAGCACCGATCATCGACCCCTTTGAGGATCTTGGCTCCGTCTCCAATGAAGACGTTCTCTCCAAGCTCGACAGCGCCCATCGCGGCGTGCCTCCGCGACGGCGATCCGGGTGCAGCTCATGGAAATCGCTGTCGAAAATCTCGACGTAGGAGCCGATCAGCGCCGCACGACCGATCCGGATCCCGGGGCCCTCGCTCTTGATGAACGCGTTGTTGTTGATCTGGACGTCGTCGCCGATCTCGATCAGCGACCCGGGCGCTGTCGCTTCGACGTGGCCGTAGCCCGAGTAGAAGGCGACCGAGCTCGGCCACCCGAACTCGACGCGGTCGCCGATGACGATCGCTCCCGAGCCGAGGAACAGCACCGGCTGCAGGACGACGGGGGCGCCGGTGACCCGTGTCGCGGTCGACAGCGCGCGGTATTTCCACACGCGCGAGCGCTGCACCGCCTCGCGGAAGCCGCGACGGGCGATGCGGCGTGGCGTTGCTGACGCGAAACGGGGCATCCTCGGCAACAACGTTCCCGAGGCGCGGCCGCTTGCGCGATCCATCGGCACGCAGAAGACTCAACCCATACTCGAGGTCGAAGGTTGCCGTCGACGGCACGAATGATGAGGCATTTCTCAGCTTCGGCGTCAATTTGACACGCGTGCCGTCGTTGTTCGCGTGTGTGGCTACGTGTGTGCGGCGAGCAACGAGTTTCCCGGTCCGGGCAAGTTTGGGACAGACCTGCGCGTTATCTAGTAGGCCCTTCGAGTAGGGGAGCTCGGAGCCAGGCGAAACGATATTCGAGGGCGGCGTGTGCGCCCGTTCGGAGGAACGTGATTACCAAGCAACACATCCCGACTGCGGCCGGGCATGGCCATCCGCGCGGTCAGCCGCCGCTCTCTCGTCGCGGCCCTTCCTAACCGGTCCCTCGATGCTGCCTTCGCCTTCCTTGGCGCCGAGGCCTCCCGTCGCGCGCTTGCTGCCTGCGCGAACCCCGTCGCGTGCGAGAACGCCGCTGCCCGGCGACCCGCCGAGCGACTGGGAGGTCCAGGGCGCCGGCGATCCGACGATCCAGGGCTACGCGACGAGCATGAGCGTCAACGTCGGTCAGACCGAGAGCTTCAAGATCACCACGCCGTCGAGCAACTACCACATCGACATCCTCCGCCTCGGCTACTACGGCGGCGACGGCGCGCGCATGATCCAGGCGGGCATCAAGCCGACCGCAAAGCTCCCGCAGACGCAGCCGTCGTGCCTCGTGCAGAGCGGAACCGGGCTCATCGACTGCGGCAACTGGGGCGTGTCCGCGTCGTGGACCGTCCCTAGCACCGCGGTCTCGGGCCTGTACATCGCCCATCTGGTCCGCGACGACGCCCAGGACCCCGGTGGCGACAGCCAGATCCTGTTCGTGGTGCGCAACGACGCCAGCCACTCCGACGTCCTGGTGCAGACCTCCGACGAGACCTGGGAGGCCTACAACAACTACGGCGGCAACAGCCTCTACACCTGCACGGTGAGCTGCCCGCCCGGCAACCCGCTCGCCTACAAGGGCGCCGACGCGGTCTCCTACAACCGCCCGTTCGACGGCGACCTGAGCACCGACAACGGCGACTCCGACCCGTACTACGCCGAGTACCAGATGATCCGGTTCCTCGAGCGCAACGGCTACGACCTCAGCTACACGAGCGGCGCCGACGTCGACAACAACGGCGCCCTGCTCAAGAACCACAAGATCTTCATCTCCAGCGGCCATGACGAGTACTGGTCGTCCGGACAGCGCTCGAACGTCCAGTCGGCTCTCGCCGCGGGCGTCAACCTGGCGTTCTTCAGCGGTAACGAGATCTTCTGGAAGACGCGCTGGGGGCCGAGCATCGACGGGTCCAACACGGCCTATCGCACGCTCATCACCTACAAGGAGACCCACTACAACGCCGCGGTCGATCCTCAGGATCCGCCGACGTGGACCGGCGCCTGGGCGGACCCGAGGTTCAGCCCGCCGGCCGATGGCGGCCTGCCCGCCAACGCGCTCACCGGCCAGCAGTTCGTCGTCAACTCGGGCTCGACGTCGCTTCAGCGTGCCCGGGACCTACGCCAAGCTGAGGTTCTGGCGCAACACGGCCGTGGCCAAGCTCACGTCCGCCAGCCAGACCGCGAGCTCGCGCCCGGACCAGTGGACCGTGGGCTACGAATGGGATACCGATCAGGACAACGGATTCAGACCTCCGGGCGAGTTCGACATGTCCTCCACGACGCTCAGCGGCGCGCAGGCGTTCACGGACTACGGCAGCCTGACCAACGACAACGCGACCGAGACCCACCACATCTCGCTGTATCGCGCGTCCCAGCGGCGCCCTCGTGTTCGCCTCGGGGACCGTTCAGTGGTCGTGGGGCCTTGACATCACCAATGCCTGGGGTCGGCCGGGGCCGGATCCGAACGATCCGCCTGACCCGAACATGCAGCAGGCGACGGTCAACCTGCTCGCCGACATGGGCGCGCAGCCCGGCACGCTGATCACCGGGCTGGTCGCCGCCACCAAGTCCACCGACACCACGCCGCCGACGTCGACGATCACCTCGCCGACGGCAGGCTCGACCGTGGCCGACAACAACGCCGTCACGATCTCCGGCACCGCCACCGATGCCGGAGGCGGCGTGGTCTCCGAGGTCGACGTCTCGACCGACGGCGGCTCGACCTGGCATCCGGCCGACGATCAGCGGCCAGGACGCGACCACGGTCAACTGGACTTACACGTGGGGCGGCGCGCTCCTCGCCGTCGACGACGATCATGTCGCGCGCCGTCGACGACAGCGGCAACGTCGAGACGCCCGGTGCCGGGGTCACGGTCAACGTGACGTGCCCCTGCTCGTTGTGGCACAACGGCGTCACGCCACAGAACACCGACTCCGGCGACCCCGGTGCGGTCACGGTCGGAACCGCGTTCACGTCTGACTCGCCCGGGTTCGTCACCGGCGTCCGCTTCTACAAGTCAGCGGCGAACACGGGCTCGCACGTGGGCGGCCTCTACACGGCCGGCGGCACCCTGCTCGCGTCCGCGACCTTCACGGGCGAGAGCGGCGTCGGGGTGGCAGACCGTCAACTTCAGCTCGCCGGTGTCGATCACCGCCAACACCACGTACATCGTGGCCTATTTCGCGCCCAACGGGCACTACGCGGCCGATCCCGACTACTGGTTTACGCCGGCGCCGACGGGAGGCAACATCCTCGACAGCCCGCCGCTGCACGCGGTCCATGCCTCGACGACCGTCAACAACGGGTTCTTCTCCTACGGCTCCGGAATCACGTTCCCGACGTCGACGTTCCAGGACACCAACTACTACGTCGATCCGACGTTTGCACCGGCGACCGGTGCTCCCGGCCAGCCAACGAACGTCACGGCCGCCGGCGGCAACGCCTCGGCCACCGTCACCTGGACGGCTCCGCTCACCGGCGGCGCCCCCACCAAGTACACGGTGACGCCGTTCATCGGCACGACCGCGCAGACCCCGACCGTCATCACCGGCACCCCGCCGGCGACCCAGGCGACGATCACGGGCCTGACCAACGGAACGAGCTACACGTTCACCGTCACGCCCAGCAACGCCAACGGGACCGGACCGGCCTCGACGGCGTCCAACGCCGTCACGCCCAGCAACTCGCCACCCGGGGCGCCGACCGCGGTCACGGCCAACCCGGCCTCCAACCAGGCCCAGGTCTACTGGACCGCGCCGACCAACACGGGCGGCGGGGCGGTGACCTCTTACACGATCACGCCATTCGCCGGAACGACCGCGGGCACGCCCGTCCAGGCCAGCGGAACCGCCACCTCGGCGAACGTGGGCGGTCTGACCAACGGGACCGCCTACACCTTCAAGGTGACGGCGACCAACATCATCGGCAACGGGCCCGCCTCCGCAGCATCGGCGGCGGTCACTCCCGAGGACACGATCTTCGACTTTTCCACACCGGGGACGTTGGACTCGGGCGACAGCTCGAGCGTCGAGCTCGGCGTAACGTTCACGCCCACCCAGAACGGCTCGATCACCGGAGTGCGGTTCTTCAAGTCCACGGCTAACACCGGCACGCACGTTGGAAGCCTGTGGTCGAGCACGGGCACGCTGCTGGCCTCCGGGACGTTCACCGGAGAGACGGCAACGGGCTGGCAGACGCTGACGTTCACGACGCCGGTGGCAGTGACCTCCGGAACGACGTACGTCGCGGGCTACTACGCGCCCAACGGCCACTACTCCTACACGGGCGCCGCGTTCTCGTCGGGCCCGGTCGTGAACGGCCCGCTCACCGCGGTCGCTAACAGCACCAGCAGCAATGGGGTGTTCTCGTACGCCAGTGTGAGCACGTTCCCGACCACAACGTTCAACGCAGCCAACTACTGGGTCGACGTCGAGTTCCAGCCGGGCGGCTCCGGCGGGGGCGGCGGGAGCAGCGCGCCCAACGCGCCGAGCGGCGTGACCGCGGCGCCGGGCTCGAGCTCGGCCCAGGTCGGCTGGACAGCGCCCAACAACGGCGGGAGCCCAATCACCGGGTACACCGTGACGCCGTCCACCGGCGGCACGCGGACCCCGGTGCAGGTCAGCGGCGCGGCGACGTCCGCCACTGTGACCGGCCTCACCAACGGCAGCTCGTACACGTTCACCGTCACCGCGACCAATGCAATCGGCACCAGCCCCGCATCGGCGGCGTCGGCGACCGTCACTCCCGAAGACACGATCTTCGACTTCGGAACCCCGGCGACCAACGACGCCGGCGATCCAGGCAGCGTCGAGCTCGGCGTGACCTTCACCCCGAGCGTGAGCGGCACCGTGAACGGGATCCGGTTCTACAAGTCCGCGGCCAACACGGGAACCCACGTCGGGAGCCTGTGGACGGCCAACGGGGCGCTCGTGGCCTCGGCCACGTTCACCGGCGAGACCAGCTCGGGCTGGCAGACACTGGTATTCTCGTCCCCGGTCGGCGTGACTGCCGGCACGACGTACGTCGCCGGCTACTTGGCGCCCAACGGCCACTACTCCTACACGGGATCGGCGTTCACCTCAGCGGTCACCAACGGCCCGCTGACGGCGGTCGCCAACAGCACCTCGCCCAACGGGGTCTTCTCCTACACCGGGTCGAGCGCATTTCCCACCGGCAGCTTCAACGCTGCCAACTACTGGGTGGACGTGCTCTTCCAGCCTGGCGGATCGAGCGTCCCGAGCGCCCCGAGCAACGTGAGTGCGAGCCCGGCCTCCAACCAGGCTCAGGTGAGCTGGTCGGCCCCGGCCAACCAGGGCACGAGCTCGATCACCGGCTACACCGTGACGCCGTTCGCCGGCACCACGGCGGGAACCCCGGTGCAGGTGGGAGCCTCGACGACGTCGACCAACGTCCCGGGACTGACCAACGGGACCGCCTACACGTTCAAGGTGACGGCGACCAACAGCAGCGGCCCGAGCCAGCCGTCGGCGCCGTCCGGAGCGATCACCCCGGAGGACACGGTGTTTGACTTCGCCACGCCCACGACCGCCGATGCCGGCGATTCATCGGGCGTTGAGCTCGGCGTGAAGTTCTCCGCGTCGGCCAGTGGGACCATCGTCGGTCTCCGGTTCTACAAGTCCGCGGCGAACACGGGCACCCACGTCGGGACGCTGTGGTCGAGCACCGGCACCGTGCTGGCCACCGGGACGTTCTCCAACGAGACCGCCTCGGGTTGGCAGACGCTGCTGTTCACCACTCCGGTGACGGTCACGGCCGGCACGACATACGTCGCGGGCTACCTGGCTCCCAACGGCCACTACGCGGCGACGGGTAACGGCCTTGCCAACGGCGTCGACAACGGGCCCCTGCAGACCACCCCCAACGCGACCAGTGCCAACGGCGTCTATGCCTACGGCAGTACGTCCACGTTCCCGACGAGCAGCTTCAACGCGACCAACTACTGGATCGACGTGTTGTTCCAGCCGGGCTCATGACTCCCAACGAACACACGCACGACATCGACATCAACATCGAGGGGCTAGATCAAATGAAGCATCAGCAGCATCCAATGACCGCTTCCCCGCGACGCCGTCAACGGCTCGCCCTGCCCTCGGTCGCGCTCGCCGGTGTCGTGTCGCTGGTCGCGCTGGCCGGCTGCGGCGGATCGTCGAAGGCGCCGTCAGCCTCCAGTTCGACCGCGGCGGCGCAAACCCAGGCCCCTGCGGCGACCAGCTCACCGGCGGTGAGCTCTCAGTCCTCGGCGGCGACCACGTCCTCGCACGCCAAGAAGGGCACGGCGCATGCCCGGGCCGCGGCGCATCACGCCGTCCGTTCGCGCCACGCTCGCTCGCAGGTGACCAAGAGCACGTCGACGGTGAAGGTCATCCATGGCAACCCCGTACACAAGCCGGCCGCCGGCACGGGCGGGAACACGATCAATGACGACAACCCGACTGGCAAGGCCAGCTTCGCCGACAGCGGCACCGGTGCCAGCGGCTCGACCAACCCCTGCCACCTGGTCAGCCAGTCGCAGGCGTCGACGTTCACCGGCAAGTCGATCGGCAAGCCGCGCCTCGCTCCGCTGGGCCCCACCTGCGTGTACCAGGAGCTTGGGGGCAAGACCGAGGTGACGATGGCGCTGCAGCTGGCGGCCTTCGCCAAGCTCAAGTCCCACATCCACAATCTGTCGACGGTGACGATCGCCGGGCACGTCGGGTACTGCGGCGTGTACGGGACGCCCATCACGTACGTACCGATGGCGCAGGACCGTCTCCTGAGCATCTCCGCCCCGTGCTCGGTAGGGACGAAGTTCGCCGCCGCGGCGCTGCCGAAGCTCGTTTCCTGAGCCGCAGCAGTGCGGGCCGCCTCGGTTGACCGAGACGACCCCCGCCGCCGCCTAGGCCGCCCCGGCACGCCGGGGCGGCCGCGCGTCGTCGTGGAGCGGTGCGGGCGGGGGGCCGCCGCCCCGCAGCATGAAAGATTGGCCGGTTTGAGGCCGTTCACTCAACATGAGAACTAACTCCCTGCGCCACGAGCGCGCACTTGTCACGGGCGGCGCGGGTACAGTCGGCTCCCACATCGTCGATCAGCTTCTACACGCCGGCATCGAGGAAGTCATCGTCCTGGACAACTTCGTCCGCGGTCGCCGGGAGAACCTGGCCGGCGCGATCGCGTCCGGCTCGGTGCGTGTGGTCGAGGGCGACATCCGCGACCGCGACCTGCTGGCCCGCCTCATGCGCGGCGTCGACGTCGTCTTCCACCAGGCGGCGATCCGGATCACCCAGTGCGCCGAGGAGCCGCGGCTCGCGCTGGAGGTCCTCGTCGACGGCACGTTCAACGTGCTCGAGGCCGCCGCGCGCGAGGGCGTGCGCAAGGTCGTGGCCGCCTCGTCGGCGTCGGTCTACGGCCTGGCCGAGCAGTTCCCGACCACCGAGGATCACCACCCGTACGCCAACGACACGCTCTACGGCGCCGCCAAGGTGTTCAACGAGGGCCTGCTGCGCAGCTTCCACGCGATGTACGGCCTCGACTACGTCGCGCTGCGCTACTTCAACGTCTACGGCCCGCGCATGGACGTCCACGGCCTCTACACCGAGGTGCTCGTCCGCTGGATGGAGCGCATCGCCGAGGGCAAGCCGCCGCTGATCTTCGGCGACGGCCGCAGACGATGGACTTCGTCTACGTCGAGGACATCGCGCGCGCCAACATCCTCGCCGCGCACGGCCGACGTCACCGACGAGGTGTTCAACGTGGCCAGCGGCGTCGAGACCAGCCTCGCCGGAGCTGGCTCAGCAGCTGCTGGACGTCATGGGCTCCGACCTCGCCATCGAGTTCGGACCCGAGCGCGCCGTCAACAAGGTCTCCCGCCGGCTGGCCGACACCAGCCGGGCGCGCGAGCTGCATCGGCTTCGAGGCCCAGGTCGGCCTCGAGGAGGGCCTCAGCCGGCTCGTCGACTGGTGGCGCGCCGAGCGCGACCGGTCCGACGGCGGCTCGCGCGCGGCGTGCGTGATGCAGGTCCCGTTCGCACGTCCCGTACCTCACGGGCGACGAGGGCGCGGCGGTCGCCGAGGTCATCGCCTCCGGCTGGGTGTCCCAGGGCCCGCGCGTCCGCCGTTCGAGCAGGCGTTCGCCGAGCGCGTCGGCGCGCCCGACGCGGTCGCCACCACGAGCTGCACCACCGCCCTGCACCTGGCCCTCTACGTCTCCGGGGTCGGCCCCGGCGACGAGGTCATCGTGCCGTCGCTGTCGTTCATCGCCACCGCCAACTCGGTGTGGCAGTGCGGCGCCGAGCCGGTGTTCGCCGACATCGACCCGCTCACCTACAACCTGGATCCGGCCGCGGCCGAGGCGGCCATCACGCCGCGCACCAAGGCGATCATGCCGGTGCACCAGGTCGGCCTGCCCGCCGACATGGATCGCCTTCCTGGAGCTCGCCGAGCGCCACGGCGTCGAGATCGTCGAGGACGCGGCGTGCGCGATCGGCGCCACCTACAAGGGCCGTCCGATCGGCTCGCTGGGCCCGCTGGCCTGCTTCTCGCTTTCACCCGCGCAAGGTGATCACCACCGGCGAGGGCGGCATGATCACCGTGCACGACCCTGAGGTCGCCGAGCGGCTCCGCCGGCTCCGCGCAGCACGCCATGGACCTCTCCGATCTGGCGCGCCACAACGCCCAGGACGTCGTGTTCGAGGAGTACCCCGAGCGCGGCTTCAACGTCCGCATGACCGACATGCAGGCGGCGCTGGGCCTCTGCCAGCTCGAGATCCTCGACGAGATCCTCGAGAGAGCGCACGCGCCTGGCCGAGCGCTACAACGACGCGCTCCGGCACATCCCCGGCATGGAGCCGCCCTACGACCCGCCCTACGCGGTGCGCACGTGGCAGTCCTACTGCGTCCGGGTCACCCCCGCCGCCGCCGTGGACCGCACCGAGCTGATGCGCCGACTGCTGGCCGACGGCATCCCAACGCGCCGGGGCGTGATGGCCAGCCACCAGGAGAAGGCCTACAGCGGAGCGCGCACGCCGCTGCCCCATACCGACGCCGCGGCCCGCGACGTCGTGATGCTCCCGCTGTTCCCGGCCATGACCGACGAGCAGCAGGACTTCGTGATCGAGCGCGTCGCGGCGCACTCGGTCGCGCTGGCTGCCTGAGCTTCGCCGTTTGCGGTGCCTCCCGGCCGGGTTGGTTTGCCGCCCGGCCGGGTTGGTTGCCGCCCGGCGGGGCTGGTTGCCGCCCGTCCGGGCTAAAGCGGCGGGCCATCTGAAGCTCACCCGGTCCTGGCACAAGAACCACGTCGGAGCTGGTCTTCGCGGCAAACCTCTGGTCTTCGCGGCAAACCTCGGGTCTTCGCGGCAAACCTCGAGAGCTGGGCGCGGTTTGTGACGTTTTCCAGGTTGAGGCCAGCCGCGTGGCGGCGCACACCACCTTCCCGTCCCGAGCGCGAGCATGTCTCGCGGCCCCGCGGCGACGCCGCGGACGGGTATTCAGCAGAGCGAGACTTCGGCGTCGTCGCCCACCCGCAGGCGAACCGCCCGGGGCAGGGAGAAGTCGCGCACGACGCGGGCGTTGCGGCCCACGATGCTTGAGGCGAGCCGGCCGCCGATGTGCACGATGCTGGCGCCCGGGGAGATGATGGATCGCTCGATCTCCGCGCCCTCGATCCGCGCCCCTGCCCCGATGGAGGTGTAGGGGCCGATGTAGGCGTCGCAGACCTGTGCGCCGGGGCCGATGATCGTGGGGCCGACGATGACGCTGGACCGCAGAACGGCGGTCTCGTGCACCCAGACGCGGCCCTCGAAGCTGTTGCCGTGGTTGTCGGGCCGACGGGTCTCGACCCGCAGCGCGTCGAGAGCCATGCGGTTGAGCTCCAGCAGGTCCACGGGATCGCCGGCGTAGCGCCGCCAGGCCTCGGCGAGACGCACGTGGACGCTGCCGCCGGCGGCGTGGATGCGCTCACCCAGCGCGCTCATGTCCGCCTCCCCGTCAGCGTCCCAGACGGCGTCCCCGATGTGGCGCAGCGCGCCCGGGCCGAACAGCCACACGCCGGTCATGCCGAGCGCGGCCCGGGAGGGGTCGAGCTCGACGAGATGGAGCATGTGCTGGGTGGCCGCGCTGAGGCGGCCCTTCGGAGGCGCGGGGCTCTGATGGACGATGAGGACAACGTCAGGCGAATCCGAGCGGACGTCGGCGAGAAACGGGGCCAGCGGCTCGCCCAGCAGACCACTGGCGGCGTGCACGATGCACGGGTCCCCGTCGACGATGGGGGCGGCGAGGTCCAGCGCCCCGGCAAGATCCAGCGGCGCCGGGCCGCTGACGAAGCGCAGTGGGGCGCCGACGTCTGACTCACGTGAGGCGAGACACTGGCGCAGCTGGTCCCCCACCTCCGTCGAGGACGCTACCACGATCTCCTGGACGCCCGCGGAGTCGAGGACGTCGAGCACGTGGTGGGCGATCGGGCGGTTGGCGACGTGCTGGAGCGCGCTGTGACGCGGTGGGCCGCTCGCGCCGTCGGGCCAGCCGGCGTCCTCCACCACCATCAACCCTCGCGACTCCATGACAAAGGAACGGGCACCCACCGACGTTACTCGCGTCGATCACATACGCGCGACCGAAAGCCACCGGCGGCGGCCTCAACAAGATTCTCATGAGATGTCGGAGTCTGATGAAAGTTCGCGAGCCTTTCTGGCGTTTACAGGTATGGCTCAGTGTTTGGACCGGCCTCGCGCACGGAGATAACGCCACGGCATGGCACTCCCTCGTGTTCCCGGTTGGCCCCTCGAGAGGGGTGAGCCACCTTTTGATGCGACCTGAGGGATGAGGGGGCTGGTGTGATGCGCAGAGCTTGGTGGAAGCGTTCGCTGTTTGGTGCTGTCCTGCTGTGCGCAGCCGTCGTCGTACCCGCCATGTCACCCGCCGGCGCAGCGGCCGCGGGCCCGTGTACGCCTCCCGTGACCAACGCGGTCGCATGTGAGAACAGCCTGCCCGGCGATCCCACCAGTGACTGGCAGGTCCAAGGCGTCGGGGACGCGGGGATCCAGGGGTACGCGACGACGTTCAGCGTCAACATCGGCCAGACGGAGTCTTTCAAGATCAAGACCCCGTCGACCAACTACCACATCGACATCCTCCGCCTGGGCTACTACGGCGGTGACGGCGCCCGCATGATCCAGGCCGGGATCAAGCCCACCGCGACGCTCCCGCAGACCCAGCCAGCCTGCCAGACGACCGCGGGCACGGGGCTGATCGATTGCGGCAACTGGAGCGTCTCGGCATCATGGACGGTCCCGTCGAACGCGGTCTCGGGCGTGTACATCGCTCACCTCGTGCGCGACGACGCCTCCAATCCCAACGGCGGCAGCCAGATCCTGTTCGTGGTGCGCAACGAGGCGAGCCACTCCGACATCGTCGTGGCCACGTCCGACGCCACCTGGCAGGCCTACAACGACTATGGCGGAAACAGCCTCTACACGTGCACCGTGTCCTGCCCCCCGGGCAACCCCCTCGCGTACAAGGGCGCCGACGCAGTCTCATACAACCGCCCCTTCGACGGGGCCTTCACCACCGACAACGGCGCCTCCTATCTGTACTACGCCGAGTACCAGATGATCCGCTTCCTCGAGCGCAACGGCTATGACGCGACCTACGTCAGCGATTCCGACCTTGACAACGACGGCTCGCTGCTGCTCAACCACAAGGCCTTCATCTCCAGCGGCCACGACGAGTACTGGTCCGGCAACGAGTACGCCAACCTCAAGAACGCCCTGGCCCACGGGGTCAACCTCGCCTTCTTCAGCGGCAACGAGATGTTCTGGAAGACACGGTGGGACTGCGCGACAGCTCCGGCTCTCCGTACCGGACGTTGATCACCTACAAGGAGACGCACTACGACGCCGCCACCGATCCGAAGGACCCGACGACATGGACAGGGGCGTGGGCCGATCCACGCTTCAGCCCACCGGCTGACGGCGGGATACCGGGCAATGCGCTAACCGGTCAGTTGTTCGTCGTCAACTCCGGCACGTCGGACATCACCGTCCCCTCTCAGTACAGCAAGCTGAGACTCTGGCGAAATACGTCGATCGCCAATTTGAGCAGCGGTCAGACGGCAACGCTGGGCTCCGGCATCGGGACCCTCGGCTACGAGTGGGACGAGGACGTGGACAACGGCTTCCGGCCCGCCGGTGAGTTTGACCTCTCCTCGACCACGGTGAGCGGCACCCAGTCCTTCCACGACTACGGGAGCGTCACGGGCACCACCACCGAGACGCACCACCTCAGCCTCTACCGGGGCCCGAGCGGCGCGCTGGTCTTCGGCGCGGGCACGGTGCAATGGGCCTGGGGCCTGGACAACACCAACGCCTGGAATGTCGGGATCACCGATCCAAGCGGCAAGGCGCCCGACCCCAATATGGAGCAAGCGACGGTGAACCTGTTCGCCGACATGGGGGCCCAGCCGGCGACACTGATCGCCGGGCTGACGCCGGCGACGCAGTCGACCGACACGACCCCACCGACCTCGACGATCACCTCGCCCGCCGCCAACGCGAGCTTCGCCGACGGCAGCGCTCAGACGATCACGGGCACCGCCACCGACGGCGGCGGCGGCGTGGTCGCGGGCATCGAGGTCTCGACCGACGGCGGCAGCACGTGGCATCCCGCCACGATCACGACCCCCGACGGCACGACCGTCAGCTGGTCCTACAAGTGGACCGCTCAGGGCAACCCGAGCACGACGATCATGTCGCGGGCCACCGACGACAGCGGCAACATCGAAGCGCCCGGAACCGGAGTCTTGGTCAACGTGTCGTGCCCCTGCTCGCTGTGGGGATCGGCAACGCCCGGCGGCACGCCGCAGGACTCGGCTGACCCGAACGGCATCACCGTCGGCATGAAGTTCAAGTCCGATGCGTTCGGCGCAATCTCGGCGATCCGCTTCTACAAGGTGGCCGCCAACACCGGAACCCACATCGGGAGCCTGTGGACGTCGACCGGCACGCTGCTGGCCTCGGTGACGTTCAGCGGCGAGACCGGGTCGGGGTGGCAGCAGGCCAATCTCTCCCAGCCGGTGCCGATCATGCCCAACACGACCTACGTGGTCTCGTACTACGCGCCCAACGGGCACTACGCGGCGACTGACAACTACTTCTATCCCAACCCCGCGCCGGGAGCGATCGGCGGCGGCACGGTCGACAACGCGCCGCTGCATGCGATCTCCAACAACACGAGCGGCAACGGCGTCTACCTGTACGGGTCCAACTCGTTCCCCACCAACAGCGACATCGCGGCAGACAACTACTGGGTCGACGTGCAGTTCGCAGCGTCGCCCGCGCCAGGGCCCGCCACGAACGTCAAGGCGGTGGCGGGCAATTCGTCGGCCCAGCTCACCTGGAACGGCCCGACGACGGGCGGCCCGGTAACGTCGTACGTGATCACGCCGTATCTCAACGGCGTGGCCCAGCCGACGAGCGCAGTCAACGGCTCTCCGGCGCCGACGGGGACGACGGTGACGGGGCTGACCAACGGCTCGCCGTACACGTTCACGGTGACCGCGACCAACCCGACGGGGAGCGCCGCGGCATCGGCCCAGTCAAACCAGATCACGCCGTCGGCGGCGATCGTCGCCTTCGTGCAACAGGCTTCGGCCCACACACCGGGCGCCGGCAGCTTCGGCGTGACCCTGCCCAACCCGGTGATCGCGGGCGACCGCATCGTCGTCGTGTCCGGCATCTGGAACAGCAGCAACGCGACCGCCACCGGCGTGACCGACACGGCGGGGAACAGCTACACCGAGCTGCTGCACTTCAAGGCCTCCGACGGGACCGAGATGAGCGTGTGGAGCGCGCCGATCACCGCCGGCGGCGGCACCAAGCCGACGGTGACCGTAAAGACGACCGGCACCGCCGACATGGCCGTCTCCGCGTCGGAGTACTCGGGGCTCGCGCCGGCGTCTGACGCGTCGGTGCTCGACAAGTCGGCGCAGAACTCGGGCACCACTGGGGGCACAGGCGCCACAGTCTCCTCCGGAGCCACCGCGGCGACGACCTCGGGCAACGAGCTCGTGATCGGCGCCTACGTGGACTCGGGCTTCGGTGACAACCTCACGGGCGCCACCGGATACAACGTCCGCTCGAACATCTCCAACGTCGGTGACATGGAGATTCTGACCGAGGACCAGATCACCCCCACTGCTGGGGCGACGCCCAACGCGAGTGTCGGGACGGGCGCGAACACGATCTGGGACATCGCGACGTTCACACTCAAGCCGGGCGCGTCCGGCCCGCCCACCGCGCCGGCGGCCCCGACCGGGGTGACCGCCACGGCGGGCAACGGGAGCGCCAGCCTGACCTGGACCGCGCCGTCCAACGGCGGCAGCCCGATCACCAGCTACACGGTGACGCCATTCATCGGCTCCACCGCGCAGTCTCCGGTGACGGTCTCACCCCCGGTGACCAATGCCACCGTGACCGGGCTCACCAACGGGACGGCGTACACGTTCAAGGTGAGCGCGACCAACGCGGTCGGCACCGGCCTGCAGTCGGCGGCGTCCAACTCGGTGACCCCGAGCGCCCCCACCGCGCCGGGAGCGCCGACTAACGTGACGGCCACCGCCGGCAACGGCAGCGCGACCGTCTCATGGACGGCGCCGTCGTCCAACGGCGGCAGCCCGATCACCAGCTACACGGTAACGCCGTCCACGGGCGGCGTCGCGGGGACCCCGGTCCCCGTGGCCGGCACGGCGACGTCCACCAGCGTCAGCGGCCTCACCAACGGCAGCGCGTACACGTTCACCGTCACCGCGACCAACGCCATCGGCACCGGCCCGGCGTCGGCGCCATCAAACTCGGTGACCCCGACCGGACCGACCGCGCCCGGGGCGCCGACCAACGTGACGGCCACCGCCGGCAACGGCAGCGCGACCGTCTCATGGACGGCGCCGTCGTCCAACGGCGGCAGCCCGATCACCAGCTACACGGTAACGCCGTCCACGGGCGGCGTCGCGGGGACCCCGGTCCCCGTGGCCGGCACGGCGACGTCCACCAGCGTCAGCGGCCTCACCAACGGCAGCGCGTACACGTTCACCGTCACCGCGACCAACGCCATCGGCACCGGCCCGGCGTCGGCGCCATCAAACTCGGTGACCCCGAGCGCGCCGACTGCGCCCGGCGCGCCGACCAACGTGACGGCCACCGCCGGCAACGGCAGCGCGACCGTCTCGTGGACGGCGCCGTCGTCCAACGGCGGCAGCCCGATCACCAGCTACACGGTGACGCCATTCGTCGGCTCCACCGCGCAGACACCGGTGCTCGTCAACGGCTCGCCGCCGAGCACGAGCACG
Organism: uncultured Actinomycetota bacterium; assembly: GCA_963721515.1. GTDB lineage: Bacteria > Actinomycetota > Thermoleophilia > Solirubrobacterales > Solirubrobacteraceae > Palsa-465. Next base: position 711,610 of record CAVRKJ010000013.1, on the reverse strand, counting down.
ACGGTCATCGGACTGCTCAATGGGACCTCGTACACGTTCACGGTGATCGCGACTAACGCGATCGGCCCGGGACCCGCCTCGAGCTCGTCCAATGCGGTCACGCCGAGCGCGTCGGGGCCGCCGACGCTCGTGCAGCAGGTCTCTGCGCACGGCACCGGCACCACCATGGCGGTGACCCCGACGGCCAACATCACGACGGGCAACCGGATCGTGGTGCTGGTCGGGGTGTGGAGCAGCGGCAACGCGACGGCCAAGAGCGTCATCGACGCCGCGGGCAACACCTACACGGAGGTCCTGCACTTCCTCGGCTCCGACAACACCGAGGAGAGCGTCTGGACGGCGCCCATCACCGCCGGCGGCGGGACCAAGCCCAAGATCACGGTCGCCCCGAGCGCGAAGGCGGACGTCGGGGTGGCGGCGCTCGAGTACTCGGGGCTGTCGACGTCGGCCGGGAGCGCTGCGCTCGATCAGAGCGCCTCGAACGCCGGCAAGACCAGTGCCGCCGCCACCGTGTCCTCGGGGGCGACGCCCGCGACCACCGCGTCCGGGGAGCTGGCCCTGGGGTTGTACATCGACTCCGGGTTCAGCGACACCCTGACCGCCGGGAGCGGCTTCACCAGCCGCGTCAATGTCGGCAAGGTGGGCGACATGGAGATGCTGGCCGAGGACCAGGTCACCGGCAGCGCCGGGGCGACCCCGAACGCCAGCGTGGGAACGGGCGCCAACACCGTCTGGCTGGTCTCGACGGTCGTGTTCAAGCACGCCTGACGACGTCCGCCGCCAAGCCGGGAAGGGGCCGAGATCCTCGGCCCCTTCTGTGTGCCCGGGACAGGCCCGCTGTCGCGCGCGAGTAGCGCATGCGCACGACCGTTTGTCAAGTGTGAAGACCTACCGCAACCAAGGAGAGTTCTCGCATGACCGTCGGAGTGATCGGGCTCGGCTACGTCGGGCTGCCGCTGGCCGTTGCCTTTGCCGAAGCCGGCGAGGACGTCGTTGCCGTTGACCTGGACGAGCGGAAGATCGCGGCCATCGAGGCCGGACAGTCCTACATCGAGGACATCCCCTCGGAGCGCCTCCAAGCGGTCCTGCCCCGGATTCAGGCCTGGACGCACTTCGCGCCGCTGGCGCGTACCGACGCGGTGTTCATCTGCGTCCCGACGCCGCTGACGCCAAATCGCGAGCCGGACCTCGAGCCGCTGATCGGCGCCGGCAGGGCGCTCGGCCACGTCGTGCAGCGCGGCCAGCTCGTGGTGCTGGAGTCGACCACCTATCCGGGGACGACGCGCGAGCGCCTGCTGCCACTGCTCGAACGCCGCGGCCTGAAGGCCGGCGATGGCCTCAACGTGGCCTTCTCCCCCGAGCGCGTCGATCCCGGCCGCACCGACTTCACGATGCGCAACACGCCCAAGGTCGTCGGCGGGATCACGCGACGAGTGCACGCGAGCGCGCGTGCGAGATGTACTCCAAGATCTGCGACCGCGTGGTCCCGGTGTCCAGTCCCGAGGTCGCGGAGATGACCAAGCTGCTGGAGAACATCTTCCGCTCGGTCAACATCGCGCTCGTCAACGAGCTCTCGATGCTCTCCGACCGCATGGGCCTCGACATCTGGGAGGTCGTGGACGCGGCGTCGACCAAGCCGTACGGTTTCATGCGCTTCGAGCCCGGCCCCGGCATGGGCGGCCACTGCCTGCCCGTCGACCCCTTCTATCTGACCTGGCGGGCCCGTGAGTTCCACATGTCCACCGAGTTCATCGAGCTTGCCGGCAAGATCAACCAGCAGATGCCCTACTACTGCGCGGAGCGGGTCGAGCACGCGCTCAACGACGCGCGCAAGTCCGTCAATGGATCGCGCGTCCTGATCCTCGGCGCCAGCTACAAGGGCGGCGTCGGCGATATCCGGGAGTCCCCCGCGCTGCGGATCATGGAGGTGCTGGCGCGGCCGCGGCGCCGTCCTCGCCTACAACGACCCGTACGTGCCCGAGCTGCCAGCGCTGGGCCTGCGCAGCGTCTCGCTCGACCACCTCGACGGCTACGACGCTGTCGTGCTGGTCACGGCGCACCCGGGCATCGACTACGCCGCGGTGTTGGAGCACTCGGCCGTGCTCGTCGACCTCCGTGGAGTCACCCGCAAGCTCCAGCAGCAGACCGAGCGCGAAGCCGCGCTCGTCGGCGTCGACTAGCCGGCCGGACCGACGAGCAGTCTTACCTCACCCGGGGCCCCGCTGGGTCCGGCGCCACGCCGAACCCGGCGGGGCCTTCGCCGTGCATCATGGACATCTCGCTCTGAGCGCGCCCACGACCCTGCCTGTGACCCGCAGCCCGCGCGGGCCTTAGTTGCTGTGCGCGTGGAAGCGCTGCGCCTGGCCCGGTAGCACGAAGCCGTAGCCGACGCGCGACTCCCCGGGCGGCCCGGCCAGCGTCCGCAGATCGGTGAGAGCGTCCCGGAGCTCGATGATCCGGGCGTGAAGCGCGCGGATCTCAGCGCCGTCGGCCTTGGGGTCCTGCGCCGCGCGGCGCTGGGCGCGCGAGAGCGCGGCCTCGAGCCCCATGAGGGCGCCGAAGCCCGTTTCCAGGACGCGCTCGACCTCGGCCGGATCCGGGCGCTTGCCCGCGCGAAGCGAAGCGGACATGCTCAGGATCACACCGAGCTCAGCGACATCAGAGGGTGCGACATTCGTCAGGCATCTGGGGGACGATATCGTCGCCCAATATAGCCGATTATTCACAATGAGCCGGATGGACCGGCGCGCGTTCACCAGCAGCCCGCCGGATGGGCGGCTGGCGCGTTGGCCCACCGACACGCCGCGCGCCGCCCTCGAGCGCGCCGACCGCGGACTACTTGTCCGACGGGGCGCTCGGGCGCGCAACCACGTCGACCTCCGCGCCGCCACCCTGGCGGCGACGGGTGCGCAGGCTCGCGCCGAGGTATCCGGCCCGCTCGCGCATGGTGCGCATGCCCAGTCCCGTCCCGGCGGTCCCCTTGCCGGCGCCGCCGAAGCCGCAGCCATCGTCGGAGATGCGCAGCAGGAGGTTGTCGCGCCGGGATCCGAGCCGGACCGTCACGTTGCGCGCTCCCCCGTGCCGAACGGCGTTGGCGATCGCCTCCCGAGCGATGCGGACCAGCTCGTGGCGCTCACGCTCGCTGGGCTCGACGGCGCCCGCGCCGGCGCCGGCGTCGACGTTGACCGTGACCGCGACGCCGAAGCGCGACCGGAACTCCGCCGCGACCTCGCGCAGCGCCGACTCCGTGCTGGATGCCGTCGACGCCGAGAGATCCACGATCTGGCCCCGCGAAGCGGCCAGGGCGCGCTGGGCGGCGATGGCGAGCGGGTGATCGGCGCCGAACTCGCGCGCCAGGCGCTCGGAGTGGGCGGCGATGAACGCGAGGTCCTGCGCAAGTCCGTCATGCAGGTCCTGGGCGATGCGCAGCCTCTCGGCGCTCAGCGCGTCGCGCGCCATCTGATCCTGGGAGCGGCGGTACATGCGGACGCTGGCGGCCAGCAGCAGACCGTAGGCGGCGACCCGCAGCGCGTCGGACGGGGTGACCCAGTCCGGAGGGGCGACGCTGAGCGCGAGCTTGCCGAGCTGGGCGCCGGCCATGCACACCGCCGCCGCGACGAGCAGGCCCGCCTCGCTGTCGCCGTCACGGTGCCGGACGGCGAAGCCGGCCGCGGACACCAGCAGCACGACGGCGCAGGTCACCGACACCGTGATGGCCAGCGGCCCGTACGCGCCCGAGGGACCCTGCTCGCGCACCGGCCCGGCGATGAGATCGACCAGCTCGCCCAGCGCGACCCAGTAGAACGCCGCCGGCACCGCGATCGCGGCCAGACGCCGGCCGGCCTGCACCTCGCGCTCGGCGGGCACGAACGCCACCGCCAGGAAGATCCCGGCGATCAGCGTCGTCAGGGCCATCCGGGCGCCGGCGCCGTAGATGCCGGTCTGGTAGTGGTACGCGGGAAGCGCGTTGAAGACGAAGTCCGTCAGGGCCACGACCGCCAGGGCGGCCAGCAGCAGCAGGTCGCGCAACAGCCGCGTCTGGCGGAAGTGCGCGAGGAGCAGAACGGCGCTGACCAGCGCGGACAGCGTGATGCCGGTCTCGATCGCAGAGCGCACGGCGGCGTCGGAGGCGTGGACCTGCCAAAGCTGTTCAACTCCGAATCCGACGAAGCCAACGAAGCCCACGACCGCGATCGCGCACAGCGCGGCGGCGACCGTCAAGGCCAGCTTAGGCCGTTGGACGCTGTATGAGCGCGCCCCCGCGCCCATGCGCCCGACCGCAATACGAGTCACTCAGTGAACCCCCGGAGATACTCAGACGGAACAGGAAGAACTATTCAATTGTCTACTGCGGCTGGATCGTTTCCCCGTTCGAAACCAACCTTGAACAAAGCTTACCAACTCCGGCCCCAAGTTGGAAGAAATGAGGTAAAACGCCCGCGATCATCACGAGATGATCACCTCGGCTTCTCGGCGGCACCACCCCGGGGGGCTTGGCAGGGGGAATCGTGGCGGGCGGCGTGGCTGGGCACCAGCGGCGCCGCCCCCGCTGCGGGGGCGATCGCCACGCCCGCCGCACGCCCAGGGCGGCGCCAAAATTGTGTCAGCGCAGGCGCCGGCGCTGGCCGCGCCGGCGATCCGAGATCCGTGGGCGCCCCTCCTGATGGCCACGCCCGGACCCCGGGGACCCGGATGGCCGACTGCTGGGATCCTCTGGCCGCCCATCGCTGCGACGCGCCTCCGCGGCGCGATCGCGGTCCTCGGTGAGCCCGACCTCATAGAAGACGAGGCTGACCACGCCAACCAACCCGAGCCCCACCAGCACCGTGGCCGCGGTGCCGCCGGCGGCGCCCGGGATCAGCGCCCCGCAGGCCACGCCCACGAGCGCCACCGCGATCGAGGCGCCGTAGCGCAGAGTCCGCGTGCGCCGGCTCAACCGGTTACTCCATAGGGGTCGTAGGTCCCGAACGACCACAGGTTGCCCTCGGGATCGCGGACCGAGTACTCGCGCGACCCATAGTCCATGTCCTCGAGTTCGCGCACCACGTTGGCGCCGGCCTGCGCGGCGACGGCACGGTGCCGGTCGGGGTCGTCGACCACCACGTAGATGCTGACCGTGGACGACAGCGGCCGGGGCGCCTCGCCGCCCAGCCAGCCGTCCCCCGAGTACTGGCCCACCATCACCAGGCCGGCGCCGAGCGCCAGCTCCGCGTGGTGGATGACGCCGTCCTGTCCACGGTGAACGGCTTTCTCGACGGCGCCGAACGCGCTCGTGAGAAACGCAACGCCGGCATCGGCGTCGCGGTAGCGGACGGCGGGAAAGATGTTGGGTCGAAGTTGATCACTCATGGGATGCGACGCTAGCCCGTAGCGGATCCGCGGTCTTGGATTAATGGGAGCGGTCGCCGATGACGCCGCCCTCGGGGATGAGCCGCCGCACGAAGTCGCTCGGCGTTGTGCCCGCCAGCTCCCGGAACTCGCGGTTGAGATGCGACTGGTCGGCATAACCGGCAGCGTAGGCCACCTCGCTCCAGCGTGGGTGGGCGGGATCCGGTTCATCCTGGATCCGCTCGCGGACGTGCTGGAAGCGCACCAGGCGGCCCACCGTCTTGGGCGGGAGCCCGACCTGGCGCACGAAGCCGTCGCGCAGGTAGCGGCGGCTACAGCCCAACTCGGCCGCGAGCGCCTCGACGCGCGCGGCGCCGCGAGTCCGGCGCAGCTGCTCAAACGCCCACGCCACCGCAGGGTCGGGCACGGGAGCTGCCGGGTTCCGATGCAGGCGCCGCAGCAGGAACGCCTCGAGCACGTCGAAGCGCTCATCCCAGTCATCGAGGGCGCGGACGCGTGCCACCAGCTCATCGCCCTCGGGCCCGAAGACGTCTCGCAGCGGCACGCACGCGCGGGCCAGCTCGCGGAGCGGCAGACCAACCAGCGTGTAGGCGCCCAACGGCGTCAGCTTGAGGTCGATCGCTCCGTAGGCGCCCCCGAAGCCGACGATTGTGGGGCGGTCGTCAAGGCCGCCGATCCATGCGTCGGGCAACCGCTCCCCGTTGGCGGTCAAGCCGCCGTCGAGGTCGATCATCAGCGTCAGCTGAGGCCGGGGAGGCTCCAGCCAGCTGGCGAACTGCGCCCGCGAGTGCTGGTAGCCCAGCAACTCGCGGTCCAACAGCAATCCGGACAGTCTGCCGTCCGGGACGCGGCGGGCCCGCATCCAGTCGCCGAGTCCATGCTCGTAGAACTGGATGCGCGCGCGTCGCGCGCCGCCGGACACCGCGGCCGCCGCCCGTCCCAGCGAGGCTGGATGGCGAGCGGGCGGCACGGCCGCGGGCGCAGAATCAGTCGTCCGACGAGTCTCCGTCGTCGGCGGGGATGTCGAGGTCAGCCAGCTCCTCGGCGAAGCCGAGCGCCGAGCCGCCGTTGCCGATGTTCTCGAGATCCGAGAGATCGGGCTCGATCCCACCGCCGAAGCCGGTCAGCGACTCACCGTCGGTGAGGCCAAGCTCGGCTGCGAGGTCGTCGTGATCGAGCAGTCCGACCTCGTCGATGCCGCGGGGCAGCGGCTCCGACGGCTCGATCTCGATCCGCCGGTAGCGCTTGAGCCCCGTGGCGGCCGGGATCAGCTTGCCGATGATCACGTTCTCCTTGAGACCGTTGAGCCGGTCGATCTTGCCCTCCAGCGCGGCATCGGTGAGCACCTTGGTCGTCTCCTGGAAGGAGGCGGCCGACAGGAACGAATCGGTGTTGAGCGACGCCTTGGTGATGCCGAGGATGATCTCCTCGGCCTGGGCGGGCTCGCCGCCGGAGTCGATCACGCCGTTGTTGATGCGGGCGTACTCGTAGCGGTCCACGAACTGGCCCGGCAGCAGGTCGGTGTCGCCCTTCTGGTCGACCCGCACCTTCTTCATCATCTGGCGCACGATCAGCTCGATGTGCTTGTCGTTGATGTCCACGCCCTGAGACTTGTAGACCTCCTGGACCTCGCGGACGAGGTAGAGCTCGGTCTCGGTGCGGCCGCGGACCGCCAACAGCTCGTGCGGGTACAGAGACCCCTCGTTGAGCTGGGTACCGGGCTCGATCGTCTGGCCCGACTCGACGTAGAGCAGCGTCCGCCGCGGGAACGTGTGACGGTGCTCCTCTCCGCCATCGTCGGTGATGACGACGGTGATCGCCTTGTCGGAGTCCTCGATGGACACCTTGCCGCCGACCTCGGCGATCTTCGCCAGGCCCTTGGGCTTGCGCGCCTCGAACAGCTCCACCACGCGCGGCAGGCCGTGCGTGATGTCCGCGCCGGCGACGCCGCCGGTGTGGAACGTACGCATCGTCAGCTGCGTGCCGGGCTCACCGATCGACTGGGCGGCGATGATGCCCACCGCGTCGCCGATCTGGGCCAGCTTGCCGCTCGCCATCGAGCGGCCGTAGCAGGCCTGGCATACGCCGGTCTGAGCCTCGCACTTGAGCACCGAGCGGACCGAGACCTTGATGACCTCGCCCTTCTCGGTGTCGTCGGCCCAGGCGTCGGCCAGGTCGGCGAGCTCGGCGCGATCGATCTCCTTGCCCTGCTCCACGATCACGCGTCCGCGCTTGGTGGTGATGTCACGCGCCGCGATCCGCCCGATGAGGTCGGTGTTGACCTCCCCGCTCGGCCGCAGGCCGCGCGTCTCGGGATCGACCTCGAGCCGGGAGACCGGCATCTCGATGAACTCCTCGGTGCCGCAATCGTCCTGGCGGATGATCACGTCCTGGGAGACATCCACGAGACGTCGCGTCAGGTAGCCCGAGTCGGCGGTGCGCAGCGCCGTGTCGGCCAGACCCTTGCGGGCGCCGTGGGTCGAGATGAAGTACTCGAGCACGGTCAGGCCCTCCATGAAGTTGGCCTTGATCGGTCGCTCGATGATCTCGCCCTTCGGGTTGGCCATCAGGCCGCGCATGCCAGCGAGCTGGCGGATCTGCGAGAAAGAGCCACGGGCGCCCGAGTTGGCCATCATGGCGATCGGGTTGAGGTTGTCCAGGTGCGCGTAAAGCGCCTCCCCGACCTCGTTGGTGGCGCGATCCCACAGCCCGGTGACCGCCTCGTGGCGCTCCTCCTGGGTGATCTCGCCGTCGTCGTACTGGCCCTCGATCGTCGCCAGCTCCGTGTCGTAGCGCGCAAGGATCTCCGCCTTGGAGGGCGGGGTCTGCACGTCGTTCTTGGAGAACGTGACACCGGCGCGAGTCGCGTACTGGAACCCGACGTCCTTGAACGCGTCCAGCACCTGGGAGATGGTCGGAGCCCCGTACAGCTGCACGAGGTCGTCGATCATCTGCGTGGTGTCCTTCTTGCGCATCGAGCGGTTGATGAACTCGTAGGTGTTGGGGTCGAACAGCTCGCCCAGCGCCTCCTGAAGTGCGCGCTCGATCTTGTCGTTGTAGATGATCCGCCCGATCGTGGTCAGCACGTGGCCGCCCTCGCGGCCCAGCGGCCGGTACTCGGCCAGGTCGTGCAGCTTGACCACGCGGTGCTCGTAGGACCACTCGGCCTCCTGGGCGGTACGGAACACGTGCGGTCGCGGCTCGCGCGTCGCCGGGTCCATCTCAGCCAGCTCCTTGGCGTCGGGGCCGTAGGTGAGGTAGTAGGCGCCGAGCACCATGTCCTGCGACGGCGTCGCCAGCGGCGCGCCGTGCGCGGGGGACAGGATGTTGTTGGCCGACAGCATCAGGATCCGGGCCTCGGCCTGAGCCTCCGCTGACAGCGGCAAGTGGACCGCCATCTGGTCGCCGTCGAAGTCGGCGTTGAAGGCGTGGCACACCAGCGGGTGGACCTGAATGGCCTTGCCCTCCACGAGCACCGGCTCGAACGCCTGGATGCCGAGGCGGTGCAGCGTCGGCGCGCGGTTGAGCAGCACCGGGTGCTCGTGGATGACCTCCTCGAGCACGTCCCAGACCTCGGGGATCATCGAGTCGACCATCTTCTTGGCCGCCTTGATGTTCTGCGCGGACTTGCGCTCCACGAGGCGGGCCATGATGAACGGCTTGAACAGCTCCAGAGCCATCAGCTTGGGCAGGCCGCACTGGTGCAGGCGCAGCGACGGGCCCGACACGATCACCGACCGGCCGGAGTAGTCCACGCGCTTGCCCAACAGGTTCTGGCGGAAGCGGCCCTGCTTGCCCTTCAGCATGTCCGAGAGTGACTTCAGCGGCCGGTTGCCCGGGCCGGTGACGGGGCGCCCGCGCCGGCCGTTGTCGAACAGCGCGTCGACGGACTCCTGCAGCATGCGCTTCTCGTTGTTGACGATGATCTCCGGCGCGCCGAGGTCCAGCAGCCGCTTGAGGCGGTTGTTGCGGTTGATCACGCGGCGGTAGAGGTCGTTGAGGTCCGACGTGGCGAAGCGCCCACCGTCCAGCTGGACCATGGGACGCAGCTCCGGCGGGATGACCGGCACGGCCTCGAGCACCATCATCTCGGGCTTGTTGCCCGACGACAGGAACGCGGAGACGACCTTCAGGCGCTTGACGGCACGGGCCTGCTTCTGGCCCTTGGCGGTCTTGACCTGCTCCTGCAGGTCGGCGGACTCGGCTTCGAGATCCACCTGCTGCAGCAGGTCGCGGACCGCCTCGGCGCCCATGCCGCCGCGGAAGTACTCGCCGAAGCCGTAGGGGGAGCCGAACCGGTCGCGGAGCTCGCGGAACGTCGTCTCGTCGTTGATGACGTCCTTGGGCTTCATCGTCTTGAACAGGTCCCACACCTGGCGCATCCGCTCGGCGGCGTCCTCGATGTAGGCCTCGGTGTCGTCGATGTCGGCCTGGAAGCTCTTGCGCAGGTCCTTGAGCATCTTCTCGCGCTCGTCGTCGGACAGCTTGGCGACGTTGACATCCAGGGTCTCGGCCCAGAGGTGGTCGTCGTCAGAGAAGTCACGGCCGGTCTTGGCCGAGGTGAGGTACTCCTCGCGGCGGGCCAGGGACTCCTTGAGCTCGAGCACGCGCTCTTCCTTCTCGGCGGCGTAGGCGTCGAGGACCTTGTTGACCTCGCCCTCGAGCGACTCCGTGTCCTTGGCGCGGGCCTCCTCGTCGACCCAGGTCACCATCGAAGCGGCGAAGTACAGGACCTTCTCCAGCTCCTTGGGCGCCATGTCGAGCAGGTAGCCGATGCGGCTGGGCACGCCCTTGAAGAACCAGATGTGCGAGACCGGGGCGGCCAGGTCGATGTGGCCCATACGCTCGCGGCGCACCTTGGAGCGGGTCACCTCGACGCCGCAGCGCTCGCAGACGATGCCCTTGTAGCGGACGCGCTTGTACTTGCCGCAGTAGCACTCCCAGTCCTTGGTGGGACCGAAGATGCGCTCGCAGAAGAGCCCGTCCTTCTCTGGCTTCAGCGTCCGGTAGTTGATGGTCTCCGGCTTGGTGACCTCGCCCGAGCTCCACGAGCGAATCTGCTTGGAGGAGGCGAGGCCGATCTCGATTGCGTCGAAGTTATTGATGTCGATCAAAGTGATTCCTTAAGTGAGTGAGATCTGCGGTACTGGGGGCGCGGCGCCAGCGGGGGCCGGCGCCGCATTGCCTCCTACGCTTCGTCTTCTTCGATGACGCCCTCCGCGTCGCCGGCGGGAATGTCGGCGTCGAGCATGGGGTCTACGTCCGAGCTGAAGTCCGCCTCCTCGAGGTCCTCGCCGGACTCCAGGTCGGGATCCTCGTCCTCGGTCTCCTCCTCGGAGGCCTCGGCGGTCTCGCCCTCGTGCTCGGTCGCCTCGTCGGCCGACGCGCCATCGGTGGCCCGGACGCCGCTCAGGTCGATGCCGAGCTCCTCGGCCGCCCTCAGCAGGTCGTCATCCTCCTCGCGCATCTCAGCGCGCTCGCCCTCCTCGGAGACCACGTTGACGTCGAGCGCCAGCGACTGCATCTCCTTGAGCAGGACCTTGAAGGACTCGGGGATCGACGGCTCGGCGATGTTCTCGCCCTTGACGATCGCCTCGTAGGCCTTCACGCGCCCGACGGTGTCGTCGGACTTGATGGTGAGCATCTCCTGGAGGGTGTACGCAGCGCCGTAGGCCTCGAGCGCCCACACCTCCATCTCGCCGAATCGCTGGCCACCGAACTGCGCCTTGCCGCCCAGCGGCTGCTGGGTGACCAGGGAGTAGGGGCCGGTGGACCGGGCGTGGATCTTGTCGTCAACGAGGTGCAGCAGCTTCAGGATGTACATGTAGCCGACCGTGACCTGCTCCTCGAACGGCTCGCCGGTGCGGCCGTTGAACAGCGTGGTCTTACCGGATGCCTGCTCACCGGCGCGCCGGCGCTTGTCGACGTCCATCCGGATGAGGCCGTCGCTGGCCTGGTGCTCGTCCTGCCAGCGCACCAGCGCCTCGTCGACGTCGGTGACGGTGGCGCCGTCGAAGACCGGCGTGGCGATGTAGACCTTGCCGGGCCGGCCGTCCGGGCGCGAGCCGCCGTTGGTGGCGTGCTTGCGCGCCTCCGAGCCGTCCTCGTACCAGCCGTTGGCGGCGACCCAGCCGAGGTGCGTCTCCAGGATCTGGCCCAGGTTCATTCGGCTCGGCACGCCGAGCGGGTTGAGGATCACGTCGACCGGGGTGCCATCCTCCAGGAACGGCATGTCCTGCTCGTCGACGATCTTGGAGATGACGCCCTTGTTGCCGTGACGGCCGGCGAGCTTGTCGCCCTCCGCGATCTTGCGCTTCTTGGCCACGAACACCCGGACCAGGTCGTTGACGCCCGGCGGCAGGTCGTCGCCGTCGTCGCGGCTGAAGGTCTTGACGTCGATGACGACGCCGCCCTCACCGTGGGGCACCTTGAGCGACGTGTCGCGGACCTCGCGCGCCTTTTCCTTGAAGATGGCGCGGATCAGCTTCTCCTCGGCGGTGAGTTCGGTCTCGCCCTTGGGCGTGACCTTGCCGACGAGCAGGTCCCCGGAGGCCACCTCGGCGCCGATGCGGACGATGCCGCGATCGTCGAGGTTGCGCAGCGACTCCTCGGAGCGGTTGGGAATGTCGCGCGTGATCTCCTCGTCGCCGAGCTTGGTCGTGCGCGCGTCGACCTCGTACTCCTCGATGTGGATCGAGGTGAGCTCGTCGTCGGACACCAGCCGCTTGGAGAGGATGATGGCGTCCTCGAAGTTGTAGCCCTCCCAGGACATGAACGCGACGAGCAGGTTCTTGCCCAGCGCCATCTCGCCCATGTCGGTGGCGGAGCCGTCCGCGAGGACGTCCCCGTCCTGGACATCGGCTCCGACATCCACGATCGGCTTCTGGTGGATGAGGGTGCCCTGGTTGGAGCGCATGAACTTCTGGAGCTCGTACTCCTCCTTGCCGCCGTCCGTGCCGTCAACGACGATCTGCTCGGCGTCGACGTAGGAGACGGTGCCGGCCGCACGGGCCACGGCCACGTCGCCGGTGTCGATCGCCGCGCGGCGCTCCATACCGGTGCCGACCAGCGGCGCATCGGTCACGAGGAGCGGCACCGCCTGGGCCTGCATGTTGGAGCCCATCAGCGCCCGGTTGGCGTCATCGTGCTCGAGGAACGGGATCATCGCGGTCGTGACCGACCAGATCTGCTCGGGGGAGACGTCGATCAGATCGACCTCCTTGGGCGTGACGGTCACGTACTGACCCGCCTGCGTCCGGCACAGGATCTCGTTGCCAGCGAGGTTGCCGCTCTCATCGATCGGCGTGTTCGCCTGCGCGATGATCTGCTCCTCCTCCTGCGTGGCGTCGATCCGCACGATCTCGTCGGTCACCCTGCCGTCCCTGACGATCCGGTACGGGGTGGTGACGAAGCCGTGCTCAGAGATCTCCGCGTAGGAGGACAGCGAGCCGATCAGGCCGATGTTCGGACCCTCGGGGGTCTCGATCGGGCACATCCGGCCGTAATGGGTGGGGTGCACGTCGCGGACCTCGATCGGAGCGCGCTCACGGGTCAGGCCACCGGCGCCCAGAGCGGACAGACGCCGCCGATGCCGAAGCCCGGAGAGGCTGTTCGTCTGGTCCATGAACTGCGACAGCTGGCTGGAGCCGAAGAACTCCTTCAGCGCCGCCACCACCGGGCGGATGTTGACGATCGTCTGCGGAGTGATCGTGTCGGCGTCCTCGGTGGTGAGACGCTCGCGCACAACGCGCTCCATGCGGTACAGGCCGATCCGGAACGCCTCCTGGATGAGCTCGCCGACCGTGCGCAGACGGCGGTTGCCGAAGTGCTCGTACTCGTCGAGGTGATCCTGGATGGGCTCGCGGGGCATCGAAACGGCGTCGGCGGCGTAGTCCAGCTTGGCGACGTCGGCCGGCTCCTCCGGCATGCCCAGCAGGCGCGGGAGCGAGACGAGCTCCTTGACCAGGGCGATGATGTCGTCGTGCGTGAGGGTGCGGGTGTCGAGGTCGACGTCCAGGCCGAGGCGCGAGTTGAGCTTGTAGCGCCCCACGCGCGTGAGGTCGTACCGCTTGGGATCAAAGAACAGCTGGTTGAGAAGTGACCGCGCCGCGTCGATCGACGGCGGCTCGCCGGGGCGCTGCTTCTTGAACAACTCGATGAGCGCGCCCTCTTCGGTGCGCGTGACCTCCGGATCCGCCTCGACCGTGTTGCGGATGTAGAGCGAGTTCTCGAACAGGTTGAGGATCTCCTCGTCCGACGCGTAGCCCATGGCGCGCAGGAGCACCGTGACCGGCAGCTTGCGCTTGCGGTCGATGCGGACGTAGACGCGGCCCTTCTTGTCGATCTCGAGCTCCAGCCAGGAGCCGCGGGCCGGCATCAGGTTGGCGATGAACACCTGCTTCTCGCGGTCCTTGGGCTCCATCACGTAGGCGCCCGGCGAACGGACCAGCTGCGTGACCACGACGCGCTCGGTGCCGTTGATGATGAACGTGCCGCGCTCGGTCATCCACGGGAAGTCGCCCATGAACACGCTCTGCTCGCGAATCTCACCGGTCTCCCGGTTGATGAAGGCGACGGTGACGGTCAGCGGGCGCGCATACGTGAGGTCCTTCTCACGGCACTGCTCCAGGCTGGCGACGGGCTCATCGAAGGTGAACTCACCGAACTGCACGGCCAGGTTGCCGGTGTAGTCCTCGATCGGCGAAATATCGTCGATCGTCTCGCGCAGGCCGCCGCTCTCGGGGTCGGTCAGCCAGGCGAACGACTTGCGCTGAATGTCGATCAGGTTGGGGACTTCAAGGACCTTGTTCAGACGCGCGAAGCTACGGCGCGTCCGGGGGGCGTGAGCGGTTGCCAAGACGGCGACTCCTCGGGCGGTCGAGAGGGAGGAACTGGGCGCGACCCAAGCTTTCTGGGCTCAAGCGAGCGCGACCAGCAAAGATAGCACACGGCATCGGTGCCCTGTGCAGGACCGCTCAGCTCTCACGGACCCCGTCCTCGGCCGCCGCGTATGTGGCGCGGCACCGCATGGTTTGGACGGCTGCGACTATTGGCTGACCGGCGCAGTGTAGGGGGTAAATGGCGCTCCGGCAAGCACGCCGCCATCGGTGCAGGCTCTGCCCCACCATCCCGAGACCCAAAGCGCCGGCACGATGGCCGGCGCTTCAGGGTTCGAGATCAACTATGTCCTGTGCATGGAGTCCATTGGACTGCCTCCTCATGCGACGACCGGGTCCGACGGCTCACGCCGCCGCACCTGGCGCGCCAGCGGGATGCGGCGCAGCGGTTGGGCCTTGCGCCGGGGGGTGATCTCGGCGTAGCGGAACACGGCGCGCCCGAAGCGCAGCACGTCACCGTCGCTGAGATGCTCGGAGGTGGCACGGCGGCCGTTGACGAACGTGCCGTTGTAGCTGCGGTCATCGAGGATGCGCGCGCCGTCGCCGCGCAGCGCGAGAATGGCGTGGCGGCGGGAGACCTGGGAGTCCTCCAGCCGCACATCGGCTACGAGGCCGCGGCCGATGTGAGTGATCGGCCGCTCGAGCGCGATGAGCATGGTCTCGCCCTCGTGCTCGAGGGACAGGTACCGGCCGCTGGGGGCGCCGGCCGCGGGGATGAGACGCTCGCGGGTGCGATGGTCCAGGAGCGCGTAAGGGTCGACCACGAACGGGAGGCTCGAGTCCATTCCGTCGGTCGGATGATCGTGACGGGGCGAGCTGGTGGGGGCCCGGTCAGGGAGCTGGGCTTGAATGGTCATAGCCACAGATCACCATGGGCCCCGAACACGAAAGTCAGAGCCGCTGAAGAAGTTCCGAAGGGCTCTTACAGATGCAGAACGCGCCCCGTGCGGGGCACGGAGCGCGCTCTGGAAAGGCTGGTTCTCCGCGGTCCGGCCGCGGCTCACACTACTTGAGGTCGACGGACCCGCCGGCCTCCTCGAGGTCGGCCTTCAGCTTCTCCGCCTCGGCCTTCTCGATGCCCTCCTTGACCGGCTTGGGCGCCTCGTCAACGAGCGCCTTGGCCTCCTTGAGACCAAGGCCGGTCGCCGCGCGCACGACCTTGATCACCTGGATCTTCTTGTCGCCGGCCGCGGTGAGGATGACGTCGAACGACGACTGCTCCTCCTCCGCCTCGCCGGCGCCGTCTCCGGCGCCCGCGCCCGCGGCGGGCGCTGCCGCGGCGACCGCGGTGGCGGACACGCCGAATGCCTCCTCGAGCGCCTTGATGCGCTCGGAGAGCTCCAGCACGGAGATCGCCTTGAGCTCCTCGATCCATTCCTCAGTGGTGGCCATGGTTCCTCCTTATTCGTCGGACGTCGCCGCGTCCGACGCGGCTTCCGTTTCAGTTTCCGTGTCTTCAGATGCTGCGGGGGCCTCGGGCTCCGCGTCGGCGGCCGGGGCCTCGGCTTCGGCCTCGGGCTCAGCGGCCGGGGCCTCCGCCTCAGGCTCAGCGGCCGGGGCCTCGGGCTCAGCGGCCGGGGATCTCAGCGGCCGGGGCCTCAGGCTCAGCGGCCGGGGCCTCCGCCTCAGGCTCAGCGGCCGGGGCCTCCGCCTCAGCGGCGGGGGCCTCGTCAGCCGGGGCCTCCGCGGCAGGCTCGGCCGCCGGCGCGGGCGCCTCGCCCGTCACCAGACCTTGATCGGCGATCGCCTGGAGCTGGATGGCCAGCCCGGCGATGAGGGCGTTGAGCCCGCGGGCGAGTCCGGTGAGCGGCGCCGCCACCGTCCCGACGAGCTGGGCGTAGAGGACCTCGCGGGCGGGGAGCCGGGCGATCGAGCGGACGTCGTCGGCCGACAACACGGCCCCGTTGAGGACCCCGCCCTTGAACTCGAGCAGGTTGAGCTGGCGCGCGGCGTCGTTGAGCGCCTTGGCCGCCAGCGCCGCGTCGCCGTTGACGAACGCCAGTGCGGTGGGGCCGACGAGCATCGGCTTGAGCGTGTCCAGCCCCGCCTTGTCCGCGGCGCGCTCCGACAGCGAGTTCTTGACCACCCGGAACCGGGCGTCGGCGTCGCGGAGCTTGACCCGCAGGTCGGCGACCTGTGCGACCGAGATCCCGCGGTAGTCGACGGCGAAGATCGCGTCCGCCTCCTGGATCTGGCCGGCGATCTCGTCGACGACCGCTGTTTTCTGGTCTCTGTTCATCCGTCGCTCTCTCTCAAAAAGAAACGCCCGCTGGTCGGCGGGCGTCTTCGGGCGGCGCGGCGCGAGGCGCCGGCCGGCTCAGAGTGACTCCGCCTGCTCCGGGCTTACGCGCTCTGGCGGCCGAAGGTCTGGGGCTTGCGTCTCTTGGGGTTGCTCGATCTGAGTCTAGGCCACCGCCCGATCAGGCGGCGACCGGCTCCTCCACGATGTCGCGGGTCCGCGACGGGTCGACTTTGACGCCGGGGCCCATCGTGCTGGCAAACGTCACCGTGCGGATGTAGCGGCCCTTGGCCGCCGCCGGCTTGGCGCGGATCAGCTCTTCGATGACCGCGGCGTAGTTCTCGAGCAGCAGCCGCTCCTCGAAGTCCTTCTTGCCGATGACCAGGTGAACGATCGCCGTGCGGTCGGTGCGGTACTCCACCTTGCCGGACTTGGACTCGCCGACCGCCTTGGCCACGTCCATGGTCACCGTGCCCACCTTGGGGTTGGGCATCTTGCCGGCCGGGCCGAGGATCCGGCCCAGGCGACCCACGATCGGCATCATGTCCGGCGTCGCGATGGCGACGTCGAAGTCGTCGAAGCCCTCCTGGATCTGCTTGGCCAGGTCCTCTCCGCCCACGATGTCGGCGCCGGCCTCCTCGGCCTCGCGCGCCTTGTCGCCTTGGGCGAAAACGGCGATCTTGACGTCCTTGCCCAGGCCATTGGGCAGGGCGATCGTCCCGCGCAGTTGCTCGTCCGCGTGGCGGACGTTGAGCCCGGTGCGGACGTGGACCTCGACGGACTCGTCGAACTTGGCGCTGCCCAGCTGCTTGACGAGCGCGATCGCCTCCGACGGGCTGTACTCGCGGGAGCGGTCGAAGCGCTGCTTGGCGTCCAGGTAGGCCTTTCCATGCTTAGCCATGTTTCATTGACTCCTATGGTCAGACGACGTCCACGCCCATCGACCGCGCGGTCCCGGCGATGATCTTCGCCGCCGCGTCGATGTCGTTGGCGTTGAGGTCGGCCATCTTCTTCTCGGCAATCGCCCGCAGTTGGTTCTGGCTGATCTTCGCCACCTTCTCGCGGTGAGGCTCTGCCGAGCCCTTCTCCAGCGACAGCGCCTGCTTGATCAGCACCGCCGCCGGCGGGCTCTTGGTCACGAACGTGAACGACCGGTCCTCGTAGACGGTGATCACGACCGGGATCACGGTGCCGGCATCCGATTGCGTCTGCGCGTTGAACGCCTTGACGAACTCCATGATGTTGACGCCGTGCTGGCCGAGCGCGGGACCGACCGGCGGGGCCGGACTGGCCTGGCCGCCCACGGCCTGGAGCTTGATCTGGGTTAGAACCTTTTTGGCCATCGGTTGGCTTTCTCTCTCTAGCTAGATCTTCTTGACCTGGTCGAACCCGACCTCGACCGGGGTCTCACGACCGAAGATGGACACCAGGACCTTGAGCTTCTGGGCGTCCTCGTTGACCTCGGAGATCTCGCCGCTGAAGTCAGACAGCGGCCCGGAGACGACCTTCACCGACTCGCCGATCGAGAACTGGGCACGGCTGCGCGGCCGTTCGGCGGGCTCCATGTGGAGCAGGCGGTCGACCTCGGCCTGGGTCAGCGGGACCGGCTCGTTGGAGGCGCCGACGAAGCCGGTGACGCCCGGCGTTCCCTTCACCAGCGACCACGAGTCCTCGTTGAGGTCCATCTGGACGAGCACGTACCCCGGCATGGTCCGCTTCTCGACGGTGATCTTCTGGTTGTCCTTCATCTCCGAGACGGACTCGGTCGGGACGATGATCTGCCGGACCGCGCGCTGCTGATTGAGCGACACCACGCGGTGCTCGAGGTTGTGCTTGACCTTGTTTTCGTGGCCGGAGTAGGTGTTGACGACGTACCAGCGGAACATGTCTCTCTCAGGATGGAAAAGGCTTTACGGGAGGATGAGCTTGACGAGCTTGGAGGCGACGAGGTCGGCCACGCCAAGGAATACACCGGCGACGATCACGAACCCGATCACGACCCCGGTCGCCTGCATCACCTGCCGGCGGTCAGGCCACTGTACCCGCTGCAGCTCACGCCAGCTTCCCCGGAGGAACTCGACCAGACGGGTGGGAAGGTTCGGGCGCTTCGCCGCGACCGCGGTGGAAGCTGAGTGGCGACCGGCCGAATCGTCGCCCTCGGGCTCCGCATCGTCGTCACCCTCATCGTAGCCGCCGTCGCCGGCGCCGGCCTCGTTCTCGGCGATCTCCGCCTCGGTCAGCTCGGGCCGCCCGACCATGAGCTGCTCCTCGGCGAGCTCGACGTCCGGGGCAGCGTGCTCGAGCGGACTCGGTGCGTCCTCGATCCGGTCCTCGTTCGCGGTGGCTACGCCCGGCCGTGCGGTCTGACCTTCGCCGGGCGGACGCGGCCGTCCTGAGCTGCGGCGTTTACGGTTGCGAGCCACTGACCGATCCAGCGCGGCTAGCGCGTTTCGCGATGCGCGGTGTGGCGCCTGCACCAGCGGCAGTACTTGCGCAGCTGCAACCGCTCCGGATTGTTCCGCTTGCTCTTGTTGGTCTGATAGTTCCGGCGCTTGCACTCCTCGCAGGCGAGGGTTGCAGCGATCCGGACGTCTCCACGGGCCATTTCGCGCTTCTTTGGTGGTAGGGATATGCCGCCGCGGGCGTGAGAAACAACGCCCCCACGGCGCCGTGCTGAGTGTAGCGCCCGGTTTCGCCCCGAGCGCACGCGGAGCGCCGGATCGCGGCGGGCACGAAACAATGCGCGGGAATGCACGCCCCGATCGCTTCGCGCACATGATCCGGCTGCTCGGCCTGGTCATCTCGATTGGGATCGCGGATTCGCTGAATCCGACGACGATCGCCCCTGCCCTCTACCTGGCGGCGGGCGATCACGCGCGGCGCCAGGTGGCGGAGTTCACCGCGGCCGTGTTCGCGGTGTATCTGTTCGGGGGCCTGGCGATCGCGCTGGGGCCCGGCGAGCTGCTCCTGGCCATCGTCCCGCGGCCCGGGCGCCATCTCGGCTACGTGCTCGAGATCGTGGCCGGCGGTGCGATGCTGGTGGCCGCCGCCGTCCTGTGGGGATACCGCGACCGCCTCGCCGACACCAGCGCGCCGGAGATCAACCCGCGCGGCCGCTCCAGCGCCATCCTCGGCGCCACCATCACGGCGGTCGAGCTCCCCACGGCCTTCCCCTACTTCGCGGTGATCGCGGCCCTGGTGGGCGCCGACCTCAACGTCCCCCGCCTCGTCTTCCTGCTCGTCGTGTTCAACGTGTGCTTCATCGCTCCCCTGCTGGCGATACTCGGCGTGCTGACGTTCGCCGGACCCAACGCGCAGATCCTGCTCACCCGCGGACGCGAATGGCTGGAGGCGCGGTGGCCGACGGTGCTGGCGATCCTCGCCCTCGTGGCCGGGGTGATCGTCACCCTGCTCGGCGTCACCGGGCTGGCCAGCGCCCATCACAACGACTTCGGCACGTTCTCGCGCAAGTTCCGCAAGGCCCTGCATCTGCATCAGTGAGCCGTTTCGGCGCCACCGGAGCGAGGCATATGCTGTTGCGGTGCCGGCGGTGACAAGGGAGCTCGACCTCAGCAAGCTCAGCGAGCTCGAGGCGCTGCTCGGCACCGAGCGGACCGCGATCGTGCGCACGCTCGTGACCGAGCTCACGGCGGCTCTGGCCCGCATCGACGAGGGGCTGGCCGGCGGTGACCTGACCGAGGTCGCAGCCGCCGCCCATGCCGCCCGCAACAGCGCGCTGATGATCGACGCCCAGCCGCTGCTGACCGTGCTCAAGCAGCTGGAGACATGCGCGCGCGGCGACGAGCCCGAGGCCGCCTCGGCGGCCCGGACCCGGCTGGCCGCCGTCTGGCCCCCGCTGCGCAGCAAGCTCGAGCTGGCGGCGGGCCCGTAGACGTCGCCCCCCGAGGGCAGGCTCAGGCCTGGCGGGCCTGGCGCACCAGGCGGCGCATCCCGCTCAGCCAGCGCTCAGGCTGGGCGCCCTTGAGCGCCAGGTGCTTGGCCACATCCTCGTGGGGCAGGATCAGAAAGCGCTCGTCGCGCACGCCGGTCACGACCGCCGCGGCGACATCCTCGGGCTCGAGCAGCCCCCCGGCCAACAGCGGCGCCGCCCCCACCGGATCCTCGAGCGCGACGTCGAGCATCGGCGTGCGCACCCCCTGGGGGCACAGGCACGAGACCTTGATCCCGGCGTCGCCGTAGGTGATGGACAGCCATTCCGCCAGCGCCACGGCGGCGTGCTTGGTGATCGAGTAGCCCATGGCGGAGACCTGGGTGAGCAGTCCGGCCGCCGAGGCCGTGCTCAGCAGGTATCCGTCCCCGCGCGCCACCCAGCCGGGCAGCAGTGCCCGTGCTGCCCACACGTGGGCCATGACGTTGATCTCCCAGGTCTGCTGGAGCTCGTCGTCGGGCGCCTCGGGACCGCCGCCGGGGCCGGGGACGCCGGCATTGGAGAAGAACAGGTCGATGGGGCCGTGCTCGGCCTCGGCGGCGGCGATGAGCCCGGTGATCTCCGATTCCCGGGACACGTCGGCCGCGACGGCGAGCGCGCCGATGGCCTCAGCGACCGCATGCACCCGGTCGCCGTCGCGGTCGGAGGCGACCACGCGCGCGCCCTCGGCGGCGAAGCGGGTGGCACAAGCGCGGCCGATGCCGCTGCCCGCTCCGGTGACGACCACGTGCTTTCCGGCCAGCTCCACGGCGCGTAAGACTACGCGCTGCCCAGCGCCACGCCCGCGGCCACGATCAGCGCGCCGCCCAGGGCGACCTGGAGGAGGCTGGTGCGCAGCGACACCGCCAGGAACCGCTTGCGGATGAGCGAGATCGCCACCAACTCGATGGCCACGACGATCCCGGCCACAACCAGCGCGGTGTGGACCTCGTGGATGAGGAACGGGAGGGAGTGGAACACCCCTCCGAACGCCGTCATGGTCCCGGTGACGACGCCGCGCACGGCCGCTGATCCGCGGCCGGTCTCGCTGCCGTCGTCCGACAGGGCCTCCGAGAACCCCATGCTGATCCCGGCGCCAACCGCGGTGGCCAGGCCGACGAACAGCGCGGCGTGCGAGCCGGACAGCAGCGCGGCGGCGAAGATCGGCGCCAGCGTCGAGAGCGTGCCGTCGATGAGGCCCACCAGACCCGGCTGCACGTAGCGCAGCAGGAGCGCGCGCTCGTTCATGTTGCGGATCTGGGCCAGGGTCTCGACCATCGCCAAGATTATAACAACTGTGTTAGAATTAGGTCCCCCTTAGAAGTAGCTGTGTGATGGCCCGCCAATCCCCCTCCTCCGCCGACCTGGTCGAACTGCTGCACCAGCGTGGCCAGCGCGCCACCCCGCAGCGGCTGGTGATCCTTCGCGAGCTGCGCCGCCGGGGGCGCCACGCCACCGCCGACGAGATCCAAGGCTCGGTCCGGCATGAGCTGCCCGGCACCTCGACGCCGACGGTGTACGCCGCGCTCGACCTGCTGGTCGACCTGGGCCTGGCGCGCCGGATCGACGCCGGCGCCGGGGCCGCGCTCTACGACGCCCGCCCTGAGCCCCACCAGCACACGGTGTGCCGGCGCTGCGGGCGGGTGGACGACCTCGACGGCGAGACCGACACTGCGGCGCTGCAGAGCACGGCGGCCGAGGCGGGCTTCCTGCCTCAGGCGGTGGAGATCGTCATCTCCGGCCTGTGCGCCGACTGCGCCGCGGGATCCTGACCGTCAGGGCGTGACGACCGCGGGATCCTGACCGTCAGGACGTGACGACGGCCCGGGCGCGCTGGCGCTCGGGGCTGATGCGCACCACGTTCCACGCCAGCCCCAGCCTCTGCATGCCGGCGATGATCAGGCCCGACGGGTCAATCTCCCACCAGCGCAGACCGTGGTAGGCCGAGCGGGGGAAGGCGTGATGGTTGTGGTGCCAGGACTCACCCAGCGATAGCAGCGCCAGCCAGCCCACGTTCGTGGAGTGGTCCTCGATGTCGAAGCGGCGGCTGCCGAAGAAGTGGCAGACCGAGTTCACGGACCAGGTGATGTGGTGGACGAAGAAGATGCGCACCAGGCCGCCCCACACCAGCCCGCGTAGCGCGCCCGCGAGCGTGAAGCCGTGCAGCGCCCAGTCGGCGACCATCGGGATGGCCAGCGAGAGCAGCGCCAGCTGCGGGAACCACCGCCCGATCCGGCGCATCTTCGGGTCTTCGTAAAGCTCGGCGGCGTACTTCTTCCAGTCGGCCTGGCCCTGGGTCTCCATAAGCCAGCCGACGTGCGCGTGCCACAGCCCGGGCAGGCCGCTGCCGTGGCCGACGTGGGGGCTGTGGGGGTCACCCTCGCGGTCGGTGTGGGCGTGGTGCTTGCGGTGGTCCGCCACCCAGTCCATGACCGAGCCCTGGACCGACAGCGAGCCCATGACCGCGAACGTCCGCTCCACCCACGGATAGCTGGCAAACGCGCGGTGGGTGAGGAGGCGATGGAAGCCCACGGTGATCCCCACGGCGGTGACCAGGTACATCGCGACCATCACGAGCAGGTCGGTGAGGTCGACCGCGCGGTTCCACAGCATCACGATCGCGACCAGCGTCCCGACAAACGGGATGACGACGCCGGCCAGGTTTGCGTAGCGCTCGACCCGGGTCACCGAACAACCTTCTCATGTCCAACGCCGCATTTCTTGCGCGATCGCGCGGTCAGCAGCGCCAGAACTTATACGTTATCTACGATTCTTGCGCTTGGGCCCGTAGACGAGCCGGCGCGGCAGCGGCATCGGCGACAGGCGATCGATCGCGTGGCCCATGAGCAGCCGCGGCTCGAGCTTGCCCAGCAGATGTTCGAGCTCGCCGCGCTCGCCGCCGGTGAGCCGGGTACGCCGTCCGCGGCCTACGCGAACCAGGGTGAGCAGGCGGCGGCGCTCCGACGGAGTCAGCCGCTGGACGTGATCACGCGTCAGCAGGGCCAGCTCGGCGGCCGCCAGCAGCTTCATCACGGGCACGCGCCGCAGGCCCGGCACCCGCCCGGCGGCTCGCCCGAGGGTCATGTTCACGAAGCCCGATGGCACGCTTTCGAGTCTAGGCGCACGCGCAGCGATGATTTCGGGCTGCCCCGCATCTGGCGCGAGGCCAGCCAACGGCGCCGACTCAGCGACGGATGATCTGAACGCGGCCCTGACGGCCTGGGTTGAGGCCCAGCTTCACCGTCGCATCCCCGACGGTCACCTCGTCCACCCACACGCGCTCGTCGTCATTGAGCATGGCCAGCGTGCTCACCTGCTGCATGACCGTGGCGAGGCGGGCGATCTCATCGCAGCTGCCCTCCAGCGGCTCCAGCCCGCGCTCGGTCACGAACGTGACCGCGATTCCGTTCTCGGTCTCCCGGGCTGCAATCAGTTCCAGGCTCATGGGCCCTCCATTTTCGAGACGTCCGGTCTCAAGCTTTTGGCACTGTAGTGGACAAACGGACGAGGTCCCGCTGGACGTGCGGCGCCGGCTCAGCGGCCCTCCAGTTCCAGCAATTCCTGGAAGAAGACGAGCGACGCCCGGCCGATCCGCCGCACCACCAGCGGCTCGCTCGGGCCCACCGCCACCACTGGGAGCCACACGACGCCGGCGCGCGTGATGTTGACGTCGAGCTCGGCGTGGACGCGGGCGCAGGCACGTCGCCAGCCCGCGGGGGCGGCCGCGCGCTCAAGCGCCGCGCCCCGGTCCGAGACCGCGACCCGCCCCTCCCGACGCCGGACCCAGACGCGGACCGGGTCCCCGGGCCGATACTCCATCCCGGTGTTCACGACCGACTCCTCCGGCTCGGCCGGCAGCGCGGGCGCGCGCTGCCCTGCGGCGGCGCGGACAAGCGCGGGCCACGATCGGTAGCCGCGCTCGCCGGCCACCACGTGCTGGGCGTCGCTGAGCCCGAAGCGCTCATCGACGCGAGCGCCCAGGATGTCCGCGGCGCGTGCCAGCGCGTCGGCGTCGCCCGCGGCGACACCACGCAGCAGCCGCTTGGCGTCCTTCCGGCAATGCTCGAGATTCATGACGATCCTCCGGGGGCGAGCGCGGCGTCCGCTGACCGTGCCGCCGCGAGGTCGTCTGCCCGGCGGGTGGTGTCGTCCATCTCGAGGTGGGAGACTCCCTTCCCGCGGACCGGAGGCGCCCTCGGCGGCGCCCACCCCCATGCTACGCCCGCGGCTCAGTGCGGACGCCGGCTGCGTCGAGCAGTGCCGTGAGGAGCGGATGCAGGACGCCGCTCTCGCTGGCCCCCACCTGGGGCTGGAACGCGGTGGCGAGAAAGAACGGGTGCTCGGGCAGCTCGATGGCCTCCACGCCGGCGTCGGGAGCGTGCGCCGAGATCACGACGCCGGCGCCCTGGAGCACCGGGACGTAGGCCTCGGACAATCCGTAGCCGCAGTGGTGGTACCCCTGGAACGGGGCCTCGCCGCAGATGGCGGCGACCCGCGTGCCCGCCACCGGGGTGACGGTCCGGCGCTCGCCGTACAGCGTGCACGAGAGCGGCACCACCACGAGCGCCTCCCCGTCGGGCATCACTTCGGCGCTCGCCGCCGCGCTGACCCCGGCCCAGGTCCGGGCCAGCTCCACGCACGCGTACTGAAACCCGCCGCAGGTCCCCAGAAACGGCGTGCCCGTGGCCAGGCAGTGCCGGATCGCGGCAAAGGCGGCGTCGTCATCGCGGTAGGGGGTCCCGGGCAGGAGCCACACCCCGGCGGCGCCGGCGAGATCGCCCGCCTGCCGCGTGTCGGTCCCCACCCAGCCGCAGTCCACGTGCTCGGAGAGCAGGGCCAGGCTGGCGTCGATCTCGCGATGGGTGAGAAAGCTTGGGTCCCGGTCTCCCAGCGCGACGATCCTCATGGGGCCACGATATCCGGCCCCGTGCGCGCGTCAGGCGCCGTCGCCGCGCCGCGCGCGCTGGCGCTCGCGGTAGCCGTCGGCGACCGCGTACAGCCGCGCCGGGGCGGGCTCCCCGGGGGCCGCCCGCTTGTTGGGCGTCGTGTCCGGCGGGCGCATCCTTCGGGGGATCACGTCGCCGTGCTGGAGCGCGGCGGCCTTGAGCCGGCGCGCCGGGACCGCGGGAACCTCCAGGTCGGCGGCGGCGGCGCGGATCAGGCGTCGCTTCCTGCCCCAAGAGAACGGCAGGGCCAGCGCCACGACCATCGCGTGCTGGGCGCGCATCCCGTGCGCGTGGAGCTCCACCTGGCCCCACAGCGCCACCGCCCCGCCCACGAGGTCGGGCGTCAGAGCCGAGGCCCCGCGCGGGGTTGGGACGTACCAGGCGTAGATCCCGCACGTGCAGCCGTTGGCCGGCGCGACGTGCGGGTGGACCGGGCAGTGCGCGGTGTGGACACCCCGGTGCCAGCGGTCGTCGGCACGAAACGACCACAGCTCAGTGCCCACGAGCCGCCACTGGCGAAATCCGATCACCGCGGTGATGAGGTCGGGTGCCGACGCCTCCATCCGGTGCCGCCCGACGTCAGCGGGCCGGTTCGTGCGGACGCTCGGGCTTGCTCGGCCGTCCCGGCCTGCGCGCGGGGTCGGGCGGCTCGATGCGGCGCGGCGGCACGGGCGCAGGCAGCTGGATGGGCTCGACGGTGATCGTCTTGGACGGGCCGTCCAGCGACCCCTTCAGGCGATCCTCGAATCGCCGGCCCGACCGCGATGAATCCCGGTGCTGCATTGACCGCTGCCCGACGGTCATCCTACCGCCCGCCCGGCCGCGCGACGCCGGTCGCCCCCGGGGCTCGGGCGGGCGGCGATGGTCGCCGCCCGCTGAGCGCATGTCAGGTGAGTGCCGGTGTGCCGGTTGAGGAGTCGGCGGTCTCCGGAGCGGCGACCCGCCGCGGGCGCCTCGCGAAGCCGCTCGGATGGATCACCTTGTCCTCACGGACCAGCAGCGGCCGGCCGTCATCCACTCGCTTGGAAAGCAGCCACCGGCGGTGGATCACCTCCGTGCCCGGCGTTTGAGAGGGCGGTCTGTCGAAGTCCTCGAAACTCATCCGAGATACCTCACCTCATGGGTTGAGAATGGGCCCCGCCGACCCGACAAGGTAACGCGCGCGTCCCTGAAAGCCGTGATTGTGGTGAATCTGCACGAGAATCGCGTCCGGGCCGCTCCGAAGACCCGCACCGGATTGCGGACTCCGGTCACTCCGGGCCGTGCCGGGAGATCGTCAGCGCCGGCCACCCGTCCGCGGCCGGTGCCTGCTCCATCATCTGCAGCCGGGCGTGGAACGCCCGCGCCACGCGCTCGGCGTGGGCCTTGGCCAGCTCGGCGCGCTCGCCGGCGAACAGCTCGTCAACGGTGGTGCGCCACAGCCACAGCCATCGGTCGAAGTGACCCGCGCGCAGGCGCACCTTCGTGTTGAGGACGGCGTGGGGCCGGAACGCTCCGCCGCCGTAAGACTGCGCGCCCAGCAGGATGGTCTCCCAGAAGGAGGCGATGCGGGGGACGTGCTCTTCGAGGTCGAGCCGGGCGACGTCAACGAAGATGAAGCCGATCACCGGGTCGGTGAGGGCGCGGCCGTAGAACGCGCGGACGAGCCGTTCGCAGCTGGCACGGTCCTGGATGTCGGGGCGCTTCTCGGTCATCCCCATGGAGGATATGGAGGCGCCGGCACTCAGTCAGAGGCGTCAGCGGATCCGCCCCCGGCCAGCTTCGCCGCCAGCTGAGCCCGCGACCGGACGCCGAACTGGCGGTACAGGCTGGTGAGGTGCGACTCCACGCTGCGCAGGCTCATGTGCAGCATTCCGGCGATCTCGCGGTTGCTGGCCCCGGTGGCCAGAAGCTCGGCCACGCGCTGCTGGGCGGGGGTGGGGCCGTCGCCCCCGGTGGGGCGGCGCAGGCCGATCCGGCCCAGCTCGTCACGGGCGCGCGCCACCCATAGCGCCGCCCCCAGCGGCTCGAGGATCGCCAGCGCCTCCTCCAGCGACTGCTTGGCGGCGCTCTTGCGCTTGGCTCGGCGCTGCAGGCTGCCCCTCTCGAGCAGGGTGCGGCCCATCTCCGCCGGAATCGGGCGCATGCCGTGTGCGGCCAGCGCAGCGTCGAGCGCGTCGATCGCGCCGGGGATGTCGCGGCGCGCGGCCAGCAGAAGGCCGCGGCATCGATACGCGATGGCGATGGCGTGCGGGTTCTCCAATGCGTGCACGCGGGCCACGAGGTCGTCCAGCACCGACTCGGCCTCCCCGAGGCGATCCAGCGCGATCAGCGCCTCGATGTCGGCCGACCACAGCCCGATCGTCATCGCTCCGACGAGCCCGCCGCCGCCGGCGAGCGCCTTGCGGCGAGCGGCGTTCAGGCGCTCGTGGGCCTCGGCCGCCCGGCCGTTGAAGAGGTCGACCGCCCCGAGCACGATCGCCATCGGGATCTCGCCCGACTGGCCTCCGGACCGGGCCACCGAGGCCATCCCCTCCTCGGCCAGCGCCCGCGCGCGGTCCAGCTCGCCCCGCCCGACGGCCATCCACGAGTCCACCCACACGTTCCAGAACAGGCCGTCGTCGGAAGCGATCTCCACCGCGTCGTCATTGGCGCTCCGGTGCCCCTCGGCAGCGGCGATGTTCCCGGCGTGCCATTCCAGGAACGCCAGCAGCCAGGTGATGCCGAGCCGGTCGGGCTCCTGGCCGTAGTCGATCGCGTAGCGCAGCGCCTCCTCCAGCAGCGGGCGCGCCTCGTCCAGGCAGTCTGACCAGAACAACACGCGCCCGTAGCCGCACCGCGGAGTGTCGTAGGCCGGGCCCTGAAACGGCTGTCCGAGCGCCAGAGACTGGTCGAGCAGATCGCGACGGATGCCCATTCCCGCGTGCACCTCGGCCTCGGCCTGCATCCCCAGCGCCCCGGCCAGCAGGCTGGTGTCGCCGGCGTCCTGGGCGGAGTCCACGGCCGCGCGCGCCCACCGGACGGCGGCGGTGTAGTCGCCGCGGTTGTTGGCCCAGATCGACAGGTCCATCTCGGTCTGCGCGCGCACCCTGGGATCGTCGCGGGCGTCGCTGAGCGCCTGCTCGAGCAGCGGGCCCTCGCTGATGAAGTCATCCGCGCTGCGCACGTGCGCCAGCAGGCGGAGCGCTCGGGCGCGGACCGGCCCGCTGGGCGCGTCGCTGACGATCGGATCAAGCAGTTCCCGCGCGCGGGCGAAGGCGCCGCTGGCGAGGCGGTGATCGGCGGCCGCGACGCCGCGCGACCAGCGTTCGGCCTGATCGTCGAACGGCGTCAGGCGGATGGCGTGCTCGAGCAGGTCGGCCGCCACCTCGGGCGCGCCGCGGCGCGCGGCGAGGTACGCCGCCTCCTCCATGCCGGCCGCGACGCTGCGATCCGGGGCATCGGCGCCGAGCGCCAGGTGCTGGGCGCGCTCCACCCGGTCTGGGACGGCGGCTGCCAGCGCCCGATGCAGCCGGCGGCGGCGAGCGGCGGGCGTGCGCGCGTAGTGCGTCGAGGCCAGGAGCGGATGGGTGAACCGCAGCTGGTCGCCATCCATCTCGATGAGGTGGGCTTCGAGCGCCCCGTCGAGCCGGCCAAGCTCGAAGTCGGGGATGACCGCATGCAGGAGCCCCAGGGTCGGAGCGGACGCCGCGGCGATGACCAGCAGGGCATCCGCGGCGGCGTCGTCAAGCTCTCCCAGCCGCTGGGACATCGCGTCGGTCAGTGTGCGCGGGATCGCCAGCTGCGGCGCGGCGCCGGCTCGCGGCTGCATCTCGCGAGCGATGGCCAGCGCGTAGAGAGGGTTGCCCCCGGCGGTCACGTGCACCTGCTCCAGCGCGCGCCCCGAGAGGCCGTCGCCGAGCTCGGCCGCCAGCATCGACCCGATCGAGGTCACGTCCAGCGGCGCCAGGCGGAGCGTCGTCAGCCCGGTGCCCGCATAGCGCTGCGCCACCTGAGACCACAACGACGTCTCGTCGCCGTCCGGCCGGCGGCTGAGCAGCACGCACACGGGCTCCTCGCGCAGGCGGTTGAGCGCGAACGCCAGGACGCGCGCGGACGGCCGATCCAGCCATTGCTCGTCGTCGATGGCGAGGACCACCGCGCTCGAGGCGGCCATTGCTCGCAGCGCCGTCAGCGTGGCGCGCGGCAGCGTCTGCTGATCGACCGCGCCCCCGCCCGGTGGACCCCCGTCGATGGCCAGCGCGATCGCCAGCGCCTGTCGTTGGGGCTCGGGCAGCGCCGCGGTCACCGGCGGCGGGAGATCGTCGAACAGATCCGCCAACCCGGCGAACGCGAGATCGCGGTCGGGCTCGCCGGGGGCGCTGGAGAGAACGTGGCAGCCGCGGCGCCGGGCGCTGGCGAGGGCATCGCGCCACAGCGTGGTCTTCCCGATCCCGGGCGAGCCCTCGAGCGCGATCCCGACCGGGCCGGCTGACACACCGGCAAGCAGTCCCTCGATCTGCGCCCGTTCTGGCTCTCTTCCGAACATCCGGCCCCGATCCACGGCTCGGACACCAGCTTTGAGCAACTCTACCCCTACAAGTGTGCGGTTTGCCCGATTTACATCGCTTCCGCCACGCCCTAAGGTCGCCTTATCACTCAACGCGGCCCCACCGAACGTGGAGGGGCCGGGGGATCACCGCATCGCCCTCATCGAGGGCACAGAAACCAGGGGGACGTTTCATGCGACTTCAGCGCGCCATGCCTGCGCTCGCTGCCGCCATCACGCTTGCCGGCAGCGCCGCGCCCGCTCACGCATTTCAGCCCCAAAGCGGGCCCAGCCCGAACGGGGCGACCACGCTCGTGTCACACACCAAGAGCACCGGGTCCAACGATGCCCTGGTGGACATCGGCGCGGGCCTCGTCGCCGGGATGGCGATCGGCTCGATCGGACTCGCGGCGTACACGGGACGAACTGCGCGCGGGACGGCCAAGGCCGGCCGCGTCGCGACCGGCCGGTCCTGACCTGCGGCGGTCTTGGACCGGCCACCTGGGGGCAACGCACCATGGCCTGGAGGACACCTCCCCCCGAGCTCACCGCGTGGCTGACGCCCCGGCGTCGGCCTGATGCGGCCGAGCCCGGAACAACCTCCAGGCCGGCGCGCCGTCGGCGACTCAGTGCCCGCCGGCGGCGCGTCCGCGTGCGTCGGGCAGCGTGATCGTCGCCGCGGCGGCGGCCAGGAACAACGCGGCGGCGATGACCGCGCTCTGCCCCGACCTCGCTTCGGCTCCCACCGAAGGGTTCCGGCGCTACGGTCACGGTCATGCAGGGCGACGCCGACATCGCCGCCGTGGCCGCGCTCATCGGCGACCGGAGCCGCTCGCGGGTGCTGCTGGCGCTCGGCGACGGTCGCGCTCTGGCCGCCGGCGTGCTGGCGGCCGAGGCGGGCGTCTCGGCGTCCACCACCAGCGAACACCTGGCCAAACTGCTGGACGCGGGGCTGCTGTCGGTCGAGTCCCACGGGCGCCATCGCTACTACCGCCTCGCCGGTCCGGACGTGGCCCGGCTGCTCGAGAGCCTGGCCCAGCACGCGCCGCCGGCGCCGGTCACGTCGCTGCGACAGGGCACACGGGCCGGCGCCGTCCGCGCCGGGCGCTACTGCTACGACCACCTCGGCGGCCGGCTCGGGGTGGGGATGATGCGCGCGCTGTTGGACCGTGGCGTGCTGGCCGGAGGCGACGGCCGCCACGACCCGGCACGTGCCGTCAACGACCGTCTGTCGGCTCCGGGGGGCGATGTGGACTACCGCCTGACGGACGCCGGCGAGGACTGGGCCCGCGCCTTCGGCATCGACCTCGAGGCCCTACGCGCGGGGCGCCGGCCGCTCATCCGCTACTGCATCGACTGGAGCGAGCAGCAGCACCATCTCGCCGGCGCGCTGGGCGCGGCGATCGCCGAGCAGCTCGTGGCCCGCGGGTGGATCGAGCGCGCCCGCAGCGGCCGCGCGATCCGGGTCACCGACGCGGGGCGGGCGCGCTGCCGCGGCGCCTCGGCGTCGCCATCCCCGATTTCTAGGGCCGCTCGTGGCCGGCAAGGTCGAAGTCGGCGAGGCCGGCCGGATCGGTGATCCCCAGCTTGCGCCGTGCACGCTCGGCGAATCCCCCGGGATGCACGCGCGCGACGCGTGCGGCGCCGGGCCGGGCGAGAATCTCCAGCTTCGCCCCCCGCTCCGCGTGCCCCAGCAGGCGGCCGTCGCACTCGATCGAGACCGGGGCGCTGGTGGGAAGGATCTCGATGCCCAGCCGCTCGCCGTCGGCGAGCACGACGGCGCGATTGAAGAGGCCGTGCGGCGCGTCGGGCATGACGATCATCCCCTGGGCGCGCGGTGAGACGAGCGGACCGCCGGCGGCGAACGCGTAGGCCGTGGACCCCTGCGGCGTGGCGGCGATCACCCCATCGCTGGCGTAGCGGACGAGCAGCTCGCCGTCGATCCGCAGGGCCAGGGCGGCCTGGCCGCGGCCCGGGGCACGCGTCAGGACGACGTCGTTGTAGGCGACCTGGGCGGTGATGCCGTCGCGAGCGGCGAGCGCCAGCCCGCCGCGCGCCTCGACGGTGTACGCGGCCCGGGCCAGCGCCGCAAGCGCCACGTCGAGGTTGGCGGCATCGATTTCGGTGAGGTAGCCGAGCCGCCCCAGGTTGACACCCAGGACCGGGACCGCGTGGGGCGCGGCGACGCGCAGGCCGCCGAGGACCGTCCCGTCGCCACCGAGCGCCAGCACGACGTCGCAGTCCTGCGCGACCGACTCCTCGGGGCGCCGCTCCACCTCGTCGGGCAGGCGCGCGTCGCCCTCCAGGCCCACCAGCGCCACCTGGCCGGCGGACGCCCACGCCACGATCTGACCCAGCACCTCGTCCAGATCGCGCTCGGGCCGTAGCACCATTGCGAGTCGGCGCACAGGAGGGGGCGTCTCGGCGGCAGGCGGCATGGGACTGATTCTGGCGTGCCGGCCGCGCGGCGTCTGTACGGGCTGGCCCCCATCCGCGTGCTAGACGCGTATGACATGGCTCCGCCCCAGCTCGCGACCTGCACGATCCACCGCGACGACGGCGGCATATCCACCGCCGCCCGACAGCGAGATCGCGGTCTCAAAGCCGCGCCGGGGCACGGTTTCGGCCGCTGACAGCCGGCGGCGGCCCGAGCCGCGGTGCACCGTCCAGCGTGCGACCTCGGTGGCGCCGTTCCAGCTCACGTACAGCGTCGCGCCCGCGTCTGCGGTGCCGCGGCGCACCGCGAGGTCGGGCCGCCGTGCCGGCAGTCCCCGCCACACCGTCCGCCCACCCCGGTCCCGGCTCGCCCGGTAGGTGTAGAGCTTGGGCGGGAGCCGGGCATCGGCGACGAGGCTGCCGTCAGGGCCGAACTCGCTGACGTGCGCCGCGGTTCCCCAGCCGATGAGGGCGCCGCCGCCCGCCAGCAGCTCGAAGCTACCCATCGCGCTCGCCGACAGCCGCTGCGGATGGCGGAATTCACGGGCCAGCCGCACGAGTGCGCCCGCGCCCAGCACCGTGGCGCCGGCGGCCCCCACGAGCAGCCGGCGCCGGGTCAGCCGGGCATCGGCCGCGTCGGGCGGCAGCGGCGACGGCACGCGCTTCTTGTCGTGCAGAACTCTGTTGGCCATGGGCACGCGGCGCCCGCGGCGCGGTCCGCCGCCGGCGACGAGCGACGCAAGCTACGTGCCACGGCGTAAACATCCGGTAAGCGACGGGGTGGCGCACTGGGGCGACCTGCGGGTGGTGCTGACCCCGCGCGCGCTGCTGGACGCCGGTGAGGACACTCAGTCGCGCAGGCGCTCTTTGATGGCACGGGCGACGTCGGCGGGGAGGATGTCGACGTACTCCTTGACGGCGGCCTCCCGGCTCCAGGAGAAGAATGACCAACGCGAGCGGTCGCTGAGCTTGCCCATCGCGTCGACCACGTACTGGGGCACGCTGGTGAGGCCGAACAGCGACTGCTCGGCCTTGGCGCTGCGCAGCGACGAGATGAAGTTCGCCATCGCGTCGTACTGCGCGACGTCGAAGTTCGAGGTCATGGCATACAGGCACGCGCGCGCCGCGGTGTCCGGCAGGTGGAAGTCCACGTAGGCCAGAAACGCCGCATTCCATTCCAATGTCCGCCTGTCCGTGAGGCTCAGCGCCCCGTAGGCCTTCTTCATCTCGTCGCCGCTGCCGCTGACGATCGCCTTGAGCATGGCGGCGATGCCGGCGCTGCGCCCCGGATTGATCTTGTCGGTGTACTCGGCCACCGTCGGCGCGTTGAGCGCCTTGGTGATGCGATCCCCGCCGGCGCCGCCGATCTTGGTGATGAGCCCCGCGATGAGCGTGGACCCTGCGGCCTCCTTGCGCTCCCCCACCGGCAGGGCGTCGATGGCCAGGACGATGTCGTCGATGCTCGCGGCCCCCGCCGCGCCGGAGGCTCGCGCCTGCATCTGCTGCCAGAGCCGGTGCAGGCGGATCGAGTTGGTGAGGTTGTAGCCCAGAGGACCGGCGAGCGCGTCCACCTGTTGCTTGAACAGGTTGGGGCCGGGCCCCGGGGCGAAGTAGGCGGAGTGGAAGTTGGAGTAGCCGGAGTTGGGATCACCGCCGGTCCCGACGAGATGCTCCCGGATCGCCTTGGCGCGCTCGGCGCCCGTTTTGGAGCCTGCCAGGCTCTTGTACTGGATCCAGTAGGCGCGGAACTCGTCGGCGTAGCGGTCGAAGCTCGAAGCGTTGAGGTCCGTCTGCGGCAGCTCGCCGTACTGCTTGACCAGCCAGTGGCTCACCTCGTGGGTGACGACGCCGGCCATCTCGTCCATCGAGAGGAGGCGACCCGCGGAGTCGTGGCCCCGCACGTACATCGTCGTCCCCGTCAGCGTCCCGATCATGTTGGGCTCGGTGAACACCACGTTGTTCATCGCGACCCCGGTGAAGAAGGCGTCATGGGCCCGCGCGGTCACCCACGCCGGCACCCCCGGCGCGGCCACCTGCAGCGCCGAGTCCGAGCGCTTGGTGATGGCGTCCATCGCGAGCAACGGCGCCGAACCGCTGAAGAGCTCGGCCGTGTTGCGGACAACCGGATCGGAGTGCGTGACCATGTAGGGCACGAGCTGCGTGGTCAGCCGGGTCCGGGTGGCCTGCGCGGTGGCCTGGGCCTTGGCCTGCGTGCTCCAGTCCGGGGCGGTGTTCGTGGGTGCGGCCGTCGCGGCCGGCGGCGCGACGGTCCCGCTCGCCCCGGCCTGGCGCGCCAGCACGCCCGTCACGGCGGCATTGCCGGCAGCGCGCTGGAGCGCCAGCACCGCGCCGGGCCGCAGATCGCCCTGGCCGATGCGGGCCAGCGCCTCCGCGGCCACCGCCGGGCCGCCGGAAACCGGCGCCGCCGGGGTGGCCGGCGCCGGCGTCGGCGTCGCGGTCTCGGCGTCATGGCCGGCCGCCGGGGTCACGGCTCGTCTCCGATCCGGACCTGGTGGAGCACCGCTTCCAGCGCCTCGCGCACCCCGGCGGGGGCTTGCTCGAGGACCGCGTAGCCGACACGCACGATGCGCTCGCCGCTGACGACGAAGAGGAACTCGTTGCGATAGGCCACGTCCTCGTCACCGGCGTAGCGCGGCCCCGCGTCCCCCCCGTCCAGCGCCACCCGCGGCGTGTGACGTCGGCTCCGATAGCGCACGTGCCGGACCGGCAGCCCGCCCCGGAGCGTCTCCTCGTCCTGCTCGACGACACCTCGCCGTCGGCGCGCTCGGCCGCCAGCAGCACCTCGGCGCCGCCGCCCTCTGCCGCGCCGCTCACGATCGTGAAGGCGCCGGCATCCGGGTCCGGCGACCACCGCGCGACGCCCTCGCGCTCCTGCAGCTCCTGCCCCGCAGGGAGCACGACGCGCACCGCGCCGCCCGCCACCGGCACTGGGTCCCCGGCAGTCATCGCCACCGATCAAACCACGTCGCGGTGGCCGATACAAAGGGTGGTGGCAGGATGAGGGGGGCCATGCCCCGGATCGCGACGATCGGCGTCTACGAGCTCGACGCCACGGGCTTCGTCGGGATGCTTGACGAGGCCGGCGTCACCAAGGTCCTCGACATCCGCCAGCGCCGCGGCGTGCGCGGGCCTCAGTACGCGTGGGCCAACGCCCAGCGGCTCCAGGCGCTCCTCGCCGAGGCGCGGATCGGCTACGAGCACCACCCCGAGCTGGCCCCCGACACCGAGCTGCGCCACCTCCAGTACCGCGAGGACGACCGCCAGGGCGTCGGCAAACGCTCCCGCGTCGCGCTCGCCCCCGAGTATGTCCGCGTCTACACCGAGGAGATCCTCGACCTCGTCCCGCTGGAGCCCTTCATCCGGCGGCTGCCGGTGCACGGCCTGGGTGCGCTGATGTGCGTCGAGGCGACCGCGGCGGCCTGCCACCGCTCGCTGGTCGCCGACCGGTTGGCCCAGCGCTTCGGGTTCGAGGTCATCCACCTCGAGCCGCGCTGACCGCGACGCGCGGAGGGCTGCCGGGGCAACCGGCAGCCCTGGCCCGAAAGCGCTTACGCCGTGGCCACAGCCAGCATGCCAGACGCCGGGCGGCGGTAGCGGTCGCCGCGCCACAGGTGGCGTGCCAGCGCCGCGAGCGGCGCCGTGACCGCGCGGACAACCCACGCGGGCGCGAAGGGCGCGCGCAATCGCGGCCATCCGGTCCTTCGAGTGCCGTCGACGATGATCACCTCGTGGAGGCCGTGGGGCCGCCGGGCGAACACGCATAGGAGGTTGCGCTCCTCGTTCAGCGCCGCGATGATGACGCTGATCCGCAGCCCGAGCTGAGCGAGATCCCGACGCCCGTACCGCCGACACCGGACGGTGACGACAACCGGCGGAGCGGGGTCGGGCACGGGCTCGGCCGGAACCAGCAGCCGGAGCTGGGCGGCCCCCTGATTCCGGAAGCGCCGATTCGACGACGCGCAGAACATCCTGACCGGGTGTATTGGTCCGTTCGATTGCTGACACCGTGACGCCTCTCGGGCAGTTGCTTGACAACACTGGTGACCCGTCTGCCGTTACGCCAGCAGTGAAGCCTCCTGGGCCCGCCCCGACCCCATATGACCATGGGATGGCGCGATACCAGTATTGGTGGTATTTGATATCTGATATCTGCCATCGCCGTGCCAGATGGACAGACACTGTGCGAGAAGATTTCGGTAGGAATGGGTGCTTTTGGGGTATTAATGGACAGGAGACTGAGATATGGGGCACTTCTTCGTACCTCCGATCGACCCAGCGGCCCGGGAACGCCACCCCGTTCTGGGCTGGTTCTCGCGAGGGACGCTGCTCAAGGGGTCGATCGCTGGGCTCGGCGCGCTCGCCGGGGCCGCCGCTGGCGTGACGGAGCTTGCCGCGTCCCCGGACGCGCACGGGTCGGCCGCCACGGACAAGGAGATCCTCACTTTCGGGCTGCTGATGGAGAGGCTCCAGGCGGCCTTCTATGCCGACGCGCTGCGCACCGGACATCTCACCGGCGAGACCAAGCAGTTCGCCCAGGTCGTCGGCGGACAGGAGCAGGAGCACGTCAAGGCCCTGGAGTCGGCGCTCGGCTCCGCCGCAGGCAAGAGCCCCGAATTCAAGTTCGGCGATGCTGTCACCGATCCCGCCAAGTTCCTCGCCACGGCCATCTCCCTGGAGGAGACAGGCCTTGGTGTGTACAACGGGCAGGCGGTGAACCTGACGCCCAAGACGCTCGCGGCCGCCGCCCGGATCGTGTCCGTCGAGGCACGCCATACCGCATGGGCCCGAGCACTCGCCGGCAAGTTGCCGGCACCGGTGGCGGTCGACGTTCCGGTCAGCGTCAACCAGGCCAAGCAGACCTTCCAACCCTTCATCGTCTCGTGACGGCCAACAACGATCTCCCATCCTTCCGCCTCGACGATTTCGACGTCGACGGCGCCGTGCGTGACACGTTTGAACGCATGCAGCGCCACACGCGGGGCAGCTTCCTGCGCCGGTCGGTCGGCGCCGGCGTGGCGGCGCTCGGCGCGGTGGCCGCGTGGCCGTCAGCTGCCTCCGCGGCCGCGGCCGCCAGCGACATCTCGATCCTCAACTTCGCGCTGGCGCTCGAATACCTACAGGCGTCCTTCTACACCGAGGCCGACCGGATCGGCGCCCTGCACGGCGCCCTGAAGCAGCAGGCCGACGTCGTCGGCATGCACGAGCGCGCCCATGTCAAGGCGTTCAAGGAACTGCTCGGCTCGAAGGCGATCAAGGAGCCTGCTTTCAACTTCCACGGCGTCACCGAAAGCCCGAAGACGTTCCGCAGCACGGCGGTGGCGTTCGAGGACCTCGCGGTCGCTGCCTACAAGGGACAGGCGCCGATGATCAAGTCACGCAGCTACCTGGCCGGGGCGATCGCCATCCACTCGGTCGAGGCCCGCCACGCGGCGTGGATCCGGCGGCTGGCGGGGTTCCTGCCCGCGGCCAAGGCGTTCGACGATCCGTTGGATGCGTCCCACGTGGTCGACATCGTCAACTCGACCCACTTCGTGACCCTCCAGGACCCTCGGACGAGCTCCGGGACGTCTCCTCACTTCACCGGCTAGGCGCCGATGCGTCCGTCCCCAAATGGACGACCGGGAGACATGACACGCGGCGGTGTGGGATCGGACAAGCTTGTCGTTCTGGTGGCGGGATTCGCAGTCAGCTTCGGGGCGGCAGCGCTCCTGTCCCCGCGTCTGCTGCCCTCCGGTGGTCTGGCCCGGCGTCTGTCGGCGCCAGCGACGTCCTTCGACGGCGCGCCGGCGGCAAAGCTGCCATCGGCGCTCGACATCCGGCGGCTGGTGCCGCTGAGTGATCCGACTGGGGCGACCCGCTGGGCCCCAGTCCTGCGAGCGACGGTCGCCCGGAGCGAACCGACGGTCAACAGCGCACCCGTCGGCCTGCTCCCCGCGCGCACGTCCGATGGCACGACGAACATCGTCGTCGCCGACGGCGAGTCCGACCCCAGCGGCACGCCATGGGTTCACGTGAGCATGGCAGTGCTCCCCAATGGCACCAAAGGCTGGGTGCCGCGCAACGCGCTGGGCGGGTGGTCGTTCGTGGAGACCCGGCTCGTGATCAACCGGGCCCGGCTGACGGCCACCCTGTTCCGGGCCGACCACGTCATCTTCCGCGCTCGCGTCGGGGTCGGAGCTCCGGGCACGCCGACGCCCGCGGGGACCTTCTATGTTCGCGACCGCCTCACCGGGTTCACCAACCCCATGTACGGACCGCTGGCGTTCGGCACCAACGCCCGCTCGCCAACGCTCACCGACTGGCCCGGCGGCGGGGTGGTGGGCATCCACGGGACCGACCAGCCGAATCTCATCCCGGGGCAGATCTCCCACGGCTGCGTCCGCTTGACCAACGCCGCCATCCTCAGGCTCGGAAAGCTCATGCCGATCGGGACTCCGGTGACGATCGAATGAGCCGTCGGCGTCCTCTCGTGATCGTCCTCATCGGCTGCTGCGTGCTGCTCGGCAGCAGCACGATCGAGACCGCCGTTCCGGCCGTCGCCTCCTCCGCGGCATCGTCGCCGACGGTGATCCATCAGCTGACGACCCGCTTCCCCCTGGGTCCGCAGCGTCTGTGCTGTCAGAGCCAGAGCACATCGCAGTCGCAGACCCCCGCCTCGCCGCCGGCGAGCCGGGCGACGCCCGCCGGCAGCGCCAGCGGCGGCGGGTCGTCCGGCGCGGCCGCCGGGTCCTCGGGCGACACCGGCCACGCATCCTCCGGCGGCGTCGGCGCGGTGATCTGGATCACCCTCGGCGCGGCGGCGGCGGCGCTCTCGGCCGCTGGCGTCGCCGGGGTTCGCCGCGCGCGCCGCCGGCGGCCCGCACAGATGCTCCCCCCAGGCCTGGCCGCGGAGGAGTATGCGACCGCCGCCGCACCACGCACACCGACCACGGCCGCCGCCTCCGCGTCGGACGAGCAGCACTACCGGCGGTTGGACCGGAGCGGCGATCCCGGCGGCGCCTTCAACCTGGGCGTCCTGCTCCACAGGCGAGGGGATCTTGCCGGGGCGATGGCGGCCTACGAGCGCGCCGAGGAGCGGGGCGACCCGGATGCAGCGTTCAACCTTGGGGTGCTGCTGTACGAGGCCGGCGACCTGGACGGCGCCGAGGCCGCCTGGCAACGGAGCGTCGAGCGCGGACATACGCGCGCGGCCGCGAACCTTGTGTTCCTGGCCCATCGGCACCGCTCCGCGGCTCGTGGCGAGGTGGACGACCCCGCCCACGTGCGGCGGGGGAGTGAGCGTCCAGGGATGGTCGACGAGCTCGTCTACCGGCGCGCCGACGCGCGCGGCGACGCCCGAGGGGCGTTCAACCTGGGCGTCGTCCTGCACCAGCAGGGCGACTTGACGGGAGCGATGGCGGCCTACCAGCGCGCCGAGCATCGGGGCGACCCGGATGCAGCGTTCAACCTCGGGGTGCTGCTGTACGAGGCCGGCGACCTCGACGGCGCCGAGGCGTCGTGGCGGCGCAGTGTCCATCGCGGCAACCCCCGAGCCACCGAGAACCTCGAATTCCTCTTTCGGCGCCGTCGCGAGCGGACGACGACCGGGGTCGGCCGTGACCGAGGCGACGGGTGACCGTCGTCCGGCGGCTGCGTTCGGTGCCTCCACCCCGCCTCGATTGTGTCTCGAGCTGTCTCGAACCTATGTCGACCTGTCTGGACCCGTCTCGACGGCGCATTGGAGCAAGCCCGACACCGTCGCGACCCTGTCGCGACGGTGTCTTGGGACACATCAACCCTTTCCAACGCAGACTAAACCCGCTAGAACGTATTTGAACCACTGAGAGGCAAGGCGATGCAACCTCCGACCTCAGAAAGCCACGTGCGACAGGTCACGTCGTCCCAGGATCTGCCATACGGCCCGCTTCCGGTGCGCGGGGAGCCGATCACCGGGCAGTCCGGACGTCCGACCCTCGATCAGCTGGTCGACATGTCATGGCTGGCGCTGGGCGATCGGCCCCTTCCGGAGGCGATGGCGAACGGCCCTGATCGCGTCCGCGGCGAGGCCGGCGGCCCGGAGAAGCCCGCCGACGAGCCTGCCCACATGCAACCGGCCACGGGCCACGCGGCGGGCGAGGAGGCGGTCAACAAGGATTTCGCCGCGAGCGAGGGCGATGACCTCGGCATGGATGGCGGCGACGACGTCGCCGAACCGGAGGCGGGCCTGTCGCTCACCAGCCCGCGGCCTGAGGCCGACGACGACGTGCACTTCGGCGTGGCGGCGCGGGCGCTCGGCGTCTCGCGCAAGACCGTGGAGCGGATGGTCAAGCGCGGAGAGCTGGAGCGTGGACCGTCGAACGCCGCAGCGACTGTGTCGAAGCGGGCGCTCGTGGCCAAGTTGGAGGCGCGCCGCCGGGACGTCAGCCACCTGGCCCGAGCGACCGAGATTGAACGTTCGACTTCCACCAACGAGTACGCGGCGGCGTCGCCTCAGGCTGCAACCTCGGCACTGACCGAGCTCGCTCCGATCCTCGCGCCGTTGTTGGACGAGTTCGTGGCGGCGCGCACGCGCGCCGCGATCCTGGAAAGCGAGCTGGAACGACTCAGGGCGCGAGCCGGGCAGGACCGCGCGCGCGATGAGCTGCTGCTGGCCCTGGCCACCACTGGCTGGTGGGGTCGGCGCAAGACGCGCCAGGCCGTGCTACGGCAGTACGTGCTGGGCGAGCACCCGGACTCCGGTTCGGCTGCGGGCTGACCGCCCGGACCCGCCCTGCCATATCGAGATGACCGCCAGCTCCGTCGCTTGACGTCGTAGTGACCGGCGGGCCCCGCTGAGCGGGCGCCCAACAACGCGCTCAGCTGAGCTCCTCAGCCGCCGCCGGCTCCCGGTGGGCGTCCATCAGCAGCATCGAGAAACCCGCGGCGTGAGGCGTGAGCTCGGCGAGGCTCGGCTGCACCGCGCGGATCGGGCGCGCCGTGGTCTCCACGCCCGAGACACGGAACGGGACCAGCGCCTTGCGCTCGATCTCGTCGCTGACCAGCAGGCGTGACATGGAGCTGACCCCCAGCCCGTCGGCCACGGCCCGCTTCATCGCCTCGGCGGAGTCAATCGCCCAGATCCGAGCGAGACGGTACTCGGCGCGCGCCAGGTGCCGCTCGGTGATGAGCCGGCGTGCTGGATCCCTCCCGGCCGAGCAGCAGGCTCTTGCGCGCAAACTCGCTGCGGCTCACCGATCCGTCGTTGAAACTCCACAGGCCCACCGCCGCGATCCCCACCAGCTCGCCGACCATGAGCTGCTGGCGGACCATCGGCTCGCTGGACGGTCGCATCGCCGGCGATCCCGATATCCGCCGCCCCGCGCCACCTCCGGACGACGAGGTCACTCGGGAGCGTGCGGACCTTAACGGTCAGGGCGGGATAGCGCTCGGAGAACTCCCGCAACAGCGGCGGGATGATCCAGCGCCCACCGCGTGTTGTCAAGGGTGGTGAGGATCCGAGCCGCGCACGAGGCGACGATGTTGCCGGCCGCCGTCAGCCGGCTCCCGCGGCCGAATCACCAGCCGCTGTGCGATCGCCGTCTCCAGCGTCGGGAGGTGCATCGACGCCCGACGGTGGCCGATCCCGCACCGGTCGGCGGCGGTTGAGATGGAGCCGGTACGTCGATCTCCGGCAGGATCCGCACCCGCAGCGGATGCGCGTTCTCCATCTGCACCTGGTGCGTGACGCCGCCGTTGACCGCCGTCAGGGCCGGTCGCCCCCCGCGGGCGCCAGCTGCCCCAGCAGCGTGGTCACGACCTGCCGCTGATCGACGCACGGGTGCGATGCACAATCCGGGGTCTAGCCATTGTGCGCGCCGGCCTCCTCTCGGTGTTCACGTAGCTCGAGGAGAGCGGCGCGGGCCAGGTTGGCGACGTCGCCGTCGCCCCGCTGCGCGGCGGTATGCCGCGTGAGCGGCGGTCAGGCTGCCCCGTTCCTCCAGCAGGACGCCGAGGTTGAATGCCGCAGTGACGTCGCCTCGCTCAGCCGCCCGGCGATACGCCGCCTCGGCCTCGGTCAGGCTGCCCCGTTCCTCCAGCAGGACGCCGAGGTTGGAGGCGGCCCAGTCATGCCCGCGGTCGATGGCGCGACGGTACGCGTCGGCGGCCTCGTCCATGGCCTTGCGCTCCTCCAGCAGGACGCCCAGGTTGAATGCCGCAGGTGCGTCGCCTCGCTCATCCGCCCGCCGATACGCCGCCTCAGCCTCGGTCAGGCTGCCCCGTTCCTCAAGCAGGACGCCGAGCTTGAACGCCCCCTCGGCATCGCCGCGCTCAGCCGCCCGCCGATACGCCGCCTCGGCCTCGGTCAGGCTGCCCCGTTCCTCCAGCAGGACGCCGAGGTTGAATGCCGCAGTGACGTCGCCTCGCTCAGCCGCCCGCCGATACGCCGCCTCAGCCTCGGCCAGCTCCCCCTGCTCCGCCAGCACGAAGCCGAGGTTGGAGGCGGCCCCGTCATGCCCGCGCTCGATGGCGCGACGGTACGCGTCGGCGGCCTCGTCCATGGCCTTGCGCTCCTCCAGCAGGACGCCGAGCTTGAACGCCCCCTCGGCATCGCCGCGCTCATCCGCCCGGCGGTAGGCCGCCTCCCCCTCGTCCACCGCCCCCTGGTCCTCCAGCAGCCGACCAAGGTTGGCGGCAGCGGTGGCGTGGCCGTTCTCGTCGGCGCGGCTGTACGCCGCCCGGGCCTCGACCGCGCTCCCCTGGGCCTCCAGCAGGAGCCCGTGATTGAAGGCGCCAGCGGCCACCGCCGTTCGGCGGAGGTCCTGCGGGTCTTCGTTCGCCACGGGAGCGGCGCCGTCTGTGGCGCCGCTCCCGTTGCCGTGCGCCCCCTCGCCATTGGCGTGCGCCCCCATGCCGTTGGCCCGTGCCCCCGGGTCGGCGGCGTGCGCCCCTTTGCCGTTGGCCTTTGCCCCTGTGCCGTTGCCCTTTGCCCCCTTGTCGTTGGCCTTTGCCCCCTTGCCGTTGGCTACGACGCCGTTCGCGCCACGGCGGTTGGTCGCGGCGGTCGCGTTGGTCGCGACCGCATCCTCGACATGCGCGTCATTGTCGTGAGTCGCGCAATCCGCGTTGGCGTGGGCACGACTCCCGTTCGTGGCGGCATGCCCGTTCGTGCGAACCACAGCGGCGCCGGAGGCGGCCATCGCTGCCGCGTCGACGCCGACCGGAGACAGCTCCATCCGCTCCGGTCCGGCCGGGTCCCCGCCGCCACTCGCCGCCGATGCCGGCGAGAACTGCCCATCCCCGCGGCGGGGCACGCAAGACACCACCCCGACAATGAACGCCAACACGCAGGCCAGCGCGAACGCCAGCCCGAACAGCATGATCCACGGCACCGAGCGTGTTCCGTGGCTCGGCTTG
Organism: uncultured Actinomycetota bacterium; assembly: GCA_963721515.1. Lineage (GTDB taxonomy): Bacteria > Actinomycetota > Thermoleophilia > Solirubrobacterales > Solirubrobacteraceae > Palsa-465. Next base: position 667,914 of record CAVRKJ010000013.1, on the reverse strand, counting down.
GCGGGCGCCCTCCGCGCCGTCGTCGCCGGGCGGTTGGCGGGCGCCGGCGCCGCATTGGACCGCGGGGCGGGCGAGACCGGGGTTGACCGGTGCGCGGGCCGCGGGGTCGAGTCGTGAGCCGGCTGCGGGGTCGACTTGTGCGCGGGCTGCGCGGGCCTCGCTACGAGGGCGAGCATCCGCGGTCCGGCGATCCCGTCGACGCGCAGGCCGTGCGACTGCTGGAAGCGTTCGACGGCCGCCTCGGTGAGCGGGCCGTAGTGGCCGTCGACCGGGCCGGGGCGGTCGCCCGCCGCCGCGAGGTGACGCTGGAGCGAGCGCACGTCGCCCGAGCCCCTGGCCTCGTCCCCGGCGCCTGGGCCGAGGATCAGAGCCGGCACCTTCAGTGCCGCCCACGTCCGTGGGCCGACGACGCCATCCTGCTGCAGACCGTGAGCAGCTTGGAACGCGATCACGGCCTGCCGCGTCCTCGGACCGAAGATGCCGTCGATGCCGTCCGGGGTATAGCCCGCCTGGACCAGCCGTCGCTGCATGGCTCGTACCAGCGGTGACCCACTGAGGGTGCCGTAGCCGCCGCCCAGAGACAGGACGGCCCCGTTGAGACGGGTGTCGCGCGACAGTCCCGCGTTGGCGCGGGCAGTCGCGACTTGGAGATGCGCCGGCCGAGTCTGCGCCGCGACGGCCGTGGCCGGGACGGCCACCGCCAGCGCGCTGACCGCCAGCATCCACCTCGCTACGTTTCGTGTGTTCTTCGAGCGGCTGAGCCCGCTCCAGATGACTTGCATCGTTGTCATGTCCTCGGTTGTCGAACCTTGCGCCCCCAAGGCGTGGCCCGTGGGAGAAGCAGTGATCTGTCCTGGCCAGTAGCGGCAGATGCCGCGACCTGACGAGGCGGACGCCTGAGTTCGGCGACCCGCCACCTTGAGCGCAGCAGGCGGGATCAGTCCGGGTGCTCGAGGCGTGACGCCAGCAGCGTCGAGCGCCACGACACCACGTCCTGGGAGCTGCGCCCCAGCACAACAGTCAGGAACGCCAGCGCAAGCACCGCGAACGCCGCCATAACGGGAGGCGCGGGCGAGCCGATGCCGCCGCCGGCCGACGCGCCGCCGACCGGCAACCTGGTCTGGGCGGGCGGCGGCGCGTACGGGAGGACCTCGGGTATGGCCGGCGGCGCGGTGGCCCGCGCGCCGACGGCCGCTTTGGGCGACAGCTTGAGCCGCGCTGCGACCGCGGCCACGCGGGCTCGCGCGGTTCCGCTGAGGCCGCCTGCCGGGGCGAGGTCGTACGGCGAGCTCGGGGCGACCACGTCCGCCCAGGCGCGCGAGCCGGGGTTCGTCGGCGGTGCTGCCACGGCAGCCCGTGTCGCCTCCGTATGGTTCTGCACCGACTGCGGCTGCGTCGAGAGCGTCTCGAGCTGGTCCAGCACTCGAATCGGGTGGCCCGACGCCATGCGACTCGGGGACGACAGTGTCGCGACGGGTTGTGTCGCGACAGGCGGTGTCGTGGCCGCGACCGGCGAAATCGCGGTCGGGGCTGTGGCGGCCGGCGGTGTCGCGGCCGAGCTCGATGTACCCGGCGGCGTCGCTCCGGGTCCCGCGGCGCCGGGGTCCCTCGGGCCGGGCGATGTGTGAGCGGGCGCCGTGGCGGTCGGCGTCGTCGCGGCTGGCGATGTCGGCGGCTGCTTCCTCGTGCTTGACGCCGCCGTGGTCCGCTTGGTCGTGGGCGGCGGTGTCGCAGCGGGCGACGGCATGCCCCGCCCCGCGGAGGCGGGCTCTGTCGCGCTCGGAGCCGTCGGCTTGTTCTGCGTCGACGATAGTCCCGTGTTGGCGCCTGTCGTCGTGGACGGCCCCGCGGGCGTCGGCTCCTCGGAGCCCGGCGCCGTGGGCGCGGGAGTCACCGCGGAGGAGTCCGGGGCCGCGAGGATGGACGCCAGCGTGGGCGAGGCGGAGGAGTTCTGAGTAGTCGACGCGGTGGCAGACGGCCGCGTCGCTGCGGTGGCCGGGGGCGCGGCGCCGGACGTGTGGGTCGGCGCGGCGGTCGAGGAGTCGACCGCCGTGGTTGTCGAGGCCGGCGTGCTAGGCGGGACCCGGGGGCCTGCCGCCCCGGCGGACGGGGTGGCCGGAGCGATCGGTCGGTCGGCGGTGAGCGGGGCGCTCACAGGTGCGCCGCTCGTCGCGGAGGCGGGCGTGGCGGCAGTCGCAGGAGGCGCCGAGACACCGCAGAAGAACACGGCGACGGTCGTCGCTGCTGCACCGACCGGACGAAGCCATGAGTGATGCGCACGCGTAGCGAGCAACGAGGATCACTGCCCCTGATAGGTAGACAATTTGCGACTGGGCGAGAACAACTTGCCACTCGCCGACCCCAATACCGAGCCTCGAAACTAGTCGCAATTCCTGATCCCAGCAAGCCTCCGGAGAAATTTTAATTCGCAATTTGCGCATTTTTTGTCGTCCAAAGGCATTGCAAGTACACCTGTGAACTGGTAGGCGCGACATGTCGCGACAGGGCATCTCGGCTACGCGGTGCCGTGGGTCAATGGCTCCCCGCCCCGGGGCCGGGCGCGTCCCCAGGATCAGTAGCCGCGCGGGTGGCGCACGACGAACCCGCCGGCCGGTGAGACGCGCCGCGTGGACCAGCGGTCCTGCCCGTTGGCCGAGCTCTGCCCCGCGGTGTCGAACCACAGCCCGGCGATCTTGGCGTAGACGTGGCCGGCGTTGGCGTACAGCGTGATCCACTGGCCCGCGCCCGCCGCCCCGTAGCTCTCCATCTGCCCCGAGTCCTCGGTCTGCGACAGCAGACCGCCGCCGTGCAGGGCGAAGCCCACCGAGCCCGAGCAGTCGTAGCCGGGCGAGCTCCAGCTGCCGTGCCCGCCGGCGTACTGGTAGGGCGTGGTGGCGATCGAGTTTGCCGCGGCGATCACCTGCTTGACCGCTGCGGGGGCGTCGGCGGGGGCCACGGCGAGCCCGTTGGCCAGGGTGGCGGTGTCGCCCGGGACGGTCTGGGGGGCAGCCGGCGTCACGGCGGTGGAGGTCGCCATGGTGCCGTGGTGCACCCACTGGCCCAGGGTGCTGGCGGTGTGGACGCCCACGGTGCCGCTGGGTGGGCTCAGGTGCGCCGCCAGTTGGAAGCGCCGCACCGACGCGCGCGTGCCCGACCCGAACTGGCCGTCGGCGGCGGTCGCGATCCCCACCCGCGTCAGCCAGCGCTGCAGCGTGCGGACATCGCCGCCGTGATCGCCGACGCGCAGCACCCGCCGAAACGGTGCGCCCGCGGCCTGGGACAGGGCCGGAGTCAGGGCCACCGCCAGCGTCACCAACGCCGCCAGTAGCCACGGGATGCGCCGGAACCGGGCAGGATCGCCCACGATGACGCCAACGACAGAACGGCTCCTGGATCCGTACACGCGCAACCCCGCAATGGTCGACATTCAGCTGACTTGCCTGATGCCTGCGGGGTTAGCTGACGGGCTCGCGCTCGGTGTGAGCGCTACCGGCGGACCACCGCCGGATTCGCCCCAATACACATTGGGTTCCCCGCTCCCTGGCCTCGGCGGGCGAGGGACTCGGCATCTGCACACAACAGGCGCCGAGCGCCGAAGTTGCGGCGCCGGTGACCGCACGGCCGATCACCGGGCGCGGCGACACTAGAGTCGGGCCCATGCTGATCGCCACCCACGACGGTTCCTTTCACGCCGACGAGGTGTTCGCCATCGCCGCGCTTGGGCTCCTGGGCGAGCCCCACGAAGTGGTCCGGACGCGGGATCGCGACGTCCTGGCCCGCGCCGATCTGCGCGTGGACGTCGGCTTTCGCTTTGACCCGTCGACCGGGGACTTCGACCACCATCAGCGCGAGTTCGACGGCGTCCGTGACAACGGCGTCCGCTACGCCTCCTTCGGGCTCATCTGGCGGGAGTTCGGCGTCCGCGTGTGCCAGGGCGACCAGGAGGTCGCCGACGCCGTGGACGTCAGCCTCGTCCAGGGCGTGGACGCCAACGACACCGGTCAGCGGCTGGCCGACACGCTCGTGGACGGCGTCCATCCCCTCACCGTCAACGGCGTGATCGGGGGCTTCAACGCCCGCTGGGACGAGACGCTGACCCCCGAGCAGGAGCACCTGCGCTTTGACGAGGCGGTCGACCTGGCCCGCGGCATCGTGGCCCGCGAGGTCCTCTCCGCCGCCGCCGGCCGCCGCTCGGTCCGCATCGTCCACGAGGCGATCGCTGCCGCGAGCGACCCGCGGCTGATCGAGCTGCCGGTCAACGCCCCGTTCAAGCAGGTGCTGGTGCCCGAGGCGCCTGAGGCCGTCTACGTCATCTATCCCAAGCGCCAGGGCTTCGGCCTGGAGGCGGTCCCCCGCGAGCTGGGCTCGTTCGAGAACCGCCGCGACCTTCCGGCCGCCTGGGCCGGCCTGGAGGGACCCGACCTCGTGTCCGTCACCGGCGTCTCCGACGCGTTGTTCTGTCACGCCAAGCGGTTCCTGGCGGTCGCCGCGTCACACGCGGGGATCGAGCAGCTCGCGCGGCTGGCGCTTGCCGAGACCTGAGCCTGACGACAGGCCGCCGGCGAGCCGGTGGATCCGGCGCGGGCGACGGCGGCGGCCGCCGCCGGCGCGGCTACGGTGGTGGTGACCGCTGCTGTGGACCTACAGATCGACCTCGTCACCGGATCTCCGCTGCGCCGCCAGCTCGAGGAGGCGCTGCGCGAGGCGGTCCGCTCGGGCCGGCTTGCCCCCGGGTCGCTACTGCCGCCCAGCCGGGTGCTGGCGCAGGAGCTCGGGGTCTCGCGGGGCGTGATCGTCGACAGCTACTCGCAGCTGATCGCCGAGGGGTATCTGTGGGCCAAACGAGGCTCGGGCACGCGGGTCGCCGTCCTCCCCACTCCCGGTGGCGCCGGGCGGCCGCCCGATCTGGGACCGACCTCCCGGCCTCGCTACGACCTGCGCCCGGGCCAAGCGGATTTCCACGGCTTTCCCCGGCGTCGCTGGCAGGCCGCGATCGGCGCCGCGCTGCGCGAGCTGGCCGACACGCGGCTCACCTACGCGCCCCATGCGGGAACGCCCGAGCTGCGCCGGGCCATCGCCTCCTATCTGGCGCGGGCGCGCGCGGTGGTGGCCGAGCCCGACCAGGTGGTGATCTGCTGCGGGGTGTCCCACGGCCTGCTCGCCGTGCTCGTCGCCCTCCGCCGGCAGGGCGCGCGCCGAGTCGCCATCGAGGACCCGGCCTGGCGCTGGCAGCGACTGACTGTCGAGCGCGCCGGCCTGGAGCCGGTTCCGGTCCCTGTCGACGATGACGGCCTGCGGGTCTCCGAGCTCGCCGCCCGCGACGTCGACGCGGTGGTGGTCACGCCCGCGCACCAGTACCCGATCGGCGCGGTTCTCTCGGCGCAGCGGCGCGCCGAGCTCGTCGCCTGGGCGCGGCGGCACGACGCGACGATCCTCGAGGACGACTACGACGCCGAATACCGCTACGACCACGACCCGATGGCGGCGCTGCAGGGTCTCGCTCCCCAGCATGTCGCGTTCGTCGGCACCGTCTCAAAGACGCTGGCCCCGGCGCTGCGGACCGGCTGGATCGTCGTCCCGCAGCATCTGGTGGCGGAGGTCGAGCAGGAGTTCCGGGTCAGCGCCGCCATGCCGCCGACTCTGGACCAGATCGCCTTGGCCTCGCTGATCGAGGAGGGCGCTCTGGACCGGCACCTGCGCGCCATGCGCCGCCGCTACCGCATCAAGCGCGAGCTGCTGATCGAGACGCTGGGACGCCACGCCGACGTGCGCATGAGCGGCGCCGCCGCCGGCCTGCACGTCGCCGCCTGGCTCCCCGACGGCTTTCACGAGCGCGACGTCGCCCTGCGCGCTCGCGAGACGGGGGTGGCCGTGCACGAGCTGCATCGCCACTGCGCCACGCACTTTCACTGGCCGCCGGCGCTGCTGCTCGGCTACGCGCTGCCGACCGAGCCCGAGATCGCCACCGGCGCCCGCCTGCTCGCCGAGGCGATCGGCTGACCGCGATTGGCCCCGGCACACCGCTGCCGATTGGCCCTGGCCAACTCGCGGGCGGTCCCTGACACTCGGAACGGTCAACCACCGGAGGTCGTGCATGGGACGCGTAGTCGTCACGGAGTTCGTATCGCTGGACGGGGTGATCCAGGCGCCGGGAGACCCCGACGAGTTCGAGCGGGGCGGCTGGGCCCAGGGCGGCGGCCAGGCCGGCAACCAGTTCAAGTACGAGGAGCTGATGGCCAGCGACGCCCAGTTGCTGGGGCGCGTCACCTACGAGGGGTTCGCCCGGGCGTGGCCGAACATCGAGGGCACTGGCGAGTTCGGGGAGAAGATGAACGCGATGCCGAAGTTCGTCGCGTCCACGACCCTGCGCGACCCGGCATGGACCAACACGACCGTGCTCGACGGGGACCTCGCGGGGGAGGTCGGCGCCTTGAAGCAGCGCTACGACGGCGACATCCTCATCGCCGGCAGCGCCCAGCTCGTCCAGTCGCTGATCGACCTCGATCTCATCGATGAGATGCGGCTGATGGTCTTCCCGGTCGTCCTGGGCAAGGGCACGCGGCTGTTCGGCGAGACCAGCGAGCGCAAGCCGCTCGAGCTGGTGGACTCCAGGGGGCTGGAGAACGGCGTGTTCCTGCTCACCTACCGGCCGCCCGCCAACGGGTCGGCGGAGGCGGGGTAGTGGCGGTCCGCGTACAGAGGGCGCCCGCGCCCCAGACCGATGTGGCTGACTTCGTCGAGGCGGCGGCGGAGGAGTTCGGCATGCCCGGGGTCGCCGTCGGCGTCTGGTTCGATGGACACGAGACCTTCGCGTGCGACGGGGTGACGAGCCTCGAGAACCCGCTGGCCGTCGACCGTCACACGCTGTTCCTGGTCGGCTCGGTCACCAAGACGTTCACGGCCACTGCGCTGATGTGCCTGGTGGCCTCGGGCGACGTCGCACTCGAGGCGCCCGTGACGCGCTACCTGCCCGAGATCAGCCTCGCCGGCGCGCCGGACGCGTCACAGGTCACCGTGCTCAACCTCCTCAACCACACCTCGGGGCTGGACTGGGGGCTCATCGCCGACACCGGCGAGGGCGATGATGCGCTGGCAACCTACGTGGCGCGGCTGGCCGAGCTCGACCGGATCGCCCCGCCTGGGGCCCGGGCCTCCTACAGCCAGGCGGGCTACAACCTGGCCGGACGGATCATCGAGACCGTCACCGGACTCACGTACGAGCAGGCCGTGGCGTCGCTGGTGCTCGAGCCGGTGGGCCTCGCCCACAGCCTCTTCGAGCGCGACGACATCATGACCCGGCGCTTCTGCGTGGGCCACAACCTCGGCCGGGACGGCTGGCTGTCAGTGGCGCGGCTGTGGCGGCGGGCGCGGGGCGACAGCCCCGGCGGCGGCATCGCCTCCTCGGTGGCCGATCAGCTGCGCTGGGCCCGTTTTCACCTCGGCGACGGCCGCGCCGAGGACGGGACCCGCGTGCTGCCTGCCGAGCTGATGGCGCGGATGCGGACGCCGACAGCGCCGCTGCGCGCCAGCACCCTGGGCGATGCGATCGGGATCGGCTGGTTCCTGCGCGACGTCGACGGGGTGCGCACCGCCGGCCACGGCGGCACCGCCAACGGCCAGTTCGCGGAGATCCTCATCGTGCCCGGCCGCCAGTTTGCCGTCGTGGCGCTCTCCAACGCCGGGCCCGACGGCATCTCCTTCAATCAGGCGGTGGTGCGCTGGGCGCTGGAGACGCATCTCGGGGTGACGCAGCGCGACCTGGAGCCCGTCCCGTATGACGACGCGCGGGGCAGCGAGCTCGTCGGCAGCTACGAGAGCGACGTCATGACCCTGACGATCACCGCCGATGGCACGGGGCTCGAGCTCGCCGCCGTGATGAAGCCGGAGATCCGGGCCGCGGCCGACACGGCGCTGCCGCCCGACCTTGCGCCGTTCGAGCTCGGCCTGCTGCCCGGCGACGCGGACGAGTACGTCATCACCGGCGGCGCGCTGAAGGGGCAGCGCGGGTTCTTCACCCGCGGTAACGGCGGGGCGATCGTCGGCATCGACCTCGGCGGCCGCCTCTACAAGCGCTCCTAGTGGCCTAGCGGCGCTCGCTGCGCCGGTTGGCGATCACGCCCATCGCGATGATGAGCGAGATCGCCACCAGCGTGGCGAGGGCCCGTCAAGACGCGCCGCCGCGCCGGACGCGCGCATACTGACGCCTGCGCCCAACTCCCACCTCGAAAGCCCGCAGCGATGATCTTCCGCCAGCTCATTCACGACGACCTCGGTTGCGCGTCCTACCTCATCGGCGATGAGAAGGGCGGCGTTGCGGCGGTGGTCGACCCCAAGCTCGACATCGACGACTACCTGTCGCTCGCCCGCTACATGGGCGTGCACATCGAGCACATCCTCGAGACCCACAACCATGCCGACCACGTCTCGGGCCACGGCCGGCTGGCGGCCGCGACCGGAGCCGCCATCCACATCCATCGCCTCGCCGATCCTGACTACGCCCACGAGCCCTTTGACGACGGCTGGGAGCTGGTGCTGGGGCGGGTCACCGTCCGCGCGCTGCACACGCCCGGGCATCGGCCCGAGCACACCGCGTTCGCGCTCATCGACGCCGCGCGGGGGCCTGAGCCGTGGGCGGTGCTGAGCGGCGACAGCCTGTTCGTCGGCGCCATCGCCCGCCCCGACCTCGCCGTGGACAAGGCGGACGGCGCGCGCGGAATCCATGCGTCGCTGCACGGCAAGCTGCTCGTGCTCCCCGGCGCCTGCGAGGTGTGGCCGGGCCATCTCGGCGGCTCGCTGTGCGGCGGGCCCGGGATGGACATGAAGGTCTCCTCCACGATCGCCTACGAGCGCGAGCACAACCCCCTGCTGCGCGTCACCGACGCCGAGAAGTTCGTGGACGAGGCGACGGCCGCGCTCGGCCCCCAGCCGCCCAACTTCCAGGCCATCGTGGCGCTGAACCAGGGCCCCCTTGATCACCATTGGGCGAACCCCGACCCCCTCACGCCCCGCCAGGTCCGGCGGCTGGAGGCGGACGGGGCGCAGCTCGTTGACGTGCGGACGGACCTCCAGTTCGACGACGCCCACATTCCCGGCGCGATCTGCAATCCGGCCCTCCGCGCCGGCTTCGGCACCAAGCTCGCCTGGGTCACCGATCGCGAGCGCCCGGTGGTGCTCATCGGCCGCGATGACGAGGACGCGCGCCGCGCCGCCGGCCTGGCGGCGGCCGTCGGCATCGCCCGCATCGGCGGCTACCTGGCCGGCGGCATGACCAGCTGGCGGGAGGAGAAATGCCCCACCGCCTCGGTCCGCCGTCTCGATGTCCCCGGTCTGCATGCGGTCATCGATGAGGTGCAGGTGCTCGACGTGCGCGAGCGCGCCGAATGGAAGGACGGGCACATCCCCGGCGCTGTCCACGTGCCCTATCACGACATCACGACGATCCCCGGCGAGCTCGATCCCGCGGCGCCGCTCGCCGTCATCTGCTCCTCGGGCCAGCGCAGCGCGGTCGCGGCCTCGCTGCTGCTGCGTGCCGGTGCCGAGGACGTCATCCACGTGGCCGACGGCGGCGTCGGCACCTGGGCCGACCACGGCTGGCCCATCGAGCCCGAGACGGTCCCGGCCTGAGCGGTGTCCCGCCCGGGTCAGACGCCGTGGAGAGCGGCCACCTCGCCACCGGCCACCGCGTCGGCGAGCCGCTGGTGGTCGAGCTCGTTCTGATCGGCGTAGGCGGCCGAGAAGCGGGCGATCGCCCGGTCGAAGCTCGTCCCGCTGCCGAGATACGCGGCGATCGCGAGCCGATCCCCCGAGCGGGCGTGGGCGCGGGCCAGCGACCACCCGCACGCGCGCACGTACGCGTGGAGCCCGGTGTAGCTCATCGTCGATAGGTCGATCGACGCCTTCCAGTCCCACAGCTGACGGATGTAGAAATCGTGTTCCTTGCCGTCCAGTCCCCGGCTGCGCTGCCAGCTGAGGAACACGTCGGTCACCGTCTGATCCATTCGCTGGCCGCGCACCACGCGCTCGCCGTGGTGGGAGAATTCGCTGGCGCCGAGGTAGGGCTCCAGCACCGATGCCTGCGCCTCCTTGGACTGCAGGACGAGTGGATCCTTTCCCTCCCGGCCGACGAGCAGCAACACCCACGCACGCGTGCCGACGCTGCCGACGCCGACCACCTTGCGCGCCATGTCCACGAACCGGTAGGTCTCGAACAGGTAGCGCCGGTCGGTGTCGAGGTTGGCGGCGTAGTCGTCGAACAGCTCGCGCACGTAGTCGGCCTCCTCGCGCTCGTCGTCGGCGCTGTAGAGCTCCCGGAATGGGACCAGCAGCGGCGGGACGTGGCGAAACCGGGGGCCGGTGGGCCCGATCTCGGTCAGCTTCTTGACCGCCCGCAGGCTCGTCTTGTGCCGCGCCTTGGCAAACGGCGCGGCGAACAGCACCCGGCCCTCCTTCCCGAGGCGCCCGCCGAAGCGCTTGGCCAGCTCGCTGGCGTTGATGCGCTCATACCAGACGTCGAGATGGCTCATGCTCGCGAAGCCTCGCATCGCCTCGCGGTACTCGCGGACGCAGTCCAGGACGAGCTGCTCGCGCCGCTTCGGGGGCAAGCCGATGTCGCGACCGGCGATCTCGACGCTCGCCGCCATCCGCTTGACGTCCCACTCCCACGGTCCCGGCAGCGTCTCGTCGAAGTCGTTGGGCCCGAACACGAGCCTGCGGTCGGGAGCGGCGAACCCGCCGAAGTTCGAGATGTGCGCATCGCCGCAGGCCTGCACGACGATGCCCGTCCACCGGGTGGCCGCCAGGTCGGCGGCCATCACGGCCGCCGCGCCGCGGTAGAACGTGAACGGGGAGACGAGCATCCTCCCGTGCCGGATCGGGATGAGCTCCTGCAGCCGGGTCACGGCCTGCGCCTGGAGCACCGCGACCGGATCGGGCCGGTCGGGCGCTGGCGACCACTCGCCATGGCTTGACCGAGGCAGCTCCTTGCGGGCCTCGCGGCCGCGCTCCGCCGACTCCCCCGATTCCAGAACCGCATGCGTCACCGCGCCATCGGATCGCGCTCGGCGGCGCGGTGCATCACCCAGATCGAATGACCTCTCCTCGCGCCCTGTTCCGGCGAGTGTCAGAAACCCAGGCCCGGTCGGTCCGGGCGGGATCCTGAAATCGTGCGGCCCGCCGACCTCGCCGGCAGCGACAGCGCGGCGCGGTAACGTCCACGACATGACGAAGAGCCCCGAGCCGAACGCCGAGTCTCCCGCTCAGCTGATCGACGCGAAGATCAAGGAACTGGGCGACTGGCGGGGCGAGACGCTGTCACGGCTGCGCGCCCTCATCAAGCAGGCCGACCCCGACGTGGTCGAGGAGTGGAAGTGGCGAAAGGCCACCAACCCAGGTGTTCCAGTGTGGTATCACGAGGGTCCGATCTGCACCGGCGAGACCTACAAGAGCGTCGTGAAGCTCACGTTCTTCAAGGGCGCCTCGCTGGACGACCCGTCGGGGCTCTTCAACTCGAGCCTGGAGGGCAACACCCGGCGCGCCATCGACTTTCACGAGGACGATGAGATCGACGAGAAGGCGTTCGTGACCCTCATCAGCGCTGCCGTCAGCCTGAACGAGTCCCGCTAGCGCTCAGCTCGTGCGGAGATGGCCGCCGCTGGGTGGCCGCGCGAACCGAACGCGCTCGGGGAGCGTATGCCCATCGAGACGTCCTTCGAGACGAGCGAGGGGTGGGAGATGGGTGGCGGTGACAACGGGCTGATCGAGCGCATCCGCGAGTCGGTCATCGGCGACGACATCGTGTTGAGCGGGCCGTTCGGGCCGCGGCGCATGGTCTACGCGGACGCCACCGCGTCAGGGCGGGCGCTGGCGTTCATCGAGGACTTCATCCGCGACGAGGTGCTGCCGATGTACGGCAACACGCATACCGATGCGTCGGCGACCGGCCGGCGCACGACGGCGTTGCGCGAGCAGGCGCGCGAGGTCATCCACGAAGCGGTCGGCGGCACGGACGACGACGTCGTCGTGTTCTGCGGCTCCGGGGCGACCGCGGCGATCGACCGGCTCATCCGCGTGCTCGAACTCGATCCCGAAGACCGGCCGGTGGTGTTCATCGGACCGTATGAGCATCACTCCAACGAACTGCCGTGGCGAGAATCACCTGCCGAGGTCGTGACCATCGGCCAGGACTCCGACGGGCGGGTCGATCTCGACCATCTTGCCCGGGAGCTGTGGCGTCACGCCGGCCGGCGGGTCAAGATCGGCAGCTTCTCGGCCGCCTCGAACGTCACCGGGATCATCACCGACGTTGACCAGGTGGCGATCCTGCTCCATCGTCACGGCGCGCTGTCGTTCTTCGATTACGCGGCCGCCGGCCCGTACCTGCCGATCGACATGAATCCCGTGCCGCCGGTCCCGGACGGCGACCTGGCCTACAAGGACGCGGTCTTCATCTCGCCTCACAAGTTCGTCGGCGGTCCCGGCACCCCAGGGGTGCTCGTCGCCAAGCGCGGACTGCTGTGCCACCCCGTCCCCGCCGTCCCCGGCGGAGGCACGGTGCGCTATGTCACGCCGACCACGCACGCCTACCACCCCGAGCCCGAGATCCGGGAGGAGGGCGGTACACCCGGGATCGTCGAATCGATCCGCGCCGGGCTCGTGTTCGGGCTCAAGGACGCCGTCGGCAGCGACACGATCCGCCGCGCGGAAAGCCGCCTCGTCCGGCGCGCGCTCCGCTCCTGGAGCGCCAACCCGCGGATCGAGATCCTCGGCGACGCCCGCACCGACAGACTCGCCATCGTCAGCTTCGGCCTGCGCCATCCTCGCGGCCTGCTGCACGCGAACTTCGTGACCGCGCTGCTGAGCGACCTGTTCGGGATCCAGGCCCGCAGCGGCTGCTTCTGCGCCGGGCCGTATCTGCACCGCCTCTACGCCATCGACGACGAGTGGTCGGAGCGCATGCTGGCGCAGATCGCCGGCGGTCAGGAGGGCGCCAAGCTCGCCTTCACCCGCGTCACGTTCAGCTACTACACGACCGAGGCGGCGTTCGAGTACATCGTGAACGCCGTACATCTGCTGGCCGATCACGGCTGGAAGCTGCTCCCCCTCTACCGCTTTGACCCGAGCAGCGGGCTGTGGCGGCACCGCGGTGCGGCGGCCGAGCCGGCGACCGCTCTGCTGGCGGGGCTGCGCCGCCCAGCCCGACCGCTGCCGACCGCGCCGGAGACCGTGCTCGCCGGTCAGCTCCAGCAGGCCCGGGAGCTCATCGAGGCGCTCGAGGAGCGGCCGCCGTCGGGGTGCGCCGGCGATCCCGTCCTCAGTGACGCCTTCGAGCGGATCCGCTGGTTCCCGCTGCCCGGGGAGGCACTGGAGCAGCTGCGGGCTCGCGGCCGGGGCCGGCGATCATCGAGGAGGAGGACATGGATCTCGGGTTCGGTGAGCGCGTCCCTGGTCTGACGGGCGACGGCCGGCAGCTGCGCGCTCCGGTGGTCAACGAGCGAGTCGTCCGCGCGGCCGCGGGGATCACGCTGGTGATCGGGGCAGTGGCGTTCAGCTACGCGTACTTCGCCAAGCAATACGCGCCATTGCAGGCCGCCGCCTCGCTGTTCTGCCTCGAGTTCCTGCTGCGGGTGACCGTCGGCATCCGCCGCAGCCCGGTCGGTCTCCTCGCGCGCGCCATGACGCTCGGTCAGCCGCCCGAGTGGGTGTCCGCGAAGCCCAAGCGCTTCGCGTGGACCCTGGGGCTGGTGATGGCCACCGCGATGACGATCATCACCAATAGCGGCATCCGCGGCTACCTGCCCCGGACGATCTGCCTCATCTGCCTGGCTTTGATGTGGATGGAGTCTGCGCTCGGACTATGCCTGGGCTGCAGGATCTACGGTGCGCTCGCCCGACGGGGCTGGATGCCCCATGACCCCGAGATCGAGGTCTGCGCCGACGGCGCCTGCGGTGCCACGCCCGAGGGCGCTCACGCCAGCTTGAGCGGCACCTCGCCGAAGGGGTCGATGCGGTACACCAGCGAGACACGGTGATAGCCGTCGGCGATGTCGGCACCAGCCTCTCCGCTCACCACCAGCACCGGACTGAGCCGTTTGCCCTCGATCACCTTGGTCAGGTCCTTGACCACGCCTGGATCCTCGAGAGGCGCCGGGTCCAGGCGGGCGGCGCGCAGGATGTCATTCGCGCGCCGGGTCGTGATCTCGGCCGTGCGCAGCCGCGCCACCACCTTCCCCGCCGCCGACGCGTCGACCTTGAGCGACAGGTACGCCTCGGCCGCGGCGTAGTCGTGATCGGCAACCTCCTTCGACCACCGGATGTGGCTCGCGGGCCCGGCCTCAGTCCGGTGCGCCTTGTCATGCTTGGCCATCCCGGTGCGACTTTACCGGGGATCGGCGCGCCCGGAGCCGAGGCCTGCGGCGCCGGCAGTCCCCCCAGACGCCAGCGCCGCGGCCACGATAGGGCCCGAGGAACGTGATGGAACCACAGTGACGTGTCGGTCACCCGGCTCCATCACGTGTCCCAGGGGGAGTGATCAGCAGGCGGCCGACGCCGAGACGGTCTGGATCTCCTTGGCGGCCCCGTTGGACGGCAACGTCGAGGTGAACGTGGTCGAGTAGGGGCGGGTGTGGCCCTGGCAGCCGATCGAGGACGTCGCGGCAACGGTCTTGCCGTGGACCTGGCGGGTCAGCTTGAGGAACGTGAGGTGCTCACTCTCCAGCGAGCCGACGAGTCCCGGAATCGGATAGTTGATGTAGTTGGGAATAGGGACATCGAGCTCGAGGGACTTGCCGACCTGCTTGTAGGTGGCGGGGTAGGGACCGGTCGCACCGGTCTTCAGTGCGCCACCGAGACAGAGATGCGCGGGCGTCTCGACGAAGAAGAAGGTCAGCTTGCCCTGCCCGCTGTTCCAGACGTCGAGCTGGGGATCACACGCGGACCCGGCGGCCGCGAAGTTGGTCGCCGCACCGAGCGTGGCGCCGATGGAGCCGGTCGCGACCTTGGCTCCCGTGGGGCAGATGGTGTCGGTGTGCGCGTTGGCGATCTGGTTCAGCGTGCAGGTGGGGAAGTCCTTGCCGTTCTCGACCAGGCCGGAGATCCTGGTCTTGATGTCAAGCTGGACTCCGGCGCGGTTGCCGTTCGTGCCATGTACCTGCAGGTTCTGCGTGTAGCCCGTCGGCACCGGCTTCTTGGGGGTGCCGGCCTGCTTGGACGTCATGTTGATGGTGGCCGTGTAGGTGTTGATCGCCGCTTGCGAGGTCGCCGCGACGCCGAGCACCGCCACGGCGGTGATCATGACTGCGAACCGTTTCATGTGGTCATCCTCAGGGTCTGGTGTGGGTGCCGCCGCTCGAGAACCCAGCGGGCTTTCTGCGCCACGGCGCCAAGCACGCTGATCGAAGTCCCGAGTAGACGTTGTTAACTGCCGGCTGCGCCGCGTGTTCAAAGTCGCGGCCCTGGACGCTGCTGGGAATCACGCGGTCCCGGTCACGCAGCCACAGGTGATACTGCTCATACATACGCCCCACAGCCTGGGAGTTACGGCCGCACCATAAGAGTTTGCGAATGACTTCGCTGACGAGTCGCCAGGCCCGGACAGCGAGATGAGCGTGCCGAGGGCTCGGTCCCCGCGAGACCGCCCTGCTGACGCAGCAAACCCCCGGCGAAGCACTCCACCGGCTGAAGCTCGTCCGTCGCTCGCCTTGCGCTCGCGGCACGCATATGATGCGTCTGGCTCGGACATCAGCGACCTGAGGGCGAGGTTCATGAATGGGCGGATCTGCGGGCAAGCGGGAAGTACGAGACGTCGCCATTGTCGGTGCCGGCGTCTCGGGGGTCTACGTGGGCTGGCGGTTGCTGAGCGCCCGCGCGGCCAGGTCGGTCACGATCTATGAGCAGAGTGCGAGCGCCGGAGGGCGGCTGCTGTCACTGCAGCCGCCAGGCCTGCCGGGCGTGTGGTGCGAACTCGGCGGGATGCGCTTCACCTCCAACCAACCCCTCGTGTGCGGGCTGATCCAGCAGCTCGAGCTGGCGACCCATCCGTTTGCGGTCACCGAGGATCCGAACATCAACTACCTCCGCGGGGTCATCGTCCGCCAGGAGCAATTCGCCGACCCGAAGGTGTCACTTCCGTACGACCTCGACTGGGCCGAGCGGGGCATGGATCCCGACAGCCTGCTGGGCTGGGCGATCGACCAGGTGATCCCGGGCGCGACGAAGATGGAGAGCAAGGACCTACGCCGGTTCCTCAAGCACTACACGCTTGACGGCCGTCATCTGTACGACTGGGGATTCTGGAACCTGCTCGCGCGCGGCCTCAGCCACGAGGCGTACGAGTTGGCACGCGCCACGAGCGGCTATGACACGCCGCTGCTCAACTGGAATGCGCTGGACACCATCAGCCTCAACTTCGACCTGGCGGTGGGGGTTACCTACAACGCGTTGTCAGGGGGCTACCAGTCACTCCCGCGCACGCTGGCTCATCAGTTCAAGGAGATGGGCGGCACGATCGAGTATCACCAGACCCTTGATCGCTTCAAGGTCGACTCGGACGGCATCGTCCTCTACCTGCACGACAAGCGGGAAGACACCGCCAAGAAGCAGCACGACACCGCAAAGGAGCAGCACGACACCACCAAGAAGAAGCACGACACCGCCAAGCAGGTCCAGGCGGGCGCGCTGGTGCTCGCGATGCCGCGCCGCTCGCTGGAGTTGCTCGACCCGCGCAGCCCGATCCCAGGACCCGAAAACGGCAAGGTCCGAGCGCTGATCGAGACCGTCACCCCGATCCCCCTGTTCAAACTCTGCGTCGCTTACGACTATCCGTGGTGGGAGAGCGTCGGTGTGACCCAGGGACGGAGCCAGACCGACCTCCCGATTCGCCAATGCTATTACTGGGCGACCGGCCGCGCCCAACAGCACGATCCTGACAACCGCAAGGCCGTGCTCCTCGCCACCTACGACGACGGGGCCAACGTCGATTTCTGGAACGGGTACTCGGATCCCGAGCGGCACGAGAAGTTCGCCCCTCGCGCCGACGACCGCACCGAGGCCCACAAGGGCTCAAGAGAGTGGAGCCACTACGCGCCCACCGCGGCGATGGTCGACGAGGCCGACCAGCAGCTGCGAGAGATGCACGGCCTGCGGGTTAGCCCACCCCCGTATGCGGCGGCCTACAAGGACTGGGCCGCGGACCCGTTCGGGGGCGGGGTCAACTTCTGGAACATCCACGCCCGCAGCTCCAAGGTGATCCGCAAGATGATCAACCCCGTGACTGACGTACCGGCGTATGTCTGCGGCGAGGCGTACTCCAACGGCCAGGGCTGGGTCGAGGGGGCGCTCGAGACGGCGGAGCTCGTGCTCACTAAGCATTTCGGCGTCCCGCCGCCAGCCTGGGTGCCATCGTGACACAGACAACGGCGACCCACCATGCGACCGAGGCATTCGATGCATCTGCGGCCTCGGCGCCGGCGCTGATCGCGACCGGCAGCGCCTTCCCGGCTCAGATCCGGACCAACGACGACCCGATCTTCGACTGGCTGCACGACAACCCGCAGTTCGGCGACGAGCTGTTCACCGGCTACATTCAGCGACGCGTCCTCGGGCCGGGTGAGAGTGTCACTTCGATAATGGTCGCCGCTGCGCGCGCTGCGCTCGCCCAGGGCGCGCTCAAGCCGGCGCAGATCGATCTGCTGCTCGGGTTCGGCTCGGTCGGCCAGTACGTCACACCGAACACGCTGGCGCAGGTCCACGAGGAGCTCGGACTGCCCGCGAGCACCGAGGTCCTCCCGCTCGCCAACGACATGACGAACTGGGCCTCGGCGGTAGTGATCGCCGACGCCATGATCAGGGCGGGCAGGATCCAGCGGGCGCTGATCGTGTGCGGCGGCAACTGGACGCAGCATGTCAACTACCACACCCCCCAGGCGATCAGCGCCGGTGACGGCGCCGGGGCGACCGTCGTCGGCCCGCCCACGGCTGAGGGCCAGTGGCGCCTGCTCGACCGCGAGTGGCTCACCGTCAGTCAGGACTACGGCGACATGTTCATGGCCGCCGATTCCCTGCCGGCCGGCAGCTTCGGCCCCGTGTACATGCATCTCACGGCAGAGGGGCTGAAGGACTACGTCGCGTTCGGCGAAAAGCAGGCGACGGAGCCGGTGAAGACACTGCTGCACCGCAACGGCGTGATGCCCGAGCAGGTGACGATGATCTGTCACCAGGCCTCTCTGAAGATCATCTCGGTCTGGCAGCAGGCGCTGCCCGGGATCACGATCCTCGAGACGATCGCCAGCTACGCGAATCTGGTGCTCGCCACGATTCCCGCCAACCTCGACCTGCTTGGGTCCCAGATCGCGACCGACTATCTCGTGACCCTCGGCCTTGGCGTGCAACTCCATGCGGGCGCGCTTCTGTTCACGCGCGACGGCGCCCTGCCGATCAGCTGATCAGTCTCCGAGATCCGTGAGCTGCTGGTCGATGTCGGCGACCTTGGCGTGGGCGCCCCAGCGCTGGTAGGCGTCGCGGCCGGCAGTGAGCATCACCCGAGCGCCAGGCACGTCGCCCGCGTCGACAAGCGAGCGGCCAGCGAGCTCATAGCCGAGCGCGACGTGCTGGGTGAAGCCGATCTCGTCCGCCGCCGCAGCCGCCTGAGCGAACAACTCGGCCGCGCGCGCGCCGTCGCCACTCACGCGAACCTCGGCGGCCTCGAGCGCGAGCCGTTTGTGGGCGAACACGCGCGGCGCGTGCTGCTCCCAGCCGTTGACCCTCTGTGCAAGAGCCCGCGCGCGCTCGAGCGTCTCCGGATCGCCCGTCTCCGAGTACCGCGCGATCAGCGCGAGCGCGAACAGGAACGTGAACTCTGCCTCCTGCTCCTGGCCGGCGAACGACGGCAGCACGCGCTCGGCGCGCTCGCCGAACGCGACGGCGCGGTGGTACTCGCGATAGAGGAAGTGCAGCCGCAGTTTCGAGCTCGTGTAGTAGCCGATCTGGTCGTACAGGTCGGTCTGCATGATCGAGGCAAGGTCGCGCTCCTCCTCGACCGTGCCCTCCTCGGGACGGTCGGTGAACGAGCAGCGGTCGAGTGTCCTGCCCGCCAGCGCCTTCGCCAACTGGGTCTCGTGGACCGCGTGCCAGCCCGCCGACCTGACGCGACCGGCGATCTCCTCGGTGGCGGCGGTCCCCGCAGCGATCACGTCGGTGAGCGGCGCCCCACTCGCCTCCAGCTGGACGACGTGGCCGGCGCTGTTGAAGCATCCGAACATGACGTCCTCGTGCCTGAACCCGTGGACAGCGTTCTCGCGCATCCGCTCGAGGTCGGGACCGATCGGCTCCGACCAGTGCTTGACGAAATAGTGGTTGACGAAGCCCGCGTACGCGCGCAGCGCCGGACTGTCCCGCTCGGCGAGCTGCTCGGCGAGGCTCGCCAACTCGAACGCCTGGCCCGCGTCGGCATTCAGCGCCCGCAGGATCATCGCGTAGATCGCGACGACGCCGGGCGTGGACGGCGTGGCCCCATGCTCGAGCGTCAGCAGGAAGTTACGCAGCCCGACCAAGACGAACAGCTCCGCCTGCTGGCTGACGAACAGGGCCGGGCCGACCCGGAGCAGCGCTTCGATCGCGGACGCCTTGCGCGGATCGGCGGCCGGCGGGAGCTCGGCAATGCTCTGCACTCCACGGCCGGCCATCAGCTTCGCAATCGACCCCATCGTCTGCGCGATCATCGTCCGTACCGACTCGGGCTCGCGCGGGAGCTGCTCGCCCAGGAGCTCGGCGGCGCGAAGCCCGAGGTTGGCAGCCTCGCGACTCAACCCGTTGTTGAGCGCCTGCTGCGAGGCGAGCTCGAGGTAATGACAGCCCTTGTCGGCGTCACCCGCCCTGGACCAGTGATGGGCGAGCGTCGCGAACACCGGATCGAGGTGGTCGGCGAAGCGGGTCTCGAACCAGCCCGCGAGCTCCCGGTGCAGCTCGCGTCGCTGGGAGAACAGCATCCGGTTGTAGGCGACCTCGCGGGTCAGCGGATGGCGGAACGAGTACGTCACGCCCGGCTGTGGCGGGACGCGGACGGTCAGGTCGCGCCGCACCAGCGTCTCGAGGCTGTGGTCGATCTGACCGCGTTCCTCGCTCAGCGGATAGACGTCGTGGATCACCTCGGGGGCAAAGGTCAGGCCGACGGCGCTGGCGATCTTGAGCACCAGTTCGGGCTGTGGCTCGAGGCGATCGATCCGACTCCCGATGATGCCTTCGATCGTGTCCGGCAGCGCGAGCGTGGCGAGGTCCTGCCCCGCCGCGATCCCGCAGCGCCCGGAGTCGATTTCGATCATCCCGCTGTCGCGCAGCGCGTACGCGAGCTCCTCGGTGAAGAGCGGGTTTCCACCGGACTTCTCGGTGATCAGCTCGGCCACGGTTTGGGGCAGGTTCTCGACCGCCAGTCGCTCGCGGGCGATGGCGACCGACTGGCCGGCGTCAAGCGGCGCCAGGGAGATGCGCTGGGTCGTGGGCTCTGCCAGCAGCTCGTCGAACTCCGGGGCCAGGCCGGCCCCGGGGCGGGTCGCGAGCAGGATGCAGATCGGTAGCTCGCGGCCCGCCAGCTCCTGGATCAGCGCCCACGACGCCGAATCGAGCCAGTGACCGTCGTCGATGCCGATCAGCAGCGGCTTGGAGGCGGCTTCAGCAAGCACCTGGAGGAGGAGGCGCCGGCGCGACAGCGTCCTCCGTTCTCCCTGAAGCGCCTTGCTCTGCTCCGAATCGGGCAGCTCGATCCCGAGGATCAGGTTGAGCAGCGGCGCGAGTGGCCGCAGCGCCTCGGAGAGAGCGCCGACGGCACGCTCGGCACGCTTCGTTGGCTCCGCGCTCTCGTCGGCATCGAGCAGCGACGCGAACACGCTGCGCCAGGCGTGATACGGGGCGACCCGCTCGATCGGATCGCCGGCACCGCTGACGCAGCGCAGGCCGGAAGCCTGAGCCTCCCGCAGGGTCTCCAGCAACAGCCGCGACTTGCCCATCCCCGCCTCGCCCTCGAGTACGACCAGCTGCGCTGAGCCCGCCGCCGCCACCTCGACGGCCACCGCCAACGCGCCGCGCTCGCGGCCACGCCCCACCGTGTCACGGCCGACCGGCGGCGCGCCCGTGCGCCTGCGGACAGGCTCAAACACGGCGACCGCGCCCACCAGCCCCTTGAGCTCGAGATCGTGGCGCGGGCCCCAGTCGATCCGCTGCCGCGTGGCCCGTTCGGTCGCGGCATCGCACAGCACCGCGACCGGTCCCGACTCGGACGCGAGCGCGTGGACCATCAGCCGCGCCGCGGTGTTGACTGCCGAGCCCATCATCGTGTACTCGCGCCGGATGCGGTTGCCGACCGCACCGCACAGGGCCCGCCCGGTCGCGACACCGATGCCGGCTTCCCACCCATCCTTGCCCAGGACTCGCGCCACCCCCATCGCCGCGCGGACCGCCCGGACCGGGTCGTCGTCGTGCGAAAGCGGCGGGAGTCCCGTGGCCGCGAGCACGCTCGTCCCTTTGGCGTCGACCCCGAAGTCATTGATCGTCGCCTCATAGCGGTCGAACTCGCGCTGCAGCTCGGCCACCGCTCGCTGAACGAGCTCTGGCTCTGCCTGGTGATCGATCCGCGGCAGATTCACGAACACGACCGTGACGGGGCGCAGCTCGGCGAGCCAGCCGCCTTGACCGATCCCCTCGCGGCTGACGACCGGGGGCGGGATGAACGGCGCCAGCAGCGCCGCGTCGACGGTGGGCGGCTCGACGCGACGTCGCGGCACGGGCGTCGGCTCGATCATGCGGATCCTGACGTAGCCCGCCTCCACATGCTCGCCGGTCGCTCGGGATCCGAGCAGATCTCGTCCGCGCGCGTCCACGAGGACCTGCCCCGCCTTCGCAATCTCGCTGGCCCGCGACGCTGCCTCGAGTGGCTCGCCACCGAGCACGCTGTACCGCCGCCGCCCGACGCCGCCGAGCTCGAGCGCCCGCAGCGGACCGGCGCTGACACCAAGGCGGACGGTCAGTGTGATGCTGCCGGCGGCCAGCTTGTCTCTGACGGCGCGGTCCGCGTGTACTGGGTGGTCTGGGACGGCCGGGTGGTCTCCGACGGTTCGGGCGAGCGCGAGCGCGCACTCCGTCGCCTGGTGCAGGACGTCGGCGAGCTCCTCGCCGGACCGCTGCGGCCACGCGGCGATCAGTCCGTCGCCGGCAAACGACACCACCTCGCCGCCGCGACCGTCAACACAGTCGATCAGCCGTCCGAAGTAGGCATTCAGGAGGTCCGACAGCGTCTCCGCTCCCTCAGGGCCGCGATTCACCACCTCCTCGGTCATCCGCGTGAACCCCGAGATGTCGGCGATCAGCACCGCGCCACTGAAACGCTCCTCGAACGGCAGCTCCTGCAGACCGTGGGCGAGCCGCCTGCGGACGTTCGGCGGGACGTAGCCGATCAGCGAATCGTGGCCTGCCGCGAGCGTCGTCACGTTGGCTCGCCCGTCGGCTCAGGTCTCCGCAGGAACGTAGTACGGCGGCTCTGCCGTCGGGTCGACCGTAACGACCACGACCTGCGGGGCGCTTGCGGCGCCCGCGAGGGCGGCCGTCAGCGCGGTGCCAAGTGCCGCCCCGTCGGTGACGGATATGGCGTTGGCACCGAGCGACGTGGCCAGGCCGCCGAGGTCTGGTGCGCCGCTCCTGTAATAGTCCGTCCAGTTCATCCCCGGGTAGTACTGCCCCATGCCCTGGCTCACCATCGCCAGGTCGGCATCGGCCAGTACGACCCAGATCGCGTTGGCTCCGTATTGCGCCGCCGTCGCCACCTCGCCGGCGTGCATCACGAACGCACCGTCACCGCAGATCCCGACGCACGTGCTGTCGGGCCGGGCCAGCTTGGCGCCGATCACGGCGCCGACCGCAAAGCCCATCGGGCCCATCGAGAGCGCAGAGTGAAGCTCGCTCGGTGGATCGATCTCCAGGTACGCCAGCGACCACCCCACGCAGTTGCCACAGTCGAAGAACACCTGGGAGCCGGATGGCAGCCAGCGGTTGAGGGCGTACATCAGCGCAATCGGGTCCACGGTTCCCTTGGCGGGCGTGCCGGATGGTGGGGGCGCCGGCGCGACGTTCTCCTTGATGGCGTTGATCAGCCGCTTGCGGCCCGCCGCGGAGTTGGGCACCGGCGTGTCTTGGGCGGCGTGCAACAGCGCGTCCATCGTGGCGCCCGCGTCGGCGACGATCCCGACGTCGACGGGAAACGTCCGGCCGATCACCTCGGCGTCGGCGTCGACGTGGATGAACGGGCCCCGCGGGAGCAGCAGGGGGCTGTAGATGTTCAGGGGCGTGGCGGTGACCGTCGTGGCCAGCTCGCCGAGGTTCGAGCCGATCACGAGCAGCGCATCGAATGGGTGGCCGCCGTCAGGGCCGCCGAGGTAAGCGGTGGTCCAGCGGCACCCGGCGAGCCCGTAGTTACGCAGCGACAGCCGGTGGCTCTCAGGGAAGATGCCCTTGGCGCCCGGGGTGGTCATCACCGGGATCTCGAACTTCTCGACGAAATCCGTGAGGTGTTGACGCCGGGGACCGCGGAGCGCGCCGCGGGCGCCGTTGCCGAGCATGATCAGCGGCTGCTGGGCCTCGAGGAGTGCGGAGAGGACCTGACGCGTGGTGTCCTCGTCCGGGGCGGCTTGGGGCGCGGCGCGGTAGTTGGAGGGTTGTGCGGGGACGGTGACCGTCGCAAGGTTTTGCTGCGATATATCCAGTGGGAGGCTCACGTGAACCGCTCTCCTGGGCACCGAGCGTGCATCTCGCAGCGCTTGCTCGAACAGCGTGCAGAAGTTCGCTTGGTTGTCGATCATCGCGCTGTAGCGGCAGGCGGCGGCGTACACCTCGTTGACGTCGAGAGTCAGGTCGGCGCCCTCCTGCAGGTAGGCCATCCCGAAGAACATCTCCCTGACCTCGCCGGAGATCGTCAGCAGCGCGGTACCGCAGGTGTCGGCGTTGACCGTGCCGGTCAGCGCGTTGGTTGCCCCGGGGCCCGAGGTCACCAGCACGACCCCGAGGCCGTCGCTCACGCGCGCGTAGCCGTCGGCCATGTACGCCGCGCCGGTCTCCTGCCGGGTGACCACGTAACGGAAGGTGTCGGACTGGACGCGTAGCTCATAGAGGATCTGCATGATCGCGGCGCCCGGGATGCCGAACAGCGTCGTCGCGCCCTCCATCGCCAGGTAGCGCAGCAGCAGTTGCGCCGGGGTGACGTTGGCCAGTTGCACCGTGCGCGACGTCGTCGCGCCTGATTGGGCCGGTGCTGACTGGGTGGCGGTCATGACTTCTCCTTGAGCCGCGCGACACATTCGATCTCGACCGGGATGCCGAACGGCAATGAGGCGACACCGATCGCCGAGCGCGTGTGCGTCCCCTTCTTCTCCCCGAAGACCTCGACCAACAGGCTCGAGCAGCCGTCGATCACCGTCGGGTGCTGTATGAAGCCTGGTACCGCGTAGACGAAACCCAGGACGCTGACCATCTCGTCGATCGCGTCGAGCCCGACGGCCGCGCGCATCGTCGACAGCAGCGACAGCCCGGTCAGCTCCGCGGCCGCCACGCCCTGTTCGAGCGTGAGGCTCCCGCCTACCTGCCCCGTCGTGATCAGGTCACCGTCGATCGGACCGTGGCCGGCGAGGTACAGCATCTTGCCCACGCGCCTGTACTGCACATAATCCGCCGCGGGCGATGGCGGTGGCGGCAGGACGAGGCCAAGCTTGGCTAGGCGTTCATCTGGCGTCAAGAGCTGCCCCCTCGTCCAGGCCCTCCCATTTGACCGCTGCCCTCGCAGCGCCGCTGACGGTACTCCACCGGAAAACATACCCGATGCCGGGGGGCTTAGGTAGGGGCGCTCCTGTGGCGTGGATGGGCTGGGCTCGACCATCAGCACGCGTCATCTCCCGGGGAGTGTCAGCATAACTGACAATCTGGTACCGTTCCCGCAGATGTCAGATGCGCTGACAAATGGACCCGAGCCGGAGGCGAACCTGGGCTACCTGTTCCGGCTCGCCCACCAACGCTTCCGCGCCACGCTGGACGACGCGCTGCAGGACCTCGGCATATCCGCCCAGGAGTACGTGATCCTCAGCGTGTTCGAGACCAGGCCCGAGCTCTCGACGTCCGAGCTGGCGCGGATCACCCAGGTCACCAGGCAGACGATGCACACCGCGGTACTCGAGCTCGAGACCGCGGGCTTGATCGAACGCAGACCGAAGAACCGGCGAGTCGTCCTGGTCCGCCCGACCAAGCGGGGCCGCACCACTTTGGCGGCCGCCACCAACCGCGTCGGAGCGGTCGAGCAGGCCGCGCTCGCCGGCCTCAGCGCCGTCGAGCAGGACGTCGTGCGGACCTGGCTGGCCAACCTCGCCGCGAGGAGACCACGCACTCGACCCAGTCCGCGCGACTGAGCGGAGACGACGCATCCAACCATGAATCTCGAACACCGCATCCGCAACGCTGAGGCCGAACTCTTCGAGTCCGTCGGCGCCGAGGTCGACGAGTCCTTTCTTAGCCTCGCCACGACCGGCGCGCGCGTCCGGCTGCTCGCACACGGCAGCGGTCCGCCGCTGGTTCTGTTGCACGGCGTGTCGCTGAGCGCCGCCGCGTGGACGCCCCTGTTCACCGCGCTGTCCGGCTGGCGGGTGCTCGCGGTCGACCTTCCCGGCCACGGGCTGTCTGACCCGGCGTCATATCGGACCGGTCACGTCCGTCAGGGCGCCCGCGAGCTGATCGACGACATCTTCGACGCGCTCGGGCTGGACCAGGCCTCTGTCGTCGGCCACTCGCTGGGCGGCATGCTTGCCCTCTGGTACGCGGCCGCCGGCGGTGAGCGCATCTCCCGGTTGGTCGCGATCGGAGAGCCGGCGGTCGCGCTCCCCGGCGTCCGCGTCCGCATGCCACTCTCGCTGCTGACGGTCCGCGGCCTTGGGCTCGCCGTCCTGCGCACCCCCAGCCCCCGCCCCGTCTATCGGCGCCTCCTCGCCCGGGGTCTTGGCCGGGCGGAGGTCGCCGCGGCGCCGGATTCCCTGATCGACGTGCTGCGCCTCTCCGCCCGCCGGCCCGGGAACGCGAGAACCGTGAGCTCGCTGATGCACGCGATCGACCACTTCCGCCGACCACGTCCCGAAAGCGTCCTCACCACCTCGGAGTTCCGCGCCATCACGGCACCCACGATGTTCATCTGGGGAGCCGACGCCCCCTACCTCAGCGCCGACCGCGCCCGGCCCTCGATCGAGCAGATCCCCCAAGCGACGCTTCACGAGGTGCCCGGCGCACACGGCCCCTGGCTTGTGGACACCAACCGCAGCGCGCAGCTCATCCGCACCCACCTCACCACCGTCGTGGCCACAGCATCCTGACCGTCCCCGCTGCCTTCGGCGTCGCGCTCCAGTTCCGCGTCAAGCCCGGGTGGGTCAGCCGCCCGGCGGCGGTTCAGTTCCTGTCCGATCTCCTGCTCTGTGCAGGGGCAGCCTACCGTCGCCGGTCAGCGGCCTGGGAATACCACATGGACCGTGCCGGCCACGCCCGGCACGATCAGTGGCGGCAGCTCATGGGCGGTCAGCCATTGGACCAGGCGAGCGAGTGCATCAGCCTCGTCAGCGCGCAGAGGACGTCCGCGCCGGGAGAGCGTCACGTGGACGACCTCGCCGGTCACCCCGATTGACACCTGCACGCCGAGCGAGGTCGTCGTGACGCGCGGTGCCCCGGCGCGCGGGGCCGGAAGCCGCCCGGCCAGCTCCCGGACGTGGCGGGGGTCGAGCAGCTCGCGCGGCCGCCGAACCGCGAGCGGGATGGCCAGCACCAGCGCGCCGAGGCAGATCGCATGCAGCGCCAGTCCCGGCACGAGGCCCGCGGCCGCGAGCGCCGTGATCGCCAGAGCGACGATCAGCGAGGTCCACTGCGCCTCGGACAGCCCGCGCCAGTACAGGCGCTGCGGGTCGCCGCGGAGCAGTTCGAGACCGAATCGGATGACGGCGTACCCGGACACATAGAACCCGAATGCTGCTCCCGGTGTATCGGGGACAAGCACGAGCCCGGCAAGGACAAGGCCCGCCGCGGCCACGGCCTCCAGGGCCTGGACGGGGAGGACCGTCACCCCGCACAGATACCCAGGAAAGCCGACTGCCACGTGGGCGTCGCCGTACCTGACCCCTCGTGCAGCCGGACGGCCGTGGCAGCAGCCGGCCGACAGGCAACCGATCCGGCCAAACGCGAGGAATGCTCCCAGCCCGAGCGCAGTCGCGTCGAGGTGGCCGAGGATCGGCGCTCCGAGCAGCGCCGCCACCCCCGCGGCGGCGCACAGGACGGCGATCTCGTGGTGGTAGTAGATCAGCGCTTCGGCACCGGTGACTGCCTTGGTCGCAAACGCCAGCCCGAGGAAGACGGCGATCGAGACCACGATGATTGCGATCTCGACGCCGAGCGAGAGCCGGCGCGCGCTGCAGACGCCGAGCGCGACCGCCACCGCTGCGGCCAGCCCGACGAGGCCAGACAGCTGGAAGGTCGAGACGTTCAGCCTGCGCAGGCCGACGCGCAGCGGGACCGACGCACCCTCCATTGCCGCAACGATAGTCGCGCCAGAGCGCGCGGACCGACCTCGGACTCAACCGCGGAGTGGCGCTGGAATCACTTCGGCGAGTCCTGATTCATCGCAACCGCAGCCTCAGGGTCAGCGACCGTATCGGCGGACTCCGCATGCGGTGCCAAGCTCGCCAGCCAGCGCTCGATCTGGGGTCCCACCGCGGCGAGATCGCAGACGCGGACCCGCTCATGCGTGCTCAGGTTCTCGAGCATGGAAGCGCCGCCGGGGTACGCATGAACCACGAACGTGTACCGGTTCACCTGCTCGTGCCATGCCGGCCGGCCGAAAGCGTCTTGTAGGCCAATGTCAGGCTCACCGAAGTACCCGCCGGGCGCCTGGTCCCGGCCCCGGGTGATTCGCGCTTGACCACGAGGCTTCGCCTCGTCCCCGTCCGCGGCCTGTGAGCGGGCTTGCGAGGCCGGTTGACCTTTCCGAGGGCACAGTGGGCCCGGGTCAGCGCCTTGCGGGCGTCGCCGAGCGTCTTGCCCTTCAGTCTTGGGACGACGCACCGCGAGCGACTCGGCGTACCCGTGCTCCCGACGGTGCCGGTTCCGCCGCCAGTACCGCCGGTGCCGGTAGTACCGCCGGCGCCGGGCGTCCCACCGCTGCTCGGAGGCGGCACCAGGCCGTCAACTGCGATCCCGCCGACGAGGGGGTGGTTGTCAATGAACGTGGGGTTGACGCCCGTCCCATCGATGTTGGCCCGGGCGATGGGATGAGCGTCATAGAAGTAGTCACCGTTGGTGGACCAGTAGATGTGGGAGGCATCGACGGCAAGGCCGCTGTTGCCCCCGGGCGCGACGGCAAACGCCGTGTTGATGTTTGTCCCGTCGCTGGTAGCGCGAGCGATGTTGGGACCGTCGCCCCAGTAGAGATGGCTCGAGTCGGCGACGATCTGGCCGATGTTGCCGGTTGCCGGAGACGGCGCCAGGATGAAGTCGTTCACCGCCTCGGTGCCGTCGAGGTTCGCGCGACCGATTGGCAGTTGCCCATTCTCAACGCCGTAGTTCGTCCAATAGACGTGGCCCGCGTCGACCGCGACGCCGCGCGGGGACAGGAGCCCCGTGACGATCGTGCCCGCCCCGCTGCCATCGACGTTGGCGCGTCCCAGCGTGCTGTTCTGGAAGTCGGTCCAGAAGATGTAGCCGTCGCCCACGGCGAGGCCACTGCCCACCGCTGCGGCGCCCCCGATGAAGTCCGGGTTCACTCCCGAGCCATCGAGGTTCGCTCGGCCGATCGCCCCATCTCCGCGGTTGAACCAGTAGATGTGGCTCG
This sequence comes from uncultured Actinomycetota bacterium, assembly GCA_963721515.1. Classification (GTDB taxonomy): domain Bacteria; phylum Actinomycetota; class Thermoleophilia; order Solirubrobacterales; family Solirubrobacteraceae; genus Palsa-465. Next base: position 639,038 of record CAVRKJ010000013.1, on the reverse strand, counting down.
CGTCGACCACAACCTGCCCGGGGTTGCTCGCGCCCTGGATGAATGACTGCTGCACCTGTTGGCCGTCGAGCGTCGCCCGCGCGATCGTGTTGTCGCTGTCGTCTGACCAGTAGACGTACGCCTGCGCCGGTGCGGCCACAGCCGCAATCCCGCACGCCGCTGCGAATCCGACCATCCATGCCCTCGCAGCCATCCGGGCGCCCCTTGGAACTCGCGCCATTCTCGTCATCGTTGCCCTCGGTTTCGTTTCGGTTTGTGGACTTGTTGTGGAGTCGGCTCACAGCGTCTTGCAGGCGCCGCTCACACATACGGCGTGGGGCCCCAGGCACGCGAGGCCGGTGGGGTCAAAGGAGTCACAGCAGTTGAGGTTGGTCGGCGGGCAACACCCGGTGGCGGTCGCCACCGTGCCGCTGGGGCAACAGCGGGCTGACGAACCTGACCCGGAGATCCGCGAGCGCAGACAGCACTGCTTGCCCTTCGCGCCTCCGACGCACGTCTCGCGGGCGCCCGTGCAGCAGGTGTCACCGCAACACGCACTGCTCTTGCAGCACTCCCCGTCGCCGCAGTTGACCTTGCCCTTCGGGCAGCACTTGCCGTTCGAGCAGGTCTCGCCCTTCTTGCAGCAGTGCTCGCCGCAGGTCTCTCCTTCCTTGCACACACACCTGCCGCTCTTGCACCTCTGATCGGAGCCACAGCACGCGGCTCCGTCCTGGTTGGCGCAGCACTGCTTCCCCGGCGCGCAGCAGATGCCCTGCGCCGAGCGCGGAACCACGCACGCGTTCTCACCCTTCTTGCAGCACAGCTCACGATTGCGCGACCCGCAGAACTCGTCGCTCTTGCAGCACGCCTTGCCGCATTTGCGCTCCTCGGGACACGAGACGCAGTGGGGGCCGTTGAGGGACCCGCATCGATCGTCCTCGTTGCAGATCCACGCCTCGCCGCCTCCCCGGCAGCATTTCTCGCCGGTGTGGAGGCAGCCTTCCAGCCGGCAGGTGATCTGCCCGCAGCTGTTGCGGCTCTCGGTTCCGCAGGCGCCGAGGTCGCCGTCGGCGGTGCAGACCGAGCTGCATGGGGTATCCGGGCCGCACGGCGAGGCCAGTGCGCCGCCCGGGCGCAGACCCGGGATCACGGATCCGAGGAGCGCCGCACCGGCGATGCGCAGTGCGCGGCGCCGCGGCATCGGCTCCGCGAGGGTGCGGGCGAGGTCGTCGAGGGATCCCGGTCTCATCGCATCACCTTGATCGGGCTCTCGCCGCGCGCCGCCTGGCGAGTCCCCGCCAGCGCCAGCACCGCCGCGCCACCCGTCACCAGCCCCGATGCGATCCGGCCGCGCCCGTCCACCCGCACCGCCATCGGCGTGCCGGCGGCACCGAAGGCCTCGCCCGCTCTGTAGTCCGTGTCCAGCGCGACGATTGAGGCAAATCCATCTGCGCGAGACTCCTCGGGATCGCCCGATGAGACGACGAGCAGCCGCGGCGCATCGGTGCCGGCGTTGCACTCCCAGGCGAGCAGGTCGCTGCGCATCGCACTGCAGTAGCCGCAGCCCGGGTTCCAGAACAACACGAGCGTGTCGCGTCCCGCGGGGTCGGCCAAGGCAACCGCCCGGCCTTCGAGGTCGCGCAGATCAAGCGAGGGTACGGGCGCACCGATCCGCAGGCCGTCGGTATCGCCCTCGCCCTGGAGCGCGCCCTCGAGCAGTTGCTCGATTGCCTCTGCGCCCTCCGCGAGGTAGCTGGCGATCTGCCCGTCGGCGGAGATCAGCACCGCGCTCGGCGTGCCGGTGACCTGGTAGGCCTCGTACGCGGCGCTGTCGGCGCTGATCGTCGCGAAGCTGAGGGCGCCGGCGTGCTCGTGCCGCCAACGCGACAGCACCGGGTTCAGTGCCTCGCAGGGCGCACAGCCGGGGCTCGTGAAGGTGACCAGGAGCGGCAACCCCGGCTCCAGCAGGTCCGCGAGCGAGATTCGCTGGCCGGTCGCCGTCTCCGCGGCGAAGTCCGGGGCGGGGGTGCCGGGATCGCGACCGAGCTCCACGAGCGTCCGTTCGGGCTCGACGTCGATTCCGGCTGCCTGCAGAGCGCGCCTGAGCGCGTCCACCTCCACCAGCAGGCGGCCGTGCGCGCGCATCAGCGACAGGAATGCGGTGCCTCCCGCGGCAGCGAGACCGACGGCACCGAGCACGATCGCGAGCGCCAGCAGCCCCGCGAGTCCGAGCTTTGCGACCCAGGCGAACGCGTCGGGTGCTGGAGCGCTGCCGGCGGCCACGAGCACCGCCGTGGCACAGGCCGCCAGGGCGGCGTTGCGCGCAACCGTGCTCCAGCCCGCCGGAGCTGAGTGCAAGCGTCCGAAGCAATGACATTCGGGCGTCCTCCCACGGAAGAGGTTCGCGACGATGGCGACCGAGAAGAGCGCCAGCAGACCGAGGGCGCCGGCGGCTCCGGCCGCCCGCGTGACGCCGAACACCAACAGGCCGGCGACGGCCAGTTCGGCCGCGGGAAGCGTGAGCGCAGCCGGCGCCACCAGCGTGCTGGGCACACCGAAGCCCGCGAGCCCGTCACGCGTACCGGCGAGGTCGGTCAGCTTGCCGAACGCAGCCGCCGCGAACACGACGGCCAGCAGAACTCCTAGGACAATGCCAAGCGCTACGGGCATCACAGCGCACCTCCGTCGTCACTGGGTTTGGGATCAGTGACCGTATGGACGCGCGCTTATCGCGCACTTATCGCTCGCGGGCGGGTACGGGTCAGAGAGGGTCGCCGGCGAGAATGCGGGCCTGCAGCCGCGACGTCGCCTCGGCGGGCTCAACACCGAGCTGATCGATGAGCGCCCGCCGGCATTCCAGGTATTGACGCAGTGCGTAGCCTGTGCGGCCCGCGCGAGCGTAGGCCGTGATCAAGGCCCTGTGGCCGCCCTCGTTGAGCGGATCGAGGTTCACGAGCTCGCGGGCGACGTCGGCCGCCTCGGTGTGCCGCCCACCGGCCTCATGGACCTCGACCAGCGCGGCCAGCACACCGGTATAGCGGTCAACGAGCAGCTCTCGATATCCGGTGGCCCAGTCGGCGTAACGCTCCTCGGCCAACGGCTCGCCGCCCCAGAGCGAGCGGGCATGATCCAGCAGCCGCCTTCCCGGTTCGCCGCGGTCGGCGAGCGCCAGGGTTGCCGCCGATCGGAACTCCTCGGCGTCGACGACGTCCCGTTCACCGAGGGCCAGACGGTAGGTGCGTCCGGCGCTTTCGATCACGCTGCGTTCCGCTCCGGGCGGGTCGAGCACCCGCCGAGCCCGGGAGATCGCCACCAGCAGGCTGTTGCGCGCCCCGGCAGCCGGTAGTTCGGGCCACAGCGCCTCGAAGATCAGGTCCTCCGGTACCGAACCGTCCAGGTTGACGAGCAGGAAGCGCACGAGGCGAGCGTCCACGGGACGGCCCCACGCGTCGCCCGCGCGCCACCCGCCGCGACGTACATCGAACCTGCCCAGCAGCTCGAAGTGAAGTGGGGGCAGAAGACGGCCGAGACGCCGGGTGGCACGCGAGGCGGCGGCCGCCATCTCCGGATCCGGGTCGGCTGCGAGCTTGCCAAGTTGGACGAGTGCCTCGGGGTCCCCGGACGCGGTCGCCGGCTCCAGCACGACCCGGCGCACGGCGGCGGCGGGGTGTTGGAGGAACGCGACGAGCTGAAGCCCCTCTGGGAAGGCCGTCCTGAGCGCCTCAACCGTCGGTGCCGGCTCGAGTACTCCGCGCTCCAACGCCGTCCAGACGACCGCCTCCAGGCGTTCCCACTCGCGCCGAAGGAGGTGGGGAAGGGTCTCGCCGGACTCATCCCAGAATCGCAGCAGGTCCGCATCGCTCCCATCCGAGTCGCCGTCTATGAGGCGTAACCACGCCCGGAGCGCGAGCAGGCGTCCTCTGAGGAAGAGGCCGAGTGGTCCTGGATACACCTGATCGACCAGGCTGAACGTCTGTTCCAGAACCTCCCGGGCGCGATCCGGCCTGCCCACGGCGACCAGGGGCGGAATCAGCTGAGCGGCGGTTCGGTGGAAGAAGATGACCGGCCCGCGCACGGCGACCGCGAGCGTCCGTTCGGCGCTGGCGACCGTCGCAACCACGTCTCCCTGGAGCGCCGCTACGCAGGCGGTGGCGAGCCCCGTGATCAGCACGTCGCGCCAGCCCTTCTCCTGTCCCTCGTGCAGCGCGAGCTCGGTCTCGGCCTCGTGGACTCGTCCCAGCGTCGTGTACAGGAGCGCGCACCACGCGCGCGCCGCGTCGATCAGGATCGGCACTGAGCCCCCGATGCCGCCTTCGCGGACCTTCATCCATACCGTGAGTGCCTCCTCGGGGTAACCCCGCTCGGAGTACATCATCGCCAGCGTCGCCAGGAAGTACAGCCGCCGGTTGAACGGGTCTGAACCCTGCAACTGCGCCACCGCGGCCTTCATCTGCGCGAGGACGTCGTCCAGACGGCCTCGTGGCGTGTCGCGGTACGAGACCCGAAGGGCCTCGACCGGCCCGAGGAGCCCAGCGGCGGGATGTTGCAGTGCCTGCCTCGCCAACCGGTCGGACTCCTCGATGCGACCAAGCATCGCCAACGTGACCGAGACGTAGGCCACCGTGGCCGGAGCCAGGATTCCCGCCGGCGCCGCCACCGGGTCGTCCCAGCCCTCGACGACATCGCTGAGCTCGTCGAACTCGAAGGTCGCGAAGATCGAATCCGCGAGCGCGAATCGCGCCAGCCACTCAAACGGCGGGTTCGGGTGCTGGCGAAATGCACGCACGGCCTTCCGCAGCACGGCCGCTGCACGCGGATGGTCGCCCGCGCCCCATTCGAGCTGCCCCTCCAGCGCCAGCATCGTCGGCAGCGCTCGGGCCTCTGCCGGTAGCAGCGACAGCCAGTGCCTCATCAGCCCGGCTGACTTCCTGACCATCCCCGGGCCCTCACGCTCGATCGCCGACACAGCGTCGGTCCAGCTCCGCGCCGCCAGCAAGTGCTCGATCGCCTCGATCGCGTCACCGTCCTGGGCGATCGCCGGCGCGACCAGCCCATGCAATCGCTGCTGCTCGGCTTCGCCACGATCGGCGCCGAGGCGCTCCAGTAGGAACTCCCGCAGCAGCGGGTGATAGGCGAACCCGCCCTCGCTGCCAACCTGCCGTATGAGCATGCCGGCGCGCTCGATCCTGCTGCTGAAGTCCAGAGGAAGCGCGAGCGCGGTGGCGACCGCCGGGGTGACCACGCGCGCAACACTCGACGCGACCGCCGCCTCGCGCAGATCGGCGTCGAGCGAGTCAAACAGCTCCTCGGAGAGGAAGGACCGGAGCTCCGGTGCCGACCGCAGGTCGCGCAGCTCAGCCGGGTCGCCGTGGCGCAGTTCCGCGCCGCCCACCACCGCGACCGCCAGCCCGATGCCCAGAGGCCAGCCTTCGGTCGCCCGCATCAGCCCGTCAACCCTCTCCGGGGGCGGATCGACGCCATGCCGCGCGCGCAGTACCGCAGCGCACTCGGCGGCGTCGAACGCGAGGTCGGTGGTGGTGAACTCGCGCAACCGGCCCGCCGCGCGTGGCTTGGCAACGCGCAACTCGAGCGGCCTGCGGCTGGCAACGGCGACGTGGAACGACGGCGTCCGCGCTCGGATCAGCTCGCTAAGCAGCCGCAGCGAACCGTCGGCGCCGTCAAGATGTTCGCCGTCATCGACCACGAGCACCAGCGGCTCGACCAGAAGCCGCGGCAGCTCGGCCAGCAGCTCACGCGTGGCTGCGAACACGTCGACCTGTTCGGGCGCGCGCGCGAGGCGCTCGGCCAATGCGTCGGAGGCGCCCGGCGCGACCCGGGCAATCTCATCGAGGATCCGCAACAGCAGGACCCCGGCCGCTCGCTCGGTCACGGAGCAGCTGATCCACGCGACCGGGCCCGGCGCCCCGCTCAACGACTCCTCGAGGATCGAGGTCTTGCCATAGCCGGCACCCGCGATCAGCAGGATGTCACCGACACCAAGGGCTTCACCGACCCGGCCGGCGAGTCGTGGCCGCGAGACTCGATCGCCCGTTACCGCCTCCCCCCTTGCTCTGAGGCGCGTGACTGAAGGTAGGCGAGGCGTGCTCTGATCATAAGGCCCGTCACGTCCCGCACGAAGCTCGGCCGGGACTCTGGGACCCCCGGTCCACGCCCGGTGGACAGACCACATGGCCGGCGGCGGATGGACATGCCGGGCCCGCCCGCGGGCCCGAGTCGCCGCGGCGCTCCTTTGGTCGCGCACGAACACAACGGCGAAAAAATGGCTCGGGCACGGCAAGCCGGGTAGATTGGGGTTTGAGGTGGAGAGGCTTTGGCCAGATCCCGCAGCTCCGCAAGCGGTTGTCACGTTGTTCGCACACGTGAGCGCCCCTGAGCGGAGCCCCCAGGAAGATGCGGTCGCCTGATGGCTGGTGATCGCGGATCTCCCACGCCGGCTGAGCAGGTCGCCCGGCTCTACGAGCAGGCTGAGTCAGACGCGGGGAAGGCAAGTGAGCGGCTCGTCGGCTCCCACGGGTTTGCCTCGCTGCTCGGTCAGCTCGCCGAGAACGCTGCTGCGCTGACCAAACTCAGCAACGACACCATGGACCTGGTCATTCGCAACCTGCGTCTCGCAGGCCGGCGCGACGTCGTCCGCCTGGCCCGTCAGCTGGGGCGCACCGAGGACAAGCTCGAGCGCGTGCTGCAAGAGCTCGAAGAGGTTCGCGACCAGCTGCGCGACCGCGACGAGCCGGCGCCGGGCGGCCGCTCCGCTCCCGCCTCCGGCCAAGCGCGATCCGGCGACGGCACGGGCAATGGTGCCCCGGCCGGTCCATCCCCCGCCAAACGTGGCGGGCAGTCCGGCCGAGGCGGCGGTGGCGGTCAGAGCGGACAGGACCCGGGGTGATGAGCGCGCTGGACACGTTGACCCGGCTTCCGCGGGCCAGCGTGGAGTTCACCAACGTGATCCTGACCACACCGGATGCGGCGATCGGCCGCACGCCCCGTGACGTCATCTGGACGCATCGGCAGACGACGCTGTGGCGCTATCGCTCCAGCGGCCGCTCGCATGCGCTGCCGGTCCTGCTCGTGTTCGCACTCATCAACCGTCCGGAGATCTTCGACCTGCGCCCCGGCAACTCGTTCGTCGAGTTCCTGCTCGACGAGGGCTACGACGTGTTCCTCGTCGACTGGGGTGAGCCGGGCGAGGAGGACGCCGACATGGGGCTTGCGGAGTACGTGTGCGATGAACTGCACTGGGCCGTGCGAGAGACGCTGCGCTGCGCCGGCGAGGAGGAGCTGACGCTGCTCGGGTGGTGCATCGGCGGCACGCTCAGCGCGATGTATTGCGCCCTGAACCCCGCCGACCCGGTGCGCAACGCGATCCTGCTCACGACCCCGATCGATCCGAGCGACTCCCTGTACGCCCGGTGGGTTGGCGGCGACGAGTTCGACGTCGACGGGATCGCCGACAGCTACGCGGCGATTCCCGGGGCCGGAATCGACTGGGCCAACAAGCTGATGAAGCCGGTAACCAACTACGTCACCACCTACCGGCGCCTGTTTCAAGGGATCCTCGAGGGGCGCGATCCGCGCGAGAGCTATCAGGCCATGGCCAAGTGGGTGGCTGACAACCCGCCCTTCCCCGGGCGCGCCTACCGCGAGTGGATCACGTGGATGTACAAGGAGAACCGGCTGGTGTCCGGGCGCCTGCGGCTGCGCGACCGCCGGGTCGATCTATCGAAGATCGAGCAGAACCTGCTGGTCGTCACCGCGGGGGCCGATCACATCGCGCCCCCCGGGGGCACCGTCCCCCTGCTCGATCTCGTCGCCAGCGAGGACGTGACGCACCTGGATCGCCCGGGCGGCCACATCGGTCTGATGGCGGGATCGCGGGCCAAGCACGAAATCTGGCCTGAGCTCGCCGACTGGCTCGGTGAGCGCTCGGGTCGTTGAGGCAAAGGAGAGACACGACATGGCCACCACAACAACCGCCACCGGCGAGGCTGCGGTCCATCGCCCCCGCCTGCACGGACGCGTCGCGTTCGTCACGGGCGGCACCCGCGGCATCGGCGCCGCCATCGGTCGCAGCCTCGCCGAGCAGGGCGCCCAGGTCGCGGCGGGCTACAGCCGAGACGAGGAGAACGCCCAGTCATTCGTCGAACACCTCGGCAAGGCGGGGCTGAACGCCTCGATCCACCAGGGGAATGTCGGCTCCGCCGATGACTGCCGCCGAACCATCAACGAGGTGATCGAGCAGCACGGCCGCCTCGACATTCTCGTCAACAACGCGGGGATCACGATCGACAAGACCGTGCTCAAGATGAGCGACGAGGACTGGTACAAGGTGCTGGCCGTCAACCTCTCCGGGGCGTTCTTCATGAGCCAGGCGGTGCTGCCGCACATGATCGAGCGCGGCTCCGGGCGCATCATCAACATCTCCTCGATCATCGGTGAGATGGGGAACATCGGCCAAGCCAACTACGCCGCGTCGAAGTCCGGTCTGTTCGGGCTGACCAAGACCATGGCGCGCGAGGCCGCCTTCCAGCTCAACAAAGCCGGCAAGCTCGACGACGACGGGATCGGCATCACCGTGAACACGGTCGCGCCCGGATACATCGCCACCGAGATGGTCGAAGCGGTTCCGGAGAAGGCGCTGGACCGGATCAAATCCCAGATCCCGCTGGGCCGGCTGGGCCGGCCGGATGAGGTGGCGCGCGTCGTGCACTTCCTGGCGGCCGACCAGTCCTCCTACATCACCGGCACCATCTTTGCGGTCAACGGCGGCATGGACATGTAACCGGCGCCGTCGCGCAGCGTGTGGTTACCGCGAGCGCTCCAGGACCGCCGCCAGCAGCCGCGGCCAGTGGTTGTCCAGCGCGTCGTGGCCCATGAACAGGCCGAGATGGCCCCCGGGGCTGGTGTCGCGCAGGATGTCGGGCTCGGCGGTGGCGACGCAGTCAGCCAGCGCGAACACCTGGTCAGGCGGGGTGATGTGGTCGGTCGCCCCTGCAAGCAGGTTCAGCGGACAATCGATGCGACCTAGATCGACGCGCTCGCCCCCGACCTCGAGGGCACCGGCGATGAGCTCGTTGTCCCGGAACAGGTGCTCGACGATCCACAGGTAGAACCCGCCCGGGATGGCCTGCGTGTGCTTGAACCAGTCCTCGAATTCCCTGTAGCGCTCGACATGCTTGGCATCGTCGAGGTTGGCCAGCAGCTGGAGCTGGCGGCCGATCTCGTTGTCCGGCTTGATCAGGATGAAGCCCGCGAGCATGTGCTCGCCGCTGAGCACCCCGCCACCGGCGCTGACGAGCCTCCGGTAGAAGTCGAGGTTGCCGTTGGGCGCGAACGCCTGGAGCGCCGCGTGGATGACCGGCTCGCCACAGTGGAAGTCGATCGGTGCGCCGCCAATCGTCAGCGTGTTGACCCGCTCGGGATGCAGCGCGGCGTAGATCGTCGCCAGCCAGCCGCCCTGGCAGTCACCGATCAGGTTGGCACGACCCCCCATGTGGTCGAGCGCGCGCTCGATGACGGACAGGTAGTCATCGATCGTGGCGTCCTTCGTGGCCTCGGTGGCGCCTTTCCAGTCCAACGTGAACGCCCGCGTCAGGCCGGTGCGCAGGATCGTGCGCATCTGGCTCTGCTCCGGGGAGTAGTCCACGATGCACGAGTCGTGACCCGCCTGAGGAGGGAGCACCAGCGTGGGAACGACCTTGCTGCGCGAACCCGTGGTGGAGAAATCGCGCAGCCGGGCCACCGGACTGTCGAACACGATCTGATGCGGAGAGCTCCAGCTCGGCGGCCGACGGCCGGCCATCTCCCCCCACCAGCTCACGTAGTCGAGCATGAGCGCCGCCGGCGATGCGCGGCGGCGAATCGCACTGGTCCACCATCCGTACGCCCCTTCCACGGCCGCCGTCCAGGCGGTCAGGGAATCGGTGAGCGCAATTTCCTCAAAGGTCGGGGCACATCCGTTAGTCATGAGACTCCTTTCCTGACGACGGCGCCCCCCATATGGGGGGGTGCGCACCCTATCAACGCGGGAGGACACTGCTTGCTTTTGGCATGTAGTTGCGCTAATCGGCAAGCGCTCGCAGGCTCACCTGGCGCTTGCCTGCTTGCTGACTAGTTGCTAACCTGCAAGCAGACCGGCAGGCGAACATCTAATCCCCACGACCCTTCGGGAGTACGACATGGCAGCAGCAACCTCAACCAAGCAGCAGAGCAACGTGTATCCGGACCTCGAGACCGCCGGCCAGCGCGTCCGCGAGGCCAATGAGCGGTTCATCGACGCCGGGCGCAAGATCACCAGCGCGTATCTCGACGGACTCGAGCGCTACGTCAACGGCCTGACGCAGTTCGAGCGCAAGGTCGGCGCCCAGTCGCAGGTCCAGGCCGTCACGGGCCTCTTCAACGCTCACGCGAAAATGACCGAGGACGTCACCAGCGCGACCGTCACGGCCGCGCGCGAGCTCGTCGCTCTGTAGGTCGAGCCCTACCCCGTGATGGGCACGAGGCGCCCCGCGCGCCCGTGCCCCGTCACGATCCTGGAGCGGAGCCGGTCAGCGGCAACAGGCAACCATGCCGGCGCGTCGCCGATCCGGCCTCGAGGGTTAGATTGCCGGTTGAGATGAAACGTCGTAGCCGACTTGAGGGAGGAACGTGTTCGAGACCAATGAGGCGGCGCTACGGGCCGCCGTCGCAGCGTTTAACGATCCGCACGGGCGCGAGGGATATCTCAGGCTCTACTCCGACGACGTGGTCCTGCACGGCTACCCACGGGGACTCGCTGGCCTCGACGGGGCGAGAAGCTTCTACGGTCAGCTCTGGGAGGCGTTTCCAGACGCGCGCCTCACCGTCGAGGAGGTGATCGGCTCAGACGAACAGATCGCCGCCCGTTATCGCCTGTCCGGCATGCAGGCGAGCGACTTCTACGGCGCCCCGAGCACGGGCGATGCGACGAACCTCGAGGGCATCGCATGGCTCCGCTTCCGGGACGGGCAGGCAGTCGAGGTGTGGCAGGCATCCGGGACCCTCGACACGATCACCAGGCTGACCGCCAGAGCAGCCGAGGCGCGGATGCGACCTTCGGCGAGCGCCGAGGCAGCTGCGCTCCGCTGGGACGAGCGCCATCCAGAGGAGTGACATCGCACGGAGTCGTCGTCGAAGAGTCTCGCTCTCTGCGGCTTAGCGGATGCGGGGCCCTCCGAATCCCCGCTCACGCCGGCTCGGCGGCCCTGCGCCGGTTGTAGAGGCGGATTGCCCACAGGTAGGACACGACGGCGATGCCGATGCTCCACGCGATAGCGGCGATGGCGTGGCCGCCAACCGCACCGCCGCTGACGAGTCCGCGCACGGTGTCGGCGACGGGGGTGGAGGGCTGGTACTCCGCGAACTGGCGCAGCCCGGTTGGCATGGTGGCCGCGGGCACGAAGCCGCTGCCGAGGAAGGGCAGGAACATCAGAATCATCGGAGTGTTGCTGGCGGTCTCGACGCTCTTGGCGGCAAGCCCGAGCGCGACGGCCAGCCAAATCAAGGCAAAGGCGAACAGGGCCAGGATCCCGATCGCGGCCAGCCAGTGCAGCGGCCCGGTGCTGGAGTGAAACCCAAGGCCGAAGGCGACCCCGATGAGGACGCCGATGGCTGCGAGGGTTTGGATGAGGCTGCCGAGCACGTGGCCAGTGAGGACTGCTGGCGATGGCCATGGTGCGGAACCGATCGATGATGCCGCCGGTCATGTCCGTGGCGACATTTGTGTTTCTCAGACGTTCTTCGAGACGGACGCCTAGCGTCCGTCCGACATCTAGTAGCGCTCGCCGGCTCGGGGCGCCCAAACGGCGCCAGACTCCCGTCCGGGCATATCCAAACGACCAACGTTCGGCGTCAGCTCGGCAAGGGCGGCAGACACGCGCCGCGTTTCTCATCGTTGGTCCGGGCTCGTGCCCCCCACTGGTCTCAGCGGCGAGCGGCAGTGAGATCGAGAGTGCCCCAGCGGCGACCAGCGGGGGCGTTCAGAGCCGAGCCGACTCCGTGGCCGCCGGGGTTCGCCGGAACGCAGGGGCGCGCGCCCGGAGCCCGGTGAGACGGGCGGAACGGGGGCTGGGCGCGCCGCGTAGGTGAGGACGCGGCGCGCAATTGCGCGGCGTCAGCCGGGCAGCGGCTCGTGTGCACGCGACGCGTTCGAGTACGCGTCGGCCGGCTCGAGGAACCCACGGAGCTGCTCACGCATCTCCGGTGTGTCCTCGTGGCCATGCACAGAGGCGGCGTGCTCGGCGGCCGCGCGAACGACCTCCTCCTCCTCGCCGATGATCGTCAGCGAGCAGTTCGTGTCGCTGGGCCAGCGACGGCAATCGGCCATCATCCGGGTCATCCGGACCTCCTTTGGTCCAGCCCATCCTCCTACGCGCGATCTCCGCCGTCAACCACGCGCCACCGCCGCGCCCCGGCCGTCTGTCGCGCCCTGGAGACGGATGGGGCGAGGCCCACTGGCGCCGCTTCGGCCCATTGGTCGGACGCCTCAACCGTTACAACGCAGCTGGGCGCGGTCTCCGCGGCCGGCCAGGCCGTGAGGCCAAGGCCGGCCGGGAGTGGGCGTCCGGTTCAGCGGAAGACGGTCGCAGCGAGCGCAGCGTCGGCTGCGGTCTGAGTGAGCTTCGTGACCTCGGCCGGGTGGGAGACCATCGCCAAGTGGCCGGAGTGAACTTCTGTGGTCGTGGCATTCATGCGGGTGGCGAACTCTTGGACGGCGCGATCGTCCACTCGGTGATCCGCGGCAACGGCGACCCGTTGCGCGAAGCGCGCGCCGCGCTGCCCGCGCTCATCCCCGCACCCTAGCCCTCCGCTGTCGGACGGCCGGCGCTTATCCGGTGAATGTCTCGGTGCCGCGCCCCACTCGAGCGCGCGGCGTTATTCAGGTGCGCACCGCCGGCGGCCCTAGCGGACGCAGAAGCTCGCCGAGCTCTGGTTGAAGCAGAGCAGCCCGCGCAGCGTGTGGCCGTCCTCGTCGAGCACCACCAAGCGCGGCTCGCGGCTGCGGTCAAGGAGCTCGACCGCGTCAGCCAGCGGGGTCGCCGGCGTCACGGTGGCGACGTCGCGACGCGCGAACGCCGCCGCCGGGGCGGCGTCCGGCGCCTCGGGGTCGAGGGCATCCCGATCAATGGCGCCCTGGAACGTCGAGCCGTCAACCAGGAGCACCACGCGCTGGCTGGACTGCGCAAACGCCTGACGCACCTCGCCCACCTTGATGTCGGAGCGGAAGGTCTTGGGGCGGGCGATCATGATCTCGCCGACGGTCAGCGGGAGCGCCTGCTCGCGCGGAATGCGATGGGGTGACTGATTGCCAGTGACCACAGCGCCGATTGTTAGGCATCGGGACGCCCCTGGCAAGCCGGTCCGCGCTCTCGGGATCTAGCATCGTCGGTGTGTTTGAGGCTGGCGCGATTATCCTGGCCGGCGGCAAGTCCTCTCGGATGGGCTCGTCCAAGGCCGCCCTCGATTGGCATGGCTCAACGCTGCTGCGGCGGGTCACCGGCCTGGCGCAGCGGACCATCGACGGCCCGGTGGTGGTGGTGCGTGCGCCCGAGCAGGAGCTGCCTGAGCTCCATCCATCGATCGAGCTGGTGTCAGACGCGCGCGAGGGGCGGGGGCCGCTGCAGGGGTTGGCGGCCGGTCTGGCCGCCATCGGCGACCGCGCCGAGGTCGCCTATGCGTCATCGACGGACGTGCCGCTGCTGCACCCCGCGTTCATACGACGCGTGATCGACGCGTTCAGCGCGGACGTCGACGTCGTTCTGCCCGAGATCCACGGCTTTCGTCAGCCCCTGTCAGCCGCGTATCGAACAAGCCTCCTCCCCGAGGTGGAGGGGCTGATCGCCGACGACAGGCTCAAACCCGCGTTCCTGTTTGAGCGCTGCCGCGTGCTGCGCCTCGACGACGCGGCGATGCTGCGCAACGCGGCTCTGGCCGCGCTCGACCCCAGCCTGGCCTCCGTACGCAACCTCAACGACCCCAGCGACTACGAGGAGGCCCACGCACAGCCCGCGCCCGAGATCGAAGTGCGGCGCTTCGGGACACTCGCCGTCAATGGTGCTCCACGCTCCCAGCGTGTGGCTGCCTGGAGCCTGGGGCAACTCGCTGATGCGATCGCGCTGGTTCTGGACGAGCACGTCATCGCCGCGCTCAACGGCGACCAGATCACCCGCGATCGCGAACTGCCCCTTGCCGCCGGGGATACGGTGGGCTTCATGGTCGCCGACGCCGGCGGTTAGCTGCCAGACAGCTTGGTGAGCGCAGGCAACGCGTCGTTTAGGATCGAGGGATGACAACGCCACCGGGTGGCTATTTCGGTCGCGCGCTGATCGTCAACCTCACCACCGGCCAGAGCAGCGTCAAGACCATCGAGGAGCCGGTGCTCCGATCGTTTATCGGGGGCGCGGGACTGGGCGCGTGGCTGATGCACGAGTGCTGCCCGCCCGGCCTCGACCCCCTTGCGCCCGAGGCACCGCTGATATTCGTGTTCTCACCGCTGGTCGGCACCCCGCTGACGACGAGCGCCAAGTTCGCGGTGGTCGCGAAGTCCCCGCTCACGGGCCGGTTGACCGACGCGCTGGCCTCCAGCCATTTCGCGATCGCCGGAAAGCTCACCGGACACGACGCGATCGTCGTCCGCGGCTGCTGCGCAGAGCCCTCGGTGCTCATGATCGACGGCAGCTCGGCCTGGCTGGCGCCCGCCGAGGACCTGTGGGGGCTCAGCGCGGCCGAAGCCGAGGCCCGGCTACGCGAACGGATGGGACCGGCCTGGCGCGTGGCGGCGATCGGACCCGCGGGCGAGCGCGTGGTCCGCTACGCCACCATCTCTCATGACGGTCGGCACGCCGGCCGAGGCGGCCTCGGTGCCGTGCTGGGCTCCAAGTGGTGCAAGGCGGTGGTGGTCCGCGCCCGGACCAAGGTTCCGTCTGCGGACCCGGCGGCGGTCCTGGCCGCCGCCAAGGAGCTGCGCCAGCGGTCCTTCGGCCAGGCGACCGCCAAGTACCGCGAGCTGGGCACCATGGCCAATCTTCTCGCCTTCAACGCCATCTCGGCGCTGCCGACCCGCAACTTCTCGGCGGCCTCGTTCGACGGGGCCGAGGCGCTCAGCGCCGAGCAGATCGCCGACCTGCGCCAGGTGGCGCGCAACTCGTGCGCGTCGTGCTCGATCGGCTGCGAGCACCTCTACAAGGGTGCCGGGGGCAAGAAGGTCCGGATGGAGTACGAGAACGTGTTCGCGCTCGGACCGCTGTGCGGCGTCAACGACCCCGACATGGTGATCGCCGCCAGCGCACGCTGCGACGAGCTCGGACTGGACACCATCTCGACCGGCGGGACGATCGCGTGGGCCATGGAGTGCGCCGAGAAGGGCCTCATCGACGCGCCGTGGCTGCGTTTCGGCGAGGGCGAAGCGCTCCTGCGCGCCATCGAGGAGATCGGTGCTCGGGAGGGCCTTGGCGACCTGCTCGCCGAGGGCTCTCGCTTCGCCGCGCGGATGGTCGGTCACGGATCGGAGGCGTTCGCCGCCCATGTCAAGGGGCTCGAGCTTCCGGGGTATGAGCCGCGTACGCTTCAGGCGATGGCTCTCGGCCTAGCGGTCAACGCGCGCGGCGCCGACCACAACCGGTCGGGCGCCTACGAGGCAGACCTCTCGGGGCAGCACGACCGGCTACACGGCGGGGAGCCCCATGTCCGCGGGGCGATCGAGACCGAGGACCGGGCGGCGATCATGGACTCGCTCATCCTCTGCAAGTTCCTGCGCGGCGTGTTCGAGGACCCGATGGCGGAGTGGGCGCGGTTGCTCAACGCGGTCACGGGCTGGGACACCGATGCCGGCGAGCTGGCCCGGACGGCGCAGCGCATCGTCATGACCAAGCGGCTGTTCAACCTGCGCGAAGGCTGGACCCGCGAGGAGGATTGGCTGCCCGAGCGGTTCCTGTCCGAGCCGGTGGCGCTTGAGTCGGGCAGAACGGCGACACTGAGCGCGGAGCGTCTGGAGTCCATGATCAGCTCCTACTACCGCGGCCGCGGGCTCGAACCCACCGGCCTACCGCGCAGCGAGACGCTCGATGAGCTCGACCTCGTTGGGCTCGGAGCCGGTTCTGGACAAATAGGTTTAGGCAAGGGAGACTTGGGCTGATGGCCACCACTTCTGCGACGCAGCCGACCGCGATCACCAAGAACCTCTCGCTGCGGATCGACGGGCAGGAGGTGACCGTCCGTGAGGGCACCACCATCCTGCAGGCCGCCGCCCAGCTCGGGATCGCCATCCCGGTCCTCTGCCACGACGACCGGTACGACCCCGTCGGCGTGTGCCGGATGTGCGTGGTCGATGTCGGCGCGCGGGTGTACGCGGCCGCCTGTGTCCGCGCCTGCGAGGAGGGAATGGAGGTCACCACGGCGGGTGAGCAGCTCGATCGCCACCGCGCGACGCTCACCGAGCTGCTGCTGTCTGACCAGCCCGATCCCACCACCGATCCCAAGGAGACGACGACGGGTGACAACGAGCTGCTGGTGCTCGTGCGTCAGTACGGCGTTGAGAAGGACGCCGAGCAGCTGCCCCAGGGCGAAGGCCGCGGCATCGATGACTCCAACCCTGTGATCGCGGTCAACCACGACGCCTGCATCCTGTGCGACCGCTGCGTACGCGCCTGCGACGACATCCAGGGCAACGACGTCATCGGCCGCAGCGGCAAGGGGTACTCCACCCGTATTGCGTTTGACCTCAACGACCCGATGGGCGAGTCCTCGTGCGTCACCTGCGGCGAATGCGTCGCGGCCTGCCCGACCGGGGCCCTCGTCAACAAGCCGCTCCATGACGTCCCCATCCGGCCGCGCACCGAGCTGCGCCAGGTCGACACAGTCTGTCCCTACTGCGGCGTGGGCTGCGCCCTCACCTACCACGTCGACGACGACCGCCAGGCGGTCGCGTTTGCCGAAGGTCGCGACCAGCCCGGCTCGAAGGGGCGCCTCTGCGTCAAGGGCCGCTACGGCTGGGACTACGCCCGTTCGCCACAGCGCCTCACCGTGCCACTGATCCGCCGCGAGGACTCCTACCCCAAGGGCCCGCTGTCAGGGGATGTGAAGGGCGAAGGCCGCGGGCGGCGCAAGCCGGGCGGCCTGGTCGACTACGACGAGGTCATGCCCCATTTCCGCGAGGCGAGCTGGGATGAGGCGATGGACCTCATCGCCACCCGCCTGGTCGGCATCCGCGACGAGTATGGGCCGGGCGCGATCGCCGGCTTTGGCTCCGCCAAGTGCTCAAACGAAGAGGCCTACCTGTTCCAGAAGCTCATCCGCGCAGGGTTTGGCACCAACAACGTTGACCACTGCACGCGGCTATGTCACGCCTCGAGCGTCGCCGCCCTGTTCGAAGGCGTCGGCTCGGCGGCGGTCTCCACCACCTACGGCGACGTCATCAACGCCGACGTCGCGATCCTTGCCGGCACCAACACCACCGCTAACCACCCCGTGGCCTCGTCGTTCTTCAAGCAGGCCCGCCGACGCGGGACCAAGCTGATCGTCGTCGACCCCCGCCGCGAGCGCGTCGCCGACCACGCCGACATCTACTGTCAGATCAAGCCCGGCACCGACGTCGCGTTCTACAACGGCGTCATGAGCGAGATCATCGCGATGGGTCTGGTCGACGAGGAGTTCATTGCCAAGCGCACGAGTAACTACGAGGCGCTCGCCGAGCTGCTGACGCAGTACTCCGCCGAGCGGGCCGGGCAGATCTGCGGCATCTCCCCTCGCATGCTTCGCGATGTGGCGCGGATGTGGGGCGAGGCCGGTTCGGCGGTCGTCTACTGGGGCATGGGGATCTCGCAGCACACGACGGGAACCGACAATGCCCGCTGTCTGATCGCGCTGTGCGCGATCACCGGGCAGGTCGGGCGTCCCGGCACGGGCCTTCACCCGCTGCGCGGCCAGAACAACGTGCAGGGCGCCTCGGACTCCGGGCTGATCCCGATGTTCTATCCCGACTACCAGCCGGTGGACCGTCCCGCCGCCTGGGAGCGTTTCGAGCGCGCCTGGGGGCGTGAGCTCGACCATGTGCGCGGTCTCACGGTCACCGAGATCGTCGGCGCGGCGCTGAAGAAGGGCGTACGCGGGATGTACATGATGGGCGAGAACCCGTTTTTGTCAGACCCCAACATCAACAAGGTCCGCAAGGCGCTGAGCGCGCTGGACTTCCTGGCGGTGCAGGACATCTTCCTCACGGAGACCGCCGAGTTCGCCGACGTCATCCTGCCCGCTTCCTCCTATCTGGAGAAGGACGGCTCCTATACCAACACCGATCGCCGCGTCCAGCGCGGGCGTAAGGTGCTGGATCCGCCCGGGCAGGCACGGGTGGACTGGGAGATCATCCAGGACATCGCCAATCGCGTTGGTCTTGAGATGAACTACAGCTCGGCGGAGGAGATCTTCGACGAGCAGGTGTCGTTGATGCCCAACTACACCAACCTGGCTTACGGCAACCTCGGACCGACCGGCAAGCTCTACCCCAACGCCGACCCCGAGAACTCCGACGGGACGATCGTCCTCTTCCAGGATCAGTTCAATACCGAGGACGGGCTCGCGCATCTGGTGCCCGCCGAGTGGATGCCCGCCCGGGAGCTGCCCAGCGAGGAGTACCCGTTCGTACTCAACACCGGCCGTCTGCTCGAGCACTGGCATACCGGCTCGATGACGCGCCGGTCCTTCGCGCTTGACTCGATCTCGCCCAAGGCGACCGTGTTCATCAATCCGATCGATGCGGAGCGGCTCGGCATCGCCGACGGCGAGTTCGCCCGGGTGACCTCGCGACGGGGCATGATCGAGCTCGAGGCGCGCGTGTCGCACCGCGAGACGCCGGGCAGCTGCTTCATCCCCTTCCACTTCCGGGAGGCGGCCGCCAACCTGCTCACCATCGACGAGATCGACCCCTTCGGGAAGATCCCCGAGTTCAAGTTCTGCGCCGTCCGGGTCGAAGCGGCCGCCGGCGCTGCGGAGGCGTGGTCATGAGCGTCGTCAACGGCCGCGTTCCGGGGCGGGAGGCGCGCGCCGGGAAGTTCAACGGCCCGAGCCTCATCCCGTCGTTGAACGTCATCCAGCGCGAGCACGGCTGGCTGCCTCGCGAGGAGCTCGTGCGGCTCAGCCGCGAGACCCGCCGCCCGCTCTATGAGATCGAGGGGCTCATCTCGTTCTATCCCCACTTCCGAGTGCAGTCGCCGCCCCGGGTCGAGATCACCGTGTGCCGCGACCTGTCCTGCTGGCTGCACGGTGGTGAGGCGCAGATCGCCCAGGTCCACGCTCGCTACGGCGACGACGTGGAGATCGAGGTCCGCGAGGTGTCGTGCATCGGTCGCTGCGACATCGCGCCGGCCGCCACCGTCCAGGAGTACCCCGTCCCGGCCGCCGACGTCGGCGCCGCCGTCGAGCGCGCCAAGGCCACCGGCGAGGCCGGCGAGGGCGCCGAGGCGCCCGAGTCGCGGACCTGGCCCAACGACCCCTACGCCGGTCAGGATCCCGACGCGCGCTACGCGAGCGTGCGCGCGATGCTCGCGGGCGAACTCGACGCCGAGCAGGCGATCGCCACACTGAAGGACTCGGGCCTGCGCGGCATGGGCGGGGCCGGCTTCCCGACAGGCTCCAAGTGGGAGCTGGTGGCCGCCCAGGAGCCCGAGCCGAAGTTCGTGATCTGCAACGCCGACGAGTCTGAGCCCGGCACCTTCAAGGATCGCCAGATCCTCGCCGAGCAGCCCCACCTCGTGATCGAGGGCATGCTGCTGGGCATGCTCGCGGTCGGCGCCGAGCAGGGCTGGGTGTTCATCCGCCACGAGTACGGCATCGAGGAGGATGCTGTGCGCGCCGAGCTTGACCGTGCCCGCGCGGACGGGCTGCTCGGCACCGACGTCCTTGACTCCGGCCGCCAGCTCGAGATCGACATCTTCACCTCGCCGGGCGGTTACATCCTCGGCGAGGAGTCGGCGCTGATCGAGTGCATGGAGGGCCATCGCGGCGAGCCGCGCAACAAGCCCCCGTTCCCCGGGGTCAGCGGCCTCTGGGGTAAACCCACGCTGATGAACTCCGTCGAGACGTTCGCCGCGGTCCCGGTCATCCAGCAGCGTGGCGCGCAATGGTGGAAGGACCAGGGCGTCAACGGCGGGACGGGCCTGAAGTTCTTCGCCGTCTCAGGGCACATCGCCCATCCCGACGTCTACTGCGTGCCCATGGGCACCACGGCCCGTGAGCTCATCGAGCGGGCTGGGGGGATGGCCAACGGCGCGACTCTCCAGGCCTTTCAGCCGGGCGGATCGTCCTCGAACTTCCTCGGTCCCGAGCAGCTCGACGTCCCGCTTGACTTCAAGCCGCTGGCCGACGCCGGCTCGATGCTCGGGTCGGGCGCGGTTGTGGTCATCAACGACCAGACCGACGTGCTGGCCGCCGCCACCAACGTCCTGCGCTTCTTCCGCAACGAGTCGTGTGGCAAATGCGTCCCCTGCCGCGTCGGCTCCCAGAAGGCCCACGCCATCCTCACCAACGCGCTCGCCGAGGGCATTGGCCCCAACGGCATCGACACTCGCATCGACCGGCTCGAGGACACGCTGCGGATGACCTCGATCTGCGGGCTGGGACAGGTCGCGCTCGGGCCGGTGATGAGCGTCCTGCGCCGCGGGCGCGCCGGCGCCCCCCGCTGAGCGGCGCCATGGCCGCCACCGGCCGCGAATTCTTCACCGCCAAGACGGTGGCCGAAGCGCTGGCCGACTTTCGCCCGGCCCACCGCACCGCCACGGAGACCGTTGCCCTGGACGCCGCCGGCGGCCGCATCCCTGCCACCGACATCCTGGCCGGCGAGGCGCTGCCGGGCTTTGACCGCTCCAGCGTCGACGGCTACGCCGTCCGCGCCCAGGACACATTCGGCGCCTCCGAGTCCATCCCGGCGTACCTCACCCTGACCGGCAGCGTGGCCATGGGCGCGCCCGCCGAAGTCGCGCTACCGGCCCACAGCGCCATCGCGGTCCCCACCGGCGGCGCGCTCCCGGACGGCGCCGACGCCGTGGTGATGATCGAATACACCCAAGAGGCGATGGCGGGCACGATCGAGGTGGTCCGGCCGGTCGCGCCCGGAGAAGGCATCGTGCGCGCCGACGAGGACATGGCGCCAGGCCAGGCCGCGGTCCCGGCAGGAGCGCCGCTGAGAGCCCAGGACATCGCCATGCTGGCCGCCCTGGGCGTCGCGGAGCTCGAGGTGCACACCCGGCCCACGGTCAGCATCCTGGCCACCGGCGACGAGCTGATCGCCCCGGACGCCGGGCCCGTAGGCCCCGGACAGGTGCGCGACGCGCTGAGCAGCTCCGTGAGCGCGCTGGTACGCGAGGCAGGCGGGCGGCCCCACCCCCCGCAGATCGTCCGCGACGATCGCGGCGCGCTGCAGGCCGCGCTTGGCCACGCGCTTGTGCACAGCGACGTGGTGGTCATCTGCGCGGGGTCATCGGTCGGCGCGCGCGACGAGACGGCTGCCGCCGTCGCCGCCGTCGCCGGGACTGAGATCTGGTGCCATGGCCTGGCGATCAAGCCGGGCAAGCCGACCCTGTTGGCCGCGAGCAACGGGATCCCCATCATCGGGCTGCCCGGGAACCCCCGCTCGGCGCTTGTCGTGTTTCGGCTCATCGGCATGCCGCTGGTGCGCCGCGCCGGGGGCTGGAGCGCCGAGCACCGCGTCGCGTCGACCCCGCGGCGGCTATCGCGCGACCTTCCTTCAGCGGCCGGTCGTCTCGACGTCGTGCAGGTCCGGCTCTCGGGCGATGAGGAGGCTGAGCCGATCTTCGGCCCCTCCGCGCTGCTGTCGGTCCTCACCGCCGCCGACGGCTATGTGATCGTCCCCGAGGACGCCAACGGCCTGGCGGCCGGCGAGACCCTCGAGGTGGTCCTCTATCGCTGAGCGCACCACGCCGTTCCTGCGCGACGTACCGCTGGCTCGTGCGCTTCAGGAGTGGGCACGTTGCCGCGTGGCGGCGGCCTGCCCCTCCCGGGTCCCGGCGGTCACGGTGGCGCTCGATGAAGCGGTCGGGCGGGTCACCGCCGAGCCGATCTGGGCCTCGCGATCGTCGCCGCCCTTCGACGCGGCGGCCATGGACGGCATCGCGCTGCGTGCTGTCGACAGCCGGGGCGCCAGCGAGACCACCCCGCTGCTGCTCGCACCCGACGCGTTCGCGGTCGTCGACACCGGCGACCCGCTCCCCGACGGCTACGACGCCGTAGTCATGCGCGAGCACGTGCACTACGTCAGCGGTCAGGCGGAGCTGCGCGCCGCCGTCGCGCCCTACCAACACGTGCGCTCGATCGGTGAGGACATCAGCGCCACCGAGCTGCTCCTGCCCGCTGGACATCGCCTGCGCGCGGTCGACGTCGCAGCTGCTGCGGCCGCCGGCACCACCGGGATCGTGGTGCGCCGCGCACCGGTCGTGGCGATCCTCCCCACGGGTGATGAGATGCGCCCTGCTGGCTCAGAGCTCGCCCCCGGAGAGTTGCTGGACACCAACTCGCTGATGCTCGCCGCCCAGGCTCGTGCCATCGGCTGCGAGGCCATCACCCTCCCCATCGAGCCCGACGACCAGGACCGTATCGCGGCCGCGATCCGCGAAGCGATCGGCGTGTGCGACCTGATGATCGTCATCGCCGGCTCCAGCGCCGGCCGCGACGACTACACCGCCCAGCTCGTCGCGCAGCTCGGCACCCTGGCCGTCCACGGCGTGGCCGTCCGGCCCGGGCACCCCGTCGTCCTGGGCGCCATCGACGCGACCCCGGTGATCGGCGCCCCCGGCTACCCGGTTTCGGCGTCGCTCACCTTCGATATCTTCGCCGTGCCCCTCCTGGCCGACCTCGAGGGCGCCGTCGCCACACCCCGCCCCCAGACGCGGGCCCGGCTGGCGCGCAAGGTCGTCTCGGTGATCGGTTCCGACGACTGGGTCCGGGTCCGGCTGGGCCGGGTCGGCGGCGGGCTGGTGGCCTCGCCGCTGCCGCGCGGCGCCGGCGTGCTCACCTCGCTGGTCCGCGCCGACGGACTGCTGGTGATCCCCACCGAGGTCGAGGGTCACCACGCCGGTGAGGAGGTCGACATCTCCCTGCTGCGCAGCCTCCCCGAGATCGAGGGCACCATCGTCGCCATCGGGTCGCATGACCCGATCCTTGACCTCGCTGCCTCCGAGCTGCGCACCCGCGATCCCAGGGTCACCCTGGCCTCCAGCAACGTCGGCTCGCTGGGCGGGCTCATCGCGCTGCGCGACGGGCTCTGCCATCTCGCCGGCTCGCACCTCCTCGAGCCCGATACCGGCGAATACACGATCCCGTACGTGGAGCAGATGCTCGCGGGCCACGACATCGCCATCGTTCGCCTCGTGCACCGCGAGCAGGGACTCATCGTCGCCCCCGGTAACCCCCTCGGCGTCGGCGGGATCGCCGACCTCGCGCAGCCCGAGCTGCGCTACGTCAACCGCCAGCGGGGCGCGGGCACCCGCGTCCTGCTCGACTACGAACTGCAGCGCGCCGGCGTCGACCCCGCCGCCCTCAGCGGCTACTCGCGCGAGGAGCCGACGCACCTGGCCGTCGCCGCGGCCATCTCCGCGGGCCGGGCCGACTGCGGCCTGGGCGTGCAGGCCGCCGCCCGAGCGTTCGGGCTGGACTTCGTGCCCGTCGCCCAAGAGCCCTTCGACCTGGTGCTTGAACGTGGCACCGCCGAGTCAGAACGCCTGGCGCCACTGTGGGCACTCATGGAGACCGCGGAGTTTCGTTCCGCGGTCGAGACGCTCGGTGGCTACGACACCAGCGAGATGGGCCGTCGCATCCGCTAGGACGCCGCTCAGCCGCCCCCCATGCCGGTGCTGAGCACCACCTCGGCGGCATCGACGGGAAAGGCATCGCCCTCCACGGGGGCAAAGAAGGTCCCGTCGCTGCGCACCGCCTCGTAATCCTGGCCGAGCAGGTCGCGATACAGGTCCTCAGCCTGGGTCACCGATGTCGCATCACCCGGCACCCACTCGGCCAGCACCTCGTCGCCGTCCGCCGTCCTTCGCACCAGCTTGCCCATAGCCCGATAGTAGACCGAGCTCAGCGTGTTCCCAAGACGGCTTCTCGCGTCCCCACCCACACCTTTAATCTTCCCTAACTTTCTACCAAACTCCACCACCTTCTCTTTCTACCCCCCATTATATCATCCAGTAGTTGTGCTCATCCAGCATAGAGCCAACCACTCCCGCTGCGTGTCTATCAGAGCTTGCGCTTCCATGCTCCTACGAGCAGCGGCCAGAACGCCGGACGGTCAGGGAAGCGCTCAACGTCGCGCGCGAACTCGGACCGCCACATGGCGGCGCGCTGCTGGCTGCTGAAGCCGTGCGCGATCGCCGTCGATAGGACGCCGCTGTAGACGCCGGTGAACAGCGTCTGGGCATCGGCGAGCCGCTGGAGCGTCCGGCGTCATCGTGCGTGCGCGATCCAATCCGCATGAGCGAACAGTTCCGGCAGCCGCGCGCCGACGTGCACGTCGCAGCCGGCCGCGGAGAACGCGGCAACCACCACCCGCTTGAACTCCTCGACGGTCTCCAGCGTGGGCACAACGTCGACACTGCGGACGTCGTAATCCTGGACGACCAGGTGCCCGCCCGGAGCGACGGCGTCCCAGAGGCGACGCAGCACCGCGACACGGTCAGGAAGGTGGTAGAGCAGCAGGCGCGCGTACACCAGATCAAACCGCGCGCCGGCGATCGACCGGTCAGCCGTCAGGTCAACCTGCGCGAACCGACACTGATCATAGCCGTGAGCGCGCAGCATCGCGATCGCTGCCTCGCCGACCGTCGCGTCGACATCGACCCCCGTCACGGCTCCAGACGAGCCGACACGTTCGCCAGCAGCCGCATCGTCTCGCCCGGACCGCAGCCCGCGTCCAGGCAGGACTGACCCGGCGCGAGCCCCACCTCGTCGAGCACCCGCGTTGTCGCTGCCTCCCACACCCGCGATTGGGCACGCAGGCGCTCGTACTCCTGCGGCGCTCTCGCAAGCGCGTAGCCGGCCTTTGGCCGTTCGCCCCCGGCAGCTCTCATCATGATCTCCTCCCCTCTCAGTCATCGAGGACCTGGTCCCCTCAGCCGTGCCAGTACTTCCTGTCACGGAAACCAGCGGTCCGTGCAAACCCCGCCGGTGACCACGACAGTTGTTTGTCGGTACCCGAACGGCCGAGACGTTCGCGCGTCCTCGACGGCAGACGCTAACCAATCTCATCCTGACCGGCGGCGGACGCGGTCCGAAGCATCGATTCCTGACCGCGGTCTACCAGACATTCCGCATACGCCTGAAGCGGCGTTCGAGCCACCAGCGCTGAGCCGTCGCCTCTCTCTGCCACGACCAGATTCAGGCCAGCTTTGCCGTGGAGGACGCTCCCGGTTGGCTGACCAGGATCACCCGGGTTCCCTGCTACATGACCGGGATGTGAGCAAAAGGTCCGTTCCGCGAGCCCGTGATTATTCGCCGCCAACTCGTTGCGGGTCTCCGGTGCACGCGTGTAGCATGACGCCGGGGTGAGCGCTTACCGTGGAGCCGGCGGAGAGGTTGCGGAGGAATCGCTGCCCTGCCAGGCGAACGAGGTCGCCCAGGCTCCGGCGTCGCTCGTCGACCAGGTATCGCTGAGCGTCGGCGGCGTGGTCGCCCTTCAGCGCCGCGTCGGCAACGCGGCGACCGTCGACGTGCTGCGCGGCGCCGGTCTGATCCCGATCGCCGTGGCAAATCAGCGGCTGCACGAGGCGCGGGCTGCGCGCCCTGGGAGCCCGGCGGCTCTCGATACGCGGTTCAGGGTCCCGTCCGCCACTGAGCTGAAGAGCCTGTACGGCAGCGGCCTGCTCGACAAAGGTGACATCGAGGACGCGGTCCGGCGCGCGCTGCGCCGCATGGACCTCGACTTCGCGCTTCGGACCGACGCCGAAGACGTCATGAAGAAGCTCTTTCCCGGTGGCGGGGTGTTTGACGAGAAGGCGTGGCCCAGCTACCTGGGGACGGACACCTCCGACGTCTACAAGTCAGTCGCCGACGCCGAGGCGAAGCTCAAGGCCGCGGACCTCAAGAAGCTCACCGACGTCGCCACAATCGCCGCGGACAAGATCGACCAGGCGATGGCGGATACGGCTGGTCTCGCGGACGTGTTCGGCAGCAAGGCGGCAATCGCGAAGTCACGCTACGGCAAAGCGAAGACCGCGCTCGCCAATGCGATCAAGAACGCCGATACCGCGATGGACACCGATTACAACCGGGACGACCCTCAGGTCGGGCTCGGCGGATGGGCGAACTTCGCCAGTCAGCACATCCACCTCACCGGTGACGTAGCGGAGGTGACGGATCGCGACGACGCCATCATCACGCTTATCCACGAGTCGTGCCACCTCGCCGACTCGCACGTCGACGACCTTGGGTATTACGGCAGTGACGGCTTTGAGGCAATGGAGGAAAGCGAGAAGGTCAACAATGCCGCTCATTACGAGGAACTGCCGGCGCGGTACCTCGGCCGCAGCCTTTACCACATTCGCGATCCCAACGACAAGACCAAGTTCCTCCCGGGCTTCCAGAAGTTCGTTCCGAAACAGACTTCAGGGGGCCACAAGGTCACCTTCGAGGACGAGGTGCGGCGGGCCGCAAGCGAGTACCTACGCAAGGCGTGGGACGCGGCCGTCGACGCCCACCAGTTCGTCCGCGAATCCGCACGCCTGATCCAGGCAAAGCCTGCAGACCGGGTCTTTGAGAAGCGCAAGTCGTCGTTGCTTCAGATGTCCAAGATGATGAAGCTGACGATCCACCAGCAGAAGCCCAAGCCGACCACCGTCACCGTGCTCGATGTCGCACTTTCGGAGGGTGTCGCCCACGCGACGATCGCGATCCAGGACAATGCCGCCAAACAGCCAGTGCCTACCAAGGTCAAAAAGGCGGCAGCGTCAGGACAGTGATCGACGGCGCGATCGCCGGCTATGGGGAACTCACTGGCAACGCAGCCGATGATCGCAAGCTGATCGACTGGCTGGTCAAGCACTATCGCAAGGGGTTCTGAGTGCGATTCTGCGACAAAGAGTGGCCCGCGGACACCGAGATTCTCGAATGCGTCAACGTCCGCATCGACGACTTGGGCCCGCTAAGCGCGCTGCCGGGCTTGCGCCAGCTCAGCCTACACGCCACAAACCCGCACCGGACCATCGAGCACCCGCTGCGCGACCTATCGCCGGTCGCGGACCTTCCCGGGCTCGCCGTGCTCGAGATCCCCCGCTCGCGAGTTGCGGACCTCACGCCGCTGCGTGGCCTGACGCACTTGCGGCGCCTGGACCTGTCACGCACTCGCGTCACCGACTTATCGCCTCTCGCCGACCTTCACAACCTCGAGTCGCTGAAGCTCAACTCCACGCGAGTCGCAGACCTCCGGCCGCTCGCGGGCTTGGAGCGCCTCGAGGACCTCGACGTCTCCAACACAGCAGTCTCCGACCTATCGCCGCTCACAGGCTTGCGCACGCTCCGCCGTCTCATCGTGCGCGACACGCCGATCCCGACGCTCGCGGAGGTCGCACAGCTACCAGTCGTGACCGACGCAGCCGAGCTCGACCTCACGGGCACGCCGGTGGCAGACCTCGGCTGGATCGATCGAGCGGCGGCGTTGCGCGTGCTACGGCTTATCGGCGCGCCGGCCGCGGGCCACGCCGAGGCGCGCGCTCTCTCGGGACGTGGCGTCACCGTCGTCGACTGACGCTCGACCGTACGTTGCGGCGGTTTCTTGTGTCGCATAGCGCTCGCTCGGTCGTTCTTCTAAGTATTAACCAGTACTTGCTTTATAATGCGAATGACGGTATGGTATGATCTCGAAGCTGTCCATTACCCTACAGGATATGATCGATGTGACGCCGAGGTTGACGTGCTCGCGCTGGCGTGATTTGGCCACGATCCGTGCGACCGCACCCGAGATCGTCCGTCGCTACTTGCTCGCCACGCACGCACCCGTCCCTCTGCCCCAGCCCCTGCAGTCAGTCGCCCGCTCCAGTGATAGCCTCTCGACTCGTCACTCTCCTGTACGCTATCTGCGACTCTCTCCACCGCTACTTCGTAATCTCCGCTCTCTCCTACGCTCTCCCTCTATTCTACTCTTTCTCTAAGCCTACACCACCCACCTCTCCCTTCTACTTCCACCGACGCCGCGCGCCAGCGTCGCGACCACACGCACCTGCGACACCCGGTGGAGACGGCGCTTCTGAGCTTCACCGAGATGATCGGACTAACACACCGTCGCCGCGGACTGGCTGAGGCCTGCTGCTCGTTGCCCTTCGATCTTCGCCCCCAAACCAGCACCCCCACTCTACCCCGCCGAACCACCATCCCTCACCTATCCCAGCCGCGGCATCAGCACCCTCTAGGCACTCTCCGCCAGAGCCCGACCCCACAGCACTGGCATTCCTCGGCGCATGCGCCCTCGGCATCCCTCGCACCGTCCGGGCGTTGTACCGCTGATAACGTCGCTGACCGTGAATGGGCGAGGCTCAAGCCCCCAGGGCTACCGCGTTGTCGATCCTGCGCAGATCGCGAACTGGCATGAGGGGACGGACGTACCGGGCGACTATCGACCGCTCACCGAGGCGCTCGATGCCCGTCAGCTCGCAGTCACCTTTGCCGAGGTTCCGCCTCACACCGACTTTGAGCGCGGGGTGGGTCATTTCCATAAGGAACTTGAGGAGATCTATCTCGTCTCCCGAGGAACCTTGACCATGCGCTGTGGAGAGGACGTGATGCACATCTCGGCCCCGACCGCTGTGCGAGTCGATCCCAACACGCCGCGGTCGTACCGAAACGAAGGCGACGACCGTGTCGAGATGTGGGTTGTCTCGCGGTTACTCGGGTACTCCGACTCGATCAAGGTCCCCGAGTTCTGGTCTGCGTCTTCTGCCGCTGCTCGACGCAACCGCTGATCGGCGACTCGAGACCGCTGCTGCTTGCCGAGGCCGGTGGTCTCCGTGATCTCGAACCTCTGGCCGCGTAGTCTGAACGTCCAATCGTCAAGGAGTTCACGATGAGTCGCCGCACGCGCCGCCGTTTTTCCCAACGTCGCCGCTCCACTGCACCGAAACGTCGGGCGCTGTTGGGGCTGATACTCGGCGCGGCCGTCGCGACGGTGCTCGTTAGCCCTGCCGGTGCTGCTTCGCCCGGCCCGATCACCTACTGGACCAAGTGTTTGTCGCATGTGAAGGTGGCGGGGGTCGAGGTCTCCCCGGTCGAGGTGCTGCATCTCACCTGCGCCCAGGCCAACCTCGCGATCGGGCGGGCGAGGATTCTGCTGACCCCCGGCGGCCCGGTCTTCTCGACGCACGGGTACACGTGCAGCTCAACGAACATCCTTCCGCGCGTCGATCCCTCCCCGATCCAGCTCCCGGCGGCGGAGCGCTGCACCGGCGCGCAACATCGCCAGCTGAGCTTCATTTGGGACTGGGCCAGCTGAGTCCTAGCGCGACCGAGTACCCGGCCGACCGGGGCAGATCGCCAATCCACAACTGCCCGCCGTCCCTTCCATGTTTGGCGATGGCTGCTGCCCATGAGCTGCCGATGGACGGCTGGGCTGCCGGGGCACGACGAGGCGTGTGGCCAATGGTTGTCAGGGCGTTGACACGCGCTAGGTCGGCCACGAAGATGCGCGTGTGAGTCGTTTTCGCATCCTGCTCGCGGCGTTCGTCGCCCTCGGGCTGGGGGCGGTGTCACAGAGCCGCGGCCAGGTGACGGTGGCGCCGTGCCTGGCCACGGTTGCGGGCCAGCCCAGTTTCTCCGCGTCGGACCTGGACGAGCTTCAGAGCAGCCGGCTGATCGCCACCCACACGCTCCAGTTGACGACAGATTTCGGCGACACGCTGGCCGACGATGTCAGGTTCTCGATGCCGGCCAGCGTCACCGTGATCCGTCCCCATGGCGACATCAACGCCGGCCCGTCGGGTGTGATCTTCTTCTCAGACCAGTCGGGCGCGGTGCCGGTCACGATCACCTGGACACAAGACGACGGCAATGGCGGGACGTGTGCGGGCGACGCGTCGACCATCCTCCAGCTCCAGCCCGCGACGCCGATCGACCGGATGAAGAACATACGCGCAGCCGAGCATCAGCATCCAAACCTCAAGTTCGATCTGCTGTGGAGCTTCGGAGCCAATGTGGGTCGCAACGGGGATCTCGATCCCGTTGTGGTGATGGCTCGCGGGGTCAGGCAGCCGCGACTACCGGGCCCCACGCTCCCGTTCAAGACCGTGACGGTTCCGCTGCGCGATGGCGATCCGGGGTTTACCGACGCCAAGACCTACCGCATCACCCTGCCCGGATGGGAGATCGAGACCGGCGGCGACCACCACGCGTTCGGCCTCCGCGGCGACGCGCGAGATACCACACCTCGCAACGCGCCGCTCGGCTACGAGGTCAAGGTGCTCCAGTCGGGGCGGCTGCTCGCCCGCCTGCGGTTAGCCGGTGTCTGCAACAGCTTCGCCTGCGCGATGCGGACGATCAAGGTCCAGCTGCCCTGATACCGGCTTGGGTTGCCGTCGGCACATCCACGGCACTGGCCAGGAATGCCCGGAACTGGCGAATGGGAGCTGGGACGCCGGGGATGAAAACCGGAGATCGCTAGAGGCTTGCGAACGGAGCGGCGTACTGAAACGCGCCGGTGACTGACGGCGGACATTCCGTCAGGGCCCGAACCTGAAAATGCGCCCCCCACTCGCGATTGGGGGCGTCGATCCCGAGCCGGGATGCGGGCATAAAGCCGAAGCGGCCGTAGAAGTGGGGATCGCCAAGGAGGGCGATGAGCGGTTCGCCCGCCGCGTCGGCCGCGCCGACGATGGCATGCATCATCGCCTGGCCGATTCCCTGGCGCTGATAGGACGGCAGAACGCTGATCGGTCCCAGGCCGAGCGCTGCAGTCTGAGCGACCCATCCGCGGGTGCACACGACGTGGCCAACGATCTGCTCGTCGTGCACTGCCACCATCGAGAGTGTGGGGATCCATCCGCTGTCGCGCCGCAGCGATCGCAGCAAGCGTGTCTCGGGCGGCTCCCGAACGCCGTCGCCAACAGCAAACGCAGCCGAGGTCACGGCCTCCACCGAGCCGAGGTCTTCAGCAATCTCACGCCGGATGATCACGGGCCGTCGGTGTAGCACGATCCCTTCAATCTTCCCGCCCGCGAGACTCGGATTGCGCGGAAAGTGCACCCCCGCGGACGATCGCATCCGCCCGCTACCCACGGGTAGCCACGCAACGACATCGGCGACCTTGCGACGGCCCGGACCCGGCGGCGCGTGCCGAGAGTTTGCACCGACGGCGTCGCGACCCAGACGGGGCAGCGCCGACGTCTGGCGGGCGGCGCTAGGAGGCCCTGGCCCTGCCGCGCCGCCGGCTGGGGGCGATGCGCAGGCGTTCGAGCTCCGCGGCGCGCTTCGCGATCCGCTCTTCGTCGGTGATCAGCTGCCACACCGTCGAGCGGCGAGCTCCCGACCGGCGGACCTGCCCGGCCGCCTCCAGTTCATGCAGCAGCTTCAGCGTGCGGGCATAGCCGGCGCCGGTCTGTTTGGCGATCGCGTTCGCGCTCAACCCCGAGGAGGTGTCGGCCAGGAGCCGCTCGAGCGTCTCGGGCCGAACCGCGCCACCGCCCGAACGCGGCCGCGTCACCGGTGCCGCCCGCGGGCGCATCGACGGCTGCCGGGTCCCAGGGTTTCCCCCGTCCCGCGCCGCTGGGACTGACTCCGCCGCCCTGCCACCCGTGACCGGGTCGGGGGGCTGAGGTGCCGGCGTGCGACGACCGCGCGCCGTTCTACGCCGGGACGGGCTTGCCATGCGCTCGGTGACCGCGGACGCTGGGCCGCCGGCGCGCGGTCCGACGAGCTGCGCCTTGGCGGCGTCCAGCGCGCCGATCTCGGCCGCGATATCGGCGAGGCGATTGTCAATGGCGGCGACGAGTTGGGGGATGTCTGTCATCCGCCGAGAGTACGCAACCCCAGGCCTGCGCGTGTCCTCGCGACCAGGAGCCGTGTCTTACCACGGCGTGACGCCCACCGATTCCTACCAAGGGTGGC
This sequence comes from uncultured Actinomycetota bacterium, assembly GCA_963721515.1. Lineage (GTDB taxonomy): Bacteria > Actinomycetota > Thermoleophilia > Solirubrobacterales > Solirubrobacteraceae > Palsa-465. The sequence goes on along the minus strand of CAVRKJ010000013.1, from coordinate 606,941 downwards.
TCGCACCGAACGCCGGCTCGCCCTCCTATTCGCCGATGGCGGGGAGCGCGCGACGGGCCGCAAGACCGACCCTCTCGCGCCGTCCGCCTCAGCAGTGAGGACCCCATGGTGAAGACGAGGTCCGGCGACTCGGTCTGTTGACAGCCTTGTACTTCTGGAACGGGAGGTTTGTACCGACGGCCATGGGCTCTTCCTAATCGTCGGGCTACGGTTCGAGGCGTGTTGAACGCTGACCGTATGGACGTGCGTGCCGTTTAGAGGCACGGACCCCTGGAAGCACTTGGGCGACTGGTGCCAGCAGTGCCTTGGGCGCTCGCGGCAGGACGGCCAGACTGTGTGTGTCCAGTGTGCGGGACCAGACCTCTCTCGTAACGGGCACGGCCGCTACGACCATGACGCCTGGGGCATTCTCGTCGAACAGCTTCACCTTGGCGGATAGCGGAGCTACCGACGGGACGTCTCTAAGTCCCTGAGGCATCTGAGTTTCGTCAGCCGGCGATGGTTCGGGGCGGCCAGAGCGGTCAGCACCCGGGCGAGGCTCAGGTCGCTTTGTTCGCAAGATTGTTGGCGACGATGATCGCCGGATCCAGGTCGGCACCGCCGTCCGCGCGCGCGACAGCTGGGGGGTGGTGCCGGGTCAAGTGAATCCGGAGCGAACCACATTGCACCCGGCGCCGTAGCTATAGGACTGACGATTTCACCGAAGGAGTAACGCGCAATGCAGAAGCGCTTTGTCGTCGTCGGCGCAGCCGTGGCCGCGCTGTTCGTGGCTGCAGGGGGTGCCGCGGCGGCCGGCCATTTCGTGATCACCAGCACGAGCCAGATCAAGCCGAGCGTGATCCAAGCGCTGCGAGGCAACCAAGGCCCTCGCGGGTTGCGCGGCCTCACTGGCGGGCAAGGTGCCACTGGCGCGCGCGGGTCACAGGGAGCCCAAGGTCCGCCCGGATCGCCCGGCAGCCCAGGGCAACCCGGTGCGGCCGGCAGTGCTCGCGCGGTCGCGGTTGTGAACGCCGATGGCACGCTCGTGCAAGGAAGCGGCTTTCCAAGAAACGTGACCGGCGTCAGCCACACCACCAAGCGCGGGACCTACTGCCTCGGCCTCGCCAGCGGGATCGACCCCGCCGCCGCGATCGCATCGCTGACAGACGCGGGCGCCGCGACCGGCGTGTCGACCGTGCCAAACAGCACGAACTGCGCATCCGGACAGGTGGAGGTCGACACGTTCATCCTCGTCCAGGGCGACACGACGACGGCCGGCAGTCCCCTGGTCAGAGTGTTAGACGACGGGGGCTTCACGCTGATCGTGCCCTAATTGCGCCTCCGGCGATGCTGCACGATGTGCTCGCGCACATCGGCTTAGCGACCGAACGCATGGCGCCGTCAGCGTCAAGCTTCGCTCGGACGACGCCTGCGCGGCGGGAACCATGCCCGCGGACCTCGTCTCGCCATTCGCCACGAGGAGGATCACGCCACGCCTGGTTGCCGGTGGGTCCGCAGCGGCACGCTGGGACAATACGTTTGTACGTGATAACGTACAGCCGGATGGGCGACACATACACCCACGGCCACCACGAGTCGGTGCTGCGCAGCCACCGCTGGCGAACGGCCGAAAACTCGGCCGGCTATCTGCTGCCGTCTCTGGCGCCCGGGATGCGCCTCCTCGACGTCGGGTGCGGGCCGGGCACAATCACGCTCGATCTCGCCGCTCGTGTTGCCGACGGTCACACGATCGGCGTCGACCGCGACCCGGGCGTCGTTGCCGAGGCTCAGCGCCTGATCGACTCCTGCACGATCTCCGGCGTTGAGTTCCGAACCGCGGATGTATACGCGCTCGAGTTCGATGACGAATCATTCGACGTCGTCCACGCCCACCAGCTGCTCCAGCATCTGAGCGATCCCGTCGCGGCGCTGGTCGAAATGCGGCGCGTTCTGCGCCCCGGCGGTGTGCTCGCCGTGCGCGACAGCGACTACGGCGGCTTCGTCTGGGCGCCGTCCGACCCGCTGCTCGATCGCTGGATGCAGCTCTACCACGACGTGTGCCGTCACAACGGAGCCGACGCCGACGCCGGCCGGAGCCTGCTCGGCTGGGCGCAGACCGCCGGCTTCATTGAGATCCAGCCGAGCAGCTCGACTTGGACGTTCGCAGAGCCCAGCTCACGGCGGTGGTGGGGCGAGCTGTGGGCCGACCGGGTCGTCTCCTCGTCCCTGGCCGAACAGGCGGTCGAGTACGGGCTCAGCAGCGATCATGAACTCAATGCGATCGCCGCAGCATGGCGGCAGTGGCTCGAGCAGGACGACGGCTTCTTCGTCGTCGTGCATGCGGAGCTGATCGCTCGGCGGTGACGCGCACGAGCACGGGCTGACGCCCCTCGGCGCCGGGCGGTACTGCAAGAAGGGCTCCCGAGCGGTATGGAAGACGCTCGCCGCGCATCTCGACTCACGTCTCCGTCGCACTCGAAGTGGACGACGGCAAAGTGCAGATCAGATTGCCCTGCGGCGCAGGTGCCGGCCACGACCGGCGTGGGGTTGATCGGGCGCCGCTTGCTGTGCGACTCTGTGTCCGCGCACATGAGCCCTGAGAGTCCCAAAGGCGGCACGGTTGATGTGGACTGGATCGCGGCGCATCGCGGTGAGCCGGGCGTGCGGCTGGTCGAGATCGACGTCAGCCGCGCTGCCTATGACGAGGGCCACATTCCCGGTGCGGTCCTCTGGAACGCGTACTCGGATTTGCGTGATGCGAACTACAAGCCCGTTGGGCTCGCCGAGTTCGGGCGTTTGCTCACGCGGTCGGGGATAACGCCTGACACGTGCGTGGTCACCTACGGCTACAGCGCTCCGCTCGGCTTCTGGCTGCTGCGGGCACACGGTCACGAGGACGTGCGGATGCTGATGGGCCCGCGCGACCAATGGGCGCAAATGGGACACCCGTGGAGCACGGACGTGCCCGCGGTGGCGAAGAGCGCCTATCCGCCGGTGGTCGCGAACGACGATCTGCTTGCCTCTCGCGAAGCCGTGATGAGCGCGATCGATGACGTGTCGCAGCTTGTGCTGGACGTGCGTGCGGAGCGCGAATACGACGGCGAGCTCTTCTGGCCCTCGGGGGCCACTGAGGACGTCGGCCGTGCCGGGCATGTCCCCGGCGCCGTCAGCGTCCCCATCGGCTGGCTGCGCGCCGAGGACGGAACCCTGAGAAGTGCCGATGAGTTGCGAAACGTCTTCGAGCACGCGGGCGTTACCAAGGACAAAGCACTGATCACGTACTGCACGATCGGCAACAGGGCGAGCGAAGCGTGGTTCGCGCTCAAGTATCTCCTCGATTACCCGGACGTACGGGTCTACTACGGCTCGTGGGTCGAGTGGGGCAAGGCGACCGAAACGCCGATCGAATCCTGAGCCCGACGCGCGCTTGCCAGCGCATCTGCTCCAGGCGAACTGCCACCGCCACCGCAGCACGGTCTGGACGTCCCGACAGGCACGCCGTTTCCGCGCGAAGCGCAACGGCGCGTCCTGACTCCAAGTCTCGAACGTGGGGTGCTGCGTCCCGCCGTTAGCGGCACTCGCGACGAGCCAAATCGACCGGCGTCACCGTCCGACCCGCGAGCCTCCCGACCCGCAAGCCGCGCGCCCGGGCGGTTCGGACCGCTCTGATCCTGCGCGCGTCGACCCCGCGTGACGCTCAGTGAACGACGAGCACGTCGCAGTGTGCGTGGTGGGAGACGGTGTCGCTAACGCTCTGGCCGAACAGTCGGCCGAGCATGTTGTGGTCCCGCGTCCCGACGATGATCAAGTCAGCGTGGCGCTGGTCCGCGAACTCAACGATCGCGTCGGCGGGTTCGCCGACGATCTCCTGGTACGCAGCCGTCACAGCTTGGCCTTCGAGGTACTCGCGGGCGCGGCCGAGCTCTGCGGCATGCTTCGCCGGCGAGTCGACCGAGTCGACCCCGCCCCCTCCGCGGGCGCCGCCGGGAGCGAGCGGCGCGACGCTGACAACCGCCAGGTCGGCGCCCAGCGCCTTGGTGAACTCCGCGGCGCGCTCCAGCGCGCGCTGGGATGGTTCGGTGTTGTCATAGCCGACGACGATCTTCTTCATGACGATCCCACTCCCGAGTAGTACAGCTGCAGGTAGTGATCCATCCCCCATTGGGTGATCTGCTCGTGCGCCGCCTGCCGCTCGCGGATGGCGTCGAGCCGGTTTCTTGGCGTGCAGCAGCTCGGTTCAGACCTTTGAGCGCCGCGCGTAGCTCATCTCGTAAAGGTCGGCCGAGTAACGCTCCCTCGTCGCGATGCTCAGTGGAGAGAGCCACGGACGATGTATATCCCCGGCACCGAGCGTGGGCAATAGCCGCCAACACCCTTTAGTGGGCGGGAGGATGTGCGCGTCGCACATAGGAGACACGTCGCTTATCGTGCTGCCGTCGAGAGGGGCTCTCGCCATCGCTCGTGATTGCTCCCGGACGAGTAGCCGACCTAGTCGGAGGTGGTCGATGCGCGCGGGGGTCGGGGTCGCTGCGGACCGAGTCTGCTGAGGGCCCTGAGCAGCCGGTCGACCGAGTCCTGCGCGTGGTGGTGTGCGGCGAGCTCACGGAGGGCGGGTTCGTTGGCCGGGTAGGCGTCGCGTCGGCCGGGCGGGAGCGCGACGGGGAGATCGTCGACCGGCCGCACAACGGTGATCGCGGCCTGGAGGTACTCCCGGTCCGCTGCGCCCAGCGGGCGGTCGCGCAGCACGCCCGCGATGTCTCCGTGGCGGCGGATCATCGCCGCCGCGGTCACCGCGCCGACACCCTTGAGCCCGGGAAGGCCGTCGGAGGGGTCACCGCGCAGGATCGCGAAGTCGGCGTATCGACGGCCTGGGATTGCGTAGCGGCGCGTGATCTCGGTCTCGTCGACCACCGCCAGCCCTGTCCGCTCCGGATACAAGACCCGAACGCGCGGATCCTCCACCAGCGCGAACAGATCACGGTCACCGCTGGCGATCTCGACGGTCCCGCCGGCAAGTCTGGTCAGGGTGGCGATCACGTCCTCAGCCTCGTAATCAGCGACACCAACGACGTCGATACCGATGTGCTCAAGCAGCCGGGCGATCACCGGAAGGTCGGGCATCAGCCCGGGTGGAACCGGCTCAGCGACCCGGTGGGCCTTGTAGTCCGGGAGCAGGTCCACTCGCCACCGGGGCCGCCACGCCCAGTCCTCGGCGATCACCAGCCGGCGGGGCCGGCGGTCGGCTACCAGCCGCGCCAGCCTGTCCAAAAAACCGCCGATCGCGTTCCCGTCAGTTCCCGACACGCGCGCACTGGCCAACGCGCCGTAATAGGCACGAAAGATCAGGCTCGATCCATCGATCAACAACCACTCGCAGGACATCCCCGCGCCATTCTGCCGCGCCTGTCACGCCGTCACGCTCCTCCGGCACACGAGCAGATCGGCCGAGCCGCACGATCGCTTGGTCGCGCCGAAGCAGCTGCCGTCCGGAAAGCCTCGGCCGGAGGAAGCGATCGTCAGCTCCGACGGCGTTGGCGGCTCAATCCAGCCTCCGCGACTGCTGGTTGTTGAATCACGTCCCACGGAGTCATGCTGGCTGGTTTGCGGCTGGCGCTCCGCGTCGCCCGGCCGCCGCTGCCATCGCCGCGCCAGCTACGGCGCTCAGCGTCCCAAAATGGCCGGCCTCTCGGCGACCTCCCCCACGTCGGCGCCGACCCGAATCGAACGGGTTCTTGACCCGTGCCGCGGAAGGAGATGGAATGCGCGTTCAATCAGACACCGCTCCGGACCCGGTCATGAGTGGGGTGTGAGACCCAACCAGTGGAGGTGCCAGATGGCGGAGCTCCCACCGCCCCCGACGGGAATTGTGTTAGCCCACTTCATCGTCTCGGACGATGTCGAGCGCTCTCGGCGCTTCTACACCGAAGTACTCGGCGGCAGGGTGGCCTTCTCCGGCCCCGGAGGGCTGACCTATGTCGCGCTCTCGAACAGCTGGATCATCATGAACGTGGGGGGAGGCCCGACCGACGACAAGCCGTCGGTCACCCTGCAGACACCAGGCGATCCCGACCGGGTCAGCAGCTTCCTCAATATCCGGGTCAAAGACATCGCGACCGTGTACGCCGAATGGAGCGCCCGTGGCGCTGAATTCCTGACGCCGCCCAAACAGCACCAGTACGAGATCCGCTGCTACATCCGCGATCCCGACGGTCACATCATCGAAGTCGGGCAAACCACGGACCCAGAAGGGGACTGGACGCCCGCTCACTGGCCATCGAGTACGCCCCCAGAGGGGCTTGTGCTGACCCACTTCATCGTCTCAGATGATGTCGAGCGCTCTCGGCGCTTCTACACCGAGGTACTCGGCGGCAGGGTCGTCTTCTCTGGAAAGCCGTCCGGAGAGCCGACCAATGTCGCACTATCGAACAGCTGGATCGTCGTCAGCGTGGGCGGTGGACCGACGGACGACAAGCCGTCGGTCACCCTGGAGACGCCACGCAATCCCGACCGGGTCAGCAGCTTCGTCAATATCCGGGTCAAAGACATCGCGACTGTGTACGCCGAATGGAGCGCCCGTGGCGCTGAATTCCTGACGCCGCCCAAACAGCACCAGTACGAGATCCGCTGCTACATCCGCGATCCCGACGGTCACATCATCGAAGTCGGGCAAACCACGGACCCAGAGGGGGACTGGACGCCGGCTCACTGGCCATCTGAGCAGACGACTTGAGAGACGGGTTCGGGTCATGAGCACCGCGATCATCGGCACCGGAGGGCTCGGATCGGTCATCGCCCGTCGGCTCGCCTCAGGTGGCGAGACCCTGCGGCTCTCGAGCGCCGACCATCAGTCGGCGCGAACGCTGGCTGCGGCGATCGGTCCAACGGCGGTCGCTGCCGTCGACAACCGCGACGCGTTGCACGGCGCCGATGCCGTGATCCTCGCGCTGCGGTTTGTCGTGCTGAAGGGGGTCTTGGAAGAGATCGCCGAATCACTAACCGACAAGCTCGTGGTCGTTCCGAGCAATCCAGTCGGCCTGGACGAGCAAGGTAACGTCACACGTCTGCTGCCGGAAGGGCAATCCTCTGGGGAGGTTGTCGCCGGGTGGTTGCCGGCGGGGACGCGCTTGGCCATGGCGTTTGGAAGCATGTCGGGCGACCTCTTCGAGTCCTCCAGCAACCGGTTACCGGAGCCTGCGGTCCTTTTCTACGTGGCCGACGATGACCGTGCCGGCCAGCAGGTCGAGCGGTTGCTCCGAACGGCCGGTTTCGAGCCTATGAAGGTCGGGGGGATCGAACAGTCAGGTCGGCTCGAGGTGGGTGGCGACCTTCACGATCTCGTTGTCGACCCCGCGGAGGCGCGGTCATTGATCGGTCGGGCCTGATCGCTTGCCGCCATGGCCGGCCAGCGTCGCGGAACGGCTGGCTGGGACGAGCCCTTTCCCTTGTGGTAGCACGCTAACGGCCGCGGATCTCGGAGTCGGGCTCAGGCAGGCTGATTGGTCGGCAGTGGCCGGTGGTTGCCGCGGTAGCGTGTAAGCGGTGTCGCGATCTGCGTGTGATTGGGGCATGTGGCGGATAGGGGTGGTGAGTTCCGCGTTGCTGGTTGCCGGGTGTTTAGCGGGCTGCGGAGGGCATCATCGGAGCTCCGCCCGAGTTCAGAGCTCGAGTGTGACCCCGCATCTGGTCGGGGTCCATCGTTGTAAGGGGATCGCGGGGTTTAGCTGTGGGTGGCTGTTGGTACCGCTCCATCATGCTGGCCGGACGCGTCGGACACTGCCCCTGGCGGTTGGCCTACAGCAGGTCGCGCGCCCGGCCCGCGGGGTGCTGCTGTTCCTCACGGGCGGCCCAGGACAGCCGGGCGTCTCGTTGATACCGCGGGTGGTCTCGCGTCTGGGCGCGGCGCTTGAGGGCTACCGGCTGGTGATGTTTGACCAGCGAGGGACCGGGGCGGCAGCGCTCCGCTGCCCGGCGCTGCAGGCGGCCGCCGGCGCTTCTGATCTGGCGGTGGTGCCAGCAGCCGCGGTCGCGAGCTGCGCGCGTGCGATCGGGCCCGCGCGGCGGTACTTCAGCACCCCCGAGACAGTGGCTGATATCGAGGCGCTCCGGCTCGCGCTCGGGGCTCGCCGGCTGACGTTGGACGGCGTGTCGTACGGTAGCTTTGTCGCCGAGCGCTACGCGCTGACCTATCCGAAGCGTGTCGTCAGGCTGGTCCTTGACTCCGTGGTTCCGCAGCAGGGGGTCGATCCGTTGTACCTCGCTGCGATCCAGGCGACCGCGCGCGTCCTTCGTGACGCGTGTGCGCAGCAGGGCTGCCGCTGGGATCCCGGCCAGGACGTCCGCCGGCTGGTGGCGAGCGACCACGACGGACCCCAGTTGTTGAACGCGCTGGTCGCCGAAAGTGTTGTCGTCCCATCCTTCAGCGAGCTGCTTGGGCCAGTGCATGCAGCGGCCGGCGGGCACCCGCAAGCGCTCAACCGGTTCCTGGCCGCGCTGCCCAGCTATGAGAGCGTTCCAGCAGATGAGCTCAGCCAAGGCCTGCACGAGAGCACGCTGTGCCTCGACCTAGCCGCTCCGTGGAATCCGGACCTGCCAACAGGCGAGCGGGCGCGGACGACCAAACGCGCTGTCGAGCGACTATCCGCCCCGAGCCTGTTTCCGTTTGATCGTGCCACCGCGTACGGCAACGGGTTAACCCAGGGCTGCCTGCAGTGGCCGCCGACCGAACCGCCCGCTGTTTACGACGGCGATCCCTCCGCCGAGCTGCCGCGAGTGCCAGTGCTGCTGCTAGCCGGCGAGCGCGACCTCTCCACCCCACTCTCGTGGGCGCGCGCGGAGGCGGCGAAGGCGCCCGACGGCGAGCTCGTGATCGTGCCCGGCGCCGGACACTCGGTCCAGACCCGCGCCCACGACCCCGGTATGCGCACCATCCTCATCCGATTCCTCACCGGGCAGGGCTGATCGGCGCAGAGCCCACCGTCCCGTGCCCGCGGGGGATCGGAGAGACCCTGCGCGAATCGTGGCGCGACCGGATTGGTCGAAGAGGAAGATCGCTGATGAAGACCCGCGACGCCCAGAACGAACAACGCGCCGCAGCAAACGTCCAGCCTGCCGGTTTCACGAAGTTGCGAACGCCTCGCTACCTCCGCAAGCGGGCGTCGTCACCGCCGCGCTCGACCGCGAACAGCACCAACTCCCAAGGCCGCCGCTTCAGACATCAGGCAGCTGCCGGCCGGGGCGAGTGGTCGCAGAGGTCGCCGCCGAGCAGCCGCATGGACTCTGGGTACGCGCCCGGCTGGCTCTTAGTGTCAGAGCTGGGCGCTGCGACCAGCGACACGCAGGTTGGCAGACATGCCGGCGCCCTGCACACGTACTCGGCTGAATTTGCAAGCCGTGACGCCGCCCTGCAATCGCGACGGGGAAGGCGCGGCGCACCGGCGGATCGTCGTCGAGGCGGTCACACGCGAGGCGCGCCAGCCTGAAGACCGAAGCGATGTCCCGGAAGCATCCGGCGGACTTCCTAGGGCCTGGCAGGCACGGCATCCAGAGCGGGGCCGGGCCCGGCGCGCTGACACTAACGGCGCTCGCCACGGCGACCGTGCTGTCGACGGCCCTTCGACCGGCGCAGACGAGTGGCGTCACCGCACTTGTCCGAGCAGGAGCGGGCGCCTGCTCGCCTGCGGTTCGGATCCCTCCGCTCTCGGTTGCGCTGATACTCGAGCAGCCAGCTCGGGGACCGGTCGTTGGTGCAGCGGCTCCAGTCGGTGCCGCGCTCGATGTGGTGAGCGAACTGCAGCGAGTCCGTTCACGGGTTCAGGAACTTGGGCGCCCACTGAATCCCGAACGACACCTGCTTGTCGTTAGTGTTGCCCGGGCTTGTCTCGGTCCGCGAGGCTTGCGCTTGCACGAAGATTTGCCAGCGCTTCTCGGTGCCGGGGATCGTGAACGCGAGCTGAACGCCGCCCACGACCTGCGCCATTGCGGTCTGCCCGATCGGGATCGGGCGGTTCCCTGGCTGGTTCGAGGAAACCGGGCCGACGTTCGCTCCGACGACCGCCTGGCCGAACAGCTGGAGCTGAAGCACATCCTTAAACAGGTCCTGGGCGTAGGCGAACTGAGCGCCCCCCTGGTAGTTGGAGAGGGTGAAGCTGAGCAGCTGCGGCTGGCCGCCCGGAGGGATGTTGAACGACGCGCTGCCGAGCAGCACGAGTTGGAACTGAGGATCGTTGGGGATGCCCTTGATCGGGATCCGCAGGACTATGTCCTGCAGCGTGACCTGCGTGTTGGCCGGATTCGGCGTCGCCGCGCCGCCGCTGGTCGGCGCGCTCTTTGACAGGTTGAACTGGTACTGAACCGAGACATTAGGATCCGGCGCGTCCGCTTTCGGCGCGTCGTGCTCGTCCTTGACCGCAGGGCGGTCCTCGCGAAGCCCGCGGCCGTCGATGCTGTGTATCTGGTCGTGGTTCTGCTCGGTCTTCAGCCCCTTGCGGTACTGGAGTTCCCCGGCGACGTATGCGCGAACCTTGGCGCGGTCGGCGCCGAGGAACCCGGCCCGGATCGCGTCGTTGCAGTACAGGCGGGTCACGCCGTCGACGCGGCCCCGGGTTTCGCCCTGCGCGATGAAGACGCACGCCTCCGCGTCCTGGCTCGGGGGCCACGGGGCATCGAAGTCATACCAGTCGAGCCAGTCGACGATCGGGCCCGCGGGACCGAACGCCGGATCAGGGCCCGTGATCCCGAACTGGTCGGTGTCGTTGCGGTAGCGGGCCCACGGGAACCACATGTCCGCCCGATCGCCCTTGTTCTTTTCCGGAGCCGACCGCGGCATGAAGCTAATGCCGGGGTTACGCTCGATTTTCTGCTCGGCCAGGTAGGTCTGCATCGTCGAGATCACGTCGAAGCTGCGGAACGAGTAGCCGTGCGCGGTGGATTGCGCGAGGAACGTCTGCGCGACCTTGTCGATGGTGGTCGGCGAGCCGCTCCACATGCAGCCGAGCCGGTAAGGCTCGATCTGGTTGCGGTCGTAAGCGACCTCGTACTTGTCTGGATCCAGCGGCGTGACGGGGTACTTGCGGATCCAGGAGACCAGGACGGCGATCGGGAACGGGGAGTTCACGGTGGTCGGGGCCGTCGGCCAATCGAAGTCCGAGACGGTCTCGCGCTGCAGCAGCACCGCGCCGGGCCGGCCGACTCCGGGCGTCCGTCCGCCGGGGCCGGCCCCGGCGGCACCCAGCAGCCGCCCGGTCGCGCGGTTGCCGGCCGAGCGCTGAAGCGAGACGACGTCGATGGCGGCCGGCGGCGCCGCGGCGGGCGCGACCACGACGGGCGTGAGCGCATGGGCCGCATCAGCCCCCGCGTCGAGCGATCGTTCCGCCGCCATCCCGTCGATCCTATTGCGCGCCAGAGCCCGAATGGGGCCATAGCGCGTGCCTACCGACTCGGGGGCGCTAAGGCCTCGCCACGCGGGTGCGTGCTCTTGCGTCGCAAGCGTCGGGCGGCGGGGTACCCGAGCCGCGCGAGCTCCTTCGCCCCGGTACGACGCTCCGCACACGTGCCGTGCCTGCCGACGGACGCCGGCCGCGCGCCAGCGATATGGCGGAAGCGATCGTCGGCGACCGACCGCCGCCAGAAGCGAAGCAGCGTGCGTCAACCGATCGCCGTATAGGGCAATTGCCCGATGTGCCTCGAGGACCTCGGACGGATACTCGCGCCAGCCTCGGTGTCGCTCAGAGACACCGGAAACGTAAGGAGGACAGGATGCTCCTGGCAACGACGACGGTCGAGGATTTCGACCGCTTCAACAATGTCTTCTCCACCAAGGGTGCCGAGAAGCGCAAGCAGCACGGCTCGAAGGGCTCGCTCGTGTTCCGCGACCCCAACGAGGACGACCGGGTCTGGGTGATCTTCGACTGGGATCTCGAGGGCTGGCAGAGCTTCGCCTCCGACCCTGAGGTCCCGCCGATCTTGCAGGAGGCCGGGCACAAGAGCCGGCCGCAGGTGCCGGAGCTCAGCGGCCGCTACGAGGCGTAGGAGCGGCGTCATGCGAGAGACAATCAAAGTCGGCGTGATCGCCGACCAGACGGGCGCCCTCTCACCCTTGGGTGGCGCCCAGGCCAATACCGCGACGCTGGTCGTAGACGAAATCAATGCGTCGGGCGGCGTGCTCGGCCGTCGCGTCGAGCTGCTGATCGAGGACAGTGCAAGCGACGACGCGAAGGCAGCGGCCGCGGCCACCACGCTAGTCCACGACAACCAAGTCGACGTGCTCCTGGGCGGCATCTTCAGCTCGACCAGGCAGGCCATCAAGGACCCGGCGGTGGTGGAGGGCGAGACGCTCTACATCTACCCTGAGCAGTACGAGGGGCAGGAGTACCACCCGCTCCTGTTCTGCACCGGCGCCGTTCCTGCACAGCAGGTCGAGCCACTGATCCCGTGGGTCATGCAGCAAACCGGAGCACGCACGTTCTACCTGCCCTCGGCGGACTACATCTGGCCGCACGTGATGAACCGAAAGGTCCACGAGGTCGCCTCGGCCAACGGCGGCCGGATCGTCGGCGAGGAGTACTTCCCGATCGATCATGCCGGCTGGCGCGAGACGGTCGACAGGATCAACGACAGCGGCGCGGACGTCGTGTTCAACACGACGGTTCCTCCCGGATTTTTCCCGTTCCTCGAGGCGCTCTGCGAGTCCGGCTACACCAAGCGGGGAGGGCGTGCCGTCACGACGTACTTCGACGAGAACCTCGCCGCTGCGCTTCCGAACGAGCACATCGAAGGGCTGTTCGGCTGCATCGACTACTACCAGACGGTGAGCGACCCGTTCAGCAAGGAGCTGCTTGGCCGTTACAACGCGCGCTTCCCGGAAGGTCCGCATTTCAGCGCCGGAAGCGGGTCCACCGGCATGTACCGCGGCCTCAAGCTCTGGGAGGCCGCGGTCACGGAAGCCGGTTCGCTCGATCAGACTGCTGTCGTCGCGGCACTCGACCACGCGAAGCTCGCCGAGAGCCCGGGTGGCCCGGTCGAGATGGTCCCCGGCCAGCACCACGTGCGTATGAACATGTACATCGCCCAGGTGCGTAACGGCGCGCTCGACGTCGTCGAGAGCTTGGGGGCGGTCGACCCCCAGCAGCACCTGCAGACAGTGGCGTAGATACAGACACTGCCAATCGAGGGGAAGCCGCCCGCGTGGCGGCTTCCCTCATTTCAAGCGCGCCCGGCGATCACCGGGTTAGGATCCAACCCGTGGCATCCGACAGCGGCAGTCCCTCCGCAGCGCGACCCAATGGAGGCCAGCCGCCCGTCCGTGCCGCGGAGATGATCGGCGCGATGTCGATAGCGACCGATCTGGGTACCGGTCAGCCGCTCGAACACGCGCTCAGGACGGCGATCCTCGCGGTCCGCCTCGGCGAGCTCGCCGGGCTCACGCCAAGTGAGCTCGTCGACGCCTACTACATCTCACTGCTGCACTCCATCGGTTGCACATCGGACGCGACCGAGCAGACTGAGCTCTTCGGGGACGATATCGAGCCGCGCGCCAAGTTCGCACTCGTGGACGGAGGCAACTTCGACGAGCTCGGCGCGTTTCTCATCGACGTGGTGGGACAAGGACGACCGCCTGAGGTACGTGAGGGAATGGTCGCCCACGCGCTCGAGCACAGACTCGAGATCGCACGCTCGACGTTCGCGCTGCATTGCGAGGTCGCGCAGCGCTTCGCCGGGTGGCTCGGCTTCGGCCCCGGCGTTGTTTCGAACCTGGCGCACGTCTTCGAGCGCTGGGACGGGAACGGGTTCCCCGGCGCGGTCGCAGGGGAGGCGATCGCGCTGCCCGCACGGGTGCTCCATGTCGCGCGCGACATCTCGGTCTTCCTGTCCGCCGCAGGCCCCGAGCGGGCGGGCGCCGTGATCGAGCAGCGCGCGGGCGGCGCCTACGACCCGCACCTGGCCGCCCTCGCGACTGACCGCCTTGACGAGCTGCTCGACGGGCTCGACGATGCCCTGATCTGGGACCAGGCGATCGCGGCCGAGCCGCCGCCGCAGCGGTGGATGACCGGCGATGAGATCGACGCCGCGTTCCGCGTGCTCGGGACGTTCACCGACCTCAAGTCCTATTGGCTGCGCGGACACGCCGAGGGCACGTCCCAGCTCGCCGAGGCGGCCGCTTGGCGCGTCGGTCTTTCGGAGGACGAAGTGAAAGTCGTACGGCGCGCCGCGCTCGCGCTCGACCTCGGCCGAGTCGCGGTGTCGAACGCAATCTGGGAGAAGCCCGGACCGTTCGGTCTCACCGACTGGGAGCGTGTGCAGCTGCACCCATACTTCACCGAGCGCTCGTTCGCCCACGCGCCCGCGCTGGCGTCGATCGGCGAGCTGGCGGGTGCCCATCACGAGCGGCTCGACGGCGCCGGCTACCACCGCAAGACGCATGCGCCGGCACTCGGCCGGGCGGCGCGCATTCTCGCCGCCGCTGACTCCTACCAGGCGATGCGAGAGCGGCGCCCGCACCGACCCGCGCTCGACGCTGCCGGCGCCGAGGCAGAACTGCTGCGCAGCGCGCGCGAAGGCCGTCTGTGCCCAGAAGCGGTCGACGCCGTGCTCGCCGCGGCCGGACACCGCGTGGCGAAACGACCACGTGAGCTGCCCGCGGGCCTCACCGACCGCGAACTCGAGGTCCTGCTTGCCCTCGCTGCAGGAAAGACCAACAAGGAGATCGCTGAGGCCCTCGGCATCTCGGCCAAGACGGCGGGCCACCACGTCCAGCACATCCTCGACAAGACGGGCGCGCGTACCCGGACCGCAGCGACGGTCTGGGCGTTCGAGTGCCACCTCGTGCAGTCCGCTTAGGGAATTCGTCCTCCGCATTCTCATAGCCGGACCGCACACAGCCTGCGGCATCGGTGACCTCATCCGCAGTCTCAACCCGACTGAGCCATGGAGCGGGCGCGGATCGCGGGGATGCGCGTCGAGCAAGGCGGCGCGGGACCGACCGCGTCGCGCCGGGTAGGCGATCTACTCAGCGCTCAGACCACAGAGGGTGGGGCCACTGGATCCGCTCACAACCCCTCTCTCGGCCAGCCCGAAGTAAGGCGATCTGAGGCCGATCGACCAGCTGGGACGGCCGATTTGATGTCCGCGTGCGCCGAGGCTTTGTCACCCATACACAACGAACGCCGACCCCGCCGGGTCTTGCCGACAGTTCATGCGACCTCCTGAGCGTGACCGCCACGCCTGAGTCTGACAAGCTCGCTCGCCGACGTCGCGAGGAGAGCAAGACGCCCGCTCCGCGGTCTCTGGATCGATCCAGCGCAGGAGCGGCGCTGGGAACGCCATGCGGATGTTGCACAATGATTCTGGTCGGCGACGACGAGGAGAGATCAGCGACAAGCGCCAGCGGCACAACGGAGCAGGTGAAGAGTGTTCTGGGCGAGCTGCGGTACCTAGCGCCGGAGTCGACGATGCTGCGACGGTTCACCGCGCCCGGCGCGAGCATCAACACCGGCATCTACGAGCCGCACGTCGTGCCCATCCACGACGGCCGGCCGGTGCAGGACAGCTTCCGGTTGGACATTCAGGGCTTCGAGGTTGTCCGCCGCCCAAGCGCGGTCGCCGATTTCGCCGACAAGGCTGAGGTGGATGCTGTCTACGTCCCCGAGGTCGTGGAGTTCATCAAGGAGCGCACGGGCGCGGATGCGGTGGTCTCGCGCGGCGCGGTCCTGCGGCGTGCCGCGGATCCCGGAGAGCACGGCTCCCAACCGCAGGCGGCGCTGATCCACATCGACTACTCGCCTGAGGGTGCCGAGAAGGTCGCCGCGCGCGTGTACGCCGAGCAGTTCCCTGACGCCCGTCCTTACCGCCGCGCATTGGCCACCAGCGTGTGGCGCGTGTTCAGCCCGCCGCCCCAGGACTGGCCGTTGGCGCTATGCGATTTCCGCAGGGTCCGTGACGACGAGGGGCTCTCCAACCAGCTGTACTTCGTCGACCGGGTTCCGGAGGACCCGTTTGCCGACGTCGACGAGTCGACGATGATCACAAGCGGATCGGAGTTCCTCTACAGCGCGGCTCACGAGTGGTGGTACTTCCCCGACATGACACGCGACGAGGTCCTCTTCTTCGTCTTCCACGACTCAGACCATGGCCGGGCCTGGCGGGTCATCCACTCGGCGTTCCGTGACCCCGCCGTGAAGACGCCCGTACCCCGGCACAGCATCGAGCTCAGGACCTTCGCCTTCTTTCACTGACGGGGCCTGCCAACGGCCCTCATCGTGAGGTCGACAGCAGCCCAGTTGCTCGCGCCTCCCTCCTCGCTTTGCCCAGGAGTGTCGCCCGGCGCGGTACCCGCGGGGTCGCGGCCGGAGGCCCGGCTCACTCCGAACCGTCTACGAACCACGACGGCTCCCCTGAAGTTGAGACCTCATCCGATCATCGACTGCATCATCTAGAGTTCGCCTGGTGCGGACGACTCAGGACGTGCTGGTGCTGTTCGCACACCGTGTCAGGTGAGGGTCGATGAGCGCTGACCGGATCCGATGCACCCACACCGGGAGTCTGCCCAGGCCCGATGACCTGGTGCAGATCATGTGGGCAGTCGGGGACGGCGTCCCTGTTGACGCCACCGCCCTCGAGGCCCGGGTGAAGGAAGCGGTCACCGAAGTGGTGGAGCGACAGGTGGCGGCCGGCGTCTCGATCGTCAATGACGGCGAGATGTCCAAGCCCTCGTATGCCACCTATGTCAAGGACCGCCTGACCGGCTTCGAGGGCGAGAGCGTGCAGAGCTACAACTTCGACGACCTAAACGACTTCCCCCGCAGCGTCGAGCTGGTGCAATCCAACCCAGGCCGGCGCAAGCGCTCCGCTCCGGCCTGCATCGCCCCCATCGGCGTCAAGGATCCCGACGCCGCAGCTCGGGACATGGAGCACCTGGCGGCCGCAGCCAAGGCTGCCAGCGCCTCTGCCACGTTCTCCTCGGCCGCCTCGCCCGGCGTCATCTCGATCTTCTTCACCAACGCCTACTACGGCAGTCACGAGGAATACCTCTTCGCCATCGCTGAAGCGATGCGTCCCGAGTACGAGGCAATCGTCGCCTCCGGCGCCACCCTCCAGCTTGACTGCCCGGACCTGGCGATGGGACGGCACATGTCCTACTCCGACCTAGACCTCGACGCCTTCCGACGCACCATCGCGGTCAACATCGAGGCCATCAATTACGCGGTGCGCAACATCCCCGCCGAGAGCGTCCGCATGCACCTGTGCTGGGGGAACTACCCGGGGCCGCATCATCGCGACGTGCCCCTGGCCGACATCATCGACATGGTCTGGACCGCCAAGCCCCAGACCGTGCTCTTCGAGGGCGCGAATCCCCGCCACGCCCATGAGTGGGCCGTGCTGGCGGAGCTCGGCGTGCCCGACGACAAGGTCATCTGCCCGGGCGTGATCGAGCCGCAGTCCAACTACATCGAACACCCCGAGCTGGTCGCCCAGCGGCTGCAAAATTGGGCACGCGTGGTCGACCCCGACCGATTGATGGCCGGGGTGGACTGCGGCTTCTCGATTCATGTCGGCATGCGGGGCATCGACCCGGACGTGGCATGGGCCAAGCTCGAGAGCCTCGCCCGAGGCTGCGAGATGGCATCCCGGAAACTCACCGGGTGATCGCACAGGCACAGCGCAGCGTGCCCACTTCCCCGCCGCCCGCGTCGTCAAGAGCCTGAACCAGCTCGGCACCACGAGCTCGATGCGTACCCACGCCCTCCGGGCGTGCCCGATCGCATTGCGGTGGCCGCGGTCGGCGACGACCGGCTCGCGGTGCACACCGTGATGCATCTGCTTGACCGGGTGGGATCAACCCAGTCGACGCCGGCCCGCTCGCCAAGGGAAGCTGCAATAGGCGAGGTGTGGCCCGGGAGGCACAGAGAGATCGAGTTCACCCGGGCTCCGCTCGGACTCTTCTCAGCGCGTGACCAGGCCACCCTCGACTGTGACCTTGAACCGCGTTTCCCTCTCAGCAGTAGCGTCGGCGCGCATCGGCGTCGGCGAGATCGGCGCGAACGCACCGAGGCCTTGACAGCGCCGGTGTGAGCGCTCACAATTCGGACGGGCTGTGCCGCGTATCCAGGCGCGCACAGGGACCGATCGCATAGGTGGCTGAGCGTGCACGCGCGCGCGGCCACTCGGGTCAGTCACAGGAGAGATGAGGTAGAGGCATGCGCTCCAGCACGAGCACGCGGCCGGTCCGTCGGCGAACGCACATTGGGCGACTGGCGGCGCTGGTCGCGGTGCTGGTCGCGGTCTGGACGGCCTGGCCGGCGAGTGCGTCGGCGAGGACGCAACGCGCGAGGTCCCGTACGGCGACTACCCACACGGTGTCGTACGACCATTACTCGTTCATGATCGACGGGCGCCGCACCTACCTGTGGTCCGGGGAGTTCCACTACTTCCGCCTCCCCAGCCCCGACCTCTGGCGCGACATCTTCCAGAAGATGAAGGCCGCCGGATTCAATGCCGTCTCGCTGTACTTCGACTGGGACTATCACTCCCCGCGTCCCGGGGTCTATGACTTCACAGGCATCCGCGACGTGGACAAACTGCTGGACATGGCACAACAGGCCGGGCTGTATGTGATCGTGCGCCCGGCGCCGTACATCAATGCCGAGGTCGACTCCGGCGGGCTGCCCGGCTGGCTGACCACGAAGGCCGAGAACAACCGCAGCGCCGACCCTCGGTTTCTGCAGTACGCGTATGAGTGGATGACGCAGATCGACCGGCACATCGCCCGCCATCAGCTGACCAATGGGACGGGTTCGGTCATCGCCTACCAGATCGAGAACGAGTACTACAACGGCTCGGCGGCTGGGCGCACCTACATGCAGGACCTGGAGAACAAGGCGCGGGCCGACGGCATTACGGTCCCCCTTACGGGCAACAACAATGGCACCTTCAACTCGGGCACCGGGGAGCTGGACGTCGACGGTCCCGACTCCTATCCGCAGGGGTTCAATTGCTCAAACCCGTCGCAATGGAACGGTGTCCCGAACATCTCCTACGACCATCCGGCCGACAAGCCGCTGTATTCACCCGAGTTCCAGGGCGGCGCGTTCGACCCGTGGGGTGGCCCGGGCTACGACAAGTGCGCCCAACTGATCAACGACCAGTTCGCAAACGTCTTCTACAAGCAGAACATCGCCGTCGGGGCCACCGCGCAGAGCTTCTACATGACCTATGGGGGAACGAACTGGGGCTGGCTGGGCATCCCGGAGAACTACACCTCCTACGACTACGGGGCCGCAATCCGCGAGACCCGGCAGCTCGACCCCAAGTACTACGAGGACAAACTCATCGGCTACTTCACCCAGTCCGTGACGCCGCTGACCAAGACAGACCTGATCAACGCCCAGCCGCCCGACAACCCGGCGATCGTCGACACGGCGCGAATCAACCCTGACACGGGGACCCAGTTCCACGTCCTGCGCCACGCCGATTCAACGTCGACCTCGGTCGACCGCACCCACATCGCGATCGACTTCAATGCGAAGCCGATCCCGGAGATCACCTACACCTACGACGACACAGACCCGGCCCTGAACTACACCGGCACCTGGTCGCACGTCGCCAACCAGAGCTACACCGGCGGTGACTACAAGAACACCGAGTCGTTCTCGAACACCGCTGGGGATTCGATGAGCGTGACCTTCACCGGCACGGCAGTGCGCTGGATCGGATCACAGACCAATAACCATGGTCTTGCCGATGTCTACATCGACGGGGTCAAGCAGGCGACCGTCGACTGCTCGGGCAACTCCGACCAGGCCGTGCTGTTCTCCAAGACAGGACTCAGCAGCGGAACGCACACCCTGAATATCGTCGTGGATGGCACGCACAGCAGCGCCTCCACCGACAACTACGTCTCCATCGACGCGATCGATGTCCCCACCGCGCCGCAGACCTCCCCAACCTATCCGGTGGTGCCCCAGCAGCCCGGCACCGCCATCACCCTCGACGGGCGCGACTCGCACATCATCGTGGCCAACTACAAACTGGGAGACTCCCAACTGCAGTACTCGACTTCGGAGATCATGACCGAAGCGACGATTGCCGGGCGCGATATCGCCGTGCTCTACGGTGACCCCGGCAGCGACGGCGAGACGGTCCTGCACTACGTATCCAAGCCTCAGGTGCAGGCCAGCGGTGGTTCGGTGACCACCAGTTGGGACCCTCAGCGCGGAGACCTACGCCTCGATTATCGGCACGCCGGACTGATCCGCGTCACCGTCGCTCCCTCCGGGCAGCGGCCGCTGCTGCTGTTGATCGCCGACAAGCCGACGGCGGAGACGTTCTGGCGCCAGGACACCGCGGCGGGGCCGGTGCTCGTCCGCGGCACCCACCTGTTGCGGACCGCGGTCAGCAGTGCCGGCGGACGACAGCTGGCGCTCACGGGAGACAACGGCACCGATCACGCCTTCGAGGTGTTCAGCTCGGCACGCCAGGTGACCTGGAACGGTCGGCCGGTGCGGACGACCGCAACCCCGAGTGGCAGCCTGGTGGGGTCCATCCCGGTCGCGGCGACCATCCACCTACCTGCTCTCACCCACTGGCGCCATCAGGAGGAATCCCCCGAGGCGGCGCCGGGCTTTGACGATTCGGGCTGGCAGGTGGCGGACAAGACCACCACCAACAGCATCACGCCGGTGCAGTCACTGCCGGTCCTCTACGCCGACGACTACGGCTTTCACACCGGAAATGTCTGGTATCGGGGACATTTTCAGGCCACCGGCAACGAGACCGGCGTCCATCTCGTATCGGACTCCGGTGGCGGCGCCCAGGCGTTCTCGGCCTGGATCAACGGGCAGTTCCTGGGGAGCTCGACGACGGGCAGCGCCGACTTCGTCTTTCCGGCCGGATCGCTGCACGAGGGCGCTGACAACGTCATCTCCGTGCTCACGGTCAACATGGGCCACGAGGAGGACTACAACTCCACCGACGCCAACAAGACCGCCCGCGGCCTGACCACCGCGTCGCTCATCGGGTCTCCTACTACCGCGGTGACCTGGCGCATTCAGGGCAACCTGGGCGGCGAGAACATCCAGGATCCGGTACGTGGCCCACTCGCCTACGGCGGCCTATTCGGCGAGCGCGAGGGATGGGACCTGCCGGGTTACCCCGACGCTCGCTGGAACCCCGTGACATTGCCCGCCTCTGACCCACGAGCGGGCGTCTCGTGGTATCGCACGACTGTCTCGCTGCACCTGCCTGCCGGACAGGACACCTCCATCGGCGTGACGTTCTCTGACAACCCCAGCCGGCGCTATCGCGCGCTGCTCTACGTCAACGGCTGGCAGTTGGGCGACTACGTCAACTACCTCGGGCCCGAGCACAGCTTCCCGATTCCCAACGGGATCCTGAGGACCGATGGCAGCAACACGATCGCCATCGCCGTATGGAACCTCGACTCCAACACTGGAGGGCTGGGGCAGGTGTCACTGACCAATTACGGCAGCTATGCGTCCTCCTTGAGCGTCGGGCCGGTCGACAGCCCGGGCTATCAGGCGATGCGCGGCCC
This sequence comes from uncultured Actinomycetota bacterium, assembly GCA_963721515.1. Lineage (GTDB taxonomy): Bacteria > Actinomycetota > Thermoleophilia > Solirubrobacterales > Solirubrobacteraceae > Palsa-465. The sequence continues at coordinate 585,418 of CAVRKJ010000013.1, read as the reverse complement.
CCACTCGAGGCAATGAGCGATCAGCCATAAGGTGTGCGCCGACAGCGCCCGGCAGCAGCGGGCACACCCAGGCTGGACGAGCGGCGGCTTCCACGAAGCTTGTATAGACACCCACCGAGAGCCGCGATCCGGCCGGCCCTGCCCCAGAAACCCCGCAACCACGGGCGATCCGAAAGAGCCCTCTGTCGGACTCGAACCGACGACCCCTTCCTCACCATGGATAACCGGAGCGAGAACCGAGAAGCAGCGGTCAACTGCGCCGTCGGAGCCCGCGGTTCAGAAGGACGAGCGCCACAGCACCCGACGTCGGCGCCGAGGCGACGACTTATGTCAAAGGGGCCCCGGGCAGTCCGGTTCCGTCCGGACGCCCGGGGCCTGTCGGGGAAATGGGGGCGCAGTTCCCCGACGTCTGAGAAAGCTCAATCGATATCCGTCGAGCGCCGCGTGCGGACTGCAGGCGTGTGGGGGCGGTCACGTTCACGAGACGGGAGCGCGGCTCGCGTTCGCCCAAGCGTTCTTCGGTCGGTGCAAGCTGGCAGGTGACATACACCCTCAAATCGCGGTCAAAAGACAACTCCGAGCGACGGTGTCAGTTCCTCGTCCATCGAGCAGAGATCGGATACCTCGAGCCGGTTGCGCCGCTTGACGTCGACCAAGGCCGTTGCGCCAAGAAGGGACCTACCCCGCAACGCCGCTTCAAAAACCTTCCGCTAACCCCGGACAGTTCAGTAAGAGCCGCGCCGTGGTGCGATGGTGTCCGGCTGACGCGGGCTTCCGGGCTTGTCGAAGGTCTCAATCCCGTGCGAACCCTGTGCAGCAGTCGGAGATTCTGTGCACTATACCGGTCGAAGGTATTTCGATTCACCTCAATATAGGTAAATGAGAGGATCGGCTCATCCTGTGACAGCTACAGCGGCGGTCTCAGGAGCGTAGCCTGCGTTATAGGCGGTCCGAAATGCGGCGTGACCCAATGTCGTCCGCAGCCGGTTGAGATCAGCATCGCGCAGCTCGGATTCCAGAGTGTCGAAGTGTGTACCGAGGTTGTGGTGGATCGCGTCGGCCGCGCCGTGCAGCGTCGCGGCGGTTTGCGCCTCACCCGCCCGACTGGCGATCAATGCGAGGCCAAGGTCCGCGTAGGCGACCATCAGGTGATCGCCGTTGCGGTGCGCGATCGCCAGCGCTTGATCGAACATCTCCCGGGCATCGGTGTCAGCGTCGTCAAGGTGCGACGCGAAACCAAGCGTGCACAATTGGAGGCTCAGGCCCCGTTGGTCGCCGATCTCTTGTGCGAGCCGAACCGCCTCGGCAAGACGGGCTCGCGCCGTGCTGATCTCTCCGCCTTCCATCTCGAGATAGCTGAGGTTGTTGAGGGTCCCCAGGTGCAGCGCTTTGTTATCGGCTTGGCGAGACAGCTCCAGGCTCCTCTCGACGGTGCGCGCCCGTTCCGCGTGACTCAGCCGCGGCGAGGATCCCCTTGTCATCAGCAACAGCGCGGTGAGATGCGGGTCGGCGAGCGCCGTGGCCAGGGCGAGCCCCTCGCCGGTGAGTTCGAGGTGGGTCTGCTCGTCGCCTCGACTCTCGCTGATGAGAGCAAGCACGTGGAGCGCTTCGGCACGGAGGTGCTCATCTCCATGTGCGCGGGCGATCTCGAGCGCTTCCTGAGCGCGGCCGGCAGCTGCGCTGTACTCCCCTGTGATCATCGTGAGCAGGAGCCCTGTGGCGACAAGCGCGCGGCCACGCAGAAGCGTGGGCTGCTGAGCACCCGGGCGGTCAAGCGCGGCAGATAGTGCGACCGCGCCTTCAGCCCGCGGCTCGCGGTAAAGCCAGAAGTAGCAGAGCGCCCGGCCCAGTCGCAGTCCGGGAACGGGGTCGGGATCCTGGAGGCTGTGGGAGATCGCGGAGCGGAGATTGTCGAACTCAAGCTCGAGGCGGTCAAGCCACTCAATCTGGCCGGGACCGATCAGGTGCGGCGCTGCGGTTTCCGCCAAGGCGAGGTAATGATCGCGGTGCGCGGCCCGCAACGCGCTCTCCGCCGTTTTGCGTCGCGCCCGCAGCTTTGTGGTGGCATAGGCCCGAACGGTCTCCAGCAACTGATAGCGGAGTACTCCGACGTCGTCGACCTGGAGCAGGCTCTTGTCGACCAATGCGGCGAGCCGATCGAAAACGCCGACCGGGGAGTCGAACCCGGCGCCGACCACCTCCTCAGCACTGTGGAGGTCAAATCCTCCTGGAAACACCGATAGGCGCTCGAGCGTTTCCTGTTCTTCTGGGTTCAACAGGTCATACGACCAGTCCATCAAAGCTCGGAGGGTTTGCTGCCGGGGCGGCGTGATGCGATGCCCGCCGGTGAGCAGTTGGAAACGTTGATCGAGCCGATTCTCGATCTCGTCCAGGGGAAGCATGCGCAGCCGGGCAGCGGCAAGTTCAATCGCGAATGGGATCCCGTCCAGCCGGCGGCATAGGTTCGCGACCGTCGGGGCGTTCTGGGGGTCGACCGAAAAGTCGGAGCATTGCTGGCGCGCGCGATCGGTGAACAGCCGGACCGCGTCGCAGGTGAGCAGGCCTTTGGGATCGGCGCCGGCCGGCGGGACAGACAGCGAGGGGACGCCATACAGATGCTCACCTTCGATCCCGAGCGGCTCGCGGCTGGTCGCGAGAATGCTCATCCGCGGACAGCCGCGCACCAACTGGTCGGCGACGTTGGCCGTCTCGTCGATCACGTGCTCGCAGTTGTCCAGGATCACGAGTAACTGTCGGTCGCCGCACGCGCCGATCAGCGACTCCAGCAGCGATCGTCCCGGCTGCTGCGGGACTCCAAGCACGCTCGCCAGCTGGGCGGGGACCAGCGTGGCGTCAGTTAGAGGGGCGAGATCGACAAACCAGACCCCATCGCTCGACCCGGCGAGCATGCTCGCTGCGAGCTGCAGCGCGAGACGCGTCTTGCCCACGCCCCCGCCGCCAGTCAGCGTGACCATGCGAGCACGCGATAGCAGCTGCCGAAGTTCGTCCAGCTGGCGGTCACGTCCGACGAAGCTGGAGACCTGAGTGGGCAGGTTGTGCGGCACATTATGGTCCTGGCGCGGCGCTAACCGCGGACCCGATTCCGGAGCGAGCGACGGCGCGAGCTCGAGGGCCGCTTCATGGCGAAGGATCGCCTGGTGGAGCTGGCGCAGCGGTGGGCTCGGCTCAAGCGCTAATTGCTCGACCAGCACGCGCCTGGCGTCCCCATAGGTGGCGAGCGCGTCGGCCTGACGTCCGCACCGATACAGCGCCAGCATCAGCTGTGCGCGGAAACGCTCGCGCAACGGATGCTCCTCAACCAGTGTCTCAAGCTCGCCGACCAACTCAGCCTCGCGTCCGAGCTCAAGCTCAGCGTCGACGCGCTTCTCGACCGCGGCCAGCCGCATTTCTTCTAGACGTCTGATCGCCGGCTGCGCGAACGACACGTAGGACAGATCGACAAGCGGAGGCCCGCGCCACAGGTCAAGCGCCTCGCTCAATTTCGCGGCCGTTTCCGCCGGCTCGGCCCCCTCTGCCTCGCTCACCAACCGCTCGAAGCGATACAGGTCAAGCTCGTCGCGATCGACGCGCAACAGATATCCGGGCGCGCGGGTGGCAATCCGTCCGCCGGCATCGCCCAGCGCTTTTCGCAGCTGCGAGACCCGCACCTGCAGCGCGGTCCGCCCCGAGTGCGGAGCCTCTTCGCCCCAGAGTTCGTCGATCAACCGGTCAGCGGACACGACCTCGTTCGCGCTCAGCAACAGGAGCGCCAGCAGCGACCGCTGAGCCCCCGCGAGCGAGACCAGACGATCACCGTCGTAGACCTCAAACGGACCGAGGATTCGAAACTGCATCGGCTTAGCGGTTGGTTAGCGGCCTAAAAGCCAACCCCTTCATTCTCTCCGATGCAGACCCGGAGCCACAAGCCACAGCCGGACAAAGCTTCACCGCCACGATCCAGAAGTAGCGACCGCTGGCGGCATTTGGGCGCCGTTCCCCCTAGGCCTCGGCGGGCCTCCTAGAGCCCGCCGAGGCCCACCCCGGGCGATACTGCCACCAGACGCGAAGTCTCAAGTTTCTGGTGCGTCGACGCACCGGATCCTCGCCGCTACGCCGCGAACGAATCTGCGAGTTTGGCCGCATAGAGCGTCGCAGCGGGGGTATTAACGCGCTGCGACCCCGCCTGTGCTCCAGCTAGGAGGAGCGGCGAGAGGTCACCCGTCCGACCTGTTGGAGAGCCCCATGTTCCACTCATTCCGTCGTCTGCTCAGCACGGCCGCGATCGCCTGCAGCGCGGGGGTCGCTGCTCTGGTTTCCCCGATCCTCTCAGGCGCAAAGGCCGACCTGGTCAATCTCAATACGTGCAACGCATCCGCGCTGACTCAACCGTTTGCGCGGTGGCTGGATTTCTCCCATTACGAGGCCGCGCCGGGCGGCGACTTCGAAAGCCCGTCGTGGACACTGACCGGCGGGGCCCAGCTTGTCGCGGGAAGTGAGCCGTACGCGGCGACAGGGACCGCTGGCTCCTCTTCGTTGTCTTTGCCAGCCGCGTCATCGGCCCAGTCGCCACTCACGTGTGTTGACGCGGCATACCCAACGATCCGTTTCTTCATTGCGGGCAAGGGATTGGTCGCGGTCAGCATCGTCGACGGGAGTACGGTGATCCCCGCTGGCGTTGCCGTCGCCCTCGGCGGATGGTCGCCGACGCCGGTGATGCTGACGAGCTCGGCAGTGCTGGGGGCGCTCTCAGGCGGCACCGCTCAGGTGTCCGTGAACCTCACCGCGCTCGCCGGCGACCCGCAGATCGATGACGTGTTCGTCGATCCGTGGAGTCGAGGCTGATCGCTCTGCTGCAGGGTTACCGATCGCGAAATCCGAGGCTTCCGGTACAAGAGCCCTCGCTGCGATCCACTTTCGTGTCAGCCCGCCCACGTTGCGCCAGACGAACCGCTGACGCACGCCCCGAGCCGCTTTTTACCTGCAAAGGTCCGAAAGCCCTCTGTCGGACTCGAACCGACGACCCCTTCCTTACCATCACTCTGCAGGCGATTTCAGCTACTGCGCGCGTGCAGGTTTTTGCTGCAAATCACAGCTTTCCGGATTTCGGCTGCAGGCCTCTGAGAGGGCATCCATGAGGGCTGGGGCTTCCAAAAAGTTTCCATAGATCGCCCTCGGCGCGGTGTCCCCATCGCCGGCTCTCTGCCCCCCCACTTGACCACCGAGGTCGGACATCTAAACTTGTGACCACCAGGTGGCCACAAGAGGTCGACGATGAAGAATGTAGGCGTCCGCGAGTTCCGAGATCGCGCCACGACATATCTGTCGGGCGGCGAGCCGGTTGCCGTGAGCAAGCACGGCCAGGTCATCGGCATCTACTTCCCCATGAAGCGAGACCACGAGCGCATCAAGCGTGATCTGGACAAGCTCGGCGAGACCGTCCAGGAGGTCCTCGAAGAAACGGGGATGACTGAGGACGAGCTTGTCGACTTCCTGGACCCGAGCCGTCCGATGCCCGAGCTGAGTGATTCGCGTCATCGCTGACGCGAGCGTGCTCGTCGGCGAGCTCCTCCGGGAGCGCGGCCGCAAGATGTTCTTGAACCCGGATCTGAACGTCTTCGTCGCCGCGGAGCAGTGGGAAGAGGCCGAGCACGAGCTCCACCGTCGCCTGGGCGTGCTCGCCTCGAGGGGGCTCGACCCAGCCCGACGCCAGCTACTCGAGGGGCGCGTTCAGACCTTGCTGACAGACGGGGCGGTCACCGTCGTGCCACAGGACCAGTACGAGAGCATGCGCGACATCGCGCTCCGGCGAGTCCCGCGCGACGAGCGCGACTGGCCCACGGTCGCCGCAGCATTGGCACTCGACGCCTCGATCCTGACCGCGGACGCCGACTTCCTCGGCTGCGGTGTCGCCACCTGGACGGTTGAGACGCTGCTGGCCGAGCTGGCGAACGGCTGAGACCGAGCGGCCCCAGCCGCTCAGTCCGTCCGCGAGTCCAGAGCCGCCCCCAGAACGCCGGAGAACTCCGCCGCCATCCGTGACCGACGCATCGCGCGTCGGCGGGCATCCGCAACCTCACGCACGTAAACCGTTCGGGTCACTGTGCCGTCCCTGTGCCCGAGCAGGAACGCGACCTCATCGACGCTCTCGCCGGCCAGGAGAGCCCGCGAGGCGACTGTGTGTCGAAAGGAGTGCATCGACGGCAGGACGCCACGAGGGACGGGAACCGGCTGCCCTTCGTCGTCCAGCTCGTGAAGGACCGGGTACACGGGCCGACCGTCGCCGTCGACCGCGCGCTTCTCCGCCTCGCGCAGAGCCCTGGCAACGTTGCGCTGCTGCAGTGGCCGACCGGTTCCGGTCGCAAAGACGAAACCATCCGGCTTTGTCTTCCCCATCCCATCCCGATGACGCGTCAGGACCACCGCCAGCTCCGCCGGGATGGGCACCGTCCTCGCCGAGCCGTCCGTCTTCGTCGGCCGCCGATTGCCGTGCCGGTCCACCTGCCACTCGAACTCGATCTCCGCCTCGCCCGGGTCGTCGATGCGGATGTCCGCCCACGTGAGCCCGCACAACTCAGAGACCCGCGCCCCCGTCAACGCGGCTACCGTGAACAGCGTCCGGAACGGCTCGTGGGCCGCCGCGATGGTCTGCTCAAGCTGCTCACCTGTGAAGATCGGCCGGCGCTTGGCCAGCGAAACCTTGGGCCGCTCGGACGGCAGCAGGAGAGTCGTGGGGATCGTCCCCTTCCAACCGAGCCGCCGAGACGCGAACTTGTAGACCTGGCCGACGACACCAAGGACGACGGCGATGGTGGCTTCGCTCTTGCCTTCGCCGCGCATTTGACGGACAAGCCGCGCGAGATCATCAGCGACGATTGCATCGAGCCTCCGCGCCTCAAAGCGAGGACGGAGATGCTCGTTGACGATGGTACGGTACTTGGCCTGGGTCGTCTCCCGCAGGTCCAGGACCGGCCCGTCCAACCAGCTGTCTGCCGCCTCCCCGAGCTTGAGCTTCGGCTTCGGCGCGACGCTCTCGCCCCGCGCGCGACGAGCAGCGAGGTCGTCCCTGAGCTTGCGCGCCGCGAGGATGCCACCGTCGACGGTCCGCCACCGCTGGCGGCCTACCTCATCCTTGAAGCCGACCTCCAGGACGCCGGTCGCCCGGCGATAGATCCCACGCTCGACGCGAACCCGCCGCGGAGCCTCGGACGACTCAGCCATTGCGTCCACCGTCGACGGCCGTCAGCGAGGCAGGACCATCACAACGCCAGGCATCGAGATCGGACCGCTTGAAGTAGAGCTTGCAACCGGCACCGGCCTGCTCCGTCGGGATCGCGCGCTCAGCAGCCAGTCGGCGGAGGCTGTCCCGGTGGATCCCAGGTACTCCGCGGCGCGGCGCGTATCGAGCCACTCATCCTTCTGAGAAGTCCGCGGTCCAGCCAGCCGCGTTGCGATGCGGTCCGCGACCAGATCCGCAAGCTGGGCAAGCAGGTCGTCCAGGACGCCACCTGCAGCACCAGCCGCGGAAGAAGATTCAAAGGCGCGAAGCGGCACCACCGGCGCCGTCTCCACAGAAGCTTACGCTTGCATCGTCGTGACCTCCCTTTAGGTCTCGGCCGGGCCCCGGGGTGCTACAACACCGCCGCGGCCGCTTTGTATTTACCTGCAAATCATAGCCTTTTGGTAAGCGTTCAGTTGGTCAGGGGGACATAACACCGCTTCGTCGAATCTGGGGATGTGGAGCGCGCCGACGCCGAGGCGATCTACGACGCTGGCCGGGAGGTCGTGGTCGAGGTGCTGTTGCGGATGGACCGTCAGATCGGGCGGTTGACCGAGCGGGTGGAGCGGCTGGAGCGGGAGTTGGCCAAGAACTCGCGGAATTCCTCGCGGCCTCCGTCCAGCGATGCGCTGGGCGCCAAGAAGCCCAAGCGGGCGCGGCCGAAGGGCCGGTCGGGCAAGCGCCAGGGCGCTCAGCCGGGACATGAGGGCTCGGGGCGGGAGCTGTTGCCGAGCTGGGCGGTGGATAGGGTGATCGTGCACTGGCCAGCATGGTGTCGGTGCGGACATCGCTTCGCTGACGCCGAGCACGTGGCGGTGGGTGAGTCGGTCCGCCATCAGGTCGAGGAGCTGCCGCAGATCTCGACGATCGTGGTCGAGCATCAGTGCGTGCGGGTGCGCTGCCCGGACTGCGGTTGGCGCCAGCGCGCTGAGCTGCCGGCCGAGATCGCCGCCAGCGCGTTCGGCCCGCGGTTGCAGGCGGCGATCACGACGTTGGCGATTCGCAATCGGATCTCTCGCCGCGACAGCGTCGAGCTGTGCCGCGAGCTGTTCGGCGCGCGGCTGTCGACCGGCAGCGTCGATCAGATCCTCACCCGCGCGGCCGACGCGCTGGAGTGTCCGCATGACCGGCTGATCGCGGCCGCGCAGCGAGCGGGACGGGTCAACATGGACGAGACCGGCTGGCGACTGAAGGGCGCGCGGCGGACGCTGTGGGGCCTATTCACCACCAAGGTGGCGGTCTACCGCATCGCTGAGGATCGCCACGAGGACCGCGCCCGCCAACTGCTCGGGGCCAGCAGCGCGATTGTGACCTCGGATCGGTGGTGGGCCTACAACCACCTCCCGCTGGCTCGCCGGCAGATCTGCTGGTCTCACGTCCAGCGCGACTTCCAAGCCCTGGCCGAGGTCGGCGGCGCCGAACACGAACCTCGGACGGAACTGACGTTTGCTACCAGTGGTGTCAGTTTCGCGCCTGGGGCTGTGCCTGCCGGTCGGCGTCGGCGACCTGACTGACGCTGATGACATCTCCGAGGTCCTCAGCCTCGCCCCCCACACTGCCGTCAACCGACACCAGTCGCGCTACCCGACACCCCTCGGTCCGATGGTCAACGTCTGCCGCAGGGTCGGCCGATCCTCTGGCTCAGGCCAGAGGTCGCGCGGTGGCACGAAACGACCGCTGCCCACGGCCTCACTCGTGTTGGTCGTCGTCCCTCGTGGTGAGCCTCAACCCGGTCGGGGCGCTGCCGTTCTGGGAGGGTTCTTGATGGTGGGTGAGCTGCCTTGGTCCGGAGCTTCATCCACTTCCGGCTGGCGACGGGCTCGGATGCCCGTCGTCAAACCGGGAGTACCGCGACAGGGACTGCCGGTTGCTCAGAGCGCGTGGACGCCTCGCTGCGCGTTCAGGGTGCCGGCCCCACTCGCTGGACGAGAAGCTCCGCGCGCGTGGGGTTTGGCGTGGCCACCGGTGGCGCGCCGTCGCTGACGAGCGACGTCACATGGCGCCCAGCCTCACGGTAAGTCTCGCGACCGATGCGGCACCCGCCGGGCGCTAACGGGTCGGCCAGGCAGACACGCTGGCGATTGGATCCGTGGCAAAGCGCAAGCCGGCGCCGGCGCCGTCAGAGTGCTGGATCGTCGCCAATGCGATGGCACGCCGTGTGCCGGCGCCCATGGTCAAAGCGATAGTGCAGGTAGCGGCCATCGGGACGCCCAAAGGCCCGCGTTCTGGTCCGCTCGTCCGCCGGCTGCACGACTTCTTCGAGCTCAGAGCAGTCACGGCGGTGAGCGCGATCGCATGGCTCCGTCTGTTCGGAAGTGGCAGTCTCCGAGCCCGGGTTTGTTGCCGCCAACGCTGCTCCTTCTGCCTCGAACCGACAGCGCCGCTGCGCATGGCCGCGCTCAGCATCGCGCTGTCGCTGATCGTCCAAACCGGCAGCGAGGGAAAGGAGCCTCGGAGTGACGATCGGGCCAATGTGACGCCGAACTCGCCGGCCCGCGCATCGAAGCGGTGGCGGCCGCTCGGATACCGGCGCTCGACCGTCGGATCGACTTCCCAGTCGAGTCGCCAGTCGCTTCCAGGGTCTTTGCTGAGGCGGAGCAGTGCGTCGCTGCGCTTTCCCGCCGAGGTCGCCCTCGTTATTTCGCGCTGCGTAAGGTCAGTTGTCCCGCCGCTCGGTCTGCGAGCCGCCGAGCGCCGTGGCCATCCGGCGCGGCGAGACCCCGCGAGCCCACGCGATCTTCAGCGCCGCACGCTGCGCGGACTCCGCCCGGCGGATCGTCTCCGCCATATCGGTGTGCTGCTCCGCCCAGCGGATCCTGTCCGCCGTATCGGCGATCACCTTGAGCAACGTCCGGTCGATCCGCTCCGCCTCGGACGCGTCGAGATTCATTAGGTCAGCCATCTAGCTGCACAGGTGGCAGATCTTCTTGTTGGCGAGCCTCCAGGCGACCTCGTCCTCGGTGGCCCGGCGGACTCGCCACTTCTTGCTGCCCTTGGTCTTGGATACCAAGGCCGCGCAGTCGGCCTCGCGGTGCATGAAAGGGGCGGGCAGGTCGTCCGTAGCACCCTCGGACGGGACGCCAACGAGGACATACCAGATGCCGCGCGGGCCCTGTCGGTGGGGCGGCGTGGCCGGGGACGTTGGCAGCGTCCCTGCGGCCTTCATCCTCCGCACCTTCTCCGCTGCCGTCATCTTGGCCATCGTCAAACCTCCTCCTCAGTACGAACGGTCATCGGCGATGACCTCCGCCTTCGCCTCAGCCCGGACTCGGTCGATGATCTGATGGGCGTCGTTGACCCCCGGGGCCTCATCGGCAGGCCACTCGTGCTTCCAGGCGACATTGGCCTCACGCGCGCGAGAGACAGCCAGACGGAGCTGCTCCGGTACCGACATTCCCGATGGCGGCAGCCTACCGGTGCGCGCCTTCGTTATGGGCGAACCCGCGAGAGGCTCTGGCGGATGTCGCGGGCGTCGGCGAGATCGCTCAGCATGCATGCCGCTCATTGCGCGTGGCGTGGTTGCGTATCGCCGCCACGACGCGATCGAATGCTGCCCCCGGCTTCGCGCTGTTCAGTGCGACGAGGTTGTTCGGCGTGACGAACGGTCGTCGTTTGTTTTTCGCGAGGATGTAGTCGTACGACGTCAACTCCGGGACAGACTGAGTCCACTCCTTGAAGCTGCGCGCGACGATGATTGTCTTGCCCGATCCGATCGCGTCGCGGAGAACTTGGAACGCGAACGCCTGAGACGGCAACTCGCCGCGTTCCGCGGCACGCCTCAACCCGCGTGGCACGGACCTCCAAGCAGCGCATTGGTAGCCGAACAACTGGAGCCACAGCAACCCGCGTGCGACGCGTTCGGTGCCGTCTTCCACGTCGTTGCCGCCGACGGCGGTAATCAGTGTCCTGAGTAGCAAGTGATGCCAGCCGTATCCGGGGGTGTTTGCATACGTCGGGTTGAGCGAGATGTACGGTCGATCCGCGGCGAATCGAAGTTCGAGGCGGCGTTGTGCCGTATACCCTGGCCCGTAGTCGCTGTCGTTGTCTTTGCCGGATGGGTTAAGACCAAGCATGAGCACGGGCGCGTCAAGCGCTCCCGAGAACGGCGATGGCAATCGGTTCAACAGCAGTGTCGTAACGTCGGCCCACTCGGGATGCCGGGCGAACAGCGGCGCGTCGACCGGTGCCACGATCGGAGGTGAGCGTGGCAACTCTCCCCAAGGGTTCGGAATTCGGTCGATCACGTCGCGACGCTGGCGGTCGGCAGGCGGACCAGCGTAACCGAGGCGAGGCTGCTCAGTCGGGCTGAACCCGACAGTCTCGAGCCCAAGGGATCGGAATACCCGGCTGCCTAGGAGCGCCGGGGGCTCCGGCTGCGAAGGGACTATTCTCCGCCGTCAATCCCCGAGCTCAGCTCTCGTTGTGCCGCTTCTCGATCATGCCGACGGCGGAACGCATCCTCCACCTCTGCGCTCGCCGCCGTTTTTTAGCGCGCAGGAGCAGGCCAATGGGCCGGTTCAGGCCCAGTGGAACGAGTGTGCGCAACTCCTCGATTTCGGGCGCCGAGCCGAGCAGAACAGCGAGGTGCGGGCGCCGTGGAAGTTGTACCACCAGTACGCCGTGCCGGACCTGAGATAGTCCCAGACCGTTCCGACGGCCTTATCCGAGCTACCGCTGGCGCTCCAGTTGAGATGGCAACTCGCCTTCGTGCTGCTCACGCGACTGCATGTGCCGTTCAAGCGCGGGTGCTGGTGCGTCTTGGATGCGACCATCTTCCCGGCCAGCGACTTCCCCAGCGACGCGGTCATGGCCGGCGGTTTTGGACGCGGCGTCGGAGTCGGCTCCGGTGCCTGCCCCTCCTTGCTCATCGGCGGCTAGCACCGCGTCCTCGCGGAGATGCGGTTGGTCGCCAACTCGATCGTAAGCTGGGCGAGGTCGCGCAGAGCTAAGCAATCGTCCGCGCCGACACCCGAGCGGGGCTGCTCATGGGCCGATTGCGCGAGCTGGGCTCGCAGGTTCGATGGTCGTCAGGCCGGGGGCTCGTGCATAGCGCCTCTTTGGCTTGCCCGGTCAGAGGACCGCTCTTAGACCAGCGCCTCCCGACGTTCCGTCGAGGTGCCTGTTGAGGGCAACACGGGGTTGTGGCGAGGGCCGCGCCACGCCCGCTCATTAGTACGTCCATGAGACAGATCTGATGTGAGCGCTCCGGCGAGCGGAGTTCGCCGGTGAGGAGCGTCCGCTTCGCGTGACGGGAGCCAACTCGTGCTAGCCGGCGCTGCGGTGCGCCGTCGGTCGGGACCAGGGCAGGAGTCGCAAGGATCACCCTCGCACCTGTCTGGCAGGCGCTCCGGCGGGCCCGGCAAGCCCCGAGCAGCCGATCGGACCACCGCCAGCCACCATCGCAGCGCGACCAGCACATCAACGGTCCCGTCGACGCTATCGTCGCCGCTTACGCCAGCGGGCTCCACGACATCTCCGCGACGGCTGTTAGCCGCGCGGAATGAACGGTCTAGGGAACATTCGCCCGGGCGGCCTCCCGGATCAGCCGGAGGCCGTCCGGCACGGTCAGGAACCTTTCGGCCACGAGCCTGGCGGTGTCTCGCGCGACCTTGCTCACGTAGTCGCCGTGGTTGCGGTAGAGCGCGGCCAGCTGCGCTTCGCTGAATGGCACCTCGTGCCCGGCGATGCTGCAGAACGAGGGGCCTGTTGAGCTGCCGAACCACGTGCTCGTCGGGACGTCGAGGTATGGCGAGCGCAGGCCGCCCTGCACGTTGCCGAACTCGTCGAGCACGGGTGCGGGCGGGCTCCCGGAGACGAGGATCGGGTCGGCGTGGGGCGGAGCGATGCCGAAGCGCACCCACCAATCGAGGTTACGCAGCGCCGCGTCGAAGAAGATGCTGCTGGGGAAACGGCTGCGCGGGCCTTCGTTGCACGACCCCGGCGGGACGGCGCGCCCAGCCTTGACGATGTCCGCGGGCGCAGCCGAGTAGAACAGCTCGTCGGGCGTCGCGTGCGCGGCGCCGGCCATCTCGTAGCCCCGGTAGCGGTCCTGTGGCGCGTCGCTGTCGGGCCGCCGAGAGTCGATCCCGATCAGGTAGTCCGACTGGGACATCATGTGGATGATCGGCGTGCCAGCGTCCTTGAACTGCAAGCGCGGGTCGCCGTTCGGCGGCGGCGCCTCGCACTGGTTGATCGGGGCCGCGCCGATGAACCTCCCGCCCGCGGTGGCGACGATGTAGCCGTCGAACATCGGCCGGCCGTCGGTCTGTTCCACGAGCGGTTGGATCGCGTTGATGTAGTCGTACTCAAAGCTGCCGGTCTGCGAGTAGCCGAAGTCGTAGACACGATCGACCGGTGAGCCGTGACGCTTGCCGTAAGTCAGCGGGTTTGAGCGAGCGCGACTTCGCACCCACGCGCCGATCTGGCTGGTGATGTCGTAGACCAGTCCGTCCTCGGTGGTGCGTGAGGCCGGCGTGATGAACGAGACCGGCGGGTTGCAGTTGCGCGGATCGTTGAGCGGGAGCGGGTTCGCCATCGACAACGAGCCGTAACGGACCGGGTCGAAGTTCTTAAGCGCGTCGATCGCGATCGGCTTGCCGGTCACCCCGACCCACGCGTCGCCGTCCGCGACGATCTGGCGCTGGGCGAGCGCCCAGCCGATGTTGAGGTCAAACGCGTTAGACGGGTTGAGGATCTCGACGATCACGGTGCCGCTAAAGCGCGCCGGGTTCGCCGGGCGGCGCACGAGCACGCGCGTCGTGTACGGCGCGTCCGGCGTGCGCACGACCGCGGGGCCGGGCGCCGGCCAGCTATAGACATTGGCCTTGCCGCTGGCGAGGTACTCCTCCTCAACGTAGCCGATCTTGTGCAGGTCCTCGGGGACCTCCTGGTGGTCGGCAGCGCCGAACGGATACGACGTGGCACTGACCGGCAGCGGCCCAGTTACCTTCGGGACTGGCGTCGCGCCGGCCGCGGCCGGCAGGGAGAGCGCCACGGCACACGCAAGCATCGCGCTCAAACGAACACGCTTCACGTCCCCTCCTTCTTTCGCGGCCGCCCCTGCTAGGGCCCGAGATCAGTCGTCAATCCTACGACCAGCGGTCGACATCGTCAAACCGAGTCCGATCGTCGGACGCACGACGATTGCTTTTCTCGGTCACCCCTCGCGGAGCTGAGTGGTCCTTTGGCGACCACCCAGCGGCCGGGGCGCGACCCTGGCTCTCGGTGGTCCCCGCCGAGGGCGAATCGCGGATGCGCCAGCACGTGCGGCCACTGCCTGGTAGGGAGGGCCGCGTCAACTGCGCTATGCGTCGGAATCGTGGTCGGCGTGTTCGTTGGCGATCACCTCGGCGACCTCGGCTTCGACGATCTTGCGCGTCGAGGGAGCGATCGCACTGCGTCCGCCTCCCGAGCGCCCGCGCGGATTCCTCCGTCCGAACACGTGGATGTCGAGCAGGTGCGCCGCGAGCGCCTGCGCGTTCTTCTGGCGCGCGACGGTGCTCGTCTTCTCCCAGCGCTCGTACAGGGTGTTAGCGCGTTGCGCCTCCTCGTCGGTGTAGCCGCGCATCCCCTCGAGCATCTTCTGCATGGAACGCTTGGCCCGTGCCTCCCCGAACGCTCGAGCCGCGTCGAGCGTGGGAAAGGACACGGCTCCGCCGTAGAAAGCCGCGCCATGCTCGGCCGCGAGCTCGCGGTCCGGGTCGTTGCTCGGCGATCGGTCGGCGGCGATCTCGTCCTCGAAGGCGTCCTGCATCTCGGTGGAGAGGTCGACGGCCCGCTCAGAGTCGGGTAGATGCAGACCGTCGCCGGCCACCCAGGCGAGCTGTTCGCGGGTCGCGGGGTCGCGGCCCTCGCCCTCCATGTACCAGTCGAAATCCTCTTCCTCGGATTCGGGCTCGCCCTCGAAGTCGAAGTCATCGAAGGTGCGACTCTCGCCGTAGATCAGAGCGAAAGGCTCGGGTTCGTTGTCGTTGGCGAAGATGTCTCGGACCTGGACGGCCGCATCCGCCATCTGGTGCGCGGTCCCGAAGTCCTCAACGACATCGCCGATCTGTTGGAACTCGCCTGGCCAGAGCGCGAGCTCGACGCTGAAGTATGGCCAGCGGCCTGCCGTCGGGATCGGGTCGTGCTCGCTCATCAGGCCTCCCGGTAGCTGGCGTGTGGCTCCAGCCTGGACGTGATCTGGATCGTCCTCCTCTCCGATGCTGCGCGATTTCGGTTCCGTCGACCCATGTGTTGCAGCTTAAACCGAAGCACCGATGAGTTCCGGGATCCGTCGTCACTGCCGCGTGGAGGGCCATGTCCGCCTCCGGCACACCACGATCCCTTTGGTCCTGGGACACGTTCACTCCGGGCGAGCGGTTCGGCGACAAGGCGTTTGGGTTCAGCCGCGCAGCCGCACCGATAGGCAGGTGACACCGCCGTCCAGCTTTTCGTATTCGCTGATGTCAACTGCGACCACGCGGAGCCCACGGGACTCGAACAGCGCTCGCGTGGCCGGTGCACGCGTCGACATCAGCACCGCGGATGCGTCGAGCACCACAACGTGGGCGCCGGCCTCCTCGGGCACCGAGAGGAACGACGGCCACACGGCGGGGTCATCGACGAGCGGCTCGAAGCCGACGATGCTGCCGTCGGGAAGAGCTGTGACCGACGACTTCAGATGCAGCGTCCGGGAGACGGGGACGCCGACGACCCGAGCGCCCAGCGGCCCGAGCAACTCCGCGAGCTGCTCCACCCCGGATGCATTGGTCCGTCCGCTCAGGCCGACCCACACCACGCCCGTACCCTTCAGGACGTCACCGCCGTCGAGAGTGCCCGGCGGCTCGATCCGGACGATCCGATAGCTCAGGGAAGCCAGCGTCGCCGTGGTTCCCTCGACCTCGGGCTTGCGCTCGTCGGCGCCTGGACGAGTGATGACGGCGAGCTCGCCATAGACCACGACGGTGTCCTCCACGAACACCGCATCGGGGCAGTCGTCGGCCGGCGGAACCTCGATGATCTCCCAGCCCTCCCCCCGCAGCGCATCAACGTACCCCCGCCACTGGCGGTCTGCGAGGTCCACGTCGACCGGGGTCCCGATCGGATGCGTGACCAAAGCCTCACGCAGACGCGGGCCGGGACGACGGACGAGCGCGCGCGGGTACCCCGCGCCAGCCTCAGCCACGGCACCCCATCGCGTCATCGAGCCCCGGAACCCGCGGTCTCATGAAATCGTGAACCTGCCAGCCCGTTCCGCCATCTTCGTCCCCTGTCCCGACTTTCCAAGCGGACGCTAACGGCGGCTAAGCCGGGGAGGCAATCCCGCGATTGTGCCTCTCGATGACCTTTACAGGACGATGGCGCCGCGCGCCTACGCGAGACGATCGCTTTCGCGTACCCGCCGAGCCAACTCGCCCCATTGCATCGGCGACGACTCGCTGGAGCCGTGTTAGCCCAGCACGGGTGCCGGGTTGCAAACACTTTGCAGATCCCCCGACCGACGCAGAATGCGGTCGTGCAGGTTGGCGCCGTGCAGGTTGGCGCCGTGCAGTGGGGCACGAGCGGGGGTGCCTGAGGCGCGGGCTGCCGGCCCCAGGCACCACCGTCGGTGGCCGGAAGCAGATGCGGACTCAGCCGCGGAGGGTTGGGCCGGCGGGGATCATCGGTGCCGGCCGCTCGTGGACCGCGTGGATGATCTCGGTGTTGTCAATCCCGCGCAGGTACGCGGACGTGATCCCGAGATCGGCATGCCCGAGCTGGCGCTGTATGACCAGCAGGGCGATTCCCTCGCGTGACATCTCCACAGCGTGAGCGTGCCGAAGTTGGTGTGGCGCGAACCGGCGGCGAACGCCCGCCGTGAGCGCGGTGCGATGCAACTGCGCGCGGATCGCGACCGGGGCGCACGGCCGGCCGCAGGTCGCACCGCGCATCACGCAGAACAAGGCGCCGACCGGGAGCCTCCTGCGGAGCTCGAGCCACAGGTCAAGCTGCTCCCACGCCCAGCGGTCCATCCCGACCTCCCGCCGACGACCGCCCTTTCCCGCACGAACCAGAACGGCGCCGCGCTGCCGGTCAAGATCGGTCTCGGCCAGCGCGAGCGCCTCGCTGATCCGAAGCCCGGCACGCCAGAGCACGATGATCACCCCGCGCAGCCTCACGCCCTCGGGCGCATCGCCGGCGGCCCGCATGACCGCGATGATCTCTTCCACGGTTGGCGGGTCTGGCGGGTACCGAAGGCCCTTGTTGCGAGGGATTCGGCCCTGGTGAAAGCTCGACAGGGTCGCGGGCGAGCGGCGCCGCCCGGCGCGATCCAACAGTCCTACAGACTCCATGACGTCCTCCTCTGGACGACGATCGAAACCCCACGATCCTCCCGCGGCCCGACGGCCGCGTGCATACAGAGCCGACCGTCCGGCCTACAAGCGCTTGCTACTCGGCACCCACCCTCGGGCTAACAGGGCCCCAGCGAGTCGTCGCCAAGGGAATCGTCTGCCAGGCCGGCGAGTTGGCGATCGCATTCGCGGCACAGGGATCGCCGGCACAACGCCAACGGCGCAGGTCGCACGCGGCAGCTTAAGCGCACGAACGACGACACGAGAGGTCTCCGATGAGCAGCCACATCACCCCATTGCCTAGATGCAACCGCGCGTTTGCCGCGAGCCTCGCCGAATTTCTCACTTCCGTCGGGGAGTCCGCGCGACCCTCGCCGAGCGCACCGACGCGGCCTGACCCGTGACACTCGCTGCAAAAGACACGGGGCCGAGTCGCCACCGATGCCGATTGGTGCCATCAGGTGACTACCCTAAATCTCTCGCAGATGAGCAGCATGTCCTCCGAAGGATGCTTGCCTAGCCGCTCGGCTATCTCGGAGTAGTAGGTCAGCATGACCCGGCCCCACCAAGCTAGCGAGCGGTCGCCCTCGCCGTAGTCGCGGGCAAACTTGTCATCAACCGCGTTGAGCGGCTTGACGGCTAGCTCGGTTGTCTCGATGACGCAAACCGGTCTGCCAGCGCCGTCGAGCACGGTCGCCCGGTCACCAACACGCCACAGCGGTCGGCCCTCCGCTTCCAATTCCCACAAGAGCATCGAAGTAGCCGTCTTGGTGCCCGTCCGGACCAACTCGGCCAACTCATCGGCCTGCTCAGCCGTCTTGCCAAAGCTAAAGGCATCCATGGGTCAGTCGAGACGTAGCACATCATGATTGCGACGACCGGTGCACGCGCCGAGCGGACGGGCGTGACAGTCGAGCCAACGCGAGGGTCAGCCGCACCGACGATCCGGCCGACCGAGGCACGCTTTGTCGCCGACAGTTCTCAACCGGCCTCGACACGGACCGGACCTGCTTCGGTTTCAGGACGGGCTTGCGGTCCTGCTCCTTGCCCGCCGTGCTCCGCGCGGAAGGCGGGCATCGCGCGGGCGATCGCTTCGATCTCTTGAGTGGTCTCAGAGCCGACGATCGCATCGGCGACCAACCGCAGTTCCGCGGGAGGTTGTCCCCGGGGCTCGTAGAACTTTGAGGTGACGGCGGTCCCTCCCCCCGTCCGCTCCTGGTGTGAGCGTGGCGGGTGATCCGGCAAAGATCGAAGGAGGAACCGCCGTGAAGTGCAACGTAGCGGTCGCTGAGGAGATCATCGATGAGGCTGTGCTCCCGGAGCGGGTGCAGGAGGCGCTGGGGCAGCTGGTCGGGGCAGCGAAGGAAGGGCTGTTGGCGCTGTCGGTAGAGGTCGGGCTCGGCGTGCTCAGGGAGCTGCTGGAGCAGGAGGTCGACGAGGTCGTCGGTCTGAAGGGGAAGTGCAACCGGGACCGGACCGCGGTTCGCCACGGCCACGAAAACGGTGAGGTGACGCTCGGCGGCCGGCGCGTGGGGGTCGACCGGCCGCGGGTCCGCGCGGCGGACGGCGAGTCAGAGGTGGCGTTGCGGACCTATGATCACTTCGCCGACCGTGACCAGCTCCAGGACGTCGTGTCCTGAGCGGATGTGGCCGGGGTCTTGACCCGCAGGTACCGCCGGGCGCAGGAGCCGGTCGGCGAGCAGGTCAAAGCCGACGCCAGGTCGACGTCGAAGTCAGCGGTGTCGCGAGCGTTGGTGCAGCGCACCCGCGATCTGCTGTGGACGTTGATGAACCGCCCGCTCGCCGACCTCCGCCTCGCGGTGATCATGCTCGACGGGATCGCGCTGCAGGGCCGCGCCAACATCGTCGCGCTCGGGCTCAGGACCGAGGGTGACAAGCTCGCGCTCGGCCGCTGGGACGGGTCGACCGAGAACGCGACCGTGACCGCGGCGTTGCTTGGCCGATCTTGTCGACCGGGGCCTGGATGTCGAGCAGGGACTGCTGTTCGTGATCGACGGATCCCAGGGACTGCGCGAGGCGATCCGGCAGGTGTTCGGCAACGATGTCCCGGTCGGGCGCTGCGTTGAGCACAAGCAGCGCAACGTGCTCGACCATCTCCCCGAACGCGACCGCGACGCGGTCAAGGCCCGGCGCCATCGGGCGTGGAAGGACACCGACCACGACCAAGCGCTCGAGCAGCTGAACAACCTGGCGCTCGAGCTCGACCGCGCCTACCCCGGCCCCGCCGCCTCGCTGCGCAAGGGGATGGAAGAGACGCTGACCGTCACCCGGCTCGGGATCACCGGCAAGCTCAAGCAGACGCTGCAGTCGACCAACCCGATCGAGTCGATGATCTCCACCGTCCGCGTCATCAGCCGCAACGTCAAGCACTGGACCTCGGGAGAGATGTGCCTGCGGTGGACCGCCGCCGGGATGCTCGAAGCCGAGACCCGGTTCCGCACAGTCCAGGGCTACCGCGGCCTCGCCAACCTCGCCGTCGCGATCGAACACGACCTCACCCGGCGCCGCAACATCGCCATGAAGGAGCTCACCGCCACCCTCACTGTGTAACCATGACACCCGGGCCCGCCGCCACCAAAGTTCCACGACGACCGGGGCAACCTCCGCGCCGGGCCTGCGTTTGGTCGCCGAAGGCATACCCGGTGCGAAGACGTCGCGGGGACCAAAGCGATCGTCAACGCTGGTCGCGTTTGGTCCATAGGTTGGTTTCGTCTCGGGCCTCTTGACGTTGTCTGCAGGCCCGGCCGATGCGCGAGTCGGCGAAGCAGTTCATCGCTTCCACCCTGACCGGTCGAGCCTAGCCATGACATTCCCGGCGACGGCACCGCGGCCGAGCCCCTCCATAACGGCCGAGCGCACGAGCTGTCGGTGCGTCTCGGGAGGTAGCGAGGACCGAGCGAACAGGCGCCCAAGACGATTGGCGAGAGCTGCGGATGACCGAACCCACGCGCACGCAGCAGCGCAAACTAGGGTCCCTCGGGGCCGTTGACACGACTCGCCACTTAGCAGGGGGGTCGCTCGCGATCGCGGGCCGTCGAGCCAGGACGCTGTTAGCGAATGTGATGCCGTCGTTACTGGCGCCCGCAACGGTTTGGGCGTAAGTCAAATGCGGTCGTTGAATCGGGAGGCAAATTTTGGGTGGGAAGCGACTAATCGGATCCGGCGTAGGTGGCCGCGTTTCCGGACTAGCGCGACGAATTGTCGTGTTGGCGCTGATCGGCGCGGCGTTCACGACGAGCTTCGCGACGTCAGCGTTCGCGGCGGAGGAGTTTGACCTCCGCCCGGCGATAGACAGCAACCAGACAGTCCACGTTGGCCAGTACCTCGACCACGCCGCACAAAAGATCAAAACGGTCCGCTACACGGTCAGCAGGATCTACTACTCGGTCACGTATCGGCTTGAACGCGCGGGTCAGCTCGAGTTCGGTCCGCGGATTGTGAGGGCTACCACAGTTGCGAAGTTAGATTGCTGGTTCACAGCTTGTCCCAGTTATCAGGCATATCGTTCGTGGTTGTACCCCGGCTGGGAGTATCAGTGGGTCCTGTACAGGGGTTGGGCCTGGCTCCTCTGGTACCGGGGGTGAGATCCATGGCGGCAGGCGGACTGGACGGGCGACAAACGCGCGGCGAGCAGCCGGATCGGGCTGATCTGATCGGGAAGTTCCACGCGGGACAGCGCAGGGAGCGGATGCTGATCAACAACAGGTACTCGCATTACGTGATCGTGTTCCGTTCGGGAATCGCGCTGCTCGAGACCGCCCACGAATTGGACGCAGTGATGGCTGCCATCCGTAACGGAAGCGTCGCGCTCGAAGTCGCGAAGCCGTTCGCGACCCTGTTCGCTGCCCCGCATTTGGTTGACCAGGTCATCGCCCAGCTCCAGAACGGAGACAGCTGGGTGGCGAAGTTAGTCGGATGCTTGTCCGAGACGGGAGAAGTCGACGCGAAGCTGGCCGGGCTCCGGGATCTCACCCCAGAGCTCTTGGACCAGACCTTCCCCGAGCGAGTGACCGGGGTCCCGATCGACGAGATCACGTGTGCCGTGCTGAATCGTGGACCGCTCGCAACGACAAAGCACGTGGAGTCGATGGGTACGACGGCGCTCACGGTTGTGCCGTTCGGGACGAGGCTGCTCCACCTTGGACCGCTAGTCGCCGAGCTGGTCATCAAGCACCGTGTCCCCGGAGAGAAAAACGAGGGGCAGCTATGGCTCCGACCGGATCGCTCGGAGCTATGGCTACGGCCGGATCACACGGACCCCCTCGACGAGGTTGCGAGGATGATGCGCCAAGCGCTCGGGACGCGCTTCCGCGAGGAGGCCGATACCTGGCGCGCCGTGCGCGGCGTTTTTCCGGGTCGCGGCTTTGCGATCGAGAGATAGTCGCCGACCCGGCAGCCAGAAGCTGACACTGCTGCGTTGGGCTGTGCGACGCGAGGTCGGACGCATTGAGTGAGCTACTGGATTGGAGATCGACTGATGTAAGTTGAGCGTGTAGTTCCAGGTCCGTGCTCGACGGCCTGTCCCTGCCCTGGCGTGCGTTGTCCGGCTCTTGTCGGCGGGGTGCGAAGCTCGGGGTGAGCCCACGGGTCGCCGTTCCAGCCGGTGGTCACAGGTGAGGGAAGACCGGACGGGCGAATGGATTGAACCCTCGTTGATGCTCGTCAAGCGGGACCCCACTTCACGTTGATTGGGCCCGCCGGAGAGGTGACGTCAGCGCAGCGTCGGCACGCTGCCCCGTCGCGGGCGCCGATCGAGCATCATGCTCGCCGCCTGCGGACGACTGCGTTGGTCACGCTGACGTTGCGGACCTCACGATTGCCTTGGCGACCAACCGCAGCTCCGCGAGGACGCGGTGCTAGCCGCCGACGAGCAAGCAGGCGCCCGCGGCCGGGCTGCGTTTGGTCGCCAAAGCTCAAGCCAGGCAGGAGCGGCGCCAGGCACCAAAGCACTCGCCAGCGCGGGCGGGCCGGCGTCATCGCGTTCGTGGCAAAGGCATAGCGAGGCCCGAGCAGCCGCGAGAGTCGAAGCAGTCGTGCCGCGCCCAGCCCGCGCACGCTTGGATGTGGGCGAAACCAGAAGCGGTAGGAATTTGCTCGCCGTCGAGTTGCAGCAAGCAAGGACAGCTTGGTGCATATGCACGAAGCTGACCCGCCTACGTAGGCAGCCCGGCCGCGACAGCTGTTCTCCTCCTCAGCGATCACCTAGCCGACCGAGCTCGACGCTGCGCACTCCGCCGAGCAGCGCACATCGGCGTCGGCGGGGTGGTTACTGATCGCTGCGCCTACCGGGCGCCGTCATGATCGTCCTCCCGCCGGGGGTGCGTCGCAGCCGAGATTGATGCCAGCGTACGAATAACCCGGGACTGTGCGAAAACGATCCGAACACCTTATATGCGAAACGGAACTCCGATCGTTCGACGACAGCGACGGTCGATGCGGTGTCACGGTTGCGGATCGTTGAGCGGGACAACTTCTCGCTCGTGGCGGGGTCTCGATGCTGGCCATCGGCTGACCGTTGTGACGGGGGTGCGCGTTCGCTGACTGCTGTCTCGGTCACCGCGCGCGCCTCCATCGCGGGGCGGCCGGTTGGAGCCGGGTGGCCTACCTGCGGTCGCCAGGCATCACGTCGGGTGTACGGACGATGCGACGGCCGGAAGCTGATGTCGGGCGGATCCGCACCCAGTGGGTCTTAGCGCCGGGCGCCCACGACTCGAGGTAGAGATCCTCGAGTCGTTCGATCTCGGCCCGGTCAGTGAGTTCCTCGGCCTCGCCAACGATGATTACGCTCCAGCCGGTCCGTTCAACAGGATCCCCGCCATCGATCTCAAACACCGCCGTCGCCGAGGCCACGGCGCTCCTGAGCTTAGAACCGGGTGCGGAGCGGAACACAACGGACTCCGACCGATGGTCGAAGACGTAGTTGACCGGACGGACAATCGGTGGCGAGTCGGGCACGTCGACGGCGACGCGCCCGACTCGACCGCTGTTGGCGGCCACCAGTCGCAGGCACTCGCCGCGGTCCAGTTCCAAAAGCTCGATCAACCGACCGCCCCGTTCATCTGCTGCCGCGGGTCCCGGCGAGCCGGGGAACCGGCCTATCCGGACGTCGGGTAGAGGCCACGCTTGACACCATAGCCCAGCCGCCGGGCTCATCGAAGAAGCAGCTTCAAAGATCCCGCTCCTTGTTTGCCCGCGGTGCCGACCGCGGCATCCCGGTCGGCTTGAGGAGCTTGGCGCAATCCTCCTGGTGTTGGCTCGGATAGGCGGCGTTCGTCGAGGCTCATTCGCGAACAAGACGCCAGTCGACAGCGTGCGGCTCCGTCCGTTATGCCGCCCCAATCGTCTCGTTCAGCGATGGCGTCGCGCGACGAGCCCTGCGTGCCGCGCGAAGCAGGGAAGACGGCGTCACGCGCGAGATGTTCTGGCACCCGCGGAGCAGGTCTCTCGTGACCGATCACTCGCTTCCCGCCGCGCCTGGCCGGGCGCTGCAGCTTGACGCCACCGAGTCGTCTGCGATGCGGTCCGTACGCGCTTGCGGTGAATGGCCGGTGCCGGACCGCTGCCGGCCAAGACCTGCTTTTGCTGTCGACGCGGCCGTCCCCTGCGTGTCGTCGGTGATCCCGTGGTTCTCGAGAAACGGGCCCGCCGCGCCTTTCGCGCAGAGGCTGGCGCCGAGCCCGAGGTCGTGCGCCCTTCAGCCAGGTCACCCGACCGGCCTCGACCGCTCTCCATCGAGCAATGCACCGCAGACATGCCACACATCTCTAGACCGTCCATCGGCCCGGGGTTTCAATACCGGGCAGGTTCGGTGTCGAGGGAGAGCTCACCTCAAACCACCAACCTTGATACATCGGCCATTCTTGCCTCCGATCTGTTCCACCGACGGACTACAGTCGCGCCAGCACCGCGGTCGCTGTGTCGACCGGACAACCAGCGAACTGGCTCCGCAGTTATCCCGGAGACCTTCGCGAGTTCGAAGTACTACCTGTGCGGGCGCAGCCTCGACGGCCGCAGACGCCTGTGCGCTACTGCGCTCCCTGCTCGGCTTCGAGCTCCTCCTCCTCGAGCGCGACGATGACGATCCCCAGCGCTTCGGTGATGGTCAGGGCGGCGTCTAGCGTCCGCGCTGTGCCGACGATCGGGGCGACGGCGATGAGGATGTTCTGGATCTGCTCAATTGTGACGCCCGCCTCCATCGCCGGGCCGACGTGCATCAGATAGGAGGCAGCCGGGGCATCGACGGCCGCCAAGGCGGCGATCCGTGCGGCGACGAGTGAGTTGGGATCCAGTTTGCACCGCGCGAGCGACTCCGCGGTCATCGCAGCGAGCGTGTCAAGGACGGGCGTTTCGGGTGCTTCGGTGGTCATCGCGATCCCTCCGATTGCGGCCAGGTCGGGACTAAAGATCGCGGTAAGGCGTCGGGGTCACATCACCCAGACCGGATGACATCCCGACCGCAGGACTTGATCGCTCGATCAGCGAGGTCCGGGGCGTGTTGGTCCTAGCCGCACTTGGTGGCCGCTACGAACTGAGTCGTCGCAGTTTTCACCGCGGTGACCTCGCCCGGGAGCTGTTGAAGCGCCGACGCGCGAGTGCTCGAGCTGGTCAGCTGCTTGATCGAGTTGTAGAGCGTTGTGAGCGAGCTCTTCAGCGCAGCGGTCTGGGCCGCGAAAGCCGTCTTGACTGCGGCGATCGCCATCTGTCCGGTGCTGTAAACGTTCTTGATGCTCGAGATGATCGCGCTCAAGCTGCCCTTGTCCTTCAGCTGCGCGGCAGCGTTCTTGAGGTTATTGACGTCCGTGCAGTACGCCGGCTGGCTGCTGCTTGCCGCCGCCGTGCTGCTGCTGCTTGCCGCCGCCGTGCTGCTGCTGCTTGCCGCCGCCGTGCTGCTACTGCTTGCCGCGGTCGTGCTGCTGCTGGTCCCGCACCCCGCAAACAACGCCGCGGCCATGAGCGCGACTATGAGCATCGCTGAAAGGCGCTGACGACAAACGTCGGTGCCCGACGATCGGTCAACCATGAGGCGTCAAGCTAGTGCCGACCTGGCAAGGCCCCATCATCCGATCCGGGTGATTCGGCCTCGGACCAGCCCAGGAGGTTTGCGTTGCTCAGCGCCGCTAGGTGCGAACCGAACGTTCAGGGTCGATCCAGCACGTGCGGTAGGCCGCGGAACCGATCGGAATCTCCGTCAGCCGCTGTTGCACATCCGCCCGCGCTGACCGTCCGAGGGTGCTCCTCCTCGTCAAAAAGCAGAAGCGTGAGCGGAGCTGACTAAATAAATAGCTGTCACTCCTTCTCCTTGCCCACCACATCGGCGTCTCGAATGGCGACGACGACCTTGCTGGCGGAGGAGTGGCTAGTCGCGACACGTCCGCGACCAACGCGCTGCGCGTTCGTAGTTAGCACCCACGCCTCGGCTTGAGTACGGACGAACGTTCGCCGTTGATCACCGACGCACCCTGCGGTGGGGATCGGTAGCAAGGCTGGCGTGCCTGCGTACGGTCTGAAGTACTCAAAAAGAATCGAGGTGCCTCATGGTGGAGGTATTCGCAGTTTCAACATTTGGTTGGGTCCTAATCGTGGTGGCGTTCCTCTGCATTTGGGTCGCGCTGGCCTTCTGGCCGGCTCGGGTTGCCCGGCGCAAGGGCCATAGCTTCATCGGCTACTTCATCTTCAGCCTGTTCTTCTTCCCGCTGGCGCTGCTCACCGCCTACATGGTTCACGACAACAGCAGACCGGCCATGGCGTAGTCGCAGCGGAATCGGCGATAGAAGGCCGTGAGCGTCCGAGGGGGGCGCGACGGCTGGGCTGCAGAGCTGAAATGACCATCCTCCTAGGAGAAGGGAACGACTGGAACAGCCGGATCGATTGAAACGAGGAGCGGTGACCTGCCTGCCGCCGATCCGGCACTCAGGCTGAGGCTCCTGCTTTCAACGCGAAGCGGCACTCCCTTACCCCGACCGTGCGGACTTCGCAACGCGTGATCCGCGCACAACCTCGCCGCGTATCCCAAGGGTGCGATGACAACAGAGTGCACGGTCAAGCCCAAATCAGGCAGTGGGCAGCGCTCGCCGCTTGCGAGCGGCTCGGTACGCGCGCATCTCTTCAAAGGCGCAGTTGGCCTGACCGCGGCGATCCTCGCGATCGTGCTCGCCGCTGCCGGTGGCCCGATCTCCCTCGTGCTCCTGCTCGTGACCGTGTTCGCCTGGCGAGGCTGCCCGACATGCTGGACCGTCGGCTTGCTCGGCACGCTCGCCGCAACCACGCCCAGGACGACTGTTCCCGCTGCTAACCGGCGGCTGCGCCGGCTACCAGCAGACGTTCGGTGAGCCATGGGCATCTGTGACGAGACCTGATTCGCGCACGAAGCGGTGCGTCGCGCGATGCGGTCAGATGTCTGACGCGACACCAGGGAGTAGCGCACAGGGTTCCGGCTGGGCTTGGCCCAACGAGCGGCTGCTCCGAGCTCTACGGACGGGCGCTTCAGGGCCGTCCTCACACCGTCAAAATGCTCGACGGCATCGTGGAGAAACTGGCTTGACCCGCTCACCGAGATCAATGTCGGCCTCGGAGTCCCGCGTCCGCTGGCTCGCGCACACGCGCGGCTGGGCGTGGCCGTGATGCGCGGACTGCTGCTCGACCTGCTGGCCACGCGCGACGTCGCCCGGCGTCGACGCGGCGATGGAGGCGTTCATCGAGATCGATGTGAGCTGGCTCCGGCAAGCAGCCGGGGCCGGTCTCAGCCCCTGAGGACGAGATGGCCGATGCGGCCGCCCACGTCTCCGATGTCCTCAAACCAGACATCGCCGTTTTGCTTCACGACGATCCCGGTCACCCCACCGTCCTGGATCGGCGCCCGGTACTCGACCGCCTTGCCAGCGAGCGACATGAGCCCGATGCTGTTGGTGCCGGGATCGCTGAACCACAGACCGTGCCTGCCGGCGGCGATGCCCTGCGGTTGAGCATCAGGGATCCCGATCGGGAAGCGGGTGAACCGGCCCCTGGGAGTGAGCCGTTCGATCGCCCCGCGCTCCGCGAACCACAGGTTGCCGTCGCGACCGACGGTGATGCTCTTGGGCTCGCTGCCCAGCGTAGGAATCCGGAACAGCTTCATATCCCCGCCCGGGGTGATCCGGCCGATGTAGTCGTGGACGAACACGGCCTCGCTGGCCACCGTCGACGTGAACCACATGTCACCGTCAGGCGCCCGGGTGATCCCGAGTGGCGTCAGCTTGTGCGGAAGCGCAAATCTGGTGAACGCCCCCGACGGCGACACTTCGCCGAGGCCCAGATCGCTGGTGAACCAAATCGTGCCGCCGGATCCTGCGATCAGCTGCCTGACAGTAACGTAGGTGGTAAAGGCATCCGGGAAGCTGAGGTAAGTGATAACTCCCGTCGGAGACCGTCGCTCGAGCCGATTGGTCCCCATGGTGAAGTCGTCAAACCAGACCGAGCCATCAGGCTGGACGGCGACCGCGTACCCGGAGTCGTCTGACTCAGAATTGCGTAGCACCTGCTTGACCGTGC
This sequence comes from uncultured Actinomycetota bacterium, assembly GCA_963721515.1. Lineage (GTDB taxonomy): Bacteria > Actinomycetota > Thermoleophilia > Solirubrobacterales > Solirubrobacteraceae > Palsa-465. The sequence goes on along the minus strand of CAVRKJ010000013.1, from coordinate 557,281 downwards.
CGCCATTGGTCACCTCGCCGAGCATGTCGCCCGCCGAAGAGTTGGCTTCGGAGAACCAAAGGTTGCCGCCCGGGCCGGCCGCGAGCTGCCCGGAGGGTTGAGCGCTGTCGGGAAGCTTGACCTCGGTGATCTTGGGCCGCTGCCGGCTCGTGAGTCCGACGACCCGCGCCGGCGCGAGTCCGGCGAACGGCAGGAGCAGCACTGTCGCCGTGCAAACCGTCGATGCCAGTCCCACACGACCTCCGCTCGAACGCGTCCATCTCATCCTGATCATCCCCCTTGATCGACGCCCTGGCGAGGCAGGAAAAAGTCTACGCCACCCCGACTAAGTAGCTCAGAGGGATCCGGATCGAAGGGGCGCGTGCGGCGCCGGTACTCGCTCGCGAATCCCGGGTAGATCGCGAAGTTGCGGCCGTGCTCGTCAAGGTAATACGCCGTGCACCCGCGGTCGGTCCACGCTGCCGATGCTGCGGCGATCACAGTCGGCGGGGTAGTCGGCCAGCGGATCGGGCTGATCTCGATGCGGCGCACGCGACTTCTCCATCGTCTTCAGCGCCTCCATTACATAGTCGATCTGCGCCTCCAGCGAGAAGATGACCGAGTTGATCCTGATCGAGTTGGGGCCGAGCAGGATGAAGAAGTTGGGGAAGCCGGGAACGGTTGTGCCAAGGTAGGCCCGCGGCGAGCGGTTCCATGCCTCGCCGAGCGTCCGGCCGCCGACGCCGACCAGGCGGTCGACGAGCAGCGAGCGGCTGTAGCGACAAGACCGAGCACCACGACGCCCCCATGCGTAGCGCCGCCGACACGCCCCGGATCGGTGCGAAACGACCGCGCCGGGCCCTCGTCGCCGCGTTGCAGTCAGCGTTGGGCATCTGCGACGAAGGCACAGCCGGGTTCCGTCGCCCTGATACTCCGCCTCGGCGTCCGCCGAAACATCCTCACTGCGACGCTGCGACGGGCCCGTGGAGAGCCCATAAGCCGAGACCAGATCGCAGCCGACCCCCGTCTCGTCGACATTGAGTGTGTGCGATCGCCTTGACGGGAAAGGAGTCGTCCGCGCGCACGACCCGCACGATCACTCGGTCGCCGTAGCGCTCGCCCGCCCTGGGCTCGCGGGACGATCGCTCTCGAGGAATGCGATCGTGACGCAGCCCTCGGGTCCGCAGCACGGGCTACCGGGTTCCGTGGGGCTGCTGGTTTCCCGGGCGGATCCAGCGGCGTCAGTCTGGCGTCGACGTCGATGCTGCTAGCCCGAAGCGGGAGGCGGCGACGGTCAGGAGCGGGGCTCGCGTGCACCGGATGACGGTGGCCGCGCAGGACCCGCTGTTCGGAGCGGGCCACGGCGACCCGCCATACCGCAGCGTCCGCCGGAACCACGCCCGCCGAGAGAGCACACGCGGATGTTGTCATACGCCGAGGAACCGCGGGTAGTGGCAGCTTGGGTTGCCTCCATGCCGCCTGGAAACCCCTGGGCCCTCGTCGCTTGATGCTATCCCGGTGCGTGGGCGGTGTCGGTAATTTGGACGATCGTTCGGAGTGGAAGGGTTGGTTAGGTTTGTGCGCCCGGTCGGGACGTGCTAAGACATGCTGTGAGACTTGGCGGTCTGGCGAGGGGCGAATGGCGATTAGAGAGGGGCGTGTTATGCGATCACGCGGATTTAGGTGCCGGTTGGCAGCGACTTCTAGTTCCTTGGTCGTGGCGGCGGGCTTGTTGTTGGGGTTTTCGTCGTCGGCTGTAGCCGCATCGGCCACGGTGTCGTGCTCGGCCGGTGGTTCGGGTCTGGTGGCGGCGATCAATGCAGCTAACGCGGCCGGGGGTGGGACGATCAATCTCGCCGCAGGCTGCACGTACTCGCTCACAGTGCCGAACAACACAGCGATGGGCAGCAACGGCCTGCCAGTCGTAGTCACACCGATCGTGATCAACGGCAAGAACGCAACGATCGCCGGCAACTCGACGAACTTCCGGATCATCGCGATCAACGGCACCTCCGGCGGAGCGCTCACCCTCAACGGGGTCACGATCACCGGCGGACACGTGTCCGGGATGATGGCGACCGGTGCGGGCGGCGGGATCCTGAACCTCTCCGGCACGCTGACCCTGAACAGCGCCGTGGTCACCAACAACTTTGCGTCCGACGCCGGTGGGGGGATCGCCAACGGCCTTGGCGCGACCGCCAAGCTGAATCAGAGCGACGTGAGCTGGAACACCGTGCCCGAGACGGGCAGCGGCGGGGGAGGCATCCTGGGGCTCGCCTCAAGCTTGACCCTGAACAGCAGCACAGTCGATCACAACAGCGGGCCGGGCGGCGGCGGCATCGCCAGCGGCAACGGCCAGGGCGGCGGCCCCGGCAGCTCGATCACCCTCAACAAGAGCGTGATCAGTAACAACACCGCGACCAATCCCGCCGACGGCGGAGGCGGGCTCTCGAACGGCGGCACGCTGGTCAGCAACAACAGCCAGATCATCGGCAACACTGCGCTCGGCTCGGCGGGCGCGGGTCTCCTCAACCACGTCACCGCGACGCTGAACAAGACCGTGGTGTCGGGCAACAGCGCACTGGGCGGCCTCGGCGGCGGGATCACGAACGCGATCTTCTTCGCCGGCCAACCGACACCCACGCTGGTGTTGAACAACAGCCAGGTGACGGGCAACAGCGCCGCCGCCGGCGGCGGAATCGTCAACATCAGCTTCGACCCGAGCGTGTCGGCAGGCACGGTCACGCTCAACCACAGCAACGTCAGCGGCAACACACCAGACAACTGCGAGCCACCCGGCTCGATCTCTGGCTGCACCGGCTAGACGCACAATCGCGGTAGGGGCGGGCCTGTGTTCAGGCGCCGCCCCAGGCCGACCGTGGCCACCGCCTCCCGAGCGCCAGCGGCGCGACGGCAAACGCTGGCCGACCGGCGACCACGTCGCCGACGGCCGACGCGTAGACATGCTCACAACGGGGCCGACTCTCCACCAGGAACTGACGGCCGTGCGGTTGGCCTTGGGCGTACGTGTCGGGCAGGGTCTGGATCTTGGCGGCCAGCGCGGGCGCGACCTGCTCGGGCTTGTAGCCGTCGGGAAGGTGCACCAGCAGCGCGTAGCCGGTGGCGCGTTCGACGAGGGTGCCGATCGCGGTCTTGTTGGCTTTGCCGATCATCAGGTCGCCTTCCCAGTGGCCGGGGACGGCGCGGTCATCGGCCTCCTGGGGACGCTCGGCGATGTTGATCATGTCTCCTGGCGCCGTTGCGCGCGCTGGCTTTGCGGCCAGGGTGGCGCAACGCACGTCCGGTGCGCAGACACTGGGTCAGCTCACGGCGCAGCGCACCCCGGGAGGTCACATACAGTGACTGATAGATCGTCTCGGTCGACACCCACATCTCCGGGTCATCACGGAACTGCACGCGCAGGCGCCCAGCGATCTGCTCGGGAGAGTAGCGGCGCTCCAGGTCGCGTTCGACGATCGCCCGCAGCGTACGGTTGACCGCGAGCTTGGCCGACTTGGGCCGGCTTCCAGCGCACGCTGCCGGATGTCCGCGCGCATCGCTGCCTGACCGTGCCTCGGGCTCTGGGGCGTCCGAATAGCCACCATTCGATTCCTAGAAGTGGCGCATTATTGGGCGTACGGCGTCACAGGTCCTTTGCGAGAGCCAGGACGGTCGCGGCCGGCCGCGGCGAACCGGTTGTTAGCAATGAGTCTGCGAGCGTCCGCCTCCTGCCTTGGCGAACGGATGGGCCCGCGCCGGTTCCGCATGCGTGCGGCGCGAGAGTCAAGGCATACCCATGTGAGCCCGACGCGGCGACCCAGAGAAGTGCCGTTTGCCGAGCCGGAACCGCCTTGGGGTCCGGGTTATCACTCAGTGGCGCGGCCGCGTAGATCGTCCTTTTCGCCGATGAACGGTGGGGGTTGGGTGATCTCAACCTTTTTGGCTGATGCGCTGCCTCGCGCTGCGGCATAGCTTGATGCCATGAAACTCAGCAACAGGGTGGACATATCAACGCGGCGCAGGGGTCGCGCCGCGATGCGGACTGCCGTCGCGACGGCTGCCGCCGGCACGCTGATCGCGCTGGCCGGTTGTGGCGGCAGCAGCAAGCCGGCGTACTGCACTGATCGCACCAACCTCGAGAACTCGATCAAGAATCTGCCGAGCGTCACCTCCAGCAGCGGAGTCAGCGGCCTGAAGTCACAGATCAACACGATCGTGAGCGATGCGAACTCGGTGGTCAGCTCGGCCAAGAGCGACTTCCCGAATCAGACCAGCGCCGTCAAGACGTCGGTCGCCGCACTCCAGACCGCCGTCAAGGCGCTCCCGGCGAGCCCTTCAGCCAGTCAGATCGCCGCGATCGGACTCACCACCAAAAACGTCGTGAGCTCGGTCCAGAGCTTCACGAACGCCAGCAAATCGGCGTGCAGCTGACACGTCAGTCCGCCACGGCCGGTCGGGGTTGCTTGCCAGCTCCTTGCGTGGCATCCGTGCTCTCGCGCCGCCGCTGCTCGACCCGTTGGTCGCGCTCGGCGGGGGCCAGGAGCGCGGTCAGGACCGCGGGGGACGCAGTCCGATGACGAATGTCCTCGCCTGGGTGGACCGTGTGCGTTGATGTGCTTTCGGTGCTCGGACCGTGCGGCGAGAAGATCGTCAAGACGGTCGTGATGCCCGGCATTCCGATCAGCGCTCGCTCACCCCGCTTCCTGGGCCCGGGGGGTGTGACGTGGCGGGAATAAAACGGCCGCGGACGATCGAGCGCCGTATGAACCGGTTCCTACGCGAGCCGATTTCGGTGCGCAACGCCGCGAGCGTGATCGTGACGGCGACGTTCATCGTCGTGGTCGGCGGCGGGATCGCGATCAGGGCGATCGACCATCGCGAGTACTCGAGCATCTGGGAGGGCATGTGGTGGTCCCTGCAGACGGTCACGACAGTCGGGTACGGAGACGTGACGCCCAAGGACACGGCCGGCAGGATCGTCGGCGCGCTCGTGATGCTCGAGGGAATCGCGTTCCTCGCGATCGTCACCGCAGCGATCACCTCGGCGTTCGTAACACGCGCGCAGCGCGAGCAGAGATCCCGAGCACCGGCCAAGAAAACCGCCACGGACGCACCAGGCGACCCGCAGCTCACTCAGATCGCAGCGCGGCTGGAGCGAGTCGAGTCACTGCTGCTGGAGCTCACGAGACCGTGAGTCACATCGCCACCGGGCCCCAATCCGAAAGAGCACCCGCCCCGATCGCGGTCTTAGGCCGCATGTCGGGGACGCGCGCATCCTCCTCCGAAGCCGGTGATTCCATGGCCCGAGTGGCGAAAACCATTCGAGCTGCACCGGTAAGCGCTCAACGTGCAGCGCCGGCTCAGACATGAGTGCTAACCCCGGCGATCCAAGCTTGCCGCCGTCGGCGGGAGCCAGCGAACCCGCGAAGGATGGGGCGGCACCGGCGGCTGACACGTCGCCGGATAGCGCCCCCCCGGGCTCGAGAAGACGGATCGGGCGCACGCTGTCAGAAGGGTGGCATCTTGTGGTGGTTGCCTATCGCGATCCCGAGCATGTCGCCGAGCGGATCGCGCTGAACAGCATGCGCAGCCTCGGCGAGCCGTCTCTGGAATGGGCGCAGCGCGTCCGCGAGGAGCGTAAGGGTGTTCCGCGGTCGGTTATCGCCGAGCAGTTGCGGACCGATAGCGCGAAGGTCGCGGCGATCGACGGAGCGATTGCCGCGACGCCGTTCCTGATCGCGCTGGTCCCCGGCTACCTGCTCTACCTCCGCCAGGAGGCGCGGATGGTGCTGCGCACCGCGGCGCTATACGACCGCGACCCGCGGGAGCTCGAGGCCGCCGCCGAGATGCTGGCACTGCGCGGTGTGCACCCGACGGTCGACGCTGCCCGCTCGGCCCTGGTCCCGGTTCGAGACACGCCGATGCCCGAGAAGCCAGCCGCGCGCCGCCCGTGGCGTACGTGGGTGCGCAGCATCTACGTGCTGCTGATCTACGGCGGGTTTCTCTCCGCCCCCTCCGACAAGAGCAAGGAGGGCGCCCATCCATGGGTGAAGACCGCGATCGGGGGCCTGTTCGGGCTGACGGTCTGGGTGATCACGTGGGTGTTCCCGCTCAGCTTCATGATCGCGCTGGGCTGGGGCTGTGACTCCAACGCGCGTGCCCTCGGGCGGCGAGCGCTGATCTTCTACGACAGCGAGCCCGACAGCGCGCAAGCGGCGATCGCCGCCGCCAAACAGCACAGGGACGCCGGACACAACAAGCGCCAGATCCTGCGCACCACGCTGCTGATCTTCTCCGTTGCGATCCCGATCGCATTCATCGCGTTCGCAAACCACGAGCGCCAGCGCACCGGCATCACCCCGCTCACCGCCGTCGGCGGCCTCGTCGCGCTCTCACTCGTGATCGCCACCACCGTCATCGCCACCCGCCGCTGAGCGCGGTCGGATGGCTTTCATCGCAAGCGCCGCGTCCACACGTGGGCACGGCGCGAGGATCTTCTCTTCTCCTGCGCGGGGCGGCGTCCGCGTCGGGGCCGGCAAGAGTCCGCCCGCGCGAGAGGGAGGGTCTGCTCAGAGGCCCGTTTCGGCGGTGATCTTGCCGGATTTGACCGCCGCCGCGAGCGTTTGGTAGTCGCTGTCGTTTTGTTCGGCGTACGCTTTGGAGAACTCGACGATCGCGCGGTCGAAGCTGTCGCCGTTGCCGAGGTACGCTGCGATCGCGATCCGGTCGCCACTGCGCGCGTGCGCACGGGCGAGCGTCCAGCCGCACAGCTTGCCGTAGGTGGCCATGGCCCGAGGCACCATCTGCTCGATCTCTGCCGAGCCCTTCCAGTCTTTCAGCTGACGGCCGTAGAAGTCGCGAGGCTTGCCGTCGAGCCCCGAGTCGATGTGCAGCCAGCCGAGGAAGATGTCGCTGGCGGCCTGCATCAGCCGCTGGCCGACGACCACTCGCTCGCCGTGGTTTGAGAACTCGCTCGGGTCGAGGAACTCCTCCAGCACCGACGCCTCGGCCTCCTTCATCTGCAGGAACAGCGGGTCTTGGCCGTCGCGGCCGACCAGCAATGCGATATAGGCGCGGGTGCCGACGCTCCCGACCCCGACCACCTTGCGCGCGAAATCGGTCAGCTCGAACTCCTCCAGCAGCATCCTCCTGTCGAACTCGAGCGTCTCACGATAGCCGCGCATCAACTGGCGAAGCGCCTCGAACATCTCATCGCGCTCTCTACCTTCGGCGAGCTGCTCGATCGGCACGATCAATGGCGATTGATCGACGATCCGAGCCTTCCCGTCGACGTCGTGGCACAGCTTCGAGAACGCCGTCATGCTGTCCTTCGTCCGCGCCTTCGCGACGTTCTTCTCGGTTCGCTTGACCATCTTCGGTTTGAATTGCGAGCCGTACTCCTGGATCGCACTTTCGATGTCGAGGTGCGAGTACCACACTTCAAGATTCTGCATTCCTGCGAACTCGGACATCGCGGTGCGGTAGCGGCCGACCGTGTCAAGCACGATCCGCTCCTGCTCCTTGGCCGGAAAGCCGTTGTCGCGTGCCGCGATCAGCATGCTCACCGCCAGTCGCTTGACGTCCCACTCCCACGGACCCGGCAGCGTCTCATCAAAATCGTTGACATCGAACACCAGGCGACGCTCGGGCGAGGCGAACACCCCGAAGTTCGACAGGTGCGCATCACCGCAGCACTGCACGTTCAGTCCCGACCGTGGCGTCGAGGCGAGGTCATTGGCCATGAGCAGCGCCGCCCCGCGATAAAACGTGAACGCCGAGACCAGCATCCGCCCGTAGCGGATCGGCACGAGCTCCGCTACCCGCGTCTTCGCCTGACGTTCCAGCAACGCGACCGGATCAGCGCGACCCGGCGGCGGCTCGAACTTCGCGTGCTCCGCGCGTGGCACCTCACTCCGCGCCGCCTTACCACGCGCAACCCGCTCAGCCACCGACAAATGCTGAACGCCCGTGGTCTCCGACTTCTTGCCCTGCGCGGCTGTCCCGCGTCGGGGAGCGGTCGTCCGTCTACTTGGGGTCGTGGTTGCCATTGCCGTTCCTTCCCGCAATCGTTATCGCATCGGTCAGCAGCGTTTCTCGGCTACCGAGGTGCAACTTGGTGTGGGATCAGGCTATGCCGCCGAGCGAGGCAGTGCATCGGCCAAAAAGGTTGAGATCACGGTGTCGACAGTGATTGGAGGGATGCGTGGGCGGGCAGGCGATGCACTCGTGGTGTGCCAGCGCATCGCTTGATCTCCTGCTCGGCCTTTTGGTTGGGTTGCCCTCCGGGGTCGCTTAGGGGCGGGCGTGCGTGCGGATTTGCGGCGACTCCGACGAATCGGTCGCCGTGCACGCCGGTTGCGCCGTCGCCTCCGGTGAACACCCAGCCCACCCCGTTGGCGCTCATCTGCGGGTGTTCTTGGATCGTCAGGCGGTGCTGGCTTGTGATGCTTGTGGTGCTTGTGGGGCTGCTTTGGCGGCGTGCTTTTGCAGCAAGTCCGCTAGGAACATGACGATGACGGCGATCCCAACGCCGGCGAGCGTGAACAGGATTCTGCGTCCCTCGCTAGCAAAGTTGGACGGGTGGGGCACGTCCATCGCGATCAGGAGGCCTCCCGCCAGGGCTGCGGTGTACCAGGCGAAGTTGACAAAGCGGATCGCCGCCGCCAGGGCGAACAGCAGGACGATGATCACTTCGAGGGCGGTTTTGTTGTGGACGGTCAGCAGGACGAGCGCAGCCACTGCGGCGCCGATTGCCGTGCCGGCGACGCGCTGTACGGCGGCGAAGGTGGATTGTTGAAGGTCCGGTTTCATAGCGATGATGACGGCGATCGGCATCCAGTAGGCGTTGGGTAGCTGCAGCCCGAAGGCGATCGCGACGGCGATCGAGACGGCGATGGCTCGAATCAGCGCGAACAGGATCATTGGCTGGGTCAGCGGCCTCGGCGAGATATCCCCGGGGATCTCGGCGGCTGGCTGGGGTGCCGCGATCCGTCCGCGCGCGAGCCACATGATGAACGTGTAAGCGACCCAAAGCGCCGATCCGGTCAGCCAGGCCAGCGCCTGTTTCCACGGTTCGGTGTGGATCAGACCGGAATGGAAGGCGCCCGGAAGGCCGAAGGAGAGGAGCGTCGGCAGGCCGAGAACGATGATGAACCAGATGTTGAGCAGATAGGCCGAGACGAATCTGTGCAACCCGTATTTCACCGCGAGACCGGCCAGCGAAGTGACCACGAAAGCGGCCAGTACCACGAACCCCCAGGGACCGCCGCCGATGCCGAACCCCAGGGCCGTCAGCAGCGCACCGGCTCCGGCCATCGCGGCCATCGCGACGACCCGTGGGCCGTATTTTCCACCGGGGTCGCTCAGCGCCACGAGCAGCGCCCCGAAGATCGCACTCAGGAAGTACCTCCGGTCGTGCGGGAGCACGCCCACGATGATCAGCAGCCCCAGCACCACCGCGAAGACGGTACCTCTGCGCAGGTTGAATCCCTGCCACTTCACTTCGAACAGTTTCTCTAGCCGAGTCATGTTGTTCCTCTATCCGGGTTGCTGCGGTCGCTGCTCTGGGGAGGCGGCCCGTCCGGCGACGTCCGGCTGCGCACCCCGGGCATCATCCCGGGGCCCGTTCCGACCCCGAGCTGCCATCACGCTTCCGCGGATGAACCAACACCCACGGTCGAAGCGTTTGCGACAGCTGTAGTTGCGCTGTCGTGGCAGGTGCGCGCGTGCCTACCGTCTGCGGTCGCGTCGCCGCTCGCGCCGTCTCACCCCGCAGATGGATACGGGCGAAAGCGGCCGTCCGAACGGGTCGATGAACAGTGTGACGGGCCCCGTCTGCGTGGGAACGGTGCCCTCGAGGGTCTCGATGGAGTAGGAGAGCTCGCCGTTCCCCAGATGGGCTGCCGGCACGACGACCGCGTCCTCGGGTGCTTCATCCGCGGACTCAAGGAACGAGAGCACCGCGTTGGGCGGGTCTTCCTCGAAGTTGTTGTCTCCTTCGGCCCAGAGGTCGACGAAGTCCACAGTGGTCATGTGTCCCACGATCCGCTTCGGGCGATCGGAGAAGTAGAGCGTCGATGGGGTGACGTCCTTCAACGTGAGGGTCGTCCCGTCGCTCGTGACGGCGCGCGCGCTCTGGACGAACATCGACTGCTCGGCCTCGAGCTCTTCGACCATCTGTTCTTCGGTCATCTGCGTGTCGGTCATGCGAACCTTCCTATGTCCTCTTTGCGCACCTTACGGAGCGCGCATGTGAGTGATGCGGCGAATACGCCCGCGCCTATACCGCGCCGGCGGCGCGTGGAGTCGGTCGAATCAACGCGCCAACGATCCACAGGATCGGGAAGAAGAATCCGATCCAGAACATCCAGTAGTGCCCCTTGCGGAACGTTGTCAGCCCAAAATAGATCCAGCATGCCACGTAGATAATGGCCAACACAATCCAGACAAAAGTCATCTACTTCACCGCCTTCGAGATAAGTGCCAGGGTCGCTGAGCCTCGGTTTGTGCATGTGTCTTGCTTCCCAAGACTTGCACCCGCGATCGCGATATCCAACGGGGGAACCGGCGACCTGACTCAGTAGGTCGCCGTCGTTTGTGAAGGTACCGGCGCGCCTTCGCGCCGCCACGGGACGGTGCGAGAGCGCGCCGGCGAGGACGAGTCGCTGCTAGGCAGGGAGCGCGTCGAGTTCCTTCGCGAGTTCCTTGCCGTCGGCGTTGATTTCCTTCTCTTGGGTCTTCTCCGCGTGCGTGAGCGCCTTGTCGAGCTGCTCCTGAAGGCGCGACTCGCCGATCACGACCAGCGCGGCTTGGCCCGTATCGAGGTAATCGCCGAGTTCCTTGGCATCGCTGCGCGACATGCCACCCATGGCATGCCCGATCCCCCCGCCCGCCGCGGCGCCGACGAGCGCCGAACCGAGGATCGCCGGCGGAAACACGATCCCCACCAGTGCGCCGACTGCGGCACCCGTCCAAGCGCCGTGCTGGGTGGGCTTCTCGTGCTTGGTCACGTGCACTTTGCCGTCGTCGTCCTTGCGCACCAGCGCGACATCGTAGGTGCCGACCAGATCAGCGGAATGTAGGTCAAGCAGCGTGTCGTAGTCGGCATCGGCGTCATCACGATCCGCGTACACCGCCCCATACACAAACACAGGGTTGTCTTTACTCATTGTCCTGCTCCTTTGAGGTTATTTCGACGGCAACCGCGATCACAGCAGCGGACCCACCCGGGCCTCGCCCTCCGTGACGACGCGGCTATGGCCGCTAGAAACACGAGCGTACGTCCCCAACCCCCCATCCCACATCGGCCAAAGAGGATGATCTGCGGGGACGCGATACCCACGTCCGCCCCGGACGTCGAAGGGCTTGCCCGCGTCGTCATGCAGCGCTCGTCTGAGTTGATTGCATGGGTCGGTCGGGCTGAAATCGGCACGCCTCGGCAGCCGCGCCCGACGAGTGCCGGATCCGCCGCCGCCCCTGCGGTGCGGCGTGGCATGTGCGCCGGTTCGTCGTCCGATTAGTGAGGGCGCGCGCTACGCGGGTACGGTGTGCGTCAAGGGTTCGGCGGGCGCCATGATCGCGTGCGAGAGCATGCCTCCAGAGACGACGGTCGCGTCGAACCCTTCCTGGGACAGGAGCCGGGCGGCGGAGTAGGCGCGCTGTCCGGAGCGGCAGACGACGCGGATCTCCCGGTTCCTCGGGAGTTCGCCGAGCCGCTCCCGCAGTTCGCCCAGCGGGATGTTGACCGCGTGCGGCAGATCCTCGACGGCGAGCTCCACTGACTCGCGCACGTCGAGCAGGAAGCCGTCGTGCCCGGAATCCCAATGGCTTAAAGCCATGTCGCCGCGCAGGACATCGGCTGCGACCATTCCGGCGAAATTGATCGGATCCTTGGCGCTTCCGAACGGCGGCGAGTAGCACAGCTCGCACTCCTCGAGGTCATATACCGTCGCGTGCATCTGGATCGCGAGCGCGAGTTCGCTGATTCGCTTGTCCACGCCGTCCGGGCCGGCCGCTTGCGCTCCGAGCACGCGTCCGTTGGACTTGCGGAAGATGAGCTTCATCGCGATCGGCTTGGCGCCCGGGTAGTACCCGGCGTGTGAGTTCGGATAGATGTAGATCTTCTCGAAGTCGGTGTCACCGAGGCTGTTCAGTGTCTTCTCGGTGGCGCCGGTCCAGGCGACCGCGGAGCCGAATAGCTCGACGATTGAGGTGCCCTGGGTGCCGCGGAACCGGGAGTCGCGACCGGCGATCACGTCGGCTGCGATCCGGGCTTGGCGGTTAGCTGGCCCCGCGAGCGCGATCAGGCTCCACTGGCCGGTGACGACGTCGCGGACCTCGACGGCGTCGCCGACGGCAAAGATGTCGGGGTTGCTCGTGCGCATGTGCTCATCGACGCGGATCCCGCCGTGATCGCCGATCTCGAGCCCGGCCATCCGCGCGAGCGTGGTGTCCGGCCGCACGCCGAGTGCGAGGATCACGAGGTCTGCCGGGTACCGCTTGCCGGCCTGCGTCGAGACGGTGAGCTTGCCGTGATCGGTCTGCTCGAAGCTGGCGACGCCGTCGTCGAGCATGACATGCACGCCGTGGAGTTTGAGGAAGTCTTCGACGACGCGTCCGTACTCAGCGTCGAGCGGGGCGAGGACCTGGTCGGCCAGCTCGACAACGGTCACCTCGAACCCCCGATGAGCCAGATTCTCGGCCATCTCGAGGCCGATGAAGCCGGCACCGACGACGACGGCATGCCTCGCGGGGCGCACCGTCTGGAACCCCGAGTACTTCTCCATGCCGGCGAGGAAGCTGGTGCCTCGTTCGATCCACTCACGGATCTCCCTAGCGTCTGGCACGGTCCTCACAGGGAAGATGCCTGGAAGATCGATTCCGGAGATTGGGGGGCGGATCGAGGGCGCCCCCGGGGACAGCACGAGCTTGTCGTAGGGCTCGGTGCTGACCTCACCGGAGGCGACGTCCCGTAGCTCTACGGTCTGCTGGCCCGGCGCGACGCCGATCGCCTCGCACTCGGTCCGGCAGTCGATCGCGAAGTGCTCGCGGAACAGCTGCGGGCTCGCGACGAGCAGATCGGACTCGTGCTCGATCACGCCCCCGACGTGGTAGGGCAACCCGCAGTTCGCATACGACACATACGGTCCCCGCTCCACCATCATGATTTCGGCCCGCTCGTCGAGCCGGCGCAGGCGAGCCGCGCACGAAGCGCCGCCAGCGACGCCGCCGACAATGATCACCTTCATGTTGCCCTCACCTTCTGTTGCGAGGTTGCGTAATCCAGTTCCGAGCATCGGCGGGCTCGCGCTGCACGACCGGCTCCTGGCGTTGTTTCGCGGCGCTCAAGAGGCCATCCATGGATCGCGCCAGCCTCCGTGGTCGGCGACGAGCGCGTCGGCCGCCTCGGGACCCCACGATCCCGGCTCGTAGGCATGAACCTGGGGCGGCGTGTCGAGCAGGGGCTGCATGATCCGCCACGTCTCATCGACCTGGTCCTGACGGGTGAAGCGCTCGCTCTTGCCGAGCACGGCCGCGGACAGCAACACCTCATACGGGGTGGCGGCCTCGCCGCCCATCTCGGCGAACTCCACGTCGAACAGGATCGGTGCGGCGAGCGCCGCGTCTGCACGGCGAGCGTCGAGCCTGATCCGCACCCCTGTCGATGGGTCGAGCTTGATCACGAGTTGGTTGGGCTCCGGTCGCCGCTCCAGCGCGACGAAGCCGAGCCGAGGGGCATGCTTGAACACGAGGCGCAGCTCGGTCTGTGTGACCGGCAAACGCTTACCCGTGCGAATGAAGAACGGCACGCCGGACCAGCGCCAGTTGTCAATCGAGAGCCGAAGCGCCGCGTAGGTCTCCGTGCTCGAGCCCTCCGCGACGCCGTCGATGTCCAGATACCCGTCGTACTGGCCGCGCACGTAGTGCGCCGGGGACGCCGCCGGGATAGCACGGAACACCGCGACCATCGCGTCACTGAAGAACTTGGCGTCGCCTCCGGCAGGTGGCTCCATCGCGGCCGCGGCCACGACCTGCATGAGGTGGTTGACGACCACGTCGCGAAGCGCGCCGACCGGGTCGTAGAAGGCCCCGCGGTCCTCGACCCCGAAGTCCTCCGCCAGCGTGATCTGGACGCACTCGACGTGGTTGCTGTTCCAGACCGGCTCCAACATCCGGTTGGCGAAGCGCAGGAACATGATCTCCTCGAGACCCATCTTCCCGAGGTAATGATCGATTCGGTACAGCTGGGACTCCGCCACATACTGGTGGAGCTCCTCGGCCAACGCCCGGGCGGAATCGCGGTCGTGGCCGAACGGCTTCTCGACCACGACTCGTGCGGAGGCGGTCAACCCGGCTTCCGCAAGGCCCCTAACGACCGTCGCGAACAGAAACGGCGGGATCTCGAGATAAAACACCGGCGTCGTCGTGCCCTCGATCGCCTGACGCACGCGCTCATAGGTTGGCGCATCGGCGAACTCGCCCTGCACGTAGGAAAGACGCGCCGCGAACCGCTCGAACACGTCTGGATCGAGCTCCTCGCCGGTGCCAAGGATTGACTTCCGCGCGTACTCGACCAGCTGGCCCTTGGTCCAGTCATCCACGGCCACCCCGACGATCGGGAACGACAGCAGTCCGCCGCGCTCCATCCGATACAGCGACCGAAATGTCATCACCCTCGCGAGATCGCCCGTGATCCCGAACACCACCAGCACATCCGCGGGCTGCTCGCCACCGGGCCTCGCGGGTGTCGGTACTGACCTGGCGGTCCCGGCGTCAATCGTCGTCATCGCTCGTGACCTCGAAGAACGGATCTGGCATCGATCGCTCTCGCCTCGAGCAAGGTGACCCGACGTCTGATGTGGGCTGAAAAGAGACCTTCAGCTCGGTCTGGTCGTGGGCACACTCGGTGAACGCGGCGGACAGGCCGGACACCGGCCAGCTCCAGCCATTCCGACCTGCCGTCGGGGACTTGGCTTGTCAGCTGCACTTGGATTTGGTGGCGTCGGTGAAGCTGTTGACCGAGCTCGCGACGCTGGCCGCGTTGGTCGCGATTGCGGCGATCTGGGTTGCCGAAAGACTCGACGGGAGCGCCTTGACGGCGCTTTGGAGCGCGTCTACGGATGTCTTGACGGCGGTGGTCTGACTCGGGAAGTCGCTCTTGGCCGAGCCGACGACCGAGTTCGCGTCGCTGACGATCGTGTTGATCTGTGACTTCAGGCCGCTGACGCCGCTGCTGGACGTGGCGCTCGGCAGATTCTTGATCGAGTTTTCGAGGTTGGTGCGGTCAGAGCAGTAGGCCGGCTTGCTGCTGCTGCCACAACCGGCGAGCGCGATTAGCGCGCCGGCGGCTACGGTCGCGAGCGCGGTGCGCATCGCGACGCGGCCCATCGGATGCCTTGATCCGTCTACCTTTTTTCTGAGTTCCATCGCATCAGGCTATGCCGGCGGAGCGGCGCAGCGCATCAGCCAAAAAGGTTGAGATCACGGTGCCAGCCGGCGAGCCACTGTCCCGGTTCCCACTCACCCGGATCGTCGGCGATGCCGTGGAATTTGCACGTTCTGCAAGGTGACCCCGGCCGAGGAACGACGGGGCAGGGATTGGTGGTTAGCCCGTCACGCTAGGGTCAGGCGGGTCGGTCTGGCATCGGAGAGAATGGCCGACATTTCATCGTCAGCCAGCTGCGATTCGGCATCGCGACGCCGGTCGAGCTCTGGAGGCGGGATCGTGACTTTGGCGTCTGTCGGTTCGAGGCCGGCGTGTTCGATGATCTCGACAGCGTCGGACCGGCATGTGACGCCGAGCTTGCCGTAGATGGACGCGACGTGTGTCTTGACGGTAGGGCGCGCGAGGTGAAGACGATCGGCGATGTCCTGGAGCGAGAGATGCGTCGCCAGGAAGGGGACGAGCCGGAGCTCGGCGGGTGTGAGCCCGTAGTCGTGTCCTCCCCGGATCCTCGCTTGGAGACGTTGCAGGCGGGCCGGGAGCGTTCCGGCATCGGGGTATGCCTGTAGGGCGTCACCCGCGACCTGCGCGTGTTCGAGAGCGCCGGAAACGTCGCCGAGGTCGAGGCTGATGTCGGCGCAGCGCAGCGCGAGATCGGCGTTGAGCCATGGGCCCACCAGGAGCAGTGGCCGGAGCCGCCGGACGTTCTCGAGCTGGCGTGCGGCCTCGGTCTGGTCACCGCGTTGATTGTGCGCGAGCGCTCCTGCGGTGTACGCGATCGCGCCGTAGATCGTGTCGTGGAGGTGTTGCTGGGCTGCCAGCCAGCCCGCTTCAACCGCCCAACGTTGCACGTCTCGCCGCTCGCCCAGCTCGGAGGCCGCGAAGACCAGATAGCTGAGCGTGAAGACCCGGGTGTGGCTGAGCTCGCGTCGGTCTGTAGAAAGCGCGAGTGACTCCCGCAGCACAGCGATTGCCTCGTGCGGTCGCCCAAGGAGAAGATGCGCCGCACCCATGGCGCGACGCGCGCTGAGAACCCATTGGGTGCCCATCTGCTTCTCACATGCGCAGCCGAGTTCAGCATCGCGCAGCATCTGCGGGATGCCGTCCGGAGCCATGGAGCTTCGGAGGTTCGCGAGTGCCGAGCGAAGCGAATCTGCCTCGTCGGCGGATGCCGAGTCGAGCGGAGCCCGCTCGGCGGCGACTAAGAACCCCCTCGCCCGGGCCGGCTCGCCGAGATACCCGAATACCCAGGCGGCCGCGATCGACAGCTGCGCGTCTGACTCGATGTCGGTGTCGGTGCAGCGCTCAAGCCACAGCCGCAGGCTTTCGATCTGCCCGCGGCTTGCAAACTCGTCCCGGTACGCAAGGGCGATGCGACCGGCGCGAGCGAGATCGCCGGCCTGATGCGCGTAGGCGAACGCCTCGCCAGGCGATCCGTGCTCCTCGCACCAACCTGCTGCTCGTCGGAGGTATACGGGGAGCAACTCCGGGTGGCGCTGCGTGAGCTCCGCACGGAGGAGATCGCCGAACAGGTGGTGGTAGCGGTAGCACTCGCGCTGATCGTCGAGCGAGACAATGAAGGCGTTGGAACGCGCGAGGTCCTCAAGCGAACGAGCCGCGTCCGTTGTGCCGAGCACCGCATCGCATAAGGGCGCCGTCATGTGATCGAGGATCGACGTCCCGAGCAGGAACTTCTTGACATGCTCCGGCTGGTTCTCGAGCACCTCTTCCAGGAGGTAGTCGGCGATCTGCTGCTGATTGCCGGACAGACCGGCGGCCCTGTCGGCGCCATCGGCCCGGCCGCGCAGCGCCAGCGTGGCGAGAGCAACCGCGGCGGCCCATCCCTCGGTCCGCTCCCACAGGGCCCCGGCCGCCGCCTGCGATAACTCAAGTCCTGTGCTCGCCGCAACATCACGGGTCTCCGTCGGGTCCAGGGCGAGGAGCGCCGTCCCGATCTCGACCACATCCCCACTCGCGCGGAGCCGGCCGAGCGGCATCCCCGCATCGCCGCGCGTGACCAACACCAACTGAGACCCGGATCGCACCTCGTCGACGAGACACGCGAGAACCGCACGGCTCTTCCTAGCCGTTATGACATGCACATCGTCCAACACCAGAACGAATGGTTCGCGCTCGCCGAGGTCAGCCGCGAGCAGAGGAATGGCGACCTCATCGATCCTCGGCGCCCGTCCTGACAACTCCTCAAGGAGCTCATCGCAAACCGGGCCAGTCCGCTCCAGGGCGGCCACGACATGGGCGAGCAGCACGACGGAGTCGTTGTCGCCGGGGCCGAGCTGTACCCACCCACTGGCCCTCGATTCCTGGTCGATCCACTGCGCGACAAGAGTCGACTTCCCATAACCCGCCGGCGCAGAGACCAATACCACCCGGCTGCGCTCTGCGGCCATCTGTACCGCTGACAGGCGAGGCCGCGCCACCACCCAAGGCGGGAGTGTCGGGACTCGAAGCTTCGACGGCCGCACCAGCGACCTGGTCCCGGAAGGGGCGACGCTACTCATCGCCCGGTCCTCCCCGCCGCCCCGATTCCAGCGCCAGCCCGACCAGGGGGGAGGCCCATGACCCGCTCGTGTTGGACGACGACATGCCGGCGCAAGCGTAGCCTGCACGCCAGCTGGTGCTTCGCTGTCTCGGCGACGGACGTCCTTGTGGCCATCGTTTCATTTACGGTGAGGCGCGACCGCTCCAAGATCTCGGACAAGTCGGTAGCTCCCTTCGCGCGAACCAGATCGCATTACCTAAAGCTCAACGCGCCGGTCCGCCGCATCAGGAGATGCCACTTCTCGGTGCCCAATACATGGACAGCTTCGACGGTACCCGGGCGTGAGGGGCGAGGGATCCGTAAAAAACCGCATAGAGCACGCCGGAAAAGCTGCGATGTCGCCGGCGCATCTCACGGGCGCGGACGGCTGGGGCGCGAATTGAGGCCCCGTTTCCCCCTAACGCACGGCGACCGTCAATCCCGGCGATCGCTGCTGCAAGATCCTGTTCGAGTCGATGGAGGAGTCCCAGGCGACAACGACGTTGTGGTCGCCGGTCACGAACGGCCCGGGGCGCCGGTCACCGAATCGACTCGAGCGGGGTCGCCTTGCCACAGCGATATCAGCCAAATCGGCCGATGTCCAATGGACCGCCCGCGACGTACCGTGACGGCACCATCACTAGCCAGCCCAAGCCGCGCAACAAGAATAGGTCCCGTAAGAGTGTTTCCCTGACGCCAGCCGAGACGCGCGTCCTGGCGCTGCTTACCACGTATCAAACGCTCGCCGGCATCGGCAGTCAGCTCGGCATCGCCCGTCCGACCGTGAAAACGCACGTCCAGAACATCTACAAGAAACTCGGGGCGACCAAACGAGCCGAAGCAGTAAAGCTGGCTGAAAGCGCGGGCCTCCTTCCGGATGGCCCTATGCTCACGAGCCGGAAGGATTCGCGGTGGCGTTGATTCAGCAAACCGCGCTGGTCGATCGGCGAAAGCCCGGCGGGCAGATCGAAATCGAGCGGCAGATCGACGAGCTTGAGCGCTCGTCGTTTGAGAGGGGTCGGGTCCCGAGATGAGCTCCCACGCGCATGTTGAACCGTCGCTGGGAACGGGCACCGCGGCGAGGAGCGTTGGCGCTGCGAAGATCGCCTTGATCACGCTGGCGGCCGGGCAGTTCGTGATGGCGCTGGACACGACGGTCATGAACACGGCGATCGCGACGGTCGCCAAGGACGAGGGAACGACAGTGACCGGGATCCAAACCGCGATCACGTTCTACACGCTGGTGATGGCGTCGCTGATGATCACGGGCGGGAAGATCGGCCAGATGATCGGGCGCAAGCGCGCATTCGCGATCGGATGCATCATCTACGCCTGCGGCTCGCTGACCACCGCCCTGTCTCATAACCTGGCGGTCCTGATGTTCGGCTGGTCGTTCCTGGAAGGCCTGGGCGCCGTGCTGATCATGCCGGCGATCGTGGCGCTGGTGGCGTCGAACTTCGCAAAGCCCGAACGTCCCCGCGCCTACGGCCTGATCGCCGCTTCCGCCGCGATCGCCGCAGCACTCGGGCCGCTGATCGGCGGCATCTTCACCACCTACGCCTCGTGGCGATGGGTGTTCGTCGGGGAGGTACTGATCGTGCTCGTGATCCTCGCCCTGGCTCGCCGCATGAACGACACGCCCGCCGAGCAAGGAGCCCGGCTCGACCTCGTCGGCACTGCCTTGTCCGCGCTCGGACTCGGCGCGATCGTGTTCGGCATCCTGAAATCCGGGACCTGGGGCTTCGTCCGACCGAAACCTGACGCCCCGGAATGGCTCGGGCTCTCCCCCGTGATCTGGCTGATCTTCGCAGGCGCCCTGGTGCTCGTCGGGTTCGTGTCCTGGGAGGGCCAGCGCATCAAGCGCGGCAAGGGCGTACTGGTCGAACCCACGATGCTGCGCAACCTCCAACTCCGCAGCGGCGTCATGTCATTCCTGTTCATGTTCCTGATCCAAGCCGGCATCTTCTTCACCGTCGCTCTGTTCCTATCGGTCGCGCTCGGCATCTCGGCGGTCCAAACCGGCGTCCGGCTGCTACCGCTCTCGCTCTCCCTGCTCGTGTTCGCCATCGGCGTCCCAAAGCTGCGCCCCAACGCGAACCCCCGGCGAGTCGTCCGTGCCGGCTTCATGCTGCTGTTCTCCGGCCTCGTGCTGCTCGTCGCGTTGCTCGACGTCGGCGCCGGCGCGGAAATCGTCACCTGGCCGCTGCTGCTCGCCGGCGCGGGCCTCGGCGCGATGGCCTCCCAGCTAGGCGCCGTGACCGTCTCGGCGGAGCCTGACGAGAAGAGCGGCGAGGTCGGTGGCCTCCAGAACACCGGCACCCAGCTCGGCGCCTCGATCGGCACCGCACTCGCCGGCGCCGTGCTCATCTCCGCGATGACAGCGGCGTTCTTCACCGGCATCCAGAACAACCCCAACGTTCCCTCCAGCGTCGTCTCAAAGGCAAACACGGAACTCGCAAGCGGCGTCCCGTTCATGTCCGAGGCCGACGTCAAGACCGCGCTCTCCAAGGCAAACGTGCCCGCCGCGACCGTCAACGAGATCATCAAGGTCAACAAGCAGAGCCAGATCGACGGTCTGCGCACCGCGGAGGCCATCCTCGCACTCCTCGCGCTCATCGCCCTCCCATTCACCCGAGGAATCCCGACCGTGCAACCAGGCGCCCAGACGAAACCCACACCAGCCACGGGATAGGGAAAGCGCTTGCCCCAGGAGACGAAAACGCGACCGGTCCGAGCGACGCGCGGGAAGGCGCCAGCCGACTTCGCCGAGCTCAACGCCGACGAGAACGACGCGGCTACGGGGCGAAAAGTGCCACCCTCGAAGACAGTGAGCGTCACCGCGCGGCCGGGGCAGCAGTCCGTACCAGCGTCTCGATTCCAATCACCCGATTGCAATCCAGAGGTCGCGGGCAGCGCCGCCGTGTGGTCGGGTCGCGCCAGCAACTCGTTCCGCGGGCTGCCAATCGCACGGGCCGCGCTCAGGTTCGCTTCTGCCCGCCACGCGAATCAGTACCGAGAGTTCGACCACGCGTCGTTCATCGCCCATCCGATCGAGGTCGGTTCGCTGCTGCGCGCTGACGGGCAGCCAGACGAAGTCATCGCCGCCGGCGTGCTTCATGACGTGCTCGAGAAGACCGGGACTACTCGAGGAGAGCTTCAGCGCCGGTTCGGAGCCCGCGTTGCCGGGCTCGTCGAGTCGGTCTCAGACGACCCATCGATCGACGGTTATGGCTCGCGAAAGCGCGAGCTGCGCGATCGCGTAGCGCACGCCGGCTCCGACACCGTCGCGATCTTCGCCGCGGACAAGATCTCCAAAGTCCGAGAGCTCACGCTGCTGCCAACCTCGCGCCTTGACGAAAAAACGACCCGCGCCAAGCTCGCCCATTACCGGGCAAGCCTCAAAATGCTCCGCAGAGTCGCCGGGAAGAGCGCCCTCGTCGATCTCCTTGACGCCGAGCTCGGGCAACCTGAATCCCGTTCGAATGCGGCTGTCGCGCGGCAGCGTCTGAAGGTGTAACGAGCGCCCGCGCCATGCGATCGGCGCCTCAGGCGTCCGGGGGCGCGCCTCGATCAGCTGGCACGGGCAGGCGTGAGCTGCTCGCCCGAGATCCTGAAAGCTTGTCCTAGAGAGCCACGTTCGAGCGGACGAAGCAAGAGCGACCCCTCGTCGATCGCAGCCCGCTTCTTCGCCATATGGATGCAGACGAGCTGTCGCGAGCGTGTCGCTGCTCGGACAACGGGCGTAGACCTGCGTTCGCGCCGGGGCACGCCTCACTGCCGCGCCGGCGACGCACCTGAGTTGCGCGGGAAGCGCGCAATGGAACACGAGCACTCTAAAGGGGAGCTCGACGCGCCCAATGCTAGCCAGGCGACCGAATCCTGCAAGCAATAGAGCAGCAGCGCCACCGCCGGCGGTCTCACTGCCGGTATCGGGACAGATCCAGCCACGAGACCGCGGGTCCCTGTTGTTCGGTGGTCGTTGGGCGACTGAGACGGATCAGGCGGGCCGACCTCACTGCCTGCCACGAGGTCGGAGATCCTGGGCGCTGGTGCCGCGCGTAGCCTGGTGTCAGGACCGCCTTGCCGCAGAATCAGCGCCTGGAGGACTGTCTGCTTGGTACCCGGTCAGGCTCAGCCGACGCGGCGGCCTCGCGGACGGCGGGCGGGGCGCTCGCGTGTTTGAATCGACGATTGTGGAGCCGCTTGAATGGGTGCGTGAGCACGGCATCGTGTTGCAGTCTGCCCGCGGTCCAGTACCCAACCTGGCCGAACACGTCGCCGGTGAGCCGATCCACGGGAGCTGGTGGGGACACGGATCCGGCCACGAGATCTTCGCGGTACTCACCCGCGTTCTCAGCTCACCCGACGTGATCGCCACACGCCTGGTCAACGGAAAGATCACGCTCATCCACCGTCGGGTGTGGCCCGCCCTCGTTCGTGTCGCGGACGGCTTCCCCGGCGACCGCTTGGCCGCCGTCGATGAAGAGCACACCGCGTCGGGCGCCCACCGAACGACCGAGATTCCGTTCCCTGAATGGGTCCCGGTCGAAGACATGACCGCCGCCAGTCTTCTCACCGTCGACGACGCGCTCGCACAACTCCCCGCCTGCCTCCGCTGACCTGAGTGCATCGCTAGGTGGTTAGCGCGCACCGAAGGATGTCAGCATCTAGCCGATCAGCTCGAAGGCACGGCCAAACTCCCAGACGAGCGCCCGACGTTCGCTGATCGTTCCACTTAGGGGCGCTCCCGAACGTATGCAAGCGCGTCGACCCCGGGTGATGGCGAGTTATCCGTCGCTCGCGATGCCGCAGGGGAAGACGGCCTTCAGCGCCCGGTAGATTTCTGCGGTCCGCCGGCGCTCAGCGTGCATATGATATGCACCGCGACGCCCTTGCTTGCCCGAACTACAAGAGGGAGCAAATTCCGGCCGGCTTCTGGTTTCGCCCAGATCCAAGCGTAGGCGGCCTCGGCTCCGCGCGACTGCTTTTCCTCTGTCGCCCGCTCGGTTCGCGCTATCGCAATGCCACGAACGCGATGACGCCGGCCCGCCCGCGCTGGCGAGTGCTTTGGTGCCTGGCGCCGCTCCTGCCTGGCTTGAGCTTTGGCGACCAACCGCAGCTGCGCGAGGAAGCGGTGCTAGCCGCCGACGAGCAAGCAGGCGCCCGGGCCGGGCCCGCGTTTGGTCGCCAACTCGATCGTGAGCCCCGCGACTTCGTGCCGATCAGAGCGATCGTCAGTGGCAGCGCCGACGGGGCGGCGTGGGGCGGCCTGTCGCGGGCAAAGATGGTGTTGGCGCGGGTAGTCGCCGGCTTCTTGGAGGCAACCTCGCTAACACTCCGGCCCAGGGCAGCAGTGTGGATTGGGTCGGAGAGTTTGCGGGCGATCAACATGTGTGAATGCGGGACGGCTGGTTCTGGAAATTAGGGCACTGAGTCACGCGCCCGGGTTGTGCTTTTCGGAGAGTGCACGCGCGAGCTCGGCACGGGTGTGGATGTCGAGCTTTTGGTAGGTGTGGGCGAGGTGCGTCTCGACGGTTTTCGGGGTGACGAATAGGGTTTGGGCGATTTCCGGTGTGCTCTGTCCGCGGGCGGCCATGTTGGCGACGCGGGCCTCTGTAGGAGTGAGTGCGTCGCGACCGGTGACCGCCGGTCGGCGGGGTCGCGCCCCCGTGGCAAGCAGCTCCTGCCGGCCGCGCTCGGCGAGGAGTGGTGCCCGACAGCGATGGGCGAGGTCAAGCCCTTGGCGCAGCGGCTCGCGCGCGTCGGCTCGGTGTCCCATGCGGCGGAGGGCGGCGCCGAAGTCGATGAGAGCGCGGGCGTGTTCCAGGCGTGCGGCGGAGCGTTCGAGTTGGGCGATTGCCACTTTCAGCAGGTCGATTCGGTCAGTTGTCTGCTCGACCAGAGCGAGGGTGCGTAGCGCGATGCCGTGGGCCCGTGGGAGGTCGAGTGGTTCCGCGAGTGTCACCTCTTCGGCTGCCAGTTGGCGGGCGCGTTCGTGGTCGCCTGCATGGTGAAGCGCGAGCGCGAGACAGGAGCGCCAGGGGACCAGACCCGGGTTCTTGACCGGCCACGCGTCAAGCCAGCTGCCGCACGTGAGCAGGTCGGTCACGGCTTCCTGAGTCCGGCCTTGAGCGCTTCGCAGCCGCGCGCGGGCGGCACGGATCGGCTGCAGCAGGAGGTGATCGGCGTCGGGCGGGATCCGGTTCCGGGCGATTCTGCGGTCGGCTTCGTCGAGGCGTCCCTGCTCGATCAGAATGTGGACCAGGGTGGCATCCGCGTCCTCAGGGGATATGTCCGCCGCGGCCCGGGCATGGGCTTCGGCGAGGGTGAGGTCGCCGCGTCGGTACGCCACTTCAGCCCGGCTGGCTGAGGCGATGCCGAAGCCGAGGACCGACCCGCGCTCGCGTGCATCTTCCAGCGCCTGGTCAAGCCAGTACTCGGCGCGGTCGAAGCGGTCGGCGATCCACAGGGTCCAGCTCGCAAGGTAGAACAGTTGCGAGTCAGATCCCTCTTCGCGCAACAGTCGCCCGCCGGCGATTGCGCGCTCGGCTGCGTGGCACGCGATCTCAGCGGGCGTCCCGGGTGCTCCGGCGTGCCTGGCGAGATCGTCGAACCGCCCCGGATGGCGCCCATCCAGCAGTGTCCATTGGGCGAGGTTGGCCAGCAGTAGCCGGTCGGCGGGCTCGTCGCTTAGCCGCATGCTAAAGACGGAGTTCATTCGCTCGGCCTGCACTGGTCGCGTCGATAGCTTCAGTCCTGCGCCGGCCAGCAGTTGTGCCTCCAGACGCATCGACAGTTGGGAGTCGGGTGCCGCCAACTCGCCGATGGTCCGATCGAGCAGTTCGATCGCGGCTTCGGAGCGATCGGGGTCTCGTATGATCATCGCCTGTGCGGCCTGTAACGCGAGTTCCCCGCGGTCCACCGCAGTCGAGGTGGCGTTCATCGCCTCGATGAGATGGGCGCTGGCGCCTGGTTGGTAGGCGAGGTACTCGGCTCGGCCAAGCAATGCGACCACCCTCTGTCGGTCGTCCCCAGCGGGTGTATCGGCGAGCGCCCGCTTCAGATACGCCACCGCGCTTTCGGGGGCGCCCCGGGACAGTGCGTCGCGGGCAGCCTCGCTGAGCATGTCGATGGCCCAGCGCTCACCGGCGGGGCGGGCGGCGAGCAAATGCGCGGCCACTCGCTCCGCCGCCGCGCCCGAGTTCGCGAGCACCCGAGCCGCGTGAAGCTGGGCGCGAGCCCGCTCACCAGGGCGGATATCGGCGTAGATCGAGGCGCGCACGATCGGATGCGCGAATGCCACGGGATCCGTCCCGACAACGATCTCGGCGTCGGTCAACCGGTCTACAGCCGCGATGACAACCTCCTCATCGAGCGAGCTGACGTCGGTCAGGTCACGTAGCATGGCCTCCCCACCGAGCACGGCCAGAGCCCGTGCGACGCTCACCGCCGCGGGGGAAAGGCCCGCGATCCGGGTCAACACTGACCGTGCGACGCTCGCCGGGCCTTGCCCGGCGACGCGTGACACCTGCGCCGCGGTCGGGTCGATCCCGTCAGCGCGCAGCGCACGGATCAGCTCGCGCAGGTAGAACGGGTTGCCGCGGGTCGCCTCATGGCACGCGCTGGCGAACTCGGGCGCCACCGCATGTTGATACTCGCGGCCGAGTAACGAGGCGGTCGCCCCGACGCTGAGCGCCCGCAGCGCCACGACCCTCGCGACGCGCTCTCGCATCACCACCTCGAGCAAGTCATCGGCCGCCGGCGCTTCGGCGCGGCGTGCCGCGACGATCACCAGGATGCCTACCCCCTCCAGTCGACCGGCGAGATAACTCAGGAACTGCAACGACGATCGGTCGGCCCAGTGGGCATCATCGATCGACGCGACGACCGGACCACGCTCCGCGAGGTTGAGCGTGAGCCAATAGAGCCCATGCACCGCCTCCGCAAAGCGAGCCTCAGCCCGCGGCGAGCGTCCGGCGCCAGCGCCCAACACCTCCGCGGCCAAACCCGCCGCTCCGCGAAACAGTCGGGCCCGCTGCCGCGAACGTTCGCGCAGAAGCGGTTCGAACAACTGCCGCACGACACCAAACGCAAACCCAGCCTCGAGCTCGCTCCCGCGGGCCCGCGCTACCACCAAACCGGCCTCCTCAGCCACCGAGCAAGCGGCGGCGAGCAACCCGGTCTTACCGATCCCCGCCGGTCCCTCGACCAGGACCAGCCGCCCTGTCGCAGCCTGCGCAGTCGCAATGTCACCGGCCAGCTCGGCCAACTCCGAGTCGCGTTCCAGCAACGACGACGACTGCCTGACGTCGATCCCCACCAATCCCATGCCTTCCGGACGTTCCGCGCCGCCGACTCTATACCGCGAGAGACGAAACATCAGGGAGCCCGCGCTCAAATCTCGGGGACTGCCACCGACGCGGGCTGACCCCCAGCCAGAGAGACTGGCCCCATGCCCCGTCTAACGCACCTCCTGATCGAGCTCGACCTCGACGCGACCCCGATCGCTGGATACATCGCCACCGACCACGAGGCCCGCCGCCCGTTCCACGGCTGGCTCGAGCTCAGCTCCGCAATCGAAGAACGGCGAACCGCAGACCACGGGACCGCCACCCCGAGCGGGCGCACCGCCAGGGTGTTGCGTTCGCCCAATGACATTGGCTCTCCCCAAAACCTGCGTGAAGTCCCACACCCACGCGCGCGTCGGTCTGGGGCGTTCACGGGCGAGGTGTATCGAAGCGTTCGGCATCCGGGGATCGCGGCCTGGCAAGCGCGGCACAGCCAACCGCGGTGGATGCTCGTGGGGGCATAACGTGTGCCGGGTGGAGCGCGGTCGCCGTTGTGGCGGTCGCGGCCGCCCGGCACACCCACGTCCTCGCGTGGTAGGGGCCCGGCCTCCTCGCGGTACTCGTCCTCTTGATCCTCCTCTGCACTGAGCAACACTCAACTGTCGACCCGGACGAGCGCGACCCACCAGTCCGAGGCGGCCCGCCGACACGACGCGAGGACCAAGGCTCGACCGACCTCGATGGCGCCGCCCCAACATGAAGTACTGACCCGCTCGCCGCGGTCCAGAGCAACCGATGAAGGCCACTGCGAGTTCCCGCCGGTCTGGCCGCGTGGAGCCCTCGGACCAGCGCATTCGCCGATTGGCGGCCCACGCGCAGGCGATCGCAACGGCGACGATCCAGCACTCTGACGGCGCCGGCGCCGGCTTGCGCTTTGCCACGGATCCAATCGCCAGCGTGTCTGCCTGGCCGACCCGTTAGCGCCCGGCGGGTGCCGCATCGGTCGCGAGACTTACCGTGAGGCTGGGCGCCATGTGACGTCGCTCGTCAGCGACGGCGCGCCACCGGTGGCCACGCCAAACCCCACGCGCGCGGAGCTTCTCGTCCAGCGAGTGGGGCCGGCACCCTGAACGCGCAGCGAGGCGTCCACGCGCTCTGAGCAACCGGCAGTCCCTGTCGCGGTACTCCCGGTTTGACGACGGGCATCCGAGCCCGTCGCCAGCCGGAAGTGGATGAAGCTCCGGACCAAGGCAGCTCACCCACCATCAAGAACCCTCCCAGAATGGCAGCGCCCCGACCGGGTTGAGGCTCACCACGAGGGACGACGACCAAGGCGTGTCCGGAACGGACGTGGCTTTCAGCCGGATGATTTCCGCGGAGGCTTCCAAAAAGCTTCCATAGAGCCGATCTCGCGACCTCGATCCGACCGCCCCTGCGCCGGAAACCCCGTACTTACAGGTGATCCGTCAGAGCCCTCTGTCGGACTCGAACCGACGACCCCTTCCTTACCATGGAAGTGCTCTACCAGCTGAGCTAAGAGGGCGTTTGCAGGGGTTTCCTTGTTCTTGCGCGTCCGCTCACCGGTTCCGGGCTGCGCGGGGGGTGCAAAATCTCGGTCGGCCGCTGCTGCAGGCAAGCGTAGCTCATGCTCGTGGCGACCGAGGATCACGCGATCCCACCCACGACACGGGAGTTCATGGCGCACGCGCCCATGCGCATGCCTGCCAGGTCAAGGCATCGCACGTCCTGATCTCCCAGCCCGGAGCGACACTGAAGGTGATCCTCGCCGCGACGAGAAGGCAGGTCTCGCTCGCGCGCGGCGCGGGTGCGCCGCCGACCAATCGCGACGTGCCTGTCGGCCCTGTCGATCTCAGGATGCTCCGTTCGATGATTAAACGGAGGGTCCGAACGGATCCGCGATCATCGACGAATGGAGGATCGAATGCGCAAGGTCGTGGCGATCGAGAACGTGACGCTAGACGGCATTGCCGATTCGCAGGAAGGGCTGGGCTTCGAATGGACGGCCCGTGCCTACGACGACGAGGTTGACCGCTACAGCAACGGGTATGTGCGCGCAGACGTGGACATGGCCATGTACGGCCGGGCGACGTACCTGGGGATGCAGGGGTTCTGGTCGCAGATGCTCGACAATCCCCAAAGCACGCCGAGCGAGCGAGCACACGCGGAGTGGGTCAACACCGTCGACAAGATCGTGTTTTCGACCACGCTTGAATCGGCCGACTGGGCCAACTCGCGGCTCATCAGCCGGAACGTCGCTGAGGAGGTCGCGCAGCTCAAGTCGCAGCCGGGGGGCACAATGGCGATCTATGCCAGTCCACGGCTGGTGCACGGGTTTGTGGCTCTGGGCTTGATCGATGAGTTCCGCATCCTCGTGCATCCCGTGACTCTCGGCCGCGGCACACGACTCTTTGACGACAAGGCGAGGCTTGAGCTGAACCTTGTGGAGTCCAAGCCCTTTGAGTCTGGCGCCGTCTACCTCCGCTACGAACTCCGTCACGCCTCCGCGAGGTGATCTCGATGCGCTACCTGCTGCTGATTCAGACCAATCCGGAGGCGGCGGTCCCCTCCGGTCCAGATGAGCGACTTGCCGAGGAGATGGGCAGGTTGCTCGAGGACATGACCAAGGCGGGGGTGCTGCTCGACACCGCCGGCCTGCGGCCGATTGACGAGGCCACTCGCATCCACCTTGCCGACGGCACGCTGGAAATGATCGACGGCCCGTTCACCGAGTCCAAGGAGGTCGTCGGCGGCTACTGCCTCGTTCAGGTGAGGGCGAAAGACGAGGCGGTCGAGTGGGCCTCACGCTTCCTTGCGCTGCATGGCCCGGATTGGGAGATGGACGTGGAGATCCGCCAGTTGGATGACCCGGTCTGAGCGCGGGCGGGGGACCGGTCACCACCGCTCGCCGGGCGAGCGTGGTCGAACCGCGGCCGAGGCAGCGTGGCGGATCGAATGGCCGAGGCTGGTTGCCGGCCTGACACGGATGCTGGGGGACATCGACGCGGCCGAGGACCTCGCGCAGGATGCGCTGCTGGCCGCGCTCGAGCAGTGGCCTCGGGACGGAGTGCCCCCGAACCCTGGAGGTTGGCTCATGCTGACCGCCAAGCATCAGGCGATCGACCGGCGCCGACGTGACGCCGTCTTCCGGCGCAAGCTCTCGGTCCTGGGCGGCGAGCTCGTGGTCGAGGATGCCGAGCAGCCGCTGCCGACGAGCGTGGACCCGGACCGGGCGATCGAGGATGACCTGCTGCGCATGGTGTTCATCGCGTGCCACCCGGTCCTTGCGCCGCCAGCGAGGGTGGCGCTGACCTTGCGCCTCGTGGGAGGCCTGACAACCGGAGAGATCGCGCGCGCGTACCTGGTGCCGGAGTCGACCGTGGCCCAGCGGATCGTGCGCGCAAAACGCCGGCTCGCGGCGGAGCGAATCCCCTTCGAAGTGCCCTACGGCGAGGAGCTGGCGCTCCGGCTGGAGTCCGCACTGGATGTGATCTACCTGATCTTCAACGAGGGTTACACGGCTACGTCAGGCGAGGATTGGGTACGCGTCGATTTGGTCGAGGAAGGGTTGCGGTTAGCGCGCATCCTGACCGGGCTGATGCCCGACGAGCCCGAGGTTCACGGGCTCGCGGCGCTGCTCGAACTGCAAGCGTCGCGGGTGTGGGCGCGCAGCGGGCCATCCCGGGCGCTCCTCTTGCTGGCGGATCAAAACCGGTCGCGCTGGGACCGCTTGCTCATCCGCCGTGGATTCGCCGAGCTGGGACGCGCTCATGCGCTCAACCACCGGCGACGGCAACCGCCCGGACGTTACGCGCTACAGGCGGCCATCGCCGCTGCGCACGCGATGGCAGCGACGCCCGAGGACACCGACTGGCGCCGTATCGCCGGTCTCTACGCCGTGCTTGCGCAACGGTTCCCGTCCCCGATCGTCGAACTGAATCGCGCGGTTGCCGTGGCCATGGTGGATGGCCCGGGCGCGGCCCTCGAGCTCCTCGAGGCCATCGCGGCATCCGGTGCGTTGAGCGACTACCACCTCCTCCATGCGGTACGGGGCGACCTGCTTGTCCGCCTCGGGCGTGAGCAGGAGGCAGCAACGTCGTTCCTGCAAGCGGCGGACCTCACCGGCAACATTGCGGAGCAGCACTTCCTCCGGGACCGCGCCAGCGCCTGCATCCACCGGCAATAGACAAACGCTTCCACCCCTTGGCGTCGATTCGCGTCGCGACCGTAATTGGACGCTGCCGCGGCCATGGCGGCGCTTGGCGCACTCCGGTTCGCGGTCGTGCGGATCGCGCCGCCGGTACGCAGGGAGCGGCGGGCGCGCTCGCCCGCCGCTCCATGTGGCCCTCACCTGCCCGTGCCCGTCCCACGTCTAGTGAGCCTGGCGCGCGTGCTTGGGTAGCCACAGCACCGCCGCGCCCGCCGCGGCCAGGAATGCGACCGCGACCAGCAGGGCGTGGTCGGCGGCGCCGACGAACGCGGCCGGCCCGTGGCCGCCGCCCACGGCGCCGAACAGCACGGTGCCGACTACCGCGATGCCCAGCGACATCGCCAACTGCTGGACGGACTCGAGCAGCCCCGAGGCCGACCCGACCTGGTGGGGCGCGACGCCGGCGAGGATGACGTCGAACATCGGCACGAACACCATGCCCATGCCGAAGCCGGCGATGGCCAGCGGTCCCGCCAGCTCCCAGGCGGTCAGGCCGCCGTTGGCCGAGCGCATCACAAGGTCGACCACGAGCAGGCCGACGGCCATGGTCACGATGCCGATCTGCATCGTCCCGCGGCCAATGCGCGCCAACAGCGCCGACGAGGTGATCGACCCCCCGATCGCCGCCAGCGGGATCGCCACGGTCGCTACGCCGCAGGCCAACGGCGAGAAGCCCAGGCCCACCTGGAACATGACATTGAGCGCGATCATCATGCCGCCCATCGCGCCGATGAACCCGACCACCACTGCCAGGCCGGCGACGTAGGGACGGCGGCGCAGGATCGACGGCTCCACCAGCGGCGTACGGCCCTGGCGCGCGTGGCGCTTCTGCTGTGCCGCGAACACTCCGAGCGTGACCGCGCCGGCGGCCACGAGGCCGAACGACCAGGCCGGCCAGCCGAGCGACTGCCCCTCGATCAGCGGGTAGACGAGCGCGACGCTGCCCGCCATCGCCAGCAATACGCTGCCCGCGTTGAGCCGCAGGCCGGGCGAGGTCGGGGACACGCGCGGCAGGTAGCGCCGGCCGGCGGCGATCGCGATGAGCCCGATCGGGACGTTGACGAGGAAGATCGCCCGCCAGCCCGTGCCCAGCACATCCAGATCGACGAGACCGCCGCCCAGCAGCGGCCCGGCGACGGCGGCCAGGCCCATGACGGGTCCGAACACGCCGAAGGCCTTCTGCTGACCCTCGTCTCCGAACAGGTCACGAATGAGGCCGAACCCCTGCGGCACCATGATCGCCGCGAGTGCGCCCTGGACCGCCCGGCCGGCGATCAGCGCGCTGGACGACGGCGCCAGCGCGCACAGCACCGAAGCGACGATGAAGCCAGCCATCCCGACGAGCAGGACCCGGCGGCGACCAAAGGCGTCGCCCAGCCGGCTTCCCAGCAGCAGCGTCGCCGACATGGCGAGCGTGTAGGCCGCGGTGATCCACTCCAGCGAGGCATAGGAGCCGCCCAGATTGCGATGGATCGCGGGAGCGGCGGTCTGCGCGATCGTCGAATCCAGCAGGTCCATGACTGACGAGGCAATGACGACGAGAAAGCCCAGCCAGGCTGCGCTGAGCCGGAGCCGCGTGCGAACCGCGGCCGGGGAATGAGTGGTGATGGTGGTGGTTGACATGGGCGAAATGCTCTCGATAATTGAGGACTGTTTCGGTCCTCAATTGGGTTGGGAAATCTCCCTTGCGGACAACTTCGGTCCGCAATTCGTGGCAGGCTTCGCCGCACCATGGTTCAGACATCCGCACGCCTTCTCGCGCTCCTCTCCCTGTTGCAGGTACGCCGCGAATGGACCGGCCAGGAGCTGGCCAATCGCCTCGAGGTGACGCCGCGCACGATCCGGCGCGACGTCGACAAGCTCCGCTCCCTCGGCTACCCGGTGGAGGCCGCGCCGGGGGTGGCCGGGGGCTACCGGCTGAGCGCCGGCGGGGAGCTGCCGCCGCTGCTGCTCGACGACGCCGAGGCGGTCGCCGTCGCCGTCGGGCTGCGCACGGCCGCGTCGGGCACGATCGCTGGCATCGAGGAGACCTCGGTGCGCGCGCTGGCCAAGCTCGAGCAGGTCCTCCCCTCGCGGCTGCGCCGCCGGGTCAGCGCGCTGAGCAGCGCCACGTCGGCATTCAGCTTCCAGGGGCCTCGGATCGACGCCGACGTCCTGACCGCGCTCGCCGCCGCCTGCCGCGACGCCACCCGGCTTCAGTTCGGCTACGTCGCGCGCGACGACAAGTCCAGCCGCCGCCACATCGAGCCCGCGGCGGTTGTCTACAGCGGCCATCGCTGGTACCTGGTGGCCTTCGACCTCGATCGCGATGACTGGCGCACCTTTCGCCTGGACCGAATCAAGGGACGCGTGCGCGACGCCGGCCGCGGGCATCGGCGCACGGTGCCCGGAGGCGACCCGGCCGCCTATGTGCAGCAGCAATTGGGCCGGCGCGCTTGGGAGGATGCCGTCCCCGGCCGCGTCCGGCTCGGCCTCACCGCGGAGGCAGCGACGCGGCGGATTCCGGCTCGCTATGCGACGGTGGAGCCCGATGGGAGCGACGCTTGCGTCGTGAGCACCCGCGGGTCGTGGTCCCAGGAGTTCCTGGTGTGGATGGCGCTCATGGATGCGCCCATAGAGGTGCTGGAGCCGCCCGAACTCGTCGACGCCGCCAGATCGATGGTGGCGCGGCTTGCCGCGGCCGCCTAGCCGCCGTACGCGGCGCGCAGCAGCGACATCATCGCCGGCGCGCTCGAGGGCCCCACCGGCGACCCGCTGGAGTCCGCGAACCCGATCTCCAGGTGCGGGCCCGAGGAGATGCCCACGATCCCCGAGCCGACCTCGGAGATGACCTGTCCCTGGGAGACGTGGGTGCCGATCGGGGTCCAGTTGCCGGGACCGGCGTGGCCGTAGTACACGTAGTCATAGCCGGCCAGCGGGCTGTCGCAGTGCAGCACCGGCGCCGAGGGCCCGAAGCCGCCGATGCCGTGCAGGACGACCGTGCCGCTGCACACCGCCAGCTCCGGCGTCCCGCCGGGCGCGGAGATGTCCACCCCGTCATCCAGCGACCACGTCGCCGGTGGCGCCACGTCGCCCTTGGGCATGGGGAACTCAAAGCCGTGGCTCGACGGCGCGCTCGGAGCCGGCGCGCTGCTCGAGCTCCCCGAGCCAGGCGAGGAGGACTGAGACGGGCTGCTGGCGGCCCGCTGGGCGGCGGCGCGCTGGGCCGCCTGCAGACGGCCGAGCTGCGAGGTCAGCGACGCCACGTCTGACTTGGCATTGGCCAGCTGGCCGGCCTTGGCGTCCCGGGCCCTGGCGGCGTTGAGGCGCTGTGACACGAGGGTGATCTGCAGTGAGGCGACGCGGTTGCGCTCGGTGAGCACCTGCTCTGCCAACCTCTGCTGGCGCTCGGACAGCGCGCCCAGCCGGATCGCCTCGCCGGCGACCGCGCGGCGCGCCGACTGGACCCGGCCGACGATCTGGGCGTTGTGACGGCCGATGCGCTGCGCGAAGTCCAGGCGTTCGAGCAAGTCGTTGAATCCGGTGGCCTCCAAGACGACGCTGACGATGTCCGGCTGCGCTCCCTCGTAGCTGCCCACGAGTTGCTGAGCGAGGACCTGCTCGTCAGCGGCCTCGGTCGACTGCAGCTGCTGGAGCCGGGCCTGGGCGGCGGTCAGCTGGGCGCGCAGGGAGAGCAGCTGGGCACGCTTGGCGTTGAGGTCGCTCTGGATCCTCGACAGCTGGCTCGAGGTCGCCGCGATGTTGGCGTTGAGCTGGTTGACCTTGCGGTTGGCGGCGGCCAACGCGCCGGCGAGGCTCGAGACATGTTGGCGGCCGCTCGAGATCTTCTGCTGAAGCTGGCCCGGGCTCGTGGCCCCGGCCGACGACGCGCCGCCGATGAGAGCCGCGCTGGCCAGAGTGACCACGAGAAGGAGAAGGATTCCGCGGCCGCGGTGCGACGACCGGCGAGAGCGCGAGATGGGTCTGGGTGTAAGCCGCATGAATCCGCGTGGCTACGCCGTCTGGGCGGCGGGAGGCGCTGACCGTAACACGGGACCCCGCGGCACGGCAGCGGCCGTCGATCGTGCAAGGAAAGCTGCACCTGCCTCAGCCGCGGCTGACGCGCACAACGTGTAGGTCGCGCGGGGCCCCGTCGGCACGCAGGCGCTTGGAGCGCCCGGTGCGCAGGTCGGTCGCGTCGATCCGCGCCAACAGGGCGTCGGACACAAGCACCTGCCCGGGCTTGGCGGCGGCGCCCACCCGCGCGGCGATATTGACGTCGACCCCGAGGTAGTCGCCGCCGAGCTTGCGCGGTGACCCCCAGTGCACGCCGACCCGCATGCTCGGCCGGTAGCCGTCGATCTCGATATGCCCCACCTCGGACTGGGCGTCGAGCGCCGCCTCCAATGCCGGCTGAGCCCCCAGGAACGTGGCCATCACGCCGTCACCCAGCCGCTTGACCACGCGCCCCTGATGGCGGCCGATCGCCGCCTCGACGCACGCGCCCACGCGCCGAAGGAGCTCCAGCGCCGGCTCGTCACCCGCCTGCAGCGCCCAGGACGAGAACCCGGCGAGGTCCGTGAACATGACCGCCATCTCCTGCGTGCCCCGACCGCGGCCCGCAGCCTCCGACAGCGACTGCCACACCTGGAGCCCGGCGAGCCCCAGCTCCTGGAGCACGCTCTTGCGATCGGGCTGAAGCGCCGACACCGTCCGGCCCAACACCTCCACCGGCTGCACTCCAGCGGTGGACAGCGGATCGCCGAACTGCTCGTCACCGGGCAGCCGACGGCGCAGCCGGAGGGTGGCGTTCAACAGCGAGGAGTGCGAATCGACGTCCACCGCGAACCGCCGCAGCCGCCGCGTGCGGTCCGAGGTGCTCGACGACGCGGCGAGATCGGTGTCGGTTCTGTGCTCGTCGAGCGTCTCGGGAGTCTCGAAATTGTCGGGTTCCATGGGCAGACATCCGGCCTGGGAGACCCTGATGGCGGGGGCAGGATTCGAACCTGCGAAGGCTGAGCCGCAGCGTTTACAGCGCTGTCCCTTTGACCGCTCGGGAACCCCGCCGGAGGGCGCTCAGTCTAGCGTCGCGAGCCTTGGCGGGAGCGGTTCACCGGGCTCGACCTCGTACTCCGCGTACTTGGGACCTCCCAACACGATCCCGGAGCCGCCACCCAGTGCGGCAGCAGGAATGAACCACCGTCTCCCGTCGCCGACGTGGACGAAAAGGTGATCGCAGCGCGTCGCGTCGAGCCGCTTCACAACCCCGTTCCAGCTCTGGTTGCCGCCGCGAGTGCACAGGGCGACGATGAACCGCTCCTTGTGCCACGAGATCGACGTCTTCACCTGTACGCGCAGCGGCCGGTCGCCGAAGTCCGCCACCAGGTCGTAATCGGGGCTGTGGAACATCGGCAGGGAGACCACCGCCCCGGCTCCGGCCAGCCAGTTGATGGCGGATAGCTCTCCGATGTCGCCCTGCCGCCGCGGATTCCAGCGCTCCATGGACGGAGCATACGCCCCGCCCCGGACAGAAAAGGCCCTGCAAAGTGTAACTTTTTCGTCACATTTTCAGAGCGCGCCCACCAGCGGCCGCCGCGCCCCGAACAATCTACGACGCGTCGCGCAACCGCTGCGCCTCGGGCAGCGCCTCGAGCTTCTTGAGCGTGTGGTTCTCGATCTGGCGGATCCGCTCGCGCGTGACGTTGAACGCGCGCCCGACCTCCTCGAGCGTGTACGGGCGCTCGCCGGTCAATCCGAAGCGCATCTCGATCACCTCGCGCTCGCGCTCGGGCAGCGCGGCCAGCGCGCGGCGCAGGTTCTCCCGGCGCAGGCGCTCGGCGGCCAGCTCGAATGGCGACTCGGCGGTCTGGTCCTCCACGAAGTCACCAAGGGCGGAGTCGTCCTCCTCCCCGACCGGCTTCTCCAAGGAGATCGGCTGCTGGGCCATGCGCAGCACGTCGCGCACCTCGCGCACGGTCGTCTCGAGCTCGGCGGCGATCTCCTCCGGCGTCGGCTCGCGGCCGAGCTGCTGGATGAGCTGGCGCTCGACGTGGACGACCTTGTTGAGCTTCTCCACCATGTGGACGGGGATGCGGATGGTGCGGCCCTTGTCAGCGATCGCGCGCGTCACCGCCTGGCGGATCCACCACGTGGCGTAGGTGGAGAACTTGTACCCGCGGCGGTAGTCGAACTTCTCCACCGCGCGGATGAGCCCCATCGATCCCTCCTGGATGAGGTCCAAAAACGTGAGGCCCCGACCCAGGTAGGACTTGGCGATCGACACCACCAAGCGCAGGTTCGCCTCGATCATCTGCTGCTTGGCGAGCATGTCCCCGCGCTCGATACGCCGGGCCAGCATCACCTCCTGATCGGCGGTCAGCAGCGACACGCGCCCGATCGCCCGCAGGTACAGCCGGAGCGAGTCAAGCGACGGCTCCACCGTCAGATCCACCTCGACCTTTTTGCGCGACTCGCCCTCGCCGTCTGACGAGCCGTGCGCGCCGGCCTCCACGGTGTCGCCCTCGGACTTGGCCAGCTTGCCGTCGGCGCCGACCACCGCGATGCCCTGCTCGTCAAGGTAGGCGTGCAGCTCCTGCACCTGCTCCTTGGTGACCTCGACTTCCTCGAGGCAGGCCTCGATCTCGGCGAAGGACAGGAATCCCTTTTCCTGTCCGGCCGCGATGAGAGGCCGTAGTTCATCGAGCTCCACGATGGGTGTCTCGTCGCTCAATAGAACGATGTCGTCAGCGCTCACAGCCCCTGAGCTCCCTCTCTAATTGCCTCGAGACGCCCCCGATAACGAGGCGATCTCCCTCTCCTTAAGACCGATCCGACCGGGCGATTGATACCACAAAGCCGCCGGATTCCGAAACGGCACGCCCGCGGCCGGCTGGCCGACCACTCTACCCTGTGTGCAGCCATGACCACTCAACGCACCACAGCCACCGAAATCGACGTACAGTCGCAATCGCCCGCCCTGCCGCTCAGCCTGTCCCGCGTCGGCGTCACCGCCGTCGAGAAGGTGATCCGGTTAGGCCAGAACGGCACCGAGCAGCTCTTCTCCGCGCGCTTCGAGTGCGTGATCGAGCTCGGGTCCAATCAGAAGGGCGCGCACATGTCGCGCTTCGAGGAGGTCGTCAACGACGCCATCGGCGAGGTCGTCCTGGGCGAGCAGACCTTCCGCGCCGAGACCCTGGCCGAGCACATCGCCCAGCTCGTGCGCGAGCGACAGGACGCCCGCCGCGCCGAGGTCACCGTCGAAGCCCGCTTCCCCGAGCACAAGCCCGCCCCGGTCTCCGGCATCCCCACCCAGGAGCTCTACACGCTGCACGGGGTCGCCGTGGCCACGGAGCTCGGCACCCGCCGGCTCACCGGGGTGACCGCCCAAGGTATGACCGCGTGCCCGTGCGCCCAGGGCCTTGTCGCCGCCAGCGCGCGCGAGCGGCTCGAGACCGAGGGCTTCGGAGCCGACGAGATCGCGCGGATCCTCGAGGCGGTCCCCGTCGCCACCCACAACCAGCGCGGCCTGGGCACCCTCTACATCGGCTGCCCCGAGCTGTGCGAGCAGGAGATCGACGCCGCCACGCTCGTGCGGATCGTCGAGCAGTCGATGTCCTCGGAGATCTATGAGCTCATGAAGCGCTCTGACGAGGGCTTCGTGGTGGAGAAGGCGCACCGCCGGCCGCGGTTCGTCGAGGACTGCGTGCGCGAGATGGTCGCGGGGGTGATCGACGAGTTCGCGGCGCTCGACGACGACGCGTTCGTCCTCGCGCGCCAGGTCAACCTGGAGACGATCCACCAGCACAACGTCGTCGCCGAGCGCACCGGCACCATGCGCGAGATCCGCGCGGAGCTGCGCACCGGCGACGCGGCGCCGGCCCACACGAACCTGCAGGCCTGGCTGGCCGCCACGCCGTAACACCCGCATGCACGCAATGGTCCTCGAGCGTCCCGGCGAGCCAGTCCGCGCCGCGACGCTGCCGGACCCCACCCCGGGCCCGGGCCAGCTCCTGCTCGAGGTCGCCGCCTGCGCGGTGTGCCGCACCGACCTGCATCTGCGCGACGGCGAGATCGACGCCCCCATGCTGCCCGTCGTGCTCGGCCACCAGATCGTGGGCCGCACCGAGGACGGCCGCCGCTACGGCGTTCCGTGGCTGGGGTTCACCGACGGCGAGTGCCGTTACTGCCGCACCGGCCGGGAGAACCTGTGCGTCAACGCGCGGTTCACCGGCCGAGACATCAACGGCGGCTACGCGGAGCTGACGGTCGCTGACGAGCGCTTCTGCCTGCCGCTGCCCGACGGGCTGCCCGACGAGCAGCTCGCGCCGCTGCTGTGCGGTGGGCTCATCGGCTACCGGGCGCTGCGCATGACCGGTGACGCCGAGCGCCTGGGCCTGTACGGCTTCGGCTCGGCGGCGCACCAGATCTGCCAGGTCGCCGTGCACCAGGGTCGCACGGTGTTCGCCTTCACGCGCCCGGGCGACAGCCGTACCCAGGAGTTTGCCCGCTCCCTGGGCGCCGCCTGGGCGGGCGGTTCGGACGAGGCGCCGCCCGAGCCGATGGACGCCGCGATCATCTTCGCCTCCGTGGGACCGCTGGTGCCCGCCGCGCTCAAACAGCTGGACCCGGGCGGCACCGTCGTGTGCGCCGGCATCCACATGTCCGACATCCCGTCCTTCCCCTACGACGACCTGTGGGGGGAGCGCTCGATCCGCTCGGTGGCCAACCTCACCCGCGAGGACGGCCACGAGTTCCTGGCCCTGGCGCCCGAGGTCCCGGTGCGCACCACCGTCACGACCTACCCTCTGGCCAAGGCCGAGCAGGCGCTCGCCGATCTGCGCGCCGGCGCCTTCGAGGGCGCCGCGGTGCTGCTCCCCTAGACCGCCCGCTAACTTAGGGGCCATGCCCCTAGTTCCCATGGTCATCGAGCGCACCGCGCGCGGCGAGCGCGAGTTCGACATCTACAGCCGGCTGCTGAACGAACGCATCGTCTTCATCGGCACGCCGATCGACGACCAGATCGCCAACCTCGTGGTCGCCCAGTTGCTGCACCTGGAGTCCCAGGACCCTGACAAGGACATCTCCATCTACATCAACTCGCCCGGCGGCTCGATCTACTCGGGCCTGGCGATCTACGACACGATGCAGTTCATCAAGCCCGAGATCCAGACGATCTGCGTCGGGATCGCCATGTCCATGGGCTCGCTGCTGCTCACCGGCGGCGCCAAGGGCAAGCGCTTCTCGCTGCCCAACAGCCGCATCCTCATCCACCAGCCGTCGGCGGGCTTCGAGGGCCAGAGCAGCGACATCGAGATCCACGCCCGGGAGATCCTCAACGTGCGCAAGCGGATCGACGAGATCTACGCGTTCCACACCGGGCAGACGTTCGACCGCGTCCATGAGGACATGGAGCGCGACCGCTTCTTCAAGGCCGACGAGGCCGTCGAGTACGGGCTCATCGACCGGGTCATCGAGCACCACTAGGACACGTAGGGAAGGCCGGGTCGCATGCGACCCGGCCCGCCCGGCCGCATGCGGCCGGGCGCGGGCGGCGCATGCGCCGCCCGACACACCCACCCTCTAGGTTGCGGGGGCCCGGCGGGCCGGCTCGGGGGCCGTCGGGCGGGCCAGCGCCCAGAAGATCATCAGCCCCCCGAACACGAGCATGGCCAGCCCGGTCCACAGGTCGATGTTGATCCCGGCCGCCTTGTTTTTGACGTGCGCGGAGCCGAACAGCCCCAGCGCGATCAGGATCACGCTGTAGACGATGAACAGGCCGCCGATGATGCGGCGGATGTCAAAGCGATTCGCAGCGCGCGCGGCCTTGGCCTCGTCCGCGGCGGTGGGCGTCTGGTCAGGTGCGTCGGGCATCTCTGAGGA
Source organism: uncultured Actinomycetota bacterium (assembly GCA_963721515.1). GTDB lineage: Bacteria > Actinomycetota > Thermoleophilia > Solirubrobacterales > Solirubrobacteraceae > Palsa-465. The sequence goes on along the minus strand of CAVRKJ010000013.1, from coordinate 516,947 downwards.
CTCCTAGGCGAAGATGATGTTCAGGACCACGAGGATGCCGAGGGCCACGCCCCCGAGCAGCCAGGGCGAGCGCCACCACAACTTGTCGCGTGGATCGGGGTGCTCCTCTGCCTCTTCCTTGCGCGTCAATCCCCACACCAGGCCGCGCAGATCCTCGGGGGCCTTGGGCTTGGTGACGAGCGACACGACGACGAGCACGACGGCCCCGACGATGAAGGCGATGATCGCCTGCCAGAAGCTCGCGCTCAGCGGTGAGCCGAAGTGGAAGATGGTGTGGTACGCGGCCAGCCGGTTGGTGGCGTACGCCGCCGTGGTCCCGGCGACGAGGCTGAAGAACCCGCCCCAGGCGGTGGCGCGCTTCCAGAACATGGCGATGATGAAGGTGGCGAACAGCGGGGCGTTGAAGATCGAGAACAACGTCTGGATGTAGTTCATGATGTTCGAGTAGCCCTTGGCGATGAGGGCCGTGACGATCGAGATGAGGATTCCGGCGATCGTCACCAGGCGCCCGGACCGCAGGTAGAAGGCGCTGTCGCGGTCCTTGGCGAAGTACGGCTGGATGATGTCGTAGGTGACCACGGTGTTGAACGCCGTCACGTTGGCCGCCACCCCCGCCATGAATGCCGCCACCAGGCCGGTGATGGCGATCCCCATCATCCCCTCGGGCAGGTAGTTGCCGATCAGGTGCGGGATCGCGGTGTTGTACTGCAGCGCCAGGCTCTTGCCGACGCCCAGCCCGTGGACGGTGAGCACCGCGATCAGGCCCGGCAGGATGATGATCGCCGGTAGGAAGATCTTCGGATAGGCGCCGATCAGCGGGGTGCGCCGGGACGCTGACATGTTGCGCGCCGAAAGGGCGCGCTGGACCTCGGCGAAGTTGGTCGTCCAGTAGCCGAAGCTCAGTACGAAGCCCAGGCCGAAGATGACGCCGACCCAGTCAGACGCCAGCGGGTTGGTCACGTGGTGGATGCCCAGGCCCCGCCAGGCGTGCAGGCCGGGCTCGCCGAGCTTCTTGAACGCCTTGACCCGGTTCTCGACGCCGGAGATTCCGCCAACGCTGTGCAGTGCAACCAGCGTCAACGGGAGCAGCGCCGCCACGATCACGAAGAACTGGAGCACCTCGTTGTAGATCGCCGAGGTGAGTCCGCCCAGCGTGATGTAGACCAGCACCAGCGCCGCCGCCACGAGGGTCGCGGTGATGATCGAGACTCCCAGCATCAGGTTGATGATCAGCGCCAGCGCGAACAGGTTGACCCCTGAGATGAGGACGGTGGCGATCGCGAACGTCGCGGCGTTGAACGCGTGGGTGGCCTCGTTGAAGCGCAAGCGCAGGTACTCGGGGACCGAGCGGACCTTGGCGCCGTAGTAGAACGGCATCATGAAGATGCCGAGAAAGACCATCGCCGGTACCGCTCCCACCCAGTAGTAGTGCACGGCCGGGACGCCGTATTGGGCGCCGTTGGCGGCCTGCCCCAGGATCTCGAGCGCGCCCAGGTTGGCGGCGATGAAGGCCAGCCCGGTGATCCACGCCGGGAGCGAACGACCGGACAGGAAGAAGTCCAGGTCGGTCTTGATCGCCAATCGGGCCACGAACCCGATCCCCAGCACGACGACGAAGTAGATCCCGAGGATCGCGTAATCGATCGCTCCGGGGTGAAGCCTCAGCATTCCGCCTCCCCTTGTGGACGGCCGGACCGCCCCTGCCGGGAGGCCGGATGACTATTGGACGGAGTGCTCTATCTCGCCGAGCCCGTCAATAGCAATCCGTACCCGGTCGCCAGAGCGCAGAAACCTTGGTGGATCCTGGGCCTGACCGACCCCGCCCGGGGTGCCGGTGAGGATGAGATCGCCGGGGCGCAGCGTGCAGGTCTGGGAGATGAACTCCACCAGCTCAGCGCAGCCGAACACGAGGTTGCAGGTGTTGCTCTCCTGGCGCAGCTCGTCGTTGACCCAGGTGCGCAGCGCCAGGTTGCCGGGATCGGGCACCTCGTCGGCGGTGGTGATCCACGGCCCGAAGGGGCAGAAGGTGTCCGCGCCCTTGGCCCGCGTCCACTGGGGCTCGCGTCCCTGGAGATCGCGGGCGGAGACGTCGTCGGCAACGCAGAAGCCGCCGATCTCGCGGCGCGAGCCCATCACGATCACCATCTCACCCTCGTAGTCCAGGCGGCGCACGACCTCGGGGCAGACGATCGGCCCTCCCGGCGGCGCCACCGAGCCGCTGACCTTAACGAACACGACCGGCTGCTCGGGAGGCGTGTTGCCCATCTCGGCGATGTGGTCGGCGTAGTTGAGACCGATCGCGTAGATCGTGCCTGGCTCGGGGATGGGCGCCAGCAGCCGGACATCGCTCAGCGGCCAGGTCCCGCCCGACGGGCCCGGGACGCGACCGCCGGCCAGCGCCTCCTTGACGCCGTCCGGGCCGCCGAAGGCGGTGACCCGATCGTCCTGGACGAATCCCGACAGCGCGCCGGAGTGCCCAGGGGCGTCGAAGGTGACGAGCCTCATGCCCGCGCAGCCTATCCCAGAGGGCGCCGAAGCGACCGGTCAGTCAAGGCGGTACTCGCCGTGGGCCACCACGACCGCCGCGCCGCCGACGGTCACGCGCTCCACCCGCTCGGCGGACCCGTCGGCCTGGGCGTACAGCGTTGACGGCCGCCCGATCTCCGCCCCCTGGTGAATCTCGATGCGCTCGCCGAAGCCGGTCAGCCCGTGGCGGGCGAGGTGCACTGCCAGCGGGCCGGCCGCCGAGCCCGTCGCAGGATCCTCGGCCACGCCCAGCCCGGGGCCGAACATGCGCGTCTTGACGCGTCCGTGGTCGCTCGCAAAGCAGCTGACGCCGACCGGCCCGAGGCGTCCCAGAGCGGCGATGTCCGGCGCCAGCGCGCGCACCGACGCTTCGTCAGGCAGGCATACGTAGGTGTGGCGCGGCCCGTTGGCATAGACCTCGACGGGCAGTTCCGAGCGCTCCACGCCGACCGCCGCCAGCACCTCGGCGGCGCGATCGAAGGCCGTCCAGGTCGGCACCGGCTGGCTCATCTTTCCGAACACGACGCGGCCGTCGGTGCGCGTCAGCGATACCGGCACGACGCCCGCGCCGGTCCGCAGGCGCACGGCGTCCAGACCGAGGCGCTCGCCGAGCACGAACGCGGACCCCAGCACCGGATGCCCGGCGAAGGGCATCTCCAGGGCCGGGGTGAAGATCCTGATGTGGGCGTCGCAGTCAGGGTCGCCGCCCGTGGAGACCACAAACACGGTCTCTGACAGGTTGAGCTCGCGCGCGGCGCGCTGCATGAGCTCGGCGCTGAGCCCGGCGGCGTCGGTGAACACGGCCACCGGGTTGCCCTGCAGCGGAGCGTCGGTGAAGACATCGGCCACGACGTAGGCGCGCACGGCGGCTAGTCCCCCAGCGCCTTGGCCAGCAACCGGTGCAGGGTGGCCCGCTCGGAGGCGGTCAGAGCCCCCAGGACGTCGTCCTCCACCGTCTCGCGGGTGCGCTGGGCGCGCTCGAAGACCTCGTGCCCGTGCTCGGTGGCCTCCACGAGGTGGCGGCGGCGGTCGACGGGGTCGCGCACCCGGCGGATGAGGCCCTGGCCCTCCATGTCGTTGAGCAGGAGCACGGTGTTGTTGGCGTCGATGCCGAGGATCTCCGAGAGCTGCTGCTGGGAGATGCCGCCCGGGTCGACGATGTAGGAGAGCGCCAGGAAGTGGCGCAGGCTCATGCCCAGCAGCGACTCCGGCATCTTGCGATAGGTCGACTTCGACAGCCGGGACAGGAGGGCGATGGTGCCGCGCGCGTGAGAGACCGCCACCGGGCGAGCGTATCAGCGCCAGTGAGCATCAGCGGGCAGAGGATCATCACCTGTGCAATGATGTTCTTGTGCCTGACGATTCCCGACTGCACTCGCCCCGGGCCCGTTGGATCGCGCTCGTCGTGGTCTGTCTGGGCCAGCTCATGAGCATCGTCGACGGCACCATCGTCAACGTCGCCCTCCCCCAGATTCAGCGCGACCTCCACTTCACCCAGTCCAACCTCACCTGGGTGCTCAACGGCTACCTCATCACGTTCGGAAGCTTCCTGCTGCTCGCGGGGCGGCTCGGCGACCTCGTCGGCCGCCGGCGCATCTTCCTCACCGGGGTCACCGGGTTCACGCTCGCCTCGGTGGCATGTGGGCTCGCGCAGTCCCAGGAGGTGCTCGTCATCGCCCGCTTCCTCCAGGGCCTGGCGGGAGCGGGGGCGGTCGCAGCGATCGTGGCCATCATCACCGCCGAGTTCCCCGCCCCGCGCGAGCGCGCCAAGGCGATGAGCATCTACACGCTGGTCGTGTCCGGCGGTGCGTCGCTGGGGCTGATCGCGGGCGGGGTGATCACGGAGACGCTCAACTGGCACTGGATCTTCTTCGTCAACGTGCCCATCGGGGTCGTCACCGTCCTGCTCGGGCGCAGATGGATCACCGAGAACACGGGCCTCGGGATCGGGCGCGACATCGACGTGCTCGGCTCGGCGCTCATCACCGCGGCACTCATCGTCGGGGCATACGCGATCGTCACCGCCGGCTCCCACGGCTGGGGCTCGGCGCACACGCTGGGCTTCGGCGCGCTTTCGGTGGCGCTCATCGCCGCCTTCGTGGCGCTCGAGGCGCGGCTGCGCAACCCGATCATGCCGTTGCGCGTGTTCCGCATCCCGGGGCTGGCGAGCTCGAGCTTCATCCGCGGCCTGCTCATCACCGGCATGTTCGCCACCTTCTTCATCGGCGTGCTCTACCTCGAGCGCATCCGCGGCTACGGCGCGCTCACCGCCGGCCTGGCCTTCCTGCCCCAGACGGTCCTGCTGGCCGCCCTGTCGCTCGGGCCCGTCGTCTGGATGGTCAACCGATTCGGGCCGCGGCTCCCGCTCATCATCGGCCTGTGCTTCGCCGCGGCAGGCCTGGGCCTGCTGTCGACCGCCGGCGAGCACACCGCGTACGCCCCGGTGCTCGTGGGCGCGTTCCTGCTCATGGGCCTGGGCGCCGGAATGTCGTTCATGCCGCTGCTGACGATCGCCATGGCCCGGGTGCCCGCCGCCGACGCCGGGCTGGCCAGCGGCATCGTCAACACCTCGCTGCAGGTCTCGGCCGCCATCGGGGTCGCCGTGCTGGGCACGGTCTCCGCCGACCACACCCGGTCGCTGCTGGCCCACGGCACCGGGCTGGACCCGGCGCTGCTGAGCGGCTACCAGCTCGCCTTCCGGATCGGGGCGGTGTGCGTCGTGGTCGCGCTGGCCGCGGCGGTGGCGTTCCTGCGCTCCCCGCGGCAGACCGAGGAGGTCAGCGTCGGACGCGGCGAGCCGGCGCTGAGCGCCGAGACCGCCTCGTCGTCCTAGTGTCCTGATTCACAAATTCGGGGCAGTCTCGCGGCGTCTGGACGCGCCTGGACGGGCGGCGGCGATCACGCCGGACCACCAGTACGACTTAGATCGCCGCCCCCCGCCAGCCACGCCCAGCCACTCCCGAGACTGCGCACGAATTTCCGAGTCAGAACACTAAGGCGCGCGCGTCGGATGCCGGCGCGCCGGATCGCGCGGGCGGCGCGCGGGCGTGCGCCGGGTCCGCGGTCGTTCGCCGCGCAGCCTGATCGCGGCGGGCTGGGCGTCATCGAGCGGGATCCCGCCCGGCCAAGGACCTGGAGGGTCGGGGGTGTCGGGTGGCGGCGGACCCCCACCGGGGCCGCCATCGTCGGGCGGATCGGCGTCGGGCGGGGGGCTGTGGCCACCGATCACGAGGGACGCCGCGAACACCAGCATGATCACCGCGAGACCGATCGCCGCGGGGATGTTGATACCGCCGACCTCGTGTGCAGTTGGCACCTCCCAAGCATACGGGAGCGGCTCAGCCGCCCGCCATCTCCAGCAGCGTCGTGACCGTCGTCCAGTTGCGCGCCGTGGCGGTCACCCCCAGCCCCTTGCCCGCCAGCGCGTTCCACAGCTTGGAGCGCGCGACGCCCTCGGGGTGCCAGGCGTAGATCTCGCGGCCGTGGCAGACCACGCGCTCGTCCCCGATGGCGGCCGCCTGCAGCGTCTTGACCACGGCCGCGGCCGGCTTGGCCGAGAGGAAGCTCACCTGGTAGCGCTTGGGGTTGTCGACAACGTCGCCGAGCGGGTCGAGCTTGACCACCGCCGCCAGCTCGCGCCGGGTGCGCACCACGACGGGCACGTCGAAGCCGAAGCGCTCGGCGATGAGCACGGCGGCCTCACGCTCCAGCTCGGCGGGCTTGGCGGTGCTTTCGAGCACGACGTTGCCGCTCTGCACGTAGGTGCGGACGTCCGCGTAGCCCGCCTCGCGCAGCAGCGCGCGCAGCTCGGCCATGGGCACGCGGCGGTTGGGCCCGAGGTTGATCCCCCGCAACATCACGACATGCTGCACGAGGGGCAGTCTAAGGAGCCGCCCGGGCGCAGCATGGACCGGACGTTGCATCGCCCGCGGACCGCGACCGGTAATGTGGGACCCATGCAGCAGGCGCGGCTGCAAAACGGGGGTCCAGTGGTCACGGCGTCGGACGTCAGCCGTCGCTTCGGCGAGGGCGACACGGCGGTCACGGCGCTGCGCGACGTCTCGGTGGAGATCGAGCGCGGCAAGCTCACCGCGGTGATGGGGCCGTCGGGCTCGGGCAAGTCGACGCTGATGCACATCCTGGCCGGGCTGGACAAGCCCACCGAGGGGTCGGTGACCGTGGAGGGCACCGAGATCACCGACCTCGGCGACGACGCGCTCACGCGGCTGCGCCGCGACCACATCGGCTTCGTGTTCCAGTTCTTCAACCTGCTGCCGATGCTGACGGCCAAGGAGAACATGCTGCTGCCGATGGCGATCGCCGGCCGCGATCCCGAGCCCGAGTGGCTGGACACGGTGATCGACGAGACCGGCCTGCGCGACCGGCTGACTCACCGCCCCGCCGAGCTGTCGGGCGGCCAGCAGCAGCGCGTGGCGATCGCCCGGGCCCTGCTCAGCCGGCCCACCGTCCTGTTCGCTGACGAGCCGACCGGCAACCTGGACTCCAACGCGTCTGACGAGATCCTCGCCCTGCTGCGGCGCTCGGTCGACACGGTGGGTCAGACCGTGGTCATCGTCACCCACGACCCGAGAGCGGCCGCGATCGCCGACCGGTTGCTGTTCCTCTCCGACGGCCAGATCGTCAAGGACCTCGGCGGGGCCGACGAGAACCAGATCGTCGACGCGATGAAGGGCCTCTAGGAACCACCGATGCTCCGGGTGGCGCTCAGGGGACTCGCCACTCGCCGGCTGCGGGCGGCGCTGACCGCGGTGGCGATCGTCCTCGGGGTGGCGCTGGTGGCCGGCACGTTCGTCCTCACCGACTCGATCACCGGCGCGTTCAATTCGATCTTCTCGACCATCTACCAGGGGACCGACGCGACGGTCACGGGTCGTAACGTGATCGACAACAAGGCCACCGGCGGCGCAGGCGCCAACGGGGACGTGCCGCCGTTCAGCCAGTCGCTGCTGCCCCGCGTCCAGGCGCTGCCCGGCGTCAAGGACGCGATCGGGGACGTGTCGGGCAGCCTCCAGCTGGTCAAGGACGGCAAGGCGATCACCTCCGGCGGCGCGCCCAATCTCGGCTTCAGCGTCGACCCCGCCAAGCCCCAGTTCAGCTCGCTGCGCCTCATCAGCGGCACCTGGCCCGGCCCCGCCGGAGTCGTGATCGACACCACCACCGCGAGCAAGAAGCACCTGCACGCAGGCGACACGATCGGCGTGCAGGGCGTCGGCCCGGTGGTGCCGCTGCGGATCTCGGGGCTGGTCAAGTTCGGCTCGGCCTCGAGTCTGGGCGGCGCCACGCTGGCCGGACTCCAGCTCCCCACCGCCCAGCGCCTGCTGGGTCGCGTGGGCAAGCTCGACGAGATCCGCGCCAGCGCCCGGCCCGGCGTCAGCCCCAAGCAGCTCGTCGCCCAGATCCGCCCCATCCTCCCTCGCGACACGCAGGTGCGCACCGGCGCCCAGCAGGCCCAGCAGGATTCGTCGTCGATCACCGGCTTCCTCACCTTCCTCAGGACCTTCCTGCTGGTGTTCGCGGGGGTGGCGCTGTTCGTCGGGAGCTTCGTGATCGCCAACTCTCTGTCGATCACCATCGCCCAGCGCACGCGGGAGTTCGCGACGCTGCGCACGCTGGGCGCGTCGCGGCGCCAGGTCCGCCGGTCGATCCTGATCGAGTCGTTGGTCATCGGGTCGATCGCCTCGGTGGTCGGACTGGTGGTGGGCCTCGGGCTGGCCCAGGGCCTGTTCGCGCTGTTCAACGCCGCCGGGCTCACGCTGCCCAACACCGGGACGGTGGTCAGGCCGCGCACGATCATCGTGGCCATCCTGGTCGGTGTCGTCGTCACGGTGCTGGCCAGCCTGCGCCCGGCGATCCGCGCCACGCGCGTCGAGCCGATCGCCGCGGTGCGCGAGGGCGCGACGATCCCGGAGGGGCGGCTGGCCAAGTACCGCACCGTGATGTCGGCCGCCACGGCGCTGCTCGGCCTCGTCGCGCTCCTGCTCGGCCTGTTCGTCGCCAGCGGAACCGGAGGCGTGCTCGCCCTGATGGGCATCGGCGCGGTGCTGATCTTCGTCGGCGTGGCCATGCTGTCGGCGCGGTTCGTGCCCACGCTGGCGAGGTGGCTGGGCTGGCCGGCGACCAAGATCGCCGGCGCCGTCGGTGAGCTGGCGCGCGACAACACGATCCGCAATCCGCAGCGCACCGCATCCACCGCGTCGGCGCTGATGATCGGGCTGGCGCTGGTGACCTTCGTGACCGTCCTGTCGGCGGGCATCATCGCCAACTTCAAGAACGCGGTCAACGACGTGTTCAAGGGCGACTACGCCATCACCGCGCAGAACAACTTCTCCCCCATCCCGATCGCCGCCGGCGAGGCCGTCACCCAAGCCCGCGGCGTGGTCGCCGTCGGTGATGTCCGCGCCGGGCAGGGGCGCGTGTTCGGATCCAACGAGCAGCTCACCGCGGTCAACCCGACGATCGGGCGCGTCATCCACCTCAACTGGAAGCACGGCTCGCAGGCGGTGCTGGCGACCCTGGGCTCCACCGGCGCGTTCGTCGACGACGGCTACGCGTCCAAGCACCACCTGTCCGTTGGCTCGCCCGTGGTGGTGACCACGCCGACGGGCGGGCGCATTCCCCTGGTCGTCAGGGGCGTGTTCAAGCCCCCCAACGGGGGATCGCCGTTCGGCCCGGTCACGATGTCGTCCACGACCTGGGATCGCGCGTACTCCCAGCCCGAGAACCTCTACACGCTCGTGAAGATGAGAGGGGGTGAGACCGACGCCAACTCCCGAGCGCTCGACCGCGTCATGGCACCCTTCCCCAACGCCAAGGTGCAGACCCGCCAGCAGTTCATCAACAACCAGATCTCCGGCCTCTCAAGCGTGCTCAACATCCTCTACGTGCTGCTCGCGCTCTCCATCATCGTCAGCCTGTTCGGCATCGTCAACACGCTCGTGCTCTCGGTGTTCGAGCGCACCCGGGAGATCGGCATGCTGCGCGCCGTGGGGACCAGTCGCCGCCAGGTTCGGCGGATGATCCGCCACGAGAGCGTGATCACAGCGCTCATCGGGTCGGTGCTGGGGATCCTGCTGGGGATCGCCTTTGGCGCGCTGCTGGCCGCGCGTGACAGCTCTTCGATCGCCTTCGTCATCCCGGTGGGGAGGCTGATCGTGTTCCTGATCGCCTCCTGGCTGGTGGGCCTGCTCGCCGCGATCTTCCCGGCACGCCGCGCGGCCAAGCTCAACCCGCTGCAGGCGCTCGCCTACGAGTAATTACGTGTAGTAGAAGAGCGGGTCCTGGCCAGGGATCTCGCCGCTGTCGGAACCGTGGCGGCCGCGAGGCGTCTCCTGGCCCAGGGCCACGGCGACGTCGTGCGCGATCGCGCCCTCCGAGCGCGAGGCTACGAGGGGCTCGGGGATCCCGTCGACGTGGACGAGGGTGCGCTTGCCATCACCCCGCTCGGGCGGCTCGATCGGCACCAGCGCGTAGATGCGGTCGGCGCGCACGAATTTGCCATAGCCGAGCGCGACCATCGGGGCCAGACGAGCCATCGTGCGCCGGATCCTACGCCCCGGGGCGGGCGCTCACGGGCGCTACCGCGCGAGGATGAGCTCGAGCCGGCGCTCGAGGGTCGCCGCGAGCGTCTCGCGCACCGGGCCATCCGGGAAGCGCTCGACCAGCGCCGCCAGGAAGCCCTCGATGACCAACCGCTTCGCGGTCTCCTCGGGCAGGCCGTGCGCGCGCAGGTAGAAGAGCTGCTCAGGGTCGACCTGGGCCACGGCGGCGGCGTGGGTGCAGCGCACGTCGTTGGCCTGGATCTCCAGGCCGGGGATGGCGTCGGCGTGGGCGCGCTTGGAGATGAGCAGGTTGCGGCTCTCCTGGAACGCGTCGGTCTTCTGAGCGCCGGGGTCGACGATGATGTTGCCCTTCCACACCGCGCTCGAGCGGCCCTGCAGCACACCTCGGAAGGCGAGGTCCGAGGTGGTGTTGGGTGCGGCGTGCTCCTGGGTGGTGTCGAAGTCGATGTGCTGGCGGCCGTGGGTGGCGTAGGCGCCCGTCACGCGGGCGTCGGCGCCCTCGCCGGCCAGGCGTGTCTCCATGCGCACGTGACCGCGGGTGGAGCCGAAGCCGAGCGCGACCCAGTCCAGCGCGGCGTCGCGTCCCACCTCGGCGCGCTGGGCGCCGAAGATCCAGCTGTGCTCGCTCAGGCTCTGGCCGCACACGTAGCGCAGGTGAGTGTTGTCGCCCAGCACCAATTCGGTGACGACGTTGAACACGCCGTCGAGATCGTCTGACCCGGAGGTGAACTGCTCCCAGACCTCGGCCTGGGCGCCCTCCTCCAGCACGATCAGCGTGCGGCGGTTGAGCAATGAGCGGTCACGGCTCTGGACGCTCGACAGCGAGATCGGCTCCGAGACGACCACGCCGCGCGGGACGTAGACGAACGCGCTGCCGCGCACGCCGGCGTCGTTGAGCGCGACGAACACGTCATCGGCGCCGGAGACCAGCGAGCCCAGGTGGCGCTTGACCAACTCGGCGTGGTCGGTCAATGCGGCGTCGAGCGTGGTGACGATCACGCCCTCGGGCAGCGCGGGACCGTCGCCCTCGGGCAGCGGGAACATCGGCGCCGCCGGGGTCGCCTCCTCCTCGCCGACTCGCTCGTAGGCGGCCAGATCGAGCTCTGAGATGTCGGTGAACTCCCAGCCGGCGCGGCCTTTGAACTGCGGGAGCTCGACCGTCCCCGGGCTAGCCAATGGAGCCCTCCATCTGCAGCTCGATGAGCCGGTTCATCTCCACGGCGTACTCCATCGGGAGCTCCTTGGTGATGGGCTCGATGAAGCCGTTGACGATGAGCTTGGACGCCTCGTCCTCGGGGATGCCGTGTGAGGTCAGGTAGAAGAGCTGGTCCTCGCCGACCTTGGAGACCGTGGCCTCGTGGCCGACGTTGACGTCGTCCTCGGAGATGCGGATCGTCGGGTAGGTGTCCGACCGCGACTCCTCGTCAAGCAGGAGGGCGTCGCAGACCACCTTGGAGCGGGCGCCGTGGGCGCCCTTGGCGATCTCCAGCAGCCCGCGGTAGGAGCCGCGGCCGCCGTCCTTGGAGATCGACTTGGCGAAGATGTTCGACGTCGTGTTGGGCGCAACGTGGATGATCTTGCCGCCGGCGTCCTGGTGCTGGCCCTTGCCGGCGAAGGCGATCGACAGGATCTCCCCGTGGGCGCGCTCGCCCATCAGATAGACGCTGGGGTACTTCATCGTCAGCTTGGACCCGAGATTGCAGTCGACCCACTCCACGGTGGCGTCGGTCTCCGCCACCGCGCGCTTGGTCACCAGGTTGAAGACGTTGTTGGACCAGTTCTGCACGGTCGTGTAGCGGATGCGCGCGCCGGGCTTGGCGATGAGCTCGACCACCGCGGAGTGCAGTGAGGACGAGCTGTAGGTGGGCGCGGTGCACCCCTCGACGTAGTGCACGTAGGAGCCCTCGTCAGCGATGATCAGCGTGCGCTCGAACTGCCCCATCGACTCGGTGTTGATGCGGAAGTACGCCTGCAGCGGCATCTCGACATGCACGCCCGGCGGTACGTAGACGAACGAGCCACCCGACCATACGGCGCTGTTGAGCGCGGCGAGCTTGTTGTCGTTGGGCGGAATGATCGTGGCGAAGTACTCGCGGACGAGATCCTCGTGATCCCGCAGCGCGGAGTCCATGTCGAGGAAGATCACGCCCTGCTTCTCGAGCTCGGCGTTGACCTGGTGATAGACGACCTCGGACTCGTACTGCGCGCCCACCCCGGACAGGAACTTGCGCTCGGCCTCGGGAATGCCCAGGCGGTCGAAGGTCTTCTTGACATCGTCGGGCACGTCGTCCCAGGACCGCTCGGCGCGCTCGGATGCGCGGACGAAGTAGTGGATGTCGTCGAAGTCCACCTCGGCCAGCATCGGCGAGCCCCAGGTGGGCATCGGGCGGGCCAGGAAGTGGTTGAGCGCCTTGATGCGGAAGTCCCGCATCCACTGCGGCTCTGACTTGAACTCCGAGATCTTGGCGACCAGCTCCGCCGTCAGCCCCTTGGGCGCCTTGTAGAGGTAGTTCTCGGCGTCGTGGAACCCGTAGCGCTCGGTGTAGTCGGCATTGATCCCACGCAACTGCTCGTTCTCGCTGAGCACAGGCACGGGCTCGTTGGTGATGGTGTCGGGTGTGGCCATTACTCCACCTCCAGCTTGATCGTGTCGTCCTCGACGAGCACCGCAAAGGTGTCGACCGGAACGTAGGCGGGCAAAGTCTTGGGCTTGCCGTTCGTGAGGTCGAACAGCGAGCCGTGGCGGGGGCATTCGATCGTGCACGCCTGCGGGTCGAACACGCCCTCCACGAGCGGCCCGTCGTCATGGGTGCACCGATCCTCGATCGCATATACGGTGCCGGCGCAGTTGAAGACGCCGATCTCGAGGTCCTCCCATTCGACCAGGCGCTTCTCGCCGGGAGCCAGCTCGGAAACGGGACAGACGTCGATGATCTGGGGCATACGAATAAAACCTAGCGCGGGGATCGGATTTCTGCTCTGAGTTTAGCGGGAAGTCGCCGCCGCGCTCGGGCCCTGGGGGTGGCAGAGGTAGAGCTCCTCGAAGACCTCGATCGCGCAGTGACGACAGCGCGCCTCGCCGAACGCCGCGAACGGCTGGATCCGCTCGACCGCGAAGCCGGCCGCCTGCAGGCGCAGGGCGATGTCCGGCGCGTACAGGCGGACGTGATCGGGACGCAGGAACGCGCGGTGGCGCGCCTCCGGGGTCGTGATCGACGGGTCCTCGTAGGTGTGCTCGCGGTTGATGTCGAGTGGCACCATGACCAGGCACCAGCCGCCGGGCGCGGTGATCCGGGACAGCTCGCGCATCGCCGCCGCGTCGTCGGGGATGTGCTCCAGGACGTGGGAGCACATGACCCCGTCAAAGCTTGCATCGGGCAGGTCGGCGGCGGTCAGGTCAATGTGGAGGTCGACACCGGGCGCGTCGAGGTCCGCGGTCACGTAGCGCAGATGGCCGAGCCGACTGAGCCGGCGGCGCAGCGTCCACTCCGGGGCGAGGTGCAGCAGCGACCCGATCTCGCCCAGCAGGTCCGGGCGCGACTCAAACAACAGCCACTGGGCGCGATGGCGCGCATGCGAGCCGCAGCGCCAGCACAGGCCCAGCGCCACATCGGGCGCGTCCTTGAACGCATCGAAGCCCCGTTCGCAGATCGGGCAGTAGACCGCGTTGCCGCGGTGGCGCGCCATGTCGGCGCGCAGGGCGACACCGCGGGCGATGCGTTGCGGCCGGAGCGAGACCACGGGCGGGCGCGCCGCGGCGATCAGGCGGCGTCTGCGTCCTCGGCGCTGGAGGCCGGAGTGTCCGGCTCCCAGCCCGCGGTCTGGCCGAGCGAGGCGCTCTTGAGCACCTTGAGCGACAGCAGCGCGCACTTCATGCGCTGCGCGGAGATGTCGATGCCGAGCAGGTCCAGCACGAACGCGCGGTCCAGCGCCATGACCTCGGACAGCGTCATGCCCTCGATCTCGTCGGAGGCCATCGAGGCCGCCGCCTGCGAGATGGCGCAGCCGTGGCCCTCGAAGCGCACCCCCTCGATCCGCTGATCGGAGTCGACGGCCAGCTTGACCGTCAGTTCGTCGCCGCACAGCGGATTGAGGTCATGGAACTGGAGGTCGACTCGCTCGAGCTCGGGCTCCGGCGGACTCCAGTTGTGGGGCCGCTTGTAGTGCTCCAGGATGTTCTCGCGGTACAGGTCGTCCATCGCCGATTTCCCAGGCTAGCCGCGCGTCACAGCTGCAGCACGCGGGCCACCGTGCCCAGCCCGTCGATCAGCCGGTCGGTGTCCGCAAGGGTGTTGTGGGCCGCGTAGGACGCGCGCGTGGTGGCCGTCGCCTTCAGGCAGCGCATGAGCGGCTGGGCGCAGTGGTGGCCGGTGCGCACGCACACGCCCTCGCGTCCCAGGATCTCCCCGACGTCGTGCGGGTGCGCGCCCTCGATCACGAAGGAGACCAGCGCGCCGCGGTCGGCGGCGTCGGGCGGACCGTGCATCGTCAGACCCGGCACCTCGGCCAGCCGCGCGATCGCGTCGGCCACGAGCGCGCGCTCATGGGCGCGGATGCGCTCGATGCCGATTGACTGGATCCAGTCCACGGCGACGCCCAGCCCGATGGCCTCGGCGATCTGCGAGGTGCCGGCCTCGAACTTCCAGGGCAGGTCGGCCCAGGTGGACTCGGTGTCGCCGACCATCTTGATCATGTGGCCGCCGGCAATGAACGGTGGCATCCGCTCGAGCAGCTCGCGGCGGCCGTGCAGCACGCCGATGCCGGTGGGGCCGTAGGCCTTGTGGCCGGTCCAGGCGTAGAAGTCGGCGTCGAGCGCGCGCAGGTCGACGGGGATCTGCGGCACCGCCTGAGAGCCGTCCACCACCACGATCGCCCCGGCGCCATGGGCACGGCGGGCGATCTCCTCGATCGGGTTGATCGTGCCGACCACGTTGGAGACGTGGGCGACGGCAACCAGCTTGGGCGCGCGCGCCAGCAGCGCGTCCAGCGCGTCCATGTCCAGCTGCCCGTCCTCGAGCACGGGGACGTAGGCCAGCTCGGCGCCCTTCTCCAGGCACAGCTGCTGCCAGGGGACGATGTTGGAGTGGTGCTCCATCTGGGTGAGCACCACGAGGTCCCCCGCGCCGACGCTCTGGCGGCCCCAGCTATAGGCGACGAGGTTCAGCGCGGCGGTGGCGTTGGCCGTGAAGATGGTCTCCTCGACGGTCGAGCCCAGCCACGAGGCGATCGTCTGGCGGGCGCCCTCGAACTGGTCGGTGGCCTCCACCGCCAGCGGGTAGACGCCCCGGTGCACCGACGCCCGCGTCTGCGTGTAATAGCGCGTCATCGCGTCGATGACCACCTGTGGCGTCTGCGAGGTCGCCGCCGAGTCCAGGTAGGCCACCGGACGCCCGTCGAACTCCCGGCGCAGGGTCGGGAACTCGCCGGTCAGGTCGCGGATGGCCTCGATCGTCGACATCAGCCTGGGGGCCGTCAGGCGACGGCTTCCTCCAGCTCGTCGGTGATCCAGCCGTAGCCCTTGGCCTCGAGCTCGGTCACCAGGTCGGGGCCGCCCTCCTTGACGATCCGCCCGCGGTACATGACGTGCACATGGCTGGGCTGCACGAGGTGCAGGATCCGCTGGTAGTGGGTGATGATGAGCACGCCCATGTCGGGGCCGGCCACGGAGTTGACGCCCTCGGCGACGACACGCAGCGCGTCGATGTCCAGGCCGGAATCGGTCTCGTCCAGGATCGCCAGCTCGGGCTTCTGGAGCGCCAGCTGGAGGATCTCCATGCGCTTCTTCTCACCGCCGGAGAAGCCCTCGTTGAGGTAGCGGCGGCTGAACTCGGAGGGGACCTTGGTCAGCTCCATCGCCGCCTCCACGCTCTGGCGGAACTCCTTGAGCCCGATCGGCTCCTCACCACGCGCATCGCGGTGGGCGTTGAGCACGGTCCGCAGGTACTTGGTGACGGTCACGCCGGGCACCGACACCGGGTACTGGAAGGCCATGAACAGGCCCATACGCGCCCGCTCGTCGGTAGCGGCCTCGGTGATGTCCTCGCCGTCCCACAGGATCTGGCCCTCGGTCACCTCGAGGTTGGGATGGCCCATGATGGCGTTGGCGAGGGTCGACTTGCCGGAGCCGTTGGGTCCCATCAGGGCGTGGATCTCGCCCTTGCCCACGGCCAGCTCCAGGCCGCGCAGGATCTCCTTGTCACCCGCGCGGACGTGAAGGTTGCGAATCTCTAGGTCTGGCATCTCTTTGGTTTCGTTGGTGTGTCGTTGTCAGGCGACCGTAGTCGCGCGCGCGAGCGCGCCGGCGGTCACGGGTTCCGGTTCCGCCTCGTGGCGGCCCGAGAACTCGACCAGCTCGGCCAGCGTCGTGTTCTGCAGCGAGCGGATGATTCCGCCCTGCACGCGTGTCCACAGCAGCTTGGTGGCGCAGCCACGGCCGGCGTCGGGCTGATGGGAACACAGCACGCGCTCGGTGTGCTCGTGCACGAAGCATTCCATCGGCGCGATCGAGCCCTCCAGCGCCTGCACCACCTCGTCCATGTTGATCTCCTCGGCCGGACGGCTCAGCCAGTAGCCGCCGTGGGCGCCCCGGGCGCTCATCACGAGGCCGGCCCGACGCAGCCGCGCCACCACCTGCTCCAGGTAGGCCAAGGGCAGCCCCTCGGCATCGGCAATGGCCTTGAGGCTGGTGGGGTGCTCGGGCGCCTGGCGCCCCAGCTCGATCATCAGCCGCACTCCGTACTCGGCTTTGGAGGAGAAGATCATGTGTGACCTAAATCCTACCAGGGGGGTCGGTTTAGCCGGCGCCCATGCCGACACGGGGCTCGAAACCCCCCGCGCCGTGTAGGGTCCGGACATGGAAACCGTGCCCCAGACCCAGCTCGCCGGGGACGCTGACATCGCCGCCGCCGCGGCCGCGGCCCGCCGCGTGGGCCGGATCGGGATCGACACCGAGTTCATGTCCGAGGGGCGCTACCGCGCATTGCTGTGCCTGGTCCAGGTGGCGGTCGACGAGGCCGACGGGGACCCGCTCATCTACCTCATCGACTCCCTGACGGGCGTCGACATCACCCCCTTGGCGGCCCTGCTGGGCGATCCTGGCATCGAGATCGTGCTGCACGCCGGCCGCCAGGACGTCGCCATCCTGCGCCGCGCCTGGGAGACCGAGCTCAACAACATCTTCGACACCCAGATCGCCGCCGGGTTCACCGGCGCCAGCGCGCAGGCCGGGTACGGCAACCTGCTGGGTTCGGTGCTGGGCCAGCGCGTCGGCAAGACGGCGAGCTACACCCGCTGGGACGCCCGCCCCCTGACCGGCGAGCAGCTCGGCTATGCCGCCGAAGACGTCGCCCACCTGCTCCAGCTCGCCGATGAGATCCAGCGCCGCCTCAGCGGCAGCGGGCGCCTGGAGTGGGCGCGCGAGGAGTGCCGGCGGCTGGAGTCAGCGACGGACGAGCGCGACCCCGAGACCGCCTGGGAGCGGCTGCCCCGGGTCGGGCAGCTGGACCCTCGCTCGCGTGCGGTGGCCAAGGCGCTGGCGGCGTGGCGGGAGCGGACCGCCTCGGAGCTGGACCGTCCGGTCGGCTCGATCGTCGCCGACCCGGCGCTGGTGGAGCTGGCCAAGCGCCGTCCCTCGAGCACCGGCGCGCTCGAGCAGATCCGGGGCCTGCACCCGCCCACGATCAAGCGCCGGGGCGACGCGATCCTCGACGCCATCCAGCGCGGGCTGGACGCGACCCCGATCCCCCGCGACGAGGCGCGCGCCCGCTCCGAGCCCGGCGACGCGCCGCTCATCGCGCTGTCCGAGGCGCTGCTACGGGCCCGTGCCCTGGAGGCCGGGCTCGCCTACGAGCTGATCGCGTCGCGCGCCGAGCTGGAGCTGATCGTGGGCGCCGCTCGGCGCAACGAGCCCGAGCCCGACGTGCGCACGCTCACCGGCTGGCGGCGCGAGCTCGTCGGCGACGATCTTCGCGATCTACTCGCCGGGCGCAGCGCGGTGTCGGTGGGCCCCGAGCGCCGCCTCGAGCTGCGCGATCGCCAAGCGGCGTCCTAGTTCAGCGCACTAAGACGAGCCCTTCACCAGCATGAGCGACAGCGCCGGCGAGCGCTCGAACATCGTGTTCGACAGCGCGTGCGAGACCTCCGCCGTCCGCTGCACCCAGTTGGAGTCGACCCCCAGCAGATCCTCGTAGGCGGTGGCGAAGGTCAGCCGCAGCTGGTGGCCCGGGGAGTCGGCGGCCGTCTCGTTGCCGTCGGGCCCCTTCGCCGTCGTCCAGCCCAGCTTGGCCAGCTGCTGGGCGTAGGCGGCCCGCAGTGCCGCCGAGCTCGCATAGCGATCACCTACGACCACCACCTGGATGGCGCAGTACGGGTGCACGCCACGATCGCAGCTGCGCACCTGCGTGACGACGCGCGTGTCGGCAAGCAGCGGGATGTTCCGCAGGCCGATGGCGCGGGGCGTGCCACCGCGACCCGTGATGAGGACCACCGCGACCACCACGACCACCGCCGCCAGCACCACGCCGACGCCGGCCAGCGCCCAGAAGAGCAGCTTGTGCGATGACGTCGTGGCCGGCATGGGTGAGGTGGTCGAATGTAATCAGGCATCCCACGGCGCCAGCGCCGATGAGATGGCGTCGCGATCCAGACCCGCGCCGAGGCAGCACAGCAGCGCGATCCGCGCGGCCCGGGCCGCCAGGAACGGCGCGCACACCGCGCCGCTGGAGCGCACGTCGCGCTCGGAGCCCTCAAAGCCGTAGGTGGCGTGCATCATCGAGCCCCGCTCGGGGGCGACGGTGACGACCACGGGCACACGGACCAGGGCGTCTCGCAGGGCGTGCAACATCCCAGGCGTGAGGTGGCCGGCCCCGAAGGCCTCGACCACCAACCCGTCGGCCGACTCTGCCGCCGCGCGCAGCAGTTCGCCGGGCTCGCCCAGTGCCGCGGTGACGATCGGGACCGCATGGCTGATGGTGGCCGGGTCAAGCGCGGGGTGGCGCAGCGGCCGGGCATGGAGCCACACCCGCCCCTCCACCACCCGCCCGATCGGCCCCGCGACCGGCGCGGCGAACGCGCTGGGGCCGGTGCTCTCCACCTTCCGGGCAGTCGTGGCGGCCAGGATCTCGCCACCGAACACCACCACCGCGCCCAGGTCCGCCGCCGCCGGCGCGGCGGCGAGCGCCACGGCGTCGAGCAGGTTGGCCGGGCCGTCGGCGCCCGGGGCGCTGGCCGGCCTGTTGGCGCCCGTGAGCACGATCGGCGCGGCGGCGTCGTGGAGCAGTGCGCACAGCATCGCCAGCTCCTCCAGAGTGTCGGTGCCGGTGGTGATCACCACGCCCTCACCGCGCGCCGCCGCCGACACCGCGTGGCGGACGAGGCCGAGCCCCTGGTCGAGCGAGATCTGGGGGCCGGGCAGTCCCAGCACATTCTCGGCCTGAAGGTCGCGGAACCGCTCCAGCTCGGGGATCGCGGCCATCAGACCGGCGGCGTCCAGCGTCGGCACGGCGTGCTCGCCCTGCATGGAGATCGTGCCGCCGGCCGCCAGCAAGCGCACCGGCCGGGCCTGCGTGATGTCGGTCCTCTGACCCATCGCCGCGCAGAAGCTAGCGGTCCGCGCGATGTGAGGTTTGACGAGGTCTGAAATGGCTAAGCTCACTTTCACCAAAATGGCGACCACTGCGGAAAACCTCGCTGACCCGGAGCTGCTGGAAGCGTCCTGGGACCTGAGCGCGCTCGTTGACGGCGACGAGGACAACGGCGTCACGCGGCAGCTCGACCAGGCGCTGCAACGCGCCATCGCGTTCTCGGAGGCCTACGCGGGCAACATCGCCGAACTCGACGCGCCCGGGCTCGCACTCGCGATGCACGAGCTCGCCGAGATCAACGAGCTCGTCGGCAAGGCCGGGTCCTACGCGTCGCTGCGCTTTGCCACCGACACCGCGGACTCCGCCCGCGGCGCACTGCTCCAGCTCGTGCAGGAGCGCGCCACCGAGATCGAGACCAAGCTGCTGTTCTTCGAGCTGGAGTGGGCGGCGGTGGACGACGCACGCGCCGAGGCGCTGCTCACCGACGATGACTTGAGCTTCTGCGCTCACTACCTTCGCAGCGCCCGTCGCTACCGGCCCCACCTGCTCTCCGAGCCCGAGGAGACGATCATGGCCGAGAAGACGATCTCGGCCGAGAGCGCCTGGGCGCGGCTGTTTGGCGAGCTGGTGGCCGCGTTGCGGGTGCCCATCGACGAGCAGGACGTCCCGCTCGACGTCGCCCTGTCAAAGCTCCAGGACTCTGACCGCGACACGCGGCGCACCGTGGCCGAGGCGGTGACGGCGGCGCTCGAGCCCGGGCTGCGCACGCGCGCCTTCATCTACAACACCCTCATCCACGACAAGGCCGTGGATGACCGGCTTCGTTCCTATCCGAATTGGCTGGCCTCGCGCAACCTCGCCAACGAGGCGTCCGACGAGTCGGTCATGGCGCTCGTCGAGGCGGTGCGGGGCCGCTTCGACATCCCGCAGCGCTGGTACCGGCTCAAGGCCCAGCTGCTGGGCATCGAGCGCCTGGCCGACTATGACCGCAGCGCCCCGGTACTGCCCGAGGACGTCACCTTCTCCTACGCCGAGTCGCGCGACCTCGTCCTGAGCACCTACGAGGCGTTCTCCCCCGAGGCCGGGCGTGTCGTGCGGCGGTTCTTTGACGAGCAGTGGGTCGATGCGCCGGTGCGCCCCCACAAGCGCGGCGGGGCCTTCTGCGCCTACACGGTGCCCAGCGTGCACCCCTACGTGCTGCTCAACTTCACCGCCCGCCGCCGCGACGTGCTCACCATGGCCCACGAGCTCGGCCACGGGCTCCATGCCGCGCTTGCCCAGCCCCAGGGCGTGTTTCACCAGTCCACTCCGCTGACCCTGGCCGAGACCGCCTCGGTGTTCGGCGAGGCGCTCGTGTTCGGGCGGATGCTCGAGGAGGCGCCCGACGAGGACGCCCGCCTCAGCCTGTTGGCCGAGCGCATCGACGGCGCCATCGCCACCGTGTTCCGTCAGATGGCGATGAACCGCTTCGAGCACCTTGTCCACACGCGCAGGCACAGCGAGGGCGAACTGAGCGTGGAGCGAATCTGCGAGTCCTGGGTGGAGAGCCAGTCCGAGCTGTTCGGGGACTCCGTGCAGATCACCGACGGCTACCGGATGTGGTGGTCCTACGTGCCCCACTTCATCAACACGCCCGGCTACGTCTACGCCTACGCCTACGGGCAGCTCCTGGCGCTGTCGGTGTACGGCCGCTATCTGCAGGAGGGCGAGTCCTTCGCCCCTGACTACCTCAAGCTGCTGGCCGCCGGCGGCTCGCGGTCGCCCGAGGCGCTCGGCGCCATGGTGGGCATCGACCTCGCCGATCCGGGCTTCTGGGACGCGGGCCTGGCCCTGGTGGAGCAGCAGCTGCGCGACGCCGAGGAACTGGCGCTCACGCGCTAGCTCAGTGCGTCTTGGCGCGCCGCGTGCGGGTGCGCTCTTCCTGGCGCTCCACGACATTGGCGATCAGCTTGATGACCTGATCGATCCCCGTGACCTTGGCGTCTCCGTGCTCGAAGGCGGCGCGCCAGTCCTTGATGTGGCCCTTGGTGGCCAGATCGTTGAACTTGGCCCGCGGGATCTCGAGGCGGAGCTTGGCGTCGGTGGCGATGTCCTTGGTCACCTTCGGACCGGGCAACTCGACCCGGTACATCTGGATGTCGCGACCGCCGCGCAGCTCCAGCCCGGCGACGAGCTTGAGCGGCTGCAGGGCCGGCACCTCGTCAAGGAACCGCGTGACCGCGGTCTCGATCAGGGTCTTGGTGTCAGCCGGCGAGGTCAGGGTTGGTGAGTCTAGTGTCCCCGCGCGGCGGTGCCGGCCGGCCGCGCCCTACGGCGTGGGCTTGACCGGGGCCACGCCGCCGTCGTACCCGGAGACGGTGGTCGTCCCGTCCTTGGCCAGGAACGCGTGCACCAGCGTCTGGCGGGCCGAGGTCGCGGCGGGCGCGAGGGCCGCGGAGAGCGCCAGTGCGGCGACCGCCAAGATGGCGAGCCGACGGCGGAAGATGATCACGGGCGATGCGGTGAGTGCGGGCATGGTGTCTGCTCCCTGCCTAGCTTTCCGTCCATTTACCGTAGCGCGCGCGTCAGATCTTGTGGCGTTGGAGCAGCTTGCGTCCGATGACCATCCGCTGGATCTCGCTGGTGCCTTCGCCGATCAAGAGCAGCGGCGCGTCGCGGTAGATCCGCTCGATCTCATACTCCTTGGAATAGCCGTAGCCGCCGTGGATACGCAGGCACTCCTCCGCGCACAGGCGCCCCGTCTCTGACGCGAACAGCTTGGCCATGCCGGCCTCGATGTCCGATCGCTGGCCGGCGTCCTTCATGCGGGCCGCCTGGCGGGTGAGCAGCCGGGCCGCCTCGACCTGGGTGGCCATGTCGGCCAGCTTGAACTGGATCGCCTGATGCTCGGCGATCGGCTTGCCGAAGGCGCGGCGCTCCTGGGCGTACTTCAGCGCCAGCTCCAGCGCGCGCTGGGCGAGGCCGACGCCGCGGGCGGCGACGTTGACGCGCCCCAGCTCCAGCGCGTCCATCATCTGCGCAAACCCCTTGTTCAGCCCGGCGTCCTCGCCGCCGAGGATGTCGTCGCCCGAGCGCCGGTAGCCGTCGAACACCAGCTCGGTGGACTCGACGCCCTTGTAGCCCATCTTCTTGATCTGAGGCGGGACGTTCAGCCCCGTGTAGTCCCCGGAGTTCTCGGCGGCGCCGGGCTCCTTGTCGGCGATAAAGCAGGTCAGGCCGCGGTGCTTGGGCTCAGCGGTGGGGTCAGTGCGGACCAGGACGAACACCACCCCCGAGCGCAGGCCGTTGGTGACCCACATCTTCGTGCCGTTGATCTCATAGGTCCCGTCCGCGCCCTTCTTGGCGGCGGTCTTGATCGCGGCCACGTCAGACCCCAGCTCGGGCTCAGACAGGCTGAACGCGGCACGGATCTCGCCGGTGGCCATCCGGGGCAGGTAGGTCTGCTTCTGCTCATCGGTCCCGAACTTCATGAGCAGATAGGAGCCGATGAAGTGGGTGTTGACGATCCCCGAGATGGAGATCCAGCCCCGCGAGAGCTCCTCCACGATCATCGCGTAGGTCGAAAGATCCAGCCCCATTCCCCCGTATTCCTCGGGGATGGTGACCCCGAACAGACCGAGCTCCTTCATCTGCTCCACGATCGGCTCCGGGAACGCGTCCTCGTGGTCATAGTGCTCGGCGTTGGGGAGGATCTGCTCGTCGGCGAACTGGTGAACCATCTCGCAGATGGCCCGCTGTTCATCGGTGAGATCGCTGACTGGACTCGTCGCTGCCATGGGGTCTGGGGCTCCTCAGATCTCTGTCGGTGGGCCGAGAATAGCTGGGAGCCTGGGAGAGCCTGCTACCGTCGCCAACCCCTTTCCTGGGAAAACACTCAGAAACAAGACGCAAACCCCCCCACGGCCGGGTGGGCGTAATCACCGCAAGGAGGAGTACATGTTCAGTCGTTCGATTCGTCGCGCGAGCGTCGCTGCGGCGATGACCACGGCGGTCTCCCTCGCGCTCGCTGTCGGAGCGCAGGCCAAGCAGTCACAGGCGCTGACCGTCTGCAAGCACGGGTGCCGCTACTCGACGATCCAGTCGGCGGTCAATGCCTCGGGCAAGAACGCCACCATCAACGTCAAGCCCGGCAAGTACGTCGAGGGCGTGATCATCAGCGGTCACAAGCACGATGGCCTGCACATCATCGGCCTGACCAAGAACCCGGCCAAGGTGCTGATCGAGGGCAAGAACGCCAAGGGCCCGGGCGGAGCCGCCCAGAATGGCATCGAGGGCGACGGCACCAACAACCTGGTCTTCGAGAACATGAAGGCCGAGCACTTCGCCGCCAACGGCTTCTACGTCAACCAGTGCACGGGCTACCTGTTCAAGAACCTGATCGGCGCGTTCGAGCACGCCTACGGCCTATTCGCCTTCCGCTGCGTCGGCGGACGCATGACCCAGTCGGTCGGTTACGGCAACGGCGACTCGGCCTTCTATATCGGCGGCACCCCATTTCAGAAGCATCCGGTGTGGTCAAGCGTTGATCACGACAAGGGCTATGAGAACGTCCTGGGCTACTCAGGGACGAACTCCAAGTACATCGTGATCCGCGATTCGCAGTTCTACAACAACGGGGCTGGGGTGGTCCCGAACACGCTGACTTCCGAGCCCGACCAGCCGGCCGATATGGGGATCATCGAGAACAACCAGATCTTCTGGAACAACTTCGACTACTACCGCAAGGGCTCGCCGGTCCAGACGGTGTCCAGCGGCGTCGGCACCAAGCGCGCCAGCTACCCGATCGGCGCCGGCGTGATCCTGTTCGGGAGCACCGACTGGACGGTCAAGCACAACTCCATCTCCGGTAACTTCCTGTGGGGCGTCGGAGCCTTCTCTGATCCGACGAACACCACCGGCAAGGCGCTGAACTGGGGGAACCACATCGTCGACAACAAGATGGGAGCAGCGTCCGACGACGCCAACGGATCCGACTTCTTCAACGACGGATCCGGCAAGGGCACATGCTTCCAGGACAACGGCGCCAACGTCACGGTCGACGCGTCGCCGAGCGAGCCGAGCTCGGAGCTGTATCCCACCTGCCCGAGCTCGAACGGCACCGGCACGACCACCGCCAACCCTGACCAGTTCGCCAAGCTGGCGGCGATCGTCCTGGCGGACCCGCCGATCAAGCAGGAGACGTACTGGCACGTTCACAAGCACCCGGCACGGGCCGGGTTCAAGCCCTTCGAGGGCTAAGAGGGGGTAGTGATGCAGATGAAGCACAAGGGGCTCACTTCGCTCATCGCATGTCTTGCCGTCAGCGCGGTCGGGGTCCCGACCGCGCTGGGCACGACCACGAAGAAGCCCACCGTCAAGAAGGTTCAGGTGGAGGACGACCTCTACTCGCCGACCAAGGTCACGATCAAGAAGGGCCAGCAGGTCAACTGGATCTGGAGCAACGCGAACTACGACACCCATACGGTGACCCTGATCAAGGGCCCGAACGGCGTCAACAAGCACAAGTTCAGCTCAATTCAGGCCAGCACCGGCGTGCACTTCAAGCGGACCTTCCTCAAGCCGGGCGTGTACCACTTCGAGTGCATGATCCACCCGTTCCAGATGAACATGACGGTCACCGTCAAGAAATAGAAGGGGCTCACCGTGACCGGACCAATCGGCCGGCGGCAGTTCGTCGCGAGCGCCGGCGGCACGCTGTTCTGCACGCTCGCGGGACAGCGGCTCAGCAGCAACTCCCACGTCGACATCCAGAAGTTGAGCGGCGGCGTCCCGGTGCCGCCCAAGGTGGCGGCGTACTACGACGCGCAGTCCAACGTGCACCCGGACTTCGTGTCCGACGTGCGCCCGCGGGACGCGACGGCCACCGGCCAGGTCCAGACATACTGGATCAAGGCCGTCAGGGCCCCCAAGTGGAACATCGTCCCCACCCATCACGACGGGATGATGGACAGGAAGGTCCCCGGGAAGACCACGTTCACGGCGCTCGCCTACCAGGCATGGGCCCCCGGCTTTGCCAAGCCGCTGGGGCCGCCCCAGATCCCGGGGCCACTGCTGCAGGCGCAGACCGGGGACACGATCGTGGTCAATTTCCGCAACCAGACCGGCGTGCCGGTCACGATGCACCCGCACGGGATCTTCTACACCCATGACATGGACGGCGCCTACAAGGGCAAGTACACCGAGCCCAGCGGCTTCGTCGAGAACGGCAAGACGTTCCAGTACGTCTGGGACGCCCGCCCCGGCACGGAGGGCGCGTGGCTGTATCACGACCACGGTCCCCTGGACCCGCTGCCGGTGTTCAAGGGGATGTTCGGCGGCCTGATCATCCGCAAGCCGACCGATCCGCTCCCGAACCGGGAGTTCTTCGTCTTCCTGCACTCCTTCGCGCCGCTGGCCACCGGGCTGGACCAGCAGTTCAGCTGCATCAACGGCCGCGCCTACGCGGGCAACACCCCGACGCTGCATGCCAAGGTGGGCGACACGGTCACGTGGCACGTGGTCGCGCTCGACAACGACTTCCACGCCTTCCACCTGCACGGCCACCGCTGGACGGAAGATGGCGTGGTGATCGACAACCGCGTGCTCGGGCCGGCCGACGTGACGTCGTTCACGATCGTGGAGGACAACCCGGGCCGCTGGTTCTACCACTGCCACGTGTTCTCCCACCTGCACATGGGGATGAACGGGTGGTACGTCGTCGCCCCCTGAGACGGATGCGCTGGGCGGCCGCCGGCCTGGCGGCGACCGCCTTCGCGCTGGCGCTGGTCGTCCCGCGGCCGGCCCGCGCTGACGACGCCAAGGTCGCCATCGGCCACTACCAGTGGTCCAACGCGGTGGTGCACGTCGATCTGGGCCAGCACGTCACCTGGTACTGGGTCGGCCCCGACACCGAGCACTCGGTCACCGGGACCTCGGCCAACGACCTCACGGAGGACTCCGACCCGGGGCACCTGCCCGACCACCGCGTCGGCTCGACGTACCAGCTGACGTTCACCCAGCCGGGCGTCTACGAGTTCCAGTGCAAGCTGCACCCGGTGGTGCACGGCGAGGTCATCGTCTCCGGCACGCCCGGCAACCCCAATGACGACCCGGACCCGATCCCCAAGCCCAACGTCGATCTCACCCGTCCCACCCTCAGCGGCCTGTTCCTGTCACCGCCGAGCTTCCGCGCGGACGGGACCACGCTGAACCTGGCGCTCAACGACCCGTCGCTGATCGACGCCGAGATCTGGCACGTGACCCACGGGCGCCGCACCACCTACGCCGGCTGGCAGACCTGGCACGCCCACATCGGTTTCAACTACCTGCCCTTCGGCGCGCGCGCGCACCACTTCCGCCCCGCCCCCGGCCGCTACGTGGCGTTCGTCCAGGCCACCGACCTGTTCAGCAACGTGAGCACCACCCACCGGATGGCGTTCCGCATCCTGGCCCCGCCGCGCCGGCGTCGGACCTGACGGGTTCGATCAGGCCGCGGCCTGGGAGCGGACGCGGCGGCTCCACGGCGATTCAGGGCGCTCCTGGACCTCGCCGTCGAGCTCGATGTCGACCTTCTCGTTGAAGAACGACAGCAGCCCGGCGATCCGGCCGACCTCGGCCAGGGGCTGGTCGTAGTACCAGATGAGGTCCGTCCCGTCGCCGCCGTTCGGAAGCTTGATCGAGTGATAGGCGGCGGTCCCCTTGTACGGGCACCGGGTCACGGTGTCCGAGGGCTCCAGCTCGGCCACGACGTCATCGCGCGGGATGTACCAGCGCGGCGGCAGGTTGGACTCAAACAGCGCCAGCGCGCGATCGGTCTCAGCCAGCAGCTCGCCGTCCAGCGAGACGCGGATGTGGCGGTCGGTGCTGACCACGTCGACCCGGTGGTAGGGGTCGCGCGGGTGGACGCCGATCTGCTCGCCCTCCTCCAGCCACCGGCCCATGCGGTCGAAGTAGAAGGCCACCAGATCCTTGATGAACGGGGCGTCGGGCAGCGGGTCGGGGTAGTACCAGGCGCCGTTCTCCACGGTCTCGCCCCCGGCCTGGATCGTGTAGTACGAGGCGTCGCCCTTCTTGGGGCAGTGCGTGTGGCGGTCAGTCGGCGTCAGCACCTCGGCGCGCACGTCCTCGGGCGGGAAGTAGTAGATCGGCTGCAGCCCCGACTCGTGCAGGATGAACGCGTTGCGGCTGTCGGCGATGACCTCACCGCCGACCTCCACGCGGATGCGCTTGGGCGTGTGCTCGAGGTAGATCGTGCGCCCGGGCGGCGGCGGCTCGAAGTTGAAGTGCCCTCCCGGGGCCTTGCTGAGCGGACCGTTCCCGTACATCCATCCCATACGGATCAGGGTACCAACCGGGCGATCCCGGCCTGCGAGGCCTGGCAGACTGGCGCCGATGAACTTCGCCCGCGATGTCGTGGAGGCCGCCCCCGCCGGCGACCGAGCGCTCGTGGAAATCGATCGTGACGGTGCCCGGCGCGAGTGGACCTTCGGGGAGGTCGCCGACGCATCGGCCCGGCTGGCGGGGACGCTGGTGGCCCACGGCGTGGCGCGCGGCGACGTCGTCATGACGCTCGTCGGCAACCGCCCGGAGTGGGTGCTAACGATGGTCGCCTGCTTTCGCATCGGCGCCGTGGCCCTGCCCTGCAACGAACAGCTGCGGGCCAAGGACCTGCGCCAGCGCCTCGACGTCGCGCAGCCCACGCTGATCGTCGCTGACGAGCGCAACGCCGCCGAGCTCGCGGCTGCTGGGATCGAGCCCGGGCCGGGGCTCGTTCTCATCCCGGACGCGGCCCTGTTCGCCGCCGACCCGGTCCCCGCCGTCGACCTGGCCCCCACCGACCCGTGCCTCATCACCTTCACCAGCGGGACCACCGGCGAGGCCAAGGGGATCGTCCACGGCCAGCGCTACCTGCCCGGCCAGCGCCTGCAGGCGGAGAACTGGCTCGGCGGCCGCCCCGGCGAGCTGGTGTGGTGCACGGCGGCCAGCGGCTGGTCCAAGTCGGCGCGCAACGTGTTCATCGCCCCGTGGCTCACCGGCGCCGCTGCGCTGCTGCACGACGCCCGATTCGACCCCGAGCAGCGCCTCGAGATCCTCGCCGCCGAGCAAGTCAACGTGCTGTGCATGGCCCCGACCGAGTATCGGGTGATCGCCAAGCGCGTTGAGCTGGAACCGGTGCCGTCGCTGCACGGGCTGGTCGCCGCCGGGGAGGCGCTCAACCCCGAGGTGCTGCGCGCCTTCCAGGAGGCCATGGGCCTGGAGATCCGCGACGGCTACGGCCAGACCGAGACCGGGCAGCTCACCGGCGTCCCGGACGGCGGGACCGTTCGCCCCGGCTCGATGGGCCGCCCATTGCCGGGGATCGACCTGGTGGTGGACGATGGCGAGCTCGTCCTCGCCGATCCGCGCAGCGATCCCACCTTCTTCGTGGCCACGCTCGGCGGCGAGCCCTCGCCTGAGGACCGGCCGTGGCGGACAGGGGACCGCGTCACTCGCGACGAGGACGGCTACCTCTACTTCGAGGGACGCACCGACGACGTGATCATCTCGGCCGGCTACCGCATCGGCCCGTTCGAGGTGGAGTCCGCGCTCGTCTCCCACGGCGCCGTGGCCGAGGCGGCGGTGGTGGCCGCCCCTGACGAGGAGCGCGGCGCCGTGGTGCGCGCCGTGGTGGTGCTGCGCGACGGCTACAGCCCCTCCGACTCGCTCGTGATCGAGCTCCAGGACCACGTCAAGCACG
Source organism: uncultured Actinomycetota bacterium (assembly GCA_963721515.1). Lineage (GTDB taxonomy): Bacteria > Actinomycetota > Thermoleophilia > Solirubrobacterales > Solirubrobacteraceae > Palsa-465. The sequence goes on along the minus strand of CAVRKJ010000013.1, from coordinate 487,545 downwards.
AGACCGCGCCCTACAAGTACCCGCGGATCGTGGACTTCGCGCCCGATCTGCCCAAGACGGCGAGCGGCAAGGTGCAGCGCGCGCTGCTGCGCCGGACGTAGCGCATTGGACCGGAGTTCTGCGGGGCAGCGCGCTAGCCTCACTCGGCGATGGACGCGTCCCGTCCTGCCATCGCGATCACCACGCCCTTCACCGACGCCAGCTACGGCGTGTGGCATCAGCACTCCGCGGTGCTCCCCGCCGGCTACGTGGACGCGGTGCGCCAGGCCGGCGGGCTGGCGGTGATGGTCGCGCCCGAGCCCGAGCTGGTGACCGACCCCGATGACCTGCTCGCGCGCGTCGACGGCCTGATCCTGTCGGGGGGCGTGGATGTGGACCCCAGCACCTACGGCGCTGAGCCCCATCCCGAGACCAAGGGCTGCACGCCTGACCGCGACGCCTTCGAGATCGCGCTCGTCCGCCGCGCGGTCGAGCTCGACATGCCCTTCCTCGGCGTCTGCCGCGGCATGCAGGTGCTCAACATCGCCTACGGCGGCACGCTGCTCCAGCACCTGCCCGAGACCTTCGGCCACCACGAGCACCGGCGGGTCCCCGGCAGCTTCGACGAGGCCGACCACGACGTCCGCCTCGTCCCGGACTCGCTGGCCGCGGCGGCCGCGGGCGAGCTCCTGCACATCACCAAGTCACACCACCACCAGGGCGTGGACGTCCTCGGGGAGGGGCTGATCGTCACCGGCAGCTCGGCCATCGACGAGCTCCCCGAGGCCATCGAGCTCCCCGATCACCGCTTCGTGCTCGGCGTGCAGTGGCACCCCGAGGCCGACGAGCGCAGCCGGGTGATCGGCGCCCTGGTGCAGGCCGCCGCGCAGTATCGGGACGCGCGCGCCGCGGTGGCCTGACCCGCCGCCGTCACCTCACCGCGATCGGCTCGTCATAGCCCGCCTCGCGCACCGCGCGCTGCACGTCGGCGGCATGTTCGGGCCCGCGGGTCTCCAGCACGAGCTGGACCGCTGACTCGCGCACATGCAGATCGAAGCCCTCGCGGATGTGCTCCACATCGAGCAGGTTGGCGCCGAGCTGCCCCACCAGTGAGAGCAGCAGCGCCAGTGACCCGGGCCGGTCGGGGAGCCGGGCCAGGAGGACGTGGCGGCGCCCGGCCTGGCTCTCGTGGCGACGGACGATGTCGCCCAGCAGCCCGGGATCGACGTTGCCCCCGGACAGGATGACCGCCGTGGTCCCCTCGCCGCCGGCGCGACCCGCCCGGCCGGCCAACAGCGCCGCCACGCCGACGGCACCCGCGCCTTCGACCACAAGCTTGGCCCGCTCCAGCAGGAACACCATGGCCTCGGCCACCTCCTCCTCGGAGACGACCACCACCTCGTCAACCCACCGGCGGATGAGCTCCAGCGTCAGGCCCCCGGGACGCTTGACCGCGATCCCGTCGGCGATGGTCAGCGCCGAGGCCACCGCGATCGGCTCGCCGGCCTGAAGCGACGCCGGAAACGGCGCGCACGCCGCCGCCTGGACGCCGATCACCTCCACCTCGGGCCGCTGCGACTTCACCGCGATGGCCACGCCGCTGATGAGGCCGCCGCCGCCGATCGGCACCACGACCCGTGCCAGGTCGGGCACCTGGGCCAGCAGCTCGAGGCCGAGGGTGCCCTGCCCCGCCACCACCACCGGATCGTCGAAGGGATGCACGAAGGCGTGTCCGCCGGCGTGCGCGTACTCGCGCGCCGCAGCCAGGGACTCGTCCACGCTCTCGCCCACCAGCCGCACGCGCGCCCCCAGCGCGACCGTGGCCTCGGCCTTGGCGATGGGCGCAGACTCGGGCATGAACACGTCGCAGGAGACGCCGCGCTCGCGCGCCGCGTAGGCCACCGCCTGGGCGTGGTTGCCGGCGCTGGCGCACACGACGCCCTCCTCGCAGGCGTCGCCCAGCGACGCGATCTTGGCCAGCGCGCCCCGGATCTTGAACGACCCTGTGCGCTGGAGGTTCTCGGCCTTGAGCGCGACGGTGATCCCGGTGCGCTCGGTCAGCGTGCGCGAGCTCAGCAGCGGCGTCTCGCGGATCACGCCGGCGCCGGCCTCGGCGGCCCGGCGGATGTCGTCGGCCGACGGGGAGACCGGCTGGGAGGTCGAGGCCGGCTCAACCTCCAAGCGCCACCACCGCGTCCATCTCGACCTGCGCCCCGCGCGGCAGGGCGGACACGCCGATGGCCACCCGGGCCGGCGGGCTTGACTCGAAGAACGAGGCGTAGACCTCGTTGACCGACGCGAACTCCGACATGTCGGTCATGTAGATCGTCACCTTGACGGCGTCGCCGAGCGTGACCCCGGCGGCGTGGCAGACCGCCGCCAGGTTCTCCAGGCAGCGCCCGGCCTGGTCGGCGGCGGTGGCCCCCACCAGGTCACCGGTGCGGGGGTCGAGGGGGATCTGCCCGGAGCAGAACAGCAGGCCGCCGGCGGCGACGGCGTGCACGTATGGACCGATCGCCGCTGGAGCGTCGCTGGCGGAGACCGGTTCCCTGTTACCAGCCAAATCTTCTCCTTAGTCTCGAAGCACTCTCGCAGGCACAAGCCTATTGCCCCCATGTCGCCGGGGTAGCCTCCCCGAGGATGCCCAATCGCCTCGCCGACGAGACCTCCCCGTATCTGCTCCAGCACGCCCACAACCCGGTGGACTGGTATCCGTGGGGGGATGAGGCGCTGCAGCGCGCCCGCGACCTCGACCGTCCGCTGCTGGTCTCGATCGGCTACTCGGCGTGTCACTGGTGCCACGTGATGGAGCACGAGACCTTCGAGGACCCAGACGTGGCGGCGCTGATGAACGAGCGCCTGGTCTGCGTCAAGGTCGACCGCGAGGAGCGCCCCGACATCGACGCGGTCTGCATGGAGGCCTGCCAGGCGATGACCGGTCAGGGCGGATGGCCGCTCAACGCCTTCCTCACCCCCGAGCAGGCCCCGTTCTACGTCGGCACGTACTTCCCGCCCGAGCCTCGCCACGGGATGCCGCCCTGGCGCGCGGTCGTCGAGGCTGTCTCCGATGCGTGGTCCCAGCGCAAGGAGAGCGTCCGCGAGCAGGGCGCCCAGGTCCTGCGCTCGCTGGGCGCCGCCACGCGCCTGCCGGCCACCGATGAGCCGATCACCGATGCCATCCCCGCCCAGGCGACGTCGGGCCTGCAGCGCCTCTATGACCCCGCCAACGGCGGCTTCGGGCGCGCACCGAAGTTCCCCCAGGCGTCGCTGATCGAGTTCCTGCTCGCGCGCGGCGAGCGCGACATGTCGCTGGGCTCGTTGCGGGCGATGGCAGCGGGCGGGATCTATGACCAGATCGGCGGCGGCTTTGCCCGCTACGCGGTCGACGCCACCTGGACGGTGCCCCACTTCGAGAAGATGCTCTATGACAACGCGCTGCTGGCCCGCGCCTACCTCCACGGCTGGCAGATCTCCTCCGAGCCCGTGCTGCGCCGCGTCTGCGAGGAGACGCTGGACTGGGCGCTGCGGGAGATGCGGGGCCCCGAGGGCGGCTTCTGCTCGGCCCTGGATGCCGACTCCGAGGGCGTGGAGGGCCGGTTCTACGTCTGGACGCTGGACGAGTTGCGCGCCGCGCTGGATGACGAGGACCGGTTTGACGAAGCGGTGGCGTTCTTCGGCGCGACCGAGCACGGCAATTTCGAGGGCGCGAACGTGCTGGAGGGCCGCGGCCCGGTCCCCGAGCGGCTGGGCGACATCCAGGCCGCGCTGCTGGATGCGCGCGCCGAGCGCGTGCGCCCCGGCCTGGATGACAAGCGCCTGGCCTCCTGGAACGCGCTCATGATCGCCGCGCTGGCCCAGGCCGGCGGCGCCCTGGAACGGTCTGACTACGTATCCGCCGCCGTCGCCTGCGCCGAGTTCGTGCTGGGCGAGATGCGCGACTCAGACGGCCGCCTGCTGCGCACCTGGAAGGACGGCCGGGCCCACATCTACGCCTACCTCGAAGACCACGCCTACCTGGTCGAGGCCCTGCTGACGCTCTATGAGGCGACGTTCGACGCGCGCTGGTACGCCGAGGCCCGCGCCATGGCCGACACGATGATCGAGCGCTTCGCCGACGAGGAGCACGGCGGCTTCTTCACCACCGCCGCCGACCAGCATCGGGGCTTCGCGCGCCAGAAGGACCTCGACGACTCCCCCATCCCCTCCGGCGGCGCCGCCGCCGCCTTCGGCCTGCTGCGGCTGGCCCGCCTCACCGGCGAGTTCGACTACGAGCGGCGCGCGCTCGACGTGCTCCGGGTGCGGGCGCCGATCGTGGGCGAGCATCCCCACGGTTTCGGGCACACGCTGTCAGCGCTGGACTTCTACCTGGCGCCGGTGCGCGAGGTGGCGATCGCCGGCGCCGGGGACGGCGACGATGCGGGCGCGGCGGCGCTGGCGCGGGTCGTGCGCGGCGCGTACCGGCCCCACGTGGTGCTGGCCGGCGGCGGGAGGGCGCCGACGGCGGGCGCCGGGGAGTCGTTGGTCGCGGTCCCGCTGCTGGAGGGCCGGGTCCCCGTGGACGGGCGCGCCGCGGCGTACGTGTGCGAGCACTTCGCCTGCCAGGCGCCGGTCACCGACCCCGAGGCGCTCGCGGCGGCCCTGTAAGCGTGGGACTGGGCGTTTTCGGCGGTCCGCAGCAGGGGGGTGATGCAACATAAGCGCGGCGGCCTCAGGCGGTCAACGCCGCGTGGGCTACAGCACCGGGAGGTAGCGCTCGAGCTCCCAGGGCGTGACCTGGACGCGGTAGTCGTCCCACTCCTGGCGCTTGATCTCGATGTAGCGGTTGAACATGTGCTCCCCGAGGGTGCGCAGGACCAGCTCTGACTGGGCGGTCAGCTCGATGGCCTCGCCGAGGGTCTCGGGCAGCTGGTCGATGCCCAGCCGGCGGCGCTCGTCGGGTGAGAGGTGGTAGAGGTTCTTGTCCATCGGGTCGGGCAGCTCGTAGCCGTGCTCGATGCCCTCCAGGCCCGCCTGGAGCAGGACCGCGAAGGTCAGGTAGGGGTTGCAGGCCGGGTCGGGGCAGCGCAGCTCCATCCGCGTCGCCCTCTCCTTGCCGGGGTGGTAGAGCGGGACGCGCACCAGGGCCGAGCGGTTGCGCCGCGACCACGCCACGTACACCGGCGCCTCGTAGCCGGGCACCAGGCGCTTGTAGGAGTTGACCCACTGGGCGAACACCGAGCAGATCTCGCGGGCGTGGCGCAGCTGGCCGGCGATGAACGCCTTGCCGACGTCGGACAGGAAGTACGGGTCGTCGCCGTCGTAGAAGGCGTTGCGCTCGCCCTGGAACAGCGACTGGTGGGTGTGCATCCCCGATCCGTTCTTGCCGAACAGGGGCTTGGGCATGAAGGTGGCGTGCAGGCCGTACTTCATCGCGTATTCCTTGACCGTGATCCGGTAGGTCATGCAGTCGTCGGCCATCTTGAGCGCGTCGGCGTAGCGCATGTCGATCTCGTGCTGGCTGGGCCCCACCTCGTGGTGGGTGTACTCGGTGTGGATCCCCAGCTGCTCGAGCGCCAGGACCGTCTCGCGGCGCAGGTCCGAGCCGGCGTCCAGCGTGGTCAGATCGAAGTAGCCGCCCTCGTCGAGCACCTCGGTTGACTTGCTGTCGCGGAAGTAGAAGTACTCGAGCTCCGGGCCCACGTAGAAGTGGTCGAAGCCCATGCTCTCGGCCCGCTGGATCGCCCGGCGCAGGACGTGGCGCGGGTCGCCCTCGTACGGCGTGCGCTCGGGGGTCATGATGTCGCAGAACATCCGCGCCACCCCCGCCTCGCCCGGCCGCCACGGCAGCACGCAGAAGGTGCCGGGGTCGGGCTGGGCGATCATGTCGGACTCCTCGATCGCGTTGAAGCCGGTGATCGACGACCCGTCGAACCCCATGCCGCCTTCGAACGCGTCCTCGAGCTCGGTGACGTTGATCGAGAACGCCTTGAGCTGCCCGAGGATGTCGGTGAACCAGAGCCGGATGAACCGGATGTCGCGCTCCTTGACGATCGCCAGGACGTCGTCAGGCGTGAGGCTGATTGTCTGCGGGGTCTGGGCCATCGCGCGAGAACCTTACTTGGCGCGCGCCCGGCGGGATGCGCCCGGGGGCGCGCCGGCGCTGGACGAGGCAGCGATGGCGGCTAGGCCACGGTCGGGGGAGCGTGGTCGCCCAGCCAGCGTCGCGCCCAGCTCTGCAGCTCGGTGAGCGCGGGCTCGAGCTCTGAGCCCATCTTGCTCAGCTCGTACTGGACGCGCAGCGGAGGCCCGGGGATGACGGTGCGCTGCACCATCCCCCGCGCCTCCAGCTCCTTCATGCGCTCCGACAACAGGCGGTCAGAGAGCTCCGGGATCGCCTGCGCGATCTCGGAGAAGCGCAGCGGCCCATCCATCAGCACGCGGAGGATGGCGCCGGTCCAGCGTCGGCCGACCAGCTCCACCGCCTCGTGATAGAGGGGGCAGCAATTGCCGCGGGCCGCGTCGTCACTGCTGCCGCGGGCCCGATCCTCAGTCGAGGAGTGGTAGTTCGCGGCCATCAGGGACGCTTAGCTTAACGTGCGGGGCGGCCTCTGATCGCGTTTAGGCGGCTTCGAGTCGCCGAGAGGCCTCTGAAGACCCGTCCACGGGTACCTCGCCGGCGACGTTCACCATCGCCGTGAAGCCCTCCAACGAGACCGCCGCGATCGCCTCCAGGATCTCCTCGTCGTCCCAGCCGGCCTCGCGGGCCTCCTCGTGCAGGTGCATCGCGGGCCGGCCCTCCTCCAGGAGCGCCTGGAGGTAGCGCAGCAGCGCCGCCTCATGCGGGTCCTTGGAGGTGAACTGACGCGCGGCCGCGACCTCGTCGAGCGCCAGCCCCGCGGCGCGGGCGGCGCGCGAGTGCATCGCGATGCCCGGCTGGGAGTGGTAGTGCTCGGCGACGGCCAGCGCGATCCGCTCGAGCGTCGGCAGCGTCAGCTTGCCGTGCCGCAACTCCGAGCGAAAGCGCGCGTAGGCGCGCAGGGCCGCCGGAGATCCGGCAAGCACCCCGAGGAAGTTCGGCAGCTGCCCGCCCGAGGACAGGGCGCCGCGCAGGACCGCGACCGAGCCGTCCGGGGCAGTGAGGTCGTCATGGATCTGGAATCTGCTCATGGATATCTTCATCGCTGACCACCGAGGTCTGAAAGAGAGGGAGAAGGCAAGCGCTCGAGGGAACGTTGCCCTTTACTTTCAACATCTGCTTACGGAACATAAGTGTACCTGCGGGTGACCACCCTGGCAAGGGAAAACAGGGTCGTCATTTCTCCTTGTACGGGCCTCGATAAACAGGGGATCACCGCATGGGTAATGGTTGTGTAAGGGCGAGGTGGCTGCAGGGCAGTGCGCCCCGTCACCAGGTCTCATTCATCTAGACGCGCCAGGCCCTCAAATCGTGACCACGAGCTTGCCGCCCGCCTCCCCGGACTCCATCAGGCGGTGGGCGTCGACGATCTCATCGAAGGCGAACACCCGCGCCGGCCGGGCCGCGAACACGCCGCGCTCCGCCTTGTCCACGATCGTCTGCAGGGGAACGTCGCTGAGCGGGAATCCCTCGCCGCCGAGGACGAAGGCACTGGCGAACGTGCTGAGCTGGACCCCGCTGGGCAGATCGGCGAGCGGGTTGAAGTCCGTGACCGGCCCCAGGCCGCCGAGGAACCCGATCTGGCAGACCCGGCCCTTGGACGTGACGCACCGCAGCGAGTCGCGCAGGACAGGATTGCCGACGAGGTCCAGCAGCGCGTCGACCCCCCGCGGGCGGGTTCGGCGGACCTCCGGGGCCAGCTCGCCGTCATCGATGAGCACCTCGTGGGCGCCGAGCTCGCGCAGCCGCGCGGCGCGCCCGGGGTTGCGGGTGGTCGCCACGACCGTCGCGCCGGCATCCACGGCGAGGTTGACGGCGGCCTGGCCAAGCGACGACGTCGCGCCCCTGATGAGCACCGTCTCGCCCGGCCCGATCGCCAGGTTGCCGTTCAGGGCCACCCACGCCGTGGCGTAGATCTCCGGGATGGCTGCCAGGTCGGCCCAGCTCAGCCCGGTCGTCACGGGGACGACGTTGGTGCTCGGCGCGGCGACGAGCTCGGCGTAGCTGCCATTGCGATCGCGAGCGAGGCCCCCCACGAGCACCACGACCGGGGTGCCGGGGGTCAGGCGTCCGCTCGGGTCGTTCTCCACCTCCCCGACGCATTCGATGCCCAGCACCGGGATTCCGAACGACCAGACCCCGGACCGCATATAGGTGTCGGCGTGGTTGAGGCCGAACGCCCGTACGCGGACGAGGACCTCACCCGGCTGGGGCTCGGGGTCAGGCAGCTCGCGGCTCTCGAGGACCTCGGGGCCGCCGTGGGCGGTCATGACGATGGCACGCATGTGTCGGTCTCTCCTTGTGAACGGCGAGGGCGGCGATGTCGCTCGGCGCGCCTCGCCAGGCTTGGTTGAATGGTCATTCAAGAATTCGGCGCAAAAAACGACCCAGGTGGGTCGTGGGGGTGGGGCGCCGGCGGCGGGCAGTGGCCGCACCGCGGCGGCGCGGTGCGCCGGCTGCTCAGCCGAGGTCGGCGAATGTGGCGTTGACGATCGTTTCGAGCACCTCCCTTCCCGGGTTGGTCTTACCGACCACCATCAGGCCCATCCCGGTGGCCATCAGCTGTGTGGCCTTGACCGCGGGATCGATCGCGGCCGGGATCTCCTCACGCCGCTGGGCGTTGCGCAGCGCCCGCTCGGCGCTGTGCTCCAGCCGCCTCATGTGGTCACGCGTCAGCACGGAGACCTCGGAGTCCTCGGCCGCGAGCTCGACGGTGGTGTTGACCATCAGGCACCCCATCCGCCCCTCCGGGCTCATCAGGTCCGTCACGAGGCCGTCGAAGTAGGCCCGGACCTCGGCCAGCGATGCCTGCGGGCCTTCGAGCGCCCCGAGCTTCTGGGGTACCACCAGCTTGGAGTAGAGCTTGAGCGCCTCGATGAACAGCTGACGCTTGCCGCCCTCAAACGCCCCGTACAGGCTCCCGGGCTGTACTCCGGTGGCCCGCACCAGGTCACCCACCGAGGTATCGCGGTACCCCTTGGCCCAGAACTCCCGCATCGACCGGTCCACCACTTCCTCGGGGTCGAACTGGCGCGGACGGGGCATGGCGTCCGAGGATAAGCGAACGATCGCTCAAAAACTATTAGGAGAGTGTGAACACGGGCCGACGCGTGGTGCCGCAGGGGCACGACCGTGAGCCGGAGCGGACGGACAGCGTCGCGGCGTGGGACCGGTGATCAGTGCAGGTGCGTGACGGCGTGCAGCGTCGCCGCGTGGGCGCTCGTCACCGCGGCGAGGATGAGCATCACGCCGAGCAGGAACGCCCACAGCGCGGCACGATCCGGACGGAAGCCGGTGCGCTCGTACCGGCGCTCCGGGCGACGGCGCGAGCTCTGCGATCTGGCCGGGGCGTAGCGGTCGGCCACCTGGCCCCGGATCGTGACGGTGCGACGGCCGGGGACCCCGCCCGAGGGGGTCCATGCGGCGGGGGCCACGGCGTCGGGCTCGGTGGTGTCATGGGCCCTGGGGGCGGCCGGCTCGGGCGCGGCGGACCAGTCCAGGCGCTCGACGGACTCGGGCTCGGAGGTTGGACCAGTCGTCCAGCGCGCGCACAGCGGACGGGAGCCGCTCCTGCTCGCGGGCGTCCCACTCAAGCAGCGCGGCGCGTGCAGCGTCGCGAGACGCCCGACGCTCGTCGTGCTGGCTACGGTGCTCCCCGAGACTCGGCTACGCCTGATTGCGCCATATGTCGTCCTCCTTCTCGGCTTGCGGGGTTAGCTGACGGGCTCGCGCCGAAAGAGCGGCGCTACACGCTGGGCGTGATTCGCCCCAACAACTTGGGTCCCCCGCTTCCACATCCCCACCAGCGGCATGGAGCGGATCGGAATTCAGCTGTGCGGAGCGGCGATCCTACCAACGCTTCCGGCGGATAGAAATCCGCAGCTTTTCGCAAAGTGCGGCGTTATCGCCTGCGGACGGCCGGAGCTACTCCTGGCCGGCCACTTTGGCCACGAAAGCGGCGACGTTCTGGGCGTCCTCGCCCTGGACGACGGCCGCCGGCATGACCCCGTATCCGAGGCACCCCTGGGCAGAGCCCTTGGGCGGGTTGGGCAGACAGCCGTTGTTGATCGTGTGCAGGACGATCGACTGCGCCGGCTTGAGCACGTCCAGGTTGGGCCCCACCTTGCCGACCGCATTGGCCGCCGCCAGCGTGTGACAGACGCCACAGTGCCGTCCGAACAGCTCGCGGCCGCTCTTCTCGGCGTCGGTGAGCTTGATCCCGCCCACCTGCGCGCTGGCGTTGTGGTGGTTGCCGGTGAGCATCAGCAGTGGCAGCCCCACGCCGAACACCGCCGCCGTCACCGCGAACACGGCGATGGTGGCGGTGCTGCCGCGTCGTCCCGGGTCCCGGCGCCGCGGGGTCGCGGTCCCGGTGCCGCGGGTGGCCAGGACCAGCAGGGCCAGAGCCACGACGACCCAAAACGCGACGAATGCAGCGACGGCGAGCACGCGAGCGAGACCTTATCGCGCGGGCCGACGGGATGATCCGCCGCCTCACCGCCCGCGCCCTGACCGCACGGTCACCTGCGGCGGGCGTGGGCCCCCGCGAGCCGATGTGAGCCTGGCGTGGTCGCCGAGGTCGAGTGTGGCCGCACACGCCGTCCGGCAGTCGCACGCCAGGAGGCTTCACCATGCGGATCCATCGCCATATCGCCACGCTTGCCGCCACCGTCGCCGCAACCGGCGCCTTGACCCCGGTCGCCGGGCGCTGGCTGCTCCCAACCGGGCGGGGAGCGCACCCACCGGGTCCGTGGCCGCTCACCGCGTGTTCGCCCCCAGCGCGGACCTACTCCACCGTGGACAGGTTCGTGCCCGACCGCGTCTGGCAGGCGATCAACGACGGGATGCTGACGAAGCTCATGCGCCGCTCCTGACTCCCAGGCGCACCACGGACGTGGCGTCGCCGCGATCGTCCACCAGCGACGCCTCAGTGGCAGTCGGCTCCAGCGCCGTACGGATCGCGGCCTCGTACGACAGAGCCGCTCCCGTTTGCTGCGCTTGGTGCCAGCGCGCCTCCCCGTACGCCGTACGCGCAGGGGCGAGATAGTCGCGGTTCAGGCGATCTGAGACGGGCTGGTCGATCGGGAGCGGATATCCAAGGGTCGCCGACGCGCCGAGGAGCGTCGCCGCGCGCTTGAGGTGGCCCTCGGCGGCGGCCACGGCGGCCAGTCCCGCCAGTCCCTCGTCGGCCCCGAACTCGAACGCCTGGCCCAGACAGAGCCCGAGCTGGCGCCGGAACGCTGCGCCGGCCTGTCCGACTTCGCCACGGAAGAGGTGGGCGACGCCGATGTTGCCCATCGCGAGCATGGTCTGCACGACGTCCCCCATCCGTTCGGCCGCCGCACGGGCGATGTGGCTGTAGGCCATCGACTCCGCGGGACGATCGTCGAGCAGCGCCGTGTACGCGGCATTGATATAGACGCGGGCAATCTCCCGGTCGTCGCCGATCCGCGTGAGCACTTCGCGGGCCCTGTCGAGAAGTCGTTCTCGTTCGCCGCGCGGGGTCGCCGTCGCCATCCTGGCGAGCGCCATGGCGATCACGCGGTCGTCACCGGAGCGCTCGGCATGCTGCAGGGCGATCTCGCCTAAGCTGCGCGCGACGTCAACTCCCTCCCCGAGGGATCCCGCAAGGTAGGCAAGGCCCCGGTACGCACGCGATAGGCCCGCCTCATCGCCGACATCCTCGAATAGGTCGAACAGCGTTCTTCGTGTCCTCGCGCGCCATCTCGAGCTCGTGGCGGGCACCGCGCAGGTGCGCGCGGGACAGCAAGACCCGTGCTCGGTCCGCTGCGTCGCCCACGTTCCCCGCCGCCGCCAGTGCAGCATCCAGGTCTCCGAGCCCGGTGGCGTCGGCGCGGATGTCCCAGTAGGCCCCGAGGTGCGCGGCCAGACGCAGGCCGCTCGCCGGCTCGTGGCCTATCGCCCAGCGCAGGGCGGCCGTGAGGTTGTCCACCTCCCCGTCGAAGACCGCGATGGCGGCCGCTCCGTCGTGCGTGTTCAGCCGACCCGCGGCCGAGGCGGCCAGGCGCTCATAAACGTCGAGATGACGCCGCCGGACCGCCTGTGGATCACTGCGCTCCTCCAGCCGCGCCGCCGCGTATTGGCGCACCGTCTCGAGCATGACCAGTCGCGTTGAGCCGTCCGCTTGACGCCGGCGCCGGATCACGCTCTTGGCGATCAGCGCGTGCAGGACGTCGCGCGGCGCCGCCGTCACCTCCTCGGCGGCCGCCAGCGTCGACCCGCCGGCAAAGACGGCGAAGGCAGCAAACGCCGCCTGCTGGACGTCGTCGAGCAGCGCGTGGCTCCACTCGATCGTCGCATCGAGCGTCTGATGGCGATCGGCGACATCGCGCGCCGTCCGCCGGGCACCGGAGAGCGCGACGTCCAGCTCCGCGGCCAACTCGTCGATGCCCAGCAACTCCACGCGCGCGGCGGCGATCTCCAGCGCCAGCGGCAGCCCGTCAAGGCGGGTACACAGCCTGGCCACGGCAGGGGCCTGTCCCGGGTCCGGCGCGAACCCGGCATCGTGCCGGCGTGCGGCCGCGAGGAAGAGTCCGGGTGGCGGCGGTGGTCTGGAGCTCGGCGACCGTGGCCTGCTCGGGGGACTGCGGCAGCGCAAGCGGCTCGATGACGACGCGATGCTCCGCGCTGAGGTCTAGCGCCTCGCGGCTGGTGACGAGAACCGTGAGGGCGGGGCATGCGGCGAGCAGCTCGCCGACGACGCCGGACGCCTCGAGCAGGTGCTCGAAATTGTCGATGACGAGCAGGAGCCGCCGCGGAGAGAGGAACCGCCGCAGGGCGTCGTATGTGGTCTCACCCGGCGGCCGGGCGATGTCGAGCGCGCGCGCGAGCGTCTCCTCGACGTCGGCGGGCTGACCGACGCTGGCCAGCTCCGCCCAGCAGACCGCACCCGGATGAGAGGGCTCCATGTCGATGCGCCACCGCGAGAGCGAGGCGGGTCTTGCCCACGCCGCCGGGACCGACGAGCGTGACCAGCCGGACGTGCTCGTCTCGAAGGAGGCCGCAGACCGCATCGATCACACCCTCGCGGCCGAGTATCGGTGTCGGCGGCGCCGGCGCCCGCCGCATCGCCTTCGGTGGCGGTCGACCCAGAGCCGCAGCGTCACCGTCGACCTCGAGCGTGATCGCCGGAGGCGGTGCGCGATCGGCGGAGCGCAAGGGCGGGATCGTGCTCGAGGATCTGTCGCTGCAGCGAGGTCAAGGCTGGTCCTGGCTCCAGACCGAGCTGTTCGGAGAGGTGAGCTCGAGTCCGCTGGTAGACCTCCAGCGCGGCGGTCTGTTGCTGAGAGCGGTACAGGGCGAGCATCAGCTGGCCGGCCAGCCGCTCCCGTGACGGCTCGTCCGCCAGCGCACGCGTCAGCTCACTGATGATCTGGGCGTGACGACCGAGCTGCAGATCCGCCTCCGCGCGCGTCTCGAGCGCGGCCAGGCGCAGCTCGTCGAGCCGCCGGATCTCCGGGAGTGCAAAATCCGCGAAGGCGACCTCGGCGAACGCCGGCCCCCGCCAGAGGTCGAGGCCCTGTGCCGCAAGCGCAGCCGCCCGGTCGGGATCGTGCCCGTCCAGCGCCTCGCCCGCCTGTGTCACGCAGGAGTCGAACATGTCGGCATCCAGTTGTCCGGGAGCGATGGCGATCATGTAGCCGCCACTCACCGTGCGGATCACCGGGTCACCGGACGGAGAGAGCGGTTCGAGCGCGTGTCGCAACCGGGCCACTGCCATCTGCAGCCGATTGGGTTTCGCCCGTGACGAGCCCCAGACGGCGTCGGTGATGGTGTCACCGGCCAGGGCACGGTTGGCGTTCAGCAACAGAAACGCCAGCAAGGTCACCTGACGCGGGCCGCCCACTGCCACGCGCCGCTCGTCGGCCCACACTTCGATCGGTCCCAGGACCCGGAAACTCGTCACGTGACTCCCCTGGCAAAGCCAACCTAACAGAGCAGAGTCACGCCGTGTTCACCTTCTCCGCCCCGAGGCAAAGCTCATGATCGGGGGCGCGACGGCCCGGAAGTCCTCGGCCTCCCCGCTCCCGCTCGCTGCCGCAGGGCCCCCGCCGGCGGCCGCGGCGGCCTTCTGCTCGGCCAGGCCGCGGCGGACCTGCTCGTCGAGCATCGAGAAGTCCTTGATCTCGGCGACGATCTGGTCCGGGGCGTCGATCGAGCCCACCCAGTCGACGAGGATGTTGATCGCCCCGCCGGCGGCGGCCAGCTTCTCGAGCTTGCCCGAGACCAGCATGAGCGGCTCGGTCCTCACCACCAGCCGGTGGCGCTCGTAGATCTGGGGCGGGACGACGAGGTTGATCGTGCCGTACTCGTCCTCGAGCAGCAGGAAGACGATCCCGCTGGCCGTCCCCGGACGCTGGCGGGCCACCACCAGCCCCCCGATCCGCACGCGTCGGCCATGATCGAGCTGCTCCAGGTCCCGGCTGGTGACGGTGTCGGGCGCCATCCGCTCGCGCAGCAGGGCCAGGGGATGCGCGCGGGTGGTCAGGCCGGTGGTGCCGTAGTCGGCCAGCATCGCCTCCCACTCGGTGAGGTCGCGCAGCGAAGGCGGCGCCGGTAGATCGAGTGGGAGCGCCAGCTGGGTGCCGCCGGGAACGCTGCGCCCGGGTGACATCACGCCCAGCTGCCACAGCGCCACCCGGCGGGCGAACCCGGGGCGCAGCAACCCGGACGCGGTCCCACCCCCCACGGCGAGCGTGTCGCACGCTCCCGACCAGGCCAGCAGTTCGAGCGCGGCGGCGCCGCAGCCCGCCCGCGAGGCGAGGTCTGAGAGCCCGCGAAAGCGCCCTCCTCGGGTGCGCGCGGCCACCAGGTCCTCGGCGTCCTGGGCGCGGACCCCACGGACGTAGCCCAGTCCGACCCGGACCCCGAGGTCGGGCAGCGTGCTGCCGGGCTCGATCTCGCACTCCACACCGCTCTCGTTGACATCGGGCGGATGGACGGCGATGCCACGCCGCTGCGCCTCGTGCACGAGCGCGTCGGGCGGATAGAAGCCCATCGGCTGCTCGTTGAGCAGCGAGCACAGGAACTCCTGGGTGTAGTGGACACGCAGCCACGTCGACTGGTAGGCGAGCAGGCCGAAGGCGGCGCCGTGGGCCTTGGGGAAGCCGAAACCGGAGAAGCCCTTGACCATCTCCCACACCCGCTCGGCGGTCTCATCCTCGACCCCGTGCTTGCGCTTGGCCCCGTCCACGAACCGGGCGTGGTAGGCCTCGATCGCCGCCTCCGAGCGCTTGCGGCTCATCGCCCGGCGCAGTCCCTCCGCTTGCCCCACCCCGAAGCCGGCGAAGGCGATCGACACCTCCAGCACCTGGTCCTGGAAGATGATCGTGCCCAGTGTCTCCTCCAGCACCGGCTTCAGGGACGGGTGGTCGTAGGGGACCTCGAAGCCCGGATCGACCCGCAGGCGCTGACGGCGAGCGATGTAGGGATTGACGGCGCCGCCCTGGATCGGACCCGGGCGCACGATCGCCACCTGGATCGTGATGTCGCGGAGGTTCTCGGGCCGGGTGCGGCGCAGCGAGGCCATCTGCGCCCGGCTCTCGATCTGGAACACCCCGGTGGTGTCGGCGCTCTGGATGCACTCGTAGGTGGCGGGGTCGTCGTAGGGGATCCGGGAGAGGTCGATGCGCTCGCCGCGGGTCCGGGCGATGAGCTCCACCGTGCGCTCGACCGCCGACAGCATCCCCAGCCCCAGGACATCGATCTTGAGAAAGCCGGCGTCCGCGCACGAGTCCTTGTCCCACTGGACGATCTGGCGGCCCTCCATCGCCGCCGGGACGATCGGGCAGCAGTCAATCAGCGGCCGGGTGGCGATGATCATGCCCCCGGAGTGCTGGGACAGGTGGCGCGGCAGGCCGTGGGCCTCCGCCGCCAGCCGCGCCAGCCACGCCCACCGGCCACTCAGTGCGGCGGGACGCTGTCGGGTGCCGGCGATGTCGCGGCCCACCTCGCGCGCGTCCCACCCCTCGCTGCCCCGGGCCACCCGCTCGATCTCCCCCGGCGGCAGCCCCAGCGCCTTGCCCAGCTCCCGGATCGCGCCGCGGGCCCGGTAGGTGGGGAAGGCCGCCACCAGCGCCGAGCGCTCGTGGCCGTAGCGCTCGTGCACGCGCGGGATCAGCTTCTCGCGGATGTCGCGCGGGAAGTCCAGGTCGATGTCGGGCAGCGAGGTCAGCTCCTCGTTGAGAAAACGCCCGATCAGCAGCTCGTTGGCGATCGGGTCCACGTGCGAGAGCCCGGTGAGGAAGCAGACGATCGACGACACGCTCGAGCCGCGGCCGCGGCCCGGTGGCAGCAGCGCGCGCGCGCTCTCGGTTCCGCGCACCTCCACCGCCACCTCGCGGGCCAGCTCCAGCATGTCGTGGTGCAGCAGGAAGAAGCCGGGCAGGCCCAGCGAGTCGATGATCCGCATCTCCTCCCCCAGGCGCGCGCTCGCCCGCTCCCGGATGTCGGCCGGCGCCGTGTCGTAGCGCTCGTGCAGACGGGCGTCGCACAACTCGGCCAGCGTGCGCATCGCTCCGTCGTCCTCGGCGCCCGGATAGCGGTAGCCGAGGTCGCTGCCCAGGTCGAAGCGCAGCCGGTCGGCCAGGCGGACGGTCTCGGCCACCGCCTCGGGCTGCTCGGCGAAGCGGGCCGCCATCGCCTCGGGCGAGGCCATGACGTGGCTGAAGTTCCCCCGGCGCTGGGGCTCGGAGGCATCCAGCGTGGTGTGCAGGCGCACGGCCACGAACGCGTCCTGCAGCGGCGCCCGGCTGCGGGCGTGGGCGTGTACGTTGCCGGTGGCCACGCAGGCCACCCCCAGGCGGCGGGCCAGGTCCCCCAGCCGGCGGTTGCGCGCCCGGTCGTCGTGCAGGAACGGCCGCTGCAGCTCGACGCGCAGCCGCTCGGGCCCGAAGGCATCGAGCAGCCGGCGCAGGGTGGGCTCGTCATGCACTCCGCGCAGGGCGCAGCCGCTCAGGCAGACGAGGCCCTCGGCGTGCTCGAGCACCGTCTCCAGGGGGATCGCGGGATCCGTGGGCGGCGCCCCCGGGCGTCCGTCGCGCGTGTGCGCATGCGCGCGGGTGAGGACGCGGCACAGATTGGACCATCCGCGCGCGTCCTGGACGAGCAGCGTCAGGTGGCGGCCGTCGTCAAGGTCCAGCTCGGCGCCGTGGATCGGCCTCAGGCCCAGCGCCCGGGCCGAGACGGCGAACTCCATCGAGCCCGAGACCGAGTTGTGGTCGGTCAGCGCGACGGTCTCATAGCCCAGCGCCAGCGCCGCGGGCACCAGCTCGTCGGGCAGCGACGCCCCGTCCAGGAACGAGAACGCCGAATGGCTGTGCAGCTCCACGTACACCGAACGTATGTTCGCATCGGCGGGCCCGAGACACAAGCGATACTCGGGATATGACTGACGGCGTCGTGATGTGGCACTGCGACGGGACCCTGGCGGCGAGCCCGATGCCCTGGCGCGAGCCCGACGCCCTGGCGGCGGCTCAGCTGGTGACCGCGGCCAAGGCGCCGAGAGCGCTCGGCTCGTGACCGCGGGCTGAGCCCAGCGAGCCGAGGTCGGCGCGGCTGACGCCGGTCTTGGCGTAGACGGCCTTGACGTGGTCCTGCACCGTCCACGGCGACAGTCCCAGCATCGCCGCGATCGACTTGGTGGGGCGGCCCTGGGCCAACAGCAACGCGACCTCGCGCTCACGGGCGCTGAGACCCATCGCGCGCAGCACGCTGTCCAGGACCAGCTCGCCGGGGGCGGGCTGCACGACCGCGGCCACGTTCCCGGAGGCGGCGTCGTCCAGCAGCGACACGTCGATGACGAACCACCGGCCGTCCAGGGCCCGCATCCGCGCCGTCGCCGGTCCTCCGCGGCGATCCCAGCGCGCCCGCGCCGCCAGGAACGACATCACGCCCGGAGCCTGGTTGCCACCGGGTCCGGGCAGGAGCGCCAGCCGCTTGCGGGCCACCGGGTCGGCGGAGATCACGCGATCGGCGGCGTCGAGCAGCAGCACCGAGGGCGCGGAGCCGTCGGGGGGATCGACTGGGCCGGCCGAGGCATCCGGTGAGAGGACCGCGTCCCTCATCGCGCTCGTCGCGCCGGGCACCACGTCGGCCACGAACTGCAGGTCCTGCTCGGTCATCCGGCGCTCGGTGAACAGCACCAGCGACATCCACATGCCGTAGGCGTCGCTGAACGCCACCCGGAGCTCGTCGGCGACCCCGGTGGGCTCGATCATCTCCCGGAAGCGCGCGCTGGCCGACAGCCGGTTGCGCGTCGAAGTCGAGATCGCCGCCGCCTTGTCACGGCCGGTGCTGAGGTCAGCGAAACGGTTGACATCGGGCCGGCGGTACTCGTAGACGAGCGACTCCTCAAAGCTGCCCGGCGCCTCGCCCGCGGTCGCGCCGTCGAGCATCGAGCCCGAGGCCGGATCGGTCCCGTGCCAGCACGAACTGCTGATCGCCAGCAGGTCGGCGGACTCGGCCAGGAACGTCTCCACGATCGCGTGGGCGTTGGCGTGAGGCTGCTCCAGCGCCGTCTCGATCCGCCGCCGGGCGCGGGCGTAGTCCTTGTCGGAGGGGAGCACGAATTCAGTCTGACAGACCGCGTGGGGCCGGCCAATCCCTCATTTCCAGGGATTGATCACGGGCGGCGTGCGGCTGACCATGTCCGCCATGAACACTCTCACCCACACCCAGACCCATCCTGTCATCCAGTCCCTCAACGCCGCGCCCGGCGATTCGCTGCTCGGTGCTGCGATCCATATCCGGGTCCGCAGCGAGGACACCGGCGGCGCCTTTGGCCTCGTCGAGCAGGTCGTACCCGCCGGCTTCCCCGGCCCGGCGCTCCACGTCCATCCTGACTTCGAGGAGACCTTCTATGTACTCGAGGGCCAGATCGCGATGCGCGTCGGTCACGAGGCCCACGAGGCCGGGGCCGGGACGGTCGCGGTGGTGCCGCGAGGCACCCCGCACACGTTCGCCAATCCCGGCAACGAGCCGGCGCGCATGCTCGTCCTGGTCACGCCCGGTGGCTTTGAGCGCTACTTCGAGGCGCTCATCGGGGCCGTCCGGGCGGCCGGCGGGTTCCCGCCGGTCGAGGAGATGGCCGCGCTGGCCATCGCCTACGGCAGCGTCCCGGTCGCCGACGCCCGTGACACCGGTGGCGCACGCCCCGCGACCGTTGCGCGCACAAACCCCTTGACAAATTATTAGTGGCTGCTAAGTTATTCGTAGTTAGTGCTCACTAAGAAGCTTCTGGAAGGAGGATGGCCATGAGCGCCACCGCACGCAGGGGATGGACCCTGGCAATCGTTTCCGTAGGACTGTTCATGGTGGTGCTCGACAACCTGGTTGTGAGCGTCGCCCTGCCGAGCATCCACCGCGACCTGGGCGCTTCGATCCAGTCGCTCGAGTGGACGGTCAATGCCTACACCCTCTCCTACGCCGTCCTGCTGCTGACCGGCGCCGCGCTCGGCGACCGCCTCGGCCGCAAGCGCATGTTCATGATCGGCATCGCGCTCTTCACCGTGTCCTCGGCCGCCGCGGCCCTGGCGCCGAGCATCGGCCTGCTGATCGTGGCCCGAGCCATCCAGGGCGCGGGCGCGGCAATCGCCACCCCGCTGACGCTCACCCTGCTGGCCGACGCCTACCCCCCGGACCGCCGCGGCTTCGCCATCGGCGTGTGGTCGGGCATCAGCGGCATCGCCGTCGCGCTCGGCCCGCTGGTGGGCGGCGCGATGGTCCAGATCGCCTCGTGGCACTGGATCTTCTGGCTCAACGTGCCGATCGGCCTCGTCCTGGTGCCGCTGGCCGCAACGCGCCTGCGGGAGAGCTTCGGACCGTCCGGCGCGCTGGATCTGCCCGGCCTGGCCTTGGGGTCCGCCGGCCTGTTCGGGCTCGTCTTCGGCCTCATCCGCAGTCAGTCGCTGGGGTGGACGAGCGCCGAGGTGATCATCTCGCTGGCCGCGGGCGCCGCCCTGCTCGCAGCCTTCGTCATCCAGGAGCGCCGGACCGAGACCCCGATGCTCCCGATGGAGTTCTTCGCGCGACGCGCGTTCTCAGTCACCAACGCCGTCTCGCTGTCGATGTACTTCGGGATGTTCGGCTCGATCTTCTTCCTGAGCCAGTTCCTCCAGAACGTGCTGGGCAACAGCCCGCTGCAGGCCGGCGTGAAGCTGCTGGTGTGGACCGGGTCGACGATGATCGTCGCACCGCTGGCGGGCTACTTCTCCGAGCGGTACGGCAGCCGGCTGTTCATGGCCGCGGGCCTCGGCCTGCAGGCGATCGCGCTCGGCTGGCTGGCGCTCGAGACCAGCGCCGGCATGAGCTACGCGAGCATGATCGGCCCGTTCATCCTCGGCGGCTCGGGCATGGCCCTGGTGTTCGCGCCCTCGGCCAACGCGGTGCTCGCCTCGGTGCGCACCGACCAGGCCGGCAAGGCGTCGGGCGCCAACAACGCCATCCGCGAGCTGGGCGGCGTGCTCGGCGTCGCGGTCCTCTCCACGGTGTTCACCAGCCGCGGCGGCTACGGCTCGGCGACCGAGTTCATCAACGGCCTGACGCCGGCGATGTGGGTCGGCGCGGCGGTCCTGGCCATCGGGGCGCTGATCCCGATCGTGCTCCCGTTCAACTCGCGGGCGAGCGCGGAGGCCCAGGCCGGCCTGGAGGCCGCCGAGCGCGAGCGTGCGGCGACCTCGGGTACGGCGCTCGTCCCCGAGGCGGCCTGAGGGTGGCGTAGGATCGCCACCGAGCCCGTCATGGCCACCTCCACCCCTGACACGAAGAGCACCCGTCAGCGCGTCCCGGCGTCCGAGCGCCGGGACGCGCTGATCGAGGCCGCGGTCCACGAGTTCGCCCACGGCGGTCTGTACGGCACCCCGGTCGACAAGATCGCGCGCGCCGTCGGCGTCGCCCAGCCCTACGTGTTCAGCCTGTTCGGCAGCAAGAAGGAGCTGTTCCTGGCGGCGGTCGAGCGCAGCTTCGAGCACGTCGCGGAGCTGTTCACCAAGGCCGCGGACGAGTTCGACCCGGCGATCGCGCTCCCGGACGCCGACGTCCTGAAGGCGATGGGCCACGCCTACGTCGAGATGGTCTCCACCAACCGCGACTACCTCATGATCCAGCACCAGGCCTACGCCGCCTGCAACGACGTGGCGATCCGCGATCACGTGCGCCACTGCTACGCCCAGCTCGTGGCCCACGTGCAGCAGCTGTCCGGCGCCGACCAGGAGGCGCTCGATGACTTCTTCCGCTACGGCATGTGGCTCAACGTGGCCGCGGCGATGGGCGTGGAGGACCTGTCGGTCGGTTGCGAGTGGATGCGTGACGAGCTCGCCGAGAACGACGCCGACGACGCGTGACCGCGTGTAGCTAAGGCCGCACCGCGCGGGCGCCGATATCGGCAGGGTGCGCACGTACGCCGAGCGTCTCCCCCTGCCTCTCCGCATCGCGGTCCTGCTCACCGCGACCGCCGCCGCGTGCTGGGTCGTCCACGGCGTCACCCAAAGCGGGGACTACGTGCCCGGCGGCGCGGTCCTCGGCGACAACGCGGCGCCCGCGATCAGCGCCCTGATCCACGGTCATCTGACTGCCGCCGCGGCGCGCCAGCCCTTGTTGGGCCTCGTCTCACTCGTATGGCGGGCCCCGTTTGCGGCCGCAGGTCTGCAGCTCGGCGGCGATCGGCTCGCCTACCAGCTCGGCGCCGTTGCCTGTCTCCTACCACTCCTTGGCGCTGCCTGGTGGCTCGCCGTCCGGGCGGGATCGCTCGCACAGGGCGCAACGGCAGGGGCGGCGGCAGTGCTCATCACGGCGGGCCCGATCACGACCGCGGCGGTGCACATCGGCCACCCGGAGGAGGTGCTCACCGCGCTCCTGGCCGCGGCGGCGGTGATCTGCGCGGGCCAGGACCGTCGCCGGTGCGCCGCGGTCCTACTGGGCCTGGCGGTGGGCACGAAGCCATGGGCGCTGCTAGCCGCACCATGTGTCCTGTTGGCGCTTCCGAGGCCCCGGCTGGCACCGGCCGTGTTGGCGGCGGCGGTGGCCGCGCCCAGCGTCGGACTGCTGCCCCTGTTGAACCCGGCCGCCTATGGCACCGCCGGCCGCTACATCGGCACCGTGAGCTTCGCCACCCCGACCAGCCTCTGGTGGCCGATGGGCGCACGACCCCTCGGCATCCCCGGCACGCCCATCCATCTCTTGCCGTTCTCACTGACTCGGACCGGCGCGACCGCGATCGCGTTCGCACTCGCCGCAGCGGTGATCTGGGCATACGCTCGCCGTGTTCAGAACAGCCGCGGAGCCATCCGCGTCGATTGGCTGGCGCTGTTCTGCGTCTTGGGGCTGGTGCGTTGCATGGCGGATCCGGCGCCGGTGGACTACTACTTCGCGGCGCTCGTGATCCCGCTCGCCCTGTGGGAGACGGGGCTCCGCCGCCGGCTGCCGGTTCTGGCGTTGCTCGTCAGCCTCGTCGTCAACTGGCTGCCCCAGGACTTCGCCATGGCTCAGCGCCACGGAGTACTCGGCTTCGATCTCCTCAGCGCCGTTTGGCTGGCCGGCGGCGCCGCCCTCGCCGTCTATCTCGTGAGAAGTGCTGTTGGTCCTGGCGCGATCAGGATGGCGGGCAACCCGGATCGCCCCGAGGGTCAGGATGGCGGACGGGCCTCGGGGTGGCGCGGCAGCCCATCGTCGGGGATCGGCTCCCAAGCGGCGGCGTAGGCCACGTACTGGCGGTACGTCGGGCGGATCCCGGGGTCGCCGTCGATGGCGCCCAGCCGGATCCCCACCGAGCCGGGGCTGCGGCTGAACAGGGCCGAGCCGCAATCACCGCAGAAGTACTTCGCCGCGCCGTCGTCCGGAGGGTCCCAGGCCCGGAGCCGGTCCTCGCCCTGGACGATGCGAAACGCCTCGGGTGACGTGCGGGCGTTGACGGACGCCGCCGTCCCGGTGCGGCGCTGGCAGCGGGTGCAGTGGCAGTACATGGAGGTCTGGAAGGGCTCGGTGACCTCGAAGCGCACCGCGCCGCAGTTGCAGCCGCCGGTGATGGGGAGGCTGACGCCGCCGGCGGTCATGCCGCCGTGACCAGGTCGCGAGCGGGGTCGATGTGCCAGCGCTGCGCGACGGTCACCAGGCGATCGTCAAGGGTCCAGCGGTCCGGCTGCTCCTCGCCGGTGTACTGGGGCGAGGCGCCCTTGAGCGCCATGCAGCCGGTGTTGTCGCCCAGCCGGCGGATCGTCTCCACGTCGACGTCGCTCAGGCGCGGCTGATCGGGCAGCGCGGCCAGCTCGGCACGCTTGTCCTCGATGCTCTTGGCCTCGGGCCCGACCTCCTGGATGAGGGTGGGCGCGACGCAGGCCACGGGGCCGTGCGCCAGGTTCCACTGGCACGCCAGCTGGATCATCGTCAGGCCGGCGCGATCGGCGACGGGGCGCATGCCGGCGAGGCGATCAAGGCCGGCCTCGATCCACCCGGCGGGGCGGAAGCCCCGGTGATCTCCGCGGGCCAGCTCCTGGCCTGGCCGCAGGTCATCGAAGAACAGGCCGCCGTAGTCCACCACGCGGGTGATGACCTTGACGTCAGCCGCGGCGGCGGCATCGAGGCACAGCTCGCCGGGCCAGGGCTCGAGCGGGTTGAGGATGATCATCGCCCAGTCGATGAGCGAGCCGAAGCGCTCCAGGCAGTCGATGAGGTCCAGCGTGAAGCCGTTGGCTGGTCCGGGCGCGACGCCGATGAGCCGGGTCAGCCCAGCGTCGCGCAGCGCCGCCATGCCGTCCCACACGGTCTCGCTCGTGTAGCCGATCCGGTCGGGGTTGTGCAGGAGCAGCAGATCGAAGCGGTCCACGCCGCAGCGCTCCAGGCTGCGTTCGGTCGCCATCTTGAGGTAGTCGCCATAGCCGTCCGGTCCGCGCAGCCCCGGATCGGTGAAGCGCGGATACCCCTTGGGGCCGTTGCGCTCGCCCTCGTAGAAGTCGTGCCCGACTGCGCCCACGACGCACATGCGCTCTCGCGGCCGCGCCGCTGATCGCCCGGCCCAGCATCCGGTCGGCGTCGCCGGTGCCGTAGACGTCGGCGGTGATGACGGTGTCAATCGTCTCGTCCGGCGCCACCAGCTCGAGGAAGCGCTCGTCATCCACCGCCTCGCCGAAGTGCATGAATCGGCCACCGCTCCATGTGCCGATCGCCACGCGTCCGGGATCGACAGGGGAGGTGGGCTGGGACATGCCCGCCAGTCTAGGGACCGCCCCGTTCGTCCGGCCCGGGGCGCCGCCGCCCCGGGACCCTCCCATCGTCCGGCCTCAGCGCTGGCGCCACCACCTGCCCCCGATCAGGTCGTGGAACACGACCTCGTCACGCCCGCAGGTGGTGACCACCTCCCAGTAGCGCCGGCGCAGCGGCTTCTCGGTCCACCATCGGTCCTCGATGAGCCAGGACTCCCGCACCGCGTCGACCTCCCTGGTGTCGACCACCAGCGGTCGGCCGTCCGGTGCGGCATCGACCGTCACGCGCCGGGGTACGGCCAGACGACGCGGACCCGTCATCAGGTATTACACACTTGCTGTGTAAAGATTACACTGAATCCGTGTAATGACCGTGATACGCTGCTCACATGCGGCAAGCCAGCGGCGACCTGTTCCCCTCCGACGTCCCGATCCCCGCGAGTCAGATGATCGGGCGCAATGACGACGTGCGGGAGATCTCCACGGCGCTCGTTGCCGGCACCCACCTGATCGTCGCCGGCCCGCGGCGGACTGGGAAGACGAGCGTCTGCGAGGCGGCGCTCGGGCGCGCGCAGCGCCGGGGCTGCTACACGGCGCGCCTGGACCTGTTCCGGATCGCCGATGCCGCCGAGCTCGCCGAGGCCCTGGCTCTCGCGGTGATCGCCAACCGTTCTCCGGCGCGGCGACTCGTCCGCCGGGCACGAGAGCTGGGACGCAGTGCGCTGTCGGCCGCACAGGCCGCTGCCGTTCTCAAGCTCCAGAGCCAGCTGGGCGAGGTGATCGAGGTGGCGGTCACCCCCGGCTGGGCGGCAGCGCAGCCGGAGCGCGCACTCGACCTGGCGCTGGAGCTCCCCGAGCGGGTGGCGGTCGCCGACGGCCGGCGGATGATTCTGTTCTTCGACGAGTTCCAGGAGCTCGCCAACGAGCGCCGGCCATACGGGGATCCGGATCAGGTCACCAAGCGCATGCGCGCGGTCTTCCAGCGGAGCACGAGCGTGAGCTACCTGTTCGCGGGCAGCCTCGAACACGTGATGCGAGACCTGTTCGCCCCCCAGCAGAGGGCGTTCAGCGGGTTCGGCAGCTTTCACCCGCTCCGCCCCATCCCCGCCGGGGACTGGCTCGAGGGTCTGGCCGTCCGCTTCGCCGCCGATGACTGCACGGTGACGGCAGCCGCCCTGAACCGGATCGTCGAGCTGGGAGGCGGCCACCCTCGGGCGACGATGCGCATCGCCCAGCAGACCCACCTCGTCTCGGTTCAGCTCGACCGCCGCGACATCGACCTTGACATCGTGGAGCTTGGCTACCGGGCCGCTCTCAACGGAGACCTGCCGACCATGGAGCAATCGGTGGAGCAGATCCGCCGGCTGCACAAGAACGCGCTCCAGGTCGCCCGCGCGATCGCCGCTGACCACCCCGTCCCCAGGCGCCTGGCGCCTGCCATCCGCGACCGGGTCCTTAAGCTCCTTCTGCAGGCCGGGATCGTGGAGCACGTCGCCCGCGGTGACTGGCGGATCGTCAACCCCCTGCTCAAGGAGTACCTCCGCCGTCTCGATCCGCTGAGCTGAAGCGATTACACAGCATCTGTGTAATTCATACACAGTATCTGTGTAAAGCTCATGACGGCGTGCCGCTGTGGACCGTAGGCGCCGGTCGCGGTCCTTCCGGACAGCGCTGAGGCTCACGCCTGGCATCAGCTCTCAAAGGGCGCCAGCACCGCCCGCCGCTCGGGGAACCGCGAGTCCGGATCAACCTCCAGCACCCGCAGCGCCGCCTCGGGCCCGGCGACGACGCGGGCCTGCCGGATCGCCTCGCGCAGCCGCGCCGCCCGCGCGGCGGCGGGGTCCTCCAGCAACGGCCGCTGATCTGAGGCCGGAGGCCCAAAGCGCTCGACCGCCAGCCTCAGCATCTCCGCCGGCGCCGGGATCAGCGCCAGGCGCGGCGTCAGCGCCAGGCGCATGCGGACCGGATCGGCCAGCGCCTCACGGAACACCACCTGCTCACGCCACGTCCCGCCCCGCTCCACCAGCTTGGCGGAGATGACCACCGATCGCAGCGTCCGCCCGCGCCGCTCCCGGCGCGCCAGCAGGCGATCGACCAGCAGGCCCAGCCCCCGCTCCAGCTGGATCCCGGACGCCGCTTCGGGCAGCTCCAGCGCCTCGCGCAGGAACTCGCCGGCCGGGCGGGGGCTGAGCGCGCTATCGCCGCCCCGGGCCAGCTCGTAGGCGAGCAGCCCCGGCTTGCCGAAGCGATCGGCCAGCGCGGCGACGGGGAGCGCCGCCAGCTCCCCGAGCGTCCTGACCCCGAGCCGCTCGAGCGCCTCGGGCAGGTCCGCCAGCGCCGGGCGGGCACGCAGCAGCGTGACCGGGAGGGAGGCGAGATAGGCCCGGGCTTGCTCGCGGCCCTCGGACCCTGCCTGCCCGGTGAGCCCTCCCCGGCCATCGGACCCTCCCCGGCCATCGGACCCTCCTAGCCTCCCAGAGCCGCCGACGATCTCCGGCCGGCGAGTCCGTGCCCGGGTCGCCGCCGCCACCGCGGCGAACCGCGACGGGGCCACCCCGAAACGCGCGGGCATGCGCAGCGCGGTGCGCGCCGCCTTCAGCACCCCCTCCAGCCCTCTGTGCAGCCGCAACAGCCCCCGCGCGTCGAAGCACACCAGCCCCGGGCGCTCGGGCTCGACGGCGGCGCCGACGGACTCCAGGCGCACGAGGAGCCGCTCCCACAGATCGGCCACCCCGGCGGGGTCCGAAGGGATGAGCGTCAGCTGCGGGCAGCGTGACAGCGCCTCCCCCAGGCGCATGCCGGGGCGGACCCCGAATGCCTCCGCTGCCAGCGACACCTCACCGACCTGCTGGGCGCCTCCCGGCTCAGGGGCCAGGGCGACCGGGCTCTGCAACAGTTCGGCGCGATCACCGAGGGCGGTGGCGAGAGCGAAGCGGGGGATGAGGACACAGACGATCATCCGAACATATGTTCGCACGGATGCCGGACGCGTGCCTCCCCGTTTCGTCCGGAGCGTCCTTCACGATGCCCGACCCGTGCCCTCCCCCCGACCCAAGTCCAACCGCACCTCGCTGCGCCTCTGGCAGACCCGCGCGCTGACCAGGATGGCGGATTGGGAGAGCGGCTCGTTCCTGGTGTCGGCGGCGCCGGGAGCAGGCAAGACGCGTCCGGCGCTGGAGTTCGCCCGCGCGCAGATCAATGCCGGAGCCGTCTCGGGGGTCGTGGTCACCTGCCCCACCGCGCCGCTCACCCGCCAGTGGGCCCGTGCCGCCCATGACCTCGGCATCGACCTGGCGCCCGATGCCGGTGGTCCCAAGCCTCCGTCGGGCTTTCACGGCGTCTCGGTCACATACGCGCGCGTGGCCAAGGCACCGGTCCGCTGGGGCCGGACGCTGCCGCGCCGGACCCTGGTCATCGCCGACGAGGCTCATCACCTGGGAGAGGAGCTGGCCTGGGGCGTCGCCTTCGCCAAGGCCTTCGAACAGAGCCCGCGTTGGCTGCTCCTGTCCGGTACCCCCTTTCGCTCCGACGCCACCCCGATCCCCGGCGTCAGCTACGACGCCGACGGCATGGCCGAGCCCGACGTCTCCTACAGCTACGCCGAGGCGGTCGCCGATGCCGTGTGCCGGCCGGTGTGCTTCGTGGCCTATGACGGCTCACTGTCGTGGCGCAGCGGCGATGACGTGATCGAGTCCAGCTTCGAGACGGTGCTGTCCACCCGGGAGGCCAGCCGCCGCTACCGCACGGCGATCTCCACCGACCTGCCCGACGGGCTCCCGCGAATCCTCAAGGAGGCCGACGCCAAGCTCAAGGCCATCCGCCAGGACGGCCACCGCGACGCGGCCGGCCTGGTCGTGGCCGCTGACTCCGAGCACGCGCGGCGCATCGCCAAACAGCTGCGCGAGGCCACCGGGCGTGTGCCGGTGGTTGTCCTGCACGCCGAGACGCGCGCCGCCTCCAAGCTCGCCGCCTTCGCCGGCTCCACCGATCCGTGGATCGTCGCGGTCAACATGGTCTCCGAGGGCGTCGACATCCCGCGGCTGCGCGTCGGCGTGTACGCAACCGCGGCCAAGACGCCGCTCATCTTCCGCCAGATCGTCGGACGGTTCGTGCGCACACTCCCCGGCCGGCCGGTGGAGCCCAGCTGGCTCTACGTCCCGGCCGACCCGGTCCTGCGCAACCACGCCGCCACGATCGAGCAGGAGCTCCGCGGCTCGCTGCGCCGGCCCGGCGAGACGGACCCGTTCGCACTCGACGAGCGCGAGGAGCGCCGCGAGACCGAGCGCTCGGACGCGCCGGAGTTCGTGCCACTGGACGCCGACGTCGCGCCCCAGATGACGCTGTTCGGGGCGCCGGCACCGGCGCCGCGGGCGGCGCCGCCGTCACCAGCCGCGGCGCGATGGGCGGACGCCATGGCCGACCCGCAGCCAGGCGCCAACGGAAACCGCGACGCGAGCGAGCCACGCGAGGTCCCGGCGTTCGAGCGTCGGGCGCGACTGCGCGACGAACGCCACCGCCTCGTGTCCGAGGTCCGTCGCCGCGACGGGGCCAGCCACCAGGACATCAACGCGTGGCTGAACCGCAAGCTCGGGATCTCCAGCGTCGAGCGGGCCACCCTCGCCGAGCTCGAGCAGTCCGTCGAGCTGCTCATGGAGCGGCTCACGCGCCGGCGCTGACACGGGCCGCCCGGAGCGCCTCGGGCATGCAACCGACCGCCACCGGGTACAAGGCACTGCGAATTGAGGCGTCGGGCGCAGAGCTATATGCTCGCCGCGGGGTCCGCTCAAGAGGGAGAGAACGCGTGTCGCAGTCCATCGGTTTCATCGCCCGCCGGGGCGCTTTCGCCGCCGGCGCCGCCCTCGTCATCGCAGTTCTCGGCGCCGCGGCGGCCCAGGCGGCCATCGGGCCCTACGTGTCGCTGGGCGACTCCTACACCGCCGCGCCGCTGGTGCCCAACCCCACGGGCAGCCCCATCCTGTGCGGGCGCTCCACCAACAACTACCCCTCCGACGTCGCCCGGGCGCTGTCGCCGTCGAGCTTCACCGACGCCAGCTGCTCGAGCGCCACCACCGCGGACATGACCCAATCCCAGAGCCTGCAGGGCGGGCTGCAGACCGCGCCGCCCCAGTTCAACGCGCTGAAAACCAATGACGCGCTGGTGACGCTGGGCATCGGCGGCAACGACGCCGGGCTCATCTCGGTGGCCGAGGAGTGCGCGGAGCTCGACGTCATCCGGCCGTTCGGGTCCGCGTGCAAGAGCCACTACACCTCGGG
Source organism: uncultured Actinomycetota bacterium (assembly GCA_963721515.1). Taxonomy (GTDB): domain Bacteria; phylum Actinomycetota; class Thermoleophilia; order Solirubrobacterales; family Solirubrobacteraceae; genus Palsa-465. The sequence continues at coordinate 457,962 of CAVRKJ010000013.1, read as the reverse complement.
CGGCAGCGATCCCAACGTGGCGGCCATCAACGCCACCGAGCCCAAAGTCGAGGCGGTCATCCAGGGCATCCACACTCGCGCCCCGCAGGCAGAGGTGATGGTCGTGGGCTACCCCGACGGCTTGCCCACCCACGGCAGCTGCTGGCCGCTGGTGCCGATCTCCTCGGGCGACGTCACCTACATCAATTCGCTGGAGACCGCGCTCAACGCGGTGCTGAAGCAGGCTGCCGCCGCCGCGCCCCAATACGCCAAGTACGTGGACACCTTTACCTCGAGCGTCGGCCACGATGCCTGCAAGGCGCCGGGCACTGCGTGGGTCAATGGGATCGTGCCCACGTCGGCGGCGTTCCCGCTGCACCCCAACCAGGCAGGAGAGCAGAACATGGCCACCCAGCTGCTGGCGGACCGCTGATGACTCCCGAGATCCCCAACATCACCGGCATGGCCGTCGGCAGCATCCGCACCCTGCGCGAACTGGGGCAGCGGATCCCGATCGGCGGAGGGATCCTCGCCGAGTCGCTGCACGACGCTGTCAAGGGCAAGACGATCATGATCACGGGCGCGTCGTCCGGGATCGGCGAGTCCGCGGCGCACCAGATCGGCGCCGCGGGCGGCAGGCTGCTGCTCGTGGCGCGCACCACGGAGAAGCTCAACGAGGTCGCCGCCGACGTTGAGGAGCTGGGCGGCTCCGCGTTCGTGCACCCATGCGACCTGTCGGACTCAGCCGACGTGGAGCGCATGGCCCGGGAGGTGCTCGCGCAGCACGGCCACGTCGACATCCTGGTCAACAACGCCGGCAAGTCGATCCGCCGGTCCGTCGACCGGTCGTATGACCGCTTCCACGACTACCAGCGGACCATGGCGCTCAACTACTTCGCGCCGGTCAAGCTGATGCTCGATCTGCTGCCGGTCATGCGCGAGCGCCGCAGCGGTCACATCATCAACATCTCCACAATCGGGCTACAGATCAACACACCGCGGTTCGCCGCCTACCTGGCATCTAAGGCGGCGCTGGACGCCTTCAGCCGCTCGATCGGCCCCGAGGTGATCGGAGACGGCGTGCACATCACCACCGTCTACATGCCGCTGGTGCGCACGCCGATGATCGCGCCGACCACGATCTATGACCGGCTGCCCACGCTGACGCCCGAGCAGGCCGCAGGGATGATCACTGAGGCCATCCGCAAGCGCCCGAAGAAGATCGCCACCACACTGGGCAATCTCGGGCAGCTCACCTACGCGATCGCTCCCGGCGCGCAGGACATGGTCGTCAACCGCGCCTATCAGCTGTTCCCCGAGAGCGGCAAACCGGTGGGCCGGCGCACCGAGGCCGAGCAGCGCGCGTTCGCGCAGGCCACCCGCGGCGTGCACTGGTAACAGCCCATGCGCGCGTCAACACAAACCTAAGACTCGGCTCACTCCTCGGTCACAAGAGCACCGCAGTTCGGTAACACGCCGGCGAGCCCTGAGACATAGGGTTCGGAGCAATCCAGGAACGCCCGAGCCCGCGGTGGTCTGCACGCGTGCGGCCCGAGCGACGGGCCGACGGAGATCGCGTTCGCGGCCTAGAGCGACCGCGTCAGGAGCTCGCCAAACGCGTCGGCGCCGATGTTGCCACCGGACAGCACGACGCCGACGCGCCGGCCCTCCACCGCGATCCGCCCCGCCAGCAGAGCCGCGAACGCGCAGGCGCCGCTGGGCTCGACCACGAGCTTCATGCGCTCGAACAGGAACCGCATCGCATTGACGATCTGATCGTCTGAGACGGTCGCCACCTCGGAGACCAGCGCGCGGATCACGGGCCAGGTGAGCTCGCCCGGCGTTCGGGCCTGCTGGCCATCGGCGATCGTGCGCCCGACGGAGATGCGCACGCGCTCGCCGGCCGCCAGCGAGCGGGCCACATCGTCACCGGCCTCGGGCTCGACGCCGACGACACGCGTCCGCGGCGACCGGGCAGCGCACACGGTGGCGCAGCCGGAGATGAGCCCGCCGCCGCCGACCGGTACGACCAGCACATCGAGCTCTGGGACATCTTCGAGCAGCTCGAGCGCCAGAGTGCCTTGGCCGGCCATCACCCGCGGATTGTCGTAGGGGTGCACCAGCACCATGCCGCGCTCGGCGGCCAGCTCGTGCACCAGCTCCTCGCGGTCCTCGCCGTAGCGCTCGTACTCCACCACCTCGGCGCCATATCCTTCGGTGGCCGCGCGCTTGAGCGCCGGAGCGTCGCTGGGCATGACGATCACGGCCTGCGTGCCGCACAGCCGGGCCGCCAGGGCGACCGCCTGGGCGTGGTTGCCCGACGACACCGCGCACACGCCCCGCGCCAGCTCCGCCGCGCCAAGCGACGACACCGCGTTGTAGGCGCCGCGGAACTTGAACGCGCCGACGCGCTGGAACGTTTCGCTCTTGACGAAGACCTGCGCGCCCAGACGCGCGTCAAGCGTCGAGGAGGTCAGCACCGGCGTGCGGTGCGCGACGCCGGCCAGGCGCGCCGCCGCGCGCTCCACATCGGCCAGCTCGATCGGGAGGTCAGGCAGCGCGGCTGCTCTTGTCGGCGTCCTGCATCAGCCGGCCGATCGGCACCGCGGTGAGGTGCTCCTCGCGCAGCCCCTCGAGCAGCTTGGGCAGCAGCGGCTCCAGCGCGCGGGCGTTGGCAACGTTGAACTCGACGACCTCTCCGGGGCGCAGGGACCCGAGCGAGTCATCGGCATCCTGCAGGCGAACCGCGCCCTCCACCAGCTTGCCGCCTGCGCCGTGGGCGACGAGCCATTGTCCGATGCTCGGGCCGCTGGAGGCGTAGAGGAAGTGGCGCTGGTAACCCGTGAGCTCGAGCAGCTTGTGCAACTCCCCGCGGGCGCCCATCCACCGCACCAAGCCGCCGGTGGGAAGGCGCGGGAGCGCCTGATCATGGTTGGAGGACACGCTGGTCACCAGCGGCCACGATGGCTGGCCGACGGCGAAGGAAGCATGCAGCCCGTAGGCCGACAGGGTGCGCGCCAGGTCCGGGACCTGTGACGGCGGCGCGTCGATGAGCACGCCCACCTCGGGCTGATCGGTGTTGACGACGGTCACCGGCCGCATGTGGGTGATGTGCGACACCACCGAGTAGGACACGCCGGTGGTGAGGGCAAATCCGGTGATCGCCACCATCGCGGCGAGGCTCGTGGCGGCGCGGACGGTGCGCAGACGCCATGCCGGCAGCGGCATGGTACGACGCTCGTTGTTGAGGATCAGCGACGCCGTGGAGGGCCGCCGCGCGAACGACGGGTCGGGTTCGGGCCGGTGCTCGAGCGCGCGGCCGATGGCCGGCGCCAGATCGGCCTCCTTGTGGGCCACCTGCGCGAGCTTGAAGCGCTCGAGCGCCGCGTTGGAGGCACGGACGTGGCCGTATCCGAAGCCGTAGGAGACGACCGGGCAGCCGCGAATGATCGCCTCGAGCACGGTGAGCCCGGCGCTGGAGTGAACGAGCACGTCGGCGGCGGCGAGCACGTCGCCCATGCGGTCGGTGAAGCCCATGACGCGTAGCCGGGGCTCGTCGCCGAACCGCCCCACCACCTTGGCGCGCAGCGAGTCGTTGCGCCCGCACAGACACAGGACGGTCGCGTCCTCGAACTGCAGCGCAGCGCCCGTGGCGCCGATGAGGTCGCCGACCCCCCAGCCCCCGCCCGATACCGCGATGACGCGGCCTGTGGCCGGCAGCGCGAGGGCGCGGCGCGCATCGGCGCGCGAACGCGCAGCCAGGAACGCCGGCGCAGTCGGCGGCTTGGCCCAGCGCACGCTCCCGGGCCCGGCGATCTTCTCGACCTCCTCGGTGGACTCGGGATGGGTGATGAAGTGCAGGTCGATCCCCGGGTGGGCCCAGAACTGCAGCCCGGCGAGGTCGGTGATCGACGAGTAGCAGGGGACGTCGAGCCGTCGCTTGCGGCGCAGTTCGCCGAGCACCGCGGTCACCCCTGGATAGGTGGAGACGATCACGTCGGGATCGTGGGCCTTGATCAGCCGCATCAGACCGCGCCGGCCGAGCAGCGTCAGCATCTTGCGCGAGAACCAGCGCGTCGGGCCGACGTACATGAACAGCCGGTACTGGAGGTCGAACAGCCATGGCACGAAGGTGAACATGAAGGCCGAGTTCTCCCGCAGCATCTTGGTGAGGATCGGCCCCATGGCGGGCAGCCCGTTGACGATCGACACCTGGGCGTCGGGATCCTCGTCCCGGAACTCACGCGCGACGGCGCGTGCGGGAAGGTCATGGCCCTCGCCGATGTCGGCGGAGATGATGAGCACCTGGCGCGGCTTGGCCTCGGCGTCGGGCTCGCCGGCGGGGATGACGACGGCCTCCTTCTCCTCCTTGGCCGCCCGGACCTGGACCAGCCGCCAGTCGATGTATCTGCGGACGCCCTCGCCGAATGGCGTCGCCGCCGTCCACCCCAGCTCCTGGCGGGCGCGCTCGGAGGATACGATCTTGCCGCCGAAGTCCCCGGGCCGCGCCGGCGTGTAGGTGATCTCGACGTCGCCCATCAGATCGCGCACCGTCTCGGCGATCTGCTTGATCGTCACCGTCTCGTCGCTGGCCAGGTTGTAGACCCGGTTGACCGCGACGTCGTCCAGTCCGCGCGCGACGCCGTCAGCGAGATCCTCGACGTAGACGAACTTCCGGCTCTGCATGCCGTCGCCGGCGAGCGTCAGCGGGTCGCCGGCCAGCGCCTTGTTGACGAACGCGGGGATGACCGCGGCCTCGCGAGCGCGCGGGCCGTACGGGATGCCGAAGCGCAGGATCGTGTAGTCGATCCCGTAGAGCTCCTGGTAGGCCTTGCAGTAGAGCTCGCCGGCCAGCTTGGTGGAGGTGTAGAGGTGGCTGGGCGGGGGCAGCAGGGTGTCCTCGTCCACCTCCTCGGGCTCGCAGTCGGAGTAGACCCAGATCGTCGACGCGTAGACGATCCGCTTGACCCCGGCGCGGCGCGCCGCCTCCAGCACGGTGACGGTGCCCCGGGCGTTGACGCGCTCGGCGTCCTCGGGCGAGGCGTGGACGTCGTTGACGTCGGCCACCGCCGCGAGGTGGGCCACGGCATCACACGAGTGCAGCGCCCGTTCCAGCGCCTCGCGGTCGGTGATCGATCCGAGGACGGTGTCGACGGGATGCTCCGGATCCTCATGCCACGGGGACGGCCGCAGGTCGTAGATGACCGGCGTGTGGCCGCGCGCACGCAGCTTGTCGACCACGTGCGAGCCGATGAAGCCGGAGCCGCCTGTGACGAGAACTCTCATTTGGACCAGAAGCTCATCAAACCGGTCTGTAATACAGCGGCACGCACGAGTGGTTTCGCGCGACCCAATCCGAGTTGGGCAGATCCACCTGATGCCCCATGATCCGGTGGCACGGCTCGTCGTACACGCGGCCCGTCGAGCGCTCGAGCCAGTCGAAGACGATGTACTTGTACAGGCCGGAGACCATGCCCTCGGGCAGTTCCAGGTGGCCGGCGTGCTGCGGATCCAGCCACCCCCGGGCGACGTCGTTCTTCCACGCCACGATCTCCGGAAGGCGCTCGATCTGCACCAGGCCGAGCGCGGCGGTGAACTCACTCATGCGGAAGTTGAGCCCGGCGACGTCGTAGGAGGGCTTGCCGTAGTTGCGGAAATCGCGCGCGTGCGCGATGACCTCGGGGCGACGCGAGACGAGCACGCCGCCCTCCCCGGTGGAGATGGTCTTGGTGGCATACAGCGAGTAGACCCCGGCGTCCCCCCACGTCCCGGCGCGGCGGCCGTGCCAGGAGGCGCCGTGGGCGTGGGCGCAGTCCTCGATGAGGAAGATCTCATTCTCGGCGCAGTAGCGGGCGATCTGCTCGACCTCGAACGCGATGTGCCCCCCGATGTGGACCAGGAACGCCGCTCGCGGCCGGTGGCGCTCCGCCGCGCGTTGGAAGTCCGCAAACGACATGCACAGGTCCTCGCGGTTGCAGTCCACGAACTGCACCTCGGCGCCGGCGCGGATCGCGGCCAGCGGCGTGGCCATGAAGGTGTTGGACGGGCACAGGACCGTCTCGCCGCCGACCCCGGCGAAGTGCAGGGCGGCCAGCGCGCCGCCCGCCCAGCTCGACAGGGCCACGGCGGGCGCGTCGTTGTACTGCTCCCAGGCGGCCTCGAAGCGGGTGTTGAGCTCGGCCTCGGACCAGCGGTTGGAGTCCAGGACCTCGTCGATCAACGCGTGCAGGCGCGTGCGATCGCGCTGGTCGAACCCGATCGCAAAGCGCGCGAAGTCAGGGGCGCCCTGATGCGAAGCGGAAGCAGAAGCAGTGGTCATGGTGTGGGGGTGCGCCATCTGCGCTTGAGTCGACGTCATCGTCCGCCGGCCGGCGGTGTCGACTTCTGCGCATTCCTAACCAACTGGCCGGCCGGTGGCAAGCCTGTCAGATAGGGAGGACGGTATCGAGTTTGCGCCGTTCTAGCTCTGTGAGAATGCGCTCAAGCGCCGCGGCGGTTCTCCGGTGGGAGTTGCGCGCGCTGTAGAAGTCCGCATCGTGCAGGAGGATCACGTCTCCCGCGATGAGCCCGTGCGTGGCCCGCCGGGCGATCCGGGCCGGCGTCGTGAGCCTGCGCCAGTCCTTGCCCCAGCGCGACCACAGCAGCGGCGCCAGACCGGCCCGGCGGGTGGCGCGCAAGCCGGCCGGGCTGTAGATCCCGTAAGGCGGGCGATGCCAGGCCACGGCAACGCCCGTGGCGTCGGCGACCACGGCGGCGCCCCGGCGGATGTCGGCGGCCACGGCCGCTGGCGCCAAGCGCAGCTGGAGGCGGTGGCGATACCCGTGCAGGGCCACCGTGTGACCGTCAGCGACGATCCGCGCCGCCAGCTGCGGACGGCGCTGGACCTGCTCGCCGATCACGAAGAACGTGGCGCGGGCGCCGGCAGCGGCGAGCACCTCCAGCACCGCCGGGGTGCCCTCGGGATGAGGCCCGTCGTCGAAGGTGAGCGCCACGCCGCGGGCGCCCGGAAGCGTCCGGGGAAGGGAAAGCCCCTGCGCGGCGTCTCTGTTGATCGGTGCCAACGCGTAGCGAAACACCCCTCGATCATCGCTCAAACGGCGGGTGCGCTAGAAACGGGCCGGCGGTGAGCGCTGCCCCGGACCTGGACAAGTGGCTGCCCAAGCCCGCGCTGCGCGTGGTGCATCGGCGCGAGAGCACCGTGTCCGCAGACGAGCTCTGGCGTGCCGCGCGCGAGGTCCGGCTCACCGACACCGCGGTCCTCGGCCGGCTCGTGCGCTGGCGGATTCCGGGCCTGGCACGCGACCTCGGCTATGACGACCTCTTCCGCCAGCCTCCGTTCATAGTCCTCGAGGAGCGCGACCGAGCGCTCGTCTCCGGGCTGGTGGGCCGGATCTGGACGCTGCGGCGCGACTACCCCCGACTCGGCTCACCGGAGGAGTTCGCCGAATGGTCCCGGGGCGGCACCGCGCGGGTGGTGATCGCCAACTGGGCGCAGGAGCGCGACGGCGGTGGCTCCGTGCTGGCCGCCGAGGCGCGCGTCGAGCCCGTCGGCACGCAGGGGCGTCTCGGGGTCGCGGCGGTCCGGCCGGTCGTGCGGGCGTTTCAGCAGTTGGTGGGCTCCGACGGCCTCAACGCCGCCGTACGCCGCGCCGAGCGGCGCTGACCATCACACTTCGAGTCAACCTTTTCCCCAGGGCAGGGGGTTGAGGGAGATGTGAGGATCAGATCGGCACCCAATCGGCCCCGCGCCTCCCAGCGCGCCAGGGCGGACTTTGAGCAGTTTGTGACCGCCTCCAGCGACGCGCTCCTGCGGACCGCCTACCTCGTGGTGTGGGACCCGGCCGAGGCCGAGGACCTGGTCCAGGATTGCCTGCTGGCAGTCGCGCGCCGGTGGCCGCGGGTGCGGGGGATGGACCACCCGCACGCCTACGCGCGCCGGGTGCTGATCAACCTTGCCCTGGACGACGCCCAACGCCGGACGCGCCGTCGCATGGAGCTCCTCGCCGACGGAGCACCGTCGATCAGCGAGCTCGCCGACGAGTCCTCCGCGCGTCGCCTGCATGCCGTCGGCGTGCGGGCCGAGCTCATCCAGGCCCTGGGCACGCTGCCGCCGCGCCAGCGCGCGGTACTCGTTCTGCGCTACTTCGAGGACCTCAGCGAGGCCCAGGTGGCCGAGCTTCTCGGCTGCTCGGTCGGGACTGTCAAGAGCGCCGCCTCGCGCGCCCTGACCCGCCTCCAGACCACCCTGACACCGGAAATATCCCTGAGCACAAAGGAGCACACGCGATGATCGAGCAACTGGAATCGGAGCTCCGCTCGGCGCTCAGAGCCCGGGCAGACGACCTGCCGGCGGAGACGAGCGCCCGGGTGAGGGCCCGCGACTACCGCCCGCGCACGCGCGACCTGCGACCCCCGGTGGCCGCCGGAGTGCTCGTGACCGCCGCGGCGGCAGCGGCGGCCGTCCTGCTCGTGGACCTCGGACCGAGCACCTCGGAGGCCTTCGCCGGATGGACCGCCGTGCCGACCCACGCCCCGGCCGCACAGGTGACCAGCGCGACGGGCGAGTGCCGGACGCATCTGGCCCAGATGCCCGCCGGGGCCATGAGTGCGGCGCGGATGAAGGCCCTGCCGGACGTGAGCACTATGACGCCGGTGCTCACCGACACGCGCGGCCCGTTCACGTTCGTCGTGTTCACCGGGAGCGGCAACGCCAGCGCCTGGTGCATCTCGGGGCCCAACTTCACCTCGACCTCGATGCGCTCCACCGGTGGCGCGACCGCCCCGCCGGCCGGCCAGATTCTCCCGTCCTTCCAGGAGCACACCGCGCGAGCGGGCGACGCCTACTCCTTCGTGGAGGGCCGCGCGGGCGCCGGCGTCACCGCCGCCGCCCTCGTCCTGAGCGACGGATCCAAGGTGCAGGCCACGATCCAGAACGGCTGGCTGGTGGCGTGGTGGCCGGGCTCGGCCCAGCTGGTGTCCGCGCAGGTGACGACGGCAACGGGCACCTCGATTCAAACCTTCGACACCCGCGCCATGCCCCAATGCCCGCCGCCGCCGGCCGGCAGCACCACCCCGGCTGACGCGACGTGCGCCGGCAGCTTCGTCGGCAAGGGCCAGGGCCAGGGTCAGGCGGCGGGGTCCATGGCGATCCAGAGCACCGGCTCGGGCCCGGGGCCGGCATCGGGCTCCACGGCGAGCACCAGCACCGGCGGCTGAGCTTCGTCCCGAGCGGAGGGGTGTGCCAACCCCGGCACACCCCTCCGCTCCCTCCGCGCGCGCGTCTAACGTTGGGGCGTGACCTTTGACGATGAGGTGACCGTCCGGCACGTCCGTTTCGCGAACGAGCAGACAGGCTGGGCCGTGCTCGATGCCGCCGGAGAGGACGGCACGCCGATCGCCCTCGTCGGGCCGCTCGTCCACCTCGAGCAGGGCGAGCGGGCCCGGATCGTTGGTGACTGGGTCAACGACAGCCGCTACGGCCCCCAGGTCAAGGTGTCCGAGGCACGGCCGCTGCCGCCCCAGGACCCGGCCACACTCACGAGCTATCTGCAGCGCGTCAAGCACATCGGCGCCCGGCGCGCCGCCGACTTGGTGGAGCGCTTTGGGCACGAGGAGGTGCTCGACGCCATCGATCGGGATCCCGGCCACGCCTTCGCCCAGGTCGGCCTGCGCGCCGCCCGGGCTCAGGAGGCCGCCGAGTCCTGGCAGAAGCTGCGCGTGACGCGGCGGCTTCACCTCCTGCTCGCGCCCCACGGGCTGGCCTATCTGGCGCCCCGCATCCACGAGCACCACGGCGCCGGCGCGCACGAGCTCATCACCCGCGACCCCTACCAGCTCACCAGCGTGTTCGGCGTCGGCTTCGCCATCGCCGACCGGATCGCGCGCGCCTCCGATCCCCCGCCCGCCGCGGCCAAGCGTGAGCGCGCGGCGATCATGCACACCCTGGCCGAGGCCGAGCGCAGCGGCTCGGCGTGCCTGCCGGCCGAGACGCTGTTGGCGGAGGCCGCCCAGCTGCTGGGCGGCGAGCCGGCCGAGGGCACCCTGGACGGCCTGGAGGCCGACAACCACATCGTGCGTGAGGAGGAATGGGTCTACCGGCGGGCCACGGCGGAGCTCGAAGCCGAGCTCGCCGCCCGCGTCGACGCCCTCATTCGCGGGGCGCCGGGCGAGCGCATGGGCGCCAGGCGCGGCCGGGGCAGCCCGGACGCAGGAGATGTGACCGTTGGCCCCGCCGAGCTGACCAGCGAGCAGCGTGCGGCCCTGGCGGCGGCGTTCGCCCATCGCCTGTCGGTGATCACGGGCGGCCCGGGAACGGGCAAGACCGCTTCGATCAAGTCAATCGCCGGGCACGCGACCGAGCGCGGCGCGCGCGTGATGCTGGTGGCACCCACCGGGCGGGCGGCGGTGCGGATGACCGAGGCCAGCGGGGTGCGCGCCCGCACTGTGCACTCGGCGCTGGGCTGGATCCCGGGCGAAGGGCCCACCCATGACGAGGAGGACCCGCTCAGCTGCGACCTGCTCATCGTCGACGAGACGTCGATGGCCAACCTCGAGCTGCTGGTGACCCTGCTGCGCGCGGTCGGGGACCACACCCACGTCGTGCTTGTGGGCGACGCCGACCAGCTGGCCCCGGTCGGCGCCGGCAAGCCCTTCGCCGAGCTCGTGGCCTGCGACCGCGTCCCGGTCACGCGCCTCACTCACATCTTCCGCCAGGCGGCCGACAGCATGATCGTCCAGGGGGCCCACGCCATCCGCATCGGCCGGCCGCCCACCTTCGCCGCCGCCGATGGCATGCGCCGCGACCTGTTCATGATCGAGCGTTCCTCGCCGCGCGCGGCACTGGAGGAGATCGTGTCGCTGGTGGCCGAGCGCCTGCCGGCCCACTACGAGGTGGACCCGGTGCGCGACATCCAGGTCTTCGCCCCCGTGTACCGGGGTGACCTCGGCATCGACGCGCTCAACCGCGCGCTGCGCGCTGCGCTGAACCCCGACGGGCGGCCGGTGCGCGGCGGGCGCCTGCGCCTCGGCGACAAGCTCATGATGACCGGTCGCAACCTTCACGAGCTCGGGCTAATGAACGGCACCGTGCTGCGCCTGCTCGACGAGACCGGCGGCGACTCCGAGGACGATGACGAGGCCGCGTTCATCCTCGGCGCTGAGGACGCCGTCTTCCGCCTCGCGCCGGAGGAGGCCGACCGGCTGGCCCTCGCCTACGCGTGTTCGGTGCACCGCGGCCAGGGCATCGAGCTGCCGGTGGCGGTGATCGTCGCCCACCCCGCCGCCGGCGCCTTCTTCCTGCGCCGCGAGATGCTCTACACCGCGATCACGCGGGCGCGGCTGGCCACCGTGATCGTCGGCAGCGCGGAGGTCGTTGCCCGCGCCGCGCGCACCCCGGACACCGCGCGGCGCTACGGGCGGCTGGGCGAGCGCCTGGCGGTCTCGAGCGGCTCAGGTGCCGCAGCTGGTGGCGTTTGACGCGCTGACCGCCGTGTTACACGTCGTCTCGCGGAACACTCCCCACTCCATGTTCTGGAGGTCGAACAGATACGGAGGCAGGATGAGCGACAGCCGGTCGTCGTAGTTGTAGTTCTTGAGGTACCCGCTCGCGCCCACCGTCCCGACGATCCCGCGGAAGTACTGGGCGATGGCGCCATGGACGGTCAGCGTCCCCTGCGGCGTCCCGCCACACCCGTAGTTGTCGACGAAGAACGAATGCTGGAGCGTGAGAATCGCCCCGTCGATGGTGACGTTGGGATTGTTGTTGGTGCCGTTGCAGTGCATCACGCGGACATATTCGTCTGCGACGAGACCGAGGGTGGCGGAGCCTGTCGGGCTAGTGGTGCCCGTCGGCGTGGTGTCGGTGGAGTTGAGGAGATTGCCGGTGACAATCACGTCGTTGGCTGCGGCAATGGTCACCGGCGCGCTGTAGGTGCCGTCGATGTAGATGTCGCCGCACGGTCCGTCGTACGCAGTCGTCCCATATTGCGACGGATTGCCGGTGATTGTGAACGATGGATAGGTGACGCTCGTCGGGTTGTAGGTGCTGTTGCAGCCCGAGCCATTCTGGCTGTAGATGATGGGCTTGGCGGTCAGGCTGATCGACACCAGGGTGCAATGCGACTGGGTGGTGTCAGGGCAGTTGTAGCCCGAGGCCGTGGTTCCGTTCACGTGGAGGGTCGTGGTCCCCGTGAGCACCACCCCGTGATTCGCCGCGTCCGTGGCGAGATTGGAGTTGTCCGAGGGGAGCGCGACCTGCGGCGAGACATTCGGTTGCGGGTCGGTCACCGAGGCGGTATAGCACTGACTGCTGGCGCAGATGTCGTTCTGGCCGCTGGTCGGCACCTGGCTGGCGATGGCATCCTGCGTTCCGCTGCGCCCGAAGGTCGGCCCGTTGTTCGGTGAGATCAGGAACTGGTCCTGGGTGTACATCGGGCCGTTCATGTGATCGCCCGTCACCCAGTAGATGTCACATGAGCTCGACGGCCCCGGGCTCTGGTAGTAGAACCGGTTGCAGTTGGCGCTGGTGCCCGTGATGGAGGTGTCCTCGGTCTCATAGACGGTGTACCAGAGGAACGACAGAGGGCTGAGGGTCCGGAAGCTCGCCACGATCGACCGGGTCGCATTGCCGGCGTAGCCGGTGAACGCCATACGGAGCGTTCCCGTCGAGTTGTCGATCAGCGAACCCACCGGATCGGTGGTGCTGCACGCCGTGGCCCCGTTCGCCGGCACCGGCGTGTAGGAGTACGTGGCTCCGGTCGTCGCTCCTGGGACCGGCACCGGAGTGCCCGCACCGCTGTTGCTCTTGTCGTTGGAGCACGTCTCCCACCACGTGGAGTTCGAGGCGTTGACGTTGAGCGAATAGAGGTAGGCCTGCATACCGGACTGAGCGGCGGCGTAGGCGCGCTTGCCGTCGAGGTCGGCCCGTGTGAGCGAAGCGTCGCTCTGGACGGTCAGGAAGACGGCCGCACTCAGCAGCATGACCACCATGAGCACGCCCATGGTGAGGATCATCGTAAAGCCGTGGTCCGTCCTGAGTCGCTCGCGAAGACGTGAGCGGCGAGTTCTCAGCATGGTCATTGGCATGGCAGGTAGCTCCCAAAGCCGCTGCCCGACGGCACGTAGTCCGGCGGCGTTGTCAGACGCATTGAGATCGCGTCGGTGATCGGGTCAAAGGACGACGTGAGCGTCGAGTTGGCGAGGTTCTCCCCGCTTGGGCCGACGAAGAGGTTGAGGTCGACCTCTACGACGGTGGCCGCGATCGCAGCCGTGAGCGGCGTGGTCACGGGGCTGTTCGGGGTGCTGCCGGTTGTGCCCGGCGTGATGTTGTTGCCGTCGGGCACGTACCAGTACGTGTTGCCGCCCGACGTATACGCCGTCGTGTACTGGTAGTACTGGAAGACGGGCACCCCGCTCGGCTGTTGTGTGACGTTCGTGAGCAGGGTGGTTTGCGAGGTTCGCGGCGTCCCCTGCGTCCACGTGTGGCCGGTGCTCGTAGCCGTGTAGACAGCCGGGTAGACGCTGTCGGTCAGCGTGCCCCCGCTGTAGCTCAGCACATGCCAGACCGGCGTCGGGTTGGCCGCGCCCCCCGTGTAGCTGAGGAAGTTCAGGTTGCTGCCGTCGCTGGTGGGCTGCACGGGGGCGTCCCCGTTGACGCAGGCGGAGTGCAGCTCGTTCTCGATTGTGGCCAGCGCGGTCCGCGCCTGGCGCGTCGCGTCGACGCTGGTGAAGGTGCGCTGGGACTGACGCAGCGACACGATCATGATCCCCGTGACCGCGAACATCACGACGAGACCGATGGACATGGCGACGAGAAGCTCGACCAGGGTGAACCCAGCCTGGGACGCCGCGGTGGGGCGTGGCGTGCGGGGCGGCGCGCTCAGCATGTCCCCTGGTTCGCTGTCGCTTTGGTGATGGTGATCGTGGGGACCGCGTTGACCCCGCTGAAGCTCGTGTTACCCGTCGCTACCGAGGATTTGTAGTAGGTGCCGCTCCCCGGGTTGTAGTCGGCGCACACCGTCAGCGTGTTGGCGGGGGCGTATGGCTGGCCCGGGTTCTTCAGCCAACCGTTCGTCGCGTTCATCGTCGACAGCAGTGGCGGACGCCACTGGTCTGTGCACGTCCCGTCGCTATACGTAAGGACGACGTGGGCGGGCGTCTGCGTCGTCGTCGTGGTCCCGTTGTTGTATTTCACGGCGCCGAGGCCCAGCAGCGGCTCCTGGATCGTCTGGGCCGTCCCGACGGATCCGGGGTTCACGGTGAACTGGTCGGGGCTGGGCGCCGGTGGCGCCTGCCCGGCGCAGCGTCCGCCCCAGACGGTGTAGTTGCCCGTGTAATCCGTCGGTGACAACGACGCGAACGGGAAGAGCGAGAAGGTGGTAAAGCCTGTGCTCGGCGTGGTGGGATCCGCCGTCGGGGCGGTGCGGAAGCCGCCGCTCATCGGGATGCTGCCCTTGTTGCCCAGCCAGGAGATCCCGTCCGCCTCTCCACCGGCTCCGCCGGAGGTCTGGAACGTACCCACGATCGAGCCGGCCTGCCCCATGCGGAAGGTCCCGCCGTTGGGATGCGCCGTACCGGTCGTCGTCACCGTGGCCGTCCCGGTTGGCGTGCTGTTGCCGTTCGGATCCACATAACCGGAGTAGGTGAGCCCGATGCTGTAGAGCCCAGGCGTCAGCCCGGCAAACATCACGCAGCCGTTGCTGTCGCTCGGCGCGGTCTGCGTACTCGGCCCCGTCGGGGCGATCGTCACGCCCTGGATGGCCGCACCCGTCTGGTCGGTCACCTGGGTGAGAAGATCGCCGGTCACGGGCCGCGACAGCAGCGACTCCTCCTGGATCGAGGCCGACTGGTTGGTGAAGCCCTCGGTCCACGACACCGTGGAGACGATCCGGTAGTAGGCGGCGGCGGTCGAGCTGCAGCTCGTCGCACCGGTCGTGTCCTCATATGTGGAGGTGGACTGCACCGTAAACGTCGTCCCGTCCACCGTCGACGGGCGGGATTGGCTGAGGCTGGCCAGCTGCGTGTCGGACAGGCCGCGCAGCCGCTCCTGATCCTGGGTGGCCAGACCGTCCGCCTGAGAGCGGAGGCGCTGGTCGGCGCTCGTGTGCGAGGTGGTGACGAGCGCCTTGGCCGCCGCGGTGGCGATGAGGGCGACGAGGAGCGCTGAGACGAGTACCTCGATCAGGGTGAATCCGGCCTCGCGGCCGTGCGCCGTCCGCCGCCGCGTTCCGGGGCGATCCTGGGTCGATGAGAGAGCACGTCTGCGCACGGGGATCACTGGAACTAGTCGGCGTCGACGCCCCGGTCTTGAGTCCACGGGCCCACATGTGGACTCCTGTCGCAGGGCGGCGCGGGCAAGTGACCTCGAATCGCACAAAAATGGTCAAGCGGCCCGCGAGGTCTGCCGATAAGCCCCTGTGGCGCGCGTCAGCTTCAGGGCGCCCGCTATTTCGTCTTTCACCTGCCGAGGACGCATCGAAGATGACCGAGTTCGCCCACATGCGCTTGCTGCTCGTCCATGGCCCCGGCGAGGGGTCAGAGCGAGTCCACGCCGCGCTGGCGCAGGCCGGCTACACCGAGATCCTCGCCACTACCGATCCGGCGCACACGCTCGAGCTCTGCCTCGCCGAAGGTCCCGACCTCGTCCTGCTCGATCTCGATGTCCACGGGGACTCCTCGTACCGGGCGCTCGACGCGATCCGGCAGCTGACCGATGGCGCCGACAGCCTTCCCGTGCTGGCCCTCAGCGCCGGTGCATCCCCGGAGCTGCGCCGCTGGGCGCTCGCCAACGGCGTCCGCGACTTCGTCGCCAAGCCGGTCGACTCCACCGAGCTGCTCGTCCGGGTGCAGAACGCCCTGCAGACCCGGTATCTCCAGCGCCAGCTTCGTGATCGCAACGGGGTCCTCCGCGAGGCCGTCCGCGAGCGCACCGGCGAGGTCGACACCGCGCGGGAGAGCCTCTCCATCCTCGCCGCCATCGCCGACTACCACGATGACGACACCTACCAGCACGCGCAGCGTGTGGGCACCGGCGCCGCCCTGATCGCCCAGGCCCTCGACCTCGACGCGCAGTTCGTGGCCACGGTCCGCGACGCCGCGCCGCTGCATGACATCGGCAAGGTCGGCATCTCGCGGCGGATCCTTCTCAAGCCTGACAAGCTCACCCCCGCCGAGTGGATGCACATGATGCGCCACGTCGAGATCGGAGCGCGCATCCTCGCGCCGGCCCGATCACCAGTGCTGCGGATGGCCTCGGAGATCGCCGGGACCCATCACGAGCGCTGGGACGGCAACGGATACGTCGCCGGCCTGGTCGGCGCGGAGATCCCCCTGCCCGGGCGGATCACCGCCCTGGCCGACGTGTGGGACACGCTCACCCACGAGCGGCCCTACAAGCCGGCCTGGGACGAGGACCGTGCTCTGGCAGAGATCAACGCCCAGGCCGGAGCGCACTTCGATCCGCGGATCGTCGAGGCGTTCCACGCTATCGACCGGCGCCTGCTCGAGGCGCCGCTCTCCGACGACCTCGCGCTCCGCGTAGCCTGACGCGGAAGACCTGCGCCGCAGGGCTCCCGCCGGTCATCGCGTGGCCGCGAGGCGCTCCCATACCCCCGCGATGTCCTGGGCCACCACCCGACCCGGCCCGCGCGCCCGACCGTTGCTACTCGATCAAATCGCAAGCGAGGACTCCCCGGTCAAGATCCGCCAGACAGCGCTCGCGATGCGCATGATCCCGACAGAAGCGCCTCGCCTGGGGGACTACGTCGTGCGGACGATCACCACGTCGCAATCCGCATGATGCGAGACATAATTTGGCACCGAGCCTAGTACGCGCTTGACGCCAGCCATGCCGTGGTTGCCCACGACGATCATTTGGGCGTGTTGCTCGTCCGCAACCGCCACTAGTGCTCGCCCAGCCTCTAGGTTCGACAGGTGTGGCTCGCTCTCGACACCTTGCCTCGCCAGTCGCTCTTGCGCTCGGTCTACGTGCTGCTGGGCGTGGGCTCGGTCACCTTGTCTCCCGGCTCCCACCAGCGGAGTCCTGTCGTCGCTGTAGGCGCTGACCACGTGGACGGTTGCGCCGAAGGCGCGCGCGATCGCACCAGCTCGGTCCACGGCGCGCTCGGCCGTGTCGGAGCCGTCAGTCCCGACGACGATCGATTCCCTAGCTTGCATCCCACTTCCTTTCCCGGTCCCCGGCACCCCGGTCGGTCAAGCGCGTCCCGATCGCGTGTTGATACCTGCCGCAACCGTACCCTCCCACACCTGCCCTGTGGAGACTTCTTAGTCTCCAGGCGCTACTTTCGCAAATCGAGCAGCAGCGCTCTAATCGACCGTCCTGATCGAGGCGGGACCTACCCAGTTGCTACTGCTTCGTGAGCGAACGCGAGGCAGGAGCTATCAGGCGGGCCTTGCCCGCAGCGCCGGGGGCTCCGTCGTTGCTTCCTCACGCGCTTCCGTTTCCTCATCGGCCGCACCGTGCCGCTCATCGGTAGCGCTCGTGAATCCTCGGCGGGCCACGACGACCGTGGCGGGCAACACGAACGGTAGTAGGAAGACGACTACTGGAAACTTGGTGAACCCGTTGGTGGTGCTACTGCTGACGAAGTCTCCTCCGAAAACGCCCACGAACAGCACCGCGAGCCACATGGTGATGATGGAAAGGCCCGCCCACAGCGCTCTGGCGTGAAGCCAGGAAGCTGATGCCGCGTAGCGTGGCTGTGCGGTGGTATGCGCAGATGAGGGCTGCATAGCCATGACTCACCCCTTTGTGAAAGTCGTCCAGCACGAATTGTCCGCGTCGCCGCCGCGCACCTCATCCGGGCAACACCTCGCGGTTACGCGGGAAAACCCCGCACCCCCTGATTGGCACACGCTGGGTTCGTGCGAGACTGCCGCAACGGGCTGACAGCGGCACTCTCGCGGGCGCTCCACCGGCCTAGGCGAGTATCGCGCGGCGGCGATGGTGAGCTCGGGGAGCAGGCCTCCCCTCGGCTACGGACGGTCTCGACCGCAGCCGTCAGCGGCCGCGACGTCGCGGTCCTTTCCGGCGGGCCTTCCCCGTAGGCTCGCTGTCGGACTCGTCCCTAGGCTCGCCCTTCGGCCGGACCCGTTCGGGAAGCACGTCCCCACTCCGGTCAGCGACCGTCAGCGTCAGAGGTGCAGCCGAAGAGGGGTGTGACGGATGCGGGCGCCCGACATGCGATGCGGGTGGCGCCTCGTGCAATCCGCTGTTCTGCGACTGCGCCCCCGGTGAGAACGGAACGATCATCGCCGGTTCCTCCTGTTCGGTTGAGCCCAATGATCCCACCGACCCCGATCATGTCAACGCCGCAATCCGCTGCTTCTGCTCGATTAAATGACGCCGCGCGGAGATCCTGCGGAGCGGAGGCATCTGCATGGCGGCGGCCGATCAGCTCGAAGCGGCACGCCAGTTGGGTGCGCTCAAGGCCGGACGCCGATCACCGTCGGCGAACGCGCACGAAGGCGATGATGAGAAGCGGCACGACGATCACCGCGGTGATGAGCACTGGCCACATGAGGACCGCCAGTCTAATCGCGCTCGCGGTAAGTCAATCTGAGAGGCGACCGGCTCAAGCCTCCGCGTCCGCAGTGGGCTGGCTCAGCAGGCGCCGGTCGGTGGATCAGTCAGCGCCGGCCGGCGAGCCCACCAGGACGTCAGCCATGGACGTGCCGAGGTTGCCCTCGGCGGCGAGCAGGAGCTTGAAGTCCTGCGGGCTGGTGGCGGCTGCGAGCGCATTCTCGCGGGTGATCAGGCCGCCCTGCACGTGGGTGAACAGCGCCTGGTCGAACGTCTGCATGCCGTAGAACGACCCCTCCGCGATGATGCTCGGGAGCTGGGCGGTCTCGTCCGGATTCATGATCGCGTCGCGGACTCGGCCCGTGGTGCGCAGAATCTCGAGCGCGGCGACACGGCCGCCGTCCAGCGACGGGATCAGCCGCTGGGAGATGACCCCGCGCAGCGAGGCGGAGAGCATCGCGCGCACCTGGCGGTGCTGGTGGGGCGGGAAGAAGTCGATGACGCGGTTGATCGTCTCGGGAGCGTCTGCGGTGTGCAGCGTGGAGAGGACCAGGTGCCCCGTCTCGGCGGCGGAGAGGGCGGTCTGCACCGTCTCCTCGTCGCGCATCTCGCCGATGAGGATGATGTCGGGGTCCTGACGCAGGACCCGCCGCAGCGCCCGGTCGAACGAGCCGGTGTCGGAGCCGACCTCGCGCTGGTTGATCACCGAGCGCTTGTCAGCGTGCAGGAACTCGATCGGGTCCTCGATCGTCACGATGTGGCGCGCGGCGGTCGTGTTGACGTGGTCGACCATCGCGGCCAGGGTGGTCGATTTGCCCGACCCCGTGGTTCCGGTGACGAGGACGATCCCGCGCGGTTCCTCGGCCATCTCGCGCACCGCGTCGGGCAGCCCGAGCTCGGCGATCGTCGTCACGCCGTAGGGGATCCGCCGGCAGACGATGGAGATCGAGCCCCGCTGGCGGAAGGCGTTGACGCGGAAGCGCGCCAGCCCTGGGACGGCGTAGGCGAAGTCGGCCTCGCCCTCGGACTCCATCTCCTGGAGCCGAACCGGGTCGCGCAGCATCTCGCGCACCGCGTGTGCGGTGTCTTCGGGCGTGAGCGGATCGGCCAGCGGCAGCGGGGTCAGCTCGCCGGAGATGCGGACCATTGGCGGGGAGCCGGCCTTGACGTGCAGGTCGGAGCCCTCCTGGTCACACAGGTACTGCAGCGCCTGAAGAAGACCGAAGCTCACGGCGCGGTCCGGAAGTACGTGAACGGGACCGCGTCCGGGTAGTTCGCGCAGGCAGTCTTCTTGGGGACGCTGGTGTACGTGCCGGTGTCGAGGTGGTAGATGAGCGGCTCGGCGAGCAGCAGGTCGCACAGGCCGGGGTGCGAGACGCGATTGAACGCGGCGAGCGCCACCTTCTGCGAGTGCGTGATGCTGCTGGTGATCCTGACCACCCGCAGCATGCGCTTCTGGAGCGTCCCGCCTGGCCCCGGGATCGTCAGATCCTCGGTCTCACCGGGCTTGAGCACGATCGCGGAGCACGTGTCATGGTCGGGATGGCACCAGCCGGGACCGGTGTGCCCGACGCCCTGGCGCAGCGCGAACACCGCCGCGTTGCCGTTGGACATGACCCCGTCGAACATGACATCAGGCTGCTTGGCGGACGGGAGCGCGGTCAGACGCGCGATGTCGGCGCGCAGGGGCACGTGGAGGTCGTTGCCGAAGCGCACGTCCACCGAGTACATCGTCCACGTCTGCACCTTGGCCGGCTGGGCCGACTGCGTGGCGGGCGCGGTCGAGGCGATCGTCGACGTCGGCGCGTTGCCGGCGGTGGGCGTCCTGGCGGTCCCTGACGAGCTCGACCCGGTCGAGGGACTCGTAGACGTCGACCCACTCGAGGACGTCGTGCCGCTCGAGGACGGCGCGGGCGACACCATCGCGACGGTCGAGGTCGACGGCGATGACGTGGTCGCGGTCGTCGAGGTCGTCGAGGTCGTCGAGGACGACGACGGCGTCGCGGGCGCCGGCTTGGTCTTCAGCTTCGGCACGGCGCTGGCGAACGGGTTACGCGCGATGCGGGCGAGCACGACCTTGGGCGACTCCTTCTTGGTGTCCACGTTCTCCGTGGTCGACGTCTGCGCGCCGGCCGGCGCGGCCGAGGGCGGAGCCGGCACCGTGGGGGCCGTGTTCGCGGACGCGCTCTTGAGCAGGAACACGGGGACGGCCACGACGGCCACGACGAGCAGCGCGACGACCATCCACAGCTTGCGCTCCACGAGGTCTCGACGAAGCGAGCTCATCCTTGTCCTCCGGTGCTCGTGCCGGCCGGAGCGGCCAGCTGATAGATGGTGGCCGTGAGCTGGCCAGTCAGGCTCTTGGTCCCGGTCAGCGCCACGCTGTTGATGCTCAGCAGCGGGCCCGTGGCATGCACCTTGCCGCCCGAGAGCGCTACGAGCCCGGTGAGCTTGCTCACGAGCTTGTTGAGCGCGACATAGCCGCCCGCGAAGGTGAGCTGGACCGGCATCGGCGTCGCCGCAGGGGCGGTCGCTGCGGCGCCCGTGGCCCCGGCGGTGCCCGTGGTAGTTGTGGCCGGGGCCGGGGCGGCGGCCGCCGGCGCGGAGCCGCTCGCGCCCGACAGGCCGAGCGCCTGCATCGCGACGTGGACCGACTTCGCGCTCTTCTCCAGAGTACGGAGCAGCGCCGGGATATCGGACTGCTGGGGAACCGCCAGCTTGAGCGCGGCCCACTCGGGACCGTCGGTCTTCAACGACGCCCGCGCAGCACGACCGACGTTGTAGCTCTGCTGAGCCGCGGTGAGCGCCTGCTGCTGGGTGGTGATCTGTGCCTGCAGTGCGCTCGCCTGCTGACGCTCGGGCTTGAGCGCCACGAGGTAGTAGGCGCCGAGGACGGCCAGGACCGCCACCATGGCGAGGACGATACGATCACGACGACGCAGGGTCATTGCGCGGCTCCTGTCGTGGAGGTTGCGGCGGAAGCGGTCGGCGTGGCCGCTGGGGTCGTGACCGAACCGCCCGCCGGCGTGGTCGAGCCGGACGTTGATGACCCCGAGGTCGTGCCGGGCGTCGCCGACACCAGCTCGAGCGACATCTGGAACGTGACCGGGAACGGGCATCCGCCCGCGCCGTTCGGGCCCGTCGAAGAACTGGCGGTCGTCCCGTTGTTGGACGTGGAGGCGAGGTTGACCGATCCGACTCCCTGCACGCGGCGGAAGGCCACCATCGTCGCTGCGACCGCCGACTCCGACGCCGCGCACCCGCTGATCTGGACGGCGGACGTGTTGGTGGAGGGGGTGGACGAGGTGGAGCCCGACGCGGCTGCCGACGCGGCGGTGGAGTCGGCCGAGGGCGACGCGGCGCTCAGGTTGCTCAGCGCCGCGTTCGCCGGCATCACGCCGCCGATCTGGCTGAGCAGGAGCGACCACGGGAAGCGCCCGGCGACGAGTTGGTGAACGTCGGCCATCTGCTGCTTGCGCTGCGCGGCGGCCGTCACGTAGGACGTGTAGCTGTTCGCGGCGGCCTGCCAGCTGGCAGCGTTGGCGGTCACCCGCACGAGCTCGCTTCGGCGCGCCCGGACGTCGTTGACGGAGAACACGTACAGGACCGCGGCGGCCAGGACGACGACCAGGCTGCCGATTACCCCGAGTGTCACGGGGCTGGCGGAGACACTCGTGCTGCGCCGGCGGTAGTCGGCCGGGATGAGGTTGACGGAGTTCATGACGCGAGGGCTCCCACCGCGAGGCCGGTGGCCACCGGCGCGATCCGCGCGTCGACGTCGCCGAGGGCGCCGTCGTCGGCCGCGATGACTTCGCCGCAGGTGAGCTCGAGGCCCGACGCGGCCGACAGCGCCTCCGCGAAACCGGGAAGGGGCGCGAGCGGTCCGGCGACCACACCCGTAGTCACGACGTCCGGGCCGAACTGGGTCGAGTAGAACTCGGCGGCGGCCCTCAGCTCCGCGCCCAGCTCGACCGCCGTGCGCGCCAGCAGATCGGCAACCGGCACGTCGCCCTCCCCGAGCTCTTCGTCGGTCTCGCCGTACAACAGCTCGTGGGCGGCGTCGAGGGGGATGCTGCGGTTCTCGGCGAGACGCCCCAGGACCATGGCGAGGCCCTGCGGGGCCTGGCGAGTGAACCGGCACACGCCGGACTCGGCGATGGCGATGTTGACGAGGTCCCCGAGCTGCGCGTACAGGACGGGGCCCGAGTCTGATTCGGCGTGATGGCTGAGGCTGCGGATGACCGAGAAGACCGACAGGTCGATGCCCTCAGGCTTCAGACCGGCCCGCCGCAGGGTGTCGAGCAGCAGGTCCACGCCCTCGCGCTCGGTGACGACCACGACGACGCGCAGGCGCTGTCCCTCCGGGGTGTCGACGAGCCCGACCTTGTGGAAGTCCATCACCGCACGATCGAGCGGCATCGGGATGCGTTCCTGGGCCTGCATCACCAGCGCGGTCCGGATGTCCTTGTCCTCGAGCGGCGGGAGGTCGATGACGCGCAGGACCGTGCGCGGCGTGGCCAGCCCGACCCGGACGCGCTTGGACAGCTTGTGCTCGGAGAACAGGCTCTTGAGCTCGGCAGCAAGGCGCTCGGGGTCGGTGACGACACCGTCGCGCATGAGGCCGGCCGGCAGCGAGCGAGCCGCGACGCGCTCGGCGACGATCTGTCCGCCCTGCAGGCGTGCCTGGGCGGCGATCGCCCGGGTGGCGCCGATCTCAAGTCCCGTCACTGTGGCCGGGAGCCGCGCCGCGCGAGACGCCTTGCGCAGACGCACGGACGGCAGGCTCGGCATGGACAACTGCTTCTTCAGGACGCTCACAGCCCCACTCCGTGCAGATAGACGTTGACGAGGGCGTCGCCCGCGAACAGGGCGATGACGCTGCCGAGGGCCAGGAAGGGCCCGAACGGCACCTTGGTCCTGCGGCCGTCGCGGACGCCCTTGCGTGCAAGGACGCCGATACCGACGATCGTGCCCGTAATGAGCGCGATGAACATGGCGGGCGCGACCGCACGACCGAGGACGAGGCCCATCACCGCGGCGAGCTTGACGTCGCCCATGCCCATCCCCGCCGGGTAGGCGAGGACGGCGGCGAGCAGGAATGCACCCGCGGCGGCGCCGGCGATGATGCGCTCGGGCAGCAGGTGGGGCTCAAAGACGGCGGTCAGCACAACGGCGGCCAGCGCGAGCGGCGCCACGATGCGGTTGGGGATGATCCGGTGCTCGAGGTCGATCCGGGTGATCGCGACGAGCCCGGCGACGAAGATGAGGTCGAGCCAGATGCCGGCGCTCGCGCCCTTGGCGATGACGACGGCGGCGAACAGCGCGCCGGTCAGGGCCTCCGTGAGCGGGTAGCGCGGTGAGATGGAGGTGTCACACGCGCGGCAGTGGCCACCCAGCGCCAGCCATGACACCACGGGAAGGTTGTCGTAGGGCCGGATCGCACAGCCGCAGCCAGGGCACGCCGACCCTGGGGTGACCAGGGACAGTCCCGCGGGCAGGCGGTAGGCCACGACGTTCAGAAACGAGCCGAGGCACAGGCCGCCGATGGCAGCAAGGGCAATATCGAAGGCGAGAGGGGACATGGAAGAAGTTCAGGTGAAAGAGAGGGGGTGGTGTGGCGTGGCCGCCGGGTGTGACGTGAGTGCCACACCCGGCGGCTTGACGCCAGGTACTCGTTACGACTGTTTGACTACCAGCTGTTGTTGTTGCAGCCGGCGCTGTTCTGGGCCGCGCTCGTGACGGTGCACGAGCGGGTGATCAGGCCGCTCGCGGCCTTCGTGAGCGTGTAATTGACGCCCGACGGCGAGTTAGCCGTGATCACGTACGCGTTCGGCGGGGTGCCGGTGACGGTCACGTTCAGAGCCTCGGTGCTGCTCTCGATCGCGTTCTTCAGGGTCGGCTCGACGCTCAGCAGGGCGCTGTCGGTCGTGCCGGGGGTCGTGCCGTTAGCCGCGACGTAGCCGGGGCTGTTCGAGTTGGTCGAGTACGACTCCTCAGCGGTCTGAGCGCTGTTGATGTCGGACTTGACGTTAGCGTCCTGACCCTTGCCACGCTGGCTGAGGAAAGCCGGAATGGCGACGGCGGCGAGGATGCCGATGATGAGAATCACGACCAACAGCTCGATGAGGGTGAAGCCCTCCTGACCGTGGGCGCGATGACGAAGACGCGTAAGCATCTATATGTCACTCCTGTGTAGATGGATATTGCGTTTCGGAACCCACACTCCGGTCAGTGATTTCCAGCTTCGTCGTGCGCTGTTCCGAACCCGTCATCGGCATTTGCCCCGCCGCCTTGAGCGCCGAGCGACCGGCTGGACGCTTTGGCGTGTCTCGCGCGGGATTGCGAAGAGGGGCTTGATCTCGCGCGCAAACAGCCGATAACTGAAGACATGCGCGAAGAGTTCGCCGCGAGCGCCTACGGTGTCGCCCCTGCCCTGGCCCCCCAGCCCGGGGACCAGCGTCCGGCTGCCGTGACGCCGGCCAGCGGCAACGCGGGCGGCGGGATGCGCTTTCTGACCCAGGTCATCGTCGACCTCGGCTTCGCGCCGCGCGAGCGGGTCGAGGCGGCGATGCTGGCCGCCCGCGACGCCGGCACCACGCCGGATCAGCTCCTCGTGGACCAGGGCGTGATCACGCTCGAGCAGCGAGCGCGCGCCATTGCCGAGCGGCTCGGCCTGGACTTCCTGGACCTCACCCAGTACCGCCTCGACATGGCGGCGGTCAACCTGCTGCCGCCCGACGTGGCCCGCCGCTGTGAGCTCGTGCCGGTCGCGCGCATCGGCGACGACACGCTGGTGGTCGCCATGGCCGACCCGGCCAACGTCGTCGCCATCGACGACGTCGAGATCCAGACGGGGATGAACGTCCAGGTGGCCGTGGCCACCCGTGAGGACATCCACTCGGTGATCGCCAACATGTCGCGGCTGGACACTGCGGTCACCGAGGTCGTCGAGGAGGAGTCGCTCGCGGAGGTCGAGATGTTCGATGTCCACGACGCGGCCACCGAGACGCCGATCGTCAAGCTCGTCAACGCACTGCTCTCCCAGGCGGTGAGCCATGGCGCCTCTGACGTGCACTTCGAGGCCGAGGCCCGCGACATGCGCGTGCGCATCCGGGTGGACGGCGTGCTCGAGGAGATCGCCAAGATCCCGGGACGCATGGTCCCCGGCACCGTGTCGCGCATCAAGATCATGTGCGAGCTCGACATCTCCGAGCGCCGGCTGCCCCAGGACGGGCGCGTGGGCCTCAACGTGGACGGCAAGCAGATCGACATCCGCGTCGTGACGCTGCCCACCGTCCACGGCGAGTCGGTGGTCATGCGCATCCTGGACCGCTCCAACGTCCTCATCGAGATCCCGAAGCTGGGCCTCGACGAGTTCTCGCTCGGCCGGTTGAACTCGGCGACCGGTCACGCTCACGGCTCCGTCCTCGTCACCGGGCCGACCGGCTCGGGCAAGTCGACCACGCTCTACGCGGTGCTCAACTCGCTCAACACTCCGGACAAGAACATCGTCACGATCGAGGACCCGGTCGAGTACCAGCTGGAGGGCGTCACCCAGGTGGCCGTCAACGCGCGCTCGGGCCTCACCTTCGCCACCGGGCTGCGCGCGATGATGCGCGCCGATCCGGACATCATCATGGTCGGCGAGATCCGCGACCGCGAGACCGCGCAGATCAGCATCGAGGCCGCGCTCACCGGTCACCTCCTCCTCTCCACGCTGCACACCAACGACGCGCCGAGCTCCATCACGCGTCTCGTGGAGATGGGCATCGAGCCGTTCCTGGTCTCGTCCTCGGTGCGCTGCGTGATCGCACAGCGCCTGGCGCGCGTCCTGTGCCCCGGATGCAAGACGGCCGTCACCCTGGAGGCGAGCGTGCTGGCGCGGTCGGGCTTCGTGGTCGACCACGACGTCTCCGGCTACGAGGCATCCGGCTGCCCGCGCTGCAGCGGCAGCGGCTACCGCGGGCGCGTCGGCATCTACGAGATCATGCCCGTGTCCGACGCGATCCGCGATCTCGCCCTGCACAGCGCCTCGTCGGACCGGATCATGGAGACCGCCCGGGCGGAGGGCATGCGCACGCTGCGCGAGGACGCCTTCGAGAAGGTCAAGGCCGGCGTCACCGCGGTGGACGAAGTGCTCCGCGTTCTAGGCGCATAGACGGTCTCGCTCAAGTACACGCCCTCCTCTGCCGAATCTGCTCCATATGTCAGTCGTCGACTTCGCGGACATCGTCCTGGCAGCGCTCGGGCGCCGCGCCTCCGATATCCACCTCACCGCAGGCGCCGCGCCCAGCATCCGCGTGCGCGGGCGCCTTTTCGCCCTGGAGGGCTTCCCGGTCCTCGGGGTCTCCGATACGCGCGAGATCGTCTACTCGATCATGAGCGACACCCAGCGCCAGCAGTTCGAGAACGCCAAGCAGGTCGACTTCAGCTACTCGGTGCCGCGCACCGCACGCATGCGCGTCAACGCGTACCTGCAGCGCGGCGCGGTGAGCGCGGCGCTGCGCGTCATCCCCTCGGAGATCAAGTCCCTCGAAGCGCTGGGGATGCCGACCGTGGTCAAGGACATGTCCTCTCTCCCCCGCGGCCTGGTCCTCGTCACCGGCCCGACGGGATCCGGCAAGTCCACCACGCTCGCGGCGGTGATCGACCAGATCAACAGCACCCGCGAGGATCACATCCTCACCATCGAGGACCCGATCGAGTTCCTGCACAGCCACAAACGCTGTCTCGTCAATCAGCGCGAGCTCGGCAGCGATGCGACCAGCTTCGCCGACGGTCTGCGCGCAGCCCTGCGCGAGGACCCCGACGTGATCCTCGTCGGCGAGATGCGCGACCTGGAGACGATCTCCACCGCCCTGACCGCCGCCGAGACCGGTCACCTGGTGCTGGCGACCCTGCATACCCAGGACGCCCCGCAGACGATCGACCGCATCATCGATGTTTTCCCGCCCCACCAGCAGCAGCACGTGCGCGTCATGCTCTCCGTCGCGCTGCAGGGCGTCGTCGCCCAGCAGTTGCTTCCTACCGCCGACGGCTCGGGCCGGGTTCCGTGCGTCGAAATCCTCGTGCCGACGCCCGCGGTGCGCAACCTCATCCGCGAGGGCAAGACCCACCAGATCTACTCCGCCATCCAGACCGGCGCCGAGCACGGCATGCAGACGATGGACGCCGCGCTGGCCGACCTGGTGCGCGCGGGCCGGATCACGCGCGATGTCGCTCAGCGGCGCGCGTCGGTCCCGGCCGAGCTCGCCCGCCTGCTCGGCGGCGGCGCCATGGTCGAGACCGCCGGGAACGGCTACCTGCAATGAGCGCCAGCTACGTCTTCCGGGCCGTCGATGGCCTCGGCGTCAAGCACAAGGGCGAGATCGAGGCCGACTCGGCGGCTGGCGTCACCGAGCTGCTCAAGGGCCGCGGCCTGATCGCTCTGGAGGTCAAGACCAAGACCAAGTCCATGGAGCTGTCCTTCGAGTCGTTCACGCGGGTGACGCTGGAGGACCTGTCGCTGATGACGCGCCAGCTGTCGACGATGATCTCGTCGGGACTGTCGCTGATGCGGGCGCTGATGGTGCTCGAGTCCCAGACGCAGAACAAGCGGCTGCGCAGCACGGTGATCAGCATCCGCCAGGACATCGAGACCGGGGCGTCTCTGTCGGGCGCGCTGGCCAAGCATCCCAAGATCTTCTCCGAGCTGTTCGTCGCGATGATCCGTGCCGGCGAGACCGGCGGGTTCCTGGAGAGCGCGCTGATTCGCGTCGCCGACCAGCTCGAGGCCCAGCACAAGCTGCGCCGCCAGGTCAAGTCGGCGATGGTCTACCCGGCTGTCGTGACCAGCATCGCCCTCGTCGTCGTGGTCGCGATGCTCGTGTTCATCATTCCCGTGTTCGCGGGCGTGTTCAAGCAGTTCAACGGCAAGATGCCGTCGCTGACGGTCCACACGATCGCCGTGTCCAACGCGATCCGCCATCAGTGGTACTTCTTCCTCTTCGGCTCGCTCGGCCTCGTGTTCGGCTTTCGCAAGTGGAAGGGGTCCAAAGTGGGACGGCCGGTCTGGGATCGGTTCCGGCTCAAGGCCCCCGCCAAGATCGGGACCATCGTTCAGAAGATCGCGCTCGCCCGCTGGGCGCGCACCCTCTCGTCCTTGACCGCCGCCGGCGTCCCGATGCTCGAGGCGATCGACGTCACCGGCCGCACCGCCGGCAATGTCGTGGTCGAGAACGCGATGGCCGCCGTGCACGATTCGGTACAGGGCGGCGGGACGATCGCCAGCGCGCTGTCCAGCGAGTCGATCTTCCCGTCTCTAGTCACCAACATGGTTCGCGTGGGCGAGGAGACCGGAGCCCTGGAGACGACGCTGGCCAAGGTGGCCGACTTCTACGAGGAGCAGGTCGAGGCCGCCGTCAAGGCGCTGACCTCGATCCTCGAGCCGCTCATGATCTGCGTGGTCGGCAGCATCGTCGGGTTCATGATCCTGGCGATGTACCTGCCGATGTTCCACGTGTACGACGCCATCAAGTGAGCCGTCGGCAGGCGGCCGTGACACCTCGGCGTGCGAGAGGGACCGCGAGTGGCCGCGCGCGCTCGTTGATCCGCGACAACGCGTTCGCCGCATGCGCAGCGGCCGCGGCGCTTCTCACCATGGCATGGCTGGGCCTTTACGGCTGGGCCTGGACGGACTGGGATACCGAGGCCCGTCCGGCTGTTGACGCGCTGGTGGCCGGCCACGTTGCGCAGTTCCTGCATCTCGCGCCGGCGTATGGCGGCTCGCTCATCCTTCGCGCCCCGTTCGTCATGCTCACGAAGCTGTGGCACGGCGGGGAGCTCGCGATCTATCGGGGCAGCGCCGCGCCTTGCCTGCTGGCCACCGGAGCGCTCGGCCTCTGGCTTTGTGCCCGCATGCGGGCGCGGGGACTATCACCGTGGGCGCGAGCGATCGCGTTGCTGCTGTGCGTCGCCAATCCACTCACGCTCTCGGCGCTGGAGCTGGGGCATCCTGAGGAGCTGCTCGGCGCAGTGCTGTGCGTTGCCGCGGTGCTCTGCGCGATGCACGACCGGCCCACCTGGGCGGGGATCCTGCTCGGACTCGCGATCGCGAACAAGGAGTGGGGGGTGCTGGCGATCGGACCCGTCCTCGTGGCCCTGCCCGCAGCTCGCCTGCGGGCGCTGGCCATCGCCGGGGGTGTCGCCGCTGCGGTGCTGGCTCCGCTCATCGTGGTCGGATCGGGTGGCTTCACCGCTCAGGCCGCGGCCAGCGGGCTGGACACCGGCGCCATCTTCCAGCCATGGCAGATCTGGTGGTTTCTCGGCTCGCACGGGCACGTCGTCACGGGACTGAACGGCAGCATCAAAGTGGGATACCGGACGCCGCCGGGGTGGGTCGAGAGCCTTGGCCACCCGCTGATCGTCGCGATCATGCCGCCGCTGAGCCTGCTCTACGCCCGCCTGCGTGGGCTCGGCAGCCGGCGGCCGGTCAACGGCGCGCTGCTGCTCCTGGCCCTGCTGATGGCGTTGCGATGCGTGCTCGACCCCTGGGACACCTCGTACTACTCGCTGCCATTCCTGCTCGCCCTGGTGACCTGGGAGTCGCTCAGCTTCGAGCGCCCGCCGGTGCTCGCTCTCACTGGCGCGCTCGCCGCATGGGTCGTCTTCCAACAAACGTCCATCGCTACGTTCAGCCTCTCCGCGGACATACAGGCGATGCTCTTCCTCGCGGTCAGCATCCCGTCCGTCCTCGCCATCGCCGCGGCGCTCTACGGCCCCGGTGTCCGGAGGCTGCTGGCGCCTTCCCGAGAAGCGCCTGGGCCAGACACGAGCTGGCAGCCCGCCCTTACCCAAAACCCCAGCCTCGGCACCTAGACCTTCGTCGAGTCTACGGCGCCGCTTCAGCTGACGACTACATCAATATGCGTCCCTCTGTCGAGTCATTCCACTACTCGCGCGTGAGCGCTGAGTGGGGCGTGGTCCGCCTGCTGGCCAGCCTCGGCACGCAGGGCCGGGGACCGATCGGCGCGCACCTCGTGGTCCAGCCCGAGCCGGACGGACGCGACCTCTACTACGCGCACGCGCGTCTGCCCGCACTCGAGCGGCGGCTGCTGACGCACCACCGGCGTCGCACCAGCCAGCTGCTGTGGCGCGCCGCCTTCGCGCTCCCGCTGGACGTCATCGAGGTTCCCGACGCGCTGTTCAAGGTCGTGGCCTTCGACGAGTTCCTCCTGGAGCTGCCGGCCCCGGGCCTGCAGATCACCCTGGCCGAACTCGCCACTCGGACGCAGCTCTCCATCCGCACCCCGATCGAGCGCCCGTCCACCACGATGCGCACGCGCCAGAGGGTCATGGCCCTGGCCACGGCGGTGGCGGTCACCGCGGGCTCCACCCCGGCCGTCGCGCTCGCCTCCGCCGGTACCGGCGGCTCGCTGGGCAGCACCACCCGCGCGAGCGCGCCCGCCTCGCCGGCCCTGCGTCACGCGACCGTCGCCAGCGGCAAGGCCACCAAGGCCGCCAAGACCGCCAAGGCGGCCGCGCACACGTCCGGGGCGTCGATGACCGCCGCCACCACCCACCGGGGCCTGCCGCACCACCCCGTCAAGCTGACCCATGTCTTCGGCTCGCCGTCCCATCCGGCGCACGCCACCACCAAGCGGGCCGCCACCACCGAGACGTGCTCCGCCACGGCCCACGGCCCCATCGCCTACGCCGCCGCCAAGGTCGCGCCCCGCGCCGCCGCCCATTGCCCGCTGCCCACCGGTCAGCACTCCACTAGCACCCACCCGGCCACGGTCGGCTCCGGCTCGGCGCCGAAGGGCGCGACCCTCTCGGTGGGCGTCGGCCCGAAGACGACCACCAAGCCGGCCGCCGACCAGCCGAGCACCACGCCGACGCACGGAACGCCGACCACGTCGACGACGCCTACGACGCCCACCACGCCGACCACGACGACCACGCCGACCACGTCGACCACGCCCACCACGCCATCGACGCCCACCACACCGAGCACGTCGACGACGCCGACGACGCCGACCACACCCACCACCGGCCAGCCCGCCGGCAAGCCCAACACGCAGCCGACGAGCGCCAAGCCGGCGCCCGGCCACGCCAAGGCCCCCCATCACCCGCACCACAAAGGCCACCGTCACGTCAGCGGCGGAGCGGCGGTCGGCCAGCCCACCCCCGCGCCCGGGTCGACCACGACCACCCACCCGGTGTCCACGCTCTCCCCCACCCCACCCGGGACCCCGGTGCCGCAGGGCTGGACCGGCACCGTGTCCGCCAACCCCGCGCTCACCGGCGCCGTCACCAACCTCTCGGGCCTGCTCTCCAACGGCAACCGGCCGCCGTCGTTCCTCATCCCGATCTACATGGAGGCCGGCAAGAAGTACGGCGTGCCGTGGGAGGTGCTGGCGGCGATCAACGCCATCGAGACCGACTACGGCCAGAACCTGAACACCTCCAGCGCCGGCGCCGTCGGCTGGATGCAGTTCGAGCCCTCGACGTGGGCCCGGTACGGCGTCGCGGTGGACGGCCACAGCGTGCCCAACCCCTATGACCCCCGCGACGCGATCTTCGCCGCCGCCAAGTACCTCGCCGCGGCCGGCGCCCGCGAGGACGTGGCCAAGGCGGTCTACTCCTACAACCACGCCGGCTGGTACGTGGACGAGGTCATGGCCCATGCCCACGCGATCGCCAGCCACGCCCAGTACCAGCGGATGACGGTCAAGCACGGCACCTTCTCCGTGGATTTCGGGACGAACGTCAAGAAGGGCTACGTCATCCGCTACTCCAGCGGACTGCTCTCGCACTTCGACCGCCTGATCGCTGCGGCCAACATGGTCAGCGCGGCCAACTTCCCCTACCTCTACGGCGGCGGCCACGAGCAGCCCTCGGTGTTCGCCCCGTTCGACTGCTCGGGCTCGGTCTCCTACGTCATGCAGCAGGCCGGCTACAAGGTGCCCACCACCGTCTCCGGGGACATCCCGATCTGGAAATTCCCCGCCGGCCCCGGCAAGGTCACCATCTTCTACAACTCGTGGCACACCTTCATGCGGATCGGCAACCGCTACTTCGGCACGAGCGGCTTCGCCCGCCCCGGCGGCGGCGCCGGCTGGTTCGACGTCAACAAGCTGCCCGCTGACTACCTGGCCAAGTTCCGCACCGTCCACGTGCCCCACCTCGGCGTCAACTCGTTCGCCCCCAATCAGGTCTATACGCCGATCGCGCTGCCCAAGCCCAAGCACAGGTCCACGACGCTGGACGTTCCGGTGTCGATGCGGCTCTCCACGCTTGGCGCTTTCCCCGCCAGCTAGCAGAATGACGGGGTGCGAGTCGCACCCGAAGACGGCGAGTTGATCTCGGCGGCCCTGGAGGGCCAGCTCACGCTCCTGGCGGCGCTCACCGGCGCCACCGCGGTGTCCGTGTGGGCCGGCCGGGACCACGGGGTGGCGCGGCACGTCGCCCACACCGGCGAGCTGGACCTCGGAGCGCCGCAGACGCTGGCGGCGGTCCAGGCGGTGCTGGACAGCGAGGGGCCCGGCCCCGTGCCGGGCGACGCGACGCTCGGGGTGCGCCTGGGCGCCGTCGGACGGCCCGCCGGGGCGCTGGTGGCCCACGGCGCCGCAGGCGCGTCCACCGAGCTCAGCCCGCTGCTGGCGGCGGCGGCGCCGACCGTCGCGGGGCTGGTCGAGCGCGAGACTGAGGGGGACCCTGCCCACTGGCGCGAGTCGGTCACCGGCGCCGTGGAGCGCCGCCTGGCACGGCTGCGCTTCGACCTGCATGACGGCCCCCAGCAGGACGTCATCCTTCTCGCCCAGGACGTGCGCCTGTTTCGCGAGCAGCTGCGGGCGCTGCTGGACGGCAGCCCCGATCAGGCGCGCGCGCTCGGGCGCCTGGACGATCTCGAGGCACAGCTGCTGGCGCTCGACGGTGATCTGCGCCGCCTCTCCACCTCCGTCCAGTCGCCGTTCCTGGCGCCCGACTCGCTGCTCGAGTCGCTGCAGCAAGTCACCGAGGCCTTCGCCGAGCGGAGTGGAATCCTGCCGGAGACCGACTTCAGCGCCGACCTCACCCAGCTCAGCGACTCCCAGCAGATCGCGCTGCTGGCGCTTGTCCGTGAGGCCCTGTCCAACGTGCGCAAGCACGGGGACGCCACCACGGTGCGGGTCTCCATCACCGCGGACACGGACGGGATCACGGTCCGAGTCTCAGACGACGGGCGCGGCTTCGACCCCGAGACCACGGCGCCGCAGGCGGCCCGCGCGGGACACCTCGGCCTGGTGGGGATGCACGAGCGCGTGCGGATGCTGGGCGGACAGACCCAGATCGAGTCCAGCCCGGGCGGGCCCACGGTCATCTCGGCCGTCCTGCCGCGCTTCGGCCACAAGGACGCCTGAGCCGAGCCGGCGCTCAGACGATTCCGTGCTGGAGCGCGGAGCGCACCGCGCCGGCGCGGTTGGGCACGCCGAGCTTGCGGTAGATGTTCGTCAGGTGGAACTTGATCGTGTGCTCTGAGACCCAGAGCTCACGGCTGATCGCCGCGGTGGTCATACCCGCGGCCACCCGGGACAGGATGTCGCGCTCGCGATCGGTCAGGGACGGAGCCGACGGCGCCCGCGTCGCGGCGGCGCGTGCCGGCGCGATCATCGGGGCGGGCAGCACCGCGCCACCGGCGACCCGGCGGATGATCGAGGTGATGTCGAGCGATGCCGCGGTCTTGAGCACGTACGCGCTCGCGCCGGCCTGGAGGACCGCGTCGATCGCGGGCGTGTCATCGCACGCGGACAGCACCACCGTCTTGGTCTCCGGCCACCGCTCGCGGATCAGCTCGATCATCTCGGTGCCCGAGACGCCGGGCATCCGCAGGTCCATAAGCACGATGTCGGGACGGCGGCGCTCGATCAGCTGGGTCAGCTCGGCGCCGGACTGGGCCTCGCCGATCACGTGCATGTCCTCGACGTGATCGATCGTGCGCCGGATGCCCGCGATGATCAGCGGGTGGTCGTCGGCGATGAGCACAGTGAGCTGAGCCGGGGGTACGCCGGTCGTCTCGCGTGGGCTCTGCTGCAGAAGGGTGTCCATCGTGTCCCGCCCGGCGACACCGAGGACGACTCGGCACACCGGACCACTACATGTTGTCGGCGCCGGCGGCCCCGGACTTGAGCCCTGAATGCCGCCGGGGCGCCCGGTCAGGTATAGCTTCGGGCATGGCCGCACTTCCGCATCTGAGTGCCGAGGAGCGACAGCTCGCTTCCGAGGCGCCGGCACCCCGCGGCGCCGAGCTCATGAAGGCGGTGCTGGAGCGCACCAGCTTCAGCGACCCGGGCTGGATCTTCGAGCGCAAGCTCGACGGCATCCGCTGTCTGGCTGTGCGCGAATATGACGAGCTGCGCATGCTCTCGCGCAACGACCTGGATCTGGGGGGCCGCTATCCGGAGATCCGCGACGCCGTGGCCGGGCAGGAGCACCGGCGCTTCGCCATCGACGGCGAGATCGTGGCCTTCGACGGCGGACAGACCAGCTTCGCGCGACTGGCCCAGCGCGCCCGCCATCCCGTCCCGGTCTTCCTCTACGTGTTCGACCTGCTGTGGATGGATGGGCACGACGTGCGCGCGCTGGAGTTGCGCACGCGCAAGCGCCTGCTGCGCGGCGCCCTGCAGTTCGGCGACCCGTTGCGCTGGACGGCCCATCGCAACCGCGACGGCGAGGCCATGTTCACCGAGGCCTGCCGGAGGGGATGGGAGGGGGTGGTCGCCAAGCGCGCCGACAGCCCCTACCGGGCCGCCCGCTCGCGGGACTGGCTGAAGCTCAAGTGCGAGGCCGGCCAGGAGCTCGTGATCGGCGGGTTCACCGCCCCGCGCGGCTCGCGGACGGACTTCGGCGCGCTGCTGGTCGGCTATTTCCGGGACGGCGCGTTGCAATACGCCGGCAAGGTCGGCACCGGCTTCGATCAGGAGTTGCTCGGCTCACTCGGCCGGCGGCTGCGCGCGCTGCGCCGAGACACCTCGCCGTTTGCCGATGCCTCCGCGATCCGCGAGAAGAGCGTCACCTGGGTGACCCCGAAGCTGGTGGCGGAGCTCGGCTTCACCGAGTGGACGAGCGCCGGGCGCCTGCGCCACCCGCGGTTCCTGGGCCTGCGCGACGACAAGCCCGCCACGGAGGTCGTGCGCGAGCGATGACCGACACCTTCACCGTGGGCCGCCGCCGCGTCCCCTTCAGCCACCCGGACAAGGCGCTGTTCTCCGAGCCGCAGATCACCAAACGCGAGCTGGGCGAGTACTACGAGCGCGTGGCCGACGCGATGCTCCCCCTCATCCGCGACCGCCCCCTGGCCCTCCAGGCGTTCCCCAACGGCATCGAGGAGAAGGGGTTCTTCATGAAGTCGGTCCCCCGGTACTTCCCGGAGTGGATCGCCACCGCCACCGTGCCCAAGCGCGGCGGGACGCTGACCCAGGTCCTGGCCACCGGCGCGGCGACGCTCGTCTACCTCGCCGGCCAGAACGTGATCACGCCGCACATCTGGCTCTCGCGCGCGGATGCGCCCCACCAACCGGACCGCCTGATCATCGACTTCGATCCCTCCCCCGGCGTCGGCTTCGCCCAGGTGCGCGCCGCGGCGCGGGACGCCGGCGAGCGCCTGCGCGACGCGGGACTGGCCACGTTCGCGATGGTGACGGGCTCGCGTGGGATCCACGTCGTCGCCCCGCTGCGCCGCGGGCCCTCGTTCGGCGAGGTCCACGCCTACACCCGGGCGCTCGCCGAGGCGATGGTCGCCGACGATCCGGACCACCTCACGCTGGAGTGGCACCGCGAGGAGCGCGGGACGCGTATCTACGTCGACGTCAACCGCATCAACTACGCCCAGCACGCCGTCGCCCCCTACGGCGTGCGGCCGCGCCCCGGCGCCCCGGTGGCGATGCCGATCGCCTGGGCGGAGCTGTCTGACCCCAAACTCGCCCCCGACCGCTGGACGATCGCCAACGCCGTGGACCGGCTGCGCAGCGAGGGCGACCAGTGGAAGGGGATCGCGCGCCAGGCCCGCAAGCTCCCCGACTGACCTGCATTTCCCGGAAAACCGCGATCGGCCGCGGCCGTTTGTCGGGATTTGCATCCCTGACCTGCATTTCCCGGAAAATCGCATGCGGGGTTTGCGGTTTGTCGGAATCTGCAGGTTCGGCGCCCGCCCGCCGCCGGCAACGCGCCCCGGTACCGTAACGGCCATGGACGAGCCGACACGGCAACCCGCGATCCTGGCGGGCGACCAGGAGCGCGAGCACAGCACCCAATTGCTCAGCCGAGCCGTGGTGGAGGGGCGCCTGACCCTGGAGGAGTTCTCGGACCGCGTCGGCCGCGCCCAGGCGGCGCGCACACGCGAGGAGCTGGCCACGCTGACGCGGGACCTGCCCGCCGCGCTGCCGGCCGCGCCGTCGCCCGCCCCGTCCACCGAGGTCGACGCGCCCCACGAGCGCCACGTGGCGTTCTGCAGCCGGCTCGTGCGCTCGGGGCCCTGGGAGCTCGCCGCCCGCTCGGAGTTTCGCTCGATCTTCGGGACGATCACGCTCGACCTGTCCCAGGCACGGCTGGCCGGGCCAGAGGTGGAGCTGCAGATCTTCAACCTGTTCGGGACCGTGACGGTGATCGTGCCCGAGAGCGTCCAGGTCAACGTCAGCGGCGGGGGCATGTTCGCCAGCCAGGTGATCCAGCCACCGGCCTCGCCGCCGGTCCCGGGGGCGCCGAAGCTGCGGATCAACGCCCGCGGGCCGGGCGGCACGCTGTACGTCCGCAGCAAGAGCCCCTAGCGCTCCGGCCGCGCCGCCCGCCATGCTCGTCGCCGTCACCGACCATGCCGCCGAGCGCTTTCGCCAGCGCGTGCGCGGCTCGCTGGACGAGAAGGCCGAGATCGTGGTCCGGGTGGCCCGCGCGCATGCCGCCGGCCGGGTCGCGCCCGGGGAGCGAGGCGCGGTGCTGGTGCGCGACCTCGAGCGCCCCGGCCTGGTGTTCGTGTGTCGCCCCGAGGGTGACGAGCTCGTGGTCACCACGTTGTGGGAGGAGGGCGAGGACGCCGCCGTCCCCCGGCGCTTCACCGACGCGCTGCGCCGCGACGACCACCGCCTCCGCTGACGGCGGCCCCAGCAACGCCGGCAGCTACGCTCAATCGCATGTCGCCACTTCCCCTCCGCCCCCTCGGCCGCTCCGGCATCGACGTGTCCATCGTTGGCCTGGGCTGCAACAACTTTGGCCGCCGCGCCGACCTCGACGCCACCCGCGCCGTCGTGGACGCCGCCCTGGAGGAGGGGATCACCTTCCTCGACACCGCCGACATCTACGGGCGCGGCCAGAGCGAGGAGTACCTCGGCGAGGTGCTGCAGGGGCGCCGCGACCAGGTGGTGCTGGCCACCAAGTTCGGCATGGACATGGGCGATGGCCGCGGGCCGCGCGGGTCGCGGGCGTATGTCCACAACGCGATCGACGCATCGCTCAAGCGGCTTCGCACCGACACGATCGACTACTACTGGTACCACGAGCCCGACGGCGTGACACCGATGCTCGAGACCCTCGAGGCGCTCCACGACCTCGTCCGGGCCGGGAAGGTGCGGGCGATCGGCGCCTCCAACTTCTCCGCCGCCCAGCTCGAAGAGGCCGCCGCCCTCGCCGAGGAGCACGGCCTCACGCCGTTCACGGCGGTGCAGAACGAGTACAGCCTGCTCGTCCGCGAGGCCGAGGCGGAGGTCCTGCCCGCCGCCGAGCGCCTGGGCATCGGCTTCGTCCCGTTCTTCCCGCTCGCCTCCGGCCTGCTCACCGGTAAGTACCGCCGCGGCGAGCCGGGACCGTCCGGAGCCCGTCTGTCCAGCCGGGACGAGATCGCCAGTCCGGAGCAGTTCGACCTCATCGAGGCGCTCGAGCGGTGGGCCGACGAGCGCGGCGTGCCCCTGATCGACATCGCGATCGGCGCGCTGGTGTCCCGCGACGTGGTCTCGTCGGTCATCGCCGGCGCCACCAAGCCCGATCAGGTGCGCGCCAACGCCGCCGCCGGCCGCTGGACCCCAGCCGACGAGGACCTGGCCGCCTTGCGCGACGTCCTCTCGGCTCACGCCGTCTGACGGGTCTGTCCCGCCGTGCCCCAGCCCGCAAGGTCACTCCCGCGTCCGCAGCTTCCGATGTGGGCGAAGTGGGCGCTGTCGTTCGGCGTCGGTGCCGTCCTGCTGGTGGCGCTGGTCATCTACGTCGACCACCACAACACCGACTCCCCTCCGTCGCAGAACCTGGCAGGGCAGACCCGGGCCAACCAGGAGGCCGCGCTCGTCATCGAGCGCGATCAGGCTCCGCGCGTGATCAGGCTGAAGCACGGCGCCACGCCGGCCAACGGGCTCACCGGCGCGGTGCGCGCGACGATGTCGGGGCTCATCACCCGGGGCATCATCGACGGCCCCCTCCAGAAGGTCCGCTGCACGCGCCACGGAGGCGGCGCGGGCACCCCGGCCTTCGGCTGCGTGGCCACCGCCGCTGACGTCAACTACAACTTCCTCGGGGTGGTGAACGTGCCCGCGCACCGGCTCACCTACTGCAAGCGCGACGAGCCGCCCGTGCCCTCGATGAACATCCCGGTCAGCCGCCGCTGCGTCGCCTGACCGGGCGCCGACCTGGCGTCAGCGCCAGGCGACGGTGCCCCGCGCCCGCGAGTGCGGGGAGAAGCGCACCGACACGATCCGCGCGCGTCGCGGCACGCTGAAGGCCACGCAGCCGGTGCGCGTCTCCCCCACCCCGATCAGGCTCTCGAAGTCGGCCAGCGGGGTCTCGCACACTCCCTGCCTCACAAACAGCGGCGACGCCAGCCCAGCCGTCGTGAGCAGCGACCAGTCGCCCGAGGCGGTGCTGTCATAGGCCGAGCCGCCCGCATTGCGGATCGCGACCTGGACGCCGGCGGCCCGGGTGCCCGGAAGCCGTGCCGACCCGGTGGCGCCCAGCG
This sequence comes from uncultured Actinomycetota bacterium, assembly GCA_963721515.1. Classification (GTDB taxonomy): domain Bacteria; phylum Actinomycetota; class Thermoleophilia; order Solirubrobacterales; family Solirubrobacteraceae; genus Palsa-465. The sequence goes on along the minus strand of CAVRKJ010000013.1, from coordinate 418,492 downwards.
GGTCGAGCACCCTGGACACGGTGACGTCGAGCAGAGAGGTCCCGGCGTGCACGCGCTGGGTGGTGCCGACCGGGGCTCCGCGGGGACGGGGGCGCCTCCGCGCGGGCGGCCGGGTGCTCGAGGCGGCCGTGGTGGACGCCGTGGTCGCGGCCGCGGTCGTCGTGGCGGGAGCGCTCGCGGAGCCGCGTCCCGCTCCGCCGCAGCCCGCCAGCGCCAGCGCAACCGGGATCAGCGCCCACCCCCAGCCGGAGCGGCGGCCGACGATGCGCGGCGTCCTGGACACGGTCGCGCAACATACCCAAGCGCGGCCGATCGAGTGGAGGGCGTCGTCCCGATGGGCGGTCCTGCCCCACCGGGACGCGCAGCTTGAGTGCCGACTGCTGGCAAGCAACAGCGAAGCGCTCTTACCCCTTTGCAGAAGAACGACTCACAACGAGAAGATCTCACGCGCCGCGGGCGGAAATTGCGGGCACGGCAACCGTCCACCCGGGATAATCGGAGGGCGCCATGGCCTACGACGAGGATCTCGCTAATCGCATCCGGGAGCTGATCGCCGCCGAGCCCGGCGTCGTGGAGCAGAAGATGTTCGGCGGCCTGGCCTTCCTCATCGGTGGCCACATGTCGGTCAGCGCCAGCGGCCGGGGCGGCTTGCTGCTGCGCGTCCCGCCCGAGGAGACCGACACGCTGCTGGCCAAGCCCCACGCGGGCCCGTTCGAGATGCGGGGCAAGACGATGGACGGATGGCTCCGGATCGACCCCGAGGGCGTCAGGACCAAACGCCAGCTCGAGTCCTGGGTGAAGCGCGGCGTCGCCTACGCCCGATCGCTGCCGCCCAAGCAGCGCTAGCCGGCCCCGACCACGCGGTCGACGGGCAGGCCCTCGCCCACCGCGCCCTCGCCTGTCTCGCGCAGGACGCGCACCGCCCACGCGACGTGGGACTCGGGCTCGCCGTGTCGATTTGGGGGCCCGCCATTCGTGTAGGGGGTGACAATCACCTCGACCGCGCCCACCGCGGGCGCGAGAAGGAGCATTGAGATGACGAAGTCATACCTGCTCAGCGTCGTGCAGCCCGACGGCCCCACCCCGTCGCGTGCGGTGCTGGACCAGATCATGCGCGACGTCGACGCGCTCAACGAGGAGATGCGGGCCGCCGGCGCCTGGGTGTTCGCGGCGGGCCTGCACGATCCCAGCACGGCGACGGTGCTGCGTCCGCGCGGTGACGAGGTACTCATGACCGACGGCCCGTTCGCCGAGGGCAAGGAGCACATCGGGGGCCTGTCGATCATCCGCGCCGACGATCTGGACGCCGCGCTGGAGTGGGGCCGGCGGCTGGCGCTGGCCACCACGCTCACGATCGAGGTGCGCCCGTTCCAGGACCAGGCGGAGCGCTGACGGCGCGCCATGGCGGTGGTGGAGCCCGAGGACATCGAGCGTGTGTTCCGCGAGGAGCACGGCCGGGCGGTCGCGGTCCTGGTTCGTCGCTTCGGCGACATCGACATCGCCGAGGAGGCGGTCCAGGACGCCTTTGCCGCGGCCGTCCGCCGCTGGCCGCAGGACGGCCTGCCGCCCAGCCCGGCCGGTTGGATCATCACCACCGCGCGCAACCGCGCCATCGACCGACTGCGGCGGGAGGCCGGACGCGGCGAACGCCAGCGCCAGGCGGCGCTGCTGCGCGGGACCGCCGACGAGCCCGACCGCGGGACCCCAGCCGACGAGGAGGGGAGCGTGCCCGACGATCGCCTGCGCCTGATCTTCACCTGCTGTCACCCGGCCCTGGCGCGCCCGGCCCAGGTGGCGTTGACGCTGCGGCTGCTCGGCGGGCTGACCACGCCCGAGATCGCCCGCGCGTTCCTGGTCACCGAGTCGACGATGGCGCAGCGCCTCGTCCGCGCCAAAGGCAAGATCCGCGACGCCGGCATCCCCTACCGGATCCCGCGTGACGGCGAGCTGCCCGACCGGCTGTCGGGGGTCCTTGCCGTCATCTACCTCATCTTCAACGAGGGCCACACCGCCAGCGCCGGGCCCGCGCTCGTCCGCGACGACCTGTGCACCGAGGCCGTCCGCCTCGGCCGCCTGATCGTCGAGCTCATGCCCGATGAGCCCGAGGCCGCGGGGCTGCTGGCACTGATGCTGCTCACCCAGTCACGCCGGCCGGCGCGCACGAGCGAGGTGGGCGAGCTCATCCGCCTGGCCGACCAGGATCGAGCCCGATGGGACCGCGAGCTGATCGCCGAAGGTCAGGCGATCGTGCGCCGCTGCCTGGCCCGTCGCCAGCCCGGCCCCTACCAGATCCAGGCGGCCATCGCCGCGGTGCACAGCGATGCCCCGACGGCCGCCGCCACCGACTGGGGGCAGATCCTGGCCCTCTATGACCAGCTGCTGGAACTGGCGCCGAGCCCGGTGGTGGCGCTCAACCGGGCCGTGGCCGTTGCCGAGGTTCACGGCCCGCAGGCGGCGCTGCCGCTGCTGTCGGACCTCGACCTGGAGCGCTATCACCTCTACCACGCCATCCGCGCTGACCTGCTGGCGCGCGCCGGTGACGAGGTCACGGCGGCCGCCGCCTACGACGCGGCCATCGCGCTGACCGAGAACGACGCCGAGCGAGCGGCGCTGCGCCGGCGGCGTCCCGCGTCGCGTTGAAGCCGGCGCTCAGGCCACGGAGGCCATCCGCGTGCGATCGCGCCCCGCGGCCTTGGCCTCATACAGGGCCCGATCGGCGCGCGCGATAACGGCGTCGGCACTCTCGCCCGGCTGGCCGACGGCGATCCCGGCCGAGCAGGTCCAGTTGTCCGAGACGGAGCCGCGCAGACGCTCGGTCACCTCGGTGGCAATCGCGGGATCGCAGTCACGCAGCAACAGCCCGAACTCCTCGCCGCCCAGCCGCGCCAGCAGGTCGCCGCCGCGGAGCTGGTCGCGCCAGGCCGCGGCGGTGGCCTTGAGCAGGCGGTCGCCGGCCGGGTGCCCGTAGGTGTCGTTGAACGCCTTGAAGTGGTCGAAGTCGATCATCGCGATGACCAGGGGGGCGCCCTCGGCGTGGGCTCGCTTGACCTGCGCGTCCCAGGCGCGGCGGTTGGGCAGCCCGGTGAGCGCGTCGGTCTGCGCCTCGCCGGTGAGATGGTCCATCGCGTCGGCACGCGCGATCACCGCGGCGGCCTCGTGGGCCAGCAGCGACGCGATCGTGGTGTGCGTCCCGCCCGCCTGGATCTCCTCCGCCCATCCCACCACCAACACGCCCTCCGCGACGCCGTGCCGGGTCAGCGGCTGGTAGAGGACCGAGCGGGGGCGCCCGGTGGCGATCCACGACGCCCGATTGCCCACGCGCGCCTCGACGTCCTCGGTGACGAGGATCGCCTCGCGCGTGTCAAAGGCCTCCTGCACGGCGCTGCCCGAGCCGGCGGGCTGGTTGAGCGAGGCCGCCTCGCGCTGCGTCACCGCCGTGCAACGCAGCCCGGAGCCGTCCGGCGCGGGTTCGTAGATCAGGGCCACCGTGGCGCCGCTGATCGACCTGGCGGCCTGGCAGACGTCCATCCGGGGCTGAGCGCTGTCGAACAGGCGGTGCACGACGTCCACGAGCCGCTCGAGCATCCGCTCGCGGGTGCGGGCCTCGTTGGCCTGCCGGCGTACGCTGGCCACGAGCTGCTGGGTGGCGAAGCCGATGATGGCCGAGACGGCGACCGACAGCACCGCGGCCCGGATCTGGCTCGTCGGGTAGGCCGGGGGCCCGACGAGGAAAATGGGAAGCAGATAGAAGAGCCCCACCCCGGCGACGACGATGCCCAGTTGACGCCGCGACCGGCTGCTGAGGGCGGTGTGGAAGACGGGGATCATCGCCAGCGCGCTCGTGCCCGAGCTCGACCCACCGATCGAGTTGCGCAGGAAGGCGACGGCGGTCAGGAACACGAGCGCCGCGGGCACGAGGCCGAGCCGCGTCCCGGCCCGGTCGCGCGTGGCCGGCACCGCCAGCACCCCGGCGACCAGCGCCAGCGCGCAGGCCGCGGCGTACTGGCCCCAGGACACCCGGGATCCCACCAGCACGACCGTCCAGGCCAGGAGGGCCGCGGCGCAGAACGGCGCGGAGTCACGTATGACGGCTCTGAGGTCGCGTAGCACGTCCACGCGGAACCCATCGGTCGCGATGGACGAACAATTGACCGGGCTGGACGGATGATCGAGGCCATCGTCCACCGATTGACAGACGCTCACCGATGGAGGGATGATGTCCATGCACATGAGGGGGTCACGGGTAACGGCGGTAGCCGGCGCCTGCGCCGTGCTCGGATGGCTCGCGCTGAGCGTGCCGGGATCGGCCGTGTCCGCGCCGGTGCGGCACCAGCCCCGCCAGGTCAACGTGGCGCTCACCGGCGCCCTGACGATCACGTGGACGGGGAGTCGGGCCGCCGGCTGCGCCGCGGCTGGTGTGTGCGGCGTGAGCGGCTCGGTGGAGATGCACCTCGGCAACAGCTCGGCGTCCAGCTCCGGAGGCCCCGCCCCGCTCGAGGTCACCGACCCCAGCGCCGTGGCACGGGTCCAGACCACCGCGCCCGATGGCACCGTCATCACATGCGCCGATCTCGTGCCCGTCGACTTCAGCCTCGCCGTCCGGCGGATCGGGGGCGCGCCGCGCACCACAATCGACACACCGACGTCGATCGCACTGCCGTCGGGCGGCCGGTGTGCGGGCCCGACGGGCGGCGACCTGAGCGGTCTCAGCCTTCCGGCACGACGCTTCGGCGCACATGGCTACGACATGTCGGGGCACAGCACGTCCACCGGAGGCCCGTTCCAGGTCACGGTCTTCTCGTCGGTGCACGCGCACATCACATTCGGGAGCCAGGGCGGGCAACCGCCGCTGGGGGGAGGTCCGTTCCCCGGTGGCTCGACGCAGCCGCCGAAGCCCCGCTCCGCGCTGGAGGAGAGCGCCACCGTCGTCTACCGCACGACCGGCTTGGGCGGCGCGCTGACCACCGGGTTCGCCGGCCTCGCTCCGCCGCTGTGTGACCCGCTGGGCGCCTGCGGGGCGAGCGGACGCCTGGTGCAGTCATTCGCCACTCGGGGCACGGTGAGCTTCTCCGGGACGAGGATCGTCAGCCGGCGTGTCGGGCCGGCCGCTGCGCTCGCGGACCTGCGCCGCGGCCGGCTGCGGCTCTTTGACACGTTCCCAGTCAGCTCCATCAGGGTGACGACGGCCGAGATGATCTCCGAGAGCCACGGCGTGGCCTGCAGCGACACGTCCACCATGCGCCTCGGCTCGACGTCGCACCGGGCTCACCGGACAACTGACGAGCTCACGTTGTCCCCGAACCCGGGCGAGTTCCCCGGCGGCGCGCTCGATCCGTTCCGCACCCGCTGCCCGGGCCCGTCGGCCCTGGACATCCTCGGCCCCACCGGGGCGCCGATGGCCGCGGCCACGGTCACCGCGGGCGAGTTGGGCGACCCGCGACTGTCGATCGTCTTCCACACCGCCCGGACGTTCGCCGGCGCCGCTTACAGCGGCGAGCGCAGCGGATCAGTGGTCCTGTCGCTGACACTCGTGCGGCGCCGCGGTGTGACGCGACGCGTCAAGCTGTTCACGGGCGAGCCGCCGTTCCCGATCTCATGAGGCGCTCCGGCACCATCGTCGCGGCCCTGGCACTGGCCGGCATCGCGTCGGCGCCCGCCGCGGCACATCAGGTCACAGTGGGGTTCGGAAGTGGCCGACCGTCGCTGCAGACAACGGTTCCCGTTCGCGTGACCGGTCAGCTCACGGTCCAGTTCCACGGCGACACGGCCGCCGGGTGTGCCCGGTGGGGGCTGTGCGGATACAGCGGCACCATCTCGTGGCGCCCTGCGGTGGCCGCTTCGCTGATCATCAGCCGAACGCTTGGCCGCCACGCCTCGACCACGGTGACGTATCTGCCGTCGTTCCTTCCCGGGCCAGGGCTGCCCGGTGGCGTGACCACCGCCGATGTCGCGCTGGACGCCGCCACCCCGCTGCCAGCGGGCTCGCATTGCGTCGACGCTGCGAGCACCAGGGCGTTCCTGCCATTTGTGGTGCGAGCCGGCCGCGTCAGCGTCTCGCTTGCCCGCGCCACTCCGTGGCTCCTCGTGACGCGCTGCGCCGGGCCGCGGGATCCGGACGTCATCCCGGAGCTCAGGGTGCGATCGCTCTCCGTTGGCGCGCTCAAGCGAGGGCGCACCGCCATCTCACTGGCCACGTCGCACCCGCTGAGCGCGCACGGCTTCAGCGGCTCCATCAGCTCCACGATCGTCCTGCGGCTCGGGGCGCCGGGGCGGACGACCCGCTCGAGCCAGACATCGGGTTCCCCGCCGGGCGCAACCACGCGCGTGCGCAGGATCGACGTCGGCTACCGCGCCACGATCAGCGGCAGCGTGGCTGAGCGGGTGCGCGGCGCCGCCAACCCGCTGCTGTGCGCGCCGCTCGGATCGTGCCGCCTGACGGGCACGATCACGCTGACGCCGCGTCCCGAGAGCGCCCACGCGACGCTGACGGCCCAGGAGCTCGCCTCCAGGCCACGGCGCACGCTGCTCGCCGCCGTCGGGCTCAGCCCCGGCCCGGCCCCGGGCGTGACCGGATTCGGTGCGGTGCAGTGGAGCCACGGCGGCTCCATGACGGTCGACCTGACGCAGGGCCCGGAGCGGTGTGACGATGCGGTCAAGCTGGGCAGCGGAGCGCTGCTCCTGGCGACATCCCGTGGCCGGTTGGCGGTCTCCTACGTGCCCGGCGCGCTCGTCGGCGGCCCCCAGGCGACCCGTTGTCCCGGTCCGCTGCCCGCCGACGCGTCGGTGGCGGCCGGCGGTGTCCCGGTGTCAATGCTCGGCCGGCACACCACCAGCATCCGGCTCACGACCGGCTTCGCTGCCGCCGACGACGGCTACGCCATGCGCTTCGTGCCCGACCTGACGCTCACCCTGACGCCGGTCACGCGGCGGACCAGCATCGTTACGCTTCCCGCGGGCGCATCCCCGCTCGAGAGGCGTCAGACGCGGTAGCGATCGGTGAGCGCCGCGAGCTTGGCGGCCAGCTCGCTCAGGTCTCCGGCCACCTTCTGGGACTGCTGGGCGCCGTCCACGAACTGAGCCGTGCCGTCATCAATGCTGGCCATCGCCTCGGCGATCTGATCCATGTTCACGCTCTGCTGGTGCGCGGAGGCGGCGATCTGCTCGGCCGCCGCGGACGCCTCGCGGATCGTGCCGGCGAGGCTGCGGATCCCCTCATCCGCGCGTCCGGTGAGCCGCAGACCCTCGTCCACGACCTGCGTGCCTTGCTCGCTGGCCTGGACGGCGGCGGCGGTCGCCTCGGTGACGTCGTTGAGGATCGTCTCCACCTGCGCGGTGGCCGCCTTGGACTGCTCGGCGAGCCGGCGGACCTGCTCGGCCACCACGGCGAAGCCCCTGCCGTGCTCGCCGGCGCGCGCTGCCTCGATGCTCGCGTTCAGGGCGAGCAGGTTGGATCGATCGGCCAGCTCGTTGACGGTGGCCGTGATGGCGCCGATCTGCCGCGTGCGGTCGGACAGGGTCAGGATCTCGCGAGCGATGCCATCAACGCGCTCCCGGATCTCCTCCATTGCCCGCGCGATGGCCTCAACCGCGTCAGTGCCCTCGTCGGAGACGGCCACCGAGTCGCTGGCCTGCTGGGCCACGTCCCGGGCCCGCTGTGCGGTGTCGTCGGCGGCGGCGCGCAGCTCGTTGACGGTCGCCGAGGCCTGGCTGATCGCCGCGGACTGCTCGCTCGCGCTGTCGGTGTGGCGGTTGACCGCGGACAGGATCTCGGAGGCCGATGCCCCGATCTCGTGGACGCCGGCCTGGATCTCCCGCGAGATCTCGGCCAGCCCGGACACCATCGTGTTGAGGCTGCCGGCGAGCTGGCCCAGCTCGGGGCTCGCGTCGGCGGTGACGGTGGCGGTGAGGTCTCCGTCGGCCACGCGTCCCGCGAACACGGTGTAGTCGCGCACGGCGGCCTCCAGGGTCTCCTTGGACGCTCGCTCCAGCGCCGCGGAGCCCTCCAGGGCGCGATGGCGCTCCTCGGTCAGGGCGCTCATCCGCCGCAGCGCCAGCCCGAAGCGCACCCCCGCGGCCACCAGCGTCGCGGTGGCCAGCCCGATGGCCACCTGGCTGGTGTGCACCAGCGATCCCACGAACAGGATCATCAGGGCCATCCCGCAGGCCACCGTGGGCACGCCGAACCCGGACGACTGCGTCTCGCGTACCTCCTCGGGCGAACCGGGCGTGAGCCACACTGCCGCCGCGATGCACAGCAGTGACCCGGGCCAGGCGCCGGAGTTCAGGACGAAGCCGAGATGCGTGGCAGTGATCCCGGGGAAGAGCGCGGCGACGTCGCCCGCGGTATTGAGCAGACCCGCCAGCGCGATGAGGCCCCAGCGGACGCGCTTGCTCGCCGGGAGCAGGACGATGCCCAGGACGGTCAGCCCGAACAGGAGGAGATCACCGACCGGGTAGATGAGATTGGTGCCGACCTCGACGGCACTTCCGCCGGCGGCGTGCCGGATGGCGCCGAACGCGAACGCCACCAGCGCGGCGGCGGTGACCAGGCAGGTCACCACTCCGTCCAGATAGTTGGCCGCGGTGAAGCGCCGAACGTCGCGCTGCATGAGCACCATGACCCCGATATAGGCCAGCGGGAAGAATCCCGCCCACAGGTAGTTGGCCAGCGACGGGGTCGGCGGCGACGCGCCGTTGAGCGACTCGTAGGTGAGGGCGAAGTCGCCGAGCGCCCACGCCATGCACCCCAGGCCCAGCCACAGGGTGTACTTGCGATCCGCCGGGCATGTCAGTCCGCGGATGAGGACCAGCACGCTGGCCAGCAGCTCGAAACTCGCCACGCCCCAGCCATCCAGCCACGTCCACGTCTCGCCGTTCGCGCGGACGATCAGTGAGATCGCGTAGGCGATGACCACGAGCGCGAGTCCGCCGAACAGGGTCTTGATGCCAGGACCGGGACGGCCGCGTGCGGCGTCGGCTGCCGCCAGGGCGTGGCCGGCGCGGGGCGCCCGTAGCGCGGGACGCCCGATCGCAGCAGGGTGGGTATCTGTGACGGCCATGTCTGTCTCCTCAATGCGCCGCCGGCCGTCGCCGCGCGCCGGCGCGAATGCCTTGCGGACGGCCGACCGGCTCGATGTGACGTGCTTATCGGCGGTCGAGTCGTGAACGTCGAGCCGTCCTAACCCGCCGCTAACGAGCCAGCGCGCCGGCGCCGGGCTGTCGCCTCAGAAACCGGCGACGGGGCGAATGACCATGGCGCCGGTGCAGGCGCGAACAGTCACACTGTGCGCGTGCAGGAGCCACGGCAAGACGTGGAGGGGTTGGGCGACACCCTGCGGCGTGAGGGCCACCTACGCCACTTCCGTCGCGGGCAGTCGCTGTTCACCGAGGGTGACCGTGCGGAGCGCGTGTTCCTCATCGAGCGCGGCTGGGTGATGATCAGCTGCATGTCGGCGGAGGGCCGGGAGATCGTCCTCGGCCTGCGCGGCAGCGGCGACATCATCGGCGAGCTGTCCACGCTGGACGGGGAGGCCCGCTCGGCCACCGCGCTGGCCGTCGCCGACGTCGACGCGATCGTCGCCTCGGGCACGGTGCTCACCAAGGCCCTGGAGCAGCCCGTCGCCGCCCGCGAGCTGATCGGGGTGCTGGCCGCGCGCCTGCGCGACGCCGACCGCAAGCGGCTTCAGTTCGCCACCCTGGACACCCTGGGCCGGGTCGCCGAGCGGCTGCTCGAGCTCAGCGAGCGCTTCGGTCACGCCAGCGAGGACGGCGTCGCGGTGGAGATGCCGTTCAGCCAGGAGCAGCTCGCCAGCTGGTGCGGGGCCTCCCGGGAGGCGACGGTCAAGGCGCTGGCGGCACTGCGCTCGCTCAAATGCATCAGCACCGGCCGCCAGACCCTGGTCATCCACGACATGGACGCGCTGAGCGCTCACGCGCAGCGGCGGTCCTGAGCCACCGCCGCGATCCGGCCGCGCGCCGCGCCGCGGGATGCTGACGCGTGCTCTGGGCGGCTAGGATGCGCCCGTGCCGCCGGGGTGGCTGAGACGGACAACGGGACTGACGCCAGTCAGCGCGCATCGCGCGTTTGACCCGCGGCTGGTCGGGTCGCTGGAGACCAGGACGTGGGTGACCTACTACCGGCGCGAGTGGGTCCCGTTCCTGACCGCCGCCGTCCGCGTCACCCGCCACGCGTTCGGGCTGCCGTGGCCGCAGACGCTGCAGGGGGCCTGGCTCGTGCTGCGCGCCAACCAGCTATGGGCGCCGTTCCCGGACAACGACCCCGATGGCGCCCGGCGCGCCATGCAGCGCTTCTATGAGCTGCTCAAGCACCAGCACCACGAGTCGTTTGACCCCGTCACGGCGTCTCGGCTGGAGGTCGAGTGGTGGCGCGTGCACCGCGAGCATCAGTACAACGGCCACGGCGCCGATGACGAGGGGCCGTTGATCGACGCGCTGGCCGCGCTGTACGCCTACGTCTTCGGGGTGGAGGAGACCGCGGTCCGGCATGCCGGCGCCCAGCGGGCCGAGGCGATGCGCTACTCGGATCGCTGGGTGCGGGAGGGATGCAGCATGGCGAGCCCGCTCATCGAGCAGGAGCGCGCGGCGCTCATCCGCTCCCACGCGGCCCTGCTGGCCGCCGTGCACCGCGTCCCATAGGGCGCTAGGCGGTGAGCACCAGCGTGGTTCCCGCCGCGACGCCCCGGACCAGCACCGCCGGACTGGTGACCGACACCGTCACGTTCAGCGGCGGCGGATAGGTGACGGTCTCGCGGCAGGCCAGCCGCGCCCCGCTGTCCCGGACCGCGGGGGTGAAGCTCTGGCCGGCGTGGCCGCGTAGCAGGACGCCGTTGCGGAGCCAGCGGAAGCCGTCGAACCCGAACGCGTTGACCGAGGGCGCCAGCCCCGCCCAGGTGGCGAAGTGGCCGGCCTCGCAGACGGCCGGCGCGCCCGGATGGGGCGTCGCGGCGATCCGGGGCGGGACGCGGCCGGCCGCGGGCATGCCGGTGTCGACCGACCCGAACGCCGCCGCACTGCCCTCATCGGTGAACCACAACCGCCCGTCGGCGGCCGGCGCGATCGCCGCCGGCTCGCTCCCGGCCGGCACCCCGGCCGAGAACTCCCGGATGACGCCCGCGGGAGTGACCCGCGCGACGGCGGCGGTCTGGCCCTCGTCGGTGAACCACATGTTGCCGTCGGCGCCGGCGGCGACCGCCACCGGCGAGCTGCCGGCCTGGAGCCCGCGTGTGCGCTCGGCGATGTGACCGGCGGCACTGACCTGGCCGATCGCGCCCGTGGAGTCGGCGAACCACATCTCCCCGCCGGTGTCGGCGGCGATGCCGAGCGGCTGGCCGCCCGGGCGCAGCCCCTGCCGTAGCTCGGCGATCTGACCGGAGGCGAGCGCGATGCGGCCGACGGCGCACCGTCCCGCGCCCGAGCACCCGCGGTCGGTGAACCACACCTGCCCGTCGGTGCCGGCGGCGATGCCGAACGGCACGCTGCCGCGCGGCAGGCCCCGGCTGAACTCGGTGATGCGCCCCCGCGGCGTGATGCGCCCGATCGCCGGACGCCGGCCCTGGTCGGTGAACCACACATTCCCGTCGGGACCGAGGGTCAGCTCGAACGGCTGGCTGCGCCGGCGCAGGCCCCGGCTGAACTCCGTGATCCTCCCGGCGGGCGTGATGCGGCCGATGGCCGGCCGGCGGCCGTCGTCGGTGAACCACAGGTTGCCGTCGGAGCCGGTCACGATCGTGTACGGGAGGCTGCCGGCGTCCAGGCCCCGCGCGAACGTGGTGATGCGACCGTCGCCGCCGATCCGGCCGATCGCGCACCGCCCCAGCCCCATGCAGCCCTGGTCGGCGAACCACAGGTTCCCGTCGGGCCCGGCGGTCAGGCCGAACAGGTAGATCCGGGTGCTCGCGCCCAGTGGGATCTCGGTCACGGTGCCGGGCGGGGCGGCCCGCGCCGTCGCCGCGGGCGGGACGGCCACCGCGGTCGCGGCAGGCGATGCCTGACCGATCGAGTGCATCGGCGCCGCCCACGCCTCCGACCCCGGCACGCCCCCCAGCGCGCCGACGGCCACCGCGGCGGCGATCAGCTTTCGCACATCTCGATTCTACGGTTGCGCGACGGGCGGATCCACAGCTCCAATCGCGGGCGGCGCCGCCCGCCGCCGCAGCACGCGCGTATCGTCGGCCCGGCGCCGCGTGAGGCCGACGGCGTCGAAGTAGTCCAGGAACGCCTTGGCCTGGCGGCGGGAGACGCCGAGGCGGTTGCGCAGGCCCGGAAGGGTGAGCCGGCCCTCGGCGGCGATCGCGGCGCGGATCTCCGCCTCCACGCGCGCCAGTTCGGCCGGCCCGAGCCGCTCGGCCAGCCCAAGCGCCTGCGGTCGCGCGGCGCGCGGCGCGGTGTCGCCGACGCTCACGGGCGCCGGGCGCGGAGGCGTGACGCAGACCACACCGCCGAGCGTGCGTCGCCCGGCGGCGTCGCGGAGCACGACCACGTCCCCGGGGGCGATGAGCAGGGGCCGGCGGCAGCGCAGCCGCACAATCCCCGCCCCTGGCCGGCGGACCACCCGTGCCGCCGTGACCCGCGTCCCGTGATGGGCGTGGACCGCCGACGGTGGGTCGCCGTCCAGCGCGTCGGCGGCGACATCGACCACGAAGGATGGGCGCAGCGCGCCCGCCGCGGCGAGCGCGTCGCCGCGCTCCAGCCCACCGGACGGCACCCGGGCGAGGTTGATCGCGACGCGCTGGCCGGCGACCGCCGCCGGCACCGGGGCGCCGTGGACCTGGAGGCCGCGGACGCGGACCTCGCGCTCGTGCGGGTACAGGGTCAGGCGATCGGCGAGCCCGACCGCGCCGGAGACGAGAGTGCCGGTGACCACCGTGCCGGCGCCGGCGACCGTGAAGCAGCGGTCCACGTGCAGGATCGCCGGCCCGGCCGGTGTCGATGCCCGGCCGGGAAGCTCGAGGGCCAGCCGCTCCAGCGCGGCAATCACCGGCGCACGGCGATCGGCGGTGCGCGGCGGGCAGATGATCACCCTGACGCCCGGCAACAGCTCCCGGGCCTGCTCGGCGGCCACGTCCGGCGCGGCCAGGTCGGTCTTGGTGACGATTACGAGGCCGGCGTCGATGCCCAGCGCGCGCAGGATCCGGGCGTGCTCGACCGTCTGCTCGCGCACCCCCTCGGAGGCGGCGATCACCATCAGGTAGGCGTCGATGCCGGTGACGCCGGCCACCATCGTGCGGATGAAGCGCTCGTGACCGGGCACGTCTACGAGCGACATCGCACGCCCCGAGGGCAGGCTCACGGCGGCGAAGCCGAGCTCGATCGAGAGGCCGCGGGCCTTCTCCTGGGGCAGGCGGTCGGTGTCGGTCCCCGTCAGGGCGGCGACCAAGGCGGTCTTGCCGTGGTCGACATGGCCCGCGGTGCCGACCGTCAGCGGGCCGGCGGGCATCAGCACCGTCGCGCGCTCGCCACGCACCGCGCGGCCAGCGGGATCTCGTCCTCGGCCAGCGTGCGCGCGCTGAGCAGCACCTGGTCGTCGTGGACGCGCGCGATCAACGGCGGGTCGCCCCGCCGCAAGCGGGCAGCCAGCGCGCCGGCGCCTTCCGGACCGGGCGCCAGCGACACCGCCGGACCGGGGAGCTCGACCAGCGGCAGCGCGCCGCCACCGGCGGCGGCCGGCATCTCGGTCAGCGTGCCGCCCGTCAGTCGTGCCAGCTCCCCGGTGCGCGCCATCAGCACCTCGGGCGCGAGCTCGAGCATCTCGAGCACCGGGATCCGGCCGGCCGACCCCGGGTCCAGATGCAGCTCCAGCGTGGCCTCCAGGCCGGCCAGGCACAGCTTGTCGATGCGCAGCGCCCGCGCCAGCGGATGGGCTCGGCAGGCGCCGACCGAGCCCGCCGCTCCGACCACGATCCCGGCCTGGGGCCCGCCGAGCAGCTTGTCGCCGGAGAAGCAGGTGAGCGCGGCGCCCGCCGCGACCGAGCTGCGCACATCCGGCTCCGCGCGCAGCACCGGCCGCCCGGGATCGAGCGCGCCGGAGCCCAGGTCGTCGATGACCGGGACGCCCAGGGCCACCAGCTCGCGCAGCGCGGGGCGCGCCACGAAACCCTCCATGCGGAAGTTGGACTGGTGGACGCGCAGGATGACGCCGGCGCCGGGGCCGATGGCGGCGCGGTAGTCCTCTGCCCGGGTGCGGTTGGTGCTGCCCACCTCCACCAGCTCGGCGCCCGACTGGGCCACCACGTCCGCGATCCGCAGGCCCCCGCCGATCTCCACCAGCTCCCCGCGGGAGACGATCACCCGGCCGCCCGGCCCGGCCAGCGCCGCCACCGCCAGCAGCACCGCGGCGGCGCCGTTGTTGACCACCAGGGAGTCCGAGGCCCCGGTGAGCGCGACCAGCAGGGCCTCAGCGCGGCGCCCGCGCCGCGAGCGCTCGCCGGTGAGAAGGTCGACCTCGAGCGCCCCATAGCCGGTGGCCGCCGCGGCGACAGCGGCCCGCGCCTCGGGCGCCAGCGGCGCGCGCCCGAGGTTCGTGTGGATCACGATGCCGGTGGCGTTGAGCACCCGGCCGGCCCCCGGCGTCAGCCGCGAGACCGCGCGCGCCACCAGGTCCACCTGTTCCGCCTCGGCGGCGTCGCCCGCGAGCAGCTCCCGTCGCCGGGCGTCGAGCTCGGCGCGCGCCACCGCGGTGGCGAGCCGGTCCACCGAGGGCAGCGCCCGGAGCCGCTCGCGGCGGGCATCGGTCATCGGCGCTCTCCAGCGGAGCGACGAAGGAGTCGAACCTTCCCACCGTGGGGCCGCCACGGCTCACCGGCTTTGAAGGCCGGGCGGGGCACCAGCCCCAGTCGCTCCCCGCGGCTCAGCACGGCGCTCACCGCACGCGGATCGTACCCGCCGGGCCGTCCTGCACCCGGCCGATGACCGTGCCCGAAACCGCCGGGGCGGTTCCGGGATCGAGCGCCACGAGCAGGCCGCCCGACGTGGTGGCGTCGTTGAGCAGCCACCGCCGCCAGCCGTCCACAGCGTCGCCGAAGGCGGTGAAGCGCTCAGACCACGCGGCGTTGCGCCGGGTGCCCCCCGAGATCCCATCCCCGCGCATGAGGAGCCCCGCCGCACCGTCAACCACCGGCACCGCGGCGGCGTCGAGCTCCACCGCGACCCCGCTCTCGCGCGCCAGGCCGTGGAGATGTCCCAGCAGACCGAACCCGGTCACGTCGGTCGCGGCGCGCGCGCCGGCCGCGACCGCCCGGCGCGCCGCCGCGCCGTTGAGCGTGCGCATCACCGCGACCGCCGCCTGGAGAGCGTCGCCGCAAGCGCCCGCCCCGGCGCGCTGGGCGTGGGTGACGATCGCCCCCGTGCCCAGCGGCTTGGTCAGCACGACCGCGTCCCCGGCGCGCGCCCCGTCGTTGCACAGGACGCGGCGGGGGTCCACCAGGCCGGTGACCGCGAGCCCGAACTTCGGCTCCGGGTCATCGATCGAGTGGCCTCCCACCAGCGGCACCCCCGCCTCGGCGAGCACGGCCAGGGCGCCCTCCATGACCGCCCGCAGCACATCGCCCCCCAACCGCTCCAGCGGAAACCCGACGATGCTGAGCGCCGAGATCGGCCGGCCACCCATGGCGTAGACGTCGGACAGGGCGTTGGCGGCGGCGATCGCCCCGAAATCGCCCGGGTCATCCACCACCGCGGTGAAGAAGTCCACGGTCTGGACCAGCGCCAGGTCGCGACCGATGCTGACCACGGCGGCGTCGTCGGCGCTCTGAAAGCCCACCAGCACGCTGTCATCGACCGCCGCCGGCAGGTCGCCGAGCAGCGCGTGCAGGTCGGCGGCCGGCAGCTTGCAGCCGCACCCGGCGCCGCGGGCAAGCGAGGTGAGCCGCGGTGCCGGCGGCGCGCTCAGGCCCGGTGGTTCGTCGATCACGGGCTGCGGAGTGTACGGCGGCGGGCTCTGATCCCAACGGTAGGCTGGCAGCCGATGACCACGCCGATCCGCCACCGGGCTCTGGGTCTCCTGCTCGGGGCGGCGCTGGTCCTGGCCGCCGGCGCGCCGGCCCGCGCCGCGGCGGCCGGCCCGTCCCCCGGCCCGGCCGGCGTGGCCGATGCCCGGATCAGCGCGCCGTTCGTGATGCGCGGGCACATCGTCACCGCCGTCCGGGTGCACGGCGAGCACCGCGGCCAGGCGATCACCCGCCGCTGGACGTTCACGGGTGTGTCGTGTGCCGGCAGCGTCTGCCCGCGGCTGGCCTTGCGCCGCCAGCGCAGCGCCCACCACTTCGACCGCCTGACGCTGTCACGCGTCGGGATCGGCAGCTACGCCGGCCGCGGCCGGTTCTACGCGGCGCTGAGGTGCCGGGGCCGGCTCGTCAGGCGGGCGCTGGTGGTCCCCTTCCGGGTCACCGTGCAGGTGGCCCAGGTGGTCCCGATCCAAGGGATCGCGTTCGCCAGCGGGCTCACCGCCACCTACACCAACCTGCACCGCATCGATCGGACGCGCTGCCCGATCGGCCCCAGCCACGACGCGGCGCAGTACACGGGCGTCGCGGCGCCGCTGCCCTCGCCGCCGGCGCCCGCGTTCTCGGTGGCCGTCCACCGCGCCGTCGACGGCGTCACCGTCACCGACACGTCCGTCCCGGGCGCCGGCGGCGCGCCTATCGTCTCGCGCCTGTGGCAGTTCGGCGATCCCGCCTCGGGCCCCGCCGACACGGCCACCACCCCGGAGGCCAAGCACACTTTCTCCGCGCCGGGCGCCTATCAGGTGTCGCTCAGCGTCACCGACGCCAACGGGCTGACCGCGACGGCGGTCCGCACCGTCACCGCCCCGGGACCCCCAACGGTCGGCTTCACCGAGACCCGGCTGGGGACGTCGGAGACCTACGCGTTGCACGACGCGTCTCAGCCCGGGGTCGGCGGCGCCCCCATCGTGCAGTGGCTGTGGGGATTCGGGGATCCGCACTCGAGCGCCGACGAATCCAGCGCCCGGAACCCGCGCCACACGTTCAGCGGCCCCGGGACCTATCAGGTGTGCCTGATCGTCACTGACGCCAACGGCCGCCACGCGGGCACGTGCGCCGCCGTGATGGTGCCGCCCGCGGGATCCGCGGCGCAGGCTCAGGCGTCGAACTGGACGGTCGCCAGCACCGCGCTCAGCTCCCCGATCAGCTGAGCCGGCCGGCGGCGCGCCGGGGAGACCACCGCGTACAGGCAGAACGGGCGGGCCGCCGCGGTGAAGAAACGCTGGGCGCCGAGATGGCCCGGGCGCATCACCTGAAGGCGATCGTGGCTGAACTCGCCGACCCGCAGCCTGGGCTGCCAGCGCCGCGCGCTGAACAGGCCGCTGTCCGGCTGGACGTGCTCGTCGACGAGATACTCCACGAGCGCCGCGAAGGCGCCGTCGGGACCCATGCGCGCGGTCACGCTCGCTCCGAACTGGCCGCTGTCGGAGTGCAAGGCGAAGCTGGCCACGTGCAGGTAGGGCGCGCTCTGGGCGGGACGCACGATCCGGGCCTCCCAGCCGAGCGGGACGTCGATGGCCAGCCCATGGGCGCCGGTCCTCACGGACGCCCCCCTGTCCGGGCGCCGGTCCTCACGGACGCCCCCCTGTCCGGGCGGCGGTCCTCACGGACGCCCCCGGGTCAGGGCGGCGGTCCTCACAGCAGCCCCGCGATCAACAGCCCGATCGCCACCGCCTCAGCCAGCACCACGGCACGGCGTGCCGGCGCCTCGGCGCGCCCCAGGCGGTCGTGCAGGCGAACCAGCCCGGCGGGATCGGTCGCCGTGCGCGCCGGCAACAGCGAGAGCGCCCGCGTGGCCCCGAACGCCGCGCCCACCGCGGCGCCCGCGGCGACCGAGCCGGACAGCACGGCGCCCAGCGCGGCGGCATAGACGGCGGCGCTGGTGACCACGGTCACCACACCCGCTCCGAGCTGTGCGCCGAAGGCCGCCCCGTAGACCCACCCCCGGTACCGGGTCATCCAATCCTCGTTGACCTGGCGTCGCGTGCTCGGGAGGTAGCGCGCCAGCGACGTGGCGTCGAAGGCGATCGCCAGGGCCAGCACGGCCAGGCCGGCCACCTCGCGCCAGGTCCCTTGGGGCGCGATCGACCCCACCGCGCCTCCGGCCGCGCCGGCGAGCACGCTGACGGCCACCGCGCCGGCCGCGAACGCCGACGCCGTCACCCTCCATGAGAATCCGCGGCTCCGCTCGCCGAGCGGAGTGATGCTCGCCAGCATCGACTGTCCTCAGGGAGACCAGGCGGCGCGCACGGCGCCGGCGATCGCCACGAGCACGAATGCGGGCACCAGCACGGCGCCTCAGCGGTCCTGGTCGGCCGGCTGGACGCCGTCGCTCGGATACAGGCTGGGGTGCCCGGGCCCGATCCCCGCCGACGCCAGCGCCTGCTCGGAGCGCTCCGCGCGCTCCGCGGTGGTGCGCGCCGCATCCGCTGCCCGCCGGGCGTCGGCCCGCGCGTCCTGCACCATCGTCTCCAGCTGTCCCCAGCTGAGCGCGGAGCCGCGGCCCAGGATCCCGCCGCCGCCGTCGGTGAGCACGAAGTGCGGCGAGCCCGGCACGGCATAGTCGGCCCAGGCGGCGCTGGACATGATCACCTCCGGCGCCCCGGGCGCCAGGCGCTCCAGCCGCGTCGGGCTCTCCCGCATCGCGTCGTGGGTGATGACCGCCACGCGGTCGGCGAGTCCGGCCAGGTCGGGCGCGTCGCGCAGGCCATCCCACAACGGTGCACAGCTGGCACAGCCACTGGTCAGGAACGCCAGCAGCGTCACCGGCGACCCGGGTCCGAGCGACAGCATCACCGAGTCGCCCCGCAGGGTCGTCCCGCTGATCGGCCCCGCCGTCAGCGCCTCGTCGCCGCCGATCGGCGCGGGGCCCGGGGCCGGCGCGGGCGCACCACCGGCGCGCGCCTCCTCCAGCGCGGTCAGGCGCCGCAGGATGTCGGCGTGGCTGCGCAGCAGCGCGACGATGTAGACGAGCGCGATCACCAGCAGCACCGCGATGACGATCGTCAGTACCAGCATCAGGCCTACGCTCCGCCGCTGCCCGGTAGCTGGGTGGCCATGGGCTCCAGGCAGCCCGCCTCGTGACCGCAGACGGCGTCGTCGATCATCAACGTGGAGTTGCAGTTCAGCTGCGGGATCCGGCTCGGCTTCTCGCAGGTGACCACGCGGCAGACGACGGCGGTGGTGCCCTTGATGTGCGTGTTGCACTGCCCGTAGCGGAACACGTTGCACGCCTGCCGGCGGTGCGAGCAGTCGTTGTCCGCGCACCGGCATCCGCCGGGGAAGGGCTGGCCGGGGAGGTTGTTGCAGTCGACGTAGTACCGGATCCCGGCGCCCTGGCACAGCTGATGGCCGCGGTAGTCCGTGCACATCCACCAGCCGCCCACGAACGTGCCGGCGGGGCATGTGTTCAGGCCCTGGTGGATCTCGCAGCAGAACGCGGTGTAGCCGTCGGTGCACAGGCCCTCCTTGCAGGCGCCGGGCACGACCACGCCCAGCGCGGTCCCGGGGTACAGCAGATAGCGCACCGGCGCCACCGCCAGCGCCGAGCCCGCCACGGCGATGCGAGTGAGCGCCGAGCGCCGCGAGAAGCGCTCGTCCAGCAGGCGCGCCGAGGAGTCGACCAGGCGCAGCGCCGAGGCATGCCAGCCGCCGGCACCCGCAGCGCGCAGCCACGCGCGCAGCAACGCGGCCAGCGCCAGCGCGAGAACGAGGTCGACCAGGGCCAGTCCCGGCTGCCGCATGGCCAGGGTCGGCAAGCTTGCGGGCGCGGCGATCGCCGCCGCCGCAGCGGCGACGGCCGCGGCCAGGTTCGTGGCCACATGGCGCGGGCCCAGCGCGGCGTCCTCGTCGCCGAAGCACCCACAGGCCTGATCGCCGGCACGACGGGCGCCCACGGCCGCGCCCGCGGTCAGGCCGGCGAAGACCACCGCGATGACGGTCCCGGCGGCACGGCCGGCCAGGATCAGCGCCGCCGCAGGCACGGCGAGCTCGGCGACGGCCACCGCGCGGGTCGCCGCGGACGCGCCCGGGACCCCGGCGGCCCGGAGCATGGCGCTCGACGGGCCGGGGCGGCGCAGCTTGGCATACCCGGCCAGGCCGAGGAGCGCGGCCAGACCGGCGATAACGACGCGGGCGAGATCTAGAACGGCGAGCCTCCTGCTGTTGTGCCCGGATGGCCCTTCATGGCGGCCCCAGACTACCAACGGCTCCGGGGCCCGCTCCGCGGTTGCGCGTTGAAGGCGGGCGACCGGCGCGAGAGGATTGCGGCCATGGGCAGGATCGCCACCCTTCCGGATGCTCGTCGCGGTGTGCGTTGCAACCGCGCTCGCCGTCGCGGTGGCGGCCGCCCCGGCCGGTGCGGCGGGTGCGCGGCCTGCCGCGCGCTGTCTGGTCCCCGGCACCGCCAAGACGATCGATCAGCTGTGGCGGCCCGACATGGCCGCCGCGGTCGCCTACGCCCACTCGCGCGTGGGCGACATCGCGTTCGCAGTCCGGACCCAGGACCACTTCTACGGCTATCGGCCCGACCACGACGAGTGGTCGGCCAGCGTCGTGAAGGCGATGCTGCTCGTCACCTACCTGGACAGCGCGGCGGTCCGCAACCGCCCGCTGACGGCGGGCCAAGAGGCCGTGCTGGGTCCCATGATCCGGGCCTCGGACAACGATGACGCCCAGCAGATCTTCGACACCGTCGGCCAGGCCGGCCTGCGCGCGCTCGCCCAGCGCGTGGGCATGACCGGGTTTGCCACCAACCCGGTGTGGGGCGAGACCCGCATCGACCCGCGCGACCAGACCCGCTTCTTCCTGCACATCGACGCCTACGTGGTGGCGCGCCATCGCTCCTACGCCATGCGACTGCTGCGCAGCGTGATCCCGCCGCAGCGCTGGGGCATCGGGGAGCTGGCCCTGCCCGGCTGGAAGAGGTACTTCAAGGGCGGCTGGGGGTACGGGACCGGCCTCGAGGACCACCAGGTGGTGCTGCTGACCCGCGGGTGCGTCCGGGTCTCGATCGCGATTCTGACGATGTACGACGGCTCGCATTCCTACGGCAAGGCGACCCTGAAGGCGATCTTCGCGCGGCTGCTGCGGGGGTTCCCCACCGCGTCCCGGCCCCACGCCGTGGCGACGCGCGCCCCGGCGGCGGGCGCCGGGCGCGCGCCCGGCGGCGCGCGCCGTGGCGGCGGTGAGCTCGCGGCGCGTGGTCATCGGCCACTCCGTGCGCGGGCGCCCCATCGCGGCCCGCGTGCTCGGTCCGGACGCCGCGCCCCGCAGGCTGCTGCTCGTCGGCTGCATCCACGGCAACGAGTGCGCGGGCACGGCCATCCTGTCGGCGCTGGCTCGCAGACCGGTGCCGGTCGGCGTGCAGCTCTGGCTCGTGCCCGAGCTCAACCCGGACGGGACCGCCGCCGGGACGCGCCAGAACGCGCACGGGGTCGACCTGAACCGCAACTTCCCGTATCGGTGGGAGCGGATCACCGACCCCACGTATGACTCGGGGCCCCGCCCCGCGTCCGAGCCCGAGACGCGAGCCGCGATGGCGCTCATCCGCCGGATCCGGCCGGCGGTGACCATCTGGTACCACCAGCACATGGACCTCACCGACATGGCGGGAGGCGACAACGGCGTGGCCCGCCGCTACGCGCAGCTGTCGGGCCTGAGGGCGACGTGCCTGGGAATCGTGCACGGGACGGCGCCTGCGTGGTCCAACCACCTGCTACCGGGGACCGCGGCGTTCGTGGTCGAGCTGCCGGCGGGACCGGTGACGCCGACCGCACTCGCCCGCCATCTGCGGGCCGTCAGGGCGATGGAGGCCGGGCAGCGTTCGGGGTCGCGCACGAGCTGCGCCCCGTAGCCCGCCGCGCGCCCGGGTCGTCGCAGCGCCGGGGTCGCCGGGGTCGCCGGGGTCAGGCCGCGGGCCGGGGCGTCCTGTCCCCGTTGTCGGTCAGGCGCCGGACCCGGATGTCGCGCACGATCGGATCGGGCGGCACGTCGGCGGCCTCCGCGGCGGCGATGAGCGCCTTGAGCTCGCCGACGTTGATCTCCACGGTGTGGGCCTCGCCCTCGATCACGTCCGGGGGTCCGGTGGCCGGCTCGGCGGGCGGCGCGGAGCCAGGCTCGGCCGCCCGTTCGAGCGCCGGGACCTCGGCTGCCGGCGGGGGCGCCTTGATCGTCGCGTTGAAGGCCAGTTGCGTCCCGCCCTTTCCCCACTCCACGGCGAACCGCCCCTCGAGACGCCGGCCGATCCACGCGACCGCCACCATCAGCGCCCCGGCGACGACCAGGGGCAGCGTCCACACGGAGTTGGCCATGATCAGCCCGCCCACGAGCAGCAGGGTGACCCCGATCACCGACAGCCGCACCCGGGGGCGCATGAGCCATGCGTGAAACGTTGCCGCGAGCGCTGTGATGCGCTCGGCCCAATCCGGCGCAGGGTGGTCGGCGCCGGGTGCTGCCGACTGCGCAGACGGCTTGTGGTTCGGAACCGTCACCACGTTCTGTGTTCGACCCGGAGGCGCCGGCCCCTCCCCATCACCGCGGCCCGTCGATAATGGGTCGCGCCATGACCGATTTCGCCCAGCCGCTGCGCGAGGAGGACGCCGATCCGGACCCCGTGCGCCAGTTCCGCGCCTGGTTTCAGGCCGCCGCCGATGTCGGCGTGCGCATGCCCGAGGCCGCCGCCGTCGCCACCGCCGCCAACGACGGGGCGCCCTCGGTGCGGATGGTGCTCGTCAAGCAGGCCGACGAAGACGGCTTCGTCTTCTACACCAACTACGAGAGCCGCAAGGCCCGCGAGCTGGCCGTCAACCCCACCGCTGCGCTCCTGTTCTACTGGGACCCGCTGGGGCGCCAGGTGCGGATCGAGGGCGGAGTGGAACGCACCACGACGGACGAGTCGGTCGCCTATGTGCGCAGCCGCGCGCGCGGCAGCCAGCTCAGCGCGCTCTCCTCCCCCCAGAGCCGCCCCATCGCCAGCCGGGCCGAGCTGGAGGCGCGGGTGGCCGAGCTGTCCGAGCGCTACGCCGACAGCGAGCTGCCCCTGCCCGAGGCCTGGGGCGGCTTCCGCCTCACGCCCCAGACCTTCGAGTTCTGGCAGAACCGCAACGACCGGCTGCACGACCGTCTGCTCTATCGCCGCCGCCCCGAGGGTGGCTGGGCGATCGAGCGCCTGGCTCCGTAGGATGCGCCGATGCCCCGCCCCAGCCTGACCGCGGCCGCGGTCGCGCTGCTGTGCGCGGCCGTGACGGCGCCGATGGCGCTGGCGGCGGCGATGCCGACGCTGCCCGCGCTGTTCGCGCACCAGATCAGCGCTATCAAGAGGTCGGGCGGGGCGCCCGCCGTGCTGCTGCCCCGCTCGATGCCCCTGGACGCGAAGCGGATGTTCGCCACGGGCGGACCCGAGAAGTCCGGATATGACCTGGAGGTGGCCGCGGTCAGGAACTGCGGCGGCGCCAACGCGTGCTTCGTCGCCGCGTTCAGCGCGACCAAGGGCGCCCGAGTCTTCGGCAGGCGGGTCACGGTCAAGGGGGCCACGCGCGCGGGCTTTCTCCCGCTGTCCTGCGGCGCGTCCTGCTCGCCGCCGCAGATCGACTTCGTCCGAGGCGGCGTGCGCTACACGATCCAGGCCAACCTCGAGACCCGGCAGACGGACCGGGCGGCGCTCATCGCGGCCGCCGAGTCAGCGATCAGCGCCGGCCCGCGGTAGCCGCCGCGCCAAGGCCGGCCGCGTCCACCGCGAGGGTCGCGGGCGCGTCCAGATCGCTGAGCACCCCGTCCAGCCGCCCGCCCGTGAGATCAGCGACCTTCGCCGCCAGGTCCGAGGCGGCAGCGGGCCGCTCCGGCGCCCCCTGTGGACAGGGGATGCGCGCCCACTCGCGCCCGGCGGCGCCGATCACGGCGCCGAACTCGGGCAGCGACTCGTCCGTGACGACGCTCACCCGCGTCGCGCGCTCCCGCGTCTCGGCGTCGAGCGCCGCGAAATCCCGGACCCGGGGCGGGCCGTGCGCGAGCGCGTGCGCCACGCAGTAGGGGATCGAGAACTTGGCGGCCAGCCCGTCGTTCACGTCGTCCAGGTGCGCCGCCTGCCGGGCCAGCGGGTGCACGCGCACCTCGATGGGCGTGCCGTCGGGGCGGTACCCCTCATCACGGGCCTGGACGGCGGCGTCGATCGGCGCGTGCGTGCCCAGGCAGCTGGGGTGCAGCTTGATCCAGTTGCGCTCGATCGCCGGGGCGCCCTCGGCGGCGGCGCCATCCAACACGCCGGTCGGGACGCACGCGCCCAGCACGGCTTCGAAGCCCACCGGGCCGCTCACGGCGCGGCGGTCCACGGTGGCGCCCGCCCGCGCCAGCAGCGCCGCCTGCACGCCGGCGGCGGCGGCCAGGCCCACCTGGATCGCCTTGCCATCGGAGCCGAAGGCCCCGCGCGTCCCCCCGGCGCGCAGCACCGCGAGGGCCACCGCGTGCCCCTGCGCCGCGGCGGGCAACTCGAGCACGCGAGCGGCGGTGACCGCGGCGCCGATGGGGGCGCACACCGACGTGGGGTGCCAGCCGCCGTCGTAGAGCGCGGGGTGGCTGGCCGTCGCCACTGCCGCCATCGCCTCCCAGCCCTCCGCGAACGCGTCGAGCATCGCGCCCAGCGACAGGTCCAGCTCGGCGGCCACGATCAGCGCCGCCGGTGCGCACGCGGCGCTGATGTGCGCGAGCCCGTCAGGCAGGGTGTCGTCGTAGTCGAGCACGTGGCCGGCGGCGCCGGCGAACGCGACCCGCGCCGGCAGGTCATCCCCCAGCTCGCCGACCGACTGGGGCGCGCGCTCCCCCGCGCCGGCGCAGGCGCACGCCAGCCAGTCCAGGAACGCCACCTCATAGCCCGACCGGGTCTCGCCCGTGGCCGCGATCATCGTGGAAGGCTACGGGTTCTGGGCGCGAGGCCGACCGCCTGAAGCTGAAACCTCACGCCACGCACGGGCGCTTCCTGCGTCGCGTGGCGTAAAACTCGAGCCCCGCTGGACCCTCACGCCACGCCCTCTGTGAAACGGCCGTGCGTGGCGCGTCGTTTCAACGCCGGGGCGCGGAGCCGCCGAAACCCGACGGGGATTGCGCGCGCCCCCGCGCGGGCCGTACGATCGCGCTAACGCGATGCACACACTTGCCGGGACCGGGCCGGCCGCACTGCTCGAGCGCGAGCACGAGTTGGAGCGTGCCCATGCCGCGCTGCGCGCCGTCGGCCAGCGGGCGGGCTGCGTGCTGGTCATCGAGGGCGCGGCGGGCATCGGGAAGTCGCGGCTGCTCGGCGAGGCCCGGGCGCACGCATCCCAGCTGGGCTACCGCGTGCTCAGCGCCCGCGCCACCGAGCTGGAGGCGGGCTTCCCGTTCGGAGTGGTGCGCCAGCTGTTCGAGCGGCTCGTGTCTGACGCCGGCGATGACGAGCGGGCACGGTGGCTGACCGGGGCCGCGGCACTGGCCGCCGATCTGCTCACCGGAGCCCCGGCTCCAGCCCCGGGACCCGCCTCCGGCGACGCCGGCTACGCGTGGCAGCACGGGCTGTACTGGCTTGCCTCCAACATCGCCACCGATTCGCCGCTGGTACTGGCAATCGACGACCTGCAGTGGATCGACCGGCCCTCGGCCCGCGTCCTGGCCTTCATCGCGCGCCGCCTGGAGGGGCTGCCGATGGCACTGGTCCTGGCCACCTGGCCGCTCGATCCCGGCGAGATGCCGGCGTCGGCCGCGCTCGTCGCAGATCCCGCCACCCAGCGGCTGAGCCCGGCGGCGCTGAGCGCCGCGGCGGTGGCCGCCGTGATCGCCTCGCGGCTGGGGGCCGAGCCGCACGATCGTTTCGTCGCCGCCTGCCTGGAGGTGACCGGCGGCAACCCGTTTCTCGTCGGCGAGCTGCTGGACGAGGCCGCGTCCTGCGGGTTGCCGCCGACGGCCGCCGCCGCCGCGGACTTGGCCGCGCTGGTCCCGCGCGGCGTGGCCAACACCGTGCTGTTGCGCCTGTCGCGTCAGTCGCCCCAGGCCGCCGCCCTGGCCCGTGCCGTCAGCGTGCTCGGCGACGGCGCCCAGGCCGGCGACGCCGCGCGCCTGGCGGCCTTGGAGGCCGAGGAGCTCGAGGCGGCGATGGCGTCGCTGGTGTCGACCGGCGTCCTGGAGCCCGGCGGGAGGGTCCAGTTCACCCATCCGATCCTGCGCACGGCCATCTACGGCGACCTGTCGCCGGCCGAGCGCGCCCGTTTGCATCGTGATGCCTCCCGGTTGCTGGCCGCGCGCGGCGCCCCGGCGGGCCAGGTGGCCGCCCAGGCGATGCACACCGACCCGGCGGCCAGCCCCGAGCTGGTGGCGCTGCTGCGCGCGGCCGCGCGCGAGGCGCTGGCACTGGGCGACGCGGCCGGCGCCGCCGCGCTGCTGGCCCGCGCGCTGGACGAGCCGCCGCCGCCCCGGGACCGCCCCGCGGTCGTGCTCGAGCTCGGCCAGGCCCACGCCCGCGCCGGTGCCCACGAGGCGGTAGCGCCCCTGTCGGAGATCGTCAACCACGCCGAGGACCCCGACATGATCGTCGCCGCGGCGATCGAGCTCAGCGGGATGCTGTTCTTCGCGGGCTGCGCTGACGAGGGGGGCGCCATCCTGCACCGCGCCCAGCAGCGCCTCCCGGCCACCGGATCCGCGCGCGAGCAGCTCGAGGTCGCCCTGCTCGGCGTGAGCTACACCTCGGCCACGGCGCGCCGCGCCGCCGAGTCGACGATCGCTGCATTGAGAGACCCGGGTGGTCCGGCCGGCAGCGTGCTCGAGGCCACCACCCTCGCCGCCCTGGCGATGGACGAGCTGATGTACCTGCGGTCGTCCATGCTGGCGGCGGACCGGGCCCACCGGGCACTCGCTGCGGGCCTTCCGCCTGAGCCCCAGCGGGGCGAGGCGTGGGCGATCGTGGCCCTGGCGGTGCTGGCCGCCACCGACGAGCTCGACGCAGCCCTGCGCGGCACTGACGAGGTGCTGGCCCGGGCACGGGAGCTGGGCGCGGCCGCGTCCGTGGCGACGATGCTCGCCCTGCGTGCGTTCATCGCGATGCGCCGCGGAGACCTGGTGGCCGCCCAGGCCGACGCGCAGGCCTCGATGGAGCTGGCGCCCGACATGCTCGGCACCGAGTTCGTGGTCCTGGCCGTGTCGTCGGCGGTGCTGGCGGGACTGGAGCGCGACGAGACGCCCGAGTCGCTGCGACGCCTCATCGACGGCGCCGGCGTCCGCTACGACACCGAGTTCTCGCCCAGCTCCCAGCTGCGCTACGCCTCGGGCGTGCTGCGTGCGGCCGCGGGCAACCCCGAGGGGGCGATCGAGGAGCTGCTGGCGTGCGGCGCGGACCATCCGGCGCTCGGCGCGCTGAACCCGGCGGTGCTGCCCTGGCGATCGGCGGCGGCGCTCGTGCTGGCCGATGTGGGCCGACACGAGGAGGCGCGCGCCCTCGCCGCCGACGAGCTGCGCCGCGCGGAGGCGTTCGGCACGCCGCGCGCGCTCGCCGTGGCGCTGCGGGCGACCGCTCTGGTCGGTCCCAGCTCGGAGCGGGCCGGCCGCCTCAAGCAGGCGCTCGAGCTGCTGGAGCCGATCCCCGACCGCCTCGAGCACGCTCGGGTGCTCGTCGACCTCGGCGCCACCCGGCGCGCCGCCGGGCAGCGGGCGGCGGCCCGGGCGCCGCTGCTGGACGGGCTGGCCCTGGCGGCGCGGTGCGGCGCGCTGGCGCTCGAGCGCCGGGCGCGCGCGGAGCTGGCGGCGATCGGCATCCGGCCGCGCACCACCGACCGCTCGGGGGCGGCGTCGCTGACTCCCAGCGAGCAGCGCGTGGCCGAGCTCGCCGCTGCGGGTCAGACCAACCGCGAGATCGCCCAGACGCTGTTCGTGACCGAGAAGACGGTTGAGACCCACCTGGGGCGCGCGTTTCGCAAGCTCGACGTCACGTCGCGCCGCCAGCTCCCCGACGTGCTGGCGGGCGCGCTCGGCTGACTGCGAAGGCGGGGCCGCCCGTCCGAAGGACCGCGAGGGCGGGCCGGCCCCATGCCGCCGACCCGCCCACAGCGTGAGCGTTGCCCCGAGCTACCGCGCCGCCGACCCGTTGCCTGACGGGTAGGGCTCGATGTTCTGGTTGCGCGCGAACACGTTGTGCGGGTCGTACGTGCTCTTGAGCTCGACCAGGCGCGAGTACGTCTCCTCACCGTAGGCCGAGCGCGCCGCGCCCGCGTCGCCCAGGAAGTTGACGTACGCCCGTCCGGTCGACGCTTCCGACGCTGCCGCGATCACCGCGCGCGCCCACGCGATGTGGGCCGCCGCCGCATCCGGATCGCGCCACGCCGTGACCGCGTTGAGCACGTAGGGCATCGAGCGCTCGCCGAACGCTGTGGCACCGTCGCCGACCGCCGCCACCGCCGCGCCCATCTGGTGCACGTGGATCTCGCACTGGGGCCCGGGCGCCGCGTGGTGAAGCTCCACCAGGCGGTCGATCAGCCCGTCGTCCAGGCGCGCCAGGTTCGTCGCCTTGAAGTAGGCGTGGACGCCCCTCTCCCACAGCGGGTCGATGAGGGTCTGGATGACGTGGTAGGGCATCGGGCCCAGCAGGTCGGCCACCGGCTCGGCGATGGCGCGGAACTCGCGCACGAGGGCCTCGCCCTCCTCCACGGGTCCGGCGGAGGTGGCGATGAAGGCGGCCACCTTGCGGCCGTGCCATGCCTCCGGGATCACCGGCAGCGGCGGCGCGCTGGTCAGGTTCATTAGCGCCGTGATGTCCTCGGACGCGCCGAGCGACCACTCGCGGAACAGGCGCAGGAGGTCCTGATCGGCGTCGGCCGGGTAGAAGATCGGCCCGGCATAGACCATCGGACCGACCTCGTGCAGCGCGAACTCGAAGCGCGTCACGATGCCGAAGTTGCCGCCCCCGCCCCGCAGGCCCCAGAAGAGATCGGCGTTCTCGCTCTCGGAGGCGTGCAGGAGCCGACCATCGGCGGTGACGACGTCGGCGCCGACGAGGTTGTCGCAGGCGAGGCCGTGCTTGCGCATCAGCCAGCCGATGCCGCCGCCCAGGGTGAAGCCGGCGACCCCGGTGCTGGACACCAGACCGCCCGTGGTGGCCAGGCCGTGGGCCTGGGTCTCGTGGTCGACGTCGGCCCACACCGCGCCGCCGCCGACGGTCGCGCGGCGGGCGCCCGGATCCACATGGACGTCGTTCATCGGGCCGAGATCGATGACGATCCCGCAGTCGATGGTCGAGAAGCCGGCGACGCTGTGACCCCCGCCGCGCACCGCCACGGGCAGCCCGTTGCTGCGGGCGAAGCCGACCGCGGCGAGCACGTCGGCGACCCCGGTGCAGCGGACGACCGCCGCCGGCCGGTAACCGTCGTGCGCCCCGTTCCAGATCTTGGAAGCCTCTTCGTAGCCCGCGTCGTCCGGCGTCAGGATCTCCCCGCGGACCGCGTCGCGCAGCTGCCGCAGGAGCTCGTGCTCCAGCAGCGGTTGGATGGTATGGCTCATGGTCCCACTCCTTGTTCGTCAAACGCGCGCCTCTCAAGCGAGGAGCGACTGGCCTGCCATGGTGCGCGCGCGACGCGTCCCGCGCATCGGGCGCACCCCCTGACATGGCCCCCCGAACTTTGGGCGCGCAGACCCGGAGGCCGGCCGGCGCCCGGCGGGCGGGCGTGACCGTCCGAGATGCAAGCGATGCTTTGAACTGCTCAAGCACATCAAGGTCTGGCACAGACCCGGCCGCCGGGATAGCGTCGCGCAATGACCACCACCACTCAGCCCAGCGAGGGCCTCCACAAAGAACTCAGTCTGGTCGATGCCTCGGCCTTCTCGGTCGGCCTGATCGGGCCGGTGGGAGCGATCGGGCTGCTGGGCACGGGCGCGGCGGTCATCATCGGACGCGCGGTGACGCTGTCATTCGTGTTCGCCGTCGTGGGCGTGGCGCTCGTTGCCTACTGCTTCATCAAGCTCTCGCAGCACATCTCGCACGCCGGCTCGGTGTACGCGCTGGTCGGCGTCACCCTCGGCCCCAAGGCCGGCTTCTTCTCGGGCTGGGCGCTGATGGGGGCCTACATCGCGATCGGCTGCGGCTCGACGATCGAGATGGGGCTGTTCGGCGGCAACTTTCTCAAGGAGACGGGGATCCTGGACACGCAGCAGTGGTGGTGGATCGCTCTGATCGGCCTCATCGGCGTCGCCTTGCTCGCCTTCACGGAGATCCGGATCGTCACACGGGCTCTCCTCAGCTCCGAGGTGGCCGGCGCGATCCTGGTGACCATCCTCAGCGTCGTCATCCTGGCCACGGTCATCTTCAGTCACGGCCCGAGCGGTCAGACCTTCACGATCAAGTTCCTGGCGCTGCCCAACGGCAGCGACGTCGGCACGATCGCCCGCGCCGCGGTGTACGGCTTCCTCGCCTTCGCCGGCTTCGAGGGGGCGGCCGCCCTGGGCGAGGAGACGTCCGATCCGAAGACCCAGATCCCGCGCGCGATCAAGACCGCGGTGGTCGTCGTCGGCGCCTTCTACCTGCTCACCGCCGCCTCGCAGTCGCTCGGCTACGGAGCCAACGCCGCCGGCGCCAAGGCCTACGCCGGGGGTCTTCCGTTCACCGATCTCGGCAACGCGTACGTCGGCAAGTGGTACGGCGACCTCCTCGATCTGATGGCCACGGTCAGCCTGTTCGCGATCTCGCTGGGCGTGGCCAGCGGCGCGGCACGGATCATGTACGCCCAGGCGCGCGACGCCACCGGCAAGCGCACCGGCCTGGCCGGGCTGACCAAGCACGGCCAGCCGGGCGCCGCCCTCGGCGTGGTGCTGACCATCTTCGCGTGCTCGCTGATCGGCCAGCAGCTCGCCGGGTCGTCGGTCATCAACGCCACCTTCTATCCCCTGCAGATCGGGACCGTGCTGATCCTCGTGGCCTACGTGATGTCGACGGTGGGCGCCATCTACTTCCTGTTCCTCGATGGTGAGGCCAAGGCGCCCGTGTGGCAGATCATCATCCCGATCCTCGGGGGCGCCTTCGTCTGTTACACGATCTACCGCAACGTGTTCGTCGGCCAGGTGGGGACGTTCGCGCGGCTGCCGTACATCGAGGTCATCTACCTGATCATCGGACTGTTGGTGGTGCTGGTGGCGCCGGGGCTGGCGGCGCGGGTGCGCACCGGGCTCGCGGCCGGCGCCGTCCCGTAGCCGCCGCCTTCACAGGCGGGGCGAGACTGATGCCGCCCAGTCGTCGATCAGATCCAGCAGACCCTTGGTGGCGGGGCTGACGCGGACGCCGCGGCGCGTGACCAGCGCGAAGAAATCGTAGAACGGCTCGGCGAACGCCACCGCCGAGATGCCCTCGGGCAGCGCGGAGCGGGCCAGGACGGCGCGCGCCGCGATCGTGCTCCCCAGCCCCCGGCCGACGAGCTGGAGCGCGGTCTCCACGTGCTCGACCTCGATCCGCGGCTCCAGCAGTACGCCGGCCTCCTGGGCCCGGGCGGCGAGCTGGCGCCGGGTGGGGTCGTTGAAGCCGTGGCTGATGTCGTAGAGGATCAGGGGCGACTGCGCGAGAGCGGCCACGCCGGCAGGCTCGCGGGTCAGCTCCGGGACGCCGCTGACGAACATCACCTCGTCGCGAAACAGCGACCGCACCTCGAGCAGCGAGTCGTCCACGGGCAGGACGACCAGACCCGCCTCGAGCTCGCCGTCTCCGACCGAGCGCGCCACGTCGTAGGAGTTCTGGCCGCGCATGCGCAGCCGCGCATCGGGGTTGAGCTCGCAGTAGCGCGTCGCCAGCTCGGCGATCTCGTAGTAGGGCGCGTTGCGAAACGTTCCCATCGTCACGACGCGCTCGCGCGCCGCGTGGCGGCGCCCGACCGACGCCAGCGCGTCATCGGCGGACTCGGTGACGCGCTCGGCGTGGCTGAGGAACACCCGCCCGGCGCTGGTCAGGGTCAGGCCGCGCCCCGCACGGGCGAACAGCGAGACGCCCAGCTCGCTCTCGAGCCGCCGCACCTGGTCGGACACCGCCGGCTGGGTGCAGTGCAAAGCGCGCGCGGCAGCGTTGAACGAGCCGAGCTCGGCCGCGGTGCGGAAGTAGAGGAGCTGCTGCAGAGTCAAGGCGCTGCTTTGATCAGATCAAAGACGTCTAAGCGTAGTTTTTCCGTCGCCGCCGTCCTAGGCTGGCGCCCATGGACGCACCCCTGTATCTGAAGTCAGCGGCGACCCAGGCGCCGGCGGGACCCGACCGCGCCGTAGCCGAACGGGTGTCCGAGATGCTCTCGGCGATCGAGCGCGGCGGCATCGATGCCGTCCGCGCGTACTCCTCAGAGCTCGATGGCTGGGACCCGCGCAGCTTCGAGGTCGGCGCCGACCAGGTGGCCGCCGCCACCGCGTCCCTGCCCGACGCGCTCAAGGAGAGCGTCGCCTTCGCCCAGGCCCAGATCCGCAACTTCGCCCACCTGCAGCGGGCCACCCTCACCGACTTCGAGGCCGAGACCCTGCCGGGCGTCTTCCTGGGACAGCGTCAGGTGCCGGTCGCGTCGGTCGGCGCCTACTGCCCCAGCGGTCGCGTCCCCATGCTCGCGTGCGCGTTCATGACGGTGCTCGTGCCCAAGGTGGCCGGCGTGGACACGGTGATCGCGTGCTCGCCGCCGCGGGGCGGCGCGCTGCACGCCCCGACGCTGCACTCGATCGCCACATCGGGCGCGGACCGCATCTTCGCGCTGGGCGGCGTCCAGGCGCTGGCGGCGATGGCGTTCGGCCTGCTGGACGGCGCCGAGCCGCTCGGGCCCGTCGACATGATCGTCGGCCCGGGCAACGCCTTCGTCGCCGAGGCCAAGCGCCAGCTGTTCGGACGCGTCGGCATCGACCTGCTGGCGGGCCCGTCCGAGGTGGCGGTGATCGCCGACGACACCGCCGATCCGGAGCTGGTCGCCGCCGACCTGCTGGGCCAGGCCGAGCACGGCCCCACCTCGCCAGCCGTCCTCATCACCACCTCCGAGGCGCTGGGCCGCGCCGTGATCGAGGAGGTGGAGCGCCAGCTCGACGATCTCGACCGCCGCGGCGACGGTTCGGCCGAGACGCCCCGGCGGGCCTGGACCGACCACGGGGTGGTTATGGTGGCGGCCGATCGCGAGCACGCCGTCGCGCTGTCTGACGAGGTCGCCACCGAGCATCTGGAGGTGCACACCGCCGAGGACGGGTGGTACCTACAGCGCCTGCGCAACTACGGGTCGATCTTCCTCGGCAGCCGGGCCACCGTGGCCTTCTCGGACAAGGCGATCGGCACCAACCACACGCTTCCCACCGGCCACGCCGCCCGCTACACCGGCGGCCTGTCGGTGGCCAACTTCCTCAAGACCCTCACCTACCAGCGCATCGACTCCGACGAGGGCGTCCGCGCGGTCGCGCCCCACGTCGTGGAGATCTCACGCGCCGACCTCATGCCCGCGCACGAGGCGACCGCGTCCAAGCGCCTGGACCGCGTTCAGCGCCCGGCGTAGGTGCGCGAGCGGCCGCGACCGCGCGGCCGACCCGGCCTGGCGGAGGCCCGGACGCCCGTGTCGGCGATCCGGCCCACCCCGGGAAGCGGGCGTCGGCGGCGAGCCCGCGGCGCGGACGCCACCGGTATCCCCTCGTCCGCCGAGACTCGTGCCTGCGAGCGCCGGCGCTCCCGCTCCGCCCAGCGCCCAAGCACCAGCGCGGGAGCGAGCAGCGCGGCCAGGATGACCCATCCGATCATCGCCGCACCGCCAACGGTTGACGAGCACTCTTCTCCATGTCACCGATGATCGATCCGCCGCCGTGCAGGCCGCGTACAGAAACCACGGGCCGGTGTGAAGATTTCGTGCAGAAGCGACGGTGGCGCAGGTAGAGTCGCGCCGCACAGCAACCCGAGGAGCGACGGTTTCAGATGCCCTTTGCCGACGTCAACGGTCAGCGGCTCCGCTTCGAGGACAGCGGCGGCGACGGGCCGCCGGTGGTGCTCTCCCACGGCTTCTTGATGGACCGCGAGATGTTCGCGCCCCAGGTGCAGGCGCTCAGCCCCGAGTTCCGCGTCATCACCTGGGACGAGCGTGGCTTCGGGGAGACCGAGTTTGACGGCGAGCCCTTCACGTATTGGGACTCGGCGCGCGACTGCCTGGGCCTGCTTGACCACCTCGGCATCGACCAAGCCGTCTTCGGCGGAATGTCCCAGGGCGGCTTTCTGTCCATGCGCGCCGCGCTGTTGGCGCCCGGCCGCGTGCGCGCGCTCGTCCTCATCGACACCCAGTCAGGCCCGGAGGACCCCGAGCGCCTGCCCGCCTACCGCCAGATGCAGGAGACCTGGCTCCAGGTCGGCCCGGTCGACGAGCTCGCGCAAGCCATCTCGGGCCTCATCATCGGGGACCCGGTGCTCAGCGAGACCTGGATCGCCAAGTGGCACAAGCTTCCCCGCGAGGCGATGAAGGCGCCGTGTGACTGCCTGTTCGAGCGCGAGGACCTCACCGACCGCGTGAGCGAGATCACCTGTCCCGCCATCGTCTTTCACGGCACCGCCGATATGTCGATCGAGGTCGACAAGGCGCAGGCGCTGTCCGAGCGGCTGCCCGGGTCCACCGGCGTGGTGCTCATCGAGGGCGGCCCGCACGCGTCGAACCTGACCCACCCGGAGCAGGTCAACGCACCGATGCTGGCCTTCCTGCGCTCTCTGTAGGCCTCGGCGCCCACCGATCGCGTGGACCCCGCGATCAGCGTGACGCTAGCTCAACTCGAAGCGATACAGGTTCGTCTCATGAGTCAGGAAGCTCGAGGCGCACTCCCTCGTCCACGGGAGCAACGTAGCGCTACTCGTCCCAGAGCCCGAACCGGTCGCGCCAGTAGCCCGTGAGGAACGTGTCGTGCGGGTCGCGCTGGGCGCGCAGCGCGAGGAAGTCGTCCCAGCGCGGGTACTGGGCCTTGAAGAAGTCGACCCACTCGGGGTTCGTGGCGTCGATGATCGGCTGGAACTTGCCCCAGTGCAGGCGGAACGGGATCTGGTGCTCGCGCATCAGGTCCCAGACCTGGGGATAGAACGCCTGCGCCGGGTCCCCCGGGTTGGCCGCGAACCAGTACGGGTCGATGCGCAGCACCCCGTCGCGCCACTCGTCCGCGCCGCTGGTGTGCGACGCCGCCATCCACATCGGGGTGGGCTTGGCGGCATACAGCTCCCACGCGTAGAGGCCGGTGCGCCGGTACGCCTCGTGGTCGTCCTCGGGCTCGGTGAAGTAGGCGTGGAGGATCTCCATGACCTGCTGCGCGCGCCCCAACGGCACCCAGACCTCGGAGAACTCGGTGGGGACGAGCTGATCGTCGGCGCCGTTGTCCATCGGCAGCCCCTCCCAGCCGTAGTCCTGGAAGCGCTGCGGCTGGTTGCGCTGGTCCCCGTCCTTCTCGGAGTCCAGCGTGATGAACGCCTCCAGCAGCTTGGGGAAGATCGTCGGGATGTCGCGGCCCATCAGGTCCGCGAACGGCTCCAGCACCGTGATCGCCGCCTCCACGCCGAACTTGGCGGCGTGATCGATGAAACGAGCCAGTCCCTCGCCGATCCGGCCCAGCCTGCGCACCCAGGGCTCCAGGTCGAGCAGGGTGTCGACACGGGCAAATGTCCGCTCGAGCTGCGGGCGCGCGTGAGACAGATCGGAGAGGTTGCCGACGGTCGTGTACAGCAGCGAGATGAACACCTCGGCGAGCTCTGGCTGGTCAGTGAACTCCTCATAGGGCCGGGGCGTGAAGCCGGGCTCCGGCGCGATCCGCGTGGCCTGCCACACCAGCACGCGCTCGGCGCCGCGCTGCGGCCACCACTCCACCCGCGCGTACTCCGTGTCGCGCAGGAACTGCTGCAGGGACGGCCGCTCCGGGCTGCCGTCCCCGAACAGGTCGACGGCACAATCCTCGATCGTGGTGACCGCCTCCTGGCCGGTGATGTTGAAGGTGTCCTCGCACTGGAAGGTGATCGTCGAGACCACGCCGAGGAGCCCCATGTTGGGAGCCATCGCCCAGAACAGATCGGGATCGGCGTCCTCACGGGTGAGCTCGTGGACCTCGCCGTCGCCGTCGATGACGCGAAAGGCCCACAGGTTGTCGTTGACCGAGTGGAGCACCGAGCCCCCCGAGGACCCCGTCGCGGTGAAGCCGCTCACGGTCTGATGGCTGATCCCACCCAGACTGGAGAGGGTCCAGCCCTTGTCATGGAAGAGCCCGTAGAGCAGGCTCGTCTCGAGCGTCGCCGTGCCGGTCGGGTCCGAGGGATCGGCGCCCAGGTGGATGCCGGCCTCGGCCTCCACCAGCTTGCGCTCCTCGTCGCGGACGCTCCAGCCACGGTAGCGATCGAGCATCACGTTGACGTTGTTGCCCGGAGGCGGGGTCTGGCGCTCCACCTGGTTGGGCTCATCGGCCGCCGGGTCGGTGTAGACGGCATGCGAGGGCGAGTGGGCGGAGCCGCGCACGCGGAGCTGCCGACCCTCCCGGGCCGCCGCCTTGACCAGCGCGACGAGCTCGGCCTCGCTCGAGGGATGTCGGAAGCCGTCGGCCTCCGCGGATATCGAGTTCCCACCCACCACTGCCGTCACTGGTCACCTACCGCCCCCGCGAGCCTAACGGCGGCGTAACGGGGCCGTCAACCCCCGTGTGAGCGGCTCACATGCGCGCCGTCCCAGATGGCATCGGCAAGGCTGATGGCCGTCACCGGCCGGCCGGCATCAACGGCCAGCCGGGCGAGCAACGACTGCAGCCGAGCTCCGCTCAGCTGGACCCGCCGGCCTCCGCTGTCCACCTCCAGGGAGCCGAGAATGGCGATCCGCACACGGATCAGCTCGATTCGGTGAGCCAGGACAGGAGATCACCCAGACGGTCATAGATGGCGAAATGGCCACCGTCGAGGCGCACCACCGTGGCCCCGGGAATCGTCCGGGCCAACCATTCGCCGTGGGACGCGGGCACGAGCGTGTCGTTGACGCCGTACCAGACCGCCACCGGCACGGTGATCGCCGACACGTCAAACCCCCATGGCGCCACGATGGCGAGGTCGTCGTCGACAAAGCCGTCGATGGTCTCCCCGCACCCCACCCGCGCGCTCTCGTCCAGCATGTCGTGGATGTCGCTGCGCGCCACGATCTCCATGTCGGTGGGCGACAGGTCATACCCCTGGCCGAACGGGTGGTCCGGATCGTGGCCGAGGGCGGAGAGGATCACGTCGGTCTCGCGCTGGAGTTCGGGACGGAGCGTGTCCTCTCCCGCCAGCGACCACTCGGCCTCCCGCACGTTGCCCTCGACCATGCCCCGCAGCCAGTCGTCGTGCTCCAGGCCGTCGGGGCCGTACGGAGCCGGCCCGACGACACTGGCACAGCGGGTGACCCGGCCGGCGAGGAGCGTGCCGCAGGCCAGCGAGTGGGGCGCGCCGCCCGAACCGCCGGTCACCGCGAAGCGCTCGATGCCCAGGGCATCGGCGATCGTGGCGACGTCAGCGGCGGCGTGTGCGATCGACCGGCCGGGCAGCCGGGTCGAGAGCCCATAGCCGGCCCGGTCGTAGGTGATGGCGCGCACCCCGGCCCGGCGGTACACCTCGGAATCAGGGTGCCGCGTGAGTCGCGATCCGGGAGTGCCGTGCAGTGAGAAGACCGGGGTTCCCTCCGGGTCCCCCCATTCGCAGAAGGCGAGCGTGCGGCCGTCGGCCGTGCTCGCGGTGGTGGTGCTGACGACGGTCATGCGCCGATCGTACGTCAGACGGTCACCTGGTCCAGACGGCGCACCGCCAGCTGCCCCAACAGCGGCGCGAACTTGAACAGCGCCGGGCCGGTGAGGCCGAGCAAGCCGTCGTGCTCGATGAGGTCCCATCCGTCATGGGCCAGGGCCGGCTCGGGGGCGCGTTGGCGCAGCGGGAACTCGCACGCGATCACGCGCTCGGCCACCGGGTGCAGGCCCGGGAACACACGTTTCGCGATGTTCACGATGCGCGAGTGCGCCTGACGCACGTGCTCGGCCTCGGCCAGCCGCGCCGGCTCCCCGCCGCTCAGTCCGATCGAGTAGTGGTCAGGTCCGTCCATGACCGCGTAGAAGGGCTCGCACAGGTCCTCGTCGCGGTTGATCCAGCACGGCGCCGGCGCCGGCAGCGGCTCACGCAGGGCAAACGAGAAGCGCACCGAGCGCAGCCGTTCGGGCTCGGCAAGCCCCAGCAGGCCGTACGTGTCAGGGCCCGCGCACACGATGACCCGCTCGGCGGGCAGCCGCTCGCCGCCGGCGAGCGTCACCCCGGTGGCCGAGACGCCGACCACCTCGCCGAGCACGAGGTCCAGCCCGTCCTGCAGGAACCGGACGGTGTCCTCGGCCAGGATCGCGGCACCGGTGGCCTCGAAGGACCACCGCGGGAGCGCGACGGCCAGCGGATGGCGGCGTCCGGCGCCGCGCGTCAGGGCGCCGTGGCGGGCCAGGTGGGCCTCGCGGTCGGTCATGTCGCCGGTGAGGAGCAGCCCCACCCGCTCCAGCAGCGGCCGCCCCGCGCGAGTCTCCCAGCCCTCCCATAGGGTCAGCGACGCCGCCGCCGCGTCGGTGAGCTCGCCGTCGGCGTGGGCGAGGCGGAAGATCCGGGTGAGCCCACGGGACTGGCGGGCCCCCGGCGGCTCGGCGCTGACCACGCTCACGTGGTGGCCCGCGCGCGCGAGCTCATGGGCCGCGGCGAGGCCCACGACCCCGGCGCCGATGACCAGGACCTCGCTCATCTCGGCCACGACCCTACGTCATGCTTTGCAACGGTCGGCCGCTCAGGCGTGGTCATCTATCCTCCAGTCGCAGTGGTTTCGGGGCCTGTGAGCGTGACACCGCCGGTACCGGCGCTCGGCCGCGAAACCGAGCTGGCGCGGCTGGCGGACGTTCTCGAGCGCGCCCGCGAGGGCAGCGGGGCAGCGCTGGTCGTGCGCGGCGAGCCGGGTGTGGGCAAGTCGCTGCTGCTGACACAGACGGCGTCGAGCGCCGAGGATTTCACGCTGCTCTCGGCCACCGGCGTGCAGACGGAGTCCGACCTGGCCTTCGGCGCCCTGTCGGCGCTGCTGCGGCCGCTGCTCGGCGCTCTGGAGGAGCTGCCGGCAGTGCAGGCTCAGTCGCTGCGCGCCGCGGTGGGGCTGGCCTCCCGGGCCCAGGTGGAGCAATTGCCGTGTCACGCCGCCGTGGTGAGCCTGCTGGCGGCGGCGGCCAACGCGCGGCCGGTGCTCGTCGTGGCCGACGACCTCCAGTGGTTCGACGCGGCGTCGCGCAACGCTCTGCTGTTTGCCGCACGCCGCCTGGCGTCCGATGGGGTGGCGTTTGTCATGGCGATCCGCGACGGGGAGACCGAGGAGCCGCTGGTGACCGGCCTGCCCGAGCTGCGCCTGAGTGGCCTGGCCGAGGCCCCGGCCCTCGAGCTCGTTGCGCGCTCGGCCGGGGAGGTGTCGGCGCCGGTAGCCCGGCAGTTGTGGTCCCAGACCGCCGGCAACCCCCTGGCGCTCGTCGAGATCCCGCGCAACCTGAGCTCCGAGCAAAGGGCGGGGCGCGCGGCCCTGGATGAGCCGCTGCCGGTCGGCCGGCGGCTGGAGGATTCCTTCGCCGCGCGTGCCGCCGAGCTGCCCGAGGCATCGCGCCGGGCGCTGCTGGTGGCGGCCACCAGCTACACCGGCGCCACCGACACCATCCTCGCGGCGCTGGGCGAGCTCGGGCTCCCGGCCACCGCGCTCGAGGCCGCCGAGGAGGAGGACCTCGTCTCGATTGTCGATGGCAGCCTCGCCTGGCGCCATCCGCTGGTGCGTTCGGCGGTCTACCACGCGGCGAGCGCGCCGGCGCGCCGCGCCGCCCACGCCGCCCTGGCCCACGCCGGGGGCGAGGCGCGGTTGCCCGACCATCGCGCCTGGCATCTCGCGGCGGCGGCCGCCGCCCCTGACGAGGCCGTGGCCGGCCAGCTCGATCAGGTGGCGGTCGAGGCAGCGCGCCGCGGCGCGCCGAGTACGGCGCTGCGGGCGTTCGATCAGGCGGCGAAGCTCACCCCCGGCGAGGCCGATCGAGCCCGGCGCGAGATCTCCGCCGCGGAGCTGGCGGTGGCGGTGGGGCGCCTGGACGAGGCGCTCGAGCTGCTCGACGGCGCCCGCGGGCGCAGTGACGACCCGCGCCTGCGCGCGCACGGTGAGCGAATCCGCGCGCGAGTGGAGATGCTGCGCGGCAGCCCTCACGCCGCCCACGACCGCCTGGTGGCGATCGCCGAGGCCATGGCCGAGATCGACCGGCCGCTCGCCGCCAGCGCCATGACCGAGGCCGTCCTGGCCCGCACCGTGACCGGTCCGGTGCCGGCCTACCGGGAGACCGCCGAGCGCGCGTTCGCTTTGGCGCAGGGCCTCGGCGGCGAGGTGGAGGCGATGGCCGGCGTGGCGCTCGGCTGCGGGCTGGTCCTGTCGGCCGAGACCGACGCCGGGCTCGAGCTGTTCGCGCGCTACGGCGCGGTGGTGGCCAAGCCCGAGGTGTGGCAGTCGGCGCCCGAGCTGCCGGGCATGTACGCCTGCCTACACGCGTCGATCGAGCGCTTTGACACCGCCGACCGGCTGTTCGTCGCCATGACCACGAGCGCCCGGGAGCAGGGCGCCGTGCGGGCGCTGCCCTACCCGCTGAGCGGGCGCGCGCTCGTGGACCTCGAGCTCGGTCGCTGGCCGGCGGCGCTGGCGGGCGCCGAGGAGGCGGTCGAGCTCTCGCGCGAGATGGCCGGCCCGGCGATGCTGGCGTCCAGCCTGGCGGCGTTGGCCCAGGTCGAGGCCTCGATGGGCCGCCCGCAGGCCACCCGCGCCCACGCCGAGGAGAGCCTCGCCATCTGCAAGCAGCTCAACGCGTGGGCGGTGGAGCCCGAGCCGGTCCTGGCCCTGGCCTCCCTGGCGCTCAGCCTCGGCGAGCACGAGCACGCGGTCAGCGTGTGGACGCAGACCACCGTCGACATCCGCGAGTGGGTGCTCGAGCCCGGCTGGGAGCACCTTGACGATGTGATGATCGAAGCCAGCGTGCGCG
The DNA here is from genome assembly GCA_963721515.1 of uncultured Actinomycetota bacterium. Classification (GTDB taxonomy): domain Bacteria; phylum Actinomycetota; class Thermoleophilia; order Solirubrobacterales; family Solirubrobacteraceae; genus Palsa-465. Next base: position 377,456 of record CAVRKJ010000013.1, on the reverse strand, counting down.
CGGGCCGCCACGCCCAGGCCGAGCGCGAGCTCGCCGACCTCGAGGCCAAGGCGCAGCGGACCGGCCGGACGTGGGCGCACGCCGTTGCCGCCCGCTGTCGCGGGCTGCTCGCGCCCGCGTCGGAGATCGACGAGCACTTCAGACGGGCGCTGGAGTGGCACGACCGCGCGCCGCTGCCCTTCGCGCGCGCCCGTACGGAGCTTTGCTACGGCGAGCGCCTGCGCCGTGCCCGCCGCCGCGCCGACGCGCGCGAGCAGCTCGCACGGGCGTCGGCGACCTTCCACGCGCTCGGCGCGACGATCTGGGCCGAGCGCGCCGAGCGCGAGCTTGGCGCCGCCGGCTACAGCCGGCCGTCCCCGGCGCAGCAGTCCCCGTGGGCCGAGCTGACCGCGGCCGAGACCCGCGTGGCCCGCGTGATCCTGGAGGGGGCCACCTACGACGAGGCAGCGAGCGCGCTGTTCGTCAGCCCACGCACCATCGAGAGCCACCTGCGCCAGATCTATCGCAAGGTCGGCGTGCGCTCGCGCAGCGAGATGACCCGGCGGCTGGCGATGCCGGGCGCCGCGTAGCGCACCCGACCGCGTTCGCCAACTTCAGGGTTTTCCCTGATGCGGAACCGGCCGTAACCGGCGACTATGCACTTGTTCGACGGGAAGTCGACGGGGGCAACGAACCGACATGTATCGGGGGCGATAAGCGGGACCCGGCGCGGAGGGCAGGTGAGGCCTCCGCGCCGGGGGGGCCCGCCGGCACGCGCCGTCCCGGCGCGTATGGTGCACGGCATGGACGAGGAGCCTGACGCTGTCGTGCCGTCATTTCCGCGCGCGCTGAGCGAGCGCGAGGCCGACACCCTGGCGTTCATGCTGTCCGCCAAGTTCCCGGGCGACGCGGCGCTGCGCGGGCAGGTGGAACAGGCGACCGTGGTCGAGCAGTGCACGTGTGGCTGCGCCACGATCGATCTCGCCATCCCGGATGACGCTCCCGTCGCCGTCGGCACGCCGCCGGTTCCCGTGGTCCAGACGCACGCGCGCGACATGGATGAGCATCCGGTCGGCCTGCTCCTGTTCGTGCGCGACGGCCGGCTCGCCAGCCTCGAGATCGTCTGGTACGACGAGTCCCAGATGACCGGCGAGTTCCCCGCGCGGGAGTTCTGGGATCCGCCGACCGCGCTCAAGCTCAACATCCCGGACACCGAGGACGGCCACCGCCCGGGCGCTGGCAGTCCTGGCCCACGTCAGGCCAACGACGCTGCGGCCGTCAGCACCAGCGAGTAGCTGAGCACATCCTCGGCGACCGCGGCGGCGAACTGCCAGCGCCGGTCATGGACGCTCGCGCGGGCGTGTGACCCAACGAACGCCGAGGCCAGCGCGGCGGCCGCGGCCACCGCGGCGCCCGGCGGGCCGGCCAGCAGACGGCCGCCGTGGCTCGAGAACCCGAGGCGCAACGACAGCCCGCGCGGCGACCAGCGGCTCGGCATCTGCGGGAGCTTGTCGGCGATCAGCTCGCCGCCGGCAGCACCGAAGGCGATGAACCGGGCGGGGCCCGCCAGCGGTCCACGGCCGTGCACCGCCAGCGCCACCGGCGGCGCGAAGGACCGCATTCCGCCGCCGAGGCCGAGCAGGAGAGCAGCGCGAAGATCGCGGCGATCGGTCACGACGTCGCCATCGTACGAGACGCGCGTCCACTAGATTGACGGAGATGCGGATCGTCATCGCCGGCGCGCACGGGCAGATCGGGATCCGACTCGTGCGGCTCCTGGCCGCGCGCGGAGACGAGGCGGTGGGCCTCATCCGCAACCCCGACCACGCCGACGATGTCAGCGCCGCGGGTGCGACGCCAGTGATCTGCGACCTGGAGACCGCCTCGGCCGACGAGGTGGCCCAGGCAGTCGGCGCCGTCGACGTGGCCGTGTTCGCCGCCGGCGCCGGTCCCGGCAGCGGCGCCGAGCGCAAGCTCACGATGGATCGCGACGGCGCGATCAAGCTCTTGAAGGCCAGCGAGGCCGCGGCGGCGCGCTATCTCGTGGTCAGCTCGGTGGGCGCCGAGTCGCCTCCCAGCGGTGACGGCGTATTCGAGACCTACCTGCGCGCCAAGGCCGACGCCGATGCCGCCGTCACCGCCTCGGAGCGTCCGTGGGTGATCATCCGGCCAGGCCCGCTGACCGACGAGCCGGGCACCGGCCAGGTCCGGATCGGCACCGACCCGTTCCGGGACGCGGTCACGCGCGATGACGTGGCCGCCGTACTTGCCGCCGTGATCGCCGACCCGGGGGTGGATCGCAAGATCCTCTACCTCAGCGGCGGCGACGTACCCATCGCACAGGCACTCGCGGCTCTCCGCGCTTAGGGCGCCGGCCTACTTCTCCATGAACGCCCGCAGGTCGGCGCGCGCCTTGCTCCGCACCTTGTTGCGGATCAACGGGGTCCAGCCCAGCGCAGTCCCGAGCCCGCCGAGCCCCTGGCGCGACCAGGCGTAGAAGGAGAACGAGTCGACGTGCTCGAGGATCCAGCCGTCCTCGAAGCGGAACGTCGCCTGGACGTCGTTGTGGACCGGGCGGCCGGTGGAGAACATGTAGTCCGCGGTCCAGCGGGCCCGGCCCCGCTCGTGATCGGCCTCGTGCTCGACCAGCGTCACCTTCAGATCCCTGGCCCGGCCGGTGAGCATGCGCCACATCGCCCCCGGCTCCTCGTCGTGCAGATCGACGAACACGGGGTCTGAGAACCGGGCCCACGGGGAGTAGCACTCGGCCATCGCCTGCCCGTCCAGGCGCGCGAAAGCCGCATAGAAGCGCTGGATCAGCTCGTCGTTGGGGTGGGCCATGGTCGCCGTCACGCTACCGCGCCGCTCGCGGCGAGGCGAGCCCGCGCAGCCCCGGCGACGGGGCCATCGCGGCCGGAGAACCTTAAGTCCGCGATCGGTGCGTCGACTACCCCTGACAAGGGCTCCCCACGCCCGCTGCTGCCATGGCCTCGATCCTTCAGACCCATCTCGACCTCGCGTCCGGCGCCGAGGCTGCGTTCATCCGCGAGGCGCTCACGCTCGCCCGGCGCGCCTATTACGAAGAGCCCGCCGATGCCCTGGCCGTGGCGATCCGCTGCCACGAGGCGGCGCGGTCGCTCGAGGACGCGGCACTGTGCGCGCGGGCCCGGGCGTTGGAGGGCGCGGTGTCCCTGCACCGCGGCAATCTGCGCAGCGCGCTCGATCTCGTGGTCGAGGCCGAGCGCTACGCCGAGCGCGGTGACGACGACGAGGCCCGCACCGAGGTGGCCGCGGTCAGGTCGCAGGTGAGCTTCTTCACCGGGTCCTACGCCGACGCGCTCAGCCACGCCGAGCTGGCGGTCAACCTGTCCGATCAGGCGGGCGATGACGACCTGCGGATCTATGCCCGCCGCGCCACGTGCCTGGTGTTCGGCAACGTCGGCATCCGCGACCTGGAGGATCGGGTGAGGGATCTGCTCGGACTCACGATCGCGTCGGGCAACCGGTGGGAGGAGGCGATCTCGCGCAACGACCTCGCCTGCTTCCTGCAGGAGACGGGCGACTTGGCCGGGGCCGAGCAGGAGATCGAGCGCGCCCTGGAGGTGGCTCACGACGTTGCCTCCCCCAACAGCTTCGCGCTGGGCCTGGTGCATTCCACCCGCGCCGACATTCGGCTGCTCGCGGGCCGCCCCGCGGACGCGCTCGCCGACGCCGAGCGAGCCATCGCGCTGCTCACCGCCGGCGGCGAGGCCAACCCCTACGTGCTCGGCGTCACCGTACGCGCCGAGGTCCAGGCCCGGATGGGACTGGGTCAGTTCGACGACGCCCAGCAGTCCGGGGAGGGGGCGCTGGCCTGGCTGGGCGACCGGGTGCCCCAGATCCGCAGCCTCATCCTCTCCACGCTCGCCACCGAGCTGCGCGCCGCAGGCCGCCTCGAGGCCGCCTACGACGCGCTGGCCCGGTCGGCCGAGCTCGAGCGCGAGGCGTTTCGCGAGCTGTCCGAGCTTCAGCTCAGCCTCGAGCGCGCGACCCTGGAGACGACGGCGGCGCGGCGGGAGTCAGACGAGCTGGCCGCCAAGAACCGCCAGCTCGCCCAGGCCCACGCCGAGCTCATGCTGCGCACCGGCCAGCTGGAGGCGCTGCAGGAGCAGCTGCGCGATCAGGCCGACCGCGACTGGCTCACCGGCCTGCACAACCGGCGCTATCTCGCGCGTGAGCTCGAGCGCCCGGCGGCGGGCCGGCTCGGCGTCCCACTGAGCCTCGCCGTCCTGGACATCGATCACTTCAAGTCCATCAACGACCGCTTCGGGCACGCCGCGGGCGATCAGGTGCTCGTCCGCGTGGCCGGGCTGTTGTGCGACGTCCTACGCGACTCCGACCTCGTGATCCGCAGCGGCGGCGAGGAGTTCCTGGTCCTCATGCCCACCACCGACGCGCGCGCGGGCACGGCTGGGTGCGAGCGCATCCGCCGGGCAATCGAGGACGAGGACTGGGAGCGGATCGCCCCGGGGCTGACGGTGAGCGCCAGCGTGGGCGTGGCCTCCACGCACGATCCGGAGGACCTCGAGGCGCTGGTCAGGCTCGCCGACCACCGCCTCTACGAGGCCAAGCGCGCCGGGCGCAACCGCGTCGTGAGCTGAGACCCGATCGCCCTCGCCGGGGGGCGATAATGCCCCATGACGTCGTTCGAAGGCTTCGGGCTCAAGGTGCGCCGCTGGTTCACCGGCCTCGAGGCAGACAACTCCAAGGAGTACTTCTCCGCGAATCGAGATCTCTTCGAGGAGTCGGTGCGCGACCAGATGGACGCGCTCCTCACCGAGCTGAGCGAGACGTTCGGCGGCGAGGTGAAGATGTTTCGCCAGAACCGCGACATCCGCTTCTCGCCCGACAAATCGCCGTACAAGACCAACACCTACGGCGTCCTGCGCGGCACCGAGAGCGCCGCCCAGGGCCTGTACGCATCGATCTCGGGCCATGGGCTGGTGGCCGGCAGCGGCTACCACGTGATGGCCCGCGACCAGCTCGACCGCTACCGCGAGGCGGTCGCCGACGACGCCCGGGGGCCCGAGCTCGAGACGCTCGCCGCCGCGGCTCGGGCGGCCGGGCTGGAGCTCTGGGGCGAGAGCCTGTCCACCGCCCCGCGCGGCTACCCCAAGGACCATGAGCGCATCGAGCTCCTGCGCCGCAAGAGCCTGTCGCTGGGCGCGACCCTCGGGTTCGGGCGCGGCATCGGCCGCGAGGACGGGCTGCGGTTCGTGACCGAGACCTGGCGAGCGGCAGCCCCCGTGACCGGCTGGCTCGACCGCCAGGTCGGCCCCAGCGCGTTACCGGTCCAGGGCCGGCCCCGCCGCCGCTGAAACGGGTGCCTGAGTTGACGCCGGCCATATTCCGTTAGCGCTAACATGCTCGCAGCGCGCGGCGGACCGGGACGTGCGGGAGACACGATCAGTCCGGAGGGAAGGTATGCGCAGGGTGTCCTTTGCCGTGGCGGCGTTCGCGCTCGCCACGGTGCTCGCTGGGAGCCTTTCAAGCGGGGCGGGGGCACGGTCTGCGCCGCGCCACGCCGCGGCAACGCCGCGCGCGAGCGCGGGGACACCGCGTGACGCCGGGCCCACGACGCACACCATCAGCTACGACCAGTACTCGCTGATGATCGACGGGCGGCGCACGGTCATCTGGTCCGGCGAGTTCGAGTACTGGCGGCTGCCCAGCCCCAGCCTGTGGCTGGACATCCTCCAGAAGATGAAGGCCGAGGGCTACAACGCGGTCACCATCTACTTCGACTGGGCCTACCACTCGCCCAAGTCCGGGGTCTATGACTTCAGCGGGGTGCGCAACGTCAGCAAGCTGCTCGATATGGCGGCCCAGGTCGGCCTCTACGTGATCGCTCGCCCGGGCCCGTACATCAACGCCGAGACGAGCGCGGGCGGGCTCCCCGGATGGCTGACCACCCAGGCGGGCAAGGCCCGCACCAACGCGGCCGACTACGAGGCGGCCGCCGACGAGTGGCTGCACCACATCGACGCGATTCTGCGCGACCACCAGCTCACCAACGGCACCGGGACGGTGATCCTCTACCAGATCGAGAACGAGCTGGCCAGCACCGGGAGCGGCGAGCTCGCCTACATGCAGAACCTCTACGACACGGTGCGCAGCGACGGCATCACCGTGCCGATCTTCCATAACGACAAGGGCCGCAACGGGATCTGGGTCCCGGCGAGCTCGGGCGTGCCGGGCACGGTCACGGGGCCCAACGACCTCTACGCATTCGACGGCTATCCCGGCGGCACGTGCAGCACCAACGCCACGCCCGGCTCACCATCCACCGCTCCCGATTGGGGGATCTGGGGGCCGGGTGGCGCCACGGGCGGCTCCAGCGCGTCGCCCAACACGCCCGGGTTCGCCGCCGAGTTCGGCGGCGGCTGGTTCGACTACTGGGGCAGCCAGGGGACGTATGACTGCACGGCCCAGCGCGAGGGGCCCGGTTATGAGCGCGTCTTCTATGACACGAACATCGCCAACCGGCTGACGATCCAGAACTTCTACATGACCTTCGGCGGCACCTCGTGGGGGTGGGAGCCGGCTCCGGTGGTCTACACGTCCTATGACTACGGCGCCGCCATCAACGAGGCGCGCCAACTGCGCCCCAAGGCATCGACGATGAAGGAGATCGGGCTGTTCCTGCAGAGCGTCGCGCCGGTCATCTCCACCGTGACCCGGGGCGACCCGGTCACCCCCTCCTCGCCGGCGATCAAGGTCTATGACGACGTCAATGCCCAGACCGGGACGCACTTCTACATCGCGATGCACAACCCGTCCAACGCCACCACTGACGACAGCTTCACCTTCCCCATCACCACCGCGGACGGCACCTACACGGTGCCCCAGCAGGGGACCCTGGCCATCAACGGCCAGGACGCCAAGATGCTCGTGGCCGACTACGACATGGACGGCCAGCATCTCGTGTACTCCACGTCGGAGCTGATGACGCACTTCGCGCAGGGCGCCGGCGACGTGGCGCTGCTCTACGGCCGCGACGGCGAGGACGGCGAGACGGTGCTGCGCTACGCGGGCGCGCCGACCGTCAAGGTCGTGTCCGGCACGGTCAACAGCACGTTTGACGCCACCACCGGAGACCTGCGCCTGGACTACGTCCACAATGGCCTCGCCGAGGTGCAGATCAGCGGCGGCGGGCGACCCGACCTCACCCTGCTGCTGGCCGACACCACCACCGCCGACTCGTTCTGGCGCCAGGACACGAGCGCCGGCCCGGTGCTCGAGCAGGGCCCGGAGCTGGTGCGCACCGCACGCGCCTCGGGCCCCGTGCTCGAGCTCACCGGCGACACCAGCGCCGCCACAACGATGCGCGTGTGGGCTCCGCCGCAGCTGCACGCCATCACCTGGAACGGCCGGGCCGTGGGCTCTGCCTCCGGTCGCAGCGCCGACGGCACAAACGGCCGGACGGCGAGTGCCACCGTCGGCCTGCCGGGGCCGGCCCCGATCGCGCTGCCCGACCTTTCCACCACGCGGTGGCGCTACGCGCCCGAGTCCCCGGAATCGCAGCCGGGCTTTGACGACTCGCACTGGCAGGCCGCCGACAAGACGACGACCAACAGCACCACCAAGCCGCCGGCGGGACAGCCGGTACTGACCGCCGACGACTACGGCTTCCACCAGGGCGACGTCTGGTACCGGGCGTCCTACTCGGGCGCCGCGACCGCGACCACGCTGGCCATGAACTACGGCGGCGGCGGCGCCGGGATGCTGCAGGCCTGGCTGGACGGCGTGTATCTCGGCCAGAACGTGCTCGCGTCGGGCGCGGCCGCGCCGCCGACCACCGGCACGGCGACGTTCACGATCCCGACCGCGCTGCGCACCGATGGCCCGCACACCCTGGCCGTCATGGTCCGCAACGACGGCCACAACGAGGACGGCGGCGTCAATGACGCCCAGAAGGAGGGCCGCGGCCTCATCTCGGTCAAGCTGGCCGACGCCAACCGGGCCGCGGTGACCCCGCAGATCTCCTGGCGCATCCAGGGCGACCGCGGCGGCGAGGACATCGCGGACCCGGCCCGCGGCGTCGAGAACAACGGCGGGCTGTTCGGCGAGCGCCACGGCTGGTACCTGCCCGGCTATCCCGACGGCGACTGGACACGGACGTCGGTGCCCGCGTCAACGGCGATGTCCGGCACCGCGTGGTACCGGACGACGTTCCGCCTGCACATCCCCACGGTCGACGACGCATCGCTGGGCATCACCATCGGCGACCCGTCGACGCCGCGGTCGACCGCTGACTACCGGGCGCTGATCTTCGTCAACGGCTGGAACATGGGCCAGTACATCGCCGACGTCGGCCCGCAGCACACCTTCGTGATCCCCAACGGCGTGCTCAACCCCGACGGCACCAACACGCTGGCGATCGCGGTGACGAGCGACGGCGGCGCCGGCAACGGGCTGGAGAAGGTGTCGCTCACCAACCTCGGCACCGTCCGCGGAGGCGTGCCGGTGCAGATGGACCGCGCGCCGAACTGGAGCGGACGGACCTGGGGATCGCCGACGGTTCCGAGCGAGGTCGCCATGGAGGGCCTGCACGGCAACGCGCCCAGCCCCACCCGCGGCGGCGCCAGCTTCACCGTCTCGGGCACCGTCGCCAACCTCAGCGGACCGGCGGCCAAGGACGTCGGGGTCACGCTCGACCTGCCGTCGGGCTGGACGGCCACTCCGTCGGGGCCGCAGGCTGTGGGCGCGTTGGCGCGCGGAGCCTCGCGCTCGCTGAGCTGGACGGTGACCATCCCGGACGACGCGGCGCAGGGCAGTTACGCCGTATCGGCGCTGGTCAGCTACCGGCAGGCGGGGCACAGCGGCACGACCGGAGCGTCGTACCCGCTGACGGTGATCCCCAAGGGCCTGGTGTACGTCAGCGACCTGCCGTTCGTGTCGGCCACCAACGGCTTTGGCCCGGTGGAGCGCGACACCAACGTCGGCGGGTCGGGCGCCGGTGACGGCGGCCCCCTCAGCATCGACGGCGTCGGCTACGCCAAGGGCCTGGGGACCAACTCGATCTCGAGCGTGGTCATCGCCGTCCCCACCGGGTGCACCTCGTTCTCCAGCGACGTCGGAGTCGACGACTCGGCCGCCGGCAAGGGCAGCGTCACCTTCAGCGTGCTGGCCGACGGCGCCCAGGTGGCGTCCACCGGCGTCATGCGAGGGGGTCAGCCTGCGCAGCACCTCAGCGCCAACATCAGCGGCGTCTCGCAGCTGACGCTGAACGTCGGCGACGCCGGGGACGGCAACGGGCATGACAACGCGGATTGGGGTGACGCCGAGCTCATGTGCCCCAGCTGAGGCTGACGGGGTCCTCCCCGTCGCCGTCCAGCGGCGTGGCGCTGCCCACCGCGATGCAGCGCGCCGGTGACGCGCACGACACCCCCGCCAGACCGGCGTCCACCGGGTCGGCGGGGGTGCTCAGGGCCGGCGTGGACTGGATCGTCCACCCGTGCGGCGTCCAGTGCTCGGCCAGCGGCTCGTTGAGGCCGCCGGTGTCGGTGAACAAGCCCACGGCGGTGCACGCCGACGGTGACGGGCACGCGATGTCCGTGAGCTGCACCTCGCGGGCGCCGGCGGGATAGGGGGTGCGGCCGATGACCCAGCGCTCGCCGTCCCAGCGCTCGGTCAGCATCACCTGGACGCCGCCGGCCTCAAACCAGCCGGCTGCGGTGCAGAACGACGGCGACGCGCAGGCGATGCCGGTGAGCTGGACCTCCGTCGCCGCCTGCGGCGTGGGCATGCGCTGCTGCCTCCAGCCGGCCGGGGTGAGGCGCTCGGCCAGGGTGGCGGCAGCGCCCGCGCGAGTGCTCAGCCAGCCCACCGCGATGCAGAGCCGTGCCGACGGGCACGACACCCCTGACAGGAAGGCCACCCGCGCCGCTGCCGGGGCAGGCGCGGGCGCGATGGCCCAGCCGCCGGCTCGCGTCCAGCGCTCGATGAGGGTCCGCCCCGCGGTTCCCGCGGCGTTGCCGGCAAAGCCGACGGCGGTGCACGACGTGGCGCGCGGGCACGACACCGCCGCGAGGTAGTCCACCTCGTGCCGGGCGCGATGCGCCGGCCGGGGCACCCGCTGGATGCGCCAGCGGTTCCGGCTCAGGCGCTCTGTGAGCACCACCGTCCCGGTGTTCGGGCGCGTGGCGCTGCCCACCGCCGTGCATGTCCGCGCGGTCGCGCAGGAGACGCCGAAGAGGAAGCTGCTCGTGACGCCGCTGGGGGCCGGGACCGGCTGGATGGCCCAGCGGGCCCCGTTCCAGCGCTCGGCCAGCGGCTGCGGCGCGCCCGCCGCGTTGACGGCGTACCCCACCGCCATGCACGCCCGGGGCGACGGGCACGACACGCTCGAGAGCACCGCGGCGCTGACCAGCCGCGGGCTCGGGGTGGGTTTCACGACCCACGGGGCGCCCGTGGTCACCGGCGCGCCGGATGCCGGCGCCGCTGCCGTGAGAGCCAGCGCGGCCGCGGCCGCCACCGGCCAGCGCGCAAGGCCCCGGAACGGAGACCCGTCGGCCACGGCCCGAGCCTACCGCCCCCGGAGCCGCTGGCGCGGCAGCCCCCGCGCGCGCCCTGGAGTTGACCCGGCGACCGCCGGGCCCCGCTCCCTAGATGACGGGGCCGTCCGTCGTGGACCAGGAAGCCGGCGACCGCGAGCACGCCGCGCGACTCCAGGCGCTCGAGATGGTCGCCGACGCGCGGCCCGTCGGTGACCTCCCAGGCCCCCGCGGCCGCGGTGCCCTCAAGTTCGCGGAGCCCGTGCGCCTCGGGCTCATCCACGGCGTTGCGCAGCCACGCGAGGTCGTCGGAGATCCGCCTTGGCCGGTCGGTGGCCGGCTCCCACGGATTCTGGCCCTGGCGCCGCTCCGTCATTCCGGCAGGCAGCATCAGCGCGGTGGCGAGCGCCTCGCTCCAGCTCGGCTGCCGGTGTACGAGTTCAAGCAGCATGCGCTGTGCACTACCCCGATGACGCGGAACCGCAACCACGAGATTGTGTGCAATCCTGCGTACGTAATTGCCACGGATCCCATGGCACGGCCGCATCCGGGAGGAGGAGAGATGGCTGACAATATCGGGGCTGCCCCGCTGCGAGCTGAGGACCGCCTGCGCGAGGCCATCGTCACTGGGCGCCTCCAGCCCAATGAGCGGCTGGTGGAGAGTGACCTGGCACGCTCGCTGGGGGTCAGCCGCACGCTCATCCGCGCCGCTCTGGTCCGCCTCGAGCACGAGGGACTGGTTGAGCACGAGCGCCACCGCGGCGCCCGGGTGCGGCTCGTCAGCCAGGGGGAGGCGGTCGAGATCCTCGAGGCGCGCGCCGTGCTCGAGGGCCTGGCCGCGCGCCTCGCCGCTCAGCGCGCCACCGCTCACGACGTCGAGGACCTCAAGACGATCCTGGCCGAGATGCAGCGCCTGCGCGAGACCGACCACCTCCTCGCCGTGTCCGACGAGAACGCCAAGCTCCACCGCCGACTGCTGGACATCAGCGGCCACGAGACCGCCGCGCGGCTGATCGGCGCGCTGAACTCGCAGATGGTGCGCTTCCAGTACCGCACGATCCTCCTGCCCGGGCGCAGCGAGCGCTCGTTCGCGGAGCACGCCGAGATCATCGCGGCCGTCGCCGCCCGTAACGGCGGTCGGGCCGAGGCGGCGATGCGCACCCATCTGTCCAGCGTCGCCGACGCACTCCGGCGCCAGGCACCCGAGTAGCGCCGAGCGGCCGCGACAGGCTTCGCTAGGCGAGGCCGCCGTAGCTGGCCGCGGAGCCGGCGGCAAGGCCGGCCGCCTCTGTGACCCGCGGGACCGCCTCGACCTCCCACCCCGGGGCCATGATGTGCACGCCGGCGACCCCCTCGACGTCGCGCAGGCGCGTGATCACGTCCGAGGCAATGCGCACGCCCTCGTCCTTGGCCGCCTCCCCCTCGAGCCCGTGCATGCGCGCGAAGGTGGCGTCGTCGACCTCGACGCCCGGGATCCGCTCGTGCAGGTACTCGAGCATCCGCACGCTCCGCGGCGGCGTGACGCCCACGAGCACCGGCGCGCGCCCGATGAGCCCGGCGGCCACGACCGGCGCGAACCATGCGGCGAAGCGCTCGACGTCGTAGACGATGTTGGTCTGGAACAGGCCGACGCCGGCATCGGCCTTGGCCTGGAGACGCTCCACCGAGTCCACGAGCGGGTTGGCCGCTCCCGCCACGAGGAACCCGGTGGGATTGGCGAGGCGCTCACCGGCCAGCAGCTCGCCCGCGTTCAGCGACCCGATCATCCGCGCCAGTCCGATCGAGTCGACATCGCCGACGCGCGTGGCGCGACCCTCGTAGGGGCCGACCTTGAGCGGATCGCCGCCGAGGGCGAGAACCGTGCGCACGCCGAGCGCCCAGGCGCCGAGCAGGTCGGCCTGGAGCGCCAGCACGTTCCGGTCGCGCCCGGTCATCTGCATGATCGGCTCCAGGCCGCACTCCAGCATCACCACGGCGGCAGCCAGCGGCGACATCTTCACCGTCGCCGCCTGGTTGTCGGTCACGTTGGCAGCATGCACGACGGGCGCGAGCGCCATCGCCGCCTGCCGCACGGGGTCGGCGCTGGGCTCGGCGGGCGGCCCCAGCTCGGCGGTCACGATAAAGGTCTGCGAGGCCAGGAGATCGGCAAGCGGCATGCCCGAAACCCTATTGGGAGCCGACAGCGCGGTTGCCGGTAACCGGCGCTTCTGGACAAATTCGTGCGCTCGTGGTCAAGCCTCGCCGCTCCCATGGTCGGGTCGGCGCCTTCCGTCATCCAAACCAGGTGATGCCCGGACCGCACCCCGGCGGTTCACTATGCCGCGCGGGGACCCACCGACATGTCCGACATCGGCGACAGCGTCTTTCACAAGGGCCAGGCGATCTGGGTGATGGGCCCGGACGGCTCCGCGCGCGCCGCGGAATACGTCGGGGAGGGAGAGCTCTCCAGCTGGTTCGGCGGCCCGCAGACGGTGATCGTCATCTACCCCGACACGCGGGAGGGCGAGGCCGTGGAGGTCGATCGCTGCATCCCGCGAGACGACTAGAGCCAGATTCGCGCGGTGGAGCCTCCTGGCAGGTCCCCCTCCTGCGCCGCGGTTAGTCGTCGCTGAGCCAGCCGAGCGAACCCAACGGAGGTCGACATGAGCAGCGTCCACGAGCGAAGTGAACCCGCCGCCGAGACGTCCACAGGCGGAACGGTCGATATGAAGCTGGAGGTCATCGTCCTGCCCGTGTCCGACGTTGATCGAGCCAAGGGTTTCTACGTGGGCCTGGGGTGGCGGCTCGACGCCGACGTCGTCATCGGCGAGGACTTCCGGGTCGTCCAGCTCACGCCGCCGGGCTCGCCGTGCTCGATCATCTTCGGCACGGGCGTCACGTCGGCCGGGCCGGGGTCGGCGCAGGGGCTCCACCTCATCGTCTCCGACATCGAGGCCGCGCGCGACGCTCTCGTCTCGCATGGCGCCGACGTCAGCGAGGTGTTCCACGACGCCGGTGGCGTGTTCCACCACGCCGGCACGACCGCTCGTGTCAGCGGCCCGGATCCGGAACACCACAGCTACGGATCCTTTGCCTCGTTCGAGGACCCGGACGGCAACGGCTGGCTGTGCCAGGAGATCACGACGCGGTTGCCGGGTCGGATCGATCCCGCGGCGACGTCGTTCGCGTCGGCGAGCGATCTGTCAAAGGCGCTGCAACGCGCCGAAGCGGCGCACGGTCAGCACGAGGCGCGCATCGGCCGGGCGGATCCGGACTGGCCGGACTGGTATGCCGAGTACATGGTCCGCGAGCAGGCGGGCGAGGAGCTGCCGTCATGACCACTGCCTATGACGTGATCGTGCTGGGTGGCGGTGCCCCGGGCGAGCACGCCGCGGCAGCGATCGCGGAGGGCGGCCTGCGCGTCGCCATCGTCGAGCGCGACCTTGTCGGCGGCCTGTGCTCCTACTGGGCGTGCATTCCATCCAAGGCGCTGCTCCGCCCGGGCGAGGCCGTGCACGGCGCGCGCGAGGCCGCAGCCACCGCCGAGGTCGACGTGCAGGCAGCGCTCGACTGGCGCGACTTCATGGTCTCCAACTACACCGACACGGGAGCTGCGAAATGGTTGGCCGACCGGGGGATCGCCCTCGTGCGCGGTCATGGTCGCCTCGCGGGAACCGGAGCGGTCGAGGTCGACGGCGTGCGCTACACGGCCGAGAACATCGTCCTCGCCAATGGCGCCGACCGGATCGTCCCGCCGGTTCCCGGGTTGCGAGAGCTCGAGGGCGTCTGGGGCACGAACGAGGCCACCGGGATGAAGGCCGTGCCCAAACGGCTGATCGTGCTTGGGGGCGGAGCGGCGGGCGTCGAGCTCGCACAGGTCGTGCGTCGCCTCGGCGGAGAGGTGGCGCTCGTGGAGGGTGCCGAGCATCTGCTCGCGCGCGAGCCGGCGCCGCTCGGCGAGGCGCTTGCCGAGGCGCTGCGCCGCGACGGAATCGAGCTCGTGCTCGGGATACACGCGATCGAGGCGTCCCGCGACGGCGAGGATTTCGTCCTCCGGCTGGAGGATGGAAACGAGCTGCGCGGTGATCGTCTGCTCGTGGCGACCGGGAGGCGTCCGCGCGTCGAGGGGATCGGGCTGGAGACCGTCGGCATCACGGCGGACGCCCGGGGGGTCCCGGTCGATTCGCGCCTGCGCGCCGGCGAGCGGTTGTGGGCCATCGGCGACGTCACCGGCATCTGGCTGTTGACGCACGTCGGCGAGTATCAGGGTGAGGTCGTGGCCTCGAACATCCTCGGCGAAGCTCGTGAGGCCCACTACGACGCCGTTCCCCGGGTGACCTACACCGACCCGCAAGCGGCGGCGGTCGGCGCCACCGAGGCTGCGTTCAGCGCCACCGTGCTGCTGTCGGAGGTCGCGAGGACCCCCACCTATACCCACGCCTACGCCGAGTCGGGCGGGTTCCTGACGCTCCTCAGCGACGGTGAGTGCTTGACCGGAGCCTATGCGGTCGGACCGGAGGCCGGCGAGTGGCTGCAGCAGGCGACGGTGGCGATCCGGGCCCGCGTTCCGCTGGAGGTGCTGCGGGACACGATCCAGCCGTTCCCGAGCTTCTCGGAGATTCATGCGGCGGCGATCAAGGCGCTCCGACGCGAGATCAGCTCTGCGCGCCCCGCCGGCGGGGCGGAATGATCGCTCGCCGACGACAACCACCGGAGAAATCATGACCACCACCAGCGCCACCGCCGCTCAGCGTGGACCGGAGCTTCTCGGACAGACCGTCGTCGTTATCGGCGGCAGCGCGGGCATCGGGCTCGAAACCGCCCGGCGAGCCCGCGCCGAGGGCGCCCAGGTCATCCTGACCGCGCGCAATCCCGAGCGCCTCGAGCAGGCGGCCCACGAGCTGGAGGCGCAGCATTCAGCCGCCTTCGACGCCCACGATCCCGACGCGCTCAACCGGTTCTTCGACGCCCTGCCCAAACCGATCGACCATGTCATGGTCACCGCCGGCGCCCCGCGTTACGGGCGCATGCTGGACATCGGCGTCGACGAGGCGCGGCAGGCCATCAGCGAGCACATGGTGCTGGCGCTCGCGGTCGCCCAACACGCGGCGGGGACGGTGCGACCCGGTGGCACGCTGCTGCTCATGGGCGGCACCGGCGGCCGGCGGATCGGCCTTGGCCACGGCATCGCCTCAGCGGTCACCGCGGCCCTCCCTCCGCTCACCGCCAGCCTGGCCCTGGAGCTCGCGCCCATCCGCGTCAACCTCATCGCCCCCGGCTTCGTCGACACCTCATTGTCCGCATCGATCCTCGGCGATGAGCTCGAGGCGCGGCGGGAGCAGCTGCGGACCACGCTCCCGATCGGCCGCGTCGTCGGGCCGGAGGATGTCGCGGCGCTCGCGGTCCACATCATGACCAATACCGCCTTGACGGGCGCGACCTACGACATCGACGGCGGACAGCAGTTCGTCGCGTGACAAGCCAAGGAGACGACGATGGAGTTCCTTGTCGGATTCGACGTGACCATTCCGGAGGGGACGCCGGAGTCAGAGGTCAAGGACCGTTCGGACGCCGAAGCGGCCGCTGCGGCCCGCCTCGCTCGCGAGGGACATCTCGTGCGCCTCTGGACCAAGCCGGTCGGGCCAGGAGAAAGGAAGGCCGTCGGGGTTTACCGCGCCGGTACCGAACAGGAGCTTGACGAGCTGCTCGCCGCCCTCCCGCTGGACGACTGGCTGCAGACGACCGTCACGCCGCTCGAGCCGCACCCGAACGATCCGACCCGACCACGGCCGAGCAGCTTCCAGCTACCCGATCCCCGGCTGACGCCCGTCTACCGCCTCGAGGCGACGCTGGGTGAACCGATCGAACTCGGCGACACCGCCCACGGCCGCCGGCGCATCGTCCCGCTGACCGGCGGGACGTTCACCGGTCCGGCGATCAACGGCGCGCTGCTGGCCGGCGCCAGCGCCGACTGGCAGACGGTGCTGCCCGATGGCACCGCCCTCGGCGACATCCGCTACACCCTGCGGACCGACGGCGGCGATGTGCTGTACGTCCAGGCGCGGGGCGTCCGGCATGGCAGCCCGGAGGTTCTCGCCCGGCTGGGCCGAGGCGAGGACGTTGACGCCAGCGAGTACACGTTCCGCACCTCGACCCAGATCGAAGCCGCCGCGCCCGAGCTTGACTGGCTCAACAAGGGTGTATTCGTGAGCGTCGGCGGACGCCAGCCGGGCGGTGTGATCTACGAGACCTACCTCGTCCAATGAAGACGTGAGTCGACGGCGTCCTTCCTCAGTTGTTCCGGCAGTGCGCCGTGGGGGCGCACCGCGCGTGCACCAATAGGGCCCGGACCTGGTCGCGAAGCCAAGGCTCACGCGCGAACGAGGTCTCTCGTTCGCCGTCGTGCTCGATCACGATGAGTCGATCATCGTTGCCGACGGCGTCTCCGCAGAAGATGCATACCGGGCCCAAGGCCTCCATCACGAGGGATCTATCTACCCCGGCAGCCAGCCAACCAATCCCCCAGATCGTTGGGACCCAACCGACCAAGTTCCGCTCATCCGTCGCGCGTCGCTCGTCGCGCAATGAGACTTCGTTCATAGATGTCCTCCACGGGGTCGATGGGGTGATACCTGTTCGGGCATGCGAGCCATCCCTACGACCATCGCCACCGTGACGTCCCCACCGCCGGGCCGACGGTGACCCCCACCCGCGCGACCTACGCCCGTCGCCGAGCGGCGGCGGTGCTGGCGATCGCCGGGGTGGTCGCAGCGGTCACGTGGCTGGCGCTCTCCGGTGGGGGATCGAGCGGGCCGTCGCGCCGAGCGGGGGCAGGTGACAACCACGACGGCCAGTCGTCCGCGTGCCAACGGCGGTGAGGCCGCTCTCACGCGACGGACCGCTCCAGCCGGATTGCCACTGGGCAACATCGCGGTGGGCCGCTGGGTCGCGCTCCCGGAGGCACCGACGCCGCGCGGTGAGGTGGCGGCGGCGCGCATCGGCGACGAGGTCTACGTTGTCGGCGGCTTCGATGCCGCGGGTCATTCGAGCGATGTGGTGCAGCGAGTGGACCTGCGCACGCAGCGCTGGAGCACGGTGGCGCCGATGCCGCAGCCGCTCAACCACATGAACGCCGTGAGCTTCGGCGGGAAGCTGTATGTCGTCGGCGGGTACGGAGGACCTGGAGACACGAGCACCGGTGCCGTGCGGGGCTTCTGGCGCTACGACCCCGCCACGGGGAAGTGGGCGTCGATGCCCGACGCTCCCGTGGCCCGCGCGGCAGCGGGTGCCGCCGTCCTCGGTCATCGCCTCTACGTCGCCGGCGGCCGAAACGACGTGACGAGTGCCCTCTCGAGCCTTGCCGTCTTTGATTTTGACTCGGGCCGTTGGACCCTGGGGCCGTCGCTCGCACATCCGCGCGAGCACCTCGCCGCCGTCGCGGCGGATGGCGCCATCTGGGCTCTGGGGGGTCGCGCGCTGGGGCTCGGGAGCTTCACCTACGTCGAGCGCTACACCCCCGGCAGCGCGACGTGGCAGTCGATGCCGCCGCTTCCGGTGGCGCGGTCCGGCTTCGAAGCCGTCACGGCCGCCGGGGGCATCGTGGTCGTCGGCGGTGAGAACGGCACCCAGACCGTGGGCGAGGTGGATCGGCTCGATCTGCGCACCGCTCGCTGGAGCCCCCTGGCCGCTCTGCCGGTGCCGCGCCACGGGCTGGGCGTGGTGGCCGACGGCCCGCTTGTGTTCGCGATTGACGGCGGCCCGCAGGCGGGGCTGACGACGTCGCGGATCGTCTCCCGCCTGCGCGTCGGCTGACGTCCCTCTGACTACCCCAAGAAGCTGTGTCGGCGGCGAGCGACCCTGGCGTGCGTCGGGTGTGGGCTCACAGGGTCAGGGCTCGCGCGTCAAGCTGGGGTTGGCCGATGCCGAGCCGCTAGCAAGCGCTTCCAGTCTTCCGGCATTCCGCGCAAGTTTCCGGCGCGCCGCGCCGTTGGTCGGCATGGGGACCCGTCGGACGGACCGGGTGTATGGGCAAGAACTCCACGCAGTGTTGCCCGCGCGGCGGTGGAGAACGCGCACCGTCGTGGCGGCCGCGGCCTGCCTCGCGGCCCTGTTGTGGCTCACAGCGGCACCATCGCGTGCGCTCGCGGCATGCGGCAATCCCGTGGCGTGCGAGAACCAGTTGCCGGGGGATCCACCATCCGACTGGCAGGTCAGCGGGATCGGCGACTCGACCATCCAGGGCTACGCCACTCAGTTCAGCGTCAACGTGGGTCAGACGATCTCGTTCAAGATCAAGACACCGTCTACCAGCTACCACATAGACATCCTGCGGTTGGGCTACTACGGTGGGGACGGGGCGCGTATTGTTGCAGCGAACGTCAAGCCAACGGCAACGCTCCCGCAGACCCAGCCCGCCTGCCAGGCGTTCTCCTCCACCGGGCTGATCGACTGCGGCAACTGGTCGGTGTCTGCCTCGTGGACGGTGCCGAGCAACGCAGTGTCAGGGGTCTATATCGCGCACTTGGTGCGCGACGACGCCCAGGATCGGGGCGGGGAGAGCCAGATCCCCTTCGTCGTCCGTAACGACTCGAGCACTTCCGACATCGTCGTGGCGACGTCGGACGCCACCTGGCAGGCGTACAACGCGTACGGCGGGAACAGCCTGTACACCTGCACGGTGTCGTGTCCGCCGGGGAATCCGCTCGCGTACAAGGCGGCCTACTCGGTCTCGTACAACCGGCCGTTCGATGGCGCCTTCACCACAGACGGCGGGGCGTCATACCTGTACTACGCCGAGTATCAGATGATCCGCTTCCTCGAGGAGAACGGCTACGACGTCAGCTACGTGAGCGACTCCGATCTCGATTCGACCGGGTCGCTGTTGCTGAACCATAAGCTGTTCATCTCCAGCGGACACGACGAGTACTGGTCGGGGAACGAGGTTGCCAACGTGAAGGCTGCCCTCGCGGCCGGGGTCAACCTCGCGTTCTTCAGCGGCAATGAGATCTTCTGGAAGACTCGCTGGGGCGCGAGCCAAGACGGCTCCAACACTCCTTATCGGACGCTTACCACCTACAAGGAGACCCACTTCAACGCACCGACCGACCCGCTGGACCCGCCGACGTGGACGGGCGCCTGGGCTGATCCTCGCTTTAGCCCGCCGGCTGACGGCGGATATCCGGCAAACGCACTCACCGGACAGGAGTTTCTCGTCAACTCGGGGAGCGGCGACATCACCGTGCCCTCGCAGTACAGCAAGCTCAGATTCTGGCGAAACACCGCGGTCGCAAAGCTGTCCGCCGGGTCGACGCTTACGCTGGCCAAGGGCGATAACACGCTCGGCTACGAGTGGGACGTCGATGCGGACAACGGGTGGCGACCAGCCGGGGAGTTCGACCTTTCCTCGACGACGCTGAGCGGCGTGCAGCCTTTCACGGACTACGGCAGCACGACCGGCACGGGTACCGTCACTCACAACCTGTCGCTGTACCGGGCACCGAGCGGCGCCCTCGTCTTCGGGGCGGGCAGCGTCCAGTGGGCATGGGGCCTGGACGACACGAACGGGTGGGCAAACGCTGGGCCACCGTCCGGAGCGACGCCCGATCCCAATATGCAGCAGGCGACGGTGAACTTGTTCGCTGACATGGGAATCGGACCCACTACCCTGATGGCTGGGCTGACGGCCGCAGCGCCATCAACCGACACCACGCCGCCGACCTCGACGATCACCTCGCCGTCGGCCGGGGCGAACATTCAGAACGGCAGCCAGATCTCCATCTCTGGGTCCGCCAGCGACAGCGGCGGCGGCGTCGTGGCCGGCGTGGAAGTCTCGACCGACGGCGGCAAGACCTGGCATCCCACCACGCTCACCACGCCTTCTCAGCAGACTGTGAGCTGGACCTACACTGGGATCGCGCACGGTACCTGTCGACGACGATCGAGTCCCGCGCCGTCGACGACAGCGGAAACATCGAGACGCCGTCCGATGGGATCTCGGTCAACGTCGGTTGTCCGTGCTCGCTGTTCGGCACCTCGGTGACGCCCGCCACCGCCGTTCCTTACGATCCGAATTCGACCAACGACTCCGGCGACGGCACCTCCGTGACCGTCGGGGTGAAATTCACCTCGGACGTCTTCGGACAGGTCTCCGGCATCCGCTTCTACAAAGCCTCAACCAATACCGGCACGCACGTGGGGAGCTTGTGGAGCTCCAGCGGCCAGCTCCTCGCATCGGCGACCTTCACAAACGAGACGACCTCCGGGTGGCAGACGGTGACTTTCTCAACCCCTGTCACGGTCCTACCGGGAACGACATACGTGGCGGCGCTACTTTGCCCCCAACGGGCACTATTCCGCTACCGACGCCTACTTCTACGCCAACCCGGCACCCACGCCGATGGGTGGCGCAAATCAGAACACCGCACCTCTGCACGCCGTCGTTTCCACCACCAGCGCGAACGGCGTGTTCAACTACGGGTCGAGCGAGCACTTTCCCGACAGCACCGACGAGGTAAACTACTGGGTCGACGTCGTCTTCTCGCCGTCGCCGGCGCCCGGCCAGGTCACCGGGGTGCACGCCACCGCCGGCAACGGCACGGTACTCGTGACCTGGAGCGCGCCCACATCGGGAGGACCGGCAACTCAGTACACGATCACGCCGTATATCGGCAGCACGGCGCAGGCGCCGACGACTGTCAACGGTACCCCGCCGCCCACTGGGGCCGCGATCAGCGGATTGACCGGCGGAACGCAGTACACGTTCACGGTCACCGCCAGCAACCCGGTCGGCGACTGGCCCGGTTTCCGCCGCGTCGAACGCGGTCACTCCGACATCGGCCAGCGGATCGCCGTCCTTCGTGCAGCAAGCAAGCGCGCACGGCCGCGGCACCAGCCTGTCAGTGACGCCGTCGTCCACCCTGACCGTCGGAAACCGCATGGTCGTCCTCGTGGGCGTCTGGAACGCGCAGCGGCGCGACCGCCAGCTCGGTCACCGATTCGGCGGGCGATCAATACGTCGAACTCGGCCACTGGGCAGCCAGCGAGCAGACCGAGATGAGCGTGTGGACCGCTCCCATCTGGTCGGGTGGCGGGACGAAGCCGACGATCACCGTGACGCCGACGGGCTCGGCCGATGTCGGCGTGGCCGCATCCGAGTACTCAGGCCTGTCGACGGTCAGCGACGCCTCGGTGGTGGATCAAAGCGCTCGCGCTACGGGCACTACCAGCGGCTCGGCCAGCGTCTCCTCGGGCGCCACCGCGGCGACGAGCGCCGGTAACGAATTGGCGCTGGGCCTCTACGCCGACTCGGGCTTCGGCGACCACTCACGGCCGGCTCCGGCTGGACTCAGCGCTCGAACATCTCCAATACCGGCGACATGGAGCTCTTGAGCGAGGATCAGGTCCTGGCGTCCTCGGGCGCGAAGCCGAACGCGTCCGTCGGCACTGGCCCGAGCACCACCTGGCAGGTGGCTACGGTCGTGTTGAAGGGCGCGCCGGCATCGGCGCCGACCGCTCCGGGTCAGCCGACTGGCGTCAGCGCGACGGCCGGGAACGGGAGTGCAACGGTCAGCTGGACCGCTCCCCCCAACAACGGCAGCCCGATCATCAGCTACACGTCACGCCCTGGATCGGTAACCAGGCCCAGACTCAGCTGGCCACCACGGTCACGGGCTCGCCGCCGACGACGAGCGCCACTGTCACCAATCTCACCAACGGCACCCATACACGTTCACCGTCACGGCGAGCAACCTGATCGGCACCGGGCCCGCGTCAAGCGCGTCCAATGCCGTGAGCCCGCCGGCCGACCGCGCCCGGGGCGCCGACAGGCGTGGCCGCGACCGCCCACGGGACCGCAAACGTCAGCTGGACTGCGCCCAGCAACGGGGGCAGCGCCATCACCAGCTACACCATCACCCCATACATCAGCGGCGTCGCCCAGAACAGCCTGGCCTCCACCATCACCGGCTCCCCGCCCGCGACGAACACCACCATCACCGGCCTGACCAACGGCACCACCTACACGTTCGCCGTCACCGCGACCAACGCGATCGGGACCGGTCCCGCCTCGGCCCAATCAACGCGGTCACACCTTCGGGACCGACCCTCCCCGGGGCTCCGACTGGCGTCAGCGCGACCGCCGGTCTCAACAGCGCGAGCGTCAGCTGGACTGCGCCCAGCAACGGGGGCAGCGCCGATCACCAGCTACACGATCACCCCATACATCAGCGGCGTCGCCCAGAACAGCCTGGCCTCCACCATCACCGGCTCCCCGCCCGCGACGAACACCACCATCACCGGGCTCACCGGTGGCACCACGTACACTTTCACGGTCGCGGCGACCAACGCCGTCGGCACCGGGCCCGCGTCGAGCCAATCCAATGCCGTGACCCCGACGTCGCCGACCGCCCCCGCCGCACCGACCGGCGTGACCGCGACCGCGGGCAACGGCAGCGCGGGCGTCAGCTGGACTGCACCCGGCAACGGGGGCAGCGCGCTCACCAGCTACACGATCACCCCTTACATCAGCGGCGTCGCCCAGAACAGCCTGGCCTCCACCATCACCGGCTCCCCGCCCGCGACGAACACCACCATCACCGGCCTGACCAACGGCACCACCTACACGTTCGCCGTCACCGCGACCAACGCGATCGGGACCGGTCCCGCCTCGGCCCAATCGAACGCGGTCACGCCGGCCGCGACACCTACGCCGGCCTTCGTCCAGCAGGTGAGCTCCCATAAGACGTCGGTCACCAGCGTCGCGGTGGCCCCATCATCCACGGTCACGGTTGGAAATCGCCTAGTTGTGCTGGTCGGGGTGTGGCGCAGCGGCTCGGCCACCGCGAAGAGCGTGACGGATTCCGCAGGCAACACCTACACCGAGGTGCAGCATTTCAAGGCGTCCGAGAACACCGAGCTAAGCGTGTGGACCGCGCCGATCACCGCAGGCGGCGGCACCAAGCCTACGATCACCGTGACGCCCACCGCCAAGGCCGACGTCGGCGTCGCCGCGATCGAGTACTCGGGACTCTCGAGCGCCGCCGGCACGGCCGCGATTGACCAGAGCGCGCAGAGCTCGGGCACGACGACTGCGGCCGGAACGGTCAACTCTGGCGCGACGCCCGCTACCACCAGCGGCGGTGAGCTTGCCCTCGGCTTCTACGTGGACTCCGGCTTCGGCGACACGGTGACCGCCGGATCAGGCTGGACGCAGCGCGTCAACGTGTCCAACGCGCCTGATATGGAGCTCCTTGTCGAGGATCAGCTGCCGGGCCAGGGCGCGACCCCGAACGCCAGCGCCGGCACGGGCGCCAGCACGACGTGGCTGATGTCCACGCTCGTGTTCAAGCACGGATGATCTGGCAAACCGGCAAAGGGATCGAAGGGCTGATCGAGGGACGCGGCGGCGCTGGTATCGACCTCGCGGAAGGGGCGGCGAACCTCGGCTTGTCGGTCGGTGCTCCGTGGGCGGTGCATACGGGCGCGTTGACCGCCGAGACCGGGGCGGCGGCAGGCGGAACTGCCTTGCTCGCCGGCCTCGCGGCCGGAGGTTCTGTCGCTTTGGCCGCTGAGACGGCCCGCGCGGCCCGCGACCGAAACCGCTGCAGGATGCCTACCACGAGACCGACGACGCGGTGCACGACTTCTACCGGCGCCTCACCAAGTAGGCGTCACGGCCGTCGGCTGGTTCAGCTCAGCGCGGCGGCGAGCGTCCGCCACTGACGGTCGTAGAGGTACCGCCACGGCGGGCTGAGCCGTTTCTTCAGTCGTCGAACCGGACGATGTCCTCATGGCTGCCGCCGAACGCCGGCGGGGTCAGCTCCCGCTCTGAGTCGTAGTCCTCGACGATGTCAGCCTCCCGCCACTGCGCCCCCGCCGGCTCCGGCGTGGTGAACGGCTCCCAGGCCGGCTCGACGTCCTCGTGGGTGGTGGAGCGCAAGTGGGAGCGGCCCTGGACGACAAGTTCGATGCCCTCCTGGAGTTGGTCGACGAGCGCGGCGACATGCTCGGGATGTTCGACCCCCCACCAGGCTAGCTAAACGGTCACGCCTGGGCCGCCCAGCTGACCGTCAACCCATTCGCGGGCGCGCCCGCTCCCTGAGCCCCCGCCGCCCCCTCGCGAGCTGGTCCGCAACCGGGGCCGCTCCCGTCGGCGACGTTCCCGTGCAGGATGCGTCGCGGGTTGGATGGCCCCGGCTGGGGTCGGCTCTACTATTCCGCGCCATGACCAACACTGACATTGTCACGAGCATTGACCGGCGCCTGGCGGAGGCCAAGGCCGAGATCGCCCGGCTGTACAGCGCCCGCCAGGCGCTGATCAACGGCAACGCACCCGCCGTCACGCCGAGACCCCGCCGGGTGCGCCGCGAGCCGACGGCGCGCAAGACCGTGCGCCGCGCCGGCGAGGTTGTGCCGGCGGGCAAGCTGACCGCGCTGTTGGACGGGTCGGCGGGGATGTCGACGTCGGAGCTGGCGAAGGCCACCGCAGGTCGGCCCGACCAGATCCTCGGTCTGTTGCGCGAGCTGGAGAAGACCGATCAAATCCGTCGCACCGGCCAGCGCCGCGGCACCCGGTGGCACCTGATCACCGACGAGGAGAGGATCGCAGCCCGAGCGGGCGAGATCATCCCGCGCTCTAAGAAGCCGGCCTGACCGCGGCGCTGGTCTTCTACAAGGCAAAGGGGAGAACAGAAACTGCTGGCGTCTAGTTTGCGCGCAACGGCGAGGAGACCGTCGCCTCCGCCCAGTACTTCGCCGCTCACTACCGCGCCAAGCGTGCCGCTGAGGAAGTCAAAGGGCATCGCCCGCAGCGGAGATCGTCGAGGAGTAAACCACCGCTCGATTGACGCGGTCGTGGCCTTGCGGGCTGCGATTACCGGACGTGGGCGGTCAGAGACCGCCGCGGCCGCGTCGGGGGTAGCCCGCGCCGCGCGAGCGGCGAAACAGCCAGACGAGCAACATCGAGAAGAGGACGGACAGCACCAGGCCGCCACCGTGGCGATGCAGCACGTACCAGGAGAAGAGTCCGGCGATCAACGAGCCGCTCACGCCTATCACGGCGGTCGTGCCGAGCCCCATGGGGTCCGGGCCGGGCAGCAGCAGCCGCGCAACAGCTCCCACGAGCAGGCCCACGACGAAGAGGATGATCAAGTACGCGATCAGACCCATAGCTCTACCGCGCTACCCGATCTGCGGACGGAATACCGGCGCGATCTCGCGCCAATTTGGCCGTCCGGCTGAGCGCGAGTGCAAACGTGGCATGGGACTCGCCCGGCGCCGACCGCACTGACGACTGCCTTGCCGCCATTCCGATCGTGCGCAAGGTAGCGGCGCCGTCAGGAAAGCGCTCGTCGGGGCCGTCGATGCGCTCGGCGATCGCCGTCGCGCGACTCCGCCCGCTTCGGGTGTCGGGCGAAGCAGCTCACCGAGGCCGTTCGGGTGACGACGGCCATGTCGGGGCGTATAGATAGGGACTCTGTCAGCCAATCGAAGGGGGTCTGTTGTGCATGTCCGAACTGCGGCTGTGGTCGCTCTGACCTCGCTGAGCTTCGCGCCTGCGGCGCTCGCGGACACGTCGACGCCTGGGACGCTGACCGTGGATGGCCAGGGGTCCGTGATGATCACCCCGGATGTGGCGTCGCTCTCACTGTCGGTGACACGCCTTGCTGCAACGTCGGCACCGGCGCTGTCGGCCGCGAACCGGCGGGTCGACGCGATCGTCCACGCCGTGCGTGGGGTTGGTGTGCCCGCGTCCGGGATCCAGACCGAATCGATCAACACGACCTGCGGCAGGATCCGCGTCGGTCCGAAGGGACATAAGCACCTGATCAGGCGCTGCACCGCCAGCGAGTCGTTGTCGATCACCTCGACAGCGGCGATCGTCGGCCGTGTGATCGACGCGGCCACGCATGCCGGCGCGACCACGATCAACGGCCCTGACTTTTCGTTTGCGAACCCATCCGCCGGCAAAATTGCAGCCGAGAAAGCGGCGATCACGGACGCCCGAAACCAGGCGAATGCCGCCGCCGCGCAGCTCGGCGACACGATCACCGGGGTGCAATCGATCAGCCTCAACCCGCAGTCAGGTGTCGTGGCGCCCGTCGCAGCCCCCGCCCCGCCGAACGCCACGGGAGCGCCTTTGACACCGACGACCGTCCACCCGGGCGCCCAGGAGGTCGACGCGACCGTCGCGGTTGTGTTCACGATCGCCCCCGTCACCCCGGCACAATGATTCCTTGCACGCGCGAAAAGCAGGAGCGAACGCGGCGTCGCGGAAAGGGTGCGCTCGCGCAGGCGAGCGAGATCTTCGGGCGCGGTCGCGCTTTGTGCGTGGAGGCGGGAGAGATGGCCGCAGCGTGTCTTGTCGCGTGGGCCGTGGGGTGAGAGGATCTGCCCGGTTTGGAACTTGGCCTTCATCTGCCGCTGATGGAGTTCGGCGACGAAGGGCAGTCGTTCGCGCGCCTTAGCGGCGCAGTCGACGCCGCGCGTGAGAGCGGTTTCGCCGCGGTTTCGGCCAACGACCACTTTCTCTTTCAGACGCCGTGGCTTGACGGCGCGACGTCTCTGGCTGCGGTCATCGACCGATCCGGCGCTATGGAGTTGGCGACCACGGTCGCGAATGTCGCGCTGCGCGGTCCTGTGCCCCTGGCAAAGACGCTCGCCGCGTTGGATGTCCTGTCCGATGGGCGCGTTATCGCCGGGGTCGGGCCTGGCTCATCGGAGCGTGACTATGACGCGGTCGGCGTGCCGTTTGCGGAGCGCTGGGAGCGCTTTGACGAAGCCGTGGCCATTCTCCGCTCGCTGCTGCGCGACGAACCGCCACCGGAGACCCGCCGCCACTACGCCTTACCGGGCTCGCCGCTGGCGCCGGCCCCACGCCGGCCCGGCGGAGTGCCGGTGTGGATCGGGAGCTGGGGCTCAGCCGCCGGTCTTCGGCGCGTCGCGCGTCTCGGCGACGGGTGGCTCGCATCGGCGTACAACACGACGCCCGACGGTTTCAGGGCCGCGAAGCAGTCGCTGTCTGAGCAGCTTGACGCGCGCGGCAAGGATCCCAATCGGTTCCCGAACGCGCTCGCGACGATGTGGACCTGGATCAGCGAAGACGCCCGCGACGCCGATCGCGTGCTGCGAGAGGTCCTGGCCCCGATGCTCAGGCGCGATCCAGATCTGCTGAGCGACCAGCTCTGCGTCGGACCCGCGGCGCACTGCGCGGAGCTGCTCTCGCGCTACGCGGCGGCCGGCTGCGACCGCGTATACCTCTGGCCGCTCGGCGACGAGCGGCGGCAGGTCGAGCTCGCAGCGACGACCGTGCTGCCAGCCATCAAGGCGTGAGTCTGGGCGGCCGAGACGCCAGCGTTCGGTAAGCAGTAGCGGCCGTTCGCGGGACATTCCCGAAGGCTCCCAGGCCAGCGCTACATCGCCTCGCTCCTGCTTTACACAAGACGCGACCGCCAGCGCTCGCGAGCGCTCGGGTGCCGCAGCCGGTGCTTGCAGGCCGAGCCCGCGGACGATCGAGTCCGTGGCGGAGGACTCGCCTGCTCGGGCGGCGGTGAGCAGACGAACGCGATCGCGCGAGCCGCCCGATTCGGAGAAACGCTCGTCGCCGGAGCCAGGGTGCCCCGGGCGGACGCCGGATCCACTTTCGTGCGCAGGCAGGCTTCCGCGCGTGAGTCCCCGGCATCCGCGATTTGGAGAGAAACGCCCAGCCCCTGGCACGGCGGCGGCGCCATGTCTGCGCTCTGTGGGGTGGGCCGACGGCCGCGGTCCCCATGCCGCCGACCAGTCTGCATAAGGGGCGAAAATCGCGGCTCGAAGCGCGACTGAGGCACCGCGGCGGATTGTGCGTATTTGCCGCGGTGCCAGGTGGCAGGACCGCGCCCGGCTTCCTCGGTTGTACGGCCAAGCCAGACTCGGACTAGAACCGCGGACGTCCTATGCGAACGGCGTGCGCAGGAATCGGCCGGCGCGGTTCGCGTGGGGTTCCCCGAGCTTCTCAAGGAGAGAGGCGAGTTGCAGCGACGAACCGTGACCTCACACGTAATGGAGTCCAGTAGCGATCACGCTTACGTTTCGCCGCGACTCACGAAGTGACCTAATCGTGATCGCGTTCCCGGACCGTCCCTGCTGTGGGTTGGTACGCCGAGGGCGTCGTCGAGCTGCTCGTGCGCTTCGCGACACAGGCGAACTCCTCCGAACGAAAGAAGGAAGCGAAATGAAGATCCATGCAATCCACAGGCACCGTCGCGATCACGACGAAGTGGCGGGAAGGCACGGGCCACGGCCGACGCCGGCTCGTAGAGACGCTTCGTGACCGCAAATGGACCGAGCCGCTTCCGATCTACGCCTTCGCGATCGAGCACTCAGAGGGCGTGATCGTCGTCGATACCGGGGAGACGGCCCCACGTCCCGCGGGTCAGGTTCCGCTAGCCCAGGCACGGTGTGACGTTCCATCACACCGTCTCGCGATGCTGCTCCTTCCCATGCGAGACGAGCAGCGGGAGCGGGATTTCTTGAGACACGGTGCCGGCAAGCGCGAAGGTGGCCGGAGAGCTCTGGGAGTTATCCTCGGTTTGCTTTCCGGCGCCGCGCAGGCCGTGGTAACTCTTGGTCGCGGAGGTAATCGTCCACTGCCCGAGCGCGGTCGATGGGGCGCTCATGTCGAGCGTGACCAGGAAGGTGATCATCCCTTTCTTGCCGACGACGACACGCCGGATCAGAACCTTGGTGCCCTTCACAGTCCTGTAATCGGTGACCGTGCCAGCGTCCGAAACCGCTCCCGAGACTGTGAAGTGGCCGGTGCCCGCGACGCCTCCATTTGTGACATCCTGACTGTTCAAGGTCTCGGTGGACCGGACCGTGATCTTGCCACTCGCTGGTTTCGGGGTCGTGCTGCTCACGGTATTGGGTGACACGCGCCGCTCTGTCTGAAAGGCCGTCCGGGAGCTCTGTCTGGCGGTAGGTTGAGCGGGAGCGGACGCTGGCGCAGGCGGCCGAACCGACCCCAGACCAACGGCAAAGCCGAACGCTTCATCCGCACCCTCCTCTGCGGCTGGGCCTATGGCGCGATCTACCGCTCCAGCACCGCGCTCGCCGACGCACTTGACGGCTGGCTCTATCACTACAACCATCACCGCAAACACTCAGCCCTCGGCCACCGACCGCCCAGCGCTCGCCTCAACGAGCGAAACCAACCTTGATGGGACTTACACCTATGCAGGCGGGCCGTTCGGGGGATGGTCTCCGCGCCCCGCTTCCGGCGAGTTCCGTTCTTGTGACGCTCAGCTGGGCGCGGTGATCAGCCGGACGGCTGCGCGGACGAGCTCGGCGTTGTCTGCCGCGGTGCTGCCGTCGGGAAGCACCAGCACATCTTCCAGTCCGACGCGAACGTCGATACCGGCCGCCCCGGCCGCTGAGATGACCTCCCATGTTCGCGCTCCGAAACCGTGCCAGAGTTGCGCCACGCCCGGGGGGATCAGCTCTGCGATCGCCCGGGCGTCCTCCGGGCCGCCGTCAACCTCAACCAGCGCTCGGAGAATCTGATGAGCGAACGGGCTCCGTCGGAGTTCTTCGGCGTCAGCCGCGGCAGCCAGCCCAGCCTCGATGGCGATGCCGGCATGCAGTGCAGCGCGTGCGATGCCTGCCCAGCCGAGTTCGGACAGATTCACCGAGACGAAGTCGGGTCGTTGGCGCCAGGCGGCGAGTGCGGCCGCGCGGGCGAACGGATCGGGGTTGATCGCCGCCGACGTGGAGACACCGATCGGCAGCCGCGGAACCGCGGCGCGAATCGCCGCTACCGCGGCATCGCACGCCTTGGCGTCAATCGTCTGCACCCCGCGTCGATCGGTCGGATGGACGTGCACGGCAAACGCCCCAGCGGCCTCAACCGCGATCGCGTCGGCGGCGAGCTCCCCCGGCGACAGTGGTACGACGGGATGCTCGGCGCGGGTACGCCCCCCATTCAAACACGCCATCACCGCCATCCCAGCCCCCCGCATCCCATGCCCGCGCGTCGGCCGGCCCACCACAACGGCGCGCGGAGGATAACCATCGGGAGAAGTCTGACGCACCGCCATCCGTGTACGCGGATGCAATCTGCGCCCATCGACGTGCCGGCCGCCCAGCGACGCGACGGGAGCCGAACCACTGTCCACACGACGCGTTCAATCGCGCACGCCTCCTCCCGAGCTCTTGCACGGCGGCACGGACTCAGCCCGCACGCTTGGAATGTCGCCAACTGAGCCACGTCGGCCCGGCCGCCGCTCCGCTCGCTCAACAAGCCGAAGGAGAAGTGCATCGGTGCATCTGGCGCTGGCGAGGTGGCTCCTGATTCGTGAGGATGCAGGAGCCGTCGATAATCGGGGCATGAGCGAGTCCTGGGAGTGGGATGAGACTCTGTATGCCCAGAGCGCCGGGTACTACCTCTGCGGCCGCTTGACCTATCCGAGGCAGCTGGCGGCACAGATCGTGTCGGCGGTCGGACTGGGCATCGATTCGCGAGCGTTGGATGTCGGTTGCGGTCCGGGGTCACTGACGCTGCTGCTCGCGCCGCTGGTCGGTCAGATCGTCGGGATCGACGCCGACGGGGGGATGATCGCGCAGGCGCGGCTGGCGGCCGACCAAGCCGGGATTGAGAACGTGGCCTGGAGACGCCTACGCGGCGAGCAACTGCCCGCCGATCTGGGCGACTTTGATCTCGCGACGTTCGCGCAGTCGTTGCATTTGATGAAGCGCATCGAGGTGTTAGGGCTAGTCCGCACGATGCTTGTCGCCAGCGGCGCGTGTGTTCACGTCCACGCGACGACGAACCGAGGCGACGAGAGCATCGATCCTCTCCCGCGACCGCGACCACCGTATGAGGAGATCGATGCGTTGGTGCGCTCGTACCTCGGGCCGGTGCGTCGCGCGGGACGGTCGGTGCGCCCGAGCTTCGCCGGCGGTGACGAGGCCGAGGTCTACCGTGCGGCGGGGTTCGACGGCCCGGAACACTTCACCTCTCGCGCGGCGACGTCACCGAGCGGTCCATCGATCAAGTCGTCGCATCGACGTACTCGCTCTCAAGCTCCACCCCCCATCTTTTCGCAGACCGCCGCGCCGAGTTCGAGACCGAGCTCCGGACCCGGCTGCAAGACGCCTCAGACGCCGATGACGTGTTCTGCGAATGAGCGCGCAACATCGAGTTCGACGTTTGGCGACCTCGCCAGCACGCGAGCTGACTGCCTGGCGAAGCGACGGCACGGCTTCCGCTACGTCGCCGGAGGGGCCACGTACACAGGACTTCTGCTCAAGGCGTGAAGCAGCTAGTCATGGCTCAGGCCGGCAGCGAGTTACCGTGTGCTCAGTACTGCTGAGCGTCCGGCGCCGGCATCGCGACCGCCACTCCGCGTCCTGTCCGACATGCAGATCGGACTCTGTCGCAGAAGGCGATCGACAACCGCACGCTTCGAGCCTCCGTCTGACGGGGTCGGATCACGATGACCGCAGCCGTCTCCCAGCCGAACGCTGAGCGGGCGCGCCTCCAACCACGCGGAGGCGAGCGCTCAGGTCGACTCGCCGCGGACGCTCCGGTTCTTGCCAAGGGGATCGTCCGCCCGTGAGGCCGGCGGCGCCTCCGGGTGAGAGAACAGGAACACCGAGTCCGCGACGGGCCCCGACGCCGAGGGTCGGGTCAGCGCTATCCGTCCTGGGAAACGAAGCGCCGTGCTCGGCCTGAGAACCCAGCGACTGCAGTTCGGCCGACCGGCGGTTGCGTTTCTCGCCGTCGGATGGGAGAGTGGCCAAAACACCAAGCCTTTGGGGGTGTACGCAATGCCCAAATTCCTGTTCGAGGCTTCGTTGACAACGGAGGGGGTCAAGGGAGTCCAGTCAGAGGGCGGGACCGCCCGCCGCGAGGCGGTGACCAAGGCGGTGGAGAGCGTCGGCGGACGCCTCGACAGTTTCTTCTTCGGGTTCGGCGATCGGGATGTCTACGTGATCGCGGACTTCCCGGATAACGAGAGCGCGGCGGCGATGGCAATTGCCGTGAACTCATCCGGCGCCGTGGCCACCAGAACGGTCGTGCTCCTGACGCCCGAGGAGGTCGACCGCGCAGTCAAGCGTTCAGTCGAGTATCGCGCGCCAGGCGCCTGAGAACTCGATACCGATCGCTCCCGCGCCCGGGCTTGATTTCACCCTGGGCCGTCGAGCCCATGTCGCTGGGCGCTCGCTTGCGCGAGTAGCAAGCGTCAACCGGATCTGGTTGAAGTGGACCAGCGGACGGTCTTAACGTTCCCCTGAGGTGTCCTGGATCCGCCGTCGCGTCGCACAAGCCAACGGCAAACGAACGCCGGCGCCAGGCGATTGGCGCCGTTGTAAACGGGGAATCGTTCCGACCGCGAGACCGCGGCGGTGTAGACGCGACGGCCCAGAGATCTCAGGTTTGTGAACCGACCTCGGACAGCGCTTGCAGGATCACCTCGGTCACGGCTTCGGGCTGGGAGATCATGATCACGTGCGAGCCTTCCAGCTCGGTGATCGTCGCGCCGGCGCGTTTCGCCATCGAAAGGATGACGTCGGTGCCTGCCGCTGTGTCGGCTGAGGCGACGGCGGCCCAGGAGGGCACGCGCTTCCAGGCGGGCGGTCCCGACGGCTCGGAGAACGCCGCCTCCGCGACGGGCCGCTGCGTGGCGGCCATGACCGCGGTTTGCTGGGCGGGCAGGTCGGCCGCGAAGGCGTCGCGGAACTTGGCCGGGTCGATGGCGAACTCCACTGCCGTCTCGCCGCCGCTTGACGGGTAGTGCATGGGGACCAGCGCGGTGTTCAGGACGCTGTCCTTGGAGCCTGCTGTGACCTCGCCGAGCACCTCGCCCTCGTCGGGAGCGAAGGCGGCGACGTAGACCAGGCCGACGACGTTGTCAGCGTTGGTCGCCGCATTGGTGAGGACCGCGCCGCCGTAGGAGTGGCCGACGGCGAGGATCGGGCCCGGTGTTTCGTCCAGCACGCCGGCGATGTAGGCGGAGTCGAGCGCGATCCCACGCAGAGGATTGGCCGGGGCGGTGACCCTCAATCCTTTCGACTGCAGCAACTCGACGACCCCGTTCCAGCTCGAAGCATCAGCGAACGCGCCGTGCACCAGCACGACGGTCGGAGTCTCGGTAGGCATGTCGCTCCCTTCCGTGCCTGCGGCGCTCGCGCAGGCGCGATGATGGTCTCTCAGGACGAGGGCTCATCCTCGCAGATCTCTAATCCATGGAGGTAGACGTGTCCGCTCCGCAGGTGCCTGGTCTCACCCGCACCGATCTGCAACGCCACGACCTGAGCGTTCCCGGACGCGAGGTGATCCAGAACCGCGTCGACATCTCGCCCGACGCGCCGCCGGTCAGGCACAAGCATCCGGGCGAGGAGATCATCTATGTCCTGGAGGGGGCGTTGGAGTACGCCATCGACGGCCGCCAGCCCGCGACCTTCACCGCCGGCGAGGTGCTGCTCGTCCCGCCCGAGACGGTCCACTCGGTGAGGAACGTCGGCAGCGCCAACGCGGCCGAGCTTGCCACCTACATCGTCGAGAAGGGCAAACCGCTCCTCGTGCTCGTCGACTGAGGCATGCCCCCGCGTGGTCCGCGACCTCACGGCACCAAACGGAGACCAACTTGTGAACTCGATCTAGAGCGAGATCGAAAACGGTCTTCAGATGGAGGCCTTTGCCAGCGCGGCCGAGGGGACTTGACCTTCGGTTGCCTAGACGCAGCCACGCCCGGCGTGCAGGGAGTCATCGCCGCGACGGACTCAGCGGGCGGCGTGCTTCCCGTCTGCGTGCGCTGCGCGAATCGGTCGCGATCGCCACCGGCGCCCACCGCCCCATGCGTCCTCTGAGCGAAACCCTGGGTTCTCGCGGTGATCGCAACGGAGGGCTCCTTGACGGGTGGCCGACCGATAGCTGACTGAGGCGACGGGCCCGGACGCGGTCGTCGTCGAGCCGGAGCTCCGTAGAGCGACGGCGATGACGGCGATCGCGTCCGGCGTGCCGCTGAGGATGCCCCTCCTTCCACCTCGAGGATCGGAGCGGCAGAGATGGTCATGTTCAGCGAGCGGATGCGCCCAGAGGTGATCCAGCCGTTCTGGGCGGCGCTGCAGTCGGGCGAGTTCATCACCGCGGCGGCCGAAAGCGTCGGGACCTATCGGGTCAAGGGCCGGCGGTGGATGGTGGCCGAGCACGGGATCCGGCCTCGGCGCACGCTCACCAGCGCGACGTACACGCACCACAGAGAGGTGAGCTCATCCACCCGCACGAGCGCGGCGGCGATCACGCCGACCAGACTCACCACCCCGAACCAGCGCAGATAACGCCGGCTTGAGATCAGCGCGGGGCCGCAGGTCACGGCGACGTAGAGCACGCCGATGAGAAGGTCGTTCGGGGTATGCGTGGTGTAGTCGATACAGCGGGCCTGCAGCTGCGCTCCCACCGGGTAGGCGATGACCTGCCAGAGCAGGTAGACGCCCAGGAGTAGACCGAGACCGACGAGCGGCCGCATCCATCGTGCGCGCCGGGGGTCGGGCTCCAGAGCGCGAAGCCCAAGGGCACCAGGGCGGGGAGGATCGCGTGGGCGAAAACGATGGACGTCTCCTTGGCGGTGTCGCCCAATCTCGGAGAGAGCTCGCCGCGAAGGCCAAGCCAGACAAACCCCTCCACGAGTTGGTGTATCCCCAACAGCAGCGGCAGCGCGCCGACGATCAATTCCCGCCGCACGCGGACCCGGCGCAGCGTCTGGACCCCCACCCCGGCGACCACCGCGCCCGCGGCGAAGTCAGCCTGCGGTGAGAAGCACATGGACCACTGACCCTAACGCGACCATGTCCGAGTCAGGCCAGCCCCAAGGCATTCGGCCGCAGCCGCTGAGCGCCTTCGCCGCTCGCGGCCGCCGTCGCCACGTAAACCGATGGCTGAGCGGACGCCGACGACGGCGGATGTGATGGCACCGGAACGCGTCTCACATCCCAACCTTGGCTGCGACGGACCACGCCGCCTCCGGCCGCGAGATGCCTGCTGGCACGACCGGACCTGTCTTCGGCGGCGGCTCGTGGGCGAGTACGCGGGATGAGGCGTCTGGCTCGGCGGCGCTTCCGTAGCCGAGACTGTGCTCCTTCTGCGTCTGCTTGCCCGGTTATGGCTAGTCAGTATGGACGCATGAGGCTGGTCCTCGTGCGTCGCATCTTTCGCGGGTTGAACAATGTGCGGTTGTTGAGGGCCACACAAGGCCAGAGCCGCATACGACCGTGGAGGACCAGCCATGCCTGACGTTACCCCTTGCCTGCATCCGGGCCAAGTGCGCCGGTGGATCTCGTTCGATCAGCACAAGTTCTCGATCGTGGCCGCGGTGTTGCCGCCGGACGGCGGCAAGCCGGAGGTCTGCCGGATCGAGACGACCGAGAAGGCGATCCGCCGGTTCATCGACAAGCAGGGCGGGCCGGCCGGCGTGTCGGTCTGCTATGAGGCGGGGCCGGGCGGGTTCGCGCTGTGGCGGCTGCTGTCGA
Source organism: uncultured Actinomycetota bacterium (assembly GCA_963721515.1). Lineage (GTDB taxonomy): Bacteria > Actinomycetota > Thermoleophilia > Solirubrobacterales > Solirubrobacteraceae > Palsa-465. The sequence goes on along the minus strand of CAVRKJ010000013.1, from coordinate 341,460 downwards.
AGCTCGGTGTCGCGTGCGATGTCGTCGCGCCGTCGCTGATCCCGGTCCGCGCCGGCGATCGGGTGAAGACAGATCGCCGTGACGCGAAGAAGCTCGTCTCGCTGTATCGCGCGGGGCTGTTGCGGTTCGTGCATCCGCCGACGCCCGAGCTCGAGGGGCTCCGTGATCTGCTCAGAGCGCGTGATGATCTGCGTGGCGTGCGGCTGGCGGCCCGGAACCGGGTGCTCAAGCAGCTGCTGCGCCACGGACGGATCTTCCGCGAGGGCAAGACGGCGTGGACGAAGCTGCACCGGGCGTGGCTCGCGCGCCAGCGGCTCGATGATCCGCTCGCGCAGGAAGCGCTCGAGCAGCTGCTGATCCATGTCGACGGGATCGAGCGCCAGCTCGACACGCTCGACGCCCGCCTGGCTGAGATCGCCGGCAGCGAGCGGTGGGGCGCCCAGGTACAGATCCTGACGCGGTTCCGTGGGATCGCGACGATCACCGCGCTCGGGCTGATCGCCGAGATCGGCGACTTCGCCCGCTTCTCGCACCCGCGTGAGCTCGCGGCGTGGCTGGGGATCGTCCCGTCGGAGTACTCCTCCGGTGACCAGCAGCACCGCGGGCACATCACCCTCGCCGGCAACAAGCACGCTCGCCGGTTGCTGATCGAGGCGGCTTGGCATTATCGCCACGCACCGCGACGACCCGCGACTGGCCCCGAGCCGGACGCGCGCGCCTGGCAAGCCCAAGTCCGGCTGCATCACCGCCACCGGCATCTCACCGAGCACGGGAAGCGCTCGACGGTCGCGAACGTCGCTGTCGCACGTGAGCTCGTCGGGTTCCTGTGGGCCGCGATGACCAACCAGCCGCTCCGCACCACAACCCACGATCCGTCCGCCGTCAACCACGACCAGCTCCAGGAGGCCACCGCCTAACAACCCCCTGCCGGAGTTCCGTTCCCCCTGTGGTGGGGCCGGGCGGCGCGGTGCGACCCGCCCGGAGGATCCTCGCTGTGGTCTATGCGATTTCGACTCGCGACGCTAGTACGAGGCAGCTCACGACCGGACACTGTCCTGCGGTCCCGACCCGCGCATCTCAGAGTGACAGTCGTCGTTGCGCTCGCACCCGCCGCCCGGCCCCACCACACCACCACCATGAACAACGCCAACGACAACAAATTCGATCGGCCTCTTGACACGCGCGTCCATCTCAGACCCTATGGAGGTTGACGCCGGTCGGGCTGATTAGGTCTGGCCGGCCTCCTGCGCGGATCGCGGGAGGCTGTCTGGCCGCTGCGGATGCGACCCGCGCGGCCGGTCCACAATCGCAGAGGAGGCCGACCATGGCACAGGTTCGCAGCTGGGCTGGGCTGGACGTGCACGCGCGGAGCGTGTTCGCGGTCACGATGGACGCCACAACCGGGGAGTTGCGCTCCCAACGGTTGAGCGGCGATAGGGCGAAGGTGGTGGAGTTCTGCTCCTCGTTGACGGCTCCGACGTGCGCGGCGAGGTCCGCCGCTTCCCCAACTCCCGCGACGTCGTCCGCTACGCCGGGCTGGACATCACCGTCTACCAATCCGACAATCACCGCGCGCCCGGTCACCTGCCCGTCGCCTAACCCCCTGTCACGCGACAAGCCCGAGACCAACCGATGAACCGCGGGCAGCTCCCGGCGAGACTGCTGCCGACCCGCCCCGGCGGGGACGGCCCAGAAAGAATGAGCGGCCGCACCACCATCTGCCGAAACACCCCATCACACATCATGTCGCCGACCCGGGAGCCAACCCGAGCCGAGTGCCGAAGTAAGCCAGGGCGGCCGCGGACAAGTCACAACCCCCCACCGCGCCCACGCCCCACCAACGCCTCGACCGTCCCACCAACATCACCGCTTGACAACCCACGCCGGGACAAGTAAGCCTAAGGCTGCGTCACGGTGACGTTTGAGACATCCAAGTGTGCGGGAAGATTTGCATCGTTGGGTGTCCCGCCTACACCACCAGTCTGCGTTTGGATGATCAAGAACATCGGCGTCGACGGTATGACGTAGCCGGCATCCTGCGTGTAGCTACAGCCGGTGGGCTTGCCATCAACGGAAATCGAGATGGCGGTTCGCGTCCAGGTGAGGGCGAACGTATGCCAGTTGTTGTCCACAGGATACCCACACACAGGGAAGCTGCTGGGCTGCGCCAGCGCCAGCTGGCACCAGTTCCACGTGTCGCATTCCGTCATGTCTATCTCGGTGTACCCGGGGGCCCCGAGATCAGGACACGTGCTGTACCCGACGTCTGCAGTCACGATATTAGTCGCTTGGCAGTTACTCCCGAGCAGCCAAATGGCAGGCCACGTCACGGTGTCGCCGGAGGGGAACCTAGCTCGGTATGAGACTGTGCCGTAGGTGAAGTTGAAGCTCGTCCATTGGACGTCTCCGGTCGCGTAGGGCCAGGCCGACGGAGCATGCCTGATGCTGCCGTCGAGGTTGAAATCGCCGCACGTTGTGCTCTTGGCCTCAGTGCCGATATCCACCATGCCATTGCCGACCGTCACCTCTTCTGGCACGTTGCATTCGGTCTCGTTCTGCGCGTATTCTCCGTGCCTCGAGATCACTGTCCAGGCCGGACTCAGCGAAGTGCCTGTGAAGTCATCGGAGAAGATCGTGGTGCCGCCATTGCCGGGCACCGTCACGCTCACGGGCGGCGTTTCGGCGCTGGTATTCCCAGAACCATCATAGGCACTCACGGTGTACTGATAAGTGGCATTGGGCGCAACGGTTGCGTCAGCGTATTTCGTGTCCGAGGCTGTGGCAATCTTGAGACCATTACGATAGACGTTGTAGCCAGTGACCCCAACATCATCGGCGCTAGCCGTCCAGCTGAGGTCCACCTGAGTGCTTCCGCTGGCAATCGCGGCCAGGTTCGTCGGCACGGTCGGCGGCCTGGTATCGCTCGGCGCGGCGACCACTGCCGTCGGCGAGGAGGCTTGGGAATTGGAGCCATCCGCGTTCGTGGCCGTGACCACGCTCAGAAGCGTGTGACCGACGTCGGCGCTGGTCAGCGTGTACGAGGCCGATGTGGCGGCCGCGATGTCCGCGCACTTTAAACCCGACGCGTCGCAGTCCTGCCAATGGTAGGCGAAGCTCGTCGGGCTGTTTGTCCACGAGCCGTTCGAGGTCGTCAGGGTATCGCCCTGCTGCGCGGTACCCGAGATGATCGGCGGCGCCGTGTTGCTCGGGGGACTGGAAGGAGGTGTTGGCGTCGTTGTCGTGCCGCTTACGTATGCCGAGAGCGAGCACGTGGGCCAGCTCGAGCCGCTGCTCCAAGCCGCGGGGAGCGAGCTGAGATCCGATTGGGCCGAGGTGATGCTGGAACACGAACCTGCGTCGCTGTCGCGGAAGACCATGGTCCCGCCGACGCCGAGCACCGTGACCCAATACGTATTGCCCGCCACGACCGACGCCGACCCGACCGTGATCGAGTTCCAGGCGCCCGCCACCGGCGAGGACGTCGAGCCGTCGCCCAGCAACGAGCCCGGATGACTGTTGTCATCCGTGTACAAGCCCGCCAGCACCGCTGACGCGCTGCTCCGCGAGTCGACGTACACGCTGACCGTGCCGGCCGTCCCCGACGAGCCGGCCACGAACGGGAACGCCTCGGCCTGGCCGGGATCGTTGCTGTCGGCTAGCGACTCAATCGATTGGTCGCCCAACAGGACCGGAGATGCGGCGCTCGCGACGCCGGCCCAGAGAGCAGCCAGAACAATGCTCACAAACAGCATAATGGCCGACGATGAGGATGCGCGACGGATGTTCTACCTCGCTCGGTTGACGGATCTCGTGGGGAGGATTAGATCACGTTGGGCAGGTTTTGTGTGTGGACCGGTCGACCGCTAGCCGGAGGACAAGGCGCGACCGCTAACAACGGACGACCGGCGGCAAATCGTTCACGCGTGCCGATTAATCTGTCGAGCGTTGGGCTTCGCGCGCCTTTTCAGCGCGTTTGCGCGAGCTGAGCTTTGATCCCGGCGCGCGTGGCGACCCATCGTGAATGAGCAGGTCGACCGTCGCCTTGTCGACCTGCAGCTCGAGCGACTGCCGGCCCTCGCGGCGGCGGATCTCGGGAGCTGTCTCGCAGCCATCGAGTGACGGCATCTTCGTCAGGATGCCTCCTCAAACCCACACAGGGTCGGCCCGCTGTATCGCAGGCCGACCCCGCGGTCGTCGCCAGTCGATGCTCAATGCTCTCTGACAGCGCCTGCGAAGTGCAACCGGGCTTCTCGAGCCTCGCTCCACGACAGGCGCCTCGCACAAACGAGCGTCTTGGGAAGCCCGGCCGCTTCCCCTTCCGGATCGGGTAGCCGCCAGGCTCACCCTGGCGCCCCCCACACCACCGGACCTGCGGTCCGCATCCGGCGGTTTGCTCAGCATCCCGGAAACGGCGGTAAGGGTCGTAGAATCCCTGCAGGCCAATGTCGGCCCAGCACCGGTTGGGCATCGCGACCGCGAGGACTCTGGATCCGGCGATGCGCCAGTGTCCCTTGCGCGAGCTCGCCCATTGTCGGGCGTTCGTTTCGGAGATACCGAGCACGTGCAGGTTGTGCCTCCATGTGCGGGGGCGCTTCCATTCCTTCCATCGCACTTGCCGTAGTCGGCGTCTGAGGCATTCGTCGAGGTCCTCGAACGGGGTCGGGGTGTCAGCCGACCTGAAGTAGGCCGTCCATCCGACCGTGAAGCGGTTGATCTTTTTGATCCGCCGCTCCATCGAGACGCCCCCACGCCGTGAGGTGAGCCTGCGCAGTCGGTCCTTGGCCCTTTTGAGGGCTTTGGGGTCCACTAGCACCCTGACCTCACCCATGCGGGGCCGGAGGCAGAACCCTTGCTTGGCGTGGAAGGCAGCAGCGAGCGAAGGTCGCCGGATGCCGACTTCCGTGCCCCACGTCGACTCGAGAATGATCGTCTGAACTCGGCAACCGGCGAAGCCGCACCGTGGACTAATCGGTAAGTCTGCCCCGGCGCCCCAGCTTCTCCCACAGTCGCCGGTGGCGGACTTTGATGTCGCCGAAGAACGTCCCGCCGGTGAGCACGATGCGCGGCGCCCCAGGTATCCCGGAGCTGGCTTGCAGGTTGGTCCGGCCCACCTGCGTACGGGCGTGCACCTCGACCTCGACGCCCTCGGGGACCAGCAGGTCGACGTTGCCAAACAGTGCACGGGCGTGAATATGGGTCTCCGATGCACTGATCTGCGCCTGGCGCAGGTCGAGCTTGATGTGGCCAAACCACGTGCGGAACACGCTCTCGGCCGGCACAGTCCACGGCCCCGAGCGCTTGACGTCCCCTACCCCACGGACCCCGGCAGACTGCGTTGCGAGGCCGACGGCAGCCATTGCCGGCAGGTCGGAGGTGAGCGGCACGAGGTCAGAGCGCGTCACCGCAGTGGCAGCCGCTTCGATGCGGTCGGTCAACTCCTCGAGCGTCAGCCGTCCTTCCGCGGCGGCCTCGCGCAGGCGGTTCACCGTGGCGTCCCGCTCGGCATCAGAGGCTCGAACGTCCATCAGGCGGAACTCTAAGGCGCAAATCGAGCGTCGACGGGGACGAAGCGCTGGTCGGTCTCTTGCCGCGTGAGCGAGACTCGACCGACTCGCGCCTGAGTGGACGACCTCCGGCAGCGTTAGCGATCCCGCGCCGACTACCGCTTGGACGCACATGCGAGCGTCTCCCGGGCCGCCAGAGGCGCCGGCTCGGGACGACCAGGGACAGCCCCGCCCGGACTGTCGGATCCTCGAAACGCGGAAGTACGCCCGCTGGCCGGAGCCTGCCGACCGACCTAGAGCACTGCCGCGCTAACCGTCGCGGAGCAAAGCGGCCGCGGGGGCCCCGTGACCGGTGTAGGTGTCACGCGGCTACGTGCCGTCGAGAACCTTCGCAACCGCATTTGCCTGAGCGGAGGAGTCCGCCCCAGGTGGCCCTCGGCGACGCACTTCGGACCACCTGGGAGCGGATTGCTCCCCCGCTCCCACGACTGCATTCGTCTTCCTGCCGGGCGCAGAACTGGCGAGCGGTTCGGCGACGATGCGTCGGTACCCGGGTCTTCGTCGTCGCCGGAACCAGGGCGGACGCGACGGCGTGCAGGATCGGGCGATTGCATAGGCGCGCGTCGGCGTGCACAGTCTCGAGTTTGGGCGAAGCGCAGGTCGTTGGTCCCTGCTTCTGTGTGGCCCGACAGCGCCGGACATCGCCGGAAGCGGGGCCGTGAGGTTGGGCTTGGGGGCTGTCCTGTTGCATGGGCACGGCTCCTCGCCTTATTCCTGGATTGGCGAATGTGGGGTCATCGCCGGTGCTGAGCAGGAGGGCTGCGTGGAGGCGGCGGCGTGTCGGAGCCGATCCGGGGTCAGACGGGGTCTGTTTCTGACAGCGTCAGTCAGGGTGGGTGGCCAGCCACCGCCAGAACGTGCGCGCAGCCCCGGTCAGTGCGGGGCGTCGGCGTGCGATGGCTCGGAGCTCGCGGTGGAGGTCAACGCCGCGGACGGGCAGACCGACGAGCACGCCGGCCTGCGCTTCGGCCTCGATCGTCAGCCGCGATATGAGGGTGAAGCCGCCGCCGGTGAGCGCGCGTTTGAGGCTCTGCGCGCTGGCTGCCTGGAGCGAGGGGGTGAGGTTGATTCCCACCGCGGCGAGGGCGGCGGTCGCGACGGCGCGAGTCCCGGACGCCGCCTCGCGGGTCAGATATGCGTCAGTGCTCAGCTCGTGTACCGCAACGGACCGCCGGTGTGCCCAGGGGTGCTCAGCGGCGACGACGACGACGATCTCGTCGCGGGCGACGGTCAGCGTCTGGACGCCGTCGGGTTCGTCGAGGCCTTCGACGAATCCGATCTCGCTGTGGTTCTCGCGGATCGCGTCGATCACGCCGAGGGAGTTGATGATCTCCAGCTGGGGGTGGATGTCGGGACGGTCGCGGCGAAACTCGGTCAGCCAGCCGGGGAGCAGGAACTCGCCGATCGTGTGGCTGGCGCTCAGCCGCAGGTCGAGGCTCCCTTGAGCACGAGAGCGTCTGACTGCGTCGGCGACTTGGTCTAGCGCCTCGAGGGCGCGCTTGGCCGCTGGGTACATCGCGCGGCCGAGCTCGGTCGGGCGCACGCCGAACCGCCCGCGTTCGAACAGCCGCCCGTCAACGCGCCGCTCGAGCATCTGGATGCGCTTGGTCACCGCTGACTGCGTCAGTTGCAGCGCGTCCGCGGCGCCGTGGACGCTCCCCGCTTCCAGCGCCGCGACGAACGCGGCCAGTTCGCTGCCGGCCAGCGGGTTCGCGACCGGTTCCGGTCCGGACATGCCAGCAAACTTAGCATTCCAAATAGGAATCGATCGCTGGCTGATCGGACTGGTTTGGCGCGCCTGCGACCGCGAGCATGCCAGTCATGAGTAACCCAGCAACGATCACCGCGCCCACCGTTGCCGAACGGCGTCGCTCGGCTCGGCCGGCGACCCCGACCAGGCCGACCTCTCGATTCCTGCTGGGTGACCTGGAGCGCCCAAGCGACGTGCTCCGCTATCTCGGCCCGAACTGGTTCACCTCGGTGATGGGCACCGGAATCGTCGCGAACGCTGCCGCGCTCCTGCCCGTCCACATCCCCGGCCTGGACCAGTTCGCGATCGGGGTGTGGGCGCTCGCCGCGACGATGCTCATCGGCCTGACGGGCGCGACAATCGCGCACTGGGTCCGGCATCCCGCCGACGCCCACAAGCATCACAACGACCCGGTCATGGCCCCGTTCTACGGCGCACCTCCGATGGCGATGCTCACCGTCGGCGCCGGCACCCTCCTGCTCGGCAAATCGATCATTGGGCTGCCGGCCGCCATCACCGTCGATGAGATCCTCTGGACCCTCGGCACCCTCACCGGACTCGCCAGCACGATCATGATCCCGTACCTGATGTTCACCCGCTACGACCTACGCGCCCAGGACACACTGGCCACCTGGCTCATGCCGATCGTGCCTCCGATGGTGTCCGCCGCGACCGGAGCCGCGCTGATCGCCCACCTCCCCGCCGGCCAGGACCGGCTCGCGCTGCTGCTGGCCTGCTACGCCATGTTCGGGATCAGCCTCCTCGCTTCCCTGATCGTGATCACACTGCTGTGGGGTCGTCTCGCCTACCACGGGGTGGGCGCCGCCCGCACCGTCCCGACGCTCTGGATCGTCCTCGGCCCGCTCGGCCAGTCGATCACGGCCACCGGCCTGCTCGCCCACGCCGCCTCGACCGTGATCCCCAAGCCGTACTCCACCGCCACGCAAGCCCTCGCCGTCCTCTACGGCACCCCCGTCTGGGGATTCGCGATCCTGTGGCTCATGCTCGCCGCAGCGATCACGCTGCGCACCGCCCGCCAGCACCTCCCGTTCTCGCTCACCTGGTGGAGCTTCACGTTCCCCGTCGGCACGCTCGTCACCGGCACCTCGGAGCTCGCCATCCACACCCACGCCAGCTTCCTGACCGCAGCGAGCATCGCCCTCTACGCGTTCCTCATCGGCGCCTGGCTCACCGCCGCCAGCCGCACCGCGCACGGCGCACTACGCGGCCGGCTCTTTCTGCCCACACCACCCCCAGTCCCGACCGCGCACGCCAACACAACTGCGTGAGCCCCCGCAACGGAACCCCGAACACCCGAACTCGAGCAAACCCACGCCCGGCACGGACGCAGTGCAACCCGCGCCCCCGCGACGGCGCCCCAACAGATGATCCCCAAAACGGACTCCTCGTCGCCAATAGCAGGGACGAGGCGACGACCCTCGGGTTCGCCGCGCTGCATACGCAAAGCCGATCCACGTCGCCCGCGTTGTGGCGACGCGTGGCCGCGCGGGCGGGCGGCTTCCTGTCGTGGCCAAGCGCGAGCCGGCCTCGCCCGTCTCAGGCGCGCAGAGCGATCCTCAGCTGTCAGCCGGTGCTAGCAGCCGACGGGGCCCGTAGCTAACTATTCCAGAGGACGCGCATCTGGCGACGAGCGGGGCCCTACGAGGCTCGGCGATCGCCCTCCTTTCGTGTCGCGCGGCACTTCTGCGATTTGAGATCGCAGCGGCGACATCGGGCGCGGCGCCGGCATGTGCAGCTCGTCGAGAGGGGCTGCGAGGTTAGCCGGACCTCGGCAATCATCAGGCCAGCCCTGCCTTGGCAGCGCGGAACCACTGATGTCACGCGGGATCCGTAGCGCACGTGCCGCCGGCGCGTATCGACAAATCGAGCGCTAGGTCGTGGAAGCGTTCGTCCGGCTCGAGCGCGACTCCCGCATCACGCGCTGGAGAAGCTCGCGGCCGCTCCCGCAGCGGTTGCGCGCCTGTTGGGTAAGCCGGCCACATTGCTGTGGCCGGCCTCCTCTACGAACCCGACTTATAGCTCTAACCACAGCGGGGCTGACTCAGTGGCCTCTGTACGTCGAGGTTCTCATGGCCACCGTCATGAGCGGTGGCCGACGCCTGAGCAGGGCAGCTGGCCGTCCGGCGCAACCCGGACGCTCCGGATGGTGCCGACGCCATGGCGGCCGCGGCTCTTGCGGGTTTCAAGCTCAGCTGAGCTCGATCGCTCGGCACGGTATGCCATTGTCGCCAAGACCGCTTCGGGCGTTCGCCAATGGCACGTCTCGGAAATGAGAAAACCTGACGATTCATTGGAAGCCCAATGCCGGCGTCTTTGGTGCCGACTCGACGCGGGACTACTCCGCAGCAACGGCATAGCCATCACCGCACCGGATGCGGCGTCATCTTGACCAAGGTGCCCTCGGCGCCCGGGAAGAACATGCTTCCGCCGTAACCGGGCTGAACCGCGCTTCCCTGAGTCATCGCCGGAACCCTCCCCGACCGTGCCAGCTCTCGACCGGTCGCCGCGTCCCGGAAGACGACTGTGTCATGCGCGTTCGCGCCCGGGATCTCTGCTCGAGGGATGTCCGTGCCTACCCAGACGCGGTGATCCTTCGGGCCGATCAGCGTGGCCCACTCGGTGGTGGTCTCGGTCTTCTTCCACACGGTCTGGATGCCTGAGGAGGTGAGCTTGAATGCTGCAACTTTGCGGGCCATCGTCTCCACTCCGTAGAAGCGGTTGTTCTGGGGATCGGCCTCCAACGACATGTCGGCCCAGCTGATCGCCCCGGGATAGGTCTTCCCCACTGCGCGGGAGAGCAGCGGCGAGATCGGGTCGTGGAGATAGGGCTGCAGGTAGAAAACCTTGCTGGCGTCACTCTGGTTGATGGCGAACACGGTGAGCGGCCCGGTAGCAGGAGGGGCGTTCGTCGCGCCGACGATCCAGTTGTTGAAGACCATCAGCGAGCCGCCCGTGGTCTGGCCTGAATAGGGAACGGGGGCGGGACTCCAGCTATTGTCGAGCGTAAAGATCCCGTGGCGCACTGAGTAGCGCACCGCGTTGGAGGTGTTCTCCAGCAGGTACACGTAGTCAACGCCGTGGTAGCGAGTGATGGTGGGCCGAGCGGGAGCGGGGGCTTGCAAAGTGATGTTCTGGATGATCCGCATCGTGTTCGGATTGACCGAGATCAGGACGGATCTCGGAACGTCTCCGGGGTTTGTGCACTTGAGGACTGCCGACGGTCCGTTCTGCGAGCACCCAGCCACTCGGTACAGCGACTTAACCACGATCGTCCCGTCCGGCAGCGCATTTATACCGTTGTACGAGGTGTTGACCGCGTCCTCGGTCGGGGTCTCGTCATACTTGGCCGGTGTCTCAGGGTAGTTGCTGCGCATGTAGACGAGCGTCGGCAGCTTGAGGGTCTTTACGACGTTCCCGTTCGTCGGATCGACCTTGAAGATTCGGTATCCGGACACCACGTAGATGAAGCCGTTGTTCTCGATGGCCATCCCGCCGGGGTAGTCCCATTCCCCCGTTTGCACGGTGTTTACTAGTTGCGTGTACCACACCGGCCTCAGAGTCTTCGGGTTGACCTTTGCGACGAACGGGCCGATCGAATTCTTGACGTCGCCGTAGCTGCCGCCCTGAATGAAGGCAGCATTGGCGTTCAGGTAAGACATGTTGTAGCCGGACGGGTACGCGCCGGTGCGGGACCGAGTCAAGTCCACGGTGTTCCGTCCGTCGAACGAACCGCCGAACCTCGCCATGGAGAACACGTGTGACCGGGCGGAGTTGTAGTGCTCGAACGCCTGAAGTGATGGGTACCACGGCGCGTTGGTGCTGGAAGGTCCGGCGCCGGCCGAGCCGCCTCTCGATTGAGGGGCCGCTTTGGCCCGAGCGCCGAGGGCGACGCACATCACCAGCAGCCCCGTAACAATGAGCAAAGCCGACAACTGCCGCTTTGAAGCGTTCACTATCGAGCCGCTTCGTTCTGGGAGCTCGCGTCGAGCCATGTGATCCTCCTCGTCGTATAGCTAACCGTTCGACCCGGCGTCCAGACGTGTCGTGCATGCGCCGGCGGAGTGGCGCTCCTGGGTGGCGCACACAACAAACCTGCCGCAGTCGTTCCACCAACGATGTCACTCCACCGGCGTGGCGCCAAGAGGGAGGTCCCCAAGAAAATCCCGCAACTAATGCTGGTCGCGGAAGGGCAACGTACGGATCGGTCCAGGACACCGTAAGCAGCTGACTGCTCTGCTTTCCCGGGACACGATCCGTTACTCGGCAGGCGCTCGGTTCTGGGCGGTGACCGAGCGCAATAACCGGGAACGCAGCACTCGGGTCGCCGGCATGCTCACGCTTTGACCCACGGCCTTGCGCACCCCGATGTTCGGGAGTGTCACCACGGCGTCGGGGATTGCCGAGCTCACGCGCTCAGGGGTGTCGTTGGTCGCATCTTGACACTCGACCGCGGCGAGGGAGCCGAGGGCGGCTGTCAGCTTGATCGCTCTCCACGGCGACCGTGGACCGAGACATCGGCCCCCGCCCTGGTCCGCTGACGGAGCCTCCGATTTGGTCGGTCAATTCAGCTGCTGGAGGACCGGAAATACGTAGGTGGCTCCGCTCGGTTGATCCGGCGGCGGCAGGATTGACGCCTGCGTACTGCTTCCGGGCGTTGGGTAGTAGATGCGGATCAGCGGCCGGATCTGCGTCGGTATGGCGACTCCCGGATAGATGCTGGCGTAATACTGGCTCGATGGTGTCGGGAGCCAATTGGTTGCCGGCGCCCCGGGCGGGAGCGTCGGGCCGATCCAGATCGTTACCGACCCGTCGGCGTTCTTTACGAGCTTGCCTGAGGTCAACTGCTGCGATCCCAGCTGTGAGACCGGCTGGATCGGCCCCCACTGTAGGCTGATCGGCCCGCCCGGGTTTGTCAGCTGGACGATCGGGCCCGGGGTACCCGTGTCGCCTTGCATCGGGACGTTCGCTGGGGACAGCTGCTGCTTCCAAATGGTCGACACCTTGAAGGCGTATGTCGTGGCATTGGTCGTCGGGTCGGTCTGCTGTGTCGGCGTCGTCGCGACGTAGTACGGAACGCCCGGTGTGAGACCGTATTGTGCTCCTGTTGAGCCGAACAGGATCGGGGTACTCGCCATCAGCGGGCCCCAGTCGGAGCCCTGAACGGTGATCGTGTCGGTCGACGGGTCCACGGCGGTCACGGGAATGTTCGCAGTCGAGTACGCGGTGTTCAGCACGCTCGCCTGGGTGATGAACGGGGCGGCTGACTGCGTCGTATCGGTTTGGTAAACGTGAATCGACCAGAATCCGCGAGGATTGCCCTGGCTGTCGTTCACCGTCGGCGGGAGGGCACCGATGACCGGGAGGGTCGTCGGGTTGGTGACGGGTGGCGTGAATGTCAGCTTGTAGGTGTTGTTGCCGTCGATCTGCGTGGCCGGCGTACCGTCGAGGTTGTTGATCTGGGCATAGACGCCATCAAGGGGCACGTTGGCCGAGCCTCCTTCGAGCACGATTGCCGCTCGGTACAGGTACCCCAACAAGGTGTTCGGGTACGTCCCGATGATCGTGTTCAGGTAGCTCCAAAAATTTGTGGTGGGGCTGGCCCCGACCGTTGACGTGACGCGGTTGACTCTCGCCTCGCCGCCTTCGTATCCGTTTTGGAGGGCCATCTCCTGGCGGGGGCCCCAGTTGCTCGGTACCCTGAAGCCGCTCGCGGTGAGCCCTAGCGGCTTGAACTGGGCCAGCGTTTGCCGTTGGGGGTAGGATGGGTTACGGTAGCGCTGCGTGGCGTGGTACTGGGGGGCGATCCAGGTCGGCAGCGACGGCAGCGGGATGCCGTTGAGCCCGGTCGTCGCGTCGGGGAGCGGGTTGCGTCTCAGCGATTCGCCCATCTGCTTGAAGAATGCGACCGCGTGCGTCGGGGCGTTTTGCCACTTCTGTGCCCGTTTTTGCTGCGGCCGTGTAGGTGTGTACTGGTTTGGCTCGAAGTAGTTGGGCCGATGTTTCCGAGCTTCGAATTGGGCGAGTGTGCTCATGGCGAAGCGCTCCACGACGTTCTTCTGGATTGAGGCGGCGGAGGCACGATCAGTCGCCGGCAACAGCGTGTCGGCGCGGATTCGAATGAGTATCCACCCGAGATTGGTGTCATAGGGCACCACCCGGTAGGTGAATCCGTGGATCCGCGCGATGCGCTTATGGGCGTAGCGCGAGGTCGGGCCTACAATTAGGTAGGTCTGCGCGTGCGTGGAGGGGGTCGTCCGCGTGCCGATACTTCCCACCGTGTTGATGAAGTCATCGAGCAGGTTGGCCACGTAGTAGTTGCGCCTCGATGGCGGCACGGTGAGGACGAGCTCCTTGGTTCCGCGGCGCCCCTTCGCGCCGCTGAGATCGATCAGCGCATTGAGGTAAAGGACCGAGGCGTCGCCGGCGTTGGTGCCGTTGTTGTTCCAAGCCGCAGCTGCCTTTCCACCGCCTAGCGTGTTGCGGGGTGCGGTCACCAGAGCGCTGTAATTCCCGAAGCGGTAGACGAATTCAGCCGGAAGGCCCCACACGTATGCGTGCGCGGCCAACTGCTCGATCTTGTGCGGATCCGTGAGCGGCGATACCGAGCCGACCGCTGATGAGGGTGCCAATACAGCGGCGGAGATAGCACCGACCACCAGCGATAGCGCGGTCATCGTACGGTGACGGTGGCGTGAATATGAGAGTGTCACGTTAGTTCTCCTTCGTTGACGCGCCATGGGTCACGCGCGGCGCAATACCCGGACCGGCGGGCCGTCAGTCAAGGCTGTTGCTGACGCTCGTGGTCAGCGGAGATATTCGGTGTCTGTTTGCTTCCCGACAAGAGGGGAACCCCCCATGTTTACCCTACCCATACTCGGTGGTGGTGCACGGAGACGCATTGTGAGCCTCGCAAACCAAACCTATTTAGGAAGGGATACCGAGCGTCGGCTCGGCGCGACTCAGCTGTGACTTGACTGAGTGGATCCGTGGAGGGTCGAGTCGGCGGCTAGATGGAGAGGAGCCGCTCGATGACCTGGATGGACGCCTCAGGGCTCTCGAGTTGGGGGTAATGGCCGAGCCCGCGCAGCCACGCCACCGGGACACCCGGTCTGAGATCCAGGACCGCCTTTAGCACGGCCTCGGTGCAGATCGGGTCGAGATCGGCCCAGGCGAGCTCCAGGTGTCCGGGCCAGCTACCCAGCGCACCCTTCCACCGCGACGCGTAAGTGACCCGTTCGTGCAAGTAGAAGATCAGACGGTCGAGCAGCCGGTGGCCCCGGTTGTACGCGAGCAGCGACCACTGATCCGCCGCCTCCTCGTCACCCAGCGGATGCGCCTTGGAGAAGACGCGCGCGAACTGCAGCCGAAACACGATCTCCGTCGTCATCCGCACCGCCAGCGGTCCCAGACGACCGCGTAATACTTTCTGACCGATCACTAGATTCGCGCGCTCGAGTACCAGACTCGCGTTGAATAGCAGCACGGAGGAGAGCTCGAACGTCAGCCGCTGGTCGAGATCCCGGGCGAGCAGTTCCGTCGCCACCGAACTGCCCATATTGTGGGCGACGAGGATCACCGGTTCGCGGGCGAACCGCGCCACGACCGCCTCGACGATATCGGCCTGCATCAGCAGGGAATACACCTGGTCCCGCGGCTTCTCAGACAGACCGAAGCCGAGGAAGTCGAACATGACCAGCCGACGGTCGCCGAGTCGGTCCAGGACGTGGCGCCAGTCATATGAGCACGTGGGGTAGCCGTGCAGGAAGACCACTGGCGGGAGATCCGACGCGCCCGCGCGAGTGCGGACAAAGATCTGATGGCCGGCGATCGTCTCCAGCGCGCCCTCGCTCTGCCAGGCGGCGGTACGCGAAGTCAGTCCTGCCATCTCGTCTGTCTCCTCGGTGATGACGTCACCCGGGTCCTCCTGCGCGGCTCTCGCTCCTCAGAGGAGGCCCGGATGAAGCCATGTGACGGCGCCGCTACGACCGTAGAGCAGGTTGAAGATCCGGCTCGAGCTTGCTCGGAGTGCGTGCCTCACGCTTCTCGAAGAACTCCGCGCCCTCGATGCTGATGTGAGGGACGAGTCGGTCGAGCCATGCGGGCATGTACCAGTTGACCTGGCCCATCATGATCATCAGCGCCGGCACAAGTAGGCACCGCACAATCGTGGCGTCCAGGATCACGGCGACCGCGAGACCGACGCCGAATTGCTTCACGGTCGGATCACCGTTGAGCACGAAGCCGCCGAACACGAACACCATGATGGTGGCCGCGGCGGTGATCACCCTGCCGCTGGTGACAAGCCCCTTCACGACACTGTTCTTGTTGTCCTCACCGGCATGGACGTGTTCCTCGATCTGGCTGACCAAGAACACCTCGTAGTCCATCGAGAGTCCAAACAGGATCGCGAACATGAACAGCGGGACGTAGGAGACGATCGGCACTGAGCCCTCAAGACCGATCAGGCTGTGGAGCCATCCGAACTGGAAGAGCGCGGTGAGCACACCATAGGCGGCTCCGATCGAGAGCACGTTCATGAGCGCAGCCTGAACCGGGACAACGAGTGTGCGGAACGCGAGGACCAGCAGCAGGAAGCTGAGGGCGATCACGACCAGGATCTGGAGCGGCAGCTTGGTCGAGATGTTCGACGCCAGGTCGACGTAGCCGGCCGTCGTGCCGCCCACGTAGGCCTTCATGTTGCTCCCCTTCTCGGCGTTCGGGATGACGCTCGAGCGAAGGGTGCCGACTAGATCTGCGGTCTTCGTGTCAGCCGGACCGTACTTGGCGATCGCGTTGAAGTAGGCGGTGGTGCCGGCCTTGTCGACCTGAATCGGGGAGATTGCGACGACGCCCGAGGCACGCGAGACGTCCTGCTCGAGCGTAGTCAGACGGGAGTCGCTCGTTCCATTCGCCGGCGACCCGAGCGACACGGCCACGATCAGCGGGCCGTTGACACCGGAACCGAAGTTCTGCGCGATCAGATCGTAGGCACGGCGAGCCGTGGTCGAGGAAGACAGCGCCGCGACGTCCTTCTGGCCGAGATTCAGCGACAGCAGCGGAATCGCGAGCGGAATGAGGATCGCGAGGGCAGCTATCCCGGCAACTGCGGGATGGCGGGCTACGCAGTTCGCCCACCTAGCCCACATGCCCGGCTTCGGTTGCGCCTCACGGTGGCGGCCGCGGACCCGCAGTGAGTTGATGTGGGGACCGACGATGGCCAGCATCGCCGGCAACAACGTCACCGCCGCGAGCACGGCAACCACCACGGCGATCGCCGCCATAAATCCCATCGTGGTCACCAGCGGGATGTTCGCGACAGCCAGCGACACCAGGGCGATCGTCACCGTGCTTCCGGCGAACACGACCGCGCCACCAGAGGTCGCGGCGGCACGAGCGATCGACTCTCGAATCTCAAGGCCATCGTCCAGGCCGCGGAAGTGGCGGGTCACGATGAACAGCGCGTAGTCAATCCCCACCCCGAGACCGATCATCGTCGCCAGCGTCGGCGCCACGGTCGACACCGTCATGGCATGACTCAGGAGCCGGACGATCGAAAGCGTGCACGCCAATCCGATGAGGGCCCCGAGGATCGGGAGCACCATCGCGACCATCGTGCCGAAAGTGAACGTGAGGATGACCATCGCCGCGATGATTCCGATCAGCTCGCTGGACTCGGTGGACGGCTTGGACACCTTCTGACCGAGCTGACCGCCGGTCTCCACTTGGATCCCGGCCTCCCGAGCCGGTTTCTCGGCGGCGTTGATGATCGCCTGCGCGTCGTCGACCGACAGGGTTCCCGGACTGACCGACAACGTCACCGACAGGTAGCCCGTGGCTTGATCCTTGCTGAGCGCCGAGGCGCCCTGCGAGCTGAGCGGGTTGATCACCGAGGCCACATACGGTGCCTTGGCCACGTCTGCCGCGGCCTGGTTCACTGCACCCGCGTACTTGGAGTCGGTCAGCTTTCCACTCGAGACGTGCAGAACGATAGGGCTCGAGCCGTTCGCCTGGTTCGGGAACGACTTGCTCAGCGCGTCGGTGGCGTGCTGGCTGTTTGTACCCGGGAGGCTGAGGTTGTCGTTGGTGTTATCGCCGAGGCGCTGCGACACCGCGACCAGCCCGATTGTCGCGATCAACCACACCGCGAGCACCAAATACCGCTGCCGCGTACAGAATCGCGCTACCGCATAGAGCACACCCGTCATGACTAGCCCCTTCCTGTCGGTCGGCGGTTCACCCGCCGGTCGCGTTCGCTTGCGCCACATCCTGGACGCGGCCGGACCCCCGGCACAAGCGGGGAACCCCGCGTGTTATCCCTACGCTTTTTGGAGGGGCCTAGTCGGTGATCGCCGAGGCCAATTGAAAGCGCGAGCGGATCTCGAGCTTCTGGTAGGCGCTCGAGAGGTGCCGCTCCACCGTTTTTTCGGTCACGAACAGCGCCTGCGCGATCTCACGGTTGGTGCGACCCTCGACAGCCTGACGGCACACTCTCCACTCCGCTGCGGTCAGCGCGTTTCGTCCCGTCAGCTCCCTGCGCGCCGGGCGTCCCGGCCCGGCCTGAAGCTCGGCTCGGGCTCGCTCGGCCAGGGCCACGGCGCCACACTCATCGGCGAGCTTGATGGCGCGCCGCTGTGCCTCCCGGCCCTCGCGCCGGCGGCCGAGCCTGCTCAGCTCGCGGCCCAGATCAGCCAGCGCGTAGGCAAGTTCCAGCCGCGAGTGGCTTGATTCGAGCACTGTCACCGCCTCCTCGAGCAGGCCGAGGCGCTCATCCTCGCTGCTCGCGAGCGCGACCGCCCGCAGTGACCTGCCGAGTACCCCCGGCACGGCGACCCGTCGCGCGACCTCGAGCTGCTCGCGTGCGAGGCGGACGGCGGTCTCACGGTCGCCGAGGGAGGCGAGCGCCGGAGCGGCGACCAGCCTCCAGTCGCCGTACCAACGCAGGCCGAGGGCCTCGAGCTGTTGGCCTAGCCAGAGCAGATCGGCGGCGCCAGCGCGCACCTGGCCCTGCGCCAAGCGCAGCCGGCTGCGGGCAACGAGGTACTCGTCGAGGTGCGTGCGGGGCTCGGCGATGCCAAGCGTTTCTCCCCTCTGCACAAGTTCCGAAGCTTCCGCGAGTTCTCCCCGCTCGAGATGCACGGTGACCGCCACGGCGAGAAGCCGGAACACGACGAAGTGGCGTTCGTCGACCAGCAGAAGCCCGGTCTCGGCCTCGACCTGTGCGTCCCGGAGCGAGCCCTGGTCGATAGCAATCAGGGCCCGCTGGCCATGAATGATTCCCTGCCTGGCCACGTGGCCTTCCCCGCGAGCCCGCTCCAAGGCGAAATCAAGCAACTGCAGCGCCGCTTCGTAGTGCTCGCCCAGCCACAAAGTGCTAACGGCGAGAAATCCGGCTGTCATCTCGGTGCCCGGCGGCAGCCCGATCGTGAGCGCCTCCTGGATCTCTTCGACCGCGACCGACGCCGAGCTGACGCCGCGCACGAGTTGCTCATAGGCGACGTGGATCCTCGCCGCGGCCTCAAAACGCGCGTGGCCACGCGCCTGCTCCTGAAAGCGCTCGAGCTGAGCCGTGAGGCCGCTGCGCAAGCGAGGCACGATCGAGACCAGCATCAACAGCTCTGAGCAGAGCTCGAGCGAGCGCTCGGCGTCGAGCGGCCAGATCTCCTCAGCCAAAGACGCCAGGGCATCAGCCGCGGCCTCGGCCGACCGGCCCCCCGAGACGATCGCGCACCGGGCCAGAGTTGATGCCGCGCCGGCTCGTGTCGCCAGGTCGGCGGCCGAACCGAGGGATGCCCGGAGGTGCTCCTCCGCGGCTTCGAACTCCATCTCCGCCAACTCGTAACGACCCAGCTCGGTCAGGATCTCGACGCGCTCCTGCTCGGCGGGCGACTCCTCCAGCGCCCGGCGCAGCCGCGTGACGGCCGCACGCGGGGCGCCGCGGCGTGCGGCGCCCGTTGCCGCCGTCCTGAGTGTCCGCACCCGGCGAGCGTCTCCGCTGGGCGTTGTCAGCAGCAGGTGAGCGGTGACGTGCTCAGGGGGGGCGCCAGCCGCGGCGAGGGCTTCAGCCGCCGCGGCATGTCGCGTGTGGCGCTCGCCGGGCGCAAGATCGTCGTACAACGCGGCCCGCACGATCGGATGAACGAAGCCGAGGCGCTCGCCGCGAGCGAAGATGTCAGCCCGCACGAGCTCATCGGCGACGTCGCGCGCGGCATCCTCACTCAGCTTCGAGACCTGAGCGGCGAGCGGTGGCTCGCTGTCATCCCCGAGCACTGCCACGGTGCGAGCGAGCGCGGTGGCGGCGGGCCCAAGCGCCGCGAGCCGATGCAGGACAAAGCGGCTGATCGCCGCGGGGCCGACCGACTGGACCTCCCTCACCGCAGCCGCCGACGGCGCGATGCCGCCGGCCTCAAGGCCGCGCAGGAGCTCTCCGAGGAACAACGGGTTGCCACCAGTAGCCGTATGACAGCCACGGCAGAACTCCTCGTCTGCCTCGGCCCCGAGCCGCTCGCGCACCAGCTCGACCGCCGCCGAAGCGCTCAGGGGCCGGGGGTAGAGGGCGATGGCGAATGGGCGAGACGCCATCTCCGACCACAGCGAGGCTCCCTCGCCATCACCGGAATCCGGCGGACGTCCCGCCAGGATCATCGCGATTGGAAGCCCCTCGACCCGCTGCGCCAGGTAGGCCAGGAAGCGCAACGACTCCGGGTCGGCCCACTGGCAATCGTCGACCAGCACCAGCAACGGAGAGCGATCGGCGAGGTTCACGACCAGCCAGTAGAGGCTGTGAAGCGCGGCGAAGGCGGCGTCGTCGCCGGCGGAGTGGCGTTCATCCGGCTCAAACAGCCGCGCTGCAGGCTCGGCCGCGCCGGCGAACAGCCCGCTGCCGCTGGGCGACGCGCTGATCACCGGCTCAAGTAGTTGACGCACAACGCCGAACGCGAACGGTTGCTCGAGCGCTGAGCCCCGCGCTTTGAGTGGCATCACGCCCGCTCGCTCGGCCGCCACGCGCGCTTCCCGCTCAAGTTCGGTCTTGCCCACCCCGGCCGGGCCCTCGATCAACAGCAATGTTCCATCGCCCGCGCGGGCGCGATTCAGGCTGTCCTGCACCGTCTCAAGCTCGCGCTCTCGCTCGAGCAGGACACCCCCTGTTGCGGACGACATCACCGCCGACGATACACCCGAGCCGGGGCGTCGGCCGACAAAAACCTACGGGGAAACCCTCGGGGATCCTCCCTTGTGAGCACCGCGGGCGCCGCTCGATCATCACGCTCGTGCGGAGCGTGAGCGAGCTGAACAAGCGCAAGATCAGGCTCTTCGTCGAAGACGTCTGGAACGAGGGCCGGCTGGACCTGATCCACGAGCTCGTGGCCGCCGACTACCTGGGGCATTTCTCGTGGCTGCCGGATGGGGTGCTCGGGCCCGATGGCCTTCACCAGTTGGTGGCTGCCCGGCGCCAGGCTCATCCGGGGTTGTACGTCAAGATCGAGGATCAGATTGCCGAGGACGACCTCGTGGTGACGCGATGGCGAGCGATCGATGAGGCGGGCGGCGGCTGTTCGGGTATCTCCGTGATTCGTCTTCTGGCGGGCAAGCTGGTTGACTCGCACACGGCAGCCAGTCCCAACGGCACCGGTGTCGCGGCATGAGCAGAGACCTCGCCGTGGTCCTGTTCTCCGCTGTGTTGGCAACCCTCAACCCGTCACTGCTGGCAGCGACGACGATGATGCTGCTGCTCCCCAATCCGAAGCGGCTGATGCTTGGCTATCTCCTCGGGGCGTACACGTCGAGCATCGTGAGCGGTCTGATCATCGTCTACTCGGTGCACGGCTCGAGTCTCGTGAAGAACACGAATAACCTGCTCAGCCCGACTGGAGACATCGCGGTCGGCGCGGTGGCCCTGGCCAGCGCATTCATACTCGCGACGGAGCGCGACGCATCGCTGCGACGTCGGCGTGAACAGCGAAAGGCGCCGAAGACGAGCGCGAGGCCGACGAAGGACCCCTGGCGGGAGCGCATGCTCGAGCGAGGATCCGCGGGCGTCACCTTCACTGTCGGGGCCGCGATGAGCTTTCCCGGCGTCGGTTATGTCAACGCGCTCGACCACATCGCGCATCTGAATCCACCGACGGTGACGCTCCTGCTGCTGATCGTCTACTTCTGCGTGATGCAGCAGATCCTGCTCGAGCTCGCGCTCCTCGCCTCACTGGTCGCGCCCGAACGGACGCGGGGCATGATCGTCCGGGTAAAGGCCTGGTTCGCGGTCCACGGACGCCAGCTCGCCACGTACGGGCTCTCGGGGCTGGGCCTGTTGCTCGCGGCCCGCGGTGCCCTCAGCTACTGAAAGTGACGCTGGACCATCGCCCGCTGCCGCCCTGGTCAGCTCCGAGCCGTCGATGTTCTTCCTGTCGGCTTCTTCGGGGATCCAGTTCTCAGTTGTGTAACGAAGGGCCGCTGCCGGGTGGACGAGGCGCACTTTCCGCGCTGTCACCGGAGGGGCAGCGGGGCTGGCGTGATGCTTGTCGACGTCTGGCTAACCTCGGCAGCCCTTGGAAGAGCACCGTGAGCGCCCGGTGCTCGTCGCCGCACGGCCCCAACGCCGGGCGGATGCAGAAGAACTGGTTCGCGTCATCGACGCGGACACCTCCTTTCGCGTCTCGATACGAACTTCGCCCACCGGAACGAGCGACCTGCATAGCGCGGGATCCGCGTTAGTCGACAACGCTAGCCACGGGCCGCACGGCCGGCTAACAGCGGCTGACAGCGGATGATCGCTCTCCTCGCCTGAGACGGGCGAGGCCGGCTTGCGCTTGGCCACGACAGGAAGCCGCGCGCTCGCGCGGCCACGCGGCGCCACAACGCGGGCGACGTGGATCGGCTTTGCGTATGCAGCGCGGCGAACCCGAGGGTCGTCGCCTCGTCCCTGCTTGCGGCGCGATAACTGGGTCTCCCAATCGCTGGCTCGCGCGATCGCCTTCGTCTGCTCGCCGGCACCGAGGGGACGCGCGGTTTGCCACGCGAGGGAACGTTAGTTGCGGGTGGCGCGCGGCCGCAGGGGCTGGAGCTGTTTGACTGCAGGCTGGCGTCCATCCGCATGCCGTGACCTCGTCGATCGTGCTGAGCGTGTTCAGCATGGACGAACGGCCGCCCTGGATGGGGCGGCCGCTCGTGTGCTGCAGCCTGGCCGGGAGTGGCCGGGTCCCTACCAATGGCCGTTCTCGTACTCGATGCCCCACAGGTTTTGGTCGGCGCCGCCCCAGAAGACGTGCTGCGCACCGTTAGCCTCGACCGTCGCGCTCGGCGGGGTTCCCAGCGTGCCTGCAAAGTCGAGTTGTGAGGCGGCGCGCCACTTTCCGTTCTGACGGGTCGCTTCCCAGAGGCCGCCGTGGGTACCGCGCCAGAACACGTACAGGTTGCCGGACCGGTCGGCGCCGGCGGTCGGCGCTGACCCGAGCGGGCCGTTCCCGAGCTTGGACTTCACCCACCTCTTGCCGGTGAGGGTCTCAGCCCAGAGGCCCTTGTCGCTACCGCGATAGAAGACCACGACGGCGCTCCCGTCAGGGTTGACCGCAACCCCGGGACCAGAGGTCAGCGTGCCGGTGCCGCTCACGTGGAACGGATGCCCCCACGCCTTGCCGTTGTAGTGCATCCCCGACAGGCTGTTCTTCGGTCCCCGCCAGAACACCCATTCGTGTCCGGCGGAGTCAAGGCCGGCGGTCGGATCGGAGGTCAGCTTCGGCGTCTTGAGGTCGATCCCGCCATGCCAGTTGCCGGTCCACCAAGCCTCCCATAGCCGACCGTCACCACCCTTCCAAAATACGTCTTGCTCGCCGTTTCCGTGCACCGCGAGAGCCGGCGCGGAGTGGATCTTGCCGGCAAGGCCGACCTTGACGACGTTCTGTCCGGAGTTCACGTAGTAGCTCTCCCACAGCTGGTGGTCCCCGCCCTGCCAGAAGATGTACCTATCGCCGCTGTTGTCAACCCCAACCGCGGGACGCGTCAGGATCCCCGAGCCGTTGAATTGGTGTGACGATGGCGGTGGTGGGGGTGGTGGCGGCGGCGGCTTGACCGTGAAGGTGAGACTCACCGGGCCGGCAGTCGTGGTGCCGGCCGGGGGCGGACCGTTGGGCTGCATCAGCCAGACGCAGGCGACAAACGACTCGGGAGCTGCTTCTGACTCGGTGTACGGCGTGTACGTCGCCGCCGCAGTGAACTGGTTCGGCCCGACGGTGTAGTTGCGGTTGAAGATGGTGGCCGACCCGGGAACCGCAGCCTGGTCGTTGTCGAAAGTCGATTGGCAGGCGATCGGTCCGGTCGGGCGTACAAGGACCTCCAGCCAGGTCCCGCTGGCATCGGCAGACCCGGTGAACGAGAACTGCATCTGCTTGCCCGACTGCGGTGTGCCGCCAATGACCGTCGGCGTGTTGATTGCGTCGGCCAACGCGCTCGCGGCATTGGCTGCCAAGCACACCCCCAGCACAAGTGCGAACACGCAAATGCGCACGCCCACGCGTCCTCGGTCTCTCCCTCTCATGATCGACCCCCCTTTTAGGAATCTGTGTTGCGTCGAACTCATGGCATACGTGTGAACGGTGCCCTGTTCGGCGGGCTGCCGACCGGTTACCGTCCCCCACCGAAACTGCGCATGCCCGATACGCGCATCGGCGACATTGGGCTCGTCCGCTTCGAGCCATCGTGAGCCATCCGCACGGCGCCCAGAAGCTCTGGGACCCGGCTGCTGCGGTCGACAACAGTCGGGTTGGCGTGCCGTGCCGGCTCCGGCTGGTTTTGCACGGTCCCTCCTCGCTTCGCTGCTCGCGGCATGACCGGGCTACTCTTGCGTCCCGCGGCAACAACGAGGCAACATGCGGTAACGGATTGCGAGCGCCACTGGTCTCGCCCTGGTCCTCGATGGCGTCCCGCAACCGGCATAGAGCCCGCGGCTGGACCGCTTGGGAACGCCGGCTCTGCGCGACGGTCAAGCACGAGGCCGACGGCGGCCTGATCCGCGTTGACCTCTCGCGTACGCTGCGACCTGGTTCGCGCTCGAGGCCTTCCTCGACCATCCCCTCTCGACGGCGGCAGCGTTCAAGCTCTAGAGGGTGCGCTTGTCATCGGCCCGCCTCCAGGCCCTGAGAGAGGCCGGCCAACGTGTGCTCAGGTTAACCTGCTCCGATGATGGCCGCTTAAGAACGCATCCTTGTGCGTCCGGTGGACCATGGGGCCGGTGGGGCTGGATGGTCGCGTGAACTTGACCGAGCGCGAGCGAGGTCGGCAGCGAGAGCCGGCGTAGCCGGCAGTCTCTGTCGCGCGGATCGCAGAAACGCTGGGGACCGCGTCGCTCTTCGTGGCTGTCGTTGAAAAACGGGCTGGCGGTCGGCCTGATCGCTTGGGCCGTGGCCGCCTGAGCTGGGGTCAATCGTGCGCGGGCGGCGATAACCAAGGCGCTGACGATCGCATCCGCCCTCCAGTCAAGATGACGCTGGCGATTCCTTCGGAGAAGGACAGCGCGCCGGTCCGGTGCCAACGCCGGACGACAGCTTGCCCCAGGAACCCGATCCTGAGCCGCAGAGCCGACGCGGGGACTCGAACCCCGACCCCTTCATTCCGAGTCCATTGTTTGCAGGCAATTCGCGCATTTCCTAGAGCGTTTGAGGTTCTCCCAGTTCCCCTGAGTTCGCCTCAGAATTGCCGGGTTCGGGACACCGTTCGGGACACGTTCAAGACGCGCAGGGGGTCGATCACCCGATCCGGCTGATCAGTACGCGCGCGGAGGGTCGCCGTGGCGGTCTAGGCATCAGGCAGGCGCGGCTTCGACGGGCAGAGCCAGCGCGACGCCGAGTTCCGAACCGTGGACGCCACCGAGTTACCTGTGATACCGCCACCCGTGCTTGTTGCGTCACCGCCGCCCGCGACCGGCGCCTGCGGATAGCCCGCAGGGGCAGCGTCGTCGACCTGCACGGCAGACGACACCGCGCTCGTCATGCGTCGATAGTCGCCTCCGAAGACCCGATAGTCGCCGGATGGAAGGCCCTCGACAACCGTCCCGTCGACCGGGGCCGGTGTGAGTCCGGCGAGCGAAGTACCGGCGTTGTCGACGTCCCACTGGTCGAATAGCGACATGGGGCTGGACTCCTCCAAACACAGACCAGTCGGCCAGGGCGATCGGCGCGTCGCCAGCTACGCGATACATCTCGCCGCTGGTCGTCACCAGGAAAGGGCCACGGGCCGGATAGCGGCGCAGGTGCTCGTCGTTGCTGAACTCCTAGCCGGACAGCCCGTAACTGGTTGGGCCCCCCACCCGGGAACGCTGCTCGCGTCCGCCGCCGAGGTGTACTTCGGCGCGCCGCCGGCCGCGCCGTAGCACCGGCCATCATCGACGTTGGAGATCAAGGTGACATCGGCGGGGGGTGTGAAAGGTTCGCCCTTGGTTGGCTAACGCCCCAGTCCTCCTGCTGGATCCTCGGCGCGATCCACAAACCATCCAAAGGAGGAGCCATGCGCAAGCGGCGCACCTTCGCCAACGTCACGTCGATGCTGGCGCTGTTCTTCGCGTTGTCGGGCGCGTCGTACGCAGCGGTCGTTCTGCCGGCCGGAAGTGTCGGGCCCCGGCAGCTTCGTCAGAGCGCCGTCACGGCGGGCAAGCTGGCGGCCCACGCCGTGCTGGGCCGTAATATCGCACCAGGGGCGGTCACGAATCGGAGCATCGCTCCGGGATCGGTTACCGGCGCAGACACCCAGCTCAGTACGCTCGGAAAGGTCCCGACGGCGGCGACCGCATCGGTGGCCACCGTCGCCGACTCAGCCCCGGTGGCGCGGGTCAAGACGGTGACTGTCACCGCAACCGCCGCCGCAGGAACAGTCACCGCGGCAACCGCCACATGCGATCCCGGGCTGACCGTCGTCGGTGGCGGCGCGAGCCTCAGCAGCGAGGACAACGCGATCGTCAACGACTCCTACCCGTCGGCGGCGAACCGCTGGACGGTCGATGTCTTCGGATCGGACTCCGGCGGCGGACCATTCACCGTGTACGCGATCTGTGTGCCGCCGGCGGCGACGTCGTAGCACACCTCTCGCGGGGGACCGGATTTCGGTCCCCCGCCGATCGCGGTCACTTACCCCGCCGATCGTCGGCGGGATTTCTCTCAAACGGCGCTCGCAAGGCGATATGGTCGGCACCGGTGGCGGAACCGGGCGACACGAGACTTCCAAGCCCGCGGGACCTGCAGGCTCTCATCGAGGCAGAGCGCACGGGAGTGCCGTTTATTTACTGGCGAGATGGGAGCGGCCAGCAACGGATCCTGATGCTCGGTTCTGACCGCGAGCGTGTGACCATCGGGCGCCGCGACCACTCGGATGTGGCGTTGGCGTGGGACACGGAGGTCTCGCGCACGCATGCGCTGCTCGAGCCAGTGGGCGAGGAGTGGACGGTGGTCGACGATGGCCTCTCGCGCAACGGCTCGTTCGTCAGCGGCAACCGCGTGCACGGCCGGCAGCGGTTGAACGACGGCGACAGACTCTGCTTCGGCAACACTCACATCGTGTACCGCGGCGGGACCGACGCGCACGGAAGCCAGTCAACCGCGCGCTCCTCGGAGGGGCCCGCCGGCGTGCCGATCACCGAGACCCAGCGCAAGGTCCTGATCGCCCTGTGCCGGCCCGTGTTCGAGCAGACATCGGCAACGCCGGCGACCAACCCGCAAATCGCCGCGGAGGTGTACCTCAGCGTTGACGCCGTCAAGGCCCATCTGCGCGGACTGTTCGACCGGTTCGGGTACGGCGACCTGGCACAGAACGAGAAGCGCGGCCGGCTGGTGTCGACGGTGCTGAGCACCGGGATCCTCGCCCCGCGGGATTTCTGACCCTTCGCCCCCGCGCCGATTGCCGGGTCAGCGCGTGCGAATCGTGATCGTCGTCCAGGCGCCGATCCTGAGCATGTCTCCGTCGGCGAGGGGCACAGCCGCGCCGCCTCCGATCGGACGCGGGTCGTTGCCGACAACCGTTCCATTCGTCGATCCGAGATCCCTCACGCAGAACGTCCCGTCGGACTGTCGCTCGAGCACCGCGTGCATGCGTGAGATCCCCGGATCTGCCGGCTCCACGCTCAGGTCGATCTCGGGGATCGGATCGCCCGCACCTCCGCGACGGCGGCCAATGCGCATCTGGGGCCCGTCCAACGCGAATCGCCGCTCGCCCCCCTCCCCCGGAAACACCATGCCCTCCGTCGCATGCCGGTCGAACTGCGTGCTGTCCACGCTCACGACCGCTTCCCACCGGGTCACGGCGGCCGGCGCGAGAAGATCATGCCCGCACTGCTCGCAGTAGCGGTCATCTCCCGAGCGCGGCGCGCCGCAAGCCGGACACGGCTCGCGCCGTGGAGCGGGTGAGGTGTCAGTATCCTCGTCCAGATCGACGTCGATCGCCGGGAGAACCTCGGTGGGCTGCCCGGCAGCCGCCGGCACGAACTCAGGAGCGATCGGCGCCCCGCACTGGTCGCAGTAATCGGTGGTGGAGGATCGGTGCCCGACGGGGCAGACGACGGTCATGGCGCCGGTCCCACCCGGACGGTCTTGGTCGAGCGAGTGTCGAGCGCCATCTCGTCCGCATCATCGACGTCGCGGCGCAAGCGGATCGTTCCGGTCGCCGCATCCTCGACCTCCACGACTGCCTGCAGCAGCCGCATCGTGCCGTCATTGCCGCTCTCGCTCGCGAGCTGCACCGCCCGGCCGAGCTTCATGGTCGCTTCGGCCTCATCCCCCACCTTGCGCGCCTCCAGCCCATCCTGAATGCACTCCGCGAGCTCTGCCTGACCCGTGTAGTGCGCGACCTCGCGGTTCATCCGGGTTGACAGTAGGTCGTCGTCGGTCCAGATCGCCTTGATCAGTCCCTGGCTGAGCACTTCGTCGCCCTCGACGAGGCTGACCCGGCCGGCGAGCATCTCGTCTCCGACTCCCCGCGGCGTGACCTTGATGCACACGTGGTAGTCCCGCGATTCCGCGCCCCAGGCGCCGGTCGGAAAGTCAGCCGTGAGCGGGTTGACTGGGACCGACCGGTCCGTCAGCTCCTCAACGTTCGGCGCGACCTGCCGCACAAACGCCACCTCAGCCCCCTGCGGCGCCCAGAGCCTCAGAGCAACGCTGCCCGTCGCCTTCCCCATCGCGCTCTGGATCATCATGCGGAAGTCCTCAGCCATCTCAGCCGCATCCGGGATGATGTCGACGGACCCGAGCAGGACGGACGCGATCCGGCGCAGCTCGCTGACCTCCCAGTCGGTTCCGACGCCGCGGCAGTCGCACTGGAACCGGCCCTCGCAGGCGGCGAGCACTGCCCCGAGTTGCTCAGGCGTCTCGTGCTCGTTGGCTCCGTCGGTCAACAGAATGGCGTGGCAGGTCCGGCCCGGCACGGTTTCGAACAGGGAGCGCGCCAGGTCCAGCCAGGTACCGATCGCCGTGCCGCCTCCGGCCTGCAACCGTGCTGCGGCCCAGTGGGCGCCCATGCGCGTCTCGGGCGAGGCGATCGCCAGTCCACCGTCACTCGGGAACGCCACATGCGCTGAATCGGTTCCGGCGATGACAGCAAACGCGACGCCATCCCGGATGTGGTCGATCGCGACGCTGGTCGCGTCTCGAGCGCTGTTGATCTTGACCTTCGGCACGTCCATCGATCCTGACGTGTCGACAATCACGATCTCGGCGGCAGCCGGTTGACTTTCGGTGCCGTCGCCGCCCGAGGAGCTCACCGTGACGATCGCATTGACCTCCGATCCGCCGACCGGCAGATACTCGTTCTGGTAGACGTCAGCCGTGAATCTGGCCATCGGGCCCTCCTGATCGTGGGTCGACATCGATGACGATGACGGTGATGTTGTCCCGGCCGCCCCGATCAAGCGCGACGTCGGTCAGCGCACGCGCGACGGCGGCCGGCGACGCCCCGCCGGGCAGCGAGCCGACCAGTTCCCAGAGCCGGACAGCGTCAGGCACGTAGTTCCATAGGCCGTCACTGCACAGCAGCAGCCGACCCGGCTCCGACGGCCGCACGAGCTCGACGCGCGGCTCACGCGACGGAGCGTCTGGGCCGATCCAGTTGGTGACGGAGTGCGCGCGCCGATCGGCCAGCGCCTGCTCTCGCGTCAGAGTGCCCTCGGCGACTTGAGTCTCAGCCCACGAGTCATCCACCGTCAACTGGCGGGCGCCATCGTTGCCGATCCAGTACGCGCGGCTGTCACCGGCCGAGGCGATCGCCACTGTGTCGTCGCGCCACAGGGCACACACGAAGGTGCACGACGGTGTCGCCCGGTCAATGCGGGTCGTCCACGGCACGGACAGAACGGCGTCGTGTGCGGTGGCGACTGACTCACGAACGGCGGCCCCAGGTTCGCATTCCGGCTTCGCCAGCGCGGCGGCAAGCACCGCGGAGGCAGCGTCGGCCGCGGAGCGCGCGGCCGCATCGCCGGCGCTCGAGGACGAGATCCCGTCACACACGACAGCGGCGATACGCCGATCGCCGACCAACTCGAGCGCGAACGCGTCCTCGTTGCGCCGGTGCACACGCCCGCGGTCGCTGACCGCCGCCGTGACCGCCAGATCGAGCTCGATTCGGTCCTCGGCGGGCCTCTCCCGCGCGCCGCACACCATGCAGTAGCCGTCCGCGTCGATCCCATCGGGCGCGCCGCACACTCGGCACGCCCCAGCCGGGCGCGCCTCCTCGGGTAGCCTCGCGCCACACGTCTCACAGAAGCGATCCCCCGGCGCGAGCGACGCCTGGCACGCAGCGCACCGCAGTTCCGTCGCGCCGCTCACATCCACGTCCTCGGCCGAGACCGGTTGGCCTGATCCACGAGCGCGATGAGCTCCACGCGCGAGCCGGCGTGTCGTGCCAGCGACCGGTACGAACGCTCCAGCCCGAACCGCAGGTCGCGCTCCACGAGTCGGTGGCCGACCAGCATCGCCGTCGTGTCGGGCGGCGCCTTGCCGGCGAGCGTGAGCTTCAGCGCGCCCTCGAGCAGATCGACAGTGAGCCGGTCCCGCTGGGCGGCATCGATCGGCAGGCTCTCCAGGATCGAACCCGCGGCGAGCAGGTCGTCGAGCACCGGCTCGCGGCTCCCGTTGGCCGCGCTGAGGCAGCCGATCCGAGCCGTCTGCGCATCGAGGTACCCGCTCGAAGAGTCGGGCACGCGCTCGTAGGCGGCGATGGCCCCAGCACGGTCGCCCAGCGCCATCCGGCAGCGAGCGAGTCCGAACGACGCGCTCGTGACGGACGGATCCGTCCGCGCGACGACGTCGTACCATCGCGCCGCCACCGCCGTGTCGCCGGCCGTCTCGCAGGCCAACCCGAGCGCGAGTTTGGGCGCGAGCTCACCCGGCACAGCCGCGTACACGACGGCGAAGCTCCGGCGAGCGGCCGCGGTATCGCCTGACGCGAGCTCGGACACTCCCCGGTACCAGACGGCACGCCACTCCCACGGGTCGCCTCGCTCGATCTCGGCGAGGACGTCGGCCGCCTCGGGCAGCTCGTTGCCGTCGATCAGCGCGGCGGCGAGTCGCAGCTCGACCTCGACCGTACGGGTCGGCGCGACCTGAAGCTGTGCGATCAGCTGCGCCGGCTCGATCGCCGTCAGCGCGGACAGATACCCGGCGGCGGGATCGTCGGCAGACGCCTGCGGACGCGGCAGAACGCGCCAGTCGGGCCGCTCGAGACCGGCGCGCAGCGCGAATGTGAATATCGTGCTCGCCGCAGGGACGGGACGGCCCTGCTCGTCGGCGACAATCTCTCGCAGGACACCGCGCAGCTGCGCGACGAACTCCTCGGCGGTCTGAAAACGGTCGTCGGGATCGGATGCCGTGCCCTTCAGGAGCAGCCGGTGCAGCGAGTCATAGCGCTGGAACAGCTCCACCTCTTCGCGCGGCGGGAGCGTGAACCGGTACTGGCGCTGGTAGCCGCGGAAGTCGATACACAGCACCGCCAACGTGCGGGCCACCGTGAACAGGTCGGAGGCGATCGACGGGCCCGCAGCAGCAATCTCGGGCGCCTGGTATCCGACAGTGCCGAACACGGCCGAGCCCGGCTCCTCGATCCGGTAGACGCCACCTAGGTCGATCAGCTTCAACGAATGCTGCGTCTGGATCACGTTGTCCAGCTTGAAGTCGCAGAACAGCAGCCCGATGTCGTGGAGATGGCCGATCGCCGGCAGGATCTCGAGCATGTAGGCGATTGCCTGTGACGCAGGAAGTGGGTCGCTGTGGCCCGCGTTCGCCTCGCGCCGCGCGGTGAGGATCTGCTTCAGGCTCTGGCCGCCGACGTACTCCATCACGATGTAGCCCGAGCTCTCGTGCTGGACGAAGTTGAAG
The DNA here is from genome assembly GCA_963721515.1 of uncultured Actinomycetota bacterium. Classification (GTDB taxonomy): domain Bacteria; phylum Actinomycetota; class Thermoleophilia; order Solirubrobacterales; family Solirubrobacteraceae; genus Palsa-465. Next base: position 309,784 of record CAVRKJ010000013.1, on the reverse strand, counting down.
ATCTTGACGATGTTCGGATGCTCGACTTCGGCGAGGAAGCGGCGCTCGGCCAGGGCGGCGGCGGTTGCGTCGGCGTCGCCCGCGTTCAGCAACCCCTTGAGCACGACCCAGCGGTCAGACACGTTGCGATCCTTGGCGAGGTAGACCCACCCCATGCCGCCGTGCGCCAGGCAGCCGACGACCTCGTACTGGGCCGCCACCAACTCGCCCGGCCCGAGCTTGGGCTCGAACGAGAACGGCGTGCCGCACTTGCGGCAAAAGCCGGCCATGCGCCCAGGCTGGTCGTCGCGACCACGGCCGACGGGCTCATCGCAGCGACCGCAGAAGCGCCGGCTTTCGGGGACCGACGGATCGACCATGATGGCGTCGGCGGGATCACGGTAGGGGACCGCTGGGATCTCAACCAACCCCTCGCCGAGCCGGGCGCGGCCTCTTCCGCTGCGCGTGCGCGCGGTCGCCGTTCGACGGCTGGCGTACGGCGAAGCCACAGTCGGCATGCTCGTCTGCGCGATCGCTGATCCGAGAGGCATGCTCGGAGTCCCGGCAGACGCGGCGGCCGATCGCGGCGGCGCCATTCCGCACAGGTCGCAGTAGCCGTCGGCGATCTCGCCGGTGCAGCCCGGCTGCTCGCACTTCATCGCTTCACCTTGGCCTCATCGGCGGCGACAGCAGGCGCGCCCAGCGCCCGCTGATAGTCGCGCACCAGCTGCGCTGCCTGCGCCAGGTCGGCCGGCGCCGTGTAGAGCACGCCCTGCGCCTGCTCGAAGATCGCCGCGAGCTGCGGGTCCTCGACCCGGCCGAGCCGGGCTGCCTTCACACGGTATGCGTCCAGGAGGGCGCGGAACTGATTGCGCGCCTCGATCGGCGACCGATTTACCTCCCGCGCCCTGGTCGCCTGCGCCATCAAAGAATCAACCTGCGCGGTCCACGCGTCGAGCGCTCGCGCGGCCTCGCGCCACTCGCGCCGGCCGGCGGATGCCCCGATGGCGTCGAGCTCAGGTCCGAGCTGTGCGCACGGACCCGGATCCGGCGCCGCCGTGACGTTCGAGATCTTCCGGGCCAGCTCCTCCCGCGCTGAGGCGCACTCGCCGATCGCCGTCTCCAGCGAGTTCAGCTGCTCACGCGCTTCGAGCAGCCTGCGCTCGAACCCTCGCTTGAGCTCCAGTGCGCCCTCGAGCTCCGAGACGATCTCGCGCAGCGATGTGGACAGTTGCTCGATCTCGGCTGCGGATGCCGAAAGGGGATCGGCGGTGACCGTAGCGGTCAGCTCATCCAACGTCCGGACGGCCCCACCCAGGTCCGCCCGATCGGACTCATCGAGCTCGTCCGCCTGTCGACCAGCCTCGGCAGCCGCGCGGCGAGCGACCTCGAGTTTCGGCATCAGCAGATCCCACGCCCCGCCGATCTCGGCGATCGTCGCCCTGACCTGGTCAAACGCGGCCGACATCCTGACCAACAGCTGATCCGGGGTGCAGCGCTCCTCGACCTGCGAGCTGCCCAGTAGCTGGCGCTCGGCGATCGGGACGTCCGCGATCGCCAGCCCGATCGACGGGCCGCTGAGCAGCTCGGCAAGATCGTCCGCGTGCCGCGCACCGCGCAGCTCGTCGGCGACGCGGAGCAGCTCTTGGAGCAGCCCGTGCTCGCGCCACAGCTCAGTGAGAGCCGTCGTCGCCTCGCCCCAACGCGCAGCGGAGCGTCCCTCCAACGTGCCGGCATCGAGGAGCTGGCGGCCCGAGTCGATCTCGAGGTCGACAAGGTTCGCCGAAATCCGCTCGCCCGCATCGTGCAACTCGTCCAGCTTGGTTGCGGGGTCGAATGCGCGCATCATGCGTCGTAGGCCGCGGTTGGGGGTGTGGGAATCGACTTCGCGTACGGGCCAAGCCAGCGCGCGTAGATCGCGCGCCAGCGGCCGTCTTTGCGCATCTGGGCGAGGACGCCATTGACGAACCGGACGAACTCGGGGTGCGACTTGCTGATCGCCATTCCGTACGGGTCCGGGGCGAACACCGGCCCCACGATCTTTGTGTCCGGATCCTGCGCCTTGAGGCCGAGCAGGAGCGCGTCGTCGCTGGTGATCGCCGACACGAGCCCCTCCTGAAGCGCGACGAGGCAGTCCGTGCGCTGATCGACGGGGTACGGGACGGGGCGCGGTGAAAGCGTCGCCAGCGTGGCGATCGAGGTCGAGCCACGGGTCGCGCAGATCTTCTTGCCGCCGAGGTCGGCGACGCTGCGCGCCGGCGAGTTCGACGGCACCAAGATCTTCTGACCGGCGTTGTAGTAGATGGTCGAGAAGTCGACCTGCTGCTTGCGTGCGCAATTCACCGTCATCGCGTCAGCGACCACGTCAACGCTCCCGTTCTGGACGTCGGGGATCCGCTCGGTGGTGGTGATCGCCTTGAACTGGATGTCGTTGGGCTTGTTGCCGAAGATGGCGTGGGCGATCTGCTTGAGCAGATCGATCTCGAAACCTTCGATCGTCCGGTGCAGCGGGTTGAAGTAGGCCAACAACAAACTGTTCTGGTCGACTCCCGCGATCAGGTAGCCGCGCCGGCGGATCCTGTCCATGAGGCTGCCGGGGGGCATCGCTCCGGGCGCGGGCGTGGTCGCCGGCGGGCGCAGACTCGCCGTCAGGGTTCGGGGATCGCAGTGCGCCGTGACCGCGGAGGTCGGTTTCGATGCCGGCGCCTGCGCCGCCGGCAGCGCCAGCGCGGCGAGCGTCGTCCGCTCGGGCCGATTGAGCGTGGAGCCACAGCCCGCCAGGATCACGATCACTAGGATGGCGCCGGCCAGACTCCAAGAACGTCTCATCGATACTCCTCCAGGCGCTTGCGCAGCCCCAGCACGGCCAGGATCGCGGCGACCGCGGTCAGCAGCGGGATGGCGATGGACAGTCCCGAGAGCGAAGACGTCGCGCTGCGGGCGTCGCCCGCGAAGCGACCCTGCGCCGAGGCAAGCTGCCCGTTCAGGTCGGCGTTCAGGCCGCTCGTCACCGCGGTCGCGCGAGCCCCGGTCGCCGTCGCGATCGCCTGGGCGGTCAATCCCTGGTCCTCGTAGCCGCTGATCTGAGTGTTCAGCGTCCGGTACTGGTGAAACCCACCGGTGAGAGCGCCGGCAGACGCGGCCTCTCTCGCGGCGCGGGCTCGCCGGGAGGCGTCGGCCACCAGGCCTCCGGTCCCGTCGAGGCGAGCCATTACCTGTTTGAAGTCGAGCGGGTCGATCTCGTCGCTGCCGCGGTTGACGAGGGTGAGGCTCTGATCGCTCTGAGCCCGCGAGAGGAGCACGGAGGTCGCTGACAGCACCTCAACCGAGTCGGAGTTCCGGCGGGCGGACGAAAGCGAGCTCTGCTCGGCCGCCAAGCCGACGACGGCCCAGATCGAGACCCCGATCAGCACGATCGTTCCAGCCACCATCGGCACGTTCAGGGTCCGGCGGCTGACGCGCGTGACGAAGCGCTGTGCCAGCAGGAGCACGGCGAACGCAACGACGGTGGCGACGACGAGAACGACAAGAGCCCCACTGCCGCTGCCGGTTCCATAGTCGTCGGTCAACTGCCTTGCCTCCGACGAGTAGAGCCCATCCGCAGCCGGCAGGATGGTCCCCGTCAGCAGAGCCGACGCGTGGCGCAAATACGCGGCTCCGACCGGATGGCCCTCGCGGTTGTTGACCCGCGCCGTTTCGATCAGACCGGTGTAGACGGGAAGCTGCTCGGTGATCGTCCGGACTGCGCTGCTCGCCTGGCTCGAACGGCCGATTCCGCGCGTCAGCGCCACGAGAGCGTCGCTCGCAGACCGAAGGTCGGCGAGGTAATGCGCGCGCGCGGCCGGCGGCTCGGGACCGCCCGTGGCAAAGGTCGCCGTGGCGGTCGCGTTGGCGTCCGACAGCTTCGTGTAAAGCGCGACCGCCTGAACCAGCAGCGGCTCGGTCTGGGTGCTGACCGCGCTCGCGGCGCGAGCGCGCGAGCGCTCGGCCGATGTGGCGACAACGCCGAACACCACGGCGCCCGCGACCGTCAGTACCGAAATGACCAGCAGCTTCCCGGGGGTAGTGGCCCTCCACTCTCGCAACGCAGCGATCAGCGAGCCGAGACGGCCCTTCCTGACCCTGCCGCCGCGGGTTGCTACGGCGGGCATCGTCGCGATGTAGGGCTCATGGATCCTGAACACACCGCGATTGTCTGCCTGAGCCCGACCACTTTCACGATACCCAAGGTGTCGTCGCCCACACCTCCCCCTTTTCGCCAGCCTTTCAGCAGCGATCTTAGTCCTGATGCTGCGCGTGCGGCAACGGTTTCGGGGCCTGGGCGCGGGAGCCTGGGCGCGAAGGTTCGTTGGTATTCCGCGCGCGTCGCTCCGCCGAAATTCAGTGATCCAGGCGAGAAAACCGCTGCACCTAAGCCAAGGTGCCTCAGAGCCGACGCGGGGACTCGAACCCCGGACCCCTTCATTACGAGTGAAGTGCTCTACCAGCTGAGCTACGTCGGCGACTTCGCGGGCCAGTTTACCGGCGTCCGGTGGGCCCGTCGGGCCCCGGCTACCCCTTCGGCGCGGCCAGCAACTCGCTGATCTTGGTGTCGTACTGGACCGGCGCGGTGTTGTGCTCAACCACGGTGGCGATCGGCATCTGGCTCGTGAGCTCCTGCTGCACCTGCGCGGGTGTGAACGTAACGGATTGTGAGCGACCTGCCGGCCGGGATCGTCACCGGACTCGGCGTCGTGGACGTCGCCTTGCCGGCGTCCGGAAGCGTCATGGTCGCCGTCAGGATGCAGGGGACCTTCGCCAGACACTCGAGTCCAATGCCGACCGTGCCACCGCTGGGCGCCGGCGTCGACGCGAACTTCACGGGGAGGCCGGTGACGACGACCGGCGCAGGGATGTCGTGCGGGCAGCTTGCGGCGACATGGGTGTTTGACGAGGGCTGATGCTGCCCGGCCCGCAACCCGAACTCCATCGCCAGCGTGAAGATGAACGGCGTCTTGGTGATCGGGCTGACCACGCCGGTCGACGCCACCCCGAAGTCGCGGAACCGCGGGTCGAGGACCTGCGTGCACGGGAGTCCGCGCCGGCTGAGCATGTCGGACACGAACCAGTACGGGGTCGCCCCGGCCGGGAGGTCGTCGAACCCCTCGTCGTAGGCGGCTGAGTGATAGCCCTTGGCCGCGAAGCGCTTGGCGATGTCGGTGATCGATGAGCCGTGACTGCCGCTCCCGGTCTTCGCGAACTTCTCCGACTGAGCGACCGCGACCTCGTCAAGCGGCTTGGACAGCCTCAGAGCCGGCAGCTTCTCGGCGGTGCGCACCGCGTTGACCGGGCAGAGCATCGCCGTCTGGAACTGCGTCTCCGATGCCGCGCTCGGCCCGAGAATCAGGTAGCTGTTCGGACAGCTCGAGACGCGAATGAATCCGGGAGCCACCGAACGCCGACCCGGCTCCCACGAGCAGCGCCAGCGAGACGGCGAGCGCCGTGGCCACCACCCACAGCCTGCCGGTGCGCGCCCGCCGACTGCCCCGCCCACGGTATGCGGACGGGATGCGGGAGGGGGTGAGCACGGCGCGGCAACCTATCCGCGCCCGCGTGCGCTGTCAACTGGGTCTAGAACGGACCGTCGGGCTGCTCGGGCTCACCGGTGCGGGCGCGCCACTCGTCAACGAGAATCGCCCACCGCTCGTGGTCGCGCCAGCGACCGCCGATCTTCAGGTAGCGCGGCGAGAAGCCCTCGCGGCGGAAGCCGCCGCCCCGGGCCAGCGCCAGCGAGTTGGCGTTGCCGGGCTGGATGTTGGCCTCGATGCGGTGCAGCTGCAGCGCGGTGAAGGCGTGGCGCAGCACGAGCTCGATGCCCTCGCGCATGTAGCCCTGGCCGGCGAACGGCTGGCCCACGGCATAGCCGAGGTAGGCGCTCTGGAGCCGGCGGCGCACGATCTGGGACAGGTTGAAGAAGCCCATGATCGCGTCGTCCTCGGTCCGGCACAGCAGCATCGCCTCGAAGTCGGCCCGCCGGGCGTCGGCGAGGTAGGCGGCGAAGCGCTCGTCGTCAGTGGGGGCGGTGGCCCACGGGCTGTGAAAGGCGCGGCTGACGCGCATGAGCTCCGTGAACTCCTCGCGGTCAGCGCGTGCCGGCGCGCGGAGGTACACCCGCGCGGCGGCGTTCATCCCAGCAGCGTCTGCTGCAGGCGGTAAGCCAAGGCCTCGCATGCCAGATCCTCCGAGACATTAAGCAGGAAACGCTCCCGGGTGTCCTCCACCAGCTCGACGGCGCGGCGCAGCCGCACCGGTTCGATACCGGCGTCGGCGTCCAGCTCGGTCCGGCGGTCGCGGTTGCGCACCAGGTCCTCGGCGCCGTAGGCCAGGAACGCCAGATCGGCGAACCACAGCGACACGACCTGGAGCGCCAGGTCCAGCGCGCCGGTCTGGACACGGCGGCGGCTGCGGCGGATGCGCTCATCCCACTCGGTCTTCACGCGCTTCTGCTCTTTGCGAGCGGTCAGCTCGAGCTCTGCGTCTTTCAGCGCCTCGAGCTCGGCCTCCGCTGCGTCGCCGCGGGCCCGGACGGCGGCCAGCAGCTCCGTCCAGGGCCGGGCGCCCGCCATCTCCCCCGCGATGGCGCAGCGCGCGTAGCGCTCGGCGGCAGCCCGCAGGGCCTGGCCCTGGGCGCCGGCCAGCTCGCGCGCGTGCTCGGCGTCCTGCAGCCCCAGTCGCACACAGGCGAGCGCCGTGTCCGCCGATACGCCCAGCTCCTGCAGCGCGGCAACAGCGGCCTCCTCGCCCGGCGGTTCGAAGCGCACGGTCTGGCAGCGCGACCGGATCGTCGGCAGGATCTCCCCCGGGCGGTCGGTGAGCAGGATGAGGTGCACGAACGAGGCGGGCTCCTCCAGGGTCTTGAGCATCCGGTTGGCCGCCTCGTCCCCCAGCTCGTCCGCGCGCTCGATGACGAACACGCGCCGGCTGGACTCGAACGGGGTCTTGCTGGCGGCCGAGATGACCGGCCCGTCGATGTCGGAGACCAGGATCTCGTGGGCGCCGCTGGGAACCACCCAGGTGAGATCCGGGTGCGCGCCGGTCATGACGCGTGCGCGGGCGCCCTCGGGGTCGGGCTCGCCCTCGGCCAGAAGCTCGGCGGCCAGCGCGCGTGCCGCACGTCGCTTGCCGGCGCCTCCCGGCCCGTGGAACAGATAGGCGTGCGACGGGCGCCCGGGGCTCTCCAGCGCGGGCGCCAGCACCGCGCGCGCGTGAGGATGTCGTTCGAGCTCCGCCAGCACGAGCCTCGATGCTAGTGGTCGGTAGGGTCGGGCCGGATTCATGGCACGCGGCAGCCTCATCACCATCGAGGGCATCGACGGAGCGGGCAAGTCCACCCTCGCGGTGGCGCTCGTGGACGCGCTCTCGGCGCAGGGCGTGACGGCCACGCTGCTGCGCGAGCCCGGCGGCGTGCGCACGGCCGAGCGCATCCGCGAGCTGGTGGCAGATCCGACGGCCACGATCGGGGACCGGGCCGAGGCGCTGCTGTACGCGGCGGCCCGGGCACAGCTGGTCCAGGAGGCCCTCGAGCCTCTGCTCGCCGCCGGCCGGCTCGTGCTGCTGGACCGGTTCGTCGACTCGTCGCTGGCCTACCAGGGCGCCGGTCGCGGCCTCGGCATCGACGCGGTCCGCGCGATCAACGCGTTCGGCACCGGCGGTCTGGTTCCCGACCGGACGCTGCTGCTGCGGATTGACCCGGCGGCCGGACGCGCGCGCTCGCAGGAGCGGGGGGCGCCGCCGGACCGGCTCGAGCAGCAGCCCGACGAGTTCTTTGCCCGCATCGCCGCTGCCTATGACGAGCTGGCGGTCTCGGAGCCCGACCGGATCCGGGTGATCGACGCCGACCAACCGCCTGACGCCGTGCTGGCCGAGGGGCTCGCCGCGATCGGCGATCTACTGCTCTGAGTCTGCGTAGCCGTCGGGTCGCGCCTGCGCGAAGGCCCAGGCGTCGGCGATCATCCGCTCGAGCTCAGGCTTGCGCGCCTGCCACCCCAGCTCGGCCCGGATCTTCTCCGAGGCGGCGACGAGGCTCGGCGGATCGCCGGGGCGGCGCGGCGCCTCCCGCACCTCGATCTCACAACCGGTCACGCGTCGGGCCACGTCGATCACCTGGCGGACCGAGAACCCGTTGCCGTTGCCCAGGTTGAAGATCCGATGGGTGCCTCCGGTGGTGCCGTCGAGGGCCAGCAGGTGGGCGTCGGACAGGTCCTCGATGTGGATGTAGTCGCGGATCGCGGTCCCGTCGGGCGTCGGGTAGTCCGTGCCGAACACCTCGACGTGGGGGTTGCGGCCCTGCGCCGTGCGCAGGACGTTGGGGATGAGGTGGGTCTCGGGATAGTGGTCCTCGCCCGCCTCGCCGCTGGCCCCGGCGACGTTGAAGTAGCGCAGGCTCACGGCAGCCCAGCCCGTGCGCCCGGCAGTAGTCGGAGATCATCATGTCCACGGCCAGCTTGGACGCGCCATAGGCGTTGGTGGGTCGCGGCGGAGCCGCCTCGGAGATCGGCACCTCGTCAGGCTGGCCGTAGACGGCGCATGTCGAGGAGAACACGAGGCGCGGCACCCCGGCGTCGCGCATGGCGTCGAGCAGGTTCATCGTGCCCACCACGTTGGCGTGGTAGTAGCGCTCGGGGTGACTGACCGACTCACCGACGAGCGCCAGCGCCGCGAAGTGCAGGACGCCGTCAAACCCCTGCGACACGGCGTCTCTGACTGCCCCGGCGTCCCGCAGGTCCTCGTGCACGAAACGGGCCTCGGGGGCCACCGCAGCGCGATGTCCCCGCTCGAGGCTGTCGAGCACCACGATGTCGTGGCCGGCTCCGAGCAACTGACGGGAGACGATCGAGCCGATGTATCCGGCGCCACCGGTGACCAGCAGTTTCACGGCGCGGACCAGCTGTCAATGGGAGCCCAGGGCATTCGCGCTGCCCATTTAACACACCTAGAATCGCGAGCGCCGTGACCGACCAGTCCGACGCGCTGAAGATCGCAGAGTTCGAGCACGTGGCGGCCGGTCCGTCGGTGACGCTGCTGCGCGTCGCCGGCCGGGTACCGCCCGGCGTCGAGGAGCCGGAGCCGCGGCCGGCGCTCGTGGCCGAGCACCCGGGAGGGCTTGACCGCTTCGAGCCACTCCCCTCCCCGCCCGATCCCGCCGGAGTGATTCGCACCGCGTATTCGGTGCCCGCCGCGCTGCTCGCGCCGGAGACGACCTTCCGCCTGGAGCTCGCCTCGGGGTCGCTCATCGAGCTGCCCGCCCCCGTGCCCGGGGCGGCGCGCCCGCCCACGGCCGCCGCGGACGACCGCGTGCGCCACCTCGCCGCCGAGAACGAGAGGCTGTCCTCCACGTTGGCCGAGCTCGAGATCTGGCGCGGCGAGCTCGAGCGCCGCCTGACTGAGACCACTGATCAGCTCGCCGACGCTCGGGCCCGCATGAGCGCGGCCGAGCTCGAGGCGCTCAGCCTGCGCGCGGAAGCCGAGGCGAGCCAGCAGGCCGCCCGCGAGCTCGCGCAAGCGACCAGCGTGGCGCCGTCCACGCCCTGAGCCTGCAGCGGTTGACGCCGGTCTGCGGGCTGGCTGCGCGGCCCGGATTTGCCCGCATCGTGCGGCATGTCGGCAACCTGATTTGGCTGCGTCGCGCAGTAAAATGAACGGAGGAGAACGCCTCCCACATTGCCGCCCGGCCCGGCCGTTGTTCCGTCCGGGTCGTCCGCAAGCATTCCCTCCCCCGCTCGGCCGCCACGGAGCCGAGATAGGACAGCCGAGGCAGGCGGAAACGAGAGGAGCAGTACTTGATGTCGAACGCACCGCAAACGCAACTCAGCTCCGGTCCCCAGGCGGTCGGTGGCCTGTCGGTGCGCCGTTATTTCACGACGCCTGGGACGCACCCGTTCGACGCGGTCGAGTGGGAGCAGCGCGACGCGCGGATCGGACACGGCGACAAGGTGTCGTTCGAGCAGCGCGACGTCGAGTTCCCCAAGGCGTGGTCCCAGAACGCCACCAACATCGTGGCCCAGAAGTACTTCCGCGGCCAGCTGGGGTCACCCGCCCGCGAGCGCTCGGTCAAGCAGATGATCGGCCGCGTGGCCGGGACGATCGCGGCGTGGGGGCGCGAGCGCGGCTACTTCGCCACCGATGAGGACGCGGCCACCTTCGAGGCCGAGCTGACGCACATCCTGCTGCACCAGCTGGCGGCGTTCAACTCGCCGGTGTGGTTCAACGTGGGGTTCGAGGAGAGCCCGCAGTGCTCGGCCTGCTTCATCCTCTCGGTCGAGGACGAGATCGAGTCGATCCTCGCGTGGAACACCAAGGAGGGCAAGATCTTCCGCGGCGGGTCCGGGTCGGGCATCAACCTTTCCAAGATCCGCGGCTCGATGGAGCCGCTGTCCAAGGGCGGCACGGCATCGGGGCCGGTGAGCTTCATGCGCGGCGCCGACGCGTGGGCCGGCACGATCAAGTCCGGCGGCAAGACCCGCCGCGCGGCCAAGATGGTGGTGCTGGACGTCGACCACCCCGACATCCGTGACTTCATCTGGTGCAAGGCCCGAGAGGAGGACAAGGCCGCGGCGCTGCGCGATGCCGGCTTTGACATGTCGATCGACGGCGAGGGCTTCTTCTCGATCCAGTACCAGAACGCCAACAACTCGGTCCGGGTCTCCGACGAGTTCATGCGCGCCGTCGAGAACGACGAGGACTGGCACCTGATCGCCCGGGTCACCGGGGAGCCGATCGGCGAGCCGATCCCGGCGCGGCAGCTGATGAAGGAGATCGCCGAGGCCGCCTGGCGCTGCGCCGATCCCGGCGTGCAGTACGACAGCGTGATCAATGAGTGGCACACCTGCCCGGCGTCGGGCCGGATCAACGCCTCGAATCCGTGCAGCGAGTACATGCACGTCGATGACTCCGCCTGCAACCTCGCCTCGCTGAACCTCATGAAGTTCCGCCGCTCAGACGGCACGTTCGACGTCGATTGCTTCGCGCACGCCGTGGACATCATCTTCCTGGCGCAGGAGATCATCGTCTCGCCGTCGAGCTATCCAACCGAGGAGATCGGCGCCAATGCGCGCGCCTTCCGCCAGCTGGGCCTCGGCTACGCCAACCTGGGCGCCTACCTGATGGCCGATGGGGTCCCGTATGACTCAGACGCCGGACGCGGGACGGCCGCCGCCATCACCGCGCTGATGACGGGCCGGGCGTACCTGGGCTCGGCCCGGGTCGCCGCGGCGATGGGACCCTATGAGCGGTATCCCGAGAACCGCGAGGCCCACAACGCGGTGATGCGCATGCACCGGGACGCCTCGTACGCCATCCCGGTGGAGGACTGCCTGGACAGCGGGCTGCTCAACTCCGCGCGCGGCGCCTGGGATCAGGCGGTGGAGACCGGCGAGGCGCACGGGTATCGCAACGCGCAGGCGACGGTGCTCGCCCCCACGGGGACGATCAGCTTCCTCATGGACTGCGACACGACCGGGGTGGAGCCGGACTTCTCGCTGGTCAAGTTCAAGGAGCTCGTCGGCGGCGGCCAGATGACCATCGTCAACAAGACCGTCCCGCTCGCGCTGCAGACGCTGGGCTACTCCGACGAGCACATCGAGCAGATCGTCGCCTACGTCAACGAGCAGGGCACGATCCTGGGCGCACCGGGCCTGGACGACGAGGACCTCCCCGTGTTCGACGTGGCGGTGGGCGAGCGGGCGATCTCGCACATGGGCCACATCAAGATGATGGGGGCGGTGCAGCCGTTCATCAGCGGCGCGATCTCCAAGACCGTGAACATGCCCCAGACGGCGACGGTGGAGGACATCGCCGACGCCTACATCCAGGCGTGGCGGCTGGGCGTCAAGGCACTGGCGATCTACCGCGACGGCTCCAAGACCGCGCAGGCCCTGCGCACCGATGCGCAGAAGACCCTGCCGGCCGGCGTGGACGTCCAGGCCGAGATCAACAAGGCCGTGACCGACGCGCTGGCCAAGGTCGGCCCCAAGCGACACAAGATGCCACGCGAGCGCCAGTCGATCACGCACAAGTTCTCGATCGGCGGCCACGAGGGCTACATCACTGCCGGGATGTACGAGGACGGCACCATCGGGGAGATCTTCCTCACCGACATCGGCAAGGAGGGGTCGACGCTGCGCGGGATGATGAACTCGTTCGCGACGGCGATCTCGCTCGCGCTGCAGTACGGCGTCCCGCTGGAGACGCTCGTGCGCAAGTTCAGCTACATGCGCTTCGAGCCCGAGGGCATGACCTCCAACCCGGAGATCCCGTTCGCCAAGTCCATGCCGGACTACATCATGCGCTGGCTGGCCTCGCGGTTCCTGGACACCGACCTGCAGGAGGAGCTCGGCATCCTCACCAAGGAGGTCCGCGCGCGCCAGGCGGCTCAGGACGCCGCCAGCTCGCACCTCGGTGACACCGCCGGCCCGTCGGCGCCGTCCGTCGCGGTGCGGCCGGCCGCGTCGGCGCTGACTGATGACCCGCCGGTGCTGCCGGCGGTGCGCCGCGGGCTCGATCTGGGTCCGGCCTGCCAGCAGTGCGGCGGGATGATGCAGCGAACCGGCTCCTGCTACACGTGCGGGAGCTGCGGGTTCAACACCGGCTGCGGTTGATTGATAGGAGCGGCGCAGCTGAGCGATCTCGACGCCCCAGGGCAGCCGGAAAGCGAGCCGTGATCTCACGTCCGGTCAGGCAAGGGCCTCGGCGATGACGCTGCGCGTTACGGTGCAGGTTCATCTGGTGTCCTCCTTGGGACTGAGTCCCTTCCCAGCTCTCAGCCTCCAAGGAGCACCCGATGGCTAACTCATCAGCAGAACAACATGCTCAGGATCTACACCTAGGCTGCAGAGGTGCCGTCGGGACGTGTCAGCCTGATCTACCGCCATGCCTGGGTCTACGAGCTAGTGATGCGCGCTCTTTATGGCCGGCATCACGGCGAGCGGCTTCGTGCGGTGGGCGAACAGGCCCCGGCCGGAGCGGCGGTGCTCGAGCTGTGCTGTGGGCCGGGCTCGCTGTACCTGAGGCATCTGCGGGGTCGCGTCGGCAGCTACGTGGGGCTCGACGCGAACCCGGGGTTCGTTGCAGGACTCCAGGCCCCGGGCGTCGACGCCCGGCTGATCGACCTGACGGATGGCGTCCAGCTGCTGCCGCGCGCCGATGTGGCGATCATGCAAGCCAGCCTGTATCACTTCCTCCCCGATGCGGACGAGATCCTGCAGCGGATGCTCGGCGCCGCGGAGGGGTGCGTGATCATCTCCGAGCCGGTCCGGAACCTCTCCTCGAGCGCCGTGCCGCTGATGGGGACGATCGGCCGTCGCGCGGCCGATCCCGGCGTCGGTGGCCACGCCGACCGGTTCACCGAGACGACGCTCGATCAGCTGATGGTGGCCTATGACGTCCGGGCGGCCTTCCTCGCCCCCGGCGGGCGCGACAAGGTCTACGTCCTCGGCGCCAGCGGCTGAGGCGACTCGGCGGCGATCTCCAGGGGCCCCTCGCGCCATGCGTCGTCGGCCCCGCTGGCCTCGGCGTCGATCAGGTAGAGCGGGCGATCCTTGACCTGCTCGAAGATCCGGCCGACGTACATGCCGACGACGCCAACGCTCACGATGATCACGCCGGAAAGCACGAGCACCAGCACCGCCAGGCTTGTGTATCCGGGGATCCTGCGGTCCGGGGCGGTGAAATAGTCGACGACCTCGAAGCCCGCCAGGAGCAGACCGCACAGCGCGATCACGAAGCCGGTGAGTACCACCAGTCGCAGCAACACCGTGGTGCGAAAGAACATGCCATCGACCGCGACCCGGATCAACCGACGCAGCGTGTAGCTGCTCTGGCCGTGATGGCGCTCACGGTGCTGGATCTCGATGGACGTGGTGGAGAACCCGAGCCACTCCAGCGCGACCATGAACTCGCGGTCACGGTCGCGCAGCCGCAGGAACGCGTCGATCACGGCGCGGGAGAGCAAGCTGAGGTTGCTGTAGTTCGTCCGCGCCGAGGAGTCTTGGGTGAGCCGCCGGAAGGTCCGGCTGCCGGCTCGCCGCAGCCGGGAATGGCTCCACTGCTGACGTGTGGCGCGCACGACGTCGTACCCATTCTGTGCTGCCGCCCACATGCGCGGGATGTCCTCCGGCGCCTCCTGTAAGTCACAATCCATCACGACCGCCCAATCGCCCTGGGCTTGGTGGAGGCCGGCGGTGATCGCGGCGTCCTGACCGAAGTTGCGCGAGAGCCGGAACGCGCGCACGTGCGGATCGCGTCCGGCTAGTGTCTGGAGCACCGTCCAGCCACGGTCGACACTGCGATCGTCGATAAAGACCAGCTCGTAGGAGTCGGTGATCTGCGAGACGCTTGCGGTCAACCGATCGTGCAGCGGAACGAGGCATTCGGCACAGCCGAAGACCGGCACGACAACGCTCAACTCGATCTGCCGCTCACGCCGTGCGCCGGAGCGTTCAGTCGTCATCTCTCACAATTATTGCCGATCACAGTGTCTCACTTGCGGGAATGCGGGAGAAGTGTGAGATCAGCCCTTTTGAGCACCTGGGTAAGCGCCTCGGTCACGTCGAGCTGATCCCGCTCCGAGATCCCGGGTCCGAGCGGCAGGCTCACGGTCCGCTCCGAGAGGTCGCTGGCGACCGGGAAGTCCTCCGGGCGCACCCCGTAGCGCTCCCGGTAGTACGGGTGCAGGTGGACACCGCGGTAGTGCACGCCGGCGCCGATCAGACGGTCGTTCAGGCCGTCCAACAACTCGTCGCGGCTTATCGCACCGGTCGGTTCGACCAGCACCTGGTACAGGTGGCGAGCGTGGCGCGTGCCCGGCTCCGGAGGCGGCGGCGTCTGCAGCGGCAGCCGGGCGAGCAGCGCGTCGTAGCGCTGCCAGAGCTCTGCTCGCTGGTCGATCCACGAATCGAGCCGCGGCAGCTGGTGGAGCCCGAGGGCGGCCTGCACGTCCGTCATGTTGTACTTGAAGCCCGGCCGCTCGACCTCGTAGTGGCGAAAGCCGACGTCGGAGAAGCGCTGCCACGCCCCCAAGCTGAGACCGTGCAGCGCGAGTCGCTCAACCTCGGCGGCGAACGCCTGATCCTCGGTGACCACCGCCCCACCCTCGATCGTCGAGATGTTCTTGGTGACGTAGAACGAGAACGCCGCCGGGTTGCCGAACGCCCCGATGCGGCGTCCGTGCCATTCGGCGCCGATCGCGTGAGCCGCGTCTTCGATCACCACCAGGCCGTAGTGGTCACGCAGCCGGCCGAGCCGCTCCATGTCAACGGGGCGCCCGGCGAGGTGGACGGGAATGATCGCCCTGGTGCGCTCGGTGATCAGCGATTCGGCGGCGTCGAGGTCGATCAGGCCGGTCCCCGGCACCGAGTCGACGAGCACCGGGCGGGCGCCGGCGTGCTCGACCGCGTTGGCGGTGGCGACGAACGTCATCGCGGGGATCAGCACCTCATGGCCAGGGCCGATTTGTGCTGCGTGCATCGACAGGATCAGCGCCGCGGTGCACGACGAGACGCAGCGGCAGTGACGGGCGCCGACATACGCCTCCAGCATCCGCTCGAACCGTGCGACCTTCGGTCCGGTGCCGATCCAGCCGGAGCGCAGCGAATCGACCACCTCGGCGATCTCGTCCTCGCCGATCTCCGGCTTGCCGAACGTCAGAAAGCTCTCCCGCATCGCCTCAAGCGTATGATCTCCGTAAAGGAGAGGAAGTACCAGCTCCGCTGATTCAGGAGATTCCTGCCGTGGAGTCGAGTATCGCAGGGGCGAAGCCGTCGCTACCGCTGGCCCGCACCGATTCGCGCTGGCAGGCATGGCCGCAGAGCCAGCGGGGCGGCCTCCTGGCGGCGATCTTGGTGTTCACGGCTCTGTCGATGTTCTACTTCGGCGGCGCCCTGACCGACCCGGTCCACCGCTGCGCGTGCTGGGCCGGTGTGGACCCGGAGACCTACATGTGGTTCCTCTCCTGGTGGCCGCACGCGATCCTCCACGGTCACAACCCGTTTGAGACGACGAGCCTCTTTGCGCCGGACCGCGTCAATCTGGGGGCGCTGATTCTGCTCCCTGGCGCGGCGACGGTATTAGCACCGATCTCGCTCCTGTTCGGTCCGCTGGTCTCCTACAACCTGCTGGCGGTGGCCGAGCCGATCCTCGCCGCCACGTTCGCGTTCATGCTCTGCCGCTACCTGACCGGCCGGGTGCTGCCGTCACTGGCCGGCGGGTACGTGTTCGGATTCTCGCCCTACGTCCTCGGCCACATGATGGGCCACCCGGACCTGCTGATGATCTTCCCGCTGCCGGCAATCGTGCACGTCGCACTGCGCCGGTTCGACGGCCGCATCAGTCGCCGCCGTGCGACCGTCTACCTGGTGCTGCTGATGGGTTGGCTGTACCTCTCCTCCCCGGAGCTGACGTTGACGTTCGTTCTGGTGGGCGCCCTGACGCTCGCACTGGGGTTCGGCTTGGCCGGAGAGCGCCGCCGCGATGTGATCGAGGTGGTGCGCGTGATCGCGATTGCCGGCGGGATCACCATCGTCTTGCTCAGCGTGTTCATCTACTACGCGCTCACCGGCGAAGTCACCACACCGTTCTTCAACAGCTTCCCCGACTACGGCGCCGACGGGTTGGGCTGGGTGATCCCCACGGCGATCGTCCGACTCGGACGTGCCTGGTTCAGTCCTGTGTCTGGACAGTTCGTCGGCTGGATACCGGAGAACGGGGTGTACGTCGGGGTGCCGCTCGCGCTGATCGTGGCGCACTATGGCATCACCCGGTGGAACGCCGTCGCGACCCGGATTCTGCTGATCGTGCTAGGGGTGCTCATTGTGCTGGCGACGGGCGCCCATCTGCACATCGCTGGCTTCGTCACCCTGCCGATGCCGTGGCGATGGATCAGCCACCTACCGCTGCTGAGCCGAGCGATCCCGCTGCGCCTGGGCGTTTACGTCTTCCTGATCGTGGCGCTCGTGCTAGCGCTCTGGCTCGCGCAGCCGGGAAGCGTCGCCTGGCAACGCGGAAAATGGGCCGTGGCGTTGATCGGTCTGGTACTGCTGTTCCCCAACCTCGGGAAGGGGTGGTGGTCGTCGCGGCCGCTCAATCCGAGCTTCTTCACCAGCCAGACGTATCGCCACTACCTCACGCGTGACGAGACCGCCCTCGTGCTGCCCTGGGGTACTCGGAGCGACGAAATGCTCTGGCAAGCCGAGACCGGCTTCTGGTACCGGCAGACCGGCGCGTACCTCGGGGCGCTGTTGCCGCTCGACTACCAGCGGGATCCGCTGCTGGCTCCCTTCAACGGTTCGAACGTTCCGCCGAGCGTGAGCGAGGTCCGGGGGTTCCTGACCAGCCGCCACGTCGGCGGGGTGATCGTGGAAGCGTCCGACCAGGGCTACTGGACCAAGCTGCTGACCGAGGTCGGTCTGCGCGGAAAGACCGTCGGCGGCGTAATCGTCTACCCGGTCGCAAGCTGACGGTGCTGCCGCATGGCAGTGCGCCAGAACGGGCGAAATCGAGCTACGCGCGTGTTTCTGCGTGCCGCTACACCGAATGCCCGCCTTCGCGTCGTCGCTCGTCATCGACGACCTACGCCATACGCAGGAGCTTGCCGCGCGCATGCATTCGCTACCTATGGCAAATGACCTCTCAGACGCCGATGCGCAAGCAATTGTGGCGTGCCTTAGGCGGCCGCCGGCCGACCCGAGACGAGTGAGCAGAACGGCATCGCTGTCGCGCGAGCTCCGCGCGGGTGAGCTTGACGATCAACGCTCGGTTCACGAGCCGCTATCCGCACTGGGCCGGTCGCTGGATCGGTCTCGACCGGCTGACACGGCGCGGGGCATCGAGTCAAGCCCGCGTCTGGCCGTACTTGCTGGGGCTCCACGGATATCGGCTTTGGACACCGACTGACCAGCAATGGACAATCCGATGACGTTCCACAGTTGATGAGCACGTGCATTAGCGCGTCACCACCAAATTGCACGAACGTCAATCGGGGGCCGACGGGCCCCCGATTTTCCTTCGAGAACGCCTAGCGTCCCGTCGTGTCGTTTCCAAGGGAGGAGCTCGTCCTGGCGGGGGCATGGCGCTCAGCTATCAGGCCCGCGAAGCGCTAGTGGGTGTCCGCAGCGCAACGCACCAAGCGCGCTGGGCAGCGGTCGTCGATGCTCGTCCAACTGCTTCGAAGCTGCGACGGCGCCGGCATTGCGCCGACGCTCTCAATGGGTAAAGGGCGGGAGCTCGACGCTCGCGGCCCCGAAGAGGACGTACGACAGCACTCAGACCGCTACGTAAGCGCAACTCCCATGTCACCGGGACCGGCCTCGCAGGTGTCCTGACGTGGGCGGGTAGGTCGTGGAGCCCTAGATATGCTTGCGCACATTCCTGAGAACTTCTACTCATAATGGGGGAGCAGGTGCCCGCCGGAAGCCGGGAGGGGGCGATTCAGCATGCAGCCAAGGTTTGGACCGGGCAGCTCGTAGACCCGACAGCCCGCGAACACCTGCTGTCCTACCAGGACCCGCGCCTGCTGGACCTTGAGCGGCCATTGGCCGGGCCTGACGAGAAGCTCGTCACGCGAGCGGAGCCGGAGCGGTGGGTGGCAGCGCTCAGGGCCGCGTCTGCGGCCTCCCCGTATGAGGTGCCGGTCTCTGACAGCGACGGGACCGCCCCCGCGACCGAGCGGCGGCGGCGGCGGGTGTGGCCTCGTGTGGCGGCCGGCGTCCTGGTGTTCGCCCTGGCGGCCGCCGGGAGCGCGGCGGCGACGTGGCCGGACGGCCGGCCGCCGCGTCGGCTTCACGCGCCGGCGCGGCCGCCCCTGGCCGGCACCAAGCGCAGCACGTGGCGGCAGGCGGCGGCGCTGATTGCGGCGGCGGCGCCGGTCCGCACCAAGTCCGGGCGGATGTCGCGGGTGGCCGGGGCGGCGGAGGCGGCCGCGCGGGAGTTGGCGGGCTCGGGGGATTTCAGCCGGGTGTCGTGGGATGAGACCACCGGCCTGTGGGACCGTCAGCCCGACCCGGGTGATGCGGGGGGGATGTGGACGCCGCCGATGTGGTGGCAGTCGGCGCTCGCGGTCACGGGGCTGGTGGACTACCTGACGGCCGCCAAGGACACGCAGCCGGCCTACCAGCGGCTGCTGGCCGACGTGTACAGCTCCAATGTCTCACGTCCGGGGACCCTGGAACCGCGCCTGTTTGAGAACAAGTACATGGACGACACGGCGTGGTGGGGGTTGGCGTGGGCGGACGCGGCCCGCTATGAGCTGACGGTGGCGCATGACTCAGCGGCCGCGTCACGGTATGCGCACGCGGCGGAGACCACCGCGTCCTACATCTACCGCCAGCCTCATGTCTGCCGGTCCGGCGGCATCGACTTCGAGCGCGGGCACACGCCCAACACGCTCACCAACGCGCAGTTCATCGCCCTGACCGCCGAGCTGGCGCGGCTGCGCGACACGCCCGGCCCCCTGCTGGACGCCGGCAAGGGCCGGGCGTGGCTGGCCGACGCCGACCGCGACCTGAGCTGGATGCAGTCCTCGGGGCTGGTCAACATGACGCAGGGGACGGTCCGCTACGGGTATGACGGCTCCTGTCGCCCCTACGGAGCTACGCAGACCAACACCCAGGGGGAGATGGCCGATGCGCTCGTGGCGCTCGGGCAGGCCGCCCACCGGCCGCAACTGGTCAACGCGGCGGCGGTGTTCCTTGACCGGGTCCTGTCCCCCGGTCTGGGGATGCTGTCGGGCGGGGTGCTGCAGGAGCCGTGCGAGTCCCGGCGAGGGGCGTGCGCCGGCTACTCCTACAACATCACGGTGTTCAAGGGCATGCTGGACCGGGCGGTGCGCGACTGGTCTGAGGCGAGCCGCAGCGTGGCGTTTGACTGGTTCCTGGAGGCGCAGGCCCGGGCGGTCATCGCCCACGCCGCCTCAAACGGTAAGAAGACGACGGGCTGTCGGACGCCGCGGTCCTGCGTGCTGGGCATGTACTGGGCGCGGAGGATCCGCCCGACCCGGCAGCCGAAGCTGCCCAACGCCGGCTCGCAAGCCGCAGGGCTTGAAGCCTTGACGTCCGGGCTGGTGGTGGGGGCGTCAGACCCCGCCTTCGCCGGCGCCTGACCGGCAAGCTCACGGACATCCTCGTGCAGGTCCGCAGCTGATGAGCCCGGCGGTGAGACTGGCCGCCGCTCCGTGAACAGCCCGGTCGGGCGACGCAGGAGCCGGCCGCATCACGTCGAACGTGTTTGCAAGGGCTCCCGAAAGGGGGCCCTTGTCCTTGGTGGAGCCATGCGCGTGGGTCTGTGGTCGCGATCGAAGATCTGCACCCCAACGCCCAGGGCTCGGGGCGGAGAGGCACACCGCGCGCGGCCCGGCCGGTCGCTTTCGTCGCAACCGGCCGGACCATCGCGGGCTCAGCGGATATGCACTCCGGCCGTCGCGGTGTTCCCGGCGCCGTCCGTGATCGTCACGGATCCGTCCAGGCGCTTGTGGGGGAGCGTGATGGTCGTGCCGTCGGCGGTCGTTCCGTCCGAGAACGTCCAGTGGGCGGCCAGGACGTCAAAGTGACCGCCGATGGCGCCCGCAGTGAGGGCGATCGTGTTCCCTCGTTCCGGATCCTGCTCGACGAACGCGGTGAGCGGCAGGTCGATCAGGACCGACTGGCTCCAGCTGTACGTGTTACCGAGGTTGTCGGTGACGCTCGCCTTCACCCGGTAGATGCCCGGTCGCGGGAACGTGTGCGTGAAGCGCGCCGAGATCGGTTGAGTCTCGGTGGTGCCGTCGCCGAAGGTCCAGCTGATTGCGCCGTCGCCCTGGGTGGTCGCCGTCGACCCGATCGAGGTCGACGGTGCGCCTGACGCCTGCGCCTTCTTGGCGGTGGCGTAGAAGCTCACCGTCCTGTCGGCGGTCTCGACCTGATCCGAGTAGAACTCGATAGTCGGCTGTGAGAACGCGTTCGGGTTGGTGACCTGCGCGTACGCCTGCTGAGCGCTCGGATTCAGTCCGAGGGCCTCGCCGGCCTGGCGAACGGCATCCACGTTGTCCTGGGCCAGCTGCGAGCCGACGTTGAACCGGGCGAAGTCGCTTTGGGCGAGTTGCGCGGCGGGGTAGACGCCGGGCCGCTGGTCCCAGTAGTAGCCGAGCTGGTCGCTGGCGTGGTCGATGATGTGCACGCCGTCGATGCCCGGCAATCCGGCGAACGAGCGCTGGATCGCGGCTGTGACCTCGGGGAACGCCTCGCCCGGGGCCGTCGCGTAGATCTGATCGCCGACCCGGGCGACGGTCGTCGACGTGCCGAGGGTGGGGTCGCCGCCGTTGGCGCTGAAGTACGGCGCGTCCAGCGAGCGGTTGATCGTGAAGATCCCGCCGACCTGGGTCCAGTCCCACGTGCCGGCGGTGCCGTTGCTTGTCGGCTCGCTGAGCGGGCCGGGGCAGCCAAGCGGTCCACCGGCGTGGTTGCACGACATCGCGGCGAGCAGGCCCTGGTTCTGGGCCGCCGTGGTGAACGACGCGTTGTCTGCATCCAGCGTCGTGTCGGTTATGCGATGAGCATGAGCGAGCGCGCGAACGATCGCGTTCGTCACGAACGTGCCCTGCTTCACGACCTCGTTGTAGCTGGGGTCAGCACCGATCGACTCCTGGCGACCGAGCGTGCCCTGTGCGAGCACCTCAGTGCCGCCGAACAGCTGGGCCAGGCGCGTGCGCGCGTATCCGGGGTAGTCGGCGCTCCACTGATTGTTGCCGGCCTCGGTCGGGTCGTACTGATCGACGTGGACCGGCACGTCGGCGTACATGCCGATCGTCGCACCAGTGTCCGGATCGCGGGCCCACAGGATCGGCAGCTGATCGTCGACCGCGAACCCGGCCATCTGGTCGGTTCCCTGGACCTGCGAGAGGAGGCCGCGAATGGTGCCGGTCGCCGACCACAACTCCGCCGGGCGGGCGTTTGACTGTGCCTCGAGGACCGCCTGGACGGCGGCCTGCTTGACCTCATGCAGGTAGCCCGGGTCGGTGTGGCCCCAGATTCCCATGAGGGTCGGAGCGGCGTGGTCGTGGGTGGCCGACTCAACGATGTCGGCGGGGGTGACGTCATAACCGAGGGCGGCGAGATCGGCCGCGGCGTCGCGGCGCGCGTCGTCGGCGCCGTCACCCGCGTTCGGGGGCTGATACGCGGCGAACCAGCCCTGCGAGTCCACTGACTCGAAGACCACGGCATGCTTGCCGTGGCCGATGAAGAATGCCCGCACCTGCAGTGGGTCGTGCGCGCCGCCCGAGACGATGTAGTTCGAGCCGTAGCCGCCATCGGCCATGGGCGTCTTGGGCGTTATGTCGACGACCGCTGTCCCGACCTGGAACAGCCCGGGATCGGTGTGCGGGTTCGCCGCCTGGGGAGCTGGGGTACCGGGTGTGGAAGTGCCCGGCGTGGCGGAGGCACCCGGCGCACCGACAGCCGCTAACGCGAGCGCGGCCCCGGCAGCGGCGAGTGCGGCGGTTTTGGTTTTACGAGACAACACTTTCTCCTGGCTTGACGAAGCAGCGCCGACTGACGGCGCCGGTTCGGGGACGATGTGCGCACCGTGGAGCGGCGCGCGAGAACCCGCTGCGCGCCCCTGAATGGCGGCGGGCCTCGAGACGGTTTCATGCTGGCATCGGAACTGCCCCGATGCCAGAGGACGGACTCCAACGTTTATGTAGCGCGTCACAATTGGCGGATGGGACAGACTGTCCCGCCGCTGGCGGCGCTGGTCGGGCGAATCGATCGTGACCAGCTGGTCGAGACCATGCTCGACACGTTCCGCACGGAGATCCCTGGATATGCGCGCCTGCCCGATGCCGTCATCCGCGGCCAGGTCCGCGAGGTCGTGCGCCAGAACATCGATCTGTGCCTGGACTGGGTTGGTGGGGCGGGGGCCCCCGAGACCGCGCGCTTCGACGACTTCACCACCTCCGCGAAGAACCGCGCGACCGAGGGCATGCCGCTCGAAGACCTGCTGCGCGCCTACCGGATCGGCGCCACCACAGCGTGGCGTGCCCTCGTCGCGGAGGCCACGGCAGACGAGCACGACGCACTGACCCGCGCGGCCGAGCTGGTGATGAGCTACATCGATCAGGTCTCAGGGACAGTCGCAACCGCCTATCTGGAGGAGCGTCACGACCTCGTCTCAGAACAGGAGCGGGGGTTACGCGATCTGCTCGACGCGTTGCTCGGAGGCGACGCTCTGAATCCGGGGCACCACGAGGCAGCTGATCGGCTCGGCCTGCCCATCAGCGGCACGTTCACGACGTTCGCAATGTCGATTCCGAGCGGCGGCGCGCGAGCTCACGCGCGCGTGGCCGCGCGACTACGCGGTGTCGGTGCGCTGGCGCTGACAGAAGGCGATCGAGTCGTCGGACTGTGGTTGACGGGGCGCGACCTTGGCCTCGAGCTGCCGGACGGCGCGGTTGCGGTCCTCGACACCGACGTCACGCGCGAACATCTCGCCGTGAGCCTGGCCGACGTCCGGCTCGTCATGGACATCCTGTCGCGGCGAGGCCGCACAGGCGTGGTTCCGCTGAACGACCTGACACTCGACCTGCTGCTCGCCCGCGCACCGCGGGTGGCGGCCGGCCTGCGAGCCCGCGTGCTCGACCCGCTCGGTCCCAAGAACGGCAGTTCGCGCGGCGACCTGCATCAAACCGTCGCGACCTACGTCGCCCTGCGTCGCGACCGGCAGCAGACCGCGGACCGCCTGCACATCCACCCGAACACGCTCGACCACCGCTTGCGGCGGGCACGGGAGCTGAACGGGCTCAACCTCGACGACCCGGAGGACCTCGCCACGATGGTCCTCGCGCTGCACGAGGGTTCTGACCGCTCGGCGTCTCGAGCTCGGTAGCGCGCGGGCCCGGCCTCCACGGGCCCGCCCGGAGCCCAGGGCATCGGGGTCGGGGAGCGCTCGTCGCGCGGCTCGCTAACCTACGGCGTCCTGCCTCGGTCCGAGCCGACGATCACCGTCAGGATCCGCGCGGCACCGACGCGTCATCCGGCCTCCGCTCCGCGTCTACGTCCTGCACTGCAGCCGACGTCACCACGGGAGCAGGACCGTGATCGTGAGCCCCTCCCGCGACCAGCGTCCGCGATTACGCAGCGCCGGCGCAGTCAGACACCAGGTAGAACCGCGCGCACGCGGTCTGCTGCTTAAACCGTCGCTTGAGCTCACCGCCGAGCGCGCCCTCCGTCAGGTGTTCGGCTTTGAGGAGCGCGGCGTGGACCAGCGTGACGCGGACGCGGAACCGCACGTCGGCGATCGTCTCGCCGGTGCGGCGCAGATACCGGCGGAACCGGGCCCGCGTCCCGAACTGCTGGCGGATGTCGACCTGGTAGGCGTGGTCGACCTGCGCAGCGGTGATCAGAATCCCATCGGCGGCAGCTTGGCTCTTCTCCCAGTCGGACATGATCAGAAGGTCAAGCTCCTGCCCGGACAGCTGATGGAACAGCACCGCACAATCCGACCTGAGGGTCTGCGCGGAAGTGCGCTGCTGACCGGGGATCACCGCACGCACCCGGGCGACGCAACGGTCAAACCCGGGCGGATCGGTCGGCACGACCAGCGCCTCACCGGGGTCGGTGTCGGTCTTGACGCTGACGAACATCCAATGGTCGAGCACCTGGCGGGTGATCGGCGTGCCCGCAACCACCGCGACGTCGGCCGGCAAGGCCCCCAGCGCCGCAGCCGGCAAGGCCAAAATCATCGTCCCGAGCGCCGCCAGCAGCCCGCAAACGAGCCGTGGCCGCACGCCGCGTGCCAATTCATCCACCCGGTCCACCGGCATACGACTATGTCGCAGACGGCCCAACGCGGCAACCTCTAACCGGATCGGCACCGGCACCCGAAGCGGCCCCGGCCTGGATGAGGCGCACGAGTCCGGCTCTGTCGATCGGGGCGACAAGCCACGGCACGGGCCCTGACGGCGTGCGCGCGATGCGATGCGATGATGCGCCGGTGGGCGTGACGCGCCTGATCACTGCTGACGATGCCCCGGTCCTCGCCGACCTGCTGGTGGCCAACCGCGCCTTCCTCGCCCCCTCGAGCCCAGAGCGCCCGCCGGCGTACGACACGGTCGAGGGCCAGCGTCAGGCCATCGCCGAGGCCCTGACCCGGCACGAGGCCGGGACCGTGGAGCCGCGCGTCATCGTGTGCGACGGGGCGGTGGTGGGGCGCGTCACGCTCAGTGACATCACTCGGGGGGCACTCCAGTCGTGCCATCTCGGCTACTGGGTGAGCGAAAGCCACAACGGCCGCGGACTGGCCACGGCGGCGGTGGCCGAGATCGCACGCGTGGCCTTCGCCGAGCTGGGGCTGCACCGCATCCAGGCCGGCACGCTGCCCCACAACGCCCGTTCGCAGGCGGTGCTCGCGCGCAACGGGTTCGTGCGCTTCGGCGTCGCCCCAGCGTATCTGCGGATCGCGGGCGAGTGGCAGGAGACCTTCCTCTACCAGGCGCTCGCCCCGCCCGCCGCACCTGAGGCGACTGGGGGCGACCCAGCGGCCGTCACCCGACTCACCGGCCCGACCGCCGCCGCAACGGTGGACGCCTTCTATGCCGTCCAGCGCCGGTTCTACGCCGGCGAGCCGGTGGAGGCTGAGATGGCGGCGCTCCTCGCGCCCGACATCGGCTGGCACGTCCCGGGCGCCAGCTCCATCGCCGGCGACTACCGCGGCCATCACGAGGTCCTGGCCTACTTCCGCCGCCGCCGCGACCTGGCCGACCGCAGCTTCGTCATCACGCCACGGGGGACGCTGGCCGACGAGACCCGCGTCGCTCATTTCGCCGACGGCGAGGCCGTCCTGGGCGGCGAGACGCACCGCTGGCGGACGGTCGGGATCTTCGAGGTCACGGGCGAGCGGATCGCCGAGTGCTGGCTGGTCCCGTTTGACCAGATCGCCTTCGACGCGATCTGGGCCGCCCGCTGAGCCGCCGGCGCGCCGCTCAGATCCAGCCCATGTCCCGGGCGCGCAGCACGGCCTGCGCGCGGTCGGCGACCTCCAGCTTGGCGTACACGCTGTGCAGGTGGGTGCGCACCGTGCTCGTGGCGACACCAAGGTCCAACGCGATGTCCTTGTAGACCTTGCCGGCGGCGAGCTGACGCAGCGCGTCGGTCTCGCGGCCAGACAGCGGGGAGGGCATGGACCGGCGGCGTCCACCGCCGGCGTGGGGCAGGTCGAACAGGGCGTCGCGCAGGACGGGGCCGCGCACGCCGAGGATGGCTGCGAGTCGGAGCATGACGCTCCGATCCACGGCGTCGCCCATCGCGTAGTGGGCGACGATGTCGGCCAGGCGCAACAGGCTGGTCAGGCTTGCCTCGGAGTCGGTGCGGTGGTGTCCGCCGATGGCGGCGGTGAGCCGCTCGGGCAGCCCCCAGCGCGCGGCCAGGACGGAGCCGAGGCAGGCGTGGTCCAGCTTGGCCATCCGGCGCTCGTCGCGGATGCGCGCCTCGGGCGTGGTCTCGCGCGTGCCCGCGCACCAGTTGGCGTCGCCGACGGCGAGAGCGAAGACAAGCTTGCCGACGTCGTGCAACAGGGCCGCGCACACGAGATCGTCGCGGTCCGCGAAGCCGACCTCCTCGGCGAGCAGGTCCGCGGCCAGCGCCACGGTCTGACCGTGGACGCGCACGTCCTGGATGAGCGCCTCCTCGGTGGTGCGCCAGGGGAATGAGGCGCGCGGGACCTCGTCCAGCACCGCGCGGATCTCCTCGGAGCCCAGCTTGATGACCGCCTCGGGGATGTTGGCGATGGCACGGCGGCTGGTGAGGCGCTGGGCGCGGCGCAGCACGGCCACGGTCAACCCGATGTCGCTTTCCACGGCGGCGATCAGATGGGCCAGCCCGGCGGGCCCGGCCTCGAGGGCGACCAGGGCATGGTCACACGCGGGCTTGAAGGCCGGCAGGTCCTGCACGTGCCTCATCGCCCGGCCGATGACGCGGGTCAGAACTTGGGGCGGAGCATCCACCGGTGCGGGGGCCAGCAGATCACCGATCGTCCGATCAGCACCGCTGTACTGGACCGCCTCGAGCATGCTCGTCTGCGTCCCTTCCGCTTGCGGCCCCGACGGCCGCGAAGCTGACATTTGATCAACGCTTGCTCTGAGCTTCCCCGTTCAGCGATACATTGGTTATTGGTGCAACCAAACTATGGGGTAATGCTGACGTTGATGCGACAGTCGCGCGGCAATTGCACACCTGCGCGCTCTCATGATGGGCTCCACGAGCACACCCGGGCCTGGTCCGCTCGCCTGACGGGCGGATGCGGGACCATCCGCGCGTGAGCGCGGACCTCTTCGATCTCAGCGGCCGAACGGCTCTGATCACCGGCTCCTCGCGCGGGATCGGGCTGACGCTGGCGCGCGGCCTGGGCGGCGCGGGCGCTCGCGTGGTCCTCAACGGCCGCGACGGCGACCGGCTCGAGACCGCCGCCGGCGAGCTCAGCGCCGCGGGTCTGACCGTGCATGCCGCCCCGTTCGACGTCACGAGCGAGGCCGCAGTCGACGCGGCGGTGGCGCGGATCGAGGCCGACATCGCGCCGATCGACATCCTGGTCAACAACGCCGGCATGCAGCTGCGCCGGCCGCTGCAGGAATTCGCCACCGCTGACTGGCAGCGGCTGCTGGACACCAACGTGACGAGCGCCTTCCTGGTGGGCCGGGCCGTCGGGCGCCGGATGCTCACACGCGGGGCCGGCAAGATCATCAACGTCTGCTCGGTGCAGAGCGAGCTGGCCCGTGCCACCATCGCGCCCTACACGGCCACCAAGGGCGCGCTCAAGCAGCTGACGCGCGGGATGTGCGCAGACTGGGCGCCCCACGGGATCTGCGTCAACGCCATCGGGCCCGGCTACTTCGCCACCGAGCTGTCGGCGGCGCTCCAGGCCGATCCCGAGTTCGACGCGTGGCTGCGGCGCCGCACGCCCGCCGGGCGGTGGGGAAAGTTGGAGGAGCTGATCGGCGTCGCGGTCTTCCTGGCCGCGCCGGCCTCGGACTTCGTCCACGGCCAGATCATCTACGTGGACGGCGGGCTGACCGCCGTCATTTAGGCCGGCATCGAGCGGTGGCGCCTCGACGTTGAGGCCAGGTGGGCGGCGTCAGCGCTTGGTGGCGGTGCGCGAGCGGGAGCGCCCGTCGCTGGGCGCGGGCACCGGAGCGCCGGCGCTCTCGAACAGCATCATGACCAGGCCGGCGTCGAGCTCGCCCTCGGAGTGATCAGGAGTCGCCTCCAGACGCTTGGCGCTGTCGCGTTCGATCTCCTTGATGCGCTCGAGCAAGCCGTTGAGCTCGGAGGCGAGCTGGGCGAACCCCTGCTCGTCCAGGAGCATCTCGCGCCGCGCGACCACAGCGTCGCCGCGATCAAAGCCGCCGCTGGATGCTGCCGCACCGATGACACGCCCGGCCTGGTCCAGGGTGGAGCTGATCATGCCGCTCTTGACGACTTCGGGCACTTGGGCCCATGCCTGGTCGGTCACGCTGATGCGCCCGACGGCGCGGTAGTAATGCTCCACCGCTCCACGGCGCGGCTTGGTGCTGGTCAGCTCGATGAGCCCGACCCGGGCCAGGAAGCGGACGTGGTAGCTGACATTGCCGAGCGGGGCACCGATCTCCTCGGCAATCTCCGAGGGGCTGGCGACACGATTCTCCAGCACCCGGAGGATATGGATCCGCAGGGGGTGGGCCAGGCCCTTGACCAGACGCGGGTCATCAATCTCGGTTATCTGCATCATGCGTTTGAACACCGCAAAGCCTTTGCGGATCCCTTCTGCCTCACGGCACAGGCAGGTTATTTCACGTCCCTCCTCGGTGATGCCGGTGACGAGTCGGCCCGACGAGTTCGGTGCGAGCGCCTATCTTAGTCAGCAAACGGACAGCGCGTGTGAATCCGTTTGCAGTGGCTGCTGTGGCGGGGCGCGCAACGCCCTTGCCAAGGGGGCACGGTCCCGGTCGACACGAGCATGATTCTCTTCCTGCACCATCGCTATCGCGCCACCGGCGGCGAGGAGTCGGCGGTGGACGATCTCGTGTGGCTCGTGCGCACCCATCTGGGCGAGGAGGCCGAGTTGCTGGCGCGGGACTCGAGCGCCGTCGGACGCGGTCGCGCGGCCTCCGGTCTCCTGCGCGGCGGACTCGACGCAGACGAGGTGGCCCGTGCGGTCCGGCGCACGAACGCCCGCATCGTCCACGCCCACAACCTCCACCCCACCTTGGGCTGGCGCGCGCTGGCGGCCGCGCGGGCGGCGGGTGCACGGGTCGTCCTCCACCTGCACCAGTACCGGCTCGTGTGCGCGATCGGCGTGTGCTTCAGGGACGGCCAGGAGTGCACGCGCTGTCATGGCCGCAACACTCTGCCGGGCGTCGTTCTCAACTGCCGAGGCTCGGTCGCTGAAGCCCTCGCCTACGGCGCCGGGCTGGCGCTGTGGCAGCGGCGGCTGGCGGCGCAGGCGGACGCGTTCGTCGTGCCCAGCCGGTTCGCGCAGGGCCGGCTCCGCGACCTGGGGGCACCGGTGCCGGCGAGCTTCGTGCTCCCCCATCCGATGCGCGAGCTGGCCGACGTGCCCGTCGCCGCTCCCGGCGGGTATGCGCTGATCACGTCGCGGCTCGTGCCGGAGAAGGGGATCGACGTGGCCGTGGAGGCGTGCCGGATCGCGGGCATCGCGCTCGTCATCGCGGGTGAGGGGCCGGAGCGCAGCCGGCTGGAGCGACCCCGAGGGACGGCAGGCCCCGAGGTGCGGTTCGTCGGCCATGTGTCGGCCGCCGAGCTCGCTGCGCTGCGGCGCGGCGCGGCCCTGGCCCTCGTGCCGTCGCGCGTCGCCGAGAACCTGCCGATGGCGGCGGCCGAGGCCCTCGCCGCCGGGCTGCCGGTGGCCGGCTCCCGTGTCGGTGGCTTGCCGGAGCTGGTCCCTGAGGAATGGCTCACGGCGCCGGGCGAACCCGCGCAGCTCGCCGCGACCATCTCCCGCATCGTCAGCGACCCGTCCGCCGGCGCCCGCGCGCTCGAGCGGGCGCGCGCCGTCACGGCTCCTGAGCGCGTTGCACCCGCGCTGGCAACCGTGTACGAGCACGCACTGGCTCGACGCTGACCGCGCCGGTGTCCGTGGACGCCGCGCGCACACGACCGCGCCCCCGGGAGCGGCTGGCCACCACCAGCGCGACCAGGACGAGCACCACGCCCGCGAGCTGCAGCGCGCTCGGGTTCTCGCTGAAGATGAGCGCCGCCAGCGCCACCGACCCGATCGGCTGGACGGTGAGCAACACCGAGGTGTTCGCCGCCGGCAGCCGCGGCAGTGAGGCGCCGATCAGCAGCCACCCCACCACCTGCGAGCTGAGCGCGAGGGTGATGAGCCAGCCGGCGCCGGGCCACGTGGGCACCAGCCGTGCGTCCCCGATGACCAGCCCCGCGGCCACGCACAGGACCGCCGCGACGGCGGTGGCGTCGCACAGAGGCCCAGCGGGCCGGCGCAGGTCCGCCCCGCCCTGGCGCAGCATGAACAGGAACCCGACGTAGGCCACCCCCGCGCCGATGCCGAACAGGGTTCCCCGCGTCGGGTCGCGCCCGAACGCCCCGTGCTCCAGGACACCCGAGATGAGCAGCACGCCCAGCAGGGACACCGGCAGGGCAAGCAGGACGCGCCGGCCGGGCGGCTCGGCCAGCAGCACCCAGGCCACCAACGGGAGTATCACGACCTGGATGTTGGCGAGCACGGTGGCCAGTCCGGCGCCGACATCGCCGATCGAGTGGTGCCAGAGGAGCAGGTCCGCGGCGAAGAAGATCCCGGCCAGCAGCCCGGCGCGGCGCTCGCGCCACGAACGCGCGCCGAGGCGGCGGTCCTCGTTCCAGGCGATCAGACCCAGCACCGGCAGCGCGTAGACGCAGCGGAAGATGGCGGCGGTGGACGGCGAGGCGTGGCTGAGGCGCACGAGGATGCTCGAGAACGCGATCGTCACCGCCCCCAGCAGGGCGTACGTGCGCTCATGCCCGGCGATCGCGAGGCGTGCGGGCATGCGGGAGCGGGCGGCCGAGCCGGAGGTCATGCTTCACGTCTAGCAGTTCACGGCCACGACGACGTCCTGCCAATCGGTCAACGCTCGCGCGCGCACTTCGACAACGTGGAGCGAGTGGCCGCACATCGCTCGGGCGTGCTCGGGGCCATGGAAGGCCAGGCCGTACTCGCGCCCCACGCCGGGCAGGTCGCCGTTGGTCCAGAAGGAGCGGCGGTAGGGCGCGAACACGAAGTCGCCGGCGCCCAGCGGCCCGCGCCGGAACAGCGCCGGCGGGCACCACGAGGTGGTGACCGCGCCGCTGCGGAACTGCTCGAAGGCGTGCGGCCCGTGCACGGACAGCAGCGCCAGGCCATCCGGCGCGAGCACGCGGCGCAACTCGTCGAGCCAGAGCGCGACCAGGCCGCGGTCCAGGTGGCTGAACACCGAGACGGAGTACACGAGGTCGAACCTGCCGTCCGCATATGGCAGCGGCGGCTGAAACGACGTCAGCGACCATCCCAGGCGCCGTCGGTGGCGGGCCGCCCACTGGATCGCAGCCTCGTCAACGTCACAGCCCACGCACGCCGCCTCCGGTGCCAGCTCGGCGAAGTGCGGGAGCACGCGTCCCGCCCCGCAGCCGAAGTCCAGCACCGAGCGGAGGTCCACCGGGTCGCGGCCGGCGCCGCGGACGAGGGCGGCCAGCTCCGCCGCGGTCTGGCGCCCGCCCTCGACGAACGCATGCGCGCCCGCCGCGCCGGCCCGGGCACGCAGGCGCCGCGGTGGCAGCGGAGCCCCGGCCCGATCCGCGCTGCGCCACCCGTCGCGCAGCCACGGGTCCACGAGCTCGCGGGCGCGCCGCAGCGCCCACGCCAGCGCCGGCGACGCCCGCGGGGTGTACTTGGTGATCTGCACCGTCGGAATGCATGGGCGTTTGCTTAGGATGGGCGATGGCATGGTGCCAGAGTCACAGCGTGAGCTCATCCGGCGGCGCTGCGAGTCCGTGCTGCGCCAGAACTGGCGCGAGGGCGTTCGCCCCGGCGACCGGCTGGCCTTCGCCTACACATGCCCGAGCCCCGGTCGCTACCCGTGGCAGTGGTATTGGGACTCGTGCTTTCACGCGATCGCCTGGCGTCGCTTCGATCGCGACCGCCCCAAGCGCGAGCTCGTCACGCTGCTGGCGGCGCAACGGCCCGACGGGTTCATCGGGCACACGATCTTCTGGGAGGAGCCGCTCCGGGGCACCCGTCGCTACACCTACAACGTCCTCACCTCCGCCGACCGGATGACTGCGAGCATCCAGCCGCCGATGCTGGCGTGGGCATGGCGGATCGCAGTGGGCGATCCCGCCGCCGAGCCCCGGATCGCCCGCCAGCAGGACTGGCTCCAGGAGCACCGCACCCTGGATGACGACGGCCTGCTGTGGATCGTCGCCCCGGACGAGTCGGGCCAGGACGCCTCCAACCAGTTCGACGCGATCTGGGGCCGCCAGGCCCACGGTCTGCCCGCGTACCTGGGACTCATCCATCGCAACCGGCGGCTGGGCTTCGACCTGCGGCGGATCGCCGCCGCCGGGGGCCCGGTGTGCTGCGAGGTCGTCACCAACGTGCTCTACAACCTCGCTCGCCTGGCGCTGGGGCGCCCGTCGTTGACCCCGGCCCTGATCGAGCGCACCTACGACGCCACGCGGGGCCTGTTCGTGCCGCGCGCGCGCCCGGCGCCCCGCCGCACCCCGGCACTCTCCATCGCCGCGCTCGCTCCGCTGGCCCTGCCCGATCTGCCCGAGGACATCGGGCGCCGGCTGGTTGAGGAGCACCTGCTCAACCCGGATCGGTTCTGGACGGCGGTGCCGCCGCCATCGGTCTCGGTGGACGAGCCGAGCTTCACCGTCAACGACCGCGGCCTGCTGCGCCAGCGTCGCTACTGGCGCGGGCCGACGTGGATGAACACGGCATGGCTGTGCTGGCTGGGCCTGGTGCGCCTGGGCTACGACGAGCCGGCGGCCCAGCTCGCGCAGCGGCTCGGGTCCGCGGTGGCGGCGGCGGGGCTGCGCGAGTACTACGACCCCCACACCGGGGCGGGCATGGGGGCGCCGGACTTCGGGTGGTCGAGCCTCGTGCTGGAGCTGCTCGAGCCCGACCTCGAGGCCGCGCGCACCAGTTACCTCGGGGCGACGCCCGGGGTCTAGCATCCAGCCCATGGACACACAGCGAGACATGAACCTCACCGAAGAGCAGTGGCGCGAGCGCCTCTCCGCCGAGCAGTTCGAAGTGCTGCGCCATGCCGCCACCGAGCGGCCGTTCACCGGCGAGTACGTCAGCGTCAAGGACGACGGCACCTACCGCTGCGCCGGCTGTGGCGCGGAGCTGTTCTCCTCCGACACCAAGTTCGAGTCCGGCACCGGCTGGCCCAGCTTCTTCGAGCCGGCGGTGGCCGAGAACGTCGAGCTGCACGAGGACCACAGCCACGGGATGGTGCGCACGGAGGTCAACTGCCGCCGCTGCGGCGGGCACCTGGGCCACGTCTTCCCCGACGGGCCCCAGCCCACCGGTCAGCGGTACTGCATGAACTCCTGCGCGCTGCAGTTCGACCCGGCCGAGTCCTAGCCGCGCGGATCAGCCGCTCAGCGAAGGACCGTCGGCGGACGGCTCGGCCTCGGGCGACGTAGCCGACTCGGCCTCCTCCACGCCGCCGGCCTCGGCTTCGAGGCGCATCTCTCTCGTCCGCTCGAGCTCCCGCCGACGGCGGCGCAGATGGAAGTAGATGTAGACGACGAACAGGATGAGCAGGCCGCCGAAGGCGTAGAGCCCGAACGTGGAGATGATGTCGGCGGCGGCGCTGCCCAGGAAATAGCCGACGAGGCCGAAGGTGATTCCCCAGGTGATCCCGCCCAGGGCGTTCCAGAAGAAGAAGTCACGGAAGCGCATGTGGTTGATGCCGGCCAGCCAGGCGGCCGCGAAGCGCACGAGCGCGATCCAGCGGGCGAAGAACACCGCCTTGGGACCGTGCTTGGCGAAGAACTGATCGCCGGCGGCGATGACATCCAACCGGTGCTGGTGAAACGGCCCCCGCGCCTCCAGCGCGTCGCGCCCGAGGCGCCGGCCCAGCGCGTAGCCGATGTTGTCGCCGACGATCGCCGACGCGATGCCGATGAGGATGACCAGCCAGATCTGGAGCTTGCCCTGGCTGGCCAGCACCGCGGCCAGCACGAGGGCGGTCTCGCCGGGAGATGGGACCCCCATTGACTCCAGGCCGATGATCGCCGGCAGCCCATAGCCGAGGCCGCTGGTGACGTTGATCAGCGCGGCGAGCGCCAGCACGTCACTCCCGCCCCCGGGCCCCCACGCCCGTCACCCCGCCGGCGGGCGTCGCAGCACCGCCAGCAGGGACAGCCCGGCCGGGAGCGTCCGGCCGCGCGCCAGCCAGCTCGCCTCCAGGGCCAGCGGGCGCTCGAGCACGTCGTTGAGCCAGCCCGGTCCGAGATCCAGATCGTTGGTGTAGCCGTTGTGGGTGCCCAGACGCCGCTGGGCCAGCCGCACCGCCGCCGCCGGCGCCAGCAGGAGGCTGTTGAACGAGCTCATCCGCTCCAGCTGCCACCCGGCGGCTCCGGCCGCGGCCCGCAGCGCGGCGCGTGAGTAGCGGCGGTAGTGGTGGTTGGCCTCGTCGTGGCGCGACCAGAGCGCCTGGTAGGCCGGGACGGTGACCAGGAGCCATCCCCCGGGGCGGCACACGCGCCGCAGCTCGGCCAGCGCGGCGGTGTCGTCGGGGACGTGCTCGATGACGTCGAGGCAGGTGATGAGGTCGAAGGTCCCGTCCTCCCACGGCAGCTCCTCGAGGCGCCCCACCTCCACGTCGCCCAGGGCGCGGCCGCGGGCCAGTGCGGCGGCCTCGGTGTTGAGCTCGATGCCGCTCACGTCGCCGTAGTCCACGAGCTCCTGCAGGGTCCGGCCCGAGCCGCAGCCGGCGTCGAGCACCCGCGCCCCCGGGGGCAGGGGCAGGCGATCGAGCTCAGCACGGATGACGCGGCGGCGACCGCGATACCACCAGTGGTGCTCGTCGACCTCGAGGGTCGCCTTCATCAGGGTCTCGTCCATGACGGCGGTGATGCTGCCAGATTCAGCCGACCGCCACCGGGTCGTGCTCAGGCGCCTGGGCGCCGGGCAGGCGCAGGGTGAAGGTGGCGCCCGGTCCCGCGGCGTCCTCCAGGTACAGCGCCCCGCCCATGCGCTCGGCCAGCTCACGGCCGATCGCGAGGCCCAGCCCGAACCCGGCCTGCCCGGCGGTGTCGCGGCCGCGGTGGAAGCGCTCGAAGATCGCCTCCCGCTCGTCCTGATGCACCCCCGGCCCCTCGTCGCGGACGCTGATCGTGACCAGCGGGTCGCGTTTGAGGACGACGCGCACCTGAGATCCCGCGGGGCTCGCGCGGACCGCGTTGTCGAGCAGGATCCGCAGGATCTGGGCGATGCTTCCCGGGTCCCCGAGCGCCCAGACCGCGCCGCCGAGGTCATCGAGGCTGGAGCGGATCTCGCCGCGTTCGGTGCCGACCTCGAACTCGGCGAGGACGGCGCGGCTGAGCTCGCCGAGCTCCACCGGCTCCGAGCGCAGCTGGACCTGGGCGTCGATTCGCGACAGATCGAGCAGGTCCGAGGCCAAGCGCCCCAGTCGGCGGGACTGGGCGTGGGCGCGCTCCACGAGCGCCCGCGCGTCCTCCAGGTCGGGGTGGTCGTCGTTCAGGTCGTCGTGGAGCAGCTCCAGCATCCCGTCGAGCGAGGTCAACGGCGTGCGCAGCTCGTGCGAGGCGGTGGCCACGAACGCCCGGCGCGCTTCCTCCTGCTGGCGCAGCCGCTGCTGCATGA
Organism: uncultured Actinomycetota bacterium; assembly: GCA_963721515.1. GTDB lineage: Bacteria > Actinomycetota > Thermoleophilia > Solirubrobacterales > Solirubrobacteraceae > Palsa-465. Next base: position 273,940 of record CAVRKJ010000013.1, on the reverse strand, counting down.
GGGCCAGGGTCCGGGCGAGGTCGCCGACCTCGTCATGGGCGCGATCGACCGGAATCTCGACCGCGGGACCCCCCTGCGCCAGCTCCAGGGCGGCCTCGCGAAGGCGGCTGAGCCGGCGCACCAGCCGCGCCGAGAGCGGGATGCCGAGGATCAGCGTCAGGGCGAGCCCGGCGAGGGCGGCGTCCAGGAACGCGCGGCGTACCACGCCGACGACGTCGGGAACGTCGCCGATCGACTTGCGGACCGCCAGCACGTAGCGGCGGTGGTCATTGGCGTTGACGAACGGGATCGCCGCACGCGCGTACTCATTGCCGTCGATGAACCCGAACGTGTACTGCGCCTTCTTGGTGCGGAACGCCGCCGCGACGTCGTTGAACGAATCGTCCTGGTCGGCCGGGTCGTGCGTCGGCGCCAGGATGTCGGCGCTCGGACCCGGGCGCCCGGAGGACGTCGACGAAGCGGACGTCGAGGCGGCGGACCAGACTCTGCTGGGCCTTGAGCAGATCCCGGCGAGTGGCGGGGTCGGAGACGATCGTCCCGAGTCGCAGCGTGTTCTCAAACGCGTTGAGCTGCCCCTTGCGCTTGAGGTCAGTGCGCAGGGTGGTCTTCTCGGCGTTGCGCAGGCTCTTCTCGAGCGGCCCCAGCAGCGCCAGCGCCGCCACGGCCAGGGTGGCCACGGCGGTGACGAGAACCACGCCGACGATCCGACCGCGCAGACCGAAGGCGCCGTGCCCCGGTAGGCGCGACACGGCCTAAGGACCTCGGAGGCGATACCCGGCGCCGCGCACGGTGAGGATGTAGCGCGGCTTCTCCGGCTCGGGCTCGAGCTTCTCCCGCAGATGGCGGATGTGGACGTCGATGGCGCGCGGGTCGCGGTAGGCGCTGTCGCCCCAGATGGCGCGCAGCAGCTCCTGGCGGTTGAGCAGCCGGCCCGGATCGGCCATCAACGCGTCGAGCAGCTCGAACTCGGAGAAGGTGAGCTTGACCGGCTGGCCGCCCATCGTGACCTCGCGCTGGGCGCGATCGAGCGCGATCGGCCCGACCACGAGGACCTCGTCCCCCATCGCGCGCGTCCCGGCGCGGCGCAGCACGGCGCGAATACGGCTGCGCAGCTCGGCCAGCCCGAAGGGCTTGGTGACGTAGTCGTCGGCGCCGGCCTCCAGCCCCAGTACGGCGTCGGCCTCGGAGTCAAGCGCCGTGAGCATGATGATGGGGACCACGTTGCGCCGGCCGCGCAGCGTGCGGCAGACCTCGTAGCCGTCGGGCCCGGGGCCCAGCGCGACGTCGAGCAGCACGATGTCGAAGCTGTCGGTGCTGGCCCGATCGACGGCGGCGCGGCCGTCAGAGACCGCCAGGACGCGGTGGCCCTCACGGCTGAATGACCGCGTGAGCATCTCCCGCAGATCGGACTCGTCGTCAACGACGAGGATGCTCAGAGAGGCGTCATTGCCCCGGCTCGGGGGGCTCTGCGGGCGGTCCGGTGCCTGGGTCTGATTCTCGGCAGCCATCGTGTGCCCCACGATCGTACCGGTCAGCCCATCGGAATTCGGCGGATGCCGTTGCACCGGCGGCCGGTGAGGTTGGTTTCTCTACGAGGCCGGCTCGCCTTCGCGCGAGGCGGCGACGCGGGTGTCCGCGGTCTCCACCGCGACGCGCCGCGGCGCCAGGCTCCCCTCCGCCGCCCAGGCCCACAGGACGACGAGCCACGTCACGGTGGCCAGCGACACGTCGACCCACCCACCCTAAATCGTGGTCTTGGGTTTGGAAGTGCCTGCACGTGGTACCAGATTTAGTTAGGAGAGAAGGCCTCTAGTCAGGATCGGTGTGAATCAGGAGGCATCAGCCAGCGTTCGGGATGTCCGCAGTGCGGGTCGCTGGCGGCTTGCGGCGCGTTGGGGGCGGCGTCTTGCGACGCTCACGGCCGTTGCGGCGCTCTGCAGCTGGTCGGCGATAGCCAACGCCCAGGCTGACGGCCCCATCGCGGCAACCGGCGCCGCCCCGGCTGTGACGTCGTCCGCGCGGGCCGTGGCATCGAACCCGATCGCGTCAGCCGCATCGGCGGCCACCAAGACCGTCGCCGCGGCCACCGCTGCCCCGTCCACCGCCGCCGCGTCGGCGCCTCCGCAGGCCGCCGCCCCGGTCACCACCGCCGCCAGCACCGTCGCCAAGACCACCGCCCCGGTCACCACCGCCGCCAAGACCGCCGCCCCGGTCACCACCGCCGCCAGCACCGTCGCCAAGACCACCGCCCCCGTCACCACCGCCGCCACCAGCACCGTCGCCAAGACCACCGCCCCCGTCACCACGCGCCGCCAGCACCGTCGCCAAGACCACCGCCCCCGTCACCGCGGCCACCGACCGTCGCCAAGACCACCGCCCCGGTCACCGCGACCGTCGCCAAGACCACCGCCCCCGTCACCGCGCACCGTCGCCAAGACCACCGCCCCGGTCACCGCCGCCGCCACCGGCACCGTCGCCAAGACCACCGCCCCCGTCACCGCGACCGTCAGACCATCGCCCCGTCACCGCCGCCGCCACCGGCGACCGTCGCCAAGACCACCGCCCCCGTCACCGCGACCGTCGCCAAGACCATCGCCCCGGTCACCTCCGCCGCCACCGGCACCGTCGCCAAGACCACCGCCCCCGTCACCGCGACCGTCGCGAAGACCATCGCCCCGGTCACCTCCGCCGCCACCGGCACCGTCGCCAAGACCCTCACCCCCGTCCTCGCCGCCACCACCGGCACCGTCGCCAAGACCGTCGCCCCCGTCCTCAGCGCCACCACCGGCACCGTCGCCAAGACCCTCACCCCGGTGCTCGCCGCCACCACCGGCACCGTCGCCAAGACCGTCGCCCCCGTCCTCAGCGCCACCACCGGCACCGTCGCCAAGACCCTCACCCCGGTGCTCACCGCCACCACCGGCACCGTCGCCAAGACCCTTGCCCCCGTCACCAGCACCGTCGCCCCGGTCCTGACTACCACCACCGGCACGATCGTGGCACCGGTGGTCGGCACGGTCACGAGCGCTGCGTCGAGCGCCGTGGCGCCCACGACGAGGATTGCTCCCAAGCCTGCGACGCCTCCGGCGAGCACTCCTGCGACGACTGTCAGGGCCGCCACTCCGGCCACGACCGAGAGCACCGCCGCCACGACGCTCAGCGGGCCTCTCAGCCCCACTGACGGACCTGGCGCCCCCGCGCCGGCAGCCAGCCCGGCAGGCCATGAGAGCGCCCCGCTGACCGTCGCTCCCTCCGCGCCGGACCGCACTCGCAACGTCGTTGCACCGGCGCCGGCAGGGCCGGGTCAGCGTGTGAATCTGCATCCGGTCGGACCGGCACATGACGCCGTCAGCTTCCCGGGGACGAGTGTTGGTCCGACGACCGCACCGGCGAACACGCTCCTGGCTGGGACCCAGCCGACAGCGGCCCAGAAGACAACGGCGCGGCTGGCACGTGAACGCGGAATGCGGCTGCCCCGCCCGTCCGTACCGCTGCCCGGCCAGGCGGCGTTCGGCGGCGGCGACGCGGCAAGCGGCGGAGTGGGCTTCTTCTTCTTCGGCGTTGCAGCGCTGGTCGCGCTGCTCGTCGTGGTCATGCCAGGCATGGCGTGGGCGCTTGTCACGCGCTCGCGGCCAGCCGCGGCGCAGCCGTTTCTCTCCGTGCTAGAGCGGCCTGGCTGAGACCCGTCCGGGTTTCTCAGGTCCTTGCACGCTGGGCTGTTGAGCCCACGTGCCACGTCTAGCAATTAACAGGAGAACAGACTCGTGTCACGCTCACAATGGGCGTGGACGAAGAGTGATGGCCTGTTCAGCGCGGTGGTGCGCCGTGTTGGCAGGCTGGCCAGGCGCGAGCTTCGGGCTCGTCCCGGTGACGGACTTCGTGTCCGTACGGTCTCTTCGCTCACTCCCCTAAGTTGGGTGGCCACGGCCCTGATGTTGATGCTGATCTGCAGCCCGGCTGGTGCGCTGGGCAAGGTCGGCAGCCCGCACAGCCGGGCGTCGGCAGCGTCGGATACACGACGCGCATCACGGACCGCTGGTATCACCCCCAAGCAGCACCCGCCGAGGGCCATCGACGGCCCCGCACGTCCACACGCGGAGCTGTTGGCGTTCGGCGCCGGCTACTCGGCCATCCATGGCTCGAACGCCGTGAGGAGGCTTCAGCGTCGCCTCGTGCAGCTGGGCGACTCGCCCGGTCGGATCGACGGCCGGTACGGGCCGTTCACCGAACGCGCCGTGATCCGCTTCCAGAACACGCACGGCCTGCAGGTTGATGGGATTGCCGGCGCCTTTACGTTGGCGGCGCTCGCCGCGGCCAAGCCGGTCCTGCACGTGGGGTCCGGATACGTCCGTGGTGGTTCACCGGCGGTGCGCCGGTTGCAGCACGATCTGGCCTCGGCCGGCGATCGGCCGGGTCCGGCCGACGGGCGGTACGGACCGCTCACCGAGCGGGCGGTGATGCGGTTTCAGCGCGCCCGTCATCTGCGGGTTGACGGGATCGCCGGGCCGCAGACCCTCGATCACCTGGAGAGGCCTGTGGCGGGGCGCGCACACCGCCCGCCTGCAGCGGGTTCGCTCGAGGCCACTTACCACCCGCCACCGCACACGTCCGACGCCCGCGGGGTCTCGCGGCGTGCCGAGCCCGAGAAGGGCCAGCCCGCCGCAACCGCGCCGTGGCGGACGTTCTGCGGGCTCGATCCTGTGGATCATCGCGCTGCTCTGCCTGGTCGGGGCAGGACTGGGCATAGCACTGTGGCGCGGGCAGCCCCGCCCCAGGAACGGAGCGCGCGCCCCGGCGCCGCGGCCGGACGGCAGCCCGCCTGTGCAGGCACGCGGACACGACACCCGACCGCGGGAGGTGATCTACGAGCCCGCACCTCACTCGGCCTGGATGCCCGAACTCGCTCAGTTGCTGGCCGCCGAGACTGATGAGCAGAGTGACTATCAGCACGAGGGCGCTCCAGCGTTCGGGCTCGGGTTGCTCCTGCTCCGGAAGGGCGACCTGGTCGGTGCGCACGATGCGTTACGGCGCGCCGATGAGCGTGGCCATCCCGAGGCCGCATACGCTCTCGCGGTGCTGCTGGCGCAGACGGGTGATCGCGCCGGTGCCAAGGACGCCTTGCGGCGAGCGGATGAGCGTGGCCATCGCGTCGCTCCGTTCGACCTCGGCGCGCTGCTGCTGGAGGAGGGAGATCGCGCCGGCGCCGAGGACTCATTCCGTCGAGCCGATCAGCGTGGTGACGCCGGAGCGGCGTGCAATCTCGGCGTGCTGCTCGAGCAACGCGGGGACCCGGTCGGCGCCAAGGACGCCTACCGGCGAGCCGACGCCCGCGGGCATGCGGTCGGTGCCCACAACCTCGGGGCTCTTCTCGAGCAGGAGGGAGATCTGGCGGGCGCCGGCGCGGCCTACCGCCGTGCCGACGAGCGCGGCGACTCGTTGGGCGCGTACAGCCTCGGCGTCCTACTCGAACGGCAGGGCGATCGTGCCCGCGCCATGGAGGCATACCGTCGGGCCGATCAGCGCGGCTCCGCAGAGATCGCACGAGCAGCGCACGCCGCGCTGCTCGAACTCACGGGAACGGGGGACAGCGACCGAAAGCCCGGTCGTCCACCGGAGGTGCAAGCGGCGAGCAAGCCAGATTCCAGGGCTCGCCCGCCGGAACGGCAGAACAACCGCACCTAAGTTCTGCCGACACGAGTCAGCTGACGGGACGGCGATGCACGCGCCGTCCCGTCGGCGCCTGTCCGGTGCGGCTGCCGAACCGTCCGCGCGACGGCTCTGAGAACGCTTAGACGGTCTCGAGCTCGCGGGAGGCGGCGGGGCGCGAATCGGGCGACTGGACCGCGATCCGGCGGGGCGCGAGGCTCCCCTCCGCCGCCCACGCCCACAGGACGACGAGCCAGGTCACGGTGGCCAGCGAGACGTGGACCCAGACCATGTCGGTGGGCAGGTGCAACTCGTACTGGACACTGCCCACCAGCCCCTGGGCGGCGAGCAGCACGCCGAGCACGGTCAGCGGCTCCAGCGCGTCCGCGGAGGCGCCGCGGTGACGGTGCAGGAACCAGACCCCGATGACGGCCACGCCGAACAGCGCGGCGATCGTGGCGTGCTGGTGCACCGCCCAGCTCAGGGTGTCGGCGCCCTTGAAGTGCAGGCGGTGGACCACCTGGCCGGTGAAGCCGCCCGAGTGCGGTCCCGAGGCGGTGGCCAGCGTCCCGGCGAAGATCGTCAGCCCGCCCAGCGGGGCGAGCGCCCGCACCGACCACACGCCCACCCGGTCCGTCGAGCGCGGGCGCGCTCCAGGCTCGAAGGTGGAGCGCCAGGCCAGCGCGAAGGCGGCGATCAGGATGAGCAGCGACAGGCTGAAGTGGGCCATCACGAACCCGGGGGCGAGATGGTGCAGGACCGTGAAGCCGCCCAGGACCGCCTGCGCCACGACACCGAGCGGCAGCAGCACCGCCAGCCAGGCCAGGTCGCGGCGGAACGGCCGGCGCATGAAGGCGAGGATGGCCGCGATCACGGTGATCACCCCCACCACGCCCGACACGGCGCGGTTGCCGAACTCGATGAGGGCGTGGGTGCTGAGCGGGGGCAGCGGCGTTCCGCCGCACTTGGGCCAGTTCTCACAGCCGAGCCCCGAGTCCGTGAGCCGCACCGCCGCGCCCGACATCACGATCAGCGTCAGCGACGCCAGAGTGACGTAGGCGACGGTCCGGTACTGCCGGGGACCGAGGTGCAGGCGCTCAAGCATCGGCGTAGCGGTAGGGCAGCGAGTCCTCCACGTCGGCCAGCGACGGCGCATCGCTGTCACGGGCCGAGACCAGACGCTCGCCCACGTCGGGCCACTCGATCCCCACAGCCGGATCGTCGTAGGCAAAGCCGCTCTCGATGCTCGGGTCGTAGTAGGTGGAGACCTTGTAGGTCACGTCGGCGAGCTCGGAGAGGACGCAGAAGCCGTGGGCGAAGCCGTCGGGAACGTAGAGCTGACGGTGCGTGACGTCGTCAAGCGTGAAGCCCTCCCACTGCCCGAACTGCGGTGACCCACGGCGGATATCGACCAGGATGTCCAGGATCGCGCCGCGCGCGCAGCGCACGAGCTTGGCCTGCCCGGGCTGGTAGTGCATGCCGCGCACGATGCCCTGGCGCGACCGCGAGTGGTTGTCCTGGACGAACTCCTGAGCGATCCCCAGCTCGCCGAGCGCACTCTCGCGGAAGGTCTCGACGAAGAAACCGCGTTCATCGCCGTGGACCGCGGGGGCCAGCAGGATCGGGCCGGAGAGCTGGGTCGGGAGCGTCTGCATCAGGCGAGCCGGTCTGACGATACCGGCGTCGAAGGCACGGTGCCGCTCCTCGCCGAGCCACCGCACACGGTCCAGGACGTCGCCGGCAGCTACCGCGCACCGACGTCGCTCCACCACCTCCCGATCCGTTCAATGGAATACTCGCGCCCCATGACCTCGAGCCCGCCAACCCTCGAACGGGTTCTCGCCGATCCACCGACGCTCCATGGCACAACCACCTACACGCTGGTCTCGGGTGCATTGGCGTGGATCGACGCGCTCCCCCGGCCCCTGCGCACGCTCGAGACGGGCTGCGGATTGAGCACCATCGTTTTCGCGCTCCGAGGCGATGAGCACATCTGCATCACGCCCGATGGCAGCGAACCCGACGCAGTGCGTCGCTATTGCGACGAAAACGGGGTTGACCTCGGGAACGTGACGTTCCGAATCGAGCCCTCCGAGACTGTGCTGCCGAACCTACAGGCGGCCCCTCGCGATCTCGTGTTAATCGACGGCTCGCACGCGTTCCCACACGTCTTCATCGACTATTTCTACAGCGCGTCTCTGCTCGCGGTCGGCGGTGCTCTGATCGTCGACGACGTCCACCTGTGGACCGGCATGATCCTCCGGAGCTTCCTGATCAGCGAGCCCGAGTGGAAGCTCGAGACCGAATGGGACGGGCGCACAGCGGCCTTTCGCAAGACGCGGGAACTGACCTCACGGGACTGGTTCGATCAACCGTTCGTCCTACGCCGGAGCAGTCCGTGGCGTGCCCGCGCCCGGATGACCACCTCTATGGTGCGCCGCGGGGACTACGACACGCTCAAGTCTTACATCCGGGGCATGCTCGGCCGCGCAGACAAGTAGGGCATCGTGGTCAGCAAGAGGTGAGCGCCTCCACTTGCCGGAGCGTCACCTCTCGCATGTCGCTGCCGGATTCGTATTCCCGATACCAGTCGACGATGCTCTCCAGCGCGCGATCGAGTGCCACGGACGGGCGCCAGCCAAGTCGTTCGCGAGCGCGTGAGGAGTCGAGCTTGAGGTAGTGGGCCTCGTGAGGGTGCGGTCCCTCGATCCGGCTCGCCACTGCGGCCGCCCGTCCCATTTTTCGCGCATCCGCTCGACCACCCACTCCACGGGCCGGGCATCGTCTTCGGGAGGCCCGAAGTTCCACCCGGTGGCGTGCTCCGGCGACGCGCACAACGCTTGGGCCAGCAGGAGATAGCCGCCCAGCGGGTTGAGGACGTGCTGCCAAGGACGCACTGCCGTCGGGTTGCGGATCTGAAGCAGTGCCGTCGAGCGCCGCCCGCACGAGGTCGGGGATCAGCCGCTCGGACCCCCAGTCGCCGCCGCCGATCACGTTGCCCGCGCGCGCCGAGGCGACGCGCGGCGGCGCCGGCCTCGAAGAAGAACGAGCGGCGGTACGCCGCGGTGACCAGCTCGGCGGCGCCCTTCGAGCTCGAGTAGGGGTCGTGGCCGCCCATCGGCTCGTCCTCGCGGTAGCCCCACTCCCAGCCGCGGTTCTCGTAGCACTTGTCCGAGTCACGACGACGACCGCGCGCACGCCCGGCACCCCGCGGGCGGCCTCGAGCAGGTTGACGGTCCCCATGACGTTGGTGTCGAACGTCTCGCGCGGCTCGGCGAACGAGCGGCGGACGAGCGGCTGGGCCGCGAGGTGGATGACCACCTCGGGCTCGAAGCCTCGCGACCGCCGCCTCGAGCGCGGCGGCGTCGCGGATGTCGACCTCGGCCTCGCCGGCCATGTCGCGCCCCACCTGGCCAGCGTCATATAGCGAGGGTCGGTCGGCGCGCGGCAGCGAGAGCCCGACACCTGGCGCCCAGCGACTGCAGCCACAACGCCAGCCAGCCGCCCTTGAACCCGGTGTGGCCGGTGAGCAGCACGCGCCGGTCGCGCCAGAACTCCGGTCTCGATCATGACCACGTGCGCCAGGGCGCGCGTCCGGCCTCCCACAGGCCTGGAGATCGTTGCGGTCGCGCAGCGTGTCCATGGGGTGCCAGAAGCCGTCGTGGCGAAAGCACGCGAGCTGGCCGTCGCGCGCCAGCGCGCGCAGCGGCTCCTGCTCCCACACCGTCCGGTCGCCGACCAGGTACCGCGCGACCTCCGGCGAGAGCACGAAAAAGCCGCCGTTCATCCAGCTCCCGTCGCCGCGCGGCTTCTCCTCGAAGGTCTCGACCAGCGCGCCGTCGATGTGCATCGCGCCGAACCGCCCGGGCGGCTGGACGGCGGTGACGGTGGCGATGCCGCCCCTGCTCGCGGTGGAATGCGACCAGCGGCGCCGATGTCCAGGTCGGTCACGCCGTCGCCGTAGGTGAAGCAGAACTCGCTCTCGCCCTCGAGATAGGGCAGCGACGCGCCTGAGGCGGCCGCCGGTCATCGTCGCCTCGCCGGTGTCGACGAGCGTCACCTTCCACGGCTCGGCCGCCGAGCGGTGGACCTCCATGTCGCCGCCGGCGAGATCGAAGGTGACATCGCACGTGTGCAGGTAGTAGTTGGCGAAATACTCCTTGATCATGTAGCCCTTGTAGCCCAGGCAGATCACGAACTCGTCGATGCCGTGGGCGGCGTAGATCTTCATGATGTGCCACAGGATCGGCTTGCCGCCGATCTCCACCATGGGCTTGGGGCGGCTCGTGTCTCCTCGCTCAGCCGCGAGCCGAGCCCGCCGGCCAGGATGACCGCCTTCAAGAGCCGCTGGAGCGAAGAATGCTCATGCCGGCGGCCATTATGGCGAACCGCGGCTGGCGATCATGGGCCACTGGCGACCCCTAGCATCAGCGCCGTGCCCGCGCCCGATGCCTCGCTGATCGAAGAGACCGCCGCCGACCTGGTCGGGTCAAGCGAGGCCGGCCCGGTCGCGCTGCGGGGCAGCGCGATTCTCGGCGCGAGCTATGCGGGGTCGATCGCGCTGTCGCTCATCTCGGTGCCGCTGCTCATCCGCCATCTCGGGATCTCGCGCTTCGGCCGCTACACGACCGTCATCGCGATCGTGACGATCGTCAACGGCCTCAGCGACGCCGGGCTGTACAACATCGCGCTGCGCGAGTGGTCGACCCGCACCGGGGCCGCACGCACGGAGCTCATGCGCAGCCTGCTGGGCGTCCGGCTCCAGCTCAGCGCGATCGGGCGTGGTGGCCGGCGTCGCGTTCGCGGCGGTGGCGGGCTACGACCACGTCCTGGTCATCGGGACGCTGATCGCCGGGATCGGCATGGTCCTGCAGGCGCTGACCAACATCCTGACCGCGCCGCTCCAGGGCGAGCTGCGCTTCGGCTGGGTCGCCGCCATCGACGTCGCTCGCCAAGCCGTGAGCGTCGCCCTGATCGTCGCGCTTGTGCTCGCCGGCGCCGGACTGACCCCGTTCTTCGCCGTCACGATCCCGGCGGGCCTCGTCACGGTGGCGTTCGCGGCCGTGCTCGTCCGGCGAGACGTCCCGCTGCGCCCCCGGTTCCGCGGCGGCGAGTGGTGGCCGCTGGTGCGCGACACGCTTCCCTATGCCGCGGCGATCGCCGTCAACACGCTGTACTTCCGGGTGACGATCGTGGTCATGTCGCTGGCCGCCGCGGCCCGCCAGACCGGTTACTTCGCGACGTCGTTCCGGGTCACCGAGGTGCTCATCGGCGTCCCGGCGCTCGCCGTCGGCGCGGCCTTCCCGATCCTCTCGCGCGCGGCACGCGACGACCGGGAGCGGCTCGCCTACGCCACCGAACGCATCATCGAGCTGTCGCTGATCGCCGGCGTCGCGCTCGTGCTGGCGGTCGTCCTCAGCGCACCGTTCATCATCGAGGTCCTAGCGGGCCCCGCCGGGAAGCCGGCCGTGGCCGTTCTGCAGATCCAGGGCCTCGCACTGGTCGCGACGTTCCTGTCGATGGCCACAGGCTTCGTGCTGCTCTCGACGCGGCACCACAGCGCGCTGCTCATCGCCAACGGCGCGGCGCTCGTGACCAACATCGTGCTGACGCTCATCCTCGTGCCGATATGGCAGGCGCGCGGAGCGGCCATCGCGGCGGTCATCGCCGAGAGCTGCCTGGCGCTCGGGCAGCTCGTGCTCGTGCTGCGGGACGGCAGCGGCCGGGTCAACGTAGCCGCGCTACCCGCGATCGTCGTTAGCGGGCCTCGTGGGCGCAACGCCGCTGCTCATCGCCGGCCTGCACCCGATACTCCGCACGCCCTCGGGGTCGGTCTATACATGGCCGTTTTCGCCGTCCTGGGGCGGTTTCCGCCTGAGGTCTCGCACGCTCTGGATCGCCGGCGACGCCGAGAACCGTTCGCTAGCCTCGCGCACGATGACGAGGACCTGCCGGTTCTGCGGGACCCCATTGGAGCATGTCTTCGCCGATCTGGGGATGTCGCCGCTGGCGAACAGCTACCTCACGCCCGAGCAGGCCAACGCGATGGAGCCGTTCTATCCGCTGCGCGCGTTCGTGTGCTGCGAACTGCTTCCTGGTCCAGCTCGAGGAGTTCGAGACGCCGGACCACATCTTCACCGACTACGCGTACTTCTCCTCGTACTCGACGAGCTGGCTGGAGCACAGCCGCCGCTACGCCGAGCAGGTGATCGAGCGGTTCGGACTCGGTCGTCGACAGCCACGTCGTCGAGCTGGCCTCCAACGACGGCTACCTGCTGCAGTACTTCCGCGAGCGCGGCGTCCCGGTGCTCGGCATCGAGCCGGCCGCGAACGTCGCCGAGGTCGCGGTCGAGAAGGGCATCCCGACGCTGGTGGAGTTCTTCGGGCGCGAGACGGCCCGGTCGCTGGTCGCCGAGAGCTCGCCCGCCGATCTGCTGATCGGCAACAACGTGCTCGCGCATGTCCCGGACCTCAACGACTTCGTCGGCGGCATGAAGATCCTGCTCAAGCCGGCGGCGTCGATCACGATGGAGTTCCCGCACCTGATGCGCCTGTGGAGGAGAACCAGTTCGACACGATCTACCACGAGCACTTCAGCTACTTCTCGTTCCTGACGGTGAGCCGCGTGTTCGCCGAGCACGGGCTCGCGCTGTTCGACGTCGAGGAGCTGCCCACGCACGGCGGCTCGCTGCGGATCTACGGCGGCCACGCCGACGACGACCGCAAGCCGGGAGCGAGCGGGTCACCGAGCTCATCGCCCGCGAGCGAGGCGCCGGCTACGAGGACCTTGACATCCACCTGCGGTACGCCGACCGCGTGCAGGAGGAGAAGCGCGAGATCCTCTCGTTTCTGATCGAGCTCAAGCGCCAGGGCGTCGATCGCCGGCTACGGCGCCCCGGCCAAGGGCAACACGTTGCTGAATTTCTGTGGCGTCGGACCGACTTCATCGACTACACGGTCGACCTGAACCCGCACAAGCAGGGTCACCTCCTGCCCGGCAGCCACATTCCCGATCCGTGCCCCCGAGCATCTGAGCAGACCAAGCCCGACGTCGTGCTGATCCTGCCGTGGAACCTCCGCGACGAGATCATCGAGCAGCACGCGTACGTCCGCGACTGGGGCGGCCGGTTTGCGGCCCGTGCCCCGGAGATGCGGCTGCTGGACTGAAGCCCGCGGCCGAAGGCGGCCCAGCTACGATAGCGAGGGACGCGCAGCACGAGCGTGTACGTCGCGGCGTTGTCGCGACGGCGCTCCACCGGCGCCATCAGCCGCGTGACCACGGATCCGGCGAACCGCAGGGCCCGGCGGCCCGCTCGTCGCGCGAGTAGCCGGCCAGCGACTCGCGCCAGCCGAACCAGTTCCACCCCAGCGTGCCGGCATCTCGCATGGTGAGCAGCGCCACCTCGAGGCCCAGTCGCTCGCCGAGCGGAGAGAGTCCGCGCCGGGATCAGAGAGCGGTGGCGCGGAGCGTCGACGTGCGTCCATCGCGCACCGAACAGCCGGAACTGGAGCGCCTCTGGGTTGGGCACGGCGATGGCCAGCACCCCGCCGGGCACCAGCGCGGACGCGGCGGCCTCGAGTACGCGACGGGATCGGGCAGGTGCTCGAGCACCTGCCACATCGCGATCACGTCGAACGGCCCGTTCGCGCGCAGCGCCGGCGCCGGATCGGCCGTCTCGTGGACCTCGATGCCGACGACGTCGCGAAGGAAGCGACAGCAGTCCGGATCCATCTCGATCGCGCTCGTGTCGTATCCGGCATCGTGCGCGTGGACGGCAAAGCCGCCGATAGCCGGCCCGACCTCGATCAGCCGCCCGCGGGGCACGAGCGAGCGCACCAGATCGAGCTTGTAGCGCTCGGGCGCGGCCGCGACCATCAGCGCCTCGCGGCTCGCGGGCAGTGAGTAGTACTCGGGCGGGTAGTAGCGCCCGATGTCGTCGGGCACCGCAGCCAGCACGACCGTGCCACACGCCTGGCAGCGGCGGTAGGCGAACCGCTCGGCCGAGAGCCGCCGATTGCGGTCGGTCGCGACGAAGGCCGGCACCGTGGCACCGCCGCAGATGACGCAGGGCGGACCTCACCGGTGCGCTGAAAGCGGCCGAGCAGAGACCGAGTCAAACACCTCGAGCACGTCGCGATAGCGACCGACCTCGCGCTCAGGCCGCTCGCCGGTCCCGGGAACTGGCCGACGATCCGATCGTAGATCCCGCCCAGTACACGGCGGACGGAGGCAGGGCTGTGGCGCAGCAGTGCGCCTCCGACGGGCCCCAGGATCGTGGCGCCGACCCGCTCGACCGGCGTCAGCGCCGCCGCGGACGCTCGCAGCTCGTCGCGCGTGATCGTCTGGTGCAGGTAGTAAGCCCGCAGGCAGAACAGCGCCTGCAGGCGCTGGTAGCGCTGATAGTCGGGTCGCATGTCGGGCGGTGATCCCAGCCGCCGCGACAGCGCCTCCATCGCCAGCAGCCACGACGTGTTCATGTTGGTCCCCGGCCGCAGGACCGGTCCGAGGTCGTGGCGGATATCCGCATCGACATTCGCCGTGTTGAGCAACGCCAGCGCGTCGGATTCGCGATGGTTGAAGTAGAGGTAGCCGTGCGACGCGGGGGTGATCCCGATGACCACCCGAGGTTGCGGGTCCACAGCGATCCGGGAGGCCTCCGCGAAGACGAGGTTCATGGCGTAGAAGTCGGGGAAGGGTGAGCAGAAGAAGTCGCCATCACCGGCCAGTTCCTCGATCGTCTCCCGCTTGACCACGATGTACTGCATGTTGAAGTCGTACCTGGCCCGCATGGCCATGGCGTCACGGGCGAGCTGACGCGCCGCCTCGGCGGGGAGCAGAAAGGGCTCGTCCGCGCCGGCGAAGAACGGCGCGTAACGCTGGACCTCGAGATAGCCCTCCGGGACATTCGGGAGGACGCCGGGATACGCGTAGAGCAGCGCGGCGGTGTAGATCGCGTCCAGCTCGCCGAGCCGCTCGATCGTCTCCGACAGCGCCGAGAAGTACCCCGGGAGCAGCGCGTCATCGTTGCCGAGCATCACCACGTAGTCGCCCGTGCTATGACGCAGCGCGTTGTTCCAGTTGTCGGTGACCGGAACGAACTCCTCGGTACGGACGTAGAGGATCCTGTCGTCACCGAGGCTCGCGACATAGCCACCGATGTCATCGGTGGAGTGGTTGTCGGAGATCACCAGCTCCCAGTCGGCGTGGTCCTGACGCAGCACCGACTCCACCGCGTAGCGGAGGAACTGAAGTCCGTTGTGGCTGGGGAGGAGGACCGAGAAGCGCATCTCGCGACGGGCCATTCTGGCAAAGCGCCGGGCGGCTGCCCGGGCGCGGTTCGGGCGGGCGGGTCCACCTAAACTAGCGGCCCAATGCCCGATCGCCCCGCGCCGCACCCGTGATCTTCAGCGAGATGGCGGTGCCCGGAGTGTGGCTGGTCGAGCCGGAGCGTCTGACCGACGCGCGCGGCCACTTCGCCCGCGTGTTCAGCGCCGACGAGTACGCGAGTCGCGGAATGGACCCGGCGGTCGCACAGTGCAGCACCTCGTTCAACCGCCGCGCCGGAACGCTGCGCGGATTGCACTACCAGGCAGAGCCTCACGGCGAGGCCAAGCTCGTGCGCTGCACCCGAGGAGCGATCTATGACGTCGCCCTCGATCTCCGGCCCGACTCGCCCGGCTACCTTCGCTGGTGCGCAGCGGAACTGAACGAGGACAACGGGTGCGCTCTGTTCATCCCGCGCGGCTGCGCCCACGGCTTTCAGACGATGCGCGACGACACCGAGATCTACTACCAGATCTCGGTGCCCTACGAGCCTGCCGCCGCCCGCGGCGTCCGTTGGGACGACCCGGCCTTCGGCATCGAATGGCCCGACGCCCCGGCCCACGGGCGGACGATCGCCGACCGCGACGCCACCTACCCGGACCATCAGCGATGAGCCGCGTGCTCGTCACGGGGGCGACCGGATTCATCGGCTCCGGCACGCTCTCGCCGCTGCTGCGTGCGGGCTTCGAGGTCCACGCTGTCAGCTCCCGCGGGAATGATCCGGGTCCGCCCGCCGGCGTCCACTGGGAGCGAGCGGACCTTCACAACGCCGAGGAGACCGAGCGACTGGTGGCGAGGTTGGCGCCCACCCATCTCCTGCACCTCGCGTGGTATGCCGAGCCGGGCGCTGTTCTGGCGCTCGCCGGAGAACCTGCGCTGGGTCGAGGCCAGCCTGCGTCTGCTCCGCGCCTTCGCCCAGCACGGTGGCCGAAGGGCGGTGTTGGCCGGCAGTTGTGCGGAGTACACGTGGCAGCCGGAGACCGTGTGCGTCGAGGGTCAGACGCCGTGTGAGCCGGCAACCCTCTACGGGGCGAGCAAGCACGCCCTGCGGCTGATCGCCGAGAGCTATGCCCAGGAGGCCGGGCTCAGCCTCGGCTGGGGACGGGTGTTCTTCGTGTTCGGGCCACGGGAGCCCCCGTCGCGGCTCGGGTCCTCGGTGGCCGAGGCGGTCGTCCGCGGGCATCCGGCGCCGTGCTCCCACGGCGAGCAGGTGCGCGACTTCCTCTACTCCGAGGATCTCGCGGACGCCTTCGTCGCCCTGCTCCGCTCGTCGGTGCAGGGGCCGATCAACCTCGCGTCGGGCGAGCCAACGCGCATTCGCGAGCTCGTGCAGGCACTCGCCGACGCCGCCGGGCATCCCGATCTACCGCGCTTCGGCGCGCTCGAGGCCCCGGCGAGCGAACCGGCGGTGCTCCTCGCCGACGTCACCCGGCTGCGCGACGAGGTGGGCTGGTCCCCGCCGGCCACGCTGAAGCAGCGTGCCGCCGACACGATCGACTGGTGGCGTGCGAACCTGGCCACGGCCGACCGTCGCTGATCGGCCGCTCCGCGAATGAGAATCGTCCACGTCACCCCGGAGCTCCCGCACGTCCATGGCGGAGGGGGTGGGCGTGCCCACGAGCTGCTCATGTGCCGGCGCATGGTCGAGCTCGGCCACCAGGTGCTCAACATCTCTCCGGTCCTGCCGGACGAAGCCGCCCATGTCAGCGACCTCAGCGCGGTCGGGGTCGAATCCTGGGCCTCACTGCGACCCCGGTCTCACCTGCGTGAGGCCGCCCAAGCCGTCGTGAGAGATCCGGCGGCGCTCGCCAGCGCCGTCACCAGACCCGTTCGCGCGCTCGAGATGCGGGTGTTCTGGGTGACGCTGCGGCATCTGCTGAGGCAGGCGAGCGAAGAGTGGCGGCCCGACGTGGTGATCGTGGTGCATGGCATGGCGGCGGCGTGGGCCCGTGAGTTTGACCCGGCGATCCCGGCGGTGCTCGGGCTCCACGACCTCCAGTGGCGCTGGTACGCGGGACGCGCCGCCGAGTCGACCGGGCCGGGTGCCGCGCTGCTGCGACGCCGAGGCCTGGCGCTACCGCCGGCACGTGCTGGGTCAGCTGCCGCGCTATGCCGCCGCGGTGACGCTCTCCACCGATGAGGCGCGCGAGCTGCGCGAGACCGCGTCTCTGCCCGTCTCGGTAATCCCGGTCGGCGTTGACACGACGGAGCTCCGCCCCGCCCCTGAGCCGACCGGCTCGCCTCGCCTGCTGTTCACCGGGACTCTTGACTACATCCCGAACGTCAACGGCATTCGGTGGTTCGTCGATGAGGTGTGGCCACGGATCCTCGACGCGTGCCCCGAGGCCGAGCTTGACATCGTCGGTCGTGACCCGGTGGCGGACGTGCGGGCGCTCGGACGCCGGCCCGGGGTCAACGTCGTCGGTCCGGTCCCCGCCATGGCTCCCTACTTCGATCGGGCCCACGCGGTCGTGGTGCCCATCCGGGAGGGCACCGGCGTCCGGGTGAAGATCGTCGAGGCGATGGCGGCCGGACGCGCGATCGCGACCACGTCGCTCGGCTGGGAAGGGCTGCCCCACATCGAGCCCGGCCGCCATCTGCTCGTGGCCGATGCTCCACGCCGCGTTGGCGGCGGCGGCGGCGTCGCTGCTCTCTGACGCTTCGCTGCGGCGCAGGCTGGCGTCCGAGGCGCGCGCCGTGGCCGAGCGCTACTACGACTGGCGACGCCTTGGCGATCAGCAGGAGGAGCTACTGCGCGCGGTCGTCGAGGGCGCGTAGCCAGCCCGAGACGCGCCGCTCCAGCGCGGCGGAGCGGCGCGGACCCAGCAGCCGCCGGACGGCATCGGTGGCGGTGAACCGCACGAGGATGAGCGCCGCGGCGGCGGCGGCCACCCCCAGACGGGTCATCCGGCCCATCCCGCGGTACGGGGGCGCGCCGGACGCGATCTGGCGGGCGATCGCAACCGCCACAAACGCATGGGACTGGCGCGCGACGAGGCCGCGCAGCCCGAAGTCACCGGCCAGTCGCGAGGCGTCCGAGCCCAGCCCGCTCATCGAGCGATGGATGTGGACGTCCTGGAGGGTCCGCACGCGGCCCTTGGCCGCCAGCGCCGCCACCAGCATCCAGTCACCGCCGATGACCGGCGGAAAGCCGATCGGCACTAGGTCCTCGCGCGCGACGACGCCGAACACGGGGCCGTTGAGGCTGACCCGGGCGAAGTAGCGCACGAGGCGGGCCTCCGGCCTCCGATCGGTGAGGTCGATCGCCCGCTCGTCCAGGACGTGCTCGCCGTCGCGGTGATAGCGGCCCGCGCCGCACACCAGCACGGTCTCCGGATCGGCGCGCAGTTCCTCCAGGCACCGCCGGACGTAGCCGGGATCGATCCAGTCATCGTCGGACAGCCACATGAAGTACTCACCCTGCGCGGTGTCCAGCAGCCACTGGAAGTTGAACTCGTGGCCCCGGTTCTCGCTATGGCTGACGAATCGCACCCGCGGGTCCGCGGCGGCGATCCGCTCGCCGACACGGCGCACCTCCGGGTCGGCCGAGCCGTTGTCCGAGATGAGCACCTCGAGGCGGTCGTAGTCCTGAGCCAACACCGAGCGCGCGGCACGCTCGAGCTCCGCCGGGCGGTTGTACGTCGGGATCCCCACGGTCACCAGCGGTGGCGTCCGTGCGCGGTCAGGACGGGTCAGCGCATCGGCCTGCGGGCCCATTCCGACAACGATAGGGCGACGTTATGATGGCCGCCTTGGCGGCACACGTCGGTCTCAATCTCCTCTACCTCGTGCCGGGGGAGACCGGCGGGACCGAGACCTACGCGCGCGAGCTCATCCCCGAGCTGGTGGCGGCCGCCGCCGAGGAGATCCGCTTCACCGCGTTCATCAACCGCGAGGCCGCCGAGGCCGGAGGTGGGCCCTGGGGAGACGTCATTCCCGCCGTGGTGGTCCCCGTCCGGGCGCGTCGCCGCGTGGCCTGGGTTCGCGGCGAGCAGCAACTGCTCCCGGTCGCGGCGAGGCGTCGGCGCGTCGATCTGCTCCACAGCCTGGCTAACACGGCACCGGTGTGGGGGCCCTACGCCCGGACGGTGACGATCCATGACCTCCTGCATCGAATCGCCCCCGACGCGCACCTCGGGCTGCTGAGCCACGGCATGCGCGTCCTCGTCACCGCGGCCGCCCGGCGCTCGCACGCGCGTGATCGTGGATGCGGCGAGCACGCGTGATGACCTGCAGCGCCTGCTGGGCGATCGATCCCGGGCGCGTAGACGTGGTCCCGCTCGGCCTGGGGGCTCGCCGCACCGCGCCCGCCCCCGAGGCGGAGATACGGACGTTGCTGTCGGAGCCCGAGCGTCCGGTGGTGCTCAGCGTCTCCGCCCTGCGACCGCACAAGAACCTCATCCGCCTCATCAACGCGGTGGCGTTGATCCCTCTCGCCCGGCGCCCGGTCCTGGTCATCGTCGGCTACCCGACCGATCACGAGGCCGACCTGCACCGCGAGATCCGCGCGCTCGGTCTCGAGCGCGACGTGCGCGTGCTCGGCTGGGTCGACGCGCCGACGCTCGAGGGTCTCTACGCGATCAGCCGCGCCTTCGTGTTCCCCTCCCTGTACGAGGGGTTCGGGCTGCCCGTGCTGGAGGCGATGGCCCGCGACGTGCCCGTGGCCTGCTCGGGGCAGGGCTCGCTGCGCGAGGTGGCCGGCGACGCCGCCCTGATCTTCGACCCCCGCTCCCCGCCTGAGATCGCCGCCGCGATCGAGCGCCTCGTGGCCGGCGGCCCGGATGTCGACCGGCTGCGCCGCGCCGGACGCGAGCAGGCGGCGCGGTTCACGTGGGCGGCCACGGCCCGCGCCACCCTCGCCTCGTACCGCCGCACGCTCGGGATATTCTCGTCCGGTGCATCACGATGAGCTCTCGGGGGCCAACCCCCGGGGCGGCGACGTCAACCTGCGCTCCGGTCCCCAGATGGAGGAGTACCGCGCCATCGTCCAGCGGCTTCGGGCCGATCACCCGCCGAGCATCCTGGATTGGGGGTGCGGCTATGGGCAGGTCACCAATCTCCTCCACGAGGCCGGACTCGACGTCACCGCCTTTGACTACAACCCCGACGTGCCCGAGGGGCCCCGTCCGATGGAGCGCTATCCGCACCTTTCGGTGTACCTGAGCCCGGAGGCGTGGAAGCTGCCCTATGACGATGGCGTCCTTCGCCGCCGTCCTCAGTTGCGGGGTGCTCGAGCACGTCGCCGATCCCGACGCCAGCCTCGAGGAGGTCAGGCGCATCCTGTCGCCCGGCGGAGCGTTCTACGTGTTCAAGCTGCCCAACCGGACCTCGTACCTGGAGTTGGTTGCCCGGCGCGCCGGCCTCTACTACCACGGCGCGCTGCGAGCACGACCGGCTCTACGACCGCCGCTCGGCGGTCGGGCTGCTGCGGCGCCACGGCTTCGATGTAGTCGAGTTCCGTCGCATGAACATGCTGCCGCTCAGCCTCACCGCCGCATGGGCGACGCGCTGGGCCCGGCAAATCTGGGACGCCAATCGGCTGCTGAGCGCTGTCCCGGGTCTCAACCTCGTCGCCACCAACCTGGAGCTGGTGGCCCGGTCCTCGCCCGCGTAGCCGCGCGCCTGCGATCAGCGCACTCCGCCGGAGTCATAGACCTCCACGACCAGTTCCTGGGAGCGGGCCAGCGAGACCCTGTGGGCGTTGGCGGCGAACCACGCCCGCGTGGCCTCCCGCAGCGCCTCGCCCCCTTCGTGGACCGCCCAGATCGCCGAGGCGAGGTCCTCGGGGGCGTCGGAGGCGGCGACAAAGCCGTTGACCCCCTCCGCGATCAGCTCCACGGCAGCGTTGTCGTCTCCGGCGACGACCACGCTCGGGGTCCCGTGCGAGGCCGCCTCGATCACGACGAGTCCGTACCCCTCCCGCCGGGATGGGAGCAGGAGACACATTGCCCGGGCGATGGCGGCATCCACCGCATCGCTGGTCACAAATCCGGGAACCTCGATGACCTCCGACAGGCCCTCGTCCTCAACGCGACGTCGCACGGTCTCGCGTTCGGGCCCGTCGCCGAGGATGAGCGCGCGCACGGCCGGGAGCCGATCACGCAGGTGCGCGATGGCCGGCACGATCGCCGGGACCCGCTTCTCCGGGATGTGGCGCCCGGCGAAGACCACCAGGGGCTCGCTGTTCTGGCCGGGCTGGGGCTCCAGCGGTCCGTCATAAGCGCCCGCCAGCATGGTGATCTCGCCGCGCAGCCCCTCTTCCCGCAGCCGGCGCGCGTAGAGGCGAGAGAAGCAGAACGCCCGCTGCGGAACCCGTGCGCACAGCTGCTGGATCAGCAGCCCGACGTCTCCGCCCCAGCGTCCCAGGTAGCTGCGCCAGTAGCTCCGGCTCCAGACCTCGAACCAGTCCACGACGACGCGGTACCCGTGCAGCGGCGCCAGCAGGGCGATCGCCAGCAGCGAGAAGTAGGGGAACGAGCACGTGTGCACCACGTCGTAGCGGCGGCCATGGCGAGCCAGGTGCCATAGGACTCCGACCCCGAAGACCAGTGGCGGCAGGATCCGGCGCTGCCCGGGCCCCGCGTAGAGCCGCATGCGCGGCCCCACCGCCCGCACGTTCACCCCCGCAACATCCGCACTCTCGCCTCGTTTCCATTGGCGAAGGGTGAGGTAGGTAACGTCGTGGCCATCGGCGGCCAGACGCTCGGACAACTTGCGGTACCAGCGTTCAGCGCCCCCGACCGTATGGGGAAACAGACAGTCATAGACGAGACAGACGCGCATGCCGGCGCCGGAGAATCCCATATCCTCGTTGGCGAAGCTTGGCGGGGAAATCCGAGACCTATATGGGTATCGGCCGTTTCGGCCGATACCTAGCGTGACATGAGCACAACCGAGCACCAGCTCTACGGTCCCGCCGCACTTACCGACGACGAGTCCCTCGTGGTCTCGGTGGTCATCCCGTGCCTCAACGAAGAGGCGAGCATCGAGCGTTGCGTGCGCAAGGCCCTCGAGGTGCTCGAGGAGCACGGCATCAACGGAGAGGTCATCGTCGCCGACAACGACTCCGAGGACCAGAGCGCCCGGCTCGCCGCCGAGGCCGGGGCGATCGTGGTCCACGAGCCCGAGCGGGGCTACGGAAGCGCCTATATGGCGGGCTTCGCCGTTGCCCGCGCCCGCTACATCCTGATGGCCGACGCCGACCTCACCTACGACTTCGAGGAGATCCCCCGGTTCGTGGCCGAGCTCGATGCGGGCGCCGACATGGTGATCGGCAACCGGATGAAGAACATCCATCCGGGCGCAATGCCCTGGCTGCATCGCTACGTCGGCAACCCGCTGCTGTCCGGGTTCCTCAACCTGCTGTTCCGCACCGGCGTCGATGACGCCCACTGCGGCATGCGCGCGCTGCGCCGGGACCGCGCTCCCCGAACTCGACCTTCGCACCACCGGCATGGAGTTCGCCTCGGAGATGGTGATCCGCGCCGCCAAGGAGAAGCTGGTGCTGCGCCAGTTCCCGATCGAGTACCACCCGCGGGAGGGGGAGTCCAAGCTCTCAAGCTTCCGCGACGGCTGGCGTCACCTGCGGTTCCTGCTGGTCCACTCCCCCAACCACCTGTTCATCTTCCCCGGCACGGTCATGGCGGTCGTCGGCGCGATCGTGGAGTTCATCGTCATCGCCCACCTCGGCATCTTCGGCCGCGAGTGGGACATCCACGCGCTCATCGCCGGGGCGCTGCTGGCCATCGTCGGCACCCAGGTCGTGGCCCTGGGCGTGTGCGCCCACGCCTATGCGACGTACTTCATGGGCGAACGCGACCGCTGGTTCGACCGCATGCGCGCCCGCTACAGGCTCGAACATGGCCTCATGCTCGGCGGCGGCGATCATGCTCGCCGGCGTCATCGTGGGCGCGGTGATCGTCATCGAATGGATCGACCACGGCTTCGGCAGCCTCGCCGACGAGAACCTGGCCGTGCTGGCCGCGACGCTCATCATCGTCGGGATCCAGATCTTCTTCAGCTCGTTCCTGCTGTCGATCCTGGGGCTTCGGCGCCGGGATCAGGCCAGCCGCTACATCGACTGATCCGGCCACCCGGGCAGGGCTGAAGCAAGGAACGCGCCGGTCTCGGCGAGTGCCGCCGGCGTCCCGATCTCGTAGAAGCGCTCGGTGGCGGCGAAGCCGAACAGCTCGCCGCGCCAGGCGAGCTCGTGGTAGAGGTCGGCGAGATCGTCGCGCGTCCGGCCGACGCAGCGTCGAGCGCCTCGGCCGTCAGTCCGCCGAGCCCGTAGTCGATCCAGTTCATCTCCGGCGCCGGCGCGCGCTTGTCGTAGCGGTGACGCGCTGCCCGTCGAAGCACGACGTTCGAGGTGTCCCACCGGCCCTCGTTGCGCAGCACGGTCATCAGCGCCGGCAGCCCGCTGTCGCTCCCACGCGCCGCGCCGCGGCCGCGTAGTCGATGCGCAGATAGGTGTCGCCGTAGAGGACCAGGAACCGGTCGCCCGAGCAGCGGCGCGGCCTTGCGGACCGCGCCGAGCGTCCCGATCGGGCTCGGGCCCGTCGTAGCTGTAGGCGATCTCGATGCCGAACTGCGTCGGCCCGATCCGCTCCTCGATCAGCTCGCCGAGATAGCCGACGCAGAGCACGACGCGGTCGGCGCCGTGACTGCGCCAGCAGCCGCAGCTGGTGGATCAGGAACGGCTCGCCGGCGACCTCGAGCAGCGGCTTCGGGGTGTCGCGGACCGTCTCGCCCAGCCGCGTGCCGAGGCCGCCGGCCAGGATGCAGACCGGCGGCAGCGGCATCGGCAGGCGTCACGCGCGCGACGCGCCGCCCCGCACTGCTCGGCGTAGTCGGGCGACGACGCGTAGGCGTCCTCGATCCGCGCCCAGGCGTAGCGGGCGTCGTCGAGGTCGCCGAGCAGCGGCGCGCCCGACTGCGAGCGCGGCCGCGAAGTGCTCCCACTCGGCCGCCCACGAGAGATCCTCGGTCCCGTAGGTGCGCTCCTCCAGCTCCGGCGGGCCCAGCTCCGGGCTCATGCGGTAGATCCGCAGCGTCTGCGGCCCGTAGGAGCGGACGAGCCCGTCGACCTGGAGCTTGGCGGTCCGGCAGTAGACCTCGAGCGAGAACATGTTCTTCCACTCGGTCCAGGTCACGTGGAGCATCGCCCACGGCGCCGTGCGGCTCGTCGCCTCGCCCGAGCATCAGCGCGGCGTTGTCCTCGACCGCCGTGTCCCAGAAGTGGGTGCGCAGCAGCGCGCGAGTGCAGCGGCAGCGGCCCGGCGAGCCAGTGGGTGAGGTCGAGCAGGTGCATGCCCTGGTCGATCAGCTCGCCGCCGCCCGATCGCTCGCGGCTGCGGCGCGCCACTCGCGGTCGTAGCCGAGCCGGCCGCCGTGGCCGTAGCGGCCGCGCACGTGCATCAGCTCGCCGTGGGCGCCGGAGTGGACCTCGGCGGCGAGGTCGCGCAGGCGCCGGGTGAAAGCGGTGGTTGAAGCCGACCTTGACGCGCCGCCCGGCCCGCTCGGCGGCCTGCGAGCAGCGCGTCGATCTGCGCCGTGCCGAGCCCGGCCGGCTTCTCCACCAGCACGTGGCTGCCGGCCTCGCAGCGCCCGCTCGCGTCAGCGGCGCGAGCTGGTCGTGGGTGGCCGCGACGATGACGACGTCGGGCTCGAGCGCGAGCAGCTCGTCGAGGTCGGCGCAGGCCGCGCCCGCCGTGCGCGGCGACGAGCGCCTCGCGCGCGGTCCGACACCGGATCGGTGGCGCCGAGCACGCGCGTCGCCGGCGCCGAGCGCCTCGGCGCGCTTGCGGCCGATCAGCCCGCAGCCGACGATCCCGACCGTAGCGCCGGGCGATCAGCCGCTGCCGGCGGCGCCGCTCACGCGTACTCGCTGGACGACGCCCCGACGAACTCGAAGTCGAACGGCAGCTCGGTGGCGCCCGCGGCGGCCATCGCCTGCCGCGTGTCGGCCGGGTTGCGCGCGTAGACGAGCAGGAACCCGCCGCCGCCGGCGCCGACCAGCTTGCCGCCGATCACGCCGCTGCGGCGCGCCAGCGTGTAGAGCTCGTCGATGCGGCTCGGTCGCCATCCCGGGCGAGCGCTTGCGCTTGTTGAGCCAGTGCTCGTGCATCAGCTCGGCGTAGGCGAACAGGTCGCCGGCGACGCAGCAGGTCCCGGCTCTGGAGGCCCATCTCCTTGGTCCGGTGCATGTTCTCGAGCATCTCGTCGTCGCCGGTCTTGGTCCGGCTGTCCTGATCGGCGAGCACGGCCGAGGCGTCGCGGGCCTCGCCGGTGTAGAACAGCAGCATCTGCTCGCGCAGCGCGCGCAGCGTCTCGGGCGAGAGCTCCAGCGGCTCGACGTCGACCGTGCCGTCCGGGTTGAACGTGTAGGCGCAGATGCCGCCGTGCGCGGCGACGTACGGGTCCTGCTTGCCGCACGGCTCGTTGAGGATGTCGATCTCGATCTCGGCCGCCGGCCTCGGCCAGCGCGGCCTGGGTGATCGAGGTGCGCCGCGCGTGGGCCAGGCCCTTGAGCAGGGCGACCGTGAACGCGCCCGAGGAGCCCATCCCGGTCCCGGCGGGCACGTCGGCCACCGAGGCGATCTCCAGCGGGTTCCCGCGCCAGTGGCGCAGCGAGCGTCTCGCGCAGGATCGGATGGCTGGATCTCCGCGATCTCCTCGACGTCCTCGGTCTCCGAGTACTTCATCTTGTAGCGGCGCTGGAAGACCGTGTGCATCAGCATGTAGATGTACTTGTCGATCGCGCCGGCGACGAGGAACCCGCCGTGCTCGCGGTAGTAGGAGGGCAGGTCGGTCCCGCCGCCGCCGAGCGAGATCCGCAGCGGGGCGCGGCTGAAGATGACGCTCATGCCGGTCGGCGCTCCTGGGTGACGCGACGCGTCTCCCAGGCGTACGGGTTGGCGTCGAACCACTCGAGCGTCCGCACGATCGACTCGCGGATCGTCAGCGTCGGCGCCCAGCCGAGCGCCGCGGATGCGCGAGCAGTCGAGGTGGATCAGCGGGCTGTCGCCGGCCCAGCCGCGGCGTGCCGCCGGTGTACTCGAGCTCCGGCGAGACGCCCATGTGCTCGCATGATCATCGCGATCGAGTCGTCGACGACCACGGTCTCGTCGCGTCCCGAGGTTGTAGACGCCCAGCTCGCCCGGCCGCGACTCGTGGGCCGCGGCCGCGGTCGAGGATCGCGCGCGACGCAGTCCCCGACGTAGAGGTAGGACTTCTCCTGCCGGCCGTCGCCGAGCACGCGCAGCCGGTCGGGATCGCGCTTGAGCGCGCAGTAGAAGTCGAAGACGTGCCCGTGGGTGTAGCGCTCGCCCAGGATCGAGACGAACCGGAAGACCACCCCGGTGAAGCCGAAGCCGTGCGCGTAGGCGCCGATCATGCCCTCGCCGGCGAGCTTCGAGGCGCCGTACAGCGAGGTCTGGACCGGGAACGGCGCGTCCTCGGGCGTCGGGAACACCTCGGGCTCGCCGTACACCGAGCCGGTCGAGGAGAAGGCGATCCTGCGTCACGCCGCGGCGCGCATCGCCTCGAGCACGTCGGCGGTGGCGATCGTGTTCTGCTCCAGGTCCTGGCGCGGGTGCTCGAGCCCGTGGCGGACGTCGGCGTTGGCCTGGAGGTGGAACACCCAGTCGCAGCCCTCGAACGCGCGCCGCAGCAGCGCGCTCGTCGAGCACGTCGCCCTCGTGCAGGGTGACCGCCGGATCGCTCGAGCAGCTCGGCGACGAACTCGCGCCGACCGGTGCGGAAGTCGTCGACGATCACCACCTCGACGCCGGCGCGACCGCAGGCGGTCAGCGAGCGTGCGAGCCGATGAACCCGGCCCCGCCGGTGATGCAGACGCGTCGCATTCGGTTAGAGCGTGAAGCCGGCGGCGAGCGCGTCGCGGCGGAACATCTGCACGGTCTCCAGCGAGTACTGGTCGAGATCCTTGCCGAGCAGGTCGAGCTTCTTGAGCAGGTCGTGGGTGACGGTGATGATGTGGCAGCCGACCTGATCGGCCTGGACGACGTTGAGGATCTCCCGCGGGCGAGGCCCAGATCAGCTCGGAGCGCGGCGCCGCGACCATGATGTCGACGGCGCGCGCCATCATCGGCACCGGATCGATGCCGGCGTCGGCGATCCGGCCGGCGAACACCGAGATGTAGGACGGGGCGCCGTCCTTGACCGCCTCGGTGAGCAGCTCGACCTGCGCGGTCGTGAACACGGCGGTGACGTTGACCTTGACGCCGCTCTCCGACAGCTCGCGCACGAGCGGCGCCATCGACTCGCCGCCGGTCGTCGAGACCGGGATCTTGACGTAGACGTTGTCGCCCCACGCGGCGATCATCAGTCGCCTGGCGGCGCATCTCGTCGGCGTCGTCGGCGAACACCTCGAACGAGATCGGGTGCGTGGTGATCCGCTCGAGCAGCCGCTTGGCGAACTCCTCGTAGTCGGTCAGCCCCGCCTTCCACATCAGCGTCGGGTTGGTCGTGAAGCCCGGCGATCCGCGTGTCGGCGGCGAGCGCGAGGATCGCGTCCAGGTCCGCGCCGTCGGCGAAGATCTTGACGTTGAGGTCGTCGATCACCGGGCTCAATGTACTCCCTTCGCGGCCGAGGATAATGCCCGCGGCGGCCGTCAGATCGGCTGACGACGGCGTCGGGACGAAGTCGCGCCGTGCGCTTGTGGGCGCTGTCGGGATGCTCGACCAGGATCGTCCGGCAGCCCGCCGCGCGCCCGGCCTGCACGTCGCCGTCGGTGTCGCCGACCATCCACGACGCGCCGAGGTCGATGCCCAGCTCCGCGCGCCGCGGCGAGCAGCATGCCCGGGGCCGGCTTGCGGCAGTCGCACGCGCCGGTCAGCTCGGGGACCACGCCCGTCGGGATGGTGCAGGCAGAGGCGGAAATCGTCGAACCGCACGCCTTCGGCGGCGCAGCAGCTCGAGCACCCGCGCCTGGATGGCGTGCAGCTCGTCGAGCGACGACCAGCCCCTTGGCCGCGCGCGGGCTGGTTGGAGACGCCGACCAGCCGCCAGCCGGCGTCGCGCGAGGCGCCGCAGCGCCGCGGCCGCGCCCGGCGATCGAGCGCGACGTCGTCGACGCGCAGCGGCGATTCGGGCCGGCCGCTGACCGGGATCGGGAACCAGCTCGTTGATCACGCCGTCGCGGTCGACGAAGACGGCGCCGGCGCGCTCACGCCGGCCGGCGGCGGCCAGCGACTCCCAGTGCCCGGCTGCGCGGCCAGCTCCGGGATGCGACACGAGCGCGTGCCAGACGACCGCCTGGAAGGACTCCACCAGCGGCGTCTTGCAGGTCGGCCGGGGGCTCGATCGATCACGGCGACGTCGGCCAGCTCGGCCAGCGTGCCGCCCGGGGCGCCGACGACGCCGTAGATCGAGCGCGCCGCGCTCCCGGGCCAGCTCGATCGCGTTGACGAGGTTGACCGAGACGTTGTGCTCGCGCGAGCCGCCGCCGACGCTGAACACGAGCAGGCCGTCGTCGCGCGGACAGCTTGCGAGACCGTCGAGCCACTCGCGTGAACGACGTGTCCCAGCCGTCGTCGTTGGTGCGCGCGGTCAGCTCGGAGACGTTGTCGGTCGGGGCGTAGCTCTCGATCCGGCACAGCTTGCGGAAGTCGTTGACCGCGTGCGAGGCGTGGCCCGCGCCGCCGCCGACGCCGAGGATGAACAGCCGCCCGCCCGCGCTCGCGCACCGTCGCCAGTCCACGCGCGAGGCGTCGATCTGACGGCCGTCGATCGGCGCGCGGGCCAAGTCGGCGGCCGCGGCGAAGTATCGCGCAGTGTGCTGCTCGGCCGACGCGAGCCCGCAGCCTAGAACATGGGCGCGCCGCACGGCGCGACGGCGACGGTTGTTGCGGCAGGGCGAGGTACGATCGCGCCGTTGGCGACCGTCGCAGCCCACGGCGAGCCCGTCCGCCTGCCGGATCTGCGGCAGCGCAGACCCGCCCGGTCGGCACCGTCCACGGCCGCTACAGCGGGCGGACTACGAGCTGCGCCGCTGCGACGACCTGCCGCTTCGCCTTCGTCGCCGACCCCTGGACCGAGTTCGCACGCATCTACGACGAGCGGTACTACGCCGGCCGGGGCGCCGATCCACTGGTGGACTACGCGTTCGAGCTGGACGTCGCCGGGTTCGACGATCCGCCTGTATGAGTGGCGCGGCCTCGGCCGCATCGTCGAGCAGCTCTGGGCGGCCTGGACGGTATCCGCTGGCTGGACTTCGGCGCCGGCAACGGCGGGCCTGGTTCGCTACGTGCGGCGACCACACCCAGGCACGGCAGTCGGCTTCGAGGAGGGGTCGATCGCCGACCAGGCGCGGGCAGCTGGGCATTCCGGTCTTCGTCGTCCCTTGACGCCGAGGCGCCCGGCAGCTTCGACGTGGTGACGGCGATCGAGGTGCTGGAGCACACGCTGGATCCGCTGGCCGAGCTGCGGGGGATCCGCCTGCTGCTGCGTCCCGGCGGCCTGCTGCTGCTGACCACCGGCAACGCCGCCCCTCACGCAACGCAGCCTGACCCACTGGCCCTATGTCATCCCGGAGATCCACATCTCGTTCTTCGAGCCGGTGACGCTGGAGCGGGCGCTTTCGGCAGACCGGCTTCCGATCGCCGCCGGCATGCCCGCCCGGGGCGGGTTCGACGAGGTGCTCAAGTTCAAGGTGCTCAAGAACCTCGTGTCCGCCGCCGGTCGCGGCTCACCGACCTCATCCCCGCCCGGCCGGTGGCCGCGTTGGCCGACACCCGCACCCGTTTGCGGGCCCATCCCATCGGTTGGGCAATCTAACGCGCCGTGAAGAACTGGTCGTCGATGCGACGCAGGCGGCCGAGCACCGGGTCGGTCCGCAGACGCTCCCGGAACGTCTCCTCACGCCACGGGTCCCACTGCGCGCTGATCAGCCGGCCCGGTGATGCCTGCGAGCCTCGGCCGCCAGCAGAAACACCACCAGCTCGGCGGCCTCCGCGGCCGGGAACCCTCCACCCGCGAGCTGCTCCCGGGTCTTGGCGAAGTACGCCTCGCCCGCCGCCTCGGGACCTGCGGCGAGAGTGCCCTCGTGCATGCGGGTAGCGACGAACCCGGGGGCGACGCAGTTGATCTCGATCGCCCCGTCCGCCGCGATGTTCTCGGTCAGCCGCACCACGCCCGCCTTGGAGGCGGCGTAGGCGTCGTAGCGGACCAGCGGCGCGGTCCCTCCGCCACCGGAGAGCGTCACAGCCCGGCCGCCGGCTGGCCCGCAGGCGCGGAAGAGCATGATGGAGCGCAAGCGCGGTGCCGGTCAGGTTGACCGCGATCGTCGCGGCGAACTCCTCCGGCGCGACCGCGTCCAGCGAGCCCACCGGGCCAAGCACCCCGGCGGCCGTGACCAGGCCGTCCAGCGGGCCACCGACATCGATGGCGGCGAGAGCCGCGCTCCACGCGTCGGCGTTGGCGACATCGAGCTGGACGGCCTGGTGACCCGAGCCGGGCAGCTGCTGGATCGCGGCGCGGGCGATCTTCGCCCCCCGGGCCGCAATGATGACCCGGTCACCTTGCTCGGCCAGCCGTTGGGCCACCGCGAGCCCGATCCCCATCGACCCGCCGGTGACAAGGATGCGCTTGCGGTCTAATGCAGTGTTCACGGGGCGACAGGATGCCGGATCTGCGCCGGGGAGCAGCGCTCGGAGGCGGCCTGGGGTCGCTGCTAGTGTCCCAGCGCTTGTCCAGTCCTCTGATGCGGCGGCTGCGCCCGCTTCCCGCCGCCCGTTACGTACATCCCAAGGCGCTCGCGATGCCGGCCGAGACCGGTGATCACGATCACAACCTCGATGTGGCCAATGAGAGCTCGCCTAACTACCTGCGGTGGATTGCGGACATGATCGAGCCCCACCTGGGCCGGCGCGTGCTGGAGCTCGGTGCGGGCATCGGGTCAATCACCGCGTTGTATGCCGAGGGACACGACGTGGTGGCCAGCGATCTGTCTGACCAGTGCGTGGCGGCTCTACGCGCCCGCTTCGCCGGCACGCCAAATGTCACCGTCAAGCAGGAGGACCTGCGCCAGCTCGAGGCTGCCGGCGACCGGTTCGACTCTGTACTCCTGGTCAACGTGCTCGAACACATTGAGGACGACGCCGGCGTGCTCTCGACGCTGCCATCGGTGCTCGCGCCGGGCGGGCGCGTCGTCGTCTACGTCCCAGCGCTCAACGGGCTGTACGGGCAGTGGGACCGCAAGGTCGGCCACTTCCGGCGTTACTCGAAATGGCGAATGCGCGAGGTCGCGCGCGAGGCCAACCTCGACGTCGTCCACCTCCGCTACGTCAATGCGCTCGCCATCCCTGTGTGGATCGCATTCTCCCGGACCGACGTGGACCGAACCCAAGGTGCCAGCTTGTCCATCTGGGACCGCACCGGCGTGCCGCTGAGCCGCGCGCTGGAGCAGCGGGTCCCGACGCCGATTGGCCTCAACGTGTTGGCCGTGCTCGCCGCGCGCTTCTGAGCCTCACGCGCCGGCTGCCCACTCAGGGACGCCGGTACGTGTAGCCGGCGCAGATGTTGGCGTGCACGGTCGGGAGCCTGGTAGGGAACCATGCGCTGTGCTCACGCGTGAACCGCGCGTCGAGTTCGTGCACGATCTCTGGGACGGTGTTGACGTGCTCCCACTGGATGCACCAGTCAAAGCTCATCCGATAGCGCTTCTCGAACACGCGCTGGGTGGTCAGCCGCCGCCCCAGCGTGTAGATCCATCCCCCTTCGCAGGGCAGCACCACGGACAGGACCGCGCCCGGGCGCATCACGCGGCGCAGCTCGTCAAGCGCGGCCGGAGGTTGGGGAGATGCTCCAAGACGTGGATGGCCAGCACCCGGTCGAACTCGGCCGGGCCGAAGCTCAATCCCGCTGCGACGTCGCCAGTGACGGTCGTCACGTAGGGATAGCGCTTGGCGATCTCGGCGGCCATCTCGGGGCGCAACTCCATCGCGACATAGTGCTGCGCGTGGCCGTCCTCGAACTCGAGATGCTCGCCGAGTCCGGCGCCGACGTCGAGCGTCCGCAGCCCCGGGGCGAACGACCGCGCGGCATAGGTGTGGTTGAACCTCTGGATCCGCCCGAACCGCGCCGTGTAGACCTCTGAGTAGAAGAAGCTCATGTAGTCGTCGCGGATCGCAACCTGCTCGGGCGTCAGCTCCGGCAACTCGCTTGGGCCACGTCGTCATCGGGCCGGCCTCACCCGCGGCCGACCGCGAGGTCGTCGAGCATGCTGCGGATCGACGCTCGCAGCGCGCCCGCCGAGCCCGTGCTCGGCCCCCAGCCTAGCGCCCGGATGCGGTCGGTGTTCAGGCGCACGACCGGCACATCGCCCTTCCAGCCCCGGGACTCGTCCCCGTAGCGGACCTCGGTCCGCTCGGGATCGAGATCCGAGCTCCTCGAGCGCGATGCCGACGATCTCGCGCACCGTGACGTAGTCGCCGGTGGCGACGTTGAGACGTGCGAACGGCGGCTCCGAGTCAGCGTCCATGCGCGATGAGGACGGCGGAGACGACGTCCGTCGCCAGCACGTAGGACTTGGACTGGGTGCCGTCGCCCAGTACCTCGAGCGTGCTCGGGTCCTCGCGCAGGCGGCGGATGAAGTCGAATCCGACGCCGTGGGTCTGGCGCCGGCCCGACCACGTTGCCGAAACGGAACGCCCGGCCTTCGATGTCGAACATGTATGCGTAGGCGCTGATCATCGCCTCGCCGGCCAGCTTGCTCGCGCCGTAGGTCGAGACCGGCATCAGCGGCCCGTGGTCCTCGTCGGCCTCGAGCTCCCCGAGATCGCCGTAGACGCCGCTGCCCGCGGCGTAGGCGATCCGGCTGACCCCGCTCTGGCGCATCGCCTCCACCACGTGGTGGGTGATCAGCGTGCCCTGGTGAAGTCGATCGCCGGATCGGTCATCGCCGCCGGGATGTCGGGATTGGAGGCCAGGTGGATGACGAGTCGTGGCCCGCCATCGCCTCGCGCAGCGCGGGCAGGTCGTTGGCGTCGCCGCGGACGACACTCGAGCGCGCGATCGTCGAGGTGCTCGGCGAAGTGCCACTCCTGGCCGGAGGTGAAGTTGTCGTAGAGCGTGAGCGCCTTGGTCGCCCGCGTCGGCCAGCAGCGCGATCGGTGAAGTGGCTGCCGATGAACCCGGCGCCGCCGACGATGATGACCCGCGACCGAGCCCGCGGTCACGAGCCCTGGAGCGCCGACGCCGGTCGCTTGACCACGATCCCGTGGCCGTTGAGGTTGTGCAGCACCAGCCGGTCCGGCAGGCCCCGCTGCTCGTTGACGAACTCGGTGACGCCCGGGCATGCCGGGAACCCGTAGTCGTCGAACACGACGACGCCGCCCTCGGCGCAGCCGCGGCCACGCCCACTCGAACACATCCTTGGCCGACTGGTAGACGTCGACGTCGATGTGGACGAGCCGGAAGCGCCTCGGTCGGCGACCTGCGTCGGCGGTGTCCTCGGGGAACACCCCCTGGAGCAGCGTCGACGTTGGTCAGCCCATGTCGCTGCACCAGCGCCTCGACGATCTGCCGTCGAGGTGTCATCGTGCTTGCCGTCGTGGTAGTAGATGTCGTCGGGCCCGGTCTTGACGACCCCCTCCCAGGTGTCGCACAGGTAGACGGCTCGCGTGATGCCCAGCGCGGCCAGCGCGCGCGGCCATCAGCGCCCCGCTGCCGCCGCGCCACACGCCGACCTCGAGCACCGCGCCGGGGACCTCGGACAGCTCGCCGAGCAGGCTCCAGAGCTCATAGCAGCGCCAGATGTCGACCAGCGTGTTGCGCCTTGCACCTGCCGGTAGACGCGCTGGAAGTCGTCGTCGGCCTGCCACGGGGCGTAGGTGGAGATCGGGTACGCCATCGCGTGCGCGCCCGACCGGACCGCCTCGCCGCGCACGAGCGGCAGCGCCAGCCCCTTGGCCAACGAGAGCCCGCAGCGCCGCAGCAGCCCGCCGTAGTAGCGGGCGTAGAACCTCGTGCTTGCTCGGCATCTAGTCGGGGCTCAGCGGTCTGCGGCCGAGCCGTGGCGACGACGGCGCCGTGGAGCAGCAGCACGAACACGAACAGCTGCGCTCCGGCGATCACCGCGGCCAACCCGGTCACGGCGAGGTGATCCTGGACGAAGTTGGCCGACGTCAGCACCAGGTCGTTGTCGAGGTAGGCGACGGCCAGCGGAACCGCCAGAGCCGATCCCGGCCAGCACGAGCAGCAGCGCGATGCAGCACGGTGCGCGTGTAGGGAAAGCATCCGCAGCCATCGTCGCCGTCGCGCGTCCGGTGTAGTCGAACAGCACCTGGGCGATGCAGCCGAGGAAGAACGCCTGCAGGCCGACCACGAACACCGCCACGCCCGAGGAACTGCCAGTTGAGCGAGAGCGTGACCGCGCCGAGCTTGAGGTTGCCGAAGCGTCACGGCAGCGTGAGCGATCAGCCCGAGCACCGCCAGCACGATGCCCGGCTTGAGCACGAAGAAGTCCGAGCCGTAGATGAACATCGCGCGCAGGTTGATCCACGCCGCCTGCCACGGCGAGAACCAGCCCGCGCGCTTGTGGTGGCTGAGCCGCCCCTCGCGATCCTTGAGGAACCGCACCGGCACCTCGGCCGTGCGCAGCTCCATCTGCACCGACTTCAGCACCATCTCCGACGCGTACTCCCACGACTCCGACTGCAGGTCCATGCGCACCAGCGCGTCGCGGGTGATGCCGCGCATGCCGCAGTGGATGTCGGAGAACTGGCTCGAGAACAGCCGGTTGAGGATCCAGGTCGTGACCGGGGTGCCGAGGTGCTGGTGCAGCCACGGCATCGCGCCCGGCTCGATCGATCCCTTCCAGCGCGAGCCCATGACGTACTCGTAGCCCTCGCGGAACTTCTCCACGAACGGGCGAGCTGCCGGAAGTCGTAGGTGCAGTCGGCGTCGCCCATGAGCACCCAGCGGCCGCGGATGTACGGGATCGCGTCCATGTAGGCGCGCCCGA
The DNA here is from genome assembly GCA_963721515.1 of uncultured Actinomycetota bacterium. Classification (GTDB taxonomy): domain Bacteria; phylum Actinomycetota; class Thermoleophilia; order Solirubrobacterales; family Solirubrobacteraceae; genus Palsa-465. The sequence continues at coordinate 238,984 of CAVRKJ010000013.1, read as the reverse complement.
GCCCGCGCTTGGGCACGCGCAGCACGCGCGCGCCGGCGGCGCGCGCGAGCTCGGGGTGCGAGTCGGTCGAGAGTCGACGATCAGGATCTCGCCCCGCACGCCGGCGTCGGCCAGGCCCTCGCGGCACCAGGCGACGAACTCGCTCGATCGTCAGCTCCTCGTTGAGCGCCGGGATGACGATCGACAGCTCGGGATCGCTGTCGTCGTCGTCGGGGATCAGGAGCTCGTGCTCGCCGCCCGACACGGCCGACGTCATCGGTTCTCGAACGCTGAAGCGTGCATTGACTGGACGCAGTGTGGTGGGCAGTGAGACGATCGTGGACCGTGTGCTGACGCACCCACGTTGCGCGTGCCCACGGCCATCGCTCACCGATCAGGGCACAATGTTCGCATGCCTCGGCTTCGCTTGCTGTTCGACCCACCCCCTCGCCGGCCCGGGAATCCGCTACGTGATCGCAGGCGCGATCGTCGGCGCGGTGTACCTCGGTCTCCCGGTCGGACTCAACGGAGGAGCCGGTATTCCGGTGGAGGCCGCGATCCCGATCGCCTTCGCCCTGGCACTGACGCTGCACTTCACGTTGCAGCGGGCATTCGTCTTCCGGCATGTCGCCACATTCGCGCTGTCGACACGGACAGCTTCGGCGATACCTGCGTGATCGCCGCCGTCCAGTACCCCACCACGCGCGCTGACCGCACTGCTTCCGGACCTGCTGCATCTCCCCCAGCGCGACTGTTTCGTGATCATCACGCTGTCGATGTCCCTCATCTCGTTCACCGTCCTGCGCACCCGCATCTTCCACGGCCACGACGCGCCCGGTCACCAGTCCGGCGTCGCGAGCGAGGGTCAGCGGCCGACCTGGAGGTCGGCGATCTGCAGTTCCTGGGCGAGGCGTCGGATGGCCGCCGAGGGTGAGCCGGACCCGATTGAGGCCGGTATGCAGTGAAATCGGGATCCGAACGACCTGGCTGCTCACCGGCGCCGCAGACGGCGGGCGATTGCCGTTGCGGGCGACGATGACCATGCTGGAGACCGGCGGGGCGCCGGTTCCCGCACTCACTGTTGCAAGGAGCCCGGCCGTGCCAGAGCGGGGCGAGACGATCGTGACGGTGGCCGGACCGGTGCCCAACCAGGTTCCCGCGCCGTCCTGCGAAAAGGCCCCGTAACCCGTCGGGGGCAACGTGACGCAGCGGCTCCGTCGACGTCACGCGGGTGATCTCCGGCTTGCCGCGGATCATCGTGGCCACCGTGGCGAGCGGGCCGGTCACGTCCTCGAGCGCGTTGAAGGTCGCCGGGTGCTCGATCTCGAGCAGTCGTAGTAGCCGGTGAAGCTGATCGCGGTCCCGATGGCGGCGCCGATCAGCGTCAGCAGCGACGCCGAGCGACCGCCCACATCCGGCGCGCGGCGGGCCGGACGGGCCCGCGCCAGCAGCATCGCCCAGACCAGGAATGCCGGGAGCAGGAAGAACGTGACGAAGTCGACCTCGTAGCGCTCGGTGGTCGCCGAACAGCGCCCACGACACGAGCGTACGATGGCCAGCCCAGGACGCCAGCCCGGTCGCCACGACAGCGGCCGCGCTCAGCCGGGCGCCGCTGCCGCCACAGCGACCGGAGCGCCAGCAGCAGCAGCGTGATCGGCATCGTCGGTGAACACGCCGCCGGCGGCTTCCGGCGGTGACGGTCCGCCCGCGTAGCCGTCTGGCGGCAGCGTGAACGGATCGGCTGCCGCGGTCTGCAGGAAGGCGTGCGGGAAGGTCAGCGACAGGCGCGCCGGAAGCAGCAGATAGGTGAACAGGCCCGGGCAGGATCCAGGCCAGGCTGTAGAACGGCGCCTTCGTCTGGTCGATGCCGGCGAGCTCGTAGCGCTCGCCGAAGTTGGTGAATCCCCCGAAGCGCACGTGGTTGTAGAGCGCAGCAGCAGCCCGCACACGACGAACGGCCCCAGCGCGTACGTGAGGAGCGTCGGGGTCTCGCTGCCGGCGGACGATACGTGCCGTGCGGCGCCGACTCCCACAGACGCGCGACGCACGCGCCGCCCACGGCCAGCGTCGGCCGGCCGCCGACGGCCAGACCGAGGCACAGGCTCCCCGCGATCAGCCGGCCATCGCCGCAGCTCGGGCCGAGCACCGCGGTGACCATCAGCAACAGACCGGCCATCTCGAAGCAGTAGCCACAGCCGATCGCCACCTCGTACTGGATGGGCCGCCGGAGCAGGAACGGCACCGTGTTGGTCAGCGCCAGCCCCACCAGTGGCGACGAGGCAGCAGCCAGCGCGGGGTCCCGGGCACGAGCCGCCGGACCAGGGCGCGCAGGAGCAGGAACGCGCACACCAACCCGATGAACGCGTACAGCGCCACCGCGAAGCTCTGGACATCCGCAGCCCGGTGAGCCGGAACGGCGCGAACAGCGTCAGCACCGGGCGTCGGGCCCCACTGCGAGTAGAAGTGCCCGTGGTAGAGCGAGAGGTCGTGGAAGGCGGCGTTGTATGGCGCGTTCTGCGCCGGGTCGTACGGGTCGCTTGCAGATGCAGCAGTCCCGCCGGTGGTTTGATCGGCAGGTAGGTGTGGCCGTGCAGGAACGCCGGTGGTGAGCTCGTTGTAGACGATCGGTGGTTGGCCGAGCTGAAGCTGAACGGGACCGTGCTGGCCGCGGTCCACATGTAGAAGCGCCGGCAAGCAGGAGCAGGACGCAGCACGACGACGCGGTACGGCGTCACGCGGACGCTGGCGATCCCGCGCGCGACGAAGAGCGGCGGCGTTCGGCGGGCTGCGGGCTCGGGAGCTGCCGTCGACGCGTGAGTGGCGCTGGCGGAGAAGCTCATTCCTCGTCGTCGAAGCCGTGGCGGGACTCGATGATGTACTTCGGCCGCTGGCGCGCCTCGTCGTAGATCCGGCCGACGTACTCGCCCATCACCCCGAGCGACAGCAGCTGGATCCCGCTGAAGAAGGCCACCACGACGACGATCGTCGGGTTGCCGATCGGGAACGCCACGCCGCCGATCTTGAGCGCCGAGGTACACGACCGCGACGATGAACGCGAGGACCGAGAAGACGATCCCCAGCAGCGAGATCAGCTGCAGCGGATAGCGGGAGAAGCCGACCACGCCGTTGAGCCCGATCACCAGCGAGCCCGAAGATCTGGTTGTACTTGCTCGTGCCGCGCGGCCCGGGCGTCGCGGTCGTATGGGACGCTCGTCTGGCGGAAGCCGACGAACCCGACCAGCCCGCGCAGGAAGCCGTGGTGCTCCTTGAGCGCCACCACGTTGTCGACGACGCGCCGGCTCATCAGCCGGAAGTCGCCGGTGTTCGGCGGGATGTCGACCTCGGCGATCCGGTTGATCACCTTGTAGCCGAGCCCACGCCACGATCCGCTTGGGCAGCGTCTCGCCGGCGCGCGTGCGGCGCTGCGCGTAGACGACGTCGAACCCCTCGCGCCAGCGCGCCACCATCTCCGGGATCAGCTCGGGCGGATCCTGGAGGTCGCAGTCGATGACGACGGCGGCGTCGCCGCTGGCCGCCTCGAGCCCGGCCAGCGTCGCCATCGGCTGGCCGAAGCGGCGCGAGAAGCGCAGCATCTTGACCCGCGGGATCGCGCTCGCGCAGCTCGAGGATCAGCTCCTCGGTGCGGTCGGGGCGAGGGGTCGACGCTGAAGATCAGCTCCCAGTCGACGTCGAGCGCCGTCGAGCACGTGCGCGCAGCCGCTCGTACACGCGCTCGATGTTGGCCTCCTCGCTGTAGGCCGGGATGACGACGCTGAGCGTCCCGCATCACGACGTCGCTCCGGGCCGGCGGGCGACGACGAACGAGCGGATCCCGAACGGAAGCCGGACGCCGGCCGCGCCAGCCGCTCGCTCCAGCTGCCAGGTGAGCGCGCCCGACGCGCGAGTCGTGCGTCCGCGCGATGTCCTGCGTGACCCGGCGCTCGAGCGCCTCGCCGCGCAGGCCGCCGTAGCGCGCGCCGGTTGCGCTGCTTGACCAGCCAGAACGCCGGGTACAGCAGCGATGGCGATGTAGCCGTCCTCGAGCGACCTCCAGGCCGGCGTCGCGGCACTTGTCGGCCAGCTCGCCGCCGCGCGTAGCGGCGCTCGTGGCCGAGGAAGCGGTCGTAGTAGTCGAACGTCCCCGGGCCCGGCGGGCACGACGATCGCGGCCGGCCGCCCGGCCTCAGCACGCGGGCGATCTCGCGCAGGGCGCGGCGGTCGTCCGGCACGTGCTCGAGCAGGTTCGCGCTCACGACGGCGTCGAGGCTCCATCCGCGAGCGGCAGCTCGCACACGTCCGCCTGCAGCAGCCGCGCCGCCGGGACCGCCGCGTGGGCCTTGCGCAGCCCGGCGGCGATCATGTCGACGCCGATCAGCGCGCGCGTCGGGATAGCGCTGCGCGCAGATCCTCGAGCAGGAAGCCCGTCGAGCAGCCGAGGTCGGCGATCGTCGGCCGCCGCCGGCACCGGGCCGATGCCGTCGATGATCGCGCCGCCGGGTCCAGCGGTCCAGGAAATGGGTGCGGCGAGGCCTCCTCGTGCAGCGCCTCGAGCTCCTCGGACCAGTTGACCGACGGATCGGTGTCCACATAGGAGAGAAACGGCGTCGGGGCCGACCCGCCGGTCAGCCAGCCCTGGTCGAATGGGGGCAACTCGGCATGTCCTGGGGGCGGGCGGAGCGTGGCGGCGGCCGCTGCCCGAGGTGACGGGGCGGGACCGTTCGATAAAGGTTCGGAGATCACGCGATCAGCGTAGACGCCTTGGTCATCCCGCGCGCACGCGCGGCGGCGACTCGTCCGGCTGCTCGATCGGCGACCGTCCGGGCATGGAGGAGCGCCCGTCCCGGCGGCGTATCCGCCGTCCGATCGCGAGGAGCAGGGCCGCCAGCAATGCGACGATCGCCACCGCGGAGATAACCCTGCCCGCCGTGACCCCGCCGCTTGCGGTGGCCAGAGTGAACGTGACCGGACCCGTCGCGTTGTAGCGACGCCGTACGACAACCTGATCGCTTGTGTCGCGGCCGACGCGCTCCAGGCCGCCGCTGACCGTCACCGCATAGGGCCCGGCGCCCATGTTCATCGAGAACGGACGGAACCCGGGGGTGGGTTGAGGGTGAGCGTCACCCGATCGCCATTGATCAGGTTCGGGTCGACCAACATCCCACCCGTGGCGTTGACGATGGGCGCGCTCACATCGGAGTAGTCGCCAGAGCCGTTCCAGGTGGCAGGGGTGACATGGGTCGAGGCGAAGACGCCGTGCCAGTTGGCGTAGGAGGCGCCCACGCGGGTGTTGGGAACCCAGAGTTGCCAGACGCACAGCACACAGCTGATGACCGTCGCCGCGGCCAGCGCCGCCTCGAACACGCGTCGCCGCCCGCGGGCCGCCGACCGCTGCAGTCCGAGCGCGACCACGATCACCAGCCCGGCGATCAGCAGCGCGACGTAGGTGTTGAGCCGGAACGGGAACTGGATCTCCTTGAAGGTCCGTGGCAGCGCATTCCACACGGACTCGTCGGTGATGCAGAGCAGCACGACCCCGAGCCCGACGATCAAAACACCGGCGACCCGCCGGAGCCGCACGCCCGCCGCGGACCAGAACGCCAACCCCGCGGCGAGGGCCCAGACTAGGAGCCACACCGGAGCCTGGACATACAGCGCCGGGAGGATCGAACCGACCGGGACGCGGCGGAAGGGGAAAACATCAGCGACAACGTGTTGAACTCGGTCGTATTGGCCCACGGCGTCAACGGTCCCGCGCCGATCCGGGTGCTGCCGGCATACACCACGTCGGGAACGAGAAACCACGCGTTGACCGCGACGGCGGGGACCGCCAGCGCGCCGAGGAGCAAGAGTCGCCGCCGCTCGGGCAGTGCTGGCCGTCCGATCGCCGCAACCAGCCCGGCGGCGAGCAGCACGAACATGACGGTGCCCAGCAGCAACGTGATGTTGTGCGACCCGGCGAACACCGCGACCGCGATGACGAACAGCACGGTTGCGCCCACGCGGACCCGAGGAGCCCGAGGATGTGTAGCCCGGCTGCGCCGACCAGGGGGAGCATCGAGGTCGCGACGAATTCCGTCCACGCCCCGCGGCCGTAGAGGTTGGTGGCGTAGTAGGCCCCCGCGACGTAGGCGAGAGCGGGAGCGTGCGCCAGCCATGACCTCACCCCGAGCTGGCGAGCGAGCCACACCATGCCGCCGTACGCGCTCACGATCGACAACACCGATACTCCCACGAATGCGACCACGACGCGGCCGCCAAGCACCGCCGCCAGGCCTCCAGTGAGCGCGTAGAGGGACCCGCCGTAGAACATGTAGAGCGGGAAGAAGATCCCCGTCGAGGGCGTGTTGAGGAAGTACGTCGGCAGCAGGTGGCGACTAATGGCGTCCTCCTGCGCCCACACCATCCACATGTGATTGGTGTAGTCGAAGCCGAATCCGTTGTGGGTGAAGATCGCCGGCCCGCCGATCACAATCGCCACCACCAGCGTGACCAGTGCGTCGCCGGCCATCTGCGGTCGGGCCAAGCGTCTCACCGCGCGCATAGTACGATAGGGGCGCCGCGGCTTGACGACGTCGCCGCGGCACTGTCTGCGGCGCGCCCAGAGAGGCCCAGCCGAGGCTTTCCGAGGAGCCCCAGCGGTGCCCGTACTGTTAGCGTGCGTTTGACCTATCCGCGTGATCGCCCTCATCCACCTCTGGCTCGCGTCGTATGGGCGGTCGGCGCTCATCCTGGGGCTGGCCGTGGTCGTGGGATACCCCGCCGGACGGAGGTACCTCCGCGGCGCAGCGGCGCTTCCACTCGCAGTCCTGCTAGGCCTGGGGGTGCTGAGCCTCATCGTCTGTCTCCTCTCCTGGCTGCATTGGTTCACTCGGGGGAGCGTAATCGTCGTCGCGCTCGTTGCGCTTGGAGCGAGCGCCGCTTGCCTGCGCGCCGATCTACCGAGGTGGCGGGTCGCTTGGCGCAGGCACCGGCGTCCCCGAGCGCCGGTGCTCCTTGGCTTCGCGATCCTGCTGGGCGCCCTCGCCTTCTTCTCCGTCCTCGCCCTCTACCCGGTCAACGGCTTCGACGCGACCTCGTATCACCTGCCCCTCGCGCGCGACCTCGTCAGACATCACGGCTTCCGCTTCGATCCGTTCGTCCGCTACAGCTTCTTCCCGCAGACCGGGGAATCGCTCTTCGCAATCATGTTGACGTTCTCCACCAATCCGATCCGCTGCGGGGCGCTCGAGTACAGCGTCTTGGCCGTCACCGTACTGCTCCTTCCCGCCTGGTTCCTCAGCGCGCGCCGGGGCATGGGAGCCGGCTTCGTGGCCGCGATCGTCGTGCTCGCCAGCCCGGATGTGATCTTCTGCGGCACGACCGCCTACGTCGACACCCTGACCATGGGGTTCGTGCTCGCGGCACTGCTCGTCGGGCTCGATGGTGCGCGAGATCCGGACCGCCGCCGGTCGTCGCTGGCCCTGATGGGCATCTTCATCGGCGCCGCCGCCTCGACGAAGTACACGGGAGTGCTGTTTGGCGGGCTCGTGGCAATCGGCGTCCTCATCGCGATCCGCCGCTCGCCGCTCGCGCTCTGGCGCGACCTCGGCGCCGCGCTCGCGGGCTTCTGCCTCGTCGCACTGCCGTGGTATGCCTGGACGATCCACACCGCCGGCGACCCGTTCTACCCGTTCGCCGCCGGACTGTTCGGAAGCCGCCACCTGTGGACGCCGAGCGAGATCGCCTTCCAGGTCTCGGATGCACGCGCCTCGCTCCCCGGGTTCTCGTCGATCCTGCACCAGACGCTGCGCTATCTGTCCGGCGAGCTTCCCTACGACACGGGGGTCAACCGCTCGCCGCTGTCGTGGCTGCTGGGCGTCGGCGTGCTCGGCCTCGCCCTGCCTAGTGCCCGGCGCGACCGGGCCTTCCTGGGCGTGCTCGCCGCCAGCGTACTGTGCATCGTTGCGACGCTGCAGCTGTCAGCCGACCCGCGGTACACCGTGCCGGCAGTGGGCCCGCTCGCAGTCGGCGCCGGCATGGCGGCCCAGCACATCTGGCGAGCGCTGGCCCGCTGGCGACCGATCCTCCGTTGGCGCGGGATCCTCGTCCCGGGAGCGCTGGCCGCCACAACGATCGTCGGTCTCTGGACGTCTGTGGCCTTTGCCCGAGACAACGTCTACGACGGCGGCAAGCCCCCGATCACCGGCGCCGAGGTCAACGGATACGTGGCCTCACGCGTCCCGTGCTACACCGCCGTCAAATGGCTCAACGGCAACGCCGGCCCCCACTACCGCGCCTGGGGCTATGTCTGTGAGGAGGCCCGCTACTACGCCAACAGCCTGCTGATCAGCGACACGTTCGGGCTCGGTAGCCGAATGCGGATCTTCGACAACGGGGGCGCGACTCTCCCTGCGCCTGACGTTCTGTGGCGGCGGCTTGCACCGCTTCATGTGGGCTGGATCATCCTCCCAACCGGCGTTCCCCCCAACCCCCACGCCATCGAGGCCGGTCATCGGTTCCGACTTGTCGCCGCGACCGGCGCGGAGTTCATCTACCGAGTCGAGCGCTAGCCGAACACTCGGCCCAGATCGGCCGGGGTCGGAAAGCCGGGGGTGATGAGCTCATCCGACGGCTTGTAGATGAAGGAGTGGGGGTAGCCCCGCTCGATGAACGTCGTCTCCGCGAGGTTGTTGTAGCGGAACTGGGCCGACCAGCGGATGGCATCGGTCACGTTCGTGCCTGACCGATGGACCAGGAAGCTCGAGAAGAACAGCGCGTCGCCCCTTCGGGTCTCGACAGCGGAGAAGTCGGCGTCAGTGAACGCATCCGTCTGCCCGAAGCCGTCGACGAAGCGATCGGCGAGCAGCCCGCGACGATGGCTGCGGGAAACGACCTCGAGCGCGCCCAGGCTGACGTCGACATCGACAAGGGCAATCCAGACCACGACGCTGTCCAGCGATCCCTGCATGCTGCGCCAGTCCTGGTGCGGCGGCGTCTTCCAGTAGAACTCCTCCTTGGCCAGGCTGGGATTGTTGAAGAACATGACCGGCCTCACGCTGATGTTGGGTTCCTCCAGCCCGAGCTCGTGCAGGATGCGCATCACGCCATCTGACAGGGACGCTCGGTGTAGCGACATCAGATGCTGGATCTGCTTGCCGCAGTTGACAAACTCCGGCGTGTGGTCGCGGAAGAAGACGTACAGCGCGCGGGTCAATTCGTGTTCGGCCACGTTCGTGTCCCCGATGAGTCCGTACCGCCTCATCTGTTGGGCGAAGACGTGCCAGGCGTCGGCACGCAGAGCATCGGCCTCGCCCTCCGTCAGCAGGCCCGGGACGCGGACCCATCCCGTTTCTCGATAGGCGGTGGCGTCGATCATGACCCTAGTGTGCCGCCCACAGCAATACGACGCCGGTCGGCTCGCGTTGTGCCCTGGTGATGCGGAAGCCGGAGGCAGTGAGGAACCTCTCTAGCGCTCGAGCGTTGCGATCTTCGGTGTCTAGGTCGTGGGCCTCCATCCGGATTTCCGCGATGCGATCGAGGCAATCTCGAGGGGTGTTGTAGAGGACCTCGTACTCAGCGCCTTCGATGTCGAGTTTTAGGAGGTCGACCGTGCTCAGCCGATCGCGCTCCAGGACCTGCTCCAGCGTCACGCTTGGGACGCTCATGCTGCGAGCCCGTGACGCCGGCGGCACCAGGCTTGGAAACAACAGGCCCTCACCGTCGATGTACAGGGCCGCCTCGGCGCCGGTCGCAGTGACGGCGGCGTTATGGCAGACCACGTCGGCGTCGTTGCGCCTCACGTTCTCCACCAGGAGCTCAAAAGCGCCGCGCATCGGCTCGTAGGCGATTATCCGCGCCCCCGGCGCGCTCGCAGCAGCAAACACGGCGAAGACTCCGGTGCTGGCTCCGAGGTCCAGGACCGTCGCACCGGGAGGAACGTCACCGTAGTCGCGCCGCAGAAACACCTCGATGATTGGCACGTGATCAACGCCACGCCCGACCTTGAGCCGTGCGCCGCTGCGGAACTCGTACGGACGACGCGGGACCAGCCCCAGCGCATATGCCGTCATGAACCTGGGCCAGCTGCACAACTCCCGACGCGCCAGCGGCAGGATGCGCAGGCGTCGGGCCACCTTGCGCGGGGACCGGACGGAGCTGGTCATTCAGCCCCGCAGACGACTCTGAAGCTCGGGCGCATGCTCGACGGCGACCCGGATCGCGGAGCACACTCGGGCAATGTCCTGTTCGTCCATCTCGGGACCGTTGGGCAGCGTCACCACACGTGCCGACACCGCCTCGGTCACCGGCAGGGACACCGCAGCCGAGCGATATGGCTCGTGGCGGTGGCAACCCGGGTGGAAGTAGCGACGCGCGAGGACATTCTCGGCACGCAAGACGGCGACGAGGTCGTCGCGGAGCACCCGCGAAACCTCCAGGACTATGTAATGGAAGTTCTGCCGGGGCGCGTAATCGATGAGCTTGACCTGGGCGACCCCGGCGAGTCCCTCCGCATATCGGTGGTAGTTGCGCCGGTTCACCTCGATGAATTGATCGAGGGACTCCAGTGAAGCGATCCCCATCGCCGCCGACAGCTCGCTCATCTTGCCGTTGGTCCCCAGCATGCCGACGGTGTCGAAGTCGACGAATCCGAAGTTGCGCATCCGCCGCAGTCGCTCGGCCAGCGCGCGTCCGAGGTGAGCACCGCTCCGCCCTCGGCGGCGTTCGCGACCTTGGTGGCGTGGAAGCTCAGCACCTCGACGTCGCCGAAGCCCGTCGTGCAGCCCAGCGCGTGTGCGGCGTCGAACAGCAGAGGGAGGCCGCGCCCGCGTGCCAGAGCCGCCAGCTCTTCGGCGTGCCCCGAATGGCCCCAGAGATGCACGCCGATGATGGCGCCCGTGCGCGGCGAGAGCGCACGTTCGACGGACACGGGATCCAGGGTGTGGGTGTCTGGGTCGATCTCACTGAACACCGGAGTCAGACCGATCCACCGCATCGCGTGCGCGGTTCCGATGAACGTGAATGAGGGCATGAGGACCTCTCCTGCCACCCCCAGCGCCGCCGCCGCGAGCTGGAGACCCACCGTGCCATTCGCCACCGCGACGCAGTGCCCGGCCCCCGTCCGTTCGGCAACTCGCCGTTCGAACTCCTCCACGAGGGGGCCGTCGTTTGTGAGCCATCGGCTCGTGAGTGCATCGGATACCAGCGACAACACGCGATCTGGATCGCCGATGTTGGGGCGACCGACGTGGCGGGGCGCAGCAAACATCGGCGTCCCGCCGAAGATCGCTAGTTCGTCGAGATCAGCCAGCTGCGACTGCATGCCCAATGCCCGTGAGGCCGAAGCCGTTTCCGTTGTAGAGGAGGTGGTGGACGCCGCGGTGGGTGTACACGCTCGGATAGGTGAGCATCACGTCGTCGAAACCCTCGTCAGCAATGTCTATGCCGGCCGCCGCATCGTCGCGCGTCCACTCGATGCCGTCAGCGGACTCCGCGTATCCTATCCGATAGCTCTGGCGCGGATCGTCACGGTAGCCCCGACTGCCTCGGAAGCAGAACCACATCCGATACCGGCCATCCTCGCGCATGACCCACGGGCGGGCGTTTGCCTCCTCCGGATGAGAGGGTGGGATACAGGTCACATTGTCACGGTGCCATACGATCCCATCGCCTGACTCCGCATACTTGATGTGATACAGCGGCTCTGGGTGGCCGTCGACTTCCAGCCATCCCGTCGCGGAGGCATACCACATCCGCCATCGGTCATCCTCCTTGAGTACAAACGGACTGGCGGTGAAGAAAGGCTCATCGCGAGTCCGGTCCACCACCGGTCCCTCGAAGGCCCGCCGGAAGGTGACGCCGCCGTCTCGGCTGATCGCCAAGCCCATGGAGTTGCGGTATGGCACCGTCACCCCGCGATTCCATCCGATGTAGTACAGGTACTTCTCGTCGCCGTATGTCGACGAGAGACGCGGGCATTGCCCCGCTGTCATCAAACGTCCCGATCCGACCGAAGTCGAGCACCGGCCGGTCGTGGACGTAGTGAACCGTCGACGGATCCGCCGGATCGACCTCGACGAACGCAACGCGCGTACGTCCTGCGGGATCACGCGGACCAAAATAGATACGCAGTCGATCGTCGTCGAGAAGGTCCGGGACAGGAACGCAGGCGTGGTGTGCCATCCACGGGTACTGGCCGTTGACGTGGAACACGACGCCGCGCTTGGCCCATACCACCCTCAACCGCCCGATTTGTGCGAGAGGCTCCGCAGCTGATCGCTGCGGAAGCTGGCCGGCTCGGTGCCCTTCACCTTGTACACCGAGAACGGTTCGGTATCGGCCATGATCGCTGTCCCGGCGCCGACGATCGTCTCGCGGCCGATCACCGTTTCATCGCGAACAGTGGCGTTCACACCGAAGAAGGAGTGCTCCCCGATCCGGCACGCTCCTGAGATGACGACTTGAGACGTGATCATCACGTGGTCCTCGATCACCGTGTGGTGACCGATGTGGTTACCGCTCCACATGACGACGTTGCGGCCGATCGTCACGTACGGCTGAATGGTGTTGTCCTCCAAGATGAAGCAATTCTCCCCGCACTCGAAGTCCGCGAACGTCGTAGCCTTCGAGCTGACATAGCTCACGATGTCGTAGCCCTTCTCCTTGGCCTCCTCGAGCTTGCTCGCGCGGGCGTGGCTCATGCGCTTGAAGCTGATGGGGACGAACATGGAGACCTCGGACGGCGGGAACCTGTCCTCCACGTCGTCCCATTCGACGACCGGCAAGTCGTGGAACCGGTGCTCCTCGAGGTAGTCGCGGTCGACGGTGAACCCCACCACCTCGTGTGGCGAGTCATGGGTGAAGTAGAAATGCGACAGCTCGGCCCACTGCCCGACGCCGAACACCACGATGCGTTTGCTCATAGGGCAGGCATGTTACCGGCGCGATAGGCCGGGAAGAACGCCGTGGGAGCCCCGTTCAGCGCCCCATACGGTCGTGGTCGAGGATCCGCCCGCAGAAGTGAGCGGTTCGCGTACCAGTCGCCCAGCCCGCTTTGAAGCGGCTCAACCCGTCAGACGCATCCCTGCTCATGCAGGCCGGCTCCGGCGCCTAGCGATGCCCACGTCAGCCCGGCTCCGGTGAAGTGTTCGAGGCAGCGCGAGCAACGCATACGACGCGTCGAGCTTGTAGCCACGGCCGCTGTATGCGGCCAGGTGCCAGTAGGCGACATCCCCATCCACGTACCAGAGCCCCGCGCCGACGGTGCTTCCGCCTCGCAGGCGCGGAACGCGACGAGCCCGGGGACCGTCGAGTTGTCGTGTCGAATGAGGCGCGCGAGAACGCGGCCACGCCGGAGATCTGATGGCGGCGGACGAGCCGACCGTAGAGCCTGGTCCAGTCCTCCAGCAGGTCCGCCGGCGCCGCCACGCGCTCTACGCTGGTTTTGCGCGGGCCGCGCGCGGCGAAGCGCTGGTGATGGGCGCTGACTCGCCTCAGCGGATCAGGGGCGAGCTCCACTACGAAATGCTCCTTGAACGCCCGCCGGAAGTCCGGGAAGGCGCGTCCAGTTCCTCGACGTCCAGTCGCCGAACGGGTCCGTGACGAGGCTGACGCTGACGAGCTCGCCAGCTAAGACCTTCGAGGTCGGCGGCAAGCCGCGACCAGCGTTCGCAAGCGAAAATCGGATAGGGGCCCGTTGCGTCCCGATCCGGGGTGCGCCGGGATCGTACGTACCAGCAGCGACCCTCCGGCGCACTGAGCCGGAGGGAGCGCCGAACCCGCCAGCGCGGCCGCGTAGGCGGGATGCCGATAGCCGCCGATCATGGCGCGATCGTAGTCGAGAGGGCCCTGATACCTTGTCATCCGTGCCGCCTACGAAGCGCGTTCCCAGCCCGCGCGGGCCGCCGGAACGCCGCTCAACGCCTTTACGACACATTCGTCGGGGTGGAGCAGCTCAAGGTCGGACTGGCCTCGCTGTCGGATCAGGTGGCGGAGCTCGGGGCACAGACTCGACGCGCTCGGCGAGCAGGCGCGCGGTGACCAAATGCCGTCCTCGCACGGCTGGAGCACGACCATGCGGACACGCGGGCGCTGCTTCACGTGCTGCGCGACGACGAGCCCGCCAACCGGCAGAGGTTGTGGCGTATCCGTGAGACAGCGGAGTACGCGCTCGCGTTCGAAGAGCCCGAGCCGCTTGTAGCGTCTGCATCGCCACCTACACCAATACCGAGATGCTTCTCGAGCGCGCGCTGCCGTCGGTCCTGGGGCAGAGCTATGAGCGGATCGAAGTAGTCATCGTCGGTGACGGCGCTGCTCCCGGAGGTGGAGGCAGCGGTCAAGACCGTGCGAGATCCGCGAGTTCGCTACGCCAACATGACAATGCGCGGCCCGTACCCCGAGGCACGGGAACAACTCTGGCGTGTGGCCGGGGGCCCCCGTCCAACGAGGCGCTACGCCTCGCTCGTGGGCGTTGGATCGCCAGCATGGACGACGACGATGAATCGGCCCCTGATCGAGTCGAGGTGCTGCTGCGCGGCGCGCGCGAACACGGGCTCGAATTCTGCTACGGCCTGATCGAGCGATGCGCGCCGGACGCAACCACGCTCCTGGGTCAGTTTCCGCCGCGTTTGCCAACGTCGGCCTCCAGGCCTCGCTCATGCACACCGATCTGCGGTACATCTGCGCGGAGCTGAGCGACGCCGAGTTCGGTGAGACGGGCGATTGGTCACGCATCCGGCGGATGATGCGCCTCGGTGTCCGGATGGGGATGATCGACCAGGTCGTCCGCGTATTACCCCGCCTCACTTTGGGATGGGAGCGGCACGGAATAGCCGTGGCGCGGCGACGCGCTCCGAACGTCAACGTCGTGGGATCGCCAGCAACTTGACGCCACCGACCCCCAGGTGGCTCAGTGGGAGGTGGGCCAGCGCTGTCGGGATGTGGATCGCGTTGGTGAGCAGCTCAAGCTTGACGGTGAGAAAGCCGGCACTGAGCAGCGCGCGCTGGAGGTCGTCCAGCGTGATCCGGTTCAGGCTCTCGTACTCGTCGCCGGCGTCTCGCGTAGCGTCGGTCCCGCGACGGCCGATGAGGTGCGCGCGGATCTCCTCGTCGGTGCCCA
This sequence comes from uncultured Actinomycetota bacterium, assembly GCA_963721515.1. Classification (GTDB taxonomy): domain Bacteria; phylum Actinomycetota; class Thermoleophilia; order Solirubrobacterales; family Solirubrobacteraceae; genus Palsa-465. The sequence goes on along the minus strand of CAVRKJ010000013.1, from coordinate 223,911 downwards.
GCAGGTGCGGGAAGGGGTCCTTGTAATGGGGCCAGAGGTGGCCGCCGTGCTCCGACTGGTAGAACGGCCAGAGCTGAAGGAAGAAGATGCCGTCGGGGTTCAGGACTCGACGGATCTCAGACAGCATCCGTACCGGGTAGGTCACGTGCTCGAACACCGACCATGTCACGGCGATGTCGAAATGGCCGTCCGGTGCCGGCAGCCCGTCGACCCGTGACTGGTCAAACCCGAGATTGGTCGGCCACGGATCCGCCACCCCGGCGGCCTGGGCCATGCGGCGGAGGGCGTCCACGTCAGTGGTCCGGACGTCGTAGCCGATGACCTCCTTCGGCCGACCCTTGACCGCGAGGCCCAGGTCGATAATGCCGTCCCCGGCACCGATGTCCACGACCCGTTTGTCCTCCAGCATCCGGCCGTCGGGCTGGAGGAACTCCAGGATCTGGTCGGCCGCGTCGTCGTAGTGCTCCCGGAACCAGACGCCGGGATCCTCATCGCCTCGAGCGGTGTCCACGATCAGGCTTCTCCTTGCTTTTTGGAGCCCCCAAACGGGTGGCGGATGAACCGCAGAAACCGGTACGTACCGGTCGCGGCCCCGCGCAGCGCCGGCCGCGTCGCCACCGCCAGCACCGGCCGCCGCAGCTCGGGCGGCAGCACCGCATAACGTCCGGCCAGCCCGCGATTGAGGGGATCGTTGTAGATCTCGTCGAACTCGCGCTCCAGGTCGCGGCGTTCGAGCTCGAGCTCGAGCAGTAGGTGGGCGGCCACGGCGGCGGGCCGCGACAGCGCCTGGGCGTAGACCTCCGCGTGGCGGCGGGCATTGGTGGCCGCGGTGAGGCGCGCCCCCGCCATCCTGACGCCGGAGACGAGCCGGTCGCGTTGCTCGCCTCCTACCAGCGCGGACGCGACGCGATCGGCAGTGGCGTGGGGGTCCCACGGCACGATGAGGGCCAGCGACTCGGGCATGTAGTCGGCCAGCGACGTGTGCCACGCAAACAAACACGGCGTGCCGACCCGGGCGGCCTCGAACGGGACCAGGCCGAACCCCTCGTAGGTGGTGGGATACACCACGGCGGCTGCCTCTGCGAGCAGCCAGAGCTTCTCAGCCTCGGCGACGGCGGCGAAGTCGAGGACCCGCGCGGCGAGCGCGGGCCGCGCCGCCAGGTACTCGGCCTCTTCACCGCCCGACGATCCCCGGGAGACCCTCGGGCCGGCGAACGCCAGCACACCGTCGAACAGCTCTCTCTCAGCAACACCTCGAGCAGGCGGATCGCGAACAGTCGGTTCTTGTGCAAGAAGTCGGTGCCGAGGCAGAGCAGGAACGGCCGGCCGCCGATCTGATCGACGCCTGCCGGAACGGCGGGCTCCGGGTACAAATGCGAAAGCGCCTGCTCGGTGGCGAGCGGGATGACGTTGACCTGCTCCTCGTAGACGAGGTCGAGCAAGCGGGCGTCGTTGGCTCCGGCGCGGCTGATGAACACCACCTGGTCGGCGGCCGCCAGCGACGCGGCGACGGTCAGCCGGTACGAACGCCACTGCCGGTAGTCGTCGAAATAGGCCGGGTTGCGGTAGGCGATGCTGTCGAGCTGGGTCAGAACGATGCGACGGCCGAGCCGCTTGAGCAGCAGCGCATCGTTGGGTGAACCTACCTGGTAGGGGCGGTGGGCGACGTCGGTGGGCTCGACATGACCGTCCAACGCGTCCGCGCTCAGGGTCTCGACCTCGGGTCGCTGATCGAGCACTCCGGCCGCGTAGGAGCCGAGGTCCTTGGGCACGATGATGCGCACTCGGAAGTCGGTGTAGGTATCGAGCGCGGCGACGAGCTCGAGCGTCGCGACAGCGGTGCCGGTCATCACCGCTGTTCAGGCAGCGTCCATCGATCGTCACCGAAGTCCGCGGATGGCGCCGCTCGCCACGCCCACCGAGGTGGCCAGGCGCGAGCTGGGGTCAGAGGCGACCTCGTCGATCCAAGCGTCGTAGTAGGGGTACCGACTGGTGACGACGTCGTGGTGCCGCCGCCTCAGCTCCTTGACGTCCTCGGTGTCACCAAACGAACCGCCCTCGCGGTGGAAGATGAATACGTCGTCGGCGAGCACGTGGCGCATCCCGTGGACCACGCATCGCTGCGAGAAATCCACCTCCTCCTCGTAGCCCGGCGAGAACCAGAGGTCGAAGGGCCCGACCAGCTCCAGCGCTGGGCGTCGGATGTAGACGCAGTGGCCGATGCATGCCGGAATGTCGGGATAGAGCCTGGGGCTGGTGCGGCGGATCGCGGCCGCGACGCCGTCGACCGCCGCGTCCGCGGGCAGAGACGGCGACTGGCGGTTGCGGTGCGGCACCGAGACGATCGTGCCGGCGTTCGTCAGCGCGGTGGCCGTGGCGACCTTGGAGTCGCTGTAGGCCGCGGCGCGAAGCCCGCGCGCCACCCATCCGAGACGATGGTGTCGCTGCTGAGGATGATGACGTCAGCCGGCGCGGCGGCGGAAACGCAGCGTTGACTTGGCCACGAACCCGCCATTCGACGGTTGGCGCAGGTAATGCACATCGTGGGGCCACGTCTCCGGCCTCGAGCGTGCCGCGGACGAACTCGGGGAAGCGCGGCTCCGACGCTGGCGTCGTCGCACACGAGGATGGGGAACTCCGGCGCGGTGTGCCGCAGCACGCTTGCGAAGCACTGGTGAAGAGGTCATAGCCGCCGTACACGGGATGCACACGACTACGCCGCCTCGGCGCAGGCCGAGGCTCTCACCCGACCTGAAGTTCACGCATCGACATCGAGGTCAGGGCCGCAGCAACGAGTTACACGCAGCTGTGGGCGCGCCGGGGAGGGGCTCGCAGATGACATCGATCCAGGAATGCGGTGAACATACCGTTTCCGCGACGAGCGTCGGCGGCGGTTCGCGGGAGCGCGGGCCAGGCTTGGCGTTACGCTCGCTGGCGCGATGAGCAGGCGATCGAGCTCCATCGCGACGACGCAGGTGGTCCGCAGGCTGACGTGGCCGCCGCCCGGACGTTACCGCTTTCGGCGCTGCGACCGAGGCTGGACGAGGGGTCCGCCGGAATCCGATGGCCCGTCCGCCCCGACGGCGTCTTCAAGCGAGCTCGCTGATGCCGGCCGACGCGACGGTGACGTTTCCGCTGGCGCTGGCGGCGACGTGACGTTCTCGGCGCGAGCGATGCTGCTCCCTCATGACTGGCGCGACCGGCCGGTACGGTCCGCGCCGCGTGACCACCACGGACGCCGCGGGACGCACCACCGAGCTGTGGGAGGGCACGCTGGCCGCCGGAGACCGTGGCAGGCCGCGGGGGCACCGGGTCCACTGTGAGGTCCCGGCGGTCGACGGTCGCGCTCACCTCGGCGTCGAGAGACTGGAGCCCGGAGACGTGACGCGTGCGGTGTGGGTGGAGCCGGCGCTCATCGACCCCCACGCGCCCCCCGCTCCCGGCGCCACCCGACCGAACCCCCACCCGCGCAACCCCTCGACCCCGCGACGGCCGCTCATCTCCGTCCTCACCCCCGTCCACGACCCACCCCTGCACATGCTCGAGGAGGCCATCGCCTCCGTCCGCGACCAGACCTACACCAACTGGGAGCTCTGCCTCGTCGACGACGGCTCCACCAACCCCGAGATCATCACCGCCCTGCAGCGCCACGCCGCCTCCGACCCCCGCATCCACCTCACCCGCCACGACACCGCCCGCGGCATCTCCGACGCCACCAACGCCGCCCTCGCACATCGCCACCGGCGACTACATCGCCCTGCTCGACCACGACGACACCCTCACCCCCGACGCCCTCCAACACATCGCCGACCGCATCGCCACCGACCCCAACCTCGACATGATCTACAGCGACGAGGACATCGTCCTCGACGGCCGTCGGGTCTGGGCCCACCTCAAGCCGGCGTGGTCGCCCGACACGCTGCGCACCAACGGCTACACCTGCCATCTCGGGCGTCTACCGCCGCTCGCTCGTCAGGAGATCGGCGGCTTCCGCACCGAGTTCAACGGCTCCCAGGACGTCGACATGATCCTGCGGCTGACCGAGCGCACCGACCGGATCGCGCACGTCCCGCGGATCCTCTACCACTGGCGCGCCCACCCCGACTCGACCGCCGGCGGCGACGCCAAGCCCTACGCCTACGTGGCGGCGCGCAACGCGATCGCCGCCCACCTGCGGCGTGCCGGCCTCGACGGCCGACGTCGAGTTCGGGCCGCCCGGGCTGTACCGCGTCGCCCATCGCGTGGACCCGTCGACCGACCGTCGACCTCGTGCTCGCCGTCGACGACGACCGACGGCCTCGGCCAGGCCGCCGCCTCCTGGCTCGCGCAGCCCCACCCGACCTGGCGCATCGTGCTCGCCGCGCCGCGACGCCGTCATCGACGCCGCGACCGCCGCGCTCACCGCCGCCGGCATCCCCGACGACCGCATCACCGCCGTCGCCGCCGACCGGCCGCAACCCGCGCCGCGCTCGGCCGCCGCCGCCGACGCCGCCACCGCCGAGCACCTCCTGCTCATGCAGACCCCCGCCGTCGGGCTCACCCACGACTGGCTCACCCGCCTGATCGGCTACAGCGCCAACCCGGCATCGCCGCCGCCGGGCCCGTGATCCTCGCCCCCGACGGCCGCATCCACCAGGCCGGCATCGCCATCCCCGACGGCATCCCCCTGCACCTGCTGCACGGCACGCGCTCCTCGATGGATGAGCTCTTCGGCTACGGGACGTCGGTCTACAACGTGAGTGCGGTGAGCGGGATCCTCGCCACCCGCCGCGCCACCTACCACGCACCTCGGCGGCCTGGACCCCGACCTACGGCGACCTCGCCCTCATCGACTACTGCCTGCGCGCCAGCCGACGCCGACCGGCGCATCGTCATCGTCCCCGACGCCCGCCTGCGCACCACCGGCCCCGACCCCACCACCAACGACCTCCCCGCCCTCTGGCGACTCCGCGCAAGCCTGGGCCCAGCACCCACACCCACGACCCCTACTACAACCCCAACTACCGCACCGACCGCGGCGACTTCCAGCCGGCGCGGGACGCGTCCTGAGATGGCCTCATCGGCGCTCCGCGGCCGCGGCCGCGCGGCTCCAGAGAACACCCGACCGCCGCCCGGGCGAGCGCATGCCCTGTCGCGGCGCTGCGGTCGCGCGTCGACGCCGCGTCGGCGCGGCAGCACCTGGCTGCTGCACCCCGACGGCGTCCTGGGCCGGTCGCTGGCGGTCGCCGCCGGCGACACCATCACCTATCCCGCTGGCGCTGGCGGACGACGTCAGCGTTCTCCGGCGCGCGCGATGCTGTTCCCCCACGACTGGCGCGACCTGACCGGGCGCCGTGCGCGTCGTCGGTGGCGGTCACGCTGCCGGACGGGCGCCGCCGCGAGCTGTGGTCCAGGCTGCTGCGCGGCCGCCGAACGCGGGCGGCCCCGGGGCCACGAGCGTTCGGCTCGCCGTCCCGGCCGCGACGACCGCGCTGGAGCTCTCCGTCCAGCCGCGTCGGACCCGACGCCGGCCGAGAATCAGGTCGCTCGGGCGGTCTGGGTGGAGCCGGCGCTCATCGACCCGCACGCGCCCCCGCCGCCCGGCCGCGCCCGCGCCGCACCCCGCACCCGCGCACATCGCCGCCGACGGGCCGCTCATCTCCGTGCTCACCCCCGTCCACGACCCACCCCTGCACATGCTCGAGGAGGCCATCGCCTCCGTCCGCAACCAGACCTACACCAACTGGGAGCTGTGCCTCGTCGACGACGGCTCCACCAACCCCGAGATCACCGCCGCCCTCGCAGCGCCACGCCGCCTCCGACCCCCGCATCCACCTCACCCGCCACCACACCGCCCGCGGCATCTCCGACGCCACCAACGCCGCCCTCGCACTCGCCACCGGCGACTACATCGCCCTGCTCGACCACGACGACACCCTCACCCCCGACGCGCTCCAGCACATCGCCGACCGCATCGCCACCGACCCCACCCTCGACATGCTCTACAGCGACGAGGACGTGGTCGCCGACGACGGCTCGTTCGTGCGCCACATCAAGCCCGGATGGTCCCCGGAGCACATGGCCGCCCTGATGTACACGTGCCATCTCGGCGTCTACCGGCGGAGCGCTGGCGGTCGAGCTCGGCGGCTTTCAGCTCGCGGTTCGACGGCTGCCAGGACTATGACCTCGTGCTCCGTCTCATGGAGCGCACCGACCGCATCGCCCACGTCCCGCGGATCCTCTACCACTGGCGGGCCCACGCCACTCGACGGCAGGCGGCGAGCAGGCCAAGCCCTACGCCTATCTCGCCCAGCCTGTCGCGATCAGCCGAGCATCTCGGACGCAGCGGCATCGACGCCGAGGTTCAGTTCGGGCACTTCGGGGGCCTGCATCGGATCGTGCATCGCGTCGATCCGTCGACTCACCGTCGATCTCGTGCTCGCCGTCAACGATGCTCGACGGCCTGGGCGAAGCCGCCGCCTCCTGGCTGGCGCAGCCCCACCGGGCGTGGAGAGTCGTGCTCGCCGCGCCCGACGCCGTCACTCGACGCACGCCGATGGCGGCACTCACGGCCGCGGGCATCCCGGCGACCCGCATCACCGCCGTGCCGCCGGGTGCCGGGCTGGCCGTCGCCGCCGAGCGCCGCCACCGCCGAGCACCTCCTGCTCATGCAGACCCCCGCCGTCGGGCTCACCCACGACTGGCTCACCCGCCTGCTCGGCTACAGCGCCCAACCCGGCATCGCCGCCGCCGGACCCGTCATCCTCGCCCCCGACGGCCGCATCCAGCAGGCCGGCATCGCCATCCCCGAGGGCATCCCCCTGCACATCTACCACGCCCGGCCCGGCGGCCGCCGCGGCCAGCGTGGTCCACAACGTGAGCGCGGTGAGCGGGATCCTCGCCACCCCCCGCGCCACCTACCAGCGAGCTCGGCGGCCTGGACCCCACGCTACGGCGAACTCGCCCTCATCGACTACTGCCTGCGCGCCGGCGACCACGGACTGCGCACCGTCATCGTCCCCGACGCCCGCCTGCGCACCACCGGCCCCGACCCCACCACCAACGACCTCCCCACCCTCTGGCGACTCCGCAGCACCTGGGCCCAGCACCCACACCCACGACCCCTACTACAACCCCAACTACCGCACCGACCGCGGCGACTTCGTGCTGCGCCGCTACTGAGACGGCGTGAACGCCCCGGCGAGCAGGCGCGGCGCCCGCTCGGCAAGTGCGCGGGTCTGGGGCCCCGGCGTCGGATGCATCGACGCCAGAACCTCGGAGCGCCCTGACTCCGGCCGTCGCGCGAGCACCTGGGGCACGAGCACACCCCGGCCGCCACGATCCACGATCCGGCACCAGAGGTCGTAGTCCTCGAAGCCATCGAGCGCGTCGTCGGCGCTGACGCCTCCGACCGCTCGCAGACGTCGGTGCGAATGAGCACCGGCGCGTGGATGTAGTTCCCGTGTCGGAGCCGCTGCGCCTCCCACCCCAAGAAGCTCAGGAGGTAGTCGCCGCCGGCCTCGGCGAAGCGGTCGGGGTCCCCGATCACCTCCTGGATCGGATACGCGAAGGCGGCCCCGGGGTCGACGTCGAGCGCGTCTGCCAGCACGCCGAGCCCGCGCGGATACAGCGCGTGGCCGGCGTCGAGCAGCAGACACAGCGGGGCGCGCGCCGCGGCAAGGCCCGCGTTGCGCGCGGCGCCCAGGGACGCACCGGCGCCGGCTGGCACGAGCCGCGCTGCCAGCCCTGGATGGCCTCCATCCAGGCGCTGGCAGTGACGATCACCCGGCTCGGTGCCCGCGCCGCCAACGATCACGAGCTCGACGTCGCGCATGGCGCCTTCGGCCACCGAATCGAGCGTCGCCTCAACCTCGCCGCTCGTGGCGCCGGCGATCGCGGCGACCACGGTAACCCGCGGAGCATCGCCGTCGCGGGCGTCGGTCGGCGACGGCGCCCACGAGCCGTCGGTAGCGGGCGGGCTCGGCGCGCGAGCCGCGGCCGAGCGGGGCGTGCCCAGTGAGACGTCGGGCGGGACCGGCTCGCCGACCAGCTCGACGATGGCCGCGCGCAGCACGGCGACCGGCAGCGCGAACGGGATCCACTCGCTCAGCCGCTCGTACGCCGCCGTCCGGAGCGCCGCGAGCCGCTCCGAGTCGCGCACGAGTGACTCGGCCACGAACGGCAGGGAATCGGCCGAGGCGACGAGCAGATGCTCGCCGGCCTCAAGCGGCGCGATCCCGCTGGAGTGCTCGGTCACCACAACGGCGCCGGCATGGATGGCATCGAGGACCCGCCGCCACTCCAGGCGGGTCTGCTCACCGCAGTGGAGGTTGATGACGACCTTCGTCTGCTCGAGCAGCGGCCACCGGCTGTCGGCCAGGAACGACGATGTCTCGCCGGCGGCCGGCTCGGGCGGCGCGATGTGCACCGCGCAGTTCAGGCGGGCGAGGACGCGCGCGGCATGGTTGAGATACCGCGTCCGACGGAGAGTGTGCGCACCGAGGAACATCACGTCGATCGGGCGGTCACGCGTGAGGATCGAAGTGATCGTGCAGGCGGGTGTAGCCGGGGCGCACGAGGCGCGCCCGGATGCCGAGGCGAGAGAGCGTCACGACGGCCCGCTGGTCGATCGCGAACACCGATCCCGCCCGCCGCAGCAGCTCGAGGTGCGGATCGGAGGCGTCCGTCGGCGGCGGCTCGGCGCAGAGCAGGATCGTTCGAGCCAGGATGGGGTCGCCAGGCAGTGACTCCGGGCCCTCGGCGGCGACGTAGCTGCGCGGATCGAGCAGTACGTACACCCGGTCTGGGCGGGGCTCGGGGAAGCCGCCCATGTGCAGCGAGCTGGTGACCGCCTGGAGCTCCGAGTTCGTGGGCCAGCGTCTCGGCGAGCTCGCGCAGCGGGTGGTGCTGGCGCGGGGACAGCACGAATGCGACTTCGGGCATCGCGCGATCGTAGCCAGCCCCCGCGGGCCGGGCCGATAGCCTCTCGCGGGTGGACGAGGCGACCGCCGACAAGGACCTATCATCGCTGACCTCCAGGCGCGGCTGGAGGAGCGCGATCGCCTGGCCGAGCTGCTGACCGATGCCGAGCAGCGGCTGGCCCATGTCCCCGAGCTGGAGCTGCGCATCGCCGATCTCGAGGCCGAGCTGGCGGTGGCGCGCCAGGAGACCGCCGCCGCCCGCCAGGAGGCGCAGCAGCTCGATCAGATGCTCATGTACGGACGGCGGATGCTCCGCTACGTCCGGCCGATGATCCAGCCGCTGCGCGACGCGCGGCGGCGGCTGCGCAGCTAGACCGGCCGTCGTGTCGCGCTCCCCGCTGGACGGCACGCGACCGGGTCGGCTGGCCGGACCTGCCCCGGCGCATCCATCTCACCTACCGCTATCACGGCATGTCGGGGCTCGTCCGCCACACGCTGATGTTCCCGCTGCGCCTGACCGGCCTGGACCGCGCCTCGGCCTGGGCACCGGCCCGCGCGGCGCCTCCGTCCGCCGCGCGGCGGTGGTATCGCGACCACGGCCGGCCGGTGACGATCGTCATCCCCAGCTACCGCGACGCGCCGCTCGTGGCCCGACTGGTGGCGGAGATCCGGCGGACGACGCCGGCCGACCGCGTGCGGATCATCGTCACCGACGACGCCAGCGGCCCCGAGCACCTCGCGGCCCTGCGCGCGGATCGACGGCATCGAGGTGATCGCCGGCGAGGCCAACGGCGGCTTCGCGGTCAACGCCAACCGCGGCCTGCGGGCGGCGGACCCCGACCACGACGTCGTCCTGCTCAACTCCGACGTGATCCCCGCTGCGCGACTGGCTGGCCTGCCTGCAGCACGCGACGAGCAGCGACCGGCGCGCCGGGATCGCCGGCGCCAAGCTGCTCTACCCCGACAACCGGATCCAGTACGCCGGCACGATCCGCAACGCGCGGCGCGCCGGAGTGGTTCGACCACCGCTACCGCGGCAAGCCCGCCGACTGGGGCCGGCCGACGTCGCCGGCCCGACGCTCGCGGCCACCGGCGCCTGCATGTACATCCGGCGCGACGTCGCTCGACGCGGTCGGGCTGTTCGACGAGGCGTACGGGATGGGCTACGAGGACGTCGACTACTGCCTGCGCGCCTGGCAGGCGGGCTACGAGGTGGCCTACGTCCCGTCGGCGCGGCTGTACCACCACGAGTCCGCCACCCGCGGCACCGAGTCGGCGAGCGCGAGCGCGCGTCACAGCGCGTCTTCTGGGAGCGCTGGGCGGCGTTCTTCGACGAGCGCGCCGGTGCTCACCGAGGACGGCCGGCTGCGCGTCGTCTACGTCACCGAGGGCACGATCGTCGGCGGCGGTCATCGCGTCGTCTTCGAGCACCTCAACGGCCTGGCCGACCGCGGCCACGACGTCGCGCTGTGGACGCTCGAGGACCCGCCCGACTGGTTCGAGCTGCGCTGCCCGGTGCGCACCTTCGCCGACTACGACGAGCTCGCGGCGGCGCTCGCGCCGCTGCGACGCGATCAAGGTCGCGACCTGGTGGAACACCGCCGACCGCGGTCTGGCGAGCCAGCGTGCTGCACGGCATCCCGGTCTACTTCGTGCAGGACATCGAGACCAGCTACTACCGCGACGCGCCCGACGCGCCGCTACGAGGTGCTCAACACCTACCGCCCCGAGTTCCGCTACCTCACGATCTCGGCGTGGAACCGCGAGCATCTGCGCGGAGCTCGGGCTCGACGCCGAGCTCATCTCGCCCGGCGTCGACCTCGACACCTTCCGCCCGCTGGCCGGCGTCGTCGCGGCGCGACGACATGGTGCTCGCGCTCGGCCGCTCCGACCCGCTCAAGAACCTGCCGCTCACGCTCGAGGCGTGGCGGCGGCTGCCCGAGCCGCGCCCGGAGCTGTGCCTGTTCGGATCGAGCCCGAGCTGGCCGACCGAGCCCGGGATCCGCTACGTGACCTCCCCGTCCGACGCGGAGGTCAACGAGCTGCTCAACCAGGCGACGGTCTTCGTCCAGACCTCCACGCACGAGGGCTTCTGCCTGCCGGTGCTGGAGTCGATGGCCACCGGCGGCGCCGTGGTGTGCACCGACGCCCACGGCAACCGCGACTTCTGCGTCGACGGCGTCAACTGCCTGATGCCCGCGCCCACGCCCGGCGCGGTGGCCGCCGCCGTCGCGCCGCCTGCTGGCCGATGCCGACGCTGCGCCGGCGCCTCGGCGAGGCCGGGATGCGGCCACCGCGCCGGCTACGACTGGGCCGCGTCGCGGATCGATGCGCTCGAGCGGTTCCTGCTCGGCACGATCGCGCGCGCAGCTACAGGTCCTCGGCCACGCGCGGCGCGATCCGGTTGAACACCCAGAAGCCGACGACGAACATCGCCACCACGATCGCGAGCGGCTCCAGCAGCGCAGACCGTCGAGCCCAGCAGGCTGGCCGGCGCTCGGGGTGGCGTGGTTGATGAACGCGTGCCGGAACTCCTGGAAGATCACCGCCAGCGGGTTGAGCATGTAGATGTGCACGAGCGTGGGGACTGAGGTGCTGCCTGGACCGTCGCGATCGGGATGATGATCGGCGAGGCGTAGAAGATGACCTGGCTGACGACCTCCCAGATCGGCTGGATGTCCCGGAAGTAGACGAACAACGCCGACAGCAGCATCGCGATCCCGGTGCACAGCATCACCAGCAGCCACGACGATCAGCGGCACCTCGAGCCAGGTCAGCATCGGCCGGACGCCCGCGATCAGCGCGAAGATCGTGACCACGATGAGGTTCAGGCAGAGGTTGAACAGCGCCAGCAGCACGATCGACAGCGGGATGACCAGCCGCGGGAACTGGATCTTGCGCACGAGGATCTCGTTGTCCACCACGCTGCGCACCGCGCCCATCGTCGCCTCGGCGAAGAACGTGAAGAGGACGATCGAGGCCAGCAGCTGCGCGCCGTAGTAGTCGTAGCTCGGGCCCGCCGCCGGCGCCGACCTTCGCCACCTCGGTGAAGAACACGTACAGCACCAGGAACAGCAGCAACGGCCGGACCAGCTGCCACAGATAGCCGAGCGCGGAGCCGAAGAACCGCAGCTTCCACTGCATCAGCGCGATGTTGAACGTCAGGTGCCAGAACCGCCGCCAATCGCCGGTGATCGCGCGCGGCCCGCGGATCGGCCGCCCGAGCGCCTCGTAGGGAACGGCGTCGGCTCGGACGGCGCGTCGGCGGAGGCGCCTGCACGCTCATGCCGCGTGCGCTCCGCGTGGCCGTCGCCGGTACGCGGCTGATCGCGGACTGCACGGGCAGGTCGACGAGACCGCCGAGCGCGCCGGCGCCCGGTGACGACGAACGAGAAGCTGCCCTCGAACCGGTCGATCACGTCCAGGCCGGAGCCGCGGTGCGTCAGCTGGAACACCGGGCGGTAGCGCCCGGGCGCCAGCACGTTGTCGAACGTGAACGAGAACACGACCTCCTCGCCGGCGCGGAACTGGCCGCTGCGCTCGTTCTCGATCTCGGTGGTGGCGACGAGCACCGCGCGGTGCTCGTCGTTGTAGATCTAGACGCTGGCCGCCGGATCGGTGACGTCGACCATGAACTGGACCCGCGCCTTGAGGGTCACGCGCTGGTGCTGCGGCGACCGATGACAGCCGCTCGCCGTCGCTCGTCCTCGAGCCACACCTCGGCCACGCGCGCCTGGCCGTCGCCGGTGTGGCCGTCGTCGCCGGCCTCGCTCGGCCGCCGGCTCGCGCCCGAAGTTGAGCTCCAGGTAGCGGTCGGCGACCTCGTGGGGCTCGCCCAGGTACACCGGGTCGCCGCGCTCCAGCAGCAGCGCCCGGTGGCAGAAGCGCTGCATCGCGCCCATGTCGTGGGTGACGAAGATGATCGTCCGGCCGCGGTCGCGCAGGTCGTTGAACACGTCGAAGCACTTCTGCTGGAAGGCGGCGTCGCCGACGGCGAGCACCTCGTCGATCATGCAGGATGTCGGCGTCGACCTGGATCGCCACGCGAGAACGCCAGGCGGACGTGCATCCCCGAGGAGTAGTTCTTGAGCTTGAGGTCCTTGAACTCCTGAAGCTCGGCGAACTCGATCACGCTCTCGTAGCGCTTGCGCGCCTCGCGTGGGGTGAGGCCGAGCATGATCCCGTTCATGACGACGTTGTCGCGAGCCGCGAGGTCCGGGTTGAAGCCGACGCCCAGCTCGATGAACGTCGACAGGCGGCCGCGGCACCCAGATGTCGCCCTCGGCCTGGTAGATGCCCGGCCAGGCACTTCAGCAGCGTGCTCTTGCCGCTGCCGTTGCGCCCGGCGATCCCGAAGAACTCGCCCGGCTGCACCGCGAAGGAGACGTTGTCCAGCGCCTTGTAGCTGTTGTGGCGGATCCGGCGCCGAGGATGGAGCGCCCGCTCCTTGAGCGTGTGCACCTGCTCCTCGGGGACGGTGAACGTCTTGCTCACCGACCGCGCGACCACCACCGGCAGCCGCTCGCCGCCGACGGCTGGAGTTGGCATGGACGAGAGAGTAGCCGACGAGACCGCCGCTCAGACCCGGCGCTCGAGCGACAGACGCGCCACCACGGGCGCCGGGCAGACGCGTCCGCGCGTCCGCCCAGGAGCCGCCGCCGGCGGCCCGGGCCCCGTGGTACAGCGAGCGAGCGCGCCAGACGCGGCGCGACGCGGCCCCGCGAGCGTCGCCGCGTTCGCGCGCCCAGCGCCAGTCGCCGACGACCCCGCCGCGCAGGTTGCGGACCAGCGGCGCGGCCGTCCGGGGCCCAGCCATACACCTCGCGCACCGCGCGCGCCTCGTCGAAGCTGCGCCGCAGCCACTGCCCAGGCGAGTACTCGTGGGAGTGCACCACGGCCGCGTCGGGCACGTAGACCTTGGCGTAGCCGGCCCGCAGCATGTCCTGGGCCAGCAGGTGATCCTCCGCGTAGGCGATCTCCCGGAACGGCACCTGCTCGCCACGCCGCCCGCGCCACGCAGCCGTTGGCGTCGGTGAAGAAGCCCAGGTGGCCCAGGAAGTGGCGGGCCGGGGCGTCGCGCGCGCCGGGGTCCAGCTGATCCATCGCGCGGCCCATCCGACGAGAAGGAGGCGAACCAGCTCGTCAGCTCCCGCGCGACGCTGACGCTGGCGCCCGGGCGCGGGCGGTAGGGCCCGAACACCAGCCCGACGTCAGGCGCCACGGTGAAGCCTGCCAAGAGCTGCGCAAGCCAATCCGTCGACGCCGGGACGGCGTCCTGGGTGAGGAAGGCGACGTGATCGCCACGCGCCTCGCTGCATCAGCCGGTTGCGCGTGCCGCCGTGCGAGAAGCTCGCCCGGGGGATCCGGATCACGTCTGCCTCGTGGGACCGGGCGATCTGGAGCGTCTCGTCCGAGGAGCCCGAGTCGCAGATCAGCAGCTGAACCTCGCCGGTCAACGCGCTGGGCGCGCACCGCCGCCAGCGTCTCGGCGAAGCCGGACCCGGCGTTGAGGGTCGGGATCGCCACCGTGACCGCCGCGCTCATGCTCGACTACCCTCCGGTCCGATGCAGCGCTCCATCGAGGCAGCAGCGCCGGAGCGCGCTGGACTCCGGCGTCTCGCGCCTCCTCGGAGCCTCGCGGCGCTGCTGGCCATCGTCATCAGTATCGGGCTTGCGTGGTCGCTGCTGGTGCCGCCATGGCAGTCGCCCGACGAGCTCGCGCACTTCGCCTACGCGCAGAGCCTGGCAGAGAGCTTCACGCTCCCGGGGCAGCCCGGCCGACTGGGCGCGTCGAGCGACGAGTCGCTTCGCCGATGCCTCGGTGGGAGCGAGCCGGGGCGCGTTCTGGCCCCAGGCGGCCCCGCCCGACTGGAGCCGCGCCGACTACGACGCCTACCTCGCCGCGAGCATGCCGCCGACCGCCGCCGCGGGACAACGGATCGGGGCCGACCAGCGCCGTCGGGAACCCGCCGCTCTACTACGCTGTACGCCGCAGTCGCGTACCTGCTCGATCACGGCGGCACCGCGTTCGGACGCCTCTACGCGATGCGGATCGCCGGTGTCCTGCTGCTCGTCGCTGACCACCCTCGCGCGCGTGGCTCCTGGCCGGAGAGGTGTTCGGTCGTCGCCGCCTGCCTCAGCTGACCTGCGCCGCCGTCGCCGGACTGCTGCCGATGGTCACGTTCATGTCCACTGCGGTCAATCCCGACGCGCTGCTCATCACCCTGTGGACGCTCGACCTGTGGCTCGGCGCGCGGCGTGATCAACCACCGCGCCCGCGGCGCGGACGTCATCGCGCTCGGCGCCGTCACCGCCGCCGCGATCCTGACCAAGGCGACGTCCTACGCGCTCGTCGCGCCGGTCGCGCTCGCGGTGCTGCTGCGGCTGGCTGCGCCGTCCGCGCGGACGAGCGCGGCAGCCGCGCTGAAGCGGCGTCGCCGTCGGCGTCGGCGCTGCTGTGCGCGCCCGTGCTCGGCTGGGTGGCTCTCGCCCCGTCGCTGGGCGGCATGAGCATCACCACGGTGCCCACCTCCGCCGCGCACCCGTTCAGCGTCCCGCAGTTCCTCAACTATGTCTGGCAGTTCTATCTGCCGCGCCTGCCGTTCATGTCGCGGTTCAGGACCACGCACGTCCCTCCCCGCGTATGACATCTGGCTGCGCCAGGGAGTCGGGACGTTCGGATGGCTCGTCGTGAGCTCTCCCGCGTCTGGATCTACCGGCGGCAGCGTGGCTGGCCGGCGGGCATCGCGGTCGCATCGATCGCCCTCGTCGCCCGCCTTCGCGACCGCCGGCACCTCGCGCTGCTCGGCTTCTTCGCGCTGACGCTCGTCGCGCTCCTCGGTGCTCCTGCACATCACCGAGTACCGGGCGCTGCATCATCGGCGAGGGTCAGTTCCTGCAGGGCCGCTACCTGCTCCCGGTCGTCGGCCTGCTCGGCCTGGCCGTTGCCCTCATCGTGTCCCGGATCCCGCTGAAGGCCCGCGCGTTCGCGTGTGCGCTGACGCTCGTCGCCCTGCTCTCCGTGCAAGTCATATCCCTGGCCACCGTCGTTCACGCCTACTACCTGTGAGATGCGATCGGTGACTCCTCGGCTCAGGCTCGTCGCCGCCCTTGGCCTTGCGCTTCTCGCGATCCTCGCGCTGCTTGTCGCCGGCACCCGCCACATCGTCGTGCGGACGGCGTCGGCGGATGCGCCGAATCAACCCCGCTCCCCGCGCTGCGCCCTGGCCAGACCGCGTGCGAGGGTCCTCTCATCAGTCACGGGCCGGCCCGCAGCGTCGGCGTCTGGGGGACCTCGGGCGCCGTCCGGGCGCACCTCACGGTCACCGTGCAGGACGCGGCGACGCACGCGGTCCTGGCCGCCGGTGCGCTCGGCGGCACTCCTGGGGACCGGGAGCGAGTTGCCCATCTGGTCCAAGACGCGCCGGGAGGCAGGCCTCTGCGGGTCTGCGTGACCGACCAGGCGGGGGAGTTCTCCCTGGCGGGCTCGACGGCGAGCGCGCCGGGTCTCGCGGCCACCGGCTTGCCGCTCGGGCCAGAAGTTCTCGCTGGCCCTGCTGAGCGATGGCGATCGATCGCTGCTCGGCTCGCTGTCCACCGCGTTCTCCCGGGCGTCGCTGTGGCGGCCCAGCTGGGTCGGCCCCTGGACGTTCTGGGTGCTGGTCATCGCGCTGCTGGCGACGTTCGGGCTCGCCGTGGTGGCCGTGGTCAGCGCCGCCGACGACGACGCCGCAGCGGCCGCCGTTCGACTTCGACCGGCCGAGCCCGGACGAGCCGTCCGGCGACGACCTCTCAGAGGCCGGCCAGGATCGTCCGCAGCCCGTCTCGTAGCGAGACCTGCGCCTCCCACCCGAGCTCCTGGCGGGCCCGGGTGACGTCCAGGCAGCTGCGGCGCACCTCGCCGGGCCGCTCGGCCTCGAAGATCGGCTCGGGCAGCGGCCGATCGGGCGACGACCTCGTTGAGCGCCTCGATGAGCTGCGAGCACGGACGTCTCCTGCCCGTGGCCGATGTTGACCGGCCCCGTGATCTCCGACTCGGCGGCGAGCAGGTTGGCCCTGCACGACGTCGGCCACGTCGACCCAGTCGCGCGTCTGGCCGCCGTCGCCGAACACGGTCGGGGCGGTGCCGTCGATGAGGTGGCCGCAGAAGATCGCCACCACGCCCGCCTCGCCGTGCACGTCCTGGCGCGGCCCGTAGACGTTGCCGTAGCGCACCGAGACGGTCGACAGGCCGTGCAGGCGGGTGTACAGCGCGCAGTAGCCCTCGGCGCCCAGCTTGCTCTGGCCGTAGGGGGCCAGCGGCCGGATCGGGCTGTCCTCGGGCGTGGGCAGCACGTCGGCGTCGCCGTACAGCCCGCCGCCGGTGGAGGTGTTGACCACCCGCGTGCACGCCGGTGGCCCGCGCCGCCTCGAGCATCGCGATCGTCCCCAGCACGTTGGTCTGAGCGTCGTCGGCGGGACGCTCGACCGAGTGGCGGACGTCGATCTGGGCGGCCAGATGGAAGACGGTCTGCGGCCGCGCCGCCTCGAAGATGGCGGCCACGGCGGCCGCGTCGCGGACATCGACGGTCTCGAGGGTTGCGCCGCCTTCCACAGCATTGGTCAGGTTTTCGCGCTTGCCCGTGAGGAGGTTGTCGATGACCGTCACCCGGTCGCCGCGCGCCACCAGGGCGTCCACGAGGTTGGATCCGATGAAGCCGGCGCCGCCGGTGACCACGCAGTCCATGACGCTTCAGGTTACGTTCCGCGGGCATGGGAGGCACCTCTCGTGGGTATGACGCGCCAGAAGCGGCGTCGTCAGCCCCCGATTTGGTGCCGTTTGCAACTTTTCTGACGTTCGTCCACTAGTGGACGCAACCCCGTAACTTGCGGGCATCATCCTCGTTCCTGCGCATAACCTCTGAGAAATCCAGTCTCGAAATGCGAGGAGACCTCACCCCGTCCATGCCACCCCAGGCTTCGATAGAGCCAGAATTTGCGACGCCCGTGCCCCCGCCTGACTCGGCGGAGGTCCTCGGTGTGCCGCTGGGGCTGACCGATTACGACGGCGCGCTGGACTGGATCGACAGCATGGTCGCGGCCCGCCAGCGCGGCTACGTGTGCGTCTGCAACGTCCACGCCGTGATGGCGTCGGCGGAGGATCCGGAGCTGCGCTCGGCGCTGATGCGCTCTTCGGTCAACGTCCCCGACGGGCAGCCGCTGGTGTGGGCGCTCAACCTGCTGGGCCACTCGCTGTCTGACCGCGTCTACGGGCCGGAGCTGATGGCGCGCTCCTGCGCCCGCGCCGCCGGCTCGGGCCAGCGGATCTATCTCTACGGCGGCCGCAACCAGGGCGCGCTCGTGCAATTGGCGCTCAACCTGCGCCAGCGCTACCCCGGCGTCCGGATCGTGGGCGGCTACTCGCCCCCGCACCGGCCGCTCACCGACGAGGAGCGCGAGGCCGTCGTCAAGGAGATCAACGGCTCGCACGCCGACGTGGTTTGGGTCGGGATCGGCGTCCCCAAGCAGGAGAAGTGGATGGCCGAGATGCGCGACGAGCTCCAGGCGCCGGTCCTGGTGGGCGTCGGCGCCGCGTTCGACTTCCACGCCGGCCTCGTGCCCCAGGCCCCGAACCTGCTCCAGGAGTCAGGACTGGAGTGGGCCTACCGGCTGGCCCACGAGCCACGGCGGCTGTGGCGGCGCTACACGCGCTACAACCCGCGCTTCATCGGCGCGTTCGCGCGCCAGTTGCTCGATCACCGCCGCGAGCTCTCCCGCTCGGGCTGAGAGTCGGTCCAGACCGGCCTCCGCTCCGGTCCCGGGCAGAATCTCCGGTCGTGTCCTCCTCGCCGACAGCCACGATCGTGATTCCCACCAAGCACCGCCCCGACTACCTGGAGGTCGCGCTGGGCACGGTGGCCCCTCAGGCCAGCGGCCGCAGGCGCGGAGCTGATCGTCGTCAATGACGGCGCCGACGCGGCCACCGATGCCATCGCGCGGCGCCACGGCGCGCGCGTGGTGACGCCGCCGCCGCCCGGAGGGCTCAACGCCGCCCGCAACGCCGGGATCGACGCCGCCGGCTCTGAGCTGGTGGTGCTCATCGACGACGACGTCTCGGCACCCACCGGCTGGCTGGATGCGCTTCTGGCGGGAGCCGCGTCGGCCCCCGAGATCGACGTGTTCGGGGGGCCCATCCGCGCCCGGCTGGAAGGCGGCGGCCCGCGGTCCTGCGGCCGCGAGAGCGCGCCGATCACCACGCTGGACCTGGGCCCCACGGACCGCGACGTGCCGCTGGTGTGGGGGGCCAACATGGCCCTGCGCCGGCGCGCGCTCGAGCGGGCCGGGCACTTTGACGAGACCTGGCACGGGCCCGGCGACGAGGAGGACTGGGAGCGCCGCTACACCGCAGCTGGCGGCGTGGTGCGCTACCTGGCCGCAGCCGGCCTGGAGCATCGCCGCAGCGCGCGCGACGCCACCATCACGCGGCTCTCGCGGGCCGCCTATCGCCAGGGCCGGGCGTCGCGCCGCTACGACGCCCGCAAGGGCGGGGCGCCCTCGCTGGCCAGCGAGCTGCGGACGCTCGCCGGGTGCCAATGGCACGTGCTCAGACGCCGCTGCCTCAACGGGATCGTCCTCGCTGCCCACGCCGCCGGTCGGCTGCGCGAGGCGCTGTCGGCCAATGCACGCTGAGGCGACCGATTTCCTGTCCGGGACCAGCGGCCAGGTCCATGGCATCCGCGCGACAACCCGGGCGGCGGTGAGAGACGTCATCTGCGACCTCGCCGCCCTCGCCACGCTTGACCCCGTGGCGTCTGCGGCGGGCGGCGGCCGCGTCGCCGCGCCGCCGCGTCCTGGTGCTGGCGGTGGAGCGCACCGACGCCCCTAACGTGCTCGCCGCCGCGCGCGCGGAGCTTCAGCGCTCGCGCCACGAGGTGTCGTTCGCGAGCGCTTCGGTCGGCGAGCGTGGGAAGTTCGAGAACCTCAACGCCCTGCTGGAGCGCGAGCCCGCCGCGGGACACGACTGGCTGCTGCTCCTCGACGACGACGTCCTGCTGCCGCGCGGCTTTCTCGACGTGTTCGTGTTCCTCGCGGAGCGCTTCGACTTCGCGCTCGCCCAGCCGGCCCACCGCTGGCGATCCCACGCCGCCTGGGCGGTGACTCGGCGGCGGCCCGGCACGGTGGCGCGCCAGACGCGCTTCGTCGAGATCGGTCCCGTGGCGGCGCTGCGCGCCGACACCTTCTCCGAGCTCACGCCGTTCCCGCCGCTGCGCTTCGGCTGGGGCCTGGACGCGCACTGGTCGGCCGTGGCCGCGGCCCGGGGATGGCGCACCGGGGTGATCGATGCCGTGCCCGTGGACCACGGGATTCGGCGCATCGCCGCCTCCTATGACCCCGGCGCCGCGCTCGCCGAGGCCCGGGCGTTCCTGGCCAGTCGCCCCTACACGCCAGCCACCGAGGCCCAGCGCACCCTCGCCACGCATCGCCGCTGGTGATGAGAGTGGTGATCGTGACCGAGTACTACCCCCGGGCCGCGGACCCGACCCTGGGCGTCTGGGCGCATCGCCAGGCGGTGGCCGCGCGCGACGCGGGCGCCGACGTGCGCGTGCTGGTCCTGCACCGCCCGCTGCCGTCTCTGGCCGACGCCCGCCGGCTGCGGGTGAGCGCCGCTGCGCGACGCGCTGCGGCAGCCGGCGCGCGACGCGATCGATGGGGTCGGCGTCCGAGTACGTGCGCTATCTCTCGCCGCCCGCGTCCGTGGAGCTACGCGTCGTGGGGCGCCTGGGCGGCCCCCGCGCTGCACCGGGCGCTGGCACGCCTGCGCGCGGAGTTTCCGTTCGAGCTCGCCCACGCGCACTACGCGGTGCCCGCCGGCGACGCGCTGCGCCGGGCGGCGAGCCGCGTCCCGCTGCTGGTATCGGTGCACGGAGGGGACGTGCACGGTGCCCACGCCGCCGCGGCCACGGTGCGCCGGACGCTGGGCCATGCGCGACTCGTTCTGGCCAACAGCGCCGGCACGGCTCGGCGCTGCATCGAGCGGGGCGCCGCGCGCACCCGCGTCGTGCACCTGGGCACCGACCTCCCGCAACGACCCGCGGACCCGCCGGCAACGCCGACGCTGGTCACCGTGGGCAACCTGATCGCGCGCAAGCGCCACGCCGACGTCATCGAAGCGGTGGCGCTGCTGCGCGACCGCTGGCCGGCGCTGCGCTACGTGATCGTCGGCGACGGCCCCGAGCGAGAGGCGCTGACCGCGCTGGCCGCGGCCCGGGGGGTCGCCGATCGCGTGGAGCTGCGCGGGCGGCTGCCCCACGCCGAGGCGGTGGCGGTCGCGCGCCAGGCGTCGCTGTTCGTGCTGCCCAGCGTCGCGGAGGCGTTCGGGGTCAGCTACGTGGAGGCGATGGCCGGCGGCGTGCCCGCGGTCGGCTCCCGCGGTGAGGACGGTCCCGAGGAGATCGCCGCCGCGGGCGGGGGCATGGAGCTGGTTGCACCGGGCGATCCGCGGGGGCTCGCCGCGGCGCTCGACGGGCTGCTGGGCGATCCGTCACGGCTGCTGGCGCTGCGTGCGGCCGCCCGGGACACCGTGGAGCGGCAGTTCACCTGGGAGCGCTGCGGCGGCGAGACCGTCGCCGCCTACGAGGAGGTGCTGCGTGGTTGAGACGCCGTCCGCGTCGGCGCCCTACGACGCGGACAATCTTCTGGACCGCCGTAGCCGCCGCGCCACTCTGGAGCTCAACTACGCCCACATGATGGAGCGTGAGCGCGCGCTGCTGGACCAGAATCTCGGCCTGGGCGGCGGCGAGGTCCTGTCGGTGGGCTGCGGCTGGCATCCGGGGCGCCACCTGTTCCCGGCGCCCGCGTTTCGCCTCGTCGGCGCCGACGCGGACCCCGCCAAGGTCCAGGGGGTGCTCGAGACCGGGCGCGCGGACGAGGGCGTCGTCGGCTACGCGGGGCGCCTGGGGCTCGAGCCGCGGCGCTTCGACGTCGTGCTCTACCGGCTGGTGCTCCATCACCTGGTGTTCCAGGGGCCACTCGCGCCGTGCTTTGCCGAGGCGGCGCGGCTGCTGCGTCCCGGGGGCGCGCTGATCGCCATCGAGCCGGGTCTGTGGCACCCGGTGGGCGCGGGCCTGGCCCTGGCCAATCGCACCGGCTTGGCCACCCGCGTGCACGGCACCCCTGACGACGTGCCCCTCTCGCCGCGCCGGCTGGCCGCCGAGGCACGAGCGGCGGGGCTGGTGCCGCGCCTGTTCGCGGTCACCTACACGTGGCGGCGCCTCGCGCCTGCGCTCCAGCGGGCTCTGTGGCCGGTCGACCGCCTCGGCGATCGGCCGCGGCTCGCGCCGCTCGGCCACACCCTGATGTTGATCGCGCGAGCGGCGGGTTAGGCGTCGGCTGATGAGCGGGGACGGGACATCCCGGTTGGTAGCCTCCGCAACCGTGTCGACTCTCGCCGCGGCGCCACAGGGCGCCGGGGAAGGAGCACCGGCGCCGCCCGCTCGGCCGACTGCCTCGATCTCACCGACCCTCGACGTCATCGTCGGTCTCGGCGTGGCGGCCGCGCTGGTCGCGCTGGTGTTCCTGACCAGCAGCAGCATCGATCAGACCGTCACCGGGACGAACACGTGGTCAGAGATTGCCATCGTGTTCGCCGGCGTGGGCGCGTGTGCCGCCGTGGTGCTGGTCGGCGGCCGCGGGCGCGCCTGGGGAGCGGGGACGCTCGCCCTGTTCGCCGCCTTCGCGGCTTTCGCGGCGCTCTCGATCCTATGGTCGGTGCAGCCCGACTGGTCGTGGTTCGGGGCCAATCAGCTGCTCTGCTACGTGAGCGCGTTCGCGGGCGCGATCGCGCTGGCGCGCCTGTTCCCGGCGCGCTGGCCCGGCGTGGTCGGCGGCATCGCAACGGCGATGGCCGCGCTCAGCGCGTACGCGTTGCTGGCCAAGGTGTTCCCCTCGACCCTGGTGCCCGACAACACGTTCGGCCGTCTCACCGCCCCGTTCGGGTACTGGAACGCGATCGGCGTCGCGGCGGCGCTCGGGCTGGCGCCTGCGCTGTGGGCCGCCACGACGGCGGCATCGCGGAATCGTGCTGCGCGCGCTGACCGTGCCGGCCATGACGCTGATGATCAGCGTCGTCGTGCTCTCGTACTCGCGCTCGGCGGTGCTGGTGGCGGTGGTCGGGATCGCCGCGTGGGTGACGTTCGTCCCGTTGCGGCTGCGCTCGGTGCTGATGCTCGCGCTCGCCGCCGCGGTGGCGATCCCGGTCGTGGCGGTCGCGCTGCACAGCCACGACCTCAGCTCCGACGCGATCGCGCTCAGCGCGCAGGACGCCGCGGGGCACGCCTTCGGGCCGGTGCTGCTCGGCCTGCTGGCCGTGTCCACCGCGCTCGGGTTCGCCGCCAGCCTGACGATGGATCGCGTGGCGGTGACGGAGGTCGTCCGCCGGCGGGTCGGGACGGTGCTGGTGATCGGCGTCGCGCTCATCCCGGTGGCGGGCGTGGTGGCGCTGGCGGCGTCGAGCCGGGGGCTGTTCGGCGAGATCTCCCACGCCTGGACGACGCTGACCAGCTCGAAGGGCACCGGGGACACCTCGGCCCGCCTGACCCAGCTCGGGTCCAGCCGGCCCCTGTACTGGCACCAGGGGCTGACCGTGGGCGCCGACGACCTGTTCAAGGGGGTCGGAGAGCTCGGCTTCGGCATTGCCCGGCTGCGCCACACCGTCGAGGCCGCCAAGACCGATCAGGCGCACAGCTACCTGATCCAGACGTTCGCCGATCTCGGTCTCGTCGGCGTCCTGCTCACGCTGGCCCTGCTCGTCGCCTGGGGCCGGGCGGCGCTGCGCCCGCTGATGCCGCGCACGCCGTGGCGGTCGCTGACCGCTGAGGAGGCGGCCGAGCGCCGGGGGCTGGTGGCGCTCGCCGTGGTCGTCGTGGTGTTCGGGATCCAATCGATGCTCGACTTCACCTTCTACTTCCCCGGCGTGACCGTCCCGGCGCTGGTGTGCGCGGGCTGGCTGGCCGGCCGCGGGCCGCTGCGGGCCCCGGTGGGCCGCCGCGCCGGCGGCGTGTCGCTTGGGCGCCGTCCTGGCGCGGGGGCGCTGGTCACCGGGCTCGTCGCGCTGGCCCTGGCCGGCGCCTGGCTGCTGTGGCAGCCGCTGCGCTCGGTCCAGGCGATCAACGCGTCCGAGAGCGACGTCCACCACGCCTTCGCCCACGCCCGGACCGCCGCCAGCGCCGATCCGCTGTCCATCGACCCTCATTTCCGGCTCGCCACGCTGTATCAGGCGGTGGGCGACACCGCCGCCGCCCGCGCCCAGTACCTGCGCGCCACCCGGGTCCAGCCCGACAACCCGCAGCCATGGGTGTGGCTGGCCGCCTTCTATGAGCAGACCGGCCGGCCGCGGCTCGCCCGCGCCGCCGCCGAGCGCGTGCTCGCGCTCGATCACGTTCCCGGCGACCTCTACACCGCCTCCGCCCAGGCCACGCTGACCCAGGCCAATGCCGCGCTGGCGGCGCGCTCCGCCCTCAGCCGGCGACGGCGGGCTCAGGCTCGGGCGCGCGCTCGGGCTCGGGCTCGGGCTCGACGAGGGCGCTAAGGAGCGACCCCGCCCGATCAGCGCACCGCGCGCGCCAAGAGCAGCCGGCGCAGCAGCGGCGGCCCGCCCGCGCTCCGGACCGAGATATCGGCGAAGCCGAAATCGTGCAGCAGTTCGCGCAGCGACCGTGCCGTGTAGAGGTGCAGGTGGTCGCCGACCGGATCGCTGAAGCGCTCCACGCCGCCGACCAGCAGCCGCAGCCGCCCGTGGCTGGGCGTGGTCAAGAGCAGCCGGCCCCCCGGCGCCAGCACCCGGCGGACCTCGGAGAGCCAGCGGGCGGTGTCGGCCACGTGCTCGATCACCTCGCTGGACCACACCACGTCAAACGCCCCGTCGTCAAACGGCAGCGGCCCGTCGATCGGCACCAGGCGCAGGTCCAGGCGCGGATGGCGCCGGCGCGCGCGCGCCAGCGCCGCCTCGGCCACCTCGGCGCCGGTGATCTGCGGCGCCACGGTGGCCAGATCGGCGGTCAGGTCGCCGGATCCGAAGCCGAGGTCCAGGACGCGGTCGGAGGCCGTGAGCGTGGAGCGCGCGAAGGCCCCGCGCAGCTCGACGTCGGGCGGCTCCAGGTCCTCGGGCAGGCTCGCCCACAGCTCCTCGTAATAGTCCTTCACGGGCGGGAACGTATCGCTCGCGCGAGGGCTGGACACGCGCGGCTGCGCCGGGATACAGTGCCGCCCCGGGGAACGTCGCAACCCCGCTAATGCCCACCGTCACGGCAACCAGATCGGGCCCGGCCGGCCCGGCACCCTCGCTGAGCGCCGCAAGCCCCTGTGCCCGCAGGATCCTTGCCCTGGCCGCCGATCGCTGCGCGGCGCGCGTGAAGGCGCTCCTCGCGCCATGAGGCTGGTCTACGACAGCCGGCCGGCGCTGGTCTGGGACGGGGTCGGGCGCTATGCCCGCTGTCTGCTCGATGCGCTGACCCTGAACCCGCGCGGGGAGATCGTGGAGAGCCGCGACCCCCGCCGCGGCGACCTCTTTCACTCACCGTGGATCGAGGGCGCGCCTCTGCGCTCTCCCGTCCCGGCAGTGGTCACCCTGCACGACCTCATCCCGCTCAAACGCCCCGGCGACTATCTGCGCACGGGCCTGCGGTTCAAGCTGCGCTACCTGGCGGTCCAGCGGGCCACGACGGTGATCGTCCCCACCCGGGTGGTCGCCGACGACGCCATCCGCGCCCTGGACATCCCGGCCGAGCGGATCGTGGTCATCCCGGAGGCCTCGGCGCCGACGTTCTGGCCGCGGCCGGCCGAGGAGGTGGCGGCCGTGCGCGAGCACTACGAGCTGCCCGATCGCTATCTCCTGTGGGTCGGTTCGCTGCGCACACCCGACCCCCGCAAGCGCGTGGCGGCACTGGTGCGCGCCTCGCGCACGCTTCCGCTCGTGCTCGTGGGCCCCGTGAGCCGCTGGGCACGGGAGCTGCGCGGCGTCCAGCTCACCGGCGCGGTCCCCGACGAGGCGCTGGCCGCCATCTACACCGGCGCCCACGCCCTGGTGTTCCCGTCTGACGAAGAGGGGTTCGGGCTGCCGCCGGTGGAGGCGCTGGCCTGCGGCACCCCGGTGGCGGCGTGCGACGTCCCGGCGCTGCGCGAGGTGCTGGGCGGCCGGGTGACGCTCTCCGACGTCGACGACCTCGACGGCCTCGTCCGCCACGCCGAGTCGCTGGCGCGCCCCGCGCCCGACCTTCCCGCGTGGACCTGGGACGACGTGGCGGCGGCCACGTGGGACGTGTACGAGGACGCGCTGCTGGCCCCCACGCGCGGCCGGCGGCGGGCTACTCGGACGCGCGCAGCCCCAACGGAGCCGAGCGCGTCGGGCGCGCCTGAATGAGCCGGCGCCGTGCTTCCCGCCGCAGCCGCCGCGCCTCGGCGTAGCCGCAGAGCAGCTGGCGCTCGCGCCAGCGCGTGGCTCAGCGCCAGCAGCTCCGCCAGACGCCTCCGCCGCGGTTAGGATCTTCGCCAGATGAGGATCAGCGCCCGACTCGTCGTGATCGCTCTCGCCCTGTTGCTCGCCTTGGTGCCGGCCGCAGCCGCGCGAAACATCGTCGTCTCGGTGACCCAGACGAACGCCGATCTCTCACAGGCGCTCACCAGCTCTCCCTCAGCTGCGGTTCACGCCCGGCTCGCCGTCCCGCGGGCTCCGTGCCATCACGATCGACGACAGTCAGCGCTTTCAGACGATGCAGGGGTTCGGGGCGGCGATGACCGACACCTCGGCCTGGCTCATCTGGGACACGCTGACGCCCCAGCGGCGGAGCTCGCTCATGCGGAAACTATTCGGCCCTGGCCCGAGCGGAATCGGCGTCTCGTATGTGCGGGTGCCGATCGGCGCGTCCGACTTCACGCGGGGAAGGGCGCCGTACTCCTATGACGACCTTCCCAGCGGCCAATCTGACCCGACACTGGCTAACTTCTCGATCGCTCACGACATGGCCTACGTCCTGCCGGCATTGCGGGCAATGCGCGCGATCAACCCCGCCGTGACCACGCTGGCGAGCGAATGGAGTCCTCCGCCGTGGATGAAAGCCGACGACAGCTTTGGGAACCCGGGACCGCCGTCGGGGAGTCTGCTAACGGTCTGACTACCCGGTGTTGGCCGACTACTTCGCGCGCTTCTTGAGCGCCTACGCGGCCGCCGGCGTCCCGATCCAAGCGATCACGCCCCAGAACGAACCTGACCAGCTGACCAACTACCCGGGGATGGTCTTCACCGAGAGCCAAGAGGCGCAGTTCATCGGGTCAGACCTCATACCCGCTCTCAACGCAGCAGACCTCCACCCGGCCATTCTGGGCTATGACTTCGAGTGGAGCTGCCGCGGAAGCCCGACAGCGGTCCCCTGTGACCTGAGATATCCAGCCGAGCTGGCCGCCGACCCGCACGTAGGCACCGGACTGGCTGGCATCGCCTGGCACTGCTACGCCGGCAACGTCGACCGGATGAGCGCTATGCATGCCCTGGCGCCTCGGCTAGCCGAGGTGGTGAGCGAATGCACCTCGGGACGACTCACCCCGGGCCCGCCCGCCCAACTGGAGATCGCCGCGGCCCGCAACTGGGGCAGCGCCGTCGTGCTCTGGAACATCGCGCTCGACCCCCGCGGGGGTCCCGTTGAGCCGCCGAACTACGGCTGCCAGGGCTGCATCGGACTGGTCAAGGTCGACGAGAGAACCCGCCAGTACCGGCTGAGCCGCGACTATTACCAGCTTGGTCAGGCGAGCCGCTACGTCCGGCCGGGCGCTGTGCGGATTTGGTCGAATACGTTCGTTACCGACCAGAACACCTACCTGAGAAAGCGGGGCGGCTACACAACTCCAGGCCTTGATGACGTCGCATTTCTTGATCCCAACGGCGCTCGAGTGCTGCTCGCCTACAACTCAAGCCGGTCCCCGGCCCTCTTCGCGGTCCGCTGGCGCAGGAGCTACTTCACCTACACCCTGGCCCCGGGGGCCATGGCGACGTTTCGCTGGTCGCCGCCTCGGTCGTAGGCCGGCGCAGATGGACGGGTCGGTGGCGTGCCCGACCCTGCGGAATGAGGCGGCATTCGTGAATCGGGGGTTGGCGCGGTCGATCCGACGATCGAGGTGTCGGCCGGATGGACCTGATGGGCAGGCGCCATCCGCGGTACATTCGCTCGCGTGTGCGGGCGAGTTTTGTCGAACCGGTCGGTGCCGGCGATGTTGGTCGTCGCGCTGGCGCTGGCGCTGTTCGGAGGCTCCGGGCGGGCTGTGGCAGCGGGGCCTGGGCCGGCCGGCATGGGGGCGATCAACGGGCTGGTGGCCGGGGTGATGAAGGGGCTGCCGCCGGCCCCGAGCGCGCCACCCCGGCCCGGGCCGAGCGCCCCGGCGGGCCCGGAGCAGACCGGCTGGCGAGCCAAGCGGCCGGTGCTTTCGACCCCGTGGACGGCGCAGGTGTCGCCGAGCAATGAGGACCGGAGCTACCCCAGACCGCAGATGACCCGGACCGCCTGGGAGAACCTCAACGGAGGGTGGCAGTTCGCCCCAGCCCAGGCGGGGGCGCGACCGCCGGTCGGCCTAGCGCTGCCGCGGCGGATCCTGGTGCCATTCCCGATGGAATCGGCGCTGTCGGGTATCGGCGCCCATTACCAGGACTCGTGGTACCGCCGGACGTTCACGATCCCGTCGTCGTGGTCGGGACGAAGAGTGCTGCTCAACTTCGGCGCGGTCGCCTGGCAGGCGACGGTCTGGGTGAACGGCCGGCGCATCGGGACCCACCGCGGCGGGTATGACCCATTCAGCATGGACATCACCGCGGCCCTGCGCCGCGCCGGCGTCCAAGAGGTGATCGTCGGTGTCGATGCGCCCGTCGACCGAGGAAGCGAGCCCGTCGGAAAACAACGGCTACGGCCCCGCCGCATCTGGTACACCGCCAACTCGGGGATCTGGCAGACGGTCTGGCTTGAGCCCGTACCGGTGGCGCACATCGTCAGCGTCCGCGCCACGCCCGACGTCCAGCACGACACCCTGAGCGTCACCGTCCGCGCGACGGCTGCGGCGGGCGACACCATCCAGGCGATCGCCTACAGCGGCACGCAGCAGGTTGCCAGCGCCCAAGGCTCCCAGACCGCGACGCTCACGCTGTCGGTGCCCAACGCCCGGCTGTGGTCTCCCCAGGACCCCTACCTGTACGGCCTGACGGTGCGGCTGGCACGCGGCGGGCGCCCGATCGACGCGGTGGGCAGCTATTTCGGGATGCGCTCGATCTCGGTCGTCGCGGTCGGCGGGGTGGCCAAGGTCGAACTCAACGGACAGCCCACGTTCATGCTCGGCACGCTTGACCAGGGCTACTGGCCCGATGGCGGCTACACGGCCCCGACCCCCCAGGCGCTCGACTACGACCTGCAGGTCGAGAAGGCGCTCGGGTTCAACGCCGTGCGCAAGCACATGAAGGTCGAACCCCAACAGTGGTACTACGACACCGACCGCCTCGGCCTACTCGTCTGGCAGGACATGCCCGCGCTGGCGGTCGCCAGGCCGGACGCCGCCGCGCAACAGGAGTTCCTGCGCGAGTTGCACGCGATCGTCAACGCCAACATCGATCACCCCTCCATCGTGCAGTGGGTCCCATTCAACGAGGGGTGGGGAGAGTTCGATCCCGGCCAGGTCACGCAGGACCTGCACACCTGGGATCCCACCCGCCTGGTCGACACCACCAGCGGGTACAACCGCTGCACGTGCGCACAGTCCAACCCGGGCGATGTCCTAGACCAGCACTCCTACCCCAGCCCCGCAGCCCAGGCCCCCAGCGCGACTCTCGCCACCGAGGACGGCGAGTTCGGCGGGCTCGCGCTCCGAACCCCGGGCCACGAATGGCCAGGACCGACCTTCGGCTACGAACAAGAGGCCGACTCACAGACCC
Source organism: uncultured Actinomycetota bacterium (assembly GCA_963721515.1). Taxonomy (GTDB): domain Bacteria; phylum Actinomycetota; class Thermoleophilia; order Solirubrobacterales; family Solirubrobacteraceae; genus Palsa-465. Next base: position 194,073 of record CAVRKJ010000013.1, on the reverse strand, counting down.
TCACCAGCCGCTACGTCGACCTGCTCACCCAGGTCGACCTCGATGCACTCCACGCCGGACTGAGCGGAGCGATCTACACGGCGGCCACGGACGTCGAGGACGAGGTCGACGGACTGATCAGCTATGACCGACGCGAGCTCAAGGTCACACCAGCAGCCGTGCAAGCGATCAACGCGCAGGTGATCGCCGACGGGTCACAGGCGCCGGCGCCGTAGGGAACCCAGCCCGACATGGCCGGCGCCACTGGTGTCGGTCGGCTGGTCGTGCCTTGACGCGCTTGGTCTCCTGGAGCACGCCAGGGTTGGCGGTGAGGAGCACGAGACGTGGCGGAGGGGCTCGTCCGGCCGGTTTGCCGGCCCCTGCGGGGCCGGGTGGGCACGAGGAGCGGCGCGGAGAGTCCTTGAGCGTTGGTGGTCGCGGGTACTTGCGAGGTGACGACGGGCATCCGAGCCCGTCGCCACATCGCAAGTGTTTGAACTGCGGACGGAAAGCACCCGTACAACCAGATCAAGAACTCATTGATCTGGCGACCCGCAAGGCGACGAACATCGCCTTGCCGTTGCCCGGACCTGGTACGAAAGAGCAGGCTTCGCGGCGACCGCCAGAATTGCCAGCGTCCGCGGAGCATTCTGAAGCGGGAGCAACGGGACTCGAACCCCCCAACCTCCGGCGTGACAGCTCGGCGCGCCACGCCGCGTCACCCAGCACGCCGCGAGCCGCCGCTCCACGTCCCCCGGATCCGACGGGTCGAGCTCGGCCGCGGCATCGGCGCCGGGCTCCTGCAGCGCGCGGCTGGGGTCGGGCCGCGTCAGGGCCGTCGATCACAATTGCCCTATGACCGAGTTCGACCCCTCGCACCGTCGGTGCCTGCAGCTGCCGCTGATGGACCCTGACCACCCCCACGTGATGCTGGAACGCAGGGGCGACAGCATCGCGGCCACCACTCCCACCGGCAAGCCCGCCGACGCCGTTCGCCCGGTCCTGCGACGCAACAGCGGCTACCGCCTGTACCGCGAGAAGCTGGCGGTGCTCGGTCCGGACACGTGCACGCCGCGCGGCTTTGACCGGATCTACACCGGCGAGGGGTTCAACCCGCGATGACCGCCGCCGAGCCCACGGTGCCGCCGCGTGGGGCACAGCATCATCAAGGCCGGCGACGACCTCGACGGGCTGGCGGCCCGGCTCGAGGGCGCGGACTGGGACATGGTCGAGCTCGACGTCATGGCGCGCGGCGACGAGCTGGTCGTCGCCCACTCGCTGGAGGATCTCGAGCATCCGCATCCGGTGCGCTTCGCCGACGCGCTCGCGGCCCTGCGCGACCTGCTCCCCGACAGCGTCGAGCTCGACGTCGACGTCAAGGGGGTGGGCTACGAGCACGCCGTGCTCGACACCGTGCGCGAGCTCGGCCTTATGCACCGCACGCTCGTCTCCAGCATGGAGGCGTCGAGCCTGCGTGTGCTGCGCGCGGCGGCGCCGGAGCTGCGGCTCGGCCTGTCGGTCCCCAAGGTCCGGCGCGACTACCTCTCCAACCGGCTGACCCGCCCCGCCGCCTACGCGGTGCTCGCTTACCTGCGCCGCGCGCTCCCCCGCCAGGCCGCGCAGGCGCTGCGCTCCGGCCTGGCCGACGCGATCATGGCCCACTGGGGCACCGTGACGCCGGCGCTGGTCGCTGCCGTCCTCGATGCCGGCGGCGAGCTCTACGCGTGGACCGTGGACGACCCACGACGAGTGCGGTCGCTGGCGGCACTCGGGGTCAGCGCGGTCATCACCAACGATCGCGACGTCTTCGCGCGCGCCGGCCTGCAGCCCACCTGATCAGTCGCCGCCGCTACCGGGTTTCCAGCAGCAGGGTCACCGGGCCGTCGTTGACCAGCTCGACCGCCATGTGCGCGCCGAACACGCCGCGCTGGGCGCCGATGAGCTCGCAGAAGCTCTCGTAGAGCGGCTCGGCGTGCTCCGGCGTCGCGGCCGCCACGTAGCTGGGCCGGTTGCCCCGGCGCGCATCGCCGTACAGCGTGAACTGGCTGACGCACAGGACCTCGCGATCGCCCAGCGGCTCATTCATCCGCCCTTCGGCGTCCGCGAACACGCGCAGGGCGCGGACCTTGCCGGCCAGCCACAGCGCCTCCACGTCGGTGTCGTCGTGGGTGATGCCCAGCAATACGAGCAGTCCCGGGCCGATCTCGGCCACGCGGTCGCCGGCGACGGTGACGGACGCGCGGGTCACGCGCTGCACGAGCGCCCTCATGCGTCGCGCAGCTCGGCTGCCGCCTGCTCAGGGGTCACGAGGTTGAGGCCCACCCCGGTGCCGAGCTCGAAGCCGGCCAGGTGGGTGAGCCGCGGGACGATGTCGATCCGCCAACAGAAGTACTCGGCGCCCTGCGGCGCGGTGCGCACCCACAGGTTCACGGCCGCCTCGGCCCCCAGGCGCCGGTGCAGCCGCGACAGCGCGTCGTGCAGGAGCGCGGCGCCCGTCGGGCCGTCGTCCTCGAAGCGCAGGCGTGGCGCCCGCGGGATGATCATGAGCTGGTAGGGGACGCGGGCCGCCCATGCGGCCACCAGCACGGCCTCGGCGTCGATGGCGACGATCCGCTCCCGCCGGCGGACCTCCTGCTGGAGCAGGTCGCCCAGGAGGTTGCCCCCCATCGTCCGCGTGGCGTAGGCCCCGAAGCGCTCCCGCTCGCGCGCGATCTCCGCCGGGACGAAGTCCAGGGCGAACAGCTGGGCGTGGGTGTGGGGCACCGTGGAGCCCGCGCCGGCGCCCTCGTTGACCATCAGGTGCACGCAGGCCGCGTCGGCGTGCGCGCGCATGCGCCGGCGCCACACATCAACGGCGAGCGCCACCTGCGCGGGCTCGAGCTCGGCCAGCGACCGGACGGGCTCGGGGGCGTTGACGATCACCTCGTGGGCGCCGCGCGCGGGCCCGCTCCAGAACAGGTCGGGGTTGGCGCTGGGCGGCGGCTCGGGGGAATCGGGGTCCAGCGCCGGGTAGCTGTTGGGCACGACGCGCACCCGCCAGCCGGGGGTGTCGGGGGCACTGCCGTCCGGGCGCACGGCGTAGAGCTCGGGCGGCGTGCTCGCCTCGCTGCCTTCGGCGAACGGATCCTCGGCGTGGCCACCCGACGCGCCCAGACCGCTGCCGGGGCGCCCGGCGCGTGCCTCGGCGAGGATCGTGCGCTGACCGGTAAGCGGGTCGATGCGGATCTCGGACACCGCCGGGACGCTAGCGAGACGTGTCGCCGATCATCGCTCCACTTCCTCCCCAGCGCGCTCGATCAGCCGCGCCGCCCACCGGACAGATTGCGTAGCGGTCCGGCGCTCCACCAGCTTCGGGCCATAGTGGGCGGCGTCCTTGACGTCAAGGAGCCGAATCAGGGTCCCCGCGAGCTTGCTCCCATCAGGTACCGCGTCCGCGAGCAACGCCGCAGCGCCGCGATGGTCCTCGCCCCGGTGCCGCTTCCCGAGACGGACGCAGCAGATCGCATCCGAGGCAGCAACGCCAGCCAGAACGGCGAGGCCCGCCGCCACATTGGCGAACTCGGTTCGCGCCGACTCGTCGATGACGAGGTCCGCCGTCTCCAGATAGGCGCGCGCCGTCCGCAGGCGCAGCCGGGCATCCGCGCGTGTGCATGTCCCGGTGCGACCTCCGCGAGCCATCCGCTACCCGGAAGTTGGCAGCGATGACAGTTCGACCCCGGCGAGCCCCACGTAGTCCTGACGCACGGACTGGATCAACTCGGGGTCAGCGCCGTCCCGCCACTGGTGGAATGAAAGGTCCACGACCTGGGCGGAGTTGCCGGTCCAGCGGAGCACGTCTGCGTGCAACCGATCGATCTGGGCCAGCCACCGCTCTTCATCTTCGGCCGACAATGTGGGGATCACGAGCTCGGCCAGCGTCTCGGAGGCGCTCTTGGGCAGCCGTCTCTCTCCGGGCAGCGGCGGATGGATGAGCAGGATGTCGACATCGCTCTCGGGGCCGCCGTCACCGCGCGCGGTAGATCCGAACGCGGACGCGGAGATCGGCTTCGGGTCCCAGCCCGCCAGAGACTCGCGCAGCCTCCTCCACAGTTCGAGTCGCAGCCCGGCGAGGATGTCGGCGACCGGGGCGGCAACGTGGTCCCGGTTCAGTTCGTGGACCTTGTTGCGACCCATCTGAGTGGCGACCACGATGCCCTGCTCCACCAGGCGGGCCAGGCTCCGGCGGATGCCGATCTCCGACCCTCGTGGGGCATCTGATGCGACTTCGCCGACCGTGAGCGGGCGTCCCGACCGCGCAAGCACAGCGAGCACGGGCCCATCGAGCGTCGAGGTCACGGCCTGGGTGGGATCTCCGAGGTCCATCTATCACATTATATAGGTACCTATCAAATTAGATAGGATCATTGCCTATGTGATAACGGCTTGGATCCCTAGGACAGGTGCTTCTCCATCGCGATGTGCTCGATCCCGGCCTCCATGAAGATCCGCCCCCGCGGCTCGTAGCCGGCCGACTCGTACAGCGAGCGGGCATAGGTCTGGGCGTGCAGCACCAGCCGGCGCGCGCCGCCCGCCCGGGTCTCCTCGTCAGCGAGGGCCAACAGAGCCGAGGCGATCCCCTGGCGGCGAGCCGATTTGCGCACCGCCAGCCGGCTGAACTGCACCGTGGGCCCCACGAAGAGCAGCCGGCAGGTGCCCAGCAGGATGCCGTTGGAGATGGCCACCAGATGCACGCCCTCGCCGTCGCGCCCGTCGAGCTCCTCGTAGACCGGCACGCCCTGCTCGACGCAGAAGACCTCGTGGCGCAGCTCCAGCGCCGCCGCCATCTCCTGCTCGCCGCGCGCCCGGCGCACCTCGTAGGTGAGCACGTCGGTCATTGGAGCGCGTAGCGCCGGATGTCCCGCTCCAGGGACGCGGCGGTCTCGTAGGGGCCTGCGTGGTCGTAGACCTCCTTGCCCTGGCGGTTGATGTACACCGTCTGGGGGTAATACGTCGCGGCCTGGACGGAACGGGCGATCTTCTCGTCGGGGTCGGTGTAGCTGGGATAGCTGACCGGGAAGCGGCGCAGGAAGGCGGCGGCGGCCGGGTTCTTGTCCTTACCGTCGATCCCAATGAAGGCCACGCGGCGGCCGAGGGCGACCGAGGCGCGCTGATAGGCGGGGAACTCGGTCTGGCAGGGCACGCACCACGAGGCCCACTTGTTGATCACCACGGGATAGCCTCGCAGCGACTTCAGCCGGGCCTGGAACGCCCTGGGGCCGCCGGAGAGCAGCTGGTTGCCCTGAGCGTGCAGCGACCCCAGCACCGCCGGGGAGCCGGCCAGGGCCGTGGACACCGCGTTCTTGGACAGGTGAGCGCTGTGCGGGGTGCTGCTGGTGGGGTGGGCCACGACCACGGCCACCACCACCAGCGCCACCAGCACAGTGGCAAGCGCAGCCAGTCTCCTACGGGGGCTCACAGCCGACAGGTTGCCATACGGCAGATGTCTCAGATCCCGCGTTTATGGTTGATCTGTTGGATCTGCTTAAATAACCGTTATCCTTCGGACACGAGGCCGGGGGGAACGCTTCTGAGGAACATCGCTGTGCTCGGTCTCGTGCTGAGAACGGCTGGGCCGCCACGACTTAATGCCGCGGCTCGCTCATCCTGACGCAACGCTTCAACTACCGATGGGTGATGACCACCCCCTTTCCCAGTCCTGACGCGATCGCGCGCGCCGAGTTGCTGACGCGCGAACGCTTCGTCTACGAAGGCGAGACCCTCGAAGAGGCCCTGGCTCCGGGCTCCGCCCGCCGCCGGGCACTCGACGCTGCCGTCGCCGAGGTCGACGCCGGCCACAAGACGCCGTCGATCGCGTGGCGCCGCCAGTTCTCGCTCCTGCTCGGACTCGAACGCCTGCTCTCCGAGGAGGAGCCCCGCCTCGTTGACGGGACCGTGCTCTCAGCCCACCAGGTCGACGCACTGTCGGGAACGCTGACCGCGCTGCTGGCCGAGAGCCAGCGCGCCAACGGCTCGGGATCCAACGGCGTCGTGCCCGAGGACATCGTGGCGCGCGTCTCTGACCCGGCACCCGAACCGCCCGACACCGAGGAGGACGACCTCGGGGACCTCGGAGACCTCGACGACGAGGACGTGGACGACGAGGGCGTGGACGACGAGGGCCCGGAGGAGGAGCCCGAGGACGAGGAGCCGCAGGACTGGCAGGACGAAACGGACGAGGAGGAGGGGCAGCTCGAGGAGCAGCCCGAGGACCCCAACGCCGCCAAGCGCTTCTGGTTCGAGCACGCCACCGGCGCCGGCAAGACCGTCGCGGCGCTGGGCTTCGTCGAGGCGTCGCGGACCGGCGGCGTCCTGATCCTCACCCACCGCCGCAACCTCGTGGACCAGTTCCACGGCGAGCTGCGCGACCGCGGCTACCGCGACCGGATCACCGGGGCGATGCTCGACGGCCAGGACGCCGCCAACGGCCCGGTCACCGTTGAGACCTACCAGTGGTTCGTGCGCAACGCCGGGCGGATCTCCGATGCCTACGCGATCGTCATCTGCGACGAGGCCCACACCGCCCTGGGCGAGAAGACCTCGGCGGCGATCCGCGCCTGGTCGGGCCCGATCTTCATCGGCATGACGGCCACCGGCGCGCTCATCGCCCGCCACGTCACCGACCTGTTCCCCACCCAGACCAGCCGCTTCGACCTGGCCCAGGCGGCGCGCCGGGGCGTGATCGCGCCGTTGCGCTGCATCCGCATCCCGCCCGGTCCCGGCGTGCGCACGATCGCCAAGGTGCCGCTGCGACGCGGCGAGGTGGACACCGAGTTCGACCAGGAGATGCTGGCCCAGCTGCTGGACCAGACCCCGTTCAACGTGGCGATCGCCGACCTCTACAAGACGCGCTTCAACGGGGTGCCCGGCGTCGTTTACGCGGCCGGGGTCAAGCACGCCTACAACGTCGCGGAGGCCTTCCGGAACATCGGCATCAAGGCCAAGGGCGTCTCGGGCGAGACGCCCAAGCGCGAACTGGCCCGCGTCCTGGCCGACTACGAGTCGGGCAAGATCGACGTTCTCATCAACGCCCAGCTGCTGGCCGAGGGCTGGAACAGCCCCCGGGCCACCATCTGCATGCACCTGGCGCCGACCGCGTCCAAGCGCATCTACCAGCAGCGCGTGGGCCGCGTCACGCGGCGCCACCCGGGCAAGGAGGCGGGGATCGTGATCGACTTCGTCCACCCCGCCACCAAGCACGACGATCCCGTCGTCACGCTGCACTCGCTGCTGGACCGCGATGTCTACCGCGGCGGCGCGATCGTGGTGGGCCCGGTGCGGCGCGGCCGCGGCCGGCGGGTGCGGGTGGAGCGGCGGGTGCTGCCGGTCACGCCTGACCCCGAGCGGCGCGCCGAGGTCTTCGAGCGCGAGCTGTGGCGCATCGCGGTCGAACACCTGGATTACGGCGAGCAGCACGTGTGGGCGGCGCTGGCCGGCGCGCGCGTGGCCCCCAACGGGTGGCGGCGCGCCAAGGCGATGCTGCACTTCGACCGCGGCGGCGAGCTCAAGCGCCGGTTTCTGATCACGGCGGTGCAGCGCAACCGCAACGCGCAGCTGCGCCTGCGGGCGCTGCAGGAGATCGCCGCCAGCCGCGACGCCGAGGCCTTCGACACCGCCATCGACATCATGGGAGGCTGGCCCCGCGACGAGCGGCGCGAGGGCGTGAAGATCATGCTCCAGGCGCTGGCCGAGCGCCGGATCGGTCGCCGCGACCAGGCCAACGCCTGGATCTGGCGAATGGCCGAGTACACGCGGGAGGTCCACGAGGAGTACGCGGTCCAGCGCTGGCCCGAGACCAAACGGCTCCTGGGCCTGCTGGTCAACTCCTCCGGGTCCGCCCACGCGCGCAACGCCCGCCGGCTGGTCCACGCCAGCCGCAAGGAGGATCGCCGGCTGTCGGCGGCGCTGCTGGCGGCGGCGCTGGCCCACACCCCCGAGGCCGAGGAGGCGCTGCGCGGCGCCCGCACCCGGATGGCGCGCAAGCCGGCGGCTCTTGCCCGCGAGCTGCTGCGCAACTTTCCCAAGGGCCGGCGCGGCTCCAAGCGCCGCCGGCGCAAGGCGGGCGTCACCGCCGGATCGGGTTCAGGCCGCGCGGCCGGGACCCCGGAGACCACGCTCGACACGACAGCAGAGGACGCAGACGAGCTCGAAGTGGCGGCGAACGAACCTGACGGCGACATCGACGACGACATCGACGACGACATCGACGACGACGACGACCGCGACAACGACGACCGCGACGACGACGACCGCGACGACGACGAGCTCGAGCCCGCGGCCAACGCCGACGAGCCCGAGCCCGCCGCCGAGCAGCCCAAGCCCGCGCCCAGGCGCCGCACGCGCGCCCCGCGCAAGAAGCCCGCTGAGCCCGAGCCCCAGCCCGAGCCCGCGGACGGTCGCGTCGACGAGATCAAGCCCAAGCGCCGCACACGCGCGCGCCCGGCCCAGGACGCCGAAGAGGCGGCATAGCCCGCCGCGGCGGGTGCCGGTCTAGGCGGCGACGGGTGCGCCCGCCGGCGTGCTCGCCGGCCCGCTGACGGACGCCGGCACGCTGACGGAGGCGTCAGGCGCCGCGGCCACCGCGGGCGCTTCCGCGGACACCACCCCGGACGCCTCCGCGGCGACGACGACCGGCATCATGGCCTTGACCACCGCCGGGTCGAACTGCGATCCGGCGTTGACGATCATCTGCTCGGTCGCCGCCGCCAGCGACATCGCAGCGCGGTACGGGCGGTCGGTGCGCATCGCGCTCCAGGAGTCGCAGCAGGTGATGATGCGAGCCTCCAGCGGGATCGCCTGGCCCGCCAGCCCGTCCGGGTAGCCCCCGCCGTCCCATCGCTCATGGTGAGCGCGGACGATGTCCCCCACTTCCAGCATGAAGCCCCCGACGCGCTCGAGCATCCTCTGGCCCGCGGCTGGGTGGGTCTTGATGATCGCCCACTCATGCGGGTCGAGCTTGCCCGGCTTGTTGATGATCTCCTTGGGAATGGTGATCTTGCCGACGTCGTGCAGCATGGCGCCGAACTCGAGGTTGCGCCGGCGCTCGGCGTCCAGGCCGAGGGCGTCGCCCACCGCCAGCGCCAGCCCCACGACTCCCTCGGAGTGTTCCCCGGTGTAGTTGTCGTCGGCGGAGATGACGTCGCCGAGCAGGAGCGCGGTCCCACGGTAGGTCTCGTTGAGCTGGAGCAGCTTGCCCAGCCGCTCGCGGCGCTCGTCGGCGAACATCCGCAGCAACCCCAGGAGCGGGAGCACCGCCAACACCGCGTACGGCGCCTCATGCAACTGCTCGGCGATGACGAGCGCCACCGCCGATAGGCCCGCATCGATGACGTACACCCATGCGCTCGCGCTCACCTGAGAGAGGAGGCTGACCCCGCGCAACAGCTTGAAGTACACGCCGGCCGACATGAAGTCGACGGCGAACTGGGCCGCGAGCGCGGCGATGAGCAGCAGCGGCCCGGCATGGGAAGGGCTCACATCAGCGACGGCGAACACCAGCGCCGGTCCGACGGCAAACCATGAATTGACCATGCAACGGATCAGCCGCACCGCCGGAGTGCGTCCGGAGATCACATCGGGGCCGATCCTGATCGCGAGCACCGCCACCACGGCGATGGGCACAGCCGCCATCGGCATGCAGAAGAGCATGGGGACAAAAGCGAGCTGGGTGGCCGGCGTGTAGCCGAAGGGCGTCTCGAAGCTGACGCGCACGGCCAGCACCATGACCGCGAAGCACAGGATCGCCCCGAGCGGGTTCCACGCCTGAGGCGACGGGAGGGCGAACAGCGCGGCGACGGCGACGGCGAAGGCGGCGGAGCAGCAGAGCTCGATGCGCAGCTCGCGGCGGGCCCACCTCCTCGCCTGGGCGAGCCGGCGGGTGGCGGCGAGCATCTCCTGCTGTTCGAAACTGGGGTCCTTGGTCATCGTGCGCAGCAGCTGTGAGTCATCCTGCGCGCACGTATCGGCTGTCGCGTTGCCGATCCTTAGGCAATGCGCCCGAATAGGGACGAACCAGCCGTCCGATATCCGTCCAGGCAATAACTAAAGAAATGGAGGATTGGGTCGAGGGGCCCGATCTTCTGTGCTGTCAATCCATAACTGAAAAGGGCAAACCTGATGCGAGTCAGGGACGCAAAGCTAGAGGTCTCACTGAGATAGCTCGGCCGCCAGTGCACACCACGGAAGGTGCGTACACATGTTGCAGGGCCTTTTCAGCCGTCATACCCGTCTCGTGGGGCTCGTCGTTTCGGCCCTCGGGATCGCCGCCCTGTCGGGAGCTCCCGCTCATGCGGCACTCATCAACACCGACGCCTGCGACAACGCTGCGCTCTTGCAGCCGTTTTCGCCGTGGGGGGACACGAGCAGCTACAAGCTGGTCTCGGGTGGCTCCTTCGAGAAAGGGGCGTCGGGATGGACTCTCAGTCACGGTGCGAGCATCGTGAAGGGGAGCGAGCCGTACGGCGCGACCGGCTCTGTCGGAGCGTCGTCGGTCAACCTGCCCGCTGGGGCATCGGTGACGTCTCCGTTCACCTGTGTGGACGCGGCCTACCCGTCGTTCCGGTTCTTCGGGCGCAACAACGGCCTGCTGGCGACCGTCCTCGTGTCGGTCGTCTACAAGGTGCCGCTCCTGGGCCAGGTTGCGGTGCCGGTCGGGCCGGTCGTCCTCAGTGGCACGTGGCAGCCGTCGCTGCCGATGCTGACCGCATCGGTGCTGACGGGGCTGCTCAATGGGGGCACGACTCAGATGGCCATTCGGTTCACATCGGTCCTGGGTGACTCGCAGGTCGACGACGTGTTCGTCGATCCGCACATGCGCCCCTGACCGGTTGGGTGCAACCGACACGCCGGCTCCTCGGGCCCGCGTCTCGTCCGAAGCATCAGGCGGGCGCGGGCCCGAGCTGCGCTCTCAGCTCATCGCGCCGAGATGCACCTCGCCGGCATTGAGCGCCTGCCGGCCGTCGGGCGTGTCCACCAGCAGGCGGCCGTGCGCGTCGATCCCGGCGCCCCGCGCCGTCCCGCCCGCCCACGTGATCGTCTGCCCCAGGAGCGCGTCGCGCGCGCGGACGGCCGCGAGCATCTCGTCCGCCGGCGCGGCCAGCCACCGTGCCAGCGCGCTCAGCAGCCGGGCCAGCAACGGCTCGATCGCCTCGGGCCCGAGCCCGAGCGTGCCCGCGCTGTCGGCGAGCTCCGGCGGGAACTCCTCGGGACGCACGGCCACGTTGATCCCCACGCCCACGATCGCCCACCCTTCCTGCGGGCGCCCCTCAACGAGGATCCCCGCCACCTTGCGGCCGTTCACGTGGACGTCGTTGGGCCATTTCAGCCGCGCCTGCGGGCCCACGGCCTCCGCGGTGGCCACCCCCGCCAGCAGCGACAGCAGCGGCGGCGGGCGGCGGACCACCACCGAGCACAGCAGCGCGCGCCCGGCGGGAGCGGTCCACGTCCGGCCCTGACGCCCGCGCCCGGCGCTCTGCTCGGCGGCCGTGACGAGCGTCCCGTGCGGGGCGCCGGCCACCGCCAGCTCCCGCGCCCGCGTGTTGGTGGAGTCGGTGACGCGCAGGTGCAGGCGCGGCGTGCCCAGCGGGCTCATCCCGGGCGGATGCGCAGCTCGTCGTCGACGCCGAGGCCGAGACGCTGGGCGGCGTCGCCGTGGTTGACGGCGAGCGCCAGGCGCCGCTGCGCGTCCTCGTAGAGCAGGAGCTCGTCGGGGACGGCGTCCGCGAACGTCCGCACGTAGTGCACCGGATGGGCGCTGCCGTCGCCGGGCTCCACCGTGGCCGCGCGGCCGAGCCGCAGTCCCGCCTGCGCGACCTCCTCGTGACCGACGTTCAGCTGGAGGTTGCCGAAACGATCGACGTAGCGCACGTGCGCCACCAGCGCCCCGGCACGCACCTGCGCGGTCGGGAGGACGAGCGTGACCAGGTCCGCCGGATCGGCGGGCTCTCCGGCCTCGGACAGCGTCGCGCCGCCGGCCAGCGCCGCCGCGATGGGCGCGAAGATGTCGCGCCCGTGGAACGTGGCCGACACCGGCTTGAGGCGGAATCGGCTACGCGCGATATCCACCACCTCCACGATGCCGCCCGACGCCTCGGCGGCCAGGGTGAGCAGTCCGTTGTCAGGCCCGACGAAACGCCGGCGGTCGGCTGTGCGCAGCGCGACGGCGCGACGCTGCGCGCCCACGTCCGGGTCCACGACCGCCAGGTGGACCGCGACGGGGAGATACGGGATCGCCTCGGCCAGCACGATCGCGCCCGAGCGCACATCGTGTCGGGCGATCCCGTGGGTGAGGTCGATCACCCGCGCCTGCGGACAGGCGGAGGCGATCACCCCGTGGCAGATGCCGACGAAGTCATCGGACAGACCGTAGTCCGACAGGAAGGTGATGACCGGCTGCTGCTGTTCTGAGCTGGGCATGGCGGCTCCCTATTGGTTGGCCACATCCTCCACGATGGCCTCCACCAGGCCGTCGATGTCGTGGCGCGCCGCCTCGACGTCGGGCTCGCGTCCGCGGTCGCGCAGCGCCTGGCTGGTCACCGGCCCGATGCTGACCAGGCGAGTGCGCTCAGACAGCCGACCGTCCATCGCCTCGAAGAGGAACCTCACCGTGGAGGAGGAGGTGAAGGTGACGTAGTCCGCGGTGGCCACCTCCTCGCGCTGGCGCTCTGACAGTGGCTCGGCCACCGTCTCATACAGGGCCACGACGTCGACCTCGGCACCCCGGGCGCGCAGGGCATCGGGGAGCACGTCGCGCGCCTCGGCGGCCCGGGCGACCAGCGCCCGCGTCACCGGGACGCCGGCCAGCGCCTCCACCAGCCCCTCGGCGACGAACCGCTCGGGGACGATGTCGGCGATGAGGCCGTGCTCGCGCAGCGCCGCCGCGGTCCCGGGCCCGATCGCGGCCACGCGCGCGGCGCCGAAGGCGCGGGCGTCGCGGCCGGCCCGGTGCAGGCGCTCGAACAGCAGCCGCACGCCGTTGGGGCTGGTCAGGCAGACCAGGTCGTAGCGCTCGAGCTCGGGGGCCGGGCCGGGCAGCTCGCGGACGCGGATCGCGGGCGCCTCGAGCGCGGCCGCTCCCAGTCCGCGCAGGCGGGCGGCCAGCCCGCTGGCCTGAGCCCGCGCCCGCGTCACCGCCACCGTCACCCCGGCCAGCGGCCGCGACTCGAACCAGGCCAGCTCGGCCCGCAGCGCCGCCACCGGACCGAACAGCGAGATCGCCGGCGCGCGCACCCCGGCGGCGGCGGCGACCTCGGCGATGTCCTGGAGCGTCCCGGTCACCACGCGCTGGTCCGCCAGGGTCCCGCGCTCGATGACGGCGGCGGGCTCGGACGGCGGGCGCCCGCCGTTCACGAGCTGCCGGGCGATCTCGCCGAGCCGGCGCACGCCCATGTAGAACACGAGCGTGCCGGGGAAGCGCGCCAGCGCGGGCCAGTCCAGCGAGGACCCGGTCCCGCCCTCATCCCCCTTGGCCGGGTCCTCGTGCCCGGTGACGAACGCCACCGCGCTCGAGACGTCGCGATGGGTGACGGGGATCCCGGCGTAGGCGGAGGCGGCGACCCCGGCGGTGACGCCCGGGACGACCTCGAAGCGGATGCCCGCGGCGCGCAGCACTTCGGCCTCCTCGCCGCCACGGCCGAACACGAACGGGTCGCCGCCCTTCAGGCGCACCACCTCGCGCCCGGCGGCACCGTGCTCGCGCAACAGCGCGTCGATCTCGGCCTGGGACGCCGACGGGCCGCCCCCCTCCTTGCCGGCATAGATGAGCTGGGCGTCGGGCCGCGCACCGTCCAGCGCCGTGGCCGGGATGAGGCGGTCATGGACGATCACATCGGCGGCGGCGATCAGCTCGAGCGCCCGCGCCGTGAGCAGGCCCGGATCGCCGGGTCCGGCGCCGACGAGGTAGACGGTCATGCCGCCACCGCGCCCGCGGCCTGGCGCAGCAGCTCCGCGGCGCCGGCGGCCAGCATCCGCTCGGCGCACAGCGTGCCGATGCTCTCCGCGTCGCCGGTGATCTCATCGCGCAGCCACGCCGAGCCGTCCGGGAGACCCACCCAGCCGGTCACCGTCAGCTGGCCCGGTGGGTGGGCCTTCATCCGCGCGTACGCGCCGACAGGGGTGTGGCAGGAGGCGCCCAGGGCATGGACGAGCGCGCGCTCGGCGTTCACGCACGCCGTCGCCTGAGCGTCGACGACCGCGGCCAGGCGCCCGGGCTCGATCGCTCCCGACCGGGCCTCGAGCGCCAACGCACCCTGTCCGGCGGCGGGCACGAACTCGTCCAGCAGCCCGCCGGCCTCGCCGCCGCGGCCCAGGCGGTCCAGGCCCGCCGCGGCCAGGACGAGGGCGTCCACCTGTCCCTCGGCGAGCTTGGCCAGCCGCGTATCGACGTTCCCGCGAAGCTCGCGCACCTCCACGTCGTCGCGCAGCGCGCGCAGCTGGGCGCGGCGCCGCAGGCTGCTGGTCCCCACTCGGCTCCCCGGCGCCAGGTCGGCGAGGGCGGCGGCGCCGCAGATGACGTCACGGGCCTCGGCGCGCTCGGGGATCGCCACCAGCTCCAGGCCGTCGGGGAGCTCGGTGGGCACGTCCTTGGCCGAGTGCACGGCGAGGTCGATGCGCCCGTCCTGCAGCGCGCGCTCCAGCTCCGAGACCCAGCGCGACTTGTCCGACACGGCGGCGCCGCGATCCCCCAGCGTGGTGATCTTCACGATCTCGACGCCGGGCCCGAGGCGATCGGCCACCCAGCGCGCCTGCGCGAGGGCCAGCGCGCTCGCGCGCGTGCCGATGCGCATCAGCCTGGTCGCTGACCGCGCGCCGGGCCGCGGGCGGGCAGCTCGCGGACCTGCGCGAGCTCCTCGTCAGGCCACGCGTCGAGCTCCTCGGCGCCGGGCGCGCCCTCCTCCACCGTCAGCCCGAACAGGTCGCGGATGACGGCCATACGCGCGTGCACCCGGTCATCGTGCATCGCCTTCATCTGGAGGGTGGGCTCGTGCAGGATCCGGTTGACCACGGCGCGGGCGACGGCGTCGATGCGCTCCAGGTCGCGCGGCGAGGCCGACTCCCACTTGCCGCGGTTCTCGGCCACCACCTGGCCGGCGATGTCGCTGGCCAGGGAGCGCAGCGCGGCCAGGGTCGGGAGCACCTCCAGCGAGCCCAGCCAGGCGGCGAACTTCTGGATCTCCTCCTCGATGATCCCCTCGGCGCGGCGAGCCTCGGCCTGGCGGCCTTTGCGGTTGCGCGTGGCCACCGCCTGGAGGTCGTCGATGTCGAACAGCGTCACGCCATCCAGCCCGGCGCACGCGGCGTCGATGTCGCGCGGAACGGCGAGGTCGATGAGGAGCAGCGCCCGGCCCTCGCGGGCGCGCATGACGTCGGCGATCTCGCGCACCTCCAGCAGGAGGTGGGGCGATGCCGTGGCGGCGACGACGATGTCCGCGGCCACCAGCGCCTCGGGCAGCTCGTCCAGGGGGATGCTGGTGCCGTGGTAGCGGCGGGCAAGGCTGAGGGCCCGGTCGCGCCGCCGGTTGGCCACGAACACGGTGGCGACGCCACTGTCGGCCAGGGCCCGGCCGGTCAGCTCGCTCGTCTCGCCGGTGCCGATGATGACCACGCGACGGCCGCGCAGCTGACCGAGCTGCTCGCGCGCGAGCGCAACGGCGGCACCGGGCAGGCTGAGCTGGCCCTCGCCGATGGCGGTCTCGGTGCGGACCCGCTTGCCGGTGGCCAGCGCCGCCCCGAACAGACGGTTGGTGAGCGGACCGGTGCTCTCCTTGGCCAGCGCGCCCTCGTAGGCGCGCTTGATCTGCCCCTGGATCTCGGCTTCGCCGACGAGCATCGACTCCAGGCCGGAGACGACGCGGTACAGATGCCGCGCGGCGTCGCAGTTGCGGTGCGCGTAGATGGCGCCGGCCAGCTCGGTGGGACGGATGCCCGCCTGGCGCGCCAGCATCGACAGCACCGTGGACTCCGCCTCGACGGGGTCACCGACCACCAGGTAGAGCTCGGTGCGGTTGCAGGTGGACACCGCCACCGCCTCGTGCACCTCGGCGCCGCCGCGCAGGTCGCGCATGAACTCGGCGGCGCGCGCCTCCGGGAGGGCCAGACGCTCGCGCACCTCGACCGGCGCGGTCTTATGGGAGACACCGATGGCCAGCAGCTCGCTCACAGCACGGCCTCGGTTCGGCGATCGTCGGCGTCCTGGGCGGAGCGGGCGGCCTCGACGTCGCGGCGCAGCTCGGCCAGCTCGCGCTCCAGGCGCTGGGCGCGTACCGCCATGATCGCCACGTAGACGAGGATCAGCACCACGAACACGATGTACGCCGCGGCCACGAACTTCCCGGACTTGCCCAGCGGTAGCGCCGGGGCGATGGCGAACAGGAGGCTCACGACGGCGCCGCGCTCCGTCCGGCCGGGCGCACAGCGTCGTCGCCGAGCAGGGTCCGGCGCAGCCGTCGCACCTGCGAGCGGGCGTTCTTGGCCGCCATCTCGTACTTCCACAGCGTCACGTACAGCAACGTTATCCCGGCGAGCGACACGACGAACACCAGGCCCATCGAGGGCGGCAGGTTCGCGCTGGTCAGCGTCAGCACCCGGGGATGGACGTAGGCGGTGGCGAGGTTGACCGCGAGGTAGTTCAGCGGCACGAACGCGCCCGCCACCACCGCAAACACGCTGGCGTAGCGCGCCTGGCGCTCGGGATCCTCGATCGAGAAGCGCAGGGGCTGATAGGTGGCGAACAGCAGGATCACGATCAGGAACGAGACGAGCGTCGGCTCGCTCCACACCCACCAGTGACCCCAGCTGGCCTTGGCCCAGATCGAGCCGGTGAGGAGCCCGCCGACGCCGAAGATGAGCGCCATGTGGATCGCCACGTAGGAGCGCATGTCCCAGGCGCGATCACCGGTGCGCAGGTAGCCGATGGCCAGGAGGCCGCCGAAGATGAAGCCGCCCAGCGACACGATCGCCAGCGGCACGTGGATGTAGAAGATCTTCTGCACGAACCCCTGGCTGGCGTCCAGCGGGGCATAGAAGAACACCAGCGCCAGAGCGCCGCCCAGCGTGATGATGGTGGCCAGCGACAGAGTGCGCAGGCCCTTGCCGTAGGTGGTGGGGGGCAACTAGTCCTCCAGGAGGAAGTCGAACACCGCGTACGCGAGCAGTCCGAACACCACATCATAAAGAGCCAGGATGAGCAGCCACTTGCCTGGCGGCGCCGAGGACGCGTGCGCGCCGGCCAGCAGCGGCCCGGCCGCCCGGGCGGTGGCGATGAGGGCCGGAACGAGCAGCGGCAGCCCGAGCAGCGGCCCGATCAGATCGCGCGCCCGGGTATGGACGGCGATCGCCGACACCAGCGTCCCGATCACCGACAGCCCCAGGTTGGCCAGCGCCAGCACCAGGATCAGGCCGGGCAGCGCCGGACCCAGCGACGGCCCCAGCAGAAACAGGGCGAACGCCGGCACCGCCACCACCTCGAGCACGCACAGGAACAGGAACAGGGCCGAGGCCTTGGCCACGAGCATGCTGGTGCGGTCCACCGGGGCCAGCAGGAAGGCGTCGAAGCCGCCCTGTTCGCGCTCGGCCACGAACAGCCGGTTGACGCCCAGCATGGCGGCGAAGAGCAGGGTCACCGTCAGCACCCCGGCGGCGAGCTGCCCGCTGATCGTCGTGCGGTTCAGGCCGAAGTGGAAGATGACGAAGGTGACGAGCGCGAACAGCACCATCGCCGGCAGCGTCTCCCAGGTACGCAGCTCCAGGCGCAGATCCTTGCGCAGCACCACCATGGCGGTCCTCATGCGTACAGCTCCCGCACCCGCTCGGGGCCGAACTGTCCCGGCTCCCCCACGAACACCGGCCGCCCGTCCTTGAGCGCCAGCACCAGGTCAGCCTCGGCCAGGGCCGCCTGCGGGTCGTGGCTGGTCAACACGCGCGTGCACCCGCTGGCGCGGCCGATGAGGGGCTCCACCAGGTCCGCGGCGGCGGGATCGAGGTTGGCGCGGGGCTCGTCGAGCAGGAGCAGCCGCGGGCGATGCAGCACGGCTCGGGCCACGGCCAGCCGCTGCACCATCCCCTGTGACAGCAGGCGCACCGGGTCGCCACCCCGGCGGTCCATCCGCACCGCGCTGAGCACCTCGTCCACGCGCTCGAGGTCGATGCGGTGCAGGCGGGCCTGGTACTGAAGGTTCTCGCGGCCGGTCAGGTCGCGGTACAGCAGCGGCTCGTGGCCCAGCAGGCCGAGCCGGCCGCGCACCGCGAAGGCGCGGGCCGGGAGCGGCTCGCCGAAGAGGTGGACCTCGCCCGCGTGGGGGCGCAGCAGGGCGGCCAGGATGCGCAGCAGCGTCGACTTGCCGGCGCCGTTGCGGCCCAGCACCGCCACGGTCGCCCCCTCCGGGAGCGCCAGCGTGACGTCGCGCAACGCGGTCCGCTCGCCGAAATACCGGGCGAGCCCGCGCAGCTCAATGGCCGGGGGTGCGCTGTCCACGCTCACGCTGCAGCGTCGCGACGACGTGCTGGAGCGTCGGCGCGATCACCGGGAACAGCTCGCCGATCGCCTTCGGGTTGCCGGGGAAGTTGATGATCAGGCTCCGGCCGGCGATCCCCGAGACCCCCCGCGTCAGGATGCCCATGGGGGTGTGGCGCACCGCCTCGGCGCGCATCGCTTCGGCGAACCCGGGCGCGGTGCGCTCGATCACCGCCTCGGTGGCCTCCGGGGTGACGTCGTCATCGGTGAGGCCCGTGCCGCCCGTGGTGAAGATCAGCGACGCGCCGCCCGCCGCCTGCCGGCGCAGCCAGTCCTCGATCGCGCCCTGGTCGTCGGCCACGACGTCGCGGGCGACGACCTCGGCGCCCGCCGCCTGCGCGTGCTCGGCCAGCGCGGCCCCGGAGAGGTCCTCGGTCTCGCCGGCGGCCACGGACGTGGAAATGGTGAGGATCGCCGTTTTCATCAGGCCGCAGGATGTCAGGCTTGGTCGCGGGCGGCCGGCCGCCGCCACTCGCCCGAGCGGCCGCCGGACTTCTCGAGCAGCGCCACCGAGGCGATCTCGGCGCCGCGCTCGACCCCCTTGACCATGTCGTAGACGGTCAGCGCGGCGACCGAGGCGGCGGTGAGCGCCTCCATCTCCACTCCGGTGGGGCCGGTGGTCCGCGCCTCGGCGATGAGTTCGATCTCCCCGGCGGCGGCGTCGATGCTGCCCTCCACCCCGACGTAGGACAGCGAGAGCGGATGGCACAGCGGGATCAGCTCCGACGTGCGCTTGGCCGCCTGGATGCCGGCGATCCGAGCCACGCCGATCACGTCGCCCTTGGGGGCGTTGCCGTCTCGCACCGTCGCCGCGGTCTGCGGCGAGACGCGGACAACCGCGCGGGCACGGGCGCGGCGCTCGGTGGCGGGCTTGTCGGAGACGTCGACCATGCTGGCCCGGCCGGCGGCGTCGAGGTGGGTCAGCTCGCTCATCGGCGCCGCGCGGTCAGCCGGGTCAGCCGGCGAGGGGCGCGTGGGCGTGCTGAGCGGCGGCGATCAGGTCACGGACCTCGGCCGCCCGGCCGGCGCGCAGGAGCTCGATCGGGTCGGGGTCCCCGTTGACGATGCCCTCGAAGAACTCCTTGCGGTCCTGGTAGGTGGGCAGCGTGCCCTTGGCCCAGCCGCGGGCGTCGTTGAGCAGCACGGCCAGATCCGCGTAGGGCTCGCCGAACAGCTCGGAGATCTCGCGCTTCATCCGCTTGGCGAGCGCCGGCGAGGCGCCCGCGGTGGAGATCGCCACCGCCAGCGGCCCGGTGCGGACGATCGCCGGGAGGATGAAGTTGCACAGCGGCGGCACGTCCACGACGTTGACCAGCATCGCCCGGCGCTCGGCATCGTTGAACACGGCGATGTTGACATCGGTGTCGTTGGTGGCGGCGATGGCAATCAGGCAGCCGTCGAGGTCATCGGGCTCATAGGCGCGCCGCTCCCAGCCGATCGACCCTTCCGCGGCGAGCTCGCGCAGCGCGGGATGGGCCTCGGGCGCCACCAGGGTGACGTCGGCGTCGCAGGCCAGCAGCCCCTCGACCTTCTCCAGGCCGATGTCGCCGCCACCGACCACCAGGCACCGGCGGCCCGTCAGGCGCAGGCAGGCGATGTAGAAGGGCGTGTCGAGCATGTCTCGCACGCAGCTCTGGTCGCAGATCCCCTTGCGGAGCTGGCAGACGCACTCCTTGCCGGCATAGGCCTGGGCGGGCATTCGATTAAGCCTAGCTCCGGCGCACGGCGTCCTTGGCCAGTCGCCCGCCGAGCCGCAGCAGCGGCACAGCGCCCTCGCGCAAGGCGGCGGCCCGGATCGAGGGCCGCCCGTAGAGCACCCGGGCGGTCTGGCGCAGCGCCCGGCCGAGCGTCTCGTCGTAGGGGTGCCACCACGGGTCGCGGATCGCCGAGGGCTCCCACACGCGCAGCTTGACGTTGACGCACTCATAGAGGCCGAACTTGGAATGAGTCCGCCCCAGGCCGGACTCCTTGACCCCGCCCCAGGCGCACTGGCAGGCCCCGTGGCTGAACATGTGGTCGTTGATCCACACCATCCCGGACTCGAGCTCCCGGGCGACGCGCTCGCCCTTGCTGCGGTCAGAGGTCCACACCGACGCGCCGAGGCCGAACACCGAGTCATTGGCCAGCGCGAGCGCCTCGTCCTCGGAGTCGACGGTGACGATCGGCAGCACCGGGCCGAAGATCTCCTCGCGCATGATGCGCATGTCGTGGGTCACGCCGGTGAGGACGGTGGGCGCGTAGAAGTCTCCGGTCAGCCCGCTGGGCGCGTCGGCGAGCGGGCCGCCGCAGTGCAGCGTGGCCCCCGCGGCCACGGCGTCGTCCACGAGCTCGCGCACGATCTCGAACTGCTCGCGGGAGACCATCGGTCCGATCTCGGTGTCCCAGCTCATCGGGTCGCCGACGCGCAGCGCCTGCGCCCGGGCCACCACCTCGGCGATGAACCGCCCGGCCACCTCGCGCATCACGTACACCCGCTCGATGCCCGAGCAGGTCTGGCCCGCGTTGGCAAAGCCGCCCCACAGCGCGCCGCCGACGGCGTGCTCGAGGTTGGCGTCGGCGAGCACGATCATCGGGTCCTTGCCGCCGAGCTCGAGTACCGACCCCTTCAGGCGCCGCGCGCACTCCTCGCCCACGCCGCGGCCGGTGTCCACCGAGCCGGTGAAGAACACCTTGGCCACCTCGGAGCGGACCACGGCGGCCCCGGTGCCGGGGCCGTGGACGACGCGGATCAGGCCCTCGGGCACGCCCGCCCGCTCGAACACGCGCACGATCCGCTCGCCGATGAGCGGCGTCAGCGACGCCGGCTTGAGCACGACGCCGTTGCCCGCCATCAGCGCCAGCGCCACCTCCCCGAACGGGATGCTCCACGGGTAGTTCCAAGGCGAGATGACCCCGATGACGCCCAGCGGCTCATAGGTGAACGCCGTCTGCTTGGTCTTGAGGAACAGCTGGGGCATCGGCACCGACTCGTCGGCGAGGATCCGCTGCCCCGCCCCGGCGATCCAGTGCAGGGCGTCGATGGTGGGCAGCACCTCCATCGCGAATGCCTCGTTGCGGGGCTTGCCCTGCTCGGCCACGATGAGATCGCGGATCTCGTCGGACTCGTCGATCAGCACCTGGGCGGCGCGCTCCAGGTACCGCGCCCGGTCGCGCAGCGTCAGCTGGGCCCAGAACGGCTGCACCTGGGCGATGCCCGTAACGACGGCGGGCACGTCCTCGGGGGCGGTCACGCCCACCGCGCCCAGCGCGGCGCCGGTGGCGGGGTTGTATGACTGAAGCTGGTCTGCGGCAGCGGCGGTGGCGGTCATGCGGCTGAGCCTACCGTGAGGTCTTTCACCTATTCGCGCGGTCGTGCCCGCCCGCGCCCACGCTGGATGTCAGCCAGGCGCTCGCGCAGGGCGGCCTCGGCCTCGTCCGGCTCATAGAAGCGCGCCCCGATCGCCGCCTCGGGGAGCAGTTCCTGGGGCGAGAGGTGACCCGGCCGGCGGTGGGGGTTGTCATAGCCCCCGTCGCTGCGGGTGGAGGACCGCAGGTGCGCCGGCGGGGGCGCGGCGCCGTGCTGGGCGATGTAGTCGCGGGCGGCGAACACCGCGCGCTTGGCAGCGTCGGACTTGGGGGCCAGCGACAGGTACACCGCCGCCTGGGCCAGCGCGAACTGGCATTCGGGCAGTCCGACGTGCTCCACCGCGGCCGCGGCGGCGGTGGCCACCGACAGCGCCTGCGGGTCGGCGTTGCCGATGTCCTCCGAGGCCAGGATCACCATCCGCCGCACGATGAACCGCGGGTCCTCCCCGCCCTCCAGCATGACCGCCAGGTAGTACAGCGAGGCGTCGGGGTCCGAGCCGCGGGTGGCCTTGATCCAGGCCGAGATCGTGTCGTAGTGGTTGTCCGCCTGGCGGTCATAGAGCAGCGCCCGCCGCTGCAGCGCGTCCTCGGCGTGGGCGAGCGTGACGCGGCCACCGCCAGCCGTCCCCGCGGCCTCACAGGCCAGCTCCAGGGCGTTGAGCGCCGTCCGGGCGTCTCCGCCCGAGCGCTCGGCGAGGAATTCCAGCGCCGCCTCGTCGACCTGCTCGGGCGGACCGCAGTGGCCGCCCGCCACCGCGCGGTCGAGCAGCCGGCGAATGTCCGCCGGACCCAGCGTCTGCAGCTCGTAGAGGTGGGTGCGGGAGATGAGGGCGGAGTTGACCTCGAAGTACGGGTTCTCGGTGGTGGCGCCGATGAGGGTGATCAGGCCGTCCTCGACGGCGGGCAGCAGCGCGTCCTGCTGGGCCTTGTTGAAGCGGTGGATCTCGTCGAGGAAGAACACGGTGCGACGCCCCGAGCGCAGACGCTCGCGAGCCCGCTCGATGACCGCCCGCACCTCGGCGCGCCCCGCCGCCACGGCGCTCTCCTCCTCCAGCGCCGCGTCTGAGGCGCGCGCCACCAGGCGCGCCAGCGTCGTCTTGCCCGAGCCCGGGGGGCCGTGCAGGATCATCGAGTGCGGGTGGCCCTCCTCGATGGCGCGGCGCAGCGATGATGGGGTCCCACCCACCCCAAGCAGCCGCTCCTGTCCCACGAGCTCGTCGAGCGTCGTCGGCCGCATCCGGGTGGCGAGCGGGACATCGGCGCCGGCGCCGTCCTCGCGAGGCGCGGCGTCGGGCTCCGCGGCGCCCGGCGCGACCTCCTCGCCGAACAGTCGTTCCATGACCTGAGTATGAACCCGCCGCTCCCGTAGCCTTGTGCCGCGTGCGCGAGGACGACGTGGTTGCCCCGGGTCGCTGCTGCTCGGAGCCGCGGCGCGCATGCTCGCCGACGCAGCCGGTATGCCCGCCCGTCAGTCCGTGAGGATCCGGCGGGCGGCCTCGTGGAGCACGCCGTTGGTGGCGATCCCGCTGCCACCCGTTGCAGACGCGGCGCCGCTGAGGTCGGTGAAGCGCCCACCGGCCTCCTGGACGATCACCATCGGGGCGGCCACGTCCCAGATCGACACCGCCGGGTCCAGGGCGATCTCCGCCGCACCCTCGGCGACGAGCATGTACTGCCAGAAGTCCCCGTAGCCGCGCGTCCGCCAGCACCGCTCGGCCAGCGCCAGGAGCCCGTCGAGCCGGTCTGTCTCGCGCCACTCCTCAAAGCCGCCGAAGCACATCTGCGCGTCGCCCAGCTCGTGGATGCCCGACACCCGCACTGCTCGCGGCTCGCCGCCGCTCACGTCGGTGGTGAAGGCGCCGGCGCCCCGCGCCGCCCACCAGCGCCGACCCAGGGCCGGGGCCGAGACGATGCCGACCACCATCTCGCCCTCCTGCTCCAGCGCCAGCAGCGTGGCCCAGACCGGCATGCCGCGGACGTAGCCCTTGGTCCCGTCGATCGGGTCGACGATCCAGCGCCGCGCGGGTGGGTGGGGACCGGCGTCGCCGCCGCCGTACTCCTCGCCCACCACCGTGTCGTGCGGGCGCACCCCCGCCAGGCGCTGGCGCAGCGCCTGCTCCACGTCGCGGTCGGCCTCCGAGACCGGCGTGAGATCGGGCTTGGTCTCCACGACGAGATCCTCGGCGCGAAAGCGCGCCAGGGTGATCGCGTCGGCGACATCGGCCAGCTCCAGCGCGAGCTCGAGGTCGTCGGTGGCGCTTGATGAGGTCACCCGCCCGCCCATCCTACGCCGATAGTCTGCTGTGACGCGATGACGTCCGACGACCTCCAGGCCCACAGCGTCGCGCTCCTCCAAGAGCTGATCCGCTATGACACGGTCAACCCTCCGGGCAACGAGCGGGCGGCGATCGAGCACCTGGAGCGCTATCTGAGCGAGGCCGGCTTCGACGTCGAGATCCTCGCCGCCGACCCCGCGCGCCCCAACCTCGTGGCCACGCTCGACGGCCAGGGCGACGGCCCGGTGCTGTGCCTGCTCGGCCATGTCGACACGGTGCTGGCCGACGCCTCGGAGTGGCGCCACGACCCGTGGTCGGGCGAGCTGGCGGACGGCTTCGTCTGGGGGCGCGGGGCGCTGGACATGAAGAACCAGGTGGCGGCCGAGGCCGTCGCTGCCGCGAGCCTGGCCCGTGCGGGCTGGCGCCCGGCCGCGGGCGCGCTCAAGCTCGTGTTCGTCTCGGACGAGGAGACCGGCGGCGAGGTCGGCGCCCACTGGCTGACCGCCACCCACCCGGACAAGGTCCGCTGCGATTTCCTGCTCAACGAGGGCGCCGGGGAGGTGTTCCAGTACGGTGGCCGCCGCCACTACGGGGTGTGCTGCGCCGAGAAGGGGATCTTCCGCTTCAACGTCACCGCCCTGGGCATGGCCGGCCACGCCTCCCTGCCGCGCACCGGCGACAACGCCCTGCTCAAGCTCGCGCCCGTGCTGACGGCGCTGGCCCGCCAGCCGGAGGGATTCGAGCTCACCGACGCCCCCGCCGCCTTCCTGCGCGGCCTCGGCGAGGACCCCGGCGACCCGTCCGCCGCCATGGCGCGGCTCGAGGCCGAGGAGCCGCGGCTGCGCACCCTGCTGGAGCCGATGTTCGGGGTGACGCTGACGCCGACGATGACGAGCGCCTCGACGAAGATGAACGTCATCCCGTCCCGCGCGCAGGTCCGGATCGACTGCCGCGTACCCCCGGGAATGGGGGAGGACGCGGTCTGGCGCCGCATCCGGCAGGTCCTCGGCGAGCCGCCGGACGACCTGCGCATCGACTTCACCGAGAAGGTGATGGGCAACGGATCCGCGGTGGAGAGCCGGCTGATGACGGCGATCGACGACTGGATCGCCGCCAACGATCCGGGCGCCGGCACCGTGCCGGTCATCCTCGCCGGCTTCAGCGACTCGCGGTGGTTTCGCGAGGCATTCCCCGGCTGCGTGGCCTACGGGTTCTTCCCCCAACGCCACCAAACGATGCTAGATGCGACTCCCCTGATGCACAACGCGGACGAGCGCATCGACGTCCGCGACCTGGGGTTCGCCACCGGCTTTTACCGCGACATCATCGGCGAGCTCCTCGGCTGAGCCGGCGTCGGTCAGCGCCCGCGTGGAGCGCGGGGCCAGCGCCAGCCCCCGCGTGGAGCGCGGGGCCAGCGCCAACACCAGCACCACCAGCGCGGCGGCGGCGCCGACCGCGAGCACGGTGCGCGCGCCCAACGCCCCCGCCAGCGGCCCGGCGATGGCGAAGCCCAGCGGCAGCAGGGCCAGCGACCCCATCCAGTCATACGCGCTCACCCGCGACAGCGCCTGCGGCGGGATGTGGCGCACCAGCGCCGTCGCCCACCACACCTCGAACAGCGTGAAGCCCAGGCCGGCCCCGAAGGCGAGCACCACCACCACCGCCAGCGGCGCGGCCGCGGCGAAGGCCAGCGACTGGAGAGGCCAGACGAGCGTCAGCAGCAGGCCGACCACCATCGGACGACGCGGCCGCCAACGGATGCCCACCAGCGCGCCGACCACCGCACCGGCGCCGACGACGCTCTCGAGCACCCCGAACACGCCCGCGGAGCCGTAGAGGTCACGGGATACGACGGGCGCCAGCGCGTACCACTGCGCGTAGGCGCACAGCACCGCGACGGTGAAGGCGGCGATCGTGGCCCACACCCACGTGCGGGAGCGGACCTCGCGCCAGCCGGCGTGAAGCTCGTGCATGACCGTCTCGCGCTGGGGCGCGGCGCCCCGGGCCCGGGGCCGGATGTGGCGCAGCAGCTCGGCGCTGAGCAGGAAGGTGGCCGCATCCAGCGCGAAGGCCGCGCCGGCGCCGACGGTGAGGACCATCACGGCGCCCAGCGCGGGACCGATGAGGATGGCCAGGTTCTCGGTCGTCGAGGACAGCGCGCGGGCGTCCTGAACCAGCGCGTCGGGGATGGTCTGGGGCAGCAGGCCCGCGTAGGCGGGCTGGAAGAAGGCGCGGGCCGCGCCGAACAGCGCCTCGATCACGATCATCTCCGCCACGCTCGCGCCGCCGAGCACGATCGAGGCCGCCAGGACGCCGTGCAGCAGCGCCCGCGCGTAGTCGGCCGCGGTCATGATGCGATGGCGCGGCAGCCGGTCCGCCCATACCCCGCCGAACAGCACCAGTCCGATGAGCGGCAGCGACTGCGCCGCCAGCACCAGCCCCAGATCGGTCGGCGAGCCGGTGCGCTGGGTGATGTACAGCGCCAGCGCCACGATCACGACCTGATCGCCGATGGCGCTGGCCGACTGGCCCAAGAACAAGAATCGGAAGTCTCTGTGGCGCAGAACGCGCCGGTACGAAGTCATCACACACACTCACTGATTCAACGAAACGGCGGGGCGAGCGGCGGGGCGACCTCACTTGTAGGTCGCGGCGCTCGCGGCGGGGAACGGCGTCAGTGCGGTGTGATGCTCAGCATCGCACCACGAACCGTACCACCCGCCTCAATACACTCCCGCGCATCTCCACGCAGGTCTCCACTCGCCTCGACCCCGAGATCTTCCGCCTGCCGGTCGACCGGATCCGCGACGGCTATTACTCCGACGCCTACTTCGTGCTCACCAAGCAGCTGCTGGAGTCAGAGGGCGAGCACCCGCACGTCACCATGCAGGTCTTCCAGAAGGAGGACTCGATCCTCGGCGGCATTGACGAGGCCATCGCCGTGCTCAAGACGTGTGCCGGGCACCAGGCGGGGAGCGAGTGGATCACCGGCTGGGACCGCCTGCAGGTCCACGGACTCAAGGAGGGCGACCGGATCGCGCCCCGCGAGACGGTGATGACGATCGAGGGCGACTACTCGCTGTTCGCCCACCTGGAGACCGTCTACCTGGGGTCGCTGGCGCGGCGTTCCCTGATCATGCGCAACGTCGCCGAGGTGGTGGAGGCGGCCCGCGGCAAGCAGATCTTCTACTTCCCCGCCCGCCATGACCACTGGCTGGTGCAGACCGGGGACGGCTGGAGCGCCCACGTGGCGGGCGCGATCGGCGTCTCCACCGATGCCCAGGCGTCCTGGTGGGGCGGTCGCGGGATCGGAACCGTGCCCCACGGTCTGATCGCCGCCTACGGCGGTGACACCGTCAGGGCGGCGGTGAAGTTCGCCGAGCACTTCCACCCCGACACGAACATCACCGTCCTCGTGGACTTCGTCAACGACTCCGTGGCCACCGCCCTCGAGGTCGCCGAGGCGCTCCAGGACAAGCTCTGGGGCGTGCGGCTGGACACCTCCGAGCTGCTCGTGGACCACTCCCTGTGGCACGAGATGGGCGGCTTCAAACCCACCGGCGTCAACCCCCGACTGGTGGAGAAGGTCCGCGGCGCGCTCGACGGCGCGGGGTTCCCCCACGTCAAGATCGTCGTCTCCGGCGGCTTCACCGCCGCCCGGATCCGGGAGTTCGAGTCCGGCGGCGTGGCCGTCGACGCCTACGGCGTCGGCTCCTCGCTCATCCGCGGCCAGAACGACTTCACCGCCGACATCGTGCTCCTCGACGGCCAGCCGTGCGCCAAGGTGGGCCGGGCGTTCGCCCCCAACCCGCGGCTCGAGCGGGTCACGTAGGGACCCGGGGCAGGCGCGACCGGACGCGCGCGCCTCGTCCAGACGGCTCAAGCCATCGCGCCCTGCCGCCGATAAGCGGTACAGGCATGCTTTACCCAGCGTTCCTCGGCGACCCCGACTTCATCACCTGGATTCACGACTGGGTGCCGCTGATCTTCATGGGCGCGCTGGTCGTTCTCGTGGGCATGACGATGCGCCTGATCCCGCGGACCAAGCCCGCGGAGATCCGCCCGGAGACGACGCCGCCGATCGCGTGGGACGACATCGCCGGAGCCGACGAGGCCAAGGCGGAGCTGCGCGAGATCGTGGAGTACATGCGCGACGCCAAGCGCTTCCGCGGCGTCGGCGCCCACCTCCCCGCCGGGATCCTGCTGCACGGGCCGCCCGGCACCGGCAAGACGCTGCTGGCCAAGGCGGTGGCCCACGAGTCGGGCGCGACATTCTTCTCGCAGTCGGCCTCGTCCTTTGTCGAGATGTTCGCCGGCCTGGGCTCGGCCCGGATCCGCCGCCTGTTCAAGGAGGCCCGCAAGCACGCCCCGGCCATCATCTTCATCGACGAGCTCGACGCCGTGGGCACGGCCCGATCAGGCGGCGCCGCCAACCGCGAGTACGACCAGACGCTCAACCAGCTGCTGGTGGAGATGGACGGCTTTGACGGCAAGAAGGACGTCGTTGTCATCGCCGCCTCCAATCTGCTCGAGAAGCTCGACCCGGCCCTCCTGCGCCCCGGCCGCTTCGACCGCCACATCTTCGTCTCGCCGCCCGACGTGCTCGGGCGCGAGCGCATCCTCGAGGTTCACTCGCGCGGCAAGCCGGTGGCCGACACGGTGGACTTCGCGATCCTGGCCCGCCAGACCGCCGGCCTCACCGGCGCCGACCTGGCCAACATCTGCAACGAGGCCGCCATCAACGCCGCGCGGCGCGCCGCGGACGCGATCGAGGCGCCCGACTTCGACCAGGCGCTGGAGCGCGTGGTTGCCGGCATGCAGTCGCGCCGGCGCCTCAACGAGCGCGAGCGGCGGGTCGTCGCCTTCCACGAAGCCGGCCACGCGCTGTGCGCCGAGCTCCTGCCGTCGGTCGACGCCGTGCACCGGATCTCGATCATTCCGCGTGGCCGCGCCCTGGGCTACACCCTCAACCTCCCCACCGAGGACAGCTACCTGCGCACCCGCGCCGAGATGGTGGACATCATGACGATGCTGCTCGGAGGCCGGGCCGCCGAGACGGTGGTGTTCGGCTCGGTCACCAATGGCGCCACCGACGACCTGCGCCGCGTGGCCGACATCGCCTACGCGATGATCCACGAGTACGCGATGGGCACCGGCTTCACCTCCCTGCGCGTCAACTCCGAGCTGCTGTCGGAGACCACGCGCCGGATGCGTGACGAGGAGGTCCGCGAGCTGGCCGATGAGGCCTTCCGCGCGGCCACCGAGCTGCTGCGCACCCACCGCCCTCAGCTCGACCGCCTTGCCCGCGCGCTGCTGGAGGACGAGGTGCTTGAGCGCAAGGACATCGACCGGATCATGGAGGGCACCGCGGTCACCGCGCCCGATCGCCGCGCCGGCTTCCACCTCGGGATCGCCGCCGCCAGCACCGAGCCGGCCGAGCCGACTCCGCCCTCCGCCGAGTAACCGGCGGCCCGCCGGCCGGCGCGGGCGGCCCGATATGCTCGGCGGCGCCATGCTGTCAGCGATCGACCACGTCGGCGTCGCCGTCGAGAGCATCGACGACGCCCTCGCGCTCTACCACGACCAGCTCGGCATGCCACTCATCCACCGCGAGACCGTGACCGAGCAGGGCGTCGACGCGGCCCTGCTCGACGTCGGAGACAGCCACATCGAGCTGCTGCAGCCGCTCGGGCCCGACACCGCCGTCGGCAAGTTCCTGAGCCGCCGGGGGCCGGGACTGCACCACGTCGCCTACCGCGTGGCGTCGGTGCAGGGCGCGCTCGACGCGTGCGCGGCCGCCGGTATGCGCCTCATCGACGAGGCGCCGCGCGCCGGGATCCGCGGCTCGCGGGTGGCCTTCCTTCACCCCGCCTCCACCGGCGGGGTGCTCACCGAGATCGTGCAGCCAGCAGAGGAGCATTAGCCCGTGTCAGACGACGACAAGCCCCAGAAGATCAACATCGGCTTTCTAGGCGGCCCGGTGCTCTCAGCCCGGGTCGCTCCCACGCACCTCGAGAAGCTGCGCGAGGCCCTAGGCAACACCGGATGGCACGACCTCAAGGCCGAGGACGGCATGATCGCGCTGGACCTGGAGAAGGTGGTCTACGTGCTCGTCGACACCGAAGCGCACCGGGTCGGCTTCGGCGGCTGACGCCGGCTGACGGCGGCCGGCGCCGGCGCTCGCCGCGTCAGCGAGTGAAGAGGGTCGAGAGGACAATCTCGGTGACGGTGCGCATCACGCCCTGGGTGGCGCGGATGCGCTCCAACGACAGCTCCAGGCCCTTGGTGTCCTCGGACATGACGTGGAGCAGGGCGCTGGCCTCGCCGGCCACGGTGTGCGCCGAGACGACCCCGGCCTCCTTCTCCACGGCGCGCTTGATCGCCGAGCCGGGCATGTTGCCCTCGCAGTAGAGGTCGACGAACGCCTCGGCCTGCCAGCCGAAGGCCTTGGGGTCCACCACGGCGGTGTAGCCCAGCACCACGCCCTCCCGCTCGAGCCGGTCCAGCCGGCGCTTGACCGCCGGTGCGGACAGATGGACGTGCGTGCCGATGTCGGAGAACGAGCGGCGCGCGTTCTCTCGCAGCAGCGCAACGATTCTTCGGTCCGTGGCGTCCATGTCCGGGTCGAGTCTCGCGGCGACACAACGTACCGTCGTCGATCTGCCGCTGAGCATCCGATCATTGCACAGCCGCCCACCGCGACGCCGCGGTCCCGGCTCGGCCACGCTAGGTCGACGACAGCACCAGCTCGCGCGGCCCGCTGCCCCCGGATCCAGGGGCCCTCCCGCGGCCGGGATCGAGGAAGCAGACGGCTCGGCTGCGGCCACCAACTTCGCGCCCGAACCTGCCAACTTCCGGTGCGAAGCCGTCACGTTTGACGCTTCGCAATCCGCATCGGTGGGGCCGGCCCGAGGCGGCGCCGGTCCCGGCCCGCCTCATAGAGTGAGGCGCGTGTCCACGCTGACGCGCATCGATCACGGCCTGCTCAGACTGGCCCGCACCCGCGGCCACGGGCCCCGTCGCGAGCGGGCGGCACGCGTTTACTCGCGTCTGGGCGAGCACGCCGCCTGCTGGCTGGCCCTCGGCGTCGCAGGCGCGGCGGCCAACGCCGAGCGCCGCCCCGCCTGGCTGCGCGGTGCGGGCATCGTGGCCGGCGCCTATGCCATGAACTACGCGGTGAAGCTGGTGGTGCGCCGCCCTCGCCCACGGCTCGATGGCCTGCCCGCGCTCTCTCCGGTCGTCTCCGCCCTGTCGTTTCCCAGCGCCCACGCCACCACGTCGTTCGCCGCCGCTCGCGCCTACCGCGAGCTCGTCTCGCCGGGGCTCCTGTACACCGCCGCGGGGGCGTTCGCCTTCACCCGCCCCTACCTGGGCGTCCACTACCCCAGCGATGTCCTTGCCGGCGCGGCGCTCGGGACGCTGCTGGCGACGGCGGCGTGCCGCCTGGCCCCAGTCCCCACGAGAGGCGGGGCGCCGTGCCGATGAAGGTCGGGATCGTCGGCATGCCCAACGCCGGCAAGTCCTCGCTGTTCACCGCGTTGACCGGCGTGGCCGCGGAGGCCGCGAACTACCCCTTCACCACCATCGAGCCCAACGTGGCGATCGTGCCCGTCGAGGACGACCGGCTGGACACCGTCGCCGACGTCGTCCGCGCCTCCAAGATCGTGCCCGACACGATCGCCTTTCATGACATCGCCGGGCTGGTGGCCGGCGCCCATCGCGGCGAGGGCCTGGGCAACCAGTTCCTCTCCAACATCCGCGAGACCGACGCGCTCGTGCACGTCGTGCGCGCCCACACCGACGAGAGCGTCGTCCACCCCGAGGGGCGGGTCGACCCCCTCGCCGACATCGAGACGATCGAGACCGAGCTCATCTACGCCGACCTCGAGCAGGCCGAGCGCCGGCGCGAGCGGGTGGTGCGCAGCGCCCGGGGCGGCGACAAACACGCCATCGCCGAGGCAGAGTGGCTCGAGCGCGTGATCGAGGCGCTGCAGTCCGGCCAGCCCGCGCGCACCGTGCCGCCGCCGCCCGAGGCGGCCGACGCCATGGCCCTGCTCTCGCCGCTGACGGCCAAGCCGGTCCTGTTCGTGGCCAATGTCGAGGAGGGCACGGACGAGGTCCCGCCCGCGATCGCCGCGCACGCCGCGGCCCAAGGCGCCGAGGCGGTGGCGGTCTCCGCCCGCCTGGAGGCGGAGCTGGGCGAGCTCTCCGAGGAGGACGCGGCGGCCATGCGCGATGACCTGGGGCTGGCCGAGTCGGGGCTGCAGCGCGTCGTGCGCGGCGCGTTCTCGCTCCTGGACCTCGTCGCGTTCTTCACCGCCGGCGAGGACAAGCCCGCCCAGTCCTGGCACCTGCGCCGCGGGCTCTCGGTGTGGCACGCCGCCGGCCTCATCCACTCCGACATCCAGAAGGGGTTCGTGCGCGCCGAGGTGGTGTCGTGGGACGCGCTGCGCGACGCCGGGGGCTACGCGGGCGCGCGTGACCGCGGCACGCTGCGGCTCGAGGGCCGGGATTATGCGGTGGCCGACGGTGACGTGATCACCGTCAAGTTCACGCCCTGACGCCTCACAGGTCCGCCACGGACGAGGCCGCCTCCAGCCGCTCGGCGAGCCGGCGCATCCCCAGCCTCCGCGCCGCCTCGGCCCCGCCGGCGAGGTTGGTCTCGGCGTCGTCTGGCAGTGCCACCTGCGCGGCTCGCAGCGTCGCGATGTCGCGGAAGGCCATGAGCTCGTCGGCGTTGTCGCGCAGCGCGGCGGCGATGCGCGGGCGCTCCTGGTCGGCGGCGGCGATCGCGCCCTCCAGGGACCCATAGCGGCCCAGCAGCTCCGCCGCGGTCTTGGGCCCGATGCCCGGCGCGCCCGGGAGGCTGTCGGAGGGGTCGCCCCGGAGCGCGATGAAGTCCGGGACGAGGCTGGGCACCACGCCGTAGCGGCGACGCACCTCCTCGGGGTCGACCTCGTCAAAGCCCGCGGAGCGCTGCTTGAGATACACGACGCTGACCCGCTCGGCGGCGCACTGGTACATGTCGCGGTCACCGGTCATGATCAGCGCCTCACCGCCCGCATCGACCTCGGCTTCGGCGAATGCGCCGAGCAGGTCATCGGCCTCGAGGTCCTCGGAGGACGCGGTCAGCCAGCCGAAGGCGGCGAACAGCTCGGGGGCGTGGGCGAACTGCCACTCCAGCGCGTCGGGCACGGGTGGGCGGTCGGCGTGATAGGCGGGGTAGAGCTCGGTGCGGTAGGCGGCGGCCTCGGCGCCGAAGCAGACCACGATGGCGCGCGGGCGGCGATCGGCGGCGATGCGCAGGATCAGGTTGACCGCCCCCAGCAGCGCGTTGACCGCGTGGCCATCTCCGTCGGTGATGGAGTCGGGCAGCGCGAAGAACGAGCGGTAGAGGACGAAGGGGCCGTCGATGGCCAGCAGCGGACCGGACACGCCCGGGAGGCTATCCGGCGCCCGGGATCTCAGTCCTCCGGCCCGTCGCAGCGGAGCCGCGGCCGGTCAGCCGCCGCAGGTCACGGGACGGTGACGGCGGGACCGGTGAGCGTCCCGACAACGATCCGGTAGCGCCCGGAGGCCACCTGCGTGCTGTAGGCCCCGGCGGCGGTCACCGCGAGCGGCCCGACCGTGTGCCACGCCCCGCCGTTCTGGGACTGCATCGTCACCGTGCCGCCGGCGGGCGCCGGGAACACGGTCCCACTCAGCGTGCCCAGCGGATCGGTGGTGGTGATGGTGGTGAACGTCGCCCACGTGTCGTCGAGGCCGAAGATGCCCTGGAGCTGAGCCCCGGTCACGGTGCTGGTCCCGCGGGTGCCGACGACCTGGGCCTGCACGATCCGCGGCGAGACGCCGTGACGCGTCACCCGGATGCCGATGAGGCTGCCCTTGACGAGGCGACCGAGCCTGTGCGCCGCCGCCGCCAGGCTCATCTGCGAGCCCCAGCTGTGATAGGGGTCCTGGCCGGCGCCGTCATACGGATCGGATACTCCGACGAGCCACGGCTCGGGGCTGGCCCCGGCCCAGACGTTCTGGATGCTTTCGGTGTGGCCGCCCGACGAGGCGAAGAAGTACGTGACGACTGGCTTGCCGTCGTAGGTGACGACCTGGCCGCTGGTGGCCGCCACCGCTGCGTCGGTGGCCGGCGTCTCGGCGCTCACGCCGCCGTACATCTGCGAGCGGGTGTCGGGGTAGAGGTCGTAGCCGTTGCCGTCCACGGTGGTGGTGATCGCATACGTGCGCGCGGCGACGGCCTGGGCCTCGAGGGCAGCCGCGGCCCAACTCGCCGGCATCTCGGCGGCGACGACCCCGCGGGTGTAGTCGTCCAGCGCCACCGCGTTGACGGTCTGCACGCTGCCGCCGACGGGCGAGAACTGCAGCGACCCGCGGTAGGCGCCATGGCCGGTGAGCGTCAGCGGCACGGCGGGGGTGGCGGCGATGACAGTGAGCGGCGCGGCGAAGGTGCCGACGGTCTTGCCCGCGGCGGTCGCCAGCGTCAGCTTGGCGCCGGCCGGCGTGACCGTGTAGGTGGTCCCGGGAGCGAGGCGCGTGCTCGAGCCCGAGACGGAGCCGGCGCCGCTGAACGAGGCGGGCCCGATGGTGAGCAGGACCCGGACCGTCTGCCGGGGGTCGGTCGCGCCCAGCGCGGTGCCCTGGTAGTAGTGGGCCAGGATCGTCGGGTAGCCGGCGCCGTGCAGGGCATAGCCGTAGGCGCCGTACTGGCTCATCCCGATGCCGTGCCCGTCTCCGCCGCCACGGACGTAGAACACGCTGCTGGCGTGGGCCGCGGCGGTGAACCCGGTCAGCAGGACGGCCGCGGTGAGCAGCGCCCGCAGACCGCGCAGGGTCCACGTGCCGCGTCGCGCGGCGGTTAGCCGGGTGGACAAATCGGTTAGATAGGGTGGGGTCGTGAGCGAGCGCAGAGCGTCAGATGTCTTCGTGGAATGCCTGGAGGCGGAGGGCGTCAAGTACGTGTTCGGCATCCCCGGGGAGGAGACGCTGGACCTCAACGAGTCCCTCGCTGACTCATCTATCGACTTTGTCCCCGTCCGACATGAGCAGGGCGGCGCCTACATGGCTGACGCCTATGGCCGGCTGACCGGGCGCGCCGGGGTCTGCCTGGGCACGCTGGGCCCGGGGGCGACCAACCTCGTGACCGCGGTCGCCGATGCCTTCCTGGATCGGGCGCCGCTTGTGGCCCTGACCGGGCAGTCAGACCTGGAGCGGATGCATAAGGAGTCACACCAGTACATCGACCTGCTCGGGATCATGCGCCCGGTCGTGAAGTGGAATGCACGGGTTTCGAGCCCGGAGATCGTGCCCGAAGTTGTGCGCAAGGCCTTCAAGGTGGCCGAATCGGAGAAACCGGGCTCCACCCACCTCGAGCTGCCCGAGGACGTGATGATGCGCCCGCTGGATGCCTCGCCCCTCCCCCGCCACGCGCCCGTGCAGCCCGAGCCCGGCATGAAGGAGCTCCAGCGTGCCACCGAGGTCATCATGGCCGCGGAGAACCCGGTGATCCTGGCCGGGAACGGCGCCATCCGTACCCACGCCAGCCGGGCGCTGCGCGCGTTCGTGCATACGACCGGGATCCCCGTGGCCGAGACGTTCATGGCCAAGGGCCTGCTGGACTACGAGGATCCGCACGCGCTGGGGACGGTCGGGCTCCAGGCGCGCGATTACGAGCTGGCCGGGTTTCACGAGGCCGACGTCGTCATCGCGGTGGGCTACGACCTCGTCGAGCACAAGCCCGAGCACTGGAACCCGCGCGCCGACAAGCAGATCGTGGTCATCGACACCGTCGCCGCCGAGATCGACGAGTTCTTCATGCCCGAGGTGGAGCTGATCGGGGACATTGCCCATGTGCTGGCGCGCCTGGCCGCGGGCTGCAGCCGCCGGGACTCGTCGCCGCCCGACGCCGAGCGGCTGCGCCGCATCGTGTTCGGCGCACTCAACGACGCCCGCGACGACGGCCACTTCCCGATGCGCCCGCCGCGCGTGCTGTGCGACATCCGCCGGGCGCTGCGGCGCACCGACGTGCTCGTGTCCGACGTCGGCCTGCACAAGCTGTGGATCGGCCGGATGTTCCCCGCCCACGAGCCCGGCACCGTGCTCATCGCCAACGGCCTGGCGGGCATGGGCTTCGCGCTGCCCAGCGGAATTGCCGCCAAGCTGGTGGACCCGCGCCGCCATGTGGTGACGGTCTCGGGTGACGGCGGCTTTCTCATGAACTGCCAGGAGCTCGAGACCGCCGTCCGCCTCCGGACGCCGGTGGTCAACATCATCTGGGAGAACGGGCAGTTCGGATCGATCGTCTGGAAGCAGGACAACCGGTTCGGCCGCCACTTCGGCGTGGACTTCGGCAACCCGGACTTCGTCAAGCTCGCCGAGGCGTTCGGCGCCCCGGCGTGGCGCTGCGCGAGCGCCGACGAGTTCTCCCAGCGACTGGAGCACGCCCTGACGCTCGACGTGCCGTCGGTGATCGTCGTCCCGATCGACTACTCCGTCGACGTGGCCATCTCCCGCGAGCTCGGCGCCGAGACCGTCGCCACCTGAGGCGCTCTTTAACGGCGACGGCTCGCCCGGTCACGCGGACCGGGCGAGCCGCCCTGAGGGTTGCGACGTACCTCAGGCTCTCAGTGCCGCTTGAACCCGTGCCTTCCCGCGAGTTCGGACACGAGCGCAGTGCCGTCCGCGGTGCCCAGGCCGGAGGCCAGGTCGTATCCACGCACCGCGTTGAACCCCTGCACCGTGTGGGTGCCGGGGAACGGGTCGGTCGAGGGATTCTCGAAGGTGACCGTGGTGTTGCCGCGGGTGATGTCGACCACGCCGGAGCCGAAGCCGTCATCGCGCCCGTACAGGGCCGGGCCGATCAGGCCCAAGTCGTGGCCGGCGGCCTGGTCGGCGATCGCCACCACGCCGGAGAACAGCGGCGATGCCTCGCTCGTACCCCCGATGGTGACCCAACCCGGCGTGCCGGCGCCCGGGAAGCTCCAGAACACGTTGGCGCCACCGTCGACGGCCGCGCTCATGCTGATGTCAGGAGTCCCGCGCATGCGGCCGGTCGCGTAGGCGACGCGGTCTTGGTAGAACGGCCGGCTGAACACCGCCGAGACGCCGCCGCCGGCGGCGCACGGCGGGCCGCAGACATCCGGCGAATCGTTCCACACGTTGTCCGGCGCCGTCCGGTTCCCGTTGGCGTCCAGATGCAACTGCGTGCCTCCGACCGATGTCACGAGCGGGTCGCTGGACGGCCATGAGTTGACGCGGAACGGATAGAAGTCCTCCCCGTCCGGGGCCGCGGTCTCGTCGGTCGGGCCCGCGTCGCCCGAGGAGGCCAACACGGTCACGCGATGTGCCAGAGCGTTGAAATACGCTCCGCGCAGGGCGAAGATCGAGCCCGCGTTGGGGAACGTCTCCTCCGTGGCGCCGAAGCTCTGCGTGATCACGTCACCGAGATGGTGGTTGATCACGAAGTTCTCGGCCGCGACGATCTCCGGGAACCCCGTGGTGCCCTCGGTCTCAGCGACCGGCGTCTCCACCAGCAGGATGTTGGCGCCCGGGGCCATCGCGTGGGCGTACTCGACATCGAGCGAGGTTTCTACGCCCCAGCCCGGGGCATCGGGATCGTTCTGGTTGACCGGGCCGTCGGGCGTGATGACGTTGAACGACGGCGGCGATGGCAGGCTGTAGGCGGCGTCGAACGTGTTCAGGTCGCTCTGGATGGTGGGCGACCCGAACGCGTCGACGATGACGATCGTCTTGCCCGCGCCCGTCAGGCCGGCGCGGTACAGCGGCTTCATGTTGTACGCCTGCTCGAACTGCAGCGGCCCATAGCACGCGATCCCGAACATCTGCTCGCACTGAGCCGTCGTCGGCGGCGAATCGCCGAAGTGGGCCGGGAACTCGACGTGGAACGGCTCCGCGAACGCGTTCGACGCGGCGAACGCGAGCACGGCAAATGCTCCGAGGAGCGCAGACAGACCTCGGGTGCGCAATGCATACCTCCCTGGCGGCATGGACGAAAGCGGGCGGCATTCAATCACGCCGCAACGGGCGCTCGCGCCGGTTCAGGAAGATTGCAACGTATCGCCGTTAATCGGCGAGTTCCGGCAGATTGTCAACGTCTGATCAGGTATTTCCGCGGGCCATCGCCCGCAGGTCCATCGCCTTGTTGTAGGTCTCCTCGTCGACGCCCTTCTCGTAGGCGACCTCGCGCAGCATGCGGCCGGAGTTGGCCGCCTCCGTGACGATCTCGGTGGCCTTGTCGTAGCCGATGTAGGGGTTGAGCGCGGTCGCGGCGGCGAGGGTGGACTCCGCGGAGCGGGTGGTGCCCTCCTCGTTGGCGCGGATGCCGTCGACGCACTTCTCGGCGAAGATGCGCGCCGTCGCCGCCAGCAGCCCGATCGACTGCAGCAGGTTGCGGGCGATGAGCGGCACGCGGACGTTGAGCTCGAAGTTGCCCTCCAGCCCGCCGATGGTGATCGCGGTGTCGTTTCCGATGACCTGGGCGGAGACCTGGAGCACGACCTCGGGGATCACCGGATTGACCTTGCCCGGCATGATCGACGAGCCCTTCTGCAGCTCGGGGAGGAACAGCTCGCCGAGGCCCGCCCGCGGACCGGAGCCCATCCACGCCAGATCGTTGGCGATCTTGGTCAGCGACACGGCGATCACCTTCAGCGCACCGGACAGCTCCACCAGCGCGTCGCGGTTGCCCTGCGCCTCGAACGGGTCCTCCGGGGCGCGGATCTCCAGGCCGGTGGCGTCGGTCAGCCGCGCGCGCACGCGCGTGGCGAACTCCTGGTGGGTGTTGAGCCCCGTCCCGGTGGCGGTGCCGCCGAGCGGGATCTGGGCCACCTGCGGCAGCGCGTTGCGTACACGGCGCACTCCCAGGCGGACCTGGGCGGCGTAGCCGGAGAACTCCTGGCCCAGGGTGACGGGCACGGCGTCCATGAGGTGCGTGCGACCGGACTTGACGATGTCGGCGAACGCCTCGGCCTTGGCCTGGAAGGAGGCCTCGAGCTGCTCGAGCGCAGGCAAGAGGTCGTGCTCGGCGCGGTCCAGTACGGCGAGATGGACGGCCGAGGGGAACACGTCGTTGGAGGACTGGCCCATGTTGACGTGATCGTTGGGATGGGCGCCGTCCCCGGCGAGATTGGCGATGACCTCGTTGGCGTTCGTGTTCGTCGAGGTTCCCGAGCCGGTCTGGAACACGTCGATCGGGAACTGGTCGTCGAACTCCCCGGCGGCGACGCGGTCGGCGGCGGCGGCGATGCGCTCGGCGAGGTCGGGTGCGAGCAGGTCCAGCTCAGCGTTGACGCGGGCGGCGGCGGCCTTGATCTGGGCCAGCCAGTGGATCACGGAGACGGGGACGGT
The DNA here is from genome assembly GCA_963721515.1 of uncultured Actinomycetota bacterium. Lineage (GTDB taxonomy): Bacteria > Actinomycetota > Thermoleophilia > Solirubrobacterales > Solirubrobacteraceae > Palsa-465. The sequence continues at coordinate 154,554 of CAVRKJ010000013.1, read as the reverse complement.
CTCGCCGGAGACCGGGAAGTTTCGGACGGCCTTGGTCGTCTCGCCGCCCCAAAGCTGCTCTTTCTCCTGCAGGCTCATGAGGTCCTTTCACGTTTCGTTCGCAGCGCTCGTCCACCAAAAGTAGCGCTCCCACGCGGGGGGCCGGACACCGCGCCGGCGCGGTCAGCCGCAGAAGGCGATGAGCTCCCGGGCCACCGCCACCGGATCGTCGTAGGCGATGAGGAATCCCGTTTGGGCCAGGGTGCGGAGCTGGCCGTCGGGCAGCAGGTCCAGCGCCTCCGCGGCGGCGTCCAGTGGGTGGGCCGGGTCGTCGTCGGCCCACAGCAGCAGGACCGGCATGTGCATCTCGGGATAGGCATCGAGCAACTGGCGCTGTGCCTCGACGGGCCAGCGCCGGGCGAACTTCGCCCACGATCGGGCTCGGTTGCCGTTGCCGCCGACGTCGGAGAACGCGTGGCGGATCAGGTCACGCGCCGCGGCGTTGCGCTGCACCGACAGGCGCTCGCCCACGGCCGGCCGGAAGACGAGCTTGGCGCCGTGCGCCATCACGCGGTCCAGGCCAGGGAGCGCCGCCACCCGGCACGAGACCCGCCAAGCGGTGCGCTTGGCCGCGAACTCGTCGCGGCGGTGCAGCCGGTTGGGCATGAGGACGAGGCGGCTGGGCTCCAGGCGCCCGGTGCTGACCGCCAGCAGCGCCAGTTCGGCGCCGAGGTCGTGGCCGGCGACGATGCAGCGGGGCCCCCCGGCCTCGCGGCAGAAGCCGGCGATCACATCGGCGAACCAGTCCTGGGAGTACGGGTGGCGGGGCCGATCCTCGGAGTCTCCGTGCAGCGGCAGATCGGGCAGGACGACGCGAAAGCGCGCCGCCAGCGGCGCCACGATCGGCTCCCACTCGCGGTGCGACAGTCCCAGCGAGTGCAGGAGCACGAGCGCCGGACCGGTCCCGGTCTCGCGATAGGCGACTCGCGCGCCATCCTGGTGGTGATAAAGGCGAAGCCGCATTCATGCAGAACTTTGCCACCACCGGCATCGATGAGACGTCCACCCATGATGCGCGATGAGTATCTGTGGGTACCTTTGTCCGTATGTCGCTGCAGCTTATGACCGGGTTCTGGATTATCGAGGCGACACGACTTGATTTGCCGTTAAAAGGTTGTGCAATTGCTGTGCTTGTCTAATAATCGCTTCGCAAAGAGCGGTGAAATGGAGCCATGAGGCAAATTCAAGGAAGCCCGCTGGGCCTGTCCACATCACAGGCAGCTCAAGCGCTTGGCGTCTCGCTGGGAACGATCCGACGCTGGTCGGATATGGGCTATCTGCAGTCCTACCGCACGCCCGGAGGGCAGCGGCGCTTCAGCCAGGAGCAGATCGACAAGTTCGTCGGCTCCCTGGAGCAGCAGCAGAGCTCCGATCCCATGCTTGACCAACAGGTCGGCTGAGACTCGGACCCCTACATAACCACGGCGGGCCGACCGGCCCTGGCGGCTCCGCCACTGATAGCCACACCAGCCGCCTGATGCGGCCCCGCCCGCGGGCCCGCGCCAGATGGTGAGGCGTACGTGACACCCGGGAGTCGGTGTACCGGCGTCTGTCCTGGTCCCAGCCCCCCTGGGGACAAGTCAGCCGCCGGCGCCCGCCTGGTTGATCCGGCGCTCCATATCGAGCTCGGCGTCGAAGTCGGCCGTGTCGGCGTGGCGATACTCGACCCCCTCGCCGCTGAGCAGGCTGGCGAGCACTTCCACGTACTGTGAGTCCACCTGCGTGCCGGCGACGCGCCGCAGCTCCGTGAGCGCCTCGAACGAGCTCATCTGGGTGCGGTAGGTGTCCGAGGCCGTCAGCGTGTCGTAGACCTCGGCCACAGAGATGATCTTGGCGATCTCGGGGATCTCCTCCTCGCTCAGGCCGGCCGGGTAGCCGCGGCCGTCGATGCGCTCGTGGTGGGCAATGACGATCTCGGCCACCGGTCCGTACATCCCGAGGTCGCGCAGCACGTCGGCGCCGAGCTCGGGATGGCGCTGGATGGCCATCCAGTCCTCGTCGGTCAGGGTGCGGCCGCGCTCGGCGACCCGGTCTGACAGCGCGAAGCGGCCGATGTCATGCAGCAGCCCCGCGGTGTGCGCGAGCTCGCACTCGGCCTCGCTCATCCCGACCGCCTTGGCGATGTCGCGGGCGAACCGCGCCACCGCCGCGCAGTGGCGCGCGGCGCGCTGGTCGCGGATGTCGAGCGAGCGCATCAGGCCCGCGAGCACGCCCCAGGACAGCGACACGTACTGCTGGGCGCGCTGACGGGAACGCTCGAGCAGGTGGGTCATGTAGGAGAACGCGAACACGCCGGCGAGCGCGAATGCGATCCCGGCGTTTCCCACCTTGAGCGTGACGCCCACGCCGGCGACCACGACAAGCAGGCTCAGGGCGCCGCTCGGCGCGAACTCCAGCAGCGTGCGCCAGCCGTACTGCGGCAGGTCGGGGAGCACGACCCGCCGCAGTGCGGCGAACATCGTGAAGTTCAGGACCAGCGCGACCGCGCCGGCCACGGCCACCGCCAAATAGAAGCTGAGGTCATCCGCCGGCTTGGTGGTCAAGCCCCTGACGATCACCGCAGCGATCAACGCTGGCACGACGGCCGACGGCAGGTTGCAGGCGAATGGTCGAAAGCGCGTCCGCATCACGGCCGTGGCCGCGACCTCGGCGATCACCGCGGCGGTGATCGCGGAGACGGGACCGAGCAGAGCCGCCGCCAGCACGTACACCGTGAAGGCGGCGGAGATGGCCAGACGCCCGCTCTCCCCCGCGACAAGGAGGCCGGCACCGATCGCGCCTACACCGAGAATCGCGCTCAGCGTGTTGACCCGATCCGGAGCGCTTAATGTTATGACAACTATGCATACGACAATGCTCAACGCCACGGCCAGCGGCGCTAGCAGGTCGCGCCAATGAGGCCACGCAACATCAGCCGCGCGCGGGCGGAACATTCTTGGAAGGTAGCGTGAATTAACGCCCGTTACCAGCGTTGATCTGCTGGATCAGCGTCCGTTGCGAAAACCCATGTTTCCTCCCTCCACGCGATCAGACCGGAGATTCCGCGGGGTTGTAGCACCCCTGCTGTAACCCAGCGGAGAGCTGTGCAACGACACGTGCAAGACTCTGGACGGTCCTTCGGTCGTTTCCGCACTTGGCGTTGGTCGCGAGATGCGTCAAAATGGACGCAACTTCCCATACGCTTTGCACAGATTTTTAGTACGTAACCCGTGCAATTTTAAGCCTACCCGGGTCATTCCGCAACGTTCCAGGCCACCTTTCTGATCAAGTGCGCTATTTGAAGACCAGTGAAGCGGCCGCGTTGTTGAACGTGAGCCCGAACACGCTGCGAGCGTGGGAGCGACGCTTCGGGTTCCCCAAGCCGCAGCGTTCACCAGGTAAGCACCGTCTGTTCACGCACGGCGAGATCGCAGCGCTGCGCGACGCCCTCCAGGAGGGCCTTTCGATCTCGTCCGCGGTCTCACGCGCGCGTGAAGGCCTGGCGGCGGACGCCAACTCTCTCGTCGGCGCCCTCGTCTCCTACGAGGGCGAACGCGCCGACGCCGCCATCGAGGCGGCCCTGGCCCTGCGAACCGTGGAGCGCTCGGTGGAGGAGGTGCTCCTCCCCACCCTCGACGAGATCCTGCGCCGCTACGGCAGCGAATCGGCGGCCTGGGCGTTCGCCTCGCACTGGGCGGCGGACTGGCTGCGCCGCGCCACCCGTCTGTCGCCGCCTCCGGTGAGGCCGGTGTCCATCGTCTTCGGCGACGCCACCCGTGACGAGCTGGACCCGGACGCCCCGTATCTGCGGGCGCTCGAGTTGTTCTGTTGCCGCGCCGGGATCGACGTACTCAGCCTGTCCGCCCGCGGTGTGGCGGGCATCGGCGACGCCGTGGCCGTGCACCGTCCCAACCTCGTGGTCGTGGCCGGCTCGCATCTGGACGACGACGCCGTGGCGCGCTGGGCGTACGCGATCCGCCTCGCCGGCGGCGCGGTGCCCGTGGCCGTCTACCGTCGCGGCACCGACCGCGGCCGGGTGCGCAGCACCGGCACCCGCAACCTGCCTCCCGGCTCGGGGGCGGCCCAGCGCCGGATCCTGGAGCTGATCGAGGGCGAGCTCCTCGCCGTGGTGGCTCCGCCCAGCAAAAGCGGCCACTCCGTCGCGCCCCGCAGCGTCAGCGCCTGAGACCACACCCGCGCCTCCGCGCTCGTCGGACTCCGGTGGCGGGACGCCCGCGGGTTGATTCGGCGCACCCGGGCGTACCACACGCTCCTTCGGACTCCTGCGCGCGCACGACGGCGACCAAAGTGCAGGCAACGTTGCGATCCTTGCTTATCTCTGCCATCGACGAAATAACTCCGTCCAATGAACGGAATCCGGACGAATGCGGCAGCGGTCATGCTCGGCATCAGCCCGAACACTTTGCGCAGCTGGGAGCGTCGCTATGGCTTCCCCAAGCCCGAGCGCTCGGCGGGCGGCCATCGCCAGTACTCCCTGACCGAGGTCGAGGCCCTGCGCCTCACCCTGGCTGAGACCCACAACGTCTCGTCGGCGATCTCGCTGGCGCGCGAGCGCGGTGAGGGGCCCTCGACCCCCTCGCGCCTCAGCGGCGCGTTCACCAGCTTTGACGAGGACGGCGCCAACCGCATGCTCGAGGAGAGCCTGGGACTGCGCTCGGTGGAGAGGACGATCGAGGAGGTGCTGCTCGACGCCGTCGGCTCCCTGTATGAGCCCGGCGCCAACAGCGCCGAGTACGAGTTCGCCTGGCGTCACGCCGTCGGCTGGCTGTCGGCGCAGCGCCGGCTCGCCCCGCCCGCCACCCGCCGTGAGGGCGTGATGATCTTCGACGCGTCCTCCACCTGCGACCTGGACGCGCTCCATGCCCAGGCGCTCGAGGTGGTGCTGCGCCGGGCCGGGTTGCGCACGCTGGCCCTCACCCCGTCGATCGAGCTCGCCCGGCTCGGCCGGGCGCTGCGCGCGCTCAGCCCGTCGGCCGTGATCCTCACCGGGCGGCGCGTCTCCCTGGACTCGATCGGCCGCCTCGTCTATGCCGTGCGCTCCATCGTCCGCGAGGTCGCCGTCTTCGACTACCGCAACGCCGTCCCCGACACCGGCGCGAGCACCGTGTTCCGGCTCGGCGACTGCCCGGTCGCTGCGCGTGACGCGCTCCTCTCGCGCCTGCGGCCCGCGGCGCTGCCCGCGCCGGCGCAGCCCGGCCCCGTGCTGGCCCGCCGGGTTCCCCTGCGCGCCGGGGCCTAGCGGCGCCGGTCGGCCGGCCCGGGGGTTCCTAGAATCCCCCGCCCATGAGCAGCCCGCATCGCCCGGTCGATCCGCACGCCTCCTTCCCCGCTCTGGAGGAGGTCGTGCTGCGGCGCTGGCGCGAGCGCGACGTGTTCGCGGAGTCGGTGCGCCGACGCGCCGGGGCGCCCCAGTGGGGCTTTTACGAGGGACCGCCCACCGCGAACGGCCCGCCGGCCACCCACCACGTGCTCAGCCGGGTGTTCAAGGACATCTTCCCCCGGTACCGGACCATGACCGGGCACTACGTGGAGCGCAAGGGTGGCTGGGATTGCCACGGCCTGCCGGTCGAGCTGGCCCTGGAGGCTGAGCTCGGCTTCACCTCCAAGGACGACATCGAGCGCTACGGCATCGCCGAGTTCAACGCCAAGTGTCGGGAGAAGGTCCTCAGCCATGTCGCCGAGTGGAACCGGCTGACCGAGCGGATCGGGTTCTGGGTCGACCTCGACGATGCCTACCGGACGCTTGACCCCAGCTACGTGGAGTCGGTGTGGTGGGCGCTGAAGACGATCCACGAGAAGGGGCTGCTCTACGAGAAGCTCAAGGTTGTCCCCTACTGCCCGCGCGATCAGGTCACGCTCTCCAGCCACGAGCTGGGTCAGCCCGGCGCCTACCAGGACGTCGTGGACCCGTCGGTGTACGTCCGCCTCCCCGTGGTACCGAACCCCCCCCACCGGGGCCCGGCGCAGCCGGGCGACGAGCTGCTGGTGTGGACGACGACGCCGTGGACGCTGGTGTCCAACGCCGCCGTCGCGGTCCACCCGGAGCTGACCTACGTGCGCGCCCGCTACGACGGGGGCCGGACCGCGATCGTGGCCAGCGAGTTGGTGGAGAAGGTCCTGGGCGAGGACGCCGAAGTGCTCGAGAGCTTCTCCGGTGCCGATCTCGTGGGCACCGCCTATGAGCCGCCGTTCGGATTCATCGGCGCCGAGGCCTATGGCCCCAAGGGCCACACCGTCCTGCCCGCCGACTTCGTCACCGCGGCCGACGGCACCGGCCTGGTGCACACCGCGATCGCGTTCGGCGAGGACGACTTCCGCCTGGGCGAGCAGGAGGGCCTGACCGTGGTCAACCCGGTCCGGCTGGACGGCACCTACGACGAGCGGATCGGCCCCTACGCCGGGCGCTGGGTCAAGGACGCCGACCCCGACCTCATCGAGGACCTGCGCGGGCGCGACCGCCTGTTGCGCTCCGAGCAGTACGAGCACTCCTATCCGCACTGCTGGCGGTGCAACACGCCGCTGCTCTATTACGCCAAGCCCTCTTGGTACATCGCCACCAGCCAGATCAAGGACCGCCTGCTGGCCTCCAACGAGGGTGTCAACTGGCACCCCGAGCACGTCAAGCACGGGCGCTTCGGCAACTGGCTGGAGGGCAATGTGGACTGGGCGTTGTCGCGCGAGCGCTACTGGGGCACGCCGCTGCCCGTGTGGCGCTGCGCGCACGGCTGCACGAAGGTGATGGGTTCGCTGGCCGAGCTCGAGCGCGAGTCGGGGGTCAAGCTCGACGATCCCCACCGGCCCTTCGTGGACGACGTGGTGCTCACGTGCGACAACTGCGGCGGGGACATGCACCGCGTGCCCGAGGTGATCGATGTGTGGTTTGACTCGGGGTCGATGCCGTTCGCGCAGTTCCACGCCCCCCATGCCAACCTCGACCACTTCGAGGAGCGCTTCCCCGCTGACTTCATCTGCGAGGCGCTGGACCAGACGCGGGGCTGGTTCTACTCGCTGCTGGCGATCTCGACGCTGCTGTTCGACACCTCGTCGTACCGCAACGTCGTGTGCCTCGGGCTCATCCTTGACGAGGAGGGCCACAAGATGTCCAAGTCTCTGGGCAACACGGTGGAGCCGTGGGAGGTCATCGACCGCTACGGCGCCGACGCGCTGCGCTGGTACTTCTTTACCTCCAAGCAGCCGTGGGACGGCTACCGCTTCTCGCTGGAGACGATCGGCGAGGCGGTGCGCCAGTTCGTGCTCCAGTTGTGGAACACCTACGGGTTCTACGTCCTGTACGCCAACGCCAACGGCGTCGCCCCGAACGCGGACCTGTCGGTGGCCACCGGTGATCTCGACCGCTGGGCTCTGAGCCGCCTGCAGGCGACCGTCGCGATCGTCCGCGACCGGCTCGACGACTTCGACGCCACCACGGCCGGGCGTGCCATCCAGGAGTTCGTGGAGTCGCTGTCCAACTGGTACGTGCGCCGCTCGCGCCGGCGCTTCTGGGACGGCGATCCAGCGGCGTTCGCGACGCTGCGCCATTGCCTGGTCACCGTCGCTCAGCTGCTGGCCCCGTTCTGCCCGTTCCTCGCCGACGAGATCTACGACAACCTCGACGGCGGCGAGCCGAGCGTGCATCTGTGCGACTTCCCCGACGCGGGCGCCCGCGATGCCGAGCTCGAGCAGGCGATGGACGTGGCGCGAGAGACGGTTCGCCTCGGGCTGGCCGCTCGTGCCCAGGCCAAGATCAAGATCCGTCAGCCCCTGCGGGCGGCGGTGGTGGTGGCCACCGGCCGCGAGCGCGCGGCCATCGAGCGGCTGGCCCACATCGTGCGCGAGGAGCTCAACGTGCGCGAGCTCAGGTTCGTCGCCCAAGCCGACGAGCTCGGGCAGATCGAGGTCAAGCCCAACTACCGGACCCTCGGCCCCCGCTTCGGCAAGAAGATGCCGATGGTGGCCGCGGCGGTCGCGGGTCTGGACCCGGGCCATGTCGCGGCGGCGCTGCGCGAGGGGCGCAGCGTGGTGATTACGGTCGGCGGCGACGCGCACCAGCTCGGCGCTGACGACCTGCTGCTCGGGATGAAGCCGCTCGAGGGCTATCAGGTGGAGCGCGAGGGCTCCCACGCGGTCGCGCTCGAGCTCGAGATCGACGAGTCGTTGCGCGTCGAGGGCCTGGCACGTGACATCGTCCGCGCCGTGCAGAATGCGCGCCAGGGCGCCGGCCTGGAGGTCTCAGACCGGATCCTGCTCACCTTCGACGGTGACGAAGACCTGCTCGGAGCCGTGCGGGCCCACGAGGCCTACATCGCCGCCGAAACGCTGGCGACGCAGATCAGCTACGAGAGCCTGGACGGAGCCCAACCGGTCCTCATCGAGAACCGGCCCCTCAAGATCGGCGTCGCGCTCGCTACCTAGAGCCCGCCGCGAGCCTCGCGCTCGCTTAGGCGAGCGCCGGCTCCAGCTCCTCTTCGATCTTGCGCTTGGGGTAGGCCCCGATCACGGTCTTGGCGACTTCGCCGTGCTTGAACAGCATGAGCGTCGGGATCGACATGACGTTGAACTTGACCGCGGTCTGCTGGTTCTCGTCGATGTTGAGCTTGACGACCTTGAGCGTCTCGCCGCGCTCAGAGGCGATCTCCTCGACGACCGGCGACACGCGACGGCACGGACCGCACCAGGGCGCCCAGAAGTCCACGAGGACCGGAACGTCCGACTCGACGACCTCGGCCTGGAAGTTGTTGTCGGTCACATCAGTTACGGCGCCTGCCATCTCGGTCTCCTTGTCGGTTTACTTCAGAAAGTATAGCGCCGCGGCGAAGCTAGGCTAATGAGGATGGCCGAGCCTACGAACACGGAGATCGCATCGGCTCTGGACGAGCTGGGCGACCTCTACGAGCTCGACGGAGCGGTCATCCACCGCATCGTGGCCTACCGCAACGCCGCCAAGGCGGTACGCGACGCGTCGGTGTCGGTGACAGCCCTGGCCCGCGAGGGCCGCGCCACCGAGCTGCCCGGGATCGGAGCGATCATCCAGGAGAAGGTCCTGGCCCTCGCCGACGACGGGGACATTCCCGCCGCGGTCAAGCTGCGCGCCAAGTTCCCCGTGGGCCTGCTGGAGATCACCCGCCTGCCCGGGCTCGGGCCCAAGCGCGCGCGGCGGCTGTTCGAGGAGCTCAGCATCGACTCGCTCGAGGCGCTCGAGGCGGCCGCCTCCGCCCACCAGATCCGGACCCTCAAGGGGTTCGGGCCCAAGGCCGAGGAGAGCATCCTGGCGGCGATCACCGCTCGGCGTGCCGAGGAGGCCGCCGGCAACGGCGCCGGCCGCCGCACCGTGCTCAACCGGGCCCTGGCCGTCGGCGAGCAGCTCCTGGACGCGCTGCGCGCCCATCCGGCCGCGGACCGCGTCGAGCTCGCCGGCTCGGCCCGCCGGTGGACCGACAGCGTCAAGGACCTCGACATCATCGCCACCGCCTCCGATCCGCTGGCGCTGGCCCAGGCCGCGGCGGCCCTGGAGCTGGTGGAGACGGCGCAGACGCCGAGCGAGTCCGGCGTGCGCCTGCGCTCCCACACCGGGCTCAAGGTCGACCTGCGCATCGTCGCCCCTGACCAGTTCGGCAACCTCATGCAGCACTTCACCGGCTCCAAGCAGCACAACATGGCGCTGCGCGAGGCGGCGGTGCGCCGGGGACTGCACGTCTCCGAGTACGGCGTGCTCGACGACAGCACCGGCGAGACCCGCCGGTGCGAGCGCGAGGAGGAGGTCTACGCCCTGCTGGGTCTCGAGTACATCGAGCCCGAACTGCGCGAGAACCGGGGCGAGCTGGAGGCCGCGGCAAACGGCACCCTGCCGTCGCTGATCACCGTGGACGACCTGCGCGGCGACCTGCATTGCCACACCACCGCCTCGGACGGCACCGCCTCGATCGAGGAGATGGCGCTGGCGGCGCGCGGCGCGGGCTATGAGTACCTCGCCATCACCGACCACTCGACCTCGGTGGCGGTGCACATCGACGCGGCGCAGCTGTCAAGCCACGTCGCCCGGATCAGGGAGCTCTCGGGCACCGACGCGGTCGGCGGGCTCACCCTGCTGGCGGGGTCCGAGGTCAACATCCTGCCCGACGGCTCACTGGACTACGACGACGAGACCCTGGCCCAGCTGGACTGGGTGGTGGCCTCCGTGCATTCCTCCTTCGCGATGGACTCGGCGGCGATGACCGAGCGGATGGTGCGCGCCATGTCCAATCCGCTGGTGGACATGATCGGGCACCTCTCGGGGCGCAAGATCGAGCGCCGGCCCCCGTACCACTTCGACTTCCCGGCGATCGTTGAGGCGGCGCGCGACACCGGAACCCTGCTGGAGATCAACTCCAGCCCCGACCGGCGCGACATGAACGACGTCCACGCCCGGGCCGCCGCCGAGGCCGGGATCCCCATCGCCATCAACTGCGACGCGCACCGGGTGGGTGGGTTCGAGGTGGCCCGCTACGGCGTGGCCACCGCGCGGCGGGCGTGGTTGGGACCTGACGCGGTGGTCAATACCCGGCCGTGGGACGAGGTGGCGGCGGTGCGGCCGCGGGCTCGGGCGCGGGCGGCGTAGCGGCCGCTCTCAGCCTTCGCGGGTAACACCGGCGAACGTCAACTGCGGCTATCGATTGAGGGACGAGCGCGGCGGCGCGATCCTCGGGCAGGCGTCTTGGTAGATCTTGCCGGTCGGCCATGGATTATCTCCCAAAACTTCCTGCAAACGTGGACATTCTGAGGCAGCGCCAGCATCGACGCCCCCTCCCCAGCCGTCGTTGACGTTCGTCAGTGTCGCCGCGAACGCCCACCGCGCCGTGGCGGTGGTGGCGGTGGCGCGGACCGCCGCGCCGCCGCAGCGCCAGAACCGCCCGAACGTACCCGAGGCGGTCGCCGCGGCCGCCCGCTGGAACCGCAGCCCGCGTGTGGGCCCCGCGGCGCGGGCGCTCTCGGGCACGACCTCGGCCGGCTCCACGCCCATCCCCCGCCACCCGCGCTGCACGGCCACGAACCAGAGCAGGCCCAAGAGACAGAGCACCGAGGCGACGAAGAAGTTCACGCGCAGCCCCAGGAAGTGGTTGGAGTAGTCGATGCGCTGGGTCTCCTCGAAGATGCGAAAGCCCGAGTAGCCGGCGACGTACAGGGCGAACAGCCCCGGCGCCCGGATCTTGCGCCGCGAGCCGAGCCAGACCAGGAAGGTGGCCAGGGCGAGGTTCCAGATGATCTCGTAGAGGAAGGTGGGCTCGAAGGTGGGGACGTGGGCATAGCCGGGGGGCCGGTGCGCGGGGTCGATCTTCAGGGCCCAGGGCAGCGATGACGGGGCGCCGAACAGCTCCTGGTTGAAGTAGTTGCCGATGCGCCCGATCGCCTGGGCCACGAGCAGGCCCGGGGCGACTGCGTCCATCAGCCGCAGCAGGTCGGCGTGGCCGAGCCGCCGGTGGGCGACCCAGAGCCCCACCGCCGTGCCGGCGGCGATGCCGCCCCAGATGCCCAGGCCGCCCTCCCAGATAGCGAAGATGCCCCACCAGTGGTCCGGGATCTGGCTCGGGGTGGTTATATCGAAGTAGATCCGGCCGCCGATCAACCCGGCCGGGAAGGCCCACATCGCGATCTCGTAGCAGAGCTCGGGATCGCCGCCGACGCGCCCCCATCGCCGGCGCGAGATGTAGATCGCCGCGGCGACGGCGAACACGTAAGCGATCCCGTAGGCGTGGAAGAAGAACGGGCCGACGCTAAGGCCGTTCGACGAGGGGCTGGGGATGTCCGCCGGGAGGAACACGCGCCTCATCCTGCCAGCAAACGCGGCAGGACGTGCTGGCTGAGCGTGTGCGCCACCACGTCGCGAGCGAAGGGTGCCACCAGCTCGGCGGCGCGGGCGCCGTAGCCGGGCGCCGGGTCGTCGAGCGCGGCACGCAGCGCCGGCGCGAGGTCCTCGGACACCAGCCGCGGATCCAGCTCGCGGGCCAGCTGTAGGGCCGGGTAGGGACCCGGCGCCGGGGTGGTGACGAGCATCGCCCCGTCCGCCAGCGCCTCGAGCTGGGCGATGCCGAAGTCCTCGCGGCGGGAGGCGGCCGCGAACACCCGCGCGCGGCGCAGCAGGGTGCGAAACGCGTCGGGCGCCAGGCGGCCGGTGAAGCGGACCCCGGGGATGTCGGCGGCCCGCTCGGTCCCGGTGACCACGAGCATCTCGCCGTCGCGCCTTGCTCGCTGCCAGGTGTCCAGGATGAAGTCCAGCCGGCGCTTGACGGGGTCGCCGGCGTAGGCCACCACGTCGACGTCGCGAACCGCCGCCGGCGCACCCGAGCTCTGGACCGCCACCGGCACCACCACCGAGTCCGGCCGCTCGCTCGCCGCCAGCGGCGCCAGCGAGTCGGGCGCCATCGTCAACACCAGCGGCGCCCGCGCCAGCCGGCGGCGTTCCACGAGACGCTGCCACACCCCGTGGCGGCCGGGGCGGTTCTCGGCGGCGATCGCGTCCAGCCAGATGACCCCGGGTCGCGGCCACAGCAGGGCGGCGGTGATCGAGCAATAGACGACGATCCTCGGGCGGTGTTCGGCGATGCCCCGGGCCGCGGCGCGCCGCGCCGCCATCGCCTGGACGAGGTCGGTGAGCATGAACGTGCGCACCTGGCGGACGGGCCCGGTGTCGATCGTCACGGTCCGCGCGCCCGCCGTCTCAAACGCCCCGCCCAGCTCGCGCGCCGCGGCACGCCACCCGGTGGTCGCGCCGACGGAGACGATCAGGACATCGGTGGCCCCGTCCGGGCGCCGGCCGACCATCGGGCGCGTCAGACCTGCGGACGCGCCGACCGCGACGCGGAGGAGCCGTTGAGCTCCATCAGGTTGGTGCGGAAGCCCGGCGTGCGCACGAGCTGGATCGGGTGCAGCGGAGAGGTGCGCTCGACGTAGAAGCGGGCGCCGTCACGCTCCTCGATCGCGGTCACGGCCCGTGACTGCCGGCGCCACGCCAGCGCCCAGATGATGGCGAAGCCGGCGGCAATGGCTGGGACCTGGGGCAGGACGACGCCGATCGCGCCGGCGCCCAGAGTGGAGAGCAGGAGCGGCCACAGGCGGTTGAGGACGACGCGCGCCGGGTTGACCTCGGGTAGTGACGGCTGGCTGCGGGCGCTGGCCAGAAGCGTGGCGATCGGCGACGAGGTCTCCGCGCGCCGGCCGAGCCAGAGCCCGATCACGCCGGCCGCCACCCACCATCCCGCAGCGATCGGAACCACGAGGCTATGGCCACCCCCGACCGCCCCCGCCAACGTCACCGCGGCCAGCGCGCTCGCTGCCGCAGCACTGATCAACACCGTGGTGCGCAGAAAGTCAGCGAACCTCACCGGCGCTCACTCACCGCTGAGCAACGCCAGAAGCTCGCGCACGCCCTCAGGACCGTCGACCGTGAAATCAGACTCGCTGCTGATCTCCGGGGGGCCCTCGTCCGAGCGCACGCCGACGCGCAATGCCCGCTCCAGCCGACCCTCCGCCGCCAGCGCGCTGAGGGCGCGAAAGGCGTCGAGATCGGTCATGTCGTCCCCCACATAGAGCGCCATCTCGATGTCGGGGCCCACCTCGTCAAGGAGCCGGATGATCCCGGCGCCCTTGTCGATCTTCACCGGGGGCCGCACCTCCAGGACCTTGCGACCCCAGTGGGTGCGCAGGCCCGCCGCCTGGGCGCGCTCGGCGATGGCGTCGACGGCCGCCTTGGCGGCGTCCTCGTCGGGGGCTCCGCGCCAGTGGAAGGCGACGATCGGGCCCTTGTCCTCGAGCCGGACCCGGCGCTTGCGGATGTCGGCGGTGTCGTTCTCGCGGCCGAACTCGTGGATGCGGCGGATCCAGTCGGCGACGCCGGGATCGAGCACGGCCTCGGTCCACCCGGAGCGCAGCAGCTCCACGCCGTGGGAGCCGACGTAGTTGATGGAGCCGATCGAAACCATCGCGCGCGCCTCGGAGGCGCGCCGCCCGCTGACGCAGGCCACCAGCCCATACTTCCGCGCCACCGCGATCAGCAGCTGACGCGTGGATTCCGGGACGTGGGCATCGGACGCCTGGTCGACGATCGGGGCCAGCGTGCCGTCGATGTCGAACATGACCGCAGTGCGTTGTGGGTTCTGGCGCAGGGGGGCGAGCGCCTCTGATATGAGCGCTGAGGTCACCGGTCTAGTATGCCCCCTCGCGCCGGCGTGGGCACGCCCGATGCGCCCGTGGGAGTTACCATGCAGGCCGCCGATGAGTGACGCGACACAGGGTGATGGATACGTGGTCTCCAGCCTGGATGCGATGGGCCAGGGCTACGGGTTTCGCAAGGTCCGCCGGGAGCTTGGCGTCACCGCGTTCGGCATGAACGCGCTCGTCCTCCCGCCGGGGTACGCGAGCGGGCTGCACTTCCACGAGGAGCAGGAGGAGACGTACTTCGTGCACCGCGGCCAGATCGAGTTCCGCTTCGGCGACGGCTCCACCCATGTGGTCGAGGCGGGCGGGATGGCCCGGGTCGACGCCGCCACCCACCGGGGCTTGCGCAACGTCGGCCAGAATGACGCGATCGTGCTGGTGGCCGGCGGCAAGGACGGCTACGTCGGACGCGACGGCCAGGCCGTGGGCGAGAACCCGCGCGGCGGCCCTCCCGGCGCCTAGCCGCGATCACCCGTCACGCAGGTGCATCCGGCGTCGTCGCCCACCGTGCTGCTGTTGCACGGCCAGCCGGGGAGCGCGGCCGACTGGGACCGCGTGATCGCCGCGCTGGAGGACCGTGCCGATGTCGTCGCGCTTGACCGGCCCGGATGGGACGGGCGCACGCGTCCGTGCGACCTGGCGGGCAACGCGCGTGCCGCGCTGGCGGCGCTCGACGCCCGCGGTGCCCGGCGTGCCGTCGTGGCCGGGCACAGCCTCGGCGCGGCGGTGGCGGCATGGCTGGCGGCGATCCATCCGGAGCGCGTGTCCGGGCTGGTGCTCGCGGCGCCGGCGGCCAACGTGGAGGCCCTCTACGCCACCGACCGGTGGCTCGCCGCACCCGTGGCCGGCGAGCTGGCCGCGGGGGCTCTCCTGGGCGCGCTGGGCGCGGCGCTCGCCGTGACGCCCGTGCGCCGTGCGATCGCCGCCGCGACCCGGCTCGACGACGCCTACCTGCGCACCGCCGGCCGCGCGGCGCGGCGTCCGAGCGCGTGGCGGGCCTATGCCTCGGAGCAGCGCACGCTCGTGCACGACCTGCCCGAGCTGGAGCCGTGCCTTGCGCAGATCGTCGCGCCGACGACCATCGTCGCCGGCGTCCGCGACCGGATCGTGCCTCCCCGCGCTCCCCGCGCGCTGAGCCGGCAGATCCCCGGTGCGCGCCTTCAGATCAGCCCCGTCGCCGGCCACCTGGTGCCCCAGCGCGACCCCGAACGCGTGGCGGCGGCGATCCTCGCGGCGCTTGCCGTGTGAGCCACGCTCTACCCTCGGGCCCATGCCAGCTCGCTTGCCGGCAACCGCCCGAGCGGTGGCCATGATGACGGTGGTGTGCGCCGCGGCGCTGGCGGCGCCGGCGTCCGGGATGGCCGCGCGGCTGGTGGGCGGATCGACCCAGACGGCGATCGCCCGCGCCTTCTCGGCCCAACGCTCGCACCGCGGGCAGGTGATCGTGTCCATCCGCACCTCCACGGTCTCTCGGTCGTGGGCAGTGGTGCGCTCGGTGACGCCGCAGGCGGCGGGCCAGACGCGGTCAGGCGCGGCACCGGTGCTCCACAGCACGTACTACCGCCTGGCCGGTCGCCGGGTCCATCCGGCCCCGCCCCCGCGCGCGGTCAAGGCCGACCTGGCTCGCCGCTTCTCCGTCGAAGTCGTGTACAGGGGCGCGGGGTCTGAGTCGATCGGATATCTCCAGCGCTACAAGAGCAACTGTCCTGGGTCTGGCGGCTTCAACGACCAGACGTCCGAAACCGTCAGCCCCATGTCCTGGACGGTTCGCTACGTGGTCGATCTTGACGCCCTGGAGTCGGCCGTGCGCGGCCCGGCCGGCGTCACGCTCGTGCCCAACGTCTCCTTCGACGCCGCCGGGTCCCGGATCGACGCCTCCGAGACCGTCGTTCGCTCGCTCCAGGACGTCGGCTGCAACCAGCGCAAGACGACGTTCACGTGCACGACGACGTTCACGCCGGGCGGCACGGATCCCGGTGGCCGGCTGTCGTTCCTCGCCGGCTCGGGGCTGGAGGTGGGCGTGCCGATGGCCGCACACCCGGGCGGCGCCTGCGACCCGGACAACTTCACGCTCGGTCCCTCGCTGTGGGACAGCGGTGGCGCCACGGCGCTGGCGAGCCGGCTCGAACTGCTGGGCGGCGCGCTGCCTGCGCACCCGTACGCGCCGATCCGCGTGTCGTGGCCGGGCGGCTCGGCGGCGCAGGCCCTGGGCTTCGCCGTGAGCCCCTGCCAGGGGGACGCGGCAGCGTGCACCGACACGTTCGGGTGGCAGGGCACCGTGGCGCTGCAGGGGGTCCCGGGCGGCTGACCCTCCGGCGCGCCGACCGACGGCTACGCGGCCCGGTCGGGATCCGGGCTGGGGTCGGGCTCGGCCGGCTCGGAGGGCTCGGGGACAACCGGCGTGGCCGGCTCATCGGGAGCGGGCACGGTGGCGGGGCGTTCGGGATCGGCGGGCGTCCCGGGATCGGGGTCGACGGGCGTCACCGGCGCGTCGGGGACGATCGGAGTGCTCGGCTCGCTGGGCTGGGGCACCTCTTGGACGGGGGCCGGCCGCAGGCCGAAGAGCACCGCCGGCGGGCGATCGAGGGTGTGCAATCTCTGGCGGTTGCGTGATGGCATACGGCGTTTTTACCTCCGGGTACCTAGACTCGCCGCCGTGGAAACCGCTTCGGAATCAGCTGAGCCGCTCGGGGATGACTCTGTAGCGATACCCGCATTTGCGGACCTTGAACTGAGCCCGGCGACGACCGCGGCCGACCCGCCCATGCGCCTGCGCGCGCCCGCCCGCCCGCGCGTCCGTGGGCGGCTGTCGGCGGCCGCGCGCCAGGAGCTGCTGTGGATCACCACCATGTACCTGGCGGCTCGCGGGCTGCTGCTGCTGGTGGCCTACCTCAATGGGGTGTTCGGTCACCACAACTTCCTGCATGAGCTGGCCAACTGGGACGGGCTCTGGTACCGCACCCTGGCCAACCACGGCTATCCGGACTACGTCTCCTACGCCCAGACGACGCTCGGCTTCTTTCCCCTGTTCCCGCTCACCATCTGGGCGGTGGAGCAGCCCCTGCTGCTCATCACCAGTCACGACGCGATCTGGTGCGCGACGGTCGCCGGGGCCCTCATCTCCGCCGCCGGCGGACTCGTGGCCACGGTCCTCGTCCATCGCCTCGCCGAGGGATGGTGGAACCGGGAGGTGGCGCGCCGGGCCACGATCCTGTTCATCGTCTTCCCGGGGGCGGTGGTGTTCTCGATGGTCTACTCCGAGGGGCTGCTGCTGCCGCTGGCCGCCGGCTGCATCTACGCCCTGGAGCGCCGCCGGTGGGTGCTCGCCGGCGTCCTGGCCGGTTTCGCCACCGCGGTCCAGCCGGTGGGGCTGGCCCTTGTCCCGGTATGCCTGCTCTCGGCGCTGCTCGAGCTGCGACGGCGCGGGTGGTCGCTGCGCGCCGCCCGCCGCAGCTTCCTGGCGCCGCTGCTGTCGCTCAGTGGGCTGGCCGCGTTCATGGCCTTCCTGTGGGCCTGGACCGGCAATCCGCTGGCCACCTACCTGGCCCAGCACCACGGGTGGAGCGAGACCACGACGCCGCTGGCCATGTGGAACATGGCGGTCAAGCTCTCACACGAGGTCAGCTTCAGCCACTTCAACGACCCCACCATCAACCTCAACCTCGATCATCGGGCTGATCGGCGGCGTGGTGCTGCTGTCGTGGCTCGTCCTCGTCTGGTTCTCGCGACACGAGATCTCCCCCGAGGCGATCCTGTGGACGCTGGCGATCGCGTTCCTGGCCTTCACGTCGTCCAACGTGCCGCCGCTGCCGCGCATGCTGTTCACCGCCTTCCCGGCGCTCATGGCCGTCGGCCGCTACGCCGAGGGCCGCACGTTCCGCGCGCTCCTGTGGGGCAATGGCGTGCTGCTGGCCGGCCTCAGCCTGCTGACGTTCTACGGCTTCACGCTGCGTCCCTGAGCCGCCGCCGCGCCTCAGCGCGCCGGGCGGCCGGGCATCAGCTGCACGTGGATGACGCTGGCGTAGCCGTGCTTGGTCACCGGCCCGGCGCCGAACCGACGCCGGAGCGCGGCGCTCAGCGCGAACCACCGCGTGCGATGCGCGCGGGCCACCGGCGGGCCGTTGGCCTGGCCCTCGTGGCTTGAGACCAGCCACATCCGCTGACAGCCCGCCGCCCGCCGGGCCAGCTCGGCGGGGGCCGGGACCGCGTAGTCCTCCACGTAGGGGCGCACGACGCCCCACGGCGCCACCGGCATGACCGCCCGGGGAGCCCGCCTGGAGGCGGGGCCGCTCCCGACGTAGTACTGGAACGCCATGCGGGCGTCCGCGGGATAGAAGGCGATGCAGTCGCCGGGCCGGGACTGGGCGAGCACGCCCGCGGTGACCGCCTGCCAGGGCTCGGGCGAGACGCCGTAGGCGCGCACCACCGGCAGGGCCCGCGCCCCCAGCACCGCGACCAGAAGCGCCGGGGCCACGAAGCGGGGCCACCGGCGGTCCGCCAGCGCCGGCGCGAAGGCGAGCGCGACCGCCGGAGTCGAGACGAGCACGTTGCGCGGCACGAACACCGGCTGGGAGATGAGCGAGTACAGGAAGGTGAGCGCCGCCGGCAGCACGCACCAGGAGAGCACCAGTGCCATCGCCCACACCGGCTCGCCGCGCCGGCCGCGCCGGACGACATCCACGATCAGCGCCACCAGCGCGGCCACGGTGAGCCACATGAGGGCCTTGGTCGTGAAGCTGTGGTGAAAGACCGGCTGAAGGCCGGCGGAGGTCAGCGACTGGAGCACCTGGGTGTCGACCATCGAGCTGGGCGGCTGTACCCAGAAGAGCTGGCCCGACCCCCGGTTGATCGCCAGCACGGCCAGCGGCACGCACAGGATCGCCACGGCCACCAACGCTGCGCCCACACGCCGCGCGGCGCCGCGGCGTCCGGCCAGCACGAGCAGCTGGGCCGGGATCACGAGGGCGGCGACGAAGCTGCAGTACATGGCGAGGGTCATCGCCGCCACGTAGCCCAGCCACGCCGCGCGGCCGGCCGGCGCGCCGTCAGGCGGGTCGCTCAGCGCGATGAACGCGAGATAGCCAGCGCACACGAACGCCACCATCGGCGCATAGCCTCGCGCCGTCTGGGCCCAGTAGACCAGCGGAAGGCTGACGGCGGCCAGGACGCCGGCGGCCAGCGCCACCCGCCGGTCGGCGAACAGACGCTGCGCGATGAGCGTGATCAGCGCGACCGTGGCCACGCTCGCCACCACGGACGGAAGGCGCAGCACGACCAATCCGTCGCCGAAGGCGCCGGTGAGGACGTGCATGAACAGGTAGTAGCCCGACATGTTGCCGCCGTCGTGCGCGATCGCGTGCCACAGCGCCGCGCCGTGCTGGGCGGCGATGGACGCCGTGGCGCCCTCGTCAAAGCCGAGACTGCGCGCGCTGAGGCCGATGAGCGACAGCACCGCCGCCAGCGCCGCGGGGATGGCGATCACGCCCCAGCCGCGGGGGTCGCGCACGCCCACGGGTCTCGCCGCCACCAGGCCCGGCGGCTCCTGCACGCCGACGGTCATCAGGTCCCGGCCAGCGCCGACGGACTGCGCTCGCGCACCGCCGCCGGACGCAGCGCGGCCCGGCGCCGGCGGCGTCCCCACCACACCGCCGCGGCGATCAGGAGATACCCGGCCACCACCGCCGGCGCGGACTGCAGGGGCAGGGCCAGGATGCCGTTGGGCTTGACCAGGAACACCGACGCTGCGACCGCCAGGGCCAGGGCGAGCGAGTGCTGCGGCGCGCGCAGGGCGCCGATGAGCGCCAGGCCCCAGATGAAGTACCACGGCCACGCGGCGGGGCCGCCGGCGGCCGCGATGAGCAGGAACGCCCCCAGCCACGGCACCAGCCGTCCAATGCGCACGCGGTAGAGCATCACCGCGCCGGTCAGCGCCACGACCGCGAAGCCCACGACGCCCACCACGCCCTCCAGGCCGCGGTGCGACACGCCGATGCCGACGTCGGATAGCAGCGACGCCGCCGTGTAGCCGAGCCCGGTGGCCGGGGTGATCGCCAGCCGCACCTTGGCCGGCGTCGAGAACAGCGACGTCGACAGCCAGTCGACGCCGACGCCGGTCACCAGCGTCACCGCCCCCAGGACCGCGAGCGCCAGCAGCGCGGCGCCGGCGATGAACCGCGCCTGCCCGGCGCGGCCGAGCTCCTCGCGCCCCCACGCCACGGCGATGAACGCCGCCCCCGCCAGCGCCGGCACCTTGACCGTCGCCGCCAGCGCGCAGATGGCCACCCCGAGCAGGGGGCGGCCGTCAAGCGCGTAGGCGACGCCCGCCGCCAGCAGCCCCGCCATGAGCAGGTCATTG
This sequence comes from uncultured Actinomycetota bacterium, assembly GCA_963721515.1. Classification (GTDB taxonomy): domain Bacteria; phylum Actinomycetota; class Thermoleophilia; order Solirubrobacterales; family Solirubrobacteraceae; genus Palsa-465. The sequence continues at coordinate 133,973 of CAVRKJ010000013.1, read as the reverse complement.
TGACCAGCGGCGACGAGGCCGAGTGTCACCAGCGGGCTGAGCAGCACCAGCCACAGCGCGCGGCGCCCATCGCTGCCCAGCGAGCGCGCCAGGCGGGGGACGTAGATGGCCAGCAGGACCATCCCCGCCAGGCCCAGCCCACGCGTCAGGAGCGCGCCGGCGACGAGGTGCGATCCCGCCACGGCGCTGACGACCGCGAGCAGGCCCAGGAACAGCGGGCCGTAGGGGGCGGTGGTGTGCCGCCAGAACGGGGAGACGGCGTCGAGCACGTGCTGATGGCCCATCCCCGCGAGCGCCGCCGGCGCGGTGTGATAGGGGCTGTGGCCGAGGCGCAGGATCGTGCCCTGCGCCAGGTAGCTGTAGATGTCGCGGCTGAACAGCGGCGGCGCCAGGGCCAGCGGCAACGCCCACACCGCGGCGATCGTCAGCAGCGCGCGCCGCGACGGCAGCGTGCGACCGAGCCCCAGCCAGGCGCAGCACAGCGCGGCCATGCCGATGTAGACGAGCCCCAGGCTCGTCCCGCGGCCCGAGGGAGCGCCGGGCTCATACCACCAGCCGACCACATGGTCGGCCACGGCGCGGGGCGCCGCGTAGGCCACCAGCACCGACCCGGCCGTCCCCAGCGCGGCCCACAGCCAGGCTGAGCGCGGAGTCGGGGCCGAGCCGGTCATCGCACCCGGGTGCTCACAACGACGCGTAGAGCGCCGTCTCGAAGTCCGCGTACATGCGCATCGCCTCGGGCGCCAGGAAGGGAAGGATCTGGGTGTAGACGGCGCCGGCCACGCCGGCCGCCGGGTCCACCCAGAAGTAGGTGTTGAACAGGCCCATCCACGCGCCGCTCCCGGCCCGCCGGCGCCCCGGCTCGTCCTCGGTGTTGATGAGCAGGCCGTGGCCCCACTTGTAGCCAGGCCCGACGGTGAGGCCGCACGCCGCGTGCGGAGCGGCGGTGCCGATCTCGGCGGGGAAGTCGAGCGCGCCGATCTGGTTGGAGAACATCGCGTCGACGGTGTCGGGCGCCAGCACCGTCGTCCCGTCGGGCGCGGTCCCCCGCCCCAGGAGCATCCGCTGGAAGACCAGGTAGTCACGAGGGGTCGAATACAGCCCACGGCTGCCCGAGACGTACTCCGGCCGCGCCGGCAGCTCGACGTCACCGGCGACCCACCGCCCGTCGGGCGCCCGCTGGTGAACGGGCGCCAGTTCCGCCCGCGCGCGATCGTCCAGCGCGAATCCCGTACGGGTCATCTCCAGTGGCTCGGTGACCAGCGTGCTGATCGCTTCGTCAAGCGTTCGCCCCCACACCGCCTCCACCACCAGCCCCAGCCAATCGGTGCCGTTGCCGTAGATGAAGGCGCTGCCGGGCTCGGCGACCAGGGGAGCGTCGAGGACCGCGCGCAGGCCCGACATGGCCGCGGGCGCCCGGACCGCCCGCTCCCAGGCGAGCACGTCGCGGTTCCAGAACCAGTATCCGAGCCCCGAGGTGTGGGTGATGAGCTGCTTGACCGTCGCCTTGCGCGCCGGCGCGCGCAAGACCGGCCGGCCGCCGTCGATGCGCTCGAGCAGCTGTATCTGCGCGAACTCCGGGCAGTACTCCTCCACCGGCGCGTCGATGTCGAGCTTGCGCTGCTCGGCGAGCTGCAGCGCCGCCACGGTCACCACCGGCTTGGTCATCGACATGATCCGAAACGGCGTGTCGATGTCGATCCTGCCGTCCTCGCCCGGCGCGCGCGGTCCGCTGGCCCCCTCGTACACGATCCCGTCATCGTCGGCCGCGACCGCCACCACGTGGGGGACCGCGCCGGAGGCGACCGCCTCGGCGAGCACTCCGTCGATGGCCTGGGAACGGGTGGATGTGGTCATGGCGCCCGAGCGTAGTAGCCTCGCCGACGGATCGTCACAGCGGCGCGGGCGCGCCGCCGCGGGTCAGGAGGCCTGCTCGGCGGCGCGCAGGACGCCGGCGCCGTGGCAGCAGGTCTGGTTGCGCCCGGACTGCTTGGCCTCGTACAGCGCGCGGTCGGCCATCCGGTACAGCGCGTCCCCGTCCGACGGAGTCGACACCAGCCCGACGCCCGCCGACATCGTCAGCTTGCCGGCGCGCCCGAATGGCTCAGACGCGATCGCCGCGCGCGCCCGGTCGGCCGCCGCGACGGCCTCCTCCGCGTCGCAGGCCGGCAGCAGCCACGCGAACTCCTCGCCGCCGACGCGCGCCAGGACCTCGCCGGCCCGGACCGTGCGCTCCAGCCGCCGCGCGACCTCGATCAGCACAGAGTCCCCGGCCGGGTGGCCGAAGGCGTCGTTGACCTGCTTGAACAGGTCGAGGTCGAGCAGCACGAGCGCGAGCTGCTGGCCGTCGTGGGACCGGCGCGCCGCCTCGCGCGTCAGCGCCTCCTGGAGCACGTGGCGGTTGCCCAGCTGGGTGAGGCTGTCGGTGCGCGCCAGGCGCTCGAGCTCGCGTTGCTGGCGCTTCTGGACGCTGACGTCGCGAAGCGTGCTGACGAAGCCCAGGGCGCGGCCGTTCTCCTCGCGGGCAGGCCGCGCGGTGATCTCGGCCTCGAAGCGCTCGCCGTTGGCGCGCATCAGGGTCAGCTCGTGGGTGCCGCCGTTGTTGCCCACGACGTCGGCCAGGATCGCCATGATCGCGTCGCGTTCCTCGGGTGGCCAGAACGGATACGGAGGCTTGGCGCCGATCAGCTCAGAGGCGGAGAACCCGGTGAGCACACAGAGAGCCTCGTTGACCGCCTTGATCTCACCGTGAATGGTCAGCGCGTACCCCTCGCCCATGGCGCTGACGATCGCGGTGGCGTGATCGCGTTGGGCGCGCGCCTCGGCCTCGGCCTCCTGGAGGCGGCGCTGGGCCTCCTTGCGCGCGCTGATGTCCTCCACCTGGACGATGAAATGCTGCGCAGCGCCGTCGGCGTCGCGCACGAGCGAGACCGACAGCTCGGCCCAGATCTCGCCGCCGCCGCGCGTCACATAGCGCTTCTCGAACTGGTAGCCGGGAATCTCGCCCGCGATCAGCAGCTCGAGCAGCTCGTCGTCGGCGGCGACGTCCTCGGGATGGGTGATCTCCCGAAAGGGCCGCTGGATGAGCTCGGGCTCGGGCCAGCCAGTGATGGCACACAGGGCGCGATTGACCTTCAGCCAGCGGCCGTCGGGGGCGATCAGAGCCATGCCGATCGGCGCCTGGGAGAACGCGGTCTCGAACAGGTCCTGCGCCTCGCGGCGGGCCGCGTCGGCCTCGTGGTAATCGGTGACGTCCTGGATGGTGCCGAACGTGTAGGCGGTCCCGTGGTCGTCCGAGCGGCCTCCGGCCCGGCCGCAGACGTGGCGGATCTCCCCCCCGGGACGGACGATCCGGTAGCGGCTCTCGTACACCACCCCCGGGCTCGGCGCGGCCGAGATTGCGGGTGACGCGGTCGCGATCCTCGGGGTGGATCAGCTGGGCGAACTCGTCAAAGGTGGCCGAGAAGCCCAACGGCTGGCCGAAGATCCGGCACAGCTCGTCGCTCCAGGTGGCGCGGTCGCTGTCGGGCGCCCGCTCCCAGGAGCCGACGTGGGCCAGCGCCTGGGCGTCAGCGAACTGGCGCTCGCGCCAGTGCGGCTCGGAATGGCGGGATGGACTGCGCGAATACATGCTGAATTGTTGTCGGCGCAACCCATCGCGACCTTAAGGAAGTTATGTATGGATTTTGGAAGGAATGGCGAGGTTTTTTGACCCGCTCGGACGAGCTGTCAACATGACGCAGAGCGCCTCATGGCTCCGGTTCCGCCCATCCCCAAGCACCTGACCACCGTCACGCCGCGCCTGGTGGTTGCCGACGGCGCGGCGGCGATCGACTTCTACATGGCCGCGTTCGGCGCTGAGCCGGTGGGCGAGCGCCACACCACCCCGGACGGCACGATCATCCATGCCGAGCTGCGCATCGGCGACGCGATCGTGATGCTGACCGACGACGGAGGCGACGGCCCCGCCCGCGCGCCCGCCGGCGACCGTCCGGTCAGCGTGATCATGGCGACCTACTGGGAGGACGTCGACCGTGCCTGGGAGCGGGCGCTCGGCGCCGGCGCCGAGGTCATCTACCCGCTCGCGGATCACTTCTACGGCGAGCGCGGCGGCAGGCTGCGCGACCCCTTCGGCCACCAGTGGATGCTCAGCCGCGTCACCGAGGAGCTCTCGGCGGCGGAGATCGCACGGCGGGGCGCCGAGCTCGGCTGAGCCTGGGTCGGCTAAGGGGCGGGCTGGATGAGCGCCAGCGGCGTCCCGGTGCCGAGATGGTCCGGGGCCAGGCCGCCAGGGGTGACCGCGACCGGCCGCGGGGCGACGTAGCGCAGCGCGGAGTAGGTCCGGGTGTACACGGCCCGCTGCAGGCGGAACCCCGCCGGCACCGGCAGCGGTCCGGTCAGCCGGGCGGGAAGCGTCTTGCCGTTGCCGGGCGTCTGCGGCGGGATGTCGATGACGTCGAGCTCGCGCACCGCCGCTGGACCGGCGAGGACCCGAAGCCGGGGCAGATACGCCTGGAGCGGGACCAGCCCGGTGTTGGGTGCGACGATCGCGCGCGACCCCGCCGGCGCCCCCAGCGCCCGCTCCGCCCCGCGCCAGTCGTCGCGCTGGAAGCGCGGGGTGGCATCGACGAGCACGACCACGAGCAGCGAGATGACCGCCAGCGCGACCGCGAGCACGCCCCCCAGCGGCCAGCTCCGCGCCGAGGCGAAGCCCATCGCCGCGGCGATATAGAGCGCGGGCAGGGCCGGCAGCAGGTTGCGCGTGTCGAGAAAGTCGATCCCCACCACGGCCAGCGCCATGGGGACGAGCACGCAGGCCAGCCCGACCACGAGCGGGACCCGGGCGCGTGCACGAGCGTCGGGATCGGTGGCCAGCGGCCACACCGCACCGACCAGGACCGCAGCGGCGGCCAGGACCGCGGTGAAGATCTGCAGCGGGCTGGCGTAGCCGAGCAGCAGCTGCTTGGGGACCTGGAGCGCGCGCGTCCCCAGCGCCCCCTGGGCGATGTAGTCAGCGTGGCCGGTGCCGCGCTGGGCCAGCGCCAGAGGGATCAGCGCGACCCCCACGACCACCACCGCCGCCGTCGCCGCGGCCAGGCGCCGATCCGCCCGGGGACGGTGGCGCCACAGGAGCACGGTCTCCGGCGCGACGACGAAGGCCACGAAGTAGTGGGTCGCCATCCCCAGCGCCGCCGCCAGGGCCCACCCGGCCAGCCAGCCGCGTCGGCCGTCCTGCATCCAGCCCACCACACAGAGGACGCTGACGGTGGCCAGCAGCGTCGCGAGCGCGTAGGACCGGGCCTCCTGGGAGAACCACACCAGCAGCGGCGACACGGCCACCAGTAGGCCCGCGATGGCCGCCGGCCGCACCCCGCCCAGGCGGCGGGCGATGGCCCACACCACCGGGACGGTCGCGATCCCCGCCAGCGCCGACAGCGACCGCAGCCCGAACTCGCCGTCGCCCAGCATCCGGGCCCACAGCCACGCCGCCGCGTAGTACACGGGCGGCGTGGACTCGGTTCTCGGGATGGCGTGGAGCATCCCCGAGAACGACATGCGCACGAGGCGCACGGTGTAGCCCTCGTCAAGCCAGTAGCTCTGCTGGGCGAGGGTCGGCAGGCGGATCGCCGCGGCCAGCAACGTGACCGCCCCCGCCATCACGGCGGGGGACCATGCACCGCTCGCCCGGCGGCTCAGCGCGTGGCCAGCGGGGCCACCGGTAGTCGTCTCGCTCGCCAGGATCAGGCTCCTTCTCACGGCAAGGATCCCAGAGCGCGGGCCCGCGGGGCCCGCCGGCGATCGAGCGACGGGAGATCAGTCGTGCAGGTCCGGCGGCTCCAGGCCCGCCAGCCAGCTCCCGGTGTCGCCGGGCTGGGTCTGCGAACCGTAGTCCTCGCCCGATTCCTCGAGCGCGGTGAAGGGCTCGGTGGCCTGCGGCTCGGGCCCGTGGCGCATCGGGGGCATGGCCGGCTCGGACGCGGCCGCCTCCTCCCAGATCCCCGGCGCCGGACGGTGCGCGTGCGCGCCCACCGCGGGGAACGCCGCCGCGGCCGGCGTCCCGGGCTCGGCGGCGGGGAAGCGGGCGGAGGACTGATCGGCGAGGTTGGACAGCGCTGCCGACACGACACGGACGTCCTCCAGCAGCCGCTCGCGCTCGCGCCAGATCGCGTCGGTCTCGTTGTCCAGGTCGCGCAGACGCTGCTTGGCGTCCTCGGTCATCGCAACCGCGTTGGCGGCGGCGTCGGCCACGCACCGCTCGGCCTGCTCCTGGGCCAGCCGCGTCGTCTCATGGGCCTGATCGTGGGCCACCACGAGGATCGAGGCGGTCTGCTCGCCGATCCGCTCCAGCTCGTCGGTGATCGAACCGAGCGGCTCGCGCTTGGAGCGCAGCTCATCCAGCTCACGCTCGAGCGTCGCCAGATGCTCGTCGACGGCGCTGCGGTTGTAGCCGAACGGCGCCAGCGGGAAGCGCGCGGACTCCTCGGCCGCAGCGGGCGGAGCGGGCGCAGCGGGCGGAGCGGGCGGCAGCGGCCCGTCGTCGTCCGGACCGGGGTCGCGGTCGCTCGGCTCGGGCCTCATGGCGGCCTCGTCCAGGGTCAACCGGTCGGCTCCGGTCATCCAGTTGGCGAACCGGCCCGCGATGTCGGCGAACGGCGACCGTGCCGCCTCCTCGGGGGCGTCTGTCTCCTGCAACCCGCCGTGCGGGCGATGGAAGCTGTTCATGGGGTGACTCCTTGGCTGGCGATCACGAGGCTGTTCGGCGCCGCCCCGCACTTCCCTGTCGGAGTGGCGCCACCGCCAGCGATCTTGCGGCCAGGGTTCGCTCAGGGCGCGGGCACGGCCACCCGCTGTGCCGCCGCCCGCGCCAGCGCGGCGTGGTGGCGCTTGGCGCCGCCCAGCAGCGCGCGGTCCACCTCGCCGCGCTTATAGAGCCAGTGGACGTCCGCCTCCCAGGTGAATCCGATGCCCCCGTGGGCCTGGATCGCCGACGCCGCCACCTCGCGAGCGCCCGTGGCGGCAGCGGCGGCCGCCAGCGCGGCGGCCTCGGCCAGCCGCTGCGGCTCGGCGTCGGCCGCCCAGGCGGCGTAATACGCGGTGGAGCGGACGCTCTCGGTGTGCAGGAGCATCTGCGCGCAGCGGTGCGACACGGCCTGGAAGGACCCGACCGGGACGCCGAACTGCTTGCGCTCCTTGACGTAGTCCAGCGTCATCTCCAGCGCCCGCTGGCACACGCCCACGACCTCGGCGGCGATCGCGGCGCGCACGCGGTCGGGCGCGTCGGGCGCGAGCGGCTCGCCCTCGCCGCGCACGGTGGCAAACCGCCGCGTGGGGTCGATCGTCTCGAGCGGCTCGGCGTCCGCAGCGATCAGGAGCCGGGCGCCGTCCTCGTCGTCGAGCAAGACCACGAGGTCGGCGCCGTGGCCGTCCACCACGAGCTCGGCGCTGCCCACGCCGGCACGCACCTCGCCGCTCACGAGCCCCGGCAGCCAGCGCCGGCGCTGTTCGTCGGTCCCGCCGGCCTGGATCACGGCGGCGGCCACGGCTGTGGCCAGGAACGGCGTCGCCGCGCAGGCGTAGCCCAGCTCCTCGAGCAGGACCGCCAGCTCCACGGCGCCCAGGCCCTGGCCGCCGTGCTCCTCGGCCACGGCGATCCCCGGCCAGCCCAGATCGACGATCTCGCGCCACAGCGCGTCGTCGTAGGCCGTCGCCTCGGCCGCCTCGCGCACCCGGGCGAACGGCGAGCGCGCGGTCAGCAGCTCCCGGGCAACGTTCTTGATCTCCCGCTGATCCTCGGTGAGGTCGAAATCCATGTCGCTCTCCTGTCTCTAGCGGGCCTTGGGGAGGCCGAGCACGCGCTCGGCGACGATGTTCTTGAGCACCTCGGTCGTCCCCCCCTCGATCGAGTTGCCCCGCGCGCGCAGGAGCTCGTAGGCCCAGCGACCACCCGCCGTCAGCGCGGACGGTCCCAGCAGGTCGGCGGCGAACTGGGTGAGCTGCTGGTTGGTCTCAGACCACATCCACTTGGTCAGAGATCCCTCCGGGCCGGGCTGGCCGTACTTCTGCACCGCGGTCAGCCCGCGATACGCCGTCAGGCGCAGGATCTCGGCCTTCAGGTGCAGCTCGCCGAGCCGGTCGGAAACGACGGGGTCGTCGAGCAGGTCGCGCTCGGCGGCCTCGGCGATCAGCCGGTCCAGCATCTGGCGCAGACGCACCTGGAGGAAGAAGGCGAGCCCGGCGCGCTCGTTCATGAGCGTGGTCAGGGCCACCTTCCAGCCGTTTCCCTCGCCCCCCAACACGTTCTCGGCGGGGATCCGCGCGCCGTCGATGAACAGCTCGTTGAACTCGCTTTCGCCGGTGATCTGGCGCAGCGGCCGCACCTGGACGGCGTCCTGCTCCATATCCATGAGGAAATAGGTCAGGCCCTTGTGCTTCGGCGCCTCGGGATCGGTGCGCGCCACCAGCATGCACCACTTGGAGTGCTGCGCGGCGCTCGTCCACACCTTCTGCCCGGTGACCACCCAGCCGTCGTCGTCTCTGACCGCGCGCGTCTTCAAGCTGGCCAGATCGGAGCCGGCGTCGGGCTCGGAGAAGCCCTGGCACCAGATCTCCTCGGCGGAGAGGATCGGCGTCAGGTAGCGATCCTTCTGCTCTGGCGTCCCCCAGGTCATGATCGTCGGGCCGGCCAGCAGCAGCCCCAGCACGTTGGCGGGCAGCGGCGCGCCCGAGCGACCCAGCTCCTCGAAGAAGATCGCGGACTGCGTCAGCGTCGCACCGCGGCCGCCGTACTCCGGCGGCCAGTGCACCGCGGCCCACCCATCGCGGGCCAGCGCGCGCTGAAAGTCCACTCGCCACCGGTAGTTGGCGTCCTCCGCGTCGGGCTCACGGCCCGGGTCGTGGTCGGCCAGCCACGCTCGCAGCTCGTCGCGAAAGGCCAGCTCCGGCTCGTTGAAGGTCAGGTCCATGGGCTCTCCCCCTCCCGGTTCAATGGGACATCACAGCGTCGGTGTCTCAATTGTGCGTCACCGCGATGCTGAACGCGGTGCGGTACTCGTCACCGGGGGCCACCAGGCGCAGGCCGGTCCCGTCGGCGAGGGCGTTGGTCGGCGCCGTCATCGGCTCAAAGCAGATGAACTCGTGGCCCTCGGGGGCGAACACCTGGGCGTAGGCGAAGCCGTCGTCGAAGGTGACCGTGAGGGTCTGCGCGCCCGCCGACGCGCTGAACTCCGGGGGCGAGCTCAGGGCGGCCAGCCCGTCGTCCCAGCTCTGGCCGTCCAGCCGGAAGCTGCGGGGCTCGAGTGGCTCGGTGGCGCCCGTGGGGATCATCTTGTCGTTGAGCACCAGGCGCTGTGAGGCCCCCAGCGACACCTGCCACTCGGCGCGGGGCGCGTCCCCGGGCGGCACCAGGTAGGGGTGGTAGCCGAAGGACACGGGAACCTCGTCAGAGCCGGTTGCCCGCAGTGTGGTGATGATCTCCATCCCGGCGTCGCCGGCGACGGCGTCGAGCCGTAGCTCGTGCGCGAATGGGAACAACGCCAGGAGGCCGGGATCGCTCCAGTCAAGCCGCGCGCTGACGCGGTCCGTGGCGCCGGTGTCCAGCACTTCCCAGCGCAGCAGGCCCGGCAGCGCGCCGTGGATGGGCAGGCCGTTGGAGTCCAGCGCGAAGCGGCCATCAGGCGAGGGCAGCGTGACCCGCTTGCCGGCGGCGGAGTACGCCGGCTGCGCCAGGCGGTTGGCCCACGGGTGCAGCAGCGGGATGCCCATCGTCGTGCCGCGCTGCGCGTAGGCCGCCACGCCGCGCCCGGCATGCAGCAGCTCCACCCCGCCATGGGTGAGCGAGTGACAGACCATGTTGGCGTCGGGCACGAAGTGCGCCCCGAGCGTCCCTCCCGGGGACTCGATTCCCACCGATGCAAAGCCGTCCACCAAGGCCATCGCTGCAGAGCATCGCACGCCGCGGCCCACCGGCGGCGCGTGCCTGAGAAGATGGCGCCCGCGATGTCCCCGCCCCGCATCGTCATCGTCGGCGCCGGCTTCGGCGGCATCTCGGCAGCGATCGAGTTGCGCCGACACGGCTTTGACGACCTGACCATCCTCGAGGGCGCCCCGGACCTCGGCGGCACGTGGTTCTACAACAGCTATCCCGGCGCGGCCTGCGACGTCCCCAGCCATCTGTACTCGTTCTCCTATGAGCAGCGCCGCGACTGGTCACGCCTGTGCTCGCCCCAGGAGGAGATCCTCGGCTATCTCCGGGGCGTGGCCCGCGACCACGGCGTCACGGACTCGATCCGCTTCTCGGAGCGCGTCTCGGATTGCGCATTTGACCCCGATCGCCGCCGCTGGACGATCCGCACCGAGTCGGGCTCCACGTACGACGCCGACGCGCTGGTTCTGGCCACCGGGCAGCTCAGCCGGCCCTCGATCCCGTCCCTACCGGGACTCGAGCGGTTCGCCGGCCGCTGCTTCCACTCGGCGCGGTGGGATCACGACTATGACCTGGCGGGCCGGCGCATCGCCGTGGTGGGGACCGGCGCCTCGGCGGTCCAGCTCGTCCCCGAAGTGGCGCGGCAAGCCGCCCACCTCAGCGTCTTCCAGCGCACGGGCAACTGGTTCCTGCCGCGCCGCAACCGGGTCTACTCGCCTCTCGTCCGCGCCGCCATCCGCCACATCCCGGGCCTCCAGCGCCTGCGCCGCACCTTCCTGTTTGAGTACTGCGAGAGCCTGACCGTGGCGATCCGCCATCCCCGCACCTTCGGGCGGCTGGCGGGGCTGCGCTCGGCGGCGTTCATGCGCCGCCAGCTGCCGGACCCGGAGCTGCGCCGCCGCGCCTGGCCCAACTACACGTTCGGCTGCAAGCGCATCCTGTTCAGCTCGCACTATCTCCCCACCCTCAGCCGTCCCAACGTCGAGCTCGTCACCGAGCCGATCTCCGAGGTGACGCCCGGCGGCCTGCGCACCGGCGACGGGCGCCTGCACGAGGTCGACTGCATCATCTGGGGCACCGGGTTCACCGCCACCGAGTTCGTTGCGCCGATGCGCGTGCGCGGCGCGGACGGCCAGGCGCTCGAGGAGGTGTGGCGCGACGGCGCCCACGCCCACCTGGGGATGTCGGTACCCGGCTTTCCGTCGATGTTCTTGATGTACGGGCCCAACACCAACACCTCGGGCGGCTCGATCATCTTCTACCTGGAGGCGCAGGCGTCCTACATCCGCCAGGCGCTGGAGCACCTGCGCGCCGGCGGCCATCGCAGCCTGGAGGTGCGCCCCGAGGTGGAGGCGGCCTCAGACCGTGAGCTGCAGGCGCGCTTCGCCGGCACGGCGTGGACGGGGTGCGACTCCTGGTACCGCGACAGGCACGGCCGGATCGTGGCCAACTGGCCCGGCTACATGCGCGAGTACATGGAGCGCACGCGGTCCTTCGCCGCCGCCGACTTCGTGTTCACCTAGAGGTCTAGGCGTGCGCCTCGACCGGAGCCCCCGAGGACGCCGGCCGGAGCGTCTCCAGACGGTCCACGTCGGCCAGCGCCGGGAACAGCCGCCGCCAGCTGACCGCGATCAGCATCGTCATCACGCCCCCGCCGATCACCGCCGGGATCGTCCCCACCAGCGCCGCGGCCACCCCGGACTCGAAGTAGCCGAGCTGGTTGGAGGCGCTGATGAACACCATCTCGACGGCGTTGACGCGGCCGCGCAGGCGGTCGGGCGTGGCCAGGGCCACCGTCGTGGAGCGGATGTTCATGCTGTAGAGGTCGACGAAGCCGCTCACGCCCAAGGCCAGCAGGGAGAGCGGGAACGAGCGCGAGAGCCCGAACACCACCATGCTGGCGCCGTAGAGGAAGACAACCGTCAGCAGCAGCCGGCCGGCGTGCCCCGCGATCGGGCGGCGGGTGATGACCACCGCGGCCAGGAGCGCGCCAATCGCCGGCGCCGCCCGCAGCACGCCGAGCCCGGCGGCCCCGACGTGCAGGATCGAGCGGGCGAAGATCGGCAGCAGCGCCACCGCACCGCCGAACAGCACCGCCAGCAGGTCGAGCAGGATCGCGCCGAGCAGGATCTGGGTGTGGCGGACGAACCGCAGCCCCTCGAGCACGCTGTGCAGGTCCGCGTCGGGCTCGCCGTCCTCGGCGGCAGTGGGGACATCGGCCGCCCCGGCGGGGCGCATGGCGATGACGAATCCGGCCGCCGCGACGCAGGCGCCTCCGGCCAGGAGGTAGACGAGCGAAGGCGACACCCCATAGAGCAGGCCGCCGAGCGCTGGGCCCAGCACCTGGCCGATCTGGCTGGCGATCGACCGCAGCGTCATCGCGCTCTGCAGAAGCTCGGGCGCGACCAGGGTCGGCGGCAGCGCCCGGGCGGCGGGCGTCCCCAGAGCCATCGAGGTGCCGGCGCCGACGGCGAGCGCCAGGTACGGCGCCACCGCGGTGGTGCCCGACCCGCTGACCAGCGCCAGGCCCACCCCGACGCCGGCGCCGATGAGCAGCGAGCCGGCGAACACCACCCGCCGGGGCGCGCGGTCGGCGAGCTGCCCCGCGGGCAGGGCCAGCAGAAACATCGGGACGAACTCGGCGAGGCCGATCCAGCCCAGGTCCAGCGCCGAGCCGTGCTGGGCGTACACCTCCCAGCCGATCGCCACCTCCAGCATCTGGAGGCTGACCCACATGAGCAGGACGCTGACCCACCACAGGCGGAAGTCGCGCTCCACCATGGCCGGACCGAGACGTCGCACGCCCCGAGCCTAGTAGTCGGTAAGCGGCCTCTAATGTGCCGGTGGTGACCGCTTCGCTGCACACCGAGCGCCTGCGCCTGGACCCCTGGGGCGCGGCCGACGCCACGCTGCTCGCCGACCTCGCCCGCACGCCCGCGGTGATGCGCCACATCGGCGACGGCACGACCTGGACGGACGCGCGGATCCACGACGTGGCGGCGCACATCGCGTCGCACTGGGCCGGCCATGGGTTCGGGTGGCGTCTCGCGCGTCTCCACGACGCGACCCCGATCGGCTTCATCGCGCTCAACTACGCCGGCGAGGGAGCCGGGGTCGACCCCGGCGAGTACGAGATCGGCTGGTGGCTGACCCCGGGCGCTTGGGGCCGCGGCCTGGCCCGCGAGGGCGCCGCCGCGGTACGCGACGAGGCGTTTGAGCGCGTGGGCGCACCGAGCATCCTCGCCCGGATCGCCCCGGCCAACGCCGGCTCGCTGGCGGTCGCCGCGGCCATCGGGCTCAGCCATGAGTCGGAGAGCACCGGTCGCGGCGGCGAGACCATCGCGGTGCTGCGGCTGAGCGCCGACGCGTGGCAGCCTCGGCCTGGATCCGCCGATCCCGGGGTCAGCTCGGGCCCCGGCCGGCCTCGAGCAGCTCGGCCAGGCGCACCAGCTTGACCCGGGGCCGGCCCATCGGCTCGCCGAGGCTGGACTCGTAGGCGTCGATCATCTCCCAGCCGGCCCACGTGATGTGACCCGGGACGCACTCGGTCAGCCAGGCGGCGACCGCATCAGGATCAGACAGCTCGGGGTCGGGGCGGCTCAGCGTGCCCGCCTCGACGTCCTCGAGGATCCGGGCCATGGTGTCGGCCGCGTCCTTCTTGTTGGTGCCGATCACCCCGGTGGGCCCGCGCTTGATCCAGCCCACGACGTACTCGCCGCAGCACACCCCGTCGTCGTTGACGACGCGGCCGCCATTGTTGCGGATCAGCCCGCGGCGCTCGTCGAACGGGATGCCCGCCAGCGGGGTGCCCCGGTAGCCGATCGAGCGCAGGACCAGGCCGCACTCGATGTCCTCGGTCTCGCCGGTCGGCTCGGCCCGGACCCGGCCATCGCTGTGCACCAGCCGGTTGATGGCCACGCGCACGCCGCTCACCGGTCCGTCCTCCCCCTCGCCCAGGATCTCCACCGGCGAGCGCAGGAAGCGCAGCTCAACCCGGTGTGACTTGCCGGCCGGCGCGCGCTGGGCGTAGTCGCGCAGGATCTCGACGTTGCGGCGCTTGGTGGCCTCAGCGTCCTCGGGCACCTCGACGCCCTCAAGCTGTGCCGGGTCCACGATCACGTCAGCGCGCTGCAGCTCGCCCAGCTCGCGCAGCTCCGGGTTGGTGAACGCCGCCTCAGCCGGCCCGCGGCGGCCCAGCAGGACCACCTCAGTGACCCCCGCCGCGCCGAACGCCTGCAGGGCGTGGTCCGCGGTATCGGTCGGCTCAAGTTCCGCGGGGTCGAGCACCAGCATGCGCGCCACGTCGATCGCCACGTTGCCGTTGCCGATCACCACCGCCCGCCCACCGTTGAGGTCAAACATGTGGTCGGCGAAGTGGGGGTGGCCGTTGTACCAGGCCACGAACTCCGTCGCGGCGTGCGAGCCGGGGCGGTCCTCCCCGGGGATCCCCAGGCGATTGTCGGTCGAGGTGCCGACCGCATAGATCACCGCGTGATAGCGCGCCAGCAGGTCCTGGGGGGAGATATCGACGCCCAGCGACACGCCGCCGAAGAAACGAAACGACTCGTGCGCGGCGGTCTTGGCGTAGACCCGGATGACCGACTTGATCTTGGGATGGTCCGGCGCGACCCCCGCGCGCACCAACCCGTATGGGGTCGGCAGCGCGTCGAAGACGTCAACCGCGAACCCGGCCTTCAGCAGCGCGTCAGCGGCATAGAAACCCGACGGGCCGGCGCCGACGATCGCCGCGCGGTTCACCGCCCCACCGTCTCGGCGCCCGCGGCCAGGTAGCGACGGCGCAGCTCCTGATAGTCCTCCACCGCCATCTCCGACCAGCGCGCCGCGGAGCCCGACAGCGCCTTGCGCTCGGTGACGGGCACGCCCGCGGCCAGGACGGCCGGCGCCACGCGCATGCGCTCCGAGACCACACCGCCGGCAGCGATCATCGCGCGCTCGCCCACGTGGGCGTGCTGGAGCACCGTGGCCCCCATCCCGACGACCGCGCCGTCCTCGATGGTGCAGCCCTCGAGCAGCGCGCCATGGCCGACGGTGACCTCGTTGCCGATGATCGTGGGCAGGTCGATGGCGCAGTGGATGACCGCGGTGTCCTGGATCGAGCAGCGCTCCCCGATCTCGATCCGGCTCAGGTCGCCGCGCAGCACGGCGCCGAACCAGACGCTGGAGCGGTCGCCCACGTGGACGTTGCCGATGAGGATCGCCGTCGGCGCGAGGAACACCTCCTCGCCGATGGTGGGGCGGATGCCGTCGAGCTCGATGAGTTGCGCCATCACTTCGAGGCTAGTACCCCCGTCCCCAAATTCAGGTCGTTTCGGCGGCGTCTGGACGCGCCTGACGTCCCCCGCTCGCCCTCACGTACCACCGGTACGATCGCGGCGAGCGGGGCACGTCATCCACGCCCAGCCACTCGCCGATTCCGACCCGAATTTCCGGACGGCGGCACTAGTGATTCTCCCTCCGGCAGGACGACTCGCGAACCCGCGGGAACCCGGGGGCTCCAGCGCGCCAGCCCAACTCCGGCAAGGCACAGGAGCCCGCCCGGCAGCGCGATCAGCGGCGGCACCTCGCCGAGGATGGCCCAGCCCAGAAGCACGGCGATCGGCGGCACCAGGTAGGTCGTGGACCCCAGCTTGCCCGCGTCGGTGCGCGCCAGCGCGTAGGCCCAGGTGGAGAATCCGATCGCGGTGGGCACGAGGCCGAGGTACACCGTCCACTCGAGCGCGGCCGGGCTGGCGTGGCCGATCTGGCGCACCATCGCGGGGGCGTAGGGCAGGCAGCATAGGACCCCGATGGTGCAGGCCAGCCACGTGATCGCCAGTGGCGAGCCGTAGCGCAGCGCGGGCTTCTGGGCCACGACCCCCACGGCGTACACCGCTGCGGCGACGATGCACAGCGCAGCACCCCACCCGGCGTTCAGCCCGTGCCGCGACGTGCCCACCGCGATGAGCGCGACGCCGCTGAACGACACGATGCAACCGACCACCAGCAGGCGGCCGATCCCCTCCTTGAGCGCGACGCCGGCGAGGATGGCGATGAACAGGGGCGCCACGTTGACCAGCAGCGACGCCGTCCCTGCGTCCACCCGCTGTTCGGCCGCGTTGAGCGCCACGTTGTAGGCGCCGAACCACAACACGCCGCACACGATCACCCCCGGCAGCCCCGGGCGGCCCACCATGGGCGGCCGCCGGATCAGCATCATGACCCCCAGCGCAGCGCTCCCGACCAGCAGTCGCGCCAGGGCGAGCGGCCCGGGCCCGAGCTCCCGGCCGGCATAGCGGATGCCCACGAACGCCGACGCCCACAGGCAGACGGTGAGGAGCGCGGCGAGCAGTGCCAGCCGGCGCGCGGCGGCGGGCGCCGGACGTGAAGCGGGGGCGATGGCCATCGTCTGGCTATGAAACGCTACGGGCCAGCGGAATGTGACCTCCCCGCAGGGGATAATCGCGCCGCACACGCCGGCAGCCGATCGGCCCGAAGCGGGGACCGGCGGCCGCCCGACCCGAACCGAGGAGTCCCCATGACCGCATCCCGCCAATCCGGCTCCGCCCCGCGGATGCTCCGCGGCCTCTTGGCCGTGTGCGCCGTCGCCGCGCCCGTCGCTGCTCTGGCCCTGACCGATGCTTCCGCTGCCGGCGCGTCCACCCCGCCCTGCGAGACCGGCGGCCTGGTGATCTGGATGAACACCCAGGGCAACGGCACCGCCGGGACGATCTTCTACACGCTGAACTTCACCAACCTTTCGGGGCACACCTGCACGCTGCGCGGCTTCCCGGGCGTCTCGGCGACCAAGCTGAACGGCGGGCAGCTGGGCAAGCCGGGCAGCCGCGACACCGGCCAGACCGTGAAGACCATCACGATCGGCATCGGCCGCACCGCCCACGCCACGCTGGGGATCGTGGACATCGGCGCGTTGTCGAACTGCCCCCCGACCACGGCTGCGGGACTGCGCGTCTTCCCGCCCAACCAGACGTCGTCCAAGGTGATCCCGTTCCCGTTCCCGGCCTGCGGGAGCTCGACCTCGCCCGTATTCCTGCGCATCCGCCCCGTGACCAAATAGGGCGCGCGGCGGTCACCCCGCGGTGAAGCCCAGGATGAGCTGCGCTGTCTCGGTCGGCACGTCCAGCTGCGGGCAGTGGCCGACGCCGTCAAGGACCACCCAGTCGGCGTTGGGGAGCCAGCGGTCGCGATAGCGGAGCGCCGCCCGCGGCCACGGCAGCAGCCGGTCGGCGGTCCCCCAGACGATGCGCACCGGACATGTCACCCGCTCGGCGTCCAGGCTCCAGCCTTGGGTGTGGGCGTACTCGATCAGCGCCGGCGCGCCCTCGCACTCGGCGACCCCGCGGATCTGGTGGGCGATCAGCTCCGCGGGGATGTGCTCGAAGTTGACGGTGATGAACTCCGTGGCCCGGCGACGGCCCTCCGCCGAGGCGGCGATCGCGTCGGCGTGTGGGGCGGCCGCCTGGACCAGGTCCCGCGTGGTGGCGAAATGGCGCAACGTCTCCTTATAGGAGTCGTCTCCGTCGGCCCAGCCGCCGGCCGGCGCCAGCGCCACGACGCTTCGCGCCCGCCCGCGCGCCGCTAGCCGCAGCGCGGTGTAGCCGCCCAGCGAGTTGCCCACGACGTCGGCGAGCTCGAAGCCCGCCGCGTCCATCGCGCGCTCCACGCCCTCGGCCAGCGTGTCGTCGCCCAGCTGCCCCGGCAGCGGCGGTCCGCCGGCGTGTCCGGAGAGCGTGACGGCGAGCACGTCGTGGCGGGCGTCCAAGGCGGGGAGCACGAGCTCCCAGGTCCGCCAGGTGTCGGTGAAGCCGTGCACTAAGACGAGCGGCGAGCCGGTGCCGCCGCGGCGCTGCGCGGTGAAGGAGGTGTCCAAGAGCCGGCGAACGCTACCGGTAGCCTTTTGCGGTGACAGCCGACCACAGGACGGGATCCATGACCGAACCGCCCCCTCTCCCGATTCGCCTACTCATCTCCTGGCTGACCAACGCCCTGGTGCTCGGGGTGGTGACCCTCCTGCTCTCAGACGTCAGCGCGAACAATTTCGGCTCGCTGCTGTTCGCCGCCGCCGTGTTCGGCGTGCTCAACACTCTGTTCAAGCCGTTGCTCCGCTTCATCACGCTCCCGCTCGCGCTGCTGACCCTCGGCATCGCGTGGTTCTTCGTGTCGATGCTGATGCTCGACCTCACGGACGTCATCGTCTCCGGCTTCCACATCAACGGCTTCTGGACCCTCGTGTGGGCCACCGTCATCGTCTGGCTCGTCAACATGGCGCTGGACTTCACGCCGGGCCCGTGGCAGATCGCCGGCAAGCGCGGGCGGATCAACCGCCGCTACGGCACCCAGCGACTGCAGGGCTGAGCCTCAGCAGCCGTCGACGCCGCAGGCCTCGCCGTCAGGCCCGGCGGCGACGGTCACGGGCGTCCGCGTCTCCCACCCCTGGTTGAGGAGACTGAGCAGCGCCTCGGGCGGGTGGGCGCCGGAGGCCCCGATCCGGCGGTCGACGACGAAGGTGGGCACGGCGCTGATGCCGAAGCCCTGCGCCAGTCGTTCGTCCTCGCGGACGTAGGCGGCGTAGCGGTCGCCGGCCAACGCCTCGCGCACCTCGTCGGCGGGCAGCCCCACCTCCGCGGCCAACCGCGTCAGAGAATCGTGGTCGGAGATGAGCTCGCCCTCGCTGAAGTAGGCGCGCAGCAGGCGCTCCTTCATCTCGTCCTGCAGGCCGTGCGCCTTGGCCAGATGCACGAGGCGGTGCCCGTCGAAGGTGTTGCCGGCGCGGGCCACGTCGAAGCGGAAGTCCAGCCCCTCGCCGGCGGCGGTCTCGGTCATCTGCTGTTCGGCTTGGCGGGCCTGCTCGAGCGACATGCCGTACTTGCTCGCCAGGTGCTCGGCCCGGTCGCCCTCGCGCTCGGCCGGCGCCTCCGGATCCAGCTCGAAGCTGCGCCAGGTGATCGTCACGTCGTCGCGGTGCTCGAACTGGGCCAGGGCGGCCTCGAAGCGGCGCTTGCCCACGTAGCACCAGGGACAGGCGATGTCACTCCAGATCTCGATGTCCATGGTGCCTCCTTCGCGGCGGGGACGAAAGTTTGACTGCGCAACTGATTGTAGTCGGGCTCCGTGGGCGCAAATGGCGAGCTGGAGCGTTTACGACGGCTGTCAAAGGGGGCACGGAGGAGGAGGGCGGCGCCCGGTTGTGGTCGATAGTTCAGGAAATAGCTGCAAGATCGACCACAACCCCGCCGAGAGGCGGCCGAAAACGGTTCCGCTGCTACCTCCTCCTCAGCTGTCTTTGACGTGCGTCAGCGCTGCCGCGCACGCTCAGTCAGCGGCCCCGAGCCCGTGCTCGAGCGCGCCCTTGACCGCCGCGTCCACCGCGTTGAGCCGATACAGCGCCAGCGCCTCGGGCGAGGCAAACCGCGCCCCCGGGACCGACCCGACACCGTGGTGCGAGAGCACGCAGTGCAGCAGCGCCAGCCGCCGCTCCTCATCCAGCACGCCGGCGCTGCGCTCGGACAGCATCTGCTCTCCGATGACCAGATGCCCCAGCAGCCGGCCCTCGTCGGTCAACCCGATCTCGGCGCCGTAGGTGAACTCCCGGGTGCGTCCCAGATCGTGGGTCAGCGCCGCGCACAGCAGCAGGTCGGAGTTCAGGCCCGGATGCAGCTGGCAGGTCTCGTGGGCCAGCGTCGTGACCGCCACCGTGTGCTCCAGCAGCCCACCGAGGTAGGCGTGGTGGCCCGCGCGGCTGCACGGCGCCCGGCGCCACTGCGCCCGCAGGACATCGTCGTCGAGCAGCCGACGCAGAAGTCCCTGGAAACCGCGGTCGTAGACCTCTCCCGCCAAATGCTCAAGAAACCCGTCGAGCTCGTCGATATCGCGATAGGCCGTAGGTAGGAACCGAGCGGGGTCGATCCCGTCGTCGGCGGCGATCCGGGCGATGTCCGTGACCTCGAGGGTCAGCTCATCGCGAAAGCGCTCAACTCGGCCCCGGACTCGGACGAGGTCGCCCCGCTCGAAACGCCCGGCCAGGGCATCGGCGCCCTGAAACGCCCGGGCGGCGATGGCGCCGCTGCGGTCGCGCAACTCCAGGGCCAGATAGGGGGATCCGGTGCGAGTCATCAGGCGGTCCTTGCGGGTGCAGGCGAACACGCCGTCGACGTCCTGACCGGCGCGCAGGACGCTGATCGTGGGCGCGGTGCTGGCGTCAAGCGGCATGAGCGCATGATGTACGGTGGTCCGGATGCAGCCGTTGCAATGGGAGCACCGCCCCGACGGTCTTCGCGCCCCGGCGCTGATCTGCGCGTTCAAGGGCTGGAACGACGCCGCCGACGCGGCGTCGAGTGCCATCACCTACGTGGGCAGCGCACTGGGCGCGCAGCGCTTCGCGACCATCGATCCCGAGGACTTCTACGACTTCCAGGCGACGCGTCCGCGGGTCAAGATGGTGGAGGGCCAGACCCGCGAGATCGTATGGCCCGCGGTGGAGCTCTTCGAGGCGCGCGTTCCGCGGGCGCCGCGTGATCTCATCCTGCTCACCGGGTCCGAGCCGTCGTTTCGCTGGCGCACGTTCTGCCAGCTCGTGGTCGAGCTGGCCGAGGTGCTCGGCGTCCAGCTGGTGGTGACGATGGGCGCCCTGCTCGCCGACGTGCCCCACACACGACCGATCTCGGTCACCGGCCTGAGCTCGGACCAGGCGCTGGTCGCGCGGCTCGGCCTCGCCCCCTCCTCCTACGAGGGGCCGACCGGGATCGTGGGCATCCTGCACGCCGCCTGCCAGCAGGCGGGGCTGCCCTCGGCGAGCCTCTGGGCCGCCGTCCCCCACTACATCGCCGCCACGCCCAACCCCAAGGCGGCGCTGGCGCTCGTGCGCAAGCTCGAGGGCCTCGTCGGCGTCGCCGTCGACGGCTCCGATCTCGAGACCGCCTCGGCCGATTACGAGCGCCAGGTCAACGTGGCCGTCCAGTCAGACCCCGACGTCCAGGCCTTCGTCGAGCGCCTCGAGCAGGCCGCCAGCGAGGAGGCCGACGAATCACCCACCGCGCTGCCGTCAGGCGAGACGATCGCCCGCGACCTGCAGCGTTTTCTGCGCCAGCGCGGCGGCGAGGGCTCCGGCTCCGAATAGCGGCCGCGCGCCGCGGCCGGCCCCGGCGGCCGGCATCAGCGCTCGGCGGCCGGCATCAGCGCTCGGCGGCCGGCGTCAGCGCTCGGCGGCCGGGCACACCAGCCGGTAGTCGCACATCGAGCACGCCGCGAACGATGGCGTGGGCTCGAACCCCTGCGACAGGATCCCCTCGGCCACCTCCATCGCCACCTCGCGCACCCAATCGGCCCGGTCGCCGTCGTCGGAAGGCACCGCCACCTTCTGATCGTCGAGCAGGTAGTAATAGGCCTGGCGGGAGGCCTCGAGCTGCCAGGCCTCACGGGCGCCCACGGCGTACAGCGAGAGCTGGACGTCCTCGACCAGCTGCTCGGCGGTCTTGGGCCGCCCGGTCTTGTAGTCGATCAGCTCGTACTCGCCGTCGGGCAGCCGGTCGACGCGGTCCACCCGCCCCCGCAGCAGATGGGGGCCCAGCTTGAACGTGAACTGGCGCTCGAACCACACCGGCTGGGCCTCCTCGGAGCGGAAGCGCTCGTGGTAGCGCGTGAGTGACGAAGCCGCCTTGCCCCGCAACTGGCGCTCCTCCTCGGAGTCGCCGAAGCCCCCGCGCCGCCACCCGGCCTCCAGCAGACCCAGCAGCTCCGGGAGCGTGCCGGCATCCTGCGCGTGGAAGCGCTCGAGCACCTGGTGCACGAGGATCCCGAACCGCTGGTGCAGCGTCGGCTCCTGCGGGATCCGGAACACCCGGGCGAACTTGTACTTCAGCGGGCAGGTGCGGTAGGTGTCGATGTCGGTGGCCGAGAGCATTACGCCCTCGCCGCGCCGGGGCAGGAACGGCTCCAGCGACGGCTCGTCACGGGCGACGATCGCCTGGGCGCGGCGGCGGGCATCGCGCTCGGCGTCCAACAGGTAATCGTCCAGCGCGGAGGACTCGAAGATCTCGCGCTGCTCGGCAGTGACGGCCTGGAGGATGCGGGAGTTGATGTCGCGCAGCGACTCGGCCACGCTGCGCGACTCGTCGCGGCCCCCCTGAGCGATCAGCGCCGCCAGCTTGAGCAGCTCCAGGTAGCGCACCACCGCGTGGGAGACGTCCAGGTCGGTGTCGAAGCGCAGCTCCCCCAGCCGCCCGCCGGCGCGCATGGTGCCCTCCAGCAGCTCGTCGCGCAGGAGCCGGTAGGTGGAGTGCAGCGTCTCGGCCGGGCCGAACAGCTCCTCCTCGCGCTCCTCCCACACCGCGCCGAGCGCGGCGGCGACCGCCTCCAGCGCCGGCGCGGGCGCCAGCGGCGCGCCCCGGTCATCGGCCTGGGGGTAGGAGAGCACGAGGCGCGAGCGCGCCCGGCTGAGCGCCACGTAGAGCGCCTGCGCCAGGGCGGCGCGGCGGGTCTCCTCGGTGTCGGCGGGCAGCTCCTCGGTCAACAGCGAGTCCGGAATCGGCTCGGGGGCCGTCATCGCCACCCCGGCGTGCAGCCCGATCACGTACACGTGGTCGGCCTCCAGGGCGCCGCTGGCGGCGAGCGTCAGCACCTGCACCGCCGCGGCATCGCCGAGATCGGGCTCCTCCTGCTCGCGCAGCCCGAAGTCCGCGACCGCGCTGATCGACCGCGCAAACTCGCGGGGAGTCGCCTGCGGGGTGCGGTTGACATAGGCGGCGGCCAGCTCGCCGAACGCGGCCAAGGCGCGCAGCCGCTCCACCACGTCTGACTGCGCCGCGAACAGCTGCTGGCGGCGCAGGCCCAGGCGCTCGATGAGCCGGTGGACGTAGAGGTCGGGGCGGCTGGTGTCGATCGCCGCCGTGCCGGCCTTGTAGAGCTTGAGGAACACGCGGATGCGCTCGCGGGCCTCTGGCGGCACCTGAGGCGCCTCGATGGCGGCCGCCAGCGCGCTGACCATGTCGAGCTTGCGCCGCCGGGCGATCTGGGTGCACCGAGCGATGTCCACGGAGCGCAGCTCGATCGGCGGCCGCGCCAGCGCTCGCACGACAGCGCCGGCGTCGGTGGGGTCGGCGAGCAGCCGCAGCCAGGCCAGCACGTCGCGGATCTCGGCCCGTTGGAAGAACGCCGCCTCGCCCACCAGCCGGTGGGGGATGGCCCGCTCCTCCAGCGCGACGCTCACCGCCTGGCCCTCGTGGGTGATCTCCGGGACGAGGATCGCGACCCTCCCCGGGGCGACGCCCTCACGGCCCAGCAGGCGCTCGACATCGACGGCCACCGACTGGGCCTGGGAGCGCTCGTTGGCACAGCGCCACAGCTCGCACACGCCCCCGACCGAGCCGGCGCGCGTGGGCGGGGTCAGTTCCTCGCCCAGCGCGGCCTCCGCGGCCTGCCAGATCCGCGCCGGGCAGCGCTGCGTGCGCTCCATCACCACCACGCGGGTGTCGCCGGTCTCAAAGCTGCGCATCCGACCCGCCGCGGCGCCGCGGTAGCGCCGCAGCCCGGCGTGCGGGTCCCCGGCGATCGTCACCGCGCGACGCGCCGAGACCTCCATCGCCAGCGTGGCCGGTGCCAGGTCGAGCTCCTGGGCATCGTCGATGAGCAGGTAGTCAAAACGGCGTGCCAGGTGCGGCTGAGCGCGGGCCACGCCCAGGGCGCTGACGATGAGGTCGCCGTCGTCGCGCGCCCCGGCCTCGGCCAGCATCCGCTCGTGGGTGCAATAGATCTGGGCGAACTCGCGCTCGCGCTCGGCGTCCGGGGCCTCGTCATCGAGCCCCTGCGCCCATGCGAGGTACGCCTCGGCGGTGACCAGCTCGGCCTTGAGGCGGTCAATCCGGCGCACGAACCCGCCGAGCAGGGTGTTGGGGCGCCCGCCGAAGTCGTGGTGACGCAACGAGAGCTCGTGAATGCGCTCGACCATCATCGCCAGCCGGTCGCCGGGCGTGAGTACCGACTCGAACGGGTCAGCGCCGGCGCCGGCCGCACGCAGCACCAGGCCGGCCAGCGCGGCCGGGGTGAGCACGAACAGCTCGTCATACCCGCGCCGCAGGCGGGTCTCGAGCCGCGCGCGCAGAGCCGCGGCGCGCGCCGCGGTGGGCACGAGCACCCCGATGCGCTCCGGAGCGCACCCCTGCGCGACGAGCCAACCGAAGCGCGCCTCCAGCACCCGGGTCTTGCCGGTTCCGGCAGCGCCGAAAACGAGTACCCGTCCATCGGTGTGGGTGGCGACCGCGCTCTGATCGGGGAGCAGGCCGTCGAGCGGGCGCTCGGAGGCGGCGCCGTCGGCGAGCAGGTTCAAGCCGTCATTGGACGGACCGCTTGAGTGCTCCTGGCTCACCGTTTGACAGCATAGGTCTCAGGATGGGCACAACTGGAACGGCACTCGACGCGGATTGGCTGGCCCTGTGCCGGCGTGCGGTCGATGGTCTCGCCGACATCCTCGCCGCCGTTCCCACGACCGCCGAGCGGGCCCGCGAGACGGGGACGCGCGGCAGCGGCGGGGATCGCACGCTCGAGATCGATAGCGCCGCCGAGTCGATCATCCTCGACCAACTGCAGGCGCTGCACGATCAGGGACATCGCTTCCATGTGGTCAGTGAGGAGCGCGGCGACGTCGATTTCGGCGGCGGCGGAGTGTGTGTGATCATCGATCCCATCGACGGATCGCTGAACGCCAAGCGCGACGCCTGCCACTACGCGGTGTCGCTGGCGGTCGCCGACGGGGACACCATGGCCGACGTGGCCTTCGGCTTCGTCCATGACTTCGGCGCCCGCGAGCAGTGGTGGGCACAGCGCGGCGAGGGCGCCTGGCGCGACGGCGTGGCGCTGGACCCCTCCCTGCCCGAGCGCCGCTCGCGCGACGGCCGCCTCGAGCTGCTGGGCATCGAGTCCTCGGACCCGCGCCTGATCCACGCGGCGATCGAGCCGCTGGAGCAATCGGCGCGCCGGCTGCGGGCCCTGGGGACGATCGCGTCGACGCTGTGCCAGGTGGCCGGCGCCCGCTTCGACGCCATGGTCACGCTGCAGCGCTGCCGGGGCGTCGATGCCGCCGCCGGCCAGCTCATCGTCCGCGAGGCCGGCGGCTTCGTCAGCTTCTCCGACCGCGACGAGCCCCTCGACGCACCGCTGGACGCCACCCCCAGCTCCCACCTCGTGGCGTCGCGCTCCGCCGAGACCCTGCACCAGCTGGAGTCGGTTCCGTGGTGATCGACTGGATCCTCGCCGAGAAGATCGCCGGCTACCTCGCGGGCACCGGCAACGCGACGGCGGCGGACGCGAACCTCCCCGCGCTGGCCGTAGAGGCCGAGCGCCGCGTGACCGCCTACACCGGGCTCAAGCCCGGACGGCCGTTGCCGCCGCCGGAGGGCATCGGCCGGCGGGAATGGGTGCGGACCAACATCACCGCGATGCGCAGCCTGCTGGATCCGGTGCTGGAGCGGGCCGGCGAGGGACTGGGGCCGCTGCGCCCCGCCGCTCAGCTCGCCCTCGGCGTCGTGGTCACGACCGAGGTCGGCGTGGTGCTGGGGTATCTGGCCCAGCGCGTCCTCGGCCAGTACGAGCTGGTCCTGCTGGACGAGGCCGAAGCGTCGGCGCCGCCGCGGCTGCTGTTCGTGCTGCCCAACCTGGGGCAGGCGATGCGCTCGTTCCAGGCCCGCGAGGACGAGTTCATGACCTGGGTGGCGCTGCACGAGGTCACCCACGCCGTCCAGTTCGCCGCCGTGCCGTGGCTGCACGGCCACGTCGCCGGCCTGGTCTCCGAGCTCCTGCGCAGCGCCGAGCTGCGGATGGACGGCGAGCGCAAGCTGCGCCTGCCCCCCCGCCCCGAGATCAGGCGCATGGGGGGCGCGCTGCGCCGCGGGGATCTCATCTCGATCGTGGCCAGCCCCGGCGAGCGCGACACGCTGGATCGCGTGCAGGCGGTGATGGCGGTGATCGAGGGGCACGCCGAGCACGTGATGGACGCCGTCGCGCCGGATCTGCTGCCGTCTCTGCCCCAGCTGCGCGCCGCGCTGGACCGCCGCCGCCAGTCCCAGTCGGGCCTGTCGCGGGTGGTGGCCAAGCTCATGGGCCTGGAGCTCAAGCTGCGCCAGTACGAGCAGGGCAAGTACTTCTGCGACGCCATCGTGCGCGCCGCGGGCCCGGAGGCCCTGACGCGGGTGTTCTCGGGCCCGGAGGCGCTGCCGACCCTCGCCGAGCTGGCCGAGCCCACCGCCTGGCTGCGGCGGGTCGGGCTCCAGCAGCAGATCGCTCAGCGCTCGAGCGCGTAGGGCCACGCCCCCACCGGCTCGCGGTCCAGCGCGAACAGCCTCCAGTCGCCGTCCACGCCGCGCAGCGCGTGCGCGCCGCGGTCCGCGAAGCGCAGCCCCGACCCGACCACCAGCTCCTTGACGGTGCTCGAGGCCAGCACCTCGCCGGGGCCGGCGGCGCGCATCACACGCGACGCGATGTGCACGGCGATGCCGGTCACGTCGTTAGTACGCAGCTCGCACTCGCCGGTGTGCAGCCCGATCCGGACCTCCAGCCCCAGCTCCCGCAGCTCCTCGACGATGTCGCCACCGCAGCTGACGGCGCGCGCCGGGCCGTCGAAGGTGGCGAGGAAGCCGTCGCCCGAGGTCTTGATCTCCCGGCCGCGCCAGCGGCGCAAGCCGTCGCGGATGACACGGTCGTGGTCCTCGAGCCGGGCGCGCCAGCGGCGGTCCCCGAGCCGGGACACTTGCTCGGTGGAGCCGACGATGTCGGTGAACATGACGGTGGCCAGCACCCGCTCGGGCGGCGCCGCCGAACGGCGGCCGGTGAGGAACTCCTCGATGTCCGACAGGCCGGGGGCGTCGCACCACATGTAGGCGTCCTCGCCGTCGTATTCGATGAAGCGCGCTCCGGGGATGAGGCTCGCCACCTCGCGGCCGCACTCGACGGGGACCACGCGGTCCCCCGTGGTGTGCAGGACCAGGGTGGGGACGCTGATCGTGGGCAGGATGGCCCGCAGGTTGGTCTGCGCGGTCATGTCCATCAGCTTGCGGGCCATTCCGGGGCTGACCGCCGAGCGCTGGAGCCGCCCCCACCACGCCACGAAGTCGGGGTTGTCCGCCTGGCTGGGCGCGAACACCGACACCAGCGTCCCGTCGCCCCAGTTGTGCTCGATGGCGTCGAGCATCGCCTGGTGGCTGCGCCCTACCAGCGTGTGGGTGCCGTCGGCGGCCACCCCGCTGAGCACGAGCGCCGTGACCTGCTCGGGGTAGGTGGCGGCAAACAGCGCCGACAGGCCGAGATCGGAGCCGCCGATCATCGATACGCGATCGGAGCCGGTGGCCGCGAGCACGGCCTTGAGATCGTCCACCTGCTGCTCCAGGGTGGGCGGCTCGGAGACCGGGTCAGACAGACCGGTGCCCCGGCGATCGAACATGATCAGCCGGGCGAACTGCGCCATCGTCCGGAACGTGCGCGCGGTTCGCGGCTCCTCCCAGATGAGCTCCAGGTGCGATGCGGGGCCGTTGACTACCACCAGGTCGCACGGACCATCGCCCACCGTCTGGTAGGCGATGCTGGCGTCGCCGCTGTGGGTGTAGTGGGTGGGTGGCGCGCTCACGACCCTCTGGGGAAATGTAACCGAGCGGCGATGGCGGTTTACAAACGTGTGTTCGATGAAGCAGCTACCATCTGAGTACGATCTGAAAGCGGAGCAAGGGATTCCCATGGCTGACACCACAAACTCCGGCGGCACCACGGCCGCCAGCACGGCACAGGCGGCAAGTACGACCGCCAAGACGACGGCGCGCAAGTCTGCGAGCGCCACACGCAGCACCCGTACCACCGCGCGCCGCAGCGCCGCGGGGACGCGGTCGGCGTCGCGCCGCACCACGTCGCGTTCGTCGACGAGCACTTCCACCCAGCCCAAGACCGTGGTCGAGCAGGCGCAGCTCATCGCCGAGCGCGCCGTCCTCGTCCCCGTCGGCGCCAGCCTCCTGGCCCGCGAGAATCTGGTCTCGACGGTCAAGGACCTGGCCACCAAGTACGGCACCCGCGCCTCGGTCGAGCGCGAGCTCAAGCGCTACGAGCGCCGCGGCGCCAGCGCCCGCAACCGGTTCGAGCGCCAGGTGCGCCGCACCCGGACCAAGTTCGAGCGCGAGCTGCGCCAGCGCCGCACCCGCGTCGAGCGCACGGTCAAGCAGAACCGCCGCCGCGTCGAGCGCGAGGTGCGCTCGGTACGCAAGGATCTGGAGAAGCAGTCGGGCGTCGTCGGCGCGCGCGTCGAGAAGATCGTCGCGGAGGCCCAGGACCGCCTGACCGCGATCTCCTAGTCTTTAGTCACCCCTTCCCCCGCCGGGCGCCGAGGAGAGCGCCTCAGGCGGGAGAGGTTCGCCGGCCTCATATCCTCGCCGGCGGACGTAGCACCCTCTCCTCCCTCAACCGCCGGGGCGTCACGGAAGTGGCGCCCCGTCGGTCTTTAACTGGCGCACACACGCACGCGCGGTCGCGCTCTCGCGGGCGCGGGGCATCGGGCGCCAACATGGCGGGCGCAGCTGCACACACGCCGGCCCGCAGCCCACGGTGCGTGCGTTTGCGCCAGAGCCGCCCTAGCCTCTGCCGAAACCGACAGCGAGAGGGGTGAGCCAGGTGGATCTGTGTCTGATGATCGAGGGGCAGGAGGGCGTCAGCTGGGACGAGTGGGTGGCGCTGGCCCAGGGGTGCGAGCAGCACCACATCCCCACGCTGTTTCGCTCCGACCACTACATGAACCTCGACGGCCGGCATCCCGAGCGCGGCTCGCTGGATGCCTGGGCGACCCTGACCGCGCTAGCCGCGATCACGTCGACGGTGCGGCTGGGCACGATGGTCTCCCCCGCCACCTTCCGCCACCCCTCCGAGCTGGCCAAGGTCGTCGTCACGGCGGACCACGTCTCCGGCGGTCGCATCGACCTCGGCCTGGGCGCCGGTTGGCACGAGCGCGAGCACGAGGCCTACGGCTTCCCCTTCGCCGACACGCGCACTCGGGTCGACGTGCTCGAGGAGCAGCTCCAGGTCGTGCTCGGCACATGGACGCAGGCCCCGTTCTCCTTCAGCGGCGCGCACTACACGCTGAAGGACCTCGACGCTCAGCCCAAGCCGGTGCAGAGCCCCCACCCGCCGCTGATCATGGGCGGCTCGGCCGGCCCCCGCAGCGTCCGGCTGGCGGCCCGCTACGCCGACGAGTACAACACCCCGTTCGCGACCCTTGACGACGTCCGCACCCGCCGCGACGCCGTCCTGCGGGCCTGCGACGCGGCCGGCCGGGATCCGCTGCCGTTCAGCGTCATGACCGGGTTCGTCGTCGGCGCCGACGAGGCCGACTTGCGTGACCGCGCCACGCGCCTGGCCGAGCGCATCGACTCCAGCGCCGACGCGTTCCTACGCGAGCCTCCGCAGGCCTGGATCGTCGGCACGCTCGAGCGCGCGGCCGAGCAACTGGCCGCCCTGCGCGATGCCGGCGTGCACCGCGTCATGTGCCAGAACCTCCTCCACGACGACCTCGACGTGCTCGCCCTCATCGAGCGCCTGGCGCCCGCGGTCGCCTGACGAACCGCCCGCGCAGACGGGCCCATCGGACCTGCTTGAATGGACCTTATGCCGACCAACGAACAAGTCACCGAAGCCCTCCGCTCCGTCATCGACCCCGAGCTGCGACGCGACATCGTCGAGCTGGAGATGGTGCGGTCGATCGACGTCCACGCCAACGGAGTGGTGGACGTGATGGTGTCGCTGACCACCCCCGGATGCCCCATCCGCAGCCACTTCGAGACCGGCGTGGCCACGGCCATCCGCGAGCTCCAAGGCGTCACCGGCGTCAACGTCACCTTCGACGTCCTGTCGGGCGACGAGAAGGCGGCGTTGGGCCGCAAGCTCGGACGCGGCGGCCTGCCCGAGGGCGCGCTGGCCCAGGTCAAGAATGTCATCTGCATCGGGTCGGGCAAGGGCGGCGTGGGCAAGTCGAGCGTCACCGCCAACCTCGCCGCGGCGCTGGCCGCCGACGGCAAGCAGGTGGGCGTGCTCGACGCCGACGTATGGGGCTACTCCCAGCCGCGGATGCTCGGCGTCGGGGCCGAGCGCCCCAAGGTCAACGCCGAGCGCAAGCTGCTTCCGATCACCGCCCACGACGGCATCAGCGTGATGTCGATCGGCTTCTTTGTCGAGCAGGACGCCGCCGTCGTGTGGCGCGGGCCCATGCTCCACAAGGCGCTGCAGCAGTTCCTGGAGGATGTCGCGTGGGGCGAGCTGGACTATCTGCTCATCGATCTGCCGCCCGGCACCGGCGACGTCTCGATGACGCTCGCCCAGCTGCTGCCCCAGGCCAAGTTCCTCATCGTCACCACGCCCCAGCCGGTGGCCCAGAAGGTGGCGGCCCGGTCGGCCGAGATGGCGGCCAAGCTCAAGCTCGAGATCGCCGGCGTGATCGAGAACATGTCGGGCTTCGTCACCCCCGGCGGCGAGCGCTTCCAGATCTTCGGCGAGGGCGGCGGGCAGCTCCTGGCCGAGCAGCTCGACGTGCCCCTGCTGGCCAAGATCCCGCTGACGATGCCGCTGCGCGAGCAGTCGGACGCCGGCGTGCCGGTGGTGATGTCCGATCCCGACGATCCCGCCGCCCAGGCCCTGCGCCACTGCGCACGCGGGCTCATCGCGCTGAGCCCGATCGAGCTGCCGGTCATGCAGGCGCCGTCACCGGCCGCGGCGCCCAAGCCCGCCGGCATGTCGCTGCCGATGGCCTAGAAAGGTGTTGGGGGTCGGCGCATGCGCCGACCCCACGGCGGGTGCATGCACCCGCCGGACCCGCGCGCCTCCAGCTGGGGGTCCGCTCGGCATCCAGCCTCGCCACAGCCGGACCCCGCTGGAGTCATCCGGCTGCGCGGGTCATCCAGTGCTAGGCGTTCTTGTAGTACTCCGAGTTGATCTGGATGTACTTCTGCCACTCGTCGGGGAGCTGATCCTCGGCGAAGCAAGCGTCCACCGGGCAGGCCTCGACGCACGCGTCGCAGTCGATGCACTCCTCGGGGTCGATGTAGAGCATCTCGACGTTGTCGTAGTCAGGCTCATCGGGGGTGGGGTGGATGCAGTCGACCGGGCAGACCTCGACGCACGAGTTGTCCTTGGTGCCAATGCAGGGCTCGGCGATTACATAGGCCATGTGTGTCGGATTCCTCTACTAGGTTGCAATTCGCACAACGCCGGCGCCGTGGGCGGCGGAGTGCGCATTCTAGGCGCACACCTGACGCCGGTAGCCTCTCGCCGGTGCTGCTCCTCACCGGCGCCACCGGAACCGTCGGACGGGCCCTGCTGGCCCCGCTGATCGCTGCCGGCACACCGGTCCGCTGCCTGGTGCGCGACCCGCGGCGGTTGGGCGCCGATCGGGTGCGCGTGCAGATCGCGCTGGGCGATCTGGGCGATCACCTGTCGTTTCGCCATGCCCTGCGCGGCGTGGACACCGTCGTGCACCTCGCCTCGGTCATCCGCGATCAGCCCCACGGCTCGATCGAGGAACTGTCGGGCGTGGCCACGTGGCGTCTGGTGCAGGCCGCCGAACGCGCCGGCGTGCGGCGCTTCCTGTTCTTCTCCACGCTGGGCGCCTCGACGCGCAGCCGGGCGCGGCTCATGCGCGCCAAGGCGGTGGCCGAGAGCGCCGTGGTGGCCTCGGAACTGGAGCACACGGTGTTCGCCCCGTCGATCATCTACGCCCCCGGCGACCCGTACCTGCGCCTGCTCCAGCGCATGTCCTGGCTGCCGGCGATGGCGATCCCGGGTCACGGCAGCGCCGCCTTTCAGCCCATCTGCGCCGACGACGTGGCCGCCTGCGTGATGGCCGCTCTGGCCGCCGACGCGGCCACCAACGCTCGGTATGAGCTCGCCGGCCCGGAGACCCTGACCCACCGCGAGATCGTCGCCCTCGCCGTGCGCTCGTTCGGGCGGCGGCGGCGCATCGTCGGCGTGCCGCTGTGGCTCACCCGGCGCATCCTCGACACCGTCGAGCTGCTCGGCGGGCCCATGGCGTTCGCCACCTGGGATGAGGCCGAGCTCCTCGAGGTCCCGCTCGTGTCGGCGCGTGGCACCGCGGACGCCCAGGCCCTCGGGGTCACCCCGCGGCCGATGGCCGAAGTGCTGGCGTCCGCTCGGCCCACGGCAGCGCCCGCTCGAGCTGGGCGGCCAGGGCCAGCAGCAGTTCCTCGCGAGCCGGCGGGCCGATGAGCTGGACCCCCGTGGGCAGGCCGTCGGCGCCGTGGTAGAGCGGCAGCATGATCGCCGGCACGCCCATCACGTTGACGATCGCGGTGTACGGCGTGAACGCGCCCGAGCGGCGGTAATGGTCCCACGGGTCGGGGCCGCGGCCGTGGATCTCGCCGGTCGGCACCGGGCGGCGCGCCAGCCCGGGGGTGACCACGATGTCGAAGCGGCTCAGGTCCGACACCAGCGCGCGGGCGATGCGCTCGAGCGTGCCCTGCGCCGCCAGCTGCGCGATCGTGTCCTGACCGCGGGCGTGCTCCCAGATCGTCCAGGTCAGCGGCTCGACGTCGACCTCGGTGGGCTCCCGGCCCGCGATCCGGCCCCCGGCGAAGGTGGCCATCGCCGTGCCGGGGCCGAAGGCGCGGGTGAACTCGGCCAGCAGGCCCGGCTCTGACCACGGCGCCGCGTACTCCTCCACGCGGTGGCCCAGGGACTCGAGCACTGCCGCCGCGTCGCGTGCCGCCGCCTCGCACAACGGGTCCAGCGCGGCGCTCTCGAGCGGCGCGTTGAGCACGAGCCCGACTCGGAGGCCGGCCGGCTCCGCGCTCAGCAGCTCGGCGTAGGCGGCCGCAGGCGGCGGCGCCCAGGTGGCGTCGCCCGGCTCATACCCCGCGAGCACGTCGAGCGCGGCGGCGGTATCGGCGACCGTGCGCGTCAGGACGCCGTCGGTGACGAGGAAGCCGTGGCCGGCGTCGGGGCCCAGTGAGACGCGTCCCCTCGCCGCCTTGAGCCCCACCAGGCCACAGCACGCAGCGGGGATCCGGATCGAACCGCCGCCGTCGTTGCCGTGCGCGATGGGGACCATGCCCGCGGCCACGGCCGCCCCCGCTCCGCCGCTGGACCCGCCGGGGGTCCGGTCAAGCGCCCACGGGTTGGCGGTGGGACCAAAGCGGCGCGACTCCGTCGTCGGCAGGATCCCGTTCTCGGGCAGCGTGGTCTTGCCCACGATCACGAACCCGGCGTCGCGCAGCCGCCGGACGAGGAAGGCGTCGTGGTCGGCCACGAAGTCACCGAACAGGTCGGAGCCCATCGTCAGCGGCATCCCCGCGACGGGGCGGTTGTCCTTGACGGCGATCGGGACCCCGGCGAACGGGCGCGGATCCCCCGGACCGATGCTCTGCGCGGCGGCCAGCGCCGATTCGGCGGCGACGTGGGTGAACGCGTTGATCTGCGGCTCGAGCGCCTCGATCCGGTCCAGGCAGGCCTGAACGAGCTCTCGAGCGCTCACCTCGCCGGCGCGCACCATCGCGGCCAGATCGACGGCGGAGAGCCTCATCAGATCGGACACGGGCGCCACCCTACCGAGGCCACTCGATCACTACTGTGTAACCGACCTGAGCCCCCTCCCCCAGGAGCTACACCGTTTATGAGCGCAACAGCGGAAGTTCAGTCCGGCCTCGAGGGCGTCGTCGCGTTCGCGACCGAGATCGCCGAGCCCGACCGCGAGGGCGGCGCGCTGCGCTACCGCGGCGTCGACATCGAGGAACTGGTCGGCACCGTCCCGTTCGAGCAGGTGTGGGGCCTGCTCGTCGACGACTCGCTGCTGCCGGGCCTGCCGCCGGCCGAGCCCCTCGCCCTCAGCGTGCGCTCCGGCGACCCGCGGGTGGACGTCCAATCCGCGCTGGCGATGCTCGGGCCCCAGTGGGGCTTCAGGCAGCTCATCGACATCTCTGACGAGGAGGCCCGCGACAACCTGGCGCGCGCGTCGGTGATGGCGCTGTCCTTCGTGGCCCAGTCGGCCCGCGGCATCGGCAAGCCGCCGGTATCCCAGCGCGAGATTAACAAGGCCACCTCGATCCCCGAGCGCTTCCTCATCCGCTGGCGCGGCGAGGCCGATCCCAGGCACGTCAAGGCGATCGACGCCTACTGGAACTCGGCCGCGGAGCACGGCATGAACGCCTCCACGTTCACCGCCCGGGTCGTCGCCTCCACCGGCGCCGACGTGGCGGCGGCGCTCAGCGCGGCGGTCGGCGCCCTGTCCGGCCCGCTGCACGGCGGCGCGCCGTCGCGCGTGCTCAAGATGCTGGACGACGTGGCCGCCTCCGGCGACGCCGAGCAGTACGTCAAGGACGTCCTGGATCGCGGCGAGCGCCTGATGGGCTTCGGGCACCGCGTCTACCGTGCCGAGGACCCGCGAGCCCGCGTCCTGCGGCGCACCGCCAGGCAGATCGGCGCGCCGCGCGTCGAGGTCGCCGAGGCCCTGGAGCTGGCGGCGCTGGCCGAGCTCAAGGCGCGCCGCCCCGACCGCGTGCTCGCCACCAACGTCGAGTTCTGGTCCGCGGTGGTGCTGGACTTCGCCGACGTCCCGCCGGAGCTGTTCACCCCGATGTTCACCTGCGCCCGCACCGCCGGGTGGTCGGCCCACATCATGGAGCAGAAGCGCGAGGGGCGGCTCATCCGGCCCACCGCCAAGTACGTGGGCCACCCGCCCCGGCCGCTGTCTGACCTGCGCTAGCGGCCGCTTAGCCGCGGTAGGGGCCCTCGACGTACTGCGCCAGCATGCGGCTGGCGCAGAACAGCGGCCCGAGCGTGCGCAGCGAGGCTCGCATCATCTCGATCCAGCCGGCGGGCAGCCCGGCGCCGTCGCGCTCGTAGAAGGCCGGCAGCACCT
Source organism: uncultured Actinomycetota bacterium (assembly GCA_963721515.1). Lineage (GTDB taxonomy): Bacteria > Actinomycetota > Thermoleophilia > Solirubrobacterales > Solirubrobacteraceae > Palsa-465. The sequence continues at coordinate 99,153 of CAVRKJ010000013.1, read as the reverse complement.
GCTCGTCCATCAGGACGTGGAAAGCGGCGGCGTCGCGCTCGTCCTGGGCGTGGTGGTCGGGATCGACCTCGCCGGAGATCGCCCAGCCGTTGGTGCCGTCGTAGGCCTCCGCCCACCACCCGTCGAGCACGCTGAGCTGCAGGCCGCCGTTGAACACGCTCTTCATCCCGCTGGTCCCGGAGGCCTCCAGCGGAGGACGCGGCAGGTTGAGCCACACGTCGCAGCCGCGCACGAGCGCCTGGCCCGAGGCCAGGTCGTAATCGTCGAGGAAGACGACGCGCTCGCCCACGATCTTGGCCGCCTTGAGCCCGAACACCGCCTGCAGCGAGCGCTTGGCCTCCTCGTCGCGGGGGTGGGCCTTGCCGGCCAGCACCACCTGGACCGGGCGGTCTGAGTCGAGCAGACGCAGCGTCCACTCCGGGTCGCGGGTGAGCATCTCCAGTCGCTTGTAGGTGGCCACCCGCCGGGCGAAGCCGACCGTCAGCACCTCGGGATCGAAGGCGCGCGCCGCGGCGTCGACGTAGCTGCGCAGGTCGCCGCGCACGAGCCGGTCGGCGACGCTGCGCCCGCGGACGAAGGCGATCAGGCCCGCGCGCTGCTCGCAGCGGGTCTGCCAGAGCTCCTCGGCTCCGATCCGGTCCACGCCGGCCCACACGTCGGGGTCGATGGCGCGCTCGCACCAGTCGTCGGGCAGGTGACGATCAAGCAGCGCGCGCATCGGTCGCCCGATCCAGGTGGGAACGTGCACGCCGTTGGTGACATGGCCGATGGGGACGTCGCTCAGCCCGCGGTCGGGCCACAGCGAATGCCACATCTCGCGCGCCACCTCGCCGTGGCGGCGGCTGACGGCGTTGGCGGCGCGGCTCATGCGCAGCGCCGCCTGGGTCACGCCGAACGGGGCCTGGGCCTCGGCGCCGACATCGTGGCCGAGGGCGAGCAGCTCCGCGGTGGAGAAGCCCAGCTCGCCGGCCAGGCGGCTGACCGCGTCCTCGATCTCGCCCGCCGGGTAGGAGTCGTTGCCCGCGGGCACGGGCGTGTGTGTGGTGAAGACGGTGCGGGCCCGGGCGCGATCCAGCGCCTCGGACAGCGCGACGCCGTCGGCCTCGCGGTAGCCGCGGGCCAGCTCCAGCGGGGCCAGGGCGGCGTGGCCCTCGTTGAGGTGGATCACCCCGGGCTCGTAGCCCATCGCCCGCAGCGCCCGGATCCCCCCGACGCCGAGCAGCGAGTACTGGGCCAGCCGGGTCTGGGGATCGCCGTCATACAGGCGGCCGGTGATCCAGCGGTCCATGGGGCCGTTGTCGCCACAGTCGGTGTCCAGCAGGAACAGCGGGATCCGCCCAACATCGACGCGCCAGATGCGAGCGGTGACGTCGCCTGCGCCGATCGGGACGCTGATCGTCAGCGGCGTCGCGTCCGGGCCGGTGACGAGCGCCGCCGGGAGGCGATCGGGGTCGGTGTCGATCCAGTACTCGTGCTGCCAGCCCGACGCGTCGATGCGCTGGCGGAAATAGCCCTTGCGGTACATGAGCCCGACGGCGATGAGCGGCACCGCCCGGTCCGAGGCCTCCTTGAGCAGGTCGCCGGCCAGCGCGCCCAGCCCGCCGGAGTACACCGGCAGCGACACGTGCACGCCGTATTCGGCGCATAGGAAGCCCACGGGATGGGCCGGGTCCAGCGGCGCGCCGGTGTAAGGCCGGTCCAGGTCGGCGGCGACCTCGCTCTCCAGCGCCTGGGCGCGGGCCACCAGCTCCCCGTCCTCGGCGGCGCGCCGCAGCACTCGCGCCGGAGACTCCTGGAGCAGCCGCACCGGGTTGCGCCCGCACAGGTCGAAGCGCTCTGAGTCGACGGCGCGGAAGACCTCGGGTCCGCCCGCGGCCCACGACCAGCGGTAGTTGTAGGCCAGGCGGGCCAGCGGCGCGAGCGCCTCCGGAATCCGCTCGGCCAGGTCGGCGGCCGCCGCCTGGATGTCGATGCGGCCGTCGTACTGCGTGGCGGTGGCGTGTTCCAAGAGGCGATTATCTGACATCGGGGCTGATCGGGGATCTCCGGCCGGTTTCGCGCGAACCCGCGCCACTGCGCAGGCTCACCCTTCGATGCACTTGCGAAACCTCATTCCACGCTCGTGGCGGCAATAGCATTGGCTCGTGCACAGCCGGGAGCCGAGCGAGGCGCGCGCCGAGGAGCCCGCGGTCAAGGCGGTTGCCGACCTCACGGCGACGCCCGCTGCCAACGGTGGCGCGGGGCCCTACGTGGAGCGGATCCTGGCGCTGCAGCGCGCCGCGGGCAATAACGCGGTCCGCCGGATGATCACCCGGCGGGCCCTGACGGGGCGGCCGGTCCGGCGCCTCGCCCGCGACGGGCCTGCGCCGGCGGGGGGCGAGGCCGCGGCGGCGGTCGCGGCAGCCGCCGCCGATTGGGTCGCCGTGGTGCCGCGATGAGCCCAGACACGGAACTCCCAGTGGCTCGCGGCTGCCGGCTCGGCGTGCTGGCCTTCGGCGACTCGATCACCAACGGCGGGGGCGAGCTGCAATGGGGCGTCGCGCTGCAGTCCTGGGCGCTGTGGACCGCCCGCTCGCTGGGACTGCCCTACACCGGTTACGCGGTCGACGCCGCGCTCGTCACCGACGTGGTGGGACGCCAGATCCCCGCCTTCGAGCGGCGCGCCGCCCGGCCCGACGGTCCATTCGATCTGGGCTGCCTGTACATCGGGGTCAACGACGTACGCGGACCCGGCTGGGACGCCGCGGCGTTCGCGGCGGACTTCGCGCGGGCGCTGGGGTTCCTGCGGGAGCGGTGTGAGCGGGTGGTCACGTTGACCGCTCCGGTGCGCCTCGGCTACCCCCCCGCGGGACCGCAGGTGGCCGAGCTCAACGCGGTCGTGCGTGAGGTTGCCGGTCGGCTTGGCGCGCTGGTGGTCGATCTCAGTTCCTTTGGCGCTCGCAACCACGTGATGGTCGACCGCGTGCACCCCACCGCGTTCGGGCAGATCGCCATCGCCGAGCGGACCCTGGCGGTGCTGGCCGCCGACGGGCTCCCGGCCGTGGTGGCGCCGGCGTCGCTGATCGCATGGCGGGAGACGCGGGTCGGGCGCCTGCGGGGCGACATGACCTACGTGTACCGGGATCTGAAGCAGCGCGCCCGGCGCCGGCTGGGCTGACGGTCGGCGTTCGGGCACGCCGCGACCGCGCGTCAACGGCGGCTATCGAGGGGGCTCGGGCAGTGGGGGCGGGACGTGTGTCGAAATAAGCGCCGTTTGCGGGCTTATTTTGTACACACCCCCCTTGCGGGCGCCGAAACGGCTCCATCCCCACCCTTCCTGGGCCGCCGTTGACGTTCGGCCGTGCCCCGCCCGACCATCAGGGCAGCCGCTCCGACTCCTCGGTGGCCGCCCTCAGGCGCCGCGCCAACGCGCCCGTGAGCGCCCCCTTGCGCATCTGCCACCGCCAGCTACCGCCCGCGCTGCCCGGCGCGTTCATCCGCGCCTCGCTGCCCAGACCGAGCGCGTCCTGGGCCTGGATCATCGCGATCTGCGCCGGGGAGGAGAAGACATACCTGATCAAGCCCCACCAGGGCCGGCGGCGGTCAGTGAAGCCCAGGCGGGCGATCTCCGAGTCCACGAACGCTCGCCGGCGCTCGTCCAGGGACTCAAGCCAGCCGCGCGCGGTGTCCTGATCGTGGGTCGAGGTGTAGACGACCCGATCGGCGGTGTGGTTGGCCAGGCGGTGGATGCTGCGGGGCTCGTCGGGGTCCATGCCGAACTGGATCACGAGCATCCCCGGCAGCCCGACCTGCCGGCGGAGCCGCTCGACGGGCTCGGTGATGACCCCGAGGTCCTCGGCCACCAGCGGCAGGGATCCGCCCAGGGACTGCTCCAGCGCCCGGAACAGCGCGATGCCGGGCCCGCGCTTCCACGTGCCGCCGATCGCCGTGCGCGCGCCCGTCGGGACCGCCCAGTAGGCCACCAGCCCGCGGAAGTGGTCGATGCGGGCCAGATCGAACAGATCCAGCGTGCGCCGCACGCGCTCCACCCACCAGCGGTAGCCGCGGCGCTGCAGCGCCGGCCAGTCATACAGCGGGTTGCCCCACAGCTGGCCGGTGCGGGAGTAGGCGTCGGGCGGGGCGCCCGCCACGAACCCTGACTGGAACAGCTCGGGGTGCAGGCGATGGTCGCAGCCGCCGGGCGAGACGTAGATGGCGACGTCGCCGAGGATGCGCACGCCACGTTGCTCGGCGTAGGCGCGCAGCGCGCCCCATTCGCGATCGAAACGCACCTGATCGGCCACGGCGCCGGGCCCGGCGAAGCGCTCCCAGTCGCCGATCCAGAACGCTTGGCGCTCGCGAAACGACGCGATCTCGTCCGAAGACACCGGGGCCCGCGGGTCGGCCAGCAGCCCCCGCCAGGCCGCGAACGCGGAGCTGGACTTGTACGGGGACCGGTAGCGATCCGGCGGGCCGAGGGGCAGCACCTGCCACCAGGACTGCCCGGCGGCGGCCAGCCAGTCGACGAACCGGTATGCCTCCGCGCCCAGCCGACCCCCGGGGAGCGAGGTGATATGGAGCTGGACCCCGCTCGATCTGGGCCACTGGCTCACGAGCGTTTCACGAGCGAAGGTTTACCCCATGCCGTCAGGTGGATACCTTCCAGACGAGTGAGCATCCGGACTTCCGACACGCAGGCACGACCGGCACCTGCGTCGCCGCCGCCCCCGGCGGAGGTCGCTTCGCGCCGGATCGTCATCCAGTTCCCCGCTCCCGCGGTTGACGACGGACGCTACCCCGCAAAGCGGTGCGTCGGGGACAACGTCGACGTGGAGGCCGACGTGTTCCGCGACGGCCACGAGCTCATCCGCGCCGTCATCCGCTACCGCGGCCCGGGCGACGAGCAGTGGCGCGAGGTCGGCATGCGCCGGATCGACGCGCATCTGGGCGGGGTGCGCTGGGCGGGACAGTTCGCGGTGGACCGGCCGGGCGCCTGGCACTACACCATCGAGGCCTGGACCGACGTGTTCGGCACCTGGCGCGACGAGCTCCAGCGCAAGGTCAACGCCCATCAGCACGACCTGACCGGCGAGCTGTCCGAGGGCCGGCTACTGCTCCAGGCGGCCGGCGAGCGCGCGCAGGAGCCGTCCCACCGCCGGCTCATCGATCACGCGGTGCAGCAGCTCTCGGACCCGTCCGTGCCCGAGAGCGCCCAGCACGACGTCGCCCTGGGTGAGGAACTGGCCCTCGCGGTCGAGCACGAGCAGGAGCGCCACGGCAACGTCTCGCTCGATCAACCGCTGACCATCGAGGTCGACCGCCTGCGCGCACGGTTCGGCGCCTGGTATGAGATGTTTCCCCGCTCCTGGGGCGGGCTGCGAGGTGTCGAGGCCCAGCTGCCGCGGCTGGCCGAGCTCGGCTTCGACGTCATCTACCTGCCCCCCATCCACCCGATCGGACTGACCAACCGCAAGGGCCGCGACAACGCGCTCACCGCCGCACCCGGCGACCCCGGGTCCCCGTGGGCGATCGGCGACGCCACCGGCGGCCACGACGCCATCCACCAGGACCTCGGGACCGATGACGACCTGCGGTCGCTGACCGCCGCGGCGGCCGGGCTGGGGATCGATATCGCGCTGGACTTCGCCATCCAGTGCTCGGCCGATCACCCGTGGCTGACCGAGCATCCGGAGTGGTTTCACCGCCGCCCCGACGGCACGCTGAAGTACGCGGAGAACCCGCCCAAGCGCTACCAGGACATCTACAACGTCAACTGGGAGACGCCGGACTGGCGCGCGCTGTGGGACGCGCTGCTGCAGACGATGCTCAAGTGGGTGGACTGCGGCGTCAAGGTGTTCCGCGTCGACAACCCCCACACCAAGCCGTTCGCCTTCTGGACCTGGCTGATCAACGAGGTGCACACCCGCGACCGGGACGTGCTGTTCCTGGCCGAGGCGTTCACCAAGCGCGCGGTGATGCGCCACCTCGGCAAGCTCGGCTTCACCCAGTCCTACACCTACTTCACCTGGAAGAACGCGCGCTGGGAGCTGACCGAGTACGTCACCGAGCTGGCCTACTCCGGCGAGCAGGAGTACTTCCGCCCCAACTTCTTCGCCAACACCCCCGACATCCTGCACGAGTACCTCCAGCACGGCGGGCCCGCGGCGTTCGAGGCCCGTCTGGTGCTGGCGGCGACGCTCAGCCCCAGCTACGGCCTGTACTCCGGCTATGAGCACTTCGAGAACGAGCCGGTGCGGCCGGGGTCCGAGGAGTACCTGCATTCGGAGAAGTACGAGCTCAAGCAGCGCGCGCTCGACGGGCCGTTGCTGCCGATGATCGCTCAGCTCAACCGGGTCCGCCGCGAGCACGCCTCCCTGCAGGAGCTGTCCAACGTCACCTTCCTGGACACCCACAACGACGCGCTCATCGCGTACGCCAAGCAGACCCGCGGCGAGACCGTCATCTGCGTGGTCAACATCGACCCCCACCAGGGCCAGCAGGGCGTGGCCCTGATCCCGGCCAGCCTGGGGCTGCCTCCCAGCTTCACCGTCCACGACCAGCTGTCGGACGAGCACTACCAGTGGCGGATCGGGGCCAACTACGTGGCGCTGGCCCCCGGGCTCCGCCAGGCCCACGTGCTCGTCGTTGAGCGATGAGCGTCTCCGGATGATGTCCGACGCCATCGCGGTCGTCGCGAGCCCGGAAGGCGAGCAGCGATGAGCGTCGGACCGCCGACCCTGACGCACCTGCTCGCGCGGGAGCCGCGCACCGCGGTGGCGGCCAACCGCCACCCCAAGGAGGCCTACCAGTGGTTCGAGGCCGAGCCCCTGTGGTTCAAGCGCGCGGTGTTCTACGAGATCCACATCCGCGGCTTCTTTGACGGCAACGGCGACGGCTCGGGTGACTTCCGCGGGCTCATCGAGAAGCTGGAGTACCTGCAGTGGCTCGGGATCGACTGCATCTGGCTGTTGCCCTTCTACGAGTCGCCACTGCGCGACGGCGGCTATGACATCTCCGACTTCACGCGGGTCCACCCTGACTACGGGACCGTCGACGACGTCCAGGCGCTGATCGACGCCGCCCACGCCCGGCGGATCCGCGTCATCGCCGACCTGGTGATGAACCACACCTCGTCAGACCACACGTGGTTTCAGGAGAGCCGCTCGAGTCCGGATTCACCCAAGCGCGACTGGTACGTGTGGTCTGACACCGACGACCGCTACCAGGACGCCCGCATCATCTTCACCGACACCGAGGTGTCCAACTGGACCTATGACCCGGTGGCGGGCGCCTATTACTGGCACCGCTTCTTCTCCCACCAGCCCGACCTCAACTACGACAACCCCGAGGTGCACGAGGCGATGAGCGGCGTGCTGCGCTTCTGGCTGGACATCGGGCTGGACGGGTTCCGGCTGGACGCCGTCCCCTACCTCTACGAGCGCGAGGGCACCATCTGCGAGAACCTGTCCGAGACCCACTCGTACCTCAAGAAGGTGCGGCACGAACTGGAGCGTGACTACCCTGACCGCGTGCTGCTGGCCGAGGCCAACCAGTGGCCCGCCGACGTCGTGGAGTACTTCGGCGACGGCGACGAGTGCCAGATGTGCTTCCACTTCCCGGTCATGCCCCGCATGTTCATGGCGGTCCGCCGCGAGGAGGCCACGCCCATCTACGAGATCCTCGAGCGCACCCCCGCCATCCCTGACAACTGCCAGTGGGGACTGTTCCTGCGCAACCACGACGAGCTGACCCTGGAGATGGTCACCGACGAGGAGCGCGACTACATGTACTCCGAGTACGCCAAGGACCCGCGGATGAAGCTCAACCTCGGCATCCGCCGGCGCCTGGCTCCGCTGCTGGACAACGGCCGCGACGAGATCCAGCTGATGACCGCGATCCTGTTCTCTCTGCCCGGCTCTCCGGTCCTCTACTACGGTGACGAGATCGCCATGGGGGACAACATCTTCCTCGGGGACCGCGACGGCGTGCGGACGCCCATGCAGTGGACCGGCGATCGCAACGGCGGCTTCAGCCGCGCGGACTTCGCCCAGCTGTACGCGCCACCGCTGATGGATCCCGTTTACGGCTTTCAGGCCGTCAACGTCGAGGCCCAGCTGCGCACCCCCACCTCTCTGCTGCGCTGGATGCACCGCTTCATCGCCCTGCGCAAGGAGCATCCCGTGTTCGGCCTGGGGACCTATGAGCCGATCCAGACGTCGAATCCACGCATCTTCGCGGCGCTGCGGCGCTTCGAGGACGACCTGGTGCTGTGCGTGCACAACCTCGCCCGCTCCGCCCAGGCGGTGGAGCTGGACCTGTCGGCTCACGCGGGCCGGTCCCCCGTGGAGCTGTTCGGCCGCAGTCGCTTCCCGCGGATCGGCGACCTGAACTACCTGTTGACGCTCGCCCCCCGCGGCTTCTACTGGTTCCAGCTCGTCCACGAGGGGGAGGATGCGATCGGATGAGCGAGAACGTGCAGAGTGCGGCCCGGGCCGAGATCGAGCGCCTGGACCTCGAGCGGGTGGCCGCCTGGCTTGAGAGCCAGCGCTGGTATGCGTCCAAGTCACGCCACATCACGGGGCTGCAGGTCGAGGACGCCGCGGCGATCGCGGACGCGCCGCCCCTGCTCATCAACCTCGTGCAGGCGCGCTTTGCCTCCGGCAACCACGATCTCTACCAGCTGCCGGTCGTACTGCTCCCCGCAGACCAGGTGGGCGATCGCACCGTCCTGGGTGCCACCCCGGACTGGGTCGCCGTGGATGCCGTCGCCGACCCCGAGCTCGTGCGCGAGCTGCTGCGCCAGATGGAGGCCGAGCAGTCGCTGGACGGCGAGACGGGCTGCTTCCGCTTTCAGCGGGTCGAGCTGACCGGTCAGCTCCCTCTCGAGGCTCCGGTCCGTCCGATGGGCGTCGAGCAGTCCAACTCCTCGATCGTGTTCGGCGAGGACACCGTGCTCAAGGTGTTCCGCCGCCTCGAGCCGGGTATCAATCCCGAGCTCGAGGTGCTCCAGTTCCTGACGCGGCGGGGGTTCGAGAACATCGCGCCGCTGCAGGGCTGGTACGGCTATGAGGGCAGGAGCCTGGTCACCACGCTCGGCGTGGCCCAGCGCTTCTTCCCCGACGCCGTCGGCGGCTGGGAGATGGCACTCGATCAGATCGGCACCGATCCCGCGGCCTTCCTGGTCGAGCTGGGCAGGCTCGGCGCGATCACGGCACGGCTGCACAACTGCCTGGCCTCTGACCCCGGCGATCCCGCCTTCAGTCCCGAGGAGCCCAGCGCGGAATCGATGTCGCTGCTGACGGCCACGATCGACGAGGACATTGAGCGCGTGTTCACCCGGCTGCCCGATGACGAGCGGGTGGCCCCCATCGCCGGCCGCGGCCAGGACGTCCGCGAGCAGATCTCCATGCGCGCCCAGACCGGCGCCGGCGGCCGGGCAATCCGCACCCACGGTGATTACCACCTCGGCCAGACCCTGCACCGCCCCGGCGCCGGGGACTGGGTGATCATCGACTTCGAGGGCGAACCGGCGCGGCCCCTGTTCGAGCGCCGCCAGAAGCGCAGCCCGCTGCGCGACGTGGCCGGGATGCTGCGCTCGCTGGCCTACGCCGCCTCCGCCTCGCAGATCATGCGCGGGATTCCCGCGCCCGGCGCGTTCGAGGAGCAGGCGCGCACGACGTTCCTCGAAAACTACTTCTCCACCATCGACTCGGCGCTGCTGCCCAACGGCGACGCCGCGATCTGGAACGCTCTGGCTATCTTCGAGCTGGAGAAGGCCATCTACGAGCTCCAGTACGAGCTCGACAACCGCCCAGACTGGTTGCCGATCCCGGTCGCGGGTATCGCACGCCTCCTGGAGGGCCAATGACCACCGTCGCCAAGAACGACCTGGAAGCGCTCGTGCGCCGGGAGCACCCGGAGCCGCACGCCATCCTGGGCGCCCATCCGTCCGACACCGGCGTGGTCATCCGCGCCCTGCGCCCATCGGCGCAGGCGGTGACGGCCAAGCCCAGCCGGGGCAAGAGCGTCCCGCTCACCGAGATCCACCCCGGCGGCATCTTCGAGGGTGAGATCGAGGGGGCCGAGCTGCCGCTCAAGTACAAGCTGAAGGTCGACTACGGCGACGCCGGGAAGTTCACCATCACCGATCCCTACGCGTTCCCGCCCACCCTGGGCGAGCTCGACCTGCACCTCATGGGCGAGGGCCGCCACGAGGAGCTCTACGAGCGTCTTGGCGCCCACGTCATCGAGATGGGGGGAGTCATAGGTACCGCGTTCGCGGTGTGGGCGCCCGCGGCCCGAGCGGTCAGCGTGGTCGGCGACTTCAACTCGTGGGACGGCCGCCTGCACGCGATGCGCTCGATGGGCACGACGGGCATCTGGGAGCTGTTCCTGCCCGACGTCGGGGCCGGCGCTCGCTACAAGTACGAGATCCTCACCCAGGACGGCGAGCTGCTGCTCAAGGCCGACCCCTACGCCCAGGAGACCGAGGTCCCGCCCAAGACCGCCTCGGTCATCCACATCCCCGGGCATGAGTGGAGCAAGAAGGACACCAAGTACCTCAAGGACCGGGCCAAGCGCCAGCCGCAGTCAGAGGCGGTGTCCATCTATGAGGTCCACCTCGGCTCGTGGCGGCTGAACTCGCTGGAGCACAACCGTCCGCTCACCTACTCCGAGCTCGCAGACGAGCTGTCGGCCTACGTGCAGGACATGGGGTTCACCCACGTCGAGCTGCTGCCGGTGATGGCGCACCCGTTCAGCGGGTCGTGGGGCTACCAGGTGACCGGTTACTACGCCCCCACACCGCGCTACGGGTCGCCCGACGACCTGCGCGCGTTCATCGACAAGCTGCATGCCAAGGGCATCGGCGTCATCCTGGACTGGGTCCCGGCGCACTTCCCGCGCGACGAGTTCGCGCTGGCCCGCTTCGACGGCACCGCCCTGTACGAGCACGCCGACCCCCGCCGCGGCTCGCACCCGGACTGGGGCACGCTGGTGTTCAACTTCGGGCGCTACGAGGTCCGCAACTTCCTCATCTCCAACGCCCTGTTCTGGCTGCGCGAGTACCACGTGGACGGCATCCGCGTCGACGCCGTCGCCTCGATGCTCTACCTGGACTACTCGCGCCGCGAGGGCGAGTGGGTCCCCAACCAGTTCGGCGGCCGCGAGGACCTGGACGCGGTGTCCTTCCTCAAGGAGCTCAACGAGGTCATGTACGGCCGCGAGCCCGGGATCATCTCCGCCGCCGAGGAGTCCACGGCGTGGCCGGGCGTGTCGCGGCCGACGTACCTGGGCGGGCTGGGCTTCGGGTTCAAGTGGAACATGGGCTGGATGCACGACACCCTGGGCTACTTCCAGCAGGACCCGATCTACCGCCGCTATCACCACCACGAGCTGACCTTCAGCCTCATGTACGCGTTCTCGGAGAACTTCGTGCTGCCGCTGTCACACGACGAGGTGGTGCACGGCAAGGGCTCGCTGTACTCCAAGATGGGCGGCTCGGACCACTGGCAGAAGCTGGCCAACCTGCGCGCCCTCTACGCCTACATGTGGGCCCACCCCGGCAAGAAGCTGCTGTTCATGGGCTGCGAGCTGGCCCAGCACGCCGAGTGGAGCCACGAGCGCTCGCTGGACTGGCACCTGTTGGAGCAGCCCGAGCATGCCGGCGTGCAGTCGCTGGTGCGCGACCTCAACCGCCTGTACCGCTCGGAGCCCGCGCTTTACGAGCTGGACTCCGACCCGGCGGGCTTCTGGTGGCTGGAGCCCAACGACGCCGACCGCAACGTGCTCGCCTTCGCCCGCCAGTCACGAGACGGCGAGCGCGTGGTGGTGTTCGTGGCCAACCTCTCCCCGGTGGTGCGCTCGAGCTATCGCCTGGGACTCCCGCGCTCCACGCCGTGGCGCGAGGCGCTCAACACCGACTCGTCGTATTACGGCGGCGGCGACGTCGGCAACTTGGGCGCCGTCACGCCCGAGCCGATCCCGTGGCACAACCAGCCGTTCTCTGCCGAGGTCACCCTGCCCCCGCTGGCCGCGCTCTGGCTCGTGCCGGACGGGGAGTGACCGCGGACCGTTCCGCCCGCCGGTGGCGGGCGAGTGTCATGAGTCAGAAATTCGTGAGCAGTCTCGGGAGTGGCTGGGCGTGGCTGGCGGTGGGCGACGACCTAAGTCGTACTGGTGGTCCGGCGTGGTCGTCGCCTCCGCCAGGCGCGTCCAGACGCCGCGAGGCTGCCACCGAATTTGGGACTCAGGGCACTAGCCTCATGCGCGAATGTCGATGACCGGTGAGCCCGACGAGCCCTACCCCTGGGAACGCCCGCTCGGCGCGCGCCAGATCGATGACGAGCGCGCCGAGTTCCGCGTGTGGGCGCCGCGCGCCGCGTCCCCGGCCGTGAAGGTCGCCGGCGCCCTACACCCGCTGATCGACGCCGGCCTCGGGGTGTGGGAGGCGATCGTCCCGGCGACCCCGGGCAGTGACTACGTCTACGTGCTCAACGAGGGCGAGGAGCTGCCCGACCCGGCCTCGCGCTGGCAGCCGGGCGGACTGCGCGGCCCGTCGCGGCTGCTGGACGCGCGCCGACTCCCCTCGCGCCGGCGCGAGCGCTTCACCACGCCGCCTCTGGACGAGCTGCTCATCTACGAGCTGCACATCGGCACGTTCACGCCGGAGGGCACGTTCGCGGCGGCGGCCGAGCGCCTCGGCGACCTGGCCGATCTTGGGGTCACGGCGGTTGAGGTCATGCCGGTGGCCGAGTTCCCCGGCGAGCGCGGCTGGGGCTATGACGGCGTCTACATCTCCGCCGCGCAGTCCTCCTATGGCGGCCCGCTGGGCCTGTCTGAGTTCGTGGCCGCGGCCCACGGCCACGGCCTCGCCGTCATCCTCGACGTCGTCTACAACCACCTCGGCGCCTCGGGGGCCACGGCCATGGAGGCCTTCGGGCCCTACTTCACCGGCAAGTACGAGACGCCGTGGGGCAAGGCGATGAACTACGACGACGCCGGCTGTGACCCGGTGCGCGAGTGGGTGTGCCAGAGCGCCGAGGGCTGGGTGCGCGACTTCGGGATCGACGGGCTGCGCCTGGACGCCATCCACGCGATCTTCGATCAGAGCCCCGAGCACATCGTGGCCACGGTGGCCCGCCGCGTCCACGCCGTCAACCCGCGCCACTACGTGATCGCCGAGTCGGGGCTCAACGACCCGATCGTCATGCGCCCGCCGGAGCGCGGCGGCTGGAACTGCGACGCCGCCTGGGCCGACGACTTCCACCACGCGCTGCGCGCATTGATCACCGAGGACCGCGACGGGTACTACGCCGACTTCGGCCGCGTCGCCCAACTGGCCAAGGCCTTCCACCGGCCGCACGTCGACGACGGCCACTACTCGCCGTTTCGCGACCGCCGCTTCGGCGCCCCCGCCGAGGACATCCCGCCCGAGCGCTTCGTCGTGTACTCCCAGAACCACGATCAGGTCGGCAACCGCGCCTACGGCGACCGCATGCCCGCCACCGCCCGGCCGCTGGCGGCGTTCTGCACGCTGCTGGCGCCGTTCATACCGCAGCTCTTCATGGGTGAGGAGTACGGCGAGCTGGCGCCGTTTCAGTACTTCACCAACCACATCGACCCCGAGATCGCTCGAGCCACACGCGAGGGCCGCCGGAGCGAGTTCGACGCCTTCGCCCAGTTCGCCGCCGACGTGCCCGACCCCGAGGACCCGGCGACGTTCCAGCGCTCCAAGCTCACCCGCCAAGCCGATCACGGATTGGCGCGCCTGTACCGGGAGCTCATCCGGGCCCGCAAGCGGCTGCCCCGGGGAACGCCGCGGGAGATCGAGTACGACGAGCAGTTCCGGTGGCTCGTGGTGCGCCGCGGCCCCTATGAGCTGGCCTGCAACTTCGGCACGGGCCCGGTCACGATCCCGTGCCACGGGCAGACGGTCGAGCTGAGCGCCGGAGGCGACGCGCAACTCAGCGGCGGATCGCTCAAACTCCCGGCGATGGCGGGAGCGCTGGTCCAGTGACAGAGGTCTGGCCGGGTCGGCCCTTCCCGCTCGGGGCCACGTGGGACGGCCACGGGACCAACTTCAGCCTCTTCTCCGAGCACGCCGAGAGCGTCACGCTGTGCCTGTTCGACAACGAGGGCAACGAGACGCCGATCGACGTCTACGCCCGCCGGGCGCACAACTGGCACTGCTACCTGCCCGGAGTCGGGCCGGGGCAGCGCTACGGCTATCGCGTACACGGCCCATACGCGCCGATGGAGGGCCAGCGCTTCAACCCCAACAAGCTGTTGATCGACCCCTACGCCAAGGCGATCGACGGCGTGGTGGACTGGGCCCACGACGCCAACGTGCTCCCCTACGTCCCGCCCGACAGCCTCGAGGACGCCGAGGACGCCGACCTGGAGTTCGACGACGAGGACGACGCCGTCGCCGTCCCCAAGTCCGTCGTCATCGATGACTTCTTCGACTGGCAGGGCGACGAGCCCCCGCGCACCCCGTTCGCCGACACGGTCATCTACGAGACCCACGTCAAGGGCTTCACCGCGACCCACCCTGACGTGCGCGAGGACCTGCGCGGGACATACGCCGGGCTGGCCTCCGAGCCTGCGCTCCAGTACCTGAAGGACCTGCAGGTGACCGCCGTGGAGCTGCTGCCGATCCATCACATCTGCGACGAGTCGTTCCTGCACGAGCGGGGGCTGCACAACTACTGGGGATACAGCACGATCGGCTACCTGGCGCCCCACTCCGAGTACGCCGCCACCGGCCGGCGCGGCGAGCAGGTGCGCGAGTTCAAGGGGATGGTCAAGGCGCTGCACCAGGCGGGCATCGAGGTCATCCTCGACGTCGTCTACAACCACACCGCCGAGGGCAACCACCTCGGGCCGATGCTGAGCTTCAAGGGCGCCGACAACTCCGCCTACTACCGCCTGGTCCCCGACGACCCGCGCCACTACATGGACTTCACGGGCACCGGCAACTCACTGAACCCGGTGCACCCCAGCGTGCTGCGGCTGATCATGGACTCGCTGCGCTACTTCGTCACCGAGTGCCACGTCGACGGCTTCCGCTTCGACCTGGCCTCGGCGCTGGCGCGTGAGTTCTACGACGTTGACCGCCTGTCGGCGTTCTTCGACACGATCCACCAGGACCCCGTCCTCTCCCAGGTCAAGCTCATCGCCGAGCCGTGGGACGTGGGCCCGGGCGGCTATCAGGTCGGCAACTTCCCGATCCTGTGGTCGGAATGGAACGGCGTCTATCGCGACACCATGCGCGACTTCTGGCGGGCGTCGGCCAGCGTCGGCCAGTTCGCGGAGCGCCTCTCGGGGTCGGCGGACCTGTATGAGTCAGACGGCCGCGACCCATTCGCGTCGATCAACTTCATCACCGCCCACGACGGCTTCACCCTGCGCGACCTCGTCTCCTACGAGTCCAAGCACAACGAGGCCAACCAGGAGGACAACCGCGACGGCACCGATGACAACCGCGCGTGGAACTGCGGCGCCGAGGGCGAGACCGACGACCCCGCCATCCGCGAGCTGCGCCGCCGCCAGCAGCGCAACTTCCTCACCACCCTGTTCGTCAGCCAGGGGACGCCGATGGTGCTCGGCGGTGACGAGCTCAACCGCAGCCAGGGCGGCAACAACAACGCGTGGTGCCAGGACAACGAGATCAGCTGGTATGACTGGAACGTCGACGACGACGCCCGCCAGATGCGGGAGTTCACTCACCGGCTGATCCGGCTGCGCCGCGAGCACTGCACGTTCCGGCGCGAGACGTTCCTGCGCGGCCAGTCGGTCCATGACTCGCCGCTGCCCGACGTGTGGTGGTTTCGCGTGGACGGGCGGCGGATGACCAGGCGCGACTGGGAGCACGGCGAGGCGGTGCTGGGCATGTTCCTCAACGGCCAGGCGATCGCCAACCCGGGGCCCCACGGCGAGGAGGTGGAGGACGACTCGTTCGTGCTGCTGTTCAACGCGCACGCCGAGGACCGGGAGTTCAAGCTGCCGCGCCGGCGCATGGGAACGCGGTGGGAGCTCGAGCTGTGCACGGCCGACCCGGCGGCGGCGCCCGGAAGCGCGTCCTATGACGCGCAGGCCCTGATCCACGTCACCGCGCACTCGATCACCATCCTGCGGCGGGTGGCGTGACCGTGGCGGAGGGTGGGTGGGTCCGGGTTCCGCTGCGCGCCACCTACCGCCTACAGCTCACCCCCGAGTTCGGCTTCGCGGCCGCGCTCGAGCGCATCCCCTACCTGCGCGACCTCGGCATCAGTCATCTCTACCTGTCCCCCTCGCTGCAGGCGCGGGCGGGCTCGACCCACGGCTACGACGTCGTCGACCCCACGCGGATCTCGGCGGATCTCGGCGGCGAGGAGGCCTTCCGGGAGCTGGCCGGGGCCGCGCACGCCGCGGGGCTGGGGATCGTGCTCGATCTCGTGCCCAACCACATGGCCGTTGACGACGCCAACCCGTTCTGGGCCGACCCGTCCTTGCGCGAGCGCTTCTTCGACATCGACCCGGCCACCGGCCGCCACCGGCGCTTCTTCGACATCGACGACCTGGCGGGGGTGCGCCAGGAGGACCCTGAGGTCTTTGAGCAGACGCACGCGCTGGCCCTGTCGCTGGTGCGCGACGGCGTCGTCGACGCGCTGCGCATCGACCATCCCGACGGGCTGGCCGATCCGGCGCGGTACTTCGCGCGGCTGCGCGAGGAAGGGGCCGACACCGTGTGGATCGAGAAGATCCTCGAGCCCTCCGAGCGGCTGCGCGACTGGCCGGTGACCGGCACCGTCGGCTACGAGTTCCTCAACGACGTCTGCGCGCTGTTCGTCGATCCCGTCGCCGAGCCGGCATTCACCGCGCTGTGGCAGGAGCTGTCCGGGGACGCACGCTCGTTCGCCGAGGTCGCCGCCGAGGCCAAGCTCGCCCAGGCCACGGGGGCGTTCGCGCCCGAGATCGAACGCCTCGCCGGTGTCAGCGACGTGGCCGGGGGTGGGGAGGCGCTCGCCCGGGCGGTGGCCTCGTTCCCGGTATACCGCACCTACGTGGAGCCGGAGGCCGGTGTCGTCGCGCGCGCCGACCGCGAGGCGGTGGCCGGCGCGGCCGACATGACCGCCGAGGTCGCGGAGATGTTGCTGCTGGATCGCCCCGCGCCGGCCGAGTTCGTCACGCGCTTTCAGCAGACGACGCCGCCGGTGGTGGCCAAGGGCGTCGAGGACACCGCGTTCTACCGGTTTGCGCGGCTGCTGGCGCTGTGCGACGTCGGGGGCGACCCCGGCCGCTTCGGGATCGGAGCCGACCGCTTCCACGAGGCCGCCGCCGAGCGAGCGCGGCGGTTTCCCGGCGCCATGCTGACGACGATGACCCACGACACCAAGCGCTCGGCCGACGTCCGGGCGCGGATCGCCGCGCTCACCTGGGTCCCCGAGCTGTGGGAGGAGCGTGTGCGCCACTGGCTGGCGCTGTCCGAGCCCCTGCGCGCCGGCGGGGCGCCCGACGACGCCGAGCGCTACTTCCTGTTTCAGACGCTGGTGGGTGCGTGGCCGATCGAGCTCGACCGGGTGCAGCGCTACATGGAGAAGGCCCTGCGCGAGGCCAAGCGCAACACCAGCTGGGTGCAGCAGAACGCGGAGTGGGAGCAGGCTGTGACCGGCTTCGTCGCCGCGCTCTATGACCACCCGCAGCTGCGGCGCGAGCTCGATGTGTTCGCCCGCGAGCTGGCGTTCGCCGCTGACTGCATCGCGCTGCGCACGGTCACTCTCAAGCTCACCTCACCGGGCGTGCCCGACATCTACCAGGGCGACGAGATGCCCCTGCACACGCTCGTGGACCCTGACAACCGCCGGCCCGTGGACTGGCAATGGAACGAGGCGATGCTCGGACGGCTGGCGGGCGGCGCCCAGCCCGAGCCCTCGATCCGCAAGCTGTGGCTGACCAACCGGCTGCTGGGACTGCGGATCCGCCGGCCCGCCGCCTTCAGCGGCGACTACGCGCCGCTCAGCGCGCCCGAGGAGGCCGTCGCCTACCGGCGCGGCGGAGAGGTGCTGGTGGCGGTGGCGACCCGGCCGGGGCCGCCCGATGGCGCTCTGGAGGGCACCGAGGGCCGCTGGCGTGACGTGCTGGCCGGCGACGAGCGCGTGCTGGAGTCCTCCGTGCCGCTGGCCGAGCTGCTCGATGAGTACGGGATCGCCGTGCTCGAGCGCGCCTGACCGACCCGGGGGTGTGTCATCTGGTGCACCCTATGCGGGCTTACTTTGCACACCACTGGAGCGAGCCGGCGCCCACGGTCAGCTCTCGTGCAGGATCACGCCGCGGACGTTCTTGCCGGCCAGCAGGTCGCGGTAGCCCTCGTTGACCTCCTCCAGGCTGTAGCGCGCGGTGATGATCTCGTCGAGCTTGAGGTGGCCTGAGCGGTAGAGGCTGAGGTGGTTGATGTTGCGCGCACCTCTCAGGCGTCGGGAAAGCCCGGTCGCTCAGAGCGCGAGTCCGCCGTCCACCGGGACGGCGGCGCCCGTCACCGCGGACGCAGCGGGGCCCGCCAGCCACACGATCGCCTCCGCCACCTCCTCGGGCCGGATGAGCCGCTCGAGCGGCTGCTGGGCGGAGAACGCCTCGGCCGACTCCAGGCCGTAGAGCCGCGCGCTCTCGTCGAGGATCGGCGTGGCGGTGGAACCGGGGCTGACCGCGTTGGCGGTGACGCCCGTGCCTCGCAGTTCCGCCGCAAGTGCCCGGACGAGACCGGTGACGCCCGCCTTGGCGGCGCAGTAGGCGGCCAACATCGGCAGGCCGCGCGTCGCCGCCGCCGAGGCCACGGCCACGAACCGCCCGGACCGAGGCTCGGGACGGCGCAGCAGCGCCGGGATCCCGACCCGAGCGGCGACGAGCACGGATTGGAGGTTGCCCTCCAGTACCGCCTCCTGCTGGTCCCGTGACATCTCCCACAACGGCACGCCGCCGGCGATCACGCCCGCGACCGCGACGATGCCGTCGACACCGCCGAACGCGCGCTCGGCGTGGCTGACGGCCTCGGCCATGTCCTTCGTCGACGACGCGTCGCCCACCAGGGGCCGCACCTCGGCGCCGGGCGCCGCGGTCGCCCGGGCTCCCTCCACCACGGCCGTCAGCTCCTGCTCGGTGCCCAGGCGGTACGGGAGCCGCGGGTCGTCGGCGCAGCGATCCACGGCGACGACGCTCCATCCCGCCGCCGCCAGGGCGGTGACGGTGGCGGCGCCGATCCCGCGAGCGGCGCCCGTGACCACGGCGGCGCGACTCATCCCGGGATCCTCGCGGGAACGTGGCGCGCCGGCAGCAGCGGGCGGATCGTGCGCCCGCGGACGCAGCCCTCCCAGGTGCCGGCCAGCGCAACGAGCTCGGCCAGCAGCCGTAGCGACGCGTCCGCGGCCAGGGCGTCGGGATCGCGGGCGCCGAGCGCGTCCTGGACGACCGGGACCGCGAAGGCCGCCGCGATCAGCGCTGCAATGCGCGGGCGGCGCCAGGCGAGGACCAGCAGCGGGGGAGCCCAGGCGCGCCGAACGGCATGGGCCAGCGCCAGCCCCGTGGCCCCCAGCCCGCGCGCCACCTCGGCGCCGGCGAGCGCGGTGGGCGACACGGGCAGGCGCCGGACCTTGCGCCGATAGCGCACGGTGCCCCAGGCGGCACACGTCAGCGCCGCCCGCGGGCGCCCGGCCAGCGCCAGGGCCCAGGTGAGCGCCAGGCCGGGACTCACCCACATCGCCGGGGCGGCGCCGGGATGGCGCCGGCTCAAGGCGCCCAGCGAGCGCGCATAGCGCAGACGATCGACGCTGAACTCGCGCAGGCGCACGCGGTGGTCGTGCCAGACATCCACCTCGGGCGCGTAGCGCACGCGCCACCCCGCGCGGCACAGCCGCCACACGAGGTCCACGTCCTCGCCGACCCACAGCGTCTCGTCAAAGCCGCCGGTGATCGCATCCCGGCGGGCGAAGATCACCGCGCCGGGCACGTAGGACACCGGCCGGCCCGGGGCCACCAGGCCCCCACGCGGGCCCATGTCCAGCGCCGAATGCCGCGCCTCGTAGGCACCGATGCGCCCGCGCGCGGGCGGGAGGCCGCGCACGCGCGGCGCCACCGCCCCCACCGACGGGTCAGCCAGGTGGCCGAGCAGGCTGGCGGCCGAGCCGTCCCGGAGGACGACGTCGGAGTCGACAAAGCCCACGAACGGCGTCGCGCACTCGGCCAGCCCGGAGTTGCGCGCGGCCGCCGGGCCCCGGGCCGCCGCGTGGCGCACCAGGCGCGCTCCGCGGGCGGCGCAGATCGCGCGCACGGGCGCCGGCGCGAGGGAGCCATCGTCGACGACCACGACCGAACTCTGCGGACACACCCGTGCGATCGCCTCGAGGCAGCGCGCGAGCTGCTCGGGGCGGTCGCGCACCGGGACAACCACCGTCAGCTCGGCGGTGGACGGC
Organism: uncultured Actinomycetota bacterium; assembly: GCA_963721515.1. GTDB lineage: Bacteria > Actinomycetota > Thermoleophilia > Solirubrobacterales > Solirubrobacteraceae > Palsa-465. The sequence goes on along the minus strand of CAVRKJ010000013.1, from coordinate 78,730 downwards.
ACGGGCGGCGGCTGCGGCGTCAGGATCCCGGCCTCCAGCAGCCGCCGGGCCAGGCGGCGCTCGCCCACGCCCTCCCCCACCGGCGACGGCACGCGCCAGCGAGAGACGACGCGCGCCCCGCGCTCGGTGAGTGCCATGAGCCGTAGCGGCGTGCCACCGGCCAGCAGCCGACCGCCGGCGCGGATCCGGGTGGACTGGGCGACCACGACGGGCAGCGCCGCCGGGGCCGGGCACGCCGCCGGGGCCGGGCAGTCCGCCGGGGCCGGGCACGCCGCCGGGGCCGGGCACGGCGCCGCCTCCGATGCCGACCGCACGGTCACCGGGCGAGCGCCACCGGCCGGGTCGTCTCCAGAAAGCGGCTCAGGTCCGCGACGAGGGAGGCGAGCAGGTCCCGGCCCCCGGCGGCCGACGCGCGCCGGGCATCGCCGAGGACGCCGCTGGACGACACGGCCCTGACCCCCCGGCCGCGCAGCGCGGGCATGAGGGCCGCGATCGGCTCGGCCGGCCCGGCCGGGCGCGCATCGCGCACCAGCGTCGGGGCGAGCGCCAGCATCAGCGAGGTCTCGATCCAGCCGGCGTGGACATCGGCGGGGTCGGCCAGGTGGGGCTGCCAGCAGCTGAGCGCGCGGCCGTCGTCCCGGCTGCGCCGGACCGCCCGGGCCACCGCCTCGGCGTTGCCCCCGTGCCAGCAGACGAGGACGACGTCGGCGAAGTGATCGGCGCTACGCACCAGCTCCACTAGCGCGTGCTCCAACGCGTCCTGTCCGAGGGACAGCGTGCCGGGGAAGCCGGCGTGCTCCCCGCTCGAGCCGTAGGGCAGCGCCGGGGCGACGGCCACGTCGAGGCGCTCCGCGGCCGCCCCCTCGGCGATGGCCACCGCGATCGCCGTGTCGGTGGACAACGGGAGATGGGGACCGTGCTGCTCGGTGGCCCCGAGGGGGATGAGCAGACGCGGCGCGACGCCCTGGTCGAGCTCCGTCCAGGTGCCGGACCCGAGTCTCACGCGGCCACGTGACCGCCGCGGGCGATGTCCGCCTCGCCCAGGCGGCGCTCGAATCCCGTGGGCACGAGGACGTCGTCGGGCGTCAGCTCGGACACGGATCGTCGCCCGAGACCCATCAGCGCGGAGTCGATCCCGTTGCGCAGGACGTCGAGCACGTTCTCCACCCCGGCCTGGCCGTTGGCGGCCAGGCCCCACAGGTAGGCCCGCCCGATCATCACCGCGCGGGCTCCGAGTGCCAGCGCCTTGATCACGTCGCTGCCGCGACGGACGCCTCCATCCAGCACCACCTCGATCTGCTCACCCACCGCGTCGGCGATGGCCGGCAACGCGCGGATCGTCGCGGGCGTTCCGTCGAGGTTGTTGCCGCCGTGGTTGGAGACGGAGATGGCGCTGACACCGATCTCGGCGGCGCGCCTGGCGTCATCGACGCGCATCACCCCCTTGAGCATGAAGGGCCCATCCCACTCGCCCCGCAGCCAGCGCAGGTCGTCCCAGCTGGGAGCCGGAGTCATCATCCACTCGCCGTAGGCGCCGAAGAACGTCGGCGCGGGCTGCCCGGGCGCCGCCATGTTGGGCACCGTGAGATCGGGCGGGCCGCCGGCTCGCGCCCAGTCATACAGCCAGCGCGGCCGCCGCAGCGCCTCGGGGGCGAAGCGCAGCATCGTCTTGACGTCCATCTGCTCGGGGATGGCCGGGCTGCCCCAGTCGCGTGAGTGCGAGAAGGTCCAGTCGAGCGTGACGATCAGCCCGGTCGCGCCGGCGGCCCGAGCGCGATCCAGGCGCGCGCCCATCTGCTCGCGAGTCCCCGCCCAGTAGAGCTGAAACAGCGTCTGGGGATTGACTGCCGTGACCGTCTCCACTGGCTGAGACGCGAACGAGCTGAGGCCCATCGCGGTGCCGCGCGCGGCGGCCGCCCGCGCGACGGCCACCTCCCCCTCGGGGTGGACCGCCTGCACGCCCGTCGGCGAGATGAGCACCGGCAGGGACAGCGTCAGCCCCATCACCGACGTCGACTGGTCCCGCTCCGCCGAGCTGCTCGCGACGTGGGGGGCGAAGCCAAGCTCGCCGAACGCCTCGACGTTGTCGCGCAGTGTCAGCCCGCGCTCGGCGCCGGCCCAGATCGCCTGGAAGACACTCGCCGGAAGCCGCCGCTGCGCTCGGCGCTGGGCCTCGGCGACGGATTCGAACCACTCGCCGGCCATCAGCGGATCACCTCCAGGCCGGCGACTGGATTCTCATCGCACGCGCGGGACGTGGGTGCTCGGCGCGAGTGGTCGGCGGCGGGGGCCGGGATCCGGCGGCCGGCCTGCGCCAGCAGGGCCTCGCCGTGTCCCAGCACGCACTCCGGATCTGGACCGTCCAGCGGCAGCCCGGTGAAGAACTTGGCCGCCATGCAGCCGCCCCGGCAGGCGTCGAACAGGCCGCACGACGCGCAGGCGCCGCCCGTCTGAGGTGAGCGCAGGTCCGCGAACAGCGCGGATTCGCGCCACACGTGGGTGAAGCCGCCGGGGTCGCGGACGTTGCCGGCCAGGAACGCTTCGTGGATGGCAAACGGGCAGGCGTAAACGTCCCCCACCGGATCGATGAGGCAGACGACCCGGCCGGCGCCGCACAGGTTCAGGCCGGGCAGCGCGGCGCCGTAGCCGCCGAGGTGAAAGAAGGAATCGCCGGTCAGCACCCGCTCACCACGCGCCATCAGCCAGTCGTAGAGCAGCCGCTGCTGGGCGGCGGTGGGATGAAGCTCGTCCCACACGTCGGCGCCCCGCCCGGAGGGCCGCAGGCGCGTGAGGCGCAGCTGGGCGCCGTAGCGGTCGGCGATCGCCTCCAACGCGTCGAGCTGAGCCACGTTGTGGCGCGTGATGACCACCGAGAGCTTGAAGTTGCGCATGCCCGCGTCCGCCAGGTGCTCCATCGCGCGTAGCGCGGTGACGTAGGAGCCGGCCCCGCGCACGGCGTCGTTGACCTCCGCCGACGCCCCATCAAGCGAGATCTGGACATCGAGGTAGCTGTTAGCGGCCAGGAGTCGCGCCCGCTCCGGCGTGATCCGGCTGCCGTTGGTGGAGAACTTGACGCCGACGTCGTGTGCAGTGGCGTACTCGAGCAGCTCCCAGAAGTCGCGACGCACCGTCGGCTCGCCGCCGCCGATGTTGACGTAGAACACCTGCATCCGCTGGAGCTCGTCCACCACACGGCGAGCCTCGTCGGTGGACAGCTCGCGCGGGTCGCGCCGCCCGGAGCTCGACAGGCAGTGCACGCAGGCCAGGTTGCAGGCGTAGGTCAGCTCCCAGGTGAGACAGATCGGGGCATCCAGACCGGCCTCGAACTGATCCACGAGCCCGCGCCCGGTCGCGACGGCGCTCATCGGCCACCCGCCTCGATGAGCATGCCGGACCGGTACAGCGTCTCGAGCGCTCGCCCGTAAGCGGGCAACTCCTGCTCTGTCACCCCGGCCGACCGGCACGCCTCCAGGCCGCTGGGCTGGTCGGCCAGCGCCTGCACGACGCTCAGCAGCTTGCGCGTCTTCAGAAACGACAGGCGCCGCGTGCCGAAGTGGTAGGCGAGCGCGCCGAACCGCTCGGGCCGGATCGCCACCTGGTGGTGCAGGCGCCACGGGCGCTCGAGGTCGAAGGCTTCGGGTGCGTGGACGCTCATCGGCTCAGTAGACGCCGCACATACCGTCGATGGACACGTCCTCGATCAGCAGATCCTCCTCCACGAGCGCCTCGGTGGGCGCGGACGCCGTCTCGGCCTCGGGGGCCCGCCCGGCATCCGTCGGCGCCGGATCGGGTGCTCTCGTCGCCGCCTGCACCTCGGCGTCCGGGACATCTGTGTGCGTCATCGGTTACCTCCCTGGAGTTTGGCTTCGCTGTCCCGATGATTTATCGCACTCGGTGCCAGATTTCAAGGGCCAGGTAGATTATCTCCCGACATGTCGACATCCACCGTCAACCCCGCGGCTTCCCAGGCCCCGCTCCGGGGCCGTCCGCCCTCGACCAGCCGCGACCATCTGGCCGGCATTGCGCTCACCCTGTTCGTGCGCAACGGGTTCGAGGAGACGACCCTGGACGACATCGCCAGCGAGGTCGGGGTCGGCCGGCGGACGCTGTTTCGCTACTTCTCTTCCAAGAACGACCTCGTGTGGGGGAACTTCGACGGCGTCCTGGACCGGCTGCGCGGCGAACTGGCCGCCGCCGATCCCAGCGAGCCGATGATGCAGACCCTCGGTCGCGCGGTGGTGGCGTCCAACACCTACGAGGGGGAGGCGCTGGAGGAGCTGCGCCTGCGGATGACGCTCATCACCACCGTGCCCGCGCTTCAGGCCCACTCGATGGTGCGCTACGCCGACTGGCGCCACGTGGTGGCGGAGTTCGTGGCCGAGCGGCTCGGCGTGGACGCCGACGACCTGATCCCGCTCACCGTCGGCCACATGGCCCTCGGCGCGTCGATGTCGGCGTTCGTGCGCTGGGTCAGCCACCCTGATGAGGACCTCCTCGCGCACATGCGCACCGGGTACCGGCACCTCGCTCGGGCGTTCGACGATCCCCGGTAGAGTCCGCGTCCGCCCGCCGATGCGCACCCTGACGTTCTCCTGGGAGTACCCACCGGTGATCGAGGGCGGACTGGCGCGCCACGTGCGCAAGCTGTCCGAGAACCTCGTCGACGAGGGCGTCGAGGTGCACGTGCTCACGCGCGGCAGCGCGCACCTGGCCGAGCGCGAGGAGCGTCACGGCGTGATCGTCCATCGGGTCCAGTGGGTGGGTGGGAATCGAGTTCCGCACGACGTCAAGGCGTTCGTGCGCTGGGTGGACTCGATGAATCAGAACATGGCCGAGCGCGGCTGCGAGCTCGATGACGAGCTGCACTTCGATCTCGTCCACTCCCATGACTGGCTTGTCGCCGGCGCCGCCGAACGCGTGGCCCGGCGGGTGCCGCGGCCCTGGATCGCGACGGTCCACGCCACCGAGTACGGCCGTCACCAGGGCTGGGTGGACAAGTACCCGCAGTCCCACATCCACGGCGCCGAGCGCGAGATGGTCCGCCGCGCCGACCGCGTCATCACATGCAGCCGCTACATGCGCAGCCACGTGGCCGAGGTGTTCGGCGTCCGTGCGACCAAGATCACCGCCATGCAGAACGGGATCGACCCGCGCGACCTCGAGCACGTGGCCGACGACCTCGACGCCCTGCGCGAGCGCTATGCCGAGCCCCACGAGCGGCTCGTGCTGCTCGTGGGCCGCCTCGTCTACGAGAAGGGCTTTCACCTCGCCCTCGACGCGCTGGCGCCGGTGATCAAGGCGCTGGGCGACGTGCGCTTCGTCGTCGCGGGCACCGGCACCGCCGAGGCCGAGCTGCGCCGCCAGGCATGGCGGCTGGGGCTGCACCGCAAGGGCGCGTTCCTCGGCTGGGTCGGCGACGACATGCTGCACTCGCTCTACCGGATCGCCGACCTGTGCATCGTCCCGTCGATCTATGAGCCGTTCGGGATCGTGGCACTCGAGGCGATGGCCTCGGGATGCCTGTGCGTGGTCGCGGACACCGGAGGGCTGCGCGAGGTGGTCCCGGACGACGGCACCGTCGGCCTGCGCTTCCCCTCGAGGGATGCCGCCGCCCTGCAGGAGGTCCTCGAACGGGTGCTCACCGACGACGCCGAGCGCGCGCAGCTCGTGGCCGAGGCGCGCGAGCATGTGCTGCGGTTCGATTGGTCCGAGGTGGCCCGCCAGACGCTCGGGGTGTACCGCCGCGAGCTGCGCACCACGCGGCCCAGGCTGGCCCCCAGCCCGTCCTGACGCGCATCCGCGCGGCGCCGGCACTCGCTCTGGCGGGCGGGGTGCGCGACGCTGCGGCGGGCGTCGCGCACCCTTGTGTCCGTGCCCGCCCGGGGCGCGCTATGGCATGGACGCCAGCCCCGCGACGAAGGCGGGCGCCCGCGGGGTGCCCCAGCCGGTGGTCGCGTCATATCCGGCCGCCGTCGGATACCCGTCGATCGGAACCTCCCACATCTGGTTGTCCACCAGGTCCCCAACCGACTTGGTGACAGCGCCGCTGACTCCGACATCGCCGCCGGCGAACGTGGGCGGAGCGCTGCCGTAGTGGCGGGCCACCACATCGGAGTACGCCGAGGCGCCCAGACCGCCGTACAGGATCGGATCCAGGAAGCCGATCGGGCCCTTGCCGGTCGCGCTGCGGGCTGCGTTGGCCAGGGCCACGAGCGCCGCGGTCTGCGGCGTCGCCGCCGAGGTCCCGCCGTAGACCGTCCAGCAACCGGTGGTGTTGCCGCAGTTGTACTGCGGATACGCGGTGATGTAGACGTCCACGCCACCGTTCACCGCGGCGTTCCACGCAGTGTCCGGAACGATCCGGTGATCCCCATAGCTCCCGGCCACCCCGCTCTGCCACGACGGTCGGGGATAGAGGGCGCTGGCGCCGCCGCCGGTGCCGATCGGCCCCCAGGACTCGTTCCACACCGCCTCGGTGTTCCCGGAGCTGGTCCACTGCCAGTAAGCCGGGTTGAAGTCACCGCTGGCGGTGAAGGCATCATTGCTCGAGGGGTTCCATGTCCAGCCGTGCTGCAGCTGGGTGCCGCCCACCGAGACGACATACGGCGAGCTCGCCGGCCAGCCCACCGTCGGGTAGGAGTAGATGCCGGTGTCCTTGTGCTGTTTGCTCACGCCCGTCGAGCCGTTGTCGCCGGACGCCGCGAAGAAGTTGTCGTGCTTCGCCAGCCCTTTCTGGAAGACCGCGTCGAACTTCGACGTCTGGCTGCCCGCGGCGCCACCGAACGTCTGCTCGGTGATGCCGAAGGACATCGAGAACAGCGTCCCGGCCGGAGCGGCGTCGATCTCACTCGAGATCGCCTTGAACAGGTTGGGCAGACCCTGCACCCCCTCGGTCTCCGCCGGTGGGACGGCGAGCAGGATGAGGTGCGCCAGCGGAGCGATCGAGTACGCCCACTCGATGTCCAGCGTGGCCTCGCCCGACCAGCCGGCCGCCGCGCACGGACCCGATTGACCGCTGCTCGCCGAGCACGCGTTCTTGTACTGCGGATTTCCCTGCGGGAACACCTGCTGGAAGTTGGGGTTCGGCAGATCCGGGAAGAACGTGTCGTGGAAGTGCTGCAGGTCGGCGGCCGCCGTGGGGCTGCCGTAGGAGTCCACCAGCACGATCGTCTGGCCCTGACCCTCGTTGCTCACCCTCGGGGACAGCGCCGGGACGGCGTCGACGCCGTAGGCGCTGCGGATGTCCTGGGGTGTGTAGCAGTGATACCAGGAGACGTCACTGCCATCGGGCAGCGTGCACGCCGTGGACGATGTCCTGGTCGCGGTCCTGACTCCCGGCGTCTGCGGCAGGCCCACAGCGAGTGAGGCGGGGGCTGTCGTGGCGGTCTGCGCCGCCTGGGTCTTGGCCGTGTCCTTGAGCAGCCGCTCTGCGCCGGAGACACACTGGCTGTACGGGGTGCCCTTGGCGCCGGCGACGTGGCGCTTGCTCTCGTTGAGGCAGACGCGATGCGGGTTGCTCCTCTTGCCGGTGGCCAGCTTGGCCATGTCGGTCACGCACGTCGAGAACGGCGTGCCCGGGGTACCCGCGACGTGCGTCTTGCTCTCGCCCTGGCAGTAGCGGCCGTAGGCCTTGGCCTTGGCCGGCAGCCCCGCCTTGGGCCCGGGGGTGGTGGGGTGCGCGGGGTGGGTCGGATGGGTCGGATGGGTCGGATGCGTCGGACCGCCCTGCGCCAGCGCGGACGACGGGACGGCGGCCACCGCGGCCGCGGTGCCCACCAGCACCAGTGTGCGTCGGATTCTCAAGCGTTCCTCCTCTCGCCAGGGATCTGTCCCGGCGCCTCGTGGACGTTGACGCCCGCTTGGATCGGTCCGATCGCGGCGGACTGCCGATAAGACGTGCGGGGGCGAGGAAGGTCAGGGACTACTTGGCGTGCGTGGCGCCCGACTTTCAGTAGAAGTGGCGACGCCCGCGGACGCCGCGACCGGTGAGGCCGAGCACCAACAGGACCATGCCCACGATCAGGACGACGTTGCCGACGGTCCACAGGGGCGCGGCGTTGGCCGCCATGCCCACGAGCAGCAAGGTCAATCCGGCGATGATCATGTGCGTCTCTCCTCCGGTCCTTCCGTGGGGCTGACGGTTGCGCCCCGGGGGGTGCGCGGCGTCGGGGAACGCCGCGCACCCCGGATGGATCTCCCCGTCAGGGGACCGGGGCTCCGCGGGGCACCAACGCAGGCCAGCGCCTACGGGGTGGCCCCGTGGATGGCCACTTAATTCGTGGCCATGTCCTTGAGCAGGTGCTTCGCGCGTCCCTCCTCTGGCCGAGGCTCATCCTCAGCTGTTTGTCGCGATCAAGTCCGCGGGAACCGCTCTGGTCCGCGGGTTCAACCGGTACGACGCGTGGCGCCGGCTCGAGTCAGGGGCTATTTGGAGCGGACGTCGCCGGACTTGCCCGAAGAGGGCACGGTAGACCCGGCCGGCGTGATCGCGGGTGGCGTGGCTGAAGCAGGCGAGGCTGCCGACGCCGCAGATGAGGCGGGCTTGCCGGTGGTGGTGCTGTGCCCGCTCGGGCTCCCATCGCCGTGAGGGCGTGGCGGCCCAGACGCGTGGGGGCTGCTGCCGTGAGCCACGGCGCCATGACGCACGGTGCGATGAGCCACGGCGCTATGAGACGCGGAGACGTGGACCCGGTGGCCATCGGACCCAGCGGAGCGGTGCGACGACCCCGCGCTCGTGGCATGCGATGAACCGGCAGCGACGCCGTTGCCGTGCGCCCTGGCCGGTGTCTGCGCGTGGGTCGCGCCGGCCCCGGTGGCCTTCACGCCCTTCTTGGTCTGTCCCGGCGGGACCGCGCCGGCGGTGTGACCGACGGCGAGACGGCGGCCCGGCTGAGCGGTCGTGGACGCGGAGGTCGCCACAGGCACCCTCGTCGAGCGGCTTGGGCCGGTGGCGCCACTGGCGCCCGCGGTGGCTGCGGAGCTCGACCCCGCCCCCCGTGCGGCGGGGCCGGGGGGCGTGACCACGGGGTTGCGTGTGCCGGCGGCGGGATGGCTGAACCGAGTCGGTGCCTGGGGGGCCGCCGCGGGGCGCCCGACGCCGTGCCACACGACGCCGACGCCTCCCAGCGAGGCCACGGCGGCGATGGCGATGACCGCCTTTGAGGCCAGTGATACGCCCAGCGCCTTGGTGATCACGCCTCCGGCCACGGCCGCGGGACCGGCCGTCCCCGCCGCGGCCATCGACCCGGCGGCGCCGGCCGCGGTGGTGGTCGCGCTGGCGGCGCCCGAGCCGGCGCGCAGCACCCTGTCCAGCACGGTGATCGCAGCCGGCGCCGCGAGCCACGGGGTCAGCGCGTGCAGTGCGGCACGGCGCTCGTCGATCGTCGATGCGAACGCGGCGCAGCCGGGGCAGTCGCGGAGGTGGGCCAGCACCTTGCGCCCGCGCAGGACGCGGCGATCGCCGTCTGAGATGCTGCGGCAGATCTCGTCGCATGGCGTCTGCCGTCCCGCCGCCAACTCCGCGAGGTGGCGCCGTGCCTCGTAGACGCATTGCTTGGCCGCGGCCACCGAGGTGTCCAGAACCGCCGCGATCTCCTCGTGGCTGAGACCGTTGAGCTCACGCATCAGCAGCGCTCCGCGCGGCCGCTCGGGCAGTTGACGAAGGTCTGCCACGAGCAGCGCGAAGCGCTCCCGGTCGATCGCATGATCCTCGGCGGATGGAGTGCGACGAGGCGCCGCGTCGGCGGGCTCGGGGCTATGCCGGCGGCGGCGCAGGACCGAGATCGCCTCGTTGTGGACGATCCGGTACAGCCAGGGACGTACCGGAGCATCGCGGCGGCCTTGGCGTAGGGCTACCAGCGCGCCAGTCCACGCGGTCTGCAGCGCGTCCTGGGCATCGGGATCGTCGTGGACGATCGAGCGGCAGTAGCGGTAGAGCGCCTGGTAGTGGCGCTCAAAGAGGACGGCGAAGGCCGCCTCGTCCGCCTCGGCTACCAGGCTGGCCAGGGTCTCATCGCCACAGTCCTCGAGGCGGGGGCCGGGGGGTTGCCGGGCGAGCTCGGATGGCAGGGGAGCCGTCGTTGCCATGCCACCGGTATACCCGAAGGCGAGGAACGATGCGCAGCGTTCAACAGAAAGAGGAAGGGCCCGGCGGATGCCGGGCCCCTCTCAAAACACTCGCCTGTTGGCGACGATTACATCATCCCCGACATGTCGGGCATGCCACCGCCGCCACCGCCGGCGCCATCCTTCTCGGGCACCTCGGCGACGATCGCCTCGGTGGTGAGGATGTTCTTGGCGATCGACGCGGCGTTCTGCAGCGCGGAGCGCGTGACCATGGCCGGGTCGATGATGCCCTCGGCGATCAGGTCCACGATCTCGCCGGTCGCTGCGTTGAGGCCGTAACCCTTCTTGGCCTTGCGCACGTCGTTGACGACGACCGAGCCCTCGAGGCCGGCGTTCTCGGAGATCTGACGGAGCGGCTCCTCGAGCGCGCGGTAGACGATCCTCGCCCCCGTCTGCTCGTCGGGGAGCTCGATCACATCGACGTTGAGCGCCTTCTGGGCGACCAGCAGCGCCACGCCGCCGCCCGGCACGATGCCCTCTTCAAGAGCAGCGCGGGTGGCCTGCAGCGCGTCCTCGACGCGGTGCTTCTTCTCCTTCATCTCCGTCTCGGTGGCAGCGCCGACCTTGACGACGGCCACACCGCCCGACAGCTTGGCGAGGCGCTCCTGGAGCTTCTCGCGGTCGAAGTCGGAATCGGTGTTCTCGATCTCGGACTTGATCTGGTTGATCCGGCCCTTGATGGCATCGCTCTCGCCGTTGCCGTCCACGATCGTCGTCGTGTCCTTGGCGACGACCACACGGCGGGCGCGACCGAGCTGGGAGAGCTGGGTGTTCTCCAGCTTCAGACCCATCTCCTCGGTGATGACCTCGCCGCCGGTCAGGATGGCGATGTCCTCCAGCATGCGCTTACGGCGATCGCCGAAGCCCGGGGCCTTGACGGCCACGCCGGTGAACGTGCCGCGGAGCTTGTTGACGACCAGCGTCGCCAGCGACTCGCCCTCGACGTCCTCGGCGATGATCAGCAGCGGCTTGCCGGACTGGATCGTCTGCTCCAGCACGGGCAGCACGTCGCGGACCGAGCCGATCTTCTGATTGGCGATGAGGATGTAGGGATCCTCCAGCGTCGCCTCCATGCGCTCCTGGTCGGTGACCATGTAGGGCGAGATGTAGCCCTTGTCGAACTGCATGCCCTCGGTGAACTCGAGGTCCATGCCGAACGTCTGGCCCTCCTCGACGTTGACCACGCCGTCCTTGCCGACCTTGTCGATCGCGTCGGCGATGACGTCGCCGATCTCCTCGTCGCCGGCGGAGATGGTCGCCACGCGGGCGATCTGGTCCTTGCCGGAGATCTCCTTGGACTGCGACTCGATGTTCTTGACCACCTGGTCGACGGCGCGCTCGATGCCGCGCTTGAGCGCCAGCGGGTTGGCCCCGGCGGCGACGTTCTTCAGACCCTGGCGAACGATCGCCTGGGCGAGGACGGTCGCCGTGGTGGTGCCGTCGCCGGCCACGTCGTTGGTCGCCGTGGCGACCTCGCGGACGAGCTGGGCGCCCTGGTTCTGGAAGACGTCCTCCACCTCGATCTCGCGGGCGATGGTGACGCCGTCGTTGGTGATCGTGGGGGCGCCGAACTTCTTGTCAAGGACGACGTAACGGCCGCGCGGGCCGAGCGTCACCTTGACGGCGTTGGCTACCGCGTCGACGCCCTGCTCGAGCGCCTTGCGGGCCTCCGCCTCGTACTTCAGTTCTTTATGTGCCATGTGTTTCTGGTTCTCCTGGAAGGGGGGGTCTACTGGACCTTGGCGAGCACGTCTGACTCGCGGAGGACGAGGAGCTCCTCGCCGTCCACCTTGATCTCGGTGCCGCCGTACTTGCTGTAGAGGACCTCGTCGCCCTCGGCGACGTCGAGCGGCGTGCGCTTGCCGGTGTCCTCGTTGACCTTGCCGTCACCCACGGCCAGGACCTTGCCCTTCTGGGGCTTCTCCTTGGCGGTATCGGGCAGGACGATGCCACTCGCGGTGGTCTCCTCCTCCTCGATGGCCCGTACGATCAGGCGATCGCCGAGTGGCTTGAGCTTCATGTGATCCGACCTCCGGTTGAAGTGTTCGAACTGCGGCGCCTGGCACTCGTGTGGACAGAGTGCCAGCGCGCTACGGACTATAGCTTGCGTTCGCAGCGATTCAAGGCCAATTTGGCACTCTCGTGTTAAGAGTGCCAGCGCGCGCGCCGGCGGAGGGCTGCCGAGACCGCACGATACCGTCCTCGCCGTGGACAAGGTGTTCGGCAAGCACTCGGTGCGGGCGGTCCTGCTGACCCGCCCGGAATCGGTGACGCGCCTGGTGCTGGCGGGAAAGGAGTCCTACCACCGGGACCTGATCGACCTGGCCCGCTCGCGCGGGATCACGCCCGAGTTGCTGCCCTGGCCGGAGTTCCGCCGCGTCGGAGGCGTATCCGATGACGACAAGCACCAGGGGGTCGTCGTCCTCATCAAGCCCCGCCCGCTGCTCACCGAGGCCGACCTCAACGGCCTCGCCGACGCCCGCGTGGTGCTGGCCCTGGACCAGATCTCCGACCCTCAGAACCTCGGCACGATCCTGCGCTGCGCCGCCTTCTTCGGCGTCGACGCCCTGCTGCTCATGAAGAACCGCGCCGCCGAGGTCTCGCCGCTGGTGGCACGTGTCGCCGTAGGAGGCGCCGAACTCGTCCGCCTCTTCCGGGTCACCAACCTGGCGCGCAGCCTCGAGATCCTCAAGGGCCATGGCTTCTGGATCTACGGCCTGGACGAGCGCGGCGAGCGGACGCTGGCCCAGACCGAGTTCGACGCCAAGACCGTCCTGGTGGTTGGTGCCGAGGGCGAGGGCCTACGACACCGCACCAAGCAACTGTGCGACGAGCTGGTCCGCATCCCCGGCGGTCAGCCGGGCCTGGAGAGCCTCAACGCCGGCGTGGCCACGGCGGTCGCGCTCGCCGAGGTCTTCCGCGCCCGTGATCCCGCCTGACGTTCGCGACATTTGTGCGCGATACATGCCCAAATGTCGCGCGTGCCCGCCGGCGGGGGCTACGCCCGCGAGAGCTACGCCCGCGAGACGTACTTGCCCGAGCGAGTGTCGACCCGGACCTTGTCGCCGATGTTGACGAACAGCGGCACCTGGACCGCGGCGCCGGTCTCGAGCGTGGCGGGCTTGTTCCCGCCGCCCGAGGCGGTGTCGCCCCGCAGGCCGGGCTCGGTTTCGGTGACCTCCAGATCGACGGCGCTGGGCAGCTGCAAGCCACCGGGCTGGCCGTCGATGACGAGCAGCTCCACCTCGTCGTTGGGCTTGGTCCAGCGCAGCTCCTCCTCGAGCGAGGCCTGGGGAACTGTGAGCTGCTCGAAGCTGTCGGAGTCCATGAAGTGCGCGTCCTCGCCGTCGGAGTACAGGAACTGCATCCGGCGCACCTCGGTGCGGATCGAGCGGAACTTCTCGCCGGCCCGGAAGGTCTTGTCGATGACGTTGCCGTCCGAGGCGCGGCGCAGCTTGGTGCGGACGAAGGCGGCACCCTTGCCGGGGTTGACGTGCTGGAACTCGAGGACCTTGTAGACGACGCCGTCGACCTCGATGTGATTGCCGTTCTTGAGCTGATTGGTGCTGATCATCGTCCCCAAGGCTACCCACCACCGGGGGGACAGGCGTCGTGCGGACGCGCCGTATTTCGGGGGCCGGTCCTATCATGAGCCGATCGTGAGGGAGGGACCGTCCATCGGATCCGCCGCTGGAAGCGCGCGCCCGGGACCCGAACAGGTTCCGGGGCTCGCCGACGAGCCCGCGGCGATCGCCCCTGACCCGCAGCCCCCGGCTGCCGGGGCGCCGCCGGCCGCTGCAGCACCGCCCCCACCGCCGCCGCCTGCCGCCGGGGCCGTCGCCCCAGTAGCCGGCCTGCTGGGATCCTCCACCGTCCGCCTCGGCGTCGCCGGCGCGGCAGCGGTCGTGCTTCTCGGGCTCGTGGCGCTCTCGATCGGCCCGGGCCCCCTGGGGCGGCCGCCCGCGACGGCGGGGTCCCCCGCGTCCAATTCGTTGAACGCACCGCTGCAGCGCAGTCGCCCGCACAGCAAGTCCGCCAAGCGCATCACGCATCGCCGGGGCCGCTCAGCGGGGCACCGCGCGGGGCATCGCGCGACCTTCGTGGCCGCGCGTGCGGGGGCCGTGCCGGGGCCGCCCGTGGGGGGGCCGCGCGTGCAGGGGCGCCGCGCCAGTCCGCGGTCAGGACGTCGTCAGCGGCCCACCGGCGGACAAGCACTCGGCATCCGGCGGCCACACGTCGGCGCTCGACCGGCGCGCGCCGGCGCTCACCTGCCGCGCCCTCGCGCCCGACCGCACCACCGTCACCGGCCATACCGGCGACACCAACTGCGACGGCCCCCACCGGGCCCACGGTGGTGGCCAGCGGACACCACACCATGGCCGCTCGGCACGGCGTCGTGTCAGAGCGCCATCACGACAGCGGCGCTACGCGTCACCGCGCCGAACCGTCCGGGCATGGCGACCGGCATGGCGGCCGGCACGGCGAGGGCCATGGCCCCGACCATGGGCAGGGCCATACCGGCGGGCCGCCACCCGGGAGCGCGGGCCACGAGCACTTCGCACACGAGGGCCACAACGGCAACAACCAGTCCGGGCACGACGGGCACGACGGGCACGGGCCTGGGCCGTCGGGCCATGGCCACTCGGGACGCCGCGGCGGTTACTAGTTGCGGGCGCCGCCGAGACCGTGGATGCGGTCGCGGAGCTGCTCGGGCGGCTGCTCGATGATCTGCGAGAAGCGCACGACGGTGACGGTGTCGTCCATCGAGACCTTGCGCCCGTAGATCTGCTCCAGGAAGTGCACCATCTCGTCGACGCGCCGGAACTCCGGGTTGTCGTGCTCGATCTCGCGCGGGGAGAGATCCCGGACACGCTTGACCTCGACCTGGTCGATCACCGCTTGGAAGATCTTCTCTCGAGGGGAGTGCTGATACCCGATCGTCACCATGACGCACTCGTTCTTGTGGTACTTGTGGGACTTGTCGCCGAGCCGGATCGTGGCCGTCTTGCGACCGCGGCGCAGCTGGTCGGCGAACACCGAGGAATAGAAGTTGAGCACCCGCACGGCTGCGCAGCCTACCGATCCTCGACGGATCGCGACAGCGCGCGCTGAACCATGTCGCGTTCCCCGGGGTAGCTCAGCTCGCGCGCTGCCTGGGTGAGGGGAATCCAGCGGGCCTCCTCGATCTCGTGATCGTGGTCGGCCACGTCCCCCGAGACGTATCGGAACAGGTAGAAGCGCACCACCTTGGCGACCCTCCGGCCCTTGCGCTCGTAGCGGTAGCTGACGTCCCCGAGCTCCTCCACGAGCTCGGCCCGGACCCCCGTCTCCTCGGCCACCTCACGCCGCGCCGCCGCCTCCGGCGTCTCGTCACCGTCGAGGTGGCCCTTGGGCAGGCCGAGCACGCGCCGGCCGTCGGCCGCGCGCTTGACCGGCACGATGACCACGACATCGTCCCCGCGCAGGACGACGCCGCCGGCCGAGAACTCTTCGGCTGCCGCCCGGTCGCTAATAGACGTATCCCTCGAGCCGGCCCGGGTCGTGGACGGTGAGCTTGCCACGCCCCTGCGTGATGACCCCGGCGCGCTCGAGCGTGGCCAGGAAGCGGCTGGCCGACTCGCGCGACGACCCGGCGAGCTGCGCCAGATCGGTCTGGGTAGCGGTGATCAGCACGTCGGTCTCGCCGGCACCGTCGGCGCGCGCGGCCGCCACCAGCTCGGCCAGCGCCGCGGCAACGCGGCTCTGCACCGTCTGGAACGACTGGCGCGCCAGGCGCTCGTTGGTCTCCCGCAGCCGCCGCCCCAGAGCGCCGAGCAGCTTGACCGAGATGTCGGGATGAGCGCGCAGCAACCGGCGCATGTCGTGGCCGAGGATGGCGCAGGCGTCGGTGTCCTCCAGGGCCTCGATGGTCGCCGACCGGCTCTCGTCCTCGAACATCGCCAGCTCGCCGAAGATCTCGCCCGGCCCGAACGTCGCCAGCGTCAGCGTCCGCCGGCCACTGTGCTCGCGCACGGCGCGCACCCGCCCGGAGCGGACCACGTAGCACGTGTTGCTGCGATCGCCCTCGCGGAACACCACCTCACCGGCGTCGAAGTGGCGCGGTACGGTCACCGCCGCCACCTCCGCCAGGTCCTCGTCGCTCAGGGTGGCGAACAACGGGACGCTGTGCAGGAGGGCGATCGTCGCCTCGCTCGTCGTCGCCATTGTGTGATGAATAGCACACAGACCGGAACAGACCGGGAGCGGCCGGCGAGCTCAGACGAGGTCGAGCGCCTGCTCGCGCCGACGGCGGCGAACGGCGAAGCCCACCCAGGCGACGAACGCCGC
The DNA here is from genome assembly GCA_963721515.1 of uncultured Actinomycetota bacterium. Taxonomy (GTDB): domain Bacteria; phylum Actinomycetota; class Thermoleophilia; order Solirubrobacterales; family Solirubrobacteraceae; genus Palsa-465. Next base: position 62,278 of record CAVRKJ010000013.1, on the reverse strand, counting down.
CACGAGGCCGACCGGCACCAGCACGGCCAGCACGATCAGGCCCACGCCGGCGACGACCACCAGCACCCGGCCCGCGTCGTGCGCGGCGGACCCGATCCCGAACCCGCTCGAGTGGTGGGCGACCGGCGCGGGGGCGCCGGCGGGCTCGATGTTGAGCGATATCCGGCTGTAGGCCACCTGGCGCTGCAGGCCGCGCAGGGTCGACAGGTCCGACGCGATCGAGGCGTTGGCGTCGTGCAGTCGCGCCTGGACGCTGTCGACCTCCGCGGTGGTGGTGGCGTCGGCCAGTTGTTTGAGCAGCGAGCGCCGCAGCGCCCGCGCCTCGGCCAGCCGCTCCCCGGCGCCACCGACCTGGGCAGTGATGTCGTTGGTCTGGTCGGTGCGAGACACCACATGCGCGCCGTGCAGTCGCGACAGGCCGGTCAGCGTGGCCGCGAGGTTGGCGCTGGGGACGCTGAGCTGGAAGTCGGCCCCGGCGTTGGCGTTGCCGGCGCCCGAGGTCACGTTGGAGCTGTTGACGAACCCCTTCTCGGCGCCGACCACATTGAACACCTGCTGGGCAACGTCGCTGATGCGGTCCGGTGGCGCCGCCAGTTGGATCTGCGCCGACTGCACCACGTGGCGGCCCGCGGGGACGACCGGGCTCGGCACCGCAGAGGCAACCGCCGACGTCGACGTCGCCGCCGAGGACGCCGCGGAGGCCGAGGAGGCCGACGACGACGCCGACGCCAAGGACCCCGCTCCCGCGGCGCCGAACGCCGCCTTTGGCGCCGCGGCCCGCTTCACGTCCGGAGAGACGGCGGCGGCGCTCCCGCCGGCGGAGGCCGAGGAGGCGGCCGCAGTGGTCGCCGGCGCCGCTGCGGCGCTGCTGCTGCTGGACGCGCCGCTCGAGGAGCCGCCACCGCCGGACCCGGTGATCACCACGACCAGCGCCACCGCGGCGGTCGCGGCCACCAGCCCGGCCAGTGAGCCGGTGAACCAGCGCCGAAGGCCCGTCCCGCGCGCCGCCGGCGCGGGACGGGCGAACCGGCGCTCAACCCGTTCGTCGAGACGCGCAGTGAACGCGTCACTGGTCCTGGGCCGCTCTCGGCGCAGGATGAGCGCCAGCTCGGCGAGCTCGGCGTACTCGGGGTCAACGGGCTCCCCGGCAAGCGTGGCGTCCACCGCCATCAACGCGGTTGCGATCTCCGGTGACAGAGGGTCGCTGTCAGGTCCTCGCATCGCAGGCCTTCCTCAATTTCTCCATGGCTCGATACAGCAGGGTTCCGGCGGCGGTTTCGCTGACCCCTAGGACCCGGGCCAGCTCGGTGTTGCGCAATCCGGCGTGGAACTTGAGCGCGATGACCTCGCGGTCGCGCGCCGAGAGCTCCGCGAACGCCGTCCGGACCGCGGTGCGGCGCAGCGCCACCTCGGCGCCGTCGTGATCCTCCCCGGTCTCGGCCACGTCCTCGGGATCGATGACCAGCGCCGCGACGCGCTTGCGCCTGCGCAGCTCGTCAAGGGCCGCGTTGCGGGCGATGCCGAACAGCCACGCCCGCTCCTCGCCGCGGTGGCGATCGAACGTCATCCGGCGCCGGTAGGCGCGTTCGAACGCCAGCGCGGTGACGTCCTCGGCGGCGGCCCGGTCCTTGAGCAGGGTCACCACATAGGCGAAGACGTCATCCCGGCTCGAGCGATACAGCAACTCGAACCGCTCCCAGGAGTTCTGGGTGGAGCGACGTCGCCCGGACTCTTCCTTCGGATCCGCCTGAGTCTCAATCACCACCCTCACTACGCGCCCGTATGGCTTCCGTCACCCACTCAGATCGATATCGTCGTCCCATGCGCGCCGCGCTGCTGACAACGGTACTCGCGGCGGCGGTCCTCGTGGCCGGCGTCCCGGCGGCGGCGGGGACGGTCGGGCCGGCGAGGATCGCGCGCGCGGTTCGCTCCGCCGAGAGCTCGCCCTCCCTGTGGGCGACGGTGAACATCTGCAGCTCGCGCAAGTACCCCCACGACCTGGGCGTGCGCGGCCAGATGCCCACGCTCGGCTTCTCGGCCTCGTTGTACATGGTCATCCAGGTCGACTACTGGTCGGCGCAGAGCCGCAGCTTCCTCCCCATCCAGAGCAACCTCGCCACGACGCGGCTGTCGCTGGGCAGCGCCTCCAACGGTCTCGAGCAGGACGGAGCGGTCTTCCCGTTTCGCCCCCACACCGGGCTGCTCAACGCGACGATCACGTTCATCTGGACCCGCGCCGGGAAGGTGATCGGCCAGACTGTCCGCCGCACCACCGCCGGGCACAGCGATGCCGAGCACGGCAGCCCGCCGCACTACAGCGCGGCGCAGTGCCGGATCAACTAGCTCGTCAGCGCTGACAGCCCGGGCACCAGAACGTGGTGCGGTTGTCGTCGCCCTGGCCTCGGGCGGCGAGCCTTGCGCCACAGCGGGGACACGGCCGGCCGTGACGGCGGAACACGTGGGGCTCGCCCGCCATGCGCCCGTGCCGCGCCGAGTGCGCCATCCGGGGCCGCACCGCGGAAATGATCGCCATCGCCTCCTCATCGGTCACGGCCGACACCGGCCGCCAGGGATCGACAGCCGCCTCCCAGCAGCCCTCGCACTTCCAGATGTTGCCGATGCCGGCGACGTTGCGCTGATCCAGCAGCGCCTCGCCGATCCCGCGCGTCGGGTCGTCTGAGCGCAGCCGGGCCAGGAACCGCTCCTGGTCGAACGACGGCGCCAGCACGTCGGGGCCGAGGCCGGCCAGCCGCTGGTCAAAGCGCGTTCGGCTCTCGGTCACGAGCTCGAGCACCGGCCCGTTGAACTGCACCACCTGATGGCCGGCCCGCTCCAGCACAAGCCAGGCCAGCCGGGGCGACCGCCCCCAGCGACGGCCGGGCGGATAGACGCCCCATGTGCCCGTCATGCGCAGGTGTGAGTGGATGACCAACTCGCCCTCGAAGCACAGGAACAGGTGCTTGCCGTGAGTGCGGATCTCGCTGACCGCGCGGCCGGCCAGCCGCTCGGGCCAGCGGTCCATCGCGTGGCGCGGATGCGGCGTGCGGATGAGCTCGGGCACGTGACCCTCGAGCACCGGGCGCATCCGGTGCGCCGCGTAGGCGATCGTGTCGCCCTCAGGCATGGTCGCCGGATCCGCTCAGGCGGACAGCGTAAGCCGGCGCGGGCCCTCCTGGAACCCGAGCGCCAGCAGCGCCGGTCCCAGCGGCGAGGACATCGCCGGCTCGCCGTCCACCTTCTCGAGGCCGACGCGCTTGATCGCGCCGGTGCGCACGTGGTCCACCAGCGCGCCGAGCGCCGGCTGCAGGCGCGGGTCACCGGCGGACACCAGCGTCTGCAGGGCCCGGCCGCCGCGCTCGAGGTAGACGACCGGGTCACCGCCGACCAACACGACGTAGGCGCCCGCCACCCGCGCCGGCCGGCGCGCCGAACGGCCGTCATTCTCGTCGCCGGGCCGCTTGGGCCACGGCAGGGCCGCGCCATAGGGCTGGGCGGGGTCGACGGCGGCCAGCACCAGCGGCGGCGCGCCCTCGTGACCCGCGCCGCCGCCCGCGCCGACGCGGGCGCGCAGGCGCTCCACGGCTCCGGGCAGCGCGAACTGGGCACCGCCGAGCCCCTCCAGGAAGTAGCCGCGGCGGGCGGCGCCGAGGGTCTCGAGCTGGGACAGCTCCGCGTAGATGGCCGAAAAGCCGCCCGGGATGCCCTCGGCCAGCACCTGCTCGCGCGTGACGATGCCGTAGCGCTCGAGCAGGAGCTCGCCCAGCGCCCGGCGCCGAAGACTCGGATCCCCACCCACCCCGATCTGCGTTCGCAGCAGCGGCTCGGTCAGCGACCAGCGGCCCTGCACCTGCGCCGAGGCGGTCTCGCGGCGGCGGCCGGCGCCGAACCGTCCGACGGTGCGCCGACCCGCACGATTTCGCAGCTGCTCACGCTGGGCGCGGGCCAGCGTGAGCCGCGGCGCGCGCAGCGGGGCGAAGGCGTCGTTGGTGGCCACGCCCGCCCAGGCGAGGTCCCACAGGGCCTCCTGGATCTCCTCGGGGCTGAGGTCCACGTCAACGAGCAGGTCGGTGAAGAAGCACGCCCCCGCGGCTAGCCGCGCCCGGATCGCCTCGTGTGCCGCCGCTGCGGGAATCTCGCCGCGATAAGGCGGCGGACCGAGCAGCGCCAGGTCCTCGCGGAAGTAGAGCGCCACCCGCCCGGAGTTGCGACCCAGCGCGCCCGCGCCGATCCACACCAGCTCGCCGGCGGCGCACAGCTGGTCCATCCAGACCGGTGAGTAGGCGCCGGTGCGGCGGGGGAGGATGTCGCGCTCCCACACCTCGGCGGGTAGCGCCAGGCCCTGGAGCGGCACCAGGATCTCGCGCAGCCGGTCGATCCCCGCCCCCGACGCCGGATGGCGGTCCACGCCCTGCCACGCCGGCAGGAAGCGTGCCAGCTCCCGCGCCTCGGCGGGCTCGATCTCCTTGCGCAGGACCGCCAGTGAGGCGCGGCGCAACCGGCGCAGCACCTCCGGGTCACACCACTCGCGCTCTGAGCCCCCGGGGCGCAGCTCGCCGCGGATCAGGTCGCCCGAGCGCTCGAGCTCGCGCAGGGCCGCCGACACGTCGATCCCGTAGCGCGCCCGCACGTCGGCGGTGGTGAAGGGGCCGTGGGTGGCGGCGTAGCGTCGCAGCAGGCGGCTGAGCGCATCGGGCACGTCCTCGAGGAAGACCGCGGGCAGCCCGCCGGCCGGGGCGGCGCCCAGGGCGTCTCGGTACAGGCCGGCGTCGGCGGCGTCGATCCAGCGCTCCTCACCGTTGACGCGCACCCGGGCGGCGCGGCGCTCACCGCGCAGATCGGACAGCATCGCGATGGGGTCCAAGCCTTCGAGCACCCGTGCGGAGACCTCGTCGAGTGACAGGTCGCCGACCCGGCGCAGGACGTCGAGCAGGCCGTCGCGGTTGGCGGCACGCGTGAGCTCGGACCGGCACTGCAGGTCGGCCTCGACGCGCTCCAGCGCGCCCGGGTCGATGAGGTCGCGCAGCTCCTCCTGGCCCAGCAGCTCGCGCAGGAGGTCGCGGTCCAGTGACAGCGCCGCCGCGCGCCGCTCGGCGTTGGGCGTGTCGCCCTCGTACATGTAGGTGGCGACGTAGTCGAACAGGAGCGAGGAGGCAAACGGTGAGGCCGTGGCGGTCTCGACCTCCACCAGCGTGATCTCGCGGCGCTGCAGGCGCGTGATCAGCTCCACCAGCCCGGGGACGTCGAGGACGTCGCGGAGGCACTCGCGGTAGGTCTCCAGGATCACCGGGAACTCGCCGTATTTCTTGGCCACTTCCAGCAGCGATTGGGACTTCAGGCGCTGCTGCCACAGGGGCGTGCGCTTGCCCGGCCGCGCGCGCGGGATGAGCAGCGCCCGGCCGGCGTTCTCGCGGAAGCGCGCCCCGAACAGCGCCGACGACCCCAGCTCGGCGACCACCAGGTCCTCGATCTCGTCGGGCTCGAGCAGGACCAGATCGGCGCTCGGGGGCTCCTCGGCGTCGGGCAGGTGGATGATGATCCCGTCGTCGGAGTAGATGGCGTCGGACTCCAGGCCCACCTGCTCGCGGATGCGCGCGCTCAGGGCCAGCGACCACGCGGCGTGGACGCGGCCCCCGAACGGGCTGAGCACGCACAGGCGCCAGTCGCCGATCTCGTCGCGGAAGCGCTCCACCACGATCGCGCGGTCAGACGGCACCACGCGCGTCGCCTGCTGCTGCTCAGTCAGGAAGTCCACGAGATTGCTCGCCGCCCGCCGGTCCAGGTCGTAGTCGCGCTCGAGCGTCTCGGGCGTCTGGTCCACGGCCCAGCGCGCGAAGGCGCCGATCGCCTCGCCCAGCTCGCGCGGGCGGCCGATGCCGTCGCCCTTCCAGAACGGGATCGCCCCCGGCACCCCGGGCGCGGGCGTCACGATCACGCGGTCGCGGCCGATCTCCTCGATGCGCCACGTGGTGGCGCCGAGCAGGAACGTCTGGCCCGGGCGGGCCTCGTAGATCATCTCCTCGTCGAGCTCGCCGACGCGCCGCCCGTCAGGCAGGGTGACCGCGAACAGCCCGCGATCCGGGATGGTGCCGGCGTTGGTGACCGCCAGCTGACGAGCGCCCGGACGCGCCCGGATCGTGCCGGCCACCCGGTCCCACACGATCCGGGGGCGCAGCTCGGCGAACTCGGACGAGGGGTAGCGACCGTCGAGCATGTCGAGCACGTTCTCGAACGACGGACGGGTCAGCTCGGCGTAGGAATGGGTGCGCGTCACCAGCGCATAGAGGTCGTCGACCGCCACCGGCTCGTCCTCGCCCGCCGCCGCGGCGATGGCCACGATCTGCTGAGCGAGCACGTCCAGGGCGTTGCGCGGCACCACCGTGGTCTCGATCTGGGCCTCGCGCATCCGCCTCGCCACCACCGCGCACTCGAGCAGGTCCGAGCGGAACTTGGGGAAGATGCGTCCGCGGCTGACGTCGCCCACCGAGTGGCCCGCGCGGCCGATCCGCTGCAGGCCGCGCGCCACGGACTTGGGCGATTCGACCTGGATGACGAGGTCGACCGCGCCCATGTCGATGCCCAGCTCCAGGCTCGAGGTGGCCACCAAGCACGGCAGCTCGCCGGCCTTGAGCATCTCCTCCACCAGCGTGCGCTCCTCGCGCGCCAGCGAGCCGTGGTGTGAGCGGGCCAGCTCCTCGCCCGCCATCTCGTTCAGGCGCAGCGCGATCCGCTCGGCGCTGCGGCGGTTGTTGACGAACATGATCGTCGACTTGTGGGTGCGGATGAGCTCGAGCAGCTCGGGGTAGATCGCCGGCCAGATCGAGCGCCGGGTGGCCTCGCCGCCCGCCAGGGGATCCAGGTCCGGAGCCGGAGTGGCCTCGGGCTCCACCATGGACTCGACCGGCACCTGGATCTGGAGGTCGAGCTCCTTGCGTACCCCGGTATCGACGACGCGGCAGCGGCGGTGGGGGCCGACCATGAAGCGGCCGACCTCCTCCAGCGGGTTCTGGGTCGCCGACAGGCCGATGCGCTGCACGTCGGCCCCGGCCGCCGCGGTCAGGCGCTCGAGGGTCAACGCCAGGTGTGAGCCCCGCTTGGTCGAGGCCACGGCGTGGATCTCGTCGACGATGCACCAGCGCGTGCCCTCGAACAGCCGCTGCGCTTGGCCGGTGAGCATCAGGTACAGCGACTCGGGGGTGGTGATGAGGATGTCGGGCGCCTCGCGCAGCATCTGCTGGCGCTCGCGCTGGGGCGTGTCGCCGGTCCGCACGGCCACCTTGAGGTCTGCGCCGATGCCGCGCAGGGGCGTGCGCAGGTTGCGGTCGATGTCGTAGGACAGGGCCTTGAGCGGCGAGACGTAGACCAGCCCGATGCGGCGCTCGCGCGGATCCGGTGGCGGCGCGGTCTCGGCCAGGCGGTCGATCGCGTACAGGAAGGCGGCCAGCGTCTTGCCCGATCCCGTCGGGGCTGAGATCAGGACGTGCTCGCCCGAGGCGATCGCCGGCCAGGCCTGCTCCTGGGCCGCCGTGGGCGCCGCGAAGGCCCCGGAGAACCACTCGCGCGTGCGCGCGCTGAAGACGTCGAGAGACATGGATTTCAGGCTACTCACGATTGAGGACCGGACCGGTCCGCGGCATCGGGCCTACTCGGGGTCCATGAACGCGATCCGGGGCGACAGGCCGGCGCTCTGCGCGAGCGTGGCGATCTGCCGCCCGGGCTGGACCGCGTCGCGGATCTCGCCCACGTGGGGCGCCAGCCGCGCCCGGACGCCCACGAGGTCGGCCACCACCACGACCAGGCCCCAGAACCGCGCCGGGCCCGCCGGTATCCCCGGCGCCTCGACGATCTCCAGGATGGCGGGGCCGAGACGGCGAAAGCCCTGTCTGAACCCGCCGGCCGCGGGCGGGCCGCCCGCTCGGCGTCCGGCCTCGCCTTGTCGGGCGGCGCCCGCGTCATCCGGCTGGGTGCGCCGCAACGGGATCCCCGCGTCCTTGAGTGCCGTGGCGGTGCGATCGAACTCGGGCGTGGTCACGACGATGTGGTCGATGCCCATGGCCCCGTTGGGGTGGCCGGTCTCGACCATCGGTGGATCGGTGGTGGTACCGGTCGGCAGCCCGTCGACGTCGTGATGCAGCGTTACTCGCCGCAGCGTCCAGCCCGTGATCCCCCGGCCGACGGCGTCGAGCCACAGCTCCACCCCGCCCAGGACCACCACCCCGTCACCGGACACCGTGAAGCCGAGCGCCTCCCACGCTTCCGGGGGGTCGGCGATCTGGAGGGCGGCCAACTCCGCCCGGGGCGCCGGGGTCACCCTGTGGAGACGATCAGGATGAGCTTGCCGCGTGGGTGGCCGCTCTCGCTGATCCGGTGCGCCTCGGCGATCTGATCGAGCGGGAACGTCCGGGATACCGGCAGCCGGAAGCGCCCGGCCTCGATCAGCTCCGCCACCTCGGCCAGCGCGTGCCACGCGCGCTCGGGCCCCCTCCCGCCGCTGAAGGCGACGCCGGTCTGCTGCGCGCCGGCATAGTCCGCGATCGTGACCACCCGGTCGGGCGAGCCGGTGAGCTCCACCAGGGCCGGCAGCATGCCCCCGCCGGAGGCATCGAGCGCGCGGTCCACAATCGGATCCCGCCCACCCACGAGTGCCCGGACGCGCTCGACCAATCCGTCGCCGTAGGTGGTGGGCTCGGCGCCGAAGCCGCGCAGATACTCGTGGTTGGACTCGCTGGCGGTGCCGATCACGCGGGCGCCGCGCGCGCGTGCGCACTGGACCGCGGCGATCCCGACGCTGCCCGAGGCGCCGTTGATGACCAGGGTCTGACCGCCGGTCACCCCCAGCACGTCCAGCGTGCGCACCGCCGTTTCCACCGCCACCGGCAGCGCGGCGGCGCCGGCGAAGTCCAGCGAGGCCGGCACCCGCGCGTAGTTCTCCAGCAGAGCCAGCTCGGCGGCCCCGCCTCCGCCGGCGGCGCTGCCGAACACCGCGTCGCCGACGGCGACGCCGGTGACTCCATCACCCAACCGGTCCACGACGCCGGCCACCTCCTGGCCGGTGCGCTTGGGCAGGTCGCCGCCCATGGCGCCGCTGCGGACCTTCCAGTCGATCGGATTGACCCCGGCGGCGCGCACGGCCACCCGGATCTGGCCAGGCCCGGGCTCGGGATCCGGGAGCTCCACGAGCTCCAGCACCTCGGGGCCTCCGAACTGGCTGAACTGAATCCCTTGCATGTCTCTCTTGCTCCGGTGGTTCGCGGCGGCGGGTTGCGCACCAGCCTAGTCCGCGGTCGTCAGGTGGTGTCCGTGGTGCAGTTGGCCACGGTGCGAAGCACGGTGCCGCCGGCCGTGGTCCAGTCCAGCCCGCACGGCGTGGCGAGCAGCGAGGGGTCGTTGACGATCCAGAAGTTGCCGTGCACCCGCGCGCGCAGGGGTCGGCCGGTGGCAAACCGCAGCGTGACGGCGGCGACGCCGTCGGGCGCGAGGCCGAACCCGGGCGAGCCGGGCCCGAACAGGAACGCGGCCACGGTCCCCGGGGCCGGCTGGCATGTGGGGCTGGCCTGGTCGGGGTAGACGACGACCAGGCACAACCCCTCGTGGGCGTACTCACCACGCAGGCTGGGCAGGAGCGCGCGCTCCAGCGAGCGCTGGGAGCGGGGCGCGCAGCCCACCGGCTCCAGCGGCGCGGCGAGCAGGTGGCGACCGGGCACCAGATAGGCGCGCCCACCGTAGGCCGCGGCGCCCAGGTAGCGGATGCCGGCGGGGAGGATCCCACTGAGCGGCAGGTTGCCCAGGCGTCGCACGGACAGGCGGTCGATGCCGCGGCGCGGGCGCTCCAGGACGTTGTACTCGGCGCGCAGGTCGGCGGGGGCGCGACCCGCGCTGATCGTCCCCGGCCGGGGGAAGGAGCGGCATCCCGAGGCGGCCCGGGCGGGGGCGGCGACCAGCGCGAGGGCCGCGGCCACCGCCAGGACGGCAGCCGTCCTCACTTCTTCTTCGTCTTCTTGACGATCCCGCTGGGTCGCGTGCGGGTTCCCTTCTCCTGTTTGGGGAATCCGGCCGACAGCACCGGTACCGGCTTGGGGGTGGTCGCGGCGCAATTGACCCCGCTCGCGGTGCCGGGCTGCGCCAGCTTGGGGCGGCCGTCCTTGGGCGTGGCGGCGAAGTTGAACGCGCTGGTGAGATCGCCGGTGACGCGGCGCCGCCACGCCGACAGGTTGGGGACCTCCACCCCGAAGCGCGTCTCGACGAAGCGCAGCATGGAGGTGTGGTCAAACGTGTCCGAGCAGACCAGGCCGCCACGGCTGAACGGGGAGACGATCAGCATCGGCACGCGGAAGCCCAGTCCGATCGGCCCACGGATCCCGTTGGCCGCCGCCGGCAGGTTGGCCACGGTCAGGTACTCGCCCTTGGTGCCCTTGGGCGCGGCCGGCGGAGCGACGTGATCGAAGAATCCACCGTTCTCGTCCCAGGTGATGAACAGGGCGGTCTTGCGCCACACCTTCGGGTTGGACATGACCGCCTTGACGATCTGGGCCACGGCGATCTCCCCCGAGATGGCGGCCGAGAACCCCGGGTGCTCGGTGGCCGTCAGGTTGGTGAGAACCCACGACACCGACGGCAACGCGTTGTGCCGGATGTCGGCCATGAAGTCGGTCGGGTAGAGGGTGTTGAGCCCGCGATCAGCGAGCTCGCCGGGCGTGTTGTAGGCGGCGAAGTACGGGAGCACGTTGTCGAAGACGCCGCCCGCGGGGTCCTGGTAGACCTTCCAGCTCACGCCCTGGGATTGGAGGCGCTCGGGCATCGTCGTCCACGTGAACTTGCCCTTGAGGTCGCCGCGGGTGGCCACCAGCGTCTCCACCAGCGGACCGCCCTTGGCGCCCGCAGGATCCAGCGAGGCGCTCATCGACATCAGGCGGTTGGGATCGGTCGGCCCGATCACCGAGCAGTGGTAGCCGTCGCAGATCGTGAAGGCGTCCGCCAGGGAGTAGTAGAAGCTCAGCTCCGAGCGGGTGTAGTAGCCCATGGTCTCGATGCCCGCCGCGGGGCCGTCGCCCCCGTTGGTGCTCGACTCGTGCACCTTGACCCAGTCGTTCATGTGTCCGTTGTTCCAGGACCGGTGCTGCGGGCCCCAATCATGGGTGATGTCGGGCATGCAGTACTGGACGCCGCCGGACGGGAGCTTGAACGGGATGACGGTCTTGCCGCCCGGGTCCTTCTGGCGGAAGGCGGCGGCGCCGCGCTTGTCGGCGAACCCGCGCACGCCGCTCAGCGTCCCGAAGTAGTGGTCGAACGAGCGGTTCTCCTGAATGAGGAAGATCACATGCTCGATGTCCGTGAGCGACCCGGGGGCCGGCGCGGCCGCCGCGGCGCCGGCCAGCAGGGCCTCCAGCCCGCCACCGAGCGCGGTCAGCCCGAGCCCCGCCGCCCCCATCCGCTGGAGCGTCTGACGTCGTGTGAGTCCCGAGCCGTTGTCCATGCCTTCTCCTCCTTGAAACGTGTGGGCGCCGCAGCCTAGCGGCGTCAGTGCGTCAACGGCTCACCACGATGTTGGCCATCATGCCGGCGTCCTCGTGGGCCAGGATGTGGCAGTGGAACACCGTCTCGCCGGGTAGCGCCCCATCTCGTCCATGGGGACCATCTCGTGCGAGTGGTACCAGAACGTCGCGGTGGCGGCGTCGCGCGGGAGCCGGAACGCGTACCGGAACGCGTGGCCCGGCGCCACCGAGATGAAGATGTTGTCAGCGTGGCCGCCGGGTGAGACCGCGAGACCGTGGAAGTGCAGGTTGGTCGGCTCGTCGAGGTGGTTGACGAGCCTGACCCGCACCTCGTCACCGGGCCAGGCGACCAGCGTCGGGGCGGTGAAGGCGCCGTTGTAGACCTTGGCCAGGATCCGGCGCCCGGCGATCGTCACCCGGCGCGCGGAGACCACCAGCGTGACGTTGAGTACGCCGTGGTGGCTGACGTACACCGCCGGCTGGCGCAGCGGCCGTCCCGCGGCGCCCGGGGCGGCGGCCAGCGGTGTGGCGGGCGCAGCGGCGGTGACCGAGGGTGCGGCGGTGGCCAGGGTGGCGGCCTGCGCGCCGGTTTCCGAGCGAGAGCCCAGCACCAGCGTGCCCGCGCCCAGCGCGGCCGCCACCAGGCCGGCGATGCCCCATGCGCGCCACCGCGCCGAGTTCCCCGGGTCGAGTGTCATCGCGCCGCGCTCAGCTCACGCGCGCGGTCGAAGATGGTGTCCAGCATGTCCTCGGTCAGCCGGCCGGTGAACGTGTTCTGCTGGCTGGGATGAAAGCAACCGAGCAGCGTCAAGCCGCCACTCACCGCCTCGGCGCCGTGGCCGAAACGCGGCCGCGGCCGTATCCGCTCGTGCCCGAGTGCGCCGAGGATGCGCAGCGCGGCGTCCCAGGCAAATGCGCCGAGGCACACGATCACCCGCCCGGACTCGAGCATCTCACACTCCCGGACCGCGTAGGGCAGGCACGTGTCGCGCTCGGCGGTGGTGGGCTTGTTGGCCGGAGGTGCGCAGCGGACCGCAGCCACGATCCAGGCGTCGCGCAGCGCCAGCCCATCGTCGCGGCGGTTCGACGTCGGCTGGTTGGCGTAGCCGGCGCGGTACAGCGCCGCGAACAGCCAGTCCCCTGACCGGTCGCCGGTGAACACCCGTCCGGTGCGGTTGCCGCCGTGTGCGGCGGGCGCCAGCCCGAGGACGATCACGGACGCCGCGGGGTCGCCGAACCCGGGAACGGGACGGCCCCAATAGGTCTCGGCGGCGAATGAGGCGCGCTTGACCCGCGCCACCTCCTCGCGCCAGGCCACGAGCCGCGGGCACTTGCGGCAGGAGACGATCTCTCGCTCGAGCGCCGCAAGGCTTGCGCGCGACGTCACGGCCGGTCGCTACTGAGCAGCCCGAAGATGAGGCGGTCGATGACCGGAGCCAGGTCCAGCATGTGCTCGGGCACCCCGAGCCGCACCTGGCGCGAGACCAGTTCGGTGACGGCGCCCACGACCGCGAAGGAGTCATGCGGCGAGCTGAAGCGGCCCATCAGTCCGCGGCGCGCCGCGGCGGCGTTCTCGGCGTCGACCACGCCGGCGAACGCCTGGAGGATCTGGTCGCGGCGCTGCGCCGCCCGGGGGCCGGCGCCGATGATCTCGACCAGCAGTGTCTGCGCGAACTCGGGGTGCTCGGCCAGCGCCCCCAGGAAGGCGCGCGTCCCCGCCCGCAGGCGCTCGCGCGCGTCCCCGACCGGCGCGTTGCGCGCCGCCTCGGCCATCGCGTCCTGGACGAGCTCGGCGCCCATGTCGAACAGCGCCAGCATGCACTCCTCCTTGTTGGCAAAGTGTTCGTAGAACGTTGCCTTCGACATCCCGGCACGGCGGCTGATCGACTCCGAGCTGGCACCGGCGTAGCCACGATCGGCGAACTCGCGGGCCGCCGCGCGCAGCAGCCGCTCGCGCTGCAGAGGCAGCCGGACCTCCGGTGGCGGCGCATGCCGGCCTCTCGCCGTCGTCACGGCGATCCCCCGCCCCGCTACGACTTCAACGAGCGGCCGTAATGGCGCTCGTAATACTCGCGATAGGCGCCGGAGCGGATCGGCTCCCACCACCAGCCGTTGTCTCGATACCAGGCGACTGTCCGCTCCAGGCCGTCCGCGAAGCGGGTCTGCGCGCGCCACCCCAGGCCCGCCAGCTTGTCGGAGGACAGCGAGTAGCGGCGGTCGTGGCCGGGCCGGTCGGTGACGTACTCGATCAGCGAATCGTCGGCGCCGGTGAGCTGCAGGATCCGCTGCACCACCTCGAGGTTCTCGCACTCGTCGGGGCCGCCGCAGTTGTAGACCTCGCCCGGCTCGCCGTGGGCCAGGACGTGCCCGATGCCGCGGCCGAAGTCCTCCACGTAGAGCCAGTTGCGCACGTTCCTGCCGTCGCCGTAGACGGGCAGGCGATCGCCGGCCATGGCGTTGAGGATCATCAGCGGGATCAGCTTCTCCGGATACTGGCGCGGCCCGTAGTTGTTGGAGCCGCGCGCCACCAGCGTCTCGAGCCCGTAGGTGTGGTGGTAGCTGAGGACGAGCAGGTCGGCGCCCGTCTTGGTGGCGCTGTAGGGGCTGGAGGGCTGAAGCGGCGAGCTCTCGGTGAACGACCCCGCCTCGATCGAGCCGTAGACCTCGTCAGTGGACACCTGCACGTAGCGCAGGCCACGCTGGCGGGCGGCCTCCAGCAGCACGTGGGTGCCCTGGCCGTTGGTCACGCTGAAGGCGAAGGGGTCGGCGATCGAGCGGTCCACGTGCGTCTCGGCGGCGAAGTTGACGAGCGCCTCGGCGTCGCCGATCGCGCTCGCCACCGCCTGCGGATCCTCGATCGCCCCTTCGACGAAGCGGATGTCGGACTCCACCTCGCGCAGGTTCTCCCGGCGGCCCGCGTAGGTGAGAGCGTCGAGCACCGTGACGTCGTCGCCGTGCTCGCGCACGCGCAGTTCCACGAACGTCGAGCCGATGAAGCCGGCCGCACCGCACACCAACAGCTTCACGCGCGCACCTCCGCCATCTCGGACATGAACTGCTCCAGGCCGGCCTGCCAGTCAGGCAGGACCGGCGCCCCCCGCTCGGAGACCAGGACGCTGTTGGCCGGGCGCCGCGCCGCCACCGGGTACTCGTCGGTGGAGATCGGGCGGACCGGGCAGTCCATGCCGCCGGCGCCCACGATCGCGGCGGCGAACTCATACCAGGAGCACTGGCCGCCGCCGGCCACGTGCAGTACGCCCGGCGTGCCCTGTCCGGCCAGCGCCACCAGCACGGGGGCCAGATGCCCGGTGAAGGTGGGGCAGCCGATCTGGTCGGCGACCACCGTCAGCTCGGGCCGCTGCGAGGCCGCGCGCAGGATCGTCTTGGGAAAGCACCGGCCGCCGGCTCCGAACAGCCACGCGGTCCGGACGATCGTATGCCCGCCGGGGGCCGCCGCAGCGACGGCTCGCTCGCCGTCGAGCTTGGAGCGCCCGTAAGCCGACACCGGGTTCACGGGGTCGGATTCGAGGTAAGGGGCGGGCTTGGTCCCGTTGAACACGTAGTCAGTGGAGACGTGGACGACCCACGCTCCGGCGGCGGCCGCCGCCGCCGCCACGTTGCCGGCGCCGGCGCCGTTGACCGCCGTGGCGTCCTCCGGCCGCGATTCGGCGCCGTCGACATCGGTCCACGCGGCGCAGTTGACCACCGCGTCGGCGCCCGCGCCGCCGACCGCGGCGGAGACGGCCGCGGCATCGGTGATATCGAGCTGTGCCCGCGTGAGCGCAAGCGTCTCGTGGCCAACGTCCTCGGCGGCGCGCTGCACGTCGAGACCGAGCATCCCGCCCGCGCCCGTGATCAGGATCCGCATCGCCGCGTAGGGTAGTCGGCGCGTTGGCACATTGACGTGGAGCCGCGAACCGTTTGCGGCTCGCGCGTAATGTTTTTGTAAGGTGAGGGACGGCTTACGGGGCCATGTTTCGGGCCCCGACATCACCCTCGGTGGCTCTCCGGGAGGCCAGAATGGCCTCATGGGCGCGCAGATCCGCTTTCTGTCGATCCGGCAGACAGCCGCAGCATCGGTCACGGTGCTTGCCACACAATCGGTGGTCTACGGGCTGCGAGCGGTCCAGCCCCACGCTCACCGGCGGCTCACCGCCGCCGCCTATCCGGGCCTCCCCATCGGCCGCCACGACGTGGCGCTCATCCTCGGCGTGGCCCTGCTGGCGCTGACCCCCGGATTGTGGCGTGGCACGCGTACGGCGGTGTCGCTGACCGTCATCGGCCTGGTGGCGCTGGCGGCCCTCAATGCCGGTCACGGGCGCTACGGCGACGCGGGGGTCGAGGCCGGCCTGGCGCTGCTGCTGGCGCTGGGCCGGGGGGCGTTTCGCCTGGGCTGCTCCAATCGCCCCGGCCCCGTGGTGGCGTGCGCGGCGCTCGTGGCCTGGGGGCTGGCGGCCGGCGCCGTCCTCAGCGCCCCCGACGTCCGGCACACGGCGGGCCACGTCATCACCGGGGTCCTGCGCCACCCCGCCGGCCATGCGCTGACGGTGGCTTCGGCGCCCCGGATCAGCGGGGACTGGGACGCGCTCATCGACGCGCTCATCGCGGGCGCGGCGATGATCACGGTGCTGGCGCTGCGCTCGCTCGTCCGTCCCGCCCCGGCCACCAACGACCACGCCGAGCACGAGCACCGGGCCGCCCGGGCGATCGTGGACGCCCACGGCTCCGATTCGCTGTCGCCGTTCCTGCTGCGGCCCGACAAAGCCCTGGCGTTCGCCGCCGGCGGCGTGCTCGCCTACCGGGTGATCGGAGGCACGGCGGTGATCTCCGCCGATCCGGTCGCGCCGGCCGGCGCGACCGCGCGGGTGCTGGCCGACTTCCAGGACCGGGCGCGGCGGCGCGGATGGCGGGTCGTGCTGTGGGGCGCCGCCGAGACGCACCTGGCGGAGTACCGCCGGCTCGGCCTGCGCGCGGTGCGCGTGGGCGAGGAGGCGTTCGTCGATCCCCGGACCTTCACGCTGGAGGGGCGGGCGGTGCGCAAGCTGCGCCAGAGCGTGCACCGGGTGGCGCGGCGCGGCTGGGAGATCACCGCCCACGAGGGTCGCGAGATCGACGCCTGGCTCGAGACCGAGATCGAGCTCCTGTCGGAGCGCTGGCACAGCGATCACCCGCGGGTGCACGGCTTCGCCATGGGCATGGGCAGCTTCACCGCCGAGATGCGCCCTGACGACCTCTTCGTGGTGGCCCGCTCGCCGGTGGGGGAGGTGGGCGGCGTGATGCGGTTCGTGACCTGCGGGGAGAGCCTGTCGCTGGACACGATGCAGCGCGTGGGCGACACGCCCAACGGCCTCAACGAGGCGCTGGTTGTGCGCGCGCTCGCGTTTGCCCGCGAGCGAGGCGTGGCCGAGGTGAGCCTCAACTACGCCGGTCTGGCCCACCTCGTGCGCAGCGAGCCCAGCCGCAACCGATTCGCGCGGGCACTGACCCACCTGGCGCTCGGGCCACTGCACCGCCGCTTCCAGATGGACCGGCTCGTGCGCTTCAACGAGAAGTTCTCGCCGGAGTGGCGCGCGCGCTACCTCGTCTACGAGTCCCGCGCGGCGCTCCCGCACGCCGTCGTGCGCGTGCTTCAGGCCGAGGGCTACCTGCCGCAGCACCGCCGCAGCCGCCTTGGCGAGGCACTGCGGCAGGGCGTCCCGGGCGCGGTGCCGGCCCGGCTGCGACCCCCCGGCCCGATCGGGCAGATGCGATGAGGCACCGGCGCCCGCGCCCGCTGGTTGCCATCGTGACCGCGGCGCTGGCCGTGGTCGGGCTGGTCGGCGCCTTCGGCTACTGGGAGTCCTACTACCAGCACCGCGGCTTTGCCACGGTGGCGTTCCTCCCCCACGCCCGCCGCGGTCAACTGCAGACGGTGCGCTTCTACTCGCGGGCGCTGCACCGCGTCGCCGACTACATCGTCTACACGCCGCCCGGCTACAACACCGCGCGGGAGCGCTACCCCGTCTACTACCTGCTGCACGGCAGCCCGGGCCGGCCGGTCGTGTTCCTCGACATCGCCCAGCTGCCGGTGCGGATGGACAACCTCATCAGCCGCCACCGGATGCGCCCCATGATCCTGGTGTTCCCCGACGGGCGTATCGGCGGAAGCACGTACTCGGACTCGGAGTGGGCCAACACGCCGTCGGGCAACTTCGCCGGCTACGTGATCAACGTGGTGCACGACGTCGACCATCGCTTCCGCACCGTGGCCAGGCGCCAGGACCGGGTGATCGCCGGGTTCTCGGCCGGGGCCTATGGCGCCGCCAACATCGCGTTGCAGCATGTCAGGACGTTCGCCAACCTCCAGGCCTGGAGCGGCTACTACATCGAGACGCGCAGCGGCGTGTTCGCGAACGCGGACCCCGCCACGCTCCGGGCCGACAGCCCGCTTGACTACGTGGGCGGGCTGCGCGCAATCATCGCGGCCAACCCGGTGCGGGCCTTCCTGTTCGTCGGCCGCGACGACGACGACAGCCCGCAGACCGAGCCGATGGCCAAGGCGCTGGCCGCCGCGGGCGGCTCGGTCACCTATGCGCTCTACCACGGGGGCCACGACTGGGAGCTGTGGCACGCCCACCTCGATCAGATGCTGATCCTCGCCTCGCGGGACACCAGCGCGCCTCTGCGGCGAGCGCGCGGCGCCGCGCGCTCGCTGACCCCTGGAGTCGTCCCGATCCCGAATGGGGCGGGTCGCCACCATCACGAGACCCGGCGCTCCGAACGACGTAAGGCGCGCCGCGGCCACCGTGAGGCCGGCCGCCGATCCCGGGGCTCCGCCCGGTGATCGGCGGCCTGGTCCTGGCGCTGGTCGCAGCGGCACTGATCAACCTCGGGTTCCTCCTGCAGCACCGGGGCCTGGGCCGCGGCGGCGGCCCGACCGGCGGGCCCGGTGGTCTGGGCGGCGCCGGCGGCCCGCCCGGCGGGCCCGGTCGCCTGCACCGCTCGCTCACCAGCCCGGCGTGGCTGTCGGGTCAAGCGCTCGGGTGGGCCGGTTTCTGCCTGCAGATCGCCGCCGTGGCGATCGCGCCGCTGTCACTGGTGCAGGCGTTCGCCGCCGGCGGCCTCGCCCTATCGGTGCCGCTGGCCGCCGGTATGTTCCGGCAGCCGGTCACGCGAGGACAGACGACGGCGGTGCTGATGATCGCGGCCGGGCTCGCCGTGCTCCCCATCGGCGCCTCCACGGCACCGGACCGGATCGGCGCCGGACGGCTGGTCGCCGTCCTGGCCGCCGGTGCGTTCGCCGCGGGCGTGCTGAGCCGGCGGCGCGGGCCCGCGGCGCGCGCGGCCGCCGCCGGGATCTTCTACGGCCTGGCCGATGCGGCGATCAAGGCCGTGTCATTGGACTGGCATGCTCACGGGACCGCCGCGCTGCTCAGTGGCTGGACGGCGGCGGCCGCCGCCGGCACGTTCGCGGGCTTCCTCTGCTTCCAGTCGGCCCTTGACGACGGCGCCGCGGTGCCGGCCATCTCACTGATGACGGCGGGTGCGGCGCTCGTGGCGCTGGCCTGCGGACTGGGCGCGTTCGGCGAGTCGCTAGGCGCGAGCCCGCCGGCGAGCCTGGCGCACGGGCTCGCGATCGCGGTCGTGCTGGCCGGCGTGCCCACGCTCGCCGCCGCTCACACCGCCATCGCTGAATCCGGTGAGCACCGAGGCCAACGAGCGCCGGCCCGTCCGCGGCCGATCCCCGCGATCGATCGGCCGCGGTAGCCAACAGCCCAACGCGAACGCCACGGCCTCGAGCGCGGGCCCCAGCCCCGGCGCGTGCGAGAACACCGTCGACGAGAACGTGAGGTTGCGCGTCAGCGCGTAGGACTCCTGGGCGGCGAGCAGCAGCACGATCAGGGCGACGACGAGCGCCGGCGCCACCCGGCGGCGCGGAGCCACCTGACTGAGCGCCACCCCGGTGAGCGCCCCGGCCAGCACCCAGGACACGAGCACGCGCAGCAGCGGCTGCGCGTCGAAGGACGCCAGCTGCAGCAGCGGCAGCGCATCGCCGATCCGGGGGCCCACGTCCAGCCAGTGCAGCCCGCGGAGCACATAGAGCCAGCCGGTTCCGGCCAGCAGGCCCGCGACCATGATCACCAGCACGGCGGCGGCGGCGCCGCCGTGCCGGAACGCCCGCCGCGAGAGAGCCGTCACCGCACTGACAGTACGGGTTGCGACGATGAGTTTTGGTGAGGGCTTGATTGGCGCTGCTTGAACAAGAGGCCGCGATGGGTGGGCCCGGTGTCCGGGTCGACGGGCGCGCCCGGGTTCACGCCCCCATTGCATCAGGCGTTCACGGCCGCCCTGTAGTGGCTCGATCGGGGGGCCGGCCGGAGGTTTCCACCCAGGCGGGTGAAAGTTCGTCCATCTTGGATGACAAGTGGCGCGCGGGGTGGCACTCTGTCCTCATGACCCCTGCCGTGTACCCCACCATCCGCATCGATCACGAGCGGCACGGCGACTGGGAGGTCGAGCTTCCCGACGAGCTCTCGCCGGTCCGTTGCAGCACGCTCGATGAGGCCCGGCGCCTCGCCTACCGTCACGCCGCCCACCGCCAGCCCTGCGAGCTCGTCATCTGCGACGCCTACCACCGCGTCGCCCACCGCGAGCTCGTCCGCACCCACTAGACCCGGTCGTTGAGCCGGCGCGTCGGCGTGCCGGTTGAGCGTCAGCCTGCTCCACTGGGACAAGCCCGTACGTGCCCACTTGTCCCACCGGTGCTGGCGATCCCGCGCTCCAGGGGGTACACATAGGACGGTGACCGACACCCGGACCCCGCCGACGGCCCTCGATTACCGCATCCCCGACGGTTGCCGTGACGAGCTGCTCGGTGAGGACGGAGCCCCACTGCCGCACGCCGCGTCGCTGATGGCGGCGCTGCAGCGGCTCGGGCCTGAGGCGCTGCAGGCCGCGGGCCGGCGCCGCGACACGATCTTCATGCAGCAGGGGATCACATTCGAAGTGGCCGGATCTGACGGGGAGCGCCGCGACCGCGCCTGGCCGCTGGACCTCGTGCCGCGCGTGCTCACCGCGGCCGAGTGGACGACGATCAAGCGCGGCTTGGCGCAGCGGATCCGCGCGCTCAACACGTTCGTCGACGACGTCTACCACGCCCACGAGATCGTCCGCGCCGGCATCGTCCCGTGGTCGCTGATCGTCAGCCGCGCGAGCTTCGCCCGTCCCGTCCATGGCGTCCGGGCCCCCGGGGGCGTGTACTGCCACGTGTGCGGCTGTGACCTGGTGCGCGACGGCGCGGGGCGCTGGCGGGTGCTCGAGGACAACGTGCGGACCCCCTCGGGGATCTCCTACGTGCTGGAGAACAGGGTCGCCATGACGCGGCTGATGCCTGAGCTGTTCGCGGGGCACCGCGTCCGCGGCGTGGCCAACTACCCCTCGCTGCTACTCGACGCCCTGCGCGCGGTCGCCCCGGCGGCCGAGAGCCACCCCACCGTCGTCCTGTGGACGCCGGGGGCGATGAACTCGGCCTACTTCGAGCATGCCTTCCTGGCGCGGCAGATGGGCGTGGAGCTGGTGGAGCCCAGCGACCTCGTGGTCCGCGATGCCGTCTGCTACATGCGCACCACCTCGGGGCTCCAGCGCGTGCACACGATCTACCGCCGCCTGGACGACGACTTCATCGACCCGCTGGAGTTCCGGCCCGACTCGCTGCTGGGGGTGCCGGGGCTGGTGCGCGCCTACCGGGCGGGGACGGTGGCGATCGCCAACGCGATCGGGACCGGGGTCGCCGATGACAAGGCCATCTACTACTACGTGCCGGAGATGATCCGCTTCTACCTGGGCGAAGAGCCGATCCTGGACAACGTCCCCACCTACCTGCTCTCCGACGAGACCCAGCGCCGGCACGTCCTGGGCCGGCTGTCCGAGCTGGTGATCAAGCCCACCTCGGAGTCCGGCGGCAAGGGCGTGTTCATCGGGCCCCACGCCTCGGAGGCGGAGCTCGACCTCCAGGCCAGCATGATCCTGGACGACCCGCACCGCTTCATCGCCCAGGAGCTCGTCCATCTCTCCACGGCGCCGACCGAGGTCGGCGACGGCCGGCTCGCGCCCCGCCACGTCGACCTGCGCCCATTCGCGGTGTTCGGCGAGGAGATCCGGATCGTCCCGGGCGGCCTGACGCGGGTGGCCCTGCGCGAGGGATCGATGATCGTCAACTCGTCGCAGGGCGGCGGCTCCAAGGACACCTGGGTGCTCGACGATGAGAGCGATGCCGACCTGGCCCCTGGGACCCTCCCGCTGCATCGGCCGCCGCGCCTGCCCGACGTGCGCTACGGAGGCGGCTGGCAGAGCCAGGCCCAACAGCAGCAGCAGACCGGCGGGGCCTAGTGCTGGCTCGGATCGCCCAGGAGCTGTTCTGGCTGGGCCGCGACCTCACGCGCGCCGAGCACACCGCCCGCATCCTCGACGGCGCCTTTCACGCCGATGTCGCCGGCGCCCCTGGGGAACGTGGGATCGCGCTGAGCTGGGAGGGCGTGCTGGCGACGATCGGCGCCAAGGCGCCCGCGCCCGGAGGCGAGGACACGGGAGCGCCGGGGCAGGCGGCGGCGTACCCGGCGGCCGTCGCCCTCGGCCGCGCCGAGGTGGCGCGCCTGCTCACGCTGGACACTGACAACCCAGCGTCGGTGGTCTCGTGCGTCGCTCGCGCGCGCGAGCGCGGCCGCACCATGCGCGACGTGATCTCCACCGAGATGTGGGAGGCGCTCAACTCGTTCTACCTCCTGCTCGGGCGCTACGACCTCCAGGCGGCGCTCCAGACCGGCCCCTACTCCTTCTACCAGGAGGTCAAGGAGCGCTGCGCCCTGTTCTGGGGACTGCTGGACCGGACCCTGCTGCGTGACGAGGGCCGTGCCTTCCTGGAGGCGGGCGGCCGCATCGAGGAGGCCGACATGGTCCTGCGCATGCTCCGGGTGGCGATCCCGCCGGGTCCGCTGGAGGACGGCTTTGAGACCGAGGCGCTGGCCCTGCTCTACGCGGTCGGCGGCTTTCAGGCCTACCGCCGGGCGGTCCGGGCGGCGCCGACGGTGGAGCCGGTCGTGCGCTTTCTGCTGTTCAACTCCACCTACCCGGGCTCGGTGGCCTCCTCGGTCGAGGCCCTGGCGGCCGCGCTCACCGCCGCCGACGCGCAGCCGCGATCCTCGCCGCCGGTGCTCCGGCTGGGCCGGCTCATCGCCGACCTCGAGCTCCAGCGGCGTGCGCCGGACGCCGGCGGGGCGTTGGAGCCGATCCTCGAGCGGGTACAGGGTGAGCTGGAGCTCGTCGATCGCGACGTCGACGCCCGCTATTTTGCGATCGCTGCGCTGACCGCCGTTTACGTCTGACGGTCGCCCGCCCCGACCTCATGAACTTCGCCATCCGTTATCTGACGCAGTACGAGTACGACGCTGAGGTCGTGGACAACCTCAACGCTCTCCGGGTCAAGCCGCATGGCAACGGCCGGCAGCGTTGCGACGAGTTCAGCGTCCGGCTCAACCCGGAGGTTCGCCTGCACCGCCACACCGACTACTTCGGGACCGAGGTGGTGGAGTTCGAGGTCTCGCGCCCGCACCGGTCGCTGAGCATCGACGTGCGCGCGCGCGTGAGCACCAAGGCCTCGCCCGAGCCGCCGCAGTCCACGTGGGAGGCGCTCGCCGACCCCAACTACCGCGAGGCCGCCGGCGAGTTCCTGCTCCAGACCGACGACGCTCTCGATCACCCGGCGTTCCGCGAACTGCTCACCACCACCCGGGCCGCGTCGTCGCCGCTGGCGGCCGTCATGCTCGTCTCAGAGCTCATCCCCGACCGGTTCGCGTACCGGCAGGGCGCCACCTACGTGGACTCGCGGATCCTCGACCTGCTGGAGGCCGGCGGCGGCGTCTGCCAGGACTTCGTGCACCTCGGCCTCTCCCTGCTGCGCCACCACGGCATCGCCGCGCGCTACGTCTCGGGCTACCTCTTCGCCGCCGGCTCCGGCGACGGCCAGGAGTCAGTCGAGGTCGACACCCACGCCTGGCTCGAGGCCCTGCTCCCGGTGGGCGGGCGGGGACGGGATTCGGATCCGGCGTGGGTCGGCGCCGACCCCACCAACAGCGTCCTGGCCGGCGAGACCCACGTCAAGATCGGCCACGGCCGCCACTACGCCGATGTGCCCCCGATCAAGGGCGTCTACCGGGGGTCGGCCAGCGCCACGCTCGATGCCAGCGTCACGATGACGCGCCTCGAGCGCACGGACCCCGCGTCGATCGCGCGCTCCTGAGAGTCGCGACCGGAAACGACGTGGGGCCCGGCATGTGCCGGGCCCGACGGTGAGTTGCTCCGCTGGGAGCCGCCGCCAACGCACGCGGACGTACCGGGTCTGAGACCCGACGCGCCCACCCGCATCGATCGACAGGCGGATCGTGTACCGGCCGCCGCGTGACTGGCGACCGAGGGACAGCGTGAGCTTGACCCGGTTGTGCTTGACCAACGCGGCCTTGTTGCTGATCAGCTTCCTGCCGTGCAGCAGCCGGGCGCGGATCAGCGTCTGAACGCGCGACCCGCCCTTGGTGGTGCAGGTCAGCACGATCGCGCGCCTGCCGGTGGCGTGGCTGCAGGCGACGTTGGGCAGCTTGACCAGGATGACGCTGCCGTTGTGCGAGGTCGTCTGGCCTGTGCTCGACGGGCTGCCCGAGCCGCTCGAGGAACCGGTGCCGCTGGACGGCGCCGCGCTCGAGGAGTTGGAGGACGAGCCGTCGGGCTGGATCACCTTGGTGACCTCGCCCGTGGTGTCGTCCAGGATGACCGCCGGAGCGTGTCCGAACTTCTGGTTGAAGTCGAACGCGTTCTCCAGGTTGCCCGCCGCGGAGTCCGCCGACCCGCTACCGATCCGGCCGAGGCTCCAGTTGTCCTCGATGAAGCGCAGGACTGGGTCGGCTCGGGGATGGCCGCCCGCGCCTGACGCACAGCGCGTCCGGTCAGTCGCGGTCGACAAAAGTGCGCGCTGAGCAGACGTTTGTCAACCGCACCGGCCAGCCGCGGTGACGTCGATGTCCAAGAGCTGACTGAACCCCCTCGATGGCCGTCGTTGACGTTCGTCCGTGAGGGGCTTCTCAGGTTCACCGATCGGCCGCCAACGGCCCGCGGACCGGTGGTAGCGTCGGCGCATGGGACAACGCACGGAGCACACACCAGGGACCTTCAGCTGGACCGACCTGAACACCACCGATCAGGAGGCGGCCAAGGCCTTCTACTCGGGCCTGTTCGGGTGGGAGGTGACCGACATGCCCGCGGGCGAGGGCGTGATGTACTCGATGGCCGCGCTGGACGGCCGGTGGGTAGGAGCCATCTCGCCCCAGCCCCAGCAGCAGCGTGACGCGGGCGTGCCGCCCTCGTGGAACTCGTACATCACCGTCGCCGACGCGGATGCCACGGCGGCCAAGGCCGCCGAGCTGGGCGCGACCGTCCACGCGCCGCCGTTCGACGTCATGAACGCCGGGCGCATGGCGGTCATCCAGGATCCCCAGGGTGCCTGGTTCCTCATCTGGCAGCCCAACGAGCACAAGGGCGCGCAGCTGGTCAACGCCCACGGCGCGCTGTGCTGGAACGAGCTCGGCTCGCCCGACCTCGACGGCTCCGCCGCGTTCTACGGGGCCCTGTTCGGGTGGACGACGAGCCCGATGGAGGGCGGGGAGATGCCCTACCTGATCATCAGCAACGGCGGCCGCTCCAACGGCGGCATCCGTCCTCCGATGCCGCCGGACACCCCGCCGTTCTGGCTCGTGTACTTCGCCACCGACGACCTCGACGCGAGCCTGGCCAGGGTCTCGGAGCTGGGCGGGAACGTCCTGATGGGCAACACCGATATCGGGGTCGCCAGGATCGGCGTGGCGCAGGATCCGCAGGGAGCGGTGTTCGCGCTGTACGCCGGCCACCTCGACGACTGAGCCTCCGCGCGCGGCATACTCGGCCGGTGCGCAAGCGCGTGATCGTCATCGCCGCGCTGGCGGCGCTGGTCGCCGCGGGCTGCGGCGCCCAGGGCGAGGGCCAGACGGCGTCCTCGGCGACGTCGGCCGCGCCGCTGCCGCAGGGCCATCCCCAGGCGGTGCAGCCGGTCGCCGGCGCCTCGGCCAAGATCGACCCGGCGTCAGCCCCGGCGAGCGCCGGGGTGAGCGTCGAGCCCGCCGGGGCGGCGGCGTCGCTGCCCGCGCCGCAGTCGGTGGCCGACATCCGCAAGGCGCTCGCCGACAGCGGGCTGAGCGCCTCCACCAATCAGGCGACATTGACGTCCGACGGCCTCGCGGTCGCTCCCATCGCCGCGCCCGCCGCGGTGCAGGCGGTGATCGCGGCCGGCAACCAGATCGCCCACCTTCCCTACCGCTATGGCGGCGGCCACATGACCTACGAGGACACGGCCTACGACTGCTCGGGCTCGATCAGCTACGTGTTCGCCGCCGCGCACCTGCTCGACCACACCGTCGTGTCCGGCGATCTGGAGCACTGGGGGCAGCCGGGGCCGGGCAAGTGGATCACCGTGTTCGCCAATGCCGGCCACACGTTCATGTACGTCGCGGGGCTGCGCTTCGACACCGTGGCGCTGGCCGAGACCGGCTCGCGCTGGTCAGACCGGTCGGCCGACGAGCCGGATCTCAAGACGTTCGCGGTGCGCCACCCACCCGGGCTCTGACCCGCGGTTGAGGGCCTACGCAGCGCATTTCGCCCGTGGAACCGTCCGGGGGCGGCTCTATCTTCGTCCGCGATCATGCAGGTTCGAGAGCTTCGGGAAGGCAGCCGGGTGGCAGGGGTTCTCCTGCTCCGGGCGATGGATGTCCGCCGTCGGCGCGAGGGCGACGAGTACCTCAAGCTGACGCTGGGCAACCGCACCGGGATCCTGCCGGCGGTCGTGCTCAGCGACGTTGACGCGGCGCGCGAGGTGTGCCGAACCGGCCAGGCGGTGCATGTCGATGGGGTGTTCTCTGTACACCCGACCTACGGCGGGCGGCTGTTGGTGGAGGGGGTCCGGCGGCCGGAGCCCGAGGAGTACGACGCCGAGACGCTTCTGGACGGTCCCACGCGGCCCGCCGCCCAGATGGAGGCCGATCTGCGCGAGCTGATCGCCACGGTCCAGGACCCGCACCTGCGCCGGCTCCTGGGCGCAACCCTCGGCGCGGACGCGCCCACGTGGCCGCTGTTTCGCGACGCTCCCGCCGCCAAGCACTACCACCAGGCCTACCGGCACGGGCTGCTGGAGCATTCGCTGACGGTCGCCCAGGCCGTGAGCGCCATCTCGGCCACGTTTCCCGGAATCGACCGCGACATCGCGGTCACCGGGGCGCTCCTGCACGACATCGGCAAGCTCGACGCCTACGAGCTCCGCGGCGACGCCATCGAGATGTCGGATCAGGGGCGGCTCTACGGAGAGATCCCGCTCGGGTACTACCGGGTGCGGAGCCTCATCGAGAGCCTCGACGGCTTCCCCGATGACACCGCCCAACCGCTGCTTCACATCATCCTCAGCCACCACGGCTCGCTGGAGCACGGCAGCCCCGTGATCCCGTGCACCCGCGAGGCGACGCTTGTCCACATGGCCGACAATCTTGGCGGCCGGCTCGGCAGCTTCGACCGGATCGAGAAGGGACTGCCCGCCGGCGCCCAGTGGTCGGCCTTTGACAAGGGCATCGGCGGCGGCGCGTACTTCGCCCCGCCGGCGGTCGAGCAGCGCCGCGCCGCCTGACCTCGCCGGGGGTCATACGGACGTCCAGACGGGCCGATGTGACGGCGTGTGCCAAAAGTGCGCAAATTCCGTGTGACGGAGGCCGCCCGGGTTCGCCGCCCGCAACCCCAGGCTAGAGTTGCAACGGGGATGGCCAAGGACACCGAGAAACTGATCCGTCAGCTCTCGTTGATCTCGTACCTGATGGCTGAGCGTCGACCCGTCACGGCGCCCGAGATCAGGCGCGACGTCGAGGGTTACAGCGTCATGAATGAGGATGCCTTCGCGCGGCGCTTCTACGCCGACCGCTCGGAGCTGGAGGCCCTGGGGATTGCGCTCGCCGTGGAGAAGCCCGTCGACGGCCTCGTGGAACAGGAGAACTACTCCCTGCCCCCCGAGAACTTCCACCTCCCCGCGATCGCCTTCACCGATCAGGAATTGGCCGCGCTCCACACCGCGCTGCAGCTCCTGGACGGCGAGTTCGCCTACGCCGAGCCGTTGCGGCTCGCGCTCCAGCAGATCTCCTGGGGCCGGCCGAGCCCCCTCAACGCTCCGGAGCAGAACACCGTCGCGCTCGGCATCACCGGCTCGGCGGGCGGCCACGACGTCTCCCAGCGCCTGGCCAAGATCGAGACCGCCATCTTCCGCCGCAAGACGATCGTGTTCGATTACCACACGATGGAGCGCGACGACATCGGCACCCGCCGCGTCGACCCCTACCAGCTGCTGTACCAGGGGGGTCAGTTCTACGTCGTCGGCAGCTCCCACGAGCGCAGCGCGATTCGGGTGTTCCGGCTCTCGCGCATCCGCGGCAAGGTCGGCTACGCCACCAAGGCCGAGCACGACTTCCAGCGCCCCGACAACTTCGACCCGCGCGCGTACGCCAACCGGATCGACTGGCAGTTCGGAGATCCGCTCGGCGTCGCCGAGGTGTGGATCGGCAGCCGCATCGCCTGGCAGATCGAGCGCCACTTCGGCCGCTACGGCGAGATCCGCCCCGCCGAGGATGAGGACGTGCTCTTCGTCACCTCCTACGCCAACGTGCGCCAGATCATCGCCTGGGTGCTCGGCCTAGGTGAGAACGCTCGTATCGTCGGTCCGCCCGAACTGGTGGACGAGCTGCGCGAGCGGGTCGGCATCCTGGTGGATCGCCACTCGGGCGAGCCGCACGTGGCCGAACCGGTCGCGGCGGGTGTCCCGGCCGCCGAGCCCGGAAACCTGGCCCGTCCGGAGCCGCGGCGCGGCCACGGCGACGGCGACGGCGAGGACTCCAACGGCCACCGCGCCGACGTCGCCATCCGCCCCGAGCGCTTCGCCCGGCTGGCGACGCTGGCCAGCATCCTGATCGACGCCGGGCGCGCCGGGCGCCTGCTCGACGCCCCCGAGGTGTGCAGCGCGCTCAAGGTCTCAGAGCAGGAGCTGCGCGAGGACATCGCGGTGCTCAACGTCGTGAACTTTGGCGCCGGCACCTACGTGCTCTACGCCGAGATCCATCCCGACGGCTCGATCGAGGTCGACCCCGAGCCCTACGGGGACTCGTTCGCGCGCCCGGCGCGACTGCTCCCGGTGGAGGCCAAGGCGCTGATCGCGGCCATCGACCTCATCGGCGAGCACATCCCCGAGGGATCGCTGGCCTCGGTGCGCCAGAAGGTCGTCGACGCCCTGGGCGAGGACCCCGTTCACGAGGGGCTTCAGTTCGCGGCTGCCGGCGGGGACAACACCGAGATCGCCGCCGTCGTCTCCCGCGCCATTGCCGGCCGCCGGATGCTCACGTTCGAGTACTACAAGGAGAACGAGGACGAGTTCTCGACCCGCCGCGTCGAGCCCTACGCGCTGATCAACGGCCGCGAGGGGTGGTACCTGGCCAGCTTCGATCCCACGCGCGACAGCGTCCGCCACTTCCGGCTGGACCGCATCAAGTCCGCGACGGTCACTGACGAGGCGTTCGAGGCCCGCCCCGACGTCGACCCGGCCGCCGATGTCGACGGCTGGCCACGCACCGGTGAGGTCCCCGCGTCCAGCCGCGCCCTCGTGTGGATCTCGCCCGAGCGGGCGCGCTGGGCCCGCGAGGAGCGCCACGTCGTCACCGAGCTGCAGGACGGGGCGCTGATCGTGGAGCTGGGCTTCGCCGGCGTCGACTGGCTGGTGCGCGAGACGCTCAAGGAGGCCGGCGACGCGGTGGTGCTCGAGCCCGCCGACGCCCGCGATGCCGTCCGCGCCGCCGCCGAAGCGATCGGCGCCGGCGCCCATCTCGTCTCCCGCTGACGGCTGGCATCCGCGCGCCCGGGTCGCCCGTCATGAGCCGCCGCGACCAGATCCAGATGACCGATGCCGAGCTGCGGGCGTTCCTGGTACAGCAGCGCACCGTCGTCTGCGCCACCAACGGCGCGCACGGCTGGCCGCATCTCATGCCGCTGTGGTACGTGGTCCGCGACGGAGAGATCTGGGCGTGGACCTACGCCAAGTCCCAGAAGGTCCGCAACCTGGAGCGCGACCCCAGGGCCACGCTCCAGCTCGAGACCGGCGACACCTACGACCAGCTGCGCGGGGTCATGCTCGAGGCCACCGCCGAGCTCGTCCGCGATACCGGGGCGGTGGCGGCGCTCGGGGCGGAGATCCTCGGCCGCTACGGCGACAGCTCGGTGAGCGTCGAGGTCAACGAGGCGATCCTCGCCCAGGCGCGCAAGCGGGTCGGATTGAGGTTCGTTGTTCAGCGGATCGCCAGCTGGGACCACCGCAAGCTCGCCGGCACCTACTAACCATTAGATTTGCGCACGATGCAGGGACTCAAAGGCCTGATTCTGTCCGGCGGCAAGGGCACGCGCCTGCGCCCGATCACGCACACCAGCGCCAAGCAGCTGGTGCCGGTCGCCAACCGGCCGGTGCTGTTCTACGCCATCCAGGCGATGGCCGACGCCGGCATTGAGGAGATCGGGATCATCATCGCTCCTGAGACCGGCGACGAGATCCGGGAGGTCACCGGAGACGGGGGCCGGTTCGGGGTGCGCATCACCTACATCGTCCAGGACGAGCCGGCGGGGCTGGCCCACGCCGTGCTCACCGCTGAGCCGTTCCTCGGGGTCGCCCCGTTCGTGATGTACCTCGGCGACAACCTCCTGCAGGGCGGGATCGGCGACCTCGTGCGCGCCTTCGACGACAACGCGCCTGACGCCCTCATCCTCCTCACCGCCGTCCCGGACCCGCAGAACTACGGCGTCGCCGAGCTGCACGACGGCGCCGTGGTGCGGCTGGTGGAGAAGCCGGCCCAGCCGCAGTCGGACCTGGCCCTGGTCGGCGTGTACATGTTCACCGCCACCGTCCATGAGGCGGCGCGCGCGATCAAGCCCTCGGCCCGCGGCGAGCTGGAGATCACCGACGCCATCCAGCACCTCGTGGACACCGGGCTGCGCGTCGACCCCCACATCGTCCAGGGCTGGTGGAAGGACACCGGGCGCCTGGACGACATGCTGGCCGCCAACCGCCTGGTCCTGGACACCATCGCCACCCGCATCGACGGCGAGCTGGTGGACTCTCAGATCGAGGGCCGCGTGATCGTGGAGGCGGGCGCGCGGCTGGAGCGCTCGTCCGTGCGCGGCCCGGCCATCATCGGCGCCGGCGCGCACCTCACCGACTCCTACATCGGCCCCTACACCGCCGTCGGCGACGGCTGCGTCATCGTCAACGCCGAGGTCGAGCATTCCATCCTGCTGAGCGGCTGTGAGGTGCGCGACCTCGACGGGCGCATGGAGTCCTCGCTGCTGGGGCGCAACGTCAAGATCGGGCGCGGCGCCCGCCAGCCCCGGGCCTACCGGTTCATGGTCGGCGACAACTCGGAGATCGGGATCCCGTAGGGACGGCGCGCCCGCGGCCGCCGCCCGCCGCCGCCCGCGGTCGCCGCGTGCGGTTAGAGCGGTTTCTCCCCCCAGAACACCGCCACCGGGTTGCCGTTGAAGTCGGGGACCGCCACGTACCCCTCGTCCTCATAGAGCCCCTGGGCGTTGCCCTGCTCGGGCCCGGTGTCCAGCCGCGCGATCGGGTACCCGAGGCGCCGGGCGATGTCCTCCAGTTCGCGCAGGAGCGCGCGGGCGACGCCACGGCCCCGCAGCCCGGGCACCACGTACATCTTCTTGATCTCGCAGCGCGCGTCATCCAGGCGCTTGACGCCGCCGCAGCACACGGGTGCGCCGTCGTGGTAGCCGACGATGAAGGCGCCGTGCGGGGGGCTGAGCTCGGCGGCGCCGGCCTTGGGCATGATGTCGCCGTCGAGGTCGAGGCCGTCGTACATGACGGCGATCTCATCGCGCATGGCCTGGGCCAGGCGGGCGCCGTCGCCGGAGTCCACGTCGGCGGCGAGGTAGGTGAGGGTGACCGGGGTGCCCATGCCCGGCTACTCGAGCAGGTCGGCGAGCTGCGCCTTGAGGTCGGCCACCTCGGCCTCGAGCGCCGCGAGACGTGCCTCCAGCGCGCCGTTGTCATGCATCGGCGCGGGCTCGTCGTAGCTGCGCGGCGGCTCCTCGTAGCTGCGCGGCGGCTCCTCGTAGCTGCGCGGTGGCTCCTCGTAGCGGTGGGCCGCGACCGGCTCGTCGAAGCCGCCGGCGGCGATCGGCCCGTCCGCCCCAGCGTCGCCCCCCAGGAGCTGGCGGAATCGGTCCTCCTTCTGGCCGGGCCGGCGGCCGAGGCGCTCAGCGTAGCCCTTGTCGGCGAGCTCCCCGAGGACCCGCTCCACATCGGCCAACGACCCCAGATGGGCCATCCGGTCGCTGCGCCCCTTGAGCTCGCCCGGGGTCTGCGGGCCGCGCAGGAGCAGGACGGACAGGATCGCCAGCTGCTCGCGATCGAGGCCCAGCCCCTCCTCGGCCAGGTGGCGGTACTTGGTGGCGCGCGATCCCGCGCCGCTGGCCAGCCGGGCAAGCCCGTACTTCGACAGGCGCTGGGCGGCGTCCCGGACCTCGCCCTCGTCGTAGTGGGTGACGGGGTCGCGATTGGTGGCCTGGTTGCAGGCCAGCCGCAGCGCATTGAGCGACAGCGGGTACTGGTCCGGGGTCGTCCAGCGCTTCTCGATGAGGCACCCGAGCACCCGCTGCTCGACATCTGTCAGCTCGGCGAAGTGCACGGGCGCGAGGATAGACCAGCCTTCGGGCCGGCTCGGTCAGCGCATGGCGAGGGTCACGTCGTGGCCCTCGGGGAGCTCCCACTCGCCGGCTCGCCACGCGACGCGGCTGCCGTCGGCCAGCCGCGCGGCAGCGTGCCCGAGGCGCGGCGTGCCCCAGAGGGTGGCCTCCAGCGGCCGCTCGTGCTCCGGCACGTCCCCCAGACCCGCGGCCACGTGCGTGGCGGGATAGGTGACCACGATCGAGCCGGCCCGCACCCACACCGGGACGCGCTCGATCGGCGCCGGGACGACCACGTCCTGCCCGCCGCGAACGACCCGTCCCGACCAGGTCTCGATCCAGTCGCCGCGCGGCAGCGGGACCTCGCGCTCGCGGGCGCCCTGCTCCAGGACCGGGGCCACCCACAGCGACGGGCCGAAGCCGTAGGCGTCGGTGATCGTCCACCCGCGGGGGTCCGCCGGGTGGGTGAGGCACAGCGGGCGGATGATCGGCAGCCCGGTGCGTCGGGCGGTGAGGGCCGCGGCGCGGATGTAGGGCACAAGCTGCTCGTGCAGCAGCGCGTAGGCGCGGTAGAGGTCCAGCACGCGGTCGCCGTAGTTCCAGGGCTCCTGCGGCATCCGGGCGTGGGCGTGCATGAGCGGGGTGAAGCAGCCGAACTGCAGCCAGCGCACAAGCAGTTCCGGCGGGCAGCGCTCGACCAGGCGATGGCCGAGATAGCCGCCGACGTCGTGGGAGAAGTTGGAGATCGCCGTACAGGCGCCGCTGAGGGCGGCTACCACCAGCACGCGCAGGGACCAGAAGTCCGACACCTGGTCCCCGGCCCAGGTGTGGCCGACGGCGTGCTGGCCGCTCCAGCCGCTGCGCCCGAAGAGCACGCCCTCGCCGGGGTGGACCTCGTCCAGCGCCCGCTGCAGGCACTCGCGGTGCAGGCCGCCCAGCGCCCACGCCGCCTGTGCGCCGGTGCGCCCGTCGGCGAGCCGGACCCGGTCCGGAATGTAGTAGCCGTCGCCGTCGTCGGCCTTGATCCCGGCCACGCCGATCTCCAGTACGCGCTTGGCCGACTCCCGCCACCATGCTTCCGCGGCCGGGCTGGTGAAGTCCACCACGGACCCGGTCCCCATCCACCACTTGGTCACGAACGCCTCCCCGTCGGTGTCTTTCACGAAATGGCCGGCGGCGGCCGCCGGGGCGTAGTTGGGGGCGGGCTGCGCGTGCAGCCGCTCGGAGGCCGGTTGGGGCGGGATCTGACCGTCGCGCGAGTCGAGGTTCACCCACGGCGTCACCCACACGACCGTCCGCACGCCGTCGGCACGCATCCGGGCGATCATCCCGTGGGCGTCGGGAAACTGGTGGGGGTTGAACCGCCAGGTGTTGTACTGGGTCGCCCACGGACTGTCGATGACGACGGCGTCGAGCGGGATCGCGTGGCGGCGGAAGCCCTCGTAGTCGTCGAGGACGTCCTCCTGGTGCTCATGGACGTCGCGGCTCTTCCAGAATCCGTAGCCCCATTCCGGCAGCTGGGCCGGGAATCCGGTGGCGCGGCACAGCCCGCGCAGGTTCGCCGCGGGCGTCCCGGCGCAGATGACGTCGAGCACGAGCGGCCCGGCATGCGCCCGCGTCGACACCGAGGTCCGCTCGCCGGCGAGGTCAAAGCACGTCCCGTTGGCGTCGGTGCGGCACAGGATCCCGTAGCCGCGGCTGGACAGCATCCACGGCACCGGTGCGCAGTCGCCCTGGGGTACGCCGCCCTCGGCCAGCATCTCGGCGGGGCAGTCGGGCCCGGTGTAGCGGCGGTCGGCGCCGAGCTGGATGTCGCGGCCGGCCTGATCAAAGCGGGCGTGGTGACGCAGGCCGAGGCCCACGAGGTGCTCCTCGGCGCGCCGGTCCCAGTCAAGGCCGAGACGCAGCGGCTCGCCCTCGGCCTGGACGGCGAGGCGGACGCGGTCGGGCGCCGCCACCTCGATGCGCACGTCCGCGGCGCGGCCGCCGTCGAGGCAGAAACTGAGGCAGACGCCCTGCTCGGTGCGGCGCATGAGGATGGCGTGCCGGGCGCGCTGCGTGGGAGAGCGCTCCTCGTGGGCGATCACCCCCTCGGTGAACTGCACGAACTGGTCGCGGATCTCGCCGTCGGCCAGCCATGCCCCGCCGGCGCGCAGCAGGCGGCGGCCGTTGCGGCGGATCGTGAAGGCGAACGGGCGCAGCGACACCTCGACGCGCAGACGCCCGGCGTCCAGCTGCGCGGAGTCGCTTTGGACAGCGATCGAGAGCTCCGGCAGGACCATGTGACCCATGGTTCTCGCCCCATGGGGCCGTGCATGCCCCGGTTCACAGGATCGTTACAGGATGTGTGCGCGTTCTTCACGGGCACGGATGCCCCCGGCCCAATGCTGTGGGTCATGAACGAGAACAGTCGCGCCGATATGCATGTCCACTCGACGGCGTCGGAGCTGTCGAAGCTCGGGATCCAGCGGTCGCTCAGCCTGCCTGAATGCGCCACGCCCCCGGAGGAGGTCTACGAGCTGGCCAAGCGTCGCGGGATGGACTTCGTGACGATCACAGACCACGACACGATCGACGGCGCGCTGGCGATCGCCCACCTGCCCGACACGTTCATCTCCGAGGAGCTGACGGTCTGGTTCGCCGGCGAGCCCCAAGCGGTCCACGTGCTGTGCTATGGGATCGCCCCCGAGGACCACGAGTGGCTCCAGACCCACAACGACAGCGTGGAGAACTGCGCCGCCTACCTCCAGGAGCACGGGGTCACCACCGCCCTGGCGCACCCCTTCTACGCGGTCGAAGCGCCGCTGACGGCGCGCCATCGCCGGCGCCTGGC
This sequence comes from uncultured Actinomycetota bacterium, assembly GCA_963721515.1. Lineage (GTDB taxonomy): Bacteria > Actinomycetota > Thermoleophilia > Solirubrobacterales > Solirubrobacteraceae > Palsa-465. The sequence continues at coordinate 27,139 of CAVRKJ010000013.1, read as the reverse complement.
GCAGCTGTTCCCGATCTGGGAGACACGCAACGGCTCGCGGGCCAAGGAGCTCAACCTCCCGGCGTTCGTCTACATCGAGACCCATGGCGGCACCGCTATCGGCGGCTCGGACGATCACGCCGGAATCGACATCGGCCGCACGTTCACCCAGACCCCTCGCGTGGCCACCCCGCAGGAGTTCCTGGCCCATGTGCGGGAGGGCCGCGCCGAGGCCCACGGCGCCCAGGGCTCAGCGGCCAAGTGGACCCACGCCGCCATGGCGCTAGCCATCCGCAGCCTGGCCCCGTCCGACAGCACGAACCGTCCGAACCCCGAAGCGGTGCTGCAGATCGTCGAGCGGGTCATGCGCGAGGGCGATGTACGCCGCGGGCGCGCCGGCACCGATCTGGGCCCCGACGACGCGCGCGCGCTGCTGCGCTCCTGGCTGGCCTCCATGGAGATCGACCCCGCCCACCCCCTCGACGAGGAGACCCTGCTCGAACTGCTCCAGGAGGGCGAGCTCAGCCATCCCGACCTCTGCCGCCGCGCCCGGCGCATCCACGAGCGCAAGCTGGCCCAGGCCGTGCACGAGATCGTGGACGACCCCGAGGCGACGGCACGGGACCTCGGGCGGCACGCCACCGCGCTGTTCGATGCCTGCATCCCCGCCATCCCCTACGCCGCCGCGGCCGCGTTCCTGGGGCGCGAGAAGTTCAAGCTGACACGCTCGGACGGCGACCGGCCCCGGGTGGCGCTCGTCGCCGACGGGCTGGGCGGAATGCACGGGGTCACGCACACCATCCAGCAGATCCGCGAGCGCGGTGTGCCGGGTTACGAGGTCGAGGTGATCGGCACCGACCGCGACGTGGACCGCCGGCTCAGCGCCGTCGCCGAGATCGACATCCCCTTCTACCGCGGCCTCCAGGTCGGCGTGCCCAGCCTCCCGGCGATCGTGGAGACGCTGGCCGAGGGCCGCTACGACCTCGTGCACCTGTGCTCGCCGGGGCCGGCCGGGATCGGCGCCTGGCTGTTGGCGCGGGTGCTGGACCTGCCGGTGATCGGCAGCTATCACACCGAACTGGCCGTCTACGCGGGCCTGCGCTCCGGCGCGGCCCATCTGGAGGCAATCGCCGGCGCGGCGCTCGGCGCGTTCTACGGCGCCTGCGACGTGGTCCTCTCCCCGAGCCCGGCCAGTGACGAGCGCCTGGCCGAGCTCGGAATCGCTTCAACCCGGGTGGCGCGGTGGGAGCGCGGCGTCGACCTGGACCGCTTCGATCCTCGCCTGCGCGAGGCCGAGATGTTCGGCGGGCGCTTCAACGTGCTCTACTGCGGGCGCCTCACCCAGGAGAAGGGGGTCGACCTCCTCGCCGACGCCTTCCTACGCGCTCATGACGAGGATCCCCGCCTGCACCTGGTGCTGGCCGGCGGGGGCCCGGAGGAGTCGGTCCTGCGCGCGCGACTCGGCGACCACGCCACGTTCCTGGGCTGGCTGGCGGGAGCCGATCTCCCCAAGGCCTACGCCTCGGCCGACGCGTTCATGTTCGCCAGCCGGACCGACACCTTCGGCCAGGTCATCCTCGAGGCCCAGGCCTCGGGGCTGCCCGTGGTCGCCGTCGGCGAAGGCGGCCCGCTGTCGCTGATCGCCGACGGCGAGACCGGGGTCCTTTCGCCGCCGCGAGCTGAGGCCCTGTCGGCGGCCCTGCTGTCCGTCGCGCGCGCCCCCGCGCTGCGCGAGCGTCTGCGCAAGGCCGCCCTGGCGACCGTCCAGGAGCGCACCTGGGACGCCTCGCTGCGCCAGCTCGCCTCCGGGTACCGCTCGGCGCTGTTGCGCAGCGCCGCGCCGGGGCACGTTCGGGCCGCCTAGGGGCCGGGCGGCGGCGCCGCTAGAACGCCGTGACGAGCGCGAGCGGGATGACCCGCTGAGCCCCGGCCTTGCGCAGCTGGCCGCCGACCATGGCCAGCGTCCAGCCCGACCCGCGCCGGTCGTCGAGCAGCACCCCGGCGCCGGGCGGCGGGGTCTCCACCACGCGGAACGCGCCGCGCACATTGCCGGCCTGCTGGACGGCGTTGGCCATCTCGGCCTGCGGCGGGCGCTGGACCGCACGCCGCACGAGCGCCGGCGACGGCACCCCCAGCCGCGACGCCACCTGGGTGGCGAGCCGCTCCAGTGTCGCGCCCAGGCGCGTCGACGGGACGAACGTGACCCACGCGGGCTCGCCGGTCCCGGCCCGCACCGCGTCGGCTAGGGCGTCCAGGACATCGTCCTCGAACTCCCCGCCCCGCAGGCCGCGCTCCACCGCCGGCCACCAGCCGCCGTCGCCGAAGCGAGCCAGCGCCCACCCGGGCTCGACACGGACGTCCTCGGGGATCTTGCGCATCGCGCCCGAGGCGTCGGGAGCCATCTTCTTGACCTCGAGCTCGATCGGCGCCGAGCGCAGGTGCCGGCCGGCCAGCTCCACCAACGCCGCATCAGGCGGGGCGCCGAACCGCGGCGCCGTGCACACGGCGCAGCGACCGCAGTCCCGCGGCTCCGGATCATCGAGCTCCTCCTGCAGCACGCGCATCAGACAGCGCCCGTCGGAACCGAAGCGCTCCATCGCTCGTTGCTCCTCCCGCCGCAGCGCGGTGATGCGCGCGTAGCGCTCGGCGTCATACGCCCACCCGGAGTCTGGAACGAGCATCCAGCGCGAGCCGTCGCGGCGCAGCGCTCCCTCGACATCGAGGATCTTCAGCATCGCCTCCAGCCGGCCCTTGCCGATGTTGACGACGCCCAGCAGCTCCTGCGTGCTGCGCCCGGCTTCCCCCGCGACGCCCAGGTCCTCGAGCACCGCCGTCACCCGTTCACGTGACGGGAACGACTGCTCGATGAAGAAATCCTGGATGCGCCGGTCCTCGACGCCGCGCAGCAGCACGACGTCGGCATGCTCGACGCCGCGGCCGGCGCGGCCAACCTGCTGGTAGTAGGCCACCACCGATCCCGGTGCCTGGTAGTGCACGACGAACGTCAGGTCCGACTTGTCGTAGCCCATGCCCAGAGCGCTGGTGGCGCAGATCGCCTTGACGTCGTTGGCCAGCAGCCGGTCCTCGGCCGCCACCCGGTCCGCGGTGTCCTGGTCACCGCTGTAGGCCAGGGCGCTGACGCCACGCGCGTTGAGGAACGCCGCCACCTGGTCGGCGTCGCGTTTGGTCAGCGTGTAGACGATGCCCGAGCCATCGAGCTCCGGCAGGTGCTCCGCCAGCCAGGCCAGCCGCTGGGCGGGACGAGGCAGGTCGACCACCTCCAGCCGCAGGCTGGTGCGCGCCAGCGGGCCGCGGTAGGCCCGCAGGGGCGCGCCGTCGACGGACGCCAGCTGCTCGGTGACGTCGGCCACGACGCGATCGTTCGCCGTGGCGGTGGTGCCCAGCACCGCCACGCCGTCGGGCAGCAGCGCCAGCATGTCGCGCACCCGACGGTAGTCGGGCCGGAAGTCGTGGCCCCAGTCAGAGATGCAGTGGGCCTCGTCAATGACCAGCAGGCCCACCGAGGCGGCGAACAGCGGCAGCATCTGGTCGCGGAAGCGCGGGTTGTTGAGGCGCTCGGGGCTGATCAGCAGCAGGTCGATGCTGTTCTCCGCCAGGCGGTCCCGGATCGCGTCCCACTCCTCGCGGTTGGTGCTGTTGATCGTGTGGGCGGAGAGCCCGAGCCGCTGCGCCGCGGCGATCTGGTTGCGCATGAGGGCCAGGAGGGGGCTCACGATGAGCGTCGGTCCGGCGCCCGCCTCCCGCAGCAGGGCCGTGGCCACGAAGTACACCGCGGACTTGCCCCATCCCGTGCGCTGGACGCACAGCACGCGGGCGCGGTCGGTAACGACGTCGCGGATCGCCTCCAGCTGGCCGGGGCGGAAGTCCGCGGCCGGATCGGCGGTCAGCGTGCGCAGGCGCTCCAGCGCGGCGGCGGTCAGCGTCTCGGTGTCGGCAGGGGCCACCTCTCGATACTGGCAGGCCCGCCAGCCGGACCCGGGATCGCGGCCCCCCGGTCGGGTCAGCCGCCTCCCCCGCCCGGTATCCCGAGGCGCATCTGCAGTTGCTGGGGCGTGAGCACGTGGCCATCGGACATCCGGATGCGCCACGCGGCGTCAAACGGCTCGTGTCCGGTGTTCGGCGGGACCTTGATGACGTAGACGTTGTTGACCACGTCCGAGGTGATGGTGTGCGCCGGGTGTGATCCGGAGGCCTTGTAATGCGCCGTGACGGCGACGACGCCGTCGGGCGCCAGTCCGGAGACGATCGTGCCGCCGCCGCGATCCCCGGAGGCGTTGCCGCCGCCCGGGATGACGCCCTGCACCCCCGGAGTGCAGCCGAAGCCGACGGCACCGGGGTGAGGCCGTACGTGGAGCCCGATCTCGATAAAGCACAGTCCCGCACGGTGCTCGCTCTGCGAGCGCATGACATCGAACTGGTCGCGCTGAGCTCGCAGCGCCTGGACCCGCAGACCCGGTGACGCGTCGCGCAGATCGTGCAGGAGGGTCGCGTGGAACTCCCGGTAGCAGCGAGCCGGGATGGGGCCGAACGGCGTCGTCCGCGCCTCGGGGACGATCCAGTAGCTGCGGCCGTACTCGGTGCGCGCCCGTCGGATGTAGTTGATGTAGACACCCGCGCCGATGTCCCAGCCGATGCTGTGGAGCACCCTGTTGGTCGGGTCGGGCGGCAGCGGCGGCCGGCGCAGCACCCCGAGCAGGGAGAGGACCGCATGCCCCGGCGAGCCGGGGTCAATGGTCTGGCCGCGGTTGGTCGGCTGCGCGCACGCATGATCGCGGGCGATCACCTGGTGCTGCGCCCGGCTGGCCAAGTTGGCCCCCTGCGACGGCGGCGGATTGACCGGGACGGTGTGGTGGACGGTCCCCTGGCGGGCCGGAGGCGTCCTGGGCGGGTGGGCCGCGCTGTGGTGCAGGGCGAGCAGACCGACGGCGACGACGGCGACGGCAACAGCCACCGCGAGGGCCAGCGGGACCCGGCGCAGGCCGGCCACGGCCCAGCCGCCCCGACGGCGGTCCGCGCGCGCCGCGCCCGTCACGCCCGCCTCACGCATGTGCGCGGCGAGCAGGTCGCGCAGGTCCCCCAGGATCGGCAGGTCGTCGAACCGCTCACGATCGTCCATCGCCACTCCTTTCCGGTTCGGCGCCCACCGCGCGGCGCAATGCGCGCAGGCCGCGGCTCACGCGGGCCCGCGCGGCCTGCTGGCTGACGCCGAGCTCACGAGACACCGCCTCATAGGAACGCTCGTCGAGCACGCGGGCCTGGACCGCCGCGCGCTGGTCATCGGACAGGCCGGCCAGGGCCATCGTGACAGCGCCTTCGTCGCCTAACTCGGCGAGGCGCTCGATGGCGCTCAGCTCCCCAGCGGTCGGGGCGCGGAGCGCCGCGGCCAGCCGCTCGGTGGCGCGGCGCTCGGTCGCCCCGCGCCGGTAGTGGGCGGCCAGGTGATTGGCCGCGATCCGGTACACCCAGGCCGCCGCTTCGCGCTCGGAGCGGGCGCGGCACTGATCGCGGTGCTCGAAGGCGGCCAGAAACGTCTCGGAGAGGAGATCGAGCGCCACGTGCGGATCGCGGGTGCGCCGGGTGAAGAAGCCGAGCAGCTCCCGGGCGAGACGGTCGTACAGAGCCAGGACGCCCTCCGCGTCCATCGCCCTGCTCTGTGACCCCGTCACCACCGCCATGTCCCCCTACAGATGAACAACGTCGCCGGTTTGTGACGCCGTCCGCGTCAATGATGACGCCTGTCCCGCTACCCTTCCGCGCGCACCGTGTCGACCCCCTGCGACACCACGGACCGATGAGCGCCGTCGGCGAACGCCACCTGGGCCTGCTGGCGCAGGAGTCCTTCAAGCGCCGCGGCGACTACCCGGTCCTGCTCTTCGAAGGCGCGTGGCACAACTCGGGAGAGCTGTTCTCCCGATCCCAGCGCCTCGCCGCCGGCCTGACCGAGCTGGGGGTCGCCCCCGGAGACCGGGTGGTCGTCTGTATGGCGAACTGCCCCGAGGTCTCGATCGCCTACCAGGCGCTGTGGCGCGCCGGGGCGGTCGTCACACCCGCGACGTTCCTGCTCCCGCCCCGGGAGCTGCGTCACGTGATCGCCAACGCCGAGGCGCGGGCGGTGATCACCACGCCGGAGTTCGTGCCCAAGGTCGCCGAGGCCACCGAGGGCCTGGAGGACGTGTCCTTCGTGATCTGCACCGAGGCCGCCGGCGACGGCGTCGTCGAGCTCCGCGACCTCGAGCGGGCCGACCCCGGGTCCATCGTCCCCCGTGCCGATCAGGACCTGGCGGCGCTCCTGTACACCGGCGGGACCACCGGGCGGGCCAAGGGCGTGATGCTCTCGCACGCCAACCTGTACTTCTCGGGCCGCTCCGCGCACGAGGCCGCCCACGTGCACGGGATCACCCGCCACCTCACCACGCTGCCGCTCTCGCACGCCTACGGCCTGCTCGTGACGATCGCCGCCATGCACAACCCCGACCGGTGGATGAACGTCCTGATGCGCTGGTTTGACCCCGCGACGTTTGTCGCGCACATCGAGGAGCATCGGCTCGAGCTCAGCGCCGTGGTGCCCACGATGCTCCAGATCCTCCTCGGCCTGCCGCTGGAGGACCACGACCTCTCGTCTCTGCGCTACCTCAGCTCCGGGGGCGCCCCGCTGGCGCCCGAGGTCGAGCAGGCGTTCTGCCGCCGGGTCCCGTCGGTCTCGATCCGCCAGGGCTACGGGCTGACCGAGAGCGCGGCGCTGATCTCCACCAACCCCGCGGGAGCCGAGCGCACGGGCTCGGTGGGCCGTCCGGTGCCGGGGACCGACGTCGAGATCCGTGACGAGGAGGGCCGCGCCCTCACGGCCGGGGAGGCCGGCGAGGTATGCGCGCGCTCGCCCGGGATCATGCAGGGGTACTGGCGCGCCCCCGATGAGACGGCCGAGGCGGTGCAGGACGGCTGGCTGCACACCGGCGACATCGGCTACCTCGACGCCGACGGGTACCTCTACATCGTGGACCGCAAGAAGGATCTGATCATCCGCGGCGGCTTCAACGTCTACCCCCGAGATGTGGAGGACGTCCTGGTGCAGCACCCGGCGGTGCAGATGGCCGCCGTGGTGGGGCGGCCCAGCGAGCGCCACGGCGAGGAGGTGGCGGCCTTCGTCAGCCTCGCCCCCGACGCGCAGATCACCGGCGAGGACCTGATCGCCTGGGCCCGCGAGCACATCGGCGGCTACAAGTATCCGCGGGAGGTGCACGTGGTCGGTGCGATCCCGCTCACCGCGGTGGGCAAGATCGACCGCAAGGCGATGCGCGCCCAGCTGGCGCTCAGTCCACTAGCAGCTCCGCCGACCCCAGCCTGAGCCGCTCCCCGGCTCCCGGCCGGCAGCGGTCCCTGTCCCTGGACGAGGATCGGCGCCCGCGCCGCCGAACTCCCCGCCATGGGGACCAACCGGATGGAGGCCTTTTCCGACGGCGTGATCGCGGTGGCGGTCACCATTCTTGTGCTCGACATCAAGGTGCCACCGGAGGGCGGTCGCGAGAGCCTGCTCCATGCGCTCCTGAGCAACTGGCCGCACTACGCGGCTTACGTGGTGTCGTTTCTGACCATCGGGATCATCTGGATCAACCATCACGCGATGCTCAGCCGCCTGGCGCAGGCCGACCACTCGATCCTCATCCTCAACCTGCTGCTGCTCATGAGCATCGTGCTGCTGCCGTTCGCCACCGAGTTGATGGCCGCCTACCTGCGGGCCACGTCGGGCCAGGCGCTCGCGGCCGGCGTCTACAGCGGAGCGTTCCTGCTGATGTCGCTCGTCTTCTCCGCGCTCAACCGCCACATCCTGCTCAATCGCGCCCACATGCTGCGCGCCGAGTTGCCGCTGGCCGAGCGCCGACGCGTGCTCAGCCGCTCGCTCACCGGCTTGGTCCCGTACCTCATCGCCACGCTGCTGGCGATCGTCTCCCCGTACGCCACGCTGGTCATCTGCGCCGCCGTCGCCGTGTTCTACGCGCTGCCCATCGCCAGTGGAGGGTCGCCGGCGGGGTAGGATCGGGCCTCGTGGCCATCTCCGCCTCCGCCTCCGCCTCCGCCGTCAATGAGTTGCGTGCGCTGCTGGGCGGCGACAGCGTGCTGGCCGGCACCACGCGCGAGTATCTGAGCGACTACAGCGAGACCCACAACCTCCGCGGCCGCGCCGACGCCGTTGCGCTCCCGAAGGACGCCGCCGCCGTGGCGGCCACGGTCCGATGGTGCGACGCCCACGACGTTGCGATGATCCCCCGCGGCGGGGGCACCGGACTGGCCGGCGGCGCGGTGCCGCTTGACGGGGGCGTCGTCATCAGCCTCGAGCGGCTGACCGGCCCCGTAGCGCTCGAGCCCGAGCTGTGGCGCGCCCACGTCCCCGCCGGCGTCGTCACCGGCGACCTGCAGCGCCGCGCGCGCGAGTCCGGGCTGCTCTACGCGCCCGACCCCGGCGCGCTGGAGCAGTCGCAGATCGGGGGCAACATCGCCACCAACGCCGGCGGCCCCCACGCTTTCAAGTACGGCGTCACCGGCACCTGGGTCCGGGGACTGGAGCTCGTGCTCGCCTCAGGAGAGCAGATGCGCATCGGCGGTCCGGTGCGCAAGGACGTGGCCGGCTATGACCTGCGGTCCCTGATCGTCGGCTCCGAGGGCACGCTCGCGATCGTCACCGCGGCGTGGCTCAAGCTGGTACCGGCGCCCGAGCTGGTGCTGCCGGTCGTCGCCTTCTATCCCGACGTGCGGGCCGGATGCGCGGCGCTGGCGACCGTGATGGGCTCGGGGCTGCAGCCGGCCGCGCTCGAGTACCTGGACGAGCCCGCGGTCGCCGCCTCGATCCGCGCCTTCCCCGGCGATGCGCCCGAGGGGCCTGCGTTCATGCTCATCGCCGAGGCCGACGGCTCCGCGCAGGAGGCGACGCGACTGCAGCACGAGCTGCTGGAGGCGCTTGGGCCAGGCGCCCTCGGCACCTACGCGCCGTCCGAGCGCGGGCCGATCCGGGAGCTGTGGCGGTGGCGCGGCGGCGTGGGCCCCGCGGTGAGCACGGCCCGCGGCGGCAAGGTCTCAGAGGACATCGTCGTCCCGCTCGAGCACCTCGCCGACGGGATCCTCGCCACCCGTGAGATCGGCGAGCGCCACGGCCTGCCGGCGTGCAGCTGGGGTCATGCCGGCGACGGCAACCTGCACTCGACGTTCATGATCGATCCCGACGACGTCGCCGAGGCCCAGCGCGCCGAGGCCGCCGTGGAGGACCTCTACCGCCTGGCCGTCGGGCTCGGGGGGACGGTGTCGGGCGAGCACGGGCTCGGCGTGGCCAAGGGCGGCGCGCTGGCGCTCCAGTGGCCCGCGCCGGCGCTTGACCTGCACGAGTCCGTCAAGCGCCTCTTTGACCCCAAGGGCCTGCTCAACCCGGGGAAGAAGCTGGCGCGCGCGAGCGCGTGAGCAGGCCGTAGGCGTCGGGCCGGCGCGTCGTCAGGAACGGGAACAGCTCCAGCCAGTCGCGGCGCTGGTCAAGATCGAGGTCGGCCACCAGCACCGCCGGGCGATCGCGCGGCGCCTGCGCGAGGACGCGCCCGTACGGGTCCGAGATGAAGCTGGACCCGTAGAACGTCAGCGGGTCCTCGACCCCGGTCCGGTTGACCGCCACCATGAACGTGCCGTTGGCGATCCCGTTGCCCACAATCACCTGCTGCCACAGCGGCTGGGTGTCGAAGTCCGGGTGGTCGGGCTCGGATCCGATCGCGGTCGGGTAGATGAGGACGTCGGCGCCCTCCAGGGAGTACGCGCGCGCGAGTTCGGGGAACCACTGGTCCCAGCACGTGGGAGCGCCGAGGCGAGCCTCCCCGTCGCCGGTGGGCAGGGCGATGAGCGGAAAGGCGTCGCCACCGGCGGGGCCGGGCCGGAAGTAGTGGTCCTCGTAGTAGCCGGCGGTCACCGGGATGTGGAGCTTGCGGGTCCGCGAGACGAGCGTGCCGTCGGGCGCCACCACCACCGCGGTGTTGAAGCCGAGGCCATCGGGCTCGCGGCCCGCTCGGCGTCCAGCCTCGCTGGATCGGGCCGCGCCCGATTCGTCCGGCTCGCCATCGGCGCGCTCGTACAGCGACGCGTGAACGTAGGCGCCGGAGTCGGCGGCGGCGCGGCGCGCGAAGGACACCGTCGGCCCGGTCTCGAGCGGCTCGGGCGCGGCGCCCGCCGCCTGCGGCCCGTCGGCGGTGACGGCGAAATACGGGGACAGCGTGAGCTCCTGGAGGCACACGATCGTCGCCCCCTCTCCGGCGGCGGTGCGGATGCCGGCCGCGAGGGCTGCCTCGTGCTCGGCCGGGTCGGCGTGCCAGCGCTCCTGGACGAGGCCGAGGCGCAGCGGAGTGCGCTCGGGCGGCCGGGTACGGGCCGGCGAGGGCGGCGGCGGGAACGCGGTGATCAGCTCATGGTCGGCCATCGGCCAACGGTACCTGCTGGGTGATGCAGTGAGGACCGCCGCCGCCGTAGGCGAGGACGAGCCCCGGCACCGGCACGATCTCGCGGCCGGGATAGGCCGCGCCGATGATCTGAAGGGCGGCCGCATCGGTCTCGGCGCCGGCCACCGGAACGATCACGCCGCCGTTGCAGATGTAGAAGTTCAGGTAGCTGGCGGCCACCGGCTCCCCGGCCACGGTGGCGTAGGGCAGGTACGGCATCTCGGTCACCTGTACCCCCGAGGACACCAGTACGGTGAGGTTTTTTTGACAGTGCGCGAAGTTCGGGTTGTCCTCGGGCACGGTCTGCAGCAGCACCTCGCCCGGGCGGATGAAGGCGGCGATCAGGTCCACGTGGCCGTCGGTGTCGCGGTCCTCGAGCAGCCCCATCCCCAGCCACAGCACCGTCCTCACCCCCAGCCGCGATCGCAGCACCGCCTCGATGTCCTCGCGCGTGAGCGACGGATTGCGGCTGGGGTTCAGCAGACACTGCTCCGTGGTCAGCAGAGTTCCCGCCCCATCGGTGAGGATCGAACCGCCCTCCAGCACCATCCCCCCCTCGAGCACGCGATCCCCCAGGTGCTCGGCGATCAGCCGCCCGACGGCGGCGTCGCGGTCCCATGGCGAGAACTTCTCGCCCCAGGCGTTGAAGCCGAAATGGACCGCGGTGCGTGACGCGCCGTCATCGTCCACCACGTAGATCGGGCCGCAGTCGCGCAGCCACGAATCGTCGAGCGGGAGCTCCACGATCTCCACCGCCGCCGTGCATGCGGCCCGCGCCAGCGCCGCATCGGTGCCGGGGTTGGCGATCATCGTCACCGGCTCGAACGCCGCCACGGCGTTGGCCACCGCGGCGTAGTCGGCGCGCGCCTGGTCCATCGTCTCGCCCCACAGCTCGGTGCGGCAGGGCCACCCCATCAGGGTCCGCTCGTGGGGCTCCCATTCGGCTGGGGTGCGCATGGCCCACAATCTAATGGCCTGCAGCCCGCGTCCGGCCTGCGCTCCCTCCGGCGCTCAGACGATCCCGCCGCCGGTAGCATTGAGGACGGTGAGGAGGGACGCTGATCCACGGCGGCCTCTGGTCCGTCGATGCGGGTGGCGCGGTCGCGTCGTCGCCTGCTGCTGTGCGGCCGCGATGGCGGTCCTGCTCGCCGGATGCGGCACAGCGCCCAACCCCCCGATCGCCATCGTCCAGAACTATCTCAACGCCCTCGGTGGGGGTGAGTATGCGACCGCCTGCGGCATGGCCGACAGTCATGCGCTGGAGGCGCTCCTGCGCTCAAAGCACGCGCGGCTGAGCTGCGCCAAGCTCTTCAGCCGCTGCCTGCCCAACCGCTCCATCGTGCTCAAGAGCGACCAGACCCAGCTTCTCTACGCGAACATCAACGTGAGCTTGAGCGACAACGGAAACATCGCCAACGCCGACACGAGCGCCACCCCGGTCGCCACCGAGCTCAAGCACGTCACCCTCAAGCACGAACGCGGCGTCTGGAAGCTCACCGGATTCGGGCAAGCAATTGAGCTGTGCCGGCTGACCGCTCACCGGCACAAGCCCGGCACCAGCCCCGGCACAAGCACTGACCTGCTGGTCAGGCCGTGTCCACGAGCACGAGCTACGCCAGATGCAACCGGTGCGCCACCGCAGCCGCCTGGGTGCGACCCTGGACCCCGAGCTTGGCCAGGATCCGCGACACATGGACACTGGCGGTCTTCTCGGCCATGTAGAGCGCCGCGCCAATCTGCCGGTTGGTCGCCCCCTCGGCCAGCAGGGCCAGCACCTGGCGCTCGCGGGGAGTGAGGCCGAAGGGGTCCTCGGCCGCAGCGCCCGCGCCGTCGCCGTTGCCGTTACCGGCCGCCACGGTCGCTCCGGCGGGAGCCGGCGAGACGTCGAGCCGGGCGCGCTCGGACAGCGTCCGAACCTCGCGGACCAGCCACTGCGACCCCAGCGCCTCGGCCGCGGCCAGGGCCGCCGCCGCCGGCTCGCTCGCGCCGGCGCGGTCGTCGGCCGCGGCCAGCGCCTCGGCCTGCCGCCACCGGCCGATCGCCGCGGGATACGGGCGCTCGATCTCATCCCAGGCCGCGGCAGCCCGCGCCCACTCCCGGGCCGCACCTCGGCCGCGGGCCCGGGCCAGCTCGGCCTTGCCCTGAGCCAGCCGCGCGCGCTCCACCGGGCCGCCGTCCTGGGCGGTGGCGGCCAGACGGTCGGCGTGCAGCCGCGCCCGTGCCAGGGCGTCGCGCCGCTCACCGGTCTCGCGCAGATCCCGGGCGCGCTCGGCCCGGTCGGCCTCGACCCACAGGCCGATGCAGCTCATCCGGGCGATGCCCATCACGTCATCGGTGCAGACCTCGAGCCGGTCGAGCGCCTCCTGGACCGCGGCCTGCGCCCCGGCCAGGTCGCGCCGGCGCACCTCCAGCTCCGCCCGCAGCGCGCCATAGAGCCCGATCCACTGCGGCTGGGTGGTCACCGCCACCAGGTCCTGGGCGGCGTCGAGGCACGCGGCCGCGCCATCCTCGTCGCCGACGGCGAGCGCGAGCTCGGCTCCGGTCAGCTGGCGGAAGATGTAGAGCAGCCCGGCGGCCCGGGTGGGCCGCGGTGACAGCGAGTCCTGCGCCGTCTGCCACTCGCCCGCCGCGAACGCCATCTCCGCGAGCGTCAGCTTCATCCAGGCATAGCTGCGCACGTGGTGGGTTGGAGTGACGGCGAGCCCTTCCTTGGCCGTCGCGAGCGCGGTCCGCGTGCGACCGGCGAGGTCGTGCATGTCCGCGAGGTTGCTGTACGCCGTGGCCAGGCTGTCGAAGTCCTCGCTTTCGCGCGCGAGCGCGATCGCGCGCTCCAGCGACCCGATCCCCTTCTCGACCTCGCCCAGCGACACGTACGCCATGCCCAGGGTGTTGAGCAGCTCGGTCTCCGCGGCGCGGTCACCGGCGGCGATCGCCACCTCGAGGGCCGCCTCGCCCTCGGTGGCGGCATGACGGAAGCGCCCGCGCAGGAACCGGGCGCGCGCCAGCCACGCGAGGAGCAGCGGTCGCTGTCCGCCGGGGTCGTCCTCGGGCAGCATGGCCAGCGCCCGCTCGGCCATCTCCAGGGACTCCTCGCCGCGGTTCAGCGACGCTGTGATCCGGGCCTGCTGGGCAAGCAGGCCGGCGTAGCGGGCCGGGTCGGTCTCGGGATCGAGCTCGCGCAGGGCCTCGCCGATGAGCACGACGCTGCGCGCCCGCTCGTCCTGGATCTGGTGAGCCTGGGCGGCCATCGTCAGCAGGCTCACATGATCGAGGCCGGCGACCCGCTCTGGGTCATCGACGCGCGGCCACAGCTCCAGGGCGCGCTCGGTGAGGTCCGAGGCCTCGCCGTAGGCGTAGACCTTGTGCGCGGCGCGCGCGGCGGCGATCGTGCTGCGCAGCGCGTTGGGCTGGTCGCCCGCCGCCCCGTAATGGCCTGCGATCGAGGAGGCCCGCTCGAGCTCGCGGTCATCGTCGGCACCGCAGCGCTGCTCGAGCTCGCCGGCCAGCGCGATGTGCAGCCCGCCGCGCTCACCCGGGAGCAGATCGTCATAGAGGGCCTCGCGCAGCAGCGCGTGGCGGAAGCCGAAGAGCCCGTCGGTTCCGGCAACGAGCACCTGCTCGGAGACAGACTCGCGCAGCGCGTCCTGGAGCGCATCGCGCTCCAGGCCGGTGACGTCGGCCAGCATCGACTCGTCGGCCGCGCGGGCCACCGCAACCGCGCGGGCCACGCGCTGGGCGTCGGGTGAGAGCCGCTCGATCCGCACCAGGAAGGCATCGCGCAGGCTCTGAGGCGCCGCACCGCGTCCGTCGAGCCCGGCGGCCAGCAGCTCCTCGGTGAACAGCGGATTACCCTCGCTGCGCGCGAACAGCCGCTCCAGCAGCGCATGTTTGGGCTCGGCGCCGAGGATGTCGGTCAGTGCCTCGCGCAGCTCGCCGCGGTCAAACGGCTCGAGCAGGATGCGCCGTGCCCGCTCCAGCCGCTCGAGCTCGGAGAGCAGCGGGCGCAGTGGGTGGCGGCGGTGCAGCTCGTCCGCACGGTAGGTGAGGATCACGCACACCCGCTCCTGGCGCATCGTGCGGGCCAGGAAGGCGGTGAATGCGCGTGTGGAGCGGTCGGCCCAGTGCATGTCCTCCATGATCAGCACGAGCGGCGCGCCCGCGGTGAGACAGTCGACGAGCTCCAGCATGGCCTCGAACAGCCGTAGCTGGTCGGGCGCCCGGGCCTCGCTGGACCGGCCGGCCTCCTCCAGACCCGGCAGAATCGTCGCCAGCTGCTGCCGGCCGCCCGGGCTCAGGCGTTCCAGGGCAGGGTGCCGCTCCCGCACCAAAGGGCGCAGCGCGCTGAGCAGCGGTGCGTACGGCAGCTCGCCGTCTGCCTGCTCGACCCCATCGCCGCGCAGGATCAGTGGGGCGTTTTCACTACCCGCCGACAGGCGCTGCTCCAGCTCGCCGACGAGCCGGGTCTTGCCGACACCGGAGTCACCGCCGAGCAGGACGAGCGTCGGCCGCCCGTCGCTGGCCTCTCGAACGGCGAGCTCGAGTTCCGCCAGCTCCCCGACTCGTCCGACCAAGTGGTTGCTGGTCAACCGGGATGGCATGTATGAAGTATCGCCTGAGCGCGGATACGAGTCGCCGGCGGGGGTGGCGGTCGCCGCGGTTGCGCCTCGCCGTGAGCTGGAGATCCTCGCGCCGGCTCTCGGCGATGATGGCGCTGAGCTGGGGGTGCATGGCTCTGGCCTCTCGATAGTTGACACCGTGCACGTCAGCTTGGACTGAGGCGCACGGATCCACATCGGGAGAACGGAGCCCATTCGTGGGCACCACCCCTTACGCCCCGAGGCGGGCCCCCTTACGGCCCTCGCTCGCGTAGTCGCGCCCGCGAGAAACGCGCCTCGGGCATGAAGGCCCGCGCGTTGATCACGTCCAGCTCGCGCAGCCTGAGGCGAAGCGGGTCGTCGTGTGAGTCGCCGCCCGGGGTCTCGGTGAGGGTGCGTGTCGAGCGATCGCGGGCCAGCGAGTCTGACACCAGCAGCTCCCGCGTCTCCTCCGCGTTGTGGCCGCTCACATCCGATCGGCGCGGCGGCAGGTACCACAGCTCGGCCGCCTCGTGGTGGCCGGACAGCGCCCGGGCCAGCGGGTACTGCGCGGGGTGGTAGAGGACGATCATGCGCAACTGCCCGGGAAGCCGGAGCCTCCGGGCTTGGCGCATCGGCGCGGCGTTGCGCAGCCACGAGGGGGTGCGCCGCCTGGACGCCTCCAGTGCGACCACCCGCGGGATCAAGAGCAGGCTGCGCGCGTGGTCCTCGCGCTCAAACCCATCGAGGGGGCCTGGGAGCAGGAGGATGGCCATCGACTCGTCGTCGACGAGTCCCATCAGGACGGCGGGGCCAGGTTCGGGCCCTTGGGCGCCACCTTCAGGGCCGCCAGCATCACCGCGTTGGCCAGCGCCACCTCAGCCTTACCGTGGCGCCTGCCTGACACCGTGACGGTCACGTAGCTGCCACCCTTGCTCTGAGTCCCGTTGGTGGCGAAGATCATTCGCTGCGCCGGGATCCACGCGGCATTGATGCCGGCGCTGGTATCGAGCGCCTGGGGGATCTGCGCCGCCTGATGGTCGGCGCTGGGACCGTAGGCCTGGTCCTGGTGGACCTGGGTCGTGTCCCACTGCGCCCATGCCTGGGCGGATTGCTGGGCGACGAGGTCCAGGCGCGTCCCCGCCCCGCGGAGCAGGCACTCCACGTTGCCGGGGTCGTGGTCGGCGATCCTCAACGACACCGCGCGTCCGAGCGCGGAGGCCGCGGCCGCCCGCGCGCCGGCGCAGACCACCTGCGCCGCGTTCTTGGGGGCCGCGCTCGAGGTGCTCGATGAGCTCGAGCCACCGCCGCACCCTGCGGCCACGCCACAGCACACCATCGTCACCACGGCCGTCCGGACCTGCACGGCGCCGCCCGCCTAGGAGCTCTGCCCGCCGTCGTCCGCCTCACGTGCCGCGGCCGCCTCCGTCCCGGTGCCGGCGCCGGCGGCACTCGGAGCGGTCGGGGCACCGTTGGCTGACGGCATCTCCTCACCCGCGCTCAGGGGGCTCAGCGGCGAGCGCGTCGCGGCTGAGGCCTCCGCGGCGGTGACGTTGCGGGGGTGGTGGCACGCCGTGAGATGGCCGCCTGGGTACTCGGCCAACGGCGGCTCGACGGCGATGCACACCTCGGTGGCATACGTGCAACGGGTGTGGAAGCGGCAGCCGGACGGGGGGTTGATCGGGTTCGGCACCTCTCCGCCGATGACGTTGCGCACCCGCCGGCGGTTCTCCTCGGGGTCCGGGATGGGAATCGCCTCGAGCAGCGCCTCGGTGTAGGGGTGCATCGGCTTGTCGTAGAGTTCCCTGGCCGGAGAGACCTCCATCAGCTTGCCCAGGTACATGACCGCGATGTGGTCTGAGACGTGGCGGACCACCGATAGGTCGTGCGCGATGAACACATAGGACAGGCCCATCTCGTCCTGGAGGTCGTCCAGGAGGTTGACCACCTGCGCCTGGATCGAGACGTCGAGCGCCGAGACGGGCTCGTCGAGCACGATCAGCTGCGGATCCACGGCCAGGGCTCGGGCGATGCCGATGCGCTGGCGCTGGCCGCCGGAGAACTCGTGGGGGAACCGGTTGATGTGCTCGGGGTTGAGGCCCACACGTTCGAGCAGGTCACGCACGCGGTCCTCCGCCTTGCCGCCGTCCATCCCGTGCAGGCGCAGCGGGGTGCCCACGATCTGCCCGACCCGCTTGCGGGGGTTCAGCGAGGAGACCGGGTCCTGGAAGACGAGCTGCATCTCGCGGCGCACCGGATCCAGAGCCTTGCGACTGAGGTGCGTGATGTCCTGGCCGCGGTAACGGATCGCGCCGGCCGTCGGCTCGAGGAGCCGGACGAAGCAGCGCGCCAACGTGCTCTTGCCACAGCCCGACTCGCCCACGATGCCCAACGTCTCCCCGTGTTTGAGGCGGAGCGACACGTCGTCGACGGCGTGCACGTGGCCGATCGTGCGGTCGATGAGCACGCCCTGCTTGATCGGGAAGTAGAGCTGGACGTGCTCGGCTTCCAGCATCGGTGCCTTGCCGTTGGCCGCGGGCTCGGGCTCGGGCTCCGTGGTGGTGTCCGTGCTCACGCCGCCACCGATCCCGTGCCGAGCCCGATGCGGCCGTCCTCGACCTCGCGGCGCGTGCGTTTCTCGGAGACGTCCAGCCAGCACCGGTCGACATGCTCCGGGGCGTCGCTCAGATGCGACTCGAGCGGCGGCACCTCCCCGCACTTGTCGAACGCGTGCGGGCAGCGGGGCCGGAAATGGCATCCGGTCGGCGCGTTGACCAGCGACGGCGGTTGGCCGGGGATAGCGGGGAGCCGATGCGGGGGCTCGCGGTCCATGCGCGTCACCGAGCCGAGCAGGCCCCAGGTGTAGGGGTGCTGAGGGTCGTAGAAGATCTCGTTGAGGGTGCCCTGCTCGACGACCCGGCCGGAGTACATGACCACCACACGATCGGCGATGTCGGCCACGACGCCGAGGTCGTGGGTGACGAAGATGACAGCACTGTCACTCTCGCGGCTCAGCTGACGGATCTCCTCGAGGATCTGGGCCTGGATGGTGACGTCCAGCGCGGTGGTCGGCTCGTCGGCGATGAGCACGCTGGGCGACAGCGACAGGGCCATCGCGATCATCACGCGCTGGCGCATGCCGCCGGAGAACTCATGCGGGTAGGCGCGCGCACGCTCCGCGGCCCGCGGGATCCCGACGCGCTCCATCAGCTGTACGGTGCGGTCCAGCGCGGCGGCCTTGGAGATCTTCTCGTGGGCGCGGATCTGCTCCACGATCTGGTCGCCGATCCGGTGTACGGGACTGAGCGACGAGATCGGGTCCTGGAAGATCATCGCGATCTCCTCGCCGCGAATGTGCTGGAGCTCGTCCTCGGATGCGGTGACGAGCTCGCGGTCGCCCAGACGTGCCGACCCGCCGAACCGCGAGTTGGGCCCGCGGGTCAGTCCCATCAGCGTCATCGCGGTCACGGACTTTCCCGATCCCGATTCGCCCACGATGGCCAGGACCTGGCCGCGATCGAGCGTGAACGAGACGCCGTCGACGGCCCGCACGACGCCGTCCTCGGTTACGAACGACACCTGCAGGCCATCCACCTCGAGCAGGTGCTCGGCCATCAGTGGTCGTCTCCGCGAGCAGTCACGGTCAGCCGGTGAGCCGGACCCGGGGGTCGAGCATGGCGTAGAGAACGTCGACGATCGCGCCGAAGGCGACGACGAAGAACGCGGTGAAGATCGCGCCGACCAGGATCGGGGGAACGTCGAGGTTGCCGATCGCGCTCGCCTCGTACTGCCCGATACCGGGAAGGTTGAACACGGTCTCGGTGACCAGGGCCGCGCCGCCCAGCAGCAGCGCGAAGTCGAGGCCGAACAGGGTCACGATCGGCATCAGCGAATTGCGCAGGACGTAGCGTCTGAACACCTGGCGCTGCGACAGGCCCTTGGCCCGTGCCGTCCGCACGTAGTCCTGGTTGACGGTGTCGAGCAGATTTGAGCGCAGGACGCGTGAGTAGAACCCGATACTCAACACCGCGATCGAGATCCAGGGGAGGATGAGATGGTAGGCCCATTGGGTCGGGCTGGTGGTGAAGGTCGTATACCCCGTGTTCGGGAACACGGCCCACTTGTAGGCGAACAGATACAGCAGCAGCGCGGCGAGCAGGAAGATCGGGACCGACACACCGATGATCGCGGCCACCATCACCGCGCGGTCGGTCAATCGGCCGACCCTGAGCGCGCTGATGGAACCGAGCAGGACGGACATCACCAACCAGATGATTGCGGCCGGTACGACCAGCGACAGCGTCACCGGAAACCTCTGGCGAAACTGGTCCGTGACGTTGAGGTCGTTCTGGTAATCGATCACCTGGCCGGTGAAGATCAGCTTCATCGTGTTGGCGTACTGGACGTAGAACGGCTTGTCGAGGTCGAACTTCTTGGCCACCTGGTCGACCGTTGTCTGGTTCGCACTGCGCCCCGCGATCGCACGCGCCGGGTTGTAGTTGGGGATCAGTTCAAAGAAGCTGAACACCAGGAACGAGGTGGCGAGCAGAAGCGCGATCGCGGACAGCGAGCGGCGGACGATGAAGCGGCCCATCAGGTCTTGATCCGGACCTGCGCGCGCGGGTCAAGCGCGTCCCGCACGCCGTCGCCGACGATGTTGATGCTGAGCACCGTGAGCACCAGCATCGCCCCGGGGATCAGTGAGAAGCTCGGAGTGGTCGAGATGTACGGGAGGCCGTCGGAGATCAGCGTGCCCCAGGATGCGTTGGGCGCCTGCACCCCCGCCCCCAGGAACGAGAGATAGGACTCGAGCAGGATCGCGTTGGCCAGCATGATCGGCACGAACACCGTGATCGTGGACGCGGTGTTGGGCAGGATCTCGGAGAACATGATCCGCGACGGGCTGATCCCCACGACGCGCGCGGCGTCGACGAAGTCGTGCTCGCGCAGGCGCAGGACCTCACCCCTGATCGGCTTACCCAGGTACGGGACATAGATCCCCCCGATGATCAGGGTCGGGATGAGGAGCGAGTTCCCCTTGATGGGGCCGATCCCGCCGAAGGCGAGGGCGGTGCCCACGACCACGCCGAGGATCACCGGCGGGAAGGACCAGACCAGCTCCATCAGCCATCTGAGCACGCCGTCGACCGGACCCCGCAGATACCCGGACACAAGCCCGACCAGCGTGCCGAAGAAGATGATGATGATGGTGGCGACCCCGCCGATGAGCAGCGACGTGCGACCGCCGTACAGCAGCCGGACGGCCAGGTCGCGGCCGTTGGTGTCCGCTCCGAAGAAGTAATGGCGCGTGAACGTGGGCCCAATCGGCACGCCGTCGAGCGACACGACGTTCTCCGAGTGCCCACGGACGTTGATCGTGCCGGTCACGTTGTTGGTGTTGGGCCCGATCTGGGCGACGTGCTGCGCGTAGACCGGCGCCAGCAGGCACATCGCCACCAGCACGATGAACAGCCCCAGGAAGGCCAGCGCCATCTTGTTGCGGCGGAGCCGTCGGCCCGCCAGTCGCCACGGCCCGATCGCCGGGGCGTGGCGCCCCTCTGACCAGGCGTCCCCCGCCGGCGCCTCGGCGACGAGCAGGCCTGCGCCCGAGTCGAGGTGCGTCAGCCCCGGTCCCTCCGGGTTGGCGTCCGGATCACCAGATCGGGTAAACGGATCGAGAGCCATTCGGTCGGGTCGTGGGGAGCTTACCGCCGGATACCGGCGAGCGGGCCGGGAGGACGCCTAAAGGATTGGCGCCTCCCGGCCGATCGCCCGTTGTTACTTGAGCTGCAGGCTCGTCAGGTCGGTCAGGTACTCGACGGACAGGACGCCCTCGTTGAAGTTCAACTTGTTGGAGTAGAACTTGGCCTTGGCCTCGTGGCCGTAGACGTCGTAAGTAGGCGTGGCTGACCGCGTAGTCGTCAAGCGCTTGCCACTGGCTCGCCACGCTCGGCGTCGGCTTCTGGCTCAGCGACGCGATCTGTGTGTTGTAGTGCGGGTCATTGACGTAGCCGTAGTTCAGCGACGACCCCGCGTTGCCGGCGAACAGGTTCATGAAGTCCCACGGCTCCGGGAAGTCCTGGTTCCAGTCGCCGAAGCCCATCTGCGCCTTCAGGGTGGGGGCCCCGATCGTGGTGAAGTACACGCCGGAGTTGACCACCTTCTCGGTCGCCTTGAACCCGAGCGAGTTCAGGACGCCGGCGAAGTAGTCCAGGTACTGGCGGCGGGGGCTGCGCTCCTCGCCGTAGATCGTGACCGGCTGGCCGATCATCCCGGACTTCGTCATCAGCTGCTTGGCCAGCGTCATGTTCGGCGGGCCGTTGGGGTTGTGGTACGGGCAAGTCGACGGGCTGGAGTGGCCGGGGATGCCGAACGGGATCAGGTGGCAGTCCGGCGTCATGAAACCGCTGTCCAGCCGCGACAGCGCCCGCATGTCCGTCGCGGCCAGCACGGCCTGACGGGCGGAGATGTTGTTGAACGGCTTCTTGTCGACGTTGAACCAGAAGTACCAGCTGGAGTTCAGCGGCATCGCCTGGTAGCGGTCGGCCGCCGAGGTCTTGATCTTCTCCAGGATCGACGGCGGGAGCGTGTCGCCGGGATCGAACACGTCGGCCTGGTTGTTGAGCACCTGCTCGGCGTTGGCCAGGACGTTGGAGTTGACGTTGTAGACGATCGTGGCGGCGTGACCCTTGGGGATGCCGGGGACGTCGAACTTCGGGTTCTGGACGAGCGTGTAGCTGTGCTCGGGGTCGATCTTGCTCCACATGTAGGGACCGTCGCCGATCGTGCCCTTGGACGCCAGGTTCTTGGCCGGCGTGTTGGGCGGAACCGGAGCGGTGCCCGGCAGGGCGAAGATGTCGACGATCGGCGAGAACGGCGCCACCAGGTTGACGGTGAGCGTGCCCTTGGTGTCGTCGGCGGTGACGCCCGAGATGGTCTTGGCCTTGCCCTTGGCGTAGGCGTCGGCGCCCTTGACGTAGCCGCTGATGAACGACGCCGCCTGCCATGGGATCTTCAGGTCGCGCTCGAGCGCGGTAATCACGTCCGAAGCCTTGATCACCGTGCCGTCGGAGTAGTGCAGGTTCGGACGCAGCGTGAAGGTGTAGGTCTTCCCGCCGTTCGAGGCCTCGGGCAGACCGGTCGCCAGGGCGGGGATGATCGTGCTGCCGCCGGCTCCCTCGACGCCGCGCTTGAAGGTCAGCAGCGGGGTGTCGACCACCGACTCGAGCTCGTTGCCCTGAGTGGTGAAGTCAAGACCCGGATCGGCCGACAGCGGTGGCGTGCCCGAGTCGATGGTGATGGTGCCGCCTTCCTTGCCACCGGACGTGCCGGTGCTGGCGCCTGTGCTCGTGCCGGAACTGCTGCCGGTCGCGGCCGGAGCCGCCGACGCGTTGCTGCTTGACGACGAGCTACTGCCACCGCAGGCGGCGATTGCGCCTGCGGCAAATACCGCGAGCAGCCCAGCTGCCCACGGCCTGACGTATCTACTCACTGATCCTCCTCCAGAGGTCGTGTTCCCAGGCCGCACAGCGTAATCCCATCGGAGCTCTGATGCGAGTGGGTGGTCGCAGCCGGACCGACACCTAATCAATGCTCAACAACGATGCCGGAGCCTCCTGACCGCGTCCTGACGAGAGATTCCCGTGCAATCCCGGCACTTACTCGCCGGTAGCCCAATGCGCCACGTACCGGCGCGCCGGACACGGAGAGAGCCAGAGACGGGACTCGCGAGCAGGGCCTCAGTCGAGCGTCAGCACGGCCTTGCCCGCCACCCGCCGGTCCAGGAGCGCCTCGATCGCGGAGGCCGCCTCGCTCCAGGACGCGGTCAGGTCGATCTGGGTGTCGACCCGGCCCGCAGCCACCAGTTCGGCGAGCCGGCGCAGGTCGGCCGCCGCGGTCCTCGTGTGGTCGAGCTCATCGAAGATGTAGAGGCCATGGAGCACTGCGCCCGGGGCCCGGGAGAACAGCTCCCGGGTGGGGTAGCTGACGGGCTCCGGGATCGTGGCGCCGAAGCTGACCACCGTGCCGCGCGGCGCCACTCGCTGCAGCGCTGCCCCCAGCACCGGACCGCCGATGGCGTCGAGGATCACGTCGAACGTCTCGCCCTCGGCCTCCAGCTCGGGGAGGACCTCGTCGGCGCCGAGCCCGGCCAGCCCCTCGGTGCGTCGCGCCACCGCCGTGACATGGGCGCCGGCGAGCGCCGCGAGCTGGACGGCGAAGCGCCCGACGCCGCCGCTGGCGCCGGTCACGAGCACGCGCTTGCCGAGCACGAAGCCGCTGACCTCCAGCGCGCGCAGGGCCGTCACCCCGGCCACGGGCAGCGTCGCCGCCTGCGCGAACGAGATGCCCTCCGGGAGCTCGGCCAGGAACTCGGTGGCCACGGCCACCCGCTCCGCCCACGCGCCGACCAGCTTGAGACCCACGACCCGCGCCCCCTCCGCCGGACCACTGCCGTCAGCGGCCGGGCGGCTCACCGTGCCCGCGAGGTCCCAGCCCGCGACCGTCCCGGGCTCCATCCGCTCGAGCCGCCGCACCTCGCCCCGGTTGAGGCTGACCGCATGGACGGAGACGAGCGCCTCGTGGGCCAGCGGCTCCGGATCGGCGACCTCGGCGAGCTCGGCAAAGGGAGGCGTGGAGGAGGAGACGAGGGCGCGCATCGAGGAGATCTTCGATACTACGCAGCGATGCCTGCCCTGCCACAGCGCCCTGCGGGAGCGCCGCGCCGATAGCGGGTAGGACGGCTCGCAGTGCCTGACGACGCGTTCACCGCGCTGCGCGCCGAGCTGGGCGACACCGCGCCCGACTCGCTGCGCACCCTCAGCGACGCGGAGCTCGCAGACCTCAGCTCCGCCCTCGCCGATGCCCGCCACCGTCAGGCGGCCGCGTTGGCCGCGGCCGGAGACCGGGCGCTCAGCCACATCCCGCGACTGCTGCGCGGACCGATCAAGCGCGTCGTCGGATGAGCCGCGCCGCCGACCTGCTTCAGGCCCACGCCGAGGTGATGAAGCTCGCCCGGCTGCTGGGACGCGACCCGGCCGGGCTCGCCTACCTGGAGCGCCTTCCCCCCGATGACCTGCGCCTCCTGCGCGACGGGGTCACCGAGGCCCTCTACGACGCCCACGGCGGCTCGCTGCGGCGCTTGGCGGCGGGGAGCCGTCTGCTGCCGGCCGGCCTCACGGCCACGATCGGCCAGCGCGCCTTCGGTCCGCTGCTGTCCGCGCGCCTCGCCGGGATGCTCGAAACGGACAAGGCGGTGGAGGTGGCGGCCAAGCTGCCGCCACCGTTTCTGGCCGACGTCGCCGTCGAGCTCGATCCGCGCCGCGCCTCGGACCTCATCGCCAAGATCGCCCCGGCGCTCATCGGCCAGGTCACCGGCGAGCTGGTGGCGCGCCGGGAGTACGTGACGATGGGCCGCTTCGTCGGGCACCTGGGCGACGACGCGATCGCCGCCGCCGTGGGCGCAATGGACGACGAGGCGGTGCTCCAGGTCGCCTTCGTGCTCGAGGACAGGCGCCACCTCAGCCGCCTGCTGGCCCGTCTGCCCAAGGGCCGATCGGAAGGCATCGTCGGCGCCGCCGCACGCGAGGGCCTGTGGCTGGAGGCGCTCGACCTCCTCAACCATCTCTCAAAGCGCCAGCGCCGGGACATGGTGACGGCCACGCTGGCTCTCGACGAGCCCTCGCTTCAGGCGATCCTGGACGCGATCATCGACCACGACCTCTGGGACGAGGTGTTGCTCATCGCCGAGCACGACGAGACCATCCAGCAGCGCCTCGGGCGTCGGCTGGCGGCGCTGCCCGCCCGCCGGCGCCGGGAGGTCGCCCAGCGCGCCCGGGATGCGAGCGCGCTGGAACGACTTCCGGTGCTGGATCAGACCGTGAGCGGCTACGGGGTGTAGTCGGAGCTCCGGCAGGGAGCGCCGTTGCACACGTCGGTCACCATCCCGCCGGGCGTCAGGAAGTCAGACACCTGGTTCTGGGCCGCCGGGGTGCTGCGCGGATCCTGGTGGGGATCCTGGTTGGCGGCCGTGTCGGCGGGTGCGGTGTTGGTCAGCGGCGGGGGCTGGGTGTGGCCCGGGCCGCTGTCCCAGATCTCGATCCCGGACCCGCTGAACGGGAACGCCCTGATCGCAGGCAGGCCGTAGAACAGGTTGCGGTCGCGCGAGCGGTTGGTGCTCAAGTCCAGCGCCGGCTGGTAGGCCGATGCGCCCACCGTCCGGGCCTCGACCGCGGCCGCGTACATCGACACCTGGTGGTCGCCGTAGGCGATCTGCATCAGGACCTCGTGCGACGGGGTGTCGGGCAGAGGATGCGCGGTCATCTGCTCGGCATAGCCGTCGGGCTCGCCGCGGTCCCACCGTTGCTGCATGAGATCGAGCAGCAGCGGGTGCAGGGACTGGTCGGGGTAGGCCGCGTACAGCAGGGTCCCGAACGGCGCGAAGTCCGTGCTGCGCTGGACGAGCACGTTGGCGTAATCGATCCCCGTCACGCCGAGCACGGCGTGGCGGAAGTCCGGTGACAGTGCGGTCAACATGCCGCCCTCGATCCCGCCCTGACTGTTGCCGTCGTAGTACAGGTTCGAGGTCTCGATCACCGGGTGCCCGACCTGCTGGAACGCCGCGTTGGAGGCCAGCCCCGCCGGGTTGAGCATGAGCCGGCCCAGGTACAGCGTGTTGAGCGCGCCTTGCTGCAGGCGGTCGATCACCGCTCCGAACAGGTTGATGTTGCCCAGGGCCGCGGCGTCATTGCCCACGTCGCCGTTGGCCAGGCCCCAGAAGTCCGTCGCGCAGAACACCATGTTGTGCCCGGTGGCCAGCGCCTCGACGGCCCCGGAGTGGACCTCGTCCTCAGAGCCGAGCAGCCCGTGGCTATACAGCGAGATCCGGGCCGGCGTCAGCGCGGTGGCGGTACTCGGCACGATGCACTCGAACGTCGTGGTGGCCACGTTGCCGGCGATCTGAGTCGGGGTCGCATCGGGCTTGGAGGAGCTGTAGTGAAAGCCCGGCTGGGTCGACGGACCGCAGGCGACCAGATAGCACGGGACCTGGAGCGTCCCGTCGACCTGGGTCAGCGGCGCGCCCGCCGAGGAGACCAGCTCCTTGGTGTCGGTCACCGTGAACGCCGGCGCGTGGCCGGAGTCCACCGAATCGGCGAGGTTGGTGTCGCCGAGCTGGGCGAACGCGTTGTTGCGGATCGCCAGCATGCCGTTCGTCAGGTTCTGACGCGACTCCACGGTGAAGCTCCATGCCGCGTAGAGGCTCTTGCCGCGGGCGATCCCGGCGCGCTTGAGCGCCTTGAAGATCGTCGCGTAGCGCGCCGTCTGCCCCCGCTCTGCGGCGGGCAGCCTGCCGCCGTCGCGCAGCCGTGCGAACCACCTCGGCGCCGGGATGAGCTTGCCCGTCTTCGTGCGCAGGTCGCGCAGCGCCACCACGAACGTGTGGCCCTCGGCCAGCAGCTTCGCCGGGTGGATGAGCAGATCGGTGGCGGCGGCGCCCTTGGCGTTGGCGTCGACCTCGGCCCAGATGAGCTGGCGGGCGCCGGTGGCCTGGTCGATGAGCACGATCGGCTGGCGCTTGGCCAGCGACTGCGCGATGTCGGTGACGGGTACGGCGCCGGTGCGCTTCAGCGCGGCGGCGTTGTCCAGACCGGCGATGTGCAGCACGATCGCGCTGCCCGGGCTGAAGCCGTCGTCGCGGTCATAGGGACCGGGCGTCACACGCACGCCCTTCTTGTTGGCCGGCATCGCCGATGCGGACAGGTTGACGCGCACACCGGTGGCGCTGGTGCGATCGGGCCGGGTGAGGCGGTTGTCTGGGAACGGGAACAGGCACGGCTTGCCGGCGTACGGCTGGCACGCCGCCGCAGGGCCCTTGGCCTGCGCGGGTCCCGCGGCCACGGCCACGGCGGCCGCGCACACGGCGGTTGACAACAGGGCGGTCCGGGCACGCAGCGTCAGACCGGGGCGCGCGTGGCGCCCAGCGAGGCGGTCAGCCATCGTCACTTCCTCTCTCGTACTCTGCCGCCGCCGGGGCCATCCAGCCCCCGCGGCTCACGCTTGGGCGTCGTGCAGGGTAGTGGCTGGCGTGGGCGAGGCGTCGCATCC
>CAVRKJ010000012.1:0-96140 GCA_963721515.1 uncultured Actinomycetota bacterium | reverse complement strand
AGTACCGCTACCGGGATTCGAACCCGGGTTTCCGCCGTGAGAGGGCGGCGTCCTAGTCCCCTAGACGATAGCGGCGGGGAGGTTCGTTCGGCCTGGGGCGGAACGGCTCACCAGCTTAGCGTGCAGCCCCACCGCCGATGCACAGGCCGTGACCCGGGGCGAGCTCGTCCGTCCGGCATCGGTGCGAACATATGTTCCCATCAGCCTCAGTTCCCCGATGATCGCGACAATTGCTAACTTCTCCCGTCCCGCGGCTGTGGCGGAATCTGGTAGACGCGCGGCGTTCAGGTCGCCGTGTCCTTACGGGCGTGGAGGTTCGAGTCCTCTCAGCCGCATAGATGGGGTGGCGGTCGTATGCATTCGCGCGCGACCGTAGCCACCGCTCTCGAGATGTCGCTTTCCGGGGCGACTTCCGTCGCGATCGGGTCGGCGCTCAACGTCCCGCCGCGCACGATCCGCGACTGGATCCGCGGCATCGTTCCCCACTGCGCCGATACGAGCAGGTGCCACCGTTGCCTTGGTCAGCACGATTTCGACGCCCTTCCGTCGGAGTACGTCTATCTGCTTGGGCTGTATCTCGGCGATGGGTGCCTTTCACAGCACGCGCGTGACGTCTACAAGTTGCGGATCATCCTCGATGCTGCTTATCCCGAGATCGTGAGAAGCGCACGGGACGCTGCGCAGATCGTCGCCGGGAAGGCTGGTACCTACCTGCGCTCTGACCACTGCGTCGAGGTCTTCTCCTATTGGCGCCAATGGGGGTGCCACTTTCCCCAGCACGGCCCAGGCCTGAAGCACGAGCGCCCGATCGTGCTCGCCGTCTGGCAGCAGAGGCTGATCGAGCGGTGGCCAGAGGACCTGATCCGCGGGCTTATCCAGTCCGACGGCTGCCGGTTCCAGAACACCGGGCGTAGCGGATGGTCCCAACCTCGGTACTCATTCACCAACCACTCGGCCGATATCCACACGATCTTCCGCGCGGCTTGTGAGCGTCTCGCGGTGCGCTGGACCGAAGCCAAGCCACACACAACCTACGTGTCCCGTGGAGCCGACGTCGCGCGGCTTGATCAGTTCATCGGGCCTAAGCGATGAGAATGCCCGCGGCTCGTCCTCGACCGCAGTGCCAGACGGTCGTCCAGCTGGTGATGGTCACAGTCGCCCGCTGACCGCGGCAACCGCCGCGCAACGCTGGACCGGTCGCACGGCGCGGCCCCGGCTACAGCCAGCCGCGCTCCTCGGCCACCCGCACCGCCTCGCCCCGGTTGCGCGCGTCGAGCTTCTGCATCACGGAGGACAGGTGGTTGCGCACGGTGCCCGGCGACAGGTACAGCGCGCCGGCCAGCTCGGCCACGGTGGCGTGGTCGCGGCTGGCGGCCAGCACCTCACGCTCTCGCGGGGTCAAGGGCGACTCACCCTGCGACAGGGCGGCCGCCGCGAGGCCCGGATCGACCACCCGCTCGCCCCGCAACGCGCGCCGGATCGCCGAGGACAGCTCGCCCGCCGGAGCGTCCTTCAACACGAACCCCGAAGCGCCGCCCTCCATGGCCCGGCGGAGATAGCCCGGGCGACCGAAGGTGGTCAGGATCAGCACGCGGCAGTCGGGCAACTCGCGCGCCAGCTCCTCGGCAGCATCCAGACCGGTGGCGCCCGGCATCTCGATGTCCAGCAGGGCGATGTCGGGTTGCGCGGACCGGGCCGCCGTCAGCACCTCGTCCCCGCGCGCGACCTGGGAAACGACCTCGATGTCGGGCTCCAGGCCGATGAGGGTGGCCAGCGCGCCCCGGACCATGCTCTGGTCCTCGGCGATGAGCACGCGGATCACGAGCCCGCCACCGGCACCGGGATCGACACGGCCAGGCGGAAGCCACCGCCGTCGGGGAGGCGGCCGGCCTCGATCCGGCCCCGCAGCTTCTCCGCGCGCTCGCTGAGCCCAGCGATCCCGTGGCCGGCGTACCCGTTGGCTCCACCCGGACCGACGCCGACGCCGGCACCAACGCGGGCACCGACGCCCGCATCGCCGCCACCAGCCGGGCCGCCGCCGTCGTCCACCACCTCCACCGCCGCGTCGGCCATGCCCGCCTTCACCGTCACGTGGCAGTGCCGCGCGCCGCTGTGGCGAATGACGTTGGTCGCGCCCTCGCGCACGGCCCAGGCCAGAACGGCCTCCACGTCGGGATCCAGAGTCACCGGCGCGCGCTCGAACTCGGCCTCGATGCCCGCCGCCGACAACGCCACTCGCGCCCCCTCGAGCTCCTTCTCCAGCGTCGGCTGCCGGTAGCCGCTGACCGCCTGGCGGACCTCGCGCAGCGATTCGCGCGCCACCCGCTCGACGTCGGCGACCTCGGTCGCGGCGCGCTCATCATCAAGCCCCATCAAGCGCCCGGCCAGCTCGGCCTTAATGGCGATCACGGACAGGCTGTGGCCAAGCAGGTCGTGAAGATCGCGCGCGAAGCGCTCGCGCTCGGCGGCCACGGCACTCAGCGCCAGTTCGGCGCGCGCCTCGCTCAGCTCCTGGTTGCGCATCCGCAGGTCGCGCATGAGCACGAGGAGCAGGCCGATGCCGACCGCGCTGGCGGCAAAGCCGACGCCCGCGCCGCTGCCGCCCCCGGCGATCACCGTGGTGCCGAACGCCAGCGCGGCACACACGATCACCGCGGGCATGCCCACGTCGGAGGGCACGACCAGCCCGATGCACGCCGCGCAGTAGGTGAACAGGAAGGCCCAGCTGGGACGGTCGGCGAGCGTCAGCACGATGGCCAGCGAGAGCAGCACGGCCGCCAACGCCAGCGAGCGCCAGTAGGTCCGTTCCTCGAACCACGTCAGCACCAGCCAGACGTAGACGCCGGAGAACGCCACCGCGCCGGCGATGGCGAGGATGTGCTCGGTGGTGGACCCGGTGTTGGTGATCGCGTCCACCACCGGGACCACGATGAACACGCCCCACACGCCCAGCCCGAGGAGGCGGGCGCGACCCAAAGGCTGATGCACATCCCCGCGATCAGTCCCCCACCGGGCGCGGAGCACCCGGGGCGAGGCCCAGGGCGACTCGCGAACGCAGTCGCGATCCAGCCGCGCCCGCAGGAGGCGCCGCGGCGAGAGCCGGCGCAGCAGTCGCGTCACGCGACGTCACCCATCGGCTGCTGGAGGAACCGAAGCATCAGGAAGGTCCCGACCACGGTCCAGATCGCCAGCACCTTGATGTCCTGGCCACTGAGCGCGACGCCGTGATGGCGGGGGTCGAACACATACTGCAGCCCGCTGGCCAGCGCCTTGATCGGGAACAGGCCGGCGATCGTCTTGAGCGCCTGGGGCAGCGAATCGATCGGGAACCAGATGTTCGAGATGAACGTCAGCGGCAGGATCATCAGGTTGACCACCACCGGCGCCGCCTCCGCGTTGGGGATGAAGCGGGCGATCCCGATCCCCAGCGTGGTGAACGCGGCCGTGCCCAGCAGGAGTGTGATGATCAGCCCCGGCAACACCCCGGCGCGGAACTTCAGCCCCCACACCGCGGCGCCGAGCCCCAGCACGACCACCGTCATCGCCATCATGATCAGGAACGTCGAGCCGATCCGGGCGGCGATGTAGGCCCACCGCGGCAACGGCGTGCCCTGCATGCGCTTCAGGATGCCCTGGTCGCGCAGGATGGCGGTCCCGATCGCCAGGTTCACGAACGTCGTGGCGATCACGCCGTAGGCCAGGATGCCCGGGACGAAGAAGTCGTTGTAGGGGATTCCCCCGCGGGTGGAGATGGTCTGACCCTTGTCCAGCGAGGCGAAGATGGCCAGGAACATGATCGGGAACACGAACGTGAAGATGCCGCGCCCTCGGTTGCGCCAATAGGCGCGCTGCTCGTAGCGGATCTGCCAGGCGGTCAGGCCCAGGTCACGGCGGAACGTCGACTGTGGGACGGTGCTCATCGCATAGCCTCCTGAACCTCGGAATTGTGCTCGTTGGCCCCGGTCAGCTCCAGATAGATGTCCTCGAGGGTCGGCTGGGTCACGGAGAAATGACCGAGGTCGAGGTCGCGGTCCAGCGCCCAGGTGGTGACGATCTGGGCGGCGCGTACCGGCTCGCGCGTCTGGATGAGCACGCGGTCGGCCTGAGCCTCTCGGTGCTGCGCCGGCACCTCGGGGACGTCCTCGAGTTCCATCCCGTCGGGCAGCAGGAAGCGAATCTCGGCCGGACGCAGGTCCCGGCCACCGATCTCCTCGGGGCGCCCCGAGGCGATGATCTGGCCGCCGCGCATGACCGCCACGCGGTCGGCGAGGAACTGGGCCTCGTCCATGAAGTGCGTGGTGAGAAAGATCGTCTTGCCGAGCTGGCACAGCGAGCGGATCGTCGACCACGCGTGGCGTCGCGCCGCCGGATCAAAGCCGGTGGTGGGCTCGTCGAGGAAGATCAGCTCGGGATCGCCCACGAGCGCCAGCGCCAGGTCCAGGCGCCGCCGCTGGCCGCCCGACAGGGCCTTGGCGCGGGTGTCCCGCTTCTCGGTCAACTCCACCAGTTCGATGACCTCGTCCACGGGGCGCTGGCGGACGTGGTAGCGGCCGTACATCTCGATCAGCTCATAGACCGAGAGGTCGGGCTGCACGCCGCATGCCTGGAGCACGATTCCGACCTGCTCACGCAGGGTGCGGGCGGCGGTGGCCGGATCGATGCCCAGCACTTGCGCCTCGCCCCCCGACCGCGCCCGGTAGCCCTCGAGGATCTCTACGGTGGTGGTCTTCCCGGCGCCGTTGGGGCCCAGCAGGCAGAAGACCTCGCCGCGCCGGACCTCGAAGCTGACCCCGTCCACCGCCGCCAGCTCGCCGTAGGACTTGCGCAGGTCACGGACCTCGATCGCCAGCCCATGTGGATCTGTGGAAATCTGGTTCATGGCAGGCAGCGTAAGCCTCGACCAGCCCCCGCGTAAGTGCCGCGCCGCCGAAATCGCCTATGACATCTGTCATGCGCTCCAGCGCTCGATCACTTGCGTCTCGCGCTCGTGACCGAGGACGCCGAGCGAGCCGGCCTCCAGCTTGAAGCGGGCGCCGGCGGCGACCTCCATCTCCAGCCAGCGCGCCGTGAACACGCGCAGGACGTGGCCGTGCGCGAACACCAGCCCGCTCCCGGCAACCGAGGCAAACCGCTCCAGCACCCGGTCGACCCGGGTGCCGATCTCCGGTGGCATCTCCCCTCCCGGGCAGCCGTCGCGCCACAGCCACCACGACGGCGTCGTAGCCCGGATCTCCGGGGTTGTCAGTCCCTCGTACTCGCCGTAGTCCCACTCGACGAGGTCGTCGGTGATCTCGGCGACGTTGCCGAATCCGGCGAGCTCGCAGGTCTCGCGCGCCCGTCGCAATGGACTGCAGAGGACGAGCGAGAACTCGACACCGTCCAGCTTGCTGCGTAGACCCCGCGCCTGCTCCTCCCCTTCGGGCAGCAACGGCAGGTCGGTGCGGCTCGTGTGCTGCCCTGACTTGCTCCACTCGGTGGCGCCGTGCCGGGCGATGTAGATCTCGTGAGCCATTGCGCGGTCCGCCGCACACCATCTCACGTCTGCGGTGCGGCTGCACCTCCGGTGCGCTCCATCTCGTCCACCTTGGCCCGCCGCCGGACGTGGCGCTCCTCGTAGGAGACCTTGGCCTGCAGGAACGTGAGCACGATCTGGGCCGCCACCTCAACGCCCACCACGCGCCCGCCCAGGCACAGGACGTTGACGTCGTCGTGCTCGACGCCCTGGTGGGCGGTGTAGGTGTCATGGATGGTGGCCGCCCGGACGCCGTGGACCTTGCACGCGGCCACCGAGACGCCCGCGCCCGATCCGCACACGATGATCCCGCGTTCGGCCCGGCCCGACGCAACCGCCTGCCCCACCTCCAGCGCCTTGTCGGGGTAGTCGATCGGGTCGGGACGATCGGTCCCGAAGTCCAGGATCTCGTGTCCGTCGGCGGCGATGACGCCCAGCAGGCGCTCGCGCAGCACGTATCCGGCGTGGTCGAACCCGCAGGCGACGATCATGGTTCCTGAACTATCAGATCCTCGGTCCGTGCGGGCGCCTTGGCGTCGCTGAGCTCGTGGGCGGCGAGGAGCGCCGCCCCCAGGACCCCGGCGCGAACGCCGTGGCGAGCCACCCGGATCGTCGTCCGGCTGCCCAGCCCCGGGAGCACGTAGGCGGCCGCCGTACGTTTGGCCGGCTCCAGCAGCAGGTCGCCGGCGCGTGCCGCGCCGCCGCCGATCACCACCTCCTCGGGGTCGAAGATGTTGATGGCATTGGCGATCCCGATGCCCAGGCGCTCGCCCCACAGCTCCAGCAGCCTCGCGGCCATGGCATCGCCCGCCTGCGCAGCGTCCACCGCCTCCACCCCGCTCACCTTCTTTCCTTGGGCGCGCAGGCGCCCGAGTGCCGAATCGGGCTGCTCTGAGGCGGCACGCTCCACCATCGTGTCGAGCGCGTGACCCGCGGCGACGCGCTCGAGCGACCCCTTCTGGGGGAACCGGCCGGCGTCGGGCACCGGGCCGGAGAGGTCCATCCCGACGATCGTGTGGCCCAGTTCCCCGGCGCCGCCGGTGGCGCCCCGGTAGATGCGCCCGCCCAGCACGAGCCCCCCGCCCACGCCCGTGCCGACGGTGATCATGACCAGGTCGCGAGCCACCATCCGCAGCTGGTCGTCGTGGGCCTCGGCCAGCGCGGCCACGGTCGCGTCGTTGTCCACGAACACCGGGACCCCGAGGCGCTCACCCAGCACCTCGCGCAGTGGGACGTCGGCAAGCGGGATGTTGGCCGAGGAGACGACACGCCCGGTCTCGAACTCCACGATCGACGGCACCCCCAGTCCGACGCCGTCCAACTCGTCGCCGCGGCAGTCGCCGATCATCGCGACCAGCTGATCGATGAGCTCCTCTTGCCCGGACAGGTTGGTGGGCTCGATCAAAGACTCGGAGAGCTCGTTGCCCTTCAAGCGCGCCACTGCGATCTTGGTGCCGCCGAGGTCCAGGCCGATGACGTCGCTCACTGCGGCTCCCCGGTGAAGTGAAGCTGCGATGCCGCCGCGTCGTCGATGAGCACGGTGATCACCTTGGCCTCGGGGACGAGCAGGGACGACGGCGTGGCCGGGTCCGGCTCGGCGTCGGGCCCGAACGCCCGGGCAATCGGGTCGGCCTTGGACTCGCCGGTGGCCAGAAACACGATGTGGCGCGCGGAGGTGAGCGTGGGCAGGGTCATCGAGATGCGCGGCACGAACGGCTCCAGGCCCGCCTCGGGCACCCCCACCACCCGCCGCCTGCGCTCACTCAGTGACTTCTGGCCGGGAAACAGCGACGCGCAGTGGCCGTCGGAGCCGATCCCGAGCAGCAGCAGGTCGAACCTGGGCGGGGTGGCTGGGGACAGTGTCTCGAGGATCTGCTCGTAGTCCTCGGCGCCCTCCTCGGGGCCGAGCTCGCCCTTCATCCGCTGAAAGCGCGGTGCCCGGTCACCGAGCGGGTCGAGCAGGCTCTCCTTGATCATCCGGTAGTTGGACCGGTCGTCCTCGGGATCGACGCAGCGCTCGTCGCCGACCCAGAAGGTCGTGTCGCGCAGGTCGATGTCCACCGACTGCACCGCCTCGACGAAGTGCTGGTAGGCGGCGCGGGGCGTCGAGCCTCCGGTGAGGACGATGTCGCCGCCGGCGATCGCTGCCCCCACCATCAACGCGGCGCACCCCCTGGCAGGATCCTCGACGATCTCGAGCGAGACCGTCATGCAGGGCACAGCTCCCGGGCCGCCTCGAGCGCGGGCAGGTAGGTCGGATCGCGCAGCAGCGCCTGCCGGATGCCCTCGCCCAGGATCCCGCCCTCGCCGCGCGACGCGCCGAGGATCTTCCACCGGTGCTCCTCGCCGTCGGCGGTCCGCTCCTCGGCGTCCAGGCCGCCCAGACCGCGTTGCAGCGACAGCGAACTACCGTCCGCGGTGGCCACCGTCACCCCGGCCAGCCCCGGCGCTTCCTGCTCGGCGGTGTGCAGCGACACCACCACGTCGCCGTTGTCTTCGTGCGCTTGGCCGGCCGGCCGCCCGTCCCAGAGACGGAGATGGCTGCGCTCCCAGTGCAGGCGCGTGGACAGCCAGCCGGCCAGCAGCAGCGCCGAGGCCATCGACGTCTCGCGGTGGCGGATCTCCAGCTCCTCGATCTCGCGCAGCGCCTCCAGGCGCTCGGGAAGGTCGAACGTCGCCGCCAGACGCTCGCGCCACGGGGTCGTGCGCAGCCACGCCAGATCGACGATGTAGGCGTGCCTGCGCAGCCGTTCGGCGCGCGCGAACGCCTCCACTGGGTCGTCAACGTCATCGGAGTCCAGCAGCATCACGTCCATCAGCGGGCAGAGCGCCTCCACCGCCTCCGGGTGTCCATGCGGGGACCACACGACGGTCGGAATCTCGGAGATGAGCACGGGGTCGCAGATCGTCTGCAGGCCGCGCAGGTGCTTGGGGCCGAGGTCGATCTCGACGCTCTCGTGCATGACCCCCAACGACGACCCCTGGGGCTCCTGATAGCTCACGGTGGCGACGGCGTCGAGGGTGGTGCGCCCCTCCTCCACCGCGCACAGCACGGTCCGCGAGGCGTGGTAGCGGCCGGCCCGCTCCAGGCGATTGGCGATCTCGCCCTTCCACTCGCGGTCCACCACGACGATGAGATTGAGCACGCGGGCGGGCGCCAGCGCCTCGTTGGCGGCGTGACGCTCCCGCAGCAGCTCGCGCAGCGCCGCCTCGATGGCGTCCGGGTTGGTGTCCTGGGCCGACCAGACGTCCTCGCTCACAGGCGCCGCCATATCTGGCCGTCTGCGAGCAGGGCGTTGGCCTCGCGCGGGCCGGGCGTCCCGGCCTCGTACTGCGGGATCGTGGAGGACTTGTCCTGTGCCCACGCCTCGAGGATCGGATCGATGATCCCCCACAGCGCCTCGATCTCGTCGTTGCGCGTGAACAGGGTCGCGTCCCCGCGCATGGCGTCCAGGATCAGCCGCTCGTACGCCTCGGGGGACTCCGAGAGAAACGACGTCCCGTAGCGGAACTCCATGTTCACCGGGCGGATCCGCATCCGCGTGCCGGGGATCTTGGCCCCGATCGCCACCGACACACCCTCGTCAGGCTGCACCGTGAACACCAGCTGATTGGCCTGGATCCCCACCGACCCCGAGCTCTGCAACGCGACATGCGGGATCTGCTTGAGGATGACCGCGATCTCGGTCAGCTTGCGTGACAGCCGCTTGCCCGTGCGCAGGTAGAACGGCACCCCCGCCCACCGCCAGTTGGACACGTGCAGCCGCAGCGCCGCGTAGGTCTCGGTGCGCGAGTAGCGCGCCACCCCGTCCTCCTCGCGGTAGCCCGGCACCTCCACCCCGCCGACCACCCCGGGGGCGTACTGGGCGCGGACCGCCATCGCCTCGACCTCGTCGAGGCTGGGCGGGACGATCGCCTCGAGCACCTTGAGCTTCTCGTCGCGGAGCCGGTCGGCGTCGAACGCCGTGGGCGGCTCCATCGTGAGCAGGGCGAGCAGCTGGAGCATGTGGTTCTGCACGAGGTCGCGCAGCGCGCCGGCGTGCTCGTAGTAGCCCGCCCGTGAACCGATGCCGATGTCCTCGGCGGCGGTGATCTGGACATGATCGATGTAGTTGCGGTTCCACACCGGCTCGAACAGTGCGTTGGCGAAGCGCAGCGCCATCAGGTTCTGGACCGTTTCCTTGCCCAGGTAGTGGTCAATGCGGTAGATCTGTTGCTCGTCAAAGACGTCGAGCAGCTGGGCGTTGAGCGTCCGCGCCGACGCCAGGTCATAGCCGAACGGCTTCTCGACCACGATCCGCACCGAGGCCTTCTCGCACTGGTTGAGCCCGGCGGCGCCGAGCTTGCCGGCGATCATCGGGAAGAACTCGGGCGCCGTGGACAGGTAGAAGATCCGGTCCAGGCGACGGCCGGCACTCTGGTCGAACTCGTCCAGTGTGCGCACGAGTTCGGCATAGACTTGGTCGTCGTCGAACGAGCCTTGGACGTAGCGGGCCTCGTTGAGGAGCCCCTCCAGGACGTTGGGGTCGGGACGGCGGCGCGAGAAGCGCTCAATCGAGTCCACCAGCGTGTCGCGGAACTCCTCGTCTTGATGCGTCCGGCGGCCCACCCCGATCACCTCGAAGCGCTCGGGGAGCTGGCCCTCGTGGGCCAGGTTGTACAGAGCCGGCAACAGCTTGCGATGGGCCAGGTCGCCGGTGGCGCCGAAGATGACCAGCGCCGTCGGGTGGACCGGCAGGCGCTCCAGCCCCTCGACGAGGGGGTTCTCGGTGTCGGCCGCGCTCAGCGGAGAAGTGGCGCTCACTGCTTCGGCGCCGTCTTGACCGCGTGGCCCCCGAACTGGTTGCGCAACGCCGCGACCACCCGGGCCGAGTAGTCGCCGGCCCCGCGGGAGGAGAAACGCGCGAACAGGGCCGCCGCCAGCGTCGGCATCGGCGTGTCATGGGCGATTCCGGCGTCCAGCGTCCAGCGGCCCTCGCCGGAGTCGTCGACCCAGCCCTCGAGGCTCTCCAAGTCGTTGCCGTCGACCTCGAACGCGCGCGCCGCCAGCTCGAGCAGCCACGAGCGGATCACCGACCCGTTGCCCCACAGCTTTGCGATCTGCTCGGTGTCGAGCCCGTAGTCGGACTTGTGGATTAGCTCAAAACCCTCGGCGTAGGCCTGCATCAGGCCGTACTCGATCCCGTTGTGGATCATCTTGACGAAGTGGCCGGAGCCGGGGCCGCCCATGTGCCCCCAGCCGATGGGCTCCTTGTCGGTGGCCGGTGGCGCCAGCACGTCGAACAGCGGGGCCAGCGGGGTGACCGCCTCGTCCTCGCCGCCCACCATCATGCAGTAGCCGATCTCCAGGCCCCAGACACCCCCACTGGTGCCGACGTCGACGAAGTGCACGCCGCGCTCGGCACATTTGGCGTGACGATCGATCGACTCCGTCCACTTGGAGTTGCCGCCGTCGATGATCGTGTCGCCCTCGGAGAACATGCCGAGCAGCTTGTCGATCGTGTCCTCGGTGGGCTTGCCCGCCGGAACCATGATCCACACCGCACGCGGCGGCTGGAGCTTGCCAACCATGTCCTCCAGCGAGTCAGACCCGGTCGCCCCGTGGTCCTCGGCCGCCTTGACCGCGTCGGCGCTGAAATCGAAGGCGACGATCTCGATGTCGGAGTCCCGCCGGATGCGGGTCACCATGTTGCCGCCCATTTTGCCCAGCCCGATGAAGCCGATCTGCATAAGCTGTTACCTCCGCGAGGGTGACGGCGTGCCTAGCGCGAGGTCACGCACCTTGTGGTTGGCCTGAGCACGGGAACGGTCAGTTGCCGGCGGCCTTCTCGATTCCCGCCAGCAGACGGTCCATGGCGTCGATGAACTGCTTGACGCCGTCCACGAGGAGATCCTCGGTCACCTCGGTCATGTCGATCCCGGCCTTGGCCAGGGCGTCGAGCGTCTCCGTCGGATCCGTCTGCGCGGTCGGCCCGGAAAGGTGCCCGTGGTCTGCGAAGGCCTGCAGCGTGTTGAGCGGCATCGTGTTGACCGTGTGCGGGCCGACGAGCTCATCCACGTACTTGGTGTCCGGATAGTTCTCGTTCTTGACGCCCGTCGACGCCCAGAGTGGACGCTGAACGTGAGCGCCGGCATGGTGCAACGCCTCCCAGCGCGGGCTGGAGAAGTGCTGTTCGAACTTGCGATAGGCCTCCCGTGCGTTGGCGACCGCGGCGGTCCCGAGCAGATCGGTGTGACCGGAGGCCTCCAGGCGCTTGTCCACGGCGGTGTCCACCCGCGAGACGAAGAAGCTGGCCACTGACGCGACATCCAGCGACTCGCCCGCGGCCAGTCGCTTCTCCAGGCCGGACAGGTAAGCGTCGATGACGTTCTCGTAGGACTCGACCGAGAAGAGCAGCGTGATGTTGATGTTGATCCCCTCGGAGATGCACTTCTCGATGGCGGGCAGGCCCTCGGTGGTGCCGGGGATCTTGATCATGAGGTTGGGACGGTTGACGCGCTGCCAGAAGTCGCGCGCGCCGGTGATCGAGGCCTCGGTGTCATGGGCGATGTCGGCCGACACCTCGAGTGACACGAACCCGTCCTGGTGGTGGGTGGCCTCCCAAGTGGGGCGGTGCACATCGCAGGCCATCTGGACGTCCTTGATGGCGATGTGCTCGTAGATCTCCTGCGGGCTCAGGCCCTTGCCGGCGAGCTCCTTGAGATCCTCGTCATAGTCGTCGGAAGATCCCAGGATCGCCTTCTCGAAGATCGACGGGTTGGAGGTGTTGCCGCGCAGCGAATCCTCGTCGATCAGCCGCTTGAGCTCCCCACCGGTGATGAGCGAGCGCTCGAGGTAGTCCAGCCACGGGCTGACGCCGGCCTCGACCAGCGACCTGAGCTTCGCGTTGACGTTGGTGGCTTCAGTTGTGCTCATGAGATGAGCTCCTTTGACTGGATGACTGGGCCGACCACCGCGGTGCCACAAGCGGCCGCTCACACTCAGAATAGACGGATCTCCCAGCTACCAAACGATGTTCGTGTGAATGAGCGACGCCAGCGCGCCAGGCCTTACGTCAGCCGAAGAGCACGCCGTAGCGCTCGTACTCCTCGACCGGCACGCGGCGGACCTCGGCCACCGCGTCGGCGAGCGGGACGAGCTCGATCTCAGTGGCGTGCAGCGCGGTCATCATGCCCCACTGGCCGGCGTGGGCAGCGTCGATCGCGGCCAACCCCAGGCGTGTGGCCAGAACCCGATCGAACGCAGTCGGCGTGCCGCCGCGCTGGACATGCCCGAGCACCGTGGTGCGGGTCTCGAAACCGGTCCGCGATTCGATCTCGCGCTCGAGCTGCTGACCGATGCCGCCCAGCCGCGGGTGACCGAACTCGTCGACCTGGCCGGTGGCGACGGTCATCGTCCCCGCCTTGGGCGTCGCCCCCTCGGCGACGACGATGATGGCGAAATAGCGCCCGCGGGCATGGCGGCGGTTGATGAGCCGGCAGACCTCATCGATGTCAAATGGCAGCTCCGGGATGAGGATGACATCGGCGCCGCCGGCCAGGCCGGAGTGCAGCGCAATCCACCCCGCGCTGCGCCCCATGACCTCCACCACCAGGTTGCGATGGTGGCTCTCGGCGGTGGTATGCAGACGGTCGATCGCCTCCGTGGCGACGTGGAGCGCCGTGTCGAACCCGAAGCAGACGTCGGTGGCGCCGAGATCGTTGTCGATGGTCTTCGGCACGCCGATCACGTTGAGGCCCTCGGCGAAGAGCCGGCTGGCCGCCCCCAGCGTGTCCTCGCCGCCGATGGCGATCAGCCCGTCGAGGCGGTGGCGCTCGAAGGTCTGGCGCACCTGATCCACGCCGTCAGGCCGCTTGAAGATGTTGGTGCGGCTGCTGCCCAGGATGGTGCCGCCCCGGGGCAGGATGCCGCGGGTGGACTCGATCGTGAGCTCCTCGACCACATCCTCGAGGGGGCCGCGCCAGCCGTCGCGGAACCCGATCAGCTCATCGCCGAACTCGTCCACGCCCTTGCGCACCACGGCGCGGATGACCGCATTCAGGCCAGGGCAATCCCCTCCGCCCGTGAGCATCCCGATTCGCACGGCCGAAAATCCTACGCAGCCGGTCGGCGGCGTGCCCGGCCGGGTAGGGTAAGCCCAATGGGCCGACCGCGCCTTGGACCCCGGGCCGTGGCCGCTGCCGCAGCCGTCGGCGTCATCGCCGCCGCCGCGGAACTCCAGCGCCGCCACCTGCGCACGATCGCGCGTGACGAGGATTACGAGCGCCTCCGGCGCCCTCTGAGCGGGCGGCCGCTGCGGGTGACGTCGGCCGACGGCACCGAGCTGTACGCCGAGGTATTCGGTCCCGAACGCGCCGACACGGTGGTGCTCGCCCACGGCTGGACCGAGCAGATCGCCTTCTGGGGCCCCGTGATCGAGCGACTGGCCGCCGACGCGCTGCGCGTGGTGGCCTACGACCTGCGTGGCCACGGGCGCAGCGCCCCCGGGGCGCGGGGCGACTACGCGCTCGTGCGCTTCGGCGAGGACCTCGAGGCGGTGCTGGCGGCCGCCGGAGCGGGCGCGAACGCGCCGGCGACCGTGGTGGGCCACTCGCTGGGGGCGATGTCGATCGCGGCCTGGGCGGAGAAACATGATCCGCGATCGCGGGCGCGCGCCGCGGTCCTCGTCAACACCGGGCTGGGCGATCTCGTCACTGGGCACCTGCTGGTCCCGCAGATCGCGCGGTTCCTCAACCACCCGCGGGCCAGCCGCGTCTTGCTCGGATCGCGCGCTCCGGTCCCCCCCTTCTCCACGCCGCTGCAGCAGGCCATGATCCGCTACACCGCCTTCGGGCCCGGCGCCAGCCGGGGCGACGTCGCCTTCTACGAGCGGATGCTCGTGGACTGCCCGCCCGATGTGCGGGCCGCCACCGGCGTCGCGCTGTCGAAGATGGACCTGTGGCACGCCGTTGCCAGCCTCACCG
Organism: uncultured Actinomycetota bacterium; assembly: GCA_963721515.1. Classification (GTDB taxonomy): domain Bacteria; phylum Actinomycetota; class Thermoleophilia; order Solirubrobacterales; family Solirubrobacteraceae; genus Palsa-465. The sequence continues at coordinate 81,664 of CAVRKJ010000012.1, read as the reverse complement.
TCCCCACGGTCGTGGTGGCCGGCGACAGCGATCGGCTGACCCCGCCGGCCCACGCCCGCCGTATCGCCGAGGAGCTGCCCAATCCGGCCGGCCTGGTGGTGCTGCCGGACACCGGCCACATGTCGCCACTGGAGCGGCCCGGCGAGCTGTGCGACGCGGTCACGCGCCTCATCCGGGAAACGACCACGGCCGCGGCGGCAGTCGACGGCTTCTGACCTGTGGCAGCTGTGGTCTCAACTGCAAACGTCTGCTGGGTCCTGCGTGAGGATCCGGAGCTGGCCGACGCGATCGAGCCCGCCCTTCGCGCGCAGGCGGTCGAGGCGCTCGTCGCCCGGGAGGTCAAGGTTCCCAGCGGCGCCTGGGCGGGCCGGGCGATCCCCACTGACGACGGGATCGGCCTGCTCGTGCTCGAGGGCGTGATGCTGCACCGCGTCGGCATCGACGGGCGCTTCGGCGCCGAGCTTGTGGGAGAGGGTGACGTCCTGCGCGCCGCCGCCCAGGACCTCGACAACCCCACCCTGCCGCTCACGGTCGAGTGGCTGATCCTCGAGCCCTCCCGCGTCGCCGTCCTGGACGAGCGCTTCGTGCGCCAGCTCGCCCGCTTCCCCCAGGTCGCCGGGCGGCTGTTCGCGCGGTCGGTGCTCCGCTCGCGCCAGCTCGCGGTGAACATGGCGATCGTCCACCAGGCCCGCGTGGACGTGCGCCTGCACCTTCTGTTCTGGCAGCTGGCGGACCGCTGGGGCCGCGTCCGCTCCGACGGCGTCGTCGTGCCGCTGCGCCTCACCCACACCGTGTTGGCCGACCTCGTCGCGGCGCGTCGGCCCACCGTCACCAGCGCGCTGTCGGACCTCAGCCGCCGCGGCCTGGTGCGCGCGGTCGCCGATGGATGGCTACTCTCCGGACCTCCTCCCGGGGGTGAGACGCGCGCCTCGGCGTCGCAGACGTCGTCCACGGAGCGCCACCCCTCGCACCGCTAGCCCGTTGCACATCGATCCGTACATCGTCCTCGGTAGCGCCATCGTCGGCCTGCTCTGATGACCGGCGCGGGCGGCGGAGCGCTGATGACGCCGATGCCGCCCGAGCTCGACCGCCCGGTGGCGCGGTGACCGGCCGCGCCGACGTCGCGGTTGACGGCGGCCCGCTGGCCACCTACCGGCTGGGCGCCGCGCGCGCCGACGCCCCCGCCGTCCTGGCCATCCACGGGATCACGTCGACCAGCCGCACGTGGCTGGCCACGGCGCGCGCTCTGAACGACCGTGTCGCGCTGATCGCCGTCGACCTGCGCGGCCGCGGCGCCAGCAGCGCGCTGCCGCCTCCGGTCGGCCTCGACGCCCACGCGCGCGACATGCTGGCGGTGCTCGACGCGGCCGGCCTGCAGCGCGCGGTCGTGGTGGGGCACTCGCTGGGCGCCTACATCGCCGCCCGTCTGGCGGTCCGCCATCCCGAGCGGGTGGCAGCGCTCGTCCTCGTCGACGGCGGGCTCACCATCCGGGAGAGCGTCGGCGCGGAGCCCGCGCGCTTCGTCGAGGAATTCCTGGGCCCCACCTTTGAGCGCCTGCAGATGACCTTCGACAGCCTCGCCGCATACCAGGCGTGGTGGGCTGCGCATCCCGCGGTGGTAAACGCCGACGTCAGCCGCGCCGACCTCGATGCCTACGCCGCCCACGACCTCGCGGGCGAGCCGCCCCGGATGCGCTCCTCGATCACCCCCGAGGTGGTCCGCGACGACGGCCTGGACCTGTTCGGCGAGCCCGACGCCCCACGGCTCACCGTTCCTGCGGTGTTCCTGTGCGCGCCGCGGGGCATGGTCGATGACCCCCATCCGATGCAGCCGCTGGCCGACGTGGAGGCGTGGGCGGCCGGCGATCCGCAGCGCCGGCGGGCGGTCCTGGTGCCCGACACCAACCACTACTCGATCGCCTGGAGCGCGCACGGCGCGCGGGCGGTCGCCGACGCGATCGCGGGCGCCGTAGTCGCCGCCTGACCCGCGGGCTCAGGCCGCCCGAGCCACCTGTGCGATGTCGGCCTCTGCGATCGCCAGGCCGATCGCCCCCAGCAGCTCGGCGCGGTCCCCCAGCGTCGTCGCCGCCACGCGCACGTCGGCGCGCACCGCCGGGATGGTGGTCTGCTCCAGACCGTCGCGCACCCCGTCCACCAGGACGTCACCGGCGATGATCAGATCCCCGCCGACGATCACCCACTCGGGGTTGACGACGTTGCAGATCCCGCCCGCCACGCGGCCGGCGGCCACCCCCGCATCGCGGAACATCGTGCGGCAGCGCTGATCGCCGGCGTGGGCGCGAGCCACCGCCTCGGCGAGCCCGATCGTCTCGCCCAGCTCGTGGCACAGCCGCGCCAGCAGCGCCTGAGCGCCGGCCACCGTCTCCAGGCAACCGCGATTCCCGCACCGGCACCGCGCGCCGCCGGGATCGACCTGGACGTGTCCGAGCTCGCCGGTCATGCCGCTGTGCCCGGTGAACAGCGCCCCGTCCAGCACCACGCCGCCGCCGACGCCTGAGGACAGCATCAGGTAGACGACGTCGGACGCGCCCCGGGCCGCCCCGGTGCGGACCTCGGCCAGCGCGCCGAGGTTGGCGTCGTTGCCCACGTGCGCGGGCACGCCGAGGCGGCGCTCGAGCTCGTCCTTGGGCGAGACCGCGCTCCAGCCCGGCAGGATGCCGGCGGCGGCCAGGCCTCCGGTGTCCCGGCGCACCGGCGCCGAGATCGCGGCCCCCACGCCGAGCAGCCGGCCGCGCGGGGGCTTCGCCTCGGACATGAGCGCCCGCAGACCGTCCACGGCCACGGTGATGGCGCGCTCGGCCTCGTTGTCGACGTCGAGGTCCTGGCGATCCTCGGCCACCAGGCTGCCGGCGGCGTCGGCGATCGCCACGCGCACCGAGCTGTGGCCGAAGTCGACCCCGCCGAACGCGCCGATCGCCGGGTTGACCGCCAGCAGGGTCGGCGGGCGCCCCCGCGGCGCCTCGCCCAGCGGCCCGCGCCACTCGACCACGAGCCCCTGCGCCTGCAGCGCGCCCACGAGTTTGGACACGGTCGCGCGCGACAGCGATGTCCCGCGCACCACGTCGACGCGGTTGGCCGGGCCTGCGCGCCACAGGAACTCCAGCACGCGCAGCGCGCTGCGCTCCCGAGCGGTCATCGGGTCAGCGCAAGCCCAGCAGGACGTCCACCACGAGCTGGTCGAGCGCCTCGTTGTGGTAGCCGCGGTCGGCCAGGTGGTCCAGGTCGCCCGCCTGCTCCTTGAGCGCGTCGGCCTCGGCCAGCCCGGCCGCGGACGCCTCGCCCAGTTCCGGCGCCGAGGCGGCCGCCAGCGCCTCGCGCACCTCGGGCAGCTCATCGAAGTGGCGCGCGCGCTCGGCCAGTGCCGTGTAGGTGCGGATGCAGCCCCGGGCGAAGTCCCACACGCCCGCCTCGTTCTCGTTGCGGTACGGGTGGGCGTCGAAGTGGCGCGGGCCGTCGTATCCGGCGCGCTCGAGCAGGCGGACGATGTGGAAGGCCTCCTTGAGGTCCTCGGCCCCGAACCGGAAGTCCTGGTCGTAGCGCCCGATCCGCTGGGCGTTGAGGTCGATGTGGAAGAGCTTGCCGGCCCACAGCGCCTGGCCGACGCCGTGCATGAAGGACAGGCCCGCCATGGTCTCGTGGGCCACCTCGGGGTTGACGCCGACCATCTCGGGGCGGTCCAGGGTGGTGATGAAGTGCAGTGCGTGCCCGACGGTGGGCAGGAACATGTCGCCGCGCGGCTCGTTGGGCTTGGGCTCAATGGCGAACTTCAGCGCGTAGCCCTGCTCCACGACGTAGTCGGCCAGGAGGTTGATCGCCTCGCGGTAGCGCTCCAGTGCGTCGCGGGGATCCTTGGCCACCCCCACCTCGGTGCCTTCGCGACCGCCCCAGAACACGTAGACCTCGGCGTCCAGCTCGGCCCCGAGATCGATCGACAGCATCGCCTTGCCGATGGCGGCCCGGCGTACGCCGCGGTCGTTGGAGGTGAACGCCCCGTCCTTGAACGCCGGATGGCCAAACAGGTTGGTCGTGGCCATCCCCACGCCCAGGCCGCGCTCGGTGAGCGCCCCCTTGAATGCCGACACGATCCGGTCACGCTCGGAGGGGGTGGTGCCGTAGGGCACGAGGTCGTTGTCGTGCAGGCTCACGCCCCACGCGCCGGCGTCGGCGAGGCGATGCACGGTGTCCACGGGGTCGCGCGGGGGGCGGGTGGGCTCGCCGAACGGGTCGCGCCCGGGGTTGCCGACCGTCCACAGCCCGAAGGTGAACCGCGGCCCGCCCGCGTTGTCTGCGTTTGTCATCGCTGCCACTCCCTCACGTAGTTTTGTCTAAGATTAGACAGAATGAGGGATGGGGACCAATGACCGCCGCGCGGTTGATCGGGATCGACGTCGGCACCTCCTCGGCCAAGGGGGTGGTGATCAACGAGCACGGCGCCGTCCTCGAGGAGGCCGAGCACCCCATCCCGATCTCCATGCCCCACCCGGGCTGGTCCGAGCAGGATCCCGAGGACTGGTGGACCGCCACCGAGGCCGTCCTGCGCAACCTTGACGGCGCCGCGGCCGACGGGATCGGCCTGTCGGGCCAGATGCACGGGCTCGTGGCGCTCGGCGCCGACCGCCGCCCGCTGCGCCCCGCCATCCTCTGGAACGACGGGCGCAGCCAGCCGCAGGCCACGCGCATCGAGCGGGAGCTGGGCATCGAGCGGCTCGTGGCGCTCAGCGGCAACCGCGCCTTCGCCGGCTTCACCGCTCCCAAGCTCACGTGGCTGGCCGAGCACGAGCCCGACGTGCACGCCCGCATCGAGCGAATCCTCCTGCCCAAGGACTACGTCCGCTTCCGCCTCACCGGCGAGCTGGCCACCGACGTCTCCGACGCGTCGGGAACGGTGCTGCTCGACGTCGGCCGCCGCGCGTGGAGCGCCGAGCTGGCCGCGGCCTTCGGCGTCGACCCTGACTGGCTGCCGGCGGTGCACGAGTCTCAAGCGGTGACGGGGTACACGGCCGCCGGCGTCCCGGTGGCCGCGGGCGCCGGTGACCAGGCCGCGGGCGCGCTCGGCGTCGGGGTCACCGATGACCTCAGCCCCGCCTCCCTCGTGCTCGGGACCAGCGGCGTCATCTTCACCGCGCGCAACGCCTTCACCCCCGATCCCGAGGGGCGCCTGCATGCGTTCTGCCACGCCCTGCCCGACACCTGGCACGTGATGGGCGTGATCCTCTCGGCGGCCGGGGCACTCAGCTGGCTCGCCGATACCCTCGGCGCCACCGGCGACATCGCCGGCCTGCTGGATCAGGCCGCAGAGTGGCCGCCCGGGGTCGAGGGGCTGACCTTCGCGCCCTATCTGTCGGGTGAGCGCACCCCGTATCCCGACAGCGACGTGCGGGCGGGCTTCGTGGGCCTGGGCCTGCGCCACGACCGCGGCGCCCTGGCGCGCGCGGTGCTCGAGGGCGTCGCCTACGCGCTGCGCGACGGCCTTGACCTCATCGCCGCCACCGGTCAGCGGCCGGCCCTCGCCCGGGTGTCGGGCGGCGGCGCGCGCTCGGAGCTCTGGCTGCGAATCCTGGCCGCCGTGCTGGAGCTGCCGCTCGAGCTCACCGAATCCCCCGCGGGCGCCGCCTACGGGGCGGCGCTCCTGGGCGGCGTCTGCGCCGGGGTCTTCACCGACGCCCGCACCGCTGCCCAGGCCGGCGTGCGAGCCACCGGCCAGATCGACCCCGATCCGGCGTGGGTGGAGCAGTACGCGGCCCGGCGCCCGCGCTACCGAGCCCTCTACCCCGCCCTGTCCGGGCTTCCGGCATGATCGCGGCGGCCCAGAGCGTGATGACCGAGATCGAGGCCTGGCGGCCCCGGTTCGAGCGCGGCGAGCTGCGGCCGGCGGGTGCCGAGCGCCCCTCGCTGGCACCCGACGAGCGCTTCGCCGTGGACGTCGGCCGCGTGCGGGCCGCCGGGCTCGGCCATCCCACCGCCGGCGGGGTGCTCCACGCCACCGACCGGCGCGCGCTGGTGCTGGGCCGCGGCCGCCGCCCGGTGCGCGAGTGGAAGCTGGCGGAGCTGGCCGCGGTGAGCGCCCTGGGCAACTGGGGCGGGCTGGCCCTGGTGCACGCGGGTGGCGACACCGAGCTGGTGGTCGCGGTCGGCCCCCACCTGCCGACGTGGCACGACGCCGCGGGCTGGCTCAAGGTCGAGGCGGCGTTCGCCGCGGCCGGCGGACGCCTGTCGCAATGGGTGGCCGACCTGCCGCAGCGGCTCGTCCTGGCCGACCAGGTCTAGGCGTCACACTCTCCTTATGGCCGTCACCGAGATTCCCGCCATCTCGCGCGCCTCGCCCGCCACGATCGACGCCGCCCGCCGGCAGCTGTCGGACCTCCTTGGCGCCGACCGGGTGCGCACCGGCGCCGACGACCTCGCCCAGCACGGCCGCGACGAGTCCTTTCATCCCGAGGCGCGTCCCGACATGGTGGTGTGGCCGGCCAGCATCGATGAGGCGGCCGCGATCGTCCGCGTCGCCGCCGGCCACCGGCTGCCGCTCGTGCCGTTCGGGGCGGGCACCTCGCTGGAAGGTCACGTCGCCGCGCTCGCCGGCGGACTGTGCGTCGACATGCGCGACATGGACGCGATCGGCCGGCCGTCGATCGAGGACCTCGACGTCGTCGTGCAGGCGGGTGTGACCCGCCGCGCCCTCGACGCGCGGCTGCACCCCGAGGGCGTGTTCTTCTCCGTCGACCCCGGGGCCGACGCCACCATCGGCGGGATGATCGCCACCGGCGCCTCGGGCACCACGACGGTCCGCTACGGCGCGATGCGCGAGAACGTGCTGTCGATCACGCTCGTGAACGCCCGGGGCGAGATCGTGCGCACCCACTCCCGGGCGCGCAAGTCCTCGGCCGGCTATGACCTGACGCGGCTGATGATCGGCTCCGAGGGGACGCTCGGGCTCATCTGCGAGGCCACGTTGCGCCTGCATCCCATGCCCGAGGCCACCGTGGCGGCGCAGTGCACCTTCCCGAACGTGGAGGCCGCGGTGCAGTGCGTGGTCCGCGTCGGTCAGCACGCCATCCCAGTGGCGCGCATCGAACTCGCCGACGAGCTCCAAATCGAGGCGATCAACCGCCATGACCAGACGACGTTCGCCGTCGCCCCGACGCTGTTCATTGAGTTTCACGGCAGCTCACGCGCGGACGTGGAGGCCCAGGCGCGTGACACCGCGGAGATCGCCGCCGAGTTCGGCGGCTCTGACTTCGCCTGGGCCTCTGACGAGCGCGAGCGCCGGCGGCTGTGGCACGCGCGCCACCGCGCGATGGAGGCGACGCGCGCCATGCGGCCGGGGAGCGGGGCGCTCACCACCGACGTGTGCGTGCCCGTCTCCGCGCTGGCCGAGTGCATCACCGCCACCCAGGCCGATATCGCCGAGCACCGCCTCATGGCCTCGATCGTCGGGCACGTCGGCGACGGCAACTTCCACGTGATCGTGCTCGTCGACCCACAGGACCCCGCCGAGGTGGCCCAGGGCGAGGAGTTCCACGCCCGCCTCGTGCACCGCGCGCTCGCCGCCGACGGCACCTGCACCGGCGAGCACGGCGTCGGCTACGGCAAGGCCCGCTTCCTGGTGGAGGAGCACGGGCGCCCGGCGGTCGAGATGATGCGGGCCATCAAGCGCGCGGTCGATCCCGACGGGATCTTCAACCCGGGCAAGACGGCCACCGGCGCGCTCTGACTCCCGGGGGGATTTCGTCACAAACGGGGCTTCGTGCCGGTCGTTTGCCGCGTTGTCCCCAACCTAGGGCCGTTCTGGTGGGAAATCGCCGCCGCCGGATGCGAGTTTGTCACGCTGTGCCCCCTGCGCGATCGAAGCGGCTCGCGGCTCAGGGGTGGTAGTGCACCGCGCCGAACCCCCAGGTCTGCGTGAGCCAGTGCGGCACGAACGCCGCCAGCGCCGCCTCGAGCGCGCTGCCCACGGTCTCATCCGTCACCCACCACGCCACGGCGGCATCCGCGCCCGCGGGCGAGCTGTCAAGGGGCGGGTCGATGTAGATACAGCCGTACAGCTCGGTCTCCTCTGCATCGAACACGGCGTAGTTGAACGACTCGTTCACGGCCATCTCGGCCTCGTGGCGCGCCAGGTCGACACGGTCCTCCTCGAAGGTCATAGTTTCCGGCGGCCACCCCCAGACGGCGCCGTACATGCCCCACAGCCGCTCACGCGAGCCCATCACGGCGGGATAGTCGATGTCGACGTCGTCAGCGCGGATCTGCCTCAGATGATGGCCGGTCGGCAGCTCGGCGCCCTGCGGGGCGGCGAATGTCTCGGGCAGCCATGACACGACCATCAGGGTAATTCAGGACGAGGTCCACGTACCCGTCGGCGATCGCCTCCGGTGACAGCTCCCCGCGCGGTCGATACCACTGCGCCGTGTGGTTGACCATGCCCAGTAGCGCCAGCAGCGCCAGGCGCACGTCGGCGTCCGGCCGCGCCCGCTGCAGCGCCTGCGCGGCCAGGCGCTCGAACGCTTTGCGCGAGGCGCGCACCTTGCGCCAGCGGTCCCCGGATTCGATGAGGTGGCGCTCCTGCTGGAAGACGAGCATGTGGTCCCGGTGCTCGATCACATGGGCGACCCACAGGCGCACAAGCGCGCGCAACTGCTGCTCGGGATCCTGCTCCCCGGCCAGGAGTTCGGTGGCCTGCTCGAGCAGCGGCTCCATGAGTTGGTCGCAGATCGCCGTGAGCAGATCCTCCTTGCCCGCGAAGTAGTGATAGAGGGCGCCGGTAGCCAGATCCATGCGCGCCGCCAGGTCCTGCATCGTCGTCTGGTCATAGCCCTGCTTCGCGAACGCCTTGGCGGCCTGGTAGACGACCTGCTGCTGGCGGCGGTCATAGCGCTCGCGGAGCGCCGGCCGTGTGGGTCTGACGGACATGCCGTCCAACTTTACCGAATATCTATTCGAAATTCGAACTGATATTCGCTATAGTGGCCCGCGCCATGGACTTTGCTCTTGACGACCAGACGGAGCTCCTGCAGCGGACCGTCCGCGAGTTCGCCCAGGCCGAGGTGGCGCCGGCCGCCGAGGAGCTCGACCGCACCCACTCCTTCCCCTACGAGATCGTCGCCAAGATGGCCTCGCTGGGCTGGATGGGCATTCCCTTCCCCGAGGACGTCGGCGGCGCCGGGGGCTCGAGCCTTCAGTACGCCATCGCCGTCGAGGAGCTGACGCGAGTCGATTCCAGCGTCGCCATCACACTGTGCGCGCACACCTCGCTCGGGACCCAGCCGATCTACCTGTTCGGCTCCGAGGCCCAGAAGCAAGAGTGGCTGCCGCGCCTGTGCTCCGGCGAGATCCTCGGCGCCTTCGGCCTCACCGAGCCCGAGGCCGGGTCCGACGCCGGCAACACCAGGACCCGGGCGCGGCTCGAGGACGGCCAGTGGGTGATCGACGGCGCCAAGCAGTTCATCACCAACTCGGGCACCGACATTTCCGGCGTGGTCTGCATCACCGTCCGGACCGGCGATGAGGAGATCTCCAACCTCATCGTCCCCAACGGGACGCCCGGCTACGAGCCCGGCGAGCCGTATCGCAAGATGGGCTGGAACGCGTCGGACACGCGCCCGCTCAGCTTCGACGACTGCCGCGTGCCCGAGGAGAACCTGCTCGGCATGCGCGGCAAGGGCTTTCACCAGTTCCTCCAGGTGCTGGACATCGGCCGCATCGGCGTAGCCGCCATGGGCGTTGGGCTGGCCCAGGGCGCGCTGGACCAGGCGCTGGCCTATGCCAAGGAGCGCCGGGCCTTCGGCAAGCCGATCTCCAAGTTCCAGGCCATCCAGGTCAAGCTCGCCGACCTGGCCACCGAGATCGCCGCCGCGCGACTGCTCGTGTACCACTCGGCCTGGCTCAAGGATCAGGGCAAGCCGTTCTCGCTGGTCGCCGCCCAGGCCAAGCTGAAGACCGGACGCCTGGCGGTCAAGGCCACCGACGAGGCGGTCCAGATCCACGGCGGCTACGGCTACATCGAGGAATACCCGGTCTGCCGCTTCTACCGCGACGCCAAGATCCTCACCATCGGCGAGGGCACCGACGAGGTCCAGCAGATGGTCATCGCCCGAGCGCTCGGGGCATGAGCTCCGGGCGTCCCGCGCCCTCCCCGCTCCCCCTCACGGCGCGGATCCGTGAGGTCGGCCCCCGGGACGGCTTCCAGAACGAGCCCGAGGTCATCCCCACCGAGACCAAGGTCAAGCTCATCGACGCGTTGGCCCGGACCGGCCTCACGCGCCTGGAGATCACGAGCTTCGTCCGCCCCGACGTGATCCCACAGCTCGCCGACGCCGCCGAGGTGCTCCAGGCCGTTGACATCCCGGACGAGGTCAGCCGGTCGGTGCTCATCCCCAACGAGCGCGGGCTGGATCGCGCGCTCGAGCTGCGCGACCACTTCGACGAGATCAACGTCTTCATGTCCGCGTCGGAGACCCACAACCTGCGCAACGTCAACCGCAGCATGCAGGACTCGCTCACCGGGCTCGAGCGCGTGCTGGCGCGCGCCCGCGAGGCGGGGCTGCGCTGCGAGGCCGTCATCTCGGTTGCCTTCGGCTGCCCGTACGAGGGTGTCGTCCCGCTCGAGCGGGTGTTCGAGATCGCTGAGCGGCTGGTGGCGGCCGGCGCCCAGGAGATCGGCTTCGGCGACACCACCGGCATGGCCAACCCTCGTCAGGTCACGGAGTTCTTCGCCGCCGCCCGCGAGCGCCTCTGCGGCCCCGAGAACATCGAGCTCACCGCCCACTTCCACAACACCCGCGGCCAGGGGCTGGCCAACGTCTATGCCGCCCTGGAGTCCGGGATCGACTCGTTCGAGTCGAGCTTCGGCGAGCTGGGTGGCTGCCCGGTGCCGGCGGGCGCGACCGGCAACGTCGCCACCGAGGATGTCATCTCGATGCTCCACGAGATGGGCGTCCAGACCGGGATCGACCTGCGCGAGCTGATCAAGGTCACCCGGGCGGTGCAGTACCACCTTGGGCGCCCGCTGGGCAGCCACACGCTGGCGGCCGGCCCGGTGGACTGGCACCGCTGGGCCCACTCTGACGAGGCCTGACCGTGTTCGAGCGCGTCCTCATCGCCAACCGGGGCGAGATCGCGCGCCGGGTCATCCGCACCCTGGACCGCCTCGGCATCGGCTCGGTCGCCGTCTACACCGCGGCCGACCGGCACGCGCCCTTCGTGCGTGAGGCCATCCATGCTCTGGAGATCCCCTCCTACCTCGACATCGAGGCGGTGGTGGGCGCGTGCGTGCAGTGGGAGGCCGAGGCGCTGCACCCCGGCTACGGCTTCCTGTCAGAGAATCCGGCGCTGGCGCGGGCGTGCGCCGCCGCCGGGGTCACGTTCATCGGGCCGCCGCCCGAGGCCGGCGAACTCATGGGGGACAAGCTGCGCGCCAAGGAGGCCGCCGCCGGCGCCGGGGTCCCGGTGGTGCCCAGCTTCAGCGAGGACGAGGCGCGGACCGCGGGTGACGATGTGTATCCCCTGCTGGTCAAGGCCGCCGCCGGCGGCGGCGGACGCGGCATGCGCGTCGTGCAGCGCCCTGGGGACCTTGACGCCGCGCTGGCCGCGGCGCGGCGCGAGGCGAAGGCCGGTTTCGGCGATGACCGCGTGTTCATCGAACGCTTCCTGCCGCGGGCACGCCACCTGGAGGTCCAGGTGATCGCCGACGCCCACGGCAACGTGCTGCACCTCGGCGAGCGCGAATGCTCGCTCCAGCGCCGCCACCAGAAGGTGATGGAGGAGTCCCCCTCCCCCGTCGTCTCGCCCGAGCTGCGCACCGCCCTCGGCGCCGAGGCAGTGGCCCTGGCCCGGGCCGCGGGCTACGTCAACGCCGGAACGGTCGAGTTCATCGCCGACTTCGCCAACCCCGCCGAGCACTACTTCCTGGAGATGAACGCACGGCTCCAGGTCGAGCATCCCGTCACCGAGCTCGTCACCGGCCTGGACCTGGTGGAGCTCCAGCTCCGCGTCGCCGCCGGAGAGCCGCTCGGGTTCACGCAGGACGAGGTCACCCTGGACGGCCACGCGATCGAGGTCCGGATCACCGCGGAGGATGCCGGCCGGGACTTCCTGCCCGCTGCCGGCCGCGTGCTCGCGTACGCCCGGCCGCGGGGCACGCGCGAGGTGCGCGTGGACGACGCGATCGAGCCCGGCTCGGTCGTGGACACCAGCTATGACTCGCTGCTGGCCAAGGTCATCGCCCACGGGACCGACCGCGCCCAGGCGCTCGGCCGCCTGGACCACGCGCTGGCGGACTTCACCGTGCTGGGCGTCACCACCACCACCCGGTACCTGCGCGACCTGATCGCCGACGACGCGGTCCGGGCCGGAGAGCTCGACACCGGGCTCATCGAGCGCCGCGGCGTCCCGGCGGGACCCATCGGCGACGAGGGCATCGCCATCGCCGCCGCCATGCTCATCCTCGCCGACCGCGCCGCGAACGCCGGCCCGGATCCGTTCGATCGCGTCGACGGCTGGCGCCTGGGCGGCGAGCGCGCGCCATCGCATTGGCGCCTCTCGGTCAGCGGCGGCGAGCCCGTCCAGGTCACCGTCCCGCACGAGTACGTGGCGATGGTGAGCCCGCTCGGCGACGGCCGGTTCGCGGTTGAGGGGCGCGGCGACTGGCTGCTGGCCCGCGACGGCGACACGACCTGGATCGGGCACGGCGGCGCGGCCTGGGCGGTGCGCCCGGCCTCCGCCGTGGGTCTCGGCGACGCCGCGGCCGACGGCGACGTTCGCGCGCCGATGCCCGGACAGGTGCTGCTCGTGCACGCGGCCGCCGGTGACCGGGTGACCGCCGGCGACCCGCTCGTGGTGCTGGAGTCGATGAAGATGGAGCTCGTGCTCACCGCGCCCGTTGACGGCGAGGTCGCCGAGCTGACCGTGGCCGTCGGTGACAGGGTTGCGCTGGACCAGCCGCTGGCGCGCGTCGAAGCCGCGCCATGAACATCCTGCGCTCCCACGCCAACCCCGGCTCCGACGAGTTCCGCGCCAACCTGGACGCCAACACCGCGTTGGTCGCGGACCTCAACGCCCAGTTGGAGCGCGTCCGGCTCGGCGGCGGCGAGCGCGCCCGCGAGCGCCACGTCGGCCGCGGCAAGCTCCTGCCGCGCGAGCGGGTTGACCGCCTGCTCGACCCCGGCGCGCCTTTCCTCGAGTGTTCGGCCCTGGCCGCCCACGGCCTTTATGACGACGAGGCCCCGGGCGCCGGGATCATCACCGGCATCGGCCGGGTCTCGGGGCGCGAGTGCGTGATCGTCGCCAACGACGCCACCGTCAAGGGCGGCACCTACTACCCGCTGACGGTCAAGAAGCACCTGCGCGCTCAGGAGATCGCGCTGCAGAACCGGCTGCCCTGCATCTACCTCGTCGACTCTGGCGGCGCGTTTCTGCCGCGCCAGGACGAAGTCTTCCCCGACCGCGAGCACTTCGGGCGCATCTTCTTCAACCAGGCGACGATGTCGGCCCAGGGCATCCCCCAGATCGCCGCGGTGATGGGCTCGTGCACCGCGGGCGGCGCCTACGTGCCCGCCATGAGCGACGAGACCGTGATCGTTCGCAACGAGGGCACGATCTTCCTCGGCGGCCCGCCGCTCGTGAAGGCGGCCACCGGGGAGGAGGTCACTGCCGAGGAGCTGGGCGGCGGCGAGCTGCACTCCCGCACGTCGGGCGTCACCGACCATCTCGCCACTGACGATGCCCACGCCATCCAGATCGTCCGCGACATTGTGAGCACCCTCGCGCCGCGCGCCGGTCTGCCCTGGGAGCGCGCGCCGGTCAGCGATCCGGCCGTGGACCCCGAGCAGCTGCTCGGCGTCGTCTCGGCGGACCTGCGCAAGCCCTACGACGCCCGGGAGATCATCGCCCGCATCGTCGACGGCTCGCGCTTTCACGAGTTCAAGGAGCTCTACGGGCCCACCCTGGTCACCGGCTTCGCCCACATCCACGGCCACCCCGTCGGCATCCTCGCCAACAACGGGATCCTCTTCTCCGAGTCGGCGCTCAAGGGCGCGCACTTCATCGAGCTGTGCGATCAGCGCCGGACCCCGCTGGTGTTCCTGCAGAACATCACCGGCTTCATGGTCGGCCGCGACTACGAGGCCGGTGGGATCGCCAAGCACGGGGCCAAGATGGTCACGGCGGTGTCCACCGCGCGCGTGCCCAAGCTGACCGTGATCGTCGGCGGGTCCTTCGGCGCCGGCAACTACGGGATGTGCGGCCGCGCCTACTCGCCGCGGCTGCTGTGGATGTGGCCGGGCGCGCGAATCAGCGTGATGGGCGGTGAGCAGGCGGCCACGGTGATGACCGAGGTCGGCCAGCCGGAGACCGGCGCGCAGCTGCGCGAGCAGTACGAGCGCCAGGGCCACCCCTACTACGCCACCGCCCGCCTGTGGGACGACGGGGTCATCGACCCCCGCGACACCCGCGACGCGCTCGGGCTGGCGCTGTCGGCGGCCGGCAACGCCCCGCTTGACGACGTGCGCTACGGCGTGTTCAGAATGTAGGACCCATGGACACGGTCACCTCAGCCGACGGCGTGCAGATCGCCTACGAGCGCTCGGGCCGCGGACCGGCGCTGGTGGTCGTCAACGGCGCGCTGAGCACCAAGGAGGCCGGCGCCCCCCTGGCGCCTTTGCTGGACGGGGACTTCACCCTCTATCGCTACGACCGGCGCGGCCGCGGCGACAGCTCGGACGGCGACGCGTCCACGCCTGAGAACGAGCTGCAGGACCTGGCCGCGATCGTGACCGCAACCGGCGAGGCGCCGTTCGTGTTCGGCCAGTCCTCGGGCGCGGCGCTGTCATTGGAGGCCGCCGCCTCCGGCGTTCCCATGCGGGGCCTCGTCGTCAATGAGCCGCCCTACGTGCCCGGTCTCGGCACCGCCGCCGAGACCGCAAGTGAGCTGACGGCGCTGTCCGCCGACGGGCGACGCGACGAGGCCGTCGAGCGATTCCTGCAGAGCACCGAGATGTCCGACGCGATGATCGAGCAGGTGAAGGCATCGCCGGGATGGCGGCCGCTGCTAGCCCTCGCTCACACCCTCGCCTACGACGTGCGCCTGCTCAACGAGGGCGTGGTCCCCGCCGATCGCCTGAGCGACATCACATGCCCGGTGCTGGGCACGACCGGGAGCCTGAGCCCGCCGTGGGCCGAGGCATCGGTGCGCGCGGTCGCCGCCGCAGTGCAGAACGGCGAATGGCGCGTGCTCGAGGGCCAGTCCCACAACGTCGCCCCCGACCTGCTGGCCCCGCTGCTGCGCGAGCGCTTTCTCCAGCCGTGAGCCGCGTCTTCGTCACCGGCTCGGCGGATGGCCTGGGCAGGCTGGCGGCGGCGCAGCTCGTGCGCGAGGGCCACGAGGTCGTGCTCCACGCCCGCGGCGAGGCGCGTGGACGCCAGGCCCTGGACGGCGTCCCCGGCGCTGCCGGCGTGCTCATCGGCGACCTGGCCAGCATCGCCCAGACCCGCGCCCTAGCCGAGCGGGCCAATGCCGGCGGCCGGTTTGACGCGGTCATCCACAACGCCGCCCTCGGCTACCAGGTGTCGGACCGGTCCGAGACCGAGGACGGCCTGGCGGCGGTGTTCGCCGTCAACGTGCTCGCGCCCTACCTGCTGACCGCCCTCATGACGCGCCCGGACCGGCTCGTTTACCTGTCGTCGGGGATGCACACCGGGGGCGATCCGGCGCTTGACGACCTCCAGTGGCGCGAGCGGCGCTGGAACGGGGTCCAGGCCTACTCGGACTCCAAGCTGTTCGATCTCGTGCTCGCCTACGCCGTCGCTCGCCGGTGGCCCGAGGTGCGCTCCAACGGCGTGACCCCCGGGTGGGTGGCCACGAAGATGGGCGGCCCGGGCGCCCCCGACGACCTGGCGCTTGGCGGCGACACCCAGGCGTGGCTGGCGGCGTCAGACGATGCAGCGGCTCGGGTGACCGGCCGCTACCTCTACCACCGTACCGAGCGGGCCGCGGACCCGGCGGCGTCTGACCCGGCAGTCCAGGACGGCCTGCTGGCCGCCGGTGCGCAGATCACGGGCGTCGAGCTCCCGGGCTAGCTGCGCGACTGCGCGACGACGCCTACCGCGCCCCCGCCCCCGCCCCCGTCGTGACCGGCTGCGCCGGTGCCGCCGAGCGCGCCGCCGACACCTCGAAGTCGCGGCTGCGGATGAGCACGAAGGTCAGGACCGCCGAGACCAGCGTCAGGATCGCGCCGATGAGGAACACCTCGTTGAGCCCGGTCACGAAGCTCGACCGCAGCGCGTGGGCGGCCAGCGGCCGGGCTCGGGCCGGCAGCGAGGCCAGGCCGCCCGAGGCGCCGCTGCCCTGGGCGACGTCGGCGGCCAGCCGGTGTGCGGCCGCCGCGCTGACCAGCGGGGCGTGGCTGAGCAGGTTGACGATATGGGTGCGCACGGTGTGGGTGAACACCGAGCCCAGACCGGCGATCCCGGTGGCGATCCCCACCTGGCGGAAGGTGGAGTTGATGCCGCTGGCCATGCCGGCGCGGTCGGGGGTGACCACGCCGATCGCGGTTGACGCGAGCGGCGGGTTGACCAGGCCGGTGCCGATGCCGGCCAGGATGAAGCCGGGGATCAGGTGCGTCCACCCCGAGCTCTCGGTAAGCCCGCGCATGAGCAGCAGGCCCACCCCGACGCAGGCGAGCCCGGGGGCGATCAGGAGCCGGATCGGCACCACCGAGGTCAGCCGTCCGGCCAAACCCGAGGTGAGGAGGATCGCGCCAGACAGCACCAGGAAGCGCAGTCCGGTCTGGAACGCCGAGTAGCGCAGGATGTCCTGCATGTAGAGCGTCAGGTACAGGAACAGCGCGAACAGACCGGCCGACAGCGCGAAGGCGGCGATCAGGCCGCCGCTGAACGTGGGCTTGCGAAACAGGTTGAGGTCGAACATCGCCTGGTCGCGCTGGAGTACCTCGGCGATCAGGAAGGCGATCAGCAGCACCGCGGAGCCGATCAGGCACGCCACGATCTCCGTCGAGCCCCACCCCTTGCTGTTGCCCTTGATCAGGGCGTAGACGAGCGCGCCCAGCGCGCCGCTGAACGTGATCACGCCGATGATGTCCGGGCGCCGGGCCCCCGGCTGACGTGACTCGTCGATCTTGAGCAGGGTGATGGCCACCGCGACCACGCCGATCGGCACGTTGACGAGGAAGATCCACCGCCACGACAGGCCGGTGGTCAGCGCCCCGCCCACCACCGGGCCCACCGCCACTGCCAGGCCGGTGATGGCGCCCCACGCCCCGAACGCGGTGCCGCGCTCGCGGCCCTGGAAGGCGCTGCCGAGCAGGGCCAGGGAGGTCGCGAACATCGCCGCGCCGCCGACGCCTTGGGCGCCGCGGGCCAGGTTGAGCCACAGCGGGCTCGCCGCCACACCCGACAGCAGCGAGCTGAGCGTGAAGATGACCAGGCCGATGAGGAACATCCGCCGGCGTCCGAACAGGTCCGCCAGCGACCCTGTGGTCAGCAGCAGCGCGGCCAGCGTCAGCGCGTAGGCGTCCACCACCCACTGCAGATCGCTGAAGCTGGCGTGAAGGGACGCCTGGATCGAGGGCAGAGCGACGTTGACGATCGTGACGTCCAGCAACAACATGAACGTGCCCACGCATACGCCGATGAGCGTCCACCATTTGCGGTCCACAGGCTCGACTCCTCCGGTTGACGACCGTCCCGCATATCCAGAGTACCGAGGGCGCTCACGCTGCTGAGCGGCGCGGTCGGCGTGCCCAGCGGGCAGGGCCGCTCAGGGCAGCTCGTGGCGAGTGAGCTCGAGCACGACCAGCCCACCCGGGTCCAGCGACGGCCGGCATGCCGCGTACTCGGGCGCGCCGAGGGCGGCGAAGCCGGCCTCCACGGTCCGCACGTAACCGGCATCGATAACCGCGGTGCCGTCACGCCGGCCCGCGGCCAGCCGCTCGCGCGCCGCCGCCGATCCAACATAGGCCCACACCCGCGCGCCGCCGGCCACGACGCGGTCCGAGACGTCAGTGCGTTCGTAGTTGCGTTCGCGGTGGTCGAGTTCGGACAGCAGGCGGCCGTCCACCGGCAGGCACAGCCCGTTGACCGCCGCGGCCGGATCGCCGGGGGCCGCCACCAGGTCGAGGTAGGCGACGTAGACCTGCGGCCGCCCGCCCGCGGCGTCGGTGTAGAACTTGTAGCCGGGCAGGTCCCGCCGGTTGTCCATCGCCACGCCCCAGGTGCGGCGCAGCCCCACCAAATCGGCAACGAAACCGTGCTCCTTTAGCTCTCGCGTCGGCGCCGGGCCCGTTCGCGCGGTCAGCGACCCGTAGCCGAACACGTATTGCGCCTTACCAGCGTTCAAGGTCGCCTCCTGCGCGGCCGACAACTCGGAGGCGTTCGGGCCCAACGATGCGTCCAACCTTTGTCGACTTCTCTAAACACCATCGTTTGGTGCACCGATCTAGAGCGGGTCAAGTCCCTTACCGGTAGGGACCGTTTCCAAGGAGGGAACCAACATGAAGAAGTTCCGTATGTACCAGGCCTGCACCACGCTCGCCGCCGTCGCCACCGTCGCCATCGCCGCGGGCGCTGGGTTCAAGTTCTAGTAACCGGATGGACGCGCTCCGGCGCCGAGCGTCGGGGCGCGTCCTCTCCATTTCTGGCTGGGGTGAGAGAGAGATAGAGCGCGGCCATGTCGAAGGTCCGGATCTACTGTGAAGCCGTCTTCATCGTCAGCGTCGTCGCTGTCGCGCTGCTGATCGGCGATCTGCACCTGCGCTACGTCGTCGAAGACCCCCTGACCTTCGCCGTCCTCGGCGGCGGCGTGGTCCTCGGCGAGATGCTGCCGGTCAAGATCCCGCGCCGCGGCGATGACGAGGAACTCACGCTCTCCGCGTCCTTCGCGATGGCGCTCTTGCTGCTCGGAGGGCTGGGCCCGGCGCTCGTCGCCCAGGGTGCGGCCTCGGTGCTGCAGGACATCACCGCCCGCAAGCCGGCGTGGCGGGTCCGCTTCAACCTGGGCCAGTACTCGCTCTCCATGGTCGCCGCGTGGCTCGTGATCAGGGCGATCTCCGTCTCCCCGCGCCTGGACGTGCTCCATCCGTTCGCCAGCCGCCAGCTGCCGGCGATGCTCCTCGGCGCCGCCGCCTTCTTCTTGGTCAATGCGTTCGTCGTTGGCTCAGCGGTCGCGGTCTACCAGCAGGTCCCGATCGCCCGCTACTTCCGGGGCAGCATGTCCTTCGTTCTGATCACCGGCGGCGTCGTCCTCCTCGTCGCGCCGATCGTCCTGGCCGCAGCTGCCTACACCGTGGTGATCGTCCCCCTCTGTCTGGCGCCGGTCCTGGCGATGTACAACTCGGTGCACCAGAGCGCTCGTTCAGAGCACGAGGCCCGCCACGACGCGCTCACCGGACTGCCCAACCGGACCGCGTTTCACGAGACGATCACGGACGCCATCGAGGATGACGCCGTCCCGGCCTCGGTCCTGCTCATGGACCTCGATCGCTTCAAGGAGGTCAACGACACCCTGGGTCACCGCTACGGCGACCTGCTCCTCGTTCAGGTCGCCAGGCGCTTCAAGGAGGTGATCGGCCCTCACGGCCAGATCGCCCGGCTCGGCGGCGACGAGTTCGCCGTGATCAGCCCAAGCGGCAACCGCAACGAGGCGGTGGCGCTGGCCCATCGCATCGTCGATGCGCTGCGCGACCCCTTCGAGCTCGAGGAGATGGTCGTCGACGTCCAGGCCAGCGTCGGCATCGCGCTGTTCCCCGAGCACGGACACGGCGTCGAGACGCTGCTGCAGAAGGCCGACGTCGCCATGTACCGCGCCAAGGAGACCCGGTCCAACGTCGCCCTCTACGACGAGCGCCACGACCACCACAGCCCTGCGAAGCTGGCGCTGACGGCCGAGCTGCGCACCGCCGTGGCCAGCGAGGAGATCGTGCTGTGGTATCAGCCCGAGCTCGATCTGCGCAGCCGCGAGGTGATGGCCGTCGAGGCGCTGGTGCGCTGGGACCACCCCCGGCTCGGGGTCCTGCCGCCCAGCTCGTTCGTGCGCATGGCCGAGGCCACCAACCTGATCAAGCCGCTGACCCAGCGCGTGATGGAGGTCGCCCTGCTCCAGGTCGCCGACTGGCACGCCATGGACCTCGACCTCGCCGTCGCGGTCAACATCTCCGCACAGGTGCTCGTTGATCAGAGCTTCACCCAGCAGGTCGTGGCCGCGCTGCGCCGCAGCGGCGTCGCACCCCACCGACTCAAGCTCGAGGTCACCGAGAGCGTCCTGATGTCAGACCCGGTGACCGCCCGCACGGTGCTGCGCGAGCTCGAGGCCCTCGGCTGCGAGATCTCGATCGACGACTTCGGCACGGGCTACTCGTCGCTGGCCTACCTGGCCGACCTGCCCGTCTCCGAGGTCAAGATCGATCGCTCCTTCGTGAGCCGCATGTCGGCCGGATCCAGCGAGAAGATCATCGTCAACTCCACCATCGATCTGGCCCACCACCTCCAGCTGCGCGCGGTCGCCGAGGGCGTCGAGGACCGGGCGATGCTGCCCGAATTGGAGGCGCTGGGCTGCGACGCTGCCCAGGGCTACGCCATCAGCCACCCGCTGGCGGGACCCGACGCCACCCGCTGGCTGCTGGACTTCCGCAGCACGTCGGGGCTGGAGCGGGCCATCGCCTCCACCGGCGCGCGAGCGATCGAGCAGGCGGCATGATCCTCATCGTCTTCGCACTGCTGTGCCTCATCAGCGTCCCGCTGACGGGCGGGCGCCTGAGCCGCCTCGCCTCGATCCGGGTGCGCGGGACGTGGGTGCCGGTGATCGCGCTGGCCTGCCAGGTGCTGATCATCACCATCCTTCCCGACGGCAGCCCGGCCATCCACAAGGCAGTCCACGTCGGCACCTACGTCATGATCGGCGTCTTCCTGTGGTGCAATCGGCGGCTGCCGGGCGTCAAGGTGATCGGTCTGGGGGCGTTCCTCAACGCGGTCGTGATCACCGTCAACGACGGCCAGATGGCGGCGTCCAGGACGGCCGAGCGCCTCGCCGGCCTGCACCTGCGCCCGGGCTTTGAGAACTCCGCTCCCCTCGTCCACCCCCACCTACTGTGGTTCGGGGACATCATCCCGTGGCCCGGGCCGTTCCCCAACGTGCTCAGCATCGGGGACTGCCTGATCTACGTGGGCACGCTCATCCTGCTGCACCGGGTGTGTCGCCGCTCGGCGGACGAGAGTCCTCGTCCAGATCGGGGTCGGTCATCTCGCGCAGTCGGCTCGCCGCTCGCCGCAGCAGCCGTGACACCTGCATCTGCGAGCACCCCAGCGCCTGCGCGATCTCAGTCTGCTTGAGGTCGTGCTCGAGGCGCAGGGCCAGCGCCTTGCGCTCCAGGTGGGGCAGGCGGCCGATGGCGTCGGTCAGCGACATCTTCGCCTCGACCAGGCTGTAGCTCTCATCCACGTCGCCGAGACTGTCGCCGAGCGTGTCAGGCTCCTCGTCCTCGGCCGATGACAGAGGAGCGTCGAGCGATACCGCGTAATGCGCCGTGCCCGCGTCCAGGCCGGTCAGCACATCGTCATGCGAGACCTCGAGATATTCGGCCACCTCTTCAACGCGTGGCTGACGCCCGGTCGTGGCCGTCATCTGGCGAATGGCGCGCTCGACCCGCAGCGCCATCTCCTGGGCACCGCGCGGGACGTGCGCCGACCATCCGGTGTTGCGGAAGTAGCGCTTGAGCTCGCCCAGGATCGTCGGGATGGCAAATGCCGGGAAGTGCACGCCCCGGGCCGGGTCAAAGCGGTCGATGGCGCCAAGTAGCCCCACCGAGGCCACCTGGACCAGATCCTCCAGCGGCTCATGCGGGTTGCTGTAGCGAGCGGCCAGCTTACGCGCGAGCGGCAGATAGCGCTCGAACAGCTCATCGCGGGCGTTCGTGTCGCGGTCTTCGTGCCAGCGCTCCACCAGCACGTTCGTCTGAATGTCGCGTCCTTCGGCGCGCGTGGCGCCGGGTCTGGGCAGCAGCGACTGTGTCTGCACGGGGCTCCTTCCGTTGGACGTTCGGAAAATGTGGGGCCCGTCAGAGGACCGCTGCGCGATCGACTGCCGTCACGACCTACCAAGTTGCTTACCGCGCGCTTGTCGCGGACAGCTGTTCTCTAGGTACCCCAATCGGCGTGGCCCACACCAAACGCGGGTGTCAGCGCGCTGACACCCCAGCCCGCGATTGACCGCCTATCGCGTCGGGTAGCCACTTGAGCGACCCGATGAATCCTCTGCTCTTTGCCGACTGGGGGCGGATGAACCGCCTCTTCACCCGCGTGATGTGGGTCGTGGTGGTGGTGATGCTCTGCGTCGTGTGCGTGGCGCTGGCCGCGCCCGCCCCGAGATCCCCCGCCACCCCGGGCACGCACCCGCCCGCCCCGGCCGCCGCCCCGCCCGCCGCGGCGAGGGCGAGCAGCGATCGCTGAGGGCTCAGCACCGCGGCTGTCAGGCGGGGCCGCCTGAGCGCGGCCGCGGAGGTCACGAGACGCGGACCGGCGCGACGCCACATGAAACCGGGGAACGCGGGCAGGTAAGCGATGGTGCCGCCGACGCCTACCTGCCCGCAGTCCCGAGGGAGGAGAGGGCCTAACTGGCTAACAGGCCGGTGCACCTCTACCCCGTCCGGGGAGGAACTAATCACCTATCGCGCAAAGGAAGTTTCAAAAACGATCGGCGCGGCCGCCGCGACCGCCGCTGCGGATGATCCTCGCCACCCGCTTCGGACGGTCGTTGCCACCGATTCCGGGCGCGTCCCGACGCCCTCGTTGCGCTGATCAGCCTCTCCCGCATCGCGTCCGCCAGCGGCGGCGGTGCGCTACTCCGCGAGGCTGGCGGCGGCCGCCTGGCGCGCCATCGTCTCCGGCGGATCGCCGCACAGAAGCCACCGACGGTCGGGCGTGCGCCGCAGGCGCCCCTCCGACTCGAGCTGGCGGATCGCGGTGGTCACCGAAGGCCGCTGCGCCCCCACCAGCCGCGCCAGCGTCTCGTGCGTGAGCCGGAGCGGCACGGCGACGCCGTCGGGCGTGACCCGGCCCCAGCGGCCGGCGAGGTACCACAGCAACACCAGCAGGCGCACGTCGACGCGACGCAGATTCGACACCGCAAGAGTGATCGCCAGCGAGTGGGCGCGGTTGCTCGCCCCGCGCAGCACCGCCTCGACGGCGGACGGCCACTGGCCCAGCACCCGCGCGAATGTCGGATCGAGCACCGCAAACCGCGCCGGCTCGAGCACCGTCCAGGACACGCCGAACGGAATCGGGGCATCCTCGCCGTCGCGATCGCTGGGCCGCAGCAGGTCGCCCTGGCCCACGAGCTCCGCGGCCAGCGGCTTCTCGAGGATCACGTCCCGGGTCAGCAGGCCGTCGAGGACCAGCAGTCCCAGGTGCCCGGGCCGGTCGTCCGGCACTGGGGGCCTCCAGCTGCCGGTCTTCGCGACGATCAGTTCCGCCACCAGCTGACGCCGGGCCACCTCCCGCTGCTCGACGTCGAGATGCTCGACGATCTCGGGGAGCTCTTCGGCAACTCGTACGCGTCGTGGCACGACAGTCATGGCTTCCTCCGAGCTCCCGGACATCGGCTCTGGGGTGCCGCCCGAGTCAGGGGTACTTTGACAGGAAGGAGGGGATCCGTGGACGGTCCTCCGCGCTCACGACTCGTTGATTAGTGATGGGGTCGAAGTAAAGCAACGAGGGCGGCGGCAGCCGCGCCCGGCTCAGTCCAGAACGGAGCTCGGAAGGCGCCCGCGTCGGAGGCCCAGTCCTCGACCGGAGCCCCGGACAGGCCGACCGACGGCCTCGCGCTCCTCCCTTCGCGGCGGCAGTAGCGAGGCGGTACGGGCACGAACCCACCGGCGCCGGCCTCGAGGATGCATCATGTCTCCTTCCTCCGTTTTGACCTCCCCCGGCGCGCCCTACCCGCAAGTGCGCGCCAGTCAGAGCACCCAGGTCAGGATTCGGACACCGGGGGCCGGATGCCGCTAACTCAGTCGGCTCACCAGCTCCTCGGCGATCGCCAGCGACGAGGTCGCCGCGGGCGAGGGGGCATTTCGCACCCACACCACCCGGTCCCTGACGCCGAGGCGGAAGTCGTCCACCAGGGAGCCGTCGCGGTCCACCGCCTGGGCGCGGACGCCCGCCGGCGCCGGGACGGCGTCGGCGACCACGAGCTCGGGCACGTAGCGCTGCAGCTCGGAGATGAACGCGCGCTTGCGCGCGGAGCGGTAGAGCTCGCCCGCGCCCGCCCGCCAGTGGCGGCGCATCATCCGCCGTGTCCCGGGCCAGGTGAGGGTCTCGAACAGCTCGCGCCACACGACGGCACTGCGCCGGTACCCCTCGAGCGCGGTGGCCAGCACCGCGTTGGGGCCCAGCCACACCGAGCCGTCGAACTTCCGCGTCAGGTGGACCCCCAGGAAGGGCAGCGTCGGGTCCGGAACGGGATAGATGAGGCCCTTTACGAGATGGGTCCGCCCCCGCGCGAGCGCGAAGTACTCGCCGCGGAAGGGCACGATCCGGGGCTCGGCGTCCTCGCCCGAGGCGCGGGCGAGCCGGTCTGAGTGCAGGCCGGCGCAGACGATGACCCGGTCGGCGGCGAGGGTCTCGCCGTCGGGGAGCTCGATCCGCGGGCTCGAGCCGTTCTGGGTCACGCGGGCCACGGACACGCCGGTGCGGATCTGTCCGCCGGCGGCGCGCACGTCGGCGGCCATCGCATCGGCCACGGCCACGAAGTCCACGATCGCGGTCTGCGGCGAGTGCAGTCCGGCCACGCCCCTGACGTGGGGCTCGACCTCAGCCAGCTCAGCGCCCTCCAGCCAGCGCAGGCCCGGGACCCCGTTGGTCTCGGCGCGCTGGGCGAGGCGGCGCAGTGGGGCCACCTCGGTCTCGCGCGTGGCCACCACGACCTTGCCGCACTCGTCGTAGATGACGTCCTTGTCGGCGCAGAACTCCTTCATCAGCTCCCGGCCGCGGGTGCATAGGCGCGCCTTGAGCGAGCCGGGGGCGTAGTAGAGCCCGGCGTGCACCACGCCGCTGTTGTGGCCGGTCTGGTGGCGCGCCAGGCCGTCCTCCTTCTCCAGCACGACGACCTCGTCCCCGGGACGCGAGGTCGCGATCAGGCGCGCCGTTGCCAGTCCGAGGATCCCGCCGCCAACCACCACTACACGCATGCGCGCCTTCTTGTCAGGTATCGGACCAAAAACTCCTTCGTTCGTCCATCACGGCTCACAGCCAATCAAACGCGCGCGCGACCTGCCGATTTCCGTACTGAGAGCCACCCCTGTCGTTCGCCCCACGCCCGGAGCCCATGAACCCGTTTTCGCGCCGATCCATCCTGTCCGCTGTCGCCGGCCTCTGTCTGGCCTTCGTGATCCCCGCCGCCGCCGGCGCCGCCGTGCCCCATGACGCTGCCAGCCCGGGAACGGTCTCGCTGGACCAGCCCGCCTACACCGCGCACGAGAACGAGGGCTACCTGACGATCACCATCCAGCGGACCGGCGATCTCAGCGGCGAGGAGCACGTCGGCTACGGGGTCAAGCGTCAGGACGCGCAGCCCGGCATCGACTTCGACACGGTCTCCAATCAATACATCACGTTCGCCCCGGGCCAGGACACCTACACGTTCAACGTGCACATCATCGACCAGGGGATGAATGCGACGCCGGTGCACGCGCTCGCCTACCTCTACGGCTCCTGGCCCGACAGCCTCGGCGCCAACCACAACTCCCTGGTCACGATCCTCCACGACGACCCGGTGGAGGCCCGCGATCCCTCCAACCCGCTCGGCCTGCCCGGCCCAGTTACCGGCAACCCGATCGCCGGGACCAAGTTCTACGTCGACCCCAACAGCGGCGCGGCCCAGGCCCAGGCGCGCTACCGGAACTCCAAGCCCGCCATCGCCGCGCTCCTGGGCAATATCGCCTCCGAGCCCGGCGCACACCGCCTCTACATGTGGAACATGGGCTCCAACGTCGCCGGCCAGGTCTCTCACTACCTGGAGGGCACGCAGCTTCAGCAGCCCGGCACCACGGTCATGCTGTCGACCTACAACCTGGTTCACGAGCACTGCGGCTACACCGCCACCCCGGCGATCGCGGCCCGCTACGAGGACTTCATGCACCAGGTCGCGGCGGGGATCGGCAATTACCACGTCCTGTTCTTCCTCGAGCTCGACTCCCTCATCACCGCCCCCTGCCTGACGCACCAGCAGCTCGCCATCCGCCAGGCCGAGTTGCGCTCCGCCGTCTCGGCGCTCGAGGCCGACCCGCACGTGGTGGTCTACCTCGACGGAGGCGCCGCCGACGCGGTGCCCTACCGCAAGATGGCGAGCTACCTGCGCGGGGCTGGCGTCCAGCAGGCCCAGGGCTTCTTCCTCAACTCCACCCACTTCGACTGGACCAGCTCAGAGATCCACTACGGCCAGGAGATCTCCCGCCTGCTGGGCGGGTCCCACTTCATCGTCAACACCGGCGAGAACGGCAAGGGACCGCTGGTCCCCAAGGACCGGGTCCACCATGGCAACGAGGTGCTGTGCAACCCGCCCGGCCGCGGCCTGGGCCCCCTCTCGCTGGCCGGCGACGTCGCCCAGCAGACCGCCTACGCCGCCACCGACGGCCTGCTCTGGTTCTCCAACCCCGGCGGGAGCGGCGGCCAGTGCGTCCCCGGGGCCCCGCCCACGGGCGTCTACTGGCCGGAGTACGCGGCAATGCTCGCCCGCAATTGGGTCAACCAGGTCACCGGCCCGAGCTTCAGACTGCTCGAGTCGCCGTTCGCGGCAGGGCGCCGGCGCAAATAGCGCCCAGTCGTGACAATGGCCCTTTCCTCCCCCGGACGAAAGGGCCCGCCGATGCGCTTTGCCTCGGTACTGCATGACGGACAGCCCCACGCGGTGGCGATCGAAGGCCAGACGGCCATCCCACTCACCGACATCGCCGAGCTCGGCGTCCACACCCCGAGTGAGCTGCTGCGCGATCCCCCGCTGGATCGCGGCGCCGCGTTCGCGCTGAGCGACGCGACCGTGCGGCCGCTCATCCCGCGGCCCGGCAAGGTCATCTGCGTCGGGCTCAACTACCGAGCGCACATCGAGGAGACCCAGCGCGACGAGTCCGACTACCCGGTCCTCTTCACCAAGTTCGCCACGTCGCTGACGGGGGCCTACGACACTGTCCTGTGTCCGCCGGAGTCCGGCGCCGTCGATTACGAGGGCGAACTGGCGGTCGTCATCGGCCGCGCGACCCGCCGCGTCCCCACCGAGCGGGCGCTGGAGGCCGTGGCCGGCTACACGGTGGCCAACGACGTCACCATGCGCGACTACCAGTACCGCACGCACCAGTGGCTCCAGGGCAAGGCGTGGGACGCCTCCACGCCGCTGGGCCCGACGCTGGTGAGCGCCGACGAGGCCCCCGACCCCGCCGCGCTGACCCTGCGCACGCTCGTCAATGGCGAAGTCGTGCAAGAGGCCACGACCGACCTGATGATCTTCGCCGTCCCCACGTTGATCAGCGTGATCTCGGAGTTCGCGACGTTGCAGCCCGGCGACGTCATCCTCACCGGGACGCCCGCCGGGGTCGGCTTTCGCCGCGACCCCCAACTGCTCATGGGCGACGGTGACGTCGCCGTGGTCGAGATCGACGGCATCGGTCGCACCGAGAACCGGTTCGCCTCCGAGATGACCTGACGCCGAACTCCGCTGCGTGGGCGCCGCAGCGGCGGGCTGCTATATCCGTATGTGGGTTACGACCGAACGCACACTGCTGACGGGTTATCCGGCGGTGGCGAGAGGGTAGGTAGGGCCCAGCGAATACTCGGACCACCTAAATCTCTGGACATTCGGCTAAAGCCCAGGTGTCTTTTTGCCGACACCTTGGACCAATATCTGACCTCGTCTCCCGAGCGGAGTCCCTCATGAGCCCCGAACGCACCCAGGCCTACGGCCGCGTCATCCACACCTTGAACGAGTTGGGCCCCAGCAAGCTGCTCAACGAGGAGCAGGATCGGATTCGCGAGGCCGCGGACAGCCTGATCTTCGCCGCCGACGTCATCACCGATCCGGCTGCGCTCGAGGCCCTGGAGGACGTCGAGTCCCTGTGCGCGTCGCTCGTGGAGAGCGGGCGCTGGACCGAGATCACCGCCGCCCGCCTCGTCAAGGACCTCCGCGAGTGCGGTCCCGAGGCCGTGCCCGCGCGCCAGGCCGCCTAGCACCGCTTTGGACACCCCGGCGTACGCGCTGATGAGATCATCTGCGCGATGCGCCGATGACCACCTCCGCCGTCGACCGGGCCGGGCTGGATCGCCTGCTCGCCGCTGAGCGCGCGCGCTTCGCCGAGACGCACCCCCATTCGGCCGCGGCCTACGCCGAGGGCGGGCGGCATCTGTTCGGCGGCGTCCCGATGACCTGGATGAACATGGCGGCCGGCCGCTTCCCGCTCTATCTCCGCGGGGCCCGTGGCGCGCGCGTCACCGACATCGACGCCCATGAGTACGTCGACTTCGCGCTCGGGGACACCGGCGCCATGGCGGGCCACTCGCCCGAGCCGGTGCTTGCCGCGATCCGCCGGCGCACCGAGGAACTGGGCGGTCTCACCGCGATGATGCCCACCGAGAACGCCGCCTGGGTGGGCGCCGAGCTCACCCGCCGCTTCGGACCCGAGCAGTGGTCGTTCACCCTCACCGCCACCGATGCCAATCGCTGGGCGATCCGGCTGGCGCGGCACCTCACCGGACGCTCCCGAATCCTCGTGTTCGCGTGGTGCTACCACGGCAGCGTGGATGAGACGTTCGCACTGCCGGGGCCCGCGGGCGCCGCCGTGGCCCGTGACGGCAACGTCGGGCCGCCCGTGGCCCTGGACGTGACCACCCGGGTGGTCGAGTACAACGACCTCGACGCTCTGGACGAGGCGCTCGAGCACGGCGACGTGGCCGCCGTACTGATGGAGCCGGCCCTGACCAACATCGGGATCGTCCTCCCCCAGCCCGGCTACCTGGATGGCGTGCGGCGCCTCACCCGCGCCCACCGCACCCTGCTCATCAACGACGAGACCCACACGTTCTCCGCCGGCCCGGGGGGTGCCACCCGCGCCTGGGACCTGGAGCCGGACATCGTCACGATCGGCAAGGCGATCGCCGGCGGCATCCCGATCGGCGCCTATGGCCTCACCACCGAGGTGGCCGGGCGGATCGACGCGCTCACCGACATCGACCTCGTCGACACCGGCGGCGTTGGCGGCACCCTCGCCGGCAACGCGCTGTCGATCGACGCCTGTCGGGCCGCGCTCGAGCATGTCCTGACTGACGAGGCCTTCGCCGGCATGACCGCCCGCGCCGGCCGTTACGCCGCCGGCGTCCAGCAGGTGATCGACGACACCGACGTGCCGTGGTCGGTCACGCAGCTGGGCTGCCGCGCCGAGTACCGCTTCGCCCAGCCCGCGCCGGTGAACGGCAGCGAGTCCGCGGCGGCGGGCGATGGCGAGCTCGAGGATTATCTCCATGTCTACATGGCCAACCGCGGCGTGCTCATCACGCCGTTTCACAACATGGCGCTGATGTCGCCGGCTACCACCGACGCCGACGTGGACCGGCACACCGAGCTGTTCGCCGAAGCTGTCGCTGCCCTGGTGGCCGCCGCGGGCTGAGCGGCGGGTGCGCCGACCGCTGCGGCTGCGGCGAGATCCTTGAATCCATAGGCCACACACCGCGGCTGTGGGGAGCGTGTGGCGTCGATCGGGGCCTATGTTGAATCCTCACGACACACATCTCGCGATCGGTCGACGCGTGGCGTGAGATGACAGACAACGCGACGCACCCCCGCGTCAACCGCACGCCGCCGCCAGCGCGGCGGCGAATGCGTCGACCTCCTCGAGCGTCGTGTCCCAGGAGCACATGAGCCGCTCTTCCCGCGTCGCCTCGTTCCAGGTGTAGAACGGCCAGCGCGCGCGCACCGCGTCAGCGGCCTCGCGCGGCATCACCGCGAACACTCCGTTGGCCTGCACCGCCTGGGTGATCGTGACCCCCGGGATGCCGGCGATGGCGTCCGCCAGGCGTGCCGCCATCGCGTTGGCATGGGCGGCGTTGCGCCGCCACAGGTCCCCCTCGAACATGGCGATGAACTGGGCGGCGAGAAAGCGGCCCTTGGAGGCGAGCTGGAGCGTCTGCTTGCGCAGATAGCGTGCTCCCTCGGCGCGGTCGGCGTCGAGGAAGACGACGGCCTCCCCCAGCACCATCCCGTTCTTGGTGCCGCCGAGGCTGAGGACGTCGACGTCGGTGGCCAGCTCGCCCAGGCCGGACCCCATCCCGGCGGCTGCGTTGGACAGACGCGAGCCGTCCATGTGCAGGACCAGGCCGAGCTCGTGGGCGGTCTCAGCCAGCGCCGCGGTCTCCTCGGGGCTGTAGCGGGTGCCGTACTCGCTGCTCTGGGTGATCGTGACCAGCCGCGGCTGCACGGCGTGCTCGTCCCCCACCCGGGTCACCCGCGCGCGGACGTCGCCGGGGGTCAGCTTGCCGTCTCGCGTGGGAACGGTGAGGAGCTTGACGCCGGCGATGCGCTCCGGGGCGCCGCCCTCGTCGACGTTGACGTGCGCGCTGTCGGCGCAGATGACCGCCTCCCAGGGCCGGCAGACCGCGCGGATCGACACGACGTTGGCGCCCGAGCCGTTGAAGACGAGCAGTGCTTGCGACCGCTCCCCGAAGTGGCCGCGGAGGATCTCCTGAGCGCGCGCGGTCCACGGATCGGCGCCGTAGGAGACCGCGTGGCCGCTGTTGGCCTCGGCCATCGCGGCCAGCACATCTGGATGCGCGCTTGCGTAATTGTCGGAGGCAAAGGACTTCACCGATGCCGAGCCTACGCAAACTGCCCTCGAGGAGCGGCGCAACCTTTGTCTCACCCTACTGTTGTAAGCGTCATCGAGCCCCTGAGATCCAGCTCAGGCAGCAGAGCCCAGCGCCCGCCACGGGGCCTGCCGGGTGCCGATTTGCAAAGCTTGGCCCAGAGCACGCCATTATCTGGTGTGCGCCCACGGCGAGGACCGGGTGCGGCACGACCACCCATGCCCTCTCTCCCGCGTCGATCGACAGCCACCTCGAGTGCCGCCACGCGCCTGGCGATCCTGTTGGCGACGCTGATCGCCGTGGTGTTGCTCCCGGCGGCCGCGCTCGCCAAGCCGGCTGCGCTGGCCGCGCCGGCCGCGCCGTCGGGCAAGGTCGTGAGCTTCCGGGGCTACCGGGTCAACGTCCCGGCGAGCTGGCCCATCTTCCGGCTTGCGGCCGCCCCCGCCACCTGCGTGCGCTTCAACCGCCACGCCGTCTACCTGGGCCGGCCCACCTCGCGGCAGGTCTGCCCGGCGCAGCCCGCCGGCCGTACCGAGGCGATCCTGGTCCAGCCCCTGGGGCACGCCGGGCAGGTGCTGCCCGCCACTGCCGCCGCGGGCGCCGCCGACAGCGGCGCCGAGGCACAGATCGCCGATACCGCCCACCAGGTGCTCGTCACCGCGACCTGGAACCGCCGGCCGGCGCTCATCCGCCGCGCCCTCGGTGTCGCCTCGCTGTCGTCAGCCGTCAGCCGCGCCCTGCGGCGGCGGCCGCGCTCCACCGTGGCGGCGGCCACCGCTCGTATGCGCGCCCACGCGCGCTCGCGTGACACCGTGCCCGCCACGCCCGCGGCCCCGGGCCAGGTCTACACCGGGCTGGGCTTTGACGCTTGCAGCACCCCGAGCCCCACGACGATGGCCGACTGGGGCGCCTCCCCGTATCGCGGCATCGGCATCTACATCGGCGGCACCAACATGGCCTGCTCGCAACCGAATCTCTCGGCCACGTGGGTCAGCCAGGAGTCCGCGGCGGGCTGGCACATGATCCCCATCTACGTCGGGCTGCAGTCGCCGTCGAACTCATGCGGCTGCGCCGGCATCACCCCGGCCACGGCCCCCACCCAGGGCACCGCGGCCGCCCAGGACGCCGTCGTCGACGCCCAGGCGATCGGGATGGGCGGCGGCAACCCGCTCTACTTCGACATGGAGGGCTACAACCGGACCACCACCAACACCTCCGCGGTGCTGGCCTTCCTCGAGGCGTGGACCGCGCAACTGCACGCCAGCGGGTACCTGTCAGGCGTCTACTCCAGCGACGCCTCGGGGATCTCCGACCTGGTCGCCCAGCAGGGCACCGGCTACGTGGAGCCCGACGAGCTGTGGATCGCCAACTGGAACGGCTCGCAGTCCACCACCGACGCCGACGTCCCACCGCAGTACTGGGCCGCGCACCAGCGGCTGCACCAGTACCAGGGCGCCCACAACGAGACCTACGGCGGCGCCAAGATCAACATCGACGGCGACTACCTGGACTCGGCCACCGCCGCCGCCGGCATCGGCTCCGGGGTCGACGCGGCTCCAGCCGTCCCGCCGACGCCGTCGCTGCGGGTGACCGCCGGCCCCGACGGGACCACCGGCCTGACGCCGACCTGGACCGGCGCGACCGGCGTCGCGGCTTGGCAGGTGCTGGGCGGGGCCAGCCCCACCACCTTCACCTGGGCCGGCCCGCGGCTCACCGCCGGCGCGCACCTGCCCGCGCAGACCAGGAACGCGTTCGCCTACTGGGAGGTCCAGGCGCTGAGCGCCACCGGCCAGGTCCTCGGCACGTCGCCTGCCACCCCCACCCCGGCACACGTGACGATCTTCGGCAACAGCGCCTTCGCCCCCACGCGCGGTCTCGGCGCGGTGCCGGTTGGGTGCATGGGCATCTCGCCGTGCGCGCTGACCACCACCATCTCGTCCGGGCGCACCACCTTCGCCACCACCAACCGCGAGTTCATCCCCGCCGGCGGGGGGCTGGCCTACTTCAAGCTCACCAGCGCCGCCCAGAAGGCGCTCCAGCGCGCGCACAACCATCAGCTCGCGGTCAACGTCACGGTGCGCAGCGCCACCGCCGGCGTTCACGTCACGCGCAGGCTGACCCTCAGCTCGTTCACCACCTCGAACCCCAGCCCGGCGCGCAGCACCGGTCAGTCCTCGCAGCTCAAGCTGATCGGGACCGCCGAGTTCGTCTCGCACGGCTGGGTGGGCGGGATCCTCGCCGAGTGCATCGGCGCCACCCCATGCCAGGCGACCACGACGCTGGTGGCCGGCCGCACGACGATCGCCAAGACCAAGCCCGAGACCCTCGGGGCCGGCGAACTCGGCTACCTGAGCTTCTCGCTCACCCGCGCGGGCCACACGCTGCTGGCCAAGACCATGACCAACCAGCTCGGCGTGACGGCGACCGTCACGACCCCGGCCCCCGCCGACACGACCAGCGGCACCCCAGCCAGCGGCACGCCCGGGAGCGGCACCGGGGGCGGCGGCGTCGGCGGCGCGACGTCGGGCACCGCCCCCACCGGTCCCTCGGCGACGACCGCCACCGCCAAGGCCCGCCTGGCGCTCGTCGCCTTCCAGTAGGCGGCGTCGGTCAGCGCCCGTTGCGCTTGCGCGGCACCGGTCGCGGGCGCGGGAGCGGCCGGGCGGCCTCCAGCGAGTGAGCGCATGAGCGCAGCGCCTCGCGCACCGCGTCGATCGCCTCCGCCGGCAGGCCGTCGAGCATGTCGGCCTCGATCGCATCCATGTCCCGGTCACATCGCTCGAGGACCTTGAGGCCCTTGGGGGTCACCGAGGCGCGCAGCACGCGTCCATGGTGGGGGTCGGGACGGCGCCGAATCAGCGTGCGACGCTCCAGCGCGCCGATGACCAGGTTCATGGCCTGCGGAGTCACGAACGCCCAGCGGGCGAGCTGGGCACACGACAGCCCGTCGCGCTCGCGCAGCACGCTCAGCGTCACGTACTCGGTCGTCGTGACGCCATGGCCGGCGACCGCTTCGTCGAGGCGGACGCGGAGGCGTCGCTCGACGCGGTAGATGAGGTACCCGATACGGGGCACGGTCGCCGCGGGTGGGCTGACCGGGTTCGCGGCGATGGCGCGATCCATGGCTCCCCAACACTACCCGGGGCGCCGGTTGTGGAGCGGGCCAGCAAGCGATTGACAAGTTACTTGCGAATGCCTAGGCTGCCGCGCGGAGAGGGCCACCGCCGCCGGCGGGCGACCCATCACACGAGAGAGGCGAGGACACGATGAGCGGACGTTCTCTGCGCCGGTACGGCGCGGGCGTTGTGGCGGCGTGCGCCCTGGCGCTGACGGCGGCGACGCCGGCCATGGCCGGATCCACCCACTACACCGGCACGACCTCCGACGGCGGCGGCTGGATCGCCGACGTTCCGTCGAACTGGAACGGCACCCTGCTGCTCTACAGCCACGGCTACGGGACGCTGTCTCCCCAGGACGCGCCAGACCCCAACACAGAGGCGGCCCTGCTCAACGCCGGCTACGCGCTGACCGGCTCCGGCTATGACCCCAACGGGTCGCTGTGGGCGCTCGGCAGCGCCGTGCGCGACCAGTTCCAGACGCTCAAGACGGTTGAGAAGACGGTCCTCCCCTCGCGTCCGACGCAGGTGCTCGCCTTCGGGACCTCCATGGGCGGGCTCATCAGCGCGCTCGAGGACCAGCAGTCCAACGGCCGCCTGGACGGCGCGCTGACGACCTGCGGCCTGGTCGCCGGCGGCATCCAGCTCAACAACTACCAGCTGGACGGCGAGTACGCGATCAACAAGCTGCTGGCCGGCGACGCCGCCAAGCTCGTCAACTACACCAGCCAGACCGACGCCGTCAATGCCGCGGTGGCGCTCAATGGCGCGGCGGCCCAGGCGCAGACCACACCCGCGGGGCAGGCCCGCCTGGCGCTGGCGATGGCACTCATGAACGTCACGACCTGGGCGCCCGGCGAGTCGATGCCCGGCGTCTATGACTACGCCGCTCAGGAGCAGCAGCAGTACAACGAGGAGTTCGTCGCCAACCCGGTGATGATCTTCGTCGAGACCGGGCGCCAGCAGATCGAACTCGCCGCCGGCGGCAACGGAGGCTGGGACGCGGGCGTCAACTTCGCCAAGCTGCTGTCGCACTCGTCCTATTACGCCGAGGTCCACGCGCTCTACCGGGCGGCCGGGCTGAGCCTGCACTCTGATCTCCAGACGCTGACCCAGGGCGCCAACATCCGCGCCTCCAACCGGGCGATCCGGTGGTTGGAGCAGACGTCGGTGCCCACCGGCCACCTCCAGGTCCCGGAGCTCGACCTGCACACGATCTCTGATCAGCTGGTGCCGGTCCAGCAGGAGAATTACTACCACGGCCTCGTCCGGCGGGCGCGCGACACCAGTCTCCTGCGCCAGGACTTCGTCGAGCGCCAGGAGCACTGCAACTTCACCCCGGCCGAGCTGATGGCCGGCGTCCAGGCAGTGCAGCACCGCGTCCAGACCGGAAGCTGGGACTCCGTGGCGCTGCCCTCCAGCCTGGAGACGGCCGCCACCAGCCTCAACCTCGGCGACGCGGCCTTCGTCCCGTTCTGGCCCGACCGTCTGTCGGGCGACAACGGACCGTTCAACCCGTTCGCGCAGGGCAGCCGCTGGTAGACCCCCGGTTGAAAGCTCGGGGCGGGCAGGTCCGACACAATGTCGGCGCGATGCCCGCCCCCGAGCCCCAGGCCATCCTGCTGCCACCCAGCCAGGCGGCGATCTTCCTGGTGTGCGTGGCGCAGCCCGGCCACGAGAACGACATCCGCGCGCTTCTGTCCGACGTCAATGGGCTGCGCCGCTCGGTCGGCTTCCGCATCCCCGAGGCGCGGCTGAGCTGCGTGACCGGGATCGGCTCGGCGCTGTGGGACAACCTGTTCGATCCGCCGCGCCCGACCGAGCTGCACCCCCTGCCCGAGTTTGCCGGTGACCGGCACGTCTCGGTGAGCACGCCGGGCGACCTGCTCTTCCACATCCGCGCCACGCGGCTTGACCTGTGCTTCGAGCTGGCCCAGCGCCTGACCGAGCGGCTCGAAGGCCACGCGCACGTGGTGGACGAGGTGCACGGCTTTCGCTCGTTTGACGAACGGGACCTGCTCGGGTTCGTCGACGGCACCGAGAACCCCGAGGGGACCCCGGCCCAGTCCGCTGCGCTCATCGCCGACGAGGACGCCGCCTTCGCCGGCGGCAGCTACGTGGTGGTGCAGAAGTACCTCCACGACCTCAAGGGCTGGGACGCGCTGAGCGTCGAGGCGCAGGAGGATGCGATCGGGCGCACCAAGCTCTCCAACCTCGAGCTCGACGACGACGTCAAGCCGCCCAACTCCCACGTGGCGCTCACCGTGATCGAGGACGAGGACGGCGAGGAGCAGCAGATCCTGCGCTACAACATGCCCTTCGGACGCGTGGGCGCGGGCGAGTACGGGACCTATTTCATCGGCTACGCGCGCAGCCCCGCGGTGATCGAGCAGATGCTGACCAACATGTTCGTGGGCAGCCCGCCCGGAACCACCGACCGCATCCTCGATTTCTCCACGGCGGTCACCGGCACCCTCTTCTTCGTGCCCAGCTCGGACTTCCTCGACGAGCCGCCCGAGCCGGGCGCGGACGCGGGCGCGACCCCGGTCGAGCCGGGCGAGGACGCGACCCCGGCCGCGCCGGCGGCGGGCCCCGTGCCCGTTCCCCGCGACGACTCGCTGCGGATCGGGAGCCTCAGGCCGCCACGCTAGGCGGCTGGGCGGCCAGCGGGAGCGCGCGCACCTCGTCGTGCAGAGGGTCGCCGGGCGGCACCCACCACGGCTCGGTCGGCCGGACGTGCAGGCCGGCCACGCGCGTCAACGAGGCGGCATCGGCTCGCAGGTCGGCCACCGCCGGGCGGTCGTCATCGGCACGCGTCACCAGCGACCAGCACCAGAGCGGCGTGGGATCGCGCACCGGGGCGATGCGCAGCCCGGCGGGCAGACGCGCCTGGTGGCGCTTGGGCGACTCCAGCACAGGCACCCCGAGACGCTGGCAGCGCTCGTGGAACCCGGGGCCGGCGATCCCGCCGTCGTCGACGTGGACCACCGAGGCGCCCGTCTCCCGGGCGAAGGCCTCCGCGAACCGGTTCCAGGCGTCCCACGATGTGAGGTCGGCGTCGACCAGGACCCGCACGTCGGTGGCCCGCACCGCCCCGCCGGAGCCGCGCGCCGGCGTGACCGCGTGCAGCGGCTCGGGCCACAGCAGACGCAGATCCAGCCGGTCATCGGGCTCGGGCGACCATGCCACCGCAGCATCGAGTGTGCCCTCCAACACGCGCTCGATCTGGATGTGGCTGGGCATCACCCATTCGTCGATGCGCAGATCGGTGCGCACGGTGCTCGGCAGCTCGTCGGGTAGCCAGCTCACGTACCCGAGCCGGACCGGCCCGGAGGCGCTGGCCAGCCGGCGCTGTGCCGCGCCCGCCAGAGCCAGGATCTCTCGGGCGTCGGGCAGCAGCTGGCGCCCGGCGGAGGTGAGGCGAACGTGCCGGCGGTCGCGGACGAACAGCTCGACGCCGACGCTGCGCTCCAGAGCCTTGATCTGCTGCGACAGCGACGGCCCGGCGATGTGCAGCCGCTCGGCGGCCCGACCGAAGTGCAGCTCCTCGGCGACCGCCACGAAGTAGCGCAGCTGGCGTAGTTCCACGAGCGCATGATAGGGGCTCTGGTAGGAAATGCCTACCACTGAGATGCAAGCTGTCGTGGACAAACCGTTGGCCAGCCTGCACGATGAGGACCAATGACCCTCGACGTTCGCAGTCTCACCCTCCCAATCGTCCAGGCGCCGATGGCGGGCGGCCCCTCGACGCCGGCGCTGGCAGCCGCCGTGAGCGACGCGGGCGGGCTCGGCTTCCTCGCCGCCGGCTACAAGACCGCCGACGCGGTGGCGCAGGACATCGCGACGCTGCGCGCCGCGACCGGCACGGCCTTCGGGGTCAACATCTTCGCCCCGCCGCAGGAGCATGCCTCCATGGCGCTGGTCACCGCCTACGCCCACGCCCTGGCCGCCGAGGCGGACCGCCAGGGGGTGGCGCTGGGCGAGCCTCGCTTCGACAATGACGCCTACGAGGCCAAGCTGGACCTCGTCACGCGCGAGCGAGTGCCCGTCGTGTCCTTCACCTTCGGCGCTCCCGCGCCCGACACCGTGGCTGCGCTCCACGCCTGCGACATCGCCGTGTGGGTCACGGTCACGAACGCCGCCGAGGCACGCGAGGCCGCCGACGTCGGCGCCGACGCGCTCGT
Source organism: uncultured Actinomycetota bacterium (assembly GCA_963721515.1). GTDB lineage: Bacteria > Actinomycetota > Thermoleophilia > Solirubrobacterales > Solirubrobacteraceae > Palsa-465. The sequence continues at coordinate 43,503 of CAVRKJ010000012.1, read as the reverse complement.
CGCCCAGGGCACGGAGGCCGGCGGGCATCGCGGCTACTTTCGGGACGACGGCGAGCAGGAGGAGTACGGGCTGCTCACGGTGCTGCGCCTCCTGCGCACCGCGACCGACCTGCCGCTGATCGCCACGGGCGGCCTGATGGACGGGCCGGCCATCGCCGCCGTCCTCGTCGCCGGCGCCGTGGCCGCGCAACTGGGCAGCGCGTTCATGCTCGCCCCGGAAGCGGGAACCTCGGCGCCGCACCGGGCCCGCCTGGCGGTGCCCGGGCCCACGCGCCTCACCCGGGCCTTCAGCGGGCGCAGCGCGCGGGGGATCGTCAACCGCTTCATGACCGAGCACGACGCCCACGCGCCGCGCGCCTATCCGCAGGTCCACCACCTCACCAGCCCCCTGCGCGCCGCCGCCCGCTCCCACGATGACCCCGACGCCATCAACCTGTGGGCCGGTCAGGGACATGCCGCCGCCCGGGAGCAGCCTGCCGCCGAGATCGTCCGCGCGCTGGCCGCCGACGCCCGCCAGGCGCTGGCCGACGCCGCGTCTTAGGCCAGCAGGTCGAGCACCTGCCGGTGCAGGAGCCCGTTGGTGACGACCGCGTCGCCCGAGTCGATCCGCTCGCGGCCGCGCAGGTCGCTGAACCGGCCGCCGGCCTCCTCCACGATGAGCTTCGCGGCCGCGTAATCCCAGGCATGGCCGCCGCTGCCCAGGGCGACGTCCGCCACACCGGCGGCGACGCTGAGAAAGCCGCGTCCCTGCCAGGACCGGACCGCCGCGGCACGTCCCGCGACCGCCGTCAGCGGAGCGCCGGGCGCCTCCCCCGGCAGCCAGTCGTCATTGACGATCGCGTCCTCCACCTTGGCCGTGCGCGACACCGCAATCGGCTGGCCGTCGCGAAACGCGCCCTCGCCACGTCCGGCCCACCAGTGCTCGGAGCGCGCCGGCACCCCGATGACCGCGACCGTGATGTCGGCGCCACGACCCAGAGCGACGAACGTCATCCAGTCGGGATCGCCGCTGACGAAACGGCTGGTGCCGTCGATCGGGTCCAGGTACCAGCACCACTCGGAGTCGCCGCTGCGCCCGTACTCCTCGCCCAGGATCGCGTGGTCGGGCCGCCGGTCCGCCAGCTGATCGCGCAGCGCTCGCTCGACGGCCTGGTCCACGCTGGTGACGGGCGACCCGTCGGGCTTGATCGTGACCGTGAAGTCGCGGTCGGCGAAGCGCGGCAGGGCGATCTCGGCGGCGGTGTCGGCCAGCTGCAGGGCCAGCTCCAGATCGGGGTCCATCGACCGGCAGTCTGAGGCATCGGCGCCCGGCGGGGACGATCTCTCCGAGCTCGGGGGTCAGTCGGCGGTCACCTGGAGGGTGTGGGGGCCGCCGCCGGTCACCGGCACCGTCACCTCCACGCCGCGGTTGGTGTCGCGCACCTGCGCACCGTGCACGGCGTGGCCGTCGAGGGTCACCGAAGCCGGCTGTGACCCGGCGGGGAGCGTCTGCCCGATCTGCACCGATCGCAGCTGGAGCCGGTTGAGCGTCAGCTTGGTCGTGTAGCGGTTGCCCGAGTGCGCGGCGAACACATCGATCGAGCCGGCGCCGGTGCCGAGGCGGATGTTCGATCCGGCCACGCTCGGCTGGCCGCTGGGCACCTGCGGGACGACCTCGAGCGCGCTCTGACCGATGAACGGCCGCACGCCGAGCTGCTGGCTGACCACCGGCCACACCGTCCCATAGTTGCCCCACGCCTGCATCACCATCGAGCGGCAGGTCCAGCAGCGGTTGATGTTGGCGGGGATCCCGGTCGCCGGATTGCCCGACGGCGCCGAGGGGAAGATCTCGGGCATCGCGCCCGGCATCTCGTCCGGGGTGCCGCCGGTGGCCGGCTCGGAGAACATCGTCTCGGCGTTGGCGTCGGTGTAGCGGCGCTGCTGGTTCGGGCCGAGGCGGCCGTAGTTGCCCTCGCCGACCGCCTGGATAGCGGTGGTCAGCGAGAAGATCTCGAAATCGCCCGCACCGTCGGCCCCGCCCCCGCATGCGGTGTGGAACAGGCCCAGGCTGCCGGGCCGGTCGCCGCTGAAGCAGGAGCTCTCGCGGGTGGCCAGCGCGGTCACGCCGTGGTCGCGGGTCGCCACGCCGGGGGTGACCTGGGTGCCGGTCGTCAGCGTCGCCTCCATCGGCACCTGGTCGATCCAGTTCTTGAGGTAGACCTGGGTATTGCCGGGGTTGTCCAGTGAATCGGCGTACTGCGAGGCCGACGGGTCCCACCACGTCTGCTCGAACTGGCTGCGTAGGCGGTCCGCCAGGTTGGTCGCCCACGTCGCCGTCGTGCTGTCGTGCTCGGCGCGTGCCATGTCGGCCAGGTCGTAGAGGCCGCGCATGTAGTAGACGCCGTTGTCGAGCTTCTCTGGGCCCATGCCCGGGCGCTCGACGTTGCCCGACCCCTCGGGCCAGCCGTCGTGGTCGACGTCGTAGCGCTCGTCAATGACGTGCATGTTGCGCTTGGTGAAGTCGTACATGCTGTCCAGGAAGCGCTTGTCACCGGTCCAGCGCCACACCAGCGCCACCGCGCTGGGGAACTTGACCGTTTCATCGGTGTTGAAGTCGTTGGTCACCGTGCCGTCGGCGGCGACGGACTGGCTGTCGTGGCCGAAGTAGACCGAGCCGTCGGACACGGTCTCGTGCACGACGATCCCCGAGCCGTGGTTGAGGATGTCGGAGATGTCGCGCAGCGCCGTCAGGTGGTCCTCGATCGTCTGAAACTGGCCGACGGCCACCGCCGGGAAGGCTGTGTACTCGCCGTCGGTGGCGAAGATCCATGGATAGTCGGGATAGCCGGCGCCAAACCACTTGGCGTGCCCCACCGTCCCCAGCGCCGCCGGGTACTGGGTGCCCTGGTCAGTCCAGCGGACCTGGAGGTTCGAGGCGCTCTGCGTGAGGTCGGCGAGGTTCTGCTTGCCCCACTGCACGGCGTTCTGGAGCAGACGGTCGCCGGGGAGCGAGACCGCCGTGTTCGCCGCCAGCGCGTTCCGCGCGGCGATCTTGTCGTTGAGCTCGGCCTCGGGGTTGGCCAGAGCGCTCGCCAGCTGGGACCGGGCGTCTGACAGCCCCTGGCCAGAGCCGGCCGCGGCGACCCAGAGTGTGGTGGAGCCGTGGGCCGGGACCGTGACGCTGTAGTCCAGCTCGCCGCCGGTGCCTGTGCCGAACGGGCCGTCGGGGCACGCGCTCGGCGGCGAGGTGCCGTCGTTGGCGGCACACGGGGTCTCCCCCGCCTGCGGGCCACGGAAGTCTCCCCCGGTGGCCGCTGCCGTCCCTGACGACGGGGTCCGGTTGGAGGCCACGAGCGCGGCGTAGTGGTGCACGGGAACGCCGCCGCCGACCGTGCCGTCGTCGGTGAACACGAGCGTCCCGCCCTGGTAGGCGCCGTGGTCCGGGACGTTAGTGCTCTCGTTGGGCGTCGTCGAACCCCACGGGTAGGCGCCCATGAGCTCGGAGTGGGCGTCGACGTTGACGGTGACCGTCCGGGCGGCGCCCGGATTGGTCAGCGTCAAACCGAACAGGACCGCTCGGTCGGCGTCGGGCGCGAAGTCGGTGCGCTGGAGCTGGAGGCCGTCGGTGGCCGGAAGGTCGAAGCGCGTGTAGCCCCACCCGCTGGTGAACCGCGTCGCCTGCCCGATCCAGGACCCGTTGATCCCGAACCAGACCCCATCCAGGAGCTTGACCGGCGGTGCCCACACGCCGCCCATCTCCCCGGTCGTGTGCCAGCCGTTGGCGTAGAAACGCCCGTCCTGAAACCCCTCAACGTAGGACCGCTGACCCGCGGCCACCTCGCGGCGGTCCTGCAGCCGGCTCGCGGTCGACAGCTCAGCCGCCCCGGCCTGCGCACAGGCAAAGCCCGCCGCAAACGCGATGACAGCGACGGTCGCGATCCAATTCCACCGCATGTTTCTCCTCCCACCTCGACAACCTTGCTCGCTCCTCGGTTACCCGGGGGCCCCAGCGGGCAATCCCCGAACCGGAATGCGAGCGCGGTCAGCCGATCGGCTGGCGGATCACGCAGCGGAAGCCGATGTGGCTGGTCGAGGTGTCGATCGCCTCCGGCTGACGGGCGGCGGGCCGGTAGCGCAGGCAGTAGCTGGGCGCGCAGAGGTGCGACCCGCCCTTGATCACCCGCCGCGGAATGTCGGCGCCGGGCCGGCCGCGGTCATAGCTCGCGTCCGCCGTGCTGACGCGGGGATTGGACGGGGGCCCGCAGCAGGCGTCGGCGCCTGCGCCCCGCCCTGACCAGTAGTCGGTCGTCCACTCCCAGACGTTCCCGGTCATGTCGTGCAGCCCGTGGCCATTGGCGGCGAACAGCCCTACCGGGGTTGTGCCGCGCCAGCCCTTCGCCCCGGTGTTGCGCCACGGGAAGTCCCCCTGCCAGTGGTTGGCCATCAGCGCGCCGCCGGGCCGCTGCTCGTCGCCCCAGGTGAAGATCGCGCCGTCCAGGCCGCCGCGCGCCGCGTACTCCCACTCCGCCTCGGAGGGAAGCTCCTTGCCGGCCCAGCGGGCGAACGCGGTGGCGTCCTCGTAGGTGATATGCGTCACGGGGTGATCCTGGCGCTCGGCGTTGTCGCTGCGGGGGCCCCAAGGGTGGCGCCAATCGGCCCCGGGGACGTAGGCCCACCACCGGCTCGGATCGTCGAGCGGCACCGGGTGGGCCGTGGGATGGAACACCGCGGAGCCCGCGACCAGCAGCGACGGATCGGCGTCGGGGTAGTCGGCGGCGACGGGCGTTCGCTCGGCCAGCGTCACGTATCCGGTGTCGGCCACGAAGCCGGCGAACGCGGCGACGGTGACCGGTCCACGGTCGATCTGGAAGCCGGCCATCGCGACCTCGCGGACCGGGGCCTCCTCGGGGTAGAAGCGTTCGCAGCCCATCCGGAACCGTCCCGCCGGGATCCTCACCATCTCTGCTCGAGCCGTGATCACCCTCGGGGTGTATCGAACAAGCGACCCGCGTGGATCACACCGTTCGGGTGATGCCGAACCGGCGTCCACCCCCGAATGTTGGGTCCTCAACCCGCGAGCGTGGAACCGAGGGGCCGGATGAGCAAGCCATTCCAGGGCGTCATCAACGTCGACATTCGTGACTCAGAGCCCGACTGGACGCCGTTCGAGCCTCCGCGCGCTCCCGAAGGGGCGCCCAGCGTGGTCTACGTCGTGCTGGACGACGTCGGGTTCTCGGCGATCGGCTGTTACGGCGGCCCGGTCGAGACGCCCAACATCGACCGGATCGCCTCCCAGGGCGTGCGCTATACGCAGTGGCACACGACGGCGCTGTGCTCGCCCACGCGGTCGTGCCTGCTGACGGGTCGCAACCACACGCGCAACAGCATGGCGTGCATCACCGAGGCGGCCATCGGGTTCCCCAACGCCAGCGGCATGATCCCGCCCGAGAACGGAATGCTGCCCGAGATCCTCGGTGAGCTCGGCTGGAACACCTACATGACCGGCAAGTGGCATCTGTGCCCGACTGATGAGATGCACCTGGCCTCCACCCGTCGCAACTGGCCGGGCGGTCGCGGGTTCGAGCGCTACTACGGGTTCCTCGGCGCCGAGACGGACCAGTGGCACCCCGACCTGGTGTACGACAACCACCCGGTGGAGCAGCCGAGCCAGCCCGAGGAGGGCTACCACCTCACCGAGGACCTCACCGACAAGGCGTTGGAGTTCATCAAGGACGCCAAGGCGGTCGCCCCCGACAAGCCGTTCTTCCTCTACTACACGCCGGGCGCCTGCCATGCGCCCCATCAGGCGCCACGGGAGTGGATCGACCGCTACAAGGGTCGCTTCGACGCCGGCTATGAGGCGATGCGAGAGCAGACGCTCGCGCGCCAGAAGCAGCTCGGCATCGTCCCCGGGGATACCGAGCTGCCCCCGATCAATCCGATCGGGACGCCTGAGACGCGGACGGGCCCTGACGGCCTGCCCTTCCCTGCCGTTGACACCACCCGTCCGTGGGCGTCGCTGTCGGCCGACGAGCGCCGGCTGTTCGCCCGGATGGCCGAGGTGTACGCCGGCTTCCTGTCGCACGTCGACAACCAGATCGGCCGGCTGCTGGGCTACCTCGAGGACTCAGACCAGCTCGAGAACACCCTGATCGTGCTGGTCTCGGACAACGGGGCCAGCGGCGAGGGCGGGCCCAACGGCTCGGTCAACGAGAACAAGTTCTTCAATGGCGTGCCCGATGACATCGAGGCCAATCTCGCGCTGCTCGACGATCTCGGCAGCCCGAAGACGTACAACCACTACCCCAACGGCTGGGCGATGGCGTTCAACACGCCGTTCAAGATGTGGAAGCGCTACGAGTTCAACGGCGGCAGCTGCGACCCGTGCGTCATCTCCTGGCCGAAGGCCATCACGGCCACCGGCGAGGTCCGCCACCAGTACCACCACGCGATCGACATCGTTCCCACGGTCCTCGACTGTCTCGGCGTGGAGTCGCCGGAGACGATCAAGGGGCATGTCCAGTCGGACTTCGACGGGATCAGCATGCGCTACAGCTTCAACGACGCCGACGCGCCCGGGCGTCGCAAGACCCAGTTCTACTCGATGCTCGGCTCCCGGGCGATCTGGCACGAGGGCTGGAAGGCGGTCAGCACCCACCCCACGATCAGCGGATGGAGCCACTTCAACGACGACACCTGGGAGCTCTACCACGTCGAGGTCGACCCCGCCGAGCTCAACGACCTCGCAGACGCGCATCCGGAGAAGGTGCGCGAGCTGGTCAACCTCTGGTTCGCCGAGGCCGGCGCCAACGGCGCGTTCCCGCTGGACGACCGCTCCGCCGTCGAGATCCTCAACACTCCGCGCCCGCAGCTCACCAGCCCGCGCGACCGTTACCTCTACTACCCCGGCACGGCCGGCGTTCCCGAGGCGCAGGCTGTGAACATCCGCAACCGCAACTACATCATCGGCGCGGTGGTCGATATCCCGGCGGCGGGCGCAGCCGGCGTGCTGTTCGCCCAGGGCTCCCATTTCGGCGGCCACGCGCTCTATGTCAAGGACGGCCGCCTGCACTACGTCTACAACTTCGTCGGGGTCGTCGAGCAGCAGGTCGTAGCGACCGAGGATGTGCCCACCGGCGAGAACCTGATCCTCTCCGCCTCCTTCGAGAAGGATGGCGAGGACCCGCCCGGCGTCTCGAGCGGGATCGTGACCCTGTTCCACGGTGACAAGACGGTGGGGGACGCGCGCATCAAGACCCAGCCGTCGGCGTTCGGCCTGTCCGGGACCGACCTGACCGTGGGCCGGGCGCTCAGCAACATCACCGACGCCTTCCCCGGCCAGCGACCTTGGCCGTTCACCGGAGGCACGATCCGGGCGGTCGCCATCGACGTCAGCGGCGACCCCTACGTCGACCTCGAGCGCGCCGCCGCGGCGATGATCGCCCGCGAATAGGTCGCGGCGTCGTGGGCGATGCGGCAGCGGATCGCGCCGCCGCGACCCGCGTGCCAGCATCGAGCCATCGGAGAACGACCGTGGAGGTGTGCCGTGACCGAGACGCTCTACGACCGCGTCGGCGGTGACCAGGCCCTGCATCACCTGGAGGAGCTCTTCTACAAGAAGGCGCTCGCTGACCCGGTGCTCAAAACGCTGTTCACGCATCGCGTGCCGACCCACGTCGACCATCTGACGTGGTTCACGGCCGAGTCCTTCGGCGGGCCCGACCGCTTCACCCGCAAGCTCGGCTTCCAGCACATCATCGACGTGCACCGTCACCTGCAGATCACCGACGAGCAGCGCGATCGCTTCGTCGAGGCGTACATGCAGGCCCTGGACGAGGCCGGCATTCGCGACGACGCGCCGCTGCGCCAGGCGTTTCGCGAACACGTCGAGTTCGGCTCACAGGTCGCCCAACAGAACTCGTGGGCCGAGACCGACGCGGAACTGCACCCGATCCGCAAGGTCCCCGCCTGGCAGCTTCCGCCAGACGCCTAGACCTACGGGCGGCGAGCGGTGCCGCGATAGGGCTTCTTTGATCGGGGAGATTGCGTACGCGCCCCGCCAGCGCTGCGATTGCGGGTCGTCGTGACTCACGGCGTGACCCACGCCTCTAGCTCGTGTCTCACGCAAACGCTCCGATCACGACGCCGACGAACGTGTAGCCAAGACCCCAAGCGACGAGCTGCCAACCGTTACGAGTCTCCCGACGAATCTCGGCCCGTAGCTCGTCGCGCTGGACGCCCAGTCGGCGACCGAACTCCTCGCGCTCCTCGTAACGGCGCTTCTCGGCCGTGTCCATGAGGTCAAATACCGAGGCGAGGCGATCGTCGAGGTAGGCCAGCCAATCACGGTCGGAGATCGTGTCGCGGTCGACTCGGTGGCGCTGAACCTCGACTTTGAGTGTCGCGCTGCCTCCCATCCGGGCCTGAGCCGAAACCGCGTGGATCACCGCCGGTCGAGACTTGCGCCTCAGTCTCGCCCACGCAATCGCAAACTGCTCACGACGCCGCGCGCTCTATGCGACGACTCCGGCTCGGGCCCTCCCGACGGCAGCAGAAGTCGCCTCACTCGCACCGCGGATTCGCTCGCCGATTGCCGCGAGGCCGAGGGCGGTCAAGGCAATCCCAAGGGCCTGATAGATGGCTGCGACAGCCTGAAGGTGCAACCAAGGCACGGCCACGCAAGCCACTCCCCACCCAAGGCACAGCGGCAGCGGCCATATGAGGGGTTTCTCCTCCGTGTTCTGGTCGATCAGCGTGATGCGTAGCTTCGAGAGCCACCCCCGGAGACCCTTCGTCTAGGCGGCGTCGGCAGCGACGGGCAGAGCAGCGATCGGCGGCATCGAGCGCACAGCTTCGCGCAGCCGCTGTCGGGCGATCGCGGCGTCCGGATGGCCGTAGAGCTCACGCACCAGCTGGCCGCCGTCGTCGTGGCCGAGCTGCAGGGCGATGACGTGCGGCGGGAGCTCGAGCACGTTCAGCGCGTACCAGCCGAAGTAGTGGCGGGTCGCGAGATACAGGCTGGTGTTGCCGATCCCGACGCTCGCCCGCACACGGTTCCAGTGATAGACCCGCGAGCTCGGGGTGTAGTGCGTGCCGCGGACCGTGGTGAACAGCCACTCCGACTCCACCGGGAGCGCCGCCAGCCGCTCCGCGGCCGGGTCGGTCAGCGCGATTGTCCTGATCGACCCGTGCTTGGGGGCGGTGATCTTCCCCAGCTTCGCGTTCCACTGCTGATCGATCGGAATCGTCGCTCTGGCAAAGTCGACCTTCTCGCGGAGCAGCGCGTCGAGCTATGGGGTCGCTGGCCCTCACGCTCGTTGGCGGCGCACCCATACACGGATTTGCCGCGTCGACGCCAGAACTGTGGGGGATCCTCGCACTGGACATCCTGACGGTCGCGTCGTTCGCGCTTCTGATGACCCTGTTGATCGGGCCCTGGGCGACGGTGCCCACGTTCCTGTTTTTCATGGTACTTGGCAACAGCGCCTCCGGCGGCGCTGTTTCGTCGCCACTGCTTCGGCAGCCGTTCGGCTTCTTATCCAACTGGCTCCCTTCCGGTGCGACCGTCACGGCCCTACGTAACGCGATCTACTTCTACAACTATCAGCACGTGCAGCCGATCGCGGTCCTAGCCGTGTGGGCGACCGTAGCGTTCGGCGCGTCGTTGATCGTCGTACATCGAAGGCGAACCGCGTGCGCTACATCGAGCCAGCGGTAATGCCCCTAATCGTCACGAGCTCCGTCTCGCGGACAGAAACCGCTCCGGTGGCAAGGCGTCCCGACGGCACTCGCCATCCGAGTGAAGGAGTGACCATCGCGACGCCGCAAGCGCCTCCCCCCCGGCAACCTTGCAGGACACAAGCGGCCACGCCATCGACGTCGCCGCGACCACCCCCGCGAACACGAAAGCGGGACTGACCGTGCGTGAGGCAAGAGACCCCAGCGTTTGCGCGACGTCAGGCTGAGCAAAGCAGTTGTCCTGGGCGACGCCCGCTGGTCGGAGCAGGCTCGTCCGTAGTGCCGGCGCCGGACCGCTCGGTTGGATCGAAGGAGAAGCGCCGCCGCAACGCTGACCGCTTTCGCTGCTGCCTCCCTCGCGAGCATGCCTCTATGAGGCGCGGGCAAGACTCATTCGTAGTTAGTGAACGGCTCGGTCTCGAACTGCGTGCCTTTCTCGCGATCCTTGAAAACATGGGTGATCCGAACTGCGGGTGCGATCCGCTCGACCCGGCTCTCCGCAAGTTCCAGGCTAGGGTTATCGCCCAAATCGAGGTCGTTTAGCCGCTCGGCTTCGGCCCTACACACGTCACCGGGGGTGGGATTGCTCTCCGGGTACACGTCTGTGTGGTGCCGGACAAGGGCGTCCCACTGCTCATCACCCGCCCGTTCGATCGACTCTCGAATGTCTTGCCGATTGAATGCCATGGCTCCTCACCCGCCGCCGCATGTGCGGTCACGCTAACTCGCGGCAAGGCTACCCCGTTGCACTCGCCTTTCGTTGCCCGAATCAGCTATGCGCTGGCCGACCCTGCCACCGCCCGGGATGAACTCGTACGTCAGGGGCGGTCACGCCGCGCAGCGGCGCTGCGGGTTCACGGCAAACAGGCATGCAACCGAGCAACCCGGCGCCGGCACTACGGACGAGCCTGCCCCGACCAGTAGGTGTCCGCGAGCGCCGCCGCGGACGACCGCTTCGCTCAGCCTGAAGTCGCGCAAACTTACGATCGGGTTGGCGACATTGGGATGGAGCGGACTCGGTAAGGCGTGCCGAAGGTTGCGGGGACATCCCGGGAGAACTCATGAACAACCGCCGATGTGCCGACCGACGACGTTACGAGGCCCTGGCCGTCCCGCGCCGACGGCTAGGGGTGCTGCGCAGACGCTCAAGCTCGGCGGCGCGGTGCGCGATCCGATCCTCGTCCGTGATCAGCTGCCACACCGTCGAGCGGCGCGCTCCCGACCGGCGGACCTGCCCGGCCGCCTCCAGTTCATGCAACAGCTTCAGAGTGCGGGCATAGCCGACGCCAGCCCGCTGGGCGACCGCGTTCGCGCTCAACCCCCCGGGGTCTCAGCCAGGAGCCGCTCAAGGCTCTCGGCCTGAACCGAGCCGCCGCCGGAGCCCGGCCGCGTCACGGTTCTTGTCGGCTTGCGCGTCGGCCTCTGCGGGGTCGCCGGGCGACCGACGTCCCGCGTGGCTTCGACCCGCTCAGAGACCCTGCGACGCAAGGATCGCTCCGACTGCCGAGGCGGCGGCGTCAAGCGACGGGATGCTGCTCGGCGCGGCGACTGGCTCGCGCTGGCGCCAGCCGCGACTCCGGGGGCTTGATTGGCCGCGCGCGGTGCGGCGAGCTCCGCCTTGGCGGCGCTCAGCGCGCTCATTGCGGCCGAGATCTCGGCGAGACGACCGTCAATGGCGGCGACGAGCTGCGGGATGTCTGGCATGCGCCGAGGGTACGACACACCACGGCCGCACTCATCCTCCGCAGCCAAACAACCATGTACTACCAACGCCGCGACGCCTGCCGACCCCTCCCAACGGGCGGCAACCTCCCGCTGGGTGGCCCTCTCGTTCGCCCAAAGCCGGGCTCCGCCTGGTACTGATCAGATCGGGCTGACGCCTATGCAGCGGCCGACGGGGGGCTCATGTCAGACCGGAACCCACGAGGTCACCCCGCGGTTCGCGGACGAGCCACGTCACGCTGCCCGTCGTCGCTGCTCCGTCTCCGCGTGCAAGCGGCAGCGGGCCTCGCCGCGTGGACTCCCGCACGGACGAGTGCACCCCGCTGGCCTCGGCTCAGATCGACGTCCCGTCGCCAATGCGCGGGCGCTATCTGGGGTCGCATGGTCACACCCGGATATCTATGTCCCCCAGTCCGGCGGCGGCGAGTGCACGCCCGGGATGATGTTCCAGTATTCGACGTTCTTGGAAGCCAAGCCGCTCCTCACGAACGTCACCACGTTGGTCTCGAGCAGCGTGATCATGTGATTGCCCTTCGGGTTGTACACCGGATCGCGGAAGGTCACCCAGATCTCGATCGCAGCACGATCACCACTGACGATGGGTTGTCCCTGACTCCCGTGAATCATCGACTGCGGCCGTGTCACATCGAACCAATACTTGTGAATCGCTTTCCGGCCGACGAAAGTCTGGTTTGCGACCCCCGGGATCGATTGATACACGCCGTTCGGCGTAAACAGCTTCACAACAGCATTGGCGTCTCGGGTCTCCCACGCCTGCAGGTAACCCTGCATCCATTTCGTCGCCGTCTGGGCGCTCACCGTGTACGCAGCGGAAGCCTGTGATGCCGCGGCAAACATGCAGGCCAGCATCGTGGCCACGGCAGCCACCAGCATCCAGGTCTTGGCCCTCAAAAAGCACATATCCGCAACCTTTCAGAAGAAGGCTCTCTACGGCCGCGCATCTTTGCAGCTTCTGCATCAAGCCTCAACCGTCCGACCGAGGCGAGAACGGGTGCAAGACCTCACATAGCCGTCCCCAGACTGCCGCAACGAACGACTGCGACAGCGCAGTGGCCTGCTGCCCGTGTCGGACGCCGGTACCTGGGGCTCGCCGAAACCGGGCCCCGCCGACGGCCTCCTTGTTCAGGCCTTGTGCATAGATAGTAGCACACCGTCCCGTAAGCCGCCGGTGGGGGCGCCGTAGCATTGTGGCCGCGCGCGACGGCGCCGCTTTGCTGGTGCGGGTGACTTCCGCTCTGCGCCAAACGCGGCAGGATGGGCAGGAGTGCCGGAGTGGCGACGGAGCAGGAGCGCGCCTCCCGGCCGTGTGATGCGTCCGAAGCGACTCAGTCCCGGGCACGCTGCCCCGGCGGCTCGTCGGGTGCCGGGCGCGACTTCAACGACGACGTGGAGGACGAGCTCGGCGCTCGGACGCCGAGCAGTCCAAGCACAACACGCCGTCAGGCATCGCTGTCAGCCGACCGCGGGAGATTGGCGCGCCACACACATCGCAAATGCCGTAGGTCCCCTCGTCCAGTTTCGTTAGTGCTCGCTCGGTGCGATCCAACGCACGCTCGAGCGACTCGCCAACGCCGATGTCCGTCAAGCGGCTCACCGCCTCAGAGGTGCCATCGCCGATCCGCTTCCCGAAGCTCACCGCACTGCCCAGCTCGGGACGCTCTGCCAGCACCCCCAAACGCTGGCGGTCACGGTCGCGACGTGCTTCCAGCTGCGCGCGAACGGCGTCGAGGTCGAGATCGTCGAAGGCCACCACCCGTACCGTACCCCCAGGACGTTGTCCTCGAGCATGTCGACCCTCAGCTGATGCATAGGGCCGTTCTCCACCGAGACATCTCGCCCCGCCGCTCCCGCCAAGCAACCCAAAGCCTGCGGGGCTGCCTGGTTGCCGAACCCCTGGGCGCCTCCCTCATCCAGCAGTGCGCGAGGCGCACCGCTGGTTCGGGCTCATAGAGCCCTCAAGCGGCAGCTGATAGCCGCAACGGCGACGATGCAAGAGCGTCCTGGACCGCCCGGCGGAGGAGCCTTGGGTCTGGGCTAACCCGGGTAGGTACCTCCGAAGATGTCGGTGTTACCGAACGTCGGCTTCGGGCAGTCCGTGGCCGGCGCGGGCGGGCTGAGCGGGCTTGAGGTCAGCTCGGAATCACGGAACGCGTCGATCGCCGGGCAGTCGGCGGCGTTGCGGGCGTCGTTCCAGACCGCGGTCACGGAACTGTCGGTGGCCGCGGCGTAGTTGTAGTCGCCAAGGAACTCGGTCGTGAGCGAGTTCGCGCTCGATGCCCGCGCGTCACCCTGCGTCCCGCGATGAAGCGTGGTGAACGCCCCGGGCGTGGTGCCGTTCAGCGGCGCGGCGCGGACCACGCCCTGGAACAGGCGCGGGCTGTCGTTCGTGCTCTGGAACGGAGTCGTGAAACCGTCGTAGACGATGTACAGCTCGCTGCCGTCAGGAGCCACTGCGATGGCTGGGAAGTCGGGCCGGTCGCCCGACTGGGCCGCGTTGATCGGCGACGTCCAGGTCGAACCGCCGTCGCCGGACAGTTGCACCAGCGCTTGCTCGTGGTTGAGACCGGCGCTTGCATCGGCCCACGTCAGCGCGATCACGTTGGTCGCGCCGGTCCCCGTCGGTGCGCCGTTGGGTAGCGAAAGACGGCGTGCTGGCCAGGCGCGAACAGGTTCTCGGCCCAGCCGTCATACGACGCTGGTGTGAGGCCGCCGTGCAGGTGCACGACCGTGTGACCGGCGAGCGCGGCGGCCTGCTCGTCGGGCCTGCCGCCACTTAGTCCCGGCACGCACTGCACCGGCACGCCGCCGGAGTCCGTCGCCTCGGGGGCGATCGTGACGACGACCGGCAACTGGCCGTCGAGCTCGTTGCGCCACTCGACCGTCACCGGCTGCCCGCGGTCGGCCTCGATCGTCGGACCCGGCACCGTCCCGTCGTAGCCCCAGATCCGTGACTCGGGCAGGTCGCGATGAAAGCGGTGCGCCCCACCGTGGATACGCACGATCAGCCGGCCGCCACGGTCGCCCGCGATCAGGCGCCGCGGCACCGGGAGGGCGTCGACGAACGCCACCAGCGGTGCGCTCAGCGCACGGGCCATTTCAGCGGCTGGATCGCGCGCCAGGATCGTCGGTTCGTCTTGCGATCGGTTTCCATCCGTGCCTGATGCCCTCCAACAGGCGGCGCTGGCGCTCGGCATTCTCCTTGGTGGTGTGCCGGGAGTAGACCTTTCCGGTCTCTCGATCGACGACTTGGTACGCGCCGTCTCTCTCCGTGACGCTGTAGGGCACGGTCGCTGCCTCCTCCAGTCGGCTGGCTCGCATTCTCAGACCCATTAGACCACCGCTGTTTGTCCACGACAGTTTCCCGAGCTTCGCCTGAACGACTGGGCGGTGCGGGATCGTTCAACGGCCCGCTACGTGCGTGTCCGCGCCGCGCGCCAAACGGACTCTCCGAGCACCATCGCGACCGCTACGGGGAGGACCCACCATGCCGAGACGCTCGTGTCCGCGACCACCGCGGTGAGTCCGAGCGCGATCACGACTCCTGCCGCGATGCGCCAGTCGTCGCCGACCACGAAATCCCACAGGAACCGAAAGAAGGACTCAATCCTCTTCATGCCTTCGCTGCCTCCGTGCCGACCGAGCGCGCGGGGACGGATCGGCGCCGCTTAAAGCCGGCGACGAGCCCCAGCGAGAACCAGAGGGTCGCGGGGATGATCACCAGCAGAGCGCCATCGCTGCCGGGCCAGTGCACGCCCGCGCCCTCGGCGCCCCAGAACATCCCGAACGACGTCAGCATCACGCCGACGGCAAACTTCAGCCTGTTCTCGGGGACGCGCGCCAGCGGAGCCTGCACGCCCACTCCCACGATCACGATCACTAACACAGCCAGGCCGGCGGCCGCCGCGGCGAGCCCAACGTTGTGCTGGTTGGCGCCGAAGGTCAGCACGATAAACGCGACCTCGAGGCCCTCGAGCAGCACGCCCTTGAATGCAATCGTGAAGGAGTATGGATCGAAGCGGCCCTCAGGGACGGCTCCGGCCGCGCGTGCCGCCGCCTGCTGTTCCGCATACGCCTCGTCCTCGTCGTGTAGCCCCTTCAGGCCCGATGAGCGAAGGATCGCCTTGCGCAGCCACTGCAGACCGAAGATCAAGAGCAGCGCCCCGACCACGACCCGGAGCACGTTGATGGGCAGCGCCGTGAGCGCCGGACCGAGCACCGCAGTCAGCGCCGCGAGCACGAGCAGCGCCACCCCAGCGCCGCGGAGCGTCGATCGCCACCCGCGCGTCGTCCCCACCGCAAGGACAATCGTCAGCGCCTCGACCGCCTCGACCGCGCACGCGAGGAATACCGAGATCGCGAGTCCCCAGTCCGTACCTGTCATCGCGCCCAACATACGGCGCGCGAACGCCGCCGCCCTATCTCCGAACGTCGAGCTGGCATTGCTGGCAGTTATGGCCTGGCTCGACTCAGGTTCAGCGGGCGATCAACACGACCGGGGCGGCGTGCTCGTCGTCGTCAGCCGGTTACGTCGACTACCGCCACCCGCCGCCCGGTCACGGACCTCGGGGTGCCAGCACCATGATCGCCTCGTGCACGAGTGGCGTCGGCTCGACGCCGCAAACGAGAGCTGGACCGCCGCTCCAGATCGCGAACGCCGGCGCTCCGGCGCGATGGGTCCCGAGCCTGGATTGCCGGGCTGGGGGTCGCGCGATCAGTAGCGAGATCACGCCGAGCCCGTCTGCAATCGTCTCGCCATAACGCGTCGAGGCCCCGCGGCCATCCGCGGGGCCTCGAGAGTGATCCGGCGTTGGTCAGGTCGAGAGCAGGCGCTGGAAGAACGTCCGGTAGCGCTGTAGGGCGACCCGCAGGTCCTCGGTGGAAATGTCCTCTCCACGGCCCCACTGTGCTTCGAGCCGTTCCCGTTCCTTGGCGAAGCCCTCCGCGAGTTGCTGCATCAGGTTCGCGACCAAACCGTCGGCGTCCTCGACCGCCCCTCGGGGCTCGTCGACGAACCGGGTCTGGATCTCCTTCCATCGTTGTTGGAACGTGGCGTCCATGTCGGCCGGGAGCAGCGACCCGCCCGCGTTCGAGGCCAAGTCCGCCGCGCCCGTCGACGGCGGCGCTGCCTCGGCGTCGTGATCTTGCATCGAAACGGCCTGTGTCGACCTCGCCGGCCTGTGTTCGGCCTCATGGCCGGGGGCGCCGCTGTCTATGCCGAGGCCGGCATCGGGCCGGGTCGCCTCGACCGTCTGATCCCTGGCAGACGCTCCCGTCCGCTCATCGGCCGCGAGCGCCGTCTGCTCACCCGCGGGGGGCCGGGTCGGCTCCTCGGCCGCCGCCGCCGTCGGCTCATCGGCGGGCAGCTGTGTGTCCTCGTCGACAGGGAGCGCTGTCCCCTCTTCGGCCGGCGCCGTCTGGTCGTACACCCCGGGCTGTCCTTCAGGGGCCACTGCGTCCCGCACATCGCCCTCCGAGGTCGTGACTCGACCGGCGGGGTCGTTTGGCGAGGCTAGGTCGCGAGTGCTCAGCGTTTCTGTATTGCGTTCCATCGGTCATCCCCTCGGCGTCGTTGGCTGTGGAACTGCGCTTCCACCGTTGTCGGGCGCTCGCTCGGTGACAGAGGCATCATCTGCCCGTCCGGCGTCACCAGGGGCGAGCAGGTCGTCGAACAGCGCTCGGAAGTGGACCATCGCTTGGCGCAGCTGCTCGGTGCTGGCCTGTCCGTTGCCAGCGCGGACCGAGATCGCGTGGGCCGCTCGATAGTTCTCGACCACCGCCGGATGCTCCACGGATATGTCGGCCGTCCGCTGCTCGAAGTCCTCGTCGACCGGATAGCCGCGGTCGTGCATCACTCGCTGCACGAGTTCATGGGCTTGGCCGACGGCGCCCGCCGGCTCATCAACGAAGGCGCGCTGAGCTTCTGCCCACTGCTCCAGATAGCGTTCGCGGGCGGCGGGATCAAGCGACCGGATCTCGAACGTGCCGACTCGCTGACGGCGATCGGCCAACTCCTTCTCGGCGGCGCGCTGGTCGCCCCGCTCCGCCACGACTCGGCCGTACTCCGGCCCAAACTCATCCTTCAATCGCCGAGACCGTTGCTGACGCGCAACGAGAACTCCGACGATCACCAACAGAACAACGATAAGTGCCAGCAGCACCCAGGTCACGGGTCCACTCTCCTTGTTGGTTCTTCCCCAGACCGCCGACGATCGACGATCTTCCAGCCTTGGAGCTACCCGCTCTACCCGGCGCCAACCGACCAGCGTCTCAGCCGAAACGTATCCATGCGGACAATCGCGCCGACGACCTCGGCAATGGACCAGATCGCGCTCCCCGTAACTCGATGGCTGGCTCGGGTCGCGTTATCACCGTAACCTGAGCAAATCCTCATCGCCCAGGTGCCAGTCCGGGCCATCTGCGCGCGTATTCTCCGAGCGGGAGTCGCCATGGCGATCCGAGACCGACATGCGGGGCCTCGCCAGCCACCAGGGGACCTCGAGCCATCCGCACGGCCGCTGCTCAGCGCTCGCGAGCTCAGCGCGCGGCGAGCTGATGAGCGGCGGCGGCTTCGCCGAAGACAGATCCTTTTCGCGACGCTGACTCCGCTGGTGCTGGTGATGCTCTACTTCGTGATCTCCTACGCGAACTACATGCTCAAGCCGACGAGCGAAACCTTGTCTGAGCGCTCCGCAGAGTGGGTGCGCGACGACGTGCCCTTCGGCAACTGGATCGTCGACACCGCCGAGCGCTACACAGCGAGCGCGCCCCGCAAGGGCGGCCCTGGGCTCAAGCGCCTGCCCAGCGTCGGCCTCGGCCCAGCGCGGCCTGTGGTCAAGCGCGCCAAGCGCATTGCCTACAGGCCCCCACCGATCAAACCGATGTTTGCCACGCCTCTGCCCGGCGAAGGCGTCTGGCGCCGTACGGGTCGATCCGTCGACGGCGGGCCGCCGGTGCTCGTGACGACGTACCGGCCGAGCACGGAGTACCCCTCCATCGTCGCGTACGTCCTGTGGATCGACCACACCCGCACCGACCTCACCTCTTACCCCGGTCGCTATGAGCCACCGAGCGCGATCGAGCGGGGTCCGATGATGGTTCCCGTCGATCAGCGCCACCGGCTGCTCGCCACCTTCAACGGCGCCTTCACCCACGTCGACACCAATAACGGTTCGGCGGTCAACGGTCACACCAACGAACCGCTGATCGATGGCAACGCCACGCTCGTCGGGTACCGCGACGGAATCGTGAACATCGTCAAGTGGACTGGCGGCCCGAACGCGCCGGCCAACGTCGCCTGGGCGCGCCAAAGCCTCACCCCGATCCTCTGGGGCGGCAAGCTCAACCCCGAGTTGAACACCGACCCGAACAGCATCGAGTGGGGTTACACCCTCGGCGGCGTCACCTTCACTCCGCGCACCGCGGTCGGCATCGACGCCCACGGCAACGCGATGTTCGTTGTCGCGTCGGAGGCTACGGTGATCTCGCTCGCCCAGATCCTTAAGCACATTGGGGCGGTCCGCGGGATGGAGTTCGACATCAACCCCGACTGGCACACACTGATCACCTACTCTCACAAGAACGGGCTCGGGCCGACGATGGTCGAGCCCCAGCCCCAGCAGTCCGTCGACCGCTACCTCACCCCCGACGACCGCGACTTCATGGCGGTGTTCTCCAAGGTGCCCGGGCCGGTCACCGTCCCCTTCAAGTAGTCAGCGCGCCCGGCCGTCGGCCCGGCTGCGTGACGTTGATGCGACCCGGTCCTGACGATCCAGCGACGCGGTATCTGTCCGCGCTCGTCACAATCCGGCCGATCGCGAACGCTTCCGATTCGGTTCCGCCGGGCGTGTCGTTCGCGGTAAGCGTCTCGGCGCGAGGCACGACGTTGGCTCCTCGCCCGCCCCGGCCGCAGCAGGCCGACCGGCGGTGGGCCGAGTCCTCGTGCGCCGAACCCAGCTTGCTTCGACGCCTCAGGCGGGGAGTGCACCAGTGAGAGATACTCGGGCGGCGATGCCGATCCCCCCGGTATGGCGCGCGTTTGGGGTGAGTGGTCGCGAGCCGGGGAGCATGCTCCCGACGTCTTCCTACGCACGTCTTCGGTCAGGCTGGGAGCATTGGGGCCGGTCTAGCTCCGCGCTGCCCCTGCGTCTTGATCATCCAACGACCCACCGACCTCGGTTCATGACTCCGAAACAGCGCCGCGGCGCCGATCGCCCGCAGGCGGTAACCGACCGTGGGTTGCGCGACGCGCGGAGCGCTGAACTGGACGCCTGGAGGTTGGGGTGGGCGCTCGTGCCGCTCCGGTTGTTCTTGGGCGTTACCTTCGTCTACGGCGGGATTCAGAAGCTCAGCGATCCCGGCTTCCTGCATCCCGGCGCGCCGACCTACATCGGCACCCAGTTGCGCGGCTTTGCCCACGCCACCCCCGGAGGGTTCCTGTTGCGCGCGTTCGCGATCCCGCACCCGGCGCTGTCGGGGGTGGGGGTGGCGCTGGTGGAGATTGCGGTTGGACTGCTGGTCTGCGCGGGACTGCTCACACGTGCGGCCGCCGCCGTTGGGCTGGCGCTGAACCTGCTGCTGTTCTTGACCAACAGTTGGCACACCTACCCCTACTTCCTGGGCTCAGACATCGTGTTCGTGTTCGCCTGGCTGCCGTTTGTTGTAGTGGGCGCAGCGCGCCAGCCGACGCTTGAGGCGCCTCTGCACCGGGTCACGGCGTCCCGGGCCACTGCGTCCGTCCGTACGCCCGCACGCTCCGCCGCTCGCGGTGTGAGGGCGCGCCCCGCCGGCGGTGGCGGCGACGAGCTCACGCGGCGCAGCGTGATCGGCGCGGCGCTGGGCGCCGTCACGGCGGCGACCGCAGCGATCGCCGGCGTGTCCGTGTTGCTGCGCGGCAGCTACCGTCCGCCCCGGTCACTCACCGCTTCGCGTGCGCGTGCGGCTGCGAGCAACACCACCAGCGCCGGCGGCGCGGTGGGCACCTCCACCAGCGCCGGTCTGCCCCCACCGCCCGCCGCCAAACGACTGCCTGCCCGAGCCGTCAAGCTCGGCGCGGCCAGCCAGGTCCCGGTTGGCGAGGGCGCCACCTACGCGGATCCGGGTGATGGCCAGCCCGACATCGTCATCCGACAGGCCAATGGAACTCTGGTCGCCTACAGCGCGGTGTGCCCCCACGCCGGATGCACCGTCGAGTACGGGGGAGGACAGATCGTCTGTCCCTGCCACGGGTCCACCTTCAATCCGCAGACCGGCGCCGTGATCAACGGACCGGCAACTACAGGGCTGGCACCACGGAAGGTCATCCAACGCGGCGGCGAGATATACGCCGTGCCCGCCTGACCCAACCTAACCGACGAGCCGGCCGGCCCCGCTCTCCGTTCGCCGTCTCGATAAGCACGACTCCGGCGGTCCGCTCAGCCTTGGCGACTGCCGCGCTCGCACCCGGATAGAGATACGGATCGGACGTGAGCACGTGGGCGAGCGTGATCGTCGCGTCGCGCGCCATCGACGTTGCGGCCAGCGCGATGGCGTCGCGTCCTGCGCGCCGATCGCGGACACCAACAACGATCCTGTTGAACATCTGCGGCTCCTCAGGCCAGATTGTCCTGATGACGCTATGTCGTACACACCCGCTGGCCATCCGCAGCCGATTCGGGTCTTCTTTGCGGCTCTCTACGAGCGCACCTCACCGGGTTCCCGGATTCCTACTCGTGCCTCGCGGTAATCGACGCCGAGGCCTGCTGGACCAACCATGCGCACTCCGCGGGTGGTACGCGAGGATGCAGCGCTCGCGTGCGCGCCGACCGATGTCCCGGATCCGGTCGAGCGGCAGCGCGGTGAACAACAGCGCCTCGGTCGAACGCTTCAGCTCGTCGCGGTGAATCCTGGCAGCACGATCTGGAAGGTGGCGCCGTGCCCGGGCTGTGACTCGGCGGTGATCGTTCCGCCGTGCGCCTCCACGAGCGCGCGCGCGATCGCCAGCCCGAGGCCGCTGCCGCCCCCGTCGCGAGTGCGGCCGCCGTCGACGCGATGGAAGCGTTCGAAGATGGTTTCGAGCTGGTCGGCGGGGATGCCCGAGCCGGCGTCTGCGATCGAGATCGCCAACCGGCCGCCGCCTTCGCCGCAAGCCGTCACGCTGATCGTGTCGCCCGGTTCGGTGTGGGCTACCGCGTTACGGACGAGGTTGCGCAGAACCTGCGTCAGCCGGTCGGGGTCGGCAAGCAGCGTGCCGCTGACCGCCTCGAGTTGAAAGTCTCGTTCGCCGTACAACGGCAGATCGCGGCGGAGATCCTCGAAGTAGTCGTCGAGGGCGATCACGCGTGGCTCGACCAGCCTCCCAGCCTCGGCGCTCGCCAGCGTCAGCATGTCGCCGACGAGCCGGTCAAGCTCGTCGAGGCGCCTGAGCAATGTCGTGGTCCCCTCGTGCCGCCGGCGCTCGGCACTCTCGCGGTCGAGCAGCTCGACCTGCGCGCGGATCACCGCCAGCGGTGTCCGCAGCTCGTGCGAGGCGTCTGAGACGAAATCGCGTTGTCGCACGAACGCGCGTTCCAAGCGCTCGAGCATGTGGTCAAACGCCTGCGCCAGCACGCGCACCTCACCGCGCCCGGCACGGCCCCCGGCGCGGAGCGAGAGATCGCCTTGTTCCACAGCGGCCGCGACCCTCGTCATCCGCCGGATCGGCGCGGCGATCAGCGTCGCGAGCCCGATCCCGACCGCGACCGCGAGCACCAACGCGAGCAGGCCGACCACAACGAACGTGCGGCGGAGACTCGATTTCGCCTGATCGACCGCGGTCAGCGGCTCCGCCAGCCGCAGCGTCCCGACACGACGCCCGTGCGCGACGATCGCCTCGGTCAGCGCGCGTAGGCTGCCGGCCTCCACCGCCGAGGAACTTGCGAGCCCGAGCGGCGCGTCGAGCAGACCGCCGGCTTCCGGCGAGGTGCGCGCGCGGTGCTCCTCGGGGCCGATCACCTCGGGGTGGTTGGTGATCGTCTGGCCACCGATGGCCTGCACCGCAAGGATTTGCGCCTCGGCGTGGTAGCGCTGCGTCGCGAGGAACCGTCGAGCGGCGCGCTCCAGCGCGCCGGGCGTGGACAGATCGGTTCCCGCGGTCGACTGCCTCCACTCCGCGGCCTGGGTCCTCAGCTGCGAGTCGAGCTGGGCGCGGAGCCGCGAGGCGGTCCCGCTGTACAGCGCGAGGAACGTCGCGCCAACCGCCACCGCCGTGACGAGCGCGATCGCGATCGCGAGCTCGGCGCGCAGGCCGACGTGGAGGACGGGTCTACGCACGTGGGACGCGTAGCCGGTAGCCGACGTTGCGCACGGTCTCGATCGGGTCTTCGCCGCCCGCGGCGTCGGCAAGCTTGCGGCGCAGGTAGCCGATGTACACCTCCAACACCTTTGTGCCCGGGTCGAAGTCAAAGCCCCACACGGCGTTGAGGATCTGCTCGCGCGAGAGGACCTGGTCGGGATGGCGCATCAAATAGGCGAGCACCTCGAACTCGCGCGCGGTCAGCTGGATCTCGTGCCCGTCGCGAGCGACCCGTCGCGTCCGGAGATCCATGCGAAGCTCGCCGGCTTGCAGCGCCGACGCCTCTCGCTGGCCCGGTGATCGCAGATGCGCACGCACGCGCGCGTTGAGCTCTTCGAACGAGAACGGCTTGGTCACGTAGTCGTTCGCTCCCAGGTCGAGACCCTCGACGCGCTGCTCGATCGCGGCGCGCGCGGTCAGCGCGATGACCGGCAGGTCGGGCAGCCGCGCGCGGATCGCCTTGAGCACCTCGAGCCCGTCCCGGCCAGGCAGCGTGAGGTCCAGCAGCACGAGCGCGTAATCGCCGGTCAGCGCCCGCGCCTGACCACTCTCGCCATCGTGCGCGACGGTGACGGCGTACCCCTCGGCGCGCAGGCTCTGCTCAACGAAAGCCGCCAGCGTACGTTCGTCTTCGATCACGAGGATGCGCATCCCATATCGATGCTAAGCGCGCGCAGCCGGCGAATCGTCCGCAAACAGCCGCGCCACGCGGTGGGTAAACCCGTTCTGAACCGACCCTTACCGCGCTCTTGAACGCCGGGGGCAAGCTGATCAGCGTCAACCACCGCGCCGCGCCCGATCAGGGACAGCGCAGCACCTCGATCAAGGAGAAACCACCATGCTCAAGTCACGCCCGATGGCAATCGCCGGCACCATCGCCGCGCTATCGCTCGCCGCCGCGCCGATCGCCTCGGCGTCCATCGATACCCACAGCGGCAAGCCGAGCCCGGACCACATCCAGCGGGTCGACAAGAGGTCCCCGGACAAGACGAACTCGCCCGACCGGACGAACTCGCACGACCGCAACGCCCAGCGCGACTCGACCAACCACCGTTGACCACGATGGCCGGCGCGGCGGGCGGGCACCATCGCCCGCCCCGCCGCCCCAGCCACCAACCCACCCCTGCCCGAGCCACCACACCCCGTCTGAGCCGAACCGATGTCCGAACGAATCCGCCTCACGATCGCCGTCACCATGACGATCCTGCTGTTGGTCGCCGTCAGCGCCGCCGGCGTCGCACTGCACACAGGCTCCCCGGCAGCGACCGCGAGCGCGCCGGTCCCGCTCGCGACTCAGGCAGCGCACCCCACCTCCACCCCGAGCTGGCATGAAGAACATGACTAAGAACGCCCCCACCCGCCGCCCGCTGTACCGCACGGTACTAAGCCTTGCCGTCGCCGCGGTCGTCGCGGCGTGGCTGCCCTTCACCGTCTTCTACGTCACCGCGCTGAATCACAAGCCCGCGGCACAGGTCGCTTCGCTGACCTACAGCCACGGCACGCGGATCGTCACCACTCGGACGAGCGGCGGCCAGATCGTCCGCACCGTCGTCGGCGCCGCCGGCAACCACCAGACCACGTCCCTCACGCCAGTGACAACCCACGTTTCATGACCACCGTCAACCCAACGCATCAACTGTTCTGGTTCGCCAGCCGCGCGTTCGGGATCGTCGCGATCGTGATGCTCGGCATCTCGGTCGCGGTCGGCCTGACGATGTCCGGCCGCCTGATGCGGCGGCCGGGCATGAACGCAAAGCTCCGGCGCCTCCACGAGGCGTCGACACTCGTGACGCTTGGGCTGATCGTCGCGCACGGCGGCCTGCTGCTATTCGATACCTACCTCCGGCCCGGGCTCGCCGGGATCACGCTGCCATTCGCGATCAGCTACCGGCCCGTGTTCACCGGGCTCGGGATCATCGGAGGCTGGCTCGCCGCAATTCTCGGGCTGAGCTTCTATGCCCGCCGGAGGATCGGCGCCAAGACGTGGCGCAAGCTCCACCGCTTCACGATCGTCGCCTACCTACTCGCGCTTGCGCACGTCGTCGGCGCCGGCACCAACGGCACCAGCCCATGGATGCTCGAGCTGCTGACCGCGCTCACCGCGCCGATCGTGTTCGGGTTCACCTACCGCATGCTTCCCGGTACGCCACGGCGGGCGTCGCAGACGGCGACGGTTACCCGGCCAGCACCCGGCAGCCGCAAGTCCAGTGCACTTAGCCGTTGGGGATCCGAGCGTCGAAACAGACCGTCGTCTCCGCCCTCTTACACCGCTCGCCCTAAACCTGCACTGCATCCGCACGCAATGTCTCCAAGCGACGCGCCTCGACCGACTCCGGCGTGACGCGGTCGCCCGACTCCGGAAGCTCGCGATGGCTGACCCGCAGCAGCACCCGAACCGCGCCATCCAGTCCTTTGCGACCTTCTGGGCACGCGCACAGCCTCCCGCCTGCGATCCGCTGCTTGAACAACTCCCAACGCGTTCGGGCCGCGACGCGGGAAGTCGCGGCAACGACCCGACGCGCCACCAACATGCAGGCAGGTCCCTCCTCACCCTGCTCATCCGCCGTGGCCACCCAAGCGCTCTCGCAGGCGAAACGGCGGCCCCGGCGTCGATCAACCCGACCAAGGAACGGGCAACAAACCGCAGCTGTCTTGATTAGCCCGGCCGACGGTGCGCTGCTTGATCATCGCGACGCGACGGCCGCCTAAACGCGATCCATTAGCTGACCTCGTGACCGGCACCAAACCGACGGCCGCTACCGCGACCGGCGTCGCCGTGTGCGGAGAGTCGACACACCGACCGCGACCAGATCGACCGATCGGCTGAGTTACCGCCGATCCGCAACACCACAGGTCCCTCCTGTGTGATCAGCGAGAACACACGCCGCAGCAGGCTCATGTGCTTGGCCCAGGTCGGGATCGTCCAGTATTCGGTCGAGATGCCGAGAAACGATCGCGAGACGATCACCTGATGGTTCCTGTAGGCGACCTCGACACGCGCAGCAGGCGTATGAGCGGCCGCCCCCCGAAGCGGTCAGACGCGGCGATGCTTGCGAGGAGCGGCTCCCCGCTGACGAGGCGGCACCGCAAGCGCCTACCGTCAGCGCAACGACGGCCACGGTGAGCCCCGACCTTCCACAGCTGACCCGCCAAGCGGAGCGATCGCTGCATGCCATCGAGCATCGCTCGCAGCCATCAGCGCAACATCGGCAATCCTCCGCGATGTCACCCGCAGCTAGTACTGCTCAACTGACATACGAGAGCTTCTGAACGGGTCCTTACCGCGCTCTTGATCACCCCCGCCACGCTGGTTGACGTAAATCACTCTTGCGCCTCCACATGATGGCGACGCGCCTCACAAAGGAGACCCGATGAGCATCCTCATGGCGAAGTCCAAGGTCGCAGCCGCTGGAATCGCCGTCTTGATGGCAGCCGCCCCCGCCGCCGCACTAGCCAACCAAAGCAGCCGTGCGCACGCCGCCCAAGCGGCGGCGTCTACCGCTAACTGGCAGATCGCGATGAAGGGAGGCACCACCTACCCAAAGGCGAATGGGTCTGCCCAGTACCAGTCCCAGCCTGGACAGCGCGACCTGCAGGTCGAGGTTCAGCGCGTTAGCTCGCTGGCCGGCAAGACCGTCGTCTTCTCAGCCGCGGGCATGACCCTCGGCACGGCGAAGGTGTCGGCTAGGGGCCAGGCAGACATCACCCGGAACACCGAGCTCGGGCAGAAGGTCCCATCGATCGCCCACGGCTCGAGCGTGACGGTCCGGACGACCGGCGGCAAGCTGATCGTCTCCGGACGGTTCTAAGCCGTCACACGAAGCGCCGCGCCGCAGGCGGACGGGAAGCTCCCCCACCGCCTCGGCGTTGGCGACGGGCCAAGGTTCTCGTACCGCTGCGCCCGCAGTTGACTCGTGTGTGACCGCGCACGCCGAGCCGGTCTATGGCTCGAGCGGAGCGAAGTAGAACTGCTGTGGACGTCCAACTCGTTCCTGGTTCAAAGCGGCCCTCCGGCGCCCGTGCCGCAACTGCAATCCGCTCCAAACGCAAGACAAGCCGCTTCCGCAACGGGCTAGTTGCAGCGGTCTCGATCAAGGTAATCGGACTATCTGACACTGCTGCTCTGAACGCCACGCCGCCTGATCCTGGCGAGACTGCCATTGCAAGAGCCGGGGCGCTCGCCGGCGGCAGAAGCAGAGCGATCGTCGTGGTCGTCGACGCTGCGTGATTGCTCTCGTTGAAAGACGTCCTGTGTCAAGCTCGTGTGGGAATTAGCGGCTCGCGGCTTGCCGTCAAGCGCGGCGCGCTCGGCCGTGGGGGTCGCCCTTCGGGTGACGCCGGCGCCGACCATCCGCCCGCACCGTCCGCGATCAGAGCCGTACCGAACTGACTCCGGTCGCATCGCCACCTGCCTCCGATACGACGCGCCCGGAACGGTCCGGCTATGCCGCGCTCGCCTGCGACTCAGCAGCGCGTTCTCTCATTTGTCCAGGGGTCTTTGACCGTGACGATCTCTGTCGAGCACCGACAGGTGTAGCGCCGGGTCAGCTCGCCGCGATAGTGAAGAAGTCCCGGCTCCAGGGAGCCAGGTACTGCCCAGGGATGCCTTGCTGGCCGGGCACGACCGCGACCGGTGCGAGTTGCCGGGCGCCGCTGCGGTGCCCGTACAGGTAACCGGCGACCCACTCGGGGTTGATGTCGAGCTCGACCGCGCGCACCACACCGGCGCGGAGCAGCGCGTCGGCGAGAGCGCTGACCGTGGCGTGCTCGGCGCCGGCCCAGACGATGTGGCCGTCGGGCTGGATCCCGAGCGCCGAGCGAGCCGGGTCGATCACCCCACCGAGGGTCGCGCCCCAGCAGCTAAGACACTTGAGCGTTGATGCCGCGGTCCCGTGGTCGATCAGCAGTGGGAGGTTCTGCCGCACCGAGGCGACCCTCAGCCCCGGCGCCGGCACCTCGCGGTGCCAACTGCCGATGTCGGTGGTTCCGTTGGTGTACGTGACGATGGATCCGAGACCGTCGCTCAGCGGTGCGGCCGCCCGGCCAAACGATTCAAACCCGCCGGCGCCGACGTTCAGACGGAAGCCGCCGTTGAACGCGGCTACCAGGCGCCTGAGCTCCAGGCCGGCGATCACCGGCCCGTAGCGCCACCCGATCGTGCCCGCGTCGGTCGTGCCCGAGTGCAGCCGCAGCTCAAGCGCCGGCTGCTTGAACGACAGCATCGCAACGCCCGACGCCGAGCGGAAGATCCACGCCACCGGGCTCCCGTTCCAGATGACGGCCGGAACGAATGCCGTGGGCTGCGAGGAGAGCGCGGCCTCGAGCAGGTGCGGGTAGGTGGGCGGGCTCGGCGGCGGGGGCGCCTGGTGCGTGACGACATGCGTCGTCGTCGTGTTCCTAGCCGCGGTCTGGCTCCGCCCCGAGGTGGACGCCGCCGTGCTACTCGAGCCCGTAGAGCTCGATCCCGTAGTGGTCGCGCGAGTCGACCCGCCGCCGCAGCTAGCGAGCGCGACCACCACGGCGGCAGCGCCCCACACCAGGGGTATAGAGCGTCTCACTTTCCGTCGGGCTCGAGGTGCAGGGCCAGCGTCGGGCACGCGCTGGCGGCGCGACGGGCGTGCTCGATGAGCTCGGGAGTCAGCTCGCCTTCGATGATCGGGTAGCCCCACTCGTCGAGCCGGATCGCTTCGGGCAGGAGCTCGCGACACAGTCCGTGCGCGACGCACTGGATCGGGTTGACTCGGAGTCGCATCGTTAGCCTCGGAGCCTTGCGCGGATTGGCGCCGGTAGCACCGGTCGACCCGCGCACCGGTCGCACGGGCCGCGGCGGGCGTGGTCGCGTAGCTCGGGTTCGAACACGCGCAGCGCGCTGGTGATGAAGCGGATCGCGCCGTCGGGGTGCTGGCAGGCGCCCCGGCGACGCAGGTCATGCCCCCATCGCTCCAGGTCGCTCCACGCGCTGCGCGGCGCCGTGCCGGTGGCGAGTTGGTGGACTGTGGCCGCGATCGCGTCCAGACCGTTGACGCATGGGCCGCACTGGCCTGCGCTCTCCGCGGCGAACCAGTCGGCGATGCGCGTCGTCTCGGCGACCGGGCATGCGTCGGCGCCGAGGACGGCGATCACCCCCGCACCCAGGGCGGCGCCGTACTCGCTCAGGTGCTCGCCGGCGAGCCGGACCTCGGATACGACGTTCGCGGGCAGCCATGTCCCAAAGTACCCGCCGACCAGCACCGCGGCAGGTGGTTCGCGAACGCCGGCGCCGACGAGCAGTTCCGACAGCGGCATGCCGTGCTCGATCTCATACACGCCCGGGTCGGCGACCGCGCCGGAGAGGGTCACCAGCGCCGAGCCTGGATCGCGCGACGTCCCCAGCTCTCGGAACCAGCCGGCCCCGTGCCGCGCGATCAAAGCCAGATGTGCGAGGGTCTCGACGTTCTGGACAAGCGTGGGGCGCCCGCGCACGCCGCGCTCGAACGGCAGCGGCGGGGCGAACGTAGGCTTCGCAGGACGACCGTTCAGCGCTGACACCACTGCGGTCTCCTGCCCGGCGATATAGCAGGGCTCGATCTCGAACAGCGTGAACCGCGGGTCGCCGTCAACCCCGGCCGCCGCGCGGTCATCCAGCGCGTGGTGCAGGCTGCGCATACTGCGATCGTCCTCGCCGGAGACGACGACGATTGCGTCTCGGGCGCCGATCGCCCGCGCGGCGACCGCGGCGCCGTCGAGGACCAGGTGCGGCAGCTCACGCAGGAGTGCTCGGTCCTTCTTGCTCGCCGGCTCCCCTTCCGAGCCGTTGGCGACGACGATCGATCGGCCGCGACGCGATGCCACCGCGCGCAGCTTGCGCGCCATCGGAAAGGCCGCGCCCCCATGGCCACGCAGGCCAGCGGTCTCCACAATCTTGATGAGCTCCTCAGGCGGCCAGCGCCGCAGATCGGGCGGCGGCCCATGCACGTCAAGGTGCCGATCGAGCGCCACCATCGGTTGCTCGCCGATCCCGGCCAGCAACCGAGGCAACACCTGGTCGACCGCCGCGGCCATCATCCGCCTCTTTCGGTTCTTTCGCCCGGCCGCGCGGTGAGCGCGCCAGTCACCGCGCCCGAGCGCGGATCGATCCGAAGCTGTGCCACCAGTGCGAGCGAGCCGCGTGCGTTCGTCACTCGGGCCGCGATCTCGGTCCCCTCCAAGCCGGTAACCCGGCCCCGGTACAGGGTAGGGCTCGAACCGGTGCCAAGCGCGACGGTGCTCGAAGTCATCGCGACGCCTCCCCCGCTCAGCGGCTGGCCGACGATACGGATATCGAGCACGGTGAGCCGCTGGCCAGGGATGGTCACCTTGACGTCTACCTGCATCAGTCCGCTGGAGAGCTGCGACTGATGCACCGTGCCGGACACCCGAGCATTGAACGCGCTCGGCGCCGTCCCGCCGGCCGACGGACTGCCGGACGACGAGCTCGCACCGGCCGCGCTCGCGACGGACGAGGCGGCCGATGAAGCCGACGCGCTCGTCTTAGCCAGCAGCGAAGTCGGTGTGCCCGCCCGCTTGGCCCATCCGGCGGCCAACGGCCCGTTTGGCAGCCAGACCACGAGCGCCAGCGGCGCAGCGATCGAGGCCAGCACGGCCGACGCCCGGACGCCGGAATGATCAGGCCAACCGGCCACGGCTCGGACCCACACCGCCACCAGCACGACCAACACGCAGCCGGCCGTCAGCAGGAGCATCCAGCTCGTCTTGGCGTCGCTACCCGTGCCGAGCCCATGCACCAGCGCGACCGGCCAGCACGCATACGCCAGCCAATGCGTGACCCGCCAGGCGCGGTAGCCGAACCGCCGGCGAAGCAGGCTCGTGACCACGAGCGCGATCAGCACGTCCGAGGCGACCGCACCGAGCCCAAGCCAGATCGGCCGGTAGACCGAGACGAATGGAACCACGGTATCGATCAGGCGGATCGGCGCGAACGGATCGAGAACGGACGTCACGATGTGAACCGCCAACAACGCGAGCGCCAGCAGCGAGACGCTGCGATGCACCGCGTCGAACACGAACCTCGGCACCGTGTCGGTCTGCACACGGCGGACGTTCGCGATCCCCAACGCCAGGCTGAGCGTCAGTAGCACCAGCGTCACGGCGCCCGTGCCGCGCGTCAGGTACCACAGCGCGCTCGGTCCGCCCGCACTCCCCATCTCAGGATCCTCCGGAGACCACAGGACTCGGCGCTGCCACGGCCGGCACCGCAGCCTGCGCGGGTGCCGTGAGGCGTGACCCACCAGCGCTGGAAGGTGACTGCGGCGCCCCGACCGATGACTCCGCCTGCGACGCGGCGACCGAGCTCGACGATGCTCCCCGCGCGGTCACGGTGTGCCCATGGAACGCGTGCGCGGCCACAGCGAGAACAATCCGGCAGTCGCCACGGCCCCGGCGGCCAGCCAGCGGTTGAAGCGGCGGATCAGCCCGAGACCGGCGTCGCGTGCCGTGACCGCGCGCGACAAGGGATCGGTGCGCATCGCCCGGGAATCCTGGTGCGGGACGGAAGTCAGGCTCATCGCAGACGATTCTTCGAGCCCCGTCGAAGCGATCACTAAGCAAAGCGTGAGCTGTCTGTAAGGGACAGGTGAGACCCCGCTTACTTCCCCGGGGCCCAGCGGAACGGGCCAGCAGGTTTGTCCCCACAAACTCGGCCGCTCCAACCTCGCACCTCACGAAACAGAGCGCGACGCAACCCCTCACCGACGCCTCGTCACAACCTACGCCTACGGCTGACACGTCCTCTGATCCCGGCGCGCAATCACGGAGGATCACGTTCGTGGTGCCAAGGCGCCAGCCCAGTGGCGAGACCGACCCAGCTCGTTCGCCGGCCCCATGGTCTGCGGGCGTTGCGCTCAGCCGCTACGGGACGTCGGACGCGGCGGCCTGCCGCACGACGTTTGCGGCATCGGACGCAACCCAGAAGCCCTCGTGGACGAGCTCGTTGGTCTCATGGGTCACTCTGGCCAGATAGTCGGCGTGGCTGGGATAAAGCGCGTGCAGCGTCGCGTGACTGAACGGGGTACTGAACCCGATTAGCGGGCACAGCCCGGACAAGTCGGTGGCGTGCGCGCTGCCGTCGACAGGGGAGTACGTCGCGGTGGCAACGTCGACAAACGGGGTCCGCAGCCCACCGAGTGCGTTGCCGAACCGGTCCCGGTTGGTCGTGCCGGCGCGCGTGTCGGTCACCTGAATCCTGGCCGCGCGGGGCGGTGGGGTGCCGTCATCGAGCCATTTCGTGAGGTCGGCGAAGGCGGCATCGGCGACGTATCCGAACGGGTACGGGTTCGGGTCAACGACGCTGCCCACGCCGATCCAAGGGCCGCTCTGGTACTGCTCGTGCGCGCAACCGGTGGGAGGCAATGCGCTCAGCGGGATCCGCTCGATTTCCGCTAGGTCTCGTTCCTCGGTGATCGGCGAGCTGCCGAGATCATTGGAGATGTGGCTGGCACCCGGTACCTCCCACAGCCGGTATCGATCGTTGCGGGCATTGCTGTCGGGTCGGCGGTACGCCAATGCCGACGGACCGCCGAAGAGAACCTCCTCGGTCTCAGTGTTGATCTGGATGACGGGTGAGTCGCGTGGCTGCATATGGCTCCGCGGATCGCCCGACGGGAGCGATCCCGCGGCCGTCAAGCCGAAATTGATGTCGCTGGGACCGACCGTGCCGCCCGGCACGTAGCCGTCGTACACGGGCCCGCCGTTAGGTAAACGGTCGATGGCGTTAAACACGTCCGCCTGCGTAAACGTGAACCCGCCGTCCTGCGAGAACCCGGCCTCGAAAACGTGGCGCACCGTGAGGCGGTGCAGCGGGCTGCGAGGCCCGTTGAGCTTGAACAGCGCTCCGATCTGCGCGGCGATGTCGAACGTGATCCCGTCATCGACTGCGCTGTTCTCGCCCCAGCCCAAGCGCGCGTAGCGCTGGGGCTCGAACCGTTTCAGCGCAAGGATCGATTCATACCGCGATGTCCAACCGACAAACACATCCCCATGCCCAACGAAGTACGGCCACGAGCGGTCCCAGACGTTCGCGATGTCATAACCGGACGAGGGATTGAACGGCTCGATGATCACCGTTCCGCTGAACCTGCGGGGATCGATCGGGCGCTTCACGAGCATCCTCGTCGTATACGGGAGATCCCGGCAGCCCAGCGGCTCGGCGGTCGCCGGGCACGGAGCGATGACACGAACCGCAGTCGGGCTGTACTGATAAAGATTCGCGTGCCCCGAGACGAAGTACTCGTTCTCCTGGTACCCAGACGGCACCCGTGGCTCCGGGCCGAACCCGTCGGCGATGAACGGGAAGTTCGACGGCGTCGACGGGATCGGGCCCGCCACCGTCGACGTTGGCACCGCCAAGCGGCTGGTCCTGTGGGGCCCGCCCGAGGCGCATCCCGCAACACCCATGCACGCACACGACACAACCAGGCATCGCAGAAGCCGCCGCCGACGGACGTCAGCCAGCGCAGGCACGACTCGATCCTAGAGGCAAGTAGCAGAGTCGGCGCTCTTACGTGGCGACGGACCACGTGATCGCTGGTCCGCCCCCGGCCGCCCGCAGCGCGGCACTTGTTCCGTGATGCCCCGAATCGTGTTTGGGTGCAGGCAGACCGACCACGACCCACACGAGCGCAGAACGGCCGCGGCGTCACGTTTTGCTGACACGCCTACTGACGCCCAACCGTGTTCGCGTCGCGCCCGCCGGCCCGGCCTTCGTCCACCGCGACAGTGCCGCCGGCCCGACGGCTCGCGCGATCGCACTCCCCTTCGGCCGGCGCCAAGCGGACGGGTCCTGCGGCGACCACGCCATGGTCGGCTGCTGGCTCCGACGGGATGACGTCGGACGATTGCTCCGAGGCGCCTACTCGCCAGCCCTTGCGCGGGTTCTCCGCCACGATTGCGATCGCCCGGGAGTCCGGACCTCCTTCGAATTCCGACGAGCACGGATGAGCGCAGACTGATCGTCCCGCTCCTGCGCAGATGGAAGGGCTAGTCGCACTTGCCGATCGACCATCGGACGTTCTTGACGCCTTCGGACCTCGTCGTCGAGGCCGGGACCGCGTCGCAGATGCGGAACGGCTACCGGACACGTGACCGGGCTCAGCCCGGCTGTTGCTTCTCGATCATTGGGGCACTGTGCGCCAGCGGGATATGCGACGCTCAGCGAACTCGCTCTCGACGGTTTCAGAAAGGCGAGTGACGCTATGGGGGCGGAGAGTCGCACCATCCGGAAAGCAGCCTCGACGGAGAACGCATCGGCGCGACTGTCTCCGCCCGAGCGAGGCAGGAGGGCGTTCGGCTGCGCGTTCAGTGGCTTGCCAGGTGGATGATGCCGACGCTATCCAGGCCGTCGAGCATGAGTTGGACCGCAAGCGCCGCTAGTAGGACACCGAAGATCTTTTCGGTCACGAGCATGCGGCTCTCATCCAGATGATCGCTCACACGGTTCGCCCAACGGAATACGGCGACATCGAGAGCGAGCACCACCGCAAGCACGCCGAGCACCATTGCGAACACGGCGAAGGAGTCTGCCTCCGCTGAGAGCGTGACGAGCGTCACGATCCCGGCCGGGTTCAGTAGATAGGGGATGGCGAGTGGGGACACTGCGATCTGCGTCGGGTCGCGGCCTTTTATCGCCGGACTCTCCTGCGGATCGGTTGATCCGAGGACCATCGTGACCGCGATGATCACGAGGATGATGCCGCCGGCAATCGATAGCGACCCCGTTGAGAAATGGAGCAGCCTTGCCAGCAGCTCGCCGAGTCCGACGAGGATGACCGCGACGACACCCGCGGTGATGAGCATCTTGCGGACGACGACCGCCTTCGTTGCACCATCCATCGTGGCGGTGACCTCCAAGAACGGCACCAGCGCAATCTTCGGTCCGATCCCGATCAGTAGCAGCAGGAAGGTATCGATCACCAGGTAGATGTCGATCGACGTGTGATCCATCGCCCGTCCTCCTTGCTCATCTGTAAGTCGGCGCTGACAGCGCGGCGACCGCCTCGTTGGGTGACGATATACCCGCCGTTCCGGCGCCGAGTCTCGTCCGAATCGGGTGATCCCGCGCTGGCCGGTCATCAGCTCGAGCATCGTCGGCAACTGCGGATGTCCATTTCAGGACAAGTTCCGGCGACTACTGCAAAGGGCCAATTCCGACAGCAAGCGCCCGAAGAGGGATCGACCAGCGGACGTCTGGAGCACCGATTGCGAGGGTCCGGCACTGACGCCGGCGGCGTCTCAATCGCCCAA
The DNA here is from genome assembly GCA_963721515.1 of uncultured Actinomycetota bacterium. Lineage (GTDB taxonomy): Bacteria > Actinomycetota > Thermoleophilia > Solirubrobacterales > Solirubrobacteraceae > Palsa-465. The sequence continues at coordinate 8,459 of CAVRKJ010000012.1, read as the reverse complement.
CGCTGAGCGGACCCCTCCAACCACGCGAAGGCGACATTCCGCGGCAACGCTGGCGAGGTCTTCGCCGTTGGGCAGTCTGCTCCGGATTGGCCCTGGCTGCGTAACGCGTTCACAACGTAGTGGCTCTGTGTTCACGCATATGCTCGCGCCAGCCCCGCTGGGGACCCGCGCGTTCCGGTGCTGAGTCGAATCGGAGTGCGGTCGCTGTCGAGACTCGTAGGAGGTTGTGATGCGGCTAGGCAAGACAACGGTTGGAGTCGCGGGGCTGCTCGCGTGCCTGATCGTCGGTGCGTCGGTGGCGCTGGGGGCGGGCTCGTCGGCAACACCGGCAGGCGGTCGGATCCAGCTATTCGTTCAGCCCGCGCAGAGCCAGGGCAACGGGAAGGTCCTCTTTACCGGCGCGGTCGGCGACTACGGGTCAAGCCACTCGGCCACCACCGCTGGCAAGAAGCTCGCCACAGCGACCTTAACGAAGGGCACGATCAAGCTTGACCTCACCGCCGTTAGCAAGAAGGCCAATAACGCGAACCCGACCTTCGACGCCGCGACCTGCTCGGGCTCTGTATCGGTGTCGGCTCCGGCTCCGATCCTCAGCGGGACCGGACTCTACGCAGGCATCCACGGGACGGTGAAGATCACCGAATCGTTCGGCTTCATCGGCTCGACGTACAAGAACGGCCCGAAGAAGGGGCAGTGCAACATGAGCAACAGCGCTCCCACGGTCGCCCAGATGGCGACCGTGTACGGCAGCGGCACCGTCAGCTTCTAGATCGTGAACCGGCCTGGCGAGACATCGCCAGGCCGGTTATCAACCCCGAAACCTGCCAGTGGACAAGCCACGCGTTGTGATCACCACGGCATGTCGCCCAAGCCGAAGCCGTGGCTTGACACTCGGACGGGACTCGTCTTGGCCAGTCGAGACGCGCTAAGTCTCCGACCGCCCGCTGCGCTCGCGCTGTCGCTATGCGCGAGGAGCACGCGTCAACCGAGTCTGGTTTGAGGTGGACCAGCGGCCGCTTTGCCCGTCCCCCTGAGGTGTCCTGGACTCGCCGTCGCCCGAGTCGCACAAGCCAACCTTCTACGAACAACGGCTCGGGAGATCCCGGGCCCCAAGTTTCGCGAGGAGCAAGGAAACCTCGGTTGGGAATCGAGCCGTGCTTTCGGCTTGGCAGGGGGCTGCGGCGTGCTGCAGTGACCGAGACCCGCGCCGCAGTTCAGCAATCCGGACCGCCGCGGCGTGCGCTCGTTGGGTACCGAATGCCTCTGGGCTGGGTGTGCCGAGGCCATCGTCCATCGGGTGTTCTATGGCCTCGCAGCGACAGCGCCGGCGGCCCGATAGCGGTTGGTCGTTGTCGAGCAGGTCCACAAAGGACTTGAATACGCCGCTCATCCCGGCCGTGTAGATCGGGGGTTGATGCGATGATCGCGTCAGCCGTGGCGACTTTCTCGACCGCGGCCCGTAGCTCCGGCGAGAGCGAGACCGGTTACCGTGGTCTGGGCGATCTTCACCGCGAGCGGGGCAAGCTTCAGGCGCTTCCGATCGCAACGCCGATCGACAGCACGATCGCCCCGCCGAGCGTGACGACGAGCAGCGAGGAGCGCAGCGAGACGTGCAGGAACTTGTGTCGCACCCAGGCGATGGCGACGAGTTCGATCGCGACGACGATGCCCGCTACCACTAGCGCTTGGTTGACGTTGGTGATGATGAAAGGCAGTGAGTGAAAAACGCCGCCGAGCGTTGTTGCGGTTCCCGTGATCGCGCCGCGGACCATCGCCGACCCGCGCCCGGTCTGCTCGCCCGTGTCGGATAGCGCCTCGGAGAAGCCCATGCTCACCCCGGCGCCGAGCGCGGTCGCGAGGCCGACGAGCAGTGCGGTTCTGGAGCTGCTCGAGACCGCGGCGGCGAAGATCGGCGCGAGCGTCGACACCGTTCCGTCGATCATGCCGACGAGTGACGGCTGGACGATCTGCAGCACGAACTCGCTCTCGTCGCAGCCACAGACGCGACCGATCAGGCGCTTTAGCGCCGTCGACTGGCGCGGGCTGCCGGCCGGGGCGGACGGTGCTGATGTGTTCATTTCGCTTCTCTGAGCCGCTCGAGCTCCTCGTGGGTCAACTCGAGTTCAGTGGCCCCGAGGATCGGGGCGATCTGGTCGGGGCAGCGGAAGCCGACGATCGCGCCGTCGACCGCTGGGCGGCGCGGCGTCCACGGCACTGCGATCGCGCCGGACGTCGGCGCGCTCGGGCGGAGTTTCTCTATCTGTTGACATCTGCGTACTTTTCTCCTCGTGCGCGCATTGCGCTTCGTGTGCGTGATCAGCGCTGCCTCCGTTTGAAGGCCGGCGTCCCCTGAAAGCTGGAGCCCCGCCCCCAGCCGGCTAGATGTAGTCGTCGTGCTCGCGATAGACCGTGCGTCTACGGCTCAGCGCTACCCAAATCTCCGCTACCCGGTCGGCGTATCGCTCTACGCGTCGTGATCTCGGGCGATCCATCTCTGACGGCTGCTCGCTGAGGCAGGGCTGCCGTTTCCAGCGGACTCGCTCCTGGAAGGCCAGCCCAGACCCCGACTCCGAGGCCAAAGCCGCCCGGGTGCTGGAGCTATGAGCCACGGCGCCGTTCGACGGGCCGATGATCAGCCGAGACCGCGGTCGCGACCCCCGTCGGATGAGACGTCGAACCGCACCTGCAGACGTTGGCCACGGAGCGCCTCTCGCAGGCGAAACGAAAGCAGCTCCCAAGATGGCGTAGCCGGGCGGTCGCTCAGGCCACCGTGCCGGCCCGATCACGGCGAGGTCTCACGCGTGGGCCCGAGGCGTATAGGTCAGTCCAGCGCACGACCGCACGCTGTTCGCGAGCGTCGACTAACGATCGCAACCGACTAGCCACGATTCTCCGACACCGGACAGAGGAGCAATTCATGAACGCAACGATGAAAAGGTCACCCCGCCGCTTTGCGACAGTCCTGCTGCTGTTGTCGGCGTTAGGAGTCGCCGCGTGCGGCTCGAGCCCTTCGGGCTCGTCGACGTCGACGGCGAAGCCGTCGCCACAGTCCTCGACCCCATCGGGAGCTGCGGCGACAACGAAATCCTCGTCGACGCCCGCCGGCGCGAGCTCGAGCGGCATCCCGCAAGGGCCCAACGCGGGCGACGCGGACGCCGACAACCACGGTGGGCCCTCCGATGGGGATGGGAATATCTGACATCGGCAAGCGCATCCCGGCCCCAGGCATGCGGCGCGCGGTCAGCGGCAAGCGCCTAGGAGCGCTCGCACTCGCACTCATTGGCGCCGGCTGCGGCGCATCGAGTCAGGCACCTTTTGCCTGGGTCCAGCCCCAGCCCGTGCCGCGGCACTGGGCGGTCGTCCGGATCGCGTCGGGCTCCGAGCTCGCGTACCCGCCGGGATGGCGAATCGTGCCCGGAGACCGAGGAACAGCCACCGCCGCCTTGCTCGGCGAGGGCGGACGGTATCTCGGGTATCTGAACGTGACACCCCGCCAGGGAGACGAGAACGTCGCGACGTGGGCGTCGTTCCGGATCGCCCACAACGCCGACGAGGGCGACACCGCGGTCAAGCGCATCGCAGCAGCGACCAGTCTGCGCTTCCGCGCCGGCCACGGCAGCTGCGTCCAGGACTCCTACACCACGCGCACCGGCGCCCGATATATCGAGGCTGCCTGCCTCATCGCCGGACCCCATGGCGAGTCGGTGATCGTCGGCGCTGCCCCACCTGACAGCTGGAGCAGGACCTCGACCGCGCTCGAGCGGGCGATCTCGGCGTCCAAAGCGTAGCCACAACGCAATCGTGGTCGCGCGATCGCGCCCAGTCACTGTCGGTCTAGCGGTGGCAGTCGGGCGCCAAGAAGGTGGCGTCTCTGCATGCACATCGCCCGGGCCTGTGAGCTTGTCACCTGCGAACTTCTTGACACGATCGCCCAGCAGCTCGCGGTCCTTGACGCTGAGCCTGGCGTTACGGTGGGGCTTCATCCGGTGTCTTGCTTGGGACTGAGTAGCCTCGCAGCTCCCAGCCTCAAGTCGCGCCGGATGGCTAGCCCATCAGCAGAACAACGCGCTCGCGATCTACACCTAGGCAGACACCCGAACCAGACCAAACGATGGCGGCCTCGGTCTAGATGAAATCGAAACGCCTCCGGCGATTTCGGCCGCTTGCTCCCCACTTCTGCAATGTCGCCGCTGCGGCAGTCTCAGGCATCGACCGTCCGGGCATGTTGCGTAGGCAACAGTTCAGATACTGGCTGGTGATGTGACGAGCGCAACGCGCGAAAACCAAGCGTCAGGCGCTCGGGCCCACCGTCTCGCAGAGCCATGGCTCAGCGGGCGTCTCGGTGCCCGCTCAGGGCGACGGAACCCGGGTGCGGCTTCGTCGCAGATGCCCAGCGACAAACGGACGCTGACAGCTCGGGATTTACTCGTGTAGAACGCTGTTGAGCATGATCCGTGGCTTGACCTCGATGACGGCGGCGCGTGACGGCCCGTACCACAGACGCAGGCTCGGGTTGACGCGATCGCCGGCGATCTCGGCGTTCGGTTCGGGATGCGGGCCGTTGTCGTCGTGGGATGGCCAGCTGCTGGAGGTTGTCTCCACGATTGCCTTCTGGAGGCCGGTCAGCGCGGCTTGGGTGACCTGGAGCAGGCGGTCGCGACCGGGACGGTCAGAGGTAACGATCCAGCCCATATGGATCGCGTAGTCCTCTTCTGAGCGCGAGTCGGGGACTCGGAGTCGGATCCCGTCGCTGCGGCCGCTGCCGTGAATGTTCCAGCCCGGTGGCAGGATGTCGCGAAACCAGTGCGTCAGCGTCCGGATGAGCATGTCGAAGGAGATGACACCGCCGCCGTCGACCGTGCCGGTGAGGTGCTCGTCGCCGGGCAGCGAGCGCGTCAGGGTTCGGGCGAGGCGGTCGTTGACCAGCCCCGAGCCCATGACGCCTGTGCCTACGATGCGGTCGATCGCGCCGTCCTGCGTGTCGAGGCTGGCCAGCAGCAGGTGCCCGGTCCCGATCCACGGGTCGTCGTGCCGATAGGCGTAGGCGAGCGCTCCTTCGGCCACGATCTGTCGTGCGTGCGGGGTGAAGACGCCGGTGGCCTGGTGGGCGGGGTTGGGCCCGCACATCCGCGCGCGCTCCATTGCCTCACCCACCGTCCCCATGTTGCTCGGTGCAAGCTCGACCTCGAGCACCCGTGCGGCCAGGCTGTCAGGCACGTGCAGACAGCCAAGGAGAAGATGCAACGGCCCCACGGACGCGTGCTCAAGCAGGCTGGCAATCTCCGACGCCGCCCTCACCGCGCGCTGAGCCTCTGCGGTGTAGCGCTCAAACACCGGTGCGGCCGGACCCGGTTCTGGCGCGGTGGATCGACCCGCCGCGCGCAGGAGCCATTGCTTGAGCCGCTCTTGACTTACCGGCTCGCGCCGTTCTCCCGACACCGCATCAACGAGCGCCACGGCATCGATCCCGAGATCGTCCAGGATCGCTGACGCCTCAAACCCCGGGTCTGAGGCGAGCGCAAGGAGCAGATGCTCGCTGCTGGGACCAAGCACCCCGCGTGCAGCAGCGAGGTCCACCGCGCGCTCGAGGACCCGATCAGTCGCGCGGGAGCGCGGTAGCGCGCCAAGCACCAGATCGTCACCGACCCCCGACCGGCCAACGATCGACGCGTACACATCGCTACCGGTCACGTCCCGCTCGGCAAACAGCGACCGCACCGTCCCACGGCGGGAAAGAGCCAACAGCAGATGCTCGGGCTCGACGACCAACCGGCCAAGCATCCGCGCCTCATCCCCAGCAAGCAGGATCAGATTGTGCGCCTGATCGGTGAATGCGCCCAACATCACTCCGATCCTCCCACGACCATCAAGCAAGACCGACACGAGACCGGACAGCCGTACCTTGGAACGCATCACGTCGACGGAAGCGCCGTCTCACACCGGATCGACGAACGCACACTCCCGACCTCCGGGGCAGGCGTGGGCAGGGGAAGCGAACATCAGCGGAGGGGTGGGTGGTGGGCTTGGGTGGCGCGATGTCTAACCGCGAACCCGCACCGTGACCACCGCCACGCCGCGTCACCGACGGAGCCGCAGCGGGGCGCATCGCATGAAGCGCACGTCGCCCAGGCCCGGGGCCGTCTTTGATGTGTAGCGGGCGGAAGCGGCTGGGCCCCCAGGACGCTGATCAAGCGTCCCGGGCGCTTCACCGTCAGGAACCGCGCCCAAACACTGGTAACGATCAAACCGGTCAAAACTGGCGCAAAACACGGCGGCGCGCCCAAGCCCACCAGCGTCTCATCCAGGAACCTTGGGTCCGCGCGGTGATCGCAACACCCGCCCAGTTGGAGGGGTTTTCTCGGTCGTCTGAGCTCCGTGGTTGAGTAGCGCGCCGGTCGTCGCGAAGCCGAGCCCGTAGGGCGAAGGCGCCGCGGCGATCGGCGCGCTGTCCGGTCGGGAGCCGGGGGCCGCGAGGTCCCTTCCTGGGAGGCGGGTGAACGGAGGCGTGTCATGGCGCAGTTCTCTGGTCGGATGGTCCCGGAGGTTGTGCAGGTGTTCTGGGCGGCGATGGCGCGTGGCGAGTTCGTCACTGTCGCCGCGGCGGAGGCGGGTACCTATCGCGAGATGGGCACTCGGTGGCTGGCCGCGTCCGGTGGTGTGCGCCCCCGGCGCGGGCGGGATCTAAAGGGCCGCTGTCTGACATTCTCAGAGCGCGAGGAGATCGCGGTCGCCCGCGCTGGCGGGGAGTCGATGCGCTCGATCGCCCGGCGTCTGGGACGCAGCCCGTCGACGGTCAGTCGCGAGCTGGCCCGCAACGGCGATCGCGCGGGTGGCTATCTGGCATCACCTCATCCGGCTCGCTGGCGGTGCTAGGAGATCTCGCGGCCCGGTCGGGACATCCGCAGGCCGCGCTCGAGCCTTACGCGCGATCGCTCGGGGCGGCGGAGGCTCGCGGGGACCAACTGCAGATCTTCCACGACCTGCTGGGCCTGGCCGACGCCCTCGCGATGACCGGAGAAGATGCGGGCGCGCTGGTGGCAATCGGCCTGAGCGAGGCGCAGAGCGAGGACGTGCGGGGCTTCGCCGGCGATACCACCGAGGTCCTCCCAGGCGCAGACTCCATCGGAGCCGCCACCAAGCGCCTTGGTCCCACACCTGCCGCCGAGCTCAAAGCGCGCGGGCGAGCCATCCCAGCCGGCGAGCGCGTCATGGTCGCGTGTCAGCTAGCGCGCACGCAGCAGGCCGCGACGATCACCTGACGAGCGTGGCCGATCCCCCAAAGCGCAAACAGGCTACGAGTCTCCGAGGGCAAACGTCCGGATGAGCACCTCGTCGCCCAAGCGCTCGTCGGCTGGATGTGGCTCGAGCCGGGATGGCGATCGCCAGCCAGATGCATCCGTTCGCGCGCGGTCGCCGGTGCAAAATGCGCCGGCAGAATGCCCGACTAGCTAACTTCGCGGGCCTCTGTCCGCGCTGAACTGGGACGCCAGAACGGCCACAACCGCAACGGCCAAAGGCGTGACGGGGGCCGTTCCCGCTCGCGAATTGGCCAACGAGGACGCGGGGCGCGCTGCGTCGGGCGATGGTCGCGAAGACGCGTCGACGAGGGTTCTGCGTCGGCGAGCGGAAGCCCACCGATGGGCGCTGGCGGCGTGGGTCGACGACCGTCTCCCGGACCCGGTCCCTCACCACCGCCTTCACCCCCTCCGGGGTCCGAACCCCATCCGTGGAAGAGCACAAACCTCGACCCAGCGAGGAGCAGCGACCCCCACACCAGCCCCAACCAGAACACCATCCCTCTGCCTTGCTCACCTAGTGGTGCGACGATCGCGACAAGACCCGGAAGCACGATCGCGATGCCGATCCCGACCAACCGAAGCCAGAACCCGGACCGGCGACCCAGCGAGCACGCAAACACGTCACCGATGAGAACGCCGACCAGAATGGCCTCAAACGACAGCACTAACACCACCTTCGCCTCCTTCATGCCGCAGCGCTACACCCACGCAGAGGTCACCGCGAGCGTGCCGGCGCCAGGACGAATCCGACACACTGGACAAGAGCGCTGCTCGCGGGTTGGGCGGCGGCGCGCACGATCCTCCAGCTCCCCCGGGTTGACGTTCGAACGCCGTTGAGGCGTCCGCGTCCTGTTGAGCGAGCTCTGGCGGCCTGGAGCGATCTCATGCGTCCCGCGCCGGCGCGTCAGATCTTCATCGTCCTACAGGGCGCGTGGGAGGTCGCTGCGGGGTGCGAAACACGCGTGCTGTGGGCTGGAGACGTAGCTCTTGCAGAGGACACCTCCGGGCCGGGTCACGCCAGCACAGTGCTCGAGGACAGCCTGGCTGCCATCGTCCGCGTCTAGCAGTACCACCCCGCTATCCCCACAGGTCGTCTCACGGCGCCTGGCGGGACTCTCAGTGTGAGCTCGCACGCACCGACGCTCACGCTTCCAGCCTCCG
>CAVRKJ010000011.1:0-384148 GCA_963721515.1 uncultured Actinomycetota bacterium | reverse complement strand
TCACAAAAGCCCTGCTAACGCGGGGCTTTTTTGTGCTCACGGTCAAACTTGACATTGCGCCGTACCCCGAACGTACCCCGAGTCGAGCGTGCCACCGGGGCCGCCACGTCGACCGAGCGCGACCACCGAGCGTGCACCGAATCGGGGTCGCCGCTGCTTTTTCGATCATTGCGACGCTCTTGGGCGTGCGTCGTTGTCGTCACCCCTGCGGGCGGAACCTGCTGGATCGGCTCGAACGCTGGTTGGGCTGCGACCGCCCGCCGCGTGTCATCCGCGACATCCGAAGCGACGGATGGTTGCTTATCACCTTATTCGGGTGATGCCTGGCCGCAACGTGTGGTGTAGCTAAGGATCGCACAAACTCACAAATCTCTGAAGGCGGAGGTCTATTCGCTCCAAAGAATACATTTCAACGCGCTACCCCACAGTAGAAATAGGGACCGGTACCCAACACAAAGGAGATCGTGGTGAAGAAGTTTAGGCCATCAGCTGGTCTTGTCATTTCATTGCTTGCGCTATTTGTGGCACTGAGTGGTGGTGCGTACGCCGCTGGACTGATCACGCACGGCCAGCTTGCGTCCAACTCGGTATGGCACAACAACATCGGCAACGGCTCTGTGCAGAATAAGAACCTGAAAGACCGATCGGTCGGTCACAATAAGCTCACAGATAACTCTGTCTGGCACAACAACATCGGCAACGGGTCGGTGCAGAAGCACAACCTGAGCGCCGACGTCCAGAAAGAACTTGCGGAGCATGGAACACCCGGCCCACAAGGACCGGTCGGACCAGCAGGATCACAAGGAACAGTCGGACCACAAGACCGTCGGACCAGCAGGATCACAAGGACCCGGACCAGCCGCACCACAAGGTGCTAGTGGCGTGATCAATCCATTGGTCTATCATTTCTCAGGAACGACTGGACCGGATGGTGGCAACTGCGGGGACAAATGGGCAACTGATACATACGACGCGACCTTTATTGTCGAACCCCAGGTAGCAGCGGGGCGGCGTCGCCCCTGATGGCTATTACACAATCGTGAAGATCATCGACGGCACATTTGTCACCAGAGCAGGTACATCGCAGCCAAATCCACCACCTGGAGGTGGTGCGGGTTGCCCCGGAACCCTCCAGACAGGTGGAGTAACTGGCAAGTTCCACGGAACCATGTCTTGGAACGTGCCAAGCCCGGGACCAGGCATGGCACCTTCCTTTGATCCAGACGCTGTATGTGGTCCCGCATGTTCGCCAAATACGAATGCGGCAAACACGTCATCTAATGTCGCACAGAATCAAGCCTTCCAAGCAGCGTTCTTCCCGAACAGCGCCCTTACAGAAGCTTCGAACTTCGATCTCTACTACACAACGCAGTCGAACGGAACGTGGCACAGCTCAAATACTCCCGGAAACGACACCGGGAATGTCACCGGCTGACACACTAACCGACCGGGTGGCATCGAGAACAGGCATTGACGTAACCGTATAGTGCCTGCGCCTGAGCCCGAGCCGCTAATACGAGGGGTGCACAGCGGTACACCGGAAGGGAACCCGCTGTGCACCACAGCGACGCACCGCAGAGGACACACACAGCAAAGTGTCACTTCTCGCTCGGTAACACTATGCGCGTGTAACTCTGTAGATAAGGGGCCTGGGGGGCATCGTTGAAGCGGCGGAATCGGATTGGGGAGTGCCGCCTCGCGGCGAAGAATACCGCGAGATTCCGGCCAAATTTGGCCAAACTCAGTACATTTTGACGGCACCGGTTGACATCAAAACTAGTTGAAGTGTCACACATTTATGTGTCACCACTCAATGCCAAGTGACATAATTAATGACACTCGCCACGGATAGGCTCAGTCTGCCGCGGCTCTATTTCTTCGGTGAGCGAAGAATTGCCGAGGCCAAGTCATTTCCTGACCGCTAGAGCTTTCGGTCCCTGTGCCGGGCCCTGTTTCAGTGCTGTATCCTAAGCCCATGAGCGCCACAGACACCGCTACCGGTACTGAGACACCACCTGAGGCTCGGAGGCCCTTACGGGGCCTGAGAATGGCTCACAGGGCACACCCCGAGGGCACCCCACAGGGACCGAAAGCAGAGAACGAGCCCGAGCCTCACCTCTCACGTGAGCAAGCGAACTACCGGCGCCGCCTGAAAGCCGCGGAAACCGAGCGCGACTCACTGCGTACCGAGCGCGACTCACTGCGTGAACAGGTCGAGCGGTTGCAGACACAAGAGGTGGAACGCCTCGCTAGTGCCGCGGGTCTGTCCGTGCCGGGTGACATCTGGCAGTTCGGGGCATCGCTGGACACGCTACGCACCGACACCGGTGACATCGACACTGAGAGTGTCACCGGCCTCTGCGGAGAGATTCTCCGCAACCGGCCCGGCTTGAAGGCACAGACCGCACGTATCGGAGTCGGGCGCGGCGGCGCCGCGGCCGGTGACTCGCACCGGCCGAAGCTCGGCCTCTCGTCACTGTTGAAACCATGAGTGAGCCACTCGCAAAAGTGCTGTCGCGCCGGGCCGTCGGTGACTTCCATCGTCGCCGCGGCGACCGTACCCCAATCCGTACCCCGACCTAGCGAGATCGAGGCGAACTGAGCGCAACTACGCGAAACGAAGTCCCTGCAAATCGAGACAACCGCTACAGGAACACTCGCATCATAATCCGCGTGTCGGGGGTTCGAGTCCCTCCTCCGGCATCGCCTGAAAGTCCCGCTGAGTCGCACTTTTTCCTTTAGCTGCCCGGGACCGCGCGTAACATTCGGAAAGCCGCCCGGGTCACGTTCAAACCCCGATTTGCTCCCCAGGAGCGACGGTCGGCACTAGGTCATCGACGGGTTCGCAACGTCGAGTATCGAGAATGGGCGACGGGTCGCCGCTGGGAGCCAACCGGGGTTGGTTCGGTACGGACGCGCGCGTGACGGCGATCGCTCTGTCGCCCAAGGTGGAGGCGGAGGCCGCAGACCCGGCGCCAGGGGTGGCGGGGGCAGCATCGGCGGAGACGACTGATTGCGGGCTGCGGGAAGGTTCGCGTCCCAGAGGCGTCATGAAGAAGTAGTTGCCGGCAAACTGCCGGCTCGACCGCGCGCGAGGCCGGTCGCGCGCCCAAGGGAGGTGGCACGATGGGTGCAGTAAAGGCGCGCGCTGGCGTTCGTGCCGCGCGATTCCGTCAACGCAAACGCCTGTGGTTGGCCGGGGGGTTGGCCGTTGTGGCAGCGGCCGCGGCGGTGGCGATACCTATGGCGACGGCGGTGGGCCAGACCGGCGCTGAGTATCAGCAGACGAACCTGATCTCGGACATCCCCGGGGTCGCCCGGATCACAGATCCGAACCTCGTCAACCCCTGGGGGCAGTCGGCGAGCCCGACGTCGCCGCTGTGGGTCGCCGACAACGGCTCCAATGTCTCGACGCTGTACGGCGGCGGCGTGAGCGGGAGCATCCCGCAAATCGTTGCGCTGACGGTGAACATCCCGGGCGGAGCCCCGACCGGAACCGTGTTCAACCCGACGAGCGACTTCGTCGTCAAGACGGCGACCGGCAGTGCGCCGGCGAACTTCATCTTCGACTCCGAGGCGGGAGTGCTCAGCGCTTGGAGCGGGGCGGTGTCGGGCACGAACGCCGACGTCGAGTTCAGCAACAAGCACGACGTGTACAAGGGGCTGGCTTTGGCTTCGACTGACGGCGAATCGCTGCTGTACGCGGCCAACTTCAGCAAGGCCCGGATCGACGTGTTCGACGCACATTTCAGGCGGGTGAAGTTGCCGCACGCGTTCAAGGATTCTCTGATCCCCGACGGCTTCGCTCCGTTTGACATCCAGTTGCTTGGCGCGGACCTCTACGTCTCCTACGCCAAGCAGGATGCGGCCAAGCACGACGACGTCGCCGGCCCCGGGAACGGATTCGTCGACGTGTATGACACGACGGGGAAGCTGCTGACGCGTCTGATCTCCCACGGGGATCTCAATTCCCCATGGGGCCTGGTGCTCGCGCCGGCGAGCTTCGGCGGGTTCGGCGGCGACCTGCTCGTCGGCAACTTCGGCGACGGCGCGATCCACGCGTATGACCCGACGACGGGCGCCGAGAAGGGCCAGCTGACCAACACCGACGGCAACCCGATCCTGATCAACGGGCTCTGGGCGCTGCGGTTCGGCAACGGGAAGTTCGCGTCGCCGAACACGCTGGTGTTCACCGCCGGCATCGGCGACGAGAGCCACGGGCTCTTGGGCGAGATCGACCCAGCGGCCGGCTAGCGCAGCTCAGGGGGTGGGTCCACCGTTCGGTGGGCCCGGCCCCAGCTCGTAGCGAAGCGGAGCCGATTGCCCATCCGGCATCGAGCTAGTCGTGGCGGTGGGGCATCTGAGTGACGCGACCGGTTGCGTCGTCACTGCGGGTGAGCGTCAGTGGGCTGTCGCGGCCAGCTCGGCGGCGGCGGAGACGACCTCGGTGACCAGCGTGGCCAGGTCACTCTCGGTGGTGCCGGGGTGCAGGATGCAGGCGCGCAGGGTCTCGCGTCCGTCGTAGACGGTGCCGGTCACGAACGCCCGGCCGCGCGCTTGGACGGCCTCAGGCAGTGCGCGGTTGACGGCCTCGACTCGCTCCGGCGCGCAATGGTCCGGCTGGGCGCGGAAGGCCACGATCGACGTCTGCGGCGGGCAGGCCAGCTCGAGCGTGGGCTCGCGCTCGACCAGCCCGGCGAGCTCTCGGGCGAGCGCGTTGGCGCGGGTGATCTGCTCGACGGCGCCGTCGCGGCCGCAGGCGGCGAGCGTGGCCCACGTCTTGAGGGCCCGGAACGGCCGCGTCTGCTCCAGGCCGTACTCGGCGAAGGTCCCCACCTCGGCGCCCGCGCCCTGGCGCAGATAGGGCGGGACGACGCTGAACGCGTCGCGCAGGTCTTCGGCGCGGCGCACCAGCGCGCAGCCGGCGTCGACCGGGACGCCCAGCCACTTGTGCGGGTCGAGGGTCAGCGAGTCGGCGCGCTCCATGCCGCCGTAGCGGGGGGCCAGCGCCGGGTCGAGCACTCCCAACGCGCCGTAGGCCCCGTCGACGTGGAACCACAGCCGCTCGGCGGCGGCGATCTCGGCGAGCGCGTCGAGCGGATCGATCGCGCCGGTGTTCACGGTTCCCGCCGAGCCCACCACCAGCGCCGGCGTCGCGCCCGCGGCGCGGTCGGCCGCGATCGTGCCTCGCAACGCGTCCGCGTCGAGACGTCCGCCGGGGAGCGGCACCGGCCGGATGCAGTCGGTGCCGAAGCCGAGCAGCTCGAGTGCTCGCGGCACGCAGCTGTGCGCCTCGGAGGGCACGTACGCCACCAGGCGCGGGCCGCCCACGAGCCCGGCCCGTCGTACGTCACGGCCCGCGGCCGAGCAGGCACGGCCTCGGGCGCCCGCCAGGCAGACGATCGTCGCCGCCGACGCTCCGCTGGTGAGCAGGCCGGCGCCTGGCGCGTGTGGGTAGCCGACGAGCTCGGCCAGCCAGCGCACGACCGTGCGCTCGAGGTGAACGTCGGCATGGTCGCCCGTCACCACGCTCGGGTTCATCGCGGCCGCCACCAGGGACGCCAGCACGCCGGCCAGCGCGGGCGGCGAGTTGACCCAGCCAAAAAAGGCCGGGTGCCCGTTGCCCATCGCATGCGGCAGTACGTCGGCCGTCATCGTCTCACCCAGCACGTCAAGCCCGGTCGGCCCGTCCGGCAGCGGCAGCTCGAGCAGCGCCGCCCGCAGGCCGTCAGGCAGCGGTTGCCACACCGGCCCTTCCGGCAGCCCCTCCAGATGGTCGGCCACCGCGTCGATCAGGGCGTGGCCGGCACGCCGAAACTCGTCGAGGTCGCCGGTGCCGAGCCGGCGGGAAGCCGTATCACCCACGGTCGCAGCATATGCCGCGTCGAACGCCACCGGCAGTCGACGATCCGGACGGGGAGACGACTACGCCGACCGACACTGCCGCGCCAGAGCAGGACTCCAGACCTCGACCGACAGCACGACGGCGTTGCTGCTGGTGAAGCCTCGCGGTGCGGCGGCTCCGGCTGCTTTGATGAGCTTCATCCGGCCGACTTGCGACAACGAGGAGGTTCGCGCCGTGGATGACAAGGTCGACCTCGCTGAGAAGTTCGCTCTGCTGACAGGCGTGTATGAGCCAGGGATCGTGGGCTACATCAACGACTACAAGGTCCAGATCGTGAAGGTCCGAGGGCCGTTTGTCTGGCACAAGCACGACGAGACCGACGACTTTTTCCTCGTTGTGCGTGGGCGGCTGACGATCCATTTGCGTGATCGCGACGTCGAGCTGGAGGAAGGCCAGCTGTTCGTGGTCCCGCGCGGCGTCGAACACTGTCCGGATGCGCAGGACGAGGCGCAGGTGTTGCTCATCGAGCCCACGGGCACGATCAACACCGGCGATGCGGGCGGCAGCCTGACGGCCGAGCCGGTGGAGCTCTGAGATGGCCGGGCACTCGTTCGCTTCGCCCGATGACCTCCCGGCTCCGGCGGGGTACAGCCATGTCGTCTCGATCTCCGCCGGTCGGCTGGTGTGGACGTCGGGTCAAGTCGGCATCGCTGTCGATGGTTCTGTCGCCGAGGGGTGGGAGGCCCAGACGCGGCTGGCGTTTGAGAATGTGGGTCGGGCGCTGGCAGCGGCTGGCGCCGGATGGCGCGACGTGGTCAAGCTGACGTTCTTTGTTGTTGCCACCTAAGAACTGGCGAGCGTGCGACGGGTGCGCGACGACTTCATCGACCGGGCCGCGCCTCCGACGAGCTCGCTCGTGCAGGTCGCCGGCCTGTTCCGGCCAGACCTGCTGGTCGAAGTCGAGGCCGTCGCCGCGCTCGCGCCCTGAGGCTGCCGATCCGAGATCCCCGCTGGCCCCGCTCAGCGGATTGCGGTCCGTCGTTCAGCTGAGCCGGTTGACCCCCTTGACGATCCCGTAAATCCCTCCGATCAGGCAGAGGACAGCGGCGAGGGTCCAACCGTTGCGGCTCAGCCAGTCATGGAACCGTTCGATTCCCGCCGCAACCCCGGCGGGCCTGACGAACAATGCGACCAACGGGATCTCGACGAACAGCATCACGGCGATCGCGCAGATGAGAACGGCGAGCACGTCGCTGGCAGTCGAGGTGTGGCTGTCCGCGATGTCCTTCACCGCCATGACGTAGAGCGGCGATGGGAGAAACATCACGAGGCCCAGAGCACAGGCCCACTTCCGGCTGGTCGTCGCGCGCCGCGACCACGTCGCGATCCGCCCGCGAGCTTCACCAGCGTCCTCAGGCGGCTCACCCGGGTCACGGGCCCGGCGTCGCCACGCCCACGCGGCCAGCGCCAGCAGCAACACCCCGAGGACGATGTCGAACCAGCCGCTCGCGGGTGTCGAACTCTGATCGTTCACGCCAGTTGCCTTAAGGGCTGCGAACACGATCAGCCCTGCGCCGATCGTGAGAATCGCGGCCCCTGCGTAGTACGCGAGGACGAGGCCGCGCGGGTGCTCACCGGTCAGGAGCAACAGCAGCACGAGCAGCGCCGGCGGATAGACCCCGGCGCTGACGGCGAGCGGCAAGGCTTGAGGGAGCGCGCTGATGCGCGCAGCCTAACTCGCATGCGGCAGTCGAACGGTCCGCAATGCTCCCCATAAGATGCGCCGGCCTGCGGTGCCCGCCTCGCGTGATCTGCACGCACGGGGCGTCATCTTCGCTTTTGATAAGTCCGGCCCGCGCACGCGATTGAGGAGGGCCGCCATTTGATGGGAGGCGCGGGGTGCGGCGCGCTGGACCGGGGGTCGATCAGCTTGCTCAGGCGGTGCTTTGACGCGGGCGCGGAACATCCCACATGATCCGAAGCGTGGGAACATGTTACTGTTTCCCACATGCCGCGTTCACGTGGGATAGCTCGACTCGATGAAAAGGGCCGCCTGGTGTTGCCAGCCGAGTACCGGAGACGACTAGGTCTCAAGCCGGGAGACGAGGTTGCGATCACCGAGGAGGAAGGGGTGCTCCGAGTCGAGAGTCGAAAGGCTGCGGCGCGGTCGCTGATCGGTCTGGCTGGCTCGGCCGTATCGCGCTCGCCGCTCGAAGATCTGAGGGAGCTGCGTCAGCGCCAGCTCGAGTCCGAAGACGCATATTTGCAGACCTTTTCTCCGGTCGATGTCCGGGCAGCGCATTAGCATTCTCTGAGGCGAAGAGTTCGATCACAGCTTCCCCCGCCACCTTCTAGGCACGCGATCTCCTCGCGGCCTGGGTTGGATCCCTGGCCCGGACTCTTCGCTATGCGAGGAGCTGGCCCCGGCGGGCCCCTCTCGCGGGACCTGGTCTTCCCACGTACACGCGGGGGCGACGAGCTGCCGGTCGCAGCGCTCCGACGCGCCTGATGAACACAAGAACTTGCGCGGCCCAGCGATGGAACGATGACTCAGCACGAGATAGACGATCCGCCGGAGAGCGCTCGGCTCCCGACCGATCCAGGGGCGGCCGTTGGTGGGTCAGCGCCAGGCTCCGTGCTCGACGCGTCGGCTGTCCTCGCCTTGCTCTTCGGCGAGCCCGGCGCCGAGGCGGTTGCGGACCTGATCGCCAAGGGGGCGGCCGTCAGCGCCGTGAACCTGTCCGAGGTTGCGACCGTTCTCGTTCGCCGCGAGCTCGACGTCGACGAGATCATCCAGGTGCTGGTACAGCAGGTCGCGGTCGAAGCATTCACCTATGCGGACGCGCTCTGTGCCGCCTCGCTGCACCCGGCCGGCGCGAAGTTCGGGCTCTCGCTGGCCGACAGAGCATGCATCGCGCTTGCGCGACGACTCTGATCCAACGCCGCAACCGCGGACCAGGCCTGGTCGTGGCTCTACGTCGGGGTCGAGATCACTATGATCCGGAGCCGTTGACTCGGCAGTCGCAAACGAAGTCGGCACCCACGTCCCGCGACCCACCCATCCGACCAGAAGTCGAACGGGTTCAGGGTTTTTCTCCGAACCACCGTTCGGTTTTGTGCACTGCTGCGGCGCGATAGGTCGCGTGGCTGGATGCAGCAGTCAGCAGAGGTCTCGCTCGCACAGCCACATTGCGGCCGTTATCGGCTGAACGCCGAGAGCGGGCCGAACGCCGTCTCGAGCTAAGAAGTCAGTGGACTGCGCTAGGAGTGAGCCGGCAGGGCGTCGATGATGAACAGGCGCACGGGCTTGCTGCCATGGTTCCGCCCGCGGTGCGCAGGGGCAGCGGGAAGCCGAAATGCCTGCCCACCCGCGACCCGCATCGCCGGCGAGCCGTCTTCGAACTCGTATTGAAGCTCGCCGTTGAGCACGTAGCCCGAGTGCGGGCTGTGGCACCACTCCGTCCGTCCGGCACTGGGCGCGTACTCGACGAGCGCCCAGCGGACGCCGTCGACTACTTGCTCGATGTCACGGACGTCGGGGTCATGCTCCGCCGCGGCTCCGTCGAAGGACACGACCCGAGGCGAGGGAGGATCGGAGCTCATGACGCGACCAAGCTTATGCGAACCGCTGTCACCGGCCTGCTCAGCTGCTAGGTCTGGACCGCGAAGACCCTCCAGCGTCCAGCGATGCCTTTGAGTTGGTGTTCTCCTCGATCGGCAAGGATCTGCTCGGAGCCGGCAATGAGGTCGCGGACGGTGCTGCTGACGAGCACCTCGCCGGGCTCGGCGAGGCCACTGATGCGCGCACCGATGTGCACCGCCAGGCCGCCGACGTCGTCATCGGCGAGCAGCTCGCACTCGCCGGTGTGCATGCCGGCGCGAATGTCGAGGTTGAGCTTGCGGACAGCCTCGCGGATAGCGATGGCGCTGCTGATCGCGCGACTCGGACCGTCGAACGTCGCGAGCATTCCGTCTCCAAGTGACTTCACGAACCGCCCCCGGTAGCGCGCCACCTGCTCGCGCGCGAGCGCATCATGTCTCTCAAGCAGCGCGCGCCAGCTGCGATCGCCCAATTCTGCGGCGCACTCGGTCGAGCCGACGATGTCGGTGAAGAGCACGGTCGCCAGCACCCGGTCGCTGACGACTGGTCGTCTGACGCCGGTCAAGAACTGCTCGATCTCGTCGGTCGTGTGGCCGCCTGGTTGCACCTCGACGTATCGCGCGCCTTGGATGTGGGCGGCCGCGTAGCGGGAGTGGCGTTCGTCGACGTATGCGTCGCCGGCGCGGCGCAGCACCAACGTCGGACACTGCACGCTGGGAAGCGCGTCGCGGACGTCCAGCTCGCCGACCATGGCCAGCGAGGCGGCGGCGGCATCCGGAGTCATCGACAAACGTCGGTGGCGAGCGAGCTGGCGTCGTCGCTGCTCGTTGTGACCGGCGAAACCGCCCCACGGCTGTTTGGGTGAGCTGCTGCCCCAATACTCGACGACGTTCTGAACCATCGCGGCGCGCTGCTCGACACTTTGCGCCCATTCGTAGCCGGCCCCGCGGACCACGCGCGGCGTCGGCGTGATCAGCACCAGTGCGCGAACGAGCTCCGGATGGGAGGCCGCAAAGAGCACCGCCAACGCGCAGCCCTCGGCAATCGAGATCAACGCCGGCTGGTCAGAACTCGCAGCATCGAGCACCGCGCGAACGTCATCGACCTGCTCCTCCAGCGGCGTGGCCCCGGCGATCCCGCCCGACATCCCGGCACCACGTCGATCGAACTGGATCAGCCGCGCGAACGAGGCCATTCGCGTGAGAAAGCCGCCCATTGCCGGCAGCTCCCAGTCGAGTTCAATGTTGGAGAACCACCTCGGCACCACCAAGACGTCGAGCGGCCCATCACCGGCCACTTGGTAGGCGATCTGTAGGTCACCGCTGCGCGCATACCGAGTGTCAACGTCCATCACCCGAGCATCGTATGCCGACCGGCAGACCGCCCCTGCCTCGGTCGCCGCGGGGCCTGTAGGAGAAGCCGGACTCTCCGGCCGTGGCGCGGTCGGGGTGGCTCGTGTCTTCGCCGGGCCTGAGGACCGGGACCCGCCGGCGAGTACGGTGGAGGGATCGAAGATCAACGACGCAAGCCGCGGCCGACTCCGCGGCAGGTTGCCAGGGCGGTCGATGACGGGCGCAACGTCGGCGCCGCACTGCGACATCTCGACGGCCACGGGTCCGAGCCCGGGGCGCTCGGAGTGGCAGAGGCGCTCGCGCGATTCCTTGTAGCGCGCTGCGATTCGCACCATGCGGGCTGGCGAGTCGTACGTCAGGTGGTTGTGGACTCGGCGGCCGACGCGCCGTGGGAGAAGTGCGCGCGGCGGGCCGTGCCGTTGGTAGCTGAGGACCTGATCAGCCTCGCGGGCGACCGTGGCCGAACGCAGTTGGCGCGCGCTCAACATATAGCGGCTCAGCGTCGTGCCGAACAGATCGCCGTTCACGTTGATCAAGCTGCGGTACTCGCCGACCTGGGGCTCGAGCAGTCATCGGCGTCTCCTGAGCGCTGGCGCGCTGCCCTCAGTAGCGCGGTCGGAGCCCGCTCGCGCGAGCAAGTCGCCCGCGCGGTTGATCGCTCTCTGCGCGCCTGAACGGCGCCCGCTTCGAGCCCTGGCGCTGTACACGGAGCGGTCATCCCGCATCCTCCGTGCGTCTATGAGCCGGTACGTGACTTGGCCGGTGTGCGCGTGATCGACGCCGCGGCAAGGGTTTCGAATGCGTCCGCTGCGGTGCGGGCTCCACCGGTGGCGCCAAAGCCGTCCGCGACACGGCGGGCACCGTCGCGTTTGGTGATCGCGAGGCGGACCCGGTTGCGGAGCCGCTCGGCGTCGAGCTTCTGGGCCGGGAGCCGTGCTCCGGCGTTCGCCACCTCGACCCGGCGTGCGACCTCGAGCTGGTCGCGTCCGAACGGGACCACGCAGACGGGCACGCCGGCGGCGAGCGCCTTCTGTGTTGCGCCGGCTCCGCCGTGGGTGATCGCACAGACAGCCCGTTCCAACAGCGGCCCGTGCGGGATGAATGTCTCGACGCGTGCGTTCGCGGGGGTCTGCATGTCGAGCGTGGCTGCCGGGAGCGTTGCCACCACCTGCACGTCCTCATCGGCCAGAGCGTCCAGCGCCGTGCGGACAAGGCGTCCATCGTTCTGGAACTCCGAAGAGGTGGTCACGAGCACGAGCGGCCGCGTGATCTCATCCAGCCAGGCCGGCGGCTCGCTCGGCGGCTCCCAGCAGCACGGGCCGACCATCCGGACCGCCGCCGGCCAGTCCGAACGCGGATATTCGAACGGCTCGGCCGTCATATACAGCAGCATCGGAGCGACGTTGAACATCTCGTCGGCAGTTTTGAACGGGCGCGCCCCGATCGAGGCGCGGGTCGCATTGAGCGCGGGGAGGCTCGCCTTGTTCATGGCGTTGGAGAGCAATGGGCGCAGGAGTGCGTCGCGGATCCGACCCAGCGCGCCGCCTGCAGGCGCCAGACCCGGACCGAAGGGTGGGACGTCGCGCGAGGTGAGCGGCAGTGGATAGGGACACCACTGCGCCCACGGCCGTGGTCCCTGTTCTGCCTCGGCGCTCGCGCCCCACGCCATGCAGTCGATGAGCAGCGCGTCGGGCCGGTGCGCCTCGATCGCGTTGCGAAGGTCTTTGACCTCATGGGATGAGCGCGCCCCGAAGATCGCCATCCCGCGCTTGAGCCTCGCCGGCGGATTGCGGGCGAGATAGTCATCGTGCACCAGTGCTTCGATCGCTGGATCGATCGGCGCGGCGTCAAAGCCACGGTTAACCATCAGGCCGACCTCAGAAGCGAGCGTTCGGATCGCTATCCGATGACCACGCTCGGCGAGCTCGTCGAGGATCGGTACCAGTGGATAGAGGTGCCCGCGTGCGGGTGTCGTGTAGGCCAGGATCTTCATGTGTCCCCCAGTAGACGCCGGATGCAAAGAATCAGCGTGGCTCGCACCTCAACCCTCGAAAGGCCGAGATCGTGCGCGAGGATCCACCAGCTCTGCACGTCACAGATGGCGATCAGTGCCCCACGCAACCGGGCGCGCTCGGCCGACGACGCCGGTGCGAGCCACCGACCGAACGAGTGGTCAATCCAGTCGTAGTGAAACTGGCGCGAGATCTGCGCGAGCTCGGCGAGCGGACCGCCGACGTCGAGGTTCGTGCTGCGCATCGCTCGGCCGCCGCGCTCCTCGTAATGGTCGAGCAGGTTGTCGATCGCGCCCGGGATGTCATCCGTGGGAGCGCTGAGTCGCTGCTTCTCAACCTGGAGCATCGCCCGGCGAAGCGTCTGCTCGAGCAGCCCGTCCTTCGAGCCGAACTGACGCAGCAACGTTTGCTTGGTGACCCCTGCACTCTGCGCGATCGACTCCAACGACGCTCGCTCCCACGGACCGGATAGAAACGCCTCATCCGCCGCCGCGATCAACGCCGCCCGCGTCTGCTCCTCGGCCTCGGCGCGAGCGACCTTGGTGTACGTACGAGACGATTCCATATTCGAGTTACCCACGGTAACGCGAACCCGTGAGACTGTCAACCGGAGTACTAGGAGCGGCCGCAGCACCCCGTCCGGAGGCGTACGCGTTCACGTTCGGTAGCCGGCGATCGCGGGCACCCGGACGGCGCTCTGTCGGCCCCCACTCCGCGAGGGCGTGAATCACGGTTCAACCCAACACCGCCTGACCAACGCTCAAATCGCGTTGTCCGTGCTGACCCGCCGGTCAGGGTCGGCGGGGGGGTTTACGCAACGGTCCGCACGGCCCCCGATCGGCCGTTCGTCAATCCGCGCGGGGAACAGCACACGAGGCGGAACCTCCAGACGTGTCGGGAAGCGCGGAGATCGTGTCAGCGATCAGCTGGCTCCGCATCTGTGGATCCGTGGCCTCGGTCCACGCCAGGAGCCATAGCGCGCCGAGATGCGCGCTCGGGAGGGCCAGGGCGTTGATGTAGTTCTCGATCTCGTCGAACGACTGGCCCGCACGAATCATCGAGTTCACAGCGCGCTGCTCATCGGTCAGCGTCATCGCGTTCTTCCGATCCATCGGGTTCCGTTCGCAGCGAACCCCAACGCACTCGGCCTGACTCGTATCCCGTCGGACAGTACGTCGACCGCGGACCGAACCAGTCTCCCCACCCTCCTGCCAAGTCGGGTCCTCATGATGTGAATGCATAGGTCCGGGCTCCTGTGTTTGAGAGCGCGTTGCCTAGTGGCGTTAACGCGCACACGCCGGCCGAGAGCTGGAGCCGAAGACAATGCCCGCCGTGGGCTAGGGCGAAGCCGCGTAATCGTACTCCTTCGCGGGAACGCCGGCCGGCGTGCTGTGGGCCGTGCCTCCGGCGAAGAGAGCGCCCCGGTCGCGTCTACTCAACTGTGCCTAACCGCCGAGGATTCCCGCTTCGGCTACGGGTCGTGAGGGGCGGCCGGTTGCTTGGGGAGCAGTCGGTGGCCGTCGACGACAGCGGTGGCGAGGTCGATGAGCTTGCGATTGTCCGCGCGTGACCGATCGCGCAGCATCTCGAACGCGGCGTTCTCATCGATGGAGTGGCGTTCCATCAGGATGCCTTTGGCGCGCTCGGTGACCGCGCGACGGCCAAACGCGCCCTCGAGGTCGTGGTACTCCGCGAATCGGCGGAGGACGATGTCGATCGAGCTCTGCCAGTCCTCGACGTCATTATCGGAGATGTGGGCGAACACCCCACGTTTGGAGGCTTCTTTGAGGAACGCGGGATCCGGCGCGTGCAGCAGCACGATTACCGGGCAGGCGGCTTCGCGGACGATCTTGTCAATCAGATCGAGCGCATGTTGTGAGCTCTCCCCGAGTCCGACGAGCGCGACATCGGGTCGCTCGCGGGCGGTCACGGCGCCGACGTCCGCGACATCGATCTCGCGTGCGATCACCTCGTGGCCAAGCCCAGCCACGATGGGAGCGACAAGGGCGAGTCGGTCCTTGCGCTCGTTGGCGATCAGGACGCGCAGACGGTCGGTCCCGTGCGAGAGAGGCTCCACGATCGGATTCTAAATCCCGCGTTCGCCAACGCAACCCACACGACCAAATCGGTGAGGGGAGTAGGATCGTTAGCAGCTTCGCCTCAACCTTCGGCGGGCCAAGATGTGTCCGGCTCCAACTACCGGCTGGGCTTCGGCGAGACCTCGGCGGTCATCGCAGCCAAACGCGTCAGGAGCTCAAGCTCATGCATCGCTTCGCACAAGCGCCGACCAGGTCGGTTCGCCCGTCGCGGATGCGGTCGCGGTCCACCACTCGAGGTCCTCATACCACCTCTTATGATCGTCACGCGATCCGAGGCCTGCGCGACGCCACCCGATCAGAGATGCCGTCGCCAGTGCAATCAGCGTCCTTCGCGGCTGATACGTACATGATCGACGCCTATCCGTGCCAACCGCATGAGGACGCTCGTCCAGGCGATGATGCCCGTCGAGAGCACCCTAGAGCTGATCCATGCGTGAGTGCCACTCCACCCGGCCGTATCAGTCGTGTGCTGCCTTATGGCGCGCCGTTACGTGAGACAAATCTCTCTCCTCAGCGCGCGAAAGCTGAGTGATGTCCATGAACTCACCCACCCCAGGGCCTGACTCTCGAAAGCCTATCGCACGTGACCATCGTGGGTGGCGCGTGGCTCCAGCACCAGACGGGCGCGGCGCGCCTGAAGCGCCCAAGCCCAAGCCGCCGCACCGGTCTCTGTGGTTTCTCTGGCTCGCCGTTGGGCTGCTCGCGTTCAACCTGGGCTCCGTGTTTCTGCTCAGGCCCCACGGTCAACCGCGGGTCAAGGTGCCGTTCAGTCCGTACTTCCTGTCCGAGGTGCAGGCTGGCAAGGTGATCTCGATCGCCTCGAAGGGCGACACGATCCAGGGCACGTTCAAGTCGCCGGTGCGCTATCCGAGCGCCGACCGCAAAGCCAGCCCGACGACCCTGTTCGCGACCGAGGTTCCGAGCTTCTGTAACAACGATCAGTTGACCGCTCTGCTCCGATCCGAGAGCGTCCAGGTCAACGCGCAGTCAACCACTCAGACCACGCCGCTGATCGTCTCAGTGTTGCTCGGCTTCGGGCCGACTCTGCTTGATCGTCGGGCTGTTCGTCCTGTTCGCCCGTCGGGCCGCTAAGAGCGGGGGCATGGGCGCGCTGGGCAACTTCTGGCGCTCCAAGGCACGACGCGTCGACCCGCGACGATCCGGATCACATTCGCTGACGTGGCCGGGATCGATGAGGCCAAGGCGGAGTTGACCGAGATCGTCGATTTTCTGCGTGACCCTCGAGCGTTACGGTCGGCTCGGCGGTCGTATGCCCCACGGGTGTTGCTGTCAGGCGCGCCGGGCACGAGCAAGACGCTGCTGGCGCGCGCCGTTGCCGGCGAGGCGCACGCCGCGTTCTTCTCGATCTCGGCCTCGGAGTTCATCGAGGCGATCGTCGTGGTGGGAGCGTCGCGGGTGCGAGATCTGTTCGCCAAGGCCAAGGAGGCCGCGCCGTCGATCATCTTCATCGACGAGCTCGACGCGATCGGACGCTCGCGCCAGGTCGGTGTCGATCGCCGGCTCCAACGACGAGCGCGAGCAGACGCTCAACCAGATCCTCACGGAGATGGACGGATTCGAGTCCGTCGAGGCGGTCGCGGTGCTGGCCGCGACCAACCGAGCGCGAGATCCTCGATCCGGCGCTGCTCAGGCCGGGTCGTTTTGATCGGCGCGTCGCGGTCCAACCACCGGATCGAGCTGGCCGGCGCCAGATCCTCGAGGTCACACTCGGTCGATCCCGCTGGCGGATAGCGTCGATCTGGAGGCGCTCGCGGCCACACCCCAGGCATGGTCGGCGCTGACCTGGCCAATCTCGCCAACGAGGCGGCCCTGCTCGCCGCTCGCCGCAATCACCACACCGTCCAGACGTCTGACTTCACTGACTCGCTCGAGAAGACCTGCTTGGCGCTCCCCGCGGGATCGTCCTCTCGCCGCCGATCGCGAGCGGACGGCCTTTCACGAGGCCGGTCACGCGTTGGTCGGCATGCTCACCACGGGCGCCGATCCCGTGCGCAAGGTCTCGATCATCCCCCGCGGCGCCGCTCTCGGCGTCACGCTCTCCTCGCCCGATGACGATCAGGTCTCCTATACGCGCGAGGACCTACTGGCCAAGATCAAGGTGGCGCTCGGCGGCCGGGTGGCAGAGGAGATCGTCTTTGGGACGGTCACCACCGGAGCCGAGTCCGACATCGACCAGGTCACCACGATCGCGCGCCAGATCGTCGGCCGCTCGGGAATGAGCGACGCGATCGGATTCGTCCGAGTCCTCCCCGCCGACGGACGCGCATCCTTCGCTGGGCAGATCTGACGAAAGCTCTGAGGCCACCCAGCGCGTCCTCGACGAGGAGGTACGCCTGTTGATCGAGGCCGCCCACCGCGACGTGCGACCGAGCTGACCAAGCACCGCGATCGACTCTAGACACTCGCCCGCGCACTGCTCAAGGAGAGACACTTGACGAAGTCGACGCCTACGCCGCCGCGCAGATGCCACCCCGCAACCCGGACGCCGACTCGCTTCCGGCTCACCCTGTCGCCGGTGCCAACGCCCCCCGACGGCCGCGGCGACAGGCTGTACCTGACACCACGGGGGCGAAGACCAACGTGACTCTGGCATCGGCTCAAGCAGTCGCCAGACATAAGCCGCCGGCGACCTCCCAGCGCCCAGCTCAACGCCCGTCGCGCTGAGAAAGACGAGAATGAACATGACCACCACACGCACAGCGCCGGCCAACCGACCTACCCCAGATGAATCAGCGACGCCTGACGCCATGGCTGGAGTTGGTGGGGCCGAATCGCTCTCGCCGACCGCGCGGCCACGCGGACCTGAAGCGGTCACGCTATTTCAGGTCACGTTCGCGACTGAGATGAGCGAGCCGAATCTCGCGATCCTCGCGCGCGTGCTCGATCTCTTCACCCATGTGCGCTCCAAGACAGACCCGCGCGAGGACAACCTCGGCTTTGCGCGTCTGGACCACTCCTCCGGTTTGTTTCTCAGTCGGACCCTGGCCGACGGACGATGGATGATCGAAGCCCGAACCTGGGGGCATCCGGCACCTCAGACCGTTCATGGCTGGCACGTGCTCACCATCGAGGCCGCCCGCCAGCTCGATCCGGCGGTCAGTCTCCTCGACCGTCTGCACGTAAGTGAGCGTGACATCCCCGATCGGCAGGTCGATCGAGACCCGACCAAGCGACTCGAGCGGATCCGCCGACGCCTCGTGGGACTTCCTTAACGGACCCAGACGTCCGCGCAGGCGCCCCTCGGCCTCCCAGCCCGGAGCGTCGAGCCCGCCGCCCAGCGACCACAGGCACGCATGCGGGGGCGTCGATGGTCCTCCTCGATGTACCGCCAGCCATGCGCGGCTCGTGACGTCGGTAACCGTGGCGCTTATGACAAGTGACACTTATTCTGCTGACCATTGGAACGTGGCAGCTCAATCGAGCCGTCGTCCACCTGCCACGAGTAGCATTACAAGGGGAGGCGTTACTGATGCTCGACTTTTTCATCCGGCCGATCCGATCGGCTCTCGGCGGCGCCGAGCGAGACGCCGTGGAGTCCTTGCATGAGACCCGCGATATCGAGGCGAACATGCTCGGAGCGGTACGCGCGATCGAGAACGCCACCGAGTCCATCGAAAAGCACGTGGCGGTCATCGAGACCCTCGCGACGTCGGTCGATCCGTTGCGAGCGTCGGTGGACCGTCTCACGGACACGATGCAAGAGCTCGTAGCGATGATGGCTCCAATGGCGACAGCCGAGCACGAGATGCACCGGGTCGGGCGCTTCTTTGGTCGACACCACCACGACGAGCCGCCAACCCAAGACGCACAACCCGAGGCATCGCGAGGCGAGACCGAGTAAGACGCGGCTCCGCCGGATTACCGTCGCCGTAAGAGGAGGTGCGTTGCCGGTTCGCAACGCCATCCGTCGCCCAGAACGCCAACCGATCGCCGCGGGAAGCGAACGCCGTTCGACGACCCTCGCGCCGACCGCTCCAGCAGTAAGCGGCCGACACGAACCACCCGGGGCAAGCGTTACCTAGTTGGCGGCGACGCCGATTCGGTGCCCGTGGGCGTCGGCCAGAACGGCGAAGCTGACACCGGGTACCTGTTGCACTGGCTGAATGACCTTGCCGCCAAGCTCCTCGGCTCTGCTCAGCGTGGCGGCGACGTCGTCGACCGCGACGAAGAAGAGGACTTCGTCATCGGGTCCCTGGAGCGGACCGATCGCCACCGCCGGCCCCGCCTCGGCCCCGGTGTCCATGAAGGTATAGCCAGGGAAGCCACCCTCAGACGCCACCTTCCAATCAAACAGCGCGGCGCAGAACTCTCGTGTCGCATCCGCGTCCTGAGAGCGGATCTCGGCGTGAATCACTGGGTGAGGCATCGACACTCCTTTTGCGATCGTGACGGCCCCGTGGCCGCCATCGATCCATTGACGATCGCCCTGCGCCGATGGGGACATACTTGTCAAATACACGCACGACGGTGCGCGCCTCGCGCGATGGCATCGGGTGCGCCGGCGGAAAGACCCTCCATGTGATGGACTTCCGCGCGAGGCCGCACAAATGAGAGCCGGCGGAGGAGCCACCATGAACCGCAGCAGACGCCGTACGACGATCCTGGCGATGGCCGCGACGAGCGCAGGGCTCATGATGATCCTGCCCGCGATCGCCGCTGCGCACCGGCCCGCCGTTCGAGCCGAGACGCGCGCGATGGTCTACAGCGCGAGCGGCCGCTTCTACGGCGGCGCTCCGGTGGATGAGCCTCGTTCGGCGCCGCTGGCTTGTTTCAAGGCTGACATCGCGACCGTCGACGGAGGCTCTCAGTGGGGCGCCTGGCGGTTCAGCAGCTATGCGACTCAACCTGCTCACGAGCTGCAATGCCGAGTCGCCAACGGAATCACCATCGAGCACAAGCTGCACGGCCGCTGGTTCGTGCTGTGGGAAGGCAGCGAAGGGTACCCGCCGACGCACACCACTCGCGAAGGCTCGATCACGTTGCAGGGCGTTCCCCGCGCCGCAGCGAAGGACCTGGAACGCGGGTTGAACTGAACTCGCCCGTTTGCGGCGACGGCCGGCGCCTCCCCCGTCGCCGAAACACGCACCAGCCGCGTCGCGTCCTCGTCAACGGCTGATCGATGCCTGCTCCCGCATCAGCGACGAGCAGGAGGTCCCCGACACCGGATCTCTCGAGGGTGACATCATCGCCATCCTCACGAACATTGGCCACGTGCTGGGCACAGCCCGGTGGTCGTCCGTGCTGCCCTCGATCGTCGACGTCGCCGAACGCGATCCCGAGTTCGCCGACATCCACCGCAGGATCCAGCACGGACACGCCGCGCCGCTCAGGGACGTCCTCGAGCGGGCAACGGCCCGCGGCGAACTAGCAACGTCAGCAGACCGCTTTACCATGATCGCCGCGCTGCTCGGACCTCTGTTCTACCGCCGCTGGTTCTCACGCGAACGGATCGACGACGGGTTCATCAAGACGATCACCCAAACCGTCATCGGCAGTCACCGAGCGACTGTCGACCGTGGGAACGACGCTCCCTGAGGCGCATACGGGAGGACGCGCCCTCGGAGCTCGCAGCTGACCACGCCTGAAGATCGCGCCGGTGGCGGTCACGAGGGCAGCAACGCCGAAGCCTCCACGCGCTGCGCGGGACCCGGCTCACGCGCGAGTCCGGACTCCGCTCGCATATGCTGTCGCCATGAGCGCGCCCGAGGGTCCGATTCTCATCGCTTTCGACGGTTCGCCCGCCGCACGTCAAGCGGTGACTGACACCGCCTGGTTCGCGCAGCCTCGCCGAGCGCTCGTGCTCACGGTGTGGGACGGGGCCGTGGGATACGCGATGGTCGCCCCTTCGCCCGATGTGACGATGGCGCCGGCCGTGGATCCCGCCACCGTGCTCAACATGGATCATGAGCTGGGTCGCCGCGCCGAGCGCATCGCCAGCGAGGGAGCCGAGCTCGCGCGGTCGCTGGGGTTGGATGCCCAACCGCTTGCGATGGCGGACGGCGGCGATATCGCCGCCACGATCCTGGAGGTCGCCAGCGAACACAACGCGGCGGCGATCGTGGTCGGCTCTCGCGGCCTCAACGGGCTTCGCGCGAGGCTGGAAGGCAGCACGTCGAAGAGCGTTCTGAAGCGCGCCTCGTGCCCCGTGCTCATCGTGCACGAGCACGGTGACCACGACTGAGCTCAAGCCGTCCGCAGATCCGACGGATGGAGCCCAGGCGTCAAAGCCTGTCCTCTGTTCAACTCGTCGGCGCGCGAGCTGACTATCAGATCGCGGCCGGTTCGGGTTGAGGTTCCGGGCCCGGTGGGGGTCCGGGCGTGGTCTCGGGCGCGGCGACGCTCTCCCCTGAGCGGCGCGATAGCAGCAGCGTGACGACGTAGGAGACGACAACGCCGACGATGATCAGCGGCTCAGCTCCGGCGCCGGTGTGGACGGTGAGCAGTGTCGCGAGCACGACGGCGGAGAGAGGCAGCCTGAGGACGGCGGCGACGGCGGCGCCGGTCCCGACCGCGACCGCTGCTGTCTCGGAGAACCCGGGTAGGTGTGAGGCCATGATTCCCCCAGCCGCGCCCAGGAAGAGCGCCGGGAACGTCGGGCCGCCGCGGAAAGCGCCGAGCGAGAGGCCGTACGCGAGACCCTTGCACGCGATTAGCAGCGCCACCGCCCCGAGCGACCACGCGCCCGCATTCATGACGAGTCCGGGCAATTGGTCCTGGCCGTCGAACAGCACGTAATTGACGCTCTTGCCGGAGGCTTGCGAAAAGCCGATCGCGAGCCCAGCGATGATCAAGCCGATGACCGGCAGCATCACGAACAAGCGCAGCTGCGTGCGCGAAACGAACCGGTGGGTGAATATGCCGCCGCGCATCAGGATCCTCGTCACGACCGCGACCAAGATCGCCAGCAGGATGGTCCATCCGAACTGAGCCACGGTCGGCCGAGCCAGCGCCGCCAGCGGGATCGGGCCGAGTGCGTAGGCGCTTGTGTTCAGTCCCGTGAACGACCCGATCCCGATCGAGACCAGCGTTCCGATCCCGGCTGCGAGCAGCCCGGGAATCAGGACAACCCGGAGCTTCGGGCCGCCAAGGCCCGTCGCCTCGATCAGGATCACCGCCGCGATCACCGGCGACGTGAAGATGAATGCCAGCGCAGCGAAGCTGCCCGCCGCGGCGATCACCGTGAGCGCCTGGGGCGGCGTGTCCCGTCGCGCGAGACCGATCGTCAGCGTCGCGACGCCCGCGCCCAACGCGATCAACGGCCCCTCAGGCCCCAAGACCAGCGCAAAGCCGGTCGTGGCGAGGCCGGCCAGGATCGTCCCGGGAAGAACCCTCGGACCCGATGGGCCGCCCGCCGACAGGCCCTTTGCCGCGACATGCCCCCCGTCGCCCGGAAGCAGCGAGATGGCCGACGCGACGAGCAGCCCGGCGACACCGAGGACCGGCAAGTACCACCAGTTCGGCGGCCCGTTCTTATAGCCCAGGGCGTGCGGAAGGTGCGTGAACAGCTCCTGCTGGATCTGGTAGATCCCCTCCACGTAACACCACGCAGCGAGCGCGACGATCACCCCGACCACCGCAACAATCAACAACAACACGACATACGACCGGCTGGTGATCGTGGCGTCGGCCTGCTCGGCGGAGATCTCCGCGGGCGCCTCGTCGTCTGGCACAGCGCGACGTTAGCGCCGGTGCTCAGACGCTCATCATCCCATTGGGGTGAGCGGCCGACCGCCTCCTCGCCAGCGTCGGGACGTTGGTTGGAGCCTTGCCCGCGGGGTACGTCATCGAAGACGGCCGCACGCATCGGTTGTCCTTCGTAGAGCACGACAGACTGGGAGGGAAAGCGGCATGGCGACACACAACGCAAGCGTGACGTTGGATCAGGCTCAGGCCATCATCGGGGCAGCGCGGGCCAAGGCCGACGACATGGGAGTGCAGATGAACATCGCGGTGGTCGACGCGGGGAACAACCTCACCGCGTTCTCACGGATGGACGGGGCCTGGCTTGGCTCGATTGACATCGCCCAGAGCAAGGCCTACACCGCTCGGGCGTTCGACATGCCGACCCGCGACCTCGCCGACATGGCGCAGCCGGGTGAGCCCTTGTTCGGGATCGAGGGCTCCAACCAAGGTGTGATCATCTTCGCCGGCGGGATCCCGCTGACCGACGGCGACGCAGTCATCGGTGCCGTCGGGGTCAGTGGCGGCACACCCGATCAGGATCACGACGTCTGCAAGGCCGGGGTGGCGGCGTACAGCTGATCGATGGACGCGTCAGTCACGTTGGGACCGAAGCGAGGGCGCGATGGATCAGCTCAGTCCCTTCTGGCCAGCGGGGAGCGTGACCGACACCTCTAACCCTCCGCCCGCGCGTGGACGAGCGATGATCGTCGCGTCGTGCGCGCAGGCGATTGCACTGGCAATCGACAGGCCGAGCCCAAGCCCGTCTGTGGGGTCGAGTCGCTGGGCGGCACGGGCGAACGGCTCGAGGAGCGTCGGGATCTGCTCGGGCGCCACGTCCGGGCCGGTATTGGCGATCTCGAAAACCGCTTCGCCGTCCCGCTGGACCGTTCGGACCCCAACCCAGCCGTCGGCCACGTTGTGCTGCGCCGCGTTGTCCACGAGGTTGGCAACCATTCGCTCGAGCAGAACCCGATCCCCGCTGGTCGGCGCGGGCTCAAGCTCGGCATGGACGTCCAGCCGGCGCTGGTCGATCGCCGTCTGCGCGGCCTCGAGCGCGTCCTCGGTGGCGGTGGCGAGGTCAACCGCTTCGCGGGTGGCCGGACCGGCCTCGCTGGTGGCCAGCGTCAAGAGCGCCTCGACCGTCCGCTCGGCGCGCGCGACCGAGCGGTTGACCCGAACTGCCATCGCCTCCAGTTGCTCAGGCGTCCGCCCCGGTTTGGACAGCGTGACCTCAATCGCGGTGCGCATCGCGGTCAGTGGGGTGCGCAGCTCGTGCGCGGCGTTGGCAACGAACCGTTTCTGACTTGTGAAGGCGGCGTCGAGCCGCTCGAGCATCAAGTCGAAGGTGTCGGCGAGCTCCTTCAGCTCGTCGTCGGGGCCGGTCAACGCGAGCCGCTGGCCGAGGCTGAGCTCCGAGGCGCGGCGGGCGGCCAGAGTGAGCGAGCGGACCGGGCTGAGCGCCCGTCCGGCGATCACCCAGCCGAGCGCCGCCGCTACGACCACGAGAACGCCGAAGCCGATCACAGAGGCGATCCCGAGTGCGGCCAGCGTATCCCCGCGGGCCTTTGGCCCGGCGCCGACCACGTCGATCAGGTGGTTGCACTTGGCGAGCAGGGTCCTCGAGGCGGGCAGAGGCTTGCACAGGCCGAGCAGCGAGCTCTCCTGCGATGTGAGCAGCTTCGGCGCTCGTCCGGCGGCCGGCACGAGGAACTTGGCCGACAGCCCGTATGTCACTGCCAACAACACCGCCCCGGCCAACAAGAAGACGACGGCATAGGAAACCGCGAGCCGAGTACGCATCCGCCGCGGCCATCGGTGCGGCGCAAAGGAAACCACAGTCATCGCACGCGATACCCGGCGCCAACCACGGTCTCGATCACCTCGGGCTGACCCAGCTTGCGGCGCAGGCGCGTGAGCGTCACCGCGACGGTCCGGGTGAAAGGATCGGCGTTCTCGTCCCACACCCGCTCGAGCAGCTCCTCGGCGCTGACCACCGCCCCGTCAGCGGCCAGCAGCACCTCCAGCACCCCGAGCTCCTTGCGGGTCAGCGGCAACTCATGCTGCGCCCGGGTCACGAGCCGGCGGGCCCGGTCGAGCGTCAGGTCGCCCCTGACCAGCAGCGGCGGGCCCGCCGGCGCTCGGCGAGCCAGCGCATACACCCGGGCGACCAGCTCCTCGAACGCAAACGGCTTGGGCAGATAGTCGTCGGCGCCGAGGTTCAGCCCGGCGACTCGGTCGCCGATCGTCGCCGCGGCGGTCAGCATCAGGATCCGTGCGTCCGACCCGCCGTCCTGGAGCGACCGGCAGACCTCGTCGCCGTGCACGCCTGGCAGGTCGCGGTCCAGCACGATCACGTCGTAGCGGTAGACAAACCCCTTCTGGAGGGCCGCCGACCCGTCGTACGCGAGATCGGTCGCGATCCCGCGATCTCGCAGACCCTCTGCGATGTCACGGGCAAGCTCGACGTGATCCTCCACGACCAGCACGCGCATGGCGACATCGTCCTCCACATCACATCACAACGCCGTTACAGCGGCGTGTTGCACTGATGTGACCCGTGAGCGAGTAGAACGCCCCTCATGTTCAGACTTCGCTCAGCACCCCCTGCGATCGTCGCGGTGGTCGCCGCGTCGGCGATCACCGCCTGCGGCTCGAGCTCGCCCAGCTCCACCATCAGCTCGGACTCAGGCCCCACCCAGGCCCAGATCCAACGCTTCCAGAGCGACGCGATCAAGTTCACCGACTGCGTGCGCGCACACGGGATCGCCAACTTCCCGGATCCCCCCACCACGAACGACCCCAGCTCCGGCCGCACCTGGAAGAACGCGTTCGGCAACCAATCCCCCGGCTTCGTCGCGGCAGCGGCGGCTTGCCGGCACTTCATGCCACGCGTGGGTCCCCAGAGCCAAAACCCTGCGCCCAGCCAGTCGCAGATCGCAGCGATGCTGGCGTTCGCCCGCTGCATCCGTAGCCACGGTTTGGTGAACTTTCCGGATCCGACCAACAACGGGATCACCCATCAAATGGTCGTGGCGGCCGGGATCAACCTGCATCAGCCGGCGGTGCTGCAGGCAGCCGACGCGTGCGCCGGCGTCACGCATGGCTACATCACCAAAGCCGTCGTGGCCCGCTTCATCGCTGGCCAATAGAGGTCCAGTCGAGATGAGCCGCTGACGCCGGGCTGCCGGCGCTAGGCAGCGCGTCTCAGCGTTGTGGTTCCGGCTGAGGCGCTGGCCAGCTCTTCGAACAGCGCCAGATGCATGGGAATGTCGCGCAGCGTCTCCGCGTGCCACTGAACAGCAAGGAGGAAAGGATGCCCGGGGTCGTCGATCGCCTCGATGGTTCCATCCGGCGCCCAGGCGCACGCGCGCAAACCGACGCCGAGGCGGTCGACCGCCTGGTGGTGAAACGAGTTGACGTTCAGCTCCGTCGTTCCAAGCACAGCGGCCAGCCTGCTTCCGGGCGCGACGGCCACCGGGTGAGTCGGTACGCGGCCGTCCTGGGTCTGGCGATGGGCGATCGTGTCGCCCACGACGTCCGGCAGGTGCTGGTGCAGAGTGCCGCCGCGCACGACATTGAGCGTCTGGGCACCACGACAGATGCCCAAGGTCGGCAACCGGAGCCGCACGGCCTCCCGCGCCATCGCGTACTCGAAGCGATCAAGGTGAGGCTCGGTGGGGCCCAGCTCGACATGAGGCCGCGCGCCGTACGCCCCGGGCGCGAGGTCAGGCCCTCCCGAGAGCACGAGCCCATCGAGACGTCCGAGCAAACGCCCAGCGTCCCGATCGCCGACCGGAGGCACCACGACCGGAATGCCGCCCGCGGCCTCGATCGCCCGCACGTATGTCATCCCGAGCGCCATCTCGGGGTTGGGAGGCTCGCCGTGGCGTTGAAGCGTGCTCAGCTCTCCTGGGCGCAACTCGGAGGTGGTTATCCCAATGAGCGGCTTCACGCACGAGAGAATCGCGTTGAACTGCGTAGCTGTCTATCTCCACGTGGACAAAGATCGCCGCAGGAGCGGTCGGCGCCGAGCCACTGCGATCCCGGCCCAAGAGCAACCCGGCAACCTGCGAGGATCCGCTCATGGATCCCTCTGGCGCGTATGGGTCGCTCGTGGCTGAGGTAGGTGAGTTGCTGCCCGGTGATGCTGTCGTCGTGGACGCGCACACGCATTTGGGCAGGGATGAGGATGGGCAGGAGCTGGACCTGGCTGGGCTGATCGCGAGTCTGGACGAGGTTGGTCCGAACGCGCGGGCGTGCACATTTGCTCTGCACGATCCCGATCGCGCACCCGCGTACCGAGTGCCCAATGACCGCGTCCTGCGGTGGGCAGCGGAGTCGGGAGGGCGGTTGTATCCATACTGCCGTTTGGATCCTGCCCAGGACCCGGTGCGCGAGGCGGAGCGGTGCCTCGCGCTCGGCGCGCGCGGGATCAAGCTGCATCCGCGAGCGCAGGCGTTCGGATTCGGCGATGAGGCGGCTGAGGCGATCTGGCGAGTGGCGGAGGCCGCGAAGGTTCCGATTCTGATCCACGCCGGCCGAGGCATGCCCCGGATGGACCCGCTCGCTGACCTCGCGCTGCGTTTCCCCGATGTCGTGCTTGTGCTCGCGCACGCCGCGATCGCTGATCAGGGGATGTTCGTTTCGAGGTTGAGAGAGCATCCGAACGTCGTCTACGACACGTCCACGTTCTCGGTGTTCGATCAGCTCGAGCTGTTCGCTCGCGTCCCCGCTGAGCGGATCGTGTTCGCCTCTGACGTCCCGTATGGCCGGCCGCTGGGTGGCCTGCACACCGCGCTGCGGATGGGGATGTACGCCGGCCTTGATGAGCAAGCACGCCGGCTCTTGGTCGGCGGGACGATGACCGGAATTCTGGAAGGACGTCCGCTCGCGGCGGCCAAGGCGCCACGGGTGCCAGAGATCCGCCGTATCAGCGGCCGGCTGGCGCGAGTCAACGGCTACATCATGATGTCCTTCGCCGCTGCGATCGGCTCCGGGCCGCCGCCTGACTTCCGCCGAGCGGTTCCGTTCATCTCGCTCGCCCGGGGTGCGTGCCGCGATCCCAACCCGGGCGTCGTGGGGCCCGCATTGGAGCGGATCGACGGGCTGCTCGCCGCCGCCGAGCAGCTCCTCGCCGCGGGCGATGCTCAGGCCCGCGCCGCCGTCGGCCTGGTGGTGGCCGCTGGGGTGATCGCCGCGACCGAGCCGCTCCCAGCGCCCAGCTGACACCCCGACGCAAACCTCGCCACCCGTGTGTTCTGCACCATGCCGACGCCGTGGGTGCCACGGCGGAGGCGGATCACGGCTCAGGCGAGGACGCTTGATCTGCTCGTCGCCAGCACTCATGGGCGGAGGCGTCAACTCCCACAACGCCGCGACCGTTGACGAGACAGCCGATCGCGGCTTACAGTGAGTCTGGGGCCATGGCTGACGTATTCGTCTCCTACTCGCGGCGAGATTCGGATTTCGTCGGTCGCCTTGTCGAGTCAATCGAGCAGCGCGGCAAGGAGGCTTGGCTGGACACCGAAGGACTCGTCGATGGCGAGGTATTCCCCGCGGCAATCCGCAGCGCCATCGAGCAGTCCGACACGTTCCTGTTCGTGATCTCGCCCGCGGCCGTCGAGTCGCCATTCTGCGAAAGCGAGGTCGGATACGCGGGTGACCTGCGCAAACGGATCGTGCCGGTGCTGCGCGAGCCGGTGCCCGATCATGAACTGCCGGCGGAGATTCGCGACCGCAACTGGATCCCGTTCACCGAGCGGGACGCGTTTGAATCATCGATGCAGCGACTTCTCGCCGCGCTCGACCGGGATCCGGACCACCTTCGCGCGCACACCCGCTGGCTGGTCAAGGCGCTGGAGTGGGATTCCGAGCGTCGGGACAAGAGCTTCCTGCTACGGGGCTCGGAGCTGAAGGCCGCCGAGGGGTGGCTGGCGTCTCGGCCCGAGGACGCCGACCCCGCCCCCACTCAGCTCCAGCGTGAGTACGTTCTCGCCAGCCGCGAGGCAGCAGGGCGGCGCCACAGGGCGATGATGGGCGCGGCGGTGGCGATCGCGGCGGTGGCGACCGGACTGCTGGCATTCGCGTTGATATCCAGGGGGCAGGCGGTGTCAGAGCGGGTGAGCGCCCGCGCCCAGGCGCTAGCCGCCGAGAGCCAGGCCCAGCTGCCCAACGACCCGGAGATCTCGCTGATCCTTGGCATGCGAGCGGTGCGCGAGAAGCCCACTCCACAGTCTCTGTTCGCCCTCCGTGCCGCGCTCGACGCGTCACCGCTCGAGCGCGCTCTGCCAACAGTGGCACACCCCGGGACATGTGGGGGAACAACGTCGGCCGCCGTCAGTCCCGACGGCCACGAGATCGCCGAGGCGACCTGCGCCGGGCTCGTGCGGATTCTCGACGCCGCCACCGGACGGGTGTTGAGGAGCAACCACATCAGCGCCGAGGTCTTCTCGCTGGCGTATTCCCCTGACGGGCATGAACTTGCCGCCGCCACGGGCGCGGGCGTATGGATGATCGATCCGCAAACCCTCGCCGCGGTCGCGTGGGAAGGCGCCTTGTCGACGGGCGCGGCTTCGGTGGCTTTCAGCCCGGATGGGCGTACGCTCGCGGTTGACTCCGAGCAAGGACTCGCAATCGGTCCTGTGAAGGGGGTGACGGCGGGGAGGGAGGTGAGCGCGCCGCTCGGCGGCAATGTCGTGTTCAGCCCAGACGGGCGGCTGCTGTTCGCCGGCGGACTGGACGCCTCGGTCTACGTGTACGACGCTGCCACGGAACGCATGATCCGTCGGATCCGCGCGCCGCATCCAGCGAACTCGGGGGAGGAGGTAGCAGCCGTCAGCCCCAACGGCAGGCAGCTGGCTGTCGCCTACCCGGTGAATGCGCCGCCCGGGAGCTACGCGGTGTCGATCTACAGCACGTCGACGTGGCGCCGGCAGTCCACGCTGATGACGCTCGCGGACGTGCAGATCACGGCGCTCGCGTTCAGCCCGGATGGCTTCCGCCTGGCGATCGGTGCGGCTGACGGGACAGCCGGCGTGTGGTCGGTTCCCACCAAGCAGGAACTGGCCTCCTACGACGGGCCAACGGCGGCGATCAACTCGATCGGGTTCACCCCCGATGGCAAGTCCGTGCTTACGGCATCCGACGACGGGGTCGCGCGCATATGGCGCGCAATCGGCGTCGAGCAGTCGTTTCAGATGCTGCCGCTCACCGGCACCCCGGCGCAACTCGCCTTTGACGGCCACACCGTCGAGGCCGTGCCGTTCGAGCATCCGGTCGTGTACTCAGCCTCGGGTGCCGGTGTTCATGCCGTCCGGCGCCAGACGCTGCCGGGCGTCCACGCGGTCGCGCTCAGTGGCGACGGCCGCTTGGCGCTCGGTCTCGGCACCACGGCGTCGGTCCTGCCTCACCCGGTTTCACTCACGATCTGGGACATGCGTTTACGGCGCATCGTGCGGCGGCTGCACGTCACCTCGGTTCCCGCAGTCGAGGGGACCGAGGCCGTCGCCTTCAGTTGGAATGACGCGCGCGTGGCGCTGTTGGAAGGCGCCGCTGCAAGTGGGCCGGTGGCGGTCATCCTGTCGATCGCGACAGGCAAGAAGGTGGAGCTTCAGGACTCGTTCGCGGCCTGCGGATCGCCCCCCAACTCGTTCGCCTTCAGCCGTGACGATCGCCGCGTCGCCGGCGCCGACTTCTGCGGCTACGCCGACGTCTGGGACGCCCAGACCGGACGGCTGCTGAGGCAGGTGAACGAGGCTGGCCAGGTTTCGGCCGTGGATCTCAGCCCCGATGGGTCCCGGCTGCTGGTGTCCTCGTGGGACTCCCGGGCCACGATTTGGAGTGTCGCCACCGGACGCCGGCTCGTGAATCTGATCGGGGACACCCGGGGTCTGGAAGGGGCAGCCTTCAGCCCCGACGGATCCCTGGTCGCGACGTCCAGCCTCGACCGCACCGTGCGCATCTGGAACGCACGCACGGGCCAGGTGCTGCGTCTGCTCAGCTTCCCCGACGACCAGTGGCCGCTCGCGTTCAATGTCGACGGAAGCGAGTTTGCCCTGGCCGAGAGCGACCCAGCCCCGGGCGCTCCGGACGCTGTCCGGGTGTTCGATACCTGCCCGGCATGCACCGACGAGCTCGGCCTCCTCCGGCTTGCAGCCTCGCACGTGACACAGCAGCTCACGGTGCTTGAGAAGACGGTGGTGGAGAGCTCGTAAGCGGTTCTGACATGGACGGCGCGCCCGCGGGGAACGGGCGCGCCATCGGCGAGGTGAGGCGGGATGAACGCACGGCTGGGTCAGTGCAGCAGCATCAGCCGGCCGCCGATCGCGCGGACCGGCTGGCGGGCGTGCTGGGCCGCGGGAGCCGGCTTGGCGACACAACCGTTGGCGATCAGGTTCTCCAGCTGGGCCGCGCCGATCATCTGACCCGCTGTCGGCGCACCGCGGGTGCCCGGCGCGGCGCCCGATCCGACGACGTAGAACTCGCGGCCGACGCTGAACATGATGTTGACGGCGGCGAGATGCGGGCTGCGGGCGATCCATCCCACCGCGCCCGGGATGGCGATGCCGCGCAGCAGCGTCACGTGCTCATCGGCCCAGCCAGTCTCCGCCATCGCGCGCTGGTAGGCCAGCTCAGCCTGCGCGCCGGCCAGCGTGCGGTATCGCTCGACCACCGACACAGCCTCCGCGGCAAGCGGGAAGCGCCCGTGCAGCTGCTCGCGGATGCCCGCGACGAAACCGAGACGCTCCAGGCGAGCAGCCTCGCGCGCCGGGGTGGTGGACCGCTCTACGCGCGCTGCCCAGGTCTGCGCGCTGTGCACCGCGGTCGGCCGCTGTGTGGTGATGAACCCGTGCAGCGCCGAGTCGGGCAGGACCCGCTGGGTCAGCGGCAGCGGCTGGACGGCGGCGACCGGTGCCGCGACGGACAGGCTCGGCAGCGAGCTCACCGCGCGCACGGCGGTGACGGCGATCGCGCCGGCTGTAGCCACGGCCGCGAGCAGCAGTGCGAAGTGAGTGCTAACGAGACGGTTCTGCAGCGGGACATTCATGGCTCCTCCTTGTGGCGCCCGATCCGAGGCGGTGGCCTGGCGCCGGCGATTGCTGATGGGAGCACGGTATGTCCGGTGCGCGAGGGCGACGATGTCACTCGCGACAGAGCTTCTATGCAATCGTGCACATTCGCCGGCCGCCGCCGGGACGCGCCAGGCTCAGCCGATCAGCCCGCGCAGAGCCTCGATGTCGAGCACCCTGATCTCGCGCCGCCCGGTCTCGATCCACCCGAGCCCCCGGAGCGTGTGAAGCGACCGGGCCA
Source organism: uncultured Actinomycetota bacterium (assembly GCA_963721515.1). GTDB lineage: Bacteria > Actinomycetota > Thermoleophilia > Solirubrobacterales > Solirubrobacteraceae > Palsa-465. The sequence continues at coordinate 352,226 of CAVRKJ010000011.1, read as the reverse complement.
CAGCCTCCCGCGACGCGCCGCTCCACGCCGCCAGCTCGTCCTGGGAGAGCGGCAGCGTAATCCGCACTCCGCCGTCCTCAGGAGCTCCGCTGGTCTCCGCCAGCTCTACCAGGCGCCCGGCGATGCGCGCCGTTACGTCGCGGGTGGCGAAGTCGATGCGCTGACGATCGGCTTCGGCGAGCAGGGCGGCTACGTTCTCGAAGACCAGCTCCCCGATCCGGGGATGCTCGAGCGCGAGGCGCCGGAAATCGGCAGCACGCACGAAGATCGCCTCCACGTCCTCCACAGCGGTCACATCCGCCGTGCGGGGCCGATCGCTCACCGCCGCCAGCTCGCCGATCAGCTCTCCGGCGCCGGAGAACTTCAGGACCACCTCCCGTCCGCCCACGCCGATCAGCGACACCTTGACCGTGCCGCTGATCACCGCCACCACGCCGCCGGCGTCATCGCCCTCGTGGAAGATCGCCTCGCCCTTGGCGAAGTGGCGCACCCGGCCGACGGCGCGGAACGCGGCGCGCTCGTCGTCGGTCAGGGCGCCGAAGAACTCAGCCATGCCGGAGCCTGTACATGCGCAGGCGCCCATAGTCCTTGGCCAGCGGCATGTGACCAACATAGTCACAGGTGAAGCGGTCACAGCCGGCCAGCACGAGTGCGGCGGCGAATGGCTCAGTCACGTAGACCGCTCCCGGCGGCGTGACGGGCTCAATCCGCGCGGTGCGACTCACGTGGGATCCCATGAACGCGCCGGCGTCGACGACCGGGTCGTGGATCGGGAAGACCGGGCCGAGGTGCCCGCCCAGCCGCAGCGCGAGGTGCTCGGGAAGCCCCACCGATGGTAGGTCGATCGCCGTCACGGCCTCTTGCAGCTCGAGCGCGCAGGCGGCCGCGCAGACCGCGTCGGTGAGCACGACGTAGACAGCATCGCCCCAGGTGTTGCGGTGCCAGATCTCGTCTTCGTGGCGCGCTAGGACCTCAGCGAAGGCCCCCAGGAACCGCTCGCTGAACACCGGCAACTGCTCGTCGGTCAAGGTCGAGAAGCCCCTGGTGTCGCCGAAGAGCAGCGCCCGTACCACGCGCCCGGGCCGGGTGCCCGCCGACCTGCCGGCCGGCGCGTGTGTCTGTACGGGCACCATGTGGCCATCCGGCGAGCTCGCCGGCGCCGAGGCGGCACCGATGGCGACCGCGTCGCGATCGGGCGAGACGATCGTGACCATGTGACCGCCGCGTTGCCAGGTGGCGATGTCGATCGCGGTGCCCGCGGCGCCGTTGGCCGAGCCTCCGTCCCACACCGCGAGCTGGCGGACGTCGGCGTCGAGGTAGCGGGCGCGGAGCAGCGCAAGGCCCATCGCGAGCTCGCTGCCATAGCGAAAGAGCACGTCATCGCCCAGGAAGGCGTCATCGGTGGCGTAGCGCACCGAGGCGGCGGCGTCGAGGCAGTCTTCGAAGCGCTGCACCCAGGCCACCCCGGCCGGCCCCACCGACCAGGCGACGAACTCGTCGCGCGCGAATGGCAGCACGACGTGAAGCTCTCCGCCGGCAGCCAGGATCGCCTCGGCCCAGAGGATGTCGGCCCCGCTGGCCAGTGATCCATACGCGTATCCGATCCGGGTTGCGCGCACGGCCTCCTCGACGCGCTTCGCCACGTCGCTCTCGTTGCTTGGGCTCAAGCGGGCGCTGCCGAGGCGATGGCCGCAGAAATGCACGACCGCCGGGCCGGCGAGCGGGCCCAGCAGCTCGGGATCGATGCTCAGCAGGTCACAGATGAGTCGCAGCTGCCTACGCGTGCTCGCCAGCGCCCCGTAGTCACCGTCATGCGCCGCCGCCGCGCGCACCAGTGCCGCCTCCGCGGCGCGGGTCTCGCCGCGAAGGAGATGCGCCTCCGCCTCGGTGGCGACGGTGTAGTACGAGTCGCCGTTGCCCGTCACGAGGCCCAGGACACTCCCCGCCAGCTCACGCGACCTCGCGGCGTACCCCGCGACTAGCCACAGCGTCGCGGCGTTGATGGCCGGGTAGTAGCCGCGCGTTCGCGTGAAGATGGCGTGATAGAGGGTCGCCGCCTGGGCGGCCAGCCGCGCGCGCTCGACCCCGGTAGCGCTCAGGGCGGCATCCTTGGCCAGCCGGGCACGCAGGGCGCTCACATCCTCGTCAACGACACCGTCCAGCCCATACTCCTCAAAGCGCCGCGTTGCCTCCGCGGTGGCTCCGGTCCGCGCCAGCGCCAACACCGCGCGGTGCTCCAGGCCCAAGTCGCCGGGATGCTCGCTGAGACCGCGTTCGGCGAGATCGAACGCCGCCAGCAACTCCCCGCGACGCTCCTCGGCGCGGACCGCGTCAAGCCACGACGTTGCGCTCCTGTGCCCCGCGGGGTTCCGCATGTCAGCCGACCCCGAACTCCGTGCGTTCCTGCGTGGTGAGCGTGCGCGTCACGCGGGTCTGCGCCAACGCCAACAGCGCCGGTGGGTTCTCGCAATCGGTGCACGCATCCCACCGCCGGACCGTGTTGTCGGCTCCCCAGCTCAGCACCTGCCCGCTGCCGGCGGTGAAGGCGACGCCGCTCACTGCGTCGGGCTGGACGATGACGCGCAGTTCGGCCAGGGAACGGGCGTCAAAGATGCGCACTGTGTGGTCCAGGCCGGCGCTGGCCAGGTACCGGCCATCGGGGCTGTAGGCGACCATCGGCACGCCCTTGGTGTTCTCGGTGAGCTGGGTCGCGTGGCCGGTCACCGGAACCGGACTTACCTCGATCGTGCCGTTCCACGATGCGACGGCCAGCCGGCGCCCGTCGGGGCGAAAGGCGGTCCAGGCGAGCTCGCCGCCGAGGCTCAGTTCGCGCCCCACGGGCTTGCCGGTCGAGATGCTCCAGACCCTGATGCCAGTGCCGCAGAACGTGCCCGCTGCGACCAGCGTGCTGGAAGCGTCGAAGGCATAGCCACGCCAGCCCGCCGCACAGTCCGACTCGGTCTCGAGCGCCCGCTGCCGGCCCGTGGTCAGGTTGAGGACCTCGAGCGCGTAGCGTGATGTTGGCGGACCGCCGCGCGAGACTGGCGCCGCGCCGTAGGTCTGCACGGTCATTGCGACCAGGTTCCCGTCGCGACTCATGATCGGCTCGCTCCCGGTGGCCAAGGTGACCGGCACGGTCCTCACCACGCGTCGTTGCGACACGTTCCAGAGGAGCACCCGCCCGCGTGTGGCGTTGGGATTGGCCGACACGATCGCGGCCGCCAGCCGCCCACCCGGTCCGAGGAAGAACGCGTCGAGGTTGGTCGTGGTCCGCGACATCACGAGCGGAGCGGCCGTCGGGCGTCCGTCGTCACGCCAGCGCTGGGCCACCACCGCCTGTCCGGGCCTGGGCCCCGGGCTACGGATCGTGACGAAGCCGCCGGGTTCGGGCTCGAGGTCGGCGAGGTATCCGCCGAAGTGGGCGGCACTCAACGCGAGTCCCCCTGCGCGCCAGACCCGCACCGTCCCGTCCGCGGAGCCGGTGGCGACGACCCGTCCGTCGGGGCGGAAGCTCACGGTCGCGACGACGGCGGTGTCTCCGGAGTAGGTCTGAATCGTCTGGCCGGACGCCACGGCCACGAGCCCCGCGGTGCCATCGGCAAAGCCGTAGGCGAGTTCGGTTCCGTCGGGGCTGAACGCGGCGGCCGTCGCCTCGACGTCCGGGTTCTCGATGGCCCGGAAGCGAGGGACCCGCTTGAGCGAGGCGGCGTCGAGGATGACGACCGAGCCCCCCGTGGCGCCGATCAGACCGACGGCGAGCTCGCGCCCGGACGGCGAGAAGGCGACGGTCGACGACAGTGCGGGCCGCGACCCGACGATCCGCCGGTGCGTCACGTCGTAGACGACCAACCCGGGGCCGCCGTTGCCGGCATCGAAGCCGATGGCGATGCGCCGTCCGTCCGGGCTGAACGCCATCTGGGTCGCGGGGCCGTATCGCCGAGCCTGGCGCGGGCGGATCACCTGCACGCGCCCCGTCGCCATGTTCCATAGGTCGAGCTGGTAGACGCCGACGGCGGCCACGATGGGTGCTCGAGGGTCGATCGCGAACGTCCCCAGGCCCGGGATGGGGGGACTGGTGGCGTGCACCGCGCCGGTGACCGGGTTGAGCGCGAGGATATGAGCGCCCGAAGTCATTACGAGGGCCGAGCCGCTCGGGGTGTAGGCGAGCGCGGTCGGGGCGGCGTGGCCGGCTCGCGCCGTTCGCTCGATCCTGCCGGTCGTCGCATCGGCGAACCTGATCGTCCCGTCACACAGCCCCTCGGCCAGCAGGTTGCTCTCGGGCGCTGGGTCAAAGGCGACCTGGGGGCCACCGCAGCCCTGTACGCCGACGTTGGGGAGGCGGTAGCGGATCGTCGATGCGTCGATCGCCGATCTCAGGGCGAACATGGTGCCCGTCGCCCCGTACGACACCTTGGTCCGCACCGCGGCCGCCCCGAGCAGGACCGCCCGCTCGGCGTCGACGGACTGCTGGTTGACGGACTCGGCGGCGAGCGCCTGCGCCCGGGCGTTGGTCTCGGCGGTGACCGCGGTGCTGCGGGAGATCAGGGCGAAGATGAGGAGCCCCACCGCGACCACGGCGACGGCGAGGCTTCCGCCGACGAGAACGCGCTGCCGGCGGCTGGCCGCCTGCCGCGCGGCGAGCAGGTACTCCTGCTCGACCGACGTTGGGCCGGGATCCTTGTCGACGCCGGCCGCCAGCCAGCGCTCCGCATCCGCCAGCTCGGTACCGCGCACCAGGAAGCTGCGGTCGCGCCCGTGCTCATCCCATTCCAGCGCCCGGACCGTCACCCGGGTGTGCTCCTGCTCCCACGGGAGGTCTGCGTCGATGGCGGCGATGATGCGATCGAGCTCGGCGCTGGGGTCACCGTCCACGGGGATCCAGTTGCGATAGCGGATCTCTTCGGGGAGCTGGTCATCGGGCACCTGGCGCAGCGCCAACGGAATGATGTGCTTGTTGAGCTCGCTGGCGTGTGTGACCTCCTGGTCGCAGAACGGCGAGCCCACCGAATCGGGTGTGATGACGAACAGAAAGGTGTCCGAGCCCTCGATCGCGCGGCGCAAGGCGGCGGGGAACACCTCGGCGTCGCGGATCCCCTCTACGTCCACCCAGACGTCCTTGCCGCGGCTCTTCAGCCCTTCAGCCAGAAGCATTACGAACCCGGCATCGCGCCGCGAGTACGAGACGAACACGTTTGGCACCCGCACCCCCGAAGGCCGATACGAGACTGACGGGAGGATATTCCCTGCACGCGCCCGCGTCTACACCGGGCAGTCGCCGTGGCCGTCATGATGGGGACGTGGCGAACGGGGAGCCCATCCGTGTGCTCGTGGTCGACGACCATCGGATGGTGCGCGAGGGCCTGCGTAGCTATCTCGAGCTGATCGATGACATCGCGATGGTGGGCGACGCCTCAGACGGGCGATCCGCGCTGGACTGGTTGGCGCGAGCGAAAGCGGACGGAGCGCTGCCCGACGTGGTGCTGATGGACCTGCTGATGGCGCCGATGAGCGGCATCGAGGCGACCGCCGCGATCAAGGAGCGCTATCCCGGCGTCGAGGTCGTGGCTGTGACGAGCTTCGTCGAGGAAGAGAAGGTGCACGCCGCGTTGGAGGCCGGCGCCGCCGGCTACCTTCTCAAGGACGCCGAGGCCGACGAGGTCGCGGCCGCTGTGCGCGCCGCCCAGCGGGGGGAAGTTCATCTCGACCCGGCCGTGGCACGCCAACTCACCGCCTCGCTGCGGCGAGGACCGTCAGCGGACCCCAGGGCGCTGCTGACGGTGCGCGAGCGGGAGATCCTGTTGCTGGTGGCACAGGGCAAGGCCAACAAGGAGATTGCGGGCGAGTTGGTGATCAGCGAGCGCACCGCCCGCACGCACGTGAGCAACATCCTCGCCAAGCTCGGCCTGAGTTCTCGGACCCAGGCCGCGCTATGGGCGGTGCGTGAGGGGCTCGCGGCGCCTCCCGGATGAATTGCGCCCCACGGGCGGCGTGCCCCTGCCAGAGTCCACATCCGTGACCGAGATGCCGGAGAGCGTGGTACACGCGGCCGCCGACCTCGGGGTCGACGCCCTGGCCGCAGTTGTCGAGCGCTCCCGCGACGGCATCGTCGTCGTCACCGCCGACCGTCGCTATGTGTACGCCAATCCGGCGGCGTGTCGGATCATGGGGTACTCGCTCGACGAGTTGCGCGCGCTGCCGGACTTCTTGGACAACTTCCCGCAGCGAGAGCATCAGGCCATGCTCGAGCACTTCGCCGAGCAACTGGCGGGGACGACCGGTCTGTGGACCTCCACCCTCCTGCGCGCGGACGGCACCGAGCGCGAGATCACCTGGACGAACATGTCGTTTGCCATCGGAGGCCGTCCGCACGGCGCGGCGATCTTCCGTGACATCACCGACGCGCGGGTGGCGGCGCGCAACGCCGCCGCCCTGGGCCAGACCGCCGCCCAGCTTGCCGGGCGCAGCCCGCTCGGCACGGTGCTGAGCGAGCTCGCTCGCCATGCCGTGGAGGCGACCCGGGCGGTGGCGTGCGCGATCGGCATCGCCGGCGAGGACGGCACGCTGCAGGCGGGTGGAGCGGAGGGGGTGCCCGACGAATTTCGCCGCGTGTCGCTCTTGGGCACGCTGCGCATCATCGACATGCCCGACGGCGACGTCGTCCTCGGTGGCCGCATAGCGGTCATCCCCGACGCCAAGCGCCGGTGGATGGACAGTCCTCGTGCGGCGGCTACGGGACGTACCCTGCAGCCACTCGACTGGCAGGTGGGCGTGCATGTGCCGCTGTCCTGGGGTGAGGAGGTCATCGGCGTGCTCGGCGTGTTCCTCCCATCGACGGTGAGCGGTCCCACCGAAGCGGAGCTCGCGTTCTACGCCGCGCTGGCCGACCAGGCGGTAGTCGCCGTCGTCAATGACCGCCTCCTGGCCGAGACCGGCGAGGCCTCGGTGTTGCGCGAGCGCGCGCGGCTGGCTCGGGAGCTGCACGATTCCGTCTCTCAAGCGCTGTTCTCGATGACGCTGCACGCCCGTACCGCCCAACTCGCCATCGACAAGCAAGGACTTCCAAGCGACGGGCCGCTGGGCCGAAGCATCGCCCAGGTACGCGAGCTCACGCAGGGGGCCCTGGCGGAGATGCGAGCCCTCATATTCGAGCTTCGACCCGAAGCGCTTGCCGGGGAAGGCCTCGTCGCCGCCATCGGCACGCAGGCATCCGCCCTGTCAGCGCGCTCCGGTTTGATCATCGTCGTCGACGGGCCCGGCGCACGGCTCGCGGTCGAGCCCCAGGTCGAGGAGCACCTGTACCGCATCGTGCTCGAGGCGCTCAACAACGCCGTCAAACACGCCCGCGCCACCCGCGCCGCGGTCCACGTGGTGCCTACGGACGAACGCCTGGTCATCACCGTCACCGACGACGGCGTCGGCTTCGATGTCGGCCAGTCGCACCCGGGCCATCTCGGCCTCGGCACGATGCGGGAACGTGCGGAGGCGATCGGCGCCGAGCTGTCGGTCGGAGCGGCCGGCGGCAGGGGAACGATGGTCACCGTGGCGCTCGACGCGCCGGCTGCCGCCGGATCCGACCGCGACAGATGACCTAGACGCAACTGCGCGCTTGTCGCGGCCAGGTCCCGTCGCCACGCCGATGTGCGAGCCGCTGCCGGAGCGCAGGATGAGCGATGCCCTCATGACCGCTCTCCAGGAGAAGTCACGTCCACCGCATTCGCGCCGCCTGGCGCCGAGCGGGTCGCGGGATCGATCCGAGCGGGGGGGCCCATCGGCAGGACAACGACCGAGGAGGTCTACCCATGACCGCAGTTACCGACACCATCCGCAACGGTGTGGACACCGGACAGCTGTTCGCGACGCTGGACCTGATCAAGGATCAGCCGGAGCTGGCGAGGTTTCAGTTCCGGGCGACCAACCGCTGGATCGACGGCACCCACAACCGCTCGCGGATCAAGGAGTTCTATGCGGCGGGCGGAGAGGATGCGACGCGCAGCGCCGAGTTTACGATCGACGCCGGCGAGCCGGCGATCCTGCTCGGCACCGACACCGGCCCCAACCCGGCTGAGTTCCTGTTGCACGCGCTCGCGGCCTGCCTGACGACATCAATCGTTTCTGTCGCCGCCGCGCGCAAGGTGCAGCTCACGTCGGTGGAGTCAGCTCTTACCGGTGACATGGACGTTCGCGGCGCACTCGGCGTCGATGACGAGCCCCGCAACGGGTTCGAGCGCATCAACGTGTCATTCCGTGTGACGGGCAACGCCACCGAGGAGAAACTCCGTGAGGTCGTGGAGCGAGCCCAAGCGCGCTCGGCCGTCTACGACATGGTCACCCACGGCGTGCCGGTGACCGTCGACGTAACCACCCCCTAAGCCTCCCATCAAGCCCCTGGCCGGAGCGTGCGCTCCGGTCACGGGCCGATGCACAGCGGACCGGAGAACCCACCATGCCCATCGAGCTCACCGCCCATACCCATGCCGGAGCGCGCCTCGTTGCGATCGCCGAGGAGCTTTCCCAACAACTCGCTGGCCGCGCAGCCCAGCACGATCTCGACCGCACCTATCCCTTTGAGGCGATCGAGGCGCTCACGGCCGCCAACTACTTCGCCGCGCCGGTTCCGATCGACCTCGGCGGGCTCGGGGTCTCATCCGCGCACGATCTCGTCGTCGCGTCAAGTCGACTGGCCCGTGGTGACGCGTCCGTCGCGATCGGCGTGAGCATGCACCTCGTTGCGGTGCTCAACATGGAGCGCCGCCGCGCAGTCGCCATCGCGGGCGGACACGGCCGCCGCGCCCAGGCCTTCTCCTCTTCGCTGGAGACGATCGCCCGGGAAGGCGTCGTGCTGGCCGCAGCGATCAGCGAGCGCGGTCAGGACCTCACGCGGCCGGCCACCGTGGCCACGCGCACCGAGTCCGGTTGGCGCGTCGATGGCGGCAAGACGTTCTGCACGATGTCACCCGCTGCCACCGATCTCTACGTGGCGGTCACCTACGCCGACGAGGACGGCGAGAGCCGTTACGCATACGCCATGGTGCCGACGCGCACGCCCGGGGTCGTCATCAATGACGACTGGGATGCGCTTGGTATGCGTGCCTCCGGAAGCAACTCGATCACGCTGACCGGAGTCGAACTCCCCGAGTCCGCCGTCCGAGGTGGCTTCCGCGCCGGCGACTCGTTGCAATACATCGAGCGCAATCTCGTCGCCGGGCTCTTCCACGCGGCGGCTTCACTCGGGATCGCCGAGTCAGCGGATGCGATCGCGCGCCGCGGAATCGCGGGACGCATCAACGGAGACGCACGTCCGCGGATGCAGGTCGCCGACAACGCCATCGACCTCGCTGCCTCGCGAGGCCTTCTCTCACGCGCGGCGACACTGATCGACGAGCACTGGGGCGCCAACCCGGCGTCCGACGGCACGGCCGAAGAGCTCTCTGCGCTTTTCGCGGAAGCCCAGGCTGCCAAGGCGTTCGTCAACGAGGCGGCGGCGCGCACCGTGGATCGTGCGCTCGCGCTCTCGGGCGGCGCCGGCTACGTCAACGGCAGCCCGCTCGCCCGCGCCTACCGCGACGTCAAAGCCGGATCGTTCATGCACCCACTCGGCGCCAACCGCGCCTACGACTACCTCGCCCACGTCGCGCTCGGTGAGGCGTCCCCGCTGCACTGAGTGTCAATCGCAGATCCATCCAGCCCTCGCGCGCCTGCGCCGTGGCTGACCTTCGAACCGCAGACATCAATCGAAAGGAACGACCTATGTCCCCGTACCTGTACGCCCGACTCATGCGCGAGAAGCTCGCCCGGCTGCGCCGCCAGCGGGAGACGGTCCGATGATCCGCGTCGGTCCGATCGGCCGCCTCGGCCGCTACACAGCGACCCACCTCCGGGTCGTGCTCATCGCGTGGCTGCTGGTCGCGGTCGTGCTCGGGTTCTTCGCTCCGCGCGTCGAGAACGCCCTGTCAGGCGCCGGTTGGGAGACCACCGGCTCGCAGTCGGTGCAGGCGAGGAAGCTGATCAATCGCAACTTCCACGGTCTGTCCAGCTACGGCTTGATGACCGTGATCAGCTCACCCACCAAGACCGTGCGCGACCCGTCGTTCCGGGCCGCGATCGCGGGCGTCGAGCGCACGCTGCGCGCCGATGGCGCGGTCAGCACCGTGCTCGCGCCGACCGCCGGCGTGTCGATCTCTCGTGACGGGCATACCGCGATCGTGCAGGCCGGAGCCGCACGCGATGCAAACGCGATGGTCCAGGCTGCGGATCGTCTGAAGGGCAAGGTCGCCGCGCTGACGTCCGCCGGTGTGCGGGTGAACCTGACCGGCGCGGCGGCGCTGTGGTCTGACTTCAACGCCGCCAACCGCTCCGCGATGCTCAGGTCAGAAGTGATCTCGTGGCCGGTCACGCTCCTGATCCTGCTGCTCGCGTTCGGCTCGCTGGTCGCGGCCGGGCTGCCCTTGATGCTGACGATGGTCGGCCTCATGGCGGCCGCCGGATCGCTGTACCTCGCCACCAGGCTCATGCCGGTGTCGATCTGGGCGATGAACTTCGCGCTGATGTTCGCACTCGCGCTCGGAGTCGACTACGCGCTGTTCGTCGTGCACCGTTTCCGTGGCGCGTTGTTCGGCTCACGGCTGTCACCGGTCGAGGCCACAGCGGTGACAATGGACACCGCCGGCAAAGCGGTGCTGTTGTCAGGAGTGACGGTGTTGATCTCTCTGAGCGCGGTGATGCTCGTCCCGAGCCCAGCATTTCGCTCCACGAGCCTCGGGATCATGCTCGCGGTCATCTTCGTGCTCGCGGCGACACTGACGCTGCTCCCCGCCGTGCTGACACGACTCGGCCCGAAAGTCGACAAGCTCGCGCTGCCGTGGGCGAACCCCGGCGAGCGGCGCTCCGAACGGTTCGCAGCCTGGGGCGAGCGACTCTGGACGCGACCGGTCGCCTACGGTGCGCTGGCGCTCGCCGTGCTTGTCGCGCTCGCGATTCCCGTGACCCACCTGAAGATCGCGATGCCGTCGATCAAGGTCATCCCGACCTCTGACTCCTCCCGCCGCGGCTACGAGCAGGTAACGGCCGCGATGGGGCCCGGAGCGACCGCGCCGATGCAGATCGTCGCGCCCGCATCACGGGCCATCCGGGTCGCGCACGTCGCACAGCGCGACCCCGGGATCGCCGGGCTGCTCCCAACCCAGACGAGCAATGGCCGCGCGCTCGTCACCGCAATCCCCCGGCAGGATCCGTCCAACCCGGCCGTCGGCGCCACGATCGACCGGCTGCGGGCGCAGCTCCCAACCGGATCGATGGTCGGCGGTGCGGTCGCGGAGAACCACGACCTCCAGACCACGCTCTCAGCCAAGACCCCGGTCGTGATCGGCGTCGTCCTCGGTCTCGGGTTCCTGTTGTTGCTGATCGCGCTGCAGGCACCGCTGCTCGCAGCCATGGGCGTGCTCACCAACCTGCTCGCCACCGCCGCCGCGTTCGGCGTCGCCAAGTGGATCTTCCAGGACGGCGTGCTGCATTCGCTGCTGGGCTTGCAACCACAGGGATTCCTCGATGCGTGGGGACCGGTGTTCTTCTTCGCGATGATCTTCGCGATCTCGATGGATTACACCGTGTTCCTGCTCTCCAGCGCCAAGGAGCACTGGGACCGCAGCCACAACCCCAAGGAAGCGATGATCGGCGGCCTCGCCCAGTCAGGGCCCGTGATCTTCGCCGCCGGCGCCGAGATGGTCGCGGTGTTCTTCACCTTCGCGCTCTCTGGGCCGCTCCCGCCCAAGGAGATGGGAATCATCCTCGGCATCGCCGTGCTCCTCGACGCGGCCCTGATCCGGCTGCTCCTCCTCCCGGTGCTGCTACGGCTCATGGGCAAATGGGCCTGGTACCTCCCACGGTGGGCACAACGCGTCCTCCCCGAGATCTCCCTCGGCCACGCCTGAACAGGACTCCAAGAACTTCGATCCGCTCGGGCGCGTTTGCGTCCGAGCGGTCGTACCGCTTCACATATTGGCGGCCGCCTCGACGATCGCCTCCCGGATGCGCAGGTACGTGCCGCAGCGGCAGATGTTGCGACAGCAACGGTTCTCATGCTGGCGCCCGCCATCGCCTCCAGTAGACGGGCCCGGAAGTGCGGGTTAGAACTGGTTTGAAGGAGCCGGGCGAGCGCGCGGGTCGCCGGCGCCAGGGAGCCTCCGCCGCCGTCGTCGCGCGTCCGCGCATTCGCGCATTCGCGGCGGCCGCCAGACTACGGGTAGCATCGCTGGCGATGATCTGTGGTGTGTGCGGCACGGACGGCCGCGTGGGGCGCAACTCTCCCCCGGGGTTTGCCCGGGGCCTAGCTCGATGAACTGGTCCGAGGCGTTCCTCGGCCTTCTGATATCCCACGTCGTGGGCGACGTCCTGCTGCAGACCGACTGGCAGGCGATGAACAAGTCCACGGGCTTGGGGAAGCCTCTGGGGCGCCGGGCGCTGCTGCGCCACGTCGCCACCTATATGGTCGCGTTCATCCCGACGCTCGTCTGGATCGGCGACCAGACCAGTCCATGGCGTGCAGTCGGCGTGGGCGCGCTCGTCGCGATCCCGCATCTGCTGGTCGACGACGGCACGCTCGCGCGCGTCTGGCTGCGAGTGGTGAAGGGAGCGGCGGTCCCCGCTCCGGGTCTCATGATCGCCACCGACCAGAGCTTTCACGTCCTCTGCCTGCTCGGTGCAGCGCTGGTGGCTTCCGCGGGATGAGGACCGCCGCCTTCTTGCGCAACGTGCCGGTCCTGGCCGGCCTCTCGGATGAGCTGCTCGAGCGGCTCGCCGGACAGGTCAACCAGGTGCACGTGAGCGCGGGCGACTGGGTCATGCGGGAGGGTGAGCCAGCCGACAGTATGTTCATCGTCAGCAGCGGCCGGGTCGAGGTGATGGACGAGGGGCCGCCGGAGTCACTCATCCGGATCCTGCGACGGGGGGACGTCCTCGGGGAGCTCGCGCTGCTGCGCCGGGGAGTCCGATCGGCCTCGGTGCGGGCGCGCCACGATACGGAACTGCTGGAACTGGACCGCGACGATTTCGAAGCGCTGATTCGGGAAGCACCCAGTTTCGCCCTAGGGCTCACGCGGGCGATGGGGGCGCAGCTTGCCGCCAGCCGCTCACCTGTGGTTGCAGCCACTCCCCCAAGGACCATCGCCGTCGTCGGACTGGACCACGGCGCTCCGATCGCGGAGGTGTCCGAGGGGCTGGCTAACGCGTTATCGGACCATGGGTCGGTGGCGCAGCTCGATTGCGGCGAGCTCGACGCGATCGACCAGGCTGAGCGCGAGGCTGAGCGCGTGGTCATGCAAGGAGGAGGTGATCCAGCAGAGCGCTGGACCGAGCTGTGCCTGCGCGAGGCAGACCTCGTGCTCGCGGTCACGCGTGGGGTCCCTGGGCCGCGTTGGCTGGCGCACGCGAGCGCCCTGCATGGCTGCGAGTTGCTGGCCCTCGGTGCTCCGGTCGCGGACAGCGTCTTGGACGTACTCCAGCCCCGCGAGGTGCAGGCCGTCCGCGACGCGGCTCAGATCGTACCGGCGCTGGAGCTGTGCGCCAGGCGACTGGCGGGGCGAGCGCTTGGGATCGTCCTCTCGGGCGGCGGTGCGCGTGCGTTCGCCCACCTTGGCGTGATCGAGGTCCTGCGCGAGGCGGGACTTCGATTCGATCGCGTTGCCGGCGTGAGCCTTGGCTCGTTGATCGCTGCCGCCACCGCGGCGGGTTTCACGTCGGAGGCAATGTACGAGTCGTTCCGCCTGGCGTTCGTGGAGGGCAACCCGAGCAACGACTTCGTGCCCCCCGCGTATTCGCTGATCCGGGGCGCCAAGACGCGACGGCTGCTGGAGGGAGCATTCGGCGATCGCCGAATCGAAGAGCTGCCGTTGCGCTTCTTCTGCCTGAGCTGCGATCTCGTCGAGCGCGAGCCGGTCGTCCATCGATCGGGGCGGCTGGCCGACGCGATTTACGCGAGCCTGGCGATCCCCGGTGTGTTCCCACCCGTCGCCGTCGACGGGCGGCTGCTCGTCGACGGGGGGGTGCTCGACAACCTTCCGGTCGCGACGATGGCGCGCACCGCGGAGGGCCCGGTGATCGCGGTCGATGTCACGGGCCGCACCGGCCAATTTGGGCGCTCGCACCGTGAGGCGATCGAGCGACCCGCGCGTCTCCTCCGGCGCGCTCTCACCGGCCGCGAGGCGGAGATACCCCGCCTCGGAGAGACGATGGTGAGGACTCTGACCGTGGGCAGCAGCGACACCGTCGCGGCAGCTCGGTTGCATGCCGATCTGATGATCGGCCCACGCGTGGACGGGATCGGCCTCATGGACTGGAAGGCACTTCCGCAGGTCGTGGAACTGGGACGCCAGGCGGCTCGCGAGGCGCTCGAGGGCAACCGCGACCTGCTTGAGCGGCTCGGAGCCTGACCGTGCGCCGCGGACCCTCCGCCCAGCTGGTGCTGGCGATCGCATCGCTTGGTGCGGCGGTCGCGTTCATCGACGCGACGATCGTCAACATCGCGCTTCCGGACATCAGCCGGTCGTTCAGGGGAACGTCGATCTCATCGCTCTCGTGGGTGCTGAATGCGTACAACATCGTGTTCGCCGCGTTCCTGGTGGCCGCAGGCAGGATCGCCGACCTGCTCGGTCGCCGCCGCTTCTTCATCGTCGGTCTGGAGATCTTCACGGGAGCCTCGGTGCTCTGCGCAGTCGCCCCATCAGTGGGTGCCCTGATCGCATTTCGGGTGATCCAGGCTCTTGGCGCAGCCTTCCTGGTGCCCTCCTCGCTCGCGCTCGTGCTCCACGCGTTTCCGGTGGAGCGCCGCTCGCACGGCGTCGCGCTGCTGTCCGCGGTGGGGGCCGCCGCGGCCGGGCTGGGCCCGTCTCTCGGCGGTCTGCTCGTCGCCGCCGCCAATTGGCGGCTCGTGTTCCTGGTCAATCTCCCGATTGGCATCGCGGCGGCGATTCTGGCCCGTCGCAAGTTGATCGAAAGCCGCACCCCGGGTCGCCGGCAGATGCCCGACCTCCCCGGAGCACTGCTGTTCGCGATCGCCATCGGCGCGCTCGTGCTCGCCGTCGTCAAAGGCGAGGAATGGGGCTGGGGCAACGTCCGCATCATCGTCGCGTTGGCCGTGGCGATCCTGGCCGCCTCACTGTTCGCCTGGCGTTGCACCTGGCACCGCTCTCCGCTCATCGATCTGTCGCTCTTGAAGATCCGCACGTTCAGCGCCGCCAACTCCATGACGGTCGTCGGCGCGGCGGGGTTCTACGGATACACGCTGGCAAACGTCCTGTTCCTCACCGGCGTGTGGCGCTACTCGGTGCTCCAGGCGGGCCTGGCGCTGACCATCGGACCACTCGTCGCCGTGGCCATTGCCGGGCCAGCAAGCCGCCTCGCGCAGCGCATCGGGCATCGGCCCGTGCTCGTTGCCGGTGGGATCATCTGGAGCGGCGGGCTGGTGTGGTTCATCGAGCGGGTCGGCGCGACCCCGGATTTCGTGGCCGAATGGCTCCCCGGCATGGTGATCCTGGGGATCGGCGCGGGCACATTGTTCCCGAACCTCAGCGGCGCAGCGGTCGCGTCGGCGCCTGGAGAGAGCTTCGCCACCGCGACGGGACTGAACTCAGTCGCGCGCCAGGTGGGGGCGGCGCTGGGCGTCGCATTGATCGTGGCCATCATCGGTACGCCCTCACCACTGACCGCGCTCGCGGCCTTCCAGCACGCCTGGACGTTCGGGGCGGTGTGCCTGTTCGTGTCCGGGATCGGCTGCCTGCTGGTCGGGCGAGTCAACGTCGAAACGGCGCCCGGATTGAGCGAGGCGGCGCGGGCGGCCGTATCGGTGCACGAGGATCAGCGGCCGGCACGGCCGGTCCCACCCAGGACGCCGCGGGCGATCACAGTTGACATCACGGATCCGGCCGTGAGCCGGGCGGAGTCGGCCGCCGACTTCCTCGCCCGCGTGCCGATCTTCTCTGGCGTCGATCCGGTGCTGCGCGAGCAGTTAGCCGCCAAGTCGCACACCAGGCGCGTGGCCGCCGGCCGATGGCTGTTCCGTGAGGGGGACGACGCGGAGGCGATGTTCGTCGTCCGGGCCGGCCGTCTCGAGGTTGTCGACGAACGGGTCGGCACAGTGATTCGGGAGCTCGGCCGCGGCGACGGGATCGGGGAGCTGGCGCTCCTGACCTCTTCACCGCGCTCGGCATCAGTCCGCGCGGTGCGCACGAGCGATGTCATCGCGGTCGAGAAGGATGCCTTTGACGAGGTCCTGAGCTCGTCACCCGCGCTGGCCTTGGCCCTCACACGGACGCTGGCCCGGCAGCTCCGGGATACACGCGCACCCGCGCCCGCGACGCGACCGCGACCCACCACGGTTGCGCTTGTCGCGCTCGATCAACGGGTACCCCTGCGGCGTCTCGCCGAGGCACTCGGAGCGGGACTTCGGGCCCACCTCTCCGCGACGGTGCTGAGCGGCGATGAAGTGCAGGCGCCACAATCGGGCACCGAGCCCGCCACCGTCTACGGACCGCTGCTCGATGGCGCCGAGTCGGTCCATGACCTCGTGCTCCTGGTGGGCGGTTCCGCGCTTGCGCGCTCGCCCTGGGCCGAGTTCTGCCTTCAGCAGGGCGATCGCATTCTGGCTGCGACCACGGGTGGATCCGTGCCACCGGGGCTCAGCGACATCGCCGAGCTGCACGGGTGCGACCTACTGGTGTACGACAGCGCACCGGGCGACCTGGGCGGCTGGGCGGATGCGATCGACCCCCTTGAGTCGCACGTGATCCGGGAGCCCGAGCTCAAGGCCGATGCGGCACGTCTGGCTCGCCGGCTGTCGGGCACGTCGCTGGGAATCGTGCTCTCTGGGGGCGGCGCACGCGCGTTCTCGCACATCGGCGTGCTCGAGGAGCTTCTCGCCGCCGGGGTCACCATCGACCGGGTCGCCGGCGTGAGTATGGGCGCCGTGGTCGGCGCGCTGTTCGCAACGGGACTCGACGCCGATCAGATCGACGCCGTCTGCTTCGAGGAATGGGTACAGAGGCGGCCGTTGAGCGACTACACGCTTCCGCGGCACTCGCTGATCCGAGGCGAGCGGTTTCGCTCGATGCTGCACCGCACGTTCGGGACACGACTGATCGAAGAGCTTCCGCGCAGCTTCATGTCCGGAAGCACCGAGTTGCGCAGCGGCCGGTTCGTCATCGCACGCCACGGTCCGCTCTGGGAAGCGGTCGGCTTCAGCATCTGCCTGCCGATCATCGCGCCGCCCCAGGTGCGCGGCCGCGAGCTGTACATCGACGGCTCGCTGGTTGACAACCTTCCGGTGACGGCAATGGCCGAGATGGGCGAGGGCCCCATCATTGCCGTTGATGTGAAGGCCTCGTTCGATCGTCCCGCGAACTCCGCCCACCCCATTGACCGTGCTCCGACCGACGCTCGGCAGCGCCCACCGCGCCTCGCCGAAACACTGACCCGCGTACTCCTGCTCGGCAGCGAGAACACCTCCAAGGCGGCGGGCCGCCACGCCGACCTCGTGATCAGGCCGCGGGCCCAGGGCGTCGGCTTGCTCGAGTTTCACCAACTCGATGCCGCGCGGGAAGCCGGACGGGTGGCGGCGCGCGAGGCGCTCAAGGACGCGCCAGGGTTCGTGTTCACGTGACCCAGCGCAGCCTTCGTTCGTACGGAACCTTCGGTCAGTCCTTGAGGCGCCCGATGCGGACGGCCGGGCGTCGCTTCTGGTCTATCCAGTTCCTTCAGGAAGCGGCGAAACACCTCGGCACGACTGCCGCTTCACATATTGGCGGCCGCCTCGACGATCGCCTCCCGGATGCGCAGGTACGTGCCGCAGCGGCAGATGTTGCGCAGCGAGTCGATGTCGGCGTCGGTGATCTGCCGGCCCTCGGTCCTGATCTGGTTGACGAGCGCGACGGCGGCCATGATTTGACCGGGCTGGCAGTACCCGCACTGCGCCACGTCGTGCTTTAGCCACGCCTGCTGCATCGGATGCAGCTGCTCGCCGATGGTCGCCGGGAGGCCCTCGATCGTCGTGATCTGGTCGGTCGGCTGGATGTCGCTGACCGGCACCGAGCAGGGGTTGAAGGCCTTGCCGTTGATGTGGCACGTGCAGGCTTTGCAGACGTCCAGGCCGCAGCCGTACTTCGGTCCATAGACGCCCAATAGATCGCGCAGCACCCATAGCAGGCGGACGTCGCCGGCACAGTCGACACTCACCTGCTTGTCATTGAGGATGAAGGTGTACGTGGGCATCAGAACCCCTCCTGCAACCCGTCGGTGGGCGACTGGGGTATCGGCGGTACGGTCGGTAACGGGGTGAACCCGAGCGGCTGCTGGTGATTGATCGGGAAGCTGGTCGGCATCGTCCCGGTCGCGCGCGCGTACGCGGTCGCGACCGCCGCCATCGAGGCAGCCACCCCGAACTCGCCGGCACCGCCCGGCTCGCTCTGATTGGGCGGCATGATGATCACCTGGATCCCCTCCTCCGGCGGGTTGTTCGGAGGGCAGTTCCACTCCCGCGTGTAGTAGGCGTTGTCCCAGCTGCCCTCGAGGAAGGAGCCGTCGTAGAGGTGCAGGCTGTAGGTCAGCGCCTGCCCGATCCCATCCATGATCCCGCCGATCATCTGGGCCTCCAGCCCGAGCGGGTTGATCGGCAGGCCGACGTCGACCGCGTAGGTGACCTTCGTGACGCGCGGTCCCGTGTACCCGTTCTCGACCACCCGGTTGACGGTCTGGGGCGTGCAGTCGATCTCGGCCACGCACGCGGCGTAGCCCTTGTACTCGTGGTGGATACCGATGCCCTGGGCGGTGAGCGGCGCCATGGGCTTGCCCCAGTTGGCTGCGCTCGCCGCCGCATCCAGCACCGCGAGCATGCGGGAGTCCCGCACGAACGAGCGCCGGAACTGGTACGGATCGCGCCTCATCGCGTTCGCGACCTTGTCGACCATCAGCTCCTTGGCCACGGTCACCTCCGGGCTGTAGATGTTGCGCACGCTCGAGGTGTTGAACACGCTGCCCGGCGGGTGGTAGACCTCGTTGAGGAGCTGCGTGACCAGCCCGAAGTTGTAGGGCACGTTGGCCGTGAGCGTGAAGATGCTCTGCGAGTAGCCAAGAAAGTCGCCCTCAGGCAGGTCGCCCACCGTCGCGCTCAGGATCTCGCCAAGCCCGTGCGTGAAGTCGGTCGCCGCACTCGTATGGCGCTGGTCGAACGCCAGCACGTTGTCCCCCAGGTAGGCGATCCGTACTCGCGAGGTGCACATCGGATGCACGCGCCCCTGGCGGAAGTTGTCCGTCCGGTGCCACATCAGCTTGACCGGCTTCCCCATCGCCTTCGAGATCACCGCCGCCTCGAACGCCGCGTCGGCGAACAGGTGGCGGCCGAACGACCCACCGCCTTGGGTCACATGGGCCTGCACGCCCGATGCAGGCAGTCCCAGGATCTGGGCGACCGTCTCCTGGAAGTAGATCGGCGACTTCAGCGACGACCAGATCTCGGCGCTGCCGGACCGGACGTCGGCAACCGCGCAGTTCGTCTCCAGCGGGTCGCCGGGACGGAAGTAGAACGTGAAGCGCTCGTCGAGCGTCTGTCCCACGACCGGCGTCATCGGCAGCTCGGCGCTGACCAGATCCCGGAGCACGTCGGCGTCTGACTTTCCGGCCGCCGACCCGGGCGCCCACTGAACCCGCAGAGCCCGAATCGCGTCGATGCACTGCCCGAACGTGGTGGCGCGGACCGCGACACCCCCGGGGACGAAATCTGTGTGCGGGATGATCGCGACGTCGGTGACGCCGTCCATCGCCCTGACCTGCGCCTCGTTGAGGGCCGCCAGCGCAGTCCCGTTGATGGTCGGTGGACGGCACACCATCGTCGGCAGCGCGCCGGGCACGTCGAGATCCATCGCGAACCGCTTTGTGCCGGTCACGATCTCCACCGCGTCGATCCGCCGCTGCGGGGTGCCGACCAGCGTCTGCTGCGAGGTCGGCTTCAGCTGCGCCAGCACCGCCTGCGTGGTCACCACCGCCGCCGCGCCTGCCAGTGATCCATAGGACAGCGACCTGCCGTCCGCCGCCGTGACCACGCCATCCTTGAGCGTCAGCTTGCGCAGCGGCGTCTCGAGCTGCTTGGCCGCCGTCCGTGCCAGCTGGCCACGCGCAATCGCAGCCGCAACCCGGACCTGGTCATAGAGAGAATGGATCGAGTTCGACCCGCCGGTGAGCTGGTTGAACTCAAGCTCGGGGCGCGCATCGGACAGCGAGATGTCGACCTTGCTGAGTGGAAGCTCGAGCTCGTCGGCGAGCACCATCGCGACTGCGGTCGTGATCCCCTGGCCGACCTCGGCGCGCGGAAGCGCGAACGACGCCGTGCCATCCGGGTTGAGGGTCACGGTGATCAGACTCGCGGTCAGGATCGCCGCGTCGGTCAGGAGGTCCGTCAGGTCGTAGAGGTCGACCGGCTGGACCGTCGGCACCGATGCGCGGGCCGGCGGCGCAGCGCGGAGATCGGCCGCCGCCACCAGTGTCGGCGCCGCGATCAGGTACCCGATGAACCGCCGCCGCGAGATCGCGGTCGTCCCAGCGTGCGCTTCACCGACCTCGACATCGGGCATGCGTCCTCCCTCGATTCACCTGGATGCCGCGAATATACGGCAACGCGCCGATTTATGGCGCATCAATGGCGTCAGGTGGGGTCGAGCGGCCGCGAGGCGGTTGGCGCCCGGCCGCAGGTTGCTCCGTGCTGCCCAGCCCGAGGGGGCGCCCGGGGGCGCTGCTAGCCGCGATGGGCGGAGATGAGCCCGCCGAGCGGCGTTAGGAGCGTAACGCAACCGAACAGTTGCAGACGCGTCGATGCGGCAACGATCGCGCGCTATCAATCGACCCGCCGTCTGGTGGCAAATCACCAGCTAGGGTCCCGTTGTGGAGTTCAGCCGCGAGTTGCGCAACGACGTGCTGGCCGGAGACATCACGCTCTCAGTCCGTCTGTGGAAACAGGCACGCGTGAAGCGGGGCGGCCGGTACCGGGTCGGCCTCGGTGAGATCGAGGTCGACGCCATCGAGCTTGTCCCGTTCGCGGCGGTCACTACGGGGGACGTCCGACGAGCCGGCGAGCCCGACCGCGAGACGTTGCGCCAGCGCGCCGCGCACGCCGGGCCGATCGACGAGGACACGCTTGTCTATCGCATCGAGTTTCACCCGGTGAGCCCCGGCGACTGAGCCCGCGACGGTCGAATGGAGCGCGTCATGTCTCCGATCCCGGTCTACTCCCCCACTCCGATCGCCTCGACTGGTCGGCTGCGCAGAGCCCGCCGAGTCGGCAGCGCCAGGGCCAGCAGCGCCAGCAGGGCCGAACTGCCGAGGATCGCCGCGAGCGGTCCGGCCGGGACGTGTGGGCGGAGGCTTCCCGTGAGCGCCTGGCTGAGCGGCAGCAGTGCGGTGGCCGCGATCGCGAGACCGACGCCGAGGCCGATGGCGATGATCAGGCCCGCTTCCCAGCGCGCCATTGACCGCACCTGACGCGGAGTGGCC
Source organism: uncultured Actinomycetota bacterium (assembly GCA_963721515.1). Lineage (GTDB taxonomy): Bacteria > Actinomycetota > Thermoleophilia > Solirubrobacterales > Solirubrobacteraceae > Palsa-465. The sequence goes on along the minus strand of CAVRKJ010000011.1, from coordinate 330,701 downwards.
CCGACGAGCCTCAGGAGCGCCAGCTCACGCCCGCGACGCAGCCCGATCATGACCAGCGTGTTGACAACCGCGATCGAGGTGAAGGCGAAGATCATCGCGACGAAAAGAGGCCCGCCTGCAAGAGCCCGGCAGCTAGCGGCGCGCGCGGCTCGCGGCGTGTGTCAGAAGCGAGCGACAACCTGCTGGTGGCGGGGTGTGATCGCGGCCATCAAGAGCCCGGCAGCTAGCGGCGCGCGCGGCTCGCGGCGTGTGTCAGAAGCGAGCGGACAACCTGCTGGTGGCGGGGTGTGATCGCGGCCCATAAAGCGCGGGCGACAGGGTTGGTCTGCTGGACGAACGTCGCGAACAGCAGGCCGTGGGGCTCGCTTCGAAACAGCAATTGGCCGCGGAGTCCGAGCCAGGAGTCCGCGGCGAGGAGGACGAACGCCGGGTCACTCTGGGTGACCTTCCAGCCCAGCACGCGGTGTGATGACCACGGCGGCCCGAGCTTCAGGCCGAGCGCCGTCCACCCCAGCCATAGACGCCGGCGGACGCCCGCCGGAGCGTCTTGCAGCACCGCATCGATCCACTGCTGCGACGTGTGCGGGACGTCAGCCGTCACAGCGAAGGCGTCGTGGTAGTCGATCCGGGGCAGCGTGCTGAGCACACGTGCGTCGTGGGGCAGCGAGATCTGGGTCACGGCGGGCGTCGTTGGACGGTGCTGTCGTGTTGCGGTCATCACATCCACTCCATATATACAGTAGTGTATGTATAGAGGTTAGGCATGATCGAGAGCCGTGTCAACCTCGCCGTGCAGGCCCTAGCGACGATGGCGCCTCCCACCAAGACCCCACGTGCCGCCTGGATCGAGGGTGGCCTGCGTGCACTGGCCGCGGGCGGTGGACCTGACGCAGTGCGCGTCGAGACGCTGGCCCACTCCCTCGGGGTGACACGCGGCGGGTTCTACGGTCAGTTCCAGGACCGCGGCGCTCTACTGGAGGCGATGCTCGACACGTGGGAGCAAGCGGCAACCGACGAGGTCCAAGAGCAGGTCGAGCGTCGCGGCGGTGACGCCCGCGCCAAGATCCGCCGCGCGGGTGCGCTCACGTTCAGCGACCACCTTCTCCCCATCGACCTGGCGATCCGCGACTGGGCACGGCATGACGCCGCCGTCGCCGCGCGCCTGCGACGCGTCGACAACCGACGCATGCAATATCTGCGCGAGTTGTTCGGGTCCTTCTGCACCGACGAGGACGAGATCGAAGGTCGCGCCGTGCTGGCGTTCTCGCTCGCGATCGGCTACCACTTCATCGCCGCCGACCACGGCGCACGCAGCCGCCGCGACGCGCTCGAGCTCGCCGTCAGGCGACTCCTCGCCTGAGCCCACCACGAGCGACCCCCCGTGACGCGCGTTCACGGGAAGGTCGCGGCACGTTCGATCACCCCAGACGCCCTGCCGGAAGCCGGGCATAAACGACGTTGTCGACGAAGCGGCCGCGTTCGAACGAATAGTCCCACAAGAGGCCCTCGCGCACGAAGCCCGACGCCTCGGCGAGACGCTGCATCGGAGCGTTCTCGGGGAGCGTGTGCAGCTGTATCCGGTGCAGCCCGAGCTCGCCCTGCGCCCACCCCACCAGCAGCTCGATCGCCTCGCGTCCGACCCCGGCACGGCGAAACCCAGGCAGCACGAGGATGCTCAGTCCGGCACGCCGGCTGGGCCAGGAGATTCCGACGAGCCCGATCTCCCCGATGGGCTCGCCGCTCTCGGGGTGGGCGATCGCAAACCAGTAGGCCGTGCGCCGCTCGTCGTTCTGGCCGTCTGCGGGGAACGTGCCGCGCAACCACTGGGCGTTCTCCTCCTGGGGCTCGATGCCCAGCATCGCACCCAGGCTCGGGTCGTCAGCGAAGCCCTGGGCGAGAGCGTCGGCGTCCTCCGGGCGCGCCGGCCGCAGGACCACCCTCTCCCCGGTGAGCCTCACTGCATCGGCTTATTGGTCGGGCGCCGGAATCGGCTCAGCCAGCGCAGCGCGCCCGGGAGCCGGGGGGAAGGGGTCGGCGAAGTACTGGGTCTCGTGCGTTACGAGACCGTCGGTGATCTCCATGACGCTGACCGAGTATGTGGGCATGCCGTCATAGGTGATGACGCACTCGCTCACCCACACGCCACCGCCGCCCAGGATCCGGCGGATGATGAAGTGGCGTTCGGCCGGATGCCCGCCGCGTTGCGCTTGGATCCTTGACCGCCCTCGGAAGCGCTCGCCGGACTGCGGGTAGTCCAGGATCGCGTCTGCCGCGTAGATCGCGTGCTCAGCGTCGCCGTCCCCGCGTTCGGAGGCCTCCCAGTGCTCCTGGATCCGAGCCCGGATATCGGCGTCACGATCGGTTGTGCTGTTCACCCGTCAGCCCCCCATGACCAGTTGGAATGTCGGTGGGCTCGCACGACAGATGCTACCGAGAGACCCGTACCCCGATCATGGGAAGCTCCTGGTGGTGGACGACGAGCCGTTCCCGCCCGACGCGATGGCCGCCTCGTTGCGCTTCCTGAGGTTCACGGTCACTGACGCCGAGCGTCAGCGGCTGTGCGCACGCTGCCCGTGCGCCACCGAATCGACAGTCGACGCGACAGCCGCCGGGTGATCGATGGGGGCCGTTGCCAACGACGGGGGTCCAGATCTGCCCCGCAGAGCGCGCAGCCGGCGGCGAACGGGGTGACTCGCTCGCCGCACTGGGGGCAGAATCCGGGATGCATGAGACGAGGATGGCCAGGGTGGCTCTGGCGCCGATAAACGAAATCGCAGACCCCGCGAAGAACGCGCCGGCCACCACGGGGCGGCCCAGTGCCTGACCACGGGCGCAGCGGTCCACTCCGCACGATCACGCGCGTGCTCTGGCGCATCATGCGCTCGTTCGCACGTGTCGTACGCGGCGAGGTGGTCAAGCGCACGGGCGGCCCGGCGCGCGCCAGGGTCATCACGTTGTTCGCGTGCGTGTTGGCGCTGAACGGCGCCGACTCGTCGACCGTGGGCGCCATCGCCCCGCAGCTGGAGTCGGCGCTCCACATCAACAACACGGACCTCGGGCTCCTCAGCTCGGTCTCGCTGTTGGTCGGCGCCGTCTTCACGATTCCGGTCGGGTTCCTGGTCGACCGCACGAAACGAATGCCGCTGCTGGCACTGAGCATCGTCCTCTGGAGCATCGCCTCCCTGTTCAGCGCCTTCGCGGGCAGCCTCTCGGGCCTGCTGCTGACCCGTCTGGCGCTCGGGGCGGTCGCGGCCTCGGCCGGACCGGCGATCGCCTCGCTCACCGGCGACTATTTCGCCGCCGAGGAGCGCGGACGCATATGGTCATACATCCTTGTCGGCGAGGCGGCCGGCACGGCCTTCGGATTCATCGTCAGTGGCTTCGTGGCAAGCGCGATCGACTGGCGAGCCGCGTTCGTGGTGCTCGCGATCCCCGGGTTCTTCGTCGCGCGCGAGTTGTGGCGAACCGTCCCCGAGCCGCTTCGTGGAGGTCAGAGTCATCTGCAGGTCGGAGCCGTCGATTTTGGTCCGCCGACGGCCCAGGCCGCCGCGCGGGAGGACGACGGACACGTACCGGCGGACGAGCAGGCGCCACCGGTCGATGCCGAGCACCAGGCGGCCCGCGAGGCCGCCCGCCGCGCCGGCGCGGTCCCCAACCCGCGGCTTGTGCTCCACGAAGATCCCAGCAAGATGGGGCTGGGGCCGTCGATCCGCTACCTGTTCTCGATCCCGTCCAACCTGCTGATGATCGTCGGCTCGTCGCTGGGCTACTTCTATTTCGCGGGGTTGCAGACGTTCGCCCTGCTGTTCGTCAAGGGGCATTACCACGCCAGTCAGGCGACAGCCGAGCTGGTGTTGGCACTGCTGGTCGTCGGGGCGGTGATCGGCACCCTCGTCGGCGGCCGGCTGCCCGACATACTTGTCAGGCGCGGCTACCTGGCGGCGCGCGTGTGGTTCGCGGGCGTCTGCTACATCGGCGCCGCGCTGCTGCTGATCGCCGGGTTCGTCGGAGCGCACCTCACGCCTGCCCTGTGGTTCAACGTCGCCGGCGCGGCGCTCATCTTCGCCGCGAACCCGCCGATCCAGGCGGCGCGCCTTGACGTTGTGCCCGCGGGCCTGTGGGGACGAGCGCAGAGCGCGCTCACCGTCGTCCGCTCGCTGGCCCAGGCGGCCGCGCCGCTCGTGTTCGGCGGCGTCTCGCAACTGGTGGCCGGCATCTTGCCTGCGCAGGCGCCGATCGGCACGCGCCCGCACGCGCCAAGTCCCGCCACGACCACAGGACTCGAGGTCACCTTCGTGATCATGCTCGCCGCGCTGGTCGCCGCCGGCGTGTTCCTGTTCCGCGCCGGCAGGACCTTCCCCTCAGACGTAGCCACCGCGGCCGCGTCGGAACCGAGCGCTGGCGGCTCACCGCGTCGCGACGCGTAGTGGCGCGACGCTAACCGGGCTGACCGAGGCGGGCGCGGCTCGGCCGTCCCTGCCGCGGGATGCGGCCGGGAGCTCTGGCGGGCGATTCGGTCTCCGTCAGTGCGCCCGTGGTTCGCTCGGCGTGTGTGAGCTGGTTGACCGCCCAGATGCCCGATTCGATGTGTCGCGTCATGGCACGGCGCGCCCGTGTGGCGGCGCGTGCCTCGATCGCCTCAGCGATCTCGTCGTGCTGGCCGAGCGCGATCTCGACCGCGGCGGGTAGCGTGCCGGTCGCTTGGCGAGCGTTGTTGAGCAGGTCGGAGACCGGGGCCAGGACCTTGGCGAGCACGGCGTTTCCGCTGGCTTCGGCGATCGCTTGGTGAAACTCGATGTCCGCCTCCCACACAGGCGTTCCCATCTCATAGGCGACCCGGTAGTGGGTCCGAGCGCGTCTCATGGCCAGGAGGTCGTCATCGCTTCGGTGTTTGGCCGCAATCGCGGCGGCAGCAGGTTCGAGGATGAGTCGGACCTCGTAGAGCTCGGTGACCGTTTGGTCGCCGATGAGCATGGACACGGCCGAGTTCGCGAGGGTGTTGGGGGCCGCCTGGCCGAGCACTCGCGCGCCCAGGCGGGGTCTGATGTCGACGAGCCCAAGCGTCCGGAGGCTTTGCATCGCCTCGCGGACGGTGTTGCGGCCGACGCGGTACCGGTCCATGAGCTGCTGCTCGGAGGGAAGCCGATCGCCGGGGCCGTACTCACCGCGGGTGATCTGCGCGAGCAGGTCGTTCGCGACCGTCTGGCTCAGGCGCTCGGCCATCAGCGGCTCCGAGCCGCTCGTAACAGGATGTTCACGTCTGGGCTTGACATCGTCGCGCTGACTGTAGTCTAATCCCATTTGTAGGACGAATAGGACCATTGTGATGCAAACCTTGTCGCTAATCTCGCCGGGTGCGACGGGCGCGCCTGCCGCCAATGACTCCGCCCTTCTCGAGGTCGGGGAACTCGTGGTTCTGCTGGCGTTGGAGAACGCCAAGCTCACTGCAGCGTGGGCGGACGCCCTCCGTCAGCTCGCCGATGCGCGTGAACGGGTCATCCAAGCCGGCGACGTCGCGCGCCAGCGCCTGGAGCGAGATCTCCATGACGGCGCCCAACAGCGGCTGACGGCGATCCAGGTCAAGCTGGCGCTCGCACAGGAGGCTGCCGAGGGTCAGGATCTGGCCAGACAGCTCGAGTCGATCGGCGCAGACGCTGCCAAGGCGGTCGACGAGCTCCGCGCCCTCGCGCGGGGGATCTATCCGACGGTGCTACGAGACAACGGTCTCGGCGATGCGCTGCGCTCGGTGGCCCGAGAGGCGCCGATCACGGTCGATGTCATCGACGAGGCGATCGGGCGGTGCCCGGAGCCGGTGGAGAACGCGATCTACTTCTGCGCGCTGGAAGCCGTCCAGAACACCACCAAACACGCGGGGGCTGGCGCCAGCGTCACCTTGCGGATCAGCCGTGACCTCGGACTGCTGCGATTTGACTTCACCGACGATGGCGTCGGGCTCGACACCGCACGACGGGGCGACGGCATCGGCATGACGAGCATGCACGACCGGATCGGCGCGGTCGGCGGAGAGCTCGAGGTCATCTCCTCCCCCGGCGGGGGAACGACGATACGCGGAGCAGTTCCCGACCGCGCCGGTGTCAGCGTCCTACCCCTCGCCCGGACACCGCATCATCCTGATCAAGCCACCGCCGCGTAGGCCCGCGGGGCGGTAGCCGAGGGAGGCGCAGCTCGGGGCCGACCCGGTCGGCGGGGCCGGTCGGGGGCACGTACGGTCGCAATCTGCGAGCGTTCCGGCCGCACATTCGCGGATGACTGGAGCGCCAGGTGCAGGAGCCTTCTGCCCACTGGGCGCGGTGTGCTGGCCAGCTACGCGGACGCCGGACGACCGGGATCGCGCGAGCGATCATGCAACCGTGAGCGTTCGCCTCGGCACGCCGACATCCCGCGCCCGCGAAGGGCTCAGCCGCAGGACTCGGGCCCGTTCAGCCGGCGGAGTCGCAGTAGCCCTGGCACGCCGAGCTCGTGGGCTTCCCACTCGCAGTGCTCCTGCACTCTCGGGACGATCAGCCCGAGTGCGGGCCGACGAACCGAGATCGTCCGACCAGGTCCCGGACCTCGTCACGCCAGGGGTACTCAGGGCACGATGCGGGCGAGTCGGAGAAAGCCCGGGCAGCGCCGAGCTCTGGGTCTCACGAGGACCCTCGGGACGAGCAGGCGCGGTCCAGCGAGCCGACCAGGCCGAGGCGTCCGACAGGTACGGACGGCGGACCTCGTCACGGCACGGGATACTCATCGAGCAGGATGCGGGAGAGTTGGAGAACGGCTCCGGCCAGCGTCCCGATACTCAAGGTAAGCGGCCACGACGCTCCCGTTGTGTGCCCGATACCACGCTCGAGCGTTCGGCTCGTCCGCGAACGACATCCACTGCTCGACCGTCCGAGACGACGGCCGCCCGCCAAGGTCACCGCTCAACGCGACCGTCTCGCAGCCGTCACGCAGGAGCCGCTCGTTGACCGCCCGCCACCAGGGGCTGCCCGGCCGGTCGCTGTCAGCCGGCGCGAGCACGCCACGTTGTAGCTGCCAGCGCATGAAGGACATCGCCGCCCGCCGATACGGAAGATGACGAGGAGCCCGACCATACGGCCCGTGATACGTGCGCTCAGCCAGCGCGACGCGAGCCGACGGATCGTCACGCACCGCCGCGATCTGCTGATCCGCCCACACCGCCGCCGCGGATCTCGTCTCCACCTCACCATTCTTCCAGGCAGCGCGGGGTCTGCCTGCGCTGTGATCGCACCGTGTGACGAACCTCTAGGATGACCCGAGTCCGTCGCGCTCGACGTGATTGCAAGCGATCCACAAGCTCGACTGACCACCCAACGCCGAACTCGAGCAACGTCGAGGAGTTGATCATCCTGATGACCAGGCGCAGCGATGGATAGACCGGTGTTGTTCTGCTACGACGGCTCTGAGGGCTCGAAGGCTGCGCTTTCGGTCGCCGTGGAGCTCGTCATGCATCCTGCCGATGCGGTGGTGCTGGTGGTGTGGACGCCGGTAGCGATCCAGCTGGCCAGAGGGGGTTCACTGCTCGCCGCCGTCCCCAATGAAGGGGAGCTCGACGAGGAGGAGATCACCGAGGCCCAACGGATCGCCGATGAGGGCGCCGCGGGTGCCCGCGGGCGTGGCTACAACGCTTCGGCGCGCGTCGTAGAGGCGACCGAATCGGTGGCCAAGACGATCCGTGAGGTCGCCCGGGAGATTGACGCGCGACTGATCGTCTGCGGGCAACGTGGACGTGGGGCCTTCGCAAGTGCGGTCCTCGGCAGCGTCTCGCACCAGCTCTCCGCGCATGCCGAGCGCCCGGTGCTGATCGCGCCGCAGCACCCCGCTGCCTAGCGACGGTTCTCCGACGACCCGTGTGGGTCGGGCGACCCCTCCGCCTGTGGCAGTAGGGCGCTCGAGCGCAGCGCGTGGGTGGTGGCCTCCGCCCTGGCCTCGAGGTGGTGCGCATACGCGATCCCGCGGGCGAGCGCCGTCCTCACACTGCACTCGTGCGCTCCGGCCTTCGACGGCAGGACCACCAGCGCCACCAACAGGCCGGCGGCGAAGATGCCTGCGGCCCACCAGAAGCCTGTCGTGTAGCCATGGACGGTGGCGACGCCGGCCAGCCCGGGCACGCCGAGGTGGGTCCGGGCATAGTCAGCCGCGGCGCTCGCCGAGACCGTACTCAGCAGCGCGAGGCCAACGGCGCCTCCGACCTGCTGGGAGGTGTTGACCATCGCCGAGGCCACGCCGGTCTCGCGGACTTGGACGCCGAGGGTCGCGGTTCCGATCGCGGGCGCGAAGATGCACCCCATCCCGACCCCGACGATGAGCAGCCCCGGGAGGACCTGCGTCGCGTAGGCCCCATCAGGACTGAGGCGGGTGAACACGACCATCGCGATCACTCCAAGCGTCATCCCGGTCATGACGAGCGGCTTGGCGCCGGTGCGAGGCAGCACGCGGGTCTGCGCCGTGACCGACGTGGCCACGAGGAGACCGGTCATCGGGAGAAAGGCCAGGCCGGTGATCAGCGGTGAGAACCCGAGGGTCAGCTGCATGTAGTAGGTGAGGAAGAAGAACACCCCAAAGAGGCCGGCGGCAGCGAGCAGCACCGAGAGGTATGCACCCCCACGGGCTCGGTCGCGGACGATGTGCAAGGGAAGCAGAGGGTCCTTGACGCGGCTCTCGATGAGCACGAAGGCCGTCAGCAGCACGGGGCTTGCGACGAGCGCGACGATGGTCGCTGGGGCGGTCCACCCATGGGTCTCAGCGTTGGAGAAGCCGTAGACGAGCGCGAACAATCCCGCGGATGCGGTGAGAAGGCCGGGGACGTCGATGCCGCCCCGCTCGGGATCGCGGTGGTTGACCAGGAGCCGCAGCGCGAAAATCGCCGTGGGCACCGCGATCACCAGGTTGACGTACAGGCACCAGCGCCACGAGAGGAACTGGGTGAGAGCTCCGCCGAGGACGAGTCCGACCGACGCCCCGCCGCCCGCGATCGCGCCGAAAATTCCGAACGCCTTCGCCCGGTCGGGGGAGCCGGCAAACGTGACCGTGAGCAGTCCGAGCGCGGACGGTGCCAGCAGCGCGCCAAACGCACCCTGGAGCGCCCGAGCGGACACGAGCATCTCGAAACTCTGCGCCAGCCCGCCGATCGCGGACACGATGGCAAAGCCGATCAGACCGGCGACGAACGTCCACTTGCGCCCGAAGAGATCACCGAGCTTGCCACCCAGCAGCAGCAGGCTGCCGAACGCCAGCGAGTAGGCGGTGACGATCCACTCCCGGTCGGCCGTCGAGAAATGAAGGTCGCGCTGCGCCGACGGCAGCGCAATGTTCACGATCGTGGCATCGAGCACCACCATCAGCTGCGCCGTCCCGAGGAGCGCGAGCACGGCCCACCGGTTGGGTTCGGCAGCCTTCTGGGCCTCTGATGGGAGCGGATCGGCCATCAGAGTCCCCTCATGGTGGTCACCGTACGCCATCCTTGACACTGCGCCAAATCAGACGCACGCGAGCGCCCCCGCCGACGAATAGGACCTGACATGCAGATCACCCGCAGCTCTGTCGACACCGCCAAGGGCCCGGCCGACTGGTTCACCGGCGACGTGTACATCGACGCCGCCGCCGTGCCGGCCGGCACCTCCACCTTTGCCGCCGCCAACGTCCACTTCACTCCGGGCGCTCGGACGGCGTGGCATACCCATCCGCACGGTCAGACGATCTACGTCACCGAGGGCATCGGACTGTGCCAGCGCGAGGACGGACCCGTCGAGATGATCCGCCCTGGGGACCGCGTCTTCTTCGAGCCGGGCGAGAACCACTGGCACGGCGCTACGCCCACCCGCTTCATGGTCCACATCGCCATGCAACAGCATGACGAGTCCGGCAGTCCGGTCACGTGGGGCCGTCACGTCACCGACGACGAATACGCCGGACCCAGACGAATCTAATCCGGGTCGCCGGTGCTCGGCCAATCGCGTCCGAACCAGCGCTTGATGCGGCTGGAGCCGAACTCGGCCTTGTCCGCCGCCAGTGCTGAGGAGGGACCGACGAGCTCCCCGGACCGCTGGTCGCCGAAGAACGTGACGTCCACCAGCGCGACCTGGCCGGCTCCGAACTCCAGGTAGCAGATCCCCCGACCGCCGTACTGAGCGGAGCTCGTCTCGCCGCGGATGCGCGCAGCGATGTGCTGGGCGGCGATCGCCGCGTGACCCTCGGCGAAGACGCCGGCCCGTGGGGTGCCAACCGCCGCCACGTCACCTGTCGCGTAGACACCCGGGTACGAGGTCTCGAAGGTCTGCGCGTCGACGGCGATCCACCCGTCCGTGGTCAACCCCGCCTCGACGACAACGGCGGGCGCATGATGGACCGGGACGGCCAGGAAGAGGTCATAGGGCATCTCGCCTCCGTCGCGCAGCAGCGCGACGTTGCGGCCGGTGTCCAGCTCGTGGACCTCGCGGCTGGGGTGCCACTCGATGTCGCGTTCGGCGAAGGCCTCCAGCAGTGCGGCAGACGCGTCCGGTGACGGCGGGATCGGCCGCCCGAAGTCGATCACGAGCGCGATCTCCGACTTCTCGCGCAGCCCGCGCGAAACGAGGTACTCGTGCAGCAGCAGCGCGGTCTCGCTCGGCGCCGGGGGGCATTTGTACGGCGTCGAGAGCACTCCGATGACGACACGGCCGCCTTGGAAGCGATCCAGAACCTCGCGCGCCGAGAATCCCCCCGACACCGTGTAGAACTCGTGGCCGCCCTCCATCAGCCCAGGCGTCGCCGCGGGATCGAGGTCCGCACCGAGGGCGACCACCAGCACGTCGGCCGCGAACTCACCGGCGTCGGTCTGGACGGTTCGGTTCGCCGGATCGATCGCCCGGATCGCGGTCTGGACGAATCGGACGCCGGGCTTGACGATGTCCGCATAGGGATGGCGGACCTGCTCGGCCGCGGCGCGGCCGAACATGACGTCGAGCTTGGAGAACCCGAACACGAACGTGTCGTTCCGGTCGATCAGGACGATCTCGACCTCATCCCCGAACTCCTCCGAGAGCCGAGTGGTCAGCTCGAGTCCGGCGAATCCAGCTCCGAGCACGACGACGCGCGGGCGGCCCTTTGAGCCGACGGACGTCATGGCCGCACCTCGTGTCGCTGCATCCTGGTCCCCTTCCCGGCGTCCCGGTGAACCGGCGCTCACAAGCCGTGGAGCGTCGTCCACATCTGATCAACGGCATTCTAGGGGGCGGCTGTCTGCATCCTCAGCCGGACCCAACCCAACAGGACGGTGACCATGCGCAAGATCCAGAGCCAGGGCGTCCACCACATCACGCTCGTCGGTGCTGACCGCGAGACCTCGATCGGCTTCTGGGAGGGCGTGCTCGGGATGCCGTTCATCTTCGAGCAGCCCAACCTCGACCGCCCCGAGGAGAGCCATCTGTACTTCGACCCCGGCGATGGGCGGCTGATCACGATCTTCACCAACGAGGAGCGCACCCCGGACCCGCGTCGCACGCCGACCGACCCCGGCTGCGTGCACCATGTCGCCTTCTCGCTGTCACAGGCGACGTTCGCGCAGACAGTGGAGCGATTGGACGAGCGCGGGATCCACCACTCCGGTGTCAAGGACCGCGGCTTCATGGACTCGATCTACTTCACGGACCCGCTCGGGCTGTTGATCGAGCTCGCGTCCTACCGGTTCGAGCCGCCGGCCGGACACACGCACGCCGACGTCCTGCTCGCCGCCCACCGTATCCGCGTGGAGCGCGGGGACTACGCCATCGCCCCCATCCACCTCGCCGACGCCATCGAACAGCTCGTGACCAGGTCGCGCGGCTCGCTGTCGAGCGATCGCGCCCCGAAGGACCCCTACACCCACGCGCACCCCGCCGAGGTGCAGACGCCCGATGAATAACCTCACTGGTCCCCATGAGCGCCCCCACCTCCACGATCAGGCGCGCCGCTGACGGCGATCTCGAGGATGTCGTTGAGGCCTACAACGCCGGGATCCGCGAGCGCGTGGCCACGTTCGAGACCCGGCTGCGGACGCCAGCGGACGTCGCGGGTTGGCTCACGGACGGGCGTCCGTTCATCGTCGGTGAGCACGATGGTCGCGTGCTGGGTTGGGCGCGAGCCGGCTTCTACTCGGACCGATGCGTCTACGAAGGCGTCGGCGAGCACGCCGTCTATGTGCACCCCGGCGCGCGGGGGCAGGGCCTCGGCGCGCGGCTCCTGACGGCGCTGTGCGCGGAGTCCGAACGATGGGGGCTCTACAAGCTGACCAGCCGCGTGTTCGCCGACAACCACGCCAGCCGTGCTGCGCATCGTGCGGCCGGGTTCGCCGAGGTCGGAATCCAGCGCCGCCACGGCAGGCTGGACGGCGAGTGGAAGGACTGCGTCCTGGTGGAACGGCTCCTCGGCGACGCCGGGCGGTAGACCGGCGTCGCGGGCCGCTCGATCAGCAGGCGATCCTGGCGGGCGGCCCGGCGCCCGAGGCGCATGCGATCGGCCGGCGCGCCAACAGGACCGTGGCGACTGCCCGGGCGGCGGCGAAATTGGCGCCGGTGAGCCTGGCCGGCACGTTCAGGCTGGTGGCAGAAGCGCCGCGCGCCGCGACGACGCGTGCGGAGAAACGGAAGCTCATCGGTCTGCCGCTCACGAGCGCGTCGAGGTCCCAGCAGAGGCGCGCCCGGCCGGCGACTGCGCCGGGGGCCGAGGTGACGCGCAGGGTTCTGGGGACCGCCACGCACACCCTGGGCATCACGCCGGGCGTGCGCCTGGTCGCGGCGACCGTGATCACGAAGCCGACCACGTGGCCTGGGGTCGCGAGCGGCTCGATGGGCACGATCCGCACCTTCGCCGCCGTGTTCAGCGGGGTCACGGTGGCGACCGCCTTGGCAAAGTCGTTGGCGTAGCTGGGATCGAGCTGGTTGCCGCTGACGGTGACGGCATCGATGAGATGGCCCGGACGCAATGGGCGGACGACCAGCGCAAAGCTCTGGCTGGCACCGGCCGCGAGCTCGGCCAGATGGCACTGGACCGGCACACCGGAGCTGCACGTGAACGCTCCCGGCTCGATCGCCCTCACCTCGGCGGCCGCGCTCAGCGCGTCCGTGAGGTCCACGCCCGTCGCGGCGCCGGGCCCGTGGTTGACGACCGTAACCGTCTCGGTCAGGGTCCCGTCAAGAGCATCCCGCGATGCGCTCTCGCGGTCCTGGACACTGAGATCGGCCGGAGGGGCACCGGGGAGCGGCATCGGGGCCGTCGCCGCAGAGCTGTCGTTGGCCGGTGTCGGGTCGAACTGAGACGCGCTGATGCTCGCGTCGTTGGTCGAGCCCGCCGCGGCGTCGCCCGCGGGCTCCATGGTCACGATGTCGGCCTCGGCCGATCCGCCGGCGTCCAGGCGCGGGACCACGCATGTCACCTCGATCGCGCTCACCGTGCATGAGCCCAGGTCGATCGTGGCCGATTGGATCGTCGCCCCGGGGGGCACGACGTCATGCAGCACGACATCCGTGGCGTCCCCGGGGCCCTTGTTCTCGATCGCCACGTGATCATCGACCGCGTCGTCGCCGAAGGCGGCCGGCGCCACCGTCTCGCTCTGCGAGAGGTCGAGATCCGCCGGCTCGGACGTCATCGGTCCAGGCGTCGCGGTCACGAGCGTCTCCGATGACAGCGCGGTCAGCTGTGTGCCGAGCGTGGGCGCGATGAACGTCGCCTGGGCGACGTTCCTGATCTCGTGCTCGGCGGTCAGGTTGTCATCGACGCGGGCCTCGAAGCTGATCTCGGCGCTGTCGCCGGGTGAGCCGGCGACAGCAAGGCTGCCTCCCCGCCCGGCCCCTGCCCCACTGCCGAGGAAGAACCGGACCATGTTCTGGGCGGCGTCGTACTCGCCCTGGTCGTCGCCGGCGAGGTCGGTTGGCGCGGCCGCGGTCGAGGGCGCGCTGGGGAGCCTCAGCGACCCGGCCACATAGGTGGTGTCGGGCGGCAGCTTGTCCGTGGCCACGAAGTTCGTCGCCGCCTCCAGGCCCTCGTTGGCGAACCTGACGGTGTAGCGCAGCCGGTCGCCCGCGCGCGTCGGGCCATCCGGGTGCGTCAGGTTGACGACGGTCTTGTTCGCTCGGATCGCGGGGGCGTAGAGATCGGTGGCGAAGGTGAGGACGTGCGGCAGGTACTGATCACTGCTCGTGCGCAGCGCGATGTTCGCGCTGGTGGCGCCGTTGGCGAGGAACCCGTCGATCCCGATCAGCTTCGCGTCAAACCCCAGCTGGTTGACGTAGTCCGGCGTCTTGTCGGTGAGGTTCTGGCCGCCGGTCGAGATCGCGCTGTCAAAGAAGTTATTCGCCGGGGTGATCCGGTCGCTCAGCGCCCTGCCGTCCAGGGTCGCGCTGTCCCCGGTCAGCCCGCGGTCGCCCTCGTAGGCGACGAACCCGAGCTTCGTGCGGACCGGGCCGCTGAGCGGCGTCTGAAACCCGCTGACCGGGATCGTCACCGCCGGCTTGCTCTGCGTGACGGACTGCAGGCCATCGAACACGGTCAGGTTCCGGGGCGGCTCGCCAGCCGCCTCGTAGGCGACAACCAGCGCCCAGCCCGCGTATCGGTCCTCGCCTGTCGCCGCCTGGACGTTCGCGACCGCATACACGCCAGAACCGGCGCGCTGCACCTGGCCCGTGACGTCGGCGAACGCGCCATAGGCGCCCGTCACCTCAGAGCTCTGATCCACCGCGGCCGTCAGCCGGTCAAACCCCGAGGCGCCCGGGGGCTTGAGGTCCACCCGGCTCACACCCGCCGCCGACGCGTCGGGCGCGGCCTTCCCGCCCGTCCCGGCGTTCGTGCGCGCGCCGTAGTAGAGGCCCGCGAACAGCACTCGCGCCCCCACCGGCACGTTCAGGCGAGCCGACGAGGAATCGAGCGTCGTGGCCTCCACGTTGACGCGCGCCATCGAGAAGTTGTTGTTGTTGAGCAGGCTCCCGGTTCCGGCGCGCGCGTTCGCGCAGTCGGCCACCGAGGTCTGGCAGCTCTCCAGCGTGTTGCCGACGATCGCGATGTCCCCGTTGGCGTTCGTGCTGAACCGAGCCGTGAACGCGCGATCGGCGAGCGCCGGGGACGCGAGTCCGATCGCGAGGAGTACGGCCAATACGGCCGAACGTCGAATCGGCACAGATCCCGCTCTCACAGACGCCTTCCCCTCACCAACACCGAAGACCATCCACATCGTACGCCCCCCGCCTCTGGGCGCGAGAGCAAGGTATGGGGTCGGCGCCGCGGGGTGGATCAGATGCTACGCCCGGCGCTCTGCCAGTAGCGCTCGCGGATCCGGCGCTTGAAGATCTTTCCCGACTCCTCGCGGGGCAGTTCGGTGTCGAAGACGACGACGCGCGGCACCTTGTAGCCGGCCAGCCGGGTCCGAAGGTGCTCACGGACGGCGGTCTCGGTCAGACCTGCGGACGGCACGGGGTCCACGTGGGCGGCCAGCGCCTCGCCGTAGGACTCGTCGGGAATGCCGAACACGGCCACGTCGCGCACGCCGTCGAGCTCGAGCAGGCAGGCCTCGATCTCGGCCGGGTAGATGTTGACGCCGCCGGAGATGACCATGTCGCGCGCGCGGTCTGACAGGTAGAGGTAGCCGTCCTCGTCGACGTGGCCGACGTCGCCGATCGAGATGTAGCCGTCGCGCTCGATCTCGCGGCGCTTGTCGTCCTGGCCCAGGTAGGTGAACCCCGGCCAGTACTGCGGCGGGCGGATGAAGATCTCGCCGGTCTCGCCGGTGCCGAGCCGGCGGCCGTCGAGGTCGAACACGTGGATGTCCGAGCCACCGAAGGTGTGCCCCACCGTCCCCTCGTGCTCGAGCCACTCCTCGCTGGAGCACACCATCACGATTCCGATCTCCGTGGCGCCGTAGTACTCGCGGATGACGGGCCCGAACCACTCGATGATGCGGCGCTTGATGTGCGCCGGGCACGGCGCGGCGGCGTGGACGACGCACTCCAGCGAACCGAGGTCATAGCGGTCGCGGACCCCGGGCGGGAGCTCGAGCAGGCGGATGAACATCGTTGGGACGGTCTGGGCGTGGGTGATGCCCTCGTCGGCCACCACGCGCAGGAACTCCTCAGGCGCAAAGCGCGGCATCACCGTGAGCTCGATGCCCAGCGCCAGCGCGAACAGCGCCTGCGCATTGGGCGCGGAGTGGTACATCGGCGCCGTCACCAGCGTGTGCATCCCGGGCCGGAGGCCCATCGCCGCCAGGGTCGCGGCGGCCACCTCGCGCGACTGCTCGGGGGCCATCACGTCGCGGATCACGCCCTTGGGCAGGCCGGTGGTACCCGAGGTGTAGATGAGGCTCATCGGGGCGGCATCCAGCGGTTGCGCGTAGGGCTCGTGCGCGCCGATCCACTCGGCAAACAGCGGCCGGCGCCCGGTCACCGGCGCCGGGCCGTAGTGCGCGGTGAGCTCCGCGGGCACCGGGACCTCGACGAGCGGCACGCCCTCGGGCAGGACCTCCTCGACGTTGGTCACGAAGTCCGAGTGCGCGAACACCGCCCGGGACCCGGAGTGGGTAATGACGTGGCGCAGCTCGTCGCCGTGCCAGTGCCAGTTGACCGGCACCGGCACCGCCCCCATCAGCCCACAGGCCGCGCTGAGGGCCAGGAAGGTGGGGTCGTTGCGCAGGACAAGCGCGACGCGGTCCCCGTGGCGCACCCCCGCCTCGCTCAGCCCCGCGGCGACGCGCGCCGCCTGCAGCCGGACCTCGTCGTGCGGGATCTCGCGCGCTCCGTACCTCACGACTGGTCCGTCCATGCTCTCCTCCCTCCGTTTGCCCCGATGGTGGGAGCATTCCACCACACCGGCGCAGTGCCGTCGTGGCGCCGGTCCTAGGATCGCCGGCATGACTGTCGCACGGATGCTGGCCCTCACGGCAGCGGCGATTCTCGCCGGCGCGCCGGCTGCTGCGGCGCGGAGCCTCCGCGTCGGCCCCGGCCAGCGGTTCGCCGCGCCCTGCCAGGCGATCGCAGCGGCGCGCGCGGGCGACACGATCCTGATCGACGCGCGCGGCAACCGCTCCTATCGCGGCGACGTCTGCGCCTGGTCGACGAACCGGCTGACGATCGTCGGCGTCCACGGGCGGGCCCACATCGACGCCGCCGGGGCCAGCAGCGAGGACAAGGCGATCTGGGTGATCGCCGGCCACGACACGACGATCGAGAACGTGGAGTTATCCGGCGCGCGCGTCTCTGATGACAACGGCGCCGGCATCCGCCAGGAGGGAGCGGGGCTGACGCTCCGGCACTGCCTCTTCGACCACAACCAGGAGGGGATCCTGGCGGCCGACAACCCTGCGTCGGACATCGTCATCGAATCCAGCGTGTTCTCCGGCAACGGCGCCGGCGACGGGTACTCGCACAACATCTACATCAACCACGTCCGCAGCTTCACCCTGCGCTACAGCTACTCGACCGACGCCCACGTGGGGCACCTGGTCAAGAGCCGCGCGGCCCGCAACTACATCCTCTATGACCGCCTGACCGGCGAGCGGGGCAGCGACAGCTACGAGCTGGACCTGCCCAACGGCGGCCTGTCCTATGTGATCGGGACCGTGCTCGAGCAGGGACCGACGACCCAGAACCCCAACATGGTCGCCTACGGCGAGGAGGGCGACCTCAACCCCGACTCGCACCTGTACGCCGTCAACGACACGTTCGTCAACGGCCTGGGCCGCGGAGCGGCGATGCTGATCGGCTCTGACGTCGACGCTCCCGTCCTCGCCGAGAACGACATCAACGACGGGAGCCCGGTGTTCGTCACGCAGCCCGGCGCGCACCTGCGTCACAACTGCGTGACCGCCCGCCCCCGCTTCGTGAACGCCGGGCGCTATGACTACCGGCTGATGCGATCGTCGCCGTGCCGGCGGACCGGCCGGCGCCCCGGACTCGCCCAGGGCTTCGCCCTGGCGCCGCGCTTCCAGTACGCCGGCGCCACGGGCCACGTCGCGCGCATCGACGGCGGCGTGGTTGCCGGCGCGTTCGGG
Organism: uncultured Actinomycetota bacterium; assembly: GCA_963721515.1. GTDB lineage: Bacteria > Actinomycetota > Thermoleophilia > Solirubrobacterales > Solirubrobacteraceae > Palsa-465. The sequence continues at coordinate 312,685 of CAVRKJ010000011.1, read as the reverse complement.
GACGAGCGCTAGGAAGCCTTGGCGGCGAGGACGTCGGCGGGCATGATCTCCGGCGGCGCGGCGAGTAGCTCGTCGGCGTTGGCCATCAGTGCCGCGGCGATCTGACCGTTGACGTGAGCCTGGCGGGCGTCCTCGGTCTCGAACGTGTCGAAGATCCAGAACGTCGTTTCGGAGGTCCGCGCGGCGTACCAGGCGACGGTGCCGGTCTCGGCCTGTGCCAACGGCAGGGCACCGGCCAGGAGCTCCGACACCGCCTCGGCCTTCTCCGGCTTGGCCTCGATACGGGCCACAAACGCGTAGGGGGTGCTCATCTGTGTGCTCCTCGGCTCGGTGGTGTGCCTCTCGACGGTACCGCGGAAGCAGTGGTGGAGCATCCGGTCCGTCCGTCCGCCCTCCGAGCGGTAGCCTAACCATTCACACCATGGTGACCGGTGAGGGCGTCGGGTTCGAAGCGGCGGCGGCACAGCCCGGCGGGCGCCCGCCCGCGCCCGGAGACCTCGCGCTCGTCCAGGCGTTCGTCAACTCCCACTACGACCTGGAACTGGAGCACGGCGCTGACCTGTTCGCAACGCCGGCGCAGCTGGGCCGCTGGCTCTCGGCCCGCGGGCTGCTGGCGGCGAGCGCGAGGCTCCGCGCCCGTGAGCTGAGTCGCGCGCTCGCGGTCCGCGAGGGACTGCGACGCCTGGCCGCCGGCAACAACCACCCGGGGGCGTCGGTCACTGCTGCACGCCTCCAGAGCCTCAACCAGGCCGCGGCCGGGGCCGGAGTGGAGATCCGTCTGGAGCCGGCGCGACCCCGCTTCGTCGCCGCCGGGGCCGGGCTTGACCGTGCGCTCGGGCAGGTCCTGGCGATCACGGCCACCGCCATGCTCGACGGGACGTGGCGGCGGCTGAAGGTCTGTCCCGGTGATCACTGCGGGTGGGCGTTCTACGACCACTCGCGCAACCAGACCGGGCGCTGGTGCTCGATGTCCGTGTGCGGCGGTCGCGCCAAGGCGCGGGCCCACTATCACCGTCACCGCGAGGAGGACAGCGGGTGAGCACGGTCGGCCCGGCGCTGACGTTGACGCTCGCCCGCGCCCGGCGGCGCCCCTGGCGCGCGCTGGCTCCCGCCCTCGGCATTGCGCTCGCCGCCGCCTTCCTCGGCGCCGTGTGGGCCGAGGGGACGATCGCCGGCGAGCAGGCGGCGCGCGCGGCGCTCTCCAGCCTCACCCCGGCGCAGCGCGCGGTGACGATCACCTGGCAGGGCGCCGCGACCCCCGCCGTGGACCGGCAGGCCCGCGCCGCCCTGTCCGGACTCGGCCTGGGCCCGCTGACCACGGTCACCCTGCTCAGCCCGGTCCGCCTCAACGGCCACGTCGTGCGCCCGGCCGCGATCGCCCCGCTCGGCCGGTGGACGGCCACCGCTGCGCGCTCCCCGGGCCCGTGCCGGGGCCCCACCTGCCCGATGCTCCTCGACGGGACCGGTATCGCCCCCGACCAGACGCTGGCCGCCCCCGGCGTGCGGCTGCCGATCCTCGGCACCACGACGCTGCATTCGGCGGCGCCGCTGGGCTTCGTGCCGGGCCAGGGGCCCGGGCCGCCGGTGCTGCTGGGCAGCGATCCCGCCGGCCTGGAGCGGCTCGCCGGGCTCAGCTCCTTCTACCGCACCGAGAACTGGCTCGCCGTGCTGCCGGTGACGGGCCTGCACTCGTGGGAGCTCGCGGCCCTCCGGCGGCGACTGCAGCACGACCAGGCCACACTGCTCGCGCAGGCCGGCGGCTTCAGCGTGGCCGCTCCGTTCGCCGGGCTGAGCAGCGCCCAGTCCGAGGCTGACGCCGCCCCGCGCCGGCTGCTCCTGGTGGCGGGCGGCGGGATCGCGGCGCTGGTCCTGTTCGTGATGCTGGTGGTGGGCGGGATGCGGCACGAATCCCAGGAGGAGCTCGAACGGTTGCGCACGGTCGGCGCCCGGTCACACCAGCTCGCGGCCTTCGTCATCGCCGACTGCGCGCTGATCTGCGGCGCGGCGCTCATCGCCGGTGCGCTCCTGGCCGTCGCCGCCGCGGCGCTGCTGGCCGCCGCCGCCCACGAGCCCGTCGGCGGCATCCTGGCTCACAGCGTGCTGACCTGGCGCGGTCTCGCGGCGCTGGCCGGCGGCTGGCTGATGAGCACGCTCCTGGTCGCCGCGCTGGTGGCGGTCCCCGCCCGCGCGCGGATCGCCGACGTCGCCGCCATCGCCGCGGTGGCGGCGCTCGCGCTGGTGCTGGCCGGCAACAGCTCTCAGAGCACGGCGCAGACGATCCTGCTGGCGCCACTGTGCGCGCTGGCCGGGGGCGTGCTCGTGTTTCGCCTCTCCGGCATGGCGCTCATGGCCGGGGAACGCGCGGCGCGCCGCGGGCCCCTGGCGGTCCGGGTGGCGTTCGTCGACCTGGCGCGCCGGCCGGCCCTCCCCTCGTTGTGGGTCGCGTTCGTCGCGGTGGCCGTCGGCCTGGGCGGCTTCGCCCTGTGCTACCGCGCCACGCTTGCGCGCAGTGCGGCCGACCAGGCGGCCGCCGCCGTTCCGCTCGACGCGATCGTCTCCCCCGGCCCGGGCTTCGCCACGCCGCTCGCGCTGGCCCCGTTGAGCCGCTGGGACACGGTGACCCGAGGCGTGGCCTGGCCCGTGCGGCGCACCCAGGCCACCTTCGTCAGCGGCGACGCGTCGGTCACGGTCCCCGCCCTGGGCGTGCCCGCCGACGCGCTGGCACGGCTGCACGGCTGGCGCGCGTCCGACGCCGCGGCGTCGCTGCCCGCGCTGGCGCGCCGCCTCGCCCCCACCGACCCCGTGCGGACGCCGGGCGCGCTGATCCCCGCGCGGGCACGGTCGATATCGGTGCGCGTCGGCCCGGCCGGGATCGCCGCCACCGTCACCGCCGACCTGCGTCACCCCGTCGACACCGTCGATCAGGTGAGCCTCGGGGAGACGGGGCCGCGCCCGAGGGCCGTGCGGGCGACGCTCCCCATCGCGCGCCACGGGCCCTGGGAGCTGGCCGGGCTCGAATTGGACGAGCCGACCGGCCTGGAGGCCACCAACGGCCATCAGAACGGCGAGAACGTGGCGGCCGGCACGCAGGCGTCCGGCGCGATGACGCTCGGCACCGCGTCGTTCCTCGACGCCGCGGGTCGCGTCATCTCGACGGTCAGCCCGGCCGCGTGGCGCGCCACCGGAGCCGCGTCGGGAGCGCGACCGGCGGGCGACGGCGTGCGGGTGGCGTTCACCGACTCGGGCCTACCCGGCATCGTGCGCCCCGCGCAGCCCAGCGACACACGGCCGGTCCCGGTGCTGGTGGATCCCGCGACGGCGGCGGCCGCCGGTCAGGGCGGCACGCTCGCGCTCACCGTGGACGGCGAGCCGGTGGCCGTGCGCGTGGCCGGCGTCGTCAAGCGCTTTCCGACGGTTCCCCCGGGCTCGGCCGGTTTCGTCATCGCCGACGAGCAGACGCTGGCCGCCGCGCTCGACGCCCAGCTGCCCGGGCAGGGACGCCCCGACGAGCTGTGGATTTCGTCACGCGACCTGGGGGGGTTGCGCGCCGCGCTGCAGGCCGCTCCCCTGTCGAGCCTGCAGGCCCAGTACCGGGAGACGATCGAGCGCGGGCTGCGCGAGGCGCCCGTCGCGCGCGCGGTGCTGGGCACCCTGATCGCCGCCGCGGCGCTCTCGGCCGCGCTGGCCATCGTCGGGCTGCTCGCGACGCTGCTGGGATCAGGCCGGGACGCGAGGATGGAGAGCGACCTCGTTGACCAGGGCGCCAGCCCGCGCGCCGTTCGGGCCCAGCTGCGCCTGGAGGCGGTGATCGCGAGCGCCCTGGGGGTGCTGGCCGGTGCGGCGATCGCCCTGATCCTGGCGCGGCTGGCGGTTGACACCATCCGGGCCGTCGCCGCGCTGACCACCGGGGCGCCGCCCCTGGTCACCGTCGACCCGGCGGGCGAGCTCGCCCTGTGGGGTGCCGCCGGGCTGGCCGCCCTCGCGCTCGCGACCTGGCTGGGCACCGCGGGCCGCACCCGAGGAGCGCGCTCGTGACCGAGATGGTGGCGCTGCGCGACGTGTTCAGCGTGCACCGCACCAACCAGGGCGACGCCGCTGCCCTGCAGGGCGCCACACTGACGGTGAGGCGCGGGGAGAGCGTCTGCGTGCTCGGCCCCAGCGGCGCCGGCAAGAGCACTCTCCTACGGGTCATCGCGGGGCTGCAGACGCCGTCGGCGGGGGCCGTCCAGGTGCTCGGGCGCGATATCGGCCGGGCCTCGGCACGCGCGCGAGCCCGCATCCGCCACGAGTCGATCGGGCTGCTGGGGCAGCACTCCGGGTCCTCGCTGTCCCCTGACCTGACGCTGCGCGACTGCATCGCCCTGCCGCTGGCGCTGCGCGGGGCCGCGCGCGGCGCCCGCCGGCGCCGGGCCGAGGAGCTGCTCGAGGCCGCCGGGCTGCTGGACCGTGCCGGCGCGCTGCCGGGCGCTCTCTCCGGCGGTGAGCGTCAGCGCGCCGCGCTGTGCACGGCGATCGCGCACCGGCCCTCGCTCCTACTGGCCGACGAGCCGACCGGCGAGCTCGACGCCGTCAACGGCCAGGCGGTGTTGCGGCTGATCGCGGAGCTGGCCGGCACCGCGGGCGCGACGGCGATCGTCGTCTCCCACGATCCGGCGGCGGCCTCGGCGACCCAGCGGGGGGTGCGCATGCGTGACGGGCGCATCGTGGAGGAGATCGGCGACGGGGCGAGCGGCGGCGGGATCGTGGTGGGGCGCAGCGGCTGGCTCTCGCTTCCGCCCGCGATGTTGCACGAGGCCGGCATCGGCGAGCTCGCGCAAGTGCGGATCACCGACGGCGGACTGCTGCTGAGCCCAGCCGCCGCGGGCGCCCCCGGTCCCGCTCCCGACCTCCCCCGCCGTGCGCCGGAGCGGTGGTCGCCCGCGACCATCGAGCTCCAGGCCGTGGTTCGCACGTGGGGCCACGGCCGCGCGCGCCGCACCGTGCTTCACGGGCTCAGCCGTTGCCTGGCGGCGGGTCGGGTCAATGTAGTGGCGGGCGCGTCGGGGTCGGGCAAGACGACGCTGCTGCGCCTCGTCGCCGGACTCGACCGTCCCGACAGCGGGACGATCCTCGTCGACGCGCACGACCTGGCCGGCGACGACGCCGAGTCGCTGGCCGCGCTGCGCCGGCGGCGGATCGGCTACCTGGCGCAGGAGCCGACGCCCATCGGCTTTCTGAGCGCGGAGGAGAACGTCGTGCTGGCGCTCCGCACGCGCGGGTGGGGCGAGCGCGACGCGCGCGCCCGGGCGGCCGGCGCGCTGCACGCGGTGGGGCTGAGCGAGCGAGCCCGCCAGCGGGCCGGTCGGCTGTCGGCGGGGGAGGCCCAGCGGCTGGCCCTGGCGCGCGCACTCGCCAGCGCCCGCGGCCTGCTGATCGTGGACGAGCCCACCTCGCGGCTGGACGAGGCCAACGCCGCCATGACCGCCGAGCTCCTCGGCGCCGCCGCCCGCGAGGACGGCCAGACGGTGCTGTGCGCCACCCACGACGAGCGCCTGCTCGCGCTCGCCGATAGCGTCGTGGACCTCACGAACGGGCGATCCGGGTGAGGGTGATCACCGCGGTCTGGGTGACGGTCTCCGCGATGGTGAAGCCCGATTCAGTGAACGGAAAGCTCACGTGCGCCGTGTTCGATCCGGTGAGCACCACCCTCCGGTTGGACCGCAGGGTCGCGGGCCGCGGCATCCGGATGGATAGGTCATGGGCGAAGAAGTCCAGGTCGTTGAACAATCGGTAGGCACCGACGACGCAGCTCCCGGCAGGCCGGATCTGCTGGCCGATCCGCACCGTCGAGAGCACGCGGAGCGAGCGCCGGTCAATGCCGAAGACGTTCGAAGCGGCTCCCAGCTTGTAGGTGCGGCAGCCGCGCGTGTCCACCGAGCCGGTGCAGCCGCCGTTGCCGCCGATGGGGGTTCCACCGATGCTCAGCTGGTTGGCGTAGGTGATCGTCCCGGTGGCCGGCTGCGCGGAGAGGTCGAGCGCCGAGTGGCCGCCAGGTCCGGGCACAAGCAGGACCCAGCGCCCCGCGGCGGGATCGACCTCGGGCAGCGCCTTGACCGGCCGCCGCCAGGTCTCGGTCAAGCTGAGACTGCCGGTCCCGACCGGGCCGCACCCGGTGTCCTGCGTGCGCGTCCACTGATCTGACACCGTGACCTTGAGGCTGACCATGTGGGTGAGTGGAATCCCGCGGCGCGGCTCGGACGCGGACAGGGTCAGAGTCGGATCGCCAGACCGTGACTGCCGATGCAGCCAGTCGCGCCTTCACGGACATGGCGCCCAGGCGCTGGGGTCGACGAACTGGACGCGCGGCGGTCGCGGTCACGACCGTCATCGCCAATGCGATCACCACGGCAATCGCGCCGAGTCCCCGGTAGGCCGGCACGGCGCCAGCTTACGTCAGGCGTGGGCCGGTGCGGGGATTTTTCGGGCCTTCCACACCTCTTCGCAGGGCCAGCGCCGAGCCCAGTCGAGGGTGATGAACGGGTAGCGGGTGGTGGAGTCCTCCGGGGGCTGGATCTCGAGCAGCTCCTCGACTTCGAAGCCACAGCGGCGCAACAGCCCCAGCATCTCGCCGTGCGGGAGGTGGAAGTCCACCGAGTCGTCGTCTGACCACTCGAAGCGGCGCATGCCGAAGTACGGACGCAGCAGGCGATCGCCGGCGGCGGCGTTCTCCTCGTCAGGGATCGTGAGCATGGCCAGCACGCCGTTGACGAGGAAGATGAGCCGGCCGCCGGGGCGCAGCAGCCGCGCCGCCTCCGGGATCCACAGATAGGGGTCACACCAGATGCTCGCGCCGTACTCGGAGATGGCCAGGTCGAAGCCGGCATCGGGCAGCGGCACCGCCTCGGCATTGCCGTGCAGCAGCGGGAACTCGAGCCCGTGCTCGCGCTGAAGTGTCCGCGCCGTGCTCAGCTGCGCCTCGGAGTTGTCGATCCCCACCGGCCGCGCGCCGCGGCGCGCCAGCCACGCCGACACATAACCGGTGCCGCAGCCGAGCTCGATCGTGTCGAGGCCCTCCACGGTGTCGGGCAGGACCCCAAGCTGTGACTCGGGCACGCTCCAGATGCCCCACGAGGGCTCGTCGTCGTTCCAGTTGCGCCGCCCGGGCTCTACGTAATCAGCAGCCCATCGGTCCCATTGGAGCCGGTTGCGGCGGACGTGCTCAGGGAGGTCGCTCATGTGCCGGCGGCCATCGTAGTGCGTCCACCCGTGGATGGAGACGGGGCACGAGATCCACCCGCGAATCAACCCGTGCGCCGATGGGCGAAGGGCCGTGCGGCCCGACCATTGACCCATGTCAATCACCGATTACCTCATCGACTCAGCCCTCGTCCTCCTCGTCCTGCTCCAGATCAAGGAGCGCACGCTCACCACCCAGAATCTCCGGCCCCTGATCATCGTCGGGATAGCCGTGGCCAACTACCTCCACGGCATCCCCACCGCCGGCAACGACCTCGTCCTGCTCACCGTCCTGGCTCTCACCGGCGCGACCATCGGCGTCGCCAGCGGCCTGGTCATGTTCATGCGCCGCGGCGACCACGGCGAGGTGCTCGCCCGCGCCGGCTGGGCCTCGGCGCTTCTTCTGGGTCCTCGGCATGGGCTCGCGGTTCGCCTTCCTCGTCTGGATCACCCACGGCGGCTCGCCGACGATCGCCCATTTCAGTGCCCAGAACTCGATCACCAGCGGCGCGGCGTGGACGGCGGCCCTGCTGGGGATGGCGGTCTTCGAGGTGCTCGGCCGGTCGCTGACCATGGCCCTGCGCCGCCAGCAGCTGACCGGCGGGGGCGTCCCCACGCTCGCCTGACGCAACCTCGCCTCCCTCCCGGTCGCGGGACCCGCACCAGCGGGTCCCGCGTCGCCGTGTTCGGCCCGTACCGTGTCTCCGTGATCCTCACCCGCCTCGATCGTCGCGCTCGCCGCGCTCGTGCGTGTCATCGGCCTGGCGCTGATCGTCGTGTCGGTCATCCACGCCGATCACCGGCCCGGCGGCCACGGCCGGGGCCTGGTCATCACGGTGCTCGCTGGCCGCCGCCGTGTTCTCTTGGTTGTGGTGGACCATCCGGCCGACGCAGCGAGCGTCATCACTCCCGACCTCTGGGTGATGGCGGGTGCCGGCGGCCTGCTGTGCGCGGCGTCACCGGACAGCGCCGCCAGCGCGTTCGTGTTCGTCGCGGTCGTGTCCGCAGGCGTCCGGGTGGAGCTGGCGCAGGCCGTGTGGGTGGCCGTGGCGGGCACGGTCGCGCTGGCGATCGGCGACATCATCTACGGCAACGTCGGGGTCGGCCTGCTCGCCTACACGCTGGGCTTCGCCGCGAGCGTCCTGGCCGCGTCCACCAGCCGCCAGTCCGCCGAGCGGGTCGAGCAGGCCGAGCTGCTGCTGGCCCAGACCCAGCGCTCGCACGAGGAGCAGCTCCGCGCCGCCCGGCTGGAGGAGTCGACGCGCATCGCCCGCGAGATCCACGACGTCCTCGCCCACGCTCTCGCCGGCCTCACCATCCAACTGGAGGCGACGACGTCGCTGATCGAGCGGGGCGCCGACCGCGCCGAGGTGCTGGCCCGTGTCCAGCGCGCCCACGAGCTGGCGCGAGACGGGCTGCGCGAGACGCGCCTGGCCGTCGGCGCGCTGCGCGGGGACCCGGTGTCGGCGCCGTCGGGCATCGAGGCACTCGTCACCGACTACCGTGCCGGGGCCGACGCCGAGGCGCGAGCTCACCATCGACGGCGACGTCGGTCGCCTGGCCGGCCCCACCGGACAGGCGGTTCTCCGCGTCGTCCAGGAGGCGCTCACCAACGTCCGCAAGCACGCCCCGGGCGCGGCGGTATCCGTCGCCGTCCACGCCGGCGCGCAGCCCGGCGACGAGGTCGTCGCTCGTGGTCGAGGACCGCCCCACCGCGCCCACGCTGGCGCGGCTCCCGGCGCCGCTCGCCGCCACCGGGGGTGGTTACGGACTGGTGGGCATGCGCGAGCGGGCGCGAGGGCTCGGCGGCACGGTGAGCGCCGGTGCGACCGACGACGGCTGGCGCGTGCGAGCTCTCGCCTGCCTTCCCGGGTGAGCGCGCGCGTGACCGGGCCATATCCGTCCGCGTGATGGTGGTCGATGACCAGGCGCTCGTGCGCGAGGGTCTCATGACCCTGCTCGAGGCGGCGCCCGACATCGCGCCGGTTGCCGCAGCGGCCGACGGCGAGGAAGCCGTCCGGCTTGCGGCCCGCCACCGGCCCGACGTGGTGCTCATGGACCTGCACATGCCGCTGCTCGACGGCGTCGAGGCCACGCGCCGGATCCGCGCGGCCCAGCCTGAGACCGAGATCGTGGTCCTCACCACCCACGCCGACGAATCCTCCATCCTGGATGCGCTACGAGCGGGCGCCCGTGGCTATCTCACCAAGGACGCCGGGATCGCCGAGATCGCGCGCGCCGTCCAGGCCGCATCCGATCACCAGGCGCTGCTGGGGCCGGCGGCGCACAGCGCGCTCATCGAGGCCGCCGGCGCCGGCGCCCGGCCCGCTCCGGCGCGCGCGGCCCTGCCCGACGATCTGACCCCGCGGGAGGCCGAGGTCCTCTCGCTCGTCGCCCGGGGCCTCTCCAACCGAGAGATCGCCGAGTCGCTCGTCGTCTCGGAGGCGACGGTCAAGACCCACATCAACCACGTCTTCTCCAAGATCGGCGCCCGCGACCGCGCCCAGGCCGTTCACTACGCCTACACTCACGGGCTCGCCGGATGACCGACCTGCCGTTCGAGCAGGCCGGCGAGGGACCCGCCGTGATGCTCGTGCATGCGGGCATCGCCGACCGCCGGATGTGGCGCGACCACCTGCCGTGGCTGGCCGCTGAAGGGTGGCATGCCATCGCGCCCGACCTCCCCGGCTTCGGCGACTTCGCCCCGTCCGACGACCCGCCCGCCCCCTGGGACCTACTGGGCGACGTGCTCGACGAGCTGTCGATCGACGAGGCGTCGTCGTGGGCTGCTCGTTCGGGGGCGCGGTAGCGCTCCGCCTGGCCGTCACGGCCCCGGAGCGCGTCCGCGCGCTGGGGGTGATCTCCGCGCCCGCTCCCGGATTGGAGCCCTCCTCACAACTCGAGGCCGCCTGGACGCAGGAGACCCAGGCACTCGAGCGCGGCGATCTCGACGCTGCCGTGGACGCCGTCCTTGCCGCGTGGCTGCGCCCCGACGCTCCGGGCGACCTGCGCGACCTCGTGGGGGCCATGCAGCGGCGGGCGTTCGAGCTCGACCCCAACGGCGAGATGCCCCAGCCGCCCGACCCGCTCGATGAGCACCCAGAGCGCCTGCGCGAGATCGCCGTGCCCGCGCTGATCGCCGTCGGCGAGTCTGACATGCCCGACTTCGCGTGGAGCGCACACGTCCTCGCCGACGCCCTGCCCCGCGCGTCGCACCACGTCATCGCGGGCGCCGGCCACCTGGCGCCGCTCGAGACGCCCGGTGCGTTTCGCGAGCTCCTCTCAGGCTTCCTGGCCGGCCTGGGCCGCGACTAGTGCGGTAGCTGAAGGCCCGACATGCCGCCGTCGACAGCCAGCAACGTGCCCGTCGTCGACGCCGACAGGGGGCTCGCCAGGTAGGCGATGGCGTGGGCGACCTCGGCGGCGCTGACCAGCCGGCCCATCGGCTGGCGCGCCCGAAGGGCCCGGCCGGCCGCCTCGGGATCGTCGGCCTGCGCCAGGAGCCGGGCTACCCACGGCGTGTCGGCGGTGCCGGGCGTCACCGCGTTGACGCGGATCCCCTCGCGAACGTGGTCGGCGGCCATGGCCAGCGTGAGCGACGCGACCGCGCCCTTACTGGCGGCGTACACAGCGCGCTGCACGAGGCCCACCGGCGCCGCCACCGAGCACGTGTTGACGATCGCCGCGTGCGAGGACCGCCGCAGGTGCGGTAGCGCAGCCCGGGTCACCCGGGCGATGCCCACGACGTTGACGTCGAGGACGCGGTGCCACTCCGCGTCATCGTTGGCGGTTACATCGCCGACGGCGCCGATGCCGGCGTTGTTGACCACGACGTCGATCGCGCCGAGCCGATCGGCGACTGCGCCGACGGCGTGGTCCACCGCGTCGGTGTCGGTCACATCGCACTGCAGCGCGAGGGCGGGCTGCGCCGGGAGCGCCGCGATGTCTCGGTCCAGCACGGCGACGGCCGCCCCGCGCTGGCCGAGCACGTCCGCGGTGGCGGCGCCGATGCCGCTGGCGCCGCCCGTCACGATGGCCACAAGGCCGTTGAAGTCGGTCATGGGATGTCCTTCTCTGGAGTGATCTGGGGATCGACGTGGATCTTGGGACCGGGGCCGGCGCCGGGGGGACGCCGGCCCGCGAGGACGTCTCCCACGTCGCTGAGCCCCACGGTCGCAGCTACCAGCGGGCGGGGATCGACCGATCCCTCCGCGTAGGCCTCCACCGAGCCCGCCAGCGCCGGCGAGCCCGAGAGGACGCCGACCGCGGTGACGTCCTTGAGCAGCATCGTGCGCGTGTCGATCGTGCTGGGGGTCCCGGAGATGCCGATGTAGACGACGCGCTTGCCCGGTTCCACCAGCTCGAGAGCCAGCGCCGGCAACGCCGCCGCGGTGGAGGCGTCGATCACGGCGTCGAAGGCCAGCCGCGGCAGGTCCGCCGCGGTCCAGACCCCCTCGATCCCGAGCGAACGGGCGAAGCCCAGCGACGGCTCGCGCTCGCCCAGGACGTGCACCTCGGCGCCGGCGGCACGCGCGAACTGGGCGGCGAGGGTCCCGATCGTCCCGGGACCGAGGATCAGCACGCGGTCGCCTGGGTGCAGCTCGGCGCCCCAGACGGCGCGCAGGGCGTTGCCGCCGGGCTCGACCATCGCGCCCGCGACGTCATCCACGACGTCGGGCAGGGCCACCAGTGAGGAGGCCGGGACTGCGAGCTGCTCGGCCAGCGCTCCGGCCCGCCCGCCGCTGACCCCGACCTCGGTGCGGTCCTCGCACAGGTGCTGTCGTCCGGACCGGCAGCGGTGGCAGCGGCCGCACCCGAGCATCGTGTCGCCGGCGACGCGGCGCCCCCGCCATGACGCGTCGACCCCGCGACCGACGGCCGTCACGACCCCGCACCACTCGTGACCGAGCCGCATCGGGTAGGCGGCGTGGCCGTCGTGCAGATAGGCCATCTCTCCGGTGAAGAACTCCACGTCGGTCCCGCACACCCCGACGCGGGCGACGTCGACCACGACCTCGCCGGGACCGGCCCACGGAGGCTCCACGTCCTGGACCGAGCATTCGCCGGGCCCGGTGACGACGAACGCCCTCACCGCCCCGACCACGGAGTGACGGGCAGCCCGACGGCACCGACGTGGGCGGTGAACAGGCGTCCGGACAGCGGGTACTCGTCGAGCTGGGCCGCGCTCAGCTGATCGGTGGCCGTCGTGATCAGCAACAGGTCGCGGTCTGGGCCGACGAAGGCGACGCTCGTGGTGTGGGGCGCCGCCACGCTGACCGTGGCCAGCCGCTCTCCCGCCGGCGTGTAGCAGCGGACCTCGCCCCCGCCCCAGATCGCCACCCACAGGTTGCCGTCGGTGTCGACGCACAGGCCGTCGGGCCAGCCGCCGTGGTCCAGGCGAACGACCTCGCGGCGCGGGCCGCACGCGCCGCCGGCCAGATCGTAGGACCGGGCCCACACCACGCCGGGGATCGTGTCGGCGCTGTACATCACGCTGCCGTCGGGGGACCAGGCGAGCCCGTTGGAGATCGTGAGGTCGGCGTCGATGACGGTCACCGCCCCGTCGTCCTCGAGCCGGTACAGGCACTCCTCGCCGCGCCGGCCGTCCAGCGCCATGCTGCCGACCAGGAAGCGCCCGGCCGGGTCGCAGGCGCCGTCGTTGAGCCGGCTGGCCTTGGCCTGCGGGACCGGCTCGGCGTGCACGGTGCAGCGCGAGCGCTCGTTGACGCGGTAGATGCGGTGGGCGCCGGCGACGAGGAGCTGCCCATCGCGGGAGCAGACCACCGTGCCCACCGTGTCGTCGAACTGCAGATGCCGGTCCGGGGTGATCAGGCCACCCTCGAGGTGGCCGGCATGCACCGCGCCGGCGTTGATGTCGACCCACAGCACGCGGTCGCGGGGCCCGTCCCAGACGGGACCCTCACCCAGCTCGTACTGGCCGTCAGAGGCGACCGTCGCGGCGAACACCTTCATCACGAATGTGATCGTATGTGTCTATGCCGACCCATCGCAGCTCCCACTGGTATGCCGGGGCCGAGCGCAATGCCTATATCCACCGCGCGTGGATGCGGCGTGGGCTGCCCGGCCACGCTTTCGACGGCCGTCCGCACATCGCGATCGCCAACACCGCCTCGGATCTGACGCCGTGCAACGCGCACCTCAACGAGGTCGCCGAGAGCGTCAAGCAGGGGGTCTACGAGGCCGGCGGCATCCCGTTGAACCTGCCGGTGGTATCCCTGGGCGAGACCAACGTCCGCCCCACCGCAATGCTGTGGCGCAACATGGCCGCGATGGCCGCGGAGGAGATGTTCCGCGCCAATCCCATCGACGGCCTCGTGCTCCTGGGCGGATGCGACAAGACGATCCCGGCGCTCTTGATGGCGGCGGCATCGGTCGATCTCCCGGCGATTGTCGTCCCGGGCGGGCCGATGCTGAGCGGGACCTTCCGGGGCGTGGCGCTGGGCTGCGGCACCGACGTGTGGAGGCTGTCGGAGGAGGTCCGCGCCGGGACGCTGTCGCGAGAGGAGTTCCTGCGATCGGAGTCCTCGATGATCCGCAGCCGCGGCCACTGCAACACGATGGGCACCGCCTCGACGATGGCGGTGATGGCGGAGTCGCTGGGCACCACGCTCCCCGGCCTTGCCGGCACCCCGGCGGCCGACAGCCGCCTGCTCGAGGCGGCCCATGCCGCCGGCCGCCAGGCGATCGAGATGGTGCGCGAGGACCGGCGCCCGAGCGGCCTTTTCAGCCGGGGGTCGTTTCACAACGCGATCGTCGCACTGGCCGCGGTGGGCGGCTCCACCAACGCCGTCATCCACCTGCTGGCCATCGCCGGGAGGCTCGGGATCGAGCTGTCGCTGGACGACTTTGACCGGATCGGCTCCTCGGTGCCGTTGCTGGTGGACCTCCAGCCGGCCGGCCGCTTCCTCATGGAGGACTTCCACCGCGCCGGCGGTGTGCTGGCGGCGCTGCGCGAGGTGTCAGACCTGCTGGACCCCGACGCGCTCACGGTCACGGGCCGCCCGCTGGTGGAGTACCTGGACGGCGCCGAGATCTGGGATCGCGAGGTCATCCGCACGCGGTCTGAGCCGCTTCAGCCCGAGGCCGGGATCGCCGTCCTGCGCGGCAGCCTGGCGCCCACCGGGGCCGTCATCAAGCCCGCCGCCGCCTCCCCGGAGCTGCTGCGCCACCGCGGCCGGGCGGTGGTGTTTGACTCGATCGAGGACTTCTACGCGCGCATCGACGACCCCGACCTCGACGTCGAGCCCGACTCCGTGCTCGTCCTGCGCGGCTGCGGCCCCAAGGGCTACCCGGGCATGCCCGAGGTTGCGAACATGCCGCTGCCGTCCAAACTGCTCGAGCGCGGCGTGCGCGACATGGTCCGCATCTGTGACGGGCGCATGAGCGGCACCGCCTACGGCACCGTCGTCCTGCACGTCTCCCCCGAGGCGGCGGCCGGCGGCCCCCTCGCGATCGTCCGCTCGGGCGACCCCATCATCCTCGACGTCCCGGCGCGCCGCCTCGACGTGGACGTCCCCGAGGCCGAGCTGGCCGGCCGCTCGCCCGCGCCGGCGGCCGCCGAGGCGTACGCGAGCCCGACGCGAGGATGGCAGAGCCTGTACGTGCGCACGGTGCAGCAGGCCGACACCGGCGCGGACCTCAGCTTCCTGGTGGGCGCCAGCGGGAACGAGGTGACGCGTGAGTCACACTGACCCCGGCATCCGGCGTGCGCTCGTCACCGGCGGCGCCAGCGGCTTGGGCCGGGCGTGCGCGCGGCGCCTCCGCGACGACCACCACGAGGTGATCACCGCTGACATCGCCGCGGGCGCCGACGTACGCCTCGATGTCACAGACGACGCGGCGGTGGCCGAGGTCGTCAGCCAGCTCGGGCCGATCGACATCCTGCTCAACAGCGCCGGCGTCGTCGGACCCAACCGACCCCTGTGGGAGACCACGCGCGCCGAGTGGGACCAGGCGTTCGCGGTCAACGTCCACGGGACGGTGGCGCTGTGCCGGGCCGTGATCCCAGGGATGGTGGGGCGCGGCTGGGGCCGCGTGGTCAACTTCGCCAGCATGGCCGGGAAGGACGGCAACCCCAACCTCAGCGCCTACTCGGCGACCAAGGCGGCGGTGATCGGGCTGACCAAGAGCCTGGGCAAGGAGCTGGCCCTGACGGGCGTCCTGGTCAACGCGATCGCCCCGGCGGTGATCGCCACCGAGATGAACGCCAAGACCGCGCCGGAGGTCCTGGCCCACATCACCAGCCTGATCCCGATGAAGCGGGTGGGTCAGCCGGAGGAGGTGGCCGAACTGGTGGCGTGGCTCGTGTCCGATCGGTGCACGTTCTCGACCGGCGCGGTCTATGACATCAGCGGCGGCCGGGCGACGTACTAGGCCTGGTAACGCAGGTCGATGGTGTCCGTGTGGTGGGCCCATCTCACCGTTACCCGCCAGCACCCGGCGTGTGGCACGTTAACGAACGAGGGGTAGATCTCCCCTGGGCTGGAGTCGGCCGGCCAGCTGGCGTGCACCGATGGCCCGCCGCCGCGCACCGGCCGGGCGGTCACCGTCAGCGGCGAGCCGTGCCGCGGCAGGCGCATGATCCACAGGACCTTGTTGGTCGGGTTGGTCGGCTTGCCCGCCCGCAGCGGGAAGCCGAATTCGACGGCCACCGCGGTCCCGTTGTCAGCCACTCCGTAGGGCCACGGGGATGCCCGCGTGCCACCAGCGCTCATCGCCGGCTCGGCCCAGCCCGGCAGCGTCCCGCGGTGCAGCGCCGTCGTGCCACACCCGCCGGCGACGGCGATTGGGCCGGGGGCGGCCTGATGGACGACGGCACGACGGTGAGTCGCCGTTAAGCCACACGCGGCGATCCCCAGACCGGCGATGACGAGGGCGACGAACCGCCACATCACCCGTCACGGTAACGCGGGGCAGGGTGGGCGTCCACCCCCCGTGTGTCAGGCGCCCACCAGCACCGGCTCTCGCACCCGCACCGGCTCTGATGCCGGCGCCGGCTCCAAAGCGTCGGCCTCGAACCCGGCGCACGGATCGACCGGCTCGAGCGCCCAGCTCATGTCCGGGATCTCCGGGGCTGCGTCACCCGCACCACCTGCGCGGTTGACGATCAGCTTCCAGTAGAGGATCTGTGCGATCGCCACCAAGGCGACCGCGAACACCGTGATGTAAATAGCCAGTGCCGACCTCACCAATGCCCCCCATCGGTTCGGTTGTGGTTGCCCCGAAGTGACGCCGTGCCGGCGCCGACTCGTACTGCTCCTGTGCCCATTCTTGTTGACCCCACGCCGATCGCTTTCCTGTCGGCGCTCCGAGCTCACGCTATCCGCGCGTGATTCGGTCAGTCGACGGTAATGAGGCGCCCGAGGAAAGTCAAGGTCGCCAAGGTGTAGATCGACACACCCTGGGTGTGTGAACGATCATCGGATCGGCCGGCGAAGCTCAGGCGAGCGCCCGGTAGTCAGCCGGATCCCAGGCCAGGAGGGCGTAGATCTGAACCATGGCGCTCTGGTCCAGCAGAGTGAGTCCGCCCCGGGAGAGCCGGAAGCGATCGTGGCGATCGCGAGCCGTCTTCCACGCGGCGTCAGCGTACGCGCTCATGGCGGCGTGGATCTGCTCGCGCAGGCCGGCGTCGCCGGTGACGGCCCAGAGCAGCAGCAGGTTGCGGAACAGAATCGCGTTGAACGCCGCGGGCTGGCGGAGGTAGGCCCCCGCGTAGTGGCGCAGCGCCTTGCGGGCGATCGCCTCGGCGCGCGCCAGGTACGGCGCACCGTCAACATCCCCCGCCGCCCGCGCCAGCAGCGCGTTGGCGCCGATCATCGTCCCCTGGTTGTAGCTCCACATCGTGCGATCGATGCTCCCGTCCCCGCGCAGCTTGTCCCAGAAGAGACCGGTGGCCGGCTCCCCCGCCTCTTGGCCCGCGTCGAGCGTGACGTTGACCCAGGCGTACATGTCGCGCGCCCGCGCGAAGCGGCCGGCGTCCGCCGAGCCGGCCGCCAGCTCGGCGAGATGGAGCCCGAGTTCGGCGTTGGGGGCGTTTGAGACGGTGTTGCGGTCGTGGTTGCGGGCGCCCACCCCCACTCCCTGCTCGACCCAGAACACGCCGCCGGGGCTCGGTGCCTCGCGCCGGGCATCCCAGCCGGCCGCGGCGAAGCCAAACAGCTCGGCGGCGCGCTCCCGGTGGCCGGAGATCGGGTCCATGCGCGCGAGCTGCACCAGCGCGAGCCCGACCCAGGCGTTGTCGTCGTAGTAGCGGTCACCACCGAAACGCGATCCGATCACGTCGGAGGCATACGCGGGGAGCTCGCACCCGTCGCGGTCCCAGTAGCGCTCGAGCGCCCCCAGGTGCCACGCCACCGCCGACCGAGCGTCAAAGTCAACGAGCAGCTCGCGCCGCACGCCGAGCAGGTCGACGGCGGCGGCGAGCGCTCGCGCGGTGGGCCAGAGATGCGCGGCGGCTCGCGGCGGGCGCGGACGCCCGTCGCGCCGGTAGAGGCCGTCGCGGCGGGCAAAGCTGCGGCGCATGGCGGCGTACGCGCGCACCGCCCTCGCCGCGGCCAGTTCGGGCCTCATGTCGGCGCCGGCCCGGGCGGCGGCCGGCCCCGTCGGCGCTGGCGGCGGTGCCCCTCATTGACCAGGTCGAGCACCGCCCCGGGGTCGTCGGCGCGGTGCAGGGAGCTCAGATCGGCCCCGCTGATGCGGCCGTCGGCCAGGGCGCGCGCCCGCAGCCAGTCGAGCAGCCCGTCCCACTCCCCCGTCCCGACCAGGATCACCGGGAAGTCGCGGATGGTCCTGGTCTGGATGAGCGTCAGTGCCTCGAACAGCTCGTCGAGCGTCCCGAATCCGCCCGGGCAGATGACGAACGCGCACGCGTAGCGCACGAACATCACCTTGCGGGCAAAGAAGTGGCGAAACTCCAGCCCGAGGTCGACGTAGGCGTTGAGGTGCTGCTCGCGCGGGAGCTCGATGTTGCAACCCACCGACAGGGCACCGGCGTCCCGGGCGCCGCGGTTGGCGGCCTCCATGAGCCCGGCCCCGCCGCCGGTGATGATCGCGTAGCCCGCCCGGCCAAGGGCGGCGGCCACCTCGCGGACCATGGCGTAGTACGGATGGCTCGGCGGCGTGCGGGCCGATCCGAACATCGTCACCGCTCGTCTGACGCCCGACAGGGCATCGAAGCCCATGGCGAACTCCGCCGCGATCTCGCGGAGCCGCTCGGCGTCTGCGGCCCGGACCCGCGGCGGCTCGTCGCCCAACCACGTCAGCAGCTCCTCGTCGAATGCGGGGGCGCCCCCGTGGTCAGGCGTCATCGTCGAAGCGGGGGCCTGGCCGGAATGGCCGGTGATCCGGGCGCCTCGGCATCCCGGCGGTCTCAGCGAACGGCGATGAGATCAACCACGAACACGAGGGTCTCGTCGGGCCCGATCACGCCGCCCGCGCCGCGCTTGCCGTAGGCGAGCATCGGCGGGATCGTGATCCGGCGGCGCCCGCCCACCTTCATCCCCTGCACGCCCTGATCCCAGCCGGCGATGACCTGGCCCTTGCCGAGCTTGAACTTGAAGGTGTCGCCGCGATCCCAGGACGCGTCGAATTGCGCGCCGTTGTTCCAGGACACGCCCACGTAGTGGACCTCGACGACCTTGCCCGAGACGGCCTCGTCCCCCTCGCCGACCTCGATGTCCTCGAGCTCGAGCTGGTAGGACGGAGCCTGGTCGGCGGGAACTTCGACGACGGGCTTTTCGTTCGCGGCCATGTCAGCGAAACGCGTTGATGCCGGTGAGGGCGTTCCCGACGACGAGGGCGTGCACGTCAGCGGTGCCCTCATAGGTCACCACCGACTCGAGGTTGTTCATGTGGCGTATCACCGGATACTCCAGCGTGATCCCGTTGGCACCCAGGACCTGGCGGGCGGTGCGGGCCACCTCGAGCGCCGCGTTGACATTCGCCAGCTTGCCCATGCTCACGTGCTCAGGTCGCAATCGCCCCTCATCCTTCATCCGCCCCAGGTGCAGCGCCAGCAGCAGTCCGCGGTTGACCTCGAGCGCCATCATCGCCAGCTTGTGCTGCTGAATCTGGGTGGCGGCGATCGGCCGCCCGAACGCAATCCGCTCCTTGGCATAGGACAGCGCGGACTCCAAGCACGCGCGCGCGGCGCCGATCGCGCCCCACACGATCCCGTAGCGGGCCTCGTTCAGGCACGACAGCGGGCCGCGCAGCGACGTGGCCTCGGGCAGCATCGACGCGGCCGGCAGGCGCACGTCGTCGAGCAGCAACTCCGAGGTGACCGAGGCGCGCAGCGACAGCTTGCGGTGGATGTCCTGGGTGGTGAACCCCTTCGTCCCCCGCGGGACGAGGAACCCGCGGATGCCGTCGTCAGTCCGCGCCCACACCACCGCGACCTCCGCCGCCGAGCCGTTGGTGATCCACATCTTCTGCCCGTGCAGGACCCAGTCGTCGCCGTCTCGTCGCGCCCGCGTGCGCATCGCCCCCGGGTCTGACCCGGCGTCGGGCTCGGTCAGCCCGAAGCAGCCCAGCGCCTCGCCCGCCGCCATCCGAGGCAGCCACTCCTGCTTCTGCTCCTCCGAGCCCCAGCGGTGGATCGCGAACATCGCCAGCGACCCCTGGACCGAGACCAGGCTGCGCAACCCGCTGTCGCCCGCCTCGAGCTCCAGGCAGGCCAGCCCGTAGGCGGTGGCGCTGGCCCCCGCGCAGCCGTAACCGTCCAGATGCATGCCCAGCACGCCGATTTTGCCCAGCGCCGGCGCCAGCTCCAGCGGGATCGTCGCCTCCTCGAACCAGTCGCCCACGTATGGGACCACCTGGTCGGTCACGAACGCCCGGACGGTGTCGCGGATCATCCGCTCCTCCTCGTCGAGGAGATGGTCGATGTCGAGGAAGTCCAGGGGACGGATCTCGCGCGGGGTGGTGGTGGCGGCGCTCATCAGGGGTTGCTCCTTTGCGTTGTGCCCGTAGCATCCAAGCAGACCGTGGGCGGGGAAGGAAACGCAGCGGCGGACGTCTTAGCTCGCGCAGGCCCGAACACCGGCCTCCCCTGATCCCGGGTCCTCCCGGCCGACACCGAACACGAAGGAGATCTCCCCATGCTCAAGCACTCAGCCCTCCTCCTCAGCGCGGCTGTGCTGGCGCTGGGCGTCGCTGCCTGCGGCGGCTCCTCGGGCTCCAGCTCGTCGAGCGGAGGTGCCACCTCCGCCTCCGGGGCGACCTCCTCGGCGGCGGCTGGCACCGGGACGAGCGCGGCGACGTCGAGCGCCGCGGCCGCCGGCGGCGCGTCGGGCAACCTCGCGATCGCCGCCAACCCCAGCGGCCAGCTCGCGTATGACAAGAAGACGCTGAGCGCCAAGGCGGGCAAGGTCACCATCACGATGACCAACATGTCCCCCGTGGGTCACAACATCACGATCCAGCAGGGGACCAGCGGGTCCGTGCTCGGTGCCACGCCGACGTTCAATGGGGGCACCAAGAGCGTGACCGTCAACCTCACGGCCGGCACCTACACGTTCTTCTGCAGCGTCCCCGGCCACCGCGCCGCCGGGATGGTGGGCACGCTGACCGTCTCCTGAGCCCGGCGGGCGCGCCGCCGCTTCAGCCGCGGCGCGCCGTCAGCCGGTCCAGGGCGGCGAGGACGTCGAAATACCGCGTGGGCGCCAGGCGCGCCAGGGCGTCGAACATATACGCGTCGGGCCCGACGAGCACGCGGCTGCGACCGGCCTTCACCCCCTTGTGGATGATCCCGGCGGCGCGCTCGGGAGTGGTGAGGGCGATCGCATCGAAGTGCCTGGCTGCCTCCTCATGCGACAGGTCCGGACGCGTGGGGTGAGCGTGGTAGCGGGCGTTGCGCGCGATGTTGGTCTTGACGCCGCCGGGGTGAACGGTGACCGCGCGCACGCCGGTGCCGCGCAGCTCGTGGCGCAGCGACTCGGTGAACCCGCGGACGGCGAACTTCGATGTGCAGTAGGCGCTCTGGAACGGCATCCCGACCAGGCCGAACACGCTCGAGGTGTTGACGATCACCCCGGAGTTCTGGGCCAGCAGGATCGGCAGGAAGGCCCGGGTGCCATTGATGACACCACCGAGATTGATCTCGAGCACCCACTCGTCGTCCTCCACCGCGCCGTCGGCGATGCTCTGCGACGTGGCCACCCCGGCGTTGTTGAGCACCATGCCCAGCGGGGCCGGCGCCCACTGCGCCACCTCGGCGGCGAACGCCATCTGCCCGTGGCGGTCGCGTACGTCCAGCGTGCGCGCCAGGACCGGGCCGGCGATCAGCTCGGCGGTCTCGCGCAAGCCGTCCTCGTCCTGGTCGACGATCGCGACCGGACATCCGTGGGCCGCCAGCCGCACCGCCACCGCTCGCCCCATTCCCGACGCGGCTCCGGACACGTATGCGGTCCGGCCGTCCACCTCCACGCGCTTGCGCTGCATTGACTCTCCCGTGTTCAGACGACAGCCGGCTCGCGCTCCGGCAGGCGCCGCGGGAGCTCGGTGTCGAAGTCGCCGATCTCGAACCGGGCGAGACGGCGTTGGTACGCGCGGACGCTACCCGGCCACAGGGTCGAGTTGCGTCCGGTGTCATCGACGTACCAGCTCAGGCACCCGCCGGCGGCCAAACCAGCCTCTGCGAGAGGCGCTAGAGCAGCGAGCCGCTGAGGATCGCCTTGACGGTCTCGGTGGCGCTGGAGCGCAGCTCGCGCATGTCGCGTCCGCGCTGCAGCGCGATGACCAGCAGCTCGCGCAGCCCTCCGACGACGATGATCGCCGTGTCCATGGCCAGGGGCCGCAGGGTGAGCTCGGGCTGGGCCTGACGGCCGGACTCCACGAAGCTCACGAGCAGCTCGGCGAACCGCTCCAGCGTGGCCAGCCCGCGATCGGCCCCCTCCTGGCCGAGGCCGGGCAGTTCGCGCACGAAGCTCCGGTACAGGGCGGGCGTGGCCGCCACGTTGTTGATGTAGGCGTCGACCGCGCGATCGACCTGCTCGTCCAGCGGGCGGTCGGGATGGACCGCCTCGGCGATCTGACGCATCATCGCAGCGTTGGTGGCGTCGAACAGCGCCAGGAAGCAGGCGTCGCGGTCGGCGAAGTGCTCATAGAAGTTGCGCCGCGAGGTGCGGGCGATGCGCACGACATCGGCGACCGTCGTGTCGCGGTAGCCCTTCTCCTCGATCGACGTCGCCATCGCGGCGATGAGCCGGTCGCGGTGGCCCGTGGGCTCGGAGGCGAGCGCCTCGTCATGTGCGGCAGGCACGTGAGGGACCATAGTCCGCACTCAGCCCGGATAGCGGTGCGTGACCAGCAGCCGGCAGCCGCCGCGGGGGATCATCGTCACGTTGCGCATGCGCGGGCGCTCGGGCGCGAGGTCAGGCGCAGCGAGGTCGGTGCGGCGGCCGATCGCCTCCAGCACCACTCGCTGCTCGGCCATCGCCAGCGTCGCCCCGAGGCATCGGCGGATCCCGCCGCCGAAGGGGATCCAGGTGTAGGTGCCGGGCTTTGCCTGAACGAATCGCTCGGGGTCAAACGCGTGAGGATCGGGATAGACATCGGGGCGGTGATGCAGCGCGACGATGCTGACGGCCACCGGGGTGCGCGCGCGGATGGTGTAGTCGCCGAAGCGCCACGGCCGCAGCGCCATCCGCGCGATCATCGGGATCACCGGACGGCTGCGCATCCCCTCGTGGATGGTGGCCTCGACGTACGCCGCGGCGCCGGCACCGTCGTTGCCGCGGACGAGGTCGCGCAGCCGCGCGTAGGCGGGCGGGGTCCGCAGCAGCCGCTCGAACGTCCAGGCCAGCGAGTTGGCGGTCGTCTCGTGCCCCGCGAGCACCAGCGACATGAGCTCGTCGCGAAGCTCGTTGTCGGTGAGGGGCCGGCCGTCCTCGTCGGTGGCGGCGAGCAGCAGCGAGAGCACGTCGGCGCGACGGCTGCCGTCCCCGGCGGCGCGCCGCTCGCGGATCACCGCGTACATCTGGCGGTCGACCATCGCCATCACCGCCGCGAGCATGCCCTTGGGCTCGGCGTGGCGGGCGTTGCGCATCTCCACGAGCAGGTACAGCGGCGACATCGACGCGGCCAGCATGCGCCGCAGCGCCTGGCGCATCCGTCGCTCGGCGTCGGTGGTGACCGATCCCGCGCCGACCCCGAAGACCCCGCGCATGATCACCTCGAGGGTCACCGCCTGCATCCGGGGCGCGAGCGCGAACGGCTCACTCACCGGCCAGCGGTCGATCTCCTGCTCGGCAACGTCGGCGATCATCGCCACGTAGCGCTGGACCGCCTCGCCGTGAAACGGCGGCAGCAGCAGCTTGCGCTGGCGCAGATGCCGCGCGCCGACCGAGGTGAGCACCGAGTTCGGGCCCAGGATCGGCCGCAGCGGCGACTCTCCGGTCAGCGACGGCGCATCCGCGGGATCGGCCGTCAGCAACGAGCGGACATGGTCGGGGTGGCAGGTCACCGTGAACGCCTCGGCTCGGGTCGGCACCCGCAGCTGCCACACGTCGCCGAAGCGGCGCTGGGCCGCCAGCGCGAAGCTCATGGGACGGCGGGCGAAGCGCAGGCCCTGAAGCGTCGCGGGCACGCCGAGCCCCGGCGGCATGTGAGCCGGCGTGTCCGGGTCGACGGGCCCGGCGGGCGAGGGCAACGCGCCGATCGCCGTCGCGGGTGCTGCCACCGCCGGTGCGCTGTCGACCACCGTGCTCACGGTACGAAAGTGTACCGCACGGGGCTGCGCTCGAAATGCTGCGCCACCGGCGCAGTGCCCACCGACGTGAGCGCTACCGCGACGTCGGGGACAGCGGCGCCGACGGCCGCGCGGCGTACGCGGCCGCCTCGCTGCGGACCACGGTCAGCAGGTTGCCCAGGGCGATGTTGGCGTCGAGCAGGTGCAGCCCCCACGTGGGGTCGGGGCTGGGGGTGGCGGTCTCGGCGCCGTGCAGGGCGGTGACCTGGAGGACGTTGGCACCACCGGCCGAGGAGCACCGGGCACGATACGCACCGGGCTCGCTGAGCCACGTCGTGGGCGCCGCGGGCTGCGTGATCTTGAGCAGCGCGATCCCGGCGGCGATCAGCGTGCCCGGCGCAAACGGTTGGGACGGGAAGATCGGGTCCACGCTGGCCGCGCCACCGCCGAGGGCCGCGGGATTGGTGCACAGCACCTGGTCGCCGGGGACCGTCGTCCGTCCGAAGATGCTGTTGGCCGGCGGCGGCTGGTCGAAGGTGGAGAACGCGATCACGCACCCCAGCTCCGTCGCCGAGCGGCACGCTGGGACGTGCGTGAACGTGCCGCCCGCGGGCTTCCCGCGCTTAACCACGACGTTGCCGCCGAGGAGAATCGCGGACACCAGGCGCTTGCGGACGGCCGGCTTGCTGTCGATGTCCTTGGCGATCAGCTGCTCGAGCACGAACGAGCCCTGCGAGTGCCCGAGCAGCACGAACCCGCGCCCGTGGTTGTACTTGCGCAGGTAGGTGGCAAAGGCGGCGCGCACGTCGTTGACTGGGATCGCAAGCTGCTGCGGTGACTCCTTGTTGCCCGAATCCAGCGCGGTCACCGTCACCTGGCGGTACATGGGCGCGAACACGCGGCAGTACTGCGAGTACCGGGCGGCCTGGTAGAGCGCGATCGACCGCTCCTCCGGGTCGACGTGCAGGTTGGCCAGCGTCGTCGTCTGATCGGAGACCGTCGGATAGACGTAGAAGCAGTCGAGCGCCGGCTTGGTGACGCGCTTCGGGTGGATCACATTGAGCTTGTGGAGCGTCGGCGAGAACACGGTCATGCCCAGGCTCACGTTGCACGGGTCCGGGGTCTGCCCCGGCTGGCACAGCCACACCGTCCGGGCCGACGCTGTCCCCGCGGCGGCACCGAGCGCCACCGCGACAGCGGTGAGCAGCAGGAGCAGGCGTGTGCGGCGCGATCTCATGACACGGAGGGGCGGCGCTGGGCCCATGGCGCGGCCTCCTCGATCTGGCCGGCGAGCGAGTACAGCGTCTCCTCGGCGCCCACCCGACCGACGAGCTGAACGGCGAGCGGCAGTCCGTCGACGCCCACGCCCGCCGGGATCGACACCGCCGGCTGCCCGGTGAGGTTGAAGATCGGCGTGAACGGGGTGAAGCGCCCGGCGATATCGATGGCCAGCGGCGCCGGACGCCCGTAGCCGCCCTGCGCGGCGATCGCGGTCTTGGCCAGCGCGGGGGTCACGAGCACGTCGACGTCGTCCCACAGCGCTCCGATGCGGGCCGTCGTGCGGTCCCGGGCGGCAAGCAGCGCCGCACGCCGCCGGGGCGGCACCAGATAGCGGCCGAGAGCGGCCATCTGGCGGGTGCTGGGCTCGAGCATCGAGCGATCGGGGACCGTGAGCGAGTCCTCGTAGACCCCGCGCACCCAGGTCTGCAGAAACTCGACCTGGGCTAACCGATAGGCGGGATCCCGCGGGACGACGTCGTGCCCGAGCGCGCTCAGCAACGCTCCGGTGCGCTCCCAGGCGCCGCGCTGATCGGCCGAGACGCGCCCCAGCAGACCGGGCGGCAGCTTGCGCGAGACGGCGATGCGCAACCGCGGCGGCGGCGTGGCGGCGGCGTCGACGTAACCGCCGGTGCGCGGCTGAGCGTCCGCGGCGTGCATCACCTCGAGCATGAGCGCGCTGTCGGCCACCGTGCGCGCGAGCGCCCCGTAGACCGACATGTCCAGCCACCCGCCGCCGAGGCCGCGGCCGCGGCTGGACTTCATCCCGACCAAACCACAGGCAGCGGCGGGGATCCGGATCGAGCCGCCCCCGTCCGAGGCGGTGGCCGCCGCGACGAGGCCGGCCGACACGGCCGCCGCCGAGCCACCGGAGGACCCGCCGGGCGTTCGCGAGCGGTCCCACGGGTTGCGGGTCACCCCGTTGGCGGTGGTCGCCGTCCAGGGGAAGATCATCAGCTCGGGTACGTTGGTGACGCCGATCGGAATGGCGCCGGCCGCGCGCAGGCGGCGGATCGGCTCGGCGTCGATGGTCGCCGCGGCGCCGTAGCTGCGCGTGCCGCGGGTGGCGCTTTCGCCGGCGAGCTCCAGATCGTCCTTGACGGCGATCGGAACCCCCGCCAGGGGGCCGGAGCGATCGATCTGCTCGGCCTCGGCCAGGGCCTGCTCGCCGCGCACGACGCGGAAGGCGTTGAGCGTTGCATCGATCGCCTCGATCCGACGCAGGTACAACTCCACGAGTTCGCGCGGGGCGACCTCTCCGGATCGGACCATCGCCGCCAGCGCGCCGGGACCGGCGAAGGCGAGTTCGGTATCGGCGGTGGCGGTCATGGCTCGCGCAGCGACAGCACGAGCTGTCGGATCGCGCCAGGGTATCTGTACGAGATCCCACCGTGCTTGCCGTCGAAGAGCTCGAGCGTGTGCGCGATGTCCAGCCGGGTCAGCTCGTCGGAGAAGGCCTGAGCCCCCAGGTCCAGGAAGAACTCGTCCTGGCGCCCGGCGTCGAGGTAGATCCGCCGCATGCGTCCCAGGGCGTCGGCGTGGGGCTCGGCCATCCGGACCGGGTCCAGCTCCAGCCAGCGCTGCCAGATCTCCTCGACCAGGCGGCCGGTGGCGGGGTCGAATGGCAGCAGCGGTTTGCCCGGGTGCTCGGGGTCCGGCGTGTAGGCGCACGCGTACGCGTACATCGACAGGGCGTCGCCGTACCGTCCCCAGTTGAAGGTCGGCTCCTGGCGCATGGCGCCGAGCAGCTCGTCGAACGAGCCGCCGAAGTCGTCGCGGAGCCGCCGGGCGATGGCGGGGAACTCTGGCAGGTAGCAGTACTCGAACAGGGCGTCGCCGGCATGTGACGCCAGCGCCCCGAACACATCGGGCCGCAGCATCGACACGACCATGGCCCCATAGCCGCCCGACGACTTGCCCGCCACCCCGCGGTGCCGCGGGCCGGGGAGGGTCGGGTAGCGCTCGTCCACGAACGGCACGATCTCGTCGCACAGGTAGTCCAGGTAGGGACCGGTGCTCGAGGAGTTGAGGAATTGGGAGCCGCCCAGCGAGGTCCAGGCGTCGACGAACACGACGATCGCGTCCGGGCAGTCTCCGGCGGCGAACATGGCGTCGATGCGCTCGACACCGGTCGGCTCGAACGCGGCGCCGCGCGCCGCCCACATATCGGCCTGGCCGGAGTAGCCCTGGAGCATGTACACCGACGGGAAGCGCTCGCGGCCCGGAGCGATCGCGCCCGGCGAGCGGTACACGTAGAGGGGCCGGCGCGGGGAGTCGCCGAGCGGATTGCCCTCCAGCAGCTCAGAATGCACCGTAATCCGGTCCAACATGCCGGCCAGTGGACGATCCCACGGGGGGCCGGGCAGTCCCTCCACCTTGCGCATGCTCATGCCTTCAACCTACGACAAACCGGACCGCCAGGCCTTTGGGCGGGGGCGGGTACGCACGATCGCACGGGTATAGTCGAACCCCTGATCCCTACTCCCGACAGGCCATGACTGATCGAGCCCCGACACAGACGCCGAGCACGAATGGCAGTGGAGCCGAGCTTGACGCGGTCGACCCGGATGCGGTAGAGACGACCGAGTGGCTCGAGGCGCTGGACGCGGTCGTCTCGCACGACGGCCCGGACCGCGCGCGCGACCTGCTGACGCGGGTCATCGAGCGCGCCCAGCACGCCGGCACCGGCCCCATCGCCACTCTCAACACCCCGTACGTCAATACCATCCCGCGGTCGCTGGAGCCCCCGTTCCCGGGCGACCCTCAGATCGAGCGCCGCCTGCGCTCGATCGTGCGCTGGAACGCCATCTGCATGGTGGTGCGCGCCAACAAGATCTCGTCCGAGCTGGGTGGGCACATCGCCACCTACCAGTCGCTGGCGACGCTGATGGAGGTGGGCTTCAACCACTTCTGGCACGCGGCGTCGGGCGACCACGGCGGCGACCTCATCTACTTCCAGGGGCACTCATCGCCCGGCAACTACGCGCGTGCATTCCTGGAGGGGCGGCTGACGGCGGAGCAGCTCGACGGCTTCCGCCAGGAGGTCTCGGCGCCCGGCGGCCTGAGCTCCTATCCGCACCCGTGGCTCATGCCGGAGTTCTGGCAGTTCCCGACCGTGTCGCTCGGCATCGGGGCCATCACCTCCATCTACCAGGCGCGGTTCATGAAGTACCTCCAGGCCCGCGGCATGGCCGACACCGAACGTCGCAAGGTGTGGGCGTTCCTGGGCGATGGCGAGATGGACGAGCCCGAGTCGATGGGCGCCACCGCGCTGGCCGGCCGCGAGCAGCTGGACAACCTGATCTGGGTGGTCAACTGCAACCTCCAGCGCCTGGACGGGCCGGTGCGCGGCAACGGCAAGATCATCCAGGAGCTCGAGTCCGACTTCCGCGGCGCCGGCTGGAACGTGATCAAGGTGATCTGGGGCAGCCGCTGGGACCCGCTGCTCGACGCCGACGTCGACGGCGCCCTGGTCAAGGTCATGCAGGACTGCGTCGACGGCGACTACCAGACGTTCAAGTCGCGCGACGGCGCGTACGTGCGCGAGCACTTCTTCGGGCGCGATCCCCGCCTGCTCGAGCGCGTGAGCCACATGTCAGACGACGAGATCTGGCTGCTCAACCGCGGCGGGCACGACCAGCAGAAGGTCCACGCGGCGTATCACGCGGCGGTGCGCCACACCGGGCAGCCGACCGTGATCCTCGCCAAGACGATCAAGGGCTACGGGATGGGTGTCTCTGGCGAGGGCCAGATGATCACCCACCAGGCCAAGAAGATGACCGAGGCCGCGCTGCTGGCCTTCCGCGACCGTTTCGAGCTGCCGCTCACCGACCAGCAGGTCCACGACGCCGAGTACTACAAGCCGCCCGCGGACGCCGCGGAGATGGAGTTCCTGCGCGAGCGCCGCGAGACGCTCGGCGGCTCGCTGCCGGTCAGGCGGCCGCGCTCAACGTCGTTGGCCGCGCCCCCGTTGGACGCGTTCAAGTCCCAGCTCGAGGGCACCGGCGAGCGCGAGATCTCGACGACGATGGCGTTCGTGCGCATCCTCGCTGCGCTGCTGCGCGACAAGGAGCTGGGGCGCCACATCGTGCCCATCGTCCCCGACGAGTCGCGCACGTTCGGCATGGAGGGGCTGTTCCGCCAGGTCGGCATCTACTCCCCGTTCGGCCAGCGCTACAGCCCCCAGGACTCCGAGCAGCTCATGTTCTACAAGGAGGACGAGCACGGCCAGATCCTCGAGGAGGGGATCACCGAGGCCGGCTCGATCTCCTCGTTCATCGCCGCGGGCACCTCCTACAGCGCCCATGACGTGCCGATGGTGCCGTTCTACATCTACTACTCGATGTTCGGCTACCAGCGGGTGGGCGATCTCGTGTGGGCGGCCGGCGACAGCCGCACGCGCGGCTTCCTGCTGGGCGGCACGGCCGGGCGCACGACGCTGAACGGAGAGGGCCTGCAGCACGAGGACGGCCACAGCCACCTTCTGTTCAGCGTGGTGCCGAACTGCCGCGCCTATGACCCCGCGTTCGGCTCCGAGCTGGCGGTGATCGTCCAGGACGGCCTGCGCCGCATGCTCGAAGAGCAGGAGGACGTCTTCTACTACGTCACGCTCATGAACGAGAACTACGTGCACCCGGCGATGCCCGAGGGCGCCGAGGAGGGGATCCTGCGCGGCATGTATCCGCTGCGCCGGGCGCCGAAGCGCGCGCGCAAGCCGGTGGTCCAGCTCCTGGGCTCGGGCACGATCCTGCGCGAGGTGATCGCCGCCGCCGACCTGCTGGAGGAGGACTTCGGCGTGCTGGCGGACGTGTGGAGCGTCACCTCCTTCTCGGAGCTGCGCCGCGATGGCCTGGCGGTGGAGCGCTGGAACATGCTGCACCCTACGGACAAGCCGCACGCGGCCTACGTCTCCGAGCAGTTGTCGGGCAAGCGGGGGCCGGTCATCGCCTCCACCGACTATCTGCGGGCCGTGCCCGATCAGATCCGCCAGTGGGTGCCCGGCGCCTACCGGACCCTCGGCACCGACGGCTACGGGCGCAGCGACTTCCGCACGGCGCTGCGGCGCTTCTTCGAGGTGGACCGCCACTACGTCGCGGTGGCCGCTCTGAAGGAGCTCGCCGACGCCGGCACGGTGGACCGCAAGCTGGTGGGGCAGGCCATCGCCAAGTACAAGATCGACGCCGACGCGCCGCTGCCCACGACCGTATGAGCGCCACCACGACGCAGGTGGAAGTCCCGGACATCGGTGACTTCGAGGATGTCCCCGTGATCGAGATCCTCGTCTCCGTCGGAGATGAGGTGGCGGTCGAGGACCCGCTGGTCACGCTCGAGTCAGACAAGGCCACGATGGACGTACCGGCCCCGTTCGC
This sequence comes from uncultured Actinomycetota bacterium, assembly GCA_963721515.1. GTDB lineage: Bacteria > Actinomycetota > Thermoleophilia > Solirubrobacterales > Solirubrobacteraceae > Palsa-465. Next base: position 282,115 of record CAVRKJ010000011.1, on the reverse strand, counting down.
GGGCGTGGTCAAGGAGATCAGCGTCTCGGTCGGGGATCGCGTGGCGCAGGGCTCGCCGCTGATGAGGATCGAGGGCTCGGACGGCGCCGGTGACCCGGGCGGCGGAGAGCCGGCCGAGGCGGCGGCGGCGGCCGGCCGTTCCGCCGAGGCCACGACGCAGCCCGCCGAGTCGTTGGAGGCGCCCTCGCAGCCCGCCGAGTCGTTGGAGGCGCCCTCGCAGCCCGCTGAGTCGTTGGAGGCGCCCTCGCAGCCCGCCGAGTCGGGCGAGAAGCCCTCGCCGGCCGCGGCGGCCGCGGCGCCGACGGCGGCCCCGGCGAGGACGAACGGGGGTGGCCCGATCTATGCCAGCCCGTCGGCGCGCCGCCTCGCCCGCGAGCTGGGCGTTGATCTGCGCTCGGTGACAGGCAGCGGTCGCAAGGGTCGCATCACCAGGGAGGACGTGCAGAACCTGGCCGACGGCAAGGGCACCGCGGCGGCGGTTTCGGCTCCTGGCGCCGGCGCCGGCGCGCGGCGGCGCGGGCGGCGGTGTGGCGGGCCTCGACCTCCTCCCGTGGCCCAAGGTGGACTTCGAGAAGTTCGGCCCGGTGGAGCGCGTCGAGCGGTCGCGCATCCAGCGGATCTCCGCGCCCAACCTGGCGCGCAACTGGGTGATGATCCCCCACGTCACCCACAACGACGAGGCCGACATCACCGAGCTCGAGGCCTGGCGCAAGCGGCTCAACGACGAGCACGCGCGCGAGGGCGTCAAGTTCACGATGGTGTCCTTCCTGGTGGCGGCCTGCGTCGTCGCGCTCAAGGAGTTCCCGGCCTTCAACTCGTCGCTGGACGGCGATGAGCTGGTCCTCAAGCGCTACTACAACATCGGATTTGCCGCCGACACCCCGGGCGGCCTGCTCGTGCCGGTGATCAAGGACGCCGACCGCAAGGGGATCAAGGAGATCGCCCGCGACCTGACCGACCTCTCCGCGCGCGCCCGGGAGGGCAAGCTGTCGCTCGACGAGATGCGCGGCGCGACGTTCACCATCAGCTCGCTCGGCGGGATCGGGGGAACGTCGTTCACGCCGATCATCAACGCGCCGGAGGTCGCCATCCTCGGCGTCACTCGCGCGGCCATGAAGCCCGTCTGGAACGGCTCGGAGTTCGTGCCGCGGCTGATGGTGCCGCTGTCGCTGTCCTATGACCACCGGGTGATCGACGGCGCCGCCGCCGCGCGGTTCGTGTCGTTCCTGGTGGGGGTGCTGTCAGACCTGCGCCGGGCGCTGCTGTGAGTCCGCTGTCCGAAGTGCGCGTGCCCGACATCGGGGACTTTGACGATGTCCCGGTGATCGAGATCCTCGTCTCCGTCGGAGATGAGGTGGCGGTCGAGGACCCGCTGGTCACGCTCGAGTCAGACAAGGCCACGATGGACGTGCCCGCGCCGTTCGCCGGCGTCGTGTCCGAGCTGTCGGTGGCCGTGGGCGACCGGGTGTCCGAGGGGTCGCTGCTGCTCAAGCTCGACGGGGCGGGTTCAGCCGACGACGGCGCGTCGTCTGATGGCGCCGCGGCGGCGGCGGAGGTCGTCTCCGAGCCGCCGCCTCCCCCGCCCCCCTCCTCCTCGTCCTCCTCCGACGGCGATCGCGATTTCCAGGTGGTGGTGCTGGGGTCCGGCCCCGGCGGCTACACCGCGGCGTTCCGCGCCGCCGATCTGGGCCTGCGGGTCGCGCTGATCGAGCGCCACGAGAAGCTCGGCGGCGTCTGCCTCAACGTCGGCTGCATCCCGAGCAAGGCGCTCCTGCACGCGGCGCGGGTGATCGCCGAGACCGAGGAGATGGCCACCCACGGCATCGCGTTCGGCGCCCCCAAGGTCAACCTGCCCAAGCTGCTGGAGTGGAAGCAGTCCGTGGTGGACAAGCTCACCGGCGGGCTGGTGGGTCTGGCCCAGCGGCGCGACGTCGAGGTCATCCACGGGGTGGCGAAGCTCACCGGCGCCTCGTCGATGACGGTGGGCGATCGCGAGATCACCTTCGAGAACTGCATCGTCGCCGCGGGCTCGCAGCCGGCCACGATCCCGGGGCTGCCCGACGACGAGCGCGTCATCGACTCCACCGGAGCCCTCTCGCCGTCGTCGATCCCGGACCGGCTGCTGGTGATCGGCGGCGGGATCATCGGGCTGGAGATGGCCTGCGTGTACGACGCGCTCGGCGCCAAGGTCACCGTGGTGGAGATGCTCGACCACCTGCTCACGGGCGCCGACCCCGACCTCGTGCGCGTGCTGGCCAAGCGGATCGGCGGCCGCTATCAGGACGTGCTGCTGTCCAGCAGGGCCGAGAGCATCAAGGCACAGAAGAACGGGCTGAAGGTGGAGATCGCCGGTGCCGGCTCGCGCATGTTCGACCGCGTGCTCGTTTCGGTCGGCCGGGTGCCCAACGGCCGGGCCATCGGCGCGGAGGCCGCCGGGGTCCAGGTTGACGACCGCGGCTTCATTCCGGTGGACTCGAGGATGCGGACCAACGTGCCGGGGATCTACGCGATCGGCGACATCGTCGGCGAGCCGCTGCTGGCTCACAAGGCCATGCACGAGGCCAAGGTGGCCGCCGAGGTCATCTCCGGCCTCGACGTCGAGTTCGACGCCCGGACGATCCCGTCGGTGGCCTACACCGACCCCGAGGTGGCGTGGATGGGCCTGACCGAGACCCGGGCCAAGGCCGACGGCGTGGAGTACGAGAAGGCGGTGTTCCCCTGGACCGCGTCGGGCCGGGCGCTGGGCCTGGGCCGCGAGGAGGGCATGACCAAGCTGATCTTCGAGCGCGAGACCCATCGCCTGCTGGGCGCGGGAATCGTCGGGGTCGGCGCCGGCGACCTCATCTCCGAGGCGGTGCACGCTCTGGAGATGGGCGCCAACGCGGAGGACATCGCCCTGACCGTCCACCCCCACCCGACGCTGTCCGAGACGATCGCGCTGGCCGCCGAGCTCGAGGATGGCTCGATCACGGACCTCATCTCGCCGGCTGCGGCCAAGGCCCGTCGCGCTGCAGCTCGCTGAGCTCCTCGGCGACGCCGTCAGGGTCGCCGTGGACATCGTCGCCGGTGAACCGGGCGACCCGCCAGCACGCCCGTAGCAGCTTGCGGTCGCGGCGCCGGTCCTCCTCGAAGGATCGCTTGGTCCGGTGGTAGTTCCAGCCGTCCACCTCGACCACCAAGCGGTGCTCGGGCCACACGGCATCCACCAGCAGGCCTTCCACATAGACGTTGTACTGGGGCTCGGGGAGGCCGTGCGCGCGGCTCAGCGCGCGAAACGCTCGTCTCGAGGTCTGACTGGAGGAGCGGCGGATCGTCGGCGAGCTCGGCGACGGCGGCCTGCAGCGGCGTGATGCCGCGGCGGCCGGGGTTGCGGGCGATGACGGCCTCGAGGGCGCCGACGTCGAGTTTGTTCTGGCGCTGGCCGGCCTCGAGGGCCTCGATCAGGCGGCGGTGGTTGAGGACCTCGGCGATGTCGAGATAGGTGCGCGCGAGGGTGGTGACGGGGACGCCGTCGATCTTGGTGCAGTCGTCCCGATCCAAGGTCCGGGTCCAGTGGGAGCGGATGCCCGGCAGGTTGTGCCGCGAGGTCGCGGTCACGTCGACGCGGCCGCTGCCGATGGGTCGGAGGTCGTGAAGGGCCGCCGCTTCGAGGTGGCTCAGCACGGCCCCGGTGCCGGAGGCCAGAACCGCGGCCATCCAGCGCCCGCGCGCGGTCAGGCGCTGGTGGCCGACGGCGTAGACGCCACGATGGATACGGAGCAGCCGCCGCTTCTCGACCCGGCGCGCAACGCTGCTGCGCGAGTACCCAAGCTCAGACAGCTGGCGCCGGGACACCACGCCATGCTGACCCTCAGCGAGCGCCGCTAGACGTGCGTCGTCTGATGCACCGTATCCGGGCTTAGATTGCACAGCGGGGAGCTTTGCGCCCTCCGCTGTGACGGAACAAGACGCGTTCGGAACTTAACTGCGGCGTTTGTGCAACACACGCGTTGCGAGCAACACGAGCGCGGCGGCCGCCAGCAGCGCCCGGGTGCGCCCCGACCTCGTCGGCTCACCCGCGCCGGCGTCCCAGGAGCGGCCGGCGGGCAGCGCGAACTCCTCGGCGGCCAGCACGTCGTGGGGCTCGGCGATCCCGGTCGGGTCGTCGGGGAGCGTCACCGGCCCGTGATGCAGCGCCGGGTCGCCGGCGGGCACTCCGAACTCCTCGGCGGCCAGCACGTCGTGGGCTGACTCCAGCGCCGGGTCGCGCGCGGGCACCCCGAACTCCTCGGCCGCCAGGATGTCGTGGGCGTCCTCTTCTTGGTGGTCTGGCATCGCCCGGATCATCCCAGATGAGCGCACGCGAGGCACGTCGAGACGGCAGTGATGCGGAGCCCTGCTGATAATCTCAGTCGAGCACACTGAGATCTGCTTTTCGGGGACCGTGCCCCGTGGTATCCTCTACTTATCTTGCGTAAGCACCTACTGAAAGTGAAGACTTGATGAGTCGCCTTCTCCTGGTCCCGTTGGAGGACGTCGTCGTCTTCCCGGGCATGTCGCTCACGCTGGCGATTGACGCCGGCGATGAAGAGCGTGTCCTGCTGGTGCCCCGCCACGAGCAGGAGTACGCGGCCGTGGGCACGGTCGCCGAAGTTTCCAACCGCGTGCGCCTGCCCGGTGGCGGCCGCGCCTATGAGCTACAGGGCCTGCACCGCGGTGTCGCCGGTGCCGCCCAGACGCTGCCCGACGGCCGGTTGTTCGTCGAGGTCGAGGAGCAGCCCGACGCCGTCCCCGTGGACGGCAAGACCCGCAACCTGGAGCGCGAGTACCGCGCCGTGGTCGAGGAGATCCTCGAGCTCCGCGGTGACGACGGCCGGATCTCCGGCTTCCTGCGCTCGATCAGCGAGCCCGGGACCCTCGCCGACACCTCGGGTTACTCCCCCGATCTCAACTACGACCAGAAGGTCAAGCTGCTCCAGACGGTCGACGTCACCGAGCGGCTGGAGATGGCGCTGGGCTACCAGCGCGAGCGCCTGGCCGAGCTGCAGGTGCGCAAGCGCATCCGCGAGGACGTGGAGTCCGGCGCGGAGAAGCAGCAGCGCGAGTACTTCCTGCGTAAGCAGATGGACTCGATCCGCAAGGAGCTGGACGAGGACGACGCCTCAGTCGTGGAGGAGTACCGCACCAAGATCGAAGAGGCCGGCATGCCCGAGCACGCCCGCGAGCAGGCTGAGAAGGAGCTCGGCCGCCTCGAGCGCATGGGTGAGCAGTCCGCGGAGTCCAGCGTGATCCGTACCTACCTGGACACCATCCTCTCGGTCCCGTGGAACGAGCGCTCCGAGGAGAAGCTCGACCCGACGCACGCCCGGGAGATCCTGGACAGCGACCACGCCGGCCTTGATGACGTCAAGGACCGGATCGTCGAGTACATCGCGGTCAAGAAGCTGCGGGTCGAGCGCGGGATCCAGGAGGACAAGCGCTCCGGCGCCATCCTCACCCTCATCGGCCCGCCAGGGACCGGCAAGACGAGCATCGGCGAGTCGATCGCCCGTGCCACCGGACGCAAGTTCGTGCGCATGAGCCTGGGCGGCGTCCGTGACGAGGCCGAGATCCGCGGTCACCGGCGGACCTACATCGGCGCGCTGCCGGGACGGCTGGTCCGTGCCCTGCGCGACGCCGGGACGATGAACCCGGTGATCATGCTCGACGAGGTCGACAAGGTCGGCGCCGACTGGCGCGGCGACCCGTCGGCGGCCCTGCTCGAGGTCCTGGACCCGGCGCAGAACCACTCGTTCCGCGACCACTACCTCGACCTGGAGCTGGACCTGTCAGGCGTGATGTTCATCGCGACCGCCAATGTCGCGGACACCATCCCCGGCCCGCTCCTGGACCGGATGGAGGTCATCCGCTTCGACGGCTACACCACCTCTGAGAAGGTGGCGATCGCCCGCGGCTACCTGTGGCCGCGCCAGCTGGAGCGCAACGGCCTGCGCGCCGAGGAGGTGGAGATCTCCGATCAGATGCTGGAGATCGTCACCACCGAATACACGCGTGAGGCGGGCGTGCGCCAGTTGGAGCGGGATCTCGGGACCCTGCTGCGCAAGACGGCCACCCAGGTCGCCTCGGAGAAGGTCGTCGCCCCGGTGACGATCGACATCGAGCAGATCCGGGATGCCCTCGGACGTCAGCGTCACTTCCAGGAGTCGGCGATCAGGACCGCGGTGCCCGGAGTGGCCACCGGTCTGGCGGTCACCGGCGCCGGCGGCGACGTGCTGTTCGTGGAGGCGACGGCGATGCCGGGCAAGCCCGGACTGACCCTGACCGGCCAGCTCGGCGATGTCATGAAGGAGTCGGCGCAGATCGCGCTCTCCTACGTCCGCGGCCACGCCGCCGACCTTGGCATCGATCCGGCTCAGTTCGAGGACAAGGCGTTCCATGTTCACGTCCCCGCCGGCGCCATCCCCAAGGACGGCCCCTCGGCCGGCGTGACCATGGTGACCGCGCTGACGTCGCTGCTGAGCGAGCGTCCGGTGAAGCACACGGTGGGCATGACCGGTGAGGTCACGCTGCAGGGCCGGGTGCTGCCGATCGGCGGCCTCAAGCAGAAGGTGCTGGCGGCGCACGCCGCCGGGTTGACCGATGTGGTCCTGCCGGAGCGCAACCGCGGTGACCTGGACGACGTGCCCGAAGAGGTGCGCGAGCAGATGACGTTCCACGTCGCGATGACGATCGACGAGGTGCTGAGCGTCGCGCTGGAGCCGGCGGCCCACCCGGCCGCGGCCTAGACCCACCCCCATCAAGCTGCCCCACGACGAGGCGCCGGCGGTCCCGCCGGCGCCTCGTCACAGCTTTGCGTCCAGGTTGCCGGTGTTTCACCATCACCTGGGCCGCCCCGCTCCGGGAGACGTTCCTCTGGAGACGAAGACCGGACGGCCGGGCGCGGGGTAGTAGGTTGCGTCCATGACCACGATCACCGCCTCCCAAGAACAGCAGGTAGTCGACCAGGTCCCCAAGCAGCTGTACATCGCCGGCGAGTGGCGCGACGGCGCCAAGGGGACGCTCGCGGTCGAGGACCCGTCGACCGAGGCGCCGCTGTGCGAGGTCGCCGACGCGTCCGTTGACGATGCCAAGGCGGCGCTGGACGCGGCGGTGAGCGCCGGGCCCGAGTTCGCCGCCATGGCCCCGCGCGAGCGGGGCGAGATCCTGCGCCGCGCATTCGAGATGATCACCGAGCGCAAGGACGACCTGGCGCTGCTCATGACCCTGGAGATGGGCAAGACGATCAGGGAATCGCTGGCCGAGATCGCCTATGCGTCGGAGTTCTTCCGCTGGTTCTCCGAGGAGGCGGTGCGCATCGACGGCCGCTACTCGGTCGCCGCCAACGGTGCGGGCCGGATCCTGACGATGAAGCAGCCCGTCGGCCCCTGCCTCATGATCACGCCCTGGAACTTTCCGATGGCGATGGGCACCCGCAAGATCGGCCCCGCCGTCGCCGCCGGCTGCACGATGGTGGTCAAGCCCGCGCAGCAGACACCCCTGTCGATGCTGATGCTGGCCCGGATCCTGGAGGAGGCCGGCCTCCCGGGCGGCGTCCTGAACCTCATCACCGCATCGTCGTCAGGCGAGACGGCGGCGCCGCTGATCGCCGACCCGCGGCTGCGCAAGATGTCGTTCACCGGCTCCACCGAGGTGGGGCGCAAGCTGATGGCGCAGGCGTCGGAGACGCTGCTGCGCCTCTCGATGGAGCTCGGGGGCAACGCCCCGTTCATCGTCTTCGACGACGCCGACGTCGACGCCGCCGTGACCGGGGCGATGCTGGCCAAGATGCGCAACATGGGCGAGGCCTGCACGTCGGCCAACCGCTTCCACGTCTCCGGCGCGGTGGCGGACGAGTTCGCCTCCAAGCTGGCGGAGAAGATGGGGGCCCTCAAGCTCGGGCGTGGCGTCGACGACGACACCGACGTCGGCCCGCTGATCGATGACACCCAGCGCGGCAAGGTCTCAGAGCTCGTGCAGGACGCCATCGGACGGGGCGCCACCGCGGTCGTCGGGGGCCATGCCCGCGACGGGGCCGGCTACTTCTACGAGCCGACCGTCCTCACCGACATCCCGGACGACGCCGAACTGCTGCAGGAGGAGATCTTCGGACCGGTGGCGCCGATCAAGGGCTTCGCCGACGAGGACGAGGCCGTGGCCGCCGCCAATGACACCGAGTATGGCCTGGTCGCCTACGTCTACACGCGCGACCTCAAGCGCGCGCTGCGCGTCTGCGAGCGGCTCCAGACGGGCATGATCGGGCTCAACCAGGGGATCGTCTCCAATGCCCAGGCGCCGTTCGGCGGGGTCAAGCAGTCCGGCTTCGGTCGCGAGGGCGGCTACGAGGGGATCGAGGAGTACCTCGACACCAAGTACGTGGCCGTCAACCTCTGAGCATCGGCCCGCGCAGGGGTTTCGGGCGCATCCGTCCCTGACCACGCGGCCGTGACCCGGTCAGCAGGCGGCCACGCACCCGACCGGCGGCGGGCGCCCGGGCAACCGCCTCTGTGCGAGCCGCTCTGCGACACACCGCGGACTTGGCCCAGCCCGCCTCCCGGGCCCGCGGGTTAGACACGCGCGCGGAGCGGATAGCCTGGCGCCATGAGCGCTCGGATGACGGCGCGCCGGTGGCGTCTGGCGGTACGGCTGAACGTCGTCGCGGTCGTCTGGTCGGCCGGCCTCGTGCTCGCCGGCCTGCTCGTGCCCGCCTACACGAGCAACAGCACGTCTGACCTCAACGGCGTGACCCTCACGCGATCGACGCTGGCCCAGGAAAGCGGCGTACGGGCAATGGCCCTGGTGGCGGTCCCATTGCTCGCCTGCGTCGTGGTGCTGTGGGCGATCCGCGCGCGCCGCGCCGGCGCGCGCTGGGGCGCCCCGGTGGCGTGGACGGGCGTCGCACTGCTGGCGACGGAGGCGCTGCTCGGGCTGCTGACGATCGGGCTCCTCGTCCTGCCGGCGACGATCCTCCTGGCCTTCGCGAGCGTGCACCAGGCGCCGGGGCGGCGACCAGCGGATCGGGGAGTACCTCGAGCCCAGGCAGGTCGCCTTCAATCGCTGAGCTCCGATAACCGCAGCCCAGCTCCGCGGCGCGGCGGGCGCCCCAGGAGGGACGCCCACCGCACAGGGGTTGCGAGGCCGGACGCATCAACAAACGCGTCCGGCGGCTCGCTCGTCTCCCTCAGTGCCCGCCGAGGGCCCGCACGAAGTTGGCGCCCGGCGAACCGAGCCCCGTCATGTTGTCGTAGCCGCGCGCGGTGTGCAGCGCCACCTGCCGCGTGGTGCAGACGCCCTTGGTGGTGCAGAACTGCTCCGAGCCCTCGTAATCGATGTCCGGTGGTGTACAGCAGGCCGTCCGAGTTGTCGACCTGGTTGGCAAAGTCGGAACGGGACTGAGCCTGGTTGCCCGCCGGTCCGATATCGAGGAGAGCCGACGGCTTCCCGGACAGGGCGTACAGCGCCGGGTTGACGAACCCGAGCGAGGAGCCGCGAGCCTGATCGGCCCGGGCCACGACGCCGGCCAACAACGGTGACGACACGCTCGTACCGCCAATCCGGTACTGGTCATAGAAGACGCCGTTGGGGAACTGCTGGGTCTGCCCCACCAGCATCCCGGTGGCAGGGTCGCCCACCATCGAGATGTCCGGCACAACGCGCATCGGCGTGTTGCCGTTGACCTCAGACAGCGAGTTCGGAACGACGCCCTGCTGGTAGAACGGCTGCGGATACACGACGCTGGTGCCCCCGCGGGACCGGCCATCCAGCGCGAGGTCGACCGGCAGCCAGGCCCTCCTGCGCGGCGGTGCAGCCGCCCTCGGACACGAGCGTGTCGTTGCACAGGAAACTGCGCGCCGTGGACCAGCCGAACTCGCCGGCCGCTGACCGGCTGCCCGACCTGGAGGGTCGTGCCGCCGACGGCGGTGGCGCAGGGGCTGGAGGCCGGGTAGTCCGCCGCCACCTGCCCGATGGTGGTGAACTCGTCGCCGTTGTCGCCGCTGGAGAACATCACGGTGACGCCGGTGGCCGCCGCCATCAGCAGGCTGGAGTCGGTCGCCTGGCGATCGCCGCGGTGTCGAGCACGTCTCCGCCGTCGTCACCGTAGAGTTGCTCACGACCTGGGCCGAGTGTTGGTCGATCACGTTGCGCAGCGCCTTGTTGAGCGCCGTTGAGTCGCAGTTCTTGGCCGCCGCGGCGAGGACCGTCGCGCCCGGTGCCACGTCGTGCACCGCCTCCACGTCGAGGGTCTGCTCCCCGGCCAGCCAGGACCGTGCTCTTGTTGGGGCCGCCCTTGTTGAAGGCGGCCGGAGCCTGTGTCGCGAACTGACCGGCGGTGAAGGGGTTACCAGGGTCGTTCGTCTGCGCGAACTGGAGCGCGCCGGCAAACAGTCGCCGCAGGTACGCGTCGACCACGGCCACGGTACCCCACGTCCGGTGTTGGAGTCGTTCAGGCCATAGGCGCTGCGGAACTGCGGCCCGTTGTAGCCGCAAACCACCCACGGCGGGTTGGCCGGACCCCCGGGGAACTGGGGCAGCGTCGTGTCGAAGATCTGGTTGTAGTACTGGCCGCACGGCGGCGCCACCCGGAAGCCGGGTGAGGGCGGGAACGGCGGCTGGTTCTGGTTCCCCGAGGCGGGCGTCGGGCTGGACGCCGTGGTCGGGGCCCCGACGGTCTTGTCGGGCTTCTCCAAGGTGTCGCTCACGCCCGACACGCCGCCGACGATGCCGGCGATGTTGGACGGGACCGACAGGTTCTGGTCGGCGAGCACGAGCGACTGGCCGTCCACCTGATGCATGGACAGCGAGGTCCCGAATGCCTGCTCGACCTGCGCTGCGGTGCCCGAGGCCTCGACGGCCATACGGTCGCGCGACACGTTGATGACCGTGAGCCCGCTCTGAGTCAGGAACTGCTCGACCTGGTCGACATCAGCGGCTGACGGCGAGAACCGCGCTTCCCACTGCGCGGGCGTCAGAAACTCGCCGTAGGACGCGTTGCCAGGGGTCGAGACGTCGCGGGCGAAGGACTCTGCGCCGGCCTGATCGGCCAGCTTGAGCTCCACCTCGAAGTTCATCTGGGTCCCAGAGGCGACGGACCCGACTCGCGGCGTCGTAGCCGCCGCCGGCGACTCGGAGTTGCGAAGCGCCACCTTGGCCGGCGTGGCGGCCGTGGCCACAGATGCGCCCGCCACGGCCAGAGCAGCAGCTCCGGCGGCGACGAGAGCAGGTAACCGTAGTCGGTTCATTTTCCCCTCCCGAGGACGTCGTTGTCCGGTTCCGATCGCGGAACCTACCCGACGAGTCAACCCAATCGCCCCGGTCGCACTGTCTGATCAACGATTGTTCGCACAGCGCACACAAGTTTAAAATTCTGAGTATTGGGTATGTGGGGGCTGGAGGTATGGATACCCGGGTCACTCCGCGGCCGGCCCGCGACCGAACCCCGGGCGGGCCGGTCCCAGCCGGACCAGCATCACCGTGCCGGTGAGCCGCCCCAGCGGGCGGGCGAGGCGCGGCACCGGCTCGACGTGGGGGTCGACGAGGCGGGGCTCGAGCAGCTCGTGGGTGCGTCCGGCGCGCACCATGTGGCAGACCACGGCCCACGGGGGCAGAATCCACGCAAACTGGCCCTGGATCGGGTTGGTGACCGACCGGTTGAACTGCGCCACCGATCGCCCCAGTTTCAGCGCCATTTCGCCAGGCTATCCGGCCCGTCTGCTTTCGCCGCCATGTACCCTCAAGCGAACGCATGGCCTATGCACAGGAGAGACCGGGGACCTCGGGCTCGATCAACGAGCACGCGCCCGCGCTGGCGGCTGAGTGGAAGCGGCTGACCCGCGCAGCGACGTTCGTTGCGCTGCTGACCGCGCCCGCGTTCTTCCTCATCCTGTTCAACACCAACCGCCTGGGGCTGGTCCTGTCGCTGGTGATCACGTTCGCGGCGGTGGTGATGTTCCGTGGGCTGGTCGAGGTGGTCGCGCGCAAGTTCATCCCCTCTCCCAGCCTCTACGGCGCCGACGCGGCGCTCAAGGAGCAGGACATCGTCGCCCGTCGCCGCTACTGGTTCTGGCGCGGCAAGTTCCGGCGGCTGCCCGTCTACGTGCTGATCGTGCTCGGGCTGCTGGCGCTGGCTCAGGTGCTGTTCGCCTTCGCCGGGGTGAGCGCGCCGTTCTTCCACCCCTTCGACGGGCTGCGCCAGATCTTCCCGCCCAGCACGCTGCCGCAGCTGGCCCTGGTGTTCATCCAGCTCCCGTTGCTGTTCTTCGTCAACTTCGCGATCTTCTTCGGGCCGTTCCTGTTCTTCGCCATCCGGCAGATCCGCGGCTACGAGCCGGGTGACGCCAGCTGGGGCGTGAAGATCGACGACGTCCGCGGGCAGGCCGAGGCCAAGGAGGAGATCACGCGCGTGATCACTCTCTGGCAGTCCGGCGAGGATTTCGAGAAGTCGGGCGGCAAGCGCGAGCGCGGGCTGCTGTTCCTGGGCGCGCCCGGCACCGGCAAGACGATGATCTCCAAGGCCATCGCCACCGACTTCAACTGCCCGTTCGTCACCATCCCGGGCTCGGGCTTCGCGGGCATGTTCATCGGGATGGACGCCATCACGGTCCAGTTCCTGGCCCGCAAGGCGCGCAAGCTGGCGGCCAAGTGGGGCGGCCAGTGCATCGTGTTCATCGACGAGATCGACGCGGTGGGGATGCGCCGCCAGGCGCTGGGCAGCGGCATCGGCGCCACCGGGGCGGAGGCCGACTCGATCCACGACCTCTGCTTCTTCGGGCCCAACGGCTCGATCACCTCGTCCGGTGACGTCGTCATCGAGTCCCGGGCCTGGCGCGAGAAGCTGTTCGCAGCGCGGGCCGAGTCCGCGGCCACCGGCTACGCCACGTTCACCGCGCGCGTGAGCGAGAAGGTTCGAGGCCTCTATCCCGGCTTCGGGATGGGCGGTGGCGGCGGCGGCATGGCGCTCAACCAGTTGCTGATCGTGATGGACGGCATCGACGAGCCGCCTATGTTCCGCAAGTTCGTGACCAACCGGACCAACACGTTCCTGGACGCGATGTTCGTCATCCCGAGCAAGATCGGCAAGCTGCGGCTGCGGCTGCGGCCACCGCGCCCGCGCCAGGAGCAGATCTACTTCATCGGGGCCTGCAACGTCCCCATCCAGGTCCTGGACCCAGCGCTGACGCGGCCCGGCCGCATGGGCCGCCACATCTGGTTCCGCACGCCCACCAAGGACGACCGCCTGGACATCCTCGACCTGTACCTGGGCAAGGTCGACCACGAGCCGGACCTCGACACCGACCGCCGCCGCGACGAGCTGGCGCGCATCACCAACGGGTACTCCCCTTCGATGATCGAGCAGTGCTGCTCGATGGCGCTGACCATCGCCCACACCGAGGGCAGGCGCGAGTTCGCGTGGCGCGACATCGTCGAGGCCATGACCACGGTGGAGACCGGGACCGCCCAGAACATCGAGTACATCCAAGAGGAGACCCGCGCCGTGGCCATCCACGAGGCCGGCCACGCCGCCGCCGGGCACGTGTTCCTGGAGAAGGAGGTGCTGTCCACGCGGCTCTCGATCCGCAAGCGCGGCGGCTCGCTGGGCCACTACCAGAGCATGGAGAAGGACGAGCGCTTCTCGCACTTCCGCAGCCGGGTGATGGGCGGCCTGATCATGACGCTGGGAGCGATGGCGGCCGAGCACGTGTTCTACGGCGAGAACTCGCAGGGCGTCAGCGGCGACGTCCAGAGCGCCACAGCCACCGCGGCGGCGATGGTGGGCATGTGGGCGATGGGCCCCGACCCGGTCCACATGGGCGGCAGCATGGAGCTCTCCGAAGAGGTGGAGGCAGTGCTCAAGCGTCTGGAGCGCATCGGCTCGACGATCATGAATCGCGCCGGCGGCGCAGGGATGTTCGACCAGGATCCGGTCGGCGCGATCCTGCGCAACGGCGACAAGAAGCGCGCCGCCGCCCAGATCCTCGGGCAGGCCTACGTGACCGCCTACGCGCTGATGGATTCCAATCGCGAGGGGCTGGAGCGGATCGCGGACGAGCTGATCGAGCGCAAGGAACTGCACGGCGACGAGGTCGGCGAGCTGCTGGACAGCGTCGAGCTGCACCCGCCCGAGCTCGACCTGATGAACCCCGCGACCTGGCCCGCCGTATGAGCGACCCGTTCGGGATCTCCCGCTCCGCCGAGGACGGCGCGGTCGACGCCGGCGTCGCGCGCCACGGCCGCAGCGAGGCAAAGAGCCACCGCGAGCAGGGCGGCTCACCCCACGCGGGCCGCTTCCGCTCCGCCACCGCGCTGCTGGTGGCCGTTGGAATCGGCGCCCTCGTCATCGCCGGAGCGATCGCCGTTGCCGGGCGCGGAAGCTCCAAGCCGGCGCAGAAGTGGTCTCAGTGGCAGCCGTCGGACCACGGCACCCTGGGCGCGCGCGACATCGCCGACTTCGTGGCCCCCTTCTACCGGATCGACAACATCCATCAGCTCTCGGTGGTGACGGTGGTCAACCTCGAGAGCGCGGCGGCCGCCGCGGCCCAGCAGCAGGCCGCCGCCAGTGGCGCGCCGTCGGGCGCCGCGGCCAGCGGGCTCCAGGTGGCGGTGCGCCCGAGCCCCACCTCGAGCCAGGTCTCGCTTCTGGGCGGTAACACGATCGCCTACAACCTGTGCGGCGAGGGCGGCAAGGACTGCGCGATCGGCGTGGGCAAGCCGTCGACCAACCGGCTCCTGCTGCTGCGCCGCGAGGCGCTCGAGCTCGCCCTCTACACGTTCAAGTACGTCAGCGGCACCCAGAACGTCGTCGCCATCCTCCCGCCCGGCCACACCCAGCCGACCAGCACCCTGAGCAAGAAGCTGCCGACGTCCACCTCATCGCAGGCGACGACCAAGCCCGTGGACATCGCCGTCCTGTTCGTCCGTCAGGAGCTGTCGCCGCTGCTCAACCACCCGCTGTCCCAGATCCTGCCCGAGCAGTCCCCGCCAACCGTCGCCCAGATGCCCAGTGCTCCCGAGGCCGGGCTCGTGGACCAGCTCACCGCCCGCGGCCTGTTCTCCGAGCAGCTCCAGCAGGCTCAGGACGGATCGAGTCTGATCGTCCTCAATCCGCTTCCGCCCCAGTAGCGCGTTCGTAGCCCGGGCAGCGGAGCACGGGCAGCCGGGGGTAGCGGGGGAAGCGGTCGGGCTCGGCCTTGGAGCGCCGGCACAGCGAGAACACCGAGCCACGGGTGTTGCGTACGATCTGCTGGTGGCGGCAGCTGTCGCACAGCCCGGCCGGCGGAGCGGCGGGGCGGTCTGCGGTCATGAGCGGGTGAGCGCCTCCAGGGTGAGCACGAGCGACTCGTAGGGGCGCCCGGTCACCTGCTGAAGCGCGATCTCGCACGTGCGGTTGCTGGAGACGCAGGCGTCGAAGGTGCGGCCCTGAAGCTCGTCGCACGTCTCGGCCAGGGCGGCGGCGGGGAGCTCGGGGTGAAGCCAGCCGCGGTCGCCCGCCATCCCGCAGCAGCGGGTCGCCGCCGGAACGACGACCTCGTCAGCCAACCGGCCGGCGATCGCCGTCAGCTTGCCCGACACGCCGAGCTGTCCGGCGGCACAGGTCGGGTGCACGACCATCGAGCCCAGGCGGCCGCTGATCTGCAGCCGGTCCAACAGGCGATCGTGGACCCAGGCCACCGAGTCGATCACCTCCACCCCATCGAGCACGAGATTCTCGCGCAGCCCGAGGGTGCACGAGCTGGCGTCCATCACCACCGGCAGCGCGCCCTCATCGCTCCAGCGCCGCAGCGCTGCCGCCGTGTGGGCCGCCATGTGGCCCTGACCGCGGGAGTAGCCCTTGGAGCTCCACGGGGTGGCGCAGCAGTGACCGGCGACATCGGGCGGAATCCATAGCGGCCGGTCGGCGCGCGCGGAGACCGCCACGAGCGCCTCGGGCAGGCTGGGCCCGTCCGCGGCGGATCCGACCCCGCCGACCCGGCCGAAGATCCGGTTCAGGCAGGACGGCAGGTAGACGGCGGCGGCGCCCTCGCGCTGGGTTCGCGGCAGCCGCGACGGCGCCGCCGGAGGGATCGACCGGCGCAGCGCGCGCCCCACGAGCCGCCCCGGCCGCACTGCGGCGCGGGCCATCCGCTCGGCGAGAGCGTAGCGGCGAGCGACCTCGAGCGCCGCACGCTCGGCGCGCGGGCCGTGCTCGCGGCGGCGCAGGTCCTTGATCAGGGTCCCGGTGTCGATCGCCACCGGGCAGGCGGTCATGCACGAGCCGTCGGCGGCGCACGTCTCCACGCCGTCGTACTCGTATTGCTTCAGCAACGCGGTGCGGACGGGCGAGCCGGCGGGCTGGCGGGCCATCTCGCGGCGCAGGACGATCCGCTGCCGGGGTGTCGTGGTGAGGTTCTGCGACGGGCACACCGGCTCGCAGAAGCCACACTCGATGCACTTGGTGACGCTCTCCTCCACCTCGGGCACGCTCTTGAGGTTGCGCAGGTGGACGCCGGGATCGCGGTTGAGCACGACGCCGGGGGCGAGCACGCCGGCCGGGTCGGCCAGCCGCTTGATCTCCCACATCAGCTCGGTCGCCTCGGCGCCCCACTCGCGCTCCACGAACGGGGCCATGTTGATCCCGGTCCCGTGCTCGGCCTTCAGTGACCCGTCGTACTTGTCGACGATCAGCGCCACGAGGTCGTGCATGAACGCGTCGTAGCGCTCGGACTCGCCGTCCTTGCCGAACTCGGCGGTGAGGATGAAGTGCAGGTTGCCGGCCGACGCGTGACCGGCCAGGCCCTGCAGGAAGCCGTGGCGGCCGAGCAGCGCCTGCAGGTCGCGGGCCGCCTCGGCCACGCGCGCGGGTGGGACGCACACGTCCTCGATGATCATGGTGATGCCCGGGGGGCGCATGGCCGCCAGCAGCCCCTGCATCCCCTCGCGCACGCGCCACAGCATCTCGATGTCCCCGCCGGCGCGGGAGAAGCGGATCGCGTCGTCACCGCCGACGATCGCTCGTCCGCGAAGGATCGCGCCCGCCGCCTCCTCGAGCGGCCCGAGTTCCTCGGCCGTCTCGGCGCGGAACTCGATGAGCAGCGCCGCCGAGGTCAGCGGCAGCTCCTTCCACGCCTCGGGGGTGCCCGGCATGTTCCACGCGGCGGCGATGAGCGTCGGGGCGACCATCAGCTCCGTCGCGGTGGCCCCAGCATCGACGAGCTCGCCGACGGCGCCGGCGGCGGAGTCAAGGTCGTTGAAGGGGACGAGCGCGAGCGCGGTGTGGCGGCCGAGCGGGACGGTGTCGAACACCGCTTCGGCCACGAACGCCAGCGTCCCCTCTGAGCCGACCACCAGGCGGCGGAAGATCTCCAGCGGCGTGTCGGCGTCCAGGAATGCGCACAGGCGGTAGCCGGTGGTGTTCTTGATCTCGAACTTGCGGCGGATGCGGCCGGCCAGGTCGGCGTTGGCCCGGATTCGGTCGCGGATCTGCTCCAGCCCGGCGGCCAGCTCGGGCGCGGCCGAGGCGAACCGGCGCTCGGCGTCGGCGCCGGCGGTGTCGATCACCGCCCCGTTGGCCAGGACGAGCGTCATCGCGCTCACCGTGCGGTAGGAGTCGGCGACGACGCCGCAGCGCATCCCGCCCGAGTTGTTGGCGATCACTCCCCCGACGCACGCGACGTTGGTGCTGGCGGGGTCGGGACCGAGGCGGCGGTCCCGGCGGGCCAGAAGCCGGTTGGCGTGACCGAGGACCACGCCGGGCTGCACGCGCGCCCGCGCGCCGTCGTCCTCGACGCGCACCCGGCGCCAGTGGCGGCGGACGTCCACGAGGATGCCCTCGGTCTGGCTCTGACCGTTGAGGCTGGTGCCCCCGGCCCGGAACGTCAGCGGAACCCGCAGCTCGGTGGCGCAGCGCATCAGCTTCACCATGTCGTCGACGTCGCGCGGGACCGCCACCGCCCTGGGGATGAGTCGGTAGGGGCTGGCGTCCGAGGCGTAGCGGACGAGGTCGAGCGCGCGGGTGAGGACGCGATCGGCGCCGAGTGCGGCGACCAATTGGGAACGCAGGGGCTCGGGCGTCCCGGCCGCGACCCAGTCGGGTGCCCGGTCGGGCGCCGGACCGGGCGGCTCGGGCACGATCGTCGCGGGATCGGCGGCGCTCACCGCCACGCGCTGGTCACCACCACTACTCCAGCCACATCCCGGAGGCGACCGGAACCTGGATGACCCGCGGCCCGTCGCCCGCCGCGATCGACGCGCGCAGGGCCTCGGTGAGCTCCTCGCGCCCGGTGACGTCCTGGGCGGGCAGGCCGTAGCCCCGAGCGACGGCGGCCACGTCGAGGCCCGGCAGGTCCAGGCCGGGAGCGCCGGAGACCTGCTCGAGCATGGCGAACCACTTGAGGATCATGTACTCATCGTTGCGCAAGATGAGGAACGTGACCGGCGCCTTGTAGGCCAGCGCGCTCCACAGGGCGGTGATCCCGTACTGCGCCGAGCCCTCCCCCAGCACGCACACGACGGGCCGCGCCGGCTGGGCGAGTTGGACGCCGACCGCGGCGGCGATCCCGAAACCCAGGCCGCCGCTGGCGCAGAAGTAGTAGCTGCCGGGGGTCGAGATCCGCAGCCGGTTGCGCAGCGACAGCGTGCAGGACGGGGACTCGAGCACGATGATCGCGTCGTGGGCGAACGCGTCGGCGAGCGCCGCCATCGCCTCCGAGCCGCTCAGCCGGTCGGGCGGGTCCGCCGCCGGCGGGTCGCCCGGCTCCGGGCGCGCCTCAGGGGCCTCCCGGGTTCCATCGGGCACGAGTTCCACCAGCCGCTCCAGCGCCAGGCCCACATCGCCGACGATCGCCTCCCCCATCGGCGCGCGTGCCGCTTCTGCGGGGTCGCTGGTGATGGCCACGAGCACACTGCCCTCGCTGAGCAGCGGCCCCGGAAGGTACGGGTAGTAGGGGAACACGGAGGACCCGATGACCAGCACGAGGTCGTGACCCTTCAGCGTCTCGGAGACGGGGCCGATGGCGGGCGGCAGGACGCCCACGAAGTTGGGGTGGCGCTCGGGGAAGCCCAGCCGCGAACCACCGGTGGCGGGGCTGGCCCATACCGGCAGGCGCTGCTTCTCGGCCAGGGTGACGGCGGCGTGCCAGCCGCCGGCGGCGTCGATGTCCGGGCCCGCGATCATCACCGGGGACAGCGCCTCGGACAGGCGCTCGGCGACGTCGGCCAGCGCGGCCTCGTCAGGCGCGGTCCGGCCGACGACGCGTCGCGCGATGGCGGCGGCTGAGCGATCGGCGTCGGACTCGGCGTTCCAGTCGTCCATCGGGATGGAGACGAACGCCGGGCCCTTGGGTGGCAGCGACGCGTGGTGGATCGCCCGTGCGATGGCGCCGGGCACGTCCTGTGCGCGCGGCGGCTCGTGGCTCCACTTGACGTAGGGCTGTGGGCCGACCGTCGCGTCGCGGTTGGTGAGGTTGGCCTCGATCGTGATCTGGGGCCGGACCTGCTGACCGGCGGTGATCACCAGCGGCGACTTGTTGGCCTGGGCGTTGAAGATGCCGCCGACGGCATTGCCGACGCCGGGCGCGGTGTGGAGGTTGACGTGGGTGGGGCGGCCCGACGCCTGGGCGAAGCCGTCGGCCATGCCCATGACCACGAGCTCCTGGAGGCCGAGCACGTAGGTGAAGTCGTCCGGGAAGTCGGCCAGCATCGGCAGCTCGGTCGAGCCCGGGTTGCCGAAGATCGTCGTCATGCCGTGGACCCGGAACAGCTCGAACGTGGCTTCGCGAACGCTCGTCATCGAACCTCCTCGTCGTTGGCCAGTGCACAGTAGTGCGAGCGCGCGCGGCGTGCGCCCCGCAATCGATCGGCATCCGCTGCGTCAGTCGTGGCGCTCCTGCAGCGCGCCGTAGCCGCGGGCGGTCACCGCGTCGACGAACTCCTGGGCCTGGCCGGCGTCGAGCGTGCGCGGCCGGCCCACGGCGGCGGCGCGCCAGTACAGCTCGCTCGCCCATTCGAGCAGCACGGCGTTGTCCACCGCCGCGTTCACGTCGGCGCCGATGGCGAGCATGCCGTGGTTGGCCATCAACGCCGCGGCGCGGCCCTCGAGCGCGTCGAGGGTGAGCCGAGCCAGCTCCGGGGTCCCGAAGGTCGCGTAGGGCGCCACGCGGATCGGGCCGCCAAGGGCGAGCATCTGGTAGTGGATGAGCGGGAGCTCGTCGAGCACGCAGGCCAGCGCGGTGCCGATGGGGCTGTGGGCGTGGACGACCGCGCCGGCCTGGTACCGGCGGTAGACGCCGAGATGAAGCTCGAGCTCGGAGGTGGGCGCATAGTCGCCGTGGACGGACCGGCCCTCGAGGTCGACGACCACGACCTGCTCGGGCGTCAGCTCGGCGAGCACGGCCCCCGTCGGCGTGACCGCGACGAGCGTGTCGGCGCGCGCCGAGACGTTGCCCGCGGTGCCCAGCACGAGGCCCTCGTCGGCCAGGCGCCGCGCGGCGGCGGCGACGCCGTCACGCTCCGCGTCAAGCATGTATGCGTCTCACCGTCGCCACGCTACCGCTACTTCCCTGACAAGGAGGCGATCGTCGAGGCGCCGGCCCGGCTTCCTGGCCCCTGTGGTACCGCGGCCTGCGGACCAAGCAGATTCGCGACGTCACCCGCCACCCGGGAGGCGATCGTCGCGCCCGGATGGAGGTGCTGGCCGAGAGCCGACTGATGCTCAACGCCGATGCGCGCGCGCCTCTGCGCGGGTGAGGAGTTCGGGAGCAGGCACGTACTACAGTAAATGAAGTATGTCTACTTTCTGGCGGCTGCTTGCGTTCCTGCGCCCTTATCGCAAAGGGGTGATCTGGTCCTTCGTGCTCGCGGGCGGCGCGCTCGGCGCCACCGTGCTCATCCCTTTCCTCACGGGCCTGGCGATCAACGCCGTCGACTCCGGCGATCGCCACCGGCTGACGATGCTGGCGCTGGCGATCCTCGTCGCGGGCCTGGGGCGGCTGGTGCTCAGCGTGTTCCGGCGCTTGGTGGCCGGCGAGGTGTCGCTGGGCGTGGAGGTCGACCTGCGCAACAGGCTGTACGGGCAACTCCAGCGCCTCGAGCTGTCGTTCTTCGACCGCCAGCAGACCGGCCAGCTGATGTCCCGGGCCACGGTCGACCTGCAGTCCGTGCGCTTCTTCCTCGGCTACGGGCTGGTCTTCATCGCCCAGGCGGTGGTGACGATCCTCCTCGCCGCCGTGGCCATGTTCGTGCTGCAGCCGGACCTCGCCGCGATCTCGCTGGCGCCGGTCCCGTTCGTGATCCTCATCGCCAACCGCTACGGCCACCGGTCGCGCCCGGCGATGCAGGAGGCCCAGCAGCGCATCGCCGAGCTCACCGCGGACGCAGAGGAGAACGTGTCCGGGGTGCGCGTGGTCAAGGCGTTCGCCCAGGAGGAACGTCAGCTTGGCCGCTTCGGCAACTCGGTCCAGCGGGTGTTCGACCAGCAGATGATCGCCACGCGGATCCAAGCGTTCTACAACCCGCTCCTCAGCTTCCTACCGAACCTCGGCCTGGCCGCCATTCTGCTGTTCGGTGGCCGCCGGGTGATCGACGGGTCGCTCAGCCTTGGCGCGTTCACCGCGTTCTACGCCTACCTGCTGATGCTCATCTCGCCGATGCGCACGCTCGGCTACATGCTGGGCGCGGCGCAGCGCTCGACGGCGTCGGGCGCGCGGATCTTCCAGGTGCTCGATCGCGAGCCCCAGATCGAGTCCCCTCCCGGCGCCCCGCCGCTGCCGCCGGGCGGCGGCCACGTCGTGCTGCGCGGCGTGGGACTCACCTTCGAGGGCGCCACCCACCCGGCCCTGCGCGACATCGACCTCGACGTGCCCGCGGGCGAGGTGGTGGCGCTCGTCGGCGCCATGGGCTCGGGTAAGTCGGCGCTCGTATCGCTGCTGCCGCGCCTGTATGAGGCCACCACCGGCTCGGTCTCGATCGACGGAGCCGACGTGCGCTCCGTCGGGCTCGCCAGCCTGCGCCAGGCGATCGCCGTCGTCAACGACGATCCCTTCCTGTTCTCGGCCACCGTCCACGACAACATCGCCTACGCGCGCGCTGACGCCACCCGCGAGGAGGTGGAGCGCGCCGCCATCGCCGCCCAGGCCGACGGGTTCATCTCCCGCCTGCCTGACGGGTACGACACCCGCGTAGGCGAGCGGGGCCTGACACTGTCGGGCGGCCAGCGCCAGCGGATCGCCATCGCCCGGGCGATCCTCGCCGATCCGCGGATCCTCATCCTCGACGACGCCACCTCGTCGGTGGACACCTCCACCGAGGGCGAGATCAAGCGCGCGCTCTCCGGCGTGCTGAACGGGCGCACGACGTTCGTGATCGCCCACCGCCTGTCGACGATCTCGCTGGCCGATCGCATCGTCGTGCTCGAGGACGGCCAGATCGTCGCCGACGGGTCGCACGACGATCTGCTGGAGCAGTCCGAGCTGTACCGCGAGATCGTTGAATCCAACCCCATCGACGATCGCGACCGGGTGTTCCTTACCCGCAACGGGCCGGAGGCGGAGGTGGCGGGCCGATGAGCGTCGTCAGCATCCGCGCCGAGGTGCGCCGTCGCCTGCAGGAGACGGGCGGGCGCGGGCGCAAGCTGCGCGGCCTCGCGGAGCTGCTGGCTCCCTATCGCTGGCGGGTGGCGGCCATGTTCGCGTCGCTGGTGGTGGCGACCGCCGCGGCCCTCGCGCCGGCGCCGCTGGCCAAGCTCGCCATCGACCAGGGCATCCAACACCACGACACCGCCGTGCTGGACCGGATCGTGATCGTGTTCCTGGCGTCGGCCGTGATCTACGGGTTCGCCACCTACGCCCAGACCTACCTCGTCGGCTGGGTGGGCCAGCGCGCGCTCCAGGACCTGCGGCTCAAGCTGTTCGCCCACCTGCAGGCGCTGTCGATCGGCTTCTACTCCCGCAACCGCGCGGGCGTGATCATCAGCCGCCTCACCAACGACGTCGAGGCGCTCGATCAGCTCGTGGAGGACGGCCTGGCCACGCTGATCCAGTCGACCCTGACGCTCCTGGGCGTCGTGGTCATCCTGCTCGTGCTCGACTTCCACCTGGCCCTGCTGACGTTCATCGCTCTGCCGATCCTGGGGCTTGGAGCACTGGCCTTCCGGATCGCCTCGGCCGACGCCTACCGGCTGACCCGGGAGAAGATCGCCACCATCACCGGCTATCTGCAGGAGACGCTGTCGGGAATCCGCGTGGTGCGCGCGTTCGGCCAGGAGCGGCGCCACATCGAGCAGTTCAAGGCGCTCAACGACGAGAATCGCCACGTCAACATGACCACGGTCAAGCTCAACGCCGCTTACTTCCCAGGCGTTGAGCTGCTGTCGGCGCTCGTCACCGTCGAGATCCTGGTCATCGGCGGCATCGAGGCGATCAACGGCAACACGTCGACCGGCGTGGTCTTCGCCTTCATCGCGGCGCTCAACAACTTCTTCGACCCCATCCAGCAGCTCTCGCAGCTGTACACCACCTACCAGTCCGGCATGGCGGCGCTCGACAAGATCTTCTCGCTGATGGACGAGCGCCCCGAGCTCGTGGACGCCCCCGACGCCGTCGAGCTCGGCCAGCTCCGCGGCGAGGTGACGTTCCGCGACCTCTCCTTCCGCTACGGCGCGAACGACGACGGTGCCTGGGCGCTGCGCGACATCGACCTGACCATCGCCCCTGGGCAGACCGTGGCGCTCGTTGGGGAGACCGGCGCCGGCAAGTCCACCTTCGCAAAGCTCGTGGCGCGGTTCTATGACCCGACCGAGGGCGCCGTGCTCGTCGACGGGCACGACCTGCGCGCCGTCACCGCGCACTCGCTGCGCTCGCAGATGGGCATCGTGCCCCAGGAGGGCTTCCTGTTCAGCGGGACCGTGCGCGACAACCTCTCGTTCGGCCGCCGGGACGCCACCGAGGCGCAGCTGCGCGACGCCGCCCGGGCGGTCGGCGCCGACGAGTTCATCATGGCCCTGCCGCAGGGCTATGACACGCAGGTCGGGGAGCGGGGCATCCAGCTGTCGGCCGGCCAACGCCAGCTCATCGCCTTCGCGCGCGCGCTCGTGGCCGATCCGCGGATCCTCGTGCTCGACGAGGCGACCGCCAACGTCGACGTGCACACCGAGAGCCTCATCGAGACGGGCCTGCGCCGGCTGGTGGCCGGGCGCACGGCGATCGTGATCGCCCATCGGCTCTCGACCATCCGCCACGCCGCGCGGATCCTGGTCATGGAGCACGGACGCATCGTCGAGTCCGGGACCCACGAAGAGCTGCTCGCCGCCGAAGGGCGCTACTGGCAGCTGTATCGAGACTGGGCTGACCAGGCCGCGGCGTAGCCCGCGCGGCCGCCCGATCGCGCGACCCGGCACACTGGGGGCATGGCGATCACCGTCACCGGCCTTGCCATGACCCCGGTCAAGGGCATGCGCCTGCGCGCCGTCGACGCCGTCGAGCTATCGGAGCTGGGCGCCCGCGGCAATCGCGCCTTCTACGTCATCGACGAGAACCGACGGCTCATGAACGGCAAGGGGGCAGGGAGCATGCAAGCGGTCGTCCCCGACTATGACCTCGACACGGGCGAGCTCACTTTCACCTTCCCCTCTGGCGAGGTGGTGGGCAGGCACGTCGAGTACGGCGACGAGATCCAGACCAACTTCTTCGGCTCCATCTCCTTCGCCAAGGAGCTCATGGGACCGTGGGCGGCTGCGCTGTCGGATTTCATGGGTCATCCGGTGCGCCTGGTGGCGCCGGAGATCGGCGTTGACCGCGGGCGCGCCGGCGCGGTGTCGCTGATGTCCCGGGCGTCGCTGCGCGAGCTCGCCAAGGTCGCCGGCTCAGAGCCCGTCGACGCACGTCGCTTTCGGATGCTGATCGAGATCGAAGGTGTCGACGCCCACGCCGAGGACGACTGGGTCCGCCACAAGGTGCGCATTGGGCGGGCTCTTATTCAATGGCACGGGCACGTCGGGCGATGCGCCACCACCACGCGCGATCCCGACAGCGGTGCGGTCACCTTCCCGACGCTGCACGTGCTCGCCGCCTACCGCAAGGAGCACCGAAGCGAGGAGCCGCTGCCGTTCGGGATCTACGGCGAGGTGCTGGAGGGCGGCCCCGTGCGCGTCGGCGATCCCGTGACGGTGGAGGCGCGATGAGCGGCGAGCAGCGGGTCGGTGTCGTGGTGGCCGACCACGTCGCCACGGTGACGCTGACGCGCGCCGAAAAGCACAACGCGCTCGACATCCCCATGTTCGAACAGATCATCGCCGCCGCCGACGGCCTGGCCACGTCCACCGGCGTGCGTGCAGTGGTGCTCCACGGCGACGGGGCGAGCTTCTGCAGCGGGCTGGACGTGGTGAGCATCATGGCCTCCGGCAACGGCCTCGACGGGCTCGTCGAGCGGGTGAGCGGCGATGTGCCCAACTGGTTTCAACGGGCGGCGCACGCGTGGCTCGAGCTGCCGATGCCGGTCATCGCGGCGGTCCATGGCACCTGCTTCGGCGGGGGCCTGCAGATCGCGCTGGGCGCCGACATCCGCGTCGCCGCCCCCGCCACCCGCCTCAGCGTGATGGAGGTCAAGTGGGGGCTGGTCCCCGACATGTCGATCACGCGGACGCTGCCGCGGCTGGTGGGAATCGACGTCGCCAAGGAGCTGACGTTCACCGGCCGCGTTTTCGATGGCGCCGAGGCAGCGCGGCTCGGGGTGGTCACGCGGCTGGCCGACGACCCGCTCGCGGCGGCACACGAGCTGGCCACGCAGATCGCCGGGTGCTCCCCGGACGCGGTGCGCGCGGCCAAGCGGCTCTATGACGAGTCCTGGACCGGCGATGCCCGGCGCACGCTGGCGCTGGAGGCCGAGCTCCAGCTGGGCCTGATCGGGTCGCCCAATCAGCTTGCGGCGGTCGCCGCCGGGTTCTCCAAGGAGCCGGCCGAGTTCGTCGATCCCTGATCGCGGTCCAGGATCGCTCGCAGCGCCGCCTCGAGCGCCTGCTCGGGGTCGCTGACCATCGATGCCGACCGCCAGCCGACGTGCGCGTCGGGGCGGACCAGCACGCAGCCGTCCTCGCCGACCTCACGCAGGCGTGCCCAGTCGTCGTAGAGGTCGATGTACCGTCGGCCGGGCCCGATCACCTGGGCGGCGATCTCGATGCCGAGCGTCGCCCCCGCGGCATCCGCCGCGTCCGCCCAGCCGCGACCTGAGATCCCGGTGAGCAGCGCGAAGCGGCCCTTGCCGACGAGGTCGTGGGTGGAGACCTTGTGGCCGCCCTCGCCCAGCCAGCAGTGCGGCAGCCGCGCCCCGGGCCACGTGGTGGGGTGGTAGTAGAGCTCGGGGTCGCGGGTGTACTCGGGCTCGGGGGTCCCGTCGCTGACCACGGCGCCGGAGCGGTAGCGCTGGCCGAGCTCGACCCCGTGGGCGTTGAACTCGTAGTCCTTGAGCTCGAGGGCCGCCTTGAGCTTCTCGCGGCGCTCCGCCCCCTCGGCGGAGTCGTCGGCGCGGGCGCGCATTCGCTCGTTCATCACGTCGGGGTCGCTGGTGTCCGTGATCCCGAGCGCCTCGAAGATGGGGCCGAACTCCTCGATCGACTTGTTGGCGCGCAGCACGATCTGCCGGCCGATCGGCGAGCGCTCCGGGTCATAGCTGTCGAGCAGGCCGGGGCCGGCCTGTCCGCGCAGCACGAAGGCGAGCTTCCAGCACAGGTTGTAGGCGTCCTGGACCGACGTGTTGGAGCCCAGCCCATTGGACGGCGGATGCCGGTGCACGGCGTCGCCCATGCAGAACACCCGCCCGGCCCGATAGCGCGTGGCGTACCACTTGTTGTTGCCCCACAGCGAGGTGGAGCGAATCGTGATGGGGACGGTGTCGTCGCCGATGAGGTTGTGGGCGATCGCGGTGGCGGCGGCATCGCTGAGCTCGGGCGCAGGCTCATTGATGTCATAGCCCCACACGATCAGCCACTCGTTCCACGTGCGCACCATGCGCACCAGGCCAAGCCCGATCCCGCCGATGTCGGACCCCGGCTGGAGCACCCAGTAGAGCACGCTGGGCCGGTGCGCCACCTTGGCGCTGAGATCGGCCGAGAAGACGATGTTCATCGAGCCGGCGACGTCCATCTGCCCCTCGGAGGGCAGGTCCACGTCGCGGGCGATCTGGCTGCGGCCTCCGTCGGCGCCGATCAGATACTTGGCCACGATCGTGTACTCGGTGCCCGAGATGCGGTCGCGAACGCGGACCTCGACATGGTCGTCGTCCTGGGTCAGCCCCACGTACTCGGTGTCGAAGCGGATCCGCGAGCCGCGCTCGGCGGCGTGGCCGACCAGGATCGGCTCCAGCAGCGTCTGGGGCAGGTCGCAATGGGTGCAGGGGCTGGCCAGCGTGTAGTCGGCCTGCCGCAACGGATGAGTGCCCCAGGTGCGCACGCGGCCGATTTCATCGCCCGACAGGCTGGTGCAGAAGACGGTGTCCCCCATCAGATGCTGCGGGGTCCCGTTGGCCGTGATGTCGTCCTCGATCCCCAGGTCGCGGAAGATCTCCACCGTGCGCTGGTTGGTGATGTGGGCGCGGGGGGTGTTGGCCGTCCAGCGGTACTTGGTGACCACGAGGTGCTCGACCCCGAGCGTGGCGAGCGTCAGCGCGGCGGTCGCGCCCGCTGGCCCTGTGCCCACCACGAGCACGTCGGTGTGGATCGTGTCGCTCATCGGCTCGCTCCTCTCGTCGGCGCTAAACCTTTCACAGGAGGCGCCCATCGTGCAATCGTCAACCCGGCGGGTGCGCCACCGGACAACCGCAGTTGCGCGGATGGACTGGCGGCCGGAAGCCAAGCTGGTAACAATGCCGCGAGCACGCACGGCCCACGTCGGAAAGGAAAATCGCCCATGCCCACCGGAATCGGACAGCGGATTCGCCGCCGGGAGGATCCGCGCTTCCTCCTGGGACGGGGGCGTTATGTCGACGACACCAAGGTTGAGAACGCGCTGTATGTGACGTTCGTGCGCTCCTCCGTCGCACACGGAACGATCACCTCGATCGACGCCGACGAGGCGCGGGCGCTGCCGGGCGTGCAGGTCTTCACCGCGGCCGAGCTCGGCCTGCAGCCAACCCCGCCCCCGCCGATGATCCAGGTCCACGAGAGCATGTTCCGGTCGCCGATGGCCACCGACAAGGTGCGCTACGTCGGCGAGATCGTGGCCGCGGTGCTCGCCGAGTCGCGCGAGGCGTCCGCGGACGCCGCCGAGCTCGTGGTCGTCGACTATGACGCCCTGCCCGCGGTGACCGACATCCGCGAGGTCGTCAAGGACGAGGTGCTCCTGTTTGAGCCGTCTGGCTCCAACACGTGCCTGCGGATCCCGGGGGCGGGCGACGAGACCCTGTTCGACGGCTGCGACGTCGTCATCACGGGCTCGCATGAGAGCCCCCGTCTCCTCGCGCTGCCGATCGAGCCGCGCTCAACCGTTGCCGAGTTCGAGGATGGCAAGCTCACCATCCGCCTTTCCACCCAGACGCCCCATCAGGACAAGGCGGGCATCGCCGCCACGCTCGGGCTGGAGCCCGATCAGGTCCGCGTCATCGCTCCCGACGTCGGCGGCGGCTTCGGCGGCAAGGGCTTCGACGTGGAGGACATCCTCATGGGTGCGCTGGCCCGCGCGACCGGCCGGCCCTGCCGCTGGACCGAGACCCGGTCCGAGCACATGGTGGCGTTGCACCACGGCCGCGCGCAGTGGGCCGACTTCGAGCTCGGGGGCAGCAAGGATGGAGAGTTCAAGGCCCTCCGGGTCAAGCTCCTGCAGGACGCCGGCGCCTACCCGGGCATCGGGGCGTTCCTGGCGGTGCTCACCCAGATGATGTCCAGCGGCGTCTATGACATCCCCAAGATCGAGGTCGACATCACCTCGGTCGTCTCCAACTCGACGCCGATCGGCCCGGTGCGCGGCGCCGGCCGCCCGGAGGCAACCCAGATGATCGAGCGCGCGGTGGACATGTTCGCCGTCGAGGTCGGACTCGATCCCACCGAGATCCGCCGGCGCAACTTCATCGCCAACGAGAAGTTCCCGGTGCAGACCGCCGCCGGGGCCACGTATGACATCGGCGACTACGCCGGCGCGCTGGACCGGGCGCTTGAGCAGGCCGGCTATGACGAGCTGCGTGCCGAGCAGGAGCGGCGGCGGTCCAACGGCTCGCACCTGCTGCTGGGCATCGGAATCGCCGTCTACGTGGAGATCACCAACGGCATCGGCGAGGGTGAGTTCGGGGCGGTCGAGATCACCGAGGACGGCGGCGCGATCGTGCGCACCGGCTCCTTCTCCCACGGCCAGGGCCACGAGACGACGTTCGCCCAGATCGTGTCCGAACGCACCGGCATCGACCTGGACCAGATCCAGGTGGTGGCCGGCGACACCGACCGGGTGCCGCGCGGCACCGGGACCTACGGCTCAAAGTCGACCCAGATCGGCGGCGCCGCCGCCGGGCAGGCGTCCGAGATCCTCGTGGATCGGGCCAAGGAGCTGGCGGCCGACGCCATGGAGGCCAACCCCGAGGACATGGTGCTCGACCTGGACACGGGGAGCTTCCACGTCACCGGCTCGGCCCAGCCCTCGCTGGCCTGGGCGGAGCTCGCGGGGCGCCTGCAGAACGACGGACGGCTGGCCGAGCTCAGCGCCGAGACCGACTTCCAGCCCGACACGCCGACGTTCCCGTTCGGAGCCCACATCGCCGTGGTCGAGGTGGACGCCGATACCGGGTCGGTCCGCCTGCAGCGGATGGTCGCCTGCGACGACGCCGGGCGGATCATCAACCCGCTGGTCGCGGACGGCCAGGTGCACGGCGGTCTGGCCGCCGGGATCGCCCAGGCCCTCTACGAGGAGGTCCGCTACGACTCCGAGGGCAACCCCCAGCACGCCAACCTCGTGACCTACTGCATCCCCACGGCGGCGGAGCTGCCCTCGTTCGAGCGCGTCCAGATGGAGACGCCGACGCCGGTCAACCCGCTGGGCGCCAAGGGCATCGGCGAGTCGGGCACGATCGGCGCCACGCCGGCGGTGCACAACGCGGTAGTCGACGCCCTGGCTCACCTCGGCGTGCGGACCCTCCCCCTGCCCGCCAACGGCGAGACCGTGTGGCGCGCCATCCAGGAGGCCCGCGGCTAGCCGTTCGCGGCTTGTCGGCTACAGGACGTCGAGCAGGTCCGCGACGCCATTGATGGCGGCGTCCGGCCTGCGCCTGGGCGCGACGCTGTCCAGGTCGATCTGGCCGCTGATGCCGCTGCGGACCAGGACGGTGCGCGAGCCGCCCAGCTTGCCCAGGGCCACGTCCATGCCGAGGTCGTCGCCGATGACCGCGATGTCGGCGGCGGGAACGCCGAGCCGATCCTGCAGCGCCGTCACCGCCGCACGCGACGGCTTGCCCAGGACCCGAGGCCGGACGCCCGAGACCTTGGCGATGGCGGCGGTGATCATCGCGCCACGGCTGAAGATGATCCCGTTGGCGCCCGCGTAGCCGCGGACGTAGCTCGAGGTGAACAGCGGCGCGGCGCGGGTGGTGATCGCGCGGGCCGCCCGCTCCACCTCGGCGAGCGCGACATCCTGGAGGTGGGCGACGAACACCGCGCCGGCGTCCTCGTCCTCGGTGAGCGCGATGCCGTTCTGGCGCATGTGCTCGCACACGCTCTCGGTGGCGAACGCGTGGACGGGGTGACGAGCCGGGTGGCGGGCCAGCCAGGCGGTCGCGCTGTCGACGGGGGTGAGCAGCTCGTCGTCGGTGACGTGCAGCCCGTCGTCGCGGAGGCCCTGGGCGATCCTCGGCGACGGGACGTGGCTGCCGTTGGTGAAGAGCACGAGGCGGCGGCCCGACGCGCGGATGCGCTCCAGCACCTCGACGGCGCCCGGCTGCGGGTGGCCGCGGCCGTCGGGACCGCGGTGCAGCAGCGTCCCATCGATGTCGAACATGAACGCGCGCGCCTCGCGCAGGTTCAGGCGTCCGTCGTCACCCACGGCGCCAGACCACCCGCTCGTCGTGGGTCCGGATCTCGACGCTGCTCAGCGCCGGGCGGCGCTCGAGCTCCTTGAGCAGCGTGACCAGCGGCGCGCGGCCCGGACGCGCCGCGGGGAGCGGCCCGTGGGGGCGGCCGTCGGTGGCGTCCCGGGCGGCGACCATGGCGTCCACCTGCGGGCCGGGCATGGTGAGGCGGAGCAACAGGTCCTCCTCGGAGATCCGGTGCCCGAAGGTCTCGCGGGCGCCCTCGAGCGTGATCGGCTTCAGGTCGGCGAGCTTGGCGGCCTGCGGGCGTGCCAGCACCCTGTCGGCGATCGTCGGGTCCACGGGGGCCGGCGGCTCGCCGTAGTGGCCCAGGAAGAAGCGGACGGTCTCGTCGGAGACGTTGGCCCAGCGCTCGCCGTCGATGACGTTGCGCGCCGCCTGGCTGGCGATGAACTGCGAGACGGGTGTGACGATGATCGGGTAGCCCATCTCGGCGCGGACCCGGGTCACCTCCTCCAGGACCTGGTCAAACAGCTCGGGTCGGCGCAGCTCGGCCAGCATCCGCCGCGTCGTCGTGACCATGCCGCCCGGGAGCTGGTGGCGGTAATACGCGGCGTCGAACTCCCGCGGCGCGCCGACGGGCAGGCCCTTGGCAGCGGCGATGCCGGCGAAGTGCGCGGCCACGAGCTCCTGCTGCTCTGAGTCGAGCGGGTGCCCGTAGCCGGCGGCCTCGAGGTTGCGTGCGGTGTTGAGCGCCTCGGGCTGCGAGGTGCCGCGGCCCAACGGGCCCACCGCCGTGTGCACAGTGCCGAACCCGGCCTTGACGCCTTCGACGTAGACCTGCGGGGCCAGGCCGATCGTGCAGTGGCTGTGGAGCTCGAGCGGGCGCTCGCCGGCGGCCCTGAGCAGCGGCGGCGCCAGTTCGCGGACCGCATCGACGGTGAGCAGGCCACCGGGGTCCTTGAGGTAAAGCCGGTCCATGTCGGGGCAGTCGGCCAGCGCCGCGGCGAGGCTCGCGTAGTACTGGTGGGTGTGGACCTCGCTGATGGAGTAGGTGAGCCCGATCACGACCTCCTCGACCCCCTCGGCCTTGGCCATCGCGGCGATCCGCTTGACGCGGTCAGGGTCATTGGAGGGGTCGGCGATCTGGACCCGGCGCAGGCCGTTGCGCACGCCGAGCCGGTAGGACAGGCGCATGACCTCCTCGTCGGCCGGCACCCAGGAGATGAACCGCATGCCGGTGGTGATCATCCCCAGGGGCGTGTCGGGCATCGCCGCCGAGACCAGGCGGATCCGCTGCCACGGGTCCTCCTGGTGAAAACGCACCGACACCGCCATGTGCGTGCTCGAGGTGAAGTCCAGCGCGTGGTAGCCGACCCGGTCGATGACCGGCGCGATCGCCACGACGTCGGGGGTGGTCAGCCCCGTGGCGCTCCACAGGCTCTGGTTGCCGTCGCGCGTGGTGGTGTCGACGAACTCGATCGTCCGCGTCATCGCAGCGCACGCTCCAGCCAGTCTGTGGTCACCGGGCCGGCGCGGAAGTCCGGGTGGCCCATGACGCCGATGAGCAGCGTCCGGTTGGTCTCGACGCCGACCACGTCGAGGTCCTCCAGGGCCTCGATCAGAGTGTCGATGGCGTGCTCGCGGTCCGAGCCATGGCCGATGAGCTTGGCCAGCAGGGAGTCGTAGTACGGCGGCACCGCGCTGCCGGCCTGGCAATGGGTGTCGATCCGCAGGCCGCGGCGCTCGGGCACCGAGAACACGCTCAGGGTGCCCGGGCTGGGGCGGTAGCCGTGGCTCGGATCCTCGGCGTTGAGCCGGCACTCGACGGCGTGGCCGTGGTAGGAGACGTCGTCCTGCCCGATCTCCATCCGGCGCCCGGCGGCGATCTGGAGCTGCATCGCCACCAGGTCCAGGTACGTGATCGCCTCGGTCACCGGGTGCTCGACCTGGATGCGGCAGTTGACCTCCAGGAAGTACGGCTCGCCGGTCTGCGCGTCGATGACGAACTCCGCGGTGCCGAGGTTGCGGTACCCGATCCGCTCAGCGAAGGCCACCGCCGACTCGCGCAGGCGCGTGCGCGTGGCGTCGGGCAGGTCGGGCGCGGGCGCCTCCTCCACCACCTTCTGAAAGCGCCGCTGCACCGAGCAGTCGCGCTCGCCGAGATGGAGCACCGTGCCGTGGTCGTCGGCGGCGATCTGCACTTCGACGTGGCGGGCAGACTCGATCAGCTTCTCGAGGTACACGCGGGCGTCGCCGAAGGCGGCGGCGGCTTCGCTGCGCGCCAGGCTGATCAGGCCGTCGAGCTCCTCCTCGTCGCCGACGCGCTTGATGCCCCGGCCCCCTCCCCCGCCGGCCGCCTTGACCAGCAGCGGGTAGCCGATCTCGCCGGCAAGGGCGCGCGCCTCCTCGGCGGTGGCGACCTGCCCGCCTGGGAGCACCGGCGCGCCCGCCTCCGCGGCCTCGGCGCGCGCGGCGAGCTTGTCGCCGGCCAGCTTCATCGCGCGCGTCGGCGGACCGACGAAGGTGAGACCGTGCTCCCGCGCCCGGTCGGCCAGCGCGGGGCTCTCCGACAAGAAGCCATACCCCGGGTGGATGGCGTCGCAGCGGGTGCTCAGCGCCGCGTGGACAACCAGGTCGTCACGCAGGTAGCTCTGCGAGGCGGGCCCGGGCCCGATGCACACGACGCGATCGGCGAGATAGGCGGCCAGCCCCTCCATATCGGGCTCCGACGCCCCGACCACGCACTCCAGGCCGAGCGAGTGGCAGGCGTTGACGATCCGGACGGCGATCTCGCCACGGTTGGGGATGAAGACGCGCCTCATCCGCCGGGCTTGACGCGGAACAGCGGCTCGCCGTACTCGACCAGCTGCCCGTTGTCCGGGACGATCTCGGCGATGATGCCGCTCACTCCGGCCGGCACCGAATTCATCATCTTCATGACCTCGATGATGCAGACGGTCGTGTCGGGCCCGACCTGCGCGCCGACCTCGACGAACGGCGTCGCGCCTGGTGCCTCGGCGCGGTAGAAGGTCCCGAGCATCGGCGAAGGGATGGTGTCGAGCCCGTCGCTCGACGCGATGGGCTCGACGCTTTCGGGGGGCGCGGATGTGCCCTCGGAAGCTTGTCGACGGGGCCAAGCTTCCGAGGGTATGTCCGCGACCCCTTGTCCCTTGCGGACGTGCAGGCTGAAGCCCTCGGTCTCGATGCTGAGCTCGTCCAGCTCGGACTCGTCGATGATGCGCAGGATCTCGCGGACGTCGTCGTCGGTGAGGCCCATCTAGCTCCCCGCGCCGAATTTGCTGAAGATCATCGACAGGGCCGAGGTGGGTGCCGGCGCAGGCGCGTCCTGCCGGTTGGCCAGGCCCGTGACGGGACGCGACTGGAGCACGAACAGCTCCCCCTCGCGGTCGATCGCCCACTCGATGTCCTGGGGCAAGCCGAAGTGGCCCTCGATCCGGCGAGCGAGGGCGAGCAGAGGGCCGAGATCGGTGAGACACGGCTGGGTGCGACGCTCGGCGGCGACGTCGACCCGCCGGGGGCCGTCGCCGCCGGGGACATACTCGATCGCCTTGTCATTGATGGTCTGGCGCACCACCTCGCCGGTGATCTTGGAGACGAGGTAGTCATCGGGCGTGACCTCGCCGCCGACGACGGCCAGCCCCAGCCCCCAGCTGGCGTTGACGGCCACCATGCTGCGGTCGCCGCTCACCGGGTTGCAGGTGAACATGACGCCGGAGACTGCGGCGTCGACCATGAGCTGGACGGTGACGCCCATCGCCGGGTTCTCGACCCCGAAGCGCTCGCGGTAGGCCACCGCCTCCGGGTTGTAGAGGCTCGCCCAGCACTTCCGCAGCGCGTCGCAGATGGCATCGACGCCGCGGACCCACAGGTAGGTGTCCTGCTGGCCGGCGAAGGTGGCCTCCGCGCTGTCCTCCCCCAGCGCGCTCGAGCGCACCGCCACTGGCGCCTCGTCCCCCAGCCCGGCATATCGTGCCACGATATCGTGGTACAGCGCGTCGGTCAGCTCCTCACCCGCCTCGGTGCTGATGGCGAACCCGGGCGGGACCGGGATCCCGGCGCGCAGGAGCTCGCCCAGGCTGGCGCTCTTGCCGCCGAATCGCTCCGCGTCGCTCGCCTGAAGCTCGCTCAGGTCCCGGGTGAGCTGAGGCTGCGCCTCAGCCATCAATCCTCGCCCACGAGGGTCACCACGCCCGCCGTGCCGTCTACCCGGATCGTCTGGCCGGTGCGGATGAGCGCGGTGGCGCGCCCCGTGCCCACCACCGCCGGCAGCCCATACTCGCGGCACACGATCGCGGCGTGGGACATGACGCCGCCCACGTCGGTGACGGTGCCGGTGATCTTGGAGAAGATCGCCGCCCACGCGGGGGACGTGCTGCCGCAGACGAGGATCTCGCCCTCGCGGACGTCGGCGATCTCGGCGGGCGATCGCACCACGCGCGCCGGTCCCTCGATCGTGCCCGGCGAGGCCGGCGCGCCCCTCAGCTCCGAGCCGCCCTCGGTCTGGCGGGCCCACTCGCGCACGCGGTCGGTGGTCACGCCCCACAGCATGATGGTCATCGGATCGGTGATCTCGGCGGGCGCGACGCCCAGCGCCGGCGGCGGCGTCCACTGCGCCAGGCGGTCGAGGAGCTGCTTGCGCCGCGCCACGATGGGCGGCCAGTGCTTGGGGCCGAGCGGCTGCCCGCCGGTGGCCCAGCAGAGCACGAGCTCATCAAGCGCCACTGACACCTCGTGGCGCCCCAGCTGGAAGATGTCCTCGGGGTCCTCGAAGAAGCCTCCGTCGGCCAGCAGCGCGCCGAACTCGCGCACCTTGTTCCACCAGCGGGTGAGAAACCAGTAGTCACAGAAGAACTTGTGCTCCTCGACGTAGGGGAACACCGTCCGCGACAGGTTCAGCAGGTCGTTCCAGGGGCCGCGGATCTCCTCGGGCAGCAGCGCGCCGTACTCCTGCGTCAGCCGGTCGCGCCTGGCCTCGATCTCGTCCGTGGGGCGTACGGCCGGCGCGCCGGCGCGCTGGGCGTTGATGTGGCCGATGATCGAGGCGTAGGGGATGCTCGGATCGTCGAGCCAGCTGCGGTAGTAGTGGGTGAGGCCGTCGCCGGTGGCCATGTTGAACCACGGGTCCTTGACCTTCTCCAGCTCCGCCAGCCAGTCGCGTCCGGCGTCGCTCTGGGAGAGCTCGGCCTCGATCTCCTGCGGGGTCCGGCCCTCGACGAAGGCGCCGTCGACGCCCTTCTCGATGGCCACGCCCGCCAGCCGGCGCAGCTCGGCGTCGGGCCGGAAGAGGAGCACGTCGATCCCGGCGACCATCTGGGCGATGTGCTGGTCGGGGATGTCGGGCAGGTGCTCCTTGCACAGCTCGGCAAAAGTGGCGTAGGCCCCGTAGCCCAGCAGCAGGAACTCGAAGTGGTTCTGCCACATGAGGTCGCCCAGGCGCAGGCAGCGGCCGTAGGCGTCGAGCACTTCGTAGAACGCCGTGTTGCGGTCGGCATCGAAGGCGACCTCGTCAGGCTCGTACTCCGGGAGCCCGGGCACCTGAAGCGCGTCGAGCTCGGCGATGAGCGCGCGCATCTTGTCCTTCCACTTGTCGTAGAGCTCCGCCCAGTTGGCGAAGTAGTGCCCGGCGCGCTTCTGGAAGTAGCCGGCCCGCTCGGCGATCTTGTCCGGGTCGGTGACCGGGTTGCCCGAGATGTAGACGTAGCCGTTGACGACGCGGTAGTCGATGCCCATCGCGGGCGGCACCGCGAACACGCGGTTCTGCCATGAGCCCACCGCCTGGTACGGGGAGTCGATGCAGATGACGTCGAAGGCCGGATGCGGGATCGGGAAATGCATCGAATTCCAGAACCAGAAGCGGTTCTCATCCGACTCCCGCCGCCGCTCGTCGAAGAGGGCGTAGTACGGGTACATCTCCTCCCAGCCCTCGCACCCCTCGGGGGTCGCGATCTCGTACGGGCTGGGGAATGAGCCGGTCTGTGGGGCTGTCGTGGTCATGCGTGAATCCCTCCTCGGCCGCGGTCCTCGTGACACGGCATCGTCCTGCCTTATACGGGACCACGTCCGATCAAGTCAAACCGGCTTGTGCATCCGCGCAGGGCTGCTTGCGCGCGTACGCGGTGTTCGCACGGCCGGTGCGCCGACGGTGTAGGGTGCGCGCCGCGATGGCCCGCTTCCTCCTCATTCACGGCGCGATGGGCGGCGCCTGGTGCTGGGAGCCGGTGCTGCCGGGGCTGCGGGCGGCCGGCCACGAGGCCCGCGCCATCGATCTTCCGGGGCAGGGCTCCGACACCACTCCCCTGCCCGAGATCACCCTGTACCGGTATGCCGACGCGGTCTGCGACGCCCTGGACGGCATGGACGGGGCGGGCGGGCCCGTATTACTCACCGGCCACAGCATGGGCGGCATGGTCATCACCCAGGCGGCGGCGCAGCGACCCGAGAAGCTGGCCGGTCTGGTGTACGTCGCCGCGTTCCTGCCCCAGCCCGGCCAGGCGCTGATCGACATCACGAAGTGGCCCGAGGCGGCCGGCGACTCGGTGCAGGCCAACATCGTGGCGGACGGCGACCCGCCGGTGGCGACGATGCCGCCCGAGGCCGCCCCCCAGGCGCTGTATCACTGCTGCACGCCGGAGCAGATCGCCTGGGCCCTGCCGCAGCGCGGCTCGCAGCCGGTCATCCCGTTCACGCAGCCGTTCACGCTCGAGGGTGACACGGCGGCGTTTGACGGCCTGCCCCGGGCCTATGTGACCTGCCTGCAGGACCGGGCGATCAAGCCCGCGGCGCAGACGCGCATGTACTCGGCGGCCGGGTGCGACCCGGTGATCGAGATCGACACCGATCACTCGCCGTGGCTCTCCAGGACCGATGAGCTGGTGGCGGCCCTGGATCGGGTTGCGCGCGGGCTGTCCGCGTAGCGGGGTCCCAAAATCGGGCTTGGGAGGGGGGTGGATTTGGCCACCCCACAGGCTCTTTATAGATGTGGGAGATTTTCAATGGCAGCCAGGGAATATCTCCCACAGCCAGCTGAATGCGGCGATCCGAGAGCACGCGGGACGGCAGTGGGGGCATGTCACGCGACCGCAGCTGTTGGGGTTGGGGCTCGGCACGGGTGGCATCGACTGGCGTCTGAAGAACGGGGCGCTGGTGGCGCGCTACCCCGGGGTCTACGCCCTGGCGCCGGCGCGCGTGGACCCGCCGGCGCTGGCGGCCGCGGCGGTGCTGGCGGGTGGGCCTGACGCCGTCGCCAGTCATGCCTCCGCTGCCTTCCTGTGGGGGTTTGTGGCCCGCTGGCAGCCGCCGCCGGAGATCACGCTCACCGCGGGGGATCGCCGTCCACGCGGCATCCTCACCCATCGTTGCCCGTCGTTAAAGCGCCGGGACATCCGCCGCCAACTCAGGGTCCCCGTCACCAGCCCGGCGCGCACCATCCTCGACATCGCGCCGCGCCTCACCGCCAAGCAACGCACCCGCCTGGTCAACGACGCCCGCCGCGACGGCTACCTGCACCCCGACAGCTTCACCGACATTCTGGCCCGCAACCCTTACCACCCGGGCACCAAGCTGCTCACCCCCTTCGCCGATACCTCCACCAACCCCACCAGATCCCCGTTCGAGGACGAATTCCTCGCCTTCGTCCAGCGGTACGGCCTGCCGACCCCGCAGATCAACGTCATCGTCAACGGCCGAGAGGTGGACGCCTATTTCCCAGACGCCAAGCTCATCGTCGAAGCCGACGGCTGGGACTTCCACAAGGACCGCGAGGCGTTCGAGGACGACCGCGAACGCGACGCCGAGAACCTCAGACACGGCCTGAAGACGCTGCGGATCACCAAACAGCGCATGACCCAGACGCCCGACCGGGAAGCGGCCCGCCTGAACGAGATCCTCGAGCGCCCCTAGGGCCGCATCGACCGCGGCCAGATCCCCTGCTTGCCCGGGGACAGGATCCCGTTGGGATCCAGGGCGTCCTTGATCGTCTCGCAGAACCGCCGGTAGGCGTGGTCGCCGAAGGAGTACTGCTCCTGGGCGAGATCCATGAAGTCGAGGTGGGCCCGGTACTCGCCGTAGCCCAGCTTGGCGGCCTCCACCACGAGGCGACGGCTCACGTCGTAAGCCGCGCGCGTCTGGGCCTCGTCCTTGGTGTCGAAGATGACCATCGTGATGTGGACGAAGCTACGGGCGTTGACGGGGAGCAGCCCCGCGATGTAGTCAAGGCCCGCGCCCTGCACCATCTCGCGCAACAGATCGCGCACCGCCAGGGCGTCCGGGCCGGTCAGCGGCGCCACCGGCGAGAAGCCGATGTGGCCGCCCTCCCCACCGCCATACCAGGCGGTCATGTTGTTCCAGTCCAGATTCGGCACGCCGCCCTGGATCTTCTCCGCCGGGTTCTCGATGCGCGGAATGTCCTCGGGCGAGTACTTCGTGCCCCACACCTCGGCGCCGGGGATCGCCGCCTCGAAGACGCGCTTGATCTTGGCGAACTTCACGTCGGCCACCGCCTCGTCCTCGTACAGGGCGAAGCGCATCAGCCAGCGGCCGATGTCCAGCTCACGCCCCATCCGGTCCAGGACGTCGTCGGGGATCGGGCCCTCCCCGGTCCAGAAGTCCGCGCGCTTGGCCACGACGGCCCCGTAGAGCACCGTGTTCATCACCTGGGGCACCATGCGGATGGTTCCGTC
This sequence comes from uncultured Actinomycetota bacterium, assembly GCA_963721515.1. Classification (GTDB taxonomy): domain Bacteria; phylum Actinomycetota; class Thermoleophilia; order Solirubrobacterales; family Solirubrobacteraceae; genus Palsa-465. Next base: position 242,435 of record CAVRKJ010000011.1, on the reverse strand, counting down.
GAGCATCAGCGCGCGGAGGGTCTCGAACATCGGCGCCAGGTCGTCGTCGTTCCAGACGCGCAGCCACAGCGGCATGTAGGTCTCGGGCATGGGCATGAGCCACACGCCCATCTTGGTGACGATCCCGAAGTTGGACTGCATGAAGAGCTGGTCGGGCGTCGGACCCAGGCCCCGCTTGTACAGGTGCCAGGAGCGGTTGCCGGGCATCGCGCCCATCCCGGTGCGCATCACCGAGCCATCGGCCAGCACCACCTCCATCCCGCACTGCATGCCCATGTCGACGCCGTAGGGCGCGTAGGTGACGCCGTGGTCCAGGGTGTTCCCGACCACGCTGCCCCACCCCAGGTCGGCGATCGACAGCATGAGGCGGTGGCCGCCGGCCTGGATCGCCTCGTAGAGGTCGAACCAGCGCACGCCGGGCTCGACCACGGCGTAGGCCAGGTCCGGGTCGATCTCGAGCACGCGGTTCATCTGGCGCAGGGACACGATCACCGATCCGCGCACCCGCGGCGCGGGGCCGCCGTAGCCGTTGTTGCGCCCCTGCCCGTGCGTCCAGAGCGGCACCCGGTGGCGGTTGGCGATCCGGACGATCTCCTGGATCTCCTCCACCGTCGTCGGCGACAGCACCGCGGAGGCGGTGTTGTCCTCCCACGTCTCAAACTGGAAGGGATCCCGGAAGGCGCGCAGGCCCTCGGGGTCGGTGATGACACGGGCGTCACCGAGGACGCCGGCGAACTCGGCCAGCGCCGCATCGAGCGCCTGAGGTGAGACGGAAGCGCGAACGACCGTCGCCATGAATGCCACCCTATCCCCGCCGCCCGTCGCGTGAGCCGCCCGCGCGCTCATCGGCAAGAAGCCGTGCGCGCTGCGACTGGACTCCCCCACCGGGCGTCGGTAGCTTCGCTGGCGGCTCCGCGCAACGAGGAACAGGAGAGCCGGTGGGCGAGATCGAGGTCATGGCGACGTACTGGACGGTGAGTGGTCCCGTGGTGGTCCACTTCGGCCGGGAATGGAGCACGTTCAGCTGGGAGGACCGCTGCGCGCACGCCCAGCGCGTCGGCTTCACCGGGCTCGGCCTGTGGCACGCCGATGTCGAGCATCAGCTTGAGACGACGACGCTCGACGAGATGGCCAAGGTCTTTCGCGACCACGGCCTCAAATACCTCGAGGTCGAGTTCCTGGCCGACTTCTTCACACCGCACGGCAGCGAGGCGCGCCGGGCGTCGGACGCCATGCGCAGGCAGCTGTTCGACACCGCCGCCGCCTTCGACGCCCACCACATCAAGGTTGGGAACATCCCCGAGACCGTGTGCGAGCTCGACCGGGTGATCGAAGAGTACGCGGCCCTGTGCGACGACGCCGCCGAGCACACCAACGCCAAGGTCGCCTACGAGATCATCCCGTTCGACCCCAACGTCGGCACCCTGGAGGCCGGGCTTCGCCTCGTGACCGAGGCCTCACGGCCCAACGGCGGCCTGGCCATCGACACCTGGCACATGGGCAAGCTGCGCATCGATCCCCAGCGGCTGGCGACGATTCCCGCCGAGCATCTCGCCTGGGTCGAGCTCTCCGACGGACAACAGGAGTACATGGAGGACAAGCTCGATGAGGTCATCAACCACCGGGAGCTCCCGGGCGACGGCGAGTTCGACATCGCCGGGTATGTGGGCGCGCTGCACCGCGCGGGCTATCCGGGCCCGTGGGGCGCCGAGATCCTGTCCGAGAAGCTGCGCAACCTGCCCATCGAGCAGGAATTCGACCGTGCATACGAGACGACGATGGCGCAGGTCAGCGCCGGCGTCGCGTGAGAGGAGACTGACCATGGCGACAGCCGAGCTAAGCGACGACCGTCTCATCTGGATGTTCACCCAGATGCTGCGCATCCGGGAGTTCGAGGAGCGCGTCAAGCGCACCTTCGAGGAGCACCCCGGCGTCATCCGCGGCCACACCCACCTCGCCGACGGCGCCGAGGCGTCGATCGTCGGCTCGCTGGCGACGCTACAGGACGGCGACCAGCTGATGACCACCTACCGCTGCCACGGCTACCCGATCGTGCTCGGCACAGACACCAAGGCGATGATGGCCGAGATCTACGGCCGCGCGGATGGCCTGTGCGGCGGCTATGGCGGGTCGATGCACCTGTGCGACCCGGGCCGCGGGTTCCTCGGCACCTCGGGGATCGTCGGCCAGGGCATCCCCCACGCGACCGGCGTCGCCTTCGCCGCCCAGATCCGCAAGCAAGGCCAGGTCGTCCTCTGCTTCTTCGGAGACGGCGCCTCCAAGCAGGGCGCCTTCCACGAGTCGCTCAACCTCGCCTCGCTGTGGAAGCTGCCGGTCGTCTACATCATGGAGAACAACGGCTACAACGTCGCCACGCACTCTGAGCAGGAGGACGCCAACGCCGCCGCCGGCGAGCCGCTCTCGGTCAAGGCCAAGGCCTACAGCATGCCCGGCGTCACCGTCGACGGCACGGACCCGCTGGAGGTCTACGCGACCGCGAGCGAAGCCGTCCGGCGGGCACGGGGCGGCCAGGGTCCGACCCTGATCGAATCCAAGGTCTACCGGCTGTCGGCCCACGGCAACCTCATCGCGCCGCCCGGGGTCCCGCTGCACTACCCCGAGCACGAGGCGATCACGGTCTTCGGCAACCGCGAGGAGTACGAGGCCGCCCTCCGCGGAGACCCCGTCCCCCGGTTCCGCGCGCGCCTGATCGAGCAGGGCACGCTGGACGCCGCGCGCGCCGATGAGATCGCCAAGGGCGTCACGGACGAGATGGACGCGGCCGTGCAGTTCGGGCTCGACAGCCCGTTCCCCGAGCCCGAAGCGGCCACGAACTTCGTCTACGCCTAGGAGAGACACATGGCACGAGAGATTCCCTACATCGCTGCCGTCAACGAGGCGATCCAGCAGGAGATGGCCCGCGACGACACCGTCGTGTTCTACGGCCAGGACGTCGCGCCGTCCGACGAGGACCCGCTGGTCCAGGCTTTCGGTCGCGATCGCGTCCGGGTGAGCCCGATCTCCGAGACCGCCGAGATCGGCATGGCCGTCGGCCTGGCGCTGGCCGGCTATCGCCCGATCGTGGAGTTGCTCATGGCCGAGTTCATGCTCGTGGCCATGAACCAGGTCACCAACGAGGCTCCGCGCCTGCGCTACATGAGCGGCGGGCAGGTCAAGGTGCCGTTGGTGCTCAAGGCCGGCTACGGCTTCACCGCCGGGTGGGCGGGCCAGCACACCGGCTCCATCTACACCATGTTCGCCGGCATCCCGGGGCTCAAGGTCGTGCTGCCCTCGACGCCCGCCGACGCCAAGGGGCTGATGGCCGCGGCCGTCCGTGACGACAACCCCGTCGTCTACCTCATGCACTACCTCCTCGTGCTCGAGCACGGCGACGTGCCCGAGGGCGAGCACGTGGTGCCGATCGGCGAGGCGGCGATCCGCCGCCCCGGCAACGACGTCACCATCGTTGCCACCGGCTGGACGGTGGGCAAGGCCCTGGAGGCGGCCGAGGCGCTGGCCGGCGAGGGCGTGGACGCCGAGGTCATCGACCCGCGGTCGCTGCAGCCGCTGGACATGCCGACGATCCTGACCTCGGTGGAGAAGACCGGGCATCTGGTCCTCGCCGACCAGGCCACGCGGCATGCCTCCGCGGCCTCGATCATCGCCGCCGAGGTCGCCGAGCACGGCTTCGGCTCGCTGAAGGCGCCGATCAAGCTGGTGACGGCGCTCGACGCCACCATCCCATACAGCCAGCCGATGGAGGCGTTCGTCCTGCCCGACGAGAACAAGATCGCGGGCGCCGTGCGCGAGGTCCTGGGCACGGCCTCCGCCGTCGCCTGAGCCGCCACTGCCGTGCCACGGAAGCGCAGTGGCCCGACGGCCAGGACGCCGGATGCGGACACGACCGTTGATCTGCTGACAACGATGTGGCGCATCCGCCGCTTCGAGGAGCGGATGGCGACCCTGCACCAGCGTCTGCTCGTGCACGGCCTCATCCATCTGAGCATCGGCTCCGAGGGGGTGGCCGCCGCCGTGTGCCGGCAGTTGCGCGACGACGACGAGATCTACAGCGGCCACCGGGCCCACGGCCATGTCCTGGCCAAGGGCGCCCCGATGGACCGGGTCATGGCGGAGCTCATGGGGCGCGCCGCGGGCCTGTGCCGGGGCGTCGGCGGATCGATGCACCTGGTCGATGTCGTGCATGGGGTGATGGGCGCGACGGGCGTGGTCGGCGGCAACCTGCCGATGGCGGCCGGCGGCGCAATGGCGGCGAAGATCCGCGGGCGTGACCAGGTGACGGTGGTCTTCTTCGGGGATGGCGCGGTGCAGGCCGGCTACTTCGCAGAGACCGTCAACCTGGCCTCGTTGTGGGAGCTGCCGCTGATCCTCGTGTGCGAGAACAACGGCATGGCGGAGTTCACGACGCGCGCGGAGCACACGAAGGTCGAGAGCGTGTGCGACGTCGTCGCGCCATACGGGTTCGACCGCCAGGTGGTGGAGGGCGCGGACGTCGAGGCGATCTGGACCGCGTTTCGCGGCTACCTGGAGAGGGCCCGGCAGGGCACCGGGCCGTTCCTGCTGGAGTGCCGGACCCACCGGCGCCGCGGCCACTACGAGGGTGATCCGCTGGCCAGCCGCAACGCGCTGAATGACGCCGAGTGGGCCAAGCTCGACCCGATCGCGCAGCTGGAGGCGGTGGCCCGGGAGCGCGGCTGGATCGATGAGGAGGGGGCGCAGGCGCTCACCGCCGCGGCGGATGCGGAGGTCGACCGGGCCATCGCGTTCGGGCGGGCCAGCGAGCCGATCACGCCCGCACAGGCGGCGGAACTGGTGTACGCGTCAGCCGGATGACTCATGCCGCCGACATACAGGCGAGGCTGGACGCCGAGCGGAGGCGATCAGCATGAGCGAGACGACGTACGTCAAGTCGATCAACGGCGCCCTGGCGCACGCGATGCGGGCGGACGAGCGCGTGATCGTGGTGGGCGAGGACGTCGCTGAGGGCGGCCCCTACCTCGCCACGGAGGGCCTCGCCGAGGAGTTCGGCCGCGAGCGCGTGCGCAACACCCCGATCAGCGAGAGCGCGGTCTGCGGGATCGCGGTCGGCGCTGCCCAGTCCGGTCTGCGGCCGGTGGTCGAGATCATGTTCATCGACTTCATCACGCTCGCCCTCGACCAGCTCGTCAACCAGGCGGCCAAGGCCCACTTCATGTCGGGCGGCCAGCTCTCGGTGCCCATGGTCCTGCGCACCCAGGGCGGGTCCGGCGGGCGCGCGGGCGCCCAGCACTCCCAGAGCCTGGAGGCGTGGCTGACCCACATCCCCGGGCTCAAGGTGGTGATGCCGGCCACCGCGGCCGACGCCGCCGGCCTGCTGCTGAGCGCGATCGCCGACCCCAACCCGGTCGTGTTCGTGGAGAACAAGTCCCTCTACTTTCGCCGCGAGGACGTGCCCGACACACCTGAGCCGGTCCCGATCGGGCGGGCGAAGATCCTGCGGCGCGGTCGCGACGTCACGATCGTCGCGCTGTCGCGGCTGGTGGGCGACGCGATGGCGGCGGCCGAGCGGCTGGCCGCGGACGGGATCGAGGCCGAGGTCATCGATCCGCGCACCCTCGTCCCGCTGGACCTCGACCCGATCGCCGACTCGGTGCGCCGCACCGGCCGCGCGGTGGTGGCCCACGAGGCGGTACGTACCGGAGGCTTCGGCGCCGAGCTGGCGGCGGAGCTCCAGGCCGCGGCCTTTGACTACCTGGAGGCGCCGATCCAGCGCGTGGGCGCCCCGTTCATGCCAGTGCCGCTCAGTCCGCCCCTGGAGGACGGCTACCGGCCGCAGAGCGAGCAGATCGACGCCGCCGCTCGGTACGCCGTCGAGTGGGCCGACCGCGAGGAGCCGGTCCCGGTCTCGGAGCTCCCGGACCGATGACCGCGGCGTCAGGCGGGCTCGGGCTGGGGCTCGGGCGCCGGACCGTCGGTCAGGGTGATCAGCGCCGCTCCGGGGAGGCGATCGAGAACGTCGCGGTGCTCCACCACGATGTCGAGGTTGGCCAGCGCCAGGCGTGCGTGCTCGCGGGCCAGGCTCTCGGCGCGCTCCCCCTGGCGCTGCTCGATCGCATCGACGAGGCCGATGTGGTGGCGGTAGGCGATGACGAGGATGTCGCGCGAGGCCGGCAGCTCGGCCTCGGCGAGCACGAACGCGCTCGGCCCGGCGAACGGCAGCGAGACGACGCCCTCCATCGCCCGGACGAGCAGGGGGCTGCGGGCCATCTTGAGCAGGCGGGCATGGAAGGTCTCGTTGAGGCGCAGGTAGCGCTCGAAGGACTCGTAGTCGCCGCGGTGCACGAGCGTCTTGATCGTCTCGTTGGTGGCGCGCAGCGCCGCGAGGTCACGGGCGGTGGCGCCGCGCTCGGCGGCGAACCGCGCGGCCGTTCCCTCGAGCACGCCGCGCAGCTCGATGGCGTCCCGCACGTCGCCCTGGGTGAACTCGCGCACCACGTAGCCGCCCGCGGGCAGCCCGCGCAGCAGGCCCTCGTGCTCCAGCTCGGCCAGCGCGAGGCGCACCGGGGTGCGGCTGGCGCCGAGCAGCTCCACCAGCGACAGCTCGGCCATCCGCTCACCGGGCGAGAAATGGCCGTTGAAGATCAACTCGCGCAGGCGGAGCACCGCCTTGGTGATTTGGGTTCGGTGCGCTGGCCTGGCCAATTGGATCGCCGTGCCCGGCAGGGCGGTCGCGGTGGGCGGATCGGCCCCGCGGACCGTCTGAGGCCGGGGCAGTCTAATGCGAGGAGGTCATTGCATGCAAGAAACGGCCAAAAGAGGGGCAAAAGACCCGATTGAGGCTCTGTTAGACGGTTCTTGCATGCAGGCGGACGCACAACTAGTATGCGCGCAGCCTCGAGCGGATCTCGGGGCCGGCGAGACACCCTGAGGAGAGGAGAACCGTGAGGAGTTATCACCTGATGCCACGGATGCGGATCGGACTCGCATCGGTGGCTGCCGTCGCGCTGCTCGCGCTGGCGGGATGTGGCAGCAGCAACAACAGCTCGAGCAGCGGCGCCGCCGCGACGTCGAGCGCAGCGACATCGAGCGCTGCGAGCACCGGGACCGGCACGAGCGCTGGCAGCACCGGCACGAGCGGCAGCGGCGGGACAACCGCCGACGTCTCCTCGTGCGGGCCCAAGCCGGGGGTCAAGGCCACCGGCACGCCGATCAACATCGGCACGATCGACACCCACCAGCCGGGCACGGACTTCACCGACGGCCCGAACACGATCCAGGCGTACTTCAACTGCGTCAACGACAACGGCGGCGTCAGCGGCCATCCGTTGAAGCTGTTTGTAGAGCTTGACCAGACCCAGCCGGCGCAGGTCGCGGCGGCCGCCAAGAAGCTGATCCAGTCCGACCACGTCGTCGCCATCGACGGCGTCTTCGACCTGCTGGAGTGCACGATCGATCAGGGCTACTGGAAGCAGCTGGGGATCTACGAGATGGACGCCGGCATCGCGCCGGAGTGCTGGTCCACGCCCAACAGCGCCGCGGTCAACATGGGACCGCGCTACAGCTCGGACGGTGCGGTGCAGTACGCGCTCGACGTGGCGAAGGCCAAGAAGATCGTGTTCGTCCAGTCCAACGTCCCGGGCACCGGCTACATCGCCGCCGGTCCCGCGTCGATCGCGAAGTCCAAGGGCGTGCCGATCACGCAGCTCACCGAAAACGTGCCGATCAACGACGCGAGCTCGGTAGCGCTCAACCTGGTCAACTCGGCCGGCCCCAATGGCTGGGTGGTGCTGAACTTCACCCCGCCCGAGGCGCTGGTCATCCTGCAGGCCGCCCAGAAGCTGGGCCTGGAGGATCGGGTCAAGGGGTGGGGCTGCTCGACTCCGTGCGACACGGACTTCCTGGCCAAGGCGCTGGGACCGAAGTGGAACCACAAGCTGTTCGTCAACGCCGAGGCCGCCAACCCCGGCGACCACAACGGCCCGGAGATGCAGAACTACAAGGCGCTCATGGCCAAATACGGCCAAAACGTCGCCGGCGGGATCGGCTCCTTTAGCGAGTTTGGGTACCTGCTGGCCAAGTTCCTGGTCCAGGGGCTGGAGACGGTCAAGGGCGACTACACGATGAAGAGCGTCAACCAGGCGATCCTCGGGATCAAGGACTACAAGTCCGAGCTGCTGTGCCAGCCGTGGACATATGGGAAGGTGGCGCTGCATATCCCGAACAACTCCGACTACACAGTGACGCCCCAAGATGGGAAGATGATCACGGCCCAGGGCTGCACCCCCATCTCGGATGCCGACCCGCAGATCGCGCAATACCGCGCGGCGGCGAAGGCGGCCGGGATCTCGTGATCGAGGGAATGAACTAAAGCCACTATGCGATCGGGGCGCCGAATTTGCATCCGTTGATCCACCTGGCACTGTCGCTCCCCAGCTGGCAGGACGAGCAGCCGTTTCTCGTCACCGGCCTGGCGCTCGGAGGGGTCTACGCCCTCTCCGGCGTGGGGATGATCGTGCTGTTTCGGACCACCGGTGTGCTCAACCTCTCCTTCGGAGCGGTGGGAGCGTTCGGCGCCCTGATCGCGTGGCAGCTCATCAACCACTCGGGCATGAACCAGTGGCTGGCGTACCTGGTGTGCGTCCTCTTCGGGGGCGTCATCAGCCTGGCCTACGGGATGGTGTTCGGCCCAGCGCTGGCGCGTCGCGACGCTTTGGTCAAGACGACGGCGACGCTGGGCCTGACGCTCATCCTGCTGGGCGTGATGGACCTGCTGTGGACGTCCAACGGCGGCGCGTCGCGCTCCATCACGCTGCCCACGGACAACCACGGCTTCACCGTCGGCCAGATCCAGGTGACCACCACGGACGTAATCGCGCTCGCGGTGGGAATCCTGATCACGGTCGTAACCACCGTGTTCCTGCGCTACTCCAAGCTCGGGACCGCGATGCGGGCGATGGCCAATGACCGCGAGATCACCGCAACGCTCGGCGTGCCCGTGCGCCGGGTGGAGGCGTCGGCCTGGTTTGGCTGCGGCGTCATCGCGGGGATCTCGGGGATCCTGCTGGCCGACCTGGTGGCGCTCGACGCAACCACGCTGACGTTCCTGGTGATCTCATCGCTGGCGGCCGCGCTCATCGCGCGTCTGACCTCCATCTGGATCACGTTCTTCGCGGCGATCGTGATCGGCGTCGTGGACGCGGCGATCACTCCGATCACGTCGCTGACCAATTACCGCGACATGACGCCGTTCGTTCTGGCGGCGGTCGCGCTGCTGTTCCTCAACCGCCGGCGTACGCTGTCGCTGGCACGACAGGAGTTCTAGATCGTGTCCACAGCCGAGCTCACCGGCGAGGCCAAGCCGAAAGCACCGCCGTCCGCTCCGCCGCGCCTGGAGCCTGGCTTCTGGGTGCGCGCCGCCATCATCGCGGTGGCGGTGCTGCTGGTCATCGTCCTGCTCCCGCAGATCCTCAGCCTCTATTACATCGACGCGATGACGCAGGTGGCCATCTACGCCGTGGTCGCGCTCGGGCTCGGCGTCCTCGTCGGCCGCGTCGGCCTGATCTCCCTGGGGCAGGCCGCGGTCCTGGCGATCGGGGCGTGGGTCGCGGCGAGGCTGCTGTTCGGCACCTCGCTGCCCTACGAGGTCGTGCTCCTGGGTTCGGGCGTGATCACCATGCTGCTTGGCACCCTCGTCGGGCTTCCCGCGCTGCGCATGCGCGGCCTCTACCTGGCGCTCATCACCCTGATGCTGGCCGGTGCGATCACCGTCGTCCTCGCGTCCCTCAACTTCCCCAACGGCGGCCATGGCTTCAGCGGCTACAACGGCGCGCTGCTGCACATCCCGCCGATCCGCCGCCCGGGCATCGCCCAGACCGACCCGGCGTACTTCCGCTACTCGGTCGTCGTGGCCGTGGTGATGTTCCTGATCGTCCTGCTCCACGTGCGCACCAAGCCCGGACGCGCGTGGGCGGCGATCCGCCAGTCCGAGCCGGCGGCGCTCGCCGCGGGCATCAACACCACGATGTACAAGCTCTGGGCATTCGCGCTGGCGTCGTTCGTGACCGGGGTGGCCGGCGGCGTCCTGGCCGGCGCCGTTCGCTACCTGTACTCCATCGACTTCCAGACCCAGGACTCGATCACGCTGCTGGCGGTGGTCCTCATGGGCGGCGCCTACAGCATCTGGGGCGCCATCGTTGCCGGCCTGCTGCTCCAGCTCCTCCCGGCGATCCTCAACGACCTCGGCGTCTCTCCGGACTGGCTGATCATCCTGTTCGGCATCGGCGTGCTGCAGGTGCTGACCACGGCGCCAACCGGGATCGTGGACCAGTTGCCCAAGGACATCGCCCGCCTGGGTCGCTACATCGGCGGCCTGGGCCGCCGCTCGGCTCCGGCCAAGGAACCGGCGCAATGATCGAGGTCTCCGGTCTCACCGTCCGCTTCGGCGGCGTCACGTCGCTGGACGGCATGAGCGTGAGGTTCGAGTCCGGCACCTGTGGGCTCATCGGGCCCAACGGCGCCGGCAAGACGACGTTCTTCAACGTCCTGTCGGGCTTCGTCCGGCCCGCCTCCGGCAACGTCAAGGCGTTCGGCGAGGACCTGCTGTCGATGGCGCACTTCCGCCGCGCCCGCTGGGGTCTGCGCCGTACGTTCCAGACCGAGCAGGCGATCGAGAACCTGACCGTCTACGAGAACGTGGCCATGATCCATGAGCACTCCAAGCTGTCTAGCTCGACCCGCCAGGACGATGTGCTCGGCGCGATCGCGATCGTCGGCCTGGACGACGTGACCAACACCAAGGTGAGCACCCTGGGCGCAGGACAGCGCCGACTCGTGGAGGTCGCGCGGGCGATCGTCGGCAAGCCGAGGCTGGTGCTGCTCGACGAGCCCGCCGCCGGGCTGCCAGAGGCCGAGACGGCCCACCTGGGCAAGATCATCCGCGACATCCCCGAGCACACGGGCGCGATGACCATCCTCGTGGACCACGACATGAGCCTCGTCTCCTCGTGCTGTGAGAACACCGCGGTGCTGGACTTCGGGAAGATGATCGCCTCCGGCCCGACCGCCGAGGTGCTGCGCAACGAACAGGTCGTCCAGGCCTACCTGGGCGTCGAGGAGGCCAAGGCATGAGCGGCGAGTCCCTGCGCTTGAACGGCCTCGTCGTGACCCGCGGCGGTCGCGACGTGGTCCGCGACGTCACCATCGAGGTCCCGCCCGGCGAGGTGACCGCGCTGCTGGGGCCCAACGGAGCGGGCAAGTCCAGCATGGTGCTGGCCGTCGGCGGCGTGCTACCGCTCAAGGCGGGCTCGGTCAAGCTCGGCGACCGCGAACTGGCCGGCCGCCGGTCTGAGCGGATCCGCCACGCCGGCCTGGCGATCGTGCCCGAGGGCCGCCGCCTGCTCCCCGATCTGACCGTGGAGGAGAACCTCAAGGTCGCCACCTACTCGCTCAAGGGCAAGGCCGCCGACGCGGGGCGCTCCCGGGCGCTGGAGCTCTTCCCCGAATTACAGAAGCGCCTCTCGACCAAGACGGGCTCGCTGTCGGGCGGTGAACAGCAGATGGTGGTGCTCGCCCAGGCGCTCGTCTCGCAGCCGAAGTTCGTGATCATCGACGAGCTCTCGCTGGGACTGGCGCCGGTCGTCGTCCAGCGGCTCATCCCCACCATTCGCGACGTCGCCGAGTCAGGGATCGGCGTGCTCCTCATCGAGCAGTTCGCCTCCGTGGCGCTCGGCCTCTCCAACGGCGCGTATGTGATGGAGGGCGGCCGCATCCAGTACTCCGGCAGCGCCAAGGAACTGCGCGACGATCCGAGCCGGCTGCATTCGGCCTACCTGCTGCGCACGGTCGCCGGCGACTCGATCCCGGCGCCGACCGAGAGCCTGCCCGCCGGCGGATGACCTCCGGTGTGTCCGAGCTCGCGCACGTGCTCGTGCTCTCGGACGACATCGACGCCGCCCGAGATTTCTACGAGCGCGCCGTTGGGCTGCGCGCCGGCGACCGGCCGCCGCTGGAGTTTGCGGGCTACTGGCTCTACGCCGGCGATGCGCCCTGCCTGCACATCGCCGATCGCGCGGCGTATGAGGCGCATGCGCGGACGCTGGGCCTGACCGTCGGCGGGGCCGGCGGTCGCTCCCGCTCCGGGCCCGTGGATCACATCGCGTTCAGCGCCGCCGACCACGACGCCGTGAGCGCCCGTTTGGCGCGCGCCGGCATCAACCCGGTGCACAACGAAGTGCCCGGCGGCGGGCCGCGACAGTTCTTCTTCGATGACCCGGAAGGACTGCGGGTCGAGATCAACGTGAAGTGAGGTAATCCGATGCCGAACCCCACTGACACCCAGGTCGTTTCCGGGCGCCGGACGACGCCGCCGTTCCGCGCCGACCACGTCGGCAGCCTATTGCGGCCCCGGCGCCTGCTCGAGGCGCGCGAGGACCTGGCCAAGGGCACCATCACCGCGGCGCAGCTGCGGACGATCGAGGACGAGGAGATCACCAAGCTCGTTCAGATGCAGCGCGACGTCGGCCTGCAGTCAGCCACCGACGGAGAACTGCGCCGTGGCTCCTGGCACATGGACTTCATCTACCAGCTCGGCGGCATCGAGAAGGTCCAGGGCGACATCGAGGTCCACTTCCGCAACGCCGACGGCACCGTCGACTTCAAGCCGGCCGCGATCGCCGTCAACGCGCCGGTGCGCCTGGACCACACCATCTTCGTGGAGGACTTCCAGTTCCTGCAGAGCCTGGTCGGCGACGGCGTCACTCCCAAGCTCACGATCCCGTCGCCCAACATGGTCCATTACCGCAGCGGCCGGGCGGCGCTCCACCCCGAGGTGTACCCGGACATCGAGCCGTTCTGGTCAGATCTGCAGGCCGCCTACGCCGAGCAGATCGCCGCCATCGCGGCGCTCGGGTGCGGCTACCTCCAGCTCGACGACACGAGCCTCGCCTACCTCAACGACCCCAGCCAGCGCGAGTACCTGACCGCGCGCGGCGAGGATACCCCGCACCTGCTCGACACGTACGTACGGAACATCAACAGTGCGCTGGCCGGCCGGCCTGAGGACCTCACGATCACCACGCACCTGTGCCGCGGCAACTTCCGCTCCGCCTGGGCCGCCGAGGGCAGCTACGAGTACGTTGCCGAGACACTGTTCGGTCAGCTGGACGTGGACGGCTTCTTCCTCGAATACGACGACGAGCGCTCCGGCGGCTTTGAGCCCCTGCGCTTCGTGCCACCCGGGAAGATGGTGGTGCTGGGGCTCGTCACCACCAAGCGCCCTGAGCTCGAGGACCCCGACAACCTGCGCCGCCGCATCGAGGAGGCCGCCCGCTACGTGCCGATGGAGCAGCTGTGCCTCTCACCTCAGTGCGGCTTCTCGTCGACGCTCGAGGGCAACGCCCTCACCGGTGACGAGCAGAAGGCCAAACTGCAGCTCGTGGTGGAGACGGCCGCCGAGGTGTGGGGCTGATGCGCGCCGCCGTCGCCGAGCGTGTCGGGGTGATGTCGGTGCTCGACCGGCCCGAACCCGGCGAGCCGGGCCCCGGCCAGGTGCTGGTCCGGCCCGAGGCCGTCGGACTGTGCGGCTCGGACTACCACCTCTTCGCGGGCCAGATGTCAGACGCCGCCGGCGGCTCGCAGTTTCCGCGCGTGCTCGGCCACGAGGTGGGCGCCACCATCGCCGCCGTCGGCCCCGATTGCCGGCCGGGACTGACCGACGGCCAACGGGTGGCGATGCTCCCGATCAGCTCCTGCGGCCACTGCTACCCGTGCAGCGTGGGGCGCCCCAACGCCTGCGACAACTTCTCGCTGGTGGGGATCCACACCGACGGAGGGCTGCAGGAGCTGCTGTGCCTCCCTGAGGAGCAGGTGTTCCCCATCCGCGCCTCTGACGGCGCGCTGGCGGCGCTGGCCGAACCGGTCTCGGTCGCCGTCCACGCCGTGCGGCGCGGGCGCATCCACGCCGGCGAGCGGGTCGTGGTGTTCGGCGCCGGGCCCATCGGCCAGTGTGTGACGGTGGTGGCGCGCGAGCTCGGCGCCAAGGTGCTGCTCGTCGACCTCCAGGAGAGCCGGCTCGAGATCGGCCGCGCGATGGGCGCAGAGACGCTGCGGTGGACCAGCCCAACCGAGGTGGTGGCCGCCGGCCGCGAGTGGGGTGGCCTCGGCGGCCCCCCCGTGGGCGTCGACGCCACCGGCGTGCCGAAGGCGGTGCGGGCCATGGTGGACATGGTGGCCTCGGCGGGCCGCGCGGTCCAGGTGGGCATGGCCAACGACGACGCCCCGATCCGGATCGGAAGCCTGACCGAGAAGGAGCTGGACGTCCTGGGAGCGAGCTGCTGCACGGGCGACGACTTCGGGGAGGCGGTCGGAGTGGTGGAGCGCAACGCCGACAACCTCGCCCGGCTCATCAGCCACGAGTTCGTGCTCTCTCAGGCGCCGGAGGCGATGCACTTTGCCATGAGCAATCCGACGGAGGTGATGAAGGTGGTGATCCGAGATGAGTGAGCAGTTCGACTACGTGATCGTCGGCGCGGGCTCGGCCGGGTGCGTGCTGGCCGGGCGGCTGAGCGAGGACCCGGACGTCCGCGTGGCGCTGCTGGAGGCCGGCGGCGAGGACACCGCGCCGGAGATCAGGATCCCGGCGATCTTCCCGATCATGTTCAAGACCGAGCTCGACTGGGACCTGTTCGGCGATCCCGAGCCCGGTATGGACGACCGCCGCCTCTACCTCCCGCGCGGCCGGATGCTCGGCGGCTGCAGCTCCATCAACGCCATGATCTACGTCCGCGGCAACCGCCTGGACTACGACGCCTGGGCCGCGGCCGGCTGCGACGGCTGGGGCTATGACGACGTGCTGCCCTACTTCAGGCGCTCCGAGGACAACGAGCGCGGCGAGGATCAGTTCCACGGCGTCGGCGGCCCGCTGACCGTGTCCGAGAGCCGGTCCATGCATCCGCTGGTGGACGCCATGATCGAGGCCGGCCGCCAGGCCGGGCACGAGTACAACCCCGACTTCAACGGCGCGCGCCAGGAGGGGGTCGGGCGCTTCCAGCTCACCCAGCGCGACGGCCGGCGTCTGAGCACCTCCGACGCCTTCCTGCATCCGGTCCGCAGCCGGCCCAACCTGACCGTGATCACGCACGCCTACGCGACCCGGCTGCTGTTCGAGGGCCGCCGCGCCAGCGGCGTCGAATACGTGCGGCTCGACGACACGCAGCAGATCCATGCCGCGCGGGAGGTGATCGTCTCGGCGGGCGCCTACTACTCACCGCAGCTGCTGATGATGTCGGGGATCGGGCCCGAGGACCAGCTGACGCCCCTGGGCATCGCGCTCCGCGAGGCGCTGCCGGTCGGCGAGAACCTCCAGGACCACTGCATGTGCAACCTCAACTTCACCACCACCGGTCCGTCGCTGTTCGACGCCCCGAGCCCCGAGAACTTCGCGCTGTTCGAGTCAGAGGGCCGCGGGCCGCTGACCTCGAATATCCCCGAGGGGGCGGGCTTCTTCCGTGCGCGCAATGGCGTGGAGGCGCCCGACATCGAGTTCCACTTCGCCCCGGCCATGCTCTACGACGGCGGCCTCACCGCGCCGGAGGCCCCGGGGATGGCCTACGGACCGGTGGTGATCAAGCCCACCAGCCGGGGACGCGTGATGCTCCGCTCCCCCATGCCCCTGGCCAAGCCGCGCGTGGTGTGCAACTTCCTCACCACCGAGGAGGACCGGGCGAGCATGGTGGCCGGGCTGCGGATGGCGCTCGAGATGGCCGAGCAGCCGGCGCTCAAGGCGGTGATCGATCAGCCGTTCCGGGTGCCGGAGTCCGATTCCGAGGAACATCTGCTGGCCTTTGCAAGGCGCGAGGGCATGACGGTCTTCCACCCCACCTCGAGTTGCTCGATGGGATCGGTCGTGGACGCCGAGCTGAAGGTGTACGGATTCGAGGGGCTGCGGGTGGCCGACGCGTCGGTGATGCCCGAGATCACCCGCGCCAACACGAACGCGGCGACGATCATGATCGCCGAGAAGGCCGCCGATCTCATCCGCTCGGCAAGCACCGCCGCGACGACTGCGGGGGTGGTGTGATGCACGTTCTGGACGAAGGCCAGGCGACACTCGTGCGCTCGCTGTGCGAGCTGGTGGTGCCAGGCTGCGAGCGGACGCACGCCGAGGTCTACATCGACGCTCTGCTGGCGCGGATGCCCGACGAGGACAGCGCCGGCGTGATCGCGTGCTTCGAGGCGCTGGCCGACTGCGTTGAGGGCGGCGAGGACGCCCTGCGCGCGCGCCAGTTCACGCCGGAGTTCGGGGCGGTGCGGGCGATGGCCTGCGAGGCGTTCTACAGCGACTTCGTGGCGCCGGGAACCGACGTCATGGGGGCCTATGAGGAGATCGACTTCCGCTTCCCGCTGGCCGATCGCATCCACAAGGACTGGTCCTATCTGGGGGTGGAGATCATGAGTGGCAACGAGCACTTCGACGTGGTCGTGGTCGGCTCGGGCGCCGGCGGCGGGCTGGTGGCCGGCGAGGTCGCCGACGCGGGCGCCGGCGTGCTGCTCCTGGAGACCGGCCCGCACCGCACGGCGGCCGACTTCACGCGATGGGAGGCCCACGCCAACCACGACATCTGGTTCGCGCCCACTCTGGTGGAGCCGCGGGCGGAGGGCAACCCACCGCTCGTGGCCATCCGCGGCCGGTGCGTGGGCGGGACGAGCACCGTCAACACGAAGGTGGCGCTGCGGCCGTCTGACCAGGACTACGCCAAGTGGCACGCCGCCGCCGGTCTGGTGAGCGAGGGCGGCGACCCGTTCTCCGCGGCCGACATGGCGCCCCACTTCGAGCGCGTCGAGGCGCGGCTGGGCGTGCGCGAGCGCAGCGATTGGCAGCAGTGCATCAAGACCGTGGTTCCGGGCTTCGAGGCACTGGGCGCCGAGCTGGAGCCGGTCATGTCCTACACGGACGCCAACTGCATGCGCTGCGGCTCCTGTCTGCAGGGCTGCCCCACCAACGCGGGCAAGAACTCGATGAACGTCTACATCCATCCGCCGTGGGCGGAGGGACGCCTGACGCTGCGCGCCGAGTGCACGGTGACCCGCGTGGTCATCGAGGACCGCGGGTCCGGGCTGGAGGCGACCGGGGTCGAGTATCTCGACGCCGCCGGGCAGGCCCACGCGGTCGACGCCGGTGTGGTTGTGGTGGCGGCGGGCGCCATGGGCACGTCGCACCTGCTGCTGCGCTCAGGCATCCCCGAGGCGGCCGGCGGCTCGGCCAGCTCGCGGCTCATCGGCCGCAACATCGGCTGGCATCCGGCACGGATCATCGTCGGGCTCTTCGACGAGCCCCAGGACGCGCACCGCGTGTACCCCATCAGCGCCCACTGCATGACGCACCAGAACGATGACAACGGCGGCTTCATCGTCGAGGCGGCCACGATCCAGGACCCGATCGGCTTCTCGGTCATGCTCTGCGACGAGGAGGGCGCGCCGATGTGGGGCCGCCAGCTGAGCGACGCCGTGCGCCGCTACCGGTACTTCAGCGGGCTGCTGACGATGGTGACCGACCAGAACAACGGCCTCGCCTGGATCGACGAGGAGGGCCGCGACCGCTACTCGTACGAGTTCAACGCCGTCGAGTCCGAGCGCGACGCGGCCTCGGCGCGGTTCGCCCGGGAGGTCCTGCTCGCCGCCGGCGCGAAGCGCGTGCTGCCGTCGAGCCAGTGCAGCACCCACGTCCAGGGCGGCTGTCGCATGGGCTCAGACCCGGCGCGGAGCGTCGTCGACGGGCACGCCGAGTCCCACGACGTCCGCCGGCTGTTCATGGGCGACAGCTCGGTCATCCCCACGACGCTGTCGGTCAACCCGTCGCTGACGATCATGGCGCTGGCGAGCCGGCTGGCGGCATATCTGGCAAGCGGCGCACACGGCTACTTCGAGCGCGCCCCCGCGCACGCCACGGCGTAGCTGCCGACGGTCTTCAGTGGCCGGTCCAGGGCACTAGACCGGCGCGGGCACCGGCGCGTCGCGGGGAGCGAACAGGAGGTCCACGAGCAGCGCGGCGGTCCCGGCGGCGGCGATCACGATGACCATCGGCAACGCGTCGCTGCTGCCGGCAACGCCCACCAGCGGCGCCACGACGGCGCCCGAGCCGAACTGGCCGAGGCCGAGCAGTGCCGAGGCAGCGCCGAGCGAGCCGCTCTGCGCGGCCATCGCCGCGGCGGTGCCGTTGGGCAGCACGATCCCGTTGGCGCACAGCAGGACGAAGAAGCAGGCCAGCAGCCACCCCAGCCCGGCGTGGGCCACGGTCACCAGCAGCGCGGCGATCGAGGCCGCCGCGGTCCCGACCAGCCCGCGGCGCAGTAGCCAGGCTGCGCCGCGCCGGCCGACCACCCGGCTGCCCAGCAGCGACAGGGTGATCAGACCGGCCGAGTTGATGGCGAAGATGAGGCTGAACAGCTGGGGCGAGATGCCGTAGATGTTCTCCAGCACGAACGACGACCCCGCGATATAGGCGAACATCGCCGCGAACGACAGCGAGAACGCCAGCGCGTACGGGGTGAAGCGACGGTCGCGCAGCAGCGAGCCGAAGCGACCCAGGACCCCGCGCAGGCCGCCGCCGTGACGCGCGTGCACGGGCAGCGTCTCGGGCAGCATGACGGCGGTGGCCACGAACAGGGGCACGCCGATCACCGCCAGCACCACGAACACCCCGCGCCACGAGGTGAACAGCAGGACCTGGCCGCCGATCAGCGGGGCGAGCACCGGGACCACGCCGGTGATGCCCATCAGCACGCCGAACAGGCGCGCAGCGACCGCGCCCCCACTGAGGTCGCGAACGACGGCGCGGGCGATGACGATCCCGACGCTCCCGGCCATGCCCTGGACCAGGCGCGTGACCACCAGCACTCCGACCGACGGCGCCACCGCACACGCCATCGAGGACACCGCGTAACCGGCCAGTCCCGTCAACAGGGGCCGCCGGCGCCCGCGCGCGTCGCTCAGCGGTCCGGCGATCACCTGCCCCACCCCGAGCCCGATCATGCAGGCGGTGATCGTCAGCTGGGCGCCGGACGCGGTGGCGTGGAGGTCCCGGCTCAGGGGCGGCAGGCCCGGCAGGTACATGTCCAACGACAGCGGACCGAAGGCGGACAGCGCCGCCAGCAGCACGATCTGCCCGCGGGTGGGGCGGCCGGGCTGGCGCGCCCCGGTCAACCCAGCGCGATCTCGACGAGCAGGGGCTCCCGGCGCGCGGCCAGATCCGGGAGCACCTCGTCAAACGTCTCCAGCAGCTGATCGTGCGTGGCGATGTTGATCGCCGGACAGCCCAGGCAGCGGGCCATGCCCGCGATGTCGATCGATCCGAAGGCCGGCCACGCCGCGGGGGCGCCGGCGGCCCGCGCCAGGTTGTCCATGACGGCATAACGGCCATTGGCCATGACCAGCAGCAGCACCCCGACCTCGTAGTGCGCGGCGCTCCACAGCGCCTGGATCGCGTACATCGAGGAGCCGTCGCCGACGATCCCGACGACCGGACGCTCGGCGTTGCCCATCCTCAAGCCCACGGAGCCCGAGACTCCGAAGCCCAGGCCGCCGTTGCCGCACGCGACGTACCCGCGTGGATGGCGGACCGGAACGCGCTGGTAGAGCTCGGGCTGGCTCGACGGCGTCTCCTCCACGATCACCGCCTCGCGCGGCAGTCGCTCGGCCAGCGCCGCGTACACATGTCCTGGCAGCAGGGGGTCGCCGGCCGCCGGGGGCGGCGGGGGTGCCGGCCGCCGCAGGGGCGCCGGGGGCTCGGTGTCGCGCTCATCCACGTCCTCGGCCAGCGCGGCACAGGCGGAGGCGACCGGAGCGACCAGGGCGAGGGCGCATGGGCTGCGGTGGGCCTCGGCGGGATCGTCGGTGAGGACCGCGACCCGCGTGTTCTCGCCCACCATCGGTCCGGTGTCGTCGAGGATGTAGAGCCGGAAGGCGCTGGTGCCGACGGCGACCACGAGGTCATGGGGCGCCAGGGTCTCGCGGATCTGGCGGCGGCGCCACGGCAGGTGGCCGGCGAACTGGGGATGGTCCTGGGGGAAGCCCGCCGCGCGCGCGAACGATTCCTGCCACACCGGGCAGCGCAGGCGCTCGGCCAGCGAAACGAGCGCCTCCCATGACTCACAGTCGTCGCTGCGGCCCACCACCAGCGCGGGCGACACCGCCCGATTGATCATGTCGGCGAGCTCGGCGGTCTCCGCGGGGCTGGCCACCCCCGCGCGCAGCGTGCGATCGGGCCAGCCGGCGGCGTGGTCATCGGCCGGCTCGTTCCAGTCGCTCATCGGCACGACGACGAGGGCTGGGCCGCGCGCGGCCACGGCCTCGTTGTAGGCACGGGCGATCGCTCCCGGGACGTCCTGCGGGCGCACCGGCAGGCTCGACCACACCGGGTACTCACCGGCCAGCTTCTCCAATGCTCGCCCGGTGAGAAACGGCTCGTAGGCGAGCTGGCGGCGGTCCTGCTGGCCCACCAGGACCACCAGCGGGACGTGCATGTCGCGGGCGTTGGCGATGGCGTTGATGGCGTTGCCAAGGCCGGGGGCGGTGTGGAGGTTGACGAGCGCCGGCTCGCGGCGGGCCACGGCGTAGCCGGTGGCGATCCCCACCACCGACCCCTCGTGCAGGCCCAGGACGAAGTGGATGTCGGGCGGGAGGCCCGTCAGGAACGGGATCTCGGTCGAACCAGGGTTGCCGAAGATCGTGGTCATCCCCAGGCGGCGCATGACGTCGAACACCGCGTCGCGGACCGTCCTGGTGGCCCCGGCGCCCGGCTGATTTGGATCGTCTGCTGCGGGCATGGCGGGGCGTTGCGCTTCGTCGATCATGCCTTGGCTCGATTCTCTTGCGCTTCCGGCGCAACGCTATCACGTACGCTTTGAGAACATTCGGTCACAGTGCGTACGTCGGCCTCCTGGGAGATGGGCCGGCGCGGCACGTCGCGCGAGAGTCGAGGAGAGAGTCAGTGTCGCTGAAGGGACTGAAGGACCGTGTCGTGATCGTGACCGGCGGCGCGTCGGGCATCGGCCGGGCCACCGCCGGACGGCTGATCGCCGAGGGCGCGCGGGTCGCGCTCGTCGACATCGACGGCGCGGCGGCGTCGGTGGCGGCGGCCGAGCTCGGCTCCGAGGTCCTGCCGCTCGCCGGGGACGTGTCGTCCGAGGCGGACGTTCAGAGCTACTTCACCGCGGCGGCCGAGCACTTCGGATGCGTCGATTCCCTGCACAACAACGCCGGGATCGAGGGGCCACTCGCCCCGCTGGCGGATTTCGAGACGGCCGAGTTCGAACGCCTCGTCCGCGTCAATTACTACGGGATCTTCTTCAACCTCCGTCAGATGCTCCGCACCGCTCGCCAGGCCGGGACGCCCGCCACCATCGTCAACACGTCCTCGGGCACCGCCCTGCACGGGGTGCCGCAGCTGGGCGCGTACGGATCCACCAAGGCGGCCATCATCGGGCTGACGCGGGCGGCGGCGATCGAGAACGCCGCCGCCGGGATCCGGGTCAACGCGGTCGCCCCGGGTCCGGTGGACACGCCGCTCTTCGACCGCTTCGGCAGCGGCTTCCGCGACCAGGCCTCGAGCATCCTGCCCCAGGGCAGGATCGGTACCGCCGACGAGATCGCCGCCCTCGTCGCCTTCCTGCTCTCTGACGAGGCGCCCTTCATCACCGGCGCGGTGTTCGCAATCGACGGAGGTGAGACGGCGTGAGCGATCCCGCCGACCTGGGCGTCCTCGAGGCCGCCGGGCTGCTGCGCGACCGCGCGCTGTCCTCCGCCGAGCTGACCGAGGCGTGCCTGGCGCGCATCGAGGACCGGAACGGCGGCGCGCCGACGTTCGCGGGGGCGCCCGGGGCCGTCAACGCGTGGGCGCGCCTGTATCCGGAGCGCGCCCGCGAGTTCGCCCGTCTCGCCGACGAGCGGCTGAGCGCCGGCGGGGCGCCCCTGCTGTGCGGGATCCCGCTCGCGCTCAAGGACCTCTACGCGATGGAGGGGCTGCCGCTGACCGCGTCCAGTCGCGTGCTGGAGGGCAACGTGGCCCCCGAGGACGCCGCGGTGTGGGCGCGGCTGCGCGCCCAGGGCATGGTCCCCCTCGGCCACACCCACACGCACGAGTTCGCGGCCGGGGGCACCACCGATCAGGTCGGCAACCCATGGGCGCTGGACCGCGTCGCGGGCGGTTCAAGCGGCGGCAGCGCCGCGGCGCTGGCGGCCTCGATGACGCCGGCCGCGCTGGGCTCGGACACGTGCGGCTCGCTGCGGATCCCGTCCGCGTGCTGCGGCACGAGCGCGATCAAGCCCACCCATGGCCTGCTGCCTCTCAGCGGGATCATCCCGCTCGCCCCCACCCTCGACCATCCGGGACCGATGGCGCGCACGATCGCGGACTGCGCCGCCGTGCTCGCCGGCATGGCCGCGGGCGGGTCGCCGGTCAACCCCACGGTGCCACCGCCGGCGGTGCTCGCCGAGCTCCCGCTGGGGCCGTCGCCGGGGCCCCGCCCCCTGGCCGGGCTCACCGTGGCGCTCACCGACCGCACCGAGCAGACCCCGCTGGACGGTGAGGTCGCGACCGCCCTGGACGCGGCCCGCGAGGCCTGTGAGCGCCTGGGCGCCCGCGTCGTCGACGCCGCGGCACCCTGGCATCAGGACTGGGACGACCTCGACCGGCTGCTCCTCACCGACGCCTGGGCCTACCACGCCCGGCACACCGGCCGGGCCGCGCTCTATCGGCCGGCGATCGCCGAGTTCGTGGAGGCGTCGCAGGGCTTCACCGACGCCGCCGCCTACCTCGCCGCCCAGGACCGGCGCGCCGCGGGCGCCGCCGCCTGGGAGGACTGGTTCGCCGCGGGCGGGATCGACGTCCTGCTCGAGCCGACGCTGCCGATCGTTCCGTACGGTCGCGGCCCGGGCTATGACCGAGGCCACGCCGGGGGCCCGGGAGACCCGATGATCGCCCTGACCGCGCTGTGGGATCTCACCGGGATGCCGGTCGCCGCGCTGCCCGTGACCTGGGAGGCGGGCGTGTCCCTGGTGGCGCCCCGCGGGCGCGAGGCCGCGCTCATTGCCGCGGCCATCGACTTGCAGGAGAGCGCACTCCCGGCGCCGCGGTGGGCTCCCACCGCCGCCCATGACGCCGCGAATGGGAGAATCGCAGCAGCCACGTCCGACGGTACGGAGGAGACATGATCGGGGACATCCTGTGGGAGCCGCCCGCCGACCTGCGCCGCAGCACCGAGATCGGCCGCTTCATGGAGTTCGCCGAGCGCCGTCACGGACGGCAGTTCGGCGGCTACGGCGATCTGTGGCGGTGGTCGGTCGAGGATCTCGAGGGGTTCTGGGGCTCGATCTGGGAGTTCTACGGACTCCGCGCGCACACACCGTTTGAGACCGTGCTCGCCTCCCGGGAGATGCCGGGCGCGGTGTGGTTTCCCGGCGCCCGGCTGAACTACGCCGAGCACCTGGTCGGCCGCGACGAGGACGGCGATCGCGTGGCCGTGGTGGCGCAGTCCCAGACTCGGCCCGAGATGGAGCTGACCTTCGGCGAGCTGCGCGTGCAGGTGGCGCGGGCCCGGGCGGGCCTGCAGCGGCTGGGCGTCGGCCCCGGCGACCGCGTCGTCGCCTACATGCCCAACATCCCCGAGACGCTCGTGGCCTTCATCGCCACCGCCAGCCTGGGAGCGATCTGGGCCGCCTGCGCCCCCGAGTTCGGCGCCCGCAGCGTCATCGACCGCTTTGCCCAGATCGAGCCCAAGGTGATGCTGACCGTGGGCGGGTACGGCTTCCGCGACCGCTACGTCAGCCGCCTGGCCGAGGTCGAGGCGATCCGCGGCCGCCTCACCAGCCTCGAGCATGTGGTGGCAGTGCCCTACGGTGAGGCCTCCGTGGCCGACGCCGTGCCATGGTCAGAGCTGCTGAGCTCCGCCGGCACGCTCGCGTTCGAGCCGGTGGCCTTCGACCATCCGCTCTACGTCCTGTTCTCCTCGGGGACGACCGGCCTGCCCAAGGCGATCGTGCACGGCCACGGCGGCCAGCTCGTGGAGCACCACAAGAACCAGGGCCTGGGTTGGGACCTCAAGCCCGGCACCCGCCTGCAGTGGTTCTCCACCACCGCGTGGATGATGTGGAACGCGCTTGTCAGCGCGCTGCTGCTCCGGTCCTCGATCGTCATGCTCGACGGCGACCCGGCGTGGCCGGACCTGGCCGAGCAGTGGCGGCTGGCCGAGCGCAACCGCCCGACGGTGATGGGGGTCTCGCCGCCCTATCTCATGGCGTGCCGCAAGGCGGGGCTCAACCTGCGCGACGACTTCGATCTGAGCTCCATCCGCGTGCTGTGCACCGCCGGTTCCCCCCTGCCCGCCGAGGGCTACCGCTGGGTGTACGAGCAGCTCGGGCCCGACGTGTGCCTCGTCAACGGCTCCGGCGGCACCGATGTGTGCACCGGCATCGTGTCGGGCTGCCCGGGCGCGCCGGTCTACGAGGGCGAGATCTCGTGCGCCAGCCTCGCGGTGGACGCCAAGGCGTTCGACGAGGACGGCCACCCGGTGGTGGGCGAGCTCGGGGAGCTCGTCATCACCTCGCCGATGCCGTCGATGCCGGTGGCGCTGTGGGGCGATGAGGACGGCGAGCGCTACCGCGCCTCGTACTTCGATCGCTACCCGGGCGTCTGGCGCCAGGGCGACTGGATCAAGTTCACCCCGCGCGGCAGCTGCGTGCTCACCGGGCGCTCCGACGCCACGCTCAACCGTGGCGGCGTGCGCCTGGGCACGGGCGAGTTCTACTCCGTGGTCGAGGAGTTCCCCGAGCTCGCCGACGCGCTCGTCGTGCACCTCGAGGACGACGAGGGTGGGATGGGCGAGCTGCTGCTGTTCGTGGTGCCGTCGCCCGGCGCGACGGTGGACGACGAGGTGCTCGGACGCGTACGAACGGCGCTGCGCAGCGAGCTCTCCCCCCGGCACGTGCCCGACGAGATCATCGCCGTCAGCGCCATCCCGCGGACGCTGACCGGCAAGAAGCTCGAGGCGCCCGTCAAGCGCCTGCTTCGCGGCGAGCCCGCCGAGAAGGTCGCCAGCCGCGATTCGCTGGCCGACCCCGCCGCGCTGGACGCCTTCGTCGCGCTCGCCACCGAACGCGGGGCCCACGCTCCATTAAGATGACGGAGCAGATCGGCCGACCGCAATCGGCACTGGAGGGAGACAGGACGTGACGAGATGGCGCTAGCCCCCGCTCCGGCGTTCGAGTCAGACGCCCCGCACCCGCCGCTGGAACGCTGGCGCCCGCAGGGCACCGACCCGGTGACGCGCCTGCGGTCGTGGTCGGAGATCCTCGCCGCCACCCACCTTGCGTTCGAGGTCAAGCCGACGCTGCGCACGCCCGGTCGCTTCCAGGCGGTCGTGACCCGGCGGGCGATCGGGGATCTGATGCTGGTCGATTGCGCCGCCTCCCCCTTCCTCGGCCACCGCGACAGCCAGGTGATCGCCGCCGGGGCGGGCGCCGCGCACGAGAACGTCCTCGGCTTCCAGTTCGTGTGCAAGGGCGTGGAGCTGGTGCGCGAGGGCGATCGCCAGCTCGCGCTCAGGCCCGGCGACATGGTGCTGTGGGACGGGCTGCAGCCCACCGAGATCGAGATCGCCGAAGCCTTCTACAAGCGGACGCTGCTGTTCCCGCGCGACCGGGTCCTGGCGGTGTGCCCGCGGCTGGCCGGCCTGGAGGCGCTGCCATCGCTTCAGGGCAGCGCCAGCGCGCGGCTGCTCGTTCGGTTCATGAACGCGCTGGCGGTCGAGATGCCCTCGCTCGACGGGACGGCGGGCGCAGCGGCGGCCAACGCGGCGCTCGAGCTGTTGCGCGCGGCGGTCGAGCCCGCGCTGCCGAGCGACCGCGCCGCCACGCGGGCCGCCATGCGCGCCGAGATCGCCCGCTACGTGCGCTCGCACCTGCAGGACCCACAGCTCGGCCCGGCGTCGATCGCCCGCGCCTACGCGATGTCGGTGCGGACGCTGCACGCGCTGTTCGAGGACGTGGACGCCTCCGTCGCAGGGCTGGTGCGGACTGAGCGGCTGGCGCGCTGTCTGGAGGACCTGCAGCAGCCCAACGGCGGCTCTGTCACCGAGATCGCCTTCCGCTGGGGCTTCTGCGACGCCGCCCACTTCTCCCGCGTCTTCAAGCGCGAGTTCGGGGCCACCCCCTCAGAGATCCGTCACGCGGCGCTCGCCGCGGCGTAGGAGATCAATGCCCGGTCTGGTCGACGGCAAGGCCGGCCTGGTCACCGGTGCCGCAGGCGGGATCGGGCGCGCGTGCGCGCTGCGTTTCGCCGCCGAGGGGGCTGCTGTGGTCGTGTCGGACCTGCCCGGCGCGGTCGAGGGCGGCGAGGAGACGGTGGAGCAGATCCGCGCCGCCGGGGGCCAGGCCGAGTTCTTCCCGTGCGACGTCTCGAGCTCGGCCGGCTGCGAGGGGCTCGTGGCGCACGTTGCGCGCCGCTACGGCCGCGTGGACTTCGCCCACAACAACGCCGGCATCGGGGTGCACCGTCTGTTGCACGAAACCTCCGACGAGGAGTTCGACCGCGTCATCGCGGTCAACCTGCGGGGCACCTTCCTGGGCATGAAGCACCAGATCACCCAGATGCTCACCCAGGACGGCCCCGTGCGCGGG
The DNA here is from genome assembly GCA_963721515.1 of uncultured Actinomycetota bacterium. Classification (GTDB taxonomy): domain Bacteria; phylum Actinomycetota; class Thermoleophilia; order Solirubrobacterales; family Solirubrobacteraceae; genus Palsa-465. The sequence goes on along the minus strand of CAVRKJ010000011.1, from coordinate 215,771 downwards.
GCGATCGTCAACACCTCCTCCAATGCGGGCCTGCGCGCGGTGACGATGCTCGGGGCCTACGCGGCCAGCAAGCACGGCATCCTCGGACTGACCAAGAACGCCGCCGTGGAGTACGCCAACGAGGGCATCCGCGTCAACGCCGTGTGCCCCGGCGCGATCATGACCCGGCTGATGGCCGATCTCCCGCCCGACCGCCAGAGCGAGATCCTCGCTCCCCAGGCGATGAGCCGCGCCGGGGACCCGGCCGAGGTGGCCGCGGCCGTCGTCTGGCTGTGCTCGCAGGAGGCCTCGTTCATCACCGGCGTCGCCATGCCGGTCGACGCGGGGTCGGTGGCGTGGGTCTCGGCCCACAGGGGCTGACCCGTTCCGCACTGCCCGGGTGGTGGGCCTGGTAGGCCTGAGACTGGGGAACAGGGACTCGAACCCCAACTTCGACGTCCAGAGCGTCGCGTGCTGCCATTACACCATTCCCCAGTGGAATGGTCGGTCCTACGCGGCGAGTATAGGACGATCCGGCGCTCCGGGGGAGGTGATGCATCTTTGCCGCCAATAGAGCGGCAGAGATCCATCACCCCCCGTCTACAGCGTCTCGAGGTCGGTCGAGAGGTCGCCGAGCGCGGCGGCGCGGTCCCCGATCTCGGTGCCCTCGGCGATGAAGCGCCGCGCGGACTGGAGGTCCTCGGAGCGGCCGACTGACAGGGCGCCGGCGACGCGGCCGTCGCGCAGGTAGAAGACCGAGAACGCGCCGTCCTCGACCGAACCGCGGATGACCTCGCGATCCCAGTGATAGGCGGGGCCGACGTACTCGATCGCCGCCCAGTCCGACAGATCCGAGAAGAAGTACGGGACCACGTCGTGGTCGATGCCCTTGCCCAGCATGTTGAGCGCCGCGGTCTTGCCGTGGTTGAAGGCGACGTCCCAGTGCTCGACGCGGATGTGGCGGCCGCCGTGGACGACGCTCTCATACTCGGCCACATCCCCGGCGGCGTAGACGCCCGGGGTGGCGGACTCCAGGTGGGAGTCGACGCGGATGCCGCCGGTCTCACCGAGGTCCAGGCCGGCGGAGCGGGCGAGCATGACGTCGGGGTTGACGCCCGCGCCGATGACCACGGCATCAGCGGGGATCTCGCGGCCCGACTTGGTCACCACCGTGGTGAGGCGCCCGCCGGCGCCCTCGAAGCGGTCCAGCTCGTCCTCTCCGTGCAGGATGATGCCGTGACCGCCGAGGAGGTCGTGGAAGTAGGTGGCGGCCTCGCGGCCGAAGGAGCGGATCAGGGCGCGCTCCTCGAGCATCACCATCGTGCACGCGCTGCCCAGCTCGGTGAGCGTCGCCGCCACCTCTGAGGCGATGTAGGAGCCGCCGATCAGAACCACCCGCTTGCCGGCGGCATCAGCGCGGATCGCGTCGCTGTTGCCGAACGTGCGCAGGTAGTGGATGCCCTCGAGCTCTGACCCGGGGACGTTGAGCCGCCGGACGTTGGCGCCGGTGGCCACGAGCGCCTGGCCGAACCGCACCTCCTCCTTGTTGGAGAGCCTGACGGTGCGCTCGCCCAGGTCCAGCTTCATGGCCGAGGTCCGCGTGAGGACCTCGATCTGCTGCTCCGCGTACCAGTCGGCGGTCTGAAAGAGCGCGTCGCTGCGCGTGTCCGTCCCCTTGAGGTAGCCCTTGGACAGCGGCGGGCGGTCGTAGGGCAGATCGGGCTCGCGCCCCACCAGGAGGATCGAGCCGTCAGCCCCGGAGCGGCGCAGCCAGCGGGCGCAGTTGCCCGCCGCCAGACCGCCGCCGATCAGCACGAAGTCGACGTCGCGGTCGGCCATCGGGCGAGCGCTCAGTTGCGGGCCGGAAGCTCGGAGCCCTCGGGTGCGAAGCGCGGCGTGATCTCACCCTCGAGGCCGGGGTCGAGGATGAGCAGCACCTGATCGCCGGCGTTGATGACCGAGTCGGCCTTGGGCACGAACCCGGCGCCGTTGCGCAGCACGGAGATGATGAGCGACCCCTCGGGCAGCGGCACCTCGTTGACTCGCCGCCCCGCGGCGGCGGAGCCCTCCCCCACCTCCAGCTCGATGATCTCCAGGTGCTCCTCCTCCAGCGCGAGGAGCTGGATGAGGCCGTACTCCGGGACCTCATGCTCGATCAGGCGCAGGATGAGATCGGTGGCCGAGACGGCGGGCTGGATCCCGAGCGTCTTGAAATGGACCATGTTGCGCGGATTGTTGACGCGCGCGACGATCCGCTCGACGCCGTACTTCTCCTTGCCCACCTGACAGATGAGGATGTTGTCCTCATCGTCGCCGGTGACCGCGATCACCAGGTCGGCGCGCTGGATGCCGGCGCGCTCCAGCACCCACAGCTCGGTGGCGTCGCCGTACTGGACGGCGTGCTCGAGCTCCTCCTCCACCACCCGGTAGCGCCGGTGGTCGGACTCGATGAGGGTGACCTCCCGGTCCTTGGCGATCAGCTCCCGCGCGAGGTTCCACCCCACCTTCCCCGCTCCCGCAATGATCACGTACATGTAGCCGGTGGCTCCCTTCAGGCCTCGAGAACGACGTGCTCGGCTTGGTCGATGGCGCTCTGGGTCGGGCAGATCGTGATCAGCCCCTGCTCGCCGTACCAGGCGGCGCGGGCCGGGTCCGCCACGCGGACGACGACGCGGGGCACGTTGAACCGGCGCTGAGCCAGCTGCGCGATCACCAGGTTGGTGTTGTCGCCGCGCGTGGCGGCCATGAACACGTCCGCCTGCTCGATCCCGGCCTCGACGAGACCGTCCACCTCCAACGCCGCCCCGACGGTGAAACGCCCTCCGGCGTCCTCCCAGCTGATCGACTGGTCCTTGTCCAGCCGCTCATGTGACAGCGGGTCGCTGTCAAGCACGGAGACGTCGTGTCCGGCGTCCAACGCGCGCTTGGCGACCGCCGACCCCACGCGGCCGGCACCGACGATCAGAATGAACATGCCCGGGACTCTAGGTGCTCGTGGCGATAAATGGCGTCACATTGAAACCAATCCCATGGGCGCGCCTAGCCGAAGCGTCTGCGTTCACACCCCGGTAACGGGGCGGTCCGCTCTGGGAGGCGGGGTGAGCGCGGCGGCGACGATCACGCACGCGAACGCCAGCACCCTCACCATCACACCGAGACGGCTCTCCGGCATCGGCTCACCGAACACGAGCGGGCCGGCGGCGATGGTGGTGAGGTTGGCGGCGGCGCTGGTGAGGGCGATCATGGGCACGGCGTCGCCGAGCTGGAGACTGCGGGCCGAGATCAGCAGGCCCACCAGCGACGCCACCAGGATGACGAGCGCCAGTGGATGCAACAGCACGCCGAATCCGAGCGCCCCGAGATGCGAGCTGAGCGCCTTGATCGAGGTGTCCGACGTGGCCCACAGGAGGCCGGCGGATACCGCCAGCATCGCGGGGCGCCGTGCGGCCAGCGCGAGCAGGAGCCCCACCGTGCCCACGGCGGCGAGGAACACCGCCAGCGTGGCGGGGTCATAGTGCGAATGGGCGCCGCCGGCGTCGCCATCGAGCGTCGCGGCCAGGAAGGCAAGGCCGGCGGCGGTGAGGCCCACCCCGACCCACTCACGCCGGGTGACCTCGATCCCGAACAGCTTGTCGGCGACGACGGTGAGCAGCACGAGCCCGCCGGCGATCACCGACTGGACAAGCGAGATCGGCGCCAGCGCCAGCGCGCCGACGTGAAACGCCCAGGAGCCGAGCGCGATGGCGATGCCCAGCGCGTACAGGGGCGAGCGGAACAGCTCGACGGTGCTGCGCCACGGGTGAAGCAGCTCCACCGACGGGGCCTCGCGGGCGCCGCGGAACTTGTAGAGGAAGCCGGCCACCGAGCCGAACGCGGTCAGCACGGCCAGCGCCAGTCCGAGGTCGACGGAAAAGGACATCGCCGCCCGAAAGGCTACGAGGCCTGAACCCCAGAGGCGCCGCGGGTGCTGCGCCGGCTCCAGCCGCCGCGAATCAGCTCACGTGATGAGAGGGATGATCAGCAGGGCCACGATGTTGGCGACCTTGATCATCGGGTTGATCGCCGGCCCGGCGGTGTCCTTGTAGGGGTCGCCGACCGTGTCGCCGGTCACCGCCGCGGCGTGGGCCTCTGAGCCCTTGCCGCCGAAGGCGCCGTCCTCGATGAGCTTCTTCGCGTTGTCCCACGCGCCACCGCCGGCGGTCATCGACACGGCCATGAAGAGCCCCACGACGATCACGCCAATGAGCAGCCCGCCCAGCGCCTGCACCGAGATGAGGCCGACGATCACGGGGATCACGATCGGGATCAGCGCCGGCAGGATCATCTCCCGCTGGGCGGCCGCGGTCACGATGCTCACGCATTGGCCGTACTCGGGCTGCTCGGTCCCGTCCATGATCCCGGGCTTCTCCCGGAACTGGCGGCGGACCTCCTCCACCACGGCGCCGCCGGCGCGGCCGACGGCCTCCATCGCGAGCGCAACGAACAGGTAGACCATGAGCCCGCCGACGAGCAGGCCGATGAGCACCGGCGGGTTGGAGAGGTCAAAGCGCGTCGCCTGGCCGAGCTCCTGCTTGAAGGCATCGAACAGAACGAGGGCGGCCAGGGCGGCGGAGCCGATGGCGTACCCCTTGGTCACGGCCTTGGTGGTGTTGCCGACCGCGTCGAGCGGATCGGTGACGTTGCGGACCTCCTCGGGCAGCTCGGCCATCTCGGCGATACCACCGGCGTTGTCAGTGATCGGGCCGAAGGCGTCCAGCGCCACGATCAGGCCGGTGAGCGAGAGCTGCGCCATCACGGCGACGCCGATGCCGTAAATGCCGTGGCCGAGCTTCCACGAGCCGAAGATGCCCAGAGCGATCACGATCGCCGGCAGCGCGGTGGCCTGGTAGCCCTGGGCGAGGCCCTGGATGATGTTGGTGGCGTGACCGGTCTGCGACGCGCGCGCCGTGCTCTTCACCGGCGAGAACCGGGTCGAGGTGTAGTAGTCCGTGATCACGAACAGGGCCGCGGTGATGACGAGGCCGATCAGCGCGCACAGATAGAAGTGCCACCACGGGGGTGCGGCGACGCCGGCGGTGGTGGTCAGGCCGTGCATGAGCCAGTACGTGACCGGGATGAACGCCAGCGCGGCGAGGCCACCCGACACGATCAGGCCCTGATACAGGGCCCGCTCGACGTTGCCCGCGCGCGACTTCACCGCGAAGGTGCCGATGATGGACGCGATGATGGAGACCCCCCCGAGGACCAGCGGGTACATGGCCACTGCGGAGTCCTGACTGAAGGTCAGGACGCCGAGCAGCATGACGGCCACGGCGGTGACCGCGTAGGTCTCGAACAGGTCGGCCGCCATGCCGGCGCAGTCGCCCACGTTGTCGCCCACGTTGTCAGCGATCACCGCCGGGTTGCGCGGATCGTCCTCGGGGATGCCGGCCTCGATCTTGCCCACGATGTCGGCGCCGACGTCCGCACCCTTGGTGAAGATGCCGCCGCCCAGACGGGCGAACACCGAGATCAGCGAGCCGCCGAAGCTCAGCCCGATCAACGCGTTGACCGCCTCGTGGGGGGTCTCGCCGACGATCCAGGTGAGGATCCCGTAGTACCCCGCCACGCCGATGAGCGCGAGTCCGACGACCAGCATGCCGGTCACCGCGCCCCCGCGGAAGGCCACGGTCAGGGCGGGCGACACACCGCCGCGAGCCGCCTCGGCCACCCGGGCGTTGGCGCGCACGGAGACGTTCATGCCCACGAATCCCGCGGTCGCCGAGAGGGCGGCGCCGATGAGGAACCCGATCGCAACGCGGATGTTCTGCAGCGGGATCAGCAGGATGAACACGACGACGCCGACGGCGGCGATGATCGTGTACTGGCGCGTCAGGTATGCGGAGGCGCCCTCCTGGACGGCCGCCGAGATCGCGCGCATCCGCTCGTTGCCGGGTGACAGCGCCAGCAGCGACCGTGAGGTCACAACGCCGTAGCCGATAGCGCACGTCGCGCACACAAGGGCGATCACGACGCCATGTTGCGTCAAAAAGCTAGACAAGAAGGTCCTCCGGGGAAGCTCAGAGTTCGAGAAACGCGATCGGGTTCGCGAGCACAACGCAAAAAGGGTCCGCCACCCTGAGGCAGGGCGGGAACCCGGCGTAAGCCCGGCGCGAGTCTAGCGTGGACGCGGGCGGAACGTCGCGCGAAACGGCTCAGTCGCGGGGCAAATGCCGTCCCCGCGCCCTTCACGCTGGACTTATTGCCCCGGCACCCAGAGCCGGCCACTCCGCTGCGCCGGACCGGGCTCCCCGGGCCCGCCCCCGTCGGGCTCGGGCGGGCGCGGCGGCGCCTGGCCGCCGGGGCCGCCCGCGGCGCCGCCTGGACCGCCGGCCGGACCCCCTCCCGGGCCCTCGTCACCGGGCCCCTCGCCGCCCGCGGGAGGCGCGCCCGGGGCCCCCGCCGCGGCGGCGCCGCCCAGGCGCACGAATGCCAGCTGAAGCTGGGACAGGGCGTCGCGAATGGGCGCCGCCTGGGGCGGCGCGCTCTGGTCGATCAGAGGCAGCAGCGCACGGACCGCCTCAATGGCGAGGCGCACCTGGTCCAGATCTCGCTCGTCCTCGGTGCCCGGCGACAGGCCGGTCCGGCGCATCCCGAGGTTGATGAGCGAGACGACCTGGTCCAGCAGGATCTGATCGACGCGGATCTTCTTGATCTCCGCCTCGTAGGCGGCGCGGAGCTCGTCCTCCGTGGGCTGATCGCTGGTGCTCATTGGCTCTGCTCTCCTTCGCTGCGGCGGTGGGCGGCTGGGCCCTATCGCCGATGGGGCTCCAACACGCCTGAATATGTCTCGCGGGTCTCAGCCTGCACCGCGGAGTAGACCTCGGTCAGGCTCATCCCAGATTCCAGCATCCGGCGCTGACGTTGTGCGCCGTTGTGCGCCGGCAGGCTCACGTCCAGGCCCAGCTCCCCACGGACCGGCGCGGTCCATTCCAGCAGGCGGTCCAGCGCGCCGGCCGCGGGGTAGGTCTGCCGCCGCTCGAGGTCGATGAGGTCCCCTTCCAGCCCGTAGCGCAGCGCCCGCCACACGTTCTCCTCGATCAGGCGGTTGGGCAGGTCGGCGTAGGGGACGCCGTCGTCCTCGTCGCGGGCCGCCTGGGCGACGCAGGCGACGATCAGCGCAGCGAGGCCGTCGGACTCGGCGGCCGTCGCCTGGGCGTCGCAGATGCGGACCTCCACGGTGCCGAAGGAGAAGTGCGGGCGAATCGACCACCAGACCTGCGTGTACTCGACGATCGACCGAGTTGCGATGAGGAACGCGATGTAGTCCGCGAACGCGTTCCAGTCGCCGAACACGTCGGGGATGCCGCAGCGGGGAAAGCTCTTGGTGAACGTCTGGGTCCGTGCGCTGTGCAGCCCCGAATCCGACCCGTCGAGGAAGGGCGAATTCGCCGAGATCGCCAGGAGCACGGGCAGGACGGGGCGCAGGCGGTCGCACACCCGGACCGCGCGATCGGCGCCGCGCACGCCCACGTGCACGTGGAGCGAGAAGGTGTTGTTGCGCCACGCCACGTACTTGAGCCCATCCTCGACCCGGTGGTAGTGCTTGGTGTCGATGATGTGCTGCTGGCGGTAGTCAGACCACGGGTGCGTCCCCGTGGCGCCCAGCTCGATCTCCTGGGTCGCCGCCAGCGCGAACAATCGCCGGCGCAGCTCGCGCTGTGCGGACCGGGCCGCGGCCACGTCCTCGCCGCGGCCGGACCGGATCTCGATCTCGGACGCGATCAGCTCACCGGCGATGGCGGGGGCGAGCACGGCATCGTCGGCGGCGGCGTCGCGCAACTGCGCGAAGCAGCCCACCAGGCCCAGGCCGACGGGATCGAGCAGGGCGAACTCCTCCTCCAAGCCGACGGTGAAGTCGGTGGACGACTCAAAGGCGGCACGCGCAGTGTCGATGTCGAGATCCACGGCGATCTGAGACGACGGGTTTACGTCAGATAGAAGTACAGCGCGTACAGCAGATCGACGGCGGGGCTGGAGGTGTGCACGGTGACCTCGGGCGGGACCTGGAGCAGCGCCTCGGAGTAGTTGAAGATGATCTTCACCCCCGCGTCGACCAGCTCGTTGGCGATGCTCTGCGCCGCTGACGGGGGGACCGCCAGCACCGCGACGACGATGTCCTGGTCCTCGACCACCCCGCGCAGCTCGGAGTTGTGGCGCACGGTCATCGGGCCGATGCGGTTGCCGACGCGCTCGTGGTCGATGTCGAAGATCGCGACGACGCGGAACCCGTGGTCGGCGAAGATGTCCGAGGTGGCGATCGCGGTGCCGAGGTGGCCGGCGCCGAACAGCGCGATGTTGTGCTGCCCGGCCGTCCGCAGGATCTTGCGGATCTGGCTGACCAGCGACTCGACGTTGTAGCCCACCCCGCGCTTGCCGAACTTGCCGAACCCCGACAGGTCCCGCCGGATCTGCGTGGAGTTGACGTGCGTGTAGTCGGCGAGCTCCTGGGAGGAGATCGTCTCCTTGCCGATCTTGCGCGCCTGAGTGAGCACCTGCAGGTATCGGGACAGGCGCGCCGCAACTCCAAGTGACAGCTTCTCACCCGGTTTGTCGAGTTCCGGCGCAGCCGGTTCGGTTCCGCGGCCGACCGTGTAGCTCATACGCATCTCACTCTAGTCGGTCTCGCCGCGGGCCAGCCGCCGCGTGAGCTCGGGCTCGTCCACGAACAGCTCGAAGGCCTCGTGACCGTCGATCGTGACGACCGGGATCCGCTCCAGGTAGGCGCGCAGCAGGCGTTCGTCACCGTCGATATCCACCTCGGTCAGCGCGAACGGATGGGCGGCCCGGACCCGCTCCAGGATCACGCGAGCGTCGTTACACAGGCAGCAGCCGTCGCGCCCGTAGAGGACCACCTGGGGAGCGCTCACGCTGATCGCCTCCGCTCGGGACCCGGACCCGCCCGCGCCGCCTGTCTGTCGGCGGAGTGAGTCATCCGGCTGCCGCCAGCGAACGCTCGCCGGTGGCGTACACGTCGACGTCGAGGTACTCAGGGAACGGCCGGGCGGGCACGTAGCGCGCCGCGCTGGCGATCATCGCCGCGTTGTCAGTGCACAGCTCGCGGGGCGGGATGTCGATGGGGACGCCGAGCTGCGCCAGGCGGTCGCGGAGGGGCCCGTTGGCGGCGACGCCGCCGCCGATCGCCAGCTGCTCTGCCCCGGTCTGGGCGAGCGCGCGCTCCACGCGCAGCGCCAGCGACTCCACGATCGCTCGCTGGTAGGAGGCCGCGAGGTCGGCGCGTCGGCGCTCGCTCTCGGTCTGGCCCAGATCCCGCACGCGGTACAGCAGCGCCGTCTTGAGTCCGGCGAAGGAGAAATCGAGGCCCGGCATCCGCGCCCCGGCGGGGAAGGCGAAGGCCTCAGGGTCGCCGTCACGCGCGAGGCGCTCCAGCGCCGCGCCGCCCGGATACCCCAGGCCCAGGAGCCGCGCGCCCTTGTCGAAGGCCTCCCCGGCGGCGTCGTCGAGGGTCTGGCCCAGTACCTCGTAGCCGGGCCCGTGATCCGTGACGCGCGCGAGGAAGGTGTGGCCGCCGCTGGCGATGAGGCTGAGAAACGGAGGCTCCAGCGGCGCCGGGGCGAGGAAGCCGGCGGCGATGTGGCCATGCAGGTGGTCGACGGCCGCCAGCGGGAGCTCGTGGGCCGCCGCCATCGCCTTGGCCGTGGCCAGCCCCACCAGGAGCGCCGCCACCAGGCCCGGGCCCTGCGTCACCGCCACGAGCTCGATGTCGGCCAGGCCGACGTCGGCCTGGTCCAGCGCGTCGCGGACCGCGGGGCCGACGAGCTCCAGATGGTGGCGGCTGGCGATCTCTGGCACGACCCCCCCATAGCGGTCGTGGATGCCCTGTGAGGAGATGACGTTGGACCGGATCTGCCCAGCGGCGGTCACGACAGCCGCACAGGTGTCGTCGCAGGAGGTCTCGAGGGCGAGGATCACCCCGCCGCGCCGGACGGCGACGTCGTCTTCAGGGTCCGCCACATGATCACCGCGTCCTCTCCGTTGTCCCGGTAGTAGCGGGGGCGGGTGCCGGCGGAGCGAAAACCGAACCGCTCGTACAGGGCGATCGCCGGCGCGTTGGAGGTGCGCACCTCCAGCGTGTACTCGCGGTCGGCTCCAGCGCGCTCGAGCATCTGCTCCAGCAGCGCCCGGGCGATGCCGCGCCGGCGCACAGCGGGATCGACGGCGATGTTCATCAGGTGCCAGACGGTGTCGTAGCGGGCGCAGATGAGGTATCCCATGAGCTTGCCCTCCCCGTCAACGGCGGCCAGGCACACCCCCGACGGCTTGGACAGCTCGAGCACGAACATGGCGAGCGACCACGGCGTGGTGAAGGCGCGGCGCTCGATGGCGATGACCTGCGGGAGGTCCGAGTAGCCGAGAGATCGAATCGTGAAGCTGTCTGATGTCATGACTGCCGGGCGGCACGGAGGGTGATCTCGGCGTCCGGCAGACGCAGATACTCCGGCTGGACGCCCTCCGGGACCCCTGGCGCAAGCCCCGCCGCCAGCCGGCAATGCTCGACCGCGCTGACACGGTTGCGCTCCGAGTCCCGCTCGGGGATCCGGGCTCCCGACGGCTCGAGAGCCGCCCTGAATTCTACCGCCCCGTCCCCCACCGCCAGCCAGCTGCGCCCGTCTTGCGCCATGGCCTCGGCCAGCGCCGCCGGGGCCAGCGGACGGGGGGTGAGCAGCGGTTGTGCACCGGCCTGCCTCACCTCCGAGGTCGCCCACCCGGCGGCGAACACCTCGCCGCGCCGCGCATCGATCACGGCCATGATGGCGTCCGCGGTCTCGCCTGCCCCGGCGGCGGCGCCGTGCGCCAGGGAGTGCAGCGTGGACACCCCCACGAGAGGGAGGTCGCGCGCGCGGGCCAGCGCGCGCGCGGTGGCGACGCCGATCCGCAGTCCGGTGAAGGTGCCCGGCCCCACCCCGACGGCGATCCGATCAATCGCGGTCCAGTCGGCGCCCGCGGCCTGCAGCACGTCCACCACGAGCGCCATCAGCCGCGTGGTGTGCCGCGGCCGCTGCGCCGGATCGGGATCGTCGCGGCGCTCGATCGCCTCATCGGCGTCAGTGTCCAGCAGCGCCACGGCGGTGGCTCGGGTGGCGGTGTCCAATCCCAGGATCTTCATCGGATCACAACCTCGCGCTCATCGCCGCCGCCGTGCTCCAGGCGCACGCGCGCCGCCACATGACCGAGCTCGGCCAGCTCCTGCTCGCCCGCGGCGGGCCACTCGACGAACGCGATCGTCTCGGGCCCGGCGTAGTCGGCCAGGAGATCGGGATCCTCGTCAGCCAGCGAGCCCAGCCGGTAGAGGTCGAGGTGTGCCACCACCGCCCGTCCGTCGGCGCGATAGCGGTGCCCGATGGTGAACGTGGGGCTCGTCACCGGGCCGGTCACGCCGAGCGCGCGGCAGGCGCCGCGCACGAACGTCGTCTTCCCCGCGCCCAGCTCGCCCTCGACGAGGACGACGTCGCCCGCGCCCAACTCGGACGCCAGCCTGCCTCCGAGCGCCTCGGTCTCGGCCGCGCTGTGTGACTGAAACCGGCCCTGCACCGGATGGGAACTGTAGTGCGGGGCCGACGGCCGCTTTCGCTACCGTCAGGAGCGTCATGACCGACCGTCCGTCCGACTCGCCGGGGCGCATCGCGCTGCTCGTGGGGCGCCTGACCGGCGATCGCGCGGAGATCCCGGGCTCCGTGGCCGAATTGCGCGACTCCGAGACGTTCAAGGCCGTGGGCCTTGCCGCGGCGATGATCGCCAACAACATCATCGCCCTGGGCTCGACCATCGTGTTCAGCCGGCTGCTCAAGGACAACCAGGGCGGCGGCTACGGCTCGCTGGCCGCGCTCGTCAGCTACTTCCTCATCCTCAGCGTCGTCGGCATGGCGCTGCAGGTGGCCACCGCGCGCGAGGGCGTCCTGGGCCATCTGGGGGTCGGCGCGGGCCTGATGGCCACCACCAAGAGCTGGACGCGAGGGCTGCTGGTGTTCACGCTGTTCCTCACCATCGTCTCGGTGCTGCTGCGCGACCCCATCGCCCAGGCGGTGGGCGTCAAGCACGACGCGTGGGCGGCGGCGCTGGGGCTCCCCGCCGCGGGCCTATGGCTCGTGTTGTCAGTGCTGCGCGGCGTGCTCCAGGGGGTGGGCGATTACAAGGGGGTGGGGCTGAGCCTCGTCGGCGAACAGGGCACGCGCCTGGTGTGCGGCGCGATCCTCGCGCTGGCCGGGCTCGGCGTGACCGGCGCCTACCTCGGAACGCCGCTCTCGTTCATCGCGATGGGGCTGTACTGCGGCTACCGCCTGCGCCGCCATGTTCGCGACGTCGAGGCCGAGCCGCTGGGCGCGGTCACGCAAGCCCCGGCGGCGACGCTGAGCCTGTGGGACCACGTCAAGCGCGCCTGGGCGCCGATCGCGGGACTGATCGTCATCGCCGTGCTCCAGAACATCGACATCATCGCCGCCAAGCACCGTTTCACCACGCACACCGCCAGCTCCTACGGCGCCGTGGCGGTCGCCGCCAAGGTGCTCATCTGGGTGGCGATGGGAGCCGGCTTCTACCTCGTGCCCGAGGTGTCCCGCCTGCGGGCGGCCGGCAAGGACCCGCGCCCGATCCTCGCCCGCGCCCTGGGCATCGTCGCGGTGTGCGCGATCCCGGTGCTGCTCATCTTCGGCTTCGCTTCGCACCTGCTGATCAAGGCGGCGTTCGGCGCCTCCAAGACGCCGGCGGCCAGCTCGCTGATCGTGCTCGGCCTCGCGTTCACCGTGCTGGCCTGCACGTACCTGGCCATCCAGTACATGCTGGCGATGCGCCGGACGTGGTTCCTGGTGGTGCTCGGCGCGGTCGCGGTGGTCGAGCCGATCCTCCTGCTCAACGCCTCGCACAACCCCAAGAGCTTTGCGGCGGTCGTCCTCGCCATCCAGGTGGTGGCGGCGATCGTGGCCTTCGCCTTCGCGCTACGCCCCGAGCGCGCGCCTGCGGCTCCGCCGGACGATGCGGATCGCGTCACCGAGCGCGAGCGCGTGCCTGAGCCGGTCTGACCGGGTCTGCGCGCGATCAGACTGCCGCGGCGGCCGCGGGCGCGGCGGGGTCCTCGCCCACGACCGCCGGCAAGCGCCGGCCGGGCGGCGCCACATCCGCGAACACGCGGGCAAACGCCGCCACCACGGCGGGATCGAACTGCGTGCCGGCGCACCGCGCCAACTCGGCCAGCGCCTCGGCGTGGCTCACGGCGCGGCGGTAGGGGCGCGGGCTCGTCAACGCGTCGTAGGCGTCACAGACCGCGATGATGCGGGCCTCGAGCGGGATCTTGTCGCCGGCCAGGCGATCGGGATAGCCGTCGCCGTCATGGCGCTCGTGCGTGGAACGCACAATCCGGGCGACCGACGCCAGGGCCGGAGCGGCGCCGAGGATGCGCTCGCCGATCACGGTGTGGCGCTCGACGAAGCGCCACTCATCATCGGTGAGCCGCCCGGGCTTGGCCAGGATCGACGCCGGGACGGCCAGCATGCCGATGTCGTGCAGGTCGGCGGCGCTGACGAGCTCCTGCAGCCAGACGCCGGTGATCCCCAGCTCGGCCCCGACGCGCTCGGCGGCGCCCGCCACCCCGCCGACCTCATCCTGGCAGGCGACGAGCGTGGCGAGGAGCACGTCCCGGGTCTGAGAGGCAGCGGTCGTGCGACGGCTGTGCTTGCGCGCGTACATGCGCCGATCGCAGAGCCGCAGCGCGGCCGAAGGGTCGGCCGCCTCGTCCGGGATGAGCGCCACGCCGCTGGAGGCGGTGATGGTGAAGCCGTCGCCCTGCTCGCCGAAGCAGCCCGTCCACGCGGCGAGCAGCGGCTCGAGCTGCGGACGGGAGACGTGGTCGGCCAGGACGCAGAACTCGTCGCCACCGAGCCGGTAGGCGCTCGCCCGCCCCTGCACGGAGGCTCGCAGCGCCGCAGTGAGGCGCACGAGCAGGGCGTCGCCGGCGGGGTGGCCGAAGCGGTCGTTGTACTCCTTGAACCCGTCGAGGTCGAAGATCGCCAGCGCCGCGGGACGGCCCTCGTCGATGAGCCGCGCGACGTCGCCCATGAGGCGGCGGCGGTTGCCCAGCCCGGTCAGCGGATCGGTCATGCCGAGGTGCTCGAGCTGGCGCTGGGCCTCCCGCATGCGCTCGCGGACGCGCTCGTTGAGCCCCCAGGCCGTCACCCCGGCGGCGCCGGCCAGCGCCACGAACAGGGCGTGCAGTCCGGCCCAGGCCCACGGATTGCGCCACGCCGCCGGCGTGTCGAACACCGCGCGCGGATCGATCGTGCCCATGATGCCGTGGTGGATGAGCACGAACGCGACCGCCACGAGGAACGGGACCCAGTCCTCGTACAGCGTCAGGACCACGATCACCACGAAGAAGCTGAAGTGCATCTCGATGAGGCCGCCGGAGATGTCCACGAGCGCGGCGGACCCGGTCAGCAGACCCATCGACGCCGACACCGAGCGCCACTTGCGCGACACGTCGCTCCAGCAGGCGAGGCCGGCGAACGCGACCATCGCGAAGATCTCGGGGATGTAGCCGACAACGCCCGCCTGATGCTCGGCGACGGCGTACACGGCGGCGACGCCGATCATCACCGCCAGGAGCAGGCAGATCAGCCGGTGCCGGCTGCGCCAGTCGGCCTCGGGCAGGGACCCGCCGTGGGGCAGGAGCCGGCGCACCCAGGCCAGCGCCGCGCGCGGGCCGCGGCGGGGCGATTCGCTCCGGATGCCCCCCAGAACGCTCATGTCAGCGGCTTGGCCTTCAAGACGAACTCGGGCGCATGGCCTGTATCCAGGCGGTGCAGCGGGCAGACGAAGAGCAGCGCCGTGGGCGGCTGGGCGCCGGCCACGGAGTACCCCAGCATCAGCAGATGCGGGCCCAGGGACGCCAGCATGGCCAGGGCGAAGACCACGGCGACGACGACCTGTGGGTGGCGGCGAAGGCTCATCGGCGGTGTATCGACCCCCGATCCCCCGTGCTTGAGCCTCAATCGACCCTACCGGCAACCGTTTCAGGGCCCTCCGCGGCCGGACGCGGGAACCCGCTCAGTGGCCGTCCGGGCGCTAGAACAGGCCGAGTTGGACCGTCTCGGGCGCCGGAGCGGAATCTCCGTCCTCGCCTGTGACATCCGGACCCGGCTCGGAGCCGGCGTCCGCGGCCTGGACCGGCTCCTCGGGCTCAGGCACCTCCTCGTCCTCGAGCTCGGGCTGCTCGGGCGCGCCGAGGGCCAACAGCTCCGGGAGCCGGTGGAAATCGGCCCTGAGCACCTCGAGCGTCGAGGGCGTGTAGAGCGCCGCCGCCGGGTGATAGAGCGGATACAGGCGGATGGCGCGAGCGCCGATCGTCAGCACCTCCGGCTGGCCGTGCAGCCGCGAGATGCCCGTGTTGTCGCCGCGCAGCAGCTTGGTGGAGAAGTTGCCCAGCGTGCAGATCACCGTCGGCTGGATGAGCTCCACCTGGCTGCGCAGGTACTCGTTGCAGGACTCGATCTCGTTGGGATGCGGGTCGCGGTTGTTGGGCGGGCGGCACTTGACGGTGTTGCAGATGAACACCTCGCCACGATCGAGCCCGATCTCGTTGAGGAGCTTGCTCAGGAGCTTGCCGGCCTGGCCGACGAACGGCACGCCCTGCTGGTCCTCGTTGGCGCCGGGCGCCTCGCCGACGAACATCAGGTCGGCGTCGGCGTTGCCCGAGCCGAACACGACGGTCGTCCGGGTCTGGTGCAGCGGACAGCGCGTACAGCTCTTTGCCTGCTCATAGACCGCTTTGAGCCGCTCCCGCCGCTCTGTGGGGCTTGTCACGGATCTCCATGCTAGAGAGCCCATCAGACGGGGTATCCTGAGGCTCGTGGCCGGCACCGACAAGGGCCGGACCGCGTGATATCCATGTTTTTCTCCCAATCTCCGACCGGTATCTCACATGCGGGAACTGGACCGGCGCCCTCAGCCCACCTCCTCGCGCCCCATCGCCCCTGAGCGGGTGACAATCGTGGGCGCCGGGCGCCTCGGCCACGCCCTCGCGGACGCTCTGCGCGGCGCGGGCATCCCCGTGACCGGGCCGCTGGGCCGCGGCGCAGCGCCCGAGGACGCCGACGCCGTGCTGCTCTGCGTCCCCGACGCCGAGATCGCCGCCGCCGCCGCGCTGGTGGGGCCCGCCATCGCCGTGGGCCACTGCTCCGGCGCAACGGGCCTGGACGTGCTCGCCGGACGCGACGCGTTCTCGCTGCACCCGCTGATGACCGTCACCGCCGAGACGACCGGCGAGGCGTTCGCGGGTGCCGGCGCCGCGGTGGCCGGAACGAGCCCGGCGATGCTGGAGCTGGCCCGCGGGCTGGCGTTGCGTCTGGGGATGCGCCCGCTCGAGATCGCCCCCGGCGATCGCACCGCCTACCACGCCGCGGCCTCGATGGCGTCCAACTTCCTGGTCACGCTGGAGGCCGCCGCCGAGCGGCTGGCCGCCACCGTCGGGATGGAGCGGGCAGACCTGGTCCCGCTCGTGCGCGCCACGGTGGACAACTGGGCACGGCTGGGGCCCGAGCGCGCCCTCACCGGACCGGTCGCGCGCGGCGACGAGGACACCGTCGCCCGGCAGCGCCAGGCGATCGCCGAGCGGTCGCCGGACCTGCTGGCCCTGTTCGACACGCTCGTCGACGCCACCCGTGCCCTCGCCGCCTCCGGAGCGCTGATCTAGGTGAACACGTCACGCACCGTCGCGGCGCTGCGGGCCGAGCTGGTGGAGCCACGGCGCCACGGCCGGTCGATCGGGCTCGTCCCGACGATGGGGGCGTTCCACGAGGGCCATCTGTCGCTCATGCGCCGCGCCCGCGACGCCTGCGATGTGGTGGTGGTGTCCCTGTTCGTCAACCCCGCGCAGTTCAACGAGGCGACTGACCTGGAGATCTACCCCCGCGACGAGGCGCGCGACGCCGCGCTGGCCGCGGAGGTGGGCGTGGACCACCTGTTCGCCCCCGGCGTCGCCGAGGTCTACCCGGACGGCTTTGCCACTGCGGTGGCGGTCCATGGGCTCACCGA
The DNA here is from genome assembly GCA_963721515.1 of uncultured Actinomycetota bacterium. Classification (GTDB taxonomy): domain Bacteria; phylum Actinomycetota; class Thermoleophilia; order Solirubrobacterales; family Solirubrobacteraceae; genus Palsa-465. Next base: position 198,710 of record CAVRKJ010000011.1, on the reverse strand, counting down.
CGGTCTGGAGGGGGCACACCGCGGCCACGGCCACTTCGACGGGGTCACCACCGTGGTGAGCAAGCTGCTCAACATGGTTGGCCCGGACGTCGCCTACTTCGGCCAGAAGGACGCGCAACAGGCCGCGGTCGTGCGCCGCCTGGTCCGCGACCTCAACTTCCCGGTCCGGATCGAGGTCTGCCCCACCGTCCGCGCCGACGACGGCGTTGCGCTGTCGAGCCGCAACGTGCTCCTCTCCCCCGCCGAGCGGACCCAGGCCACCGCGCTGTCGCGCGCGCTACGCGCCGTGCAGGACGCTGTCGCCGCCGGCGAGCGCGACCCGGTAGTGGCGGCCGCAGCCGGGCTCGCGGAGTTGGCCGCCGCGCGCGTGGAGCCCGAGTACCTGGCGATCGTGGCGGCCGACAATATGGAGCCTGTGGCGTCCGTGGACGGCGACGTGCTGGTGGCCGTGGCCGCTCGCGTCGGCTCCGTCCGCCTCATCGACAACGTGCCGATCACCGTCATGAACCGCAACCCCCACCCCACGGTGGCGACCCCGCACGGGGCGCCAACCAGCTAGAGGAGGCGACAGCATGTCCGCGACCCCCCACACGACAGTCCCGCACAGCCTCGACGGCCCGGTGCCGATGACGCTGCCGCGGCTGGCCGAGAAGAAGCGGCTCGGCGAGCCGATCGTCATGGTCACCGCCTATGACTTCCCATCGGCGCAGGTGGCCCAGGAGGTCGCGGTCGACATGGTCCTGGTCGGTGACTCCGGCGCGATGACCGTCCTCGGCTACTCGTCGACGATCCCGGTCTCGTTGGACGAGATGCTCATGCTGGCCTCCGCCGTGCGCCGCGGCCTACGCACGCCGTTTCTGGTGGCCGACCTGCCGTTCGGCTCCTACGAGGCCTCAGACGAGCAGGCGATCGCCACCGCCCAGCGGTTCATCAAGGAGGCCGGCTGCGATGCCGTCAAGCTGGAGCGCGGCGGCACCAGCGTCCAGCGCGCACGGGCGATCGTCGACGCCGGGATCCCGGTCATGGGGCACGTCGGGCTGACGCCGCAGACCGCGACCGCGCTCGGCGGCTATCGGGCGCAGGGGCGGACCGCCGACCAGGCGATCGCCGTGGCACGCGACGCCATGGCGCTGGAGGAGGCGGGGTGCTTTTCGATCGTCCTCGAGGCGATCCCCGCGGCGGTGGCCGAGGAGATCACGGCCCGCGTGCAGATCCCGGTGATCGGGATCGGCGCCGGCCCGGCCACCGACGGCCAGGTGCTGGTGTTCCACGACCTGCTGGGGATCTACGACGGGCACGTGGCCCGCTTCGCCAAGCGCTTCGCCGATGTGCGCGCGCACATGGTGGCCGGTGTCGCCGAATACGCGTCAGAGGTGCGCAACCGCTCCTTCCCGGCGCCCGAGCACTGCTACTCGATCGACGACGAGCAGCTCGAGAGCTTCCGCGCCGGCCTCGCGTAGCCGCTTCATCGCCCACGGGCTCCCGCGTCTGCCGGGCGGGCGCGGGATATCCCGTAGCATCAGGCCGACATGGCCCGCTTTGCCCAGGTGTTCGCCCCGCGGGATCGCGTCTACTTCGAGCTGTTCGAAGAGGCGGGGCAGAACATGCTGCAGGCCTCGACGCTGCTGTTCGACCTCCTCACCGACTACCCGGACAACAAGCAGCTCGCCGGCGAGATCCTCGACCTCGAGCACGAGGGCGACCGGATCACCCACGACATCATCGACCGGCTCAACCACACGTTCGTGACGCCGATCGACCGCGAGGACATCCTCGCGCTGGCCTCGGCGCTGGACGACATCGTCGACTACACCGAGGAGGTAGCCGACTACCTCGGGCTCTACAAGATCGAGGCGCCGATGGACCAGGCGATCTGGCTGGCCCGCGTGCTCAAGGAGGCCTCGAGCCAGATCGCCGAGGCGATCCCCAACCTGCGCGGCTTCCGGGACATCAGCCGCTACACGGTGGAGGTCAACCGGCTGGAGAACGAGGGCGACCGCATCACCCGCGAGGCGGTGGCGTCGCTGTTCGACGGCGGGATCGACCCGATGGTGGTGATCCGCTGGAAGGACATCTTCGAGCGCCTCGAGGCGGCCATCGACGCCGCCGAGCGGGCCGCCAACATCATCGAGGGCATCGTCATCAAGAACTCGTGACGGGCGCCGGATCGTCACGGACGCCCACGGCCATCCGACCCGGGTCCCCTTCCAGATCAGGAACCTGCACCTGGGTAAGTGATCTGCTTGATCACGCGGGCGGGCGCGCCCACGGCGATCGAGTACGGCGGCACGTCCCGGTTGACGACCGAGTTGGCGCCGATCACGCAGCGCTCGCCGACCGTCACGCCGCTGGTGATGGCCACGTTGGTCCCACACCACACGTTGTTCCCGATGCGAGTCGGGCCCTTGCTGCGAAACCCCTGCCACGGCACCGGGCGGACGGGATCGTCGATGCGGTGGTCGGCGTCGGTGATGAAGCAGCCGTTGGCCAACATGCAGTGGTCGCCGATCTCCACCAGCTCCAAGGCCGCGACCATGACGCCCATATTGAGGAACGTCCCCGCGCCGATCCGCACCTGCGCGGGCGCCGGGGCGGTGATCCACACGCCGGGCTCCAAGAGCGTGTTGGCGCCGATCTGGAGCCGGTCCTCCCGCAGGGCCTCGAGCACGTTGCCCTGCACCGGCCAGCGGACGAACGCGTCCCGGCGCATCATCTCCCAGTGGATCAGAGCCCGATTCCAGGGCAGCGTGTTGCGCTCATACCACCGCCACTTCTGCGCCCACAGCTTCAGCTGCCCGAACGAGGGCCGGCCGGCGGGCGGCGTCAGGACGGCTCCAGCCTGAAGACGGGGTGGTCGGGAGCGATGCGCCGCAGCTCGTCCTCCCCCGAGTCCGCGCTGACGCCATCGAAGAACTGCTTGGTCTCCCAGGCCCACTTCTTCAGGTAGGCCCGCAGGATCGGCGGCTTCTCCGCATCGGGCAGCTCCGTGGTCCGGATCTCCCGGACGCGGCGCCCCAAGATCAGCCGTCCCCCACCGGCGACCCGCATGTTGCGCACCCACTGCGTGTGGCCCCGCGGCGCCACCAGATACTCCACACCGTCCACCGTCAGCAGGTTCACCGGCGTCCGCCGCCACTCGCCGGACTTCCGGCCCCGGACCTCCAGCACCCGCGAGCCGTAGAGCCCGACCCCGAGGCGGGTCAACCCGGCGACGAGCGGGTTGAACACGTGGCGGGTGAACCAGTCGGGCGCCTTGTAGTGGTCAGCCACCCGAGGGATTCTCCCACGCCGCCGCCGGCTTCAGCGAGCTCCGCTGCCCGCCCGCCGGCGCGTCCCCGCGCCATTCTTTGACCCGTTGGCCGGCGCCTTGGCGGTCTTGGTGCCGTTGGTGGAGGCCTTGGCCTTCTTGTCGCCGGCGGGCGCCCTCGCCGTGCCGGACCCGTTGCTCCGGGTCGTGCGCCGGGCGGCCTGCCCGCCGCCGCGCCCGCGCCCGCGCGCAGCCTTGACCTCCAGCACCCCGGCCAGGAACCGCCCGGTGTAGGACGCCGGCTCGGCGGCGACCTGCTCGGGCGTGCCGGTGGCGATCACCTGCCCGCCCTCGTCGCCGCCCTCGGGGCCCAGATCGATCAACCGGTCCGACACCTTGATGACGTCGAGGTTGTGCTCGATCACCACCACCGAGTTGCCCGCCTCGACCAGCGTCTCCAGCACCTCCAGCAGACGCTGGATGTCCGCGAAATGCAGCCCGGTGGTCGGCTCATCGAGGATGTACATGGTGCGCCCGGTCGCCACCTTGCTCAGCTCGGCGGCGAGCTTGACCCGCTGCGCCTCCCCGCCCGACAGCGTCGTGGCCGGCTGGCCCAGCCGCATGTAGCCGAGTCCGACGTCGGCCAGCGCCTGGACGCGCCGGCGGATCTTGGGGATGTGGACGAAGAACTCCAGCGCCTCCTCGATCGGCATCTCGAGCACGTCGGCGATCGTCTTGCCCTTGAAGCGGACCTCCAGGGTCTCCCGGTTGTAGCGCTTGCCGTGGCACTGCTCGCACGGCACGTACACGTCGGGCAGGAAGTGCATCTCGATCTTGATCTGCCCGTCGCCCCGGCACACCTCGCAGCGGCCGCCCTTGACGTTGAACGAGAAGCGGCCCGGCTTGTACCCGCGGGCCCGCGCCTCCTGCGTCTTGGAGAACAGGTCCCGGATCTGGTCGAACAGGCCGATGTAGGTGGCCGGGTTGGACCGCGGCGTGCGCCCGATCGGGGACTGGTCGACCGAGATGATCTTGTCGAGCTGATCGAGCCCGGTGATCCGCTTGTGCGCCCCGGCGCGCTGCCGGCTGCGGTGCAGGTGGTTGGAGACCGCCTTGAGCAGCACCTCGTTGACCAGGGTCGACTTACCCGATCCCGACACGCCGGTGACGCTGCACAGCACGCCGAGCGGGAACTTCACGTCGATCGACTGGAGGTTGTTCTCGGCGGCGCCCTGCACGCCGACGTACCCCGCCGGGGTGCGCCGCTTGGCCGGCACCTCGATCCGGCGGGTGCCGGCCAGAAATTGCCCGGTGAGGGACTCGGCGACGCGACCGACCTCTTCGGCGGTTCCCTCGGCGACGACATGCCCGCCGTGCTCACCGGCGGCCGGGCCCATGTCCACGATGTGGTCGGCGGCGCGCATGGTCCCCTCGTCGTGCTCGACCACCAGAACGGTGTTGCCGAGGTTGCGCAGCCGCTCGAGGGTGGCGATGAGCTTGTCATTGTCGCGCTGGTGCAGGCCGATCGACGGCTCGTCGAGGATGTACAGGACGCCGACCAGCGACGAGCCGATCTGCGTGGCCAACCGGATCCGCTGTGCCTCGCCGCCGGAGAGCGTCGCCGACGCCCGATTCATGGACAGGTAGCCGATCCCCACGTTCTCCAGGAATTGGAGGCGCTCCACGATCTCGCGCAGCACCAGCCGGGCGATCCGCCGGTCGTGCTCGGAGAACTCCTGGTCCTTGATCCACTCCAGCGCCCGCCGCGCCGGCAGCGCGGTGAACTCGTGGATCGCCGTCCCCCCGACCAGCACGGCCCGCGACTCGGGGCGCAGCCGGGCGCCCTTGCAGTCCGGGCACGGCCGCAGGGTCATGTACTCCTCGATCTTCTCCCGCGAGTAGTCCGAATCGGTCTCGCGGTAGCGGCGCTCGAGGCTGGGCACGATCCCCTCGAACTGGGTGGCGTAGGAGCGCCGGCGGCCGAACCGGTTGCGGTAGGAGACCTGGATGCGCTCGCCGTTGGTCCCGTAGAGGAAGAACTCCTGCGAGTCAGCGGGCAGGTCCTGCCACGGGGTGTCGAGGTCGACGTCGAAACGCTCGGCGATCGCCTGGGTGAGCTGGTCGTAGTAGCTGGAGGCGCTCACCGCCCACGGCGCGATGGCGCCCTCGCCGATCGAGAGCGTCGGGTCGGGGACCACGAGCTCCGGGTCGATCTCCATCTGGGACCCCAGGCCGGTGCAGCGCGGGCAGGCGCCATGAGGGGCGTTGAACGAGAAGATCCGCGGCTCGAGCTCCACCAGGCTGGGCCCGTGGACCGGGCAGGCGAACTTCTCGGAGAACGTCAGCGTCTTGCCGGCCGAGTGGGGATCGGTGGGCGCGGACGGATTGTCCACGAGCTCGATCTCCACCAGCCCGTCAGCGAGCGCTACCGCGGTCTCGATCGAGTCGGCCAGGCGCTTGCGCAGGTCCGGCTTCATCACCAGGCGGTCCACCACCACCGCGATGTCGTGCTTGTACTTCTTGTCGAGCACGATCTCCTCGTCGAGGCGACGCAGCTCGCCGTTGACCTTGACCCGGCCGAACCCCTCGGCGCGCAGCTCCTCGAACAGCTTGCCGTACTCCCCCTTGCGCCCGCGGACGACCGGGGCCAGCACCATGAACCGCGTCTGCTCAGACAGCTCCATCACCTGGTCGATGATCTGCTCCGCCGACTGGCCGCTGATCGGCCGCCCGCAGACGTGGCAATGGGGGTGGCCGATCCTCGCCCACAGGAGACGGAGATAGTCATAGATCTCGGTCACGGTGCCCACCGTCGACCGCGGGTTGCGCGAGGTCGTCTTCTGGTCGATCGAGATCGCCGGCGACAGGCCCTCGATCGAATCCACGTCCGGCTTGTCCATCTGGCCCAGGAACTGCCGTGCGTACGCCGACAGCGACTCGACGTAGCGCCGCTGCCCCTCGGCGTAGATGGTGTCGAACGCCAGCGAGGACTTCCCGGACCCCGACAGGCCGGTGATCACGGTCAGCGAATCGCGCGGAATCTCCACCGTCACGTCCTTGAGGTTGTGCTCCCGCGCTCCTGAGACGACGAGTTTGTCCATCGTCATTCGAGTCTAGATGATCGAACAGACGTTCCCATCGGCCGCGGGCGCGATCTGACCTACAGTTGGCGCTATGAGCGAGGAAGAAATCTCCCCCCGGCCGCACTCGCGAGGCGTGCGCGCGTCAGACGAGGACCGCGAGCAGCTGATCGCCGAGCTCAACGAGCACACGGTGGCCGGCCGGCTCGACACCGAGGAGCTCGAGCGCCGCGTTCAGGCGGCCTACACCGCCCGGACCACCGGCGAGCTCGACGCGCTGCGCAGCGACCTCCCCGTCCCCAGCCGCCAGGTGGCCGTCCAGCACGCCCAACGCCGCCGTCAGCTCACGCGCCGGATGCTCCAGGAGAGCGGGGGCTCGCTCGGCGCGTTCGTCGTGTGCACGGCCATTTGGGCGGCCAGCGGCGCCACCGGCGGCTTCTGGCCCGTCTGGGTGCTGCTGGTGTTCGTGGTCAGCGTCGTGCGCAACGGGTGGGCGCTGTATGGACCGGCCCCCGACCTCGACGCGGTGGAGGCCCAACTCGACGCGCGCCGCAACCAGCGGCTGCACCGCGGCCAGCACCGTGGGGCACGGCGCAGCGGCCGCCGCGGAGGCGGCCACCGCTCGGGCTGACCGCGAGCCGCTCAGCTCTCGACGCTGGCGTAGACCTCGTCCAGCAGCCCGCCGGTGTCGGCGAGGTGGAAGTTCTCGGACAGGTAGCGCTCGGTCTCCTCACGGGGGGTCCCGTTGAGCGCCATGTTGAGCGCGATCAGCCTCGCGCCCTCGGCGTCGCCGCCGTGATGCGCGGGCTCGGCATCCTCTGAGCCGTTGGCGTGACCGGGGTCCCCGGCGACGCTCTCGAGCGCGGCCGCCTCCGGCGACGACGGAGTCGCGGCGGCCGAGTCCTCCGCCGCGGGCTGGGCATGCTCGCCGAACTGCGGCTCGTGGAGGCCGCCGGCCTGCGCCTGGGAGTGGTCGACGGTCTCGGCCTGGGTGTGTACGGCCGCCGGCTCATCGGGCATGAAGGCGGGGCGAGGAGACAGCGAGCCCGACACCTCGTCGAAGCCGCTCTGGAGCTGCTGAAGGTCGGTGGTGAGCCGGTTCGAGCCGGTACGCACCGTCTCGATCATGGCGTTCATCTCCTCCTCCATCGCCCGGAGGCGGTCGACCATCGCGTTGGTCGACGCCGACACCTTCTCCAGGTACTCCCGCGCCTCGCGGCTCGCGGTCTCGCGCACAGCATTGGCCTCGTGGCTGGCCTCGTCGCGGATCTCGCGCGCGTCGCCCTCGGCGGCGCGATTGATCTCCGCGGCGGTCTGCTCCGCGGCCTCGACGATGGTCCGCACCCGGTCCGAAGCCGAGGACGCCACGGTATCGCTGCGGCGGCGAGCCTCCTGCCGGAACGCGGTGATCTCGTCGGCGAGCCCCGCCAGATGGGCGTCCACGGCATCCGGGTCGTAGCCCCTTTGGCCGAGGGGGAAGTCCTTCTTTTCGATGCTGTGCCTGTCCAGGGCCACGCCAGTACCTCCGAGGGTCACAAACGATGAAGGAGCACGGCGAGCGTAGCGAAGCCCGCGGCGCCTGCCCGTCTTTGCACCGGTTAAGGCTCAGGAAACCGGAGCATGTCTCCCATCAGCTATCGCCTGATCGAGCTCGCGCTTGAGGTCTCGGATCTCATCGCGCAACTTCGCTGCATATTCGAAGCGCAGATCCTCCGCGGCGGCGAGCATCTCCTCCTCCAGCTCAACGATCGTGCGCTCGATCTCGGCCGGGGGGACCGCCGAGGCGGCGCGCTGGCGACGGCGCCGAGACTTGGGGACCTTGGAGTCGGACATGAGGAACTCCGCGATGTCCGAGATCCCCTTGACGATCGTCTCCGGGGTGATCCCGTGCTCCTCGTTGTAGGCGACCTGGATCTCGCGGCGGCGGTCGGTCTCGCCGAGGGCCGCCTTCATCGCCGCGGTCTCCTTGTCCGCGTACATCAGCACCCTGCCCTCGACGTTGCGCGCGGCCCGGCCGATCGTCTGGATGAGCGAGGTCTCGCCGCGCAGGAAGCCCTCCTTGTCGGCGTCGAGGATGGCCACCAGCGACACCTCGGGGAGGTCCAGGCCCTCGCGCAGCAGGTTGACGCCGACGAGCACGTCGTACTCGCCCAGCCGGAGCTCCCGGATGATCTGGATGCGCTCCAGGGTGTCGATCTCCGAGTGCAGGTAGCGGACCTTGAACCCCATCTCCAGCAGGTAGTCGGTGAGGTCCTCCGACATCTTCTTGGTGAGGGTGGTGACCAGCGTGCGCTCGTCGCGATCGACGCGGGCGCGGATCTCGTTCATCAGGTCATCGATCTGGTTGCGCGTCTCGCGCACCTCCACCTCGGGATCGACGATCCCGGTCGGCCGCACGATCTGCTCCACGACCCGGGGGGAATGCGAGCGCTCGTACTCGCCCGGCGTCGCCGACACGAACACCATCTGCGGCGTGATCGAGAGGAACTCCGAGAAGGTCTGCGGCCGGTTGTCCAGCGCGCTGGGGAGGCGGAAGCCGTAGTCCACGAGGGTCTGCTTGCGCGAGCGGTCGCCCTCGTACATGCCCCCGATCTGCGGCACGGTCTGGTGGGACTCGTCGATGAAGCAGACGAAGTCGTTGGGGAAGTAGTCCAGCAGGCAGTACGGCCGGTCTCCGGGGTTGCGGCCGTCAAGGATGCGTGAGTAGTTCTCGATGCCCGAGCAGAAGCCCAGCTCGCGCAGCATTTCCATGTCGTATTGGGTGCGCTGGCGCAGCCGGTGGGACTCCAGCAGCTTCCCCTGCTGCTCGAGCTCGGCGCAGCGGGCGTTGAGCTCGCGGCCGATCTCGGCCACAGCGTCCTCGATCATCCCCTCACGGACGTTGTAGTGCGACGCCGGCCAGATGGCGACGTGCTCGAGGTCGTCCTCGATGAGCTCGCCGGTGACGGGGTCGAAGTGCTGGAGGTGCTCCACCTCGTCGCCGAAGAGCACGATCCGGTAGGCGGTCTCGGCGTAGGCGGGGAAGACCTCCAGCGTCTCGCCGCGGACGCGGAAGGTCCCGCGCGAGAGGGCGGTGTCGTTGCGGGTGTACTGGATCGAGACGAGCTTGCGCAGCAGCCGCTCGCGGTCGATCATCTCGCCCTTGTTCAGCGTCTGGAGGTTCTCGTCGTAGACCTCGGGCGAGCCGAGGCCGAAGATGCAGGACACGCTGGCCACGATGACGACGTCGCGCCGCGCGAACAGCCCGGCGGTGGCGGCGTGGCGCAGCCGATCGATCTCCTGATTGATCGCCGAGTCCTTCTCGATATAGAGGTCCTTGGAGGGAACGTAGGCCTCGGGCTGGTAGTAGTCGTAGTAGGAGACGAAGTACTCGACCGAGTTGTTGGGGAAGTAGGTCCGAAACTCGTTGCAGAGCTGCGCCGCGAGCGTCTTGTTGTGGGCGATGATGAGCGAGGGGCGCTGGACGGCCTCGATGGTCGCGGCCATCGTCATCGTCTTGCCGGTCCCGGTGGCCCCCAGCAGAGTCTGGAAGCGCTCGCCGGCCTCGATGCCCTGCGCCAGCGCGCCGATCGCCGCAGGCTGATCGGCGGTGGGTGAGAAGGCGCTGTCGAGCTCGAACGCGGGCATCGGAGTGACTGTATGGAATCTAGTGGGTCTCCCGGAGAGACCCACCCGCGCCAGCGTAGGATCACTCCGCCGCGTGCGGCAGCGGAAATGCCCCAGTTCTCGGACCCGCATCTGGCGGCCCTGGCCGTCCTGGCAGTCGCGACCGCCGTCTCGGTGTGGACGGCCCGGCGCCGGCCGGGAGCCGCCACCACGGCGCTCACCCGCGCGCTGGCCGCCGTCATCCTCGCCGCGTGGGCCGGTGAGTACGTGGCCGACGTCGTCACCGGGACCTGGAGCCTGCGCTCCACCCTCCCGCTGCAGCTCACCGACGCCGTCTCGCTGGCCGCCGCCACCGCCCTGTTGACCCGCAACCGGCTCGCGGTGGAGCTGACCTACTTCTGGTCGCTGAGCGCCTCGCTACAGGCGATCCTCACCCCCGACCTGGGCCAGAACTTCCCCAGCGTCTACTACTTCACCTACTTCGGCTATCACATCGGATCGGTGGTGGCCGGGTGCCTGCTCGTGTTCGGCTGTGGCCTGTACCCACGCCGCCACGCCGCCTGGTGGGTGTTCGGGCTGACGCTGGTGTGGGCGGCGATCGCCGGCGGCGCCGACGTGCTCACTGGAGGCAACTACATGTACCTGGCCTTCAGGCCCCAGCACAACTCGCTGCTGGGCCTGTTCGGGCCGTGGCCGTTCTACATCGCCGGGGGCGCGCTCATCGGACTCGCCATGCTGCTCGCGCTTCAGTGGATCGCCGGATGGGCGGCACGGCACGACCGGCGGTCCACAGCGGACGCACGCAGCGTCAGCGCCGCGCCGGCGTGGCCCACCTATCACCCGTAGAGCTGTGAGGAGTAGGTCCTGCGGTACTCGCCGCGAGCGGTGAGCACGCGCTGCACGTAGGCCCGGGTCTCGGGGAACGGGATGTCGCCGATGCGGAAGCGCTCCCGGTCGGCGTGGGCCGACCTCACCCAGTTGTCCACATTCGTCTCCCCGCCGTTGTACGCCGCCAGCGCGAGGACGGTGTTGCCGTGGTACTCGTCGAGCAGATAGCGCAGGTAGTAGCTGCCGTAGGCGATGTTGACCGCGGGCGTCGACAGGTCCGCGGTGGAGAACGTCGTCGCTCCGGACCGCTTCGCCAGGAACGTGGCGGTGTCGGGCATGAGCTGCATGAGGCCCACCGCCCCCGCCGACGACGTGCGCGGATCGAACTTGGTCTCGGCGTAGATCACCGCGGCCACAAGCGCGGGGTCCAAGTGCTTGGCCGCCGCCTGCTGCCGGATCACCGAGGGGTACTGGAGCGGGAGACCGAGGGCGTTGACGGCCCGCTTGGCCAGCGGCAGCGCGAGCAGGAGCGCCACCACCGCCGCCATCACCACGGCCACCCCGAAGGCGGTCCGCCGCCGGCGCCGCAGCGTCGCGCGCCGATGGGCGGCGCTGGGACGCCGGGTCGGGCGGCGGGTTGATGCGGTGACGGTCACGGGTCTGGCGAGGCTGCCGCAGGGAGCATGTCAAGGATTGCCGACAGCCGATCCTGCAATTCGCGCTCGGTGCCGTCGTTGGTCACCGTGTACGTCGCACGCTGCGACTTTTCCTGCTGGCTGAGCTGGCGCGCGGCGCGCTCTGACAACGCCTCGTGGCCGCGGGCGGCGGCGCGCTGCTCGCGAATGCCCTCGTCGGCGATCACGGCGATCGTGGCGTCGAAGCCGTGGTCGGAGCCGGACTCGAACAGCAGCGGGATCTCCACCACGGCCGCGCGAGGGGGCGGATCGGCCTCGTTGGCCTCCGCGCGAAAGGCGGCCACCCTCTCCCCCACTCGGGGCCACAGCAGCTGCTCGAGCCAGCTGCGGCCCTGATCGGTGGCGAACGCCGCACGCGCCAGCGCCGGCCGGTCCACGCGCCCGTCGCTGACCACGCCCGGGCCGAAGTGCTCGGCGACCGCGTCGCGGACCTCGGGCGACTCATACAGCTCGTGAACGACCTTGTCAGTGGACAGGCACACCGCTCCCAGCCGCTCCAGCGCCGCCAGAGCGGTCGACTTCCCGGCGCCGATCCCGCCCGTGAGCCCGATCCAGGGGATCACGTCGTCCGGTCAGCGAGGGCCTTCAGGCGCCGGATGCTTCGGCGTCGGCGTCCGGCGGCGTGTCGCCCGGCTCCGCGGCCTCGCCACCGGCCTCGGGCGCCTCAGCAGGCGCCTCCGGAGCCTCGGCAGCCTCCGCAGACGCCTCCGGGGCTTCAGCAGACGCCTCAGGAGCCTCCGCAGACGCCTCCGCGGCCTCCTCAGACGCCTCCGCGGCCTCCGCAGACGCCTCCGCGGCCTCCGCAGACGCCTCGGCGGCCTCCGCAGACGCCTCCGGAGCCTCGGCAGACGCCTCGGGCGCGTCGGCGGATGCCGCAGGCGCCTCGGGGACATCGGCGTCGGGGTCGACGGTGACCTCGCCCTCCGCAATCTCGGTGGGGTCGAGCACCGCGGGGTCGGCCGCCGCCATGGGCTCCTCGCTGGACGCGAACACGTCCTCGGAGAGCCCCAGCTCGGGCACGTCGTCGTAGCTGTCGCCGCCGGTGGGCGGCTCGATCGGCCGCACCGGCAGGACCTGTCCCTCGACGCGCTTGATCGACAGCGACAGCCGCCGGCGCTCGGAGTCGATCTCCAGGATCTTCACGCGCACCGGATCGCCCGGCTGGATGATCTCGCGCGGGTTGTCCACGTGGTGCTGCGCCAGCTCGGAGATGTGGACGAGACCCTCGACGCCGTCGAGGATCTCGACGAACGCGCCGAAGGTCACCACCTTCGTGACGTTGCCCTCGAGCTCGTCCCCGATGTTGTAGGTGTCGACCACACGCTGCCACGGGTCCTCCTGGGTCTGCTTGAGACCCAGCGAGATCCGCTGGCGCTGGCGGTCGATGTCCAGGACCTTGACGCTGACGGTGTCACCGATGCTCAGAATCTCCGACGGGTGGTTGACGTGGCTCCACGACAACTCGGAGATGTGAATGAGGCCGTCGATCCCGTCGAGGTCGACGAACGCGCCGAAGTCGACGATGTTGGAGATCGTCCCCTCCACGATCTGGCCGGGCTGGAGCCGGTCGAGGATGCGCTCGCGGTCCTCCTTGCGCTGCTCCTCGAGCACCGCGCGGCGCGACAGCACGACGTTGTTGCGGGAGCGGTTGAGCTCGATGACCTTGCACTCGATCGTCTGGCCCATGTACTCGTCGAGGTTGGGCACCCGGCGGATGTCGACCAGCGACGCGGGCAAGAAGCCGCGCACGCCGAGGTCGATGATCAGCCCGCCCTTGACGACCTCGATCACGCCGCCCTCGACCGGCTCGCCGGACTCGGCGGCGGCCTCGATGCGGCGCCAGGCCTTCTCGAAGCGTGCCCGCTTCTTGGACAGGATGAGGCGGCCGTCCTGGTCCTCCTTGGTCAGGACCAGCGCGTCGACCTCCTCGCCGAGCGAGACCTCGTCAGAGGGATCTACGGACTTGCGGATCGACAGCTCGCCGACGGGGATGACCCCCTCGGACTTGTAGCCGATGTCGACCAGAACCTCGTCGTTGTCGATCCGGACGACATGGCCGGTGACGACATCCCCCTCCGCGAACGGGTGCAGGGTGGCGTCATAGTTGGGGACGATCTGACCATCGATCTCGAGCAGGAGGCCGTCGGAGCCTTCGACGATCTTCGCGTTAGATTGATCGGTGGGCGGCGTCAGGATGGAAGTTGAAGACATGCGTCTTCGGGAGGATAGCCGCCCTTTAGCGCAGATGTGGCCTCTAGGCAACCCTGCGCGGATCTATCATCGGCGCCGCGATGCCCACCCGTGCGACCAAACGCGGAGACCAGCGGACCCCCCTGGACCGCGATTGCGACGTCCTCATCTGCGGGGCGAGCTTCGCCGGTCTGGCGGTCGCGCGCGAGCTGGCCGGCACCGGCGCGGACGTGATGGTGGTCGACCGCTACGAGATCGGCGAGCGCCAGACCTCGGCCTGCGGGATCCCCACGACGTGGCTGACCGCGCTCGACCTGGAGGGCGCCCTGCAGCAGACCTTCGGCGAGCTCGTCATCCACACGCCGCACACCACGGTCCGCTACGACCTGCCCTGGACGTTCTCGACGTTTGACTACCGGACCCTGTGCACCCTGCTGTGGGATCGGCTCCCACCGGCCCAGTTCACCTTCGAGACCGCCAAGGTGGAGCGGCGCGAGGGCCCCGATGCGGTGGTGACCGATCGCGGCACGATCCGGGCCGGCGTGATCGTCGATGCCCTCGGGTGGCGGCGCGTGCTCGGGTCCGGAGCCAACGTGCAGCCCCCGGACGCGCTGCTGTCGCGCGGGCTCGAGGTGCACCCGTTCGGCGGCGGTCAGGACCTCGAGGTATGGATCGACCGCGGCTATGTCCCGGCGGGCTACGGGTGGAGCTTCCCCGCCGGCGAGGAGCTGCGGATCGGCGTCGGATCGTTCGACCCTCGGTTTCACGTGCGCGAGCCGACGGTGCGGCTGGCCGAGGACCTGAGGGCCGACACGGTGCGCTATCAGGGCAACTGGATCCCCCACGCGCTGCGCCCGGCCACCGACGGCGGCGTGTTCTTCGTCGGGGACTCGGCCGGCCACTGCCTGCCGCTGACCGCCGAGGGGATCCGGACCGCTCTGTACTTCGGGCTCGCCTGCGGGCGCGAGCTGGCCCGGGTGGCACGCGGCGAGCAGACCCGCGCGCAGGCGCTGGCCCGCTACCACCAGTTCTCGGCCGGCCACGCGACGCCGTTCCGGTGGATGCTGCGGGTGCAGCGGCTGGTCCCGCGGGTGGCGCCCCGGCTGCTGGCCCCGGGGCTGCAGGTGATGGGCGCCAAGCGCTTCGTCGACTGGTCCTTCGGCCACTACCTGAACATCGCCCACCCGTCGTTCGCGGCGGCGGGCGGGTCGCCGGCGCGCGCCGTCCTGGCCGCAGCGTAGCCCCCGAATAAGCCGCGCCGGACATGGACGCGCCTCGGGGGCGAGCGTAGGATGCCGCGCCTCACCCCTACGAGGAGGGTTCCCCATGCCGCAACGATCGGCCAACATCCGGCTGAGCGTGATGATCGCCGCCGCCACCGCCGCGCTCGCCCTGACGGCGCTGGTGGCCGCCGCGCCCACCTACGCCAGGACGGCTCGCGCCGCGGGTAGGACCGTGCACGTCATCGAGCACGCCATCACCGACACGGAGGCTCCGGGCGTCGGAGGCAAGGACGTCAAGGGCAACATCCTGACCTTCAACAACCCGGTGTTCGACACCGCGAACAAGCACCAGGTCGGCCACGACGAGGGATTCTGCGTCCGGCTCCAGGTCAAGCTCGGCATCTGGGAGTGCCTGTGGACGACGTTCCTCAAGGGCGGGCAGATCACCGTCCAGGGCCCGTATCTACGACACTCGCAACAGCGAGCTGTCGATCACGGGCGGGACCGGGGCCTACAGGGGCGCCCGGGGCCAGATGGACCTCAAGTCGCGCAACGGCGGCACGGAGTACGACTTCATCTTCCACCTGCTCTAGCCGGCCCTTGGTCTCCGCGCTCGCGTGCGCGCGGGCGCGGGGGCTCCCCCGGCCGGGTTATTTCGCCGACAACCAGTCCGAGCCGATCCCGGCGTCGACGGCCAGGGGCGGGTCGAGCGCGTAGGCGTCAGCCATCTCGCGCACCGCGATCGCCTCGACGCGCTCGGCCTCGTCGGCCGGGCCCTCGAAGAGCAGCTCGTCGTGGATCTGGAGCACGAGCTTGGACTGAAGCCCCGCCTCGGTCAGGGCCCGGTCGCACCGGACCATCGCCATCTTCATGATGTCCGCGGCGGTGCCCTGGATGACCATGTTGACCGCGAAGCGCTCGCCCTGCTTGCGCAGGTCCCAGCGCCGGGAACGCAGCTCGGGCACCTGGCGGCGGCGCCCGAACAGGGTCGACACGTACCCGTGCTCGGCGCCCTGCTCGATCGTCTCCTCGATGAACCGCTTGACGGCGGGAAAGCCGGCCATGTAGCGCTCGATGAACTCGGCGGCCTCGTCCTGGGGAATGTCGAGCCGGTCGGCCATCCCGTAGGCCGAGAGCCCGTAGACGATCCCGTAGTTGATCATCTTGGACTTGGAGCGCATCCCGGGGTCGATCTGGTCCGGGGTGACGTTGAAGACCCGGCAGGCGGTGGCGGTGTGGACGTCCTCGCCGCGCCGGAAGATCTCCTTGAGAACGTCCTCGCCCGCGATGTGGGCCAGGAGCCGCAGCTCGACCTGGGAGTAGTCGGCGGAGACGAGCAGGTGGCCGGTCTCGGCGACGAAGCAGGCACGGATCTCGCGCCCGAGCGGCGTGCGGATCGGGATGTTCTGCAGGTTGGGGTTGTTGGACGACAGGCGGCCGGTGGTGGCCGCGGTCTGGTTGAAGGTCGTGTGCAGGCGGCTGTCTGAGTCCACCAGCAGCGGCAGGGCGTCGAGGTAGGTCTGGGCCAGCTTGGTCAGCTCCCGCCAGCGCTCGATCTTGGGGATGATCTCGTGCTCGGCGCGGATGGCCTGGAGCACCCGGGCGTCGGTCGAGTACCCGGTCTTGCCGCGGCGCCCGCGTGAGAGGCCGAGCTTGCCGAACAGGATCTCCTCCAGCTGCTTGGGCGAGCCGAGCGTGAACTCCTCGCCGGCCAGCTGAAAGATCTCGGACTCCAACCCGTCGGCCTCGGCCTTCACGCGATCGGAGATCTCCTCGATCTGGGCGGTGTCCAGCTTGACGCCGACGAGCTCCATGCCCCTCAGGATCCGCACGATCGGGAGCTCCACGTCGTTGAGCAGGTCGGTGAGGCCGCGGCCACGGATCTCCTCGCGCTGCCAGGCGGCGAGCGCCTGAACGAGGACGGCGTCGGACCCGGCCTCGTCGCTGACGTCGGCCGCCAGGCCGCGGTCCTCGCAGAGCTCGCGGAACGGATAGGCGCGGGCGGCGGGCTCGAGCAGGTAAGCGGCGACCTCGGTGTCGTGGGCGAGGTTGGCGGGCACCAGGCCGAGCGACTTGGCGTCATGGGCGATGACCGGGCGGGCGCCGAGTGCCTGCACCAGCTGCTCCGGCTGTGGGATGGTGCCGACGATCACCTCCCTGGTCTCGTCGAGGTAGACGCCGTAGTGCCACTCGTTCTCGTTCTCGGCGAACAGGGCCCCCTCGGGCACGAGCGGGGGCCGCACGGCCACCGCGACCTCGGTCTGTGGGAGCCGCTCGACATCCCGCAGCGAACCCTCGCGCAGCGTGGCCCCGAGCGTGTGCTCGGCGACGGGAGCGGGAGCGGCGGCGTCGGCGGAGCCCAGTGCCTCCTCGAGGCGGCGCAGCGGCTCGCGCAGCTCGAACTCGCGGAAGACCTCGCGCAGCCGTGAGCGGTCGGGCGGCTGGGAGACGAGCTCGGCGACGTCCAGGCCGTCCAGGGGGATGTCGCGCTTGGCGGTGGCCAGGTGCTTGGAGACCCGGGCGTCCTCGGCGTGGTTGGTGAGGTTCTCCTTGCGCTTGGCGCCGCTGATGTCGTCGATGCTGTCGAGCACGCCCTCGAGCGAGCCGAAGCGCTGCAGCAGGTCGGCGGCGGTCTTGTCACCGATGCCCGGGACGCCGGGGATGTTGTCCGAGGTGTCGCCCTTGAGGCCGATGAAGTCGGGGACGAGCTCGGGTGGGATCCCGTAGCGGTCGATCACGCCCTGGCGGTCATAGACCTTGGTGTCGGTGATCCCGCGTGAGGTGGTCATGATCCGCACCTGCTCGTCCACCAGCTGGTAGGCGTCGCGGTCGCCGGTGACGACCATGACCTCGATCGGCGGGTCCTGGATCTTGGCCACCTCGGCGATGGAGGCGATCACGTCGTCGGCCTCGTAGCCGTCGACCTTCAGGTTGCGGTACCCGAAGGCGTCCACCAGCGGCTCCAGCGCGGGCCACTGCTCCCGCAGCAGGTCGGGGCGGCTGGAGCGCTGCGCCTTGTACTCGGAGTACACCTCCTTGCGCCCGGAGGAGCCGGCGTCCCACACCACCACGGTCGATTTGGGGCCGTAGTCGGTGAGGATCTTCACCAGCATCGAGGCGAACCCGAAGATGGCGTTGGTCGGCACCCCAGTGGAGGTCGCGATGGACTCCGGCAGGGCGAAGAACGCCCGGTAGGCCAGGCTGTTGCCGTCGATGAGGAAGAGCTCGTCCGCCATCGATCCTCAGGCTATCTCTCCCCGCGGCCCGATCCGGTGCCCGGCGGCGTTCCGAGGCATAAGATGCCCCCACCATGGCGTCCTCCGACCCCGAGACCTCCGCCAGCCCGAGCGCCCAGTACAGCCTCACGCTTCGCGTCGAGATCGACCACCTGCCCGGGATGCTGGGCAAGGTCGCGTCGGCGATCGGGGACGCCGGAGGCACGATCGGCGCCGTCGACCTCGTCGCGGTCCTCCCCCCGCCCACCCCGCACACGATCCGCGACATCACCGTGGAGACCAGCGACGCCGCCGACTGGCCCCGCCTCACCGACGCCGTCAACTCCGTGCCCGGCGCCCGCGTCCTGGACACCACCGACCGCACCTTCATGATGCACATGGGCGGCAAGATCGAGGTCACCAACAAGCATCCACTCAAGACGCGCGACGACCTCTCGATGGCCTACACGCCCGGCGTGGCCCGGGTATGCGCGGCGATCCGCGACGACCCTGACAAGGCGTTCCAGTACACGATCAAGCGCAACTCGGTAGCGGTCGTGTCCGACGGGACGGCGGTGCTGGGCCTGGGTGACATCGGCCCCCGGGCGGCGATGCCGGTCATGGAGGGCAAGGCGATGCTGTTCAAGGAGTTCGCCGGCGTGGATGCCTTCCCGGTGTGCCTGGATACGACCGACGTCGACGAGATCGTGGCCGTGGTCAAGGCGATCGCGCCGAGTTTCGGCGGCATCAACCTCGAGGACATCTCGGCGCCGCGGTGCTTCGAGATCGAGTCGCGGCTGCAGGCCGAGCTGGACATCCCCGTCTTCCACGACGACCAGCACGGGACCGCGGTGGTGGTGCTGGCGGCCCTGCTGAACGCCCTGACGTTGACGGGGCAGCGGATCGGTGACATCCGGGTCGTGGTGGTGGGCCTGGGGGCCGCCGGGGTCGCGGTGTCGGACATCCTGCTCGCCGCCGGCGTGCGCCACCTGATCGGCTGCGACTCCCGGGGAGCGGTCCACACCGAGCGTGAGGACTACCTGGACGGGTCGATGAGCCCGGTGAAGCACGAACTGGCCCAGCGGACCAACCTGGAGCTCCGGTCCGGCGGCCCGGCCGACGTGATCGACGGCGCCGACCTGTTCATCGGCCTCAGCGGCGGTCGGGTGCTGCCCGCCTCCGCGCTGGCCAAGATGAACCCGGACCCGATCGTGTTCGCCATGGCCAACCCCGACCCGGAGGTCTCGCCGGAAGAGGCTCAACGCCACGTCCGCATCCTCGCCACCGGGCGCTCTGACTATCCCAACCAGATCAACAACGTCCTGTGCTTCCCGGGCATCTTCCGCGGGGCGCTGGACGTGCGCGCCCCCCACATCACCGAGACCATGAAAACGGCTGCAGCACGCGCAATCGCCGACATCGTCGCCAGTGACGAGCTGCGCGAGGACTACATCATCCCCTCGGTGTTCAACCGCGAGGTCGCGCCCGCGGTGGCGGCGGCGGTGGCGGACGAGGCGCGGGACAGCGGGCTCGCCTCAGAGCACCCCGAGCACGGGTTCGCGGCCACCGAGGAGATCCTGCAGGGCCGCTGAGTTTGCGACGACTTTCGTGCGAGTGTCACGAAAGGGGGAAAAACGGCGGTTCTGGGAGGGGCGCCGCGCGGTCGTCGCCTTCGGAGCGGGGGTGTGAGCAAAGACCTTGAAGCGGGACGCCACACACCATCCCTTGCCGAACCGCGTGGCGTGTCCTTTCAACGGGATCCGGGTGCTGGGACACACGCCATGAAAGTGCTCGGTGTGTGGCGTGAGGCTCCAATCTCGGCTCGCGGCACGAGCGAATCGCCGCCGTCGCCAGCCGGTAGCGCGGACGCATCGACATCCCGGCGGCTCTGGGCCACGGCGGGCCGGGCAGCGTCAGTCGGCCGAAGCGTCGCCGCCGGGCGTCTCGGGCTCAGGCGGCTCGGACGACGGCGGCTCGGACGACGACGGCGCGTCGCCGAGCGACAACGGCTCAGACGACGACGCGTCGCCGATCGAGGGCCCTAGCGAGTCGGTCGGGTCGGCAGCGGACACGGGGCCCAGGGCGGGGATGCCGAGCGGCCGGCGCGCGCCGGGGTTGGGGAACGGGCCCTCGATCTTCCAGGTCGATCCCGGCCGGCCGGGAAGCAGGAGGACGATCACCAAGCCCACGACCGACAGGACGAGGCCGAACAGGAGGCCCACGCGCTCGGTGTAGCCCTTGCGCTCGGCCAGCCAGGCGGCGCCGGCGGCCGACAGCAGCCAGATGAACAGCAGCCACAGAGCGGCCGAGCCGATGTTGGCGAAGGCGAGCATCAGGTCCCCAGGTAGGCGCGCTGGACCTCGGGGTCGTCGCGCAGCAGGTCGGAGTCATTGGCCAGCACGATGCGGCCGGTCTCCAGGACGTAGCCGCGCCGCGAGACCTCGAGGGCGTAGTTGGCATTCTGCTCGACGAGCAGGATGGTGACTCCCGCCTTGTTGATCTCGGCGATGGTCTCGTAGATGCGCTGCACGAGGATGGGGGCGATGCCCATCGAGGGCTCGTCGAGCATCAGCAGCTTGGGGCGGGCCATCAACGCGCGGCCGATCGCGAGCATCTGCTGCTCGCCGCCCGACATCGTGCCCGGCCTTCTGCTTCTCGCGCTCTTGCAGGCGCGGAAACAGGCTGAACACGCGGTCCAGGTCGGCGGCGATCTCGGGGCCCTTGCGGTGATAGGCGCCGAGGTCGAGGTTCTCGCGCACGGTCATGCGGGCGAAGCAGTGGCGGCCCTCGGGAGCGAGCGCGATGCCGTAGCTGACGATCTCGTGGGCGGGGACGCGCGTGATGTCCTGGCCGCCGAAGCTGACCGTGCCCGAGCTGGCGGGCGTCAAGCCCGAGATCGAACGCAGCGTCGTGGACTTGCCGGCGCCATTGGAGCCGATGAGGGTGACCACCTCGCCCTCCTCCACGGTCAGCGAGACGCCCTTGAGCGCCTCGATGGACCCGTAGTGCGTGCGGATGTCATCGACCTCGAGCAGCGGCATGGGCGTCAGGTGGTTTGGGGGTGGGTGGGTGAGATCATTTGCCCAGGTAGGCCTCGATGACGCGCGGGTTCGCGCGGACCTCGGCGGGCTCCCCCTCGGCGATCTTCTCGCCGTGGTCGAGCACCCAGACGCGCTCGGACACGCCCATGACCACCTTCATGTCGTGCTCGATGAGCAGGATGGTCAGCTCGAGCTCGTCGCGCAGCTGGCGCATGAAGTCGGTCAGCTGGCCCGACTCCTGCGGGTTCATCCCGGCGGTCGGCTCGTCGAGCAGCAGCAGCGTGGGGTCGGAGGCGAGCGCACGGGCGATCTCGACGCGTCGCTGATCGCCGTAGGAGAGCTGCGCCGCCAGCTGGTCCATCACGCTGCTGCGCAGCCCGACGTACTGCAGGAGCTCGCGGGCGCGGCTGCTGGCCTCGGCCTCCTCGCGGCGGACCCGAGGCGGGCGCAGGATGGACCCGAACAGGCCGGCGCGCATCCGGGAATGGCGGCCGATCATCACGTTCTCCACCGCGGTCATGGCGCCGAAGAGGCGGATGTTCTGGAACGTCCGTGCGACTCCGAAGGCGGTGATCCGGTCCGGGCGGGCTCGGCTGATGTCGCGGTCGCCCAGCAGGATCCGTCCCGCGGTGGGCTTGTAGAGCCCGGTGAGCATGTTGAACAGCGTGGTCTTGCCGGCGCCGTTGGGCCCGATGAGCGAGACGATCGAGCGCAGCGGGACCTCGAGGGACACGTCGTTGACGGCGACGAGGCCCCCGAACACCTTGGTGGCGTGGTCGACGGTCAGCGCCGTTGCGATTGCCGGGGGCGGGCCGGTGGTGGCGCTCACGGCGCGGTGCTCTCCACGAGCTGAGCGTCCTCGGCGGCGATCTGGGCCGTCATCTCGAGCTTGCGCCGCCGTTCCGGGATCAGGCCCTGCGGGCGCACCAGCATGACCACCACGAGCAGGAAGCCGAAGATGCCGTACTCGATCGTGGTCATGGAGAAGTTGAGGCCGAACTTGCTGGGGAGGTTGTTGAGCACGTCGGGGAGGAGCCAGTTGTTGATGTAGCCGAGCAGCATCCCGCCGAGCAGGGCGCCCCAGATCGACCCCAGGCCGCCGATGATGACCATCGCCAGCACGAAGATCGAGAAGCCGAACGCGAACTGCCCAGCGTTGACCGTGGTGTAGTAGGCGCCCAGGAAGGCGCCGGACATGCCGCCGAACGCCGCGCCCGTGGCGTAGGCCGACAGCTTGGTGCGCACCGACGGGATGCCCATCGAGATCGCCGCCACCTCGTCCTCGCGCAGGGCCACCCAGGCGCGGCCCAGGCGCGAGTCGCGCAGTCTCAGGTTGACCCCGAGCACGATGAGCAGGATCGCGAAGATGAGCCAGTACCAGGGTCTGAGGTTGAGCAGCGTGAACTGGCCGATCCCCGGGAAGTAGGGCGCGTCGACGGCGCTGATGCCGAGGTTGCCGGCGGTGAGGGTCATGCCGCCGCCGACGTGAACGCTCTGGCCGTTGACGGCGACGGTGCCGATGATCTCGCCGAAGGCGAGGGTGACGATGGCGATGTAGTCACCGCGCAGGCGCAGTGTGGGCAGGCCGATGATGATGCCCGCCACCGCGCAGATGAGCGCCGCGGCGATGAGGATGAGGATGAAGTTGAGGTGGATGCCGATCTCGCTGGCGGCGATGCCGTGCACGCCGACGTGGACGTGGGCCTTGAAGAAGAAGTCAGACCCGAACCATCCCAGCGAATAGGCCCCGAGGGCATAGAAGGCGACGTACCCGAGGTCCAGGAGCCCGGCGAAGCCGACCACGACGTTGAGGCCCAGGGACATGACCGCGAAGGCCAGCGCGATGATCGTCGCGTTCATGAAGCCGCTGTTGTTGGCGAACAGGAACGGCAGCAGGATCCCGATGACGAGCAGCGTGAACGCCAGCGCCCGCGGCGCCCACGGCGGGATGCGGTTGCGGATCGCGTGACGCGACTCGCGCAGCTGAGCCCCGAGCTCGGCCCAGCCGTCGCGCGGCTCGCCCTGCGCCTCGGGCGTGCTCATGCGGCCCTCCTCGCCTCGCCCGGCTGCGCTCCCCGCCGGCTCATCCGGCCTCCCTCGTCTCCTCGCCGAGCAGGCCGCGCGGCCGCAGGATCATGATCACGATGAGGTATCCGAACACCACCGCCTCGGTCCACTGAGGACCCAGCCGGGCATCGGACAGCGCCTGGATGACGCCGATGATCAGCCCGCCCAGGACGGCGCCCCGGACGTTGCCGATGCCGCCCATGACCGCGGCGGTGAACGCGATCAGGCCGGCCTTGAACCCCTGGAAGTACCAGACGTTGGTCTCATACAGGGCGTATACGAGCCCGGCGGCGCCCGCCAGCATGCCGCCGAGCAGGAAGGTCAGCGAGATCGTCTGGTTGACGTTGATGCCCATCAGCCGCGCCGCCTCGGGATCCTGGGCGGTGGCGCGCATCGCCTTGCCGGCGCGGGTGTTAGAGATGAACCAGCCCAGCCCGAACACCAGCGGGACCATCACCGCCAGCGCCAGCAGGTAGCCGCGCACGATCGGCACCCCGGAGATGCTGAAAACCGTCTGGCCCTGGTGGATGAGGTCGTTGACGCCGAACGGCGAGCCACCGTTCCACAGCAGCCCGACGTTCTGCAGGATGAAGCTGAACCCCACCGCGGTGATGAGGGGCGCCAGCTTGGGCGCCCCGCGCAGTGGCCGGTAGGCGACGCGCTCGATGAGCACGTTGAGCGTGCCGCACACGAGCATCGAGACGATCAGCGTGACGACGAGCCCCAGGACCAGGCCCCCGGGACCGGTGGTCAGGCCCAGGCCGATCGTGGCCCAGAAGCCGACCGCGGTCATCGAGCCGATCATGAACACGTCGCCGTGGGCGAAGTTGATCAGCTCGATGATCCCGTAAACGAGCGTGTACCCGATGGCGATGAGCGCCCAGATGGCGCCGTTGGACAGGCCCTGGGCGAAGTTGAAGCCGAGGTTGCTGAGGTCATGGTGGATGACCGGGTGCCCGGCGACGACGCCGGCCTGGTAGCCGTGCGTGAGGTCCCTGATCCCGTAGTAGACCGGCAGCGCCAGCAACGCCGCGATCAGGCCCCACCGGCCCGAGACCCGCCGGATGGTGGCCAGCGGGCGCGCCGCCGGAGCCGGCAGGGTAGGCGTGAACGAGTGCGCTTCCACGAGTTCCTTGTGGCCGAAGAATAAGGAGAGAGGGCGCACGAAGCGCCCTCTCTCACATTCGGACTACTTTGCGCTGACCGTCTTGGTCGGCGTGATCGTCTTCACGAACACCGGATCCCCGTTGGAGCCGACCTTGTAGAGGCCGTAGCTCTTCAGCGTCGTGTCTCCGTTCTTGTCGAACCCGTAGGTGCCCAGCACCGAACTGCGGGCCGTCGTGCCCAACAGGGCCGCCAACACCGCGGACTTGTCGTTGCCCTTCGCGCCGAGCTTGGCGATGGTGTCAAGCCCCAACTTCATATCCTCATAGCCGTAGATTGCGTACGGGTCTGGGTTGGCGTTTGCGTACTTGGCCTTGTAGGCGGCCAGGAAGTCCTTTCCGCCAGGGTAGGCCGCGAGATCCTGGGTGGCCACCGTGCACTGCATCAGCGGATCGATGGCAGCCGGGACGCCGCCCGCCTTCTGCGACGTGTAGGAGCTGGTGCAGACGCCGTCGCCGCCGAAGATCTTGGCCTTCGGCAGGGCCGCGTGGACGTCCTTGGTGATCTGCACCGCGCCGTTGGAGACGATGCCCGCGAAGAAGAAGCAGTCCGCGCCCTGGCCCTGGATCGTCGAGGCGTAGGAGCGGAAGTTCGGCGACGTGGGGTCGATGCCGGTGTCGGAGGTGATCGTCACGCCGTAGAAGCCCTTCTCGAGGCCGAGCAGGGTGGCCAAACCTTGGCCGTAGGCCTCCTTGTCGTTGGCCACGGCCACCTTGGTGCAGCCGGCCTGCTTCATCGCGATGAGGTCGGCGGCCGCCTGGATCGAGTCGATCGGCACGATCCGCAGGTAGGTGCGCTTGCCCGTCGGGTAGTACTTGTCCGGCTCACCGGGAGCCGAGCCGGGCAGGTTGGTGGTCAGACCGACATAGGTGTTGGCAGGGCTGACCATCGGGACCCCGGCCTGGTTGAGGATCGGGATCGAGACCTCGGACGCGCCCGAGTTGAACTCACCCATGTAGTACACGGCCTTCGGATCGGCCGCCACCTTACGCGCGTTGGCCGCTGTCTGACCCGGGTCCCACTTGCCGGCCGCGGCGGTGGAGTCGTCCAGCGATTGGTAGTTGACGGTGAAGTTGCCGGCCTTGTTGCCCGCCTGCGAGAGCGCCAGCTTGATGCCGTTGACCAACGGGACGGTCTGGGCGCTCGAGGCGCCCTGCAACGGCAGGCTGGAATAGATGTCGACGGTGTTGCCACCGCCCCCGCTGGGCGCCGCGGAGCTGCTGGACGCACCTCCGGCGGCGGCGCTGCTGCTACTGCTGCTGCTGTTGCTGCTGCCGCACGCGGCCAGCAGGAACAGCGATCCGACGATCAGACATACGCTGATCGCCTTTGCGCGAACACTCATAAAACGTCGTCCTCCTCTAGGTCGACCCGGGGCTGTCAGTGCCCTCGATTGCGGGAGAGTAGTCGCGTGTTCGGATCACAACAAGCTCGAGCCCGCTCTTTGGTCACAGAGCCACCCCTCCTAACAGAACCCAAACCCGCCTGGGCACGGCCGCAATCTCAGCGCGACATCGCCTTCCAGAAGGCCAGCCGGCCGTCCCTGACGCGGTACACGCCATAGCGATCCAGCGTCGTGTCGCCGTCGCTGTCGATGCTGTAGGTGCCCAGGACGCTGTGGCGGTCTCGGGTGTGCAGCAGCGCGGCCAGGACCGTCGAGCGATCAGCCGGGCCGCGCCCGCCGTCGGTGGCGCGGGCGATCGCGTCCAGCAGCAGGCTCATGGCCTCATAGCCGTAGATGGCGGACGGCGGCGGGCTGCCGTAGCGGCGGGCGTAGGCGGCATCGAAACGGCGCCCCGAGGGCGGGTATTGGGAGGCGGCGAGGCCGGCGTCGGTGAGCACGACCTGGGGCGCCAGCCACGGCGCGATGCCGCCGTCGGCAGGGTCGGCGTAGGCCGGCGCAGCCAGGCCCGACCAGCCGAACAGCATCACTCCCGGCGCGGCGGTGGCGAGGCGCTCGGACAGACGGGCGGCCCGGCGGTCGTCCAGGCCGGTGATCAGCACGCAGTCCGCGCCCGACGCGGCCACCGAGGCGACCAGCGCGCGGTCGTTGGCGGCGGGCGCGAACTGGGCGGTGGCGATGACGCGCAGGGCCGAGCCCCGCGCCACCGCGACGAAGCTGAGAGCCGCGTCGCGGCCGTCGACGCCGCCGTCGCTCAGCACGATGGCCCGTCGGCATCCGGCGTCGACTTGGGCCTGGATCTGCACCGCGGCCTGGACGGCATCGTCGGGCACCACGCGCACGAACGTCCGGCGCTGCGTCGGGTAGTACTTCTCGGGCTCGCCGGGCAGGGCCCCTGGGCCGCCTTTGGTGAGGCCGACGGCGGTGCTGGTGGGACTGATCTGGGCGATCCCGGCACGGTTGAGCAGCGGGATCGAGACGGCGGTCGCGCCGGAGTTGACCTCGCCGATGTAGCCGATCGTGCTGGGATCGGCCGCCGCCCGCCGGGCGTTGGCCGACGTCTGGCCCGGATCCCACCCCGCGCTCTGCGGCGTGGCGTCATTGAGGATGCGCAGGTCGATGCGGTAGCGGCCGACCCGGCCGTGCGCCGCGCGGAGGGCCACCTCGACGCCGCCGAGCACGGCCCGGGCGGTGGATGCCGAGGAGCCCTGGAACGGGAGGCTGGCGTACACGGTGAGCCGGGGACCGGTCACGTGGTTCTCGGCCGAGGCCCGGGCGCTGCACCCGGCGGCGAGCGCGGCGCCCGCCAGCGCCACAATCGCCCCCACCACCCAGCGTGCCCACCGCATCACATCAACCCTGCGCGGTGGCGACCAACCTTCCACCCCGGGGGTGGCCGAAGACGAATGGATCGATGCTGATGTCCCCGGAGGAGATCGAGTAGGTCCCGAGTACGGACTGTCGGTTGTGCAGTGTCTGGAAGTCATTGACCACGGTCGCCCGGCTGCCGGCCGCTGTCCCGGCCTCCTTGAGGACCGCCGTCAGCGCCGACACCGCCTCGTAGCCGAAGATGGCCACGGGCACCGGCGCGTGGCCGAACGCGGTCCGGAAGGCCGTGACGAACTGCCGCCCGGCCGGACTGAGGTCCGCCGGGGCGAACCCCGGCGAGGACACGTAGAGGTTGCGCTGGGCGGCGGTGGAGAGCGCGGCGACGAACGCGTCGTCATAGAACGCCGACGGGACGAACAGCTTGGCCGAGCCGGCCGCCGCCGCCTGGTCCAGCGCCTTGGCCGCGAGGGCGGGCACGTTGCCGCCGTAGAAGACGGCGTCCGCGGCCGAGGGGCTGGAGACGATCGCGAGCCCCTGCTTGGCGGCGTCCGTGCGCACCTCGGCGGCGATCGAGGCGCCGTAGGGGCCGCCGTCGTCGGAGATGTAGAGCTTGGAGAGGCCGAGCGAGTGCATCTTCGCCGCGATCGCCGTGGCCTCTTGGGCGCTGGTGGGCACGACGCGCGCGAATGTGTCGTGGTAGGTGGAGCTGGAGGGATAGAACGTCCCCGGCGAGCCGCTGACCACCGGGGTCGACTGGGTCAGATATACGGCGGTGTCGGCGGGGCTGACCTGGAGCAGGCCGAGCTCGTTGGTGATCGGCACCGAGTCCTGGGACGTCCCCGGGACCAGCTCGCCGATGTAGGCGATCGCCGAGGCGTCCTGCACGGCCGTCCGGGCGTTGTCGGACAGCTCGGCACCGTGGAGCCGGACGAATCTGAGCGTGAACTTGCCGACGCTCGTTCCGGCCTGCTGGATCGCCAGCTGCTCGGCGTCGAGCAGGTCAGCCGCGGCCTGACCGCCGGACGTGCCCGGCGGCCGGCTGCTGTAGACGGTGAGCTTCGTGCCCGAGACGGTGACGGCCGACTTGGTCTGCCCGGCGCAGCCGGCCAGGGCCAGCACAGCGAGCAGCCCGCACACGGTCGCCGCGCGCGGCCGGTGCAGCGACGCGCCCAGCATCAAAGGGGCTAGTCCCGCCGGCCGGGCAGGTACGGGAGCAGATTGCGGACGCCGATGGCGATGAGCACCATCACGATCGCGATCATGATCGCGTCCAGGCCGCTGACGTTGAGCGCCCAGATGACGATCCAGATGCACAGACCGGCGGTAGCGGTGAGGATCAAGCCCATGGGATCGCAGATGCTAACCGAGGGGGGAACCGGACAGCGCTGCCGCGAAGGCGGACACGAGCTCGCGCACCGCGGCGGCCGGATCCTCGGCCTCGCCGGCGGCGCGCACCAGCCGGGTGCCGACGATCACGCCGTCGGCGCCCGCGTCAGCGGCAGCGGCGGCCTGCTCGGGCGTCGAGATGCCGAACCCGACGGCAACGGGCACGCTCGTGTGGGCGGCGGCCCTTGCGATCACTGTTGCCAGGCCCCCGGCGACCTGCGTGCGCTCGCCGGTCGTTCCCGTCAGCGAGACGGTGTAGAGGAAGCCACTCGCCCCCGCCCCGATCCGCTCCAGGCGCTCGGCGGGGGTGGTGGGCGCGACCAGCGGTACGAAGGCCAGGCCCCGCCGGCGGCAGGCCGGCCGCACCTCGGTGGCTTCCTCGAGGGGCATGTCGGGAACGATCAGGCCGCTGACGTGGGCGCCGACGAGCCGGTCCAGAAAACGGTCCAGGCCGAGGGAGAGGATCGGGTTGGCGTAGCACATCACCACCACCGGCACCGCCGCGGCGATGTCGCGCGCGAGATCGAGAACGGCCGGGAGCGTGACGCCGGCGCGCAGCGCCGCGGTGCCCGCGGCGTGGATGACCGGGCCGTCGGCCAGCGGGTCGGAGAACGGCACGCCGAGCTCCACGAGGTCGGCGCCGCCCTCGGCATAAGCCAGGCCGATCGCGCGAGAGGTGGCCAGGTCGGGGTAGCCGCCCATCAGGTACGGCATCAGCGCGGCACGCCGCCCGTTGGCACGGGCGCTGGCGAACGCCTCGGCGATCGCCTCGATCCCGGTCGGCGTCTCCATCACGGCCATGGCGCGATCAGCTGCCCTCGCGCGCCTGGAGCGCCTGGAGCGCCTCCGCCAGGTCCTTGTCGCCGCGGCCCGAGAGGCAGATGAGGTCGAGCTCGGACCCCGGGTTGGCCAGCGCCCACGCGATCGCGTGCGAGCTCTCCAGCGCGGGGATGATGCCCTCCAGCCGCGCCGTCGTGCGAAACGCCGCCAGCGCCTGGTCGTCGGTGATCGCCGTGTAGCTGGCCCGGCCCTGATCGCGCAGCCAGGCGTGCTCGGGACCCGAGCCGGGGTAGTCCAGCCCCGCGGAGATAGAGTGGGCCTCGAGGATCTGGCCGTCCTCGTCCTGCATGATCGCGGAGAAGGCACCGTGCAGGACTCCGCCGCGCCCACCCGGCCCCGCGGCGGTGAGCGGTGCGCCGTGGCGACCGGTGTCGATCCCCTCCCCCGCCGCCTCGACCCCGATGAGCCTGACTCCCTCGTCAGCCACGAACGGGATGAACACGCCGATCGAGTTGGAGCCGCCCCCGACGCAGGCGATCACGCGCTCGGGCAGGCGCCCGGCGGCCCGCAGGATCTGCGCGCGGGCCTCATCGCCGATCACGCGCTGGAGATCGCGCACGAGCGCCGGGTAGGGCGCCGGGCCGACGCACGACCCGATGATGTAGTGGGTGGTCTCGACGTTGGTGACCCAGTCGCGGATCGCCGCCGACACCGCCTCTTTGAGCGTGCGCGCGCCGTCCTCGACAGGCTCCACGCGCGCTCCGAGCAGGCCCATGCGCTCGACGTTGGGCTTCTGGCGGCGCATGTCCTCGGTGCCCATGTAGACGATGCACTCCAGGTCAAGCAGCGCGCACGCGGTGGCGGTGGCCACACCGTGCTGGCCGGCGCCGGTCTCGGCGATGATCCGGCGCTTGCCCATGCGCGTGGCCAGCAACGCCTGGCCCAGGGCGTTGTTGATCTTGTGAGCGCCGGTGTGGTTGAGGTCCTCGCGCTTGAGGTAGATGGGGTGCCCCGCGCTCTGGCTGAGGCGGCGCGCCAGGTACAGCGGCGAAGGGCGCCCGACGTAGTCGCGCAGCAGCCCGTCGAGCTCCGCGCCGAACGCGGGGTCCTCGCGCGCCGCCACCCAGGCGAGCTCCAGCTCGGCCAGCGCCGGCATCAGCGTCTCGGGGACGTACTGGCCGCCGTAGGGGCCGAAACGGTGCTCCACGACGCTCATACGCCTGCGTGGTGGGTCGAGGTCATCGCCCCGGCGGCCACGGCGGCGGAGAACGCCCGCAGCTGCTCGTGGTCCTTGCGGCCGGGCGCGATCTCGACGCCGCTGGCGACATCCACCGCGTACGGTCGCACGGCGGCGATGGCGTCGCCCACGTTGCCGGGCCTCAGGCCCCCGGACAGGATCACGGGGACGTCGCTGGAGTGGCCCCGCGCCAGCTCCCAGGCGAACGTCTCGCCGGTGCCCCCCGGGATGCCGCGGGCGTAGCTGTCGAGCAGGTGAAAATCGGTGTGGAACGCGCTCAGGGCCTGGATGTCGGCGCGGCTGCGCACCCGGGCGGCCTTGATCACACGGCAGCCGGTGCGCCGCGCCGCCTCGGCGCAGAACGCGGGGCCCTCGTCGCCGTGGAGCTGGAGCAGGCTCAGCCCGATCTCGTCAGCCGCCCGGGTCACCTGCTCGAGCTTGGGGTTGACGAACACTCCGGCGATCTGCGCGTGGCGCCGGTGAGCGGCGGCGATCTCGGCGGCGACCTCCGGCCGGCAGCGCCGCGGCGAGCCCGGCCACAGGATGACGCCGAGCGCCCACGCGCCCGCGGCGACCGCCGCCTCGGCGTCGGCGAGGTCGGTGATGCCACAGAACTTGATCTTGGGAACGGCCTGATCCACACCCACATCGTACGAATGCGCCGGTGGCACCCGCCCCGCCGATTTCGCGGCGCGGTTATTTCTCGTCGGACGGCCTCGGTGCGACTGCCCAGCGTCACCGGCAGCGTCATGCGGTGGCGGCCCCGGCGGATCTGCATGGAGATGATCTGGCCCGGGCTGCGGGTGGAGACGATCGCGAGCACGTCGGAGATCGAGTCGACCGTCGTCGTGTCGATCCGCTGGATCGTGTCGCCGCGCTGCAGCCCCGCACGGGCCGCAGGGCTGTCGGGGGCGATCGTGCCCACCACCGCACCGCCGCGCGCCTTGGCCTTCGGTCCCGCGATCACGCCCAGGTAGGCCACCTTCAGCACCGCCGAGTGGTCGACGCGCGACAGCACGGAGTCGGCGGTGTCGATCGGGATCGCGAACGACAGCCGCTGCGCCGAATCGCCCCCGCCGGTGACCATCTGCGAGTTGATCCCGATCACGCGCCCATTGGCGTCCAAGAGCGGCGCCCCGGAGTTGCCGGCGCTCACGGGCTGGTCGGTCTGGATGACGTTGTTGACCTTCCGGCCGTCCGCGGCCTGGATCTGGTGCTGGAGCGCGGACACGATCCCGCTGGTGAGCGTCCGGTCCACGCCGAAGGGGTTGCCGATCGTCAGCGTCGTGTCACCGACGCGCACCGTGGTGGAGTCCCCCAGGCTGAGCGGGCGGATCGACGGCACGGCGTGCATGTCGCTGTGGAGCACGGCGAGGTCGTCCTGCGGGTCCACGGCTACGACGCTGGCGTTGCGCACGAGCGCGTTCTCGAACTCGACGGTGACACCCTTGGAGCGGTCGGCGCCGTCGATCACGTGGTAGTTGGTGAGGATGTCGCCCCGCCGGTCCACCAGGAACCCCGAGCCCGTGGAGGTCGCGCTCTCGCGAGCGTGGAAGAGGTCGAATGGGCTGGGTACCTGCTCCAGCAGCCTGGCGCGGACGAACACCACGCCGGGGGCGTAGCGCTGGTAGATGTCGTGCAGGGTCAGGCCGGAGAGCGGGTCCACGGCCGCCTCGTTGGCGACCGGCGACTGCTCGAAGATCGTCTCGGTGTGCTGGCGGCCCGCCACGCCGGCCAGCAGGAAGCCGCCGCCGACGACCAGGCCGCCGACCACCGCGGCGATGAAATGGGAGCGGAGCAGCCGGGCCATGCGGACGAGTGTCGCGCCACCGCCTAAGTCCAGCTAAACGCGACCCACGGGCCGCGCGCCGGCCAGCGCCCGGCAGGCGCTCTCGATGTCGGGTGAGCGCATGAGCGCCTCGCCGATGAGCACCGCGTCGACGCCCGCTCCGGCCAGCCGCTCGAGCTCCTCACGGGTGCGCCAGCCGGACTCCGACACGACCACGGCATCCTCGGGCACGTCGTCGCGCAGCTCGAACGTCCGCGAGGTGTCGACCTCCAGCGTGGTCAGGTCGCGGTTGTTGATCCCGATGACGCCGGCGCCGACGCCCGCCGCCACCTCGAGCTCGCGTCGGTCGTGGACCTCCACGAGCACGCCGAGGCCCAGCGCCACCGCCTCGGCGTGGAGGCGCTCGAGGTCGCCGGGCGCCAGGGCCGCCACGATGAGGAGGAGCGCGTCGGCGCCGCGGGCCACCGACTCCACCACCTGGTAGGAGTCCACGATGAAGTCCTTGCGCAGGATCGGCAGTCGCGCCGCCGCCCGCGCAGCGGCGAGGTCCTCCAGGCTGCCGGAGAAGCTGTGGGGCTCGGTGAGGATCGACAGGGCCGCGGCCCCGCCCCGCTCGTAGGCGCCCACGACGTCCGGGAGCGCCATCCCGTCTCGGATGACCCCGGCCGAGGGCGAGCTGCGCTTGTGCTCGGCGATGATGGAGATCCCGGGGGCGCGCAGCGCCGCCGCGAACGGGCGCGGCGGGTCGCCGGCCAGGCGCGCCTCGGCGGCGCGGCGCACGGCGTCGGCCGGCGTGGCCTCGCGTCGCGCGGCCAGGTCCCGGCGCGTGCGCTCGATGATGGGCGTCAGCGCGTTCACGGTGCCAGCTCTTGGGTCGCTGACACAAAGCGCTGCAGAGCGGTGGCGGCGGCTCCGGTGTCAACGGCGTCCCGAGCTGCGGCCACCCCCTCGGCGAGCGAGTCGGCGACACCTCCGGCGTAGATCGCGGCCCCGGCGTTGAGCACGGCGAGGTCGCGCGCCGCACCGGCTTCCCCGGCGAAGATCCGACGCGCGGTGTCGGCGTTCTCGGCGGGGTCGCCGCCCGGAACCGCGTCGGCGGGCGCGATCTGCAGCCCGACGTCGGCGGGACCCACGTCGTAGCTGGTGATCTCGTCGTCAACGACCTCCACGACGCGGGTCGGCGCCGAGATGCTCAGCTCGTCCAGGCCGTCATGACTGGCGACCAGCAGGGCGTGCTCGGTACCCAGCATGGCCAGCGCGCCCGCCATCTTCTCAAGGTATGCGGCGTCAGAGACGCCGATGAGCTGGCGCGTCGCCCCCGCCGGGTTGGTGAGCGGGCCCAGGAAGTTGAAGATCGTGCGCACCGCCAACTCGCGGCGGACGGGGATGACGTAGCGGGTGGCCTGGTGATGAGCGGGCGCGAACATGAAGCCGAAGCCGACCTGCTCGATACACCGCGCCACCGCTGGCGGCGACAGGTCGATCCGCGCCCCCAGCGCCTCCAGGACGTCGGCCGACCCCGACAGCCCGGTGGCCGACCGGTTGCCGTGTTTGGCCACGGTGCAGCCGGCGCCGGCGGCGATGAGCGCGGCGGTGGTCGAGACGTTGAATGTGCGCCGCCCCCCGCCGGTGCCGGCGGTGTCGAGGAGCCGCTCGCGCGCCACGGTGACGGTCGCCGCGAACGACCGCATCGTGCGCGCCAGCCCCGCCAGCTCCTGCACCGTCTCGCCCTTGGTCCGCAACGCGATCAGGAAGGCGGCGATCTGGATCTCCGACGCGTTGCCGGACATGATCTCGGCCAGCACCTCGCCGGTCTGCTCGGCGCTGAGATCGCGGCCGTTGGCGAGCTCGTCCACCGAGCGCGTCAGCAGGTTCGAGGTCATCCTCACCACGGCGAGCCGGCGTCGGACGGCTCGAGGTCGGGCCAAGGCTCGGGCACCGGTCCGCCGACGGGCGCGTGCTGCGCCAGGAAATTGGCCAGCAGCCTTCGGCCCTGCTGCGTGAGCACCGACTCGGGATGGAACTGAACGCCCTCGGCGGGCAACTCGCGGTGGCGCACGGCCATCACGATGCCGTCGCCGCTGGCGCTGCGCTCAAGGACGTCGGGAAGGTCGGGCTCGGCAATGAGCGAGTGGTAGCGCCCCACCTCCAGGGGGGCCGGCAGTCCGCGGAAGATCGTCCGGCCGTCATGCTCGATTCGGGTCGTCTTGCCGTGGACCGGGTGGTGGGTGACGACGCGCCCCCCCCACGCCTGCACCAGCGCCTGGTGGCCGAGGCACACGCCCAGGGTGGCGATCCCGGCCTCGGGGAAGCGGCGCACCGCCTCCAGCGAGATGCCGGCCTCGTCAGGCGTGCAGGGCCCGGGTGAGACGATCACGCGGTCATAACCGCGGATGAGCAGCTCGCTCACGGTTGCGTGGTCGTTGCGGACCACCTCGATGTCGGGGGCGGGGTGCGATGACATCCCCACGTACTGGACGAGGTTGTAGGTGAAACTGTCGTAGTTGTCGACGACGAGGACCCGCACCGGGCAACCGTACTAGGGCCACTCCGGCTGCGCCACGGCCAGCGCGATGGCCTCGAGCACCGCCCGCGCCTTGGCCTCGGACTCGCGGAACTCGTAGTCAGGCTTGGCGTCGGCGACCGTGCCACCGCCCGCCTGCACGTGGGCGACGCCGTCCTTGACCACCACCGTGCGGATGTGGATGCAGGTATCGAGCTCGCCGGTGTAGCTGGCCCAACCGATCGCACCGCCGTAGCCGCCGCGCTTGACCGGCTCAAGCTCATCGATGATCTGCATGGCGCGGACCTTGGGGGCGCCCGAGAGCGTCCCCGCGGGCAGGACCGATCGCAGCGCCGCCAGCGCGTTGACGCCGGGGCGCAGCGTGCCGACCACGCTCGAGACGATATGCATGACGTGGCTGTAGTTCTCGACGGCCATGAAGCTCTCGACCTCAACGGAGCCGTACTCGCATACGCGCCCCAGGTCGTTGCGCCCGAGGTCGACGAGCATCACGTGCTCGGCGCGCTCCTTCTCGTCGGCGAGCAGGTCCTCGGCCATGGCCGCGTCGGCCTCGGGCGAGCCCTGGCGGGGACGGGTACCGGCGATCGGCCGCGTCGAGACCCGGCGGCCGCTCACGGTGATGAGCGGCTCGGGGCTGGCGCCCGCGATCTCGAAGTCGCCGAAGTCCAGGAAGTACATGTAGGGGCTGGGATTGACGGCGCGCAGCCCGCGGTAGATCGAGAACGCCTCCACCGGCACCGCCGCCGACCAGCGCTGGGACGGGACGACCTGGAAGGCGTCGCCGGCGAAGATGTACTCGATGATGCGCGACACCATCGCCTCGAAGCCCTCCCGCGGCATGTTGGAGTCAAAGCGCGGAGCGGTGCGGGCGTCGGCGTGGATGGGCATCGGCAGCGGGCGGGCCAGGCGCCACCGCACCTCGGCGATCGTCTCCACCGCCTGGCGGTAGGAGCCCTCCAGGTCGTCGTCGGCGTAGACGTTGGCCACCACCGTGGTGGTGCGCTTGAGGTGGTCGAAGACCACCACCGCGTCGGTGAGCATCAACGCGAGATCGGGCACGCCCACGGGATCGGGGTTGGGCTCGCCCAGCGGCTCGACCGTGCGGACCAGGTCGTAGGCGAACATGCCGACTGCGCCGCCCGCGAATGGCGGGAGGTCGGGCAGCGGCGCCACGCGGAACCGGCGCAGCTCGTCGGCGGCGAGCGCGTAGGGATCGCCGGGATCGCCCAGGCACCAGCGAAGCACCTTGCGCGGCCGAAAGCCGATGAAGGAGTAGCGGCCGACCCGGCCCTGCTCGGCGGACTCCAGCAGGAACGAGGGGTGGGTGGGGTCGCGCAGCTTCAGGTAGGCCGAGACCGGCGTCTGGCAGTCATCGATGAACGTCTGACGCAGCGGGATGAGGCTGTGGTGGCGCGCCAGCTCGCGGACCCTTGCCAACGAGGGACTCGGTCCCGCCCGCCCGGGCGGGTTCCGATCGTTGACCTCAGCGCTGGCGACGGCCATCGAGCACCCGCTCGGCGTCGGCCAGGCTCAGGTTGCGCGAGCGCAGGAGCACGGCCAGGTGGTAGAGCACATCGGCGCCCTCCTCGGCCACCCGCTCGTCGGACTCCTCGCGGGCGGCGCGGACGACCTCCTCGGCCTCCTCCTGCACCTTGGCGCCGGCCAGGGCCGGATCGTCGAGGAGGGTGACGGTGTAGGAGCCCTGCGGCCGGGAGCGCGCGCGATGGTCGATCGTGCGCTCAAGCACGCCCAGGACCTCCCCGGGCGCCTGGGGCTCGAGCTCGCCGCGGTGAAAGCACGTGCGCTCGCCGGTGTGGCACGCCGGCCCGGCGGGCTCCACCAGCGCCAGCAGCGCGTCGCCGTCGCAGTCGTAGCGGATTGCGCGTAGAGCCATCGTGTTGCCCGACGTGGCGCCCTTGTGCCACAGCTCCTGCCGGCTGCGGCTGAAGAAGTGGACCTGGCCGGTATGGCGAGTGAGCGCCAGGGACTCGGCGTTCATGTAGGCGAGGGTGAGGACCTCGCCGGTGCGCCAGTCCTGCACGATGCACGGGACGAGCCCGCGCTCGTCAAATGCCACGTTGGCGTCGTCCACCGCACGGATTCTAGGTGCGGGGCCCCGGCCCGGGTCAGGCGGCGCTGAACAGCGCCACGATGTCCGCCGGGCGCCAGCGGTGCAGCAGGGCGGCGGTGTCGGCCGCGCTCAGCGCCGGGGAGAACAGATGCCCCTGGCCGAACTCGCACCCCAGCGCGCGCAGCCGCCGCAGCTGGGCCGGCGTCTCGATCCCCTCGGCGATCACCGGCAGACCGAGGCTGTGGGCCATGGCCACGGTGCTGCGGATGATCACCTCGTTGCCGTCCTCATCGGCGACGAGGTCGGCGACGAAGCTCCGGTCGATCTTCAGCGCGTCCACCGGGAAGCGGTGCAGCGCCGACAGCGACGAGTAGCCGGTTCCGAAGTCGTCGAGGTGCAGCCCGATGCCGCCGGCGCACACCTCGGTGAAGACGTCCCGGGTGCGCTCGGGCTCGGTGATGAGGGTGCTCTCGGTGATCTCGAGCTTGAGCGCGTTCGGCGGCAGCTTCGTCCGCGCGATCGCCGCCTGGACCTGCGCGGCAAGGCCGGGATCGTCGAGCTGGCGGGCCGAGAGGTTGACGCTCATGCAGACGTCGTCAGCGACGAGGCCGTCCTGGCGCCAGCCCGCGAGCGTCGTCAGCGCGACACGCAGGACGTGCTGGCCGAGGGAGCCGATCATGCCGGTCTCCTCGGCGATGGCGATGAACTCCGACGGCGGGACCGCCCCCCAGCCCTCGGGCCACCGCGCCAGCGCCTCCATGCCGCCGATCTCGCCGGTGGCCAGGCTCACGATCGGCTGGTAGTGGATGGACAGCAGCGAGGCGTCCACGGCCTGGCGCAGCTCGTTCTCGCGGGCGAGCCGATCCACGATCTGACGGCGCATGCCCTCGTCAAACTGCGCGCAGCGCCCGCGCCCGCCGCGCTTAGCGTTGTACATCGCGATGTCGGCGTTGGCGAGCAGGTCGGCGGGCGCGAGGCCCGGCATCTGGAGCGCGATCCCGATGCTGAGGCTGGCGAACAGGTCGTGGCCGCCGATCCAGAACGGCGAATCGAGCGAACGCAGGATGCGCTCGGCCACCAGCATCGCGCCCGCGGCGTCGCCGACGTCCTCCAGCAGGACTGCGAACTCGTCTCCACCGAGCCGCGCCACGGTATCGCCGGGGCGCAGGGCGGTGGCGAGACGCGCCGCCAGCGCCACCAGGAGTTTGTCCCCAACGGCATGGCTGAGGCTGTCGTTGACCAGCTTGAACCGGTCGACGTCGAGGAACAGCACAGCGCACGTGGCGCCGGGGTCGCGGGTTGCGCGTAGCAGGCTCTGGTGGACGCGATCCATGAACAGCGTCCGGTTGGGCAGACCGGTGAGGCCGTCGTGCAGGGCGTCGTGCTGGAGGCGCAGCTCCGCCTCGCGGCGGTCGGTCACGTCGGACATCGAGCCCGCAATGCGGGTGGGCGACCCGGTGGCGCCGCGGGTGGCGAGTCCGCGCGTGAGCACCCAGCGCCAGCTGCCGTCCGCGTGGCGCATGCGGTGCTCGGCCCGCAGCTGGGGACTGCGCCCCTCGAGGTGAGTCTCGATCGCGGCGCGCAGCCGCTCTGAGTCGGCGGGATGCACGAGGTCGAGCCAGGCGGTGGCCGGGCGGTCGCCGGCGGGGTGTGGCCGGCCCAGGATCGCGTGCCAGCGGGGCGAGAACCAGATCGTGTCCGTGATCAGGTCCCAGTCCCAGATACCGTCGTTGGCGGCGCGGATGGCGAGCGCGTAGCGATCCTCGCTGCGGGCCGGCTCCGCGACGGCGCGGTGCTGGGTGAGCGCGAGTGGCGGCTCGGCAGCCGCCGGCGCCGGCGCCGGCGTCTCGGGATGGTCGATGGCGAGTTCCATGCGGGTTGGGCTGGGAGCAAAATCGACGGTTCCCGGCCAAAGGCAGACCAACGCTTTAGCTTTGCGCTGAAAGTTCGGCAAAGGTGCGGACTAAACCTGCACCCCGACCCCGTCGCACCCGCCGTCTGAATGACGGCTTTCAGGACTATTCGATGCCGAGGCGATCGAGCACGCGCTCGTCAGTGCGCCAGTGGCGCCGCACCCGCACCGAGAGCTCGAGATGCACCTGCGTCCCGAGCTCGCGCTCGATGGCGCGGCGGGCGGCGACCCCGATCGACTTGATCATGCTGCCCCGCGCGCCGATGAGGATCCCCTTCTGGGACTCGGTCTCGGTCAGCACCACGGCTTCGATGCGAGCCAGGTCCGGACGCGGATGGGAGATGTCCTCCACCTCGACCTCGACGGCATGGGGGATCTCCTCCCGAGTGCGCGCCAGGACCTGCTCGCGGACGAGCTCGGCGAGCAGCACCGAGGGCGACTGGTCTGAGCGCTGTGCCGCCTCGAAGTAGAGCGGCCCGCTGGGCAGCAGTCCGACGAGGTGGTCCACCAGCGCCGGGACTCCTGCGCCGGTGCGCGCGCTGACGGGGAAGATCTCCGTGGCGATGTCGAGCGCCTCCGCGTCGTGCAGGGTCGCGGCAATGCGCGCCTTCTCGGCGCGGTCGACCTTGTTGACGGCCACCGTGACCGGGACGCCGGCGCCCTTGAGCAGGGTCGCGATGAAGCGATCGCCCGGACCGAGGCCCTGCTGAGCGTTGACCACGAGCAGCGCGCCGTCGGCGTCGCCCAGCTCGTGCTCGACTCGATGCTGCATGCGCTCGGTGAGCGCGTCGCGCGGGCGCTGGACGCCGGGCAGGTCCACGAGGATGAGCTGCCAGTCGGGCCCGTTGGCCACCCCGCGGATGGCGCGGCGGGTGGTCTGGGGCTTGTCGGAGACGATCGCCACCTTGGCGCCGACGATGGCGTTGGCCAGGGTGGACTTGCCGACGTTCGGGCGGCCGGCGAGCGCGACGAAGCCGGACCGGATCAACTCACCCACCGCATCAGCTCCGCCTGGAGGGCGAGCATCTCGCCGTCGTCGGTCTCGTGGTCCATGCCGCTGAGGTGCAGCGCCCCATGGACCACCGCCTCGCGCAGGTCCACGGTGCGCGGCGGGCAGATGACGATGTCGCCCAGCTCCCGCGGGCCGGCGCTGGCGCCATCCTCATCGACGCCGAACGAGAGGACGTCGGTGGGCGCGTCGATCTGGCGGTACTGGAGGTTGAGCTCCCGGCTGCGCTCCTCGCCGACGAACTCGATCGCCACATGGCCGTCCTCGATCCCCGCCGAGGACATCGCCAGCGCGCACAGCTCCTCCAGCTCCACCGCCGTCGGCCCGCGACCGCTCGAGGCGACCTCGATGCCGATCACCTCCACCTCGAGCACGGTCGCCGCCCTCAGGCTCGCTTGCGCGGGCGCAGCTCCGGCGCCGCCCGCTGGGTGTGCTCGTTGTAGGCGGCGACGATCCGCCGCACCAGCTTGTGGCGGACCACGTCCTCGTCCCCGAACCGCACGAACTCGATCCCCTCGACCGAGGCGAGCACGTCGGAGACGACAATCAGGCCCGAGTCCTGGTCTCGCGGGAGGTCAACCTGGGTGATGTCGCCGGTGACCACCATCTTGGAGTTGAAGCCCAGCCGCGTGAGGAACATCTTCATCTGCTCGGGCGTGGTGTTCTGGGCCTCGTCGAGGATGATGAAACTGTCGTTCAGGCTGCGGCCCCTCATGAACGCCAGGGGCGCCACCTCGATGACCCCGCGCTCCAGATGCTGGGAGACCCGCTCGGGATCCAGCATGTCGTGCAGGGCGTCGAACAGGGGCCGCAGGTACGGGTCGACCTTGGCCATCAGGTCGCCGGGCAGGAAGCCCAGCCGCTCGCCGGCCTCGACCGCGGGACGGGTGAGGATGATGCGGTTGACCTCACGACGGCTGAGCGCGGCCGCGGCCAGGGCGACGGCGAGGAACGTCTTGCCGGTGCCCGCGGGGCCGATTCCGAACGTGATCGTGTTGGCCCGGATCGAGTCGACGTAGCGCTTCTGGTTGACGGTCTTGGGCGCGACCTTGGTGGCCCGATGGCGCCAGACGACGTCCTCGAGGATCTCGGAGGGGGAAGCGTGCTCGTCGAGCGCGCGCGCCACCGCCTCGACGGTCCCCGGAGCGATCTCGTGGCCCTGGGAGATGAGGTCAGACAACTCGCGCACCACCGCGGCGGCCGACTCGACGGCGGCGTCGTCCCCCTCGAGCGTGAGCACGTTGCCGCGCAGGAACACGTCGGCGTCGAGATGGCTCTCGAGCGTCCGCAGCACGGCGTCCTGGCTGCCCGCCAGCTCGGCGGCCACCGCGTTGTCGAGCTCGATCGTGCGCCGCACTATCGCCTGGCCACTCCCGCGACGGTCACGAGTGGTCGTCCCCGTGAGTACGGTCGCACCGAGAGGTGGCTCTGGCGAATGCTGCGCGAGGACGCAGGACCCGACGTGTAGCAGCGCTACACGAGGGTCCGAGGACATCGCGCAGCGCCGCCAGAGTCGCCTCGAATGCGGGCGTATTTGCGGGGGCGACCACTAGCCCCCCAGGGCCTCGCGCACCCGCGCGGAGGCCCGCTTGCCGTCGGCGCGGCCGCCCGAAGCAGCCATCACCGCCTTCATCACCTGGCCCATGTCCCGGGGGCCGGAGGCACCGGTATCGGCGATCGCCGCGGCGATCATCCGGTCAAGCTCCTCGTCGGAGAGCTCCGCAGGTAGGTACCCCGCGATGAGCTTGGCCTCGGACTCCTCCTGCTCGGCCAGCTCGGGACGGCCGCCGTCGCGAAATTGCGAGGCGGCGTCCAGCCGGCGCTTGCGCTCGCGCCGCAGGACGGTGAGCTCGTCGTCCCCGCCCTCCTTCTCGGCCTTCTGAAGCTCGGACAGCACCAGCCGCAGCGCGCCGACGCGGTCCTTCTCGCCGCCCTTCATGGCACTGGTGATATCGCTGCGAAGCTGCTCGGTGACAGTCATATGTCTAGCTGTGAGGATAGCCCTCAGGTCCGCCGGATCCGGCAGGCGATCCCGTCGGCCTGGAGGTCCAGGCACTCCACGTCGACGATCGCCCCGCGCGGCCCGGCGCCCGCCGGCAGATAGCAGCGCGTGTAGTCCGCGGTGTAGCCCGAGCACTGAGTGTCGGCCACCTTGTCAATGAGCACGCGCTCGCCGGCGCCCAGGCGCGCCGATCGATGCAGCCGGGAGCGCAGCTCCGAGCGCCCTCGCAGCACCTGGGAGCGGCGCTTCTTCTCGGCCGGGTCGACCCTGTCACCGAGGTCGGCGGCCACCGTCCCCGGCCGCGGCGAGTACGGGAAGACGTGGACGCGGGTGATGCCGGCGGCGTCCACCGCGTCGAGCGTGTGTCCAAATGCGGCCTCGTCCTCGGTCGGGAAGCCCACGATCACGTCGGTGGTGACGTTGACGTCCGGGGCCGCCGCGCGCACGCGGGCGATGTGGTCCAGGTACTCGGCGGAGCAGTAGTGGCGGCCCATGGCGCGCAGCACGTCGTCGTCGCCGGACTGCATGGGGACGTGGAGGTGCGGGCAGACCTTGGGCTCGGTGGCCAGCGCCTCCAGCAGCGTGTCCTTGACGTGGATGACCTCCACACTGGAGAGCCGCACGCGCTCGACGCCGGGGACGCGGGCCACGGCCACCATCAGCTCGCCGAGCTCGAGCCCCTGTTCGGGGTCGCGATAGTCCCCCACGCTGATCCCCGTCATCACCATCTCGGGCTGGCCGGAGCGCACCCGCTCGGCCACCTCGGCCAGGATCGCGCTCGCGGGCCGCGAGCGGGCGGAGCCGCGCACGGTCGGAATGATGCAGTAGGCGCAGTGGCAGTCGCAGCCGTCCTGGACCTTGACGAAGCCGCGGGTGCGGGCGGCCTGGGCGACGGGGCCTCGGGCCCGCTCGCGGGCGAGCACGTCATGGTCGAGGTCGACGCAGGCCGGGCCCTCCCGGGCCCCCATCGCCGCGGCCACGTCGTCAGCGGTGCCGGCGAACGGCGTCACCCGGTCGTCGATCTCGCCGAACTGCCGGGCGTTCAGGTTGACGGCACAGCCGGCGACGAACACCTGCTCGGCGTTGCGCAGGGACCGGCGCACTGACTGGCGCGACTTGGCCTCGGCCTCGGCGGTGATGCAGCAGGTGTTGATGACGTGCAGATCAGCGTCGGCCTCGGCGGCCTCGACGTGCCCGGCGGCAAGCAGGGCCCGCCGGGCGAGCATCGCATCCGCCTGGGAGACCTTGCAGCCGAGGAACTTGACCGCGAACGAGGCCACGGGCCGGAGAAGCTAGCGCGTGGGTGGGCGGGACGGCGTCGCGCTGCGCCCGCCGTGAGCTCGGTCACGGCGGGCTGCGCTCAGCTGCGATAGCCGCTCGCGACCGGAGGACCTTCGTACTCCTCGACGGCGATGTCCCGCCGTGGTGTCCTCGAGACGGCGCGCTTCGAGAGGAGAGAGGGCTCTTGCGAAAAGCCAGCCCGAGGCTTGGGCCGTGGCGCAACGATATCGAGGAGCAGGCCACCGATTGTCACACCGACCGCGAGTGGGTTTGGCAACTGTTCACCTCCTTCAGTCCGTGTCTGGATCACAAGCGACGACAGAAGGATCCGTGACGCGCCCCGAACCGGCATGGGCCGCGTGTACAGGATTCGCGGCGACGCGGTTGTCCATGCGGGCGATCGAGGGCCCTGGAGCCCTCGGCGTCGCGCGGGGCGCGGGGCGAACGTCCACGACGGCTTTGGAAGGGTTGCGGGACGGACCGCGGCCGGGGCCGCACCCAAATCTTGAAACGCCACGCCACACGCCCGCCGTGTGAGAGGTGCGTGGCGTGAGGT
Organism: uncultured Actinomycetota bacterium; assembly: GCA_963721515.1. Taxonomy (GTDB): domain Bacteria; phylum Actinomycetota; class Thermoleophilia; order Solirubrobacterales; family Solirubrobacteraceae; genus Palsa-465. The sequence continues at coordinate 155,076 of CAVRKJ010000011.1, read as the reverse complement.
TTCAACATGACGCGGGCCTCACGACACACGGTTCGAGATCGCCCGGCGTGTGTCGTGTGGCTTCAAAGCCACGCAGCTCGGTCGAGCCCGGGGCGCCCATCGATAGCCGAAGTTCGCATCCACCCAACGCTGGGACCCCAGGCGCGGCTTACCCCACAAACGCCTGCCGTCCACTTCGTGCCGTCAGGCGGCGGCCAGCAGCAACGCCGCCCACTCGCCCGAGAGCCGGCGCTCGCGCTCGGCGTGACCGCGCCGCGCGTAGGCCTCCGCCACGCGGTCGGCCTCGGTGGCCAGCAGGCCGCTCAGGATCAAGGTCGGCGGCAGCTCACGCTGGGACGCGGCCCAGGTGACCAGCGGGCCGCCGAGCACGTTCGCCGCCCCGAAATCCGCACCGGGGGCCTGCTCCTCGCGCATGTCGAAATCGCGCACGTCGAGCTCGACGCCGTTGCGGGCGGCGTTCTCGCGCGTGGCGGTGGTGGCGGCGCGGTCGTAGTCCAGAGCCATCACGGGAGCGAAGCCGAGGCGGGCGGCGACGATGGACAACACCCCGGAGCCACAGCCGACGTCGATGAAGGAGCGGCCGGCGGGGGGATCGAGGTCGAGCATCAGCTCGAGGCACAGCCGGGTGGTGGCGTGCGCGCCGGTGCCGAACGCCTGCCCGGGATCGACCACCACGTCGAGCGCCGTCGCCCCGGGCGGCTCCCACGGAGGGCGGACGGTGAGGCGGTCCCCGATGACCAGGGGGCGGTGGAAGCTGCGCCAGCGGTCGGCCCAGTCGTCGGCGATCTCCCGAGTGGAGACGTCGACGTAGGCGCCACCGGCGGCGGCGCGCAGGTCAGGGAGGGCCGGGAGCTCGCCGGGCGCGCCATAGACGGCGTACTCGATCACGTCGGGCCCCACCTCCACCTCCTCCACGCCGCTGGGTGCGAGCTCGAGCAGCTCGGCCAGGACCAGCTCGGCCTGGCGGCGGTGGACGCGAACCGCGAGCCGGAGCAACGGCTGACGCCCGCCCGCCTCAGCCGCCGAAGGCGCGCTTGAGCTTGCCCAGCACGCCCTCGTCCGTGCTCAGGTTGTGCTCGGTGAGGCTGTCGGCCAGCTGCTGCAGCAGCTCCTTCTGCTCCTTCTTGAGGTGGCGCGGGATGACGACGTTGACGATCACCCGCAGGTTGCCGCGGTGGCGGCCGCGCAGCGCGGGCATGCCCTGGCCGCGGACGTTGATCGACTCGTGCGGCTGGATCCCGGCGGGGATCTCAAGCTCGGTGGTGCCGTCGAGCGTGGGCACCTCCACCGTGGTCCCCAGCGCCGCCAGCGGCGCGGCGACGTCGACCACGGTGACGAGCTCGTCGTCGTGGCGCACGAAGCGCGGATCCTCCTTGACGCGGATCTGCACGTACAGGTCCCCGGCCGGCCCGCCCCGTTCGCCGGCGTGGCCGCGGCCGGTGATGCGGATCCGCTGCCCGTCGTCGATGCCGGCGGGCACGTCAACCGAGACCGTGACCCGCTCGACCTTGCGCCCGCGGCCGCGGCACTCGTGACACGGGGTCTCGGCCACCTTGCCGTCGCCGTGGCAGACGTCGCAGACCGCGGCGCGCACCACCTGGCCGAAGGGCGTGCGCGAGACGACGCGCAGCTGGCCGGTGCCGTCGCAGTTGGCGCACGTCTGGATCGGGGTGCCCGGCTCGGCGCCGTTGCCGCGACAGTGCTCGCACATCGACACGGCGTCATAGGACACCTCGACCGGCGCGCCGTGGGCGGCCTCGACCAGCGTGATCTCGGCGCCGACGGCGACGTCGCCGCCCTGGACGGCGCCACCCGCTCGGCCACCGCCGAAGATGCCGCCACCGAAGCCGCCGCCGCCAAAGCCGCCGGCGCCGAAGAACGCCTCGAAGATGTCGGCGACCGACCCGAAGCCCTCGAAGTTGGGCGCGTAGCCGCCCTGGCGCAGCCCCTCGTGGCCGTAGCGGTCATAGGTGGCGCGGCGATCGGCGTCGGAGAGGACCTCGTAGGCCTCGGCGGCCTCCTTGAAACGGTCCTCGGCGTCGGCCTCCTTGTTGACGTCGGGATGCAGCTCGCGGGCGAGGCGGCGGAACGCCTTCTTAATCTCGGCGTCGTCAGCGCCGCGCGCGACGCCGAGCACTTCGTAGTAGTCGCGTGGCATCTTCGTGCCGCTCATCGCTCGTCGTAGACGTCGGAGACGAAGCTCGACAGCTGGGCCGCGGCCTCACGCACGGTGCGGATGGCGTGGCCGTAGTCCATGCGCAGCGGCCCGATCACCGACACGGCGCCCAGGGTGCGCTGGGGCAGACCGTATCCGGCGGCCACCAGGGCCAGCGAGCGCAGGGCCGGGGCCTCGTTCTCGGTGCCGATGCGCACGGCGACGCTGTGGCCGGCCGACAGCGCCGAGCGCAGGATCTCCAGCAGGGTGACGCGGCGCTCGAGCATCTCCATCAGGAGGTTGAGCTCGGAGACGTCGCCCATCCGGCCCGTGGTCAGCAGCCTGGCCGTCCCGTCCACGTACAGGGTGGCCTGGGCGGACTCCTCGAGCTCGGTGAACACGGGGGCGAGCGCCTCCAGGAACGCCGCCTCGGTGCCCGAGAGCTCGGGGTCGTGGAGGCGCTGGTGCAGGATGCGGGCCCCCAGGCCGAGACCCACCAGCCGCTCGTTGAGATAGCTGGCAGCCCAATCGGCCAGCCCGGTGTCCACGGGCCGCGCGAAGGTGAACAGGCGCTTGGTCACGCCGCCGGTGGAGGTGATGACCACCACCATCAGCACCTGGGGCTGCAGCGCCAGCACCTCGACGTGGCGGATGGTGGAGGTCTCGATCGGCGGCGCGGTCACGATGGCCAGCAGGTTGGTGACCTGCGACAGGGTCGCAGTGGTCACCCGCATCGCCTCGTCGAGCTCGCGGCGCACCAGACCCAGCGACAGCGCCGGACCGGCGGGCGAGTCGGGGAGCAGGCGGTCGACGAAGTAGCGGTACCCCGCCTCGGTGGGCACTCGGCCGGCCGAGGTGTGGGGATGGGCCAGCAGCCCCAGCTCCTCCAGGTTGGCCAGCTCGTGGCGGATCGTGGACGGCCCCCACTCGAACGCCGAGCTCAGCGCCTTGGAGCCCACGGGCGCGCCCTCGTCGAGGTACTCCTCGACGAGGCGGCGCAGCACGAGCTCCTGGCGGTCGGTCAGCATCCTTCGAGATTGTAGGTAGGGGGTCGCAGGTTTCCTGAGGGTGGTCGGGTGCGGACGAAAGTTCCCGGGGACACGGGGCTGGGGGCGCGTCAATGGCGGGCTTGGGAACGGCGGTGCCCGTGGCTGGCGCAAAATGCCCGCACACTTCGCAGTTCGAAGCGGCGGGGTCTGGAGTGCCAACATAGAGGGCACGAACGCACACGCCGGGCGGTGACGCGCTCTGTGCGTGCAGTTTCGCCAGGGCGGCGGCCAGGAGCGCACCTTTCGCCAGAGGCGGCGGCCAGAAGCGCACCCACCGTTCGCAACCCTCGCCTTCGGGCCACTAGGCCAGCTACAGCCGGACGGTGGCCTCGCCGTTGCGGATGATCCGCTTGCCGTTCTGGCTCGCCTCGGAGCCCACCACGGCGCGCTCGCCGTCCACCTCGCGGACGGTGCCGCTGACGACGATCTCCTGCTCCATCACGCCCATGCCCCGGAACTGGACGGAGAGGCGCTCGAGCTTGTCCGGGCCGCCCAGCGCCTCGGTGTGGGCGCGCGCCACCTGCGCCATGGTCCACAGGCCGTGCAGGATGCGGCCGGGCAGCCCGACCTGCTTTGCGAAGTCCTCGTCGATGTGAATGGGGTTGAAGTCCCCGGAGGCGCCCGCGTAGCGGACGGTGAGATAGCGATCCGGGGTGACCGTGAGCTCGAAGGTGTCCCCGATCTCCATCAGGATCCCCCGGCCCGCACGATGTTCGTCCAGGTGCCGACGCAGACGGTGTCGCCGTTCTGGTTGAGGCTGTCGGTCTGAAAGACGTAGAAGCCCATGCCCCCGCGCTCCGAGACGTCCTTGACCGTCGCGGTGGTGGTGATCTCGTCGCCGGCGATCACCAGCGGGCCCCAGCGAAACTCCTGGGAGCCGTGGACCATGTGAGCGAAATCGATCCCCAGATCGGGATCGAAGAGGCCCGGAAGGATCGCGGCGTTGCTGTAGACCACGGCGAACATCGGCGGGGCGACCACGTCGGCGAAGCCGACGCTGCGCGCCGCGTCGGGGTCGAGATGGATGGGGTTGTGCTCCCCCACCGCCGACGCGTACTCGCGGATCTTCTCCCGGCCGATCGCATAGAGGGTGGCGGGGTAGGTCTTGCCGATCGCGTCGGTGTTGACGGCCATCACGCTCGAGTCTCGCAAACTCAGATGATGACCGGCACGGCGCCGCCGTCGACCGACCAGGCGGCGCCGGCGACATCCGAGGCCTGCTCCGAGCACAGGAACACGATCACTGCGGCGATCTCCTCGGGCCGCGCGAGGCGTCGGATGGGCAGGCCGGCCGCCGCCGCATCCAGCACCTCGCGGCGTGTGCCCCCCTGGGCCGCGACGGTCTGGTCGACCAGACCGCCCGGCTCGAGCCACAGCTCGCTGGCGACCGGGCCCGGGGTCACGGCGTTGATGAGCACGCCGCTCCGGGCATGGGCGTCGGCGTAGGCGCGTGACAGCGACAGCTGCGCCGCCTTGGTCACCGAGTAGGCCACGTTGCGCTGCCCCGGCCGCTTGCCCGAGGACGAGGACACGTTGACGATCCGGCCCCAGCCGCGCCCGGCCATCTCCGGGATCGCGGCACGCATGAGCCGCATCGGGGCCATCACGTGGATCTCCCACATCGCCTGCCACTCATCGTCGGTGAGCGCCGCGATCGACCGCACCTGGCTCATGCCGGCGCCGTTGACGAGCACGTCGACGGTCTCGAACCGCTCCCGGCAGGCCGCCACGGCGCGCTCGCCGGCATCCGGCTCGGTCACATCGAGCGCCAGCCAGGAGACGGTCCGCGCCTCGCCCTCGCACTGCTCGGCGGCAACGCGCAGTGCCGTCTCACCGCGTCCCACCAGCAGGACGCGGGCGCCCTCGGCGACGAGCCCGCGCGCCACCTGAAGGCCGATCCCGCGCGAGCCGCCGGTGACGATGCAGGCGCGAGCTGTGAGGCCGAGGTCCATCGCGCCCGGATTCTTTCAGTCGCGGCCGTGATGAGTCCGGGCCGAACTCGTCTTGGTCTCGCGAGCCCTTCGTGGGTAGCGTGCCGTGGTGCCATGAACCTCCTGGCTGCTGCACTGCCCCCGGTCCACCAGCAATACCTGCTGGAGGCCCGCCAGATGCAGGCGCTGTCGTTCGCGGTGCACATCCCGCTGGTGTGCTTTGGCATCGCCTTCCCGGCGATGGTTCTGTTCGCAGAGTGGATGGGACTGCGCACGGGCGACCCGGTCTACCGCACGGTGGCGCGCCGCTGGAGCCGAATCGTGCTGGCGCTGTTCGCAGTGGGCGTGATCACCGGCACGATCCTCAGCTTCGAGATGGGCCTGCTGTGGCCCAACTTCACCGCCACCTTCGGCAGCGTGTTCGGGCTGGGATTCGCAATCGAGGGCTTCTCCTTCTTCATGGAGGCGATCTTCATCGGGATCTACGCCTACGGCTGGGACCGCCTGTCGCCCCGGCTGCACTGGCTCAGCGGCGTGCCGATCGTCATCACCGGCTTCACCGGCTCGCTGACGGTCATCGCCGTCAACGCCTGGATGAACCATCCGGGCGGCTTCCGCCTCGTTGGCGGTCGGGTGGTGGACGTCAATCCGTGGAGTGCCCTGTTCGGCAACTCGATGCTGTGGTCCGAGCTGGTCCACATGTACATCGCCGGCTACATGGTCACCGGGTTCTCCATGGCGGGGGTCTACGCCGTGTGCCGCCTGCGCGGTCGGTGGACGCGCTATGAGCGCGTGGCGATGACGATCCCGCTGACCATCGGCTGCCTCGCCGCGCCGGTGCAGGTCCTGGTGGGCGATTGGATCGCCCGGGTCATCGCCATCCAGCAGCCGATCAAGCTGGCCGCCATCGAGGGCCTGGCCCGGACCACGCGCGGCGCGTCCGAGCACGTGCTGGGCTGGTACACCAACGGCCAGATCAAGTTCGGGATCGGCATCCCCCACCTGCTATCGCTGCTGGCCTTCCACAGCTGGAACGCCAGGGTCACCGGCCTGGACACCGTGCCCGCGGCTGACCAGCCGCCGGTCAACGTCACGCGCCTGTCATTTCAGACCATGGTGGGGATCGGGACGCTGCTGGCGCTGCTCGGGTTGGTCTATCTGTTCGTGCGCATCCGCCGCGGCGGCCTGCCCACGTGGCGGTGGTTCTACTGGGCGCTGGTGGCGTCGGGCCCGGCGGCCACGGTCGCGCTCATCGCCGGGTGGGTGACGGCCGAGGTCGGCCGCCAGCCGTGGACCGTCTACCACGTGATGACCACCGCGCAGTCGGTGACGGGCGCCGGTGGGATCCCGGTGGGCTACGCGGCGCTGCTGATCACCTACCTGGCGGTCGCGGGGGCGATGGTGTGGATCCTGCGCCGCTTGGCCGGCGCGCCGCTCGACGTCCCCAGCGCCGACGCCCCGCCCACCTCAAGCCCCCATCCCGCCTGATGTTCCTCAAGGCGCTGCCCCTGGTGTTCATGCTGGCCGGGCTGGTGCTGTACACCGTGCTGGCCGGCGCGGACTTCGGGGCGGGCCTGTGGCGGCCGCTGTCGGGGGGCGGCGAGCGCGGGGCGCGCATCCGCGACCACGCCCACCACTCCATGGGGCCGGTGTGGGAGGCCAACCACGTGTGGCTGATCTTCGTGCTGACGGTGGCCTGGACCGCCTACCCCACGTTCGTGGGCTCTGTGGCGTCGACGCTGGCGGTCCCGTTCTTCATCGCCGCTCTGGGGATCATCATGCGCGGCACCAGCTACGCGCTGCGCTCGGGGGCCAGCGGCGGCCGCGAGCTGCGGATCGTGGACGGAGCGTTCGCGGTGGCGTCGCTGATCACCCCGTTCGCGCTGGGGACGATGGCCGGAGCCATCGCCGCCGAGCGCGTCCCGGTGGGCAATGCCGCCGGGAATCTGATCACGAGCTGGACCGGACCGGTGTCGATCCTCATCGGGGTGCTGGCGGTGATGTTCTCGGCGTATCTCGCCGCGATCTACCTCGCCGCCGACGCCGTGCGCCACGGCGACGCCGAGCTCGCGGAGGCCTTCCGCGTCCGCGCGCTGGCCGCCGGCGTGGTGTCGGGCGCCGTGGCCGTCGCGGGGCTGGTCGTCCTGCACGCCGACGCGCACTCCCTCTACACCGAACTGCTGCACGGCGCCGCTCTGGTGGTCCTGATCATCTCCCTACTGAGCGGCACGGCCGCCCTGGCGCTCGTTTCCAGCCGCCGCTTCGAGCCCGCGCGCTACGTGGCCGCGGTGGCGGTGGCGGCGGTCATCGCCGCCTGGGCGTTCGCCCGCTATCCCGTGCTTCTCCCCGGGCTGACCGTCGGCCAGGCCGCCGCCCCGCACGACACCCTGGTCGCGGTGGTGGTCGCGGTGCTGGCCGGCGGGGCGATCCTGTTCCCGGCGCTCGGCCTCCTGTTCTCCCTGCTGCTGCGCGGCCGTCTCGGCGAGCCCGGGACGGCGCATGCCGACGCGGAGGCTGTCGCGGCGGCCGGGCGCGGGCCGCGCTCGACGCCGCTCCAGGCCCGGCTGGCAGTGGCGCTGCTGATCGTCGGCATCGGGTTCCTCAACGGCGCCGACGCCGCGTGGGCGCACGTCATCGGCGTGTTCGCCCTCTTCGGCTTCATGATCGTCGGGTTCGCCGCGATCGTCCCGCGAGCGCTGGCCGAGGACACATAGGATCACCGGTGGTGGACAGCCTTCCCGACAGCCCCGGCCAGACCTCGTTCCTGTTCGACCTCGACGGAACGCTCATCGACAGCGTCTACCAGCACGTGCTGGCGTGGCGCGAGGCGCTGCAGAGCGTCGGCGTGAGCCTGAGCGTGTGGAAGATCCACCGCCGGATCGGGATGAGCGGAGGCCTGTTCGTCAACGCGCTCGTGCGCGAGCTCGAGACGCCGCTGGACGCCGACACCCTGGCCGCGCTGCCGGGCCTGCATGGTGACGCGTTCATTCGCCGCTATGACTCGGTCCAGGCCCTGCCGGGCGCGCGGGAGCTACTCGCCACGCTCTCCGAGCACGAGGTGCCATGGGCGATCGCCACCAGCGGCCCCGAGCGATACGCGGGACTGGCCCGAGAGCTGCTCCAGATCCCTGACGACACCACGATGATCACCCGCGACCAGGTGCGCTACGCCAAGCCGGATCCCGATCTGTTCCTGACCGCGGCCCGGCGGATCGGCGTGGACATCCGCCAGAGCAACGTGGTCGGCGACAGCGTCTGGGACCTGCTGGCGGCGCAGCGCGCCCGCGCGCTCGGGATCGGTCTGCTGTCAGGCGGATACGGGCGCGAGGAGCTCTTGTACTCGGGCGCCTACCGGGTCTTCGAGGACCCGGCCGAGCTGCTGACTCACCTGGACGAGGTGGGCGTGCGAAGGCCGCGCTGACTGACGGCGGCGCCGAGCAGATCCCCCCGGCCATCGGCCACCCGTCTACACCCCCGGAGGTACACCGGGATACATCCGTCGAGTCCATTGCGGCCGAGGTTCGCGCCCTGTACCCTCCACTGTGTGGAGAAGCGCGCAAATCTGAGGGCGTCCGACGCGGATCGTGACCACACCGTGTCGATGCTGCACAAGGCGTCGACTGAGGGCCGGATCGCCGCCGAGGAGCTCGAACAGCGGGTCAGCACCGCGCTGAAGGCGCGCACCTACGGCGAGCTCGAGGCCACCGTGGCCGATCTGCCCGGCGGACGCGTCCGGCGTCCCACGCGCAAGCCCGCGCGGCGCTCGGCCGGCGGCTGGGCGGTGGCGACCGTTCGCGCCAACCCGATCCTCATCCTGTTCGCCATCCCCGTCGTCGCGGTGACGCTGGCGATGGTGATCGCGGCCACCCTCATCTGGGCCGTTCTGATGGTCGCCGTGATGGTCATCGGCGGACGGCGGCGCCCGCCCCGCGGACCGTGGATGTACACGCGCCGCGGCCGCGGTTACGGTCCGCCGAGACCCCGCACCCACTCGCCGTCGCGCAGCTACTGGGCCTGAGCCCGGCGCAGGCGCCACACGACGCCGTCCATCTCAAACGGCGCGCCGTTGACCGTGTGGCGATGCACGTAGCGGCGGCGCTCGAGCTCCTGCGCGTCGGTCCCGGCGCCCAGGCCCGCCCCCCACAGCTCCGCCGTAACGGCGTCCGGGACGCCGCGTCCGGGGTCGTGCATGTAGACCACCAGCGCGTCGGGCGCCAGCAGGGCGGCCGCCGCGACCAGCGCCGTGGGCGGCAGCTCGGAGCCGTGCTCGCCCACCGGGGCCACGCAGCTCAGGGCGTTGACATGCAGCGCGCTGACCTCGGCGCGCCGAGCATCTGACAACGCGAGCAGATCGAGGGTCAGGTACTGGTCGTAGAGGCCGGGGCGATCGCGCAGCGCGGCGGCACGCGCCGCCGGGACGATGTCCGTGCCGAGCACGGGATGCAGCCCCGCCGCCGCCAGCGCCTCTCCCGACACCCCGTTTCCGGCGGCGATGTCGAGCACCCGCACGTCCGCGCGCGCCCAGCCCAGTGCGTCCACGGCGTGCCCGAGCATCCCGGCCAGCTCCGCCGGTGAGCGGCAGCCCAGGCGACCCTGGACGATCTGCTCGTAGACCCCGGGCAGCGCGTAGAGCCGCTCGTAGTCGTGCAGCCGCAATTCCTCGACCCGTCCGTCCTGGTGGCGGACGTGGATGACCTCGTGGCCGACCTCCGGGTCGTCCTGCTCGGCAAGCTCGGCGATGAAGGAAGCCACGGGCCGGGTCAGCCCTTGTCCCCGAGCTCGAGCACCGCCAGGAAGGCCTCCTGGGGCACCTCGATCCGGCCCACCTGCTTCATCCGCTGCTTGCCACGCTTCTGCTGCTCGAGCAGCTTGCGCTTGCGGCTGATGTCGCCGCCGTAGCATTTGGCGATCACGTCCTTGCGGTAAGCCTTGATCGTCTCGCGGGCGACGATACGGCTACCGATCGCCGCCTGGATCGGCACGTCGTACTGCTGGCGCGGGATCTTCTCGCGCAGCTTCTCGGTCAGCGTCCGCCCTGCCGCCTGCGCCTTGGAGCGGTGCACGAGCATCGACAGCGCGTCGATCGGGTCGCCGGCGAGCAGGATGTCGAGCTTGACGAGGTCGGACTCGCGCATCCCGATGAGGTCGTAGTCCAGCGACGCGTACCCGCGGGTGCGGGATTTGAGCTGATCGAAGAAGTCCAGGACGATCTCGGCCAGCGGCAGGTCGTACGTGAGCTGCACGCGCTCGGCCGACAGGTAGTGCATCCCGGCGTGCTCACCGCGGCGCTCCTGGCAGAGCTCCATGATCTGGCCCACGAACTCCTTGGGGCTGAGGATCGAGGCGCGGATGAACGGCTCACGGACCTCGGCCACCCGCGCGGGATCCGGAAAGTCGTTCGGGCTGTGGATGGGGACCACGCTGCCGTCGGTGAGCGTGACCTCATACTCCACGCTGGGCATGGTCGTGAGCAGCTCGAGGTCGTACTCGCGCTCCAGGCGCTCGCGCACGATGTCCATGTGCAGCAGGCCGAGGAACCCACAGCGGAAGCCGAACCCCAGCGCCTCGGAGGTCTCGGGCTCCCAGCTCAGCGCCGCGTCGTTGAGGGTGAGCTTCTCCAGCGCGTCGCGCAGGTCGGGGTAGTCGTCTGACTCAATCGGGAACAACCCGCAGAACACCATCGGCTTGACCTCGCGGTAGCCGGGCAGCGGCTCGGTGGCCGCGCTGTACTTCGTCGTCAGCGTGTCGCCGACACGCAGCGCGCTCACGTCCTTGATCCCGGTGATGAGAAAGCCGACCTCGCCGGCGTGCAGCGCCTTGGCCGGCGTCATCTGCGGCGTGAAGAAGCCGATGTCGTCGATCTCGGCCTCGGTCCCGCCCTGCATCGCCCGGATCGCCTCGCCCTTGGTGAACGTACCGTCGACCACGCGGATGTAGGCGATCACGCCGCGATACTGGTCGAACTCGGAGTCGAAGATGAGCGCGCGCGGCGCCGCATCGGGGTCACCGCTGGGGGGCGGCACCCGGGCGATCAGCTCGTCGAGGACGTCGGTGATCCCCTCCCCCGTCTTGGCGCTGATGCGCCGGACCTGGTCGGCGGGCTCGCCCAGCAGATCGGCCACCTCCTCGGCCACCCGCTCGGGCTCGGCCCCGGGCAGGTCCACCTTGTTCAGGCACGGGATCAGCTCCAGCCCCGACTCGACCGCCAGGTAGGTGTTGGCGACCGTCTGGGCCTCGACCCCCTGGGAGGCGTCGACGACGAGCAGCGCGCCCTCGCATGCGGCCAGCGACCGCGACACCTCATAGGTGAAATCCACGTGACCCGGGGTGTCGATGAGATGCAGCTGGTAGGTCTGGCCGTCGTGCGGGGACTCATAGAACACCCGCACCGCCTGGGCCTTGATGGTGATGCCGCGCTCGCGCTCGAGGTCCATGGAGTCCAGCAGCTGCGCGCGCATCGCCCGTGGGTCGACGGTATGCGTCAGCTCGAGGATCCGATCGGCCAGCGTCGACTTGCCGTGGTCGATGTGGGCGATGATCGAGAAGTTGCGGATGTGGGCCTGATCAGCCATGTGCCGCCATGAAGGGTACGAAGCCCCGGGCGGCCGACGCTGGTGTCCTAGCCGGTGACGTGCGCGCGTCCGGGGAAGCGGCTGCGCACGAGTTGCTCGATCTGCCGCGCCTCGGGCACCCGCATCCGCAGCACGAGCCACCCATAGAGAACGCCGGCCATGGCCAGGGCGGTCCCGACCGACACGATCTGAGCGATGAGCGATAGCCCCAGCAGGTTCTCCAGGCCCCTGTGGACGAAGTAGCCGAGAGCCGCGGTGAACGCCGTGGCGACCAGGATGCGGACGGTGATCATCGTCGTCTGCGCGCCCTCCAGGCGGCCGTTGAAGCCGGTCCGCAACCGCCGCAGCTGCAGGATGGTCATGACGACGTTGGCGGCGACGGTGCCGATCACCAGCCCGGCGATGCCCAGGGGCTTGTACAGCGCGATCGACACGATCACGTCGACGATCATGTTCAGCGCCGCGAGCTTGGTCGGGATCCAGGGCCGCTGGAGCGCAAAGAAGGTCCGGCTGAGGAGCAGGTTGACCCCGGCGAACGGGAGGCTCCACGCGAACCAGAACAGCGCCGTCGCCACCAGGTCCGTCGAGAACGCCGTGAAGGTCCCGTGCTGGTAGACGAGCCGCGTGATCGGCGTCGCCAGGACCGCCATCAGCGCCGCGGACGGGATCAGCAGCATGTTGATCTGGCGGATGCCGTTGCCGACCGTCTTTCGCATCCCTCCGACATCGCGGCGGTTGGCCATGCGGCTCAGCGTGGGGAACAGCACCGTCGACACGGCCACGCTGAAGATCCCCTGGGGCAGCATGTAGATCCGAAACGCGTCGTTGATCGCGCTCGGGGCGTGCGAGGAGACCAGGGAGCCGAAGCCCGCGTTGAGGAAGATGTCGAGGTTGATGATCCCGATGCTCAGCGTCACCGGGAGAAACAGGATCCCGACCTGGCGGACCCGCGGATCGCGCCAGTTCAGAGAGAACGATGGCCGGAACTCGACCTTGCGCAGCGCAAACGCGATCATCAGGAACTGCACCACCGTCGCCAGCAGCCAGGCGATGGCGTAGGCGTAGACCGCGTTCTCGCCGTGGAAGCGGGAATGCAGGACCACCAGCAGGATCACGATCACGAGGTTCCACACCGCGGGCGCGAGCGCCGGGATCGTGAACTGGTCGTAGGACTGCAGGATCCCCACCAGCAGGCCGGTGAGACTGAGCAGCAGAACGACCGGGAACAGCACCCGCGAGAGGCCCGCCGTCAGGGCGTTGGGGATGTTGCCCCCGGTGAACAGGGGCACCACCAGCCCCGCCGCGGCTATCCACACGAGGGTCAGCGCGCCCAGCCCGACGAGAATCAGCCAGAAGAGCTCCGAGGCAAGCTTGAAGGCCTCACGTTTGCGGCCCTGCTGGAGCAGATCGGTGAACACCGGCACGAACGCGGCGCCGAGTGCCGCCTGAGAAAAGAGATTGCTGAACAGGTTCGGGACCTGGGAGGCGAGGGTGAAGGCCGACGCCGCCGCGGAGGTGTTGAAGAACGCCGCCTGCACGACCTCTCGGGCCAGGCCGGCGATCCGTGAGAGGGCCGTCGCCGCGGCGAAGATGGCGGTGTTGATCGCTATCCGCCGCCGGCCCGGCGACACCGGAGGGATGTCGCTCGGCGGAACCGGCGGTGGCGGCGGCCCGGGCGGGTTGGACGATCCGAGTTCCGAGCTGCGCGCGGTCACGAGCGCGCTATAGTACGCGCCGTCGCTGCGGCTCTCCGCGCGTTTCTTGTCATGGCCAACATCCACTCACAGAAGAAGCGGATCCTGCGCGCGGAGCGTGAGCGGCTGGAGAACCGCCGCTACACATCGACGATCAAGACCTACTTCCGCCGCCTGGAAGCTGCCGTCGCCGAGGGGCAGGACGACGTCGCCGAGACGGAGCACCGCGTGCTGGTCAGGACGATCGACAAGGCCGTCAAGCGGGGGGCGCTGCATCGCAACAACGGCGCCCGCAAGAAGTCTCGCGCAGCACGGCTGCGCCGCGGCGCGTAGCCGGCGGGCGGCACCGAGACCCCCGCGCTTCTGTCTGCCGAATCCGACCGAATCAGCTTCGAAGTGGAGCGCATCGACGCCTCCGGCTCGGGGCGCGTGGAGGTCGCCGGACGCTGGTTCGGCGTCCGCGGCCGCCGTTTCGTCCGCCCGGCGCTGACGCTCAGCCGCAAGGACGGCGAGCTCAGGGCCCTCGCCGACCTGGAGGGCAAGCCGTGGGCGGCCGAGGATGGCGAGGTGTGGCACGCCGCCTTCAGCGTCGAGGCGGGGCTGGAGGGCGCAGGCGAGATCGAGCTCACGGTGGCCCCGGACATCGTCATCGCGCTGCGTGCCAGAGGCAGGAAGCTGGCTCGCCCCGGCGCGCTGCTGGCCGTTGGCGAGGCGGCCCGAGCGCCCCGGGCCAAGAACGAGCGGCCCCCGTCGCCCCCGCTCCCCGAGGAGACGCCGGACTCCGCGCCCGCGCCGGGGGGTCGCCGCCCGCCTTCGCGCGCCGTCGACCTCGAGCGGCTCGGCGCCCGCCTGGCGTCGGCCAACCACGCGCTCGAGCAGGAGCGCGAGCGTCGCGCCGCCATGGCCAGGAGCCTCGAGGAGGAGCGGACAGCCAACCGGCAGCTGCGCACGGATCTCGGTCACGCCCGGTCCGAGCTCGAGATCGCCGCCGCCGCCCAGACGGCGGCAGCGGCCGTGGCGGCCGAGCTGGACACCGCCCGCCGGGAGCTGCGCGAGGCGCAGCGCCGCCACGAGGCGCTCGTGCGCGGGCACGAAGAGGCGACCCAGACGCTGACGGGCCGCCACGAAGAGGCCACCCAGGCGCTGACGGCCCGCCACGACGAGGCCACCCAGGCGCTCGCGAACCGCCACGAGGAGCTCGCCCAGGCCCACGCCGCCCTCGAGCAGGAACTGCAGGAGCACGCCGCAGCGCTCGAGGCCACGCGGCAGGCGCTGGTCGAGGAGCGGGCCGAGAGCGGCCGCCTGCGCAACCGGCTCTCGCAGGTGCAGGAGGCGCGGCGGCGCGCCACCCCACCGGTCGCGCCCGGCGCCGCGGACGCCGAGCCCACGGCCTCGCGCCGGGCGTCGTCGCGGGCTGTGGCCGCGGAGCGCCGCACTCCCGACCCGGCCGAGACGCAGCGCGTTGACATCGAGACCGTTCAACAGGAGCTCGACGCGGGCGCCGCTCCGATCCCGGCGCCGCGGCCGGCGTCGCGCCGCGGCGGGCACACGAGCGCCGACATCCCCACGGGAAACCTCCCCACGCCCGACCGCCTGCGCCCGCTCAACCCCTCGCTGCGCCACCGCACCTACTGGTTCGGCCGGCTGCTGGCGCTGATCTTCCTGCTGATCGTGATCGGGGCGGTGTGGATGGTGCTGCACTCGACGGTGCTGCACTGACCCACGCGTCAGGCCGCGACCCGGCCGAGCGCGATCAGGGCGGACGTGTCCTCGCCGGCCCCGCCCGGCCCCCCACCCCGAGAGGCCAGCTCAAGGTCGGAGATCTCGCAGACGGCCTCGGCCAGCCGGTCGGCGCCGGAGCGGCGGGCGTCGGCGATCAATCGGTCCGCGGCGCGCGAGGGCATCCGCAGCCGTCGCTTGATCTGCGCCGGTGGCTCGCCGGCGTCGAGGGCGACGGCGACCTCGTGGGCGGCCCGGACCCGCTGAGAGATCCAGTAGAGCAGCCCGGAGAGGCGCTCGCCCTGCTGGCGCAGCTGAAGGTAGGCGGCGACGGCCGCGCGGGCGTCGCCGGCCACCAGGGCATCGGCCACCGTCCACGCCCGGCGCTCCGCCGAGGAGGCGGTGAGGCGCTCCACCCCGGCGGCATCGAGGGGCTCGACGGGATGGGTGGGGTCGCCATCATCTGCGCCGAGCGCGAGCTTCTCGAGCTCACGCAGCAGCCGCTGCTGGCGGTCGCCGACATGGCGGATGAGGGCCTGGGCACCATCGGGCTCGAGCTCCACCCCGAGCTCCCGGGCCTGGGCGGTGACCCACTTGGGCAGCTCCCACGGCTTGACGCTGACCTCCGCGCTGACGTCCCCTCCGGCGTCGCGGACCGCGGCGTGAAGGCGCTCCGGCGCCTTGCTGCGGCTCTCCTCTCGTGCGAAGAAGGTGATGGTCGTCTCCGGCGGGACCGCCGCGAGCGAAGCCACCAGCCCGTCGAGCTCCTTGTCCTTCCAGCGCTCCACCCCGTCGACGATGATGAACCGCCGACCGAGCGTCAGCGTCATCGCGTCCATGGCGGCGGCGGCGTTGTCCGGGGTCGCCTCGTCGCCCTCGAGCAGCTCGAGGCCCTCGGCCCCGCTGAGGGACTCGGCCAGCTCGCGCAACCGCGCCCGGCGCTCGGCGATGCGCCCATGGTCGTCGCCGTGGATCAGATAGGCGGGCTTGAAGGTCGGCGGCACTGCACTCGAGTCTACGTGCGCGCTAGGCGGCCTCGGCGTCGGCGGCGAGCTCCAGCGCACGCTCCACCGCGGCGGCGGGCGTGTCGGCCAGCTCCAGGCCCTCGATCGGCCAGGTGTCGTATCCGACGACGCCGACGCCCGCGCTGAGCGCGAGGGCGATCTCCGACAGTGTCCCGTGGGCGCCGCCCACCGCGACAACCGCGTCGGCGGCGCGGACGATCAGGCCGTTGCGCAGCTCGCCCATCCCCGTCGGCAGTGCGAGACCCACCCACTCGTTGGCCTCACGGCGATCGGTGCCCGGGAGGATGCCGACCACCGTGGCCCCGGCCTCGTGCGCGCCCCGGCTGGCCGCGGCCATGACGCCGCCCCGTCCGCCGGTGAGGACGATGCAGCCGGCGGCGCCCAGCCCGCGGCCGATGTCCTCGGCGGCCTGCTCCTGCTCGGCAGTGGGCTGCGAGGCCCCGACGACCGCGATATAGGGCCCGGCCGCCACGAGCCGCTTACGCCCTGACGACGATGTTGACCAGCTTGTCAGGCACCACGATCACCTTGACGACCTGGTGGCCGTTGAGGTGCGCCTGCACGCCGCGCGCGGCGAGCGCCAGCTGCTCGAGCTCCTCGCGCGGTGCGCCGGTCGGCGCCTCGACCCGGTCTCGGACCTTGCCGTTGACCTGGCAGACGAGCTCGAACGTGTCGGCCGTCAGCATTGCCGGGTCCGCCTCCGGCCATGGCTGCTCCCAGACGCGCTCGCCGGTCATCCGCTCGTAGACCTCCGACCCCAGATGGGGAGCGAACGGGAAGATGAGCGACGCCGCGGTCGCGACCGCGAAACGCCGTGCGTCGAGCTCGGCGTCGAGGTGGAGGTAGACCTCGTTGACCACCTCCATCACCGCGGAGATCGCCGTGTTGAACGACCACCGGTCCCGGACGTCCCCGGTGACCTTGTTGATCGCCCAGTTGGCCTTGCGCACCAGGATGAGCGCGTCGCCCTCGGGAGCGGTGGGCTGCAGTACCGGCCCCCCGCCCACCCCGCCCGCCTCCTCGGCGAGGCCGTCGCCGAGCCGCCACAGGCGGGTCAGGAACTTGTGCACGCCCTGGACGCCGGTGTCCGACCATGCCGCGTCCTGCTCGAGCGGGCCCATGAACAGCACGTAGCAGCGGGCGGCGTCGGCCCCGAAGCGCTCCACGATCTGGCTGGGCGCCACGACGTTGCCCTTGGAGCTGGACATCTTGTTGCCGTCGGCGCCGAGGATCATCCCCTGCGTGAACAACGTCCGGAACGGCTCCTGGACGTCGAGCAGGTCCATGTCGGCCAGCGCCTTGACGAAGAAGCGGCTGTAGAGCAGGTGCAGGATCGCGTGCTCGACCCCGCCGATGTAAGTGTCCACCGGCATCCACGACGCCAGCACCCGCCGGTCCCACGGCGCCGTGTCGTTGCGGGCGTCGCAGTAGCGCAGGTAGTACCAGCTGGAGTCCACGAAGGTGTCCATGGTGTCTGTCTCGCGGCGCGCCACACCGCCGCAGCGCGGGCAGGCGGTGGTCACCCAGTCCTCAGCGGCGGCCAGCGGCGAGCGGCCGCGCGGCTGGTAGTCCTCCACGTCGGGCAGCTTGACCGGCAGGTCGGACTCGGGGACCGGGACCATGCCGCAGCCGTCGCAGTAGACGATCGGGATCGGGCAGCCCCAGTAGCGCTGCCGGGAGATGAGCCAGTCACGCAGGCGATAGTTGACCGACGGATGGCCCTTGCCCTCCTGCGCAAGGCGGGCGACGATCGCGTCGCGCCCCGCCACCGCGTCCATGCCGCTGAACTCGCCGGAGTTGATCAGCCGCTCGTCCGCGGTGTGGGCGGTGAATGCCTGAGCGGAGACGTCGGGGTCCTCGATGTCGGCGGGCGCCACCACCGGGCGGATCGGCAGACCGAAGCCGGCGGCGAACTCGTAGTCGCGCTGGTCGTGGGCGGGGACGCCCATCACCGCGCCGGTCCCGTACTCCATGAGCACGTAGTCGGCAACGAACATCGGCAGCTGCTCGCCGTTGACCGGGTTGGTCACGGTCCGGCCCAGGGGCACGCCGGTCTTGGGCCTGTCGACGTTGCCGCGGGCCTCCGCCGACTCGTTCAGCGCCCGGTTGACGTACTCGTGGACGGCGGCCTCGTACTCGGTGCCGGCGACGAGCTTGAGCACGTCGGGGTGCTCGGGGGCCATCACGAAGAAGGTGGCGCCGAACAGGGTGTCCGGGCGCGTCGTGAAGACGGTGTAGTCCACGTCCGCGGCGTCGCAATGGAACGTGACCTCAGCGCCCACCGAGCGCCCGATCCAGTTGCGCTGCATCGCCTTGACGTTCTCGGGCCAGTCGATCGTGTCCAGGTCGGCGAGCAGGCGGTCCGCGTAGTCGGTGATGCGGAAGAACCACTGCTCGAGCTGGCGCAGCTCGACCTCATGACCGCAGCGCTCGCAGCGACCGTCGATCACCTGCTCGTTGGCTAGCACCGTCTGGTCGAACGGGCACCACTTGACCGCGGCCTCCTTGCGGTAGGCCAGGCCCCGCTCGAAGAGCTTGAGGAAGATCCACTGGGTCCAGCGGTAGTAGCTGGGCTCGTGCGTGCTGAGCTCGCGGGACCAGTCGATCGAGATGCCCCAGCGGTGAAACCAGTGCCGGTAGGCGGCAATCGACTTGTCGGTGGCCACACGGGGGTGCACCCCGGTCTTGATGGCATTGTTCTCCGCCGGCAGCCCGAAGGCGTCATAGCCCATCGGGTGCAGGACACGGTGGCCGGTGCGCCGGTGGTAGTGGGCGATCGCGTCGCCCAGGGCATAGTTCTTGAGGTGGCCGACATGGGGCTCGCCGCTGGGGTACGGGAGCATCTCGAGCACGTAGGAATGGTCGGCGGCGTGGTCAGGGTCGTTGGCGACCTCCCACGTGTGCTCGCGCTCCCAGAGCGCCTGCCACTTGGGTTCGATCTCGGCGGGTGAGTAGCGACGGTCGGCCACAGCGCGGAGGTTACTTCGCGACGCGCAACCACCACCGGGCGGCCCATGTACTAACCTCTGGACCAGACCCAACGGGGCTATAGCTCAGCTGGGAGAGCGCTTGCATGGCATGCAAGAGGTCGCCGGTTCGAGCCCGGCTAGCTCCACCTCAGGACGCCGCCCTCAGTGGCGGCGTTCGGCGTTTCTAGGCCGCGTCAGCCTCGGGTTGCGCCGCCGGTCGCGCCCGCAGCCAGCCGGTCAGCTCCTCCGCCGGCACCGGCCTGGAGAGGAAGTATCCCTGGGCGGTGTTGCAGCCGAGCTCGCGCAGGCGGTTCCACAGGTCCAGCGTCTCGACCCCCTCCGCGACGACCTCGAGGCCGAGGTTGCGGCCGAGATCCACAGTGGAGCGCACGATCACGGCGTCGTCGGCCTGCTCGCCCATCCCCATGACAAAGGAGCGGTCGATCTTGATCTCGTCGACCGGGAGCTGGCGCAGGTACGACAGCGAGGAGTAGCCGGTGCCGAAGTCGTCGATCGAGAGGCGCAGGCCGAGCTCGTGGAGCTCGCCGAGGACGGTCTTGGCGCGGGTTGGATTGGCCAGCATGGAGGACTCGGTGACCTCGAGCTCCAGCCACTCGGGCCCCATCCCCCAGCGCTTGAGCAGCGTCGCCACCTGGTTGGGGAAGTCCCGGTCGAGCAGGTTGCGCGTGGACAGGTTGACCGAGATCGACAGGTCCAGGCCCGAGTCGCGCCACTCGCGCCCCTGGCGCAGCGCCTCCTCGATGACGTAGAGGGTGAGCGGCCCGATCAGCCCGGTCTCCTGGGCGATCGGAATGAACGAGTCCGGGAACACCATGCCCCGCTCCGGGTGCACCCACCGCAGCAGCGCCTCCACGGAGCGGACCTCGCCGCTCTCCAGCGCCGCCTTGGGCTGGTAGTGCAGGATCAGCTCGCGGCTGGCGATGGCGCGGCGCAGCTCGGCCACCAGGGTGAGGCGGGTGACGTCATACTCGTGCGAGCCCTCGTCGTAGAACGTGTGCGAGGCGTTGTCGCGCTTGGAGTCGTACATGGCGACGTCGGCCTTCTGGATCAGCGACTGGGCGTCGGTGCCGTGATCGGGGTAGATGGCGATCCCGATCGACGCCTCCACGGCCAGCGGCAGGGAGTGGACGTACACCGGGCGCTCCAGCGCGGCACGGATGCGGGTGATGACCGGCACGGCGCCGTCCGCGTCGATCAGGTCCGGCAGGAGCAGCCCGAACTCGTCGCCGCCGAGCCGGGCGACGGTGTCCGAGCCGCGGACGGCGTCGCGCATGCGCTCGCCGACCTTGACCAGCAGGTGGTCGCCGGCGGAGTGGCCGAGGGAGTCGTTGACCTCCTTGAAGCGGTCAAGGTCCATGAGCACGACTGCGAGCTTGGACTTGTTGCGCTCGGCGTGGCGGATCGCCTGGCCGATGCGCTCGCCGAACAGCAGCCGATTGGGCAGACCGGTCAGGGGGTCGTGCAGGGCCTGGTGCTCGTTGAGCTGCGCCTGGCGGATGAGCTCCTGCTCGGCGCGCTTGCGCTCGGTGATGTTCTCGATCATCGCCACCACGCGCAGCGGCGCGTGGTCCTCGTGCTGCTCGGCGACGGCCCGGACGTGGGCCCACAGCGAGCCGCCGGTCTTGGTAGTGCAGCGGGCCTCCAGGGCGAAGGACTCGCGCTCGCCGGCCACGGTCTCGGCCAGCAGCGCGTCCACGGTCTGCCGGTGCTCGGCGATCAGGTGGGCGCTGAAGCGCGAGCCGACCAGCTCGTCAGCGGCGGCCCCGAGCATCTGCTCCAGCGCGGGGTTGACCTCGACCGCGACGCCCTCGGCGTCGAGGCGCAGGATCCCCAGCGAGGTGCCGTCAAAGAGAGTGCGGAAGCGAGCGATGGCCTGCGCCTGGGCCCGACGGGCCTCGAACTCGGCCACCCGGCTGACCCCGGCCGACAGGACCACGGAGAGCATCTCCAGCGTCTTGCGGTCATCCTCGTCAAGATGCTCGGTCTCCGAGCCGCTCATCACGTTGAGGGTCCCGATGACGTCGGGGCCGGAGAAGAGGGGGACGCAGATCAGCGAGGTGTCGCCGACCCGGCCGCGCATCTCCTGGTTGATGCGGGGATCGGTGCGCGTGTCCTCGACCAGGAGCGGCTGGCCGCTCTCGATCGCGTGGCGGGCGATCGACTTGGCGATAGGGCGCCGCGCGCCGCGCACCTCGGCGGCGCTGCCGCTGGCCGCGCGCGTGTAAAGGAAATCACCCTCGATCAGGTTGACCATGGCCCCATCGGCGCCGATGATGGCCGGCGAGCGCTGGGCGACGACCTGCATGACGCTCTCCAAGTCGTCGCCCGCGGCGGCGATGGCCTGCTGCGTTTCGAGGATCAGCGACAGGCGCTGATCTGAGTCGAAATGGGTGCCGGGCACCGTTGTGTCCGGGAGATCAGCGCGGCGTGCGGCCGGGGGCGCGGGCGATTGAAGCGGTCATGCCGCGACTATCGGCCGGAACTCGGTCAGCTTTAGCGGTTCTCGGCGAAATGCTTATGCGGTTTTCGCCGCCTCCAGCGCCGCCGGAGGGTCGAGCGCCGCGTTGCCGCGGGTCAGCTCCAACGCCCGGTCGGCGAGCTCGGCGGCCTCGGCGCCCGAGACGTTCTCATCGCGCAGCGCCAGTGCCAGTAGGACCTGACGCAGGAGCTCGGGATCCTGGAGGTCCGGCGGAGCCCCGGCGGGCGGCAGCGAGCGCACGCCGACCAGCAGGCGAGCGGCGCTGTTGCCGCCCCCGCCGAACCCCAGCAGGCCGCCTGGATGCTTGTCGGGGATCGTGGCCACGATCGCGCCGGTAGCGGGGTTGAGCACGCCGACACGGCTGCGCAGTCCGTGGCGGTCGAGGGTCAGCCGGTATCCGGACAGGCGCAGGTAGCCGAGCTGGGCGGCCAGCTGCGTGAAGGCGCCCACCTCGGCCTCGTCTTTGAGCTTGGTGTGGTGCAGCGCGATCTGGGTGCCGGCGTCAGGCAACGCGGGATCGGGATCGGGAGCGACCAGGAGGAACACCTGCGCGCCGATCCGGCCCGCGCCCACGCCGGCGACGTCGGCGAGGAGCTGGTAGCCGCCGATCCCGAGCGCGCCGACGATGCCCGGGGGGAGCGGGTGGGCCTGCAGGTGGCCGGGCTGGTAGGGCATCTTGAGCTAGTTGTCCAGCAGCCCGTTCATGAGGCCGCCGATCAACCCGCCCGCGCCGTCGCGCTGGGCGTTGCCACCCGCGCCCTCGACCACCGGCGGGTGGAAATAGGCGCTCTGGAGACCGACGCGGCCGGGGCCGGTGAAGCGGTTGAACACGAGGTTGCCGGTCCCGCCGCCCAGGAAGCCGGTCTTGAAACCGTACACCTCCTGGGTCATGGACACCGAGTGGTCGCGGTAGACCCATCCGCCGGGCTCGATGTCGATCGTCTCCCCCGCATCGAGCAGCTTCTCGAACACGTTGCCGTAGCCGTGCACCCAGACGACGCCCTCGTGGTCTCCGGCAAAGAACTCGTCCACGAAGAACCCGCCGCCATACAGCATGTTGGCAAAGCCCTTGATCCGGCTGTAGTCGTACTGAACGTTGGCGGTGGCGGCCAGGAACTGATGCTCGCGGACGACGATGCCGTGACCGTGCGGCAGATGCAGGGCTGCGATGTGGCCGGGCGCGTCGCGGCTGAACGCCACCTCGCCCGCCGATTGCGCCTCGAGCAGCAGCAGCGGCATCCCGCCGAACACCCGGCGCTTGAGCCCCTTCTTGAGCGGATGCAGTCCGATCTGGAGGCTCGGGTACTTCCACAGCAGCACGTGGTGCTCGAAGTACACCGGGACCTGGCCGTCCAGCGCCATGTGCAGGACCGGGACAAGCTCCCCCTCCAGGCGGTACCTCAGCCCGGGCGCGCTGCCCTCGGGGATCTGGGTCGGAAGGATGGTGGGTGCGGACGGCATCGCTTCTCCTTGTCTGTGCTGTGGCTGCTTCACGCGCCGGCTGTCTGACGGGACGCTATCGCGCCCGCGATAATCGGCGTGTGCGTCCCATCTACATCACGGGTCATCGCAGTCCGGACACGGATTCGATCGCGTCGGCGATCGGTTACGCCGAGCTCAAGCGCCGGCTGGACCCCGACAACGAGTACGTGCCGGTGCGCCTCGGGGACCTCAACTCCCAGACGCGGTGGCTGCTGGACCGCAGCGGGGCGCCCGAGCCGCGCTATCTGGCCCATCTGATGCTCCGCGCCGCAGACGTGATGCAGGAGAGCTTTCCCATCGGCCGCCAGGACGAGCCGGTGCGCGAGGTGGGGCGGGCGATGGCGAAGGCCGATCTGGAGCTCGTGCCGATCGTGAACGAGGCGGGCGCGCTCACCGGCGTGCTCACCGAGCGCGCGCTGGCCCGCCGTTACGTCCGCGACTCGCTGCGGACCTCCACGCTCGAGGAGGCCCCCACGTTCCTGAGCACTGTGGTGTCGGTGCTGGAGGGCGAGCTCGTATGCGGAAACGAGCGCCGGCTCTCCGGACGCGTCTGGGTCTACGCGATGGACCCGGCCTCCGACAGCGGCATCACGGAGGGCGACATCGTCGTCGTCGGCAACCGTCCCGACGCCCAGCTGCGCGTGATCGAGCTCGGCGCCGCGCTGGTCGTGCTCTCCAACTCCGCCCAGCCGACGCCCGACGCGCTCGCCGCCGCCCGGGAGCGAGGCACCGCAATCGTCATCTCCCCCCTGGACAGCTATGTCTCCGGGCGCATGATCACGCTGGCGGCACCGTGCGGCGCGCTGATGGAGTCCGATCCGCTCACCGTCACCACCGACTACCTCCTCGACGACATCTCCGAGCAGATCAAGGAGAGCCACTACGGAGCCGCCGTCGCCGTGGACGCCCAGGACCGGCCGGTGGGCCTGGTCACCCGCTCCGATCTCGTCGGGCCCGCGCGCCGCCGCGTCGTGCTGGTCGACCACGCCGAACAGGCCCAGAGCGCCGTTGGGATCGACGAGGCCGAGATAATGGAGATCCTCGACCACCACCACATCGGGTCGATCGAGACCCGGATCCCCGTCACCGCCACGTTCGACCCCGTGGGCTCGACGGCCACGCTGGTGGTGGAGCGCTTCCGCCACGCCGGCATGGAGCCCAGCCGGCCGACCGCGCACATGCTGCTGGGCGCCGTGCTGTCGGACACGGTGATCCTCAACTCCGCCACCACCACGCGGCGCGACCACGCCGTGGTCGAGTACCTCGAGCGGGTGCTGGACGTCGACGCCGCCGCGCTGGGCCGCGAGATGTTCGAGGCGACCTCCGACGTGTCGGACCTCAGCGCCGAGGAGATCGTCACGCGCGACGCCAAGCGCTACCAGGTGCGGGGCGGACATGAGATCTGCATCGCCCAGGTCGAGGTGGTCGGCAACGCGCTGATGGAGCGCGCCGACGAGCTGCTGGACGCGCTGCGCCGCGAGCGCGAGGACCGCGAGCTCGCCCTCTACGCCCTGATGGTCACCGACGTCATGGACAAGGGCACCGAGATGCTGGTCGCAGGTGATGTCGCCGCCGTGGCCCGCAGCTTCGGCGTCGAGCCGTCAGACGGCGTGATCGAGCTGCCCGGCGTCATGAGCCGCAAGAAGGAAGTGGCGCCGAAGCTGATGACGGCGCTCTAGGGCTCAGGCCTCGACGGCCTCGACGGCCAGCGAGGGCGCCTCGCCCCACAGCTGCTCGAGGCGGTAGTACTCGCGCGTCTCCGGAGTGAAGACGTGAACCACCACGTCGAGGTAGTCCATGAGGATCCACCGCGCCTCACTGAGCCCCTCGACGCGGCGGGGCAGCACCCCGCGCGCCTTCAGCCCCTCGTGGACGGCGTCGTGAATGGCCCGCGTCTGGCGGTCGGTGCGCCCACTGCAGATGAGGAAGTAGTCCGCGTAGCCGATCATGCCGCGCAGATCGAGCTGGACGATCTCCAGCGCCTTGCGATCGGCGGCGAGGTCGGCGATGGCCGCGACCATCTCCTCCGGGGTGAGCTGGCTGGCGTTGTCGTGGTGCATGGGCTTCGCTTCTGTCATTTCCCTCCCGCTGAGCGGTATAGGCCGTGTGTTTCGATGTACTGCATCACGCCGTCGGGCACGAAGTAGCGGATCGGCTGCCCGGCGCGGACGCGGCGGCGGACCATGGTCGAGGAGATCCCGATGCGGGGCATCCGGAAGAACCTCGCGCGCTCGCCGCCTCGGAGCTGCGCCAGCGCCTCCTCCACCGCCGCCCGGGCCGTCCCGCGACGCCCGGCGATGGCCACCGTGGCCAGTTCCAGCACCCGCTCGGGCTCGTGCCACTTGGGGAGCCCGGCGGCGATGTCGCCGCCGAGGATGAGGAACAGGTCGTTGGAGGGCGCTTGCGTTCTCAGTATCTCCAGGGTATCGACCGTGAAGGATGGGCCGTCGCGGCCCAGCTCGAGGTCGGAGACGGCGAAGCGCGCGTCGTTGCCGATGGCCCGCCGGCACAGCTCGAGCCGGTGATGGGGCCCGGGCTCAGCTTCGACGGGCTTATGCGGGGGCGTGCCCGCCGGGATGAGCAGCACCTGGTCCAGGTCGAGCTCACGGTACGCCTCCTGGGCGGCGACGAGGTGACCGAGATGTGGCGGGTTGAAGGTTCCGCCGAGGATCCCTACGCGCATCGTGTCGGGGGTGACGGCGTGACTCAGGCCCCGGTCGGCCCGGTCAGGCGCGGACGTGCCCGGCGCCCTCCACCAGGTACTTGAACGTGCACAGCTCCCGCAGCCCGATCGGCCCGCGCGCGTGCAGCTTCTGGGTGGAGTTGCCGATCTCCGCGCCCATCCCGAACTCTCCACCGTCGGTGAAGCGCGTCGATGCGTTGACGTAGACGCAGGCGGCGTCGACGCCCAGCTGGAAGGCGCGGGCGGCGGCCGTGGACGGGGTCAGGATCGCCTCGGAGTGACCGCTCCCGTGCGCGTTGACGTGCCCGATCGCGTCCTCCACCGAGTCCACGACGGCAACCGCCATCTCCAGGGCCAGGTACTCGGTGTCCCAGTCGTCCTCGGTGGCGGCGTCGATGGGGACCCGCGGCGCCGCGGCGCGGGCGCGCTCGTCCCCGTGCAGAGTCACCCCGGCGTCGCTGAGAGCTCCCAGCATGTCGGGCAGGAAACGGTCGGCCTCGCTGGCGTGGACGAGGAGCTTCTCGGCGGCATTGCACGTGCCGGGCCGCTGGAGCTTGGCGTTGAGGACGATGGCCAGCGCAGCCTCCAGGTCGGCGCCCGCATCGACGTACACGTGATTGTTGCCCGAGGCCGCGTAGATGACCGGCACCGTGGCCACGCCTTTGAGCGCCGCCTTCAGCCCCTCGCCGCCACGGGGGATGATCAGGTCCACGACCCCGGCCTGCGTGGCCAGCTCGGCCAGCTCCTCGCGCCCGCCCCCCGCGACGAGGGCCATCGCGCCGGTGGGCAGGCCGGCGGCGGTGGCGGCGTCGGCGGCGACCGCCGCCAGCACCGCGTTGGAGTGCGCGGCCGAGCTCGAGCCGCGTAGCACGACCGCGTTGCCGGACTTCAGGCACAGCGCCGCGGCATCGATGGTGACGTTGGGCCGGGCCTCGTAGACGACCGCGATCACCCCGAGGGGGACGCGCACGCGCCGAAGCTGCAGGCCGTTGGCCAGCGTCGAGCCGTCGATGACCTCGCCCACGGGATCGGGGAGCGCGGCGATCTTGCGCACCCCCGCCGCCATCCCGGCGATCCGCGACTCGTTCAGGGCGAGTCGGTCCAGCAGCGCGTCGGACAGGCCGTTCTCCTGGCCGGCCTCCAGGTCGCGGCCGTTAGCCTCGAGGATCTGGTCGGTGGCCGCGAGCAGGGCGGCGGCGATCGCCTCGAGCGCCTCGTCCTTGACGCCGGAGCCCAGGGTGGCGAGCGTGCGCGACGCGCGCTTGGCGGCGTCGCAGGTCTCGGCGATCGAGAGAGCCGTGCTGGCCATGGCTCAGACAGGTTACCGAGGGCCGCCCGCCGGCTCGATCAGGGCACGGTCTTCCAGGGGACCAGGCCGTTCTTGACCGGGTCGAGGATCTTGACGTCGTAGGCGCCGCCGGGGCCGGCCGCCACGTAGTAGGACTTGTACTTCTTGGGGATGCCCTTCTGGGAGTAGATGTCGAGCGCGAGGTCGAGCAGCTCGGACTTGGCGCCCGCCTCATCGGTGGCGGCGAACCCCTTGACCGTGAAGTCGCTGACGCCGGCAAAGCTCGCCTTCCCGCCGCTGTCGGAGCGCACGAGCACCACCGCGTGGCCCGGGCGGTCCTTGGATGAATCGGTGGGGTCCTTCTCGTCGGGGATCACGCTGAGGTAGGCCACGGTGGTCCAGCCGATGGCCCGGAACAGCCGCGCCCCGTAGGTGGCCCACACGTCGCAGTCGGCGATGATCTGCCCGGTGCTCGGATCGACCCCGAGCTTAGACAGCTTGCCCAGCGGGTCGGGGATGATGTCGCCCTCGGCATCGGTGGCCGCGCGGAAGAACACCGTGAGCATCTGGCCGATCACCTCCTGGGCGAGGTCGGTCTGCTTGAAACCGGTCACCCCGCGGCCCTGGAGCGTCTTGAGCGCCTGGCCGATCTTCTCGGTGTTGGCGTCCAGCCAGGCGTTGGCCTTGGTCGTGGCGCCCGGCGCGGCGATGGTGACGCCGGCCAGTCGGCCGGCCTGGACCAGGAAGTTCTCCGTCGACGCGATGGAGTTCACGCCCATGGCCGCCAGGGCCGACTTCTGCACCTCGGCGTCGGCGGTCGCAGCAATGTCGATCCCGGCGTCCTGCGCGCCGTTGTTCATCAGGGCTCCGACGATCCGCCGCACCTGGGAGCGCGCTGCATCGAGGTCGGCTCCCTTGTTGGCCCAGCACTTGGCGGCCAGCGCCTTGGCCTCCTGTTTGAGCGCGTCGCTGACGGTGGTGGCAGCCGAGATCTTCTGCTGGAGGTCGCCGACCTGATCGTCGAGGCTCTTGTCGCGCGCGAGCACCCGTGCGCCGTGAGCCGCCCGGCGCGCAATCGCGGTGCGCGCCACGCGATTGCCTGCGGCGCGCTGCAGCGCCAGGACGCCCGCCGGGCTGAGGTCGTCGAGGCCCGCACCGCGCCCCGCGGGTCGCTGGTCGGCGACGACCGCCGGCTGCGTCTCGGCCGCCTCCTCGGTCCGCATCTCCGCCATGTTCGAGCGGACTGTATCCCCGTCCTATGCCAGGACGAAATAGTCCCGGTGGATCGCCTCCTCGCTGGCGCGGGGCAGCACCTCGCGCACCGCGCCCGACTGCAGCCCACGCACCTGGCGCAGCTCGACCGCCGAGTAGTTGCAGATCCCCTTGCCCACGGTCGCGTCGTCGTAGGCGATCTCCACCGCGTCCCCGGCCTCGAACATGCCCGAGACGTCGACGACGCCCACGGGCAGCAGGCTGGCGCCGCCGCCGCGCAGCGCCCGTGCGGCGCCGGCATCGACCAGCACCCGGCCGCGCACCGGCTTGGCGTACTTCAGCCACAGCTTGAAGCTCGAGTAACGGCCCTCCCGCGCCGGGAACCCGGTGCCGGTCGCGGCGCCGGTGGCGGCGGCGGTGATGGTGCCGGGCGCCAGCCCGCTCGCGATCACGGTCGGGATGCCCGCCGCGGTCGCCATCTCGGCGGCCACCACCTTGGAGCGCATCCCGCCTGAGCCCAGGGCCGAGGCGGTCTGGCCGATGTCCAGCGGGTCCAGCGCGCTGAAGTCCGTGACCTCGGTGACGAGCTCGGCGGACGGGTCGCGGTGCGGGTCGGCGGTGAACACCCCGCCCGCGTCGGTGAGGAGCAGCAGCCGCTCGGCCCCGAGCAGGATCGCCACCTGAGCAGCGAGGAAGTCATTGTTGCCGAACGAGATCTCATCGGTGGTGGTGGTGTCGTTCTCGTTGATGACCGGCACCACGCGCCACTCCAGCAGCTTGCGCAGCGTCTGGCGCGCGTTGAGGTAATGCGTCCGGGCGCTCATGTCGAAGAACGTCAGCAGCACCTGCGCGGTGGGCACGCCCCGCGCGCGCAGGAGCTCGTCATAGACCTGGTAGAGCTTGCCCTGCCCGACCGCGCTCGCCGCCTGCAGCTCATCCACGGCGCGCGGGCGCATCGGCAGCTCCATCACCCCCATCCCCCGGGCGATCGCGCCGCTGGTGACCACGATGACCGCGCGCCCGGCGCGGTGCAGCTCCGCGACCTCATCGCAGATCCGCCCCAGGATGTCCTCGCGCACCCTGCCGTGATCGTCGGCGACGATGCTCGAGCCCAGCTTGACGACCAGGGGTCCCATGGTGCTGCCAAGGGTACGTCGGTGTGGGGTTGTGCGTGCGCGGCGACGGGTGGCGCATGTCAGCGGCTGGCCATCGAGGGGCGGCCCAGGCGGGGATTGCGTAACAAACCGCCGCCAGGCCACGAGGTTTGGCACGGAATGCGCTCTCTGCGGGGGTCTCCGTGACAAACCTCGAATGCCGGACGAGGTTTGGCACGTTTCGCCCCTTAGAAAGCTCGTTGCCGGGGCCGCCGAGCGCTCACAGCCCGGCGGCCCCGGTCAGCACCTCAACCTCCTCCACGCTTCTCACACCACGGGTCCGACGGCACCACGCCGGCACACGGATCGGGCATCTGCTTCAGGCCCTTGGGCAGGGGTGCATGACGATCCGGGTCACCCGCGGGTACCTGTCGACAGGACACAGCAGGCGCACAGGGCGACAGCGACGGCGACGGCGACGGCACGGCGCATGGCTCTCCTCTCAGCGACGTTGCCGGTAACGACGGCGGCAGGATGCTACACACCGCGTTCACACGCTCCGTTAGCAGTGTGTGAGCCTTGCCGCTGCGGTCACATGTTCGGGTCGAGATCGAACGCCACCCCGGCGATCTCGACCTCGTCGCCCGCCTCAAAGCCCTCGGCGGCGAGCGCGTTGAGCACCCCGATCCCGCGCAGGCGGCGCTCCAGGTGGGCAAGCGCCTCCTCGTTGTCGAGGTCGTAGCGCGCCATCAGGCGCTCGACCCCGGCGCCGGTGACCCGGAAGCTCCCCTCCCCCGTCCGCTGCACCTCGTAGGACCGCGGGGCGGCCGGGCGGAACACGCGGTGCTCGGCCAGGTCGGCGTCGGGAACGCCGTCGCCGGCGCCGTCACCGATCGGCGCGGCCGTCTCGGGCACGCGGCGCACGATCTCGGCGGCCAAGTCCGCCAGCCCCACCCGGCTGACCGCCGAGGTCACGAGCACCGGCACGCCACCGCCCAGGCGCTCGACCCACTCCGCCTGCGCCGCCGCCGCCGTCACGTCGTCCACCAGGTCGGCCTTGGACAGGGCCAGGATCCGCGGCAGCGCGGCGAGTCGCGCGTCATGGCCAGCGAGCTCGCGCTCGACGATCGCGTGGTTGGCCACCGGGTCAGATCCGTCCAGCGGGTTGAGGTCCAGCACGTGCACCAGCAGGCGGGTGCGCTCGACGTGCGCCAGGAACTCGTGCCCGAGGCCGGCGCCCTCGCTGGCGCCCTCGATCAGCCCGGGGATGTCGGCGAGCACGAGCTGGCGGCTGTCGGTCTGCAGGGTCCCGAGCACCGGCGACAGCGTGGTGAAGGGGTAGCCGGCCACCTTGGGATGGGCCCGCGTGAGCCGCGCCAGGAGCGACGACTTGCCGGCGTTGGGCAGCCCGATGAGCCCGACGTCGGCCAGCAGCTTGAGGCGCATGTCCAGCCACGTCTCCTCCCCGGGCAGGCCGCGCTCGGCGAACCGGGGCGTCTGGTGAGTGGGGCCAGCGAAGCGCTTGTTGCCGCGCCCCCCGGAGCCGCCCCGAGCCACCACGGCCCGCTGGCCGGCGTGGACGAGGTCGTAGCGGGCGCCGTCGCGCTCCACCAGCACCTCGGTTCCCGGGGGGACCTTGAGCTCCAGGTTGGCCCCGTCGGCCCCATGGCGCAGCGAGCCCTCACCGTGGCCGGCGCGGTGTGCCTTGAAGTGCGACCGGCGCCGAAAGGACTCCAGATCGCGCAGCGACCCGTCGCACACGAGCACCACGTCGCCGCCCCGGCCGCCGTCGCCGCCGTCGGGGCCGCCGCGCGGCACGTGGGCCTCACGGCGGAAGCTCAGGGCGCCGTCGCCGCCGCCGCCGGCCTGGACGTGGATTCGCGCGCGATCGTGCATTCTGTGTCGAGACTATGGCCGATCCCGTGTTCCTCATCACCGGCGCCTCGTCGGGCATCGGCGCCGCCACCGCGCGCGCCGCCGCACAGGCCGGCTATCGCCTGGCCCTGGCCGCTCGCTCGGTGGACCGCCTTGAGGGGCTGGCAACTGAGCTCGGCGGGGACGAGCGCGCCATCGCCGTCAGGTGCGACGTCACCGAGTGGTCAGACCAGGAGGCGATGGTGGCTCGGGTGCTCGCGCACTTCGGCCGGCTCGACGTCGCCTTCGCCAACGCCGGGTTCGGCGCCAGGCGCGGCTTTGAGTCAGAGACGCCCGAGTTCTGGCGCGAGATGGTGCTCACCAACGTCTATGGGGCCGCGCTGACGATCCGCGCCACGATCGCGCCCCTCAGGGAGGCCCAGGGGCACCTGCTGCTGACCGGGTCGGTGGCCGGCCGCCGGGCGCTGCCCGGCTCGCTGTACTCGGCGACAAAGTGGGCGGTCACCGCCATGGGCGAGGGCGCGCGCCAGGAGCTCAACGGGACGGGCGTGCGCGTGACGCTGATCGAGCCCGGGGCGGTGGACACCCCGTTCTTTCAGAACCAGCCGAAGACCGCGCTGCAGGCCGACGACGTCGCGAGGGCGGTCATGTACGCCGTCTCGCAGCCGCCCGAGGTCGACGTCAACGAGATCCTGATCCGAGCGACGTCACAGGAGGGATAACGACTCGGGGGTCAAAGACCGACGCCACATGAGCCTCCTTCAGGACTTCAAGACGTTCCTCATGCGGGGGAACCTCGTTGAACTGGCGGTGGCGTTCGTCATGGGGGCGGTGTTCGCCGCCCTGCTGAAGGCGTTCATCGCGGATCTCATCACCCCGATCATCGCGCTCGTCTTCGGCCAGCCCAACTTCTCGACGCTGTCGTTCACGATCAATGGCAGCCACTTCGCCTACGGCGACTTCCTGAACTACCTCTTCACGTTCGTGACGACGGCAGCCGTGATCTTCTTCTTCGTCGTGCGGCCCTACAACGCGCTGATGGCCCGCCGCAGTCAGGAGGATCCCACGACCAAGCCGTGCCCGGAGTGCACCAGCGCCGTCCCGCTCCGGGCGCGGCGCTGTCCGTTGTGCACGTCGCACATCGCCGAAGCGACGGCGTAGCTACTCGGCGTCAGGCGCGACCGAGATCACGCGCCCGCGACGGCCAGTGGTGAACTGCACCGTGCCGGCCGACCGGGCGTAGATCGTGTCATCCCTGCCGATCCCGACTCCGTCGCCGGGCTTGAAGCGGGTTCCGCGCTGGCGGACGATGATCTCGCCGCCGGTCACGGCCTGCCCGGCGAACACCTTGACGCCGAGTCGCTTGGCGTTGGAGTCGCGGCCGTTGCGGCTGGACCCGAGGCCCTTCTTATGCGCCATCGTTTGCCTCCGCGGTCGCTGGCTCTTCTGACGGGGCGGACGCCGCCGTGGCGCGAGACCGGCTGCGGCCCGAGCCCAGCTTCAACGAGGTGATCTCGATCCGGCTGAGCTCCTGTCGGTGGCCGTTGCGGCGCCTGTAGCCGCGCTTGGGCTTGAACTTGACGATCCGGAGCTTGGGCCCGCGCTCGTGAGCGAGCACCTTGGCCTCGACCGTGACCTTGGCCAGGTCATCGCCGTCCACGACGGTGTCGCCATCCACATAGAGCAGCGGGTCCAGCGTGATCGTGGCGCCGTCGTCCACGGGCAGGCGCTCCACGAGGAGCCACTCGCCCTCCTGGACGCGGTACTGCTTGCCGCCTGTCTTGATGATCGCGTACATCGTCACTCCGAATCGGATGAGCCCGCCGCCGAACCGGCCTTGGCGCCCGAACGGCGCCGCCCGCCTCTGCGGCCGCGACGCCGAGGCTTCGATTCTAGTTCATCGTCAGAAGCACCGTTTTCAGTGGCCGGCACGTCCAGCAGAGACGCCACCGCGGCGGTCCGTCCCACCTCATCGATACGCACCAGGTGCTTCTCCCCCACGTACTTGGTCCCGCCGGTGATCGAGATGATGTAGCCGTCGATCTTGGCCACGGCGTCGCCGGGGCTGTACATGTGGGGCTCGACGATCTCGACGTGGACCTCCTCGCCCTCGCGGAAGGGCAGCGCGCGTTCCAGCACCTGCTCGCGGTCGCCCTCGAGCAGGACCCGGAAGTGCTCGAGCGGCAGCCCCTCGGAGCCCTCGAAGTGAAACCACTTGCCGGTCTCCTCCTCCACGGCGTGCAGGACGCGAGCCTCGTTGCCGGTGAACTCGGCGCTGACGCGCGGGTTCATCTGGATGAGGATGGCCTCGGCGTCGGTCTCCTTGGCCAGGTCGCGCATCCGGCGCTCGAACTCGATGGCGATCGTCTCCTCGGACTTGATCACGCCCTCGCCCTCGCAGGTGGGGCACGGCCGGGTCATGATCTCCCGGACGCCGTCGGTCACGTTCTGGCGGGTCATCTCCACCAGGCCGAGCGGCGAGATCTCCACCACGAAGGTCTTGGTCCGGTCCTCGTCCAGCGCCTTGCGCAGCGTCTTGAGGACGGCATCGCGGTTGCGGGCCCGCGCCATGTCGATGAAGTCGATGACGATGATGCCGCCGATGTCGCGCAGCCGCAGCTGGCGCACCACCTCGTCGGCGGCCTCGAGGTTGGTCTTGGTGATCGTGTCCTCGAGGCGCGCTCCCTTGCCGCGCCCGATGAACGAGCCGGAGTTGACGTCGATCACCGTGAGCGCCTCGGCGTAGTCGATCATGAGATAGCCGCCGCTGGGGAGATCGACCCGGCGCGACAGCGTCGAGTCCAGCACCGCCTCGACCCCGAAGGCCTCGAACAGCGGCGTGTCGTCCTCCCACAGCTCGACGTGCTCGACCAGCTCGGGAGCGGTGCGGCTGAAGAAGGAGAGGAGCCGGTGATGCTGCTTGGGATCGTCGACGATGGCGCGCTCGAAGTCGGCGGAGAAGATGTCGCGGACGACGCGGACCGAGAGATCGGCCTCCTGGAAGACGAGCGCGGGCGCCTGGGTCTCGGCGACGCGCTTCTGCAGCACCTCGCCCAGCTTGAACAGGTAGACGAGCTCGCGCTCGAGATCGGCGCGCTTGGCCCCCTGAGCCGCGGTGCGGATGATCGCGCCCGCGCCGCCGAGCTCGAGCTTGGCCGCCTCCTTGCGCAGGCGCTCGCGCTCCTTGTCATCGAGGCGCCGCGATACGCCCACGCCCTCGCCGTAGGGGGCGTAGACCATGTAGCGCCCGGCGATCGTGAGGTCCATGCTCAGGCGCGCGCCCTTGGTCTTGAGCGGGTCCTTGACCACCTGGACGACGATCTCCTGCCCGGGCTTGAGCATGTCGGTGATGTTGCGTCCGTCTCGGCCGCCGCCGCGCCCGCGCCGCGGCGCCTCAACTCCGGGGAGCACGATCTCGTCGACGTGCAGGAAGCCGTTCTTCTCCAGTCCGATGTCGACGAACGCGGCCTCGAGGCCGGCGAGGACGTTGTCCACGCGGCCCTTGTAGATGTTGCCGACGATCGAGCGACTGCCGCGGCGCTCGAGGTAGAGCTCCGCGACCTTGTACTCGCTGGAGGCCGCGGGCTTGCGGCGCCGCGACGAGGGGGAACTCGGCTTGCGAGACGACACGGTTCCGGCCGCCTCGAGCATCGCCACACGGGTCTCCCCGCGGTCAACGCTCACCAATACTTGCTTCTTCAATTGTTTTCAGTCCTTTTGTTACTAATGCCGCAGCGGATCTGGTCGCGCGGCGTTACGAAATCAGTGTGCGGGGCTTCCCGCTGGCCGCCATACGTGCCTGGACGTATATGGACTCTAGGAGCCCGATGGCGATGAACGTCACGATGACCGAGGAGCCGCCGTAGCTCAGGAGCGGCAGAGGGACGCCGGTGATGGGCATGATCCCAATGGTCATACCCACGTTCACGAAGATCTGGAACATGAGCATCGCCAGGATGCCCGCGGCGATCAACGTGCCGAACAGGTTCTTGCTCATCGTGAGGATCCGCAGCGCGCGCCAGATCAGCAGCGCGTACAGCGACAGCACCACAGCGGCGCCGACGAATCCATAGGTCTCTCCCACGGCCGCGAACACGAAGTCCGTGTCGTTGGCCGGTAGGAAGTTCAGCTTGGTCTGGGTCGCATTGTTGCCGCGCCCGGTCTTCTGGCCCGATCCGATGGCGATCTCCGCCTGTTGGAGCTGGTAGCACGGATCGGGAACCCCTGGTGTGGATTGGTTGCAGCCGTTGGGGTGCAGGAAGGCGGTGAGCCGCTGCACCTGGTAGGGCTTGAGGACATGAACGCCCAGCGCGGGCGCCCCGGCGAGCACGAGCGCGATGGAGGCGACGAAGATCGCCACCAGAGCGGTGATCTGCTTGAACGAGCTCCCGGCGAAGAACAGGATGCTGAAGCCGACGGCCACGTAGACCATGCCGGTGCCCAGGTCGGGCTGGGGGATCACCAGCAGAGCCGCGAGGATGGCCAGCAGCATGATGCGCGCGGTGGTGCGCCACTCGTGAATGCGGCGCGAGCGGTCCACCGCGAAGCCGGCCAGGGCCACGATCAGCAGCACCTTGCCGAACTCCGAGGACTGGAACTGCAGGAGCGGCAGCGGGATCCAGCGCCGGGCCCCCTGGATCGGCGCCATCGCGTAGACGACGACGTTGAGCGCCACCATGATCCCGTAGAGGGCGTACTTGAACTCGCGCATCCGCGAATAGTCGATGCGGCTGAGGACGAGCGCGATCAGGAGCCCGACGCCGCCGAACAGCGCCTGGCGCTGGACGTAGAAGTCGGGATGCCCGGGAACGGCGTGGCTGGTCGCGCCCTTGAGCGTCTCCAGCGAGCAGACCAGGAGGCCTACGGCCGCCAGCAGCAGCACCGGGTCGATCAGCGGCAGGGTCCGGACGCGCGGGACCACCGTCTCGTCGGCGGGCGTGATCGGCGTGGCGCTCATAGGGAGGTCGAGGTCCCCGCCTGATACTTGCCGGGCTTGCCGAAGAACCACTGCGACAGGATCTGGCGGGCCACCGGGGCGGCGGCGATGTCGCCGAAGCCGCCCTTCTCGACGTGGACGACGACCAGGATCGGCTTGTTGGTGTTGTCGATCACGAAGCAGGCGTACCAGGCGTAGTCGGGCTGGTTGGCGTACTGCGCGGTTCCGGTCTTGCCGTACACCTTCATCGGGAAGTTGCCCATGACGTCATCCGAGGTCCCGCCGGATGTCTGGGCGGCGTCGTTGAGGCCCTGGAGGATGGTGGAGCGGTAGAGCGGGTTGATCGAGAAGTGGCGTGACGGCGGGGGGTTGATCGTCTGCAGCACGGTTCCGTCCTGGTCCTGGACGTCGACGCCGAAGTGCGGGCGCACGACCGTGCCGCCGTTGGCCAGGGCCGAGTAGGCGACCGCCAGCTGCAGCGGCGTCACCTGGACGTCGCCCTGGCCCACGGCGAGGCTCTCGTTGTCGCCGATCGACCATGGGCGGTTGGTGCCGTCGGCGATCCCGCACCACCCCGGCGGGTGCTTGTGGGCGCGGTGCCAGCCCTTGAGCTTGTGCGGGCCGTACTTGGTGCCGTCGGTGTACTTGAAGGGCCCGGTGGCGTTGTCGCACTCGGCCTCGAGCTGGTTGCGGCCGTTGCGCCAGGTCGGCGTCGGCAGCGTGCCGATCGCCTCGGCGGGCAGGTCGACCCCGGTGTGGCGCCCGATCCCGAACTTGTAGGCCCAGGTGTCCAGCGGGCCGCCGTCAGGGTGCTTGGTGGGGTCCTCGTTGAGCCGGGCGCCGAGGTTGTAGAAGAAGTCGTCGGAGGAGACGCGCAGCGCGTTGACGAGATCGAGGGTGCCGTCGACGGCGTGGCCGGCGTTGTGGCGGCACTGCTGGGCGGCGCCCGTGCCGACGCAGAACTGGCCGTTGTCGTCATACAGGCTGCTGGTCGTCCACTCCCCGCTCTCGAGCGCCGCGGTGGAGGTGATCGGCTTGAACGTCGAGCCGGTGGGGCCGGCACTCTGGGTGGCGCGGTTGAGCAGCGGGTACCCGTCGTTGGGGTTGGTCAGCTGGTCGTACTTGGACTGGCTCAGGTTGCCGGTGAACACCGACGGGTCGTAGCTGGGCAGCGAGCCCATCGCGTAAACGGCGCCGGTGAACGGGTTCATGGCCACGAAGGCGCCGCCGGGCGAGGCGTTCTGGGCCATCGACTGCGCCAGCGACTGCTGCCCGACGCGCTGCAGCTGGGCGTTGAGCGACAGCTTGAGGTTGTGGCCGCTGACCGGGTTGTGCGTGCCCAGCTCCCCCGTGGGCTGGTTGAGCGCGTTGACCTGGACCTGCTGGTAGCCGTCCTTGCCGCGCAGGAAGCTGTCGTACTGGGCCTCCAGTCCGGTCTGGCCGACGATGTCGGTGCGCGCCGCGCCCGGGTAGGTCTTGGCCCCGATCTCGCTGCTGGTGATGGGGCCGACGGTGCCCAACACCTGCGCGGCCAGGGTGGTGTAGGGATAGTGGGTGACGTAGACCTTCTGGACCTGCACGCCGGGGAACTGCCGCTGTCGCTCGGCCAGGTAGAACTGCATGTCGCGCGTCACCACCGAGCCCGAGCGCACGGTGACGTTGGCGTAAGCCTGGAGGGTGACCTGCTGGCCCACGTCACAGGCGATCCGCGACATGCGGAATACGTTGGGCGCCGCCATGTGGAGCGGGCAGCGGATCCGCTTGGTCGGCAGGTCAAGGACCTTGGCGAGGCGGTTGTAGACGATGGCGTCGGCCCGGGGCGGACGCTCGAGGGTCTCGAGCTTGTCCAGCGTCACCGGCACCGGGAGATCCTCGGGCGAGATCTGGACCTGGAGCGTCTTGACGCTGTCCACCAGCGGAGTGCCGCTTGCGTCGAGCACCTCGCCGCGAGGAGCGGCGATGTCGATCTGGCGCACCCGGTTGACCGTGGCCGCCTTGACGTACTGGTCGCCTGAGAGCACCTGGAGGAACCAGAGGCGGAAGAAGATGATGGCGAACAGCCCCAGCGCGAAGGTGCCGACGATGGCCACGCGGAGGGCGAGCTGCGGCGTCAGCGGGGACCGGCGATCCTCGGGCGGAGCGGTCATAGGGGCGGTCTGTTGATCTGGCCCAGCCGCCGGGACGGGCGCTGGAGCGGGCTGAGGCCGCCGGTGGTGTAGGCGCGGCGCCGGCGCCGGCGGGGATCGTCGGGGAGCGCCGGGTGGATGATGCGGCGCACGGCCGCGTATACCGGCAGCGAGATCAGCGTGTTGACGAGGATCGTGACCAGCAGCTGCTGCAGCAGCAGGAGGCTCACCGGAGCGTCGACGCCGAGCAGGAACTGGATGAGCGTCATGCCGATGCCCGACACCGCCGTGGCCGCCGCGCCGGCCGCCAGCGGCACCAGCCCATGCGCGGGGTCGCGCAGCTCGCGCAGGCGCCCCGACCAGTAGCCGATGGCAATGTACAGCAGCGAGGTGATCCCGAGCGTTTGGACGAGCATGGTGTCCACGAGCAGCCCGGTGGCAAAGCCCATCACCGCGCCGGTCAGCGACCCCGCCAGGAGCCCGACGCTCATCACCATCAGCGGCGTGATGTCGGCGCTGATCCCGAAGATGGACACCTGGGAGACCGCCGCCTCTTGGATCACGACGGTGCCGAGCGCGAGCAGCACGAGCCGCAGGACGAGGCGCAGGGAGGGAACGCTCACGGCACCTGCGCCCGTACGTTGGTGGCGTGGGGCCGGGTCAGGATCTGGACGGAGTCGAAGTGGCGCAGGTCGGCGGTCGGCGCGACCGGAACCTCGTTGTTGTTGTACAGCTGGTTGGGGTTGACGTTGGTCACCGTGCCGATCGGGAGCCCCGGGGGGTACAGCGAGGTGAGCGAGCCGGATTTGAAGCCCGCGGTCACGACCTGGTCGCCCTGCGCGATCTGAGCGCGTCCGGGCAGGTCCTGGAGCAGGAGCTGGTTGGGGTTGCCCACCGACGGGGACAGGATCCCCTGGTCGCCGGCCCGGTCGGTCACCTGGGCGGCCACGGCATAGTCGTGGTCGGTGATCAGCGTCACGATCGAGACCGAGGCGTCCACCGTCGTCACGTCACCAACCAGGGCGCCGTCGGCCAGCACCGGGTCCCCGGCGGCCACGCCCTCGTCAGAGCCGGCGTCGACCTCCACCTGCTGGTACCAGAGGGTCGGGTCGCGCCCGATCACGTTGGCGCCGACCGGGTGGTAGTTGCGGATGCCGATCGTCTGGTCCAGGCCCACCTCGGCGGTCAGCTGCGCGTTCTGCTGCTCCTCGGTCTTGAGCGTGGCCAGCTGTGCGATCAGCCGCCTGTTCTGCTTGAGCAGCTGATCACGCTGGGACTTGGCACGAAGCGTGTCCGAGACCCAGTTGGCCACGTCGCGCACGGGCGACAGGACCTTGCTGGCGCCGGCCTGGACCGGGGAGAAGACCTGAACGATCCCCCGCTGCACGTTGTGCAGGGGGCTCTGCGGCGACTCGCCGAAATAGGCTGTGAGCAGGATCAGGGAGACGACGACGAGCAGCGCAAGCACCGCTCGGCGCCGTCGGACCTGTTTGTCATGCACGGTGTGGGTGTCTCCAAAGTTTTCTCCGCGCGCGCGTCGGACCTGAAACCTAGTACCGACGGCGCCGGTTACGCGAATTCTTACTTGACCGGTGGATCGCTTCGAACTCCTCCAGGGACCGGCCTGACCCGACCGCGACGCACGTCAGCGGGGACTCCGCCAGGTGCGCGGGCATCTGCGTCTCGTGACGCAGGCGCTCCTCGATGCCCTGAAGCAGCGAACCCCCTCCGGCCAACATGATGCCACGATCCATGATGTCGGAGGCGAGCTCGGGCGGCGTGCGGTCGAGAGTCTGCTTGACGGCGTCGATGATCTGCGACACCGGCTCCTCGATGGCGCCCCGGATCTCCTCACTGGTGAGGATGACCGTCTTGGGCAGTCCGGAGACCATGTCGCGTCCACGGATCTCGGCCTGTACCTCCTCGGGCATCTTGTGCGCCGAGCCGATCTCGAGCTTGACCTCTTCGGCCGTCTGCTGGCCGATCAACAGCTTGTACTCGCGCTTGACGTAGTTGATGATCGCCTCGTCGAGCTCGTCGCCGCCGACCCGGATCGACTGTGACACCACGATTCCGCCCAGCGAGATCACCGCGACCTCGCTGGTGCCGCCACCGATGTCGACCACCATCGAGCCCGTGGGCTCCCCCACGGGCAGCCCGGCGCCGATGGCGGCGGCCATCGGCTCCTCGATGAGATAGGCCTGGCGCGCACCGGCGCTCAGGCACGCCTCTTCGACGGCACGCTTCTCGACGCCGGTCACACCGGAGGGGACGCAGACCACGACACGCGGGTGAGCCCAGCGGTTCTGGTGCACCTTCTGGATGAAGTGGCGCAGCATCTCCTCGGTGACCTCGAAGTCGGCGATGACCCCGTCCTTGAGCGGGCGGATCGCCGAGATCGTCCCCGGGGTGCGGCCCAGCATCCGCTTGGCCTCGATGCCGACGGCGTGGACCTCGCCGGTCCGGGAGTCGACCGCCACCACGCTGGGCTCCGACAGCACGATGCCGCGCCCGCGCACGTAGACGAGGGTGTTGGCCGTGCCAAGGTCGACCGCCATGTCGCGGCCGCCGAAACCGGTCAGATACGTAAAGAAGCCCATGTGTTGGAGGTAGCGGGGAGCGATGGACGAAGCGGCGAGTGCAGACGGTCCCTCACCGGATTGCCAGCCCCGTCCGCTGTCGAGTGTATCGAAGAGCCGGCGACGGACGAGGATTCCGAAGCCCCTTCACGCAGCAAAAACCCTGGAAAATCGGAGGGCGAGCGAGGATGGGCGCAAACCTGCGTCGCCGGCCGGGTTCGGCGCGTTGTTAGGGTGCCGCCACCATGCCCCTGAGCGACGTCGAGCGCCACCTGTGCGAGGCCATCGCGGCGGGCCGCGACGAGCTCGTTGAGCTCGCCTCGGCGCTGATCGGCTTTGACACCACCGCGCGCGAGGTCGGCGACCCGCCGCGTCAGGAGGCGGCCCTGCAGACGTACCTGGCCGAGGGGCTGCGGGCCTACGGCGCCGAGATCGACCTGTTCGAGCCCGACGCCGCCGCCCTGGCGGGCGCGCCGCTGGTGCCCGAGGGGCTGGACTTCGCCGGGCGCCCTCAGCTCATCGCCATCCTGCGGGGCCG
This sequence comes from uncultured Actinomycetota bacterium, assembly GCA_963721515.1. Taxonomy (GTDB): domain Bacteria; phylum Actinomycetota; class Thermoleophilia; order Solirubrobacterales; family Solirubrobacteraceae; genus Palsa-465. Next base: position 113,649 of record CAVRKJ010000011.1, on the reverse strand, counting down.
CGGCAGTGGCCGGAGCCTGTTGCTCAACGGCCACATCGACGTCGTCTCGCCCGAGCCGCGGTCGGAGTGGACGAGCCCCCCGTTCGCCCCCGAGGTGCGCGACGGCCGGCTCTACGGACGCGGCGCGTGCGACATGAAGGGCGGGGTGGCGGCCATGAGCTACGCCGCCCAGGCCATCGCGGCCGCCAACATCACGCTAGCCGGCGACCTGATCGTGGCCACCAACACCGACGAGGAGTCCTCGGGCGCGGGCGGCACGGCGCTCGTGCGCCGCGGGCTGCACGCCGACGCGGGGATCGTCACCGAGCCCACGGACTTCCGCACCTGGGTGGCCTGCCGCGGCTCGGAGTACGGGGTCATCCGCGTCCCCGGCCGCCCCGGCCACGCCGAGGTGCGCCATCCGGACTGGCGCCAGGGCGGCGCGGTCAATGCGATCGAGAAGGCCGCCGTCGTGCTCGAGGCGATCGCCTCGCTGCGTGCCAAGTGGGCGGCCGACGAGCGCCTGCGCCATCCGTATCTGTCATCGCCGTCGCTGCTGCCCACCATGGTCAGCGGCGGCGAGTGGCCGGTCACCTACCCCGCCTCGTGTGACCTGACATTCGCCGTGATGTACCTGCCGGTGCAGGCCGACGCCGCCGGCCGGGGCTCGGCCGTGCGCTCGGAGGTCTCGGAATGGATCGCCCGCGAGTCCGCGCGCGACGACTGGCTGGCCGAGCACCCGCCGGCGCTTCAGTGGTGGGCCAACGGGGTCATGCCGATGGAGATCGGCGAGGCCGAGCCGGTGGTGGACGCGATGCTCGGCGCCAGCGCGGATCTCGGGCTGCGCCGCGAGCTCGGCGGCCTGGACTCGTGGTATGACGGCGCCACCTACACACTGCTGGCGGGCATCCCATCGATCGGCTACGGGCCGCCCGGGTTCGACCCCGGCGGCGCCACCGTGGCCCACACCATCGACGAGCACGTGCCGGTGGACGGGCTCGTGGCGTGCGCGCAGGCGCTGGCGGTGGCGGCGGTGCGTTTCTGCGGGGTCGCCTGAGGGTTTTGCGTCACCCCTCGACCCGCTGCACCAGCTCCACGCCCTTGCGCCCGATGTCGATCAGGTACCCGCGGAGGATCCCGTGGTTGGCCTCGGACCCCGGGTTGACGCAGAGCGTGTCGCCGATCCGGCGCTCGCCGCCGGACTCGTGGATGTGGCCGTGGATGGCGAGCACCGGCTGGTATTCCTCGATGATGCGGCGCACCGCGGTGGAGCCGACGGGCCCGCGCAGGACGTCTCCCGCGGAGATCGTGGGGCGGAGGTTCGCGTCGAGCAGCGGGGCGGTGTCCAGCCCCGAGTCGTGGGGCGGCACGTGGATCATGAACACGGCGCGGCGGGGATCTGAGACCTGCCGGGCCAGCGCGTCCAGGCGCGCGTAGAGCTCGTCCTCGGACTCCTCGCGCGGGGTCTGCCACGGGGTGTGGTTGGACCAGCCGCAGGCCAGCAGCTGGAGGCCGCCCGGGACGTCCACGACCTTCCCGTCGGCGTTGACCGGGGAGTGGCCCGGGGCGTCGAGGATGGCGTCGATCCCGAACTCGTCGTCGTTGCCGGGGATGAGGTACAGCGGCACCGGGGTGTCGGCGAGGCGCTCGGTGGCCAGGTCGAGCCACTCCTGAACCCGCTCGCTCATGAGCCGGTGCAGCAGCTCGTCCCGGGCGGGCTCGTCGCCCGAGAGCCGCTCGGCCTCCGCCGCGGTGGTGACGAACGAGTAGTAGCCGACGTCGGCGATGTCGCGCTGCAGCGCGGCCAGCTCCTCGTCGCCGCGGGCGGTGCGGTGCACGCCGAACAGGTCGGTCTCGTAGCGCCCGTCGCTGTCGCCTCGGATGATCGGGACGATCGCCTTGCCCGTGAGATCGCCCGCCAGCAGCGCCACGTCGGCCTTGTAGACGTTGAGCCTGATGGCGTTGACGAACTTGCGCCAGGCCTTCTCGGCGGCGTGCAGGTCGGAGGCGATGTAGAGCCGGGTGGCCATGTCTCAGAGCCGACGCGCCGACGCCCGGCTAGTCCGGTGGCAGCTCGGTGAACAGCATCTTCTCGTCCACGCCGGCGGCCTGCGCGCGGTAGCGCATGATGAAGTAGATGATGATGCCGATCACGTAGAACACCGCGGCGTCGATGATCCCGTTGGTCTCCAGGTACGTGAGCGCGCCGCCGCCCTTGAGCGCGTTCACGATCGGCTTGGCCACCGCGAAGATGTAGATCCACAGCGGGAACACCAGCCACGCCAAGCCGATCCACGGCAGCTTGCCGCCGAACGGCGCGTTGCGCACCAGGTCAGGCCGCCGCCAGCGCACGAACAGGGCGTTGAACCCCGGCAGGCACCAGGTGAACAGCGCCATCACGATCGAGAACCACGCCGTCCCGGCCAGGTTGAGCTTGTGGTCGCTGGTGGCCAGGAACGTCGGCAGCGCCTTGTAGCTCTGGAAGAACAGGAACAGCGCGGTCAGGCCCAGGGTGGCGAAGATCGCGTTCAGCGGGGCGCGCAGGCGCTCGTTGACCCGCCCGAACCACTCCGGCACCTGGCGATCCAGGCTCCAGGCCAGCTGCATGCGGCTGATGAAGTTGATGTACACGGGGCACAGCAGGAACGGGAACACCACCCCGCCGAAGCTGATCAGAGCCCAGAGCGGCCACAGGCTGTGGTTGGCCACCACCGCGAGCAGCGGCATCGCGTTGGGCTGACCCAGCGGCAGCGGCGAGATCGAGTTCGGCCAGCCCCAGTAGCCGGCGCCCCAGGACACGTTGGTGTCAAAGCCGAAGTGGCTGGAAATGGCGTCGACGTACACCGAGTTGGCCAGCACGCCGATGAGCAGCGCGCCCAGCAGCGCGATCAGCACGCCGCGGCGCACATTGCCGCGCACCTCGCCGGCGATGTAGGCCGAGTACTGGAAGCCGATGAACTGGAACAGCAGGACCGAGAGGACGATCGGGAACGCGCCGGTATCGAAGATGCGCGACAGGAAGCTCTGCGGGGGCGCGCCCAGCACGCCGGCGGCGTGCCCCGACGCGGCGATCTTGGCCGAGGTCACCCCACCCGTGTAATGCGGCAGGTTGTGGACGAAGGCGCCCTTGTGCGTGAAGAGCAGGCCGAAGACGAACATCGCCGCGAAACAGGCGACGCCGAACCCGGCCAACGCGGTCACCACGCGGTGGAAGGTGCGGGTGGGCAGGACGCAGATCCCTCCGATGGCCAGCAGCACGACGATCGAGCCGATGAACCCAGGCGTCCCGGTGATGGCCCCGGTGGCGTCGGTGAACCAGCCGTTGGCGCCGCCGAGGCCGCCGGCCCCGATCCCGATGATGCGGGCGGTGATCTGGATGTTGCGCAGCACCAGCGGGACCTCGAAGGCGATGATCAGCACCGATGCGATGACCAGCGTCCAGGACTCCAGCCACCCCAGCGACGGATGCAGGATCCGGCTGGTGAACACGTAATCGCCGCCGGAGCGCGGCATGACCGAGGTCAGCGAAGCGAAGATCAGCGCCAGCAGGATGCAGAACAGCCCGGCGATGATCGACGCCCAGCCGTAGGCTGAGAAGGGCCCGGCCTTCCACATTGGGACGAGCGGCAGCGAGTAGAAGATCGGATACAGGGTCAGGCCGACCCCCACGAACGCCGCGACGTTGAAGAACAGCGCGTTGGTGACGCTGACGTTGCGCACCAGTCCCGAGGATTGCCGGACGAACAGCTTCGGCGTGGTGGTGGCCGCGGCCGCTGACGGCGGCGGGACGCTGGCTTCGGACACTTCCCCTCCTCCTCCAAAGGTCGGGATAAAGGCGCGCGGACAGTACCACCACGGTCAGTCTTCGAGCAACTCCGGGGCCAGGTCCAGGAGCGCCGCCACCGGCAGCCCCACGACATTGAGATAGTCGCCCTCGATTCGGCTCACCAGGGTGGCGCCGCGTCCCTGGATGGCATAGGCGCCGGCGCGGCCCGCCCATTCCCCGGCTCGCACGTAGGCTGACACCGCCGCCGGGTCAAGCGCCCGGAACTCCACCGCGGTGCGGGCCGCCGCGGTGCGCACGCGCTCACCGTCGATCAGGCACACCCCGCTGACGACCACGTGCGTGCGGCCGGCGAGCGCGCTGAGCATCTCGGCGGCGTGGGCGGCGTCGCGCGGCTTGCCGAAAAGCGGTCCCGCCCACCCGAGGCTGACCACGGTGTCGACGCCCAGCACGGGCAGATCGGCGGGGGCGATCGCCGATGCCTTGCGGTACGCGTTCTCCAGCGCCACCTCCGCGGCGGGGCCGTCGGACAGCTCGGCCACTTGAGGGATCCGCACGTCGAAGGCCACCCCGATCTGCGTGAGGATCGCGCGCCGCTGAGGCGATGCCGACGCGAGGATCAGTCGCGCGGCAGCCACGGACCGGCTAGCCGAGGTCGGGGAAGAACAGCCCGATCTCGCGCTGCGCAGACTCCGGCGCGTCGGAGCCGTGCACCATGTTCTGGCCGACCGCGATCGCGTAGTCGCCGCGGATCGAGCCGGTGGTGGCCTCCAGCGGGTTGGTGGCGCCGATCACCTGGCGCGCCGCGACGATCGCGGATTCGCCCTCGAGCACCATCGCCACCAGCGGCCCCGAGGTGATGAACTCCACCAGCTCCTCGTAGAACCCCTTGCCCTCGTGCTCGGCGTAGTGGCGCGCGGCGAGCTCGCGGCTCATGGTCATAAGCTGGAGCGCCGCCAGGCGCAGGCCCTTGCGCTCGAACCGGGCGACGATCTCGCCGGTCAGGTTGCGGGCAAAAGCATCGGGCTTGACGAGGATGAGCGTGCGCTCCACGGCGGCGGGCCTCCTTGGGGGTCCAGAGGGTCGGGTCGCCGACAGGCTACGCGGTCGACGCGTGAGGGGCCGCTAGGTGGTCGACGGCTGCTCGGCGGCGGACTGCTCTGAGTTCTCCGCGCGCCGGCGCTGTCGGCGGGCCACCGGGGTCCGGCTCGCCGGCATCCCGATCTCGGCCTCGCAGAAGGGGCAGACCTTCCACGTGGGGTCAAGGGGCCGGCCACACGCGTGGCACGGATCCTTGAGCTTGCGCATGCAGTTGGGGCAGCGCAGGAAGTCCTTCTCAACCTCGTAATCACAGTGCGGGCACAGCTGATAGCCCAGCTCGGCCAGCCGCGCCTCGGCCGCCTGCATCTCCAGCTCGCGCTCGCGCACGTCGTCCAGGTACTCCGGCGGGCGGACGATCATGTAGACGATCGTGCCGACGTAGGGGAATCCGGAGGCCAGGGTCGCGCAGCCGATCAGCAGCGGATCGGCGATGCGGCGGCGCGCGTCCGCGTAGGTCCAGTAGATCAGCGCGAACCAGATGACCACGAGGAACAGGATCACCAGCTCCACGGCCAGGCGCAGGGCGCTGTTGGTGATGCCGAAGATTGCGAAAGGCAGCATTGAGGGGGCGAGTGTAGTGGGCACCGTGATTGTGCGGCTCATATCAATACGCCGTCAACTACTCGGTTCCTTTCAGCCCAGCCTCAAGTCGTTACAGGAAGGCACGCCCGAACAGGTATCCGATGCCGAAGAACACCAGGATGACGACGGCGACGATCAGCGCCACGAGCCCGATCATCGCCAGGAACCTCGGCTGATCGTCGTCGTGCATGGTCGTTTCCTCCACGCGGCCGGGATCAGAGGCTGGAGGCCCGCTCACGCCGCCCGCCCGCCAGCAGGTCGCCGATCAAATACTGAGACCCGGTCACCACGACGAGCCCGTCCGGCGCGGCCAGCTCCCGCGCCCGCGCCAGCGCCCGCCATGGGTCACCGACGACCTCGGCCGGTGGACCGTCCAGCTGCGCCGCCAGCGACTTCAGCGTCGCCGGGGGCAGCACCCGGGGGTTCTGCGTGGTGGTGAGCACCAGCCGATCGCACAGCGGCATCAGCTCGGAGAGCATGCCGGCGGCGTCCTTGTCGTCCAGCACCGAGACGACGGCCACGACCGGCGCGCGCCCGCGCGCGAGCTCCGGGAGCGACTCGGCCAGCGCCCGCATCCCCTCGGGGTTGTGGGCGACGTCGAGCACGGTCAGCGGGTCGGTATCGAGCTGCTCCAGGCGCCCGGGGACCCGCACGTCCGCCGCCGCGGCGGCCACCGCCGCGGGATCCAGGGCGCGGGCGGGGGCGAGATACATCTCCGCCGCCGTCCGCGCCAGCGCGAAGTTGCGGCGCTGGTACAGGCCCGCCGCGCGGACCACCGGCACTCCCGGGTCGGTCCCGGCGCGCACGATCCGCGCTCCGCGCTCGGCGCAGACGCGCTCGGCGACCGCCACCACCTCGGGCGCCAACCCGCTGCCCAGCACCAGCGTTCCCGCCGGCTGCACCACGTCGAGCTTCTCCCGGGCGATGTCGGTGAGCGTCGGGCCCAGCCAGCGCGTGTGCTCCAGGCCGACGCTGGTCAGCACCTGGACCTTCGATGGAATGACATTGGTGGCGTCATAGCGGCCGCCCAGCCCGGCCTCGATGACCGCGCACTCCACCTCCTGGCGCGCCATCTCCGAGTAGGCAGCCGCCGTGAGCGCCTCGAACTGGGTCACGCGATCGTCGGCGTCCAGCGCGCGATTGACGAGGTCCGCGGCGCGGGCGGCCCGCGTGACCGCGGCGGCGAACTCGGTCGCGGTCAGATCACGATCGCCGATCCGGATGCGCTCCCCGAAGGACACCAGGTGCGGAGACAGGTACGTGCCGGTGCGGAGCCCGTGGTGGCTGAGGATGGAGGCGATCATGCGCGTCGTGGAGGACTTGCCGTTGGTGCCGACGACGTGGATGGAGGCGAAGGCCCGCTCGGGATGGCCGAGAGCGGTCATCAGCCGCCGCATTCGGTCCAGCTCGAAGCGCATGCCGAACCGCTCCAGCGAGAGGATGTAGCGCTCGGCCTCGTCCGGGGTGAACGCGTGCGCGGGCGAGGAGTGCCCTCGGGTCACAGGGCCTCCAGCTCCGCGTGCAGGCGCGCCAGCTTGTCGCGCTCGGACTGGACGACCTCGGGGCGCGCCTTGGCCACGAAGCCCTCGTTGGCGAGCTTGCCCTCGGAGCGGGCGATCTCGGCTTCGAGCTTGGAGCGACGCTCTGCCAGGCGTGCCGTGGCCCCCTCCACGTCGACATCGGCGCCGGCGAAGATCTGCACGTGGCCGTTGGGGATGGGCACCGACGCGATCGGCTCCGCGCCGTTGGCGGCGCCGTTCAGGGTGAGCCGCGCGAGACGGCTGACGTGCTCGATCGTGTCCTCGTAGCCGGGCGCCTCGAGCCGTGCATCGAGCGTTGCGCCGGCCTTGACGCCGGTCAGGTCGCGCCACCGCCGCAGCTCCTGGATGGCCGCAATCGCATGCTGCACCGCGGCTTCGGCGGACTCGTCCACCTCGGTCGCCTCGCCGCTGGACACGCGGGCCGCCAAGAGTCCCTCGGACCCGGGGATATAGGAGTAGATCTCCTCGGTCTCGAACGGGATGAGCGGGTGCGCGAGGGCCACGGTCTCCGTGAGGACGTGCAGGAGCGTCGCTGACAGCTCGGGCTCGCCGGCGCGCAGCCGGGGCTTGACCAGCTCCAGGTACCAGTCGCACAGCTCGCCGTAGATGAAGTCGTAAAGCCCCAGCGCGGCATGCGAGAAGTCAAAACCTTCGATGTCGGCCGAGAGCTCGGCGCGGGCGCGCTCCAGCCGCGACAGGATCCACCGGTCCTCGACGGCCGTGGGCATCGCCGCCGGCCGCACAGGGCCGGCCGCCGCCGCCCCATCCACGCCGAGCAGGATGAGCCGGGCGGCGTTCCACAGCTTGTTGGTGAGCTGTTGACCCTGGGCCACCTTGTCCTCGGAGAAGCGGACATCCTGGCCGCTGGACATGGCCAGCAGTCCCCAGCGCACGGCGTCGGCGCCGTAGGCGGGGAAGTCGCCGGGCGGCCGATTGCCCTGCGCGAACACCGGCGGTCGCGGCCCGCCCTCGATCAGGTCGATCGGGTCGATGCCGGTGCCCAGCGACTTGGACATGCGCCGGCCGTCGGGCGCCTGGATGATCGAGGTGATGTGGACGTCGGAGAACGGCTCTACGCCGGTGAACTCCAGGCCCATCATGATCATCCGCGCCACCCACAGAAAGATGATGTCGCGGCCGGTGACCAGCGCGTCGGTGGGATAGAACGCCCGCAGCTCCGGCGTGTCTCGGGGCCAGCCGAGCGTGGCGAACGGCCACAGCGCGCTGGAGAACCACGTGTCAAGGACGTCGGGATCGCGATGCCATCCCTCCCCCTTGGGCGGCTCGGTTCCGACGTAGGTGTCCAGGTCGCGGTACCACACCGGCAGCTGGTGGCCCCACCACAGCTGGCGTGAGATGCACCACGGCCGGATGTTCTCCATCCAGTCCAGGTAGACCTTGGCCTGGCTGGCGGGGTGGAAGCGCACGCGGCCGCTGGTGACGGCCTCGATGGCCGGCTTGGCCAGCTCGTCCATCGCCATGAACCACTGCAGGGAGATGAGCGGCTCGATTCGCTGCCCGGAGCGATGCGAGAACGGCACCGTGTGCTCATACGGCTCGGTGTGGTCGATGAGTCCCTGCTCGGTCAGCTCGGCCACGACCGCCCGCTGGGCCTCGGCGGCGGTCATGCCCTGAAAGCGCTCGGGGGCCTCGGCGGTGATGCGACCGTCCTCGCCGATGACGGACGGCTGCGCCAGCCCGTGCTTACGTCCGATCTCGAAGTCGTTGGGGTCGTGCGCCGGGGTGATCTTCAGCGCGCCGGTGCCGAAGTCCGGCCGCACGTACTCGTCGGCGATGATCTTCAGCTTGCGCCCCACGAGGGGCAGGATCGCCTTCTCGCCGATGAGCCGGCGGTAGCGCTCGTCCTCGGGATGGACGGCGATGGCGGTGTCGGCGAGCATCGTCTCGGGCCGCACGGTGGCGACGGTGATCGCCCCCGACCCCGTGGCCAGCGGGTAGTCGATGTAGTACAGCGTGTCCTTGACCTCGCGCTGCTCGACCTCCAGGTCGGAGATCGCCGAGCCGGTCCCTGGATCCCAGTTGACCATGTAGCGGTCGCGGTAGATGTAGCCCTTCTCATAGAGCGTCACGAACACCCGGAGTACGGCCCGGACGTAGTCATCGTCCAGCGTGAAGCGCTCGGTGTCGTAGTCCGCCGAGGCGCCCAGACGCTTGAGCTGCTCGATGATCGTCCCGCCGTACTGCGCGCGCCACTCCCACACCCGGTCCACGAACGCCTCGCGCCCGAGCTCACGGCGGCTGCTCCCCTCGCTCACGAGCGCGCGCTCCACCTGGGTCTGGGTGGCGATCCCAGCGTGGTCGGTGCCGAGGATCCACTTCGTCCGCTGCCCGCGCATGCGGTGATAGCGGGCCAGGCAGTCCTGGATGGAGTTGTTGAGAGCGTGGCCCATGTGGAGCACGCCGGTGACGTTCGGCGGCGGGATGGCCATCGAATAGTTCTCCTCCGGGGTTCCCTCCGGGTCCGGATGAAACAGGCCGGATTGCAGCCATTTCTCGACAATCCGGGGCTCCACCTCGGTGGGGTCATAGCGAGTTGTCGATTGGAGGTCGGGCATTGAGTGGCGAGTGTAGATCGAACCGGGCAACATCTGCTCTTTCCGATGGCTGTCCTGGTATCGTCAAGATGCGATGACGCCAGGACAACTCATACGTGATGCCCGTCGCTCCGCGGGCCTGACCCAGCAGGCGCTCGCGTCTCGCCTGGGCACGACGCAGTCAGCGATCGCCGGCCTGGAGTCGGATCGCTCGAGTCCACGCGTGTCGACGATCGAGCGGGCGCTGCGAGCGTGCGGACAGGAGCTGACGCTGGGCGCGCACAACAACGCATCCAGCATCGACGAAACGCTGGTCGCGAGCATGCTGCGCATTCCACAGGAGCATCGTCTCAGGAGCTTCGCCAACAGCTACGCCAACGTGCGGGAGCTGGCACTCGCCGCGGCCCGAGCCCGTGGAGAACTGGCCTGACTTCAACCCGGAGGCTTTGCTCCGGCGGCTCGTCGCACACGGCGTCGATTTCGTCATCGTCGGTGGTATGGCGATGGTGCTGCACGGTTCGGCGCGCCTCACGCGCGACCTGGACATCTGCTACTCGGTCGACCCCGCCAACCTCGAGGCACTGGGGGCCGCAATGGTGAAGCTCGGAGCGCGCCTGCGTGGCGTATCCGAGGATCCTCCATTCGTTCCGGATGCGCGGACGCTGCGGCGAACGACGATTCTCAACCTCGACAGCGACGACGGGCGGATCGATCTCCTCGCGTCGCCGGCTGGTGCGCCACCGTACCCCCAACTGCGGGAACGGGCGACGCGCACCACATTCGATGGCACCGCGATCCTGGTCGCGTCGCTGGACGACATGGAGTCAATGAAGCGTGCCGCGGGACGTCCGCGCGATCTCGTGGACGTGGAGGAGATCGAGGTCATCCGCCGGCTGCGCCGGCAGCTCGGCACGCGTTAAGCGGCGGCTTCGTCCTCGTCGGGAGCCGCGACCGTGACCAGCGTCGGCGAGACGCCCTTCTCGATCGTCTCCCGGGTGACGACGCATTTCTGGACGTCGCGGCGGGAGGGCAGCTCGAACTGCACCTCGAGCAGGACCTCCTCGATGATCGAGCGCAGCCCGCGGGCGCCGGTCTCGCGCTCGAGCGCCTTGTCGGCGACCGACGACAGCGCCTCGTCGGCGAACACCAACTCGATGCCGTCGAACTGGAAGAAGCGCTGGAACTGCTTGACGAGCGCGTTGCGCGGCTCGGTGAGGATCTTCATCAGCTCATTGCGGTCGAGCTGGTGGATGGCCGACATGACCGGGAGGCGGCCGATGAACTCGGGGATGAGGCCGTACTGGATGAGGTCCTCGGGCAGGCAGTGCTCGAAGATCTGGCCCGTGTCGCGCTGCTCCTTGGACTGGATGGCGGCGCCGAAGCCCACGCCCTGATGGCCGATGCGGCGTTCGATGACCCGATCGAGGTTGGCGAACGCGCCGCCGCAGATGAACAGGACGTTGGTGGTGTCGATCGAGAGGAACTCCTGATGGGGGTGCTTGCGCCCTCCCTGGGGCGGGACGCTAGCGGTGGTCCCCTCCAGGATCTTCAGCAGCGCCTGCTGGACGCCCTCTCCCGAGACGTCGCGGGTGATCGACGGGTTGTCGGCCTTGCGGGCGATCTTGTCGACCTCGTCGATGTAGATGATCCCGGTCTCGGCCTTCTTGACGTCGTAGTCAGCGGCCTGGATGAGCTTGAGGAGGATGTTCTCCACGTCCTCGCCGACATACCCGGCCTCCGTGAGCGCGGTGGCGTCGGCGATAGCGAAGGGGACGTTGAGGATCTTGGCCAGTGTCTGGGCCAGGAGCGTCTTGCCGCACCCGGTCGGCCCCAGCAGGAGGATGTTGGACTTTTGCAACTCGATGTCGTGCTCATCGGACTGCATCATCTGGACGCGCTTGTAGTGGTTGTAAACAGCCACCGACAGCGACCGCTTGGCCTGCTCCTGGCCTACGACGTACTCGTTGAGGACGTCGTAGATCTCCCGCGGCTTGGGGAGATTCTCGATGTCGAAGCTCGGCGGGGCGGTGAGCTCCTCATCGATGATCTCGTTGCAGAGATCGATGCACTCATCGCAGATGTAGACGCCCGGGCCGGCGATCAGCTTCTTGACCTGCCGCTGGGACTTTCCGCAGAAACTGCAGAGAAGCTGTTCGTTGGAGTCGGTCGGACGTGCCATGAATCCCCTCCCAGAGCTACGACTCGGTCAGCGTTCTCCAGCCCTAGAGCCTAATGCACTAGTGCTGGGAGATAACGCGATCGATGATTCCGTACTCCTTGGCCTCCTCTGAGCTCATGAAGTAATCACGTTCGGTGTCTCTCCGAACTTCCTCAAGATCTTTACCGGTGTGCTTGGCAATGATCTCATCCAGGCGGCGCCGGACATCGATGATCTCCCGCGCGTGGATCTCGATATCGGTCGCCTGACCCTGGAAGCTGGAGGAGACCTGATGGATCAGGATCTTGGCGTTGGGGAGCGCCATGCGCTTGCCTTCGGCCCCTCCGGCGAGCAGCAGAGCGCCCATCGACATCGCGATCCCGACGCAGATCGTCTGCACGTCGGGCTTGATGAACTGCATCGTGTCGTAGATCGCCAGCCCCGCGTACACAGAGCCTCCGGGCGAGTTGATGTAGATCGAGATGTCCTTGTCGGGATCCTCGGACTCGAGGTGCAGGAGCTGAGCGACGATCAGATTCGCGATCTGGTCGTCCACCGGCGTGCCGAGAAAGACAATCCGCTCATTGAGCAGACGGCTGTAGATGTCGAAAGCGCGCTCCCCTCGGGAGGTTTGCTCAACGACCATCGGTACGAGTGGGCTCATCGTCCTCGCTTCATCGGTTCAAAGGCGCTACAGAGCTTTCGCGTCCTGCGCCGGAATCCTGCCGACTGTAGCAACCGCCGTACCCCCCTCAGACCAGCCACTCCGGACAGGTAAGCCGGGCCCTCTTGGCCGCGGCGGACAAGCATCCGAGGCGTCAGCTGCCGGGGGTCCAGAGCTGGCCCGAGCCGCTCTCGGAGGCCTCCTTGCCGGGAGTCCAGAGCTTTTCGCGTGCCTGAGCCTGCTCCACCGTGATGGGCGTGGCCTCGCGCACCAGCAGCTCCGCCGCCCGGCTGGTGGCGACGTCCTGGCGCAGCTCCTCCAGGCGGCCGGCCTTGCGCAGGCGCTCCATCAGCTCGGCAGGATCCGAGCTGTCGCGCTCGGCAGCGGGGGCGAGCGCCTCCAGCAGATCCTCGTCAGACGGCTCGATCTTCTCGGCGGTGACGACCGCGGCCAGGACCGCCTCGCGGCGCAGGGCGGCGGCGGCTTCGGGTTCGGCCTCGTGGGCGAGCTCCTCCTCGTCCTTGCCGGCGATCTTCAGGTAGGTGTCCTTGCCGATCCCCTGGCGGGCGAGCGCCGAGAAGGTCTGCTCGAGCATCTCGTGCGCACGCGCGTGGACGAGCGTGTCGGGCAGCTCGACCTCGGCCTCGTTGGCCGCGGCCTCCAACACCGCCTGCTCGAATTCGCGCTCCACGGCGTGCTCGTCGGCGTGGCGCAGCTTGCCCGCGACGTCCTCGCGTAGCTCGGCCAGCGTGTCGAACTCCGACGCCTCGGAGGCGAAGTCATCGTCGAGCTCGGGGAGGCGCTTGGCCTTGACCTCGCCGACCTTGACGTCAAAGGTGGCATCCTTGCCTGCCAGTTCGGCGACGTAGTCGGCGGGGAAGGTGACGCTGACGGACCGCTCGTCACCGGCCGATGCGCCGATGAGCTGATCCTCGAAGCCCTCCACCAGGCGGCCGGAGCCGAGCTCGATGAGCTGATCGCGGCCCTCGCCGCCCGGGAACGGCTCTTCGTCGACCCGGCCCAGGTAGTCCAGGACCACGTAGTCACCGGTCTCGGCGGGGCGCTCCACCGTGTCCAGGGTGGCCAGCCGGTCGCGCAGGCGCTCCACCTCCGCGTCCACGGCGGCATCGTCGACGGCGGGCTCGCGGCGCCCGACCTCCAGGCCCTTGTACTGCCCGAGCTTGGCGGTGGGCCGCACGCCGATCTCGATGGAGAAGGCCAGCGGCTCACCCTGCCCCGGCACGTCCTCGGCGAAGTTGATGTCGGGCTCGCCGATCGGAGCGATGCCGGCCGTGTCAATGGCGTCGATGTACCACTCGCTCAGGCTCGAGCGCAGCGCCTCGTCGAATACGGCGTCGCGCCCGAGGCGGCGCATGACAACCGGAGGCGGCACCTTGCCCTTGCGAAACCCCGGAATGCGCAGCTGCCCGCCGAGCTTGCGGGCGGCCTGCTGCAGCTTGCGCTCGACCTCCTCGGCGGGAACCTCGGCATCGACGCGCACGCGCGACTCGGGGAGCTCGGTGACGTTCGTCTTCACGGTGGCCATGGTCGCCCAGACGATAGCCTGATCCCGATTGCTTGGGCGGATCGCAGCGCGCGTCGTGACCGGGCCGCTCGCGTTCCTGCTCGGCGGCGTGATCGACGTGCTGGCCTACGCGGCGGCGTCGGCGCGGGCGCGCCTCCGCGCCGGCGGCCGCGGCTGAAACCGCCGCGGACCGCGGCAGCCGCACCGCTCAGGTCAGCTGACCGGCGTCGGCCACGAGGCCGCGCAGCTCGCGCAGCACGACGGGCAGCGTGGTGGTGTCGTACTCCCGAGAGCCCTTGACGTCAGCCAGCACCGCGTCGGCCCGACCCACCTCCTCGGCGTTGCGCTCCAGCCAGTCCTGGAGCGGATCCGGCGCGCCGTACTCGAGCGACGAGAGGAGGATCTCGCGGGTGAGCGACCGATGCAGGCGGTAGAGGTCGTCGCGCAGCGCGGCCCGGGCCAGGGACTGCCAGCGATCGGTGCGCGGCAGCTCGAGGATGCGGTCGCGCAGCCAGTCGAGCCCCAACCGCGAGCCGATACCGAAGTAGACGTCGGTGACCACCGGCTGCTCCACTCCGGTGGTACCGGCGTCGACCACGATGTCGAACACCGACAGCAGCGCCGGCATGCTCGCCACGCGGTGGGCCAGCTCCGCCGGCACCCCGCCGGCCTCGAGGTCGCCCCGGCGCTCGGCGAACTGCTCGCGATCGAGCCCCAACAGGACGTCGGGCACGGCGGCGGCCAGGACCTGCGCCGCCGGGGCGAAGCGGTCGGCCATCGCGGTCACGTCGATGCCGGCGCGCGGCCCCGCCCGCACCACCCACCGCGCCGCGCGCTCGACCAGGCGCCGGCCCTCGATGAGCATCGCCAGCTGGGTGCCGGCCTCGATCCGATTGTCGAGCGCCTCTACGGAGTCCCAGAAGCTACGCATGTCGAAAACCTCCCGCGCCACCGCGTAGGCGCGGGCCAGGACGGGCGCGCGAGCGCCGGTCTCCTCGGCCAGCCGGAACGCGAAGGTCATCCCGACGCGGTCCACGAGCTGGTTGGCGACGATTGTCGCGATCAGCTCGCGCCGCAGGCGATGGTGGCGGATGTGCTCGGAGAAGCGCTCGGGCAGCGGCGCGGGAAAGTAGCGCTCGAGGTCGCCGATGAGGTATGGGTCCTCGGGCAGGTCGGACTCCACCAGCTCTGAGTAGAGGAAGATCTTGCCGTACGCCATCAGCGTGGCCAGCTCGGGCCCGACGAGCCCGCGCCGATCGCTGCGGCGCGCCGCGATCGTCTTCTCGGAAGGGAGGAACTCGATCTCGCGGTCCAGGGACGCGACCTGCTCCAGCCGCCGGATGAGGCGGGCGTGCACGTCGAGCATCGACACCGCCTGGGCGCCGGCCAGGCTCAGCGCCTGCGTCTGCGTGTAGCTGCCGTAGAGCACCTGCGCCCCCACGGCATCGGTCATCTGCCCGAGCAGCGCGTTGCGCTCCTCGTCGGTCATCTCGCCCTCGCCGATGACCTCGCCGAGCAGGATCTTGATGTTCACCTCGTGATCTGAGGTGTTGACGCCGGCGACGTTGTCGATGGCGTCGGTGTTGATGCGGCCGCCGTTCTGGTCGGGCCCGCCGTGCAGCGCGTAGTCGATGCGGCCGCGTTGGGTGAAGCCCAGGTTGCCCCCCTCCCCCACCACCCGGCAGCGCAGCTGCGAGCCGTCGACGCGGAGGCCGTCGTTGGCCCGATCGCCGACATCGGCGTTCGTCTCCTCCGCCGCCTTGACGTAGGTGCCGATGCCGCCATTGAACAACAGGTCCACCGGGGCGCGGAGCAGCTCCTGGATGAGCTCGGTGGGCGACAGCCGGTCCGCCTCGATGCCCAGCGCCTCCTTGACCTGCGGCGTGACCGGGATGGACTTGAGGCTGCGCGCGTGCACGCCGCCCCCCTCGGAGATGGCCGCCGGGTCATAGTCGCTCCAGGACGACCGCCCCATGGAGAACAGCCGGCGGCGCTCGGCGAAGCTGGCGGCCGGGTCGGGATCGGGGTCCAGGAAGACGTGCGCGTGGTTGAACGCCGCCAGCAGCCTGATGTGCTCCGAGCACAGCATGCCGTTCCCGAACACGTCGCCCGACATGTCCCCGATGCCGACCACCGTGAACGCCTCGCTCTGCACGTCGGTGCCAAGCTCGCGGAAGTGGCGCTTGACCGACTCCCAGGCGCCGCGCGCGGTGATGCCCATCGCCTTGTGGTCATAGCCGTGCGAGCCGCCCGAGGCGAACGCGTCGCCCAGCCAGAACCCGTAGGCGGCCGACACCTCGTTGGCGATGTCGGAGAACGTCGCCGTCCCCTTGTCGGCGGCCACCACCAGGTAGGGATCATCGTCGTCGTAGCGCAGCACGCGTTCGGGGGGCACCACCGCGGTGCCGGCGTAGTTATCAGTGAGGTCGAGCAGCCCTGACAGGAACGTGCGGTAGCAGGCGATGCCCTCCTCGCGCAGCGCCTCGGGGCCGCCGCGCGCGGGCGGGCGCTTGACCACGAAACCGCCCTTGGAGCCGACGGGGACGATGAGTGCGTTCTTCACCATCTGGGCCTTCATCAGCCCCAGCACTTCGGTGCGGAAATCCTCGCGGCGATCAGACCAGCGGATGCCGCCGCGCGCGACCTTGCCGCCCCGCAGGTGGATGCCCTCGACGCGCGGCGAGTAGACGAAGATCTCAAAGCGCGGGCGTGGCCGGGGCAGCATGGCCAGCTTGGACGGGTCCAGTTTGAACGACAGGTAGCCCAGCGGCGACGGCGGATCGGTGCCGGCGTCGACGCGGAAGTAGTTGGTGCGCAGCATCGCCAGCACCACCGCCAGGAAGCTGCGCAGGATGCGGTCCTCGTCGAGGCTCTGGACGTCGTCGATCTCGGACTCGATCTCGGCGGTGAGCGCCTCGGTGCGAGCCGGATCGGCGGTGTCGGGATCGAACCGTGACTCGAACAGCCGCACCAGCGCCACCGCGATGATGGGATGGCGCAGCAGCGTCCCGGTCATGTAGGAGTCCGAGAACGCAACCGTCGCCTGGCGCAGGTAGCGCAGGATGGCCCGGATGATCGTGATCTCCAGGCCGGTGAGCCCGGCGCCCATCACCAGGCCGTTGAGCCGGTCGTCCTCCAGCCGGCCCGACCAGACGGCGATGATCACGTCGGCAAACGACGTGCCGGCGCGCGCCAGTCCCTGCGGATCGCACCACAAGCCGAAGTCGTAGATCCACACCGGGCTCAGCCCCGCAGGGCTGACCTCATACGGGCGCTCGTCGGCGACCTTGGCCCCCATGTGCTCAAAGGTCGGCACCACGTCAGACAGCGACACCCGCTTGGCGCTGAGCAGCTGACAGCGGACCATGTGCTCGCTCTCGGCCGGGCGCCGGTAGATGTCAATGATCGGCTGCCCGCCGGCGAGCAGCTCCTCGATGCGGTCCACGTCGAGCAGCGCGGTGTCGGCGCTGCGGTCGGCTCGATACCCCGGCGGGAACGCCTGGCCGTAACGGGCGTAGAGCTCGGGGCCCTGTTGCTCGCCGTGGGCGGCGATGAGCACCGCGCGCAGCTGGTCGGTCCAGGCCCGCGTGGACTCGGCGATGCGGGCCTCGATCTCGGCGACGTCGTAGGTGTCGGGTACGCCCTCCGGCGTGCGCACGATGTAGTCGACGCGGACGATCAGCGACTCCGAGAGCTGCAGGCGCCAATCCACGTGGTCGCCGCCGAAGGCCTCGGCCAGGATCCGCCCCGCCCGCTGGCGGTTCTCGGTGTTGAAGCGGTCACGGGGCAGGCACAGCGTGCAGGCCACGAACCGGTCCAGCTGGTCGGCGGTGACGAACAGGCGAACTCGCTGGCGCTCGCCCAGGCCCAGGATGCCGATGGCGATCTCGAACAGGTCGTCGGCGTCGATCTGGACGAGGAGATCGCGCGGTAGGGACTCGAGGATGTCGATGAGGCCCTTGGCGTCGTGGCTGTCGGGCGGGAACGCGGCGTGGCTCAGCACCCGCTCCACCTTGCCGCGCAGCAGTGGGATATCGCGGGGACTGGTCTTGTAGGCGGTGGTGGTGTAGAGGCCGAGGAACCGCCGCTCGCCGGTGACGGTGCCGTCGGGCGCGAACTGCTTGACCCCGACGTAGTCCAGATAGGACGGCCGGTGGACGGTGGCACGCGAGTTGGCCTTGGTCAGCACCAGCGGATGCGGGGAGCGGGCGAGGGCCAGGGCCTTGCCGGTCAGCGTCGTGGATGGCGTCGGCGACGCGCCGCGGAGGATCCCCAGACCCGAGCCCTCGACGACGCTCAGCTCCGCGGACTCCTCCCCGGTGGTGAGCCTGTACTCCCGGTAGCCGAGGAACGTGAAGTGCTCGTCGGCGAGCCAGGCCAGAAAGGCCTGGGCCTCGGCGAGCTCGTGGGGCTCGACGGGCGGCGCCTGCCGGCGCAGCTCGGTGGCCAGAGCCGTGGTCTGGGCGCGCATCTGCGCCCAGTCCTCCACGGCGGCCCGCACCTCCTCGAGCACGAGCTCCACCCCCGCCCGCAGGACCGACAGCCGCTCCGGATCGGACTCGTGGGCGACCTCGACGTGGATGACCGACTCGGTGACGAAGCCGAACGCCGTCGCGCCGGGCTCGAGCACCTGGGTGAGCTCCCCCTCCTCATCGCGCACGACGCGCATCACCGGGTGGACGATGAGCTCGATGTTGTAGCCCTGGCGGCTCAGCTCCATCGTCACCGAGTCCACGATGAACGGCATGTCGTCGGAGATGACCTCGACCACGGTGTAGGGCGAGGTCCAGCCGTCGCGCTCGCGCTGCGGGTTGTAGACGTTGACCTTGGCCTCGCCGCGGGCGCGGTGGCGGGCGAGTCGCCAGTGCGCGACGACGCCGCCGCACAGATCCGCCTGGTCGCGGTCAGCGAGGTCCTTGGCCGGCACCCAGTGGTAGTACTGGCGCACGAACTCCAGGTAGGATGCCGGCGGCTCGTCAGCCAGCTGACGGCCGACCGTCTGGCCCAGCGATTCGATCAGGTCCTGCTCGAGATCACCAGCCTTGACGGCCATCCACACCCACCTCTCCTGACGTCAGTGGTCGCGCACTGCGCGGTAACAACGTACCCGTCCCGGCGGATCAAGGGTGCGTCAGCGCGCGTACTTCCTCCACGATCCGCTGCGCGTCGTCGACGGTGACGACGAGGCGACCGAACGGCGCGCCCGGCGTCAGGTCGACCCGCACGGCCGGCCCGCAGCCGTGGATCGCGGCGAAGTCCGGCGCCCCGCCGGTCACCCTCCGGACGCCGTAGGCCACCACTCCGGGAATGCCGGTGCCCGGCGCGCGGATGCCGCGTAGGGCCCCCCAGGGATCGGGCTCCGCGCACACGCTGCGGATCGATGCCAGGGGAACGCGAACCTCGCGCCGCAGCGCCGCCGCCTGCTCGACCCCGCTCAGCCGGATCACGAGCTCGTCGGACTCCACCTCCAGGCTGGCCACGGTCCAAGCGTAACTCGCGGCGCTCAAGCCGACCACCGATTCGGCCGATGCGCTCCGCATGGCCTCACTGAGGGGAACGACTGCTGCACGCGTCATCGCCCCCGCGGCACTGGCCGCCGTGCTCCTCACCGGCGACGCGTTTGCGGCCGGGCTGGACGCGCGCCACGGCAACCTCAGGGCGTGGCTGGTGGTCGCGGCTGTGGCCCTTCTCGGCCTGCTGTTCGGCGGCATCGCCGTGGCCGCGGGGCGGGCGCTGGTGCGCCGCGAGCGCGCCCTGGGCGACGCCACCCGCGAGCTGGACGAGCTGCTGCAGTCCTCGAGCTCCGCGGAGGAGTCCCAGCGCCTGCTCATGACCAACGCCGCCCGGGTGCTGCCCGGAGCCGGCTGCGGCGTGCTGCTGGTCGCCGAGGGCGGCGAGCGGTTGGAACCCAAGCTGGGCGAAGCGGTCGACCAGTCGCCGCTGCACGGCATCCGCACTGACGGGCTGGGCGCCCGCTCGTGCCTGGCCATGCGACTGGGACGCAGCCACGAGCGCACCCAGGACAAGAGCCCCCTGGCCCCCTGCGCCGTGTGCGGCGGCATCGACGCCGATGTCGCCTGCGAGCCTCTGGTGTCCGGCAGCGAGATCGTCGGCACCCTGCTCGTGGCGCACGCCACCCGCATCTCCGCTCGCGAGCGGGCGGCGCTGCGCGACGCGGCGCGCCGGGCGGCGCCGATCCTGGCCAGCCAGCGCGAGCTGGCGCTCGTGGAGGAGCGCTCCGTCTCCGATGCCCTCACCGGGCTGCCCAACCGCCGCGCCGCCGAGGAGACGATCCGCCGGATGGTGGCGCAGGCGGGACGCTCGCTCAGTCCGCTCGGGGTGGTACTGCTCGACCTCGATCGCTTCCGCGTCCTCAACGACCTTCACGGCCATAGCCACGGCGACAAGGCGCTGGCCGCGATGGGGCGGCTGCTGTCCGCCACCGTGCGCGCCAGCGACTTCGCGGCGCGCTTCGGCGGCGAGGAGTTCCTGCTCCTGCTGCCCGAGACCGACCGCCAGGGCGCGATGGAGCTGGCCGAGAAGATCCGACGCCAGATCGAGCGCACCGAGCTCGTCCAGACCGGCCCGATCACCGCCAGCTTCGGCGTCGCCAGCCTGCCCGAGGACGCCGTGGCCCCGGACGAGCTCATCCGCAAGGCCGACCGCGCGCTCTACATGGCCAAGGCCCAGGGCCGCAACCGCGTCGAGTCCGCGGACCCCAGCGGGCACGGCGCGCGCTGACGGGCGCCGGGCTACGCGCCCGGCGGGAAGTGATAGGCGGCGTGGGGCGGAACGCGCGGGCCCACCTCCACCACGATCTCCGCGTGCCGGCGCAGCGGCACCGTGGCCGGCCGCCCCGGGCGCGGGCGCCCATCGACGTAGACGCTGACCCGGCCGCCGAAGGAGAGCAGGCGATGGGCGGTCAGCGTCTGCCCCCAGGCGCGGAACAGGTCAGCGAGGGTGGCGGGCGCCCCAGGGCGCACGAGCACCACTCCGGTCGGCTCCAGCGTCACGAGATCGCCGTAGCAGCGCGCCGCGGTGATCCGGCCCCCGGACCGCATGACCGGGCCACGGACCCCGATTCCGGCGGCCACGAGCACGACGCGGTTGCGCGCGAACAGCTCCACATGCGCACCGCTGCGCTTGCCCAGTCCACTTCGGCACGCCCCGGGCACGGGCCCACGCGCGGGCGGGTGAAACGCGGAGCCGTGGCCGATCGGCCGCGACTGCGCGATCAGCGCGGCGGGGATCGCGTCGGACGCGGACGGCGGAGCCGCCGAGGAGCCGCAGGCGGCGATCGTCAGGGCGAGGGCGATCGCCGCCGGGGCGACTAGACGCCGGTCCGCCACGCCTCGGCGTCCTCCCCCGGGGCACCGCCGGCGCCGGCGGCGTGCGCCGCGCCGTCCCGCGTCTCGGCCCGTCTGCGCCCCGAGCGCTCGGCCAGCGCGAACACCACCGGGAGCAGCGCCACCCCGGCGCTGAGGCACGCCACCACCGCCACCCGCGCCAGGAGCGGGGGCAGCGCCATGAGCACGTGGCCGTCGAGCAGAACGGCGATCAGCGATGCGCCCTCCCAGATCGCCAGCGCCGCGATGACGAAGAACGTGAACCAGCCGTGGCGGCGGCGGACCAGCCGAGATCCGGCCCAGACGACGAACGCCAGCGCCGCCGCGAGCAGCACCCCCTGCCCCACCGACACCGACGGGCGCCCGTGCAGTTGCTGGCCGGTGACGGCGACGGCGAACCCGGCCAGCGCCACCGCGGCCAGTCCGCGAGCGAGCCGTTCGTCAAGCTCGGGGCGGCGCAGCCGCACCACCGCCGCCGCGCACGCCAGCGCCACCAGGATCGGCCAGAACCACACGATCGACGGGCTGGCGGCGAAGTAGAGCCCGCCGGTGATCGCGCTCGGCGTGCCGTCGATGCGCAGCGGGACGCGCCATCGGCCCAGGTAGGTGGCGCCGGGCGCCGCCGCCGTCGCCGCCAGCGCGTGCAGCCGCCCGTCGTGCCAGCCGTAGGTATGGGCGGCGCTGACCGCCGACCAGTGCGGCGCCACGTCCGGCCCGGTGGTCGACGGCGGCGTCTCGGCCGGCACCTGGTTGAGGTAGTACATCGCCGATGCGGTGTTGACCGCCACCCCGCGGGGCGAGAAGCGCAGGTATGGCGCCCCCTGGTAGTCGATCACCACGACCGTGCGGCGGGGGCTCACGCGCAGCCACAACCGCTGATCGCCGTCGATGACCTTGGCCTGCATCCCCGCCGGGATGGAGCCGACGCGCGCCACGTAGCTGGACGCCGCCGGGTCCACCGGGCCGTGCGCGGCTGCGGTCGCCGGCAGCGCCAGAGCCGCCACAATCACTGCGAGCGCCCCGGCGATTCGCCCGCGCTGACGCGACACGCCCATATCCATTGCCAGACTGTACGCAGCCCCTTCGCCGCCTTCGCCGCCGTTGGCTCGGGTGCGCCTGCCTGGCGCTGGCGGTGTCGGCGCTGGCGCCGGGGCGGGCGCTCGCAGACGGGGATCCGGCCAGCGACGTGCTCGCATCGCAGTCGCTGTTCCTGCCCGCCGATGGGGGGTTCCGGCAGTCCGACGCGGCGCGGCTGAGCGGGCTGCTGGCGGCGGCGCAGCGCGCGGGCGTGCCGATCCGCGTGGCCCTGATCTCCACGCCCGCCGATCTCGGCTCGGTCGGCGCGCTGTGGCGCAAGCCCCAGCCCTACGCGCAGTTTCTGGGCCAGGAGCTGTCCCAGGTGTTCCGCGGCACCGTCGTGGTGGTGATGCCCAATGGGGTCGGCGCGTACGTGACGACCAAGCCGGGGGGCCACCCGGTGGCAGTCAACGCGCCGCGGGCCTCCCCGATCACGACCGCGATCGTCACGGCGCAGACACTGGCCACCCGCGCCGGGCATCGCCTCCCGGTGCCCGCGGCGGCGGCGCAGCCGGGCTCCGCGTCAGGCCTGGGGTCCGTCGACCTCGGCTCGTGGCTGGCCCTGGCCGCCGGCGCCGCCCTCATCGCCGCGGCCTGGACCGCCAGCCTGCGCGCCCGGCCGGCGCGGCGCCTGCGACGCGCGCCCTGAACGGGTAGGCTGGTGCGGCGATGGAGCCCGAACGAGCCCGAGACCTCTTGGCGCGCGAGCGCCGCCGGATCGAGGAGGCGCTCGGTCTCCACACCGGCGGCTCGCTGGAGTCCGACGAGAACGTGCAGCCGGGCGACGAGGGCTCGGAGGATCTCTACCAGGACGAGCTCGATGTCGGGCGCGCCGCCGATCTGCGCGCCGATCTGGCCGCCGTCGAGCGCGCGGAGAAGCGCCTTAACGAGGGCACGTACGGTCTGTCCGTGCTTAGCGGCGAGCCGATCCCCGACGGCCGCCTCGAAGCGCGTCCCACTGCCGAGCTGACCGTCGAAGAGCAGCAGCGCCAGACCGGCTGAGCTGCGGCGCTCAGCCGAGCCCGAGCGCGGAGGCCAGCGCGCTCCACTGCGCGCGCGGCACGCCGCCGACGCCCACCGGCTGCAGGCAGACATGGTCGGCGCCGGAGTCCAGGTGCGCCTGGGCGGCCGCCGCGATCTCCTCCGCCGTCCCGTGGGGCACGATTGTGTCGATCAGGCCGTCCGATCCCCCGTCGGCGAGATCCTGCTCGGTGAACCCGTAGCGCAGCAGGTTGTCCGTGTAGTTGCGCAGGCCGAGGTACAGCTTCGCGTAGTGGCGGGCGGCGGCGCGCGCCGCGTCGGCATCGGTGTCGAGCACGCAGGCCAGCTCGGTGGCCAGGAGCGGGCCGTCGCCCAGACGGGCACGCGCCGCGCCGGTGTGCTGGGGCGGCACGAAGTACGTGAGAGTGCCGCGGGACCGCTCCCGGCACAGGTCGAGCATCTTGGGCCCGAGGGCGGCCAGGCAGCGCCGCTCGGGCGCGATCGGCGCGGGGGCGGCGTCGATCTCGTCCAGGAATGCCCGCATCGTGGTCAGCGGCCGGGTGTAGTCGCTGGTGGCCTCGGGATGGCCGATCCCGATCCCCACGAGCAGCCGGTCGCCGAACCGGGGGCGCAGCTCGGCGTAGTCACGCGCCAGCTCGGCGGGGTCGTAAGTCCACACGTTGACGATCCCGGTGGCCACGACGATCGCATCGGCGCCCTGCAGCAGCGCGCGGGTGTCGGCCAGTCGCGGCGATCCCCCGAGCCAGAACGTGCCGAAGCCCAGCTCGGCCACCAGCGCGGCGGCCTCGCCGGCGTTCTCCTCGCCGATGGTGCGGTACGAGGTCCAGACTCCGAAGCGGCCGAGCTCCATGTGCACAGCCTTGCACACGGCGCCTATGATGCCCGCGTGGACTTCTGGCGCCTTGACGCCGAATCGGTGCAGCCGCACTCGCCCCGCATCCTGCACTCAGACGACGAGGCCAACCGGGTCATCCTGCTGGCCCTCGCCGCGGGCGAGCGCCTCTCCGAGCATCAGGTCCATGAGCACGCGCTGGTGGTGGTCCTCGCCGGCGAGGTGATGATCCGCGCGGCCGCACAGGAGGAGCGGCTCGGCGCGCAGGGGCTGGTGCACTTCAAGCCGGCCGAGCGCCACGAGGTGGAGGCGGTCTCAGACGCGCGTCTGCTGCTCTGCCTGGCGCCCTGGCCCGGGCCCGGGCATCCCAGCCGGGTCGACTGAGCGCACGCGTCGCATTCCGACCGCGACCTCGTTGAGCGCCTCCAGCGTCGGCTCCACCAGCGGGTGGCGGCGCCCCGGGGGCAGGAGCGCGTAGACGTCGCGGGCCACCGTCATGCCGTCGATCGGGCGCAGGGCGAGGTCGTTGAACGGATCGGCCAGCAGCTCGGCGACGAGCGTCACCGCCAGCCCGCGGATGACGAGCCCGCGGATCGCCAGTTGATCGTGGGTGATCGAGACGAGCCGGGGCTCGAAGCCGGCGGCTCGGCACGCGCGGACGATCACCCCGTCGGTGAGCGCGGCGGTCCAGTCGTCGTCGCGCAGGTCGCCGAGATGGACCTTCGTCTCGCCGGCCAGCCGGTGATCGGGCGGCAGCGCGACCATGAACTCCTCGTGGAGCAGGTGGTGGCGCTTGACGCCGGGGGGTTCGGCGCGGGTCCAGGTGGTGTCCTGGTAGGCGATGGCGAGGTCGAGCTCGCCGGAGGCGAGGCGGGCCGCCAGGTCCCCGCTCGTTCCCTCGTCGAACGTCACCCGCGTGTCGGGATGCCGCTCGCGCACTCGGGCGATCGCCTCCGGCACGAGCCCGGCCAGGGCGCTGGGCAGGGCGCCGATCCGCAGCCGGGTTCGCTGACGCTCGGAGGCGCCCGCCAGCTGGGTCTCGGCCAGGCCGAAGCGATCGGCGATGACGTCGGCGTGCTCGAGCAGGATCGCGCCCTCGGCGGTGAGCCGCAGGCCGCCCGGGCGGCGCTCCAGCAGCCGCACTCCGACCTCGCGCTCCAGCGCGGCGACCTGGTTGGAGACCGACGGCTGGGACAGCGCCAGGCGCCGTGCCGCCCGCGAGAAGGACCGCTCCTGCGCGACCGCGCGGAAGGTGAGGACGCGGCGCGGATCCATAGCACAAGCCTATCGAACTGACAAAAGCATTATTTGAACCTATGTCGAACGCCCGCCAGACTGGATGCCCGACCCGACCCACAGGAGACTGAGACCATGACCACCGTTTCCACCGTCCCCACCGTGACGCTCAATGACGGGCACGAGATCCCGCAGCTCGGCTTCGGGGTGTTCCAGATCCCGCCCGAGGACACCGCGACGGCGGTGACGCAGGCGCTCGAGACCGGCTACCGCCACATCGACACGGCGGAGATGTATCGCAACGAGCGCGGCGTCGGCGAGGCCATCCGCGCCTCGGACGTGGCCCGCGACGAGGTCTGGGTGACCAGCAAGCTCTCCAATGCCTGCCATCACCCCGACGACGCCCGCAAGGCGTTCGAGCACACGCTGTCCTCCCTCAGCTTCGATTACGTGGACCTGTTCCTCATCCACTGGCCGCTGCCGACCCTCTACGACGGTGACTACGTCTCGACGTGGAAGGTGCTGGAGGAGCTCAAGAGCCAGGGCCGCGCGCGCTCGATCGGCGTGTCCAACTTCCAGGTGGAGCACCTGGAGCGGCTGGCGCGCGAGACCGAGGTGACGCCGGCGGTCAACCAGATCGAGCTGCACCCCTACCTGCTCAATGACGCGGTCCGCCGCTACGGCGAGGACCACGGCATCGCCACCGAGGCGTGGTCCCCGATCGCCCAGGGCGGCGTGCTGAACGACCCCGTGATCACGGAGATCGCCGGCCGCATCGGCCGCACGCCCGCGCAGGTGGTGCTGCGCTGGCACCTGGAGCGCGGCAGCATCGTGTTCCCCAAGTCCACCACGCCCTCGCGCATCCAGGAGAACTTCGAGCTGTTCGACTTCGAGCTCGAGGACGGCGACATCGAGGCCATCGCGGCGCTGGACAAGGGCGAGGATGGGCGCACCGGTCCCGATCCCGACACGTTCGCCCACATCCCCGACTGAGGCGCGACACCGACGCGGTACGCTGGACCGATGCTCGCCAAGAGGCACGCCAAGGCCGAGGCGACCGCCGTCCACGCGACCGGGGCCCAGGTCGTCGGCGCCCGGCTCTTGGGGCCGACCAGCATGGGACCCCTCGCGATCGCCGTCATGGCCGTCGGAGCGGTGGCCATCGGCCGGATCGCGATCGGCCGCGCCGTGATCCGCACGCTCAAGGCCGGAGAGGTCGAGATCGGATCGCTCAAGGTCGGCGATCTCGAGGTCGCCGGCCGCCGCTGGCCCGAGGCGCCCTGAACAGGTCGCCCCGGGCCGGTCAGGGCTCTGGCGCGGCGCTCTCGTGCTCGGCGCTGCGCTCGTGGCGCGGCAGGCCGTCGTCAGGCAGCTCGGCGTAGTCCACCGCCTGGGACACGAACCAGTGGCCGGCCACGCGCAGGCCGGTCGGCTGGTCCAGTGACCCGGCGGCGATGCTGATGATGTCGCGGCGGGGCGGGTCCCAGAACAGGCTCGAGCCGCACTCAGCGCAGAAGCCGCGCCGCGCTCCGGCGTCGCTGTTGGGGCTCTGCACCCACCGCAGGCCCCGCGCCTGCACCAGCACGAGGTCCTCGCGACGCGCGGCGGTGCAGGCGGCCATATGCCCGTGCCAGCGCCGGCACTCCTCGCAGTGGCAGATGAGCACGTCGCGCAGCGGCCCGCGCACCTCGTAGGCGACGGCGCCGCACAGGCAGCGGCCGGTGGCGACGTCGCTCACCGCGCGCCCGGGACCGCCTCGGCCCGCTGGGCGGCGCGCAGGGCGCGCGCCTGGCGGACGTCCATCCACATCTCCCAGCGCCCCGACGCGCTCTGGTGCGTGTCCAGGAAGCGGTACGGCCGCCGCCCGGCGAACTCCATCTGCCGCAGATGCGCGACCCCGCCCAACACGGACGCGATGCGGCGGTGGGGCCAGCCGAGCGCGTCCTCGATGTGCGGGAACGGGCGCGGCGTGCCGGGTGCCCGCGCGAGCTCGCCCAGCAGTTCCCGCATGAGATCGCTGCAGCGATCGTGGAACCACGCGATCTCGTCCGGGTCCTCCATCGCGTTGTGCGCCGCGTGCTGAGTCACGGCAGCAATCACCGGCATTGATGGACCATAACTCAGGCGTTCAATTTTCGTTCATGTCGCGCAAGCTGCCGCCGCGGACGGGCGTTGATCGGTTGTCTGCTCAAAGGAACTGCCGCAATGTTGAAACGCCTCCCGCTAATCGCGGTCGCCCTCGTGACCGCCGCGATCACCGCCTCCCCTGCTCTGGCCGCCCCCGCCCCCGTGGGCGTGTGGAACTTCGACGAGGGCAGCGGCACGCGCGTCGCCGACAGCTCGGGCAACGGCACCAACGGCGTTCTGACGGGCGGGGTGTCTTGGGTCCCCGGAGTCTCGGGCAGCGCGCTCAGCTTCAATGGGTCCAGCGGCCAGGTGAAGATGGCCGACAACGACGCCCTGGACCCCGCCGGCGCGGTGACCGTCAGCGCATGGTTCAAGGAGGCCGGCAGCCCCGGGGCCTACCGGTACATTCTGGCCAAGGGCGCCAACGGCTGCATCGCGGCGTCCTACGGCCTCTATACCGGGCCCGCCGGGGGGCTGCAGTTCTACGTCTCTCAGCAAAAGGGGACTGTCTACACGCGGTCCCCCGATGCCGGGCAGGGAGTGTGGGACGGCAAGTGGCATCTGGCCGTCGGCATCTACGACGGCAGCGCCGTCTCGCTCTACGTGGACGGCGTGGCGGTGGGATCGGGCACTGCCTTGTCCGGATCGCTCGACTACGTCGTGCCCGATCCCAACCTCTACATCGGCAATTACCCGGGCTGCGCACCGCACGGATTCCTCGGCGCCATCGACGGCGTGACGATCTGGAACCGCGCGCTCAGCGCGTCCGACGTGCGCACCCTGATGCCGGGCAGCCCGCCGTCACCGCCCTCCGGTGGCGGGAACCAGCCCGGCTCGGGCTCGGGCCCGGCCTCCGGCTCGGGCACGCCCCCGGGCTCGGGCGCCGGCAATGGCACAACCAAGACCACGAACCTCACGCCGTCGGTCTCTGGCCTGAAGCTGTCCGCCGGCACCGTCAACGTCGACGCGCACGGCCACATTGCGTCCAGCGGCACCACGGGCCTGTCGATCACCTACACCGAATCGCTGGCCGCCAGGCTCACCGTCACCCTGCTGCGGTCCCAGACCGGGGAGCGCCGCGGCTCGCGCTGCGTCAAGCCCAGCGCCCAGGCCCGCCGCTTCGTACACTGCTCGCGGTTCACGGTCGTGACCAGCGTGATGCGCACCGACCGCGCCGGGCATTTCACCCTGAGCCTGAGCCAATTGCTGCACCGCAAGCTGAGCCCCGGAACCTACCGGCTCGATGTGACTCCGCGGGCCAACGGCAAGGTCGGCAAGACCGTCAGCGTCCGCTTCGTCGTGCGCCAGGCGCGGGCACACCGGTAGCCCGCCGGCGTTCCTGGGCCGCTACCCGAAGTCAGCGCGGCCGCCGATACCACCGCGGCGAGGTGGTTGGCGGCGGCTTGAGCCGCGCCTTGACGACGATGAGCGATGGCGCGGGCGAGGCCACGGCTCCAGTCAGCGCCGTCTCGAACGCCGGGCCGAAGCCGTCGACCGTGGTAGCCGCGATGCCGAACGACCGTCCGAGCGCCTCGAAGTCCGGGCCGGCGAGGTCCACGCCGAATGGCTCGTCGCCGGCCAGTTCCTGATCGAAGCGCAGCATGCCGTAGCCGCCGTCGTCGACGAGCACCACCGTGAGCGCGACCTCGGCCTCGGCGACGGTCGCGAGCTCGCCGCAGGCGAAGAGAAAGCCTCCGTCTCCGCACACGCACACCGCCGGTCCGGCGAGGGCGGCGCCCAGCGAGGCCGGGAACGCGAAGCCCAGCGTGCCCCACCCCATCGGGTAGGCGAGGGCGCGCGGGCGCGGCACGCTGCGGTAGCCCGCCAGCCAGTAGCCGGGGATGCACATGTCGGCCACCACCACCGCGTCGGGCGGCACCGCGCTCTCCATGATCGCCAGGAAGGCCGCCGCCTCGGGGTCGTCGGCCAGGACCGCGGCCGCCACCGCGGCGCCGATGCGCTCGAGCCGCGCCAGCGTCGCGTCTGCCCCGGCGCGTCGCGGCACCGCGGAGACAAGCTGCTCGGTCACCTCGCGGGCATCGCCGACGAGCACGACGTCGGCGGCGTAGTTCTTGGTGGCGTCGGCGGCGTCGAGATTGACGCAGACCAGCCGCGGCGGCTGGGGCATCGTCCAGTTCTGGGTCATGACCCCGTCGAAGTCCGTTCCGATGCCGATGACGAGGTCGGCCTCATCCCACAGGGCCCCCACCTCCGGGGCGTGGGCCGGGCCGGGGGCCAGCCACGGATGGTCGGGGGCCAGCAGGCCGCGGCTCATGTAGGTGGTGAGCACCGGCGCGCCCAGCGTGGCGGCCAGGGCGCCGACCGCGTCGCCGGCGCCGGCTCTCAGCGCACCCCCGCCGGCCCAGATGAGCGGTCGCCTCGCCGCCGCGATGAGCGTGATCGCCTCGGCCAGGCCGGTGCCGGCAAACGGCGGGGTGCGCGGCACGTCCGCCAGCTCCGCGGGAAGCTCCGGCGCGGGCCGGCGCAGCAGATCGGTGGGGATGCCGAGATAGACGGGGCCGTACGGCGCGGCGAGCGCGGCATGGGCGCCCGCCACCACCGCGTCCCCCACCTCGGCCGCCGTGGATGCCAGTGTGGCGGCCTTGGTGACCGGGGCGAACATCGCGGTCTGGTCGCGCGTCTCGTGCAGGCTGCCGCGGTAGGTCCCGGGACGGCGGATGGCGGCGGGAATGTCGGTGGCGATGACCAGCACCGGTGAGCCCGACGCCATCGCCTCGCCGGTCGCCCCCAGGGTGTTGGCGGCACCCGGCCCGGTGGTGACGACGGCGACGCCGAGCCGGCCGGTGGCCCGGGCGTACCCGTCGGCCGCGTACACGGCCGCCTGCTCATGGCGGACCCCGACGAGCCGCACCGACGACTCCGACAGCGCCTTCCAGATCGCCAGGTTGTGGACCCCGGGGAGCCCGAAGGCGACCTCCACGTCCAAGCGTTCCAGCGCCTGAACCACGCGCGCCCCGGCGGTGCCCGTCTGGATGTCCTGGTGAGCGCTAGACAATGTTGTACTCGGGACGGAGCATGGCATCGCTGAACCGGTTGACGCTCAGCGGTCCGATGTCCACGAACGTGGGGCGCTCCAGCACGAGGTCGCGCAGGATCTCCCCGACGGCCGGGCCCTGCAGGAACCCGTGGCCGGAGAACCCGGTGGCATAGAGGAACCGGCTCACCGTCTCGGATTCGCCGATGATCGCGTTGTGGTCGGGCGTGACCTCGTACAGGCCCGCCCATCCGCCCTTGATCCCCGCCTCGGCAATCCGCGGCGCGCGGCGTGAGGCGACCGCGAGCAGGTCCGGCACCCAGTCGTCCGTGGTGTGAAGCGCGAACCCCGGCGCCTCGCCGGCATGCGACATCCCCATCAGCAGCCCCGGTCCCTCGCGGTGGAAGTAGAAGCTCGAGGCGAAGTCGATCGTGAACGGGAGATCGGGCGGGAGATCCGGCATCGGCTCGGTGAACAGGATCTGGCGCCGCAGCGGGGTCACCGGGAGCGCCACGCCCACCATCTCGCCGCACCGCCGCGACCAGGCGCCGGCGGCGCAGATGACGACGTCGGTGGCAATCGCACCGTGGCTGGTCCGCACCGCGGTGATCCGGCCCGAGCGGGTGTCGATCGCGGTCACCTCGCAGCCGACGCGCAGGTGGGCGCCCAGCGCTCGAGCGGCGAAGGCGTAGCCCTGCACGACGGCCTCGGGGGTCGCGTGCCCGTCCTCCGGCGAGAACGCGGCGGCCAGGATGTCGTCGCCGGCCAGCAGCGGACACAGCGCCCGGGCCTCGTCGGGGCCGAGCATCCGCGACGGGACGCCGTACGCGTTCTGGAGTGCCACGCCCGCCTCGAACTCGGCCACGTCGCCCGGGCGGCTGAGCACGAACAGGTATCCGCTGCGCTTGAGGTCGATCTCCCAGCCCGGCCGGTCGGCGAACGCCGCGAACGCCTCAAGGCTGCGCTGGGCGATCTGGATGTTGAGCGCGTCGGAGAACTGCGCGCGCACGCCGCCGGCCGCCCGCGACGTCGAGCCGCTGCCGAGCTGGGCGCGCTCGAACAGGACGACGTCCACTCCGGCCTCGGCGAGGTG
Source organism: uncultured Actinomycetota bacterium (assembly GCA_963721515.1). Classification (GTDB taxonomy): domain Bacteria; phylum Actinomycetota; class Thermoleophilia; order Solirubrobacterales; family Solirubrobacteraceae; genus Palsa-465. The sequence continues at coordinate 82,052 of CAVRKJ010000011.1, read as the reverse complement.
GAAGGCGGCGCTCGTCCCCATGACGCCCCCGCCGATGATGACCACCGACGCCGACTCGGGCAGGGGCGCGACCGCTCTGGGCATTTCTGTGTCATATCACCCGCGCGGGGAACGGCGTCGGTCTCGGGATCTACGGGCGGCGCGACGCCGACGCCAGCCTGCCGCCGGCCTCCTGAACGCCTCCGTTCCCGGCGTCGCGGGCGGCTATCGAGGTAAGGCCCCCTCGCCGCCCAGGTAAGGCCCCGGAGGCCGAAACCGGCTGCGTTTGCCCGATGTAGCAGGGGTGGCTTAGGCGCACCATGAGAGCACGATGAATTCCCAAGGAGCCCTCTGATGAATGGCACTCTGAATGCACTTGTAGCGGAACAGCACGTCGCCGACCTGACTCGGGCCGCCGCTCGCTACCACGAGACGCCGAGCCGGCCGCTGTGGCGTTCCGGCCCCTCGGTGGAGCTGCGCCCGGCGCGCGCTGACGACGAGGCCACCACGCGCTGGCTGGCGGCCCTGGACGAAGCTCCCGCGCTCGAGGGGCCCGTGCTGCTCGCCGTCGTTGACGGCGTGGCGGTGGCGGCGCTCGCGCTCGATGACGGGCGCGTGGTGGCCAACCCGTTCGTCCCCACGGCCCACGCGGTTTCGCTGCTGCGGCTGCGCGCCGGGCATGTCGCCAACGCGTCGCCGCGCCGGCGCCGCTGGATCCGCCTGCCGCGGCTGCGGCTGGCCTGACCGGCGCGCACCGAGCGGTCGGAGGCTGAGCGTGTCATCGACAATGGTGAGCGTGGAGCTCGACGACCTCTACGGCGTGCCGCTGGACCGGTTCGTCCCGGAACGCGCGACGCTGGTGCGCGCGCTGCGGTCGGCGGGCGAGCGCGAGCAGGCGTCTGCGGTCGCGGCCCTGCGCAAGCCGTCGGTGGCGGCGTGGGCGGTCAACCAGCTGGTCCGCACCCGCCGCGCCGAGGTCGATGGGCTGCTGCGCGCCGGCGACGCATTGCGGGAGGCGCAGGCCGGCGTGCTGTCGGGCGGGGCTGACGCGCGCGACCTGCGTTCTGCCGCTGATCAGGAGCGCCGCGCCGTCAGCGACCTGGTGGACACGGCGCGGGGCCTGCTGAGTTCCAGCGGCCACGAGCTCAGCGCGATGACGCTCGAGCGGGTCGCCGACACGCTGCACGCAGCGGCGCTCGACGACGACGCCCGCGGGCAGGTGAGCAACGGCCGGCTGGTGCGCGAGCTGCGCCACGTCGGGCTCGGCGCTGGGCTCGGAGACGCGTTCGCCGTCGCGCCCGCGCAAGCGCGCCCGGCGCGGCCCGCCAAGGGCGAAGCGGCCACGCAGCGGGGGGCCGCCAAGGGCGAGACGGCCACGCAGCGGGGGGCCTCCAAGGGCGAGACGGCCAAGCAGCGGCGCTCCGCCGAGGCGGCACAGCGCGAGCGCGAGGCGGCCCGCAAGCAGGCGCGCGCGGCCGAGCGCGACGCCGCGCGCGAGGTCGACCGCGCCGAGCGCGCCCTGCGCGTGGCCGAGGACCGCCGGGACCGCGCCGCCGAGGGGCTGCGCCAGGCCGACGATGCGGCGGTCGAGGCACAGGCCGGCCGGGAGGCCGCCATCGCGGCCCACCGTCAGGCCCAGCAGCAGCTCGACAACCTCTGACTTCCCGCGCCACGCCCCTTGATGCGACACACCACCTTCACGTAGATTGGAACGTTCCAAGAGATGTGGGAAGAACTGTCGGCCACAAACGTCTCACTCATCATGGACCGGGATCGTTGGACGTCAGATGTCGTGGGGAAAGGTGCGCCCGTGGCAGTCGCGCCGCCGTGCGTGCGCGTGGACACCGAGCGGCTGCGCGACGGGGCGCTCATCCGGATCGAGCCGCTGCGCAGGGGCGATCGCGCCAGCGTGCGGCGGCTCTTCGCCCGCCTGAGCTCCGAGTCGCGCCTTCGCCGCTTTCTCAGCCCCATGCCCGCGCTCAGCGAGCGCGACCTGACCTTCCTCTCCGATGTCGGCCGCGGCACCCACGAGGCCATGGCGGCGGTGGACCCGGACGACGGCTCGGTCGCCGGCATCGCTCGCTACGTCCAGCATCACGACCGGCCGGGCGTCGCCGACGTGGCCGTCGCGGTCGCCGACGAGATGCAGCGGTGTGGCATCGGCAGCGCCCTTATGGACCGCCTCATCGCCTGCGCCCTGGCCAACGGCTTCCATCTGCTGACCGCCACCACCCTGTGGGAGAACCGGCCGGCCCGGGCGCTCCTGCGCAGCATGGGGTTTCACGCCACGGGCAGCGCTGGAGCGGAGATCGAGCTGGAGCTCAAGCTCGACGTGGCGCCGCCGCCGGAGCCGCCCCGGGCCGGCGGCCTGCTCGCCTGCTGAGCGGCCGGTTCCCGCCCGTCTGTCGAGTCACGGCGCGATGCGTTAGCTTGCGGGCGATGGTCGATCGCAGCGGGCTGAGGGGCTCCATTCGGGGCGTCGCCGAGCCGGTCCGGCGGCGGCTGCGCCCGGTGCGCCGTGCCCGACGGCGGCTGCGGTGGGCGCTCGAGGACCGGCGCCTCGTCGCCGAGCAACGGCGAGGCGTGCTCGGCCCGGCCCACCTTGGGTGGCGGGACAATTCCGCCGCAGAGAACCGGGAGATCTGGACGGAGTGGACCTGGAGCGCTCACGGCGAGGAGTGGACCCTCTCGGAGGAGTGGAAGCAGGCCCTGATCGACGACGTGCTAAGCCCCTGGATTCCGACGGGCGCCGCGGTGCTCGAGATCGGGCCCGGCGGCGGCCGGTGGTCGGCCGCGCTCGCCGAGCGAGCCTCGCGGCTGACGTTGGTGGATGTGAGCGAGCGTCCCCTCGAGCTGTGCCGCGAGCGCTTCGCGGGCGCTGCGAACATCAGCTACGTCCTCTCCTCGGGCAGCGATCTGCCCGGAGTCGCCTCTGCCACGATCGACGCGGTGTGGTCCTTCGACGTGTTCGTTCACATCGCACCTGGTGACCAGGCGGCGTACCTGGAAGAGATCGCCCGCGTGCTCGCACCGGGGGGCGTGGCCGTCATCCACCACGCCGATGGCCGGAACCGTGGCGTCAATCCGTCGCGTCACGGCTGGCGCGCCCCGATGTCGCGCCGCCTCTTCGCGGCGCTCGCAGCCGAGCGCGGGTTGCGCGTCGAACGGCAGCTCGATTCGTGGGGGCCCGGCGGCATCTACGACCTCAGCGGCTACGCGGACGCGATCACGATCTGCCGCCGGTCCCGGCACGACGGTACGCTCGCATCGTGACGCCGGAGGAGCTCGCCAACCTCGCGCATCTGCGCCGCGCGCGCGATCTGATGGACCGCGAGTATGCGCGCCCGCTCGACGTCGCGGCACTCGCCCGCGCCGCGCTGATGTCGACCGGGCATTTCTCGCGGCAGTTCCGGGCCACCTACGGGGAGACCCCCTACGCCTACCTGATGACGCGGCGCATCGAGCGGGCGAAGGCGCTGCTGCGCCGCGGCGACCTCTCGGTCACCGAGGTCTGCCTGGAGGTCGGCTGCACATCGCTCGGCTCGTTCAGCGCCCGCTTCACCGAGCTCGTGGGAGAGACTCCGACGGCCTACCGCGTTCGCGACCACAGCGCGCTCGTCAGCGTGCCGGGCTGCGTGGCCAAGGACCTCACCCGCCCGAGCCGCAACCGAGCAGGATCGGAGAAGCGAACGGCAGTGCTGGCTCCGTAGTCTTGGAGCATGAACGTCACTCTTTCGCGTTGCTTCGTCCAGGTCCACGACCCCGACCTGGCACTGTCCTTCTACCGCGACACGCTCGGCCTCGAGCTGCGCAACGACGTCGCCCAGGAGCACTCGCGCTGGCTCACCGTCGGCGCCTCCTCCCAGCCCGGCGTCGCGATCGTCATCACCAACTACCTCAACGGCAGTCCGGCCGACGACGACGCCATCGCCGCCCTCGTCGCCAAGGGCGCCATGAACGGCGTCCACTTCACCACTGACGACCTCGATGCCACCTTTGAGCGGGTGCGCGCCTCGGGCGCCGAGATCGTGCAGGAGCCGACCGAGCAGTTCTGGGGCACACGCGACTTCGCGGTGCGCGACCCGTCGGGCAATCTGGTGCGCATCGACCAGCCACCCGCCGCGACCGGTCGTCAGGGAGGGTGAGCGAGGGAACTCGAACCCCCGACCGCCTGGACCACAAAGGGAGCCCGGCTAACGGCGCAGTCGGTCTCGGACGACGTTAGGGTGCGCCGGTGGACGCGCGTACGAGATCCGCGGGTCGAAGCAGGCCAGTCACCATACTGCCGCCGATTGCTACGGGATGAAGGCCTCCATGTTGTGTCGGCGCCGGCGGCAGTTGGTTGCCACGATCATTGCCGTGCTGTCAGGTTCGCTGACGGCGTGGGTGGGCTCGCCGTTGATGGCGCCCGCGCATGCCGCGGCCCGACATGCGAAGTCGGCCCACCGCGACCGTGGCTCAAAGCCGCCACGAATCGCGTCGCCGCGGCGGCTGGTGTTTGGGATTTATCCAGGCGGCGCTGCCGGCACCGTCGGCCCGAGCGGACCTCTGGCGCCTGAGGACCCGGTCAAGCGGCTCGCCGCCCTCGAGCAGCTGAAGCCTGCCGGCGCTCCCTTCGTCCTGCACCTCTACGCCGCCTACACCGGGAGCTCTGGCTACTCGGCGGCGGCACAGGTCGGCGCCGCGATCAGCTCCTACACTGCTCACGGTTTCGAGGTCGAGCTCGTCCTGTGCTACCGCCCGGCGGATCTGAACCCATCGCGCAGCGTCCCGGGGTTCGTCGCGTTCGTGCGTCGCGCGATCGACGACCTCGGATCGAACCCCGGGGTCGTCTCGCTCCAAGTCACGAACGAGGCAAACCTCGGGGGCGCTCCGAACGCGTCGGACGGGTACTACCCGGGCGCCAAGGACGCGCTGATCCGGGGTGTGATCGCGGCCAAGCACGAGCTCACCCTCGACCACTTCGGTCAGCTCAAAATCGGTTTCAACTGGGCATACGCCGCCGACGCGTCGGAGCAGATCTTCTGGAGCTACCTCCGTCGGCATGGTGGCAGCGCGTTTGTGCGCGCGCTGGACTGGGTCGGCGTCGATGCCTATCCCGGCACCTGGGGACCGGCGCTGGCGACCAGGCTCAGCCTCGGTGACGCGGTGCGTCGGGCGACCGTTGGGGCGCTGAGCGCTCTGCGTCATGTGTATTTGCCGCGTGCTGGGATTCCGGCGAGCGTGCCGATTCACGTGACCGAGAGCGGCTACCCGACGGGACCGGGACGTTCATACGACGCGCAGGCCGACGTCCTGTGTGCCGCGGTCCGGGCGGTCGTCGACGACAGCTCGACGTACAACGTGACCGACTACCGGTGGTTCGATCTGCGCGACGCCGACTCGTCGAGCGCGAGCTTCGAGGCTCAGTACGGACTGATGACGGACGCCTACACACCGAAGCCCGCGTTCGCCCTCTACCGGCGATTGGTGTCGGCGCCCAGCGTCACTTGTAGCGGGATGCTCCAACACCCGCAGCGAAGCTCGCCTCCGCGGCGAGCGAGCTATCGATCGGCCAGTCTGCCTGCTTGGCGAGGTTGAACCATACGAGTGATTTCACCTCGGGGTGGTCGCCAAGAAACCCGAACAGGTCCTTGATCCACGCGGCCTTGCTGCCACCGGCCTCGGCGCTGCCGACCTCGGCGAGCTCGATCGGCAACTTCGGAGCGAGGGCATGGAGTTGGCGGATTGAGTTACCGCAGATCGAAGCGAAGCTTCGCCACCCCTGATTGAACGCCGCGGTGCCGCCGTTCAGGCACGTCACGCCCAAGACGTCGACGTAGCGGTCGCCCGGGAAGTATTCGCGGGGGGCGCCCGACACCGGGCTCCAAACCCATCGGACGTTGGTCGCGTTGGCCGCCGCGAAGATGTCATGCACGTGGCGCCACGCGCGAACGAATTCTCCTTGACGGTTGCCGTTTGTCTGCTCGGACCAGGGGTACCAGCCGCCATTCATCTCCTGGGCGAGCCGCAGGCGCACGGGCTGGCCCCACGCTGCGAGCGACCGTGCCCAGGCGCTGATGTAGGAATCGAACTTGCCGTCGATGATGTTGCGCAGCTGGTAGCGCGGCTGTGTCGAGTAGAGGCCCTTGGTCGAGTCCCACGGCTCCCAGGTGATCTCCGGGGTGCTCCCGCGGCGCTGCACGGCCTGCAGCTGCGCGAGCGGAGGGGCGCTCTGCCGCCAGTCGGCGTACCACATCACGATGCTCGCGTGCTTGTGGGCAGCTTGTTCGAACCTGTTGACCGTCTGGAGGTCGTCAGGTGTCCAGGGTCGCGCCTCTTGGCTGGCGAGCGGACGGGTGGTGACACCGATATCCACGGTCGCACCGCTGGGGGCTGCGGCCGGCCACGGCGGGACGAACGCCGGCGCCGCCGGTCGTGGCGCCGCCGATGCGGTCACGCCATCGAGCGCTTGGTGGCCGTGAAGCACGACGGCGAGCCCAAGCGCGGCTGCGATTGCCGCGATCGCCGGGAGCTTCGGGCTGGCGAAGCGGAGCATCGACCGGTCGGTGTGCGATCGGTTCTCGGCGATGTGCAGCACGACCAGGGCGACCGCCACGAGCAGGTAAATCGCGCCGTTGAGCAGGGCCCAGAAGTAATACCCACGCGCAGCGCCGGCGTCCTTGACGAGTAGTGCGGGGAGGATCGACGCAGCCGACAGCAACAGATATGGCATCAGGACCCGGGTCGGTAGCGGCCGGTCGCCGCCGCTGTCTTTCGGTGTCACCTTGAATCCATCCTCGCGTCCGGTCGCGCATCCCCAGATCGCGTGCACGCAGCCGATCAGGGCCCACGGCCAGCGGACGAACTGGAACAGGATCGCCTCCCAGCTGATCACCGGGGCATCCGCGGGCCGCAGCAGTCCGGACTGACGCAGCAGCAGCGCAGCGCCGAGCATGACAATCCCAACCGGAGCGAAGTGCAGGTAGAAGTCCCCCACGTCGACCCTTGCGAGCGGAGCATGTGCGAGCATCGCCCACACTGGGAGCGCCAGCATGACCAGCATCACCAGCGTGTGCAGCGGGTACCAGAGCTGGCAGCCGGCGAGCTTGAACTTCCGCCGCAGGGTGAGGCGATTCCAGTATCTCGGGCTGACCGTCAGCAGGACGCGCATCATGCTCCGCGCCCATTGGAAGTCCTGCGTCACACAATCGGCGACGGTGTCGGGGCCGTTACCGTGGGCCTCGGCGTCGATCGCGAACACACCGTCCCATCCGTGAGCGCTCAGGATCAGTGTGGTTGAGAAATCCTCCGCGAGCTCTGGCCCAAGCCCGCCGGCCTCGCGCAGCGCTGCGGTGCGCACCGCGTAGTGCGAGCCGATGCAACTCGGGGCGTAGCCGCTGTTGCATCCGGCCTGGGTCGCCCCGTGCAGGACAGCCTCCGAGTACAGCCGTCCGCGAGCGGACCACGAGTCGCCGGCGTTGCGGTCGCAGATGCTCGGGGCGGCCACGTACCCGACCCGTGGGTCGGAGAACGGCGCCACCATGTGCCAGAGGTAGTCGCGGGCAGGAACGTGGTCGGCGTCCAGCTGGGCAACGACGTCGTACTCGCGATAACCCCACCGGTCGTAGAAGAACGCGAGGTTTCCCTCTTTGCACTTCGTCCGTCGCGGCCAACTGGGGCGGTGGTACGCGGTCACGCCCTCGCGGGTCGACATGCGAACACCGTGCGCAGCGCACCAGTCGATCGTCTCGTCGGCCAGTTGCTCGTCCGCGAGCCAGACGTCGTAGGGGTAGGGGAAATCCTGTGCGAGCATCGCTTCGAGCGTCGTGCGCACCAGTTCCCAGGGCTCGGACGGCGCCTTGGTGACGACCATCGCGGTACTGAGCAGGGGCACCTCGAGCGCGGGACCGGGCCGGCGCATCCGGAGCACGAAGAAGAAGAACCACAGCGGCAGAACGATCAGGTCAAATGCGAGCACCGCGCTGTTGATCACCAGGCCGGCAACCGTCGTCTGGTGCCCAGGCGCAAGCCACCACAACCAGAAGAAGAGAGCCGATGCCAGCCACAGGCCGGCGGTGAGGACCAGCGCAGTCCGCACGGGCACCGAGAGGGCCGAGACGAGGCCATCGGGATGGCCCTGGGGCCGATCCGAGCGCTGACGGCGCTTCCGCCGCGACGGGCCACGTCCGGGACGCTCACTCGGCCGTGGGAGTACGAGCGGCAGCGATGCGGGAGCGGCGTCATGATCGAGTCCGATGTCGGCCTCGAGCGTGAGCATGCGTGTCGTGTCAGGGGGAGATTCGGCGTTCATGCGTGCGGGCAGCGGCCCGCGCGGATGCGCGAGCGCTGTCTTGTGTGGAGGGGCTAGGACGCGGACGAGGCGTCAGCTCGGCGCGGGGCGAGCCCCGTGCCGTCCGCGCCTTCCGGTCAGCGCCGCGTCGACCGGGAGGGGTGCGGCCCCACCGGCCGAGGATTTGCGGCTATCTGTTGGTTCGGCGCTTCAGAGCTAAAGCTTGAGCAGAAAGCAGCCGACATTGACAAGTTTTAGGCGCGTCTTCGCCTGTGCTTACGCCCGCGTTTGGCCCGAAAGGTTGCGTCGTTTGTCCGCCTCGCGGACGGTGCGCCGAACACCGCCCGACGATGCGGCGGAGTCATGGAGAATTCCGCACCGTGGGCACGCCGGCGGGACATGCGCGCGGGGCGCGAGCAACTAGGCAAGCAGCGTTCGAATGGCGCTAATGCGACCGTCTGTGACGGTCGCGATGTCGATACCACGTGCGACTGGCTCACCGTCTCGGGGTCCCAAGCGCCAGGCCATCGCAGCGGTGTCTTCGCCAACGTAGATGGGCCCGTCGGGTGCGAACGCGAAAGCTGCGGGGGCGTCTTGGAGGAGTCGCTGTGCGCGGTCGTCGACAGCGGCAAGTCCGACGATCGTGCCGGCATGGTCGGTGAACGCGACGTCGTCCATGTAGGTGCGAGCCATCGCCTCACGCCGGAGGACGGGATCGCGCTGACCGAAGACCTCGTAGAGGTTGGCATGCATCAGCGCGGTGATCGTCGGGTCGGCCATACGTGCTCCCTCAAGCGATAGTGGTCGGCGTTATGCGAGCTGCTCGTCGCCGTTGGCGATCTCGATTCATCGCTGTCGGAAAGAGCTTGACACCCTCGAACTCGCGGTAATGCCGCGCCAGGGCGACCGCCCGGCGACGCCCGCGACCCGACACGTTCCCGCGGTCGAGCCCTCCGGCCGTCTGAGCACGACTGTGGGTTCAAGGGCGCGCGACGAAGGGCACTAGTTACTGCGGCGGCGGCCCTTCCGCGTGGTCAGAATCTCGCCGCCCGCGTCGGTGAGTGCGAGCTTCAGGTCCACCGGGTCGTACTCAGGGTCGAGCAGCTGGGTGACCTCGAGTCCGGTCCGGGCCAGGTGACTGGCCAGCAGCCCCGCCGCCTGTTCGCGCTCGTGTGCCTTGCACGCCTCGAGGATCTCGCGATGCCCGGCGGTGGCCCACGCGCTCGGGCCGTGGCCGATGTGCAGCCGGCGATACCGCTCGGCGTGGTCGAACAGCTGGCCGAGCAGCATGTTGATGCGCTCGCCCGCTGGGGCGGTGAGGGCGCGGTGGAAGGCTTGGTGAGGAACGACCCAGCGTTTGTAATCCTCCGCCTCGGCGTAATGGGCCATCTCGGCCATGTAGCCCTCCAGGCCGGCCAGGTTCTCGGGTGTCATCCTCGGGATCGAAAGCCGCAGCGCCTCGGCCTCGAGCGTGATCCGCATGATGCACAGCTGTTCGAGGTCCTCGGGCGTCATCGGCGCCACCCGCACACGGCGGTTGGGCTCGGACTCGATCAGGCCCTCGCTCTGAAGCATCCGCAGCGCCTCGCGCAACGGGGTGCGGCTGATCCCGAGCTCGTCGGCGAGACCGACCTGCGACATCACGGCTCCGGGCGGGAGCTCCCCGTCGAGAATCGCGTTCCGTACGCGGTCGTACACGTTGTCATGGTTGTTGGCAGCGACGCTCATCCAGTTCTCTTTCCACGGACGGATGCAGTTCGGTGAATATGACTGAATGCAGATGGTTGCATGCAGTTCCCCCGCATCATGCCCCCAGCATGCTGTAGCCGCCGTCGGCGATCATGTACGAGCCGGTGATGTGGTGCGCGTCATCGCTGGCCAGGAACAGGGCCGCTCCGGTCATCTCCTCGGGCGCCGGAATGCGGCCCGTGGGGGTCGCCTCCCGCACCAGCTCCCGGCGACCGCTCTTCCACTCGGGTCGCGCCAGCAGCGCCTCCGTCTCCATGAAGCCGGGGGCGAAGGTGTTGACCCGCACCTCGGGGGCGAGCGCCTTGGCGTAGGACTTCGTGATGCCGAGGAGGCCGTACTTGCCGGCCGCGTATTGCGGCGCGCGCGGGCTCCCGCGCACGATCACCGTCGAGCCGACGTTGACGATGGCGCCGCGCCCGCGGTCGGCCATCCGCTGGCCGAACTCGTGCACCATCAGCATCGTGCCCTTGATGTCGACGGCCAGCACGTGGTCGATCGCCTCCTCGGTGACCTCCTTCCAGGACGCCTGACCCGAGGCCATGTCGCCGACGTTGTTGATCAGCACGTCGACGCCGCCGCCCTCGCCGAACGCCCACTCCGCCATCCTCTTGATGTCGGCCCACGACGTGATGTCGCCCTGCACGATCAGCGCCTCGGCCCCGGCCTCGCGTACGCGCTCCGCGGTTCGCTCGGCCCCGGCCGACGAGCTGCGGTAGTGCACGAGCACCCTGGCGGCGCCCTCCTGTGCCGCCCGAACCGACAACTCGGCGCCGAAGCCCGTGCCGGCGCCAGTGACCATGAACGTTCGGCCCTCGAATCTGTGTTCCATTTCCGCTCCTCCTCTCCCGCTCAGACGATCGTGCGTCCACCGTCGATGTACAGGACCTGGCCGGTGATGAAACTCGCCCGCTCCGAGCACAGGAACAGCACCGGGCCGACAACCTCCTCGAGCGTGCCGAAGCGTCCGGCTGGAATCAACTCCACGAGCGCCGCCCGCTTGGCCGGATCAGCCGCCAGGTATTCCCGCGTCAGCGTCGTGTCCATATAACCCGGGGCGACCGCGTTGGAGGTCACACCGTCGGCGGCGTACTCGTGCGCGATCACCCGCATCAGCTGATTGATCGCACCCTTGGTGGCGGCATACGGTCCATGATGCTTGTGGCCGCTGCGCCCGGCCACCGACGAGAAGAACACGATCCGTCCGCGGCCCTGCGCGCGCATCCCGACCGCGGCCTCGGTTGCGGAGTGAAACGCGCTCGTCAGATTGACGGCGAGGATCCGGTCCCAGTCCGCCGCCGAGTAGCCCTCTATCGGCCGACGGTCGTTGATGCCCACACAGTGCACGAACACGTCGAGCCCGCCCAGCTCGTCGCGGGCGCGCGCCACGGCGGCGCGTGAGCTCTCGGCATCGCTCAGGTCCACCTCTCCGCGGACGGCCACACGCTCGTCGAGCGCCGCCAGGCCGTCCCGGGAGACGTCGAGTGCCCCCACGACCGCGTCCTCTTCCAGAAATCCGCGGACCAGCGCCGCTCCGAGCGTTCCCGCGCCCCCGGCCACGAGAACGCGCCGGCCCTCGATCCCGAGCCAGTCAGACATGCGGGGGCGCGTCGCGGTGGGTGAAGACGTTGAGGCTGACCGCGCCGGGGGCCGGCACGGTCGCCGAATGCGGGGTCCCGCCCGGAAGCGTCGCGAGCTGGCCCTCCGTCAGCCGCACCGCCTCGCCGTCGACGACGAAGTCGATCACACCCTCGAGCACCGTCGTGATCTGGTCCTGTGGGTGCTGATGCTCCTCCCAGCTCGAATCAGGGCCGTAGCGGTACAGGGTGGCCGTCAGCTGCGGCGTGTGAACGGTCGCGCCGAAGATGCCGGGCCGCATCTCGGTGAACTCCTGCTCGGACCAATCGATCTTTCGTGGGGTGTGCATAGGCGTCATTATTGCATACAGTTTGTCATTTCGTCTACACTCTGGGGCCGATGAGCGCCGAGCACTGGGGACGCAAGCCGGAGGATTGGGCGAACCTCGCCGAGCCCTCGAACGATCCCCTGTTCTCGACCGTGCTGGCGCGGCTCGGCGTCGCGGGAGGCACGCGCCTGCTCGACGTCGGCTGCGGCTCGGGGTACGCGGCACGCCTCGCCGCCGAGCTGGGCGCGAGCGTGACCGGGATCGACATCACCCCCGAACTGCTCGCGATCGCACGCGCGCGTGTGCCAGAGGCCGACTTTCGCGAGGGTGGCATGGACGCGCTGCCGTTCCCCGACGCGGTGTTCGACGCAGTCGTGGCGTTCAACGCCTTCCCGTTCGCCGATGATCCCGAGCGCGCCGTCGCCGAGGCGGCACGCGTGGCGCGCACTGACGGGCTCGTGGCCGCGACCACGTTCGCCGAGCCGGAGCGCAACGAGTCCACCGCGCTGCACCTGGCACTCGAGCCGCTCCGCCCCGCGGTGGGTAGCCGGCACCTCCCCTATGGTCTCTCGGCGCCCGGGGGACTCGAGCGTCTGCTTGCGAGCGCTGGCCTCGAGATCATCGACAGTGGCGAGGTGCCGCTCGTCTGGGGCCACGACGACGCCGACGGCGCCGTCCGCGCGGTGCTGGCCTCAGGCGGAGGCGCGATCGCGATCGAGGCCTCCGGCGAGGCCGCCGCACGCGCGGCGCTCGCGCAGGCGGTGGTGCCATTCACGCATGACGACGGCCGCGTTGAGATGCACAACGTGTTCCGTTTTGCGATCGGCCGAAAGGCCGGGACTGCCTGACGAGCAAGGCCGCGCTCGTCGGGCTTGCCCGCACGCTCGCGGTGACGCTTGGTCGCCGCGGCATCACGGTCAACTGCATCGCCCCGGGCCTGACCCGCACGCCCGCTGCCGAGGCCGGGATTCCGGCCGAGGCGTTCGCGGACGTCCAGCGGCGCCAGGCCGTCAAGCGCTCCCTCGTACCCGCCGACGTCGCCGGAACGGTGGCCTTCGCGGTCTCGGACGCCGCTGCCGCGCTCACCGGCCAGACGCTGTGCGTCGACGGCGGTCTGGTTCTGCGTTGAGCTCTGCGCCCGCTGCGATGAGATAGGAGCAGAAGCGGCCGTCGGGATCGCGCCGCGCGCGAATCTCCTCCAGCCGGCGGAAGTGCGCGTCGGAGAGGAACCGGTCCGAGCGGCGGGTGAAGTCGGTATCGCCGAGGTAGACGCCTTTGCCCAGCTCCGCGAGTCGCCGGGTGTGATCGGCAACCCAGGCGCGGTGGCGCTCGTCGTCGGCAGCCTCTTCCCAGATTGCGTATGTGGCGAGGTACACGTTGCCCTCGATCGAGAAGGCCATGTCGGGCAGCTCGCGGGTCGGCGACCAGCCATACCAGATCGAGAACGAGTGCTTCGTCGGCAGCTCGCTCCACAGCCCGCGCAGCAGCGGCGCCAGCTCAGCGGCCGGCGCGTCGGTCCAGCAGCAGTCGGCGGCGTACCGGTGGTCATCGGGGTTCTGGAGTGCCTGGGCGGCGTTCTCCTCGCCGATCGTGGTCGGCCCGCGCTCGTGCGAGATCGCGCGGTCGGCGATGGGACAGGCATCCAACGGGGCGAGCACCGTCCGCGCCTCCTCCGGCGTCTCGCACAGCGCCGTCGTGTGGAGCAGCAGCACCGGCCGGTCGCCGAACGGCAGGCGTGTGGCCGCGATCACCGGCTCGACCACGCGCTCCAGGGCGGGCAGCAGCTCGTGCACCCACTCGAGCAGCGGCTCGAGCTCGCTCAGCTCGAACATCCACGTGTCGTGCGTCATCGCGCGCGGGAGCGGATACGTGCGCAGGTGAAAGCGGGTGACGACACCGAAGAACCCGGGGCCCGCGCCGCGGGCGGCCCAAAGCAGATCGGCGTTCTCGGTCTTGTCGGCGTGAACCAGCTCGCCGTCGGCGGTGACGACATCGACGGCCACGACGTTCTCGCACCCCCAGCCCCAGCGGCGGCTGTTCCACCCCTGTCCGCCCTGGAGCAGGAACCCGCCGATCCCTACCGACGGACAATGGCCGCCGGGGAAGGCACGACGGTGGCCATCCAGGAACGGCGCCAGTTCATGACCACCACGGGTCGATGGGCTCGCTGTGGCGATCCCCGTGGCGGGATCGAAGCCGAGATGGCGCAGCCCGCCGAGGTCGATCAACAGCGAGTCCTCGCGCAGGCTCCACGCCGCCCAGCTGTGCCCGCCCGATCGGACGGCAACCCGCAGCCCCTCGTCGCGGGCGAGGCGCACCCCGGCGACCACGTCGGCGTCGGAAGCGGCACGGAGCACGGCGGCCGGGCGGCGGTCGGGGCGCCGGGCGTTGAACACCCCGTCGACGCAGGCCGCTTCGAACCCCGGGGTGCCGGCGCGGAGGAGCTCCATCAGGTGATCAGCGACTGTCCGTGCTCGGCGCCATCGGCGTCGAGGTCGCATCCGGCCCACGGGCCGACACCGGAGATGCGTCGTCGAGGACCTGCTGGACGGCGAACGGCGCGTCGCCCCCGAACACGCCAAGCTCGGTCGGCCCCTTCGACGCGTGCACCGGACGCCAGGGCGGCTCCCGGCCGTGGATGAAGGCGCTCCAGGCCGCCACCAACGGGCCTGCGACCTCGGCCGCGCCGTCCGCCTGGCCGCCGAGACGCCCGCCGGCGTCGCCGTCATCCCAGGTTCCGAACAGGAGTGGGACCTCCGAAGTATGGGTGGCGCCGAGGTCCGGCCCCGCGCCGGGGTGGTCGAGTCGATAGCGATGCACGCGACCGCCGGCGGCGGCGCGCGCTGCGGCCCACGCGGCAACGGGCTCGGCGACGATGGCATCGGTGGCGATCTGGCGCAGCAGCGACACGGCGTCGGCCGGTCCACCCTGCTCGGCCGCCCGATCCCGGTAGCGAGCGATCACCTGCTCCGGATCGCGCCCTGAAACCAGATGGCCGACGATGTCGGGTACGGCGTCGGCAGCTGGAGCCGGTCGCCACGGCGATCCGAAGAAGAACGTTCCCTCCTCGGCGGTGGTACCGATCAGGATGTCGACCTCCGTCCGCGCGCCCGGGTCCGACAGCGGCGAGTGCGGCAGCGTCGCCGGATCGATCGTCGGCAGCGCTCCCCCGCGCGTGCCGCGGAATGCTGGTTGCGCGAGCAGTTCCTCGTGCAAGGCCACGATCTTCTCCGCAGGCAGGGAGCGCAACCGTTCGGCGTCGAACCGCTCGCGCCCGCCGGCCAGCGCGCTGAGCGCCTCGGCCCAGCGCACCGCCGGCTCGACGGCCTGGGCGAGGTCCCCGAGCGGGGGCGACTGCAGGATCGCGCGCGTGAACAGACCGTGAGCCCGGGGCGAGACGAGCAGGTCTGTCGCGCACAGCGCGCCCGCCGACTGCCCGGCCACGGTCACCCGCGTCGGGTCGCCGCCGAACTCGCCCACGTTCTCGCGCACCCACCCGAGCGCGGCGATCTGGTCGAGCAATCCCCAGTTTCCCGCGGGTGCACCCGGGCTGCGAGCCAGATCCGGATGTGCAAGCCAGCCGAGGCTCCCGAGACGGTAGTTGAGGGTGACAACGACGACGTCGGCGGCCCGTGCCAGCGCGGCGCCGTGGTAGAGACTGGCCGCGCCGTGGCCGATCGCGAAGCCGCCGCCGTGCAGCCACACGAGCACCGGCCGCTCCCCGTCGAGCGCGGGCGTGAACACGTTGAGCACGAGGCTGTCGCGCTCGTCGGTGCCTGGCAGCGCGCCATGCGTGAAGGCGCAGACCTCCCGGACGGGCTGCGGCGCCGCCGGTCCGACCCGCGTGGCGTCGCGCACGCCCGCCCACGGCGGCGGGGCGGCCGGGGGCGCGAACCGATCCGCGACCGCGTAGGCAACCCCGAGGAACTCGACGCCCGCCGCGGTCTCCCGGCCGCCGAGCCGCCCGGACGATGTCTCGACCATCGATCCGGGCTCCGACGGAGGCCGAGAGTTAGGCCTGGGCGTGCGTCGCGGCGCCCGCCGCCTCAGGGTGTCCTTCGGCCCAGGAGACGATCGGGTTGCGCAGCACGCCGACGCCCTCGATCTCGGCCTCCACCACGTCGCCGGGCTTCAGGTACAGCGATGCCGCGTCGTCGCTGAACCCGGCCACGCCGGCCACCGTCCCGGTCGAGATGATGTCGCCCGGGCTGTAGCCCATGGCCGAGTAGTGGCTGATGATCTCGGGGATCGTGACCGACATCCGGCTCGTAGAGGAGCGTTGCCGGGAGTCGCCGTTGACACGCAGCTCCATCTGCAGGTTGTGGGGGTCGGGGATCTCGTCCGGGGTCACGATCCACGGGCCGATCGGGCAGAACGTGTCGATGCTCTTGGAGAGGCAGAAGACTCCCGACTTCATCTCCTCGCGCTGGATGTCACGGGCCGTGATGTCGTTGAAGACCAGATAGCCGGCGACGTACTCCTCGGCCTCCTCGGGTGAGAAGAACTTGCCGGCCTTGCCGATCACGACCGCCAGCTCGAGCTCGTAATCGAGCTCGTTGGTGATCGACTCGGGGTAGACGATCGCGTCGTCGGGGCCGATGATGGCATCGATGTTCTGGAAGAAGACGATCCACGGCAGCACGGGGTGCGACCAGTTCACGCGCGTCGATTCCTCGTGGTGCTCGCGGAAGTTACCCGCCGTGTGGAAGAACTTCTTGGGGATGATCGGCGCGCGCAGCCGCACATCGTCGAGGGCCAGCTCCCGCCCGGTCGGTTGCGCCACCTGCCCCAGCTCGTAATAGCGACGCATGCTCGGCACGTCGAGCTCGATCACTTTGTCATCGACGACCTGACCGACTCGGCCGTCGTCAAATGTCACCAGCTTCATCGCGTCTCGCTTTCCTCTGGCCGGCGCCGAGGCGCTCGCCCTCGATCGTCGCTAATAGTATAGACAGATTCCACTACTGTATGCATTTTACGTATCTGCGGACTTTGCGCTACGCCTCCCAGCTGCGTTCGAGTCCGGCGATCAACTCCGTGATCGCCGTGTGCAGCGGAGTCGGGACGCCGGCATCGGCGCCGGTGCGCACGATCCCCCCGTTGAGCGTGGCGATCTCGGTCCGTCGGTGGGCGATCGCGTCCTGGAGCATGCTCGGCTTGTGGTCATGGTTGATCCGTGCCGCCTCGTCAATCAGCACTTCGGGGTCGGCGTCGAGCACCACGCCGATCGCATCGGCCACCGATCTCCCCTCGGCAACGAGCGCGCCGACGAGCCGACGCGTCGGCGCCAGATCGCACAGGGCCCCGTGGGTGAGGCCGGTGAGCGCGCACAGCGGGTTGGTGGAGGCGTTGAAGAGGAGCTTCGTCCATTGCGCGCCGCGCGCGTCGGCGAGGGCCAGCGTCGGCATGCCGCTGCGGGTGAGCAGTTCCGCCAACTGCGATACCTCCGCGGCCGCCGCGGGGCGCGGCTCGAACGGGCCGATCCAGGTCGTCCCCGGTGCGTCCATGTGGATCACGCCGGGTGCGGTCACGTGACCCGCGGGCAGGGTCACGCCACGCATCACGCGGTTCACGTGTTCGGCGATCACCTCCTCGTTGCCGATCCCGTTCTGCACGCTGCACACGGCAGCGTCGGAGAACGCCGGCGCGGTGGCGGTGATCGCCGCAGCGGTGAACGTCCCCTTCGTGGCGACGATCCCGAACGAGCAGGCCGGGAGCTCGGCCGCGTCGGCGCGGGCGTTCACGCGGGCCACGAGATCGACGTGACCGTGGATGCGCAGGCCATTGCGATTGATCGCCGCGATCTGGTCCTCGGAGACGTCGTACGCCCAGACCTCGACGCCGTCGAGCTGAGCGAGATGCGCAGCATAGAGGCCGCCGATCGCGCCGCAGCCGATGATGGCAATCCGGATCGGCGTCACGGGCGACTGCGCCGATCGCCGCCGAGTGCCGCCGCGGCGATCTCCTCGCACACCGACGGCTCGGGTCCGCCCACTCCGATGCCGGCGACAACCACCCCTTCGTCGGACGTGATCGGCACACCGCCCGCGACGGGCACGATGCGGAAGGGAAGCGCCGCCGCGATCAGCGCCAGCGCGCCGTCGCCCGGGTAGCGCAGGGGCAGCTCGCGGCTCGAGCACTGAAAGGTGGCCGCCGCGGCGGCAACGCCCTCGGCCACCGCGACCCCGGCGCTCGGAGCTCCATCCATGCGGTCCTGTTGGATCGGGTCGCCCCGGTGGTCGACGATCGCCACTGTCACGCGCACGCCGCGCTCTCTCGCCGCCGCGAGGGCCTGATCGGCCAGACCGAGCGCCCAATCGTGCTCGGGCTGTCGGCTCGCCGGGGGCGGCTCGGCCATCCCCAGGCCCGGGCCGGCGTCCTCAGGAAACGGGCCGTAGGCGGCGATCCAGCGCTCGAGGTCGTCGCCGTGCTGGCCCACGTACGGGATCCCGAGCGCGTAGTGGACGAGCAGGTCCTCGCCGTTGGCGGGCTTGCCGTCTGCGATCAGCTTCTGGCGGTCGGCCCCCGGGTAGTTAACGAACGGCCCGATCCCGGCGCCGGAGGCGGCGACGCCGGCGATCACCGCGCCGTCGCTCCAGATCGGCATCCCCCCCGCCCCCGGGAATACGGCCTCGGGCGAGCAGACGGCGAATCCGGCCACCATCGGCGGCGCGATCACGCCGAGGCGGTGCAGATGCTCGGTGCTGCGGATCTGCTGGGTGGCGGCGATCCACGCCTTCGACCGCGCGCGCGCCATGCCGCCGGCGCCGCCGTGATCCATCCGCGATGCGCAAACGAGCGCGCCGCTGGCGCCGACGACGGCGATGCCGCCGCGCATCGCGAGGTCCTCGGCCTTATCGATCGCGCGGGCGATGAGCGCGCGTGCCTCGCCGTGGGGAATGTCGGTGGTGTGGCCCATGCCTCAGCTCGCCGCAACCGATCCGGCGGGCGTGATCCTCCGGTCGAAAGCCCCATACGGGGCGGCGCGCTGCGCGATCTCGCCGGCCAGCTCGCCCTGTGCGGCGGCGGTCTGCATCACCTCGGCGAAATGCGCGCGCTTCTCGGCCATCGTCACCACCGAGCGCTCCAGCGCAACCGGGTCATCGAAGCGGACCACGGCGCCGCCCTCGACTGTCAGTCGACCGCCGGCCCCGCAGGTGGCGCACTCCACAGCGTCGCCGCTGATCGTGACCACCGAGAGATGGCACAGCGGACACAGGCCGGGCTCGCCGCGGTACTCGACCGCGTCGAACGGGAGTCCGAGCTGGCTGCCCACGCTGTGGCCGACGCGGGCCGCGCCCTCGAGCGCCGCGTCGTCGAGCACGATCGCGCGCGGCATCCCCGCGCCGCCCGCCAGCAGCTGGTCGGCCACCGCCATGTGCGCCGAGAACGTCATCTGGTGCATGAGTGGCAGCGCGAGCGACCTCCACTGGCTGGTGAGCGCGCCCCCGACGGCGATCAGACCGGCCACGCGCGGCCGGAACACCCGCTCGTCGTAGGGGAACGCGACCGCAGGCGTCTGACCCGACTCGAGCATGCGCCGGTAGTTCTCGGCAAAGGCAACATCGGAAGCGGGCCCTGACAGCCGATCGGCGACCAGCTTGAGCTTTCCCGTGATCGTGCGGGAGTAGATCGGCGTGGCGACGATCAGGCCGTCGCTGTCCATCAGCTGGTCCCACAGCCACGGCCCGTCGTCGGCCCCGGCGGCCTGGCCCGGCCCGACCGGCCGCATCGGCAGGTCAAGATCGTCGAGGCGGACGAGGACCACGTCGGCCCCCTCACCCTCGGCGGCCTGGAGCGCCACGGTCAGCAGGATCTCGGCGCTTCCGCCGGGGTTGCCACAGCTCAGCCCGAGCAGCCTCATGACGACACCTCCGCCGTCTCCGCGTCGCCGGCCTGATCGGGCCGGCGCAGACCGCCGCCGCCGAAGCGGCTGTGGTCCGCGGCCAGCTCCATCAACGGGTAGGTCGCGCTGCGCATGTCGTCCTCGTAGGCGGCGATCGCGTCCAGCACCGGCCGCTCGCCACGGGCCGCAGCGGCGAGGTGATCGCGCAGGACGGCGGCGTTGCGCATGGCCATGTTGGCGCCCTTGCCGAGCGTCGGCAGCATCGCGGTGATCGCGTCGCCGACCAGCGTGACGCGCGAGGTTGCCCACGGCGGCGTCGGGTCGAGACGGCGGAACGGATGGGAGAACAGCGTGTCGGGCTCGATTCGCTCAACGAGGCCGCGGATCGCCGGATGCCACTCCGCCACGCCGGCCCGCATCGCCGCATGCATCTGGCTCGGCGTCTCGGCGGTCCATTCCGGAGGCGGCGGGACCACCGTCCCAGGCCGGACGCCGCCCGACAGCATCATGTACGAAGGCGCGATGCCGGGACCCCGCCGGCGGGGCACGCAGGAGCCGAGTGAGAGCATCACCCCAGCCTGATCGGTGGCGATGACGAAGCCCGCCGAGAGCACCTCGGGGAGCTCGGCCAGCAGCTCATCGCTCAGCGGCGAGCGGCCGAACAGGCCGAGCGCGCCGACCGGGGCGGGCACGATCTGCACGTCCGGCATGAGCTGACGCCGGATCGGGGAGCCGACGCCTTCGGCGCCCACCAGGACGTCGCCCCGCACCACACGGCCGTCGGCGAGCCGCAGCTCGACGCCGTTCGGGCCGCTGCTGAACCCCGCCACGGGAGCGTCGTGATGCAGGACCCCCTCGAGGCCGGAGGAGAGGATCCGGCGGAACGTCCGCCGGTCGATCGCCGTATGGGGAAGCGGACCGTCGTTGGGCGGACCGATGTGGGGCGCGGTCGTGAGCTCATGACATTGGCTGTCGATCACCACCGCCACGTCCGGCCGCGCCGGAGTCTGATGCGACGCGTCCTGGTAGCGCTCATAGAGGTCTGGTGCCAAGCACGCCTCCAGAGCACAGCCACCGTCGGCGTCGAGCGTGAGGCGGTAGCCCGAGCGCACCCCTTCGGCTGAGTCGCGCTCGAACACCTCGCACGCGATCCCCGCGCGCCGGAGACCATGAGCGAGCGTCAGACCCGCGATCCCCCCGCCGGCGATCAGAACCGTGAAGTCGGACCCTGGGGCCGGCGAATCGACTGGGACTGTCATCACCCTCTCCTGAATTCGTGACGGATGCTCGGGCGCGCCCCGATCCCGACAGTGTATACAGATTTATCAACTGCGTCCAGACGGCGAGCCGCCGGCGTTACCGGGGATACGCCCCTGGCTCTGCGCCCGGACCGCGTGCCGGCCGGCCGCCACCGTGCGCCGCGTCCCGTCCGGGAGCACGAGCTCCGCGCTCGCCCCCGGCGGGACCACGGCCGTGAGCGTCAGCTCTCCCGCGGCGAGACGCCACGACGACTCGATCCGCCCGTACGGCGAGTCGTGGGTCGCCTCGGCCCAGGTGATCCCCGGACCCGGCCGCGGCGCGACCCGGAAGCGGCGGTAGCCGGGACCGTCGTCGAGCAGCTCGATCCCGGCCACGTAGCGGTGCAGGAACGAGACGACGGCGCCCCTGGAGTAGTGGTTGAGTGATTCGAACGGGGTTCCCTTCTCGTCGATGCCGTTCCACCGCTCCCAGATCGTGGTGGCCCCGCGATCGATCATCGACAGCCACGAGGGCGGGGTATCACGGAACAGCAGGGCGTAGGCGACGTCCAGGTGACCCGTGTCCGCGAGCACGGGCAGGAGGTAGGGGGTGGCCAGGAATCCCGTGCCGAGGTGCATGTCGGCGTCCTCGATCAGCTCGACCAGACGCCCGGCCGCCTGCGCCCGGAGCGATTGCGGCACGAGGTCGAAGGCCAGCGCACGGACGTGATTGGCCTGGGTGTCGGGGGCCAGCGCCCCCTCCGGGCCGATGAACTCCGTCTGCCACGCCGCCCGCACGTTGTCGGCCAGGTCCCGGTAGCGCGTCGCGTCCTCGCCGCGTCCGAGCAGCTCTGCGATCCGGCTCATCAGGCGGGCGGAGTGGGCGAAGAAGGCGGTGGCCACGTCGGCCTTGTCGCTCGCCTTGAAGGCCTCGAAATCCGACAGATCCTGGCCTGGCTCCAGCCATTCGCCGAAGTGGAACCCCGTATCCCACAGGTACCGCTCGTGCATGTCCGGCCTGGGGCTGCGCGCAATCCGGTCGCGATGGCGGCCCTGCGCCGCCGCGCTCTCGACGTGGCCCAGCCACGCGACCATCGACGGCCATTGCTCATCCAGTACGCGCCGATCGCCGTAGGCGCGGTAGATCTCCCAGGGCACGATCACCGCGGCGTCGCCCCACCCCGCCGAGCCGTTCAGCTCCACGACAAATCCGTGCTCGGACTCTGCCGGCGGGCTCGGCGCGAGGCCGGCGACGACTCCGCTTGACCACTGCTCCGCCGCCACGTCGCGCAGCCACTTGGTCGAGAACCCGGCCACGTCGTAGAGGAAGGCCGCGGTCGGGACGAAGATCTGCCAGTCGCCGGTCCAGCCGCCGCGCTCCCTGGTCGGGCAGTCGGTGGGGATGTCGCACGCGTTGCCCCGGAAGCTCCACACCGCCGCATCATGCAGGCGGTTGATGCGCTCGTCACTGCATCGAAACCAGCCGGTGCGGGCCATGTCCGTGTGGACGACGACGCCGCTGAGATCGCCTGCGTCCAACTCGCCCGGGTGCCCCTCGACACGCACGTACCGGAACCCGTGAGTCGTGTGCCGCGGCTCGAACGAGGCACCCGGCCGGCCCGAGCCGATGACAACGTCGACCTGGCCGGCCGGCAGCGGATGCGGGATGAAGGGGACGTTCACCATCAGGTGATCGGTGGTCACGTCGCCGGCGGCGTCGACGGCCTCGCCATGCTCCAGCGTCAGCGTGGTCCCGCCGGGACCGAGGTCGCGGAGCCGTGCCCACCCGTTGATGTTCTGACCGAGGTCGAACACCTGACCGCGCCTGACCCGCCGCACCTCCACGGGGCGCAGCGCCTCGACGGCGCGCACCGGCGGCGCCGGCGAGGACACGAGGCGCGCGTAGCCGTGATCGGCGACTGCGGCCCGATCCCAGCCGGCGGCGGTGAACCCCGCCCCGTCCCAGCCGTCCGGCAGCCGCCGGAGGTCGGTACGCTGGCCGGCGATCAGGTCGGCGACGACATGGGCGGGATGGCTGTGCCAGTCCTCTCCGGTCCCGAACACCGAGCGCGCGCCGTCCTCGTACTCGACCGCGAGCTGAGCCAGGAAGGCGAGCCGCGAGCCCCATTGATCGTGCGAGCGCGGGAGTCCCACCTGTCCCCGGAACCAGCCGTCGGAGAGGAGCGCGCCGAGCCCGTTGGCGCCCGGCGCCAGCAGCTCGGTGACGTCGTAGGTCTGCACCTGCAGGCGCTTTCCGTAGGCGGTGTAGCCCGGGGTGAGCTCGGCGTCGCCGACCCGGCGACCGTTGAGAAACGCCTCGTAGATCCCGTGCGCAGTCGCATACAGGCGGGCGCGCTGCACCGGTCTCGCGAGCGTGAATTCGCCCCGCAGCAGAGCCGCCGCGCGCGCCCCCGGCGGACCCGGCTCCCGCTCCACGGGCTCGACCCATCGCGCCGACCAGTCCTCCGGGCCCAGCAAGCCGAGCTCGAACGCGCCCGGGTCCGACCATGCGCTCTCACCCTGATCGGTCCACACCATCACCTGCCAGCTGACGCGCTGCGCCGCGTGCAGCGGCGGTCCGCCGTAATCGATCAGCACGCTCTCGTCACTGTCGACGCGCCCGCTGTCCCACCCGTTGTCGGTTTCAATCCGGAACGCCAGCTGACGTTCTGCGTCGCGGGGAAGCCACCACGAGAGCCGCGGGATCACGGTGTCGATCCCGAGGGCGTCGCCGAGGTGCTCCACCCGGAGACGATGCGGGCGAGCGCTACTCACCGCGCTGCTCACGGCCGGTGGCGAGCCCGTATCAGCTCAGACAACTGGCCGGTGGGCGTCGATTCCCTCGGCGGGAACGTCCGCAACCGCCCCGGTCGGACCGGGCGACGCATCGGGGACGACGGGTTTGTGCCGGAGCCCGAAGAGCTGATCGCGGAGCCGCGCCAGCGCCACCGCGGGCCCCTTGCCCGTGGCCGTGCCCGTGATCCCGTCGGGGTTCTGGACCGCGGTGAGGACGAGCGCGACACCAGCGACGAGAGCCTGGTACTTGCCCACGCTGAGGTGAATGTCCAGGAAGGTCACGAACAGCCCGGCGGCCGAGAACATGATCCCGGCGACGACCGCGCCCGAGATCCTGCCCACGCCGGCGACGAACACGACGGCGAGCAGTCCCAGCGAGGTGAACGCCGCGAAGGCATCGGGGGTCAGCTCGCCCTGTTGGTAGCCGGTGAGCGCGCCGCCGATCCCGGCGATGAAGGCGGCCAGCGCAAACGCCATCAGCTTCGCCTGGGCCACGTTGATGCCGACCGATCCCGCCGCGCGCTCGTTGGAGCGCACCGCCAGCAGCATGCGCCCAGCGGGACCGCGCCGCAGCCGGGCGACGAGCAACCCCATCAGGATCACAACGACGAGCACGAGCACGCCGAAGATCACGCGCGGGTAGGCGCTGCCCTTGCTGATCGACAGATCGAGCCCCAGCAGGTGCGGAGGGGCGATGCGCAGGCCGGCGATCCCGCCGGTGAACGACTGCAAGTTGAACACGAGAGCGTCGATCGCCGCCGCTGCCCCCAGCGTGACCACGGCCAGGTTGACGCCGCGCAGGCGCAGCGCCGGTAGGCCGATCACGATGCCGACCGGGACCGCGCACAGGCCGGCCAGGATGAGCGAGAACGGGAAGCCGATGCCCCACCCATGTGAGATATGACCGAGCATGAAGCCCCCGATTCCGGCCAGCGACATCTGGGCCAGAGACACCTGGCCGACGTACCCGGTGAGGACGACAAGCGAGAGGCCGATGCAGGCCACCGTCAGCGACGTGATGAACGCCGAGCGCAGTGCGCCGTGGAGCAGCAGCAGCACGGCGAGGCCGATCAGGAAGGAGGCCCCCGCGGTGCGCAGCGGCGAGTGCGGCCGACCGACCGTGGGGTTGTTCTCCGCGATGTCACCGCCGCGGGCCAGGACCGCCCGCGAGCGCAGCGACATCGTGACGATGATGACCACGAACGGCAGCGCGTCGCCCAGGCCCTGCTGCGGGAGCCAGGTCCATACCGTCAGCAGCTTCGTGATCTCCGACTGCGCGCAGCCGAGCGCGAGGCCCGCGACGGCGGTGATCCAGAACGACTCGAAGCGCCCGATCAGCGCGACGGCGAGCGCCGGGACGATGAACAGCGTGTACGAGGTCGGGTCGAGGTTGGCGATCGGCGCGATCAGGATGCCGGCGACACCGGCGAGCACGGTCGCGATGATCCAGTTCTGCGCGGCGACCCGATTGGCGGAGATGCCCGTCAGGGCCGCGCCGCGCCCATTCTCGGCGCCGGCCCGGGTCGCGAGTCCGAAGCGGGTGTACCGGTAGGTGAGGCTGAGCGCCGCCGCGATCACGATCACGATGCCCGCGAAGTAGAGGCGATCCACGGGGAAGGTGATTCCGGCGAGCTTCAGCGTGGAGGATGGGAGGATCGGCGCCGTGCTCACGGCCTCGGTGCCGAAGTTGAGCACTGCCAGCGCCTGGAAGGCGAGCATCAGGCCGACCGAGGCGCACACGCGCGTGAGCGGCGACGAGGACCGCAGCGGTCGGTAGACGATCACGTAGAGAACGAGGCCGAGGACGGCCGCGTAGAGGAGCGCGATGACAATCGCCAGCGTCGTATTGATGCCGGTCGAGCTGATCGTGATCTGGTGCGGAAGCAGGACGAGCGGCAGCTCGAGCCGTCCGTACTGACGCAGATTCACGAACACGTAGGCGATGAACATCGCCACGGCCCCGTGGGCGAAGTCGACGACGCCCGCGCTGCGGTACTTCAGCACGAGGCCCTGGCCGAGGACGGCGTAGGTGGCCCCGGAGCCGAGCCCCAGAATCAGGAAGAGGATGTAGCTGGACATGAGCGGGGTGCGGTGTCGGGCGTCGTGCGGGTGGACGAGGGACAGGCGCCGGCCCGCTCGCGATCAGTCGCGAGCGAGCCGGGTGGCGCGTGTCTTACTGGGCGGGGAGCCCGGCGAAGTAGCCCTTGGAGCTGACCCAAAGGGTCGAGCTGGGCTGGGTCACGTGACCGTTTTCGATCTTGTTGATCAGGTAGTAGTCGTTGCAGATCGCCGGCAGTCCCTTCATCTGCTGCCCGTCGCACGTGTAGGGGTGCGAGAGGAAGTTGGGATGGTTGCTGCCGGACTTGAACGCGGCGAGGATCGACTTCGTCGTCGGCGTGCCCGAGATCGTGCTGAGCATCTTCTGGACGTTCATCACGGTGGCAAAGCCGGCGGTTGAGATCGAGTCGATCGCAGTTGAGGACGAGGCGTACTTGGCCATCGCGGCCCGGAACAGCTGCGCCTGCGGGTCGTTGCCGGTCTGCAGGACGAACGGCGAGGCGAAGTACATCCCCTCGGCGCCTCCGGCTGCGGCGGCGATCACGGGCGGTGCCGTGCACGGGTCGATGCCGATCACCTTGCCCGTGAAGCCGACGCTCTTGATCGCCTTCAGGACCTCACCGCACCCATTCGGAATGTCGATGTAGGCCAGCTGGGCGCCGCTGCTCTGGACCAGGGCGGCCTGCGGGCTCGGATCCGGAGTCGTCGGCGAGAGCGGGATCGTCTTGACGTTGGTTATTCCGGCGGCCTTGAACACGGGCGGGAGGATCCCGAGGATGCTCTTGCCCTGCGGGTTGTCGAAGTACATGAGCGCGACGCTCTTGACCCCGAGATGCTTGGCGGCGTACACCGCGGCTGCGGCGTTGTCGCCCACGCTGACCGACCAGAACTGGATTGAGTTCGGCGCGACCTCGGGCACCGGAGTGAAAGGAATCCCTCCGAGGTAGGCCAGGTTGGCGTGCGCGTAGATCGGGATCGTGGCCGGAGCGCCGACGTCGGCGGCGCCGAGGATCGCGATCGGCTTCTTGGCGATCAGCTCGTTGGCGCAGCGCGCGCTGGTGGCGGGCGAGGCGTCAGAGACGCAGTTGTCGATCTGGATCGGATGGCCGTTGATGCCGCCCAGGTAGTCGTTGACATAGGAGGCCGCCGCCTGCGCGCCCGCGCGGGCTTCGGGGAACGTCACCGGACCCGTCTCGTCGTTGATCATCCCGAACACGTACGGGGTGCCGGTCGCCTTCTTGGGCGTACCCAGCACCGCGCTGCTCGCCGCCGTCGAGCCAGCGCTCGAGCTGCTGCTGGCGGCGGCTGGGCTGCTGCTGGCGGCGGCTGAGCTGCTGCTGCTGCTGGAACTGCTCGAGCCGCAGCCCGCCGCGAACATACCTATCGCGGCAATGGCGGCGATCGAGCCGAGCCATCTGTGGCGTCTCATGTTCCGTCTCACTCTCCTGGTCAGGTGTTGGTAGATGCTGCATCCGGGCCGGTCCCATGACCGGTGGACGAGGCCGCGGTCTCGGCTCCGCCGAGATAGCTGGCCATGAGCAGGTCGCGTCGGTGCGCCAACTCCGACGCCTTGCCTTCGAGCACGATCCGGCCGTGGGTGAGGACGTAGGCCCGATCGGCGATCTCGAGCGCAAGCGCGACGTGCTGCTCGACGAAGAGGACACTGGCGCCGAGCTCGTCGGCCACGCGCCGGAGGATCGGCAGCAGCCGCTCGACGATCACGGGCGCGAGGCCTAGGCTCATCTCATCGACGAGCAGCAGGCGGGGCCGGGTCACGAGCGCGCGGCCGATCGCGAGCATCTGCTGCTCGCCGCCGGACAGGAGCCCGGCCTTGCGGTCAAGGCACTTGCGCAGCTCGGGCAGCATCTCGAGCAGCTCGTCCTCGTTGGAGCCACGCTTGCCGCCCGCCAGGCGCAGGTGCTCGCGGACCGTGAGGCCCGGGAACAGGGCCCGGCCCTCGGGGACCAGGGCAAGGCCGTTGCGGGCCAGCACGAACGCCTCCGTGCCGCCGACCTGATCGCCGAACATCGAGATCGTGCCGGCCATCGGGCGGTGCAGGCCGGCGATCGTCTCGAGCGTGGTCGTCTTGCCGGCGCCGTTGGGTCCGAGCATGGCCACGACCTCCCCCGCCCCGACGTGCACGCACAGGTCGCGGACCACGGGCGTGCCCAGGTACCCGGCGGCCAGCCCCTCGACAGCCAGCGGCACGGCGGTCGCGGGCGGATCAGTCGCTGTCGTCGCCATGGCGGGTCCCCAGGTAGGCCTCGATCACGTCTTGGTTCTGGCGAATCTCTGTCGGTGTTCCGCTCGCGATCTGCTTGCCGAAGTCAAGGACCATCAGCTGGTCGCAGACGCTCAGGACGAGACCCATGTCGTGGTCGATCAGGAACACGGTGACGCCATGCTCGCGGGGCATGGCCTGGAGCTTCTGGCCCAGTTCGAGGCTCTCGTCGGTGTCGAGGCCGGCCGCCGGCTCATCGAGCAGGACGAGCCGGGGCTCGAGCGCGAGCGCCCGCCCCACGCCGACGAGCTTGCGCTTCCCGTGGGAGATCTCGCTCGGGAAGCGGTCGACGACATCTTCCAGCCCGCAGACCGAGATCGCCCAGTCCACGCCACGGCGGTCCGGGGGGCGATGGGGCATGAAGATGTCGCGCAGCGCCGTCCCCACGTTCACGTGCTCGCTGGCCACGAGCAGGTTCTCGTCGACGGTGAGGTCGTCGAACAGCTCGATCGACTGAAACGTGCGCGCGAGGCGCATGCGGGCGCGCTTGTACGGGCGCAGCCGCGTGATGTCGCGGCCGTCGAACTCGACCCGGCCGGCCGCCGGCTTCGTGTATCCGGTCAGCGCATCGACCATCGAGGTCTTGCCGGCGCCGTTGGGGCCGATCAGGCCGAACACGGCGCCCTCCTGGACGGCGACGTCGACCGCGTCGACCGCGACCACGCCGCCGTAGCGGACCGTCAGGCCGGACACGTCGAGCAGCGCGCTCATGCGCGTCTGCGTCTCGTGATGGGGCCGGTCGTCATCGCAGCTGAATCCCTCGGTGATTGCATTGCCTCTCTCAACCTCGCTGAGCGATGTCCAAATGGACGGTGTGCGTCGCGAGATCGCAAGAGTATACATCGGGGCAAACTGTATGCAAGTTGAGTTTTGTTAGGCCCCCACTCCTTTCGGACAGGACACCGGCAGCGCCCGGACGCCGGGCGCGACGGCGAGCCAGTCGCGCCGCCGCAACCAGAAGATTCACGGCCGCCCGTGCCGACTAACTGCCCACAAACCACGTAACTGTGTACACTTTGTCCGGTCGGCACTACCGAGGAGAGAACTGATGTCGCAGCTCATCGCGCAGGAGCACCCCGTCACCGCGCTGCCCGGCAAGCCGGAGCCGTACGTGCTCGAGACGGGCAGCGGCCGCGCCCACGTCCTCCTCGGCGAGGTCGGCCGGGCCCTCATGGGCGCCGAGGAGACCGGCGACCGGATGTCGGTCATGACCCTCACCGGGCCGCGCGCCGAGCGCCCCATCCCGCTGCACTACCACGACCACGAGCAGGAGTTCTTCTACTGCTGGCGCGGGCAGATCCAACTCTGGGCCGACGATGAGAGCCGCGTGCTCTCCTCCGGGGACTTCGGCTTCATCCCGCCCGGCACCGTCCACGCCTACCAGCTGCGCGGCAACCACTCCTCGTTCATGGGCCCGATCTTCCCGGCGGGCTGGGATCGGTTCTTTGACCTCACCGGTGAGCCGTACGGGGGCGGCGCGTTCCCGCAGGGCCCTCCCGGTCCGCCTCCGTTCGAAAAGTTCGGCCGCGCCGAGCAGGAGTTCAAGATGAAGTACCGCCCCGACCTCCCGTACGCCGAGGCCCGCAGCGACGCGCCCGACGAGACCCTGTCGGGCGGGATGCGCCCGTACTTCCTCCGCGCGGGCGAGGGTCCCAAGCACGTCCTCGGCGGCCAGCTGCAGACCGCGCTCGTGACCGCCGCCGAGACCGACGGCCAGATCTCGATGTTCACCATCGAGGCGCCGAAGGGAGCGCCGTTCCCCAGCCACGCGCACGAGCGCACCCACGAGGCGATCTTCGTCATCGAAGGCCGGCTCCGGGTGTGGCTCGACGGCGAGGAGTACCTGCTCACCCGCGGCGACTGCGCCTCGATCCCGGCCGGGTGTGAGCACACCTACGCGTCCGAGAGCCACTACACGAAGTGGGTCGACATGAGCTCGCCGGGCCGCATCGAGGAGATCTACGCCGGCGCTGGCGAGGCCACCGATGCGCACGTCTTCCCCGACACCGAGCCGGCCGGTTTCGACCTCGACCGGCTGCGCGAGCTCTCGGGCGAAATCGACGTGGTCTGGACCGGCGGCGGGGTCTGAGCACACCCTCGGGCAGCGTGAGCTCCCGTTCGACGCGCTGATGATCGGAGTCGGAGCGAGGCCCACCGAGACGCTGCCCGGCGCCCCCACGCTCGAGTTCGCGCGCGCCGGCGAGAGCCCGCCTAGTTGACGACCGTGTCCCAGCGCGCCTGGACGGCTCCTCTGCGCCACGGGATACTTCCCCTCATGACCAGCCTCGGAACCGACCCGGGATGACCTCCCCCGACCACTCGTCCGAGCTCGCCGAGGCGCGACGCCGGCTGGCAGAGCTCGAAGCTGTCGAAGCCGAGCGCACACAGGCCGCCGACGTGCAGGGGGCCCTGTACCGGATCGCCGAGCTCGCGGGCGCAGCCCGCGACCTGCAGGAGTTCTACCGGGCGATCCACAGTGTCGTCGCCGAGCTCATGTACGCGAGCAACTTCTTTATCGCGCTCTACGACGAGGAGCGCCGGCTGATCAGCTGGCCGTACTACGTCGACGAGGTCGAGACCGACCTACCCGATCCGAATAGGTGGGACCAGTTCGGCAGCGGCAACGCGCGGGGCACGACCGCCTACGTGCTCCGGACGGGGAAGCCACAGCACCTTTCGAGACAGCGGATCGAGAAGCTCGCCGAACTCGGCGAGATCGACCTGATCGGCGATCTGGCCGTGGACTGGCTGGGGGTGCCGCTCAAGTCCGACGACGGCCGCACGGTCGGCGTCCTCGCTGTGCAGTCCCACCTTCCCAATGTCCGCTATACGGAGGAGGACGGGGAGCTACTCGCATTCGTCGGGCAGCATGTGGGCGCCGCCCTCTCGCGAGCGCGCGCCATCGAGGAGACGCGCCAGCGCAACGCGGAGCTCGCGCTGATCAACAGCGTCCAGGAAGCGCTCGCCGGCGAGCTCGAGCTGCAGGCGATCTACGACGCGGTCGGCGAGAGGATCCGCGACGTCTTCGACGCTCAGGTGCTCGACATCGCCATTTTCGACGAGCCCTCCGGCCTACTCCACTTCCCGTACACGATCGAGCGCGGCGTGCGCTTCCCGGACGAGCCGATCGAGCTGATCGGTTTCCGCAAGCATGTGATGGAGACGCGCGAGCCCCTCATGATCGAGGAGGCGACGCCCGAGTTGGCGGAGCGCTACGCCAACCCGTGGGTGCTCAGCGGGGAGCCGGTCAGGTCAGCGCTCCTCGTCCCACTCGTCGTCGGCGGGCGCGCGACAGGCGTGATCTCGCTCCAGAACATCGACCGCACACACGCGTTCAGCAACTCTGACCAGCAGCTCCTCGAGACGCTGGCAAGCAGCTTGAGCGTCGCGCTGGAGAACGCTCGCCTCGTGCACGAGACCCGGCAGCGCAACGCCGAGCTCGCGCTGATCAACAGCGTGCAGGCGGCGATCGCCGGCGAACTCGATCCGCAGGCGATCTACGACCTCGTCGGCGACAAGATCCGCGACGTCTTCGACGCACAGGTCGTCGACATCGCCATCTACGACGAGCCCTCCGGCCTGCTCCGCTTCCCGTACACGATCGAGCGCGGGACGCGCTTCCCGGACGAGCCGATCGAGCTGATGGGCTTCCGGAAGCACGTGATGGAGAAGCGCGAGCCGCTGTTGATCGAGGAGGCCACGCCCGAGCTGGCGGAGCGCTACGGCAACCCGTGGGTGCTCAGCGGGGAGCCAGCCAAGTCGATGCTCTACGTTCCCCTGGCCCTCGGCGGGCGTGCCACCGGCGTCGTCTCGCTCCAGAACGTCGACCGCACACATGCCTTCGGCGAGGACGACCAGCGGCTCCTCACGACGCTCGCGCGCAGCGTCAGCGTCGCGCTCGAGAACGCGCGCCTTGTCCACGAGACCCGGCAGCGCAACACGGAGCTCGCGCTGATCAACAGCGTGCAGGCGGCGATCGGCGGCGAGCTCGACCCGCAGGCGATCTATGACCACGTCGGCGACCGGCTCCAGGCAGTCTTCGACGCCCAGGTCGTGAGCATCTCGGTCCACGACGAGGCCACTGGACTCCTGACCTTCCCGTACGTGATCGAGCGCGGCGAGCGCTTCGAGCAGCACCCGATCCCGCTGATCGGCTTCCGCAGACACGTGATGGAGACACGCGAGCCGCTGATGCTCGCGGAGGTCACGCCCGAGGTGGCGGAGCACTACGGCAACCCGCTCGTGCTCAGCGGGGAGCCGATCAAATCAGCGCTGTTCGTCCCGCTCGTCGGCGGCGGCCGAGTGACCGGAGTCGTCTCGCTCCAGAACGTGGACCGCACGCACGCCTTCAGCGAGGACGACGAGCGGCTCCTGACCACCCTGGCCGGCAGCCTCAGCGTCGCTCTTGACAACGCTCGTCTCCTGCACGAGACGCGTCAGCGTGTGGCCGAGCTCGCGACGGTGAACAGCGTCGGCCAGGCGCTCTCGTCGCAGCTCGACCTCGACGCGCTGATCGAGCTCGTCGGCGAGCAGGTGCGCGAGCAGTTCGACGCCGACATCGCGTACGTCGCGCTGCACGACCGGCCGTCCGGGCGGATCGACTTCGCCTACTACTACGAGAGCGGACAGCTCCGGGAGGAGCCGTCGATCGCCTATGGCGAGGGGCTGACCTCCCGGATCGTCGAGTCGCGGGAGCCGCTGCTGCTCAACCACTTGTCGCAGTTCGAGGAGCACGAGGCGTGGCGGGTGGGCACCCCGGTGCGGTCGTTCTTGGGCGTTCCGATCCTCCTCGGAGAGGCGGCGATCGGGGTCATCAGCGTCCAGAGCATCGAGGTGGAAGGCCGTTTCGGAGAAACCGACTCGCGGCTGCTGGCGACGATCGCCGCCAATGTCGGCGTGGCGATCCAGAACGCGCGTCTGTTCTCCGAGGTGGAGCGGCAGCGCCAGTATCTGGAGTCGCTCGTCGCGATCAGCCCCGCGGCGGTGGTCGTCATGGACGCTAACGAGCGGGTGACCGACTGGAACCCGGCCGCGGCCGTGCTCTTCGGCTATTCGGCCGAAGAGGCGCTCGGCCGGCCCGTCGACGACCTCGTCTTCGGCGAGACGGACCGCGACGAGGGACGCGAGATCACCCGGGAGGCCATGACGGCCGGTCGCGCGGACCGGATCACACAGCGCCTGCGGAAGGACGGGACACCGGTCGACGTCGAGCTGATGCTCGTCCCGCTCGCGGCAGACGGCTCCCACGTCGGCTTTCTCGGCATCTACCACGACGTGACCGAGCTCCAGCGCGCGCGGCAGGAGGCCGAGGCGGCGACGCAGGCGAAGAGCGCGTTCCTCGCCACGATGAGCCACGAGATCAGGACGCCGATGAACGCCGTGATCGGCATGACCGATCTCCTGCTCGGCACCGAGCTGACGGACGAGCAGCGCGAGTTCGCCGAGGTTGTCCATTCGAGCGGGGACGCGCTGCTGCACGTGATCGACGACATCCTCGACTACTCGAAGATCGAGGCAGGCAAACTCGACCTCGAACGCGCGCCGTTCAGCGTGCGTGAATGCGTGGAGGGGGCGCTGGACATCGTCGCACCGCGCGCGTGGGAGAAGGGGATCGAGCTCGGCTGTCTCATCGAGGAGGACGCGCCCGCCGGGATCCTGGGCGACAAGGCCCGCCTCCGCCAGGTGCTGCTGAACCTGCTCTCGAACGCGGTCAAGTTCACCGACGGGGGCGAGGTCGTCGTCCTCGTCGAAGCCGAGCCGATCGGAGCCGGGTCGTACCGGCTTCAGCTCTCGGTACGCGACACCGGGATCGGGATCGCGCCGGACCGGATGGACAGGCTCTTCACGTCGTTCAGCCAGGTGGACGCGTCGACCACGCGCCGGTTCGGCGGTACCGGCCTCGGCCTCGCCATCTCCAAGCGCCTCGTCGAGTTGATGGGCGGGACGATCTCGGTGGAGAGCGAGCAGGGCAGCGGTTCGACCTTTCGCGTCACTCTCGCGGCCGAGGCGGCCGAGGCGCCGAGCCCGATCCCCCTGGACGACGGCCTCGCGCACCTCGCCGGCAAACGGATCCTCATCGTGGACGACAACGCGACGAACCGCGAGATCGTGACCAGGCACGCACGGTCGTGGGGAATGGAGCCGGTCGCGGCCGAGCTGCCCGCGGAGGCTCTCGCGCTGGTCGAGGCCGGCGAGCCGTTCGCCGTGGCCATGCTGGACATGATGATGCCGGAGATGGACGGGCTCACCCTGGGGGCGGAGATCCGGACCCGGCGGAGCGAGCAGGACCTCCCGCTCGTGCTTCTGACCTCACTCGGCCGCCTGCCGGAGGACGAGTGGTCCGGCGTGTTCTCGGCCCAGCTCGCGAAGCCCTTCAAGGCCTCGCAGCTCTACAACACGCTCCTGCGCCTGCTGACCGCGGGAGAGCGAGTGCAGGAGACGGTTGAGGTGGCGGCGGATCGGGAGCAGGCGATGTCGACCCTGCGGATGCTGCTTGCCGAGGACAACGCGATGAACCAGAAGGTCGCTCTCCGCCTCCTCGAGCGGCTGGGCTACCGGGCGGATGTCGCGTCGAACGGTCTCGAGGCGCTGGCAGCGCTGGAGCGGCAGCCCTATGACGTCGTCCTGATGGACGTGCAGATGCCGGAGCTCGATGGTCTCGACGCGTCGCGCCGGATCTGCGAACGGTGGCCGCCGGAGAGCCGCCCCCACATCATCGCGATGACCGCGAACGCACTTCCCGAGGATCGCGAAGCCTGCTTCGCGGCCGGCATGAACGACTATGTCGCGAAGCCGATACGCGCCGCCGAGCTGGCAGCGGCCCTGAAGCGGGTGCGGCCGCTGCGAAACCGTGACGCTGGTTCGGGAGAGGGCGAGATCAGCCTTGAGGCTGCCGCGCTCCAGAACCTGCGAGACCTCGGCGGCGTCGAGTTCCTCGCCGAGGTGGTGGACGTCTTTCTTGCGGATGCGCCGGCGCTGATCACGAGCCTCCGGAGCTCGCTCGAGCGCGAGGACACCGAGGAGCTCCGCCGAGCGGCGCATACGCTGAAGTCGAACGGCTCGACGCTGGGCGCGGCGGCGTTCGCGGAGCTCTGCCGCACCGTCGAGCAGCACGCCAGGGACGGCCGTCTCCACGGCGTCCCGCAGCTCGTGGATCGGATCGAGCAGGAGTACCGGACGCTGCAGGAAGCTCTCGCCTCCCTTCGGTCGGAACCGGTGTCGTGAGCGGTTCCGATCCCGGAGCGGGCACGATCCTGATCGCCGACGACAACCGGGTCAACCAGCTTCTGCTGGGCCGGGGGCTCGAGCAAGACGGGCATATCGTTGTCTTCGCCGAACACGGCACCGAAGCGCTCGAGATCCTGCGACGCCAGCGCTTCGACCTGTTGCTGCTCGACGTCCTGATGCCCGAGCTCGACGGCTACGGAGTCCTGGCGGAGCTGCAGCGCGACCCGCATCTCCGCGACATCCCGGTGATCGTGACGTCGTCGCTCGACGAGCTGGACAGTGTCGTGAGGTGCCTCGAGATGGGCGCGGAGGACTACCTGACGAAGCCGGTCAACCCCGTGTTGCTCAATGCGCGGATCAGCGGGAGCCTCGAGAAGAAGCGCCTGCGCGACCAACAACGCGAGCTCATCGGCAAGTTCGCCACCAAGGAGGTGGCGGAGGAACTGCTCACGTCGGGGTTCTCACTCGGCGGCAAGTACGTCGACGCTTCGGCGATGTTCTGCGACATCCGCTCGTTCACGACGATCGCGGAAGCCCAAGACCCCGCGGAGACCATCGAGATGCTCAACGACTACTACACGCTGATGATGGACGCGATCAACGGCGAGGGCGGGATCGTGAACCAGATGATCGGCGACGGCCTCATGGCGATCTTCGGCGCGCCGTTGCCACGCGAGGACCATCGCCGGGCGGCGGTGCTCGCGGCCCGGCAGATGATCGGCCTGATCCGCCTGTTCAACGAGGACCAGGCAGCGCGGGGCAAGGTGCAGATCCAAATAGGTGTCGGAATCGCATCGGGACGGGTCGTCGCCGGCTATGCCGGGACGCACCAGCGCGTGACCTACACCTGCGTCGGCGACACCGTCAACGTGGCTGCGCGGCTCGAGTCGCACACCAAGGTCGTCAAGCAGCCGATCCTCATCGACGAGAACACGCGGCGCGGCCTCGAAGACGGTATCGCCGTCGCGCCACAGGGCAAGGTGCTGATGAAGGGAAAGACCGAGCCGATCAACGTGTACGCCGTGCTCGTCGACTCGCTTGTCGCCGAGAGCGCGTGAATCGCCGTCTCTGCCTCACCCCCGGCTCGTCGCCGCCACCAGCGGCGGCCGCGCGGCGGTGACCCGCTTGTCAAGGGAGGGGTCCCTCAGCGACCTCTGCCTCTGTCCGCTTCGGGGAGGTCGCAACCGAGCGGCGCATCGTGCTAGCCGAATGTGAACACGTAGGCCTCGATGCCAGGAGCGAGGAAGGTGATCTCGAACGTGCGGTCGGTGATCAATCCCTGCTCGCGAACGAGTTGATAGAGCCGGGGTTGGACCACCATTCCGTGGCCTGCTTCGTCCACGTCGAGTCCATGCGCATCGCCGGGAGGTTCGCCGTCGATGAGCACCCCGAACGGCACGGTCGTCTCTTGGTCCCGTGCTCGCAGGACGAGGTGCACGTCGCGGGCATGGAAGCGGAACGCGATCGTTCCGTCGGCTCGGTTGAGCACGCTGGCCCCGCTCTCGATCGTCCAGTCCCCGGAGAGAGCCCACTGGTTGAGCCGTAGCGACTCTGGCGCGACGTACTTTCGAGACTCGTCGAACGCGACAGCACCAGGAGACGCGAAGTTCTGAGTCTGCTCGTAGCCGAGGTAGGTCTCGGGCGACGCCAAGCTCGTCCAATCGGCTTGAGCCTCGAGACCGTCGGCAGCGACCGAGACCAAAGGGTCCCCGACGCCCTCGGCCCCGGCCTCGCGCAGCAACCGCTGAATGACCCGTTCGCACTCTTCATAGCGACCCTCGCCGAATTGGTGGTGCCGGATTCGTCCCTGCGCGTCGGCGATGTAGACGGCGGGCCAATAGTGGTTGCTGAACGCGCGCCAGACCTCATAGTCGCTGTCGATCGCGATCGGGTACTCGATCCTCATGTCCTTGGCGGCTTGGCGGACGTTGTCGAGGTCTCGCTCGAACGGGAACTCGGGCGTGTGCACGCCAACGGTGATTAACCCCCGATCGTGGTACTTCTCGGCCCACGCGCGGACGTAAGAGAGCGTCCGGAGCCAGTTGATGCAGGTGTACGTCCAGAAATCGACGAGAACCACCTTGCCGCCGACGTCCGCCGCGGTAAGCGCAGGCGAATTGAGCCACCCGGTCGCCCCGCCGAAACCCGGGAGGTGACCCTCGGAGGACATCGGAGCCGGCCCTCCGTGGCGGAACACATCGCGCCAGCTCATGTCGCTCCGCCGACGTCGACGGTCGCGTGCTGCGCATCGGACGCACCGTTCCCCTCACCTTCGAGCGTGATAGTCGGCACGGTGATGACCGAACCTTCGGCGAGTCCCCGCTCGGACGGTTCGTATTCAGCCTCGCCTTCAGCCGGCCCTCGTCGCCGGCGACGATCGTTGTCTAGATCGCTCATCAGTTCGTGTCTCCCTGCGCTCGGAGCCGTCGGAACGCTGCCCGGATCTCTTCGCAGAACAGCTCGGGCTCTTCCCAGGCGGCGAAGTGGCCGCCCTTGTCGACCTTGTTGAAGTAGGCGAGGGTGGGGTACGCCTGCTCGACCCAGCTTCGCGGGGTCGCGACGATCTCGCCGGGGAACGTGGTGAACCCGACTGGGACGGACACTGGCGGAGGGACCTGCCCGGCCGTGCGAGCTGTGGCTTGTCCGCTCTCCCAGTATGAGCGGGCGGCCGAAGCCCCAGTGCCCGTCAGCCAGTACAGCGTGATGTTGTCCACGATGTGGTCTCGGGTGAGATTGCCCGAGGGCTGGCCGTCGACGAACGCGCGGGAGATCTTGTAGTAGCTGTCGGTGTCGTGGTCGAGCATCCAGGCCGCCAGCGCGACCGGTGAATCCAACAGGGCATAGCCAATCGTCTGCGGCCGGGTGGTCTGCTCAAGAAAGTAGCCAAAGCCGGTCGCCCTGAACGTAGCGCCCGCTTCGGCAGCCGCGCGCTCCTCCTCGGTTTTCTGGGGGAAGGACCCGCCTGCCAGCCCCGGCACGAACAGGTTCGTATGGATGCCGATCAGCCCCTCCGGGGCCTGACGGCCCATCGCGTCGGTGACGGCGGCGCCCACGTCACCGCCCTGCGCGACGTAGTGGCTGTAGCCGAGTCGCGGCATCAGCTTTCCCCATGCCTCCGCGACGCGTCCGGCGTACCAGCCGAGCTCGGTCGGCTCGGCGGAGAAGCCGTACCCGGGGACGGAGGCCAGCACCAAGTGGAACGCGTCCTCGGCGCGTCCGCCGTGAACCGTCGGGTCAGTCAGCGGGCCGACGGTCTCGAGCAGCTCGATCACCGAGCCGGGCCAGCCGTGCGTCATGATCAGCGGCAACGCGTCCTCGTGCCGCGACCTGACGTGGATGAAGTGGACGTCCACCCCGTCGACCTCGGTCTTGAACTGCGGCAGCGCGTTCAGCCGCGCCTCGCACCTGCGCCAGTCGTACTCCGTCGCCCAATAGCGAGCAAGCTCCCGGATCGTCGACAGTTGCACGCCCTGCGAGCGATCGTCGACCAGCTCCTTGGTGGGCCACCGCACGGCTGCGATACGGCGGCGCAGGTCCTCCAACGCGTTGTCCGGAATGTCAACGTGGAACGGACGAATTGCCGCGGCGCCCGACTTCTCGGTCGTGAGAGACATGTCGGTCTCCTCTGTTTAGGGACGCCACAAAGCCTCACCGCCCGGTCTGCCCTTCGCGCCCGTGAAGACCCCGGTCCGCACCCCGGTCCGCCTCGCTCACACCGCACGTCCGCTTCGCCTTCGAGCCGTTTACAACGCTGTCGTGAGGCGCGATGGCCGCCGCGCAGCCGGCGATAGCCCTCGATCGCGTCCTCGAGACTCAGACCTTCGCGCTACATCACCGACATCAGCCCACTCCGCCCGCGGAGTCCAGACGTTCCAGCAACGCGTCAATCGCCTCAAGCTCCATGCGCCAGCCCAGAAGTTCGTCATGCGCCATGTCGATCATCTCGGGCTGTGGGTACCCGCCGCCGTCGAGCGCTACATCGCCCGCCGCGATACGGCGCCGAAACATGATTTCGTCGGCGAGGCTTTCGGCCAAATCGCCGCGGTGCCCCCGCAGCCATGGCGCAAATGAGTCGAGGTCCACAGTGATCTCGTAGCGCTCGCGCGGATCGTCGTCCGCCCACCCCAGCTGATCGAACATCTCGACTAGATGCGCGGCACGAGCCAGCAGCGCGTGCGCAGCCTCGGCGTCCGAGCCGCTGATCACGCCCTCGTAGTGCTCCAGCTGAACTGCCTCTGATCGAAGGCACGTCCTGAGCGCGTCGCGCATGCCGCGGTCGAGCGCGATCGTGACGATGGTCTCTACCTGAATGGTGGCCATGCGGTCCCTTTCTCCCACGTAGGAAAACATTCCGCGTTGGCCCAGGAGGCGCGACCGAATCGATTCCGTGCCCGACGTGCCGAAGCATAAGCACCTCGGATTGGGCCTTGGCGAGTCGCCGTCACGGCCCCACCGATTTGCGTCCCCGATAATACGCCTCACGGCAACCGCCCGCCACGGCGCCTCCGTCACCTGGACGTCGACCCGCGCTTCCTCGCCCAGACAGCGTTGGCCGAGGCACAGCGCTGCGCAAGGCGAACCGGCAGAGCTTCGATTGCGCCAGGGCGCCCGGTCGGATGCGCTCACCGATTCTCCCGCGCGGACTCCGGCCCATGATAGGGTCGCGTGACGCGACTCCAAGACCGGGGAGCACGCACATCGGGTCGATCGAGACACCTAAGACGGAGTCGTCGCTGTATTCGGATCGACCTCCGCAGTCACCATGGCTGGTGCAGCTTGCCGATGGTCCGGCCCAGCCGCTCGCTTCAGACACGAGTGCCGATGTGGTGGTGGTGGGCGCCGGCATTGCGGGCGTAGCGACCGCCTTTTTCGTACTGCGGGAGACGGGCAGGAGCGTTCTTCTCGTTGAACGCGACCGCGTTGCGCGCGGCGCGACAGGTCGGAACGCGGGCCAGATGACGACGTACTTCGAGCGGCCTCTGTCCGATATCGCCGACGAGTTCGGTGTTGAGCGCGCGGTCGCAGCGCAGCGGGGGATCGACGGTGCCCATGATCTCTTCGACCTGTTACTGGCCGAGACGGGTGCAGCAGTGCGCGTCGAGCGTTTCACCGGTCATATGGGGATGTTCAATCTCACTCAACTGCTTGTCCACCTGCGCAGCAACTTCGTCCGTAGGCAGGGTGGGTGGCACACCGAGAGTTGCCTCGTGTCCGAGGATGCGGGTTTCTCCTCGCAGATACCGGGAGAGTTCGATGGGCTCTACCAGCTGGTCCCGCAGGCGAGCGTTCGGGAACTCCTCGAGATCGATGACAACCGATACTGCGCCGTACTGTCCGACCTGAAAGGGTGCGCGAATAGCGGACTGCTGGCCCAGCAGACGCTCGATTACCTCCGACGCCGTCACGCTGGGCGGTTTCGGTTTGTCGATCACACCGAGGTCACGACCGTCACGGTGCGCGAGGACGCGGCCGTCATCCGGGCTGGCGGGCATGACGTTACAGCTCAGCACCTTGTGATGTGTACGAATGGATTCGTTGATCATGTTGTGCGTGATCACGCCGCGTCTCCGATCCGGCTGGCGGCCGGCCAGGAGATCACGGGACGAGTCGCATACATGGCAGCGTTCTTCGAGGACGAGCGACGCCACCCCGCCGCGATGAGCTACATCCGCAATGAGATCATCGGTGGCGATAACGCGTACGTGTACGTGACACGTCGGACGTACGACAGGCCCGACGATGTCGTGACGCTCACGTGTATGGGGGGTCCGGAGTACCCGTTCCGTGAGCCGGTGTATGACGCGAATGCCCCCTTTCCTGGGGAGCTGCTCGCCGAGATGGACGACGAGGTGCGGCCGTTCGCCCAGGCCAAGCGACCGTCCGGGCAGATCTACGACTTTCACTGGCACGGTTTGATGGGCTACAACGACAGCGGGATTCGTGTTGTCGGCGCGCATCCCCGCCATCCACGGTTGCTGTACAACCTCGGCTGCAACGGCGTCGGGTTCCTGCCCTCGATCTTCGGGGGACACAGGATCAGCCAGCTACTTGCCGGCCAGA
Source organism: uncultured Actinomycetota bacterium (assembly GCA_963721515.1). GTDB lineage: Bacteria > Actinomycetota > Thermoleophilia > Solirubrobacterales > Solirubrobacteraceae > Palsa-465. The sequence goes on along the minus strand of CAVRKJ010000011.1, from coordinate 40,643 downwards.
CGCTGGCGCCCAGCGTCTTCGATCCACGCTGAGCCTCGTGTAACGGTCACGGCTGCTCAGCCTTCCGGCGATTGGACACGGTCCGCAAGTGGTCGCGCACATCCCCCGATACGACCATAGGTCGGCTCACCGACGTATGCTCTCAGACGCGTGAGCGACCTGGAGCGCGATCCACTGGGGTTGACGAGCGAGGAGATCCGTCGTCTCGGCTACGAGGTCGTCGACCTCCTCGCGGACCAGCTGACAGATCGCTCGATCCCGGCGATGCGCCGCGGCGATCCTCACGAATTGCGAGCCCGTCTCGGTGGGCCGCCGCCAGGCGAGCCAAGAGTGTGGAGCCAGGTGTTGGAACAGCTTGCGGGCGACGTGCTCGCGCCGATGAGCCGGCTCGCGCACCCGGGGTACTTCGCATTCATCCCTGCGTCGAGCACGTTCCCCGGTGCGCTCGGGGACCTGATCGCCAGCGCCCTGGACATCGATGTGGGGTCGTGGATGTCGGCCGCAGGTCCAAGCCAGCTCGAGCTCACTGTCCTGGATTGGTTCAAGGACTGGATCGGGTTTCCGCCGACGGCGGCCGGGGTCCTGGTCAGTGGCGGCTCGGCGGCGAACATCACGGCGCTCGGCTGCGCGCGTGAGGCGCTGCTCGGACCGATGTCAGACCGGGTCGTGGCCTACGCCGCCGACCAGACGCATTCGTCGATCGCGCGCGCAGCACGGCTGCTCGGCTTCCGCCCCGACCAGGTGCGGATCCTGCCGACTGACGCCGCCCACCGGATGCGGGCCGACGCCTTCGTGGGAGCGATCGACGCCGACACTGCCGCAGGGCTGCAGCCGCTGATCGTGGCCGCCAACGCCGGTGCCACAAACACCGGCGCCGTCGACCCCCTGGCCGAGCTCGCGGCGATCTGCCGCGAACGCGGCATGTGGCTGCACGTCGACGCAGCGTACGGCGGATTCGCGTCGCTGACCGGGCGCGGCCGCGCCGCCCTCGCCGGGATCGAGCTGGCCGACTCCGTCACGCTCGATCCGCACAAGTGGCTATATCAGCCGATCGAATGCGGCTGCCTGCTGGTCCGTGAGGGCCGCATGCTCTCGGACGCCTTCACGATCAATCCCGACTACCTCGCCGACTACAAGAGCGAGGCGGTCAACTTCGCTGACCTCGGCCTGCAGCTGACCCGCGCCGCCAGGGCGCTGAAGATCTGGCTGTCGTTCAACTACTACGGCACCGATGCGTTCCGCGCGGCGATCGATCGCGCGCTGGACCTGGCGTTGATGGCCGAGGCGTATGTCCACGAATCGGAGACGCTGGAGCTGATGTCACCAGCATCGCTGGGGATCATCTGCTTCCGGCGCCGGTTCGATGGCGTCGCGGACGAGCACGCGCTCGAGCGCCTCAACGCCGAGCTGGTCAGCGCCTTCGAGGCCACCGGCCGAGGCCTGCTTTCGTCCACTCGCCTTCACGGGACCTACGCCATCCGGCTGTGCGTGATGAACCACACCAGCGGTCCAGCAGACGTGACCGGCGCGCTTCAGTGGTTCGCCACCGCACCACGGCCTACCCCGTCCAATCGCCCCGACCCCGGGGAGCTCGAGGACCGCCACGCCGACGTCCGCGGTGGCTGGTCGCAGATCAGCGAGTTCGACCCCGCCACCGTCACAGCCATCCCGCTGTTCGCTGAGCTCCAGGACGGAGCGCTCAACGTCGTCCTCCGCTCCGCCCACAAGCTTGAGGTGGGAGCAGGCGAGACATTGGTGCACCGCTGGCAGGGCACCCGTCTCTTCTACGTGGTCGTCGTGGGGTCGCTCCAGGTCCGGATCGACGACACACGCGTACGTGAGCTCGGCCCTGGCGACTTCTTCGGCGAGCTGGCGGCGCTCGACTGGGGCGCCGGCTTCGGCTATGCCCGCACGGCGACCGTCGCCGCTACCACCCCGTCGCAGTTGCTGGTGCTCTCGCCCGCAGCACTCGGTGAGGTGATGCGCCGGGCGCCGGCGGTCCAGCACACAGTCCGCGCTGCGGCCAGCGAGCGGATCAAACGAACCTAGGCGGGTGCCGACTGTCACGTCAGTCCGCGTGATTGATGGCCTCGGCGATGATCTCCGCCACTCGCTCGGGTTCTTCGTCGGGAAGGAAGTAGCAGGTACCGGGGATCGTGACCAGTTCCGTACGCGGACAGGCCTCGAGCACACGGCGCTCCTCGTCGGTCAATCCGCCGTCGCCCTTTTCTGCATGGACGACCCATGTCGGGACTCCGGCGTCGCAGAGGCGCTCGGCGGGCGACTCGTGTCTGCCGAGGTACTCCAGGTAGGCATGCAGTCCGCTGCGAAGCACCCGCGGGTCGTTGCTGCGAAAGTCAGCACGCATCTGGGAGCGGTGCTCGTCAGACACTCGCGCCGTCCTCACCGCGATCGCCGTCATCCTCATCAACATGGCGGATGGAAGACTCCCCAACACGGTGCCGAGCCGAACGATCGCCCGGAAGAACGCGGGCTCGTCCCGCTGTGACAGGCTGATGCCCAGGAGCACCAGCGGCCCCTGGAACGCCCCTGACGCGGCCATCTCAAGCGCAACGCTCGCTCCCATGCTGAAACCCACGACGACGTCGCAGTTGTGGGTCGCCGCGAGCTCCGCGGCGAGCCGCGCATAGTTCTCGATGGAAAAGTCAGTCGGAGGCGGCGTGCCGACGTTCCCCGGCAGTGTCGCGGCGACCAGACGCGTCCCGGCGAGGACTGGCTGCGCCATCACCTCGCTGTAAGACCTCGCCGCGTTCGCGCCGCCCGGCAACAACAGCACGCCGTGCTCGGCGGCATCCGGTCCCGACTTGACGAGCTCCCAATTAACACCCATCGCCACCGCCTCCTCAATCATGCGCACCGGCGGGATCGCGTCCGCCCGCCGCCAACACTAGCCGCGGATGGCCCGCCGACATCGTATGCCGTCTGTGGTAACCGTAGGATGCGCACGTGTCACATCCTGACCCCGGTGCCGTTCCTGATACGCGGCCGATCGAACCAGGCGAGGTCTTCGAGAACCCGGTGACGCGGGAGCGCGCTGTCGTCATCGAGGCGCCTTGGTGGAACGCCGAGGGTCGAGCGGTGGCCGACATGACGGCGCTGCCGGGGGCCCGCGTGGTCGGGGAACATCTGCACCCACGGCTACAGGAGTCTTTTACCGTCCGTGAGGGGGAGCTGACGGTGTTGCGCGACGGTCAGCGGTCGGTCCTGCGTGCCGGTGAGCGGGCTGACGTCGAGCCTGGGGTCTGGCATGACTGGTGGAACGAAGGCGGGGTCGACGCGCTGGTCCGTGTGGAGGTCACACCGGGGGAACGATTCGCGCATCTCATCGAAACGCTGTTCGGGCTCGCACGCGAAGGACACGTGAATCAGCGTGGAATGCCGCACCCGCTACAGCTGGCGCTGGTCGCCACCGAGTTTGCCGACGTGATCGTGTTCCGCAAGCCAGCGGCAGCGGTCCAGCGCGTGATGTTCGGGGCGCTTGCACCGATCGCGCGTCGCCGCGGCTACCGCGCCACCTACCCGGGCCTCTCGAGAACGACGCTGGCTCCCCGCCTGCCCCGCGCCGCCACCCCGCCTCACCGAGGGTGAGCCCGTCGTTGTAGGTGCAACGACCGGCGACAGCACCACCAGCGCCGCCGAGACTGACCGCCGGCCCCGCCGATCGCCGAGAGCATGGCTCGTGCGAAACCCCGAAAAGTTCTTGCTCAAGCCCCCACGGGCGAGACCCGCTGCGCCTTCCCCGCTGGGGCTAGATCGGGCGCTGTCGAGATTCGATCGACGAGCGTCAGCCGCTCGCTGTCAGTCGCGGTGCTGTTCGAAGTAGCCGGAGGCGCCAAACCCCCGCACTGCGTCGACCTCGATCACCACCGCGATGCCTTTCTTCTCGGGGTCCTGCGCGCGCTCGGGCTCGACGATCGCCTTGTAGACCTCGTCATCGAGCTCCGGTCTCGTACTCGCGCGGCCGTCGATCGACACATATTGCGCGCCCGGACCGCCGAAGTCGGCGTACACGAGCGACACGCGCGGCTCCTTCGCGATCGCCTTCGCGAAGCCGTCGTCACGTTTCCTGACCCAGATCGCGAGCTCAGTCGGGGTGTGGACGTGGGTACTGCCACGGAACGTGGCGGCTGGGCTGCCGTCCTCGCGGACGTACGCGAGCGCCATCTGATGACCGCGCAGGACGGCGCCGTCAAGTGCCTCCTGAACCGGGCCGCTGAGGTCGATCGGATCAGGCATTTGGGAGGCTCTCCTTGTCCGGACAACTGTTGACCGCGCAAGAATACCGTTCTTGAGATAGCTGATCCGTCCGCGCCTCCGAAGCACCGCGCTCCTGTTGCGCGGAAGGGAGATACCTGACACGTTGAACCGATGCTGACTCAGGTGGCCGACGGTGTCTGGGTCCGGCAGAGTGCGTGGGTCTGGACCAACAGCATCGCGGTGCGCGGGCTGGATGGGTTGATCCTGATCGATCCCGGCATCGATGGTTCTGACCTCAACCAGCTCGCCGATGACCTGGACCGGCTCGATGTTCCGGTGGTCGCCGGGTTCTGCACCCATCCCCACTGGGACCACCTGCTCTGGCATCCCCGGTTCGGCGACGTGCCGCGCTACGCCACCGCTGCCGGCGCCCACGCTGCCAGTCAAGCCCGAGAGCGGGCGCAGGCGATGGCGGCGGAGAGCGCATCGGGCATCCCGCTCGAGCTCATCGCGCTCGTCACCCCGCTGCCCGAGGACGGCGGACCCGTGCCGGGCGAGATCATCGAACATGCGGCGCACGCCATCGGTCACGCCGCGGTCCTGCTCGCCGACCGTGGTGTCCTGCTCGCCGGCGACATGCTCTCCGATGTCCTGATCCCGCTCCTGGACCGTCGCCAGACCGACCAGGTGGGCGCCTACGAGACGGCACTTGACCGGCTGGGGGTGGCCGCCAAGAACGTCGATGTCGTGGTCCCCGGCCACGGCGCCGTGGCCGAGGGTCCCGAGGTGGCGGCCCGCCTCGCCGCCGATCGCGCCTACATCGACGCGCTGCGACGCGGACAGGAACCGGTCGACGCACGTCTGGGGCCGGATGCCGACTGGCTCTCCGGCCCCCACCAGTCAAACCTGGAGCAGGCCCGAGGGCGGTAGGGCCCTCCGATGGCTCGGGGGTCTGGCACGTCTATCCCGAAGCCTGCGTTCACGAACTCAGAGCGGGCAGCCGACGCCTCCTTTCCCGGGGATGGGGAGACGGTTCTCGCAGCGAACACGGACGGGTGCGGGCTGACGGGGTGTGCATCAGCTACCCTCGTGGGGTCGGTGCCCGCGCACTTCTCGCCAAAGATCTCGCGCGGGCATGGATTTAGCGGCCGCCCCAGTCACTCGGGGCGGCCGTTTGCTTTGGTGGTGCGTAAACCCGCGAGCCGGTACGGACCGCGGTGGTGCGCACCGGTGATCTGCGCCGGTGAGAGGCGATGGTGGCGCTGCTAGCCGAGGACGACCGCGCGCGCGAGCGCGGCTCACGCGCATGCCCGGAGCGTCCTGAAGCTCTGGTTGAGAAGATTTCGCCGTGGCCGGTGGGCCCCAGTCAGCGGGGTATCACGAGCAGCGCGATGATCACGCCGGCCGTAGCGGCCGCAATCACAGCCGCCGCTGTGATGCCGCGGCGCAGCCGCCCCGCTGCCGGAACGAGTGCCGGTCCGATCCACCGTCGGGGCACGACCCGTAGCGCCGGCCACCGGCGATACGCCAGCGCGACAATCAAGTCCGCGAGCCGGGTCTCGATCGCCGCGTTGACGCGAGTGCGCATCGGGTGAAGATACGGTCGCGCTCGTCGCCCGGCCAGGCGTGCAAGCCGTCGCCCGAGCGGCTGGTGGCCACCGACAGATCGTCGGAGGCAATGCGTACGTGTGGCGTAGCCTCGCGCTCGACCGGGTGCGTTTGCCCACCCGCGGTGAGGTCCGTTGGGAGCTCCCGGACGGGCCGGTCGATTGACATCGCGGCGGCTCGCTGCGACGCTCTCGAGTGATCGTTGATCGGCGACTCGGCCGGATGCGGAGAGAGATGTGATGGACGCTTTCGCGCTCACCTACGAAGGCTTCGATCCGGATCAGGAGGGGCTTCGCGAAGCGCTGACCTCGACCGGCAACGGATATCTGTGCGCCCGTGGCACAGCCGAGTGGGAGGATGCCGACGGGGTGCATTACCCGGGCACGTACGCGCATGGGGTCTACAACCGGGAGACCACCATTCTGGGCGGATTGCCCGTGCTCAACGAGGATCTCGTCAACCTTCCCAACTGGCTCGTGGTCAAGCTGCGGATTGAGGGCGAGGACGCGATCACCCTCGCCGACGTCGAGCTGCTCGACTACCGCCACTCGCTGGACATCCGCAACGACATCGTCCTGCGGGAGCTCCGCTTCCGCGATCGCAGCTCACGTGAGACGACGCTGCAAAGCCGGCGGTTCGTCAGCATGGCGGATCTCGACCACGCGGGGATCGAGTGGACACTGACCGCGGAGAACTGGTCGGGGCGGGTCGAGGTCGTGTGCGCGCTTGACGGGCGCGTGACCAACGGCGGCGTCGCGCGCTATCAGCAGCTCGAGGGCCGGCATCTCGATCCGGTGTCGCCGCGGACGTTCGGGCCTGAGGTGATCGCGCTGAAGGTCCAGACCCGGCAGTCGAACCTGTACGTCAGCCAGGCGGCGCGGAGCCGCGTCTTCCAAGGCACGGACCCGGTGACGGTTGAGCGCAGCCTCTACCAGACGGAGGATTACATCCAGCAGGTGCTGGCGTTCGATGTCCGGCAGGGGGCGGCAGTGCGCGTGGAGAAGCTGGTCGTGTTCTCCACCTCTCGGGATCCGGCGACCAGCGACTCGCTGACCAAGGCCGGCACGTCGGCGCGACGCACCGGGGACTTCGAGACCGAGCTCGGGCGGCATCGGTCGGCCTGGGAGGAGCTCTGGCGGGTGTGTGACCTGCAGGTGCAGGCGGACCGAGAGGTGCAGCGGCTGCTGCGCCTGCACACCTGCCATCTGTTGCAGGTGTGCTCGCGTCACACAGCCGACATCGATGCCGGGGTTCCGGCCCGCGGACTCAACGGCGAGGCCTACCGCGGACATGTCTTCTGGGACGAGCTGTACGTGTATCCGTTTCTGAACTATCGAATGCCCCAGGTCACTCGGGGCCTCTTGATGTACCGGTACCGGCGCCTGGACGAGGCGCGTGCGGCGGCCTACGAGGCGGGCTTCCGCGGCGCCATGTTCCCGTGGCAGAGCGGGAGTGAGGGCACGGAGGAGACGCAACGAGTCCACCTCAACCCGCTCTCGGGCCGGTGGGAGCCGGATCTCAGCCGCAACCAGCGCCACGTCAGCGCCGCGATCTTCTACAACATCTGGCATTACATCCAGGCCACCCAGGACCTGGCGTTCCTGCGCGATTACGGCGCCGAGATGATGCTCGAGATCGCCCGCTTCTGGGCATCGATCGCGCACTTCAACCCGGATCGCGACCGCTACGAAATCCACGGGGTGATGGGCCCGGACGAGTTCCACGAGACGTACCCGGGCGCGGCCGAAGGGGGCCTTCGTAACAACGCTTACACCAACGTGATGGTGGCCTGGCTGTGCGAGCTCGCGCAGGAGGTCCTCTCGCTGCTACCCGAAAGCCGCGCGGAACCGCTCAGGGACAGGCTTGGGCTCGGCGATGACGAGCTGCGCACGTGGGAGGACATGAGCCGGCGGATGTTCGTGCCCTTCCAGGACGGGGGCATCATCAGCCAGTTTGAGGGCTACGACGAGCTGGAGGAGCTCGACTGGAACGCCTATCGCGCCAAGTACGGGAACATCCAGCGGCTCGACCGGATCCTGCACGCCGAGAACGATGACCCCAATCGCTACAAGGTCTCCAAGCAGGCGGACACTGTGATGTTGTTCTACCTGTTCTCCGCCGAGGAGCTCCAGCGGCTGTTCGATCGCCTCGGCTACGGGTACGGGCCCGACACCGCACGCGACAATGTCGCTTACTACGACCGTCGCACGACGCACGGCTCAACGCTCAGCTACGTCGCCTACGCCGGGGTCCTCGCGGCGCTGGACGCCGAGAGCTCCTGGGATCGATTCCTCGTAGCCCTGAAGAGCGACGTCGGCGACATTCAGGGCGGGACCACCCAGGAGGGGATCCACATGGGCGTGATGGCCGGCACGCTCGACCTCGTCCAGCGCAGCTACATGGGCACTCGAGTCCGCGACGGGGTTCTTCAGCTCGATCCCAGGCTGCCGGCGCCGATCCACGGGCTGTCGTTCTCGATGCAGTTCCGGCGGACCCCGCTCCTGGTGACCCTCGCCGACGGCCGGCTGACGCTCGCCGCCCATCCGGAGGGCGTCAACCGGCCGATCAGGGTTGGGGTCGGAGAGGAAGTTCGCGACTTCGGCCCCGGGGACCGCTACACCTTCGAGTTGCAGCCGGACCGAAGCGCCGAGCAGCAACTCCACAGCTAGAGAGGACCACGCATGCCGAAACGATTCCAGGGAGCGATCTTTGACGTCGACGGAGTGCTCGTCGACTCGCCCCACGAGAAGGCGTGGCGCGCTTCGCTGCGCGAGCTGATGGAGAACGACTGGAGCGATATCCGCGATCACACGACCTGGTCGCCGGAGGCGTTCACGCCCCGCGTCTACGAGGAACAGATGTCCGGCAAGCCGCGAATGGACGGCGCCCGCGCCGCGCTCGAGTACTTCCACGTGCCCGATGACGACGACCACCGCCTGGCCCAATACGCTGACCGCAAACAAGCGATGGTCGTACGTCTGATCGAAGCCGGGGACTTCACCGCCTACCCGGACGCCCTGCGCTTCATCATCCACGTCAAGGACGCCGGGATCCGCACGGCCGCCGCCTCCTCGTCCAAGAACGCCAAGCTGTTCCTGAGCAAGATCAGGCTCGACACGTTCGCCGAGGAGAACGGGATCACCTCAGCGTCGCTGCAACCCGGTCTGACGCTGCTCGACTACTTCGACGCCGACGTCTCGGGGAGGGACTTCGCGCATGGAAAGCCCCACCCCGACATGTTTCTGGCAGCGGCGCAGGAGCTGGGGGCAGCGCCCGAGGACTCGATGGTGACGGAGGACGCCGCGGCGGGGGTGCAGGCCGCCAAGGCGGGGAACATGGCGGCGATCGGCATCGCGCGTGTCGACGACACAGAGCTCCTGGCCGCGGCACACGCCGACATCGTGGTCACGAGCCTCGACGACGTCGATCTCACGGCATTGCGCGATGGCCGTCTGGCCACCAAACGCGCGTAATCGAGGTCCTGTTCGCAACGGCGACGTCGCGCGCGCGGCCGGAGCGCAATCCGGGCGCCGCGGCTGATCGGTACTCAGCGGCTTTTAGGTGCCGGAGCCTCCGAGCGCTTCAGTGATGTCCGCAATCACCGCGTGCTCGGGCCCACTGACCGCCATTCCATCCTCCTGGTGGGCGTTGGCCACCTTGTCGGCGAGCGTGAGCACGAACCGCCGGTAGTCGTTCACCTCGTCGGGCGTCGCCTTGGTCTCGAGCACTTGGACGGCATCGCGAACATGTTGCAGACCGTGCGCCTTAACGTCCTCGGGTGAGTGACCTAGATGACGGTCGACCTCGGGCTTGGCGGACACGATCGCGTCGAGGATCTCGCTCGCGCCGTGCTCCTTGCGCGCCTCGGTATAGGACTTCACGATGGCGAAGCTCTCGCGGAACGTGCCGCCCCTCGACGCGGTGGCGACGATCGTGCCCGCGGCCGGTGGTCCCTGCAGGACGGTGTCCCACTCCTCTTCGGTGAAATCACTCTTGCCGGTCATTGCTCGCTCCTCAGCCTCGGGTGCATTGGCCAACCTCGATCAGTCGTTCGTCAGGGTCGCCAACATAACAGCGAATTTCGGTGGCGTGCTGGTGGGGCAGCGTCAGGAAGTCGGCCCCTTCGAGCTTCAGTCGGCGTCGATCCTTCGATGTCGGCCACGCGGATGTTCAAGAAGCTCGGCATCCGGTCGGGATCGTGCGGCGTCTCGAGCGTGACCATCGGCTCGTCCTCGGCCGGGCCGCCGACCTTGATGCCGTTCGCGGTCGCTTAAGTCGCTCCGGCGCTGGGGCCCCCTGGTCGGCTCCGGAGCTCCCCGCGGCGGCGATCGGAATGTTGCCAAGGCAAGCCCGACTCGTCGACGTCAGGCGCGAGCTGATGGGCGCTGCGGCGAGTCAGCCGCCGAGGGGCGGCAGTCGGGCCTTAGAACTCCCGGAGCTTGCGTGCTCGGCGGCAAAGTCCTACTATGCTTCGTCGTCCTACATGACGTAGTAGATATCGACGAGATCGGAGACGCAGTGAACAAGCGCACAGTGATAAGGCGGATCGCCATCGTCGCGACAGTCGTCGCGGCTCTCATGAGCTTTGCCATGACAGCTCTCGCCGCTGGGCGGCGAACCAAGCCTCCCCACCCCGCCGTCCGCAGGCAACTCGCCTCAGCTCAGCCCGACCTGGTGATCCAGTGGAACCAGGAACTGCAGAAGGTGCTCGTTGCTCCGGGCGCCCAGCCGGCATCGATCCACCCGACCCGCACGATGGCAATCGTCCAGATAGCCGTGTACGACGCCGTCAACGGAATCGTGGGTGGAGGCCGACCGCTCCTCCTCGACCTCCGCGGCCCGGGCAGCGCGTCATCACAGGCGGCCGCCGCCGCGGCGGCGCGGACCGCGCTGGACGCGTTACTTCCCAGTCAGCAACCGGCCATCGAAGCGTTTTTTCAGACGTCCCTCGCTCAGCTCGGGTCAGGACGATCGGTGCAGCAGGGCGTCAGCTTCGGCGATCGCGTAGCCACCGCTGTGCTCGCGGCGCGCGCCAACGACGGAGCGAACCTCACGCCGCCCGCGTTCACGCCAGGGAGCGGCCCCGGGGAGTACCAGCTCACACCGCCGGCGTTCGCGCCCGCGGCATTCACCCAGACACCCCACGTCGCGCCGTTCGTGCTCCGCAGTGCGAGCCGATTCCGGCCGCCGGCGCCGCCGGCACTGACCAGCTCTCGGTACGCCGAGGATTTCAGTGAGGTCCATTCCCTCGGCGAGCTCAGCAGCACCGCGCGGACCGCAGACGAGACCGCGATTGCGAAGTTCTGGGGCGCCGCTCCCGTGTGGGTCGTGTGGAACCAGGTCGCAGATCAGGCAGCGGTCAGCTTCGGCAACAACGTCGAGGAGAACGCCCGGATGTTCGCGCTCCTGGACACGACGCTGGCCGACAGCGCGATCGCGCTGTACGACGCCAAGTACACCTACCACCGCTGGCGCCCGATCACTGCGATCACCGCCACCGACCAGAGCAACCCACGCACCTTGACCGATCCGGCATGGCTGCCGTTGGCCAACACGGCGAATGACCCCGGCTACCCCGGGGCGCACGCTGCGTTCAGCCAGGCGGCCGCGAGCGTGCTGCAGGACTTCTTCGGGACGGATGCCTTCGCATTCTCGTTGGCCAATGCGACCGTCGGGATCACGCGGACGTTCACGACCTTCTCGGCAGCCTCCGACGAGGCCTTCGCCAGCCGCATATTCGCCGGACAGCACTTTCGCTACGACGAAGACGCCGGACAACGGCTGGGTGCTCGTGTAGCCGACTTCGTGGTCGATCACGCGCTCGAACCGGTGGGCAATCGCGGTCATGACCACCACGAACGACGAGAAGGCCGCGGCGGACGCTGACCGTCATGGACTGAAGCCTTGCCAACCGCGACCCGTCCGAGCGTCTCCTCTCGGACGGGTCGCGCGCCGTTGACGTCGAGGTCGTGGCACGCGATCAACGCCACCCGACCGACAGACCACCCCGCCAGTTGGTCCAGCACGAGCTCAGCGCGTGGTGGCGCCGCTCGCGATCAGCAGGCGGGCTGAAGAGATGCACAAGCCGATCCAATCACCCACACCAGAAGGGCAGAGCAATGAGCAACCAGCCGATTCATGCACAACCACCGCTGGCAGTCGAGGATGTGGTCCACACGCAGTGGCGGCGGGTCGTGGGACGACGGTCGTTCTTGACGGGCGTCGGGGTAGCGGCCGCGGCGACGGTCCCGGGTGGCGCGCTCTTCGCCGGCGAAGCATCGGCGAGCAGCACCATCACCAAGGGGGACATCGCAATTCTGCGGTTCCTGGCCGCCGTCGAGTTGGTCGAGGGCGATCTGTGGCAGCAGTACAACGAGCTCGGCGGGGTCCGCGGCGGCAACCCCGCCTACATCGCGGCGCTGTCAAATCTGGACAGCGACATGCCCCAGTACATCGCCGACAACACCGACGACGAGCTCAGTCACGCCGCGTTCCTGAACGCGTACCTACGGTCCAAGGGCGCCCAGCCGGTGGATCTGGACGAGTTCCGAACGCTGCCCAGCAGCAAGGCCGAGGGAGCGCGGCAAGTGGGTCGGTTGACCAACCTCCAGTCCCTCAACGTCGATACCAGCTGGTACGTCCGTTATCGCAGCAGCCAGAATCCGGATCTCGGCGCGTCGTTTCCCCAGGCGGTTCGCATCCGCCGCGAGCCGGCAATCCCACTCAGCGACAGCGACACGCCGCCCGGTCTGGCCGCCCCTGTCCCCCCGGTCGGAGCACAGCAGACGCGCATGCAGGCGATCGCGAACACGGCCGGATTTCACTTCGCATACATCGAGCAGGGCGGCTCCAGCCTGTACAGCATCATGGCGCTCAAGGCGACCAGCCTGGAGGTGCTGCGGATCGTCGTCTGCATCGGCGGAGTGGAGACCAACCACTTCTCCCTCTGGCACGACAAGGCCGGGAACGCGGTTGCGCAGCCGTTGGCGGGGGTCACCGACCCTCAGACCGGGGTCACTTTCTCGGATCTCAATGCCAAGGGCGGGGAGCTCAATCAGACCAACCTGATCCTCCCTGAACCGTGTGAATTCCTGCACAAGGATCTCCCGGACTGCTCGATCGTGCGACCAACCTCCGACGTCGATGGCGGCGCAGTGGCCACGATCAACAGCTTCACCGACGACCGGCTGTTCGAGGGCCAATCGTCGAAGTTCTTCAGGACCCTCCACGAACTCGCTACCCAAGCCGACGCCGCCACGCGGCACCTCGGATAACCCGAACGAGCCGCCGCTGCCCGCGAGGCGTCGAGGTCACCTCGGCCACGACGCCTCCGCGGGCAGCGGCCACCGGACCGACTAGGGCCTGGCGCCGGGAGGCGCCGGCGGTGTCGAGAAGCGCGCCGGGTAGAGGAACTGTCCGATCCCGTCGAGCGGCTCTCCGGGGTCGCGCGGGGAGAACCGCCGGAGCTCGCTGTTGACACTGAACCGCGGGCCAATGAAAACCTGACCGTGGCGAATGAGCGTGTAGAACCGATCCAGGGGTCGCGGCGGCGGACCTCCAATCCGGCGACCGACGAAGTCGTAGACGCCGCCGTGACACGGACAGATGAAGCTCTCCGACGCTGCCACCCACCGTACCGGGCACCCGACATGCACACACCGGGAGGAGATCGCGATCACGAGGTCATATCGGTCTTTGACCGGTCCATCGATCCCCGGGTTGTGCCGGCGGACGTACGCGAGCGACAAACCGGCTTCACCGATCCCCGGTTCGATCGTGATCACCGTCGGCGTGTAATCGACGGCAGTGAAGCGCGAGAGCGGCCCGATCCGCTGCCAGCTGTCGGAGGCACGGTCGAACACCGGGCCGATGGCGAAGCCGAGGGCGGGCAGCGCGACCGCCGCCGCCGCGATCGCCCCCGCCATATGGGCGGTACCGGTCATGAACCGTCGCCGCGACACCGTCTCACTCTCGAACGCACCAGGGAGCTTGCGATCCTGGGTCGAACTCGACCGACCGTGACGTCGCTGCGGAGATGCGGGCATCGGGCCTCCGTGGATCGGCCTCCGACTGGGCCAGACGGCCGAGTCGCATTGATCTGCTACATAAGATCGTACTACACCGCCTCGTAGCTGGCTCCGGAAGTCTCTCTCAGCGCATGCGGGCACCACCGCAGTTCTCACTACGATGGCGCGTAGTAGACTGGGTACCATGCAGCACGGCGCGCCCGAGCACTCGCCGGCCGATCTCATCGCGCTCGTCGACGAGCTCATCGTCGCCTACGTCACCTGGCGGACCGAGTGCTCCGCGCTGACGAGGTCATACGGCCTCTGGAGCACCGGCGACCGCCGCCACAGGGACGCCCTTTTCGGCGTCTACGCTGCGGCGCTGGAGCGCGAGGAACAGGCGGCAACCACCTACCGGCGTCTCCTGGAGCAGATCACCGCACTGGAGACCGAGCTGAAAGGGTCCCCGCCGCGACCGGATCTGACTGCGCTCCCCGGATCAGCCGGCACGACGTCCTGGAGCGCGCGGAGCATCGCCCAGAGACTCCGACTGTGAGGCGGCGGTCAAGCCCTCCGCCCCGGCCTTGCGTCGGAGCCGCTGCCGCTCCGGCCCTAGTCGAGCAGCTCGGAAACGCGTGGGGACCGGAGGCGCAAGCGGCGGCCGAGACTCACCGCAAGGACACCCAGGGCAGCCGGAATCAACGCGAGAACGAGGATGCATGGCTGCCGCGACAGAAACGGGAGCGCGAGCGTCGCGGACCCGCTGGCCACCCGTCCGGCAAGGACGGCGACCGTGACCAGCAACGCGAGGACACCCACGGCCGCGACACACAGCAGTGCGGGAAATCGCCAGCTGGGTGGCTCTCCGAGCAGATAGTCGATGCGGGCCGGGTCAATCCCACCCCCGCCGCCGGATGTAGGTGCGTCGGAAAAACTGAGCATCGCCCGAGCCAACGCGGATCGATTTGCTGGCGTGCCGTCGACGGCACTCTCGTCAGCGCTCAGCTCCGCCAGCGCCTGCTGACGCTCGACGAGGAGCCCGAACTCGGGGAGGAAGAACAGCGCGTGGGCGAGCACGCGACCGGCGGCGAACCGCAGCGGATCGCGGCGACGTGCGTGGTGACGTTCGTGGGCCAGGACCGCGTTGAGCGCGGCCTCATCGAGGAGCGCGACCGCGCCGGCCGACACATACACCCGCGGTCGCAACAGGCCCGCGCAGAACGCGCGCGGCTGCGCATCGGGGACAACCACCGCGCCCCGCACGGTCTCGGGGTGCCGAGATGAGAGCGCGCGAGAAAAACGCCGGGAAGCGCGGTACTCGCGCATCGTGCCCCCGAGGGCCCGGGCCGTCACGATCGATCCCAGCGCCGCCAGGAGCACGATCACGACGGCGTCGACGTTGGCCGCGGGGTAGCTGAAACCCTGTCCGAAAACCGCGATCCTGTGCGAGGCGCCCGAGCCGACCCGCCACGACTCCACCAGCCGGATGAGGACGAAGATCGCCGACACGAGTCCGAGGCCTCCCAACAGCAGGCTCGCGCCCGAGACGCGGGCGGCGGCGGTCGCAGCAGGACGCTCGTGTCCGGAGCCCCGCCCGCTGTCCGCCGTACCGGTCACTGGGTTGTCCTGCCGCTCAGGAGTCAAGGTCGCCATCTCCTATCCCCCATCGTAGAACATCCGTGGCGCGGTCATCGCCGGCGACGAAGCCCTTGAGCGCGAGCTCATCACGCTCACTCATCGGGCCGAAGCAGACGCCCTCGAGTCGCGGCGCCGGAGCAGCCGATCGCGGCTCAGGCACCCGGCGCCGCAGGGCCTCCAGCAGCCATCTGACCACGGCCACCGACGTTGTCTTGATGCGCACCAGTCCCCCTAGGTATCGGGCGGTCGCGGTCCGAAAAAATCTCCTATGACAGACTGTAGTACGTATCGCCAACCGTCACCCCACGCCGATCCCGGCACCGCCGATCGCTGCGCTTGCTACAGTCCGTCGTAGATGCCCGTCGGCGAAGCGAACACACGACAGTCTGACCCGGTGCCCCCGCCGCTGCACGAGCTCGAGGCGGAGGTCATGGAAGAGCTCTGGAAGTCGGGCGAGGCTCCGGTACGAGCGGTGATGGACGCGCTCAACAAGGGCACCGGGAAGAAGCGTGCGTACACCACCTACATGACGATCATGGCCCGGCTGCACAAGAAGGGCATGCTCATCCGCCGTCGCGAGGGCAAGACAGACTTTTACGCGCCCAGCCAGGACCGCGAGCAGTACATGGCGCTGCGAGCGCGGGCACAAGTCGAAGACCTCGTCGCGCAATACGGCGACGTGGCGTTGAGCAACTTCGCTCAGCAGATGGCCAGCCTGGACCCGGCCCGCCGCCGAGCCCTGCAGCGACTGGCCCGCAAAACCTAACGCGCAGCCCCGGGTGCCCAACGGCGCCCGACCAGGAGAGACGCCAGCCGCTGACGCGCGTTCACCCCGCGGCCAGTCCCCGCCCATCTCCGCACGCCACCAGGCCACTCAGGCGAGCCTTATGCCTTCTCTCGACCGTGAGCGTTATCGGCCGCATCCGGCTGACCGTCGCGTCGCGGATCAACAATGTCCGATGCGCCGTAGTAGATTATTCTCTCATCTGCTACGCTGCGTCGTAGTCATCAGCAGATGATGTCCCCTCCGCAACCCGGAGATCCACCACATGAACCGCGCGAGCACTGTCCACCACCCCCTCCCCTACCCGGCACCGCGACCGCTTGGAGTGACCAAAGGTTGTCCGGAGGACCGTCGATGCTGACCTCCGTTACCGGGCTGGCGACGGCCGCGGTCACCCACCTGACGGCGGGCCGCGGGCAGATGGGAACGTCGTTGAGCTTTCACCTCTTCTTCGCGGTCCTCGGAGTGGGCCTGCCACTGATGATGCTGACGGCGGAGGGCATGCACCTGCGCACCGGCGATCCGGTGTGGCGAGCCCTCGCGCGCCGCTGGTCCAAGGTGTTCGCGATCTTGTTCGCCGTCGGGGCAGCGTCAGGCACGATCATCAGCTTCGAGCTCGGCCTCCTGTGGCCTCGGTTCATGGCATTTGCCGGCGGCATCATCGGGCTGCCGTTCTCGCTCGAGGGAGCGGCGTTCTTCATCGAGGCGATCTTCGTCGGCATCTACCTCTACGGCTGGGACCGGCTCTCGCCACGCGCGCACTGGCTGTCGGGCATCCCGATCGCGATCTCCTCGGCGGCATCGGCGTTCTTCATCGTCACCGCCAACGCGTGGATGAATGTTCCACGAGGCTTTCAGGTCGTACACGGCCGGGTGACACACGTCAACGTGCTGGCCGCGATGTTCAATCCCGCCTGGGCGACCGAGACATCGCACATGGTGCTCGGGGCGTACCTGGCCACCACATTCGGCGTGGCGGCGGTCTATGCGGTGGGAATGCTGCGGGGCCGACGCGACGCCTACCACCGCAAGGCGATCGCGGTCGCGCTCTCCCTGGCGGCGATTCTGGCGCCGATCCAGATGGGGGTCGGAGATCTGCTCGGTCGGACCGTGGCCCAACACCAGCCCGCCACGCTGGCCGCAATCGAGGGCGTCACCCACACCGAGACGGGAGCCGGCCTGAACATCGGCGGGATCCCGCTGCCCGGCCACGCCACCACCGTGTTCAACGTCAAGGTCCCCAACCTCCTGAGCCTGCTCGCCTATGACCGTCCCAACGCACCCGTTCGCGGCCTTGACACCTTCCCCAAGGCCGACCGAACCCCGCTGGCCGGACCGACGCGACTGGCGTTCATCGGAATGGTCGGCATCGGCACCGGCCTCGTCGCCCTCAGCATCTGGTACTGGCTGAGACGTCGCCGCAACGGCCCCGGCCCAGAAGACCGCTACACGCTGCTCGCGCTGGCCGCCGCGGGTCCCCTGGCATTCCTGGCCAACGAGCTCGGCTGGCTGGTCAGCGAGTTCGGACGCCAACCATGGGTCGTGTACGGAGTGTTCCGAACCGCGAACGCCGTCACCACCGCATCGGGCCTGGGCGTGACGTTCGCCGGCTTCACCGCGCTCTACATCGGCTTGACCGCCGTGACGCTGTGGGGAGTGCGCCGGGTGTCGACCGGGAGTCCAGACTTGGTGGCCCGACCGAGCGTGAGCGTGGCCTGACATGAGCCTGGCTGACCTCATCGCCATCGGCCTTGGTGTCGCTCTGACCGCATACGCGGTCTTCGCCGGCGCGGACTTCGGAGCCGGCGTCTTGGACCTCACCTTCGGCCGCGGCGCCCAGCCCCGCATCGCCCTGGCGCGCGCGATCGGACCACTCTGGGAGGCACACCACGTCTGGTTGATCTTCTCGATCACGGTCCTTTTCTCCGCGTTCCCGACCGGATTTGCGGCTCTGGGAACCGTTCTCCTGGCCCCGCTCACGATTGCCCTGATGGCGATCGTCGTCCGTGGAGTCGCCTTCGGGCTGCGTACGAACGCGGCCGCCCAGGCACGCAGCGACCGGCTGTTGGGCAGAGCGTTCGGCATCGCCAGCGTCGCGGCACCGCTGCTGTTCGGCGCCTCGGCCGCCGCGGTGGCGCAGGTCTCCGGCTCCGGTCATCCCTCGAGCACACCGCTGTCGGTCCCCTGGACGGGCCTGTTTGCCGGAGTCAGCGGGCTGCTGGCGGTCGCCCTCTGCGCGCATTTGGCGGCGAGCTTCATGACCAACCGGCTGCAGCACACCCAGCAGACGAGGCTCGCGGAGCGCTTTCGCCGCCGTGGCCTGCAGACCGGAACGGCGGCGCTCGGACTCAGCCTCCTGGCGTTGCTCGCCGCCGCCTGGAAAGCGCCTTCGCTCTGGGAGCGGCTGAGCGGAACCGCATGGCCCCTCCTTGCGATGGGCCTGATCGCGACGGCGGCCTCACTGCTGGGGCTCGCGCGCCGCCGGTACCTGATGGCGCGTGTCGCGACGATGGTGGCGACGGGGGCGATCGTCTGGGGCTGGCTGATCGCGCAGTCACCGCGGCTGCTCGGCACGCGCCTGACCATTCATACCGCCGCCGCCACCGCCCCGGCCCTAATGGCGCTCGTGATCGCCGGCGCGGCTGTCCTCATCGCCGTGCTTCCCGCTTTCTATCTGCTCTACGTCCTCTTTGCCCGTCCGTCACCGGAGGTGACCGAATGAAACGCCCGCACCCCGCAACCGGACTCAGCAAGCTCAACGTCGCCGCGGGCGCGCTGATGTTGTGGGTCGCGCTCGCGCCCTGGGCCTGGGGGTACGCCGGCAGCGGCGCCGCCGTCGCCAGCCACGTGTTCTTCATCTTCGCGTTCGGACCGCTTGCGCTGCTCATCATGGTGCTGAGGCCGGCGGCGTTGGTGGTTCTCGCGGCCGGCCTCTGGCTTGCCGCGAGTCCGTGGCTCCTCGGCTACGCCACCAACCACTCAGCATGGCTCAGCGAACTCGTCACCGGCATCCTCATCAGCATCGTCGGCGCGCACGCGGCCGGGATCAGGGTCGCGACTCTCCGCGGGCGTCGCGATCGCCGTCACCAGTCGTCGACCACCTCCCGGCCCGAAGCGGCCGGCTCGCACTCGTAGCGACGCTGATGGCCGACGACAGGCTCGGTCCGTTCGCGGCCGCGAACTCACGGTGGCGTCGTCGGGCCCGCTGGAGCGCGGCGCTCGTGCTCTGTGCCGCGGTGGTGTCTTTCGCTCTCCCCGCGCTCGCCGGTGTGCCGGCACAACTCGTGCGCGGGTGTGGCGCGTGGATCGCGGCCGCGGGCGGGCTGGAGCTGTTCTCCGCGGTGGGCTTCGTGCTCGTGTTCAAGCTGGTCTTCGCCGCCCGCGACAGCTGGCGGCGAACCGTCCCCGGCGCACTGCGCGCGCTGGGGGCGAGCACCATCTTCCCCGGTGGAGCACTGATCGGTCCCGGGACCGGCGCGTGGTCGATCCGTCCCGAGAAGCAGCCCTCCGTCTCACAGCTCACACGGTCCACGACCACGTTCGTCATTCTCATCAATGCGCCCGGCGCCGTCGCGCTCGCGGCCACGGGCGTCCCGCTGGCGCTCGGAGTCTCCAGTGGTACGCGTCAGACGGCGTTGACCATCCTCCCAGCGATGGCGGCGGCCGGCGTGCTCACGGCCGTCTGGGCGGCTGCGCGCGACCGCGAGCGCCAACCGCGATCGGCGCATCGCCAGCTGATCGCCCGCGCGCTGGCCACGCCTGTGGTCGCGATGAGCGGCGGGACCCGCGATGCCCGGGCGCTGATCGCCGCCGGCGACTGGAAGCTCAGCGGTGCGCTCGCCTACTACGCGTTCGACAATGCCGTGCTCTGGGCGGCCTTCCGTGCCTTCGGCCACCCTCCCGCGCTCAGCGTCGTCGTTATGGGCTACGTGGTCGGCTCGATTGCGGGTGCACTGCCCCTGCCGGCCGGGCTCGGCGCGCTCGACGCCGGGCTGATCGGGGCGCTGATCCTATACGGCGCACCCGCCGCACCGACGGCGGCGGCCGTGCTGCTGTATCGCGGCATCTCGCTCTCAGTGCCCGTCGCGCTCGGCGCGGTCGGATGGACGTGCCGGCAGGACGGCGTCCGTGCACGCCGTCGCAGCGGTGGGCGGCGCCGGACCGCGCCGGACCTCGTGACGGCGTCCGCGGAGACGTCCTAGCCGGGTCAACTGTTCATGTCCGCCTGCATCCCCCCACCCACCCGGACCATCGCGCGCGTGCTCGGCGCATTGGCACTGCTCGTCATCGGGAGCGTGCACTACCAGCAGTATGAGTTCGAGTTCTATTCCAGTATCCCCACGATTGGGCCGCTGTTTCTCGCAAACTTCGTCGCGGCGACCGCGTTGGGGCTGTTCCTGCTCTCACCCATCCGACCTGGAGGCAGGGCGGGCGCGATCCTGGACCGGGGGGCGGCGATCGCCGGCGTCGGGCTTGCGGCGGGCGGCTTTGTCTCACTGCTGATCAGCGAGCACACGAGCCTGTTCGGCTTCACCGAGCACGGCTACCGGTTTGCCATCGTGCTCGTGCTCACATCAGAGGCCCTCGCGATCGTCTTGCTCACCCTCTTCCTGGTGAGTGGGCGTACCACCGTCGGCGCGGCTCGCTCCGCGGCGTCCGGCACGACGTGACAAACCGGGTGTCACCAACAACGACAAGGAGCTCGTACAAATGTCAACGCACTTAGTGGCGCTCACAGCAGTGACGTCCTCGCTTACCGATGCCCGGCAGCCGGAGATGCGGGCTGAGATCACCCAGATCCAGTGGTTGGGATTCGCGTTGCCCGCGGCCGTCTCGCCTGGCCTGGTGGCTGGATTGATTGCCTACATTCGCTGAGCCCAGCACCGCCCGGTCCGTGGTCGCCACCACCCCCATCCTCGTCACCGGCGCCACCGGCTACGTCGGCGCGCGCCTGGTGAGCCGCCTCGAACGCGAGGGCCGCCAGGTGCGCTGCCTCGCCCGCCGGCCCGGCCGGCTCATCGGACGAGTGGGCCCCACCACAGAGATCGTCACCGGAGATCTCCTGGCGCCGGAGTCGCTCGGCCCGGCGATGCGGGGCGTGCGAGTCGCCTACTACCTCGTGCATTCCATGGATACCGCTGGCAACTTCGCCGAGCTCGATCGGCAGGCGGCGATCAACTTCGCCAGATCGGCGCGGGCGGCGGGGCTGCGGCACATCGTCTATCTCAGCGGTCTCGGATCCGGCGGCGGTCTGTCCGCGCACCTCGCCAGCCGGCACGAGGTCGGCAGGATCCTGCGCGGCTCTGGGGTCGTGACGACCGAGCTACGCGCCTCAATCGTGATTGGCGCCGGAAGCGCCTCGTTCGAGGCCGTCCGAGCGGTCGTGGATCGGCTCCCGGCCATTCCGGCGCCGACAGGGCTGGAGACCGCCGCCCAGCCAATCGCCATCGACGACCTCCTCGACTACCTCGTGGCGGCCTCGAACCTCACCACGCGCAGCGCGATCTTCGAAATCGGAGGCGATGACCAGGTCACCTACGCCGACGTGATGCGTGAGTACGCCCACCAACGCAAGCTACGCCGGCGCGTCGTGCCCCTGCCCGGACAGACGTTGCGCGCCGCACACATCCTGCTGAAGGCGCTGACACCCGCGCACGGACGCGTCGCCGGGGCCATGGCGGACAGCCTGCACCACGAAACCGTCGTGAGTGACCCCGCCGCCCGAAATGTGTTTCCGATCCAGCCCCGGGGTCTGGCCGAGGCTATCGCACAGGCGCTCAGAACCGAGGACCTGGAGTTTGCCGAGATGTCCTGGGGTGCCGTGCTCTCACCCACTTCGCGCTGGGGCGGAACCCCGGTGAGCCGACGCCTGGTCTGCACCCACGTTGAGCATGTGCAGGGCCACCCACACCAGGTGTTCGCGCCCATCCTGAGAATCGGCGGCAACAACGGCTGGTATGCGGCGGACTGGTTCTGGCGGCTGCGCGGTTCGCTGGACAGGCTCCGCGGCGGCGACGGGCTGAGGCGCGGGCGGCGTGATCCGTACGACCTCCGCGCCGGCGACACGGTCGACTGCTGGCGCGTCGAGCGCGTCGAATCGGGCCGCCGGCTCCTGCTCGCCGCCGAGATGAAGCTCCCCGGACGCCTCTGGCTGCAGTTCGACGTGAACGCCAGCGATCATCGCGTCTCGATACGACTGACCACCGTATTCGATCCCGCGGGATATGTGGGCCTCGCCTACTGGTACGCGCTCTACCCCGTTCACCGCGCGATCTTCGCCGCGATGTTGCGCGGCCTCCGGAGTGTCGCGGAGCCGGATGCAACCGCTCCACTGCCGCCGCCCGCCACGCCAAGCACCGACGGTTTCACTAACAACTACATAAAGTCGTAGACGCGGGGAAGGAGCCCGTTCGCCGTGGTCTCGCCCCCGACGGCGTGTGCCGGGACGCAGCCTCGGCGTGCCCGACTGACTCGATGCTCCGGGATATACCGCAGCATCAACGTCACCGGGATAGCCACTACCGTGAGGACGATGAGCAGCCAACGTAAGGGCCAGCTGCGGCTCAACGCCTATCTGCGCAACTCGGGGTACCACGAATCGGCGTGGAAAGTGTCGGACGTCGACCCGGCCGTCGTCCTGGACGTCGACTGGTACGTCCGGCTAGCCCGGATCGCCGAGGAGGCAGCGATCGAGGCGATCTTCTTGCCCGACAGTCCTGGAGAGGCGGAGTTTCGCTCCGAATACCTGCCTCGGTCGTTCATCGACCCGGTGCAACTCTTGACCGCGGTGGCGATGGCGACCGAGCAGGTGGGCCTGATCGCGACCGCGTCGACGACCTACTCCTCACCGTGGGACCTGGCTCGCCGGTTCGCCACGCTCGACATCATCAGCCGCGGCCGGGCAGGGTGGAACATCGTCACCACCGTCGAACCCGCGGCAGCGGCCAACTTCGGCGAGCTGCCCCATCCGCCACGAGAAGAGCGATATGCGCGCGCCGACGAGTTCGTAGCGGTCGTCTTGGCCCTGTGGGACGCCTGGGAGGACGACGCATTCGTCGGCGACAAGACGACCGGCGTATGGGCAGACCCCGCCAAGCTGCACCCGCCCCGCTTTGACGGCCGCTGGTTTCACGTTGCCTCCTACCTGCCGTTTCCCCGCTCGCCACAGGGCCACGCGTTCCTGGCCCAGGCCGGCTCATCCGTGCCCGGGGTCGCGCTTGCGGCCAAGTACGCCGACGGCGTCTTCACCCCCCAAAGCGACATCTCCTCTGGCCGGCGATTTCGCGCGAGGTTGCGCGAGCAGGCCGCGGCCGCTGGGCGAGACCCCGACCACATTGCGGCGCTCCCCGGACTCTCGTTCGTGCTCGGATCAACCGAGGCCGAGGCCCGCGCCCGCCGCCAAACCCTCGAGGATGCGGCCAGCGGCGAGTTTCGCTGGCGCAACCTCGCCAATCTCGCCGGCCTGGACTTCGAGACGATCGACCCTGACGCCCCCTTTCCGCCGGAGCTGCTGCGGGCGGCGCCGAAGACGAGCTTTGGGGCATCCATTTACGCGCTGGCGAGCCGTGAGCCGACAAGCTTTCGGGCGGTCGCCGCACAGCTCTCGGCGCTGCCCGGTGGACTGGATTTCGTCGGCACCCCTGAACAACTCGCGGACCTCATGGCCGACTGGTACCTGGCGGGCGCGTGTGACGGGTTCACGCTCATGCCCCACCTGCTTCCCGACGAGCTCACAATGTTCGTACAGGAAGTCGCCCCGATCCTCGAGCGCCGCGGCCTGCGCGCAGGCGAATACACGGGCCACACCCTGCGCGACCACTTCGAGCTGCCGCGCCCCGCGGCCCGCCACGGGTGCCGCACACCTTGACCTTGCTGGCCTCGGCGCATTCCTCAGATCCCATACGAGCGAGCTTCATCTCGCGCCCGAGACCCGCGCAGGCCTCTTGCCGTCGTGGAGAAGACCCGGGGTGGTGCGCGTCCTCCTGCTCGGTCTGCTCGTCTCTCGATGCAGGCTACCCGGCTCCATAGCTCCGGAGCAGTCCGGGCTCAGGCTTCCTGCTCGGCTAAGTCACCGGCGGCGTTCCATGCGTCGTGCCCCAACCCCATCAGGGGTAGATGCCGGGCACGATCGCAGCTAACAACCTGCAGACAATGGCGCCCGGACTCTCTTCGGGCCAGCCGAGGGCTCAAGCGGCCGCGTGGGCCGGAGTACGCTCAGATGAGTGAGCCACGCCCATTGCGAAGCCGCTAGGAGGTTTCGATGCCCGGACTGAAGGGACGGCTTTCGACCGTGGTCAAGTCGAAGATCTCAAAGCAGGTTGACCGCGCCGAGAACCCGAGCGAGACGCTCGACTATGCGTATCAGCGCCAGGTCGAGAACCTCCAGAACGTCAAGAAGGGGATCGCCGACATCGCCACCGCCAAGAAGCGGCTGGCGCTCCAGCAGCAGCAGCTCGGTGAACAGGGCGCCAAGCTCGACGCTCAGGCCCGCGAGGCGATGTCCGCGGGACGTGAGGATCTCGCTCGCGCAGCGCTGGAGCGCAAGCAGCCGACCGTTCAGGAGGCTGCCTCGCTCGACCAACAGATCGCAGACCTCGAGTCACAGCAGGAGAAGCTGATCGACTCCGAGAAGCAGCTCGAGGCCAAGACAGAGCAGTTCCGCTCAAAGAAGGAAGTCATCAAGGCCCAGTACTCGGCTGCCGAGGCGCAGGTCCAGTTTTCCGAGGCGGCCACGGGAGTCGGTGACTCGATGGCGGACGTCGGCATGGCGACGCAGCGCGCCCTCGACAAGACCGAGACGATGAAGGCTCGCGCGCAGGCCGTCGATGAGCTTGACCGGGCGGGAACCTTCGGGGATCTGACAGCGCTCGGCCCCGCCCAGGACGACGTCGATCGCCAGCTCGACCAGCTCGGCGCCGAGAGCGCTGTCGACGACGAGCTCGCCCGCCTCAAGGCGGAGGTGCAGGCGGGCGCGCCGCAGTCCGCGCTCCCCGCCGACGACAGCGGCATGGCTGACCACGCACAGTCACATCGGCCGGCTGCTGACGACGGCGAGGCCCCTCCTCCCGAATAGTTCTCCGGACCCCTGATCACCCGCCTTCCGCCGCGAGCGAGCCGAGCCGTCTGGATCCGCTGGCCTTACGACACGCCGTGGGCGACGCACAGGCGTTGCAGGCGTTCCATCGCCTCCGCTGGCTGGTCCGGCAGGTCGTCGAGCGCCTCGGCGGCTCCGCGGATCGCGTTCACGGTCACCTCGCGCGCTTCCAGCGCGAACCTGCCGAGCCACCGGACGGCGGCTCGCTCGTAGCGGTCCGGATCGCCGTCGCGCAGCACCAAGCAGATCCTGAGCGCATCGCTGAGCGCGACGCGTGGCAGCTGCCTGGCGGCCGAGAGGATCAGGACTTCGTTGCCCGAGTCCAGCGCGCGACGAAATCGGCCGTACGGAGTGCCGTGCCCGCTCATCCGAACATATGTTCGCAGCGCCGTCAAGGCACTCCCAAGGCGCCGACGCTTGCCTCCTATCGGACCCGCTGCCCAGCCGCTCGCCGTGGTCATCGAGGCCGCCGAGGCGTTGCGGCCGCGGGCGCTAGCGCCGGTCCTCACCGCCGCCCGGCACGCCACGCGACCGGTCATCCTCCGGGTCTCCGCCCCGGAGCGGTGAACGCGGCGGCCTCAGCGCGTCCGCACGATGAACCGCAGGCCGCCTTTGGGCCCGAGGGTGGGCGTGGTCACGACCGTTGGCTCCGCGTCTGACACCGGCTCGAGGCGCATGCGGCGCAGCAGCACGGCGGCCAGCGCGCGTAGCTCGTACTCGCCGAACCGCTTGCCGAGGCACATGCGCGATCCGGCGCCGAACGGCACGTACGCGCCGCGCGGGAGGGCGGCCTCGCGCTCGGGCAAAAACCGGTCCGGGTCAAACCGGAACGGTTCGGGGAACAGCTCCGGCAGGTGGTGGGTCGCCCACGAGGAGTAGTGGACGCCGATCTCGGCCGGGACGGGCATGCCGGCCAGGGTCACATCGCGCGTGGTGCGCCGCGGCCCCACCCACGCCGGCGGGTAGCGCCGCAGCGTCTCCTTGAGCGAGCGCTCGAGCACCGGCAGGGCATGCCCGTCCAGGTCGGCGGCGGCCGGTGATCTCGAGCCGAGCACGCGGTCGAGCTCCTCCTCCACCGCCGCCCGCGCGC
The DNA here is from genome assembly GCA_963721515.1 of uncultured Actinomycetota bacterium. Taxonomy (GTDB): domain Bacteria; phylum Actinomycetota; class Thermoleophilia; order Solirubrobacterales; family Solirubrobacteraceae; genus Palsa-465. The sequence continues at coordinate 14,205 of CAVRKJ010000011.1, read as the reverse complement.
CGCGATGGCGCCCGAGCTCGTGGACGAGGAACGTGAACGTGGTCGTCGCCGTGTCGTGACCGGCGAACAGCAGGGTCACGGCCTGGTCGCGCACCGCGCTCACCTCCAGCGGCGCACCCGTCTCGTCGGTGGCGCTCAGCAGCAGCCCGAGCACCCCCCGGCCGGTGTCCCCGCGGCGCCGCCGCCCGTCGATTTCGGCGCGGACGGCCTCGTCGAGCGTGCGCCGCGCGGCGATCGCGCGCGCCCGTGGCGTCCCGGGGCCCGGCAGCATCTGCATCAGGACCGGCTCTCCGTGGATGGCCAGCGAGGCCTCGAACGCCGCCGCCAGAACCTGTTCGCGTCCCTGGGTCCGCTCCATCCCCAGCAGCGCCCGCAGCGCGATGCGCAGCGCGAGCCGGCGCACCCAGCGGTACAGATCGATCGCCTGGCCGTCGCGCAGGCTGTCGGCTCCCGTCCGCGCCTCGTCGAGCATCGTCTCGGCCACGGCGGCGATGTGGTCCCGGTGAAACGCCGGGAGCATCAACATCCGGAAGTCCCGGTGGTAGGCGCCGTCCGTGTTCAGCAGGCCGTCCCCCAGCAACGGCCACAGGTCCGCGAACCGGCCCTCGCGCCACTGGAAAGCGTCGAAATCGCTGACGAGGATCTGGTGGTTGACCTCGGCGCCGATCGCCCACACCACCGGCTCGTGCAGAAGCCGCGTCGTGAACACCGGACCGAAGCGCCGCTCGTGCTCAAGCAGCAGCCCGAGCGGGTCCGCGATGATCCGCCGGGTGTTTGACCAGCTCGGCGCGGTGCTACCGGGCGGGAGCCGGACAGGCCGGCGGCGGATCCGCCGCTCCCGCCGGACGTCGTCGGCGATGCGCGCCACCAGACCGATCTCGAGCGGGTCCGGTCGCGGCGCGGCGACGGCGCGCGTCGGCCGCAACGCCGGGACGGCCGCCGGGCCAGGCGCCGTGGCCGGAGCCTCGCCGCTCACCGCACCCCGCGGTCGCAGACGGCGGTTCGGAGTTCGTCCACGGTCACAGCCGCCACGGGGATGCTCGGCATAAACGCAATCTACCGCCGGGGTGCCCAGCGCGGGCCAGCCGGGCCATAGACTCAGACAGTCGATGCCCCGGAGTGGGCCAGGTCGTCAGAGCCGAGCATGCGGTTGGCCATTTTCAGCGACGTTCATGGACAGGTGGGACGCCTCAGCGCGTGCCTTGAGGCGGTCGCCCGAACCGGCGCCGATGAGCCGTGGTGCCTCGGCGACGCGATCGACGAGCTGTCCGCGCGCTCAACGTCCCTCACTATCCGCCCGCGGTCACCGGAGTCCGAGCGGTCGACCCGGCGACCATCGGGCGCCAGCTAGCCGCCAAACGGGTCGTGCCCGAGCAACGTCCCGGTGGAGTACGTCGACCTTGACGGGCACGCCCTGGCCTTGGAATCGCGCAGCATCGATCACGTCCTCACAACCTTGACGAACAACGGGACTCTGGTTGAGACTGCTGCGTTGGCGAGTAAGCGCAAGCGACCGATGAGTTCGACGCCTCCTTCCGGTCTTATGAGCGAACGAGACGATGCGATGGAGGCTGTAGCTGACATGGAAGCTGGTCCTGAGACGAGTCGGATCACCCATCTCTTCGCCGGCGTCCCGGTGTCCGATCTCGACGCGAACATCGACTGGTACACGCGCTTGTTTGGACGGCCCCCGGACCGTCGCGTCGGCCACGAGATGCTCTGGGAGATGGACGAGCACGCGTGGCTCTTCATCGAGCCAAACGCAACGCCGGCCGGCGCGGGCCGCATCACCCTGGCCGTCAGCGGGCTCGACGCATTCCTGGAGCGCGTCGCGGTCGAGGGCATCGAGCACGAACCGATCGAGACCTACTCGAATGGCGTGCGCCACGTCAAGATTCCCGGTCCGGACGGGAACGCGATCGCCTTCGCCGAGCCGCCCGACGCGACATGACCGGGCTCTCGATCGAGCTGTTCGCAAACGCCCACCTCGACGGCCTGGTCGCGCTGGTTCTCGCAGAGGGCTGGAGCGAGTACGCGGTTGACGTCGAGCGGACTTCTCGCGCGCTGAGCGCGCCGGGCGTCACGGCACTTGTGGCAATCGAAGACGGCCGGGTCGTCGGCGCGATCCAGGTCCAATCGGACGGCGTCATTCAGGCGCACGTCTCGATGCTCTTGGTCGACCCGAACTGGAGAGGACGCCAGCTCGGCTTCAGGCTCCTGCGCGAGGGACTCGAGCGTGCAGGAGGCCTGCGGCTCGACATCCGCACCCGGACAGAGGGTTACTACGAGCGGTTTGGCGCGAGCCGCTCGCTCGGCTTTCGCCTCACGCGCGAGCACCTCGGGCTCAGAGCCGCCGATTCTCTCGCGGCGGGGTGAAGCGTGCCGGCGGTGAGCGTTCGTGGATTGGGGAAGTCGTACGGGCAGCTCCGCGCCGTCGATGGGGTTAGCTTCGAGGTCGGCGCGGGTGAGGTGTTCGCGCTGCTGGGTCCGAATGGGGCGGGCAAGACGACGACGATCGAGATCCTTGAGGGATTCCGCAAGCGCGACGCGGGCGAGGTGCGGGTGCTGGGGATCGACCCGGGTGATCGCCAGTCCGGGCGGCGGCTGCGTAGCCAGCTGGGGGTCGTCTTGCAGGAGCTTGCGGTAGAGCCGTTTCTGTCGGTGCGCCAGGTGCTCCAGCGCAACGCCGGCTATTACCCGGCGCCGCGGCCGGTGGGTGAGGTGATCGAGCTGATCGGCCTGGCAGACAAGGCCGACGCGAAGGTCAAGACGCTGTCGGGGGGTCAGCAGCGACGCCTGGATGTTGGCCTGGGGATTGTCGGCAATCCCGCGCTCTTGTTCCTTGATGAGCCGACCACCGGACTTGATCCGGCGGGGCGGCGAACCTCGTGGGAGCTGGTGCGCACGCTCGCCGGCGAGGGCACGACGGTGATCCTCACCACGCACTACATGGAGGAGGCCGAGGCACTGGCCGACCAAGTGGCGATCATCGCGTCGGGCAAGATCGTGGCGCACGGCCCGCCCGCGTCCCTGGGCGGTCGCGACCAGGGTGCGGCCACGATCCGCTTCCAGCTACCCGCTGGCGTCACGCCCGCCGATCTGCCCGTGGCGGTCGTCGGCGAGGGGCCGTCCGTTGAGCTGCGGACCGACCGTGAGCTCGAGGCACTCTACGAGCTGACCCGGTGGGCGCTTGAGCATGAGGTTCGGCTGACCGGTTTGACCGTCAGTCGTCATACGCTCGAGGACGTCTACCTGCAGTTGACCGGCGCTGACCCAGACCGATTCCAGACCGACTCGGCGGCGGGAGCGCCGGTCCGAGGTTGAGCGCGCAGACCGAATCGATCCTGCCGCCTCGCTCGGCGATGGCGGAGCTGCGGCTCGTCGTCAGGCAGGTCGGTTATGAGCAGCTGTCCTTCTGGCTGAACCCGGTCGGGGCGATCTTCACAGTTGGGTTCTCGCTCCTGTTCCTCCTGCTGCTGGGCGCGAGCGCCGGGTCCTCGCGCGTCAGCTACCTACACAACATCAAGCTTGTCCAGTACTACGTCCCGGGCTTCATCGCCTACGGCGTGATGTCCGCGTCGTTCAACAGCCTGGCGATCAGTCTGGTCATCCGCCGCGAGACCGGGCTGCTCAAACGCCTGCGGCTGAGTCCGCTGCCCACCTGGACGCTCTTGACCGTCAATCCTGCTCAGCACGCTGTTGATCGCGTTCTCTCAGGTCGTGCTGATGCTCGCGGTGGGACGCTGGGCGTTTGGGGTTCACCTGCCATCGAGCGCATCGGGGATCGGTGCCCTGGTCGTCGTGCTCGTACTCGGTGGGCTCAGCTTCGCCGCGCTCGGGATCGCGATGAGCACATTCATCCCCAACCAGCAGGCCGCCGGTCCGGTGACCAGCACCGTGTTCTTCGTACTGCTGTTCCTGTCAGGCCTGTGGTTCCCGCTCAAATCCGGCTCGGCGCTGGCCAAGATCTCGACCTTCTTCCCGATCCGCCACTTCATCACCGCCGTGTTCAAGACCTTCAACCATCCCGGGAGCTCAGCCTGGTCCGGACACGACCTGCTGATCGTCGTGATCTGGGGTGTGGTGGGCGCCGCGGTCGCGCTTCGCCGGTTTCAATGGGCGCCGCAGCGCACCTGACCACATCCGCCGCTCACCCGGGGCACTCGCGCTGCGACCGGACGAGCGAAACCAGCCCAGCGCCGCGCCGCCCGGTGAACGAAGTGTCCCTCCGGCCCCACCCCGTCAAGCAGCGTCGCGCCCGCCACGACGAGGATCACGCGCTACCACCCACGTCTCGCCTCGCGCCGAAGCTGTCGGCGCCGCGAGTTGCCAGCTGATCGCAGACACGTTCGCGGGCGGGCACCAGGCGCCCATCATCGACGCAGAGGTCCAAATGCACGCTGCCGCTGTCACGAGTCAGCGTCCACGTCGTCCGTCGAGACGAGCGGCAACCTGGCTTCTGCTCCGAGGCGCCGGACAGCGGATCGTCCCCAGGCACTCTCGCGGTGGAGTCGGTGTCGGTGGTAGCTCTGCGGGATGAAGGCCATGGTGATGGTGCTCTTCGTGGAGGCCATCCCGTTCATGGTTCTCTATGGGTCGCTTGCTTGCGCGCTGTGTCGCCGGTCCAGGTTCTGGCTTCGGTTCACCGGGGTCGTCATCGCGATGTTGCTTCCAGTCGTCGCCGCGTTCCTTGCGCCGGTTGGTGAGCAAACCGCGTTGATCCTGCTGTTGACCGGTTTCGGGTGGGGGGTTCGGCTTGCCCTGTCGTCAAGCTTTGTGCTCTTCCATGGACGGGGTTTCGACGCAGGAGGGGGTGACGATGACGGTGAGGGACCGGGTCCCGGGGACGGTCGGCCCACGCCGCACTCGCCGATCGGCGGGATCTCGCTCCCCGATGCGGGCCCTTCATCGACGCGTATCCGCGACCATCGCCCGCCGCGGCGCACCCCGCGTCCTCGTCGGCCGAATCGCCAACGGGAACGCCTCCCGTCACGGCTTTGGCCGTTACGGCTATGGCCGTCCTGACGGCCCAGCTGAGTGCACCAATCCTGAGCCCCGAGGTTCCTAGTCGTGTAGAACCGTGGACTCAGCGCACGAGCGCTTCGCGCGCCAAGCGGCAGCGTGACTTGACTACCGCAGACGTCTCCTTCGGGCTGATGGCGGACGCCACGTGTCCGAAGAGTAATGTTGTACGAACAGGCGCCGTGTCACCCGGTTGGGGGCCGGTGCTTCGCTCTCGAGCACGTCGAACGACCACAGCTCACTCGCCGTTCCGACCGAACCGCTCGTTCGATGCTGCGGCTGACCAGCGGCAAAGTCCTGGCTTGACACCCACGACTCGAAGTCTTTCTCTGAGCGCCAGCGACCACCGACAACTCCAGCTGGGCTGAAAATGCCCCCGCTCCAGGGCGCCAGGAGCACTCTCGACCACCAGCCGCGAGACGGCTGCATCGGGCTAATTCCAATGGCCGGCGCCCGTAACGGGATCGCTCTGCGAAACTCCTGAGTCATCCAGCGGCGACATCGGCGCCGGCGTCTCAGTCCCCAAGGACGACCGGACGCGTCCTTTCACGCGAAGGTGATGCGGCGGAGGACAGGCGTCGGACTGCAGATGCTTACGCAACGTCATCAGGACCCAGGCACTCGAAGAGTTACGATGGTGCGTGAAAGGCGCCCGGTTGCCCGAAGAGAGTTCAGACGACCTGGATCTAGTTGTGCCCGACACTAAGATCGGGCGGAACTCTTTCAAGGCTGGGACGTTCTGACGGCTGTGGCTGTGGTTTTGAGGGCCGGAGGATGATGTTCGGGGACCGACGGAGCCGGGCGGTTGTCATTGTGATCGCGGCGGCGGTCATGGGTTTGCTGCCCGCGGCGGTGGCCACTGCGTCCGCTCGGGGGCGTGCGCACCCGTCGCCGGTTGTGAGCCCTCATTTTCGGCGTGTGGGCGAAGCGGGCTCGGTCTGGGCGGGCAGCAGGTATGTGGTGGCGGCTACCGGGACCGACGTGACGCTGATTGATGATCAGATCGGGCAGGTCAGGACGGTGAGCCGTGTCGGCTGTGGTGCGCTAGGGCCGTCGGCGCTTGAGCCCCTTGATCTGCCGTGGGTCACATTCAACTGCGCTCCGGGGGTGATCCTCGGCGGCGTCGGCATCGGGCCGCCGGCGCCCGAGCTGTATTCCCCTGCCACCGGCCAGTGGCAGGCGGTCTCGCCTGGCCCGGCCGTCCTCTGCCCCGGCACTGGCTGCACAGACCGGTATTTCCCGGAAGCGGCGGGCCGCGCTTGGCTGCAATACGACCACGAGTCGTGCGACTCCGGTGGTCAGCATTGCAGCTCCAGCAGCGTTTTTCAGAACCTCAGCACGGGCGAGCTGAGACACGACCCCTCCGGCGGCGCCACGACGGTCGACCTCAACGCTCCCAATCTCTCGCAGACCGTGTGCCGACCGTTGACGGTGCCCATGACCTATGAGCTCTTTGCGCCCGCACCCGTTCCGGGATCGTTGACCTTCTATGGGAGCTTCGCCCTCGCGATCGGCGGCGACGAGAACGGCCCCCGGGTCTATCTGGAGCGGTGCAGCATGCACCTGCACCGGCTGTTGACCACGGCACCGCTCGAACAGTCCGTTGTACTTGGCGCAAACACCAACGAGGTTATATGGATGTCACACCCACACTTCCTCAGCGCGCTGACCCTCCCCGGTCTGCACCCCTTCACGATCAGACTGCCCAGGCGCCTGGTCGCACGCACCTGCTCGCCTGACGACTACAGCGCCTGCGTGGCGCAGATCGCGCTCACCAACCGTCGCCTGTACCTCCTGACAGCGTCCTACCCCGAACAGTTATGGACTGCGCCCAGCCCACTCCCGGCCAAACGCCAGCACAAGTAGGGTCACGTCGCGTCGACCAACGCCGCCGCCCGCATCACCACCTTCTGCTTGGATCGACCACCAGCCGCCTGCTGCGCCCGCGACCATACTTCTGCTTTGCATCCGAGGCTGCACTCTCGCCGTGACTGCCGCTCGCCGCCGTATCCAGAAGTCGCCAAGGTCGCCGCTCGGAATGCCTGCGGTGAGACAAAAACATGGGCGAGCTGCATGACGACGTTTGCCCTCCTCCTCGCCACAAGCGCGCACGATCCGCGTCGCAGACGGATCGGTCCGATCGTGGCTCGGGCCGCTAACTGAACGTTGGGAAGCTGCAAGCACCAAAGCGGTCACGACGGCGTTGACACCAGGACTGCCGCTTCAGGCGTGGACCAGCAGCCGGCGACTGTCGGCAGGTCATCGCAGCTGTGGTCAAGGCGACCGACGAGTGCTTCTCGCGCAATCCGCAAACTCATGTCGGGCACGCCGACGCCCTCGATGCCTACGCAAAGGCCGGGGCCCAAACGCGTCTACAGCCTGGTGTCATAAGCGCTTGACGGCGGGGACCGTCAACCGCCGAGTTCAGCAATGACTCACTCCGCCCCGCGCCGACGGGCACGCGCGACTTCGAGCTCCCACGTACCACCGTCGCTGAAGATGATCGTGAACGGGGAGGAGACCTTGCCCTGACCGAGCTCGGCGGAGCCCACAGCGCTACGGGGGACCGACGCGACGACATCGTCAGTCAGCTTCATGCCAGTCAGACCCTGTTTTGGCCTTCACTAGGACGAGGTCATCGGCGCTGAGCGCGAGATAGCCGTAGGCGCCGAAACTCGGCGTCTCGGCCGTCGGCTTCGGTGTGCCTTTGCTCGAAAGTCCTGTTCCTACGGCGGTCCCCAGCATTCCGCCGATCTCGGCGCTGGCGATGGTCTTCATCCCCTTCTCGGCGTAGCTGTTGCGCTCGATCCACGCCCCTGCGATCTCCGGCGCCCCAAGCGGCTTGGACGCATCAGCCATCTCCTGTCCCTCCTGAGGTTGTTAGCGGTTCATACCGACTGTCCACTAACGGAACGCTTTGCCCGCCCCTCGGCGAGAAGACCGCTCGTTTCCGTGCCGCGCTCAACGCGAGTGGCACGTACCGCCCGGCTCGAGCGGCACGGAGCGTGCGGCATCCAGGTTCGGGTGCCGACTCCGCTTTGCTCGCGTCGAGGTTCCGCCGTCCCTCGCGAAAGCGGTCGCCCCCCGATCAAAACCCGAGGCGCGTTCAGTCGCGGCTGATGAGGCTGTTGAGCATCGTGCGGCCGATCGTGACCGGGTGGCTCGCCACCATGGTGAGCCGGCCTGCCAACGACGTCGACTCGTGGTGGAGCCCGAGCTGACGCATGATCGATTGCTGGTCGAAGTAGACGCGTTCGCATACGAGCTGCTCGCCCTCGAACAGGAAGAAAGCCGTCATGCGGCAGCGAAACGGGCGCCCGGTCGGCGGTAGCGCGCGGAGGCGGCCCAGATGTGTGCCGAGGAGGTCGAACTCGACGATCACGGCGTCGTCGGCGTGATGCAGCGCGATGAGTTCGTTGCGTTGGTCTGGGAAGGCGCCGCGGCTCTCGGCAAAATATCCGCGGACTTCCGTTTCACCGTCGAAGACGTCGCCCGTCGCGACGAGCTCATAGCGCGGATGCGAGAACGTCCCGATGGTGGCGTCGAAGTCCTGGCGGTTCTCCGAGTCCATGTGCTCGAGCACGATCGCCTCGCGCCGTTGGCGCAGTCCACCCTCTCCCACACGTTGCTCGCCCATCTGGCGACAGCGTATCCATCGCCTTCGCTTTGCGGGTGAGGAGGCGCCGTGAGCTGGTCGCCTGTGCCTACATAGGACGGGGTGGTTTGCCGAGCGACAGGTGCGCGGCATCCAACCTCCCTCCGCCCAGACGAGGTCCGCCCTAGGTGGCCTCTAACGGCTGCTCGACGCTTTCGGTAGCGACGATGGGCACCGCTGCGCAAGCACTTGCGCGATGCCGTCGACTCGCAGGCGTTGAGACCCCGAGCGCGTGACGGCCGTTTCGATCGTGTGTGGCACGGGTAGCCGGGGACTCAACCGCAGGAGGTGTCCTCATATGTCGTTGCGATTCTCGGGGCCGAGCTGGGGGCGACCAATTTCGCTGTTTTTTCTGAGCGCCGCTTCCGCGCTCGTATTGACCGCCGCGATCGCTTCTTCGCCGGCGGTCCAGAACTCTCTCGCCGCTGGGCGGTCGACCAGCGCTCACGTCTGGATCACGACGGCAAACGGCACCGACAAGCTCACCGACGCCGGAACCGTGCCGTTCACGAGCGCGCAGCCGAGCGCCCCGACGATCGTCATTGATCCGACGCGCAGCTTCCAGACGATGGACGGTTTCGGCGGCGCGATCACCGACTCTTCGGCGGTTGTCCTGTACCGGATGTCACCCGCCGCGCGCGAGCAGGCGATGCGGATGCTGTTCGATCCGCGCATCGGGGACGGGCTCAGCTACCTCCGGCAGCCGATCGGAGCATCGGACTTCGTCGCCAAGGCGCCGTACACCTACGACGACATGCCCGCCGGCGAGACCGATTACGCGCAGCGCCACTTCAGCATCGCCCATGACGAGGCCGAGATCCTGCCGCTACTGCGCGAGGCCAAGCGGCTGAACCCGAAGCTGCAGATCGTCGCGACGCCGTGGAGCCCGCCGGCGTGGATGAAAACCGGCCAGTCGCTGATCGGCGGCCGGCTGATCGACACGCCGCAGATCTACCACTCCTACGCGCTGTACCTGACAAAGTTCATCGAGGCCTACCGCGCGCAGGGCGTGGGGGTGAACGCGATCACGGTTCAGAACGAGCCCCAGAACCGCGCCCCCGCCGGCTATCCGGGGACTGATATGTCAGCCGCGCAAGAGGAGAAGGTGATCGAGGCGCTGGGGCCGATGCTCCGGGCTGCGCACCTGCACACGCAGATCCTCGCCTACGACCACAACTGGTCAGAGCACCCGAACGACATCGCGAGCACGCCGCCCGACGAGACCCAGGACACCAACGACTATCCCCAGGAGGTCTTGTCCTCGCCGGCTGCGCGTTGGGTGTCGGGCACCGCGTATCACTGCTACTTCGGGGATCCGAGCGCGATGACGACGCTCCATAACGAGTTTCCCAACAAGGACATCTACTTCACCGAGTGCTCGGGCAGCCAGTCGAGCGATCCCGCCGACACGTTTTCGGACACGCTCAAGTGGCATTCGCGCAACCTGATCATTGGGTCACCGCGTAACTGGGCCAAGACCGTCATCAACTGGAACGTCGCGCTCGACCCGTCGGGCGGGCCACACGTCGGCGGCTGTGGCAACTGCACGGGAATCCTCACGATCGGCCCCGGCGACAAGATCACCCCGGACGCCGAGTACTACACGCTCGGTCACCTCAGCCGCTTCGTGCAGCCGGGCGCAGTCCGGATCGCGAGCACGTCGTTCGGCACGACCGGCTGGAACGGCCAGGTGATGGACGTCGCATTCCGCGATCCCGACGGGACGACCGTGCTGGTCGCGCACAACGAGAACGACAACCCGCAGGCGGTCGGCATCAGCGAAGGCGACAAAAGCTTCACCTACACGCTGCCGGGCGATTCGCTCGCGACGTTCACCTGGCCGGGTAACCCGGGCAGCAGCGACAATCTGCGCGAGCTCGATCCCTCGGGCTGGACGGCCACCGCCGACCCGGCCGGGCCGACGGATCCGTGCTGTCAGGGCAACGTGGCCGCCAACGCCGTCGACGATGACGCGAGCACGCTGTATCAGACCGGTGCGGGTCAGCAGCCGGGTCAGCGGCTCCAGGTCGACTTCGGGCATCTGGAAGCGGTGCGCCAAATCGTGTTCGACACAGGCGTCAACCTCGGCGACTACCCGCGTGGGTACACGCTTCAGACGAGCACCGACGGCACGACATGGACGACGGCCGGCTACCGAATCGGGAAGCGGCCAGTTCACCTCGGTCCCGCTCAGCGGCACCCCGATCCGCTTTGTGCGCCTCACATTGACAGCGTCGAGCGGCAACTGGTGGAGCGTCGCCGACGTGCGCGCCTACGTCGCCAGTCGCTCCCGGTAGAGCGCGCCGGAATATACGGGTGGCGACGGCGATCAGGCTGGTGCATCCCGCCAGGTCCAGCAGTGCGGCGAAAGCCCCGCTTTCGTCTCGTGAGGAGCCTTTCTGCCGGCGCGAAGCAGCACCCTGCTTGGCGCGCTGAAAAGCGGGTCCACGTCTCAAATGCCCATGGCTCAGCGGACGCCGAGGCGGAGTATCAGCGCGACGGAACCCGGCTGTGCCTTCGTCGCAGATGCCCAATGTCTACCGCACATTTGCCAACATCGTGCCCGGCGCGCCAGTGCTTCCCGCCGGGGGGTAGCGCTCAGCGCAGCCAGCCAGGGAGATCTCCGAGGTTCGAGACGGCGGCGCCGGTGAGTCGCTCGAGGTCGTCCTCGAGTGTTCGGAGGCGTTCGTCGCCTAGTTCGTGTTTCCAACCGTTGCGTAGCTGCTCGAAGATGTCGGCGCTCACTGAGAGCAGCTCTTCGCCGCGTGGACTGCGCCGCAGTTGGAGGGCGCGTGCGTCGGTGGGGTGCGGCTGGCGGCTGACGTACGTGAGGCGTTCGAGGCTGGCGGCTGTCTTGGCCGCTGCTTGCTTGCTGACGCCGAGGCGACGGCCAAGCTCGGAGACGGTTGCTCCGTCGGGGCCGATGGCTTGGAGGGCGAAGGCGTGGATGGGACGGGCGTCTGGATGTCCGCGCGCGGCCAGCTGATCGTGAAGCTTGTCGATCAACGTACGGAATGCTGCGCCAAGCAGGAGCGGTAGTTCAAATCCGAACCGGTCGGCCGGCATGACGGTAGATGGTGGCCGATCTGGCGGAAGACGACAACCTGGTGTACGATCTAGTCAACTGGGTTGTCTAAATGAAAGGTAGTCATGGTTTTTCTTGTTCGCGCGGGCGAACGTCGTCGCTCCGAAACCCCGAACGCGACGATGACGACCTTGGCGTCACCGACCTTGGGCGCCACGGCCGGCTTGTCGATGTGGCAGGTCGAGATGGCTGCTGGTGCGCAGGGACCTCGGCACGTCTTTGACTCCGAACAGGTCTGGACCGTTCTCGAGGGTCAGCTCGCGGCCGTGGTGGCTGGCGAGGAGAGCGAGTTGCGAGCTGGTGACACGGTCGTGCTGCCAGCCGGCGCGGAGCGGCAACTGTCGGCAACAACCGACCTGCGCGTGCTCGTCTGCGGTCACGGGGATGCAACCGCACGGGTGCCTGGAGAGCACGCGCCGCGCGGAACGCCGCCCTGGATCGCCTAGTCGCTTCGCTGCCGTCCGCTGCACGGAGAGCGGCTCTTCGTCTCACATAGCCGATCGGAACGTAACTCATCCAGAGAGGGAATCGCCATGACCAAGTCGCTGCCCGCGACCGCAGTCGTCCGCGCCTCGCGCGCCATGTTCGACCCGCGCCGGTTCGCCGAGGTCGACGCCATGAACACGAAGACCTCGGAGTACCTGATTCCTGCCGTCAAGCAACTCCCGGGCCTCATCCACTCCTACGCAGGCGTCTCGCGGGACGGCTCGATGCTGCAGGTCAGCGTCTGGGACACCGAAGAGCATTCGGCGCAACTGAATCACCTCAAGGAGATGGTCGTCGTCGCGCGCGGGGAGATGGAGGCGGTCGGCGTGACGTTCACCCCGATCGCCACCTACCCCGTCAGCTGGACCATCTGACTTGATACAGCAATCCGGATCATGATGCAGGCCATCCACGCGAGGTCCAATCGGACACTCCCGGGGCGGCGAGCCTTAGGGGCGGCTAGTCGATCGTCGGGGTGCCGTGGGCTTATCATGAGATGCCGTCGTGAATTGGGAAATCGGCTGATGCGGCAGGGCCCCTGGACCGGCCGTTATCCGGCGGCCGCGGCGATGGTCGTCTTCGCCCTCGTCCCGTACCTGGCGCTCTCGGCGGCACTCGCGCCGATCACCCCGATCATCGCCAAGGACCTGCACATGAGTCTGCAGGCGATGAGCCTCACCTCGGGCATGGCCAACGCCGGCTATGCCGTGGGCACGGTCCTGGCCGTGCTCTTGGCTCAGCACCTTCCCCAGCGTCGGATGCTGGTCCTCTATGCCGCGCTGCTGGTGCTCGGCTCGGTGCTCGCGGCGGCCGCGCCCGACGCGGGCTTCTTCATCGCCGGCCACGTCTTGCAGGGCCTGTGCACGAGCCTCTTGCTGATCGCGGCCGTGCCGCCACTCGTCGTCTCGTTTCCGCTCTCGAAGCTGCGCTGGACGGCGATGATCCTAAATGTCTGCATCTTCGGAGCAGTCGCTCTGGGTCCGCTGGTGGGCGGCATCCAGGCGCAAGCCAACGGCTGGCGTCCGTTGTTTTGGATCATCGCGGGTATCGCGGCCGCGGCGCTGTTGCTGTCGTTGCTGACCTTTCAGGACGCGCCGCCGGCTGACCGCAGCGCGACTCGCAACCCTCTCCCCGTCGCACTGGCGGCCGCGGGATGCGTGGCCCTGTTCTACGGCGCCTCGGAGCTGCTCACCCACCCGTTCGTGGACGTCATGACGCTGTTGCCACTGGCATGCGGGCTCGCGCTGATCGTGGTTCTCCTGGTGTACCAGTACCGCGCCAAGCGTCCGCTGCTGTGTATTCGCCCGCTCGGCAGCACACTCCCGGTGAGCGGGATCGTCGTTGCGATGTGCGCCGCGGCGAGCTCTATATCCGCGGTCGCGCTGGCCGCCGCCCTGCTCACAGACAAGTACAGTCCTGTGCGCCTGGGACTGCTTCAGTTCCCCGAATTCATCGCTGCGCTGATCACCGCGGTTGTGCTTGGGGTAGTCTTCCGTACCCGGGGTCTGCACTACCTCGTGCTCGGAGGAATGCTCTCGCTGATCGCGGGGATCCTGGTACTTCTGTCTGACCTCCCGCCCACGTCGCTGCGTATGGCGATCGGCTCTGGACTGGTCGGACTCGGCGTCGGCGGCTCGGTGGCGCCGGCGCTGTTCATCGCCGGCTTCTCGCTGCGCAACAACGCCCTGCAGCGCGTGTTCGCGATCATCGAGCTGCTGCGAGGAGTTGCAGCATTCGCGGTCGGACCGATGCTGGTACATGTGGCCACGACCGTCGGCGGGAGCCCGGCGGCGGGCACCCGGACCGCGTTGTGGATCTGCTTCGGGATTGCTAGCGCCGGCACGCTGTTCGCGGTCTCCCTGTATGCGCTCGGCGGGGTACGCCCGCCGGCGCCGGCACTGGAGACATGGCAGAGCGGTGAGGCGCCGGCCTGGTACTCGCCACCGCTGCTGGCCCG
>CAVRKJ010000010.1:0-802666 GCA_963721515.1 uncultured Actinomycetota bacterium | reverse complement strand
CTGGCGGCGGCTTCCGTGTCGGGGCCGCCGTGTGAGCCGACCGTCGGCATGGGTGCGGTCGTTGCGGCCGGATCCGGGCACATTGCGCCAGGACGCCGTCGCCGGGGTTCCGGGCGCGATCGCGAGTGTTCCGGATGGGATGGCCTCCGCAGTGCTCGTGGGTGTCAATCCCGTCTACGGGCTGTACGCCAGCATGGCCGGCCCGATCGGCGGCGGTCTCGCGGTCAGCACGCGGCTGATGGTGGTGACCACCACCACCGCTGCGGCGCTCGCCGCTGGCTCGGCGCTGACCGGCTTCTCCGGCGCCGACCGCCCCGAGGCGCTGTTCATGCTGTCCGCGCTAGCCGGCGTGATGATGATCGTCGCGGGGGTGCTGCGCTGGGGGCGTTTCACGCGCCTCGTCTCGGTGTCGGTGATCACCGGATTCCTCACGGGGGTCGCCGTCAACATCGTGCTCGGCCAACTCGGCGACCTCCTCGGCTCCCCGCAGACCGGCAAGCCGGCATTATCAAGGCCTGGAATGTCGTCACCCATCCAAGCGAGATGTCCCTGACCGCGGCGGCAGTGGGTCTAGCGGCGCTCCTGCTGATGATCGTGCTGAGTCGCACGCGGATCGCTTCGGTCGCCTCGTTGGTAGCGCTGGCGATCCCGACACTGCTGACGCTGGGCGCCAGCAACCTGGTCCGCGTCGAGGACTCAGGCAAGATCCCCAGCGGCATCCCGACGCCGCACCTCCCACAGCTGTCGCTGCTCTCATCGCTCGATCTGATCGCCGCGGCGGCGGCCGTCGCTGTGATCGTGCTCGTCCAGGGCACCGGCGTAGCGGAGGCCGCGCCGAACCCCGGGGGATCGCGGTCTGACCCGAACCGCGACTTCATCGCACAGGGGGTTGGGAACATCGCCTCGGGGCTGTTTCGCGGCCAGCCGGTCGGCGGCTCGGTCGGCCAGACCGCACTGAACGTCGCCGCAGGCGGGCGCACCCGCTGGGCGTCGATCTTCTCCGGCATCTGGATGCTGCTGATCCTCGTCCTGTTCTCCGGGGTGGTCGGGGAGATCCCGATCGCGACGCTCGCCGCCGTGCTGATCTTCGCCGCAGCCAGCTCGCTGCGCCCCGCCCGGATCGACACCATCCTGCGCACCGGGCTGCCGTCCCAGCTCGCATTTTTCGCCACCTTCACGGCGACGCTGCTGTTATCGGTGACCGCTGCAGTCGGTCTCGGTGTGCTCCTTTCCCTTCTGCTTCAGGTCAATCAGGAGGCCGTCGATCTGACGGTTGTCCGGCTCAGTCGCGACGAGGAGCGCGACCTCGTCGAGTCTCCGGCGCCGGCGACCCTTCCCAGCGGAGAGGTCACGCTCCTCGACGTATACGGGAGCCTCCTGTTCGCCGGCGCCCGGACGCTGGAGACGCTCCTCCCGGATCCGGCCGAATCGGAGCTGGCGGTGGTCGTGGTCCGTCTGCGCGGGCGCACCGCGCTCGGTGCGACCGCGTTCATCGTCCTGTCCGACTACGCGGAGCGGTTGCGCTCCGCCGGCGGTCACATGTACCTGAGTGGCGTCACCATCGAGCTCGCCCAGCAGCTGCGGGACACCCACCGCGTCGACGTTGAGGACGCCGTCACCGTGATCCCTGCAACCGAGACGATCCTGGAATCGACCCAAAAAGCGATCGACGAAGCCGAGGCATGGCTCGCAGCCCACGCCAACTAGCCGGAGTCCGACGCGCGCTGGATGATCTGCGTGCTCGGTGAATTTCGAGCATCCACCGGTTCGCGTGGACGCGTGGCGACGGCGCTCTCCAGTCCTCGGGATTCCGGTCGCCGTGATCAAGGAGTTCCTCGATGACGGCGCGGACGCACTCGTGGGCAGGTCGCGTCTGAAGCGTCAGGGCAGCCTGCTGCCCCGGCACGGGTGAACGCACGCACTCGGGGTGGTCCGGCATGCCGAGGTGGGGGGCGCGGCTGCGACCCGCCCCATGATCCGGATATCTTTATCTCGCGATGTCGCTGAGGGTCGTGGTGGCCGAGGACAGTCTCCTCGTTAGAGAGGGCATCGTGCGGCTCCTGTCGACCGTGCCCGATATTGACGTCGTTGCGTCGTGTGGGGATTACGACCAAGTCGTTGCGGCCGTCGAGGACCAGGCTCCGGACGTCGTCGTGACTGATGTCAGGATGCCGCCGACGTCAACTGATGAGGGGATCCGCCTGGCGGGCCAGCTGCGCGGCAGGCATCCGAACGTCGGCGTTGTCGTCCTGAGCCAGTATGCCCACCCCGCTTACGTGCTGGCGCTTTTTCAGGACGGTGCCGACCGGCGCGGCTACCTTCTCAAGGAGCGGCTGCGCGACCGGTCGGTCCTGGTGTCAGCGATTCGGTCGGTGGCCGTAGGGGGATCGTCGCTTGACGCGAAGGTCGTCGACATACTCGTGTCCGCGCGCTCTGACGCGACGAGCTCCCCGCTCGCTGACCTGACGCCACGCGAGCGCGAGGTGCTGGCCGAGATTGCTCAGGGGAAGAGCAACACGGCGATTGCAGAGGCGCTCGTCCTGACCAGACACGCCGTCGAAAAACACATCAACTCGATCTTCACGAAGCTTGGACTCGGCAGCGCCGAGGACGTCAGCAAGCGGGTCAAGGCGGCGCTGATGTTCCTCGCGGAGATGCCGGGCCCACGCGAGGGCTGAGCCGGCGCGGGCGCGGTGCTGGCCTATTAGGCGTGGTTTCGGCGGACGTGCGGGCGGGCAGTGCGCCCGACATGGCGGTCAGCGCTCGGCGCGTCGGTGCCCGAGCTGTGAGCAGTGTGCGGCCTGCGATCCTGGTGCCACGGCCAGCGGGTCGAGTGGACCGCGAGCTCTCCGCCGAGAGTCCTGGCGGCGTCGTGGAGATCCTAGGCGCCCCGCCGCCCGCTTGCCATCGCGCGGCGAAAGCTTGCTGGTGGCATGACCCGAACAGCGTCACTGCTCAGATCCGCGATGCGGATCGATGGCACCGGGGCGTCAACCGCGCTCGATCCCGGGGGTGACAGCCCCCCCGGAGTCAGGCGCGCCTGCTCCCTTGCGTCGCTCGATGACCTCCAGGAAGACTTGGCCCGTCATCGAGAGTGGCGTGAATGCCGGACCCGTTGGCCTTGATTGGAATCTTCGAACCGGAGTTGATGCATGCTTGGCTCGCCGACCTGCGCCAGCGGTCACCGATCCACCCTCACTGACCGACTGGGTGCACCAGCCAGCGGCAGGCCGTAGGAAGGGATGGGGCCGGGAGGTCGACATGAGCACTCAGACAGCAGAGATGGTCCCGCCCGCTCTGCCGGTGATCGAGTCCAAGCTGGCGCTGCCGCGGGTTCATGCCGGGACGCTGCGCCGGGGGCGTCTGTTTGAGTTGCTCGATGACGTCGACGGCGCGGCGCTGACGGTGCTCGACGCGCCGGTCGGTTATGGCAAGACAACGCTCTTGCGCTCGTGGTGTGCCGAGCGCGCGGAGCCGGTCATTTGGATGACGCTCGATGAGACCGACGACGATCCGGGGCGCTTGTGGACGCACCTGGCGACGGGCGTCGCCCGGCTCGGTGATGGTCTCGGGGATCGGGCGCTGACGCGTCTCGGCGTCCGGCCCGCGGCGGTCGAGACGGCTGTCGATGAGCTGATGAACGGGCTGGTTGCCTACGGCCGGCCAGCGACGATCGTGCTCGACGACCTGCACACGGTACGGAGCGACACTTCGCTTCGCTCGATCGAGCACGCGATCGAGCGGCTGCCTCCGACCGTGCGCCTGGTGGCCGCGACGCGTTCGGAGCCGGCGATCAGCCTCGCTCCGCTGCGGGCCAGCAGGGCGTTGATCGAGATCCGTGCACGTGAGCTTGCCTTCACGGTCGACGAAGCGCGTGAGCTGGTCGCCCGTGAGGGGATCAAGCTGTCTGCCACGAGCCTCGAGTTGCTGCTCGAGCGTACGGAGGGATGGCCCGCGGGCTTGTATTTGGCGGCGCTATGGCTTCGTGACTTCGCGGAGCCCGATGCCGGAGTGCAGGCGTTCGCGGGCAGTGCGCGGCAGATCGGCGATTACCTGACCGCCGAGGTCCTGACCGCGCTGGACCCCCAGACCAGGGACTTCCTGGTGCGCAGCTCGGTTCTTGATCGGTTCACCCCCGAGCTGTGTGACGCCGTCGTGGGTCGCGAGGACTCGGCTGCGGTCGTGGCGCAGCTCGCCCGGTCAAATATGTTCCTGGTCGCCTTGGACGCCCGCGGGGAGTGGTATCGCTACCACCATCTGTTCGGCGAGCTTCTGCGGCTAGAGCTGGGCTCCGAGGAAACTCAGACGGTTCGACGCCGCGCGATGGCCTGGTGCCGTGCCCACGGGCACATCGAGGACGCGATCGACTATGCCGCCGCCGGAGGGGAGGCCGAACTGGTGGCCCAGCTGCTTGTCGAGCACCACCGCGAGCTCGTCTGGGGCGGGGGGGTCGGGCAGTTCCTTCGCTGGGTACGGTGGCTCCCATCCGAGCTGCTCATCGAGCGCCCTTCGCTGCCCGCCGCGGGAGCAGTAGCCGCATCGCTGCTGGCGGCGCCGGAGGTCGAGATCGAGAGGCTTCTTACGGTGGCGGAGCGCGCACGCCGGGAGCGCCCGGAACTGTGGTCGCCGTACGCGGAGGCGATCGCTGAGGTCACCCGGGCCAACGGGCTTTCCCGAGGCGACGTTGGTGCTGCGGTTGGTCACGCTCGTCGTGCGGTCGCGGCCGCCCGTCAGTCAAGCGCGGACGTCCTGGCCGTCGGCGTGCTCGCCGCTCTGTCGCAGGCGCTGTATTTCGCCGGTGATCTCGATGAGGCGCGGCGCCTAGCGCTCGAGGCCGCGGAACGCCCCGATGGATCCAGCGTCCCCGAGGGCTACGTCGAGAGCCTCGGGCTGCTCGCCCTGATCGATGCCGAGCAGGGGCGGAGCGAAAGCGCGCAAGCCTGGGCTCATCAGGCGATTAGCTTCGTCCGCCAGCGATTCCAAGCCGATTCCTGGGTTGCCTCGTTGCCGCACCTCGGGCTGGCTCTGGCGTTTGTCGCCACGGGACGTTTCGATGAGGCCGAACGCGAGGCGCTGCGCGGCGAGCGTCTGCGACGCTCGCCGCAGCCCACCGTCGGTCACGCGCACGCCCTGCTGATGCTCGCGCAGGTCCGTATCGCTCGATCGAGGCTGGCGCGCGCCGCCGGCGACCTCCGGCGTGCCCAACGCTCAATCGCGGAGTTCCGCGATCCGGGACGGTTGCCTGCCATCGCCGCCAGCGTCGAGCGGGACCTCATGGCGGCCCGCGCGAACGGCAAGGAATGCCACATTGTCGAGCAGCCGAGCCCGGCCGAGCTCGCCGTACTGCGGTGCCTCGTGACGGGTCTATCGCGACGAGAGATCGGCGACCGGCTTTACATCTCGCTCAACACCGTCAAGTCTCACACCCGTGAGCTGTACCGCAAGCTTGCCGCGACATCGCGAAACGACGCTGTCGCCCGCGCGGAAGCGCTAGGCCTGCTCAATACACCGGATTCCCCGGGTGATCCTCGCCCGGAAGCCCCAAGCCTCAGCAGTCTGCAGGCATGCTGAGATTGAGATGTCAGCGCACCGCCACCGCATCGTCATCACGCGCGGTGGCTGACGGTGCACCAATGTGAAGGGATCGTGGACCGTGCCATGTTCACCTGCTTCAGCGCATCTGAAGGTCGAGCGGCCCGTGTTCGAGGCACGCATGTTGCGCAGACGGTGCGCCGCTTTGGGCTACTTGCAGCGACCTCGTGACCTGATGTGCTCCTGGCCTGCCTGTCATCAGTTCCTGAGGCCGGGGACGGGCCGCCCGTTCTCGAGGTAGACGCAGCGTTCCGCGCCAATGGCCGCCGACACACGGCGGTGGAGCGGTCCGCTGAAAAGCGTGGTCGCCTCGCCGATCTCAGTAAACCGGTGCGCCTCGATCTGTGCCGCCACAGCTACGCCAGCACCATGGTCGCCGCCGGAGTCGATCCGGGCGAGGTGATGCGCCGCATGGGGCACAGCACCATCGCGCTTGCGCTCGACCGCTACACGCATGCGCTACGCGGCAACGAGGCGGACACGGGGGCGAAGCTGCAAGCTTTCATAGAGCGGTCCCGTAGGGACAGTCATGGGACGGTCGAGCACTGCCGGGAGCGATTCTGAGTGATGCGGTCGGACCTCGAAAGCTCAGCGATTGCGGGCTGAGCGGCCCGGAGCGTTCCTGAGCGACCACCAGCCCGGCCAGTTCGAATCCCGGTAGCGGTATCCCTGCAAATGAGCGGTTTTTGAGGGAGCTGCCCGCTCAGCCGACGGCGTCGGAAGGAACCGAGAGAAAACATACGGTCGCGCGAGCGGCCGAGATCTCGCAACTGGCGTCGATCCTCTTGTGGCTCTCGAACTCATCGATCAGGTGCGCATACGTGCGGAGCAGCACCGCGACGGAGTGCCCGAGTTGGCGCGCCACGTAGGTCGGCTGGCGGCCTCGGCGAGCAGCAGGCTCGCGAACGAGTGGCGGCAGTTGTACGGCCGCGGGACGGGGTCGAGACCGGCATCCCGGCACGCCGGGCCCAGCGGTCAACGCGCCACCACTGCCACTCGCTCTTCGTCCAGGGAGCGCCGTCAGTCGAGACGATCAGCGCGCGCTCCGGCGGGCGCCCGACGGCGAGCCGGTACTCGCGGAGATCCTGGGCGAGCGCCGGGAGCAGCCGCACCGAGCGGCGCTCACCGGCCTTGACGCGCTTGATCGAGCCGTCCGGGTTGCAGGCCCGCTGCACGTTGATCACGCTCTCGCCGACGTCCGACCAGCGCAGCGCCCTCAGCTCGCCGGGACGCAGCCCCGAGTAGGCGAGCAGGCTGACGATGATCGCGTCGCGCTGGTTGGTCGCCGGTTGCCGGGCGCCGGTAGCTCGTAGCGCCCCCGCCTGTCGTTGGCGGCGACCTCGCGCGGCTGAGGATGACGCATCGCCTCGCGGATCCGCTCTACCGTGGCCGGCGCGAGCGGCACGACCGCGTCGCGCTGCTCTGCTGCCGGCGCGCGCACGAGCGACACCGGGTTCGCCGGCACGGTATCGAGCGTCGGCGCGATGTGGACCGCGTAGCAATTCGCATACCGATGCCCGTGGACTGCGCGAGCGTCGACGCGATGCTCCAGAGCCCAGCGCAGCTCGACCCACTCGCCGAGCGTCGGGCCGCCTCGCTCGGTGAGCTGCTGGACGGCCAGCGCGCCGAGCTGCCGGCGCCGGCGCAGCTCGGCCTCGAATGCCTTTGCATCGGCGCGGCGGTCGAACGAGCGCGAGCGGTTCGAGCCGGCTTTGCGCCAGCGAATCTTCCAGGTGGGACGCCCGTCTTTGAGGGTGATCCGATGGATGCTCACGACCGCTCCCTCTCGAGCCCGTCACCCGTCGCCTCGGTGCCCTCGAGGTGCGGCTCGTCAGCCGCCGCGATCATGGCGTCCATCGCGGCGATGATGCTGTCGTACGCCTCCTCGCTGATTGGATCTTCCGGCTCATTTGGGCACATGCCGCCTGGAGGGAGAGTGGTCATGCTGCGTCCTTCCTTGGTGGCGCGAGCTGGCTGACGCGGCTACGCGCCAGTCCCGTCGCATCGGCGACTGCGATCACGATACTGATCGTCTTCGCGGGCTCCTCGGGTTCGGGCGTGACCGGGTCGGACGCATCGCCATTGCTCATCGCGTCAACATATCGTCGCCGGCGCTAATGGCCTGGCTGGTCTCGAGAGCCGAGCTCGTCCGGTACGCACTCGATCACAAGCTGGTCCAAGCTCAGGACTGAACGGATCGCCGTCGCCGTGCGAGCCGACAGGTGTCGTCGGCCGAGCCGCGGATAGATGCGACTTGCCCGGTACGCCCGGTCGCGAACACGGACGTCGTTGAGCGGAGACGTGAGGATTGGCTGCTCTGACACGAACGGGGACTCGCCGACGCGTCCGGTGGCGATATCCGGGCTTCGCAGCGCCACCCGGTCAGAACCATGGATTCCCCCCGCGGCCGGCTGGCCGGCGTGTTGACGGATCGCAAGGCGGTCGGTGGTTGCGTAGTTCTCCGCAGGGCCGCTGTGGCGGCTGCCGGATGAGGCGCTGGCCGCGCCCGCGCAGACTGAATCAGCACCTACGCAATCTCTCCGGTCCTCTGTGGGATCGCGCGAAGGAGGACCCATGTCTGAAGCAGTCATTGTCGACGCTATCCGCACGCCCATCGGCAGGGCGATACGAGGGACGCTGCGCGACATCAGGGCCGACGACCTCGCCGCGTTCCCGCTGCGCGCGCTGGTCGAGCGCAACCCGGAGATCAATTTCAGCGAGACGAACGACGTGATGATGGGTTGTGGCTTCCCCGACCACGAGCAGGGCTACAACGTAGGGCGCAACGCGGTCTTGCTCGCGGGATACGATCACCACGTCCCGGCCGTCACCGTGAGCCGGTTCTGCGCATCGTCGTTGCAGACGATCCGCATGGCGTTCCACGCGATCAAGGCGGGCGAAGGCGACCAGTACGTCGCGGCGGGGGTCGAATGCTCGTCTCGTGGCGCCGGCATGACGCTTCCGGTGATGAACCCCCGGCTCGATGGGTCAAACGGGACCGGCTATGACGTCTACATCCCGATGGGGATGACGGCCGAGAACGTGGCCGAGCGCTGCAAGGTCACCCGCGAGGCCCAGGACGAGTGGGCGGCGCTGTCCCAGCAACGTGCGGTCGCCGCACGCGAAAGCGGCCACTTCGACCCCGAGATCGTGGGCGTGGACATACCGGAGACCCACGACGCGGGCGGAGACGTCATCGCCGCTCACACGGTCACACGAGACGACGGCCCGCGCGCCGGCACGACGGTCGAGTCGCTTGCGAAACTCAAGCCTGCCTTCAAGCCGGATGGCACTGTCACCGCGGGCAACGCCTGCCCGCTCAACGACGGCGCCGCAGCCGTGCTCGTCATGTCGGAGGAGAAGGCCCGCGAGCGTGGCGTCAAGCCGCGGGCGCGAATCGTGGCCTCCTCGGTGGTGGCGATCCGTCCAGAGATCATGGGGCTCGGGCCGATCCCGGCCTGCCGGGCGGTGCTCAAGGCCGCCGGGCTGACGATCGACGACATCGACATCGTTGAGCTCAATGAGGCGTTCGCGGCGCAGGTGATCCCGTGCCGCGACGAGCTGGGGATCGATACAGACAAGCTGAACATCAACGGCGGCGCGATCGCACTGGGTCACCCGTTCGGTATGACCGGCGCGCGGATCATGACCACGCTGCTCAACAACCTCGACTCGGTGGGCGGCAGGTACGGCCTGGAGTCGATGTGCGTCGCCGGCGGATTGGGTCAGGCGATGATCGTCGAGCGGCTCAACTAAATGGAAAGGGACGACACAATGGCAATCGCAGGTTCTAAGTCGCAGATTGCGACACGTGATCGCGATCTCACCGGACGCGTTGCGCTCGTCACGGGCGGCACCCGCGGGATCGGAGCTGCTATCTGCCGCGCGCTCGCCGATGACGGCGCGGCCGTGGCGGCCGGCTTCTCCTCAAATCGCGCGCGCGCCGACGAGCTGCGCCAGTCGGTCGAGGCCGACGGAGGCGCGCTGACGTTGCATCAGGGCAACATCGGCGACGCGGAGGACTGTCAGCGTGTGGTCAAGGAGGTGATTGACCAACACGGACGGCTGGACATCCTGGTCAACAACGCCGGCATCACCGTCGACAAGCCGGTGTGGAAGCTCTCTCCGGCCGATTGGGACAAGGTCCTGCAGGTCGACCTGTCCGGCGCTTTCTACATGTCCAAGCCGGCCATCGAGCACATGATCGGGCGAGGCTCGGGGCGGATCATCAGCATCTCCTCGGTCACCGGCGAGATGGGCAACATTGGCCAGGCGAACTACGCGGCGTCGAAGTCCGGCCTGTTCGGCCTCACCAAGACGCTGGCCCGCGAAGCGGCGTTCGCGCTTCGTCTGGCGGGCAAGCTCGAGAAAGGGGTCGGGGTCACGGTCAACTGCATCACCCCGGGCCTGATCGAGACCGACATGGTTGCGACCATCCCCCCATACATGTTGGCTGACCTCGTGGAGCGGATCCCCGTTCACCGGATGGGACAGCCGGAGGAAATTGCACGCGCCGTCTGCTTCCTCGCCCAGGACGCCTCGGCCTACATCACCGGGCAGATCTGGGACGTCGATGGCGGAATCAACATGTGAGCATCGATCGAGACGACGCCCGCACGGGCCTCCCGAAGGGGACGGCGCCGGACCACCACCCTGCTGATCAACCACCCCACCGCGCGAGGGAGACTTGGCAATGGCTACCAACGTTTCAGAACAAGAAGCTCGCGACGTCGTCGAGGCGTCGCGGGAGGCCGAATGGAAGCGGCCGAGCTTCGGCAAGCAGCTGTTCCTGGGCGATTTCCAGATCGACCTGATCCATCCGCAGCCGCGGCTGGACGCCGAGGCGATCGAGAAGGGAGAACGCTTCCTCGCCGAGCTGCAGGCGGTGCTGACGGAGGTGGCCGATCCGCTCGAGATCGAGCGCGAGGCGAAGATCCCCGACCACGTGGTGGACGCGCTGAAGCGGATCGGCGCGCTCGGGATGAAGGTTCCTCCGGAGTACGGTGGGCTGGGGCTCTCGCAGGTGTACTACAGCAAGGCACTGGCGCTTGCCGGCGTATGGCATTCGTCTCTGTGCACGTTGCTCAGCGCCCACCAATCGATCGGCGTCGCCGAACCACTCCGGATGTTCGGCAGCGAGGAGCAGCGGCGCAAGTGGCTGCCGCTGGTCGCCAAGGACCACCTCAGCGCGTTCCTGCTGACCGAGCCAGGGGTGGGCTCCGATCCGGCGCGGATGGAATCGACCGCGACGCCGCTCGAGCCCGAGGTGGCGGCTGCGCCGGTTGACGACGACATGGTGGCAACGCCGGTGGAGGGCGGCTACTCGATCAGTGGCCGAAAGCTGTGGGCGACGAATGGAACGGTCGCGGACATCGTCGTGGTGATGGCGAAGGTGCCCAAGAGCGAGGGTCACCGCGGTGGGATCAGCGCGTTCGTGCTGCCATATACCACCGAGGGGATCACCATCCAGCACCGCAACTCGTTCATGGGGCTGCGCGGGATCGAGAACTCGGTGACCCTCCTCGAGAACGTGTTCGTTCCCGAGGAGAACCTGATCGCGCGCGAAGGCGATGGGCTCAGGATTGCGCTCAGCACCCTGAATACGGGCCGCCTGGCGCTGATGGCGATCGCGGTCGGAGCTTCGAAGTGGGCGACGAAGGTCGCCCGCGAGTGGGCCGGTGAGCGGGTGCAGTGGGGCCGCCCGATCGGTAAGCACGACGCGGTGGCGCAGAAGCTCGCCTTCATTGCCGGCAGCGCGTTCGGCCTGGAGGCCATGCTCGACGTCTCGGCGCGTCTCGCCGACAACAAGCGCAACGACATCCGAATCGAGGCGGCGCTGTGCAAGGTGTACGGCTCGGAGCTCTCGTGGCGGGTGGTCGACGAATTGATGCAGGTTCGCGGCGGTCGCGGGTACGAGACGGCAGAGTCGCTGAAGGCGCGCGGCGAGAAGCCGGTGCCGGTGGAGCAGTGCATGCGGGACATGCGCGTGAACCGCATCTTCGAAGGGTCGAGCGAGATCATGCACCTGCTGATCGCGCGCGAGGCGGTCGACACCCACCTCCAAGCCGCCGGCGGCCTGCTCATGGGGGACGGCAACGCCAAGGCCAAGACGGACGCGGCGATGAAGGCCGGGATCTTCTACGCCAAGTGGCTGCCGCAGCTCGCCGTCGGCAAGGGCCAGAATCCGCGGTCCTACGACGAGTTCGGACCACTGGCGAGCGAACTGCGGTACGTCGAGCGTGCCTCGCGCAAGCTCGCGCGCTCGACCTTCTACGGCATGGCGCGGTGGCAGGCAAAGCTCGAGCAGAAGCAGACGTTCCTCGGACGCATCGTGGATATCGGCGCGGAACTGTTCGCGATCTCCTCGGCGGTCGTCTACGCCGACAGGCTCGGACGGGAGCGTCCGGAGCGCAAGGATGAGGCGATCGAGCTCGCGCAGCTGTTCTGCTCGATGGCCAAGCGCAGAGCCGACACGCTCTTCCACGAGCTGTGGGCCAACGACGACGATGCTCGTCACGCCGCTGCGCGGAAGGTGCTGGACGGCCGCTACACCTGGCTCGAGGAAGGGATCCAGGACCCGGCAGGGGACGGCCCGATGATCCCGCCGTTGGACTAGGAGGAACACGAACATGGCCACGGCAATCACAGATCCGGTCGCCTCGGCGGACGCCGAGCAGGCCGCACGGCTTGACGGCTTCGTCGAGCGCGCGCGCGAGGCGTCGGTGGCGCTGCGCGAGCTCGATCAGGAGGCGGTCGACCGAATCGTCTGGGCGATGACTGTCGCCGGGCTCGAGAACGCGCTCGAGCTGGCGGAGCTGGCGATGGAGGAGACCCAGTTCGGAGTGCTCGAGGACAAGGTGCTCAAGAACTACATCGCCACCGAGTTCCTGTTCGACTACCTGAAGGACAAGAAGTCGGTCGGCGTGATCGACGAGGATCGCGAGCGTTCGCTCAAGTACGTCGCCGAGCCGATCGGGGTGGTGCTGGCGCTGCTGCCGATCACCAACCCAACCTCGACGGCGCTGTTCAAGTCGATCGTCTGCGCGAAGACCCGTAACGCGTTGATCATGCGTCCGTCAGCGCGGGCCGCGCGCTGCGCAGCTCGTGCGGCTGAGATCCTGCAGGAGGCGGGCGAGGCGGCGGGGCTGCCCGCACACGCGCTGCAGGTAATCCCCGACCCGTCGCTGGACGTCTCGCAGTACCTGTTCCACCATCCCGACGTCGACTTCATCTGGACGACCGGCGGCCCGAAGGCGGTGGCGGCCGCGAACGCCGCCGGCAAGCCGTGCCTGAGCGTCGGCTCGGGCAACGCGCCGGTGTACGTACACCGCAGCGCCGACATCCGGATGGCAGTGGTCGACATTCTCGTCTCGAAGACATTCGACTCCTCGGTGATCTGCCCGGCGGAGCAGACGTGCGTGATCGACGATCAGATCTACGATCAAATGATCGAGGAGTTCCAGCGGATGGGCGCCCGGCTGCTGACCGACGAGCAGACCGCGGCGCTGGCGGCTCGGTCGTTCTCGGACGACGGCAAGGTGCAGATCGAAATCCTCGGGCAGTCATGCGTCAACCTGGCCGGCCTGGCGGGGTTCGAGGCGGCGGAGGACGACAAGGTGCTGCTCGCCCCGCTCCCGACGGACCTCGAGGCCCTGGCCGCCCATCCGTTCATCGCTGAGAAGCTGATGCCGGTGCTCGGGGTGCTGCGCTCGCCAAGTGTCGAGCACGGGATCCGGGCGTGCGAACTGGTCACCGAGCACGGCGGACTGGGCCACACCTCGGCCGTCTACGCGAATAACGACGACGTGATCGATCGGTTTGCCCTCGCGATCCGCACAGGGAGGATCCTCGTCAACGCGCCGACCGCAGTCGGAGCGCTGGGCGGCGTCTACAACTCGCTGACCCCGACCTTCTCGCTCGGCTGCGGTACCTGGGGAGGCTCGAACACGACCGACAACGTCAACTACCGAAACCTCTTGAACATCAAGACCGTGTCACGCCGGCAGACACCCTCCCAGTGGTTCCGGGTCCCCTCGGACACGTACTTCAATCCCGGCGCGCTCGACAACCTGAGGGAGCTAAAGGCGGACCGTCCGATGATCGTCACCGACGGTCCGACCGTGGCCAGGGGGGTGGCCGAGGAGGTGCGCCACTACCTCACCGCCGACGCCGTCAACGTGTTCTCCGGGGTCGAGCCCGAACCGACCGAGGCGCAGATCCGGGCCGGAGTGGAGGAGCTGGAACGCTTCGACGCCGACGCAATCATCGCCATCGGCGGCGGCTCGGTGATGGATGCCGCCAAGGCGATGCGCCTGTTCCACGAGAGCCCGCACGTGAGTGTCCGCGAGTTGTCGCTGCCGTTCCTGGACGCACGCAAGCGAATCTCCGATTTCCCGCAGGTCGAGCACAAGGTGCGGCTGATCGCGATCCCGACGACGTCCGGCACGGGCTCGGAAGTCTCGCCGGCCGCGGTGATCAGCGTGGGCCAGCGGAAGGTGACGCTTGTCGACTACTCGCTCGTGCCCGACATGGCGATCGTCGACCCGATGCTGACTCTGACCATGCCGCGGGAGATCACCGCCGACACTGGAATCGACGCGCTGACCCATGCGCTGGAAGCGGTGGTCTCGATCTTCGCGTCTCCGTACACCGACGCGTTCTGCATCCAGGCCGTCAACCTGATCTTCTCGTCGCTGCCGCGCGCCTATCACGACGGCTCTGACCTGGAGGCTCGCACGGCGATGGCCAATGCCGCGACGATCGCCGGCCTGGCCTTCTCCAACGCGTTCGTTGGGCTCAACCATGCGCTCGCGCACCCGGTGGGCGCCCGCTTCGGGATCGCGCACGGCCGTGCGAACGCGATCTTCCTGCCGCACGTGCTGCGCTACAACGCGTCGCTGCCGAGCAAGTTCATGCCGGCGCCGGGCTACTCCGCCTACGTCGCGCCCGAGAAGTACGCCCAGATAGGGTGGATTCTCGGGCTCGGGGGCAAGAGCGAGCGCGATCGACGCGAGCGGCTGTTCGCCCGCGTCGATGAGCTGCTGGCGGAGGTCGACGAGCCGCGGACGCTGGCGGACTGTGGCGTGAAACGCCAGGAGTTCGAAAAAGCGATTCCCGACCTCGCCAAGGCGGCGTTCATGGACCCGAGCATTCGCACCAACCCGCGCATCCCGATGATCCGCGAGGTCATCGGGCTGCTCAAGGCCGGCTACTCCGACGGGGGGTGACAGCAGCTCGGCGGCGTCGCCGAGGACTGGGCTCGATGCTGCGTTGTGAGTTCTCACGGCTGATGATCGTCAGCCGCGGTGAGCCCGCGGTGCGCGTCATCCATGCCGTGCGCGAGCTCAACCACGGCCGAGCCGATCCCATCCGCCTCATCGCCGTGCACACCGAGGCCGAGCGTGACGCGACGTTCGTCCGGCAGGCCGATCAGACGGTGTCCCTTGGAGACCACGACGGGCTCGAGCGTGCCGTGCGGGCGTCTCGCGCCGACGCCGCGTGGGTCGGGTGGGGACCCGTGGCCGAGCGGCCCGAGTTCGCCGAGCTCTCCGAGCGGCTCGGGATCGTATTCGTGGGGCCGGATCCGGGCGTGATGCGACGGCTGAGGGACGAGACCGCCGCGGCGCAACTCGCCGAGGAGGTGGGTATTCCGGTCGGCCCGTCCGGTCGCGGCTCGGAGCAGCCAGGCGCGGGGGCGCATCACGTGGAGGTGCCGATCATCGCCGACGGCCATGGCGCTGTGTGGCCCACACTCCCCCCGCCGCTGCGGCCGCCGCCAGCGTCCAACGTGCCTGAGAGTGCGTTCCGCCACGCCAGAGGTTCGAGGCTTCGTGGGACACCGCGCGACCCGAACCATCGCTGCGGAGAACTACTTCGCGGGGAAACTACGTACGGACCCGAGCAGAGCGCACGGTTAAAAACGGCGCGCGCGGCGCCAAGACTATTCGTCAGCCAGCAGTGGTCCGCCAAACCGTGGGCGAAACGTCGAGAGTCTTGGGAGAAATCACATGAGCACGCAACTAGCAGGCGCCACCGCCAGGGATTCTCCGGCTCGGACCCACAAGTGGGTGTATGACTTCGCCGAGGGGTCGCGCAAGCTGCGCGAGTTGCTGGGCGGCAAGGGCTCCGGCGTGGCTGAGATGACGCGCATCCTGGGCGCCGACATGGTCCCGGCCGGGTTCACGATCACGACCGAGGCGTGCGTGGCCTACATGCGCGGCGCCCGGACGTGGCCGGACGGCCTGGAGGAGCAGGTTGGCGCGGCACTCGCGGCGCTCGAGAAGCGAACCGGTAAGCGGCTGGGTGACACCGAGGATCCGCTGCTCGTCTCGGTGCGTTCCGGCGCGCGCGTGTCGATGCCGGGGATGATGGACACGGTGCTGAACCTCGGGCTCAACGACGAGTCGGCCGCCGGCTTGGCGGCGCGCACGGAGGATGAGCGCTTCGCGTGGGACTGCTACCGCCGCCTGGTGCAGATGTTCGGCAACGTCGTGCGCGGGATCCCGGGGGAGCGCTTCGAGGAAGAGATCGCGCGTGTCAAGCGGGACCGCGGTGTGACCCTCGACACCGAGCTGGACGCCGGGGCGCTGCGCGAGCTGACCGAGAGCTTCAAGTCCTACTACGAGTTTCCGACCGACGCACGGCAGCAATTGACCGAGGCGATTCAGGCCGTGTTCGACTCGTGGATGGGCGCGCGGGCGGTTCAGTACCGGCGCATCAATAGGCTCCCGGACGATTGGGGGACGGCCGTTAACGTGCAGCAGATGGTGTACGGCAACAAGGGCGACACCTCATGCTCGGGGGTGGCCTTCAGCCGTGACGAGGTCACCGGAGCTCCTACGCCGTCTGGAGACTTCCTTCCGCGCGCCCAGGGGGAGGACGTCGTCTCGGGGGTCCGCACGCCGCGCGACCTCGCCGAGCTGCGCGATTGG
Source organism: uncultured Actinomycetota bacterium (assembly GCA_963721515.1). Lineage (GTDB taxonomy): Bacteria > Actinomycetota > Thermoleophilia > Solirubrobacterales > Solirubrobacteraceae > Palsa-465. The sequence goes on along the minus strand of CAVRKJ010000010.1, from coordinate 786,143 downwards.
ATGCCGGAGGCCGCCGATCAGCTGACGGAGATCCTGCACAAGCTGGAGGGCCACTACCGGGACATGCAGGACACCGAGTTCACCGTCGAGGAGGGCCGCCTGTTCATGCTCCAGACGCGCAACGCCAAGCGGCCCGCGCAGGCCGCCGTGCGCTTCGCAGTGGACGCGTTCGAGGAGCGGCTGCTGACCAAGGCGGAGGCGGTCGCGACGATCGACGCCGGAGCGCTCGACGCGCTCCTGCACCCGTCGTTCGACACCACCGCGCGCTACACGGTCCTCGCCCGCGGGGTCGCCGCCTCGCCGGGCGCGGCGAAGGGCGTGATCGTGTTCACCGCGCCTGACGCCGTCGAACAGGCTGCCGACGGCAAGACGGTGATCCTCGTGCGCCCGTTCACGGAGGCCGACGACGTCGCCGGGTTCCATGCTGCGGCGGGGATCCTGACATCGGAGGGCGGCAAGGCCTCGCACGCCGCGCTGGTGGCACGCGGCATGGGCCGTCCCGCGATCACCGGTGCGGCCGCCCTGGACATCGATCTCAAGGCGGGCGAGGTACGGATCGGCGATCTCGTCCTGCACGCAGGCGAGTTCATCGCGATCGACGGCACCAACGGCATGATCACCACCGATGACGTTCCGCTCGTCGAGGCCAATATCGACGCGCGGTTCGAGACCGTCCTCCGCTGGGCCGACGAGCTACGCCAGGTCGGCGTGCGGGCGAACGCCGACACCCCCGAGGACGCCGCCCACGCGCATCGCTTCGGCGCGGAGGGAATCGGCCTGTGCCGGACCGAGCACATGTTCATGGCGGCTGATCGCCAGCCCAAGATGCGGGCGATGATCATGGCCACCGACGAAGCTGGACGGCGGGCCGCGCTGGACGAGCTGCTGCCGCTCCAGCAGAGCGACTTCGAGGGATTGTTCGAGGCGATGGTGGGCTGGCCGGTGACGATTCGCCTGCTCGACCCGCCGCTGCACGAGTTCCTGCCCGACCGCTTCGAGCTGCACGAGGAGATCGTGCGCGCACGAATCGACCGCAGCCCATGTCTCGCGGGACTGGAGAGCCAGTTCGATCGGGTCCGCTCGCTCGAGGAGACCAACCCCATGCTCGGTACACGCGGCGTGCGGCTGGGCGTGATGGAGCCGGAGGTGTACGAGATGCAGGTTCGCGCCATCGCCCGCGCCGCGCGGGCGGTACGAGAGCGAACCGGCCGCGGGCCGCACCTCGAGATCATGATTCCGCTGGTTGCCTATGAACGCGAGCTCGAGCTCGTGAAGGACCGCGTCGTGTCGGTGGCGGAGCAGGAGGGGCTCAGCCTCGGAAGCGATTTCAGCGTCGGGACGATGATCGAGCTCCCACGCGCGTGCTTCGTCGCCGATCAGATCGCGCGTCACGCGGACTTCTTCTCGTTCGGGACCAACGATCTCACGCAGTGCGGGATCGGCTTCTCCCGGGATGACATCGAGGGCCGGATCATCCCGCGCTATGTCGAGGAGAAGATCGTCGACGGCTCGCCGTTTGCGACCATCGATCAGGCGGGCGTCGGCGAGCTCGTGCGCACGGCGGTCGAGAGGGGGCGGCGCGAGCGGCCCGACCTCGAGCTCGGCGTCTGCGGTGAGCACGGCGGAGATCCCGAGTCGATCCGGTTCTTCCACGACTCGGGGCTTGACTACGTCAGCTGCTCGCCGTTCCGCCTGCCGATCGCGCGCGTGGCAGCCGCCCAGGCCGCAATCGCAGCTCCACGGTAGGCGCGTAAGGTTCCCGCAGATCATGGCTCCAGAACCGCGCCGTTTCCAGCGTGCTGAGCGCCGCCCTCCGCCGCAACGCGAACGTTCGGCAACCGATCTCACACCCCTGACCGATCTCAAGCACGCGCACTCTGAGCACGGGCCCCGTGCGCGACTGCTGCGCCACGGGCCCAAATACGCGACCGAGCTTCTCGACGGGCTGGCCGCCTGGATGTCTCGCAAGGGATTCGAAGACCTCTCGCACGTGCGCGGGCTGCTCGCGGTCCCCAGCGAGGCCGATGGGGCCGCCTTCGAGCGCGCAGGCTACGTGACTGCGATGCGAGCCGCCAACGCAGGTGCCTACAACCCGTGGTGATGAACATGACAGAACCGAACAACCCCATCTCCAACCGTGTCGTGATCGTCGGCGGCGGCGTCGCGGGACTCGAGGCGTTGCTCGCGCTCCGCGCCCTCGCCGGCGACCGTGTCGTCCCGACGCTCGTTTCGCAATCCGATTGGTTCGTCGACCGGCCCATGACCGTGGCGGAGCCGTTCGGCTTCGGATCGGCAACACGCCATTCGCTGCGCCAGATCACCGACGAGTTGGGCGCGGACCTCGTCCACGCGAGCGTAGCCGGCGTCGATGCCGCCGCCCACCTGGTCAGATGTGACGACGGTCCGGACGTCGCCTTCGACACACTGATCCTCGCCTCCGGCGCGCGGTCGCGCGCGGCGTTTTCGGACGCGATTACGTTCGGGTTCCAAGAGTCGGGCCAGGCCATCCAGGAGATGCTCGCCCGGCTTCGCAGCGGTGAGGCGCACAGCGTTGCGTTCGTCGCTCCCGCTATGACGGGATGGCTGCTGCCGCTATACGAGCTTGCGCTCATGACCGCGCACGAGCTGGCACAGAGCAATGTCAACGGGGTCCACCTCCGTCTCCTCAGCCCCGAGGATCGGCCTCTTGCGCTGTTCGGGGATCGCGACAGCCAGAGCATCGCCCATCTGATCGCTGCGGCGGGGATCGAGTTCGTCGGGGCGGCATTCACCGAGGTGGACGACGATGAGCTGACGAATGGCGCTCGGTCGGAAATGAGCTCTGACTACGTCGTCACCCTGCCGCTCCTGAGCGGCCCCGGAATTGCCGGCGTGCCGGCCACACACCCGAACAAGTTCATCCCGGTCGACGAGTATGGGCGGGTGAGGGGACTCGCCGATGTGTACGCGGCCGGGGATGCGGTCGACTTCCCGGTAAAGCAGGGCGGGCTGGCCGCGCAGCAGGCGGACACCGTGGCCGAGCACGTCGCCGCGCGCTACGGCGCGGCGGTCGACCCCCTGCCGTTTCGGCCGGTGCTCCGGGGGATGCTGTTCACGGGCGGGGCACCGCTGTACATGCGCTCCGGCGTACCGGGCGCGGACCCGGCGGTCCCGGGCGCGTGGTATCCGCTCTGGTGGCCGCCGACGAAGATCGCCGGCCGCCACCTTGCGCCGTACCTGTTCGCCCGCAGCGACGATGACGCCGACTACGGCGCCCCGCCCGTGGGGTTCGTCGACGTCGACATCCCGCTTGCGGCGATGACGCTGCCGGGCTGATGGCACCCGGGCACGATCGAGAGCTGGGACATTGGTAGGTAATTAGCCGCGGCGTGGCACGGTCCTGGGCGGATACCTGCCGCCATCCCGAGGCCTACCGTTGGCTGCGAAGCCCAACGAAGGAGGACAAACGATGCCGAAGACCGGCGTCCAGCCCAGCCACGGAAGCTACCTGCTGCCGCATTTAGACCATGCGACGGTGGCCGATGCGATGCATCCGGGGATCCTGTCCTGCGACGCCGAGGCGACACTCCCCGACGTCGCCAGGATGATGTGCACGCACCACGTCCACTGCATCGTGGTGGGTGGCACCGCGGACGGCCAAGGGGAAAACACATCCGTGCTCGGAGTCGTCTCCGACTTCGACGTGCTGCGGGCCGGCATGCGTCCGGACGCACCGGACACGGCCTCGGAGCTCGCCCGTCAGCCGGTCATGGTGGAAACGACGTCGCGGCTGCGCGACGCGGCGGAGCTGATGCTCGCCAAGAACGCCAGTCATGTCGTGGTGGTCAATCCCCAGACAAAGCGCCCGGTCGGGATCCTCTCGACGCTGGACGTCGCGGGCGTCCTGGGGTGGGGAGAGCTGTAACCGCGTCGCTGCCCTGCGGACGTACGAGAGGATGCAAGTGAGCGACGTCGTGATCAGCTCTGCCGCCCGGACCGCGATCGGGTCCTTCGGACGCAGCTTGCGTGACGTCCCGCCCACGGAGCTCGGCGCATCGGCCGCGCGTGCAGCAATTGAGCGCGCCCGGCTGGACCCTGCGCAGGTGGAGCAGGTTGTGTTCGGCAACGTCATCCACACCTCACCTGAGGACCATTACCTGGCGCGGGTCGTCGGGATCAACGCCGGGATCCAAGGAGTCGCCCGCGCTGACGGTCAACCGCCTGTGCGGCAGCGGCCTGCAGGCTGTCGTCTGGGCTGCGCAGATGATCCAGACCGGCGAGGCGGAAGTGACACTCGCCGGTGGCGCCGAACCGATGAGCTGGGGCGCATACTGGATGGAGAGCGCGCGCTGGGGCGCGCGGACGGGCGACGCGTCGCTCGTGGATTCGGTCGTGGGAGCGCTCACGGATCCATTCCAGAAGATTCACATGGGAGTGACGGCCGAGAACCTCGCGAGGTCCCACGGGATCACGCGCGAGGCGCAGGACGCGTTCGCGATCGAGTCGCATCGTCGTGCGATCGCTGCGATCGAGGCCGGCCTCTTCGAGGCGGAGGTGGTTCCGGTCGAGGTCAAGATGCGTAAGGGGACAGTCGAGTTCAAGGTTGACGAGCACGCCCGGCGCGACGTCTCGTTCGACGCGCTCTCCAAGCTCAAGCGGGCGTTTGACCCGGACGGCACCGTGACGGCCGGCAATGCCTCGGGCATCAACGACGCCGCGGCGGCTGAGGTGGTCATGTCGGGCGAACGGGCTCAGCGGCTGGGAGCACCGGTGAGGGGCAGGATCGTCTCGTACGCGGTGTGTGGAGTGGAGCCCAGCACTATGGGCATCAGGCCCGTTCCCGCCGTGCGCAAGGCGCTCGAGCGAGCAGGCAAGAAACTCGACCAGGTCGACGTTGTCGAGCTCAATGAGGCGTTCGCCGTCCAGTCGCTGGCGGTCCTGCAGGACCTTGGGCTGGACACCACGCGGGTCAACCCGAACGGCGGCGCGATCGGACTCGGGCACCCGATAGCTGCAACGGGCGCGATTCTCGTGACAAAGATCCGCAGCGAGATGGAACGAGAGGACCACAAGCGCGGGCTCGTCAGCCTCTGCATCGGCGGGGGCCAGGGGATCGCCATGCTCATCGAGCGCGACTGACAGACGACTCGCGCTCCCAGGCTAGCTGTGTGAGGAGAGGTGATGGCTGCACTTCAATATGAGGCGGTTCCGGCCATGGCGCCGGAGCGGTTTGCGTCGGTCCTGTCGCCCGGCGAATATGAGGCGTTGCTCGGCCTCGTCGAACACGCCGCGCGAGAGCTGCATGGTCGAGTGATCTGGAATGTGAACTCGACCGCGAAGGGCGGTGGGGTGGTCGAGATGTTGCGGCCGCTGCTGGGCTACTGTCGAGGTGCCGGTGTGGACGCGCGCTGGGCTGTGATCGAGGGCCAGCCAGAGTTCTTTGCCATCACCAAGCGGCTGCACAATCGTCTGCACGGATTCGCAGGGGACGGCGGCCCGCTGGGCGGCGCCGAGCGCGAGGTGTACGAGCAGACGTTGGCCGCGAGCGCGCAGGAGCTCGCACAGGTGGTGCATCCGCTCGACATCGTGATCTTGCATGATCCCCAGACGGCGGGGTTGGCGGCGGCGGTGCGCGAGACCGGGGCGACCGTCATCTGGCGCTGTCACGTTGGTCTCGATGTCGCCAATGATCATGCTCATGCGGCCTGGGATTTCCTGCGTGGCTATGTCTTGGATGCTCACGCGTACGTGTTTTCTCGGGCCGGGTTCGCCTGGGACGGGTTGCCGCGTGACCGGATCGCGGTCATCCGCCCGTCGATTGACGCCTTTGCGCCGAAGAACGCGGAGCAGGCTCCGGAGCAGTCATTGGCAATCCTGGCGACCGCCGGGATTCTGGCCGGTGGCGTTGACGCCCACCCGGTGTTCACTCGTTCTGATGGCACGCCGGGTCGCGTTCAGCGACCGGCTGAGATGCTGGAGGAGGAGCCCCTGGCAGCCGGGGTGCCGGTGGTGATGCAGGTTTCGCGGTGGGATCAGCTCAAGGATCCGATTGGCGTGCTGGGTGCGTTCGCCGGGCACGTCGCGAGCCACGGTGCGGCCCACCTGCTGCTGGTCGGCCCGTCGACGGCGGCCGTCGCCGATGACCCCGAGGGCGCGCAGGTTCTGAACGAGGTCCGCGCGGCGTGGCACGAGCTGCCGGCGGCGATACGTCGGCGCGTGCACCTGTGCTCGCTGCCGATGGACGATATCGAGGAGAACGCGGCGATGGTCAACGCGCTCCAGCGGCACGCGGACGTGGTCGTGCAGAAGAGCCTCGCGGAGGGGTTCGGCTTGACAGTCTCCGAAGCCATGTGGAAGCAACGACCGGTCGTGGCGAGCCGGATCGGTGGTATTCGGGATCAGATCGAGGATGGCCGATCGGGGGTGCTGCTATCGGACCCGCGCGACCTCGAACAGGCTGGGGCGGCGATAACCGAACTACTGGCGGACGGCGCTCGCGCGGAGGAAATGGGCCTCGCCGCCCAGCGCCGCGTACAGCAGCAGTTCCTCGGTCCGCACCACCTTGGACGCTACTTCGAGGTGATCCACAGGGTTGGCTCACAACGTGAGCGGGGCCAGCGCAACAGCGCGCCGGCGACGAGCGCCTAGTGTCGGGACGCTAGGCCGCCCTGACCTGGCAGACGGGCGAGAGCGTCACGAAGTGTGCGTCGGCAAGACCGAGCGAGAAGCCCTCCGGGGCGCCGCTCGCCATGTCGAGCACGAACTTGGGGTCGCCCCACCTGCGGAACTGCTCGGCGTCGATGTAGAACGGGACCCCGGCCACTTCTCCGAGCAGCATGTCACCCGGGCCCGGCGCAAGATCGTCTGCCAGCAGGCAGAGCGGGAGCGAGCCGTCGCAGCATCCTCCCGACTGGAAGATCGCGAGTGAGCCATGCGTCAGGACCAGCCGCCTGAGCACCGTCGTCGCCCGGGGAGTCGCGGTGATGGAAACCGTGTCGTCGTTGCTGAGCATTGAACGATTCCTCTTGCCTCGAAGATCAAACTTGACGTGGGGAGCGTAGATCGCGGCGACCGGCGCAACGTCCGGGAGGGCCCGACAACCGGATGCGGGTCACCACCGGCGCCAGTCAGGGAGTAACCACCTCAGAGCCGGTGGGGCGCGGGTGGGTCTGCCATCCGAGCTTTCCCGCAGTGGATGACACGGCCTACCCCGGATGTGAGCGCCGCTCCATCGGCGGAGCATCGACGGACGACTTGCTTTGACCAAAGGAGAGACGAGTCCATGTCCACGATCGAGTCAACCACGTATGCCGCGCCGGGTGAGGCGGGCAGTCCGGTTCAGCTGCAGGAGCGCTACGACAACTTCGTGGGCGGAGAATGGGTCGCCCCTACGACCGGCGAGTACCGGGAGAACGTAACGCCGTCGACCGGCGAGCCGTTCTGCGAGGTGGCACATTCTGGCGCAGCGGACATCGAGCTCGCGCTTGATGCAGCGCATGAGGCCAAGGATGCATGGGGGCGGCGATCGCCGACCGAGCGCGCGGCCGTGCTCAACGCAGTCGCGGACGCGATCGACGAGAACCTCGACGTTCTCGCGGTGGCCGAGAGCTATGAGAACGGCAAGCCGGTGCGCGAGACACTGGCCGCAGACATTCCTCTCTCGGCCGACCACTTCCGCTACTTCGCCGGCGCGATCCGGTCCGAGGAAGGACGGATCTCGGAGATCGACGAGAACACCTACGCGTACCACTTCCACGAGCCGCTGGGCGTCGTCGGCCAGATCATCCCATTCAACTTCCCTCTGCTGATGGCGGCGTGGAAGATGGCGCCCGCGCTGGCGGCCGGGAACTGCACCGTGATCAAGCCGGCCAGCCCCACCCCGTGGTCGATCCTGAAGCTGATGGAGGTCATCGGCGACATCGTTCCACCCGGCGTGCTCAACGTGGTGAACGGTCCTGGCGCGGAGATCGGAAAGGCACTGGCGTCGAACAAGCGGATCGCCAAGATCGGGTTCACGGGCGAGACGGTCACCGGCCGGCTGATCATGTCCTACGCCGCCCAGAACATCATCCCGTCCACGACCGAGCTCGGCGGCAAGTCGCCGAACGTCTTCTTCGAGGACGTCATGGCGGCCGATGACGCGTTCCTGGATAAGGCGATCGAGGGTCTTGTGCTGTACGCCTTCAACAAGGGGGAGGTGTGCACGTGCCCGTCGCGGGCGCTCATCCACGAGTCGATCTATGACGAGTTTATGGCGCGCTGCCTGGAGCGGATCGCCGCGATCAAGCAGGGCGATCCGCTTGACCGCGAGACGATGATCGGAGCTCAGGTCTCCACCAGCCAGCTCGAGAAGATCGAGAGCTACGTCAAGATCGGGCGCGATGAGGGTGCCGAGGTGCTCATCGGCGGGAAGCGGCCGCCGCTGAACGGGCGTCTCACCGGCGGCTACTACTTCGAGCCGACGGTCCTGAAGGGTCACAACAAGATGCGGGTGTTCCAGGAGGAGATCTTCGGGCCCGTGCTCGCGGTCACCACGTTCCGGGACGAGGCCGAGGCGCTGGAGATCGCCAACGACACCTTGTACGGCCTGGGGGCCGGCGTGTGGACCCGCGACGGCAGCCGGGCGTTCCGGATGGGCCGCGCGATCAAGGCCGGGCGCGTGTGGACCAACTGCTACCACCAGTATCCGGCGCACGCGGCGTTCGGCGGCTACAAGGCCTCCGGCGTGGGGCGCGAGAACCATCGGATGATGCTTGACCACTACACGCAGACCAAGTGCCTGCTGGTCAGCTACGACCCCAACCCGCTCGGGTTCTTCTAGAGATGGCGCCCGACCCCGCCGGGGCACGCGAGGCCGTGGCGGCAACCCCGGCGGCGCTTGAGGTGATCCATCGCCTCAGCGCCGCCCACGGGCCGCTCATGTTCGTTCAGTCGGGGGGCTGCTGCGACGGCAGCTCCCCGGTGTGCCTCAAACGGGGTGAGCTCCCACTCAGCCCGCACGACGTCCACCTCGGCGAGGTCGCCGGTTCGCCGTTCTACATCGACTCCGAGCAGTTTGAGCGCTGGGGCAGGCCCCGCCTCACCGTCGAGGTCTCAGCCGGAGCGGCGGACAGCTTCTCGCTCGAAGGGCTCGAGGGGGTCCACTTCGTGACGCGGACAGAGCCGTGAAGTCGCCACTCCTCGAGATCGTCGGGATCTGAGATGCGGGTCGGCATCCTCACCGGCGGCGGCGACTGTCCCGGCCTCAACGCGGTCATCCGCGCGGTGGTGCGGGGCGGGATCGATAGCTTCGGCGACGAGATCGTCGGGTTCCGCGACGGGTGGCGGGGCGTGCTGGAGAGCTCGTGCGTCGATGTGGACATCGTGCCGCCGCGCGGGATCCTGCCACGCGGCGGCACCATCCTCGGCAGTTCGCGCACGAACCCGTACAAGCGCGACGACGGCGTGCGGCTTGTGCGCGACACGCTCGCCCAACTCCAAGTGGATGCGTTTGATCGCGATCGGTGGCGAGACACGCTCGGCGTCGCCAATCGGCTCCACCAGGATGGCGTGAACGTCATCGGCGTTCCGAAGACGATCGACAACGATCTCGGCGCCACGGATGTCACCTTCGGGTTCGATACCGCCCTGCAGATCGCCACCGAGGCGGTCGTCGCCACCGGCGTGGGGCAGATCAAGACCGGTGCGCCCGCCCGCACCGAACGCGTGGCCAAGTACAACCAACTATCGCGGATCGAGGAGGAGCTCGGCGAGCGGGCGCGGTTTGCCGGCTCAGGCGTCGTCGCCGTGGGGTGACTCAGGGGTCGGCGCCACGACGGGCTCGATCAACGACCGTCCGGTCATCGGGGTCGGCTGCTCGATGGCCAGCAGCTCCAGGACGGTGGGCGCGACGTCGCCGAGGACGCCCCCGTCGCGAAGCGTCAGCCCGGGTCGGGTGACGATCAGCGGCACCGGATTGGTGGAGTGGGCGGTGTTGGGGCTCCCGTCCTCCTCGAGCATGTGCTCGGCATTCCCGTGGTCGGCGGTGATCAGGCACGAGCCCCCGGAGGCGTGCACCGCCTCGATGACATCCGCCAGGCACGCATCGACGGTCTCTATGCCGTGCATCGCGGCCTCGATGACGCCCGTATGACCGACCATGTCCGCGTTGGCGAAGTTGATCACTCCGAACGCGGGGGAGTCGCTCCGCCACGCGTCGACGAATGAGGCCGCGATCTGCGGCGCGCTCATCTCTGGCTTGAAGTCGTAGGTGGGCACGTCGCGTGCTGACGCGACCAGCACGCGCCGCTCGCCGTCGCACGGCTCCTCCTCGCCGCCGTTGAAGAAGTAGGTGACGTGGGCGTACTTCTCGGTCTCGGCGACGTGCAGCTGTCGCAAGCGCTCCTGCGCGATCACGACCGGCAGGGTCGTGGTCGGATGCTCGGGCGCGAACGCGGTCGGATACGGGAAGTCATCCTCATAGCGCGTCATCGTGACGTAGTGCTCGACCGGCGCGACTCCGCCACGATCGACGCTCTGACACTCGGGATCGGCGAGTCCACGGGTGATCTCGCGCATCCGATCGGGGCGGAAGTTGAACGCGATGACGGAGTCGCCCGAGCGGATGCGCGCCTCATTGCCGACCAGCACCGGGGTGATGAACTCGTCGGTCTCTCCCCGGTCGTAGGCGTCGCGTGCGGCCGCCGCGCCCGAATCGGCCCGGTGCTCGGCGCGCCCGTGCACGAGCAGGTCGTAGGCGCGCTGGATCCGGTCCCAGCGACGGTCGCGATCCATCGCGTAGTAGCGCCCGACGACTGAGCCGATCCGCCCGACTCCCGCGTCTGACATCCAGCCGTCGACCGCCTCGAAGTAGCCGGCGCCGGAGGTCGGCAGCGTGTCACGGCCGTCGGCGAAGGCGTGTAGCACGAGATCCGGCACCTGCAGCCTCGCCGCAAGACGGATCAGCGTCTCGAGGTGCGTGAAGCCCGAATGCACGCCTCCGTCGGACACCAGCCCGATCAGATGGACGCGCGCAGCGGCGGACATCGCGTCTCGCAGCACCGGGTTCTCGGCCAGCCGGCCGCTCCGGGCGGCGTCGTCGATGCGGGTCAGATCCTGCATCACGACCGCGCCCGCCCCCAACGTGAGGTGCCCGACCTCGGAATTGCCCATCTGGTCGTCCGGAAGCCCGACCGCGCGGCCCGAAGCGGCCAGACGCGCGTGCGGATACCCCGCCCATAGCCGGTCGAACACCGGCGTGTGAGCTCGGGCGATCGCGTTCCCGGGACCATGCGGCGCGATCCCCCAGCCGTCCAGGACGATCAGCACAGCGCGGCGAACCGGGACCAGAGCGCCAAGCCGAGAGGCCATCAGCCCGCGACCTCGGCGGCCGTTGACGGCTCGGGAGTCTCGCGGTCGCCCAGAACCTCTACGCCCACAAGGACGCGCTTGCCGTGCAGATCGCCGAGTGCTCGAAGTGTCCTCATCGCCTGGCCCGGCAGTCTCGCGTCAGGGCTTCAGCCGTACATCCGGGCGCCGGACGCCGGCTCTTCGGGAAAGTACTGATCGCGTTTGTGCCCTGGCCCTGATGGTGGGCCGACAAGCGGCCCGTAGGTTCCGGGTATGTCCGACGCCCTGACGGCACTCGACGCGACCTTCCTCGAGCTCGAGCAGCAGGATGAAGGCGCGCTGATGAGCATCGGTGGCGTGAGCGTGTTCGACCCGTTGCCCGGGGGTGGGGCGCCGCTGATCGAGGAGGTGTGTGCGGACCTCGGGGCGCGATTGGATCAGCTCCCGCGGTATTCGCAGCGGCTCTCCTCGGTCCGAACGGGTGGGTTGGGCTGGCCGCGCTGGACGGACGACGATCGTTTTCGCATCCGTGACCACATCACCCACGTGGCACTGCCGGCCCCGGGCGGGCACGCGGAGCTGTGCGAGTGGGCGGCCGACTTCTACTCGCATCGCCTGGACCGGACGCGGCCGCTGTGGGAGATGGCTCTGATCGAAGGGCTTGCCCACGGTCGCTGGGCGCTCGCCCACAAGACCCATCACTGCCTGGTCGACGGTGTGGGGTCGGTCGATGTCGCCTACCTGCTGCTCGATACCGAGCCAAACCCGCCCGAGCGCCCGCCGGCGGCGCGTCGGCTGCCGGCCGACAACTCGGTCCTACGGCCGTTCGTGCCGAGCCCGCCGCAGCCGATTGCGAGCGCGGCGCAGGCCGGCGCCCGCGTCGCGCGGGCCGGTGTTCACGTGGCCCTGCATCCACGCGAGGCCCTCGAGCGATCGGCCGCGCTGGCCGAGCTGATCGTTCGCGACGAGCTGGTCGGCGCGCCGCACACCTCGCTCAACCTGCCGATCGGATCGACGAGGCGGTTCGCGGTTGTCCATCGCCCGCTCGAGGATTTCAAGGCGATCCGACGGGCGCTCGGGGGGTCGGTCAACGACGTCGTGCTCGCGGTGTGCACCACCGGCCTGCGCCGCCTGCTTCTCGGCCGCGGCGAAGAGCTCCAACGCCGCGGCCTGCGCGCGATGGTCCCGATGAACGTCCGCCAGAGCTCCGAGCGGCTGATGCTCGGCAACCGGGTCAGCTCCCTGTTCGTCGAGCTGCCGGTGGCCACCGAGGATGCGGGCGAGCGGCATCGCCGGATCGTCGCGGCGACCGAGCGGTTGAAGTCGTCGAGCGCCGCAGCCGGCGCGGAGGCGATGATCGACCTGGCGGCTCTCGCCCCGCCCGTCGTGCACGCAGCGCTCGCGCGCTCCGTATACGGGACGCGCCTGTTCAACGTGACCATCACCAACGTGCCGGGGCCGCAGATCCCGCTCTACGCGTTCGGGGCGCAGTTACGCGAGGTGCACCCAATCGTGCCGCTCGCCGCAGGGCACTCGATTGGGATCGCGATCTTCTCTTACGACGGATCGCTCAGCTTTGGCGTGATCGCCGACCGCGAATCGACACCCGATATCGACGTGCTGGCACATGGCATCGAGGAGGGGACCGAGGAGCTCCTGGCGCTCGTCCGCGACGCCAATCACCTTGACAACATCGAGCAAGCGAGGACCTAATGCCTGTACGAGTAGCCATCAACGGTTTCGGTCGCATCGGTCGCGGCGTGCTGCGCGCCGCCCATGAGCAGGACGCTGACCTTGAAGTCGTCGCGGTCAACGACCTTGTCGACCCGATCACCCTGGCCCACCTGCTGCGCTACGACTCGGTCTTCGGGCGCTTTCCGGCGCCCGTGGCCGCAGCCGACGGCGCGATCGAAGTGGACGGGCACGCCGTGCGCACGCTTGCGGAGACCGACCCGGCCAAGCTTCCGTGGGCGGAGCTCGAGGTCGACGTGGTGATCGAGTCCACCGGCCACTTCCGGACACGCGCGGGTGCGGCCAAGCACCTCGAGGCAGGGGCGAGCAAAGTGATCATCTCGGCACCGTCGAAGGGCGATGAACCCGCGGACGCGACCGTGGTGCTCGGCGTCAACTTCGACGAGGTCTATGACCCCGACAGCCACCACGTCATCTCCAACGCCTCCTGCACGACGAATTGCCTGGCGCCGGTGTCGAAGGTGCTCCATCAGGCGATCGGCATCAAGCATGGTCTGATGACGACCGTCCACGCCTACACGTCAGACCAGAACCTCCTCGACGGTCCTCACAGTGATCTGCGGCGCGCGCGCGCGGCGGCGATGAACATCGTGCCTACGTCGACCGGCGCCGCCAAGGCGCTCGGCTTGGTAATTCCCGAGCTCGAGGGGCGCCTGCACGGCTACGCGGTCCGCGTGCCACTGCCGACCGGGTCGCTGGTCGACCTCACGATCGAGGCGGAGCGTCCGACCAGCAAGGCGGAGATCAACGCCGCCTTCGAGCAAGCGGCTGACAACGGCGCGCTCGGCGGCATCCTCGCCTACACGGAGGATCCGATTGTTTCCGCCGACATCGTCAAGTCGCCGTACTCGGCGATCTTCGATGCCGGGCTCACCGCCGTCGTGGATGACACGCAGGTCAAGGTCGTGGCGTGGTACGACAACGAGTGGGGCTACTCGAGCCGGCTCGTCGAGCTCGCACAGCGTGTGATGGTCCCGGTCGCGCATAGCGCGTGACCGGGGCCCCGGGGCACGATCGAGGTGGGCTCGGTCACTGCTGGAGGACGCCGTCGCCCATCGGGCGACGCAGATCCCTCTAGCGCGCCGGGTCCCGGCGGGCGCCATGGCCACGGCGGGAGCCGGACACGCGGTCCGTCGGGGGCGGCGAGGCAGGTGGTGTCCAGTAGGTGGCGCGCAGCCTTCGCGTCGTGTCGATCACCGCACGGACGAGCGACCCCGCTCCGTCACGGCCGTCTCTCCCTACTCCGTCACGGAAGTCTCTCCTCGGGAGTTCGCGTGGCGAAAAAGGTTCGAGTTCGATCAAGACAATCTCCTGTCGCACCTGCCGACTTCGCGCGCAACGTCTCGGACAGGCCATCGTGACGGTCTGACAGTGTGCTGTCGGCACGGCCACGTGAGCGCCGTCACGGGGCCTCACCGTTGAAAAGATCAGATCCGAGTCGCCCGTTCTCTTCCGCGCGCCCGTGAATATGGAGCATAGGCGCTCCTAGTCGAGTCGTCGAGACGGTTTTCTACGGATCTTTCGTCGACAATATTGCATGCGGTCAGATCGCCCTGGGGGCGAGTTGGCGCAGGCTTCGCGGGCGCCTCAGCCGCCCTGACGGAAGCGGCGATGGCGGTGTGACTGGCCGAGACGGTCCCATTCCGGGCGAGGCTCGCGTTGAGCCTCGGCCTCCATACGTCTGTCGGCCAGGCGGGCGCGCCGTTCGTTGCGCCGGCTCAGATCGCGGAAGAAGTCGGCTGGCCGGCCCGGATAGCCTTGCCCGTCCTGGCCGGGCTTCGGGGCGCTCATGACCGCCAGCGCCTGTGCGCAAACCGCGCGTCGCCGAGCCAGGTTCGGGCACCGTGCAGTTCTCGGTCGAACTCTTGCCGGTGGGCGGCGCCGGCACCCGGGCTTTGCCTGCATGACTTCATGATGGCCAGACTAGCTCGACGGCTGGGTCCTGCAATCGGCCGCGTTCCGCAGATCAATGGTGGACAACGCGTCGACAGGTCGCGGGTTTACCCGGATGCCGGGGCCAACCGCCCGTAAGCCTGCGTGGGACGCCCGTGTTCACGCCGCCGCTTGGCGGTCGTCCGAGAGCGGCTCGAGCGTCTCCAGGTACGGCAACAGGTAACGACCCAGCACCTTCGCCGCCTTCGCGGTGTGCTCGTCGTTAAGGCGAACCTGCGTAGCGCGCGTGGGTTGCCCCCTCCAATCGAGCTCCGTACGGAGAAACACCGCCATCTCCCCGGCCACCATCCGAGTGTTGAGGACATGCGGTGCCCGGATCTGCTTGACCGGGATGCCGAGGCTGGCGGCGATCGTCTGCGCGACGGCGTCGGCTTGCTGCGCGGCCAGCCCACCCTGCTTGATCGGGCATGTGGTCAGGTCGCCGGCCGCGTACACGTCTTCGAGCGCGTCGACCCGCCCGGACGCGTCCACCGGGACAAACCCGGAGCGGCTCGCGGGCACACCGGTAAACCGCCGCCCCCGCAGTTCGGGCAAGGCCACGACCCGGTCTGCCTGGATCATCTCGCCGTCGGCGAGCGCGATCGACCCGTCACGATGAACGCATGACGCGACAGCGCCGCCGCGGAACCGCACGCCGTGTTCATCGAGCAGGCCGTGCACCACCGCCGAAGCCTCCGGGCCGAACAACGCCAGCGGCTCTCGTTCCGGCGTGACCACCGTGGACCGGATCGCCAGCCCGCGTTCGCGGGCGTGCCTGGCCGACAGGAACGCCAGCTCGTAGAGAGGCACCGGCCATACAACTCCGGTCGGCAGCGCAAACACGATGCTTCGCACCGCTCCGGCCTCGAACTCGTCCAGCAGGCGTCTGATCGTCCGGATGTCCCGCTGGTCGCGGAACGTGATCGCGCCGGGGACGCCCGCCACGGCGCGGGCACCTGTCGCCAGAATCAGCGCGTCATACGCCAGACGCGCACCGGACGCTGTTCGAACGAAATGCTTTTGGGAGGCGACCACCTCGAGCCGCGACTTGTGGTAATCGGCCCGCAGGTCCCTGGCGATCGCCTGTAGGTCGTATCGCTGGGACGGCGCCGCGTCGAACGGCTCTCTCGTCGCCGCCGGACGATAATGGAACACCGGATCCGGGGCGACCAGAGTCAGTGCCACGCCAGGGCCTGCAAGCGCCCGGAGTGCAAGCGCCGCCTCGACGGCAGCGAATCCGCCCCCGGCGATCAGGATCTGCGCGCGGCTGTGGGATGCATCGAGAGTCGCCACCGATTCACGCCTCCTCGAGTTCCTCGATTTCGGGTCTCTCTCAACGCTACGTCGGGCGCGTGCCGGCGCCATCCGTGCTGCGCCGTACGCAGCCTCGGGAGTACCCCCCACAGCGGCGTGGGCCTGGGCTGCACGGGGGCTGCGGCGACTACCGTGGTCGGGCTCGGCTTTGCCGTATGGAAGGTGCACCTATCAGCCGACGGATTCAGACGCCGTCGCCATTAGCGTCTTGGCCATGTCCGTAACGCTCCGCCTCCGTCCGACGTCCTTGGTGAGGACCCCTTCTCAGCTCAGGGCAGTGATTCGCGTCGCGCTGGCCGACGACCATGCGATGTTGCGGCGCACGCTGCGTCTGCTGCTCCAGAGCGAGGAGGATGTCGAGGTCGTTGCCGAGGCGGTCGATCTGTCCGCAGTCCTGGACCACGTAGGCCGGCACGCGCCGCATGTGTTGGTGCTCGACCTGCGGCTTCCAAACGGATCGAACATCGAGATGATTCGGCAGCTGCGCAAGCGGTTCCCAGAGACCGAGGTCGTCGTCATGACGACGGAGGAGAGCCCGCTGTTCGGCCAGAAGGCCATCGACGCCGGTGCCACCGGGCTCGTGGTGACAGACAGGGCGGACACGGAGCTGGTCACGGCGGTCCGCCTCGCCGCCCGTGGACAGGAGTACGTGAGTCCACGGGTGGCGCCCGGGCTGGAGGCCCTCCGCCGGGCGCGCGACGATGGACTCACCCTGCGCGAGACCGAGATCGTGCGCATGATCGCCCTCGGTCACACCAGCGCTGAGATCGCGGGCGAGCTTCACCTGTCCCCGCGTACCGTCGAGACCCACCGAGCACGGATCCACGCCAAGCTCGGGTTCAGGACCCGGGCGGAGCTCGTTCAGTTCGCACTCCGCCGTCGCCTCATCGGCGCGTGACTGTCGGGCCTCCGTACTTCTCCCCGTAGGAATGCGGCTGACTGGGGATGGAATTGGGCCGGACAACGCCGAACGTGACGGCAAACCATGGAGCCCTCATCACACCAGCCGTTTCCCGCGCCTTTCCCGCGGTGTGGGGCCTGCCGCGACGTGATCGGCGTCTATGAGCCGCTGGTTCAGGTGTTCGATGGGCTGGCGCGCCAGACTTCGGTGGCGGCGGAGCCCCAGGTCGAATGCTCCGGCACGGGCTGCTACCACCTCGGGTGCTACGAGGCGCTCGGGACAGGGATGTGAGCGCTCCGTACTTTCCTCCTTCCTCCGCGCGGAGGACACCTGATGAGCGCGCGGTGAGGCCCCCGGACAATGTCGCTATGCGACATGCAGAGGCCCTTGCCCCCCAGCAGCTTGCTCGCACACACGCAAATGGTGGGCTGCAATGAGCGGGCTCGAGCCCAGCACGATTACGCTCCACGGTCGGCCGGTGAGTTACGTACAGGCGGGCAGCGGACCGCTGCTGCTGCTGATCCACGGGATCGCCGGCAGCGTGGAGAATTGGCAGGAGGTGATCGAGCCGCTGGCGCAGCGGCACACGGTGGTGGCAGCCAGTCTGCCTGGACACGGCATGTCGGCGCCCGGCGGCGGCGACTACTCGCTCGGAGCGCTCGCGGCCGGGCTGCGCGATCTGCTGGTCGCGCTCGGCAACGAGCGCGCGACGCTCGTCGGACACTCGCTTGGCGGTGGGATCGCGATGCAATTTGCCTACCAGTTCCCCGAGGCCACCGAGCGCCTGGTGCTCGTTTCCAGCGGCGGCCTCGGTCCCGAGGTAAGCGCGATCCTGCGTGCCGCGGCGCTGCCGGGCGCGGAGCTGTTCATCGGCGTGACCGCCGCGGTTGGCGCCGCGGTTGGGAGCAAGCTTGCACGCGCGTTGGCGGTGGTGGGGGTCCGGCCGACCGCCGACGTCGCCGAGGTCGCTCGCGGCTACGCGGCGCTTGTGGACCGCGACCGTCGGACGGCCTTCCTCGCCACCCTGCGCGGTGTCGTGGATACCGGCGGGCAGCGCGTCAACGCCGAGGACAGGCTCTACCTGTCCGAGGGGATACCCGTGCTCATCATCTGGGGCGCGCGCGATCCGATCATTCCGGTCCGACATGCCGAGACCGCCCACAAGGCGATACCGGGCAGCCGACTCGCGGTCTTCGAGAACGTCGGCCATCTGCCACAACTCGAGGTGCCTGGACGGTTCGTCGCGGCGCTGGAGCGGTTCATCGCCGAGACCGAGCCCTCGCCGTTTGATGCTGAACGCTGGCGCGGCCGCCTTCGCATCGCCACCGAGCAGTCACGGGCGATGAGTTGGGATGCCCGCCGCGACGCGGACGACATCGACATCGCCGCGTCAAGCTGATCAAGCAGGTAGGACCCAGAAAGCGATCACGGCGTACTGGATCGCGGCGGCGGCGATGACGAGGGCGTGAAAGACCTCGTGATATCCGAACACCCCCGGGAAGGGGTTGGGCCGCTCCACGGCATGGATGACTGCGCCGGCTGTGTAGAGCAGGCCACCGAGCCCCAGCAGCGCCAGGCCGGCGACGCCGATCGTTGCCGTGAGCTGTGACACCGCCACTACGGCAACCCAGCCCAAGCTGATGTAGACGGCGGCGAGGAGCCACGCCGGGGCGTTGGTCCACAGCAGATTGAAGATGGCGCCGGCCAGCGCCCCCGTCCACACCGTGACCAGGATTGCCTGGGCGATCTCTCCGTGCAAGGCGAGCAGCGCGAACGGCGTATACGTACCAGCGATGAGCATGAAGACCATCGAATGGTCAAGCCGGCGCATCCATCGCTGCGCCGAGATCGAAGTCCAGTTGACGCGGTGATACAGCGCACTGACGCCGAACAGTGCCGCGAGCGTGGCTGCGTAAACGCTCACCGCGACGCGGGCGCGCGCGTCATGAGCCACGAGCACGAGAGCCACGCCGAACGGAACGCTCCACACGCACGCCCATTTGTGCCAGACGCCGCGCAAGCGCGGCCTCACGGAGGACGACAAGTCGAGCATCTTTGGACGATGCTGAGTATGCCGCTGAAGCCAGCGGCGGTCATCGGTAGCCAGCCCGCGCCTGTGGTGGTCGAATACGGCCCTTCGCGCGTCGTCGGGCCGAGTCAGGGACCCTTGGTGCGCGTCCACCTGCCGGTGCACACGTCGATCGAACTGCTGACGCCGTCGGCTGCCGATCAGATGGCGACGTAGCGCGAGCTCCACCAGGTCCGCCCGCGTTCGGCAGCCCAGCTTGTGCAGGATCCAGGCACGGCAGGTTTCGACTGTGCGCCTTGACAGCTGGAGCTTCGCGGCAATCTCGACGCTCGTGTGGCCCAGCGCGATCAGGCGCAACACCTCGACCTCGCGCGGGCTGAGGTCGTCACCCGCGACGGCTTGTCGGAGCATCCGCACCCCGGTGGCGACCCGCGGGCTGACGTACTCCTCGCCGCGCGCGGCGCGGTGAATGGCCTCCAGCAGTTCGCTGTCGGCCCTGTCCTTGAGCACTATCGCCGGCTCGGTCGTCGGCACCCGAACCGACCTGCGCGAGGTGTTCGAGTTGCACGCGGCAGGCGAGACCGGGGTGGTCCATGAAGTGCATCCCCTGTCCCGAGTCAACGAGTCGATCGCCGACGTCGAGGCGGGGCGCGTCGCCGCCAGGATCGTGTTCGCGCTCTGACGATGTGAGGCAGTTCAGCTGTGGCAGCGACTCTCGACTTGTCTGCCTCCGCAGTAGAACGAGCCCGCGCTTGCAGTCCGTACGCCCATTTGGCTGGTACGGCGGACGACCACAACGGTCGTCCGGGGTGGTCTGCTGCTGCTCCTCGCCGCTCAGCAGGCACATGCACGTGATCGCCGAGGGCGGCTGCCTTTGCGGGTTTTCAGCATCAGGGACGGTGTTGCATACCGATGCCACGGCGCTTTGAACTCGGGATCCTCGGATCAGTCGATGTTCGACTATCAGATGCTCGTCCCCGTGAAACGGTGCGCTGAAGCTCTCGACGCGCTCGGAGAAAGGATTGCTCATGGCACCCACGCCTGCATCGCCGTCCCGGCAGACGGGTCAGCTCGAAAATCCGCTCCTGCACGCAGCTCCTGGGCTCAATGGCGCGCTCCAGGGGGCAACGACTGTGGACAACGGCCACGGGCAGCCGGCCCTTGATCCGGCGACACCGCCCGAATCCGGGAGCACCGAGCGCCGACCCAAGGGTGGCATCGAAGGCCTGATCGGCCGGCGTGTCGCGGCAGCTACCGCACATGCTCTCGACGGCCCCAACCAGACATTGATGCGGGATCAGAAGCCCGTCTGGGATGTCCTGTGCAAGTACTACTTCAGGCTCGAGACGTCAGGCTGGGAGCGACTGCCCGAGGAGACCTCACTGCTGATCGGAAATCATTCAGGAGGGTCCCTGACGATGGACGCGTGGACATTCGTGTTCGACTGGTGGCGGCGATTCGGCACCGAGCGCGTGCTTCATGCGACCGCTCATGACGTCCTGATGGCGACACCGGGCCTTGGCGACTACTTCCGCCTCACCGGGGTCATCCCAGCCTCCCGGCAGGGCGTCAGCACATCGCTCGGCGCCGGGTGCGACGTGGTCATCTGGCCTGGCGGTGACGTCGACGCGATGCGCAACTGGCGCAGGCGCGATGAGGCCGTACTCGGCGGGCGCATGGGCTTCGTACGCACGGCGATCCGCTGCGGGGTGCCGATCGTTCCCGTGGCCAGCGTCGGCGGCCATGACACCGCATTCGTCCTGTCCGAGGGTCGGTGGATCGCGAACGGGCTCGATCGCATCAGTGGGCTCAAGCGAAAGCTTCGCGGCTCACGGCTGCCGATCGTGCTCGGCTTCCCGTTCGGCCTGACAATTGAGACGATTCCGACGCACCTTCCGCTGCCCGCGAAGATCCGTACTGAGTTGCTGGACCCGATTCACGTCGATCACGACCCGGAGCGGGTCAACGATCGGGCGTACGTCACCTCGATCTATCGCGAAGTGGAAGCCGCGATCCAAGACGGCATGGATCGGCTCGCCAAGCAGCGGCGCTTCCCGGTCTTTGGCTAGCCGCGCGGACAATTGCCAAACGTGAGCACCCGACATACCTTCTGTGGGTCGGGGAGTTCTTCCAAGTGGAAGAGAGGAGCCGAAGTGTCTGACGAGAAGGAAGCTCGACCGAAGCCCGAGTTGTCGTGGGATGCTGAGGGGGCCGCCGCGCGTTGGGGTGACACGCATCCGGACGCAGACCCGCCGCACCCTCCGCCCTCGGATGTGCCCGAGGACGATGGCATCGTTCCGAACCGGCATTCGGCAAGCGCCGAAGCTGCCGCTCTGCGGTGGTCTGAGCAACACAGCGACGACGAGGACTGACTCGGCGACACAACGAACAGCGCTCGCCGAGTTGGTGGACTCCGTCAGGACCGAGTTGACCGCCGATCCGACGCGCGACGCACCCGATGGAGGGAGAGCAAATGAAGGCGCTTGTCTTCGGTGGCCCAGGACAGCGTTCCTGGGACACGACGGACGATCCGACGATCCTGGACCCAACGGACGTCATCGTCAAGATCGACTTGACGACTATCTGCGGGACTGACCTGCACATCCTCAAGGGCGACGTGCCCGCCGTAACCGAAGGCCGCATCCTCGGCCATGAGGCCGTGGGGACCGTGGTCGAGGCCGGAGCGGCAGTGACCAGCCTCAAGCAGGGCGACCGCGTACTCGTGCCAGCGATCACGTCGTGCGGACGCTGCGGTCCGTGCAAGCGGGGCATGGCGGCTCACTGCCAGGGGGCGGGCGGGATCGGCTGGATCTTCGGCCACCTGATCAATGGTCTGCAGGCCGAGTACGCGCGTGTGCCGTTTGCTGAGACCTCGCTGCATATCGTCCCGGACGGGGTGAGCGACGAGCAGGTGCTATTCCTCGCCGACATCCTGCCGACCGGCTATGAGATCGGGGTGCAGAACGGTGGCGTAAAGCCCGGCGATGCAGTCGCGGTGGTCGGCGCGGGGCCGGTCGGGCTGGCCACGATGATGACCGCGGAGATCGCCGGCGCGGCGCGGATCATCGCGGTCGACCTCGCCGCGTCTCGGCTCAAACACGCGGAGCGCTTCGGCGCTACACACACGGTTTTCGGTGGTGAGAATGCCCTGCAGGAGATCCTCGACCTGACTGACGGCGAGGGAGTGGACGTAGCCATAGAAGCCGTTGGCGTGCCTGCGACGTTTGACCTGTGCACCCGCGTGGTGCGCCCGGGTGGCACCGTGGCCAACGTCGGCGTGCACGGCGCACCGACCACACTGCACCTCGAGGAGTTGTGGATCAAGAACATCACGATCACGACGGGCCTCGTCAGCGGGTCCACAATCCCGACGCTGCTCAGGCTCGCCCGAGACGGACGAATCGAAAGCGAAAAGCTAGGCACCCACCACTTTGCGCTCGATGAAATCGAGGAGGCCTACGACGTCTTCGGCGCCGCCGACAAACACGACGCCCTCAAGGTGGTGCTGGCGGGCTAGAGCCGTTTCTCTCCTCCCCGCAGGGTGAATGGCGCCCGGGCGGCTGACTTCACACCCGACGTCCCGGGTCGCGGTTGGTCCCGCGAGGTCGCGATCGGTGGGACAGCCGCCTGGCCCTCAGTAGAACAACGTAAGTTACTTCCCACGGCCTCGCACTTCGTGAGGACGGCGACCATCTCACGGGCCTGCGGCCATCATCACTGACGACACGGGCGGCGTAATCTACGACCTGTCGCGGCGGCCGCGTTCTGGTCGACTATTCGGTGTCCGGCGTATGGGTGCTTATGCGTCGGAGGCGGCGGGCTTGCGTTGCCGCTGCGCCAGCGCGATGAGCAGACCCGAGCCTGAGACGGCGAGGTAGGCGGTGATGACGGCGATGGTGACGGGTGCGATCTGCAGGGCGCCGATCTGCGTGGTGATGACGCCGAGCAAGATCAGCGAGAACGGGGCGGCGACCAGCGATCCCGGAAGCGCGGCGAACATCGCTGTGAATGCGAGGCCCTCCGGTAGCCCGGGGATCAGGACGTGGGCGGCGATCCCGGCCGTGCCGCCGGTGAACAGCATCACCAGGAACGGCCCTCCGATGAAGCCGGTGGCTTCACAAAGCGCGAACACGAGGATCTTCGCGAACACGATCGCGATCAACACGCCTGCGCCGAGCGCCGCCCCGTCGTGGATCACGGTGGTGAGCTGACTGGTCCCGGTGAACAGCGTCAGCGGCAGCGCCACGCCGACCAGCCCGAACGCGACTCCGCCCAACGTCGAGTGAAGGATCGTCCGACTGGGGAGGCGAGCGACGAGTTGCGTGAGAAGCGCGATCGCGATGGTGGTGATCAGCGCGAGCGCCGCGGCGACAAGGCCCAAGGGAACGGCGGCGAGCAGCTGCCAGTCCTCATATTTGAACGACGGCAGCTGATAGATCCCGACGAACGTTGACCCGGCGATCGGAAAGTACACCGCGAACGCGACCGACGACGCCAGCAGCCCCCCGACCAGCGTGTCCATGAAGGCCGTGGCCTTGGGACGCGCCAGCTCGAGCACCAGAATCGTCGCCAAGATCGGAGCCGACAACAGGCCACCGTACGCGGCGGACATGCCCGTGTGCGTGTTCGTCGCGCGCATCTCGTCGCTGAGCTTCCGCTTCTCCGAGACCCACGTTCCCAGCCCGCCCCCCATCCTCCCCAGCGCGTCCTCCGGCCCGAGGCTCGCACCACCCGCCAACGACACGAGCGAGACCCCAACCGCCTTCAGGACCGTCGAGGGCTCAACCCGCCCGTCCTTGAGCTCCTGAACCGTGCCGGGCAGCTTGCCCGAGAGCCGAAACACGCGCCGCAGCACGCCGACGAGCACCCCGGCCGCCGCGGTCACCGCCACCCACCACAAACTTCCGTCAAACCACCCCGGGGTTTTCGGGAGCGTGAACCAGAGGTTGGTCCCACCCTTGACCAACCCCAAGAACGCCAACGCGGCGAACGCCAGCGCGACCCCGAACAACGCCGCATACCCCATCAGCCGCCAGAACCCCGGCGACTGCGTCAGCGCGACACCGTCAGGGCCCGGCTGCGACCCCTCTCCGGAGCTCGGACTCGGCCCCCCGCTCACGAACGAGCGATCATCACGCGAACCGGTGAATCGGCGAAGGCACGGACCCCATCATCCCTCGGCCCGAGGTGCGACGCTGGGACTGCCCGCGACAGCGGACGTCAACACCTCTGCGCCTTCAGGCGTGAGGTGGTGGCGTACCAGCCGACCACCACGGCTTTGAAGTGCGCTCACCATTGCGTCGACCTCCTCTGGACCGGCCATGAGGATGACGGCGGAGGATCCCTCCGGCACCTCGTTGCGGAGCTCGTCGATCAGGGCACTGCGAAGCCGTGGACCGGAGTGTTCATTGGCAACACCTCCGGCCGTGCCGCCGGCCACCATCCCGACGGCGAGGCCCGCGGGGCCGAAGAGCAGTCCGACCGCTGCTCCGGCCAGCACGCCTTCGCCGGTTTTGCGCCCGATGAAGTCCCCGTCGTCGTCCGCGTCCACGTAGTGCCCGGCGAACGTCCCGCGGACGACGATTCGATCGCGTCGATGGTGCTCCGCAAACGCGATCTCCTGCGCCCACGGCTCGCCAGACGCCTGGCTCAACGCGTCGGCGTAGGCCCGCTCGGCGCCCTCGGTGTGCTCGAACACCATCAGCGCGAAATCCAGGCCGGTCGGCTCCATCGCAATTCGACGCTACCGGTAACCAGCGGTCACGCGCGTCGTCCGAATCGGGTGACGCGGCGTTGCCTTGTCTGGGACCGCGCAAAAACGGGTTCGCGTGACCGCTGGCTCGATCGCGGCCGCCATGCGTCCGGTCGTCGCTCTGGTGCGGAAAGAGTGGTGCGTCCACGGTTGCGCAGAGCGCCGGCGGACGGAACACTGGGCTGGTGGCGGAGGTCCGTCTCGGATGAGACGGGTCTCGACGCCAGGCAATCCTGCAAACCTTCGCGAGAGGGGCGAATTGAAATGACCATCGGGCCTGTACAGCTGATTGTCTTGGGGTTCGATCATCCCGAATTCCACGGGGAGATCGTCGCGGAGCTCGAGCGGCTGCACGACGAGGACACCGTGCGTGTCATTGACGCGCTCGCAGTCCACAAGGATGCGGACGGTGAGATCGAGGTGCAGCATCTCAGCAACCTCACCAAGGACGAGGCAATCGAGCTTGGCAGCAAGGTAGGCGCGCTGATCGGTCTTGGGATCGAGGGCGAAGAAGGGGCCGCGCTGGGCGCCGAGCTGGGCGCGGAAGCCGCCGCCGACGGCGCTCAGGTGTTCTCCGATGAGCAAGCGTGGGATGTGCTTGAGGACATCCCGAACGACTCGGCCGCGGCGCTCATTTTGCTCGAGCATCACTGGGCGGTCCCGCTGAGGGACGCCATCGCACGCGCCGGCGGGTTCCGCCTCAGCGACGGCTTCATCAGCCCACTTGACCTGGTCGCGATCGGCCTTGTGTCGGCCGAGGAGGCCAAGGAGCTACACGCCGCAGAGACCGCCGCAAGCGGCGGCTAGCGAGAATCGCAACCTAGGAGGTATCAGATGTTTGCAAGCCGAAGAGTCGCCCGCCGCACGTCGAGGCGCGTAGCGCGCAGACGCTAGTAGTTTCGCGTTGACGTAGAACTGGCTGAGGCCGACGACGTGGGGGGCATTTTCGGGTGCCCCCCACGAGCTGTTGTCGGTTCGAGCGCTCCACCCTCGAGCGGATCGGCCAGGCGCGCTCGTCGCTGGGCACCCTCACGGTCGTGTTGACCGTAAGGGTGCCCCAGTCATGCGGCTGACCTACGCCTCTCGTCTCAGTTGACGGAGGGTGATGCCGATCTCGAGCCCGTGTGCTCGGATCCCGTCGGGCGCTCGCCGCGGATGAGTCATGCGGGGGTGAGCTCGTCGATCGCTGCGGGCTCACCGACGCGCTGCGCGCCGAGGATGAGGTCGGCGGGTTCGTCGCCCATGTGCCCGTACTCGGCGGGCTCCCGGTTGCGCAGTACGGTCGCGACGATCGCGCCGGCAACGGCTGCGACGACCAGCAGCCATGGCAGCGCGTTGATCCATGCCTCTGTGCTGCCAGTCAGGGTGGGGTAGTACTTGATCATGAAGACGAGGCCGGTGGTGAGTCCGATGGCGCCGAGCGCGGGCGCGATGATCGTGCCCCATTTCGAGACGCCCGGCTCTTTGCGCTTGACGAAGAACCCGACGACCGCGGTGCTCGCGATTGCCTGGAGCAGCACGATCCCGAGCACGCCGAGGCCGTAGAACGCGGTCCCCATCTGTAGGTAGGGGTTCTGGCCGGCGATGGCGAACGCGATCACGACGATCGCGACGATCGCGAGCTGGACGGCGCTGGCGATGATCGGCGAGCCGTACTTGGGGTGGGTGTGCGAGAGCGCCTTGGGGAGCAGGCCGTCGCGGGCGAGGGCGTAGTGGTAGCGCGCGGTGTTGCAGTGGAACGCCAGGAACGCTGCGAACAGGCTCGTGATGACGAGCAGCTGCATCGCGTCGGTGGTGAACCCGCCGACGTATTTCGCGTTGGCGGCGAACAGGAACCCGGTCGGATCTGCCCCCGCAGCGGCCTGGGCGTGGTTGACGCCGTAGGCGGAGATCGCCGCCCAGGTGGTCACGAGGTAGAACACCGTGATGGCCGTGAGGGCGATGTAGGTGGCGCGGGGAACTGCCCGGCGCGGATTCTTGGCTTCCTCGCCGTAGAGGGCGGTGGCTTCGAATCCGACGTAGGACCCGAACGCGAGCATCAGCGTGACGCCGAACCCGGGGCCGAACACGACGCTCGGCTTGAACACATCGAGCGAGAAACCGCGAAAGCCGTTGTGCACGAGCACGCCGACGTCGAAGGCGAGCAGGATCCCGACTTCGCACAGGAGCGCGAGGCCGAGGACCTTCGCGCTGAGGGTGACCTCGAAGTACGAGAGGACGGCGACGATCGTGAACGCGATCAGCGCCCACGCCTGCCACGGTAGATCGATCCCGACGACGCCGTTCATCACCTGGTTGGCGAAGAAGGCGAGCGCCCCGAGGATCCCAATCGTCGCCGCGTTGTAGGCGAGGACTGCGATGTAAGCGGTGGCGCCGCCGACGCGGTGGCCGAGTCCTTTGGTGGCGTACGCATAGAACGCGCCGGCGTTGGTGACGCGCGCGCTCATGCGCACGTAGCCGATCGCGAACAGCGCCAGGACGATCCCGGCGACCAAGTAGGTGCCGGGGACCCCGGCGCCGTTGCCGAGAGCGATCGCCAGCACGGTGAGCGCGACGACGACGCCCATCGGCGCGACGCCCGCGAGGACGAAGAACACGATGTCCATCACGCCCATCGCCCCGCGTTCGAGTTTGTCGGGCGCAGCGGCCCGGGAACCAGACATTGAGACTCCTCTGTTCGAGTTCGGGGGTCGCCCGAGACTTCTGAGTTGATGCTGAGAGGATCTGTCAGCTGGGCCTATCGGCGCTCAACGAGGATCGGAGATCTCGCCGCGCGGACTACGCGAATGTCCGCAACTCGGGCGCGCGCCCTTCGAGTACGCGCTCGAGGCGGATGGCGGCCTGCAGCTCGGTCTGCCGCCCGCGCACCGAGCGGCCGAGCTGCTCCTCGATCGAGTTCAGCCGATAGGCGATCGTTCGATCGTTGACCTTCAGCATCGCGGCCGCGGCGGAGGCGTTGAACCCGGAAGCGAAGTAGGCGGTCAATGTCTCACGCAGCTTGGCGCCGTCGCGGCTGCGGTCAAGCGGCGCGAGCTCCGCGGCAATGAACGCGCGCGCCGCGCGTTCGTCGGCGAGCATCACACACTCAAGCGCCACGTCGTCGTAATGCATCACGGCGGTGGCGGTCGCGACCGCGATCCGGTGGGCCCCCCGGGCCTCGCGATGCGAGCTGCGGAATCCATCGGGTCCGTCGCCGACTCGACCGAACGCGAGCCCGCCCTCCGCCAGCTCGAGCTCGGCGAGCGCGCGGCGCAGCGATTGGTCGCTCTGGCGCGTGCCGCCAAGCCAGGCCCACACCGTGTGGCCGCTGACC
Organism: uncultured Actinomycetota bacterium; assembly: GCA_963721515.1. Taxonomy (GTDB): domain Bacteria; phylum Actinomycetota; class Thermoleophilia; order Solirubrobacterales; family Solirubrobacteraceae; genus Palsa-465. The sequence goes on along the minus strand of CAVRKJ010000010.1, from coordinate 757,843 downwards.
GATACGAGAAGCAGTCGCAACTCGAGCGCGGCGGCCAGCAGCGGCAGGATGGCGTCGGCCCCTTCACCCCAGCCGATCACCCCGCGGTGACTTGTCGCGAGCTCGTACCCCAGCTCGCCGCCATCGACGACTGCCCCGTCGAGAACGTCGCGCACGAGCTGCACCCGCCGCTGCTCGCGGCCGCGCATCAGCCGGTCGCGCTCGCGCGTGTACTCCTCGGTGACGAACGGAATCACACGGTCGATGTACGCGAACGTATACCGCGAGCACACCAGCAATACGTCCGTGCGCGCCTGGCGGTCGAGATCGTCCATCTCGTTGACGGCTTCGAGCATCGCCTCCCACGCGACAGCGTGCCCGATCCGGTAGGTCTGCAGCAACGCATCCAGCGGCACCCCGGACTGGGCGCTGGCGAGAGCCTCCTCGACCGCGCCCGCCGGTGGGCCCGCCGGCAGCGGCGATCGATCGCGGGCAAGCTCCGCAAGCGCGGCGCGGAGGTTGGAGTAGCAGCTCTCGCGCATCGCGGCCGCCATATTGGGGTCGTCCTGGATGCCGGCCTCTGGCACCTCGGCGACGGTTCGCTCGAGCATCACCGACACCAACTCGTCCTCGCGCTCTCGCAGTGCGCGAGCGACTATCTCGACCGATCGCTGAACGTCTAACAACGGCACGCACCGCGAACGCTAGAGCACCCCACAACCCGCCACCCGGGAGTGGCTCTCTACGCGAACGACGCACAACCCCGCCCGGGCACTGTGCGCTATCCGCAGAGAGCGCACCACCGCCTGTCAGGCACGCTGCTAGGGCAAGTTCAAGCGATCCCACGGAGACTCAGACATGACCTCATCCCACACCAGAGAATGCGACGTCGCGATCGTCGGAGCCGGCCTCGCCGGCCTCGCCGCGGCGCGCTCGCTGACCGCCGCCGGGCTTTCGGTGCTGATCCTCGAGGCCCGGGATCGTGTCGGCGGACGCACGCTCAACCATCCGCTGTCAGACGGGTCCGTCGTCGAGGTCGGTGGCCAGTGGGTCGGACCCACGCAGCTGCGCGTCAACGAGTGGATCCGCGAGCTCGACCTCAAGCTGTTCGAGACCTACGACGAGGGTTACAACCAGTTCGAGTACCGGGGCCGACTCTCCCGCTACCAGGGCGCGATCCCGAAACTGAACCCGATCGTCCTCGCCGACGTCGCCCAAGCCCAAGCCCGGCTTGACCGGATGGCCAAGCAGGTGCCGCTCGACGCTCCGTGGCGCGCCCCCAAAGCCGGCGAGTGGGACAGCCAGACCGTCGCGACCTGGATCAACCGTCACACCCACACCGCCGGCGCCAAGGGGTTCTTCGAGCTCATCTGCGAAGGCGTGTGGGCCGCGCAGCCGGCGGACCTGTCGCTGCTGCACTTCCTCTTCTATGTTCACTCCGGCGGCGGGATCGACATGCTCATCTCCACCGACGGTGGCGCCCAGCAACACCGGATCGTCGGCGGCTCACAACAGATCGCGATCAGCGCCGCCGAGCGGCTCGGGGACCGGATCCTGTTCTCCTCGCCGGTGCGGCGAATCATCGACGATGGCGAGTCGGTCGCGATCCAAGCCGACGAAGTCGAGGTCCAAGCTGCGCACGTGATCGTCGCGATCCCGCCGACCCTGACCGGCCGGATTGACTATCAGCCAGCGCTGCCCGGCTGGCGCGATCAGCTCACCCAGCGCATACCCCAGGGCTCGGTGATCAAGTGCATGGCCGTCTACGACGAGCCGTTCTGGCGCGCCGACGCGCTCTCCGGCCAGGTCACAAGCACCGACGGGCCGGTCAAGGTCGTGTTCGACAACACCCCCGCGGACTCGTCCGCCGGCGTGCTGCTCGGATTCCTCGAGGGCGAACAGGCGCGCACCCTCGGTCGCGTCCCGCTCGCCGAGCGGCGCGACGCCGTGATCGCGTGCTTTGCCCGCTTCTTCGGACCCCGCGCCGCCCGCCCGAACGACTACATCGAGCAATCCTGGGCCGAGGAGCCCTACACCCGCGGCTGCTACGGCGGCTACTTTCCCCCCGGCGTCTGGACCACCCTCGGGTCCGGCCTTCGCCAGCCGTGCGGACGGATCCACTGGGCAGGCGCCGAGACCGCCGAGGTCTGGAACGGGTACATGGACGGGGCCATCAGCTCCGGCGAACGCGCAGCAAAAGAGGTCATCGCCACCGGCGTCGAAGTCCTCCCAACGCCGGCGACCGAGCCCGTGGCTGCTAGCGGTGGTGAGGACGAGCTGCGCCACCGATTCCGATGAAGTCGGCGGTGCTGACGAACGCGAGCTCGTCCGGGTCATGGTAGATCCGCGCCAGGCCCAGCTCGAGCGCGTGCCGTTGACGGATCAGCGCGGCGTGGCGCTCGGGCGGCAACGTCGGCGGCCGTCCCGTCGGCGAAGTGGACGCGCTGGCCGTCTGTGCGGTCGACCGGCGGCCGGAACCGAATACGGCCGCTGCGCACCGCGCGCGGAAACGCATCCGAGACGGCGAGGATGTCGTCGCCACACCGTCGGGTCGGTCGAGGCAGTCCATGCCGGTGGAGGTCGCCGGTCGTCGCGTTGCAGAAACCGGCGAGGACAACTCGCCGCGCACTCCATGGCACGACACGGGCCACCCACGGGTTGTCGAGCCAGTCGATCGGGATCCCGTGCAGCCGCCGGGTCATCATCCACAGCGGTGAGCGCACCGAGACCTGGACTGTCTCGGCGACTCCAGCGACGTCACCCGCGACCTCGGCCCCCGATGTCCCCAGCCCCACGATCAGGACGTGCTTGCCGGCAAAGCGCTCGGGGGTCCGATAGGCAGCGCTGTGGAGCTGCTCGCCGTCGTAGCTACCGGGCAGCCTCGCAAAGCGCGGGCGCCCGTTCGTCGGCAGCGCGCAGACGAGCGCGCGGTAGCGCCGTCGCTCGCCCTCGTCTGAGACGAGCGTCCATCCCTCGCCATCTTGCTGCGCACGCGTCACGGCCCATCCGAGCTTGATATGCGGCCAGAGCCCGGCGTGGGAGGCCAACGCCTCCAGATGGGCGAGCACCTCGGGGTGTGCGGCGTACCGCCACGGCCGTCCCGCGATCCGTCGCCCCCCGACCGACATGCGCAGCTTGCTCGTGTTCGCGACCAGCGACGCGTAGCAGGCCGACCCCGTGCCCGTCTCGTCATAGCGCCACGTGCCACCGATCCCGCGGCGCGCTTCGAGCAGCTCAAACGCGACGCCCGACCGAGACAATGCCGCGCCGGCAAGAAGCCCGGATCCTCCCGCGCCGATCACAGCGACGGGAAGCTCGGCTGCGGTGACCATCACGCGCCAGCCTCTCCGCAGCCGGCGGCGAAGTCAAGCGGCACAGAACCTCCGCTTGAGGCGATCTACGGCTCGCGGGCGCGCGGGCCGTCCACGTCAAGCTCTCCGGGGCTCCCTGGCGACCTCCCGGTGCGGCCGGGCGGTCCACCAGGGACGTGTTCAATACTCGGGCGCTCCCAGAGTTGCCTGATCGACGCTGGCGCTCGCCGCCAGTGGATCGCTCCCGCTTTCCGGGTGGCATAGGTAGATGCTCAAGCGCTGCAGCTTGGCCACCTCGCCCACCGTCGCCCACTGCTGCTTTCCACGTGACAGTGTCGCTGCCTCGGCCAGTGCCACGGACACCTGCGTACCGGAGGCGGGCGGCGTGTTCAGCGACACGTTGGCGTACGGCCCGATGAGCTGCTGCTCGGTGAACAGACGACCGTTCTGCATCACGTAGTCATCGTTGGCGATCGTCTCGATGTCCTGGAGCGGGTTGCCGTGGATGATGTCCATATCGGCGACCATCCCCGGCTGAATCGTCCCGATCTGATTCAGGACGCCCATCACCTTCGCCGGTTCAACGGTGAACGCACGGAGCGTCTGGTAGTTGCTGAGACCCGTGTGGGCCATCACGCTCGCCGCTACGACCGTCCCGAAGTTTCCGATGCCGATCGGGTTGTCGGTGCCGCCGAGGACGGTGCCTCCGGCGGCCAGGATCTTGGCGTCTGCCTGTGACCAGCCGCGGATCGACTGCAGTGACGCCGCGTTCAGCGGCGGTGCCGCATATTCCTGCTCGGCGAGGGCGTACTGCCACGGGCTGAGCAGCGACTTGAGCCGCGGATCGTTGAGGATCGGCTGCCCGTTCACGTTCTCGAGATACTGAACGCCGAAGAACGGGGTGTTCGTGATCGACATTCCGGACTGGGCGTAGAGCTGGATCGTGTCGTCGTAGGCGACCGTGTTGTTGGACGTCGCGATCTGGTAGCCGAGCCTCTGCGTGGCCCAATGCGATGTTCCGTCCTGGCCGAACTCGAGCGCCGGCCAGAAGTAATGGGAGAACGATGGGATCCCCATCTGATGCCCGGCGTTGATTGCGATCTGCTCGTAGCTGTTGGGGAGTCTCACGTACGTCTTCAGCATGTCGGGCTTCAGCGTCTTCAGTCGTGAGAGATCTCGGTCCAACGCGGTCATGTTCGGGTCCGCGCGCATCCAGCTGTAGAAGATGCGCCGGCCGTCGATAGGCTCGGCGCCCCAGAAGTACCGCGGCCCGAGGGTCGCGCCGGACTGCTGGGACTCCACCTGCTCGAGGGAGTGGTAGGCCTCGTCGCCCATCGAGATCTCGCTCGTCACGCCCATCGCCAGCTCCAGCCGGTCGCGGCGGTTGCCGGCGAACGGCTGGTCCATGTTCTCGTGCGAGTGTGCGTCCCACAGGCCCGGGATTACCGTGTCGGCGGACGCGTCCACGTACTGGATGCGGGATCCATAGGAGGAGCGCGGCTTCGCCGGTCCGATGCTCACGATCGTGTTGCCCGACACGACGATGTCGACGTTGTGCTGCTCGGATTCGCTGGTGCCAGTCCAGACGGTGCCCGCGTGAATCACCTTCTCACCGGAGGGTGGCGCCTGTGGTCGCCAGTTGAGCCGCACCGGAATCGTCGCCGGCTGCCCGCCGGCCACCGAGACCATTCGGAGCGTTCCCGCGGAGTCGTAGAGGATGTGCTGCGAGTCACCTGACCAGCTCAGCTGGTCGGCGACCTCGCTGGTCAGCTGCCTCGGCGGGCCGGCGGGCGCGCCGGTCGGGGTCACCGGGAGGATCCACACCACGTCGTCGAGGACGTACGCCATGTACTTCCCGTCCGGCGACCACACCGGACCGTCGCCTTCCACTCGGTTGGTAAGCGTCTCGTATGGTTGTAGATCCCCGCCCGCCCCGTACTCGTGAGTCTCGCCCGTTGTCGCGTTGACGGTCAGGATCTCGCTGACACCTTCACGGAACCTCGTTGAGTAGCTCTGCTGGACCGCGAGAGCGATCGTGTTGCTGTCAGGTCCCCAGGAGGGCGCCCCGGGCTCAAACGCGATCTCGTAGTCCGCTCCGGTCGCGTTCTGCGGGCCGAAGATCTGATGGAACTGCCCGCTCGCGACATCGGCGACGTACAGCGCCTGGCTGCCTGCCTCGCTGTCGAGCGCCGACTCGAACGCGATCTTCTTGCCGTCCGGCGACCAGGCCAGCTTTGCCTGTGCCCCCGTGAACGGCGCCGTCAGCCGCCGCGTGGCCCCGGTGTCCATGCTTCGGATGTAGATCGCCATCGGCCCGTCCTGGTCCGACGCGTACGCGAGGTACTTGCCGTCCGGCGACCAGGCCGGTGTGGCCTTCGCCCACGGGGTGTGCGTCAATGCGACCGGCTTGTTGCCGATCTTCATCTCCCACAGCTGGTTGAGCGCCACGAACACCACATGGCGGCCGTCAGGCGACAGCTCGGGAGTCAGGACGCCGGTTGTCGGCTGGGGCTTGGTCGAATCGAAGTCATGCGCCTTCATCGGGTACGAGGCTCGGTTGAACGACACCGTGGCGGAGAAGGGGATCGGGTTGACGGCCCCGCTCGAGAGGCTCCGCTGCAGGATCTTTCCGTCGGCCGCGTAGATCAGCGTGTCGTTGGAGGCCCACCGCGCCGGGAAGGCGAAGACGTCCTCGTTGCCGGACACGGCGTTGCCGTTGACGAACAGCTGAGTCAGCGTGCCCTGGTTGTCGAGCTCTGTGTAGGCGAGGCTCTTGCCGTCAGGCGACCATGTCGGCGAGTAGAACGTGTTCGCCGGATCGGTGTACAGCGTCGTCGCCGTGCCCGTCCCGTCGGCGGCGATGCTCTCGATCGCGTGGCTCGAGTCGACATACGTGATCTGCTTCCCGTCCGGAGACCACGTCGGGTAGTAGTAGTTCGTCCCGCCCGATGCATGCGTGATCTCGGTCAGGCTCCCCGTTGCCAGCGTCAACGTCCAGAGGTTGTATGACCCGGTCGCGGTTCCCGCCGGAGCGCCGACCGGGGGCCGGTCGGAGGAGAACACGATCTTGGTGCCGTCGGGCGAGAACTGCGGCTCGCGGTCGTCGTAGAAGCCCGATGTGAGCTCTCGGACGTTGCTGCCATCGGGGTTCATCGCCCAGATGTGAAACGTCCCGCTCTTGTAGGACTGGAACGCGATCGTCCTTCCGTCCGGGGACCAATCCGGGTAGGCGGTGTCCTGCTGAAGGCTCGTGGTCCGGGTGGCCGTGCCGCCTGACGCGGGCAGCGCCCAGAGGTTGCCGAGCAGGTTCATCGTGATCTTCTGATGATCGGGGGACAGAGCGAGCGTCAGCGACGATGCCTGGTGCAGCACAAGCGAGGCGGAGGTTCCCCCGCCCCTCGCGGGACCGCCGGCCTGCACCGCACCCCGACCGCTGGCAGGGCCGACGGCGATTAGCCACCCACCGGCGCCGACCAGCACGACGGTCGCGAGCAGACCCAGAAACCGTGTTCGCAACCGAGCGGATGTCACGGCGCGACGAATCGACATGGCGTATTGCACGTTCCCTCCCAGTAAACGCGTTCACCTGCCTCACGTCATGTTGTCAAACTCGACACACTGACAAGGCACGGCTTGGACCGGCCGATGGCGTGCACATGCCACCCAACCAACGAGCTGTTGGCAGTCGTGACACAGCAATACCACCGCATCACTAACGGTTGGACGGACCCACTTTCCCTCGCTGGCAGCGAGCTCGCCGACCTGGAAACCGACGGACGCTGACCCAAATTGCAGACTGCACGCGAGTCTTGCACCGTGGCAACGGTGTGTCAAGCAAGCCGCGGCGGGCCACCGGGGGCGCCAGGATCGTGGTGCTGGTCACCGGTGACTTCCGCCAGCCGGCGATGCAGGCGCTCACGGAGCTCGTCGGGCTGGTAATCACGCTGCGCACGACGCGCGCGAGCGACAATGACGCCGGTGGCGGCCACCCCGGCGAGGCCAGCGAGCCCGACGAGCTTCCAGCGCATGCGCATCAGTTGCGTAGGGTATTGGGGTGAGCGAATCCGTCGTGGCTCGTGAGGAAGCCGTCGCGACAGCGTCAACCGGCGACATCTGGCTGTTCCGGGGCACCGCAGTCGCCGACTGGACGATTCGGGCGGCCACGAACAGCCCGGTCAACCATGTCGGCATGGTCGTCGCGCTCGACGATCTGCCGCCGCTGCTCTGGCACGCCGAGCTTGGTCGATCCCTACCCGACGTGTGGACCGGACAGCGCCAACGCGGAGTGCAGCTCCATCGCCTCGCCGACGCCGTCACGACATGGAGCACCCGCTACCAGCAGCGCGCCTGGGTGCGCCAGCTCAGCGGCCCGATCGAGCGCTACCACGAGGATCGGGTACTGGAAGTCATCGACCGCTTCGACGGCAGACCGTTCCCGACCACGCTGAAGCTCGTTACGGGCTGGCTCACGAGCCGGACGCGCCGCCCCGCCTCGGTCGAGAGCGTCTTCTGCGCCCAACTCGTCGCTACGACCTACCAGCACATGGGGCTCCTTCCCAGCACCCGACCGGCCAACTGGTATGACCCGGGACGGTTCTGGAGCGGCGACCGTCTCCCGCTTGTCGCGCCCTATGAGCTCTCAGCTGAGATCGCCGTCCGCTGATGACGTCGGCCGCCGACTACAGCGGCCGGAGCCTGTGGCTGGATACGCTCGCGGCGCCGATCGTGCCACGACAGCGACTGCGCGCCGACACCGCCGCCGATGTCGTGATCGTCGGCGCCGGCTTCATCGGGCTGTGGACTGCGTACTGCCTGGCGCGGGCTGAGCCGACGCTTGAGATCGTCGTACTGGAGGCTGAGATTGCGGGCTTCGGCGCGGCTGGGCGCAACGCGGGCTTCGTGTCGGCCGGGATCGCCGGGAAGGCGCAGGCGTACCTCGGCCGCGGCGGCTGGGACGGGGTGCAGCGCGCCGAGCGGGCGATGATCGAGGGCATCGACCACGTTGGCGAGGTCGTGGCAGACGAGGGCATCGAGTGCGGATGGACGAAAGGCGGCTCGCTGCGGATCGCCACCAGCCACGCCCAGCTGGAGCGGGTGCGGGCCGGTCTTGCGAGCCGGCGTGAGCGTGGGCTTGGCGAGTCCGATCTGCAACTGCTCGGCGCCGAGGACGTCGCGTCGCGCGTCCGGGTCTCGGGTGTGGTCGGCGGTGCCTACACGCCGCACTGCGCCAGGGTGCACCCGGGGCGTCTCGTGCGTGGACTCGCGGAGGCATGCGAGCGGCGCGGGGTACAGATCTTCGAGCGCTCGCGGGTGCGCAGCATCGAGCCGGGACAGGTCCGAGGCGACGGACTCGCCGCTGCCACGGTGCGCGCTCCGGTCGTTGTCCAGGCGACCGAGGCGTTCACCGTGGACCTGCCCGGTCAACACCGCGACTACCTGCCCGTGTTCTCGCACATGCTCGCGACCGAGCCGCTTGACGCGCGGACATGGTCGGCGATCGGCTGGGAGCGCTGCGAGACGGTGGCCGACCAACGCCATCTCTTCACCTACGCGCAGAGAACGGCCGATGGCCGCATCGCGATCGGCGGGCGTGGAGCCTGGTATCGGATGGGCAGCGCGATCCGCGCCAGCGACGAACGGCCACCGGGGGTGCACGCCGCCCTCGAGCAGACGCTCCGTGCCTGGTTCCCCGCCGCCGCCAATGCCGCGATCACGCACCGGTGGGGAGGGGTGTTCGCGGTGCCGCGGGATTGGAGCATGTCGATCGAGCTCGATCGCGCCACCGGGCTCGCCCGGGCGGGCGGCTTGGCGGGCCACGGCCTGGTCGCATCCAGCCTCTGTGGCCGCACGCTCGCGGATCTGATCCTCGAGCAAGACAGCGAGCTCACCTCACTGCCCTGGGTCGGTCACCGCAGCGGCCGCTGGGAGATGGAGCCGGCCCGCGTCGTGGCGCAGCGGCTGATCACGGCAGTGCTGGCAAGCGCCGACCGCGCGGAGGACGCCGGACGCGGGCCGGCCAACCGGACGCGCCTGGTCAGTCGATTCGCTCCAAGTCGATGAGCCGAAGCCTCCCGATCCGCGGCGGTGCAGGAGCAGTGGCGGCGGATGGTCGGGTGAAGGGCGGGCATCTTGTCCGCCTCCCGGTGGCGCGCCGCCGTCGCTGGCTTCGCTACCTGCCGGTGGGGCGATGCGCAGCACCGCGCGTGTAGCCGGCCCGTCGCTGCCCGCCGCGCGTCGCGCCGCGTCCTACGTCGGTCGACGGTGGCGGCGTCCGGCGAACAAGCAGACGCAGCGCCCGGTCGTTCGGACCCTCCTGCGCACGCTCGGTCAAGGTGTTCGGATTGACCGTACGAAACAGCGGGCCCCGGGTGGGGTCGACCACAGCGACGATGACCTTGGAGCTGCTCGGCGTGTCAAACACGAGCCCGTCGAGTTCCGCCGCGCCGTCCATCACCGTCACGAGGTCGCCTGGGCTTACCGTGCTCACATCATGAGCTTACGCGACGGCGGGACAGGAGAGGGCGCACCACGGTGCCCGCTGAACCCAGGTGTATGATCGGAAGTGCTTCGCTTTAAGTCCCGGCGAGCGCGATGGTTCCGGCTCCAGCTCTTGGTCGGTGTGGGCGTCTTGACCTGATGGGTCAGCGCTAAATGCACAACCAGGAGGCGAAGCTGTACACACGCGACCATCGGCTCCGGCGGCGGGCCTACGGGGCCGTCCGCGTATCTCACGCAAGCGCTCAGGCTGTTGCACGAGCCGCAGCCTCGGTCAGTTTGCCCGACGTAAGGAGGGCACCATGTCCGCCAACTCACCACTCAACGAACCCCCAGCCGCGATCGCCGTGGGCGATCCAACCGCAGACGGCCAGGACCCAGAGCTCGCGACAGCCGGCCGTCGACCCGAGGCCGACCCGGGCCCGTCGTCGGGCGACGAGATCCTTTCGCCGTCCGAGCGGTTCACCGCCGAGCGAACCGAACGCCGACGCCAACGGGCAGCGGCCCGCAAGACACCCACACCGCCGCGCGAGCCGCGGGGAGCTCATCGGCGCGAGCGTCCGACCGAGTCAACGAGTGGCCTGACGCCGGCGCGACGCACGACGCTCCGAGACTCCGTGTCGATGGCGCTCATCGCGGTGCTCGCCGCCGGTGGCGTCCTCGGGGCGATCCTCGGCGCACTGAGCGCCGCCGGTTGGATCATCGGTCTGCTAACGGCCGGACTGACTATTGTCCTGTCGGCACTGCTTCGGCGCTACTCAGGATTGACATGACCGAACGCCAGGATGATGCCAATTGGAACGCCGCCGAGTGGCACGGTGAGATCCCAGCCGCCGCGGGTACAGCGGCTAGCCGATCGAGCCTTCCATTTGCAGCTCGATCAGGCGGTTCATCTCGACGGCGTATTCCATCGGAAGCTCCTTAATGATCGGCTCGATGAATCCGTTGACGATCAGCTTCGACGCCTCTTCCTCGCGGATGCCATGGGACATCAAGTAGAAGAGTTGGTCCTCGCCGACCTTTGAGACCGTTGCCTCATGGGCGACGCTGACGTCGTTATCGCTGATCCGGATCGTCGGATAGGTATCTGAGCGCGAGCTCTCGTCCAGCAGGAGCGCGTCGCAAACGACCTTTGAGCGGGAGCCATGGGCGCCTTTCGCGATCTCGAGCAGGCCTCGATAGGAGCCGCGGCCGCCATCCTTGGCGATCGACTTCGCGAAGATGTTGGAGGTGGTATTGGGCGCGGCGTGGATGATCTTGGCACCGGCATCTTGGTGCTGTCCAGCGCCTGCGAACGCGATCGACAGGACCTCGCCGTGCGCCCGTTCTCCGAGCAGGTAGATGCTGGGGTATTTCATGGTCAGCTTGGACCCGAGGTTGCAGTCGACCCACTCGACCGTGGCATCGGCATACGCGACCGCGCGCTTGGTGACCAAGTTGTAGACATTGGTCGACCAGTTCTGGACGGTCGTGTAACGGATGCGGGCACCCGGGAGGGCGATCAGCTCGACCACCGCCGAGTGGAGAGACTCAGAGCTGTAGGTGGGGGCGGTGCAGCCCTCGACGTAGTGCACGTAGGAGCCCGGCTCGGCGATGATCAGCGTGCGCTCGAACTGGCCCATGTTCTCGGTGTTGATGCGGAAGTACGCTTGGAGCGGCAAATCCACGTGGACGCCTTCGGGGACGTACACGAATGAGCCGCCCGACCAGACCGCAGAGTTCAGGGCGGCAAGCTTGTTGTCGTTGCGCGGGATGACCGTCGCGAAGTAGTGACGCACGAGGTCCTCGTGCTCACGCAGCGCGGTGTCCATGTCAGTGAAGATCACGCCCTGCTTCTCGAGGTCCTCGTGGATCTGGTGATACACGACCTCTGACTCGTATTGCGCGCCGACTCCGGACAGGAACTTCCGCTCGGCCTCGGGGATCCCGAGGCGGTCAAAGGTCCGCTTGACGTCTTCGGGCACGTCGTCCCACGATCGGCTGGGCGTCTCAGAGGCGCGAACGAAGTAGCGGATGTTGTCGTAATCGAGCTCGGCCAGCATCGGCGAGCCCCACGTGGGCTGCTTTCGAGCCAGGAAGTCATCCAGCGCCTTGAGTCGAAACTCACGCATCCACTGCGGCTCGGATTTGAACTCCGAGATCTTCTCGACGATCTCCCGGTTCAGGCCCTTCGGCGCTTTGTACAGATAGTTCTCGGCGTCGTGGAACCCGTACCGCTGCTCGTAGTCGGAGTTGATGCCCGCGAGCTGCTGGTTCTCTGTCAGGATCGTTGCTTGGGCCGTAGTCATCACCGCACCGCGGCGATCTGCGCGTCGCAGGAACGGCACAGGCGCGGAAAGTGTCGGTCGCGCATGACTCAGCCGTCCTTCGTCGGAGACCCGTCCGGCGGGTAGGCGTCGACCATGTACTTGTCACCGCGTAACGCGGCCATCAGCCGGGCGAGAGGGGCACGTCGAGCCATCGGCTGGCGGGTGGTCCCGTCTGCCGGTCGGCTGTCTTGGCGAGTCGACGCGACAGGCTCCTCGTGGATGAGCGACGGCTGCTCGGGAAGAATTCCGGGAGCCGGCGAGCGGGGGGCTTCCGTAGGAGACGTGGGTTTCATGTCGGCGACCTTTCGGACGCGCCGAACCGCGATCCGGCGCTGGGTGGTGGGGTGGCTCTTCCCTCGCTGGGACGGGACTGTCCGTGAACGTCGCCGCCTGCGCGTGTCAGGCTCATCGCTGACGGAGCGCGGGTCGGCCTCTTTGAACGTCCCTTGCTCCGTCAGCGTCGTTGCGGTGCTGGCAGCCCCTCTAGCCGGGCGGGTCGATCGAGCTGTCAGTTGCCGTTCGGCGGGGCGAACTGCGCCGAACCGACGCCAGCGAGAACAACGCGGGCGGCGGCCTCCGTGTGCTCGTATGACGCGAAGCTGCCGGATCGCGCGAGGCTGGTGCCGTCGCGATCCAAGAGCGTCCAGTGGTACTCGCCGCCGTTGTCCTCGTCGATGAAGAACTTCATCGACGACGTCACGGCGCCCCGCTTGGCGCGGGCCTTCGCTGTTGCGGTGGCCATTTGCCGACCGCCTCTCTGCCCTTCTGGCTGACAACGTCGCCCGGGAAGCGAGAAGAGCGAGGGCTCTCAGAGCGCAACACGCAGGTTACCATATTCCGACCGCTGTACTCGGATTTGTCACCCATCATCCGAAGCTGCCCGCTGCGAGCTCTAGTGTGTTCTCAATGGTTGATCCGCTCGAACTGCTCTCGGATCACGAGCTCGTCCATCGACTGAGCACGGCGGCGGCCACGCGCGGCCTCACGTTACTCATCGAGGAGAGCGACGGCCAATGGCACGCCCAACTGCATCCGGTCTACTCAGCTGACGGGCCCGACCGGCGCAGGGCCATGATTCGGCTGGCGATGCTGCTGGAGGACGAGGATGGGTGAGGGTGGGTCTCGGCGCGGGCAACGCGCAACGCCCTTCAGCCTTCGCTTATATAAAGCGACGCTGATACAATCTCTCGACCCATGGCGGTTCATGCCTTCGACGTCCTCGGCGATCCGGTCCGACGGCGGATCCTCGAGCTGCTCGCCGGCGGCGAGCTCAGCTCCGGAGCGATCTGCGAGGTGATCCGCGACGATTTCGGGATCTCGCAACCGGCGGTCTCCGCCCAGCTGCGAGTGCTGCGCGAATCCGGCTTCGCCAGCGTGCGCGCCGAGGGGACGCGTCGGCTCTACGCCGTCACACCGGACCCGATGCGCGAGGTCGACGACTGGCTCGACCGCTTCCGGGCCTTCTGGACGCCGCACCTCGACGCCCTCGCCACCGAGGTGGCGCGCGGGCGCCGGGCGCGCCGCGCGACACCGGTCACCGAGAGGAGACAGTGATGATGGAAGTGAGCACCGAGATCAACGCGACCGACCGTCAGGTGGAGACGCGCGCCCTCGAGGCGGGCGAGGCGCGCGCGGTCATCCTCGCCCGCACCTACTTGACCGACCTTGAGGACCTGTGGGATGCGTGTACCAACCCAGATCGGATCCCGCGCTGGTTTCTGCCGGTGTCCGGAGATCTGCAGGTCGGCGGGACATTCCATCTGGAAGGCAACGCGAGCGGGACGATCGAGCGGTGTGAGCCTCCGACCGGGTTTCGCGCGACGTGGGAGTCCGGTGGTGCGATCAGCTGGATCGAGGTCCGGCTGACGGCGGTCGACGAGGAGAGGACCCGGCTGGAGCTCGAGCACCTTGCCCTCGCCAATGACGACACCTGGGCGCGGTTCGGTCCCGGCGCGGTGGGGATCGGCTGGGAGCTCGGGCTGGGCGGATTGGGACGGCACGTGGGAGGCGAGGACCGGCTCGACCCGGCGGCCGCCCAGGCGTGGGCCGTCTCCGAGGAGGGCCGTCGCTTCGTGACCGAGAGCAGCGAGCACTGGAGAGAGACGGCGGTGGCTGCGGGCACCGATCCAGCTACGGCCCGCGACTGGGCCGCGCGGACGACCGCGTTCTACACCGGGGCGCCCCAGCCCGACTAGGACACATCACACGACGCGCCGGTCGCGGCCGGCCCGCGCCGAGCCGCCCGCTGATCGCGCAGAGCTGATTGGGCGACCTTGATCGAGCAGCGCGAACGTGGAGCAGCGGCCAGACAGCTACAGATCCACCTTCGCGACCCGTGCCAGGTCGGTGACGTGACGGGTCGCGATCGTCGGTTGGCGAGCCTGCGCGAACGAGACCAGCTTGCCTCGGGCTGGGTCCCAGAGCTTGAGATTGACGGCGCGTAGCCCGTCCAGCAGCGACAACGTCGGCACCTGATCGAAGATCGGGTTCTCGCGGTGAGCGCGCGGAAGGTTGTAGTTGGGGATCCGCGCGCTGAGATGGTGCACGTGGTGAAACCCGATGTGGCCGGTGAAGAACTCGAGTGGCCTCGGCAGCCTGAGATAGGAGCTGCCGCGGAGCGCGGCGTCGGTGTAGTCCCAGTCAGTGGCGCTCTGCCAGTAGGCGTCCTCGAACTGGTGTTGAACGTAGAACAGCCAGATCCCGATCGATCCGGCGAGCAGCGCCGATGGCGCCCACACCAGCAGGAGCCGATCCCACCCGACCAGCCAGCACAACCCAGCGGCGAGCAGGACGAGACAAGCGTCGGTGAACAGCACACTGTGGCGCAAGCGCGGACGCTGAGCACGAGTGGCGATTCGCGGCCCAATGACCATCGCCACGATCGGACCGAGGCCGAACATGAACACTGGATTGCGCATCACCCGGTATGCCAGCCGACCTCGCCATGACCGGGCGCGGTACTCATCGACCGTCAGCGTGACGATGTCTCCGACCCCGCGACGCTCGAGATCGCCTGAGGTGCCGTGATGCACCGCGTGGTCGTGCCGCCACCGTTCAAACGGTGAGAGCACGAGGAGCCCCGCCAACCGTCCGACCCACCGATTGGCACGCTTGGATGGAAACAGCGATCCGTGGGCGCAGTCGTGGAAGACGATGAACGTACGTACCAGGAATCCGGCGGCGATGATGACAAGCGAGGCCGTCAGCAGCACCGAGATCCCCAGTGTGAGGTCCAGCAGGACCGACAGCGCTAAGTACGGCACGATCGACGTGGCAACGTCGAGCACGCTTCTGGATACGCGCGGCTTATAGCCGCAGGCGGGAATCTGGCGGCCCGGAGTGGGCTTGGGTACATCAGGCATGAGCGCGGCTCCGACCTCGGGGTGAACGGTGCAAGCCGCACCGCTCCCGCATGCCGCCCTCGGACCGCCGCGAGCTCGCGCTGCTCGTAGGTCGAAGCGCTCCAGCGGCACCAACACGGTCCCGCCGGCAAGACCTCGATGCAGCCGATGTTACTCGACGCTCGGTCGTCGGGACAGTGCGAACCAGCCGCTTGCAGAACTCAACCGACTGGGGGATAGTCGCGGCATATGGAGGACCGGGCCGGTCAAAGCAGCTGAATCCGTAGCCGGCCCAGTTTCGGCGCTCCTGCGGCGAATGGGCGAGACCATCGCGGAGGTCAAGCTCCGAGTCCGCGCCACGCTGCTCTGCGACGCGTTGCAGAAGGGCGAGCGCGTGCCTGCAGAGGTGGCGCTACCTGAGCTCCGTCGCGTCGATGCCCGCTCGTGGCTGGCGTGCTTGGTCGCTCACGCTCACACCACTCCGCGCTCCCGCACCTGGGGCAGGCGGGCAGGTCCGGGGTCAGGACGTCGCGCTCGTACCCGCAGGTCCGACACGCGTGGGTGCCGCGCGGCGCCACCGATACGTACCGGCTCAGTCATGATCGGAGCGGATACCCGCCACGGCGGCGGCCTCACATCCGTCGCCGCCTAGGCCGGCGTGTGGACGATCTCCAGCTTGATTCCGTCAGGGTCGTACGGGAACACGGCGTAGCAGCCGGGGGAGCAGGCGTACTCGCGCGGCCCGCTCTCGAGCGTCCAGCCCTCGCCCTGCGCCCCCGAGGGGGCGTTCGTCGACGACCTGGGGCGCGGATGCGGCGAAGGCGAGGTGGTGAAGCCCCCGATGGAGGGTGGAGCCCCTCGTCGGGAGCTCGGATGAATGTCTCCGGCGTGGGGGATGCGGGTAGCCGAGACTGCATGAGCCCCTCCCCGCCCGGGTCGCCCGCGTAGCGGCGGGCAGGTCGAGGAGAGCCCCGAGGAGACGTTCATTCAGATCGTGAGCCGCCTTGAGTACCCGATCGTGGTCGTCACGGCGCGATCCGATGAGGGCCCGGCGGGGTGTCTGGTGGGTTTGTCACGCAGCGCAGCATCCATCCGCCGCGCTATCTGGTCTGCCGTTGCTTTCCAACGTCGGCCGGGATAGGGCCGTGGGCGGCGCGCACGCCAACCCGCTGCGTAGCCGCCCACGGCGTGGGTAACCACCCGGGACTCGCAACCGACGAGATTGGAGCGTCACATGGCAGACGAACTGCAGGGCAAGACGATTGCGATCATCGCCACCGACGGGGTGGAGCAGGTGGAGCTCACGGAGCCGCGCAGGGCGGTCGAGAACGCCGGCGCCACCACGGTGCTGCTGTCGCCCGAGACGGGCGAGATCCAGGCGATGAACTCCGACATCAACCCGGCTGACACATTCCGCGTGGACAAGGCGATCCGCGACGTATCGCCTGATCAGTACGACGGGCTCATCCTCCCCGGGGGCACCGTGAACGCCGACCGGCTGCGCCTCGAGGACGGGGTGGTCTCGTTCGTGCGGGAGTTCTTCAGGTCCGGGAAGCCCGCCGGGGTGATCTGCCATGGGCCGTGGGCTCTGGTGGAGGCCGACCTGGTGCGCGATCGCACGCTGACCTCGTTCCCGAGCCTCCAAACCGATATCCGCAACGCCGGAGGCAATTGGGTCGACGAGGAGGTTGTGGTGGACCAGGGCCTGGTCACGTCGCGCAATCCCGACGATCTGCCGGCGTTCTGCGCCAAAATCGTGGAGGAGTTCGCCGAGGGCAGGCACGAGGTCGCGTCGGCCGGCGCGACGTCCTGACCTGCGCGGCCGCCGCGGCCCGGCGATGACCGGTCGCAGTTCGGAGTGTCGGCGGGGGTCAGGGGTTGGGCGACGTCCTCCAGCCCCCTCCGCTCCGCCGCTACCCCGAACACCATGTGAACGCTACGGGAAGGCCGGCGGCACTCAGTTGGCCGGCGTTGAACAGCAGGGCGGTGACGATCAGCAGTACGCCCGACGTCACGTAGGTGCCGCGATCATCGGCTTGCGGCCGATCGTGTCGAACAGCCGTCCCTCATGATCAGCGGTCCGGCCAGGTTGCCGACCGCGAACACGGCGATGTAGCAGGGCACGCTGCCACTGGGCACTTTTGAAGTAGGTGCCCAGGAGATCGCCGAGTCCGAAGAGGATGGGGTTGTAGAGAAAGGCCTAGCCGACGAACAGCGCCATGCCGAGGATCGTGCGCTTGGGGTACAGCGTGAGTACAGAGCGCACGGTCAGCGACAGAGGGATGATGCGCCGCTGTCGTACCTCGATCTCCCCCTCGGGCTCGGGGGAGGTCCCTGCCCACCGAGGCCCTCACCTCGTCCTCGATCTCGGACACGATCTGCTCGACCTCGTCCGCGCGCCCGTGGATGAACAGCCAGTGCGGGCTCTCGGCGTACGCTGCGGCGGACGAGGAGGACTCCGAGTCCCAGGACCGCGCCCAGCCCGAAGCAGAGCCGCCAGCCGACGTTGACGGCGAAGATGCTCGTGTTGAGCGCCAGCACCGCCAGCAGGGCTCCGGCTCCGGCGCCGGCGCCGGCCAGTAGCTGCCGTTGATCGCGATGTCGACGCGCCCGGATTGGCGGAGGGAATGAGCTCGTCGATGGCGGAGTTGGTGGCGCTGTACTCGCCGCCGATCCCGAAGCCGGTGAAGAAGCGGAACACGTAGCCCCACAGGGGCGAGAACGAGAACGCGCTGAGGGTCGTCGCCGGTGGCGATCCTGACACCCGCACCCGTCGCGCCGATGCGGCCGGTGATGCTGGAGACGATGGCGACCTCGAGGCCGTCGAGGATCGACGCCGTGCGAGTCCGAGGATCAGCCGCCAGTGAAATCGCGACCATGGCAGCCGGTCCAGGCGGGCGGGAATCTAGGTGCGGATCGTGCCGGTCTGGACATCGCTGCTCATACGATCGCAGCCGCAGCGTCGCTACTGGACCTGACGGCGAGCGTCCGTGAGCTCGCCGGGGCTGCTAGGTGCGGCCGCGACGTTCTTATGTCCCATGTTGGGAGCGGGCGCCGTGGAGCGGTCGCGGGGAAGCGTGCGGCGGTTCCTTGATGTGCCGCACACCGTGAACGCGATCGCCACCGCGACGATGATCAGCGCGATCGGCAGGAAGACGATGGTGAAGATGCCGCCGGCCAGCAGGCCTCCGATCAGCATCACGATGGCCAAGGGGAGGACGAAGAAGAAGAGCCACATGGCAGGATCGCTAGTCCGGGGTCAGCCACGAAACAGGCGCCCGGGCCGGCGGTTTCGCGCCGGGGCGGTGGGGTAGCGCCACCTGTCATGCAACCCCAATCCAGCCCCCACCCAGACGAGGAGCGCGACGCCGAGGCGCCCGAGGATCGGCCTGGCGAGCCCGGCGCCGAGGGCGGGTCACAGAGCCCGACGCGCGGCAAGCTCCCGGGCATGCCCGCGAAGGACGATCCCACCCCGGTGGGCGACACCGACCAGCATTCGTCCGACTGACGCGGCGGACCGAGGTCAGCAGCCGAACAGCGTTTGCGTCGCCAGAGCGTGGCGGGGTAACCAGCACGCGCATTGCCCCGGTTCTCGTCTCGTCACCACTCGGTCGGCCGGCTGCGCCTGCTGGCAGTGCCGGCGATCGGGGCCGGGGTCGCCGGGTGCGGCAAGCAGTCGATCCTCAGCACGCGCAGCAAGCCCGCGCACGACATCGCGCTGCTGTGGTGGTGGATGCTGGCGGCGGCCACCGTGGTGTTCCTGGGCGCGGTGGCAATGCTGGTGATCGCGTGGTGGCGCCGGGACCGGCCGGGGCTCCCGTTCGTCGGGGAGCGCGAGGACGTGTCGCAGGGCATGGTCCTGCTGTTCGGGGTGGCGGTGCCGCTGGTCGCGCTCGTGGCCCTGTTCGCGGTCTCTGACGTGTATCTGGTCGGCCAGACCGCGCCGCCGAATCCGAGCAGCACCAAGCTGACGATCGACGTTATCGGCCATCAGTGGTGGTGGGAGGTGCGCTACGCGGACGGCCGCTCCGTCACGGCCAACGAGATCCACATCCCGGTTGACACCCGCGTGAACGTGGTGGCGACGTCAGCCGACGTGATCCACAGCTTCTGGGTCCCGGCGCTCAACCGCAAGATCGACATGATCCCGGGGCTGCGCAACCGGGTGCTGCTCTATGCCTCCAAGCCCGGGGAGTACCGGGGGCAGTGCTCGCAGTTCTGCGGGGTGCAGCACGCCAACATGTCCCTGAAGGTGTTCGCCCAGCGGCCCGCGGCGTTCCGGGCGTGGCTGGCCGCCCAGGGGCGTCCGGCGGCCGCGCCGTCGACCGCTCAGGCCCAGGCCGGCCGTCAGCTCTTCATGAGCGCTCAGTGCGCGAGCTGCCACACCATCGCGGGCACGCCCGCGCAGGCCACCGTGGGACCCGACCTCACCCATCTCGCCTCGCGCACGTCGCTGGCGGCTGACGAGATCCCCAACACCCCGGCGTGGCTGGCGGCGTGGATCCGCAACCCGCAGAAGATCAAGCCGGGCGATCGCATGCCCGACCTGGGGTTGAGTTCGCCCCAGGTCGCCGAGCTCGTGGCCTACCTGGAGGAGCTCAGGTAGATGGCGACCGTCATCTCACCCCGGGCCCGGCGCTACGTCGACGAGCTCGACCGCATGTGGACCGAGCGGCCCGGGGTGCTGGGCTGGCTGACCACGACCGACCACAAGCGGATCGGGATCATGTACTTCTTCACGGCGCTGGGCTTCTTCGGCGCCGGCGGGGTGGAGGCGCTCCTCATCCGCACCCAGCTCATCGGCCCCAACGGGCACCTCCTCTCGCCCCAGGCGTATGACGAGGTGTTCACGATGCACGGGATCACGATGATCTTCCTGTTCGTGATCCCGATGACCACGGGCGCGTTCGGGAACTACCTGATCCCGCTGATGATCGGAGCGCGTGACATGGCATTTCCTCGGCTCAACGCGCTGTCGTTCTGGATCTACTTGGGCTCAGGGCTGTTCATGTACGCGGCGCTCTTGCAGGGTCACGCCCCCAACGCCGGCTGGTTTGACTACGTGCCGCTGGCCTCCAAGCAGTTCGATCCCGGCAACAACATCGACTTCTATGGCTACGGACTGATCTTCAACGGGATCTCGAGCACGATCGCGTCGATCAACTTCATCGTCACGATCTTCAAGCTGCGCGCCCCGGGCATGTCGATCAACCGGATGCCGCTGTTCTGCTTTGCGTTTCTGGCGGTGGCGTTCGCGCTGCTGTTCGCCCTGCCGTCGCTGAGCGTGGCGGCGCTGTTCCTGGAGCTGGATCGCCAGCTCGGCTTTCACTTCTATGACGCCGCGTTCGGAGGTGCGCCGCTGCTGTGGCAGAACCTGTTCTGGATCTTCGGGCACCCGGAGGTGTACATCATCATCCTGCCGGCGTTTGGGATCGCCACGTCGATCATCCCGACGTTTGTGCACCGTCGGATGGTGTTCTTCCCGCTGGTGGCGCTGGCCGAGATCCTGGTGGCGTTCCTGGGTTTCGGGGTGTGGGTGCACCACATGTTCACCGTCGGGTTCTCGACGTTGACCACCGTCTATTTCGCGGCGGCCAGCCTGATCATCGTCATCCCGTCCGCGATCCAGCTGTTCGCCTGGATCACCACGATCGTTACCGGCACCCCCGACTTTCAGACGCCGCTGCTGTTCATCGTCGGCTTCATCGTGTACTTCATCATCGGGGGCCTGTCGGGGATCACGGTGGCGGCGATCCCGTTCGACCAGCAGGTGCACGACAGCTATTACATCGTCGCTCACTTCCACTTCGTCATATTCGGCGCCGCCGTGTTCCCGATCCTGGGCGGCATGTACTTCTGGTTCCCCAAGGTGACGGGCCGCACCTACCACGAGCTGACGGGCAAGGTGAGCTTCTGGCTGACCTTCGCCGGGACGTTCGTCACCTTCTTCCCGATGCACATCGTCGGCATCCTCGGGATGCCACGGCGCAACTACACCTACCCGCCGGGGATGGGCTGGACGCTGCTCAACTTCATCGAGTCGATCGGCGCCTATCTGCTGGCGGCGGGGCTGATCCTCATCGTCGCCAACCTCGCCTACAGCTTCTTCCGGGGGCCGCGGACCGATCCGCCGTATGAGGGCGACACGCTGGAGTGGGCCACCAGCTCGCCGCCGGCCCCGTACAACTTCGCCGTCATCCCCACGGTCACCAGCCCGTATCCGATGTGGGACATGGAGGATCGCGAACGCGACAACCGGCGACTGGACGCGGGAGAGGGCATGCTCGCTCTCGGCCACGAGACGCCGGCGACCACGGCGCAGGACGCGGAGCTCGACGAGATCCTGACGATGCCTTCGCACTCGGCATGGCCGCCGGTCACCGCGCTCACGCTCACGGGGATCTTCGCCATGCTGGTCATGGGCCATTTCTGGATCGCCGCCGGCTTCCTGGCGCTCGGCGGGTTGGCGCTGCTGGGCTGGCACCAGCACGAGGAGCATGCATCGGTAGCTCGCGGCCGCCGCGCCCAGCCCAACGGCTGGTGGGGCATGGTCCTGTTCCTGTGCTCGGAAGCGACCCTGTTCGGGACGCTGATCGGGAGCTATCTGTATCTCAACTTTGGCGCCGGCCGGTGGCCGCCGTCCCCGATCAAGGCCCCTGAGATCGCCGGCCCGCTCATCGCCACCGCGGTGCTCGTGGCCACCGTTCCGCTCGTGGCCCTGGGCGCGGCGGCGGCGCGCCACGGGCGGCGCTGGAGCGCGGTGCGCTGGATCGCGGTGGCCATGGTGATCCAGGCCGCCTACCTGGCGGCGCAGGTGCTGCTCATCCGCCACGACCTACGCGAGTTCGCTCCGCCGGCCAGCGCCTACGGGTCGATCTACTTCACGCTGCTGTTCGCCCACCACGCGCACGTCCTGCTGGGCCTTCTGCTCGACGGCGCCGTGCTGTGGAAGGTGGCCCGCCACGGCGTGACCAACTACTGGCTGATCGGGGTCCGCGGGCTGGCGCTGTACTGGTATGTCGTGGCGGCGCTCGCCGTGGCCGTTGTGTTCACCGTCCTGTCGCCATCGCTGTGACGCGCCGGCCCCCCACCGCGCTGGTCTGGTTCGGGGTCCTCGGCGGCGCGGTGGCCTGGGCGACGCAGTTCGTCGCGGGCCTGGCGTTCACGTTCGCGCAATGCAACGCGCCCCCCGGGCGCTGGCAGCTGCCCGTCCGGACGTGGCAGTCGGCGCTCGCTGTCGCCGGATCCCTGGTGGGGCTTGCCGCGATCTCGGTGTGCGTGCGCATCTACCGGCGTACGCGCGGGGCCGGAGGCGACGCCGACGCCGTGGCCGAGACCGAGCGCGCGGGGAAGGGGACCCCGCCACCGCTGGGGCGCATCAACTTCCTCGCCACCACCGGATTGCTCGTCAACACCCTGGCGCTGGCGATCATGCTCATGACGGCGATCGGCGCACCGATGTTGCGCGTCTGCCAGCAGTCATGAGGATCGCGGCCCGCATCCTCCCGGCGGCCGCCGGTCTGCTGCTGGCGCTGGCCGGCGCGGCCATGGCCCAGCCCCAGAGCGGCATCGTGCGGCCCACCACCGAGCCGGCGAGGCCGAGACGTCGCGCTGGGCGCGCAACTGTACGCCGGCAACTGCGCCAGCTGCCATGGCATTGCCGGATCGGGCATCGCGTCCCCGCGCCCAGGTGCCGGCGACATCCTCGGCCAAGGGCCGCCGCTGCGTGGCGTGGGTGCGCTGGCGGCCGACTTCTACCTGCGCACCGGCTACATGCCGCTGTCGAGCCCGCACGACCAGCCGGGCAACGACCGGGTCCTGTTCTCGGGCAAGGAGATCGCGTCACTCGTCGGCTACGTGGCGTCGCTGGGGCGGGGGCCCGCCATACCCCACCCCGATCCCGGCGCCGGATCGATCGCGGAGGGCACCCAGCTGTTCACCCTGCACTGCGCCGGCTGTCATCAGGAGCTGGCCCGCGGCGGGTTCGTCACCG
Source organism: uncultured Actinomycetota bacterium (assembly GCA_963721515.1). Taxonomy (GTDB): domain Bacteria; phylum Actinomycetota; class Thermoleophilia; order Solirubrobacterales; family Solirubrobacteraceae; genus Palsa-465. The sequence continues at coordinate 734,415 of CAVRKJ010000010.1, read as the reverse complement.
GCGCGGAGGTTCCGCCGCTGCAGACGGTGAGCGCCACGCAGATCGCCGAGGCGGTGCGCATCGGCCCGTATCTGATGCCGCGCTTCCCACGCAGCGAGATCTCCGACGCCCAGCTGAACTCGATCGTCAAGTACGTCCTGAGCACCCGCCACCCCGACAACCGCGGTGGCTGGGGGATCGGCAATCTCGGCCCGATCCCCGAGGGGCTGGTGACCTGGTGGATCGCCGCGCCCCTGCTGCTGGTGTCCTGTCTGGCCGTTGGACGGAGGATGCGGCGCCCATGAAGCTCTGGCAATGGCTGTTCGCGCTCATCTTCGGTCGCCTGCTGCGGCGAGATCCGCCTCCGCAGAACCCGGACGAAGGCCGCCAGCGGATCGTGCCCGCCGGCACGCCACAGCGCTCGGCGGAGAACCTCGTCCTCGTCCTGCTCGGGCTCGCGGTGCTGTTCGCGCTGGGGTTCATCGTCACCTATGGCGAGTTCAGCAGCGCGGGGATGTCCAACGCCCTGCTGGGCATCTGCATCGGCGCGAGCCTGGTGTGCATCGGCGCGGCGCTCACCGTCGTGGCCCGACGGCTGGTCGTCACCGAGGAGCTCGAGGACGACTATCCCGCAGAGCACCCCGACCAGCAGCAGGAGATCTCCGAGATCGTGCACGAGAGCGGATCGCGGATCACCCGCAAGCGGCTGCTCATCGGCGCCGGCGCGGCGGCGGGCGGGACGCTCGGACTGGCCGCGCTGACCCCAGCGCTCTCGCTGGGCCCGGTGTGGGACACCGCGCCGCTGGACCAGACGCCGTGGCGGCGCGGGGTGCGCCTCGTGGACGACTCCGGCGCGCCGCTGCGGGCGCAGGACATCCGCCATCAGAGCTACTACACCGCGTTCCCCGAGGGCGCCGACCGCGAGCTGATCGGCGCCTCGCTCGTCGTCATCCGCCTGGACCCCGTCAAGCTGCACCTCCCCGAGGGGCGCGCGGAATGGGCGCCGGACGGGATCATGGCCTACTCCAAGATCTGCACCCACGCCGGCTGCGCGGTGGCGCTGTATCGCAATCCGAAGTTCCCGGCGGTCCAGCCGTCCCCGGCCCTGGTGTGCCCGTGTCACTACTCGACCTTCGACCCGTTCACCGGGGGGACGGTGACCTATGGACCGGCGGGGCGACCGCTGCCCCAACTGCCGCTGATGATCGACGCCGACGGTCACCTGCGCGCGGCCGGCACCTTCTCGGCGCGCGTCGGGCCGTCGTGGTGGAACGTCCGGGAGCGGCCCACGAGCTCATGAACGATCCGCTGGCCCAGCCCGTCCGCTTCATCGACGAGCGCACCGCGGCGGCGCCGCAGATGCGCAGGTTCATGCGCTACCTGTTCCCCGACCACTGGTCGTTCCTGCTGGGGGAGGTGGCGCTCTACGCCTTTCTGGTGCTGATCGCGACCGGGATCTACCTCACGCTGTTCTTCGACCCCAGCACCGCCAAGACCGTCTATCACGGCGCCTACACGCCGCTGGACGGGGTGCGGATGAGCGACGCCTACAAGTCGGTGGTGGACATCTCCCTCACCTACAAGGCAGGGCTGCTCATCCGCCAGACCCATCACTGGGCGGCGGACGTCTTCGTCGCCGCGATCCTCATGCACCTGATGCGTGTGTTCTTCACCGGCGCGTTTCGACGGCCGCGCGATCTGACCTGGATAGTGGGGCTCATCCTGCTGTTCACCGCGCTGCTGGAGGGCTACATGGGGTACTCGCTGGTGGACGACCTGCTGTCGGGCATGGGGCTGGCCATCGGCTACGGGGTGGGGCTGTCGATCCCGGTGATCGGAGGTCCGGCGATGCTCGCCATCTTCGGCGCGCCGTTTCCCGGCGGCCCGCACTTCGAGTCGCGCCTCTACATCGCCCATGTGCTCCTCGTCCCGGCGCTGCTGGCGACGCTCATCGCCGTTCACCTCGTGCTCGTCATGGCGCGCCACCACACCCAATTTCGCGAGAGCGCGCGTCACACACAGAAGCGGATCGTGGGGGTGCCGCTGTTCCCCGGGCAGGCGCCGCGGTCGCTGGCGCTCATGTTCTTCGTAGCCGGGCTGCTGTTCCTGCTCGGCGGGCTGATCCAGATCAACCCCATCTGGCAGTGGGGCCCGTTCGAGCCGTGGCTGGGCACCAACGGCGCCCAGCCCGACTGGTATCTGGGGTGGCTGATCGGCGCGCTGCGCCTGATGCCGGGGTTCGACGTGACGGTCGGTCACTTCACGCTCATCCCCAACCCGTTCTGGGGCGGCGTGCTGTTCCCGCTGGTGGTGCTCGGGGTGGCGCTGGCGGTGCCGTGGGCCGAGCGCCGGCTCACCCGCGACCGCGGCGTGCACAACCTGGCCGAACGTCCGCGCGACGCGCCGGGGCGCACCGCCTTCGGCGTGGCCTTCCTGTCCTGGGTGTTTCTGATCTTCGCCTTCGGCGCCGCGGACCGGATCCTTGTCGCCGTCGGCCTGAGCTACAACGTGCAGCTGTTCGCCTTCCGCGTGGGAATCTGGGTGGTGCCGGCGGTGCTTTATGTGGTGACCCGGCGCTGGTGTCGCGCGCTCCAGGCCGCCGAGCAGGTGGAGAGGATCCACCAACGCGCGGCGGAGGAGATCAGGGCCCGTCAGGCCGGATGAGGGCGCAGTGCAGCAGCAGGGCGTGAACGAAGGCCTGGGGGAGATTGCCGCGCATCTGGCGCTGGAGGACGTCGAACTCCTCCGACAGCAGTCCGGCGGGCCCGCACGCCGCGCGGCTGCGCTCGAACCAGCGCGCGGCGCGGACGGCGTCGCCCTGCTGGGCGAAGGCCAGCGCCATCAAGAACCCGCACATGACAAACGCGCCCTCGGACTCGCCCAGGGGACGCTCGTCAGGGCGGTAGCGGTAGCAATAGCCGTCCTCGGTGAGCTCCTCGGCGATCGCGTGCAGCGTGGCGATCGTGCGGGGGTCCGCGGGCGGTATGCCGCCGCGGATGGCGGGCAACAGGAGAGCGGCGTCGAGGCGGTCATCGCCGGGGGATCGCTGCCACCGTCCCGAGGGGTGCAGGGCGTGAAGTGAGGTGTCGGCGACGATGGCGTCGGCCAGGGCCAGCCAGGCGGCCGCATGCCGATGGGTCTGGTGGGCGCTGATGCGACGCAGCCCGGCGGCGCAGATGAGCCGACTGTGGGTCCAGGCGTCGGGCTCGAGCTCCCAGATGCCGCCGTCGGGTTCGCGCCAGCGGCGTTCGATGACGGCGGCGGCGGTCTCGGCGGCCCTCCAGCCGGCAGCGTCGAGCCGGTCGTGGGCGGCGGCCTCGGCGAACAGGGCGAGCGCCTCACCGAAGGCGTCGAGCTGGAACTGGCGGTTGACCCAGTTGCCGACGATGTCGGCGCCACCCGGGTAGCCCGGGAGGTCGAGGCTACGCTCGTCCGGCACCGAGTCGCCGTCGACGGTGTAGGCGGGCGCGAGGTGCTCGCCGTCGGCGAGCAGCCGGTCGACGACGAAGCGCACCGCGTCGTCGAGCAGCGGCAGGGGGCCGGCCTGGGCGACGGCTTGGCCGGCGAAGCACTGGTCGCGGATCCACACGTAGCGGTAGTCGTAGTTGCGGCCCTGGCGGGCGCGCTCGGGCAGCGACATCGTGGCGGCGGCCACCATGCCGCCGCCGGCGCTAGTGAGCCCCGAGAGCACGGCATAGGCGTGGCGGGCGTCGCGCGGGGCGGTGCTTGACGGCAGCTCGGGCAGGCGCTCGGACCACTCGGCCTCGGTGGCGCTCCAGGCGGCGTCGGAGGGCGGCGGCGGCTCGCCGTCGCTGTCGGCGTCCAGCACCAGCATGAGGTCGTGGCTGTCGCCCTCGGCGAGCTCGATCACGGTCACGAGCGGTTTGCCGCCGTGGCCGTCGGGGATGCGCTGGGCGTCGGCGGCGCCCAGCCATGTCATCCGCGTCTGGCCCAGGCGAGCCGTCCAGCGGCCGCCGGCGTCGCGGCGCAGCCGCGTCATCCGCTCGGCGCCGAACGCGCCGCGTGGATCGAGCACGACGCGCAGGCGGGCGGTGCCCTCGCGCACGCGGATCTGGCGCAGGATGACCGTGCGCCGAGGGCTGGACGGCAGGGCCAGCGCTTCGCGGCATTCCACGGTGCCCTCGTGAGTGACCCAGCGATTGCGCCAGATGAGCCCGTGCTCGTAGTAGCCGCCCCACACGAACCGCTCCAGCGGCGTCACCGCATAGGTTCCCTGTCCGCCGATGAGCGTCGCGAAGCAAGCGTCGGAGTGCCACCGGGGGAAGCACATCCAGCAGATGTCGCCGCGCGGCCCCATCAGCGCTCCCCGTTCGCCGTCGGCGATGAGCGCGTACTCGCGCAGGATGTGGGGGACGCCGATGTCGGCCAGCCCAGCGAGGTCGGCGCGTCTCACGCCCGGTAGCGCTCCGCGTCCGCGGCCTTGAGCTCGATGCCCAGCCCGGGCCGCCGCGGGTCGGGCGCCAGCGCGCCGTCAACCGGGGCCAGCACGCCGTCGAACAGGAGGCGCTCGGCGCGCGCGTGCGTATGGAAGTACTCGCAGTGGCGCAGCGGTCCGATGGCGCAGCCGGCGTGGGCGTGGATCTGGGGGGCGCAGTGCGCCGAGAAGGGGACCTCATACGCGGTGCATAACGCTCCCACGGCCAGCAGGCCGGTGATTCCGCAGGCGCGGGTGACGTCCGCTTGGAGCACGTCGACCGCCCGCGCGTCGAGCATGCGCCGGAAGTAGCCCGGGTCATAGCCGTACTCGCCGGCGGCGATCGCCATTCCGGCGGGAGCACGCTCGCGCAGGTCGCGTAACCCGTCCAGGTCGTTGGAGGAGACGGGCTCCTCAAACCAGGTCACGCCGGCCTCCCGATAGCCGGCCGCCAGCGCGAGCGCCTGGGTGCGCGAGTAGGCGCCGTTGGCGTCGACGAACAGCTCGGCGTCCTCGCCGATCGCGTCGCGCGCGGCGTGGACCCGCGCGGGGTCGGCGCCGGGGTCGCGGCCGACCTTCATCTTCACCCGCGTGATCCCCTGCGCCACCCAGCCGGCCAGCTGACGACACAGCGCGGCCTCCGGGTAGGAGGTCAATCCTCCCGACCCGTAGATGGGTACGGCGTCCCGGGCGCGGCCGAGCAGATCGGCCACGCTCACCCCCAGCAGCTTGGCCTTGAGGTCCCACAGGGCAACGTCCACCGCCGAGATCGCGGTGGCGCTCAGCCCTGGCCACCCGAGGTTGCGGATGGCGCCGACCATCGACCACCACGCGCCACCGGTGGCCATGGCATCGCGGCCGCGGACGGCGCCGGCCAGCGTCCCGGCGATCAGCCCGACGGCGGCGGCGTCGGTGTAGGTGTAGCCCAGGCCGGTGTGGCCGCCGGCATCGGCCTCGGCGATCACGACGGTGACGGCGTCCCACTCAAGCGTCCCGTCGGACTCGGGTTGCTCGGTGGGCACGCGGTACGCCGCGGCGCGTACGTCGGTGACGGGCGCGTCCACGGCGCTCATCGCCGTGCGGCACCCACAGCCGCGCCGATGGCGGCGGCCGCGGCCAGCGCTGCGCCGCCGACGGCCCGGCGGTGGATGGAGAGCCACAGCTGCGGGCTGCGCGACGTGGCCTGGTCGTCGAAGATCCCGTGGGTGGCCGCCTTGCCCTCGAGGGGCTCGAACAGGTTGTCGGGCCGGCCGGGGGGGACGGGCCGGTCGGCCATCTGCTGGCCGGAGATGCCGGTGCGCGCCAGGTAGATGTCACCGGCGAGCGCCGAGAGCTTGGTGCCGATGATCGCCTGCAGGGTGCTGTACCCGACCCACAGCTCGCGGCGGCGGTGGTGCGCGGCCCAGTAGATCGCCTCGGCGGGAATCTCCGGCTGGTAGATGGGCGGGACCGGCTGAGGATGGTCAGGCAGCTTTGAGCGACACCAGTTGAACTGGGTGGTGTTGACGCCGGGCAGCTGCACCATCGTCATATGCACGGCGCTGTGCTCATGGCGCAGCTCGGTGCGAATCGAGTCGGTGAACCCGCGGATGGCGAACTTGGCGCCGCAGTAGGCGGCCTGGAGCGGGATCGCCCGGTAGGACAGCGCTGAGCCGACCTGCACGATCGTCCCTGAGTTGCGTGCCCGCATTCGTCGCAGCGCGGCCATCGTGCCGTAGACGGCGCCGAGGTAGGTCACCTCAGTGGCGCGCTTGTACTCCTCCGGGGTCACGTCGGCGAAGGCGGCGAACACGGTCGCCATGGCGTCGTTGACCCAGATATCGATCGGCCCGAGCTCGGCCTCGGCGCGGGCGGCGGCGTCCTCAACCTGGCGGTGATCGGCGACGTCGGTGGGCACGCACAGGGCCCGTCCCCCGAGCGCCTCGACCTCGCGGCGGCAGTCCTCGAGGCCCTGCTCGCCCCGGGCGAGCAGCGCGATCCGCGCGCCGCGCCGCGCGAAGGCGTGCGCGGTGGCTCGCCCAACGCCGCCGGAGGCGCCGGTGACGACAACGACCTCGCCGTCCTGACGAGCGCTCAACGCGCCACCCGCTTCTCGGCGAGCAGGCGCGCGCACCGGTCGGCCAGCGCCATGATGACCAGCGCCGGATTGGCGGCGCCCTGCGTGGGCAGCACGCTGCCGTCGACCACGAACACGTTGTCAACCCCCCAGACGCGGTGCGAGGAGTCGATCACGCTGTCCTCGGCGGCGAAGCCCATGCGCGCGCCGCCGACCAGGTGGGCGAAGCGGTCGATGGTGAGAGTGTCCTGGGCGCCGGCGTGCTCCCAGATGCGCTGCATCGTCCGGGTGGCGTATGCGATGTTGGCGCGGTCGTTGTCGCACATCGAGTGCGTGAACTTCGCCACCGGCATTCCGAACGCATCGGACTCTTCGGCGAGGGTGACGCGGTTGTCGGTCTGAGGGAGGAGCTCGCAAAGGACGCCGAGGACGCTCCAGTGGTTGTAGTCGCGCATGTAGGCGCGCAGGGCGGGTCCCCAGTGGCCGTCGCCCTGCACATGCTCGGCCCAGCCGATGGGTAGCGGCGAGACGGTCTGGATGGAGAACCCGCGGGCGAAGCCGCGACTCTGATCGGTCTCGTAGAACTGCTCGCTGGAGACCTCGGGGGGCGGCGCCTTGTACATGCGCAGGTCTTCGGGGAAGCGGCCGGCGACCTGGGTGGCGCCTTGGACCATGACGTAGCGGCCGACCTGGTCGTTGTCGTTGCCCAATCCGTTGGGGAAGCGGCGGCTGGTGGAGTGCAGGAGCAGCCGCGGGGTCTCGATCGCGTAGCCGCAGACGGCGACGGCGTCAGCGCGAACGAGGTGGGTGGCGCCGTTGCTGACGTAGCTGACGCCGGTGGCCTGGCCGCTGCCCTCGTCAGTCTCGATGCGGACCACCATCGCATTGGCGCGGACCTCGACGCCGTGCTCGATCGCGTCGGGCAGATGGGTGATGAGCGGGCTGGCCTTGGCGTTGACCTTGCAGCCCTGCAGGCAGAACCCGCGATAGATGCAATGGGGCCGGTTGCCGAAGCGTCCGTTGGTGATCGACACCGGCCCGACGCGCATCTCGATGCCGCAGTCCTCGGCGCCGCGCCAGGCCACCGCGGCAGCGCCGGAGATGGGGTGGGGGGCATGCGGGTAGGTGTGGGGATCCCCCCACGGCCAGTCCTGACCGGCGACCGGTAGCTCGCGTTCGACGCGCTCGAAGGAGGGCTTGAGCTGCTCGTAGGAGATCGGCCAGTCGACGGCGACGCCGTCCCGGGTGCGAACCTCGAAGTCAGAGGGATGCAGGCGCGGGACGTAGCCGGCGAAATGGGTCATCGACCCGCCGACGCCGACACCGGAGTTGTTCTTGCCCATCTCCACCGGGTCCTCACCGCCGATGATGCGCTTGTCGGTCCAGTAGATGGGGCCGGCGCCCTTCTCGTCGGAGACCCAGTCGCGGTCGGGATCCCAGAAGGGGCCGCGCTCGAGGATGACGACGCGCCAGCCGGCGCGGGCCAGCCGCTGGGCGAGGGTGACTCCACCGGCGCCGGCGCCGACGATGACGAGGTCGACGGTGTCAGACGGTGTGTAGCGGCGCATACGATCGAGGTTGCGCAGGCCGCGGCGGTGGGGGTCAAGCAGCCATGCCGAGTCGTTGTCGCGGGGCATGCGGGTGATGCCCTTGATGAGGCTTCCGGTCCGCGGAGTCATCGCGGGGGCGTCTCGGGCGCGCCGGTGACCGGGTCGCGGTCATAGTGCTCAACACCCTCCCAGCTCTCGCGCTCCGCGCGCTGGAGATCGGGGCTGCCGAAGCGGCTGTAGCCGCGCGGATAGGCCGGCCCACCAAAGCCGATCTCGTTCCAGGCCCACGGGTGCGAGTAGAAGCAGGCCAGGACGACGCGCATCACCAGGCCGAAGGCCCGGGTGACGTTGAGCTCGTCCCATGCTCCGCCATCAAGCTTGCCCTCGGCGAAATCGGCGACGATCGCCCTCTGCACCTCGATATCTGCCGCCGCAAATGACGCGGCTCGGGCCCGCCCCGTGGCCTGCTCGTCCAGTCCGCGGGCGACCAGCCGCCACGCGTCGCGGTCGTCAGGCATGTCGTCGAACTGGAAGCCGTCGAGCTCGCCGTGGGCGCATTTCTCGTCGATGTAGTTGATGAGCGGGATCCGCGGTTCTGAATCCTGCGCGGTGAGCAGGTCGCACAGCGGGCTCAGGGTGGCCGCCTCGGCGACGGAGAAGAAGCGGATCTGGGGCACCTCTTGCACGCGCCTGAGCACCAGCTCGCGGGTCGCGCGATCCCAGTGGCCGGCCTGCTCGAGCACGTCGAAGTCGGGGTAGCGGCCGTGCATCTGCGGAGTACGGCCACGGCGCTGCCGGGGCAGCTCGTAGGGGTCGGCCGGCTGTCCGCCGGCACGCCGCTTGGGTAGGTGGTCGGCGCTCCCCGGGTCGAAGGGCACCGTCAGCGCTCCCGCTGGGCGAGCCCCGCCAGGAGGGCCACCGCGCCGACGAGAATGAGCGACCCCGGAGCCAGCAGCGGCGGCCCCATCACGAGGTTGTACGTCGGCTCAGAGAACCCGCCCGGCTTGCGCGCCACGCCTCGCAGATGCGTGTAGGTGCCGATGAGCCCGTTGAGCGCATACACAGCTCCGGCGGCCGGCAGGACCGTGCGGGCCGCCGCCGGGGAGCGCATGCCGGCCACCCCTGCGGCACTGACCAGCGGGCTGGTGACGATCGGGCTCCACATCCAGATGTCTCCGAAGGAGCCCTTGTAGTGCTCCAGGTACATCTCCACGCCGAGAGGCAGGCCGCTCAGCGCCGCGGTGGTCGCGAGCGTCTTCTGCATGCGGCCGGCTCGCAGATTCCACAGCCAGCGCTTGACGGGCTTGCGCGGACCGCCGAGAGGTCCGAGCGTTCGAGCGAGATCAATGACCGGCGCAACGCGGCGGCGTGCGGGCGAGCGCGAGGAAAGAGCCTGCATGTCAGCGGTGCACCAGCTCGTCGATCTTGCCCCTGAGCGCATTGCGGATGATCTGGCCTCGTGCCGGATCTCCCGGCAACGCATGCGCGAGCTCCTTGGCCTGTTCGAAGGTGATATGCGGTGGCAGGGGCGGTACCTCCGGGTCCGTGATCGCCTCGATCACGGCGGGGCCGCCCGCGGCGAGCGCGTCGTCCCAGGCCTGGCCGACGGCCTCAGGGGTGGCGACCCGGATGCCCTTGAGGCCGATCAGCTCGGCATAGCGCGCGTAGGGGAAGTCCGGCAGGGTCTGGGAGACCTCGAGTTTGGGATCGCCGGACATGACCCGTTGCTCCCACGTGACCTGGTTGAGGTCGTTGTTGTGCAGCACCAGCACCACCAGCTGGCGGTTGGGCCAGCGGTCCTGGTAGCGCGCGAGGTCGATGAGGGCGAGGTTGCCGAGCATCTGCATGGCGCCGTCGCCGACGGTGGCGATCACGGGCCGGTCGGGGTAGGCGAACTTCGCCGCCAGCGCGTAGGGCACGGCGGGGCACATGCTGGCCAGGGTGCCCGACAGCGCCGCCTTCATGCCAGTGCGCATCCGCATGTGGCGTGCCCACCAGTCCGTTCCCGAGCCCGAGTCACTGGTGAGGATGGCCTGGTCGGGCAGGCGCTTGCTCAGCTCGTGAAACAGCAGCTGAGGGTTGAGCGGCTGCGCCGGCTCGTGGGCCTGGGCATCCAGGATCTCCCACCACCGGGCGACGTTGCCCTCGATGGTCTCGCGCCAGCCACGGTCCTGCTTGCGCTGCAGCAGCGGGACGAGCGCACGCAGGGTCTCCGCGCTGTCGCCCACCAGATTGAGCTCCATCGGGTAGCGCATCCCGACCAGCCGCGGGTCGATGTCGATCTGGACGCCACGGGCCTGCCCGGGCTCCGGCAGCCATTCCGAGTACGGGAAGCTCGAGCCGACCATCAGCAGTGTGTCGCAGCCCTCCATCATCTCGTAGGTCGGCTTGGATCCGAGCAGGCCGATCGAACCGGTGACGAACGGGACATCGTCAGGCACGGCGGCGCGGCCGTTGAGCGCCTTGGCCACACCGGCGCCGAGGAGGTCGGCGACCTGCAGGACCTCCCGCTCGGCGCCGATCGCGCCCTGGCCGACCAGCATGGCCACCCGCTCGCCGCCGTTGAGAAGGTCGGCGGCGCGCTGGAGGTCGGCGTCCCGGGGGCGGATCACCGGGTCGAGGAATCCGACCGACGACGGCACCGCTCCGTGGGCGCGGGGCGGCTCTGAGTACTCGGCCTCCTGGATGTCGTTGGGCACGATCACGCAGGTCGGCGACCTCGTAGCCTTCGCGATACGCATGGCCCGGTCGATGAGGTGGGCGGCCTGCTCGGGGGCGATGCACATCTGCACGAACTCGCCGGCCACGTCCTTGAACAGGGTGGTGAGGTCGACCTCCTGCTGGAAGTTGGATCCCAGCGCCATGCGGGCCTGCTGACCCACGATGGCCATCACCGGCGCGTGGTCGAGCTTGGCGTCGTAGAGCCCGTTGAGCAGGTGGATGGCGCCGGGCCCCGAGGTGGCCATGCACACCCCGACCTCGCCGGTGAGCTTCCCGTGCGCGCAGGCGGCAAAGGCGGCGATCTCCTCGTGGCGCGTCTGGACGAATTCGATGTCGTCCTCGTACTCGTGAAAGGCGCCGAGCAGCCCGTTGATGCCGTCGCCCGGGTAGCCGTAGATACGGGTGACGCCCCATTGCGTGAGGCGGTCGAGCATGAAGGCGGCGACGGTTTGCGACATGCGTGTCTGCTCCTTGGGTATCGGACTGGGTGTGGACGAAGACCCGGTGCGTTGGCACCCGGTTACCCGGGTCGCCGGCGGCGCACACTTTCGCGTGGGGCTGGTCGGTCAGCGGGCAATCGCGGTCGAGGTGTGACTGCCGCGGGGTCCGGGGGGTTACGCCCCGGGGGCCCGGGTAGTCGCTTGCCGTGCCGGCGCTGGCCCTCACCTTCGACGACGGTCCCGACCCGGTCTGGACCCCCAAGCTGCTCGATCTGCTGCAGGCGCTAGGCGCGCGCGCGACCTTCTTCCCGATCGCCGGGCGCGCCGTCGAGCATGCGGAGATCATCGAGCGCATGCGGGCGGAGGGGCATGCGATCGGGCTGCATTGCGATCAGCACGTCCGCCACAGCGAGCGCGACGAAGCCTGGCTGGCCCGCGACACCGACGCGGCGCTTGGGCGCCTCGCCGGCCTGGGGGTGACACCGACCTTCTGGCGAACCCCATGGGGCGACACGGCGCCGTGGTCGACGCGGATCGCCCGGGACCGTGATCTGCGCCTGATCGGGTGGACCGCCGACACCCACGACTGGCGGGGCGACTCGGCCGCCGCGATGTTCGAGGACACGCGCGAGGCTCTTGGCGACGGGGCCGTCGTGCTGGCTCATGACGGCATGGGGCCCGGAGCCCGGCGCGACAGCCCGGCGGCGACGCTTCACTATGTCGCGCTGGTCGGCGAGCACGCCCGCGAGCGAGGTCTGCGCCTCGAGGCGGTGGCGTGAGGACTGCCAGTCCGCCCCAACTCGACGTGGCCAGCCTCGACGACGCCCTGGCACGGGTGGCGTCAGGCGCCGGCGAGCGCGATCGCACCGCGGTCCCGCCGTTCCCTGAGGAGGCGATCGCCGATCTGGAGGCCGTGGGGGCGCTGGCCTGGAACGCGCAGCCGGGGACCGGCCGGCCGGCGGCGGCCGCGGAACTCGGGCTGGTCCGCAGCGTCGCCCGGGCCGACGGCTCGGTCGGACGGATCCTGGACGGGCACCTGAACGGGGTCGAGCGCCTGGCGGTCCAGGCGCCGGCGCCGCTGCGCGACCGCGAGCTGGCGGCGGTACGCGCTGGGAGGCTGCGCGTCGGTGTGTGGGGCGGCGACCCGCGCCCGGACGAGGGAACGCCGGCGACGGTGGCGGCCGCGCGCGACGGCGAGGTGCTCACCGGCGTGAAGACCTTCTGCTCGGGCGCCGGTGGCCTTGACCGTGCACTCATCCTGGCCCGCGACCCTGATGCCGCGGCGCCGGTGGCCGTCTGGGTCGACCTCACCGACCCAGCCACCGTGGCCGTCGACGACCGCTGGTATCGCGGGGCGGGGATGCGCGCGTCGGTCTCGCACCGGGTGATCTTCGACCGCGCGCCGGTGCTGGCCCGTTTCGGCGGTCCGGGTGCCCTGGGACAGCAGCCGTGGTTCGGCCGCGATGCGCTGCGCACCGCGGCGAGCTGGGCGGGAATGGCGGATTGCGCGGTTGACGGCGCGCTCGATGCGCTGGCGGCGCGGCCGCACCGCGAGGCACTCCAGGAGCATGCCGTCGGCCGGATGCTCACCGCCCGGGAGACGATCACGACCTGGCTGGAGCGCGCGGCGCGCGCCATGGACGGCGCGACCGACGATCTGGCGGACGTCGCCCTGCACGCCCGGGCCGCGATCGCGCAGGCCGGTCGGGAGATCCTCGCCGAGGCCGAGCGCGCGTGCGGGTCACACCCGTTTGCCACCGGTGGACGGCTGGACCGTGCCCGCCGCGATCTCGAGCTGTTCCTCTTGCAGCACCGCCTGGACCCCGCCCTGGCTGCCGCCGGCGCGCAGGCGCTGGCGTCCTACCGGAGCGCGCTGTGACCGCCGTCGAGCACTTCGAGGCTCAATACCGCGCCGACCCCGACCCGTGGGGGTATCACCGCAGTAGCGTACGAGCAGGCCAAGTACGCGGCGACGCTCGCCGCGTGCGGGCCCGGGCCGTTCACGGATGTGCTGGAGCTGGGCGGCTCGATCGGCGTGTTCAGCGCCCGGCTGGCGCCACGCTGTCGGCGGCTGACAACGATCGACTTCTCGGCCACCGCGGTGGGCCGGGCGCGCGCCGCGCTGGCGCGCCAGCCCCAGGCGAGCGCCGTCGTCGGCGCCATTCCCGAGGATCTCCCGGATGGCCGGTTTGACCTGGTGGTGGCGTCAGAGACGCTCTATTACCTGAGCGCGGAGGCGCTGGCGCAGACGCTCCTGACACTGAAGGTGCGCATGGCGCCGGGCGGCCGGCTGGTCTGCGTGCACTGGCGCCCGGCCGGGCCAGAGCGGCCCCTGACCGCGTGCCAGGTCCATGACGCGGTGCGACGCGCGCCGTGGCTGCGCGAACTCCGGGCCGAGCGCCGGCCCGAGTACCTGCTGGACATCCTGGAGCGCCGGTGAGCGAGCCTCACGCCCTGCTGGTGATCGGAGGCGGGCCAGCGGGCTTGTCGGCTGTTCGCGCCTATCGCGACGCGGGCGGTGACGGGTCGGTGGCGATTGTCGCCGACGAGGGGCGCATGCCGTACCGCCGCCCGCCGCTGACCAAGGAGCTGCTGCGCGGAGAGAGCGCGGAGACCGACCTGCCGCTCGAGGACGAAGGCTGGCTTGACGAGCAGCGGGTCGACCTCGTCTCCGGTCGGGCGGCGGCATTGGATGCCGGGCGGCGCCGGGTGCTGCTGTCGGGCGGGCGTGAGCTGCGCTACGCGTCCTGCCTCCTGGCCACCGGCGCCGAACCCACCCGCCTTCCCATCCCCGGCGGCGACCGCCCCTGGGTGCACGTGGTCCGGACCGTCGAGCACGTGCGCGGGCTCACCGCTCGCCTGAGCGAGGCCGCCCGGGCCGTGGTGATCGGGTCGGGGTTCATCGGCTGCGAGATCGCCGCGTCGCTGCGCGCCCGCGGCCACCGGGTCGATCTCGTCAGCGACGAGCCGCTGCCCAACAGCGGCCGGCTCGGCGAGGCTCAGGCAAGGATCGTGCAGGAGTGGCTGGCCGAGGACGGCATCGATACGCACCTCGGAGCGGCGGTGGAGCGCATCGAGCGTGCCACTGGGGCCGTAGCGGTCACGACCGCCCGCGAGCGGGTGATGGGTGAGGTCGTGGTCATGGCCACCGGGGTGGCACCCCGCTCCGAACTGGCGGCCCAGGCAGGCCTGGAGCTCGACGATGGGGCGATTCCGGTCAGCGCCGCCATGCGCACCGCGCGCGACGGGCTGCTGGCCGCCGGCGACGTGTGCCTGGCCGACAACCTCGTCGCCGGCCGGGCGCTGCGCGTCGAGCATTGGGGCGACGCACTGGGACAGGGCGCGATCGCGGGCCAGACCGCGGCGGGCGTGAGCGCCGGCTGGGACGAGGTCCCCGGATTCTGGTCGACGATCGGGTCGCGCACGCTGAAGTACGCCGCCTGGGGCGACGGCTTTGACGCCAGCCGGCTGGACCGTGATGGCGACGGCGCCTTCGTCGCCTGGTATGGCCGGCAGGGCCGCGTCGCCGGGGTCCTCACGCACGAGCGCGACGAGGACTACGACCGCGGGCGCGAGCTGATCGCCCAGGGGGCGCCATGGCCCCCATGAGCGTCGTGGTCATCCCGGCGCGCGACGAGGAGGACACGATCGCCGCCTGCCTCGGGGCGCTGGCTCGCCAGACGGTCGGACCCGAGGCGTTCGAGACGATCCTCGTAGCCGACGCCTGCACCGATCAGACCGACACGGTCGCACGCGCCGCCGCCCGGCGCTTGGGCCTGGTCCTCACCGTTCTGTACGGGCCCGGCGCCGGTTCGGGGCCGGCGCGGCGTCTGGGGATGGATGCTGCCGCCGACCGGCTCGAAGCGCTGGGACGCGGCGCCGGGCTGATCGCCACCACCGATGCCGATTCCACGCCGTCCGAGGATTGGCTGGCCCGGCAGCTGGCCCATCTCGCGCGGGGAGCCGCGGTGGTCGCGGGCCTCATCGAACTGGACCCCGATGACGTCGCGTGCCTGCCCGGCGCGGTGCGCCGGCGACGGCAGCGCGACGCGCGCCGGCGCCTGTCGGACGTCGTGGACCGCGAGCCGCGGGCGGAGCATCATCACTTCGCCGGCGCCTCCCTAGGGGTGACCGCCGAGACCTATCGGCGCGTCGGCGGATTGGATGGATGCGCGGCGCTGGAGGACGAGGCCTTCGGCGCGAAGCTGGCGCACCACGGCATCCCGGTGGTCAGACCCGCGGACGTGCGCGTGCGCACCTCGGCCCGCATCGACGGCCGCGCGCGCCGTGGACTGTCGGTCGACCTCGCCGTGTCGATGTGGCGCGAGCAGCGGCGTTACCGGGCGGGTGCGTTCACGCTGGAGGGCCTGTGCGCGGCCAAGCAGACCACGACGGTCTCGGTGGTCCTCCCGGCCAAGGAGTGTGCCGGCACCATCGAGGGGATCCTGGCGACAACGGTCGCACCGGCGGCGGGGGCCGGCCTCGTGGACGAGGTCATCGTCATCGACGCCGCGTCGCGAGACGGCACGGCGGCGCGCGCCGCGGCGATGGGGGCGATCGTCCTCGAGCAGGACGAGCTGCTGTCCGAGCACGGGCCGGCGCTGGGCAAGGGCGACGCCCTGTGGCGGGCGGTGGCTCACAGCCGCGGCGACGTTGTCTGCTTCCTGGACGCCGACACCGAGGATCCCCATCCTCACCATCTCCTGGGGCTCCTGGGCCCGCTGCTGCACGAGCCGCAGGTGGCGCTGGTCAAGGGGGCGTTCGACCGCCCGTTTCGCGCTGCGGGCCAGGACCTGCCCCACGAGGGCGGACGGGTGACCGAGGTGATGGCGCGACCGCTGCTCAACCTGCACTTCCCGCTGCTGGCCGGGTTTGACCAGCCGTTGGCGGGGGAGTTCGGCGCCCGCCGAGAGCTGCTGAAGCGCATCCCATTCCCGGTGGGCTATGGGGTGGAGGTGGCCGTGCTCATCGACCTGTTGCAGGCATGCGGGCTCCAGGGGCTGGCCGAATGCCATCTCGGAACCAGGCAGAACCGTCACCAACCGTTGCGGGCGCTGGGCGAGATGGCATTCGCGGTCCTGGCGGCGGTGGAGCGCAGGCTCGATGGACCGCGCAGCGCCACCGCCGGCCACTACCTCCGTCCCTGGGAGGACGGCGCCGTCGTGCGCCTGCCCGTGGACGAGCGCCCCCCGCTTGACTCGCTGAGCGCCTCAGACCAGCCGCGCGGCGATCGTTGCGTGATGGGATCGGCGCCGTGAGAGCCCCGGCGGCGGTGGGCCTGGGCTCCGCGCTCGGCGCCGCGTTCTACATGGTGCTGATCGACACCATTGACCTGCCCGAGCTGTACGCCGGAATCGGCGCGGTCCTCCTGGCCGGCGCGGCGTATGAGGCGGCGCGTCGCCAGGGCGTGGCCGAGGCCCGGGTGTCGCTCCGCTGGGTGAGCCGGGGCTGGCGGGTGATCGCGAGCATCCCCGGCCAGATCGCCTGGGTGTCCTGGCAGGCGCTCGCGCAGCTCGTGGCGCCCCGGGAGGCTCGCGGCTCGCTACGCGCCGTACCGTTTCGTGCCGGTGGCGACCGGTCCGGCGACGTGGGACGCCGGGCCCTGGCCGAGGGCCTGGGGTCGCTGGCGCCGAACACGATCGTCATCGGCATCGATGGGGAGCGCGACCTGCTGTTGGTGCATCAGCTGCATCGCAGCGGCGGGCGCGAGCAGCTCGACGTGCTGGAGCTGGGGTGAACCGCTGGGAGATCGCTGCGCTGGTGATCATGGTGGCGCTGCTGCCGTGCCTGGGCGTGGCGGTCTTCGCCGGCGCCGCGGCGGCTCTGGCGGCCGTTGAGGTGGCCAGCGTGCTCGCGGTCACCGCGCTGATGCTGCTTTCCGAAGGGTTCCGGCGCCAGCCGTTCATCGATCTCGCCGTGGTGCTGGCGCTCCTCTCGACCGTGGGATCGCTCACGTTCGCGCGCCTGATGGAGGCCGATCCGTGAGCGGCGTGCGTCATGCCGTCCCCAGCGTCCTGCTCATCGCCGGGGTGGTGCTGCAGGTGACGGCGGTCATCGGCGTGAGCGTGATGCGCAACGTGCTCGACCGGCTGCACTACGTCAGCCTCGCCGGCTTCGGCGCGCTGCTGGTCGGGATCTCGATCCTGTGCGCCGAGTCCTTCTCGCTGATCGGCGACAAGGCGCTGGTCACCGGGGCGATGCTCGTCCTCGCGGGCCCGGTGCTGGTCCACGCCACCGCGCGCAGTCTGCGCGCCCGTGCGCTGGGGGACTGGCGCGAGGGCATCGAGGAGCACCGCGAGGAGGAGGGGTGACGGCGCTGCAGGCGGTCGCCCTGTTGCTCGTCGTGGCGGCGGGGACCGCGATCGTGTTCATCTCAGATCCGTTGCGCCAGACGCTGGTGCTGTCCATCTTCGGCCTTACGCTGACGCTGCTGTTCTTCGTGCTCCAGGCCCCGGACGTCGCTCTGTCGCAGCTGGTGGTCGGCAGCGTCGGGATGCCGGTGATCATCCTGGCCGCCCTGCGCAAGATCGCTCAGCATGCCTCCGCGCGCGAGCGCCATGAGGAGGACGGCGAGTGAGCCGGCGCGGTCGCCTGCTGCTGTTCGGATGTGCCGGCTCCGGGCTGCTGGCGGTGCTGGTGATCGGCCTGCATGGCCTGCCACCGTTCGGGGACTTCCACGGCGCCTACGGCCTGCTGGTGGATCGCCTCGAGCCGGGACGTCGTCACGCAACCGACATCGTCACCGCGCTCAACTTCGACCTGAGGGCGTTCGACACGCTGGGCGAGGAGTTCATCCTCTTCGCCTCGGTGACCGGGGTGGCGCTGCTGCTGCGCCACCTGCGCGACGAGGAGGACGAACCGCCCCGCCGCAGCGTGGACGACCACCGGTTCGCCGGGGCCAGCGACGCCCTGCGTCTCATGTCGCTGATCCTCATCCCCCTGCTGGTCTCCCTCGGGGTGTATCTGGCGCTGCACGGGGCTCTCACCCCCGGCGGCGGCTTCCAGGCCGGAGTCGTGCTGGCCGCGGGCCCGTTGGCGATCCTCCTGGCGGGGCGCTACCTCGCCCTCAAGCGCGTCGCGCCACATTGGGCAGTGGAGGCGCTGGATGGGATCGGCGCACTCGCGTATGCGGCGATCGGCCTCGGTGGGCTGATCTTCGCCTCGGCATACCTTGAGAACTTCCTGCCGCTGGGCACCTCGGGGCACCTGCTGTCGGGCGGGATGATGCCGCTCAACAGCATCGCGGTGGGGCTGGAGGTGACGGGCGCGTTCCTGCTCACGTGGACCGAGTTCCTGGACCAGGACCTGCTGGTCGCGCGCGGCGAGCTGTGATGGCCTTCGCCCCGTTTGCGGCGGCAGCATGGCTGTTCGTGATCGGCCTCTACGGGGTGGTGTCCAGTCAGAATCTGGTCCGGACGGTGCTCAGCCTCACCGTCGTCCAGTCCTCGACCTACCTGGTCCTGCTGGGAGTGGGCTATCGGCACGCCGCCAAGGCGCCGATCGTGGCCGACATCCCCACGACGTCGCGGTTGGTCGACCCCGTCACCCAGGTGCTGGTCCTCACCGATGTCGTCATCGAAGCCACGGTGATCGCGCTGCTGCTCGCGCTGGTCGTGCAGGCCCACAAGCGGTTTGGCACCGTGGATCCGGCGAAGCTGCGCGCGCTGCGCGACTGATCGTCGTGTGGCACCTGAGCGCGCTGCCGGTCGTCATCCCGTTCCTGGTCGCTCCCGTGCTGGTGAGCGTCGGGACGGTCGTCCCGCGCTGGTGCGAGGACGCCACGGCAGTGGTGGTGGCGCTGAGCGCGGTGACGATCTGCCTCCTGCTCGCCGTGCACGCCGCCAGCGAGCCGTTCGCGTACTGGATGGGCGGCTGGCGGCCCGAGCATGGCGTGGCAATCGGCATCGCCTTCTCGATCGACCCGCTCGGCGCCGGCATTGCTGCCTTCGCCGGCGTCATGGTGCTGGCGGCGCTCGCCTATTCGCTGCGCTACTTCGACGCCGTCGGTGGGCTGTTTCACGGCCTCATGCTGCTGTTCCTGGCGGGAATGGTCGGGTTCTGCCTGACCGGGGACCTGTTCGACCTCGTCGTGTTCTTCGAGCTGATGAGCACGGTGGCCTACGCGCTGACCGCCTACCGGATCGAGGAGCGTGCGCCGATCCAGGGTGCCATCAACTTCGCGATCACCAACAGCATCGGCGGTTACGCGATGTTCATCGCGGTGGCGATGCTCTACGCGCGCACGGGCGAACTCAACATGGCGCAGATTGGTGCGGTGCTTGACGGCCATCCCGCCGACGCGCTGGTGATCGTGGCGATGGTCCTGCTGCTGCTGGGGTTCCTGACCAAGGCGGCGGCGGTGCCACTTCACTTCTGGCTCGCCGACGCGCACGCCGTCGCCCCGGTCCCGGTGTGCGTCCTGTTCTCCGGCGTGATGGTCGAGCTGGGGATCTACGCGGTGGCGCGCGTCTACTGGGTCATGTTCGCCGGTGCGATGGCTCCTCACACCGACCCCCTGCGCGCGATCCTGGTGGCGTTGGGGGCGACGACGGCCGTGTTGGGCGCGGTCATGTGCGTGCTGCAACGCCACATCAAGCGGCTGCTGGCCTTCTCCACCATCGGACACGTCGGCATGTTCGTGTGCGGGGTCGGGCTGCTCGGCGCCAAGGCGCTGGCGGGGGTGGCCGTGTTCATCGTCGGGCATGGACTGACCAAGGCCGCCCTGTTCATGATCTGCGGGATCCTCCTGCACCGCTTTCGCACCGTCGACGAGTACGACCTGCACGGCCGTGGGCGAGAGGTGCCGGTGGCCGGAGCGCTATTCGTGGTCGGAGGGATCCTGCTGGCGGCGCCACCCCCGTTCACCGAGTTCCAGGGCAAGGCGCTGATCGAGGGTTCCGCTTCGGACGTCGGCTATGGGTGGCTGCTCGTGGTGTTCGCGATCGTGTCGGCGCTCACTGCGGGGGCCGTGCTGCGGGTCGCCGGCCGGGTGTTCTACGGCTGGGGCCCACGCGAGGGCCCCGATCCTCGCCAGGCGCGCGCCGCTCAGGAGCGCGTCGACGAGACGCGCGAGGACCGTGGCCGCACCCCGCCCCTGATGCTCATCGTCCCCGGCGTGCTGCTGGCAACCGGCGTCGTCGGGGGCCTGGTTCCGGGAGCTGTCGCGTGGGTGGCAAGATCCGCGGCCCGGTTCGCCGATCATCCGGCCTATGCGCAATGGGTGCTGCACGCCCACAGCGTGCACTGGCCGCCGGCCCCGCCGATGCACGTGGAGACCATTGATGTGATCATCGGGATGCTCACCCTGGTGGCGGCGTTCGGCGTGGCCGCCGCGGGGCTCTTCGGCCGGCCGCTGCTGCGCCGCCTGCCCCGCCGGGTCCGTGCGGGCGGCCGGGGGGCGGTGGTCGGTCTGCGGGGCCTGCATTCTGGCCACATCGGCGACTACATCGCGTGGTGGACGACCGGCGCCGGCCTGTTGGGCGGAGCCTGCCTGTTGGCGCTGCGCTGATCCGGCGCAGGGGCTCAGTCCGAGGTCAGACCGCGGGGACCGCCCTTCGTGTTTGGAAGATCCGCAGTGGGGCAAACACAGCCTGCGATGCCGACTCGGGCGCAGATCCTCGAGCTGCTGGACGCAGGTCACTCCTACCAAACTGTGGGGCGGGCATTGCACATCCCGCCGGGGCAGGCGTTCATGATCGCCACCGGCCTCCCCGCCGATGGCAGCGACACGCCACACCCTGACGAGCTGCGCGCCAAGCCGGCGCTGCCCGCGAGCACGCAGCACCTGGTCAATCCGCCGGCGCTTAGCCCCACCCGGGACGAGACGGTCATCGCCTGGGCCAGGGCGCGCGCGGCCCGCGAGCTGCAGGGAGGTTCGTGACGATGCCTGAGCTGCCGTCGCCCGCGCGCTGGCCGGTGCTGCGCCAGCTCCGCGGAGCGGACCGGCTGGCGCGTGGCGCGGCGGTCAAGTCGCTGGGGTCCGACCGGCTGGAGGCCCGTACCCGTGCCGCCGACCGGGTGGTCAAGTCGGTGTGCCCGTACTGCGCGGTGGGCTGCGCCCAGAACGTGTTCGTCAAGGACGACGCGGTGATCCAGATCGAGGGCGACCCTGATGCGCCGCACAGCCGCGGGCGGCTGTGCCCCAAGGGCTCGGCGTCGCTGCAGCTGACCACGGGCGCCTCTCGCGAAGAGCACGTGCTCTATCGGCCGCCGCACGCGACCGACTGGCAGCGGCTGGACCTGGACACGGCGATGAACATGGTGGCCGACCGGGTCGTCGCCACGCGCCGCGAGGGCTGGGAGTGGGAGCGCGACGAGTCGCGGGTGCGGCGTTGCATGAGCATCGCTGCGCTCGGCGGCGCGACGCTGGACAACGAGGAGAACTACCTCATCAAGAAGCTGCTCACCGCGCTGGGGATCATCCAGATCGAGAATCAGGCCCGCGTCTGCCACAGCTCCACCGTGGTCGGGTTGGGCACGTCGTTCGGGCGCGGCGCGTCCAGCACGCTGCCCGGAGACCTGCAGAACTCCGATCTGATCGTGCTCGAGGGCTCCAACATGGCCGAGGCCCATCCGGTGGCCTTCCAGTGGGTGGTGGAGGCCAAGGCGCGGGGGGCGACGGTGATCCACGTCGACCCGCATTACAGCCGCACGAGCGCGCTCGCCGACATATTCGTCCCGCTACGCGCGGGTACCGACATCGTGTTCCTCGGCGCGATCATCAACCACGTCCTCACCACCGAGTCGGAGTTCCGCGAGTACGTCCTGCACTACACCAACGCGCCGGTGATCATCCGCGAGGAGTTCGAGGACGCCGGCGCCGACGGCCTCTTCTCGGGCTGGGACCCCGACCTGCGCGGCTATGACCCCTCAAGCTGGCAGTACGAGGACGCGTTCGTGGCCGCCGCGGCCGGGCAGCGCGACCAGGAGGGCAACCTTCCCAGTCAGGGCCCGGGCGGAGAGGGCCAGCGCCGCGGCGACGCGCACGGCACGCCCGAGCTCGATCTGACGCTCGAGCATCCCCGGTGCGTATGGCAGATCCTCAAACGCCATTACGCGGGCTACACGCCCGAGATGGTGGAGCGGGTGTGTGGCGTCCCTCAGGAGGTGTTCGCCACGGTGTGCGAGCTGTTCGTGGCCAACTCGGGCCGGGAGCGCACCACCGCGTTCGTGCACGGCGTGGGGTGGACGCAGCACACGATCGGTTCGCAG
Source organism: uncultured Actinomycetota bacterium (assembly GCA_963721515.1). Taxonomy (GTDB): domain Bacteria; phylum Actinomycetota; class Thermoleophilia; order Solirubrobacterales; family Solirubrobacteraceae; genus Palsa-465. The sequence continues at coordinate 712,023 of CAVRKJ010000010.1, read as the reverse complement.
TACATCCGGGCCGCATCGATCCTGCAGCTGCTGCTGGGCAACATGGGCCGTCCGGGCGGCGGCGTGATGGCGATGCGGGGCCACGCGTCGATCCAGGGCTCAAGCGATATTCCGACGCTGTTCGACACGCTGCCGGGCTACATCCCCATGCCGCACGCCCACGCGCACGCGGACCTGGATGAGTTCATCGCCGGAAACGCGGCCGACAAGGGCTTCTGGGGCAACATGCGCGATTACACCGTCAGCCTGCTCAAGGCGTGGTGGGGCCGGGCGGCGACAGCGGACAACGACTTCTGCTTTGACTACCTGCCGCGGCTGACCGGAAGTCACAGCACCTACGACACGGTGATGGAGCAGATCGCCGGGACGGTCAAGGGATACATCCTCTTCGGCCAGAACCCGGCGGTGGGGTCGGCGAACAGCCGCATGCAGCGGCTGGGCATGTCCAAGCTTGACTGGCTGGTGGTCCGCGACTTCTCGCTGATCGAGAGCGCGACGTGGTGGAAGGACGGCCCCGAGATCGAGACGGGGGAGATGCGCACCGAGGACATCGCCACCGAGGTGTTCTTCTTCCCGGCGGCGGCGCACACCGAGAAGGACGGGACGTTCACCAACACACAGCGCATGCTGCAGTGGCATCACCAGGCGGTGCAGCCGCGCGAGGAGCAGCGCTCTGACCTGTGGTTCACCTACCACCTGGGCAACCTCGTCCGCGAGCGACTCGCCGGCTCCACCGACGAGATGGATCGTCCTGTGCTCGACCTCACCTGGCAGTACCCGACGCATGGTCCTCTGGATGAGCCCAAGGCTGCGGCCGTCCTGGCCGAGATCAACGGGTGGGGCGCCGACGGCGAGTTCCTGTCGGCCTACACGCAGCTCTCAGACGACGGCTCGACGTCATGCGGGTGTTGGATCTACTGCGGCTGCTATGCCGATGGGGTCAACCAGACGGCGCGGCGCAAGCCGGCGCGGGAGCAGAACTGGACGGGGGGCGAGTGGGCATGGGCCTGGCCCGCGAACCGGCGGATCCTGTACAACCGCGCCTCGGCTGACCCCGACGGAAAACCGTGGTCAGAGCGAAAGGCGCTGGTGTGGTGGGATGCCGAGCAGGGCAAATGGACTGGCCACGACACGCCCGACTTCGAGGCCGACAAGCCGCCGGACTACCGCCCCAGCGAGGACGCCGTGGGGCCGGCGGCGCTGTCAGGCACGGACCCGTTCATCATGCAGGCCGACGGCCGCGGCTGGCTCTATGCAGCGGCCGGCGTGGCCGAGGGCCCGCTGCCGACGCACTATGAGCCCCAGGACTCACCGGTGCGCAACCCGATGTACCGCCAGCAGCGCAACCCGTCGCGCCAGGTCTATGAGCACGAGAACAACCGCTACCACCCCGATCCCGGGGACCCGGGCGCGGACGTGTTCCCGATCGTGGCCACCACCTACCGCCTGACCGAGCATTTCACCGCGGGGGGCATGTCGCGCTGGACGCCCTACCTGTCCGAGTTGCAGCCGGAGTTCTTCGTCGAGGTCTCGCCCGAGCTCGCCGTGGAGCGCCGGCTCGAGCACGCCGGCTGGGCGACGATCGTCAGCGCGCGTGGCGTGGTGGAGGCGCGCGTGATGATCACCGATCGAATGACACCGCTACAGGTGGAGGGGCGCACGGTGCACCAGATCGGGATGCCCTACCACTGGGGCCCCAACGGCTACGCGCGCGGTGACTCGATGAACGAGCTGTCGGCGATGTCGCTTGACCCGAGCTCCCACATCCAGGAGGTCAAGGTGCTGACCGTCGACGTCCAGCCCGGGCGGCGCCCGCGCGGCCCGGGGCGTGAGGCCCTCGTGCGCGCCTACCGCGAGCGCGCCGGGATCACCGACGAGACCGGAATGGCGCCGTGAGCCACCCCGGCGGCGTGCTGAACATCATGCTGCGCGGCGGCGATCCCGCCACGGAAGCCGGCTATGAGGATGCACCGCCCCGCATGGGCTTCTTCACTGACACGTCGGTGTGCATCGGCTGCAAGGCCTGCGAGGTGGCGTGCAAGGAGTGGAATGGCGTCCCCGAGGACGGGTTGAACTGGACCGGCTGGTCGCACGACAACTCCCAGGGGCTGAGCGCCGACACGTGGCGGCACGTCGCGTTCATCGAGCAGCGCGTCCCGCTCAGCGGCCATGTCACGAACTTCCAGCGCGACGACGACAGCTTCCGCTGGCTGATGTCGTCCGACGTCTGCAAGCACTGCACGCACGCCGCCTGCCTGGACGTGTGCCCCACGGGCGCGATCTTCCGCACGGAGTTCGGCACCGTGGTGGTCCAGCCCGACATCTGCAACGGCTGTGGCTACTGCGTGCCGGCATGCCCGTACGGCGTGTTGGACAAGCGCGAGGACGACGGCCGCATCTTCAAGTGCACCCTGTGCTACGACCGCCTGGAGGTGGGGCAGGAGCCGGCGTGCGCCAAGGCCTGTCCCACTGACTCGATCCAGTTCGGCGAGCTCGATGAGCTCCGGGCCCGGGCCGGCCGGCGGGTGGAGCAGCTGCACGAGGCGGGGGTGAGCGAGGCCCGGCTCTACGGTCACGACGCCGCTGACGGAGTCGGCGGCGACGGCGCCTTCTTCCTCCTGCTCGACGAGCCCGAGGTCTACGGCCTGCCGCCCGACCCGGTGGTGACGACCCGCGACCTACCCGCGATGTGGAAGCGCGTCGGGGTCGCGGCCGGTGCGATGCTGGCCGGCACGGTGGCCTGCTTCGTGGGGGCGCGGCGGTGAGCGACCCGCGCGGCTCCTATCACGGCAACTCGATCATCAACCCGCCCGTGTGGGCTGAGCGCGACATCGCCGGCTACCTGTTCGCGGGGGGCCTGGCGGGCGCGTCCTCGCTGCTGGCCGCCGGCGCCGATCTCAGCCGCCGGCCCCGTCTGGCGCGGCGCGCCAAGCTGTGTGCCACGACCGCGATCGGCGCCTCGCTGGCCGCGCTCGTCAACGACCTGGGGCGCCCGGCGCGGTTTCTCCACATGCTGCGGGTGTTCAAGCCGACGTCGCCGATGAGCGTCGGCGTGTGGATCCTGTTCGTTTACGCGCCGCTGAACGTGGCCAGCGCGGCGAGCGAGCTGACCGGGATCGCGCCACGGACGGGCCGGGCGGCCGGATCCGGCGCCGGGCTGCTGGGGCCACTCGTGGCCTCCTACACCGCGGCGCTGATCGCCGACACCGCGGTCCCCGCCTGGCACGAGGGCCACCGCGAGCTGCCGTTCCTGTTCGTCGGATCGGCGGCCAGCGCCGGGGCTGGGTTCGGCCTGCTCGCGGCGCCGGTGGGTGAGAACGCGCCGGCGCAGCGGCTCGCCGTGATGGGCGCCGTGGGCGAGCTGGCGGCCGGGCAGCTGCTCGAGCGCCGTCTCGGGATGGTGGCCGAGACGATGCGCACGGGGATCGCCGGCCGGCGTCTGAGGGCGGCCAAGGCGCTCACCGTGGCCGGGGCGCTGGGCGCGGCGACCGTGGCGCGCCGTCATCGGCTCGCGGCCGCGCTGTCCGGTGGGGCGCTGTTGGCGGGGTCGGCGCTGACGCGCTTTGGGATCTTCGCCGCGGGCATGGCGTCGGCGCGTGAGCCGAAGTACACCGTCGAGCCCCAGCGGGCGCGACTCGAGCAGCGCCGGCCGGCTGCCCGCTAGCCGCCGACTCCGACAGCCCCGGTGACTTTTCTGTGGGCGGGGTACGTATTGAGTACATGTCGGGTAGGGACGAGACGCTCATGGCGCTCACTCTTCCGTGCGCGCCAAGCGCGCCGGCGGCGGTGAGGGAAGAGCTCAGTCAGCTGGATGGACTGGGGTGGATCCTCGGTGACGTCATGCTGGTGGCCACCGAGCTGGTCAACAACGCGATCGCGCACTCGGGCGGCACGCCGCACCATGACCTGGACGTGCGCGCGTCCCGGAACGCCGAGCGGCTCACCATCAGCGTCCGTGACCCCGGGCTCTCGGGTGCCAGCGCGGGGCCCACGCCACCATCCGACGAGCGGATCGGCGGGTGGGGGCTGCGCATCGTTCAGGCGCTCTGCGAGCGCTGGGGCGAGGAGCGTCGGGACGGATACCGCGTGTGGGCGGAGATCAACCTGCCCGGCCCCGGTCGTCTGGCAGCCGCCTTGTAAGCAATATGACCAAGACCTGGCTAAGACTCAGTACTCGGTAGATCGCCGTACTGAAATCCTGCATAATCAGGGCATGGGGGCGGGCCCGGCGGATGCGCGTTGGCGCATCCGCCGGTTCAGCCTCAGGCCTCACCGCTCGCGGCGGCGTGCGCATCGATGCACTTGCCACGGCAGCGAGGATCACCCCGGGCGCGGAGCCGGAATCACTTGGGGTCAGGACGCTCCTGGCCGGGCCACTCTCCGGTCAATCGGGCAAAGCCGTGCCGGGCGCCATGGTCGGCCAGCCCACGGAGCACGCCGAAGATCGCGCCCTCAATGAGCAGGGCCACAGCGAGCTTGCCGATGGCGATCTCGCGGTACTTGGGATCGGGGGCGTCCTGGTCATCGATCAATCTCCAGACGCGCTCGAAGATCTTGCTGCCGATGATCCCGGCCAGGATGCCGATGAGAATGCCGACGGGGCGGAAGACCAGGCCCATCAGGAGCGCCACTTCCCGATGAGGAGCCCGGCGCTGAACGCCGCGAGGGCGACGAGCGCCACCCGGTTGTCCTGCGCTTGGCGCGCCACCTGGCGTCGTGCCGCGTCGGCCGAGGGAGGCATGGCCTCTCGAGCCGATGCGGCGAGCTCGTCCTTCTTGGCGGCGGCGCTTTCGCGGACCTCCCCGGCCTTGCTCGTGGCGGACGTCTTCGCCGCGTCCACTGCCCGCGCCGCCCGAGCCTTGACGTCGGTCTTGGCGGCCAGCTGGGCGACGGTGTCGCCGAGCTCGGTGCGCGTGCGCTCGATCTCCTCCCGGACCTGCTCGGGCGTGCGGTCGCGCTCGCTGCCTACCTTCTCGCCTGCTGGGCCTTGGCTTTCGCCCATCTCACGTCCTCCTTCACGCTTTCGGTTGCTTGCTCGGGCACCGGCGGTGTCGCCTGCTCAATCTGCGAGCGGCCGGCGAGCGCCAGGCCACCGGCGATCAGCCCGTAGGCCACCGCCACCACCAGGGCGGCCAGCCACCCCGCCATCGTCGTCGCCAGGAGCAGGACGACGGCCGCGGTGAGGGCTCCCACCGCATAGAGGCCGACGAGACCGGCACTGCCGAACATTCCGGCACCGATGCCGGCCCGCTCCCCCTTCTGTGCCAACTCGAGCTTGGCCAGCTCCAGTTCCTTGTGTACGAGCGTCGAGGTCTGCTCCGACAGCTCCCTGATCAGTTCGGCGACGGGACGTTCGTCTTGGGCCATCGGTTCCCTCCCCCAACTCGATGTGCGTCGCACCGGCATGGACTCCGAGTGCGTTGTGTGCCACCACCGCTACCCGGAGTCACCGGGCGGAAACGCAGCGGACGCCTTGCTTGGACGAGTGGCGATCGGGTAGGCCCTGGCTGATGGCCACGGCTGGACAACTCACCCCTACGCTGAGCTGACCCAGGCGCCGCTCCGCCGCCGGGCGAACTCTTGGAGGTCGCCTTCGACATGACAGAGAACTCGGAAGAGGCAGAGGCCAAACGCGACGAGAGCCAGCCCGAGCGGCTGGACCGCAACACCATCGAGCTGCTCAACGAGCTGCGCATCGCCGGCACCGGGGTCCAGGTCATGTTCGCCTTCCTGCTCATCCTGCCGTTCAACACCGGCTGGAAGCGCGTTGACGGCTTTGAGCGCACCGTGTACTTCGCGACGTTGCTGGTGGTCGCCCTGGCGGCCTTCCTGCTGATGGCGCCGCCGATCCATCACCGGCTGCTGTTTCGCCATGGCGAGAAGCCCTTCCTCATCCGCGTCGGCAACGACATGGCGATCGCCGGGATGGTGTGCCTGGGCCTGGGGTTCGTCGGCATCCTGGTCCTCGTCTCGGATGTCGTCGTCGGCGGCGCCGCGCCGGCGATCGTCGGGCTGCTGACGGCGGCGGTGATCACGGGCCTGTGGTTCGTGCTGCCGCTGGCGCGCCGTGACGAGGAGTGACCGCCGCCGGGTCACTCCCGCCGCGTCACTCCCGCGGGGCGATCCAGAGCACGTCGACCAGGATGGAGATGAGCGAGAGGATGGGCACGGCGATGATGAGCCCGAGCAGCCCGAATACCTCGCCGACGGCGACCACGCCGACGGCGATCACCGCCGGGTGCAGGCGCACAGCGCGGGCCATCACCAGCGGCCCGATGATGTTGGCCTCGATCTGGTGCACGAGGATGTAGACGATGAGCACCACCAGCGCCCGGGTGGGGGAGATGGTGAGGGCGTAGGCGACGGGCGGGATGCCGCTGGCCAGGGCGCCGAGGTAGGGAACGACCTCGGCACAGGCACTGAGGACGGCGAACACGAGCGCGAACGGGAGGCCGACGATGAGGCCGAGGGCGACGTAGAGCATGACGCCGATGAGCGCCATCGATATGGCCAGCCCGCGCAGCCAGCCAAGCCACGCCGCCCGGATACGGGCCAGGGTCGCCTCCGCCTCCGGCCGCGTCCCGGGGCTGAACAGGCTGAGCAGCCCGTTGGTCAGCGGCTCGGACCGGGCGGCGATGTAGTAGGCCGTGATGATGCCGATCACCACGCCGCCGACGATGCTGGCCGCGCTGGCGCCGATGGTGGTGATCGGACCGAGCAGCTGGGATGGGTCGCGGACGAAGGTGGTGACGTCGCGCTGGAGCTGGGCGGCGACGTGACCGGGGCGATCGCCGGTGACGGCGCTCAGCTTGACCTCGGCGATCCAGAGCAGGTGCGGCGCATGGGTGATGAGCCTCTGCGCCTGGTCGATGAGCGGAGGCAGGAGCAGCGTCAGGCCCCCGGCCACGACCGCGATGCCGGCGACCAGTCCGATCAGGGCGCCGAGGGGGCGTGGTATGCCCAGGGGCGCGAGCCGGTCGGCGCTCACCGACATCGGCAGGCTGGCGACGATGGTCAGCATCGTCACCAGGATGAGCGTGACCAGCTGCTGGGCCACGAGCCCAGCGACGATGAGGACAGCGCCCAGAAGGATGGCGCCGTAGATGGCGCGCTCGCCGCGCGACCGCCGCGGGATGATCGCCGGATTCATGGGTCGGGCGGCGGTGCTCACCGCGCCGCGGTCGATCTCCTGGTCTCTCACGCGTCCTCGTCTCCGGGGTCGTCGAGCGGTCCGTTCGCCGAGCCGTGGGGCTTGACCCAGATCTCGTCGATGAGGATGAGCGTGAGTGAGATCAGCGGCACCGAGATGAGTAGCCCGATGATCCCGAACAGAGTCCCGGCGATGAGAACCCCGACGGCGATAACCGCCGGGTGCAGGCTGACCGAGCGTCCCATGATGAGCGGGAGCGCGACGTTGCCCTCGATCTGGTTGACGACCACGTAGACGATCGCCACCGCCACGCCCAGATGGAAGGAACTCGTGAGGCCGTAGGCGATCGGGGGGATGGCGCTGATGACCGAGCCGTAGTTCGGGATCACCGTCATCAACGCCGAGAAGATCGCGAAGCCGGCGGCGAACTGCAGGCCGACGATCTGCATCCCCACGAACAGCAGGCCGCCGAGCACCAGCATGTCGAGCCCCACGCCGCGCAGCCAGGCCAGCCAGGCGACGCGAATCCGCTCAAGCGTGCGCAGAACGTCCGGGCGCCGGGACACGGGAAACAGGCGGACCAGGCCGTTGACGAGCGGGTCGGGGCTGATGGCCATGTAGAGGGCGCTGATGAGAACCACCAGGATCGCTCCGACCGCGGTGGCGATCGAGACGCCGATCGCCGTCAGCGGGCCGAGCAGGACGGCGGGATGCTGCGTATACCGATGGACGAATCGCGTCACCGCGTGGGTCGTGGTCCCGCGGCGCAGGCCGAGGAGGTGGTTGACCTGGCGCTCGAGGTGCGCGACGGTGTTCGGCAGCTGGGCCACGAAATCGTTGACCTGGCTGACGAAGGTCGGCACCAGGAAGGCCAGGAGCAGGCCGGTGACCGCGGCCCCGGCCAGCAGGGACAGGACGGCCCCCAGGGCGCGCGGGATGTGGAAGCGGCGCAGCCACGTCGCGGACGCGGCGAGGGGAACGGCGATGACGAGCGCGATCGTCACGAGCATGACGATCTGGACCAGTTCCTCGAACAGCAGCCCGGCGGCGAGCAGGCCCAGGGCGAGGACGACGGCCCGATACGCCACTCGGGGATCGAAATCGGGGCGGAGGGGCGCCGCCCCGTTGACGCTGGGCCGCCGCCCGCGCTGCGCAGATGAAGTCATCGGTGAGGTGCGAATAGCCCGAACGGACCGTCGGCAAACGGGCGCGCGCTCCGCGGGGGAACCGCCGCTCGTCAGCCGCCGGCCGGCGTCAGCTCGACTTCTTGCCGCCCTTGCGGCCGGCTGCCTGCTTCTGAGCGCGGTTGCCGCCGCTGCCCGGACCGCTGCTGCGGCGGCTCTGGCTACTGCCGCCGCTGTGGGAGTTCCTGCCGCCCTTCTCAGACGCGTCCGGAGTGTTGGCGATCGCCGCCGCGCGGGACTTGCTCATGCCCTGCTTGCGCAGCCCCTCGTATTGCTTGTCGTCCTTCACGCTCGGTCCATGGTCCTTGGCCATCGCCACACCTCCACGATCGTTTGTATCGCCACTACCCGCCGCGTCCGAGAGCTCACAAAACCAAGGGTTGTGGCGCCCGTCGCGATCAGTCAGAGCGGCGATCGTGATGCCAGTACGGGAGCCCCTGGCCGCGGCGAAACCAGTCCATCTCGCGCTGGGCGACGGACGACGGCGGGCGCATCCGCGCTCGGCGGGCCATGCCACGGCCACGGCGAGCGCCGCGAGCGGGAGGGCGCTCGTGATCGCGGTCGCCGAGGAAACGCCGGAGCGCCGATTGCAGCGGCGTGGGATTGCTTGAAGCCATACGAGTTTGCCCCTCTGCTGAGAGCTGCTTGTGCGAGGTGCCGCGACCCAACTACCCCGATCGCCAAGCCGCAACCACGACGTCGAGCGGTTGACCGGAGAGGCCGATGCGGAGAGAATCTCGCCGCGCACTGGGCACGGGACAAGGGAGCAACATGCGGGACCGGTTGACGTACTCCAACGTCGTCGCGACGATCGCCGTCGTCTGTGGCTTGGCGCTGATCGGCTGGGCCGGCGTTGCGTCGGCGTCCGCGGCGCAGCAGCGGCTGTGGAATGTGACGGGGTCGCTGACCGGCACGTATACGAGCCACGTGACGTGGGTCAACTGCCTCGAGACGGGGGTCACAGGCACGGCACGAGAGCAGCTGAGGTTGAACGCGACACTGGCCGGCGGCAAGCCCGCGCTCTACCAGCTGGGGTCGGGGATGGTGGTGGTCGGGAAGTGGCGCGCGGGCGGATCCTGGAGCGTGACCGGCTCCAACCCGCCGCGCCAGGAGCAGGCGAATGGCGATGTGACGTGCGGCGCCCAGCGAGCCTTCCACTGCGGTGGGCCGATCCGGGGCGGTGGCGGCGGCAGCGCGACGATCATGTTCGCGCCGCGAGGGAGGGCACTGTTGGGACACTTCCTCAACAACGACTTCTTTAGCGAGGGTGATGACCCGTGCCCGTCGATCGGGCCCACGCTCGACGGCAACGGACCGCTCTTCGGCCTCGCGGGAACGCACATCGAGCCCGACGCGTTCCTGGAGAACTCCCTCAAGCCGGGCAGCCTGACCCTCCCACGGTCGCGCGTTCTGGGGCGGACGGCGTTCAGCGTCCGACACAGCGCGGGTCCGGATCAGGGCTGCCCCCGCCTGTCTGAGTACAGCCAGTGCGCCGAGTCGGGCAGGCTCACGCTGACGCTGCGGTTCAAGCCCGCTCGGTGACGGCGCGGTCCGCTCCCAGGGCCGCGGCGCCCGCCGGCTCGCGGCGGCCGAACGCTTGACGTTGCCCGCGGTTTGGGGTATCCCCGGAGGCCATGGCGACGCACAGCATCGATGGGCAGCCTCGCCCGCTCACCCCGGTGGAGCTTCAGGCGGTGATCCATGCCGAGCGCCGCGACGAGTCCTTCCTGTTGTACCGCGATGCGGAGGGCCGGCTGCAGACCACCGCGCTCGCTGGTGAGTTCACGGTCGGCCGCAACGCGGAGGCGGCGCTGTGCATCCACTGGGACGACCAGGTTTCGGGGCTCCACGCCGAGCTGAAGGAACTCGGCGGCGAGCTCACTCTGGTTGACGACGGCCTGTCGCGCAACGGCTCCTACGTCAACGGGGAGCGCGTCCACGGCCGGCGGAGGCTACGCGACGGGGACCGGCTGCAATTCGGACGGACGGTCGTGCTCGTGCGCCGGCCCACCGGTGGCGAGCATCGGGCCACCGCGGTCGCCATCCACGCCGCGGCGGCCACCGTCGATCTCTCGGCCCGTCAGCGCGAGGTCCTCACCGCCCTCTGCCGACCGCTGCTCGCGGGCGACCCGTTCGCGGCGCCGGCGTCCAACCGCCAGATCGCCGAGGAGCTCTTCCTGTCGATCCCGGCGGTCAAACTCCATCTTCGCGCGCTGTTTGACAAGTTCGGGGTGGGCGACCTCCCGCAGAACGAAAAGCGGCTCGCGCTCGTCGGTCGTGCCCGTGCCAGCGGGGTCATGCCCGACCGCGAGCCCGCCGGCTGAGCAGCATCAGCTGGGGCCGGGACCTCGGCGACGTCAGAGGTCCCGGCCTGCCGATCGTGATGGCGCTCGCGTCCTCAGGCGCGCGCCGGGATCAGGCCAGTGCCTTGGCCTTGATCGCGTCGAACTCGGCCTGGGTGATCGTGCCGGCGTCGAGCAGGCCCTTCGCCTTCTCGATCTCGCCGGCCGCACCGGCGCCGCTACCCGCCGTCTGGCGGACGTAGTCGTCGAACTGCGCCTGCGACGTCTGGACCTCCTTCATGCGACGGTCCGCCATGCCCTGGTGATTGACGATCAGGTAGATCAGGACGCCCAGCCACGGAAGAATGACAATCAGGATGGTCCACCCGGCCTTGCCCCACCCCGATAGGTCGTGCCGGCGGAACACGTCGATCAGCACCGTGATGGCGATCCAGATGAAGATCACCCAGGCAAAGAAGATGAGCATCGACCACAGGACATTCAGGAACGGATACGAACTTGCGATGACTGTCATGTCTCCTCCAATGAGTTGTTCGGCTCGTGGTGTTGTGTCGCCGCATACACCTACGGCTCACAGAAGCCCGCGGCATCACCCAACACGGGTGATCTCGCTTCGGCGACGACTCCGGCCAGTGCGCTGCACATGATGCACCTCGAGCAGGTCGCCATCATTGTCGAGGATTACGACGCGGCGATCGCGTTCTTCGTCGGCGCCCTCGGCTTCGAGCTGGTCGAGGACTCTCCGGCGCTGACCACGCACGGCGGCCGCCCCAAGCGCTGGGTGGTGGTGCGCCCGCCGGGCGCGCCCACCGGACTGCTGCTCGCCCGAGCCGACGGTGAGCGCCAAAGCCGAGCCGTGGGTGACCAGTTCGCCGGCCGCGTGGGGCTTTTCCTACGCGTGGACGACTTCCAGGTGGCGTATGACCGGATGCGTCACGCCGGCGTGGAGTTCGTCGGCGACCCGCGCGACGAGCCCTACGGGCGTGTCGTGGTGTTCGTGGACATCGCCGGGAACCGCTGGGACCTGCTGGGGCCTTGCGCCACGACGCCAACCCCTCGAACATCCATGTCGTGAAACGGGCGCGAATCGGCGAGTCATGAGCCTGGTGGCCCTCGAGCCGGTGGACCGGGTCCGGGTCACGGTGCTCGTGGACAACCTCACCGACCCGTTGCTCGCGGACCGCGGGCCGGTCCAGCGGGTGAACTGGCCCAAGGCGCTGACCGGCGCGCTGCCACGGGCGCCGGCGGCCACGGCACCGGAAAGCGGCGTGCCGGACGCGTTGATCGCCGAGCCGGGGTTCTCGGCGCTGGTGCGCATCGAGCGCGGCGGGCGGGAGCGCACGCTGCTGTTCGACACGGGTGTCTCGACCAACGGGATGGTCGAGAACATGCGTCGCCTCGGGCTGGCGGTGGGGGACATCGAGGTGATCGTGCTCAGCCATGGGCACTGGGACCACGTCACGGGGATGGAGGGGCTGTCGCGAGCGCTCGGCCGCACTCGCCTGCCGGTGACGATTCACCCGGAATTCTGGAGCCGGCGGCGGATCCGGTTCCCGGGCCTGGATCCAGGCGAGCTGCCCGCGACCAGCCGGGCGGCACTGGAGGACATCGGCTTTCAGATCGTGGAGGAGCGCCGGCCCTCCTTCCTGCTCGACGGCGCGGCGCTGATCACCGGCGAGGTGGACCGCACGACGTGCTTCGAGACGGGCTTTCAGGGTCATGAAGCGCTGCACGCCGGGCAGTGGCAGGCCGACCCGCTCATCCTCGACGATCAGGCGCTGGTGCTGCGCGTTCGCGATCGCGGCCTGGTGGTCGTGAGCGGCTGCGGCCACGCGGGGATCGTCAATACCGTCCGCTACGCGCGGCGGCTGACCGGCGAGGATCGCGTCGCCGCGGTCATCGGCGGCTTCCATCTCAGCGGTCCCATGTTCGAGCCCATCATCGCGCCGACCGTCGACGCGCTTGCCGAGCTGTCGCCCGATCTACTGGTTCCCGCGCACTGCACGGGGTGGAAGGCGGTCCTCCAGATCGCGAACCGGTTCCCGGACGCATTCGCGATCAGCACGGTGGGCACGACGATCGAGCTCTGATCAGACGGCGGTCTCGGCCGCCGTCGAGTTCACTATCTGGACCGCACGATGCAACTCAAGACCCGGATCCTGCTCGCTGACGATCACACGGTCGTCCGCCGTGGCCTGCGCCTCGTTCTGGAGATGCAGCCCGACCTGGAGGTCGTCGACGAGGTCGGCGACGGCGCCGCCGCGGTGACGCGGGCGCTCCAGGACGATGTCGACCTCACGATCATGGACATCACGATGCCCCGGATGACGGGCCTGCAGGCCGCCCGCGAGCTTCACCGCCGCCGGCCCGAGCTCCGGATCCTCATGCTGTCCATGCACGAGAGCGAGCGCTACCTGCTCGAGGCGCTCAAGGCGGGCGCGGCCGGTTACGTGCTGAAGAGTGTCGCGGATCGCGACCTCGTGGAGGCCTGCCGGGCCGCCATGCGTGGCGAGAAGTTCCTCTACCCGGGGGCGGAGACTCCATTGATCGCCGACTTCCTCCATCGTGCACGCCAGGACCTCCCGGTGACCGACGATCCGCTGACCCCGCGCGAGCAGGAGGTGATCAAGCTCGTGGCCGAGGGCTACACCAACCGCCAGATCGCCGAGACGCTGGTCATCAGCGAGAAGACGGTCGAGCGCCATCGAGCGAACATCCTCGAGAAGCTCGGGATGCGCGACCGGGTCGAGCTCACCCGCTACGCGATTCGCCAGGGCCTGATCGAGCCCTAGGCCGCTGCCACCCGGGCTGGAGATGCAGGCTCGCCTCCATGGCGGGCCGCGCCCGCGTGGCCGATCCTCCGCGGGACAAGTGCTCGATCTCCTCATCGCCGGCACCCTCGTGCTGGCCAACGCCTTCTTCGTCGCCAGCGAGTTCGCGCTCGCGCGGATGCGCCCCACTCAGATGCCCGAGATCGAGCTCCAGCGGCGCCCGGGAGCGCGCTCGCTCCGTCACGCCGTCGAGCACCTCGACGCCTATCTGGCCGCATGCCAGCTCGGCATCACGATCGCGAGCATCGGGCTCGGCGTCGTGGGTGAGAGCGCGTTCGAGAACCTGCTCGAGCCGGTGCTGGGCGCCGAGGCCGAGGTCGGGGGCATCGCGGTGGCGGCGGCGCTCGCGTTCGGCCTGATCACGGTGCTGCACGTGGTGGCGGGTGAGCTGGCGCCCAAGAGCGTCGCGATCTCGCGCACGCTCGAGACCGCCCTGGGGGTGGCGCCGCCCATGCGCATCTTCTACATGGCGACCAAGCCGCTGGTGGACATCTTCAACGGGCTCGGCAACCTCGCGCTGCGCCCCTTCGGCATCCCGCCCGCGCGCGAGGCTGGGCACGCCCCGCACTCCGAGCAGGAGCTGCTCGAGCTGCTGGCCCAGAGCGGTGAGCACGGCCTGATCGAAGCCGAGGAGCAGGAGCTGGCCGCGCGCGGCTTCGCCTTCGCCGAGCGTTCGGCGCGCGACGTCATGCAGCCCCGCGAGACGATCGAGTTCGTGCTGCTCGACTCGCCGATCGACCGGGCGGCGCACCAGGCCGCCGCGGCGCGTCACACGCGCCTACCCGTCTGCGAGACCGAGCGCGGGCTCGACGCCCCTTGGGGGCTCGTCCATGTCCACGATCTGCTGGCGGCGATGCTGCGCGAGCCGGCCGGCGATCTGCGCAGCCTGCTACGGCCGCTGCCGCGGGTCCCGGAGGACATGCCGGTCACCGCCCTGCTCCGTCACATGCGCGCTCCGGGCCGCCAGATGGCGCTGGTGAGCGATCAGCACGGAGCCACGGTTGGCCTGGTCACCCTCGAGGACCTGCTCGAGGAGCTCGTGGGCGAGATCGAGGAGGAAGCGGCTCTAGCCGAGTAGGCCCCGGGCGCCGTGCACAACGAGCGCGCACCCGATCGCACACGTGCCCGCCGCCAGCAGCGGCCCGGCGATCCGCTCGATGCCGGCCGTGACCCTGGCCATGAGCAACTGGCAGCGCGCACCGAACACGAGGCGAGCGACGAGCACGAGCACGATGGGGAGGACGTAAAGGACGTTGAACAGCCCCAGCAGGAGCACCTGGGCCGGCAGCGAAACGTCCGCCCCCACGATCACGGCGATCGCGGCGAAGTAGGGAAAGGCCGTCGGGAGGTCGAGCGCCGTGACCACAGCGCCCAGGACGAGCGCCGATCGCGGCTCGGCGAGTGCCCTGGGCAGCCGCACCCGAGCCAGCCGTGCCCTGCGCGTCCACAGCGCAACGGCCGCGATGACGAGCCCGGCACCCGCGGCGAGTGCCGCAACGTCCGCCCCCGGGATCTCGACGCCGTCAAGGGCGGCGCGCAGCAGCTCCGCGGGGCCGAGCATCAGCGCCACGCCACCGAGGAAGTAGGCAGCCAACACGCCGACGGCGAACGCGGAGAGCCGGCGCACGGGATCTGGCCCGGCGCCGAGGTAGACGGCGATCAGAATGGTGACGGGGTTGAGCGAGTCCGCGAGGCCCAGAGAGGTCACGAGGACGGTGACGGCCGGCATGCGCCGATGCTGCCCGCTCACGTTCGCGCGCGACATGAGGGCGTGACCCCATTCCGAGCAGGCCGACCGCACGTCAGCCTTGCTGCGTGCCCCGTTCACGGATGTCCGCGAGATGAAGACCGGACCACTCGTCGCCGCCGCGCTGGCGATCATCGTCACCGTCGCGCGATGGCGGCGGCTCTCGACCCATGTGCGCGCCGCCGGCGCAATCGCGGCGCTCGCTCTCATCGCGTGGGGCACGGGAGCCGTCCACCCACCGAGCCTCGAGGCGGTGGCCCGCGACATCGGTGCCGAGCTGGGCGCGTTCACCTATGCGGTGGTCGGTCTGATGGCTCTGCTGGAGACCGGCGCGGGGATCGGGCTGGTCGCTCCAGGCGAGCTGGCGGTGGTCGTAGGCGGAGTGACGGCGGGACAGGGGCACACGGTCCTACCGGTCCTCATCGCCATCGTCTGGGTGTGCGCGTTCGCCGGGGATCTCATCTCCTACGGGCTCGGACGCCGGCTGGGCCGGACGTTCCTGCTCCAGCACGGACATCTGGTGAGGCTCACGCCCGCCCGGCTGGCGCAGGTCGAGCGATTCCTGGCGCGTCACGGCGGCAAGACGATCATCGTGGGCCGCTTCGTGGGCCTCGTGCGGTCGATCGCGCCGTTCGTGGCGGGGTCGTCCCACATGTCGGCACGCCGGTTCATTCCCGCGACGTTCGTCGCGGCAGGCCTGTGGTCAGCCACGTTCTCGACCCTGGGCTACCTCTTCTGGGAGTCCTTCGATCAGGCCGCCGCGATCGCCAAGGAGGGCACCTTCGCGCTCGCGGGCCTGCTCGTGGCCGGCGGCCTCGTGATCGCCGCCTACCGGACACTGCGCGACCCCGAAGCCCGCGTGCGCCTGCGCGCCCGGATACGAGGGCTTCGGCCGCGGTCGGCCCGGGAGACATGATGATCGTCGGATGGGCGCTGACGCTGGGCGTGATCGCTGGCCTGGTGGCCTTCGACCTGTGGCACGCCGGGCGCCGCCCGCACAGGGTCGGCGTGCGCGAGGCCGCCGTCTGGTCGCTGTTCTACATCGCGGTGGCCATGCTGTTCGGGGTGGTGTTCGCGGTCATCGCCGGCTGGGACCTCGGCGCCCAGTACTTCGCGGGCTACATCGTCGAGAAGAGCCTGTCCGTCGACAACCTCTTCGTGTTCGTGATCATCATGAGCACG
Source organism: uncultured Actinomycetota bacterium (assembly GCA_963721515.1). Classification (GTDB taxonomy): domain Bacteria; phylum Actinomycetota; class Thermoleophilia; order Solirubrobacterales; family Solirubrobacteraceae; genus Palsa-465. The sequence continues at coordinate 695,626 of CAVRKJ010000010.1, read as the reverse complement.
TTCGCGGTGCCGGCCGAGCACCAGTCGCGCCTGCTCCTGATCGGGATCGTCGGGGCGCTCATGCTGCGCGCCGTGTTCATCGCGCTCGGCGCCGCCATGCTCGACGCGTTCTCGTTCACCTACCTGGTCTTCGGGCTGGCCCTCGCGATCACCGCGGTGCAGCTGTTTCGCCATCGCGACCGGGATCCGTCGGTCACTGACAACGGCCTGGTCGGGGCAGCGCGGCGTCTGCTCCCGGTCAGCGACGACTACGACGGGCAGCGCCTCGTCACCCGCCGCGCCGGACGCCGGATGCTCACCCCGCTGTTCCTGGCCCTGGTGGCGATCGCCAGCACGGATGTGCTGTTCGCGCTCGACTCGATCCCCGCGGTGTTCGGGATCACCCAGCACGCCTACATCGTGTTCGCGGCCAACGCGTTCGCCCTGCTCGGGCTCCGCGCCCTGTTCTTCCTCGTGTCCGGGCTGCTCGACCGGCTCGTGTACCTGTCCACCGGCCTCGCCCTCATCCTCGCGTTCATCGGCGCCAAGCTGGTACTGCACTTCGGCCACCTGCACAGCGACGCGGTGCCGGAGATCTCGACTGGACTCTCGCTCGCGGTCGTCGCCGTCATCCTGGCCGTCACGACCGTGGCGAGTGTGATCCGGACGCGCCGCGACCCGCGCGCGCGGGCCCACGCCGGATCGCTGCGCGGCGGCGAGCCGGGGCGGGATTCCGCCGCCCGCAGCTCCGGCCGCTCGCGCTCCGCCTCGGCCACGCGCCCGTCGCGCGAATGGGGCTGAACCCCCATTGCGCTGCCCGGCCCCCGTCGAGGACAATGGCGCGTGTGATGCGATCGGGGCGCGTCAACGAGGGCACCGGCGGGCATGCGCGCCGAGCATGACGGCGTGGGCATCGAGTACGAGGTCGCCGGCGAGGGCGCTCCGGTGGTGCTGCTGCACGGCTTCCCCGACTCGGGCCGGCTGTGGCGCCACCAGGTGCCGGCGCTGGCCGAGGCGGGGTTCCGGGTGATCGTGCCCGACATGCGCGGCTACGGCCGTTCCGACAAGCCCGCGGAGGTCGAGGCCTACGGGATCGCCGGGCTCGCGGGCGACGTGCTCGCCGTGCTGGCCGACGCCGGCGTCCACCGCGCTCACGTGGTGGGCCACGACTGGGGTGCGGCGGTGGCGTGGGCTCTCGCCGCCCTGGCCGCGGACCGCGTCGACCACCTCGCGGTGCTCTCGGTCGGTCATCCCGCGAGGTTCCGAGCGGAGGGGTTCGAGCAGCACGAGAAGTCGTGGTACATGCTCCTGTTCCAGTTCCGCGGAGTCGCTGAGGAATGGCTGTCAGCCGACGGGTGGTCGAACTTCCGCGCCTGGAGCCGCCATCCCGACGCCGACGCCGTAGTGGCCGAGATGGAGGCCAACGGATCCCTCACGCCTGCGCTGAGCTATTACCGGGCCAACCTGCCGCCCGAGGTCTGGCTGACCAGCGGGCGCCCGCTGCCGCCGGTGACGGCGCCGACGATGGGGGTGTGGAGTACCGGGGACATCGCGCTCACCGAACGCCAGATGACCGGCTCGGCGCGTCACGTCACCGGCGGCTGGCGCTATGAGCGCCTGGAGGGCCCCGGGCACTGGATGCAGCTCGAGGCGCCGGATGAGCTGAACGAGTTGCTGATCGACTTCTTGCCGGCCGGATCGTGACGAGCACGACCGGGATCGGCCGAGGATCACCGAGGGGGGTGACGGAGACGTGCCGAAGATCATCGTGTTGGGTGCCGGAGTGTCCGGGCTGGCGGCCGGGCTGCTCCTGCACCGGGATGGCCATGACGTAACTGTGCTCGAGCGCGACGAGGGCCCGGTGCCCTCGTCGCCGCAGGACGCGTGGGAGCGATGGGGGCGTGAGGGGGTGGCGCAGTTCCGTCAGGCCCACTACCTGACCCCGCGCGGGCACGAGGTGCTCAGCGCCGAGCTCCCCGATGTCCGGGCCGCTGTCGAGGCGGCCGGGGCGGCGCGATTCGAGCCGCTGCGCCTGATGTCGGGCGCGTCGGGCAACGGCGCATCGCGGCCCGGCGACGAGCGGTTCGTCACGCTGGCGACGCGCCGCGCGACGCTCGAGCAGGTTCTGGCGTCGGCGGCGCGGGACGAGCCGGGCCTGGAGATCCGCCGGGGCGCGCCGGTCCGGGGGCTGGTCACCCGCAGCTACGACGGCGTGCCGCATGTCACCGGTGTGCGGCTCGAGGCTGGCGATGAGCTCAGCGCCGATCTCGTGGTGGACGCGATGGGGCGAAGTTCGCGGCTCCCGCGCTGGATGGCCGCCGCCGGCGTTACGCCGATGCACGAGGAGGCCGAGGACTCCGGCTTCCTGTACTACACGCGGTACTTCCGGGCGCGCGACGGGGCGTGGCCGCAGATGCGCGCGCCGATGCTGACCGAGCTCGGCACGTTCTCGGTGCTGACCATTCCCGCCGACAACGCCACGTGGTCGGTCACCCTGTACGCGGCGGCCGGCGACCAGCCGCTCAAGCGGATGCGCGATCCGAAGGTGTGGAGCGCCGTGGTGGCCGCGTGTCCGCTCCACGCCCACTGGCTCGATGGCGAGCCCCTCACGGGCGTGATGGCGATGGGCGGAATCGTCGACCGCTACCGCCGCCCGATGCGCGACGGCGGTGCGGTGGTGACCGGGCTGGCGCTCGTCGGCGACGCGTGGGCCTGCACGAATCCCTCGCTGGGCCGCGGGCTGACGCTCGCCCTCCTGCATGCCGCGTGCCTGCGCGACGTCGTCGGGTCGTGGCTGGAGGATCCGCTCGAGTTCGCCGTGACCTGGGACACGGTCACCGAGAGCGAGCTCGCGCCCTGGTACCGGGAGACCGTGGAGGAGGACCGCAGCCGCCTGCGCCACATGACCGCGCTGCGGGCCGGGCGCGTGCCCGACCCGCCGAGCGGGGCGGCCGCGCTGCGCCTCGCGCTGCTGGCCGCGGTGCGCGAAAGCCCCGATGCCTTCCGTGGGTACGTGGCCAACCGCAGCTGCCTGCGGCTTCAGAGCGAGCTGTGGGAGGACCCGGACCTCGCCGAGTGCATCCGCGCGGGCCGCGGCGCGGGGCCGCCGGCGCCGTTCCCGGGCCCCGACCGCGAGCAGCTGCTGGCGCTGGTGGGCGGTGCGGTGCCGGCCGGCTGAGCGCGCCGATCGCTTCGAACAGACGTTGACCTTCGCCGGGTGGGCTCACCGCGGGTGGGACGGATGCCGTTGTGTCGGGGTAGCAGGAGCTAAGCGCGGCGCCACACCCGGCGGACGCAAATCGCAAGGAAGCGGAAATCAAGATGAAACGTCTCACGCTGGCCAGCGCGCTGGCCGCTTTCGCAGTCTTTCCCACCGGCGCGCTGGCGCACCCCCCGCGCGCGACCGTGTTCTCGGTGGACAAGCACCACCACACGATCGAGCTGGTGGACGCCGGGCACGTGGTGCACGCCTACGCCTACCGCGGCGTCCTGCCGCGCCTCGGCCTGGGGGACAAGATCTCCTTCCGGCGCTCGGGCAAGGCGATCTCGCGTGTGAAGAGGACCGCCCGTGCGTCCGGCACCGTCGCGTTCTACGCGCGGGTGGTGCGCGCCAGCTCGGGGAAGGTGCGGCTGCGCCTGACCGACGGCAACACGTTCAACCTCTCCTCCCGGCAGGTCTCGGCGAGGCCGCTGGCACACGAGGCCGCGATCTCGCGGACCGCGGGGAGTCGGGACGCCACCGCGCCGGTCACGGTCCAGATCCAGGGCCTCACCCCGGGGCTGACCGTGCTGATCAGCGAGACGGTGAACGCGCAGGGACATTGGACGATCACCATCACCCTGCCGCCGGCGGCGACGTCGGTCGGGACGATCGAGTCCGGGAACAACCCGTCCGACGATGATCAGGTGGCCGAGGGGACGATCACACAGGTGTCGGTCAACCGCGTCGCCATCGATACCGGCTCGGGGCTCCTGGCCTTCTCCGTCGATCCCGGCTCCGGGCTCACCGACGGCTTTGAGGTGGGCGACGGCGTCGATGTGACGTACGCCCAGAACGCCGACGGGTCTCTCAGCGCCGACGACGTGGAGTACGTCGAGCAGGACGCCTCCGGGCCGGTCACCGCGGTGAGCGACAGCGGGATCACGGTCGCCGACCCGGTCTCCGGGAACTCGTACACCATCACTGCGGATCCCACCCTGGGTCTCTTCGACGGGGTGCTCGCAGGCGATCAGATCGACGTCACCTACCACCAGTCCGCCGCCGGGCTCGTAGCCGACGCGGTGGACGACCAGTCCTGGGACAGCTGACGGGCGCGCCTTGGGGCGCGCGTTGCAGGTTGGCCCGACAGTCGTTCCCCAAAGCTATGCATCGCTCCTCATTGCGATCGTGCATTGAGTGAAAGGCTCGCTCGCGGCCGTCAAACGGTGATACAACCACCGCAGCACGGCCAGGTCTGCAGGGGGCCGGTGCTCAAGCGCCATAGACACCCGGGAGGTCTTGGAATGTTGGGGAAGCACCGCGCGGCAGGGGCCGCAGCTGTTCTGACCGTGGCCGCCCTCGGGTGGAGCCAGACGGCGGGCGCCGCTACAACGCGACCTGTGACCGGCACGGTCGCTGGCGGAGCGCTCAGCGTGGCCACAACGGCCGCGCCGACGTTCTCGGCCAACCTGGCCCTCGGCGACTCGACGCCGACTTACACGCTGCCGCTGACGACCGTTGACACAACCGGCACCGGCGCGGGGTGGAACCTGACCATCACCTCAACGCAGTTCACCACCGGCGGCGGGACCCCGCACACCCTTGCCGCCAACGCCTCGACGATCACCGGGGTGCCGACCCCCGCGTGCGTGCCCACCTGCACCAACCCGACCAACGCCGTCACCTACCCGGTGAGCGTGCCCGCGGCAGCCACGGCGCCGACGGCGGTCAAGTTCTTCAACGCCGCCGCCAACACCGGTCTCGGCTCGTTCACGGTGACGCCGACGGTGGGCGTGTTCGTGCCCGCGACGAGCTTCGCCGGCAGCTACTCCAGCACGCTGACGGTCTCGATCGTCAGCGGCCCGTAGGGCCATAGGGGCGACGGAGTCCGTGATCCGCCGAGCGAGCCGTGGAGCGGACCGGAGGCGACCGGCCGCGCTGCTCGCGGTCGTCGTCGCGCTCGGCGTCGCAGGGGCGTTGGTGCCGGCCGGCGCCCAGGCGGCCGGACCGACGGTCTCGCTGAGGCCGGTGGGCCCGGCCGGCGCGAAGGGCTACTTCGTCTACCCCGCTCGCCCTGGCTCCCGGATCACCGGGCAAGTCACGGTGGTCAATACCAGCAGCGCCAGGGGGACCGTCCTGCTCTACCCCGTGGATGCCACCACGGGTCAGACAACCGGCGCTGTCTACCTCTCGCGGGGGCAGCGACGCCGCGACGTGGGCGCCTGGACCAAGCTGCCGATCCGCCGCCTCGTGCTGGGTAGCCACGGCCATGCCCAGGTCTCATTCACCGTCCGGGTGCCCCGGGGCGCGCGGGGCGGGCAGCACCTCGGCGCGATCGTCGCTCAGCCGGTGACGCCGCTGCGGCGCTACGGCGCCCGCAAGAACGGGCACGCGTTTCATATCAATGTGCAGGCGCTCTCGGTGCTCGCCGTTCAGGTCAACGTGCCGGCGCGGCCGGTCCTGCACATGACCGTCGGCGGCTGTCGCGCCGGCGGGCCGCACAACTACCAGACGTTGTTCATCGGGATGGGCAATTCCGGCAACCAGTTCGTGAAGGGGACGGGCAGCCTCGCGGTGACCAATGCGGCCGGCCGGGTGCTCAAGCGCCGGAGCTTCGTGGTGGACACCTTCCTCCCCAGGACGGCGATCAGCTATCCGGTCGTGCTCGCGGGCAGGCCGCTCGGGGCCGGGCACTACCGGGCCGTCGTTTCGCTGGCCTACGGCAACGGTCACCGCCTCGCGCGCCGCCTGCAGTGCACGATCTCGAGCCATTCGATCGTCCAGGTGTTCGGGGCGGCCAATGCGGCGGCGCTGACACGGCCCGGGGGCAGCTCCGGCCCGAGCGCGTTGGTGATCGTGCTTGGGGGCATCGCGCTGCTCGGTCTCGGATTTGGCGCTGCCGTGCTGCTGAACCGTCGTGCCCATCACGCGTAGACGGCCGTCACCGGGCCTCCGGAGCGAGAGGCGACGGCGGGGAACGCTCCGGCCCGCGGTGTCAGTCCTGGGACTGGCCGCGGCGTGCCTGCTGGTGGCCGCCGGGCGCGCCGGCGCGGCGGTCTCGCTGGTTTCGGCCAGCTCGGCCGCTAACGCCGGCGGCTCGTCCTCGGAGACGATCAACAGGCCCGGCGGGGTCGCCTCCGGCAACGTGCTGGTGGCCACGATCACCGCCGCGGGAACCGGGGCGATCACCCCACCGTCCGGCTGGACCGTGATCAAGGACACCACCACGACCCTGCGGCAGACGTCGTACTACCACGTCGCCGGTAGCGGCGAGCCGGGCAGCTATACGTGGTCGCTGGGCAGCTCCCGCCTGGCCTCGGGCGGGATCGCGGCCTACTCGGGGGTGGACACCAACGTACCCGTCGACGCCTCGGCGACCAACTCGGGCGCGAGCGGAAACGCCACGGTGCCGAGCGTGACCACGAACTTCGCCGGCGACCTCGTCATCGCCGCGGTCGGATACACGGGGACGTGGGCGTCCAACTCGGTGACGCCGGGGGCATCGACGACCGAGCGCTATGACGTGTCCAACGCCGGCACCGAGAGCGAGGGCGCGGACTTCAACCAGGCGACCGCCGGTGCGACGCCCACCAAGACCGCCACGCCGGCCACCAGCGGCGCCTGGATCGCGGAGGCGATCGCGCTGGATCCGTCGACGACGGCGACGCTGACGCTCTCCACCACGGCCAGCCCCAGCTTCTCCGCGAGCCTCCCGGCCGGGGATCAGACTCCGACCTACGCGCTGCCCCTCACGGTGCTGGACACGCGAACCGGAAGCGCCGCGGGCTGGAACCTGACCATCACCTCCACGCAGTTCTCCGCCGGCTCGGGCCACACCCTGGCCACCAGCGCGTCACGCGCTCAGTCGGTCGCCAGCGTGTGCGCGGGAGGCGCCAGCTGCGTGAGCCCGACCAACTCGGTCACCTATCCGCTCACGGTGCCGGCTGCAAGCACTGCGCCCTCGGCGGTCAAGCTGGCCAACGCCGCGGCCGGGACCGGAACGGGCATCTTCGCCATCACGCCGACGATCGGCGTGACCGTGCCCGCCAACAGCTTCGCCGGCAGCTACACCAGCACCCTCACGATCGCGCTCGTGAGCGGCCCGTGAGCCGCTGCGGCAGCCGTCCGGTCCGGGTGCTGACCTTGGGCTTCAGCGGCGGCGCTCAGCTGCCGAATAGCTCCTGAGGACTCCCACATGCAATCCGCCTTCATCGCGCGCCAGCCCATCTTCAACCGCAAGCTCGACGTGGTGGGCTACGAGCTCTTGTTCCGCGGTCGGGGGTATGCCGGGGACGGACGCTCCGACAGTCCCCACCGCGCGACGGCGACCGTCGTCCTCAACTCCTTCACCGAGCTGGAGCTCAACCGGATCGTCGGACGCAAGCGCGCATGGATCAACGTGGCGCGCGAGTTCATCCTGGGCGGGCTGGTCGAGGCCATCCCGCCCGGCCTCGGCGGCCTGGAGGTCGCCGAGGACGAGGTGTTCGACGACGAGATGGTCACCGCGCTGCGTGACCTGAAGGACCGGGGCTACCGCCTCGCGCTGGACGGGTTCGGCTCGGTCCCGCAGCCCGAGTCGGTGCTGGAGCTCTTCGACGTGGTCAAGCTGGACGTCAGCCGGCTGGAGGCGGGCGAACTGGCCGGCCACGTGGAGACGCTGCGGCCCTATCCGTGCGAGGTTCTCGCCAAGCGCGTGGCGACCCCGCCCGAGCACGAGCTCTGCGTCGACGCCGGTTGCGATCTGTTCCAGGGCTACTTCTTCTGCCAGCCGGCGGTGGTGGCGACGCGCAGCATCACCGCCAACCGTCTCGCGCTGCTCCAGGTGGTCGCCGCGCTGCAGCGCCCGGACGTGGAGCTCTCCGACCTCGAGCAGCTCATCGCGCGCGACGTGGCCCTCAGCTTCCGCATGCTCCGTTACGTGAACTCGGCGTACTTCGGCCTGCGCGGCGACGTGCGGTCGATCGGCCAGGCGCTCGCCCTGCTGGGCGTCGACAACGCGCGGCGGTGGGCGACGCTGAGCGTGCTGGCCAGCGTGGACGACAAGCCAACGGAGCTGACCCTGACGGCGCTCACACGCGCGCGGTTCTGCGAGCTCGCCGGCGAGCAGCTTCAGCTCGCGAGCCCGTCGGAGCTCTTCACCCTCGGCCTGTTCAGCGTCATCGACGCCCTCATGGACATGCCGATGCAGGACGCGGTGGAGTCGCTTCCGCTGGCCGACGACATGCGCGACGCGCTCATCCACCGCCACGGGCCGATGGGCGAGCTGCTCGACACCGCCACCGCGCGCGAGACGGGCGAGCCGGGTCCAGTCGCCGCGCTGGCGCACGCCGACGAGCTCTATCTGCGATCGGTGATCTGGGCCAACACGGCCGCCGAGTCGCTGTTCGGCGAGGCACCCGAGGCGTCCGCGCCGGAGCGCGGCCCGCAGACGGCGCCCGCGGCACCCGAGGCGCCCGAGGCGCCCGCGGCGGCCGGGCCCCCCGCGGCGCCCGTTCTCGTCAGCCTCCGCCCCGAGGGAGGCGCCCTGCGCCGCATCGGCGCCGCCTTCTCCGGCTTCTTCCGGCGCCTGGCCGGGCGTCCCGCCTAGCCTGTGATTGACTCGACCTCGGCACATCGTCGAGGATCGGGGCAGGATGGCAACGGCGGAGAAGCGCGACTACAGCCTCATCGGACCGAGCGCCCAGCGCGCGGCCGAGCAGGGGCTGGTCGCGGCCGACTGGTATCACCCCGACGTCCCGCGTAAGCGCATGAAGGACCTGATGCGGCGACGTGACGCACCGGCGTTGCGTGACACCGCGCTGTGGCTGGCGCTGCTGATCGGATTCGGCGTGGCCGGCGGCCTGACCTGGGGGTCGTGGCTCACCGTGCCGTGCTTCATCGCCTACGGGGTGCTCTACGGGTCGGCCACGGACTCGCGCTGGCACGAGACCGGCCACGGCACCGCGTTCAAGACCTCCTGGCTCAACGACGTCCTCTACCAGGTCGCATCGTTCATGAACATGAAGGAGCCCACGTTCTGGCGCTGGAGCCACGCGCGCCACCACACCGACACGATCATCGTGGGTCGCGACCGCGAGATCGCGGCGATGCGACCGCCCGACGTGGCCAGGCTGGTCGTGAATGTCGTCGGGCTGCGCGACGCCTGGGACACGGCGATCAGCGTCGGGCGCCACGCGGCGGGCCGGCTCACCGAGGAGGAGACGACGTTCATCCCGGAGGGGGAGCGCTTCCGCGTCTACCGTGAGGCACGGGCGTGGGTGGCCATCTATGTCGTGGTGGTGGCGCTGGCCATCGTCCTGCGCTCGTTCCTGCCGCTCATGTACGTGGGGCTGCCCTCGCTGTACGGCCGGTGGCTGGCCACCCTGTTCGGCATCTCACAGCATGCGGGGCTGGCCGAGAACGTGCTGGACCACCGCCTCAACGCCCGGACCATCCGCATGAACCCCGTGTTCCGCTTCCTGTATTGGAACATGAACTACCACGTCGAGCATCACATGTTCCCGATGGTGCCCTACCACGCGCTGCCCAGGCTGCACACCGAGGTCGCCGCCGACATGCCGACCCCGTACCCCAGCCTGCTCGCCGCCTACCGGGAGATCGTCCCGACGCTGCTGCGCCAGATGCGCGAGCCCGATCACTACGTCCGTCGCGAGCTGCCCGCCGCGGCCCAGCCGTTCCGGCCCGAGATGCACGACGCGGTGTTCGAGGCGTGAGCGCGCCGTGCCCGGACGGCTGGGTCGACGCCTGCGCCCTGGACGACATCGAGGAGGAGGACGTCATCGAGGTCGAGTGCGCCGGCCGCACCTTCGCGGTGTACCGCAGCCCGCAGGACACCTTCCACGCGACCGACCCGTCGTGCACCCACGAGCGCGCCCGACTCGCCGAGGGCCTCGTCCAGGACGACATCATCGAATGCCCGAAGCACAACGGGCGCTTCAACTACAAGACCGGCGAGGCGACGCGCCAGCCGGCGCGCGTGAACCTGTGCACCTACCCGGTCAGGACCGAGGCCGGGCGGGTGTTCATCAAGCTCGGCTGAGGAGGGGCGCCGTCGCCGGTCGCGACCGCGCGGGCCGCCTGAGCCACGTCAGCCCGGACGTGCCGCCCCGGTGTTCTCGACGATCGCGTCAATGATCTCGGGCCACAGCTCGCGCGGGAGATCGTGGCCCATGCCCGGGAGGATCACGAGCCGGGCGCCCGGAATCGCCGCGGCGGTGGCGCGGCCCCCGGAGACGTCGACGAGGGGATCGGCATCACCATGGATGACCGTGGTGGGGGCGCGCACGCCGCCGAGGGCCGCGGTGCGGTCGGCCGCCGATACGACCGCGGCGAGCTGGCGCGCGCTACCCGCGGGGTAGATCCCGCGCTCGAACATGCGCGCGGCCCGCTCGCGCTTGCGCTCCTCCTCGAAGTCAAAGCCCTTGGAGCCGATCGCCCGGTACGTCGCGACATGATCCTCGATGTAGGCGTCGCGCTCGCGCGCGCTCTTGCGCATCAGCCGCATCAGCATCCGGGGCTGGGGCTTGCCGACGCCCCGGTCGCCGGTGGTGGACATGATCGAGACCAGCGAGAGGACCCGGTCGGGGTCGTTGATGGCCATGAGCTGGGCGATCATCCCGCCCATCGACACGCCCACGACGTGCGCGGCCGGAAGCTCGAGGTCGTCCAGCAGGCCGACCGCGTCCTGCGCCATGTCGTCCAGCGTGTACGCGGCGCCCTTGGCGCTGCGCCGCAGTAGCTGCAATCGCGTGGGGGTGCCCCAGCCGCGCAGCTGCGTGGAGCGCCCGATGTCACGATTGTCGAAGCGGATGACGAAGAAGCCGCGCGAGGCCAGCTGCTCGCAGAACTGCTCGTCCCAGAGCAGCATCTGCGAGGCCAGGCCCATGATGAGCAGCAACGGCGAGGCCTTCGCCGAGCCGAAGGTCTCGTAGCAGAGCTCGAGCTCGCCGATCTTGGCGGTCTGCTCGCCAGACGACGTCGATTCTGAATCAGGTGCAGACAAGCGCGTCACCGTACCAGGGTCACGTGGCTCTCAAGCACCCGCATCGAGGGCACCTTGGCGGCGCGGACGCGTGCAGCAGAGGTTGGGCTGCATTTGCTCTCGGTTTGATGCCCGCCACGTTGACGCCGGCGGTGGGGCGGCGGACAATGGCGGCGGGCCAGTTTCTCAAAACTGTTGGGATCGGAGGGGACATGACAGGGACCCATGTGGTGCTGTCCGGAAGTGACCGACCGCGGAAACACGATGCAGAGCGGGTGGGTGCCGTCGACCCCGGCGCGGGCGTCGAGGTGACCGTCACCATGCGCGGGCCGGAGCTGCCGCAGGTGACGCCGGGACAGTCGATGAGCCGGGAGGAGCTGGAGCGCGTGTACGCGGCCAGTCCCGGCGACATGGATGCGGTGGCGGCCGTGCTGCAGCGCTATGGCCTGGAGGTGCTCGATCGCGCGCCGTCGGCGCGCAGCATGCGGGTCCGGGGGACGGCGGAGCAGATGGATGCGGCGTTCCGCGCCAACCTCGGGATCTACCGCCGCCAGGACGGCCGCGAGTTCCGGGGGCGCGAGGGCGCGCTGGAGATCCCGACACCGCTGGAGGGCATCGTGGACGGCGTGTTCGGGCTCGACCAGCGGCGCGTCGCCAAGCGGGTGCCGGGCATCCCTCCCTACCAGGGATCGGCCCAGGCGGCGGCCGAAGCTGCGCTGTCACCCTCGGACCTGGAGGAGCGCTATCGGTTCCCCGCCGGGGAGGGCGAGGGCCAGACCGTGGCCATCGCCGAGTTCGGCGGCGCCTACTTCCCGGGCGACCTGACGGCGTTCTGCAAGCAGCAGGGCCGTCCCGAGCCTACCGTCAAGCAGGTGGGGCTGGGCGTCCCGGTCCTCACCGAGGAACAGGTCATGGCCATGGCGCCCAACGAGCGCGAGCAGGTGCTGGAGGCCGCGGGCGAGGTCAACATGGACGTCCAGATCGTCGCCGGCCTGTGCGCGGCGGCCGACATCATCGTGTACTTCACGCAGTTCGACCAGAAGGGCTGGGTCGACCTGCTCAACGAGATCATCAAGGGTGTCCCCGCCGGCCCCGTGGCCGTCTCGGTCAGCTGGGGGCTGGCCGAGGACAGCCCCGACTTCTCCGCGGCCGCGCGCAAGGCGATCGATCAGCGGCTCCAGGCGGCCGCGCTCCTGGGCATCACGGTGTGCGTGTCCTCCGGGGACGACGGCTCGGGCGACCAGATGCAGGACGGCGAGGCCCACGTCAACTTCCCGGCGTCCAGCCCGCACGTGCTGGCCGTGGGCGGGACGATGCTGCAGGGCAACAGCGAGGTCGTCTGGTGGCAGTCTCCCGGCGACCGTGCTCACGGCGGCGGCGCCACCGGCGGCGGCATCAGCCGGGTGTTCCCGCAGCCGCATTGGCAGAACGTCGACGTCAGCGCGCCCGATGGCAGCGGCGTGGTGGGGAGGATCATCCCCGACATCTCCGCGCTGGCCGGGCCGCCGTACTACCAGCTCGTGCTGCTGGGCAAGCCGGCCCCGAACGGAGGCACGAGCGCGTCGGCCCCGCTCTGGGCGGCGCTGATCGCGCGCTCGGCGGCGGCACTGGATCCCCCGCGCGCACCGGCGTTCCTGGCCCCGCTGCTGTACGGGGCCGGGCCCGACGGCCACCCGCTGGGCACGTCCGTCTGCCGCGACATCGTCACCGGTGACAACACCTCGACGCCCCCGGGCTCGGGGTTCAGCGCGGCACCCGGGTTCGACGCCGTCAGCGGCTGGGGCGTCCCGGACGGTCCGCCACTGGTGGGCACCCAGAAGGCGCCGGGCGCGGCGGCCGCGCAGACCTAGGCGGAGAGGCAGGTCGGCGGGGCGGTCTCCAGGGCGGCCCCGCCCACCTCCGCGCCGAGCTGGAGCACGAGCCAGATCCGGCCCGGGTCCATGAGCAGCCCAGGGTCGGCCACGACGTCGCCGTCGACGATCACGAGGTCGGCGAGCTTGCCCGCCTCGACGGTGCCGATGTGATGCGCGAGCCCGATCGCCTCGGCGGCGACGGCGGTGGCCGAGCGCAGGGCCTCGGCTCCGCCGAGGCCGTGGTGGACCATCCGCGCCAGCTCCAGCCCCGTGTCGTCGCCCGACACACCCTCGCGGTCTGAGCCGAGCGCGATCGGGACTCCGGCGGCGCGCGCCGCGCGCATGCTCAGCGTCCCCTGCTCGAGGTTGTGGTGGGCGAGCTCGACGATGCTGGGGAGCATCTGCGGGTCGACCGCGGCCGCCGTCGGGTCAATGACGTCGCCGAGTCCGCCCATCCAGTAGTAGCCGCTGAGCGTGGGCACCAGCACCTGACCGGCGCCCGCCATGGCGTCGAGCAGGTCGGGCCGCTGGTTGAGGTACATGCCGTGCTCGATCGTGTCCATCCCGTGGGCGATCGCCGCGGCGGTCCCGTCCAGCCCCTCGACGTGCGCCGCCACCTTGAACCCCATGCGGTGCGCCTCGTCAACGACCGCCGCGAACTCCGCGTCGGTCATCTGGGCGGGCTCGGGATCCTCCAGCTCGTTGGAGCGCGCGCCCGTGGTCATGACCTTGACGAAGTCCGCGCCGTCGCGCAGCTGCTCGCGGACCGCCTTGCGCATCTCGTCGGGGCCGTCGGCCTCGCGGTACATGGCCCCGTAGAACCGCCCCCCCGGTGCGGTGGCGGAGATGATCAGACCGCAGGTGAGCAGGCGGGGCCCGCGGAAGGCGCCGTAGCGCATCGCCTGCCGCGCCTCCTGGGGCTGGAGGCTCTGCGACCCGACGTTGCGCAGCGTCGTGACCCCCATGCGCAGCGTGTCGCGCAGGCGCGACTGGAGGAAGTGGGCGCTGGTCCCCGCGAGCAGCGCCTCGGCTCCGTGCTCGGGGCGGGGCTCGTGTCCCTGCACGTGGACATGGACGTTGATGAGGCCGGGGATGATCGTGCGCCCGCCCAGGTCAAGCACGCGCGCGCCTTCGGGCACCGGGTCGCCGGCGGCGCCGACGCGCTCGATCACACCGTCGCTGACCAGTACGGCGGCGGCGTCGCGCACGGGCCCGCCGGTGCCGTCGAACAGCCGCGCGCCGGTCAGCCAGAGGCGGCCCGGAGCGGGCGCGGGGGCGGCGAGGAGCGACGGATGACGGTGGGGCACCGGCGCGCACACTAGCCCGACCAAGATCTGAAAGAGCCTTGCAGATCTGCGCGCAACCTGGTACAACGACATCTGAAATGCTCTTTCAGAAAGCGTGGAGGTGAGGTCAATGCCAGAGCGCCGCCCGGTGCTGACGGATCCCGACGTCCTTGAGGCGCTCGCCCATCCCGTCCGCCTCGACCTGCTCAGCTACCTGATGTCCAACGGTCCCGCCACCGCGTCGACATGCGCACGCGCGGTGGGGGACACGCCGTCGAACTGCAGCTATCACCTGCGGACGCTGGCCCGCCACGGGCTGGTGGAGCGCGTCGAGTCCACCGATCGCCGCCAGCGGCCCTGGCGAGCCACCATCACCGGCTTCGACCTCAACCTCGATGCCGCGCCGGCCAGCCGGGAGGGGCGCGGCGCCGCCGCGGTGCTGGCAGCGTCACTGGCCCTCGAGCAGCGCCTGCTCCGCGACTACCTCTCCCAGCGCGATGCGGTGCCGGCCCCGTGGCGCAACGCCGATCTGGCCTCGAGCTACACGCTGCGCGTCAGCCCGAGCGAGCTCGCAGCTCTGGGCGAGCAACTCGACGCCCTCATCCGGCCCCTGATCGCCGCGGTCCGCGCGTCTGCCCCCGAGGATGCCGCGCTCGTGAATGTCGATCTGTTCGCGTTCCCACGCCTGGAGACCCCGTGGCGCCCGGCGGAGCCCTGAGCGTCCCCGCGTTTCGCACTCTGTGGGCGGCCGGTCTCATCTCCGACGCCGGCGACTGGCTCCTGCTCGTCGCCCTGCCGATCGTCGTCTTCGGACTCACCGGCTCGCCGCTGGGGACCGCAGCCGCGTTCGCGGCCGAGCTGGCCCCGGGAGTCATCCTGGCGCCCGTGAGCGGGCGGCTCGCCGACGCGCTGGATCGCCGGGCGCTGATGATCGCGCTGAGCGTGCTCCAGGCGCTGGCGCTGCTGCCGCTGCTGCTCGTCAGCGGCGGCCATGGGCTGGCGATCGTCTACGCGGTGATCGTGGTGCAGGCCAGCCTGGCCGCGCTGTTTGACCCGGCCAAGAACGCGCTGTTGCCGTCGCTGGTGGACGCGCGCCGGCTCGTCTCGGCCAACTCCCTGATGGGCCTGGGCAGCGCCATCGGGCGGCTGGCGGGCGGGCCGCTGGGTGGGCTGCTGCTGGTCGCCGGAAGCCTTCACGCGATCGTCGTGGCCGACGCGCTGACCTTCGCCACCGCCGCCGTGCTGATCGCCAGGGTGCCGCGAACGCCGTCGGCGGATGCGGGGCGGCCCCGGGAGATCCCAGCGACCGCGCGACTGTCGGCGGGCGGCGTGCGCGCCGTCCTGCGCGACGGCCGTACCCGGGGCGCCCTGCTCGTGGCCTTCGTCGCCTCGACCGCGCAGGGGATCTTCGTGGTCCTCTTCATCGTGTTCGTCGCCCGCCGGCTGCAGGGCGGCTCGGCGGAGATCGGACTGCTGCGGGGCGTGCAGGCGGTGGGCGCCATCGGCGGCGGACTGCTGCTGGCGCGACGCGGGGACCGGTGGCAGCCCGTGATCCTGGTTTCGGCCGCGGCCGTCGCGTTCGGCGTCATCGACCTCACGATCTGGAACGGCGCGCTCGTCACGCGGTCCGAGGCGGTCTACGTGGCGCTGTTCGTGCTCGCCGGCGCGCCCGGCGTGATGATGGAGACCGGCGGGATCACCTTCCTGCAGCGGGTTGCCGGCGAGGGCGAGCGCGGACGGGTGTTCGCCGCTCTTGGCGTGGCCGGAAACGCCGGCGAGGCGCTGGGCATCACCGCCGCCGGCGTCCTGACCGCGCCTTTGGGGCTGATGGCAATCCTCAACGCGCAGGGAACGCTCTATCTCGTGAGCGGAGCGCTCGTGGCCCTCCTGGTGAGGAGGGCGAGGCCGTCCGGCGCTGCCCACCGCCACAAGGCGGGCAGCGGAGAGGGCCTCGCCGTTGGGAGGAGAGCGTCGACGGGTTCTTCAGCGAGGTGAAGTTCAGGTGCCACGTCCGGCCGCGCTGCGCGACCGTATGCCCCTTGCGATCACCGTCGCCCCGGCAACGGCCATCACCGCCGCCGCCGCCCAACCCAGTGACGGCCCTCGGAGCGGGAGGTCGGTCCGGGTGGTCGCGCCCGTGAGCAGCAGGAGGGCGGCGACGCCGAGTGCCGTCCCAAGCTGCGCTGCGGTGTTGAGCGCGCCGGCGGCCATCGCCTGAACGGGGCCGGTCACGTCGGTCCCGAGCGCATTGGTCGCCACCGAGGACACGCCGATCCCGATGCCGACGCCGGCCACCGGGGCCGCGAGCAGCCACCCCGAGCGCGCGAGCGCGATCAGGCCGAAATCGGCCGCCGCGATGAGGGCCAGGCCGAGCGCGATCACCGCGCGGGCGGGCCACCGGCGCAGCGCGGGGGCCGCCAGCGATGCCCCGGCGATCGCGCCGACGCTGATCGGCAGCAGGCGCAGCCCGGTGGCGCCGGGGGAGAGGTGCTCGGCGCGCTGAAGCTCGAGGGTGGCGATGGCCATCGCCGAACTGGTGGTGGCGGTGTTGAGGAAGGCGGCGCAGGCGCCCACGCGCAGCGCGCGGTCACGCAGCGCAACGAGCGGATCCGCGGCGCGGCGCTCCGCGCGCGCCACCAATGCCAGCAGGAGTGCGCCGCCCGCCACGGCGGCCAGGCCCAGCATCGGATGCCCCGGCGATTGGAATGCCGAGGCCCCAAGGACAAGACAGGCGACGCCGGCGCTGAACAGCAATCCGGCCGGGAGCGCGAGGCGGCGTCGGCCGGCGGAGCGCGTCTCGGCGCTGAAGCGCATGACGCCAGCGGCGATCACGAGCGCCAGCGGCACGTTGATCCAGAACATCGCCCGCCATCCCGTCAGCTGGGTGAGGGCGCCGCCGACGACGAAGCCGCTGGCGCCCGCCGCTGCCCCGGCGGCACTCCACGCCGACATCGCCGCGCGGCGGCGGGGCGGCTCGGGGGTGGCGGCGATGAGCAGGCGCAGCGACGCGGGGACCGAGATCGCGGCGGCCACGCCCTGCAGGCCGCGGCCGGCGATCAGCATGCCAACCGATTCCGCCACCGCCGCCACCAGGGACGCCGCGGCGAATACGGCGATCCCGGCGAGCAGCATGCGGCGGTGGCCGAAGCGGTCCCCCAATCGGGCGCCGACCATAAGCAACCCGCCGAAGCACATCGCGTAGGCGGTCAGCAGCGCAGACGCCCACGTGGCCGGCGCTCCCACCGAGGCCAGCATCCGTGGCACCGCCGACAACAGCTCGGTGACCCCGAGAACATCGACGAACTGCACCAGGCAGAGGATCGTGATCAGCTTCTTCATCGATGAAGTACCTGAGAAGATGGGTACCCCGATGACGGCTCGAATCACATTGCAATCCATCGCCGACCGGCTCGGCTGCTCGGCCAAGACGGTGTCCAACGCGTTCAACCGGCCTGACCAGCTGTCGCCGGCGACACGCGAGCGCGTCCTGGCGGTGGCCGCCGAGCTCGGCTATTCCGGCCCCAATCCGCTGGCCGCCGGACTGCGCCGCGGCCGGGTCGGCGCCATCGGGTTCGCCTATGCCAACCCGCTTTCCTACGCCTTCGAGGATCCGGTCAGCGTCGCGCTGCTGGCGGGGGTGAGCGCCGTGGCCGAGGGAGCGGGCACGGGGCTCCTGCTCGTCCCGGGCTCGGCCACCGAGGCGCGCAACGCGGCGGCGGTGAGTGCCGCGGTCATGGACGGTCTGCTCATCTTCTCGATGGCCGACGACGATCCGCTGGTGGAGGCGGCTGTGGCCCGCGGCCTGCCCACCGTGGTGATGGACGAGCCCGAGCCGGCGGCGCTGGCGCGGCGCGGACGCGAGGCGCCGCGGTGGGTCGGGATCGACGACCGCGCCGCGGCCGCAATGGCCGCCGAGTACGTCTTGGCGCTGGGGCACCGTCGGATCGGCGTCATCACCTTCTCGCTGGCGCGCGGGCAGCAGCCAGGACCGGTGGGCGAGGACGCGCAGCGCGCCGCCACGTACGCGGTAACGCGGGGGCGCCTGGACGGCTACCGCCGGGCCGTCACCCGCGCCGGCGTGGACTGGGCGGACGTGCCGGTGGTGGCCGGGACCACCAGCTCGGTTGACGAGGGCGCGCGGGCGGCCGGCACGCTGCTGGACCTGCGGCCGGACCTCACTGCGCTGCTGTGTCTGTCCGACCGGCTGGCGGAGGGCGCGATGCGCGCGCTACGCGGGCGTGGGCGCGACGTACCCGCGGACGTGTCGGTGGTCGGCTTCGACGACGCCGACACGGCCGGGCCTCTGGGGCTGACGACGGTGCGACAACCCCACCGGGGCAAAGGGGAGCTGGCCGTACGGTTGCTGCTGAAGCTGATGGACGGCCGGCCGGTCGAGCCCGTCACGGTGCTGGACACCGAGCTCGTGGTGCGCGCCAGCAGCCGGGCTCTGTGAGGCGTCGCGGCCGGCGGGAGCGCCGGCTCCCCCCTGATTACGATCGGAGGGCGATGACCGATGTGACGAGACCCGGGCCGGACGCCGACTGGCTGGCGCGCACCCCGTCCGCTGCGCTGGTCATCGGCGGCATCACCTGCGTGCAGCTGGGGGGCGCGCTCGCGGTGCACCTGTTCGGATGGGTGGGGCCCTCGGGAGCGGTGGCGCTGCGGTTGCTGTTCGCCGCGTGCATCCTCTTGGCGATCTCGCCGCCCCGGCTGGGCGGCCGGGCGCTGCGGCGGCTCCCGCTCGCCGCCGCGTTCGGGCTCGTGCTCGCCGGCATGACCCTGAGCTTCTACGGCTCGCTGCACCGGATCCCGCTCGGCATCGCGGTGTCGCTGGAGTTCGTCGGGCCGCTGGCCGTGGCCGTGAGCGGGTCGCGGCGACCGTTCGATCTCGTCTGGGTCGCCCTCGCCGCCGGCGGGATCCTGGCACTCACGCGGGGTGGCGCGGAGCCGATCAACGGCCTCGGCGTCGCGCTGGCCCTGCTGGCGGGGTGCCTGTGGGGCGCCTACATCCTGCTCAGCGCCCGGGTGGGGCGCGCGTTCGAGCGCGGCGCCGGGTTGACCCTGGCGCTGTGCGTGGCCTCGGTCGTGACCCTCCCGGTCGGCATCGCCACCGCAGGTTCTCACCTGCTGGAGCCACGCGCGCTGGCCCTGGGCGCTCTCATCGGGATCCTGTCCTCGGCGATCCCGTACTCATTCGAGCTCGAGGCGCTGCGGCGGATCCCGCCGCACGTCTTCGGCGTGCTGATGAGCCTGGAGCCCGCGGTGGCTGCGCTGGCCGGCTTCGTTGTGCTGGGTCAGGGGCTGAGCGCCCGTGCGGTGGGCGGCATCGCGCTGGTCATCGCCGCCTCGGCCGGCGCCTCGCTGCGCGCCCGCCGCGCCGCGACCGACATCTAGCAGTCCGTTCACCAGCGGGTCTCGTTGGTCCGGTTTGGAGCACGTCCGCGACCGCCGTTGGACGAACAGCAATAGTCAGGAGCGCCGGATGGCGGTACTGTGCCCGACGGCCACCGCCCAACGTCGTAGCCGTCAGAGATCTCCAGGAAGGAAAGTGGATGGAAGCCACGTCGATCCCCGCGCCCGCTGCCGAGGGCCAGAAGGCGCCGCGTCAAGAGCTCAAGAAGGGCGCGATCAGCTACATCAGCAACGTCGTCATCGGGGTTGCGTCAACCGCTCCTGGGTACAGCCTGGCCGCCACCGTCGGGTTCATGGTCGGCGTCGCCGGGATCGGGGTCCACAACCCCGCGGTCGTGATCGTGTCCTTCATCCCGATGCTGTTCGTCGCCTGGGCCTACCAGTACATGAACGAGGTGGATCCCGATTGTGGGACGTCGTTCTCATGGATCAGCCGGGCGATCGCCCCTGAGCTCGGTCTGATCATCGGCTGGATCGTCATCGTCTCCGACATCGTCGTCAACGCCAACCAGGCGCAGATCGCCGGCAGTTACGGGTTCCAGCTGTTCGGATTGGACAATGCGGCGGCCAACACGTTGGACGTCATCCTGCTGGGCGGCATCTTCATCATCGTGCTGACCTGGATCTGCTGGAGGGGCATCGAGCTCTCGGCCCGGACCCAGCAGATTCTGCTCGGCTTCGAGATGACCACGCTGGTCATCTTCGCCGTCGTCGCCCTGATCAAGACATACGTCGACTCCCCCACGCACTCAATGCACGTAGCGCTGAACTGGTTCAATCCGTTCGCGGTCAGCACCAGCGCGCTCCTGTCCGGCATGCTGCTCGGCGTGTTCCTCTACTGGGGCTGGGACACCGGCGTCTCGGTGAACGAGGAGAGCCAGAACGCGAGCGACGGGCCGGGCCGCAGCGCGGTGACGTCGACGCTGGTCCTCATCGGGATCTATCTGCTGGTGTCGGTCGCCTCCCAGGCGTTCGCCGGTACCACGTACCTGATCAACAACGCGAACGACATCTTCGCAGGGGGTCTGGCCGTGGGGGTGCTCGGCTCGCTGCACTTCCTGCTGACCATCGCGGTACTGACCTCGGCGACCGCGGCGACACAGACGACGATCATCCCGGCCGCCCGCCAGGCCCTCTCCATGGCCCGCCGGGGCGCCATCCCGAGCCGTTTCGCCCAGATCCATGACCGCAATCTCTCCCCGGGCACGGCCACGATCTGGGCGGGGGTCCTGTCGCTCATCTGGTTCGTCGCCATTGAAAAGCTGTCGACCAACGTACTCGCTGACTGCGTGGCAGGTCTCGGGATCCTGGTGTGCATCTACTACGGGTTCACCGGCTTCTGCTGCACCTGGTTCTACCGGCACGAGCTCAGGAAGTCGGTGCGCAACTTCTTCATGCTCGGCTTTTTCCCCACGGTCGGCGGGTTGATCCTGATGGTCATCCTGGTCAAGGCGGTCATCGTCTACAGCGACTCCGCTAACGACAGCAGTGCCCCCTTCCTGGGCCTGGGCGTGCCGGTGTGGATCGGCATCCTTGGGGTCGGCAGCGGGATCCTGATCATGCTGTATCGCAAGGCCACCGCGCCCGCGTTCTTCCGCAACGAGAAGCGGGTGAAGTTCGGCGATCCGATCGAGGTCGTCACGCCGGAGTCCGAGTTCGCACCCACGGACACGATGCTGTAGCTCCGCGCCGGCGGTAGATCCCGATGTCCACCACCCCGTCGTTCTGGCTCGACCAGCTCGGGTCGCGTCCCTCGCGGCCCGCGCTGGCCGGCGACCGCGAGGCTGACGTCTGCATCATCGGCGGGGGCTTCACCGGCCTGTGGACCGCCTACGAGCTCAAGCGTGCCGACCCGAGCCTGGTGGTCGTGGTGCTGGAGGGCCATCAGGTCGGGTTCGGTGCTTCGGGCCGCAACGGCGGCTGGGTCCTGGGCAAGCTGTCGGGATCGGTGGAGGCGTGGCGGGGTCGGGGCGGGCCGGACGCGCCGCGGGTGATGGTGCGGGCCATCCAGCAGACGGTGGAGGAGATCGGGGCCGTTGTGGCCCTGGAGGACATCGAGTGCGACTGGAAGCACGGCGGCACCGTGACCGTGGCCCAGACCGACACGCAGCTGGAGCGTCTGCGGGCCCAGGCCGAGTCAGAGCGTCGCGAACTGGGGGAGGACCTCGCCTGGCAGGTGCTCGACGCGGACGCGACGGCCGCGCGCGTCCGGGTTGACGGGGTCCGCGGCGGGCTCTACTCGCCTCACTGCGCCCGCGTGCAGCCGGCGCGGCTCGTGGACGGCCTGGCCGCTGCCGCCGAACGCTCCGGGGCGACGATCTACGAGTCAAGTCCCGTGACCCGGATCGAGCCCGGCCTGGCGATGGCACGCGGCGGCGACGTCCGCGCGCGCTACGTCCTGCGCGCCACCGAGGGCTACACGGCGGACATGCCCGGCGAGCACCGGGCGCTGCTGCCGATGAACAGCGCGATGATCGTCACCGAGCCGCTGCCCGAGGCCGAGTGGGCGCGGATCGGCTGGGACGGCGCCGAGACGATGCTCGACGGCTCCTATCTCTACACCTACTCGCAACGCACCGCCGACGGTCGGATCGCCATCGGAGGGCGGGGCGTCCCCTACCGCTTCGGCTCGCGCACTGACCGAGAGGGCCCGGTCCCGGGACGGACCATCGGGGAGCTGCGCGAGCGCCTGGCGACGCTGTTCCCGTCACTCTCGGGCGTGGGGGTGGCGCGCGCGTGGCACGGGATCCTCGGCGTCTCGCGCGACTGGTGCCCCACCGTGACCCTCGACCGCGCCACCGGCCTCGGGTGGGCCGGCGGCTACGCGGGGGAGGGCGTGGCCGCCAGCAACCTGGCGGCGCGGACCCTGCGCGATCTCGTCCTCGGCCGCGACACCGACCTCGCGCGGCTGCCATGGGTGGGCAACCCGGCCCGCAACTGGGAGCTCGAGCCGCTGCGCTACGTGGGCGCTCGCGGGATCCACACGCTCTACCGGCTCGCTGACCGCCAGGAGAGCGTTCACCACCGCGAGTCGCGAATCGGGCCGCTCGCCAACCGGATCGCCGGCCGTTAGCCCGAGCGAGATCCGCGCGATCCGGGCTGAGGCTCAACCGGAGCATGAGGGTCAGTGACCTGTCCCTCATGCTTCGACTGAGGCATGCCCTCGACCGTATCGCGCGTCAGCGCCACGAAGACCTCGGCCGCCATGCTCGCGACCTCGTCGGTGGCGCGCGGCCGAGATGCCGGGGCGGGACGGGCGGTGGGTGACGCCGGGGGCGCCGGGGGCGCCGGGGGCGATGGGTGGGGCAGAGCGCCCGCGTCGTGTCCCGCGCCCGCCAGTCGCCGTCGGGTCTCGGGCAGCGCAAGGAGCAATAGACCAAACAGGAGGGCGAGCAGCGCGGCGAAGATGATCCCGCCCAGCGATGAGGCGCCGGTCTGCGCCCGGTCGACGCCGGTGGGGGGCTTGACGGGAACCGCTGGGCGGCCGGCGCGGGGGGAGCGTTCGGCGTGAGTCGCGCTGAGGCTTGCGCTCGGGCCGGAGGGCGCGGGCCCTCGAGACGGGGACGCCCACGTGGGGGCGGTGGCGGCGGTTGAGCCGCTGGTCGACGGTGCCGCTGCGGCGCCGCAGCCGGTGACGGCGCTGCGCCTTAGCGCGCGCACCGCCCGTCGCTCGAGCCTCCCCTCGCGGGCCACGCTCACCCGCAGGATCCGCGCCGTGCCGGCGCGGCTGCGGGCCGGGCCGTCCAACCCGGCCCGCAGCGACAGCAGGCGGCGTGCCCCAGCTCCAAGCGTTCGCAGACAGCCGCGCAGCCGGGCCACGAGCCGGCGAAGCCGCCGGCTCTCACGGGCGGCGGCGAGGCGCCGGTCCCGGGCCGAGAGGCGCAGCGGCGTCGCGCTCGGCCCCGTCCGCGCGCGGCTGCGGGCGAGCCCGGCCTGTGACTCGGTGGCCACCGTCGGCGATGCCGTCGCTGCGTGGCTGGACGGAGCGCTGGACCCAGCCGGGCCCCCGGAGCTCGCGGGAGCGGTCACGTCCGGAGCGGCAGAGGCGGGGACCCCCGCCGCTCCGGACGTCCCCGCGGCCTGGCGCGTCACCCCATCCACCAGCGACGAAGCCGTGGAGGTGACGCGGGTCACCGGAGCGCCGGCGGTCGCCGGCACCGTGCCCGACGGGACGGTGGCGACCGGCGTGCGCACGGAGGGGGTGGTCAGCGCCGGGGTGGTCAGCGAGGGCGTTGTGACCCTGGGCGTTGTGACCGTGGGCGTCGTCAGCGTCGGGGTGGTCAACGAGGGCGTTGTGCCGACCGGCGTCGTCACCGGGGGAACCCTGACTGTCGGCGTCGTCACCGGGGGAACCGTGACCGTCGGCGTCGTCGTCGGCGGCAGCAACGCCGCCGTCCCGGCCAGCGGTCGCGCCGCGAGCACGCCGAGGGCCGACGCCACGACCCCTACCACCACGCCCTGTCTGATCCCCATGGCGGCTGTAACGCCAAGCACTCGCCAAACTTGCGGATTCCTGCCGATACCGCCCGAAAGGGTGGGGCGGCGTCTCGGGCGGGCCCGGGCCGCTGCGGCGACCCGCCGACGCGATGCGCCGGTCAGGCGGTCAGCGGCCCCAGACCTCCTCGGCGACCCCGACGATCAGCTCGAGCTTGGCCCGCTCCTCCTCGATCGTCAGCTTGTTGCCCTCCTCGGTGGAGGAGAAGCCGCACTGCGGCGACAGGCACAGCTGGTCGACGTCGACGAACCGCGACGCCTCCTCGATGCGGCGCTTGAGCAGGTCGCGGTCCTCCAGGTCGGGCTTCTTGGTCGTGACCAGGCCGAGGACCACCTGCTTGCCCGGCGGCACGAACCGCAGCGGCTCGAAGGTGCCGGAGCGCTCGTCATCGAACTCGAGGAAGTACCCGTCGACATCGAGGTCGCCGAACAGCGCCTCGGCCACGAAGTCGTAGCCGCCCTCGGCCGCCCACATCGACTGGTTGTTGCCGCGGCAGAGATGCGTGGTCACCACGAGGTCGCTGGGCCTGCCGGCCAGCGCCTGGTTGATGTTGGCGATGTACTGCTCGTGCAGGTGCTCCGGGTCGCCGCCGATCTGCTCGATGTGCCGGCGCTGGGCCGGATCGTTGATGTAGGCCAGGCTGGTGTCGTCGAGCTGGAGGTAGCGGCAGCCCAGCTCATAGGCCCCTGTCAGCTGTCGGCTGTAGGCGGTGGTGAGGTCGTCCCAGAACTCGCCGAGATCGGGGTAGACGGACTCGTCGATCGAGGAGTTGCCGCCGCGGTAATGGACCATGCTCGGCGAGGGCACGGTCAGCTTCGGGGTCTGCTGGGCGGACGCGTTGTCGCGCAGGAACGCGAACGCCTCGGCGAAGATCGTGTCCGACAGGCCGACCCGTCCGCTCACCCGCATGGCGGGCGGGGCGTAGTCGTATTCCCCTTCGGCGCTGCGGAACTGGACGTGGATCGACGAGCCCTCGACCTGCTTGATCCCGTCCAGCGAGTAGATGAAGTCCATGTGCCAGGAGGTCCGCCGGAACTCGCCGTCGGTGACCGTGCGCAGGCCGGCCGAGCGCTGGAGCTCGATCACGCCGCGGATCGCCTCGTCCTCGGCGGCGCGCAGCGCCTCGCCCGCGATCCGGCCCGCCCTGAAGTCGGCCCGCGCCCGCGCCAGATCCGGCGGGCGCAGGAGGCTGCCGACGTGGTCGGCGCGGAACGGCGGCTTGTCACGGGACGGCATCGGATCTCGCTTTCTCTGAACTCAAGGTGGGGCGATTCAAGCAGAGGCCCGGGCCGATGTAGGCTCGACCCATGGTCGACCGTTACCGCTCCGTTCTCGCCGTCCCCGGCTGCGCGCGGGTGTTCGGCACGGCGCTGATCGGGCGGCTACCGCAGGGCATGACGTCGCTGGCCATCCTGCTGCTGGTCCGCGCGCACACCCAGTCCTACGCCGCGGCCGGCGTCGCCGTCGGGGCTTATGACTTCGCCACCGCCGGCGGCGCCCCGGTGCTGGGACGGCTGGTGGATCGGTTCGGGCGCCGGCGCGTGCTCCCCCCGGTCGCCGTGGCCCAATGTGTGGCGCTGTGCGGGCTGCTCATCGCCGCCCATGCCGGCGCCGGCGCCGGCGCGCTCATCGCCCTATCGGCGATCGCCGGGTCCCTGATGCCGCCCATCGCCCCGGCGGTGAGGGCGCTGCTGCGCGACCTGCTGCCCGATCCCGAGGTGCGCGAGACCGCGTACGCGCTGGAGTCCGTCATCCAGGAGGTCATCTGGATCGCCGGCCCGCTCGTGGTCGGCGCCGTGATCGCCGTCGCGTCGCCCACGGTTGCGGTGCTGATCAGCGCGTCGGTGTGCATCGCCGGCACGACCCTGTTCGTGACCTCGCCCGGAGCGCGGGGTCATGGAGTCCGAGCGATGCACGGCCGCCGGCCGCAGGTCTTGGCCATCGCGGAGCTGCGGGCCATGCTGGCGCCGATCTTCCTCAACGGCCTGGCGATCGGGGCGATCAGTATCGGCTTGCCGGCGCTGGCGCTGCACGCCGGCTCGCGGCCGGCCACGGGCGTCCTGCTGGCGGTGTGGAGCCTGGGCAGCGTGACCGGGGGCCTGTGGTACGGGGCGCGCACCTGGCGGGCTCCGTTGGGCCGCCGCTACCCGCTCCTGTTGCTCAGCGGCGTGGTATGCACCGCGCCGCTCATTCTCGCCCGCACCATCCCCGAGGGCATCGTGGGAGCGCTGGTGGCGGGGCTGACGCTCGCGCCCGTGTTCTCGTGCCAGTACGCGCTCGTGGGCCGGGCGGTGCCCGCCGGGGTTGAGACCGAGGCGTTTACCTGGGTGTCGTCGGCGCTGATCGGCGGCCTGGCCGCCGGGGCGGCGCTCGGCGGCGCCGCGGTGGCGTCGGCCGGATTCAGTGCTCCGTTCGTCGTCGGCTCTGCGGCGATGGCGCTCGCCGGGTTCTCCGCCGTGCGACGGCGCGGGCACCTGGAGCGCCAGCCCGCCTGAGCCACACCGGTGCGCGGCCCGGCCGCCGGCGCCTGACGCCGAGCGGCCGGACCGTGGCGCGAACCTCCTAGAAGTGCAGGATGTTCAGCGTCCCCGTGACGCGTGGGAAGGCACTCTTGTCGTAGCGGCTCGAGCTCTCGAAGGTGACCTTGTATTTGTCCTTGCTCGGGCGCCCGCCGGGGTACAGCAGCGCCTTCTGCTTCAGCACGCCGCACGGCCCCTGCGCCCTGCCGAACGTCACCTTGGCCACGACCTTCTTGAGGAGGTAGTAGCCGTAGATGTGCTTGCCCGGGATGAAGCCCGAGAAGGAGAACGTGACCTTCTGCTTGCGGACGTTGCGCACGCTGCTCGGGCTGGTGGCGACGGCCAGGTTGGCCGACAACACGGTGACGGATCCCGAGAGCATGCTGCCGTCTGGGTTGGTCGCGGTGGCGGTCAGCTTGGTCGACTTGGCGCCGGGCGCGATCCCCGACAGCTCGGGAGCGGCGGTGCTGAAGCTCACATTGCCCGCGGCGTCGGCGGTGGCGTTGGCAAACGTCGTCCCGCCGTTGAGCTGGACCGTGGTGCCCGGCACCCAGCCAGCCCCGGTGATGGTCATCGCCGCGGGGCTGCCCGGGCCGCCGTTGACGTAGCACGCCTGGTCGGCGACCAGTGTCGCCGCCGAGGCCTGCGAGGCCAGCGCGCCGCCGGCCGGCACCGCGCAGCACGCCACCGCCGCGATGCTCGCCAGTCGTCGGTGAGTAGCAATCATGAAAAATCTCCTGTTGTGTTGCTGGGACGCGCTGATGCGCACCGGCCAGGGGAGCCACGCGTGTTTGCCCGCCCTACCCCTGAACCTAATATCACCCTAACGTCGAGTCCTAAACCCCTCAGAGGCCATGGAGTTGCTGCGGGGGGTGGCACGCCGCCGGCGGCGCCGCGAGAAGGTGGGCGGTCGCGTTGACGCCGCTGACCTGCATCTGATATATCAGCCGTATGGCCACTTCGGAATCGAGGCCGCTGCCCGCCCACCAGCGCATCGTGATCATCGGCGCCGGGATCGTGGGCAACAGCGTCGCCTACCACCTCTCGCGGCTGGGCGAGACCGAGATCACCCTGCTGGACAAGGGACCGCTGCCCAACCCCGGCGGCTCCACCGGGCACGCCTCCAACTTCATCTTCCCTGTCGACCATTCCAAGGAGATGACGGCGCTGACCAAGGAGAGCATGCGCCAGTACAAGGAGCTCGACGTCTACCTCGAGTGCGGCGGGATCGAGGTCGCGCGCACCGAGGCGCGGATGCAGGAGCTCGACCGGCGGATGGTCTCCGCCAAGACGTGGGGGATCGAGCCCACCTCGCTGCTGACCCCCGCCGAGATCAAGGAGCTCGTGCCGTTCATCAACGAGGAGCTGCTGCTCGGCGGCTTCTACACCCCGGGCGCGGGCGTGGTGGACTCGCTGCGCGCGGCGACCATCATGCGCGAGCGCGCCGTCGACGCCGGCATGACGGTGGCCGCCAACACCGAGGTGCTCGGGCTCGACGTCGAGCACGGACGCATCCGCCGCGTGCGCACCGATCGCGGTGACATTGAGGCCGACCGTGTGGTGATCGCCTGCGGCTGCTGGAGCCCGCGGATCGCCGCGATGGCAGGCGCGCGGATCCCGCTCAGCCCGGCCGTGCACCAGATGATCGACATCGGCCCGGTGGAGCTTTTCCAGGACGCCAAGACGCTCGTGGACTATCCGATCGTGCGCGACATGGACACCAACATGTACGAGCGCCAGGACGGCGGCGGCCTGGAGATCGGCTCCTACGCCCACCGCCCGATCATGATCGACGCCGATGAGATCCCGTCCATCGAGGAGTCGGCGCTCAGCCCCACCGAGCTCCCGTTCACCCAGGCCGACTTCGACCTGCAGATGGAGCAGGCGCTCGAGCTGATGCCCGAGATCGTCGGCGACGAATCCGTCGGCGTGCGCTACGCCATCAACGGGCTGCTGTCAGTGACCCACGACGGCCTGCCGCTGCTCGGCGAGACCCCCGAGGTCGCGGGGCTGTGGAGCGCGGCGGCGATCTGGATCAAGGAGGGCCCGGGCTCGGGCAAGACCGTGGCGGAGCTGATGGTCCACGGCGAGTCCGAGATCGACGTCTACGAGTCCAACATCGCCCGCGCCTACCCTCACCAGAAGACCAAGGCCCACATCCGGGCGCGGGTCAACGAGGGCTTCAACAAGATGTACGGCATCGTCCACCCCGCCGAGCAGTGGGAGTCAGACCGGCGCGTCAAGGTCTCGCCCTACTATGAGCGCGAACAGGAGCTCCAGGCGGTGTTCTACGAGGCGGCCGGCTGGGAGCGCCCCCAGTGGTATGAGTCCAACGCTCCACTGCTGGAGGAGTTCGGCGAGCGCGTGACCCGCCGCGAGGCCGAGTGGGAGGCGCGCTGGTGGAGCCCGCTCATCAACGCCGAGCATCTGGCGATGCGCGAGCGGGCCGGCTACACGGACCTGACGGCGTTCGCGCTCTTCGACGTCACGGGCCCCGGAGCGCTCGACGCCGTCCAGCGCATCGCCATGCGCCAGATGGACGTGGCGATCGGGCGCACCGTCTACACGCCGATCCTCACCCCTGGCGGCGGGTTCAAGGCGGACCTGACGATCATGCGCATGGCCGACGACGTGTTCCGCGTCGTCACCGGCGGCGCGTGGGGGATGAGCGACCTCAAGTGGTTCAAGGACCACCTGCCGCAGGACGGATCGGTGCAGATCCACGATCAGACGAACTCATGGACGACGCTGGGGATGTGGGGCCCGAGGGCCCGCGACATCCTCGAGAGCGTCACCTCCGACGACGTCTCCAACGAGGGCTTCCCGTTCGCCAACTGGCGCCAGATCGAGGTCGGCCCCCTGACCGTGATCGCCAGCCGGATCTCCTACGTCGGCGATCTCGGGTGGGAGCTGTATGTCCCGATCGAGCAGGGCGCCCGGCTGTGGGACATCATCGCCGAGGCCGGCCTGCCCCACGGCGCCGTTCCGGTGGGCGCCGGCGTCTACGGGACCACCGGCCGCCTGGAGAAGTGCTACCGGGCCTACGGCGCCGAACTGGAGGGCGAGTACAACGTCGTCGAGGCCGGAATGGCGTGGGGCAAGGTCAAGGACCAGGACTTCATCGGCAAGGGGGCGCACGTGCGTCACCGCGAGGAGCCGCAGGCCGTGGCCATGTGCACGCTGACCGTGGACGACCACACGTCCAAGTCAGGGGTCAAGCGCTACATGCTGGGCGGCGAGCCGATCCTCACCTCCGACGGCGAGCCGATCACCGACGCCCACGGCCGGCGCTCCTATGTGACCAGCGCGGGTGCCGGCCCCTCGATCGGCAAGCACATCCTCATGTCCTACCTGCCGCCCGAGCACGCCGTCGTCGGCGCCGAGCTCCAGGTGCAGTACATGGGCGAGCTCTATCCGGTCACGGTCGTCACCAACGACTCGACCCCGGTGTTCGACCCCGACAACGCGCGAGTGAGGTCCTAGGTGAACGTTCTCGTCTGCGTCAAGCGCGTGCCGCTCACCGGCGGCAAGATCACCCTGAGCGAGGACGAGCAGGCGATCCAGACCCGCCACCTCGGGTTCACCGTGAGCCCCCACGAGGAATGCGCCGCCGAGGAGGCGATCCGCCTGGTGGAGGCCCATGGCGGCGAGTCGGTGGTGCTGACCTTGGGCCCGGCCGACGCCGAGGAGCAGCTGCGCGACATGATGGCCATCGGCATCGACCGCGGCATCCACCTCGTCACCGATGGCGGCGAATGGGACCCCCAGGCCACCGCGGCCGCCATCGTCGCCGCCATCCGCGAGGACGGGACGTCGTTTGACCTGCTGATGTTCGGCAACGAGTCCGCCGACGCCGGCAACTACCAGGTGGCCGTGCGGGTCGCTTACGCGTTGGGGCTGCCGGTAGTCAACGGGATCAAGGGCATCAGCGTCGACGGCGCGAGCCTGCGGTGCGAGCGCGAGAGAACGTCCCAGCCACCCGGGCGCGACGTCTATGCGGTCCCCATGCCCGCAGTCGTCTCGGTCCTGGAGGGCATCAACCTGCCGCGCTATCCGTCCGTGCCCGGGCGGATGCGCGCCAAGCGCAAGCCGGTGGCCGGCTCC
The DNA here is from genome assembly GCA_963721515.1 of uncultured Actinomycetota bacterium. GTDB lineage: Bacteria > Actinomycetota > Thermoleophilia > Solirubrobacterales > Solirubrobacteraceae > Palsa-465. The sequence goes on along the minus strand of CAVRKJ010000010.1, from coordinate 664,798 downwards.
GAGCCGGCCCGTGCGCCGGCGCGCCTGGAGATGGTCCGGCTCCGGCTACCCGAGGGCGCGAGCAAGCAGGCCGAGGTGCTGGGCCGCGGCCCCGAGGCGGCGCCGCGGGTCGTGGAGATCCTGTCCGAGATCGGGGTGATGTGATGGCGACGCTCGTATTCATCGAGGCCGCCGCCGACGAGCTCTCCCAGCAGGCCGTCACGTTCGCCCGCAGCGTCGGGGACGACGTCCAGCCGGTGACGTTTGATCCGTCCGAGGCCTACGCGCCCGCCGCCTGGGCCCAGACACTGGTGGAGCTGGCCCAGCAGCGCTCGGCCGGCGCCGTGGTGGCCCCCGGCACCGATCGCGGCAACGAGGTGCTGGCCCACGTCGCGGCCAAGCTCGACCAGCCGATGTCGGCCAACTGCCTGTCGATCGCGCCCGGGGACCCCGCCACCGTCGTGCGCATGCGCTGGGGAGGCAGCCTGCTCGAGGAGGCGCGGGTCCACGGGTCACCGCTGCTGGTGACGGCCGCGCCTCACGCCGTCGCCGCCGCGCCGCTGTCCGAGGTGGAGGTGGTGCCCGTCAGCGGCTCGGCATCCGGGGCCGACCGCGTGGTGCGGGTGAGCGAGACGATCCCCGCGTCGAGCGCGGGCGTGTCGCTGGCCGACGCCGACGTGGTGGTGTCCGGCGGCCGCGGCGTCGGCTCGGCCGAGGGCTTCTCGGTGATCGAGGAGCTGGCGGCGCTGCTCGGTGGGGCCGTCGGGTGCTCGCGCGCGGTGACGAGCGCCGGCTGGCGCCCGCACACCGACCAGGTCGGTCAGACCGGCACCAAGATCTCGCCGGAGATCTACATTGCCTGCGGGATCAGCGGAGCCACCCAGCACATGGCCGGGTGCAAGGGCGCCAAGCGCCTGCTGGCGATCAACCCTGACGGCGAGGCGTCGATCTTCGCGTCCGCCGACTATGCCGTCATCGGGGACCTGCACGAGGTGGTACCCGCGATCTCGGCCGAGATCAGAAAGGTGCGCGGGACATAGGCATCGCCGTCTCCGCCGTCGTCCTCGCCGCGCTGCTGGCGGTGAGCGTGAGCCTCTTCACCGTCCGGGTCCGCTTCCTGGTGGCGCTGCTACAGGCGGGGGCGCCGGTGGAGCGCGTCGGCGACCGCTCGCGGCGCGCCGAGCACGAGGCCACCATCGTGCTGGGCCAGCGCAAGCTCCTGCAGCGGTTCGGCCCCGGCCTCATCCACGCCTTCATCTTCTGGGGCTTTCTGGTCCTGGGCCCCACGATCGTGATCGCCATGATCGGCGTGGTGGACAAGCACGCCACGTTCCCGTGGCTCGGTCACCAGGGGTGGTACGCCTTCCTGGTCGACGTGTTCGCGGTGTTGGTCCTCGTTGGCGTGGTCAGCGCGCTGTGGATCCGCAAGGTGCAGCGCCCGCGGCGTTTCGAGGGCAGCCACCTGGGCGAGGCCGACCTCATCCTCGCGCTGATCGCCACCATCGCCGCCACGCTGCTGCTGTGGCACGCGACGCGGATCGCGCTCGGCCTCAACGAGTGGCCGGCGTCCTCGGCACCGGTCTCCAATCTGCTCTCCAAGCTGTTTGCCGACGACGGCCTGACCCGCGTGCTCGAGCGGGTGTTCGTGTGGGCCCACGTGATCACCATCCTCGCGTTCCTGGCCTACCTGCCGCGTTCCAAACACCTGCACATCGCCTCCGCGGCGTTCAACGTGTGGTACGGCCGCACCGGACCGGGCGGCCGCCTCGAGCCGCTCCGTTTCGACGATCCCGACATCCCCGAGGAGGAGATCCGCTTCGGCGCCGGGACCGCCGCCGATCTCACCTGGAAACAGATGCTTGACACGTTCTCCTGCACTGAGTGCGGCCGCTGTCAGGACGTGTGCCCCGCGTTTGCCACCGGCAAGGTGCTCTCGCCCAAGCTGCTCATCATGGGCCTGCGCGACCAGGTGTTCTCCGACGGCGGTGCGATCGTCAAGTCGCGCGCAGGAAGCGATGGCGGAACGGCCGGTCCAGCCGCCCCGATCGATCTCATCTCTCTTGTTCCCAACGCGGTGCCCGAGGAGTCGGTGTGGGACTGCGTCACCTGCGGCGCCTGCGTCCAGGCGTGCCCGGTGTCGATCGAGCACGTCGACCACATCGTCGACCTGCGCCGTCATCTCGTTATGGTGGAGTCGAGCTTCCCCTCCGAGGCCGAGCCGATGCTCCGCGATGTCGAGCGGGCATCCAACCCGTGGGGCAAGGCCCAGTCCGAGCGCGCCGACTGGGCCGACGGGCTGGGCGTGCGCATCCTGGAGCCCGGCGAGACCGCGCCCGAGTACCTGTACTGGGTGGGATGCGCGAGCTCGTTCGACGAACGTGCCCGAACCACCGCTGAGAACACCGTGAAGCTCCTGCAGAAGGCGCGCGTCGACTTCGCGATCCTCGGGGCTCGCGAGGCGTGCACGGGGGACCCCGCGCGGCGTATCGGCAACGAGTACGTCTTCCAGGCCTTCGCCGAGCAGAACGTGGAGACGCTCAACGCGGCCGGCGTGACCAAGATCATCGCCAACTGCCCGCACTGCTTCAACACGCTGGGCAACGAATACCCCGACTTCGGCGGCGAGTACGAGGTGGTCCACCACACCGACCTGCTCGCGGCGCTGGTCCGCGAAGGGCGACTGGCGCCGAAGAAGTCCGAAGGACTGTCGATCACCTACCACGACTCCTGCTACCTGGCACGCCACAACGACGTCCTGGCGGCGCCGCGCGAGCTGGTCAGCGCCGTCGGCACGCCGGTGGAGATGGCGCGCAGCGGCAAGCAGACGTTCTGCTGCGGGGCGGGCGGCGCGCACATGTGGATGGAGGAGCGCGCCGGGGCGATCAACGAGAACCGCGTGCGGGAGGCGGCCGACACCGGGGCGGGCACCCTGGCGGTGGCGTGCCCGTACTGCACGGTGATGCTCGACGACGGCGTCCAGAGCGCCGGCGCCGATCTGCGCGTGGCCGACGTCGCGACGCTGCTGGTGGAGGCCGGCGCCGCGGATTAGGCGGCGAGCAGGCGCTCGAGCCCGCGCTCGAGGCCCGCATTGCCAACCGGCCGGATCTCCAGCGGCAGCTCCAGGCGCTCCGCTGCGGCCTCCGCGCAGCGGCGCGTGGCCGGCGTGGGGCGCTGGGCCAGCCACACCACGCGCGTGTAGTGGGCGAAGTAAGTGTGGCGCAGCTCCGGCCAGCGGTCGAGCCCGAGCTGGCGCACGACGGTGTGCTCGAACGTGCGGGCCAGGAAGTCGGTGAGGAAGTAGGTGCCCGGCTCCTCGGCCAGGGCCCATTCCACCTCGTCGCGGCCCAGGACGTCGTAGCAGTGATCGCCGGCCAGGCGCTGCACGCCGGTGCCGGCCAGCAGCTCGTCCAGCGCCCCGTAGGTGCCGCAGTCAGCGTAGGCCACGGCCACCACGTCGTGGGTGGCCAGCGCCTCGGCCACCGCCGCGGGGATCTGGTCGGGGCGGTTGTGCAGCAGCGCCGGCACCGGCACCACGTCGACGTCCCAGCCGCGGCGCCGCGCGATGGAGCGCACGTCGAAGGCCAGGGCCCCGCAGGCGACGACCGCGGCACGCGTAGGCGGGGGCGTGCTCATCCTGGGAACGAGAGCTGGTCGATGAACAGGTCGTTGAAATCGGCGCGCCCGGACAGCTCCACGTACTCGACCTCGCGCAGGATCGACTGGGCCTCGGCGCGCTCACGCAGCGACAGGGCGGCGATCTTGGCGCCCTCCCCGGCCACGTTGCCGGCGGAGACGATCCGGGGGAGCGCGATGCGTGGCACCAGCCCGATCCGCACCGCGCTCAGCGGCGTGAGATATGCGCCGAAGCTACCCGCGAGCAGCACCTGGGAGATGTCTGCGGCCTCGACGCCCATCTCCCGCAGAAGGATGTGCCAGCCGGTGGCGATCGAGCCCTTGGCGAACTGCAGCTCGCGGACGTCGCGCTGGGAGAGGTAGACCGATGCTGCCGGATCGTCGCCGCGCCAGTGCAGCACGAACACTCGCTCGTCGCCGATCTTCGTCAGCCGCTCGCACAGCCCGGGGAACCTGTCGGCGGCGTCCTCGTTGGGGATGAAGCGCCCGGAATGGTCCAGCAGACCGGCGTGGACGAGTTCGGCGACCGCGTCCACGAGCCCCGAGCCACACATGCCGACCGGTTCGGTGTCACCGATCACGTCGAGCTCGAGGCCGTCGGCGCTCAGCTTGATGCCTTCGATCGCGCCGTCGGCCGCCCGCATGCCGCACTTGATCTGAGCGGCTTCGAACGCCGGTCCGGCGGGCGCCGCGGTGGCGAGCACCCGGTCGACGGAGCCGAGCGCGATCTCCGAATTGGTCCCAACGTCGATGAACAGCCGCAGCCGCCGGTCGCGGGTCAGTCCGGTGGCGAGCATTCCCGCCACGATGTCGCCACCGACGTAGGCGCCGAGCGATGGGAACACGTAGGCCGATGCCCGCGGGTGCAGCGTGACTCCGAACTCAGACGCGCGGGTGGGCGGGAATTCGTGCGTCGCGACCGTGAACGGCGCCATCGAGAGCGGCTCGGGATCGATCCCGAGCGCAATCTGCATCATGGTGACGTTGCCGCACACCGCGATCTCATAGACCTCGTCCGGCTCGACGGCGGCGTCCGCGAGCACCTCACCGGTCAGCTCCGCAAAGGTCTCGTGGGCACGCTGCTGGAGCGCCCCGAGCGCATGCTCATCCATCATCGTCGCCGACACGCGGGTGATGACGTCAGCCCCGTAGGGCTGCTGGCGGTTGAGCATCGACCTCACCGCGGCCGGCTGGCCGCTCTCGAGGTCGAGCAGCGTAGCCACCACCGTGGTCGTGCCGAGGTCAAAGGCGATGGCGAACCGCCGGCCGGTCGTGTCGCCGGGCTCGACGTCGATGAGCTCCTCGTCGCACACCACGGCGGTGACGTCGAAGTGCGACCGGCGCAGCGTGCCGCCGAGCGTCCGCAGCACGTCGAGCGACGCATAGGGCTCGAGATCGTCGAGCGCATCGCAGACCCGCTGCAGGTCAGACCGCTGATCCTCGAGCGTCGGCTCATCGAGCACGAGGTGGCGCTTCTGGACGGCGGGGCGGAGGATGACGTGCCGGCCGACGCCGACGAGCGCTGCCTTGGGCCGGGTCTGCAGCGGCGGTACCTCGACGACGAGATCGCCGCGGGCGCTGGCTCGGCAGGCGAGCCGCCAGCCCTGGCGCAGCTCATCGGTGGAGAACGCCCGTGGGTCGACGCTGGAGAGCGGGACGTCGCCCGAGACGATGCGGACCTTGCACTTCTTGCAGGTCCCGTGACCGCCGCAGGTCGAGTCGATGGCGATGCCGTTCCAGCTGGCGGCGTCGAAGATCGGCGTTCCGCTCGGGACGCGGACCTCGCCGCCGTCGGGCAGGAACCGCAGGCGCACGCGCTCGGCGCCGTCGGTCTCCACGACCGCCTCCTCGCGCTCGAGCGCGCGCCGCTTGGGGGCCGCGGCGCTCATGCGACGCTCGCAGCCTCCTGGGCGGCCTGCGCCGCCTGGCGGGCCCGGTGCGCGGCGATCCAGTTGGTGCCCCAGGCGTCGTGGCCGAGCAGCAGATCCGAGGCCCGCACCGACTGCACCACCACCTCGGCGGTCGACATGATGGCGCTGGTCAGGCCCGCGGCCATCGCCATCGGCAAGAAGCCGGCGTTGAGCTCATGGCGGCGGGGGAGACCGAAGGAGACGTTGGAGGCGCCCAGGCACATGTTCACCCCGAGCTCGTCCCGAATCAGGGAGATGGTGGCCAGCGTGACCGTGACGGCATCGGTGGCGGCGCCCACGGTCATGGCCAGCGGGTCGATGATCACGTCCTCGGTGGCGATCCCGTGGTCGTTGGCGGCCGCGACGATCTTGCGCGCGCACTCCAGGCGCTTCTGGGGCGTCTCGGGGATGCCGGTCTCGTCGTTGGCCAGACCGATCACGGCGGCGCCGTGCCTGGCCACCAGCGGCAGGATCTCGTCAAGGCGCTCGTCCTCGGCGGTCACCGAATTGACCAGCGCGCGGCCCTCGTAGACCGACAGACCGGCCTCGAGCGCCTCGATCACCGAGGAGTCGATGCAGATCGGCAGGTCCACGGCCTCCTGGACGGCGGTGAGCATGGACTTGAGCAGCTCGGGCTCGTCCACCAGCGGAATCCCGGCGTTGACATCCAGCATGTTGGCTCCGGCCTCGGCCTGGGCCAGTGCGTCGACGGTCACGGTCGAGAGGTCGCCGTTGCGCAGCTCCTCGGCGAACACCTTGCGACCGGTCGGGTTGATGCGCTCGCCGATCACGCAGAACGGCTGCGTGGCGCCGATCGTGACGCTACCCGAGCGCGACCGAAGCACTGTATCCATTGGACTCTCTTTCGATTCGTGGGGGGATTCCGAGGCGACCGCAGAGCTTCGCGATGCCCGCGTCCTTGCGGAACGAGATGAAGTGCAGCCCGGCCACGCCAGGTTGGGCCAGCGCGTGGGAGGCCAGCTCGTAGGCGATGTCGAAGCACTCGTGCTCGGGGTCGGCCGACTGCTCGACGCGCCGCACGGTCTCGGGCGGGACGTCGATGCCGGGGACGTGGTTGGCGACAAAGCGCATGCCGCCCACGCTGCGCAGAATGCAGATGGAGGGGATGAGGGCGAGGCGCTCGGTGAGGCCGATGTCGTGGGCGGCGCGCATGAAGCGCTCCAGCAGCTCGGTGCGGTAGCAGAGCTGGAGCTGGAGGTACTGCGCCCCGGCCAGCGCCTTCTTGGCGGCGCGGCGCACGCGGAACTCCAGGGGCGGCGCGGACGGGTTCTCCACCGCGCCCACGACGAAGTGCGGCTTGGGATGGATCTCGCGTCCCGACAGGTAGTGGCCACGGTCCAGCGTACGGGCGAGCGCGACCAGCTGGATGCTGTCCAGATCGAACACACGCTGCGCCTCGGGCTCGTCGCCCGCGCTGACGTCGTCGCCGGTCAGACACGACACGTTCTCGATGCCGTACATGGCGGCGCCCATCAGATCGGCCTCGAGGGCCAGCCGGTTCTTGTCGCGGCAGACGAGCTGCATGATCGGCTCCGCGCCGACCTCCTGCAGGCCGATGGACACCGCCAGCGGTGAGACGTGGGCGTGCGCGGCCGGGTTGTCGGTGGCGTTGAACGCGTCCACGAACGGCCGCATCGGCTCGAGCTGGCGCTGGAGCTCGGCGTGGCCGCCGCCGTCGATGACGGGCAGCTCAGCAGTGACGACGAACTCTCCCGCCGTCAGCTTGCGCTCAAGACTCGACATCGGGGGCCCATCCCGCGGGGACCTGCTTGTCACGGCCGCTGAACAGGTTCAGCCACGATGACGTGCCCTTCAGGCGGTTGTCCACCGGTGGGCGGACGTTGTCGATGTGCCCACGCCACAGCGGCAGGCGCTCCGAGCGCTCGTAGGCCGTGACCCACACGCAGCGCATCTCGGGCTTGACCTCGCAATGGCCGTTGGGGCGCACGCCGCCGCACGGCCCGTTGCGCAGCGTCTTGGGACAGGTCATCGGGCACGTCAGACCGGTGTCGTGCAGGACGCATTGCCCGCACATCTGACAGCCCCAGATGGGGCCCTTGACGGCGTGCTCCGCCTTGGCGAGCAAGCCGTGCGCTGTCACGCCGGTACCTTCTCCCGGCGCAACTCGATCAGCTCCCTGGCCTTCTTGACCGCTGACGAGGCGTCGGCCGAGTAGCCGTCGGCCCCGACCGCGTCGGCGTACTCCTGGGTGACGGGGGCGCCGCCGACCATGACGATGACGTCGTCACGGATACCGGCCTTCTCCAGGGCATTGATGTTGGCCTTGAACATCGGCATCGTCGTTGTGAGAAACGCCGAGAAGCCGACGATGTCGGGGTTGTGCTCGCCGATCTGCTCGATGAACTTCTCGGGCGGCACGTTGACGCCGAGGTCGATGACGGTGAATCCGGCGCCCTCGAGCATGATGTTGCAGAGGTTCTTGCCGATGTCGTGGACGTCGCCCTTGACGGTGCCCATGAGGAAGGTGCCGGCGCCGGCCGTCCCGGTCTCGGCCAGCAGCGGGCGCAGGATGTCCAGCGCGCCCTGCATCGCCCGCGCGGCGATCAGCATCTCGGGGACGAAGTAGTCGCCGCGCTCAAAGCGGGCCCCCACCTCCTCCAGCGAGGGGATCAGCGCGTCGTAGAGCATGCGCTCGGGCTCGAGTCCGTCCTCGAGGCCGCCCTTGACGCCATCGGAGACCACGGGGGCGTTGCCCACCAGGGTCTCGTCGTAGAGCATCTGCAGGATCTCCTCGTGGGTCATGCGGCGTGTTCTCCTTGCTCGGTGTTGCCGAGGCGGCGGCTCAAGGCGTCCGCCTCCTCGATGAGGATGGCCTTCAGCTCCCCGATCCGCTCGGGGGTCATCCGGACGGTCGGGCCGGTAATGCTCAGCGCCGCCACCACCTGCCCGCCCGCCCCGCGCACCGGGGCGGCGATGGCGGCCAGACCGACTTCCAGCTCCTCGATGGCCTCCGCGAACGCATCGCGGCGAACGCGGGCGAGCTCGGTCTTGAGGCGGGCGGGGTCGGTGATGGTCTGCGGCGTGAGCGCGGGCGGGCGCGCCGGGATCGGCGCGCGATCGAAGGCCATGAACACCTTGCCGTTGGCGGTGCAGTGATAGGCGGCGGAGCGCCCGAGCCACTGGCCGGCGCCGAGGAAGTGACGGCTCTCGACCTGGGCGATGTGCTCGACGCCCTGGGGCCCGGGCACGGCCAGGTTGATCGTCTCGCCGGTCAGCTCACCGAGCGTGTCCAGCGACGGGCGGGCGAGCTCGAGGATGCTGCGCTCCAGCATCCCGCGCTCGGCGACGCGCAGGATCGCGGGGCCCGGACGCAGGCGTCCCCGCTCCCCGTCCTGCTCCACGAGACCCTGGCGCTCGAGCGCCGACACCAGCCGCGAGGCGGTGCTCTTCGGGATGCCGGTGGCGGACGCGATCTCGGCCAGCGCGATGGGCTGCTCTGACTCGAGCACCCGCACAAGCAGCTCGGCGCCACGGTCAATGGCGGTGGTGCCCGACGCGCGCGTGGCCGAGCCCGGAGACTCTGAAGGCATTTCTTGGAACTGTTGTTCCACGGAGGGATATATTACGGACGCACACCGCTCAGTCAAGCGGTCGTTGAGACACCAGTCCCGGCCGCCCCGCCGAAGACAGACAGAGAGGAAGCCCGCCATGTTCGTCAACGACATGCCCCGCTACGAGATCCTCAGCGAGGAGGCCATGGCCACGCTCGATCGAGGCTGGCGGCGCATCGTGAGCGAGCTGGGGATCGAGTTCCTGCTGCCCGAGGCGGTGGAGGTGCTCCGCGGCGCCGGTCAGATTGTGGAGGACGAGAACCGCGTGCGGTTTGACCCCGAGTGGATCCTCGAGCAGGTGGCCAAGGCCCCCAGGGAGTTCGAGCTTCAGGCGCGCAACCCCGCCAACACCGCCCACATCGGCGGCAACAACATGGTGTTCGCGCCGGTGTATGGGTGCCCCTTCATCCGCGAGGGCGACGTGCGCCGCGATGCCAAGATGGCCGACTTCGAGAACCTCGTGCGCCTGTCGCAGTTCTATCCCCAGCTCGATTCGCCCGGCGGCACCATCTGCGAGCCCGAGGACCGGCCGCTGGACAGCCGGCATCTCGACATGGTCTATGCCCTGCAGACCCTGTCCGACAAGCCTTACATGGGCTCGGTGACCTCGGGCCCTAACGCCGCCGACACCATCGCCATGGGCGAGATCCTGTTCGGCGGCCGCGAGGCGATCGAGCGCGCCCCGGTGTCGATCTCGCTCATCAACGTCAACAGCCCGCTGCGCTACGACGACCGGATGCTGTCGGCGATGGTGGAGTACGTGAAGGCCAACCAGGCCGTCGTGATCACTCCGTTCCTGCTGATGGGCGCGATGTCGCCCGTCTCGCTCCCGGCCACGCTCGTCCAGCAGATGGCCGAGGCCCTCGCCGGCATCGCGCTGGCGCAGACGATCCGCCCCGGCGCGCCGGTGGTATTCGGATCGTTTCTGTCCAACACCGACATGCAGTCGGGCTCGCCGTCGTTCGGCACCCCCGAGTCCGGGATCGGGGTGCTCTGCACCGGCCAGATCGCGCGCCACTTCGGGCTCCCGTGGCGCGGCGGCGGCGCGCTCAACGCGTCCCAGACCGTCGACGCCCAAGCGGCCTACGAGTCACTGATGACGCTGCTGCCCACCTTCTTGGCCGGGACCAATTTCGTGATGCACTCCGCGGGCTGGCTGGAGGGCGGGCTGGTGTCCTGCTACGAGAAGTTCATCGTCGACGTCGAACTGCTGCGCGAGCTGCGCCACGAGTTCACCCCGCTGGAGATCGACGAGGCCTCGCTGGCCTTCGACGCCCATCTGGAGGTCGGCGCCGGCGGGCACTTCCTGGGCGCCGCGCACACCCTGGAGCGCTTCCGCGAGTGCTTCTACCGCCCGATGCTGTCCTCGACGGAGAACTTCGACCGCTGGACCAAGCGCGGCGCGCGCGACACGACCGCCCGCGCCGGCGAGATCTGGCGCCAGGCCCTCGAGGACTACGAGCAGCCTCCCGTCGACGGCGCCGTCGACGAGGCGCTGCGCGAGTTCGTGGTGCGGCGGCGCGCCGAGCTGGGCGACTGACGCGCTACAGCTCGTACCCGCTGAAGTGCGCCGCCGCGGTCTCGCGGATTTCGGTGACGACCAGCACCACGTCTCCGCAGTGCGGGCACCGTGCCACTGGGCTGGGCGCCTTGGGATAGACGACCAGCTCGGCGACCATGGACGGACTGCCGCAGTGCCCGCAGGTCCCGCGCTCGGTCGTCATGTCCCGGCCCATGGCCTGCTCGAGCGCGCCTGCCAGCGCATTGCCGTCGACGGTGAAGTCCTCCATGGCGCTCCTATCAGCTCGTGGGTCCGAATCGCTCGGTCTTGACGCGTGCGGGGGAGTGCCCGCGCGCGACCATCTGCCGGCTGATCGCCTCGACGAAGCCGTTCGGGCCGCAGATGTAGATCGCCGGCATCTCCGTCGGGGCCCAGGTGACCGCGTCCAGCAGCGCGTCGTCGACGCGGCCGCGATGCCCGGTCCAGTCGTCGGGCCACGAGCGCGTGAGCGCAAAGCGGACCTCGGCCCCGCCGCCGGAATCCTGCAACTCCTGGCGGTAGATGATGTCGTCCAGCGACCGGGCCGAGTACACGAGGCGCGCCGGGGTGGGGTTGGAGGTGGCGGCGCGATGGCGCAGCATCGCCCGCAAGGGCACGACCCCGGAACCCCCGCCGAAGAGCAGCAGCGGCCCGCCCTCGGTGCCGTCCCAGACGAACCAGCCGCCGATCGGCCCGCGCAGCTCCAGCTCATCGCCTGCGCGCAGCACCTCGGTCAGGTAGGGCGACACCTCGCCGTCATCGATCTCCTCGACCGTCAGCATCAGGTGCTCGTCCTCGGGCCCTGAGGCGATCGAGTAGCTGCGCTGCGTCTGGTAACCGTCCTCGGCGGTGAGGCGGACGTCGACATGCTGGCCGGCGCGGTGACCGGCCCAGTCGGGCGCTTCGAGCACGAGCGTCTTGGTCTGGTCGGTCTCGGGCGCCACCTCGACCACGCGCGCGAGCTGCCAGGTCAGTCGCCCTGGTAGCGCTGCTCGCGCCATGGATCGCCGTAGTTGTTGTACCCGTAGCCCTCCCAGAAGCCGGGCTTGTCGGCGACGGTGAGGGTGAGGCCGCGCACCCACTTGGCGCTCTTCCAGAAATAGAGGTGGGGGACGAGGAGCCGTGCCGGCCCGCCGTGCTCAGGCTCGAGCGGGCGCCCGTCGTACTCATAAGCGACCCACGCCTGGCCGTCTCGCACGTCGGCGACCGGGAGGTTGGTGGTGTAGCCCCCGTCGCTCCACGCCGTCAGGTACGCCGCCTCCGTCGTCACGTTCTCCAGCAGCGTGTCGACCGACACGCCGTGCCAGGTGGTGTCGAGCTTTGACCACTTGGTGACGCAGTGGATGTCCTTGGTGACGGTCTCGCCCGGCAGCGCCATCAGCTCCGACCACGACCACGACACCGACGAGTCGACGGCGCCATCGATGGTGAACGACCAGTCGTCCAGGTCTGCCCGCGGGGTGGGGCCGGCCGACAGCACCGGGAAGTCACGTGTCACGTACTGGCCCGGCGGCACTCGCGCCGGGTCCACCGTCTCGTGGCGGCGACCGAGAAATCCGCGTGAGATGGGCGACATGATCCGGGCGCCGACTCTACCGGCCGCCGCTCGGCGTGTCACCCCTCGAGCCGGTGGACCTCGTAGCCGGCGGCCTCGATCGCGGCGACGATCTCGTCGCTGTGCTTGGGGCCCCGTGTCTCGAGCGCGATCTCCACGCCGGTCTCACGCACGTGCAGGGGCACCGCCTCGCGCACGTGGTCGGCGTGCACGACGTTGCCGCCGGCCTCCGCGATCAGCGTGAGGAGCGCGGCCAGCCCGCCGGGACGGTCCGAGATCCGCGTGAACAGGCGGATGCGGCGGCCCATGAGCGTCTCGTTGCGCTGGGCCACCGCCGCCAGCAACCCGGCGTCGACGTTGCCGCCCGACAGCACGATCACGGTGGCGCCGCCCGATGGGGTCCCGCCGGCCACGCGACCGGCCAGGAGCGCCGCCACGCCGGCCGCGCCGCCGCCCTCGACGACCAGCTTGGAGCGCTCGAGCAGCCACACCATGGCGTCGGCGATCTCCTCCTCGGACACCACCACCATGTCATCCACCCAGCGTCGGACGAGCGGAAGGGTGATGTCGCCGGGGCGCTTGATCGCGATGCCGTCGGCGATCGTGGCCCGGGCGCTGAAGGTGACCGGAGCATTGCCGCGCAGCGACTCGGGGAACGGAGCGCAGGCGTCGACCTGCACGCCCACGACGCGGACGCGGTCTCCGCCCGGCCGCGCCTTGACGACGCCGGCGATCCCGGAGATGAGCCCGCCGCCGCCGACGGGGACGACCACCTGCGCCAGATCGGGGACGTCCTGCAGCAACTCGAGGCCGAGCGTGGATTGGCCGAGGATGACGTCGGGGTCGTCGAAGGGGTGCACGAACCCGGCCCCCGTCTCCTTGGCGCGAGCGCGTGCGGCGGCCACGCACTCGTCCACCGAGTCGCCCTGCAGGTGCACGATCCCGCCGAACGCCTCCACGGCGGCCACCTTGGCCACCGGGGCCTCGCGCGGCATGAACACCTCGCACGGGATCCCCTTGGCGCGCGCGGCGTAGGCGAGCGACTGGCCGTGATTGCCGGCGCTGCCCGCTACGACCCCCGTCGCGTCCGTGAGGCGCGAGATCTTGTGGACGGCGCCGCGGAGCTTGAACGACCCGGTCCGCTGGAGGTTCTCGGCCTTCAGCAGCAGGCGGCCGCCACAGCGCTCCGACAGGCTGCGCGAGCTGAGCACGGGCGTGTGACGGGCGAGGGTGGACACGACCGCGGCGGCGGTCGCGGACTCACCGGCGGCGATCCGGGCGGCCACCTCGTCGGCGGCCGAGGCCGGTGCTGAGGCGCTCATTGGGCGTGGCGAGGGGCTTGGCGCGGCATTCGGCAAATGTTAGACTCGTAACCGATGACTCATATATCAGTCGTCACCGCTGTGAGCAACCTGAATGCGCCCGGGATGCGGCGTCGCTCACCGCGGGGCTGATCGTGAGCACGGAGACGACCCAGCCCCGGATTGCGCGCGAGCTGCTCGCCGATCGCGCGTATGCCGACCTGCGCGACCGGATCGTGACCCTGCGCATCGCCCCCGGCGCGCCGATCGACGAGGACGTGCTGGGGGGCGAGCTGGGCATCGGGCGCACGCCGGTCCGGGAGGCGATCAAGCGGCTTGCGCTGGAGAACCTCGTCACGGTGTTCCCCCGGCGCGGCACGTTCGCCTCGGACATCAACATCACCGACCTGGCCGACATCTCCGACGTGCGCATGCAGCTGGAGGGCCATGCCGCCTATCGCGCCGCCCAGCGCATCACCCCCACGCTGCGCGCCGAGCTGGACGACCTGCTGGCCGAGCTCGACGGCAGCCGTGGCAGCGATGACACCCGGGCGCTGATGGCGCTGGACACCCGCGTCCATCGCTTTGTGCACCGGGCGGCCGGCAACCCGTACCTGGAGGAGTCGCTGGGCCGCTACTTCAATCTGTCGCTGCGGATCTGGTACCTGGTGCTCGACCGGCTGCCGCACCTGCTCACGCGCGTCCACGAGCACGAGGACCTGCTCCGGGCGATCGCCGACGGCGATCCCGAGCGCGCGCGAGCGATCATCACCGAGCACATCGAGACGTTCGAGCGCGAGATCCGCGCCGTTCTCTGAGAGAGGGAGGGACCTGACGTGCGCTACGACTACGTGATCATCGGAGGCGGATCGGCCGGCTGCTGTCTGGCCAATCGGCTGAGCGCGGACCCCGGCACCCGCGTGCTGGTGCTGGAGGCGGGCCGCAACGACTCGCTGTGGGACGTCTACATCCACATGCCGGCTGCGCTGTCGTTCCCGATCGGCAACCGTTTCTACGACTGGCGCTACGAGTCCGAGCCCGAGCCCTTCATGGACGGGCGTCGCGTGTACCACGCCCGCGGCAAGGTGCTGGGCGGCTCGAGTTCGATCAACGGGATGATCTTCCAGCGCGGCAACCCGCTGGACTACGAGCGCTGGGCGGCGGACCCGGGGATGGAGACCTGGGACTACGCCCACTGCCTGCCGTACTTCAAGCGGATGGAGAACGCGATCAACGCGCCGGCCGACAATCCGTTCCGCGGCCACGACGGGCCGTTGAAGATGGAGCGCGGCCCCGCCGTCAACCCCCTGTTCACGGCGTTCTTCGCCGCCGTCCAGGAGGCCGGATATCCACTCACGGACGACGTCAACGGCTACAAGCAGGAGGGCTTTGCCGCCTTTGACCGGAACATCTACCGCGGCCACCGGCTCAGCGCGGCCCGGGCCTACCTGCATCCGGTCGAGGACCGGCCCAACCTGGAGGTCCGTACCCGCGCGTTCGTGTCCAAGATCAACTTCCAGGGCAAGCGCGCCGTCGGCTGCGACGTCGTGCACAACCGCCGCACGGAGACGATCGAGGCCGGCGAGGTGCTGCTGTGCGGTGGCGCGATCAACTCGCCCCAGCTGCTCCAGCTCTCCGGCGTGGGCCGGGGCTCCGAGCTGCAGGCGCTCGGCGTCGACGTGGTGGAGGACGTGCCCGCCGTGGGCGAGAACCTCCAGGACCACCTCGAGGTCTACATCCAGTACTCCTCCAAGCAGCCGGTCAGCGTGGCGCCGGCGCTGAAGTGGCGCAACCGGCCGTGGGTGGGGACTGCGTGGCTGCTGGGCCGCCGCGGGCCGGGCGCGACCAACCACTTCGAGGGCGGCGGCTTCATCCGCTCCAATGAGGACGTGGCCTACCCGAACCTCATGTACCACTTCCTGCCGGTGGCGATCCGCTATGACGGGACCGCACCCCAGGGCCACGGTTACCAGGTCCACGTCGGCCCGATGTACTCCGACGCCCGGGGCACGATCAAAATCAAGTCCACCGATCCGCGCGAGCACCCGGCGATCCAGTTCAACTACCTGTCGACCAAGACCGACCGGCGCGAGTGGATCGAGGCGGTGCGCATCTCCCGAACGATTCTCAACGAGCCGGCCTTTGAACCCTACAACGGCGGCGAGCTCTCGCCGGGCCCGTCGGTGGAGACCGACCAGGAGATCCTCGACTGGGTGGCCAAGGACTCCGAGACGGCGCTGCACCCCTCGTGCACCTGCCGCCTGGGCACCGGCGAGGACTCGGTGATCGATCCGCTCTCGATGCGGGTCCACGGCGTCGAGGGGCTCCGCGTGATCGATGCCTCGTCCATGCGCTACGTCACCAACGGCAACATCTACGCCCCCACGATGATGCTCGCGGAGAAGAGCGCCGACCTCATCATGGGCAACACGCCGCTGGCGGCCATCAACGAGCCGTTCTACCGTCACGTGCGCAAGGACGGGACGGCGGCGACGGATGGGCGGGCCGCCGGGTCGGCGTCTGACGGCGAGGCGACAGCGGCTGCGGAGACCCCCGAGGCGGCGCCGACCGCGGACGTGTAGAACGAGCGTCTCCCGGGCTCCGCCGGAGCGTGCGGCGGGGCCCGGAGCGTGTACGACAGGCTTGGGAAGGGGTTGGGTGTGGGCCTGGAAGGCTGGGTGCGGGCCTGGCTGTCCGATCTGTGGGGCCAGGGACCGGCGGGACCGGCGGAACTGCACACGGCGCCGCTGCCCGGCTGATCGTGCGCGCACTTTTCATCGCCATGTTGGCGGTGGGCGCCCCGCTGCCGCTCGACGCCGCGTGCGCGTGCGGTTTCGCCAGCGGCGAGGATCCCGCCGCCGCTCGAGAGGCGCCTCTGGGGAGTGAGATTGAAGCCACACGCCACGCACGGCCGCCAGACCAGCCGCGTGGCGTGAGGTTTCAGCGGCCCGCAGTCTCGCGCCACGCATCGGCGCGGCGGGCGGCGTGTGGCGCGTGGTTTCAGTGGCCGCGGCCCGGCCACCTCGACGGACTACGAGCCGGTATGCGGCGAGAGCACGATCGTCTGCAGCTCGGTGAACGTCTGCATCACCGAGTCGCCGCCGACCTTGCCGATCCCGCTGTCGGTGCCGGCGCGGCCACCGAAGGGCAGGTGGGCCTCCCAGTAGTTGGAGGACTCGTTGACGTTGACCCAGCCGGTGCGGACGCGGTCGGCGAACTCCAGTCCCCGCGACAGGTCGGCGGTGTAGATCGCCGCCAGCAGCCCGTAGGGGGACTCGTTGGTCAGCCGGATCGCGTCCTGGAGCGAGGTGATCTCCACGACGGGGGCCACCGGGCCGAAGGTCTCCTCGGTGGCCACGTGGGCGTCGGCGGGGACGCCGGCGAGCACCGTGGGCTCCCAGTAGAGGTCGGTGGGGAAGACGGTTGCGCGCGAGCCGCCGGTGAGCGTCTCGGCGCCGCGCTGCAGCGCGTCGGCCACGTGCTCGTCCATCTTGGCCGCCACCGGCTCGTTGTTGAGCGGGCCCATGGTGGTCTCGGCGGCGAACGGGTCGCCGAGCACGATCTGGTCGGTGACCGCGCGCGCGAGCTTCTCCACGTACTCGTCGTACACCGCGCGATGCACGAGGATGCGCTCGCCGGCGGTGCAGCTCTGGCCGGCGCAGAGAAAGCACGCCAGCAGCGTGGCCTGGACGGCGGCGTCCACGTCGCCGTCGTCGAGCACCACCAGGGGCCCGTTGCCGCCCATCTCGAGCAGCGTCGCCTTGCCCGCCGCCGCGCCGGCCACGAGCCGGCCGGTGTTGGTGGAGCCGATGAAGGCCACGCCGTCGACGCCCGGGTTGCGTGCGATCTCGTCGCCCACGACGGGGCCGGGCCCGGTGACGAGGTTGAACACGCCCGGAGGCAGGTCGGCGTCGGCGATGCAGCGCGCCAGCTCGACGGCGCACACCGAGGTGGACGGCGCCGGCGTCCACACCACCGCGTTGCCGCAGGCCAGTGCGGGCGCGACGAGCTCGGCGGGCATCGTGTAGGGCCAGTTCCAGGGGCTGATCACGCCGACCACGCCCCGCGCGCGTCGGGCCAGCATCACGCGCTTGCCGGGGGAGAAGGAGTTGGGCAGCTCGCCGCCGAGCCGCTTGGCGTCCTCGGCGGCCATGCGCCAGTAATCGACCAGCTCGTCCACCTCGCCGTAGGCCTCGGCCTGCAGGGGCTTGCCCTGGTCCAGCGTGAGGATCCGCGCGAGCTCGTCGCGGCGCGTCTCGATGATGTCGCCGACCGTGTGCATCTTGGCGGCCCGCTCGAATGCGGTCAGGCGAGCCCAGCCGTCGGCCGCTGCGCGCGCGCCCGCAATCGCCGCGCGGGCGTCATCGCGGTCGCCGAGCGCGACGGAGCCGATGGTCTCGCCCGTCGCGGGGCTCAATGCCGATGACGTTTCGCCGGTGGCGCTCGGGCGCCACGCTCCGCCGATGAACATGTCCAACTCGGTGACTGTGGCCATGGGACGCTCCCGGTCGGCCCATCCGGGCGAAATCATGCGCCGTCCGGGCCAATTGACACAATTCGACAACTGATATATAACAGCCGGATTCCGACTGGGTCAATGGACTCTCAGAGTGCCCCCGAGCCGTGGGCCGGGCAAGGATCGTGTTCTCAAGGCCGTGCGTGGAATGCGCGCGCGGACGGGGAGGTAGATTGAATGGCAACGGTTGAAGCGCCCAAAGCGGGCGTCGACAGTGGCGAACTCGCCGAGTTCGGCTACAAGCAGGAGTTGGATCGGTCGCTGGGAAGCTTCTCCTCGTTCGCCGCGGGGTTCAGCTACATCTCGATCCTGACCGGCGTCACCGCGCTGTACGGGTTCGGCTATCTGAACGCCGGACCGGGGGTGTGGTGGACATGGCCTGTGGTGGTCGGCGGCCAGATCCTGGTGGCGCTGTGCTTCATGGAGATGGCGGGGCAGTACCCGATCGCCGGCTCCGTCTATCAGTGGTCCAAGCAGATCTCCAGCGGCTACACGTCGTGGATGACGGGCTGGATCTACATCGTGGGCGCGATTGTGACGATCGCCGCCGTCGCGGTTGACTGGCAGATCGTGCTGCCCCAGATCACCAATAGCCTGCAGTTCTTCGGCGGCGCCGCCGACGCGGGGAGCTACCTGACCAAGGCCGGCGCCCAGAACGCGCTGGTGCTCGGCGGGATCCTCGTGATCATCACGACGATCATCAACATGCTCGGCGTCAAGCTGATGTCGCGCATCAACAACGTCGGCGTGATCTGCGAACTGGTCGGCTCCACCATCCTCGTCATCCTGCTGCTGTTCAACGCGCACCACGGACCGCAGATCATCGTTCACTCCTATGGCTTCGGCGCCGGCCATCCCTGGGGCTATTTCGGGGCGCTGCTCGTCGGCGGCCTGCTCAGCGCGTACGTCATGTACGGGTTCGACACCGCGGGGACGCTGGCGGAGGAGACCAACGATCCGCGGCGCAACGCGCCGCCCGCGATCATTCGCGCGATCGCTACGGCCGCGCTCATCGGCGGCCTCGTGATCCTGCTGGCGTCGATGGCCAACAAGCACATCCTCGACAAGAACGTCGGACTGCTCGGCCTTCCGTACGTCATGAAGCAGGCGTTCGGCAACACCGTGGGGAACCTCTTCCTGGCGGACTGCGCGATCGCGATCTTCGTGTGCTGCCTGGCGGTCCAGACGGCAACGATCCGCATGCTGTTCTCGATGGCGCGTGACAACCGGCTGCCGGCGGGGTCCGCCGTGGCCCGGGTGTCAGGTCACCGCAAGGTGCCGGTCGTGCCGGCCCTCGTGACCGGAGTGCTGGCGCTGGTGCTGATGGCGATCAACGTCGGCAACCAGAGCGCGTTCCTGGTGCTGACGTCGCTGGCGATCATCATGTTCTATCTGGCGTACCTGGGCGTCACCGTACCGATGCTCATCCGCCGGCTACGGGGGACATGGCCGAGGCAGAACCACGGTCCGTACTTCTCCCTCGGGCGCTGGGGGCTGCCCGTCAACATCATGGCGGTGATCTACGGCGCGCTGGTGACGCTCAACATCGCCTGGCCGCGCAACTCGATCTACAACGCGGTGGGCACGCCGCACTGGTACTGGCAGTGGTCGCCCTTCCTGTTCGTCGGCGGAGTGGTGATCATCGGCACCCTGTACTACTTCCTGGTCCAGGTGAAGAAGTCGCCCGACGTGCTGGAGGAACACCGTGCGTCGATCCCGGATCTGCCCGGCGAGCACATAGCGCTGGGCGAAGCGGCGCCGTGATCGGCACCGGCCATAACTGACGTGGGATGACGCCGGAGGAAGCGCGGCAGGCCGCCCGCTTTCTCCGGGCGCATCCCCCGTTCGACGCGCTCGCCGCGGACGAGGTCGAGCGCGTCGCCGCATGCGCCGAGCTGGAGTCCCACGGTGTCGGCGACATCGTGTTCGCCGAGGGCGCAGATGCCGTGCAGCACCTGCGGGTGATCCGCACGGGCGCTGTCGAGCTGGCCACGCGCGGCCGGGTGCTCGACGTGCTGGCGGAGGGGGCGGTGTTCGGCCATGGGTCGCTGCTGTCCGGGCTGCCGCCCGCGTTCACCGCCCGGGCGACGGAGAACACGCTCTGCTACCGGATCGCCGCCAACGAGGCCAGAGCGGTCCTGTCGGCGCCCGAGGGGGTGCGCTTCGTGGCGCGGTCGCTGCTCGAGGAGCCAACCGAGCTGCACATGCTGGCCCGCGAGCCGGCGGTCAACACCGCCGATCAGCCCGTGGGCAGCCTCGTCCGCGGCGAGCCCGCCATCTGCAGCCCCGGGACCACCATCCGCGACGCGGCCAAGCTCATGGGCGCCGGGCCGGGGACGGCAGTCGTCGTCGACCTGGGCCAGGAGGGCTTTGGCATTCTCACCGACCGCGATGTGCGGACGAAGGTAGTGGCCGGGGGCCTGAGCGGCGAGGCCCCGGTCTCGGCCGCGATGTCGGCGCCGGCGTACACCGCCACGGCGGACCGGCGAGCGGGGGACGTCCTGGCGGAGATGTTCGAGCGCGGGGTGCGCCATTTCCCGGTGCTGTCGCCGACCGGGCGCGTCATCGGGGTGGTGGACGACGTCGACCTCGTCGCCCTCCGCACCCGCACGTCGTTCTACCTGCGCCAACGCCTCGCCACCGCGCGCTCGGACGAGGAGCTCGTGACCATGTCGCGCGAGCTGCGCCCCATGGTCATCTCGCTCTACGACGCGGGTGTCGCCGCGGCCAACGTGATGGCCGTCTACGCGGTCTGCGTCGACGCCCTGACGCGGCGGCTGCTGGTGCACGCGCTCGACCGCCGCGGCGGCGTCGGCGCCGAGTTCGCGTGGCTGGCGCTGGGCAGCCAGGCACGGCGCGAGGCGCTGCCCAGCTCCGACGTGGATAGCGCGATCGTGTGGTTCGACACGCCCGACGGCACCAGGGACGAGACGCAGACGCGCGCGGCGCTGCTGGAGTTGGCGCGCGAGGTGATCGGGGGGATGCGGGCGTGCGGTCTGCGGATGGATGAGAACGGCGTCAACGCCGACGCCGCGCCGTTCGTGCGCTCGCTCTCCTCCTGGCAGGAGGCCGCGCAGAGCTGGATGACCGACCCTACGCAGGAGAAGGCGCTGATCCTCACATCGGTCATCGTCGACAACCGTCCGGTGTGGGGCGTGCACACCGGCACGCCGGTGGCCGACACGTTCCGCCTGGCCGCCAACTATCCGCGGCTGCTGCGGATGCTCGCCCGGTTCGCACTGTCGCACCGCCCGCCCACGCGACGGTTCCGCGGTCTCGTCGTGGAGCACGGAGGCGAGCACCCCGGCACGCTGGACCTCAAGCACGGCGGGCTGGTCCCGATCCTGGACCTCGCGCGCTGGGGCGCGATGGCGGCCGGGGTGACGAGCGCGACCACGCCGGAGCGGCTGCTCGCCGCGGGCGAGGCGGGGACGCTGGCCCCGGAGGACACCCACACGCTGCGCGACGCGTTCGAGCTGATCAACAACCTCCGCCTCGAGCACCAGGTGGCCCAGCTGCGCGCCGGCCGCCCGCCCGATGACTTCATCGACCCCGAGGAGCTGAGCCCGCTCATGCGCGTGCAGCTGCGCCAGGCGTTCCGCGCCGTGGCCACGATCCAGAAGCGCGTGGCCGCCGAGCTCGACACCGGCACGCGCTGACGGCAGGTGCGATCGGCCATGAGCGGCGCGAGGTAGGGTTGGCCGGGTCATGAACGACTGGCGTATGTTCCGGCCGGCCATCTGGCTCGCCATGCTCGGGGTCGCCGTCATGCTCCTGGTGGCGCCGTTCTACCTGGGGGCAGTTCTGCTGGGCGCCGCAATCGGCGTCGCGCTGCGCATTGAGCAGCGACGCCGGCGCCTGGCGCGCGCCCAGTCCCAGCGGCGACCCCGCAAGCGCTGACGGGACAGCGCGGCCGCCGACCGGCCGAGCCGGTCGATCCCGTAACGTGATCTCAATGTCTTCTACCCCTGAGACCTCGCTGCACCCCGCGCCGACATCCGACCTGGAGGCGGCGATCGTCGTGCGCGGCGTCGTCAAGTCGTTCGGCGAGGTCCGCGCCCTGGGCGGGGTGGACCTCACTGTGGCCAAGGGCACGGTGCTCGGCCTGCTCGGCCCCAACGGCGCGGGCAAGACGACGCTCGTGCGCGTCCTGACCACGCTGCTCATCCCCGATTCGGGCACGGCCACGGTCGACGGCCTCGACGTGGTGCACGAGGCCGCGGCGCTGCGTCACCGCATCGGGCTGGCCGGCCAGTACGCCGCGGTCGACGAGAACCTCACGGGCCTGGAGAACCTGACGATGGTGGGACGGCTCTACGGCTCCAGGCGCGCGGACGCCAAGCGGCGCGGCGCCGAACTGCTCGAGCGCTTCGACCTCGCGGACGCCGGTGGGCGGGTCACCAGCACGTATTCGGGCGGCATGCGCCGGCGCCTGGACCTCGCCGCGGCGCTGGTGGCACAGCCGCCGGTGCTGTTCCTTGACGAGCCCACGACGGGGCTGGATCCCCGCAGCCGCATCGGCCTGTGGGAGACGATCGAGGGGCTGGTCTCCGAAGGCACGACGGTGCTGCTGACGACCCAGTACCTGGACGAGGCCGACCGCCTCGCGGACTCAATCACGGTCATCGATCACGGCCGGGTGATCGCCAATGGGACCGCCGACGAGCTCAAGGACCGCGTCGGCGGCGAGCACGTCGACGTGACGCTGGAGCGCGCAGAGGATCTGGACGCCGCGGTCCGCGCGCTGGCACCGATGTCCGAGGACACGCCGACGGGTCAGGGCTCGATGGTGAGCGTGCCGGTCCGGACGCGCACCGGCACCATCGCTGAGGCGGTCAGGCGCCTCACCGACGATGGGATCGGAGTCGACGACATCGACCTGCGCCGGCCGACGCTGGACGACGTGTTCCTGGCGCTCACCGGCCACGCGGCCGAGGAGGACGGCGGCTCGGCCGCTGAGGGCGCGTGAGACGGCTCGCCACCGACACCCTGATCATCGCCGAGCGCAACCTGATCCGGCTGCCGCGCAAGCCGGAGCTGCTGATCGCGTTCACCGTCCAACCGATCATGTTTCTACTCCTGTTCCGCTACGTGTTCGGCGGCGCGATCAACACCGGCGGCGTGGCTTACGTCGAGTTTCTGGTCCCGGGGATCGTCGTCCAGAACATCGCGTTCGGCGGGTTCGTCACCGCACTGGGCCTCAACGAGGACATGCACAAGGGGCTGATCGACCGCTTCCGCTCGCTGCCGATGGCGCGTCCCGCCGTGCTGGCGGGCCGCACGTTGTCCGACGTGGTGAGCAACGCGATCTCGGTGTTCGTGCTGGTGGTCACCGGCCTGATCATCGGGTTCTCGTTCAGGACGTCGGTTCCGGAGGTAATCGCCGGGTTCGGCCTCCTGCTGCTGATCGGATATGCGTTCTCGTGGGTGTTCGCGCTCGTCGGACTGGTGGCCACGACGCCGGAGTCGGCGAACTCCGTGGCCTTCATCGCGATCTTCCCGCTCACGTTCATCTCATCGGCGTTCGTGCCCGTGGCCACGATGCCGCCCGTGCTGAAGGCGTTCGCCGAGGTCAATCCGTTCACGATCTTCGTCGATGCGATGCGGGCCCTGTGGATCGGCTCCCCGGCCCACAACTACGTCTGGGGGTCGGTCGTGTGGGCGCTCGTGATCCTGGTCGTGTTCGCGCCCCTTGCGGTGCGGCGCTACCGGCGCGCCGCGACAGCCGGCTAGTTCTGCTCGCCCCGGGCCACTGCCAGGCACGCCTCGCAGCGCGGCCATGGCGGATTCCACGGATAGCCGGTGACGTCCTTGCCGCACAGCGCGGTGTCGGGATCCTGATCGGTGACGAGATGGCAGAGCTCCTCGAAGCCATCGTCACTGATCCCCGGAACGTTGCGGCAGGCGGGGTGGACGTTGGGGATGCGGGTGGGCGTGTGCGGTTGCCCCGGCACGCTCTCACCCTACCGCGCGCAGGTGGGTGAACGGCCGCCCGTCGCGCAGTTCGCGCACGACGCCGTCCACGAGGCCATCGTCACCGAGCACGCGCCCGTCGGTGACCGCGGCGACGACGGCGCGCTTGGACTGGATGAGCCGGGCCATGGTCTCGTCGATCGTGCCGGCCGCCAGCAGGTACCACGCGGTGACGGCATCGCGCTGGCCGATCCGGTGACAACGGTCCTCGGCCTGATCGTGCATCGCCGGGGTCCACTCGAGCTCGAGGAAGGCGACGTTGGACGCCCGGGTGAGGGTGATCCCCTGCGCCGCGACGCGGGTGGCGCACACGATCAGCTGCGGCCCATCGGGCTGCTGGAAGGCGCCGATCGCCGCCTCCCGGCGCTCGAGCGAGTCCTCGCCGAGCAGGTGCGCTGCCCGCGGGAAGCGCGCCAGCACGGCGCGCTGGACCTCGACGTGGCGGGCGAACACCACCAGCGGCTCGTCGGAGGCCAGGAAGTCCTCGATCCACGCCAGCGCCGCCGCCAGCTTGCCGCGGGCGGCGAGGCGCTGCAGGGTTCCGAGCTGAGCCAGGCGCTGCGCGCGCAGCGTGGCCGCGATCCTGGCGTTGAGCTCGGAGAGGTCCAGTGGCTGGGAGCGCAGCCACTCGATCACGTCGCGCTCGGCCAGGCGGTACTCAGCCTCGTTGGTGAGCGCGACCGGGATGACCACCTGGCGCTTGGGCGGCAACTGCGGGAGCACCTCTGACTTGAGGCGGCGCACGAAGCAGGCGCGGCGCATGTGCCAGTGCAGCCTCTCTTCGCTCAGCTGGCCGCGGAACTGCCGCGCGAAGCTGGCGCCGGAGCCGAACTCCTCCAGACGCCCGATGATCCGCAGCTGCGCGATGAGCTCCTCGGCGTGGTTGAGCACCGGGGTGCCGCTCAGGGCCAGGCGCAGGCCGCCGGGGGCCACCGCCGCCGCCATCCGGCGCACCGCCTGGGTGCGCTTGGCCTGGGGGTTCTTGCAGTAGTGCGACTCGTCCACGATGAGCGCGCGCGGCCGCGTGCGCGTCAGCGCATGGTGGTGGGCGGCGACGACCTCGTAGTTGACGATCGTGATCTCCGCCTCGCGCGGGACCGCGCCACGCCCGTGGACGACCGTCACGGATCGATGGGGCAGCCAGCGTTGCGTCTCGCGCTCCCAGCCGAGCTTCATCGACGCCGGGCAGATCACGACCGCTGGGAAGGCGCCGTCGGCCTCGATGGCGGTCAGCGCCTCGACCGTCTTGCCGAGCCCCTGCTCGTCGGCCAGGAACGTGCCGCGGGCGTCGAGGGCATAGCGGACCGCCGCCCATTGGAACGGAGCGGGCTCGCCGCCGAGCACAGCGGCCGTGTCGGCGAGCGGCTCGCCCTCGGTGGCCCGCGAGCGCCGCACCGCGTCGGCGGCGCTGCGGTGCGCGGCCAGCAGCCGCTCGAGCACGTCGACCGCCTCGCCGGCGACCTCCACCTCGTGGCGCGCGAGGAAGGCGTCCAGGGCCTCGGCCAGCCAGGGATCCAGCGGGACGCTGCGCGTGCCGTTCGCGCCGGGCAGCTCCGTGAAGGCGAGGCCGATGTCGGGATCCCACAGCACCTCGAGACGCAGCTCCTCGCCGTCCACCCCGCGCACGTAGACGAGCCGAGCCGGCGGCGGCTCGCCGCCGCGCTCGACAATCTGCAGGCAGCGCTCGGCGGCGATGTCGAGATGCGCCGAGCGCTGGGCCCGCAGCGCCTCCGCGGCCGCCGGGCGCAGCGGGGCCAGCAGCCGGCCCTCGTGCTCGACGGCGCCCTCGGTCAGCGGCTCGGGCAGCGGGCCGGCCAGGGTCTTGAGCACCAGCCAGCCGCGGCCGTCGTAGCGCGTGGTGCTCACCGAGCCGATCCAGCGTTGCCTCACCCCCGCAAGCCACTCCAGCACCTCGGGGCTTGGCGTGAGGTCGGGATAGCGCTCGAGCGCCTCGGTCACCTTCATCGCCGCCCAGTCGCTGGCGGGCGCCGACCACTCGCGCGTGTCCCAGTCAAACCGACGGTGAGGGATGGAGCGGCAGAGATCAACCAGCGCCCGGTCATACGGGAAGGCCAGGATGACCGTCTGGCCCCCGTCGCGGTCGGGGCGCAGCTCCACGTGGGCGCGGTCGGGGACGAGCTTCATCGCCCGAGGGACGCTAGCGATCGCGACGGCGCCAGCTAGCCGACGACGACCGTGGCGCTGTCGTCGCGCCGCTCGGCATCGCGCCCGCGCGGCGGACCCTCGACCTCCCGGAACTCGTCGGCGACGCGTCCGGCGGTGGCCAGGCCCCAGGCGGACGTCGTGACGAAGGCGAGCACGAGGGTTATGACTCCGAGCCCCACCATGATCCACCAGCTCACATGGGTGGCCGCGGTGAAGCCCGGGCCGATCGCCACCAGGCCGCCGGCGGCGAGCGAGCCCATCACCGCGACCCCGAGCGTCGACCCCACCTGACGGCCGGTCGAGGCCACCGCCGCGGCCACGCCGGCCTGCGAGGGCGGCATGCCCGACACCGCGGTGTTGGTGATCGGCGGGTTGATCAGGCCCATGCCCGCCCCGAACAGGACGTAGGAGACAACCAGATAGTCGAACGACGTGTGGCGGGTCAGCTGCGTGAGCATCAGCCCGCTGGCGATGACCCCGACGCTGCCCGCGACCAGCGGCCAGCGGTTCCCGATGTTGCCGACGATCCGCCCCGAGATCGGCGCCACCACCATCATCACCCCGGCCATGGGCAGGGTGTAGAGGCCGGCGTCGAGGGGTGAGAGGCCGCGGACGTTCTGAAGGTAGAGCGTGTTGAGAAACAGGAAGCCGCCCATCGCCATGAACATCGCGACCGCCGTCGCGGTGGCCCCGGAGAAGGGGGCGCTCCGAAAGAAGCGCACCTCCAGCAGCGGCTCGCGGCGGCGCAGCTCGTAGGCGACGAGCGACGCGAAGGCGCTGAGCGACACCGCGAACAGGATCACCGTCTGCGCCGACATCCAGCCCGCCTCCGGGCCCTGGATGATCGCGTAGGTCAGTGTGAACAGCGCGACGATCACCAGCACCTGGCCCACCGGGTCGATCCGCCGCGGATGCGGCGCGCGGGACTCGGGCACGAACAGGGCGGTGAGGACGATGGCCACCAGGCCGATGGGGATGTTGACGAAGAAGACCGCCCGCCACCCCACCGAGTCCACGAGCGCCCCGCCCACCACCGGGCCCAGCGCCATGCTGATGCCCATCAGCGCCCCCCACACGCCGATGGCCTGGGCGCGCTCCCGCGGATCCTCGAACACGTTGCGGATGATCGACATGGCCACCGGGTTGAGCATCGATCCCCCGATCGCCTGGATGACGCGCGCCGCGATGAGCATCCCCAGGCTGGGGGCGAGACCGCAGAGGAGCGATCCCAGCGAGAACAGCGCCAGGCCGCACTGGAACACCCGCCGGCGGCCGAGGCGATCCGCGGTGGAGCCCGAGAGCATGAGCAGGCTGGCGATGACGAGCGTGTAGGCGTCGATCGTCCACTGCAGCCCCGATAGGGGGGAGTGGAACGAGCGATGGATCGCGGGGAGCGCGACGTTGACGATCGTGGCGTCGAGGCCGACGATGAGCAGGCTCATCGAGCAGATGCCGAGGATGACCAGCCGCGTCCGGCGATCCGGCACGGCCTGGTTCCTGGCGGCGGTGGCACTCACGTCGCTTCGATCCTAGTGACCCCCTGCACGATGGTCGTAGGACCATCGTCCCATTGCGCGGGGGACCGCAGGCGCCGTAGCGTGGCGGCCTCGTCCGTCACCGTCATCGCCCATCCCGGGCAAGCGGCTCTGGAGCCCCCATGCCCTCGATAGCCTCCGGCGCGTGCCGCACCGAAACTCGGAAGCGCTCCGGGCGCCGCGCGGCCGGGACCGGCTGGGCCGGCGGGTGAGGGCCGCGGTGACCACGACCCGTGACGCCGTCGCCCGGTGGCCGGTCCGCGCCGACGATCCCCGCGCACGCGCCGGCCGGGACCCGTCGCTGGCGCGCCTGTTCGCGCGGTTCGCGCTCAGCGGCCTGCTCGCCATGGTGATCATCGGCGCGGCGGGGTTCGTGATCGTGCGCCGGTCGGCCACCTCTGACGCCATCACCCAGGCCAAGGACCTGACGCAGCTGGCGGGGCGGGGCATCGCGGCGCCGCTGATCACCCCGGGCGTGCTCAGGGGCGATCCCGCCGCGCTGGCGCGGCTCGATCGCGTGGTGCGCGAGCGCATCCTGCGCGGCACGCCGATCGCGCGGGTGAAGATCTGGGACGCCTCCGGTCGCGTCGTCTACTCCGATGCGAGCGACCTGATCGGCAAGAGGTTCCCGCTGGGCAAGGACGAGTTGCGCAGCCTGCGCGGCGGCGGCACGATCGCTGACGAGAGCAACCTGTCGCGGCCGGAGAACCGGTCCGAACGCCGCTTTCGTCAGCTGGTGGAGGTGTACGTCGGCATCCGCGGGCCCGGCGGCACCCGCCTCCTCTACGAGGACTACGAGCGCGCCAGCACGATCGCCGCGACCAGCAGGCGGCAGTGGATGAGCCTGGTGCCGGCGTTGCTGGGCGCCCTGCTCGTCCTCTACCTCGTCCAGGTCCCGCTCGCCTACTCTCTGGCGCGGCGGCTGCGGGCCCGCCAGCGCGAGCGCGAGCAGTTGCTGCGCCGCGCCATCGACGCCTCGGACATGGAGCGGCGCCGGATCGCGGCCGACCTGCACGACGGCACCGTCCAGCGGCTGGCCGGCGTGTCGCTGTCGCTGGCCGCCAGCGCCAACGCGCTCGGCGGCGCCGAGGACGGCGGCAAGGCCGGCAGCGCGCTGACGCGCGCCGCGGCGGAGACGCGCGAGACGATCCGGGAGCTCCGCACGCTGCTCGTTGACATCTATCCACCGACGCTCCAGCGATCGGGCCTGCTCGCGGCGATGAACGACCTCGTCGCGCCGCTGCGGGCCGCCGGCATCGCGGTGACGCTCGACGTTCCCGAGGACCTCCAGCTGCCGAGCGGCACCGAGGCGCTGCTCTACCGGGTGGCCCAGGAGGCGCTGCGCAACGCGCGCACCCACGGCGAGCCCACCACGGTGGAGATCTCCATCGAGGTGCACTCCCGCTCGGCGATGCTCTGCGTCTCGGACAACGGCCGTGGGTTCGGCCCCGACGACGGGGATGACCCCGACCGCGGCGATCACTTCGGGCTGCGCCTGATGCGCGACCTCGCCGACCATGCCGGCGGCACCCTGCAGGTGCTCTCATCCCCGGGGCATGGGACCCTCGTCCGCCTGGAGGTGCCGCTGACGTGATCAGGCTGCTGATCGCCGACGACCATCCGCTGGTGCGCGATGCGCTCGCGAACCTGCTCGCGGGCGCGGAGGACATCGATGTGGTCGGGGTCACCGCCGACGGCCGCGAGGCGGTCTCGGTCGCTCTGGAGACCGATCCCGACGTCGTGCTCATGGACCTGGAGATGCCCGAGCTCAACGGCACCGATGCCACGCGTGCGCTGCATGAGGCCGGCTCGGGGGCGCGGGTGGTGGTGCTGACGACGTTCTCGGACCGCGACCGGATCCTCGGTGCGCTCGACGCCGGGGCACTGGGCTATCTGCTCAAGGACGCAGAGCCGGAGGAGATCATCCGCGGCGTGCGCGCGGCGGCGCGGGGCGAGTCACCGCTGGCGCCCCGTGCGGCGCACCAGCTGATCATCGAGCGCAGCGAGGGACAGGGGCGTCAGGACTCCGACCTCAGCGCGCGAGAACTGGAGGTCCTCGCGCTCGTAGCAGAGGGGCTGCCCAACAAGCTCATCGCGCGCCGGCTCGAGATCTCCGAGAAGACGGTGAAGGCCCACCTGACCAAGGTGTTCGCGCAGATCGGGGTCACCGATCGCACGCAGGCGGCGCTGTGGGCTCACCGCCACAAGATCGGCAGGTGAGCTCAGAGACAGCGCCGGCCGGCGCGCGGGGTCCGACCGGGAGCTCAGTCAGCGGTCGGGAGCTCAATCAGCGGTCGCCGCCGTGATCGTCGTTGCGATCGTTGTCGTGGCGGTCGTTGCGGTCGCGGTCGGGCCGGTCGTGGTGCCTGGCGGCGTGATGGCGCGCTGCGTGGTGCTCCTGGCGGACGTGCCCCGCGGGATCATCAGAGCCGTGGCGAGCCTGAGCCACGGCGGGAACACTCAGCGCGCCGACGGCGGCCAGTGACACCAGTGTCTTGGTCAGTCGAGAATGCATAGCCGTCTCCTTGGGAGTGGATTGCGTTGTCCGGCCATGCTGCGGCCTCGGCGGTCCGAGTTTCAATGGGACCTTCGTCGTAGCCGGACGCGGCGACGCAGTCCGAGAGCCGGCTCAGCCCAGCGCGGTGTCCCACGCGTCGATGAGCTCGCGAGCGGCCTCGACGTCAGGATGCAGCGGCCGGTCGCGGAGGTCCGGGTCCAGGCGCTCGGCCGCTAGCGCCCACAGCTCGCGCGTGCCCGCGCCCACGGGCTCCTGCCCGGCCACGCGCAGGGCCCGCACGGCGACAACGAGCTCCGTGGCGACCGCGACGCGCAAGGCGCGCAGCGTCTCGTGGGCGCGCCGCGCGGCGATGGGCGCGAGGCTGGAATGCGACTCGACGCCGCGGGACACCGACACGGTCTGGGCCGCCACCGGGGTGACGAGCGAGCGCACCTCCGCCACGGCGGCGTGAGCGGTGTACTCGAGCACGAGGGCGCCGGACTCCGGGCCGGGATGGCGGGCCAGGAACGGGGGCAGCCCGGTGAGGCCGGTGTCCAGGAGGGTCGACACTCGGGCGGCGATCAGCGCCGCTGACGACGCCAGCGCGGTGCGCAGGCCGTCGATGGCGTTGGCCAGCGGCGCCGCGTGAGGGTTGCCGTTGGGCAGTGCGATGTCCTCCCCGGGGACGATCAGGGCGTTCTCGCCGGCAAAGTTGAGCTCGTGGCAGACGGTCTCCTCGAGCGCGCGCAGCGCATCGTGCACGGCGCCGTCGACCTGCGGCTGGGCGCGGAACGGGTACGGGTCCTGGATCCCCAGCGGACCCGGCTCGCGCGCCCGCTCCTCCAGGCCGGCCAGCAGCTCGCGCATGCGACGGGCCACCGCCGACTGGCCCGGCCGGTGGATCGCGGAGTGGATGCGGGGGTCGAGCACCACCGGGTCGGCAGCGGCGGCCTCGAAGGACAATGCCGCCACCGACAGCCAGGCGTCGAGCAGCCGCCGCGCATCAACGACGAGCAGCGCCGCGTAGCCGATGCTGAAGGCGTTGGAGCTGATGAACGCCAGGCCGTCGCGCGGGCCGATGCGTCCCGGCTCCACGCCGGCATCGGTAAGGCCCTGCGCGGCGTCGATGAGGTCGTCGCCCCGCCACACGCGGCCCTCGCCCAGCAGGGCCAGGGCCACGTCGGCCAGGTTGGTCAGATCGCCGGTCCCCAGCGAGCCCAGCTCGCGGGTGAACGGCGTCAGCCCAGCATTGAGGGCGCCGACCAGGGTGTCCAGAAGCTCGCTGGCAACGCCCGCGCCGCCGGCGCCGATCTGGTTGGCCCGGGTGGCCATGGCGGCGCGGACCACGGGCGCGGTGAGGATGAGACCGGCGCCGCAGGCGTGGCTGCGCAGCAGGTTGAGCCCGTAGCGCTCGCGGTCCTCCTCGGGGACCCGGTAGGCGCGGAGCGCGCCGACGCCCGTGGTGACGCCGTAGAGGTCGTCGCCGCGGGCCAGCAGCGCCGCGATCGCCTCGCGCGCACGATCGTTGCGCGCCCGCGCTCCGGAGGAGAGGACCGCCACCGCGCCGTCGCGGGCGATCGCCGCCACCCCTTGCGGGGTGAGGGTGGAGCCGTCGAGGACAACGGGCGGGTGCTCGCCGTCGGTGAATGCCGGCGTCGACATCGCGCGGCACTCTAGTGCCACCGGTCAGTATCGTCGCCCGCGATGGACGGGAGCGTCTTGCTGGACGGATCCGAGCTGATGCCGCGGGATGTGGCTCGGATCGCGCGTGAGGGCGCCGGCGTCGCGATCGCACCGGAGGCGCGCGAGCGCATGCTCGCCGCCGCGGCGGTGGTGGAGCGGGCCGCCCGCGCCGGCACCCCGGTCTACGGCCTGACCACCGGCCTGGGCCCGCGGGTGGTGGAGCGGATCGATGGGGCGGCGGCCGCCGAGTTCTCGCTGCGCACGCTGCGGGGCCGGGCGATGTCCGTCGGTGAGCCGCTGCCGGCGGAGCTCACCCGGGCGGCGATGGCGGTGCGGTGCAACGGCCTGTGCGCCGGCGGCGCGGGCGCGAGCGTGGCCATCGCCGACGGGCTGGCGGCGCTCATCCGCGCCGGGGTGCACCCGTGCATCCCGCACACCGGCTCGGTGGGCGCGTCGGATCTGTGCATGCTCGCCCATGTCGGGCTGACGCTGATCGGCGAGGGCGACGCGGAGCTGGACGGCGTGCGGATGGCGTCAGGCGATGCCCTCGCCCGCGCTGGCCTGGCCCCGGTGACGCTGGGCCCCAAGGACGGTCTGGCGATCTGCTCGAGCTCCGCGGTGTCCGCCGGGGTGGCGGCGCTGGCGCTCCTCGACGCCGCCGCGTGCCTGGAGACCATGCAGGTGGCGGCGGCGCTGTCGATGGAGGGATTCCGCGCCAATCTCAGCCCGCTGGATCCGCGCGTGGTCGCGGCGCGCCCGGCGCCGGGCCAGGAGTGGTCGGCGGCGGGGCTGCGCGAGCTGCTGGCCGGCGGTGCGCTCACCGAGCCCGGGGCAGCCCGGCGGCTCCAGGATCCGATCAGCCTGCGCTGCGCCAGCCAGATCCACGGCTCGCTGCGCGCCGCGCTGGAGCTGCTGGCGCCGGCGGTGGCCGCCGAGTTGCAGGGCGCGGCCGACAACCCGCTGGTCCTCACCGGGGACGATGAGATCCTCTCCACCGGCAACTTCCACGTGCCCGCGCTGGCTCTGGCGCTGGACGCGGCCGCGATCGCGCTGGCGCAGGTGGCGGCGGCAAGCGCCCAGCGCCAGGCCCGCCTGAAGACCGAGCGCCTCAGCGGCCTCCCGGCGGGGCTGTCTCCGCTGGGCGTGACCGGCTCGGGGCTGTCGCCGCTGACCAAGACGGCCCAGGCGCTGACGGTGGAGATCCGCCACCTCGCCGCGCCGCTCTCGATCATGCCGACGATCGGCGGCGACGGCGTGGAAGACGACTCCACGGGCGCCACCCACGCGGCGCTGCGGCTGCGTGAGCAGCTGCAGCGGATGTGGCTGGTGGCGGCGATCGAGCTCATCGTCGCCGCCCAGGCGGTCGACCTGGTCGCGGCCGGACGGGCCGAGCTCCTCGGAGCGGGCACCGCCGCCGCCTTCGCCGTGGTCCGCGACTGGGTCGACACGCTGTCGGAGGACCGGCCGGTCGGGCCCGACGTGGAACGGCTCGCCGCTCACGCCCTCATCGGCGGCGATCTCCTCGAGCGAGTGCGCGCCGCGGTGACGTTGGCGTGAGTGTCATCGAGTTGACCTACCTCAGCGGTGCGGACGTCGAGGCGCTGGCGCTCTCAGACGACGAGATCCTCGAGGCGGTGCGCGGGGTGCTCGCCGCCCAGGGGCGGGGCGAGACCGTGATCGAGCCCCGCACGCACCTGTTCCCGCGCGCCGTCAACGGCCACTTCAACGTGCTGCGCGGCGCCGTGCCGGAGTTCGCCGGGGTCAAGGTGGTGGGTGACTACGTGGACAACCACCGCGTCGGACTGCCGTCCGAGCTGGCGCTGCTGCTGCTCATGGACCCGGGCACCGGCGTGCCCCGCGCCGTCATCGACGCCACCGCCATCACCGAGATGCGGACCGGGGCGGTGACCGCGATCGGCGCCGAGCACCTGGCCCGGCGTGACGCGCGCGTACTCGGGCATGTGGGCGCCCGCGGGACGGCGTACTGGAACGTGCGGCTGCTGTGCCACGTGCTACCCGCGCTTGAGGAGGTCCGCGTCCACTCGCGACGGCGCGAGAGCCGCGAGGCGTTCGCCCAGCGGCTCACTGAGACACTGCCCCGGCCCGCCCCGCCGGTGCGCGCGGTGGACAGCTGGGACGAATGCCTGCAGGGCGCCGACGTCATCGTCGAGGCCACCCGGCTGACCGAGCCCGAGCCGCTGCTGGCCACCGCGTGGGTGCGACCGGGCGCGCTGGTCATCCCCTATGGGACGGTCAGCGCGGTGGAGCTGGACCTCACCGACGTGATGGACAAAATCATCGTCGACGACTGGGGCCAGGCCGGCATCGGCCCGCTCGGGTCGCTGCGCGCGCACGTCGACTCGGGCCGGCTCACCCAGGACAACCTCCATGCCGAGCTGGGACAGATCGTGTGCGGGGCCCGGCCCGGCCGTGAGCGCGAGGACGAGCGGATCCTGTTCTGGCACCGCGGGCTTTCGATCACCGACATCGCCCTGGGTCAGGCAATGCTGGCCAAGGCGCGCGCGCTCGGGGTGGGCACGACGCTCTCGTACCGCTAAATGAGCGGCTCGGTGCCGAGATGGCAGCCCCGGACGATGTTCTGGAACAGGCGGCGGGCGTTGCCGGCCAGCCCCGACCCGTGCGCCACGAAGGTGAGCGTGAGCGTGCCGTAACGGTGTGCGATCGCGTACTGGACGACGAGGGGCGACGGCGACGCATCGCCGTCCAGACGCTCGATCATCGTGACGCGGCCGAGCATGCCGTTGACCTTCTTGCGGGCCCGGCGCCCCTGCTCGACGCCGCGGCGATCCAGGAACGGCAGCGGCTGCGCTGCCAAGGCCGCCGTCATCGTCGCCAGCACGCCGTGGTCGCCCTGCGTGGAGCAGATCGCCGCGGCCAGGAACACGTCCTCGGCGCGCTCGGCCTGCGCCAGCGGCATCGCCTCGCCGCCGAGCGAGGCGAGAGCGTCGCGGTGCTGCGCCGGCAGCTGCGCGGCGGGCACGAACTCGGCGGCGGGCAGCCGGGTCTGGAAGACCAGCGGCGGCTCGCCGGCGCGCGCCACCGGCCAGGTTTGCGGCGGCTCCCAGCCGACGCGCGTGAGCATCCGGCTGGTCTTGCGCTCCGCGCGGGCGCTCAGCGGGTTGAAGACCATCAGTGGTTTGCACCCTACCCGCGGACCCCGGCCGGACGCCCGCTGCGGTAGCGTGCGGCGCCAATGAGCGCGACCGACATGGAATGCCGCGGCTGGCGCCAGGAGGCGGCGCTGCGGATGCTGCGCAACAACCTGCACCCCGACGTGGCCGAGAACCCGGCCGAGCTGGTGGTCTACGGCGGGATCGGCAAGGCGGCGCGCAACTGGTCCTCGTACCACACGATCGAGCGCGAGCTGCGCCGGCTGGGCGACTCCGAGACGCTGCTGGTCCAGTCGGGCAAGCCGGTCGCGGTGTTCGAGACCCACGACCAGGCACCGCGCGTGCTGATCGCCAACTCCAACCTCGTCCCCCAATGGGCGACGTGGGACACCTTCCGCGAGCTCGACGCCGCCGGGCTGATGATGTACGGGCAGATGACCGCGGGCAGCTGGATCTACATCGGCTCCCAGGGAATCCTCCAGGGGACCTATGAGACATTCGCCGCCGCTGCCCGCAAGCGCTTTGACGGCACGCTCGCCGGCCGGCTGGTGGTGACCGCGGGGCTGGGCGGGATGGGCGGCGCGCAGCCGCTGGCGATCTCGATGCTCGGCGGCGCCGCGCTGTGCGTCGAGGTTGACCTCCACCGGATCGAGCGGCGGATCGAGACCGGCTACCTGGACGAGCGGGCCGGCGATCTGGACGACGCGCTGCGGCGTCTGGACGCAGCGCGCGCCGAGCGCCGGCCGCTGTCGATCGGCCTGGCCGGCAACGCCGCCGAGATCCTGCCCGAGCTGGTGCGCCGCGGCATCGAGGTGGACGTCGTCACCGACCAGACCAGCGCCCATGATCCGCTGAACGGCTACATCCCCATCGGGCTGACGCTGGAGCAGGCCGACGTGTTGCGCCGCGCCGATCCCGGCGAGTACATCCGGCGGGTGGGGGAAAGCGCGGTGACCCACGTGAGCGCGATCCGGGCGCTGCAGGAGTCCGGAGCGGAGGCGTTTGACTACGGCAACGCGCTCCGGGGTCTGGCCCGTGAGCACGGAGATCGCGACGCCTTCTCCTACCCGGGCTTCGTGCCCGCCTACATCCGGCCGCTGTTCTGCGAGGGCAAGGGCCCGTTCCGCTGGGTGGCCCTATCCGGCGACCCGGCCGACATCTACGCCACCGACCGGGCGATCCTGGACCTGTTCGGCGATCAGGAGCACATCGCGCGGTGGATCAAGCTGGCCTCCGAGCGTGTGCATTTCCAGGGCCTGCCGGCGAGGATCTGCTGGCTGGGCTACGGCGAGCGCGACAAGGCCGGGGTGCGCTTCAACGAGATGGTCGCCAGCGGTGAGCTCAAGGGCCCGATCGTGATCGGGCGCGATCACCTGGACTGCGGCTCGGTGGCCTCGCCCGAGCGCGAGACCGAGGCGATGCGCGACGGCACCGACGCGGTCGCCGACTGGCCGCTGCTCAACGCGATGCTCATGACCGCCTGCGGCGCGAGCTGGGTCTCGATCCACCATGGCGGCGGCGTGGGCATGGGCAAGTCCATCCACGCCGGGCAGGTGACCGTCGCCGACGGCACGCCGGAGGCCGGCGAGCGGGTCCGGCGCTGCCTCACCGCCGACCCGGGCCTCGGGGTGGTGCGCCACGCCGACGCCGGCTACGAGGGCGCGCTCGACATGGCCCGGACCTCCGGGGTGGCGATGCCGATGCTGGACCCCGAGCCCGACGTGCGATGAGCGCGTGGTGAGCCCAGCGCCGCCGCCGCTGTCGATCACGGGCGCCGCCCAGGTGCTGCGCCCGCCCCGGGACCGCATGGAGCACCTGCGCGGCGACGAGCTGGGCGCCCAGACGCTCGACCCCGGGTCGGTGGCCGCGCGTGACGGCCGGATCGCCGCACTGGAGGCCGACCCGATCGCCGAGGTGACCGTGGACGCCTCCGGATGCACGGTCATCCCCGGGTTCGTGGACTGCCACACCCATCTGCCGTTCGCCGGGTGGCGCTGGCGCGAGTACGAGCAGAAGCTGACCGGGGTGCCATACGAGGAGATCGCGCGCACCGGGGGAGGCATCAAGTCCTCGGCGCGGGCGCTGCACGAGGCCTCGGATGACGCCGTGCTCGATCAGGCGTCGGGTCTGGCCGAGGAGATGCTCGCCGCGGGCACCACCACGTTCGAGTGCAAGTCGGGCTACGGGCTCTCGCGCGAGGGGGAGATGCGGGCGCTGGTGCTGGCGCGCGAGCTCGAGATCCAGGTCGTGCAAACGACCACCTCCACGGCGCTGCTCGCCCACGCCGTCCCCGAAGGCCACACCGCCGACTCGTGGATGGCGGTGGTGCAGGAGATGATGCCCGAGGTGGTGGCTGCGGGCAGCGTGACCGCGCTGGACATCTTCGTCGAGTCGATCGCGTTCGGCCTGGGGCATCTCGAGCTGATGGGGGAGCTGGCGGCGGCGTCGGGGCTGGCGCTGCGCACCCACGTTGAGCAGCTGTCGTGCCTGCGCTCGGTCCCGGTGGCGCTCGCCGCCGGCGCGCGCAGCGTCGACCATCTGTCGATGATCCACCCCGACGACATCGTCCCGCTGGCGCAGGCCCGCTGCGCCGCCGTGCTGCTGCCGGGCGCGGAGTTCCTCGGTGCCGAGCACCGCGCCCCGGGACGGGCGATCATCGACGCGGGAGCGATCTTCGTGCTGGCCACCGACGCCAACCCCGGCACCTCGCCGGTGTTCTCGATGCCGGTGGTCATCGGACTGGGCGCGCGCCTGTACGGGCTCAGCGTGTGCGAGGCGCTGGGGGCGGCCACGCTGAACGCCGCCTGGACGCTTGACCTGCACCATGACCGGGGGTCGATCGAGGTGGGCAAGCGCGCCGACCTGGTGGTGCTGGACGGGCCCGCGGAATCGGTGCCCTACCGCTTCGGCCACAACCCGGTGGCGATCGCGATCGTGGGCGGCGAGGTCGCCTACGTGCGCGACGACGCGGCGGCGGAGAGAATCAGCGGCCCATGACCCGCATCGCTCGCATTCCCGCGATGGCCAACGCGCACTCGCACGCGTTCCAGCTCGACCTGCGCGGCATCGCAGAGCGGGTGAGCGCCTCGAGCGCCACCGACGACTTCTGGAGCTGGCGGACCGAGATGTACCGCCTGGCCGGGAGCCACACCCCGGAGACGATGGGCGAGGTCGGCCGTCGCGTCTACGGTCAGATGGCGGCGGCGGGCTACGGCGCCGTCGGCGAGTTTCACTACGTCCACCACCAGACCGACGGCACGCCCTACCCCGAGCCCAATGCGATGGCGATCGCGCTCGCCGAGGCGGCGCGCGCGGCCGGGCTCGAGATCACGCTGCTGCCGGCCGCCTATCACCGCGGCGGGTGGGCGGGGTCTGACTCCCCGCCCGGGGCGGGACAGCTGCGCTTCTGCGACCCTTCGGTACAGGCGTTCCTGGAGCGCGTGGACGGGCTGCGCCGCTGGGCCGCGGGCGTTGATGGCGTGAGCGTGGGAGTGGCGGCCCACAGCGTGCGGGCCGTCCCCGCCGGGTGGCTGTCGGAGATCGCGCGCTACTCCGAGGAGCACGGTCTGGTTCGCCACGTCCATGCCTCCGAGCAGCGGCGGGAGCTGGCTGAGTGCGAGGCCGAGCACGGGTGCTCGCCGATCGAGCTCCTGGCGCGCACCGGCTTCCTCGGCCCGCGCACGAGCGTCATCCACGCCATCCATGTCTCCGAGCGTGACGTGTCGCTGGTGGCCGAGAGCGACTCGATCGTGGTCACGTGCCCGACCACCGAGGGCAACCTCGGCGACGGCTTCCTGCCGGGGCTGCGCTACCGCGACGCCGGCGTGCGCCTGGCCATCGGGACCGACGAGCAGGTGCGGATCGATCCCTTCGAGGAGCTGCGCGAGATGGAGACGCTGGCCCGCCGCGAGGGCCACACCCGTTTCGCTCTGTTGGCCGCCGCCGGCGGGGACCTGTGGGGGCAGACGGCGGTCAACGGGCGCGCGAGCCTGGGCCTCCCCGCAGCGCCCGTTGCCGAGATCGAGCTCAACCTCGACCACCCGGACCTCGCCAACGTGGCCGAGGCGGACGTGATGCTCGCGGTCGCGACCTGCGCGTCGGCAGGGGTGGTCCGCGTGGGCGTGCGGCCGTGACGGTCACTCTCGCGCGCCGCGCCGACATCGACCTGGCCGCGTTCGCCCGCGTGGCCTGGCGGGGCGAGGACGTCGTGGTGACCCCCGCGGCACTGGCCGAGGTGGCGCGCCGGCGCGCGGAGTTCCTGGCGCTGGTGACGGCTGACCCCGCCCGCAAGATCTACGGCGTCAACGTCCACGCCGGCGACGGCTCGGACCGGCTGATGAGCGAGGCCGAGCAGCGCGACTACGCCCGTGGTCTGCACAGCGCCACCTCGTTCGGCGCGCCGTTCCCGCGGCGGGTGGTCCGGGGGTTCGTGCTGGCGCGGCTGGCCAACCTCGTTGAGGGGCACGCCGGGGTCACCCCCGCGCTGGTGGAGGCGGTGGCCCGGCAGCTGGACGGCCGGGACTTGCCGCCGGTCCCGCGGCTGGGCAACGGCGGCCCGGGCGAGATCCTGGCGCTCGGCTGGCTGTTCGAGGACGTGCCCAGGGAGATGGAGCTGGGCGTGAAGGAGGGGATGGCGCTCATCAACGGCGCCCCGTGTGCCCCGGCGCTGCTCGCCGATGCCGCTCTGTGCACCGAGCGGACGCTCGCGGTGGCGGTGGACGCGTTCTGCCTGGCGGTGGCGGCCTTCGGGGTCAGCGCCTCAATCTATAACGAGCGCCTGGAGGCGCTGTGGGGCGATCCGGCGCAGACCGCCGCCCTGCAGGCGATCCGTGCCGGGATCGCCGGCGCCGGGCCGCCGCCGGGCGCTGACGCGCACCCGCAGCCGCCGGTCAGCTTCCGGATCCTGCCGCGGGTGTTGGGCAACGCCAACCGGCTGCTGGGCGCGGCGCGCGAGGCCGCGGAGATCGCCTTGCCCGCCGTGTCGGACAACCCCGTCTTCCTGTTCGGCGACGGCGACGGCGACGGCCAGGCCAACGGCGACACGGGCGACATCGTCTCGACCGGCGGCTTTCACAACGGCGCCGCGCCGGCGGCCATCGACGGCCTCACCTTCGCGCTGGCTGACCTGGCCCAGCTGGCCCAGCATCAGCTCCAGCGGCTGCAGACGAACCCCGAGGCGATGCCCGGCCTGGACTCGCTGGCGCTGGGGACGATGCAGATGGTGAGTGCCGGCTACGCCGAGGAGGCCCGGACGGCGGCGGTACCTTCGTTGCTGCCGCTGCCGGGGTTTGGGCAGAACGACGCGCCGTCGCCGTCGTTTCACGCCTGGAACCGCTTTGACCGCGTGCGCGGTTTCGTGGTGGGCTCGCTCACGTGCCTCGCGGCCATGGCCGCTCAGTCCTTCGCGCGCACGGACCGGGCGCCGCCGCCGGCCCTGAGCGCGTTCACAGCCGATGTGCTCGAGATTTGCCCGCCGGTGGTGGCGCGCCGGTCGATCGGCGCCGAACTGGGGCGGCTGGCGGAGCGGCTCGGGGGTGGGATCCCCGGCTGAGCGGTTGGCGGCGGACGTGTGTCATCTCATGCGCCCTATGACACAAATCCACGATTTCCTGAGGACGACAACGGCGGTGAGTGGCGTGGCTGGTCACCTGCGCCTGCATCCGGGAGGACACTCTGGGACAGAAAGCGTCGAGTTCCGGCGCCTTTCGTCCCAGAGTCATGCGGCAGGCAGCAGCGGCGCTGTAGCCTCTGTCGGCGCCCGGCGCGATCGTCGACTTTGCTACGACGCGTCACGCTCGTTTATGCGACAGCCACTATGCGGGCTGAGATTGCACACCGGGGAGTACATCCCGGGGATTACGGCGGCGGCAAAGACACATCCGCGGGGCGATTGTGCGGATCCCCCGGCGCCCGCAGAATCGACTGCATGCTTCGAACACTCGCCAACACGGTCTCTGCCCGCCCCCGCCGCACCCTGCTGCTCACCCTCGCATTCATCGTCGTCGCCGGCGTCATCGGCGGCCCGCTGGCGGGCTCGCTGAAGAGCTCCGGCGGGTTCGCGCCGCCCAACTCTGACTCGCAGGTCGCTACGCGGATGCTCGAGCGCGCCAGCGGAACCGAGCCGGTCCCCGGGATCGTGCTGCTGGTGGACACCCCAAGCGGGGCCGCCGCCGCCGGCGCGCGGATTGCGGCGCTCAACGCCCGCCTGGAGGCGGTGCCGGGCGTCGCGCGCACGGTGGCGCCCGCCGACGTGGCCCGTGACCGGCGCCACGTCCTCATCACCGCCACGCTGGCGGCCACCGCAGATGACAAGGGCTCGGCCAAGGCGGCGGTGTCGGCGTTCGCACACGATCGCGACGTCACCGTCGGAGGCACCCAGGTCGCCGACGAGCAGATCAGCTCGACCGTGACCGCGGACCTCGGCTTTGCCGAGCTGCTGGCGTTCCCGCTGCTGATCGTGCTCTCGATCCTGTTCTTCCGCGGGCGCGCCGCGCTGATGCCACTGGCGGTGGGCGTCACCACGGTCCTCGGCACCTTCCTCGTCCTCACCGGGGTCAACCACGTGTACGGGCTGAGCATCTTCGCCCTGAACCTGGTCATCGGCATGGGCCTGGGGCTGGCGGTCGACTACACGCTGTTCCTCGTCACGCGCTTCCGCCAGGAGCTGGCGGCGGGAGCCGACGTGGGCGACGCCATCGCGACCACGATGATGCGCGCCGGCCGGACGGTGCTGTTCTCGGCGGTCACGGTGGCCTGCGCGCTGGCCACGCTCACGCTGTTCCCACAGGGGTTCCTGAAGTCGATGGGGATCGCCGGAGCAGCAACGGCAATCGTGGCCGCGGTGGTGTCGGTGACCGTCTCCCCGGCCCTGCTGGCCCTGTGGGGCATGAAGCTGGCGCGCCCCGACGTGGATGCGGGGCGCGACCGCTGGTATCGCTTCGCCCGGGCGGTCATGCGCCGGCCCGGCATCGTGGCCGCGACCACCGCGGCGCTGATGGTGGTGGCGGCCCTACCGGCACTGAGCACGATCTGGTCCTCGGCCAACGACAGCTCGGTCATCCCGCAGGGCAAGAGCGCGCGCACGGTGGCCGACGCGCTGGCGCGGGACTTCGCCGGTGCGGGCCGGTCCCCGGTGACCGTGGCCGTCCGCGCGCCCGCGTCTGACCGCGCGGCCGTGGACGCCTACGCGCACCGGATCGCCGCCATCCCCGGCGTGGAGGCCGTGACCCCGCCCCGGCTGCTGGGCGACGCCACGTGGCAGATCAACGCGCCCGTCGCCGGCGACAGCGCCGGCGCCACGGCCCAGCGGGTCGTCAACCGGATCCGCGCCGTCTCCGCCCCGTTCCCGGCCAAGGTCACGGGCGACGCCGCCACGTTCGTGGACCAGCAGAACGCGATCGCGTCCCACCTGCCGGAGGCGATCGGGCTACTGGTGGCGCTCACGTTCGTCGTGCTGTGGCTGATGACCGGCTCGGTCGTGCTGCCGGTCAAGGCGATCCTCATGAACGCGCTCACCGTGGGCGCGGCGCTCACCCCGCTCGTGCTGATCTACCAGCACGGCAACCTCACCGGGCTGCTGGGCTACACCTCCGACGGCGGCGTGGAGCCCACCGACTTCGTCGTCGCCGCCACGGTCGTATTCGCCCTCTCCACGGACTACGGCGTCTTCCTGCTCGGGCGCATCAAGGAGGCGCGCGAGGCCAACCCCGGGGATGAACGCGAGGCGGTGGCCACGGGCCTGGCCGCCACCGGGCGCGTCGTCACGGCGGCGGCGATCCTGCTGGCGGTGGCCATCGGCGCTTTCAGCACGAGCTCGATCTCCTTCATCCAGGAGATCGGGGTGGCGGTCGCCACCGGGGTGCTGCTGGACGCCTTCATCGTCCGCTCGCTCCTCGTGCCGTCGCTGATGGCGCTGCTGGGCCGCTGGAACTGGTGGGCGCCGCCCGCCCTACGCCGGCTGCATGGCCGGGTCGCGCCCCAGGAGGCGCGGCGCCCGGGAGTGGCCGCGCCGGCCGTATGATCCGGGTGGCCGTGGCGAGACGCCTTGCCCGCTCACCGGTCGTGCTCGACTGGCTGCCCGTGCTGCTGGTCCCCGTCGTGCTGATCATCGACGCGGCGCTCTCGGCGCAGGGCAAGCCGATCGGCGTGATCAACGTCCTTTGCGTCTTCGTCGCCTGCGCGCCGCTGGCGCTGCGCCGGCACGTCAGCTTCCCGGTGCTGACGCCGCTCATCGTCGGCGGAGTGACGCTCGCGCTGTGGCAGCTGCATCCCGCCAACACAGTCGTCCTCATCCCGATGATCGCCCTGTTCGAGCTGGCCCTCAACGGCGATCGCCGCCGCTCGCTGTGGATGAGCCTGGCCATCGTGCCGTGCGTGGTCATCAGCGTGATCCCGTTCGCCAGCGGCTTCTCCCACATCACCTCGATCGTGATCCGCAACACCGCTCTCGTCCTGCTGGCCATCGCCGCCGGCGAGGTGATTCGGTCGCGCCGGGTGTCCGAGCAGCGCCTGGTGGAGACCGCCGAGCAGGAGACCCTGCGGCGGGTGGGCGAGGAGCGGCTGCGCATCGCCCGCGAGATCCATGACGTCGTGGCCCACGCGATGACCGCGATCAACGTCCAGGCGGGCGTCGCGGCGCATCTGCTCGAACGCGACCCCCGCCAGGCCTACGGCGCGCTGCGCAACATCAAGCACACCAGCGGCGCCGCCCTGGCCGACCTGCGCTCCACCCTGGACGTGCTCCGCGATCCCTCGGCGGCGGCGCCCCTGGGGCCGCCCGCCGGCCTCGGCGACATCGCCGAGCTGACCGGCGGCCTGCGCTCGGCCGGGGTGGACGTGACGCTGGACATCGACAGCGCCGCCGACGTCCCCGCGGCCGTACAGAGCGTCGCCTATCGGATCGTGCAGGAGGCGCTGACCAACGTGGCCCGCCACGCGCAGGCCACGAGCACCACGGTCAGAGTGCGCCGCGCCCCGGGCGCGATCACGATCGACGTCGTGGACGACGGCACTGCGGCGCCCGAGCCGGGCGGAGCGGCCGGGACTGCCGGGTCCGAGCCCATGGGCAACGGCGTCCGGGGCATGCGGGAGCGGGCCGCCGCATTGGGCGGGTCACTCGAGGCCGGCCGCCGGGACGACGGGGGCTGGGGGGTGCACGCGTGGCTGCCGATGAGCGCGCCGGCGCCCAACGGCGGAGCGGCCCTGGTCGCCGCGGAGCGCGAGGGCGGCGAGCTGCGGCCGTGATCACCGTCCAGCTCGCAGATGACCAGGCGCTGGTCCGCGCGGGCTTTCGCGCGCTCCTGGACGCCGAGGAAGGCGTCAGTGTGGTGGCCGAGGCCGCCGACGGCGAGAGCGCGGTGGCGCAGGCGCGCGAGCATCGGCCCCAGGTCGTGCTCATGGACATCCGCATGCCCAAGGTGGACGGGCTGCAGGCCACTGCCCAGATCACCGCTGACCCCGACCTGTGTGAGACCCGCGTGGTCGTGCTCACCACCTTCGAGCTCGACGAGTACGTGTTCGGCGCGTTGCGCGCCGGCGCGTCGGGGTTCCTGCTCAAGGACGTGGAGCCCGCCGATCTGGTGGCCGCGGTCCGCGTCGTCGCTGCCGGCGATGCGCTGCTGGCCCCGCGGCTGACGCGGCGGCTGATCGAGGCGTTCGTGGCCGGGCCCGGC
Organism: uncultured Actinomycetota bacterium; assembly: GCA_963721515.1. Classification (GTDB taxonomy): domain Bacteria; phylum Actinomycetota; class Thermoleophilia; order Solirubrobacterales; family Solirubrobacteraceae; genus Palsa-465. The sequence goes on along the minus strand of CAVRKJ010000010.1, from coordinate 620,115 downwards.
GGCGCTGGGAGCGTCGGGGCCGGGCCGTCGGCGTCGGCCACGGCCGGGGCGCTGGAGCGGCTAACCCCGCGCGAGCGCGAGGTCCTGGCGCTGGTCGGCCGCGGCCGCTCCAACGCCGAGATCGCCGAACGGCTCGTGCTCTCCCCACTGACCGCCAAGACCCACGTGGCCCGCCTGTTCTCCAAGCTCGGCGCCCGCGACCGTGCCCAGCTGGTGGTGACCGCCTACGAGTCAGGCCTGGTGAGACCCGGTGCCCAGCCCCGCGACCCCGACGGTCACCACGTCTCGTAGAACGAGCGCTCGCGGTCGGCCAGGCGCGGCAGCGCGTTGCCGTGTCCGTGGCGCTTGAAGTGCTCGCTCTCACCATGGGCCCGGTAGCCGGCCTCGTCCACGTACTGCTCGTAGAGCATGAACACGCGGGGGTCTGCGGGATCGCGGTGGGCCTCGTAGACCAGGTTGGCCGGCTCGGCCCGGGACGGCTCGATGAGCGCGTCGATGGCGGCGGCGACCGCGTCCTCCTCGCCCGGCTTGGCGACCCAGCGGGCCAGCACTACATATGCCATCGCAGCTGCACTCCGGCGAGGTCCTCGTACAGGCGCACCGCGCTCATCTCCCCGGCGTCGTCGCCGTAGACGGCGCGAGCGCGCCGGTGGATCTGCTCCACCAGCGACGACAGCTCGACGGGCACGCCCATGTCGCGCGCCAGATCGACGGCCAACCCCAGATCCTTGGTCACCAGCTTCATGGTGAAGCCGTCATCGTAATCGCCGCGTTCCAGCAGCGGCAGCACGTCGCGCTCGAGGAACACCGAGTTGGCCGGGGAGGCGACGAGCGCGCTGTGCAGGTTGCTGAGGTCGACGCCGGCCTTGACGCCGATCGACAGCGCCTCGGCAGTGGCCACCGCCTGGATGAACCACGTGAGGTTGAGCAGGAGCTTGACCGCGTACCCGCAGCCGCCGGGGCCGAGCAGGAAGATCCGCTGAGGGTCGCCCATCGTCTCCAGCACGGGCAGCGCGCGGGCGAACACCTCCGGTTCGCCGCCGGCGTAGATCGCCAGGGTGCCGGCCTCGGCGCCGATCGTCTGGCCGGCCACCGGCGCGTCGAGCAGGTGCACGCCGGCCGCCTCAGCGGCGGCGCGGGCGCGTCGGCCGACCTCGAGCGAGCTGGTGCTCATGTCCACCGCGACCGAGCCGGGGGCCATGCCGGCGATGGCGCCGCCGGCGCCGCAGAGCACCGCCTCCACCTGGGGCGGCCCGGGGAGGCTGGTGAGCAGGATCTCGGCGTCGCGCACGCAGTCAGCGACACTCTCGGCGGGCCGAGCGCCATCGGCGGCGGTGCGGGCCAGCGCCTCGGGATCGAGGTCGTAGGCGGTGACCTCCAAGCCGGCGGTGATCACGTTGCGGCACATGTGGCCACCCATGTGGCCAAGGCCGATGAAGGCGACGCGCTTGATCGGCTCGGGAGTCGTCATGCGGCGGCGGCGGCCGCGTAGTGCGCGACCGCCTCCTCGTCGAGCTCGATGCCGAGGCCGGACGCGTCGCTCACGGCCAAGCAGCCGTCGCCGTCGACCTCCAGCGGCTGGGCGAGCATGAAGTCGCGGCGCTCGGGAGTCCAGCCGGGCGGGTCGTAGGGGTATTCCAGGTACGGGCCGCCGCCGACCCCGCAGCAGACGTGGAGGTTGGCCATCAGGCCGAGGCCATTGGTCCAGGTGTGGGGCGTGAACCAGCGGTTGCTCCGCAGCGCCAGGTCGGCGAGTGTCCGCGTCCCCGAGATGCCGAGCGCGAGCACGACGTCGGGCTGGAACACGTCCAGCGCGTCGGCGTCCAGCGCACGGCGCAGATCGTCGAAGCTACGCGCCATCTCGCCGCCGGCGATACGCGTGCCGGTCACCTCGCGGAGCATCCGCATCCCCGACAGGTCGTCACCGGCCAGCGGCTCCTCCACCCAGAGTACGCCGTGGGCGGACAGCTCGTCAATGATGCGGCGCGCCGCCTGGGGGCCCAGGCCCGGCGCGATGTCGCCGGGCATCCGCCACCACTGGTTGAGATCGACCATGATGTCCAGGGCGTCGCCGACGGCGTCGCGCATGGCCGCCACCACCGCGATGCCCTCGGGAATCCGGTCGCGGGCGATGCGAACCTTCACGGCCCGGAAGCCGTCTGAGACGAGCGCCCGGGCATCGTCGGCGCGATGCGTGGGGGAGCGCAGCTCGCCCAGGGACGCGTACACCGGCAGACGGTCGGAGGCGCCGCCCAGCAGCGTGGCCACCGGCGCCCCCAGCACCCGGCCGGCCAGGTCCCAGAGGGCGGCCTCGAGCGGCCAGTAGCGCCCGGCGTGAAACGCGATCGTCTCGAGCGTCCGCGCGTGGGCTGCCAGCGCAAGTGGGTCGCGGCCGACGAACAGGTGCGCGAAGGCCTCGAAGCCGCTCATCGTGTCGCCGCTAGCGGTCCCGGTGACGCCCTCGTCGGTGTGGACGCGCACGAGTGTCGCGTCAAAGCGGGTGCGCGGGTCCGGGTCCCAGGCGGCGTGGAAGGGCGGGGAGAGCGGAAGCGTCAGCCGCTCGAGCTCGATGGCGGTGATCTTCACGAGTGGTCGCTCCCGTGGGCTATCACGAGCCGCTGTAGAACGGGCTGGTGACGGTGTCGCGGCGGTCGACGAGGGCCTGCACGTCCGCCGCCGGGCGCCCGTGGCGGGCCGTGCGCACCCCCTTGAGCGTCGCGGCACGCGAGGCGACGCGTACCGCGGTCTCGTCGTGGGCGCCGGGATCGATGTAGATGGCGACGAAGACGATCAGGTCCCCGCTGGCGGGGATGAGCTCCTCGGCGACGGCGTCAAGCACGCCCTGGGCGATGCCAAGCTGCGCCGCGCCCCAGGTGATCTTCTGGTGGGTTGGCTCGAGCGCGGTCTCCTTGTTGATCATGATCGTCGGCGGCCAGATCGGCTCGTAATGGGCCTTGTCCTCGCCGACGACGACGAGGATGGGGGCGTGGCCGGGGGCGGGGGAGGTGAAGGTGGTGAGCAGCGCCGCCGCGGTCGGCGTCCCGCGCACGCCCAGCACGATGTTGACGTGAGCACCGTTGGGGTCGGTGCCGCTCCAGCCCTCGCCGATGAGGCCGTCGAGGTGGTCGAACTGGAAGTTCCTCATGGCGTACCTCCGGCGGTCGCTCCCGCCAGCTCGGGGTCGATGACGATGACGGACCGGTCACCCTCGCCCCGGCGCAGCCGCTCCATGGCGTCAGCGACGCCGTCGAGGTCGATCAGGTGCGAGACCATGTCCGCCAGCTCAAGCCGTCCGGTCTGGACGAGGTCGACGAGCCCCGGCAGCGTCGCCACCGGGTCGCCGGTCCCGTAGTAGCTGCCCACGATCGACTTCTCGGATAGGAACTCGATAGCCGGGAGCGAGACCTCGACGCCGCGGGGCGCCAGGCCGACCACCACGGCGGTGCCGCCCGGTCGCAGCGCGTCCCAGGCCAGCCGCATCGTGGCCGACGCGCCGACGACCTCGAAGGCGTGGTCGACGCCCCCGTCGGTGAGCGCGACGATCTCGGCGGCCGCGTCTGCGTCCGAGCCGTCGACCGCATGGGTGGCGCCGCGGCGCAGCGCGTGCTCGAGTTTCTCCGGGCGGCGGTCCACGGCGACGATGGTGCCCGCGCCGGCCAGCCGTGCGGCGGCGATCACCTGCAGCCCGACCCCGCCGCAGCCGATGACGGCCACACGCTCGCCGATCCGTACGCCGGCGGCGTGGGTGACCGCGCCGAAGCCCGTCACCACGCCGCAGCCGAGCAGCGCGGCCTGCCACAGCGGGACGTCGTGGGGGATCGGGATGACGCTGCTGGCGCAGACGACGGCGTGCTCGGCGAAGCACGCGATCGTCAGGCCGTGCTGGAGGCTGTCACCCGCGGCATCGCGCAGCCGTCGGGCGCCGGTCGGCAGGTTCCCGGCGACCGACTGGGCGCCGACCGGCTCGCACAGCGTGCGGTGCCCGGACCGGCACGCCGCACAGGTGCCGCACGAGGCCACCAGACAGAACACCACGTGATCGCCGGGGCGCACACCCGTCACGCCCTCGCCGAGTGCCTCGATCACCCCGGCGCCCTCGTGGCCCATCACCATCGGCCAGCGGCCGTCCCCGAGCGCGCCGTCGGCGAGATGGACGTCGGAGTGGCAGACACCGGCGGCGGCGACGCGCACGAGTACCTCGCCGGGCCCCGGCGGATCGAGCAGCACCGTCTCCACGGCAGGCGGGCGGCCGGGCTCGCGCAGAACGCTGGCGCGCACCTGGAGGCTGGTCCGGGGCGGCGCAACGGTCAGCGTCGTGTCGGTCATCCCTGGACCCCTTCCACGGGCGGCGTTGTCGCACACGGACCCGCGGCTGTCAAGCGGATCACGGAACTCAGACTCCGAACTGGGCCCGAACGGCGTCCATGAGGATGACGGCTGAGCTGCTGGGGTCCCGGCGGCGCGGGTGGCATAGCGCGATCGTGCGGGGGATGAGCGCTTCCTTGGGCTCGAGCCACGTCAGCGACGGTTCCACCGCTCCCGAGGCGCCCAGTCGATCCAGGCACGCATGGCCGTAGCCGGCCGCGACGAGGCGCTGCAGGGCGAGGTTGTCGTCGGTGCGGAACACGACGCGCGGGCGGATCCCGCGCCGGCGCCAGGCGCGCTCCAGTTCCTGCTGGGTGCGCCAGCGGCGGTTCCAGGCGACGAGGTCGACGCCGTCGAGCAGGTCGAACGTGGGCGTCTCGGCCGCCGCCAGCTCGCTGTCGCGCCGGGTCAGGATCACCCACGGGTCGTCGAGCAGGGGAATCGACTGGATGCGGTCATCAGGGATCGGGTTGACCTGGAACGCGAGGTCGAGCTCGCCGCCGGCGATGCGGTCGAACGTCCGGGCGTTGTCCTGGATCTCGGTGAGGACCACCTCGACGTCGGGGCGCTGCTCGCGCAGCGTGCGCAGCGCCCCGGGCAGGAGCTCGGTGGTGGCGGTCTGAAAGACGCCGATCCGCAGCGTCTGGCGCTCCCCGCGCGTGACGGCGGCGACGTCGGCCCCGAGCGTCTCGACCTCGCCCAGGACCCGCCGCGCACGGACGTAGGCAACGTCGCCCGCGGGGGTGAGCCCGACCTGCCCGCGCCCACCGGGTCGAGTGAACAGCGGGGCCTCAAGCGCGCGCTCCAACGTGCCGACCTGATGAGAGATGGCGGATTGGGTATAGCCCAGCGCCTTTGCCGCCGCGCGAAACGACCCCTGGTCGGCCACGGCCACCAACGCGCGCAGCGCCTTCAGATCGATTGAGCTTTGATCAATTAGATCGATCATATAGAGCAAAAAGGGTCATCTGTAACCGACCAACTGAATCGTACTATCTCCTGCAGATGCTTTTCCAGCGTGTTCACGTCCGCCCCCTTCCCGCCCGCGTGTCGCTGTGGCTGGTCTACGGCCTGTTTCTCGCCGCGGGCGTGGCCCAGGCCGCGATCGTCCCGCTGCTGCCCCGCATGTCCGCGGCCTTCGGGCTGTCGGCGTCGCAGACGGCGCTGCTACTGGCCCTGCCCGGCCTCGCCACGCTGGCGGTCTCGGTGCCGTCGGGGATCGCCGCCGACCGGATCGGCCCCCGCCGCGTCACGCTGGGCGCGGGCGCGCTGTTGTGCCTCGCCTGCGTCGCCCAGGCGATGCCGTCGCTGGCGGCGGTGCTGGCGGGACGGATGGTGTTCGGGGTGGCCTTCGGGGTCGTGTGGACGAGCGGCATGGCGTGGCTGGCCGACCTCGACGCGGCTCGCGGCGGGTCCGGCCTGGGCCCGGCGGTGACCTGTTCCTCGGTGGGGATCATGCTCGGCCCGGCGGTCGGCGGCGTGCTCGCCCAGCACCTTGGGCTCGGCGCCCCGTTCGCGGTCATCGCCGTCGCCACGGCCGCGGTCGTGGCGCCGCTGGCTCTCGGCACCACCGCGACGCGGCCGGCGATCCCGGCCCCGCCGGTCGAGCCCGCCGATCTGCCGCTGGAGATCGCCTACTTCCAGCCTCGGGTCAGCGACGGTCCCGCACCGGTGACCCCGCGCATTCTGCTCGCACTGGCCCGGCGCCCCCGGGTGGCCGCGGCGGCGGGGGCGCTGGTGGTCTCGGGCGCGGTGAGCAGCGCCAGCCAGCTGTTGGTCAGCGGCGGCCTGCACCGCCTCGGCCTCTCGACCGGGCGCATCGGGCTGGCCTTCTCGGTGGCCGCCGTCTGCTTCATCGCGGTCAGCGCGGTGATCGTCCGGCTCGGCACGCGGGCGCAGACGTTGAAGTTCAACGCCGTCACCACCGCGGTGCTGGCCGTGGCCCTGTTGCCGGCGATGGCCGGCAGCGGCACCGTGGCCCTGGTGATGGCGCTCATGTTCACGGCCGCGCCGCGCGCGGTCATCAGCACGATCGCCTACTCGCTCGCCTCCCAGCGTGCGGAGGACGGCGGCAGCGACGGCGTCGTGTTCGGCATGCTCAACGGCGCGTGGGCCGCCGCGACGGTGCTGATGCCGCTGGTCGCCGGCGCCGTCGAGCAGGCAGCGGGCGCCGAGATGGCCTACCTCGCGGTCATCGTCCCCTCGCTGGCCGTCGCGGCCTGCCTGGTGGCGAGCGCCGCCGGTCGCGTGGGGCCGCTACGTGTCGGCCTGCGCGGCTGGCGCGGCCTCGGCTGACCCGTCGATCGCCTGCAGGCGGCGCAGCTCGGCCAGCGGGATGTGGCAGCGGATCCCGTGACCGGCCTCCTCCTCGCGCAGCTCGGGCTCGGTGGTCTCACAGATCTCGCCGATCTTGCGGGGGCAGCGCGTGTGAAACGGGCATCCCGTCGGTGGATCGGCGGCGCTGGGGATCTCGCCCTCGAGCCGGATGCGCAGGCGGTCCAGATCGTCAAGCGTCGGGACCGCGCTGAGCAGCGCCTCGGTGTAGGGGTGCTGGGGGCCGCCGAACACCCGCTCGGCGGGACCGACCTCCATGACGCGGCCGAGGTAGAGCACGACGATGCGGTCGGCCAAGTAGCGCACGACGCCGAGGTCGTGGCTGATGAACAGGTAGGCGACGTCCTCGCGGCGCTGGAGGTCGGTGAGGAGGTTGAGGATCGCCGCCTGGACCGAGACGTCCAAGGCGGAGGTCGGCTCGTCGCAGATGACGATCCGCGGGTCCCCGGCGAATGCCCTGGCGATGGCCACCCGCTGCTTGAGGCCGCCGGAGAGCTGGGATGGCCGCATCGCGAGGTAGCGCTCGGGCAGGCGCACCGACTTGACCAGCGCCAGCAGCCGCTCCGTGAGCTGTTCCCCCCGGTAGCCGCCGAGCTTGGAGAGCGAGCGGGAGATGAGGCGGCGCACGGAGTGGCGGCGGTTGAGCGCCGAGTCCGGGTTCTGGAAGACGATCTGAAGCGCCTTCTGGTCGGCGGTGGAGCGCCGGGGGGCCAGCGACGCCACGGGATGGCCGTCCAGCTCCACCTCGGCACCGGCGTCGGGCGCGGTCAGGCCGATGATCACGCGCGCCATCGTCGTCTTGCCGCTGCCCGACTCGCCCACGAGGCCGACGGTCTCTCCGGCCGCGATGTCGAGATCGACGCCGTAGAGGCCGCGGACGGTCTGGCCGCCGAAGTGGAACGTCTTGCTCGCGTCACGCACGCGGACGATCGGCTCGCCGGATCGGCGGTCGCGGGCCGCCGTGTCGCTCGGAAGATCCTCGGCGGTCGCGCCCGAGGGCACGCTCTGGGCGCGCTCGTGGAAGTGACAGCGCGAGCCCCGGCCGCCCCCGATCTCATACATCGGCGGCGCCTCGGTGCGGCAGCGGTCCTCGGCCAGCCCGCAGCGCTCGGCGAAGATGCAGCCCTCGAGGACGGACCCCGGCGCCGGCAGCGAGCCGGGGATCGTCGTCAGCGGCGCCCGCGTCCGACCGCCCGGGATGGGATCGACGTCACGCCGGGGGATCGAGCGCAGCAGCCCGACGGTGTAGGGGTGCCGCGGGCTCTTGAAGACCTCGGTGGCGACCCCTTCCTCCACGAGCTCGCCGGCGTACAGCACGCCCACGCGATCGCACATCTGCGCGATCACCGCCAGGTTGTGGCTGATGAACAGGAGTGACGTGTCGAACTCCTGGCGCAGGCCGCGGATGAGGTCGAGCACCTCGGCCTCCACGGTGGCGTCCAGCGCGGTCGTCGGCTCGTCGAGGATGAGCAGGGCCGGCTCTGCGGCCAGCGCCATGGCGATGACGACGCGCTGGAGCATGCCGCCCGACAGCTGGTGGGGATAGCGGCCCATGACCCCCTTGGGGTCAGAGATGCGGACCTTGGTGAGGATGTCCTGGGCCTTGGCCAGCGCCTCCTTGTGACCCAGCCCGGCGATGTCGTAGACCTCGGCGACCTGGCGGCCGACGAGGATCGACGGGTTCAGCGCGCGCCCCGGCTCCTGATAGACCATCGAGACCTTGCGGGCCCGCAGTTGGCGCAGCTGGTCCTTTTTGAGCGCCAGGACGTCGGTGCCGTCGATCTCGATGTCGCCCGCGCTCACCCGCCCGTTGCGCGCCAGGTAGCGCACGATCGAGAGCGCAATCGTCGACTTGCCACAGCCCGACTCGCCCACGAGGCCGAACGACTCGCCCCGGGCCACGTGGAAGCTGACGTCGCGGACGACTCGCTGGTCCTTTCGCCGGACGCGGTAGCTGATGTCGACGTGCGACAGGCGCAGCGCGTCGGCGGTCTCGGGAGCGTTTGCGCTGGGGCTGGGCTCGGCGACGGTGCTCATGAGGCGTCCGCAGCGGTCTCGATGGAGTTGGCGAGCATGTTGACGCCTATCACCAAGGTGGCGATAGCAAGGGCATAGAACAGCACCTCCCACCAATACCCGGCAGTCACCTGGGTGACGTTGGCCGCGATGTCAGACCCCCAGCTCGGGGTCGGCGGCTGGATCCCGAAGCCCAGGAACGACAACGTCACGATCGTGAACACCGCGTAACAGAGACGGACGGTGAACTCGACCGCGATCGGGGCCATGATATTGGGCAGGATCTCGGAGAACATAATGTAGGACGAGCGCTCGCCCCGCAGCCGGGCGGCGGCCACGTAGTCCAGGTCGCGCTCGACCAGCACCGCCGCGCGCACCGTACGGGCGATCAGCGGCGTGAAGATGATCCCGATGACGATGATCAGCGTGATGTCCGAGTTGCCGAGCGCGACGATGAAGAGAATGCCGGTGACGACGAGTGGGAGCGCCAGGAAGGCCTCGACGAAGCGGCCGAGGACGTCGTCGACCGCTCCGCGGAAATAGCCCATGACCAGCCCGAGCGCCGTTCCCAGCACCGTGCCCAGCAGCGTCGCCAGCGGGGCGATGATGAGGATGGGGCGCGAGCCGACGATGACCCGGGCGAAGATATCGCGGCCCAGCTGGTCGGTGCCGAACAGGTGCGCCGAGGACGGCGCGTGGTTGATGTTAGAGAGGTTCTGGGCCAGCGGGTCCTGGACGACGAGGCTGCCGAAGATCGCCGCCAGGATCCAGAAGCCGATGATGAACGCGCCGACGGCGAACGCCTTCTGGTGCGTCAGCTCCCGGAGGAACTCGCGGCGGCGGAGGTCGGCTCCGGCGGTGCTGACCGCGCCGGCATCCTCGACGGGGACGGTGTCGATGCTCATTCGACCCCCCGGTAGCGGATGCGCGGGTTGAGCAGCGTGAACAGGATATCCGCGGCGAGCGTGGCCACCATGTAGACCGTCCCGATGACGAGCACGCAGGCCTCGAGCATGGGGAAGTCCTTCTGGTTGGCCGCGGTGAAGGTGAGCGAGCCGATCCCGTTGTAGTGAAAGAGCGTCTCGACCAGCACGAGGCCACCGATGAGATACCCGGTCTGGGTGGCGATCACGGTGATCGTCGGCAGCAGCGAGTTGCGCAGGACGTGGCGGCGGATCATTACGCCGCGCGGCAGCCCCTTCAGCGTGGCCGTCCGCGCATAGTCGGAGTTGAGCGCCTCGATGGTACCGGCCCTGGACATCTGCTGGATGTACCCGAACAGGATGAGCACCAGCGGGATCGCCGGCAGGATGAGGTGGTAGACCTGATCGCCGATGCTCGAGCCCGGCGGCGTCGTGGCCTGGATCGGCAGGACGTTGAGCCAGATCCCGAACACCAGGATGACCACGATCCCGGACACCACCTCCGGGATCACCATCAACGACAGTCCCGCCACGCTGATCGTGCGGTCCAGCCGCTTGCCCGCGTTGAGCGCCGACACCACCCCGCCGCTGATGGCCAGCGGGACGACGATGATGAACGCGAGCAGCGCGAGCTTGAGCGAGTTGACCAACGCCTTGCCCAGGATGGGGCCGACCGGCGTCTGCTGGGCGTATGAGGTCCCCAGGTTGCCAGTGAGGATGTGGCCGACCCACGTCAGGTACTGCGAGATCAACGACTTGTCGGTGCCCAACTGGTGGTTGAGGGCGTCGACGGCCGACTGCTGGGCGAACGGCCCGAGGATCGCTCGGGCCGGGTCGCCCGGCAGCACCTGCGCGGCGAAGAACACGATGATGCTCAGGATCCACAGCGTGATCAGCGCGAGGCCGATGCGCTTGAGGATGAAGATCGTCATCTGTGATCCCCCGCCGGCGCCCTACGCCGACTTGGACGCGTCCTTGAGGTAGATCGCAGCAATCGACGTGGGGTTGACCCCATGCACGCTGCTGGTCGTCGCCGTCAGCCCCTCCAGGAAGTAGGGGATGACCAGCGGCGTCTCGTCGAGCAGCAGCGTCTGGATCTTGCCAGCGATCTGCTTCTGGGTCTGCAGGTCGACGGCCGCCGTGTACTGCTTGACGAGGTTGTCGTAGGTGGGGTTCTTGAAGTGGGCCGCGTTCCACGTCCCGTTGGAGAGCAGAGGGGCGTCGAGATACACGTTCGGCACGCCGCGGTCTCCGTAGTCGACGAGGCTCATCGTCGCGTCGAGCCAATCCGAGTTGCCGAACGTCGCCTTGCCGTAGTAGCTGGCCTGGTTCTCGACCTTGAGGTTGATCTTGACCCCGATCTTGCTCGCTGCCTCGGCGATCACCTGCGCCAGCTGGGGGATCTCCTCGTACTGCTCGGTGGCGAGCTGCGTGCTGAACCCGTTGGGGTGCCCGGCCGCGGAAAGGAGCTGCTTGGCCTTGGCGATGTCCTGTTTGCGCTGAGGGATGCTGGTGTCCGTCGAGGGGAACTTCGGCGCGAACGGGCTGTCGTTGCCCAGGTCGCCGTCGCCGGCGAGCAGCGCGTTGACCATCCCGGGTCGGTCCAGGGACAGCGCGATGGCCTGGCGCACGCGCTTGTCGGTGAACGGCGACTGGTCGTTGCGCATCGACAGCTCGCGGTGACCGGCCGACTTGAGCTTGATGATGTTGTACTGGGAGTTGTTGAGCAGCGATTGTGCGCCCTGGACGACGAACTGGACGATCACGTCGACCGTGCCGCCCTGGAGCGCGAGGATCTGGGGCTGCTGGGAGGTGTAGAAGGTGAACTGCGTGGAGGCCAGGTTGGGCGCTCCGCCCCAGTAGGCCGCGTTGGCGGCGAAGTTGGCGCCGGTGTTGGTGGTGTAGCTCTGGAGCTTGAACGGCCCGGTCCCCATGAACGTCTTCTGCCACTTGGCGTAATCGGTGCCCTTGGGAACGATGATCGCGTTGTAGTTGTCCGAGGAGACGAGGTAGGGGAAGTTGCCGTTCGCGGCCTCGAGGTGGAAGGCGACGGTCGTGTCGTCGACCTTGACCACGCCGTCGGGCTTGAGCACGTTGGCGAACGTCGAGAGCGCGTTGGACGCGTTCTTGGGATTGGCGAGCCCCTGGATGGAGTACACGACGTCGTCCGCGGTCATCGGGGAGCCGTCATGGAACTTGACGTTGGGGCGCAACGTGAACGTCCAGACCGAGCCGCCCTTGCTCGGCGTCCACTTGGTGGCCAGCATCGGCTGCAGTGAGAGGGTCTGGTTGTTGTCGAAGACGAGGAACTCGCCGGTCTGGGCCAGCATGTTCAGGCCACCGGCGTCGTTGACGATCAGCGGGTTGATCGCCGTCGTCGGTGTCTGCTGGGCCAGCTTCAGCGTGCCGCCCTTGGTGGCAGCGGCGCTCGAGCTCGAGCTGCCGCCGGCCGCCGAGGACGACGCGGCGGACGTGCCGACATTGTTGGCGCCGCCACAGGCGGCCAGGATCGCGCCCATCAGCCCGGTGGACATGCCGATCACGGCGCCCTTGCGCATGAACTGGCGCCGGTCGATGCGCCCGGCCACCAGTTCGTCGATGTAGTGGTTCTCGAGCTCCGAGCGATCGTTGCGGATCGCGTCAAGCCTCTTGTGGTCATTAGCCATGCTCCGTCACCTTTCTGTCGCGGGGGCGTGTGCCCTCGCCGCGAAGTCGGCCCTCCTCCGGGCATAGTTCGTGGACAGCCTCGCGGCGCATTCTCCACCGCCTCAGTGTAGATTGGGCGCAGATCATGGCATGCGCCGCAGCGCGCTGACGGTTCCTCGTCGCCCCTCCACTAGTCACGGTTGTTTCACACCCGCGACGCAGTGTCAAGCGCCGGACGCCGGGAGTCGCTGCCTTCGGGTTGGCCGTTTGGACAATTTCGTCCATCTCCGCTCCTCCCGGGAGTATGACCTATGCCGCGGCGAGTTCGGCGCCGAGCACCGACACGACCACCCGCGTCGCCTCGACGATCTCGTCCATGTCGGCGCCCTCCTGCGGGGTGTGGCTCTCGCCGCCGTGGAGCGGGACGAACAGAAGCAGCGCGGGGGCGAGGGTCATGAGGTGCTGGGCGTCGTGCCCGGCGCCGGACCACGTCTCGGCGGCAGGGATCCCCAGCTCGTGCGTGGCTCGGAGCGCCGCGTCGACCAGCCGGCGGTCCATCGCGACCGGCTCGCCGGCGCGCGTCAACTGCAGCTGTGCCGCAACCCCGCGCCGTTGCGCGATCTCGGTCACCGCGGAGCGGATCGCGGCCTCCACGCGCGCCAGGGACCCCGACTCGATCCCGCGCACATCGATGCCCAGGCGCACCTCGCCGGGGATGACGCTGACCGCGCCGGGCGCGACGCTGAGGGTGCCCACGGTGGCGACGGTCTCGGGCGGCTCCGCGCGCGCCGCGGCCTCCGCCGCCAGCACGACCTCGGCGCCTGCCGCGAGGGCGTCGTGACGCTCGGCCATCGCCACCTCGCCCGAGTGGCCGGCCTGGCCCTCGATCCGCACCACGAACCGCCGCGGCGAGGCCACCGCGGTGACGACGCCGAGATCGCGTAGGGACCGGCGCTGCGCGACGTGGACCTCGGCGTGGGCGCGCAGGCGATCGAGCGGCGGCTCGACGCGAGGCAGGTCCGACAGCTGGTCCAGATAGGCGGCGAGCGCGTCGGCGGCGCTGACGCCGTCCGCATCGCGCAAAGCGTGGAGGTCCTCGCCGGTCAGCGTCCCCACGAGCTGACGGGAGCCCATCGTCCCGGCGCCGAACCGAGGGGCCTCCTCGGCGGCGCAGATGAGCAGGCCCGCCCCGTTGCCGAGCTCGGCCGCCGCCTCCAGGCCGAGGACGGTGCCGAGCGCCCCGTCGTAGCGGCCGCCGTCAGGGACGGTGTCGACGTGGGAGCCCGAGGTGACCAGTGGGGTCTCCCGGCCGGCGGGGAGCGCCCAGAGGTTTCCAAACGCGTCCACCCCCGGCTCGAGCCCCGCCTCTCGCGCCCAACCGGCCACCAGCTGCATCGCTGCGGCCTCGCTGGCGGAGTAGGCGGGCCGGTCGGCGCCCCCGGCGGGGCCGCGCGCGATCACCCACAGCTCCTCCAGGCGCGCGGCGATGCGCCCGGGGTCAGGCAAGAGCGTAGTCAGCCAGCGGCTTGCCCAGCATCGCCTCGACTTCGGGGTAGACGCTGGGCTCACGGACGCCGTCGCCGAGGGGCACGTTGGCCTTGGGCACGTGGAGCACGGCCACCTCGTCGCCCTCCTTGACGTGCGCGATCGAGATGATCCGGCCGGTCTGGACCGACAGGGTGGTGAGCACGTCGGGGAAGGTGGCCAGGCGCTCCCCGCCCGACTCGGCGGTGAGGTACTCGTTGACGAACCCGAGCTCGAGCTCCTCCACCTCCACGCTGCCGATGTCAAACGCGTTCTCGGTGCGCAGCGTCCGGCGGCGCACCGGGCCGGTGGCGAGGATGCGCCCGCCCAGATGTTCCGCGGTCACGTCGATCATCCGCTGCGGTCCACCGGGCTCGGCGGCGAGGATGGCCTCGCCGAGGTCCAGCGCGAAGCTGATGGCGCCGACGGCGGCGTGACGGGCGACGAACTGCGCCGGCAGCGGGTTGCGGGCGCAGGAGATGAACCCGCCCGACTGGTCTGACGCCGTCCGCAGGATGTTGGCCGTGTGGCGGACGGTGCCGCGCGTGACCACCTCGAGGTAGCGGTTCTCGCTGCGGTTGCCGCCGGCCACGGCCTGCACGGTCTCGTAGTCATCATCGGCGGCGAGACCGAACGAGCCCATCTTGCCGGTGGGGTGGGCGCGCCCGTCGCCGGCCGCGTCGACCACCACCGTGCCGAGCACCGCCGAGGCCACCCAGCCGTTGCAGGTGGTCGACGAGCCGTTCTGGGCGGTGACGGTGCCGACGATCGGGTCGTCCACCGCCTCCATCAGCAGCTCGAGCGCCCGCACGTAGTCGCCGGGGCGCATCTCCCAGCCGACGGCCGCCGGAGCGCCGATCGCGCTGACGGTGGCCAGCATCGCGTCGGGGTGCAGCTCGTCGAGGCTGACGAGCCGAGGGGTGCCGTACTGGACCGCGGTGGTACCGACGAGCAGGCCGTGGTCCACCCAGCCTCCACCGCCGGCGGCCAGCACCGAGCCGCCCGCCACGGCGGCATGGACGGCGTGGAGGTCGAGCTCTCTCATGCCGAAGACCCTACGGGTCCAAGGCCGAGGTCGTGCTCTGAGGCGCACCGCCGGGCCAGCTCGTAGCCGGCGTCGGCGTGGCGCAGCACCCCGAGCGCGGTGTCGACGTGCAGCGCTCCGCCCAGCCGGGCGGCGCCGTCGGCGGTGCCGGTCGCGACCACCGTCATGCCGGCGCTCTGCGAGTACCCGGCATAGCCTCCGCCGCCCGCGTGCAAGGCCACGAGGTCCGCGCCCGACGCGGTGGTCAGCAGCGCGTTGAGCAGCGGCCAGTCGCTGACCGCATCCGAGCCGTCGGCCATCGCCTCGCTGATGATGTTGGGGTGGGTCATCGAGCCCGAGTCCATGTGGTCGCGGGTGAAGGCCACCGGCGCGCGCAGGCGGCCGTCGGCGACGGCATCGTTGACCGCGAGGGCCAGGCGGGCGCGCTCGCCGTGGCCCAGCCAGGCGATCCGGGCGGGCAGGCCCTGGCGGACCACGTGCTCGGAGGCGAGCCGGATCCAGTTGGTGATCCGGTCGGTGCCGTCAAACAGTTCAAGGCAGAGCGCGTCGATGGTGGCGAGGTCCGCGTCCTCGCCCGAGAGGCAGATCCAGCGAAACGGCCCGATGCCCTGGCAGAACAGCGGCCGGATGTAGCGCGCGGTAAAGATGTCGATGGTGAGCGCCTCGGGCAGGCCGCCGGTGGCAGCGTGGGGACGGATGTTGTTGCCGTAGTCGAACACCACGGCGCCTCGCTCGCGCAGCGCGAGCATCCCCCTGACGTGGCGGACCATCGTGGCCAGCGCCAGCGCCTCCAGCTTGCCCGGGTCGCCGCGGCGCAGTGCCGCCACCTCCTCCAGGCTCACGCCGGCGGGCAGGTAGCCGGTCCGCGGATCGTGGGCGGAGGTGAGGTCGGTGACGACGTCGGGGGCGACATCGCGGGCCACGAGGCCCTCGAGCAGATCGGCGGCGTTGCCGATCAGGGCCACCGCGCGGGCCTCGCCGGCGGCACGGGCGCTGAGCGCCGCGTCCAGGGCCGCGTCGAGGTCGTCGGTGACGACGTCGACGACGCCCGCATCACCGCGGCGGCGGACCTTCTCGGCGTCGGGGTCGGCGATCAGGCTGACGCCCTCGAGCATGCGGGTGATCGCCACCGGCTGGGCGGCGCCCATGCCGCCGAGACCGCCGCTGACCACCAGCCGCCCTCGCAGGCTCCCGCCGAAGTGCTCGCGCGCCACCTGGGCGAACGTCTCGTACGTCCCCTGGAGCACGCCCTGGGAGCCGATGTACTGCCAGCAGCCCGCGGTGAGCCCGCCCCAGGCGATGAGGTTGCGACGCTCGAGGTCGTAGAACACCTCCGGGGTGGCCCAGCGGCCCACGAGGTTGCCGTTGGCCAGCAGGACGGCGGGGGAGCGCGGGCCGGTGGGGAGCACCGCGATCGGCTTGCCGCTCTGGACGACGAGGGTCTCGCCGTCGCGCAGGTCGTGCAGCGCGGCGACGATCCGCGCCAGGCTCTCGTGGTCACGCGCGGCCTTGGCGTGTGCCGCATAGACCACCAGGTTCTCGGGATCCTCGGCGATCGCGAGGTTGTTCTCGAGCAGGCGCAGGATCGCCTCCTGGCGCCAGCCGCGACAGCGCAGGCCGTCGTCAGGCACCGGCGGCCACCGTGACTCGGTCCCGCGCGCCCGTGGCCGCCGGCACGAACGCGCCGTCGCCGGGGCCTGCCAGAACGCGCTCGCCGTCCCACACCTGGCGCCCGCGGGAGAAAGCGGCGATGACCCGGCCTTTGACCCGGCGCCCGGCGTACGGGCTCCAGCCCGCTGCGGTGACAAGGCGGGACGGGTCGATCTCCCATTCCGCGCCGGGGTCGAGCACCAGCAGGTCGGCGTCGGCCCCCGGCGCCAGCGAGCCCTTGCGCGGCCACAGCCCGAAGCGCCGTGCCGGGCCCTCGCTGACCAAGCGCACGAGCGCGGCGGGGCCCAGCGCGTCGTGGACAAGAGGAACGATCAGCTCCACGCCCGGCGCCCCGGAGGCCAGCGCGAAGATGTCGTCCCCGTGCTTGCGCTCGGGCGGCCAGCCGACGTGGTCGGAGGAGATCAGGTCCAGCCCGCCGGCGGGCAGCGGCGCCTCGCGCAGCGGCGGGTTGATCTTGGCCTCGCCGCCGCGGCGGACAAGGTCGGTCTCGGACAGCAGCAGGTAGTGCGGGCAGGTCTCGGCGCTCACGTCGACCCCGTCGCTGCGGGCCCGCGCCACGAGCTCGACGCCGCGCGGCGTGGACACGTGGCAGATGTGCAGCCGTACCCCGGTGGCCCGCGCCAGCTCCAGGCAGCGGGCGATCGCCTCGTGCTCGGCCACCGGGGGGCGCGAGCGGGCATGGGCGAGCGGATCGCCGCCATGGCCGGCGGCCTGCTCGGCCGCGATCCCGGCGCGGACGATCTCGTCGTTCTCGGCGTGCACGCCGGCCAGGCCGCTCGCCTGCGCGATCGCGGCGAACGCGCGCAGCATCTGCGCGTCGGGGATGCGCGGGAAGCGCTGCGGGTGGGTCTCGAAGGTGGAGAGCTTGAAGGCGGCCGCACCGGCGTCGACGAGATCGCCGACCTCGGTTATCGGGCCCCGGGGCGGGACCGTCGCCCACAGCGCCACGTCGATGACGGCCTCGCGGCGCACGTCGGCGACCTTGGCCTCGAACGCGGCCAGGGAGTCGACGGGACCGGCGGCGTCGTAGGGCATGTCGATGATCGTCGTCACGCCGCCGGCGGCCGCAGCGCGCGTGCACCGCTCGATCCCCTCCTCGGCGTAGCTCCGGGTGTGGACGTGGACGTCGACGGCACCGGGGAGCAGCAGCGCATCTCCGAAGTCCCGCGATCCGGGGCCGGCGGGGTGGGCGGGAATCCATTCAGCGATCCGCCCGTCGCTGACCCGGATGCCGGCCGTGCGGAGCGAGCCGTCCGGCATCAGGAGCGTCCCCGAGATCTTCTCGCTGGCTGAGATCCGATCAGGATACACTTACCGTCGACTCGTGACCGTGCTCTCAACGAACGAGACGATTGTTCTCTCAGGTGACGGGCTCAGCGTGGACCGACTCCTCGCCGTCGCTCGTGGTGGCGCGCGCGTCGCCCTGGACGACGGGGCGTTGGTCAACGTGCGCGCCGCGCGTGACGTGGTCGACCGCGTGCTGGCCAGCGGCGAGGCCGTCTACGGGCTGAACACAGGTCTCGGCTCGCTCGCGCGCCATCGCATCCCCCTCGATGAGATCAGCGCGTTCTCATTCGCCACCGTCGCCGACCAGGTCTCCTTCTACGGGCGCCCGCTGGCCACCGACGTCGTCCGTGCGATGATCGTGTCGCGGGTCAACGGGATGCTCAAAGCCGGAGTCGGTGTGCGGCGTGAGCTGATCGAGGCGCTCGTTGAGCTGCTCAACCACGGGATCCATCCGATCGTGCGGATGGTGGGATCCGTCGGCCAGGGCGATCTGTCGGAGATGGCGGACATCGGCAAGGTGCTGATCGGGCGCGGCTGGGCGGAATTCGAGGGCGAGACCCTCCACGGCGAGGAGGCGTTGGCCCGGGCTGGACTGCACCCGATGGCGCTCGGGCCCAAGGAGGCGCTGGGGCTGATCAGCTCCAACGGGGTGACGATGGGCCGCGGATCGCTCGTGCTCGTCGATGCGGCCGACCTCATCGAGAGCATGCAGATCGCGGTCGCGCTCAGCTTCGAGGCGTTCGCCGCCAACCTCTCGGTGATCCATCCGGCGGCAGCGCGGGCCCGGCCTCACAGCGGGCTCGAGACGTCGATGTCACGGCTGCGCGACCTGCTGGAGGACTCGTCACTGTGGCGTCCGGGCGCGGCGCGCAACCTCCAGGACCCGTTGTCCATCCGGTGCGTGCCCCAGACCCATGGAGCGCTCTACGACGCGCTGTCGGTGGGACGGGGGCTCATGGAGATCGAGCTGAACTCCGCCGCCGACAACCCGCTGGTGCTCGTGGACGAGGGCGTGATCGTCTCGGTCGGCAACTTCGACGTGACGTCGCTGGCGATGGCCTTCGACTACATCCGGCTGGGCATCGCTCACGCCGCCCAGGTGGCCAACGAACGGGTGCAGAAGCTGCTGTGGCATCACTTCTCGGGTCTGCCGACGGGGTTGGCCCGGAGCGACGGGCCCACCGGCGGCCTGCGACCCTTGGGTCGTTCCTTCGCTGCGCTCGCGTCCGAGGCTCGGTTCCTCGCCAACCCGGTGTCGCTGGACTACCGCGGGCAGCTGGCGGAGGGCGTCGAGGACCACGCCTCGATGGCTCCCCTTGCCGTCAGCACCACGTCGACCCTGGTCAGCCTGGCGCACCGCCTGGTCGCGTTAGAGCTGATCATCGCGGCGCAGGCCGTCGACCTGCGGGGGGGCGCCGAGCGGCTGGGGGCGGGCACCGGCCGCGCCTACTCGCTGGTTCGGGAGTACGCGAGTACGCTCAGCACCGAGACCGAGTGGATCGCGGACGTCGAGGGGCTGGCCACGCTGGTCGGCGATGGCGGCCTGGCTCGCCGCGTGGCCCGCGTCGCGGGGAGCCGCCCGGCCCTGTCGGCGCACGAGCCGCCGGGCATTTGATGCCCTCGGGCGCGCTGGAACGTGCCGTCGAGCTCCTCCACCACATCGGGGAGCAGTCCGCCGGCCCAACCGTCGCTGAACTTGCCACCGAGGCGGGGATGCCGACGAGCACCGCCTACCGGCTCCTGGCCGAGCTCGAGCAGCACGGCCTTGTCCAGCGCGGCCCCGACAGCACGGTCGCGCTAGGGACGCGGCTAGTGGCACTGGGGCGCACCGCCGAGGCCGGGCTGCGCGAGCGCTTGGTCGAGCCCGCGACGAAGGTGATGGACGAGTTGTCGGAGGAGGTGGGAGAGACGGTGATCCTCACCGCTCCGTGCGGGCTGCAGGCGATCGTGCTCCACGTGGTGGAGGCCGAGCGCCACTCGGTGCGCCTTACCTACGCACTGTTCCGGCGTGGGCCGATGCATCGCGGCGCGACGGGCAAGATCCTGGCTGCGTTCCTGGAGCCCGACGAGCGGGCGCGACTGGTCGGCGCGGTCGGGGCGTCGGGCCTGGAGGCCGAGCTCGACGCGGTCCGGCGTGACGGGATCGCGGTCACCGTGGCCGAGCTCGACGATGGCGCCGCCGCGGTGGCCGCGCCGATCCTCGACCGGCGCGGGCGCCTCGTCGCCGGCCTGTCGGTGGCCGGCCCAGCCGACCGGATCACCGCCTGCGTGCCCGCCCTGCGGGCGGGGGTGATCGCCGCGGCGGGCAAGGTGCAGCGCGCCTACGAGACCTGACCGGTACGCGCGCGTAGCATCCGGGCCTCAGCCGGCGGGCTCGTCGCGGCGGCGAGAAGTGCGACCGGGTGTGATCGGTTGAGCGACACGACCACAGATCCCGACAGGACCCCGGCGCCCGGCGCCGGGCGGGTCAGCGATGCGCCCCGGTTCGGGCCCGGGGCCCGGATCGGCCGCAGCCGGCGAGCGGGCAAGCACTCCGACGCCGGCCACGACCTCGACGTCCCGCGCGGCCTGGCCGCGCTCAGCCTCGACGCGCTCTCGAGCGTCGCCTACGGCCCCGAGGCGATCATGCTGGTGCTCGTTGCCGCGGGAACGTCGGCGCTCACCTGGACGCTGCCGATCACCCTGGTGATCACCGCCATGCTGGTGCTGCTGGTGATCTCCTACTCGCAGGTGATCACCGCCCACCCCGACGGCGGCGGCGCCTACGCGGTGTCCAAGGCCAACCTGGGGCGCTGGCCGGCGCTGCTGGCGGCGGCCTCACTGGTGGTGGACTACGTGCTCACGGTGGCGGTAAGCCTGGCCGCCGGGGCCGCCAGCCTGGGCAGCGTGGTCCCCAGTCTGTCGCACCACCTGCTGCTCGTCTCGCTCGGTGGCCTGGCGGTGTTGACCGTCATCAACATGTTCGGCATCAACGAGTCGGCCAAGGTCCTGATCCTGCCGGCGGCGGTCTTCGTGGTGAGCATGCTGGCGGTGATCGTGCTCGGGCTGGTCAACCCGGGGCTGAAGGCGACGATCGGTCATCACGAGACGTTCAAGGCCACCGAGGCGCTCGGCGTGGTGCTGCTGCTCAAGGCGTTCGCGTCGGGGTGCTCGGCGGTCACCGGGGTCGAGGCCATCGCCAACGGCGTCCCGGCGTTCAAGAAGCCGCGGGCGCGCACCGCCCAGCGCACCGAGATCACGCTCGGTGCTCTGCTCGGGGTCATGCTCGTCGGCCTGGCCGTGCTCATCCACGCCAACCACATCGAGCCGCGGGGTGGCGTCACCGTTCTGGCGCAGCTGACCGCCGGCTCGCTGGGCAAGGGCTGGGCGTTCTACGTCTCCAACCTGGCGGTGACGATCGTGCTCGGCCTGGCCGCCAACACGAGCTTCGGTGGCCTGCCGGTGCTGATGAGCCTGCTGGCCCGCGACCACCGTCTGCCGCACGTCTTCTATCTGCGCGCCGAGAAACCGGTCTACCGGACCGGGATCATCGCCCTGGCCCTCGCCGCGATGCTGCTGCTCTTCGCCTCCAGCGCCGAGGTCTCCGAGCTCATCCCTCTCTTCGCGATCGGCGTGTTCCTGGGCTTCACCCTCAGCCAGATCGGCCTCGTGCGCCACTGGCGCCGGGAGCGCGGGTCACGCTGGCGGGTGCGCGCCGCCGTCAATGCCGCCGGCGCGGTGTTCACCGCCGTGGCCGTGTGCGTGCTGCTGGGCACCAAGTTCCTGGAGGGGGCGTGGGGAGTGGTGCTGGCCATCCCGCTGATGATGCTGCTGTTCGAGCGCACCGAGGTCTACTACGCGGAGGTCGGGCGGGAGCTCAAGCTCGGCCTCACCCCGCGGCATCCCCGCCGGCGCCAGAGCATCGTGATCGTGCCGACGTCAACAGTCAACCTGCTCACCGAGCATGCCTTCAGCGCCGCCCTCTCGATGGGGGACACCGTGGTCGGGGTGGCCGTTGCCGCCGACGAGGAGGAGCGAGCGAGGATCGTGCGGGGGTGGAACGAATGGGCGTGCGGCATCCCACTCGAGGTGATCGTGGACCGGCACCGCTCACTCGTCCGCTCCGTGCTGCGCTATGTCGAGTCGATCGAGGACGAGGACGCCGTGATCACCGTGCTCATCCCGGAGATCATTCCGCGCAAGCGCTACCACGAGATCCTGCACAACCAGCGCGGCCGGCTGTTGGCCACGGTACTCAAGGTGCGCACGAACGTGATCGTGGCGACGCTGCCGTTCCGGTTGCACGACTGAGGTGACGCGGTGCGCTTCGCTCCTGTCACTCACGTCGCGCGCATTCTGCGCTAACACAACACACACATGGTGAGAGGATTCTCACCTAGCGCCGGGATCGATAACCGCCGGTTCACAACCGCCGCACAGGCTCGGAATACGGTGCGCGCCGGGCGCACACGTATCCAACTGACAGGAGCTTCAATGAAGAGGCATTTCGGGGTGGCGGCAGCGGTTGCCTGTGTGGTCAGCGCGGCGGCCCCGGCGGCGGCGCTGGCCCAAGACCGGGGCGGTGGTGACCCGCTGCGGCCGGGGAACCTGCTGGTGAGCGGGAGCACGTATCGCGACGCCGACATTCAGCCCGGCGTGACGCAGCTGCCGCCTGGCTGCACCACTGGAAACTGTGTGACGGCCACCAGCGACGGCGCGTATCCGTACGTGTTCAACAACGATCAGGCCGACGCGAGCTTCGGCGTGACCTCACCCATCTTCCTGTGGCAGCTGACCCCCGCCGGGAACGTGGTGACCAAGATCAAGGTACCGACGCACGAGTTGGTGACGAGCTTCTCGTCCAAGTCGGAACTGGCCCTCAACCTGTCCACGACGGGGCGAGCGGTGACATTCATGGGGTACGTGGCGCGGCCTCGGGAGCTCGACGTCTCCAACTCCAACACGCCGGACGCGCTTGACCCCACCAACCCGGTGCCGGGCATCGACTTCCGTGCGGTGGCGCAGCTGAACCAGTGGGGTGGCTTCACGTTCACCGAGACCAACGCCTACAGCGGCAACAACGGCCGCGCGGCGGTCCTCAATGACGAGCCCGGAACGGACGTCTACTACACCGCCGGCAACGCCGGCAACGGCGCCAACCCGCAGCCGGCGGGCGTGGTCGAGGGCGCGGGCGCGCAGATCTTCAGCCCTTCGCTGGCCCCCGAGGCCGACCAGAATCCCGGCGCCCCGACCCCGGTGGGGAGCTTCAACGTCACCCAACTCGGCGACAAGGGCGACAAGATCGGCAAGGACGACAACTTCCGGGGGATGACGGTCTCCGACAACGTCCTCTACTACACGAAGGGCAGCGGATCCAACGGCGTGGACACCGTGTACTTCGTCGACACGAGCGGCACCGCGTGCTCCAACGGCGTGGGCCTGCCCGCCACCGGCGCCAAGCTGCCCACGACATCGATCCCGTATGACCCGAACACGATCGCCGGCATCGGGCTGACGAGCAACATGTGCATCCTCAAGGGCTTCAACACGGCCCTGGCCAAGAACGCCACCGATGCCTCGATGTACCCGTTCGGGATCTGGTTCGCCAACCCGCACACGCTGTACGTGGCTGACGAGGGCTCCGGCGACAGCACGTTCGACACCACCACGGGCACGTACTCCGCCGCGGCGGCATCGACCACGGCCGGCCTGCAGAAGTGGGTGTTCAACGCGAGCACCCAGAGCTGGCAGCTCGCGTACACGCTGCAGGGCGGCCTCGGCCTCGGCCAGCCCTACGTCGTCTCCGGCTACCCGATCGGGACCAACGCCGCCACCAAGCTGCCCTGGGCGCCGGCCACCGACGGCCTGCGCAACATCACGGGGCGGGTCAACCGCGACGGCTCGGTCACCATCTGGGCCGTGACGTCCACGGTGAGCGGATCAGGTGATCAGGGCGCCGACCCGAACCAGCTGGTCGCGATCACTGACAATCCCTCCCCAGCGGTGACCACGCCGCCGGCCGGCGAGGCATTCCACACCCTCGTGGCTCCGCACTACGGCCGCGTGGTGCGTGGCGTCTCGCTGACGCCGGGGGGCTTCGACGGCCGCCTCACGCACGGACGGGATCACGCGCGGGGGCGCGCTCGCCGGTCCCGCTGACGCTCTTGCGCCTCGGGCGCGGAGGGTTCGGCAGCAGCTGATCCTCCGCGCCCGGCCGCAGGACCACGATCTCACCGGGGGCGTGGTCCAGGAGCCAGGCCACGTCCTCGGGGCCGAAGCCCGGACCGCCGTTGCTGGCGGCCGCCATGACGATCCGCTCGAAGCGCTCGTTGGCGATGGTCTGGCGCAGCGCATGGCGGTAGGTCCGTCCGCGCTCCACGCGCGCATCCACCGGGACCCCGAACGCCGCAGCCCGCTGCTCGATGGCCTCCTGGAGGCGGAGGCAGACCGCGGCCTGACGCGGCAGCGGTGAGTCCAGCGGCAGCGTCAGTGGCACGCGCGCCAGGAACACCGGCAGGAGCGTCGCGTCCTCGGCGCGGGCCAGACGCAGGGCAGCGTCTAGGGCGCGCTGCGAGAGCGCCGAGCCGATGAACGGGAAGAGGATGCGCCGCGCGGAGGGGGGTGGCGCGGCGATCGGACCGCGCCCCCGGTCGCGCCTCTTGTAGAGCGCGAGGGTAACCAGTGCGACGGCGAGCACAACGATGAGGACGATCAGGGCGGCGGTCATGGCGTGTTGGTCAACCTTTGGGTGCGGTCGGCGATGATGCGCAGGTCCACGCCCGGCAGCAGCGTCGTCAGCCGCGACGACAGCGGAGGGGCCATCAGGCGGCGCAGCGCGCCGCGGGGGCTGGACGCTCCCATGAGCAAGTAGGTCGTCCCCCGCTCACGGGCCACGCGCTGGGTGACGAGCGCGACGTCGGGCCCGCGCTCCACCAGCAGGTGGGCACCGAGGACGCTGGTCAGACGGCGCAGCGCGGCAAGCTGCTCGTTCTCCTCCTCGGTGGGCTCCTCCTCCGAGGTGACCCACAGGACGTCGAGCTCGGCGCCGAGTCGCTGGGCGGAGCGCCACGCCCGGCGCACGATGCGCTGCGAGGTGGGGTCCGGCCGGACGAGGGCCAGCAGGCGCTCGGCGATCGCCGAGGGCGCGCCGCCGTCGACCAGCCGCCCGTCGCGGCTGCGCGGCCGGACGCCGTCGGCCTCGAGCGGGTTGCGCTTATGCTCGACCTCCTCGGCGACCTGGCGCAGCGAGACCTCGCGCAGCGCCGAGAGGTTCTCCACCTTGAAGAAGTTGTTGAGGGCCGTCTGGATGCGCTCGGCCGGATAGACCTTGCCGGCGAGCAGGCGCTCGATGAGGGACTCGGGCGTGATGTCGATGAGCACGACATCGTCGGCGGCGGCCAGTACAGCGTCGGGCACCGTCTCGCGCACGCGGGTCCCGGTCAGCTCGGCGACCTGATCGTTGAGGCTCTCGAGGTGCTGGACGTTGACGCTGGAGTACACGTCGACCCCGATGGCGAGGACGTCCTCGACGTCCTCGTAGCGCTTGGGGTGCTCGGTGCCCGGGGCGTTGGTGTGCGCCAGCTCGTCGATGAGGCAGAGCTCGGGGGCCCGGCTCAGCACCGCGGGCAGGTCCATCTCCTCGAGCACCGTGTCGCGGTAGGAGACGAGGCGCCGGGGGACGACCTCCAGGCCCCCAGCCTGCTCCATCGTCTCGACACGGCCGTGGGGTTCCAGGTAGCCGATCACGACGTCACGCCCGGCCATCGCCTCGGCCTGCCCTTCCTGGAGCATCCGGTAAGTCTTGCCGACGCCCGCCGCCATGCCCAGGAAGACCTTGTGACGACCGCGGCTGACCGCCACCGGCTCATTCCTCGAGGTCGAGCCAGCGCGCGGCCGTGGTCAGAGCGCCAGCCAGCGCATCGGCCTGGCCGGGAGCGTAGATCGGCCCGGCGCCATCGCACAGCAGCGCGTCGAGGCGGACGACCCCGGCGGCGGCCACCGGCGCATCGGCGCGCAGCCGGCCCGACAGCTCGCGGATCTGATGGGCCGTGGCCTGGATCGATGCGCGGCAGGGTGCCACGGCGCCGCGGGCCTGCTCGGAGGGTGAGAGGAAAGCCACTACCAGAACATTGTCCATCGCCGCGGCGAGGCTGCGGCGATTGCGACGGCTGGTGAGCTGGGCCACGCGCGCGGCGTGGGCCGGGGAGCGCCAGGCGGCGATGCCGGCCGCGAGGTCGCGATCCAGCGAACGGCGGCGGAGGCGCGCCCCGAGCGCCACCAGTGAGGCGGGCCGGAGCGCCGGGGCGCGACGCGGCCGCCCGAGATGAGAGAGCGCCCCGACCGCCATCAGGCTCCGAACAGGTTGTGGACGATCAGATCGATGAGCTTGATGCCGATGAACGGCGCGATGAGCCCGCCCAACCCGTAGATCCACAGGTTGCGGCGCAGCAGGGCGCTGGCGCCGATCGGCCGGTACGCCACCCCCTTGAGCGAGATGGGGATGAGCAGGGGGATGACGAGCGCGTTGAAGATGATCGCCGAGATGATCGCCGAGCGCGGCGTGCCGAGGTTCATGACGTTGAGGACGTGCAGCGGGCCCTGGGTTCCGCGTGTCGCGGCCCACGTGGTGACGAAGATGGCCGGGAGGATGGCGAAGTACTTGGCCACGTCGTTGGCGATGGAGAACGTGGTCAGCGCGCCGCGGGTGATCAGCAGCTGCTTGCCGACCTCGACGATCTCGATGAGCTTCGTCGGATTGGAGTCCAGGTCCACCATGTTGCCCGCCTCGCGAGCGGCCTGTGTCCCGGTGTTCATGGCCACGCCGACGTCGGCCTGGGCCAGCGCGGGCGCGTCGTTGGTCCCGTCGCCGGTCATCGCCACCATCCGCCCCTGGCTCTGCTGCTCCTTGATGAGCGACAGCTTGGCCTCGGGAGTTGCCTCAGCCAGAAAGTCGTCAACCCCGGACTCCTCGGCAATCTTGGCCGCGGTCAGGCGGTTGTCGCCGGTGATCATGACCGTGCGGATGCCCATCGATCGCAGGTGGTCAAAGCGCTCGCGCATCCCCTCCTTGATCGTGTCCTTGAGGTAGATGACGCCCATGACCTGGGAGTCGCGGGCCACGGCCAGCGGCGTGCCACCCTCGCGACCGATCCGGTCGAGCGCCGGCTGCAGCTCCGCGGGAGGCTTGCCGCCCTCGGCGACGACGAACGCGATGATCGCGTCGCCCGCGCCCTTGCGGAGCTGGTTGCCGTTGAGGTTGACGCCGCTCATGCGCGTCTGGGCGCTGAACGGGACGAACTTGGCGTGCAGGCTCTCCATGTCGTGCTCACGGATCCCGTATTGCTTGGCCAGTACCACGATCGACCGGCCCTCGGGCGTCTCGTCCGCCAGCGACGAGAGCTGCGCGACCTCGGCGAGCTCGGCCTCGGGCACGCCCGGCATGGGAATGAACTCCGAAGCCAGCCGGTTGCCGATGGTGATCGTGCCGGTCTTGTCGAGCAGCAGCACGTCGACGTCGCCCGACGCCTCGACCGCGCGGCCCGACAGGGCCAGCACGTTGCGGCGCACCAGCCGGTCCATTCCGGCGATGCCGATCGCCGACAGCAGCGCGCCGATGGTGGTGGGGATGAGCGCCACCAGCAGCGAGATCAGCGTCGTATCCGATATCGACGTGTCGGCGAACAGCCCGAACGGCCGCAGGGTGGCGACGACGATCATGAAGATGAGGGTCAGCCCGGCGAGCAGGATGTTCAGCGCGATCTCGTTCGGCGTCTTGCGCCGCGCCGCGCCCTCCACCAGGGCGATCATCCGGTCCAGGAACGAGTGACCGGGCTCCTGGGTGATCTCAACGACGATGCGGTCCGACAGAACACGGGTGCCGCCGGTGACCGCCGAGCGGTCGCCGCCCGACTCGCGGATGACCGGCGCGGACTCGCCGGTGATCGCCGACTCGTCCACCGAGGCGATGCCCTGGATGACCGTGCCGTCGCCGGGGATTAGCTCGCCGGCCTCGACCACCACGACGTCGCCCTTCGTGAGCTCGGAGGCCGGGTGGGTGCCGCCGTCCTGCATCCGGGCCACGGTCTCCTGGCGCATAGAGCGCAGCGTGTCGGCCTGCGCGCGGCCACGGCCCTCTGCGAACGCCTCGGCCATGTTGGCGAAGATCACGGTCAGCCACAGCCAGAACGAGATGACGAACGTGTACCAGCCCGGGTCGTTGCCGCCGAGCGCCTTGCCGCCGAAGAGCTGGATGAACCAGGTGACGGTGGTGATGACCGCGCCGATCTCGACCACGAACATGACCGGGTTGCGGACCTGCACGCGCGGGTCGAGCTTGATCAGACTGTCGACCAGGGCGCGCGCCACGATGTCGCGGCGGAACAGCGAGACGGCGCGGCGCTCCGAGCCCTGAGGCGACTGACGCCGCGGCTCCGCGGGCGGCGCGGGGACGTTGACGGTCATATCAGCGGCCTCCTGCGGACACGCGGTTGAGGGCAAGGTTGAGCTGCAAGACGTTGACGCCCTGCTCTCCGGAGAAGCCGAGCCCGCGCCCGCCGGTGTAAGTCGAGATCAGGCGGCTGACCGTGCTGAGCGGAAGGTGGCGCACCGCGGCAATGCGGTAGGCCTGGATGCGGGCGTTGGCCAACGAGATGTCCGGGTCGATGCCGGACGCCGAGCTGTTTGCCGCGTCGACCGGGACCTGGGCCGCGGTCAGGCGGCGCGGGTAGTAGCGCCGGTTGAGCTGGATGTAGGCGGCGATGTTCGCCACCAGCTCCTGCTTCGTCGCCACGCTGTTGGGGCCGAGGTTGGAGAATGCCGTCGCGGCGGCGTTGTCCGACGGGACGGTGGCCGACGGTCGCGTCTGGAAGTACCGCGGGTCCGGGACGGTCACCGGGTTGCCGTTCTTGTCGAGCACCGGCTTGCCGTTCTTGACCACCGGATCGGCAAAGTTCTGGCCGATCAACTTGGAGCCGACGAGCTTGCCGCCGACCTTGATCTGCTGACCGTTGGCGTTGCCCGGGAAGGCGACCTGACTGACGCCGGTGATGACCAGGGGGTAGAGGATTCCCAGCGCCAGCGTCAGGACCAGGATCCCGATGGCGGAGGTGATGATGTCTTTCTTGAGTGCCATGAGCGAAGCCAGTTAGTAGAGGTGTCCCGTGAGGCCTTGGACGATCGGGCCGAGGAGCAGGGCGGGGAAGAAGGTGAGCGCGCCGACGAGGACGATCACGCCGATCAGCAGGACCACGAACGTCGGGTTGTCGGTGCGCATCGTGCCCAGGCCGGCCGGGCTGATCCGCTTACCGGCCAGTGAGCCGGCGACCGCGAGCGCGAACAGGATCGGCGCAAAGCGGGCGAACAGCATCACGAAGCCGCCCAGCAAGGTGGCGAAGGTGATCCCGTGCGAGCCCAGGTTGCCGGCGGCGGGCTGGATGAAGCCGGTGTAGCCGGCGAACGCCGAGCCGTTGTTGTTGGCCTGGCTCAGGTAGGCGTAGAGCGTCTCGGAGAAGCCCTGAGGCCCACCGGCGGCGGCGGCCGTGATCGATTGACGCCCGGCGCTGGATGCGACCGCCAGGGCGGTGGCGAACAGCGCCGCGAGCGGCGTGATGAGAATGCCGAGGACGACGAGCTTGATCTGGCGGGCCTCGATCTTCTTGCCCAGGTACTCCGGCGTGCGGCCGACCATGAGCCCGCCGATGAACACCGCGAGCAGCACGTAGAGCAGGATCGAATACAGGCCCGTGCCGACGCCGCCGAAGATGACCTCGCTGGCCGACAGGTTGGCGAACGGGACGGCGCCGCCGATCCCGGTGAAGGACTCGATCGCGCTGTTGACCGCGCCGCATGATGTGACCGTCGTGATGACGTCGAACAGCGCCGAGCCGGCGATGCCGAAGCGCTGCTCCTTGCCCTCCATGTTGCCGCCGGTGGAGCCGGGGATGACGCCGGTGTGAAGTCCGGCGGCGTGCTGCGCGGGGGAGCCGTGTGCCTCGGCGATGTAGGCCACGACGACCGCGCCGAGGAACATGATCATCATCGTCGAGTAGATGGCGTAACCCTGGCGGCGGTTGCCGGTCATGCGTCCATACATGAACACGAGAGCGGCGGGAATGACCAGGACCGCCAGCATCTCGACGAGACTGGAGAACCCGGTCGGATTCTCGAACGGGTGCGCGGAGTTGACGTTGAAGAACCCGCCGCCGTTGGTGCCGAGCTCCTTGATCGCCTCCTGCGATGCCACCGGACCCATCGCCAGGGTCTGCGAGATCCCGGAGATGCCGTGAACATTGAGATACGAGGTGAAGTTCGCGATCACCCCTTGCGACACGAGCACCAAGGCGATGATGATCGACAGCGGCAGCAGCACGTACAGGATCGTGCGCACCATGTCGTGCCAGAAATTGCCCAGGCTCTTGCCGCTGCGGGAGATGATCCCGCGGATGAGCGCCACCGCAACCACGATGCCGGTGCCGGCGGAGAGGAAGTTCTGAACCGTCAGCCCGGCCATCTGGCTGAAGTAGCTCATCGTCGTCTCGCCGCCGTAGTACTGCCAGTTCGTGTTGGTCACGAACGACGACGTGGTGTTGAAGGTCACGTTCCAGGGCGCTGAGTGGAACCCCTGCGGGTTCAGGCCGGTGAAGTTCCACAGCGTCTGGGTGCGAAGGATCAGATAGAGCAGCAGCCAGCCCGCGAGCGAGAAGATGATCAGGCTCTTGGCGTAGGCCTTCCAGTCCTGACCGCGCTCGGGGTCGACGCGCATGACCCGGTACAGGAAGCGCTCCGGGACGCCCACAAAGCGGTCAAGGAACGTGTGCTCGCCGGCGTAGACGGCGGCCATGTAGTTGCCCAGCGGAATCGCCAGCGCGGTGAGGATCCCGCAGAACAGAAAGATGGTGAGCCAGCCGGTGAGGGTCATGGCCGGTCCCTAGAACTTCTCTCCGCGCAGCAGCGCGTACAGGAGATACAGACAGACGACGGCCGAGACGATCAGCCCGAAGAGATCAGCGCCGCTCATATCCGGTCGATCCCGGAGATGAGCGACAGCAGGATGGCGAACATGAGAACTCCCAAGAGCACAGCGACGATGTCCATGCCGCTCATCTTGGGACCGCGCTCGTCAAGGACCCATACAGGAACGACGCGCCGTCATAAAGATGATGTGAAGCCCCGGCGGGGCCCGGTGCCGCGCCCGTCAGACGCGGCTGAGGCGTCAGGCCAACGCGTGCACGCCCGCGGCGGTGCCCGCCGCGGGCAGCGGCAGGTGCTCGGTGGGGAGCATCCGGTCCAGCAGCGCCAGTGCCGAGTCGGCCAGCATCCGCAGCGTGGGCTCCAGTGCCGCATGGGCGGCGGATCGGGCGCCCGCCGCCCGCGCGGTGTACCGTGACTGACGGACTGCGATCGCCGCCGCGTCACCGGCGGCGGCGCGCGCCGCGGCCCGGGCACGATCGCCGGCGATGTCGCCGATCCCGACGCGGGCCGCCGCCCACGCGGCTGCCCCGGCACACGCCCACGCGGCCTCGCGTCCGGCCATCCCGGCGGCCACGGCAGCCGCCCAGCCGGTGGGAAGCGGAGCCCCGAAGACGCGAGCACGCGTGGCGCGCGCCTCGCGACGAGCCGTCTCCAGGCAGTCGAGCGCGTGCCCGAGGCTTTCGGGGTCAGCGACCTTGCGCGCCCCCTCAAGCTCCCCGGCGCAGTCCGACAGGCCGGCGAGATCCAGCCACGCGGGCGTGTAGACGCGGGTCAGCCAGTCCATCGCCATCCACCCCCGCCCGGCGTCCAGGCCGTCGTTGGCGGTGCCGATCGTTCGCGTCAGGTAGGGCCGCAGCCGCTGGCGCGGCTCCTGGTCGAGGCCGTCGTTGAGCGCGATGCACATCGACCGCAGGACGGGGCTGACGCACACCGGTTGGTCTGAGTGAGGCTCCCCGGCCAGGTAGCTGACCCATTCCATGGCACACCGGCCGTCATTGGGCGAAGCGTGGGTACCGTACGCGAGCGTGTAGTCGCTGCTCATCGAGCCTCCCGTCTCTGCCGTGTCAGGGCCCCTAATTGTGACGCGCTGGAGGCTCGAGCGCCAGCGCCCACCGGCATGATCACATGACGACGTCCGAGTTCGTCATCGCCGTGCGGGGGCGCGGCAGGTCGAAGTGCTCGATCGGCGTCGCGGCATTGCGCGCCATGGTTACGAACATCCGCTTGCGCCAGAGCGCCATGCCACGGGCATGAGTCGGGACGATCGTCATCTTGGAGACGAAGTACGAGGCGTGCTCGAGGTCGAGGTTGCGGTCCAGGTACCCGAGCTTGCGGGCCATGGCGAGCGCCTCGGGCACGTTCCAGCCGTCGCGGTAACCGACGCGAATGTTGATGTGGACGACCTTGAACAGGCCCTTGCCGAGGCGCTCGGACGTGAATCGGTCCTCGCGATCGACGCGGGGGATGCTGACCGGCGTGACCGAGACGATGACGATCTTCTCGTGGACCGCGTGGTTGTGCTCCACCAGCGTGCGCAGGGCCAGCGGCGTCGTCTCCTTGCCGGGGTTGAGATAGATGGCGGTGCCGGGCAGGCGGATGATCGGCGGCTTGGCGTCGCAGAGCCCTTCGAGGAACTCGCTAAGGGGGCCTTCGACCGAGTTGCGGTTCTCAGTCACGATGTCGCGGCCCCGGCGCCAGGTCATCATCACGCCCGCGATGACCAGGCCCACGGCGAGCGGCAACCAGGCGCCGTCGGTGATCTTGGCCAGGTTCGATGTGAAGAAGGCCACCTCGACGGTGAGGAACAGGGCGCCGAGGATGGCGAGCCTCCACCGCGGCGTCTTCCACAGTGCCCGCGCGACGGCGAGGAACAGGATCGTGTTGAGGATGAAGGTGCCCGTCACCGCCACGCCGTAGATGTCGCCCAGGCGATTGGAGCTCTGGAAGACCAGCACCAGCGTGGCCACGCCCGCGCACAAGAGCCAGTTGATGACCGGGACGTAGATCTGACCCTCCAGGTTGGAGGTATGCACGATCCGCAGTCGCGGTAGGAAGCCGAGCTGGACGGCCTGCTTGGCCACTGAGAAGGAGCCGGTGAGGGCGGCCTGGGAGGCGATGATCGTCGCCAGGGTGGCCAGCACCACCATCGGCACGAGCAGGCTGTGGGGGATGATCTGGAAGAACGGGTTGAATGAGGCGCTGTTGACGCTGCGGGGGTGCGACAGGATGAAGGCAGCCTGACCCAGGTAGGACAGCATCACTGCGGGGAACACGACCGCGAACCAGGTCATGCGGATCGGCGAGGCGCCGAAGTGGCCGCGGTCGGCGTAGAGCGCCTCCGCGCCGGTGCAGCACAGCACCACTCCGCCGAGCGTCAGCCACGCCTGAACCCCGTGGTCGACGAAGAACCGGACCGCCCAGACCGGCGACAGGCCCTGGATCACCCCGGGATGCTGGACGACCTGGTGCAGGCCGGCCACCGCGATGACCGCGAAGAACAGCCCGATCACCGGACCGAACAGCCACCCCACGGCGCCGGTGCCGAAGCGCTGGACGGCGAACAGCCCGACCAGGATGGCCAGCGACAGGGGGACGACGAGATTGGCGAGGGCGGGGCTGACCACGTTGAGCCCGCCGACGGCCGAGGTCACGCTGATCGCGGGCGTGATCATGCCGTCGCCGAAGAACAGTCCGGCGCCGAAGATACCCAGGGTCACCAGCAGGAACGTGCGCCCGATCCGCTTGCGCTGGACGAGGGCGGTCAGGGCCATGATCCCGCCGTCACCGCGGTTGTGTGCGCGCATGATGAACCCGGCATACTTGAGCGAGACCTCGATCATCAGCGTCCAGAAGATCAGCGAGGCGATCCCATAGACGCCGGCCACGTTCGGGTGGGCGGCGTGGCGGTGAGCCGTGAAGATGAACTGCTCGGTGTAGAGCGGGCTCGTCCCGATGTCTCCGAAGACGATCCCGAGGGCCCCCAGCGCCAGGACGGCCTTTCCGGCGTGCGCCACGACGTCGCGTTCGTCGTCGGTGGCGGCCCGCATGGCGGCCGACGGCGCGCGCTCCTTGGGGGCCTCGGGTCGCACCGGCCAGTGGCCGAGCTTATGGGCGGCCTCATTGAAGTTGCGCTTGACAGGCCGGGCCGGGGCCTCTGCCACCGATACCGCGCCGTCAGCCTTGCGCTCCCCTTCCGACAGCGTCCCCCGCCCACTCTCCGGCGTCATTTCGCCGGTCCTCCCGCCGCGCTGAGCGGACGGCGGCAAAGGGCAGGGGTGGCTGTGGCGAGGACGCCCATACCCTCATCCTCGGCCGCCCAGTATCAAGAAGCTGTGAAGAAAGGGCCTTCAGGTATCAAGATTTTGTGAAGACGCCCGGCGCGAGCGGCATAGTCACATCTCGACCTGTGAGCCCGTCATCACGGTCCGCGGGCTGGGCAGGCGGAAGTGGTCGATCGGGCTGGTGGCGTTGCGCGCCATCCCGATGAACAACTGCTTGCGCCAGCGCGACATCCCGGGAGCGGCGGTGGGGACGATCGTCATGCGCGAGACGAAGTAGGAGGCGTGCTCGAGGTCGAGGTTGCGGTCCAGGAAGCCGTGCTTGCGCGCCTGCACCAGCGCCTCGGGAACGTTCCAGCTGTCGTGGTACCCGACGCGGACGGTGAGGTGGTGGATCTTGAACAGGCCCTTGCCCAGGCGCTCGGAGACGAACCGATCCGGCTTGTCCACGCGCGGGATGCTGACGGGCGTCATGGAGACGATCACCACCTTCTCGTGGAAGGCGTGGTTGTGCTCCACCTGCGCCTTGAGCGCCAGCGGGCAGGTGTCCTTGCCCGGGTTCAGGAAGATGGCCGTCCCGGGCAGGCGGACGATCGGCGGCTTGGCGTTGCAAAGCGCTTCGAGGAACCCGACCAGCGACCCCTCGTGGACCGTCCGGTTGTGGGTCACGATGTCCCGGCCCTTGCGCCAGGTGACCATGATCGTGGCCACCACCAGGCCGACGCACAGCGGCAGCCACGCGCCGTGGCCGATCTTGCTCAGGTTCGCCGTGAAGAAGGCGGTCTCGATTGTGTAGAAGACCGCGCCGAGGATGGCCAGCTTCCACTTGGCCGTCCCCCAGAGCGACCGGGCCACCGCGAGGAACAGCGTCGTGTCCAGGAGGAAGGTGCCGGTGACGGCGACGCCATAGATATCGGCCAGGTGGGTGGAGCTGCGGAACACCAGCACGAGCGCGATCACGCCGGCGCACAGCGCCCAGTTGATGAGCGGGACGTAGATCTGTCCCTCGAGCTCCGAGGTGTGGACGATCCGCAGCCGAGGCAGGAAGCCGAGCTGGACGGCCTGCTTGGCGACGCTGAACGACCCGGTGAGCGCGGCCTGCGAGGCGATGATCGTCGCCGCGGTCGCGATGAATACCAGCGGCAGCTGCCCCCAGCTCGGCGCCAGCAGGAAGAACGGATTGCGTGCCGCGGCAGGGTCGTGCAGGATGAGCGCGCTCTGGCCCAGGTAGGAGAGCAGCACCGCGGGGAGCACGATCCCGAACCACGTCCTGCGGATCGGCGTGGCGCCGAAGTGGCCCCGGTCCGCGTACATCGCCTCGGCGCCGGTGAGGCACAGGACCACGCCGCCGAGGGTCAGCCAGCCCTGGACGCCGTGGTCGACCATGAACCGCACCGCCCAGGTGGGGGACAGGCCCTGGACGACGCCGGGATGCTGGACGACCTCGTGCAGCCCGAGGGCGGCGA
This sequence comes from uncultured Actinomycetota bacterium, assembly GCA_963721515.1. Taxonomy (GTDB): domain Bacteria; phylum Actinomycetota; class Thermoleophilia; order Solirubrobacterales; family Solirubrobacteraceae; genus Palsa-465. The sequence continues at coordinate 584,612 of CAVRKJ010000010.1, read as the reverse complement.
TGATGACGAACCAGACGAGGATGACGGGCCCGAACAGCCAGCCCACCGCGCCGGTGCCGTAGCGCTGGACCGCGAACAGGGCGACGAGGATGGCCAGCGAGATGGGGATGACGAGATGCGAGAGCGACGGGGTGGCAACCTTCAGGCCCTCGACGGCGGAGGTGACCGAGATCGCCGGGGTGATCATGCCGTCGCCGAAGAACAGCCCGGCGCCCAGGAGGCCCAGCGTCACCAGCGCCGCCGCGCGAGGCACCTTGCGGCGCTGGATGAGCGCGCTCAGCGCCATGATGCCGCCGTCGCCTCGGTTGTGGGCGCGCATGATGAACCCGGCGTACTTGATCGAGACCTCGATGATGAGCGCCCAGAAGATGAGCGAGGCGATCCCGTAGACCCCCGCGACCGTCGCGTGCGCGGCCTCGCGGTGCTGGGTGAAGATCGTCTGCAGCGTGTACAGCGGGCTCGTGCCCAGGTCGCCGTAGACGATCCCGAGCGCGCCCAGCGCCAGGACCAGCTTGCCGGCATGCGCGACGACGTCCCGCTCGTCATCGGACGCAGCGCGGATCGCTGCCGACGGTCCCGTGTCCTTGCGCGGCGCCTGGGTGACGGGCCAGTAGCCGAGCTTGTGGGCGGCCTCATTGAAGTTGCGCTTGACCCGCGGCTGGGCGTCGTCGGAGTCGTGCGCCGCGCCCGCACCGTCGGTCGGCGGCGACTCGATCTTGTGGGCGCCCTCGGAGAGGGTGCGGCGGCCCGCGGTCGGAGTGGTTCCGCCGCGTTCCGGGCCGCGCTCAGGTGCGGCCATGTAATGGGCCCCTCAGGCTGATCTGCACGTCAAACGCCGACGATAGCGGGCGATTTTCCGTGTCAATCCGCCGGTCCATGCAGATGATCGTGGCGTGTCGGCATCCTTTCCGCAAGCCCAGCTTAATTCACCCAGCGAAGCGGTAGCCCACGCCGGGATCGGTGCGGATGTAGCGATGCCCCCCGGCGCCGCCCTCGGTGCCCGCCGGCTCGATCTTGCGCCGCAGGTTGGCGATGTGAGCCCGCAGGACCTGGGTGTCGTCGGCGTAGCCCGCGCCCCACACCGACGTGAGCAGTTCGCGGTGGGTCATGAGCCGCCCCCGGTTGCGCGCGAGCAGGCGCAGCAGGTCGAACTCGGTGGGAGTGAGGTGGACCTCCTCGCCCGCCAGCGTCACGATCCGCGAGGCCAGGTCAACGGTCAGGTCGCCTGCGGTGATCAGCGCCTCCTCACGCTCGGGGCCGACCCGGCGCAGGCTCGCCTGCAACCGGGCGATCAGCTCGCGCGGCCCGAACGGCTTGGTGACGTAGTCATCGGCGCCGGCGGCCAGGGCCCGGACCTTGGCGTCCTCCTCGCCCACGGCCGAGAGCAGGATGATCGGCATGTCCGTCCACTCGCGCAGCCGCCGGCACAGCTCGACGCCGTCGATGTCGGGCAGGACGAGATCGAGGATGGCCGCGCTCGGGCGGGACACCGCGGCCACGTCGAGCGCCTCCTCGCCGGTGCTGGCCGGGAGCGCCTCGTAGCCGTTGTCGCGCAGGATCACCCGCAGGGCACGGAGGATCTGCTGCTCGTCGTCGCAGACGAGAATCTTCACCCGCCCCGCCTTGGCGGACGTGCTCACGGCCGTGTCTCGGCGGCGCCCGTGGCGACCTCGGAGGCCGGGCGCTCGGCCACCGGCAGCAGTACGTAGAACGTCGTGCCCTGGCCCGGCAGCGACTGCACCGAGATGGACCCGCCGTTGGCCTCGACGAAGCCCTTGACGATGGCCAGGCCCAGGCCGGAGCCGATCCACGTCTGCGCGCGGGCGTTGCGCCCCCGGTAGAACGGCTCGAAGATCCGCTCCTGCTCGACGGCGTCGATCCCAGGCCCCTGGTCGGTCACGCTGACCAGGACGCCTTCGCCGGCCGGCCCGCCGCCGCGACGAGCATGGACGAAGATCGGCGACCCGCCGCCGTAGCGGCCGGCGTTCTCGAGCAGATTGGCGAACGCGCGCTCGAGCTGGGCGGCATCGGCGCGGATCTCGGGCACGTCGGGGTCGACGGTGATGCGGACGTCCACCGGGTCGCCGCGGAGCCCCTCGGCCGCCGCCGACACCAGGTCCTCGATGGAGACCCAGTCCGAGCGGGGCGTGGCGCTACCCGCCTGCAGCCGCGACAGCGCGAGCAGGTTGTCCACGAGCCCCGCCAGGCGCGTGCCCTCCTCCACCACGGCGGTGCTGAGCTCGGTGCGCTCCTCATCGGTGAGCGAGTCCGCCCCGAGGGCGTGGCCGGCGGCCACCACGGCGGTGAGCGGCGTGCGCAGGTCGTGCGAGACGGCGCGCAGCAGCGCCGTCTTGATGTCATCGGAGCGCCGCAGCGCGGCCGTTTCCACGAGCTCGGCCTGCATGGCGTCGCGGCGCTGGGCGATCGCGACGAGCGCCTCGAGGGTGGGGACGACCTGCGTGCGCAGCCGCTGCTCGGTGTCGGCCGGCAGGTCGGCCGGCACCAGGAGGGTCGCCATCGGCTCGCCGTCGACTCCTCGGAGAGGGAACGCCATCCGGCGCGGGTCCGGCTCGGCCGAGTGGGTGGGTTGCGTCTCGATGGCCGCCGACGCCAGGCCCAGCGCCTCGGCCACACGGCGGGCGGCGCTGCCGAGAGCGGCCTGGGTGTCCTCGCCCAGCAGCAGCTCGTGCGCGAGCGCGGCGGCCAGGTCGGCCTCGGCGCGCCGCCGCTCGGCCTCTTCGGCGCGGGAGCGGGCGAGCTCCGAGATCGTGCTGGCCACCACCGCGACGATCATGAACGCCGCCAGCGCGACCCAGTTGCGGCTGTCGAGGATCGTGAACCCACCCGTCGGGGGGATGTGGAACCAGTTGAAGGCGGCGGCGCTGAGCAGCGCGGTGAGCAGACCGAGGGTCAGGCCCCAGAACGTGGAGACCAGGAGGACCGCAGGGAGGTAAACCACGCTGAGCGACACCACGGGCGCGACCTTGCGCAGGAAGTAGATGGCGGTGGTGGCGACGGCCACCGAGAGGATCGCCACCGCGATCCCGGTCCTGCGCTGAGGTCGCTGGTGGCGGAGGGTGGCGTCGCTCAGTTGCGTCGTCCAGCCGCGGATCCCGGGGCTCAACCCGGGGCGACCGCTCATGGCGTCACGCCCCACCGTAGGAGCCCGGCGGAGCCGCGGCCGTCCGGTTGGTGGCGATCTGCTCAAGCAGCGCCGACGGGCTGGTGCCGCCGAGCACCCTCAGCCGCGGCAGCCGGTAGGGGTCACTCGAGGGACCGGCCCAGCCCGGGATCACGGTGGTGGAGCCGATGTAGCCGGCGGTGCGCACGGCGTCGATCACCGTGGTGTCGTAGTGGCCCGACGGGTAGCAGAACCAGTTCACGGGTACGCCGTAGCGGCGCTGGATCGTCTTGCGGGCGCTGTCGATCTGGTACTTGAGCTGCGCGGCATCGAGGGTGATGAGATCGGCGTGGCTGATGCCCTGGGTGTCCAGCTCCCAGCCGGCATCCACCATCGCCTTGACCTCGTTGTTGGTGAGGCCGCCCTGGGACGGCGGCAGGCCGCTGAGCTGGATGTTCTCGTCAGCCACCCATCCGAGCTTGCGCAGGACCGGCAGCGCCTCGGCGTACTGCGAGTGATAGCCGTTGTCGAAGGTGATCACGATCGGCTTGCCGGCGGGAAGCTTGGCGCCCTTGGTCCAGTAGGCCTGGAGCTGGTCGAGCGTCACCGCTTGCCACCCTGCGTGCTTGAGCGCCTGCATCTGCGAGGCGAACTCCTGCGGCTGCACGTAGAGCCCCGGGAACGGCGCTCCGCTGGGCGGCGCGGCGATCACGTGGTACATGAGCACCGGCACCGCGGCGGTCCCCTTGACCCCCGTGTCCGGGCCGAGGACGGCCGCGGTGGACTCGCCCCGGGTGTGGCGGTCCGCGGCGCGATGGGATCGGGGGGCGGCGTGCGTCGTGGCGCGGGGGCGGCCGGCCCGCTTGTCCGTCGTCTCAGTGGGGGTGCCGCTGCCGCTGGCCGACGCGATCGCCACGATCACCGCCACCGCCAGCACCGCCAGGGTCGCGCCGATGCCGACCCGGCGCCGGACCCGCCGGCGCCGGCGCGCGCGGGCCCGCTCGTCCCGCCGTCTCTGAAGCTCCTCGGCATCCATCGGCCTATAGATTGTCATGGGGTGCCGACCGCTACCGACACCCGGACGGTGCGGTCGGGCGAGGTATCGCTGGCCGTGGCGTCCGCGGGCGACGCCGGTCGCCCGACCGTGGTGCTGGTCCACGGCTACCCGGACACCAAGGAGGTCTGGGACCTCGTGATGGCGCGCCTGGCGCCCCGGTTCCACGTCGTCGCCTATGACGTGCGCGGGGCGGGCGCCTCCAGCGCGCCCTGCGGCCCCGCCGCGTATGACATGGCGCGCCTGGCCGATGACTTCGCGGCGGTGTGCGCGGCGGTGGCGCCCGGACGCAAGGTGCACCTCGTCGGCCACGACTGGGGTGGCATCCAGGGCTGGGAGTTCGCCACCGCCGAGCGCTTCGCCGGGCGGATCGCCTCGTTCACCAGCATCGCCGGGCCGGCGCTCGGGCATGCGGTCGGCGCCACCCGCTCCGCGCTGGGCGCCCGCGACCTGCCGCGGGTGCTCGACAGGGCGCGGCGCTCCTGGTACATCCTGCCGCTGTGCCTGCCCGGCGGCCCCACGCTGATGTGGCGCGTGGCGCTGGCGGGCGGACGCTGGCGACAGTGGCTGCGAGTGGTGGAGCAGCTGCCCGTCGACGGTGGCTACCCGGCGGCGACGGCGTGCCGCGACGCGTGGCACGGCGCCAACCTCTACCGGCGCAACATCCCGCGCCGACTGTGGCGCGGCGACCCGCCGGCGGCGGCGCACACGCCCGTCCAGCTCATCGTCCCCACGCGCGACCGCTTCATCTCGCCCGCCTACTACGACGCCGCCGAGCGGGTGGCGCCAGGCCTGCGCCGCCTCCAGGTCCCGGGGTCACACTGGGCCCCGCGCGCGCAGCCGGATCTCGTCGCCGGGTGGATCGCCCAGTTCGCTGAGCGTGCCGAGGAGACCGGCTCCGCATAGCGCGCGCGGGAAGGAGTCGGGGGGCTTGGGGCGAAACGCACCAGCATGCTGCTCAAACATCGCTCGCCGGGGATCGACGCCAAGTCCGTGCAGCCGCGCGCGGGCTTCGAGCACCTCGACCGCAAATCGCTCGCCGTACTGCGCTGGCTCAATGCCAGCCACGTGGACTACGTCGTCGTCGGACCCGTCGCGCACGCCGTCCGCGGCGACACGACGGCCAAGGGCCCCGTCGCCATCGTCCCCGCCCCCTACAGCCGCAACTGGGACCGCCTGACGCGCGCCCTGGTGGCCGAGCGCGCCGGCCTGCGCAGCGACCGCGGGCTGGCCGGCTCCGCGGAGCGCGGGGACGCCGTGAATGTCAAGCTGACGCCGGACAAGCTGGCGCGTGGCCGCCGTTGGATGCTGCGCTTCGGCGAGTTCGACCTGGACGTCGAGGGCTCGGGAACCCGTGCCGCGGGTGCCCGCTCAAGCCGCTCCGCGGAGGAGGGCACCCGCGCGCCCCGCTACCAGGAGCTGCTCTACGAGGCCAACCGGTTCGAGCTCGCCGACGGCATCGCCGTCGAGGTGGCGTCGCCCGAGGATCTGGAGCACTTCTCCCACGTGCGCCGCACGGGCACCGCGCCGGAGTTCAGAGTCACGCGCAACGCCGAGGCGACCGGCCCGGAGGACGCCGGCGTGACGGGCGAGGCGGACGAGGTGGCCAACGCGGCCAACGCGGGCGAGGCGGCCGACGCCCAGCCCGCTGACGCCGAGGACTCGAGCGCCGCCCCCGAGACCGCGCCTGACGCCTGACGCCTGACGCGTTCGGGCGGGCGCGCGCCGGGCGGACCGGCGGGGCGAAGCTACGCTCTGTCCATGCCCAGACGCGCTCGGATCGCACTGACCGGCGCGGCGGCGGGGTTCGTCCTGCTGGCGCTGACCTGGTTCGTGTCGCACTATGTCGGCATCGGCAAGCAAGCCGATGCGTCGATCCTCCGCGGCTTTGCCGACCTCACGCGTCCCCGCCTGGACCGGGTCACGAACTTCATCGCCCACCTGTGCAATCCGGACGAGTACGTGTTCCTGGCCGCGGTTCCGGTTGCGGTGGCCCTGGTCCGGCGCCGGCCGCGCGTGGCGGTGATGATCGCGCTCGTCCTCCTGTGCGCCAACGAGACCACGCAGCTGCTCAAGCCGCTTCTGGCGGGTCCGCGAGATCCGGTCCGATGGGTTCCGATTGACCCCGCGTCCTGGCCCAGCGGGCACGCCACCGCCGCGATGTCCCTGGCCCTGTGCGCCGTGATCGCCGCGCCGGCGCGGCGCCGTCCGGCCGTGGCGGCGGCGATGGCGGCGTTTGCCATCGCGGTCAGCTACTCGTTCCTGGAGCTCGGTTGGCACTACCCGTCCGATGTCCTCGGCGGCTTCCTGGTCGCCGGCACGTGGACCCTGCTCGGCATCGCCGGCCTGTCCATCCTCGAGGCGCATCGCGCCGGCGGCCTCGCCGACACGGCGCGGGCGCGGCGCCCTTCGTTCTCGGTGGGGGAGGCCCTGGCGCCCGTGGCCCTGGTCATCGTCGTGGCCGTAGGGCTGGTGGGGCTGATCGTGCTCGCCCGCCCGCATGAGGTGCTCGCCTACGTCCGCGACCACCAGACGTTCGTGGTGGGCGCCTCCTTCATCGGCGCGCTGGGGATGATGCTGGCGTCGGGTCTGTCGCTGATGCTGCGCCGCCAGTGAGGGGCCGGCAGGCGGTTACTCCCGGTAGCGACCGGGCTCCCACAGCGGCTCGTCGCTGTCGTTGGCGCCGCGGCTGAGGATGAACAGCAGGTCGGACAGCCGGTTGAGGTAGCGCACCACCTCGGCGCTGATCTCGCCGCCGCAGGCGATCGCGGCCCGCTCGGCGCGCCGGCAGACGGTCCGGCACACGTGCAGATGCGCGGCCGCCGCGGTGCCGCCGGGGAGCACAAAGGACCGCAGCGGCGTGAGGGTCGCGTTGACCTCGTCACAGCGCTCCTCCAGCCACGTGGTCTGGTCGGGGAGCACCCGCAGGCGCTCGCGCTTGGCTTCGGCCTCCTCAGGGGCGGCGATGTCGGCGCCGACGTCGAACAGGTCGTTCTGGATCCGCGCCAGCCACTCGGCGTACTCGGCGGGCAGGCCCTCCACCGTCAGCGCCAGCCCGATCTGGGCGTTGAGCTCGTCGACCGTGCCGTAGGCCTCGATGCGCGGGTGGGTCTTGGGCACCCGGCTCATGTCGCCCAGGTGGGTCTCGCCGTCGTCTCCCAGGCGGGTGTAGATGCGGGTGAGGTTGACCGTCATAGCCCGGAGTCTACGTCCAGCCACGGCGGGCGCGGTACGATCACCGCGTTCAAGGTCGGTGGCATGGGAAGCCGGTGAAAGTCCGGCGCGGACCCGCCACTGTGATCGGGGACGTCAGCGCACAAAGGTGCCACTGGCCGGTCTCTCGCCGGCCGGGAAGGCGTGGCTGATAGGCCCGAGAGCCAGGAGACCAACCTCCGACCGCACAGCCAAAGCCCTCGTGGAAAGGGGTGGCCCTCATGAAGATCAGTCGTTTCACAGCCCTCGGCGGCATTGCCGCCATCCTCGCCCTGGCGCTGAGCGCTACGGCGCTCGGCGCCAAGCCAAGCGTGACGGTGCGTGTCGAAGGCCTCAAGCGCACGCTGCTGCCGGCCACGGTCGCGCACGCCGAGGCGGGCTCCATCACCAAGGCCCGGACCCCCGCCGGAGCGTGTCCGGGCAGCGCAGCGATCGGATACTTCGACTCCGCCACGCATCACCGGTGGGGCGGCAGCTACTCCAGCGGTCTCGGCGTGGAGGTGACCAGCGTCCTGGGCGAGACCCACAAGTTCAGCGCCAAGGGCTACTACTGGGGCCTCTGGGTCAACAACAAGTTCGCCTCGGCCGGGCTATGCACTCTCAAGCTCAAGCCCGGAGACCGACTCCTGGTCGCGCCCGCACCCGGGAGCAGCACCGCGTACCCGATCATCCTGAGCGCTCCCGCCCATGCCAAGGCCGGAGCGCCCTTCTCGGTCACGGCCTCCTACATCAAGAAGGGCCCCGCCACGCCGCTGGCCGGCGTCAAGGTGACCGACGGCGGGACCGTCACTGACAAGCAGGGCGTCGCGACCGTCACCGCCACCAAGGCGGGCAAGGTCACGCTCGTCGCCACGCTCAAGGGCTACATCCGCGCCGAGGCGACCGTCACGGTCACCCACTAAACCCTGCTCGCGCGCCGTGTCGTCCCGAGCCCGCATCATCCTCGCCGCGCTGGCCGTCGGGCTGGCCTGCGGCGGGTGCGGGCTCGGGCCCGGCGCCGGCACCAAGAGCGTGAGCCTCACCGTCACCCGCGGTTTCGGCAGCCGGCAGATCCACACTGTCACCAAGGGCAAGGTCCCCGGATCAGAGACCGTGATGCGGATGCTGGAGCGCTCGTTCAGCGTGTCCACCCGCTACGGCGGCGGCTTCGTGCAGTCGATCAACGGCCTGGCGCCCAGCGGCGCACACGCCGACTGGTTCTACTACGTCAACGGGGTAGAGGCAGCCAAGGGAGCCGCGACGACCGCGGTCCACGCCGGCGACCACATCTGGTGGGACCTGCACGACTGGAGTGCCACCGACACGATCCCGGCGGTCGTGGGGTCGTTTCCGGAGCCGTTCACCAACGGCATCGGCGGCAAGCGCTATCCGGTGACGCTGGAGTGCGCCGGCGACGTGAACGCCGCGTGCCAGCAGGTGACCAAGGCACTCACCGCGGTCCACGTCCCCGCCTCCAGCCAGCTGCTGGGCACCGGGTCGGGGCCGGACACGCTGGGCGTGGTGGTGGGCACCTGGAGCGAGATCCACTACGAGGTGGCGGCCGAGCTCATTGCGCGCGGCCCCGGGGCCAGCGGGGTGTATGCGCGCTTCTCCGGCCCCGCCGGCGATGCGCTGCAGCTACTGGACCCCAGCGGGCGGGTCGTGCGCACGCTGGGCGCCGGCGCCGGACTGATCGCGGCCACCGCGGATACGTCCTCGGTGCCGACCTGGCTGATCACCGGCACCGACCCCGCCGGCGTAGCGGCGGCCGCCCGGGCGCTCACACCCCAGGCGCTGCACGACCATTTCGCCCTCGCCGTCAGCGGGGCCGAGCGCCTGCCGGTCCCCCTGCAGAGCTCGCCATGATCTACCGCCGGCGCGCCAGCCCCCTGCACGCCGCGCGCGCCGCCGCCGGATGCGCGTACTGCCTGGCGCTCGCGATCGCGACGCTGATGGCGTCCAACCCCATCATCCTGGGCGCGGTGGTGGCGGCGGTGCTCGCCGCCGGCGTGGCCGCCGGAGTGGGCCGGCCGCTGTGCCGGGCGGCGCTGTGGGGCCTGCCGGTCGCCGCGGTCATCATGCTCGTCAACGCGCTGGTCAGCCGCGATGGGCTGACCGTGATCGTCCGCCTCGGGGACCTGCCGATCCTGGGGCACACGGACGTCACACTGGAGGCGACCGTCTACGGGGCCATCCTGGGCCTGCGGGCCGTGGCGCTGATCCTGTGCGGGCTGCTCTACACCCTCGCCGTAGACCCCGACGAGGTGCTGCGCCTGTTCCGGCGCGTGTCGTTTCGCTCCGCGCTCACGGCCGCGCTCGCCACGCGGATGGTGCCGATCCTCGTCCGTGATGGCCGGCGACTCGCCGAGGCGCAGCGCTGCCGGCCCGGACCGCCGCCGTCGCGCCTGGCGCTGATGCGCGCGGCCTGCACCGGCGTGCTCGACCGCGCGCTCGATGTCGCCGCCGCGCTGGAGGTCCGCGGGTACGGGGCGGCGCGCCGGCCCCCGGCCTACCGCGGGGGGGCGGGCTCGTATTCCCGCCATGACGCGGCCTTCCTCGCCTCGGCGGTGGCCGTGGTCACGCTGTCAGTGGTGGGGCGCGTCGACCCGGCCACGACGTTCGCCGCCTACCCGTCGCTGCGGCTGGCAGCGGGCCCGCCCACCCTCCTGCTCGCGGGGGCGCTCGTGGTCGCGGCGCTGCTCCCGTTCGCCGACCGCCGAGGGCTCTAGATGACCGCGGTGGCGCTGCACGGCGTGACCTACACGTATCCGGGCGCGTCGGCCCCGGCGCTGCGTGATGTCACGCTCGAGATCGCGCCCGGGGAGCTCGTGGTCGTCGCCGGGGGGTCGGGATCGGGGAAATCGACGCTGCTGCGCACGATCAGCGGGCTGGTGCCCCACTTCCACGGCGGCACCTTCGCCGGGCGGGCCATCGTCGCCGGCATGGACACTCGCGAGCACGGGCCCGGGGACGTGGCCCAGGCGGTCGGCACCCTGTTCCAGGACCCCGAGACGCAGGTGGTCACGGGCACCGTGCGCGCCGAGCTCGCCTTTGGGCTGGAGAACCGGGGACTGTCGCCCGCCGAGGTGGCGCGCGGGGTGGAGGAGGCGGCGCTGGCGCTCGCCATCGACCAGCTCCTGGACCGCTCTACCGCAGAGCTGTCGGGCGGCGAGCTCCAGCGGGTGGCGCTGGGGGCGGCGCTGGTCGGGCGGCCCGCCGTGGTCGTCCTGGACGAGCCGACGTCGCAGCTGGATCCGGTGGCCGGCGACGAGCTGATCGGGCTCCTGCGTCGGGCCAACGAGGACTCAGACGCCACCATCGTCCTTGCCGAGCATCGCCTGGAGCGCTGCCTGGGCGCCGCCGATCGCGTGGTGGCGCTGGCGGGCGGTGAGATCGTCTGCGACGCGTCGCCCGCGGACTTCCTGGCCTGGGCCGCGCGCGCGGCGCCCAACCTCCAGACGCCCGGCGCCAAGCTGCTGAACTCGGTGGGACAGACGCCTGCGCCCGGGGTCAAGCGCGCCCGCGCGACACTGCGCCGCGCCGGCCTGCTGCCCGAGACCCACCGGGACCTCGAGACCCCCCGGCCGGCGCCCGCCTCGTGGCGCGCGCGGCGCCGATCGCGTGCGGCGGCGACGCCTCCGGCGCTGGCGTTTGACCGCGTGTGGCACGAGCTGCGCGCCGGCCCGGCGATCCTGCGCGACGTCTCCCTCAGCGTGGCGCCAGGGGAGCGGGTGGCGCTGATGGGGCGCAACGGCGCGGGCAAGTCCACGCTGCTGCGCCACGCCGCCGGCCTGATGACGCCCACGCGCGGCGCCGTGAGAGCGGCGGGACGGGTCGCCCTTCTGCTCCAGAACCCCACCGACTATCTGGTGCACGAGACGGTCGCCGACGAGGCTCCCCCCGGCGCCCTTGTCCCGGTGGGGCTGGCCGGCGACGCGTTCGCGGCGCGCAACCCCCGCGACCTGTCGGGCGGCGAGAAGCAGCGGTTGGCGCTGGCGGTCGTCCTGGGGGACATGAGCGACGTGGCCGCGCGCCCCGCCGTGGTGTGCCTGGACGAGCCGACCCGGGGGATGGACCGCGGCCACAAGCAGGAGCTGGCCGACCTGCTGGACGGGCTGGGAGCTGCAGTCATCGTCGCCACCCACGACCCCGAGTTCGCCGCCGCCTTCGCCCAGCGCGTGGTGCTCCTGGCCGACGGCGCGCCCATTGCCGACGGGACCGCGTCCGAGGTCCTGGCCGGGGGCAGCTACTTCGCCACCGAGACCGCCCGCATCCTCGGCGGCGCCGGCGGGGCGTTGACCCCGGCCGACGGCGCCGCGCTCATCGGGCAGCGCGCCGCCGCGGCGGCCAGGGAGGCGATCGCATGAGCTGGCAGCTCGGCGCCTTCGGACTGCTGGCGGTGGCCCTGGGCGCCGGCTTTGCCTGGTATGAGCGCGAGCGCCCCGACGCCCGGATCGTCGCCCTGGTGGGCACGCTCGCGGCCTTCGCCGCGCTGGGGCGGATCGCGTTCGCGGCCGTCCCCAACGTCAAGCCGACGACGGACATCGTGCTCGTGGCCGGCTACGCGCTCGGCGGGGCCCCCGGGTTCGCCGTGGGCGCTCTGGCCGCGCTGACCTCCAACTTCTTCTTCGGCCAGGGCCCGTGGACGCCATGGCAGATGGCGGCGTGGGCCGCCACCGGCGTGCTCGGCGCGCTGCTGGCCTGGGGGATGCGGACCCGGGGGCGTGCCGACGATCCGCCGCCGCTGGGCCGCTGGCCCCTCGCCATCGTGTGCTGCGCGGCCGGGTTCGCCTTCACCGTGGTCCAGGACGTGGGGGACTGGGTCTCGTTCAGCGATCACAGTTGGGCCCAGCTCGGCGTCTACGTGGGGCAGGGCCTGGGCTTCGACGCCGTGCACGCTGCCGGTTGCCTGGCCTTCGCGCTCGCCCTGGGCCCGTCGCTGACCCGTTCGATCCAGCGCTTCGCGCGGCGCACCAAGGTGACCTGGGTGCCGGCCGAGCGAGTGGCGGCGCCGCTGTTGATCGCCGCCCTGGTGCTGGGCGGGCTGGGGGTGGGGCTGGGGTCGCGCGGACCCGCGATCGCTCGCGCGGCTGCCGTGGTGCGCTCGCCCGCCTCGGTCACCGCGGCGGCCGCCAACTACCTGCTCGGGTCCGAGAACGCCGACGGGGGCTTCGGTGCCGCCCCCGGTCAGCCGTCGGATCAGCTCTACGCCGGCTGGGCGGCGCTCGGTCTGGCCGCCGCTGGGCACGACCTCAACCAGCTTGGCGACGCCGCCGGGCTCGTGGATTACATCCGCGCCGGCGCCGGCACCCGCGACGTGGGGGCGCTGGAGCGCACCATCCTGGTGGCGCGCGCCGCCGGCCTGAACGCGCGGTCGTTCGGCGGCCACGATCTGGTGAGCGAGCTGCAGCGGCGCGTCCGCGGGGACGGCTCGATCTCAGACCAGGTCAACCTCACCGCGTTCGCGGTCCTGGCTTTGCGCGCCGACGGGGTGGGACCGAGCTCGAAGACGATGCGCTGGCTCGTGCGCCAGCAGGACACCGACGGCGGCTTCAGCTTCTCGGGCGCGGGCGGCTCCAGCGACATCGACGACACCGGCGCCGCGCTCGAGGCGCTCGCCGGTGATACCGCCGCCGCCACCGCGCGCTCCCGGGCGGTGGCCTTCCTGCGCCGCCAGCAGAACCGCGACGGCGGCTTTCCCTCCCAGCCCGGCATGGGGTCCAACGCCCAGTCCACCGCGTGGGCCATCCAGGGCCTGGACGCCGCGGGCGTCTCGCCGGCGGGCCTGCACCGCGGCGGGGCGGTCTCGCCGCTGGCCTACCTGGATTCGCTGGTGGCCGCCAACGGCGCGGTCCGCTACTCGCGCGGCGTCACCCAGACCCCGGTGTGGGTGACCGGCGAGGCGCTCATGGCGATGGAGGGCGCGCCGCTGCCGGTGGCGGCGCCCACGCCGGCCGCGGTGCCCGCGGTGCCCGCGGTGCCCGCGGCGCCCGCTTCGAGCTCGCACGCGCCCGAGCGGGCCGCCGCGCGTCCGTCCGCCGCGCCGGCTCACTTGCCCCAGCGTGCGCCTGCTCACACAAACAAACGTTCGAGGCATGCTTCGCGGCCTCGGGTGGCCACCTCCGGCTCGATAGTCAGAAATCAGGTGCTTACTGGGAATTTCGCCCACGCGGTCGGCGTCGTGACCGCGCTGGTGCTCGCTCCGGTGGGGCTCGGCTGACGCGGCGATGGGCCCGACCCGCGCCGCCTCGCGGCGCGCCAGACGCTAGGCTGCTCGGCCCGCATGCGGATCGGAGTCCCGAAGGAGACAACTGACGGCGAGCGCCGCGTCGCCCTCGTGCCTGAGGTGGTGGGCAAGCTGACGCGCGGAGCAGGCGAGGACGGGTCGTGGCCGGTGGTGCTGGTGCAGCGCGGCGCCGGGGCCGGCGCTTTGATCCCGGATAAGGCCTATGCCGAGGCGGGCGCCGAGCTGGTTGACGAGCCTCCGTTTGATGCCGACGTGGTGGTCAAGGTGGCCGCCCCCGATAGCGAGGAGATTGCGCGCTTGGGCTCTGACGCGGTGCTGATCGGCTTTCTGGGCCCGTTGACCAACGGGGACGGTGTGCGGGCGATCGCGGAGGCGGGGGTGACGAGTTTTGCCATGGAGGCGATCCCGCGGATCAGCCGCGCCCAGTCCATGGACGCGCTGTCCTCGCAGGCGAACATCGCGGGCTACCGCTCGGCGCTGATCGGAGCCCAGGAGCTGGGGCGGTTCTATCCGATGCTGATGACCGCCGCCGGCACCATCCGGCCTGCGACCGTGCTGGTGCTGGGCGCGGGCGTGGCCGGGCTCCAGGCGATCGCCACCGCCCGGCGGCTCGGCGCGGTGGTCCAGGGCTTTGACGTGCGTGCCGCTGTCAAGGAGCAGGTCGAGTCGCTGGGCGCGAAGTTCTTGGAGTTTGATGTGGGTGGCGATCTGGAGGGCGCGGGCGGGTATGCCAAGGAGCTCACCGCCGAGCAGCAGGCCCGCCAGCAGGATCTGATGGCCGAGGCGATCGGCAAGGTCGACGTGGTCATCACCACGGCGCTGGTGCCGGGCCGCCGCGCCCCGATCCTCGTTACCGCGGAGGCGGTCAAGCTGATGAAGCCGGGCTCTGTGATCGTGGACCTGGCCGGCGAGGCCGGCGGCAACTGCGAGCTGTCTGAGCCCGGCCAGTCGATCCTGGTTCATGACGTGAAGATCCTGGCGCCCCTGAACGTGCCCTCGACGATGGCCGAGCACGCCTCGCAGCTCTATGCCCGCAACATCCAGGCGCTGCTGGGACTGATGATCGACCAGTCCGGGGAGCTGTCGCTGGACTTCTCAGACGAGGTCATCGCCGGGGCGTGCATCACCCGTGGCGGCGAGATCGTTCACGAGGGCGCGAAGGCCGCCGCGGCCACCGCCAGCTAAAGGGAGGCCGACCATGGGCAACACGTTCGTCATCGATCTGTCAGTGCTGGTGTTGGCCGGGTTCGTCGGCTACGCGGTCATCTCCAAGGTTCCCAATACGCTGCACACGCCGTTGATGTCGGGCACCAACGCCATCCATGGCGTCGTCGTGCTGGGCGGGCTGTTGCTGATGCACATCGCCAACGGGTGGCTGGAGCACGTGCTGCTGGTGGTCGCGGTGGCGTTCGGGACGATCAACGTGATCGGCGGGTTTCTGGTCACCGACCGCATGCTCGAGATGTTCAAGGCCAAGGACCCGCCGAAGGCAGATGAGACCGCGGCGGCGTTGGAGGAAGAGGCCAAGTGATCGCGTCGGGCACGGTCTTTGTTCAGAGTTCGTATTTCATCGACGCGGCCTACATCGTCGCGTTCTCGCTGTTGATCTACGGCATGACCGGGCTGACGGGCCCGCGCACAGCGGTGCGCGGCAACAAGATCGCCGCGGTGGGCATGGCCGTCGCGGTGGTGGCGACGCTGCTGACGCCGGGCGTGTGGCACGGAACCTCGACGGTGATCTTGATCATCGTCGGCGTGGCCATCGGCACCGCGATCGGCATCCCGGCGGCGTTGAAGGTGCGCATGACGGCGATGCCGCAGATGGTGGCCATCTTCAACGGCGTTGGCGGCGGCGCGGTCGCCCTGATCGCCTGGGTCGAGTTCCGCCATCACTTCGCGCCGGGGTTCTTCCCTCTGCGCACCGAGGTGTTTGAGTTGTTCGGCGCGATCGTGGGGTCGATTTCGTTCTGGGGGTCGAACATCGCCTTCGGCAAGCTCCAGGAGATTCTGCCCGGCCGGCCGATCAAGCTTCCCGGCGCCTGGCAGTCGATCGTGAACTTGGCGCTGTTGAGCATCGCCGTCGCGAGCGCGATCATCCTCTGCGCCGGCTCGCATTCTCAGGCGCTGTTCATCATCGGGATCCTGGTGGTGTCGGCGATCCTGGGCAACATGGTGGTGCTACCGATCGGCGGCGCCGACATGCCCGTCGTGATCTCGCTCTTGAATGCGTTCACGGGGTTGTCAGCGGCCGCGACGGGGGTGGCTTTGAATAACACGGTGATGATCGTGGCCGGGATGATCGTGGGGGCGTCGGGCACGATCCTGACCAACCTGATGGCCAAGGCGATGAACCGCTCGGTGCCGGCGATCGTGGCGGGCGGGTTCGGCGGCGCGGTGGCCGCCCCGGCGGGCGGCGCGGCTGGGCTGGAGGGCCGGACGGTGCGCTCGACCAACGCTCCCGACGTCGCCATCCAATTGGCCTACGCCCGCCAGGTCGTCATCGCCCCGGGCTACGGGATGGCGGTGGCTCAGGCCCAGCACGCGGTGCGCGAGCTCGAGCGCGCCTTAGAGGCCAAGGGGGTGACGGTCAAGTACGCGATCCACCCGGTCGCCGGCAGGATGCCCGGACACATGAACGTGCTGCTGGCCGAGGCCGACGTCCCCTATGACCTGCTCAGGGAGATGGACGACATCAACCCGGAGTTCTCGCGCACCGATGTGACCCTGGTGATCGGAGCCAACGACGTCACCAACCCCGCGGCCAAGAACGAGCCCGGCAGCCCCATCTACGGGATGCCGATCCTCGAGGTCGACCGCTCCGGCTCGGTGATCGTGCTCAAACGATCGATGGCCTCCGGCTTTGCCGGGATCGACAACCCGCTGTTCTACGAGCCCAAGACCGCGATGCTGTTCGGCGACGCCAAAACCTCCGTGAGCGAAGTCACCACCGAAGTCAAGGCCCTCTAGTCAGAATCTCGGGGCGGCCGCGGGTTAGAGCTGCCGCGCGTCCGGTTAGAGTCGCACCGACACCACGCTGACACTGAGGACCTCACGCTATGGACCCAGCCCGTCTGACCGCGATCCCGATCTTCTCCGACCTCTCTGATGAGGAGGCCAAGCGTCTGGCGGCGTTCGCCACCGAGACCAGCGCCGCCGAGGGGCAGATGCTGATGAAGGAGGGCGACTACTCGGTTGAGCTGATCGCCATCGAGGAGGGGACCGCCAATGTCATCCAGGGCGGCAAGACGATCGCTGAGCTGAGCTCCGGCGACCTCATCGGGGAGATGGGGCTGCTGGAGCGCCGGCCGCGAAGCGCCGACGTCGTCGCCAGCTCCCCGATGCGCCTGATCAAGCTGACGCACTGGGAGATCCGCCGCATGTCCGAGGACACCGTCAACCGGATCAAGGCGACCATCGAGGAGCGGCGGCGCAGCGGGGAGGCCGACCCCGCACATAAAGACGACTAAAGGCGACCGTTTTTCTCCCATTCCGTCGGCAGTTTTTGGTAGCGTGCCGATCGCCGAGTTCCCGGACCGCCGCGCCGGGAAGCGGGGAACCCAATTCGTTGGGGCGAGTCCCACGGTGATCCGTGGGAAGCGCTCTTGTGTAGAGCGCGAGCCCGTCAGCTAACCCCGTAGGCATCAGGCGCCCCACACGCAGGACCGCCCCAAACGGGGCCGACTGTCCGTGCTCGCATCCGCCAACTCCATCGACCGCTGCGCCCCCACAACGCATCCCAGCCAGGATGCGATTCGGTCGGTGTCGAACTCCGAGGTGGAATGAGGCTGGTCCGTCGGCTCATGCTCGTGGCCGCGCTGGCGGTGCTCGGTGCCGCGGGCACCGCCGCGGCCGCGAGCACAGGGATGGTCGGCGGCGCCGGGCTCGTCGGGTCCGGCAACCCGACCGGGATCGTCGATCCCGGCGCCAAGGCCGTCTTCGGCCGCACGCTGCGGATGGGCTGCCACGGCAACGACGTCACCACCCTGCAGACGTGGCTGTCCGACGTCGGCTACGCGGTTCCCGTGACCGGCCGCTTCGACGCCGTGACCAAGCTGGCGGTCAAGCGCTTCCAGTTGGCTCGGCGCCTGGCGCCCGCCAGCGGCACCGTGGGCAACCGCACGTCGGCGACGCTGCTCGCGGCCGTGCAGAACGTGACCAAGACGACCGCCGTGCCCGTCTCCACGGGCGGGCCCACCGGGCTGGTGTTCCCGCTCAAGCCCCTGTCGCGCGTGCTGCCGCCCACGGACTGGACCCTGGACCAGGGGATCGACATCGGCACGGTCAACAACGCCTGCGGCCCCCAGGTCACCGAGGTGGCCATGGCCCCCGGCACCATCGTCCAGGAGGGGATCGACGGCTTCGGTCCCGCCGCCCCCGTGCTGAAGGTGTCCAGCGGCACCTACAAGGGCCGGTACATCTACTACGGCCACGCCCTGCCCGCGCTGGTGCCGGTGGGCACCGTGGTGAGCCCCGGAGAGCCCATCGCCGAGGTCGGATGCGGCGACGTCGGCCTCTCCTCGGCCCCGCACGTCGAGATCGGGATCAGCGCGCCCGGCGGACCACCCTGCTGCCCGGGCTACCAGGAGACCTCGCCGGCCTGGTACCAGGTGGTGCTGGGGCTCTACCGCCAGGCCCAGCACTAGCCGCTCGGTAGCGTCCGCGGGCCAGGCTGCGTTTTCCGGCCAGTGAGTGGTGGTTTTCGAGCCAGCACCCGCGAACGGGGCGTTGCTGGCTCGATTTCCCCCACCTGCGAGCGACGGAAACCCTTTCGGCAGATCACCTACGCTCAGCCGCGGATGCGCACCCGCGACGAGGCCCTGGCCGCGCTCACCGAGCACCCGTATGACGTGCTGGTCATTGGCGGTGGCATCACCGGCGCCGGGGTGGCCCTGGACGCGGCCTCGCGCGGCTACAGCGTCGCGCTCGTGGAGCAGGCGGACTTCGCGTCAGGCACGAGCAGCCGGTCATCCAAGCTGGTGCATGGCGGCCTGCGCTACCTGCAGAACTTCGACCTGGGCCTGGTGCGCGAGGCGCTCCTCGAGCGCCAGCTCATGGTCCGGCTGGCCCCGCATCTGGTCCGGCCGCTGCCGTTCGTGCTGCCCGCGTTCGACGGCTCGCGCCGCCCGGACCGCCTGACCGGGATCGGGCTCAACATGTACGACGTCATGGCCGCACCGTCGCTGCGCGCGCGCCGCGACGCCCGGCGCGCCATGGCGGCGGATGGCGATGCGGACTGGAGCCCGGCCCGCCACCGCCTCATCTCCGGCGCGGAGGTGACCGAACTGCTGCCCGCAATCGCGGCGCGACGTCCCAGCGGCGGCTACCTGTTCTACGACTGCCAGACCGACGACGCCCGGCTCGTGCTCACCGTCCTGGGGGAGGCGGAGCGCTTCGGCGCCGTGTGCGCCAACGGGATGCGGGTGACCGGGCTGAGCGCCGAGCCGGGCCAGGAGAGCGGCGCCGTGGTGGAGGACCGTGAGGGCGGCGGCACGTTCACCCTCCGCGCCGACAACGTCGTCAACGCCACCGGGGTGTGGGCGGACCGCATCTGTCCCGGGGAGCTGCACTCCGAGGCCGAGCTGCCCCGGATCGCCCCCAGCCGGGGGACCCACGTGACGCTGCGCCACGAGGACTTGCCGCTGCACGCCGGCGCGATCGTCCCGGCGGGGGAGGGTCGGTCGATCTTCGCGCTGCCGTGGCTGGGGCGCACGCTCGTCGGCACCACCGACAACAATTACGAGGGCGACATCGATCACGTGCGCCCGTCCGCGCGCGACATCGACTACCTGCTCGGCGCGGTCAACCACTTCTTCGGCGCCTCGCTGGGCCCCGGCGACGCCACCGGCGCCTACGCCGGCGTCCGCCCACTCGTCTCCAGCGGCGACACCCGCAAGTCTGTGGACATCTCGCGCAAGGCCGAGCTCTATGAGACCTCCAGCGGCCTCATCACCATCACCGGCGGCAAGCTGACCACATGGCGGCGCATGGCGCGCCTGGTGGTCGACCGGATCGTCGAGCGCGACGGGCGCGACGCGCCGTGCCGCACTCATGAGATCCCCCTCGGCGCGCCCGTCGATGCGGCCGAGCTACCGCGGGTGGACGGCGTGCCCGAGGACGCCTACCCGATGCTCGCCGGGCGCTACGGGTACGAGGCCGAGGGCGTGCTGCGGACCGCCGCCGCCACGGCCGGGCTGGCGGCGCCGATCGTGGACGGCCGGCCCGACCTCGTCGCCGAGGCGGCCTTCGCCGCCCGCCACGAGCAGGCCCGCACGGTCGGCGACGTGCTCCTGCGCCGCACCCGCCTCGGCCTGCTGGCGGCGCGCGAGCTGACCGACCCCGGCGCCGGCGGTCCCCGGCGGGTGGCTGAGGCGATGGCGCCGGTGCTCGGCTGGGGCGCGGCGCGGATCGATGCAGAGGTCGCGCGCTTCGCCGCCGAGGCGGACGCCGAGGGGCTGGTGGTCTCGCCGGTCCGCCGTGCACACCGCGTCGGAGAACCGAGCGCGTAAGCTCGGCCGTGAGCGATGGACGACCTGGCCCGATTCTGCGCGCGGATGCTGGGGGACGGCCCGGCCGCCCGGGCCGCGGAGGAGCGGGCACGCGCCGCCGGCGGCGGCGACCGCACGGCGATGCTCGCCGCCGCCGCCGCGGCGATGCGCCAGGGCCAGGACCCCGGGGCCGAGCCCGCGCGCAACGCGGCGGCCATCACCCCCGCGGCCACCACCGCCGCGGCCGGCGACCCTGACGCCGCGCACCCACCCGACCCCGCCGGCCTCTCGGAGGCGGTTGCCCGTGAGCTCGCCGCCGCCACCGGTCGGCTGCCGATGGCCCAGCGTGAGGTGCTGGCGCTGCGCGAGCTGCTGGGCCTCAGCTACGACGAGATCGCGGGCGTCGCCGGAGTGCAGGCCGACGCCGTGCCACTGCTGCTGGCCCGGGCACGCCTTGACCTGCGCACCGAGCTGCGCGGTGCCGGCGAGCCGCAGCCTCCGTGCGACGAGCGCGAGCGCGCGCTGCGGACGATCGCGCGCCGCCAGGACGCCGCGGGGGCCCCCGCCGCCGACGAGGACTGGCTGATCGACCACCTGGGGCACTGCCGCGGGTGCCGCCAGGCCCATGCGGCGATGCTCGAGGCATCGGCGTGCTACCGCGCCTGGGCCGCGCCGGAGGTTCTCGCAGATCCCGTCGCCGTCCCCGGATCGTGAGCGCGCCCGAGCGGTCCCTGGCGACCACCACCGGTGAGCTGTCGCTCGGCGGCCGGCCGCTGCTGATGGGCATCGTCAACGCCACGCCGGACTCCTTCTCTGACGGCGGCATGTCCCAGACGCTCGAGGCTCGCGTGGCCCTGGCCCGGTCGCTGCTGCACGACGGAGCGGATCTGATCGACATCGGCGGCGAGTCCGGGGTCACCAACCGCCCTCCGGTGAGCGCCGAGGAGGAGATCACGCGTGTGGTGCCGCTGATCGAGCGCGTGGCCGGCGGGCTCGGCGCCCGCGTCTCGGTGGACACCTACAAGCCGGCGGTGGCCCGCGCGGCGATCGCCGCCGGGGCCTCGATCGTCAATGACGTCAGCGGGCTGCGCGATCCCGAGCTGGCCGATGTGTGCGCGCAGACCGGGGCCGCGCTGGTGCTCATGCACACCATCGCCCCGCCCAAGGAGAAGCTGCTGGATCCGAGCCTCGACGAGCGGATCGTGGCCGACGTGCAGCGGTTCCTGGCCGAGCGGATCGAGCTGGCCATGTCGCGCGGCGTCGCCTTCGAGCAGATCATGATCGACCCGGGCCCGGACTTCTCCAAGACCCCGGCGCAGACGGTGGCGGTGCTCCGGGCGCTGCCCGCGCTGCACGAGCTGGGGCGGCCGATCCTGCTCGCGGTCAGCCGCAAGGACTTCGTCGGCGCGCTGACCGGCCGCGCGCCGCGGGCCCGGCTGGCGGGGACGCTGGCGGCGATGGCCCACGGAGTGGGAGCGGGCGCGCACGTGCTGCGCATCCACGACGTCGCCGACGCGGCGGACTTCCTCGCCGTGACGGGCGCGCTGCGCGGCGACGCCGGCGTCGACTCCGCACTACGGCTCTCAGACGACGAGCGCTGGGACCAGTCCGTGTCCGACGCCACAGCACGCTAGATTCAGGTTCACGAATCGCCGGTCGCTGGCCCAACGCGACCGGAGCCCACCGATGCCGAGCCAAAGGAGCAGTTATGTCCGTTCTTGATCGCAGTGCCCTGGAAGCGAGCCCCCTGGCCGACCTCCACGCGATCGCCTCCGAGCTGTCCATCGACGGTTACCGCCGTCTGCGCCGCGCGGACCTGATCGACGCCATTCTCAACAAGCAGGAGGGCCGCGTCGGTGACGCCGGCGAGGGGTCCGAAGTCGCGGAGCCCGACGCCGCCGAGGCCAACGGCGCCACGGAGACCAAGGATGCCGCCGAGGCCAAGGATGCCGCGCAGGACGACGACGCCGCCGAGGTCAACGGCGACGATGCTGCTGCTGCCCCGTCGGCGGACGATGAGGAGGAGCCGGCCCCACGCCGCCGGCGCGGTCGCCGGGGCGGCCGCGGACGCTCCGCGCCGCGTGACGACGCCGATGACAAGGCGGGCGAGGACGAGCCGCAGGCCGAGGCGGAGCCCGAGGACGAGGCTGAGTCCGACGCCGAGGCCGGCGATGAGATGGTGGAGGGCGTCGTGGAGCTTCTGGCCAACGGGTCGGGGTTCGTCCGGGTCGAGCCACCTGATCCCTCCGATGACGACGTCTATATCTCCTCGGCGCAGGTCAAGCGCTGCGAGCTGGTCTCCGGGGACCGGATCGCCGGGCCAAAGCGCGCCCCGCGCCGGTCCGAGCGCTTCGCCTCGCTCATCCGGATCGAGACGATCAACGGCCGCCCCGCGGAGGAGTTGGCCGACAGCGTCCGCTTCGACGATCTGCCCGCGGCGTTCCCCACCGAGCGCCTCAAGGTCGGCTCCGACGATCCCACCCTGAAGGCGATCGAGTGGCTGACCCCGTTCGGCAAGGGGTCGCGGGTGACGATCGTCGGCGGGACGCGGGCGGGCAAGACCGAGGCGCTGCGCCGACTGGTGGCGGCGTTCGCCGACCAGAAGGAGCTGACCGTGTCGCTCGTGCTGGCCGGCGTGCGTCCCGAGGAGATCGCGGAGTGGAACGGCGGTCCCGTGCCCCCGACCGCGGCGGTCAGCTTCGCCGGGTCCGAGGAGGCTCGCAACGGCGCCGTCGAGCCCGCGATCGACCAGGCCCGGAGGATGGCCGCCCGCGGCTCCGACGCCTTGGTCTTCATCGACACGCTGGACGGCTGCAGCCCGCATCTCGCTCGCAAGGCGCTCGGCGCCGCGCGCAACATCGTGGGCGGCGGCTCGGTGACGATCATCGCCACGGCGTCGGCGCCGATCGGAGGCGAGACCACCGTCATCACCCTCGATGCCGCGCTCGCGGGGGCGGGTCGCTTCCCCGCCCTGGACCTGGGGGCCAGCGGCACGATGCGACCCGAGCTGCTGGTGGGCGAGGCCGGGGCCGAGGCGATCGCCCGCACGCGGGCCGAGGCAGAGGACTAGAAACGCGCGCGGCGCGAGCTCAGGCGGGGGCGCGCACGAACAGCCGGCCCCGCATCTGCTCGTCGCTCTGCGGGTGCAGGTCCCACAGCCCCCTGAGCCGCGCGCGCAGGTCGGGCGGGAGCCGATCCACCCCGTGGTGGTCGATCTCCACCAGGTTGCCCGCCGGGTCGCGGACGTACATCTGCACGACGTCGCCGGGCAGCTCGACGAGATGGTTGCCGAACGCGTTGTGGTCAAACGCGTCGCGCCGCTCGGCCGCGCGATAGGCCGGCTCGAGATCGGCGACGGTGATCCCGAGGTGATGGTGGCTGGTGGGACTGAGGTCGCGTTCGAACAGGTGCAGCTGGGTGTGGCCCAGCGCCAGCCACTGCACCGGGATGCCGAAGTTGGGCGTGGGGATGAGCTCCGCGCCCAGCAGGTCCACGTAGAAGTCCACGGACTCCTGGAGGTCGAGGGCGTTGACGCTGACGTGGTTGATCTGCGCGCTCATTCTCGGTCAGGGAGTCTGTCACGGCCGGTCGGTCCGTCAATACGCGGTGCACCGCGAGCGGTGGCGCGGCGACGCCTTGTAGTGCGGCCGTTGGCCGCGCTGCCAGAGCACCTGATCGACCTCGGCGGCGCTGAGTCGCGACTCGGCGGAGGCGGCCACCAGGAGCTCGACAGCGTGCACGGCGCACGCCCGGATCTCGACCTCCTCGGGAGTTCCGTGCTCGATGAGCTCCTCGCGGTTGATCCGCGCCACGAGCTCGGGGTCGAAGCACAGGATCCCGTCCAGGCGCAGGACGTGGGGGACGAGGTTGTCAGCGAACATCGTCAGCTGGGGGAGGTCCGCAAAGCGGGCCACGCCGGCGCGGTGCAGGTCGGCGGCGGCGATCTGCGCGCGCTTGAGGAACGGGACCTCGAGCTCGCCGTAGCGCGAGCAGTCAGCGAACGAGCCCCAGGCGCCGAGCCGGCGCGCTAGCGCCACGGCCGAGCCGCCGGCCGCGTCGGCCACCGCGACGAAGTTGCCGTCGTGCTCGGCGGCGACGTGACCGCCGAGGTCGCGCAGCGAGGCGGCGTACAGGGCCATGAGCTCGTGATCGGGGTCCTGGCCCAGCGCCGGGCCGAGCGTGGGCGCATCGATCTCGGTCAGCTCCCGGGCGCTCCAGGCGCCGTCGCGGAACCGGTCTGAGAGGGCGGCCGCGATCGTGTTGTAGCCCGAGAGCCCCGCGCGCTTGCGCAGCGTCGGAAACCACCCCGAGCCGAAGTTGATGGCGTCCATCGTCAGCCAGTAGGCGGCGCGGGCCTCGCGCTCGGCGGGGGTGGCCGGCGGCGGCTCGGCGGGGGTGGCCGGCGGCGGCTGCGGGTCGCGGTCGGCGCCGGTGCGCAGCGCGGCCGCGTAGGCGGGGATCGCGGCGGTCACCACCGTCACGCTGCGGGCCTGCGCGGCCACCGTGGCGCAGGCCTCACGGAGCTCGTCCATGGCGACAGGATGACGGTGCGTTCGCCCGCCGGGCCTGCCGCTAACGTCAATCCGGCACCCATGACCGAGCTCACCAGCGATCTCGAGGCGCTGCTCAGCGGCCTCAACGACCCTCAGCGCGACGCCGTCACCTACGGCGAGGGCCCGCAGCTCATCCTGGCCGGCGCCGGCTCGGGCAAGACCCGCGTCCTGACCCACCGGATCGCGTACCTGGTGGCAACCGACGCGGCCAAGCCCAACGAGATCCTGGCCATCACCTTCACCAACAAGGCGGCAGGGGAGATGCGCGATCGCGCCGAGCTGCTGGTCGGCCGCCGCGTGCGCGCCATGTGGGTGATGACCTTCCACGCCGCCTGTGCGCGCATGCTGCGCGCCGAGGCCGCCCGCCTGGGCTACACCCGCCAGTTCACGATCTATGACACCGCGGATTCGCGCCGGCTGATCAAGCGCTGCCTGGACGAGCTCGGTATTGACCCCAAACGCTTCACCCCCGGCTCCGTCCACTCCCAGATCTCCGACGCCAAGAACAAGCTGCGCGACTCCGACGAGTACGCCCAGATGGTCGGCTCCTTCTTCGAGCAGACGGTGGCCGACGTGTACCGCTCATACGAGCGCGAGCTGCACCGCATGAACGCCATGGACTTCGACGATCTCCTCGTCCGCGCCGTCAACGTGCTCGAGCTCTTCCCCGAGGTCCGCGAGCGCTACGCCACGGGCTTTCGCCACGTTCTCGTGGACGAGTACCAGGACACCAACCACGCCCAGTACCGTTGGCTGCAGCTGCTCGCCGGAGAGCACCGCAACCTGATGGTGGTCGGGGACGACGCCCAGTCCATCTACGGGTTCCGCGGCGCGGACATCCGAAATATTCTCGAGTTCGAGGACGCATATCCCGACGCGCATGTGGTCAAGCTGGAGCAGAACTATCGCTCCACGCAGACGATCCTGGACGCGGCCAACGCGGTGATCCGCAACAACCGGGGGCAGAAGCTCAAGTCGCTGTGGTCGGAGCTGGGGCAGGGCGATCCGATCAAGATCCGGGAGCTCGATGACGAGCACGCCGAGGCGCGGTACGTGACCGGCGAGGTCCAGCGCATGGTGGACGAGGGGACGTCGCGCTCGGAGATCGCGATCTTCTATCGGACCAACTCGCAGTCGCGGGTGCTGGAGGACACGCTGGTGCGGGCGGAGATCGCCTACCAGGTGATCGGTGGCACCAAGTTCTATGACCGGGCCGAGATCAAGGACGCGATCGCATACCTGACGGTGCTGGTCAACCCTCAGGACGTGGGCGCGTTCACCCGGATCGTCAACTCGCCGCGGCGCGGGATCGGCAACACGACCATCTCGCGGCTGCTGGCTCACTCCAACACCACAGGGGAGACGGTGTGGGAGCTGGCGGCGGCACCGGAGGGGGTCCCGGGCCTGGGTGCCGCAGCGATCAAGTCGCTGCGGCGGTTCATGGGCACCATGGAGGTGCTCGCCGAGCGTGTATCCGCCCCCACCCACCCCGAGATCTCGGTGCTGCTCAAGGAGCTGCTGGCCGAGACCGGCTACCTGGAGGCGCTGCAGAACGAGCGCACGATCGAGGCGCAGGGGCGGATCGAGAACCTGGACGAGCTGGTCAACGTCGCCGTGGAGTACGACAAAGAGGTGGGTGGGCGCGAATCCGCGGAGCCGTCGCTGGAGGAGTTCCTGCAGGGGATCGCCCTCGTTGCCGATGCCGACACTCGCGAGGACGACGAGGGCCTGGTCACGCTGATGACGCTGCACAACGCCAAGGGCCTGGAATACCCGATCGTGTTCATGATCGGGTGCGAGGAGGGCGTGTTCCCGCATAGCCGGGCGCTCGACGAGGGGGGCCTGGAGGAGGAGCGGCGCCTGTGCTACGTGGGCATCACGCGAGCCGAGCGCGACCTGTACCTCACGTCGGCCCGGACGCGGACCGTGTTCGGGGCGCGCAACTTCGGCGCGGCCAGCCGCTTCATCTCCGAGATCCCGGCCGAGCTCACCGATCGCGAGAGCCAGGCGCCGCGCGCTTTCGGCTCCGTGCGTGCGCGCGCGACGTCGTGGAATACGAACCCAACCACCCCAGACCTGCCGTCACCCGATCGGCCGCCGCCGCCCGCCTTCCGGCTGGGCGACGACGTGGTCCACGCCGCGTTCGGCGAAGGCGTGGTCACGGGCCTGGAGGCCGGCGGGATTGTCGTCATCCGCTTCAGCACAGACCGGAGCGAGCGCAAGCTCGTTGCCGATCTGGCGCCGATCTCCAAGCGCTGACATGCCCAAGCGCGCCCGCGGATCCAATACCGTGGAGCCCTGATGGCGACGGCGACCAAGGACCAGCAGGCGCCTCCGGCCCGCGAGGAGCCGGCCGCCGAGGCTCCGGCGCGGGCCCCGCGTATCCGGGTGGGGGCGCTGGTGAGCGCGGTCAGCGCGCTCGCGCTCCTCGTCATCCTGTTCTCGATGGAGTGGTACGGGGTGGCCGGCGTGCCCGATCCGTCGGCTGTGCGCCCCGCGGTGTCGACGGCCGAGAACGGCTGGCACGCACTCACCGTGACCCGCTGGGTGCTGGTGGCCACGATCGTGGCCGCCGTCGGCGCCGTGGTCCTGCACGCCTCCCAGCGCGAGCACGGCAACAAGACCGACACCAGCCTCATCGTCGCCGTCCTCGGCGCGGTCAGCGCGGCCCTGCTCATCTACCGCGTGCTCATCGTGCTGCCCGCCGGCACGCGCGTCATCGACCAGAAGCTCGGCGCCGTGCTGGGCCTGCTCTGCGCGCTGGGCATCGCCTGGGGCGGCTACGAGGCGATCCGTGAGCAGCGCGCCCGCGTGCGCGCGACAGCCGGCAGCGGTGCCCCGCGGCGCCGGCGCCCGCGCCTTTCCGCCCGACGCTCCGGCCTGTAGTCTTTTGGTGACCTCCGGGAAGGAGGTACGCAGGAGGGCGTCAGTACGTGGCGAACACACGGTTCGCACACACACGACGGTGACCAATCAATAGGAGGGCAGTCGTGAACCTCTCTGACGTAACCAGAGATGACCGCATCTTGGCGGGCGTGGCGTTACTGCTCGTCATCACCCTGCTGTTCTTCCCCTGGTTCAGCATCAGCTTCGGGCCGATCTCGATCACCCTGACCGGAACCGACGACCCTGACGGCTGGCTCGGGATCCTCGCCGTGCTCTCAGCGATCGCGGTGATCGCCGATCTCGGCATCGAGCGGCTCTCGCCGGGGACGACGCTGCCCAACATCGGTGGCAGCCGGGCCAACACCCGCTTTGTCCTCGTCTGCGTGACGGCGCTGTTCGTGGTGCTCAAATTCCTGTTCAACATCCATTTCTCGGACTTCGGGTTCGGCTTCTACCTTGCCGTCATCCTCACCGCCGGCCTGGTGTGGGTCGCGCTGCAGGCGCGGAACGAGAAGTCGGTGATGGGCGGCAACATCCACATCGGCAGCTAGTGGCGCTCTAGCGTCGTCGTCGCCGCGGCGGATCCGTGCAGCTGTCACGACTGCGCCGCGGCGAGATCATCGCCGTCCTGAGCGCGGTGGTGCTGGTGGCGCTCATGTTCCTCGTGCCGTGGTTTCGGTTCGCGAACCCCGGCGGCGGCCACACCAGCGCCAACGCGTGGACGAGCCTTCCCACGCTGAGGTGGGTGCTGTTGGTGACCGCCGCCTCGGGGCTCCTGCTGGGGTATCTGCAAGCCTCGCGGGCGGCGCCAGCGCTGCCCGTGACGGCGGACATGATCGTGGTGACGCTCAGCGCCGTCGTCACCCTGGTGCTTCTCATCCGCGTGCTGACCGGCTCCGGCAGCCCCTTGATCGGGGCCTTCGCCGGACTGGCGGCGATCGCGGTCCAGACGGCCGGGGCGTTCATGTCGCTGCGACAGGAAGGTGGCTGGGCCCCGACCCCCGACCATCCGGTCGAGACGATCGCTCTGGGCCGGCGGGGCACCCCCGACCGCGGCTGATCCGCGCACCATCACTAAAATCGCTCGAGATGCTCGAGCGCGCACAGGTCCTTCATGTGGCCCGCCTGGCCCGCCTCGGCCTGACCGAGGAGGAGGTCGAGCGCATGGGCGTGGAGCTGTCCAAGGTGCTCGACCACGTCGACCGGATCCGAGAGCTCGACCTCGAGGGCGTGCCGCCCACCTCGCATGCCGTCGACGTGGCCGGCGTCATGCGCGCCGACGAGCCCGAGCCATGCCTGGACCGGGACGTGATCCTCGCGGCGGCCCCCGAGCCCGTGGACGGCGGCTTCGGCGTCCCCAGCCCCGGACCGGCCGACGAGTGACGCGCGTGCCCGGGACATGGCAGCCCATCTGGCGGAGCCGGCCGTGAGCGAGCTCATAGAGCTGACCGCGGCCGAGGCGGCCGCCAAGCTGCGCGCGCGGGAAATCGAGCCGGCGGAGCTGTTCGAGGCCTACCGTGCGCGCGCCGCCGCCACCGACCTCAACGCGTTCACGTGGGTCGCGCCGGACGCTCCCGCGTCTGACCCGGACGCGCCGCTCGCCGGCGTGCCCCTGGCGGTCAAGGACCTGTTCTGCACCGAGGGCGTGCCCAGCCAGGCGGGCAGCCGGATCCTGGAGGGATACCGGCCACCCTACACCGCCACCGTGGTCTCGAACGTCACGAAGGCCGGCGCCACGCTGCTGGGCAAGACCAACCAGGACGAGTTCGCCATGGGCTCGTCCAACGAGAACTCGGCGTTCGGGCCCGTGCTCAACCCGTGGGACCGGGGGCGGGTGCCGGGCGGCTCGTCCGGCGGCAGCGCCGCCGCGGTGGCGGCTGGGCTGGCGCCGTGGGCGTTCGGCACCGACACCGGCGGGTCGATCCGCCAGCCGGCGGCGCTGTGCGGCATCGTGGGCATCAAGCCCACCTACGGCGCGTGCTCGCGCTGGGGGATGATCGCCTTCGCCTCTTCGCTGGACCAGGCGGGCCCCTTCACGCGCAACGTCACCGACGGCGCGCTCCTGCTCTCGCACATGGTGGGTCACGATCCCAGGGACTCGACGTCGGTCGCGATGCCCGAGCCGATCCGGCTGCCCACCGCCCAGGATCTTCGGGGGATCCGGCTCGGCGTGCCCGAGGAGCTTCTCGGCGGCGCCGACCAGGACACCGGGATCGAGCCCGGGGTGCGCGCGAACTTCGAGGCGACGCTGAAGCTGGCCGAGAGTCTCGGCGCCACCGTGGACACCTGCCATCTGCCGCACGCGCCCCATGCCCTGTCCGCGTATTACCTGATCGCGCCGGCGGAGGCGTCGGCCAACCTCGCGCGCTATGACGGGGTGCGCTACGGGCTCCGGGTCGCCGGCGACGCCGATCTGGAGACGATGTACAGCCGCACCCGCCAGGCCGGCTTCGGGCCCGAGGTCAAGCGGCGGATCATGCTGGGCACCTACGCGCTGTCCAGCGGCTACTACGACGCCTACTATGGAACCGCGCTGAAGGTGCGCACGAAGATCTCCGAGGACTTCCGCACGGCGTTCGGCGACTTCGACTTCGTGGTGACCCCGACGAGCCCGTGGACGGCGTTCGAGCTCGGCGCCAAGACCGCCGACCCGCTGGCGATGTACCTCAACGACTTCTGCACGGTGCCGATGTCGCTGGCCGGCATTCCGGGGATCTCGCTCCCCTCCGGGCTGAGCGACGGCCTCCCGGTGGGATTCCAGCTCGCCGGACCCGCGTTCTCAGAGAGCCGGCTGATCGATGCCGCCTACGCGCTGGAGCAGGCGATCGGCTTCGACGGGAGCGCGGCACGCGGATGAGCACCACCGAGTACGAGCCCGTCATCGGTCTGGAGATCCACGTCCAGCTCAAGACCCGGACAAAGATGTTCTGCGGCTGCGAGCTGTCCTTCGGCGATCCGCCCAACATCCACTGCTGCCCGGTGTGCCTGGGTCTGCCCGGCGCACTGCCGGTCGTGAACGCCCGCGCCGTCGACTTCGCGGTGATGATCGGCCTCGCCCTGGGCTCGGACATCGCGCCTCGTTCGATCTTCCACCGCAAGAACTACTTCTATCCCGACTCGCCCAAGGCCTACCAGATCTCGCAGTACGACGAGCCCATCTGCCGCGGCGGCGGCCTGGGGGAGGTGCGGATCCACCGCGTGCACCTGGAGGAGGACGCTGCCAAGCTCGTGCACGTCGGGGAGAGCGGGCGCATCCACGGCTCCGACCGCAGCGTGGTGGACTTCAACCGCTGTGGCACGCCCTTGGTGGAGATCGTCACCGAGCCCGACCTTCATTCCCCCGAGCAGGCGCACGACTGGCTGATCCTGCTGCGGACCACCCTGCGGCAGCTGGGCGTGTCTGACGTCAACATGGACGAGGGGTCGCTGCGCTGCGATGCCAACGTGTCGATCCGCCCGGCCGGCTCCACCGAGTTGGGCACCAAGGCCGAGCTGAAGAACATGAACTCGTTCCGCTTCCTGGAGCGGGGCGTCCGCGCGGAGATCGAGCGCCAGACCCAGCTGGTCAGAGCCGGCGAGCCCGTCGTCCAGGAGACGCTGCACTACGACCCGGTCACCGACCGGCTCACGTCGCTGCGCTCCAAGGAGGAGGCCCACGACTACCGCTATTTCCCCGAGCCCGACCTGGTGCCGCTGCTCGTCACCGACGAGATCCGCGGCGCGGCGCAGGCGGCGATCCCCGAGCTGCCGGCCGCCCGCACGGAGCGGTTCGAGCGCGAGCTGGGACTCGCCCCCGGGATCGCCCGCGATCTGGCCTTCCGCCTGGAGCTCGCCGACTTCTACGAGCGGGCGCTGGCGGCGGCCCCCGCGGGTGGCGTGAGCTCCGTGGAGCTGGCCAACTGGATCCCTCAGCTCGTCGAGCGGATCGGATCCGGCGCGGACCCCGCCGAGAGCCCGGTGTCCCCGGGCGCGCTGGCGGCGCTGGCGGCGATGGTGTCGGCCAAGGAGGTCAGCCGCGACGCCGCCCGGGAGGTGCTCACAAAGCTCGTGGCGGAAGGCGGAGATCCGCGCGCGATCGTCGAGCGCGAGGGTCTGGGCGCGATCAGCGCCGACGACGGCGACGGGCTGGTGACGATCGTGGACGCTGCGATCGCGTCGGACCCCGACGCGGCGGCCAAGGTCAAGGACGGCAACATGAAGGCGATCGGTCCGCTCGTGGGCTACGTGATGCGCGAGACCAAGGGGCGAGCGGACGGGGGCGAAGTCACCCGCCTCATCCGCGAGCGCGTCGGCGCCTAGCCGGCCACCGCGTCCTAATAGGATCCCGAGGCGATGACCTCCCTGAGCGGCCGCCCCGTCCTCGTCACCGGGGCCGGAGGCTTCATCGGCGGGCATGTGGTGGAGATGCTGGTGGCCGAGGGCGCATCGGTCACCGCCCTGGTGCGTTACAACAGCCGCAACGAGCGCGGGACCCTTGACTGGATCGCGCCCGGCGTCGCGTCCGAGGTCCAGGTGGTCCTCGGCGAACTGCGCGACATCGAGTCCGTCAGCCGGGCCGTGAAGGGCTCGGAGATCGTCCTGCACCTCGGAGCTCAGATCGCGATCCCTTACTCGTACGTCAATCCCCGGGACTTCTTCGAGGTCAACGTGCTGGGCACGCTCAACGTCGCCCAGGCGTCGCTCGCCGCGGGGGTGCAGCGAGTCGTGCATACGTCAACGAGCGAGGTGTACGGGAGCGCCCAGCAGGTCCCGATCACCGAGGCCCACCCGCTGGAGCCCCAGTCACCCTACGCCGCCAGCAAGCTGGCCGCTGACAAGCTCATGGACAGCTGGCATCGCTCCTTCGACCTGGCGGTGGTGGTCCTGCGCCCGTTCAACACATACGGTCCCCGCCAGTCGGCGCGGGCGATCATTCCCACCATCATCAGCCAGGCGCTGGGCGGGGACACCCTCAGGCTGGGATCGCTGCATCCGCGCCGGGACCTCACCTTCGTCCGCGACACGGCGGCCGGCATACTCGCCGCAGCGAGCGCGCCGGATGCGGTGGGTCAGACGATCCAGCTCGGGACCGGGCACGCGGTGTCGGTGGGCGAGATCGTGGAGCTCGTCAGCGAGCTGATGGGCAAGGAGCTTCATCCGGTGCTCGAGGAGGCGCGGGTGAGACCCCCCAACAGCGAGGTCGAGCTGCTGCTCTCAGAACCGGCGCGGGCGCGGGAGCTGCTCGGCTGGGAGCCCCAGGTCGCGCTGCGCGAGGGCCTGGAGCAGACGATCGAGTGGGTGGGGCTCAACGCGACGCGGTATCGAACCGATGAGTACGTGATATGAGAGGCGTGATCCTCGCCGGAGGGTTGGGCATGAGGCTTCGCCCCTATACGACGATTCTCCCCAAGCCGCTGGTCCCGGTTGGCGATCGACCGATCCTCGAGCACATCATCCGGCGCCTGGCCGCGTGCGGCGTGACGTCCATTGACGTATGCGTCGGGCACCTGGGCGAGCTGATCCGGCTGTACTTCTCCCAGCAGGACAAGCTCCCCGCCGAGCTCCAGCTTCGCTGGCATTGGGAGGACGAGCCGCTGGGAACCGCCGGCGCGCTCGGAACCGTGCCGGGGCTGGACGAGACCTTCATCGCCATGAACGGCGATGTGCTGACCACTTTGGACTACCGCGAGCTCATCCAATACCACCGCGAGCACGACGCCGTGCTGACGGTCGCCACCCAGGCCAAGCGCGTGGATATCGATCTCGGCGTCATCGAGAAAAACGACGGCGGTCTGATCACCGACTACCGCGAGAAGCCCTCGCTCGATTACCAGGTGAGCATGGGCATCTACGTCTACGAGCCCCGGGTCCTGGACTACCTGCCTGAAGGCATTTGCCAGTTCCCCGATCTCGTGCTCAAGCTGCTCGCCGCCGGCGAGCGCGTCGCGGCCTTCCCCAGCGATGCCGAGTGGTACGACATCGGGACCACACACGAGTACGAGCGCGCGATGGAGGCTGTGGAGCTCCGGCCTTCAGAGTTCAGCCTCGAGGACCGCGTGCAGCCCCTCGAGGCCGATATCGACTCGGGCCTGCGTATCCACCGGCAGCGCTGACTCCGGCGCGGCCGCGACGACCAGCGTCGACTCTTGACGGGGACGGCGCCGGAGGCTCATCGCCGCGTTCACGCGGTTGACTGAGACCGGATGGCGCAGCACCACGGTCACGAAGGTCCACCAGAGGATGCGGAGGTCCAGCAGCGGCGAGGTGGTGCGGGCGTAGAGTCGGTCGAGCCGCAATTTTTGGGGGAGGATCCGGTTCAGGTAGTCCTCGACTGGGCTGTCGGAGTCCATGATCTCCGCCTCGGCCTTGTAGGCGATCTGGGACAGGCCGGTGATACCCGGGCGCACCGCGAGGATCTGGCGGTACTCGGTGTCGTGCAGCGCGACGAAGCCGGGGTCCTCCGGACGGGGCCCGATCAGACTCATCCGGCCGCACAGCACGTCCCACAGCTGCGGCAGCTCGTCCAGGCGGGTGCGCGTCAGCACGCGGCCGAGGCGGGTCAGGCGGGGGTCGCCGTCGACCGTGAGTGGACCCCCGCGCGCGTCGTCACGCATCTTGCGGAACTTGAGCATCCGCAACGGCCGACCGCGGTAGCCGACGCGGCGCACGCGGTAGAAGACCGGACCGGGAGAGTCCAGCTTGATCAGCAGCGCGATGACCGCGAACACGGCGACCAGACCGACGAGCAGCACGACCGAGGCGACGATGTCGAAGACGCGCTTGCCGGGATGACCCCCAGCCTCGAACGAGGTCGCGCGCGGTCGGACCGCGCCGACAGGCCGTGGCGCGGCCGTGGCGGGAGCAGGCACAGCAAGCTTGAGGGGGTCGTTTCTCATCGTCGTTGATCGGAGGCGGCGTTGGGCGCCGCAGCCCCAGCGGCGCCGCCCTACCGGCCGTCCAGGCCGGGGGTGACCCGCTCCCTTTCCCGTCGACCGCGCCTGCCGATTCGATCACCCGGGTTAACTACGGAACGCGCGAAATCCCCCGCATCGGCGAGGTCTGGACGCGAACATAAGAAAGTGGCGGGTTGGCCGAATGTTCGATCGGCCCGACGGCCGGCCCGACGACTGCGCGCCGCGGCGGCCTTCCGCACAGGGCGGGCAGGCTAGGCGGCGCGAGCCGGCTCGGCAGCCGGGCAGTCGGGCGTGATCGGTGAGGCGGCGAGCGTCTCGGCCGTGCTCGGTGTGGCGGCGAGCGTCTTGGCCGTGATCGGTGAGCCGGCGAGCGTCCCGGCCGTCATCGGTGAGGCGACGAGCGTCTCGGCGACGGCGATCACCGCGGGCTCTGCGGCCGGCTGCGGCCGCCGGCGCAAGGTGAGCGCGCCGGTCTTGCGGTGCACCGAGACCCGCTTACCCAGGAGCACCGCGGCGGCGGTCCAGATGAGAACGCGGAGGTCCAGGCCGAGCCCGTACTCGCGAGCGTAGAGGGTGTCCAAGCCGATCTTCTGGGGCAGGATGCGGTCGACGTAGTCGCGGACGAGGTCTGACTGGTCGAGGATCGAGTGCTCCTCGGCAAACGCGAGCTGGGAGAGGCCGGTGATGCCCGGGCGGACGGAGAGGATCCGCCGGTAGGCGTCGGAATGGAGCGCGACGAACTCGGGCGCCTCGGGCCGTGGGCCCACGACGCTCATCCGTCCGCGCAGCACGTCCCAGAGTTGAGGCAGTTCGTCCAGGCGCGTGCGGGCCAGGATCCTGCCGACACGGGTGAGCCGCGGATCGACGTCGGCGGTCAGCGCAATCCCCCGGGCGTGGTCATGCATCTTGCGGAACTTGAGCATCGCCAACGGCCGGCCCCCGAAGCCCACGCGCGAGACGCGATACAGGACCGGGCCGTGTGAGTCGAGCTTGACCGCGAGGGCGATGAGGAGCAGTGGAATCGCGAGCACCACGAGGAGAGCGAGCGCGAGAACCACGTCCAGCATCCGCTTCGCCACCGCCCGCGCGCGGGCAGGGTACGCCGCCTCGATCGGCTGCGGCTCGGCTGTCTCCGACCGCCTGGTGGCGAGCGGCCAGAACGCGATGCGAATCAGCTCTTCGCGGCGAACTGACGGCAGCGCTTTCCCCCACCGGCTCATGCGGCGTGCTCCTTCTTCCAATTGCAGTTCGTCGACCCGTCCTGGCGTTCGGATCGACATGCCCACCGGTGGTCCCGAACCCGGCTATCGGTTCCCGCGGGACCGCCCTCACTGGTCGTCGAATGCAGCGACGAAACGCGCCCCAACAGGTTTAATTAAGAATAACACGAGATGCGGAGGCTTAGACAGCCTTAAGCGAGTTTGCACTGATTTACGTATGATGCCGTAGCTATCAGACGTTGCTATGAGTAATGAGGGGTATCAGGGGGTTGTGCGCCGGCATCCCGGCCGGGGGATCACGATCCGCCCCAGATGTGCCGATGAACTGTTTGACGCCGCCTCGCACCATCCGCGGGAGGTGCTACGGTGCCTCGGCTTAACTGCCTAAAGCTGCTTATCAGAAGTTATTCCACAAAAAGGAGCGTAAGGATGCGTAAATTACTACTTCCTTGTCTATGCGCCATCCTGCTCGGAACCGCGGCCCCCGCACTGGCCAACTCTCCGTCACAGGGCGCGTACGGCGGAACCGGCAACAACCAGCTCTCCCAGGTCCAGGGCGACACCTCTGACACGACCGCCGCATCGAGCGGCACGCTGCCCTTCACCGGTCTCAACGTGCCGGTGGTGGCGGCCATCGCCGTCTCCCTGCTCGGAGCCGGCGTGGCGCTGAGGATCAGGACGCGGACAGACTCCTAGGCCGACACGTCCGCTTGCCGCGGCCGCGTGACGGCGGCCCGGTCGGCGTGCGTGCTAGAGCGCCCGGGCGGAGGGCTCGCCCATGGCGGCCGAGACCGCCTGAATGACCTGGTCTTGCTGGGCCGGGGTCATGTGGGCGAACAGGGGGAGCGTCACCGTCCGCGCCGCGTAGTCCTCGGTGACCGGCAGGGGCGGCTGCGTGCCGTAGATCGAGAACCGGTGCACCGGCGGGTAGTGGACGCTGGTCTGCACGCGCGCCTTCGCCAGGCGATCCCGGAACGCCTCGCGGTCCTGGCCGTCCTCCAGAATTACGCAGAACAGGTGGTGCGCCGAGCTCGCGGGAGGCTCGGACGCGAGCGCGCACGCCAGCCCCATCGGCTCCAAACGCTCGCGATAGACGGCGTCCAGCCGGCCCCGGTCGTGATTGTCGGCGTCGAGCCGCCGCAGCCGGGCGGCCGCGAGCGCTGCCCGCGGCTCATCGATCCGGTAGTTGAAGCCGAGCGCCACGACGTCGTAGCTGGTCGCGTGCCCGCGGTGACGGTCCCACGTCAGCGTCGTCATGCCGTGGGAGCGGAGCAGTCGCAGGCGACGGTCGAGGTCGTCGTCGTCGGTCACCACGGCGCCGCCCTCGCCGACCGCGAGGTTCTTGTTGGAGAAGAAGCTGAACGCCCCCGACGCGCCGAAGGTGCCCACATGCCGGTTATCCAGGCGGGAGCCAAGCCCGTGAGCGGCGTCCTCGAGCAGCGTCAGCCCGCGCTCGGTGCACAGCGCGGCGAGCTCGGCAATCTGGCCAGGATGGCCGCCGTAGCTCATCGCGATGACCCCTCGCGTCCGATCCGTGACCAGGTCGCGGACAGCCTCCACGGAAAGCCAGGGTTCGGTGAGCGAGACGATATCGGCGAAGACGGGCCGCGCCCCGGTGTACGCCACCGCGTTGGCGGTCGCGACGAACGTCATCGACGGGACGATGACCTCGTCACCCGGACCGAAGCCCGCAGCCAAGCACATAACATGAAGCGCCGAGGTGCCGCTCGAGACGGCGATTGCGTGACGAGCCCCGACGTAGTGGGCGAGTCGCGCCTCGAGCTCCTCGGTTCGAGGGCCCATGCTCAGCCATCCGGAGCGATACACGTCCGAAACCACCCCGATGTCCTCATCCGTGACGATCACATCGGCCAGCGGCACGTCCCATTGGGCCACGGCGTGACCTTACCAACCGAGGTCGCCGCGCCGGCGCGCCCCGCGACGCCGTCCGACGCCCGCCGGGACCTGCGCGCGTTTGTGCCCGCGGCGGTGATCGTGGTGGTGTGGCTGGTGTGGGTCGGGGCCAGCGGAGGCTACGGGGCGGAGACCTGGTATCCGAGTGCGCTGGTGATGTTCTCGCTGTGGGTGGCGGTGATCGGCTTCGGCGGCCGGGTTCTGCCGGCGAGCCGCTCCGCCCGCATCGCCCTGCTCGCGTTCGCGGCCCTCGTCGGGCTCAACTACCTCTCCATCATCTGGGCCGGCGCCCAGGGGAGCGCCCTCGCCGCCTCCAACCAGCTCGCCCTCTACCTGCTGGTGGCCTGGATCTTCGCCGTCCTGCCCTGGACGCCCCGCGCGCTGGTCGCGGTGCTCGGCGTCTGGTCGGTGGGGGTGTGCGTCTTCTGCGCGGTCACGCTCGTTGACGCGACCTCGGCCCACACGCTCACCAGCTTCTTCATCAACGGCCGGTTCTCGACGCCGATGCAGTACTCCAACGCCACCGGGGCACTGGCAGTGATGGCGATGTGGCCCTCGCTGATCCTCTCCTCCCGACGCGAGCTGCCGTTCTGGCTGCGCGCGGGCTTCCTCGGGGTGGCGGCCTTCCTCGCCGGCTTCGCCACCCTGCCGCAGAGCCGGGCGGCACTGCTCGGCCTGATCCTCACCGCTCCCGTGGCGCTGCTGGCCAGCTCGGACCGGATCCGGCTGCTGGCACGCATGGCGGTGGTGGGCGGGGCCCTGGCGGTGTGCCTGCCGCGCACCGTCAGCGTGGACAACGCGGTCAGCGCCAACGGCAACGTCTCGCCCGTCCTGGCCCACGCCGCCACCGGCATGTGGCTGTGCGGTCTCGCCGCAATCGCCGTAGGCCTGGCCCTGGGCCTCCTGGAGGACCGGTGGGCAGGGCCGCTCGCGCGGCGACGGGCCCGCGCGGTCGCCGCCGGACGCCGGCGTCGAGTGAACCCTCGGGTCGCGCGCCGCGTGGCCGTGGGCGCCGCCCTGGTGGCGGTGGTGGCCGCGGCGGCGGTGGCGGCGCCGGCGGTGGTCCACGTCGTGCACACGGTCGTCCGCAACGGGAAGACCGACGCGTCGACGGGCTCGACCCGGTTGCTGTCGACCAGCCCGGAGGAGCGCTTCGACTACGCCCGCGTGGCGCTCCGCCTTTTCTCGAGCGCACCGGTGCTGGGCATCGGATCGGGGAACTTCGGTCGTCGCTACGACGCGCAGCGCCGCTTTGTCAAGCACTCCCAGTACACCCACAACCTGCCGCTGCGCGTGCTCTCGGAGACCGGCCTGGTCGGCGTGCTCATCTTCGGCGTCCTGGTGGCGGCGCTCATCGCGGGGCTGGTGATGGCGACGCGGCGGCGCAACGACCTCGCGCGCGCCGGGGCGGTCATCGCCCTGTGCGTGTCCGGCTATTTCCTGGTGCACAGCTGTCTGGACTGGGTCGACGAGTTCCCGGCCCTGGCCGCTCCGGCGATCGCGATCCCGCTGGCGGCGATCGCGGCCGCCGCCCGCCCGGGCCAGGACGGCGCCCCCGATGGCGGCCCGCGCGTGAAGCGCGTCGTCGGATCCCGGCTGGGACGGCGCGTGGCCATCGCGGCGGGCGCGCTGGCGGCAATCGCCGTGCTCTTCGCCCTCGGCACCTCCTACGTGTCGCTGCGCCTCGTCGACCGGGCCTTCGCGACCTTCCGCTCGAACCCCGGGCAGGCCTACAGCAATCTCTCCACGGCGCAGTCGATCGACCCGCTGAACGCCAACCCGATCACCAGCGAGGGCACGATCGCGCTCTACCAGGGCGACACCGGCCGAGCGACCCGGGCGTTCGAGCGAGCGCTGCGCCGCCAGGACGACTGGTACCCGCGGCTCGAACTGGGCCTGATCGACGCGCAGGCGGGGCGGTTCGCCGAGGCGCTGACCCAGATGGACGCCGCTGCACGCCTTGACGTCGACGATCCGGTCCTCGACCAGGCACGAGCCGCCGTCGCCGCGCACCGCCGGCTCGATCCGTTCGCCGTCAACTCGCAGGTCCTCAACGAGGGCGACGTGACGAGTGCGGTGCAGTCGACGGTCCGCTGACGCGATGCCAGACCAGGTCGATGTCAGCGTGCTCATCCCCGTCCTCAACGAGGAGGCGCATCTGCGCGCGGCGTCGGATGCCATGCTCGCGCAGGACTTCCCGGGGCGCGCGGAGTTCCTCTTCATCGACGGCGGGTCAGAGGACGCCTCGGCGGCGATCCTGGGCGAGCTGGCCGCATCTGACGACCGTGTCCGGGTCCTGGCCAACCCGGCACGGCGCACCCCGCAGGCGCTGAACATCGGACTGCGAGCGGCGCGGGGGACGTTCATCGCGCGGATGGACGCCCACACCCTGTATCCGCCGCGCTACCTCGCCAGCGGGGTGGAGCGCCTGCGCCGGGGCGATTGCGCGTGGGTGAGCGGGCCCCAGCTCGCCGTCGGCGTTGACCCGGGCTCACGGTTGGTGGCACGCGCGCTCGGCGCCGCGCTGGGCAAGGGTGGGGCACGGTTCAGGGACGCGTTGGAGCGCGAGCACGAGGTCGACAGCGGCTTCACCGGCATGTGGCGCCGTGAGACGCTCGAGCGCCACCACGGCTGGGACGAGGAGTGGCTCAACGATCAGGACCTCGAGCTCGCCGCGCGGATCCGCAAGGCCGGTGGCCGGATCGTGTGCATTCCGGAGATGGCCGCGGAGTACGTGCCGCGCAGCAGCCTGCGGGCGCTGTCGAGGCAGTACCTCACCTATGGGAACTATCGGGTCAAGACCGCACGGCGCCACCCCGAGACGTTGCGGCGCTCCCAGCTGCTGCCCCCGCTGGTGACGGTCACCGCCGCTGGGGCGCTCGCCGCACCGAGCCAGCGCCTGCGCTCGCTGGCGCGCGGGGGGCTCGCGGTCTACGGGGCCGCGCTGGCGGTCTCGGCCGCGCGCGCCGCCGCCGGCGGTGCGCGCTCCGACATCGCCGCGCTGCCCGGCGTGTGGGCGGTCATGCACCTCAGCTACGGCGCGGGCTTCCTCAGGGGCAGCGCGCGCTACGGCCCGCCGCTGGAGGCGGTGAGGCGGGCCGCCGGGCTGGGCGCCGGCACGGAGGGCCCGGGCGGCGGCTCCGGATGAGCCGCATCGCCGTCTACACCGACTATCGCTACGGCCGGCACGCGGGCCGGGTCTACGCCGAGCGGGCGTTCGCCCTGTTCCTGGTCGCGCTGGCGCCCAACCTCGAGCGCCTGGTCATCGTCGGCAAGGTCGAGCCGGAGCTCGGCGAGTCGCACTATGCGCTCGGGGACGGGGTGGAGTTCGCCGAGCTGCCCTACTACGCGTCGCTGACCGCCCCGAAAGACGTGGCCCGGGCGGCACTCCGTTCCGCCGTCGCGTTCTGGCGGGTGCTCGGTGGCGTCGACGGCGTCTGGCTGCTGGGGCCGCATCCACTCGGGGTGGTGTTCGCGGGGCTCGCCCGCATGCGCGGCCGGCGGGTGACCCTCGGGGTGCGTCAGGACTTCCGCCGCTACGTGCGGGCGCGCCACCCGGGACGGCGCTGGGTGCGTCTGGCCGGCGATGTCCTGGAGGGGATATGGAGGTTGATGGCCCGGCGCTGCGGGGTGGTGGCGGTGGGGCCCGACCTCGCCGGCCAGTACCCCCGGGCCCGGACGCTGGAGCTGACGGTCTCGCTCGTGCGCCGGGAGGACATCAGGGATGCCGGCGATGCGCCGTCCGACTTCGCCGCCGACGAGCTGCGCGTGCTCAGCGTCGGGCGCCTGGAGCAGGAGAAGAACCCGCTGCTGCTCGCCGACATCATCGCTCGGCTGGCGGACGCTGATCCGCGGTGGCGCCTGATCGTCTGCGGGGAGGGTCCCCTCGAGGAAGCGCTGCGCCGGCGGCTGGATGAGCTGGGAGCGGCCGGCCACGCCGAGCTGCGCGGCTACGTGTCGCACGATCGGGGTCTGCGAGACGTCTACCGGTCAT
Source organism: uncultured Actinomycetota bacterium (assembly GCA_963721515.1). Taxonomy (GTDB): domain Bacteria; phylum Actinomycetota; class Thermoleophilia; order Solirubrobacterales; family Solirubrobacteraceae; genus Palsa-465. Next base: position 543,053 of record CAVRKJ010000010.1, on the reverse strand, counting down.
GCCATGCGCTCCTGCATGTCTCGTGGACCGAGGGTCTGCCGCAGGTGCTGTTCGAGGCCTTCGCCGCGCGGCTGCCGGTGGTGGCGACGGCAGTGGGGGGGGTTCCCGCGGCGAGCGGCGACGCCGCGCTGCTCATCGAGCCCGGCGACGCCGCGGCGGCGGTGAGCGCGCTGCGGCGGCTGGCCGGCGAGCCACAGCTGCGTGAGCGTCTGGTGGCCGCCGGAGCGGAGCGGGTGGTCGCTCACACCCTGGAGTCCGAGGCCGCCCGCGTCGCCGCGTTCCTGGAGGGCGCCCGGCGGTGACCGAGGGCGCAGCCGCCCGGCGACAACACGGCACACACCCCTTGCGGGGCGGGCTCCCCCCGGCAGCGCCCGGGTCGAGATCCGCCACGCCGGTGCCGATAGAGACGTTAACTAACATTGCTGCCTCGGGTAGATCTACCCGGGGTGGCGCGATCTTCGACCCTTCGGACGGCAGGGCATTGAGGTGTGATGGCTAACGTGAATTTGCCGGGTGGAGCGCCGCCCTCGTGGATCGGGCCCGATCGCGAGGAGAGCGATCTCCGCAGGCACCTCATGACGCTGCGCCACCGCGGCTGGCTGATCGTCGTCACGGTCGTGCTGGCGCTCGTGGTGGCCGGCATCTACGTCGAGACCGCCACGCCCGTCTACCAGGCGTCGAGCAGCCTGCTGGTCAGCGCCGTGCCGACCGGCGGCTCGATCCCAACCAACATCCCCGGCCTGCTCTACCAGGGGCCCGACCCCACGCGCGACATCCAGACGGCGGCCACCGTGGTGGACTCGATGACGACCGCCCGCGCGGTCAAGCGGTCATTGAAGCTCAGCGAGTCGCCGGCGACGATCCTCAGCAAGATCGCGGTGCAGCCGGTGTCCGACAGCAACGTTCTGGCCGTGACCGCGAGCGCCGACAGCGCCACCGGCTCCGCGCAGCTCGCCAACTCGTTCGCGGCGCAGACCATCGTGCTGCGCACCGCTCAGTTCCGCGCCGCGGTCGACCAGCAGATCGCCAGCCTGAAGGCCCAGATCGCCGCCTCGCCGAGGACGAGCACCTCGAGCGCCGGGAGCGGCGGCACGTCCCCCGCCCAGGAGCTCACCGAACTGCAGACGCTGCGCAGCGCCCCGCTGCCGGACATGAGCATCTCGGCCCTCGCCACGCCGCCGACCGGACGCACGTCGCCGCGGGCGACGCTCAGTGTCGCCGCCGCGCTCGTGGTCGGTCTCGTCCTCGGGATCCTTGCGGTGCTGGCGCTGGAGGCGTTCGACCTGACGCTGCGGCGCGAGGACCAGCTCAAGTCGCTGTTCCGTCTGCCGATCCTGGCCCGGGTGCCGCGGGAGGGCGAGGGGAGGTCCTGGGGGCTGCGCCAGTCGCCCGAGCCCCGGACGCCCGAGTCGCTGAGCTTCCCGGCGCTCGAGGCGTTCCGCACGCTGCGGGCGATGGCGCTCGCCTCGCGCTCGCCCGGCGATCCGGTGCCGCGGTCGCTGCTCGTCACGAGCGCTGCTCCCGGCGAGGGCAAGACGACGACCGCGCTCAACCTGGCCGCATCGATCGGGGCGTCGGGCTCCAGCGTGATCCTGATCGAGGGCGATCTGCGCAAGCCCGCGATCGGCGGCACGGTGGGGCTGATGGCCCCCTATGACGTGACGAGTGTCGTGACCGGCGAGGCCACGCTCGAGCGGGCGCTCGTGACCAGCAAGCGCTACCCCAACGTCCGGTTTCTCCTCGCCGAGGGCATGCGCTCGAAGGGGACCACCGGCGACGCCCTGTTCCTCCCGGCCGCGACCACGATGCTGGGAGAGGCCAAGGACCTGGCGGACTTCGTCATCGTCGATTCCCCGCCGCTGCTGGCGGTGATCGACGCGCTGCAGCTGGCGCGGGAGGCCGACCTCGTTCTGATCGTCGCGCAGCTCGGGCGAACCGACCTGCGCCGCCTGGCGGCACTCGGTTCCTTGCTCGCCGAGGCCCACATCGACCCGGCGGGGATCGCGCTCATCGGGGCGGCGTTGCCCGGCGGCACCGAGGTGTACGGGTATCAGGCGCCCCCCGGAGGCATCGATGGCGCCGCGCGCGCCGCCAACCGGGTGCGCGACGCCCGCGACGCGGAGGACGATCCGCTGACACCGCAGCCCTCACGGCGGTCGCGCCGGCCGCGCCCGCGGCTGCCCGGCGGGCCTGCCCGCGCCGCTCGATGGCCGTAGCCGACGCCGCCCGAGTCCCCGGTGGGGTGCCGGACCGGTCGGTGCTGGGCCGGGCGGCGATCGCCAGCGTCGCCTGCCTCCTGGCCGCCGGGATCGGCGCGCTGGCGGGGGCCTCACCGTCGGAGGCGATCGGCCTGGCCGCCGTCGCCGCGTTCATACCGATCATCGTCACGCGATTCACCGTCGGCGTCGGCATCTTCATCGTCAGCACGTTCCTCGGCCTCTCGGGCACCGCGCAGAAGGGGATCGGCCTGGTGGTCATCGTCGCCGCGGTCGGCCAGCTGCTGGGCGATCGGCGCACCACCCCGAACTTCCTCGCGGATCACAAGCGCCTGACGCTGCTGATCCTCGCCTACCTCGCGTGGTGCGTGGTGGGGATGACCTGGGCCCACAACACCGGGGACGTGACGTACTCGCTGGAGCGCTACCTCCCGAACTTCCTGGTCTTCATCGTCGTCTACACCGCGGCGCGTGACCGGCTGGACATCCGGCTGCTGACGGGATTCTTTGTGCTCGGAGCGGCGGTCGCGGCCGCCGACGCGATCCTGTCACCTCCCGCGGCCAGCGCCTATGCCGACGTCTCGCGCTCGGGCGGGACGTTCGGGGACCCGAACTACTTCGCTGCCGTGCTGGTGACCGGCTTCGCGCTGGCCATGGCGCTGAGCCGGGCGCGGTCGCTGACCGTGTTCGGGCAGGCAACCGCCCTGGTCGCCGCCGGCCTGTGCCTGCTCGGGATCATGCTGAGTGTCTCCCGCGGCGGTCTGATCGCGCTCACGGTGACGCTCCTGGCCGCCGTGTGCTTTGCCGGCCGGTGGCGGGGCAAGCTGGGGGCGGCCACCGTGGTCGTCGCGCTCGTGGCCGTCGTCTACTTCGTGGCCGTCGCGCCGCCGGACGCGCGACAGCGGCTGACCGGCAGCCAGGGCGGCGGCAGCGGCCGCACGACCATCTGGAAGGTCGGCTGGCGCGAGGTCCAGCACAACCCGATCCTCGGCGTCGGCGCGGGCAACTTCTCCGACGCGGGCGCCCGGTACTTCCTGGCGCCGGGGCTGATCGACCACAACGCCACCGGGTTCACGGCCTATTTCATCGACACGCCGACCGTGGCGCACAACACCTATCTGGAGGTGCTCGCCGAGGAGGGGATCATCGGCGCCGCCCTCTTCCTGGCGATCATCATCTCCTCCCTGGAATGCGCCCGCCGCGCCGCGGTCCGGTTCCGAAAGGCCGGAGACGAGGAGATGGAGCTGATCTCCTACGGGTTGCTGTGCGGCGTCCTGGGGTTCCTGGCCGCATCCTTCTTCCTCAGCGAGGAGTACAGCAAGCAGCTGTACCTGCTGCTGGCGATGGGGCCCGCCTTGCTGCATGTCGCAACGACGCAGTGGGCCGACGCGCCGGCACCGGCGCCGGCTCGGCCTAGCCAGAGCGCGCGGAGACGCGCCGTGACAGCCGCTGCCGCGCCGTTCGCCATGCGGTGACGCCAAGCTCCCGGCGGCCGCGGTCGATGACGGCGAGCACGACGCAGTAGACGGCGGCGCCGAGCACGACCTCGGCGAGGAGCAGCAGGACCCGCACGCCCTTGCCGTGGGCCAGCAGATCGACGCCTCGGTCGAACAGGACCATCGTGCCGATCATCACCACGGAAGCGATCGCGGGCTGCCGCATCCCCTGAAACAGCGAGTAGGGCGGAATCTGGAGCGCGCGGGCGAGGCCCGCCATCGCGTAGACGGCCGTCAGGCACGTGCTCAGGGAAAGCGCGATCGAGACGCCGATCAGGCCCCACAACAGTCCGCCGACGGTAACGCTCACGGCGACCAGCGTGATCCAGGCCACGTGAACGTGGAGCTGCAGACGCAGTGCGGCCGCGGCCTTCATCAGCTCGCCGCTGATCGACAGCAGCGTCCCACCCAGGACCAGCCCGGCGAGCCCGGCGATGGCGTGCCCCGCCGGGCGCCAGCGCTCCCCGAGCAGGACGACGGCAACGGGAACGCCCAGCGGGATGCAGGCCAGGCTGCTCGGGAAGATGATCGGAGAGGCCAGCCAGAACACCCGGCGCGCGGCGCCGGCCAGGCGCGCGGGCGCCGCCGAGATGCGCGCGAAGGCCGGCAGGATGACGTAGGCCACGACTTGGCCGAACAGTCCCGCGGGCTGCTGGACGAGCATTTGCCCGTTGCGGTATTGGCCGAGGGTGGCTGTCCCCGAGAACCGGCCGAGGATGAACACATCGATCTGGGAGGTGGCCCGCCGCAGGACCTCGCCGGCGACGAGCGGCCGGCTGAACGACACAAGCTCGCGCCAGACATCCCGCGAGACCAGCCGGCGGCGCGGTCTGAACCCTGAGGCGATCCACGCCGCCACCGCCTGGACGATGATCGACGCGTAGGCGCCGGCGACCATGGCCCACACTCCCGCGCCGCTGGCCGCGAGCGGGATTGCCGCGGCCGCATAGGCTATGACGCCCAGCGGGTCGACGGCGACCCGCCGCAGGAATGAGAAGCGACGCTGCAGCAGCGCATCGGGGACGATCGTGATCGCGCGCACGAGCAGCCAGCCGGAGAGGACCGCGGTCACGGCCCCGATCCGCGCGCTGTGGAAGATCAGCCCGATCAGTGGGGCGAGGGCCAGCGACAGCAACATGAGTGCGACGCCGCAGACGAGCAGCCACGCGAACGCGGTGCTGGCGGCCTCATCAAGACGGTCGTCGCGCTTGATCAGGGCGGCCAGCATCCCGGACTCGGCGAACAGGCCGCCGATCCCGGTGATCAACGTCCCTGCGGCGTACAGGCCGAAGTCCCGCGGGGTCAGCAGGCGCACGAGGACGAGGTAGGCGAGGAAGTTGAGCGCCTGGGAGACGATGTAGCCGGCGCCGGCCAGGCTGATGCCGCGCACCGTGGTGCGTGTCAACGACTCGGGCGCCTCGGGATCGAGCACACCGCCCGGCTCGCTCGGTGGCGCGGGCGCCTCCCAATCGGGGCCGTCGGGGCCTCGCGTCATCGCTCACCCGAACGCGAAGCCGGGATGCATCGGGCGCTCGGCATCGGACGGGCGACACGATAGCCTGCGGCCGTGAGCGCAGACGCGGGGGGTCGGGCAGCCGATGGCGATGACGCCGGGCCCGGCGGCCGGCCGCCGGGGAGTGAGCCGCCGGCATTCACGATCGTCATCCCGGCCTACAACGCCGAGGCGACGCTGACGTCGTGCGTGCGCTCGGCCGTGGCGCAGACGGAGTCAGATCTCGAGGTCGTGATCGTCGATGACGGATCCACCGATGCGACCGGGGAGGTCGCGCGCGGCTTCGCGGACCCGCGGATCAGCGGGTACGCTCAGGCCAACGGCGGGCTTCCGGCGGCGCGCAACGCGGGCATCCGGCACGCCCGGGGCGATGTCGTCTGCTTCCTGGACGCCGACGACCTGTTGCTGCCGCACTACCTTCGCACGGTGCGCGAAACGTTCGCGGCTCATCCCGACGCCGCCTTCGTCTACGGCGACGCGTGGACGTTCAGCGACCGCACCCGCCGCGTGCGCAAGCGGACCACGACCTACTTCGTGCGCCCGCCGCGTCCCGCGCCGACCACGGCCGACGGGATGTTCGCGGAGCTGATCCGGCGCAACTTCATGATCATCCCGGTGGCGGTCCGGCGGACGGTCATCGTCGCCGAGGGCATGTTTGACGAGGCGATGGCATCCGCGGAGGACTGGGACATGTGGCTGCGGCTGTCGGCCGTGGGGCATCTGGCCGTCGAGGCTCCCGGGCAGCTCGGGTTGCGTCGCGAGCACCCCGCGCAGATGTCGGCCAACCCCGAGCGGATGGTCGCCAACCAGGTCTACATGTTCGAGAAGCTGCTGGCCGGGCCGCCGCTGGCGCCCGAGCGAGAGGCGCAGATCCGCGCGCGTCTGGCGACCGCGCGCCACGCGCACGAGGCCATCCGGGGCGAGGACCGAGCGCGCGCGCTGCTGCGCGCCGCGAAGCTGCGATTGGGGGCCGTCAAGCGGGGCGTCGGACTCGGCGCCCGGTGGTACCAGGAACCGCCGCCGGTGGTCAAGGCGGCGTTTGGCGACCTGTCCCAGGTGTAGTCGTGGGCGTCGAGGGGGTGACGGCGGGGTTGCTGGTGAGGGTGCCGAGGTTGCCGTCCCAGAGGGTCCAGGTGGTGAGGAGGGTGGGGCTGGTGGGGGTGGTGCGGTAGTCGTGGGTGGTGGGGTTGGCGAGGTTGGGGGCGGTGGTGGTGTTGTTGGTGAGGGTGATGCCGGTGGCGTTGGCGGTGCCGCCGGGGTTGTTGTAGAGGACGTTGTTGGTGAAGGTGTTGCCGGGGCCCAGTCCGCAGCAGGTGGAGATGCCGACGCCTTGGGGCAGGCCGGCGTTGGGCAGGCCGGTGGAGTTCAGGATGATGTTGTGGTCGATGGTGTTGTTGGCGACGCTGGTGCTGCCGCCGATGACGATGCCTGAGCCGGCGCGGTCGATGACGTTGTCGTAGACGTGGGCGTTGCCGGCGGCGGGGTAGATCTGGATGCCCCAGCCGTGGGGGTCGTTCCAGAGCCAGTTGTCATAGATCTGCACGCCGGTGCCGTGGGCCAGGTAGATCATCTGGTCAAAGGCCATGCACTGCCCGAGATCGTGGATGCGGTTATCACGGATGATCGCGTTGTCGGCAGGGTGATTCCACCCGATGCCAATCCCGATCCCGCGGAGGCTGGGGACCGACTGGTAGAAGTCGTTGTCCTGGAAGATGTCGCCGACGCCGTCGATCTCCAGGCCATTGGAGACCGGGTAGGGGCAACTGGTGCCCGCACGCTGGACGTCATACAGGTTGTTCGAACCATCGATCGTCAACCCCGACAGCGTCGTATACGAGCCCTCCACCTCGACCAACCCCACCACCTTGGCCTGCTGACCCGGCGCCGACGCAATCGTGATCCGATCGGTGGCGGTCCCGTTGGCGGTCAGCCGGTGAGTGCTCGATACGGACCCGTACGTGCCCGCCAGCAGACACCCGGTCTGACCAGGCTCGAGCGCCCTGTCCAGGCCCACCACCGACCCCAGCGGGCTGCCCAGCGCGCCCGTCCCCGAGGCGTCAGACCCCGACGGCGACGCGTACAGGTTGCACGTCGCGGCGGCCGGCTGTGCGGGGGACCGCGTCGGATCCTCCAGCCCGGCGACCCACGCCAGCGCGACCGCCACGGCCACGCCGAGCGCCGTCACGCCAAGGAGCAGCCGCCATCGGTGCATGGGGGATGCAACGGTAGCCACTCGCCGTCTCCGCCCAGTCCAGTCGCGGGTGCGCGCTCGCCCTTCCGTCCCCGGTCCTGGCCAGGGTCGGGCATATACTCGCCCGTCCTCACCGTGCCAGCCGCCGAGGCCCCGCATGCCGATCCGACCACGGTCGCCTACCTGGTGCTGTCCCATCAGCGCCCTGCGCAGGTCATGCGGCTCGCTGACCGGCTGCTGGCGTCCGACCCGACCGGGCACGTGGTGATCGTCCACGACCGCTCCGGCGGGCCCCTGGACGCCGGGCGCCGCGCTGGCGATCCCCGGCTGCACCTGCGCCCCGGGACCAAGGCCCGGAGCTGGGGCGGCTACGCGCTGGTGAGCGACGTCCTCGACGCGATGCGGTGGACGCTGGGCCGGCTCGATGTCGGGTGGCTGGCGGTCATCTCCGGCCAGGACTACCCGCTGCGGCCGTTGGCCTCCTTCGGCCAGGAGCTGACCGACAGCGGCTGCGATGCCTTCCTCTCGGCCCGCCGGCTCGCCGGCGGGCGGCCGCCGGGGTCCGACACCGCCGCCCTCTACGCCCATGCGCGGTACCACTACCGCTGGTACCGGCTCCCGCGGTGGCTGCTGGGCTGGGCGGACGGTCGGCCCATCGAGCGCATCGTCCGCGGCGCACAGCGGCGGCTGTCGGCCGCGCAACCGCTCGTGTTCGTGTGGTCGCTGCCACGAGGCGCCGGGGACATGATCGGGATCCGTCGCCGGCGGGTGCCCTTCACCCCTGAGTTTCCGTGCTGGATCGGGACCCAGTGGCTGACGCTGTCGCGCACGGGCGCGGCCGCCGCCCTCGCGTTCCTGGACCGCCGGCCGGACGTCGTGGGGCTCTACCGGCGGTCCATCATCGCCGACGAGTCGCTCCTCGTCACGGTCGTCAGCAACGCCCCGGGGCTTCGCGTCTGCGCTCCCAATCACCATTACGTGCGGATGAGCGGCGCCGGCCAGTCCCACGCCGCGGTGCTCCGCTCTGATGACCTCGCGGAGCTGCGAGCGTGCGGCCGGCCCTTCGCCCGCAAGTTCGACGAGCGCATCGACGCCGAGATCCTGGACCGCCTCGACGCGGAGCTGCTCGGCCTCGAGCGGTGAGCCGCCCCGTCGGAGCCACTCGCTGATGCGGATCGCCCTCGTGTCGCGCTTCGCGTGGCCTCGGCGCGGCGGTACCGAGGAGCTGATCCGCACCGGCGCCAACGCCCTCGCCGCGAGAAACGAGGTCCAGGTGTTCGCGCAACGGACCGATAGCGGCCGAGTCGGCTGGCTCGGCCCGCTGGACCGCGCCGCGCCGTTCGCGCCCGTGACCGATCCGCTGTCCGGGGTCCGCACGACGCAGCTGCGACTGACGCGCGGCGACATCGCGCTGCTCGCCCCCTACGTCATCGGTCCCAAGCGGGTCGGCAGCCGGATCCGGCCCATGCACCACGTCTCCTGGGCGCTCGAGCAGCTGTATGCGGCAGTCGTCAGCCGTCGGTTCGCGCCGGCGCTGGCTCGCGCCGAGATCATCCACGCCTTTGCCGGGAGCCGCATGACGCTGGCCACGGTCCGCGCGGCGCGCCGCCTGGGACGCCCGGTGGTGGTGACCCCGTTGGCCCATCCAGGACAGTGGGACGACGACCCGATCTCAGCGACCGCCTATCGGGAGGCCGACCTCGTGGTCGCCACCACCCCGGCCGATGCCGAGACGTACACGCGGCTGGGGGTCACGTCCGATCGGGTTGGGGTGTGCCCGCTCCCGACCCGGACGCCGGCGCGCGGCGGCGGGGCCCGGCTGCGCGAGGCCGGGATGGTCACCGGGCCCCTCATCCTGTTCCTCGGCGTGCGCCGGCCGCACAAGGGGATCGACAGCCTGCTCGGCGCGGCTGCGATCCTGCGCGAGGCGGCGCCGCGCGCGCAGGTGGCGTTCGTCGGGCCCGGCCCGCCCCTGCCCGACTCGGCGCCCCCGAACGTGCTGGACGTCGGCGAGGTCGGCGACGAGCAGCGCGACGCGTGGCTGGACGTAGCGGACATCGTGTGCCTGCCCTCATCGCACGAGTCCTGGAGCCTGGCGGTGTCAGAGGCCTGGAGCGCGAGCGTGCCCGTCGTCACCAGCGACCTGCCGATCCTGCGCGGCCGGGTGGACGAGGCCGGAGGCGGGATCGCCGTCGCCGCCGAGCCGGGCCCGCTCGCCGAGGCGCTCCTCACCCTGCTGCGCGACGACGCGCTGCGCGAGCGGATGGGACGGAGCGGTCACGAGCACTACGCGAAGGAACTCTCGGACACGGCGTTCGCGGCCTGGCACGAGCAGGCGTACCGCAGGCTGCTCGGACGCTGAGCGGCGCCCGCAGCCGCCGTCACGCCGGTGACGGCGCGATCGGCGCCGCATCGGGTCAGACCCGGCGGCGCGCCTTCGGCTTGGCCTTGGCTCTGTGCTTGGGCCGCTTGTGCGTGACGCGGGCGATGTGGGCCGAGACCCGCCGCTTGGCGTGAGCGATCCGCTTGGGCCTGCGCGTGGGCGTGGCCTTCTTGGAGGGGGTCCTCACCGACTTGGCGGGAGTGCCATTCGTGCCGGCGCCGGAGGTCGCTGGGGTGCCGCTCGTGATCGCCGTACCGGTGGTCCCCGTCGTCGTTCCCGTCGCGCCCGAGGCGGTTCCGCTGGCACCGGTCGCCGTCGGGTTGCTGGTGAGGGTGCCGAGGTTGCCGTCCCAGAGGGTCCAGGTGGTGAGGAGGGTGGGGCTGGTGGGGGTGGTGCGGTAGTCGTGGGTGGTGGGGTTGGCGAGGTTGGGGGCGGTGGTGGTGTTGTTGGTGAGGGTGATGCCGGTGGCGTTGGCGGTGCCGCCGGGGTTGTTGTAGAGGACGTTGTTGGTGAAGGTGTTGCCGGGGCCCAGTCCGCAGCAGGTGGAGATGCCGACGCCTTGGGGCAGGCCGGCGTTGGGCAGGCCGGTGGAGTTCAGGATGATGTTGTGGTCGATGGTGTTGTTGGCGACGCTGGTGCTGCCGCCGATGACGATGCCTGAGCCGGCGCGGTCGATGACGTTGTCGTAGACGTGGGCGTTGCCGGCGGCGGGGTAGATCTGGATGCCCCAGCCGTGGGGGTCGTTCCAGAGCCAGTTGTCATAGATCTGCACGCCGGTGCCGTGGGCCAGGTAGATCATCTGGTCAAAGGCCATGCACTGCCCGAGATCGTGGATGCGGTTATCACGGATGATCGCGTTGTCGGCAGGGTGATTCCACCCGATGCCAATCCCATTCCCGCGGAGGCTGGGGACCGACTGGTAGAAGTCGTTGTCCTGGAAGATGTCGCCGACGCCGTCGATCTCCAGGCCATTGGAGACCGGGTAGGGGCAACTGGTGCCCGCACGCTGGACGTCATACAGGTTGTTCGAACCATCGATCGTCAACCCCGACAGCGTCGTATACGAGCCCTCCACCTCGACCAACCCCACCACCTTGGCCTGCTGACCCGGCGCCGACGCAATCGTGATCTGACCGGTCGCGGTCCCGTCGTTGCCGAGGTTGTGGACCGTGCTGATCGACCCGTACGTGCCCGCCAGCAGACAGCCGGTCTGACCGGGCTTCAGGGTCCAGTCCAGCGCCTCCACCGACCCCAGCGGGCTGCGCAGCGCGCCCGTCCCCGAGGCGTCAGACCCCGACGGCGACGCGTACAGGTTGCACGTGGTGGCGGCCGAGGCGGAGCCGGCGCCCAACGCACACCCGAGGAGTCCCGTGATGAGCAGGAGCAGCAGCGTCCGTCGGGATGCGCGCATGCAACACCGATCGGCTCGCCGCCCGAAGTCCACCTGCGCGAGACCCAGCAGCTAAACGGATGATCGAGGGGCTCGCGTCAGCGGGCGGTGGATCGGCGCCGCGCCGGCGTCCGCCGGTGGTGATGCCTGCGCTTCTTGGCGTGGTGCTTGGCCGCCCGTCGCCCGTGGATCACCGAGGGCTTCGCCTGGGCGTGGGCCGCGGCGGCCGTCGGCACCGAGGCCGTGTCCGAGCCGCCGTCCCACAGGTTCCATCTGCTGATCGCGTCCGGGGTGCGGGCGGTGGCGCGGTAGTCGTGACTGGACGGGCTGGCAAGCTGCGGGGCGGCGGTGGTGTTGCCGCTGAGGGCAATGCCGGCGGCGTTGGCGATGCCGCCGGGATTGTCATAGACCACGTTGTCCGTGAAGGTGTTCCCGGAGCCCAGTCCGCAGCAGGTGGAGACGCCGACGCCTTGGGGCAGGCCGGCGTTGGGCAGGCCGGTGGAGTTCAGGATGATGTTGTGGTCGATGCTGTTGTTGGCGACTTGGGTGCTGCCGCCGATGACGAAGCCCGAGCCGGCCCCGTCGATCACATTGTCGTAGATGTGGGCGTTGGTCGCGGCGGGGTAGATCTGGACCCCCCAGCCGTGGCGATCGTTCCAGAGCCAGTTGTCATAGATCTGCACGCCCGAGCCGTGGGCGAGGTAGATCATCTGGTCAAAGGCCTGACATTGCCCGAGGTCGTGGATGCGGTTGTCACGGATGATCGCGTTGTCGGCAGGGCTGTTCCAGCCGATGCCGATGCCGTTGCCGCGGAGGCCGACGATGGACTGGTAGAAGTCGTTGTTCTGGAAGATGTCCCCGGCGCCGTCAATCTCCAGGCCGTTGGAGACCGGGTAGGGGCAACTGGTGCCCGCGCGCTGGCCGTTATAGAGGTTGTTGGAGCCATCGATGCTCAGGCCCGACACCGTCGTGTAGGCCCCCTCCAACTCGACCAGCCCGATGACCTTGGCCTGCTGACCCGGTGCTGAGGTGATTGTGATCCGCGCGCCGGGCGTGCCGTTGGTGGTCAGGCGCTGGGTGCTGGAGATCGACCCGTAGCTGCCGGACAGCAGACACCCCGTCTGGCCCGGCTTCAGCGTCCCGTCCAGGCCCGCGACCGACCCCAGTGGGTTCGAGAGCGTGCCCGTGCCCGAGGCATCGGACCCAGATGGCGATGCGTAGCGATCACAGCCCGTGGCGGCGGACGCCGTCGAGGCCAGGATCGCACAGGCGATCAGTCCGACGACCATCATCGCGGCGGCGACGCGCCCTCCCAGGTGCATGCCCACACGATCGGCAGGGTCTCGCCGTTCTTTGAGGTCTGGGCGCGCACATGCGCGGGTTGCCCGGCAGAAACCTCTGCACTTCACGCACCGCACCTTCCCGCGGAGGTGGCGCCCCGCATCGCGCGCAGAGGTTTTGTGACGAAAAGAGCAGGGTTGGGGGCGTGTCAGGGGAAGGGCGTCCGGTGGCGGCCGACGGGATAATCGGCGCGTGCCAGCCCCCGCCGTGCCCAGGCCGCATGTCCTCACGCTGACCGATGTCGTCGGCGTCGGCGGCGCCGAGCGGATCGCCGAAGACCTGTGCGTGCTCGCCGATCCGAAGCGGTTTCGTCGCTCGCTGTGCGTGACGCGGCCGACCGGGGACGTGCCCGGATCGGACGCCAGCCTGGCGCGGCTGCGTGACGCGGGCGTCGACGTGGTGTTCCTCGAGCGCAGGCATCGGTTCGACATGCGTCCGCTGGGGCGCCTGGCACAGCTGCGCCATGGCCGCGTGGACGTCATCCACGCGCACAAGTTCGGCTCCAACATCTGGGCGGCGCTCTTGGGCCACGCGCTCGGGGTTCCGGTGGTGGTCGCCCACGAGCACACGTGGTCATTCGAGGGCCAGCCCTTCCGCCGGCTCGCGGACCGCCACGTGGTGGCTCGGCTCTCCGACGCCGTCATCGCGGTGTCCGAGGCCGACCGGGCGCGCATGGTGGCCGAAGTGGGCATGCCGGCTGACCGCGTTGTGCTCATCCACAACGGAATCGCCGAGTCCGAAGGCGGGAACGACGTTGCCGTGCGCCGGGAGCTCGGGCTCGCGCCGGACGCGCCCGTGCTCCTGCAGACCGCGACGCTGCGACCGCAGAAGGCCGTCGAGGTGATGATCGCCGCGACGGCGCTCGTGCGCCGGACGTATCCGGACGTCCGCCTCCTCGTCGCGGGCGGGGGTGACGCCGGGGCGTTGCGGGCACTCGCCGCCGAGCATGGCGTGGCTGATGCCGTATCGCTGCTGGGGGCGCGCACGGACGTGGCCGATCTGCGAGCCGCGGCGACCGTGGGCGTGCTCTCCTCGGATTTCGAGGGGATGCCGCTGGCGGTGCTCGAGTACATGGCGGCCGGTCTGCCCGTGGTGGCCACCGACGTGGGTGGGCTGCCCGAGATCGTCCGTGACGGCGAGACCGGGTTCCTGGTCGCGCCGCGGGATCCGGCGGCCCTGGCCGAGCGGATCGGCCACCTGCTCGCCGATCCGGCGCTGGCGCGCGAGATGGGCGAACGCGGCCGGCGGCGTCAGAAGGAGCAGTTCTCGAGCGAGGCGATGGTCGCTGCCGTCACCCGGCTCTACGCGCGGCTGCTGGCGAGTAAGGGCGTCAGCGTGCCCAGTGGGCCGACCGCCGCAGCCGCCGCACCGGCCCCGCGATCTTGAGGCGGAAACGCCGCCAGTCGTCCGGGTGGTAGATCCCCACCCGCGGGAACCGCAGCGGGCCCTCATGCCGCAGGTCCGCGGCGAGCTTGGCGCCCGCCTCGTAGCCGGCCGCGGCGGCCGCGGCGGCGACGCGAGGATCGACATCGCCGTAGGGGTAGGCGATCGACCGGCACGGGCGGCCCAGCTCCTGCGTGCAGCGCTCGCGCGATCGGGTCAGTTCCTCGCCGAGGGTCGTGTCGTCGAGCGTGGTCAGATGCGGGTGGGTACACGTGTGCGACCCGATCTCCCAGCCGGCCTGCGCGAGCTCGCGCAGGTCAGACCAGTCCAGCGCGGCCAGCTCCCCGGCAAAGTCCGACTCCTTCCAGTGCGCGACGCCGGGCCACTCCAGATCGGCGCCGTCGTCCAGGAACGCGGTGGGCGCGAACACGGTGGCGGGGACGCCGTGGCGGTGCAGGATGGGGGCCGCATGGCGGCGGACCGACGCGAACGCGTCATCGAACGTAATGGCGAGCGCGCGTCCCGGTGATCGGCCCAGCACCGCATCGGTGAACGTCGTTGCCCGCCAGCCGCGACGGACGAGGAACCCGATCTGGCGGTCCAGCGTCTCGGGCGTCACCGACAGGTCGGCATCCCAGTTCGGGCTCACCGCGTGGTAGCAGAGCACGATCACCTCGCCCATCGGTCAGATCCGCGTTGTCCGCGGGGAGGGCGAGGCGGCAATCGAGTTTGGACCTTGGGCCAATGCGCTCACGGGGTGCGGCGGTCACCATAGCCGTCATGAACAGTCCTTCCAGCTCTCCCCGGATCATGCTCCTCGCCGACCACCGCACGCCGGCGCCGCGCGGCAGCGTGCGGGTCCAGCGCTACCGCCTGGCGCGGGTGGCGCCCAGCCCGCGCGCGGACTCCGGCCGGCGTCTCGCCGACACCAAGCGCGTCTGACCTAGTTACCCGGAGGGCCCGGCCGCCCGGAGCGCTACGATCTGATCATGGATTATCAGGTTGAGCCCACCCGGTCGCGCCCCCCGGTCCTCAAGCGGGTCGGTGCCGGCTTGGTGTTGATCGTGGCGGCGGCCCTCGCCATCCACTTCATCATCGGTCTGATCATGACGGTGTTCTGGATCATCGCCATCGCGGCCGTTGTGGTCGCGGTGATCTGGGCGCTGAAGACGATCTGACGCACGGACCGTGCAGGGCCTCGGGCTGCTCGTCATCCTGTTCTTCT
Source organism: uncultured Actinomycetota bacterium (assembly GCA_963721515.1). Taxonomy (GTDB): domain Bacteria; phylum Actinomycetota; class Thermoleophilia; order Solirubrobacterales; family Solirubrobacteraceae; genus Palsa-465. Next base: position 527,915 of record CAVRKJ010000010.1, on the reverse strand, counting down.
TCGGCTTGGCCGGGGGCATGGTGGGGCGCACCAAGGGCAGCTCGTTCTTCATGTGGTTTCTGGTCTCGTTCTGCGTGCCCTTCATCGGCCTGCTGGCCGCCGTCTGCTACCGCTGGGACCGCGACGAGCTCAGGCGCCAATGCCCGTCCTGCGGGAAGGTGATCAAGCTCCACGACGCGGTGTGCATGCGCTGCGGCGAGGAGCTGGACTTCCCCGAGGTGGCGCTGGCCTCCGAGCGCGCTGCGACGCTCAGGCAGGCTCGGTCGCCGAGCTGATCGGGTCGGCGCGCGACGCGCCCAGCTCGCCGGCGAGGAACCGGTCCAGCGCAGCCTGAGCCTGGTCCTGGGCCCACCCGGGGCGGAGGGTGTGATCGTTGACCGCGATGTGTTCGAACGAGATCGCGGGCGATCGCTCCAGCCGCGCGCGCCAGCCAGACCGGACCAGCTCGTCGAACAGGGGCTCGCGCTCGGAGAAGAGGATCAGGACGCGCCTGCCGGAGTCGCGCAGCGCCCCCAGCACCCGGTCGGTCTCGCTGCCGTCCGCGGATGATCGGCGGCGTGACGACAGCAGCGCGCGGAGCCCCCGCGCCGGCAGCGCGACCAGCCAGCGCAGGATCTCGCGCACCAGCTGCGGCGACGCGCCGCGCCGGATCCGGGCGATCGAGGGACGCTCGGTGAGCAGGATACGGACGTAGCGCCCCGCCGCCAGCCCCTCGTCCCATGCCACCACGCGGCAGTTGACCAGGGCCGCCGCCGCGACCCGGTCGTCGGTGACGCAGACGCGCAGGCTCCAGTAGGCCCCAGAACACAATCCGGCGAGCAGAAACGAGTCGCCGACGCCGCGCTCCTGGAGGTTGTCGAGCGCGCAGCGGACCTGGTCGAGCAGCTCGGGGCGGTGCAACAGGCTGTCGTCGGGATAGCCCACGGCCGCGCCACCGGCGTCGCCGATGCCCTCGATGTCGAGGCGCAGCGTGGGGATGCCCCGCCGCGCCCACCGCCGGGCCGTCTGCACCCACAGGCGGCTGGGCCCGATCCGACGCACCGCGCCGGTGTTGAGCAGGACGGCGCACAGGCCCGCACCGACGGACCGCACGGGCTCGGTGAGGATCCCGGAGAGCGTCACGCCGCCGCGCTCGAAGCTGACCGGGGTCTCGATCCAGCCCTCCTCGCCGCACTGCATCCGCTCGGCGGCCACGACCTCGTGCCCAGCGTCCGTGCGCGGTCCGGGACGCGCCGGCGCGCCGGCCGCCTCCGCGATCCAGGCGGCGACGCGATCGAACACCGCCGCGGCCGGCCGGGCGCTCTGGGGATGCGAGGTCATATCGCCGTAGCCGTCGCCGGGCGCCGTCGTCACCGCCGCCCCGAGCTCGGCCAGGCGGTCATGCAGCCGGGGGTCGACGGCGATGCCGTCGCGCTCGAGCATGAGCACGCGGCGGCTCGGCGCGTCGCTCAGCGCCAGGGCGGTGAGATCCAGGCCCTCGATGTCGCGAACCGTCTCGGCGCTGAGGCGGAACCCCCCGGCTTCGAGCTCACCCTCGGGAATCGGGGGCGGGTGGGGCAGGTCCTCGAAGAAGCGCTCGGTCTCCAGCCGGGAGAAGGCCCGCAGCTGTCGGACCACGGCCCGTCCACGGGCGCTCACCGACCACAGCACGAGGTCGTCGATGTCGCCGCCGTCCGCGGCGCACCGGTAGGCGAGCATTCCGCCGAGCTCCATCCCGACGGCGACGATGCGGCGCGCGCCCGTCTCGCGCCGCAGCCAGGTGGCGGCCCCGCCAATCGCGGCCGTCCACGCCGCAACGCGGTCGGGATCGTGAACCGTACCCCCGCTGTCACCGGTCGATGGGAGGCTGATCCGCAGCGCGGTGTACCCGGCCTCGGCCAGCGACTGCGCCCAGACCCGCCGGGGACGGTAGGAGGCCACCTCCTCCCACCCGAACGGCGGACAGAGGAGCACCGCCGTGTCCGACCCGTCTACCGCGCGATGAACGGTGACGAAGCTGGTGTCCCGACCCACCCGCAGGTAAAGCGGCTGTTCGATCACTGGCACGTGCGGAGCGTAGCCATGGGCAGCCCGGGCAGAGGGGCCGTACACTGGGGCATCGCGGGCGCGCGCATGCGCGAGCGCCGTCATCTAGAGCTGTTGGAGATCCCCGAAAGGAGGAAAGCGAATGCGCGCAGTCGATGCGTTGATGGAGTGCCTGAAGGCCGAGGGTGTCGACGTGGTATTCGGTCTTCCCGGAGGGGCGAATCTCCCAACCTACGACGCTTTCTACGACGCCGGCATCCGACACATCCTCGTCCGCCACGAGGCGGGCGGCGGTCACGCCGCCGAGGGCTACGCCAAGGCCACCGGCAAGGTCGGCGTGTCCCTGGCCACCAGCGGCCCGGGGGCGACCAACCTGGTGACGCCGATCACCGACGCGATGATGGACTCGGTCCCGGTGGTGTTCATCACCGGGCAGGTGCGCACCGAGCTGCTCGGGACCGACGGGTTCCAGGAGGCCGACACGATCGGCATCACCATGCCGATCGTCAAGCACAGCTTCATGATCCAGCACCCGCTGGAGCTGCCGCGCACGATCCACGAGGCGTTCCACCTCGCGCGCACCGGCCGGCCCGGCCCGGTGGTGGTCGACATCCCGCAGGACCTCAGCCGGGCCGACATCCCGTACGAGCCGGTCGACGACGTCCATCTGCCCGGCTACCAGCCCACCACCGACGGCAACCAGAAGCAGATCAGGCTGGCCGCCAAGGCGCTGGCCAACTCGCGCCGGCCGGTCATCTACGCCGGCGGCGGGGTGGTCTCGGCCAACGCTGCCGCCGAGCTGACCGAGCTCGCGACCGCCGACCGGTTCCCGGTCACCTGCACGGTGATGGGGCTGGGCGGCTTCCCGGGCACCCACGACCAGTGGCTGGGCATGCTCGGCATGCACGGGACGCGCACCGCCAACTACGCCATGGACGAGGCCGACCTCATCGTCGCCATCGGCGCCCGGTTCGACGACCGCATCACCGGCAAGCTCTCAGAGTTCGCGCCGCGGGCCAAGTTCATCCACATCGACATCGACCCGGCCGAGATCTCCAAGAACGTCCCGGCCCACATTCCGATCGTCGGTGATGCGAAGAACATCCTGCCGCGGCTGACCGCGGAGTACCGGGCGCTGGCGGCCGATCCGGCGCGGCTGGAGGAGTGGTGGACGCGCATCCGGCTCTGGCAGGAGCGCCATCCGCTGGGCTACACGGACTCCACGGACGCTGAGATCAAGCCCCAGTACATGGTCCAGGCCCTGTACCAGGCCACCGAGGCCGACGCGATCGTCGTGTCGGACGTCGGCCAGCACCAGATGTGGACGGCCCAGTACTTCCACTTCGACCGGCCCCGGCGGTGGATCAACTCCGGCGGCCTGGGAACGATGGGCTTCGGGCTGCCCGCGGCGATGGGCGCCAAGGTGGGGTGTCCCGACGACACCGTGGTCTGCATGGCCGGCGACGGCTCGGTGCAGATGAACATGCAGGAGCTGGCCACCTGCGCCCAGGAGAACATCCCCATCAAGGTGTTCATCATGAACAACGGCTACCTGGGCATGGTTCGCCAGTGGCAGGAGCTGTTCTGGGACAGGCGCTACAGCCAGGTTGACATGGGCCAGTACCCGGACTTCGTCAAGCTGGCGGGAGCCTACGGGGCCACCGGGATCCGACTCGAGGACAAGACGACGCTCGTGTCCGACATGCGCGAGGCGATCGCCACCGACGGACCGGTCCTGGTGGACGTGCGCGTCACTCGCGAGGAGAACACGTATCCGATGATCGCGCCGGGTCAGGCCGCGCGCGACATGGTGGGGTGAGGCGAGCCATGGGTGAGCCGGGAACCAAGGAGATCCTGTCGCTGGACCAGCTGGAGGCCGTGTCCGGTCTGCGGACCGGGCGCAAGCACATCCTCTCGATCCTGGTGGAGAACAAGCCGGGCGTCCTCACCCGGATCGCCGGGCTGTTCGCGCGCCGGGGCTTCAACATCGACACCCTGGCGGTCGGACCCACTGACGACGAGACCGTGAGCCGCATCACGCTCACCCTCGACGGCGCGGTGCATCCGATCGACCAGGTCACCAAGCAGCTGCACAAGCTGGTCAACGTCCTGAAGATCCGCGACCTGGAGCCGGTGGAGACGCTGGCCCGCGAGCTGGCGCTGTTCAAGGTCAACGCCGACGGCTCGTCGCGCGCCGAGGTCATGCAGATCTGCGAGATCTTCCGCGCGAAGGTGGTGGACGTGACCAAGCGCTCGGTGGTGATCGAGGTCACCGGCACGTGCGACAAGGTCGACGCATTCGAGGCGCTCGTCCGTCCCTTCGGGCTGATCGAGATGGCGCGCACCGGCGAGATCGCGATCTCGCGGGGGCGCACCGAGACCTGACAGCGAGGCTCGGCCGCACAGGCCGGGCCTCTACCATCGCGGTATGCCGCCACAGCCCGCTTCCTCTGCTGTGGCGGCAACCAATCAGGCGACCTGGTCGCAGGGGGACTTCGTGTCCGCCTACGCCAATCGCGACCTGAGGCCGGTCGAGGTTCTGCTCCTCGTGCGCCTGCGGGAGAACCTCTCTGGAGCGGTCCTGGAGCTGGGCTGCGGCGCCGGGCGGATCGCGGGGTACCTGGTGGCGCTGGCGCGCGAGTTCCACGGCATCGACCTGTCGCCGCAGATGATCGCCGAGTGCCGGCGCCGCTACCCGGGAGGCGACTTCGCCGAGGGCGACATGAGCGACATGACGCGGTTCGCGGACGGCTCCCTGGACGCCGTGATCGCCGGCTACAACCTGCTCGACGTCTACGACGACATCGAGCGCCGACGGGCGCTGCGGGAGATCGGCCGGGTGCTGGCGCCGGGGGGCGTGCTGGTGATGTCCTCGCACAACCGCGCCTACCTGCCGCGGATCCGGTCGCCGTGGCATATCCGGGTGGGGGGCCTGCTGCATGGCCGTCCGCGCGGGGTCGTGGAGTTCGGCGCCGACGTGCTGCGGGCGCCGCGGCGGATCCGCCGTCACCGGCGTCTGCGCCCGCTTGAGCGCCGCAACGTCGACTTCGCACTGGCCAGCGACGGCTCGCACGAGTTCAGCCTGGTGCACTACTTCATCGACCCGGCGGCGCAGTTCCGCCAGTTTCGCGAGGAGGGGCTGGAACCGGAGCTGGCCGCCGCTCTGGATGGGCGTGCGCTCGCGAGTGGCGATGAGGCCCCTGATTGCCCGGAGATCCACTACGTGGCCCGGAAACCAGCGAGCTGACCCGCGCCCGTCCACGAGGCCCAGTGCACCGGTCAAGCGTCCGGTGCGGTATGCCGAATACCCTTCAGAACATGCGAGGCGTGGGGATGGACCTTGTCGAGATCGCCGAGGTGCGGGAATCGATCCAGACGTTCGGGGAACGCTACCTCGAGCGCGTGTTCACTCAAACCGAGCGACATGAATGCGGCGCCAGTACGGCCCGCCTGGCGGAGCGATTCGCGGCCAAGGAGGCGATCTTGAAGGCACTTGAGGTAGACGGGCCGATTTCACTGGCAGCGATCGGCACGCGGGCCGGGGGGCGCAGCGTTCTGACCGTGCAGCTGGCCGGGGCCGCGGCGGAGCTCGCGGGGCGGCGCGGCGTGGGGCGGATCGGCGTCAGCGTCAGCCGCGGCCGGGGCTACGCAGCTGCGGTGGCGGTGGCGGGGTCGCTCTGATGGCCGGCGGTTATGACACCGCGATCCGGGCGGTCCTGCGCGACCACGCGCGGCTGCCCGTCAACGTCGACACCCTCGGTGACGACGCCGACCTGTTCGCCGCCGGGATGAGCTCCCACGCCAGCGTCAACGTGATGCTCGCGCTCGAGGACACGTTCGACATCGAGTTCCCCGACGTCATGCTCAAGCGCAGCGTGTTCGAAAGCATCTCCGCCATCGACGCCGCCGTCACCGAGCTTCGTCCCGCGGCATGAGCCTCGCCGTCGACGCCGACCGGATCTTCGTGGACCAGGTCCGCCGGATCGGGGAGGAGGTCGCCGCCGTCCACGCCGACGCGGTGGATCACGCCGCCCGCTTCCCCGATGAGGCGATCACCGCGTTGCGCGACGCCGGCGCGTTCTCGGCCTTTGTCCCGGTCGAGCTCGGCGGGGCCGGCGTCTCGATCTCAGGACTGGCTCGAGCGTCTTACGAGCTGGGAAGGCGGTGCTCGTCCACCGCGATGATCTTCGCCATGCACCAGATCCAGGTGGCCACGATCGTGCGCCATCTCGAGGGCGCGTGGTTCGAGAGCTACCTGCGTCGCGTCGTGGCCGAGCAGCGGCTGATCGCCTCGGTCACCTCGGAGATCGGCACCGGCGGCGACATGGGCCGCTCGATCGCGCCGGTCACGCCCGACGGCGACGGATTCGCGCTGGAGAAGCAGGCCCCGACGGTGAGCTACGGCGCCTACGCCGACGATCTCTTCACCACCGCGCGGCGCTCGCCGCAGTCCGAGCAGGTCGACCAGGCCCTCGTCCTGCACCACCGGGACCAGACCGAGCTGGAGCCCACCGGCACCTGGGACACGATCGGGATGCGGGGTACCTGCTCGCCGGGGTTCACGGTCCGGACCCGCTTCGGCTTCGATCAGATCCTGTCGGCGCCGTTCGCCACCGTCATGAACGAGTCCCACGTGCCGATCTCGCACATCCTCTGGTCGCACGTCTGGCTGGGGATCGCCACGGAGGCGTTCGAGCGCGGCCGGGCCTTCGTCCGAGCGGCCGCGCGCCGCAACCCCGGCGCGCCCGTCCCGGCCGCTCAGAGCCTGTCGCGGGTGATGAGCGAGCTGACGATGATGCGGGCCGAGGTCGAGTCCGCGCTGGCGGACTACGTGGCCTTCAACGACGATCCCGAGCGGCCCGACCTGGCCACGCTCACCTCGGTCCTGCGCTTCAACAACCTCAAGCTGGCCGCCTCCGAGCAGGCGCCGCGCATCTGCGGCGGCGTGCTCGAGGTGATCGGCATCGCCGCCTACAAGAACGACTCGCCCTACGGCGTCGGGCGCCAACTGCGCGACGCGCTGTCGGCGCGGTTGATGGTGGCCAACGAGCGCATCCACTCCGTTGACGCCGGCCTGTTGATGATCGCCAAGGAGGTCTGACCGCGTGCCCCCGGAGGTTCGCGAGGCGTCGCCTGACCAGGCCGAGTTCCTCGCCGAGCTGATCGCCCATGGCCATCTCCTGGAGTCCGGCGTCCCCGGCGTCTACGGCCACGGCCCGGTGTTCGAGGACGTGCGCGGCCGGCTCGATGCGCGGCTCAGCGCCGAGGCGACCGATCGCGGGGCCGAGCGGCTGCGATTCCCGCCGCTGCTGCCGCGGCGCCAGCTGGAGTCCAGCGGCTACCTGGCGTCGTTCCCCCACCTGGCCGGCAGCATCTACTCCTTCGACGGCGACGAGCGTCAGGCGGCGGAGCAGAGCGAGCGGGCCGCCCGCCACGAGGACTGGAGCGAGTTCCAGCAGCCCACCGAGCTCACGCTGATGCCCGCCGCGTGCTACCCGGTCTATCCGGCGATCGCGGCGCGGGGACGGCTGCCCGAGGGCGGCGCGTTCGTGGACGCCGGCGGCGCCTGGGTGTTCCGCCACGAGCCGTCGCACGATCCCGCGCGCCGTCAGATCTTCCATCAGCACGAACTCGTCCGCGTCGGCGAGCCGGAGGCCGTCCTGGAGTGGCGCGAGGAATGGGCCCAACGCGGGCTCGAGCTGCTTCGCTCCCTCGGGCTCGCGGCGGAGCTGGACGTCGCCAACGACCCGTTCTTCGGCCGCCGGGGCCGGATGCTGGCCGCCAACCAGCAGGCGGAGCGGCTCAAGCTGGAGCTCCTCGTCCAGATCGCGGGCCCCGAGCCCACGGCCTGCGCCTCGTTCAACCACCATCGCGACCATTTCGGGTCCACGTGGGGGATCGAGCTGGCCGGTGGCGACACCGCTCACACCGCCTGCCTCGGCTTCGGCCACGAGCGGATCGTGCTGGCGCTGCTGCGCACCCACGGCCTGGATCCCGAGGTGTGGCCCGCCACGGTGCGCGGGCAGCTCTGGCGATGAGCGTCGCCGGCTCGGGCCGCATGCTCAGCATCTCGGGCAAGCACCCGGATGGCTATGACCGCCACCTCCTGCACTCCACCGCGCGGTCCTATCCCGAGACCAACTGCTACTCCGACGTCATCATCGAACTGCTGCACGCCTGTGGATATGAGCCGCTGGCCGCGTTCGGGCATCTCGTGCGGATGGACTTCGAGGGCGACCAGTGGACGTTCTTCAAGCCCCCACCGGAGGACCTGGAGCGTCTGTTCGGCATCGACATCCATGAGATGCAGCCCTACCGGCCGCTGCCCACGCAGATTGCCGACCAGCTGGCACAGGGACGCACGATCATCGTCGAGCTCGACAGCTGGTATCTGCCCGACACCGCGTCGACCAGCTATCGAGCCGAGCACGTCAAGACCTCAGTCGCCGCCGATGCGCTTGACCCGGAGCACGAGGTCATGCGCTACTTCCACTCCGCGGGGCTGTACGAGCTGCGCGGCGAGGACTATCGCGGGATCCTCCGGATCGGCTCAGACGACGACGCCGCGCTGCCCCCGTACACGGAGATCGTGCGCTTCGACGCAGGCGAGCGGCTGAAGGGCGACGCGCTGCGCTCCGCCGCGGCGGACGCGCTGCGGGGCCATCTTCGCCGCCGGCCCCCCACCAATCCGTTCGAGCGCTTCGGCGCCCAGCTGTCCGGGCAGCTCGCCGCACTGCTCGAGTGGGAGCTTCAGGACTACCACGCCTATGCCTTCGCCACCGTGCGCATGGCGGGGTCGGCATTCGAAACCCTGTCCGATCACGCCCGCTGGCTGTGGGGTGACGACGCCGCGCCGGCGGCGGAGGCCATGGCCCAGATCGTCGAGGCCTGCAAGGCGCTGTCGTTTCGCCTGGCCCGGCGCCGGCCCTTCGATGGCGGCCCGCTGATCGCGACGCTGTCGGACGCGTGGGACCGAGCCATGGACGGCTTGGACGGCGCCGCCGGCTGATGCTGAGCGACGGCTGGGAGGTGGCGCCGAGCCCGCCGGGAGGGTGCGCCGGTCCCACCGAGGTCGACGGGCTGGCGTGGCGCGCGGCACGGGTGCCGGGCACGGTCGCAGGCGCCCTCGGCGAGGACACGGCCGGCCGCGATCTCGACGCCGAGGACTGGTGGTTTCGCTGCCGCTTCGATGCCGAGCCCGCGGCGGACGGGGAGGAGGTGGTGCTGGCGCTCGGGGGCCTGGCGACCGTCACCGAGGTCTATCTCAACGGCCGGCTCGTATTGGAGAGCGAGTCGATGTTCGCGGCGCACGCCGTGGACGTCTCCCGGCGCCTGCGCGGCGCCAACGAGCTGGTGATCTGCTGCCGGGCACTCGCCCCACGGCTGGCACAGGCCCGCAAGCCCCGCGCTCGCTGGCGGACGCGGCTCGTCTCCAACGGGAACCTGCGCTTCTACCGGACGATGCTGCTGGGGCGCGCGCCGGGCTTCGCGCCGGGGCCGGCGGTGGTGGGGCCGTGGCGTCCGGTGTCGCTGGAGCGCCGGCGGGGGTGCGTGCTGGACGGCGTGCGGCTGCGCACCCGCCTTGACGAGGACGGGACGGGTCGGCTCGCCTGCCGGGTCGCGGCTCGGGCCCTGGCCGGCACCGCGCTGCCGATGGAGCTCGAGTTGAGCGTGGCCGGAGCCGGCGGGACAACCATCGCGGTCGATCCGCTGACCGGCGTCGGGGACGCCTCGCTGACGCTGACCCGCGTCGCGCCGTGGTGGCCCCACACCCATGGCGAGCCCGCGCTCCACGACGTGGCCCTGCGGATCGGCGGCGAGCTGTTGCATTGCGGTCGTGTCGGATTCCGCCGCCTCCAGGCGCCCGCCGACCTCGACGCGGATGGCCTGAGCCTGCGCGTCAACGGCGTGCCGGTGTTCGCGCGCGGGGCGGTGTGGACGCCGCTCGACCTCCGCGCTCCCCATGCGGGCGCGGCACAGCTGCGGCCGGTGCTCGACCGGGTCGTGGCCGCGGGCATGAACATGCTCCGCGTTCCCGGAACCGCCACCTACGAGTCGCCGGCGTTCTACGACCTCTGCGACGAACTGGGCATCCTCGTGTGGCAGGACTTCATGTTCGCCAACCTCGACTACCCCGAGTCCGACGACGCCTTTACGGCCGTCGTGGAGTCAGAGGCCCGCGACATCCTGGACGGGCTGGCCGGCCGGCCCTCCCTCGCGGTGCTGTGCGGCGGCAGCGAGGTGGCCCAACAGGTGGCCATGATGGGGCTCGATCCCGCACTGGCCGACGGCCCGCTCTACCGCGAGCTGCTCCCGCGCCTCGTCCGCGACGCGCAGACCGAGGCGCCGTACGTCCCCTCGGCGCCGTGGGGGGGCGACCTCCCGTTCCGCACCGACCGTGGCGTGGCCAACTATTACGGCGTCGGGGCCTATCGGCGGCCGCTGGAGGACGCGCGCCGCGCCGGGGTGAGGTTCGCCGCCGAGTGCCTCGCCTTCGCCAACGTGCCTGACGACCCGGCCGCAGCCACGGCGGGCGTGCCGCGCGACGCGGGGGCAGACTGGGACTTCGAGGACGTGCGCGACCACTATCTGGCGCTTGTGTTCGGCGTGGACCCGGTATCCCTGCGCAGCGCCGACCCCGACCGCTACCTGGAGCTGTCCCGCGCCGTCAGCGGCGAGGTCATGGCCGAGGTGCTGGGCGAGTGGCGCCGCGCCGGGTCTCCGTGCCAGGGCGCGCTGGCGCTGTGGCTGCGCGACCTGGCGCCGGGGGCCGGGTGGGGTGTGCTCGATCACCGGGGCGAGCCCAAGGTCGCGTTCGCGCACCTGGCGCGCGCGCTGGCGCCGGTCGCGGTGTGGAGCACCGACGAGGGGCTCGGGGGAATCGACGTCCACGTCGCCAACGACCGGCCCGACGCGCTGGCGGCGCGCCTGCGGGTGGCGCTGTACCGAGGGTTCGAGCAGCTCGTTGAGGAGGTCGTGGCCGATCTCGAACTGGAGGCGCACGGCACTCTCACCCGCAACGTCGAGGCGCTGCTGGGCCGCTTCGTCGACGTCTCCTGGGCCTACCGTTTCGGGCCGCCCGCCCAGGACCTCGTTGCGGTCAGCCTGGAGACGCCGACCGGCGACCTGCTCTCGCAGGCGTTTCGTTTCCCCGCCGGGCGGCCGCTTGGCCAGGAGCCCGCGTCCGACCTCGGGCTCGAGGCGATCGTCGAGCGCACGCCGGAGGGCACGGGGTTACGCGTGACCAGCCGCAGGTTCGCCTACGGGGTCCGCGTCGTGGTCGACGGTTGGCGCGCGTCCGACGACGCGTTCGGGGTGGAGCCGGGGCACGAGCGGCACGTCGCTCTGCGGCCCACCGTCGGCGCCGGGGAGCCGCCCGCCGGCGCAACGTTGCGCGCCATCAACCTGCGCGGACCGGTCCGAGTCCAGGCCGCGGGCGCCTAGCCGAGCCCGAACCAGGGGCCGGACGATAGCCTGAGCGGGATGCCGCGCACCCTGGCCGTGACGGAGGGCAAGCCGTGGTTGGATGCCGGTGCCAGGCGGCGGGTGGAGCGCCGGGCGGAGACCGCGCTGCGCCGGGCCCGAGCCGCGGGTGCACCCTGGCTGGTGAGCGTCACCTGCGCGCTGGAGCGGCCGGCCGATCCGAGTGCGGTGATCGCCGCCTCGCGCCGGCCCGGCGAGCCGTGGTTCTGCATGGAGCAGCCGGAGCGGGACGGCGTCGCGGTGGCGGCGCTCGGCGGCGTGCGGGCCCTCGAGGCCGAGGGCCCGGGGCGCTTCGCCGACGTGGCAGCGCTGTGGCGGTCGCTGGCCAGGCAGGCGCTGGCAGACGACATCGACGGCCCCAGCGGCAGCGGGCTGGTGGCCGTGGGCGGGTTCGCGTTTGACTCCGGGGGCGGCCGGTCGCCCGCGTGGGGCGGGTTTGCGCCGGCCTCATTGATCGTGCCGGAGGTGTCGCTCGCCCGGCGAGGCGACAGCGCGTGGATCACAGTGAACTCCGGCGTCGACCCCGATGACACCGCCGCCGATGTCATCGCCCGCATCGAGGTCCGGCTGTCGGAGCTGCGCGAATCTCCGCTGCCGTTGCTCGATCCGGCTCCCGTCGGCGCGTACGAGGTGGTCAGCGCGATGCCGCCGGCTCATTACGAGACGGCGGTGGAGCGGGCGGTGCAGCGCATTCGCGCCGGAGCCTTCGAGAAGGTGGTACTGGCCAGGGAGGTGGATGTCCACGCCCCGGTCGACCACGATCCGGCGGCCGTGTTCGGGCTGTTGCGAGAGGCGTTCCCCAGCTCGTTCGTCTACGCCGTGGGGCGCGGCGACGCCACGTTCATCGGCGCCAGCCCCGAGCTGCTCATCCGCCGCCAGGGCCAGCGCGCCACCACGGTGGCGCTCGCCGGGTCGGCGCGGCGCAGCGCCGATCCCGCCGTAGACGACCATCTCGGCGAGCAGCTCCTGCGCTCGGACAAGGACCGCGAGGAGAACGCGATCGTGGCCCGCCGCATCGCGCGCACGCTGCGCCCATACTCGGTCTGGGTGACGGCGGCGCCCGAGCCGGTGGTGGTGCGCGTGGCGAACATCCAGCACCTGGCGGCGCCCATCCGCGCCCAGCTCGCCGCGCCGATCGAGGCCGTCGAGCTCGTGGGCCGGCTGCACCCGACGCCGGCGGTCGGCGCCGAGCCCGCCGCCGCCCTGGACGTCATCCCGGCGCTGGAGGGCTTCGACCGCGGCTGGTATGCCGGGCCGGTGGGGTGGACCGACGCCTCGGGCGACGGGGAGTTCCTGGTGGCGTTGCGCTGTGCGCTGCTCCGCGGCCCCATGGCCCGCTGCTACGCCGGCTGTGGCATCGTGCGCGACTCCGACCCGGCCGCCGAGCTGGCCGAGACCGAGGTCAAGCTGCAGGTGATGCTGCCGGTGCTGTCGGGCTGAGGGCCCGCACGGCGGCCAGCCCCGCGTCGGCGAGGTGGCGATGCAGCGCCAGGTTCTCGGCGCGGTCGGTCCGCACCTCCACGACGCCGGGCCGACCGAGGGCGTCGGCGAGCTCGCCGGCGGTGTCGACGCGCGTGTGGTCCAGCCCATAGAGCGCGGCCGCCTTGGCGAAGTCAAGCCCGTGCGGGGTGGCGACGTGCTCCTCGAACGCGTCGCTCTCGCCGCTCACCGGCAGGAAGTGGAAGATCCCGCCGCCGTCGTTGTTGACGACCACGATCGTGAGGTCGAGCCCCAGCTGACGCGCGGCGATGAGGCCGCCGACGTCGTGGGCGAGCGCGACGTCGCCGATGAGCAGGACCACGGGCCCGTCTGAAACGGCGGCCACGCCAAACGCCGTCGAGACCGTGCCGTCGATGCCGTTGGCGCCTCGGTTGGAGAGGACACGGGGGAGGGGTCGCCCGGCGGGGAAGTAGAGCTCGGCGTCGCGGATGGGCATGGAGGAGGCGACGACCAGCGTGGCGTGCGTGGAGAGGTGCTCTCCGAGCTGCCGGGCCACCGCCGGCTCGGAGAGCGCGTCGCCGATCGCTCGGGTCATCGCGCGCTGCGCCGCCTCGTCGGCGGCGGTCCAGGCGCCAAGCCAGGTGGGATCGGGCGCGGGGGTCGTCAGCGCGTCGAGGACGGCGACGGGGTCACCGGCCTCGATCTGTGAGACAACCGCCGCCGGATCCTGCCACGCGCCCTCCGGGTCAAGGGCGAGCTGGGGCACGTCGTCCAGGCCGGCCAGCCACGCCCTGAGCGGCTTCGAGGTGGGCAGGTCTCCGACCCGGATGACCGCCTCGGGCGCAACCCGCGCGGCGAAGCCGGGCTCGCGCAGGAGCACGTCATAGGTGGCGACGGCGGTGTCGCCGTGGCGTGCGCCCGACAGGGGGTCGGCGAGGAGGGCGTAGCCGAGACGCTCGGCGCACCGCGCCGCGGCCTCGCCGATCCGGGGGTCGCGCTCTTGACGCCCGGCGATGACGACGCCCCGCGCAGGAACGTGGCGCGTGGCGACGGACACCGCGGGGCTCGGCGCGAGTTGCACCCATGGCCGGCCGCCGGCGCGACCGGGGACGGGGTCCTCGGGCAGCGAGGCGTCGAGCACGAGCGGCTCGCGCAGCGGGAAGTTGAGATGCACGGGGCCGGGCCGCCCGGACGCGGCGGTCCAGTAGGCCCGGCAGGCGAGCTGGCGGATCCAGCGCAGCGATTCGGCCGAGGCGGTGTCGACGCCGACCTCGACGAACCACTTGACGGCGTCGCCGTAGAGCTTGAGCTGGTCGATGGCCTGGCCGGCGCCCACGTCGCGCAGCTCGGGCGGCCGGTCGGCGGTGAGGACGATCAGCGGCACCCGGGCGTGATAGGCCTCCACCACCGCCGGAAGGTAGTTGGCGGTGGCTGTTCCCGAGGTGCAGGTCACCGCCACCGGGCGCCCGCCGGCCTTGGCGGCGCCCAGCGCGAAGAAGGCGGAGCAGCGCTCGTCGATGTGCGACCAGGTGCGGATGCGCGGCTCGCGCGCCAGCGAGAGGAGGATCGGCGTGTTGCGCGAGCCCGGCGAGGTGCAGACGTGTTCCAGGCCGCAGCGGGCGAGCTCGTCGCAGAACGCGCGCAGGAGGAGGTAGGTGTCGGTTGCGGTCATGATGGGGCGATGGCGCCGAACCTCGTCCTGCTCCACGGCTTCACCAACACGGGCGCAAGCTGGGATCAGGTGACGTCGGCGCTCCCGGAACGCTATCGGTCCCTCGCGCCCGACATCCGAGGACACGGGATCGCATCGGCCGTGCGGCCGGTGTCGCTGGCCGGCGTGGTGGCCGACGTCGGCACGGCGGCCGCGGAGGGGTTCGAGCTCGCCGGCTACTCGATGGGCGGGCGGCTGGCCCTCCACGCGGCGCTGGCCCTCCCCGAACGGGTGCGGCGGCTGGTGCTCATCGGGGCGAGCCCGGGGATCGCCGACCCCGGGGAGCGCGACCAGCGGCGTGCCGCTGACGACCGGCTGGCCGCCGAGGTCGAGCGGATGACGATCGAGGCGTTCGCTGAGCGCTGGTCCCGGACGGGCGTGCTCGCCGACCAGCCGGCGGACGTGCGGGCCGCAGTCCACCGCGACCGTCTGCGCAACACTCCGGGAGGCTTGGCCGCGGCGCTGCGCGGGCTGGGCACGGGCGCGCTGCCGTCCCTGTGGAAGCGCCTGCCCGAGCTCGACGTGCCGGTGGAGCTGGTGGTGGGCGAGCGCGACGCCAAGTTCCAGGCGATCGCGGCCGAGATGGCTGCCGCGCTCGCCAACGCGCGGGTGCACGTGGTGGGTGGCGCCGGTCACGCCGCGCATCTCGAGGCGCCAGGCCTGGTGGCCGACGTGATCGCGGCCGGGGGCTAGTGTCGTGAATCGGAAATTCGGAGACGCCGCGAGGCTGCCACCGAATTTGTGGGTTCAGGGCACTAGTACCAGTCGCGCAGGCCCTCGCCCAGGCCCGGGCCTGCCGGGGGGACGATCGACCCACGCGCCGGCGGCAGCGGGTCGCGCGGGCCCTCGAATAGGCCCAACGTCGCCAGCCCGCAGGCGCGGTCAGGGCCGATGACGGCGGCGGCGTGCAGCGCGGCGGCGATCCCCAGGGGGCCGTCCAGGGTGGAGGCGAGGTAGACGCCGTACCCGGCGGCTCGGGCTCGCGCCGCGGTGTCGAGGAGCCCGCTGATCCCGCCGCAGCGCGAGATCTTCAGGCAGATGAAGTCGGCCGCCGGGCGCGTGAGCGCCTCGGGGTCGCCGGCGGACTCGTCGAGCGCGAGCGGGACGTGCGTCAGCGGTCGCAGCGCCTGGATGGCCGCGAGGCCGCGGGCCGGCTCCTCGCACAGCTCGATGCCCACGGGCTCCAGGACGTTGAGGGCGGCCTCGGCCTCGGCGGGCAGCCAGGCGCCGTTGGCATCGATCCGGATCGCCATGTCGGGCCCGCCGAACGCCCGCACCGCGGCCAGGCGGCCGGCATCGTCGCCGATCGCCACCTTGACCTTGACAGCGCCGTAGCCCGCGGCTCGTGCGGTGGCGGCCTCGTGGGCGGCGCCCGAGCGGTCGGCGGCGGCGATCGTCCAGTTGACCGCGACCGGCCCGGCGTGCCGGGCGCCGAGCAGCCGCCACACCGGCTCACGGGTCCGCCTGCCCGCCAGGTCCCAGAGAGCGAGGTCGATCGCGGCCAGCGCCTGGGGCAGGACGGTCGCCTCCGCGCACCGGGCCAGCACGTCGGCGATCGGCGCCACGTCGCGATAGGCGTCGAGCACCGGAGCGCACGCCTCCAACGCCGCCTGTATCTCGGCCATGCTCACGCCGTCATATGACTCCAGCGGAGCTGCCTCGCCGTAGCCCACCAGCCCGTCGGCGGCCCGCAGCTCGACGAGCAGCAGACCCCGGTCGGTGACGGTGCCGTGGCCGGCGTGAAAGGGGGCCCTCAACGGGACCGTCATGGGTGTCACCGCGAGCTTCACGGGGCGGCGGTCACCGGCTGAGCAGCAACCCGGCCGAGAGCAGCATGCAGAACGACAGCTGCAGCAGCCCGCTCTGGGCCAACGCCCCGTTCAACGAGGGGCCGTCGGTGCGGCTGCGCACGATCCGGCTGACCGAGGCGGCCAGCGGGAGCGTCAGCCACGGAAGCAGCACCCAGGCGGTGGTCGGCCCGAACAGCCAGGTGACGGGGGTGAGGAGGTAGGCGAGGTAGACCACGCTGGCGTACATGACCCGCGTCCGCTGGCGCCCCAGCTTGACCGCCAGGGTGCGCTTGCCCGCGCGGCGGTCCGAATCGATGTCGCGCACGTTGTTGACGACGAGGATCGCGGCGGCCAGCAGGCCCACCGGCACCGCCAGCGCGAACGCCTCCCAGGTCACCTTCTCGACCTGGACGAAGAACGACCCCACCACGGCGACGATCCCGAAGAAGAGGAAGACGAACACCTCGCCCAGGCCCTCGTAGCCGTAGGGCCGGGGCCCGCCGGTGTAGGCCACCCCGGCGAGGATCGACGCCGCGCCGACGAGCAGCAGCTCCCAGCCGGCAACGGCGATGAGGTAGATGCCGAACAGCACCGCCAGGCCGAAGCTCACGTAGGTGGCGATGAGGACCTGGCGCGGCGGGACCAGTCCGCCGGCGGTGACGCGCACGGGTCCGAGGCGGTCCTCGGCGTCGGCGCCGCGACGAGCGTCGGAGTAGTCGTTGGAGAGGTTTGTCCCGACCTGGATGAACAGCGCGCTGAGCAGCGCCGCGGCGAACCGCAGCGGATAGAACACGTGGGCGAAGCCCGCGAGCGAGGTGCCCACCAGCACCGGGGCGATAGCCGCCGGCAGGGTGCGCGGCCGCGCCGCCATCAGCCAGATCCGAAAGCCGCTCATGCTCAGCGCGCGGGTGGCGTCCTAGGCCCGGCGGGGGAACTTCGAGTAGTCGGGGCGGCGCTTCTCGAGGTAGGCGTCGCGGCCCTCCTGCGCCTCCTCGCTCATGTAGAAGAGCAGGTTGGCGTCGTGGGCGAGCCACTGGATCCCGGCCATCCCGTCCTCGTCGGCGTTGAAGCTCGCCTTCATCATCCGCAGGGCGAACGGGGACATCGCGAGCATCTCCCGGCACCACTGAACGGTCTCCTCCTCCAGGCGCTCGAGCGGGACGACGGCGTTCACCATCCCCATGTCCAGGGCCTGCTGTGCGTCGTACTGCCGGCACAGGAACCAGACCTCCTTGGCCTTCTTGGGGCCGACGAGCCGCGACAGCACGCTGGCACCGAAGCCGCCGTCGAACGAGCCGACCTTCGGGCCGACCTGACCGAAGCGGGCGTTGTCTGCGGCGATGGTGAGGTCGCACACGATGTGGAGTACGTGGCCGCCCCCGATGGCGTAGCCGGCGACCATGGCCACGATCGGCTTCGGCATGCGCCGCATCTGGATGTGCAGGTCGGTCACGTGGAAGCGCCCCACGGCCTGCTGGCGGCCGGCCGCCGCCGGGTCCGCGCCCGTGACATAGCCGCCGCGGCTTCCGCGCACCCGCTGGTCTCCGCCCGAGCAGAACGCGTCCGGGCCCTCACCGGTGAGGATGATCACCCCGACCGAGTCGTCCTCGCGGGCGCGCTCGAACGCGTCCGAAAGCTCGATCACCGTCTCGGGCCGGAAGGCGTTGCGGACCTCGGGCCGGTTGATGGTGATCTTGGCGATGCCGGCGTCATCGCCGTCGGCCAGCTCGTAGCGGATGTCGCTGTACTCGCCCTCGGGCTGCCAGCTGGTACTCACGCGTGCTCCTATCGCGGGTGGGGAACGGCGACCAGGACTCTAGGCCAGGAGCGGGAAAGAGGCCGGGTGGCCGTCACGTCGGGTACGTCTGCTAGAGGCCGTCGCGCCTTGTCTGTTAGGGTGGCCTAATGGCCAGCGCGACGCGCAAACGCCTCGGCTGGAGCCTGCTGGCGGTCGCCGCCGCCGGGCTGCTGGTCTGGCAGCTTCTCGGCGCCGCGGGCGGCACCCCCGACCCCACCGATCCCAGCACTCATCTCAGCCATCTGGCGGTCGTTGTGGACAGCGGGATCCTGGTGCTGCGCGAGGGCCTGGAGACGATCCTGGTGCTGGCGGTCCTGACCGCCAGCATGCGCGGCGACAACAGCGTCTACCGCAAGCCTCTGGCGCTGGGCGGGGCCGCCGCGCTGGGCGTGGCGGTCGCCACGTGGTTCGTCGCCATCGCGGTCACCGACGCTGTCGGCCCCGGCAGCCTCGATCTCCAGGCCGCCACCGGACTGCTGGCCATCGTGGTCCTGCTGGTGGTCATGAACTGGTTCTTCCACAAGGTCTACTGGACGGGCTGGATCGCCAGCCACAACCGCCGCCGCAAGGCGCTGATGGGCGAAGCCGGCTCCCCCGGCGCGCGGCGCGCGATCCTCGGCCTCGTGCTGCTGGGCTTCACCTCCGTGTACCGCGAGGGCTTCGAGGTCGTGCTCTTCCTCCAGAACCTCCGCTTGCGCTACGGCTCGGGGGTCGTGCTCGAGGGGGTCGTGCTCGGCCTGGCGCTGGTGGCGGCGATCGGCTGGCTGACCTTCGGCCTGCAGAGCAAGCTGCCGTACAAGCGGATGCTGGTGGCCACCGGCGTGCTGCTGGGCATCGTCCTGCTGGTGATGGTCGGCGAGTCCGTCCAGGAGCTCCAGCAGGCCGGCTGGATCGGGACCACGCCGATTAACGTGGCCATCCCCGGCTGGATGGGCCTGTGGTTCGCGATCTTCCCCAACGTGCAGACGATCGTCGCCCAGGTGATGGCGGCGCTGCTGGTGGTCGGCTCCTACTTCCTCGCCGAGGAGTTGCGCGTGCGCCGGCCGCGGCGGCGCGGCGCCGATGCGGCCGTGCGGCCCAGTTCGCCTCCGGCGGTGCCCGCCCCGACACCGGCGCCGTCCCGGGCGCGGGTCGCCACGCTCGAGCGTCGCTAGGCGTTGGCGGCGCCGCGGGCGAACATCAACGACGGCTTGGGAAGGAGGCCGGCGCCCCTCCCGATGGAACCCTGGCTCGCCCGCGCCGCCCGCATCCACCCGGCCCGCATCGCCCTGAGCACCGCCGGCGGCGTTGACACGACCTACGCCGAGCTGCACGCGAGCTCCGCCGCTGTCGCCGCCGCGCTCCTCGAGCGCGGGGTCGCACCGGGCGACCGCGTGGCACTGGCGCTGCCCAGCGAGGAGCTCGTGGTGGCGCTGCACGCCTGCCTGCTCCTCGGCGCGGTCGCGGTCCCCGTCGACCTGCGGCTCGCCGAGGCCGAGCGGGCGCACCGCACCGCGCAGGCGGCGCTGGTGATCGACGCGCTCGACGCGCTCGACACGCTCGGCGCCGCCGGGCCCGCGCCCGAGCCGCGTCCCGTCGACCCCGACGCCACCGCCACGCTCATGTTCACCTCCGGCACCACCGCGGGCCCCAAGCCGGTGGCGCTCAGCTATGACAACTGGCTGTGGAACGCGTTGGGGTCGGCGCTCGCGCTCGGGCTCGATCCCGAGG
Source organism: uncultured Actinomycetota bacterium (assembly GCA_963721515.1). Classification (GTDB taxonomy): domain Bacteria; phylum Actinomycetota; class Thermoleophilia; order Solirubrobacterales; family Solirubrobacteraceae; genus Palsa-465. The sequence continues at coordinate 507,958 of CAVRKJ010000010.1, read as the reverse complement.
AGCGGTGGCTGTGCCCGATGCCGCTGGCCCACGTCGGCGGCCTCTCCATCCAGATCCGCTCGGCGGTGTACGGCACCACGGTGCTGCTGCATGGCCGCTTTGACACCGACGGGGTCCTCGCCGCTGTCATGGACCCGGCCGAGCGGGTCACCCTCGTCTCGCTGGTGCCCACGATGCTGTCGCGGCTGCTCGACGCCGGGCTGCGCGGGCCGCCGACGCTCCGGCGCGTGCTGCTCGGCGGCGGCCCCATCGCTCCGGCCCTGCTGGCTCGCGCGCGCCAGGCGGGCGTGCCCGTGTCGCCGTCCTACGGGATGACCGAGGCGTGCTCGCAGATCGCCACCGACGGGGTGCCGCTCCTGGGCACGGAGCTGCGAATCGCCGACGACGGCGAGGTGCTGGTGCGCGGCCGGACCGTCGCCGCCGGGGCGCTGGGCCCCGACGGGTGGCTGCACACGGGCGATCTGGGCGCGCTTGACCCCGCGGGCCGGCTCGTGATCGCCGGTCGCAAGGCGGACACGATCGTCACCGGCGGCGAGAACGTGGCGCCGGTGGAGGTCGAGACGGTGATCCTGGAGCATCCGGGCGTCGTGGACGCCGCGGTGTTCGGACGCGCGGACCCGGAGTGGGGAGAGGCGATCGTGGCCCTGGTGGTGCTGGCCGACGGCGCCGATGTCGCGCCCGAGGCCCTGCGCGCACACTGTGCGGCCCGGCTCGCGCCGTTCAAGGTGCCCAAGCGTTTCGAGCCGGTGGCGGGGGTCCCGCGCGGGACGACCGGCAAGCTGCTGCGCCGCGAGCTGCGCTGAACGCCGAACACGGTCAATGTCACATCGTTTGATGTAACGTCAGCCGCCGGTATCATCCCGGCATGCCCGCCGATCTCACGATCGAGCAGCTCGCCGCCCGGACCGGGATGACCGTGCGCAACATCCGCGCCCACCAGGCGCGGGGGCTGCTCGACCCGCCCGAAGTACGCCTGCGGGTCGGCTACTACGGCCCCGAGCACGTCGCCCAGCTCCAGCTCATCCAAGACCTCCAGAAAGACGGGTTCAACCTCGCCGGCATCAAGCGGCTGCTCGATGACGACCAGCCGACCGCCCAGCGGCTGGCCCGCTTTCGCCAGGCGCTCAACGAGACCGCGGAGACGCCGCAGACGTTCACCGTGGCCGAGCTGGGACGCCGCTTCCGAGTAAGCGCGGAGGAGGCGCCGAGAGTCCTCGCCCGCGCCGAGACCCTGGGCGTGCTCGTCACCGCCGGGGAGGGGCGCTACGAGGTCCCGAGCCCGTCGCTCCTGGCGGTGGCCGAGCAGGTGGTGGCACGAGGCGTCTCGCTCGACGAGGCCCTCACCGTGTTCAAGCAGGTAGAGCTGCACTGCGACGCCGTGTCGGCGGCGTTCGTGACCTTGTTCATGCGGGAGGTGTGGGAGCCGTTCCAGGCCGCCGGGATGCCCACCGACCGTTGGGCGGAGATCGACGCGACGATCGAGCAGCTGCGCCCGTTGGCCACCGACGCGCTGGTGGCGATCTTCGGCCAGCGGATGAGCGCCCAGATCGACACGGCGTTCGGGCAACTCACCCGGGGACTGGCCCCGCCGGCCGCGGACGCGCCGGACGGATAACCTGCCGGATATGGCTCCCGCCGACCCCGAGCAGCTGCGCGCGGTCACCCGCGAGACGTGGGAGACCGCCGCCGGCGGATGGGGCAAGCGCGCGGACCGCGTCCGCGCCTGGGGCATGCCCGTCTCGGTGGCCATGGTGGAGTCACTCGACCTCCAGCCCGGCCAGCTGGTGCTGGAGCTGGCCGCCGGTCCCGGTGACACCGGCTTCATGGCCGCCGAGCTGGTCAAGCCCGGTGGCACGCTCATCTCCAGCGACGGCGCCGAGCCGATGATCGAGGTGGCGCGCCGGCGCGCTGCCGAGGCTGGCATTGACAACGTCGAGTTTCGCCAACTCGAGCTGGAGTGGATCGATCTGGACACCGCCAGCGTGGACGCCGTGCTGGTGCGCTGGGGCATCATGCTCGCCGTCGATCCCGACGCCGCGGCGCGGGAGATCCGCCGCGTGCTGCGGGCCGGAGGGCACGCCGCCCTTGCGGTCTGGGATTCACGGGAACGCAACCCGTGGGCGATGATCCCCGGCAGCGCGCTCGTTGAGCTCGGACACGCCGAGCCGCCCGATCCCGACGTTCCCGGACCGTTCGGGCTCTCGGCGCCCGGCGCCCTGGCGGAACTGCTCGAGGATGCCGGCTTCACCGATGTCGAGGTCACCGAGGTTGAGCTCTCGCGCCGCTATGACAGCATGGCGGAGATGGTGGAGGAGAGCGCCGACGTGTCGCCGAGCTTCAGTTCGACGTTCGGCGGCCTGACGGCCGACCAGCAGGCCGAGGTGGCCGCCCATATGGCGGCCGGCGCGGCGCGCTTCACGGATGCCGACGGGCACGTGACGGTGCCCGGCGTCTCGCTGGTGGCGCGCGCCGACGCCTGAGGGCCGTTCCGCCGCCGTTCGGGCGTGCGGTGCGATGTGCCATCGCATGACAGCGATGTTGCACCGTGAAACCGCAATTGCAGGGGTTTCTTGTCCGGGTGGCAGCAAGGACACTGTCGCTCATGCGCACCTGGAAACTTGCCCTTGTGACCCTGACCATCGCGGTGGGCGTGGGGACGCCCGCCACCGCCTCGGCCGCGTTTCAGCACGTCGTCGCCTCGGGCGAGACGCTGAGCTCGGTTGCGGCCGCCGATGGCCTCTCGGTCTCCCAGCTGGCCGCCGCCAACGGCATGTCGTCGGACGCCCAGATCATCGCCGGCTCATCGCTGGCGATCCCCCCGCAGGGAGTCACCGCGACCGCCGCGACCACCGCGACCAGCGGCGGCGATGATGGCACCGTAGCCGCGCCCAGCTCCGGCGGCGGGTACGTCGTCCAGCCCGGCGACACCCTGAGCGCGATCGCGGCCCGCCTGGGCGTGAGCGTGAGCTCGCTCGCCGCCGCCAACGGCCTGGACCCGTCGCGCCTGCTCCTGTCGGGCACGACACTGCACGGCTCGCCGGCCGGCTCGGCGCCGGCCCAGGCATCAGCGCCGGTCGCGTCGAGCGCCGGTGGCTATGTGGTCCAACGCGGCGACACCCTGAGCGCGATCGCCGCCCGGTACGGCGTGAGCCTCGATGCGCTCGCATCGGCCAATGGCCTGGATCCGTCCGGCCTCCTGCTGTCGGGGACCACGCTTCACATCGCGGGCGCGGGCGCGCCGGCGCCTGCGTCGGCGAGCACCGGGATGGTGTCGACCTCGCCGTCCGCCGACAACGGCGCCCAGCCGACTGGGGAGATGGTGAGCGCGTCCCAGGTGGGCTCGATCGCCGCCTCCGAGGGCGTGCCGTCGTCGCTGGCCGAGGCCGTCGGCTACCAGGAGAGCGGCTTCAACAACGCGATGGTGTCGTCCACGGGCGCCACCGGCGTGATGCAGATCATGCCCGGCACCTGGAACTTCATCGGGCAGAACCTGGCGGGGCCACCGCCGCTGTCGCCGACCTCGGCGACCGACAACATCCGCGCCGGCTCGCTGCTGCTGCACTCGCTGTTGAACCAGACCGGCGGCGACACGGCAATGGCCGTCGCGGGCTACTACCAGGGGCTGCAGTCCGTCCAGCGCAACGGCCTCTACCCCGACACGCAGGCGTACGTCAACAACGTCCTGGCGCTTCGCGGCCGCTTCGGCGGCTGACCGCAGCGCCACGGTACCGCGGCTCGCAGGCCGCGCCTTGTAGCCTGCGAGCCATATGTACTACGACGACGACGCAGATCTCTCAAAGCTCGACGGCAAGACCGTCGCGATCATCGGGTACGGCTCTCAGGGCCACGCCCACGCCCTCAACCTCAAGGACTCAGGCGTCAACGTCGTCGTCGGGCTGCGCCCCGACTCGAGCAGCGTCGCCAAGGCCGAGGGACACGGGCTGAAGGTGCTCGATCCGGCCGACGCCGCCAGCGAGGGCGACATCGTGATGCTGCTCGCTCCGGATGAGCTGCACGGCCAGATCTGGGACGACGGCCTCAGGGACGGCATCGCCGCCGGGAACATGCTGCTGTTCGGGCACGGGTTCTCTATCCACTATGAGCAGATCGTCCCGCCCCCCAACGTGGACGTGGCGCTCGTTGCCCCGAAGGGGCCGGGACACCTGGTGCGCCGCCAGTACCTCGAGGGCTCGGGCGTCCCCTGCCTGGTTGCCGTCCAGCAGGACGCCTCGGGCGACGCCCTGGCGATCGCGCTGGCCTACGCCAAGGGCATCGGCGGCACCCGCGGCGGCGTGATCGAGACCTCGTTCAAGGAGGAGACCGAGACCGACCTCTTCGGCGAGCAGGCCGTGCTCTGCGGCGGCGTCACCGAGCTTGTCCGCGCCGGCTACGAGACGCTGACCGAGGCGGGCTATGACGAGCGTCTGGCCTACTTCGAGGTGCTCCACGAGCTCAAGCTGATCGTTGACCTGATGTACGAGAAGGGGATCAGCGGGATGCGCTACTCGATCTCCAACACCGCCGAGTACGGCGACATGACGCGCGGTCAGCGGATCATCGGGGAGGAGACCCGGGCGGCGATGAAGCAGGTCCTCACCGAGATCCAGAATGGGGACTTCGCCCGCGAGTGGATCGCCGAGAACCGCGCCGGCCAGGAGAACTTCAAGCGCATGCGCTCCGAGCAGGCCGGCCACCAGGTGGAGGTCGTGGGCAAGGAGCTGCGGTCGCACATGGACTGGATCGACACCGAGTTCCAGGAGTAGCGCCCGCCCGCCGAGGGCATGCCCCATCCACGAGCCCAGTTCCCCGAAGGACACATGACCCAGACCACGACTGACCTCAGGATTCCTGACGAGCTCAAGCCTGTGGACGGGCGATTCGGCTCCGGGCCGTCGCGCGTGCGCCCGGAGCAGCTCCAGTACGTCGCCGGACCCGGCGCCGCCGTGATCGGCACCTCGCACCGCCAGAAGCCGGTCCGTGCGCTGGTGGGCCGCGTGCGCGCCGGCATCTCGGACCTGCTGTCCCTGCCCGACGGCTACGAGGTCGTGCTCGGCAACGGCGGCACCACCGCCTTCTGGGACGCCGCCACCTGCTGCCTGGTGCGCGAGCGTTCGCTGCACCTCGCCTACGGGGAGTTCTCCTCCAAGTTCGCGTCGTGCGCCAAGGCGGCGCCGTTCCTGCGCAAGCCGATCGTGATCGAGGCCGAGCCCGGCGACGCCCCCGACCCGGCGGCGGCGGAGGCCTCGGAGCCGGTCGACGTGATCGGCTGGGCCCAGAACGAGACCTCGACCGGCGTCATGGTCCCCGTCACGCGCCCGTCGGGCGTCAGCGGCGCGCTCGTGCTCATCGACGCCACGTCCGCAGCGGGCGGACTGCCCGTGGACGTCGCCGACGCCGACGTCTACTACTTCGCTCCCCAGAAGGGCTTTGCCTCCGACGGCGGCCTGTGGCTGGCGGCGATGAGCCCGGCCGCGCTGCAGCGCATCGAAGAGCTCGCCGACGGCTCGGACGGCCGCTGGATCCCGGACTTCCTCTCGCTGCCCACGGCGCTCGAGAACTCGCGCAAGGACCAGACCTACAACACGCCCGCGATCGTCACCCTGCTGATGCTCGAGAACCAGCTGGACTGGATGCTCGACCAGGGCGGCCTGGACGCCATGGTGCGGCGCACCACCGCCTCGAGCGCGCATCTCTACGAGTGGGCGGTGGCGCACGAGTCAGCCACCCCGTTCGTCTCTGATCCGGCCAAGCGATCGCTGGTGGTGGGCACGATCGATTTCGACGAGGGCGTCGACGCCGCCGCGCTGGCGGCGATGCTGCGCGCCAACGGCATCGTCGACGTGGAGCCCTACCGCAAGCTGGGGCGCAACCAGCTGCGGGTCGCCATGTTCCCGGCCACCGACCCCGCCGACGTGCAGGCCCTCACCGCCTGCATCGACTGGATCCTGGAGCGGTCGTGACGCGCGTGCTCGTGGCCGAGAAGATCGGCGACTCCGGGGTCGACCTGCTGCGCGAGCATTTCGAGGTCGACGTGGGCGTCGGCTGGGACCGCGACGAGCTCGAGCAGCGTATTGGCGACTACGAGGGGATCCTCATCCGCTCGGCGACGAAGCTGGACGGCAATCTGCTGGCCAAGGCGACGCGCCTGCGGGCCGTCGGGCGCGCCGGGGTGGGCGTGGACAACGTCGACGTCCCGGTGGCCACCAAGCGCGGCATCGTCGTCGCCAACGCGCCCGAGTCCAACGTCATCACCGCTGCCGAGCACACGATGGCGCTGCTGCTGGCGCTGGCGCGCAACATCCCGCAGGCGCATGCGTCGCTGACCGGCGGCGCCTGGGAGCGCTCCCGGTTCTCCGGCGTCGAGCTGTATGAGAAGACGCTGGGGATCCTCGGGTTCGGCCGCATCGGCCAGCTCGTGGCCCAGCGGGCGCGGGGTTTCAACATGCACGTGATCGCCTACGACCCATTCGTCTCGGGCGAGCGCTACCGCGAACTCGGCGTCGAGCAGGCCGGCTCGCCCGACGACGTGTACGCGGCCGCTGACTTCATCACGCTGCACCTCCCCAAGACGCCCGATACCGAGGGCTGGCTCAACGCCGAGGTCCTGGCCAAGTGCAAGGACGGCGTCCGCGTGCTCAACGTGGCCCGCGGGCCCCTGGTCGTCGACGAGGACCTCAAGTCCGCGCTGGACTCCGGCAAGGTCGCGGGTGCAGCGCTGGACGTGTTCCGCTCTGAGCCGATCACCGACCATCCGCTGTTCGGCTATCCGAACGTGATCGTCACCCCGCACCTCGGCGCCTCCACCGCGGAGGCCACCGACCGGGCCGGCTACCAAGCGGCGGAGCAAGTGGTGGCGGCGCTGGCCGGCGGCGTGGTCACCAGCGCCGTCAACGTGCCGTCGGTCTCCGCCGAGGACCTCGAGGTCCTCGGGCCCTACGTTGCGCTGTGCGAGTCGCTGGGGCGGATCGCGGTGGCGCTGGCGGTGGCCGAGGGCGGTTCGGTGGAGCGGATCGAGACCCAGTACTTCGGCCGTCTCGCCGACCGCGATACCCGGCTGCTCTCCATTCAGGCGCTGATCGGCGCGCTGGCGGGCCACACCGAGGAGGACCTCAACGCGGTCAACGCCCACCTCGTTGCGGAGGAGCGCGGCATCCGGCTGGTGGAGACCCGCCACAGCGTCGCGCGCGACTACACCGACCTCGTCCGGGTGCAGGTGAGCGCCGGCGGCCGCTCGGTCCGGGTGGCCGGGACGCTGTTCGGCCAGCGCAACCGGCCGCACCTGCTCGAGGCGTGGGGGCAGCGCTTCAACGTCCAGCTCGAGGAGCACGTGACCCTCTTCCGCTACCGCGACCTCCCCGGCATGCTCGGCCGCGTCGGCACCCTGTTCGGCCAACACGGGGTCAACATCATCTCCGCGGCGGTCGGGCGCCTGCCCGAGGAGGAGCCCGGGGACGAGCTCGCCGCGATGGCGATCACCACCGCCTCTCCGGTGTCGCACGACGTGGTGGCCCAGATCGTCACCAGCGAGGGGTTCGTGGCCGGTCACACGGTCGCGCTGTAGCACCGTTTCACGTTCGCGGCCGCGAACCTGACCGCCGCACGGAGTTTCCGCTCCTACCGTGGTTCAGAACCACCGTAGCTTGCTATTGCGTGCGTTATCGGACAGGGTCGCGTCCCCCCCTCGTCCATCGGAGAATGCATGACAGAGGTCACCGCCTGCGCGCGGCGGCGCGTGCGCGCCTGCCTGCTCGTGGCGTCGGCAACGACGCTGATCCTGTTCGTCCTGGTCGGCCGGGCTTCGGCCGCCGGGCTCGCGATCGACGCCTCGGTCACGACCCATCAGTCCGCGGCGTCGGCCAGCGTCACCTCTGGGCCGCTCTCGACCACGTCAGCGAACGACTTGCTCGTAGCCTTCATCGCCTCAGACGGACCCAACCGCAGCGGCGGCCAGACGGTCGCATCGGTCACCGGTGGGGGCTTGGCCTGGAAGCTGGCACAGCGGACCAACGCCCAGCCTGGCACATCCGAGATCTGGACCGCAGTGGCTCCCACCGTGCTCACCAACCTCACCGTGACCGCGAGCCGGAGCTCGGGCTCATACGGGGGCAGCATCAACGTCATCGCCTTCTCCGGAGCCGATACTGCGACCAGCGGTGCGGTCGGGTCCGGGAGCGGCGCGACCGGCGCGCCCACGGTGTCGCTGACGACATCCACCTCGGGCTCGTGGATCTGGGGTGTCGGCGATGACTGGGACAAGGCCGTCACGCGCACCGTCGGCGCGGGCCAGACCAAGTTCGACGAGTTTCTCGCCTCCAGCGGCGATACCTATTGGACCCAGAGCCAGGCGGCGCCGGGGAACGCCGCCAACACGAAGGTGACGCTCAACGACACCGCGCCGACGACGGATCACTGGGACATGGCGGCGATCGAGATCCGCCCCGGTGTACGCGACACCGGTCCGCCCTCCAAGCCGGCGAATCTCGCCGCGATCGCGCTCAACTCCAACCAGGTTCAGCTGAGCTGGTCGCCGAGCACGGACAACGTCGGCGTGTCGGGCTACGACGTGCTGCGCGGCGGCAACGTGATCGGCACCGCCACCGGCACGAGCTACCTGGACAACGGCGTCACCCCCTCGACCCCATACAGCTACACGGTGCAGGCGTTCGACGCGGCGGGCAACCTGTCGGCCGCATCGGACCCGGCCGTGGTGACAACCCCAGCGGCGTCCACCAACCCGCCGGTGATCTCCCAGATCGCCACCAGCCAGCTCACCACGACCTCGGCGACGGTGAGCTGGACCACTGACATCCCGTCGAGCTCACAGGTCCTGTACGGGACCACTCCGAGCTATGGCCAGACCACCACCCTCGATCCGACGCTGGCGACCAGCCACAGTCAGACCCTGACTGGTCTGACGCCGGGCACCACCTACCACTTCGCCGTTCAGTCGACGGGCAGCGCGTCCAACACCGCGAGCTCCGGCGACAACACAGTCGCCACCATTGCGGCCAACATCACGCTGCCGGATATGAAGATCCTGGTCCCCGTCGCCGACATCTCGATCGCCGCCAACCCGACGACACACGACCGCCAGTTGCAGTTCACCCACATCACCTGGGACGCCGGTAGCGGGCCGTTCGAGATCGACCCCACCTACAGTGCGCAAACCGGTACCGCCACGTTCATGCAGGCGATCTACGCGATGAACAAGCCTGGCGTGTGGACTCTCGACCACAAGGTTCCGGTGGCCGCGACGGGCGTCTTCGACCCGCCGTCGGACTATCAGTTCCCGCTGACGAGGTTCACCCTGAATACGGTGAACGCCGGCGGGTCGATCGGCAGTGTCGTGGCCACGAGCCCGAAGACGGACTACTGCATCACCGGCGACACGTTCGTGGGCGGCGTGCCGAACGCACCCAACAACACGAGTCCGCCGCAGAGCAACTGCACCGACCCGACCAAGCCGCTCGGATGGTCGGTGGGCTGGGGCGACGAGTACGACCAGACCGATGATGGCCAGCCGATCGACCTGACCGGCGTGGCCGACGGCACCTACATTCTGGAGGGCACCGTCGATCCCCAACACGTGCTCACCGAGAGCGATCCCACCAACGACGTCGTCGACACCGAGCTGCAGATTTCGGGCAACTCCGTCACCGTGCTCTCGCAGACCAACCCGGGCACCGCGCCCCCGACGGTGAGCATGACGAGCCCCGCCAATAGCGCCAGTGTGTCAGGGACCGTCCCCGTGCAGGCATCGGCCGTCGCCGGCGGCTCGAACACGATCACCTCGGTGCAGTTCCTTCTCGACGGCCAGCCGCTGGGCAACGCGGTGACCGCGCCGCCGTACACCCTCACCTGGACGGTCGGGAGCACGCCGCTGGGCAACCACACGCTCAGCGCCCGCGCGACCGACTCGTCGGGCGATGTGGCCACAGCCTCGCCGATCACCGTCACCGTCGTGTCCGGCGGCGGAGGCGGCGGAGGCGGGGACAGCACGCCGCCGACGGTGAGCATCACCAACCCCACGCAGAACGAGACCGTGTCGGGCACCACCCCGCTGGCGGCCAACGCGGCTGACAACGTGGCCCTGGCCTCGGTGCAGTTCTTCGTCGACGGTCAGCAGGTGGGCGGTCCCGTGACGTCGCCGCCGTACGCCATCAACTGGGACACCACGACCGTGAACTCGGGTACGCACACCGTGTCAGCGCAAGCGACCGACACCAGCGGAAACGTAGGCATCTCCAGCCCAGTGACCGTCACCGTGCAGAACCCGGCGCCGCCCATGACCTGCTTCGTGATGGACGCTGACGTGAGCGTCCACGGGACGTCGAAGGTCACCACGCCCGCGTTCCACACCGCCGAGGCGGGCGAGACGCTCCTGGCCTTTGTCTCCTCCGACGGGCCCGCGAAGGCCGCGGGGCAGACGGTCACCGTGACCGGGGCAGGGCTGACGTGGAGCCTGGTCAAACGAGCGAACGGGCAGGCCGGCGATAGCGAGATATGGGAGGCGACCGCTTCCGCCGTCCTCGCCTCGGCGACGGTGACCGCGACGCCGGCCAAGGCCGGCTTTGGCCAGGACCTCACCGTCATCGCGATGGAGGGCGTCGACGGGGTGGGGGCGTCGGCGGCGGGATCCGCGGCGAGCGGAGCTCCGAGCCTCAAGCTCACCACGCAGGGCGCTCCGTCGCTCGTGTTCGCGGTCGGGCACGACTACGACAATGCGATCGCCCGGACGCTGCCGGGCAACTGGACGATGCTCGACCAGTGGGTCGACGGCGGGGCGGGCGATACGTTCTGGACCCAGTACACGTCGGTGCCGATCAGCCCGGCCGGCTCGGTGGTGACCGTGTCTGACACGGCGCCGGCCACGGACCGCTGGGACCTCGCTGCGGTCGAGCTGATCGGAGACGGCAGCTGAGCGGAGTCGCCACCGGCTGGGACCGGTCAGGAGCCGCGGGGCAGGAACACGACCTTGTCTCGCAGGCCCTCCACGACGCCGCCGTCGATGTCCAGGGTGGCGCCGAAGTCCTCCAGGGAGGAGAAGCCGCCGACCTTCTCGCGGCACTCGCAGATTTCGGTGGCCAGGTCGCCGTCGATTCCGGGCAGCTCGAGCAGTGCGGTGACCGAGGCGTTGTTGACGTCCACCAGGCCGGCATCGGCGGCGCCGTGGCGGTCGGGGCGCCCGACGCCGATCTCCTTGGCCAGACCCGGGTTGTGCTCGGCCAGGCGCCGCGCGCGGCGCTGCTCGGAGAGGCGCTGCTCGCCCTCCTCGATCGCCTGCTCGAGCCGTGAGCCCATCTGGCGCTGGTAGGCGGGGCGGATGATGAACGAGGTGGCGATCGCGCCCACCCAGCCCAGGATGAAGAGGCCCCCCGCGGAGTCGTTGTTGCCGTGCCGCCCGGACACCGTCGTGGCGTTGACGGCAAACGCGGCGATGATGATCGCCGTCCACAGCAGGCCGAGGACGATCCACAGGGGCCGCCGCGCCTTGATGCCCGGATAGATCGGCGCCCACGCCCCGAACCCGAGCGGTACCAGGGAGATGAACGCCCAGTGCCGGTCCAGGCTCAGGCCGTGTGAGCTGACGACGATCTTGTCGGACCTTCTCGCCATGCGCACAGGATGCCAGCGCGGGCGCCCCGGGAGCGCAAGGCATTGATACGCTGTCCATCGAATGTCGCTGCGCCTTGACCTTCGACTCCTTCTCCTCCCCCGCAAGGGGGAATAGCGCGTGGGCGGCCGCACGTAGCCGCGAACAACAGCACCGAGAAGCAGTCAAGTTCGAGCCTAAGGAAGAAGCGACATGACAGCACCTGACGATCCCAACCGAGTACTGATCTTCGACACGACGCTGCGTGACGGCGAGCAGAGTCCGGGCATCTCGCTCAACACGCAGGAGAAGCTGGAGATCGCGCAGCAGCTCGCCCGCCTGGGGGTGGACGTGATCGAGGCGGGGTTCCCGATCACCTCGCCCGGCGACTTCGAAGCCGTCCAGGCCATCGCGCGCACCGTGGAAGGTCCGGTGATCGCCGGGCTGGCCCGCACCCACGTCGCTGACATCGACGCCGCCTACAACGCGGTCAAGGATGCCGAGCGGGCGGGCGGGGCACGTATCCACACGTTCATCTCGACCTCCGACATCCACATCCGCTACCAGCTGCAGACCACGCGCGAGGACGTCAAGGGCCAAGCGCGGGCCGCGGTGGCGCACGCCAAGCAGTACCTGGACGATGTCGAGTTCTCGCCCATGGACGCCACCCGCGCCGAGCTGGAGTTCACCGCCGAGGTGTGCCAGATCGCCATTGACGAGGGCGCGACCACCATCAACATCCCGGACACCGTGGGCTACACGATGCCCCACGAGTACGCCGAGTTCCTGCGCCGGCTCTACGAGGCGGTGCCGGACCTGCGCGACGTCGTGCTCTCCGTGCACTGCCACGACGACCTGGGGCTGGCCGTGGCCAACTCGTTCGCCGGCCTGCAGGCGGGCGCGCGCCAGGTCGAGTGCGCCGTCAACGGCATCGGCGAGCGCGCCGGCAACGCCGCGCTGGAGGAGATCGTCATGCTCCTGCACACGCGGCAGGCTGACGTGGGCCTGTTCACGGGCGCCAATACCCGCGAGATCGCCCGCACCTCGCGCATGGTCTCGCGTCTGACCGGCTACGCCGTCCAGCCCAACAAGGCGATCGTGGGACGCAACGCCTTCGCGCATGAGTCCGGCATCCACCAGGACGGCGTGCTCAAGGAGCGCACCACCTACGAGATCATGGACGCGACCACCGTCGGCCTGGAGGCCAACTCGATCGTGCTGGGCAAGCACTCCGGCCGCCACGCGCTGTCCCAGGCCCTGTCGGAGCTGGGGATCGAGCTGCAGGGTCAGGCGCTCAACACGGCGTTCAAGCGCTTCAAGGAGATCGCGGACAAGAAGAAGCACGTCACCGCGCTGGACCTGGAGGCGCTGGTCACCGACGAGCTGCGCCAGGAGGTCGCCGGCTACACGCTCGAGTGGTTCGACGTCGAGGCCTCGACCCGACGCCCACCGCACGCCACCGTCGCGGTCAGCGGTCCCGACGGCGAGGAGCTCGTCGGGTCCTTCACCGGCGACGGACCCGTCGACGCCATCTTCCACGCCATCAATGCCGCCACCAAGGTCGACGCCAAGCTCCGAGAGTTCCGCGTGGACGCGGTCACCGGCGGCCAGGACGCCCTCGGAGAGACGTCTGTGGTGCTCGAGGTCGGCGGCGTCACCGGCGCCGGGCAGGGCGTCTCGACGGACATCCTCGAGGCCGGTGCGCGCGCGTACGTGCGCGCACTGTCCAACGCGGTGCGCCGGCACGGCGTGCTCGCGGAGCGCGAGGCGGCCGACGCGCCGGCGCCCGAGGTCGTCCGGGCGCCGTAGCCGCCTACCAGCGGCCGTTGCTCGCGGCCACCAACAGCCCCTGGCGGTAGCCCGCGGAGAGGACCCGGGTGCGCGGCTCCTGGTCCATGAAGTTCGAGCCCATGGCGGCGGCGCACTCGGCGTTGGGCGCGATCGTGAGCACTCGCGCACCCCGGCGCCGCAGCGCGAGCGCCTCGACGCTCACCGCCGACCGCGCCACGTTGCGCATGACGGTCAGCATGGTGTGCCGGGTGGGAAGGCTGGCGGTGGGATTCAGGCACAGCACGTGGGTGTCGCGCCCCGCCGGGGCCGCGTCGAGGTTGGTGGGGCTCCACACGCCGCCGTCCACGTACTCGCGCTCGCCGATTCGCACCGGCGCGAACAGCCACGGGACGGTGCACGAGGCCTCGACCGCCTCGCCGACGCTCGCGGCTGGCGCCCCCGGGCTGCCGAACACGACGCGCCGCCCGCTGGCGCGGTCCACGGCAGTGATGCGCAGGCGCCCGTCGAACCGGGCGGCCGAGCGCTCGATCTGGGCGCGCAGGCCTGCGAGCGTGTCCGGAGGGCGGGGGAGGCCCCGCAGCAGCAGCGCTCGTACCAGCGCTCCGCCCGGGGCCGCCATGCCCAGCGCGAGCGGCGCGAAGGTGGCGCTGGCCGAAAGCGCCGCCTGCCCGGCGCGGCGGGCGGCCGCGGCGGCCGCCACGGCGAGCCCGCGGGAGGCGCCACCCTGCGCGAGCTGCAGCTCGGTGTTGACCGCCGAGGGGCGCCGGGGCGCGTTGCCGGCCACCAGGTGGGCGGCGACGATCGCGCCCGCCGAGGTCCCCACGAAGTACTCGCACTCGCGCAGGTCGAGGTCGGCGCCGTCCTCGAGCCCCGCCAGGACGCCCATCATCCAGGCTTCGCCGAGCACGCCGCCGCCACCGAGAACGAGAACATCGGGGCGCGTCCGCACGAGCCCCAGGCTACCCGGGCGATCGTCAGCCCAGCGGGCCACGTCCAACAGACGCTTGTATGTGATAGCGTACGGCTGATGGCTCTGGCCGAACCGCACGTGACCTCTCCGGAGAGCCTCGGCGCCCGCATCCGCGCCCTGCGCGAGGCGATGGACCTGTCGCTGCGCGATCTGGCGGTGCGCTCGGGCGTGAGCGCCCCGATGCTCTCCCAGGTGGAGCGCGGGGAGACGAGCCCGACGCTCCAGGTCGCCACACGGATCGCGCGTGGCCTGGAGCTGCGCCTGTCCCAGTTGCTGCGCCTGGACGAGGGCGGCGCAGTGACGATCGTGCGCCGCGGCGAGCGCCGGACTGGCCCCGCCGCCGCGTCGGGCCACGCCTACGAGATCCTCACGCCGCCGCTGCCCGGTCAGCGCGCCGAGCTCTCGCGCCACGCACTGGCCGCAGGGGCGGTCACCGGTGGCCCCGGCGACCCCCCGATGCACGAGCCGGGCAGCCGGGAGACGGCGCTTGTGCAGGAGGGGCGCGTGGTCCTGCACTGCGACGGCGCCCACCACGAGCTGACCGCCGGCGACTGCGTGACGTTCGACGCCGACCTGCCCCATCACTTCGAGAACCCTGGAACCGAGGAGGCCGTGCTGCTGGCAGTGGTGAGCGCGGGCCTCAGGAGGAGCTAGACAGCCACCCATGCCCAAGAGCCTGTTCGACAAGATCTGGGAGGCCCACGAAGTCAATTCGTCTCCGCCCACCCTGCTCTACATCGACCTGCACCTCGTGCACGAGGTGACCAGCCCGCAGGCGTTCGACGGGCTCCGGCTCGCCGGCCGCCCCGTCCGCCGGCCCGATCGCACCCTGGCCACCGCTGACCACAACGTGCCCACCGACGGCACGCCGGTGGCGGCGCGGATCAAGGACGAGCTCTCGCGGGTGCAGGTGGAGACGCTGGAGCGCAACTGCGAGGAGTTCGGCATCCCGGTCTACTCCCTGGGCTCGGACCGACAGGGGATCGTCCACGTGATCGGGCCCGAGCTGGGCGTGACCCAGCCGGGCATGACGATCGTCTGCGGCGATTCGCACACCGCCACCCACGGGGCGTTTGGGGCGCTGGCCTTCGGGATCGGCACCAGCGAGGTGGAGCACGTGCTGGCGACGCAGTGCCTGGTGCAGCGCAAGCCCAAGTCGATGCGCATCCGCTACGAGGGCGCGCTCGGGTTCGGCGTCACCGCCAAGGACCTCATCTTGGCCACGATCGGGCAGATCGGCGTCGACGGCGCGGTCGGCCACGTCGTGGAGTACGCCGGTGCGGCGATCGAGGCATTGACCATGGAGGGGCGCATGACCGTGTGCAACATGACGATCGAGGGCGGCGGCCGCGCCGGGATGATCGCCCCCGACGAGACCACGTTCGAGTGGGTGGTGGGGCGGCCCGCCGCGCCGGCCTCGGTCCCCGAAGACTGGCGCGGGCTTCGCTCCGATGAAGGGGCTACGTTCGACAAGGAGGTCGCGGTCAACGCCAGCGCCATCAGCCCGATGGTGACGTGGGGCACCAACCCGGAGATGGTCGTCGGCGTCGACGAGGCGGTGCCCGACCCTCAGGACGACGGCGACGAGCGCGCGCTGCACTACATGGGCCTGGAGGCCGGCACGCCGATCTCCGAGATCAAGCTCGACCGTGTGTTCATCGGCTCCTGCACCAACTCGCGGATCGGCGATCTGCGCGCCGCCGCCGAAGTGGTCAACGGCCGTAAGGTCGCGGCGGGCGTCTATGCCATGGTCGTCCCGGGCTCCCAGCAGGTCAAAGCGCAGGCCGAGCGCGAGGGCCTGGACGAGGTGTTCCGCCAGGCCGGGTTTGACTGGCGTGGCGCGGGCTGCTCGATGTGCCTGGGCATGAACCCCGACATCGCGGCCCCCGGCGAGCGGGTCGCCTCGACGTCGAACCGCAACTTCGAGGGGCGCCAGGGTCGAGGCGCGCGCTCGCACCTCGTCTCGCCCCAGATGGCCGCCGCGGCGGCGATCGAGGGCCGTTTCGTCGACATCCGTGAATACGCCCCCACCCACCTGGTGCAGCCATGAAAGCCATCGAGACCATCACCGGCCCCGTCAGCGTGCTCAGCCGCGACGACGTCGACACCGATCAGATCATCCCCAAGCAGTTCCTCAAGCGGGTGGAGCGCACCGGGTTCGGCGAGTTCCTGTTCTACGACTGGGCCAAGGAGCCAGACTGGAACCTGCCGGCCAACCCGATCCTGGTGACGGGGCGAAACTTCGGCTGCGGCTCCAGCCGGGAGCACGCGCCCTGGGCATTGGAGGACTACGGCTTCCAGGCGATCATCGCCTCGAGCTTCGCCGACATCTTCCGCTCCAACTGCACGAAGATCGGGCTGCTCCCGGTGCAGCTGACCAGCGACGAATGTGCCGCGATCGCGGAGGCGGGGCAGGCGCAGGTCGATCTGGCGGGCCAGGAGGTGCGCTGGCCCGGCGGCAGCGCGCACTTCGAGATCGACCCCGACATCAAGCACCGGCTGCTCAATGGCCTGGACGACATCGCGCTCACGCTCGCGCAGGACGACGCGATCTCCGGCTACGAGCAGAACCGGGAGCGCTCCGGGCCGGTCACGAGCGCGTTGTGAGCGGGACGGCCGACTGCACCTACAAGTCGTGACGGTTCGCCGTCCTGATCGCGACCAAGGAGGCACGTGAGCCATGAGCAGCACCCGAGACTGGGATGCCACCACCTACGACCGCGTGTCCGCGCCTCAGCAGCGCTGGGCGGCTGAGCAGCTGGACCGGCTGGACCTCACCGGTGACGAGGTGGTCCTCGATGCGGGCTGCGGCAGCGGCAAGATCACCCTGGAGCTCATCCGCCGCGTCCCGCGCGGACGGGTGTATGCCGTCGACGCCGCGCCGTCGATGGTGGCCCACACCCGGGATGCCGTCGGCGACCGGGCCACGGCGCTGTGCCAAAACCTGGCCGAGCTGGCCCTACCCGAACCCGTGGACGTCGTGTTCTCCAACGCCACCTTCCACTGGATCCCCGACCACGACGCGCTGTTCGCCGCGCTGCATCGCAACATGACGCCGGCCGGACGCCTGCTGGCCCAGTGCGGCGGGCGGGGCAACATCGACCGCTTCCGCCGGCTCGCGGATGAGGTCGCCTTCGCCGAGCCGTTCGCGCCGTACTTCGCGGATTGGGTGCGTCCCTGGAACTACGCCACCGCCGAAGACACCGCCGAGCGGCTGGAGCGCGCCGGGTTCAGCGACGTCTCGACCTGGCTGGAGGCCAAGCCCACCGAGCTCGAGGAGCCGCGTGCCTTCGTCAGCACTGTGTGCCTGGTGCGCCACCTCGACCCGTTGCCCGCCGAGCTGCGCGACGACTTCATCGACGCCGTGCTCGCGCGCTACGGGACGCCGGTGGTGCTGGACTACGTGCGCCTCAACATGACCGCGCGGCGGACGTGAGACGGCGGCGATCGGTACCGTCCCCGCCTCGATCATGACCGACGCCCACCGCATCGTCACGCTGCCCGGAGACGGGATCGGCCCCGAGATCATGGCGCCGACCCTCGAGCTACTGGATGCGGTCGCCCCCGGCGGCTTCGAGTATGAGGAGCATCTGTTCGGCGGCGCCGCCATCGACGCCCACGGCACCGCGCTCACCGACGCGACGCTTCACGCCTGCCGCTCGGCCGACGCCGTACTGCTCGCCGCGGTGGGCGGGCCCAAGTGGGACACGACCGACCCGGACAAGCCCCGCCCCGAGCAGGGCCTGCTGGGGCTGCGCAAGGGGCTGGGCCTGTTCGCCAACCTGCGCCCGGTCAAGGCACTGCCCGCGCTCTACGACGCCAGCCCGCTCAAGCGCGAGATCATCGAGGGCACCAACATGCTCGTGGTGCGCGAGCTCACCGGTGGCATCTACTTCGGCGACAAGACGCGGACGGCGGACAGCGCCTCCGACGCGTGCGTCTACACCCGCGAGGAGATCGAGCGCATCGCGCGCGTCGCCTTCGGTGCAGCGCGCTCGCGGGTCACGAGCGTGGACAAGGCCAACGTGCTGGAGACCAGCCGCCTGTGGCGCGAGGTGGTCAGCGAGGTCCACGCCGCTGAGTTCCCCGACATCGAGCTCGAGCACCTGCTGGTGGACAACGCCGCGATGAAGCTCGTGGCCGCGCCCCGGCACTTCGAGGTCATCGTCACCGAGAACATGTTCGGCGACATCCTCTCCGACGAGTCGGCGATGCTCACCGGCTCGCTGGGCATGCTGCCGAGCGCATCACTGGGGAATACGGACCCACCCACGCCGGGCGTGTTCGAGCCGGTCCACGGATCGGCGCCCGACATCGCCGGCCAGGGGATCGCCAATCCGCTGGCGATGTTCCTGTCTGCGGCGATGATGCTGCGGCACGGATTCGCCCTGGAGGAGGAGGCTGCGGCGGTAGAATCTGCGGTCGATCGTGCGTTGTCCGAGGGGCTGCGCACGCCCGATCTGGGGGGCGAGGCGACGACCGCGCAAGCCACCCGGGAAGTCCTGCAACACCTCTAGCCCGTCCCCCGCCGGATCGTTTTTCAACTCAAGGAGCAGTCGTGGAACAAGCCGACCTCATCTGGCACAACGGAGAACTCGTTGCCTGGGAGGACGCCAAGATTCACGTGCTGACCCATGGACTGCATTACGGCACCAGCGTGTTTGAGGGCGAGCGCGCCTATGACACGCCTCAGGGCCCGGCGATCTTCCGCCATCACGACCACCTCAGGCGGCTGTTCGCCTCGGCGGAGCTGTACTACATGCCGATCCCCTACACGCTGGAGGAGCTGCGCGGCGCCACCCATGAGCTGATCGCGGCCAACGGCCTGGCCGAGTGCTACATCCGCCCGATCGCCTACCGCGGCTACGGCCAGATGGGGCTCAACCCGCTGGACTGCGAGGTGAGCGTGTCCATCGCGGTGTGGCCATGGGGCGCCTACCTCGGCGAGGACTCCGCGAGCCGCGGCGTGCGGGCCAAGGTCTCCAGCTGGCGGCGGATCTCCTCGGACTCGCTCATCCCGCACGCCAAGGCGTCGGGCCAGTACCTCAACAGCGTGCTCGCCAAGGTGGAGTCGGTGAAGGCCGGCTACCAGGAGTCGATCCTGCTCGATGCGCACGGCATGGTGTGCGAGGGCACGGGCGAGAACATCTACATCGTGCGCGAGGGCGTCGTGCTCACGCCCCCGCAGACCGCCGGGATCCTCGACGGGATCAGTCGCAAGTCGATCATCCAGATCGCCCGCGACCTCGGCTACGAGGTGGTGGAGCGCGACCTCGCCCGCGCAGAGCTCTACCTCGCCGACGAGGTATTCCTGTCCGGCACCGCCGCCGAGATGGTGCCGGTGTGCGAGATCGACGACCATCGGATCGGGGAGGGGGTGCGCGGACCGGTGACGCAGGCGATCCAGAGCGTCTTCGTCGACGCGCTCCACGGCCGCGACGAGCGCTACCGGGAGTGGCTGGACGTGGTCAAGGTCCCCTCCCGCAGCGCCGCCCCATGACGGCGCGGATCGAGCTCTACGACACCACCCTGCGCGACGGCATGCAGGGCGAGGGCATGTCGCTGTCGGCGGGCGAGAAGCTACGCGTCGCCCACCGGCTCGACGAGCTGGGACTCGACCTCATCGAGGCCGGATTCCCCAGCTCCAACCCAAAGGAGCTGGAGCTGTTCGGGCTGCTGGCGCGCGAGCGATTCGCGCACGCCCAAATCTGCGCTTTCGGGATGACCCGCCGGCGCGGGGTGGCCGCCGACGCGGACCCGGCGCTGCGCGTGATCGCCGACTGCTTCGCCCCGGTGTGCACGCTGGTGGGCAAGACTTGGGCCCTGCACCTCGAGAAGGTGGTCAAGGTCGACCGCGAGGAGAACCTGCGCATGATCGCCGAGTCCGTGGCGTTCCTGCGGGCGCAGGGCAAGCGGGTCATCTATGACGCCGAGCACTTCTTCGACGGCTACGCCGACGATCGTGACTACGCGCTGCAATGCCTGCGCGCGGCAGTGGAGGCGGGCGCCGAGACCGTGGTGTGCTGCGACACCAACGGAGGCACGCTCCCGCACTTCGTGGGCGCCGCGATGGCCGACGTCGTGGCTTCGTTGGGCGGCGAGGTGCGCGTGGGCATCCACACCCATGACGACGCCGGCTGCGGCGTGGCCAACGCGCTCGCCGGCGTGCTGGCCGGCGCCACCCACGTCCAGGGCACCATGAACGGGTACGGCGAGCGCTGCGGCAACGCCAACCTCATCTCGATCATCCCCAACCTCCAGCTCAAGCTCGGCTACGACTGCCTCACCGACGCCCAGCTGGCCTCGCTGACTCCGACGGCCCACTACATCGCCGAGCTGCTGAACTTCACGCCGGATCCCGACGCGCCCTACGTCGGGCGCAACGCGTTCGCCCACAAGGGCGGCATGCACGTCGCCGGCGTCGCCGCCGATCCCGCCACGTTCGAGCACATCGAGCCCGAGGTGGTGGGCAACCACCGGGAGATGCTCATCTCCGAGCTCTCGGGCAAGGGCACGGTGCAATCTCGCGCGCGCGAGGCCGGGATGGAACTGGATGACGACGCGGCCTCCCGGGTGGTGGAGCGCGTCAAGGAGCTCGAGCACCGGGGCTACCACTACGAGGCCGCCGACGGCTCGTTCGAGCTGTTGCTCCGTAAGGAGACCGGCGAGTACGAGCCGCTGTTCCGGCTGGAGTCGTGGCGGGCGATCGTGGAGAAGCGCGCCGACGGCCGGGTGGAGACCGAGGCCACGATCAAAATCTGGGTGGGCGGCGAGCGCTACGTGCGCACGGCGGAGGGCCACGGCCCGGTCAACGCGCTCGATCGCGCGCTCCGCGAGGCGTTGGTGGAGATCTATCCGCACCTGCGCGACATCGAGCTCGTCAACTTCAAGGTCCGCATCCTCGACGAGACCAAGGGCACCGACGCCGTCACGCGAGTGTTGCTCGATGCGTCCGACGGCGAGAAGGTGTGGGGCTCGATCGGCGTGTCGGAGAACGTGATCGAGTCCTCGTGGGAGGCGCTGGTCGACTCGCTGGAGTACGGGATGCAGCCACCGAGCCGCGGCCGCGTGTCCGGCGACGCGGCCGCCGCGCCTCAGAAGTCGTGACCGCCGCCGGCGTGGAGCAGATCCCGCTCGCCCGTCCCATTCTCGGCCCCGAGGAGGAGGAGCGCGTGCTGGCCGTGCTGCGCTCCGGGCAGCTGTCGCTTGGCCCGGTGGTGGGCGAGTTCGAGCGCGCCTTTGCCGCGCGCGTGGGCGCCGCGTATGGGATCGCCGTGTCGAGCGGAACCGCCGGGCTGCACCTGGCGCTGCGCGCGGTGGGTGTCTCGGACGGCGACGAGGTCATCACCAGCCCGTTCTCGTTCGTGGCCTCGGCCAACGTAGCTTTGTACGAGCGGGCGCGTCCGGTGTTCGCCGACATCGATCCGGTGACGCTGAATGTCGACCCCGCGGCGGTGGCGGCGGCGGTGACCTCGCGGACGGCGGCACTCCTGCCCGTGCACATTTTCGGCTACCCGGCGGACATGGAGGCGCTGGAGCGGCTGGGGCTGCCGATCGTCGAGGACGCCTGCGAGGCGCTGGGCGCGACGTACGCCGACGGCGTGGCGGTGGGCGCGCGCGGACACCAGGCCGTGTTCGCCTTCTACGCCAACAAACAGCTCACCACCGGCGAAGGCGGGATGGTCACCACGTCCGACGCCGCCGTCAGGGAGCGGCTGGACTCGGAGCGCAATCAGGGCCGCGCGCCGGACATGGGCTGGCTCGACCACGACCGGCTGGGCTTCAACTACCGCCTCACCGACATCGCCTGCGCGCTGGGCGTGGCTCAGCTGGAGCGCCTGGACGACATGCTCGCCGGACGCGCCCGTGTGGCCGAGCTCTACCGGGAGGCCCTGGCGGGCATCGAGGGATTGGCGCTGCCGTGCCCCGATGGGGGCCCCACCCACCCAGGCAGCCGCCGCGGCTGGTTCGTCTTCGTCGTCCAGCTCCCGCGCGAGGTCGGCCGCGACGACGTCGTCCGGGCGCTGGCCGAGCGGTCCATCCCTTCGAAGCCCTACTTTCCGGCGATCCACCTCATGTCGTTCTACCGGCAGCGGTTCGGCCACCGCGAGGGGCAGTTCCCGGTCTGCGAGGACGTGGCCGCCCGGTCGATCGCGCTGCCCTTCTTCCCGACGATGACCGAGGGCCAGGTCGCACGCGTCGCCACCGAGCTGCGCTCCGTCCTGGGGCGTTGACGGGCTTCGATGTCGCGCTTCGCCGAACCTCCTGACGCCGGCTTTCGCCGCCTCAACGACTCGATCGGATTCGACTGGCGGCTGAGTCCCTACGACGTGGACCAGTCGATCGCCCATGCCACCATGCTCGCGTCCCAGGGGATCATCTCCGAGGCCGACGGCGCGGAGCTGCGACGAGGGCTCGAGCAGGTGCGCCAGGAGCTCACCGACGGGACGTTCCCGTTCGCCGACGCCGACGAGGACATCCACATGGCGATCGAGCGCCGGGTCACCGAGATCGTCGGGCGCGTGGGCGGCCGCCTGCACACCGCGCGCTCGCGCAACGATCAGGTCGCCACCGACGTCGCCATGTTCGTCCGCGCCCACGCCCACGAGGCGCTGGAGCGACTGAGCCGCCTGGCGCAGACGCTGGTGGACGTCGCCGAGCGCCATCTCGACTGGCCGATGCCCGGCTACACCCACATGCAGCGGGCCCAGCCCATCTACCTCAGCCACCACCTGCTGGCCTATTTCTGGATGACCGCCCGCGACATGCGCCGCTTCGAGGGGGTCATCGCCGCCACCGGCCGCCTGCCGCTGGGCGCGGGCGCGCTGGCCGGCGTCAACTTCGACACCGACCGCCGGTCGGTGGCGGCGGCACTGGGGTTCTCCGGTGTCGCCGAGAACTCGGTCGACGCGGTCTCCAACCGCGATTTCGTGCTCGATTACCTGGCGGCAGCCGCAACCTGCGCCACCCACCTGTCGCGTCTGGGGGGCGAGATCGTGCTGTGGTCCACCGAGGAGTACGGGTTCTGCGAGGTCTCCGACGCGTGGGCGTCGGGCTCCTCGATCATGCCCCAGAAGAAGAACCCTGACGCCGCCGAGCTGCTGCGCGCCAAGGCGCCGCGGCTGGTGTCCAACCTCATGGCGCTGCATGGGGTCATGCACGGGCTCCCGCTCACCTACAACAAGGACATGCAGGAGGACAAGGAGCCGCTGTTCGACTCGTGCGACACGCTCGAGCTGTGCCTGGACGCCGCCACCGGGATGCTTCAGACGCTCACGTTCAAGCGCGACCGGCTGGCCGCCGCGGCCGCCGATCAGTTCCTCGCCGCCACGGACATCGCCGACCTCCTCGTGCGCCGTGGCATCCCGTTCCGCGAGGCCCACGGCGTGGTCGCCGGGCTCGTGCGCGAGGCCCTGGCCGCCGGCAAGCAACTGTCGGACCTCACGCCCGCGGAGCTGACCGCGCAGTCATCGGCGCTCGACGAGGAGTTCTACCGGCTGCTGCAGGACGGAGCCTGGTTGGAGACCAAAGTGTCGGAGGGCGGGACCTCGCTGGCACGGGTGCGCGAGCAGCTCGAGCGCGCGCGTGCGGCACTGCGGTGAAGCGGGCCTTCTTCGTCCGGCCGGTGCTCGAGGTCGCCCGCGCCCTGGTGGGCTGCGTCGTGACGCATGGTGACACAGCGGGGGTCATCGTCGAGACCGAGGCCTACCACCACTCCGAGCCGGCGTCCCATGCCTTTGTCGGCGTGACCCCGCGCACCCGGACGCTGTTCGGACCGCCCGGCCGCGCCTACGTGTACTTCTCCTACGGGGTGCATTCGCTGTTGAACGCCGTGTGCGAGCCCGAGGGAGTCGGCGCGGCTGTCCTGATCCGCGCGCTCGAGCCGCTGGAGGGGATCGACCACATGCGCGAGCGCCGTGGGGTGGACGCGGTCCGCCAGCTCTGCTCGGGCCCCGGCAAGCTCACGCAGGCGCTCGGGATCGGGCTCGAGCTCAACGACACCGACCTGTTGCACGGCCCGGTGATCTTCGGCGACCGGCCGCGGGCCTGGCGCGAGGTCGCGATCGGCGTCGACAAGCGGGTGGGGATCACCAAGGCCGCCGACCTGCCGTGGCGGTTCGTGGCCGCCGGCAGCCGGTACGTGTCTCGCCCGGTCCGGCGCCTGGCCGCCTAACCCGTTCCTCCGCCTCCGCCGCCGAGGCCGGCCCCTCCGGTGCCGCCACCGGTGCCACCGCCCGTACCGCCACCGGTGCCACCGCCCGTACCACCGCCGGTGCCACCGCCCGTACCACCGCCGGTGCCACCGCCCGTACCGCCACCGGTGCCACCACCCGTACCACCGCCGGTGCCACCACCCGTACCACCGCCGGTGCCACCACCCGTACCGCCACCGGTGCCACCGCCCGTACCACCACCGTTGGTGGCCGTGCCGGCGCCGCTGCCGCCCGCGCCCCCCGTCGTCCCGGTGCTGCCGCTCGGCGGGGCGCTCGGGGTCACGCCGGTCCCGGTGTTACCCGAGCCCACGGTCCCGGTCCCCGTCCCGGTCCCGGTCGAGCCCGAGGCCTTCTTGTGGGGGTGCCTGCCGAACTCCACGGCCTCCTCGGCCTGGATCTGGAGCGCCTGGACCATGAAGTCGTGCCAGATGTTGGCGGGGAACGTGCCGCCCTCGACGGGCTGGCCGTTGTAGAGCGTGGTCATCGGGATGAGCTTGTTCGGGTAGCCGACCCAGACCGCGGTGGTGATCTGCGGCGTCCAGCCCACGAACCAGGCGTCGCCGTAGTTGGAGGTGGTGCCGGTCTTGCCGGCCACGTCGACCCCGGAGATCGCCGCCGAGGTCGCGGTGCCGTGCTCCACCACGCCCTGGAGCAGCTCGTGGATGACCGCGGCCGTCGTGGCCGGGATGACACGGTGGTAGTGGGGGGTCGCGTACAGCTCGCTCTTGCCGCGGCACTTGATGGTCAGGCACTGGATCTGGGCGATGCCGACTGGGCCCTCGTTGGGGGCGCCGAGGCCGGGCGAGTAGACCCGCAGGCCGCCGGTGGCCAGCGTCTCGTAGGCGTGCGCCATGTCCAGCGTGGTCACGCCCTGCTTGAGGCCTCCGATGATCATGGCGTAGTTGGTGGAGACCGGCGACCGGATCCCCATCGCCGTCGCCATGCTCGAGATCCGCTTGGTCCCGACCCCGGGGGAGAGGCCGAGCTGGGTGAACACGCTGTTGTCGGAGACGATCGTGGCGGAAGCCAGGCTGATCGCCCCCGAGTACTCATTGCCGAAGTTCTTGACCATGTAGTGCTCCTTGCCGCCGCTGTTGGGCACGATCAGGTCAAGCGGCCGGGAGTCGAACACGGAGCTGGGGCCGTACCCGTGCTGCAGCGCCACTGCCAGCGTGAACGGCTTGAACGCGGAGCCGGGCTGGCGGAACCCCTCGGTGGCGAGGTTGAAGGGATACTTCTGGAAGTTCTCCTGCCCGTCCACGAGCGGGCCGCCCACCATTGCGCGCACCTGGCCGGTCCTGTTGTCGATCGCCACCAGGCTCGCCGCGGGCATGCCGGGGCCCTGGGGGAGATCCTGGGTGATCGCCTGCTGCGCCGCCTGCTGCATGCGCAGGTCGATCGTGGTGCGGATCTTCAAGCCACCGTAGTAGGCGCGGTACTCCGCCACCTTGGCCGGCACCCCGCCGCGCTCCATGGCCGCGATCAGCTGCGGTTGCAGCCAGCTGGTGAAGTAGGGCGCCGCCGGCGGCTCCTCGGGCTGCGCGATGTCGGCCGCGTTGGGCAGGGGCTCCTGGAGACCCTCCTTGCCCTCGTACTGGGTGCGCGAGATGTAGCCCTGGCGGTACATGTCGCTGAGCACCAAGTCCCTGCGGGCCCTGGCGGCGGTGGGGAAGGCGATGGGGTTGAACGCCGACGGGTTGGCGATCATCCCCGCCAGCAGCGCCGACTCGGCCGGCGACAGCTCTGAAGAGCACGAGGGCAACGGCGCGTCCCCGCACCCGGTCTTGGCCGTGGCCGCGGCGACGTCGGGGTTATAGCCGTGGAGCTTGCCGAAGTACACGCGCGCCGCCGACTCCGCGCCGTAGGCCCCGTTGCCGAAGTAGATCGAGTTCAGATACTCGGTGAGGATCTTCTGCTTGGGCCACTCGCGGGTGAGGTGGTAGGCCAGCGCCGCCTCGCGCAGCTTCTCAAACACCGTGCGGTTGTCCTCGGCGGCGAGCGCGTTCTTGACGAACTGCTGGGCGATGGTGGACGCCCCCTGGCGGGCGCCACCGGTCACGTCGGCCATGAAGGCGCGGGCGATGCCCTTGATGTCGACGCCGGGATCGGTCCAGAACCGCTTGTCCTCCACCGCGATGACCGCATCGGTGACCATCGACCCGAGCTGCTTGTAGGTGTCAATGACCTCGCTGTTGGCGGGCGCGAAGATCCCGATCTTGCGCCAGTGGTCGTCATAGAGGTAGGAATTGGCGCCCAGGCGCTTGTACTCGGCCCGGTTCTCGATCTGCGGGAGATCGGAGGCGACCGACATCATCATCCCGAAGATGGTCGACACGATGGCCAGGGCGCCGAGGCCGAGCAGGATCCAGAACAGCCGCAGCTTGCGAACCTTGGGCCTGCGCCGCCGGCCGTCGCGATTGCGGCGGAAACGCCGCTGGGGGGGAGCGAAGGGGATCGGAGCTGTGGGATCCCGAGGCTCGGAGAAGATGTCGTCGTCGTCGTCGCTCATGCGATCGGAACCGGCGCCGGCGCGGATGGCCGACCATGGCGACGGCGCGTCGGCTTGTGTGGAGAGCCCAGCGTAACGATGGACGGACGGGCTTCCGGGCGGCTGCGAGAGTTTAGTGCAACGTTCACGGAATCTCCTCACCTCGGGGCGGCGCGCGCACGCGCGACGGACCCGCCCGGCCCATCGCCAGACCACCAAAGCTCTTTCGCAACGCTGCACTAGCATTGGACCGGATGGGGCCCGACACGTCTCATGGTGCCGCCGAGACGGCCGCCTGGCTCGCTCGCAACACGGTTGACTGCCTGCCGGAGGGGGGGCTGGAGCGCAAGCTGGCCGAGGGGCGCCCGCTGCGGGTCAAGCTCGGGATCGACCCCACGGCCCCCGACATCCACCTCGGCTTCACGGTGGTGCTCCAGAAGCTCCGGGAGTTCCAGGATCTGGGGCACAAGGTGGTGCTGATCGTCGGCGATTACACGGCGCGCGTTGGCGATCCCAGCGGCCGGTCGAGCACCCGGCCCGTCCTGGATCCGGCCGAGATCGATGCCAACGCCGTCACCTTCCGCGAACAGGCGCTCAAGGTGCTGGACCCCGACCCCGACCGGCTCGAGGTCCGCTTCAACGGCGAGTGGCTCGACATGCCCATGTCCGACCTGTTCGCCCTCATGCGCACCGCCACGGTGGGGCAGATCCTCGAGCGCGACGATTTCGCCAAGCGCTACGCCGCCAACCAGCCCATCTCGATGCTCGAGCTGCTCTATCCGCTGCTTCAGGGGTATGACTCGGTGGCCGTGCGCGCCGACGTGGAGCTCGGCGCCACCGACCAGAAGTTCAACCTCCTGCTGGGGCGCGATGTGCAGCGCGCCTACGGCCAGCCCGAACAGGTGGTGATGACGCTGCCGCTGCTGATCGGGACCGATGGTCAGATGAAGATGTCGAAGTCCTACGGCAACTACATCGGCGTGACCGATGCGCCCGAGGACATGTACGGCAAGACGCTCAGCATCCCCGACGAGCTGCTCGACAACTGGTACACGCTCCTGCTCGGCGCCGAGCCGGCGGCGGGCCTGGGCCCGCGGGATGCCAAGCGTGCCCTTGCTCGTGCGCTCGTGGAGCGCTTCCACGGCGCCGAGGCGGCTCGCGCCGCCGAGGAGGCGTTCGATCGCTTGCACATCCGTCACGAACTGCCCGATGACGTCCCGACGCTCCAGTGGAAGCTGAACGGCGGGTCCGTGCATCTGCCGGCCCTGCTCGCCAAGGCGTTCGGTATCTCGACGTCGGAAGCGCGGCGCAATCTTGCACAGGGGGCGGTCCGGGTCGACGGCCAGGTGCTTCCGGCCGACTCGCTCGACGTGGGGCCGGATCAGCTCGCAGACCGGGTCCTGCAGCTCGGCAAGCGGCGCTTTGCGCGCGTGACCTTCCCAGGTCCTCTCCCACCCACCGAGTGAGCTCCCCGTCGCGCCCATGACCGTCGCCGGGGGCATGCTGCGGCTCCAGACGCCCGGGAACGGGCACATCGTGGACCTCACCGAGGGGGTGGCCCGGATCGTGGGCACGGCCGGCGTGGACCACGGGCTGGTGACGGTTTTCGCCGTCGGCTCCACCGTGGCGGTGACGACGATGGAGTACGAGCCGGGTGGGGTCTCGGACCTGCAGCGCCTGCTGGACCGGCTCATCCCGGCGCAGGGCGACTACGAGCACAACCGGCTCAACCACGATTCCAACTCCCACGCCCACCTGCGGGCGGCGCTGATCGGCCCGTCGGAGACGATCCCGGTGGTTGACGGCCGGCTCGCGCTGGGCGTCTGGCAGCAGATCGTGCTCATCGACTTCGACGACCGGGCACGTGAACGCACGATCAGCGTCCAGGTTCTATCCTGACCGTCCTGCACGAGTGGCCCCCCGACACGGCTTGCGTCGCCCTTGCGACGACGTCGGTTTTGGGCGCTATACTCGTCGGTCCGCCCCGGGACCGGTTCAAGGACCCGGGCGCGCCCCTGAGGAGGATCACCCTCCTGGAAGAGGTGCGACGGTCTTTGAAAACTCAACAGCATGCACACTCTTCGGCCGAACCCCGGCCGAGGATGTGTCCAGGTTCGACACCGTCGTTTGACCGCTCCCCTCGGGGAGCAGCTCGGACGGCGGTCCAGAATTGACCCCGTCTTGCGCTGGGAGCCCTCTGTGTACATCGGGCTCCAGTTCGCCGGCCTCGCGCCGGCGGGTCATGGGTTTCGTCCCGGCCTCGTGCCGGGCGGACCGTGAGCGCAAGGGCCTGATCCCACCAGGGACAGGCCCAGGATTCGGAGCAGTCGCCGGTCGTGACACAGTTTGCGGCCGCTCGAGGCTCCGAGTATTCCTGACGACTCTTTGTGGAAGTTCTTCACGGAGAGTTTGATCCTGGCTCAGGACGAACGCTGGCGGCGTGCCTAACACATGCAAGTGGAGCGACGACCCGGGCTTCGGCCCGGTGCAAAGCCGCGAACGGGTGAGTAACACGTGGGTAACCTGCCCTGATGATTGGGACAACCCGAGGAAACTCGGGCTAATACCGAATGTGCCCTCCGGCCGTAAGGCCTCTGGGGAAAGGAAGCTTCGGCCTCCGCATTGGGATGGGCCCGCGGCCCATTAGCTTGTTGGTGAGGTAACGGCTCACCAAGGCTACGATGGGTAGCTGGTCTGAGAGGACGATCAGCCACACTGGGACTGAGACACGGCCCAGACTCCTACGGGAGGCAGCAGTGGGGAATCTTGCGCAATGCGCGAAAGCGTGACGCAGCAACGCCGCGTGGGGGAAGAAGGCCTTCGGGTTGTAAACCCCTTTCAGTTGGGACGAAGCTCCGGCGGTGAATAGCCGTCTGGAGTGACGGTACCTTCAGAAGAAGCCCCGGCTAACTACGTGCCAGCAGCCGCGGTAATACGTAGGGGGCAAGCGTTGTCCGGAATCATTGGGCGTAAAGAGCGTGTAGGCGGCTTGGTAAGTCCGCTGTGAAAGTCCAGGGCTCAACCCTGGAAAGCCGGTGGAAACTGTCAAGCTCGAGTCCGGAAGAGGCGAGTGGAATTCCTGGTGTAGCGGTGAAATGCGCAGATATCAGGAGGAACACCAATGGCGAAGGCAGCTCGCTGGGACGGTACTGACGCTGAGACGCGAAAGCGTGGGGAGCAAACAGGATTAGATACCCTGGTAGTCCACGCCGTAAACGATGGGCACTAGGTGTGGGGGGTGTCGACTCCCTCCGTGCCGACGCTAACGCATTAAGTGCCCCGCCTGGGGAGTACGGCCGCAAGGCTAAAACTCAAAGGAATTGAC
This sequence comes from uncultured Actinomycetota bacterium, assembly GCA_963721515.1. GTDB lineage: Bacteria > Actinomycetota > Thermoleophilia > Solirubrobacterales > Solirubrobacteraceae > Palsa-465. The sequence continues at coordinate 477,577 of CAVRKJ010000010.1, read as the reverse complement.
GGGGGCCCGCACAAGCAGCGGAGCATGTGGTTTAATTCGACGCAACGCGAAGAACCTTACCTGGGCTTGACATGTTCCTGACAGCCGTGGAAACACGGTCTCCCTTCGGGGCAGGATCACAGGTGGTGCATGGCTGTCGTCAGCTCGTGTCGTGAGATGTTGGGTTAAGTCCCGCAACGAGCGCAACCCCCGTCGCATGTTGCCAGCATTTAGTTGGGGACTCATGCGAGACTGCCGGTGACAAACCGGAGGAAGGTGGGGATGACGTCAAGTCATCATGCCCCTTATGTCCAGGGCTACACACGTGCTACATTGGCGCGTACAGAGGGTTGCGATACCGCGAGGTGGAGCGGATCCCTTAAAGCGCGTCTCGGTTCGGATTGCAGGCTGAAACTCGCCTGCATGAAGGCGGAGTTGCTAGTAATCGCGGATCAGCATTGCCGCGGTGAATACGTTCCCGGGCCTTGTACACACCGCCCGTCACACCATGGGAGTGAGCAACACCCGAAGCCGGTGGCCTAACCCTTTTGGGAGGGAGCCGTCGAAGGTGGGGCTCGTGACTGGGGTGAAGTCGTAACAAGGTAGCCGTAGCGGAAGCTGCGGCTGGATCACCTCCTTTCTAGGGAGCCCTCCTTTGCGAGGGCACCGGATGCCGGAGGCGGACGCCCTGGAGCTCTTCGGAGCTTCCCGCGTTCGAAGCTCTGAGTGCATCCGGTCACTAGACATGTCGACCGAACCTGGCAGGCCGCACTGCCGCACCTCAGGTGTGGGAGAGGCGGCCAGCATGCTGTTGAGTTTTGAGAGACCGGCGCGCCGCCGGCGGGTCAGAGGGCCTATGGCCCCTGGCCGTCGAGCCGACGCACCTCGCCTCTTCGCGGACCTTGAAAACTGCACAGTAGCCAATGAAACGGGTATCACCGGGCGAGGATCTTCGTGATCCTCTCCCAAAAAGATCACCGTCAAGATAGTAAGGGCACATGGTGGATGCCTTGGCACCAAGAGTCGATGAAGGACGTGAACGGCTGCGATAAGCCGCGGTTAGGCGCTGAATAGCCATTGACCCGCGGATTTCCGAATGGGTAAACCCAGCGTCGGTAATGCGACGTTATCCCGCGCTGAACACATAGGCGTGGAGAAGACAAGCGGGGGAAGTGAAACATCTCAGTACCCCGAGGAAAGTAAATCAACCGAGACTCCCCGAGTAGTGGCGAGCGAAAGGGGATAAGCCCAAACCTGTTGCGTGTAAGCGGCCACGCGTTGCGCAGCAGGGGTTGTAGGACGTCTGGTCCGAGCTGTGGCTGGCTCGGCGGAAGTTACAAAGTCATGTGGTAGTCGAAGCGTGTGGAACCGCGCACCAAAGAGGGCAATCGTCCCGTAGACGAAACTGCATGACCTTCCGCAGATGTTCCTGAGTAAGTCCGCACCCGTGAAACGCGGACTGAAACTGGGGGGACCACCCTCCAAGGCTAAGTACTCCTTGGTGACCGATAGCGGACTAGTACCGTGAGGGAAAGGTGAAAAGTACCCCGGAAGGGGAGTGAAATAGTACCTGAAACCGCGTGCCTACAAGCGGTGGGAGCAGACTTGTTCTGTGACCGCGTGCTTTTTGCATAACGAGCCGGCGAGTTACTCGTCTGCGGCAAGGTTAAGCGATGAGCGGAGCCGTAGCGAAAGCGAGTCCTAATAGGGCGACATAGTCGTAGGCGGTAGACCCGAAGCTGAGCGAGCTACCCATGGGCAGGTTGAAGCGGGGGTAAGACCTCGTGGAGGACCGAACCGACCTAGGTTAAAAACTGGGCGGATGACCTGTGGGTCGGAGTGAAAGGCTAATCAAGCTCAGTGATATCTGGTTCTCTCCGAAATATATTTAGGTATAGCCTCGGATAAATTCCGTTGCGGCCGTAGAGCACTGTTTGGACTAGGGGCCCTACCAGGTTACCGAATTCAGGCAAACTCCGAAGACCGTAACGGTTACTCCGGGAGTCAGTTGCTGGGGGATAAACTTCAGCGTCAAAAGGGAAACAGCCCAGACCGCCAGCTAAGGTCCCTAAGTACTAGCTAAGTGGTAAACGATGTTCGAATGCACAGACAACCAGGAGGTTGGCTTAGAGGCAGCCACCCTTGAAAGAGTGCGTAACAGCTCACTGGTCAAGTGTTCGAGCGCGGACAATGTAACGGGGCTCAAGCTAGTCACCGAAGCTGCGGGTGTGATCTTCGGATCACGCGGTAGGAGAGCGTTCCGCCGCCAGTGAAGCAGCGCCGTAAGGCAGCTGTGGAGGCGACGGAAGTGAGAATGCCGGCATGAGTAACGAAAGAGGGGTGAGAATCCCCTCCGCCGATTGCCCAAGGTTTCCTGAGTAAAGTTCGTCTGCTCAGGGTTAGTCAGGACCTAAGGCGAGGCCGAAAGGCGTAGTCGATGGCCAACGGGTTGATATTCCCGTACCACGTCGCGACCGTTTGACCGAACGGGGGGACGAGGAAGGCTATGGGATCCCAGGCGATGGTCGTCCTGGGGTAAGCACGTAGGGGTGGCTCTAGGTAAATCCGGAGCCGCGTAACCTGAGGTGTTATGCCAGCTGGCTCTAAGCCGGCGAGTCCCGGATGCCATGCCTCCGAGAAAAGCCTCTAGGGAGGTCGCGCGTGCCTGTACCAAAACCGACACAGGTGGGCAAGTGGAGCACACTAAGGTGATCGAGATAACCCTCGTTAAGGAACTCGGCAAAATCGCCCCGTAACTTCGGGATAAGGGGCGCCCCAGTAGGGTGAAACCCCTTGCGGGTGGAGCCCGAGAGGGCCGCAGTGAATAGGTTCAAGCGACTGTTTACCAAAAACACAGGTCTCTGCTAAGTCGAAAGACGACGTATAGGGGCTGACGCCTGCCCGGTGCCGGAAGGTTACGTGGAGGTGTTAGGGGTAACCCGAAGCACCGAAACTAAGCCCCGGTAAACGGCGGCCGTAACTATAACGGTCCTAAGGTAGCGAAATTCCTTGTCGGGTAAGTTCCGACCTGCACGAATGGCGTAACGACTTGAACGCTGTCTCAACGAGGGGCTCGGTGAAATTGCAGTCTCGGTGAAGATGCCGAGTACCCGCGGCTAGACGGAAAGACCCCGTGAACCTTTACTACAACTTGGTATTGGGGTTCGATGCATCTCGCTCAGGATAGGTGGGAGGCTTGGAAGCGCCGGCTGCGGCTGGCGTGGAGCCAACCTTGAGATACCACCCTTGGTGTATTGGATCTCTAACAGTGCGCCCTGAATCGGGGCACTGGACAGTGACAGGTGGGTAGTTTGACTGGGGCGGTCGCCTCCCAAAATGTAACGGAGGCGCGCAAAGGTTCCCTCAGCACGGTCGGAAATCGTGCGTAGAGTGTAAAGGCAGCAAGGGAGCTTGACTGCGAGACCGACAGGTCGAGCAGGTGCGAAAGCAGGCCTTAGTGATCCGGCGGTAGCAAGTGGAAGCGCCGTCGCTCAACGGACAAAAGGTACTCCGGGGATAACAGGCTTATCGGGCCCAAGAGTCCACATCGACGGCCCGGTTTGGCACCTCGATGTCGGCTCGTCGCATCCTGGGGCTGAAGTAGGTCCCAAGGGTTGGGCTGTTCGCCCATTAAAGCGGTACGCGAGCTGGGTTCAGAACGTCGTGAGACAGTTCGGTCCCTATCTGCCGTGGGCGTTGGAGAGTTGAGAGGATTCGTCCCTAGTACGAGAGGACCGGGATGAACGCACCTCTGGTGTATCTGTTGTCCTGCCAAGGGCATCGCAGGTTAGCTACGTGCGGATCGGATAACCGCTGAAAGCATCTAAGCGGGAAGCCGGCCTCAAGATGAGCTCTCCCATCTCCTAGAGAGAGTAAGACCCCTGGAAGATCACCAGGTTGATAGGCCGGATCTGGAAGAGTGGTGACACTCGTAGGAGACCGGTACTAATGGGTCGAGGGCTTGACGGATATTTTTGATATCCGTTCATTGGCACTGTGTGGTTTTGAAGGCCCGCGAAGAGCGGTCCTCGCCCTCTGTGGCGGGCCCGCGCGGTCTTGACAAGTTTCCGGTGGCCATGGCGAGGGGGAAACACCTCTTCCCATTCCGAACAGAGCCGTTAAGCCCCTCAGCGCCGATGGTACTTGGCCCGCAAGGGCCTGGGAGAGTAGGTCGCCGCCGGTTCTTCTATACAACGCCCCGCTTGCTTCTTGGCAGGCGGGGTTTTTGTACGCCTTCTCCGCGAGACGCCCGCGGACGATCGCCGCTGCCGTGGGCTTCACTTGCGGTGCGTTGGCGGGGTGCGTGACGTGGCATCGACCACGGCACCGGCGATATCCGCGTCCGTCCGGGCGGGTCTGCGGGCGAGAGGCACCGCTCCCCGGTCAGTCGTGGCCGGTTCCGCGGACCCGGTGGGCCCTTATAGCCTGCGGCTCGCCTGGGTCGCGGCGCCGATCCAGACCGGCCACGCCGAGCGCGGGTTATAGGATGCGTTCGATCTTGAGGCGTCGCTCGCCGCGGGGGGTGGCGACGGAGACGATGGTGCCGGCGGGCTGGTCCATGAGGGCCCTGGCCACGGGCGACTCCGCGGAGAGCTTGCCGGTGGCGCGATCCGCCTCGGTGACGCCGACGATAGTCCACGTGTGCGTTTCTCCGGTGCCCTCGTCAGTGACCTCCGCGGAGCGACCGAAGGCGAACGTGGAAGCGGCGGTGGCGGTGTCGCTCTCGACGTCGACCACAACTGCGTTGCGGAGGCGTTGGCGTAGCCGGAGGATGCGGGTCTCCAGGTGGGCCTGGTCCTCCTTGGCGGCGTGATACTCGGCGTTCTCCTTGAGATCGCCGTGGCCGCGGGCGGTGAGGATACGGGCGGCGATGTCGCGCCGCGCGACGGTCTCCAGTTCACCGATCTCGGCCTTGAGGGCCGCCAGCCCCGCTTCGGTGATGGGCTCGCCTTCGTGGTCTGATGTCGTCATCGGAGCATTCTGGCAAACCTGCCGCGACCGCCACCGCCGCCGCGACCGCCTGGCCGGCGGGCGTGGCACCATCACCAGGTGATGCGAGCCATGGCCAAGTACTTCCGGGCCAATCCGCAGGTATTCGTGCTGTTCGTCATCTGCGTGGTGCTGGGCCTGGGGACATTCATCGCGGTGCTCATCGCCCTCGCCCAGGCGGGCCCCAACGCGTCGCCGACGGGCGAGCCTTCGGGCGTCATCGCGCTCGCCACCACGCTCATCCCCTGAACGCCAGGCCCGGCGGCCGGACTCAGCTCTTGTACTCGTGCATACCGGTCCAGTTCAGCCGCCGGCACAGACGGTCGATGCGCCAGACAACGGGGGCTCCCAACCGCGATCCTGCAGGAGAAGCATCGTCGCTCAAGGCTACTCCCGGCCCATACGGGGTTCGCCGGTCCTACCGCCCGCGCGCCCGCCATGTGCAGCGTGGGAACGCGCCCGCCATTGCAGCGTGCGAACGCGCGCGTCACCGGGCAAAGGCGATGCCGCGCCTAGCTCACGCGCTCGCGCCGGCCACGATCCGGCTGGGGCCGCACAGGGGAGAGGCAGTGCATCGGACGCATCGCCACCGACCCGGGGCGCCGCTCCCGCTCGATCCGGACCGGCCGGCGGTGGGGATGCGGTGCGGCCGGCGGCGCGGGATCGCCGAGAACGTCGTCAAACAGGGTCATGAAGGCGCGGAATCGCTTGGCTGAAGCCTGGAACATATGTTCGTAAAGGTACGGAGGGGCGCGGACGGAATCAGGGGTCTGCAACGCATCTTGCAGGACGGCGCTCCAGCCCGGCGGACGCGCTCAGGAGCCGCGGGCCGCTCAGGAGCCGAGCGAAGACCAGACGTCGAGCTTGGTGCGGATCCGGTCCACCACGGCGCCGGTGAACTCCGTGGTGCCGGTGTGGCCTCCGAGGTCGGGCGTCTTGGTGCCGGAGGCGATCGTCTCCAGGGTACCCTCATAGATCGCGCGCGAGGCGCGCTCGCAGGCCGGGCCGTGGCGATCGGCGGCATGGCGCAGCAGCGCCCCGCAGGCCAGGATCATCGCCAGCGGGTTGGCCACGTCCTTGCCCAGCAGCGCCGGCGCCGTCCCGTGCGGCGCCTCGGCCATCGCGCAGGTCGTGTCGTACTCATCGTCAAAGGCGAGCAGCACCGACTCGGCGCCGGCGATCGAGCCGAACATCGGCAGCACGAGATCTGAGAGGCAGTCACCGTCGCGGTTGAGCGCGGGGATCACCAGCGGCGCGTCGGTCGCGCCCGACAGCAGCCCGGCGTACGTCGCGTCGATGAGCACCGGCTGGTAGGGGATCTCCGGATGGCGCGCTGCCGCGCCGTCCATCTCCTCCTTCAGCATCCCCTCGTAGATCGGGGAAACCGTCCACTTCGGGCCTCCGTAGACGCGCGCGCCCATCTTGGCGGCGGTCCGGAACGCGAACTCGGCCACCGCGCGACACGTTGAGCGGGTGATCTTCTCCGTGCGGTAGGCCACCTCGTCCGGCGCCCCCTCCGCGCCCTCGCGCTTCTCGGCGGCCCCGTAGGCATCCTCCACCGCCATCCGCACCACCGAGATGGGGTGATAGACGCCCGCCATCGGCGGCACGCCCGGGAGGCGGCGCCCGGTGCGGACGATCACCTTGCCGTCCACCTCCTCGCGCAGGATGCGGTTCGGCGAGCCGACGTCACCGGCTCCCTCGGGCGTGATCGTGGCTGCCTTCAGCCCCAGGCCCGCCTCGCGCATGGCCACCGCCGCCTCGTGGACCACCCCGTTGGACGTCGCCCGCCGGTGCTCGAGCGACAGGTCGAAGCGCGCCAGCTCCAGATCGAGGCCGAGCAGTTCGCCATCGAGCACGCGCAGGGACTGCTCGAGCAGCTCCTGGCCCGTCTCATCGCCCTCGAGGACCACGACGGAGACCGGAGCCACGGCGCTCGCCTCTTCTCAGTCCCCGTCGGCCGCGGCCGCCGCCGGCATGAGCTCGTCGCGCCGCTCGGCCAGCGCGGCGATCACGAACGCCAGGTGCTCGTCGAAGTCCACGCCGAGCTCCGCGGCGCCCTCGGTCATGTCCTGACGGCTGACCGCGGCGGCGAACGCCGGTGTCTTCATCTTCTTCTTGACCGACTTGGGCGTCATGCCCACGAGCCCGTCCGGCCGGACGTATGCGCACGCGAGGAGGAACCCGCACAGCTCGTCGACGGCGAACAGCGCCTTCTCCATCGGCGAATCGCGTGAGACGCCGAGATAGGTGGCATGCGAGGCCACGGCGCGCACTAGCTCCGGCGGGTAACCCCGCGCCTCCAGCTCCGCGAGCGCATAGCGAGGATGGCCGTCCTCCAGGGACGGATGGCGCTCGTAGTCCAGGTCGTGCAGGAGCCCGGTGAGGCCCCACAGCTCGACGTCGCCGTCAAAGCGGGGCGCGTAGGCGCGCATGGCCGTCTCCACGGCCAGCATGTGGCGGCGCAGGGAGTCTGACTGGGTCCATTCGCAAAGGAGGTCCCAGGCGTCAGGGCGCGAAATCTCAACCGGCATGGCCGTTACCCTAGCTCAGCGCTCGGCCCCGATTCCGCCGGAGACCCAGTCGCCCACGGTACCGGCTACGCTGACTGGCCACCGCCCATCCACCACTACAGCGGGGTCGATCAAACTGGAGAAGTTCGTAATCGAAGGCGGTGTGCCGCTGTCAGGCACCATCACCGCCGCGGGGAACAAGAACGGCGCGCTGCCGATCCTTGCCGCGTGCTTGCTCACCGACGATGAGGTGATCCTGCGCAACGTCCCCCAGATCTCGGACGTCGAGGCGATGGCGCGCCTGCTCCAGGTCCTGGGCGCCCGGGTGGACTGGGTCGGCACCAGCGAGGTCCTGATCGACTGCTCCACCGTGGACACCACGCGCGTGGATCGGGTGCTGGCGGAGCGCATCCGGGCTTCGTTCCTGCTCGCCGGCCCGCTGCTGGCGCGTTTCGGCTCGGCCCACATGCCCCCGCCCGGCGGCGACGTCATCGGACGCCGGCGGCTGGACCCGCACTTGGACGCGTTCCGCGCCCTCGGCGCGGCCGTGGACAACCGCCCTGACGAGGTGGTCCTGACGGCGCCGGCGCTCGGTCTTGGCCCCTGTGACTTCCTCATGGACGAGCCGTCCGTGATGGCGACCGAGAACGCGTTGATGGCGGCCGCCCTGACCCGGGGCACCACCGTCATCCGCAACGCCGCCTCCGAGCCCCACGTGCAGGACCTGGCGCGGATGCTCGAGCAGATGGGCGCCGACATCGACGGGATCGGCTCCAACGTCATGACCGTCCACGGGCAGGCGCGGCTGCGCGGCTGCACCCACACGATCGCGCCTGACCACATCGAGATCGGTTCGTTCATGGCGCTGGCCGGCGTGACCGGCGGCGAGTTGGTGGTCAAGGACACCCGCCCTGACGATCTGCGCATGATCCGGCTGGTGTTCGAGCGCCTGGGCCTGCGCAGCGAGCGCCAGGGCGACGACATCATCGTCCCCGGCAACCAGGAGCTGGTGATCCGCAACGACCACGGCGATCACATGCCCAAGGTCGAGGACGGCCCGTGGCCCGCGTTCCCCGCCGACCTGACGAGCATCGCGCTCGCGCTGGCCACCCAGGCCTCCGGCTCGGTCATGATCCACGAGAAGATGTTCGAGAACCGCCTGTTCTTCACGGACAAGCTCGTGGGAATGGGCGCGTCCATCACCATCTGCGACCCCCACCGCGCGATTGTCAACGGGCCGCGCCCGCTGCGCGGCTCGCGGGTGGAGTCCCCCGACATCCGCGCCGGGATGGCGATGCTGATCGCCGCGCTGTGCGCCGACGGGGCCACCGAGATCGGCAACATCCGCCAGATCGACCGCGGCTACGAGCGGATCGACGAGCGGCTGCGTGAGCTCGGCGCCCGTATCACCCGGCTGGAAGACGCTCCCGTAGCCGCGTGAGCACCCTTCGCTCGTCCCGCGACGGCGGCTTCGAGGCGACGGTGGACCGAATCCCAAGCGGCACCCGCGACGTTCTCCCCGACGAGATGGGAGAGCTCCGGGCGATGACCGACCGGATCCGCGCCGTGTTCGCGGACGCCGGCTACGGCGAGGTGTACACCCCTGCGCTCGAGTACGAGCAGACCTTCCAGCGCGCCAACATCGGCGGCGCCCGGCCCGCGTACCGCGTCTTCGACGAGCACGGGAGCGTGCTGGTCCTCCGTCCCGACATGACGGTGCCGATCGCGCGGGTGGTGGCCACCCGATACGCGCACGTGGAGCCGCCGCTGCGCTTCTGCTACGTCGCACACGCCTACCGGGGCGTGCGCCCGCAGCGGGGACAGAGTCGCGAGCTGCTGCAGGCGGGCGTGGAGCTGATCGGGGTGCCGGGCCCCGCAGGGACCGCCGAGGTGCTCAAGGTCCTGTGCGCCGCGCTCGACGCCGCCGGGCTGGACAGCTACCGCGTGGGACTGGGGGACGCGGCCTTGTACCCGTCGCTGCTGGAGGCCTTCGGGGTGGAGGCCGACCGGCGTGAGCTCATCCTCACCGAGCTGGCCGCCGGGGACTTCGTCGGCGTGGACCGCGAGATCCGGGCCCTGGACCTCGCCGCCGCCGAGACCGATCTGCTGCTGCGCCTGGCCCACACCCGCGGCGGTCCCGAGGTCCTGGAGGGCCTGGAGGGAGCGCTGCACGACGCGCTGCGCGGGATGCGCGAGGTCCACGAACTGCTGGGGCCCGGCGTGGCCGACCGGATCATCTTCGACCTCGGTCTCGTGCGCAGCCTGGGCTACTACACCGGCCCGCTGTTTCAGGTCTATGACCCAGCCTACGGCGTCCCCCTGGGCGGCGGCGGCCGCTACGACGAGCTGCTCGCCTCGTTCGGGCGCCCGCTGCCGGCGGTGGGGTTCGCGCTCAACGTGGAGCGGGTGCACATCGCGCTGACGGGGGAAGAGCGGGGCCGGGGCCGGTGAGCGACCTACGGATCGCCGTCCCGCGCGGGGCGCTGTTCACGGAGACGCTGGACCTCCTGGACCAGCTGGGCCTGGACACCCGCGAGGTGCGCGACAACGACCGCAAGCTGCTGTTCGAGGACGTCGGCATCGTGACCATGCGGCCCTCCGACGTCCCCACCTACGTCGAGGCCGGCGCGGCCGACATCGGGATCACCGGCAAGGACGTGCTCCTGGAGCAATCCGAGCGCGAGGTGTACGAGCTCGTCGACCTCGGCTTCGGGCGTTGCCGGATGGTCCTGGCCGGGGTCGCCGGCGAGGACCGCGCCGAGGAGGCCCTGCGGCGGCTGGGCGTGGTGCGCATCGCCACCAAGTACCCGCGGATCGCCAGCGCGCACTTCCAGCAGACCGGCCGCCAGGCCGAGATCGTGGAGGTCAAGGGGTCGGTGGAGCTGGCGCCGCTCACCGGGCTGGTGGAGGCGATCGTGGACCTCACCGCGACCGGGACGACCCTGCGCGAAAATGGTCTGGTGGTGCGCGAGGAGATCGCGGTCTGCACGGCGCGGCTCATCGCCAACCCCGTGGCGCACAAGCTGCGGGCGCCGGTGATCGACCGCCTGCTGGAGCGCATCGATGCAGTGTGAGCGCCTGAACCTCTCCGGAGACCCCGCGGGGCTCGCAGAGGAGCTGCGCGAGCTCGTGCTCGCGCCCGAAGCAGTCGCCGATCAGGTGAGCGAGATCATCGCCCGGGTCCGCGCCAGCGGCGACGACGCTCTGCGCTTCTACACGCGCGAGTACGACACCGGCGGCAGCACCCCGTCGGCGCTGCGCGTCCCCGAAGCCGAGCTCGATACCGCCGAGGCCCGCCTGGACGCGGCGCTGCGCGACGGCCTACGCCAGGCCATTGACAACGTGACCCGGGTCGCCGAGGCCGGCCTGGCCGCCGAGCGGACGGTGTCGTTCGAGGGCCACGAGGTGATCCTGCGCGAGGTACCTGTGGACCGCGCCGCGGTGTACGTGCCCGGCGGCCGCGCGCCGTACCCGAGCACCGTGGTCATGGGCGTGGTGACCGCGCGCGTCGCGGGCGTGCGCGAGATCGCCGTGTGCGCGCCCCCCGGCGCCGATGGCGAGGTCAACTCCGCCGTCCTGGGCGCGTGCCGGCTCGCCGGCGCCTCGGTGGTGTATCGGATGGGCGGGGCGCAGGCGATCGCCGCGCTGGCGTTCGGCACCGAGACGGTCCGGGCGGTGGACGTCATCGTGGGGCCCGGGAACCTGTACGTCCAGGAGGCCAAGCGCCAGGTGTTCGGCCGGGTGGGCATCGACGGCTTCGCCGGCCCGAGCGACCTGATGGCCATCGCCGACGCGGCGGCTGACCCCGAGGCGCTGGGCCTCGACCTGCTCGCCCAGGCCGAGCACGGGGCTGGCTCGCTGGTGGTGGCGATCTCCAACTCGACGGAACTGCTCGACGCCCTGGAGCAACGTGTCCGCGCCGAGCCCGAGACCGAGGCCGTGGTGCGGTTCGTCCGCGTCGACGAGCTCGAGCAGGCGTTCACCATCGCCGAGTCCTTCGCCCCCGAGCACCTGCAGCTGATCGGCCCCGACGCCGAGGCCCTGGCGCCCGCCGTCCGCCACTCCGGCTGTGTGTTCGTGGGCTCCGCCAGCGGCACCGCGTTCGGGGACTACATCGCGGGCTCCAACCACGTGCTGCCGACCAACGGCGCCGCCCGTTTTGCCTCGGCGCTGTCGCCCATCCATTTCCGGCGGCGCTTCACCGAGGTCCGGATCGGGTCTGACGCCGCGACACTGGCTCGAGCGGCCGCGCCGATCGCCCGCGCGGAGGGCTTCGAGCTGCACGCCCGGTCGATGGAGGCGCGCATTCGCGAGAATGGGACGTGATGGCACGTGCCGCCGAGATCAACCGCCGCACCGCAGAGACCGACATCCACCTCACCCTCGCTCTGGACGGCGAGGGCGAGGGCGAGCGTGACACGGGCGTCGGGTTCTTTGATCACATGCTCGATCTGCTGGCGCGCCACGCGCGCTTCGACCTGACGGTCCGGGCGCGCGGCGACCTGCAGACGGGCGCTCACCACACCGTCGAGGACGTGGGCATCTGCCTCGGGCAGGCGCTCGACGAGGCGCTGGGCGACCGCGCCGGGATCCACCGCTACGGGCAGGCGACGGTCCCGATGGACGAGAGCCTCGCGTCATGTGCCGTCGACATCTCCGGCCGCGGCCTGCTCGCCTTCTCGGCACCGCTGCCGCCGGGGGCGATCGGCAACTTCGACCACGAGCTGACCGAGGAGTTCTTTCGGGCGCTGGCCTCCAACGCCAAGCTGACACTCCACCTCACCGTCGAGACGGGGACCAACGCCCACCACGTGATCGAGGCGGCGTTCAAGGCGTGCGCCCGCGCGCTGCGGGCCGCCGTGGCGCTCGATCCCACCGAGCGCGGCGTACCGAGCACCAAGGGGACGCTGACGTGATCACCGTCGCGGTGGTGGACTACGGGATGGGGAACCGCCGATCGGTCGAGAAGGCACTCGAGCATGTCGGCGCCCGCCCGCTCATCACGCGTGAGCCGGCAGCGCTGGAAGAGGCCGACGCGCTGGTGGTCCCCGGCGTGGGCGCGTTCCCGCATGGCATGCGCAATCTCATCGAACTCGGCCTGGACGAGCGGATTCGGGCCGCGGCCGCGGCCGGCAAGCCGGTGCTCGGAATCTGCCTGGGCATGCAATTGCTGTTCGAACGCTCCCAGGAGCATGAGGTGACCGACGGCCTCGGGCTGCTCGCCGGGGAGGTGAGCCTGCTTGACGGCGGCGGCCTGCGGATCCCGCACATCGGCTGGAACGACGTGCGCTTCGAGCGTCCGTCGCCGCTCACTGCTGGACTGCCCGGAGAGAGCTGCGCCTTCTACCACGTGCATTCGTTGGCGGCACGGCCCGAGGATCCGGCGGACGTCATCGCCACCACCGAGTACGGCGAGCGATTTGCGACGATCGTGAGTCACGGCAACGTCTTCGGCGTGCAGTTTCACCCCGAGAAGTCCTCGCGCGACGGGTTGGCGCTGCTGAGCAACTTCGTGACGCTGTGCCGCGACCCGGCGCCGGCCGGGTGGGCGGGATCGGCGTCGCCGTGATCCTCCTGCCGGCGATCGACATCCTCGAGGGCAAGGCGGTCAGGCTCAGGCGGGGCGAATTCGACCAGCGCACCGACTACGACGCCGACCCGCTGGACGCCGCTCGCCGTTGGGTGAAGGCAGGCGCCCGCGCGCTCCATGTCGTCGACCTGGACGGCGCTCGCAGCGGCGAGCCGGCCAACCTGCATCACGTGGAGCGAATCGTCGCCGAGGTCGACGTGCCGGTCCAGCTCGGCGGCGGGTTGCGCACGATCGACGCGGTCCGGCGGGCGCTGGCGGTGGGCGTGACACGAGTGATCCTGGGGACCGCCGCCTACACCGACATCGACTTCCTCGATGAGACCCTGGCGGCTCACCGCGAGCGGGTGGTGGTCTCCGTCGACGCCCGCCGAGGCAAGCTGGCCGCGTCGGGCTGGACCGACCAGACCGACATCCCCGCCGAGGCGGTGATCGAGACCCTGGGCAAGCGCGGCGTGACCCGGTTCGTGTACTCGAGCATCGAGCGCGACGGAATGCTCTCGGGGCCTGATCTCGGCGAGGTGGGGCGCATCGCCGACGTCGTGCGCGGAACGTTCGTGTACTCCGGCGGGGTGTCCTCGGTGGAGGACCTGCGGGCGCTGGCGGGCCTGCGCCAGGTCAACCTGGCCGGCGTGATCGTCGGCAAGGCCCTGTACGAGGGGCGGCTCGACGTGGCCGACGGGCAGGCGGCCCTCGCTGGACGCGCCGGCTGGGACGCGGAGTAGAGCCGCTCGTGCACTACAAGCGGGTGATCCCGTGCCTCGACGTCGACCGCGGCCGAGTGGTCAAGGGCGTCGGGTTCCTCGACCTGCGCGACGCCGGCGACCCGGTGGAGCTGGCCGCCCGCTATGACGCCGCCGGCGCTGACGAGCTCGTCTTCCTGGACATCACCGCGACGTCGGACAAGCGGGACACGGTGGTAGAGCTGGCTCGTCAGGCCGCTGACGAGCTGTTCATTCCCTTCACGATCGGCGGCGGGATCCGCTCGGTGGCCGACGCCCAGGCGGTGCTCGACGCGGGCGCGGACAAGGTGAGCGTCAACTCGGCAGCGCTCCAGCGCCCGGAGCTGCTGGACGAGCTCTCGCGGACCTTCGGAGCTCAGTGCGTGGTGCTGGCCATTGATGCCAAGCAGACCGGCTCAGAGCCCACCAGCACGGGGTGGGAGGCATATCTGGCGGGCGGGCGAACGCCAACCGGGCGCGACGCCGTGCGGTGGGCACGCGAGGGCGAGGTCCGGGGGGCAGGGGAAATCCTGCTGACGAGCATGGACCGCGACGGGACCAACGCCGGCTATGACCTGCCGCTCACGCACGCTGTGGCGCAGGCGGTCGGGGTGCCCGTGATCGCCTCGGGCGGCGCCGGCCGCCTCGAGGACCTGGCCGATGCCGTGCAGGCGGGCGCGGACGCCGTCCTGCTGGCGTCGATCCTGCACTACGGCCATCACACGGTGGGCGAGGTCAAGCGTTTCCTGGCCGACAGCGGGATTGCGGTGCGGCCAAAGATGGACGCTTGACAGCGCCCACGCCGTGGCGTGACCGCCGTAGGTTGATGAAGTTTTTGTTGGGGGACCCGAGCTGCGAACAGACCGCGCGTGGTTACGCGGCCTCTTCCACGTAGCCCGCGGCAGCACACGTATCGCAGTACGCGGCAGGCGGGACGCGCGGCTCGTAACAGCCGGGACGGCAGCAGGTCGAGGAACGCTTGGGCCGGCCCCGACCGATGCGGGCGGCAGCGGCGTCCTTGAGCTCCTCGCGCATGCGAGCGAGCTCCGCCGCGTGCTCCGCGCAGAACCGACGGCCCTTCTCGGCCGGCTGCGTACAGTGACTTCCACTACGACAACGCATAGACCTATAATGATAGCAAGAAGCCCTGCATCGGGCCGCATTAGCTGTTGATTACACGCGCCGGTGGCTGGCGCAACAGGGTTTGACGCCCTGAGGAGCGGCGTCAGGAGGCGCGGGTGACCGCCGTCGGCCGGGGTCACTTCTTCTGCTTGCGCTGCGCCTGGCGCACCTTGCGCTTCGCCGTTGTCTTGGCCTTCGTCTTGGCGTGCTTGGCCTTGTTCTTGGCGTGCTTGGCGTGCTTGGCGGCGTGGTGAGCCGCCGCGGCGCCGCGGCGCCTGGCCCGGCGCTTGTGGCGGGCCGTGGGCGCTCGGCCGGGAAGCAACTGGTAGATGCTGGAGTAGCCGTCGAGATAGAGCGCGTGGTAGTCAGCGATGATCGGCGTGAAGGCGCCGTCGGGGAACGAGAACACCTGCTGTCCCGTGACCACGTTGAGTCCGGCCGTGGTCTTGCTGCCCAGGTTGGAGAAGTAGACGACGTTCCCGATCACCGTCGAGGAGCCTGAGATGCGCCCGCCGGCCTGGTGCTTCCAGCGCACCGCGCCAGACTGCGCGTTGAAGGCGTACATGTTGCCGTCATAGGAGCCGACGTACACGGTGGGGCCCAGTCCCTTGGGATCGGCCAACGACGCCGAGGCGTACACGTAGGACCCGGTTGCCGTCGCCCACGCCAACGCGCCGTTGCGGGCACCGAACGAGTAGACGCGACCGTCGGTATTGCCCAAGTAGACGCGGCCGAAAGCGACCGCGGGCGTGGCGTAGAAGTTTCCGCTGCCGAAGCCGAAGTGCGTGCCGCTCGTGCCGACGGCCCACACCGGGTGGCCGCTGACCGAGTTGACGGCGTACGCGCGTCCGGAGTAGTCGCCGAAGTACAGGATGCCGCCCGACAGGGCGGGCCCGCCCTTGATGGCCCCGCTGGCGTGATAGGTCCAGTACAGGTGGCCGTTGGCGACATTGCGCGCGTACAGGTTGCCGCCCTGGTCGCCGAAGTACACCGTGATGCCATGGACGATGGGGGCGGACTCGGTGCCCGGGCCCACCGGACGCGACCACACGATGTGACCGGTCTTCATCGAGAGCGCCACGAATCGCCCGTTCCCGGGAGCGCGCCCGCTCATCGACAGGGCGGGCATCACCACCACGCCCGCCTTGGGCGCGATCGCGGGCGATGCGGCGCACAGCGTGCCGATCTTCCGAAACCACCGTACGTGGCCGTTGTGGATGTTGATGGCCCGTGCCGAGCAATCGTCATCGAGCACGAACAGCGTCTCGTGGTAGATGACCGGGGGGAACTCGAGCAGCGCGCCGTCGCCGAACTTCCAGCCGACGTGCAGCGGCGGGGCCAGGTTGGCCGGCGCCGCGAAGAAGCGGGTGCGGCCGCCGTTGAGCCCATACCAGGGCCACTGGAAGTTGTTGATCTGCTTTTTGGCATGGGGTTTGGGCGCCGGAGCGGTGGAGGTCGTTGGAGTGGTGAACTCCAGGTCGGGATGCGAGACATTGCCGGGAGCGTGCGACAGCACGAACGCAACCGCTGCGCCCGCAATCACCAGAACGACCACCGCCGCGAGGAGCCCGCGCCACAGCCAACGCCGTGAGACGGGGGGCATGGGCCGGGATGCTAAACGGACCGATCCCGGCACGGCGCCGCGAGGCGCGACATCATGCTCACGCGATGTCCGAGTCCGCTGCAAATGGCCTGCTCCGGCGCTTCTCGGCGCTCCCGGCGGCCCGGCCGCTGCTCGAGCGCCTCGGCGGCGCCAAGGGCGTGTATCTGGTGGGTGGCGCCGTCCGCGACCTGCTCCTGGGGGTGGATCCACTCGACCTCGACCTGGTCGTTGACGGCGAGCTCGAGCCCATAGCCGCGCTGCTGGGCACGCCGGAGCGCATCCACGATCGCTTCGAGACCCGCACGGTCACGATCGGCGCCTTCTCCTATGACCTGGCCCGCGCCCGGCGCGAGCGCTACGCACATCCCGGGGCCCTTCCCACCGTGGGCCCCGCCGGCATCGAGGAGGATCTCGAGCGTCGGGATTTCACCGTCAACGCCCTGGCACTCGGGCTCGCGGGCCCCCAGCGTGACCACGTGCTCGACGTCCCGCACGCCCGGGAGGATCTGCAGGCCGCCCGCCTCCGTGTCCTGCACGAGGGCAGCTTCATCGACGACCCCACGCGCCTCCTGCGCCTGGCCCGGTATGCGGGCCGTCTGGGGTTCGCCGTGGAGGACCGTACGGGCGCGCTCGCCCAGGCGGCCGTGGACGCCGGCGCGCTCGCCACGGTGAGCGGCACCCGGCTCGGCACCGAACTGCGGCTGCTGGCCGAGCAGGGCGATCCGGTCGACGGCTTTGCCGTCCTGCATGCGCTGGGCATCGACGGCGCGATCGCGCCCGGGTTTGGGATCGCCGGCGGGGATCAAGCGGAGCTGGCGCGGAGGGCGCTGGGGCTGTTGCCCAGCGACGGCGAGCCCGCGGACCTGGTGCTGGCGGTGGCGTCGCTGGACGTGCCGGCCGGCGCCCTGCCCGAGCTCCTCGACCGCCTCGCGTTTCCGGCGGGCCGCCGTGACCGGATCCTGATGGCTGCGACCCGCGCCGGCGAGCTGTCCGGGCGACTCCAGGCGGCGCGCGCGTCATCCGAGATTGCCGCAGCGGTGGGGTCGGGACCAGCGGAGCTCGTCGCTCTGGCGGGGGCTCTGGGCGCGGAGACGCCGGCCCGGCGCTGGCTGGACGAGCTGCGCCATGTCCGCCTGGAGATCGACGGCGACGACCTGCTGGCGGCCGGCCTGGAGCCCGGGCCCGCGGTCGGCGCCGGGCTTGCGGCCGCTCGCGCCGCGAAGCTGGACGGCCTCGTGAGCGGGCGCGAGGCCGAGCTCGCGGAGGCCCTGCGGGCCGCGGCGGCGCGGGGGTAGGCTGGGAGCCATGGAGCCCGCCGAGCCCTTCTACGCCCTCGGGCACCACTTCGCCATCGACCTCCCGGGGGCCCGAGCGGCGTTCTCGACCCGGCGAGGGGGCCACTCGGCAGGGCCCTACGAGAGCATGAACCTGGGCTGGCTGACGGACGACGACCATCGTTGCGTGACGCGCAACCGCGCCTCGCTCGAGGCGGAGCTGCGCGCGCCCGCGCTGAGCTTCGTGCACCAGGTGCACGGGGCGGAGGTGCGCCGGATCACCGCCGCCACGGCGGCCCCGCGCGAGCGCCCGCGGGTCGATGGGCAGGCGACCGACCAGCGCGACATCGCGCTGTGTGCGCTCACGGCCGATTGCCTGCCGATCGCACTGGCGGCGGGCGGGGGCGCGTCGTGGCCATGCTCCACGCCGGCTGGCGCGGATTGGCCACGGGGATGATCGCGAGCGGGGTACAGGCGATGCGCGAGCTCGGCGCCGACGGAGAGCTGAGCGCCGCGATCGGGCCAGGGGCGGGGCCCTGCTGCTACGAGGTCGGCGACGAGGTCCACGCGCCGTTCGCCGCCATCCCCGAGGCGCACGCCGGGCGCCATCTCGACCTCAAGGCGATCGCCGCCGATCAGCTCCGCGCGGCAGGGGTGGCGACCGTCGCCGATATCGGCATCTGCACGATCTGCGCCGACCCCACGCTGCTGTTCTCCCACCGGCGCGACCACGGCGTCACCGGCCGCCAGGCGGGCGTGGCGTGGTTGACCTGATTCACGGGCTGCGCGCCGAGGTGGTGGCGCGCAACCTCGAGCGGGCGCGCGCGGCGATCGCCGCGGCGGGGCGAGACCCGGCCGGCGTCGAGATCCTGGCCGCGGTCAAGTATCTGCCCGCCGAGGAGCTGGACGCGCTGGCCGACGGTGGCGTGACCGTCGTCGGGGAGAACCGCGCCCAGGAGCTCGCGGTCAAGGCGGCGGCGGTCCCCGACCGGTTCACCTGGGACTTCATCGGCCATCTACAGAGCCGCAAGGTCAAGGATCTCCTGCCGCACGTCCGCTACATCCACTCGATCGCCTCCGATTCCGCTCTGGACCAGCTCGGCCGCCACGGCGGCCCCGGGACGAAGGTGCTGATCGAGGTCAACGTCGCCGGCGAGGCCGGCAAGAGCGGCATCGCGCCGACCGAGCTGCCCGGCTTTCTGGCCCGCTGCCCGGTGACCGTGGTGGGGCTGATGACCATGCCGCCGTTCACGGCCCGACCCCGAGGACAGCCGCCCGCATTTCGCCGAGCTGCGGCGGCTGGCCGACCGTCACGGGCTTTCGCAGCTGTCGATGGGAACCAGCCAGGACTACGTCGTGGCCGCCCAGGAGGGGGCGACGATCGTCCGCCTGGGAACGAGCCTGTACCGCGACAGTCCGTGAGCGCGTCATAATCACGGGCAGGGAATCGCCGCAACTGCGCGAACCCTGCAAACGCACATGGCCTTTCGAGACAGCTGGCACCGCACCCTCGTCTACTTCGGTCTCGCCGAGGATGACGCCTACGACGATGAGGACCTCGAGCCCAACAATGAGCACGAGGCCGAGCTCCAGGACAGCTACCGGGAGCGTCCCAACGTGCGCAAGCTGAGCTCCCGGCGCCGGCGTGACGAGTTCGACGACATCTTCGCCGACGAGGGCGCCCCCAGCGAGCGGCGCACGACATCGTTGCGTCCCGTCGGCGGACGCACGGCCAACGGGCGCGCCAGTGGTGACGTCGAGGTTCACTTCGTCGCACCCAAGAGCTTCAACGACGTCCAGAACGTGGCCGACAAGTTCAAGGACACGGTTCCGGTGATCCTCAACCTGCAGGGCACGGACAATGATCTGTCCAAGCGACTCATCGACTTCTCCTCAGGCCTCACCTACGCGCTGGACGGGGGCATGCAGCGGATCGCTGACAAGGTGTTCCTGCTCACGCCGCGCAACGTCGAGGTCTCCGCCGAAGAGCGGGCGCGCCTGGTGGAGAAGGGCTTCTTCAACCAGTCCTGACCGACGCAAGGCCCGCTGGAGCGGGGCGGTGGCGGCCCGCGCGCCCCGCGCAGGTAGATTTCATCGAATGCGAGTAGGTCTCATCGGAGCCGGCAACATGGCGCGTGCCATGGCCCGCGGCTGGGGCGACCCGGTGTTGTGTTCGGACTCCGGCTCAGGCCGCGCCCAAGCGCTGGCCGACGAGCTGGGCGGACGCGCGGCGACCAACGCCGAGGTGGCGGCCGAGGCCGACCTGGTGATCCTCTGCCACAAGCCGTACCAGCTTGGGCCGGTCGCGCAGGAGATCGCAGACCAGGTCACGACCGTGGTCTCCGTGCTGGGGGGCGTGACCAGCGACGAGCTGAGGTTGACGTTCCGCGGGGCGCAGGTGTTCCGCCTCATCCCCAACACGCCGGTCGAGGTCCGCCGAGGCGTGAGCGTCTACGCACCCCACTCGGGGCAGGACGGCTACGTCGTGAATCACGACCTCGAGCGCGAGGTCATCGCCCTGTTCGATCGGCTCGGGACCGTCGTCACGATCGACGAGAGCCTCCTGGGCGTCGCCACCGGGGTGTCGAGCGTCGGGCCGGCCTACCACGCCCTCGTGGTCGAGGCGCAGGTGGACGCGGCGGTGCGGCACGGCATCAAGCCGGCCGTGGCGGCCCAGCTCGTGGCCGAGACCATGTCGGGCACGGCGGAGCTGCTGCGGATCCGCGGCTACGACACGTTGACGGTGCGCCGCGAGGTCACGTCGCCCGGCGGCTCGACGGCCCGCGGACTGGACGCGCTCGAGCGCGGCGGGCTCCGAGCGGCGTTCTCGGCGGCGATGGACGGCGTGCGCGAAGTGGCGAGCTGATGCTCATCGAGGCCATCACCCGCAGCAACGTCGCCGATTACGTCAGCGCGCTGTTCGAGGTCTACATCGTCCTCATCTTCCTCTACATCCTGCTCAACCTGCTGTTCTCGTTCGGGATGCGGCTCCCGTACTCGCGCTGGAGCGACATGCTGCTCAACTTCCTGCGCGACGTCTCCGACCCCTATCTACGGGTGTTTCGCAAGTTCATCCCGCCCCTCGGGGCCTTCGACTTTTCGCCGATGATCGCGATCATCGTCCTGTACATCGTCCAGCGGCTGGTGGTCAGTGCCATCCGCGGCTGAGCCAATCGGCACGGGGATGTCCAACCGCACGGCGGTCAGGTCGACTCGGGCTCAGCGGATGGTCGCGTTCGGCCGCGTCGCCGCGCTCGTGGCGACGGTGCTGATCC
The DNA here is from genome assembly GCA_963721515.1 of uncultured Actinomycetota bacterium. Taxonomy (GTDB): domain Bacteria; phylum Actinomycetota; class Thermoleophilia; order Solirubrobacterales; family Solirubrobacteraceae; genus Palsa-465. Next base: position 456,513 of record CAVRKJ010000010.1, on the reverse strand, counting down.
TCGACCGGCTGACCAAGCACGCGGTGATCGCGAACATCCCGCCCGGGACGACCCAGAAGTTCCTGCCCGCCATCAACCTCGTCCACATCCACAACAGCGGGGTCGCCTTCGGCTTCTTCGCCGGCGGCGGCGCCGCCGTCCTGATCCTGACCCTCGTCGCGCTGGCGGCCCTGGTCATCTACTTCCTGCGGCGCCCGACGCGGCCGTGGCTGTGGCTGCCCACGGGGCTGCTCGTCGGCGGGGCGCTGGGGAACATCATCGACCGGCTCGCCCACGGCTACGTCACGGACTTCATCAAGCTGCCGGCGTGGCCCGCGTTCAACGTCTCCGACATGGCGATCACGTTCGGAGTGCTGAGCCTGCTCTACGTGCTCGAGGGCGGCCCCTCCCGGCGCAAGAGTGAGTGAGCGACTCTCCGCTGAGGCTGTCGGTAGCGGAGACGGCCGCCGGGCTGCGGCTGGACCGCTTCCTGTCTGAGCCGCTCGGGTCGCGTGCCCGGGCACAGGCGCTGATCGACGCCGGCCGGGTCCGGGTCGACGGCCGGGTGCGCCCCAAGCGCCACACGCTGAGGCCGGGGGAGGTCGTGGTGGTGCAGGCCGACGACCCGCCTTCCGCGGCGCCCGCGGAACCGGGGGTGCGGTTCGGCGTCGCCTACGAGGACGACCATCTGCTCGTCGTGGACAAGCCGGCCGGCCTCGTGGTGCACCCGGCGCGCGGGCACCGCACGGGTACTCTGGCCCAGGCCCTGGCCGGTCGCGCCGCCGGGGGCGAGGACCCGTATCGCGCGGGGATCGTGCATCGGTTGGATCGCGATACCTCGGGACTGCTGGTGGTGGCGAAGTCAGACGAGGTGCATCGGGCGCTCAAGGCCCTGCTGGCGGCCCGACAGCTGCGCCGGGAGTACCTGACGCTGGTGGAGGGGCGCCCGCCGGCCCGCACGGGCACGATCGACGCCCCCATCGGGCGCCATCGCAATGAGCGCGTCCTCATGTCGATCGACACCGACGAGCCGCGGGAGGCGCGCACCCACTTCGAGATCGAGCGCATGCTCCCCGGGGCGACGCTGCTGCGGGTCGTCCTGGACACCGGTCGCACCCACCAGATCCGGGTCCACCTGGCCGCCATCGAGCACCCGGTGTGCGGAGACTCCCAGTACGGCACCGCCGGCGAGTACGGGCTGCGACGCCAGTTCCTCCACGCCGCCCGGCTGGCGTTCGCGCATCCTGTGACCGGGGAGGACATCGACGTCAGCTCCCCGCTGCCCGAGGATCTGGCGGCCGCGTTGGCCCGGGCCGAGGCCGGTCAGAAATAAACGGCGGGGCGGCCCGTCCAAAGCCGCCCCGCCGATATGGCTGGCGAACCGACCACCGGAGGTAGGGGAAGGGAGGTTCGGTTCGCGCTACGAGTCGTCGCGGTGGTAGGGGGGACGACGACCCGCTGCCCCCTTCAACGACCGCCACCACAGAAACTTGCGTAGACTCGAAGAAATTCATCCCGACCCCGCTGAATCGCGGATCGCGACCCTCCCCTGGCACTGCCGGGGGCGCGCATTCGTTCAGTGGGCAGCTGTCAACACAATCTAAGGGAGCAGGATCAGTGGCTGATATCGGCATCAAAGAGCTGCTGGAGGCCGGCGTTCACTTCGGCCACCAGACGCGACGTTGGAACCCCAAGATGCGGCGCTTCATCTTCGGTGAGCGCGACGGCATCTACATCATCGACCTGCTGCAGACCGAGGCGCTGCTTGACAACGCGCGTCGGTTCGCCGCCGACCTGTCGCGGCGCGGCGGCACTGTTCTGTTCGTCGGCACCAAGAAGCAGGCCCGGGACGCCATCAAGGACATCGCCGACTCGGCGGAGATGCCCTACGTCAACCACCGGTGGCTGGGCGGCCTCCTGACCAACTTCCAGACGATCTCGCTGCGCATCAAGCGCCTGCACGACCTGGAGCGCTACGAGACCGAGGGCCAGCTCCAGCTTCTGCCCACCCGCGAGCGCATGGCCGCCCAAGCGGACCTGGAGAAGCTGCGCGCCAACCTCGGCGGCGTCAAGAACATGCAGCGCGTCCCCGACGCGGTGTTCGTCATCGACCTCAAGACCGAGGCGATCGCCGTGCGCGAGGCCCAGCGGCTGCGCATCCCGATCATCGGCCTGGTCGACACCAACTGCGATCCCGACGGGATCGATTTCGTGATCCCCGGCAACGACGACGCCATCCGGTCCTGCGCGGCGATCACCCGCGCCATCGGCGACGTCGTGGCCCAGGGCCACGGCGTCTTCCGGGCCGAGGAGGAGCGTGCCCGCCTCGAGCGCGAGCGCCAGGAGGCCGAGGAGCGTGCCCGGCGCGAGGCCGAGGAGCAGGCACGCCGCGAGGCCGAGGAGCAGGCCCGCGCCGAGGAGCAGGCACGCCGCGAGGCCGAGGAGCAGGCCCGCCGTGAGGCGGAGCAGCAGGCGGCGGCAGCGGCTGCTGCCGCGGCCCCCGCCTGAGGCGCCCGCCGCTGAGCCACCCCCTGCCCCTGCCGAGGCACCCCCTGCTGAGGCGCCCGCCGCCGAGGCCGCGCCCGCCGCGGCGCCAACCCCGGCTGCCCCGCAGGCAGGCGCGGAGGCCCCCGCTGAGGCTCCGGCCGCCGAGGCCCCCGCTGAGGCTCCGGCCGCCGAGGCTGCCGGCTGCCGAGGCCCCCGCCGAGGAGCCGGCCGCTGCCGAGGCCCCCGCCGAGGAGCCGGCCGCTGCCGAGGCTCCGGCTGCCGAGGCCCCCGCACCCGAGGCTCCGGCCACGCCCGAGCCCGAGGCGGCGGCCACGCCGGACGAGCCCGCCGTGGCGGCCACTGCCGAGGCCCCGCCGGCTGAGGATGTGACCGCCAACGCCGACTCGGAGGACCGGTCATGAGTGCCGTCTCCGCCAAGGACGTCAAGGAGCTGCGCGACCGCACCGGCGCGGGCATGCTGGCCTGCCGTGACGCGCTCAAGGAGGCCGACGGCGACATCGAGAAGGCCGTGGAGATCCTGCGCGCCAAGGGCGAGGCGTCGGCGGCCAAGCGCGCCGGGGCCGAGGCCTCGGAGGGCGTGATCCAGAGCTACATCCACGCCAACAACAAGATCGGCGCGCTCGTGGAGGTCGACTGCCAGACGGACTTCGTCGCCCGCAACGAGAAGTTCGTCGAGTTCGCGCGTGACGTGGCGCTGCACGTGGCCGCCGCGCCGGGCGTCATGGCCATCACCGATGACGAGGTGCCCGCGGAGGATCGCGACCGCGAGATCCGGATCGCCACCGAGCAGGCCGCCGACCGCCCCGAGAACGTGCGCGAGCGCATCGTCCAGGGCAAGCTGGACAAATGGCTTGACGAGGTCGTCCTGCTGCGCCAGAAGCACGTCAACGAGGACAAGCACGGCGGCCAGACGATCGATGAGCTGCGGCTGGCCCTGTCGGCCGAGACCCGCGAGAACATCGTCATCCGCCGCTTCTCCAGGTTCGCCGTCGGCGGCTGAGGTAGTGTCCGGCTCGTGGCCCCTCACGTAGATACGCTCGCGAGGGACCACTAGGGTCCTGAGAGCGGAGGGTCTTCAGATGAGCGAATCGGAGATGATCGACGAACTGCTGGCCGAGGGCCGCGAGCGGATGGCCAAGTCCGTCGAGGCGATGCGCCACGAGTTCGGATCGGTGCGGACCGGTCGGGCGAGTCCCGCGCTGCTGGACCGGATCAGCGTCGATTACTACGGCGCCTCAACGCCGCTCAAGCAGATGGCCACGGTCACCGCCCCCGAGGCCCGTCTGCTGACGATCCAGCCGTACGACAAGACCTCGATCAAGGCGATCGAGCGGGCCATCCTCGAGTCCGACGTCGGGCTGACCCCCGGCAACGACGGTAACCTCATCCGCCTCGCGGTCCCCGAGCTGACCGAGGAGCGGCGCAAGCAGCTGGTCAAGGTGGTGCGCCACATCGCCGAGGAGGGCCGCGTGGCGATCCGCAACATCCGGCGCGACATCATGCACGACCTGCGCGAGCTCAAGGAGGCCGGCGAGGCCGGCTCTGACGACGAGCACCGCGCCGAGGTGGAGCTCCAGAAGGTGACCGACGCCCGGATCGCCGAGCTCGACGAGCTGCTCAAGCACAAGGAAGAAGACATCCTCGAGGTGTAATCGGACGTGGTCGCCGGACAGGAGGAGACGGCAGAGCCTTCGCAGTCCGGCGCTCCGGGCGCACGGGCTCGATACGTCGCGATCATCACCGACGGCAACGGCCGTTGGGCGCAGCGGCGCGGGTTGCCGGTCATCGCCGGGCACGAGGCCGGCGCCGATGTCGTCAAGGCGCGGCTGCGCGACGCCGCTGAGCTCGGCGTCCGGGAGCTGACGGTGTACTCGTTCTCCACCGAGAACTGGTCGCGTGAGAACGCCGAGGTGGCCGCCCTCATGGAGATGTTCGGCCGCCGCATCGAGCTGGAGACCCCCGAGCTGCACGCCCAGGGCGTCCGGATGCGCTTCGTGGGCCGCCGCACCGCCCCGGTGGCGCCGGCCCTGCTGGAGCGGATGGAGTGGGCCGAGCGGACGACCGCGGACAACGCGCGCCATCACCCTCTTCGTGGCCTTCAACTACGGCGGGCGCGCGGAGATCATCGACGCGGCACGCAGCTTCACCGGAACCACCGAGGAGGAGTTCCGCCGGCACCTGTACGCGCCGGACATGCACGATCCCGACCTGGTGATCAGGACCAGCGGCGAGCTGCGCATTTCCAACTACCTCCTCTGGCAGGCCGCATACTCGGAGTTCGTGTTCCGCGACGAACTGTGGCCCGACTTCTCCCGGCAGGCGTTCGAGGAGTCCCTGGACGAGTTCGCGGCGCGCCGGCGCCGCTTCGGGGGCCGCTGATGCCGCCGACGTCGCGCTCACGCGGCCGGCCTCCGCGCGACGAGCCGCCGCGCCGTCGCTCCGGCGCCCCCGCGCGCCGGTCCGCGCGGCCGCCGGACCGCTCGGGTGGCCGGCAACGCCCGCCTCGGCGCAGCTCGGATCTGCTGGCGCGGCTTCTCGTGGCGGTGCCCGCGGCGGTGGTGGCGATCGTGTTCGTCGACGTCGGCGGGATCGCGTGGGCGCTGTTCATGCTCGCGATCGCGTGGGTGTGCCTGCACGAGCTCTACCGGCTGCTTCCGCGCTGGCGTCCGGCCCCGGTGGTCGGCTTCGCCGCAGCCGCCGCGATGGTGCTGGCCGCGCGGTCCGGCAACGAGCGCGACGTGCTGGAGATCGCGATGGCCTCGATCCCCGTCGCGTTCTTGGCCGTTGTAGCGCGCGCCCCCGGCGGCACGCCCACCGTCTCGATCGCCGGGACGCTGCTGGGCGTGTGGTGGCTTGCCCTGGCCTTCGCTCACGCCGTGCTGCTGCGGCAACTGGACAACGGCGCCGGGATCCTCATCGACATCCTCGTCGGGACCTTCCTGGCCGACACCGGGGCTTATGTCGGCGGGCGGCTGTTTGGGCGCCGGCCGCTGGCTCCCAGCATCTCTCCGAACAAGACGTGGGAGGGGCTGTTCTGCGGGATGCTCATCGCGATCCTGGCGGTGTTCGTCGCCGGGCTCAACCAGGACTGGCTGACCCAGGGCGACGCCCTGCTGCTGGGGGTCACGGTGGCCGTACTGGGTCCGATCGGGGACCTGTTCGAGTCTCTGGTCAAACGCGACGCCGGCGTCAAGGACGCCGGCAACATCTTCGGCGCTCACGGCGGCGCCCTGGACCGTCTGGACGCCGTGATCTTCACCGTCGTGGCGGGCTATTACGTCTGGGTCGCGCTGCCCCACGTTCCGCACTGATGCGCGAGGTCATCGTCCGGTTCGCCGCGGACGCGGTGGACGACGTGCTGGACCGGGTGCTCCCGTTCGTTCCCTGGGCACGGGGCAGGACCGCGTCATGACCAACGTGATGATCTCCACGCTGCGCTTCGCCGACCGGGGGATCATTCGCGTCAGCGCCCAGGGCATCGTGCACCAGGCCTGAGCGGGGCGCGCCCGGCCTACAATCGGCCGCGTGCCGCGCCGGCTCGTCATCCTGGGGTCAACCGGGTCGATCGGGGTCCAAGCCCTCGACGTCGTGTCGCGTGGCACCGCGGACGAGCTCCAGGTGGTGGGGCTGAGCGCCGCCAGTGGATGGGAGGCGCTCGTGGAGCAGGCCCGAGCGCACGGTGTCCGGCGGGTGGCGCTGGCCGACCCCGACGCGGCGGCTCAGGCCGCGGAGGCCTGGACCGACGGCGAGGTCCTGTCAGGGCCCGACGGGCTCGTGACCCTGATCACGGAGGCCGGATGCGACCTGGTGCTCAACGGGATCGTCGGCTCGGCCGGACTCGTGCCAACGGTGGCCACCCTGGGCGAGGGCATCGACCTGGCCCTGGCCAACAAGGAGTCGCTGGTGGTGGGCGGAGAGCTGGTCACGCAGCTGTCCGAGGCCACGGGAGCGGCGATCATCCCGGTCGATTCAGAGCACTCGGCGCTGCACCAGCTCCTGGCTGCCGAGCGGCCCGGCACCGTGCTGAAGCTCATCCTGACCGCGTCGGGCGGTCCGTTTCGCGGCCGCAAGGCCCATGAGTTGGAGTCCGTGACCGTTGAGGAGGCGCTGGCGCACCCCACCTGGTCCATGGGCGGCAAGATCACGATCGACTCGGCGACCCTCATGAACAAGGGGCTGGAGCTGATCGAGGCCCACCACCTGTTCGGCACGCCGTATGACGACATCGACGTCGTGGTGCACCCACAGAGCATCGTCCACAGCCTCATCCAGCTCTGCGACGGCGCCACGCTCGCCCACCTCGGCTACCCGGACATGCGGGTCCCGATCTCCTACGGTCTGCACTATCCCGAGCGCGCCGATGTCCCGGTGCGGGCGCTGGATCTGGCCGAGCTGGGCGCGCTGACCTTCGAGCCCGTGGACACCGACACGTTCGCCTGCCTGCGGCTGGCCCGCGACGCCGGCAGGGCGGGCGGCACCGCGCCGTGCACGCTCAATGCCGCCAACGAGATCGCCGTGCACGCGTTCCTCAACGGCCGCCTGCGGTTCCTCCAGATCGCCGAGGTGATCGAGGAGACGCTCACCCGCCTACCCGAGCAGCGCGTCCACTCGTTCGACTCGCTCGCGCAGGCCGACGCCCAAGCGCGACGCCTGGCCACCGAGCTCGTGGAGGCTCTGGCTCCCGCGTAGAGCGCCGCCGGGGCGCCTTCATCGGTTCTTAGACGGGCCTGGCACACTCGGGACGCGCGCATGTCGTACCTCCTGGCATTCCTCGGCTTCGTCGTCCTCATCTTCCTGCACGAAGCCGGACACTTCGTCGCGGCCAAGGCCGTGGGGATGCGCGTCGAACGCTTCTCGCTGTTCTTCGGGCCGATGCCGATCAAACGCACCGTGGGGGAGACCGAGTACGGCATCGGCGTCATCCCGCTCGGGGGCTACGTGAAGATCACCGGGATGAACCCCAACGAGGAGCTGCCGCCCGAGGTCGCGCACCGCGCCTACTACAACCAGCCGGTCTGGAAGCGGGTGGTCACGATCCTGGCGGGGCCGGTGGTCAACATCGTCATCGCCTTCGCGATCGTGTGGGGGCTGCTGTACGCCCAGGGCCAGCAAGTGGTCGTGCCGACCCAGCAGGTCGCCGCGGTGGTGAAGAGCACCCCGGCGGCCACGTTCCTCAAGCCCGGCGACACGATCGTGTCGATCGACGGCGTGAGCGGCTCGCCCGCCGTCCTGCGCAAGCAGATCCTCACCCACCGCTGCGCCGGCACCCAGGCCAACGGCTGCACGGCCGCAACGCCGGCCACCGTCGTCGTGCGCCGCCATGGTCGGCTCACCACGTTCCACGTCCGTCCCCAGCAGGTCTCGGGCCATCCAGAGCTGGGCTTTGACTTCAACGGCCGGGTGACGGGCACGGTCTACCCCAGCGTGCCCGGCGCCGCCGGCACCGCGGCGTCCAAGCTGTGGTACGTCACCACGCAAACCGTGTCGACGATCGGCCGGATCTTCGAGCCCCAGGAGCGCAAGCAGCTCAACAGCGTCGTGGGCGGCTACACCGTCACCCAGGAGGCCTTCGCGAGCAGCGCGACGCTGGCCCTCCAGGTGCTGGCGCTCATCTCGCTGTCGCTCGGCGTGATCAACCTGTTCCCGTTCCTGCCGCTGGACGGCGGCCACATCTTCTGGGCCGTCGCCGAGAAGCTGCGCGGCCGGCGGATCCCCTTCAGCGTCATGGAGCGTGCCAGCGTGGTGGGCTTCGCGCTCATCATCCTGCTGTTCGTCATCGGGCTCTCCAACGACATCTCGACGCTCAGCGGGCCGGGATTCAACATCCGCTGAGTCCTCGCGGTAGCGTTAGCCCCCGGCCGGACGAGAACGGGGACCAGGAGGAGCCGATGGAGAGCAGCACGACGATGACGACGGCCCAGAGCGCGGTCGACGCCGCAACGGTGTCCGAGGCGGCGCGCCGCACCGCCGCCGACCACCCCGACCTCGTTGCCGTGCGCATGCCCGACGACAGCGTGTCGCTGACCTGGGGCGAGCTGCTGGAGCGCGTCGATGGTCTCGCCGGCGGGCTGGCCAGGCTCGGTGTCTCCCGGGGCCAGTGCGTCGCGCTCATGCTGGCCAACCGCCCGGAGTTCCACATCGCCGACCTGGCCACGATGACCCTCGGAGCGACCCCGTTCTCCATCTACGTCACCTATCCCGCCGCCGAGATCGAGTTCCTCATCCGCGACTCGGGCGCCCGAGTGGCGATCGTCGAGCAGGCGTTCCTGCCGGCGATGCTCGAGGCCCAGCGCGGGCTCCCGGAGCTCGAGCACGTGATCGTCGTCGACGGCGAGGCCCCGCCGGGCGTGCTGGCCCTGGACGACGTGGAGGGCTCTGACCCCAGCTTCGACGGCGCCGCCGCGGCCGCCGCGGTGTCACCGGACGATCTGGCGACCCTCATCTACACGTCGGGGACCACTGGGCACCCGAAGGGCGTCCAGCTCACCCACCATGCGGTGATGTTCACCGCCCAGGGGGTGCGGAAGGTGATCGAGTTCCCGGTGGGCTCACGGGTGATCTCGTGGCTGCCGGCGGCCCACATCGCCGAGCGGATGGCGCACCACTACATCCCCGTGATCTACGCCGGCACGGTCACCTGCGCGCCCAACCCCCGGGAGGTGCTCTCCTACCTGCCCCAGGTGCGGCCCAACTGGTTCTTCGCGGTGCCGCGCATCTGGGAGAAGCTCAAGGCGGGTCTGGAGGCGATGCAGGCGGCCCAGCCCGAGGAGCAGCGCCGCCCCGTGGCGGAGGCGCTGGCGGCCGCCACCGAGCGCGTGCGCCTGCGCCAGCAGGGCCGAGCCGTGCCGCCCGAGCTCGAGGCCGCCGTGGCCCGCGCAGACGAGGAGCTCTTCTCCAAGCTGCGCCAGATGCTCGGCCTCGACCAGCTCGTGGCCGTCAACGTCGGCGCCGCGCCCACCCCGGTGGAGGTGGTCGAGTTCTTCCACGCCATCGGGATCGAGCTGGCCGAGCTGTGGGGCATGTCCGAGACCTGCGGAACCGGCACCTGCAACCGGCCCGGGCAAGTCAGGATCGGCAGCGTGGGGCCGCCGTCTCCGGGCGTCGAGATCAAGCTCGCCGACGACGGTGAGGTGCTGTGCCGCGGCGAGTTTCTCATGAGCGGCTACCGCAACCAGCCCGAGAAGACCGCCGAGGCGGTGGATGCCGAGGGCTGGCTGCACACCGGCGACATCGGCACGATCGACGAGGACGGGTACGTGTCGATCGTGGACCGCAAGAAGGAGATCATCATCAGCGCCGCGGGCAAGAACATGTCGCCGGCCAATATCGAGGCGGCGATCAAGACCTCGAGTCCGATCATCGGGCAGGCCTGCTGCATCGGCGACGGGCGCCCCTACAACACCGCGCTGATTGTGCTCGACGCCGACTTCGCCCCCCAATGGGCCCGTCAGACCGGCCTCGGCGAGCGCACCCTCGAGGACCTGGCCGGCGAGCCCGAGGCGGTCGCGGCCGTTCAGGCGGGGATCGACGCGGCCAATGAGCGGCTGGCCCGCGTGGAGCAGATCAAGAAGTTCACGATCGTCCGGGGCGACTGGCTGCCCGGCGGTGACGAGCTGACGCCGACGATCAAGCTCAAGCGCAAGCCCATCGCCGCCAAGTACGCCGACGTGATCAACCGGATGTACGCGTAGCCTCTCAGCCGACCGCCCGGAACACCACGACCTCCGAGATGCCGGTCCCGTCGACCTGGTAGGCGTAGCAGCCGCCGGCGCGGATCCGGGTGTAGGTCACCCAGGCGCGGCCGCCGCCCGCAACCCGCGGCGCGCCCCGCCCGGCGTCGAGCAGCTGCAGCTCGTCGTAGGGGGTGGCGCCGGCCCCGAAGCCGAGTGCCCCGCCGCCCAGCATCGCGCCGCGGATGAGCACCGGACCGGTGTACGTGGCGGCCGCGACCCAGGTCACGCGGGCGGCCAGCCACTGGCTTCCCCTTATCCTGCGAAAGCCGACCCCGGCGCTGATCTCCTGCGGCGAGACCGGGCCGTTGACGTGGATGCTGATGGGACAGGGGCCGCCGTCGTCGTTGGGCAGGTCAAGCGGGCGGCGCAGCGCGGCGGGCACCGAGCCCGTGCAGGTTCCCTGGCAGCGCTCGTAGGTGCCATAGCCGGCCGTGCGGCTCAGGCCCGCGGGGGCCGCCGGGAGCCCGTGCTTGCCGTGACCCCCGCTGCCCTGTCTGGAGGAGGTGGTCGTCGGCGTCGACGTCGAGATCGGCGCGTCGCCGGTCGAGGTCTCGGGGGTCGCCGTGGTGGACGGAGCGCTTGGCGCGGCGCTCGAGGACGGCCGGGATGACCCGGCACTGCAGCCGGCCAGCGCGAGCATCGCGACCAGCGCCGCGGGCGCGACGGTGCGCGACCGCATTGACTACGTCAGGCTCGCCGCGTCGATGGAGCGGCTGAGGAGCTCCACCGGGTGGTGGATCGGCAGGGGGCAGCCGAGCTCGCGCAGGTGCAGGTCAAGCTGGGCGGCGCATCCCGGGTTGCCGGCCGCGATCGCCTGCGCGCCCGTCTCGATGAGATGGCGCGCCTTGCGGACACCCAGCGCGGCGGCAGCCTCGGGCTGGACGAGGTTGTAGATCCCGGCCGACCCGCAGCAGACGTCGCGCTCGGCGCCGACCTCCACGAGCTCGAGCCGCGGAATCGAGCGCAGCACCTCGCGCGGGGCGCTGCGCACCCCCTGGGCGTGGGCGAGGTGACAGGCGTCGTGATAGGCGACGCGCAGCGGCACCGGTCCGCGCGGGGCCCGTGGCGGGACCGAGGCGAGCAGTTCGGTCACGTCGCGGACCTTCTCGGAGAATGCCCGCGCGTCGGGCGTGCCGAGCAGATCGCCGTACTCCTTCATCGCCGAGCCGCAGCCGGCGGCGTTGACGACCACGTAATCCACGCCGGCCTCCGCGAAGGCGGCGATGGTCTCCTGGGCTCGTCGCACTGCGGCGGGCTCCTCGCCGCTGTGGAACTCCAGCGCGCCGCAGCAGTCGGGGACGGTCGGCGCCACCACCTCGAAGCCCTCGGCGCTCAGAGCGTGGACCGTGGCGCGGTGCACGCCCGGATAGAAGACCCGCTGCACGCAGCCCAGGAGGAGGCCGATGCGGCCCCGGGGCGTGCCGACGGCGGGGGTGAGCTCAGGCACCTGGGCCTTGGCGGCGCGGCCGGCGGGGGCCTGGGGCGCGACCTTGGCTACGGCCGCCAGCCGCTCGGGCAGGCGCCTGTCGAGCCCCAGCCGGCGTCCGACGGTCAACATCGGGGCCAGGGCCCGGAGGCGCTTGGGGTGGGGGAGGGTCTCGAACAACACCCGGCGCAGCGCGCGCTCGGCCGGCGCGCGGCGGTGGTGGCGCTCGACCTGAGGGCGCACGCGCTCGATGAGGCGGTCATAGCGCACGCCCGAGGGGCATGAGGTGACGCAGGCCATGCAGCCCAGGCACCGGTCGAAGTGCGTGACCATCGCGTCGGAGAGCGGCTCGTCGCGGTTGAGGCCGTCGTTGACGAGCACGATCCGCCCGCGCGGGGAGTCAGCCTCGGCGCCCCACAGCACGTAAGTGGGGCAGGTCTCCAGGCAGAAGCCGCAGTGCACGCAGTCGTCCACGACCTCTTGCTCGGGCGGTCGGTGCAGGTCGAACGCCGTCATCAGATCCCTCCCACGAACAAGCCGGGGTTACAGGTGCCGGCGGGATCGAAGCGCGCCTTCACCCGGCGCATGAGCTCCAGCTCGGGACCGGGCTTGGCGCCCCACGGGTCACCGGCGGCGCGCAGCGCGGCCGGACCGTCGAGCAGAACGGCCCGCGCCCCCGCCGGCAGGGCCGTGCGCAGCGCGCCCACGAGATCGGGCGCTACCTCGATAAAGCTCGCGCCGAGCGCCGCGCGGCCGACGAGGGTCGCCTCGCAGGTCTCCGCGGCGGCGACGACCGCGGCCAGTGACGTGGGGGCCGCAGCCACGCGGACCAGGGCCTGCTCGGCGGAGCGCTGCCCGGCGCGCTGGCGCTCCCACAACTGGCCGTCCTGGTCAGTGACGTCGACCTCGCCCAGACCCACCTCGGCCATCAGCGCCGCCGCCCGCTGGGCTCGCCGCGCCGCCTCGCGCCCACTGCTGCGGGCGAGCAGGCCGCCCCGCCCCGCCTTCCAGGCGACGTCGAGGGCCTCGAACTCGAGGGGGGCGGCTGACAGGGCGATCGCCGCAGCCGCCAGGGCGGCAGGATCGGAGGCCGAGCCGAGGGCGGTCACGCTCGTGTCGTGCAGTGGATGCAGCCGCACGTTGACCGACAGGATGAGGCCGAGGGTCCCGAACCCGCCGCTGAAGAGCTTGGCCAGGTCATAGCCGGCGACGTTCTTGATGACCTTCCCGCCCGCCTGGGCGATCGTGCCGTCGCTCAGCGCCACGGTGGCGCCCACCACGAGGTCGCGCGGGGATCCGTAGCGGTGGCGCAACGGGCCGGCGTCGCCCGTGGCCACGACGCCGCCGATCGTCGGGTGGGCGGGGTCAGATTCGGGGTCCGACCGGGGGCTCTGAAGCGGCGGGTCGAGCGCGAGCATCTGCCCGGCGGCGGCGAAGGTGCGCTGCGCGAGCTCCAACGGCACGCCCGCCTGGAGCGTGGCGGTGAGATCGCCCGCGTCGTGGGCCACCACCTCGTCCAGTCGCGTGGTGTGCAGCTCGATGTCAGCCGCCACATCGCCGCCCCAGCCGAGCTTGGTGCCGGCGCCGACGATGCGCACGGTGCGCCCCTCATGCGTGGCCGCCGCCAGCGCCGCGGCGGCGTCGTCAAAGCTGCTCGGGGCCAGTGTGCTCGCGGTGGCCATCGGCGATTTCAGAAGCGCTCGGCCACGCCGGCGCGCTCCAACGGGTGCTCGCGATAGGGGCCGGGCACCTCGCCGCACAGCCGCGGAGTCGGCATCACCTTGCCGGGGTTGGCCAGGCCGTGGGGATCGAAGGCGCAGCGCAGCCGTTGGAACGCCTCGAGATCGGGCTCGGCGAACATCGAGGGCATGTAGGCCTTCTTGTCCACGCCAACGCCGTGCTCGCCCGTGATCGAGCCGCCGGCGTCCACGCACGCCTTGATGATGAGGCCGGCCAGTTCCTCGGCGCGCGCGGCCTCGCCCTCGACGCTCGAGTCGTAACACACGAGCGGGTGCAGGTTGCCGTCCCCCGCGTGGAACACGTTGGCCACGCGCAGGTCGTAGTCGCCGGCCAGCGCGTCGATCTGGCGCAGCACCTCCGAGAGCCGGGTGCGCGGGATGACGCCGTCCTGCACGTAGTAGGCGGGCGCGATGCGCCCCATGGACGCGAACGCCGCCTTGCGCGTGCGCCAGATGAGGTCGCGCTCGGCGTCTGACTGGGCGATGCGCACGTCCAGCGCCCCGGCCTGCACGCACAGCTCCGTGAGCCGCTCGAGCCCCACCAGGCACTCCTCGCGCGGGCCGTCGAGCTCGATGATGAGCGCCGCGCCGGCATCGAGCCGGTAGCCGGCGCCGGTGGACTGCTCGGCGGCCTGGATCGACAGCCGGTCCATCATCTCGATCGCGCCGGGCACGATCCCGGCGTCCACGATCGCGGTCACGGCCTCGCCGGCGGCCCCGGTGTCAGCGAAGAACGCCAGCATCGTGCTCACGCTCTCGGGGGCGGGGATCACCCGGAGCGTGATCTTGGTGGCGACGCCGAGGGTGCCCTCCGAGCCGACGAACGCGCCGAGCAGGTCGTAGCCGGGCGCGTCGCGGTCGAGCGTCACCATCGTGCCGTCGGAGAGCACCACCTCGAGCCCGACGACGTAGTTGGTGGTGAACCCGTACTTGAAGCAGTGCGCCCCGCCCGAGTTCTCGGCGACGTTGCCGCCGATCGAGCAGACGATCTGGCTGGAGGGATCGGGCGGGTAGAAGTGGGTGGGGGAGACCGCCCGGGTCACGCTGACGTTGGTGACGCCGGGCTCGACCACCACCCGGCCGTTGTCCAGGTCCACGGAGAGGACCCGGCGCAGGCGGCTGAGGACGATCAGGACGCCCTCGGCGACCGGCAGCGCGCCGCCCGACAGGCCCGTGCCCGAGCCGCGCGCCACCCACGGCACCTCGGCCTCAAAGCACGCCCGCACCACCTGGCGCACCTGCTCGGCGGTGCCGGGCAGGACGGCGGCCACGGGGACCTCGCGGTAGTGCAGCAGCCCGTCGGAGCGATAGGTCGCCAGCTCGTGCTGATCCGTCAACACGAACTCGCGACCGCAGATCTCCTGCAGTTGGGAGATGAGCGCAGGCGAGCCGGACGGCATCGCCTTCAGTATCCCCCTTCCGCGGCGTCTAAGGGGTCGCGGCCGTGAGCCCTCAGTGCACGGTGATCTTGAAGCTGCGGCTGAACACCGTCCGACCAAGGTCCGCCATCGGCAGGAACGAGTCGGTCGACGGATACGTGTACGCCAGCCGCACCGTCCCGGACTTGGGGAACATCAGCTTGGTGTCGAAGTAGCCGCCGGAGCCGGTGACGTTCAGCGTCTTGATCGTCTGCCCGTTGAGCTGAATCGAGATCGTGGGCGTGCCGGCGCCGTCCTTGGCCACGAACGGTGCGGGATGTGCCGCGCCCCAGATCTCCTCGTTGTTGTTGCGTGAGAATGAGGTGCTGGGCATGTACACCGGTAGCCGGAACGCGTCGTAGCTGGCCTTGTGGCTGCCGTTGGAGAACTCCAGGCCGCTGGCGAAGCCGTTGTAGGGCGACACCCCCTTGATCGGGGGCGGGTCAGCGAGCAGGTACTGCATGTAGCTCTGGATGCGGCTCTGCTTCCAGCTCAGGTACTCGGCCCAGTTGATGTAGTAGGCCGCGGTCGCGGGCGAGTCGTAGCCGGGGTGCGGCGGGTTGGTGATGTACCCGTACTCGGTGTTGTAGATCGGGAACCTCTTCTGCGACCCGTAGACGCGGTTGACGTGGTCGATCGTCGCCTCCACCTGGGGGATGTCCTGGAAGAGGCCGTAATCGACCTTGTTGCCGACGTTGCTCACCGGGGACTGCGCCTGGCCGTAGGGGTGCAGCGACAGGCCGCTGACGTTGAACAGGCCCGGGTTCTGGCTGCGGAACTTCCGGCTGGCGGCCGCGGTGGTGGGGCAGCCGACCGCCTTGGCGGCGCTGCCGCGCAGCGGATTGAAGCTGTTGTCCACGCAGTACATCTGGCGGATGAACAGCAGCGGCCGGGTCTGGCCGAAGTTGCCCGGCAGCCCGCCGGTCTTCTTGGGGAACGGCCCGGGCTCATAGCCCTGGGCGGCGAACTCGCCGATCAGGATCGTGTTCGTGGCGTGGCCGGTGGCCTTGAGTGCGTTGTAGCCCTGGTTGACGAGGCCGCGGTAGTACATGGGCGCGGTCAGGACCTTTGAGTCATCGATCGCCTGCGGACCTAGGTCCTCCCCGAAGTTGGGCTCGTTGTAGAGCGCCCAGAAGTGGACCGCGGGCAGCGGCTGGCTGGAGCCCTTGGGGGCAAAGTGCCCGCTATAGCGTGTCCCCACAGCGCGCACGAACTGACCGTACGCCGCCGCATTGGGCTTCCAGCTGATGAACGCGGCGTTCTGGCCCGGCGCGGCCGGTGGTGTCGCCTCGGCCCAGCGAGGAGCGCCTCCGGACAGGGTGAGGTCGACGGTCAGGCCGTCGGCCTGAGCTGTCCTCATGATCGCGTCGAACGGTGCCCAGTTCTTCGCCGGGTAGGCGTTGGGGTCGGTGGCGTTGAAGTTGGGCTTCTTCTTGGCTGTCGGGCTGGGGGCGATCTCGAACCACGGCACGAAGACCCGGACGGCATTGGCGCCCAACTGCCGAAACTCCTGAAACGCCCCGGCGGGATTGTTCAGATCGCTGCCGTCCTGAATGATGACCAGCTGGTTGTGGCTGGCGGCGGCGGTCGCCGGGAGCGACGCGAGGCCAGCCACGCCGACGGCCGCCCCCAGGGCGACCCGGCTCCAGCGACGGACGAGGGCTTTGGAGGCTGGGGAAGTTAGGCGCATGGTGTCGATAACAGCTCCAGGCGGATCAAAGTTGCGGCCGCACGAGGCCACGTCCGCGGTCGAAGGTCAGGCAGCCAAGCAGCGGCCCGGGGGACGTCCGAGCGCGCGCCCAGGCCGGCAAACGCGCCCGTGCTACTCGGGTCGAGGCTAGCGTAGGGTGACGTCGGCAATGGGGATGGACGGCCCGCAGGCCCCCGTAGTTCTGCGCGTCCTACCCATGGGACCCGGAGCTACACTGCCGCCGCATGCTCCTCCAGGCCCGAGCGGGCGCCTCCGCGAGCGAGCGAACCGGGCCCGCGCGGCGGCCCTTCGGAGCCTCGACGGAGACCCGGATCGTGGCCGGACTCGTCGTCCTCGCCGCGGTCCTGCGCTTCGCCACGATCTCCAGTCAGAGCTACTGGCTGGACGAGTCACAGGCCGCCCACGAGCTCAGCCTGTCCTTCGGCGCGATGCTGCGCGCGTGGAATTCGGCAGAGTGGAACCCGCCTCTGTACCTGATCGTCGCATGGCCCTGGGCCAAGGCGTTCGGCACGGGGGAGGCGGGCCTGCGGTCGCTGTCGGCGCTGCTCGGGGTCGGGCTCGTCCCGCTGCTGTACCTGTGCGGGCGAGAGCTGGTCTCGGCCCGGGCGGGCGTGGTGGCCGCCGCCCTGGCGGCGGTGAGCCCGTTCATGATCTGGTACTCGCAGGAGGCCCGGGAGTACATGCTCCTCGTGGTGCTCTGCACCGCCTCGATGTTGTTCTTCGCGCGCGCCTGGCGCACGGGCTCCACCCGGGACCTGGTGTGGTGGGGGGTGTTCTCGGCGCTGGCGCTGCTCACCCAGTACTTCGCGGGGTTCCTCATCGCCGCCGAGGGCCTGCTGCTGGTCTACCGGCTGCGCAGTCGGGCCAGCCTGATCGCACTCGGGGCGCAGGCGCTCGTCCTGGCTCCGCTGATCCCGCACGTCGTCCCGCGCTTTCAGCAGAAGGCCGAGTTCATCACCAGCCAGGGCCTGGCCACCCGCATCCAGCAGGTCCCGATCACCTTCGGCCTCAACACACTCTTCAAGACGCCGGCCGTGTCCTACGGGCTGCTCGGCGCCGCGGCACTGGCCGCGATCGTCATCGCGCTCCTGATCATCGGTGCCAACGAGCGGCGGTTGCGCGGGGCGGGCCTGGCCGCGCTGCTGGCCGCGGTCGTCCTGCTGATCCCCCTGGCGCTGGCCCTGACCGGCCACGACGATTACATCGCCCGCGGCCTGATGCCGGCCTGGCCGCCGCTGGCGATCGTCCTCGGCGCCGCGTGCACTGCGCCTGGCGCGAAACTTCCCGGCGCCGCCCTCGTTGGCGTGCTCGTGGCTCTCTTCGTCTGGGCCGGGATCAAGATCAACCACGACGCATTCCTGCAGCGGCCCAACTGGCGGGCGGTGGCGTCGGCGCTGGGCTCGCACACGGGGACGCGCGCGATCGTCGCCTATGACGGACAGTTCGCCACCGCCCCCCTGTCGGTCTACATGCGAGGGGTCCCGTGGTCGGGCCCGGGCGAGCCGGCCGGCACGGAATCCGGTCCGGTGACCATTGACGAGCTCGACATCGTGGGTGACCGGGGGCAGCAGCCCGCGCGCCCGTCCGGCGGCATCCGCCGCATCAGCGGCCGCGACGTCGACGGCTACCTCGTCTACCGCTTCAAGCTCCCGCGGCCCTGGAGCACGACCCCGGCCGGGATCGAGACGCGCGCGCTGGCGCTGCTCCCCGACGGGTCGCTGGTCCCTCCCATGATCCAGCGGGCTTCCGCCTAAGCTTGTCGCCGATGAGAGGGAGGACGAACTCGCTCGCGCTGGCGTGCGCCCTCGCCGTGCTGGCCCTGTCGGGCCTCGCTGCGCCCGTCGCGCTGGGCGCCGGGGGCAACACGATCATCAACGACTGCCAGTCCACCGGCCGGCTCACGCACAGCTACACGCTGCAGCAGCTGCAGCACGCGCTGGCGGTCATGCCGGCGACGGTCAAGCAGTACACCAGCTGCTATGACGTCATCAACCAGGGGATCCTCACGGTCCGGGCCGGCCACGAGACCGGCCCGACGGGAGGGGGTGGCGGATCGTTCCTGCCAACGTGGGTGATCGTGATTCTCGTGGTGCTCGTCCTCGCCGCCGTGACCTTCGGTGCGATCGCCATCCGCCAACGCCGGGCCGGGCCCGGTGGCGGTGCGCCGCCGGACACCGGCGGGCCTGGAGCGGGCGACGGGCCGCCCGGCGACGCGGCGTAGCTCACCACCCGCTCTACACTCAGAGCCATGCCCTCTCAGCGCCAGATCCGCGTCGGTGACGTCTTGATCGGCGGCGGAGCTCCCGTCGCCGTGCAGACGATGACCAAGACCGAGACCGCCGACCTGACCGCCACCATGGCCCAGATCCGCCGGGTCGCCGAGGCGGGCGCCGACATTGTGCGCGTCGCCGTCCCGCGCGAGCAGGACGCAGAGGCGTTGCGCACGATCGTGCGCGACTCCCCGATCCCGGTGATCGCCGACATCCACTTCAACCACACGCTGGCGCTCAAGGCGCTTGACGCCGGCGCACACTGCGTGCGCCTGAACCCCGGCAACATCGGCGGCCCCGAGAAGGTCGCCGAGGTCACCAGGCGAGCCACCGAGCTCGGCACCCCGCTGCGCGTGGGGGTCAACTCCGGGTCGCTGCCCAAGCACCTGCGCCAGCTCGAGTACGACGACCCCGTGGAGGCGCTCGTCACTGCCGCGGTCGAGACCGTGGAGCTCATGGAGCGCCTGGACTTCACCAACTTCAAGGTGTCGATGAAGTCGACGTCGGTGCCCAACACGATCGCGGCCAACCGGCTGCTGTCCGAGCGCATCCCCTACCCGTTGCACCTGGGGGTCACCGAGGCCGGCACCAAGTGGTCGGGCTCGCTGAAGTCGGCGGTGGGCCTCGGGACCCTGCTGGCTGACGGGATCGGCGACACCATCCGCATCTCGCTCTCCACCTTCCACGCCGAGGAGGAGGTCAAGGTCGCCTGGGAGATCCTCAAGGCGCTCAAGCTGCGCGAGCGCGGCCCGGTGCTGATCGCCTGCCCCACCTGCGGCCGGCTCCAGTTCGACATGGACACCGTCGTCGCCGAGGTCGAGCGGCGCCTGGAGGCCTACGACGACCCCATCGAGGTGTCGGTCCTCGGCTGCGCCGTCAACGGCATCGGCGAGGCCCGCCATGCCGACTTCGGCATCACGGGCGCGAAGGATGCCGGCGCGATCTACTCCAAGGGCAAGATGCTGCGCAAGGTGCGCACCGAGAACCTCGTGGACGAGTTGTTCGCCGAGATCGACAAGTACTACGCGGCGGGCAAGCACGTGATCCGTGACGAGCGTGCCGCCGCGGAGGCCGAGCAGTGGCTGGCCGAGAACGAGGACGCCACCGCCATGACCCCGGAGCGCATGGCCGCCCTGGAGGCGGAGGCCGCCGGCGAGGAGAACGCCGGGATCATGCGGCGGGTCGAGCGGCTGGACGAGTCCGAGTCGCCGGTGGCGGGGCGGCGGTTCAGCCGGGCCTAGCTGAGCGGCCCACGCCGTGGCCGGCGTCGATTACGAGGCGTACTACAGCTCCCGGCCGGGGGTCGACGGTGACCGCTCCGCCCGCTGGCGCCAGCTGAGCGCGGTCATCAAGGCCGACCACATCGCCACGTTGCTGCGCCGCGCTGGTCATGGCGCACCGGCGACGATCCTGGAGGTCGGCTGCGGCGACGGCGCGGTTCTGACGGCGCTCCACCACGGCGGTGCGCCGGAGGCCCGGCTGGTCGGCGCCGAGACCTCGCACACCGCCGCCGACCTCGCA
This sequence comes from uncultured Actinomycetota bacterium, assembly GCA_963721515.1. Lineage (GTDB taxonomy): Bacteria > Actinomycetota > Thermoleophilia > Solirubrobacterales > Solirubrobacteraceae > Palsa-465. The sequence continues at coordinate 436,208 of CAVRKJ010000010.1, read as the reverse complement.
CGCCGGCGCGCCGAGATCGCCGAGGTCCACACCTTCGAGCCCGGCCGGCGGCTTCCGTTTGACGACGGCCTCTTCGCGCTGGTGATCGCCACCCACGTGCTCGAGCACGTGGACGATCCGCTCGGGGTCCTACGCGAGCTCGCGCGGGTGTCGGCGGGCCTCGTCTGCGTCGAGGTGCCGCTGGAGGCCAACGTCGCGGCGCGGCGCGGCCAGGCGGTGGAGCGCTCGGTGGCCGCGGGCCACGTGCAGCGGTTCAGCCGCGCCGAGATGCGCCGGCTGATCGCCGCGGCGGGCCTGACCCGTGAGGCTGACCTGATCGACCCGCTGCCGCGCTCGGTGCGCGTGTTCCAGGACGGGCCCACGCTCGGCACGGCCAAATGGGCGGTCCGTGCGCTGCTGGCGCTGCCGCCGGGGCTCGGCGAGCGGGTGATGACCGTCCACTACGCGGCGTTGGCGTCGTGCTGAATGCTCCCAGCGTCCCCGGTGACGCGGGGACAACATCAACGGCAGCGATCGAGGGCAGGTCGGGCGGTCCCGGCGGGGCCGGGTGTGAATCTGGGACCAAAAGCGCCGGAAATCGCCGTGTTTTGTCCCAGCGTCAGCTCTCGGGGTTTAGGCGCCGGTGACGCGCCGGGCCCCTCGCACCTGTTGTAACCCTCGGGGAGCGAATCAACCACACCCCTGCGGACGGCCGCCGACGGCCCGTCCCCCCGTCAACAGCCGCCGTCCTACCGCGCTGCGAGCCTCGGCGCGGCATACGTCTGCCGCCGCCACGCCGAGGCCGCTCGAGCGAAACGCTCCCTAAGAGGCCTTGTCGAACGCGGCCGCGACCGCCGGCCAGTTCACCACGTTCCACCAGGCGTCGATGTAGTCCGGACGCCGGTTGTTGTAGGTCAGGTAGTAGGCGTGCTCCCAGACGTCGATGCCCAGCAGCGGGGTCTTGCCGTCAGAGACGGGGTTGTCCTGGTTGGCGGTGGAGACGATCGCCAGCCCCGAGCCGTCGTGGACCAGCCAGGCCCAGCCGGAGCCGAAGCGCCCGACGCCGGCCGCCTTGAACTGGGCCTTGAAGTCGTCGAACGAGCCGAACGCAGAGTTGATCGCGTCGCCGAGGGCGCCGCTGGGCGCGCCGCCGGCATTGGGGGCCATCCACACCCAGAACAGCGAGTGGTTGTAATGGCCGCCGGCGTTGTTGCGCACCGGGCCCTGCTTGTCGGCGGGGAGGGAGCTGAGGTTCTTGAGCACCTCCACGACGTCCTTGTCGGCCCACTCGGTGCCGTCGAGCGCCTTGTTGGCGTTGTCGACGTAAGCCTGGTGGTGCTTGTCGTGGTGGAGCTTCATCGTCGCCTCGTCGATGGTGGGCTCCAGCGCGTTGTAGTCGTAGGGGAGGGGCGGTACCGCGTAGGGCATGACACAGCTCCTTTTCTCAACCGCAAGTTGCGAGCGTTGTATCAGAACATAGCTCCATGCTGGCTGAGGGGATCGGCGGGTACGCTTGGGCCTCGGTGACCCGGCTTTCGACCTATTTCCTGCCCACGGAGCGAGAGCCTCCGGCTGACGCCGAGGCGATCTCGCACAAGCTCATGGTGCGGGCCGGTCTCATCCGCCAGGTGGGCTCCGGACTGTGGTCCTGGCTGCCCGCCGGCTGGCGGGTGCACCAGCGGATCGTGCAGATCGTCCGCGAGGAGATGAACGCCATCGGCGGCCAGGAGATGCTGATGCCGGTCATGCATCCCGCCGAGCCGTGGCGCCGCACCGGCCGCTACGCCATCGAGGAGCTGTTCAAGCTCAAGGACCGCAAGGGCGCCGACATGGTCCTGGCCCTGACCCACGAGGAGATCGTCACCGGGCACGTCGCCGCGGCGGTCAAGTCCTACCGCGACCTGCCGCTCATCCTCTACCACTTCCAGGTCAAGGAGCGCGACGAAGCGCGGCCGCGGGCCGGGGTGCTGCGCACCCGGGAGTTCATCATGAAGGACGCCTACACCTTCGACCGCGACCGCGAGGGTCTCGACGTCGGCTACAACAAGCACGCCGAGGCCTACGCGCGCATGCTCGACCGCTGCGGGCTGGAGTGGTACCGGGTGGAGGCCGACGTCGGGATGATGGGCGGTCACGGCGCCGACGAGTACATGGCCCCGTGTGCCGCGGGCGAGAACGATGTGGTGCTGGCCCCCGGCTACGCGGCCAACGTCGAGGTTGCCTCCGCGGACGCGCAGCCCGTGCCGTTGCCGCCGGGGCTCGACGCGCCCGAGCTCGTGTCCACCCCCGGCGCGACGACGATCGAGGCGCTCGTCTCCTCGCTCGAGGTCCCCGCCGGCGCCACGCTCAAGGCGTTCCCGATCATCCTGGACGGCGACGAGATGCAGATGGTGGTCGTCCGCGGGGACCACCGCGTCAACGAGGTCAAGCTCCAGAACGCTCTGGGCCGGCCGTTCCGCGCCGCTCGCGCCGACGAGATCGACCAGCGGATCGGGCCGCCGGGCTACATCGGCCCGGTCGGGGCGGGGCTGCCGGTGCTGCTGGACGCCGCGGTGACCGCCAACGGCGCCGGGTCCTACGTGGCCGGCGCCAACGAGCCCGACGCCCACCTGCGCGGCGTGGAGCCGGGCCGGGACTTCCCCTACGACACCGTGGATGTGCGCACCGTCGTTGCCGGGGACACCGTCAACGGCACCATCATCCGGATCGAGCCGGCGATCGAGGTCGGCAACATCTTCAAGCTCGGCACCCGCTACTCCGAGCCGCTGGGCGCCACCTACCTGGACGAGAGCGGCAAGACGCAGCTGATCTGGATGGGGTCCTACGGCTTTGGGCCTGCGCGTACGGCGGCTGCTGCGGTGGAGCAGTACGCCGACCAGGAGGGGATCTCGTGGCCGCGCGCGGTGTCTCCATTCGATGTCGAGCTCGTGACGCTGGGCAAGCCCGGCAGCGAGGAACGCGACTTCTCCGACCGGCTCTACGAGGACCTCAGGGCCACCGGCCTGGAGATCCTCTACGACGACCGTGACGCCGGACCCGGGGAGAAGTTCACCGACGCCGAGCTGCTCGGATGCCCGCTGCGGCTGACCGTCGGCCGCCGGACGCTCGCCGCCGGGGAGATCGAAGTCCAGGTGCGCCGCGGCCGCGAGTCGCGGACGGTCCCGGTCCTGGGGGCCGCGGAGGCGGTGGCCGAGCTCTGGCGGGAGCTCCCGTGAGCACGCCCCTGCTGGGGTGAGCCCTCGTGTCACCAAGCGGCGGCTGTTCGGGATCGATCGCTCCGGGCCGGCGCCGGCCCAGACGCGCTCGGACCAGCCGCTGCGCCCGTGGACGATCCCCAACGCCATTGGCTTCGCCCGCCTCGCCGGCATTCCTGTGTTCCTCATCCTCGCGCTGTCGAGCGGCGACGGTCACTCCACCGCCGCGACGATTCTGTTCGCGGTGATCGGGTGGGCCGACTACCTCGACGGCTTCGCCGCGCGTCTCACTGGCCAGTACAGCCGCTTCGGGGCGCTGCTGGACCCGATCATCGACCGGCTCCTGGTCGTCTCGGGAATGGTGGTGTGCTGGCACTTCTCGCTGCTGCCGCGCTGGGCCATCGCCCTGGTCGTCGCCCGCGAGCTGTTCATGCTGGCCCTCAGCCGCTACGGGCTCTCACGCGGGATCGAGGTCAACATCAACTGGGCGGGGCGCGTCGGGGTTGCGCCGACGATGGGTGCGCCCTTCTTCGCGATGGCCGGCGTCCACTGGCTGGCGCTGATCATGCTCTACGTCGGGCTGGCGCTGGCCCTGGTGGCGACCGTCCTCTACATCCGCAGCGGCGTCCGGCAAGCGCGTAAGCTTGGACAGGGTGCGTCCGAGCGACCGGTCCCGCCGCGTCCATCCTGACCGCCCTCCGGTCTCATCCGGCCGGGGCCAAGCTTGCAGACTCTCAAGCTCAGCTTGACCCTATGGATGACGAGGTTATACTCGCCCACCTACACACGAGAGGGAACGAACAGCATGGACACGACCTTTCCAGACCTCGGGTCACTGACCGACCAGGAGCTGAAGGACCTGATCAAGCAGCTGACCGAGGAGGAGATGGAGATCTCCTACCGGCGGCGGATCCTCCACGGCAAGATCGACATTCTCCGCGCCGAGCTGGTCAATCGTCTGCGCAAGAAGGACGAGGGCGGGGAGCTCATCATCTCCGGCGCCGACGTGCAGCAGTTGACCGACATTCTGGCGGGGCGAGTGCCGGCCGACCAGCCCGAGTAGCTCGCGTCAGGCGCGATGGCCCAGCACTGCCCTGAGTGCGGATTTGCCAACGATGACGGCGCCAGCTACTGCCAGCGGTGCGGCGCGTTCCTCGCGCAGAGCGAGCAGTCTCCGGGAGTCTCGACGGCCACCTACAAAGTGGGCGAGACGGGGGAGCTCGAGGTGGTGGAGCTGGAGGACGTCGTGCGGCGCGGCGCGGCGCTGGTCATCCGTGCCGGCGGCGGGCGCGCCGGCGAGAGCTTCCCGCTCCAGGGCGACCGCATCACCGTGGGGCGGCGCCCCGAGAGCGACGTGTTCCTGGACGACGTCACGGTCTCCCGTGACCACGCGGTGATCGTGCGCCGCGGAGCCGACTATCACCTGGACGACTGCGGCTCGCTCAACGGGACCTACGTCAACCGCCGGCGCATCGACTCCCAGCGCCTGAGCGACGGCGACGAGTTGCAGATCGGCAAGTACAAGCTGGCCTTCCTCAGCCGCTGATGAGCACCGACACCCCGACACCCGAGCTGGAGCTTCCCGAGCCGCCTGAGCCCGAGGAGGAGCGGCCGCGTCAGAAGGCGGTGACGATCGGCGCAGTCTGCAAGGCGCTGCACCAGGAGTTCCCCGATATCTCGATCTCCAAGATCCGCTACCTGGAGGATCAGAAGCTGCTGGCCCCCCGGCGCACCCAGGGCGGCTACCGCCTCTACACCCAGTCAGACATCGACCGTCTGCGCACGATCCTGCGCCTCCAGCGCGACGAGTTTCTTCCCCTCCGCGTCATCCGCCAGGAACTGGCCGGCGGCCGCGCCGACCGCGACGTCGCGCCGCCCACCGGCGAGCGTCCCGCGGCGCGCCGCGCCGGCGTCCGGGTCCGCGACTCGGGCTCGCTGTACTCGCTCGACGACGTCGTCGAGGACACCGGGGCCGACCCCAAGCTCGTGCGCGAGCTGGTGGAGTTCGGCGTGATCAAGGGCGAGAACCGCGGCGGCGCGCACTACTACGACGAAACCGAGCGCGAGATCATCCGTGCGGTGTCGGAGCTGGCCCGCTACGGCGTCGGCGGGCGCAACCTCCGGGTGTTCCGCAGCTCGGCCGATCGCGAGGCCCAGCTGCTGCAGAGCATCCTGGCGCCGGCCCTGCGCTCGCGCAACCCGGAGCGGCGTAACGAGGCGATCGAGGCCCTGGAGAACCTGGCCTCGGTCACCACTCACCTCAAGCACCTCCTTCTCATCCGCGACCTGCGCAAGATCGCGACCTGAGTCCTCCGACCCGCCGTCCAGGCCCACTGGCGTGACGACTCTTGATCTGCGTGCCTTCGTCCGCGACATCCCGGACTTCCCGCAGCCCGGAATCCTGTTCCGCGACATCACGCCGCTGCTGTTGGACGCGACCGCCCTCGACGCGGCGGTGAGCGGCCTCGCGGCGCGAGTCACGCCCACCGAGGTCGATTACGTCGTCGCCGCCGAGGCGCGAGGCTTCATCCTCGGGGCGGCGCTGGCCCGCCAGCTGGGCGCCGGGTTCGTGCCCGCGCGCAAGCCCGGCAAGCTGCCCGCGGAGACGGTCAGCGCCGAGTACACCCTCGAATACGGTCTCGACGCACTTGAGGTCCACGCCGATGCGCTGGCCCACGGCGCCCGGGTGCTCATCCACGACGACCTGCTGGCCACCGGCGGGACCGCGGGCGCCCTGTGCGATCTCGTGGCCGGCCTGGGCGCCGAGATCATCGGCTGCGCCTTCCTGGTGGAGCTGTGCTTCCTGGAGGGCCGCCGGCGGCTGGCGCCGCACGACGTGTACTCGCTCATCGAGTACACGGAGTAGGCCGCATGACGGTCGCCCAGCGCAGCCGCACACTTCCGGCCTCCCAGCAGGACCTCTGGGAGATCGTCTCTGACCCCCATCACATGCCGCGCTGGTGGCCCGGCGTGGACCGTATGGAGGGGGTGGAGGACGATAGCTTCACCCAGGTGCTCAAGACCAAGCGGGGGCGCCCGGTGCGGGCCGACTTCCGGATCGTCCGCTCGGAGCCGCCGTCGACGCGGTCCTGGGCGCAGGATGTCGCCGGGACGCCGTTTGAGCGGGTGCTCACCGAGTCAGTGGTGGAGGTTCGGCTCGAGCCGGCCGCGGGAGGTACGGAGGTGACGATCTCCCAGCAGCAGAAGCTCCGGGGCTATTCGCGCACCGGCGGCCTGCTGCTGCGCCGAGCCACCGACTCCAAGCTGGATGAGGCCCTGGACGGGCTGGCGCGGATCTGCCGCTGACCGGGGGCCCGTGCCTACAGGTGGGTGAGGGCGCCCTGCAGGATGATCGTACCCGGCGCCTTGGGGGACGCGGTGGTCTCCACGGTCACGATCAGCTGCTTGTAGCGCGAAGCGTTGGTCGGCAGCGCGCCGGCCGTCGAGAGCCGGCCCGTCTTGCCGACGCCCGGATTGACGAAGCCGAGGATCTTCGCGTCCTTGGGCGAGTTGTAGAGCCACACGGCATACGCGTCAGGCGGCTTGGTGCTGTTGGGCGGGACGTTCTGGGCAACGATGGCGACGCCGTCGGTGCTGCCCTCGTTGAGCACCTCGGCGATGCCCGCGGCCTTGCTCTTCTTGTCGCTGGACGGCGGGGTGAGATTGATCTGCGACACGACCTTGGCGCTGGTCGATGACGATGTGGTCGACGACGCGGTGGTGGGCGTGGTGGCGCTGGCCGCGGCGCTGCTGCTCACGGTGCTGGTGCTCGCCGCGGCGTGGTTGTTGGAGTGGCCGCCGCGCAGCACGAAGAACAGAACCGCTCCCACGGCCACGACCGCCAGAAGGATGACCAGGGCGCCGCCGAGACGTGAGCTGCGCCGCGCGTCGGCGGGCGCGGCCTCCTCCTCGGCCTGCGTGCGCTTCCGGCGCCGGCGCCCGCGCCGCCGCTCGGACTCGGCGGGCTCTGACTCCGGCTGGGCGGGCCCCAGCCCCGCGATCGGCTCGGCATGGTCGCGCGCCGGCGATGCGTCGGCCGGGATCTCGGGCATCGGGCGCTCGCCCGCCAGGGGAGCCAGCTCGGACGAGACGACGCGGGCCCAGGCGCGCGCGTCGGGGGAGCCGGCCAGCAGGTCGCGCACCTCCCGGGTCTCGCTGTCGGGCAGCTGGCCGAGCAGGTAATCAGCGACCCGCGCCTGCGCCTCGGGCGTGATGTGGGTGTCCGGGCCCAGGGCGTCGAGGGCGAGCTGCGCGCGCTCGCGCACCGCGGAGGGGTTGATCGAGAGCAGCCCGCCGATCTTCTCGTAGCTGCGGCCGCGGCTGAGCACGAGTTGCAGGACCGCGCGCTGATCGCCCGGAAGGCTGTCCAATGATGCCATGGTCGCTCACAGCCTAGTCGCTCGTGGCGAAGGGGAAGCGAAGAATGGCCCGCCTGCGAAGCGGCTTGCAGCAGGCAAATCATCAAGCCGGGTAAGGTGCCAGCCGCGATGGCACTGGAGCTTCCCTTCGAACCCGACCTTGGCTTCGACCGCCTCTACGGCCTGGAGATCGGCGAGATCTCCGACGGCCTGGTGCGCGGCCGCGTGCCCGTGCGCGACGACCTCCTGCAGCCGGGGGGCCTGCTCCACGGCGGCGTCTATGCGGCCGTCGCGGAGAGCCTGGCCACCAACGGGACCGCTGCCAAGGTGTTTCAGGACGGCAACACGGCCATGGGGCTCGCCAACCAGACCAGCTTTCTGCGCCCGGTGACCCAGGGCGCGGTCAACGCCGTGGCGCGTGCCCGCCACCGGGGGCGGACCACGTGGGTGTGGGAGGTGGAGCTCACCGACGACGACGGCCGGCTGTGCGCGCTGACGCGGGTCACCGTGGCGGTGCGCCCTCGCTAACTGCTGGGAAGCGCGCCCGTGCGGCGCGGCGCGCCGCGTCCCAGCCAGTACTGGGCGAAGGACCGCAGGGTGGGATCGGTGGGGGAGCGGACGTGCACCATGTGCGCCCAGGCGAGCCCGAGCACCCCGGTGGTCCCGGGGCGGTAGGCCAGGACGGCGGCCTGCCCGGTGGCGGCCAGCGCCGGGGTGAAGGGGGGCGCGATCGCGTCGGCGACATCGGCCAGTCCGGCGGGCGGCTTGCGAGTCCCGTACATCAGCACCACGTCCCCGGCCGACAGCGCCTGGAGCAGCTGGTCATCGCTCAGCTGCGCGCCGTTGCGATCGGTCACCGCCGGCAGGTGGGCACCGCTGGTCGGCGGCGCCGAGTCATAGCGGGGGCGGGCCTGGCCCGGCCTGAGCGTGGCGCTGCCCTGGTCGGGGAAGGCGACGCCCGGGCCGCTCGCGGCGCCCGACACGCCGGGGCTGTCGCGGCCGGCGAGCAGGCCCCCGGACAGCAGCGCTATCACGCCGATCGCCACCGCCAGCGAGGCAACGACGATGAGCAGCCGCTCGATCAGCCGGGGCATCCGGATGGTCCCGCGCGGCGGTGGGTCACTCCGCGGAGCGCGCCGCGCTGCGGGTGCGCTCCCGAGTTCCGTCGCTCGAGTCAGCGCCGGCAGCCGCGGCGAGCTCGTCGATCGAGGCGCGCAGCTCGTCGGCGAGCGCCTCGAGGTCCGGCATGGCGTCGTAATCGGCGCTCAGCCCGAAGTTGAGCTGCCCGTTGTAGCTCATGATCGCGACGCCGAGGGCCTGGTTCTCGGCCAGGGGCACCATCGGAAACATCGCGTCGAGCTGGCGGCCGAGCATGTAGAGCGGGACCTGAGGGCCCGGCACGTTGGTGACGACGAGGTTGAAGAGCCGCTGGTGGGCCTGCAGCCGTGCCGCCTGCGCCATGATCGTCGGCGGCGCGAAACCCGTGAGCTCGGTGAGCACCTGAGCGCCGACGGCCTGCCCGGACTCCTTGATGCCGTCCATGTCGCGACTGATCGTCAGCAGGCGCTGGACCGGGTCGGTCATCCCGATCGGCAGCGGCGCCCACATCGCGGCCACGCGGTTGCCCAGAGCGCCGCGCTCCACCTCGGCGCGGACCGAGATCGGCACCATCGCACGCAGGATGGTGTCCTGGGTGGCCTCGCCGTGCATCCGCAGGTACCGGCCCAGCGCGCCGGCCACTACGGAGAGGACCACGTCGTTGACGGTCCCGCCCAGCGCGTTCTTGATCGCCTTGAACTCCCGGAGGTCGCCCTGGACCCAGGTGAAGCGCCGGTGTGGGCCGATGCGGACGTTCAGCGGACTCGACGGGGCCGCCTGCAGACCCGCCCGCGCCATTGCGGTCACGCCGCCCGCTGCGCGCCCGAGGCGCGCGGCAACCATCCGCGGCCCGCGCAGCGTGGCCCTGACCCCGCGCACGATCTCGCCCGGGACGGTCGCGCGCTCGATCAGGGCATCGGCCAGGAGCTGAGCGCTGGTGGGCAGCGGCCGGGGGACCCACTCGTTCTCAGGCGGGGCCACCGGCATCGGGTCCGGCGACGTGTCGAAGAGCACCGTGGCGATGTCGACGCCCGAGACTCCGTCCACGAGCGCATGGTGGGTCTTGGACAGCAGGGCGAACCGCCCGTCGCACACGCCCTCGACCAGCCAGATCTCCCACAGCGGCCGGGACCGGTCCAGCGCCTGCGAGAACACGCGCCCGGCCAGCCGCTTGAGCTGGGCGTCTCCGCCGGGGCTGGGCAGCGCCGTGTGACGCACGTGGAAGGCGATGTTGAAGTGCGGATCGTCGACCCACACCGGCCGCCCCTGGTTGAAGGGCACGAACGCCAGGCGCTGGCGATAGCGCGGTACCAGGTGCAGCCGCCCGCCGATCTGCTCGACCAGCTCGTCGTAGGTGGGCGGCTCGCCCTCGAACACCATGCAGCCGGCCACATGCATGTGCGCCGAGTCGCGCTCGAGGTGTAGGAAGGAGCTGTCGAGCCCCGTCAGGCGGTCCTGGTTGGCCACGCGCTGATTCTGCCACGACTCCTGGGTGTGACGATGCTCACACAAATCGGTTCAAGAAGCTGCGAGCCTCGCCGACTTCTAAAACGACCTGCCGAATCGACCCTGCCCGGAGCGGGGGCGAACGGGGGACCCACCGCCGGATGGCAGTTCCGCAACCGGCCTGGGGCGAATCGGTCGCCTGGCGCACACCAGGCGCGACCGTAGCGACAAGTCGAAGAATCGCCGTCCGCAAGCCGGCGATTCGCACTGGCCGCGAGCCCGACAGCTAACCCCGTAGGCGCCCGGTCGAACCTAAGGAGGTCCTCGAGTTGAGGCCCAGATTCCCGCTGCGCCGGATGCGCTCAGTACATGTGATCATCGCTACATCGATGCTGGCCGTGCCCGCCTCGGCGTTCGCCTTCACCGGCGTGACGTCCCAGACGGTGCGGTCAGTCCAGAATCCTGTCCAGACCCCCCTCAACCTGCAGGTCAGCCCGCGCCGGATCAGGTTCGGCGGCACGGTGACCATGAACGGCACCGCGCCGGCGAGTCATGCCGGCCGGCGCGTTCTGCTACAGACCGCTGCGACAAGCCGGGCGCCCTGGCGCTCCCTCGCGACGGCCACGGTCAGCCCTTCGGGCGGCTTTCACGTGCGCGTCAAGCCGCGTCGCTCGGGCCTGATGCGCGCCGTCGAGCAGTCGCCGGCCCCCGCGGCCGCGGCCGTGACCACCGGCGGGAGCGCCCCGACCGCCGCAAAGCCCGGCCCCCGGGCGGCCGTCACGGTCGGCGCCCGGTTCACGCCGGCCCGTCATCAGTCCGCCGTGCTCAGCACCCGCCCGGTTCACGTCGGCGGCACGCTGCTGCCGGCGGTGGCCGGCCGCCGCGTGCGCCTGGAGGCCGGCTCGGGTCGCGGCTGGCGCACCCTCGGGAGCGCCCGCACCGGCGCCCGCGGCGGTTATCGCCTGAGCGTCTCACCCAGCGCGGCCACCGGCCGGCGTCTTCGGGTGGTGTTCGGCGGCGACGCCGGCAACGCTCGCGCCGTGCGGCCGGCCGGGAACGTCAACGTGCTGCACCCCGCGCTCGCCTCCTGGTACGAGGACGCTGGGAACACGGCATGCGGGTTTCACGCCGGTCTCGGCGTCGCCAACCGCACGCTCCCGTGCGGGACCAAGGTCGCGTTCCAGCACGGCGGCCGCACCGTCACCGCGGTCGTCGATGACCGTGGCCCCTACGCCGGCGGTCGTGAGTGGGACCTCAACCAGACCACCGCCTCCGCGCTCGGTTTCGCGGGCGTGGGGACCGTCTGGTCCAGCCGCTAGCTCAGCCGGGCACGCCAGCCCCGGGCCGCCGCTTCGGTGGCGGCCTCGGGGCGGCGCCCGTCCGCGCCGGGCCACCGTCTGGCGGGTGACCTAGTGTCCGGGCGATGGTCGGACGCTGCATCGCCCATGTCGACATGGACGCGTTCTATGTGTCGGTGGAGCTGCGGCGGCGTCCCGACCTGAGGGGCCTGCCGGTGATCGTCGCCGGCACCGGCCCACGCGCCGTCGTCACGACGGCCTCGTACGAGGCCCGGCGCTTTGGCGTGGGCTCGGCGATGCCCGCCGCGCGCGCACGGCGGCTGTGCCCGGACGGGATCTATCTGACCCCCGACTTCCCCTACTACCGGGAGACCTCGCGCACGGTGATGGCGCTGGTGCGAGCCTGCTCTGACGACGTGGAGGTGGTGGGTCTCGACGAGGCCTACCTGGACCTCTCGGGGCTCCCAGCCCCCCACGCCGCCATGCGGCGGCTGGCACATGAGATCGCCGGCCATACCGGGCTGCACTGCTCGATCGGGATCGGCCCCAACAAACTCGTGGCCAAAGTCGCCTCCGATGCGGAGAAGCCACGCGGCTTTGTCGTCCTTAGCCGCGAACAGGCCTGCGAGCGCTTCGCCCAGTCGCCCTGCGGGCTCATCCCCGGCATCGGCCCCAAGACCGCCGAGCGGCTGCGCCACGGGGGGCTGGACACCCTGGCCCAGCTGGCGGCGGCGTCGCCCGAGCAGCTCGCCGCCCAGTTCGGCTCCCGCTTCGGCGCCGCTCTCCAGAGCCGGGCGCGGTTCGAGGACGACACGCCGGTGACGGAGGAGCGCAAGGTTGTGTCAGAGTCACGGGAGACGACGTTTGACTACGACATCGCCGACCAGGCGGCGCTGGAGCAGGTCATGCAGCGGCTGACCGAGCAGCTGTGCTCGACGCTCGTGCGCCAGGAGCGCCAGGGGCGCACGATCGGGATCAAGGTGCGGCTGGACGACTTCTCCACCCACACGCGCGCCCGGACCCTCGCCGAGCCCGTGGCCTCGATGGACCGCGTGCTCCCGGTGGCCCTGGACCTGCTGCGGCGTTTCGCGGCGCGGCGGCCGGTCCGGCTGCTGGGGGTCCGCGTGGCCGGACTGGAGCCCGCCCGGCCCACGGCCGCGCAGCAGCTCACGCTCGCGCTGTAGGGCGCTCGGGCGGTAGCGCGGCTTAGTACAGCGCGCTGGCCAGGCGCCGCCGCGAGTCGCGCGCCAGCGGGTTCTCGACGCCCAGCTCGTCCAGGATGCCGACGACCACACGGCGGATGTCGTCCTTGGCGCCGTCCGCCGAGGGCAGGGCGCCGATGAGGAGATCAAGAGCGCGCTCCTGATCACCGGCGTCCATCGCCGCGAACGCGTCGCGCAGGTCCTCGGTGGGATCGCCGCTCTCGAGCTCGATGCGGGCCGCCAGGCCGTCGGCGGCAAAGCTGCCGGGCACCTGCCGGAGGATGGCCAGCGCCCCGTCTGCGTCGCCGCGGCCGTACAGGAGCCGCGCCAGCGGCACCGCGGCCTCGGCGCGGGATGGCTCGAGCTCCACGGCACGGCGCAGCGACTCCTCGTCGCCGCGCGCGACCAGCTCGTCGGCCTCGGAGGGCAGCAGCGAGTCCAGGAAGCTCTCGACGGCCGCGGGGGGCTGGGCGCCGACGAACTCGGCGACCATCTGGCCGTCTCGAAACGCCTTGACGGCGGGGATGCTCTGGATGGCGAAAGCGCGCGCCACCTGTGGGTTGGCGTCCACGTCGATCTTGGCCAGCTCCACCTTGCCCTCGCGGGCGGCCACGGAGCGTTCGAGCACCGGCCCCAGCTGCCGGCAGGGGCCGCACCATTCGGCCCAGAAGTCGACGACGACGGGAACCGCGTGCGAGCGCTCGATGACGGCTGATTCGAAGGTGCTGTCGGTGACGTCCATGGTGCCCTAGATGGTAGCCACCGGTCCGCGGCTGCTAGATACCAGGGGGTGTCTGATTACGACGTGCGCCGCGGAGCGGTGACCCTGGGCGTGAGCGATGCCGGCGACGGGCCCCCGGTGGTACTGGCGCACGGCCTCACGGCCACGCGGCGCTACGTCGTGATGGGCTCCAGCGCCCTGGAGCGCTCCGGGCATCGCGTCATCGCCTACGACGCCCGCGGGCACGGATCGTCGTCGCCGGCGGAGAGCGCGGACGCCTACCGCTACGAGGACCTCGGTGCCGACCTGGAGGCGGTGCTCGACCACGCCGGGGCGGAGCGCGCTGTGCTGGCCGGGGCATCGATGGGCGCCCATACGCTCGCGTGGCTGGCGCTCCAGCGACCCGAGCGGGTCGCAGGGCTGGTGCTCATCACGCCGGCGTTCGCCGGCGGGGAGGACGATGCCGGGCAGCTGGCTCGCTGGGACGCTCTATCCGACGGGCTGCGCCGCGGCGGGATCGACGGCTTCGTCGCCGCCTACGGAGAGCCCGAGGTTCCGGAGCGCTGGCGCGAGACGGTCATCAAGGTGATCCGCCAGCGCCTGTCGCTGCACGAGCACCCCGACGCGGTGGCCGACGCACTGCGCGCCGTCCCGCGTTCGCACCCGTTTCAGTCGCTGTCCGACCTCGAGGCGATCGCCGTGCCGACGGTGGTCGTGGCATCCAATGACGAGGCCGACCCCGGGCATCCACAGGCGGTGGGGGAGGCCTACGCCCAGGCCATTCCGGGCGCGCAGCTGGTCACCGACGCGCCCGGTCGCTCACCGGTCGCGTGGCAGGGCAGCCAGCTCTCCAGGCTGATCGCCGACGTGGCGGAGCGGGCGGAAGTCCGGCCCGCCGGGCGGCCCGTCGGCTAGCGCCAGCCGGCGGCGAGCGGTTCGACGGGCGGCATGCGTAGCGCCTGCCGGAACAAGCGGTCATCGGCGACGTCGAAGACGTGCTTGCGCACCCAGCAGTCGAACAGGTCGTCGACGTCGGCGTCATAGGCCGCCTGCCGCACCGGGTCGACCGCGTCCACGTCGGGGCCATAGCCGTCGATCGGAATCCCCAGGCTGGCGGCCACCGCGTCGCGCAGCGCCTGGCGGACCTCCGGGGGGATCGCCAGCAGCGTCGCCGCCGCAAAGCGCGACTGCGGCGAGTCGGGCAAATCGGCGATCCGGCGAGCGAGATCGGTCGGCGCGAGGGCGGAGTTGATCATCAGCGGGGGTGTTCTACCCCGAATGGCCCCATGCAATTCGTCACCGACGACACAAATTCCTCGCGTTTTGGCGCAAATTGCTGCGCACGTGCGCGGGGCACAGTACGGGGATAGCCTCCTCGCCCATGCCAAGCGCCAATCCTGCCGGCTACTCGGGCACGCCGCTGCCGCGCAAGCTGGGCATCAAGCCGGAGGCGCAACTCGGCCTGATCGGGGCGCCGGACGGGTTCGAACGGGTGCTGGGGGAGCTGCCGCCGGGAGTGTCGGTGCGCCCGCGCCTGCAGGGCTCCTTCGACGTGATCGTCGCTTTCTTCGTCGCGCGCTCTGAGCTCGAGCGACGCCTGCCGGCGTGCAGGAACGCCCTGACGCCGGCCGGTGGGCTGTGGGTGGCTTGGCCCAAGCGCAGCTCCGGCGTCGCGACCGATCTGGGGGAGGGGGCGGTGCGCGAGCTGGGGCTGGCGACGGGGCTCGTGGACAACAAGGTGTGCGCCATCGACGCCACGTGGTCAGGCCTGCGGTTCGTCTACCGGCTGGCCGACCGCCCGTCCTAGTGTCGTGAACCGGAAATTCGTCAGTAGCGTCGCGAGTGGCTGGGCGTGGATGACGGATGGGGATGATCCAAGTCGTACTGGTGGTACGGCGGGATCATCCCCATCCGTCAGGCGCGTCCAGACGCCGCGAGGCTGCCACCGAATTTGTGGTTCAGGGCACTAGCCCTTGTTGATCACGTAGACGCGGGCGCAGCCGAATCTGTGCACCGCGACAAGGCGGGGCCTCAGGCGGCCGGTCAGATCGGCGGGGTGGCGGCAGTCAGAGACGAGGATGGACGCGCCGGTGGAGGCCACGAACGCGCGGGCGGCCGCCGCTGACATGCGCCCGTCGAACAGGCGGTCGACCTCCCGTGCCTGCACGGGGTAGTTCTGACTCCAGTAGCCGTGGCCGACCCACACGGCGCGACCGGTCTGTGAGGGCACGACGGCAGCGAACGGCGTGGGCGCCAGGACCCCGCCGGCGGGCGCATGGCGGCCGACCCAGTCCAGCGCCTGCGCGTCGGACGACGGCAGGTAGTACTGGACGAGGTCGGTGCTGCGGGCGGTGCGGACGAACTTGCGCGCGTTGAACGCCAGGCCCGGGATCGTGACCAGCGCCACCGCCGCCACGCCGAGCGCAGCCGGCAGCCGCAGCCGGCGCCAGCCCCGCACCGCGAGCACCGCGAGCGGGAGGCTGAGGCTCTGGAAGGCGTGGGGCGCGAAGGAATCGTTGGCGAAGTAGGTGATCACGGAGCCGCCCACCCAGAGCAGCAACGCCTCTTCGATGAAGATCCCGTCTGGCCGGCGCACCCCGAACGCGGCGATCAACGCCAGCGGGCCGAAGCCGGCCAGCAGGACGACGGCGGACAACCGCGGGATCACCTCGTAATGCGATGCCAGCTGCCATGCGGGATCGTGGTGGGAGAGCAGGTAGTAGTAGAGGAGAGGGAGGCCGGCGCCGATCGCCGGCACTGCCAGTGCCGCCCACTGCCGCATGCGGCGCAGCAGGGCGAGGCCCACGTAGATGAGGCCGAGCGTGATCCCCTGCCACGGGTGAAGCCAGGAGGCCGCCAGCGACGCCAGGGCCGCCACCACCAGTGGGCCCGCCGCGACCGTGTCCCGCTGGTAGGAGTGGCGGGAGCGCGGCGCGCCGAAGGCGGGCTCCTGCTCGCCATGCAAGGCCCGCTCGGTCGCCAGCAGAGCCACCGGGACGAGCGCGACACCGATGGCGCTGGGGACGTACCCCCACAGTTTGTCGGCGGCCAGGAGCTCGTCGCCCAGCAGGTAGAGCGGAAAGCGAAACGAGCCCGACGCCCATTGTGTCCAGCTGAACAGTGCCGCCACCGGGGTGCAGAAGAACAGCGACAGCACCACGACCGCGGCGCGCGCCGGTAGCTCGGTCCCGAAGAACCGCCGCGCCCAGGCCACCGCCGCCAGCCCCAGAACGGCGATCCCCACGGGCTTCCACAGCAGATACGCCAACGGCAGCGAGAGCCCCAACCGGTACAGGGCACCGGTGATCGCGAACATCGGCTGGAGGTAGACATGGCCGCCCTGGGAGAAGCTGAACAGGTCCGAGGCCAGAAGGCCATGGGCACTGGCGTCGCGCGCCCACGCGAGGTACTGAAGCTGGTCGGCCCCCAGGACCCCGTCCGCTCCGATCAGTCCGTCGGCGCCGGTGAACCGGGCGTGGAGCTGGCCGGCGTGGACGAGCAGCAGGACCAGCGGGAACAGGGCCCAGACGGTGAGGCCGGCGAGCAGCGCCACCTCGATGGGCGAGACTCGCGGCCCTCTCTGCGGCATGGCGGGCAAGACTATCCGCGGTCGCCGCGGCCGGTGCCGAGGGGCCTCGGCCGGTACCGCGGGCGCCCGGCGACGTGGCCCGGCGCCCGCGACCGCCCTCAGCCGGCCGTCACGTGGTCAATCCGGTTGACCGGTGCGATGTAGCCATTACCGCGGAAGTCCACGGTCACCTTGAGCCTCGCTCGACCCCGGCCATGCAGCTTGCGGAAGCTGGCTCCCACAGAGAACCTGCAGTCGGCCTGCACGGGCGCGACGACGAACGCCAGCTGATGCCGTCCGTTGTGGAAGCGCACGCCGACGTTGCCCGCGCACCGCTGCGCCGCGGGGATGAAACCGGCGCCGCCGAGCGACCCGGAGGTGGTGAACGCGTACGGGGAGCGCCGGTCGCGTCCGGGTGAGGTGTGCGCGGTCATCTTCGGCACGGGCCGCTTGGAGGGCTCGGTGAAGAACGTCGAGTCGGCACCGGCGGACACGACGCTCGAGCCGTGATAGGCGACGATCCGGTAGTGAAACAGGGTGGCCGGCGCGAGGCCGGTCAGTTGCGCTGACACCGTCAGCGTAGTCGTCAGGGCGGGCAGGGTGCCGGCGAAGTTCTGCATCCCATACGCGGTCGTCAGGCCGTACTGGATGGTCCACGTGGTCGTCGCGCCCTCGGGGTTGATGGCGCCGGTAGGGGTGGCCACCGTCTTGCCGACGGAGACCGCACCGCCGGTGACGACCGCGGCGGGCGGGTGCCCGGTGGTGGTGAAGCTCCGATCGGCGCCGCCCACGACTCCTCCGGAGCTGGCGGCGCTGATGCGGTAGTGATAGGTCGTACCCGGTGTCAAGCCGGTGATCGTGCGGCTCACGGCGACGGCCTTCGTCCCCGCCGGGACCGTCCGGACGAGGCTGGTGGCTCCATAGGCCGTCGTCGGGCCATAGATGAAGTCGTACTGCGTGGCGTGCCCGTTCGGATGGATCGTGCCGTTGAGCACCGCCGTGGTGTTGCTCACCTTCGTCGCCGCCCCAGTGGCGGCCGACGGTGAGGTCGCCGCCAGCGCGACGCCGGCGATCGATGCCCCGACGACCAGGGACAGGACAAGCACCTGCAACGTGCGCCTCATTCGAAACCTCCTCGCCGCGGATTCCGTTGGTTTCAATACCGCTCCACGGTCGGAAGTTGCGGGCTTCGCGGCGGGCGAGAGCGCAGCCGATAGCTTGTCGCCCGTGATCTTCTATGAACCGGGCCGGCATCGCGACGCCGGCCTGGCCCACGATCCGTTCAAGGCACTCGTGGCCCCCCGACCGATCGGCTGGGTCTCGACGATGTCGGACGATGGGCTCGTCAACCTCGCGCCCTACAGCTTCTTCAACGCGATCGGGGAGGCGCCGCCGATGTTGGCATTCTCGAGCAAGGGAGCCAAGGACTCGGCCACGTTCGCAGGGTCGCTGCGCGAGTTCGTGTGGAACCTCGTCACGTTCGAGCTGCGCGAGCAGATGAACGAGACCTCGGCTCCACTCCCCCGCGGCCACAGCGAGTTCGAGCGCGCCGGCTTGGCGATGGCGCCCTCGCAGCGGGTGGCCCCGCCACGCGTGGCCGCCGCGCGCTGCGCGATGGAGTGCAAGGTGGTCCATGCCGTGGAGCTCCACGACCTCAACGGTCAGCCGGTGGACCAGCACCTGGTCATCGGCCAGGTCGTGGGCATCCATCTCGACGAGTCGGCAATCGTGGAGGGCGCGGTGGACACCCGCGGGCTGCGGCCGGTGGCCCGCCTCGGCGGTCCCGCGGACTACACGGTGGTGGACGAGGTGTTCCGCATGACCCGGCCGACGGAGTAGGGCGGCCGCCGGAAGACCGCAAACCCTCGGCCATCACGGGGAAGGTTTGGGCGGGGGAGGCGTCGTGAGGTCCTAGATGGCCGTCGTGATCTCCGACCAGCTGCTGGATCGCAGCGACCGGCTGCTGGACGGTGAGCCGGACGAGCACCTCGTGAATCTGGCCCAGACCGGCCATGAGGCCGCGTTCGCCGCGATCGTGCGCCGCTACGAGCCCGAGCTGCTGGCCCAGGCGCGGCGCCTCACGTCGGACGGCAGGGCGGAGGACGCCGTACAGCAGGCGTTCCTCAACGCGTTCGCCGCACTGAGAGCCGATGGCGAGGTGCGTCATCTGCGCGGCTGGCTGCACCGGATCCTGCGCAACGTCGTGACCAGGGCGCGGGTGCCCGCGGACGCGCCACTGGAGGTGGAGCTGGCCGTGAGCGACTCGCTGGAGGAGACGGTCCAGCGGCGCGCCCAGGCCCACGCCACCCTGGTGGAGCTCAGCGCGCTTCCCGAGCGCCAGCGCGATGCGCTGGTCGGCACCGCGGTGCACGGGCTCCCGCGTGCCCACGTGGCGCAGGCGATGGGTCTCTCCGAGGGCGCCGTGCGCCAGCTCGTCCACCGCGCCCGCCGGCGCCTGCGTCAGGCCGCGACCGCGCTCCTGCCATTACCGCTGGCGAGGCTGTTCGGAGCCGCTCGCTCCAGCGCCGGTGCCGCTCCCGACGCAGCCATCGGCGCCACCACCGCGGTCTCCGGCGGCCTGGCCATCAAGGTCGGGGCCCTGCTGGCGTCGGGCGTCGTGGCCACCGGTCTCGCCGTCACGCAGACCTTCCCGGGTCACCACCATCGCGCCGTTGCCGACGCCCGACACCATGTGGCCCACCCTCGCGGCGTAACCCGGCACCTGACCGAGGCGCCGCTCACCGCGGCCGCGGTGAGCGCCATGTCGGCGGTCCATCGCTCCTCGGCGCCAGTGCATGAGGGCGGGACAACGGCTGGCGCCGGCCGCCTGCATCCGACGCGGTCCGGTCGCGGCCGGCCGGACCGCACCCGCGGGGCGGGCACGCGCGGTGGCGAGGGCCACGGTGGCGAGGGCAGCTCCAGCGGCTCGACAGGAAGCGGCGGGACCGACGGCGGTGGCGGTGGATCGGGCTCGACCTCGGGGCGCTCGGGCTCCGGGAGCTCTGGCTCGGGGGCCTCTGGGTCTGGCTCGGGCTCCGGCTCGGGCGAAGACGGCGGGTCATCTCAGAGCCAGGGGACGTCCGCGCGCGACAGCTCGGGTTCCGGGCACGACGGCCCGAGTTCCGGGAATGACGGCGGCGGCTCCGGCGCCGGTAGCGCGGCCGGCGCCGTGAGCGCGGTGGCGTCCTCGGAGCCGGCCTCGAGCACCGCGACCGTGGACACAACCTCCGATCACGGTTCGGGTAGCTCCGGCGGTTCCGGTGACGCGGGCGCTTCCGTTGACTCTGGCGGTTCCGATGGCTCGGCCGGCTCTGGCGGGTCCGGAGGCTCGCAGAAAGATTCCGGCGGCTCGCGTGACGTTTCGGGCTCGCTGGACTCTTCCTCCTCGTAACCCCGGACGAGTCGCCGCCAGGATGCGGCGGCGAAAGGAGGAACCCCTCGATGCGAAGGATCCTGTTCACCGTGTTGGCGAGCGCAGCTCTGTGCGCCGCGGCGCCGACGGTGGCCCTCGCCCACAACGGCCATCGACACCACCACAAGCGCCACCACCACGCACGCGTGCGTCACGAGAAGTTCTTCGCGCATCGCCACGACGGCGACCGAAACGGCAACCCGGCCGCCAACAGCGCCCCCACGGCCGGCACCGTGACGTCGTTCGCCAACGACGTCCTCACGATCACGCTGGCCAACGGCAGCACGGTCAGCGGTGGGGTCACCAACGACACCGAGATCAAGTGCGAGAACCCCGAGATGCAGAACGGGGACAACGACGGTGACGAGCACGGCGACGCCGTCTTCCACCACGGTGACGGTGGCGCCGGTGACAACGGCGACCGCGGGGACGACGACGGCAACCGCGGGGACGACAACGACAACGACGAGGTGTGCACGCCGACCCCCGGCATGGCCGTTCGCAGCGCCGAGCTGACCATCAACGGCACCGGCGCCTTCTGGAACGAGGTCGAGCTGATCAACACCAGCTCGAGCACGATCAGCAGCCCGTCGTAGCTCCCAGTCGGGCGGGTCTGACCGCCCGGCCCGCGAACGCGCTGCACGCCCCCGGGTGGGCTCCTCGCCCCGCCCCCACACCCGGGAACGCGCGCGCGTCGGGCCGGGGGACGTCTGACTCGCACCGGGGAGGACAGGGTGGCGGCCCGGCTTGTCCGGGTCGCCCCTCTTCCCGCGTTCCCCGGGATCAGGCGGAGCGGAGGAAGGTGGCCAGCTCCGCCGCCACGTCCTGGGGCTGATCCTCGACCAGGAAGTGGGAGGCATCGACGCCCCGGCCGCTGACATCCGGGGCCCAGGGGCGCCAGACCGCCAGAACGTCGCCGTAGAGGAACGGGAGGGCGCCGCGAGCGCCCCACAGGCAGAGCACCGGGCACGCGATGTGGCGGCCCCGATCGGCCTCGTCGAGCTCCCGGTCGATCGTGGCGCCGGCGCGGTAGTCCTCGCAGATCGCGTTGACCGCGCCGACGTCGTCCAGCTGACGCCGGTACGCGGACATCACCTGGTCGGGGTAGAGCTCGGGGTCGGTGCCCAGTCCGATCATCAGCAGGTGATAGTCGAAGTAGGCGTCGGGATCGCCCGCGATGAGCCGCTCCGGCAACGGCGCCGCCTGAGCCAGAAAGCCCCAGTGCCAGTAGACAAGGGCCAGCTTGTCATCAGCGCGCGCCCAGACGTCCGCCGTGGGCACGATGTCCAGTACCGCCAGCGCGCTCACGCGGTCAGGATGATCAAGCGCCATCCGGTAGGCGACGCGGCCGCCGCGATCGTGACCGGCGACGGCGAACCGGTCGTACCCGAGCGATGCCATCGCCTGGATCTGGTCGACCGCGAGCGCTCGCTTGGAGTGCGGCGCATGATCGCTGGTGGGGGCCGGTCGCAGCGACTCGCCGTACCCGCTCAGGTCCGCGGCGACGACGGTGAACTGCTGCGCCAGGATCGGCGCGGCGGCGTGCCACATCAGGTGCGTCTGCGGATAGCCGTGCAGCAGCAGCAGGGGAGGCCCGTCGCCGCCGACCATCGCGCGGATCGTCCCGCGCTCGGTGGCCAGGTCGTGGGCCTCGAAGTCGTCGAACATGCCGCACACCGTATCGGGGACAGGGCTGGACGCCGGCCGGGGATCCGTCGTCGGCCGGGGGTAGCCTGGCCTGTGATGCGACTGCAGGGCATTCGTGCCGGAGACCTCGTCCTCTGCGACGTCAAGGGTCGGCGTTTTCACGCTGAGGTGACCGCCACACCCACTGGTCCCGAGCTCGAGGTCAAGCCCCTCCTGCGCGTGGTCACTTACCGGCGCGTGTCCTCGCGGTCGGTCCTGGAGCACTGGCGCAAGGCAGGGCGAAGCGGCGGCGCCGACGCAGCGCGGAAGTCCGACACGGAGGTCGTGGATGACGTTCTCTTCACGCTGGACGGAAACGGTTGAGACATCTCGGCGGAGTGGGCCGGGGGACGCGCAGATCCGGCTAGGGGAGGGACTCGCAGGCCTGGCCGTCGTGGTCGCGGTCAAGGCCGGCCACATCGTTTGAGGCTGAGCCGCCGTGCGCGGTGAACCACCGCTGGGCGGCGGCGTGGGTGCTGAAGTCGCGGCAGTGCACGTCGGCGGTGCCGGCCGGGCCCGATGAGCTGCTGGGCGGCCTCGGGGCGGGGCTCGTCGTTGATGCGCTGGTGGTGCCCTCGCCGTGGCTGCGGGCCCAGCCCAGCCAGTCGGTGGCGATGATGCGCTGTGCCTGCGCCAGCGGGATCTGCCCGTCACACACCATGCGGTGCAGCGCGTTCTCGACCGAGTCCTTCGGGTTCGGTGAGGCGCCCGACTCTGGCCAAAGGTTGCGCGGGTCGTTCACGGCGCCGCCGAGCTCCAAAGAGACCAGGTGGTCGTATTCGAAATCGCTCGGCGAGCGGTCCGAGTAGCCGTATGCGGCCATGCTGGCGAGCTTCTCCGGCTCGGTGATGGACTCCGACGGTCGGATCGTCTTGGTGTAGCCGGGAACACAGATCGTCTGGCCGAGGGTCGCCTGGGTGACCGCCGGGTTCACCGCACCGGGAGTGCAGCGCGGGTCGGGCATCACCAGTTCGCCGTGCCCGGTGGCGTGGCAGGAGCCCGGCGTCGGTTGAGGTTGCACCTGGTGCGCGGATGCCGACGAGACCGGAAGCTGGCTGGGTGAGCGCGGAGGCGGTCGCGGGCGGCTTCGGGGCTTCGGGCGGTGTGCCGGCTTCGGCGGGTGTGCCGGCTTCGGCCGGTGATGCCGCGGGGTCGTGTGGGTGGTCGTCGCCGCCGGCGGCGGCGGAGACTCGGCGGTTTGCGTTGAGGCGGACTCGGTGGCCGCGCCACAGCCGGCGAGCGCGGCCGCGATCAACAGGCCGATCAGGGTGCGGCGCACGGACTCAGGCTACGGAACCGTCGTGGGTTACGTTCACCACCACAAACGATCACCTCGCGTTGCCGACCAAACTGGCGAGATAGGCGAGGAACCTGGCCACCTTGTGGTACCAGCGCTCCTCCTTACCTG
Organism: uncultured Actinomycetota bacterium; assembly: GCA_963721515.1. Classification (GTDB taxonomy): domain Bacteria; phylum Actinomycetota; class Thermoleophilia; order Solirubrobacterales; family Solirubrobacteraceae; genus Palsa-465. The sequence goes on along the minus strand of CAVRKJ010000010.1, from coordinate 412,838 downwards.
TGGGGTGGTCCGCCTAGGTCAACGGCGGACTTCCGAACCCGACGGCCCGCGCGCGAGTTGCGACATTTTGCCCGCTATCCGGCCAAAATATCGCGATCTTTATTACTAAAGGGCTGGTGGCCCGGGTGACCTGCCGGCGATCGCCGTCCAGACTGTCCGCGCGTCGCGAGCGGCTTCCCGCCGGGCCGTCGATTAGCGGTCGTTGAGGTCGAGCACGGAGATCGGAGGCTCGACGGTCGAGCCGCCCTCCGTCGCCACGATCGCGGTGCCGATCGCGAAGAACTCGATGACGTGGCTGCCCCAGCCGTGGCTCTTCTCCGTGAGCGTGACGCCCACGATGCCCGCTGCCTGGAGCTCCTGAGCCTCGGTCTGCATGCGCTGCATGGCAAGCTCCCGCGCGTCGTAGAGAGCCTGGGTGTAGTTGGGCAGCTCGACGTTGCGGCCGGTCTGGGACATCGTGCGCAGCGGGCCGCGCCGGCCAACGTGGTAGACGCAGTTGCCCATCACCATCCCCACCGGCCGGTGACCGGTCCGCAGCAGGGTCCAGAACTCCTGCCCGGAGAGGTCGCTCTGGAACGGCCGCCCGTTCGGCGCCCGGTGCAGGACGCCGTCGCGGTGCTTGACCGCGGTGCCGATGGCGATGAACTCCGCCATGTTGGCTCCCCACTCGTAGCGGCCGATGTCGAGGTGGACGCCGACGATGCCATCTGCTCCCAGCTGGTCGGCTTCCTCCTCCATCCGGGTCATGGCCAGGTGGCGCGCGCTGTACATGGCCTGCGACAGCACGTCGAGCTCGCGGCTCCGGGTCGGCCCCGCGACCTGGAAGCCGATGTGGAAGATCGAGCTGCCCACGACCAACCCGACGGGGTCAAAGCCCGCCTCGGTGACGAGCAGGAACTCGTTGACGCTGAGGTCCGAGGTGTACAGCCCCTGACGGTTCTGCTCCAGTCGCTCGCGCCCGGATTCGGGGATGCCCTCGAGTGACCCTGCTTCGTATTCGCTCACGTGGCTCCCATTCGAACGGCTGGCTTGACGTGGAACCGCGACGGTCCCGGGCGTGGCCGGACGGCGGTGCCGGCGGCGTGCATGGTGATGACCCAGCCGCGGCGTTCGGCGTCGCCGCGGCCGGAGACGTAGTAGGGGAGGCCCAGGCGCCCCCGGTTCCATCCGCGGAAGCCGGCGGTCTGCAGGGATGAGGCCACCGCCAGCTTGTCGCGGTGTACGGAGTGCGAGAGGGTCACACCCACCGCGCCCGCGCCGCGAGCATCCGAGACCTGGCCCGCGATCTGTGTCCGGACGGTCTCACGGGCAATGCGGAAAGCCTTGCTGAGCTCATCGAGCTCCTGGTTACGCCAGCGCGTCCGGCGGCGCCGTAGACGCACGTCCACGGGGGCCGAGGCGAACATCACGGCGGTGGTCGCCAGGAAGCCGACCGGTTCCTGGCCCGCCTCGTGCAGCCGCCAGTAATCCTGCACGGACAGGTCTGTGAGGACAGGCACGTTGGTCGCGGTCAAGCCGGGAAGCCGGATCGCCGTGCCGGTCACGACGTACTCGATCGTTCCCTGGCCGAGATCGTGGTCGCTGCGGTGCAGCCGGACGCCCACGACGACGTCGGCATTGACGTGCAGCGCCTCCTCGGACAGCCGGTCCAAGGCGCGGCGCCGCGCCGTCCTCCAGGCCTGGCTGAGAATGTCGAGCTCGCAGATCTCGGTCGTGTGCCAGTTGTAATTGCGGATCTGCCAGATCGATGGCTCCGTGAACCTATTGACGTAGCCGGCCGGCTGAGTGTTGTAGTACGCCCGCCCGCTCCCGCCGGAGATGATCTCCCCGGCCGGCAGCGCCGGCAGGTACTGGTAGCCCGTGCGGACGACGCTGGCGCCCATCACCTGGGCGATGGGCTGGGGTCCCATCTGGCGCAGCAGCGCGAACTCCTTGACCGACAGGCTGCTGGTGAACATCGAGCCCTCCGCGCCGAGGTCCCGCAGACGCTGCTCGGCGCCGAGCGGGATCCCGCCGCTCTCGATCCGCTCCAGCGACTCGTCCTGCTCCCGGTCCTCGCCATCTCCGCGGTTGAAGAACCCCAACCCTCAGCTCCTTCGATGCGAGGCGGCGGCCCGTGCGGGGGGCCGCCATTGCCCAAAGATCCTTCCACATCGCGCGGTCGGTGAAACCGCCACACCGCCTCAGCTCACCAGTCAGGACTCGTAGAGCGGACCCCGCGCATGCGACGGATCCAGCGGCCGGCCGGGTGGCTTCTCGTCACAAACCACCGCGGCGATGCAATGCCCGGGTGATACCGCCCCAACCCGGATGAGGAGGCTGTGGTGATTGCTTGGCTGCGCATCGACCGGCGCAGGGTCCTGGCGGTCGCGCTTGGACTCTCCTGCGTCGGCGCGGGGGTGCTCGGAACGCTCGATAATCGGGCTTATGTACACCTGTATGCGAGAGCCTGCGGCGATGCGGCGTCCGCGACGCCTCGAATCATCTGAGCGGGGCCGCATCCTTGCTCAGCGCAGCCGACAACACTGCGATGGCGGCTCTCGCCATGCTCGTCGGCCAGTCGGGCACGCTCTCTCGCTTCGAGACCACGGCGCTTCTGGACATGAGCGAGGCCCAGGGCGCCATGCGCGCGGCTGCTGGGGCGTCTTACGCCACACCGATGAGCGCCTCGGACTGAGCGCTCACGTCACGCGTTTGGGGGGCGCCGCCCAGAAAACCACGAGACGCCCTCCGGGGGCGCGGAGGGCGTTTCGAATCACCCTGGCGTCGCAGGGGCACAGCACCTGACGCTCAGCCGACGAAGTGCTCCGTAACCTCACGAGGCGGATGGTCAACGGCAAGGGTGTGGGATTAGTGGCGCTGGTGGTGCTCACGCTGCCGGCCACGGCGCTCGCGCTCCGGCTCCAAGCCGCCTCCCGCGAGCCGGCGGCTCAGGTGGCCCACATGCCGACGTCGGCCACGTCGAGCGGCGTCTCGGAGATCGGACCGTTGTACGCCAACGCGCGGGCCACGAAACACGGCTGCACGGCCAGCGTCGTTCACAGCTCCCACGGCGACACCCTCATCACCGCCGCCCACTGCGTCTCGGGCAGCGGCGCCGGAATGGTGTTCGTGCCCGGCCAGCACGGGACCCAGGCGCCTCATGGGCGCTGGACTGTCACGGCCGCGCACGTTGAGCCGCAATGGATCAGCCGCCAAGATCCTGACGGCGACGTCGCGTTCCTCACTGTCGCTCCGCGAACGGTCAACGGTGTTCGCACCACGATCGAGCGGGTCGCCGGCGCCTACACGCTGGGCTCGACCGCCGTGCGCGGCCAGCAGGTGACCGTCACCGGCTATCCGGCCGGGAGCACCAACAACCCGATCACCTGCACCGCGAAGGCGTACCTCACAAAGGAGTTCCCGTCCTTTGATTGCCGCGGGTACGTGAGCGGCACCAGCGGGACTCCATGGCTCCACGTGACGCGGCACGGCACGGCGATCGTCGGGGTCATCGGTGGCCTGAATGAGGGCGGCTGCCATGACTACACGTCCTACAGCTCGCCGCTGGCATCAGACGCCGACGACGCCTACCACCGCGCCTCGGACCACGCGCCCGCGGACGACGCTCCGCAGGCCGGCGGCGACGGCTGCTGACCGACAATTCCGTCCATGGGCGAGGTGATCACGCGCACATTCGATGCCGATGACGGCGTCACGCTCGCGTACCACGAACTCGGGGCCGGGCGTCCGGTGGTCCTGCTGCACGGCTACCTGTCGAACGCCCGCGACATCTGGGTGCGCACCGGGATCGCCGCCCGACTCGCCCGCGACCGACGCCGAGTGGTCATGCCGGACTTCCGGGGCCACGGCGAGAGCGCCAAACCCCACGACCCGGAGGCGTACCCGCCCGACGCGCTCGTCAGCGACGCGTTCGCGCTGGTCTCCCGTCTCGGCCTCGACGACTACGACCTCGGCGGGTACTCGCTCGGGGGCCGGATCGCCGCGCGGATGCTCGCCCTCCGCGCTCGGCCCGCGCGTGCGCTGCTCGGGGGCACCGGCCTCGAGCCCATCGTCCACGCCGCCGGACGTGGCGACCAGTACCGGCGGATTCTCGGGGCACTCGGAACGTTCGAGCCGGGCTCGGTCGAAGCGCAGATCGAGCGCTACCTGGCGAGTGTCGATTCCGACCCGGTCGCGCTGCTGCACGTCCTTGACACCTCCGTCGATACGCCGCTCGAAGCGCTTGAGCGGAGCGATGTCCCCACGCTCGTCTTCGCCGGTGACGCCGACAACGACCGCGGTTCGGTGGAGGACCTGGCCGCGGCCCTGCCGCGCAGTCGGCTGCTCCGGGTGCCGGGCGATCACGTGACCACCCTCATGGCTCCCGGACTGGGAGACGAGCTCGCGCGGTTCCTTCGCGAGCCCGGGCCGGTCTACCTGACCGGCTCGTAGGTCGCGATCATGACGCCTTTGGTGGTGATGACGCTGTCGCTGAGCCGCAGCGAGGCGTGCACGCCCTCGGGGAACAGCCGCCGCCCGGTGCCGAACACCAGCGGGTGGATCAGCAGCAGATACTCGTCGATCAGGTCGGCGGCCATCAGAGTCGCGATGAGCTCGCCGCTGCCGAGGATCGTCAGACCCGCTAACGCCTGCTTCAGCCCCGCCACCGCCTCGGTCGGGTCGCCGTCGATCAGGAACGAATTGGACCAGGGCAGCGGCTCCGTCAGCGTCCGCGAGACCACGTACTTCGGTGTGCGGTTGAGAAGGTCGCTGACGGGATCGCCGGTCCGGCTCGGCCACACCGCGTAGAAGTCCTCGTAGGTCCGGCGGCCGAGCAGGAGCCCACCGCGCCCGCTCCCGCCCTCGGCCATCCGGCGCCCCAGGGTTGCCGCCATCACCTCGTCATTGTTCGCCGTTGCCCAGCCGCCGTGGGCAAAGCCGCCGCGGATGTCCTCGTCCGCGCGGGCCGGAGCCTGCATCACGCCATCCAGCGTCATGTGATTGACGACGACGAGCTTTCCCATGAGCCTGTCCTTTCGATTGCGAGGCCGCGAGGTCCACCGCCTCTCTCACTCCGTACACGAACGGACCTGCCGAAGATCGACAGCCCTGCGGTCGGGCGAATCGCGGCGAGCACCGCGTCGGCGCCGGAGCAGGTCTGGCCAGCACAACGACGAACCCAGACGATAGGCTGCGCGCGATTGTTCGGCGCGCGCCGCGGCGCCGGCCCCCAGGCCCGTCGGCGCCCCGAAAATCGTCCACGACCGATGACCCCCCGGAACCGCGCCGTCGTTCGCCCCCTGCTTGCCGCCCTCATCCTCGGTGCGGCGTTATGTCAAGCCGCCCTCCCCGCGCGGGGCGCGGGCGGCGGGGGCACGGTGATCGGCTCGTCCCCACCCCCCAGCTCGAGCTCCGGCGGGGCGTCGATCTTCGGCGGCGGTCTGGCCCCGGTATCCGCCACCCCCACTCGCATCCCCGCTCCGCCCAGCAAGCACGCCAAGGGCAGATGGCTCAAGGGCGTGGCGGTCACCGAGTATTGGCCCGCGCCGGAGTCGTGGTTCGTCGGCCAGATGGTCAAGGCCCCGGGCCTGACCGGTCTTCACCGCATCGACTGGCTCTATTCGGCCGCGGGGCTGTCGATGCAGGGCTCGGGCATCGGCCTGGACGGCCGGATCTACCACATCGACACCCTGGGCGACGGCGGCTGGATCACCGCCACCGGCGCGTCCACGTCGCCGGAGGACGGCTGGTCGGCCGGCACCCCGTACTGGCGCGCCGGCGGCTATTGGCGCAACGCCAAGCGCGAGGTCACGTTCCCGCTCAGCGCCGGCGGCTGGGCCAACGGCCGCGGCTCCAAGTACGTCCCGCTGCGCGATGTCACCTTCGCCGCAGGCTCGAGTCTGCCGCTGCATTACTACCAATCGATCGCCGTGGATCCGAGCGTCATCCCGCTGGGGAGCCGGGTCTACGTGCCGGCGTATCGCAACGACGGGTACGGCGGCTGGTTCGTCGCTCAGGACACCGGCGGCGCGATCAACGGCCGTCACATCGACGTGTACCGGTCACCTCCCGCCAGCCCGCTCGCCGCGGGTCAGTCTCTCGCCGCGCAGCGCGTATTCGTGATCAAGCCTAAGCAGTAACGAACCAGTGGCCACTCCCGCAGATACGCTCGCATTCGAGGCACACCTGGCGGCGCCAGGCTTTGTCCTCGGACCCTCGTGTAGCGCTGCTACACGTCGGGCCCTGCGTCCTCGCCTGGCATCCACCAGTCGCACCTCTCGGTGCGACCGTACCTGCGCGAGCGACCACTAGACTCAACGACATGCCCAAGCAGCAGCGAACGATGAGGGTGGAGCAGCGCAGCCAGCTCGCCGCCATGCAGCAGTTGGAGAGCCGCAGCGACGAGGAGCTCGAGGCCGAGACCAAGTTCAAGGCGGCGGCCCAGGCGATCCTCGGCGCCCGCGCGGCCGAGCGCTATGACGCCAAGGCGTCCCGCGCCCACTTCCAGCGCGCCATCGCCGCGGCCCGGCCGCAGGAGCGCCTGCAGCTGCGGCGGATGGCCGATGCGTCGCTGGCTCTCGCCGAGCGCCGGGCCGACGATCTCAAGCGCGCCACCGAGCGGCTCGGGGTCGAGGCGCCGAGCAATCGGCAGCTGCTCGGGCTCAGGTTCATGGGCCTGGTGGCCCCGCCCAAGAGCGCGGGCGTCCTTGCGCGGATCCGCGGCGTGCTGATCATCATCGCGCTCGTTGTGGGGATCCTGCTGCTCGGCTTCGGCATCGTCAGCCTGGTGGCCCTGGCCGCCGGCGGCATGTCGCTTGATCTGAGGATCTTCTGGGGCTTCGTGCTCGTCGTGGTCGTGATCGGTGTGCTCGCCTTCTTCGGACGAAGGCGGCAGAAGCGTGCGCAGGCCGATCGCGCCGAGCAGATCGCGGCGCGCGGCCGCTGATCGCCGCGGGGTCTGGCCTCGTGTGCGGCCGCTACAGCCTGGCCACCCCTGATCCCGGTGACCTGCGGGCGCGGTTCGGGATCGGCGAGTCGGTCGAGATCAGGACCCGGTACAACGTCGCGCCCGGCGACGAGGTCCTGGCGGTCACCACCGACCGTGAGGGACACCCGCGCGGCGAGCTGCTGCGCTGGGGCCTGGTGCCCTCGTGGGCCAAGAGCCCCGATACCGGCCTGAAGATGATCAACGCGCGGCTGGAGACGGCCACCGAGAAGCCGGCGTTCCGGCGCGCCTTCGAGCGCTTTCGTTGCCTGATCGTGGCCGACGGCTTCTACGAGTGGCGGCGGGCGACGGCCGGCCCCAAGCAGCCATTTCACATCACCCGCACCGACGGCCGGCCCTTCGCGTTCGCCGGGCTATGGTCGATCTGGCACGACGACAACGACGGCGGCACGCTCCGAACGTGCACGATCCTCACCACCGCCGCCAACGCTGCGATCGCCTCGCTGCACGACCGGATGCCGGTGATCCTCGATCCCGGGGCCGAGTCAAGCTGGCTGGACACCTCCACCCCACGCTCGGAGCTGCGCGAGATCCTGGCGGGCCTTCCCGCGGGGGGCACCGCGGTGACCGAGGTGGGCTTTGCCGTCAACGACGCGCGCTACGACGGCCCGGAGTGCCTGGCGCCCCCGGCTCAGAGCGCCCAGGAAGCTCTCTTCTAGCGCGCGCTTACTGCTCGGGCGCGGCGAACGTGAGACCGCCGAGGTCCACGGCGCCACGGGTCACTGACGCCGGCGGGGCCGGCGCGGGTGCGGACGCGCCGGGCGCGACCACCATGGGATGCGGACGGTGCGGGACCGTCTCCACGAGCCAGTCGTTGAAGACATCGGCCGGCATCGGCTTGGAGACGTGGTAGCCCTGGGCCAGATCGCAGCCCAGCTGAGCGAGCTCCTCGAGCGTTGAGCTGTCCTCCACGCCCTCGGCGATGACGTTGAGGCCGAGGTCGTGGCCGAGGTTGATCGTAGAGCGCACGATGATGAGGTCGCTTTCGTTGCGCAGCATCGGGGACACGAACGAGCGGTCGATCTTCAGCTCGTCGATCGGCATTTTTCGCAGGTTGGCCAGCGACGAGTAACCGGTTCCGAAGTCGTCGACCGAGAGGCGCACGCCGAGGGCGCTCAGCCGGCTGACGGTGGCCAGCGCCCGCTCGGGATCGGACATGATCATGCTCTCGGTGATCTCGAGCTGCAGCGCCTCGGGCGGCAGGCCGTAGACGCTCAGGAGGCGCTCGATCTCCTTGGGCAGGTCGCGGTCCAACAGGTTGCGCACGGACAGGTTGACCGCCACCGACATGTGGCGTCCGTCCGTGCGCCAAGCGGCGCACTGGGCGATGGAGCGTTCCAGCACGTGGCGTGTGAGCGGGCCGATCAGCCCGGTCTGCTCGACCGTCTGCACGAACGCCCCGGGCGGGATGAGGCCGTGTTCAGGGTGCTGCCAGCGCACGAGGCCCTCGGCGCCGCGCACCCGCAGGTCATCGAGGTCGATGATCGGCTGGTAGTGGACGACGATCTCGTCCTGGACCAGGGCATGGCGGATGCCGCTCAGCACGCCGAGTCGCTGCTTGGAGTGCTCGTCCTGCTCCTCGGTGTAGATCTTGTAGTCGGTCTGGGCTTCTTTGGCCGTGTACATGGCGATGTCGGCGCAGCGCAGGAGCCCGTGGGAGTCCGCGCCGTCCTTGGGGAAGCGGGCCACGCCGACGCTGGCCCCGACCTCGAGCGACAGCTCATCGATCATGAACGGCTGGCTGACCGACTTGAACAGCCGCGTCATGATCACGTCCAGCACTGCGGGGTCGTCCGTGTCCTCGGCCAGCAGGATCCCGAACTCGTCGCCACCCAGGCGCGCCACGAAGCCGCCGTCACCGATCGCGGACGTCAGGCGCGGTCCGAGTTCCCGGAGCAGCAAGTCTCCGTAGTGGTGGCCGAGCGTGTCGTTGATTTCCTTGAAGCGGTCGAGGTCCATGAGCAGGACCGCAAAACGGCTCCCTGAGTCACGCGCGGTGGCGATGCGCTCCTGGACGACTTCGCTGAAGTGCTCGCGGTTGCCCAGGCCGGTGAGCTCGTCGGTGGTGGCAATGAGCTGCAGCTTGTCGCTCCGGCGTTTGGAGGTGAGCAACTCTCCGATGAGGTATTGGAAGATGGCGAGGACAAGGCCAAAGAGGATGAAGCCGGTGACTCCGAGACGATGCGTCACGTACACGGCTGCGACCGTGAGAAGTGCCGAGAAGAGCTGGGCAGAGAGCAGCGGGATCAGCGAGTCGCGCGTCTTGTCGGCGAGCGACGTGCCGTCCATCCAGGACGTGTAGCCCGCGCACAGGAGGAAGTTGAGAGCCAGCGCGATGACAAAGGCCACGAAGACCAGGAGGTAGTACCCGGCATGGTCCGGGCCGACGTGAGCGGCGTGGACCACCTGATGGAACATGACACCGGCCGCCAGCGGAAACGCGGTGTAGTTAGCGAGATTTGCGAGGAACCAGTGCGCGGGCTGGCGATGAAACACCCAGCCGACGACGATCGAGCCCGCCCCGAGAGCCGCACCTGGGCCCGGACCCAGCACCGCAGCGGCAACGACGAGGCCGAGGAAGCTGCCGGAAACCCTCAGCAAGGGCGCGGTCTCCACTGCGGTGAGGTCGCCAACAATCGTGAATATCCCGATCACAGCGAACAGCAACCAGGACCAGTGGTTGACCCAGGAAGTGGCTGAGGCGGTCAGCGCGAGGAGCGCTGTGAGCGCGATCAGCGTTGCAACGGCGGGCGCCGGGGCGTGGGCGTTCGGAGCCATCCGTGTCTCCGGGTCGGACATCGTGCCCCCAACATCGGCCGCACGAACAGGGATCTGAACAGGTGTCCAGAGCTTTTGGACGCTTTCTCAAGCTCTCGCGCAGGACGCCGATCTACCTACTGACTGAAAAGAAGAGGGGCCCGCCTTCCACGCGAGCCCCTCTGTATACGGTCTTAGGGACCACCCTTATAGCCCATTGAGACGCCTCCTTTCCCACGGGAGTCCGACGGGCAACCAACATCTATTCCGGGGGTTGACGCCGCGGCATGCCTCGCCCGGCGTCAACTTACCGGCCGGGATTCTGCCTGCGAATCTGCAGGTAATCAATAGGTGCAACGTCCCGTGGGACTAGTACGTTCGTCCAGTGGGTGTTTAGTCCTGTTGAGTTCAGGAGACTGAACGCCGACAGCCGATGGGTTTAGCCCGTCCAGGGCTGTGCCTTCAGCACCGGATTACGGGGCACTGCTCATGGCCACTCGTGTCCGAATTCGGACGCCCATCCGAGGGGATCGGGGTTCAGTTCGAGCCGCGAACGTCCGATGGCGCCAGCCGGGCAGTACTGCGTGGGGCGTCAGGCGACTTCGAGGAACAGCTGCTCGTCAGAGCTCAGGCGCTCGCGCAGCCCGCGCTTGACCTTGCCGTGGATCTGGCAGACGCGGCTCTCGGACACGCCGAGCACCTCGCCCACCTCGCGCAGGGTCAGGTTGTGGACGTGCAGCAGCAGGGCCACCTTGCGCTCGCGCTCGGGCAGCTGGTCAAAGGCGGCGCGGAAGCGCGCGACGGCGCCCTCGCGCATGGCGGAGTGCTCGGGATCGCTGTCGCGGTCGAGGCTGGGCAGGATGTCCATGCGCTCGGCGGGGTTTTCGTCGTCGCCGGCGACAGTCGCGTTCAGCGAGCCCACCTCAGAGCGATCCAGATCGCTGATGAGGGCGTCGAGCTCGGTCGGCGTGATCGCCAGCAGGTCGGCGAGCTCGGTCCGGCTGGGGCTGCGGCCGTGGATGGCGTTGAAGCGCTCGCGCTCGCGGTTGAGCTCACGCTCCATGCGGCGCAGCGAGCGCGGCGCCCAGTCGAAGCGGCGCAGCTCGTCCAGGACGGCGCCGTGGATCCTGGTCCAGGCGAATTGTTCAAGCGTCGCGCCCTTCTCGGGGTCGTAGCGGTCGATGGACTTGATCAGGGCCTCGAGGCCACAGGAGATGTAGTCGTCCACCTCGCGGTAGGCGGGGATCTCGCGGATCTTGCGGTAGACGATCGCCTTCACGACGGGTGCCAGCGAGAAGACCAGGCGGTCGCGCGCGCTGGTGTCCCCGGTTTCCTTATACGCGCGCCAGAGGCCGAGGAGGGCCTCCTGGGACATGCGTCCGCTCTGAGTGCTGGGCTTCACAATTCCTCCGAAAGGGGTCGCTCAATCGGGAAGCCCGACACGTATCGGCCCCCGGACCGCCGGTCTGACCGCAGGGACTGCTGACTGCCATCCGTAGGATCTACGGAGTTTCCGGCGTATGCGTGCGCCAGAAAGTCATAACGCGGCGCATTGGATAATCCGGACCGTCCTCCGCCGCCCCCTCCCATGCCCCTCTCCCCTCTTCTCCAAAACTACGATCATGTGCTGCTCGACCTCGACGGGTGCGTCTGGGTGGGCCAGACCGCCACGCCCAACGCCCGCGAGGCGCTGGCCGAGCTGCGCAACCACGGTAAGACGCTGGCGTTTGTCACCAACGACAGCCGCCTGGCGCCCGAGGAGTACGTGCGCAAGCTGTGGTCCATGGGCCTGCAGGCCTCGCTCGAGGAGATCGTCACCGTCGGGTCGGCCATCCAGTACGTGCTCGCCGACCGCCGCCCCGGCACGCCGACGTTCGTCATCGGCTCCCCGGCGATCTTCCGGCACGTGGCCGACGCCGGGCATCGCATCGTCAACGGCACCGAGCGCGCCACCAGCGCGGAGATCGTGGTCGTTGCCGGTCATGACGAGTTCTCGTTCGCCGAGCTGCGGACCGCCACGCAGGCAGTGCTCGACGGCGCCGAGATGATCGCGGCCGGGCGCGACCGCACGTTTCCGGCGGCCGATGGTTACTGGCCGGCGACGGGCGCGATCCTGGCGGCCCTCGAGTACGCCACCGAGCGCACCGCCCGCAGCGTCGGCAAGCCCGACGTGATGCTGTTCGAGACGGCTCTCGATCGCCTGGGCCCCGGACCGGCGCTGATGGTCGGCGACCGGCTGGATGCCGACCTGGGCGGCGCGGCGGCCGCCGGCTTGGACGGCGCCATCGTGCTCACCGGCGTCACGACGCGCGCCCAGGCCGAGGCGGCCGAGAACCCCTCGCCTGTGGCCGTAGCCGAGAGCCTGTACGCACTGGTGACCGGGTGACGCTGGCGCTGATCGTCAACCCGTTCGCGGGTGGCGGGAGAGCGGCACGGGAACTCAACGGCGTGGAGGCCGCGCTGCGGCGCCTGGGACTGGAGCACCACGTCGAGCGGACCCGCAGCCTCGACCATGCCCGGGAGCTGGCGCTGGCCGCCACCGCGGCCGGCGAGACCGCGGTGGCCTTCGGCGGCGACGGCCTGATCGGTGCCGTCGCCGACGCCCTCCGGCACACCGACGGCGTCCTCGGCCTCCTGCCGGGCGGGCGGGGCAACGACCTCGTCCGCATGCTGGGCATCCCGGGTACGCCGCAGGCCGCCTGCCAGGTGCTCGCCGACGGGGAGGCGCGCCGCATCGACCTCGGGGTCGTTGGGGACAGGACCTTTACCGGGATCGCCAGCTGCGGCTTTGACTCGGTGGCCAACCAGATCGCCAACGAGACCACGCTGGTGCGCGGCCGCCTCGTCTACGCCTACGGGCTGCTGCGCGCTCTGGCGGGCTGGCAGCCGGTGAGCTTCACGGTGACGGTTGACGGCGGCGAGCCGCGGACGCTGTCGGGCTACACGGTGGCGGCCGCCAATTCCCGGTACTACGGCGGGGGGATGATGCTCGCTCCGGACGCCACACTGCAGGACGGCATGCTTGACGTGGTGATGATCACCGAGACCCCCAAACTCCGGTTCCTGGCGCGCTCCCCGACCGTTCTCAAGGGCACGCACGTGCACCTGGACAACGTGGAGGTGCTGCGCGCGCGCACGATCGAGATCGCGGCCTCCCGGCCGTTCACGCTCTTCGCCGATGGGGACCCGATCGGCGAGCTGCCCGTGACCGTCGGCGTCCTGCCGGGAGCGGTGCGGGCCATCGTGCCGGCCACAACCTCGTCGGCCACGGCGTGACGGTGCTCGACGCCAAGATCGCCGCCGCCCGAGCCGTCGGCGAGCTGGCCCGGCGCGCCGGCCGCGGCGGCGGGACGAGCCTGCCCGGCAAGGTGCTCACCCGCCTGGACCCCCGCGCGATCGAGCGCCTGGCGGCCCGGCTGCCCGAGGGCAGCGCCGTCATCTCCTCCACCAATGGCAAGACGACCACCGCGGCGATGGCGGCGTCGGTGCTCGAGCGCGCCGGCACTGTCCTGGTGCACAACCGCGCCGGCGCCAATATGGCCGCCGGCGTCGCCTCGACGCTGCTGCAGGCAGCGCGCCGGGGCACGATCAAAGGCGAGCTCGGGCTGTTCGAGGTCGACGAATTCTGGCTTGACCGGGTGGTCCCCCAGCTGCGTCCCCGCGCGGTGCTGCTGGGCAACCTGTTCCGCGATCAGCTGGACCGCTATGGCGAGCTGGAGACGATCGCCGATCGCTGGGCCGCCACCGTGGCCGGCCTGCCCGACGGAGCCATCCTCGCCTGCAACGCCGACGACCCCCTCATCGCCGACCTGGGTCGCCACCGTCCCGGCGTCCGCTACTTCGGCGTGGAGGACCCGGCGATGGCCACCGCCGAGATGCAGCACGCCTCGGACTCCAAACACTGCCGGCGCTGCGGAGCGGCGTATGAGTACGACGCGATCTATCTCGGTCACCTCGGCATCTACCGCTGCCCCTCCTGCGGGCAGGAGCGCCCCCAGCCGGCCGTCGCCGCCCGTCACATCCGCCTGCACGGCACGCAGAGCGCCGCCTTCGATCTCCACACACCTGCGGGAACGGCCCAGATCGAGCTTCCGCTGCCCGGCCTCTACAACGTCTACAACGCGCTGGGCGCCGCCACGCTATGTCTGGGACTCGGCGTCTCGCTGGACGCAATCGTGGACGGCCTCGGCGCCGTCAGCCCCGCCTTCGGGCGTGCTGAGCGGGTGAGCATCGGCGAGCGCGAGCTCTCGATCCTCCTCATCAAGAACCCGGCGGGCGCCAACGAGATCGTCCGCACGCTCGTGCTCGAGCCCGGCGAGCTCGACCTGCTGGCGATCCTCAACGACCGCACGGCCGACGGCCGCGACGTCTCCTGGATCTGGGACGCCGACTTCGAGATGCTCGCCGGCCGGGTCCGGCAGGTCACATGCGCCGGCACCCGCGCCGCCGAGCTGGCGCTGCGGCTCAAGTACGCCGGGCTGTCCGGCGAGCGGATCCGCGTGGTCCCGGCACTCGGCGCCGCGCTTGACGCGGCGCTGGAGGCCGGCCAGGGCCAGCGGCTGTTCGCGCTGCCCACGTACACGGCGCTGCTGGAGCTACGCGGTGAGCTTCAGCGCCGCGGCCATGTCGCGGCGTTCTGGTCACGCGAGCCCGCGGAGGCGCGCAGGTGACCAAGGCGATCTGGCACGACCTCGAGTGTGGGAGTTACACGGCGGATCTCGCGTTCTGGCGAGCGCTGGCGGAGCGCACCGGCGGCCCGGTGCTCGATGTCGGCGCCGGGACCGGGCGCACCGCGCTGGAGCTCGCGCGTGAGGGCCACGAGGTGACCGCCATCGACCTCGACGACGAGCTGCTGGAGGCGTTGCGCGAGCGCGCCGGAGAGCTCGAGGTGACGACGCTGGTGGCCGACGCGCGGGCGTTCTGGCTGGGGACGACGTTTCCGCTGATCATCGTCCCGATGCAGACCGTCCAGCTGCTCGGCGGCACCGCAGGCCGCGCCGCCTTTCTGGAGTGCGCGGCCTTTCACCTAGATTCACCAGGTGTGCTGGCCATCGCGATCGCCCACGAGCTCGAGCTCTTCGACGTCAGCGAGGGCACGACCGCCGGGCCGCTGCCCGACGTCGTCGAGCGCGACGGAATCGTCTACAGCAGCCGACCGCTCGCGGTGCGCGCCGACGCCGACGGGTTTGTGCTCGAGCGCCGACGCGAGACGGTCACCGCCGCCGGCGAGCACAGGGCCGAGCAGGACGTGATCCATCTGGACCGGCTGGACCCCGACACGCTGGAGAGCGAGGCCGAGGCGGCCGGCCTGCGACCCGCCAGCCGACTGGAGATCGCGCCGACCGAGGACTACGTGGGCAGCACGGTCGTGATGCTCCGTGCCTGAGCGCCGGCTGCGGGTGTGCGCCTTGTACCCCGACCTCATGAACATCTACGCCGACCGCGGGAACCTGATCATGCTCGAGCGCCGTTGCGAGTGGCGCGGGATCGGCTTCGAGCTGCTGGCCAGCGGCCTGAACGAGCGCCTGGATCCTGATGCCGCCGACATCTACTACATCGGCGGCGGGCAGGATCGCGACCAGAAGTTGTGCGCCCACGACCTCGCGGAGCGCAAGCGCGACGACGTCCACGCCGCCGCCGCCCGCGGGGCGGTGATCCTCGCCGTGTGTGGCGGCTATCAGCTGCTGGGCCGCTCCTACCAACTCGGGGACGAGACCCTGCCGGGCGTCGGGCTGGTGGACCTCCACACGGTCCGCGGCGACGGCCCGCGGTTGATCGGCAACGTCGCGATCGAGGTGGAGCTGGAGACGAGCCCGCACGCCCGCCGCCGGGTGCTGGCCGGGTTCGAGAACCATGGCGGCCGCACCTTCCTGGGGGACGCCCAGCCGCTGGGGCAGGTGCTCAAGGGGCACGGCAACAACGGGGGCGACGGGCGCGAGGGGGTGCGGTCGGGCAACGTGATCGGCACTTACCTCCACGGCCCGCTACTGCCCAAGAACGCGTGGTTCGCGGACTGGTTGATCGGGACCGCGCTGGGGCTCCCGTCCCCGCTGGCGGCGCTCGACGATGCGCTGGAGGACGCCGCTCACGCGGAGGCGCGGCGGGCCGCCGGGCTCTAGGATCGCCAGGCCGCCCGTCGATGCACTGTCCCGGTTCTGCCCCAACCGCCGCACGTCTGGTCGCCACCGTCCTGGTGGCGGTCGCGTGCGTAGCCTGCGGCAGCTCCCGGACCACGCCCTCAACTCAGGACACACCGACGTCGTCCTCCTCCACGACGTCGTCCTCCGCCACCGCGACCACCAGCACCGACACCAGCAGTGCCAGCGCCACCACCGCGGACACGACGGCGCTGCCGGGAGCAGGCAAGCCGGTCATCACCGTCGGGGACAAGAACTACGCCGAGCAGTTCGTCCTCGGCCAGCT
Organism: uncultured Actinomycetota bacterium; assembly: GCA_963721515.1. Classification (GTDB taxonomy): domain Bacteria; phylum Actinomycetota; class Thermoleophilia; order Solirubrobacterales; family Solirubrobacteraceae; genus Palsa-465. The sequence continues at coordinate 396,670 of CAVRKJ010000010.1, read as the reverse complement.
CTATGCCCAGGCGCTGCGCGCCCAGGGCTACAGCGTCAACGTCAACCAGAACATCGGGCCGACCGACGTCACCGTGCAGGCGCTGCAGAACGGATCGCTGACCGTCTACCCCGAGTACCTCAACACCTTCAACACGGCCGTGGCCGGTTACCGGCACGGGTTCCGCACGCTGCTGGACGCCTACGACGGGGCGGAGCACTTCGCGCTTTCCCACGGGATGCAGGTGCTGGCGCCGACCCCGTTCTCAGACACCTCGGCCATCGCGGTGACCGTCGCCTACGCGGGGCAGAATCACGTGCACGGGATCGGCGACCTCGCCCATCTCACGGCCGATCTCACGCTCGGCGGCCCGCCCCAGTTCCAGCAGGGCGCGCTCGGGCTGCCGGCGCTCAGCGACGTCTACGGCTTCGTGCCCCTCGGCTACCGGCCGATGGCGGTGGGCGATCAGTACTCGGCGCTCAACAACGGGGCCATCCAGGCCGCTGAGGTCAACAGCACCGACGGTCAGCTCGCCACCGGCGACTACGCGGTCCTGCGCGACCCGCGTCGCGTGTTCGGGTGGGGCAACGTGGTGCCCGTCGCGTCCGCGAAGGCGATGATGACCGAGGGCCCGGCGTTCGCCGACACGATCCAGCGCGTGAACGACACGCTGACCACGGCCACCATCCGCCAGCTCAACTATGCGGTGTCGATCGCCGGCCAGGATCCCGCCTCGGTCGCCCGACAGTTCCTACAGACCCACGGGCTGCTGACGCCGACGACGCCGTAGCCGCATCAGCTTCCGCTGGAGCCGAATCCGCCGGCGCCGCGCTCGGTCGTGCCCAGGAGCTCGACCTCGACGGGCGTCGCGAGCTCGATGCGGACCAGCACGAGTTGGGCGATGCGAGCGCCGGCGGTGATCTGAAACGCGTTCTCGCGGTCGGTGTTGAGGAGCAGCACACGGACCTCGCCGCGGTAGCCCGCGTCGATGAGGCCGGGCGCGTTGACGACCGAGATGCCGTGGCGGGCCGCCAGGCCCGAGCGGGGCAGGACCAGACCGGCTTGTCCCGGAGGGATCTCCAGGGCGATCCCCGTGGCCACCGACGCCCGCTCTCCCGGTGCCAGCATGGCATCGTCCAGCGCGTAGAGGTCGAGTCCGGCGTCGCCGTGGTGGGCTCGGGTGGGGAGCCGCGCGCGCTCGTCCAGGCGCGCGATGCGCAGGGTCATCCGTTGGCCGCAGGGGTGAGCGCGAACGAGGCGTAGCGCGCGGCCACGCTGGCCGGCAGGCGCGCCGAGATCCGCACGCCCTCGGGCGTGTCCTCGCGCTCCAGGTCACCCGCCAGCTCGTGCAGCTCGGCGAGGCGGCCGCCCTCCTCGTAGGGGACCAGCAGCTCGACGTCGGACAGGCGCCGAGCGAATTCCACGGCGATGCGGTCGATCAAGGCCGGGATGCCCTCGCCGCTCACTGCGGAGACGAGCAGCGCCCCCGGATGGCGGTGCGACAGCTCGGCGCGACGCTCGGCGTCGATGCAGTCGGCCTTGGCCAGGACCAGGAGGCGGGGCGCCTCGTCGACCCCGATCTCGTGCAGGACGTCGTCCACCGCGCGCGTCATCGACAGCAGCTCGTCCTCGTCGACCGAGGCGTCCGCGACGTGCAGGACCAGATCGGCGCGGCGTGTCTCCTCCAGCGTCGCGCCGAAGGCGTCGACGAGCTGGTGAGGCAGCTTGCGGATGAACCCGACCGTGTCGGTGAGCAGATAGTCGCGGCCGTCGGCGCGCAGCACGCGAGTCGTCGGGTCCAGCGTGTGGAAGAGTCGATCGCGGACAGGGACGGTGGCGCCGGTGAGCGCGTTGAGCAGTGTGGACTTGCCGGCGTTGGTATAGCCGGCCAGCGCGATCTGCGGGAGATGGGCCCGCTCGCGCTCGGCGCGCATGACCGATCGTGTGGAGCGCACATGGGCCAGGCGGCGCTTGAGCGCGGCGATGCGGTCGCGGGCCAGGCGCCGGTCGGTCTCGATCTGGGTCTCGCCGGGGCCCCTGGTGCCGATGCCGCCGCCGAGCCGCTCAAGGTGGGACCACAGGCCGCGCATGCGCGCCAGGTTGTACTCAAGCTGGGCGAGCTCCACCTGGAGCTTGCCCTCGGCGGTGTGGGCATGCGCGGCGAAGATGTCCAGGATGACCGCTGTGCGGTCGATGACCGGGATCCCCAGCGCCGCCTCCAGGTTGCGCTCTTGCCGGGGCGACAGCTCGTCGTCGCAGGCGACGAGGTTGGCGTCGGCGGCGGCGATCTGGCTTTTCAGCTCGTCGAGCTTGCCGGCGCCGAGATAGGTGTTGGGATGCGGCTGGTCGCGCCGCTGGACCATCGTGCCCACAGCGGCGACGCCGGCGGTGCGCAGGAGCTCCTCGAGCTCAGCGAGATGGTCGTCCTCGCCCGCCGGGACGGCGGCGACCATGACGGCGCGCTGGCGGGCCCGGCCACGCTGGCGCTGACCATCCTGGCGCGACGCGCGGCGTCCGTTATCAGTGGCTCTGCTTTCGCCCAACTCCCCGAGATGGTAGCCCCGTGAACGGTCCCACCCCCCGGAAGGGGTGAACGGGGGGTGGCGTCACAGGCGGCTGAGGCGCTGCACCGCCTCCAGGAGGCGGTGGTCGGGCGCGGTCAGCGAGATGCGGAAGAAGCCCTCCCCGTTCGGCCCGTAGGCGCCTCCGGGCGAGACGACCACCGCCGCCTCTTCGAGCACGTGCTCGCAGTACTCGGCGGCGGTGTTGAATCCCGCGGGCACGGGGGCCCAGATGTAGATCGTCGCCTTGGGTGGCGTGACCTCCACCCCAGCGTGGGCCAGGGCGTCGCAGACGAGGTCGCGCCGGCGCGCGTAGACCGCGTTCATGGCCTTGACCTCGGCATCCACCTCGGGCCGGAGCGCCGCCGCCCCGGCGAGCTGGACGGCCTCGAAGTTGCCGGAGTCGATGTTGGACTTCAAGCGCCAGTACTGCGCGATCGCCTCGGCGTTGCCGACGATGGCCGCGCACCGCCAGCCGGTCATGTTGTAGCCCTTGGAGAGCGAGAACACCTCGACGCCGACGTCCTTCGCGCCGGGGGTCTGAAGGAACGAAGGCGCCACGTAGCCGTCATAAGTCGTCTCGCTGTAGGCGTTGTCGTGGACCACGAGGAAGTCGTTGGCCCGGGCCAACTCGATGACGGATTCGAAGAGGCCGTCGGGCACGACCGCCCCGGTGGGGTTATTGGGGTAGTTGATGAACATCAGCCGCGCGCGGCGCAGGTGATCCGCGCTGATCGCTCCCAGGTCAGGAGCGAAGCCCAGCTCGGGCACCAGCCCCATGAGCGCCGCCTCGCCGCCGGCCATCAGGGGCCCGCCGGTATAGACCGGATAGCCGGGGTCGGAGGCCAGCGCAACCTCGCCGGGGTCCAGGAAGGCCAGGCTCAGGTTGAAGATGCACTCCTTGGCGCCGATCGCGGCCATGACCTCGGTGTCGGGATCCAGGGTGACTCCGAAGCGCCGCTGATAGAAGGCGGCCACCGCCTGGCGGAACTCGGCGCGGCCGCGGTTGGTCGGATACGTGTGGGTGCTGGGGTCAGCGACCGCGCGCTGCGCCGCCTCCACGATCGAGGGGTACGTGGGGGTGTCGGGGTCCCCGATGCCCAGGCTGATCACGTCGATGCCCGCGGCGCGCTTCTCGGAGATCTTGCGCTCCAGTTGGGCGAACAGATACGGCGGGATCTGGTCCAGGCGACTACTCGGTCTCATGCAGCTCCTTGACGAAGTCATCGGCGAGCGTGCCGGAGAACACCGGCACCGCCCAGCCACTCAGCGTAACGTGGAGGTCCTCCCCCACCTCGACCTCCAGCTCCCCGCCGTCGAGGACCACGGTCACCGGGGATTCCCCGCCCACCAGCACGTGCGCCACCGCGGCTCCGGCGGCACCGGTGCCGCTGGCGGAGGTCTCGCCCACCCCGCGCTCGAAGATCCGGGCCCGGATCCTGTCGGGCGCCAGGGGCGTGTACCAGGAGACGTTGGTGCGCTGGGGAAACGCCTTGTGGTGCTCGATCCCAGGGCCGATGGCCGGCAGGTCGAGCGCTTCCAGTTCGGCCACGTCCGCCACGCGAATCGCGCACTGGGGGTTGCCGACCTGCACGTGCTGAAAGCGCCACTGCTGCCCGGCGGCACTCAGCTCGCCGGCGCCGTCGTCAGCTCCGGCCGGGTAGTCGGCTGAGCGCAGCCGCGCGCGGCCGATGTCGAGCCGCGCCGTGGTGGGCGAGGTGATCGTGGGGCGGATCTCGCCAGCGGCGGTCTGGATGGAGAACGTGTCGTTGGCGGTCCAGCCGCGGCGTCGCAGGTACAGGACCGCCTCGCGCGCCCCGTTGCCAGACAGCTCCGCCTCGGAGCCGTCGGGGTTGAAGATCCGCAGCCGGGCGACGTGGCCGGGCGCGTCGGGGGGCGAGAGCAGGAGCACGCCGTCGGCGAAGACCCCGGTGTGCGCGGCGCACAATTTGCGCACCCGCGCCGGCGTCAGCTCGAAGGGGAGCGCCTCGCTCTCGGTGATGAGATAGTCGTTTCCCAGCGCATGCCACTTTTCGAAGTACACGCGGCGGCAGTGTATGTGTACTGTCGCCGCCGCCATGCTTAGGGAGCCGACCCGTCCCCGCGTCCTCGCGCGCCTCCGGGCCTCGACGCGCGCGCCCATCGTCGGCCTCATCCTGGTGTCGCTGCTCTCGCTCGGCGCGCGGAGCCTGCTGCTCGATGAGCCGTGCCAGTCGCCGTGTAACACCGCCAGCGACCACACGCTGGTCTTCGACGAGGCCTACTACGTCAACGCGGCGCGCGTGATCGCGGGCATCCACCCGCCCCAGGGCGACCACTACGACGACTCGCCGCTGGGCACCGACCCCAACGCCGAGCATCCCCAGGGCGCCAAGCTCATCGTGGCGGCGTCGATCGAGCTCTTCGGCGACGGGCCCTTCGCCTGGCGGTTGGGCAGCCTCATCTTTGGGTCGATCGCGCTCCTGGGCATGTACGCCCTGGTGCGCAGCGCCGGCGGCGGACGGTGGTCGGCGCTGGGCGCGGCGACCCTGATGGCCTGCGACAACCTGCTCCTCGTCCACGGCCGGATCTTCACCCTCGACATCTACGTCGTGGCGATGATGATCTGGGGTGTCGCGTTCTACTTACAGGACCGCCCCGTCTTAGCCGGCGTGGTCCTGGCCATCGGGTTCTGCTTCAAGCTCGTCGGACCGTATGCGCTCGGGACGCTTGGGCTGCTGGAGCTCGGGCGTCTGTTCGTGCGTTCGCGCAACGCCGACAGCCCGCCCGAATGGGGCCTGCGCGGAGTGATCGGCCGGTTCGTGCCCACCGTGTTCACCAGCGCGGGGGTGTTCGTGGGGCTCCTGGCGATCATGGGGCTGATCGCGACGCCCTACGCCGACGCCGAGGCCAAGCTGATCACCGGCGGCCCGTTCGCCCACATCGCCCACATGTTCAGCTACGCGGCCCAGCAGGTCAGTCCCAACGGCCCGCAGGGGATCGCCTCCTATCCGTGGCAGTGGCTGCTGGATCTCAAGCCGATCCTGTACCTGCGTATCAATCCCTCCCTGCCCGGTCAGGACTTCCACGCGATCCATCCGGTCAGCGCCTTCTGGGGGATGCCGAGCCCGGTCATCATGGCGCTGGGCATTCCAGCGCTGGCGTTTTGCCTGTACCGGTTCCTGCGCCGGCGGCGGCCCGGGCAGTCCCCCGAGGACCAGCAGCTGGCGATGCTCGCCGTGGCGTGGTTTCTCGGTGCGTGGGTGCCGTTCGCCCTGCTCAGCCTCGTCGATCAGCGCACGAGCTACCTGTACTACATGGTGGTGGTGATGCCGGGCATCTACGTCGCGGCCACCTATGTGGCGGCGCTGGGCTGGCGGCTGGGGCGAACCTGGCTGCGAGCGCTGATCGGCGTCTGGGCGCTCGGCGTGGTGGTCGCCGTGGTGCTCATGTATCCGTTCGTGGCGGTCTTCTGAGCGCCGCGGCAGGCTGGGGGGCGGCCCGCCAGTGGGTGAAGATCTCATCGGCGACCGCCTGAGCCGGGCGGTCGGTGCGATCGATCACGGTCACCCCCGCCAGCTTGCGCATCCACGTCAGCTGCCGGCGCGCGTAGTTGCGGGTGCGCCGCTTCATTTGCTCGATGTCGCCGGTGAGCAGCTCGTCGAAGCCGAGCGCCTTGCGCGCAGTGGATGAGGCGCCGGCGCTCTGGGCGCGGCGGACCTCGTCCTCGACGCCATCGGCGAGCATCTGGTCGACCCGGGCGTCGATCTGCTCGTAGAGCCTTTCGCGATCCATCACCAGGCCTATGAGCAGCGAGCTGCGGCGCGTCTCGGCGGTCCACAGCTCCGACTCGCCGGACGGCGGCTCGAGCTCGCCGCTGTCGAGCAGCTCAAGCGCACGCACGATGCGCTGGCGGTCGGCCGGCTCGATCGTCTCGGCCGCCCACGGGGCACGGCGGGCCAGGATCGCGTGCAGCGCGGCGGGACCCCGGGCCTCGAGCTCGGCGATCCAGCGCTCGCGCACTCCCTCGGCGGGGACCGGCCGCAGGCTGAGCTCCGTGAGCGCGGCGCGCAGGTACAGACCGGTCCCGCCGACCACGATCGGGCGTCGCCCGGCCGCGAGCAGAGCGTCGATCTCGGCATGGGCCAGCTCCGCGTACTGGCCGGCGCTGAAGGTCGCGTCGACAGGCAGGAAGGACAGCAACCGGTGCTCGAGCTGCGCGCGCTGGCGCGGGGTGGCCGCGCCGGTGAGGATCTCGAGGCCGCGGTAGACCTGAAGCGCGTCGGCGGACACGGCCACCGGCGATTCCCCGCTCTCGCCCAGCCGCTGGGCGAGGGCGATCGCGACATCGGTCTTGCCGACGCCCGTGGGTCCGAACAGGGCGATCACCTCGGCCGGGGCCATGGTCCGCAGTATCGTGCAGCGATGGTCGTGCGTGCCGGGGAGACGAGATGAGGATCGGAGCCGGGCTGTCCGACGACCTCGATCCGGCCACCGGGGCCGCGACGGCCGCCCGCGCGGCGGCACGGGAGCTGGGCGGCGCCGAGGCTGATCTGGCCATCGTGTTCGCCAGCGGCGCCCACCTGGCCGCGCCCGAAGAGACCCTGGCCGCCGTCCAGGCGGAGCTCGCGCCCGGGGCGCTGGTGGGCTGTGGCGCCGGCGGCGTGCTCGGCGGCGCCCGGGAGCTGGAGGGCGGGACGGGCGTGTCGGTATGGGCCGCGGCGCTCGGAGAGGGCGAGGCCCGTCCGTTTCACGCCACCGTGCGGAGCGAGGAGGACGTGGGTGTGCTCGAGGGCATGCCGGAGATCGGCCCCGAGGATGCGGTCATCATCCTGTCGGACCCGTATTCGTTCCCGACCGACGCAGTCCTGGACGGGATCGCCGAGGCGGCGCCCGGGGTGCCGGTGCTGGGCGGGATCTCCAGCGCGCGGTCGCCGCTGGGCGCAGCCGCCCTGTTCGCCGGCGACGGCGTGCGCGAGGAGGGCGCGGTCGGCGTGTGCCTGCGGGGCGTGGAAATCCTGCCGTGCGTGTCGCAGGGGGCGGCGCCGCTGGGCCGTGAGATGACGGTGACCGCTGCCGAGAGCAACGTCATCTATGAGCTCGCGGGGCGTCCGGCAGTCCAGGCCATCGAGGAGGCGGTCGCCGAGCTGCCGCTGGATGAGCGGGCCCTCGTCGCCGCCGGGCTGCTGATCGGCGTCGTCATCGACGGTGGCAAGCCCGAGTATGAGCAGGGCGACTTTCTGGTGCGCGGCGTGATGGGCGCGGACGCGGGGACCGGCGCGATCACCGTCGGGGCGGTCGTGACGCCCGGCGCGGTCGTGCGGTTGCACGCCCGGGATGCCCGGTCCGCCCACGAGGATCTGCGCCGGGAGCTGCGGGTGCGCGCGGCGGCCATCGGCGGTGAGCGCCCGGCCGGCGCGCTCGTGTTCTCCTGCAACGGCCGCGGGCAGTCCATGTTCGGGGAACGCGACCACGACGCGGCGCTGGTCCAGGACGAGCTGCGGTCCCCACCGGCGGCGGGCTTCTTCGCCGCCGGAGAGATCGGGCCCGTGGGTGGCCGCAGCTTCCTGCACGGCTTCACGGCCACCCTCGCGGTGTTCCCGGCCTGACGGACGGGCCGCGCCTACACTGCCCGCGATGGCGTCACGGGAACGGCTTCGGCTCGCCGGCAGCACCGCGCTGGTCACCGGCGCCACCGGGGGAATCGGGGAGGCGATCGCCCGTGCGCTGGCCGCACGCGGCACGCGGCTTCTGGTCAGCGGGCGCCGGGAGGCTGAGCTGTTGCGGTTGGCCGAGGATCTGAGCGGCCAAGCGATCGTCGCGGATCTCGCCCTGCCCGAGGATGTCGACCGCCTGGCCGCCGCAGCGGTCGAGGCCGGTGTCCAGGTGCTCGTCGCCAACGCGGGCGTGCCGGCCAGCGGGTTGCTCGCCGAGCTCTCGCAGCGCGAGGTCGATGGCATGCTTGCCGTCAATCTGCGGGCGCCGATCGCTCTGGCCCGCGCCCTTTCGCCGCCGATGGCAGCGCGCGGCCAGGGGCACCTCGTGTTCGTCTCCTCGCTGCAGGGCAAGGCCGCAGTGCCGCAGTCCTCGATCTACGCGGCCACCAAGTTCGGGCTGCGCGGGTTCGCGCTGTCGCTGCGTCAGGATCTTCGCGGCAGCGGCGTCGGCGTCTCGGTGGTCATGCCAGGCTTCATCCGCGACGCCGGCATGTTTGCCGAGACGGGCTACAGGTTGCCGCCCGGAGTGGGCACGAAGTCTCCCGGGGATGTGGCCAGCGCGGTCATCGCGGCGGTCGAGCACAACCGGGCCGAGCTCGACGTGGCGCCGCTCGGGCTGCGCGCGGCGGCGGCGATCGCGGCGTTCGCGCCGGGGTTCGCCGAGCGGGCGAGCCGGCTGCTCGGTTCGCACCGGATCGCCGCCGGGGTCACCGCGCGCCAGCGCGATCAGCGCTGAGCGCTCAGTGCTGGGCGGTGCCGGCGGCCTCGTGCTCGCCGGTCACCGACGACAGGGCCACCATGATCTCGTCGGCGAGCTGAGCCCCGTCGTCGGGACTCTCCGGCGTGGCCTGCACGCGGACCACCACGTCGTCACCGTCGACCTCCTCGAGCAGCACCGAGGTGCCACTCCGAGTAGGGGTCGAGACCTCCTGATCGAGGATCGCCTGGACCTGGCTCGGCCGAACGCCGGAGGTGAGACGGACCCTGACGTCCACCCCATCGGGCTCCCGCAGCGGCACCACGACGGCCGCGAGCACCTGCGTGTTGGGGATCATGACCTGCTCGGAGCCGCGCATCAGCGTCGTGTAGAGCAGGCCTAGCGAGCTGACGGTGCCGTCGAGTTGGCCGCCGATCGCACCCGCCTGGAGACGCACTCGCTGCCCGACGCGGAACGGCCGCGCGCTCAGCAGCACCATCCCGGCGATCACGTTGCCCAGAGTCTGCTGGGCAGCGAGACCGATGATCACCGCCGTGAACGCACCGCCGACCGCCAGCGCCCTGAAGTCCACCCCGGCGACGCCCAACGCCAGCAGGATCGCGACGGCCATCGTGGCCAGCCGCAGCATGAACCCGAACGTCCCCGCGGTGGCGGGGTCCATCCGTCGCAGGAACGTCGGACCGACGAAGCGGCCCACCGCCCGCGCCAGTCCCCAGCCGAGCCCGATGACCAGCAGGACCGCGATGATCCGGACGACCGTCTCCAGATCGCCGACGCCCCAGGTGGTGAGGAGCGAGACGTGCCTGCAGTTCGGAGCGGTCGTGCAGCCCGGATTGTCGTGGGTCTTGTCCAGCAGGATGTTCGTCGCGACGAACACCGCGATGATGGCGATCAAGAAGAAGATCGCCTGGCGCTGGGCGCGCTTGACCTCCTTCTGGTTGACCTCGAACGACAGCCCGACCTTCTCCCAGGCGTCGCTGCGAGTTTCGAACATGCGGTCGAGATTGAGGTCCTTACGTGGCCTGAATTGCCTCGGCATGGCTCCTAAGCGTCGTGGGTCTCGTGATCAGATAACACGGCTCGCCGGACAAAGGTCTCACGACGAGCCGTACAACTCGAATAGTGACTCCTGCTGCGGCTGGCGCGCCGGAGGCGGCGGATCCGGCGGCCTCAGGAAGGCTCCTCGTCCGCGCTCCGAAGGCGCCAGATCCGGGCCACGAACCAGCTCGCCCAAGCGCCTGCGCTCCGCCTGAGGCGCGTACGCGCCCCGGCGGTAAAGCTCACGATAGCGCGGCACCAGGTCGGGACGATGCTCGGCGAGCCATTCCATGAACACACCGCGCACCTCCCCTCTCAAATGTAGTGCAATACCGGAAACATAGGCCGCCCCGGCCTCGCTCGCCATTTCCAGGATCTTCGCCACCTGGGCCGGGTCATCGTTGATCCCCGGCATCAGCGGCGCGATCAGAATGCCGGTTCTGATTCCCGCCCGGGTCAGCTCGGCCACCGCCTCCATCCGCGCCCGCGGGTTGGGTGTGTGCGGCTCGGTCGCCCGCCACGCCTTCTCCTCCATCGTGGGGATCGAGAGCGCCGCGCCGAAGTCTGCACGCTGCGCCAGTTCCTTCATCAGCGGCAGATCGCGCAGCAGCAGCGGGGATTTCGTGAGGATCGAGCCGGGATTGCGAGCATCGATCATCGCCTGCCAGATCCCCGGCATGAGCTTGTACCGGCCCTCCACCCACTGATACGGATCCGTGTTGGTCCCCATCGCGATGTGCTCCCCCTTCCAGGAGGGCTTGGCTAGCTCGGCCCGCAGCCGCTCCGGCGCGTTGACTTTGACGACGATCTCGCGCTCGAAGTCCCGGCCGGCGTTGAAGTCCAGGTACGTGTGGGTCGGGCGGGCGAAGCAGTTGTGGCTCACCACGCCGTTGGCGATGAAGTCGCCGGTGCCGGTGGTGATGTCGTAGAGCGGCAGCCGGCGACCCAACGGTTCGATCTCGGCCACGCGCAGGTTGGCGAACGTCCTAACCATGTGGCCGTCGATGTCGCGCTTGCGCGTGATCGCCGGGTCGGTGAGATGGAAGAAGCGCAGGTGCTCTGACAGACCCCCGCGGATCCGGATCGTCTTCGCCCCATTGCTGCCGGCATTCTCGAGGCATGTGTCGAACCCGAGGCGGCTCGCGCAGGCCTTGATCCATCCGAGGATCTCCGGGTCCTTGTTCGAGATCCTCAACACGTGCGCGCTCCGGCAGCCCTCGGCGTCGAAGATCCCGGCTAGGAAGCCCCTGGACCAGTCCGCACTCGGGACAAGTGGCCACTCGACGAGCTCAGTAATCCGATCGAAGGACCCACGGCTCTCTGCAGCGATCGCAACCATCTCCCGGTGTCCGCCCGCGGCCTTCTGGAACACCCGCTCTCCGGTCTCCACCGCCGCGTCGTGCAGGAAGCCGCGCGCCCGCCGCAGCGCCTCCAGGTCTGTGAGCGCAAGCCGGAACCGGTACCCGGTGTAGCTCCCACCGCGGCTGCGCCGCAGGTTGTACGAGCCTAGGGTGCCGTCTCCCCTCACGATCCCGCACAGGTATCCGCGCCGATAGTCGGGCGTGTGCGCCGGCTGTGGCGCGAAGGGACCGGTGCCGATGAGCCGGTTGCGCGTGGTCAGGTGTGGGCGGTCGGGTTGCCCGCGCTCGCTGTTGAGGACGTGTTTCCACCCGCGGTTGCTGAGAAACCGGTGATCGCCACTGACGATCAGTTCCGTTCCGCCTTCCAGCGTTAGGCGGTACGCCGGCTTGATCGTGATCCACTTGTCGAGCACCGTTGTGCGCACGTAGCGCCGGTACCCGGACTCCCCCACCTGGGTCCCGTAGATCGCGTCTCCGACGTCCGTCTCATAAAGGGGCTTGTGGCGCCCGTCCGCCATCAGAATGGGCGTGTCCCCAGAGACGCAGTAAACGCAGGAGTGAGTGCAGCCGCGGAACGGATTGATCGTCCACCGGAACGGCATCTGCGACGCCTCGGGCACCCGGTTGAGGATCGATTTGGCGCGGACCTCGTAAAAACGGGTGGGGACTGCATCCGGCGCCTCGAAATGGCGGACCACGGCGTCGTCCCGATAGCCGGGTAGGCGGGCCCGTTCCTCCGCTTCGATGCTCAGGTTGCTCCAGCGCACGAACATATGTTCGCACAGGGCGCAGACGGAGGCAACCACCCCTTTCTCCCCCTTGCGGATGAGCCGCGCGTCCCCGGCTGGGCGGAGGCGCGCACGGGCCGCCCGGCTTAACCTCAAGACGTGTCCCGCCGCACGGAACGACCCCTGACGACCGCGCTCGGCTGGCGTCTGCCGTGGTGGGTGCTGGACATCGGGCCGGTGGCGTTCATCTTCCTCGTCGGCGCGGGTGCGCTGGCCTCCAAGCACGCGGTCGGACACATGACGCACGCCGTGCTGTTCCTAGGTCTCGTCCTGGCCACCGCGGCGCTGCTCGCCCGCCACCGCGCCCCGCTGGTCGTGCTGGGGCTCATGCTGGCCATCCAGATCGCGTTGGGCTGGGGCCCGGTGGTCCTGCTCCCGGTGCTGCTGGCGGTGTTCACGGTCGCCGAGTACACCGACCGGTCAATCGTCATCGGCGCCACCGTCGTCACGGCCGTGGCAACGATCGCCACCCTGGTCATCCATCAGGACAGCGTCACGATCGGGACCGTCGCATCGCGGTTGGTCGTCATCGGCCTCGCCGTGGCGGTGGCCCTCTACCTGCGCGCGCGGGCCGATTACATCAACGGGCTCAAGGAGCGCGCCGAACGGCTGGAGCGGGAGCGCGAGCTGCTGGCCCAGCAGGCCGTCGGCGATGAGCGCGTGCGAATCGCCCGCGAGCTGCACGACGTCGTGGCCCACAACGTGTCGCTGATGGTGGTGCAGGCGCAGGCGCTGGCCGCCATCGGTCCACAGGAGTCCCAGCACGAGGCCCTGGGCCGCGTCGCCGACCTGGGACGCGAGGCGCTGTCAGAGATGCACCGCATGCTCGGCGTCCTGCGCCTTCAGAACGGCGGCGCGCCCGAGCTCGAGCCCCAGCCCGGCGTGCGCGACCTCCCAACGCTCGTCGAGCGCACGCGCCAAGCCGGCCTCGAGACGACGCTGACGATCGAGGGGGCGCCGCGCGAGCTGCCCGCCGCGGTGGACCTGTCCGTCTATCGCATCGTCCAGGAGGCGCTCACCAACGTCATCCGTCACGCCCATGCCCACCAGGCGGCCGTCACCCTCGGCTATGCGCCGGACACGCTGGAGGTGACCGTGCTCGACGACGGCGCCGGCGCCAACGGCGAACGCGGCAACGGCGGACACGGGTTGGTGGGCATGCGCGAGCGCGTCGCCCTGTTCGGCGGCGAGCTCGAGACCGGGCAGCGCAGCTACGGCAACGGGTACCGCGTGCGCGCCCTCATACCCACCCGCTGATCCCGTGGCCGAACGCTGATGCCCAAGCTCCGCCTGCTCATCGCCGACGACCAGCCGCTCATGCGCGCCGGCTTTCGCGCGGTCCTGGAGGCCACCGGGGAGATGGAGGTCGTGGCCGAGGCCGGCGACGGCCTGGAGGCGGTGAGCGCGGCGCGGGCGACCAGGCCCGACGTCGTGCTCATGGACATCCGCATGCCCCACCTCGATGGGATCGAGGCAATTCGGCGGCTCCCCACCCATCGAGTCCTGATCCTCACGACGTTCGGCCTGGACGAGTACATCGTCGAGGCGCTGCGCGCCGGCGCCAGCGGCTTCATCACCAAGGATGTCCCGGCCGCCGAGCTGGTGCGCGCGGTCCGCGTCGTCGCCGCCGGCGAGGCGCTGCTCACCCCCGCGGTCACGCGCCAGCTGCTTGACCGGGTGGCCCGGCGGCTGCCCGCCCCGGTGGCCCACACGCCGGAGTCCCTCGCCGAGCTCACCGACCGCGAGCGCGAGGTGCTTGAGCTGCTGGCGCGGGGCATGTCCAACGCCGAGATCGCCGAGGCGCTCGTGGTCGGCGACGCCACCGTGAAGACGCACGTGTCCAACGTGCTCATGAAGCTGGGGCTGCGCGACCGCGTCCAGGCCGTCGTGCTGGCGTACGAGATCGGGCTGGTCAAGCCCGGCACCGGCGCCGAGCCGCCTCCCCCGTAAGGGGGAGACGCGACCACGCGTCCGCTGCGCGCCGGAGGCGCGAATCGCACCAGCGGCCGACGACACGGCCGCCCCCCACGCCGATCATCTCGGCATGCCAATCACCACGAACATCATCGAGACCCGTGGGGTCGCCAAGCGCTTCGGCACCCGACCCGCGGTAATGGACGTTGACCTGACGGTCCCGCGCGGATCGGCCTTCGGGTTCCTCGGCCACAACGGGGCCGGCAAGACGACCCTGATCCGAATGCTGCTCGGCCTCACCACGGCCGATGCGGGCACGATGCGGATCTCCGGGCGGGCGGTCCCCGAGGAGCGGGCCGCGGTCCTGGCCCGGGTCGGGGCGATCGTCGAGGAGCCTCACTTCCACGGCCACCTCACCGGTCGCGAGAACCTGAGCGTCATCGCCGCCGCCCGCGGTCCCGAGGCCCGTGGGCGCATCGACGGCGCGCTGCGGCGCGTCGGACTCAGCGATCGCGCCACCGACCGCGTGAAGACCTACTCGCAGGGCATGCGCCAGCGGCTGGGCGTGGCACGCTGCCTGCTGGCCGACCCCGAGCTGCTCATCCTCGATGAGCCGATGAACGGCCTCGATCCGGGCGGCATCCTCGAGTTCCGCACGATGATCGGCGAGCTCACCGGCGAGGGGCGCACCGTGTTCCTCTCCTCCCACCTCCTCGACGAGGTGGAGAAGACCTGCGACGCGGCCGCGGTCATCGACCGCGGGCGGATCATCGCCCAGGGGCCGATCAGCGAGCTCATCGCCGACGAGCATGCCGAGCTGGACGTCGGCTGCGACGATCCGCACGCGGCGGTGGACCTGTTGGACGGCCACCCCGCGGTGGCGGCGGCCTACCCGACGCCCGACGGCATCCGGGTCACGCTCGCCGGCATCGACGGCGCCGCCTCGATCAACGCCCGGCTGGTGGCCGCCGGCGTGTCGGTGTCGCGCCTGGAGCCGGTGCGCGAGTCGCTGGAGCAGCGTTTCCTGGAAATGACGTCTCGAGTCGGAGGTCAGTGATGACGCTCACCGTGGCCCGCCGGATGATCGGCGCCGAGATCCTCAAGGTCCGGCGCAACCGCAGCGTGATGGCGTTCGCCCTGCTGCTCACCGCCGGCGTGGTGGTGCTCCTGTTCGGCTACACCGCGATCGAGCACGCCTCCAACCCGGCCCAGAACGCACCTGCCGGCGGCATGCGAGGGTTCGACCGAGGGGTCCGGGACCTCGGTGTGTTCTTCGGAATGCTCACCGCGGTGCTGATCGGCGCCGAGGTCGGAACCGCGGACCTCTCGAGCGGGGTGTTCCGCGACCTGGTCACCACCGGGCGCTCGCGCCTGGCGCTGTTCGGGGTGCGGTTGCCGGCGGCGGCGATCGTCACCCTGTGCCTGAGCGCCATCGCCTACGTTCTGGTGCTCGTCGGCACGTTCGCGTTCGCCGGCGGGACGCCGACGCCCGACCTCGGCCTGATCCTGCAGGGCGCCGGCTGGATCGCGATGGCGAACATCGTCGTGGCGGCGATGGCGGTGGGCGTGGGATCGCTCACCGGATCGCGCGCGCTCACCCTCACGGCATTGATCGGCTGGCAGGCGATCCTCACCAGCATCCTGGTCAACGTCACATCGCTCGGTTCGGCGCGTGACCTGCTCCTGACGCCCGCCCTGTCGAACCTGATGCCGGTCAGCGGCGGCGACGGCGCGGTGTTCATGGCCACCGCGACCGCGGTCGCCGTCGTGTGTGGGTGGCTGGTCATCCCCCAGCTCGCCGGGGCGTGGCGCACCGAGACGCGGGACGCCTGACCGCAACTGAAGCGATCGATCGCGCCGCGGGCGGCTCAGCCCGCGGCGCGGGCCAGCAGCGACGCCTCGCCGCTGAGCGTCTGGCTGGTGGCGGCGGTGATCTCGACGTCCACCAGCTCGCCGGGCTGACCGAGGCCGTCGAAGTTGACCACCTTGTTGTGGCGGGAACGGCCGCGCAGGCGGGTCGGGTCGGTGCGCGACGGCCCCTCCACCAGCACGTCGACCATCCGGCCGACGAACCGCTGGCCGCGTTCGCGGGCACGGCGCTGGATGACCTCCACGAGGCGCTCCATCCGCTCGACCTTGATCTCGTGCGGCACCTGGTCGGGCATGTCCGCGGCTTCGGTCTCACGTCGCGGCGAGTAGACGAACGTGAACGCGCCGTCGAACCCGACCTCCTCGGCCACCGCGAGCGTCTGCGCGAAGTCCGCCTCGGTCTCTCCCGGGAAGCCGACGATGATGTCGGTGGTCAGCGCGCAGTCAGGCACGTGCTCGCGAATGAGGGCCACGCGGTCCAGGTAGCGCTCGCGCGTGTAGGTGCGCCGCATCCGCTTGAGCACCGGGCTGGAGCCCGATTGCAACGGGAGGTGGATGTGCTCGCACAGCGCGGGCAGATCGGCGTGGGCGCGGATGACGTCCTCGCGCATGTCCTTGGGATGCGGGCTGGTGTAGCGGATCCGCTCGATGCCCGGCACCGCATCCACCTGGCGCAGGAGCTCGGAGAAGGTGATGCGCATCTCGCGCGGTAGGTCGCGGCCATAGGAGTTGACGTTCTGGCCCAGCAGTGTCACCTCGCACACGCCGTCGGCGGCGAGGCGATGAACCTCCTCGATGAGCTCGGCGGGCCGGCGGCTCACCTCGCGCCCACGGGTGGAGGGCACGATGCAATACGAGCAGACCGAGTTGCAGCCCACGCTGATCTGCACCCAGCCCTGGAAGTCCCGCGCCCGCTTGGCCGGCAGGTGGCCGGTGAAGCCCTCGAACTCGAAGAAGCCCTGCGCGGTGAGCGAGTCCGAGGTGAGGAACTCGGCCAGCTTGTGCACCTGCCCGGGGCCGAAGGCGACGTCGACGAACGGGAAGCGCGCGAACACCTCCTCCTTCACCGACTGCGCCCAGCAGCCCCCTACGCCGATGACGCGGCCGGGCTGCTCGCGCTTGAGGCGCTTGGCCTCGCCCAGGTGGGCCACGAAGCGGCTGTCGGCTGCCTCGCGGATCGAGCAGGTGTTGAACAGGATGAGGTCCGCGTCGGCGCGGGTCTCGGACTCCACGTAGCCCAGCGACTCCAGCATCCCCTTGATGCGCTCGGAGTCGTGCTCGTTCATCTGGCACCCGAAGGTGGTCACGTGGTAGCGCCTCACTAGGGGCCAAGGTTACCGGTGGTGCCGCCGTCCGCTTGGCCCCGTGACATGCAGCAGGCTCGTTGAGTGCCTCCTGGCTGCTCTGGCTAATCCAGATCGGATGAGTGCGCGAACCGCTTCTGCATCTGCATTGCCGCGATCTCATACCCCGACGATTGGTACATGCCCAGCGCGACGTCGTTCCCGCCAAATACGTTCAAGGCGATCGAATGTGCGCCGCGGCGCTGCGCCGGCTCGAAGCACCAGCCCGGACAAGCTCTGCGGCGTAGTGGCTGATGGCTCGTCGTCGGTAGGACGAAAACTCCTCATGCGTCATCGCCCGGATCCGCAAGTCGCCCACGATGCGGAAGCTAACACCACGCGTTCGAGGCTGGTGCTGCAGGCTGGAAGCGGCCACCGGCGACGCCCCGGCTCATCGCCGGGGCGCCGCCCAACATCAGATCCGGTCAGCGGGGGCTAGCTGCAGCTGGTGGCCCAGGTGCAGGCGTCGAAGCCGCTGCCGGCGGCGTTGGGCGCCGACGGCGTGCCGATCACGTTGCCGTTGGAGTCGATGAGGTCCATCGCCTCCGACGAGGTGAGCTTGACCGCGGTGCCGTTCGTGGTCCCGGACGAGAACGACGGGTTGGTGAGGTTCGGCAGGGCGGCGAAGCCGGCGTCGGTGCCGATCTCCAGCGGCGTCTCCTCGATCCACTCGGCCGTGGCATGGGTGGACGGGTACGGGACGGTCGTGGAGAACGACTCGTTCTTGGTCACGTCCTGGATGGTGATGTCCCACACGTCGGAGTCGTTGACGACCTCGGCGATCGAGGCGTGCATGTGGTCTCCGGGCGAGACCGTCATGTTGCTGATCGAGATCGACGGCGCCGGGACGAGCTCCCACCACGCCGAATAGCTCGGCGCGCCGGTCGCATCGACGTCCTGCTCGGTGCCGGTCTGGATCAGAGTGCTGTCGGTGACGGTGCAGCCGGCGTCGATACACCCGCCGCCGATCCCGATCCAGTCCGACGACGCCTCGGCCTGACCCGAGGTGTGCTGGGTGACCGTGGGGACCGTCCAGTCTCCGGAGATGGAGTTGAACAGCTTGCTGCCCTGCTCGAGCGTGCCCTGGCCGTAGCCGAACCAGTTGCTGCTCTGGTTGGCGTTGACCTGCGCGCCCGGAGCCAGGTGCAGCAGCTGGCCATGAGCGCTGAGTGGCGCGGCAATGGCGCTGCCGGCGCCCACCGCGGCGGCCGCGACAGCGACCGTCACGCACGCGGCCAGCCGAGCCGACAGCCCTCCGCCGAACGGCCGAGAACCACTGATCATGAGTGTCCTTTCTCGGCGGCGCGGGCCCACAAGCCGCCAGCCTCCCGTCTCTGGCCCGCAGACAGGGATCTACCCGCTTCGGGTCCAGTGAACACTCCGGTTTAACGAGAATTACATCGCGAACACAGGGCCGCTACCGGGCGTACTCGATAGCGCGCGACTCGCGGATGACGGTCACCTTGATCTGGCCGGGATACTCGAGCTCCTTCTCGATCTCGCGGGCGATCTCGTAGGACAGGAGGGTCGCGGCGTCGTCATCGATGTCCCCAGGGGCGACCATGACCCGGATCTCGCGTCCCGCCTGCATCGCGTAGACCTTGTCCACGCCCTTGTGGCGGGTGGCGATCTGCTCCAGGTCGCGCAGGCGCTTGACGTACTGCTCGAGCGACTCGCCGCGCGCGCCCGGGCGCGCTCCGGACAGCGCGTCGGCGGCCTGGACGATGACGGCCTCGATCGTCTGGGGCTCGACCTCGTTGTGGTGCGCCTCCATGGCGTGGGCCACCGCGGCGGACTCTCCGTACTTGCGCGCGAGATCGCCGCCGACGAGCGCGTGCGGACCCTCGATCTCGTGGGTGACCGACTTGCCGATGTCGTGGAGAAGGGCGGCGCGCCGCGCGGTCTTGGCGCTGGCGCCGAGCTCCTGCGCCATCATCGCCGAGAGCTGGGAAACCTCGATCGAGTGCGCGAGCACGTTCTGGCCGTAGCTGGTGCGAAAGCGCAGCCGGCCGAGCAGCTTGACCAGCTCCGGGTGCAGTCCCTGGACGCCCGCGTCGAAGGCGCCCTGCTCGCCCAGCTCGACGATGTGGCCCTCCATCTCAGACTTGGTCTGGTAGTACATCTCCTCGATCCGCGCGGGGTGGATGCGCCCGTCCTGGAGCAGCTTCTCCAGGGTGAGCCGGGCGATCTCGCGCCGCACGCCGTCAAACCCCGACAGCACGACGGCGCCTGGGGTGTCGTCGATGATGAAGTCGACGCCGGTGAGGTTCTCCAGGGCGCGGATGTTGCGGCCCTCCCGGCCGATGATCCGCCCCTTCATGTCGTCGGTCGCCAGCTGGACGACGGACACCGTGGTCTCGGCCGCATGGCCCGCGGCCAGCCGCTGCATCACCACCGACAGGATGTTGCGCACGCGACGCTCGGCCTCGCGCTTGGTCTCCTCCTCGATCTCGCGGATCTTCCGCGCCGACGCGTGCCTGGCCTGCTCCTCGATCTCCTGGAGCAGCAGCTCCTTGGCGCGCGCCGCGGAGATCCCGGCGACGCGCTCGAGGCTGTTCTCCACCTCAGCGCGTTCGCGCGTGACCTCCTCGCGTTGCCCGGCCAGCTCGGCCTCGCGCCGCTCGAGCGCCTCCTCGCGCCGCTCCAGAGCGGTGCTGCGCTCGCCGAGCGCGGCCTGGAGCGCCGCGGCGGCCGCGGTGTCGCGCTCCGCGCTCGCCGGGCCGGCCCCGTGGCTGCGCCCGTAGAGAACCGCGGCAACCACGATTCCCACCGCAATGAGCGCTGCGGCACCGATGATTTCCATGGTCGTTTCCTCTCATCCGGCCCAGGAGCCCCGGGCCCGAATCCGACTGTTTGAGCTTGTGTTGGGAGCGACCGAGCGGCCCGTGCGGAGGCACGGGTAAGCCAGTTCCAGGCAACGCCACCCAGCGATCCGGCTAGACGGCTAGCCGACGCAGTCTGAAACCGATCTGGACCGACGCACCGGTCCCGTGTGGATTGGCGTCAACACTGATGATCTCTGTGTTCCGATATCTGGGTATTTGCTGGCTTTTTGCGGCCGCAAGGACCGTTCGTTCACTGATCCCATCGTAGTACCGCGCAAGAGCGGGCGCAACGCGTTCGTAACATCCGGGCGCGCCCGTGCAGGCGTGCTCAGCCGGCGTCGCTCGCGCTGAGCGGCTGTCCCGGGAAGAACGGCCACTCCTCGAACGCGCTGCAGCGGCCGTAGGCGTCCAGGGTGACGACCCACAGGTCGCGATAGACCTGCGGCTCGGGCGCGCCGTAGGCAACCTCGACGCGTGCCACCCCGACGCCGCCCTCGACCGCGACGGGCTCCCAACGCATCGTGAACGGCTCGTCGGGGCCGTCGCGCTCGACCTCCCAGAAGGCGGCGATCGCCGCCAGGCCGACGACGGGCTCGGCGAATGGGGCGTTGCAGTAGACGGCATCCGCGGTGAACAGCTCGTCCAGCGTGCCGGTGCCCGCGGTGCGCCAGGCCCGCTCGTAGGCGCCGATCCAGCGGGCCAGGTCCGCGCGATCCATGGCCTCAGAGGCGGCCCATGCGTCAGTCGCCCCGGGCGTGGGCGGACAGGGCGTCGAGCGCGAGATCGCTGTCATAGCCCTTGCGCAGGAGCAGGCCGAGCGCGCGGTTGCGCTCGCGGCGGTCATGGGGCGGGTCGGGGAAGCGGCGGCGCAGCACCGCCAGCGCCCGGTCAAGCTCGGTCTCGGGTTCCCGCTCGCCGCCGCGACCGGCCGTGCCCCCGCTGCCGGCCGCGCCCATGTCCGCGCCGTCTCCGTCCGTGGCGGCGCCGTCCTCGCCGAGCGCGGCATCGGCGAGATCGCGGTCGATCCCCCGCGCGAGCAGGCCGCGACGGATGCGCTCGCTGCCCCACTGCTCGAGCTGGCGCTTGTCGGCCACGAACAGGCGGGCGAACCGGGCGTCGTTGAGGAAGCCCTGCTCGGCAAGCGTCCGGACCACCACCTCGGTCAGCTCCTCGGAGACCCCGCGACGCTGCAGGCGCAGGCGCACCTCCTGGACGGTGCGATCACGCGGGTTCAGATACGCGTAGGCAAGGTCCAGCGCCTTCTGGAGGCGCTCCGCCTCCGTCGTGGCGCCATGGGCATCCCCGGGGCCGACTGGTCTCTCCGGGGGCTCCTGATCGCTCTCGAGCCGCCTCACGACCTCTCACGTCCCGCTCTCGCCGGGCGCGTGTCCTCTCTAGGCCGCCGGCGCGACGGCGGCCAGGGGCGCCTCCTCGTGCTGGATCTCCTCGTGCTGGATCTCCTTGACCAGATCGCGGCCGATGCCCAGCGCGGCATAGACCTTGGCCTCGATCTCGGCGGCCATCTCCGGATGCTCGTCCAGGAACGTCTTGGCGTTGCCGCGGCCCTGCCCGAGCCGCTCGTCCCCATAGGAGAAGAACGAGCCGGACTTGGAGATGATGTTGTGCTCGATGCCGTAGTCCAGCAGGCAGCCCGAGGTGGAGATTCCCTTGCCGAACTCGATGTCGAACTCGGCCTGCTTGAACGGGGCGGCCACCTTGTTCTTGACCACCTTGACCCGCACGCGGTTACCCACCGCCTCGGTCCCGTCCTTGAGCGTCTCGATGCGCCGGATGTCCAGGCGCTGCGAGGAGTAGAACTTCAGCGCGCGGCCGCCGGGCTGGGTCTCCGGCGAGCCGAACATGACGCCGACCTTCTCGCGGATCTGGTTGGTGAACACGCACAGCGTCTGCGCGCGGTTGAGGTTGCCGGCGAGCTTGCGCATCGCCTGCGACATCATCCGGGCCTGGGCGCCGACCGTCTGGTCGCCCATCTGGCCCTCGAGCTCCGCCCGCGGCGTCAGCGCCGCCACCGAGTCGACGGCGACCAGGTCAACGGCGCCCGAGCGGATCAGCATGTCGACGATCTCCAGCGCCTGCTCGCCGTAGTCGGGCTGGGAGACGAGCAGCTCATCGATGTCCACGCCGATCTGCTGGGCGTACAGCGGATCCATCGCGTGCTCGGCGTCGACGAAGGCGCACACCCCGCCGAGCTTCTGGGCCTCGGCGATGATGTGGTACACGAGCGTGGTCTTACCCGAGGACTCCGGGCCGAAGATCTCCACGATCCGGCCCCGCGGCACTCCGCCGATCCCGAGCGCGATGTCCAGCGACAGCGCTCCGGTGGGGATCGCGTCGCAGTTGACACGGGCGCCGGGGTCGCCCATCCGCATCACGGTCCCCTTGCCGAACTGCCGCTCGATCTGGGTCAGGGCCCCCTGAAGAGCGGCCTGACGCTTGGCATCGGCCTTGGGGTCAGACGCGCCGACGGTTGCGCCCTTCTCGTTCTCGCTCATGCTCGTTGCGGCTCCTTGTCTCTGCGCGTTTGAACCCGTCACGGTAAGACCGGCGGCGGACGGAAAACCCACGCTAGCCCGGGGCCCTGTGACGAAACAAGACGCGTTCGTGACAACGCGAAAACAAATGCGTGACGATTCTGCGCATGAGACCGGACGGGTCCTTCGCGGACATCCCCGGCGAGGTGCGGCGCCGGGTGGCCGGCGGCGAGCGCGTCGCGCTGCTCCTGCTCGACGCGCTCGGGCTGAGGTTCCTGCATCGCCACGACGATCATCCGCTGCTGCCGCGCCTCCAGGTCACCCCGCTGCACTCGCAGTTCCCCTCCACCACCACGGCGCACGTGACCACCGTGCACTCCGGGCTGCCGGTGCAGGAGCACGGCCTCTACGAATGGAACGTGCTCGAGCCCGAGCTCGACACGATCATCTGCCCGCTGCGCTTCACCCTCGCCGAGTCCAGGGTCTCCGATGAGCTCGAGGGCCGGCTGGACCCGGCCGCGCTCCTGCCGGGCCCGACGCTGTATCAGTCGCTGAACGTTCCCAGCTTCGTGCTCCAGCCGCAGGCGATCGCCGACTCGGCGTACACGCGCCTGGCCACGCGCGGTGCGCGCGTTCACGGGTTTGACGAGCCGGCCGACGGCCTCCGGGCGCTGTCTGCGCTCATGGGCACCGTGGACGGGCCCGCGTACGCCTTCCTCTACTGGGACGCGATCGACCGAGCGGGCCACGAGACCGGCCCGGACTCGGCCGCGTTTGCGGACGCAGCGCGCGTGGCGCTGGACGCGATCGCCGCCCAGCTGGAGGACCTGCGCGATGTGACGGTGCTGGTGACCGCCGACCACGGCCAGGTCCCCGTCTCCCCCGAGCGGGTGGACTACCTCGACGAGCTCTGGCCCGAGCTGCCCGCGATGCTGTCACAGCCGCGGCCCGCCGGCTCCTCGCGCGACGCCTTCCTACACGTGCGCGAGGAGCATGTGGAGACCGTGCTGGCCGAGCTGCCGGCGCGTCTTGACGACGGCGCCCGTGTGCTGCCGGCGGCGGAGCTGTTCGATCGCGTCGGGCCGAGGCTGGCGGCGCGGCTGGGCCAGGTGGCCGTGCTGCCGGCACCGGGGCGCCAGGTGTGGCTGCGCTCGGCGCCTGCCAACGAGCGGTGGTTCCGCGGCCAGCACGGCGGCCTCGACCCCGCGGAGACCGAGACCTACCTGGCCGAGGTGCGGCCCGGGTAGCGCTGCGAGCGATGCTGGGTGACGTCCGCACTGAGGTCGGCCTCACCGCCGGGCAGGACCGAAGCTGGTTACATGGAACGTTGCCTACGGGGAACCGCGCTCGCGTGCCGCCGCGCGCCGGATCTCCCGCCGCCCCAGTTGCGAGAATTGCCAAGTAGACATAACTAACGACCCTTTTGGAGAGACCGTGACCCCTCTCGTCGAAGCTCTCAAGAACGAGCACACGAAGCGCATCCTCTACGTCACCGGCGTCCGCCGGCCGTCGCTCACGCAGCGCGAGACCCCGCACTACCGGATGCCCAAGCTCCAGGCCAACGGCGGATATCTGCGCCTCAAGAAGTACGACGGGCCCGAGATCCCGCGCGAGGAGTACGAGAACCTCGCCTACACCACGTACTCCTCAGACGACGCCACCACGTTCGCGCCGATCACGTCGTGCACCGGGGAACTGGAGCTCAAGGGCTTCGAGTCCTACGGCAAGCCCGACCTCGACGGCGTCTGGACCGAGAACGCCAAGAAGTGCCCCTCGATCGTCCAGTACGTCGAGTCGATCGGCGCTCGCTTCGGCCGGGTCCAGCTGCTCAGGATGAAGCCCAACACGATGCGCGAGTGCCGCTGGGGCCTGCACCTGGATAACAACAACGCGGCCAACAAGGCCGAGGAGAACGGCTGGGTGGTGCGCTTGTGGCTGGAGCTGACCGACGATGACTCCAGCGCGCTCGTTGTCCGGCGCGACCAGTTCTCCAAGGCCTCGGAGGTCAAGATCGGGCTGCCCAAGTACCAGCAGGCGGTCGTCGACTCGGAGTTTCTCTACCACGGGGGCTACCACCACGGCCCCGGCATCCGCTACGCGCTGATCACCAGCGTGGAGAGCGGGCCGGCGTTGGAGCAGTGGATCGAGTCCCAGCTGCCGTAGGTCAGCCAGACAGCGTCACGCGCGACAACGCCTCATAGTGCGCTGGGCCCCGGCCCAGGTGCGACCGGTACAGCGTCACCGTGTCGCCGGTGAAGCGCACGGCCTCCGGCGCGGGGAGGTCTTCGCGCCGGGGACGCCCATCGTGCGCGACACGCGTGTCGCGCCGGGGACGGCCCTCGTGCGCGACGCGCGCGACGGTGACATGGGCGAGGAACGGGCGCGTCTCCGGCTCGTAGAAGCCGCCGTCCTGCAGGGCGGCGGCCAGCGTGGCGCGCACCACGGCCAGCCGCTCCCGCGCGTCGGCCAGCGTGACGGTGAGCACGCGCGGGCGCCGGGGCGGCAGCCACCGGGCGGCGCCGAGCGTCAGGGCCGCCGGCGGTAGGCCCGACACCCCGCCGCACGCGGCCGCGATCGCATCGATCTCGCCGGCCGGGCGCGACCCCACGAAGCACAGGGTCACGTGCAGGGACTCGGGCTCGACCAGTCGCACCCGCGCCATCCGGCCGACGTGCCCGCGCGACCAGCTCTCGAGCACCGAGCGCACCTCGGCGGGCAGCTCCAGGGCCACGAACAGCCGCGCCTGGCCGGCGCTCACGGCATCGCGTCAGCGCCCGTGGCCGGGGCGGGCTGTAGATCGGTCTCGCCGAGCAGCACGCGGCGCAGCAGGTGCATCGCCACCGTGACCGAGCGGTCGCGGATGTCGCTGCGATCGCCCGGCAGGCGGGTGCGGCGGGTGAGGCGGCGCGGCGCCCCCTCCCCGCTGCGCATCCAGACCGAGAAGCAGACGGTCCCGACCGGCTTGTCCTCCGTCCCCCCGCCCGGGCCCGCGATTCCCGTGATCCCGGCCCCCAGCTCGGCGTCGAAGCGCTCCGCGATGCCCTCGGCCAGGGCCTGCGCCACCTCGGTGGACACGGCGCCGAAGCGCTCGATGAGGCCGGGGTCCACCCCGGCGAGGTCGATCTTGGCCTCGTTGGAGTAGACCACGCCGCCCCCCAGGAAGTAGGCCGACGAGCCCGCGCGGTCGGTGATGCGGGTGGCGAGGCCGCCGCCCGTGCAGGACTCGGCCACCGCCAGGGTGTGGCCCGCGAGCAGCCCCGCAAGCTGCTCGTCGATGGTGGAGCCGTCCTCGGAGTACAGGGTGTCGGCGTGGCGCTCGCGGATGAAGCGCAGCAGCATGTCATAGGCGGGCTGGCCGGCCGGCTCGAACTGGGTGGCGATCTCGATCTCCCCCCGTCGCAGGCACGTGGTGATCTCCAGCGGCGCCAGGTCCAGCCCCGCGTCCTCTGCAGCGCGCAGTGTGTTGGCGATCTCGGACTCCGGGATCCCGAACAGCCGCACGATCTCACGCCGGTAACTGACGGCGCCCACGATCGCGGCGCAGAACGCCTCGGTCCGCCGCGCCGTCTCCCACATGGGCTGAAGCTCCCGCGGGGGGCCGGGCAGCACCACCACCGTCGGCCGCTCGCCCTCGAGCGGCGGGACGACCAGCCCCGGGGCCGTGCCCACCGGCTCCAGGACCGTCGCGCCGTGCGGGATGACCGCCTGCTTGCGGTTGGAACGGCGGATCGCGTCAGCGTCGAGGTTGGGCCAGCGCTCCATCATCGGGCGCAGGATCTCGCCGATGCGCTCCTCCAGCCCCGGGTCCAGGACCATCTCGCGGCCGCTGAAGCGCCCGACGATCTCGGCGGTCAGATCATCGGCGGTCGGCCCCAGGCCGCCGCTGGTGACGATCAGCGCCAGGCCCTCGTCGCGCATGAACTCCAGCGCCGCCAGCAGGTCCTGGGGCCGGTCGCCCACGATCTGGATGACGGCGGCGTCGACACCCAGCTCGCGCAGGCGCTCGGACAGCCACGGCCCGTTGCGGTCGGAGATGATCCCGGTGAGGACCTCGGTCCCCGTGATGAGGATCCCGGCTCGCGGAGCGCTCGGGGCGGCCTGTTCCGTCATGCGCACTGGGGTTGCTTGCCGGCCGGCAGCATCGTGTGCGACGCCGGGGTGAGGTCGAAGCCCACCGGGCTACCGGTCGAGGGCACCGTCACCGACACCCCGTTGACCTTCATCCTCACCGACGCGTTGCCGAGGGTCAGTAGCAGCTTGGAGGAGGTCTTGACCGGGATCGTCTGCCCGACGTTGAAGATCTCCCCCGGGATCAGCTTCTTGCCGGCTCCGTCGACCAGGCAGACGTACACGGCCCCGGTGGGCACCAGTTGGAGCTTCACCGTCGAGGCCACCGTCCGCGTCCGCGGCGCGCGATGGTGCGTGGCCTTGTGGCGAGGGGGCGGAGTGGTCGCCTGGGTGGTCGTGGGGGTCGTGTTCCCCCCCTTGCCCTTGATGCCCAGGAAGTACAGGGCGACGACGATGCCCACCAGCACCACCCCGATCAGCACCCACGGCGGGATCAGCGGTCCCCGCGGCTGGCGGTGGCGCTCACGCTCGCGGCCCAGCGGGGTGATCGGCCGCAGCTCATTGTCCGACGGTCGCTCGTAACGGCGTTTGTAGTCGTCGATCAGCTGGCGGCTGTCGAGCCCCAGGTACTCGCTGTAGGTGCGCAGGAAGCTCTTGACATAGACGTCCCCGGGGAGCAGGCCCCATTCCTCGTTCTCGATCGCGCGGAGATATTTGGCGCGGATCTTCGTGCGCCGCTCGACCTCGTTGATGTCGATCTTGGCGCGCATCCGCGCCTCCCGCAGGGTGGCGCCGATATCTGCCATCGCGAAACAGGCTACCGGCGCAGCCCCGCCCGGTTAGCCCGGAAACTCCTGGGAATCGCTGGGATCGTCCAGGTCGGGCGGCGGGGTCTGCTCCGGCGGACCGGCCGGCGGATCGGCCTCGGGTGCCGGGCTCCGGCCGGCGCCGTCGGCCTCGGCGAGGTGGGAGAGGATGCGCGGCACATCGGCCTCGGTGATCAGGACCTGGCGCGGCTTGGAGCCCTCGTAACCGGAGATGATCCCCCGGCGCTCCAGCATGTCGATCAGCCGGCCGGCGCGCGTGTAGCCGAGCCGCAGGCGGCGCTGGAGCATCGACGTGGACGCCGTGCCCATCGAGGCCACCAGGTAGATGGCCTCCTCCAGCAGCGGATCCTCGTTGGCGCTGAGCGCGTCCTCGTCGCCGGCGGGCCCCTCGTCCTCTGACTCGACCTCCTCCAGCAGTTCCTCCTGGAACTCGGGCTCGCCCTGGCGCCGCCAGCTCTCGGTGAGCTCGAGCACCTGCTCCTCGTCGATGTAGGCGCCCTGGATGCGCTGGAGCTTGGAGGTCCCGACCGGCGAGAAGAGCATGTCGCCCTGGCCCAGCAGTGCCTCGGCCCCGTTCTGATCGAGGATCACGCGCGAGTCGGTCTGGCTCGAGACCGCGAAGGCGATCCTCGAGGGCACGTTGGCCTTGATCATGCCCGTGATCACGTCCACCCGCGGGGACTGGGTGGCCAGCACCAAGTGGATGCCGACCGCGCGTGCCTTCTGGGCCAGGCGGATGATCGAGTCCTCCACGTCGGCGGGCGCGACCATCATCAGATCAGCGAGCTCGTCGATGACGCACAGGATGTAGGGCAGCCGGGGCTCGCCGCGCTTGTCGCGGGCCCGGTTGAGCTCGGGAAGGCTGCGGGTCCGGGCCAGCGACATGATCCCGTAGCGCTGCTCCATCTCCTTGACCAGGTTCTGCAGCGCGTTGGCGGCCATGCGTGGGCTCGTGATCACCGGAGTCAGCAGGTGCGGCACCGACTCGTAGTGGTTGAGCTCCACCTGCTTGGGATCCACCAGCACGATCCGGACCTCGTGCGGCGTGGCGCGCAGCAGGATGCTCGAGAGCATCGCGTTGACGCAGGCCGACTTTCCGGCGCCCGTGGTGCCCGCCACCAGCAGGTGCGGCATCTTGGCCAGGTCGGCGCCGATCGCCCGTCCGGCGATGTCCTTGCCCAGCCACACCGTCAACGGTGACCAGTCCGCGGGCGGCTCCTGGTAGACGTCGCCCAGGTGCACGATCTTGCGCCGAGCGTTGGGGACCTCGACGCCGACCGCCTGCTTGCCCGGGATCGGCGCCAGGATGCGGATGTCGGTGGCCGCCAGCGCGTAGGCGAGGTCGTCCTTGAGCTGCGCGATCTTGGCCACCTTGATCCCGGGCGCGAGCCGGATCTCGTAGCGGGTGATGTGGGGGCCGGTCACGCGGCCGATGACCTTGGCGTCGATGCCGAAGTGACCGAGGGTCTCCAGCAGCGTGCGCGCCACCTGTTCCTGCCCGGCCGTGTCGGGCTTGGCCGCCTCGCCGGTGGAGCGGGTGAGGAACCGCGTGCTCGGCAGCTGCCATTCGAAGTCGGGGTCGTCGGTGACGGCCTCCCGGTAGCGCCCCTGGGGCGTGAGGTCGGCCGGGTCCACGGGTGGACGCGACGGGCGCTCGGGATCGGCCGCGGGGTCCGGGCGCTCGTCCGAGGCGACGATCTCGCCCTCGTCGTCGGGATCGAACAACGGGGGCGCGGCGTCGGAGTCGTTGACCTGGCCGTCGTTGGGCGGCGCCTCGACGTGGGTGGCGCGGACCACGAGCTCGGCGGTGTCCGGCTCCGGGGGCAGCAGGGGCTCGGGCAGCAGGTCGGGATCGAGCAGCCGGTCGGGCACCGGACCGCCGCGGTCGCCCCCGGCCAGGGTGCCGGCGTCCGCTCGGGCGGCCGCGGTGGCGGGACGGCGCGCGATGGTGGCGCTCAGGCTGTCAGTGGAGCGGCGCACCGCGCGGCCCGTGCCCGCCATCCCCGCACCCGTCACGCGTACGAGGCCCGCCAAGGTGGCGCCGGTGACCAGGATGAGCCCGGCCACGAGCAGGAAAACGGCGAGGATGTCGGCGCCGAGGGTCGAGAGCAGGTGCGAGCTCACCCAGAATTCGGCTTGGCCGATGACGCCGCCGCGACGCTCGAAGGCCGCAGCGTGCCAGAACTGCGCGTCGGGCACCGGCCCGGGGCCGATGCCCAGCGTGCCGGCGGCCAGCATCAGCGTCAGGGCCGCGACCAGGCAGATGAGCCCGGCGCGCAGCGGGCGCGCGGGCGGGCGCAGCTCGCGCATGAGGATGAGGCCCCCGGCCATCACCAGCGCGACGGGCACCGCGTAGCCCAGAGCGCCGAAGACGAAGCGCGTGGCGCGAACGGCCCCGTCGCCCAGCGCCCCGCCGGCCCAGTGCACGTAGGAGACCCCGCCGAGGAAGATGCCGACCGCGATCAGCGCCAGGGCGAGGATGTCGATGTGGTGGGGCTCGAGCGCCACCGCCGGCAGCGTCGGACGGCTCGCCAGCAGCGAGCGACGCGCCCGAGGCGGGGGTGACTTGCGCCGCGGCTTGGGCTTGGGGCGAGGCTTCGTGCTGGTGGCCATGTCCGAACAGCCAGCTTCGACGGCGGTGGCCCGGCTCCTGCCATGCGTAAGGGTCTGATAAGGGCCTGAGCGATCCCTGCGCGTTCACCCCTACCATCTGGCTGCGTATGGTCGATTTCGAACGTCCCCCCCGCGTGCTGGTCGTCGAGGACGACGACGCTATCGCCCAGGTGCTCCAGCGCTCGCTGCGCATGGAGGGCTACGAGGTGCGCGTCGCCGGTGACGGGCCAGCCGCTCTGGAGGGAGCCCATGCGTTCCTGCCCGACCTCGTTCTGCTCGACCTCGGCCTGCCGGGGATGGACGGGATCGAGGTGGCCAAAGCCCTGCGCCAGGGCGATGACGATGTCCCCATCCTGGTCCTCACCGCGCGCGACGCGGTCGAGTCCCGGGTCGAGGGGCTGGACTCGGGCGCCGATGACTATCTGGTCAAGCCGTTCGAGCGCCAGGAGCTGCTGGCGCGGCTGCGGGCGCTGCTGCGGCGTCGCCCGCCCCGCGGCCAGGCGCACCTGTCGGTCGGCGATCTCAAGCTCAACCCCGACACCCATGAGGTCATGCGCGGCGATCGCCACGTCGACCTCACCCAGCGAGAGTTCGAGCTGCTGGAATACCTGATGCGAAATGAGCGGATCGTGATCTCGCGCCAGCGCCTGCTTGACGAGGTGTGGGGGTATGACCCGTTCTCGATGACGAACACGATCGAGGTGTTCGTGTCCAACCTACGACGGAAGCTGGAATCCGGTGGCGAGCCACGGCTCCTACATACGATCCGCGGCGCGGGCTACGTACTCCGCGTATAGGTCGGTCCCGATCCGGTGGCGCCTGGCCGGAGGCTCGGCGGCGCTGACGTTCGTGATCCTGGCCGGGTTCGCGGTGATCGTCGGCACGTTCACGAACCGCCAGGTGCGCACCCAGTTCAACGACCAGCAGAGCTCGGCGGTCAACCGCCTCTACCAGGAGCTCAACGGCAAGCTGACCTGGGACCAGAACGATCCGACTGAGATCGGCTGGGGCAACGTGAACGTCTCGCTCGGCGACTTCGCCAGCGCCCAGCACGCGGAGATCCGCGTGTTTGACACCTCCGACGGGTTCCTGCTCGGCACCCAGGGCAACGTCCAGATCCGCGGCGTCAAGGCGCCGGCCAATCCGGCTCTGTTCAGCTCGATGCCGCTCCGGGCCGACGGCTACTACAACCAGTCGGGCTACCGCGTGGCCGTGCGCGAGCTGTCGGTGAAGCCGGTTGGGCAGGTCAAGATCCTCTACGCCCTCCCGCTGTCAGACATCAACCACACGCTGCGCCGCGTCGACGTCTTCCTCCTCCTCGGCGTGGTCGGCGGCACCATCCTGGCCCTGCTGGCCGGGCTGTTCGTCTCGGCCCGGGCGATGCGGCCGATCGCGGAGCTGACCGACGCCGCCCGCGAGATCGAGCGCACGCGCGACGCCAGCGCTCAGGTCCCGCGTCCCGACGCCGACGACGAGATCGCCGAGCTGGCGCGGACCCTCGCCGGCATGCTCGCCGCCCTGGACTCCGCGCGCGCCGACACGCAGGCCATGCTCGACCGCCAGCGCGAGTTCGTCGCCGACGCGTCCCATGAGCTGCGCACCCCCCTGACCAGCGTGCTGGCGAACCTCGACCTGCTCACCGAGGAGCTGAGCGGCGAGCAGGCGGAGACCGCCGAGGCGGCGCTGCGCTCCACGCGCCGCATGCGCCGGCTGGTGGGCGACCTGCTGCTGCTGGCCCGCGCCGACGCGCGGCGGGTTCAGCCCCACCGCCCCACCGACCTGGCCGAGGTCCTGATCGAGGTGGCCGCCGAGCTGGGGCCGATGGCCGAGCGCCATGACCTGTCGATCAGTCCCGAGCCGGTGATCGTCGACGGCGTGCGCGACGAGCTGCACCGGCTGATGCTCAACCTGCTGGAGAACGCGGTGCGTCACACCCCGCCGGGGACCCAGGTGCACGCGTCCACCGAGGCCCGCGACGGCGAGGCCGTGGTGATCGTGGAGGACTCGGGTCCCGGAATCCCGCCGGAGCTGACCAACCGCGTGTTCGAACGCTTCGTGCGCGGCGGCCGTGACGGCGGCAAGGGCTCGGGGCTGGGCCTGGCGATCGTACGCTCGGTGGCCCAGTCGCACGGCGGCACGGTGGACCTCGAGGTCCCCGAGAACGGCGTCGGGACGCGGTTCGTCATCCGGATCCCAATGGTCCGGGTCGTCACCGCGTCGGCCGGAGCTCCCGCCGAGAATGGGGCGGCTCAGACCTCGACGACGACCGGCAGGACCATCGGCCGGCGCCGCAACCGCTCGTAGACGAACGCGGCGAGATCGTCGTGCAGGCCCTGCTGGAGCAGGTCGATCTCCCGCACGCCCTCCTTCGCCGAGACGCTCAGCGAGCGCTCCACCTCCCCGCGGATGTCGGAGACGAGCTCGTCGGCCTGCTCGATGAACGGCACGCCGCGGAAGATCACCTCGGGCGGCACGACGGACTCGCCGGTCTGCTCGGAGACCGTGGCCACCACGATGAAGATGCCGTCGGCCGAGAGCATGCGCCGGTCGCGCAGCGCCACGTCGGCGGGGTCGCCGATGTCAACGCCGTCGACGAAGATCATTCCGGCGGCCTGGCGCTCGCCGATGGCGGCGCCCTGAGCGTCGATCTCCAGCGGCAGCCCGTTCTCCAGCTGGAACACCGCCTCGGGATCGATGCCGACCGCGTCAGCCAGCTGGGCGTGCAGGTGGATGCGCTTGTGGTCGCCGTGGATGGGCATGACGTACCGCGGGCGGACGAGGTTGAGCATGAGCTTGAGCTCCTCGACGAAGCCGTGCCCCGAAGCGTGGATGGGGGCTTCGCGGGGTGTGATGACGTTGCAGCCGATGTGGTAGAGCCGGTCCACCGTCTCGTTGACGGCGCGCTCGTTGCCGGGAATGGGCGTGGCCGAGAACACCACGGTGTCGCCACGGCGCAGGGTGATCTGGCGGTGGTCGTTGTAGGCCATCCGCCGCAGCGCAGACAGCGGCTCGCCCTGGGAGCCGGTCGAGATCACCACCACCCGGTGATCGGGCCAGTCCTCGACCTCGTGGGGCTGGATCATCATGCCCTCGGGCACCTCGATGTGGCCCAGCGAGCGCCCGATGTTGACGTTCTTGCGCATCGAGCGCCCCACCAGTGCCACCTTGCGCCCCAGCGCGGCGGCGGCGTCGATCACCTGCTGGACGCGGTGGATGTTGGAGGCGAAGCTCGTGACCACGATGCGGCCCTCGGCGCGGCTGAACACCTCCTCCAGGTGGGGGCCGACGTCGCGCTCGGACGGGGAGAAGCCCGGCCGGTCGGCGTTGGTGGAGTCCCCGCAGAGCAGCAGCACGCCCTCGGACCCCAGCTCCGCCAGCCGCGAGACGTCCGCCGGCTGGCCGTCCACAGGGGTCTGGTCGAACTTGTAATCACCGGTCAGCAGCACCGTGCCCAGGTCGGTGCCGACGGCCACTGCACAGGAGTCGGGGATCGAGTGCGTCATGTGGATGAGCTCCAGGGAGAAGGGGCCCATCTGGAGCTGCTCGCCGGAGGCGACGTCCTCGAGGTCGACGTCTCGCAGGTTGTGCTCGTCCAGCTTGGAGCGGGCCATGGCGATCGTCAGCGGGCCGCCGAGGACGGGGATGTCGCCCCCGGCATCGAGCTCGCGCAGCACCCACGGCAGTGCCCCGAGGTGATCCTCGTGGCCGTGGGTGACGACGATGGCCTCGATGTCGTCGGCGCGCTCGCGCAGGTAGGCGAAGTCCGGCAGCACGAGATCGATGCCGAGCATGTCCGCCGTCGGAAACCGCAGCCCGGTGTCCACGACGACGATGCGGTCCTCGTACTCGACGACCGTCATGTTCTTGCCGATCTCGCCCAGGCCGCCGAGCGGGAGGACGCGGAGCTTGCTCACCCGGTCACGTATTCACTGTGTTCAGGCCGCGGCGAGCATGCCGTGGCGCTCCAGCATCGCGCGCACGACCGACTGCTCGTCCGCGTCGAGTTCGACGTACGGGAGCCGGGGCCCGCCGACCGGGATGCCGATCATATTCAGGGCCGCCTTGTTGCTGCAGGCCAGCGGGGCGATCGACATGTCCCGGTAGACGTCCTGCATGCCGGCGTCGATCTCGCGCCGGTGCTCGGGCTCGTCCACCATGCGGCGCATCTCGTCGCCGAACACATGGGTGCAGGTCAGAATGCCGCCCGCCTCTCCCATCTCCAGCACGTCGACGAACATGTCGTCGTTGCCGGCGTAGATCATCAGCCCGTCGACGTGCGCCAGGTTGGCCTCGTTGGCCTGCTTGACGCCGACGATGTTGTCCATCTGCCCGAGCTCCGCCAGTAGGTCGTTGGACAGGTCCGAGCCGGTTCGCTGGGGGATGTTGTAGAGCAGGATCGGCAGGTCGGTGGCCCGGGTCAGCTCACGGTAGTGGGCGATGATCCCGCGGCGGCTGGGGCGGTTGTAATACGGGTTGACCGACAGCAGGCCGTCGGCCCCGAGCGCCGTGGCCCGCTCGTGGAGCATGACCGCATGGCGGGTGTCGTTGGAGCCCACGCCGGCAACGATCGCGCAGGTGTCGCGCATCTCGGTGGCGGCCAGCTCGATCATCCGCAGGTGCTCCTCGTCGTCCAGGGTGGCCGCCTCCCCCGTCGTGCCGCAGATGACCAGGCCGTCGGAGCCGTGCTCGGCGAGGTGGTTCATGAGGGTCACGGCGGCGTCCTCGTCGAGCCTGCCGCGCTCGTCAAAGGGGGTGACCATCGCGGTCAAGATCGTGCCGAAGTTCACAGTCATCGCTGCATTATCGCAGGGGGCGGGGCGGCTTTCAGTCGGCCGCGAGCGGCGCCGAGGGCTCGGCGCCGGGCTCGAGCAGCCGCTCGTACACGCGCCAGCGCTTGACCAACCGGCCGCCCATGGCCTCCAGGCCGCGATTCATGGAGCTGTTGACCTCGAGGATGAAGCTCGCCTCGCCCTGCTTCTGACGTACACGCTCGGCGACGTCGAAGAGCGCGAGATAGAGCGCAGCGGCGACCCCAGTGTGCTGGTACTCGGGCAGAACGCCGAGGAAGCCGACCCGGACCCGGTCGATGATCCGTCCGCGCATGAGGTAGTAGAGCCAGCCGAGGGGGAGCAGCCGGCCCTGCATCTTCTTGTAGACCTGGTGGATGTCGGGGATGGGGATCGCCATCGCCACGGTGTTGCCCTCCTGCTCGGCGATCATGAACCAGTCGCGGGAGAACACCAGCTGCATGTCGATGGTGTAGGCGTCCAGGTCGGCCTTGGAGTAGGGCACAAAGCCCCAGTTGTGCGACCAGGCGGCGTTGTAGACCTTGGCGAACTCGTCCATGTCGCGGCGCAGATGGCGCCGGGACATGTGGCGGATCGTGATCCCGTGCTTGGTGTGGGCCCGCTCGGCGATCTTGGGCAGGATCGGGTTCATCCGGGCCCGGTCGTTGATCGAGAGGTCCCAGCCGAAGAGGTCCATCGCCTTGATGAGCCCCGGCGCCGCCTCGAAGCGGGCCTGGTAGTACGGCGGGTTCCACGGCTCGCGGATGAGCGGCTCACGCTCGAAGCCCTCGATCATCACGCCGGCCTCGTCGTTGATCTGGAAGCACATCGGACCCACCATCCGGTCGCAGCCACGCGAGTGGCACCACGCCTCGGCGGCGGCCAGCAACGCGTCCACGATCTCCTGGTCGTCCTCGAACTCGAGGAACCCGAACATCCCCCAACGGCTCCCGTGGAACTGGTTGAAGGCGAAGTCGATCTGGGCGGTGACCCGGCCCACCACCCGGCCGTCCCGGCGGGCGAGGAAGTACTGGGCCTCCCCGTGGCTGAAGAACGCGTTGAGCTGGCGGATCAGAAACGCGTAGCGCTCGAGCTTGAGGGGTGGGATCCACGGGGTCCCGGCGTGCAGGCGGAACGGCAGCGCGACGAACTCGCGCAGATCGCTGAAGCCTCGGACGGCGCTAACTTCGATCGGCATCGGCTCGCAACCGTATCGGAGGTGAAACGCATTGGGCCTCGAGAACGAAGCGCCGCCGGCGCTCGATCACGTGCAGGTGGCCGCCCCGGCGGGGTGCGAGGCCCGGGCGCGGTGGTTCTACGGCGAGCTGTTAGGACTCGATGAGGTCGAGAAGCCTCCGCCGCTGGCGAGGCGCGGCGGGGTGTGGTTTGTGCTGGCGGCTGGCGCACAGCTGCACGTAGGGGTGGCCGCCGACGCGTTCGCTCCGGCGCTCAAGGCCCACCCCGGGCTACGGGTCGCGAGCGCGGCGATACTCGAGGCGCTGGCGGACCGGCTGGGGGGCGCGGGCTTTGCCGTGATGTGGGACGACGCGCTGCCCGGGGTGCAGCGGTTCTTCACCGCCGACCCGTTCGGCAACCGCCTGGAGTTGCTGGCGCGCGAGCCGTAGAACGACTGGGCTTTCGAAGGTGGGACGGGCGGCTGCGGTGCCTGCGGAGGGGGTCTTGGGAGATCGTCCTTGGCTACCACGGAAGATCTCCCACAACCCCCTCGGCGGGGTCGCCCCGGCCGTCCGTCCCTGCCTTCGAAAGCCAAGCCGTTAGATCCGCGCCAGGCAACCCTATGCGGCGGCCCCGACCTGCTCCCCGCTCCCCCGCACCCTCGGCCCGTGGTACGGACCCGGCTTCGGCCGCGAACGCCCACCCGGGAGCGCCAGGCGCAGGATCGTCCGCTGCACCATGCCGAGCTGCTGGTGGAACGGCCCCGTGTTGTAGGGCAGCTCGTAGCGCTCGCAGATCTCGCGGACCTTGGGCGCGATCTCGCCGTAGCGGGTGCTGGGCATGTCGGGGAAGAGATGGTGCTCCACCTGGTAGCCGAGGTTGCCGCTGATCACGTGGAACAGGGGACCGCCGTCGATGTTGGCCGCTCCGAGCAGCTGGCGCACGTACCAGCCGCCCCGCGACTCGCCGTCTGTCTCCTCATCGGTGAAGGTGAACGTCTGATCCGGGAAGTGCCCGCAGAAGATGATCGCGTAGGACCACACGTTGCGGATGAGGTTGGCCATCACGTCGGCCGTCAGAGTGCGCACGAACGGCTCCCGGAAGGAGCGGCGGGCAATGAGCTTGGACAGCAGCCCGTCGTCGTCGCCGGCCCGCCGCGCGGCTTTGCGCACCGCCCGGCGCGCTTTGCGGGTCAAGCCCTGAGCGCGGCTCTCATCCCGGGCCTTGGCGGCGAAAACGCCAGCCTCGATCGCGGTCATGACCAGCCCACTGATCATCGGCCAGGCGATGTAGTCCTTGGTGATCTGGGCGCGGGCCTTGCCCGCAATCCCCTTGAGCTCCTTGCGGACCTGCTTGATGTCCTTCTCGCCGGCGCGGATCGCGTCGAAATCGAGGTCGTGGACGGCAACCCCCCATTCGAACAGCATCGCCAACAGGACGTTGTAGAACGGCTGGAGCAGATAGAACGGGTGCCACTTCTGCGCGGGGTCGATCCGCATGATCTCGTAGCCGAGGTCGCGGTCCTTGCCGATGATGTTGGTGTAGGTGTGGTGGATGAAGTTGTGGGAATGGCGCCAGGCCTCGGCCGTGGATGCGGTATCCCAGTCCCAGGCCCGGGAGTTGATCACCGGGTCGTTCATCCAGTCCCACTGGCCGTGCATGACGTTGTGGCCGATCTCCATGTTCTCCAGGATCTTGGCCATTCCGAGGGTCGCCGCTCCCAACGCCCACGCCACCCGCCAGCGGGAGGCGATCAGCTCCGCCCGGCCCATGAGCGCCAGACGCCGCTGGAACGCGATCATGGAGCGGATGTACCGGGCGTCGCGGTCGCCCAGGTCAGCCTTGACCTGCTCGTGCAGCTCATCGAACTCGCGTCCGATCTGCTCGATCTGCTCCGGCGTGAGGCGATGCAGCGGATTCTCGGAGCTGTCGACCTCGGTCGGCTCGGCCGGGCCCTTGCCATTTTGGACGGCGGTCGTGGTCACGGGGTCTCCTCCTAGAGTTCGATTTCGATGGGTCCTTCAGGGGCATGGATGCAGGTGCGGATGACCTCGCCCTCCTCGCCGTGCACCTTGCCGTTGCGCAGGTCGCGCACGTGGCCGGAGCGCAGCTCGCCCACGCAGGTGTGGCAGATGCCCTCCCGACAGCCGTAGGGGAGGTCCAGGCCCGCCTCCTCGCCGCAGACGAGAATCGGCCTGCTGCCGTCGGACTCGGCCTCGACGCCGGAGACCAGGAAGCGGACCGTGCCGCCCTCGCCCTCCTCGGCGTCGCCGAGCCCGAGCTTGGGCTGGAAGCGCTCCATGTGCAGGCGGTCGCCAACCCGGGCCTCCTCGTAGTGCTCGGTGAACGCGTCGAGCATCTCGGTGGGACCGGAGATGAACGTCTCGCGCTCCCGCCAGTCGGGGCACAGGCGGTCCAGGTCGGCCGGGCCCATGCGCCCGTTGTGGGCGGTGAGCTGCTCGTGTAGCACGAAGCGGTCGTGACGCCGGGCGAGCGCGCGCAATTCGTCGCCGAAGATGACCTCGTCCGTACGGCGCGCCGAATGCAGGAGCGCGGCGTCGTGGAGCTCGGCGCTCTGGTCGAGGTGGCGCAGCATGCTCATGATCGGGGTGATGCCGCTGCCGGCGCTGATGAACAGCAGCCGGTCGGGCAGCGGGTCGGGCAGCACGAACTCGCCCTCCACCCCGCCCAGCGAGACGATCGTCCCGGTCCGGCCGCGGCGCACGAGGTAAGGAGAGACCTTGCCCTCGTCAACGTTCTTGACCGTGATGGAGATGAGGCCGTCCTTGCGTTCCGGGTCCGACGTCAGCGAGTAGGCGCGCCAGTGGCGCACGCCCTCGATGTCCAGCCCAATCCGCAGGTACTGGCCCGGCTCGTGCCCTCCCCAGCGGTAACCGGGCTTGATCAGCACGGTCGCGGCGTCCCGGGTCTCGTGCTCGATCGCCTCGATGCGTCCGCGCAGCTCACGCGTGGACCACAGCGGGTTGATCAGCTCCAAGTAGTCGTCGATGAGCAGGGGCGAGCTCAGCGACGCCATCGCGTCGAGGATTCGGCGCTGGATCGGGTGGACATTGGGTCTGGTTCCGCGTTCGGGCATACCTACCTACTCATCAGTAATATCCGTTTCAGTAGATTCCTACCCGCTTTGTCTCATCCTGAGGCCACAGCACCTGGCCGTAGTCGCAGCCGGGCCGGGACGCAGGGAATGCCGCGCTCGGTGCGCGAGCAGGTGATCCTGCGCGTCGCCGGGCAGGTCTTCGCCGAGGGCGGCTATGAGCGCGCCTCCATGGACCGCATCGCCGGATTGGCCGGCGTGTCCAAGCCGATGCTCTACGCCTACTTCGACTCCAAGGAGGGGCTCTACGTCGCCTACATCGAGCGCACCGGCGGCGAGCTTGTCCAGCGCCTGGTGGGCGCCGACCGCGCCGATAGAGCCCACCCGCCCACCGGCAGGCTGCGCGCGGTCATCAACGAGTTCCTGGCCTTCGTGGAGGAGCACTCAGACGGCTGGACCGTGCTGTTCCGCGAGCTCAGCGCTCGGCGGCCGCTGGCCGAGCAGGTGGCCCGGCTGCGCTCCGAGATCGTCGGCGAGGTCCAGCGGATGCTCGAGGGGCAGGGCGACTCGTCGTGGGCGGGCCTGAGGCCACCCGCGTCCGAGGGCGTGGCCGAGGCGATCGTCGGAGCGGGCGAGGCGCTGGCCAACTGGTGGCTCAAGAAACCCGACGTCCGGCGCGAGGACGTTGCCGAGTGGTACGTGGGCCTGGCCCGGGCGGCGATCTCCACCGCGGTCCGCGACGCCGGCTGAACCCGTCCGGCGCTGCTACGCCCCGCTCGGGCCCACCACGTTGAAGTAGCGGCGCAGGCCGGTGAGCTCAAGCAGCCGCTGGACCGCCGGCGGCCCCGCGGTGATGGCGACGTGGTGCCCCGGACGCTTCGGGGAGGCGAAGGAGAGCAGCGGCCGCAGCCCGGTGAGGTCCATGAAGGCCACGTGGTCCAGGTCCACCAGCACGGCGCGCGCCTCCCGGACCGGCCCGAGCGCCAACTCGCGCGCCAGCATGGGCGCCGTGGCCAGGTCGACCTCGCCGCGCAGGGCCACGATCACCTCGTCGTCACGGCTGACGCTGACGACGTCGAAATCGGGCAGCGCAAACTGGGAGTCGCCCTCGCCGATCGGCTGCCGTCCTGACATTGCCACGGATTCTCCGCCCTGAACCCCGGAAAGTCCATCGCCAATATGGGGGAGATGAGTTCAGGTCCGTGAACGCGCGACTCACCGGCGGCCGTCTCCGAGATCGAGCCGGATCTCGCCGGCGCGTACGCCCAGCGCGATCGCGTGCGCGCGGTTGCGGGCGCCCAGCTTGGCCAGGCAGTGGCGCACGTGGGTCTCGACCGTGGGTCGAAACGCTCAGCGACGACGCGATCTGGGTGCTCCCCATGCCCATCGCTTCCATGTTCAGGACCTCCCGCTCGCGCTCGGTCAGCAGCTCCGGAGTCCTCGGCGGGCCCGGCTCGGGGTCGCCGTCGTCGTCTCCGGCCGGCGGGGACATCAGGATCGAGAGGTGCCGCCGGGCTCGACGTGGAGTCGGGTCGTCGCTGTACGACTCTTCTCTCAGCGGAGGAGTTTCTCGAGCCCGACCACGGGCGACTCGGTCAGCCCCCCGACGGCCCGGACGGCGAGCAGCACACCCGGCATGAACGATTCGCGGTCGATGGAGTCGTGGCGGATGGTGAGCGTCTGGCCCACGTCGCCGAGGATCACCTCCTGATGGGCGACCAGGCCCGGCAGCCTCACGGAGTGCACCGGCACCTCGGCGCCCCCGGCCTCCCGCATGAGCGCCGCGGTCCGCGCCGCGGTCCCGCTC
Source organism: uncultured Actinomycetota bacterium (assembly GCA_963721515.1). Classification (GTDB taxonomy): domain Bacteria; phylum Actinomycetota; class Thermoleophilia; order Solirubrobacterales; family Solirubrobacteraceae; genus Palsa-465. Next base: position 355,753 of record CAVRKJ010000010.1, on the reverse strand, counting down.
GGCGCGTCGACCTTGCCGTCGTGATGGAGCTCGATGATTTCGGCCTTGGCCATGTGGCGCGCCGCCTCCACCGCAAACCGCATCATCAGCACCGCCCCGATGGCGAAGTTGGGCGCGACGAACACGTTGGCCTTGGCGTCGCGCAGGTCCTCCAGCTCGGACACGTCGAAGCCCGTGGTCCCGATGACCACGTGGACGCCGGCCCGGACCGCCAGGCGCGCGTTGGCCAGGGCGGTGGTGGGGATGGTGAAGTCCACCAGCACGTCAGGGGCCGCCGACAGGGCGTCGTCCAGCGTCATGGACAGCGCCGGGTCGGCGCGTGCCACCAGCTCCATGTCCTGCGCGCCGTCGACCGCGTCGCACACCGTGGCACCCATCCGTCCGGCCGCTCCGGCGACGGCGACCCTGATCGGCGATCCGGTCACGGCGGCTCAGGCTACGGGTATCTTGGCCAGCACGGGAGCCATCCCGGCGAGCGCCTCGTCGAAGCGCTCGGCCTCGGGACCGATGCCGGCCGCCGACAGGCGCTCGGGGTCCCACAGCTCGTCGGCGAGGGCCGCCAGGTCTTCGAGCGAGACGGCGTCGATACGCTCCACGACCTCGTCGAGCGCCATCAGCGGCGAGTCGGCGAGGACCTCGGAGCCCAGCCGGTTCATCCGCGCCCCGGTGGACTCCAGCGCCAGTACCACGCGCCCCTTCAGGTTCTCCTTGGCGCGGTGAAGCTCCTCGGCGGTGGCCGGCTCGGCGCGGAAGCGCTCCAGCTCGGTCCCCACCACCGACAACGCCTGGACGAGGTTTTCGGCCCGCGTGCCGACATAGAGCCCGACCTGGCCAGTGTCGGAGTAGGCGGTGGTGAACGAGTACACGGCGTACGCCAGGCCGCGGCGCTCGCGCACCTCCTGAAACAGGCGGCTCGACGAGGTTCCGCCGAAGATGGTGTCCAGCACCCGCAGGGCGAACCGCCGGTCGTCGTGGCGCGAGAGCCCGGTGCCGCCCAGGCAGACGTGGTACTGCTCGGTGTCCTTGCGCTCGAAGCGCCGCCCTGGCCGAGGGGCGACCACGGCGGCGTGATGGGCCGGCGTGGGCGCCGCGGGCCCGGCGCCGTTGGCGAGTTTGGGCGGGTCACAGCGCTCGCGCGCCACCGCCACCAGCGCGTCGTGATCGACGGCGCCGCACGCCGCGATGACGATATTCTCGGGGCGGTAGCGGGCGTGATGGAAACGCGCGATCTCTGGCACCGGGGTCTCCGAGATGACCGTGGCGCGCCCGATGATGGCCCGGCCCAGGGCGTCTGAGCCGAACACGGCCTCGCCGAGCATGTCGAACACCTTCTCCTGGGGATCGTCCTCGTACATCGCGATCTCCTCGAGGATGACCTCGCGCTCGGACTCGATGTCCGTGAGCCTCGGCCGGAACACCATATCGGCCATCACGTCGAAGGCGTCGGCGAGGTGCTCGTCGATCACCCGCGCGTAGACCGACGTGGTCTCCTTGCCGGTGCCGGCGTTGAGCTCGGCACCCATGCCGTCGAAGATCTGGTCGATCTGCAGCGACTCGTACTTGGCCGTGCCCTTGAACAGCAGGTGCTCGAGCAGGTGCGAGAGCCCGGCCTCGGCCTCGGACTCGTAGCGCGAGCCCGTGCCGATCCAGAACCCCAGCGACACGGACCGGACGGAGGGCATCCCCTCCGTCACGATCCGGACGCCCGACTCGAGCGTCGTCAGGCGGTGCTGCTGCTTCACGGGCGAGCGTCAGCTAGGAGCGCGGCCGGTCTGGGTCGCGGTCGCGCACCCGGCCGCGATCACGGTCACGGTCGCGGTCACGGTCACGGTCGCCACCGCGTCCGCCGCGGTCACGCCCGCCGCGGTCGCGTCCGCCACGGTCACCACCGCCGGAGCGCTCGCGGCGCTGGCCGCCGTTCTCGGCGGCGGCGATCGCCGACAGCTCCTCCGGGGTCTTGCCCTGGATCTCGGGATCGTTGGCGAGGCGCAGGCCGATGCGACCGCGCTCGCGGTCGACCTCCACGACCTTGACGGCGAGCTCGTCGCCCTTGTTGAGGACCTCCTCGACGGTGGCGATCCGCTGCCCGGGAGCGACGTTGGAGATGTGCAGCAGCCCGTCGGTGCCCTTGGAGAGCTCGATGAAGGCGCCGAAGGTCGTCGTCTTGACGACCTTGCCGGTGAACTCGTCGCCGACCTCGACCTCCTTGGTCATCGAGCTGATCCGAGCCACCAGCGCGTCGCCCAGCTCCCGATTGGAGGCGTAGACGAGGACCATGCCCTCGTCGTTGACATCGATCTGGGACTCGAACTCCTCCTGGAGGGCGCGAATCGTCTCGCCACCCTTGCCGATGAGCAGGCCGATCTTCTCCGGGTCGATCTTGACCGAGGAGATCCCCGGCGCGTACTTGGACAGCTCCGAGCGCGGCGTGTCGATGACCTGAGTCATCTCGCCGAGGATGAACTCGCGAGCGACCTTGGCCTGGGCCAGAGCGTCGCGCATGATCTCGAACGTGACGCCCGTGATCTTGATGTCCATCTGCAGGGCGGTGATCCCGTCCTTGGTGCCGGCGACCTTGAAGTCCATGTCGCCGAGGTGGTCCTCGACGCCGGCGATATCGGTGAGGATGACGTAGTCGTCACCCTCCTTGATCAGACCCATGGCGATGCCCGCCACCGGCGCCTTGATCGGCACACCGGCGTCCATCAGCGACAGGGTCGAGCCGCACACGCTGGCCATCGAGCTTGATCCGTTGGACTCGAGGATGTCCGAGACCACGCGGATCGTGTACGGGAAGTCCTCCTGGCTGGGGATCATCGGCACCAGCGCCCGCTCGGCGAGCGCCCCGTGGCCGATGTCGCGGCGCTTGGGGCCGCGCATGAAGCCGGCCTCCCCGACCGAGAACGGCGGGAAGTTGTAGTGGTGGAAGTAACGCTTGGTCGTCTCCAGCCCCAGCGTGTCCAGCCGCATCTCCTCGCGCGTGGTGCCGAGGGCGACGACGGAGAACGCCTGGGTCTGGCCGCGGGTGAACAGCGCCGAGCCGTGGGTGCGCGGAGCCACGTCGACCTCGATCGAGATCGGACGGATCTGATCGGTGCCGCGGCCGTCGGGCCGCTTCTTCTGGACGGCGATGCGCTCGCGGATGAGCGTCTTCTCGAGCTTCTCGAACGCGCGCAGCGCATTCGAGTGGTACTCCTTGTAGGTCTCGGCCTCGGGGTCGCCGGAGTAGTGCTCCAGGATCTGCTCCATGACGGCGGCCGTGGCGGCCTGGCGCTCGAGCTTGTCCTCCACCTGCGTGGCGGCGTCCAGGGCCGCGCCGTGCGAGCCCTTGATCTGCTCGTAGAGCTCGGCGTGCACCTGCGGGATCTCGACCTCGGTCTTGGCCTTGCCGGCCTTCTCGGCCAGTTCGCGCTGGGCCGCGCAGAGCTTCTTGATGTTCTCGTGGGCGATGTCCAGGGCGTCGAGGATCTCGGCCTCGGGGATCTCGTTGGCGCCCGCCTCGACCATGAGGATGGCCTCCTCGGTGCCGGCGACGATCAGGTCGAGATCTGTGCCGTCGACCAGCAGCTCCTCGTCGGGGTTGACGACGAAGTTGCCGTCGATCTTGCCCACCCGCACCGCGCCGACCGGCGCCGGGAACGGGATGTTGGACACCATCAGCGCCGCGGAGGCGCCATTCATGGCGAGCATGTCGTACGGGTTGACGTGGTCGACCGACATCGGCAGCGCCACCAGCTGGGTCTCATAACGCCAGCCCTTGGGGAACAGCGGCCGGATGGGGCGGTCGATGAGGCGGGCGGTCAGCGTCGCCTTCTCCCCCGCGCGGCCCTCGCGCTTGAAGAATGAGCCGGGGATCTTCCCGGCCGCGTACATCCGCTCCTCCACATCCACGGTGAGCGGCAGGAAGTCCACGTCGCGGAGGTTGCCCGCGGTCGCTGTACACAGGACCATGGTGTCGCCCGCTTGGACGACGACGGCGCCGGAGGCCTGCTTGGCCAGCTTGCCGGTCTCGAACGAGATCTCTTTACCCTCGATCTCGACGGAGACGCGCGTAACGGCGTCAGACATATTCAATTCCCTTCTGCTCCGCCCTTCGGTCGGCGGAGTTCGTTTCTCTTCGATTCGTTCCGAACGCTGATGATGCTAGCGGGTCGCCCCCTGCCGTCGCCCTGTCGCGGGCGCCGATGAGTCCGGGGTTCAGCGGCGGTCTTAAGTGACGTTGACCACAGATAAGCGGACCGTACGGTCCGCTTGTGGTACTGTAAGCGGACCGACAGGTCCAGTTTAGCGCCGAAACCGTCTTAGGAGCGCCGATGAGCGAAGTCCTCACCCCCACCGCCACCGTCGTCGAACGTCTGCCCCGCGCAGCCGCGAGCAAGTGGCTCGTGCTGGTGATCGCCTGCATGGCCCAATTCATGGTGGTTCTCGACGCGTCCGTCGTGAACATCGCGCTGCCGTCCGTGCAGCGCGGCCTGCACTTCGCTCCGAACAACCTGCAGTGGGTCGTCAACAGCTACACGCTGGTGTTCGGCGGCTTCCTGCTGCTGGGCGGCCGCGCCGCGGATCTCCTCGGCCGGAAGCGATTGTTCGTGGCCGGCGTGCTGCTGTTCTCATTCGCCTCGCTGCTCAACGGCTTCGCCCAGACCTCGGGGATGCTGATCGTCGGACGCGGCCTGCAGGGTCTCGGCGGCGCGCTCGTCTCCCCCGCCGCCCTGGCGATCATCACCACCACCTTCGCCGACGCCAGCGAGCGCACCAAGGCATTGGGCGTCTGGAGCGCAATCGCGGCCTCGGGCGCGGCCGCCGGACTGCTCATGGGCGGCGTCCTCACCGACCTCGCCTCGTGGCGCTGGGTGTTCTTCGTCAACGTGCCCGTCGGCATCATCACGATCGCCCTGGCGCTTCGCTATGTCGCCGAGTCGCGCGTCGAGGTCGAGCACCGCTCGTTCGATCTGGCCGGAGCCGTGACCGTGACCAGCGGCCTAATCGTCCTCGTCTACGCCATCGTCAAGGCGCAGTCATACGGCTGGGGTTCGGGCAAGACGATCGGGCTGCTTGCTGTCGCGGCGGCGCTGCTGGGTGCCTTCCTCGCGATCGAGGCCCGCAGCAAGGCGCCCCTGGTGCGCCTCAGCATCTTCCGTGTCCGCGCCCTTGCCGTGGGCGACTCGGTGTTGCTGTTGGTCGCGTCGGGGATGTTCGGGATGTTCTTCTTCGCCTCGCTCTACGTCCAGGAGATCCTCGGCTACAGCCCGCTGCGCGCGGGTCTGGCCTTCCTGCCGGTGACGGCCGGGATCATCATCGGGGCCGGCGTGGCCCAGCCGCTCATCAAGCGCGTCGGCGTGCGCAACGTCTCCACCGGCGGCATCGCGCTGGCGGCCCTCGGAATGCTGGTCCTGACCCAACTGCCGGTACACGGCAGCTACGTCTCGGACCTGCTGGTGGGGCTGCTGCCGATGAGCGTAGGGATGGGCCTGACCTTCGTGCCGATCACCCTGATGGCGACGAGCGGCGTCAGCGACGACGACGCCGGCCTGGCCAGCGGCCTGTTCAATACCGCCCAGCAGGTCGGCGGCTCGCTGGGGCTGGCCATCCTCTCCACGCTGGCGGCCAGCCAGACGGCCCGCGTCCTGCATGGCACGAGCGACGCGACGGTCCTGGCCGCGCGCGTCTCCGGCTACCACGTCGCCTTCTTGGCGGCGGCGCTGATGCTGGGTGCCGGCGTCGTGATCATGACGGTGGCCCTGCGGCCGCGGCACATGCGCGAGGTCGAGCGGGCCATCGAGGCGGGCGTCCAGCCCATCCCCGCGTAACCCTCCCCAACCCTCTGTACTAGCGTACGTCAGACAAATGGAGCAGAATCCCCACCCGATGGAGGAACGCCGCACCATGCGGGCGGATGCTGAGCGCAACCGGCGCCGCCTCCTGGACGCCGCGACGCAGCTGTTCTGCGAGCGGGGCCTGGAGGTCGGCGTTGGCGAGATCGCGCAGCAGGCCGGAGTCGGTCGGGGGACGCTGTTTCGGAACTTTCCGTCCAAGGAGCACCTCATCGCGGCGATCGTGGTCGAGCGCATGAACGAGTCGATCAGCCGCGGCCAGGCGGCGCTTCAGGCGCCTGACGCCGGCGAGGCGCTGTTCGATCTCATCGAGTTGTCCGTGGGCCGCTCCCAGACCGACAGGGCGCTGTTTGACGCGATCGCCGACACATGGCTGGCCAACGACGAGATCCGCGAGGTCCACGGGCAGCTGCTTGAGATGCTCGACGCGCTGGTCCGCAAGGCGCAGGCGGAGGGTGCGGTGCGCGATGACATCGGCGCGGTCGACGTGCTGATGATGATCAAGGGCGTCTGTGAGTCGGTCAGTTCCTTCGCGCACGTCAACCCCGACGTCGCCCTGCGCCAGCTCGACCTCATCCGCTCGGCGATCAGTACGCCAGGCGCCGCGCGCCCGCTGCGCGGGGTGCCACCCACGATCTACGACCTCGAGCACGCTCCGACCCCCCCGGTCAAGGCCCGGCGGGCGGCTACGGGCTGACGGCGCCGAAACGGCGCTCGAGCTCGGCCACGTCGACGGGCTCAGCTTGGCCGTCGCGCCAGGCAAACAGCGCCGGCGTGGTCACCACGCCCGCCCGCACGCCCGAGCGAAAGTCGGCCTTGACACGCTCGCGCACCTCGTCTGTGCGGCGGTCGGCGTCAAAGCGCTCGATGTCGAGCCCCAGCCCCCGCGCGCGATCCCATAGGTGAGGGTCCTCGAGCCGGGCCTGGTCTCCGAACAGGAGGTCGTGCATCTCCCAGAACCGCCCCTGCAGCGCCGCGGCCTCGGCCGCGCACGCCGCCGGCCAGGCTCGCGGATGGCTCGAGCGCACCGGGAAGTGGCGGAAGACCACGGTGATCGGGAGGACGCGCAGGCGCTGCTCGGTCGCCGCGCAGTACGGGCACTCGAAGTCCGCGTAGACGATCGCGACCGGGCCCTCGCCGCGGCGGTGGTCCGGCTCGGAGGGCTCGGGAACGGGAGCGGAGCCGAGCTCGCTCACTGAGCCTGCGCTCCTAGGCCTCCAGGCCGTCGAAGATGAGGTTGGCGCCGGGCAGGTCGCCGGGCGAGGCCGCCTGGTAGGACCAGCGCACCACGCAGTCAGGGCCGATGATGGCCAGGGCGCGTTGCGGGAAGCCGCCCTCGTGATAGGCGTCGAAGGCGCGGCAGACGGCGCCCTTGGGCTCGAAATCCGAGAGCTGCTCGATGGTCACGCCGAGCATCTCACGGAAGGCGGTCTGCGAGTACGTGGCGTCGCATGACACGCCGTAGAGGGTCGCCCCCTTGGCGCTGAAGTCCTCCAGCATCTCCTCGTAGAGGTTGAGCTGGTCGGTGCACACGGGGCTGAAGGCGAAGGGATAGAAGACGAACACGGTCGTCTGGCCCTCCAGGTCGGTGCGCGTGAAGTCACTGCCGTCACCCCGTTTGAGGGTGAACTCGGGGACCGGGGTCCCGCCTGTGATCACCGGCGCAGGCCGAGCTCACGGATCAGGGCGCGGTAGCGCTCGAGATCCGTCTTGCGCAGGTAGTTCAGGAACCGGCGGCGCTGGCCGTTGAGCATGAGCAGGCCGCGGCGCGAGTGATGGTCCTTGGCGTGGGTGCGCAGGTGCACCGTGAGCTGGTTGATGCGCTCGGTCAGCAGCGCCACCTGCACCTCGGTCTTACCGGTGTCGGTGGGGCTGTCGCCGAACTTCTCGATCAGCTCGAGCTTGCGTTCCTGGGTCAGAGACATGCGGCCGGTGAGGCTAGCAGAGTGCCGGCGGGTCAACGCCCGGCCGCACGGGATCGAGTCATCCGCACACCCGGCGCGTCTGCTCGACGTCGAGCCGCATCTGCTCCACCAGCGCGTCCACCGTGTCAAACCGGCGCTCGCCGCGCAGGCGCGCGAGGAAGTCCAGGCGCAGGAGCTGGCCATAGAGGTCGCCATCGAAGTCGAGTAGGTAGGCCTCGACCAGCACCGCGCGCCCGGTCCCGAAGGTCGGGCGCACGCCGACGCTGACCGCGGCGCACGTCCCATGAGCCCGCGCGGCGTAGATCCCGTGGCCGGGGCAGACGAACTGCTCGTCGGGCACGATGTTGGCGGTCGGAAACCCCAGCTCCCGGCCGCGTCGGTCACCGGTCACCACCTCCCCGCGCAGCTGGAAGGGGCCGCCGAGGAAACGGGCCGCATGCTCCACGTCCCCCGCCGACACCAACGCCCGGATGTGGCTGGAGGACACGACCTCGCCGTCGACCTCCACCAGGCGCACGACGCGGGTGACGAAGCGCGGGTCGGCGGCCAGCATGTCGGTGTCGCCGGCGGCGCCGTGGCCGAAGCGGAAGTTCTCCCCCACCGAGACGTGCGTGGCGCACAGCCGCTCAACCAGCACGTGGTCGATGAACTCCTGCGGCGTCTGGGCCGCGAAGCGCCCGTCAAACGGGATGAGCACCAGCTCGGCGACGCCCAACTGGGCGATGAGCTCCGCCTTGGCGTCGAGGCTGGTCAGCAGCCGCGGCGCGGCCTCCGGGCGCACCACTGCCAGGGGGTGGGGCTCGAAGGTCAGCACCGTGTCGCTGCCCGCGATCACCTCGCGGTGGCCGAGATGGACGCCGTCGAACTCGCCCACCGCCACGCGGCGCGGGCGGGCCTCGACGTCCGCGAGCATCGTCACCTGCATCGCCGCGAAGCCTAATCGGCCCCGGCGCGAGACCCCTCGCCGGGGCTCGTCAGCCCCGGAACCCGACGATCGGCTTGAGCTGGAGCGTGCCCGGGACGGGCTCGGCCAGCGCGATGAGGCCGTCCGCATCCGTGAGACGCACGACGCCCGGAGCCGCATCGCCTGCGGCACGCGCGGCCGCCGGGGAGGCGTCGACGCGGACGCCGTGGGCGGCTCGGCGGGCCTCCTCCCCCTCCAGCCGTACCTCGGGCAGGAAGGTGAGCGCTTCGGCCAGCGCCACAGGGCGGTCGCGATTCGCGTCGGCGACGTCGAACGCGCCGATCCGGGTGCGCCGCAGCTCGAGGCAGTAGGCGTCGCCCAGATCGGCGATGAGGCTGCGCACGTAGGTGCCCGAGGAGCACTCGATCACGAACGCCCGGCGGTCGCCCGCGTGCCAGAGCTGCTCAAAGCGGTGCACCTGGACCTCGCGCTCGGTCAGCTCCGGAGGCGTTCCGGCGCGCGCCAGCTCGTAAGCCCGCCGGCCGCCCACCTTCACCGCCGAGTACGCGGGCGGCCGCTGCCTGATCCGACCGGTCGGCAGTGTCAGGTCCCCGACGGGCACGTTGCCGGTCTCGGTGAGCTCGCCCTCCGGGTCGCCGGTGGTCGACACCGCGCCGAAGCGCGCCACCACCTCGTAGCGCTTGGGCAGCGCCATGAAGAACCGCTGGGCCCGGGTGGCGCGCCTCACCAGCACCAGCAGCAGCCCGGTGGCGAAAGGGTCCAGGGTGCCGGCGTGGCCCACCTTGGTCTTTCGCGGCAGCGTCCGGCGCACCGCGGCCACCACGTCGTGCGAGGTCACGCCCGGGGGCTTGTCGTAGAGGAGGAGGTGGTCCTGGACGGTCAATCAGCTCTGCGCGGCGAGCTGCTCGCGCAGGAACGACACCAGCTCGTCATAGGAGAGCTCGGTGCTGAACCCGGCTGCCTGGCGGTGGCCGCCGCCGCCCTGGGCGCGGGCGATCGCCGACACGTCGATGGCGTCGTCCCCCGCCCGTAGCGAGACCTTTCGGCTGCCGTTGCCAGGGCCGCTGAGGCGGTCGCGCACGAGCGCCGCCAGGCGGGTCCCCTGGACGGCCCGCAGGTGGTCGACGACGCCCTCCGAGTAGCTCTCCTCGGCGTCGGAGTCGTTGAAGTCGACGGTCGAGAGGTCGGTGATCGTCAGGCGGCCGTCGTCGTAGCGCTGGACGTTGGCCAGCCCACGGGCCAGCAGCGCCAGTTTGCCGTAGGGCACCCCCTCGTAGACGCGCCGGTAAATGGCGTGCACGTCGACGCCGGCTTCGATGAGGTCGGCCGCCATGAGGTGCGCCTGCGTCCCGGTGTTCTCGTACATGAAGCGCCCGGTGTCGGTGATCAGCCCTACGTAGAGCGCCTCGGCGACCGTCCTCGTCGGCGTCACGCCCAGCGCCCTCATCAGGTCCCACACGATCTCGGCGGTGCATGACGCCTCGGGCACGACGAGGTTGACGGTCCCGAAGTGGGTGTTGTCGTGGTGGTGGTCGATGTTGAGAAGGTGCGCGCCCGGATGCCTGAATGCCTCGGCCGGGTTGCGCTCGATGTTGCCGCAGTCCAGGAACACGATCGTGCGCTCGTTGACGTCCCCGGGGGGGTCGGACACGAGCCCCTCCAACGGCAGGAAGCGGTACTCCTGAGGCAGCGGCAGGTCGCGCTCGGCGATGAACATGAGGCAGTCCTTGCCGATCTCGGACAGGATGCCCTGCATCGCCACCAGCGAGCCGATGGCGTCGCCGTCGGGGTTCTCGTGGGCGACGACGACGAGCTTGTCGGCGTCACGCAGTTCGGCGAGCACCTGGTCGCGGGAGGAACGGTCGCCGTTGCCGGTCACCGGTCCTCCTCGCGCTCGTAGTCGGCCAGCAGGCCCGAGATGCGCATGCCGCGGTCCACGGAATCGTCGTACTCGAAGGTCAGCGAGGGCGTGTGCTTGAGCGACAGCTCGCCGGCGAGACGGCGCTGGAGGAACCCGTGGGCCGACCGCAGACCGTCCATGCTCTCGCTCCGCGCCGGCTCGTCGCCGAGGACGCTCACGTAGACGCGAGCGTGGCGCAGATCGGGGCTGGTCTTGACTCCGGTCACGGTCACGAAACCCACACGGGGGTCCTTGAGGTCCTTGGCGATCGCGTCGGAGAGGACGGCTCTCATCGCCTCGTCGACGCGCCGCATGCGGCCACCGCGCATCCTATCCTCCGCACGATCGTTCGCGCTGCGACCTCATGTCTCATCCTCGCAGATCCTCCACGGAGGCCACCAGGCGCTCCACGCTCGCCCCCTCGGGGCAGCGAGCCAGAACCCAGCGCTCCACCTCGTCGGCGGCAGCGGCCAGCCGGCGCAGCGATCCTCCGGTGAGGGCCGCGGTGAGCGTCGAGCGCTGCCACAGATCCTGATACCCGGTCTCGGACACGGCGACGCCCAGACGTCCCCGGAGCTGTGCCTTGATGGAGGACAGCTCCTTGCGCTTGCTCTTGAGGCTCCCCGCGTCGGGAAAATGCAGGTCGATCACCAGCACGGCGACAAATCCTCCGCTCGACGGCCGCGACACGGCCGCGACGTCAGGTGAGCTCGCGCTCGACCTGGCGGGTCGTATAGGTCTCGAGCACGTCGCCTTCCTTGACGTCGGCATAGTCGCGCAACACGATGCCGCACTCGTAGCCCGCCGCCACTTCGCGGGCGTCCTCGTTGAAGCGCCGCAGGCTGGCGATCTCACCATCCCAGATGACCGTCCCGTCGCGGACGAGCCGCACTTTGGAGCCGCGCGTGATCCTGCCCTCGGTGACGTAGGAGCCGGCGATCGTCCCGACGCGCGAGGCGCGGAAGATCTGGCGCACCTCGGCGGACCCCAGGGCCTCCTCGACCTCCTCGGGCGCGAGCATGCCCTGCATGGCGCTGCGCAGCTCCTCGATGGCGCGGTAGATGACCGAGTAATGCCGGATCTCCACGCCCTCGCGCTCGGCGACCGCGCGCGCGTCGCCGACCGGGCGCACGTTGAAGGCCATGATCACGGCATCGGAGGCTGCGGCCAGCATCACGTCGGATTCCGTCACGGCGCCGACGGCGCGGCGGATCACGTTGACCGAGACCTCGTCCTGGGGCAGCTTGGCGATCTCGTCCTCGATCGCCTCCAGCGACCCGGCCACGTCGGCCTTGAGCAGCAGGTTGAGCTCCTGCAGCCCTGACCCGAAGATGTTCTCCAACGAGACGCGCTTGCCGCTCTGGCGGGCCAGCGACTCCGCCTTCAGCCGGGTCGCCCGCTCTCCGGCGAGTTGGCGCGCGCGACGCTCGTGCTCGACGACCCGGACGTGCTCGCCGGCCTCGGGGACGCCGTCAAAGCCGAGGACCTCGACAGGCTCTCCCGGCAGCGCCTGGCCGATCCGGTTGCCGAGGAAGTCGTGCATGGCTCGCACCCGGCCCCACTGGGCGCCGGCCACGAGCGCATCGCCGACCTCCAGGGTGCCGCGGCTGACCAGGATCGTGACCACGGGGCCACGGCCCGGGTCAAGCTTTGACTCGATCACGGTGCCGGAGGCGGCGGCATCCGGATTGGCCTTGAGCTCCTCGACCTCGGCCATCACGATGATCGTGTCCAGCAGGTCGTCGAGGCCCTCCCTGGTCTTCGCAGACACGTTCACGAACTCGGTCTCACCGCCCCACTCCACCGGCTGCAGGCCCAAAGCGGTCATCTCGGTCCGGACACGGTCGGGCTGCGCGCCCTCCTTGTCGATCTTGTTGACTGCCACCAGCATCGGGACCCCGGCGTCCTTGGCGTGGTCGATGGCTTCCTGGGTCTGGGGCTTGACCCCGTCGTCGGCGGCGACCACGATCACCGCGATGTCGGTCACCTTCGCGCCTCGGGCGCGCATGGCCGTGAACGCCTCGTGGCCCGGCGTGTCCAGGAATGTCACCGGGTGATCGTCGTGGCGGACCTGGTAGGCGCCGATGTGCTGGGTGATTCCACCGGCCTCGCCGGCGGCCACCTGCGTCTCGCGGATCGCGTCCAGCAGTGACGTCTTGCCGTGGTCGACGTGGCCCATGATCGTCACCACCGGGGCGCGCTCGACGAGGTCCTCAGAGGCGTCGTTGAACACCGGCTCGGCGATCGTCTCGTCCTCGGAGTGGACGATCTCCACTTCCTTGCTGAGCTCGGCCGCCAGAACCGTGATCGACTCGTCCGACAGCGTCTGCGTGAGCGTCTTCATCTCGCCGAGCGCCATCAGCTTCTTCATCACCTCGGGGACGGGCACGTCCAGGTATTCGGCGACGTCCTTGACGGTCGAGCCGGAGTTGATCTGGATCGCGCTCGGGTCCGCCAGCGCAGTGCGCGACGGACGCGCCTCGGCTTCCTCGTCATAGACCCCGCGGCGGCGCCGGCCACGGCGCTGGCGGCGCGGAGGCTGGTTGGACTGCGGCGGCCCGCCGCCCGCCCCGGGGCCGCCGCGACGGGAGGCCTGGGAGTCGATAACTACGCGGCGGCGGCCGCCGGCGTTGCCGGGGGCCCGCTCGCCCTGCAGGGAGTCGCGCGTCGGGCGCTTGTGCGCGTCGGCGCCCGCGGCGTGGCCACGTCCGCCGTCGCCGCCCTGGGCCGCGCCGCCATCGGCGTCCGGCGGCGCCTGCGCCTCGGCGGCGGGCGCGGGAGCCGCACTCTCGGCCGCCGGCGCCTCGGCCGTGTCAGCGGGCTTGGCTCCATCGGCCCTGGCGGCCTTGGCGCCATCGGCACTGGCGGCCTTGGCGCCATCGGCCTTCGGCCCCCGGGCGCCCTCGGCGGGCCGGCCCTTGGGCCGGTCGGCCGCGCTGGCCTTCTCAGGCGCGCCTTCGGCCTTGGCCGAGCGGCCCGGCCGTGCCTCGCCGCCGTTGGCGAGCACGCGCGAGGCCACGGCCTCGTCCACCGACGACGACGATGCCTTCACATCGACGCCGGCCGCCTTCAGGCGCGCCAGCACATCCTTGGCGGGAAGGCCGCGCTCCTTGGCGATTTCGTGTACGCGCTTGTTGCCCATGGCTGACTGAGTCTACGTCGCTTACTGGCCTGCGCCGTCCGGGGCTGCGGCCTCGGCCGCACCATTTGTCGGTGCATCGGCTCCCACCTGGTCGGTGCCAGTGCCGGCCAGCGCCTGGTGGGCCTCGATACCGCAGTAGCGCGAGCCCGGCAGCGCCGCGTTGGGGCAGCGGCGGCCGTTGGTGAGGATGGCGGCGCAGCGACCCTGCAGCTCCTCCTCCTCGTAGCCGTGCTCGGCCTCCTCGGCGGCGAACTCGGTCTCGGACCGGATGTCGATCCGCCAACCGGTGAGCCGCGCCGCCAGCCGGGCGTTCTGGCCCTCACGGCCGATGGCCAGCGACAGCTGGTCGTCGGGGACGATGACGGTCGCCTGCTTGCCGGCGTCGTCGACGAGCACCTCGCGCACGCGCGCGGGCGACAGCGCCTTGGCGACGAAACGGGCGGGCTCGTCGTTGTAGGGGATGATGTCGATCTTCTCGCCGCGCAGCTCGGAGACGACCATGCGCACCCGGGAGCCGCGCGGTCCCACGCACGCGCCCACCGGGTCGACGCCGTCGACGTGGGAGACGACCGCGATCTTCGAGCGGTAGCCGGGCTCGCGAGCGACGCCGGTGATCTCCACCAGGCCATCGGCGATCTCGGGCACCTCCAGCTCGAACAACGACTTGATCAGCTCCGGGTCGCGCCGGGACACGATGATGCTCGGACCCTTGGTGGAGTTCGAGACGTCCTTGATGACCGCCTTGATCCGCTGGGAGTGGTCGTAGCGCTCGCCGTCGACCTGCTCGGACTTGGGCAGGAGCGCCTCGACACGCTCGCGCAGCTGCACGAGGGTATAGCGCGAGTCCGACTGCTGGACGATCCCGGTGATCAGCTCGCCGACGCGATCACGGTACTCCTCGAACATCATGTCGCGCTCGGCTTCGCGGATGCGCTGGAGGATGACCTGCTTGGCCGTCTGCGCGGCGATCCGGCCGAAGTCGTGCGGGGTGACGTCCTCGATCTCGATCTGGTCCTCGTACTCCTTGAGCTTCTCCATGTCGATCTCGGGCTCGGGGGCGTCGCGCATCTCCCCGGTCTCGGGGTCGACGGTCGGCTGTGCGTCCGTGCTGGCCTCGATCAGGAGCTGCTCCTCGAGCTCCGGCGGGATCTTCAGCTCCCACACGATGAAGTCACCGCTGTCGCGGTCCATCTCCACCTTGGCGTACGGAGCCGAGCCGGGGGTCTTCTTGTAGGCCGACAGGAGCGCGTCCTCGAGCGCCTCCATCAGCTTCTCGTGTGAGATGTTCTTCTCCGCTGCGAGGCCCCGTACGGCCTCAACGATTTCCTTGGACATGGATCAGTCTCCGGGTACGAGGTTGGAGCGGACGATCTGCTCGTACGGGATCGTGAGGATCCCGTCACCGGCGGCGATCGTGACGTCGCTGTCTGAGGCGCCGACCAGCTCGCCCACCACCGTCTGCGACGGCGGTGCCGGCTGCTTGTGGCCTTCGGCGGCCTCACGCAGCCGCACGCGAGCCCGGCGGCCGAGGAAACGGGTGTAGTGCTGAGGCTTGGTGAGCGGACGATCCTGCCCGGGCGACGAGACCTCTAGCGCGTAACGCTGCCGGTACTCGGTGAGGTGGCCCGAGACCCGCTCGCACAGATCCAGCGTCACACCGTCTGGATGGTCGATGAACAGACGAAGGGTCGGCCCTGCGACCTCTGCCAGCAGCACCTCGACCTCAGGCTCGACGCCGGCGAGTCTGGCTTCGATCTCGGTCTGTAGGGCACTCACTGTCTCCTCCATAAATCTCATAAAAAAAGCGGGCGAGCGCCCACTTTCAAAAACGGCACCGGGAACGCCCGGCCGGAAAGCTGTGCCCTCAGGTTAGCACCGCAGCGGTGGATTGGTGAACGTTTGGGCGGGCCCGTCAACCGGCCGACTGCCGGTCCGCGGCGGCCCGGGCGCGGTCCCGGTAGACGCGGTAGTCGCGCCGCCCGGGCTGCAGGCAGGCGGCGAGCACGAGCGGCTTGCGCGCTTCGTCGTGGCGGCCGAGCAGCTGCAGGCAGCGGCCAAGGCAGAACTGCGCGTAGTCGTTGGTGGGGGCCCGTTCGACCACCGCGCGGAACTCCTCGGCGGCCTGCTCGTAGCGCTGGATGTGGAACAGGGCCCGCCCCAGCGCCTCGCGCACGGAGGTCTTGTCCGGCGCCAAGTCCCGGGCCCGCGCCAGCGGGACCGCGGCCTGGTGGTGGTGGCCGGCCTCGAGCAGCGCGGTGCCGCGCTGAAACAGGTCATAGACATCTTCCACCCCTACGAGTGTAAGACCGCTCAGAGCCGGGGCGGCAGGGCCCACAGGGCGCGCACGCGCCCGATGAAGCCCAGGCCGCGACCGAGCTCGCGGCGCAGCGCTCGCCGCTGGATGGAGCTGGGCGTGCCCGCGCCGGCGCCATAGCGCGACAGGCGCAGCGTCCGGACGTAGGCCTCGGCATCGGGGGCGCTGTGCAGCCGCCGCTCCAACGCGACGAGAGTGATCCCGTCGTGCAGCGGGCGTCCCGTCCGGGCGAGCGCGCGCTCGAGCTCGGAGAGCAGGTCGGTGCGCGTGGGCGGGGTGCCCGCCAGGCGCCGCAGCGCGACCGCCAGCAGGAGCACGAGCCCGACGATGGCCGGGATCAGCCACCACACGGTCCCCGCGCCGCCGCCGGAACGGTGGCGCGCCGTGGTGGCGGGGGTGGTCACGCCACCGATCCCCCGCCGGGGATCGGCGTTGGCGGCAGCACCAGCGCCGCCCAGCGTCTTGAGCAGCGCGGGGATGGCAAGGCCGCCGCGCGCCGGGGCGGTCTTCGGGGTGGCGTCGAAGCGCACCCACCCGTAGCGCGGGAACCATGCCTCCACCCAGGCGTGGGCGTCGATGTCGGTCACCACCCACCGCCGGGTGTCCTTGTCATAGGTCCCCGGGGTGAAGCCGGCGGCGACGCGCGCCGGGATCCCGCCCATGCGCAGCAGGAGCGCCATCGCGCCCGAGAACTGCTGGCAGTACCCTTCCTTGTCGGAGAAGAGGAAGCTCTCGAGGGGGTACTGGCGCCGAGGCGGGTTCTGGGTGTAGGAGTAGCCGTGCGCCTGGCTGAGGAAGTTGCGCACCCTCATCACGAACGCGTACGGGGTGCGCGCGTGGGCGGCGAGCCGACGGGCCACGGCGTAGGCCTGCGCGTAGGGAGAGATCCCGATCTCGACGCTGGCCACGGCGCCGCTGGTCGCCAGCAGGGGACCGTGGGGGACGGTGGGGTGCCCGTGGGAGTGGAACAGGGGGAAGGTGACGGGCACCACGGCCGTAAGCCCGGTGGACGGCGCCCCGGCGCTGACCGGAAGCCCCAGGGTGAGGTAGTTCTCCATCAGCCGGGTCGGGTAGGCGCGGCCGGCGGTGGACAGCTGGTGGGGCGCGGGGTGAGGCGAGTAGCTCGAGAGCTCGTAGCTCGTCCCGGGGCCCATGGGGCTGTCCGCCACCCACGTCCCCCCATCGTCTCCCTGCGCGACGCCATTGGGCACCGACGATGGCTCGCCGGCCTCGCCGGCGGCGATCACAGCCGACGTCT
Organism: uncultured Actinomycetota bacterium; assembly: GCA_963721515.1. Classification (GTDB taxonomy): domain Bacteria; phylum Actinomycetota; class Thermoleophilia; order Solirubrobacterales; family Solirubrobacteraceae; genus Palsa-465. The sequence continues at coordinate 338,455 of CAVRKJ010000010.1, read as the reverse complement.
TCATGCCGACGATCGAGACGCGAAGCGACTGCGTCCAGCGCGCCAGCGCGTCACCGGTGGGCGGCGGCAGCGGCGGTTGGGGCTCGTGGACGCCGGCCACCCAGCTGTAGCCGTTGAACGTGTCGAGATCCTCGGCCTTCCAGTAGTCGCCGTATCTGCCGGCCTCGACGGTGAGCACCTCGTGGCCGTTCTGGGGCCAGCGCAGCGGTCCATAGGTCTGGTTCCAGTTGAACGTGTCGACGTGGACGCGGACGGGGGCGCCCGCCCAGGCGCGATAGTCGACCCACGGCGACCCGCGGTCGATGCGAGGGGCCACGATCGCCGCCGCGACCCCGGCCAGAGCGACGATGCCCACCGCCGACGCGGTCGCCCCGGCGCGGACACGCTCGCCCCACATGAACGCGGCCAGCAGCCCGAAGAGGACGAGGCCCTGGATGTAGGGCAGCTCGGGCCGAATGAGCGTCGAGGGCACGACCGCCAACGCGACGAGCGGCAGCGCCGCCGCCGCCCGGCGCCCGTCGCCCAGCGGTCCGGGCGCGAATGCCAGCACCGCGGCGGCGTCGAGCACCAGCAACGCCGCCCCCAGCAGGATCACCATCCGCACGTCGTGGCTCGGGCCCAGGTAGGGGACGAGCGTGTTGGGCAGGAGGCTGAGTCCATGCTCGATCCGGTCTGCGGTGCGAGCGATGCTCATGTGCCTGAGCCAGTGCCAGCGCAGTCCCGAGACCGGGAAGGCGAGGAGCAGGATCACCACCGAGGCGCCCGCCGCCGCGGTGCGGCTCACGCGGGCCACGAGCGGGACGGCGCCCGCCATCGCGACGGCGAGGGCCAGCAAGCCCAGGAGCCGCCAGCCCGGCTGCGGTCGCACCAGCGTGGCCCAGCGCAGCAGCCCGTAGCCGGCCAGCGCGGTGAAGGTGACCAGGCGGACCACCGGCCGCTCCTGGCTCGTGGCGCGCGCCCCTGCCCGCGGGCGCGCGAGCCACCGCCCGAGCCCGTTCACGGTCGGCGTGCCGGCGCTCATCGCGCCCGTCCGAGGGTCATGCGACCAGGTCCTGCGGCCGGGTGCGGTCATGCCGGCTCCCGGCGCCGAGCACGAAGCCCTGGCAGCCGCTCACCGCCAGCGCAGGTCGCGCGGCGCCGCGCACACCGCGCGGGTGGCCGCCGACGATCTCGGCCTCGGGCACGACGAGCACGATGGGCCCGCCGCCCGGGGCGCTGAGGATCGCGCTCAGGCGCTCCACCGGAGAGGCGGCCACGTAGATCGTCGCCCCGCCGCGGGACCTCAGCGTGCTCAGCGCGGGCGGCCGGGAGTCGCTGCCGCCCTCCACGAGCGCCAGGCGCGCGTAGGCCGCCGGCCAACTGATCAGCTCGCGATCGATCTTCGTGGCGCGCTGCTCGCCCGGCAGCAGCAGCCCGCACCCGCCGACCCGGGCGAAATCCAGGACGAGTGACGCGGCGGCGCGCACGGCGGCGTCGAGCAGGTCGCGGCCGCCGCGGCCGGCTGAGGCGGGCATGCGCGCGTCGAGGACAACGAGCGGACGCGCATCGCCGTCGGCGGCGAGCCGGCGCTCGATCAGCCCGGCCCCGCGCGCCACCGCGGGCCAGTGGATGCGGCTGGCGGGGGTGCCCGTGCGGTAGGGCCGCAGGCCGTCGAGGTCGACGGCGGCCAGCGCCTCGGAGCCGGCGTGGCCGTCGGGCAGCCGCAGCCGCCGGGTGGCGCCGGACCCCATCCAGCGCACCGGCTCGGTGCGCGGCAGGACGAGGACCTGCTGGTGGCCGACGGCGCTGATCGCCTCGACGCGGGCCAGTTCGAGGGGATCGCGCACCGTGAGCGCCGGCGGGGGCAGGCGGTGCAGCCCGCGGCGGGCGAACCGCGAGGTCACGCGCACGCTGGTGGTGCGGTCTCCCTTGGCCGGCGACAGCTCGCCCGAGAGCTCGAACCGCGACCCAGTGAAGGGATCGATCACCTGGGCGCCGGGCAGCCCCAGCATGCCGCGGCGAACCTCGATGGTCGCCTCCACCGGCTCGTTCTCGATGACCCGCTCGGCGGGCAGGTGACGACGCGTGCTGGCGCCTCGGGCGGCCAGCCACAGCCATGCGGGGATCCCGGCGCTGAGGGCGATCAGCCCGAGGGCGGGCACGAACAGCGGCGCGGCGTCGAAGACGAGCGACACCAGGCCCAGGACCAGGCCGCAGAGGGCCACGGCGGCGGCTCGCTTCGCGAACAACCGCGGTGCGCCCATGGAATGCATGGGCGCCCTACAGCGCCCTCGTCGAGCCGACGGCGTCGAGGATCACGTCGCGCGCCGCCGCGCGGGGGGTCTCCGGCGCGAGCACCAGCCGGTGCGACAGGACCGGAACCGCGAGGGCCTGGACGTCGTCGGGAAGAGCGTGATCACGCCCGCTCATCATCGCGTTCGCCTTCGCCGCCCGCAAGAGCATGAGGCCGGCCCGTGGACTCGCCCCGAGATCGACGCGCGGGTCGTCGCGCGTGCGCCACAGCAGGCGGACGATGTAGTCGCGCAGCGGCGCGGTGGCCCGCACGCGCGCGGCGGCGTCCTGGGCAGCCAGCACCTCGGCGGCGGTGACCACGGGGCGCAGCGACATCACCTGGTCGCCCGTCTCGTGCTGGGCCAGCATTCCGGCCTCGGCGCTGCGGTCGGGGTAGCCCATGGACAGGCGAACCATGAAGCGGTCCACCTGCGCCTCGGGCAACGGGTAGGTGCCCTCGTACTCGATCGGGTTCTGCGTAGCCAGCACCAGGAACGGCCGCGCCAGCTCGTGGGTCTGCACGTCCACGGTCACGCGCCGCTCCTGCATGCACTCGAGCAGACCGGACTGTGTCTTGGGCGACGCTCGGTTGATCTCGTCCACCAGCACCACGTTGGCGAACACCGGGCCGGGGCGAAACTCGAAGCGCTGCTCGCGCTGGTCATAGACGTTGGTGCCCACGACATCGGCCGGGAGCAGGTCCGAGGTGCACTGGACCCGCGCGAACTGGCAGTCGATCGAGCGCGCCAGGGCGCGCGCCAACGCCGTCTTCCCGACGCCGGGATAGTCCTCCACCAGCGCATGCCCCTCGGCCAGCAGCGCCACCAGCAGATGGCGCAGGGTCTCGGGACGAACCTGCACCGCCTTGTTGATGTTGGCCGTCAGCGCGCGCGCAACGGCGGCGAACGCCTCAGACTCCTGCGGTGCGAGCGGCGTCTGTTCTGATGGCTCGATCGTCTGACTCCTTGGCTAGAAGCTTGTCCACCTCATCGAGGACGCCGTCGGCTATCTGCTCCTTCCTCGATCTACGGAGCGGTCGCTCGGATCCGTCCGCGATCAGGATCGTGACCTCGTTGTCGGCGGCGTCGAATCCGATGCCGGGCTGCGAGATGTCGTTGACCACGATCGCATCCAGGCCCTTGCGCTCCAGCTTGCCGCGGCCGTAGTCAATGGCGCCGTCGCCATGCTCGGCGGCAAAGCCCACCAGCACCTGGCCGGGCCGGCGCCGCGCCGACAGGCCGCTGAGTACGTCCTCGGTAGCCTCGAGCTCGAGGCGGGGCGGGTGGCCGGGGTCGGTCTTCTTCAGCTTGTGGTCGGCCGGGTCGCGCGGGCGGAAGTCGGCCACCGCCGCGGCCATCAGCAGGACGTCGGCGGCGTCGAAGCGCTCGCTACAGGCGGCCTTGAGCTCGGCCGCCGTCTCGACGGGGACGACGGTGACGCCCGGCGGCGCGGGCAGGTGGACGTTGGCGGCCACCACCGTGACCTCCGCGCCACGGCGGGCGGCTCGCTCGGCCAGCGCGAAGCCCATCCGGCCGCTGGAGCGGTTACCGACGTAGCGCACGCTGTCGATCGGCTCGCGGGTGCCGCCGGCGGTCACGAGCACCCGGATTCCTAACCACGCCCCGCCCACCCGCTCGAGCGCCGCCTCGGCCAGCCGGGCCTCGACGGCGGCCAGCAGCTCGACGGGCTCGGACATCCGGCCCACCCCGTGCTCGCCGTGGGAGGCCAGGTCGCCGGTGCCGGGGCCGACGATGGTCACGCCGCGGTCGGCCAGCAGCGCGAGGTTGGCCTGCACCGCGGGGTGCAGGTACATGCGGTCGTTCATCGCCGGCGCGACCAGCAGCGGAACGCCGCCCACCCCGGCGGCAGCGAGTGCCGCCGTGGCGACGAGCGTGTCGGCGTGGCCGTGGGCCAGCTTGGCGATCGTGTTGGCGCTGGCCGGGGCGATGAGGTAGACGTCGGCGTTCTCGACCAGCGCGAGGTGGCTGATCGGGGCCCACTCGGGCGCCGGGTCACCGGGGTAGGCGCCGCGCAGCGGGTCGTCCTCGAACTCTCCGGCGAGCACCGGCGCACCGGTGATCCCGGCAAACGACGCCGCGCCGACGAAGCGCTGGCTGGTCTCGGTCTGGATGACGCGGACGCTGTGGCCGGCCTTGATCGCCAGCCGGGCGGTCTCGAGCATCTTGTAGGCGGCGATCCCCCCGGTCACCCCCAACAACAGTCGCGCCACCTGTCTACCGCCTTTGGTCCTGGCCGAGTGCTTCCTACACCCGTACGGCCGCTAACGGTAGTGGTACTTCAACTTGCCCTGCGCCACTTCCTCCAGGGCGATCGTCAGATAGTTCTTCGACCGGGTATCGACCATCGGCGGCGGGAACTCGTCGAAGGTGCCCTCGCCGAGGTTGTGGTAGTAGGAGTTGATCTGGCGGGCGCGCTTGGCGGCCACGAGCACACTGGCGTAGTCGGAGTCGACGTGGTCCAGGAGCTTGTCGATACGGGGTGAGATCAAGGTTGGCCCTTCGCTGGTTGGTTACCGACCAAGGTTAGCGGGAGATGTGCAGGAACCTGCAAGGCCGGCGCGCGGCCGCGGGCGGCCGACCGCCGTCTGCCGGGACGGTCACGCCGGGGCGGCGGCGCCCAGCTCGCCCTGCACGATGTCGACGAGCTCCTCGAGGGCATCCTCGAGGCGGTCGTTGACCACGACGCGGCTGAACTCCGATTGCGCCTCGAGCTCGCCCTCGGCGGTGCGCAGACGCGCGTCCACCTGCTCGGGGGCGTCGGTGCCCCGGCCGACCAGGCGGGCCCGAAGCGCCTCGCGGCTCGGCGGAGCGATGAACACCTGGAGCGCCTCGGGCATCGCCTCGCGGACCTGGCGGGCGCCCTGGACCTCGATCTCCAGGACCACGGGCTCGCCCCGGCGCAGACGTCCCTCTAGCTCGGAGCGCAGGGTGCCGTAGCGACGGCCGGAGTAGGTGGCGTGCTCCACGAACTCGCCGTCGGCGACGCGGCGATCGAACTCCTCGGCACTGAGAAAGTGATAGTCGACCCCGTGGGTCTCGCCCGGCCGCGGCGCCCGGGTGGTGGCCGAGACCGAGAGCCCGAGCTCGGGCACGCGCTCCAGCAGCCCGCGGATGAGCGTCCCCTTGCCGACGCCGGACGGACCGGTGATCACGAACACTCTGGCCACCGGCGAAAGCGGGGCTGTGCTCAGCGGCGGCGCAGCAACGCGACGAGCTCGCCGCGCTGGCGCTCGGAGAGCCCGCCGAGCGTCTTGCTCGGGGAGATCCTGCACAGGGACAGGATCTTGTTGACCTTCACCCGGCCGTACTTGGGGACGGCCAGCAACAGGTCGAACACCTTGGCGGTCTGCAGGTAGTCCGGCGGCTCGAGCAGCAGCTCGTGGATCGGGGTTCGGCCTGCTTTGAGGTCACGCTTGAGCTGAGCGCGCCGGCTGCGGATATCGTTGGCGCGCTGCAAAGCCTCCATGCGTTGCACGAGTGACCGCTCCGGCGCGGCCAGCTGCTTGGGGAACGATTCACTGACCGGCGGCATGGGCGGCGACTATACATCTTGGGGCTGGCCGATCAAGGCCAAACCACCCAATTCGACTCAAGCTCAACTTGAGGTTCAGCATTGTCGAGCCTAGTTTCGGCATTTGCGTCCGTTTGCAGGGGGTTTTTGGCACTCCTATCAGGCCGGTCGAATCAGCCTCGGAGTTCCGCCAGCCCCCGCCCGGAAAGGCGGGGGCCAGATCCCGCCACGTCCAACTCGGCGGCGATCCGCGCGCCCGCGGCGGGGTCGCGGAAGCTCTCCGTGCCGACGGCCACCAGCGCGGCGCCGGCGCGGAGCAGCTCGGCGGCGTGGCGGCCGTGGCTGACGCCTCCCATCCCGACCACGGGGATCGACACCGCCTCGGTGACCGAGCGCACCTGAGCCAGCGCGATCGCCCGCACGGCAGGACCCGACACCCCGCCGGTGGTCCCCCCCAGCCAGGGGTCGCCGGTGCGCGGGTGCAGGGCCATCCCGCGGATCGTGTTGATCAGCGAGACCGCGCTGGCGCCCTCGCGCTCGGCGGCGACAGCGACCGCCGGCACGTCGGACGCGTTGGGCGTGAGCTTGACGATCAGCGGCTTGTCGGTCAGCGGTCTGACCGCACTGAGCAGCCGCGCCACCTCGTCAGGGTCGGCGCCCATGACCAGCCCCGTCTCGACGTTGGGGCAGGAGACGTTGAGCTCGAGCGCCGCCACCTCGTCACGCTGCGCGAACGCGGTCACGAGCGTGGACACCTCGTCCCGGCTGAAGCCCATCACGTTGACGATCAGCGGAACCGGCAGACGCGCCAGCTCGGGCAGGTCGTGGGCCAGGTAGCCCTCCAGGCCCTTGTTGGGCAACCCGATCGAGTTCATGAGGCCGGCGGGCAGCTCCCACAGCCGGGGCGGCGGGTTGCCGTGGCGGGGCCTGAGAGTGACCGTCTTGGAGACGAAGGCGGCGAACGGAAAGCGCGCGAGGAGCGCGTCGCCGAACGCCCGCCGGGCGGCGATGGCGTCGAACGTCCCGGATGCGTTGATGACCGGATGGGCCAGCTCGATGCCGCAGAACTCGACCGCCGTCAATGACCCGCTCCCGGGGTCAGCGCGCTGTGAAGGCGCGCCGCCTCCACGACCGGGCCGTCCACACACAGGCGGATGTAGCCGTTTGTCGTGGGCACCACGCAGCCGAAGCAGGCGCCATAGCCACACGCCATCCCAGACTCCATGGCGAGCTGGGCGGGCACGTCGCGCTCGGAGCACAGCGCCCGGACGGCCTCGAGCATCGGTGGCGGTCCGCAAGCGTAGACAACCGCGTGCGAGCTGTCCTGGAGCTTCTCGAACAGCAACTCGGTGACGAAACCGTGGTGGCCGGCGCTTCCATCGTCAGTCGCGACTCGGGGGTCGCGCAGCAGCTCGCAGCCGGCGGCATGATCGGCGTCGCGGAAGCCCAGCAACGCGACGGTCTCATCCTCCAGCTGATCCTGCCAGATCGCCAACGGGGCGATGCCCACGCCCCCGCCGACGAGCAGCGCGGTCCGCCCGTGGGTCGGCGGCGCGAACCCGATCCCGAGCGGGCCCACCAACGACAACTCGTCACCCTCGCGAAGCTCACACAGGCGTTCGGTGCCGGGCCCGACGTCCTCGATGAGGAAGTGCAGCTCGTGATCGTCAGCCGGGGCGCGCAGCACGCTGAACGCGCGCGGCAGGTAGGGCCGCTCATCGGCCCCTCCCCCCCACCGCTGCGCCGCCATCAGCATGTAGAACTGGCCCGCCTGCGGGCGCGGCCCTGACGGGTCAGCGCAGCGCAGCACGGTGTAGGCCCCGTGGCGCTCGCGGCCAACCACGGGCGCGGCGCGGGCGCCGAACGGCGCCTGGACGCGGTCGAGGGTCGCGCCGCTCACGGAGAGGTCACCGGCCCGCTCGCTTTCGTCGAGCGGATGCGATGCAGCTCCTGGAGCGAGACGACCTCGGGCTCGCCCCGCTGGGCGGAGATGATCGCGCGGGCCGCGGCCAGGCCGCCCGACATGGTGGTGATGCAGGGGATGCCGCGGGCGATCGCCGCCGCGCGGATCTCGTACCCGTCAGACCGGGCGCGCGTGCCCGTCGGGGTGTTGATGACCAGGTCCACCGCGCCGCGCTCGATCCAGTCCACGACGTTGTTGGGGCCCTCGTTGAGCTTGTTGATCGCGGTGGCGGGGATCCCCATGCGCCGCAGCGACTGCGCGGTGCCGCGCGTGGCGATGATCTCGAAGCCGAGGTCGTGCAGCAGGCTGGCGATCCCGATGGCGGCGGGCTTGTCGCCATCGGCGACGGTGAGGAAGACAGTGCCCTCATCGGGGAGCTGGGCGCCGGCCGCCGCCTGGGCCTTGGCGAACGCCGTGGGGAAGTCGGCGGCGATCCCCATCACCTCGCCGGTGGAGCGCATCTCGGGGCCCAGCAGGGAGTCGGCGCCGGCGAAGCGGTTGAACGGCAGCACCGCCTCCTTGACGCAGACATGGTCGCATCCGGTCGTCTCGGGCAGGTCCAGGTCGGCGATCCGCTCGCCGAGCAGGATCCGGCAGGCGAGCTTGGCCAGCGGTTGGCCGATCGCCTTGGACACGAACGGCACCGTTCGCGAGGCCCGCGGGTTGGCCTCGATGACGAACAGACGGTCGTCGCCGCGGATGGCGAACTGGACGTTGAGCAGCCCGACGACGCCCAGCGCCTTGGCGATCCCGCTCGTCTGCTCGCGGATGCGGTCGAGCATGTCCCCGCCCAGGGTGTGGGGCGGCAGCACGCAGGCCGAGTCCCCGGAGTGGATTCCGGCCTCCTCGACGTGCTGCATGATCCCGGCGATCCACACCTGCTCGCCGTCGCACAGCGCGTCGACGTCGACCTCGATCGAGTCCTCCAGAAAGCGGTCCAGGTAGATGGTGGGGTGGCTGGGGTCGGCGTCCGCGCCGACGCGCTTCAGGTAGTCGCGGAGGCCCTCGACGTCGTAGACGATCTCCATGGCTCGGCCGCCCAGGACGTAGCTGGGGCGGACGAGCAGCGGGAAGCCGACTCCGGGCGCGGCGGCCAGCGCCTCCTCGGCGCTGGTGGCGGTGGCGTACGGCGGCGCGCTGTAGCCGAGGCGGTCCAGCAGGGCCCCGAACCGCGAGCGGTCCTCGGCCAGGTCGATGGCGTCGATGCTGGTGCCGAGGATCCTGACCCCGGCGGCCTCCAGGCCGGCGGCGAGCTTGAGCGGGGTCTGGCCGCCGAACTGGACAACCACCCCTTCCGGCTTCTCGAGCTCGCAGACGGCGAGTACGTCCTCGTGCGTGAGCGGCTCGAAGTAGAGGCGGTCCGAGGTGTCGTAGTCGGTAGAGACGGTCTCCGGGTTGCAGTTGACCATCACCGCGTCCCGGCCCTGCTCGCGGACGGTCTGGGCGGCGTGCACGCAGCAGTAGTCGAACTCGATCCCCTGGCCGATCCGGTTGGGGCCTGAGCCGAGGATGACGATGCTCGGCCGCTCCCCCCGGACGACCTCGTGGCTGGGGCCGTCGGCCCCCGGACGTTCCCACCCCGAGTAGTAGTACGGGGTGCGCGCGGCGAACTCGGCCGCACAGGTGTCGACGGCCTTATAGGTGCGCTCGCCGTGAAACGGATACCCACCCACCCCATCCCCACCCGCCCACTCCCAACCGCCGGCGACGAGCTCGGCCAGTTCGCGCAGGAACCAGGGGTCGATCGAGGTACGGCACCGCAGTTCGCTGATCGGGGTCCCGCGGCGCAGGGCCTCGAGCAGGAGGTCGTAGCGCTCGGCGCCCGGCATCTCGAGCAGCGTGAGCAGCGCCTCGTCATCCTCGGGCGGGACGGCCCGGGTGTCGAGCTCGCGCGAGCGCAGGGCCTTGGCGAAGGCCTGCTGGAACGTCCGCCCCAGGGCCATCGCCTCGCCCACGGACTTCATGTGCGTGGTGAGGCCGGCCTCGGCGCCGGGGAACTTCTCGAAGGCGAATCGCGGCCACTTGACCACGCAGTAGTCGATGGCCGGCTCGAAGCTCGCCGGGGTGGCCCGGGTGATGTCGTTGGGGATCTCCTGCAGCGTGTAGCCCACCGCCAGCCGTGCGGCGATCTTGGCGATCGGGAAGCCGGTCGCCTTGGAGGCCAGGGCGCTCGAACGCGAGACGCGCGGGTTCATCTCGATGACGACGATCTCGTCGGTGGCGGGGTTGACCGCGAACTGCACGTTGGAGCCGCCGGTCTCGACGCCCACGGCGCGGATGACGGCGATCGCCTGGTCGCGCAGCGCCTGGTACTGCTTGTCAGTGAGCGTCTGCTGGGGCGCGACGCAGACGCTGTCCCCGGTGTGGACGCCCATCGGGTCGAGGTTCTCGATCGAGCACACGATCACGACGTTGTCAGTGTGGTCGCGCATCACCTCGAGCTCGAATTCGCCCCAGCCGAGCACCGACTCCTCGAGCAGCACCTGGCCGATCGGCGAGGCGGCGAGCCCCCCGCCCACCACGCGCTCGATGTCGGCCGCGGAGCGCACCACCCCGCCGCCGGTCCCGCCCAGCGTGAACGCCGGCCGGACGATGAAGGGCAGACCGAGCTCGCGCAGCGCAGCGTGGGCGTCATCCACTGAATGGGCGATCACGGAGCGCGGGACCCGCAGACCGGCGGCGGTCATCGTGTCGCGGAAGCGCTCGCGGTCCTCGGCGCGGTCGATGGCGTCGTAGTTGGCGCCGATGAGCTCGACGCCGAAGCGTTCCAGCGTGCCGTTCTCGTACAGGGCCTTGGCCAGGTTGAGCGCGGTCTGGCCGCCGAGCGTCGGCAGCAGCGCGTCGGGGCGCTCGCGCTCGATGACCTGCGCGACCGGCCCGGGGAGCAGCGGCTCGATGTAGGTCGTGGTGGCCACCTCGGGGTCGGTCATGATCGTGGCCGGGTTGGAGTTGACCAGGACGACCTCGTAGCCCTCCTGCTCGAGCACGCGGCACGCCTGGGTTCCCGAGTAGTCGAACTCGGCGGCCTGGCCGATGACGATCGGGCCGGAGCCCAGCAGCAGGATCTTGTGGATGTCGGTGCGGCGGGGCACGGGGCTACGCGGCCGCGGCGATGGCGTCGACGAAGCGGTCGAACAGATACAGCGAGTCGTGGGGACCGGGGCCGGCCTCCGGGTGGTACTGGACGGTGGCGCCCGGGACGTCGCGCAATGTCAGGCCCTCCACGGTGCGGTCATAGAGATTGATGTGGGTCAGCTCGGCGGCGCCGAAGTCGGTCTCCCACCGCACCGGCTCGTCGTCATCGATCGTGCGCGCGCCGCCGGGGCCGAGCACGGCGAAGCCGTGGTTCTGGCTGGTGATCTCGGTGCGGCCGGTGCCCAGGTCCTTGACCGGGTGATTGGCCCCGTGGTGGCCGAAGGGCAGCTTGTAGGTCTGAAGCCCGACGGCCCGGCACAGCAACTGGTGGCCCAGGCAGATGCCGTAGACCGGCAGCTTGCCCACCAGCCCGCGGACCGTCTGCACGATGTAGTCCAACGCGCCCGGATCGCCCGGGCCGTTGGCCAGAAACACCGCGTCAGGCTCGGTGGCCAGCAGCGCGTCGGCACCGGCGTGGCAGGGATGGAGGGTCACCGTGGCCCCGCGCGCCCGCAGGTTGCGCACGATGGAGAGCTTGACCCCGGTGTCGATCATGGCGATCTGCATCCCGCTGTCATTGCCGATGGGATCGAGCACGGTCGCCTGTCCCGGCGTGACCTCCCGCGCCAGGTCGCGCCCGGTCATGGACGGCTCGGCCTCGATCAGCGCCCGCGCCTGCGCGGGCGCGATCCGCGCCGGGAACAGCCCCCCGCGCATCGCCCCGGCGTCGCGGATGTGGCGCACCAACGCCCGGGTGTCGAGGTCCGTGATCGCCGGGATCCCGTTGGCGGTCAGCCAGCTCAGCCAGCCGGCCTCGGACCCCGGGGCGTCGTGGCGGTCCACCGCGGCGCGCATGATGGCCGCGCGAGCGTGGACGCGGTCTGACTCCATTGCCTCCGCGCTCACGCCGTAGTTGCCGATCTGGGGGTAGGTGAACGCCAGGAGCTGACCGGCGTAGCTGGGGTCGGTCATCGCCTCCTGGTAGCCCGACATCGAGGTGGTGAACACGATCTCCCCCACCGCGTGGTTGTCAGTGCCGCAGGCGATGCCCTCGAACTGAGCGCCGTCCTCGAGCAGGACGTAGGCGGTGGCGGCCGGCGCGGCCATCTACTGGCCCCCGTTTCGGGCGGCGCCGGTGCCGGAGCGCGCCTGCTCTTCGCGAACCAGCATCGGCCGCCGGTACGCGACGGCGCCGGCGGCGAGCGTCAGCAGTACCCGGCCGTACAGCGTGCGGCCGTGGAAGCAGGAGTTGGTCGAGCGGCTGACGTAGCCGTCCTCGCCGGCCACCCAGCTCGTCTCCAGGTCGACGAGGCACAGGTTGGCCTCCTCGCCCACGGCGATCCGCGGCGTCGGCAGCTCGTAGAGCTCGGCGCCCGCCGTCATCCGCTCGATCACGATGGCCAGCTCGAGCTCGCCCGAGAGCACCAGCTCGGTGTAGAGCGCGGCGAACGCGGTCTCCAGCCCGGTGGTCCCCATCGGCGCCTGCTCGAACGGCACCTCCTTCTCGTGCACCGCGTGGGGTGCGTGGTCGGTGGCGACGCAGTCGATGACGCCGGCGCGCAGGCCCTCCACCAGCGCTCGGCGGTCTGACTCGGCGCGCAGCGGCGGGTTCATCTTGAAGCGGCTGTCCAGCGTGCGGACCACGTCGTCGGTCAGCGTCAGGTGGTGGGGGCTGGCCTCGCCGCTCACCCGAGCGCCGGCCTCCTTGGCCGCCGCCAGCGCCTGGACCGACTCCACGGCGGACAGGTGCTGGAAGTGGACGCGGGCGTTCTCATAGAGGGCGAGCGCGCCGTCGCGGGCGATCATCGTGGACTCCGACAGCGACGGGATCCCGGCCAGCCCCAGGCGCGCCGACACCGCGCCCTCGTGCATCACGCCGTCCATCGAGAGCTCCGGGTCCTCCTCGTGCAGGGCGATCACTCCGCCGGCCAGGCGCTGGTACTGCAGCGCCTTGCGCAGCATCCCCGCCGACACGACGGGCTTGCCGTCATCGGTGAAGCCGATCGCGCCGAGGTCGCGCAGCTCCGCCATCTCGGTGAGCTCCTCGCCGGCGAGCCCGCGCGTGATCGAGGCGAGGAAGCCGACGGGGACCCGCGCCTCGCGCTGGGCGCGCTCGATCAGCGATCCCAGCACCGCCGCCGTATCGACGGTGGGGTTGGTGTTGGGCATCGCCACCACGGCGCAGAAGCCGCCCGCGGCGGCCGCCGCGGTGCCGGTGTCGAGGTCCTCCTTGTACTCCTGCCCGGGCGTGCGGAGGTGGACGTGGGGGTCCACGAAACCCGGGAACACGTGCTTGCCCGCGGCATCCACGACGTCGATCTGGTCGCCGGCCGGCAGCCCGCCGGGCTCGCCCAGCTCGGCGATCCGCCCGTTGCGGATGAGGATGTCGTGGGGCTCGTCGACGTCGGCGCGCGGGTCCAGGACCTGGGCGCCGCGAATGAGCAGGTCATCGCCGGCGCGGACGGCGTGGAACAGGCGCTGAGGACTCATCACGCCACCGCCGCCAGGATCGGGGAGCCGACGAGCAGCTCGTAGAGAACCGCCATCCGCACCGCCACACCGGCCTTGACCTGCTCGCCGATGAGGGCCTGCTCGGAGTCGATGATGGCCGCCGACAGCTCCACCCCCCGGTTCACCGGGCCCGGATGCATCACGAGCTGGTCGGGGCGAAGGCGCTTGTCGTTGATCTGATAGCGCGCGGCGTACTCGCGCAGGCTGGGCACGAAGGACTGCTGCATGCGCTCGTGCTGCATGCGTAGGACGTAGATGACGTCGGCCTCGTCAATGCGTTCGAGGGTCGGCGTGGCCTGGCACCCGAGCGCCTCGATGTGGCGCGGCAGAAGTGTCGGTGGCCCGCACACGGTGACCTCGGCGCCCATCCGGGTGAAGGCGAGGATGTTCGAGCGCGCGACGCGCGAGTGGCTGACGTCCCCGACGATCCAGACGTTGAGGCCGTCCAGGGAGCCGAACCGGCGCCGCAGCGTGAACACGTCCAGCAGCGCCTGGGTGGGGTGCTCGTGCTTGCCGTCGCCGGCGTTGACCACCGCCGCGTCGGTCCAGCCGGCGACGAGCTGCGCCGCGCCCGCGTGGGGCGAGCGGATCACGATCGCCGCCGGGTCATACGCCGAAAGCGTCTGCACCGTGTCCTTGAGCGATTCGCCCTTGTCGACGCTGGAGCCGGCCGAGCGGATGTTGACCACGTCGGCCGAGAGGCGCTTGGCCGCCAGCTCAAACGAGCTCGAGGTGCGGGTGCTGGCCTCGTAGAAGAGGTTGACGATCGTGCGGCCGCGCAGCGTCGGGACCTTCTTGATCTCGCGTCCGGAGACCTCGGCGAAGGACTCGGCGCGGTCGAGCACGCGCTCGATCCCGCTGCGGTCCAGGTCGTCGATCGAGATGAGGTGGCGGGGCATCCTGGTGGTGGTGGCGCTCATGCGGCTTTGATCCTCGGCTGGTTGGCAGGCCCGATGGTGACCTCGTCGGCGCCGTCGACCTCGTCGACGCGGACGTTCACGCGCTGGTCCTGCGAGGTCGGCAGGTTCTTGCCCACGTAGTCAGGGCGGATCGGCAGCTCGCGGTGCCCGCGGTCCACCATGACCGCCAGCTGCACGCGCGCGGGGCGGCCGTAGTCGAAGATGGCCTCGATCGCCGCGCGGACGGTGCGTCCGGTGTAGAGCACGTCGTCAACGATCACGATCGTGCGGCCGTCAAGGCCGAAGTCCAGCTCGGTGTCGTGCACCACCGGAGAGCCGGACCGGATCGTCAGGTCGTCGCGGTAGAAGGCGATGTCGACGGAGCCCAGGGGTACCGGCGAGTCGAGCAGCTCGGAGGTGAGTGGCTGCAGGCGCTTGGCCAGGTGCGCGCCCCGGCGGTGGATGCCGACGAGCGCGATGGCGCCGCCGGGGTTCTTCTCCACGATCTCGTGAGCGATCCGCACCAGCGTGCGGCGCATGTCGTCGCGGTCGAGCGCGACCGTCACGGCTTCCAACGTGGCTCCTTCCTGGCCTCACGGGACCGGGTTAAAGGGGCGGGCGGCTTGCTGGTTGCGGAGCGTAGCAGCGCCTGCGGCGGTCAGGAGCGGGGCGCCGGAGCCCGTTGCCGGAGGTGATGCGAGTTTGCCGTCGTAGTGGCGGCACGTCATATCACCCCCTCAGTGACCGGCGGTGCGTCGCGCCGGCTCGGGAGCGCGCCGGGCTGGCTCGGGCCGCGCCGGCTCGGGGCCCCGCCGGTAGAGCACGTGGGCGAGGCCGGCGTGCTCGAGCGGCCGGTCGTATCCGAAGCCCGCCTTCTCCATGACGCGGCGGGAGGCGAGGTTGTCCGGCAGCGTGATGGCGATGACCTCGTCCACGTCGAGCACCTCGAACGCCACCGTCACCGACGCGCGGGCCAGCTCGGTGGCCAGGCCCTGGCGCCACCGCTCCGGC
This sequence comes from uncultured Actinomycetota bacterium, assembly GCA_963721515.1. Classification (GTDB taxonomy): domain Bacteria; phylum Actinomycetota; class Thermoleophilia; order Solirubrobacterales; family Solirubrobacteraceae; genus Palsa-465. The sequence goes on along the minus strand of CAVRKJ010000010.1, from coordinate 323,134 downwards.
GTGATCGCCCAGGCCGCCTCGACGGCGAAGCCGCCGATCGCATCGGTGTACTGCAGGCCACCGCGCCCGACCATCTCGCCGGTGGCCCGGTCGCGCAGCAGCCACAGCCCGAAGCCGTGGCGCTCCCAGTGCTCGCGCTTGTCCTCAAGTCCCGCGCGCACATCGGCGCGGGTGGGCGGGTAGGACCACGGCCACAGCGTCCGGTAGACGCGCGGGTCCAGCGTCAGCTCTGCCAGCTCCGTCTCGTGCTCGGGACCGACCGGCTCGCCGGTCATCCGCGGCGTCTCGAGGATCGCGGGCGCCCGCGGCTTCCTCACGATGCCGGCGCCGCGGGTTGCTCGGCAGCCATCCGCTCGCTCCAGCGGATCAGACCCGGCTCACCCCGCTCGGCAAACGGGACCTCGATGGTGTCGAAGTCCCGGGGGACCACGGTGTTGGGGAACACCGCCCGCGCCTCGTCGCGCAGCTGGCCGAGGGGGTGGCGCGTGGAGACGTGGTTGAGCGCCAGCATCGTGACCTCGGCCTCGCGGGCGATGGTGGCCGCCTGCTGGGCGGTCGAGTGCCCGTTGTCGGCGGCGCGCTCGCGCTCCTCCTCGGCGAACGTCGCCTCGTGCACGAGCACGTCGGCGCGATGGGCGGCGATCCGCAGGGTATCGCACGGGCGGGTGTCCCCGGAGAGCACCAGCTTGCGCCCGGGCCGCGCGGGCCCGAGCACCTGGTCCGGGGTCACTCCCCGGATCGTCTCGCCGCGCTGGACGCGGCCGAACTCCGGCCCCTCCTCAAGGCCGAGGCGCAGCGCCGTCTCCTTGTGAAACTCGCCGGGGCGCTCGTCCTCGTAGAGCGCGTAGCCCAGCGCCGGCCCGCGGTGCGAGACCGCGACCGGGGCGATGCGGTAGCCGTCGCGCTCCAGCTCGTCGCCGGGCTCGAGCTCGATCAGTTTCAGGTCGAAGCCGACCGCGCCGGCCATCCGCAGCGCCAGCCCCATGAGCGCGCGCAGCCCGACGGGACCGCAGATCGTCAGGGGCACCTCGCGGCCGCGCAGGTCGAAGGTCTTGAGCATGCCCGGCAGCCCCAGCCAGTGGTCGGCGTGAAAGTGCGTGAGGTAGATCTCGGTCAGATCGGCCAGGCCCACCGAGCTGACGAGCTGGCGCTGGGTCCCCTCGCCGCAGTCGAACAGGATCCGGTCGCCGCCGCGGCGCACCAGGATCGATGGCAGGCCCCGGCGCGCGGTGGGGATCGAGCCGCCGGTCCCGGCGAAGAAGATCGAGAGCTCCATGAGTGCGGTCTGAGTCTGTCAGGGCACCAGGTCGATGAGTTCGAACTCGAGACCGCCGCCGCGGAGGTGGCAGACGCCCATGGTGTGGCGCGGCTGGCGGCGCTTGTCGGTGGGGCTGCCCGGGTTGAAGATCTGAAACCCGTCGGGCGCCCGCTCGTGCAGTGGGATGTGCGAGTGCCCGAACACCACCGCGTCGGCGCCGGGGAACCGCGCGCGGAGCCTGCGCACGCGGCCGGCGGAGGGGCCGGCGTCGTGGATCACCCCAAGCTTGCGCTCGCCCACCGGGATCACCGTGCACCCGGGCAGCGCCGCCCGCAGCCGTGCGTCGTCGGTGTTGCCGTACACCCCGACGACCGGCCCGAACGTCGTGAGCTCCTCCAGGACCTCGAGCCGGCTGAAGTCCCCCGCATGCACAATCAGGTCCGCCCTGTTCAGACGCTCGACGCAGCCGTCTGGCAGCGTGCGCGAGCCGCGCGGCAGGTGGGTGTCCGAGATGATCGCGATCTCCACGATAAGTCTGGATCCAGGCTAAGCTGCCTGCGATCTTCCCCGATCACAGAGCGCCCGTAGCTCAGGGGATAGAGCGTCCGCCTCCGGAGCGGAAGGTCGCAGGTTCAAATCCTGCCGGGCGCGCTCTGCCGTGCCCGCTGCGTCTTGACGAAATCTGCACGCGCGCGCCCGCTTCTTTCACAGAGTCCTCACGCGCGCGGATCTACCTTCGGTTTGTGCCTTTCCACTGCCCCGGCGTCACCGCCCAGTCGCGGTCCGGAGCACTCACAGACCCGGTTTTTCACTTTCCCAGGAGCGCATCATGCCGACCATTTCCATGCCCCCGCGTGGCCAGCTCACCACCGCCCCCCGCCACGCCCGGACTGACCGTTCCCGCCGATCGCTCACCGTGCGCGCCCGCGTGGCCGCGCAGCGCTGGTCGCTGACCCGCGAGCTGTCCGAGGGCGAGGACCCGGCCTCGTCGCCGGCACTCACCCTGCGCGCCGAGCAGCTGACCGCTGACCGTAACCGCCGGGCGCTGGCCCGTTCGCTGCGCCGCATCGTCCACGAGGCTCGCCACCCGGCGCCCCGGCGCTACAGCTTCGGGCTCGTCCGCCGCGCCGCGGTGATCGACGCCACCGACGCCATCGACGTCCTGGTCAAGCGACTGGTCGACCCGGCGCCCATCGCCGCCGAAGGAGCCGCCCTGATCGAGCGGGTGCTCAGCGACAGCGTCTGGAGCCCGCTCTACAGCGCCGCGCCCGGCGGCGCGCTGCGGCGACTGGTGGTGCTGGCCACTGCCGCACTCGAGCCCGGGCCCGCCCCCGATCGGGGCCGGTGAAGTACCGTCGGGCCTCGATGCCGTCTCCGCTCCAACCGCCGCCCCCTCCCCCGCCGCGGTGGCGCTTGGTGCGGGAGTTCGTGGAGTCCCTGCGCGATCTGAGCGCGGTCGGCAGGCCGTGCACCTGCGGCGACACGAGGAAGATCGGGCCGTGCCCCCGGCACGGCAAGCTCACCTGACCGCGGCCCGACCGCCGCGATTGGAAGCTCACGCCACACAGCAGGGCTCAGCACGGTGTGTGGCGCCAGACCCGGGTCATGCCGAAACCTCGCGCCACGCCCCGGCGGCGAGTCGGGCGCGTGGCGTCCGCTTTCACCGGACACCTCGGCGCGGCGTCAGACGTGCGCGGCGGCGAGAAGCACCCGGCGGTAGTCCTCCCAGGTGTCGACGTCGAGCGGGATGGTGCCGTCCACGGCCACCTCGACGACCTCATCGGCGTGCCGGTCCATGAGCTTCCACACGCCCTTGTCGCCGTGCAGGTCGCCCAGCTCGCCGAACAGGGAGCGGGCGAAGGCCAGCGGGTGCCCGCGGCCGTCGGTGTATGCGCACGCGGCCACGGCGGCGTCGCCCCGGCCGGCGAGCAACGCCTCGACGGTGGCGACGTGCACCCCCGGCTGGTCGCCGAGCATGAGCACGAGCACGTCGCAGCGATCATCGACGTGCTCCAGCGCGGCGGCAATCGACGACGAGCAGCCATCGCCGTAGTGCGCGTTCTCCACGACCTCGACCCCGCGCAGGTCCACCCAGCGCCGCACCTCCGCCGACGCGCCGCCCACCACGCACAGCAGCTCATCGAACGGGCAGCCGCGGGCGGTCTGGAGCACGTGGCCGAGCAGCGGGGCCCCGCCGTAGGGCAGCAGCTGCTTGGCCTGGCCCAGGCGCTTGGAGCCGCCGGCGGCCAGCACCAGCCCGCTGATCCACTGCTCGCCGCGACCCGGCTCTCTCATGACGGCCGCGCGGCGAGGTCGGCGGCGTAGGTGTCGCGGCACCGGTCACAGCAGAAGTAGACGAGGTCGCCGGCGATCTCGAGCCGCGGGGCGGCGTCGGTGACCGCGACCTGCATACCGCACACGGGGTCGGTGGCCACGGCCACCACCGCGGGCGCGGGCGCCGTGGCCTCGGCGCGGCCCGGGACGGGATCCGCGTGCTGACTGCCGATCATCTGGGCCAGGATCGAGATGGCGATCTCGGCGGGGGTGCGGGCGCCGACATCGAGGCCGGCGGGCGTGTGCAGCTGAGCGGCAAGCTCCTCGGGCACGTCGAGCTCGGCGCGCACCGCGGCGCCGCGCTTGGGGCTGGCCACCAGCGCCACGTAGCCGACGCCGGCGCGCAGCGCCTCGGCGATGACGGCCTCCTCGCCGTTGCCGTGCGAGGCCACGATGACCGCCGCAGCGCCGGCGATCTCGGCGCCGGGGCCCGCGGGGGCGCGCACCACGTCGTACCCCGACGCCCTGGCCACCGACACCACGCCCTCGGCGATCGGCGAGCCGCCGACCACCACCAGCCGCGCCGCCGGCAGGTGGGGCTCGATGAAGATCTCCAGCGCACCACCGCTCAGGCATGGGTTGCGCTCCACCACCGCGCCCTCGATGGCGTCGGCGCCCTCGACGTCGCCGTCGTCGGGAACCAGCCGCAGCAGCAGCGGCTCGCCGGTCTCCATTGCTCGCAGCGCGTGCAGACGGACCGAGGACTCGGCGCACACGCCGCCGACGAAGCCCTCCATCGTGCCGTCGGGCAGTACCACGGCGGCGTTGCCGGGCCGGACGCTGGTGGGCCGGCGCGCGCGGACCACGGTGGCCAGGACAAACGGCGTGCGCTCGGACAGCAGGCTCTGGACATGGATGGCGAGATCGCCCTGGATCATGAGTTCACACCTTCCCTTGCATTGCGTCCCACACACGCCCGGGCGTGCAGGGCATGTCGACGTGCCGCACGCCGAACGGCTCCAGCGCGTCGCATACGGCGTTGACGATGGCCGGCGGCGAGCCGACGGTGGCCGACTCGCCGATCCCCTTGGCCCCGAACGGATGGTGGGGCGACGGAGTGACCGTGTAGCCGGTCTCCCAGTCAGGGACCTCCAGCGCGGTCGGGATCAGATAGTCCATGAGCGAGCCGCCGAGGCAGTTGCCCTGCTCGTCGAAGGCGATCATCTCCATGAGCGCCAGCCCGACCCCGTCGGTGAGCCCGCCGTGCACCTGGCCCTCGATGATCATCGGGTTGATCCGGGTGCCGCAGTCGTCGACGGCGACGAAGCGCTCGACGCGGACCTTGCCGGTCCCCGCGTCCACGCCCACCACGCAGATGTAGGCGCCGAACGGGAAGGTCAGGTTCGGCGGGTCATACACGGTCTCGGCGTCCAGCCCGGACTCGACTCCCGGCGGGAGCTCGACCGAGCCGCGGGCGGCCATCGCGATCTCGGGGATGGTGGCGCCCTGCTCAGGGTCGCCCTTGACGAACCAGCGCGCCGGGCGGGCGGGATCACCGTGATTGACCCATTCCAGGTCGGCGGGCGAGACCTCGAGCATCGCCGCGGCGACGAGCCGGGCGCGGTCGCGGACCTTGCGTGCCACCAGCGCAGCGGCGGCCCCACTCACCGGCGTCGAGCGCGAGCCATAGGTCCCGAGGCCGTAGGGCGTGGCGTCGGTGTCGCCGTGGACCACGTCAACGTCCTCGGGGGGGATCCCCAGCTCGTGGGCGACGATCTGGGCGAACGTCGTCTCATGCCCCTGCCCCTGGGTCTGCACGCTGATGGCCAGCTGGGCCTTGCCCGTCGGCGAGATCCGTAGCGCGGCACCGTCGTTCATGCCCAGGCCGGCGATGTCCATGTGCTTGCGCGGGCCCGCCCCCACCGCCTCGGTGAAGAACGAGATGCCGATGCCCATCAGCTCGCCACGCTCGCGGCGCCGCGCCTGCTCGGCGCGCAGCTCGTCATAGCCGATGAGGTCCAGCGCCGCGCGCAGCGCCCGCGGATAGTCGCCCGAGTCATAGACCCAGCCCGTCTGGCACGTGTAGGGAAACTGCTCGGGCGCCAGGAGGTTGCGCAGCCGCAACTCGGCCGGGTCGATACCCAGCCTGCCCGCCAGCATCTCCACGAGGCGCTCCACCAGGTACACCGCCTCGGCCACGCGGAACGAGCACGCGTAGGCGACCCCGCCGGGCGCCTTGTTGGTGTAGACGCCGCGGACGTGGCAATGCGCGGCCTCAAGGTCATAGGAGCCGGTGAACACGTGGAAGAACCCGGCGGGAAACCGCGTCGGCTGAGCGGTCGCGTTGAACGCCCCGTGGTCGGCCAGCACGTCGACGCGCACCGCACGGATGCGCCCGTCACCGTCGGCGGCGATGGCGCCGCGCATCGTGTAGTCGCGCGAGAAGCCGGTCGACATGAGGTTCTCCGAGCGGTCCTCCATCCACTTCACCGGCCGGCCGGTGCTCATCGCGGCGACGGCGGCGCACACGTAGCCCGGATACACCGGCACCTTGTTGCCGAAGCCGCCGCCGACGTCGGGCGAGACGACCCGGATCCGGTGCTCGTCGAGCCCGAGGATCCCGGCGTAGAGCGTGCGGTGGGCGTGCGGTGCCTGGGTCGTCGCCCACAGCGTGAGCTTGCCGGCGATGCGGTCGAACTCCGCCACCGCCCCGCACGTCTCCATCGGCGCAGGGTGCGAGCGCGGGAACACCATGTCCTGCTCGAGCACCACCTCGGCGTCGGCGAACACCTGTGCGGTGCGGCCGGCGTCGCCGGCCTCCCAGTCAAAGAGGTGGTTGCTGGTGCGGCCCGGGTGGTCGTCGCGGATGACCGGGGCATCGGCGTCCAGTGCCCGCCACGGGTCAACCACAACGCCGAGCGGCTCGTACTCCACCTCCACCAGCTCGAGCGCGTCGCGGGCCGAGTAGCGGTCCTCGGCGACCACGAACGCCACCTCCTGGCCCTGGAAGCGGACCTTGTCGGTGGCCAGGACCGCCTGTGTGTCGCCCGACAGGGTCGGCATCCAGGCCAGCCCCCGCGCCTCCAGGTCGCGGCCCGTGATGACCGCCAGCACCTTGGGGTGCGCCAGCGCCGCCGACGCGTCCACGGACACGATGCGCGCGTGGGCGTAGGGGCTGCGCAGGATTGCGCCGTGGACCATCCCCGGGCGCTGCACGTCGTCCACGAACAGCCCGCGGCCGCGGATGAGCCGCTCGTCCTCCTTGCGCGTCATACGCCCGAACCCGATCGGCCGCTCGGCGCCGGCGCTCGGAGGTGTCTGCGCGATCGCCATCAGCTCACCTCACCGCCCGCCCTGGGCCGCCGCGCGGCCTGCGCCGAGACCTCGGCGGCGATGTTGACCGTGCGGCAGCGCCCGCACCTGACGCGCACGCGGCGGGTCATGTATGCCGGGTCCATCCCGGAGGCCAGGACGTTGCCGCAGCTCACGCACACGTAGTCGTAGTCGCCGTTGCCGCGAAACACCGGGCGGTCCGGATGGTCCTGCACGGCGGTCCCGCCGTCGACGGGGACCTCGCCCGCCTGGACCTCCCGCATGGTGCGCACCGGCATGTGGAGCCTCTCCCCCGCTAGGCCGCAGCGACGAAGTTGTTGGTGAAGTCCTTGATGAGCGCTTCAAGCACGGTGGCGACGGTGCCCTCGCCCATCGACGCCGCCTTACCGGTGATCTGCGCCGCGGTGTGGATGTTGCCGCCGCCGTCGGCGAGCGTGAACGTCACGTCGGCGTTGGCGTGGCCGGACCCGCCGACCTCGCGGGCCTTGACGCGTAGAAGCGCGCGGTGTGCCTCCGGGTCCTGCTCAACGACGCTCACCGTGCCTGCGAAGCGCATCGACATCGCGCCCATCTTGATCCTGATCTCCGCCTTGACCTCGTCGTCTGAGATCGTCTCCTTCACGGTCCCGCCCTGCACGCAGGGCACGAGCCGCTCGAGGTCGGTGACGAGCTTCCAGTTGTCGTCGATCGACTTGTCTGACGTGATCGGATGGTCGATCTCAACCATGTTCAAGTGTCCTTTCGCAGGTATGTTCTCGGGAACTGCACAGAGGCGAGACAGAAAGAGATCCAAGCATGGCGATAGAGCCGGGAACGTATGAGCTGGGGCCGCAGGACGGAACGCTTCTCGTGCGTACGGGCAAGGGGGGCGCGGCCTCCAAGGCCGGACACAACCTGCTCATCGAGGTCGAGCGCTGGGGCGCGACCGCGCAGTTCGCCGACGATCTGTCCCAAAGCGTGCTGGAGCTCACCGCGGACTCCACGTCCTTCACGGTCAAGGAGGGCACCGGCGGCGTGAAGTCGCTGGGCGACGATGACAAGTCTGGCATCGCCCAGACGATCAACCAGGAGGTGCTCAAGGGCACCCCGATCTCCTTCAAGTCGACCGCGGTGCGTCCTGACGGCGACGACCACCTCCACGTCACCGGCGACCTCGAGCTGGTCAACGGAGTGAACCTCATCGCCTTCGACATCGCCGTGTCTGACGACGGACGCCTCACTGGGAAGGCCACCGTCAAGCAGACTGACTGGGGCATGAAGCCGTACTCGGCGCTGTTCGGGACGCTCAAGGTCACAGACGAGGTCGGCGTCGAGATCGATGCCCAGCTGCGGCCGACCGGCTGACCAGGGGGTCGGTCCATCAGCCGCGGTAGACCGTCTGCGCGTCGAGGCCGCCCTCCACGCCGGGCGGGAGCGCGCCGGTGCCGTGCGCGTACATGGCGATGTCAGCGATCGTCCGCGAGCGCTCCGGATCCTCGCCGGCGCTGAACGCGCCATCGGCCCAGGTCAACGCGTCGGGCGCCGAGTCGAGCGCCACGCCCGCCAGCAGCCGCGCCTTGGTCAGGATCTTCTCGGTTGCGGAGGTGACCGCTGACCCCGTCCCGTCCGACGGCGCCGTGTTGAACCCGTGGCCCTCGCCGAAGCGGTCGGTGTCGGCCGGGACCACCTTGACGTCGAGCGACGGGATCCCCAGCTCGCCGGCGACCTGGCGCGCGTAGTCGCCCTCGTGGCCGTCGGCCTCGGTCGTCAGGCTGAGCACCATCTTGCCCGTCGGGTGCACGCGCAGGAACACCGCGCGGTATGCCTCATTCGCCATCGCCTACTCCCTCCTTTGGATGTTGCTCGGCCGCCACTCGCTGGCGCTCCTGGTGGGCGGTGAGCGCGTTGTGCTCCTCCAGGTCGCAGAAGCTGGGCTGGGGTCCGCCGAGCAGGTGAGGCGGCACGGCGGGGCGCGTGCAGCCCGGATAGATGCAGATCTTCGGCGGCCGCCCGCCGGAGACGCCATGCTGCGGCGGTGGCGGCTCGGGGTCGCCGTGTAGTGGGCCGAGCGGGCGTAGCGGACTCATCGCCCGAGGCTCCATCCCGGCGTGGTCCGACCGCGGCTGGGCCCGTAGCCCGACGGCATCGCCACCGAGCTGCCCGCGACCGGCGTGGCGCTCGGCCAGGACTCCTCCTCGGGCTCGCGCGCCACCAGTTCCACGGGACGCTCGCCGCCGTCGGCACGCCGGGCGCCGATGGCGTCGACCACCCCGTGCAGTGCCTCCAAGCTGTGGCCACTGACCAGCGCGTCGCAGTAGGGCAGCGCCGCCGCCATCCCACCGGCGCGGGGGGCGAAGCCGGCCGCGGCGACGCGCGGGTTGACCCACACGATGCGATATGCCAGGCGTGACAGCCGTTCCATCTCACGCCCCACCAGCCCGGGGTCGCCACGCTCCCAGCCATCGGACAGGATGACCACCACCGCCCCGCGGGCCATGCCGCGCCGGCCGTGGCGGTCGTTGAAGGTCTTGAGCGCGTCCCCGATGCGGGTGCCGCTGGACCAGTCCGGCGCGGTGGCGGCGGCGCGCTGGATCGCGCGCTCGGGGTTGCGCGAATGCAGGGCGCGCGTCAGCCGCGTCAGGCGGGTGGCGAACACGAACGCCTCCGAACGGGTGTGGCGGTCGCCGCCCTGGGCGGCGCAGGTGAGGAATTGGAGGTAGGCCCGCGCGTAGGGCTCCATCGACCCCGAGATGTCGCACAGCAGCACGAGCCGCCGGCGGACGACGCGGCGGCGCCGGCGGGCCAGCCGGATCGGGTCGCCGCCGGTGCGCAGGCTGCCTCGCAGCGTGCGGCGCAGGTCGACGGTGGCGCCGCGCCGGCAGCGCTCGGCGCGCCGGGTGCGGCGCTGGGGCGTGGCCAGCACCAGGCGGGACATGAGCCGGTACAGGGCCGCCAGCTCGCCGGCGTCGAGCGCATCGAAGCGCTTGGAGCGGATGAGCTCTTCGTCGGACGCGAGCACCCCGACGGGCATCTCCTGGTCGGCGGCGTCGCTGCGATTGCGCGACGGCGCGGGAGCCGCCCCCGCCGCCCAGGCGTCGTCCTGATTCGCGCCTCCGGGGGTGACGGGCAGGTCCGCAACCGGGCGATCATCATCGGCGGTGGCGGGGACCTGGCGAACGTCCTCGATCACCGAGTGGTCCTCGTCGCCGGCGCCGGCGCCGAACACGTCGGCGAACACGTGGTCGAAGATCCGCACCTGCGAGGGATCCGTGACGAAGACGGCACGGGCCGTCCAGTACAGGCGTCGGCGGGCCACCGGACGCGTAAGTCGCAGCGCGGCGGCGAACCGGGCGGCGCGATCGGGCTCCACCGGGACGCCCGCGTCGTGCAACCGCCGGCCGAAGCCGCCGGCGAGGTCCGGCAGGTCCAGCTCGATGGTCTCGACGCCGAAGTTCGGCATGTCAGCTCACCATCCGGGCCAGCCCCGCCGCGCGGACGAGCTCCTGGTCCTCGCGGTACTTGAGCACCGAGCCCAGCGTCCGCGCAACCGCGACCTCGTCCAGCTCGCCGATGCCCAGCACGCTGAGCGCGGCCAGCCAGTCGATCGCCTCGGCGATCCCCGGCGGCTTCTGCACGTCGGATTCGCGCATGCGGCTGACGGCGTCGGCCACCTGCACCGCGAGGGTCTGCGCGGCGCTCGGCACGCGCCGGCGGATGATCTCCACCTCGCGCTCCGGACTCGGGTAGTCGATCCACTGGTACAGGCAGCGGCGCTTGACCGCGTCGTGTAGATCGCGGGTGCGGTTGGACGTGAGCACGATCGCCGGCGGGTGGGTCGCCCTGATCGTGCCGATCTCCGGGATGGTCACCGTGGCCTCGGCCAGCAGCTCCAGCAGGAACGCCTCGAAGTCGTCGTCGGCGCGGTCGATCTCGTCGATCAGCAGCACGGCGGGCCGAGGTCCCGGGTGCCGGAGCGCCTGGAGCAGCGGCCGCGCGATGAGGTAGTCGGGACCGAAGAGGTCGGCCTCCGACAGGTCCGCGCCACGGGCGTCGGCCAGTCGGATCGACAGCAGCTGGCGCGGATAGTTCCACTCGTACAGGGCCTCGGCGGCGTCGATGCCCTCGTAGCACTGCAGGCGCACCAGCGGCGTCTTGAGCACCGCCGCCAGCGATTTGGCCGCCTCGGTCTTGCCCACCCCGGCTTCGCCCTCCAGCAGCAGCGGCTGGGGCAGGCTCAGGCTGAGGAACATCGCCGTGGCCAGCCCCTCATCGACGAGGTAGTCCACCGACGCGAGCCGTTGCGCCAGCGTCTCGACGTCGGGGACGAGGTGACGGATCTCGTCCGACACCTCGCCCGTGTCCATGTGGGATCCGTCCGCCATCACTGCGGCGGCTCGGGCCGCCCCTGCATCGCCGCCCACACCCGCGCGGGGGTGCAGGGCATGTCGACGTGATCGACGCCGTGGGTCTGGTGCAGCGCGTCGATGATCGCGTTGACGATTGCGGGCGGCGAGCCGACGTTGGGCGACTCGCCGACACCCTTGGCCCCGAGGGGATGGTGCGGGCACGGCGTGACCGTCTGCCCCAGCTCGAAGTCGGGACATTCCAGCGCGGTCGGGATGAGGTAGTCCATGAAGGAGGAGTTCAGGCAGTTGCCCTCCTCGTCAAACGTGATGACCTCCATCAGCGCGATCCCGATCCCCTCGGCCAGGCCACCGTGGATCTGGCCGTCGACGATCATCGGGTTGATCCGCACGCCACAGTCGTCGACGGCGATGAACCGCCGCACCGTGACCTGGGCCGTGTCGGGGTCGATGTCGACGACCGCGATGTAGGCGCCGTAGGGATAGGTGAGGTTCGGCGGGTCATAGATGACCTGCGCGTCCAGGCCGCCCTCCATGCCCTGAGGCAACGACTCGCCGCTGTAGGCGCGGGCGGCGATCTCCTCGATCATCGCGCCCTTCTCCGGGTCGCCCTTGACATACCAGCGGCCCTTCTCCCACGCGAGGTCCTCGGGTCGGGTCTCGAGCATGTGGGCGGCGATCAGGCGCGCTTTGTCGCGCACCTTGCGCGAGACCACCGCCACCGCGGCCCCGGACACCGGAGTCGACCGCGAGCCGTAGGTGCCCAGCCCGTAGGGCGTCTTGTCGGTATCGCCGTGGCGCACCTGGATGTCCTCGGGCGGGATCCCCAGCTCTTCGGCCACGATCTGGGCGAACGTCGTCTCATGGCCCTGACCCTGGGTCTGCGCGCTCAGCGACACGACCGCCCTGCCCGAGGGGTGCACGCGCAGGTCGGCGCCGTCGTTCATCGACATGCCGAGGATGTCCATGTGCTTGCGCGGTCCGGCGCCGACGCCCTCGGTGAAGAACGACACACCGATGCCCATCAGCTCGCCGCGCGCCCGCTTCTCGGCCTGCTCTCTGAGCAGGTCGTCATAGCCGGCGATGTCCATCGCCACCTTCATCGTCTCGGCGTAGTTGCCCGAGTCATACGTCCACCCGGTGGTCGTCTCATACGGGAACTGGTCGGGACCGATGAAGCTGCGCATCCGCAGGTCGATCTGGTCGGCGCCCATCTCGAGCGCCAGCGCGTTGACCATGCGCTCGACGAGGTAGACGGCCTCGGTGATGCGGAACGAGCACCGATAGGCCACGCCGCCGGGCGCCTTGTTGGTGTAGACCGCCTTGACCTTGACGTGGCTGGCCTGCAGGTCATAGGAGCCACAGCAGATGTGGAAGAACCCGGCCGGGAACTTCGTCGGCTGCGCCGTCGAGTCAAAAGCGCCGTGGTCAGCGATCACGTCGACGCGCAGGCCGGTGATCTTCCCGTCCTTGGCGCACATCTGGGCCCGCATGATGTAGTCACGGGCAAAGCCGGTGGACATCAGGTTCTCCGAGCGGTCCTCGATCCACTTCACGGGCACGCCGGCCACGATCGAGCCGGCGATCGCGCACACGTAGCCCGGATACACCGGCACCTTGTTACCGAAGCCGCCGCCGATGTCGTTGCAGCGGATTCGGATCATGTGCTCGGCCAGGCCCGCGACGTGCGCGTACACGGTGCGGTGCACGTTGGGCGCCTGGTTGCCGTTGTAGATGTCCAACTGCCCGGTCTTGGGGTTGAAGTCGGCGATCATGCCGCACGTCTCCAGCGGGGCCGGGTGGCAGCGCGGGTAGATGATGTCCCGGGTGGCGATGACGTCGGCCTCCGCGAACACGCGATCGGTGGCGTCCTCGTCCCCCGCCTCCCACGTCGCCGACGCCAGGTTGTCGGTTTGGCCGTCCTTGTCATCGCGGATGAGTGGCGCGTCGGGGTCCAGCGCCTTGCGGGCGTCGACAACCGCGGGCAGCGGCTCGTAGTCGACCTCGATGAGGGGGAGCGCGTCGCGCGCGATGTACTCGTCAGTGGCGATCACAAACGCCACCTCCTGGCCCTGGAAGCGCACCTTGTCGCCCGCCAGCACCGCCTGGGTGTCATACGAGATCGTCGGCATCCAGGCGAGGCCGAGGGTCTCCAGGTCCTTGGCGGTGATCACCGCCGCCACGCCGGGTAGCGCGAGCGCGGCCGAGGTGTCGATCGAGTTGATCTTGGCGTGCGCATAGGGGCTACGGAGCACGGCGCCGTGCACCATTCCGGGCAGGCGGATGTCATCCAGGTAGGTGCCCTTGCCGCGGATGAACCGCGCGTCCTCCTTGCGCTTGAGGCGGCCGAACCCGATCGGCCGCTCCTGGCCGGGGCTCGGAAGGTTGGGTGACTCGGTGACGGCCATGCTCAGACCTCCTGTCCCTGTCGATTCGCGGCCTCGTGCTCCGCCGCCCAGCGAACTGCGCCCACAATGTTCTTGTAGCCCGTGCAGCGGCAGATGGCACCGGAGATGGCGGTGCGGATCTCCTGCTCGGACGGGTCCGGATTCTCGTCGAGCAGCGCCCGGGTGGTCATCAGCATCCCCGGTGTGCAGAAGCCGCAGTGCAGCGCGTGCATCTCATGGAAGCCCATCTGGACGGGATCGAGCTTGCCGTCGACCTCCAGCGACTCGACCGTGCGGATCTCGTGCCCTTCACACATCACCGCCAGCGTCGTGCAGGACTTGACCGGCTGATCGTCCATCAGCACCACGCAGGCGCCGCAGTTGGAGGTGTCACAGCCCCAGTGGGTGCCGGTGAGACCAGGCGTATCGCGGATGAAGTGCACGAGCAGCGTGCGCGCCTCGATGTCCCGAGAGACGTCCTGTCCGTTGATCTTCAGTGTCACTTGCATCCGTGTCATGCCTCCTGTTTGAGCGCGCGGGCGGCGGCGGTGCGCAGCGCCCGCGTGGTGAGCACGCCGGCGAGGTGGCGCTTGTAGTCGACCGGTCCCCGGCCGTCGGCGCTCGGCGAGCAGTCCTCGGAGGCGATCTGCCCCGCTTGGGCGAACAGCTCGTCCGAGGGGGTCTGGCCGGTGAGCAGCTCTTCGGCGCGGGTCACGTGCACCGTGGTGGGTCCGACGGCGCTCAGGGCGAGCCCGGCGTCGGTGATCGTCCCACCGTCGATCCAGACTGCCGCCGAGGCCGCCGCGATGGCCCAGTCGCCGGCACGGCGCTCCACCTTCTCGTGGCAGGACCCGACTCCACCCCCACCCACCCGCAGCGGCACCCGGACCTCGGTGAGCAGCTCGCCGTCGCCGACGGCGGTGACGTACGGCCCGATGTGAAACGCGTCCATGTCGACGACCCGCTCGCCGTCGGCGCCGCGGATCACCGCCGAGGCCTTGATCGCCGCGCAGACCGAGCTCAGGTCCTCGGCCGCGTCGGCCTGGCACAGGGAACCGCCGATGGTGCCGCGGTTGCGCACCACCGGGTCGGCGATGACCATCTCGGCGTCCGCGAACACCGGGAAGTGCTTGGCCAGCACCTCGGAGTTCAGCAGCTCGATGTGCCGCGTCAGCGCCCCGATCCGGATCTCGTCGGCGAACTCCCGGATGTAGGAGAGCTCTGCGAGATCGTTGATGTCGATCAGGTGCTCTGGCTGGGCCAGGCGCAGCTTCATCATCGGCAGCAGCGAATGCCCGCCGGCGATGATCCGCGCCTCGCCGTCGTGCTTGACCAGCGCCGCGATTGCGGCCTCGACGCTGGCGGCGCGCTCGTAGGTGAACGGTGCCGGGGTCTGCATGGCCGTCAGCTCCTTTCCGACGACGTGGCGGGCATGCGCCGGCGGGGGCCGCCGACTTCTTCATCGGGGTCGTACTGCACCGGTGACTCGGCCCCGATCACGGGCGAGCGCGGCAGCACCTTGGCGTGCAGCTCCCGGCCGTCGGGGTACAGGGTCCGGGCGGCGCTCGAGCCGTAGGCCGGGTTGCGCAGCGCCGGGCCGTTGGGCGAGACCGCGGCGATCGGCGCCTCGCGTCCGAGCCGCGCCAGCGTCAGCGTCCCGCGGGTGTAGACCTCGGCGATCCGGGGCACCGTGACCGTCTTGGACTCGGGGAACTGGCGCAGGCCCGCCGCCGCCGCGCCGGGGTACAGGCCGTCGATCAGGCCGACCGCCTCGGTCAGCCCCGCCTTCTTGACCAGCAGCCCCTCGAGCAGATCGACGCCCGCGTCCAGGTTCGCGTTGATGTCCGCCACCACCGGGGCGACGGGAGCGCTCTTCTCAATGATCTCCCCCACCCCGCCGATGGCGTCGTCGAGGCTCGCGGTGATCTTGCGCAGGGCCACGATCGTCGCGACCAGGTAGAGCACGATCGCCGCCACGATGAAGACGACGGCGACGATCATCACCACTCCAGCAGCCGGCATCGCGTCACGCTCCTTCCGCGTCGTCGAGGATCACGTCCAGCGAGCCGCCATAGTTGGCGGCCGCCTGAATCGTCTTGGCCACCTGGTCCTGGGTGGTCAGCAGCAGGGGCACGGCGTCGAGGTCGGCCGAGCCGGCGCGGGCCGCACGCGCGATCCGCTCCACGCTGGGCACGATCCCGTTGGCGGCGGTGAACACGCCGAACAACAGGTAGAGGACGACCGGGAGGATGACCACGAACAGGATCACGTCGCCGATCCATTCCAAGGTCATGCGGGCCTCCTCTCGGCGACGATCGCCGCCTTGGCGGCGATCCCCGGCAACGCGCCGACGATGATGTCGAACTGTGCGTTGATGGCCTCCACGGCGGGCTTGAGCGGAGCCAGGTGCTCGGCTTCCACGCCCTCCAGGGCGTCGGCGAGCGTGGCCAGCTTGCCGGAGGCCGAGGTCAGCCCGGCGCGGATCATGATCAGCGCGCCGGCGAGCACGGCGACGATCACGAGCGCCAGCACGACGCTGAGGATGGTCAGGGCGGTGGAGCTCATGCCGTCACCCCGCCGTAGCCGTCGGTGAGGGCGTTCATGTAGCCGTCCTGGATGATCGCCTCGTCCACGATCTGGCTCAGCACCGGCGCGGTGGCCTGGAGCTGGGGGATGTTGGCCGTGTTGGCGGCGACCTGGCCGGCCACCTCCAGCAGCTGTCCGGCCGAGCGGTCGATGTCCTGCACGGTGCGGACGAGCACCACCAGCAGAGCCGCGACGGCGAGCGCGGCGAGGAGCGCGATGATGAGGCCGATGCCCCAGGCGCCGTGGTTCGTGAGTGCGTAGACGGTCATTTGCCCACCGCCACCTTGCGCAGCGCCCGGGCCGAGTGCAGGATCCGCACGCCCGAGTCGTTGATCTGGCCGACGCCGCTGAGCGCGTCGGTCTGGGAGCGCACGACCTTCACGCCCTCCACGGCGCCGGCGGCCTGCTTGGCGATCCGCATGGCCAGGGCGACGATCGTGATTACGATTGCCGCAGCGACGATCACCACCACGACGCCCAGGATCAGCCCGACGGTCCAGCCGCTTGAAGCTCCTACGACGATGGGCACCTTCACACCTCCTCCTTGGTCCGCTCTCTCTCTCGCTCCGCTGCCCAGCGGATCGATCTCACGATCGTCGCGTAGCCCGTGCAGCGGCAGATCTGTCCGGAGATCGCCTCGCGGATCTCCTGGTCGGTCAACTCGTCCAGCGTGGCCGCGCTCGCGTGTCGGTCCAGCAGCGCGCGAGCGGTAAGCATCATCCCCGGCGTGCAGAAGCCGCATTGGAGCCCGTGCTCCTGGCGGAACCCCTCCTGCACCGGATCCAGCCGCCCGTCGACCTCCAGCCCCTCGACCGTCCGGATCCGATGGCCGGCGGCGGTCGCCGCCAGGACCGTGCACGACTTGACAGGCTCGCCGTCCATGAGAACGACACACGTCCCGCAGTTGGACGTGTCGCAGCCCCAATGGGTCCCGGTCAGCCCCAGCTCGTCACGCAGGAAGTGGACCAGCAGCAGGCGGGGCTCCACCTGCCGCGTGTGCTCCTCTCCGTTGACGGCGACGGTCACCTGCATCACCCCTCCGGCTCCGGCCGCGCGCGGGCCACCGACCGCTGCAGGGCCCGGACGGTGAGGACACCGGCGACGTGGCGCTTGTACTCGGCCGATCCGCGCTGATCGCTGACCGGCGAGCACGCGGCGGCGGCGGCCGCGCCCGCGCGCTCCAGAACATCGTGCGTCGGGATCTCGCCGATGAGTTCGTCGCGGGCCTGGGCGCAGGCGATGTCTGCGCCGACGGCGGCCAGGGCAACCCCGGCCTCGATTACGACGCCGTCGTCATCGAGGCACAGCGACGCTCCGGCGGCGGCCACCGCCCAGTCGCCGACGCGCCGGTCCACCTTCTCGTACGCGCTGCCGCAGCGGGCCCGGAGCGGCACGCGGATCTCCAGGAGCATCTCATCGTCGGCGACGGCGGTCTGGTACGGGCCCCGGTGAAAGTCGTCGATGTCCAGGACACGGTCGCCGTCGATACCGCGCACGACGGTCTGAGCGCCGATCGCCGAGCACACCGCGCCGAGGTCCTCGGACGGGTCGGCCTGGCACAGTGCGCCGCCGATCGTGCCCCGGTTGCGGACGATCGGGTCGGCGATGACACGCTCGGCGTCCGTGAAGATCGCCACCCGCTCGGCCAGCAGCGGCGAGTCCAGCAGCTCGCGATGGCGGGTCATGGCGCCGATCCGGATCTCGTCGCCGTCCTCGCGGATGTAACCGAGCTCGTCGGCCAGGCCATCGATGTCGATCAGGTATCCGGGCGTGGCCAGGCGCAGCTTCATCATCGGCAGCAGCGAGTGCCCGCCGGCGAGGATGCGCGCCTCGGGTCCGAGCTGGCGCAGCAGCTCCAGCGCGTGGTCCACGCTGGCCGCGCGCTCGTATTCAAATGGTGCCGGGACCTGCACGGAGTCCTTTCCAAAAACGGGCTCCGGGCCCGGCCGCTGGGGGATGCGGCACTAGACCCTTCTCTCCATGACTAGCATTCTCCCCGCTGCGCAGGGGCGCCGCAAGTTGAGTTAAGTGATCGCTTAGGCCACTCCGAAGATGACCCTCGCCCAGCTCCAGTCCTTCGTGCTCGTGGCGCGGCTGGGCTCGGTCAAGGCCGCAGCGGCAGAGCTGGGCGTGACCGAGCCGGCGGTCTCGGTGGCGGTGGCGGCCCTGCGCAGGGAGCTCGGCGACGAGTTGTTCGTCCGCGACGGCCGCGGCATCGCGCTCACCGCCGGGGGCCGCCGCCTGGCCGCGCTGGCCTCCGAGATCCTCGGGCTGGCCGAGCAGGCCCGCCGCTCGGTCCAGGACACCCCGGGCCAGGCGCGGCTCATGCAGGTGGCGGTCACCAACGTGGTGGCCGAGCATGTCGGTCCGTTGATCGACGCCTTCACCGCCCGCGACCAGGGGCTCGACGTGGCCATCGAGTCCGTGCCCGGTGAGTCGCTGGCCGAACGGCTCGAGCATCGCCGCGCTGACATCGCCCTGGGACCGGCGCCGGCGCCTGACCGCGCCGCCACCATCGCGTCTGTGCCCTTCCTGCGCTGCCGGCTCGTGGTGGTCGCTGCCCCGGGCCATCCGCTCGCGGCGCGGCGCGACATCCCGCCGGAGGAGCTGACCGGCGAGCGCTGGTTGCTGGGGCCGCCCGAGCTGGATCCCACGACGGGCGCCGGTCTGCTCTTCGCCCGCACGGGTATCGCGCCCGACGATGTCGTCGGCTACACCTCGCACGCGGCCGCGGTGGCCGCCGCCGCGGCAGGCGACGGCGTGGTGCTCACCCTCGCCCACACGGTGATCTCCGAGCTGCGCCGCCGCGCGCTGGCGCGCATTGACGTCCGCGGGACGCCGATGCTTGAGATGTGGCATGCCTCGACACTGGGCTTCGGCCGCGCGCTGCCGGCGGCGCTGGCGCTCCAGCGGTTCGCCACCAGCCCCGAGGCGACGCAGGCGATCTCGACCGGCCGAGCCGGCACGGCGCCGTCGCGGGCGCGGCCACGCCCCCATGTGACGCTGTGGAGCTCGGTGGCCGCCGGCCTGCGGTCCGGGGAGAACACCGGCTGATCCGCGACGCGCGGACTTTGCGACAGTTAGGGCGCAGGACATTCGTCGCCGCGCCGGAGAGGAGAACCCATGACAGAGAGCACCCGTGCGATTGCCGCCACCGTCGCCGCCCTGCCCAGCTCCGCGGCGCAGCGCTTTGGGGATCACCTGGCGGCGCGCCACCGCGTGGACGGCGAGTGGCGGGAGCTCACCTACGCCGAGGTCGTGGACGCCATCGGCGAGGTGGCGCTCGGTCTCGCCGACCTGGGGATCGCGCCGGGCGACCGCGTCGGCATCCTTGCCGACACCCGCCTGGAGTGGACGCTGGCCAGCTACGGCATCTCCGCGGCGGCCGGCGTCGTGGTGCCCGTCTACCCCACCAACTCGGTGCGCGAGTGCGCCTGGGTGCTCGGCAACTCGGGGGCCAGGGCCGTGGTGTGCGAGAACGCGGACCAGGTGGCCAAGGTCGAGGCGGTCCGCGGCGAGCTGCCCGACCTGGACGTCGTGGTGGCGATCGAGGGCGACGCCGGGGACATGACGCTGACGCAGCTGCGCGGGCGTGGCGCTGCCCGCGACCGGGCCGAGCTGGAGGAGCGCCAGTCCGGGGTGTCGCCTGACGACCCCTACACGATCATCTACACCTCCGGGACCACGGGCCCGCCCAAGGGCGTCGTGCTCACGCACGCCAACGCGATGAGCGTGTGCGAGATGGTGGAGAAGATCGCCTTCATCGCGCCCGACGAGACCACCTACCTGTTCCTGCCCCTGGCGCACGCCTTCGCGCTCACCGCCCAGCTCGCCTCCTATGACCAGGGCACGGCGATCGTCTACTACGGCGGCGACACCACGCAGATCCTCCCCGAGCTGATCGAGACCAAGCCGACCTACCTGCCATCGGTGCCGCGGATCTTCGAGAAGCTCTACACGGCAGCGCTGAAGATGACCGAGGCGGGTTCTGAGGAGGAGCGTGAGCGCTTCGCGCAGGCGGTCAAGATCGGCGTGGAGGTGCGCCGTCGGCGTGACCGCGGCGAGGAGATCCCCGAGGAGATGCAGCAGGCCTTCGACCGCGCCGAGGAGGCGCTCTATTCCCGCGTGCGCGGGCTGTTCGGCGGCAACATCCACCAGGCGGTCACCGGCGCGGCGCCGATCGCGCCCGACATCCTCGAGTTCTTCTACGCCTGCGGCATCCCCGTGCTCGAAGGCTGGGGCATGACCGAGACCACCGCCGTCGGCACCGTGTGCACGCTCGATCACGTCAAGTTCGGCACCGTGGGACGGCCGATGCCGGGCGTGGAGATCCGGATCGCCGAGGAGGACGGCGAGATCCTCGTGCGCGGGCCCCACGTCTTCCGCGAGTACTGGCGCAACCCCGAGGCCACGGCCGAGACGCTCGTGGACGGATGGCTGCACACCGGCGACGTCGGCGCCGTCGACGACGAGGGCTACCTGTCCATCACCGGCCGCAAGAAGGACATCATCATCACCGCCGGCGGCAAGAACCTGACGCCGTCCAACATCGAGAACGACCTCAAGCAGAGCCGCTACATCTCCCAGGCGGTCATGCACGGCGACCGCCGGCCCTACCCGGTAGCGCTCATCACGCTCGACTCCGAGGAGATCCTTCCCTGGGCCAAGGAGCAGGGGCTGCCCGAGGACGTCGGCGCGCTTGCGCTCTCCGACGAGGTTCGCGCGCTCGTGCAGGCGGAGCTCGACCGCGCCAACGCCCACTACGCCCAGGTTGAGCAGATCAAGAAGTTCGCCATCCTGGACCGCGACCTGACGGTGGAGGACGGGGAGCTGACCCCAACGCTCAAGGTCAAGCGCGCACTCGTCAACGAGCGCTTTGCCGACCTGTTCGAGTCCTTGTACTCGCGCTAGCCGCTCAGGTGGGCGGGTGGATGAATGGGGCGGGGGTTTTCGAGCCACGAAGGCCCCCGATCCGCGCCCCTGGCTCGATTTCCCCCGGGCGGCGAGGGTTTCCGAGCCACGAGGCGCTGGAACGGCTGACGTGGCTCGATTACCCCCACCCGCGGCCGAAGACCGGTCGCTCTAGATCGGGCGCGGGTTGGGGCTCGGCGGATCAGGCGGATCGGGCGGGCCGGGCGTCGGGCCGGGCGACGGAGGGGTCGGGTCGGGACCGGGACCGGGTCTAGGCGGCGGCGCGCGACGCTCCGAGCCGGCGTGCCAGCGCGTGGGCGTTGGCGGGCGCGAAGCCGCGCCAGTCGTTGTTGAAGTACGCCCACACCTCCCGGCGCCGGCGCCACTGCGCAATCCGCCGCGCCCACTGCTCGATCTCCGTGGCCGAGTAGTTGCCGGCCCGCCCGCGCTGCCCGTAGTGGAAGCGGACGAACCGCCACGAGGCCGTGGCCTCATGGGTCTGGAAGGGGCGCTCGGGATGATCGCCGATGGTCATCGCCACGTCGTGCTCGCGCAGCGCCCGCATCACCGGCGCGCAGAACCAGCTCTCGTGGCGGAACTCGATCGTGTGCCGGCCGTCGGGCAGCGCATCGAGCCAGCGCCGCAGCCGCTCGTCGTCGCGCGGGAAGTTCCCCGGCAGCTGCCACAGGACGGGCCCGAGCTTGCCGGCCTCGATGAGCGGCTCGATGCGTTCGTAGAACCGGGCGACCCCGTCGCTGAGGTCGGTGAGGCGCTTGATGTGGGTCAGGTAGCGGCTGGCCTTGACCGCAAAGCTGAAGTCCGCCGGGGTCTGCTTCACCCAGCCGGCAACCGCGTCGCGGCGAGGCAGCCGGTAAAAGGTGGTGTTGACCTCGACGGTGTCAAAGCGCTGCGCGTAGAGCTCGAGCCACCGGCGCTGTGGCTCGCCCTGTGGGTAGAACGTCCCGCGCCAGTCCGCGTAGTTCCAGCCCGAACAACCGATGCGTGCCGGCTTCATCGAGGGGGTACCAAGAGACGATCAGCTGATGACACGGAGCACGCGCTACCCGCCGGGCAAGCCATCAACCGCGGGCCGTACTGCGCCAGATCCCAGAGTAAACTCAGCGACCCGTCCTGCCTTCTACGAACCATACGTACGCCATGCTCGAAGAGTCGAAGCCCGAGACCACTTCCGGCGATGCCGAGTCGACCGTTTCCCGGCCGCTGGAGATCTCCAACGCAATCAGCCGTCTGCACAAGGAGTTCATCGGCCGCGGACCCACCAACTCTCGGACAACGATTGACGGCAACCTCGTGGTCTGCCTGCTCGAGGGCGGCTACACCCGCGCCGAGCAGACGCTCACCGCCAACGATAAGGGAGACATCGTCGCGGCCGGGCGGCTCGGCCTCCAGGATGCGATGCGCCAGGCCATGATCGCGGCCGTCGAGCAGATCACCGGCCGCCGCGTGTACTCGTTCATGAGCGCGAACGACCTGGAGCAGAACCACCAGGTGGAGGTGTTCGTTCTCACGCCCGAGCAGGGCGAGGTGGAGAACGGGCTAGGGGGCTGACGCGCCGGCCGCCGTCGATATGATGGCCGCGTTCCGGGGCTCGTCGGCTCGGCGGCGACCGGACCTGATCACATCGATGGGAGGCAACCGACGGCGTTCCGCCGGCGCAGACCGTCGCACAGACTTCGGACGAGGGATGCGTGTGCCTGAGGTGGTGCGAATGGTCGACGGCCGTCGTTCGGCGACGTGACACGTGACGGCTGACCGCGAGCCGCCGGGGAGCCTTGCGACCGACGAACTGCTGCGTCGCTATCGGGCGGCCGAGGACCCGGCGCTGCTCGAGGAGATCGTCTTGCGGTTCGAGCCCCTCGCGCGCAGCGTGGCCCGTCGCTACCACGCCCGCGGCGAGCCGCTGGAGGATCTCACCCAGGTGGCCATGGTCGGCCTGCTCAAGGCCATCGCGCGGTTCGATCCCGAACGGGGATTCGCCTTCACCAGCTTCGCCACACCGACCATCCTCGGCGAGCTCAAGCGTTACTTCCGCGACAGCGGCTGGGCGGTGCACGTCCCCCGCGGAGTCAAGGAGCGGGCCCTGGAGCTGGCCAACGTCACCGATCGGCTGTCCTCGAAGCTAGGACGGTCACCGTCGCTGTCGGAGCTGGCGGAGGCGCTCGACGCCACCGAGGAGCAGACGCTGGAGGCGATCGAGGCCTATCACGGTCGCCATGCCGCGCCGCTGGAGGCCGGCTCAGACGATGACGAGGCCGGCGTTCCCTCCCTGGCCGCGGTGCTCGGTGCCGAGGACGTGCGCCTGGAGCAGGCCGAGTACCTGACCATGATCGCCAAGGGGGTTGAGACGCTGAGCGAGTCTGACCGCCTGATTCTCTACCTGCGCTTCGGGCGCGACCTCACCCAGTCAGAGATCGCCAACCGGATCGGCACCTCCCAGATGCAGGTCTCGCGCCTGCTGCGCGCAGCGATCGAGAAGATCCGGCGCGTCAGCGGGGACACCGACGTGCCCGCGCCCGGCTGAGCGCTGAGCCCCGCGCAGCGGCCACCCCCAGCGGCCACCCGGTCAGGTCCGCGAAACCTCAGCTGGTGATGTAGGCCGGCGTGCCCAGCGGGATGTGGTTGATCAGCCACCGCCCCTCGGCCAGCGTGAGCCGCAAGCAGCCATGACTGACGGCCTCGCCGATCGTGTCGGTCTCCGGCGTGGAGTGGATGGCGATACGGTCGCCGCCGCTCCAGTCCTGGATGGCGTGCGGGGCCTTCGCGGTCAGCGCGAGGATGCAGCAGCCGTATGGCCCCGACGGGTTGCCGGTGAGCAGGCGGTCGCTGACGGCGAAGCGGCCCGTCGGCGTGGGGTTGTCAGGCGCCCCGACCGCGACGGTGTAGCGCTGGCTGACCTTGCCGTTGTCAAGCACCGTGACCTTGCGCGCTGATAGCGACACCCGCAGCTCCCAGTTGACCCGGCTGAGCGACACCCCGGATGCGGGGATCCAGCCGACGCGGTTGTTGCCGGCCGTGGGACTGACGACCCCCAGCCAGCGCCCGGACCTCCGTGCCACCAAGAGCACCGCCGGCGAACCGAACTCGGTCTTGGTGCCCAGCCGGGCCAGCACGGGGCCGCCGGGGCGGGCGTGCAGGGCGGTCGGGCGAGCCAGTTGGGCGACCAGCGCCCCGGGGCCGGCGGGCAGCTTCAGGCCCGCGGGCTTGGGCTTGGGCGCGGGCGTCTGGGTGGCGGCGGCGGGCGCGAACTTCGTCGCGGTCGCGGTGCCGGCGCCGGCGGGGACCGCCGCCGAGCCGCCGCCTCCCGCGAACCCGAGCGCGATCGCGATCGGCACCAGCGGGACGAGGACGGCGATCACGGTCACCAGCGCGCGCGGCGAGGTCTTCTTGGATGGGTTGGGCTCGGGCTCGCTCATTTCGACCAATTGTTACCTATTGATTATCGGCCGGACGCCGCTCGACGCTGAGCCCTTTGTGAGTTGAGCGGGCGTCAGGCGAGCGCGATCCGCTACCGGACACCGGCTGTCCGGCCCATCGCCCCGCGATCCGAAGCGATTAACCTTGGGTGCATGCTCGGATTGCGCGAGAAGGCGAAGATGATCGCCCCGGAACGTGCACTGAAGGGGCGCGAGCTGGAGATGCCGGTGGCCGACCGCCACATCGTCCTGGGCACACCGCTCAAAGGGTGGGCGGGACCGGGTACGGAGGGGCTCGAGCAGATCGTCGTCGGGATGGGCTGCTTCTGGGGGGCCGAGCGGGTGTTCTGGCAGGCGCCGGGCGTCTACACGACCGCGGTGGGCTACGCCGGCGGCTACACCCCCAACCCGACCTATGAGGAGGTGTGCAGCGGCAGCACCGGCCACGCCGAGGTGGTGCTGGCGGTCTTCGACCCCGCCAAGACCTCCTATGAGGAGATGCTCCGCCTGTTCTGGGAGAACCATGACCCCACCCAGGGCATGCGGCAGGGCAACGACGCCGGCACCCAGTATCGCTCGGCCATCTACTGGGACACCGACGCGCACCGCCGGCTCGCCGAGGCGTCGCGCGCAACGTTCAACGCGCGCCTGCGCGGGAAGGGCTACCCGGAGATCACCACCGAGATCGCCGAGGCCGGCCCGTTCTACTACGCCGAGGACCACCACCAGCAGTACCTGGACAAGAACCCGTTCGGCTACTGCGGCCTGGGCGGCACCGGCGTCAGCTGCCCGATCGGCACCGGTGCGCCGGCGCCGGCCGCGACCTAGCGTGATCGAGCCGACCGCCGCCCAGATCGAGCGCTACCGCTGCGATGGCTTCCTCATCGTCGACCGCTTCCTGGAGCCAGGGGCGCTCGAGCAGGTGCGCCGTCACTTCATGGCGGTGTTCGCGCACGAGTGGGAGACCGGGCTGACGCCCGACGAGGTCAACTACACGCCGGGTGTCACCCCGCCCGAGCTGACGCGCCAGATGTGCAACGTCTGGAAGGCCGACCGCGTGTTGGCGAGCGTGACCCTCTCGCGCCAGGTCGGGGAGTTCACCGCGCGCGTGGGCGGGCTGCCGGGCGTCCGTCTGGCCCAGGACAACGCGATCTGGAAGCCGCCGTCGGGCAAGGCGCTGCTCTGCCACCAGGACGCCGCGTACCTGGACCACCTCGACCCTCCCAACATGACGACCTGCTGGATCGCGCTCGACGACACCGCGGCCGACACCGGCACGATCTACTACGTGCGCGGCTCGCACCGGTGGCCGCACGCGGCGCTGGGTGGCACGTTCCACGCGCCCGACGACTGGCTGGGGCACGTGCGCGACTCGGCCCCACCCGGGAGCGATCTTGAACTGGTGCCGATCGAGGTCCCCGCCGGCGGGGCGGCGATCCACCACGGCTGGACCTTTCACGGCAGCCCGCCCAACGAGCGCGCCGACGCCCAGCGCCGCTCGATCATCAGCCACCTCATCTCCACCGATACGCGGTGGAACCCGGAGCACAACCACCCGATCTACTCCCGCTACCGGCGGCCGGGCGAGCTCGAGCTCGATGAGGCGTTCTTCCCCGTCCTGTGGCGCGACGGCTACCGCACGCCGTGGCTCGATGAGTACGGCATGGAGCCGGCGGCGGCCTGAGGCGGGTGGATCAGCCGCCGGCGACCGCCGGCAGGATCGTCACCTCGTCACCGTCCTTGACCTGGGTGTCCAGGCCGTCCAGGAAGCGGATGTCCTCGCCGTCGACGTACACGTTGACGAACCGGCGCAGGCCGCCGTCCTCGGCGATGCGGCTGCGCAGCTCGCCGAAGCGCTCATAGAGGGAATCGAGGACCTCGCCGACGGTGGATCCATCGACGCTGGCCAACGCCTCGCCTTCGGTGGCGGAGCGCAGCTGGGTGGGGATCTTGACGCTGACGGCCATGGCGCACATCTTAGGCGAGCGCGGTGACGCGCTCGTTGGCCGTCTCGAAGGCCGACACGGTGGGGTCGATCTCCCACGCTTCGAACATGCCGCGCACCGCGTCGAGGGTCTTCAGGCCTTCGCCGGTGATGTAGGCGACCACCCGCTCGTCAGGGTCGATGTCGCCGCGCTGGGCCAGCTTCGCCAGCACTGCGGTCGTGACCCCGCCGGCGGTCTCGGTGAAGATGCCGGTCGTCTGAGCCAGCAGGCGGATGCCCTCCCGGATCTCGTCGTCGGTGACCGATTCGATGCTGCCGCCGCTGGAGCGGGCCAGGTCCAGCGCGTAGGGTCCGTCGGCCGGGTTGCCGATCGCGAGCGACTTGGCGATCGTGTCGGGCTTGACCGGGCGGCAGAAGTCCTGGCCCTCCGCGAAGGCGCTGGCCACCGGCGAGCAGCCCGCCGCCTGGGCGCCATTGAACGTCGGCAGGGTGCCCTGGACCAGGCCGAGGTCGATCCACTCGGCAAAGCCCCGGGCGATCTTGGTGAACAGCGAGCCGGAGGCGATCGGCGCCACGACGCGGTCGGGCAGCTGCCAGCCGAGCTGCTCGGCGGTCTCGAAGGCGAGGGTCTTGGAGCCCTCGGCGTAGTAGGGGCGCATGTTGATGTTCACGAACGCCCACTCGTGGTCGCCGGAGAGCTCGGTGCACAGGCGGTTGACGTCGTCGTAGTTGCCCCGCACGCCCACGACGTTGGTGCCGTACACGCCGGTGGCCAGGATCTTCTGCTCCTCGAGGTTGGACGGAATGAAGACGTAGGACTCCAGGCCCGCCGCCGCCGAATGGGCGGCGACGGCGTTGGCGAGGTTGCCCGTGGAGGCGCAGGCGATCGTCTCAAAGCCCAGCTCGCGGGCGCGGGCCAGCGCCACCGACACCACGCGGTCCTTGAATGAGTGGGTCGGGTTGGCGGCGTCGTTCTTGATCCAGACCTCCCTGAGGCCCAGGCGCTCGGCCAACCGGTCGGCGCGCAGCAGCGGCGTCCATCCGGCGGGCAGGTGGCCCTGCGGGAGCGTCTGCACCGGGAGGAAGTCCCCGTAACGCCACAGCGAGTGTGGGCCGGCCTGGATCCGCCGGCGCAGCGCCTCCGGGTCGGCGGCCTCGGACCCGTCCCACGCGGCGTAGGCCACCTCGAGGGGCCCGAAGCAGCGCTCGCACACGTAGCGCGCGTCAAGCGGATAGACCGACTGGCATTCCTTGCAGCGAAGCGACTCTGGCGGCATATGAAAAAACCTCCGCCGGGGTCAGTGGTCGGAGGTCAATGAAACCGCCCTGCCACATCTCCCAGGCCTTTGTAGTTGGAGCCTGATGGACTTGGCACCGTTCCCTTGCGGGAGGTTGCCGGGGTTTCATAGGGCCATTCCCTCCACCCCTCTCGATGCGTACTGCTATGTCTGCGGCAGTATATCGGTGCCCGGCGCCGAACTCTGTACCGTCCCGCACTCCCATGGCCACCGCCTCGTCCGATCCCCTGGCGCGCCTCGAGGCGATCCTCGACCTGGAGCAGTCCGCTGCGCCCAGCCGCCGGATGCTGGTGATCGTCAACCCGTACGCGACGACGGTGTCGGATCGCCTCAAGAACCTCGTGGTCTACGCGCTGCGCGGTCGCTACGACGTCCATGCCGTGGACACCGAGGCCCGCGACCACGCCACCGAGCTGTGCCGCGAGGCGGCAGCGGAGGGCTATGACGTGGTGGTCGCGTTCGGCGGCGACGGCACCGTCAACGAGGCCGCCAACGGCCTGGTCGGGTCCGACACGCCGCTGTGCTGCCTACCGGGCGGCCGCGCCAACGTCTACTGCCGGATGC
Organism: uncultured Actinomycetota bacterium; assembly: GCA_963721515.1. Lineage (GTDB taxonomy): Bacteria > Actinomycetota > Thermoleophilia > Solirubrobacterales > Solirubrobacteraceae > Palsa-465. Next base: position 294,801 of record CAVRKJ010000010.1, on the reverse strand, counting down.
TGGGCATCCCCGCCGACGTCGTTGATGCGACCGAGCACCTGCTGGCGATGGCCGACGACTGGCGCCCGCGCCGCGTCGACGTCGGCCGCGTCAACGACCGCCACTTCACCTTCTCCGCGGGCGCCGGGCTGGACGCCAGCGTCGTGGAGATCGTCGACGCCCATCCCCGGCTCAAGGCGCGGCTGGGCGAGTGGTACTACACGTGGGCCGCGGTCAAGACGTTCAACCGCCGCTACCTCGTCCACCCGCTGCGGCTGCGCGCCCAGATCGGCGAGGAGACGGTGGACGGCGTCACCGCGATCGTCCAGAACGCCCACCCCTACACCTACTTCGGCGACCGCGCGGTCCGCATGGCCGAGGGCGCCTCGCTGGACAGCGGCGACCTGTCCGGCATCGTTCTGCGCCGGGCCAACCCCCTCGATGTCCCGTCGATCGGCTGGCGGGCGCTCTCGGGCCGCTCCCACGTGGTCGGCCACCGGCACGTGCGCGGGTACAGCGGCGTCGGCGAGGTGCGCGTCACCAGCCTCGACGACCGCCCCCTGCCCCTCCAGGTCGACGGCGACTACATCGGCGACGTGCAAGAGGCCGTTTTCACCTGCGTGCCCCGGGGCATCCTCGTGGTGTCCTAGACCGAGGGCATCAGATGCTCCGCCGATTCCTTGCGCTCATCCTGTCCGTCGCTGCGGCGGCGGTCGCCCTCTCCCCGGCTCAGGCCGCCCCCACCACGGGCGACCCACAGACTCTGCCCGGCACCAACTGCCCCGTGTTCCCGGCCGACAACCCGTGGAACCAGACGGTGGACCGGCTGCCCGTGGCCACGGGCTCCGCCGCCATCATCGCCGCCATCGGCCCGAACAACCCCGTCCACCCCGACTTCGGAACCGTTTATGCCGGCGCTCCCAACGGCATCCCCTATGCCGTCGTCACCAACCGCACCAAGCGCGTCCCGGTCAGCTTCCAGTACGCCTCGGAGTCCGACGGCCACCGCTATCCCCTGCCGCGCAACGTCCCGATCGAGGGCGGGCGGCGCTCGAGCGGCGACCGCCACGTGATCGTCGTCAACCGCGACACGTGCACGGACTACGAGCTCTTCGCGGCCTATCCGCACAACGCCGGCGCCCGGTGGAGCGCCGGCTCGGGCGCGATCTTCAACTTGCGCTCGGACAAGCTGCGACCGGCAGGATGGACCTCGGCCGACGCGGCCGGGCTACCGATTCTGGCCGGCCTGGCCATCTACGGTGAGGCGGCCTCGGGCGCCATCCGCCACGCCCTGCGCTTCACCGCACCGTGCACAGCGCCGCGCTACGTCTACCCCGCCCGCCACGAGGCGGGCAGCTGCCATGGGCCCGGTGCGCCGCCGATGGGCCTCCGCGTTCGCCTGAAGGCGAGCGTGAACATCTCGCGGCTCCCCCGTCAAGCCCGGATCGTCGCCCAGGCGCTGAAGACCTACGGGATGATCCTGGCCGACAACGGCAGCCCGTGGTTCATCTCGGGGGCCCCGAGCCCTCATTGGAACGATGATGCGCTGCACCAGCTCGACCAGCTGTCAGGGCGCGACTTCGAGGTCGTGGATACGAGCTCGCTGCCCCATCCCGGGCGCTGAGCCTGCTGACAGGGGGGTGAATACCTCCCCGCTGAGGGCTCTTTAACTACATGGAGCCATCACGTCCGCGAAGCGTCGCGCTCACCGACGCCGATCGCGCCTTGCTGGCCTTCGCGGCCGAGCACCGCTTCGTGCTCGCCGCCCAGGTGGCGCTGCTCCTGGGAGCGAGCGACGCGACCGCCGGGGCGCGGTTGCGGCGGCTGGGGCGCGCAGGGTACCTGCGTCGCGTCCGCGAGCTGCATCGCGGGCCGGCGTGGCATCAGATCACCACGCCCGGGCTGCGCGCCATCAGCAGCGAGCTGCCCGCTCCGCGCGGGTTCGATCTGGCCACCCACCGCCACGACACCGGGCTGGGGTGGCTGATGCTGGCGGCGCGCGCGGGGCGCTTCGGCGGGGTCCGTCGGGTGGTGTCCGAGCGCGAGATGCGCTCGGGCGACGGGCGCGCCTCCGCGACGGAGCCGCGCTACGGCGTGCGGCTGGGCGGCGTGGGCCCGGGCGGCCGCGACCGGCTGCACTACCCCGACATGGTGATCGTCACCGACACGGGCCACCGCGTCGCCTTCGAGCTCGAGCTCTCCACCAAGGAGCCTGAGCGCCGCGCGCGGATCCTCACCGGCTATGCCGCCGACCCCCGCATCGACACCGTCGTCTACCTCGTGGACCGGGCGGCGGCGGCGCGCGCGATCGAGCGCTCGGTGCGGCGGCTGGGCCTGCGCGAGCTGGTCGCCGTCCGCGAGGTGACGCTCGGGCGGGGCGCGCGGGCGACCCCGGCCGGACGCAGCATCACGCGCGCGGGGGCCCGCCGGCCCGCGCAGGAGGCGGCCCGATGAGCCCGCAGTCGCGGCGCAGCTCCGCCGCGCGGCGCTACGGAAGCCTCGCGCTGTACATCGCCGTCCTGGGGGCGCCCTCGGTGGCGGTGGCGGTCGGACTGCTCGCCGCCGGCCTGGCCGTGATGCTGGCGCCCGCGCTGATCCGCGCCGCCATGGCGCGCGGCGGCGCTGGCGCCCGCGCCGCGCGCCGCGAGGCCGACCGTTCGGTGCTGCTCGGCAGCGACCCCCGCGGCCGGGCGGTGGCGCTGTCTGACCACCAGCTCGCCGCGCACGCCCTGATCGTGGGCGCGAGCGGGGCCGGCAAGTCGACGACGATGCTCGGCATCCTCGCGGCGCAGATCCACCGGGGCCGGCCCGTGATCGCGATCGACATGAAGGGCTCGCCGGCGTTCGCCGCGGCGCTGGAGCGCGCCGGCGCGGCGGCGGGTCGTGGTCTGCGGATCTGGTCCCCGGACGGCCCCGGCCACTGGAACCCGCTGGCCTACGGCAACGCCACGGCGCTCAAGGACAAGCTGATCGCGACCGAGCGCTTCTCCGAGCCCCATTACCAGCGCGCGGCCGAGCGCTACGTCCAGACCGTGATCCAGGTGCTCCATGCCCGGGGCCCGGGGACGCCGGCGCGCCTGGACGAGGTGGTGGCGCTGATGGAGCCGGGGCGGCTGGCCACGGCGCTGCGCGGCGTCCCGGGACCGTTGGCCGAGCGCGTGGAGGACTACCTGGGCAGCCTCACCGGCGATCAGGTCAGCGCCGCCCGCGGTCTGGGCACACGGCTGGCGCTGCTCAGCGAATCCTGCGCCGGGCCCTATCTGGTGCCGGGCGGGCGCGCGGAGACGGCGATCGACCTGCGCGCCGGGCTTGACGGCGGTGACGTGCTCCTGTTCAGCCTCAACGCCAGCGTCTACGGCAAGCTGGCCGCGCAAATCGGCGCGCTCGCCATCCAGGACCTCGTAAGCGCGTCGGGGTATCGCCTGGCCGGAGCGGGATCGTCCTGCCTCCCGGCAACCATCGCCATCGACGAGTTCTCCGCCCTGGGCGACGACCATCTCCTCGCCCTCCTGGCTCGGGCCCGCGAGTCGGGCATCAGCGTCCTCACCGCCACCCAGGAGATGGCCGACCTCCAGCGTGCCGCGCCGGGGTTCCGCGATCAGGTGCTGGGGATCGTCGGGGTGAAGATCGCCCACCGCCAGGACGTCCCCGAATCGGCGGAGATGGTCGCCAAGATGGCCGGGACCCACTGGGTGTGGGACGAGACCCGGCACGTGCGGGGGCTGCTCGCCGCCGGCGGCGGGGCGCGGGCGAGCCGGCGTCAGGTGGAGCGCTTCCTCGTGGACCCCAACGAGATCAAGACGCTCCCGGTGGGGCACGCAGTGGCGCTCACCAAGCTGCCCAGCTCGGAGGTGCGGCGGGTGCGCGTGGCGCGGGCGCCGGCGCCAGGGCCAGCGCCGCGTGAACGCGAGCCGCCGACCCGGGAATAGTGGGGTGGTCTGGGTTTTGGGAGATACACACTGGCCGCCAAGGGTTATCTACCACGACCCCGCCGGAGGCCGCCGCGAGCGCCAGCACCCGCACCCTCGCTCGTTGCCCGTCGTCGACGTTCGCCGATACCCCCGCCACAGCGCCGGCGGATGAAACCCGACGACCGACCGGGCCGCGACTACCCGGCGCCGGGCGTGACGCGATAGGCGTCGAACACCGCGTCGATGTTGCGCAGGCGGCTGATCGCCTGATCGAGCGTGCGGGTGTCGCCCACTTCGACCACGAACCGGTTCTTGACCATCGGGTGGTTGACGGTGCAGTGGGCGTCGAGGATGTTGATGCCGGCCTCGGCGAAGGTGCGCGACATGTCCTCCAGGAGGCGATGGCGGTCCCAGCCGTCGACCTCGATCTCGACGCGGAACGACGTCTCAGCGTCGCCGTCCCAGGAGACGTTGGTGAAGCGCTCGGGGTCCTTGCGCAGCACGGCCACGTTGGGGCAGTCGCCGCGGTGGATGGTGATCCCGCGGCCGAGCGAGATGTAGCCCACGATCGGGTCCCCGGGCACCGGGCGGCAGCACTTGGCCAGACGCAGCATCACCTCGTCAATCCCCTCGACGGCGATGCCGTAGCGCGAGGAGGAGGTGGTCGGCCGCGTGCGCCGGCGGCTGGTCTGGATGAGATCGTCGGCGGCGGTGGGCTCGGACTCGGCAGCCTCGCCCTGCTTGAGGCGCTGCAGCACCTTGTTGACGACCGTGGTGGTCGACACCTTGGCGCCGCCCAGCGCGATGTAGAAGTCGTCGCCCTTGCGGAAGCCCATCTCACGGATGACGTCGGCCAGCAGCGGGGAGCCGACGAGCTTCTGGGCCGGCAGGCCCGCCTTGCGCAGGGCATCTTGGAGCAGCTCGCGTCCGCTGTGCTCGGTGTCACGACGGCTCTCGGCCTTGAACCAGGCCTTGATCTTGTTGCGAGCGCGCGTCGTCTTGACCAGCGCCAGCCAGTCGCGGGAGGGCCCGCGCTCGCGCTTGGAGGTGAGCACCTCGACGATGTCGCCGGAGCGCAGCTGGTAGGAGAGCGGGACGATCTTGCCGTTGACCTTGGCCCCGACGCAGCGGTGACCGACGTCGGTGTGGATCTCGTAGGCGAAGTCCAGCGGCGTGGAGCCCGCCGCCAGCGACTTGACCTCGCCCTTGGGGGTGAACACGAAGACCTCGTCCTCGAACAGGTCGACCTTGAGGTTCTCCATGAACTCCTTGGGGTCGGCCATGTCCTGCTGCCAGTCCATGAGCGTGCGCAGCCACTTGAGCTTGCCGTCGGAGTCACGCGGCGCGCGGGCGCCGTCGGCCCCCGGCGCGCCCTCCTTGTACATCCAGTGCGCGGCGATCCCGAACTCGGCCAGATCGTGCATCTCCCCGGTGCGGATCTGGATCTCCAGCGGCCGGCCTTCGGGCCCGATCACCGTCGTGTGCAGGGAGGAGTACATGTTGAACTTCGGCATCGCGATGAAGTCCTTGAAGCGTCCCGGCAGCGGCTTCCACAGCGAGTGGATGACGCCCACCGCGCCGTAGCAGTCCTTGACCGATTCGACGATCACGCGCATCGCCGTCAGGTCGTAGATCTCGTTGAACTCGCGCCCCTTCTTCGTCATCTTGGCGTAGATGGAATAGAAGTGCTTGGCGCGCCCGGAGATGTCGGCGTGGATGCCCAGCTCGGCCAGCTCCGTGGCCACGATCTCGCCCGCTTCGTTGACGTAGCGCTCGCGCTCGCCGCGCTGCTGGGCCACCAACCCCTTGATGTCGTTGTACTTGCGCGGGTGCAGCGTCTGGAAGGCCAGGTCCTCGAGCTCCCACTTGATGGCGTGGATGCCGAGGCGGTGCGCGATCGGCGCGTAGATGTCCAGCGTCTCGCGCGACTTCTCCAGCTGCTTCTGCTTGGACATCGCCGAGATCGTGCGCATGTTGTGCAGGCGATCGGCGAGCTTGATGAGGATGACCCGGATGTCGGTGGCCATCGCCACCACCATCTTGCGGTAGTTCTCGGCCTGGGCCTCGTCGCGCGACTGGAAGGTCAGGCTGTCGAGCTTGGTGACGCCGTCGACCAGCCCGGCGATCTCCTCGCCGAAGGTCTCGGCCACCTCCTCCAGGGAGGCGCTGGTGTCCTCAACGGTGTCGTGCAGCAGTGCGGCGCACAGCGTCTCGGTGTCCAGGCGCATGCCGGCGCAGATCTTGGCCACGCCGACGGGGTGGATGATGAACTCCTCGCCCGTGAGGCGGCGCTGGTCGGCATGGTGGAGGCAGGCGTAGGCGAAGGCTGCCTCCACCTGGTCGCGGTCGACCGCCAGCGCCTGGTCGGCGTGCTCCTCGACGATCGCGAACAGATCCCCCAGCAGCCCCTGCTCGAACGGCGAGAGCTGGGGGTTACTGACGACCATGTCCTCGTGGGCGGCGGCGAGACCATCGACGGGCGCCCGCTCAGAGGCCAGCACCGTCGACACGCGGTCGGCGTCGGACTTGGCCTTCGGCGGCTTGCCGTTGGCGCCCGCGTCGCCGCGGCCCATGGCCCGGCTCAGGCGCCGGCTCGATGATTTGCGCTGTTCAGGTATCGCTGACCGTCCTCGTACACCTGAGAATAGAACCTGAAGGCCGCCGAGCGTTGAAGCTCGGTCGGCGCATGATCGAGGATGGCGAGGGACGGCGGATCGCGCTCCAGACGCACCAGCGCAAGCTCTGAGAGAACGCGCACGAGCCGTCCCGCCAGCCGCGCCGAGCGTCCCGGGGCGCCGTCTCCGCGCAGCAACCGCTCCAGCTCGGGGCCCTCGGCCCGCTCGCTGGCGCGAAGCCCGCGGAAGACCGAGACGAGCGCGTCGCGCAGCGCGTACTCGTGCTCGAGCAGCTGGCGGGCGAAGCGCACCTCGGGCTCGCCCCAGGCCAGCGAGGCGATCCCCTCGCCCGACCGCAGCGCCCGCTCGCCACCGGGCCCGGCGGGCGGGTCGAGCGCCACCACGTGCGCATAGGCGAGCGCCGGCGAGGGGTCGCGCTCGAGCTCGGCATAGGCGGCGAGCGTGAAGCCGCCCACGCGATCGCGCAGACCCTGCAGCCGGCGCGCCACGTCGGCGCACAGCGCCAGGACCGGCTCGCCACCGGCCACCGCGTCCACGAGGACCGCCAGCGGGCTGTGCCCGCGGCAGTCCACCACCACACGGGCGGCGCCGGATCCGGGCGCCGGCCCCGGGGCCGGCGCCAACGACGCATCGACCTCGGCGAGCACCGCGTCCAGGTAGCGGTCGGGCGCGGGCAGCGCGCCGATCGGGGCCGGGGCGCACGGCTGAGCGTGGCGCAGCACCAGCCGCGGCTCCACCGCGCCGTTCCAGGCGTTGCGCTCCAGCCGGAACGTCGCGTCCAGCGGGCGGTCCGGATCGTCGGTCACCCTCCCATCGCAGCCGAAGGCCACCGCGCGGGCCCGGACGCCCCCGGAGCTGACCGAGAAGCGGGCGTGGCGCCCCTCTCCCATCGGCCGCACATCGTCAAAGCGCGCACCCGGCACGAGCAGGCGCGGCGAGGGGTTGCCCATGCCGCAGGGCTCGAGGCGCTCGAGCTCGTCGGCCAGCCCCAAGCCGAGCTCGTGGCCGGAGACCACGGCGTCCACCCGCTCGACGGGTTCGAGCAGGTCGGGCGTGAGGACCGCCCCGGCGTGGGCCTCGAACGCCGCCCGGAACGCCGTCAGCGCTCCGGCGTCGATGGTCAGCCCGGCGGCGGCGCGGTGGCCACCGTAGCGGCGCAAGTGCGCCGCCCCCGCGTGCAGGGCGCCCAGCAGGTCGAAGCCGGGGATGCTGCGGCCCGAGCCGCCCCCGGTGTCACCGTCGATCGCCACCAGCACCGCCGGCCGGTGATGGCGCTCGACGATCCGCGAGGCGACGATCCCGACGACGCCTGCGTGCCAGTCCTCGGACCACAGCACGTAGCCGGGTCGTTGGCCGAGCTCCGCCACCTGGGACTCGGCCTCCCACAGGATGCGCTGCTCGACCGCGCGGCGCTCGGCGTTGACCTCGTCGAGCTCGGCGGCGATGGCGCGGGCCCGCGCCGGGTCCGCGCACAACAGCAGCTCGAGCCCGGCGTCGGCGCGCCGCAGCCGGCCCGCGGCGTTGATGCGCGGCGCCAGCCGGAAGCCGAGCGTGCCGGTGTCCAGCGCGCTGGGGTCCGCGCGCGAGACGTTCATCAGCGCCCGCAACCCGGGCTTGCCGGTGGACGACAGCGCGGCCAGGCCCTGGCGCACGAGGCGGCGGTTCTCCCCGGTGAGCGGGACGAGATCGGCCACGGTGGCCAGCGCCACCATGTCGAGATCCTCGTCGGCGGTGCCGGCGCCGAGGGCGACGGCGAGCTTGTAGGCCACCGCAGCCCCGCACAGCGACGGGCACGGGTAGTCACACAGGGCGGGATGCACGATCGGGCAGTCGGGCAGTACGCCGTCGGCGCGCGGAGCGTGGTGGTCGGAGACCACCACGTCAAGGCCGGCCGCCCGCGCCGCCGCGACCTCCTCCACCGCGGTGATGCCGCAGTCGACGGTGACGATCAGCGCCGTGCCCCGGTCGGCCAGACGGGCCACCGTGCCCGCGGACAGGCCGTAGCCGTCCTCGGCGCGACTGGGCAGGAACCACCCGGCGTCGGCGCCCAGGTCGCGCAGCGCCCGAATCATGATGGCGGTGGCGCAGACGCCGTCCACGTCATAGTCGCCGTGGACGGCGATGCGGCCGCCCCCCGCGATGTGCCCGCGGATGACCTCCATGGCGCGCTCGATGCCGGCGAACTCCGACGGGTCGTGCGCCTCGCGAGCATCGAGGAAGCGGCGCGCCTGAACCGGATCGCCGAGCCCGCGACGGACGAGGACCTGGGCCAGCACGTGGCCGACGCCCAGCTCGCGCGCCAGCGTCAGGGCCTCCGCCGCCTGATAGGCGGGGATCTCAAGCCGGGGCCGGGCGGCTTGCAGGCGTCCGGACGGCGCCGGCTCGGCCACCCGCAGGGCGGGCGGCGCGCCACCGGGTTCGACTACTACGGGGAGCGGCTGGGCGAGCGCGGCGGCCTGGACCATTGGGGCGCCAGCGTAGGCGCCGCCTCAGACGGACCGGGGCGTCAGAGGCTGACGGGACCGGCGTGGCCGGCGTGCTCGCGGCGGACGCCCTCCGCGTACACCAGCCCGATCCCGATCAACGCGCCGGGAATGGCCTCCAGGGCGGTGGCGATCGTCGTGTCGTGGCGGCCCGGGATCTCGAAGCCGTTGACGATCAGGCCGAAGGCCACGGCGCCGATCAGCGCGCCCAGGAAGCAGCCTACGATGCCGCCCCACGAGCGGTCGGGCAGCCAGATGGTGAAGTGCCACAGGGCCAGGCCCATCATCACCCAGGCGAGCGCCCCCATCAGCGACGCCTCCCATGGCGCCGGTTGCGCCCGCGTGCCTTGCCCGCAGACGAGTCCGGCTTGGGAGTGCGCGCGATGCCGCCCTCCTCGGCCTCGTCCGGAGCGTGCTGGAAGTCCTCGCCGCCGAGCGGCTGATCCAGGTCGACATCGGCGTCGGGCGGCGCGGGTGGCGGAGCCGGCGTGGGTGGCGGAGCCGAGGTCCGTGGCGGAGCCGGCCTCGGCGGCGGAGTGCGTGCGGCGCCCTGCCCTCCGCCGTTGCCGGCGCTGCGCGGGGCGCGGCCCCCGCGCCCGCCCTGGCCCTCGCGGGTGCGGGCCAGGCGCTTGGTCAGCGTCGAGGTCGGCCGGCTCGGCTCGGCCTCCTCCTCGGCGATGTCGCGCTTCATCTGCTCGAACTCGGCGGCCGTGACGCCGTCGGGCGCGGGCTCGGTGATGCGGCCGGTGCGACGGCGGCCGCGCCCCCGATCCGGCTCCACGTCGGACCCCGAGGTGGCGTACGCGGGGACCATGCCGTACTCGGTCTCGATGCGCTCGCGCCGGTGGCGATAGAGAGGCTCGCGCTCCTTCCAGTGCGTCAGCACGGGCGAGGCGATGAAGATCGACGAATAGGCGCCCGAGGCCACGCCGATGAGCAGCGCGAAGGCGAAGTCCTGCAGCGTGGAGCCGCCGAACAGCAGTAGGGCCAGGATCGGCAACAGCGTGCACGACGTGGTCGCCAGCGACCGGGTCAGCACCTCGGACATGGATCGGTTGACGATCTGTGAGAAGGCAGCCCTGGGCATCCGCGGGATGTTCTCCCGCACACGGTCGAACACGATGATCGTGTCGTAGAGGGAGTAACCCAAGATGGTGAGCAGGGCCGCGACCGTGTCGACCGTCACCTGCCTTCCGGTCAACGCGTAGACGCCGCTGGTGATCAACAGGTCGTGCATCAGCGCGATCAGCACGGGCACCGCGAATTTCCAGTCGAAGCGCAGCGCCACGTAGGCCGAGATGACCAACAGCGAGGCGATGATGGCGATGACGGCGCTGTGGGCCACCGTGCGCCCGAACGTCGGGCCCACGGTGTCAGATGAGAAGCCCTTGACGCCGTACTTGGCGTTCAGCGCCTGTTGAACGCTGTTGGTGCTCTTGAGGGGCTTGGAGGTGATCTGGAACTCGGTGCCCTTGCCGCCGACCTCCTGCACGATCGGGTCCGACACGCCCTCACCGGAGACCACCGACCGGATCGAAGACGCCGTGGCGGGATGGTTCAGGGCCACGTCGATGCGCGCGCCCGAGGTGAAGTCGATGCCGAGGTTCAGCCCGCGGCCGCCGATCGCCAGCGCGCCGATCAGCAGGATGACGCCCGACAACGAGAAGAAGTACTTGGAGGAGCCCATGAAGTCATAGCGCCAGACGCGGTGCTTGCCGCCGGCGCCGAGCGCCGAGGGCCGCGCGATCGTCCGCGAATCGCTCATGGTCATGAGGATCGCCTGGGTGGCCAGCACCGCCGTGAACAGCGACACGATCACCCCGATGCCAAGCGTGAAGGCGAAGCCCTGGACGTCAGAGGTCGCCAGCACGAACAGGATGAACGCGGTCATGATCGTGACCACGTTGGCGTCGATGATCGCCGTGAGGCCCTTCTTGTAACCGGTGGCGATCCCGGCGCGGATCGAGCGCCCGGCGCGGATCTCCTCCTTGACGCGCTCGAAGATGACGATGTTGGCGTCGGCGGCCACGCCGATGGTGAGGATCAGACCGGCGATGCCCGCCAGGGTCAGCGTGATCGGGATGAGCTTGATCAGCGCATAGAAGTACAGGCCGTAGACCGCCAGGCCCGCGACCGCGATGAGGCCGAGGATGCGGTAGTAGGCGATGAGGAAGATGGCGACGACGAGCAGGCCGATGGCGCCGGCCACCAGGCCCTGATGCAGCGCCTGCTGGCCCAACGTGGCCGAGACCTGCTCCTCGGAGATCCGCTTGAGGTTGATCGGCAGCGCGCCCAGGCGCAGCTGGGTGGCCAGGTCCGAGGCCGTCTGGCTGGTGAAGCCGCCGGTGATGTCGGCACCGCCCCCGCCGAGGATCCCGTCGGGGTACTGCTTGAAGTCGATCTGCGGAACGGTGACGAGCTGGTTGTCCAGCGCCACCGCGAAGTGCTGGTTGAACGTGTTGCCGCCGAGGCTGACGTTGGCCCCACGATGCGCGATCTGGCCTGTGACCTTCTGGAACGCCGATTGGCCGGTGCCGTTGAACCCGAAGGTGACGTCCGGGGACCCCGACTGGTCGGTGCTCGGCTGCGGGTTGGTGATGTCGGTGCCGCTCAGCGCGACGTTGTCCTTGAGCACGAAGTACTCGGCATTTGGGCTGCCCGGCTTGACCTGATCGGAGGCCGAGGGGTTGGCCGCCTGGAGCACGACGGTGCCCTGCGGCACGGTCACGAGCTCGGTCTCGGCCTTGGTCACCCCGGCCGGCAGCGACTGGTAGACGTCCGGCAGGCTCGAGTCCGGGCCCGCCAGCAGGCAGTGCTGGCCCTGCACGGGCGTGGTGCCGTTGGCCTTGGCCGCGGTCTCGCACGCCGCGCTGCCGGGCGCGCCGAACAGGTAGTAGGCCGGCCCCTTGCGCGACTGGGTCTTCGAGAGAGGCTGCCGCGGCTGCTTGGCCGCGAGCTTGGTCGCGTCATACAGCGGCACGCCGCCCGCGCCGGGCACGCCGGGGCCACCGCCCGCGCCCTGGCTGATCGTGACGGCCGTGGGGTCCTGGGTGATGAGCTGCTCCTCCACGGTCTTGCCGTTGGGGGTCAGCACGTTGGCTTCCCAGTCGTAGAAGTGCAGCTGGGCGGTCTGTCCCACCTCGTTCTCGGCCCGCGCCACGTCGTGGACGTCGGGCAACCCCACGGTGATCAGGTTGTTGCCGGTCGTCTGGATCGACGGCTCCGACACCCCGAGCTGGTCGACGCGGGAGCGCATGATGTCGACGGCGCGGTTGAGCGCGTCCTGGGTGACGTGCGGGGTCTGCGGGCTGGGCTCGCCCTGGTAGACCAGTTCGATTCCGCCCTTGAGGTCGAGACCAAGCACCGTCTTCTGGGTCAACAGCACGAAGACCGAGGCGGCCATCAGTCCCACGACGAGGAGCAGGACGAAGCCGTGACGCTGGCGATCTGACATCAGCTACGCAGGATGCTAATGGCTGGGACGCGAGCCGGGGCTGCCGCTCGGCTAATGATGGTTGCTAGGGGTCAGCACCACCAGGAGACCCCCCTCATCATCGTCGTATGCAGGGAAGATGTCGGCGACCGCGCGGGCGGGCAGATCGTGCTCGGCGTGGACCTCCACCGGCTTGCCCTGCACGCGGACCTCCCACTCCAGCACGGTGGCGACGTGATCGGCGCCGTCGTCGAAGCGCAGTCCGAGGACCTCGCGCACCGGCCGGCCGATGGCCTGCTCGGTCTTGAGCCCCGTCAGCTCGAACGAGCCGCGGCCGCAGTCCACGATCCGCCCGTCGGAGTCGCAGGCGAAGAACGCGGCGTTGGGCGCCGGGTAGTAATCGTCGAGGAGCTCGAACAGATATGCGAATCCGCACCTGTCACAGCCCCTCGCCTCCCGGCGAAAGCCGGCATTGCGGTCGGTCCCCATCGACCGGGTGCCGCAGTGCGGACAGATGAAGTAGTGCTCGCGCGCCATCGGCGCCTCAGGATAGAGGGAGGTGCTTAGGAATAGCCGAAGAACCCGAGGAGCTGGGAGCGACCTTGCAGGGGTCAGATGAGGCGGGCCTGGGCCGGCGCCTGCGTGGGCGCCTCGAGCCCGAGGTGCGCGTAGGCCCGCGCCGTTGCCGCCCGCCCGCGGGGCGTGCGCTCGATAAGGCCGCGCTGGAGTAGGTAGGGCTCGTAGACGTCCTCGATCGTGTCCTGCTCCTCCCCTACCGCCACCGCCAGCGTCGAAAGGCCGACCGGGCCGCCGCCGAACTTCTCGCAGATGGCGCGCAGGATCTCGCGATCCAGGCGGTCAAGGCCCTCCTCGTCGACCTGGAGCAGGTCCAGCGCCTCCGCCGCCACCGGCTCGGTGACGAGGCCCCCGTGGCGCACCTCGGCGTAGTCACGGACCCGGCGCAGCAGCCGATTGGCCACCCGCGGGGTGCCGCGGCTACGCCGGGCGATGGCCACCGCCCCGCCCGACTCGATCTCCACGCCGAGCAGCCGCGCCGACCGGGTCACGATGCGCGCGAGGTCCTCGGGCCCGTAGTGCTCGAGCCGGTGCTGGATCCCGAAGCGGTCGCGCAGCGGCGTGGTCAACAGGCCGGCCCGCGTGGTCGCGCCGATGAGCGTGAATGGCGGGAGCGGCAGCGTCACGATGCTCGCGCCCGCCCCCTGCCCGACGGTGATCGGCAGCACGCCGTCCTCCATGGCGGGATAGAACGTCTCCTCCAGCGCCCGGGGCAGGCGATGAATCTCATCCACGAAGAACACCGCCCGCGGCTCCAGCGCGGTGAGGAACGACGCCACGTCGCCCTTGCGCTCCAGCGCCGGGCCGGCGGTCTGCGTGAAGGGGACGTCGAGCTCGGCGGCGACGATCTGGGCCAGCGAGGTCTTGCCCAGGCCCGGAGGGCCGGCCAGCAGCACGTGGTCCAGCGCCTCACCGCGGCTCGACGCGGCCTCGATGGACACCGACAGCTGGTCTCTGATGGCCTCCTGGCCGATGAAGTCCTCGAGCCGGCGCGGCCGCAGCGAGCGGTCGAGCTCCAGCTCGTCACCGGGCAGCTCTTCGGGATCCTGGAGGCGCGAGACGCTCATCGGCGCGCGCTCCTCAGCGCGTGGGCGATGAGCTCCTCGGCGCTCTCGCCGGCCGCGCCCTCCAGCAGCCCGTCGATCTCGGTGGGGCTGTAGCCCAGGCCGAGCAGCGCCTCGCGCGCCAGCGTGGACGGCTCGTCAGACCGGGTGACTGTGATCGAGTCCTCGGGCAGGGTGGCGCCGACCTTCTCGCGCAGCTCGACGATGATCCGCTCCGCCGTGCGCTTGCCCACGCCCGGTGCCGCCTGCAAGCGCACGGCGTCGCCGGCGGCGACGACCCTGAGCAGCTCCCGCGGCGGCGCTCCCGACAGCACGGCCAGGGCGACCTTGGGGCCCACCGCCTGAACGCCGAGGAGCATGAGGAACAGGTCGCGCTCCTCCTCGGTGGCGAAGCCGTAGAGGGCCAGCGCGTCGTCGCGGACGATGAGATGGGTGTGCAGCACCACGTCGCGTCCGACGGCCGGGACGTGCTTGAGCGTCTCCGCGGACACCGCCAGCCGGTAGCCGACGCCGCCGCAGCTGACAACCACGTGGTCACCGCGGCGTACTGCCACGGTCCCCGAGACGAGCGCGATCACGCCGACACCCCCGCGACCGCGCGGGCCAGCGGCGAGTGGTTGAGGTGGCAGATCGCCACCGCCAGGGCATCGGACACGTGGTCCGGCGTCGGCGCCGCCGCCAAGCCGAGCAGGCGCGTCACCATCCGAGCCACCTGCTCCTTACCGGCGCGGCCGTTGGCGCACACGGCGCCCTTGACCTGCTGGGGGGTGTAAGACCGGGTCGGCACGCCCCGCTGGCCGGCGGCGAGCAGGATCACGCCGCGGGCCTGGCCGACCGCGAACGCGGTGCGGACATTGGCGCCAAAGTACAGCTCCTCGACGGCCACCGCCTCGGGCTGGTGCTCGTCGAGCAGCTCGCCGACCCGCTGGTGAATGTCCGCCAGCCGTCGCTCCAGCGGCACCCCGGCGCGGGTCTGGATCATGCCCTCGTCCACCGCGCGCAGCCGCGATCCGACGCCGCGGACGACGCCGTAGCCGGTGCTGGCGGTGCCGGGATCGATGCCGAGGACGAGCATGCACAGACATTCTCCGCGGGCGCCCGGACGCCTCCCCGCACTGGCGAGGGAACCGTCAGATCCGTGTCAAAGGCTCGCCGGCGGCGCAACCCGGCGCCGTCTCTGATGTTCTAGCTGATGTCATCCTCTCGGCCCGTTCATCTCTCTGCACCGGGGCGTGGCGCAGGGCGCTGGTCTTCCTGTGCCTGTCTGCGCTCGCCGCCGGGGCCGCCTCCGCGCCCGCGGAGGCGGCCGGTCCGCGCAGCCCCACGCCGGCCCCCAACGACCCGGTCATCGATGGGCCCAGCGTCGATATCGAGTCTCTGAACGGCATGTCGATGGCCCGGGACGGCACCGGCGCGCTCGTCTACCTCAAGGACGTCCTGGGCGTCCCCCACGTGTTCGTGTCGCGCCTGGCCGGAGGCGTCTTCACGGCGCCGGTCCAGGCCGACCCCGGCCTCCTGGGCGCCTCCTCCCAGCCCGTGATCGCGTCGGGGCCGGGCGGGCTGCTGCTGCTGGCCTTCGTCAACGGCGGGACCCTCTACGTCGACCAGGCGGCCACCTCGACCTCGCCGCTGAGCGCGCCCACGGCTCTGTTCAGCGGCGCCGTCAGCCCCTCCATATCGATCTCGAACTTCGGCAAGGCGTACCTGGCGTTCACCGACACTGGCGGCGCCGGCGGCGGCGACGTGAGAGCCGCCTACTACTTCCAGGGACAGTGGGCGCTGGAGTCCGCGCCGCTGGACGCCAACCCCGCCGACGTCGCCGGAAAGGGCGCCGGCCGCGCTGACGTGATCGCCGCCGGGGACGGCGTCGGCATCGTCATCTGGGGCGAGGGCGGCCATATCTACACGCGCCGGGTGGTCAAGACGACGCCCAGCGCCGTCGTCGAGCAGGCCGATCCGCCGTCATTCGACGGCTGGTCCGAGGTCTCCGCCGGCTCGCCGTCGATCTCCGCCGGAGGCGACTCGACCTACGCCTCCGTGACCTTCGCGGAGCAGCTCACCAACGGCTCGGCCGTTCAGTCGCGGGTGCTCATGAACCGGCTGCACGCGGCCCAGTACGACGGCGCGTCCGCCGCGGACGGCGCCACCACCGGCGGGGCCGAGGGCGCCGATCAGCCCCAGACGGCGGTCACCGAATACGGCAGGGGGTTCGCCACGTCCGAGACCGACCAGACCCACCAGCTGTACGCCACCGCGGTGGGCACCAACGACGCGCCCGGGCAGATCGAGCGCGTCGACAGCCTGCCCAACAGCGATCCGCCCGACGCCGCCCCCGCCACAGCCGGACTGGTCTCCAACCTCATCGCGTGGCAGCAGACGCCCGGAGTCGCGGGTACGCCCGAGATCCGCGTGCGCTACGCGGCCGACGGCTCAGACCTCGGGCCCGAGCAGGTGGTCTCGGACCCGTCGCTCGGCGCCACCGACGCCGACCACGGCCTGGTCGCTGCGGGGGACGTGTCCGGTGACGCGGCGGTCGCCTGGGTCCAGGGCACCGGGTCCAGCACATCGATTGTCGCGATCCAGCTCTTCCAGGCGCCCGGCGGCTTCGTTGCCTCCAACAGCTTCCGCTACACGACCACGGCGACGCCGCCGATCCTCTGGTCGGGCGCCGCCGAGCTGTGGGGCTCGCCCACGTATATGGTGCGGATCGACGGCGCCCTCGTGGGTCAGACCGCCGGCACGCAGATGATCGTGCCGGGGCCGCTGTCCAACGGGCGGCACTCCTACCAGCTGGCCGCCGTCAACCTGGCGGGGCTGAGCACCGCCGCGGCACCGGCGACGATCTTCGTCGACACGATCCGCCCCAAGGCGACGCTCAAGCTCAGCGGCACCTCGATCGTCAACACGCGCCAGTCGCTGCGCGTCGCGTACACCGATCCGCCGCCGCTCGGGCTGCCCAAGACAGCCGCCTCCGGGGTGGACACCGTCTACGTCAGATGGGGCGACGCGTCGCCGAAGGCCCGGATCCGACGGACCACCGCCAGCCACGTCTACACACGCATCCGCACCTACACGATCACCCTCACGCTCACCGATCGCGCCGGGAACCGCACCGTGATCACCCACAAGATCAAGATCAAGGCCAAGCCGAAGCCCAAGCGCAAGCACAAGCACGGAAAGACCAAGAAGTCCCACGCGGCGCGGGCGCCCGGCGGGGCGCCGGCCCAGCTCGTGATCAACCCGCCGGGGGGCGGAGGCCTGTGACGCCCGATCAGCCCAGCCGCTCAGCGCCCGCCGACGCAGGCGCTGCTCGGCAGCCGCGGGTCGGTCAGGCGTACCACGCGCCACGGCCCGACCGTGACCACGGTCTCGGCGTGCGTCAGGCGCGGGTCGACGTGGGCGGGCCCGCCGATCTGCGCCGCGTGGGGCCCGATGAAGTCCACGCCGGGCGCGCGCATCGACGTGCCGACACGCTGGAGCGTCACGCCGAGCTTCCAGGCCAGCGCGGTCTGGGCGGAGTGGTTGACCGCCGTGAAGCTCGACGGGCACGGCAGAACCCCGTGCTTGCCGCCGGCGGCGGCCACGGCCTGAGTGAGGGTGTCGAGCAGGTGGACGCCCTGAGACGCGCTGCGCTCGTCAGTGCGCGCGACGCTGATCTGGGTGGTGCTGAAGGGGATGCAGACCGCCCCCAGGACCACGGCCACGCCCACCGTCACCGGGCGGCGCAGCGAGCCGGCGAGCCCGCCGGCCAGCCGGGCCAGCTCCGCCAGCCCCACCCCGCCGAGCACCGTCGTCAGCGCGGCGGCGGGCAGGAAGAAGCGTTCCAGGCCCGGGTAGCCGTCAAGCGTCTCGCCCACCACCACGACCCACCAGCCGGCGATGAAGGCGCCGATCGCCAGGATGACTCGGTTGCGGTCGCGCACCCAGGTGATGACGACGGCCGCCACGGCCAGGATGAGCGCCGGCAGCAGCTGGTCGCGGACGCCGCGGACCAGGATCGAGCGCAGGACGTCGGACCCGAGATGGCCGTTGTAGTCGGCGGCGTGGGTGGCGGCGAGGAATGGCTGGCCGGTCGTGATCCAGGGCGGCACGAACCAGCCGATGGGCTGGACGGCCAGTCCCGCCACCAGCAGCATGCGCATGCCCGGGCTCTTGAACCCTGGGTGGCGAAACCAGAGCCAGATCGCGTACAGGCCCAGGAACGGCCACCACTCGGGGCGGATGAGCCCGCCGGCGACCATGAGCAGGTAAGCCTGGCCGTGCTTGCGGTCCAGGATGCGGTCCACCGCCCACACGGTGACGCCGACCAGGATGGCCTCGGAGGTCCCGTGCAGGAAGTAGTAGTACCAGGCCTGGTCTTGCCGGCCGGTGAGCACGATCCCGATCGCCGCCAGCAGGCCCGCGAAGGCGCCGAGCCACCCGCCGCCAGCCAAGCGACTGGTGAGCTTCCACGTGCCCCACAGGGCGAGCAGCCCACCGATCCGGGCGGTGATCACCCACAGGGTCGGCGCCGCGCCGCCGATCACGCCGTAGATCGTCGTGAAGATCATCGGCAGCGGCTTCCACGACGGCCCACCGTTGACGATGAAGCTCATGTGGGGGTCGGTCACCTCGCGGCCCCACACGATCCACGACCACGGGTCGTAGCTGGGCACGGTGGGCAGGATCGCCGCCGACAGGGCCGCCAGCACGACGCACACGAGCACCGCGATCACGGCCGGCGAGCGCGGAACGCGAATGCGGGAGCGGACCGATGAGGCTCCGCGAGACTCTCCGGAGCCGACGGAGCCGCTCGCGGATGGCCGCTGCTGCGGCGAGTCGACGGCTGACATCGGCGGGCGATTGTAGCGGCGGGCCCTGCCGCTTCGGTAAGCCGGGCCACCCTGTCCTGGCGGCGGCCCTGGCGATGTTGGCGGTGCTCACCGCCGCCACGGCGCTCGCAGCGCCCGCTCAGGCCCAGCCCGGGCCCGCCTACGCGGCGACGCCGCCCACGCGCGGCGCCCTCTACCGGGACGGCCCCGACGATCGCTGGCTGCTGGGCGGAGCCTGGCTGTACCGGGCCGACCCCACCAACGCCGGCGCCGCTGGCGGCTGGTGGCGCAACGTCGCGAGCACCGAGCGGCTGGTCCCCGGTCACCGTGCCCAACTCGTTCAACGCCGGGGACCTGTCCACCGCCAGCATGAACGGATCGGTGGGCTGGTACCGGCGCGACTTCACCGTGCCCGCCAAGGCGTTCGCCTCCTACGTGCCCGCGCGGTTCCGCAGCTGGATCGTCCGGTTCGAGTCGGTCAACTACGGCGCCACGGTGTGGCTCAACGGTCGCAAGATCGGCACCCATGCCGGCGCCTACCTGCCGTTCGAGTTCCCGCTCAAGGGGGTGCGCTCGGGGGTCAACCGCCTCATCGTGCGCGTCGACAACCGCCGGAACCCGGGCAATCTTCCGCCCGGCCCGGGCGGCGGGTGGTGGAACTACGGCGGCATCAATCAGGAGGTCTACCTGCGCTCGGTCCAGTCGGTGGACATGTCGCCGGTGGTCATTCGGCCGATCCTGCCCTGTGCCACCTGCGCGGCGTCAATCCAGGAGCAGGTGTCGGTGCGCAACTGGACCAGCGCCGCCCAGACCGTGAGCCTCCAGGGCTCCTACGGATCAGCCAAGGTCAATTTCGGCGGCCACACGATCCTGCCCGGCGCCACCTGGGTGGCGCAAGCGGCAGTGACGATCGCCTCCCCGCACCTGTGGGCCCCGGGCGACCCGTTCCTGTATCGCGCGGGGCTGACCCTGTCGGACGCCGCCGGCCGCAGGCTCGAGGGCTACACAGACTCCAGCGGGATTCGCAGCATCGCCGTCGGTCCCGGCGGCCAGCTCCTCCTCAACGGCCGGGTGCTGGACCTGCGTGGCTTTGACCTGCATGAGCTCAACATCCAGACGGGAGCGGCGCTGAGCACCGCCCAGCTCCAGGCCATGGTGGGATGGGTGCGCGACCTGGGCGGGCAGATCATCCGGGCCCACTATCCGCTCAACCCCCAGATCGAGGAGATGGCCGACCGCGACGGCATCTTGCTGTGGTCGGAGATCCCGGTCTACCAGGTGAGCTCCCGGTACCTGACCCGCTCGGGCTGGCTCAAGGCGGCGCACACGATGCTGCGTACCAACATCCTCACCAACGAGAACCACCCCTCGGTCCTGGTCTGGAGCATCGCCAACGAGCTCACCACGCCGCCAGACGACGCCGAGGCTCGTTACATCGCCGGCGCCAGCCAGATCGCGCACCAGCTCGACCCGACGCGTCCGGTCGGGATGGCGATCTCCAACTGGCCGGGCGTGGTCTGCCAGGCGGCTTACGCCCCGCTGGACGTGATCGGCTTCAACGACTACTTCGGCTGGTTCGACGCCGGCGGCGGCGGCACGGACGACCCCGACCAGCTGAGCCCCTTCCTGGACTATCTGCACGGCTGCTACCCGACCAAGCCGCTGATGATCACCGAGTTCGGCTTCGAGGGCAGCCAGAACGGGCCGCCCGAGCAGCGGGGGACCTATCAGTACCAGACCGCCCAGGCCGCCTTCCATCTCGGGGTGTTCGCGTCCAAGCCCTACGTCGCCGGCGCGATGTGGTTCGCGCTCCAGGACTTCGCCGCCCGGCCCGGCTGGAGCGGCGGCGATCCCTTCCCCCACCCGCCGTTCGTAGAGAAGGGCGAGATCGACCTGCAGGGCAACCCCGTACAGCCCCTGTTCTCGACGATCGAGTCGATCTACACCTCGACGGAGCAGATCGGGCCGGTGGCGGCGCCGGCGCGCCGGCGCATCAGCGACTCAGGACGCTAGGTCTTCGGGGAGAAGCGGCAGCGCACCAGCGTCCCGATCACGCGGAACCCGTCCCGAGCGGTGAGCTTCTTGCCCTCCGCGGTGGCGCGCGCCCGGTAGTGGACCGGGACCTCGAAGATCCGCTCGCCGTGCTGCACCAGGCGCGCGGTGATCTCGGGCTCGATTGAGAACCCCGCGGAGCTCAGCGGGAGGCTCTGGAACAGCTCGGTCCGGATCATCTTGTGGCAGGTCATGATGTCGTGCAGGTACACGTTGAACAGCAGGTTGCACGCCAGCGTGACGCCCTTGTTGCCCAGCACGAACAGGAACGAGTGGCTGGTGTAGCCATCGAACGCGCGGACGCCGAAGCAGGCGTTGGCGCGCCCGTCCATGAGCGGAGGCATGAGCAGCGCCAGGTCCTCGGGGTCGTACTCGAGGTCGGCGTCGAAGATGCATGAGTAGTCCCCCCGCGCCTCGCGCAGGGCGGTCTGGATGGCGGCGCCCTTGCCCTGGTTGTGCTCGTGCTCGATCAGGCGCACCCGCTCCCCCCACTGCCCGTTGCGCAGGATGTCGCGGGTGCCGTCGGTGGAGCCGTCGTCGACGATGATGAGCTCGAACTCGGTGGGCAGCTCGGTCGCCAGCACCTCGGCGATCGCCTTCTCCACGCGTTCGCGCTCGTTGTAGACGGGCATCAGGATCGAGAGCATCTGTACGTACCGGATGTGGGTTTCAGCTAGACGGGCACCGCAAGCCTGAGCGTGCCCGCGAGGAGGCGACGATGCTAGCGAACGTCGCCGTCATGAGAGAGGATGCGGCGATGGACTTCGACGCCGGCGGGCTGCTCAACGGGCTTGAGGGCGAGGAGCGTGCGGCCCGCCGCAAGCTCCTGGAACGCCTGCACCAGGACGGATTCAGCGAAAGCGAGCTGGTCCGTGCGGTGCGGGAGAACCGCCTGGCGCTCCTGCCGGTGGAGCGCGTGCTGGGCGGCACCTACACCGCCGCCGAGCTGGAGGAGCGCTCCGTCCTGCCCGAGGGGACGATGGCGCGCATCCGCCGCCAGCTCGGACTGCCCCAGCCCGCGCCCGATGACCGCGTCTACGGCGAAGATGATGTCGCGGCGGCCGAGTCGATGAAGCTGTTTCTCGACGCCGGTTTCGCCGGCGAGCGCATCGACGAGATCACCCGCGTGCTCGGCGAGGGCCTG
Organism: uncultured Actinomycetota bacterium; assembly: GCA_963721515.1. Lineage (GTDB taxonomy): Bacteria > Actinomycetota > Thermoleophilia > Solirubrobacterales > Solirubrobacteraceae > Palsa-465. The sequence continues at coordinate 272,712 of CAVRKJ010000010.1, read as the reverse complement.
GCGCGGCTGGCGGCGACGATCGCCGCGTCATTCGTCGAGACGTTCCTGGAGGCGGGCGAGAGCGAGGCAGAGGTGGCGCTGCGCTTCGCCGAGCTGGCCGACCAGCTCACTCCGGCCTTCGCCCCCATCCTGGTGGCGGGCTTCAAGGCCCACTTGCGCGACAGCGTCGAGCGGGGGGTGCTGGGCCTGGCCGAGCTCGAGGCCGGCGACATCGCGGGCGCCCAGGATTTGGCGATCTGCTTCGCGGACCTCGTCGGCTTCACGCGGCTCGGCGGTCAGGTGGAGGTCGGCGAGCTGGGCACCGTCGCGGGGCGGCTGGCCTCGCTGGCCGCGTCGGTGACCGTGGCGCCCGTGCGGCTGGTCAAGACGATCGGCGACGCCGCGATGTTCGTCAGCCCGGAGCCAGGGGCGCTCGTCAAGGTGGCGCTGAGCCTCGTGGACGCCTTCGAGGCGGAGGAGCTGCCCAGCCTGCGCGCGGGCATCGCCTTCGGGCCGGCCCTGGTGCGCGCCGGCGACTACTACGGCAACTCCGTCAACCTGGCCAGCCGCGTGACCGGCGTCGCGCGCCCCGGCAGCGTTCTGTGCACCCGCGAAGTCCGCGACGCCGCCGGCGACGCCTTCCAGTGGTCGGCCGCTGGGCGCCACCGTCTCAAGGGCGTGTCGGGCCCGACACCGCTGTACCGCGCCCGCCACGCGGACGCAGACGCGGACTCGGACGCGGACTAGGAGACGCCGTGCAGGTCGATGACGAAGACCAGCGTGGAGTTCGCCGGGATCTTGGACTGCGCGGTGGCGCCGTAGCCGAGGCCCGGCGGGATGATGAGCTCGCGCCGGCCGCCGACCTTCATTCCGGGGATGCCCTGCTGCCAGCCCTTGATGACGCCTGACAGGGGCAGGGACACCGGCTGGCCCGAGCCGTCGTTCCAGGACGCGTCGAACTGCTTACCCCCCTTGTAGAGCTCGCCGACGTACTGGACGTTGACCGTCGAGTTGGCGCTGGCGGCGGGCCCGGTGCCCTTGATCAGGTCCTTGACCACGAGGCTCTTGGGCGGCGCACCGGACGGGATGGCGACCTTCGGCTTGGTCTTCAGCGCCGCCGGCAGCGGCGTGCTGCTGGTGGTGGTGCTGGTGGCGCTGGCCGACGCGCTGGTCGTCGAAGCGGCGGCGGTGCTGGTGGCGGACGTCGCGCCCGCCGAGGGCGCCAGCGTGACGCCCGGGGCGGCGGCTTGGCTGCTGCCCCCACATCCGGCGACCGCGACCGCGGCCGCCAGCGCGAGCGCGGCACTGGTGATGGTTGTCGTCTTAGGCATGAGGGGGCCGAGAGTAGCGAGCGCGGCGAAGAATCGGCGAAGGACCGGGACCTGGGGTGGCGCGACCCGCCTAGGAGGCGATCCGCTCCAGCACGTCGGCGTCCACGTCGAAGTTGGCGTGCACGGCGCCCACGTCGTCTGACTCCTCGAGCGTGTCGATCAGCTTGAGCAGCCGCGACGCGTCGGACTCCTGGAGCGGCACCCGAGACTTGGGCCGCTGGGTGACGTCGGCGGACTCGATCTCGACGCCGGCCTCGGCGAGCGCGTCGCGCACGGCCACGAGGTCACCGGGCTCGGACACGATCTCGTAGACGTCGTCATCGCGCGAGATGTCCTCGGCGCCGGCGTCGATCGCGACCAGCAGGTCCTCCTCGTCATAGCGGGAGGCGTCGACCACGATCACCCCGCGCTTGTCGAACAGGTAGGACACGGAACCCGGCTCTCCGAGGTTGCCCCCATGCTTGGACAGCGCGTGGCGGACGTCGGCGCCGGTGCGATTGCGGTTGTCGGTCACGGCCTCGATGAGCAGCGCCACGCCCCCGGGGCCGTAGCCCTCGTACAGAACGGTCTCGAGCTGGTCGGCGTCGACCCCCTCGCCGGTGCCCTTGGCGATGGCGCGCTCGATGTTGTCCTTGGGCATCGACGCGTCGCGCGCCTTCTGGACTGCCAGCGCCAGGGACGGATTGCCCTCGACGTCGCCCCCGCCCTCCCGCGCGGCGACGGTGATCGCGCGGGTGAGCTTGGTGAAGTGCTGGCCGCGGCGCTGGTCCACGACCGCCTTCTTGTGCTTGATGGATGCCCATTTCGAATGTCCGGACATGCTTGTAACTATAGGAGCCGGCGGAGCGCCTGCGGGTGCTCCCGATACCACGCGATCGTCCGGCGCAGACCCTCCTCCAGGCCCACCGCGGGCGCCCAGCCCGTGAGCTTCGACAGCTTGGCGGCATCCACCCACTGCCGGTCGACCTCGCCATGCGGGGTCCCGGTCCCCCGGATCTCGGGCGCCACGCCGCCCCCGGCCAGCCGGCAGATGAGCTCGACGACCTCCGCCACCCGGTGCGGCCGGCCGCCTCCGGCGTTGAACGCCTCACCGCCGGCTCGCCCCGCCAACAGCGCCCCCCAGATCGCCAGATAGGCCGCCACCGCATCCTCCACGTACAGGAAGTCGCGCTCGGGCGAGCCGTCGGAGCGGATGACGGGAGCCCGCCCGGCCAGTACCGCACCCACCGCCTCGGGCACCAGGCGACGGCTGCGGGTGTCCCCGCCGCCGTACACGTTGGCAAACCGCGTGACCGCCACCGGCAAGGCGAACGTATGCCAGTACGAGCGCGCGATGAGCTCGGCGGCCGCCTTCGAGGCGTCGTAGGGCGACGTGGGCGCAAGCGGCTGCGTCTCCCGGTAGGGCAGCTCGCGCTGGGGGCCGTAGGCGCGGTAGGAGGACGCGACGATGACGCTGCGCACCCGGTGAACGCGACAGGCCTCCAGAAGCAGCCAGGTGCCGCGGACATTGGTCTCGAACGTCGGCCGCGGCGCACGGACAGCCGTCCCCACCAGCGATTGAGCGGCAAGGTGGAACACCCCCGAGATGTCGCGCTCGCCCAACACGCGCGCGAGCAGGCCGTCTTCCCGGACGTCCCCATGGATGGTCTCGACCTCGCCGGCCAGGCCGAGGAGCTCCAGGGTCGAGGCCGCGGAGTCCTCCCGACGGATCGCCACGATGCGGTGACCGGCGTCCAGAAGCGCCCCCGTCAGCCACGCGCCGACGAGCCCGTCGGCGCCGGTGACCAGCACGGACTGCGAGCCGGCCCTCACGGCGGCGGATTATCAGGCATCATCACCCGGGCGGTGTCCGAGCTCGCCCACCCCGAGGTGTTCAAGGCCTATGACGTGCGCGGCCTGTTCGGCGACGAGCTCGATCCGGGCGCGGCGCGCGCCATCGGCCGCTCGTTTGCGCGCGTCATCGCCGGGATGGAGGGCAAGCCGACGTCCGCGCTGCGACTGGGCCTCGGGCGCGACATGCGCCTGACGGCGCCCGAGATGGCCGAGGCCTACCGCGCCGGGATGGTCGACGAGGGCGCCACGGTGCTGGACGCGGGGATGGTGGGCACCGAGATGCTCTACTTCCTCGTCGGTTCGCGCGATCTCGACGGCGGGCTGATGTGCACCGCCTCGCACAACCCCAAGGCCTACACCGGCGCCAAGCTGGTGAGCCGCGGCGCGCTGGCGCTGTCGGGGGACGCCGGGCTGGGCGAGGTGCGCGACGGCATCCTCAACGGCCTCGGTGACGCCCCCGGGGGCGGGTCGGTGGAGGAGGTGGACGTCCACGACGAGTTCCAGCAGGCGGCGCTCAAGCTCATCGATCAGTCCGCGATCCGGCCGCTGACGGTGGTGGTCGACGGCGGCAACGGCATGGCGGGGCCGATGGTGGGCCCCCTGCTCGAGCGCCTCGGCCTGGACCTGAGCGAGGCCTATTGGACCCCCGACGGGAATTTCCCCGACCACGAGCCCAATCCCATGCTGCCCGAGAACCGCGAGTTCATCATGCGCGAGGTCGTGGAGCGCAAAGCCGACCTCGGGATCGCGTGGGACGGCGACGCCGACCGCTGCTTCTTCATCGACGAACAGGGCCAGTTCGTCGACGGCGACTTCCTCACCGCGCTCCTCACGGAGTCGCTGTTGCAGAAATATCCGTCCCCACCCGCCCAGACTGTCCTCTATGACGTGCGGGCGAGCCGCGCCGTCGCGGACGTCGCCAAGCGGGAGGGCGGCCGAGCTCTCGTCAACCGTGTGGGACATGCGTTCTTCAAGACGCGCATGCGCGCAGAGCACGCGATCTTCGGCGGCGAGGTGTCTGGCCACTACTACTTCCGTGAGTTCTACAACGCCGACTCGGGCACCCTGCCGGCGCTGCTCATCCTGGAGCTCCTGTCCCAGCGCGGGGCACGCATGTCCGAGCTGCTCGAGCCCTACCGCAGCCAGTACTTCATCTCCGGCGAGATCAACAGCACGGTCGAGGACGGCGACGCCAAGATGGAGGCGCTGGCCGAGCGCTACTCCGATGCGAAGCAGAGCCGGCTGGATGGGATCTCCGTGGACTACGAGGACTGGCACTTCAACGTGCGGGCGTCCAACACCGAGCCGCTGCTGCGCCTGTGCCTGGAATCCCTGGTGTCCGTGCAGGACATGGAGGCCAAGCGCGACGAGGTGCTGGGCCTGATCCGGTCGTGAGCGCCGGGGACGCCGGCGCCCCGGATCCGGCCGCCGAGGCCGAGCGGCTGCTCGCCGAGGCCGGCGACGCCGGGATCCGTCTCATGGCGGTGCCCACGCCGTTTCTCGTCGGGCGGGTCAATTGCTACCTGATCGAGGACGAACCGCTGACCCTCGTCGACACCGGCCCCAACAGCGGCAAGTCGCTCGACGAGCTCGAGCAGGCGATCGGCGATCTGGGGCATCGCATCGAGGACCTCGGGCTGATCGTGATCAGCCACCAGCACATGGACCACCTCGGGCTGCTGGAGATCATCGCCCGGCGCTCGGGCGCGGAGGTGGCGGCATTTCACCTGTTGGGCCCCTACCTGGAGGACTTCAGCGCCAGCGCCAGCGCCGATGACGCGTTCTCGATGGACATGATGCGCCGCCACGGCGTGCCCGCGGAGCTCGCCACCGCGCTGGGCGCGGTCGGGGCGGCATTCCGGGCGTTCGGCTCCAGCGGACACGTGACGGTGCCCCTGCGCGACGGCGACGAGATCACCCTCCGCGACCGGACGCTCACCGCTCGCCACCGGCCCGGCCACAGCCCGTCGGACACCGTCTTCTGGGACGGGCGGCGCCAGATCCTGATCGCCGGCGATCATCTCCTGGCGCGCATCTCATCCAACCCGCTCCTGTCGCGGCCGCTGGACGGCGCGAGCGACGATCTGGCCGAGCGGCCGCATGCGCTCGTGGACTACATGTCCTCGCTGCGCCGGACCCGGGAGATGCCCGCGCAGCTGGTCCTCGGCGGCCACGGCCCGCCCATCCGGGATCATGCCGCCCTCATCGACGAGCGGTTTCGCATGTCCGAGCGGCGCGCCGCCAAGGTGCGGCGGCTGCTTGAGTCCGGGCCCCAAACGGCGTACGAGCTCGCCACCCAGATGTGGGGCAACGTCGCGGTCACGCAGGCCTATCTGACGATCTCCGAGGTCCTCGGCCACCTCGACCTGCTCATCGCCGACGGCCGGGTCGCCGAGGACGCCACCGGGCCCGTCACTCGGTTCGCCGCCGGCGCTCCGTAGTAAGTACGAGTTCAGGCAGGCAGCCGCGCTGCCGATCACGAGCACAGACATGTCTGACCGCCGAGCGCACGGCGGGCATTCGATGGCGGAGGCCAAGACCGGGGCCGGCGCCGCCGAACCGCCTCACCCTGATTACTCCGGACTGCTGGAGCGGGTTCCCGCGATCCTGTACACGGCCGACGCCGGCGGCGAGGGCCGCTGGCATTACGTCAGCCCCCAGATCGAGGAGATCCTCGGCTTCACCCCGGAGGAGTGGTGCGCCGACCCCGGCATGTGGGCGCAACGGTTGCATCCTGACGATGCCGAGCGCGTGATCGCCCAGGAGGATGACTTCGCCGGCGGCGCCTCCACCCTCACCAGCCCGATGGAGTACCGGCTGCTGCACCGCGACGGGCATCCCGTCTGGGTGCGCGACGACGCGCTGATGGTGGAGGGGCCCGACGGGGTCAAGCGGTGGCACGGTGTGATGTCGGACATCACCCATCAGAAGGACGCCGAGGCCGAGCTCGGGCGGCGCGCCGCCCAGCAGGCCGCGGTGGCACGGCTGGGCGAGCACGCGCTGGAGGGCGCCAGCCTCGCCGACCTCATGCAGGAAGCCGTCCGGGTCGGAGTCGAGCTGCTCGGCCTGGACGTCGGCGCGGTGGTGGAGTTCGTCCCCGCCGAGGACGCGGTCGCCTTCCGCGCGACCCAGGGTCTGCCCGGCGTCGCGCTCAACGATCGCGTGCCCGCCGGCCTGGGCTCGCAGAGTGGGTACGTGCTGCTCAGCGGCAAGCCGGCGGTCGTCACTGACTGGGAGACCGAGCGGCGGTTCGAGCGCTCGCAGGTGCTGACCCGCCGGGGCACCCGCAGTGGCCTGACCGTCGTCATCGAGGGGCGTAGCGATCCGTACGGCGCGCTCGGATTTCACTCGATGGCGCCGCGCCACTTCAAGGCGGGCGACGTGGACTTCGTGCAGGCGCTGGCCAACGTGCTGGGCGACGTGGTGGAGCGGCAGGCCACCGATGACGGCATCCGGCACCGCGCGCTGCACGACCCGCTCACCGGTCTTCCCAACCGGCTGCTGTTCCTGGACCGCCTCCAGCAGGCCACCGAGCGACAGCGCCGCCGCCGGGACACGCTGACCGCGGTGCTGGCCCTCGATCTGGACCGCTTCAAGCTGGTCAACGAGAGCCTCGGCCACCGCACCGGTGACGAGCTGCTCGCCGCAGCGGCGCCGCGCCTCAAGCAGGCGGTGCGCTCCTCGGACACCGTCGCCCGGTTCGGCGGCGACGAGTTCGGCATCCTCCTCGAGGACATCGCCGGCGAGCAGGACGCCATCGACATGGCCGAGCGGATCGCGGGCATCTTCACACGCCCGTTCGTGCTGGACGGCGACGAGCAGTTCATCACCACCAGCATCGGGATCGCGCTGGCTGAGGGCGGCGAGCGCGCCGAGGACCTGCTGCGCGACGCCGACGCCGCCATGCACCGCGCCAAGGAGCGCGGCCGCGCCCGCTACGAGCTGTTCGACGAGGCGCTGCGCGGCCGGGCGCTGTCGCGCCTGCGTGTCGAGAACGACCTCCGCCGCGCCCTGGAACGCGACGAGCTCACGCTGCACTACCAGCCGCTCGTCTCCCTGCAGGATCGCACCATGGTCTCCGTCGAGGCGCTCATCCGCTGGGATCATCCGGAGCGTGGGCGCATCTCCCCCGGCGACTTCATTCCCGTCGCTGAGGAGAACGGGCTGATCGAGCCCATCGGCCGCTGGGTGCTTGAGAGTGCGTGCCGCCAAGCCGCGATCTGGTACCGGCAGCGACCCGACACGGCGCCGCTGACGATGAGCGTGAACCTGTCGGCGGCGCAGGTCGCCAACCCCGCACTGGCCGACACGGTGGCGGAGACGCTGCGCACCTCGGGACTGGATCCGTCGTGCCTGGCCCTGGAGCTGACCGAGAGCATGCTGGTGGGTGACGACGACGAGCTCACCGAGACGCTGGTGGCGCTCAAGTCGCTGGGCGTGCGGCTCGTACTCGACGACTTCGGGACCGGATACTCCTCGCTGTCCTACCTCACGCGGCTGCCGCTGGACGCGCTCAAGGTCGACCGGTCGTTCGTCGACGGCCTCGGCACCGAGCGCCGGGACACCGCGGTCACCGAGGCGATCGTGGCGATGTCACGGGCACTGTCGCTGCGCGTGGTCGGCGAGGGCGCCGAGACCGAGCTTCAGGTCGCCGAGCTCGCTCGGCTGGGCTGCGACTTCGTCCAGGGCTTTCACTTCTCCCGGCCGGTCCCCGCCGAGGAGATCACGCGCATGCTGGCCACGCGGCCGGCCTGGGTGCCCGAGCCGGCGCGCCGGCAGCGGGCGGCGTAGTGTCCTGAACCGGGCGCTCGGCAGCTCACTGGTAGGCGGAGGCTCCCGGCTGCAGCGGCGACACCGTGGTGGCGCCGCATTCCGAGGCGCCGTTGGGGATCTGCACCCGCAGCGTCGCGGTGTCGTTGGGGGCGATCACCTGCAGGCCGTACGCCGTGGCGCACCCCGTGTCCGAGCCGCCGCCGTGCGACACCCCCAGGCGGAACGAGGCGGTCTGGCCGGGACCGAGGGAGAGCGGCTTGAGCGGCAGGCTGCCGAAGAAGTCGCTGGTGGTGTGCTGCGGGGTCGTCGGCAGCGCCGCGCCGTCCTTGGCCAGGAACTGGATCCCCGGGTAGCCCCCGGTGTTGCAGGCGGAACCGGTGTTCTTGAGCGCGAAGCCCAGCTCCCCATGGCCGGTCGCGCCCTGCCCACCCAGGAAGGAGAGGCTGAGTCCCGCCGCGGTGCACTGGTCCGCGGACGCGCCGACGCTGGCGCCGCCGCTGGTTGCGGGGGCTCCGGTGGACTGCGAGGCGGTGGTGGTGGCCGCCGCCGACGAGGTGGCGGTTGTGGCCGTGGCCGATTGGCTCTGGGTGGCGGCCGGGGCGGTCGGGGTCTGGCCGGTGGTGGCCGCCGCAGCTCGCGAGCCCTGCGTGCTCGTGGTGCCGGCGCCCCCGCCACAACCGGCGAGCGCCAGGGCCGCGAGCGCCGCGCCGGCGGCGATGAGTCTGATGCGCATCGTCCACATGTTCGGGCACCGTTCGGTCAGATCCTCCCCCTGCCAGGGTGCGACCGCAGACGGTAGCGAGGCTTCGGCGGCGCCCGCCCGTGCCAGTATCCAGCCGTGCCCACGGATCTCGAACACGAGGTGAACAGAGACGTCCGCGCCACCCTGACGCGCTATGACCCGTACTGGGGCGGCCAGCTCGTCCTGGCCGCGGCGATCCTCCTCCAGCTGTCGCTCTCCGATCAGCTCACCGTGGGCCCCTACTGGCTGCTCCCGGCGATGGAGGGGCTGGTGCTGGTGGCTCTGTCGATCGCCAGCCCTCATCCTCGGCTGCGTCACAGCCCCCTGCGCCGGCATCTGGCGCTCACGCTCATCGGTGTCGTCTCCGCCGCCAACGCCTACGCGCTCGTCATGCTCGTCCACTTCCTGCTGCGCGGAGGCAGGGTCAGCGGACATGCCCTCATCGGCTCGGGGGTCGTCCTGTGGGTCACGAACGTGCTCCTGTTCGGCGTCTGGTTCTGGCAGCTGGACGGCGGCGGCCCGCTGGCCCGCAAGCTCAAGCGCAAGCCTCACCCTGACTTCCTCTTCCCACAGATGACCGACGACGTGCGGCAGTTCGCCCCGCGCGGCTGGGAGCCGACCCTGCTCGACTACCTGTATACGTCGTTCACCAACGCCACCGCCTTCAGCCCGACGGACACGATGCCGCTGACACCGATGGCGAAGGCCCTGATGACGGGCCAGTCGCTGGTCGCGCTGACGACTATCGGCTTGGTGTTCGCGCGCGCGGTCAACATCCTGTGAGCTGATGGCCGCTCACCGCCACATCCCGGGCACCCAGCACCCGCGCCGCCGCCGCCAGATCGACTGGGAGCTGATCACGTGCGGGATCAGCGGCCACGTCCTGGTGGGGCGCGAGGCCGGCCCGGCCAGGCCCGAGGACGCGCTGCTGGTCCAGGACCACGGGGACGTGCGCTGGCACCGCTGCCTGCGCTGCGACACCTGGATCCCGCTGCCGTTGCCCGAGCGCCCGACCCGCCCCCACCCTCCGGACCGGCCCGATGTCGTCGTGCCGCTGCGGGGCCGGGCCCTACGCGACCGGATCGTGCTGCGGCTGATTGCCGTCGACCGCATCGTGCACTTCGTCGTGCTGGGGCTGCTGGGAGTCGGCGTGCTCGCCTTCACCTCCCACAAGGCCGCGCTGCGCGACGCCTACTACAGGATCCTGTCGGCTCTCCAGGGCGGCGTCGCCGGAGGCCCGGTCCAGACCAACGGCCACGTCGGGATCCTCCGCGACCTCGACCGGCTGTTCACCCTCAACGCGGGGACGCTCCACGAGGTCGGCGCCGCGCTGCTCGCGTACGGGGTGTTGGAGGGAGTGGAGGCGGTCGGCCTCTGGTACGGCAAACGCTGGGCGGAGTACCTCACGTTCTTCGCCACGACCATCCTGTTGCCGCTGGAGATCTACGAGATCATCCACCAAGGGACCGTGCTCAAGGTGATCGGCTTCATCATCAACCTGGCCGTCGTGGTGTGGCTGCTGTACCGCAAGCGCCTGTTCGGCCTGCGCGGCGGCGGCGTCGCCGACGAGGCCGCGCGAGCCCACGACATGAGCTGGGAGGAGATCGAGCGCGCCACCCTGGCCACGCCGGTCCCGGCCCCAGTGCCGGCGGGGGCGACCACGGCGGCGGCGCAGCCATGAGAGCATCGTCCGTCATGGGTGCCCGGCCATGAGCGTCCCGGTGCGAGCGGGCGACCCCGCCGTGGAGACCGAGCTGCGCCAGGTCGGCGAGATGCTGGCGGCGGCTTTCCCGGCCGCCTCGCGCCAGCCGCTCAAGGCCCTGGACGCCCGCGCCATGGAGATGGCCTCCACCGACCGCGAGCTGCGGGCGGCGCTGTTTCGCTTCGTCGACGTGGTCCCGGCGTGCCGCTCGCTGGACGATCTCGCCCGCCACCTCGTCGGCTACCTGGAGGAGGTGCCCGAAACGCCCCCGCCGCTGTCGGTGGCCATGAAGATGTCGGGCACGCGCGCGGGGCGCGCCGCGCTCGGGGCGGCGGCCGCGGGCGGGGTGCGCCACCTCGCCCATCGGTTCATCGTCGGCGAGACCCCCGCTACCGCCCTCGGGACGCTGCGCAAGCTGTGGGAGCGCGGCGTGGCCAGCTCGGTGGACCTGCTCGGCGAGGCCACCGTCACCGAGGCCGAGGCCGATCGGTACGCCGAGCGCTGCCTGGACGCGATCCAGCAGCTCTCCTCGGCCACCCGCGGCTGGCCCGAGCGGCCGGTGCTCGAGGCCGACGGGGTCGGGCCGCTGCCGCGGGCCAACGTGTGCGTGAAGGTGTCGGCGCTCACCCCGATGCTGCGCCCCGACGCGCCGGAGCGCGGCCAGCTCGATGCCGCGCGCCGTCTGCGGCCGCTGCTGCGCGCCGCCCAGGCCTCCGGCGCGCACCTGCACATCGACATGGAGTCGCTCGACTCCCGCGAGGCGGTGCTCGAGCTGGTGTTGGACCTGCTTGACGAGGACGAGTTCCGCGAGGGGCCGTCCGCCGGCCTGGTCCTCCAGGCCTACCTGCGCGATTCGCCCGTGCAGTTGGAGCAGATCGTCGCCTGGGCGCGCGCCACTCGCCGCGTTCCGCCGTTGACCGTACGGCTGGTCAAGGGCGCCTACTGGGACCACGAGCTCGTGCAGGCGCGCCAGCACGGCTGGGACGTGCCCGTGTTTGAAGACAAGCACGAGTGCGATCGCAACTTCGAGGCCCTGACCCGGGAGTTGCTGGCCGCGCGGCCGGCGCTGCGGGTGGCGGTGGCCTCGCACAACCTGCGCTCCGTGGCCCACGCGATCGCGTGCAACCGAGTGGGTGGCGGCGAGGATCGCGACCTCGAGCTCCAGGTCCTGCGCGGCCTGGGCGACGAGCTGCAGCATGCCCTGGCGGCGTCCGGATTCCGGGTGCGCACCTACTGCCCCGTCGGGGACCTGGTGGCCGGCATGGCCTACCTCGTGCGCCGGCTGCTGGAGAACACCTCCAACGAAAGCTTCCTGTCAGAGCAGGCGCGAGGGGTCCCGGTGGCACAGCTGCTCGCCGCGCCCTGACACCGGTATGTTGAGCCGGGCATGAGGGTCACCGTCTGGGGGTCTGAGCGTCCCCTGCTGACCCCGGGTAGTCTCGTGCGGATCATGAAGCGTGTCCTCCTGACCCTGGGCGCCGCGGCGCTCCTGGCCCTCCCCGCGGCCGCGGTGGCCCGCGTGGGCGTCAGCGGCGCCGCCAAGGACCCAATGGTCCATGCGGCGATGGGCGCCACCGCGCCGCGCCAGTGCGCCGCGGTCTACATCTCGAGCGTCAACAGGTTCTGGGGCGCAGTGTTCTACAAGCCGGCCAAGGGCTGGGGATCGCGGTGCCAGGCGGTTCGCAAGGTCGCGTGGACGGCACTCCACCACACCCGCGGGCACTGGCGCATCAACCAGAGTGGTGCCAGCGACGCGTGCGTCGCCGTGCATGTGCCGGTCGCGATCCGGCGCGACCTCCAGATTCCGTGCTACCCGCTCCTGCCGTGATCGGCGAAGGCTGAGAACGCCTCCGTAGCTGAAGGGGGCCGCGGGCGGCGACGCTGCGAGGCAGGCGGCGCGGCGTTCTAACCTCGCGTGTCACCCCCCATGCCCATCCCGTTCGCCAACGAGCCCATCCTCGAGCTGCGCCGCTCCGCTGTGCGCGCTCAGCTGTCCGACGCGCTCGCGCGGGTGGACGCCGAGCTGCCGTTGGACGTGCCAGTGCTCATCGGCGACGGCGCCCGCTCGGGCAGCGCGCTCACGAGCACGGATCCGGGCGCCCCCGAGCGGGTCGTCGCCAATGCCGCCGTCGCCAATTCGGCCGACGTCGACGCCGCCGTGGCCGAGGCCGAGGCGGGTCGCGCCGCCTGGGGCGCGACGTCTGCCGAGCACCGCGCCGCGGCCCTCATCGCCGCCGCCGACTGGCTGCGCGAGCGCCGGCTCGAGATCGCGGCGCTGGAGGTCCGCGAGTGTGCCAAGCCCTGGCCCGAGGCCGACGCCGACGTGTGCGAGGCCATCGACTTCCTGGAGTACTACGCGCGCGGCGCGCTGGAGCTCGAGCGGGGGCGGCCGCTGTTGCAGATGCCGGGCGAGCGCAACGAGCTGCGCTACGTGCCCCGCGGGACCGTCGCCGTGATCTCTCCGTGGAACTTCCCGCTGGCCATCCCGTGCGGAATGACCTCGGCGGCGCTGGCCACGGGCAACGCCGTGCTGCTCAAGCCGGCCGAGCAGTCGCCGGCGCTCGCCCACCGGCTGGTCCAGGCGCTGCGCGCGGGCGGGGTGCCGCCCTCGGCGATCGCGCTGCTGCCCGGCGAGGGCGACGTCGGCGCAGCACTGGTGGCCCATCGCGACGTCCACGCCATCGCCTTCACCGGCTCGCTGGCGGTGGGGCGCGAAATCATCTCAAGGGCTGCGCAGCTGCGCGATGGCCAGCGCCACTTCAAGCAGGTGGTGGCGGAGCTGGGCGGCAAGAACTGCGTGATCGTCGCCGCCGACGCCGACCTGGACGAGGCCGTCCCCGGGATCGTCGGCTCGGCGTTCAACTACGCCGGCCAGAAGTGCTCGGCGGCCTCGCGCGTACTGGTGCACGAGGCGATCGCCGACCATCTGATCGAGCGGCTGGCCGGAGCCGTGCGCACCCTGGTGGTGGGGCAGGCGCAGGTGCTGGGCACCGACGTGCCCCCGGTCATCGAGCGCGAGGCCCAGGAGCGGGTGGGCCGCTACGAGCAGGCCGCGCGCGACGGCGGGCGCGTGGTGGCCCAGGCCGAGGCGCCCGGCGGCGACGGCTGGTTCTGTCCGGCCACCCTGGCCGCGGACCTGCCCGACGGATCGCCGGTGCTGGAGGAGGAGATCTTCGGGCCGCTGCTCGCGGTCCAGCGCGTGCGCGACGTCGAGCACGCCTGCGACCTCGTGGACGGGCTGGCCTACGCCCTCACCGGCGGTCTGTTCACCCGCGATCCGGGGATCGTGAGGCAGGTGCGTCAGCGCTCCCCGGTCGGCAACCTCTACGTCAACCGCGGGATCACCGGGGCGATGGTGGCGCGCCAGCCGTTCGGCGGCAACCGGCTGTCGGGCACCGGGCTGAAGGCCGGCGGCCCCGACTACCTGCTGCAGTTCGTCGAGCAGCGCGCGCTGAGCGAGAACACCATGCGCCACGGCCTCGAGGTCTGAACCCCCGGCGGCGGGGTTGACCTACTCGTCAGTCGCCCCCATCATGGGCACATGCCGCCGTCCCTCGCCTGGAAGCTGGCGTTCGCCGCGATCCTCGTGGCCGCCATCGCCGCCAGCGCCTGCGCCCGCGCGCCGCGCCGGGCCGCCGACCCGGTCGAGTTGCGCCGCCTGGTCATCTGCGCGCTGGGCCTGTACGGCATCGGCGGCCTGGCCACGCTGACCCACCACTCGGTTTTGGCCGCGGTGGTCTACGCCACCGGGATCTCGGTCGCGGCCCTCGCCGCCTGGCTCTCGCGCGGACGCGATCAGGAGGACCCCCCCGACGGAGGCTCCGAGCCGGTGGACGAGCAGCCCCCACCCCGGCCCGACGGAGTCCCGTGGTGGGACTGGGAGCGGTTCGAGCGCGAGTTCCGCGAGTACGCGCAGCGGCGCTCAGTGGATCGACATCCGCTCGGCCGATAGGTACGTCCGCGCCGCCCAGGACACGGGGTCGCGGGCGAAGTCGTGCTGGAGTGCGTCGTCGTTGAGCGCATCGTCGAGGGCCGCCATGATCATCGACTGGTCGAGCACCAGCCGCCGATGCCCGACCGAGCCCGTCTGCGGGTTCACGGCGTCATAGAAGCCGCCGTCGGTGCTGTAGACCCCCGGGTAGAGGGTGCGCAGCGTCCGCAGGTTGGCGTACGCCTGTTGCGGGATGACCGCCAACGCAATGGCGGACGCATGGGGACTGACCGTCGTCTCCGCGGCGCAGGTCGTCGCACTGCGCCAGCCCCTGCGCTCTGCCGGGAAGGCGAGCCCCTCGACGCCGAATCCGCCGTAGTTCCCGGTGTCATCGGCCGTGCTTGACGGTGAAAGACCCCAGACGGGATAGTGGAGAGTGTTGGTGGCGTACATCTCCTGCACCTGGGCCCACCTCAGGTCCGCAAGCCCGAAGCTGTGCGTCCCCCAGGTCGTCTCCGGCACGACGAGGTTCGCCATCAGGCCTTCGAACATGCCGCCGGCGAAGGTGGGGATGAACGTGAGCGATGTGCCGGGATAGACGTAGTGACCCTCCCAGACCGGGAACTGCTTGTGGCTAACGGGGTCGGTGATCGTCTGCCAGTAGCCGGGCACCGGCCACTGCCCCTGCCAGGAGAAGTCCGGGTCGGTCGGACAGCGCTGCGGGCGGCAGCGTGCGCCACGTCCGCCACCACACGTCGCCGGGCATCTGATGCAGCCCCATGCCGATGTACATCGAGATGCGCGGGTCGGAGTACAGCGCGCCGTTGTGGTATCCGCGGCGGGGCGGGCGCCGGATAGACGTAGAAGCCGCCGTACTGCTGGCCGGTGGGCTGGTTGCCGGCGATGTTACGCGTTGGTGTTGCAGTCGGTCTGGGCGCGGTTGTCGTAGAAGATGGAGAAGTCCATGTCTCCGAGCAGCCGGCCGCCAGGCCGCGCACGGCCGGCAGCGCCTGGCGCGCGACGATCAGCCCCGACGCGTACCAGCCGTTGTCCACCGCCGACACGAACCCGCAGTTGTTCTCCTCCGTCGGGGTCGTTGCGGGACAGTCGCCCTGGCCCGGGTTGAGCAGCACGTTGCCGTTGCCGGTGTCGTACCACTGGTACAGCAAGCCCTTGTAGCGCTTGAGCGTCGCGACCTCGTCGAGCGTCTGCCGCGCCATGCGCTCCGCGGTGGCGCGTGTCGATGAGGTGCATGTCGCGCGCGGCGACGACCGCCCACAGATACACACCGATGTTCGCCGCCGACGTGTAGGCCCCGCGCACCGCCCCCGGACCGAGATTGTCCAGGGGCAGGTGCGTGACCGCATCGACGTCAGCGCCGTAGAACCGCCACGTGTCGGCGGCGATGCCATGCAGCACCGTGCGCTGCTGGGGCGTCAGGCCCTGACCACCGCCGGCGGCAAAGGCCTGCCCGGACAGGCCCGCGCCCAGCACGGTGGCACAGCAAACGCCCAGTAGCACAAGGCGCCGGCGCATCATCAGCCCACGTTGAACGTGGCCGCGTTACCGCCCACCGAGCTGTCTCCGACCCACAGGTGGAACTCTCCGGGCTCGATCACGAACTGGCCCTGGTCGTTGTAGAACCCGAAGTTCTGGCGGTTCAGGGTGAACGTGACCGTCGTGCTCTTGCCCGCGGGGAGCGACACCCGCTGGAAGCCCTCCAGCTTGCGTACCGGCTGCAGGATGCTGGTGAAGTCCTGGTGCAGGTAGAGCTGGATGACGTCGGCGCCGTCGGCCGAGCCGGTGTTGGACACCGGCACCGTCACGCGGAGCTGCCCGTTGGGCGACACGCTGCCCGAGGACAGGTGCGGGGCCCCGACGTTGAACGTCGTGTAGGACAGCCCGTACCCGAATGGGTACTGCGGCGTGTTGTCCACGTCGAGGTACTTGGACGTGTACTTGTTGTTGGGGTCCGCGGGCCTGCCGGTGGGCAGCTCGTTGTAGGAGATCGGAATCTGCCCGACGTTGCGCGGGAACGACATCGGTAGCTTGCCGCTGGGGTTCACCTTCCCGAACAGGAGGTCGGCGACCGCGTCGCCGCCCTCGGTGCCCGGATACCAGGCTTCCAGCAGCGCCGGCGCGTTGTCGGCCAGCCAGGGGATGGTGAGCGGTCGACCGTTCATCAGGACGACGACATACGGCTTGCCGGTGGCGGCGATCTGCTGGATGAGCTGGAGCTGGCTGCCGGGCAGATCGATCATCGATCGAGACGACGCCTCGCCGCTGTCGCCCGCGGGCTCACCGACCACGACCACGGTCACAGCGGAGGCCTGCGCCGCCGTCACCGCTTGGCTGAACCCAGTTGTCTCGTTGCACGGGTCGGTGACCGTGAAGGTGGTGCAGCCCGGCGCGTAGTTGACGGTGGCATGCGGCAACGCGTTCTGGATGCCCTGCTTGACGGTGACGATCTTGTCTGCGCCGCCTGGCGCCACCGCGGCCTGGCCGGTGTCATAGCCGATCGGCACGTCCGGGCCGAGCTGGTTCACCGCATCGTTTGCCAGCGGCCCCACCACGGCGATCGACGACGTCGAGGTGCTGAGCGGCAGCGCGTGGTTGTTGTTGTTAGCAGGACCATCGACTCATCGGCGGCGGTCTGGGCCTGGCTTACGTTGGCCGGGGTGAGCTCAGCGGTCTTGACCCGGTTCGGGTCGGTGATGGGATTCTGGAACATCCCGGCCAGGTACTTGAGCGTGAGCACGCGACGGACCGCGTTGTTGAGCTCGGTCATCGTGATCTTGCCGTGTGCCAGAAGCTGCGGGCCCTGGTTGGCGTACGTCGAGTTCGAGCTGGGAACCTGGACCGCCATCTCGATGTCCACGCCGGCGGTCAATGCCTCCTGCGCCGCTTGGGCGTCGTTGGCGGCGTAGCCGAACTCCTCCAGCTCCTGGACCGCCTGGTAGTCGCTGACGACGGTGCCGCCGAAGCCCCACTCGTCCCGGAGGATCGTCTGCAGCGTGTACGGGTCGGCGCTTGCGGGGACGCCGTTGAGCGAGTTGAACGCGCTCATCACCGTTGCGACGCCCGCATTGACACCGGCCTTGTACGTCGGCAGGTAGTCGTTGAACAGCTGCTGGGTCGACATGTCGACGGTGTTGTATTCCCGGCCGGCGACCGGGGCGCCGTACGCGGCGAAGTGCTTGATGGTGGCCGCCATCTTGTCCGCGGCGCTGTAGTTCGGGCCCTGATACCCGTGGATGCGCGCGGCCGCCAGGGCGGCGCCGAGGAACGGGTCCTCGCCGCTGGTGCCCTGCACGCGGCCCCAGCGGGGGTCGCGGGTGACGTCGACCATCGGGCTGAAGGTCCACTTGATGCCGTCGGCGGCGCCCTCCGCGGCCGCCATCGACGCGTCGGCGCGCGCCAGAGCCGGGTCCCAGCTGCTCGACTCGCCGAGGGAGATCGGATACATCGTCTTGTAGCCGTGGATGACGTCCAGGGAGAAGATCAGCGGGATGTGCAGCCGCGACTGGAGCGCGGCCTTCTGGACGGCGTTGATGTTGTCCACGCCGGTCAGATCGAGCACCGATCCGATCTGCCCCGACTTTGCCAGGGGAATCAGGTCGCTCCCGGTCGGCGTGCCCGGCCCGGCCATCTCGAGTTGACCGAACTTCTCGGCCACGGTCATCTTGCCCAGCAGCCCGTTGACGAAGTTGCTGGCCGCCTGCTGCTGCGGCGTGAGCCGGGACTGGCTGTGCGACTGCGCGGTGTGGTCGGTCTTGGCCGACGGTGCGGCCGTGAACACGCCTGCCACCAACAGTGCCCCTGCGACGACCAACGCCGCCACCAACGACCCCATGCCAACCCGGCGACGCGGCCGTGTTCCGACCACGCGCCCTACGCGCTTCGCCATCTCTACCTCCCTCGACGCCTCTTGTGATGACACGTCGTACCCACGGCGTCGGGGCGCGAAACCGCCGATGTTGCGGGCGATCGGCGGGCGGCGGCGCACCGTGAACCGGCGCGTTGGGTGGCGGCGGAGTTGCTCGGGGCGTGTCTCGGGGCGCCGGCGGACGTTAACGGCGGCTTTCGAAGCGGTGCCCGGAGCGCCTGCGTGGATTCCGCCCAGCCGTTGAAACCCCACGCCACACACCGCGGCGTTGGACGGTGTGTGCTCTGTGGTTTCAGCGGGCCGAACTCTCACGACACACAGCCAGGTAACAGGCGGTGTGTGGCGTGTGGCTTCAATCGCGCTGGGCTGTGTCCCCAGTTGGCGTAAGTGCACGCACACCGGGCATTTCAAGACGGCCGGGCGTGCGGTGCCAACATGGCGGGCACAAACGCACGCACCGCCCGCCACACGTCGCTGCGTGTGCAGTTGCGCCAGTGCCCGCAGGCCAGCCAGCCACCCCCCGCCCACCTCCTCGAGAGCCGCCGTTGACGTCCGCCCCGCGTCACCGCGAACGCCTCGGGGAGACGATCAGACGAGCGACGGACCGCTCACACCGAGACGGCGGCCAGCATCAGCTCGTGCAGGCGCGTCTCGCCGGTCAGCTCGGGATGGAACGAGACCGCAAGCACGTTGCCCTGGCGCACGGCCACGGGGTGCCCCTCGACTTCGGCCAGGACCTCCACCTCGGGGCCGGTGTCGGCCACCCAGGGGGCGCGGATGAAGACGGCGTGGACGGGTCCCCCGGGCACGCCGGTCACGTCCAGGTCGGCCTCGAAGGAGTGCAGCTGGCGCCCGAACGCGTTGCGGCGGGCCTCGATGTCCAGCACGCCGAGATGGGTGCGGTCGAGCATGATCATGCCGGCGCACGTGCCCAGCACCGGGGTGCCGGAGCGGGCGACGTCGCGCAGCGGGTCGCCCAGCCCCTCACGCTCGATCCCGAGGGTCATGACCGTCGACTCCCCGCCGGGAACGATCAGCGCGTCAAGGCCGTCGAGGTCGGCGGGAACGCGCACCTCGCGCGCCACCGCGCCCAGCCGGCCCAGGATCTTGGCGTGCGCCTCGAAGTCGCCCTGGAGCGCGAGGACTCCGACCAGCGGCGCGCGCTGCGCCGAGGGGTCGGGCACGGCTACCAGCCGCGGCCGGCGAGCAGCTGCTCGGACTCGAGCTTGGAGGACTCGAGGCTCAACATCGGCTGCCCCAGGCCGGCGGAGGCCGCCGCCACGCGGGCGGGGTCCTGGTAATGGGTCGTGGCCTCGACGATCGCGCGGGCGCGGCGCTCGGGGTCCTCGGACTTGAAGATCCCGGAGCCGACGAAGACGCCCTCGGCACCGAGCTGCATCACCAGAGAGGCGTCGGCCGGGGTGGCGATGCCGCCGGCGCAGAAGAGCACCACGGGGAGCCGGCCCTCGGCCGCGACCTGGCGGACGAGCGGCAACGGCGCGCCGAGCTCCTTGGCCGCGGTGGGCAGCTCCTCGGCATCGAGCACTCCGAGCCGTCGGATCTCGCGGCGGATCACGCGCAGGTGGCGGACCGCCTCGACGATGTCGCCGGTGCCGGCTTCGCCCTTGGAGCGGATCATCGCCGCCCCCTCCCCGATCCGGCGCAGCGCCTCGCCGAGGTTGGTGGCGCCGCACACGAACGGGATCTTGAAGTTCCACTTGTCGATGTGGTTGGCCTCATCGGCCGGGGTGAGGACCTCGGACTCGTCGATGTAGTCGACCTCGAGCGCCTCCAGCACCTGCGCCTCGGCGAAGTGGCCGATGCGGGCCTTGGCCATCACGGGGATCGTGACCGTTTCCTGGATCCCCTTGATCATCTCCGGATCGGACATGCGGGCCACGCCGCCGTCGCGCCGGATGTCGGCGGGGACGCGCTCGAGCGCCATCACGGCGGCCGCGCCGGCGTCCTCGGCGATCTTGGCCTGCTCAGGAGTGACCACGTCCATGATCACACCGCCCTTGAGCATCTCGGCCAGTCCGGCCTTGACGGTGAAGGTTGCCTCGTCGCGCGGGGTGTCGCCGTTGGTGTCCATGGGGGCCAGTGTAGCCGGGCGCTAGCTTCTCCAACCGATGACTCCGGACGCCGTGTTTGTCCACGATGGCGATGCCTTCACCGCCACCGACCTCGCGCTGGGCCCGTGGGCGCCCGGCGCCCTGCATGGCGGCGCGACGGCGGCGCTGATCGCCCACGTCCTGCCCGGCCACGCGAACGGGCCGGGGCCCGATCCCGGCCTGCGACTGGCCCGGCTGACCTACGAGTTCGTGCGGCCCGTCCCGGTCGGGCCGCTCACCGTCCGCGTGGAGCAGGTGCGACCCGGCCGCCGCGTGGCGTTGCTGGACGCGTTCGTCACCGACCCCGAGGGCACCGAGGTGACCCGGGCGCGGGGCCTCCTGCTCCGGCCGTCCGAGATCGAGGCCACCCCGGCCCAGCCCCCGCCGTTCCCGGGGCCCGAGGACGGTGCGGCCAACGACTGGGACGAGCGGCGGCCGATGTTCGCCACGCACGCCATGGAGATCCGCTTCGTGGAGGGCCGGTTCCGGGAGCCCGGGGCCGCCACCGCCTGGTTTCGCCTGCGCGCGCCGCTCATTCACGGCGAGCCGACGCGGCCGCTGGACCGGGTCGCGGCGGCCGGCGACTTCGGCAACGGGATCGCCTCGGTGCTGGACTGGGGCGCGCACGTGTTCATCAACCCGGATCTGACGCTGTACCTGGAGCGCGAGCCCGTGGACGAGTGGGTGGCGCTCCAGTCCGAGATGCGCGTGCTGTCGGGCAGCGCCGCGGTGGCCGAGAGTGTGCTCTGGGACCGGCGCGGGCGGATCGGCCGCGCGCTGCAGTCGCTGGTGGTGGGCCCCCGCGCGCCGGCTACTTGAGCCGGAAAGCCTTGATCCGCACGTCGTACTGCTGGGCATCCCGGGCGTAGACGCCGTAGGCCAGTGCCTGGATGAGGGACAGCAGCGCGGTGTGCGAGCGCACGAACGCGGGCGTGTTGGACGAGTAGTAGAGCCGGATCCGGGCCAGTCGGGCCACCTCGGAGAGGGTCGCGTCGGTGATCGCCAGGGTCGGCGCCTTGCGATGGCGGGCCAGCTTCATCGTCCGGGTGATGAGCGGATGCGGCCGTCCCGCCGACAGTCCGACCACAAGCGTGGTGGCGTCGATCCGGCTGAGGCGGCCGAGCGCCTCCTGCGAGGGACTGGCCACGATCTCGGCCCGGAGGTCCAGCAGCATGAGCAGGTGGCGCAGGTAGCTGGCGAAGAACGCCATCTGGTCGGTGCCGGCGATCAGCACCTTCTCGGCGGTGACGATCGCGTCGACCGCCGCCTCCACGTCGGAGCGGCTCAGCTTGTGCGCCGTGTCCTCCACGTTGACGTGGTCGGCGGCCAGCGCCGCTTCGAACTCGGTGTGGTCGAGCGAGAACAGCGGGGTGGCCGCGGTCAGCGCCTCGGTGGCGACGCCACTCTGGCCGACCCGCCTGCGGTACTCGTCGCGGGCGGCCTGCTGGAGCTCAGGGAACCCCTCGAAGCCGAGCGCCTGCGAGAAGCGCACGACCGTGCTCGAGGACGTGTTGGCCCGGCGGGCCAGTTCCTCGGCGGTCTGGAAGGCGGCCTCGTCGAGGTGGTCGACGATGTACTGCGCGACGTCCTTCTGCGAGCGGCTGAAGTCGTCGAAGCGCGCTCGGATGTAGCCCGAGAGCGCCTGGTGACCGTGGTTGGTCTCGAGACCTGCCGTAGGAGTGGATGACTGCTTCATGGGCAGGCGTCTGTTTCGACACCCCCCGCCGCCGTTCCTTCAGCGGGCCGCGTAAAAGGACCCTCAGGACCCCTGCCCCGGCCTCCGCCGCACCTCGCTAGGTGCTAGGGCACGTGCTCCCGGTAGCGCGCGGCTCGCTCCTGGTTCTGGCGGCGCTCGGCCAGCACCACGGCGACCGCGTAGACGACCAGGAGGTTGACGACGATGCCGATCCCGATGAACGTGATCAGCAGTGCCAGCGTCTCGCCGGACGAGCTGATGGAGTGCCCGAGGCCCAGGATGTCCGCGGCTGAGAGCATGGCGAAATCATACCCGCCGAGGCGGCTCCGTTCGGTCGCGCCCGCCGAGCCGGTAGCGTGCCCAGCGGCCCGGTAGCTCAGTCGGTCAGAGCAGCGGACTCATAATCCGTCGGTCGTGGGTTCGAGTCCCACCCGGGCCATGCGCGGGCGGCCGTGTACGATCCCCTGTGGAACCGGGAAGGGGGACGACGGGCATGGAGCGCGGGACCGCTCCGGACAGCCAGAGCGATGTGACCGCCGCGCGCTCGGCCTCGGTGCGCCGGCGCTGGTGGCTGCTGGGCGCGGCGCTGGTGGCGGCGCTCGCCATCGGCTTCGGGGTCGGAACCGCGGTCAAGTCCTCGTCGTCGCAGACGACCACGGGCTCGCTGGCGTCCGGCGACTCCGCGACGTCGGCCACCGTCTCGGTGAAGCGCCTCGGCGCGATCGTGCCGGTCCCGGCGCTCAAGTCACGCGCCACCCAGACCCACACGTCGACATCGACCACCTCCGCCAGCGCGACCGCCACCACTACCGTCTCGAACACGGCCACCGCCATCATCCCCCAGACCAGCTCCACGGCGATCCATACCACCACTGTCGTCTCGACCAGCAGCGGTGGCGGTGGTGGGGGCGGCGGCGGCGGCGGTGGCGGTGGCTAGCGCGGGCGATCCCTACGACCTGCATCGCTTCGAGGCGGCCCAGGACGGCGTGTACGAGTCCGCGCTGGCGCAGCTGCGCGCGGGCCGCAAGACCGGGCACTGGATGTGGTTCGTGTTCCCCCAGATCGCCGGCCTGGGGCTCAGCGCCATGTCGCAGCGTTACGCGATCTCCTCCGCCGGCGGAGGCGCGCGCCTACCTCGAGCACCCCGTCCTCGGTCCGCGCATCGCGGAATGCGCCCGCGCGCTGACCGACCTGAACGGGCGCAGCGCCGACGCGATCTTCGGGGGCATCGACGCGGTCAAGCTGCGGTCGTCCATGACGCTGTTCGCCCGCGCCTCGGACGGCGACCCGACCTTTCAGGGAGTGCTCGACCGGTACTTCGGCGGCGAGGCGGACCCCCGCACCGACGCGCTGCTCTGACCGGCGAGCCGGTTGACCGCGCAGCGGCCTGCCCGGATCATGTCCGCGTGGGCATCGACGGACGAAGGGCGCTCGCTGCCGCGCTGGCGGTCGTGGCCGCCATCGCGATCACCGCGCTCACGGCGGGCGCCGGCGTCGCCGCGGCGCAGAATCCCGTGGGGGCACACTCGATGCTCCAGCTCGACGACCCGCCGTCGTTCATGCAGGCGATGTTCGCCGAGGCCGCAGCCATGCACGCGTCGGCGATCCGCGTCGACGTCGCGCCTGCGCTGGTGTTTGCCAACCAGTCGCAGCCACCCGACTTCTCGGGGCTGGACGAGGTGATGTCGCTGGCGCAGGCCTACCACCTGCGGGTGGTGGCCGACCTGGTGACGATCCCGACCTGGATGGCGGATTGCGCCACCCCCGCCTCCGACACGAGCCGGTGCGCCACCGCCGACCTGCCGGCCTACGCGTCGGCCGTCAGCCAGATCGTGAGCCACGCCGACCCGGTGATCCGCGACTGGGAGGTGTGGAACGAGCCCGACACCGCCGCCTTCTTCAACGGAACCCCTCAGCAGTACGCCTTCATGCTGCGCTCGGCGCGCGACGCGATCAAGGCGGTCGATCCCGGGGAGGACGTCCTGCTGGGCGGCATCTCCGGCATCGCCGGCATGGGCTGGCTGGCGCAGGTGTTCGCCACCCCGGGCGCCGACGCCGCGCACGCGTTCGACACCGCCAACGTCCATGAGCGCGGCGATCTGTGGTCGCTGGCGTCCGACCTCGCCGCCTGGCGGCGCTTCCTGGCGAGCGACGGCTTCACCGGCCCGCTCTGGGTCGACCGAGCACGGGTACCCGTCTGACCCCGCCGACCAGTACGACCCCGGCTACACGGGCGGCGAGGGCGCGCAGGCCGCGTACCTGGCCGCCTCCATCCCCACCCTGGTGGACGCCGGCGCTGCCGAGGTGTTCGTCACCGAGCGCGACAACCTGGGCGGTCAGTTCGCCTCCGAGGGCGTCCTCGGCGGCGACGTCTCAGACCCGCCGGTGGCCGATCCGGAGATCGTGCCCAAGCCGTCGTTCGCCGTGGTGCAGGCCATCGCCGAGTGCTACGAGGAGATCGGGCGCGACTGCCCCGGCGCGCGTCCGGCCGCCTCACCCTCAGCGGTGACGATGCCGCCCGTCCCGCCGGGGCACACGAGCGGCCGGCAGGTCACCGTGACCGATCCCGGCGCCCAGCCGATCCTCCTCGGCGCCGCCACGCTGGCCGGCCCCGAGGCCGGGGGGTTGGCCGTGGAGCAGAACGGCTGCGCCGGCCAGGTTCTCGAGCCTCGCGAGACCTGCGTCGTGTCGCTGCGGTTCAGACCGGCAGCCGGCGGCGAAGCCGTCGGAGCCCTGGAGCTCGCCTCCGACCAGGGCCCGCTCGACGTGCCGGTCAGCGCCGCGGCGCCCTCGCTGTCGGTCCTGCGCTCGCCCGAGCTCCCCGCGCGTTTCACGCCTGCCGGCGCCGGCGATGGCGTCGGCTACCCGCAGCACTGGATCCTGGTGCTCACCAACCCGCTGAGCGCCGGCGTCTCGATCGCCCGCGCCTCGCTCTCGGGCCCCGACGCGTCGCGATTTCGCATCCGGTCAGACCGCTGCGCCCACGCCACGCTGGGACCCCGCCGCAGCTGCCGCCTGACCGTGCTGTTCACCCCCACCCGGTCCGGGGTCGCCCGAGCGCAGCTCACGCTGCGGGGCGCCGGACTGCCGCTGACGACGCCGCTGCGCCCCGTGGCGTTCTCGCTGCCCACGGTCACCCGGCTCGTGCCCGCCGGCACCGGGGGCTGCGTGATCTCCGCCGAGGACCCAGTCACGGCGGCCACCAGTCAGCCGGCCACCGTGCGCTGGACGCTGACGCGCGCACCGGCGAGCGTGCGGCGCCGCTGCGGGCGCACCTCGGCGCCCGCCGGCGCGGTGCTGCCCGGCGCGGTGGTGGCCGCGGGCCAAGTGATGACCGCCCGTCGGCGCGGCCGCATCGCGGGAACCCCGGGGTACCGCGCGCAGTGGCACCTCGGCGGCTCGTCAACGCCGGGTCCCGGCCGCTACGTGCTGACCGTGTCGGCCACCAACGAGCATGGCGCCGGCCCGTCGCGGTCGATCACGGTGACCATCCCGTCCTGACCCCGCTCGGCCGCCGAGCCAGGCCGGGCAGACGCCGGTGTCCTGAGATACTCCGGATCAATCGTTGGTCCGTCCCTGGGGACTCTCTCCTGACCGCTCTGTCCTTACCACCCGCCCGCCGGGAGCCACCCGGGTGGGAGTGGCTGCGCTCGCACGACCGCGGCTTCGCCGCCCTGCGCCGCGCCACTCGCGCGGCCCTGATCATGCCGGCGCTGTTCGCGCTCGCCGGCCCGGTGCTGGGCAACCCGGCGATGGCGACGTTCGCCGCCTTCGGGTCCTTCGCGATGCTCCTCCTGGTGGACTTCGGCGGGTCGATCCGCAACCGCCTGCAGTGCCAGGCGGCGCTCGGGGTCGCCTGCGCCGTGTTCATCTGCCTCGGGACACTGGCGTCGCGCACGACGTGGCTGGCCGCCGTGGTCACCGCCGCGCTCGCTTTTGCCGTCCTGTTCGCCGGGGTCGTGAGCTCGGTCCTGGCCGGCGCCACGACGGCGCTCCTGCTCTCGCTCATCCTTCCGGTCTCGCTGCCCGGCCCGGTGTCGTCGATTCCGGACCGGGTCGCGGGATGGGGTCTGGCGGCGGCGGTCTCGTTGCTGGCGATCTCGCTGCTCTGGCCCGCTCCCGCCCATGACCCGGTGCGCAGCTCGGCGATCGCCGCATGCCGAGCGCTGGCGGCGCGATTGCGCGCCGAGATCGCCTTCGTGATGGCCGGGCGCCCCGCGTCGGGCGAGGCCGCCTACCAGGAGGCGGTGGCCGCCGCGGATGGCGCCGTCGAGGCGGTCCAGAGCGGCTTCTTCGCCACTCCGTACCGGCCCACCGGGCTGAGCACGTCGGCGCGGGCCGTGGTCCGCCTGGTCGACGAGCTCCGGTGGCTCAACACGGTCGTGCTGCGCAGCGTGCTCACCGCGCAGGCCGGCAGAAAGCCGATCGAGGAGGTGTGCGCGGTCAAGCAGGCCGCCGCCACGGCGCTCGACGCCGCGGCGGACCTCCTCGAGTCCCCTGGGCAGACCGGTGAGGCCCTGAGCGCGGCCTCCGCCCAGCTCAGCGCGGCCCTCCGGGAGCTCGAGCGCACGAGCACAGCCGCGCTGCCGGAGGCCGCGGCCGCCGACGACGAGGAGAACGCCCGTCGGGTGGTCAGCGCGCTGGACCCCAGCTTCCGCTCGCAGGAGCTGAGCTTCATCGTCCTGCAGATCGCGGCCAACGTCGACTTCGCGGCGCGCGCCGAGCGCCGGACGTGGCTGGAGAAGGTGCTCGGCCGCCAGCCAGAGGGCTTCGTCGGGTTCCTGGCCGCCGCCCAGGAGCGCGCCGGGTCGCACGCCGAGCGCAACTCGCTGTGGCTGCACAACAGCCTCCGGGGCGCGGCCGGCCTTGGTCTCGCGGTGCTCGTTGCCGACCTCTTGACGGTCCAGCACGCCTTCTGGGTGGCGTTCGCGACGCTGAGCGTGCTCCGCTCGAGCGCGCTGAGCACTGGCCAGAACCTCGCGCGAGCGGTCATCGGGACCACGGTGGGCTTCGTCATCGGCGGCGCCATCGTGGCGGTCGTGGGCACGAACACCGCCGTGCTGTGGGTGCTGCTCCCGTGCGTCGTCCTGCTCGCCGGCCTGGCGCCTGCGACGGTGTCCTTCGCCGCCGGCCAGGCGGCGTTCACGCTGACGCTGATGATCCTCTTCAACCTGCTGGCGCCGGCCGGGTGGAAGATCGGCCTGGTGCGGATCGAGGACATCCTCCTCGGGGGCGCCGTGAGCCTCGCGGTCGGGCTCGCCCTCTGGCCCCGCGGCGCCGGCGCCGCCCTGGGCCGGGCGCTGTCGGCGGCCTACGCCGACAGCGTCAGCTATCTCACCAGCGCCGTGGCGTACGGCCTGGGCCGCTGCGACTCGGGTGGGCCCGCACCCGGACCACCGGTGGAGCAGGCCGCGCAGGCGGCAGCGGCCGCCCGCCGGCTGGACGACACCTTCCGCGGTTACCTGGCCGAGCGCGGTGCCAAGCCGCTGCCGATGGCGGAGGTGACGGCGCTCGTCACCGGCGTGGTGGGGCTGCGCCTCGCCGGCGACGCCGTGCTCCAGCTGTGGGACGGCGACGCCGCCGACGGGGGCGACCGCGCCGCGGCCCGGCGCGAGCTGCTGTCGGGCTCCGACATGGTGCGGGGCTGGTATGCGCGCTTTGCCGAGAGCCTGGTCGGCCAGGGCGCGGTTCCCGAGCCGCTGAGCCCCGACGCCGTCGCCGACGGACGCCTCGTCAACGCGGTCGGCCAAGATCTGCGCGATCGGGACGGCAACGCCACCGCCACCGCCGTCCGCGTGATCTGGACCGGCGATCATCTCGACGCGGTTCGCCGCCTGCAGTCGATGCTGGTCGGACCCGCGCAGGAAGCGGTCGCCCAGGAGGCTCTCGGCTGAGCGCGCTCCTGGGGCCGCCCCGCGTCAGCGGGGTGAGCACGAAGGTCGGCGCGACCGCGTTGACGCGGATGCTCTCGCGGGCCTACTCCACCGCCAGCGCCCGCGACATCCCGTCCACGGCGTGCTTGGTGGCGCAGTAGGCCACCCGTCCCGGGTAGCCGACCGACCCCATCTGCGAGGACAGGGTGACGATGCTGCCCGCGCGCCCGGCCGCCAGCAGCCGGTCGCCAAAGCCTCGGCAGGCAGGAAGGCTCGGGCCACGGCCCCCTCCCCCGCCTAGGCGACGGCCTCTTCCAGCTCGGCCGCGGTGCGCGACACGAACATCACCCGAGCCCCGGCGCGCGCGAGCTCGAGCGCGGACGCACGGCCCAGGCCGCGGCCCGCCCCGATGACGAGCGCGACACGGCCGTCCAGGCGCCAGGGATCGCTCATCTCACGCCGGCCCCAGCCGCTGTCGGCGCGTCATGTGGCGGTCTGGGCGACGCGCTCCAGGCGCACCTGGGCCGTCAGGGCGTGATCCTCGAAGTGCTCGGCGTGCGAGATCGCCGCCCCCGCCGGCGCCACGCGCTAGGTCCCCTCCGCGGTCAGGCGCAAAGCCTCGCATGTGCAGGGACTTTTGGGAGATCCTCCGTGTCTGCCAGGGAATATCGCCCAAACCTCCGACACGCTGCCGCCGAGCCGCGGCCAATGAGCGCCGCTCTTCAACGCGGAACGGTGACGTCGCAGGCGCCCCGATGCACCAAACCAGCGCGTGTCAGGGGCGCCGGTCTCGCAGCTGCGCCCCCCACCGCTCCTCGATGCGCCCATAGCGCCACACGGTCAGCGACAGTGCCCATGTGGCCAGGAACAGCCCCACGATCACGAAGCCCAGCGTGTTGAGGTCGATCCCCTCGAACCAGGCCCAGAACCCACCTGACAGGTTGAGCTGAACGGCCAGGAGCCCCCCGAGCTCGACCGTGCCGATCACCAGCGCCACGGCCACCGAGAGCCCGGTGACGGTCAGGTTGTAGAAGACCTTGCGCACCGGCTCCGACAGGGCCCAACCGTAGGCGAAGTTCATGAACGAGCCGTCGATGGTGTCCATCAGCGACATGCCGGCGGCGAACAGGACCGGCAGGCACAGCACCGCGTACCAGGGCAGCCCGGCGCCGGCCGCCCCGCCGGCGAGGACGAGCAGGGCCACCTCGCTGGCGGTGTCGAAGCCGAGGCCGAACAGTACGCCGACGGGGTACATCTGACCGGGCCGCGTGACGGTCCGGGTCAGCCGGCCGAGGACCCGGTTGAGCAAGCCCCGGCGATGCAGCTGCTCCTCCAGCCCAGCCTCGTCGTAGCCGCCGGCGCGCATCTGCCGGAACACGCGCAGGATCCCGAGCAGGATCACCACGTTGAGCGCGGCGATGAGGTACAGGAACGATCCGGAGACGAGCGTCCCCACCACCCTGGCGACCTGATGCAGGTGCGAGCCGCCGTTGACCACGGGCCCGTCGAGAGCGCGCACCCCCACCGAGATGAGAAAGGCCAGCGCGAACACGATCGTCGAGTGCCCCAGCGAGAACCAGAACCCCACGCTCAGCGGCCGGCGCCCCTCCGACATGAGCTTGCGCGTGGTGTTGTCGATCGCCGTGATGTGGTCGGCGTCGAACGCGTGGCGCAGCCCCAACGTGTAGGCGGTGATCCCCACGCCCACCGTCAGCGCGCCGCCGGCGCCCAGTGGCGCGGGCGTCGCCAGCGAGATCAGGAGCGCGAAGCCGACGACGTGCAGCCCCACTACTACGGCGCCCATCAGCACCAGGGTCCGTCTCTGCCCCGGCGTCAGGGAGGACCAGAACGCTCGGGGGCGCGGCCGGCGCATCCCCGGCACCGTAGTCCCGCTCGAGGCCGCGCGCAATTTGCTGTGCTCTGGATTACCGCGGTTACATCCCAGGAGCGCCGAAGCTCGAACGCAGCCGGCGGGCGAGCGCGCGCGCCCGGTCCGAGCCCCGCCGCCCCGCCCACGGGTGCGGCCCGGATGCCCACGGATGCCACCCCAGCGTGCCGTAGTGCGCGCGCACCACCGCTTTGAGCTCCCCGCGGTGCTCGCCGCACGCGTAGCGCACCGGGCCGTAGATGCCGCGGCCGTGCCACGTCAGCCACCGGCCGGGATCGGCGTCCACGTACTCGCCGTGGCGCAGGTCCAGCAACTGTCGCTCAAGCGAGATCTGGGTCTCAGGGTCGGGCCTGGCGCTGCAGATCTCACACCGGAACACGACAGCGACGGGCACCAGCTACCACCTCGGCTCATAGCCGGTGGTCAGCGTCGGCCCCGGGGCGCGCCACTCCGGCTCACGGTCATAGCGCGCGCGGATGGCGTAGTGACGCAGCCGGCGCAGCACCGGCCCGTATGTGAACCGGGTCGCGTGGGCGGCCATCAGGCCCAGCGGGTGGGGCGCCATGAACGGCATGAACTTGTCCGGGAACCCCGGCATCGTGCAGGCGATGCAGATGCCGCCGACGTTGGGGCATCCGCCGACGCCGCCGACCCAGCCGCGGATGGGCACGTTGCACATCGCCACCGGCCCCTTGCAGCCCAGCTTGACCAGGCAACCCCGGCTCTCGGCCGGGCTGCGCGCATGCTCGCCCTGCTCGGCGAAGCCGGCGCGGCCGCACCCCTGCTGCACGGTGCGGGAGAACAGCCACCGCGGGCGACCCTGCTCGTCAAGGTCGGGCATCGGCGCCGCCCCGGCCAGGCGCAGCGCCACGTGCACGAGCGTCTCCGTGATGTTGTCGGGCTGGACCGGGCACCCCGGCACGTTGACGAGCGGGATCTCGCGGTGCGAGGTCCATCCGGGCCCGAGATAGTCGCCCAGGCCCATGGCGCCGGTGGGGTTGTTGCGCATCGCTGGGATCCCCCCGTAGGCGGCGCACGTTCCCAGCGCCATCACCGCGCCGGCGTGCGGCACCAGCCGGTCGATCCAGCGCGCGGTGGTGATCGGCTCGCCACTGTGAGGGTCGGTGCCGAAGGCCGCCCAATGCCCGTCGCCGCTGATCTGCTCGTTGGGCACCGCCCCCTCGAGCACGAGGATGAACGGGTCCAGGCGACCGGCGGCGGCCTGAAACCAGGGTCGCATGAAGTCCTCGCCGGTCTCATATGCGAACACCGGGTTGTGGATGATGAGCGGCGGGAGCCCGGGGAAGGCGCCGCGCTGCAGGTCCTCGACGCTCGGGTTCTGGGCGGCGGTCAGCGCGATGGTCTCTCCGTCGCAGCCCAGCCCGCTGGTCAGCCACAGGACGCGGATGGGACGATGGGGGCTGGCGCGGTCAGCCGGCACGCTGGTCGCGCGATGTCGAGTGCTCGGCCAGCGGGGCGTGACGCTCGAGGAGGGCCTCGAGCTGCTCCTCGAGGCTGCCGTGCAGATGCAGGTCGTCGGTGCTCCCGCTGATCAGCCCGGCCTGCGCCAGGCGCTTGAGCGCGTGGGAGATGGATGGGCGCTCGGCGGCGACCATCTGACCGAGCAGGCGGTGCGTGAGGGGCAGGCACAGCCGGACCGAGGACGGCTCCACCCGCCCCCAGCGTGCCGCCAGATGCCACAGGAGCAGGACGAGGCGGACCTCCAGCCGCGGCTGAGAGGTGATCGCACGCAGGACGTCGAGCTCCGCGGTGCGCCGGCAGGCGCGGCTGACCAGCGCGCGGACGACCTGGGGGAACGGCCGCACGCGGTCCACGAAGTCCTCGTCGAGCAACGCGAAGCGCGTTGGCCGCAGCGCGCGCCACTTGCAGCTTCGCTCCAGCAATTCGTCGGTGGGCAGGATCGGCGCCTGAAGCAGGTCGCCGGCGCCGAGCAGCTCCGCGGCGGCCCGGTCGCCGGTTCGCGTCTCGAACGCCACGAGCCCGTCGAGGATCAGCAGGCCGGGGCCGTGGCTGGCGATCTCGAACCAATCGGAGAGGTCGCAGTCCCCCACTCCGATCTGCAGGACCCGCGCAGTGGCGAGCTGCCGGACGGCGACCCGCCCACGGACGTCGAACTCCTCGGCGAGCTCGTCGTCGGCATCCAGGAGGTAGGCGTAGAGCGCGGAGGGCTCGGGGCGCCGTGGCACGAGACCTGGCGTGCGGGGCCACCGAAACGGCCCACGCTGGACGCTCCGTCCGTCTCTCACAGTCACGGCAAGCCGTCTCCTAGGTCGCACCGACCGTCGGAACCTGGGGTGCCACCCTACGCCCCGCGACTGGTCTTGGGAAGGGGGTGATCCGGCTTACCGCGAGCGGAGGTAACTCGGGTTACCACGGTTCGTGCGCGGCCCCAGGGCAGTGGTAGAACGGATTTGTGTGCTTGGCAATACCTGGTCAAGTCGTCGAAATCGTCGATGAGACCAACCGGTTGGCCAAGGTCGACGTGGCCGGCGTGCGGCGCAACGTCAACGTCGGGCTGCTCGACGATGAGGGCGGCGGCGTCGGCCCCGGCGACTGGGTGCTCATCCATGTCGGGTTCGCCATCTCCAAGGTCGACGAAGAGGAGGCGCGGGCGACGCGCGATCTCCTGGTGCGGATGGGCGCCGACTACGAGCAGGAACTGGAGGAGCTGAAAGCCAGCGTGATCGAGTGAGTGACGGCTGCGTCTCCGAGCACTGCATCACCTGCGGCGACATCGCGGTGGAGATGACCGTGCTGCGAATCGACGAGGCTCGGGAGCTCGCGCTCTGCGCCGCTGACGACGGACGCCGCGAGACGGTCGAGATCGCCTTGGTCGCGCCCGTGCGTCGCGCCGAACGCCTCCTCGTGCACGCCGGAACCGCGATCGCCCACCAGGAGCGCGTTCTGTGAGGTTCGTCGACGAGTTCCGCGACGCCGAGCTCGGCCGCGCCGTCGCCGGCCAGATCCTGTCGCTGGTGGAGCCCGGCCGCCACTACAAGTTCATGGAGGTCTGCGGCGGCCACACTCACTCGATCTACAAGTACGGGATCGACGACCTGCTCCCGGCCAACGTCGAGCTCGTCCACGGGCCGGGATGCCCGGTGTGCGTCATCCCCATGGGCCGCGTCGACGACGGGATCAGCATCGCCCATCACGACGGCGTGATCTTCACCTGCTTCGGGGACATGATGCGGGTGCCGGGCTCCGAGGGCAGCCTGGTGGACGCCAAGGCCGCCGGGGCGGACATCCGCATGGTCTACTCGCCTCTGGACGCGCTGCGCATCGCCAAGCAGAACCCGGATCGCGAGGTGGTGTTCTTCGCCATCGGCTTCGAGACCACCGCACCCTCGACGGCGCTCACCGTCAAGCGGGCCAGGACGGAAGGGCTGCGCAACTTCAGCGTGATGTGCAGCCACGTGACGATCGTGCCCCCGCTGCGCGCGCTGTTGGAGTCCCCCGACCTTCGGCTGGACGGCTTCATCGGCCCCGGCCACGTGTCAACCGTCGTCGGCGCGCGCCCGTTCGAGTTCATCCCCGCTGACTACGGCAGGCCCTTGGTCATCGCCGGGTTCGAGCCGCTGGACATCCTCCAGGCGATCGAGATGATCCTGCGCCAGCTCGACTCCGGGCGTTGCCAGGTGGAGAACCAGTACAAGCGGGTGGTCCCGTACGAGGGCAACCTGCGCGCACTGGAGGTCATGGCCGAGGTCTTTACGCTGCGCCCGCACTTCGAGTGGCGCGGCCTGGGGTTCATCTCCCACAGCGGCCTCAAGCTGTCGGACGCCTACGCCGACCTCGACGCGGAGGTCCGTTTCAGCATCCCCGGCGTCCGCGTGGCCGACCCCAAGGCCTGCCAGTGCGGCGAGGTGCTCAAGGGCGTGATCAAGCCGTGGGAGTGCAAGGTGTTCGGCACGGCGTGCACGCCGGAGCGTCCGATCGGGACGTGCATGGTGTCCTCGGAGGGAGCCTGTGCCGCCTATTACAACTTCGGGCGCTTCGCGCGGGAGCGGGAGGTGGTGTGATGCCCGACTCGGCCGGTGCGGCGATCTCCGATCGTGAGCAGACGATCCTGCAGATCATCGAGACGGCCCGCGGCAAGCGCGCGAAGTTCCGCGACGCCCGCATCACCATGGCCCACGGCGCCGGCGGCAAGGCGACCCAGGGCCTCATCGAGGGTCTGCTGGCCCCGGCGTTCGCGTCCGAGGTGCTCGACGAACTGGCCGACGCCGGCGCCGTGCAGGTCGACGGCGTTGAGCTGGCCCTCACCACCGACTCCTACGTCGTCAGGCCGCTGCGCTTCCCGGGCGGCTCGATCGGGGAGCTGGCGGTCAACGGCACCGTCAACGACCTGGCGGTGTCCGGCGCGCGTCCGCTGGCGCTGAGCCTGTCGCTCATCCTCGAGGAGGGACTCCCCGCCGACGACCTGCGCGCGGAGGTCGACGCCATCGCGCGGGCTGCGCGTGAGGCCGGCGTCACCATCGTCACCGGCGACACCAAGGTGGTGGAGCGCGGCCACGCCGACGGGATGTACATCTGCACGAGCGGGGTGGGCCGCCGTGACCCGCGCGCGCGGCTCTCGCCCTCGGCGCTGCGGCCGGGCGACCGCATCCTGCTGTCGGGCAGCATCGGCGAACACGGCACGGCGATCATGCTGGCGCGCAACGAGTTCGACCTCGACGCCGAGATCGAGTCCGACACCCGCTCGCTGTGGCCCGTCGTGGACGCGCTGCTCGAGGCCGCCGGCCCGGGGCTGCGCTGCCTGCGCGACGCCACCCGCGGCGGCGTGGCCTCGGTGCTCAACGAGCTGGCGCGTGCGTCGGCGGTGGCGATGATCGTGCGGGAGGGCGCGGTGCCGGTGCGACCCGAGGTGGCCGGCGCGGCGGAGATCCTGGGCATCGACCCCATGTACGTGGCCAACGAGGGCAAGCTGGTGGCGTTCGTGGCGCCGGAGTCGGCGGACGTCGCGCTCGCGGCGCTGCGCGCGGTGCCGGGATGTGAGGCGGCGGTGGAGATCGGCGAGGTGCGCACCGAGCCACCGAGGATGGTGCTGGTGGAGACGAGCTTTGGCGGGCGGCGGGTGATGGATCAGCTGGTCGGCGACCCGCTGCCGCGGATTTGTTGAGCGAGAGGAGACGGGATGGCGACACAGGCGAGTCCGTATGCGAAGCAGAAGGAGACCGAGGCGGTCACGGCCCATGTGCTGTGGATGACGACGGGTCTGAGCTGCGAGGGGGACTCCGTGGCCATGACCTCGGCGACCAACCCGAGCCTGGAGGACATCATCCTGCAGGCGATCCCGGGCATGCCCAAGGTCGTGGTGCACAACCAGGTCGTCGACTACGCCGTGGGCCAGGAGTACGCGCAGGCCTGGTTCGACGCCGAGAACGGTGAGCTCGATCCGTTCGTGCTCGTGATCGAGGGCTCGCTCGGCAACGAGGAGATCAACGGCGAGGGCCACTGGACCGGTTTCGCCGTCAATCCGGAGAACGGCCAGCCGATCACCATGAACGAATGGATGGACCGTCTCGCGCCCAAGGCCGCCGCCGTGGTCGCGGTGGGCACGTGCGCCACCTACGGCGGCATCCCCGCCATGCGCAACAACCCCACCGGCGCCATGGGCGTCCCGGACTACCTCGGCTGGAGCTGGCGCTCCAAGGCGGGGTTGCCAGTGGTGTGCATCCCCGGCTGTCCCGCGCAGCCCGACAACATGACCGAGACGCTCCTGTACCTGGCCCTGCACCTCGCCGGCCTCGCCCCTGCCCCCGAGCTCGACGAAGCGCTGCGGCCCAAGTGGCTGTTCGGGCGCACGGTGCGCGAAGGCTGCAACCGTGCCGGGTTCGCCGAACAGGGCGACTTCGCCACCGAGTATGGGTCCGATCACCGCTGCCTGGTCAAGCTCGGCTGCAAGGGCCCGGTGGTGAAGTGCAACGTCCCGGTCCGCGGGTGGGTCAACGGAGTGGGCGGCTGCCCCAACGTCGGCGGTATCTGCATGGCGTGCACGATGCCCGGCTTCCCCGACAAGTACATGCCGTTCATGGACGAGGACAAGTGGGGCGCGGCCGCTCAGCGCATCATCCAGTTCAGCTACGGGCCGATCGTGCGCTACATGCGCAAGCGCCACATCAAGACCAACTACGACGTCGAGCCCGAGTGGCGGCGTCGCGGCAGCACACTCACCACCGGCTACCAGAAGCGCTGGTGATCCTGACACTCGCACCGCACCGCGACGCAGCTGAGAGATTGGAGAGACGAGATGGCAGTTGACACAGGGCAGAAGGTCGTCGTCAAGGAGATGTCCTGGGACCCGATCACCCGAATCGTGGGCAGCCTGGGCATCCACACCGAGATCGACTTCACCAACCAGCAGGTGATCAAGTGCTACAGCACGTCGATGATCTTCCGCGGGTTCGACATCTTCATGAAGGGCATCGACCCGCGCGATGCGCACTTCATCACCAGCCGGATCTGCGGCATCTGCGGTGACAACCACTGCACATGCTCGTGCCTGAACCAGAACATGGCTTACGGCGTCAAGCCGCCCAAGCTCGGCGATCTGGCCTTCAACCTGGCCGAGACCGCGGATTACATCTTCGACCACGCGATCTTCAACGACTGCATGGCCAACGTGGACTTCTGCGAGCAGATGGTCAAGGAGACCAACCCGAGCCTGCTGGCCAAGGCAGAGAGCACCGCTGCGCCCGGCTCGGACATCCACGGCTACAAGACGATCGCGGACATCATGCGGGCGCTCAACCCGTTCACCGGGGAGTTCTATCTCGAGACGCTGCACGTGGCGCGCTACACGCGTGAGATGTACTGCCTGTTCGGCGGCCGCCACACCCACCCCTCCACGATCATGCCGGGCGGCTGCAGCGCCGACATCACCCACCAGACCTGCACCGACTACTACGTGCGGCTGATGCGCTACTTCGACTACGTCAAGCGCAGCGTGCCGATGCATGACGACCTCTACGACTTCTTCCTCACCGAGCTGCCCGGCTACGACATGGTCGGCTTCCGAGAGACGAACCTCGTCAACTGGGGCTCGTTCGACGATCCGGACTACGTCGATTACGACTATCGCAACATGACCGAGTGGGGCCGCAAGCGCTACATCACGCCGGGCGTGGCGATCGGCGGCGAGCTGATCTCGACCGATCTGGTGGAGATCAACCTCATGATCCGCATCCTGCTCGGCTCGTCCTATTTCGACAGCTGGGAGAACGAGCCGACGTTTGTCACCCATGATCCGCTGGGCAATCCGGTGGACAAGAACCACCCGTGGAACAAGGTCACCCTCCCGCGGCCGCAGAAGCGCGACTTCGCCGACAAGTACACCTGGGTGGTATCGCCGCGCATCTACGACAAGCGCACCGACACCCACGTCTGCTGTGACACCGGCGGCGGCCCGTTCGCGCGCCAGTGGTGCACGGCCAAGGCGGGACTGGTGGACTTCGGCTACGCCAAGGCCACCGGCGACTCCATCCAGATGGTGCTCCCCCGCTCGCCCAACATGCCCGAGATGGAGCTGGAATGGAAGGTGCCGGAGAAGTCCAACGCGATCGAGCGCGACCGGGCCCGCACCTACCACCAGGCCTACAGCGCGCTCATCGCGCTGCACTGCCTGGAGCGGGCCATGAAGGAGGTCCAGGCCGGCCGGACCAAGAGCTGGAACAGCTTCAAGGTCCCCGAGAGCGCCGTGAGCTGCGGCTTCCACGAGGCCGCGCGCGGCGTGCTCTCGCACCACATGGTCATCCGCGAGGGCAAGATCGCCAACTATCAGCCCTATCCGCCGACGCCGTGGAACGCCAGTCCGCGCGATGCCTACGGTACGCCCGGGCCCTACGAGGACGCCGTCCAGAACACGCCGATCTTCGAGGAGAACGGCCCGGACAAGTTCAAGGGCGTGGACATCATGCGAGCTGTGCGGTCCTTCGACCCCTGCCTGCCGTGCGGCGTGCACATGTACACCGGCGGCGGCAAGGTCCGCAAGGTCATGCACACGCCGACCGCGATGGCCTAGGCCATGGAGACGGCCGGCGTCAAGGTGGGCGGGTCCGAGTCTCCGGAGCAGTTGGTCCAGCGCATCCAGGACCTTCAGGAGCGCCTGGAGGCCGCGGGCGACTCGGCCACCCACGAGGTGGCCGACCAGCTCGTCTCGGCGGTGGTCCAGATGTACGGCGCCGGCCTGGAGCGGATCGTGGAGCTGCTGGACCGCGCCGGTGAGGCCGGGCGCGAGATCGCCTCGTCGCTGTCTGACGATGAGCTCGTGGCCACGCTGCTGCTCATCCACGACCTGCACCCGGTTCCGCTGGAGGACCGGGTCCGGGCGGCACTTGACTCGGTGCGTCCCTACATGGAGTCCCATGGCGGCAACGTCGAGTTGCTCTCAGTCCAGGATGGCGTGGCCACGATCCACCTGCGCGGCAGCTGCTCTGACTGCGCCGCGTCGGCGGTGACGCTGGAGCTGGCGATCAAGCAGGCGCTCGAGGAGGCCGCGCCCGATCTCGAAGGGCTGGAGGTGCTGGGTATCGCCGCGCAGACCACGGGTGGGCCCGGACTGCCGATGGTCACCGGAAACATCCCGCCAACGGCCACCGGCATGGAGCTCCCCGTGGTGATCGCCGGGCCGGCCCCGCAGCCCTCGTGGGTGGAGGTGCAGTCGGTCGCCGGGCTCGCTGACGGCGCCCTGACCGCCGTCAGCGTCGCCGGGTCAGACCTCGTCGTCGCCAATGTCGACGGCACGCTGCTGGCCTACCGCGATCGCTGCGCCAACTGCGGCGGTGCGCTGCACGCCGGGGCGCTCTCGGCGGGCGCGCTGGCCTGCCCCGAGTGCGAACGGTCGTTCTTCCTGCCCCGCGCCGGCCGCTCCCTCGATGACGAGAACATGCAGCTGGAGCCGGTGCCGCTGCTGCGCGACGAGGGGCGCGTCAAGGTCGCGCTCACGCAATGACCGCGCGCCGTCCGGTGGCCGACGCGGTGGCGGCTCGGCGCCGGGCGGATCTCGTGTCGGGGCTGCGCGGCCTGGCTCGGCCGCGCGCGGCGCCCGCCGGGTCGGCGCCGGCGGCGTCACCGCTCACCGCACCGCCCGCCGCTGACACCGAGGTGTGCGATCTCTGCGGCACCGGCATCTCGTCCAGCCACCGCCATCTCCTGCACCTGGCCGAGCGGCGGATCATGTGCGCCTGCGAGACCTGCTGGGCGATGCGCTCGGGCGAGGGGGACTACCGCCCCACCGGCAACCGGACGGTGTGGCTGGCCGGGCTCGACGTCCCCGACGACCTGTGGGCGTCGTTCCAGATCCCGATCGGGCTCGCGTTCTTCATGGAGTCGACGGTCACCGAGTGCATCGTCGCCATGTACCCCAGTCCCGGGGGCGCCACCGAGAGCGAGCTGCACTTCGAGTCCTGGCGGCGCATGCGCGAGGGCAATCCCGTGCTGGAGACGCTCGAGCCCGACATCGAGGGGCTGATCGCAAACCGGCTGTCTGACCCGCCCATCTACGTGATCGCGCCGATCGACCGCTGCTACGGGTTGACCGGGACGATCAAGACGGCCTGGGAGGGCATCTCGGGCGGGTCCGGCGTGCAGCCGGCGGTCGACCGCTTCTTTGACGACCTGCGGGCGGAGGCGGGCGCATGACGGATGCCGCCCCCGCCCCGGCCCTTGCCCCCGGGTCCGACGACGGCGCCAGGGCCGCCGACCCGCCCGAGGTTGAGTTCACCGTCCTGGGGGCGCGCCCGGTCAAGTACGCCGCCGCGCCGATGCTGGCGCTCGACGTGCAGATCACCGAGACGGCGGGGCGGCAGGTGTACATGCTGGCGCTCACGATCCAGCTGATGATCGAGCCCGCCCGCAGGGCCTACGACGAGGGGACCCACGAGCGGCTGGTGGAGCTGTTCGGAGCGCCCGAGCGCTGGGCGGTCACCACGCGCAGCCTCGTCTGGTCCACGCTTGACGTCGTGGTCCCGGCGTTCACGGGCACGACGACCGTGACGGTGCCGATCGCCTGCCACTACGACCTGGAGCTCGCCGCCGCCAAGTACCTGCACTCGCTGCCCGACGGCGAGGCGCCCCTGGCGCTGCATTTCAACGGGATGGTCTATTACCCGGGCGAGGACGGGAGGCTGCAGATCGTGCTGCTGCCGTGGAGCACCTCCATCGGCTTCCGCATGCCGGTGCGGGTGTGGCGGGAGACGATCGAGCACTACTACCCCGGCACCGCGTGGGTCGGACTGCGCGCCGAGACGCTCGAGGCGCTGCAGCGCGCCAAGCTCGAGCGCGGACTGGCCACGCTCGATGCGACCGTGGCGGCGATGCTGGAGGACGGGCGCGATGGCTGACCATCTGGAGGCGCTGCTCGAGTCGCTGCTGTGGGAGGGCTACGCGCTCTACCCGTACACGCCGGGAGCGACCAAGAACGCCACCCCGACCCCGTTTGGGATCGTCTACCCCCCGGTGTACGCGGCAACGCTGGCCAGCACGTTCGATCACCTCGAGCTGCGCTGCATCGTCCAGGCGCCCCCCGATGCCGTGCTGAGCGCCGAGGTCCGGTTCCTGGAGGCCTCGGGCGAGCGCCACCAGGGACAGGCCCGGCGCGTGGAGCTGCCGGGAGCGATGGCCGGCGCGCTGAGCGGGCGCGCGGCGGTCAAGGCCGCATCGGTGGGGGCGTTGACGGTGGAGCTGTCACTCGAGACCGTGCCGCTGCCGGCCGGCGACGAGTACGAGGTGGTGCTGCGCGTGCGCAACCGCACCCTCGTCTCCTCGGGCCTGGACCGCGCCGGCGCCCTGAGGCGCTCGCTCATCTCGACCCATCCCGTGCTGCGCGTGGCCGGCGGGCGATTCGTGTCCGCGCTGGAGCGGCCGTGCGCCTCGGTCAACACGTTCCCGGTGCTCGCCGCCGACGGTGACGACGTCATGCTGGGCGCCGCCATCGTCCTCCCCGACCACCCGCGGCTCGCGCCCGAGAGCCTCGGCGGGCTGTTCGACTCCACCGAGATCGAGGAGGCGCTGCTGCTGCACGTGCGCACGCTGTCAGACGGCGAGCGGGCGGAGATCGAGCGCCAGGATCCGGCGGTGCGAGCGATGGTCGCCCGCGCGCAGAGCGCAACACCCGAGGACATCGTGTCCCTGCACGGCCGGGTGCAGCTGCGCGACCCCGTGACGCTCGAGCCGCCGTCGGAGCCGCCCGGCCTGGCTGACCCGCGCGCCGGCGACTCCGTGCTCGACGTGGGTGACCGGACCTTCCGCCGAGGCGCGAAGGTCGTGATCCGCCCGGGGCCCGACGCCGACATCCAGGCGCGCATGCTCGACGGGCGGCGCGCCACGATCGAGCGCATCTTCACCGATTACGACGGCAGGGCCCATCTGGGCCTGACAATCGACGACGACCCGGGCCAGGAGCTGATGCGGGAGACCGGCCGCTACCTGTACTTCTTCGCCCCGGAGCTGGAGGTGGTGGAACCATGACCGAAGAGGCGCTGCGCAGCATCCTGATCGCCGGCGTCGGTAACGCGTGGCTGCGCGACGACGGGTTCGGCGGCGAGGTGGCGCGGCGGCTGGCCGAGGTCGACCTGCCGGCCGGGGTGTCGGTGATGGACGCCGGGACGGGCGGGCTGGACCTGGCCTACGAGGTGATGCGCGGCTACGACGCGCTCGTCATCCTCGACGTCTCGCCCCAGGGCGGCGAGCCCGGGACGCTGTACGTCATGGAGCCCGAGGAGGAGTCGGTGCCGGGCGGGATCGAGGATGGCGACGTCATCAATCCGCACGCCATGGATCCCCAGACCGTCCTGCGCTTCGTCAAGTCGGTGGGGGCGTGGCCGGGGAAGGTCGTGGTCATCGCCTGCGAGCCCGAGCAGGTCTCGGAGATGGGCTGGGGCCTGACCGAGCGGGTCCAGGCCGCCGTGACGCGCGCCGTCGCGCTGGTGCTGGAGACGGTGGATGAGCTGCGGTCAGGCGCGCTCGCTGCGCCCGCGGAGTGAGCGCGTGCACGAGCTGTCCCTGAGCAGCGCCATCGTCAACACCGTCGCCAAGCACGCCGGCGGGCGCCGGGTGACGGTCGTCTCGCTGAGGGTCGGCCGGCTTCGCCAAGTCGTCCCCGACACGCTGGAGTTCTACTTCGAGTTCGTGGCCCGCGACAGTGTGTGCGAGGGAGCGCGGCTGGAGCAGGAGGTCATCCCGGCCCGGCTGCGCTGCCGGGGCTGCGGCCACGAGTGGGAGATCGAGATCCCGGCGTTTCGCTGTCCTGCCTGCGCCGGGAGTGACGTCGAGGTGGCCAGCGGCGACGAGTTCGAAGTCGAGTCAATCGAGGTCGAGGAGGCCGAATGCATCGCACCAAGGTGAGAGTGGTCGAGGAGGCGCTGGACGCCAACAACACCATCGCCGCCGCCAACCGGGCCGACTTCGACCGCGCCGGCGTCACGGTCATCAACTTCATGAGCGCCCCCGGGGCGGGCAAGACGACGCTGCTCGAGCGGGTCGTCGCCGATCTGCCCGGGGTGCGGGTCGGCGTGCTGGAGGGCGACGTGCAGGGCTCGATGGATGCCGACCGGCTCGCCGGCCTGCACGTGCCGGTGACCCAGATCAACACCGGCGCGGGCTTCGGCGGCGAGTGCCACCTCGACGCCAACATGGTGCGCTCCGCCATCCCCGCGCTGCCGCTGGACGACATCGACCTGCTGATCGTGGAGAACGTGGGCAACCTCGTCTGCCCGGCCGAGTTCCGAATCGGCGAGGACGCGCGGGTGATGGTGAGCGCGGTGACCGAGGGCATCGACAAGCCGCTCAAGTACCCGCTCATGTTCCGCGCCTGCGAGCTCGTGCTCGTCAACAAGATCGACCTGCTCCCCCACCTGGACGTCGATCTCGACCACCTGCTCTACAACATCGACCAGGTCCATCCCGATGTGGAGCGGATCGTGCTCAGCGCCAAGACGGGCGACGGCGTCGACGCCTGGCGTGATTGGCTGACGCGGATCGCCACTCGTCAGGAGGCGGTGGTGTGAGCGACGCGGCGCTGGCCGCGGACCCCGGCGCACGCGTGACGGCGCTGCTG
The DNA here is from genome assembly GCA_963721515.1 of uncultured Actinomycetota bacterium. Lineage (GTDB taxonomy): Bacteria > Actinomycetota > Thermoleophilia > Solirubrobacterales > Solirubrobacteraceae > Palsa-465. The sequence goes on along the minus strand of CAVRKJ010000010.1, from coordinate 229,889 downwards.
GCGGCGCGCACCGAGGCCAACGCCCGGTTCTTCGACGCCGAGGCCGAGCGCCTGGCGCGGGTGTGTCACCTCATGGCCGAGCGCTTCGCGCGCGGCGGCCGCCTGGTGGCGTTCGGCCACTCGCCGTCGGCGCGCTCCGACGCCCGCCACGTTGCCGTGGAGTTCGTGCACCCGGTGATCGTGGGCAAGCGCGCGCTGCCCGCCATCGGGCTGGCGGGCGAGGGCGGCGAGCTCGCCGCGCAGGCGGCGCTGCTGGCCGGGCCCGACGACATCGCCATGGCCTTCGGCGCGGGGGACCCCGACGGCGAGGCCGCTGCCGCGATCGCGGTGGCGCGTGAGCGCGGCTGCCTCACCATCGCCTTCGCCCCCGCCGGCGCCGAGTGGGAGTTCGTCCCCCCGACCACGGATGCCGACGTCGGCCAGGAGCTGGTGGAGACCCTCTATCACGTGCTGTGGGAGCTCGTGCACGTGTTCTTCGAGCACCGTGGCCTGCTCAGCGGGCGCACGGAGCGCCGCACCCACGACGCCGGCGCGTCGAGCTTCCTCTACCCGTTCCTGGACGAGCGCGAGGACCAGCTGGAGCCCGTGGTGGACGACGTACGCCGCTCGGTGCTGCTCAAGTCCGCCGAGATCGGCGCGCTGCGGGCCCAGACGCTGGGCGAGAACCGAGCGATGCTGGGCGAGGCCGCCGCCACGCTGCGCCTCGTGTTCGAGCGGGGCGGCAAGCTGCTGGCGCTGGGCAACGGCGGCTCGGCCACCGACGCGATGGACGCCGTGGCCGACTTCCGGGCGGCCGGGCGGCCGGCGATCGACCTCACCGAGGACGCGGCGATCCTGACCGCGATCGCCAACGACATCGGCACCGACGCCATCTTCAGCCGTCAGGTGATCGCGTACGGCGCGGCCGGCGACGCGCTGCTGGCGCTGTCGACGTCGGGCAGCTCCACCAACGTGATCGCCGCCCTCGCCGAGGCGCGCCGCCGGGGGCTGATGACGATCGCGATGGTCGGCTATGACGGGGGCCGGATCGCCGCCGAGGGGCTCGCCGACCACGTCGTGGTCACGCGCTCGGAGCACATCCCCCGCATTCAGGAGGCCCAGGCGAGCGCGTACCACGCGTTGCGGGAGCTGGTGGGATGAGCCTGCGCGCGCCCGTCCGGGACCGCCGCCGGACGCGGGTGCGCGTGCACGGCACCGTCCAGGGGGTGGGCTTTCGTCCCTACGTCTACCGCCTGGCCGGGGAGCTCGGCCTCGCCGGCTTCGTCTTCAACGACGCCCGTGGCGTCGTTGCCGAGGTGGAGGGCCCCAGCGCGGCGGTGGAGGCGTTCCTGGCGCGCCTGGCCCCCGAGGCGCCGCCCCTGGCCATGGTGGAGGATGTGGCCGCCGAGGAGCGCGCGGTGCGCGGCGCGGACGCGTTCGCCATCCTGGAGAGCCCGCAGGGCGAGCCGCCCGATGCGCCGATCACGCCCGACACCGCGGTCTGCGCGGAGTGCCTGCGCGAGCTGTGCGACCCCGGCGACCGCCGCTTCCGCTACCCGTTCATCAACTGCACCAACTGCGGGCCTCGCTTCACCATCGTGCGCGGCGTCCCCTACGACCGGCCGCTGACCACGATGGCCGCCTTTGCCATGTGCGCCGCCTGCCGCGCCGAGTACGAGGACCCGGCCGACCGGCGCTTCCACGCCCAGCCCAACGCGTGCCCGGCCTGCGGGCCATCGGTGACGCTGCTGTCGGGCACCGGGGAGCCGGTTGTGGTGTCGGCCCGCGATCCGGTCGCGGCCGCCGCCGACGCGCTGGGCGACGGCGCGATCGTCGCCGTCAAGGGGATCGGCGGCTACCACCTCGCCTGCCGGGCCGATGACGAGGACGCGGTGGCCACGTTGCGCGCGCGCAAGCACCGCGAGGACAAGCCGTTTGCCGTGATGGCCGGCGACGTGGCCGCGGCGGAGCGGCTGGTGGCGCTCGGCGATGCCGAGCGGGCGCTCCTCCAGGCCCCCGAGCGGCCGATCGTGCTCGCCCCCCGGCGCGGCGGCGCCCCTGTGGCCGCCGCCGTCGCTCCGGGCGCGCCCGAGCTCGGCGTGATGCTCCCCTACTCCCCGCTGCACCACCTGTTGCTGGCCGATGCCGGTGTCCCCCTGGTGATGACCAGCGGCAACGTCTCAGACGAGCCGATCGCCTATCGCGATCACGATGCCCGCGCCCGGTTGTCGGGGATCGCCGCCCTGTTCCTGGTCCACGACCGCCCCATCGAGACCCGCACCGACGACAGCGTGGTGCGGGTGACGCGCGTCTCAGAGCGGCCGCGGCTCGCTGTCCTGCGCCGCTCGCGGGGCTATGTCCCGGCGAGCCTGGGACTTCCCGGTGCCGGGACGCCGCGCCCGCTGCTGGCCTGCGGGGCCGAGCTCAAGAGCACGTTCTGCGTCGCCAGAGCCGGGCGCGCCTGGGTCAGCCACCACATCGGCGACCTGGAGAACTACGAGACGCTGCGCTCGTTCACTGACGGCATCGACCACTTCCAGCGGCTGTTCGCGGTAGCCCCCGAGGTGGTCGCGCACGACCTGCACCCGGAGTACCTGTCCACGCAGTACGCGCTGGAGCGCGAGGGCGTGGAGCTCGTCGGCGTCCAGCACCATCACGCCCATCTGGCGGCGTGCCTGGCCGAGCATGCCGAGCTGCGCCCGGCGGTCGGCGCCATCTTCGACGGGACGGGCTACGGAACCGACGGGACGGCGTGGGGCGGCGAGTTCCTGTTCGGGGACGTGCGATCCTGCGCGCGGGTCGGCACGCTGGTGGGCGTGCCGCTGCCCGGAGGCGCAGCCGCGATCCGGCAGCCGTGGCGGATGGCGTGCGCGTGGCTGCACACGGCGCGGGGCGAGTCGCCCTCGCTGCCGCGCTCGCTCGCGGGAATGGTCGATGCGCGCGCCTGGGCCCAGGTGGGTCGGCTGGTCGAGACCCAGACGGCCTCGCCGCTGACCACGAGCATGGGCCGGCTGTTCGATGCCGTCGCCGCGCTGAGCGGGATCCGCGCCGAGGTCACGTTCGAGGGCCAGGCGGCGATCGAGCTCGAGGCGGCGTGCGACGCGGCGGAGACCGGCGCCTACCCGATGCCGGTCTCAGACATCGGCGCGATGGCCGTCATCGATCCGCGGCCGGCCATCGAGGCCGTGGCGGCCGATGCGGATGCCGGCGTGCCCGCGGGCGCCATCTCCGCGCGCTTCCACGCTGCGGTGGCGCGGGCCACCGTGGCGGTGTGCTCCCGTCTGGCCGCCGGCCACGGCACCGACCGCGTGGTCCTGTCGGGCGGCGTGTTCCAGAACCGCCGGCTGCTCGAGTCGGTCTCGGCCGGCCTGGAGCGGGCGGGCCTGCGCGTGCTCGTCCCCGAGCGCCTGCCGGTCAACGACGGCGGGATCGCCTACGGCCAGGCGGCGGTGGCCGCGGCGGCGCTGGCGGCGCGATGACCGCCCCGATCAGCGACATCCTCGAACAGCGCGTGTTCATCGGGGGCGCCCAGCGGAGCTTCGGCTCGCTGAGCGCCGCTGACGCGCGCGCCCATGCCGACGAGCTGCGCGCCGCCGTGGGCTGGGGGCCCACGGCACGGGTCGCTCCGGTAGCGCAGGCGTGGCGGGAGCTGTCGCTGGCCATGGACCGCGCCGGCGCGGGCGTGGCGGCCGATCTGGAGCCCGAGGTGCTCGTCGAGCTGGCGCCGCGCCTGTGGGTGACGCTGCCCGGTTAGCCGCGTAGCCGCTCAGCCGCGCCGCTGCAGGACCCTTCCCCGGCGCAGCACGCGCCGGGCTCCCCTACACGATGACGGACTGCCCGCCGTCGACCACGATGTCGACCGCGTTGAGATACGCGGCATCGGCGGAGGCCAGGAACAGGGCGACCCGGGCCACGTCCTCGGGCTCGCCGAGGCGCCCCAGCGGATGGGACCGCTGCATCTCGTTGATGGGATGGTCGGTGTCCTCCAGGAACGGCCGGATCTGGTCGGTGATGGTGAGCCCCGGGCTGACGGAGTTGGCGCGGACCCGAAACGGGGCGCCGGCGGCGGCGAGGTGACGGGTGAGGGAGATGACCCCGCCCTTGGCGGCGCCGTGGGCGGCCTGGGGCGCGAACGCCGCGCCGCGGTAGCCCGACACCGAGCCGGTGTTGATGATGACCGCCTCGCCGCGCTCGCACAGGTAGGGCCAGGCGGCCTTGGTGACGGCGTAGACGAGATCGAGCTCGTTGCGGATGGTGAAGGACCAGTCGTCCCAGTCGAGCTCCTCGAAGGGGCCCACTCGGGGCGCGGAGGCGTTGTTGTAGAGGATGTCGATGCCGCCGAAGCCGGCGACGGTGCGCGACACGAGCTCGGCGGCGCCCTCCATGGTGGAGATGTCCACCGGGGCCATGGACAGCATGTCGCCGCCGGCGGCGCGGACGCGAGCCACCGTCTCGGCGGCGCCCTCGGCGTTGACGTCACAGCCGAACACGCGGGCGCCCTCGGCGCAGAACAGCTCGGCGGCGGCGCGGCCCTGGCCGCCCGCGGTGCCCGTGATGAGCGCGACCTTGCCGTCGAGGCGGCCCATCAGTGGTTTCTCCCTCATTTCGCCGTCTTCAGATACAGTTTTGTAAAGTCTATACATAAGGACGGATTGGATGCAAAATGTGGTTCGGCCACATCACGTCGGTGTCACGGTCACGGACCTCGAACGGGCTCGCGCCTGGTACGCCGACGCACTGGGCTTCGAGCTCCAGCTCGCGTTCGAGCTGCCCGGGAACGCTCGCGGGGCGATGCTGCGCTCGGCCGACGGCGCGCGCGTGGAGCTGTTCGAGGCGGCCGAGCCGATCGCGGGCCAGCGCTGGCAGGACCCCCACGCAGCGATCCAGAGCAGCGGCTACGGCCACGTGGCGTTCGAGGTCGACGACATCGACGGGGTCTTCGCGGCGGCCCTCGCCGCCGGCGGCTCTCAGGTGTGGGCGCCGCGCTCGTCCCCGGAGCCGGGGCGGCGGATGGCCTTCGTCCACGACCTTGACGGCAACCTGGTGGAGCTGATCGGGCCCGTCGAATGAATCCGCTGACCCGCTGGAGCGTCGGGGGGTGAGGTGCTCACGTTGCTGGCGACGGCGATCCTGACGGAGTGGGGCGTTTGACGATGGCTTCCTCGCCGGCGCCATCACGCCCGAGGTCCTCGGCGGCGGACGGGGTACGCTGGCGCCCATGATGGCGTCGGTCACCTTCGGCGGTCCCGACCTGCGGACGGTGTGGCATGCCTGAGCCTGAGGCGCACCGTCGGCTCGGCGGCTCTCCGCTCGTTGTCTCGCGGATCGCGCTCGGCTCGTGGCGCACGTTCGACCGCATGGACCGCGCCGACGCCGAGGCCGTGCTTGACCACGCCCTCCGCGCCGGCATCGACTTCCTCGACGACGCCCGTTACAACGACGAGACCGGGCATGCGCCGCTGGCCACCGGGTACTCCGAGGTCCTGTTCGGCGAGCTGTTCCGGGCGGTGGGCGCCAACCGCGAGGCGGTCACCGTCTCCAACAAGCTGTGGTGGGAGTTCTGGCCCGAGCAGGACGCGGTGCGCGAGCTGGAAGGCTCCCTGGAGCGGATGGGGTTCGACCGGCTGGACGTGCTCTACTCCTCCACCCTGCCCGATGCCGTCCCGGTGCCGGTGGCCGTCGAGCAGATCGCCGGCGTGCTCGCCACCGGCCGTGTGAAGGCGTGGAGCGTGGTCAACTGGAGCGCTGAGGCGATCGCCGCGGCGAGTGCCGAGGCCACGCGCCAGGAGATCCCGCAGCCGTGCGCAGCGCAGCTGCCCTACAGCCTCGCGCGCCTGGACTGGGTGGAGGATCCCGCCCTGGAGGCGGCGCTGCAGGCCACCGGCGCGTCGCTGGTCCCATCCGCGACGCTGGCCGGCGGCGCGCTCACCGGCAAGTACGCCGACGCAAATCCCTCCCCAGCCGGCCGCCTGAGCGCGGAGCGCGCTGACCCGCGCCGCCGGCGCGACCTGGCCCTCGGCGCCGCGCTGCGCGAGCCGGCGCGGCGGCTGGACACCACGCCGGCGACGCTCGCGGTCGCGTTCACGCTCTTGCATCCGCGGACTGCGAGCACGCTGATCGGGGCCACCGCTCCAGCTCAGATCGATGCCGCGCTGGACGCGGTGTCGCTGGCCGAGCGCCTGACCGCGGCCGACGTGGACCAGCTGCGCGAGTTGGCCGCCGGCGTTGTCTAGGCACGCGGCGCTGCACGGGCCGCAGCGCGCAGGCGCAGCGCCAGCGTCGGGCAGGCGTTCACCGTGCGGCGGGCCAGGCCCTCGAGCGACGCCGGGATCGGCGTCGGGTCGATGAGCGGGTAGCCCCACTCGTCCAGGGTGATGCGCTCGGGCAGAAGCTCGGCGCACAGCCCGTGCGCCTCGCAGCGGATCGGATCGACCTCAATGTGGTTGCTCATGCGGCCACTCTGCGTTCGCGGGGCGTGATGAGGACCGAGCGGCGCGCGCAGGCGTCGCAGGGGCCCTGGCGCGCGTGATCCTCGAACTCGAGCCGGAACACGCGCAGGGCGCTGGTGACGAACGCCGCCGCGCCGTCGGGGTGAGCGCAGGCGCCCCGGCCGGCGACCAGCTGCGACCAGCGCAGGATGTCGCTGAAGGCGTCACGCCCCCCGTCGCCCTCGGCCACGTCGGCCAACGTGTCGGCGATCGACGCCAACCCGTTGACGCACGGCCCGCACTGCGACGCGCTCTCGTCGGCCATCCACCCCGCCACGCGGGTCACTTCGGCGACCGGACAGGCGCTTTGGGGCAGGACGACGATCACCCCGGCGCCCAGCGAGGCCCCCAGGGGCTGCAGCGAGCGGCGAGACAGGCGCAGCGCGGTGGCGGCTGCGGCGTCGATCCAGGTGCCGCCATAGCCGCCGAGCAGAAACGCGCGCGCCGGCTCGGTGAGCCCGCCCGCCGCACGCACCAGCGAGGCAAGCTGGGACCCGTGCGCGATCTCGTAGACGCCCGGGGCGCGGACCCCGCCGCTGACGGTCACGAGCGCCGAGCCCGGCTCGTCGCTGGGCCCGATCTCGCGAAACCACTCCGCGCCGTGGCGGGCGATGAGCGCGACATGCGCCAGCGTCTCGGCGTTGGACACGAGCGTCGGGCGGCGGCCGATGCCGCGCTCGCTCATGCGTGGGGGCTGCATCATTGGCCGGGCGATCCCCCGATTGACGAAGTTGACGATCGCGGTCTCGTGGCCCGTGACGTAGCCGGCGGGCACCACCACGATCCGCGGCTGTCCCCCGCGCCGTCGTGGCTCGGGGCGCTCGGCCAGCGCGTGGCGAATGATGCCGGCGGCGTCGCGCAGGGGCTCGTCGAGCGCGATGACGACGTCCCGGGTTCCGAGCGTGTCGGCGAGGCCGTAGGCGCCATCGAGCACGAGATGGGGCAGGGCCTCGAGCAGCATCCGGTCCTTGACGCTCATCGGCTCGCCCTCGGTGCCGTTGACGAGGACGACGGGCGTGCCCCGGGAGCGCGCGACGGCGTCGAGCTTGGCGGCGAGCGGGAAGCCGCCTCCCCCACGACCTCTCAGCGCAGCGCGCGTGAGCTCGGACACCAGGGGCGGCGGCAGGCCGTTGCGCGTGCGGCGCCCGGCGGCGGGGAGCTCGCCGTGGATGCGCCGGTGCGTGGCGTAGTCCATCGTGTCGCCGCCGGCGCCGAGCAACAGGCGCGGCAGGCTCACGAGCGCCTCCCCCGCGCCGAGTGACTGAGCAGCGAGGTGGGGGTGCCGGCGCGGCGGGCCCAGCCCTTGCCCAGCGGCCCGCCGGGCAGCCACACCAAGAGACCGAGGGCGAAGCCGGCGGCGGCGCCGAGGGCGCCGATCCGCAGCCGGACGTTGGCCGGCCAGCCGATCATCGCTCGGCCGATCACGGTGGTCAGCACCGCGATGATGCAGGCGACGTTGATGGCGATGAGCCATGTCTGGTGCACATCGCTCCCCGTTCCGAGGCCGTGCACCACGGCCACCGGCCAGGCGGCGTAGGCCAGCCAGTGGATGCTGCGCCACGCCGAGTGACCCACCCGGGCCCGGACGAGGCTGGTGATCGCCACCGCCAGGAGCAGGTCGAACGCGACCGTGCCCAGCCCGAGCCAAAGCGGCCGGTAGGAGCCGGCGAACGGGATGACGGCATCCACCAGCGAGATCGAGGCAAAGCTGTCCAGGACCGCGGTGAGGATGTGCACGACGAGGAACGCCACCGCGAGCAGCGAGGCGGTGCGATGCACCCCATCGACGACGAACCGCGGGACCCCGGGGCCGCGGAGCCGGGCGATGGCGGCGACGCCGAGGACGACGCTCGCAGTGAGCAGGATGAGCGCCACGGTTCCGCTGGCACGCGTCAGGTACCAGTACGCGCTGGGACCGACCGTCACGCCGGCCAGCCTCCCTGCGCGCGCACCGCTCCGTCGAGCGCGACGAGTCGAGCCGGCAGCGAGTGCCGCGCCAGCCACTCGGGTGCCTCATCGCCGAGCACGACGGCGGCGGTAGCCGCGATGTTGGCGTCCGCGCACGTGTCCGCGGCGACGCTGACGGTCCGCCAGGGGCCCCGTACGGGCTGACCGCTTCGGGGATCGAGGATGTGATGCATGGGCCGGCCGTTGTGCATCCAGCGGCGGGTGGCGATGCTCGAGGTGGCGAGGCCACCGGCGTGGATGGCGACCCGTTGCCCGGGGGCGTCGGGGCCATCGCGGTGGTCGTCGGTGACGTGAACGCTCCAGCCCTCCACAGGCGCGGTGCCGCACGTGGCGATGTCGCCGCCGAGCGCAACCAGAACGCCGCCGCCCGCGGCGTCCCGGGCGGCGCGAGCGGCGCGGTCGGCGGCCAGTGCCTTTGCCGTCGCACCGAGATCGAGCGCGAGCCCGGCGGGCACCGTGATCCGCGGCGGGTGCTCGCGCACCTCGATCTGGGGCCAGCCCGCGGCCCGGCGATGCCGGACGACGATCCGGGGGCCGCGCGCAAGCGGCGCAGCCGATGGGATGGCATCCAACTCGGACCAATCACGGTCATAGCCCAGGCTGATGAGCGGCTCACCGAGGGTCGGATCGACGGCCCCGTCCGACACGTCCGCGGCGCGGATCGCCAGACGCACCGCCTCGGCCAGCAGCGGGCTTGTGCCGATCGTGCCACCGCCCCGCCGGCCGAGCGCGTTGACACGGCTCAGCTCGGAATCGGAGCGAAAGCGGCTGGCGGCGGCGTCGATGGCCGCCAGCTCAGTCCGCACCGCGGCCACCACGGCCGGATCGGACGCGCCCGTATGGCGGACGACGACCGTCGTCCCAAGTGCGGCCCAGGTCTCGGTCTGAAGCTCGACCGCCGGCGCCACAGGCGCCGGCATCACGAGCCGCCCGACACCACCGGGGCCGGAGCGGGAACGGGTTGGGGCGCCGGCTGGGGCGCCGGTTGGGGCGCCGGCTGGGGTGCCGGTTGGGGCGCCGGTTGGGGCGCGCTGGTGGTGACCGCGGCCGCGTGCGTCGTGGTAGGAGGGTGAGCCGGCGGGCGCAGCGTGCCCGGTGCGTGGTGGCGGGCGTGGCGGCGGTGGTGGCGGCGGTTCTCGCCCGCGGTGCGCCGCGCCGCCGGTGCGCTCGCGGTGGCCGCCGTCGCCGTCGCGCTGCGCTTGTGTCCGGGGAAGGCGTGCGCGGCGACGTCGGTGAGCAGCCCGGTCCCCGCCACCGCGGCCCCGATCAAAATGCGGTTCAGCGTTCGGAGGCGGCGAAGGCCAGCGTCGCGGCGAGCGGGCGTCGATATCCGTGTGAAACGGCTCATCACGATGACTCTGTCCAGGTTCGCTTAACTGGGATTTATCCCTTGATGAGAACTCTCTTTACCGTGTTTGCAGGAGGAAAGGGCCGTATGATGAGCGCGTGGCCAACATCGTCCTGATCGAGGACGAGCCCGGCATCGTGGATTTCATCGACCGTGGCCTCAGCGCGCGGGGCTTCGAGGTCCGCTCCGCGCTCGACGGTGAAAGAGGGCTCGAGGTGGCGCTCGGCGACCACGTCGACCTCGTGGTCCTGGACCTCATGCTCCCGGGGCGCAGCGGGATGGAGGTCCTCGCCGACCTCGCCGCCCAGCGGCCCGGTCTGCCGGTGATCGTGCTCACCGCGCGGGGCGAGGTCGAGGATCGCGTCGGAGGTCTGAACGCCGGCGCCGTCGACTACCTGGTCAAGCCGTTCGCGCTCGCCGAGCTCGAGGCGCGCATCCGGGCGCAGCTCCGCGCGACCCGGCTGGCACCGCCGACGCTCATGCGCGCCGGCGACCTGGAGGTGGACCTGCTCACCCGCGAGGTCCGCAGCGCAGGCGAGACCGTCCGTCTCACCAACACGGAGTTCGACCTGCTCGCCTACTTCATGAACCATCCCGGCCAGGTGCTGAACCGCCAGCAGATCCTCCGGGCGGTGTGGGGCTATGGCCACGACCCGGCGACGAACATCGTTGACGTCTACATCGGCTATCTGCGTCGCAAGCTGGCCATCGGCGGCCGGCCGGTGCCGATCGTGACCGTGCGCTCCCGCGGCTACCGCCTGGAGGAGGACGGGGGATGATCGCCCGCACCAGCGTCCGCTGGCGACTGGTGGCATGGGTGACCGGGGTGCTGTTGGCGGTATCGGCGGTGATCTTCGCCGTCGTCTACGAGCAGACGGGCCGGGAGCTGCGCGCGGAGGTCGACCAGGACGTCGCCGGCGACGTCGCCCAGCTCTCGCAGGCGGTCAAGAGCGTGCGCGCCTCCTCGCCCGAGGCACTGCTGGCGCAGATGGGCGCCTACCTGCGCGGCCAGCACCTGAACGCGGGGTCGTCGCTGCTTTTCGCCTCCATCCCCGGCCACGGGTCGACGAGCAACCCGCCCCAGCTGCTCGGCAACCCGCTGCCCGATGACGGCGAGACGGCGGCCGAGCAGGCCAGTGAGAACGCCATGGCCCGCACGCTGCTCGTTGCGCCCACCCGGATCACCACGCGGCGGGCGCCCGACATCGGCGACGTGCGCATCGACGAGCGCCTGGTGCGGGTCGGCTCCTTCGACGTGCGGGTCGGAGCCGGCGAGCCGCTGGCCATCGTCACGCGGGCGCAGCGCAGCATCGTGCGGTCGTTCGTCATCGCGGGCGCGCTGGCGCTCGTGCTGGCGCTCATCGCCTCCTACCTCGCCGGCGCGTCGGTCTCGCTGCCGCTGCGACGGCTCGCCCGGGTGGCGACGCGCGTGGACGACGGAGACCTGGACCCGCGCATGGACACCTCGCCGCTGGCGGCCGGGGAGATCCGAGTTCTGGCCGATGCCTTCAACCACATGCTCGATCGCCTCGCGGGCGCGTTCGCGGCCCAGCGCGACTTCATCGCCGACGCCTCGCATGAGCTGCGCACGCCGCTGACGGTGATCGCCGGACAGCTCGAGGTGCTCGCGGCCCAGGAGCATCCCGAGCCGGCGGAAGTCCGCCGCGTCGAGCGCCTCGTGGCCGCGGAGATCGCGCGCACCTCGCGGCTCGTCGACGACATGCTGCTGCTCGCGCGCGCCGAGCACCGCGACTTCCTTCAGTACCGCGAGTTCTCGCTGGAGCCGTTCGTCAGCGAGCTGTGGCTGACCGCGCGCCTCGGCGAAGAGCGCTACTTCGAGCTGGGGCCGGTTCCCGACGCGACGCTGACCGCCGATCCCGACCGGTTGGCCCAGGCGCTGCGCAACCTCATCCGCAACGCCGTCGAGCACACTGCCGCGCCGAGCGGGCTGGTCCGGCTCGAGGTCACATCGCGGCCGGGAGGCGTGGTGCGCTTCGTGGTACTCGACGACGGCCCCGGCATCGCTCCCGACGAGCTGGAGTCGGTGTTCGAGCGCTTTCATCGGACCGACGGCGATCGCAGCCGCACGACCGGCGGCGCCGGGCTGGGGCTGGCCATCGTGCGAGCGATCGCCCGGGCGCATGACGGAGACGCGCGTGCCGTATCCAACGCCACCGGAGCACGCGTTGAGCTCGAGCTGCCCCGGCTGCGGCGGCATCAGCCGGCCGGTGACGCCGGCGGGGCCGCGGCGGAGGACCTTGCGCCCGCGGGCGTCGACACCGCCCCCGAGGACGTGAGCGGTCCGGCGGGGGTGGATCTGGTGCCGGCCAGCGCTCCGCGTTCGCCGGGAGCGGGGGGCGCGGGATCGAGTCCCGCGCATTGAGGAACTACTCGCGGCTCGCTTGAGGAGGCGAGGCTCCGGCCTCGTCGCGGTGGGCCACCGTCGGCTCGTCCGCGGGGCGTCGCCGTGCACGGCCGTCGGCTCCTCGGCGGCGGGGGCGTCGCCGTGCGCGGCCGTCGGCTCGTCCGCGGCGGGGGCCTCGCGGTGCACGACCGTCGGCTCGTCCGCGGCGGGGGCCTCGCGGTGCACGACCGTCGGCTCCTCGTCCCGGGCGACGTCGCGGCGTGCCGCGACGGGCTCCTCCTCCGAGACGACGGGGTCACGCTCGGCGACAGGCGCGCTGCCGGCGACGGCCGTGTCCTCGGTCACGACGACGGTCCGGCGGCGCCGCGGCACCAATGTGTTGAAGAGGAGGATCACCGCGCATGCGCCCCAGGCCAGCTCGGTCCACCCGTTGGCAGCGGCCATACCGAGGACGTCGCCGCTGATCAGCGCGATCACCGCGGCCGCGCCGAGCGCGATGCCGACGATGAGGCTCATCGTCTTGGCCAGCAGGTGCTGGGCGGCGCCGAACAGCAGCAGGCCGCCGCTGACGGCGGTGAGCATCGCCGTCCAGCCGTTGGCAGCGAAGAGCCCGAAGATGTACTCCCCGTCCTTCGGCGCATCGCCGTTCGGGAAGTTCGAGAACGGCGGGAACGTCCGGGCCTTGTAGAGCAGGTACAGCCCGGCGGCGGTCAGGATCGTGCCGAGGATGAGCGCCGGCCCCCTGGCCAGGCTCATTCCCTTCTCGGTGCGCGTCGTGGTGGGCGCAGCGGTCCGTCGTGCCGCGGGGTACGCGGTGCGTGGTCCTGAGGGGTTCACGGTAGCCATGCCTTAGCTGTACCTCCCCTCGTGACCTGCGAAACAAAGCCGCGTCCCTCCCGGTGTCACACCTGATAGCGGTCCAATGCTTCCCTCCGGGCCTGGGCATGATCCACGATCAGCCTCCCCTACGCGCTCAGGACGTCCTTGAGCGCCGGCTCGATCCCCGGGTGGCGGAACTCGTAGCCCAGCTCCCCCAGTCTCGCCGGAATGGCCCGCTGACCGGTGGTGACGATCTCGGCCATCTCGCCATAGAGCAGCTTGATCGCCATGCTCGGGACCGGCAGGACGGCGGGGCGTCCCAGCGCATGCCCGAGCGCGCGCGACAGCTCAGCGTTGGTCACCGGCGTCGGCGCGGTCAGGTTCACAGGCCCGGTCGCATCCTCGTGATCGAGGCAGTGGATCAGCCCGCCGACGACGTCGTCCATGTGGATCCAGGGGACATACTGCTGGCCCCCGGCGACGGGCCCGCCGATTCCCAGCTTGAAGAACGGGAGCATCTTGGCCAGCGCTCCTCCGCTGTGGGAGAGCACCACGCCGGTGCGGGTGCGCACCACCCGCATGGTGGACTCGGCGGAGCACGCCGCCTGCTCCCAGGCCACGGTGACCTCGGCGAGGAAGTCGTTGCCGGGCGACGCCTGTTCGTCGAGCGGAGCATCGCCGCGCGGCCCGTAGTAGCCGGTGGCCGACTGCGAGATGAGGGCCCGCGGCCGGCCGCTGGGCGGCAGCTCCTTGAGCGCGGAGACCACCGCGCGGGTGCCCTGGACCCGCGACTCGCGGATGCGCTGCTTGGCGGTGTCGGTCCAGCGCTGGGCCACCGGCTCGCCCAGCAGGTTGACGACCGCGTCGACTCCGGCGAGTGCCTCGGCGGGCGGCGCAGAGCTCTCGGGGTCGGGCCACGCGTGCACCTCCACCCCGTCGCCCAGCACCCGCTGTCCCCGCTCGGGATCCCGGGACAGCGCGACGACCCGGTCCCCGCGCGCCGTCAGCGCGTCGGCCAGGGCAAGTCCGATGGTTCCCGTCGCGCCCGTGATCAGCACTCGCATCGTCTGCCGCTCCCCCTCGTCGCTAGGTGTTGGAAAAAGTTCTACAAGTTGTATCGTTTTCGCATCTCGAACGTCGCGAACCCAGACCTGACCACCGCCCAACTGGCGGAGCGGACCGGGCTGACGGCCGGGACGCTGCGCATGTGGGAGAACCGCCACGGCTTTCCCGATCCGGCCCGGCTGCCCGGTGGGCACCGCCGCTACTCCATCGTCGACGTCGACCAGGTCCGCGAGGTGGTCCGCCTGCGCGACCAGGGCCTCTCGCTCTCGGCGGCCATCGAACGCGTTCGCAGCCGCCGGCGCGATCCCGCGGCCTCCGTGTTCGCCGGGCTGCGCGCGGCGCCGTCCGGACGTGGCGCCGACCGTCCTGCCCAAGCCGGCGGTGCTGGCGCTCAGCCGGGCCATCGAGGACGAGTACTGCGCGCGCGCCGCTTCCGGGGTGCTGATCGGGTGCTTCCAGCGCGAGCGCTTCTACCGCCACGCCGAGCGGCGCTGGCGCGAGCTCGCCCGCACCGCCCGGCTCGCCGTCGCGCTGGCGGACTTCGCGGGACCCGCCGAGCCGGCCGGCGGCCCGGCGGAGGTGCCGATCGATCGTCGCCACGCGCTGTCGCGGGAGTGGGCGGTGGTGATCAGCGCCGACGGCCTGCAGGCCTGCCTGGCGGCATGGGAGCAGCCCTCGGAGAGCCCGCTGCCCGATGCACAGCGGCGCTTCGAGGTCCTGTGGTCCTTCGACCCCGCCGTCGTCTCCGACGCCGTGGCGGTCGCCGCCGAGCTGCTGTCACCGCTGGCGGCCGGGGTGGCGGCGCGGCTCGAGGCTGCTCGCACTGACGGCGGCACGGGCCCGGAGCCGGGCGGCGACCCGGAGCCGGCGCTGCGCGATGGCGCGGCGCTGGCGCAGCGGATGATCGGCTACCTCGGTCAGCTGCTGCCGACCCCTGGCGAGGCGAGCCGCCACGTGTCACCCTGAGTCTCGGACATCCACCCGCTCCGCGGAGGCCGACATGAGGCTCGACGGACTGCACCACATCACGATGATCACCGGGGAGGCCCAGCGCAACGTCGACTTCTACGCCGACCTCCTCGGGCTGCGCCTGGTCAAGACAACCGTCAACTTCGACGCGCCCGAGGCCTACCACCTCTACTTCGGCGACGAGACGGGAAGCCCGGGCTCGATCCTTACCTGGTTCGAGTTCGCCGGCGCGCCGCGCGGACGAGCGGGCAACGGCATGATCCACACGCTCCAGCTCGGCGTGGCGTCCGCGGCGGCGCTCGACTTCTGGGCGGCTCGCCTGTCCGCCGGCGGCGTCGCGTGCGAGCGCGGGGACGGCGGGCTGCGCTTCCGCGACTACGACGGCCTGGGCTTGGAGCTGGTCGTTTCCGAGTCCGGCAACCCGCCGCTGACCGCCGTGCACCCCGAGGTCCCGGCCGAGCACGCCCTCATTGGGCCCCAGGGCGCCCGGGCCTACGGTCGCGAGCCCTCGGGCGCGGCGCCGCTGCTCACCCAGACCCTGGGTTTCGATGCCGCCGGCGGCGGCGCCTATCGGCTCGCCGGCGAGCACCGCACGTTTGAGTGGAGCTACGACGAGCCGCCCGGCGATCCTGGGCGTCAGGGCGCCGGCACGGTGCACCACATCGCCTGGGCCTGCCCCGACGCGGAGCAGCTGGACTGGCAGCGGCGGGTGCGCGACGCCGGCGCGATGGTCACCGATGTGCGCGATCGCGATTACTTCCGGTCGATCTACTTCCGCGAGCCCCGCGGGATCCTGTTCGAGATTGCGACCCTCTCCCCCGGCTTCGCCGTCGATGAGGATCCCGACCACCTCGGCGAGGCGCTCAAGCTCCCGAGCATGCATGAGCATCTGCGTCCGCAGCTCGAGCGGATGCTCACCCCGCTCGTCAACCCGCGCGCTCGGCGGCGCCAGGCGATCCAGGCGTGACCGCGGCGGCCGCGGGCTCGGCGTGCTCTTGCGCGCCGGCGAGAGCCACCTCCGCCGCGCACAGGGCGCCCAGGAGCGCGGCGATGAGCGCGCCGACCACCCAGGCCGGCAACCCGCCGCTGACGAGGTAGAGCACCATCAGGGCCGCGGCGGTCAGGAGGCGGCCGTAGGAGCGCTCGCCGAGCATGCGCAGGCGGAAGGCGGCCAGGCCCACCAGATAGATGGCGGCGCCGGCGCACATCGCCAGGCGCCCGGTGTCGGGCATCGGCAGCGAGACCGAATCGTGAGCCACGAGCTTGACCCCGCCGGCCAGGATGATGATCCCGGCCACGATGATCAGGTGCATATAGCTGTAGGCGTCGGCCGCCGCCAGCACCGGGTCGCCGTGCGCCCGCAGCCGCTCCTGGGCACTGTCGGCGATGCGGTCGAAGTACGTCCACCACATCCCGACGACGATGAGCAGTGCCAGCACCGAGCCGATCACCAGTCCGGGCGTGAGGTGCCGTTCGGCGGAGGTGACACCGGCCCCGAGGGCGACGATCGACTCGCCCAGGCAGATGATCACGAACGCCCCGTAGCGCTCTGCGAAATGCGCCACCGCCACCTGCTGCAGGCCGCGCAGGCGCTCGCGGGTCAGCCATGCCGGGCCCGCGTAGTCGATCGCCAGCGCGACGGTCCACAGCACGATGCGCTCCCACCCGTGGGTGAGCGCCCCGACGACGAGCAGGACCATTCCGACAACGACCGTGACGGCAAAGGAGAGAATCGCCGCGCGCGACGCGTTGCCGCGCCGCGAGGCGTCAATGTAGAGCCCGAGGTGCAGGAAACGCACCGCGGCGTAGGCGAGCGCGAAGAGCAGGGAGTTGCGACCGAAGGCGTTGGGTACCGACAGTCCCACCACGAACACGAGCACCGTGCCGGCCAGCAGGCACGCCCGCAGCGTCCGCGACTGCTCCTCCTGCGCGTTGGCCGCCCACACGAACGCCGACCAGGCCCACCACACCAGCGCCAGGACCAGCATCGCCTCGCCGAACCGCGCCCAGTTCGTGTGGTGCGCGAGCAGCGTCGTCACCTGCGTCACTGCGAACACGAACACCAGGTCCCAGAACAGCTCGACCGGAGTGGTCCGCCGCTCGGCCGCCGGCTGCGGTGCTGGTGACGCGTCGCTCACTCAGACCAAGTATCGCCGGGCGGTTGGCGCAGCTTCTCCTCTGGCTCCGTCATCCCCGAGATCATGTTCAAGCCGCCGGGCACGATGCCGGCGGGGCCGCCGGCCTAGCCGGCGAGTGCGCGCTCGGCCGGCTCGGAGTCGGCGCGCGGCTCGGGGTCGGCGCGCGGCGCGGCGTCGCCCGGCGCGTCCTTCACCCGCCGGATGATGGTCGCGTACTCGTCGTAGCGGCGCACGACGCGGGTCCAGGCCCAGCCGGGACGTGGTGAGAGCTCGGGCGTGCGATCGGGCTCGCCGGGACGGTCAGCCGCGGTGCGGCGGCGGGCCATCAGCGCCTCGTGCTCGCGCCGCGCGGCGCCCAGCTCGCCCGCGGGGGCTGCGTCCTCGAGCAGGCTCGCCTCGAGATGGGACCGGAGGATGAGCAGCTCGCGGTCGGTGGCGCGCCGGGCCCGGGCGGCCCTCTGGCCGCGGAAGGCGACCCGGTCCCACGCCTGGGCGAACGCGATCAGGCTCGTCCGCCCGCCGGCGCGGTGGGCCGCCAGCATCGGGCAGATGCCCTCGCTGGTGGAGTAGGCGCCGACGATGATGTCGTTGGCCGCGATTCCCTCGAGCATCGCCATCCGGGTGCGTCGGGGCAGGCAGCCGATCGCCTGTCGCAGGTCCTCGATGGTCGCTCGGCGCCGGGTTCGCATAGCCTGTGCCGCCCGACGGGTGAGCGGCCGGGCCACTGTAACCGGCGCCGTCGAGGCCCTCAAGCGATCCCCTGGCGACGAAAGGAACCTTGCATGAAGCTCGGAGTGAACGTTGGCTACTGGGGCTTCGGGATGGGCCCGCAGGAGCAACTCGACGTCGTCCAGGAGGCCGAGCGGCTGGGCTATGACTCGGTGTGGGCAGCCGAGGCGTACGGCTCGGATGCGGCGACGGTGCTCGCCTGGCTGGCCGCGGGGACATCGAAGATCAAGCTCGGCTCGGCCATCTTCCAGATGCCGGGCCGCTCGCCGGCGATGACCGCGATGACCGCCGCGACGATCGACGAGCTCTCCGGGGGACGGATGGTGCTGGGGATCGGCTCCTCAGGGCCGCAGGTGGCCGAGGGGTGGCACGGCCAGCGCTTTGGCCGCCAGCTCCAGCGCACCCGCGAGTACGTGGCGGTGGTGCGCAAGGCACTGGCCCGCGAGCGGCTGGAGTTCAAGGGCGAGACGCTCGAGCTGCCGCTGCCCGACGGCCCGGGCAAGGCGCTGAAGCTGATGATCAACCCCGTGCAGGAACGGATCCCGATCTACCTGGCCGCGATCGGGCCCAAGAACACCGCGCTGGCCGGCGAGATCGCCGACGGATGGATCCCCACCTTCTTCTCCCCCGAGTTCGTCGGCGACTTCCGCCAGCTGCTCCAGGAGGGCGCCGACCGCTCCGGGCGCTCGCTGGACGACTTCCAGATCGCGCCGACGGTGTCGGCCTTCGTGACCGACGACCGCGAGCTGGCGCGCAACATGATGCGGCCGGGCCTCGCGCTCTACGTGGGCGGCATGGGCTCGCGCCAGCAGAACTTCTACAACAACCTGGTGCAGCGCTACGGCTTCGAAGAGGCGGCCAAGACCGTCCAGGACCTCTACCTGGACGGCAAGAAGGAGGAGGCCGCCGCCGCGCTGCCCGACGAGCTCATCGACATGGTCTCGCTATGCGGGCCGCGCGACGTGGTGCGCGACCGGATCGCCGCCTTCCGCGACGCCGGCGTGGGCACGCTGATGGTCATGCCGATGGCGTTCACACGGGAGGACCGCATCGAGCAACTGCGCGCCGTGGCCGAGCTCGCGGGCTGAGCGGAGGCGAACCGCTGCGGGTCTTCCTCGGCGCCTTCGGCCAGCCCGGCCACGCCTTTCCCATGCTGGCCCTCGGCGCGGAGCTCGTCGCGCGGGGCCACGACGTCACCTACGAGACCTGGAGCCGGTGGCGCGAGGAGGTCGAGGCGCAGGGGATGCGGTTCCGCGCCGCCCCCGAGTACCCCACGTTCCCGACCCGCGAGCAGCCGCTGGGACCCTACGAGGCGGTGGTGAGGGCCACGGCGGAGACGCGCCCGGCGGTGGTGGCGGCGCGGCCGGACGTGGTGGTGCACGACATCCTCACGCTGGCCCCGGCGCTGGCCGCCGAGCTCGAGTCCATCCCGGCGGCCACCCTGATCCCGCACGTATACCCGGTGATGGAGGCCGGGTTCCCGCCCTACGCATTGGGCGCCCGCCTGCCGCGCACGCGCGCGGGCCGGAGGCTGTGGCGTGGGTTTGACCGGCCGGTGCGCGTAGGTCTTCGGCGCGGGCGCGAGGAGCTCAACGACACCCGCGGCCGGCTCGGCCTGCCCCCCGTCGGCCGCCTGCACGGCGGCCTCAGCCGGCAGCTCACGATGGTGGGCACGCTGCCCCAGCTCGAGTACCCCCGCCAGTGGCCGGGCCACGTGAAGGTGGTGGGGCCGCTGATGTGGGAGCCGCCGTCTGACGAAGTCGCGCCGCCGCCCGGCGACGCCCCGCTGGTGCTGGTGGCGCCGTCCACCGCGCAGGACCCGACGCACCGGCTGCTGCGTGCGGCGCTGATCGGCTTGGCGGGGGAGCCGGTCCGCGTCCTGGCGACCTGGAACCGGCGGCCGCTGCCGGGCCCCGTGCCAGTGGCCGCCAACACGCGGCTGGTCGAGTGGCTGTCCTACGCGCAGACGATGCCGGGATGCGCCCTGGTGATCTGCCATGCCGGCCACGGCACGATGGTGCGGGCGCTGGCGTGCGGGTGCCGGGTGCTGGCGGTGCCCCACGTCGGCGACATGGCCGAGAACGCCGCGCGGGTCGACTGGGCCGGTGCGGGCGTGCGTCTCCCGTGGCCGCTGCTGAGCCCGCTGACGTTGCGGCTCGCGGTCCGGAGCGCGCTGGGCCGGCCCGAGCTGGGGCGCCGGGCGGCACAGCTCGGCGCGTGGGCGGCGAGCCACTCGGGCCCCGCGCGCGCCGCCGACCTGGTGGAGCAGCTCGCGGCGCGGCGCTGACCGGCGCCGCCACTTCTACGAGCTGGCTGGCCAGCAGGTCGTCGCCGGCGGCCGGGTGGCCGGTCCCCTGACCCTGATCGTGCCGTGTCGGCCGCGTCGGTCTCGGGCTCGTAGCCGCGCGCCGGCACAGCATGTCGTACTCAGCCGGGGCGGACACGGATCGCCCTGGCTAGGCGGTCGCCGCGGGTCGCCTTGGCTACGCGGTCGCCGCAGGCGTGACCGGATGCGCCTGCGCCCAGTCGACGATCCGGTGCGAGCCCCTCACGACCTCCCCATCCTCGGTCACGAGCACCGGGACCCAATAGCTGCCGGTCAGCTCCTTAACCTGCTTGCGCGGAGTCAGATCGTTGATCAGGCCCGGCAGCGGCCCGAGCCCGTAGGAGCGGATCACCCGCGGCTCATGTCCGGCGGCCACGAGCGCGCGGTGCGCCTCGCCACACGGATGCCTGTGGATCGACCCGCCGGCCTTCCAGGTGCCGTAACAGACGTAGAGCTTCAAGGTGTGAGAGCTCCGGGGGTGGGACTCGAACCCACAACATTTCGGTTAACAGCCGAACGCTCTGCCATTGAGCTACCCCGGATCAGGGTGTAATAGAGCTGTCCTTTGCAGGTCGCTCGTCAACTTTACTCGGAAGACGGCAATCAATCTTTAGCGGCAACTCGATCACACCACCCTCGAGCTCCGCATGGCAGTTGGAGCAGACGAGCACGCATTTGCTCGCCTCGGCCCTGAGCGCCGCAAGGGAAAGAGTGACCCCATTCCCGCTGATCCCCAGCCGCTTGTCGTCGGGGCTGAGATGATGGAACTGGAGAGCGCCGAGATAGCGCCGATATCCGCAAACGCAGCAGGCGCCGCCAGCCTCGCTCACGAGAATCTCCTTCATCCGTCGGCGTCTGCGCGCAACCCGCTCTTGACGGCAGCGAGTACACCGGTAATAGCCTCGGCCTTCGAGCGCAAAATCGACGTCCCCGTGGAAGCGGCATTGCATGACCGTCCTCGCGAGCCCATCCGCGCGCGCTTCCCGAACTGCATTCGCATGCCGAGAGGCTGCCGTTCGCAACCCGTGCCGTTGCAGCCAGAGGCGAACCGTGGTCGGGGTGCGCTCGACCTCGGCGGCGATCTGCGCGATGGTCATCCCCGCATCAACCAGTGGCTGCAGCGTCTCGCGTGCGATGCCGCCTCTTCCCATCTAGCCGTCCGGTCCGTTGGTTTCGCGACTCAGCGAACACATGTTCTCATGCGCGGTGGACGGAAAAGGCCTGCTTAAACGCTCCTTTTGTCGCGGCGCGCCGTCCGCGCAGGCGCGATCACATGGTCTTCTCCAGCCGCGCCACCGCCGCCCGCATGGCGTCGCGCACGTCCTCGCGCCGGCGGGCGAGATCACTGGTGCCCGCCCCGTCAGACCGGGCCCGGATGATCGCGCGCTCCAGGCGGTCGAGATCGAGGATGAGGCGCGCGTGCTCCAGGCGGTCGGCGCTGGGATCCGGGACGCGGCCGGCCAGCTCGACGAGGCCGCTGATGGTGCGGGCGAACTCCTCGTCGTCCTCGGGCAGGTCGGACAGCGGGGAGCGGACGTGGTCGCCCAGGTGGCGCGCGGCGCGACGCAGAGCCGTGCTCGTGAGCAGGTCGTCGACGTCGATCTCGCCCAGGAGCCTGGCGCCCACGTCCGGAACGGCCAGGCACAGGGCCAGGAAGAGCCGCTCGCTGCGAGCGGCGTGGCCCGCGCCGCCGGCCACCCCGGCCCCCGACGGACCCGCGGCGCCGCCGGGACCCGTAGGGCCCGCAGGACGCGAGCCGTTGCCCGGACGCCCCGTGCTCACCACCCCGCCCGGCGAACCGCCGCCGGCCAGGAGGGTCGCCAGCCGACCCTCGGTCAGCTCCAGGCGGCCGGCGACCCGGCGCACAAGCTCGTCGCGCAGGACGCTGGCGGGCAGCTCGTTGAGCACCGGGCGCAACTCGGACAGCGCCCGGTCGCGCCCCTCGGCGGAGCGGGTGTCGGCGCGCTCAAGGATCCGGTCGACGTTGAAGACGACGAACGGGGTCGAGCGCTCCACCAGCGAGCGCAGCGCCTCGATCCCGTCGCGCTCGATCAGGTCGGCCGGATCGGTGCCCTCCGGGAGCGGGACGACGCGCAGCTCCAGATCGCGCCCGGCGGCCAGGCGCGCGGCGCGCAACATCGCCTCCTGGCCGGCCCGGTCGGCGTCGAGGCACAGCTCGAGCACCTTGACCACCCGTTCGAGCTCGCGGATCTGCTCCTCGGTCAGCGACGTGCCCATGATCCCCACCGCGTTGCGGATGCCGGCCTGGTGCAGCGCCAGCACGTCGGTGTAGCCCTCCACGAGGATCATGCGACCGGCCTTGGCGGCCGGCGCGCGGGCCAGGTCGATACCGAACAGCACCTCGCGCTTGTGGTAGAGCTCGCCGTCGGAGGTGTTGAGGTACTTCGCGCCGCCCTGGTTGTCTCGCATGCGGCGCGCGCCGAAGCCATGCACGCGCCCGCGGGCGTCGACCGCCGGAAACATGATGCGCTCGCGGAAGCGGTCATAGACGCTGCCGGGCCGGTTGCGCGAGCGCTGGGCCAGGCCGACGGCCAGCAGCTCGTCATCGGAGTAGCCGGCGCGGCGGGCGGCCAGCAGGATCCGGTCCCATGCGCTCGGCGCGTAGCCGACCCGGAACTCCTTGAGCGTGTCCTCGGCCAGGCCGCGCCCCAGCAGATAGGTGCGGGCGTTCTCGGCCTCGGCGGCCTCCCACAGATAACGCGCGTAGTAGGTGGTGACCCGGTCCAGCAGTGCGTGGAGGCGCTCGCGCCGCTGGCGCCGCGCCGCCGCCCCCGGGTCCTCATCCTCGGTCTCGAGCTGCACCCCGAAGCGGTCGGCCAGCGCCTCCATCGCCGCCTTGAAGTCCAGCCCCTCGGTCTGCATCACGAAGTCGAACGGGTCTCCGGACTCCTGGCAGCCGAAGCAGTGGTAATGCTTCTCGTCGGGCCGAACGTGGAATGACCCGGTGCGCTCGCTATGGAACGGGCAGATCCCGAAGTAGCTGTCGACCCCGGCCCGGCGCAACTCGGTGCGCGCGGAGACGAGGGCGAGCATGTCGACCGCAGCGAGGATGCGGTCGCGCGAGTCGGCGGTGTAGCGGCTCACGGCGCGAAGGACACCGGAACGCTGAGCTCCTCGAACGTCCGGATGCAGAAGCGATCGGTCATTCCGGCCAGGTAGTCGGTGACCCGCGTGGACAACTCTCCGTCGGGGATCGACGCGGGGATCTCCTCGGGATGGTCGCAGTAGTGCTCGAACAGCACGTCGATGACGCGGTTGATCTTGACGTGCTCACGGGTGGCCACGGGCCCGAGGTAGACGCGGTCGAACATGAACGCGCGCAGGTCAGCCATGGCGCCGCCGATCAGCTCCCCCTGGGCGATGTCGCCCGCTGCCTCGGAGTGCTCGACCAGGTCGTGGACGAGGCGGTCGATGCGCTGCTGGCCGGTCTCCCCCAGGATCGCGATCGGCCCGGCGGGCAGGTCGGCGGTGGCCAGCACCCCGGCGCGTACAGCGTCGTCGATGTCATGGTTGATGTAGGCCACGCGGTCGACGAGGCGCACGATCTTGCCCTCGAGCGTGGCCGGCGTCGCCGAGCGCCCGGAGTGGGTGACGATGCCGTCGCGCACCGGCTCGGTGAGGTTGAGCCCGCGCCCGTCACGCTCCAGCCTGTCCACCACCCGCAGCGAGTGCTCATAGTGGCGAAAGCCGGTGCCGAAGCGCTCGCGCAGGCAGCGGTCCAGGGCGTCCTCGCCGACGTGGCCGAATGGCGGGTGCCCGAGGTCATGCCCCAGTCCGATCGCCTCGGCGAGGTCCTCGTTGAGGGCCAGCGCCCGGGCCACGGTGCGCGAGACCTGGGTCACCTCCAGCGTGTGGGTCAACCGCGTGCGGTAGTGGTCCCCGGTGGGCGCCACGAACACCTGCGTCTTGTACTTGAGGCGGCGGAACGCCTTGCAGTGCACGATCCGGTCGCGGTCGCGCTGGAACGGAGTGCGCAGGCCGCAGTCGGTCTCGGGGTGTCGGCGCTGCGCCGGGTAGGAGCGGGTGGCCAGTGGCGACAGCTCGGCCTCCTCCCGGGCGCGCATGCGCTGCGCGAACCGGTCGGCCACCGGTCCGGTGGGATGCTCGTAGCCGAAGGTCGTCGTCTGCTCGCTCACACACCGATTCTGACAGCGCTCCGCGCGCCGCCGCCGGCTTTGTCGCCAATCCGCGACGTTTCCCATGGAGCTCAGGCGGCCAGCAGCGGGCGCAGGCGCACGTGGGCGTGATGCTCGACGGTGTCGCCGATGGCCCGCTCGACCTGGCGCAGGGTCAGCTCCGCGCCATCGGGTGCCCGAGCCAGCGGCGATCCGAGCGCAGTGACGAGGAACTCGTAGGCATCCTGCGAGAGCGAGAACGCCCCGGCCTCGCAGGCGTTGCAGACCACACCGCCGGCGGCGCCCGAGAAGCCGCTCAAGTGTTCGGTCTCCCCGCACACCGCGCAGGCGGCGAGCTGGGGCACGATCCCCGCCGCCAGCAGGAGCTTGAGGCGGAAGGCCAGGCCGTTGCCGGGGCGGGCCTGGGCGGCGTCTGCCTGCAGCAGGCCCAACTCGTTGGCCAGCAGCTGAAAGACCTCGGGGTGAGGCTCGGTGGTCTCGAACAGCCGGCTCACCGCGTCGCAGGCCCGCGCCGCCGCGTCAAGCGTGGCGGCGTGCTCGCGCAGCGCCCCATGGGCGGCGATCGTGTCGACGCTGGTGACGGTCAGCAACTCGCTGCGACCTTCGTGCAGCCCCGCGAGCACGTGGAAGAACGGCTCCAGCCGGGCGCCGAACCGGCTGCGCGCGCGCCGCGCGCCCTTGGCGATCGCGCTCAAACGACCGTGATACGGGGTATAGAGATGAAGGATGCGGTCAGCCTCGCCGTAGCGGATCGACCGCAGCACGATCGCCTCGGTCTTCAGCGGGCCGGGCATGATCCACCCCGCGCTATACTTAATGAAGCAATGAAGCAAGTCACCGTCTACACCACGGATTTCTGTCCGTACTGCTCGAGCGCCAAGAACCTGCTGGCCAAGCGATCGATCGCGTATGAGGAGATCAATCTCGCACGCGACCCGGACGGCCGCAGCAAGCTCGCCGAGCTCACGGGGATGATCACCTTCCCCCAGATCGTCATCGATGGCGGAACACTGGGCGGTTTCCAGGAGCTGCTGGCCGCCGACCGCGCCGGCACGCTCTCAGAGCTGCTCGCCGCCTGAGGCGGCGGCGCCCGCGCCCATCGGACGTTCTCGCCGCCGGCCCGGGTTGCGCGGCCGCGGCTGGCAGCGCTCGCACACGTAGGTCCCGCGCCCGCCCACGACGAGCTTGCGGATGGACGTCCCGCACACCGGGCACGGCTCACCCTCGCGCTGGTGCACGCAGAACAGGTCCTGGAAGGAGCCCTGTGCGCCGTCGACATGGCGAAAGTCGTCGATCGTCGCCCCCTTGGCGTCTATCCCGGCCGTCAGGGCGTGCTCGATCGCCTCGCGCAGCGCCTCGAATTGGGAACCCTTCAGCGAGCCCGCTGGGCGCAGCGGGTGGATCCCGGCACGGAACAGGGCCTCGTCGGCGTAGATGTTGCCCACGCCGGCGATGCGGCGCTGGTCGAGCACGAACGACTTGACCGGCGCACTGCGCCCCCGAGCCTGCGCGCGCAGATGCTCGGCCGTGAACGCGGGGGTCAGCGGCTCGATGCCCAGCCGCGCGCTGAGGTAGGCGTCGCGCGCGGCGGCGCCGGTGACGAGGTGCCCGGTGCCGAACCGCCGCGGGTCGTTGTAGACGAGCCGGTGCCCGGCGTCCAACGTGAAGCGCACACGGGTGTGCGGCGGGTCGGACGGCGGATCGAACAACAGCGCCCCGGTCATGCGCAGGTGCATGAGCAGGTGGCGGTCCCCGTTCAGCCGCCACACCAGGTACTTGCCCGAGCGGCCCACCTCCTCCACCACGCGGCCGACGCAGCCCCTCGCGCACGGCCTCCGGCGGATCGGGGCGCGTCCAGCGGGGATCGAGGATCTCGACCGCGCGCAGCGTGCGTCCCTCCAGGTGGGGCGCCAGCTGGCGGCGGATCGTCTCCACTTCGGGAAGCTCAGGCACAGCTAGTGAACCACCACAGATTAAAGGAAGGACCGGCCTGGGAGCTCCGGCGCCCGCGCCCCGCCCGCCAGCCAGGCCAGCGCGCTGGCGCCGACGTCGGCAAGCTCTCCGTCGTGGCGGCGGCCGTGGTGCCCGGCAAAGCTGGCCAGCAGCGGGGCCTGCTCGCGCGTGTGGTCGGTGCGCGGCGAGGTCAGGTCGCAGCCGTGGTCAGCGGTGAGCACGAGCAGGTCGTCAGCACGCAGCCGCTCCAGCCACTCGCCGACGCGCTCGTCGATCCCGCGCAGGGCCTCGGCGAACCCCTCGAAGTCGTGGCGGTGGCCGTACACCTGATCGGTCTCGATCAAATTGGTGAACACCAGGCCCCGGTCCAGCTCCGCGATGAGCTCGCTCGTCTCGTCCAGGGCGCGCTCGTTGGTCGCGCCCGGATGCTCGACGTCGATGCCGACGCCGGCGAACAGCTGCGCCACCTTGCCCACCGAGTGCACGGGAACGCCGTGGGCCTGCAGCACCTCGAGGTAGCTGGGCGACGGTGGGGGCAGCGCGTAGTCGCGGCGGCCGTCAGTGCGCTGGAACGCGCCCTCGGTGCCCGCGAACGGACGCGCGATCACCCGGCCGACCGCGTGCTCGCCGGTCATCCCGGCGCGCACCCGCCGGCAGATGTCATAGAGCTCGTCGGGCGCCACCACGTCCACGTGGGCGGCGATCTGGAGCACCGAGTCCTGACTGGTGTAGACGATCAGCTCTCCGTTCGCGACATGCTGGGCGCCGAAGTCCTCGATCGCGATCAGCCCGTTGTCCGGCCGGTTGCAGATGACGCCCCGGCCGCCGGCCGCGCGCACCACGTCGATCACCTCCGCCGGGAACCCCGACGGGTAGGTCGGCGGACGGCCGGCCGTCACCCCCATCAGGCCCCAGTGACCGGCGGTGGAGTCCTTGCCAGGGCCGAGGGGGCACAGGCGACCGTGAACCACCGGCGACGGCGCGGGAGCCATCCCGACCAGCGGCAGGATCGAGCCCAGTCCGAGGCGCTGCAGCGCCGGCAGCTCCAGGCCCCCAAGATGCTCGGCCAGGTGTCCGAGCGTGTTCGTGCCGGCGTCGCCGTAGTCAGCGGCGTCAGCGGCGGCCCCCACGCCGCAGGCATCCAGGACGACCACAAACGCGCGCCTCATGGCCGCGATTCTGCCAGCCCGATGGCGGCGCGCTGAGCGCTTCAGTCCTCGCCGTCCCAGTAGTCCACCTGCTCCACGCGGGCGACCACCCCCAGCCCGCGCCACGCGACCTTGCCCGAGCGTGGGTAGTAGCAGGCGTCCCCGGGCTCGCGGGTCCCGTAGGCCAGGCAGGTGAGCTCGGTGTCGCCGCGCAGCGCGTGGGCCAGGCCGGTGCCCGCCGGCCGGCCGATCACGTTGCCGGGCCGGATGGGGATCTCCTCGTCGCCGAGGAGCAGGGCGCCGGAGCCCGCCAGGATCACGAAGATCTCCTCCTCGAGCGAGTGACAGTGCTCCGGGTTGGACAGCTTGCCGGGGGCGACCTGCATCCACTGGAGACCGGCACCGTGCGAGCCCGCGGCGTGGCCCAGATCGCGGCGGCTGCGATCGACGCGCGGTCGCCGCACCACGCTGGGTTCCACCTCGCTCACGTTGACGATCGTCGCCGGCCGCGGTTGTGGGGCATCCGGGTCTGCGGGGAGCTCCGGAGGCCCGATCTCAGCCTCGCGCACGAACTGGATCGGGGTTCCGTCGTCGGGCCCGGCCACCGACTCCACGGCGCGGCCGCCCAGGGTCGAGATGCCCAGGCGGGGCAGTCGTAGCGCCTCGTCGTAGGCCCGGGTGCCGAACGCGAGCACGTCGAGAGGCTCCTCGGCGTAGAGCGTGTGCGGACCGCGCCGCGCCCCGTAGACGATGCAGTCCCCGGCCCGGATCGGCGCCGTCCGCCCCCGCTGCCACGACAGGCCGGTGCCTGCCAGCACGTAGAAGATCTCCTCCGAGCGCCCGTGCTCGTGCGCCGGCGTGGACCAGGCCCCGGGCTCGATCTGGATCCGGCGCACGCCCGCCGTCTCGCAGCCCGCGGCCTCTCCCAGCATCGTCCAACGGTTGCGCAGGTGCCCGATCGCGTACTCGCGCGACGGCGCGTCGTCGAAATGCGTGAGCCCCACGGCTAGCCGCGGGGCGGCGCGGCTGGGGCGTCTGGGGCGTCTGGCCCGGCCGGCGCGTCTGGCCTGTCTGGCGCGTGCCGCGCGGCGGGGGCCATCTGCGCCCGCGGGTGGGCGTCGAAATAGACGTCGCGCAGACGATCCGCCGACAGATGGGTGTAGACCTGGGTCGTGCCGATGTCGGCGTGGCCGAGCATCTCCTGCAGCGAACGCAGGTCACACCCGCCCGCCAGTAGATGGGTGGCGAACGTATGCCGGAGCGTGTGCGGGCTCATGCGCCGTTCCAGGCCGGCGCTGCGGGCGTGGCTCTGGACGATCCGGTACAGGCCCTGGCGCGAGAGGCCACCTCCGCGCTGATTGACGAAGACGTGGGGCTCGTCGCGGATGCCCACCAGCCGCGGGCGGCCGTGTTCCAGGTACACCGTCAGCGTCTCCACCGCCTTGGAGCCGATGGGCACGAGCCGCTCCTTGGAGCCCTTGCCGCGGGCCCGCAGCATCCCGGCCTCGAGGTCGATCTCGGACAGCTCGAGCGTGATCGCCTCGCTCGCACGCAGGCCGCAGGCGTACATGGTCTCCAGCAGCGCCCGGTCGCGCAGCGCCGCCGGCGCGGTCCCGCGCGGCTGGGCCAGCAGGCGGTTGACCTCGTCGCGTGTCAGCACCTTGGGCAGGCGCCCTCGCGAGCGGGGCGGGCGCAGCTCGGCGGTGGGATCGTGGCCGATGATCTGCTCGCGGCGCAGGTGGCGGTAGAACGACCGCAGGCACGCGATCTTGCGCTGCAGCGTGGCGGGCGCTACCGGCGGCTTGCCGTCGCGCCCGTCGGCCAGCTCGGACACGAACGCCGACAGGTCGCTCGGTCCGACCTCGAGCGGGTCGCGGTCGCGGCGGGCCAGGAACGCCCCGAACTGCTGCAGGTCGGAGCGGTAGGCCTCCAGGGTGTTGCGCGACAGGCCGCGCTCGAGCTCCAGGGCAGCCAGGAACTCCAGGGTAAGGTCGGTGAGCCGGCGCTGGACGTGGGATGCCTCGGCGATGGCCATGTGCGGCCGTATTCGCCCAGCGCCGGGGCGTCTCCTGCGGCTGGGCGCGCGCTGTCAGCCGATGGCCGGCTCGCCGCGCTCGCGCGTCCGAGCCAACCAGAGCAACGCGATGAGCGTCTTGGAGTCGTCTGACTCGGCCAGCGCGCCGTCGAGGTCGTCCAGGGGCCACGGCACGATCTCGATCCGCTCGTCCTCGTCGGGCTGCGCCCCGCCATCGGCGTCGGCCAGATCGGTGGCCAGGAACACCCACACCCGCTCGTCGCTGAAGCCGGGGCTGGTGTAGAAGACCTTGATCTCCGTCCAGCGGCCGGCCTGCTTGCCGATCTCCTCCACCAGCTCGCGCTGGGCGCAGGCCAGCGGAGCCTCGCCGGGGACGTCGAGCTTGCCCGCCGGGATCTCCAGCGACGCGGTCATGCCGGCCGCCTCACGCGGCTGGCGGGTCAGCCACACGTGCGCGTCGTCGACGGCGAGGATCCCGACCGCCCCGGGGTGCCAGACCTTGTCGCGGGACACCACGGCGCCATCGGCATGGCGGAAGTGCTCGACCCCGGCGGTGACGACGCGGCCGCGCCACTTGATTTCCGAGCCCACCGGCTCGAACCCGCTCACGAAACCCCGTTGTGAATCGAGTGGACGCCGGCGGGCGCGACGCCGGCAAACTCCGCCGCGGCCTCGTCCAGGAGGGTGATCGCGATGTCGAGCATCATCTCGAGGTCCTGGGTGCTGATCCGCTCGCCGGGCTCGTGGTTGTGCTCGGTCCCATCGGCCAGGCAGGTGCAGGCGAAGCCGGCGGCCTCGAACGAGTTGGCGTCCGACGCACCGCCCGACGCGATCGGCCGGGCCTCGTACCCGCAGGCGCGCAGCGCCCGCTCGGCGACCGCCAGCTGCGGCGCCCGGGGCTTGGTGCGGTAGCCCGAGAACATCCGCTCGACGTTGACGTCGAGATCGCACTCGCCCGCATTGGCGGCGTCCTGCAAGTGGTCCACGGTCTCGGTGGTCACGGCCGCCGCCCGGTCGGGGTCCAGACTGCGCACCTCCGCCTCGATCCGGCAGCGCTCGGGGATGACGTTGATCGCGCTGCCGCCGTCGATGAGCCCGACGTTGGCGGTCGTCTCGGCGTCCAGCCGCCCCAACCGCATGGCCGCGATCGCATTGGCCGCCGCCACCACCGCGCTGCGCCCGGCCTCCGGGCGCACTCCGGCGTGGGCGGCGCGCCCGCGCAACTCGGCGAGGATCCGGTAGTGGGTGGGCGAGGCCACGACGATCTCGCCGATCGGCGTCGCGTGATCGAAGACGTAGCCGAACGCGCTCTGCAGCCGCGAGACGTCGAACTCCCGGGAGCCGCGCAGCGAGACCTCTTCGCACACGGTGAAGAGGATCTCGATGCCCACCGGCGGCGGCGGCGCGCCGGCGCTGACCCGCCGCGCCAGCTCCAGGATGACCGCGATCGCGGACTTGTTGTCCGCGCCGAGGATCCCGTCGTTGGCGTTCTCCCAGCGGCCGTCAACGAGCACGGGCTCCAGCGGCGCGGCCAGAGGCACGGTGTCCATGTGCGCGCACAGGAGAATGCTCTCGGGTCGCTCACCCGGGATCCGGGCGAGCAGGTTCCCGGCCTCAGACCCGACCACCGGGCCACTGTCGTCCTCGCTCACGTCCAGCCCCAGGGCCCGCAGCTCCTGCGTCAGCCAGTCGGCGCAGGCGCGTTCGTGGCCAGAGGGGCTGGGGATGCGGCACAGCGCCGCGAAGGTCTCGTGCAGGCGCTCGCGCTCGGCCGCGGTGGCGCGCCTCACGAGGCGGAGGTACGCGAGACGCGCACGCTGGGCTCCTCGCGGGGATGCGACGGCTCGGCGGCGGCGGACTCGGCGTGCGCCAGCGCGGCGCCGACGAACTCGCGGAAGAGGGGCGCCGGGCGCTCGGGCCGCGACTTGAACTCCGGGTGGTACTGGGAGGCGACGTAGAACGGATGGTCGGCGGGCGAGAGCTCGATGGCCTCGACGAGCCGTTCGTCCGGCGAGGTCCCGGAGCAGACCAGGCCCACGTTCTCGAGCCGCCGGCGCAGATGGTTGTTGACCTCATAGCGGTGGCGGTGGCGCTCGTAGACCACCGCGTCCCCGTACAGCTCGCGGATCCGGGTGCCGTCGTGGAGCTTGACCGGGTCGGCGCCGAGTCGCATCGTCCCGCCCATGTCCGCGATCTCCTTCTGCTCGGGCAGGAGGTCGATGACCGGGAACGGGGTCTCGAGGTCCATCTCGGTGGAGTTGGCGCCGTCCATGCCGGCGACGTGGCGGGCGAACTCGCTGACGGCGACGTGCATGCCCAGGCAGATGCCCAGATACGGGATCCGCCCGGTACGGGCGATCCGCGCGGCGGTGATCTTCCCCTCCCAGCCACGGCCGCCGAAGCCGCCGGGGATGAGGATGCCGTCGGCGCGGTG
Source organism: uncultured Actinomycetota bacterium (assembly GCA_963721515.1). Taxonomy (GTDB): domain Bacteria; phylum Actinomycetota; class Thermoleophilia; order Solirubrobacterales; family Solirubrobacteraceae; genus Palsa-465. The sequence continues at coordinate 197,968 of CAVRKJ010000010.1, read as the reverse complement.
CAGCCGCTCGGTGACCTCGGGATCCCCCACGGTCTCGGAGTCCACCCAGTCGAGCTCCACCACCGCGTCGTGGTGGATGCCGGCGTGGCGCAGCGCCTCGGCCACCGACAGGTAGGCGTCCTCGAGCTGGACGTACTTGCCCACCAGCGCGATCCGGACGCGGCGCCGGGCCTCGGCGGCGCGGCGGGTGATGGCCGCCCACCCGCTCAGGTCCGGCGCGCCGACGTCAACGCCGAAATGCTCGGAGAGGATGAACTCGTCCACGCCCTGGTCGTTGAACACGAGCGGCACCCGGTAGACGTCTGAGACGTCGTAGGCCGAGACGACCGCCTCCACGGGCAGGCTCGCGAACAGCGCGATCTTGGAGCGGATGTCGGTGCCCAGCTCGGACTCCGACCGGCACACCACCATGTCGGGGGCGATACCGATGCGCCGCAGTTCGTTGACCGAGTGCTGCGTGGGCTTGGTCTTGAGCTCTCCGGCGTGGCCGATGTAGGGCACGAGCGTGAGGTGGATGAACATGCAGCGCCGCCGGCCGACGTCGACCGGGAACTGGCGGATGGCCTCCAGGAACGGCAGCGACTCGATGTCGCCCACGGTCCCGCCGATCTCCGTGATGACGAAGTCCACGTCGGAGGAGTCCGCCATCAGCTTGATGCGCTGCTTGATCTCGTTGGTGATGTGGGGCACCACCTGGACGGTCGCCCCCAGGTAGTCGCCCCGGCGCTCGCGCCGGATCACCGTGTTGTAGATCCCGCCGGCGGTGACGTTGGAGGCACGGCTCGTGTTGGCGTCCGTGAAGCGCTCGTAATGCCCGAGGTCCAGGTCGGTCTCGGCGCCGTCCTCGGTCACGAACACCTCGCCGTGCTGGTAGGGCGACATCGTGCCGGGGTCGACGTTGATGTACGGGTCGAACTTCTGCAGCTGGACCGACAGGCCCCGCGCGACGAGGAGCCGGCCGATCGACGCGGCGGCGATGCCCTTGCCCAGCGAGGACACGACCCCGCCGGTGATAAAGATGAAGCGCGTCTCGCCCTGTGCCATCGACTGGGAACGAGTCTATCGATGGCTCCGGCGGGTTCCGCGTGAGCGGCGAACTTGCCCGCTCATAGCGGGCAAACGTTCGTCATGCGGCCCGCAAAAGCTCCCGGGCGTGCTCGTTGGCCGCGCGGTCCTCGGCGCCGCCGCCGAGCATGCGCACCAGCTCGGAGACGACGTCGTCCCCGTCAAGCGCGGTCACGGTGGTCGTGGCCGGGGTCACGCCGGTGGTCTTGACGATGGTGAAGTGGCGGTCGGCGAGCGCCGCCACCTGAGGCAGGTGGGTGATGCAGAGAACCTGCCGCCCGGCCGACAGCGCTCGCAGGTGCTCGCCCACCGCCCGCGCGGTGTGCCCGCCGATGCCCGCGTCGATCTCGTCGAAGACCAGCAGTGAACCGGACCCGCCCGCGCCGCCCTCCGGATCGGCGGTGCCGTGGGCCACGCTCAAGAGGGCCAGCATGACCCGCGACAGCTCGCCGCCGGAGGCGACCTCGCGCAGCGGCCCGAGCGGCCCGCCGGCGTTGGCCGCGATCTGCATCTCGATGGCGTCGGCCCCGCGCGGCCCGCAGCCGTCGGGCCGCGGGGAGAGCTCGATCTCGAAGCGCGCGTCGGCCATCGCCAGCTCGGCCAGCCGCTCGCGCACCGCGGCCGCCAGCCGCGGCGCCGAGCGCCGGCGCGCCTTGCCCAGCCGGCCGGCCAGCTCGTCGCGCTTGGTCCGGGCCTTCGCGAGCTCGGCCTCGATGCGCTCCAGCGCCGAGTCGGCGTTCTCCAGCTCGCTCCGGCGGGCGCGGCAGCGCTCGGCATGGGCCAGCACGTCGGCGATCGTGCCGCCGTGCTTGCGCTCCAGCCGCGCCAGCACGGCGAGCCGCTCCTCGATCTCCTCCAGGCGCGCGGCGCCACCCTCGCCCCCGCCCTCGAGCTCGGCGAGATAGCCGCGCAGCTCCGCGACGACGTCCTCGCTCTCGTAGCGCAACGTCTCCAGACGCTGGGCCAGTGCCTCCAGGCGAGGGTCGACCGCCATCACGTGCTCGAGGCGGCCGGCCGCCTCGGCCAGCAGCTCGGTGGCCCCCACCCCCGCCTCCGGGGTGAGGTTGTGCGCAGCCACGGTGGCCGCCTGCGCCAGCGCCTCCTGATGGCGCAACCGGTCGCGCTCGGCGCCGAGGCCGGCCTGCTCGGCCTCGGTGGGCGCGGCGGCCTCGATCTCCTCAAGCTCGAACGTCAGCAGGTCCAGCTCGCGATCGCGGGCGCCGGCCAGCTCGCGCAGCTCGGCGGCGCGGGCCTCGAGCTCGCGAACGCGCTCGTGCGCGCCGCGCAGGGTATCGCGCAGCGCGCGCTGCGCGGCGCCGATGTAGGCGTCCAGCAGCTCCAGCTGGGCGGTCGACAGCATCAGCTTGCGGTGCTCGTGCTGGCCGTAGAACGACAGCAGCTGGCTGCCCAGCTCCTGCAGGTCGGCCTGCGTGGCGGCGCGCCCGCACACGTAGGCGCGGGTGCGGCCGTCAGGCCAGACCCGCCGCGCCAGGACGATCTCCTCGGCGTCAGTGGGCAGCCGTTCGGAGCCCGCCAGCGCCGGGGGCAGGGCGAACACGCCCTCAACGTAGGCCTCGGCCGCGCCGGGGCGGACGACGTCACGGCGCGCCTTGCCGCCCAGCAGCAGGTCCAGGGCGTGAGCCAGGAGCGTCTTGCCGGCACCCGTCTCGCCGGTCAGCAGGTTCAGGCCCGGCGCCAGCCGCAGCTCGGCGCGCTCCATCAGCAGTAGGTTCTCGACGCGCAGCTCGTAGAGCACGTCCCCGGTCTACCAGGCTCGCAGGACGGAAATCCGCGTGTGGGGATCGTGCACGCGCCCCCGGACGCGGTCACGGCGCAACGGATGGTTAGAGCGGCGTGGCCATCCGCCCGAACTTCTGGCGCAGGCGGTGGTAGAAGGTGGTGCCGGGCACCTGGGCGAGGGAGCCCTGATCGATGACGAAGCGCGCCTCGACGCGCTCGCCGGCCTCCAGAATGCCGATCGGGCGCCCGTCGACGGTGACCTCCACCGGCTCCTCGCGAGAGCGGTTGTCCACCCGCAGGCGGTCGCCGGGGGCGACGACGAGCGTGCGCGCGGTCAGCGAGTGCGGGGAGATGAACGAGACGACGTAGCCGTGCACGCCCCAGGCCATCACCGGGCCCCCGTTGGCGAGGTTGTAGCCGGTGGAGCCCGCCGGGGTGGACACCACCAGCCCGTCGCAGCGCACCCGGCCGACCTCGTCGCCGCCGACCGAGTACTCCAGGTCGGCGACCCGCTTGCCCGGCTGGCGGTGGATCGAGACGTCGTTCATGGCCAGCGCCTTGGTGCCGGCGCCCGAGATGTCGATGGCCGGCAGCGAGAGCACCTCGAAGTCCCCGGCCAGCGCCCGCAGCGATCCGGCCCACGCCTCGTCGCGATCGACGGTGGCCAAGAAGCCCATCTCGCCGAAGTTGATCCCGAACACGGGAACGCCGGTGCTCGCGTAGCGTCGCAGCGCGTTGAGGATGGTGCCGTCGCCGCCGAGGGCGAAGCAGATGTCCACGTGGGGGTCCAGCGGGGCGTTGCGCTCGACGAAGGGGTTGTCGGCGATGTCGTGCTTCTCGGTCTCCTCGGGGTCGAAGCGCAGGGTGACCCCGGCCTCCTGGGCGAGCTCGATCAGCGTCGTCAGTGCCGGGCCGGTCTCCGTCGGCCGGCGGTGGGTGAACACCGTGGCGGTGCGGATTCGCCTCACGGCTCCACCTCGCGCGCGCCGGCCTCGAGATCGGCCAGTCCCCCCCGGGCCGCCTCGGCGAGCCACGCGAAGGTCTCCAGGTTGCCCTTGGGCCCCGGCAGCCCCGAGGCGGCGTAGCCCAGGACGGCGGCGCCGAGCGCCTGGGCGGCGCGGCCCACCGCCACCAGCGCGCCACGCCGCAGCTCCGGGTCGCGCACCACCCCGCCCTTGCCCACGCCGGCGCGACCGACCTCGAACTGCGGCTTGACCATGGCCAGGCAGTCAAAGCGCTCGGCCGCGACCCCCAGCACCGCGGGCAGCACCTTCGCCACCGAGATGAACGACACGTCGATGACGATGAGGTCGGGCGCATAGGGCAGCGCCCCTGGCGTCAACGCGCGCGCGTTTGCGCGCTCGATGACCGTCACCCGGTCGTTGGAGCGCAGCGACCAGTCCAGCTGCCCGTAGGCGACGTCCAGCGCCACCACGTGCTCGGCGCCGCGCTTGAGCAGGCAGTCGGTGAAGCCGCCGGTGGAGGCCCCGACATCCAGCGCGCGCCGGCCCGCCACGTCGAGCCCGAACGCATCCAGCGCGTTGGCCAGCTTGATCCCGCCCCGTGAGACGTACGCCGGCGCGTCGGCGAGCTCCAGCCGGACGTCCTCGGGGACGAGCTGGCCCGGCTTCTCCGCGCGGCGGCGCTCGGGCAGCAGGAGCACCTCGCCGGCCAGCACGGAGGCGGCGGCGCGGCTGCGCGAGGGGAACATCCCGCGCTCGGAGAGCAGTGAGTCAAGCCTGACGCGCTTCATGTGGCTGGGCGGAAAGGTACGCGATTGGGTGCGCGTGTTGAGTCGGCCGGGCTAAGCAGCGTCTGGGGTGCGAATCGGCGAGGTCAACGAACGACCGCTATCGAGGGCCGCGCGGCTGGTCGTGGTCGATTTTGCAGCTATTTCATGCAAGATCGACCACAGGTCCCACCGCGGCCATTCGAAGCCACCTTGGAAAGGCCGCCGTTGACGTTCGCCGGAGCCCCGCTCGGACGTCGGCGGAGCCAGCAGCGTCAGGCCACGTGCGAGTGCTCGGCCACCGCGGCCTCGATGCGCTCGGCGATCCGCTCGCCCGTGAACCCCACCTCTTCGTGCAGGAGCTTTGGCGCGCCGTGGGTGACGTACCGATCCGGCAGCCCCACGCGCAGAATGCGCGGCGCCAGGCCGGCGTCCGACAGGGTCTCCCACACCGCCGAGCCGAAGCCGCCGGCCAGGACGCCCTCCTCGACGGTGACCAGCAGGTCGTGCTCGGCGGCGAGCTGGGCGGCGAGCCCGGCGTCGATGGGCTTGGCGAAGCGCGCGTCGGCGACGGTGACCGAGATGCCGTGCCCGGCGAGGATGTCGGCGGCCTCGAGGGCCTTGGCCACGCCGGACCCGTAGCCGAGCAGGGCCACCCGGGTGTCCGTGCCGTCGGCCTCGCGCAGGATCTCGCCGGTGCCGATCTCCAGCTCCTCGGGCCGCCGCGGCAGCGGCACGCCGACCCCGTTGCCACGCGGGTAGCGCAGCGCGATCGGCCCGTCGTCATGGCGCAGCGCGGTGTGGAGCATGTGGACGAGCATCGCCTCGTCGCGCGGGGCCATCAGCACGATGTTGGGCAGGCAGCGCAGGTAGGCGATGTCAAAGGCGCCGTGGTGGGTGGGCCCATCGTCGCCGACGAGGCCGGCGCGGTCCATCGCGAACACCACGTTGAGCTTCTGCAGGCAGACGTCGTGGACGATCTGGTCGTAGGCGCGCTGGAGGAAGGTCGAGTAGATCGCCGCGACGGGCTTGCAGCCCTCCAGGGCCATGCCCGCGGCGAGCAGGATCGCCTGCTGCTCGGCGATGCCGACGTCGAAGTAGCGGTCGGGCAGCTCGCGCTGGAGAAGGTTGAGCCCGGTGCCCGAGTTCATCGCGGCGGTGATCCCGATCACGCGCTCGTCACGCTGCGCCTCGGCGACCAACGCCTCGCCGAACACCTGCGTGTAGGCCGGCGGCGCCGGCTTGGCGGCGGCGGCGCCCGCGGATGCTCGCACCGGAGCCGGAGCCGGAGCCGGGGCGCCGTTGGCGATCGACTTGGGCTTGGCGGCGTGCCATTTCTCCATGCCCTCCAGGCCGCCCTCTTCGGCGGGGGCAAAGCCCTTGCCCTTGACGGTGGCGCAGTGGACCACGACCGGGCGCTCGGCGGCCAGGGCCTCGCGCAGGGCGCGGCGCAGCGCACGGACGTCGTGGCCGTCGATGACGCCCATGTAGGCGAAGTCCAGCTCCTCCCACCACAGGCCCGGCGCCCAGAACGCCTTGATCGACTCCTTGAAGTGCGGTCCGAGGCGCTCGAACCTGTTGCCGATGCCCACCGGCAGCTTGGTGAGGCCGCCCTCGACGCCCTCGCGCGCGTGCCACAGCTTGGGGTTGAGGCGGACGCGGTTGAAGTAGCGCGACATGGCGCCGACGTTCGGCGCGATCGACATGCCGTTGTCGTTGAGGACCACGACGATCGGGGTGCCCTCCCCGCCGGCCTGGTGCACCGCCTCGAAGGCGACCCCGCCGGTCAGCGCACCGTCACCGGCGACAGCCACGACGTGCCCGTCGGGGGCGTGGCCGCGGCGCATGGCCTCCTTGATGCCGACGGCGTAGCCGATCGCGGTCGAGGCGTGCCCGGCGCCCATGATGTCGTGCTCGGACTCGTCCCGGGAGCAGAACGGCGCCAGGCCGCCGTACTTGCGGATCGTGGCCAGCCGGTCGCGACGGCCCGTGAGGATCTTGTGCGGGTAGGCCTGGTGTCCGACGTCCCAGAGGATCTTGTCCTTGGGCGAGTCCAACACCGAGTGCAGCGCCACGGCGATCTCGCAGCTGCCCAGATTGGCCCCGAAATGGCCCCCGATCTCGCCCACCGTGTCGATGATGTGCTCGCGGACCTCCTGGGCCACCTGCTGGAGCTGCTCATCGGTCAGTCCGTGCAGGTCCTGCGGCCGGTCGATCCGGGATAGGAGGTGTTCGGTCACTAATAGCTCCGGGTTGCGATGAAATCCGTGATCTGCTCGAGCTCTCCGGCCCGAGCCCCTCCCGCGGCGGCGAGCGCCTCGCGGGCCCGCTCATGCGATTCCGCGGCCATTCGGCGCGCCCCGTCGAGCCCGAACTCGGTGACGTAGGTGCGCTTCCCCAGCCGTTGGTCTGAGCCCTGTTGCTTGCCCAGGGTCTCCTCTGACCCGGTCACGTCGAGGATGTCGTCGACGATCTGGAAGAGCACACCGAGCTCGCTGGCAAACGCGTGGAACGAGTCGATTGTGTCAGGTGTGTGATCGCCCAAGAGAATTAGCACGCACCGGATGCTGGCCCCGATCAGCCGCCCGGTCTTGAGCTCGTGCAGCCGCCGCAGGCCGGATGCGCCCTCCGGGGCGGTCTCGGCGACGTCGATGTACTGCCCGCCGACCATCCCGCCCACCCCGGTGGCGGAGGCCAGCTCGCGCGCCGCCGCCAGCAGGTCCGCGGGCTCAGCGCGCTGCTCGGTGAGCAGCAGCCGGAACGCCTCGGCATAGAGACCATCTCCGGCCAGGATCGCCACGTCCTCGCCGAACGCCTTGTGGCAGGTCAGCCGTCCGCGGCGCAGGTCATCGTCGTCCATGGCCGGGAGATCGTCGTGGATGAGCGAGTAGGTGTGGATGAGCTCGAGCGCGGCCGCCAGGGGGAGCACCGCGTCGCGAGGATGGCCCAGCGCCTCCGCGGTGGCCAGCGACAGGACCGGGCGGATCCGCTTGCCGCCGGCCAGCAGCGAGTAGCGCATGGCCTCCTCCAGCCCCGCGGTGGCGAACTCGTCCGAGAAGCGGATCGCCTCCAGGTAGCGCTCCACGTCGGCGCGCAGATGCTCCGGATAGGCCGGCCGCAGCGTAGGTATGGCGGGCAACCCGACTGCCTAGGCCGCGGGCAGCGGAAGCTGACCGGGAAGATCGGGCAGCGGCTCCAGCGCAGCGCGAACGCGCTGATCGACCTCGGTGCTGGCCTCCGACGCCATCCGAGCGCATTCCTCGATCAGCGCGAGGGTGGCCTCGGGCTCCAAGTCGCCGGCACGCAGCCGCGCAGCCGTCTCGTTCAGCCTGGCGCTCAACTCGAGCAGGGAATCAGTCACGGCCACAAGGTTATCGACCGCTGGACCGCCCCGGCTCGCTCGTCCTCAGGGCTTAGGACCAATTGCCCCTGGAAAGTAGGCCCGTCCGGGCGCCACCATGGCATTCCTGAGAGACAACTCACGCAGGGAGCACCTCATGACCACTCACACCGACACCGACGCCGCCAGCGCCCAGATCACTCGCGAGGTCACCTCATGGCCCGGCATCGAAGCCGGGTACGGCCGCCGCGGGGAATGGGCCTTCCGGCTGGGGCGCCGCGAGATCGGGCACCTGCACGGCGATCACGCCGCCCACTTCTTCTTCCCCAAGGACGTCTGGCGCGAGCTGCATGACGCCGGGCGGATCGTCGATCACCCGGTGTTCCCGGGCCGGGTCGGCCCCGCCGCCCGCCGCATCGAGGGCGCCGACGACGTCGAGGACGTGATCGCCCTGCTGCGCCGCAACTACGAACGCTTCAGCGCTGACCGTCCAGAGCCTCGTTGACGAGGGCGTCGGCGCGGGCGTTCTCGGCCCGGGGCACGCTGCGGATGCGCCAGCGGTCCTCGAAATTGCGCCGCAGTGCGGCGATCGCCTCGTCATAGAGCGGCTTCATTGCGGGGTGCTTGACCTTGTAGACGCCGTTGATCTGCTTGGCGACGAGCTCGGAGTCGTTGACGAACTCCGCCTCGCGCGCGCCCAGCGCCGCCGCCCGCTCGACGCCGCGCAGGAGTGCCGTGTACTCGGCCACGTTGTTGGAGGCGACGCCGATGCGCTCGGCGAACTCCTCCAGCACCGCGCCACCGGGCGCGGAGACGACCACGCCGACCGCCGCCGGTCCCGGGTTGCCGCGCGCGCCGCCGTCGACGTGCACCACCACCTTGGGCACCGCGTGCGTCTCGCCGGTGCTCAATCGCTCGCGAGCTCGGGCAGCTCGCCGGTGACGCGGGGACGCCGGCGATCGCGGACCTCGCGCAGGCCGCCGCCCGAGGTGCCGCTCTCACGGCGGCTCGACTTGCGCCGGTCGACGATGACCGTGACGTGGGGGTCATCGGCGTAATAGCTCTCCAGCTTGGGGAAGAGCTCGTCGGCAAGCGCCTCGGGGACAACGCAGTAGATCACGGACATGATGCTATCCAGCGGTGCGGTTTGTTCGCCATCGAACGTCCGTCTAGGAAACGGTCAGCCGGCCAGCCGCAGACGGCCGCGCTCATCGGCGATCGCGTTGTTCTGGCGCTCGATCTCCGAGAGCTCGGACAGCTCATAGCCCTGCTCGCCAACGCGCACCGTCGGGACCTCGTCACGGAGGTCGACCTCGTAGCGATACCAGCACAGCTCCCACGAGATCACGACGTGCACGACCGAGCCGTTGGCATCGGAGGGATGCACCGACGCGTCGGGCAACCCCAGCGAGCGCGCGATGCCCGCCACCGTGCGGGGATGCTCGGAGTCGTTGAACAGGCCCGCCGCCGAGGAGATCTTGTGCTCGATGCTGGTGGGCACGGCGCGCACGTGACGCGGCTCGCGGCTCGCGCCGGCCAGGCGCGACGCCGCGCGGCTGACCGGGGCCGGCCAAGACGGCGATGACGGCTGGGAGGGCGGCGGCGCCGAGGCCGGAGGGGCCTCGTCCTCGAACGTCGGCGGGAGCTCGGGCACGTCGTCAAGCGCCTCCGGCTCCCGCGTCTCCCTGGCGTCCCGCGGGTCCCGGCGGCCGCGCAGGCGCCCGAACAGCGACCGGCGGCGGTCCGGGCGGCTGCTGGACTCGTCGTACGCGGGCACCTCGCCCTCGCGGACCCAGCCGCCGTGCAGGGCCCGCGACGTGCACAGCTCGCACACCGAGCGGCGCGATCCGCCGCTGAGGTAGATCTCGGCGCGCTCGCCGCGCAGCAGCGTCCGGCCGCACACGTCGCATGCGGCCTGCGTCGTGGAGGTGCGAATTGCCCTGGTACTCACGAACGTCTGAGCGTACTACGCCTTGACGGCTTCCCGCTCGGCGCGTGCCTCGTCGACCACCTTGGCGGCCAGATGGCCGGGGACCTCCTCGTAGCGCTCGAACTCCATCGTGAACTCGCCCTGCCCCCCGGTGATCCCGCGCAGATCGGGGGCATAGGAGAGCATCTCGGCCATCGGGACCTCGGCCTTGATCTCGGTCATGCCGGCCCCGACGGGCTCCATGCCCAACGGCCGGCCGCGGCGCGAGTTCAGATCGCCGATCACGTCGCCCACGGTGTCCTCGGGGGCGTTGACGGTGACCGTCATGATCGGCTCCAGCAGCACCGAGCCGGCCTGCTCGAGCGCCTGCTTCATGGCCTGCAAGCCGGCCACCTTGAACGCCATCTCCGACGAGTCGACGGTGTGGTAGCTGCCGTCATAGACGCGCACGCGCACGCCTTTGACGGGATAGCCGGCGACGGTCCCCTCCTGCATCGCCTCCTGTACGCCCTTCTCGACGGCGGGGATGAACCCCGACGGGATGACCCCGCCCTTGATCGCGTCCACGAACTCGAAGTCGCCGTCGGCCAGCGGCTCGATCTCGATGTGGCAATCGCCGAACTGGCCGCGGCCGCCGGTCTGCTTCTTGTGGCGCCCGTGGGCCTTGGCCGGCTGGCGGATCGTTTCCAGGTACGGCACGCGTGGGGGCTTGAGCGTCACCTCGACCCCGAACCGAGACTTCAGGCGCGCAACGATGACCTCCACGTGGACCTGTGAGAGCCCGGCGAGGATCTGCTCGCCGGTCTGGGGATCGCGATGGAAGTCGATCGTCGGGTCCTCCTCCCGGAGCCGGCGCAGCGACGAGTACACCTTCTCCTCGTCGCCCGATGACCCGGCCCCCACCCCCCCGATGGCGAACGCCATGACGGGTGCGGGGAGCTTGATCGACGGCATCGAGATCGGCTCGTCGCGGGAGGCCAGCCAGTCGCCCGCGCGGGTCTCCTTGAGCTTGGCCACGGCGCCGATGTCCCCGGGCCCGAACTCGTCGAGGTGGCCGGGCGTGGTGTCCCTGCCCTCGAAGGTCAGCAACTGCCCGATCCGCTCCTTGTTGTGCGTCGTGGTGTTCAGGACCTGGGTGTCGTGCTTCATCGTGCCCTGGTAGACCCGGAACATGTTGATGCGCCCGGCGAAGGGATCGGCGCGGGTCTTGAACACGTAGGCGAACAGCTCCTTGTCCTCGACGGGCTCGAGCGTCACCTCGCCGACCTCCAGGCCACCGTGCTTGACCGGCGACGGGAGGTCCTCCACGATCGCGTCCAGCAGGCGGTTGGTGGCGAGGTTGCGGGTGGCGACGCCGCAGGTGACCGGGAACAGGGAGCCGTGGTTGGTGCCCTCCTTGAGCGCGGTGACGATCTCCTCGTGCGAGATCTCCTCGCCCTCCAGGTAGCGCTCCATGAGGGCGTCGGAGGTCTCGGACACCTCGTCCATCAGGCGCTCGCGGTACTCCTGGGCCTGATCGGCCAGGCCGTCGGGGATGGGGATCTCACGGCAGTTGGCCGTGGTGGGTGGGGACGCATTTGTGTACTCGTAGGCCTTCATGTCGACGAGGTCGATCACGCCGGACACCTCGTGCTCGGAGCCGATCGGGATCTCGGTGGCCACCACGTGCTGGCCGAACGCGGACTTCAGCGAGTCCAGCGTGCGAAAGAAGTCGGCCCGCTCGCGGTCAAGCATGTTGACGAACACCAGCCGTGCCAGGTCCAGCTCGGCCGCCCGCTGCCACAGCCGGTTGGTATGGACCTCCACGCCCATCACGGCGTTGACGACGAACACGGCGGCCTCGCACACGCGCAGCGCGCCCAGCGCGTCGGCGATGAAGCTCGAGTCGCCGGGCGTGTCGAGGAGATTGACCTTGCGCTCCTGCCACTCGAACGAGCTCAGCGCCAGGGAGATCGACATCTGGCGGGCCTTCTCATCCGGATCGGAATCCGAGACCGTGGTCCCCTCGACGACGCTTCCAAGACGATTGACGACCCCTGCCTGGAACAGCAGTGCCTCGTGTAGCGACGTCTTACCACTGCCGCGGTGGCCGACGAGGGCCACATTGCGGATTCGATCCGCGGCCTTGTGCATGGCTGGTCTCCTCTCACTCGTGACGGCGAAAGGACAAACTTACCGATTGGATGTTCCGATTGGCACATGTGCCAATCGTCGGCGGGCGCATGGCGGAACCGGACCCCGCCCGCCCGGGTCGCATGCGACCCGGCCTCCATGATCTTGCTACTCGAGTTCCCCCGCGAGCTTGGAGCGCAGGCGCAGCACGGCCTTGGTGTGCAGCTGCGACACCCGGCTCTCGGTGACCCCGAGGACCTCCCCGATCTCACGCAGGGTCAGGTTCTCGTAGTAGTAGAGGGCCACCACGAGCTTCTCGCGCTCGGGCAGGGCGGCGATGGCGTCGGCGATCCGGTCGCGCAGCTCGGACTGGTCCACGAGGACCTGCGGGTCCGGGGCGCCGCGGTCGGGCAGGGTGTCCAGGAGCGACACCTGGTCACCGGAGGCGTCTGAGACGCTCCACAGCTCATCCAGCGCGACGATCGTGGAGTTGGAGATCTGGAGCAGCGCGTCCTGGAACTCGTCCACGGTCAACTCGAGCTCGGCGGCCATCTCTTCGTCAGTGGGGGCCCGTTGGAGCTTGGACTCGAGCTTCGTGTTGACGCGCTCGAACGCGCGGGCGCGGGCGCGTACCGAGCGCGGTACCCAGTCCAGGGTGCGCAGCTCGTCGATGATGGCACCGCGGATGCGCGTGATCGCGTAGGTCTCGAACTTGATCTCGCGGGTGAGGTCGAAGCGCTCGATCGCCGAGATCAGCCCGCCCAGGCCGTAGGAGATGAGGTCAGACTCCTCGACGTGCGCCGGCAGCCCAGAGCCCATCCGCCCGGCCACGTACTTCACCAGGGGCGAATAGGCGACGACCAGACGCTCGCGAGCGCGCTCGTCCCCCGTGGCCTTATAGCGGCGCCACAGGTCCTGGAGCTCGATCGCTTTGACGTTGGTTTCCAGTTTGGGTTACTCCATGCTCGCTATCAAGCACGTGGATGCGAGCTTACGTATGCCTGCCGAAGTCGCGCCGACTCTACCCGAGTGTAAACCTGAGTCGTGGAGATGCTGGCGTGGCCGAGCAGCTCCTGAATCGCCCGCAGGTCGGCGCCGCCCTCCAGAAGATGGGTCGCAAACGAGTGACGCAGGGCGTGCGGATGGGCCTCGGCGAGCGCCGGAGCGCGTCGCGCGGCCAGCCGCGCCCACGTCCTCAGACGTCGGCGGATGTCGGAGGTCCCCAGCCGCCGTCCCGACTTGGACAGGAACAGCGCGTCGGCATCATCGACGCTCAGCGCGGGGCGGCCGCGGGCCAGGTAGCGCTCAAGCGCGGCGAGCGCGTGCTCGCCCGCCGGCACCAGCCGCGTCTTGCCGCCCTTGCCCTCCACGCGGACCGTCTCGGAGTCGAAATCGACCGAGCCGAGATCGAGGGTGACCAGTTCTTCGGCGCGTAGGCCGCACGCGTAGGCGAGCTCGAACAGGGCGCGGTCGCGCAGTTCCAGCGAACCGGTCGCCGGGATCCGGTCAAGCAGCGCTGCAACCTCACCGGCCTTGAGCACGCGCGGCAGGCGCTGGGAGCGCTTGGGCGAACTGAGCAGATCGGCGGGGTTCTCCCTGCGCGCGCCGATGCTCACCTCGTGCCTGAACAGGCCGCGCAGCGCGGCCAGCTTGCGCGCCACCGTCGTCGGCGCCTGGCCGGCCTCGGTCAGCCCCGCCACGTAGCGCCGCAGGGCGCGGACGTCCACCGCCGAGGGAACCAGACCGTGGCCGGAGGCCCAGCGCCCGAACTGGTGGGTGTCGATCGCGTAGGCGCGACGGGTCTTGGCCGCGACCGCACGGCGGCGCAGGTCGGCGTCGAAGGCGTCGAGGGCAGCCTCCCATTCGGGGGCGAGGGGCGTCGTGACAGCGGCCGTGCGCATGTGCGTCCTGGCTATTCGCCGCCGGCGCGGCCAGCCCTGCCGCTGCGACGGCGCGGCCGTCCGTCAGTGAACGTCGACGAGCGTGCCGATGGGGGTGTACGGCCAAATCTGGCCGGCGACGCTGAACGGCATCTCCACGCAGCCCAGGCTCTGCGGCGACCCGTACGAGGCGCGCGTGAAGCCGTGCAGCGCGTCGCCGCCGTTGAAGTAGCTGACCCATGGGATGCCGGGATCGCTGTAGTGGCTGCCGTCCGGGTTGGTCCCGCTCATCGTCGTCGAGGTGAGGTGCTCGTACACCGGGTAGGTGCCGGTGGCGGTCGGCGCCGACGGAATGCCCGTGTTGACCGGGGTTGCGCCGATGACGGTCTTGCCGCTGTGCCACAGGTTCAGCGACTGCGAGGCCACGCTGACCGACACGAAGGTGTAGCCGAACGTGGACCCGTGGCCGCTGATCGCCGCGCTGATGAGAGCCTTCCACACCGCGGGCCCGGGGATCCCGTCGGCGATCATGCCGTGGTCGTTCTCGAAGGCCATGAGCGCGCCCTTGGTCACGGTGCCGTAGGCGCCCGGCTGCCAGAAGCTCTTGAGCGCGGACGGCGTGTTGTCGTACCTCCAGCTAAACGTGCCCTTCGGCGGGTCGACGGCGGCGGCCTCCTGCGCGGTGTTGGTGAGCGGCACGTGGGCGCCCTTGAACGTCAGGGGCAGGTAGCCGAGTTGCGCCAGCAACTGCTGGACGCGCACCATCGAGCCGCCCGGGACGGTGTAGGTGGCGGTGTTGTCGCTCGCGCCGGCCTGGCCGCCGAGGACGCGTACGCCGCTGGGCAGCGCGACCTGGACCTTGGCCGCCAGCCCGTAGCCATAGCCGGTCGGCTCGAAGCGGATGGTGTGGCTGTTGACGGTGTGCCAGGCGCCCGCGTCAGGCGACACGGGCGGCATGTGGGAGCCCAGCGCCTTGCTCACGGGCTTGGAGAAGGTGAGCGTGATCGGGGTGTCGGGCTTGATCGTGGCACCCGGGGTCGGCGAGGCCACGGCAGTGGCGGTCTTGCCCGCGGGGAAGTAGGAGACGCTCGCGGTGCGGGACTTCTCCCAGGTACGCGGCACCGCCGACAGGAACACGGTGCCGGCCAGCCCCGTGTGGGGCAGCGTGATGACGTTCGCGGGCCGGGGCAGGACGGTCCGGGTCATGTGGGCCGGGGAGGTGCCGAAGGTGTAGGCGCTGATCGGCGCCTTGAAGCGAGCGCGCAGGTCCCCGCCCTTGCGGATCGTGATGTAGTGCGAGCGCAGGCTGGCCACGGGGGCGATCAGCGTGAGCGTCAGCTTCTGCTTGGCGCCGGCCAGCCAGCTGATCCAGCCCGGGCGCTTGACCACGACCTGGATCTGGAGGCGCTCGTTGGCCGCGATGAGCTGGTCAGGGGTGATCTTGCCGTCGTGCAGGCTCACCGGCACGGGCTGGCTGTGGGGCCCGGTGACGACGCTGACGTTCTCGATGGTGCCCCCGCCCAGCGGCATCCCGACCTTGGCGATGGCCAGCGGGTCCGCAGTGAGGCTGGCCTTGGCCGACGTCAGCGCGACGCCGGCGACGACGACCCCGGCCACCGCCAGCAGCATCACCCCGGCGACGATGTAGCGCAGGGGGCGGCGGCCGCGCGGCGCGTCGTTGACCCCGCCGCGGCTCTTTCTCCATGCCCGCTGAGTCCCCGGGGCGCGCAAATACGAGACATTCGCCACTGGTTGCATGGTACTGACCGATGAGGCGCGATCAAGCAGCAACCAGCCTCCGGGAGGTTTCTGCAACCCGGCTTGCGTTTCGGCGGCTTGGCACGTCGATTGTGCGCAGGCTCCTGGGGCGAAGCTGCAGCCAGAACGTCATCCTGCCCGCGCGCGGTCACATCAAAACGTGACGGCGCCCTGGGCGGCGCTGGACACGAGCTTCGCGTACTTGCTCAGAGCGACGCCCGGGAACGGGCGCTCCGGCGGCTCGTAGGCCTCGGCTCGGCGGGCCAGTTCGTCGTCGGACAGGTCCACGTCGAGGCGACGGGTCTCGACGTCCAAGGTGATCCGGTCGCCGTCGCGGACCAGCCCGATCGGGCCGCCCCGGACCGACTCGGGGGCGACGTGGCCGGCCATGAGCCCGCGGGTGGCGCCGGAGAAGCGCCCGTCGGTGAGCAGCGCCACCTTCTCCCCCAGGCCCTCGCCGACCAGTGCGGCGGTGACCGCCAGCATCTCCCGCATTCCGGGGCCACCGGCGGGGCCCTCATTGCGGATGACGACGATGTCGCCGGCCTGGATCTCGCGGGCGATCACGGCGCGCATCGCGTCCTCCTCGGACTCGAACACCCGCGCCGGGCCCGTCTGCGAGCGGCGCTCGTAGCCGGCGAGCTTGACCACGCAGCCGTCGGGCGCGAGGTTGCCATGGAGGATGGCGAGGCCGCCCGTGTCCTTGATCGGGTCGTCAAGCGGCTTGACCACGACCTGGCCGGGGGTCTCGGCGGCGGCGTCGGCGATCTCGCCGATCGTCTGGCCGGTCACGGTGATCGCGTCCTCGTTGAGCAGGCCGGCGTCCTTGAGCCGCTTCATGACGACGGGCACGCCGCCGGCGGCGTAGAGGTCGGGCGCGGTGAAGCGGCCGCCCGGCTTGAGGTCGCACAGCAACGGCGTGCGGTCCGAGATGCGGTCGAAGTCGTCGATGTGCAGCTCGATGCCCATCTCCCGCGCGATCGCCAGCAGGTGCAGCACCCCGTTGGTGGAGCCGCCGCTGCAGGCGATGCCGGCGATGGCGTTCTCCAGGCTCTGGCGGGTGATGATGTCGCTGGGGCGCAGGTTGCGCTTGAGGATGTCCATGACCAGCTCGCCGGTGCGCTCCGCGACCTCGCTCTTGCGCGGGTCGACGGCCGGGACCATGCTGAAGCCGGCGGGCGAGATGCCGAGCACCTCGAACGCCATCGCCATCGTGTTGGCGGTGAACTGGCCGCCGCAGGCGCCGGCGCCGGGCGAGGCGGCGTCCTCGATGGCGGTCAGCTCGGCGTCGGTGATCGTGCCCGCGGCGTGGGCCCCGACGGCCTCGAACACCTCGCCGATCGTCACCTCCTTGCCCTGATAGTGGCCGGGCATGATCGAGCCGCCGTAGAGCATCGCGCTCGGGATGTCCAGGCGGCACAGCGCCATGACGGTGCCGGGGATCGTCTTGTCGCAGCCGCTGATGGCGATGACGGCGTCGAACATGTGGGCGTCGACCACGAGTTCGATGCTGTCGGCGATCAGCTCACGGCTGGCCAGCGAGGCCCGCATCCCCGGGGTGCCCATCGTGATCCCGTCAGAGATCGCGATCGTGTTGAGCTCCATCGGGGTGCCGCCGGCGGCCTTGATCCCCTGCTTGACCTTGGCCGCGAGCGCGCGCAGATGGAAGTTGCACGGCATCGTCTCGATCCATGTGTTGGCGACGGCGATCAGCGGCTTGGCCAGGGCGTCGTCGTCATAGCCGATGCCCTTCAGATAGGCGCGGGCGGCGGCGCGCTGGGGCCCCTCGGTGAGGGCGCGGCTGCGGTGCTTGAGGTCCTGCTGGGTGGGGGTGCTCATGGGGGCG
This sequence comes from uncultured Actinomycetota bacterium, assembly GCA_963721515.1. Taxonomy (GTDB): domain Bacteria; phylum Actinomycetota; class Thermoleophilia; order Solirubrobacterales; family Solirubrobacteraceae; genus Palsa-465. The sequence continues at coordinate 180,568 of CAVRKJ010000010.1, read as the reverse complement.
GGAACACTAGCGATGCGGCCGCGCCGGCCGCTCATGGGCCCCCGGGGGGCGGGCGGGCGGGCGCCGGCGACGTCATGTCGATTTGTTTACGCCACGCGGTACATATCCGCATCACCTCTGCCAGAGCAACCGCGGACGGCACGGCTGCTGGCCGCCGTCGGTCTGATCGTCTGCTCGATGCGTTCGCGGTGACGCGGGGCGCACGTCAAGGGCGGCTTTCGAGGAGGTGGGCCGGGCCGCTGGCTGGCCTGCCGCCACTGGCGCGACTACACACACAGCGCCGTGTGGCGGGCGGTGCGTGCGTTTGTGCCCGCCATGTGGGCACTGCGCGCCCCGCTGCCGTGAAACGCGCGGTGTGCGTGCGCCATCACCATCCATCGGCCCCGGGCGATTGAAACCTCACGCCACGCGTCACCGCATCCCGCGGCGCGTGGCGTGAGAGTTCAGCCCGTTGAAACCACAGGACACCCACCGTCCAACAGTGCGGTGTGTGGCGTGAGGTTTCAACGGCTGGGCGGATCCCCTGCAGCCGCTCCGGGCACCCTTCGAAAGCCGCCGTTGACGTTCGTCGATGCCCCGAGACCGCCCCGAGCAAACCCGCACCACCCAACGCGCCGGTTCACGGTGCGCCGCGGCCCACGGGGCCGAGCCTCAGTTGGAGGTGTCCAGCGGGGTGGAGGTGGGGCTGCGCTGGGCGGCGTCGCGCATGCGCGCGCGCTCCCACTGCGACAGGCGCCACAGGTCGCGCTTGACGCGGGTGGGGTCGAGCTGGCGCCCGGGCAGGTGCATGTTGGCGGTGGAGATCAGGCGCTGCTCGTCGCCGGTGAGCGCCATCCACTTGGCCAGCACGTCGTCTGAGTCGGGCAGGCGCGAGCTCCCGTAGGGGCGCGTCTCGTCCGGGAAGGCGACGCAGTACTCGTTGAGCAGCCGATGGGTCTGGGCCAGGTAGGCGACGATCGCGCGGTGGGGATAGATGAGATACGCGTAGGCGGCGCCCCCGGTGCCCTCGGAGTCCACGGGACCGTCGGACTGGCTGCCCCAGACCCGGATGAAGCCCAAGTCCCGGTACATCCCCCATTCCTCCTCGTTGACGCAGGAGCGCAGCAGCTGGCGGGCGCGCGCCTCGGCGCGGCGCTCGCGGCCCGGGTCATAGGGCATCACGGGCGCCATCCGCCGCCGCGCGCGGTGGCGCTGCCACATCTCCTCGATGCGCGGCATCAGCTCCTCTGAGAGCAGGGCCACGGCTACGAGCGCGGTCGCGACAAGCGCAAGGAGCATCTCTAGAGCCCCGCCCCGCCCCGGCGGCGCCTACCGGCCGCCGGCCGCGCGCGGAAAGAAGATCACGCGGTCTGCATCGCGGGGGACGTCGTCAAACGTCTTGACCATGTGCGCCTGCCGCCGCCCGGAGGCGTCCAGCGTCGGCACCGCGGCCCACAGACCGGCGTCCAGCTGGAGGCGGAATTCCTCGATGAGCCGCTGCTCGTCCTCCGCCAGCTCGACGTCGCCCTCCGCGATCAGCACCTCACCGTGTCCCGGCTTCATCCTCAGAAAGCGCACCGGATGATTATGTCACGCCCAGGATGTTGACCGGGCCGGCACCCGCCCCCACCCCACGCAGCCCGTCGCGCACCGCCTCCGACGCCCGGCGCTTGGCCACCCTGGCCGCCTCCAGCGGCGAATCGCCCCACGCCAGCCGCGCGGCCAGCACCGAGGAATGCGTGCAGCCGGACCCGTGGGCCGCCCCGCCGGGGTAGCGCTCGCCGGGCAGCTCGACGAGCTGCGACCCGTCATAGAACACGTCGATCGCCTGCTCCCGGTGCCCGCCGGTGACCACCACCACCTCGGGCCCGAGCTCCCTCAGGGCTCGGGCCAGCGCCCCGACGTCGTCAGGCGCGCCGGGGCCGCCCAGCGCCCGGGCCTCGGGGAGGTTCGGCGTGATCACCAGCACGCGCGGCAGCAGCAGCTCGGTGAGGGCGCCGCGCGCCGACGCCTCGAGCAGCTCCGCGCCCGACTCGGACACCATCACCGGGTCGAGCACCACCGGCGTCCCCGGCGCGAGCAGCTCCAGCGACGCCGCCACCGCCTCGATCGTCGCCACGGTCCCGAGCATCCCGATCTTCACGGCGTCCACGCCGATGTCCTCGGCCACCGCCCTGACCTGGGCCACGATCACCTCCGGCGAGATCGCCTCCACCGCCGTCACCTCGACGGTGTTCTGCGCCGTGATCGCCGTGATCGCCGTCATGCCGTGCACGCCACAGGCGGCGAACGCCTTCAGATCCGCCTGGATCCCGGCGCCGCCCCCGGAGTCCGAACCGGCGATCGACAGCACGCACGGCGGCCGCTCCCGGGGAGCGCCCGCACCACCGCTGTCCGTCCGTGCAGATCCGAAGTCGGCCATCTCTCCGAGCCGAGCTTATGAAGGCCGGCCGGCCTATGTCGTCAGGGCACCACGCAGTAGCGACCTCCCGTCTGGCGGCGTACGTAGCCGCCGATCTCCAGCGCTGCCAGCGCCGCCAGCCCGGCCTCGGCGTCCAGGCCCGCTTCGGCGAACGCCGTCGGCAGCTCGTATCCGTCGGCGAGCGCCTCGAACAGTGGAACCAGGCTCGGATCGCGGGGCCGGTCAGGCTCGGGCGGCCGCGGTGGCAGGCAGGAGTCGTAGACGGCGGCCAGCACATCCAGCGGCTCGGCGACCAGATAGGCGCCGTAGCGGAGGAGCACGTGTGGCCCGAACGACAGCGGCGCGGTGACCTGGCCCGGCACCGCGCCCACCTTGCGCTCGAGCTTTCTCGCCTCCGATGCGGTCAGCAGCGCCCCGGAGCCCTGCCGGGCCGCCACCACCACCGTCATATCGGCCAGCGCCGCGATGATCCGGTTGCGCGCCGGGAACATCCACCGCCGCGCCGGTACACCCGGTCCGAGCTCTGACACGACAGCACCGGCGGCGATGATCTCGCGGTGCAGGCGCCGTGCCGACGGTGGGTACGGACGCTCCGGCGAGCACGCCAGCACGGCGATCGTCGTCCCGCGGCCCTGCAGAGCGCCCTCGTGCGCCGCCGTGTCGACGCCGGATGCCATCCCGCTCACCACGGTCAGACTGCCGGCGAGGCCGCGCGCCAGCGAGCGAGCGTTCTCCATCGCGTAGGGGGACGCCCGGCGCGCCCCGACGATCGCCACCGAATCCTCGCCGGCCAGCTCGAGAAACCGCTCCAGGCCACCGGCGACGTGCAGGACGGCCGGCTCGCCCTCCAGCGCCCACAGCCTGGAGGGATAGGCCGGGTCACAGCGGCACAGCGTCTCGACCTGCGCCGCCTCGCAGCGCTCTCGGTAGGGCTCGGCGTCAAACGACGCCCACTCGGCGCGCACCTCGGCCGCGCCGGCGCCGGCGACCGCCTCGATGAGATCCTCGTCGCCGCGGTCCAGCAGCTCCGAGATGCGCCCACGCTCGACATCGAGGTGAGCCGCAAGGCGCACGAGCAGCCATGCGCGCCGCAGGCACTCCGGGCACGCCCGCGCCGCGGTCACGCCGCGGCCTCCAGATCGGTGGCGGTGCGCTGGCGAAGACTGAGGGCGAGCAGGATGTCGTCCCGGCTCACCTCCTCCCGGCCGCCGAGGTCGGCGATCGTCTGGGCCACCCGCAGCACGCGATGACGGCCCCGCGCGCTGAGCCAGCCGTACTTGTAAGCGTGGTGCAGCTCGCTGTCGGCCTCGCGGTCGAGGCGGATGACCGCGCCCGCGGCGCGGGCGTCCATCTCGCCGTTGCAGGCGGCGCCCGTCCCGGCGAGGCGCCGGCGCTGGCGCTCGCGGGCCTCCGTCACGCGCGCCAGCACCTCGGCCGAGCCGCGGCGGGGCGGACCGCGGAGCTCTTCGCCGTCTGGCCGCAACACGTCCACGAGCAGGTCCATGCGGTCCAGCAGCGGCCCGCTGAGGCGGCGGCGATGACGCCGCAGGTCGGCCTCGCCGCAGGTGCAGCGCTCGTCCACGCCCGCGAAGCCGCACGGACACGGGTTGGTGGCCGCCACCAGCATGAACGCGGTCGGGAAGGTGAGCGACTGCTGGCCGCGGACGATCGTCACGCGGCCGTCCTCGATCGGCTGGCGCAGCGCGTCGAGACTGGAGCGCTGGAACTCAGACAGCTCGTCGAGAAAGAGCACCCCATGGTGGGCCAGGGTCGCCTCGCCCGGCCGCGGCGGCGATCCCCCGCCGGCCAGGCCCGCCGGCGAGATCGTGTGATGGGGCGCGCGGAACGGCCGCGCGCTGATGAGGCCCCCGGCGTGGATGCCGCTCACGCTCTGGATCCGTGTGACCTCGATCGCCTCGGCACGGGTCAGCGGCGGCAGGATCGTGGGCAGGCGGCGGGCCAGCATCGTCTTACCCGTCCCCGGGGCGCCCTCCAGCAGGAGGTTGTGCCCGCCCGCCGCGGCGATCTCGAGGGCCAGCAGCGGCGCCTCGTGCCCGCGCACGTCGGAGAGGTCGGGCTCGCGCTGGGCGGGCTCGTGGGCGGGCGGCGCCCCAGGGAGGGATGGCGCGGCGCCGCCCGCCAGCACGTCGGCGGCGGCGCGCAGGCTCGCCACCGCGATGATCTGCAGGTCCTCGACGAGCGCGGCCTCCCGCCCGCGCGTGCGCGGGACGATCAGGCGCGTGCAACCGGACCCCCGCGCCCCCTCGGCGACGGCGAGTGCGCCGGGCGAGTCCCGCAGCTCGCCGCCGAGGGACAGCTCTCCGAACACCGCGTAGTCCGCCAGGGCCTCGGCCGGGACCTGCCCGCTGGCGGCCAGTACCGCAAGGGCCAGTGCGGCGTCGAAGCCCGGGCCGGCCTTGCGCATGAAGGCGGGGGCGAGGTTGGCGGTGATCCGTCCCTCGGGGAACTTGAAGCCGGAGTTGAGGATGGCCGAGCGGATGCGGTCACGCGACTCGCGCACCGCGGTGTCTCCGAGGCCCACCACGGTGAACGCCGGCAGCCCGCTGCGGATATCCACCTCCACCCACACCTGGGATGGCTGGACCCCCTCGATGGCGAATGTCGCGACCCTGGCGAGCATGTCCGGAAACCGTAGGGGAAAAGGCGTGACTCGTGGGTGACGGCTCGTGCCAAATGTGTATCTTTTACAGGATCTTTTGTGACGTGATTGGCGCCATTCGACACACACGTGTCACGTTTTTTGGGGTAGCGTTTCCGGCATGGGCAACGAGCTGGAGAACAGCCTCGGACGTGCCGGCGAGGCGCTCGCCGCCGAGCATCTGCGGCGGCTCGGTTACGAGATCGTGGAGCGGAACTACCGCACCCGGTGGGGCGAGCTGGACATCGTCGCGCGGGTCGGCGCGACACTGGCGTTCTGCGAGGTCAAGACGCGCCGGGCGGGCGGTCGCGCCGGTGGACCGTTCGACGCGGTGGGCCCGGGCAAGCAGGTGCGCGTGCGCAAGATGGCCGGCAGTTGGCTGATGGAGCGCCGGGAACGGCCGTACGCCGATGTGATCCGGTTTGACGCGATCGGAGTCATCGTCGACGGGGCGGGCCGGCTGATCTCGCTCGAGCACCTGGAGGGGGCGTTCTGATGCGGCGCCCCCACCCTGCGGGGCCATGGAGCGCGTGCGATACGCGGTTGCTCCATGGCCCCTCGGGCGTCGGTCAGGACTGCGTCGTCACTTGGCGATCGCGACGGTCTTGGTCACCGTCTGGTTGGCGAAGGCGCTGGAGCCTGCCCATGAGACGGTGAGCTTGACCTTCCGGGCGTGGGCACAGCCGCGTGGCAGGGCGAAGCCCGACGAGAAGCGGCGGTTGCGGGCCGTGACCGTCCGCTTGGCCGTGGCTGAGCCGCAGGCGGCGGACACGGCGAGCTTGCCGGTGAAGCCCGAGACCGTGATGCCGGCCATCGCGACCCCGTGCTTGTGCGAGGCCGCAGCCTTCGTCAGCTTGAGCTTGGGCGACGGCGGCGGCGGGGTGCCGACGGTGACCGGCGTGCTGGCCGCGCCGTCGACCTCGCCGGAGTTGGGGCCCTCGACCCAGGTGCACACCGGTAGAACCCGGTCCCCTGCCTGATCGTCACGATGTTGGTGGCGGGACCACCGAACACGGACGTGAACCCGAAGGCGCTGAGGACCGTCTCCATCCTGCCCTGCTGCTGGTTGAGCTCGAAGCTGGCCGCGCACGGCCGCTGATCGCTGGCGTAGATCACCGAGTGAAGCGAGAGCTGCTGGTCGGTCTGGGTCGTATAGCTGACCGGGAACGTGACGTTGGGCTGCAGGTCCTTGGGGACCGTCACGGTCAGCTGGCTCACCTGCGGGCCGCGCGCGGCCACCGTGAGCGTGGCCGGCGAGCTCACGGGCTGGTCGGTGCTGTTCTGGTTCTGGGCCAGCCATGCGCAGACCTGGTAGGAGCCCGCCGCCGGCGGCTTGAAGCTGCCCGACACGTCATACGCGCCCGGTGAGACCGACTGCGCCCCCGGGGCGAAGATCGCCACGTCCTGAGCCGGAAACGTCGAGGTGTCCTCCTGGTAGCTGGCCAGGCACGCCAGGCCGCCGGCCGGACGCACCACGGCCTCGACCTCGGCGTTGGCGGTCAGGGCATTGGTCCCGCTGAAGGCCAGGTCGACTGGAACCGCCTGCTCTGGCGTGGCGGTGGTGGTGGCGACGGCGATGGACGACGGCGTGTCGGCCATCGCCGGAGCGGCGAAGCCGCCGGTGAGAGCCGCGGTGGCGAGGATGACGACAGATGAGATTCTCCGCGTAGAGCGCGGCACGAGACGCACGGGCATATCCCGGTTCCCCTTCCCTTTGAGATGAGATGGTCCGGTCGCGCCCGAGCGCCGGACCCGCTGTGGGCCGGGAGCAGACGGCACCCGACCGCTTATGGGTCAGACGCCGTCTGCGTCCGACCATCGCTTAAACGGGTTAGCTGAGCGCGAGTTGCTGGTATGCGGTGGACTGAAACGAGAGCCGGTGCAGCGGCGAGACGCCGAGGCGCTCGATCGCCTCCCGGTGCTCGGGCGTGGAGTAGCCGACATGGGTGGCGAACTCCCAGCCCGGGTGGGCGAGATCGGCACGTCGCATGTAGCGATCCCGGGTCTCCTTGGCCAGCACCGAGGCCGCGGCGATCGCGGCGCTCTTCGCGTCACCGCCGATCACCGCTCGCTGCTCCTGGGCCACCCCGGAGACCGGAAAGCCGTCGCTGAGGCAGATGCAGCCGTCGCAGGCCACCTCGTTGAGAGCGTCGCGCAAGGCGGCGAGGTTGGTCTTGTGCAGTCCGCGGGCGTCGATCCCTGGCGCACAGCGTGTGACGATCGAGACCCGCGCGGCGATGCCGAGGATCACCGGATACAGCGCCGCGCGGCCCTCAGGGGTCTGCTGCTTTGAGTCATTGAGCAGTCCAAGCGCCCGTGCCTGGGCCGGCCCGACGCGGTCGAGGTCCAGGAGCACGGCGGCGGCGACGAGCGGACCGGCCAGGGAGCCGCGCCCGGCCTCGTCGGCCCCGGCGACAAAGCGCGCGCCCAGCCCGCGGTCAAAGCCGAGCAGCCGGCGGCCGGGACGGGTCGACTTGCCCCGCGGCGCGCGGGGCCGGTCAGATCGTGCCGATGCGGTCCGGGGGCCAGTAGGTGAAGAAGGCGACCCCGATGACCCACTTGTCCGGGACGGGACCCCAGAAACGGCTGTCGTCCGAGAGGCCACGGTTGTCTCCCATCATGAAGTACTCGCCGGGCGGAACCGTGATCGGCTTCGGGAAATTGCAGGAACTATCTGCTCCGCAGGGGGCGGTGTAGCTGTCCTGCTCCTTCACGCCGTTACGGTAGACGTGGCCGTCGCGGATGAAGAGCCTGTCCCCCGGTCCGGCCACGACGCGCTTGATGAACGTCTGCGTGGACTCCTGGGGCGTATGCGTGTCACAGGCCTGCGTGTGGCCGGTGCCCTGGTTGGGATCGCCGCAGACGGGGCTGTTGAAGTCCGCCCCGTGCGGGGGATGGAACACGACGATGTCGCCGACGCTGGGCTGGTCGACCAGCCGGTTGGTGAGCACGCGCTGGCCGGGGATGAGCGTCGGCACCATCGACGAGCTGGGGATCCGGTAGGGCTTGACGATGAACGCCTGGATGAGGATGGCCAGCCCCACCGCGACCGCGATGGTGATCACCAGCTCCACCAGGGAGCCGAGCGGGGATCTCTTCTTCTTGCGAGACGCGGACATCCGGTATGGGGTTAGAGAAACCCGATCCGATCAGGAGGCCAGTAGGTGAGAAACGCCTTCCCGATCAGCCACGCCTTGGGCACCGGGCCCCAGTAGCGGCTGTCGAGCGAGTCCGGGCGATTGTCGCCCATCATGTAGTAGTCACCCTTGGGCACGGTGATCGTGGCACGGAAGTTGCATTCCCCGACATCGCCGCATGGAACCGTGAATGCGCTCGGCTCGAGCCGGCCGTTGCGGTACACGCGGCCGTTGACGATCGAGAGGCGGTCCCCCGGCAAGCCGACGACGCGCTTGACGTAGGTCTGCGAGGACTCGTGCGTCTGAGCGACGTCACACGCGGCCGACGCATCCTGGCCGGCGCCGTTCTCCCCCTCGTTGGGATCGGCGCAGGTCTCGCTCGCCGGCGGGTGAAAGACGAAGATGTCCCCGACGTGCGGCGTGGAGAAGTGCATCCCCACGCGGTCCACCAGGATCCGCTGGTTGATGCGCAGCGTCGGCTCCATCGACGCGCTCGGGATCTCGTACGGCTTGACGATGAACCCCTGGATGGCCACGGCCAGACCCAGGGCGATCGCGACGATCACGACCAGCTCCGCCACCGAGCGCGCCAGCGGCTTCTTGGTCTTCGTCACACCTACTCGTCGTCCGTCGCTGGCTCTTCCTCGCCCGCGTCGGTCGCGTCAGCGCTGGCGGCGGGCTCGGGTGCGTCGGTGCCTTCCGCGCCGGCTGCGGGCTCGGCCGCCGCGGACTCGGCGGCGACGTTATCGGCGGCGGGCGCCTCCGCGGTCTCGGCCGCGGCCTCCTGCGCCTCGACGGCCTCCGCGACCGTCTCCTCCGCGGTGGCGCCCTCGGCATCCACCGGCGTGGGCTCGCCGTCACCCTCGGGCCCGTAGAGCAGCTCCCGCTCGACGGCCACCTCGGGTCCAGCGGACCGGCGTTCGCGCACGCGGGCGCGCTTGCCGATCCGGCCGCGCAGGTAGTAGAGCTTGGCGCGACGCACGTCGCCGCGGGCCGCCACCTCGATCCGCTCGATCTTCGGAGAGTGCAGCGGGAACGTCCGCTCCACGCCAACGCCGAACGACTGCTTGCGGACGGTGAACGTCTCCCGAGCGCCGTGGCCCTGGCGCTTGATCACCACGCCCTCGAACACCTGGGTGCGGCGCCGGGTGCCCTCGATGACCTGGAAGTGCACACGCAGACGGTCACCGGCGTCGAACGCGGGGACCCGGCGGAGCTGAGATCGCTCCAGGCTTTCGATGACTGTGCTCACGGGGAACTGAAGTTTGGGAGGACCGGCTGGGATTGCATGGCGCCGGCCGTGCAGACCACCGGGCCGCGTGCGCAAGCGCGCCGCTGCCCATGCGGCGGTTCATGGTAGCGGGTCACCGCCGACGGCGATGTTGGCGCTGCGCTAAGCCCGGATCCGCCGATCCTGGGGTCGTCTCGCCGCCAATATCAGTGGATCCAGGCTAAGTCCCACGCTCGCCGCGCAGGCGGCTCTGGGCCAGCCGCCACTCCGCGATCCGGGCGTGATGGCCCGACAGCAGGACCTCCGGCACGCGCCAGCCCCGGTGCTCGGCCGGCCGGGTGTACTGGGGGTACTCGGGGCCGCCCTCGAGCGCCGCGCTGAAGGACTCCTCCACCGCCGAGCGCTCATCGCCGAGCGCGCCGGGCTGCTTGCGCAGCACGGCATCACACACCACCATGGCCGCGAGCTCGCCGCCGGCGAGCACGTAGCGCCCGATCGACACCCGGTCCGAGCAGAAGTGCTCGACGATGCGCTCGTCAAAGCCCTCATAGCGCCCGGAGAGCAGGGTGAGCGCCGGCTGCGCAGCCAGCTCGTCAACCAGGGCGTCGTCCAGCAGACGCCCGCCGGGGTCCAGCGCGATCACGCGCCGCTGCTCCGGCAGCCGGACGGGGTCGACCCCGTAGCGCCCCCGCAGCGCCGCCTCCACGACGTCGACGCGCAGCACCATCCCCGCCCCGCCCCCGAACGGCGTGTCGTCGACCTGGCGGCCGCTCAGCGGCGTGTGGTCGCGATAGTTGACGCGGTGCAGCTCGTGACCCAGAGCCAGGGCATTGGCCACGTGGCGCTGGCCCGCGAACCAGTCAAACGCCTCAGGGAACAGCGTGAACACGTCGATCTGCATCACGCCTCGCCCAGGAACTCCAGGTCGACGTCGATGACGCGCCGGTCGAGGTCGACGTCGCGCACCGCATCGCGCACGAGCGGCACCAGCAGGTCGGGCGCGCCGCCCCCGCGCGACACCTCCAGGACCTCGCACGAGGGCAGCGCCAGCAGCCGGGCGACGACCCCCAGCTCGCGCTCCCCGTCGCGCACGGTGCAGCCCTCGAGGTCGGTGGCCCACCACTCGTCCTCGTCCAGCGCCGGCGCGGCGCCCCGCCCCACGAACAGCTCCTGGCCCCGCAGCGCCTCGGCGGCGCTGCGGTCCTCGCACCCCTCCAGGCGCACGATGGGCCGCCCGGCGTGGCCGGCCAGGCGGACGATCAAGCGCAGAATGCCGGCAACGCGGACCTCGGTGCCCAGCTCGAGCAACGCCGCGACGGGCTCGGCCACGTGGAAGCTCCCGTCCAGCCCGTGCGGGCGTCCGACGACACCGGCGCTCAGCCAGTGCTCCGTCTCCTCGGTCACCTAGTCGTCGACGATGTCCACGAACACGCGGCGCTGCTCCTTGACCGCGGCCGCCTTGATCACGCTACGCAGCGCCTGCGCGGTCCGGCCGCCGCGGCCGATGACGCTGCCGTAGTCGTCCTCGTCCACCGACAGCTCGAGCACGACGGTGCCGTCGCCCTCGTCGATCTCGGTGACCTGGACGGCGTCGGGGTGTTCCACGAGTCCCCGCACCAGGTACTCCAGGAGATCCTTCACGCGCGCCTCGGTCAGTGGTCGCTCGGGGCCACTAGCTGATGCCCTGCGTGCGCAGCAGCTTGCGAACGGTCTCCGACGGTTGAGCGCCGCGCGCGAGCCAGTCGCGGATGCGCTCCTCGTTGAGGACGATCGTGGAGGGGTCGGTCTGGGCGTTGTAATGCCCGACGGTCTCGATCACGCGACCGTCGCGCTTGGAGCGCTGGTCGGCGACGACGACGCGCCAGATGGGGTTCTTCCGCCCGCCGATGCGTGTGAGTCGAAGTCTGACTGCCATTAGCGGTCGATGAGGTTAGCGTGCCTGGCGCATAAGCGCACCGAGATCGGGCATCCGGCCCTGGGAGACCTGGCGCATGACCTTGCGCATCTGCTCGAACTGCTTGATCAATTGCTTGACCGCCTGCACGTTCGTGCCCGACCCCCTGGCGATGCGCAGGCGCTGCGAACCCTTGATCAGCTCCGGGTGACGGCGCTCCTGCGGCGTCATCGACAGGATGATCGCCTGGAGGCGGTCGAACTCCTTCTCGTCGACCTTGACGCCGCGCAGTTCCTTGCCCATCCCCGGGATCATCCCCAGGAGCGACTGCAACGGCCCGAGCTTGCGGATCTGGCGCATCTGATCGAGGAAGTCGTCGAGGCCGAACTCCTGCTTGCGCAGCTTGCGCTCCAGCTCGGCGGCCTGCTGCTCGTCAAAGCCGGCCTCCGCCTTCTCGATCAGCGTCATGACGTCGCCCATGCCGAGGATTCGCTGCGCCATGCGGTCGGGATGGAACCGCTCGAACTGGTCGAGCTTCTCCCCGGTGGAGGCGAACAGGATCGGCTTGCCGGTGACGGCCTTCACGCTCAGCGCCGCGCCGCCGCGGGCATCGCCGTCCAGCTTCGACATCACCACGCCGTCGAAGTCGACCACCGCGGCGAACTGCTCGGCGACGTTGACCGCGTCCTGTCCGGTCATCGCGTCGACCACGAGCAGGATGTCGTGCGGGTTGACGGCCTTCTTGATGTCGGCCAGCTCCGTCATCAACTCGGTGTCGACGTGCAGGCGCCCGCTGGTGTCGATGATGAGCACATCCTTGCCCTCGGTGCGGGCGCGCTCGGCGGCCCACCGGGCGATGTCGACCGGGTTGCGGTCGGTGCCCTGCTCGTAGACGTCGACGCCGGCCTGGTGGCCGACCTTGACGAGCTGCTCCACCGCCGCCGGGCGATAGACGTCACACGCCGCCACGGCCACGGACGAATTGTGCTCGGTGCGCAGGTAGCGCGCCAGCTTGCCGGTGGCGGTCGTCTTGCCCGAGCCCTGGAGGCCGGCCATCAACACGATCGTGGGCGGTCGCGGCGAGAACGACAGCTCGCGCGAGGCCCCGCCCATGAGCTCGGTCAGCTCGTCGGAGACGATCTTGACCACCTGCTGGCCGGGGTTGAGCTTGCCCACGATGTCGGCCCCGAGGGCGCGATCCTTGACCGCGGACGTGAAGCTCTTGACGACCTTGAAGTTGACGTCAGCCTCGAGCAGCGCGAGACGGATCTCGCGCATCGCGGCGTTGATGTCGTCCTCGGTCAGGGTGCCGCGACCGCGGACGTCGGCCAAGGTGGCCTGGAGCTTTTCGGCAAGGGAGTCGAACATCGTGCGTTCTGTGTCCTCAGGCTACTAGGCGGCGCGTGCCCTCAGGATGGGAGCTGGCCCCGCGAATTGGCGCCCGGATCGGCCGCCGCCCCCCGGGCGGGCTCGCTGGCCTGGCTGCTCGCGAACGCCTTGGTGAGACCGCCGAATGCCTCCGCGAACTCCGACGGGATCACGAACACCTTGTTGGCGTCCCCGCGCGCCAGCTGCGGCAGCATCTGCAGGTACTGGTAGCTGAGCAGCTGCGGGTCGGGCTTGCCGTCATGGATGGCCGTGAACACGGTGGCGATCGCCTCGGCCTCGCCCTGCGCGCGCAGGATCGCCGCCTGCTTCTCGCCCTCGGCCGTGAGCACCGCGGCCTGCTTGGCACCCTCCGCGGTGAGGATCTGGGACTGCTTGATGCCCTCGGCGTTGAGGATGGCGGCGCGGCGATCGCGCTCGGCGCGCATCTGCTTCTCCATCGCCTCCTGGATGCTCCCTGGCGGATCGATCGACTTGATCTCGACCCGGTTGACGCGGATGCCCCACTTGCTCGTGGCCTCGTCAAGCACGGTGCGGAGCTGAGCGTTGATGTGGTCGCGGCTGGTCAGGGCCGCCTCCAGGGTCAGGGACCCGATCACGTTGCGCAGCGTCGTGACCGTGATCTGCTCGATCGCCTGCAGCGGGTTGGCGACCTCGTAGGTCGCGGACTTGGCGTCGTTGACGGTGAAGTAGAGGACGGTGTCGATGCCCACCACCAGGTTGTCCTCGGTGATGACCGGCTGTGGCGGGAACGACACCACCTGCTCGCGCAGGTCGATGAGCGGCTTGAGCCGGTCGATGAACGGCATCAGCACCGACAGCCCCGGGTTGAGCGTGCGGTGATAGCGCCCGAAGCGCTCGACGATCCCCGCCCGCGCCTGCGGGACGATCCGAACCGTCCGCGCGAACCCGATGAGCAGAACGATGATGACGACGGCGGCGACGATGGCTTCGACCATGACCCCCTCCTATTCGCTGACGAGCGCTGTCGCGCCCTTGATATCGACGACCTCGACCCGCGCGCCCGGCTCGATCTCCTCATCGTCGTAGAGCGAGCGCGCGGTCCAGACCTCGCCGTCGATCTTGACGATCCCGACGCCCTCGCTGTTGGCGATCCGCTCGAGCACGATCGCCTGCCGGCCGATGAGCGCCGCGGCGCCGGTGCGGAGCGCCGGCGGCATCCGGAGGTGCGAGCGCACGATCGGACGGAGGAGCAACAGGGTGAGCAGCGACGCGACGACGAACACCACGATGGAGACCGCGCCCCCGGCGATCGCCTCCGCGGGCGCCGCCAGCGCGGCGCCCAGGGCGAATGGCGCGAGGAAGAACCCGCCCGAGAGCATCTCGCCCACGCTGAAGGCGCACGCCAGAATCACCCAGAGGACCCAACCGGCCATTTGCCGCGAGAGTAGCGCGGCGCGGCGCCCGTCAGGCCACCATCCACAGAAGATTGCGCCCTGCGCCGCCTCGTCGCTCAGGAAACCAGCGCGCGGGCGAAATCGGCGGCGTCGAACGGCCGCAGATCCTCGAGCTGCTCCCCCACCCCGATGAGCTTGACCGGGATGCCCAGCTCGTGGGCGATGGCGAGGGCGATGCCCCCCTTGGCCGTGCCGTCGAGCTTGGTCAGCACCAGCCCCGAGACGTCGATCGCCTCAGAGAACGCCTGGGCCTGGCGCAGCCCGTTCTGCCCGGTGGTGGCGTCGACGGTGAGCAGCGTCTCATGCGGCGCCTCGGGGATCTGCTTGGCGATCACCCGCCGCACCTTGGCCAGCTCGGCCATGAGGTTGTCCTGGGTGTGCAGGCGCCCGGCGGTGTCGATCAGCACCACGTCGGCGCCGTCACGGCGGGCCGTGGCGATCGCGTCGAAGGCCACCGACGCCGAATCGGCGCCGCGGTCCCCTTTGACGAAGTCCACGCCCGCCCGCTCGGCCCACAGTTCCAGCTGCTCGACGGCGGCAGCGCGGAAGGTGTCCCCGGCGGCGAGCACCACCGAGCGGTGAAGCTCCTTGCTCAGATGCCAGGCGAGCTTGCCCAGCGTGGTGGTCTTGCCCGTGCCGTTGACTCCGGCCACCAGGATCACGGTCGGCTCAGGACGCAGGTCGATCGTGTCGTCGCCGGTCGTGGCGATCTCGGTGAGGAGCTCCACCAGGCGATCGGACAGCTGCTCGCCCCCCGACCATTTGTTCTCGGTGGCCTCCTGCTCGAGCTGGGCCACGACCTTGGCGGTCGTTTGCGCGCCGACGTCGGCGTAGATCAGCGCCTCCTCCAGCCGCTCCCAGGTCTCGTCGTTGAGGTCCTCGAACAGCGTCGCCTGGATCTCCGACTGCAGCGCCTGGCGGGTCTTGCGCAGGCTCTCGCGGAGGCGGCGAAAGCGGCCGATGCGCCGCTCGGGCTCCTCGGGCGCGCCGGGCGTCCCGGCCTCGGCCCCGTCGATGATGAACAGCTCCCGCCAGTCGCGCGCCATGACGGCGGCGACGTTATCAGCGGCGGTGCGCACCCGCCCGACGGGGCTAGGCGGCCTCTGCCTCGGGCTCCGCCGGACCGTCCCCGCCCGAGAGCTTGCGCGAGATGACCTTCGAGATGCCGTCGGAGCCCATCGAGACGCCGTACAGCGAATCGGCGGCCTCCATGGTGCGCTTCTGGTGGGTGACGACGATGAACTGGGCGCGCGACGAGTACTGGCGCAGCAGGCCGAGGAAGCGGTCGATGTTGAGGTCGTCGAGCGCCGCCTCGACTTCGTCGAGGATGTAGAAGGGGCACGGGCGGGCCAGGAACACCGCGAAGAGGAAGGCCAGCGCGGTCATCGACTTCTCGCCGCCGGAGAGCAGCGACAGGCGCTTGCACTCCTTGCCCGCCGGCGTGATCTCGATCTCGACGCCGAGGAGATCCTCCTCGGGCTCCAACCCGTCGTCATCGGCGCCGCTGTCCCCATCCTCGCCGTCGGCGTCCCCGTTGTGATCCGGGGCCTCCTGGCCGCCGATCACGCGGGCGGGTCCAGTGCGCTCCGCGACCAGGCGCAACCGCCCCTCTCCGCCGGGGAACAGCTGGGCGGCGAGCTCCTCGAACGCGCTGGCCGTGGCGTTGAAGGTCTGCTCGAACGTGATGCGGATCTGCTTGTCGGTGTCGGCGATGAGCTTCTCCAGCTCGCGCAGGGCCGTCTCCAGGTCAGCGCGCTGGGTCTCGAGCTCCTCCACATGCGCCACGGCTTCGGCGTACTCCTCCTGGGCCAGGGGGTTGACCGGCCCCAGCTGCTCGCGGCGCCGCGCGACCCGCTCCAGGCGCGCGTCGAGCGTCTGGCGCTCCTCGTCTGAGAGCGCGTCCTCGGCGGGCTCGGCGGCCAGCTCCAGCCGTTGGGCGATCCGCCCCAGCTCGGCGTCGGCGTCCGCGGTCTGGTCCCGGGCGCGCTGGAGACGGACCTCGGCCTGCGTGAGCGCCTCATTCTCGCCGCTGATGCGCGCATGCAGCTCGGCCTCCTGGTGCGCACAGGTGCGCAGCTCCACCGCGACGTGCTCGCCGGCCTCCCGATCGGCCGCCAGTGCCTCGTCGAAGCCCGCCAGCCGCTCCGCGATGGCGCCGGAGGCCTCCTCGAGCGCCGCAATCACCTTGGCCACCGCGGGCACGAGCTCGCGGTCGCGGGCCAGCCCGGCGCGGACGCGCTCGGTCCGCCGCGCGCGCTCGGCCCGCTCGCGCTCGGCCCGCTCGAGCATCCGGCGCTCGGCGGCGAGCTCGGCCGCCAGCTGGGAGCGGCGCCCCGCCTGCGGACCATCGTCCGGCGCCGCGCGGCGGCGCTCGATCAGCGCACCGATGCGGCCCTGCTCCTCGCGCAGCTCGTCCAGCGTGCGCACCGCGGCGCGGTGGGCGTTGGTGAGGCGGTCGCGCACCGAGTCGGACTCGGACATCGCAGCGGTGGCGCGCTCCACGCCGGCCCGTGCGTCGAGCTCGGCCTGCGCAGCGCGCGCAGACTCGGACACGAGCTGATCGCGTCGGTTGCGCTCGGCCAGCACGCGGTCCTCCCCCACCGCCGGCGCCTGGCGCAGCTCGCGCGTGCGCGCCGACCAGACTCGTCCCGACCGCGTGACGGCGACGCCGCGGAAGTCCGCGGCCACGTGTTCGAGATCCTCCACCAGCCAGGTGTCGCTCAGCAGCGCGCGCGCCAGCGCGAGCGCGCGGCCCTGGGCGCGGACGTGGTCGACCAGCCGCGCCGCTCCCGGCGCGGGCGGCGCGCCATCGGCAGCGCCGTGCGCAGTGGTGCCGCCGGTGTCGCTGGTGTCGCCGGCGTCGTCCGCGCCGTCCGTGTCGCCGACCACCAGCGTGCGGCCGCCTTCGGCACCGGCGCGATCCAGCAGCGACGCCGCCGCGGGGCGGTCATCGACCACGGCGGCGCGCAGCCGCCCGTCGAGCGCCGCGGCCACCGCCAGCTCGTAGCCGGAGTCGACGTCCAGCTCGTCGGCGAGGGCCGCCGCGCCGTGCGGCGCCCCGGCATGGTGGCGCAGGAATTGGTTGGCGGCGGCGAGCTCAGAGCCGACACGCGCGGCCTCGCGCCGCCCCGCCTCCACCGCCCGCTCCGCTTCGCGCAGCTCCCCGCGGACCTGCTCAGCCGCGGCCTCGGCGGCCGTACGCTCGGCCTCGGCGGCGGCGACGGCCTCGGTCTGCTCGGCCACGCGGCGCCCGGCGTCCGCCAGCTGGTCCTGGAGCTGGGCGAGCTGGCGGGTGAGCTCGGCCTCGCGATCACGGTTCAGCGCGGACAGCGACTCCTCCAGCCCGGCGATCCGGCCTGCCGCCTCCGGGTCGTTCTGGTCGGCGGCAGCCTCGTCTTGGAGCGTGGCCAGCAGCTCCTGGTAGCGGGTGACGCGCACCTCGACGGACGCCGCGGCCGCCCGGGCGGACTCGGCGCGGTAGCCGATGCGCTCCGCCGCGCCGCGGGCCGCGTACGCGCGCCGCGACAGTTCCTCGCGCTGCGCGCTGCGGGCGGCTAGGGCCTCTTCGGCGGCCTCGCGCCGTTTGGCCACGGCCTCCAGTTCCGCCTCGAGCGCCCGGCGCCGTTCGCGGACCTCGGCGGCCTGGGTCTCGGCGGACGCCATCGCGGCGCGGTAGCCCCGGACGTTGTCGCGCGCAAGCTCCCAGCGAATCTCCAGCGACTGGCGCTCCAGCCGCGCATGCAGCTCGGCCGCCTCGGCCTGGCGCTTGAGCGGGCGCAGCCGCGAGCGCGCCTCGCGCTCGACGTCAAGGGCCCGGTCGAGGTTGTCCTGGGTTCGGGCCAGCTTGAGCTGGGCGCGGCGGCGGCGCTTGCGGTGCTTGCCCAGTCCGGCCGCCTCCTCGATGAGCAGCCGGCGCTCCCGCGGCTTGGAGGTGACCAGCGACTCGACCCGACCCTGGGAGATGACCGAGTGCATCTCCTTGCCCAGGCCGGTGTCCGAGAGCAGCTCGACGACATCCACCAGCCGGCACCGCGCCCCGGCCAGGCGGTACTCGCCCTCGCCGTTGCGGTCCAGGCGCCGGAGGATGGAGATCTCGGGGACGCCGAGCCCCAGGCTGCCCTCGCTGTCGTCGAGGATGAGCTCCACCTCGGCGTGGCCGCCCGCCTGACGGCCGGGCGCGCCGGCGAAGATGACGTCCTGCATCGACTGGCCGCGCACCGCGCCCGGCGACTGCTCGCCGAGCGCCCACAGCACCGCGTCGGTGACATTGGACTTCCCGGACCCATTGGGGCCGACGATGACGCTCACGCCCGGCCCGAACTCGAGCTTGGTCCGATCGGGGAACGACTTGAAGCCCTTGACCGTGATCGACTTCAAATACACGCCGCCGCCTCCTTCTCGCGAGCGCCGCCCTCACCGAGCGTCACTTGGCCATGGCCTCCAGCGCGGACTGCGCGGCCTCCTGCTCGGCGTCCTTCTTGGAGCGGCCCACGCCGGAGCCGATCTCCTTGCCGCGGATCGTGGCCTGGACCGTGAACGTCCGGTCGTGCGGGGGCCCCTCCTCGTCCACCACGGCGTAGCTCACCAGCTCGCCGCGCCGGGCCAGGCGCTCCTGCAGGGCGGACTTGTAGTCCACCGAGTGCTCCAGAGCGTCCTCGATCTCCGGGGCAAACGCGTCCACCACCGCCTCGGCGGTGGCGTCGTAGCCGAAGGTGAGGTAGCAGCCACCGATGACCGCTTCGATCACCGACGCCAACACCCGCTCCGTGGAGATGAGCGCCTCCAGTCCCGGCGCATCCGACGCCGGCGCTGCCGCGCGCAGCCGCTCGGGCACCCCCAGGCGCTGGGCGACCGCCCGGCAGGAGCGGCCCGACACTGCCTGCGCGCGGATCTTTGTCAGGCGTCCGGGGCCGAAGCGCTCGGCGTCGAGCCGCGGAAACAGATGGGTCGTCACCGCCAGCCCGAGCACACTGTCGCCGAGAAAGGCAAGCCGCTCGTAGGAGTCCGAGCGCCGCGTCGTCCACGAGGAGTGCGTGAACACGGAGCTGAGCAGCTCGGGCTGAAGCCGCTCGAGCATCTCGGCCAGCGTCGCGCCGGGGACGGGCGGGCAGGACCGGATCCCAGGCGGGGTGTCTGGCTCCTTCCGCTGGCGTTGTGGTGTCACTCAGGGTCAGGGGATTGGCTCGCGGTCGCCGGCAGGGCCCCGCTGGCGAGCACGAAATCGACCGCCTGGCCGACTGTATGGATCCGGCTGGCCTCTTCGTCGGAGATCCGCACGCCGTAGGAGTCCTCCAACTCCTGCACCAGCGTGTACAGATCCAGCGAGTCGGCCTCCAGATCCTCACGGAAGCGGGTCGATTCGGAGATCGAGCCGGGATCGACCTCCAGCTCGTCGACCAAGTGCGCGCGGATCAGCGAGAAGACGTGCTCTCGATTCATCGGCGCCACACCGTAGACGTCTGCCCGGACGCGCAGTCCGTGGGCTTAGTGACCATCGCCGTCCTCCTCTCCCTGGCCGTGGGTGCGCAGCGCGCCCGCGGCCTTGAGCGCGGCCCGCGTGGCGCTGATGACATCTTCCTCCACTCCGCGCGCGGCCACCTCGATGGCGCGCGCGAAGCCGCGGCGGGTGAAGCGCCCGTGGGCGACGACGCCGAGCTGGCGCAGGCCCAGCATGTAGGCCCCGCCCGGGCCCTCGGGATCGATCTCGTCGCGCAGGCCCTGGATCGCCGGGGTCAGCAGCCAGCCGCCGAGCTTGGCGCGCCTGCTCCCCATCGCGACATCGCGGATCGCGCGCAGCGTCCGCCCCGACACGCCCTCGATGAGCTTGAGCGTGATGTTGCCGGTGAACCCGTCCATGACCACGACGTCGGCGGCGTCCTCGAACACCTGGGTGCCCTCGATGTTGCCGACGAAGTTCAGACCGGTGCCCCCGGCTCCGGCCAGCTGCTCGTAGACCTCGACCAGCTCCGGCGTGCCCTTGACCGCCTCCTCGCCGTTGGAGAGCAGGGCCACCCGGGGCGACGCGATACCGAGCACCGCCTGCGTGAAGGCCGAGCCCATGTGGGCGAACTGGACCAGGTGCTCGGGACGGCAGGTGACGTTGGCGCCGACGTCGAGGAGCATCACCGGCCGGCCGCCGGGCACGGGGACCGGCAGCGCCAGCGCCGGGCGGTAGATCCCCCGGTCGCGGCGCATGTTGAAGAGGCCCGCGGCCAGGGCCGACCCGGTCGATCCGCCGGAGACGAGCGCCTGGGCGCGTCCGGCGGCGACCGCCTTGGCGGCCTGCACGATCGAGGCCTCGGGAGTGGACCGCACCGCGAACGCCGGGTCGGCGGCCTTGGCGATCGAGACGGGAGCGTCGACGACCTCCACCCCGTCGGGCACGGGCCCGATGTCGGCGGCGGGGCCGAACAGGAGCACGCGTGTGCCCGCCGCTGCGGCGATCGCGGCGCCGGCGGCGACCTCGGCGGGGCCCAGATCCGCCCCGCCCGCATCAACGGCGACGGTCACCATCGCGGTGTGACTCTAGGCCGACTGCTGGCCGGTCTCGGCGATGACCTCGCGGCCCCGGTAGCTCCCGCACACCGGGCACACCCGGTGAGGTATCCGAGGGCTGTGACACGTGGGGCAGGCGTTGTAGGTGGCCGCCTTGACCTTGTGCTGCGAGCGTCGTTGCGTCGTGCGCGCGTGGGATTGCTTCTGCTTGGGGACCGCCATGGCGAGGCAGGAGGCTAGCAGGCGGGCGGGGTGCGGCCGCTGCGGTCCGGCCCTCTAGACGCGCCCGGTGTCGGTGCGCCGGCCGCGACGCGGGGGCGGACCGGTGACCAGGTGACGGCGCAGCAGTGGCGTCATCTCCGCGGCGGGCAGCGGCTCTCCCAGCAGGTATCCCTGGGCGCGGGAGATTCCGTGGCTGAGCAGGAACTCCAGCTGCGCCTCGGTCTCGACGCCCTCGGCGACGATGTCGGTGCCGCACGCCGACGCCACGTCGAACACGGCCCGCAGAAGATTGACGGCGGTCACGTCGCCGGGGACGTCGCGCAGCATCCCGCCGTCGACCTTGATGACGTCGAAGCCCAGGTCCAGGAGTCGCGAGAGCGATGAGTAGCCGGCCCCGAAGTCGTCGAGCGCCATTGGGAACCCAGCCGTCCGTACGTCCTCGATGACCGCGAGCGTCTCGGCAGAGTCGACTGTCCACGCCGATTCGGTCAGCTCCAGCACGAAGTTGCGCGGCGACAGCCCGGCCTCGCCGACCTGGGCCGCGAGCCGCATCGCGAAGTCGGGCACCAGCAGCTGGTGAGGCGCGATGTTGATGCCGACGGCGGGAGCGAGGTCCTGCGCCTGCCAGGCGCGCCCCTGGCGCCAGCACTCGTGAAACACCCAGGCCATGAGGTCGTCGCCAGCGGTGCTGCGCTCGGCCAGGCTCATGAACGCGTCGGCGGTGAGCAGGCCGCGGTCGGGGTGGCGCCAGCGCAGCAGCGCCTCGAGACCGGCGATCGTGCGGGCGGGCGTCAAAGACCACACCGGCTGGTAGTGGATCTCCATCTCGCCGGCATCGAGAGCGCGGCGCAGCTGTGCCGTCAGGCTCGCGCGCCGGGACCCGAGGGAGTCGGAGCGCTCGTGGAAGACGAGCCGCCCGCCGCCCGCCGCCTTGGCGCGATACATGGCGACATCGGCGTGGCGCAGCAGCGCCTCGGTGTCGGCGGCATCGTCGGGGTACAGGCTGATGCCGATGCTGGCTCCGGTGCGGACCTCGGTCCCGGCGACCACGAACGGCTCCTGCAGCGCGCTGAGCAGCTTGCCGCCGACGCTCTCGGCCGCCGCCGTCGGGTCATCGGTCAGGTCGCCGAGCAGGACGAGGAACTCGTCGCCGCCCTGGCGGGCCAGGACGTCGGAGTCACGCAGGACGCCGCGCAGCCGTGCCGAGACACCGGCCAGCAGCCGGTCGCCGGCGGCGTGCCCCAGGCGGTCGTTGACCTCCTTGAAGTCGTCAAGGTCGACGAACATGAGGGCCGCGGCGGCGCCGGCGCGGCGGGCGCGGGCCAGGGCCAGGTCGACCTCCTGCTCAACGAGGATCCGGTTCGGCAGCCCGGTGAGCGCGTCGTGGTAGGCGAGGTACGCGAGCTGCTCCTCGCCGCGGCGGCGCTCGGCGATGTCGCGCACGATCCCGTAGAAGGACGGGCCGGTGCCGCCGGACCCCTCGACGCGGGCGACGGTCAGCTCCACCGGGAACTCGCTGCCGTCGCTGCGCATCGCGCTGGTCTCGATGCGCCGGTCCAGCAGGCTGGAGCCCGGGTGGTCGCGGATCCGCTGGGCGAGGCTCCGGTAGTACTCGCGATTCTCCGGGGGGACGAGCACGTCGGCCACCTCGCGGCCCAGGACGTCCTTGGCCAGGTAGTCGAACGTGCGCTCGGCGGCGGGGTTGAACTCGATGAGGCGATCCTGCTCGTCCACGGCGACCACACAGTCCAGCGTCGAGGCGATGACCGCGCGGTAGCGCGCCAGCGACGCCTCCAGGGCCGTCATCTGCCGCGAGCTCTCGATCGCCAGCGCGGCGTGCGCGGCCAGAGCGCTCAGCATCACGAGCTTTTGATCGTCGGGCCTCAGCCCCGAGAAGGGCTCATCGACCGAGATGATCCCGTAGGGACGGCCGCCCGAGCCCTCCAGGGTCGCGAACAGCGCGTCGTCGGTGTGCCAGCTCTCGCCGGTGAGCTCGGCGGCCCGGGCGTTGGGAAGGGGCCGGTACCAGGTCACCGTGGGATCATCGAAGTCCAGCGATCCCTCGGGGATGAAGTAGACGCCATGGCGGCGAAACCGCTCGTCAAGCAGCGGCTTCCACGTCTCGGGCTTTGTCGTCGAGCCGAGCAGGATGTCGCTCGCCCGCTCGCTGCCGTGGACGGTGACGACCTCGTAGAGGTCGCCGTCAGCCCGATACGCGTTGATCACGACGGTGGCGAAGCCGACCGCGTCGGAGACCGCCGAGGCGACCGCGCGCAGCGTCTCGAGCAGGGTCGGCTGGCGGCGCGCGATGCGCGCGAACTCGAGCAACCCGCGAAGGGGCGCGATCGCCTCCCCAGCTCGAGCGGGGCCCGACGATTCGCCGACACTGTGCATTCCCATCAGTTATCGACCCAGATCGCTCTGAGCTTGAGGAAGTATGGACGTGGCGAACGAAACGCACGGAAAATCTCGGCCAACCCGCTCAAGAGCTCCTCTCGCGTCAGTCGAGGTGCAACTCGGAGAGCTTCGCCCAGCGCGGATCGGGCTCGCGCTCGTGCCCATGGCCGTCTCCGGCCTCGTTGAGATCCGCCCCGCACTCCGGGCACAGCCCGGCGCAATCGCGGCGGCACAGCACCTGGGTCGGCACGGCGAGCGCGAGTGCGTCGCGCGCCCACGCCCTGAGGTCCAGGACACCGCCTGTGACGTAGGGCGACTCCAGTTCCTCGCCCTCCCCGGGCTGCGACACCTCGCGGGCCACCACCTCAAACACCGGCTGCGCCGGCGACAGGCACCGCATGCAGGGCCCGTTGAGCGTCGCCGCGAAGCTCAGCCGCAGCGCGTGGCCGGAGCCGGTGGTGCGCGAGATGTCGAGCTGAGCCGGGGTCACGCTCGGCTCCACGGTGTAGCGCTCGCCGCCCAGTTCGAACGGGTCGATGCCGACGTACAGCTCGAGTCGGCGTCCCTCGCCGGAGCTGAGCCGCAAACGCGCGAGATCAAATGTGTCGGTATGCAGGGGCATACCCACGAGATTAACTCGCTCGCACGACCGGGGGGCCTCAGGGCTCAGCGCAGGTCGCGTTTGAGGATCTTGCCGGTGGCATTGCGTGGCAGCTGATCCACGAACACGACCTCGCGGGGCACCTTGTAGCGGGCCAGGCGGGTGCGCACGTGATCCTGAAGCTGAGCCTCGGACAGGTCGGCGCCCGGGTGCAGGCTGACCACCGCGCGCAGGCGCTGGCCGAACTCGTCGTCGGCCACGCCGACGACCGCCACCTCGCGGATCTCGGGCAGACCGGCGAGCAGGTCCTCCACCTCTCCCGGGAACACGTTCTCGCCGCCCGAGACGATCATGTCGTCGTCGCGGCCGTCGATGAACAGCCGGCCGTGCGGGTCGAAATGGCCGACGTCGCCGGTGGACATGAGCCCGCCGCGGCGGTCCTTGTCGCCGCCGCCGGTGTAGCCCTCGAACAGCATCTCCGAGCCGACGAAGATCCGGCCGCTGGCGCCCGCCGAGAGCTCCTGCCCGTGCTCGTCAAGGATCTTCACCACGGTCCCGCGCGGCGGCCGGCCCGCGGTTCCCGGGGCCGCGCGCAGGTCGGCCGGCTCGGCCACGGTGGCCCACGCGACCTCGGTCGACCCGTACAGGTTGTAGAGCGTGTCCCCGAACGCGTCCATGACGCGGTTGGCCAGCGGCCCGGGCAGCGCCGACCCGCTGACCGCGATGACCCGCAGCGACGAGAGGTCGAGGCGACGGCGCTCGTCCGCATCGGCCTCCAGCATGCGCTGGAGCATCACCGGGACCACGACGAGGACGTTGGCGCGCTGGTCGGCGAGCGCCCGCACGGCGTCGAGCGGCTCGAACCGCCGGCGCAGGACGATCGTCGAGGACAGCGCCGTGGCGAGCAGCATGTGCGCAAAGCCCCAGGCGTGAAACAGGGGCGCCGAGATCAGCGTCGTCTCCCGGGCGCGCAGCGGGATGGCCGACAGCAGCGCCGCCATCGGCCCCATCGAGCTCGGGGCCGGGCGGTTGGCTCCCTTGGGCGTCCCGGTGGTCCCGGAGGTGAGGATGACGGCGCGACCGGCCAGCGCCGGCGGTGGCAGTGGCGTCTCGACGCGGGTGGCGATGAGCTCGCCCAGGGACGTGTCCTCGCCGCCGCCGTCGGCCACGAAGCAGACCTGGCCGACCCGGGCGTCGTGCACAGCGTCGGCGAACTCGCGGTCGTAGACCAGACCCGCCGTGCCCTCGTGCTCGACCACCTCGGCCACCTGGGGCCCGGCGAACCCGGTGTTGAGCAGCACGACGTGGACGCCCAGCTTGGAGCAGGCGGCGCAGACCTCCACGAAGCCGCGATGGTTACGGCACATCACGGCGATCGACTTGCCTTCGGTCAGGCCGTGGCCGGCGAGGCCGCGGGCCAGCGCGTTGGTGCGGCGCTCGAGGTCGGCGAACGTGAGGGCGCCCTCGTCGTCGATGATCGCCGGGGCGGCGGGGAAGCGGGCGGCGCCGCCGATGACCCCGGCGGCGAGGGTCGGTCCGAAACGGCGCAGGCCCACGAGCGCACGCACCGCGCGATCGGGACGCGATGGCCGCATCAGCCCGGCGCGCGCGAGCGTGCCGGCGACATGGATGCTGTCAGAGATCGCCACCGCCATCGCCGGTATCCAATCACGGTCCTTGTTTGACCGGATTTCGGGACGCTGGGGCCCGCATTGGCCCGGGCGCGCGGGCACGGGGGCGTGGTGGCGCGCCAGCGGCGATCATTAGCGCCGATGTCGAATTGGTTTCGAACCTATGGCTTCGCCGAGGTGCACGACGGGCTGACCATCGGCGCCTATCCGTTGGACGCCGATGACGTCCGCATGCTGGCCGCGATGTCGGTGCGCCGGGTGCTCAACCTGGTCGAGGACCAGGAGTACGGCCCAGGCCGCAGGTACGTGGTGGAGGCAGCGCTGCGCGAGGCGCGCATCGAGGAGCACCGCATGCAGCTCACCGACTTCGGGCGCCTGCCCCCCGAGCCCCTTGAGGAGGCCGTCCGGACGGTGGTGAGCTGGCTCAAGGCCGGCGTGCCCAGCTACGTGCACTGCCGCGCGGGCTGGCAGCGGTCGGCCGCGGTCGCCGCGGGGGCGGTGGCCGTGTACGTCGGTGTCGGGATCGACGAGGCCGTGGCCTACGTCCAGGAGCGCAAGCCCTCAGCGGACCCGCTCCCGCATCAGCGCGATGACCTGCGCGCGTGGTGGAACGCGCGCAGCCACCTGCATCCCTCGCGCTAGGTTCGCGGGGCGCGCGGCTACTCGGCGGCTCGCAGGCGGCGGGGGCGCGGCGGCTCGGCGGCGAGGTCGGGCCCAAGGTCGAGCTGAAGCGCAGCGTCCTGGACGGGGCGCGCTGAGACGGTGACGGGCTCGAGCTCGGGCAGCTCCGAGCCCTCCGCCACGGCTCCGTGGTCGGCGAAGCGGCGGGCACTGGGCAGTACGCGCGCCTCGTAGGAGCCGACGGTCTCGTTGTAGGCGCTGACCGCGCCGGTCAGGCGAGCGCCGAGCTTGGCCAGCATGCCCGAGAGGCGGACCAGGCGCCCGTGCAGCTCACGACCGAGCTCGGACATCTCCTGGGCCGACTCGGCGACACGCTCCTGCTGCCAGCCGTAGGCGACCGAGTAGAGCAGCGCCAGCAGCGTCGTCGGCGTGGCGATCAGGACACGCTGACTCATGGCGTCCTGCATCAGCGTCGGATCGGCCTCCAGCGCCGGTCCCAGCAGGGACTCGCCGGGCAGGAACATCACCACCATGTCGGGGGTCGTGTCCAGCCGCGACCAATACGCCTTGTCGGCGAGGGCCTTGACGTGCTTGCGCAGCAGCCGGGCGTGGTCGCGCAGGAACTGCTCGCGCTCGGCCTCGTCCCGGGCCTCATGGGCATCGAGCACGCCCTGCAGCGGCGACTTGGCGTCGACCACCACCTGCTTGCCCCCGGGCAGGTTGACCACCATGTCGGGGCGCAGCGTCGCCTCCTCGCCGGCGTAGGAGTGCTGCTCCACGAAATCGCAGTGCTTGAGCATCCCGGCCGACTCCACGACGTTGCGCAGCTGCATCTGGCCCCACTGCCCCCGGGCGTTGGGCTTGCGCAGCGCCGTGACCAGCGCGCTCGTCTCGGTGCGCAGGCGCTCGCTCGTCTCGGCCAGGGTGCGCAGCTGGGCGCTCATCTGCCCACGCGACTCGCGGCGATCCTGGTCCAGGCGCAGCAGTTGGCTGTCGACTCGGCCGAGCTGCTCCTTGAGCGGCGCCACCAGCTGCTCCACCGCCTGCTGGCGTTTGTCCAGATCGCCACGCGCCTCCGTCTGCACCGCCTGCAGCTGGCCGCGCGCCAGCTCGGTCAGCTGCGACATGCTCGACTGCAGAGCCTCCGCGCTCAGCGCCTTGAATGACGCCGACAGGCGCTCCTGGGCGTCGGTGAGCGTCGCCAGCCGCTCGGCGGACAGCGAGCGCTCGTGGTCCAGGTCAGCCTGCGCCTTGACCAGGCCGCGCTCGAGATCGCCGGCGCGGCCGGCCTCCGCCGTGAGCGCCCGCAGCCGCGGGCGCAGCGCGAGGACGACGATCGCGGCACCGATGATCACGCCGAGTGCCAGCCAGAGAGCGTTCATGGGCCGTCCAGGATGGCGGGGGGCGCGGACAGAACGAGCCCGCTGCAACAATCGGTGCAATGAGCCCCGAGACGATCCGGCGCCGCCTCGTGGTTCACGGCAAGGTGCAGGGAGTTTTCTACCGTGACTCGGCCCGGTACGCGGCGCGCAACGAGGGCGTCTCGGGCTGGGCCGCCAACCGCAGCGACGGCACCGTCGAGGTGGTGCTCGAAGGCCCGGCTGACGCGGTCGAATCGGTGGTGGGGTACTGCCGCCGCGGCCCGTCCTCGGCCGAGGTGCAAGTCAGTGGAGTGAGCACGAGGAGACGCCCGAGGGCCTGATCGGCTTTCAGATCCGGTAGCCACCCCGGGCGTGGTGCACGCGGGCCGCCGCGGCGGCGGATCGGACGCCCTCAGGACCGCCCTCACCGCCGTCCCGGCTCTGGGAACTCAGCTAGGGCTGGCAGCCCCGGCGGGACCTGCGCCAAGTCGATCTTCCGCGGCTGACCGTGCGGGATGAGCTGGATGGCCACGGTCTCGGCCGGCGTCGTCCCGTTGTTCTTCAGCTCGTGGACATCGTTGCCACCGGCATCGGTGAACGCGGTGCCCGCCGGGTAGTCGACGCCGGCACAATGGCCGGCCTCAGCCCGGTAGTTGGTGATGGTCCCGCTCTTGACGATGATCAGGCTCGGCCCCGGGTGGGTGTGCCAGCCGGTCGTGCCACCTGCTCCGATGACGTTGTCGACCACGTACAGATCGGTGATCCCGTGCGTCCGCAGCCAGGCGCTCCAGAAGGAGGGCGGCCACGTCGGCGGGTTCGGCCGATAGTCGCTGCGGATCTGCACCGGCGGCAGCGAGGCGGTGCCCACCGTGGTCGTGGTGACCCCGGCTTGCGGCGTCGCCAGCACGGTGCTGGCCCCGGCGCCCGCGGCCGCCACAGCGGCGGCGAGAACTGCCCACAGTCGTTTTGACTTCATGTGACCCCTCCTTGTGTTGAACGTGGCTTGAGGCCGGTCACCCGGCGATCCGGGGACGCGCCGCCGTGGCGGTACGCGCGGCCCGGCGACGGTTTGCGGCGAGCGTCCCGCCCAGGCCGGCCACGGCGATCACGACGCCGCCGACGAGGACGTAGGTCAGGTCCGACCCCGGTGCGGGGTGAGCTGACCGTCGGCTGCGCGGTGGCCGTCGCGACAGGCGCGGCGGTCGTCTCCGGGAATCCCGTCCATGTGCGCTGTGCACGAGCAGCGGCAGAACATTGGCCTTGCCGTCATGTGCGGGGCGGCTGTCACGGCGGAAAGACGTTGGCCTTCTCGTGGTGCGGCACGTGGCCCGCGTGCACGACCGGGCCCTGCCGTCTCGAGTTCGTGGCCGCGCCGCGGCCGATCCGGCGGCTCCGAGCGCCACGATGGCGGTCAGGACAGCCGGCGGTACGGCGGTTGATGAGCTTGCGAAGTCATGGCGGTCCCCCTTGTGATGGGCCGGGTGGCGTCACGCTGCCGGCCCGTGGTGTGATGGGAGCGATGATCGGGTCGGGGAGCCGCCGGCACCATGACCCGGCGGGGGCCAAACGCGTGCCGGGCCGGCAAGGGTCAGCTTGCCCACAGGACAGCTTTCACGGCCCCACCTTGCCCGCGGGCAAGATCGACCTTGCCCAACAGCCGTCGCTTCCTTCCCGGGTGCCTATGGCGGCCCGTCGCCGGATCGCACATGATCACAGCGTGACCGGGAACTCACGCCGAGCCGCCTACGCGGTGTCAGGCCTGCGCAGCTCCGCCAGCGACACCGCGCCGCGGCGCAGCGCCTCGTTCGCGAGCCGCGAGCGCCGGTTGGAGTCGTCAGCCGCCACGCCGAACTTGTCGTACAGGTTGGCCAGATGTTGCTTGACAGCGGCCTGGGTGATGACCAACTCCTCGGCGATCGCGCGAGTCGAGGCCGGCTCGGTGAACATGTCGCGGTCCAGCAGCGGGCGGCAGAGGGCCAGCAGCACGTCTCGCTCGCGGACCGTAAGGGATGGAGAGGCGTCCTCGGCCTCGGTCTGGGAGCCGCCCGCGCTCAACGGATCGCGAAAGATCAGCCGCGTCTGGCCGAGCCGGATCTCATCGCCGTTCCGCAGGTGCCGGGAGGCCCAGATGCGCTCGCCGTTGACCCAGGTGCCGTTCGAGGAGCCCAGGTCGGTGACGCACCAGCCGGCCGGGAACCGCTCGAGGATCGCGTGCAGGTGGCTGGCCGTCGGATCGTCGGCCAGCGCGATGTCGTTCTCGGAGGCCTTGCCGACGGTGGTGCGCTCGGACTGCAGCTCAAACCGCCAGCTCTGCACCCCGAACATCACTTCGACCTGCGGCCCCATGGGGCGTAGGGTATGGGAAGACGCCGGGAGCGAGAAGGGGGCAAACTAAAGATGACGACGCTCATCAAGGAGCGCTACGAGCTCATCGAGACGCTCGGCGCCGGCGGAGAGGCGCGCGTGGTCAAAGCCCTGGACCTCCAGCACGGCCGCGTGGTGGCGCTCAAGATCCGGCCGGTCCGCGACGACCAGACGCGTGAGGACGCGCTCAACGAGGCGCGGATCCTGCTGGCCATCCCGCCGCATCCCTCGCTTCCGCTCGTCCGCGAGGACTTCTTCGAGGGCGACGACTACGTGGTGGCGATGGACTGGGTGGACGGCACGGACCTGGCGAGGCTGCTCCAGGACCGCGGCCGCCCGGGCCTCGCGCCGTCCAGCGTCCTGGCGTACCTGTCTGATGCCGCCGAGGCGCTGACGCATCTGCACTCTCAGAACCCACAGGTCATCCACGGCGACGTCAAGCCGGGAAACCTGATCCTGACCAAAGGGGGCCGGGTCAAGCTGGTGGACTTCGGCATGTCGTCGGCGCCCAACGCGCTGCGTCGGCGCAGCGGCACGCCCGGCTACCGGGCGCCGGAGCTCGCCGCCGGCGGCGCACCGGGCCGGGCGGGCGACATCTATGCTCTCGCGGCCACCGCCTTCGCACTGCTGACCGGCTCCGCTCCCGCCGGCAGGCTGCCCATGTGGGAGGGCATCGACCCCGCGCAGGCCGACCAGCTCGAGGCGGCCATCCGCATGGGCATGGCCACCGATCCAGCGCGGCGCCCCGCGACCCCCGGAGAGCTGGTCGAGCGACTGCGAGTGGGCTGGGCCGAGGCGCTGCCGACCGGTGTGGTCACGTTCTGCATGTCGGACATCGAGGGCTCGACCGCCATGTGGGACGCCGAGCCGACGGCCATGGCCGAAGCCCTCGTGCGCCACGACGAGCTGATCGCCGACTGTGTGGCCGCGCACGGCGGCCGGCTCATCGGCTCCATGGGCGAGGGTGACTCAACCGTCTCGGCCTTTCACTCCGCGCCCGACGCCGTGGCCGCGACGCTCGACGCCACCCGAGCGCTGGCGGCGGAGTCTTGGCCCGCAGGCCTGCACATCAAGGCGCGCTTCGGCGTGCACACCGGCGAGGCCGAGCGCCGCGGCGCAAACTACTTTGGCCCGGCGATCAACCTGGCGGCCCGCCTGCGATCGCAGGCCGACGGCGGCCAGGTGTTCGTCTCTTCGGTGACGGCGGACCTCGTCGCCCGGCATCTGCCCGCGGGCTGCTCGCTGGTCGACCTCGGTCCGCACCGCCTCGCGGGGGTGGCCGCCCCCGAGCGCATCCAGGCGCTCAAGGGCCCCGGGGTCTCGACCCCCCTCGCCGGAACCGAGTGCCCATATCGCGGCCTGCTCGCGTTCGAGCCCGCCGACCGCCAGTTCTTCTTCGGTCGCGAGGGGGTGGTCTGCGAGCTGATCGAGCGCCTTACGCCGGGCCGGCTGCTGGCGGTGGTCGGGGCCTCCGGCAGCGGCAAGTCATCGGTCCTCCGGGCCGGCATCATCGCGGCGGTGCGCGCGGGCGAGGTCATGGGCATCAAGCGCGCGCGGCTGCTCACGCCCGGGGCCTATCCCGACCACACGCCCGGCGAGGACCCGCGCGAGCTCATCGTCGTTGATCAGTTCGAGGAGCTGTTCACCCTGTGCACCGACGCCGATCTGCGACTCGAGTTCATCGACGCGCTGCTGGGAACCGCCTGCCCCGTCGTGATTGGCGTGCGGGCCGACATGTACGGTCGTCTCGGCGCCCATTCGGAGCTCGCGCGCGCGGTCGCCGCCAACCAGATCCTGCTCGGCGCCATGACCGACGACGAGCTCGAGCGGGCGGTCGTGGAGCCGGCGCACCTGGCCGGGCTGCGGCTCGAACCCGGCCTGGTCCAGCTCGCAGTCCGCGAGGTGGCCGGAGAGCCGGGAGCGCTGCCGCTGCTCTCCCACGCGCTGCGCGCCACCTGGGAACGCCGCGACGGGCGCACGCTCACCGTCGAGGGCTACCGTCAGAGCGGCGGAGTTGGCGGCGCCGTCGCGCAGACCGCCGACGAGCTGCTTCACGACATGGCCGCCGGCCGCCGCGACCTGGCGCGCGGCATGTTCGTGCGGCTGACCGACCTCGGTGACGACACTGCCGCCACCCGCCGCCGCGTGCGGATCGACGAGCTGGTCCCCGAGGGCGTCTCGCCCGAGGTGGTCGGGGCGCTGCTGGAACGGCTCGCCGATGCGCGGCTGGTCACGCTGGGCGAGGGAACGGCCGAGGTGGCCCACGAGGTCCTCATCCGTGAGTGGCCGACTCTGCGTGGATGGCTGGAGGAGGATCGCGACGGCATCCGCCTGCACCGGCAGCTCGGGGATGCGGCCCGTATGTGGGAGGCCGGCGGCCGGGAGCCGTCGGACCTGTACCGCGGCCCCCGGCTGGTCGCGGCCACCGATTGGGTGCGGACAAATCGGCCGGAGCTCAACGCCATCGAGCGCGGCTTCCTTGATGCCAGCGCGCAGGAGGCCGACCGCGACCGCCGCACGCAACTGCGCGCCAATCGGCGCCTGCGCGGGCTGCTGGCGGGCGCTGTCGCGCTGCTCGCCGTGGCGGTGCTGGCGGGCGTGGTCGCCCTCGTCCAGCGCCATCATGCCCAGGCGCAGGCGCTCACCTCCGACGCTGAGCGAGTCGGCGCCGAGGCGCTCGTCCAGAAGAACCTTGATCTCGCGATGCTGTACGCCGTCGCCGGAGTCAAGCTCCAGAACCGATTGGCGACGCGCGGCGACCTGCTCGAGGAGCTCCAGAACAACTCCTTCGCGATGCGGTACATCCGGGCATCGGACAACCAGATCACGTCGCTGGCGGTCAACTCTAGTGGGAAGTTGCTGGCGATGGGCGACTCGGCGGGCGTGGTGCGCTTCGAAGACATGTCGCGCTGGAGACCCAACGGCACGCCGGTCACGCTCAGCGGCTCGATCCCCCAGGAGGCGATGGCGTTCTCCCCCGACGGCAGAACGCTCGCGGTTCTCACCGAAGGGGGTAGCCCCGACGCTGGGATCCAAGCCGGACCCACGAACCTCTACGCCATCGATGTCGCGACCCACAGGACCCGCCTCCTTGGCTCCTGGTCCGGCGTGTTCTCCTCGGTGCCCTATCCGTCAGCTTCGCTGGCCTATGATCCGCAAGGGCGGGATATCGCGCTGTCGATCTCGGCCGCGGCGCCCGACGGGACAGTCCCCTCCGACACGCTGCGGCTCCTGGACGCCTCAACCGGCCGCGTGATCTGGCGGCGCAACTATCCGCTGCGCGCGGGTCAGCTGGAGGCGCGGGTGGCATTCGTTCGCGTCGGAACGCTGCTCACCTCCGCGCAACAGGGCGACACGCTGCTGTGGGATACCTCCACTGGGCGGGTGACGCGACGCTTCCCGATCGGCGGGCAGCCGGCCATTGCACCGGACGGCGTCAGCGTCGCGCTGGCGGTCAACAGCCCCGACCTTGGGGCAGCGACCGCCCGGGTCGCGATGCTCAAATTCCGCACCGGGCGTTTCTCCTTTCTGCCCGCGTCTGTTCCGAACGTCTGGCTGCGTGGCTTCGGGTTCACCCCGGACGGCCGGACGCTGGTGGGGGACACCATCCATGGCGACATCTACATCTGGGACGTCGCCAGTGGAACGATTACGAACACGATTTCCGCGCCCCCCGGCTCACGCGCATCCGAGGTCCTCGATCCGACCGGGCGCACCATATTGGTCGGCTCGCAGGCCGGAACGGTCGTTGCGTTCGACCTAGCGGGAACGCGCCGACTGGGGCAGGCGTTCGTATGGAACCCGACGGCGTTCGGGTTCTGCACCCTCTGCACAGTCGTCAACCGGCAGAGTGACCTCCTGGCGACGGAGAACGGCGATGGCTCGGTCGCGCTGTTCGACCTGCGGACACTGCGGCGCACGACAACGCTGCCTCATCGTGATGGTTCCGAGGCTCAGCCGTTCGGATTCTCTCCGGATGGGCACACGCTTCTTACCGGCGACCTCGCCGGGCGGCTCACCGTGTGGAATGTCCCCACGCGCAGAGCCCTTCGAACGATCCAGCTCGGCGCGCCTGTGTACTGGGGAGCGCTGAGCTCCGACGGTCGCCTGCTGGCCGTCCAGACTCAGACCGAGCACAGCGCGGGTTCCCTGGTGCAGGTGCGCCCGACGACAGGCGGGAAGCCCCTGTGGACTCACACCCTGCCGGACGGCACCGGCGGCCTGTACTTCAGTCCCGACGGTCGCGAAGCTAGCGGCACTCGGTTGCTGCACCTCGCGGTCGACGGTGGCCACTTGGAACGCTCGCACCGGCCGTGAGCTGTTCGAGACGCGGAGCCACACGAACCACGCCACAGCGATCGCCTACTCGCCCGACTCGCAGCTGCTCGCGATCGGGACCGAGGACGGCCAGGTGCTGTTCTGGGACGCGCGTAGCGGCGTCACCGCGGGGCAGGCGCTTCACGTCTCCAGCGGAAACGTCGCCCAGATCTCGTTCTCACCCGACGCGACGACGATGGTGGTCTCATCGTACGACGGCAGCACGACTTTGTGGGACCTACGTTCGCGCACGCAGATCGGCGGCTCGTTCCCCGAGCGGCCCAACACCATCACGCAGCCCGTGTTCGAGCCCAACGGAAGGCTGCTGATCCAGTACAACAGCGATGCAGCTCAGTGGCCGACCGACCTGGGGAGCTGGGAGCGCTTCGCGTGCCAGGTGGCCGGTCGCAACCTCACCCGCGCCGAGTGGCATGACCTGCTGCCCAACCGCCCCTACGAGAAGGTCTGCCCGCAGAACGGATAGCCACGGCGCGACCCTGGCGCAGCCTGTTTGAATACGGGTCGGTGCTCCCCACCGACCATCTCCCGGCATTCCTCCTCACGGTCTACGTGCTCATCCTGGTGCCGGGCCCCAGCGTCCTGTTCGTGGTGAGCCGCGGTGTCGCCCTCGGACGCCGTGCCGCGTTGGCCACGGTCCTGGGCAACACCGGCGGCCTCGCCTTCCAGGGGACGCTGGTGTGCCTGGGGCTGGGTTCCGTGCTGGCCAGTTCCGACGCCGTGTTCACGACGTTGAAGCTGATCGGCGCCGCCTACCTGATCATCCTGGGCATCCGGACGATCCGGGACCGTGGCCATCTCGCCGGCGCCCTGAGCGCCATCGACACGCAGCCCCGCAGCACGTCGCGGATCCTGCGCGAGGGGTTCGTCGTCGGCGCCACCAACCCCAAGGGTCTGCTCATCTTCACCGCGGTGCTGCCGCAGTTCATCGAGCCGGCGCGCGGCCACGCCACGCTTCAGTTGGCCACGCTGGCGGCGATCTGCTGCGTCGTGGCGGTGCTGTCGGACGGCACGTGGGCGCTCGCGTCGGGCACGGCGAGGGAGTGGCTGGGGCGCTCGCCGCGCCGGCTGCGGGCGATGAGCACCGGCGGCGGGATCACGATGATGGCGCTGGGCGTCGCGCTGGCGCTCACAGGCCGCAAGCGATGACCGCGTCGCGGAACGCCTGCGCGGCCTCGCCGCCGCGCACGGCGAAGACGACGCGCTGAAGGCCGCTGCCCGCGTCCACGTGCGCGCGGACCGCCTCGGCCTCGATGCGGGCCGCGTCGCGCATGGAGAAGCCGCCGACCCCGGTGCCGAAGGCCACGAGCGCCAACGATGTGGCGCCAAGCGCGTCCGCGTGGGTCAGCGTGCTCTCCGTGGCCCGGCGGACGATGTCGGCGGAGGTCGGTCCCCCTAGCTCCATCGTGGCGGCGTGGATGACCCACCGGCAGGGCATCTCTCCGCCGGAGGTCTCGACCGCCTCGCCCAGTGCGATCGGCGCCTTCGCGCTGCTCTCCGCCTGGACGACGGGGCCGCCGGCGCGGGCGATGGCGCCCGCCACACCCCCGCCGTGCTTCAGCTCGGTGTTGGCGGCGTTGGCGATCGCGTCGACATCGAGCGACGTGATGTCGCCATCGATGACCTCTACGACCGTCAGGAGACTTCGGCGGGCTCGTCCTTGCCGGCGAGCCGGTCACGGCCGCGCTGGACGGCGGCGATGAACTTCGAGAGGTTGACCTCGAGGGTGTTGAGGATCTCGTCCGCGTAGTCCTCGGCGCCGAGACGGATCTCGCGCTCGCGACCTCGGGCGTCCTCGATGATGTCCTCGGCGCCGCGCTCGGCCTGCTTGGTGATCTCCTCCTCGGAGATCAGGCGCTCCTGGCGCTCGCGAGCCTCCTTGACGATCCGCTCCGCCTCGCGCTTGGCCTCGGCGAGCATCTCCTGGCGCTCCTTGACGATCCACCGCGCCTGCTTGATCTCCTCGGGGATCGTTGCCCGCATCTGGTCGAGGATGTCGTAGATCTCCTCCTTGTCCACGCGGACCTGATCGGTCAGCGGGACCGGCTTGGCGTTGTGGACGAGATCATCCAGCTTGTCAATGAGTACTAGGACATCCATTTTGCGACCTCTGTTTCGTCAACGGCCGACCCGTTCCTTCAAGGCCTCGGCCACCTCGACGGGCACCAGATCATCGATGTCACCGCCAAACGTGGCGAGCTCCTTCACACCGCTCGACCTCAGGAAACTGTACTTGGGCGACGCCATCAGGTAAACGGACTCGATCTCCGGGGCCTGCCGCCGGTTGAGCTGATTCATCTCCAATTCGTACTCGAAGTCGGAGATGGCGCGCAGTCCCTTGATGATCGCCATCGCCTTCTTCTCGCGCGCAAACTCGACCAAGAGGTTAGAAAACGTCTCGATGGCGACGTTGGGCAGGTCGCTGGTGGCGTTCTCGAGGAACCCGATCCGCTCTTCGGCGGAAAACAGCGTCTGGCCCTTGCGCCAGGGCAGATTCACGATCGCGACGATCACCTCGTCATACATCGCCGACGCGCGGCTGATGACGTCGAGGTGGCCGTAGGTGACCGGGTCGAAGGTCCCGGGACAGATGGCGATGCGGTTATCAAGCGGCATGGATCTGGATCAGGGTGTCGCCGTAGTGGCGCTCGTCGGTGAGCGCCAGCTCGAGCCCGAGCGGGCTTCGCCGGT
Source organism: uncultured Actinomycetota bacterium (assembly GCA_963721515.1). GTDB lineage: Bacteria > Actinomycetota > Thermoleophilia > Solirubrobacterales > Solirubrobacteraceae > Palsa-465. Next base: position 143,724 of record CAVRKJ010000010.1, on the reverse strand, counting down.
CACTCTCCGCCACTACCCGCGCATCGGCTGCAAGTATCGGCCTCAGTGCCGACGACAGCTCCCGTCCGAGGGTGCTCGCGTGGCGGTATGGGGGGTCGAGGAACACCAGATCGTATTGACGCGCGGCGCGAGATGCGGCCTCGAGGAACCGCTGGGCCGGCTGGCGGACCACCTCGGCATCCAGGCCCAGCGCCTCCAGATTACGGCGGATCGTGGCCACCGCGGGGGCCGCGGAGTCCACCAGAGTGGCCTGTGCGGCCCCCCGCGAGAGGGCCTCGATGGCCAGCGCGCCGGACCCGGCGAAGAGGTCGAGAACGCGGAGGTCGCGGACGTCTCCGAGGATGCTGAACAATGCCTCCCGGATTCGATCTGAGGTGGGCCGCGTCGCTCTGCCTTTTGGTGCGATGAGCTCACGGCCGCCGTGGGTGCCGGCGATGATGCGCATTCTGTGTCAATTCTGGGTTGGTGGCCTGCCGTGGGACGTCTGCCCTGGGTATCGACGAACGTCAACGGCAGGCTTGGGAGGGGTGGGCTGCAGCGTAAATGTTGGGCTTTGCAGGGGGTTTTGGGAGATAATGCCGTTGTGAGCGTCAATATCTACCAAAACCCCTTCGGAGCGACGCTGCCGCGCCCGTCCCCCATTCGACAGCCCGTCGTTGAGGTTCGCTGATACCGAGGCCAGACGTCCCAAAAAGACCACCGTCACCCCACCCTCAGGCACGGATCGGCGCCCGCGCCTCCTCCCCGAAAAGCCCCGCCAGCGCATCCCCCAACAAGGCGTGCTCGGGCAGCTCGAGGTCGGGATCCACACCATCGATGTGCTCGGCGCGCATCCGCGCCCGCTCCTGGAGCTCTCGGTCGCGCGGCAGCTCCGCGACGCGGAACTGGGCCAGCCCGCTCTGCCGCACCCCCACGAGCTCGCCCTCGCCACGGAGCTCGAGGTCGATCTCGGCCAGGCGGAAGCCGTCGGTGTTCTGCGCCAGGGCCCGCAGACGCGCCGATCCCTTGGGCCCGAACAGCAGGCAGAGCGACGCGTGCGCGCCGCGCCCGATCCGCCCGCGCAGCTGGTGCAGCTGCGAGATCCCGTAGCGGTCGGCGTCTTCCACCAGCATCACCGTGGCGTTGGGGACGTCGATCCCCACCTCGATCACCGTGGTGGCCACGAGCACATCGGCCTCCCCGGCGGCAAACGCCCGCATCACCTCCACTTTCTCGGCCGGGCGCAGCTGGCCGTGCATCAGGAGCACCCGGAAGTCGCGCAGCTCCCCCGCCTTCAGCCGCTCGTACTCGGCGGTGGCGGCGCGGGCGGCGAGCGCCTCTGACTCGGACACCAACGGGCACACCACGAACGCCTGGCGGCCGGCGCGCAGCTCCTCGCGAATGCGGTCGTAGGCCCGAGCCCGCTCGGCCTCGGTGGAGCAGACGTGCGTCTGGATCGGCTGCCGGCCCTTGGGAAGCTCGCGGAGCAGCGTGAAGTCCAGGTCCCCGTACTGCGAGAGTGCCAGCGTGCGCGGGATCGGCGTCGCGGTCATGTGCAGCACGTGGGGGCTCGACCCCTCCGGCGCCTTGGCGTCGAGCGCCGCCCGCTGGCGGACGCCGAAGCGGTGCTGCTCGTCAACGACGGCCACGCCCAGCGCCGCGAAGCGCACCGGGTCCTCGATGAGCGCGTGGGTCCCCACCACCAGCGACAGCTCCCCCGACCCCAGCTTGCCCAGCAGGTCGGCGCGTCGCCGGCCCGGGGTGGAGCCGGTGAGCAGCCCGATGGGGACCGCCTCGCCGGGCATCAGCGTCTGGATGGTGGCGAAGTGCTGCTCGGCCAGCGGCTCGGTGGGAGCCATGAGCGCCCCCTGGTAGCCCTGCTCCACGGCGCGCAGCAGCGCGTAGAGCGCCACCACCGTCTTGCCCGACCCGACCTCCCCCATGAGCAGCCGCTGCATCGGCCGGTCCCCGGCCAGGTCGGCGTCGATCTCCGCCATGGCACGGCGCTGATCGGCGGTGGGCGCGAACGGGAGCATGTCGGACAGCCAGCGGGCGCTCAGCTCGGGCGAGCCGTCCAGCACCGGCGCCGTGCTCCCGGCACGGCGCAGCCGCCGCCGGCGCAGCAGCGCGAGCTGCACGAGGAGCAGCTCGTCGAAGGCCAGCCTGCGCCGGCCCAGCGCCTGCTCCGCGTCGCCCTCCAGATGCACGGCGGCCAGCGCGCAGCGACGACCGGGCAGCCGCTCGGCCACGCGCAGCTCGGCGGGGAGCGGCTCGGGCACGTCGGCGAGCGCCCCGGCGTGCTCGCGCACCATGGCCAGGATCTGGGTGGAGGACAGCCCCTCGGTGGCCGGGTAGTGCGCCACCCCCTCGGTTCCGGCGCTGGCCTCGGTGGTCCGGGCATGGCCCTGGACGCGGAAGCGGTTGCGGGCCTCGAACTTGCCGTGCAGGACAAGCCGCGTGCCCGCGGGATACTTGCCCGCCAGCCACGGCTGGTTGAAGAACGTCGCCTTCATGGCGCCGGTGCCGTCGACCACCGTGGCCTCCACCAGCGGCCGCATCCCGCGCCGCCGCACGGGCCTCGAGGCGATGGAGCGCACCTCCACGACCACCGTGGCCGTTTCTCCCGCCACCAGCTGCGCCACCGAGCGAGCGTCGCGCCGATCGCGCGGGAGGTGCTCCAGGAGGTCTCCCACGGTCACGAGGCCGAGCCCGGCGGCGGCCTTCTCGGCCTTGGCGTGGTCGAAGCGCAGGCGGACGGCCAGCGCCGACGGGCGCGGGTAGCGCACCGGGGCGCCGGCGAGCTCATCGGGCTCGAGCGCGCGGGACTCGGAGAAGGCGGTGATGGACATCCGGCGGCCCGAAGATGATGACCGGCGCGCCGGTCAGGTCCGCGGCGTCACTCAGCCGAGAGCAGCCACCAGTAGCTCGGCTGGCCGCCGTCCGACAGCTCCAGCTCCGCGCCGCCGTCCGCCAGCGCCTCGACGGCGGCGTCGTCCAGCGGGGCGTCGGCGCCGCGCAGGCAGGTGATGAGCTCGGCGCCCTCACCGAGGCGGGCCAGGACGTCGCGCAGCGTCTGGAGGGGCTCGCCCCAGGCCACCAGCTCGTCCTCCACGAAGCCGACCGCCTCGCCGGCGTGGAAGCGGCCCTGGGCGTCATCGCGACCGGCCGGAGCCACGGCGCCGGTGCGGACGCGCTCGAGCGTCGCGTTCATCGCCGCGGCGTTCTCCCGCGCCCGCCGCGCCGGATCGAGGCTCACAGCGGCGGCCAGGCCGGCCTGAGGCGACCGCGAGCCGACCACGCGGACCGCCTTCTCCGACAGCTCGGCGGCGCGTTCGGCCGCCATCACCACGTTGGCGCTGTTGGGCAGGACCACCACCTCCTCGGAGGGGACGGCGTGGATCGCCGCGAGCAGGTCGTAGGTGGACGGGTTGAGCGTCGGCCCGCCATCGAGCACCCCGAATCCGAACCCGGCGAAGAGTCGTGCCATCCCCTCGCCGTTGACGACGGCCAGCCCGCCGCACACCGACGGCGTGGCGGGCGCCTCCAGGCGCTCGTGGCGGCGCTGAACCTGCTCGCGCATGTCGGCGATGTCGAGATGAGATACGACGCCGACGTCGTCGAACAACGCGGTGGCGGCGTCCGGGTCATCGGTGTGGACGTGGATCTTGAGCGTGGTCTGGTCGCCGACAACGAGCACCGAGTCGCCGAGCGTCTCCAACTCGGCGATGTGGCGGCGCTGCTCCAGGCCGGCGCCGGTGACCGCGAAGTTGGTGCAGTAGCGGAACGTGCTCGAGGCGTGCTGGGGATGCGTCACACGCGCCGCGCGATGGTGCTCGACGGGCGGCGCCGCGGAGCCGCGGAGCGCGCCGATGATCCCCGCCAGCAGCACGGTGAGCCCGTAGCCGCCGGCGTCCACGACGCCCGCCTCGCGCAGCACCGGCAGGAGATCGGGACCGCGCTTGACCGACTCCTGGCCGGCCTCCAGGGCGCTTTCGATCACGCTGGCGATGGCCATGTCCTGCTCCCCCGCGGTGGCGTCGGCGCCCAGCCGGGCATCCGGGATGTGGGCGATTTCGGAGGCGACGCGGTGCGCCATCTCGCGCACCACGGTGAGGATCGTCCCCTCGGCCGGGTCACGCACCGATCCGTAGGCCTGATCGGCGGCGCGCGCGAGCGCCGCCCCGATGAGCACAGGATCCACCAGCTCGCCTGGCCGGCTGATCAGTTCCTCGGCGGCGCCGCGGATGAGCTGCGAGAGGATGACCCCGCTGTTGCCGCGGGCGCCGAGCAACGCCGCGCGGGCCACCGAGGCCACGATCTCGTCACGGCCGATCTCGTCGATGGTGCGGCCCTCGGAGGCGCCGGCGAGGCGGTCAAGCTCGGTGAGGACCGCACGCAGGGTGAGCACCATGTTGTCGCCGGTGTCCCCGTCGGCGACGGGGAACACGTTGAGGTCGTTGACCTCCTCGCGGCGTGCCTCGAGCGCCGCCAAGCCCGCCTCCACCAAGGCGCGAAAGCGCACGATGCTGGGGTCAGAGATCCCAGCCTGGTCGGTCGCTCGCCCAGGTGCGGCCACCGTCAGTGCTCTCCTGTGATCGGGCTGGCGCCGGCGAGCACGCCGCGCTCAGCGGGCTTTAGTGATCTTGCCGGCTTTGAGGCAGCGCGTGCACACATACACGCGCCGCGGTGTCCCGCCGTCATTGATGCGGACCCGCTGGAGGTTCGGATCGAAGCGGCGCTTGGTCGCGACCATCGAATGGCTGCGGTTATGGCCGAAGGACGGACCCTTGGCGCACACGTGACAGACTTTGGGCATCGCGCGCAGTATAGGAGACGCGACCGTCGGACCCCACGACCCCTACCATCCGTATCTGATCGTGGATTTGAAACGAGCCAGCCGGGTACACAACCGCCCCAATGGGTTCTAGAGGGCAGTCCCGAGCAGAGCCCACCGAGCTGGGCCTTCCGGATCGCTACCGGGTCCGCCGCAGGCTCGCCACCGGCGGCATGGCCTCGGTGTGGTGCGCCGAGGATCTGGTCCTGGGGCGCACGGTGGCGGTCAAGGTGCTGGCGGAGCGCTTCGCCCATGACGATATGGCGATGCGGCGGTTCAAGCGCGAGGCCCGCGCGGCGGCTCGCGTGTCCACGCACGCGCATGTGGTGACGATCTACGACGTCGGCGACCTCGAGGCCGACGCTCGCGACATCCATTCGGTGGCGCGCCCGTTCATCGTCATGGAGTACCTCGCCGGTGGCACTGTCGCCGACGCTATCCGCGTGGGAGCCGTGCGCCGCCAGGAGGCGGTGCGGTGGATCCGCGAGGCCGCGTCGGCGCTCGACCACGCCCATGCACGCGGGATCGTGCACCGCGACATCAAACCCGCCAACTTCCTCCTCAACCGCAGTCGCGTGCTGCACGTGGCCGACTTCGGGATCGCGCGACTCGTGAGCGAGGACACCATCACCAGCACCGGCGAGCTGTTCGGCACCGCCGCCTACCTCTCGCCCGAGCAGGCGCTGGGGCGCGAGGCCACCGGCGCCTCAGATCGCTACGCACTGACCGTCGCCGCCTTCGAGCTCCTGGCCGGCGAGCGCCCCTTCGAGGCCCAGCACTTCGCCGCGCAGGCCCGCCAGCACATCGAGGACGAGCGCCCCTATGCCTCCGAGCGCGACCGGACCCTGCCCCCGACCGTCGACGACGTCCTCATCCGCGGGATGGCCAAGGAGCCCGACGAGCGCTTCGAGACCGCCGGCGAGTTCGTCGACGCGCTGGAGACGGCGCTGTCGGGCGGGATCGCGGTGACGACCCAGCGGCTCGCCACCCAGCGCCGCCGGTCGCGCGCGCCCGGCCACGATCTCGGCGTGACGGCGGCCGGCGCCAGCGCCAACGGCAACGGGGGCGGTCGCGGCGTCGTGCCCCGCACGCGTCAGACCGCCTCGTGGCACCGCCCCTCCCCCGCCCGCAGCGCCACCGGTCACACCGGCACGTGGAACGCGGCCAGCTCGATCCAGCGCGGATCCTCCGCCCGCCGGCGCTCGGGACGGCTGGTCGCGCTCGTCGCGCTGCTGGTGGCCATCGGCGGCGTCGGGGCGCTCGCGCTGGCCGGGCTCGGCGGCGGCTCCCGGCACCCCACCGTGGCTGCATCGCGCGGCACGACGCACGCCAAGGGGACGACGGTGCACCGCCGCTCGACCACCGCTGCCAAGCAGCCGGCGCAGGCCACCACCCCCGCGGCGTCGAGCACCACCGCCGCCCCGCCGGCCGCCCCCGCCCCGCCGAGCGCCGAGCAGCTCCAGCTCGCCGGCCACAACGAGTTGACGGCGGGCGACTACCCGCAGGCGATCGCCACGCTGCGCAAGGCACTGGCGTCGGCCGACCGGACCAGCCTCACCTACGCCTACGGCCTCTATGACCTCGGCGTGGCGCTCCTGAAGTCCGGCAACGCCGCGGCCGCGGTGCCCGTGCTCGAGCAGCGCGTCAAGATCCCCAATCAGACCGCCACCGTTCAGGAGACGCTCAACGAGGCGCTGCAGGCGAGCGGCCAGGTCCCGCCGGCCCCCGCTCCTGGCAAGGGGCACGGCCGGGGCGAGGGCAACGGCAAGGGCAAGGGCAAGGGCCACGACCACGGTCAGGGTCAGGGTCAGGGGCCCTCGGGCGGGGCGGGGATATCCCCGAGCGGCCCGGGCTCTAACGAGCAGCCGAACTTCGTGGACTGAGGCTCGGCCTCGGGGCGATCAGACCGCGAAGCCGGCCTTGCCGCGCCGGCCGGCCAGCTCGTCCTTGACATCGAGCGACGCCAGCACCGCCTCGACGGCGTGCCGGCCGGTGTCGCGCTTGGAGCCGCCGGTCACGCGCGCCAGTGCCTGCTGCATCGTGTCAACGGTGAGCACGCCGAACCCGCACGGCACCCCGGTCTCCAGCTGCACCTGGGTGATGCCGTCGGTGGCCGCCGAGCACACGTAGTCGTAGTGGTCGGTCTCGCCGCGAATCACCGCGCCCAGGCAGACCACCGCGTCAAAGCGCCCGGACTCGGCGGCGAACTTGGCCACCAGGGGGAGCTCGAACGCCCCTGGCACCGAGAAGTCCTCGACGTTCGTCACCCCGGCCTCCTCGAGCGCGGCCCGCGCGCCCTGCTCCAGCTTGAGCGCCAGTTCGGTGTAGAACCGCGCCACGCACAGCGCGACGCGGCGGCTAGCCATCGCGACGGTGGCGGTCCTGCTCGTGCTCGCGCTCGAGCATCTCCTCGTCGAGGGCGAGTCCCTGGTGGTGCAGGGTATGGCCGAGCTTGTCGCGCTTGGCGCGCAGGTACGCCTCGTTGTGGGGGTTGGGGGCGTGCTGGATCGGGAGCTGATCGCTCACCGACAGGCCGTAGCCGGCCAGGCCGGAGATCTTCTTGGGGTTGTTGGTGAGGATGCGGATGCTCGACAGGCCCAAGTCGACGAGGATCTGGGCGCCGATGCCGTAGTCGCGCAGGTCGGCGGGCAGGCCGAGGCGCAGGTTGGCGTCGACGGTGTCGAGGCCCTCCTCCTGCAATTTGTAGGCCTTGAGCTTGTTGAGCAGCCCGATGCCGCGTCCCTCCTGGCTGAGGTAGAGCAGCACGCCGCGCCCCTCCTGCTCAATCATCGCCAGCGCCGACTCGAGCTGCTCGCCGCAGTCGCAGCGCAGCGAGTGGAACACGTCGCCGGTCAGGCACTCGGAGTGCACGCGGACCAGCACGTCGTCCAACCCGTCAACGTCGCCCTTGACCAGCGCCACGTGGTGCTTGTTGTCCACCAGCGAGCGATAGCCGACGGCGACGAACTCCCCGAAGGCCGTGGGCAGCTTGGTGTCCACCACGCGCTCCACCAGCTTCTCGTGGCGGCGCCGGTAAGCGACGAGGTCGGCGACCGTGATCATCCTCAGCCCGTGGCGCTCGCAGTACGGGATCAGGTCAGGCACCCGGGCCATAGTCCCGTCCTCGTTCATGATCTCGCAGATGACGCCGGATGGGTTCAAGCCCGCCAGGCGCGACAGGTCGACGCCGGCCTCGGTCTGTCCGACGCGCTCGAGCACGCCGCCGGGCTTGGACTTGAGCGGGAACACGTGCCCGGGCTGGACGAGCTCGCGAGGGCTGGACTGGGGGTCGATGGCGACCTGGATGGTGCGCGCCCGGTCGGCAGCCGAAATCCCGGTGCTGACGCCGGAGCGGGCCTCGATGGACACCGTAAACGCCGTTTCGAAGGCCGACTCGTTCTTGGCCGCCATCAGGTCGAGGCCGAGGTCGTCGCAGCGCTCAGGGGTGAGGGCGAGGCAGATGAGGCCGCCGCCCTCCTTGCGCATGAAGTTGATCGCCTCGGGGGTCACGAACTGGGCGGCCATCGTGAGGTCGCCCTCGTTCTCGCGGTTCTCGTCATCGCAGACGACGACCATCTTGCCCTGGCGGATGTCCTCGATGGCCTCCTCGATCGTGGCGAACGCTGACGTGGTGGAGCTCATCGTGCGGTCGCCACCAGCCTCTCGACGTATTTGGCCAACACATCCACCTCCAGATTCACGGTTGTTCCGACCTCGGCGTGGCCGAGATTCGTGCGCTCGAGCGTCTCGGGGATGAGAGAAACGGTAAACGATGTGTCTCCGATCCCCGCGATCGTCAGGGACACGCCGTCCACCGTGATCGACCCCTTATGGACGACGTAGCGCAGGATCTCGTCGCCGGCTTCGACCTCGACTCGGCGGGCGAACCCGTCGGAAACGACCGAGCGCACGGTGCCGACGCCGTCGACGTGCCCCTGGACCATGTGGCCGCCGAGCCGGTCTGACAGCCGCATCGCCAGCTCCAGATTCACCGCGGTCCCGGTGCGGGCCTCGGCGAGCGAGCTGAGCCGCAGCGTCTCGTTCATGACATCGGTGGAGAACGCCGTCGGCTGCACGTTGGTCGCAGTCAGGCAGACGCCGTTGACGGCGATCGAATCGCCCTCGCTCAGATCCGCCGCCAGCGAGGAGGAGACGATCAGCCGGACGCCGTCGCCGGAGCGCTCGACGTCCTCGATCCGGCCGAGGTCGGCGATGAGCCCGGTGAACACGAGCTCACCTCACCACGCGTGGATGCGAGCCGACACCAGCAGGTCATTGCCGATGCGCTCGCACTCCAGGGTCAGGGCGTGGACGGCATCGGCGATCTGCTCGGCGCCCTCCCCCTCCAGCGGGTCGCGCGCGGTGCGCCCGCCGAGGATGAGCGGCGCGAGGAACAGGCGGACCTCGTCGATCTCGCCGGCGTCGAGGAACGCACCGGCGAGCCGGGGGCCGCCCTCGAGCAGGATGGAGCCGATCCCGGCGGCGCCGAGCTGGTCCAGCGCCGAGACGACGCGGGCGGGCTCGTTCTCGCCGGTGGCGACGATCACGTCGACGCCGTGGGCCTCCAGCGCGTCGGTCGCCGCCCGGGGCGCGGCGCGAGAGACGATGACGGTGAGCGGGATCCTCCGCGCGTCGCGCACGAGTTGGGCCTCCAGCGGCAGTCGGCCCAGGGAGTCGAACACCACCCGGCGCGGCTGGCGCATGACCCCGGGGATCCGCGCGGTCAGCAGCGGGTCGTCGGCCAGCGCAGTCCCGACGCCGACGGCCACGGCGTCGCACTCGGCGCGCCAGGCGTGGGCGCGCTGGCGGCTGGACTCGCCGGAGATCCACTTGGAGTCGCCGCGGTGGGTGGCCACCTTGCCGTCCAGCGTCATGGCCGACTTGAACAGGATCCAGGGGCGCCCGGTGCGCGTGTGCTTGCGAAACGGCTGGTTGAGCAGCCGCGCCCGGTCGGCGAGCTCGCCGTCGTCCAGCACGACCTCGACGCCGTCGTCGCGCAGGATCCCCAGGCCGCGGCCGGAAGCGTGCTCGGACGGGTCATCGGAGGCCACCACCACGCGGGAGATGCCGGCCTCGCGGATGGCGTCAGTGCACGGCGGGGTGCGCCCGTGATGGCAGCACGGCTCCAGCGAGACGTACAGGGTGGCGCCCGCCAGGCTCCGGTCGCCGGCGGCACGGATCGCCTCGACCTCGGCGTGAGGCGCGCCGACCTCGCGGTGATAGCCCTCGCCGATGGGCCCGTCGACGTCGGCGATCACCGCTCCGACGAGGGGGTTCGGGCTCACTCGGCCGCGACCCTGCTCGGCGATCTCGATCGCGCGGGCAAGGTGGCGGCGATCGGTATCGGCGATCGTTGTCATTGCCGCTTCGGAGCATAGTTCGCGGCACATTTACCGCTCCTAAGGGGTCGTGGCAGAGCTCGTCTGTGGGGTCTGGCGACAGCCTCGGAGGTGATAGACGCTCATCTCGGGGCCGGGGCGGGCGTACTGGCCGGGGTAGTAGTCGATCGACCAGTCGAAGCTGAACGGGACCGCCCGGTCGCCCTTGGCGAAGGGGCTGATGTGGAATACCAGGTCGGCCTGGTTGGCCAGAGCGGCGTAGTAGGCGATGGCCGACGGCGCGATCTTGGGCTGCGCGAACGAGCGCCCCGCCTGCAGCGAGCCGATCACCACCCAGCAGTACCCGCTCTTGGCGTACTCAGTGAGCAGCTCGGGCCGCAGGGTGCGCTCGTACACGTCGATGGCCACATAGCGATGCTCGCCCGCGGGCAGATGGTTGCCTCGGGCATCCACGTCGGTGACGTACGGGTTCCACAGCTGCCACCGCGCGCCGGTGGACGTCCACGGCAACGAGCGCCCGATGTCCTGGCCCCAGTCGTTGGAGACGATCGGCTCGACCACCACCTTGGCGCCCGCCGGGACGTGTCGGACCATCCACTCGCGCGTCACGTTGCGGGTGTCGGCGCGCGACAGCACGACGTCGTTGTGGATGACGCTGGCGAGGCTCTGGCCCAGCATCACGATCGCGGCCGCGCCGGCGGCCAGCACCACCGGCATGCGCCGGGCACGGATGAGCCAGCGCGCCGCCTCCACCGCCGCGTAGGCGGCCAGCAGCGCCACGATCGGGAACAGCGGTATGAGCCAGCGCCCGAAGTAGCGCTGCTGGTCGCCCATGAACACGATGAACGCGATCGGCGCGGGCAGCAGGACGAGCGCGAGCGCGAGGCGCCGACGCACGATGAGCAGGACACTGCCACCGACGGCGGCGATCGACGGGGCCCAGCCCAGCCCCCAGGTGAACGTCCAGATGTAGAAGGCCGACCCACTGGCGGCGGTGGTGCCGAGCTTCTCGGGATCAGAGCCCCCGGCCAGCGCCTGCTGGGCCGTCACCCCGGCGTGGAAGGCCGAGAAGTCCAGCACCGAGTAGGGGTTCACGGCGATGAAGGCCAGCACGGCGCAGCCCACAGCGAGCAGCAACCGGCGCAGCGCCTTCAGCGGCGCGCCTCCGGCGGCGTCGCAGATGCCCGCCGCCACCAGGCACACCGCGGTGATCGCCCCGGTGTACTTGGTGGCCGCGGCCAGCCCGATGCCGACGCCGGCCAGCACGTAGTCGCGCCGCGAGCCGTTGCGCAGCACCCCGGCGACGCCGTAGAGCGAGAGCGCGACCGGCGCGAGCGCGGGGACGTCGTTGAGGGCGAGATGGCTGTAGAAGATCGGCAGGAACGCCAGCCCAAAGATGGCGGCGCCAAGCAGGGCGACGGTCCTGTTGAACAGGCGCTCGCCGGCCAGGTAGGTCAGCCACACCGCCACCGTTCCCAGCACAGCGGCGACGACGCGCGCGACCACGTAGACCTCGGTGGGGTTTGAGACGTAGGCCCTTCGGGCCGCGTCAGCGCTCCCGAACCACAGCTCGAACACGAGGTGCAGGAGGTAGGAGTACGCCGGCGGATTGAGAAAATACTGGGGGTTGTAATCATGGCCGAAGAACGCGATCGCCCGGGGGACGAAATGCGTCGCCTCGTCCGAGTTGTAGCTGTAGGGCAGCCCCTGCTTGACGCCCCACAGGCGCAGGGCAAGGGTCAGCGCCAGCAGCAGCCACAGCGCGGGCCGGTGCAGGTCAGGGCGCCGGTCGCCCAGGGGCCGGATCCAAGCACCGCGACGGCGGCCCGGTGTGACCGGACCCTCCCGCAACGACGGGAGCCGACGGGGTGGCTCGGGCTTGCTTGCCGTTGCCGTGTCCATCTTCATCCACGAGTATCCCGCTACCGTGTGATAAATAGCGCGCCCCCACGGACCATCGAGCTGTCCCCATCGGGCCGGCACGGCGCGGTTTAGACGGAGCAGCACCGCCTGAGGACCATGAAGCTGATCATCCAGATTCCCTGTTTCAACGAGGAGGCGCAGCTACCCGAGACGCTGTCGCATCTCCCCCGCGAGGTCGAGGGATTCGACAGCGTCGAGTGGCTGATCATCGACGACGGCTCCACCGACGCCACCATCGAGACCGCCCGCGCCCACGGCGTAGACCACATCGTCAAGCTGACCAACCACAAGGGCCTGGCGGCGGGCTTCCAGGCGGGGCTCGATGCGGGCCTCAAGCTCGGCGCCGACGTGATCGTCAACACCGACGCCGACAACCAGTACGACGGCCGCGACATCCCCAAGCTCGTGGCCCCCATCCTGCGCGGTGACGCCGACATGGTGATCGGCGACCGCCAGGTCGACTCCAACGAGCACTTCAGCCACTCCAAGCGCAGGCTGCAGCGGTTGGGCTCCTGGGTCGTCCGCGCGGCCTCCTCCACCGAGGTCCCCGACACGACCTCGGGCTTTCGCGCCTACAACCGCGAAGCGGCGCTCCAGATGCAGGTGGTTTCCAAGTTCACCTACACGCTGGAGACGATCATCCAGGCCGGCAAGCTCCTCGTTGCCGTCGATCACGTCCCGATCCGGACCAACGCCAAGACGCGCGAGTCCCGCCTGTTCCCGTCCGTCCCGGCCTACATCCGCCGCAACGGGCTGTCGATCTTCCGGATCTACTCCCAGTACGAGCCGCTGCGGGTGTTCTGGGTCGCCGCGCTGGTCACGGGGGTAGCGGCGATGGCTTTCTTCGTGCGGTTCCTCATCGACTTCATCTCGGGGGGCGGCGTGGCCGGCCACGTGCAGAGCCTCATCTTCGGCGGCGTGCTGTTCAACGCGGCCATGCTCCTCGGGGCGCTGGGCGTGATCGGCGACCTGCTGTCCGCCCAGCGGATCATGTTGCAGCGCACGTTCGAGCGCGTGCGCCGGATCGAGCTCCAGCTCGGCGTCGCGCCGTCGCACTACGAGCCAGGTGCCGCCCGCCCCGAGACGGACACGGCGGACAAGGATCGGCAGGCGGTGAAGGTGTGAGCTCGGGCACCGCGGTGCCCACGGGCAACACCTACGACAAGTACGGCTCCACCAACCCCGTGGTGCGGCGGCTGATGGCCGGCTTTCAGCGGACGCTCGACGAGCTGTTCGCGCAGGCCGCGCCGGGCTCGGTGCTCGACGTCGGCTGCGGCGAAGGGGTGCTGACCGAGCAGTGGGCCGACCGGATCGCGCCGGGACGAATCGTCGGGATCGACCTCGAGGACCCCAAGCTGGCCGCCGAATGGGCCGGCCGCACGCGCCCGAACCTCACGTTCGCGGCCATGGAGGTCGAGCAGCTTCCGTTCGCCGATGGCGAGTTCGAGCTCGTGACCGCCACCGAGGTCCTGGAGCACGTCACCGAACCCGAGCGGGCCCTTGCCGAGATGACACGCGCAGCCGGCCGGCACCTCCTCGTGTCGGTTCCCCACGAGCCGCTGTGGCGCGCGCTCAACATGGCTCGAGGCGCCTACCTGCGGCAGCTGGGCAACACGCCGGGCCACCTCAACCACTGGACGCAGCGCTCGTTCGTGAGCCTCCTGGGGCGCTACGGCGAGGTGGTCGAAGTCCGCTCGCCGTTCCCATGGACGATGCTGCTCGTCACGGTCCGCCCGTGAGCTCGATGACGACGGCGCCGCCGTCCGGGCCCGCCCCGGCCGGCGACGACGGTCCGAGCGGCGGCGCGCCTCCGCACCAATCATTCGCCTCCGGGGCACGCGTCCTGACGATCGGGATCGCGTCGACCGGGATCTTCACCTTCCTGTACCTGGCCACGTCCAGCCACGTGCTGGACGCGGCCTCCTACAGCCGTATCTCGCTGTGCTGGGCGATCATGTTCGTGATCCTGAGCGTCATCTACCGGCCGATCGAGCAGTTGCTGTCGCGAACGATCGCCGACCGCCGGGCGCGCGGGCTCCACGGCCACCCCTTGCGCGTGCCTGCCGCCATCCAGTTCGGCTTCGCGCTCCTGTTCCTGATCGTGGCCCTGGCGCTGCGCGACCAGATCCAGCAGGGCATGTTCGACGGCTCGGCAGCGCTGTACTGGATCCTCGTCATCGGCGTGCTCGCCTACGCCGGAAGCTACTTCGCCCGCGGCTGGCTGGCCGGCCATCAGCGCTTCGCGCTGTATGGAGGGCTGGTGTTCCTGGAGTCCACGTCGCGCTTCCTGTTCCCGCTGGCGGTGGCACTCGGGATCGGCTCCGGGCAGGACGTGGTCGGCCTGGGGATGGCGGTGGCTCCGTTCGCGTCGCTGAGCGTGATGCCGTTCGCGTTCAGCCGCATCCGAATGCCCGCGCCGGAGACGGACGTGATCGCCGCCGACGCCGCCGGCGCCGGCGAGGGTCCGGTCCAGACAGCGCTCGAGGAGGAGAGCAACGACCTGACGATGCGCCACGGCGCCCGCTTCGCCGGCTCGGTCGTAGGGATCATGTTCTCCGAGCAGATGCTGCTCAACGCCGGCGTCCTCATCGTGGCCGCCAAGACCGGCGGTGGCGATCTGACCACCGGGATCGTCGGCTTCGTGTTCAACGTCATGCTCATCGTCCGCGCGCCGCTGCAGCTCTTCCAGGCGATCCAGACCTCGATCCTGCCCCACCTCGCCGGCCTGGAGGCACGCGAGGGCGCCGCCGAGTTCCACAAGGCGATCCGCACCACGGTGATGGTGATCGCCGCGTTCGGACTCTCGGTCGCGCTCGGGCTGCTGCTCATCGGGCCGGCGGTCATGACCGCTCTGCTCGGTGACAAGGGCGGGTTCTCGTACGGGCGTGTCGGGCTGGCGGTGGTCGGGCTCGGGATGGGCCTGCACCTCATCTCGGGGACGCTGAACCAGGCCGCGCTCGCCCGGGGCCGTGCGTTTCAGGCGGCGCTCGCCTGGCTCGTGTCGGCGGCGGTGTTCGTCGCGTTCGTTGCCACCGGGAGCGGCACCGGCGATGCCATGGTCACCCGCGTTGAGGTCGGCTACTTCGGAGCCACCGCGATCCTCTGCGCTCTGCTGTGGCTGCTGTACCGGCGCGGTCCAGCGAGGTCATCGCAGCTGGTGCCCAGCACGAGCTGACGCGGGCGTCTACGACAGCTGAGGAAGGGTGGCGTGTCCGTCGCGCCGGCCGTTGCGGCGAATTCCTGAAGCCACACGACACGCACCGCACATTTGCAGGCTGCGGGGCGTGGATCGGGACCTATGTTGAAACCTCACGACACGCGCTTTGGAATCAGGCCGTGCGTGGCGTGAGATGACAACGCGCCCCTCACGCCTGCCGTTTACGCGCGCGCTACAGCGCGCCCGCGGCGGTGACGATCCGTGCGTAGGCCGCCGCCGGGTCGTCTGACCCGAACACCGCCGATCCCGTGACGAGCAGGTTCGCGCCGGCCTGGACGACGGGCCCGGCGGTCTCGTCGTGGATGCCGCCATCGACCTCGAGCGCCACGTCCGGCGGCAGGGCGCGGCGCATGCGCTCGAGCTTGTCGAGCGAGTGCGGGATGAACGTCTGGGCGCCCCAGCCCGGGTTGACGCTCATGCACAGGGCCAGGTCGAGGGTCTCGGGGGCCACCTCCCGGAGCGCGTCGATGGACGTCGCGGGGGTGAGAGCCGCGCCGGCGGTACAGCCGGCCTTGCGGATCTCGTCCAGCGTGTAATGCACGTGCGGTGTGGCCTCGACGTGGATGGTGATGTTGTCCGCGCCGGCCTTGGCGATGTCTCCGACGACGCGCTCGGGCCGCTCCACCATGAGGTGGACGTCCAGGACGCCGCCGGCGTCATGCACCAGGTCGGCGAGGGCGCCCACGACGATCGCGCCGAACGTGATCGGGGGGACGAAGTGGCCGTCCATGACGTCGACGTGGATGACGCGGGCGCCCGCCTCCAGCACCTCGGAGACCTGGGAGCCGAGCTTGGCGAAGTCGGCCGACAGGATCGATGGCGCGACCCGCCGCTCGCGCAACAGGTCCGCGTGACCGCTCATCGGAGCGCTAGACCTCCTGGAGCATGCTGCCCTGGCAGTGGTTGCACTCGACGATCGCGGTGCTGGACATGCGCACGATCGTGGAGTGCTCGCCGCAGTTGGGGCAGACGGACACCAGCTCGTACCGCCGCAGGCAGTAGACGCAGCGGTAGTTGCCAGGGACCGCGGTCGGCCGCAGCCACGGCTCACCGCAGCCGGGACAGTCAGGGCCGAGTTTGGGCGCTGCCTCACTCATTACTTGAAGACTAACCGGCCCGTCGTCGTTACGGCCACGGAGTCCGCCGGCTCAGGCGCGCCGGAGCCGTGCGATGAAGAACCCGTCGGTGGCGTCGGTGTCCGGGGCCAGGCGCAGCGGCGGCTCGGTCACCCACCCGGGATGCGCCGACAGGAAGCCGTCCACCACCGCGTCGGACTCGGCGCGGGAGATCGTGCACACCGAGTAGACGAGGGTGCCGTCCGGGGCCGTGGCGGCGGCGCCGGCGGCGAGGATGCGCGCCTGGTGCCCCGCGAGGTCGGCGATCCGCTCGCGGCTGGTACGCCACCGCAGGTCCGGCCGCGACTGGAGCGTCCCGAGCCCGCTGCACGGCGGGTCAACGAGGACGCGGTCAAAACCGGGGCCCGGGCGCGGCGCGGCGGCGTCGGTGGTCTCGACCGTCGCGCCGTGCACGTGCATCCGCGCCAGGGTGGCCCGCAGGGCGTCGGCGCGGCCGGGGTGGCGCTCCACCGCCACGAGTTCGCCGGCATCGCCAGTGAGCGCGGCGAGATGGGTCGTCTTGGCGCCCGGGGCCGCGCACAGGTCGAGCACCCGCTGGCCGGGCTCGGGAGCGAGCATTCGCGACACGGTCATCGACGCCCGCGATTGGGGCATCAGCTCGCCGCGCGCCCACCCCGGCGAGGCGAACGCGTCAAACGGCGCGTCGAGCACCAGGCCCTCCGGGATCCCGGGGGCGGCGTGCCAGGCGACGCCAAGCCCATCGGCGACCTCGCCGACCGAGCCCACGAGCGTGTTGACGCGCACGGCGGACTCGGGTGGTTCGTTGACAGCGGCCAGCAGGGCGCGGGCGCGCTCGGGCCCCAGCTCAGACCACCACAGCTCGGCCAGCCACACCGGCACGGAGTGCAGGACGGCGGCATGTGCGGGCGTCTCGTCGTCCAGGGCGTCCAGGAGCGACCGGCCCTCGCGCAGCGCCCGGCGCAGCACGGCGTTGACCAGCCCGCTGCCGCCCCGGGCGTGGCGCTTGGCCAACTCGACCGATTCGTTGACCGCAGCGTGGTCGGCGACGCCGTCCATGAGCAGGATCTGCATCAGCCCCAGTCGCAATGCGGCCAGGATGGGAGCGTCAAGGCGCGCCGGCGACCGCCCGGTCAACGCGGCGGCGACGTGGTCCAAGGTGGCCTTGCGCTGCACGGTCCCGTAGACGAGGGCCATGGCGAACGCCCGGTCGCGGCCGTCCAGCCGCCGCGCCCGGGCCTCGGCGTGCAAGGCGCGGTCGGCGTAGGCGTCCTGCTCGAACACGCGGCGCACGACGGCGTACGCGCACGCGCGCGCCGCGGACACCCCTTCCGCCATCGTCGTCAGCTCCGCAGGCCGCGCAGGTAGGAGTTACCGGGCATCGGCCGGCGCCCCGCGGGCTGCACCGTGGTCAGCGCGAGCGTCCCCGGCGTGCACCCCAGGGTCGGGACGGGCGTGTCCAGGCCCAGCTCGCCGGCGGGTGGATCGCCGGGCTGGGGCGGGCGGGCGGTGGCCTCCCACACGCCCAGCCGCTCGGACCGATCCCCGCCCACCCCGACGACCGCTGCGCCGATGTGTGGCGACAGCGCGCGCACCACACGCTCGAGCTCGATCGCCGGTCGCCGCGGGTCCAACACGCGGTCCTCGGCGGTGATCTTCTCGGCATAGGTGGCGGCGGCCTCGTCCTGCTCGTGGAACGGCGGCGAGGTGTCCAGCGCCTCGATGAGCAGGTGGGCCCCGAGCGGCGCCAGGCGCTCGGCCAGCGTCCCATAGGTGTCCTTGGGGCCGATCGGCTCCTCGGCGGCCAGGCACACCGGCCCGCTGTCCAGGCCGGCGGTCAGGCGCATGATGCTCACGCCGGTGCGCGCGTCCCCGGCCATGATCGCCCGCTCGATCGGCGCCGCGCCGCGCCAGCGCGGCAGCAGCGACGGGTGGACGTTGAGCAGCGGGTACGCGGAGAGCAGCGGCTCCTTGATGAGCGCGCCGAATGCGCACACCACGACGGCGTCCGGCGCGGCGGCGGCGATCCGCGCGCGCGCGGCCTCGTCATTGACCGACTCGGGCTGGTCGACGTCGATCCCGAGCTCGCGCGCGGTGGTCAACACGGGCGGCGAGGCCAGCTTGCGGCCGCGGCCGCGCGGCCGATCGGGCCGCGTGACCACGAGCTCCGGCCGATGTGGCGACCCGATCAGGACGCGCAGAACCTCGGCGGCGAACTGCGAGGTGCCGAGATAGACGATGCGCAAGAGCGCGGCGCTCAGGCTGAGGGCAGCGCTTCGCGCAGGGCGCGCATCGCTTCCTTGCGCTGCGAGCGCGAGATCCGGTCGAGCACGAGCACCCCGTCGAGGTGGTCGATCTCGTGCTGGATGACGCGTGCCTCCAGGCCGGAGGCCTCGATCGTCAACGGCTCGCCGTACTCGTCCAGCGCGCGGACCACGATGTGCACCGGGCGCTCGACGTCGACGTGGACGTTGGGCAGGCTCAGGCAGCCCTCCTCCAGGATCTCGAGCTCGTCGCCCACCCACTCGATCTCCGGGTTGACCAGAGCCGTCACCGGCGACTGCTGGTGCACCCGATAAACAAGCAGGCGGTGCAGGACGCCGACCTGGTTGGCCGCCAGGCCCACGCCGATCGAGTCGATCATGAGCTGTCCCATCCGCTGGACCTCGTCGCGCAGGGCGTCGTCGAAGCGCTCTACCGGCCGGGCACGGGTGCGCAGCACCGGCTCGCCGAACTTCCGGACATGGGCCAGCGCGGCGGCGCGGCGCGCCGCCACCTCGGGGTCGAGCTGGGGCTCGACCTCCCCCTCGGGCTCGGTCACCTCCGAGTCGAGCTCGACCTGATCTGTGGCGCTGTCGGACATCACCCTTGAGTTTAGTTAGGGGCCGGGTCATGGGCCCGTCCGGCCTACTGGGGATCGACGTCCACGCTGACCGCGGCGCCGCGCCGTGCCGCGCCCGGCGCGACGCGGTCCACGGCGCGTCCCACGGCGTCGATCGCGGGCCGGCGAGCGGTGGCCTTGATCACCAGCTGGCTGCGCGCGCGGCCGCGCAGGCGAAACAGCGGCGCCGGGCCGAGCACGGCCGCGTCCATCGCCACCAGCTCGGCGTGGATGGCGGTGGCGGTCTCGCGGGCCAGCGCCTCGTCCTCGGCTGAGCTGACGATGCGAATGAGCGAGGCGTACGGCGGATAGGACAGCGCCCGGCGTCGCTCGAGCTCGTCGGCGATGAACCCGTCGGTGTCGTGGTGGACGGCGAAGCGAATCGGGCGCGCGTCGGGGGCGAGCGTCTGCACCAGCACGCGGCTGGGTGGGTGGGACGTGGTCCCCCGGCCGGTGCGCCCGGCCAGCTGGGTGATGAGCGCGAATGTCCGCTCCTCGGCGCGGAAGTCGGGGAAACGCAGCGTCTGGTCGGCGTCGAGCACCACGCCCAGCGAGACGTCGGGAAAGTCGTGGCCCTTGGCCACCATCTGGGTCCCGACGAGCACGCCCGCGGACGCCTCCTGGAAGGACTGGAGCGTGCGCGCCCGCTGGGGCAGCGTGGAAGAGTCAGCGTCGAGCCGGAAGATCGGAAAACCCTCCCGCCCGAGCGCCTCGCGGAGCTCATGCTCGATGCGCTCGGTTCCGGCGCCGTGGCGCGCCACGCTCACCGACGCGCAGGCGCTGCAGCGCTGGGGCATCCGCTCCCGGTGGCCGCAGTGGTGGCAGGCGATGAACTGCCCGTGGCGGTGCAGCACGAGCGCCACATCGCAGTTGGGGCACAGCCACACCCGCCCGCAGGCGCGGCAGGAGAGGAAGTTGGACCAGCCGCGGCGGTTGAGCAGCAGGATCGCCTTGCCGCCGGCACGGCGCAGGTCGGCGAGGGCCATCCGCGTCTCGGGGTGCAGCGGCTGGTGGCGGTCGCGCATGTCGAGCACCTCCACCCCGGGCAGCGGCCGGCGGTCCACGCGCTCGGACAGGCGCAGGCGCGTCATCGCCAGGACGCTCTCGGGCCGCGGGGTGGCGCTGCCGCAGACCAGGACGGCGCCGTGGCGTGCGGCGCGCTCGCGCGCCACGGTGCGTGCGTCGTAGCGCGGGTCGCCCTCGTGCTTGTAGGAGCTCTCGTGCTCCTCGTCGATCACGATCAGGCCGATGTCCGTCAGCGGAGCGAACACCGCCGACCGTGGGCCGACGCACACCCGCGCCTCCCCGGTGCGCAGGCGCATCCACTCGTCGTGGCGCTCCCCCGTGCTCAGCGCCGAGTGCAGGACGGCGACGACATCGCCGAAGCGAGCCTGAAAGCGCCACAGCGCCTGTGGGGTGAGCGCGATCTCCGGCACCAGAACGATCGCCGAGCGGCCCGCGGCCAGGGCCGCCTCCACCGCGCCGAGGTAGACCTCGGTCTTCCCCGAGCCGGTGACGCCCTGCAGCAGGTAGCCGGGATGGCCCGGATCGGGCCGCCCCAACGCGGCCAGCAGCGGTGCCAGCGCCTGCGCCTGCTCGCGGGTGAGCGGGGGCGCGGTGGCCGAGGCGCTGCCGATCCGCAGGCCGGCCGGGCGCCGTGG
Source organism: uncultured Actinomycetota bacterium (assembly GCA_963721515.1). Lineage (GTDB taxonomy): Bacteria > Actinomycetota > Thermoleophilia > Solirubrobacterales > Solirubrobacteraceae > Palsa-465. The sequence goes on along the minus strand of CAVRKJ010000010.1, from coordinate 122,796 downwards.
CCGCGCCCGCCGGTCCATGGCCACCAGGCCCCGGCTCTCCAAGCGGCGCAGACCGGGGGTGTCGAGCTCCGAGGCGACGGTGGGGCCCCGCTCCCCCAGCGCGCCGAGGAGCGCGCGCTGGCGGTCGTTGAGACGCGCGCCGGGATCACCGAGCGCCGCGCGGCCCTCGGGCGTGAGGTCGGCGACGAGCGCCAGCTTGGCACCGGTGCCGGCGGACGCGCCGGGGGCGAGCATGAGCTGGAGCGCCCGCGACGGCGTCGAGCAGTACTCGCGGGCCATCCACTCCGCGAGCGCCACCAGATCGGCGCCGACGCCCGCCCCGATCACCGCCTCGGGCTCCATCAGGCGCTCGGGATCGAGCTCGGAGCGCTCGGCGAGCTCGACCACGACGCCGAGCGAGCTGCGCGCGCCGAACGGCACCCGCAGCAGCGATCCCACCTCGACCTCCTGGCCGGATGCCAGGCGATAGTCGAACGGGCCGCGCACCGCGCGCGTCCGGGTCAGGGGCTGCACGCGGGCGATCATCGGCGACCGAATGTAGTGGGAGCGGGTGTCGCCACGGGCGCGCTCGCCGTTACTCTCCCGGGGCGTGGACCCGGAACCCGGCGAAGAGATCTTCTTTCACGGCCATCCCTCGTGGCGGTCGCTGGGGCTGTTCTATGCCAAGGGACTCGTCATGGTGCTACTGGCCGGGGTGATCGCCGGCATCGTCACCCGGATCACGGCGTCGCACGTGCAGGCGGGCTGGGTGAGCGTGGCCGTCGTGGTGGTGTTCCTGGCCCTCGTGGTCATCGGCCAGGTCCGCCGGATCGGCACCACCTACTCGATCACCAATCAGCGGCTCACCATCCGGACGGGCATCCTCTCCCGCGACGTCCACCAGACGCGGCTGGAGCGCATCCAGAACGTCAACTCCAGCCAGGGCCTGTTCGAGCGGCTGTTGCGCATCGGGACCGTCGAGTTCGACACCGCCGGCGAATCCCAGTACGACTTCGCCTTTCGAGGCGTGAGCAACCCGGCCGGGATCGTGCGCACGGTGGACCGGGCGCTCCATGCCCTGCGGGGCGCGCCGGAAGCGCCGGCCTCGGACGTCTGAGCGCTCGCGACCGCGAGGCTCGCGGCTACGGCTTGATCGCGGCCGTGACCTGCGTGGTCGCGTCCGTCGCCCCGCGCATCGAGGTCAGGCCGACGCCGGTGACGCGTTGCAGATCGGGCAGCAGCCGGCTGCCCAGCGAACCGGCGGTGAGCCCGGTCTGCTGACCGGCGCCGATGAGCTGTGCGAGGCTGGCGAACACCAGCGAGGTGACGCGCGCGGGTGACCCGGCGAGCGCGGCCCGGAACGCGGGAGCACGCGCGAGCGGGCGCGAGGGCTGGGCGACCGCCTCGATCCCCTGCAGGCTCGTGGAGATCACCACCAGGCCGCGGAAGACTGCGTAATCGAGCTGGAAGCCAGTGGCGAGCTGAAGCTGGTGTGCGGTGATCCCCGCGACCTGGCGGTCGTTGAGGACCGGCTCGGAGCTCTGGTTGGCACCGGGCGCCGAGAACAGCTGGGCCAATGGCGCCTCCAGCTGGGCGAGCTCGTTCTGGGTCCGCCGCTGGTCAGGGGCGCGGGCGACGATGACCAGCGTGGGCGCCTGGCCGGTGCCGACGATGGCCACGGCCGTCTCGCGGTGGAAGATCGCCACGAGATCGGAGACGTCGACGCCCTCGGACTTCAGCGCCGAGCCCAGCCGGCTCAGCAGCGGCCCGATCCCGCCGGCGAGCCCGGCCGCCGAGCCCGCGTTGAGCACCTGCGGCGCAACCTTGTCCAGGCCCGTGACGTCGAGCATCAGCGATGCGCCGGCGGGCATCACCGACGCCAGCGACGGCGAGAACGCGGTGGCGCCCGCGGCGCCCGCGCCCACCCCGACGAGCGCCGGGTCCAGCGCGCTGTGGATCCGGATCCGCGCGCCCGCCGGGGTCGGCGCCAGGGAGATGGCGACGCCCTGCAGCGCCGGCTGGTAGAGCAGATCGCCGGCAGCGCCGAGGAACCCGCCCTGGTCGGCCAGCACCCGGCGCACGCCGGCGGCCGACGCGTAGGCGCCGATCACCGCTTCATTCGGTGTGCCCGTGGCCGCCCGCCGGTACACCGCGCTGGCCGCCAGCGAGGGAGCGGCGCCGGCGACGACGTCGATCGCGCTCCGCACGCTCTCGTCCTGGCCGATCGCGAGATAGCGGCCCAGGAACGCCAGCTCGCCCCCGTTGGGCGTCCGCAGGAGGGCTCGCCCGCGGTAGCTGCCGGCCGATGCCACGCCCTCCGAGCGTAGAAACGACCGGGCGCGGTCACGGTCTGACACGTCGACGAGAATGAGCGAGCCTGCGGTCGCGGTGGTGGTGTTGAGCAGCGCGATCGCCGCGTCCCCGCCCAGCCATGGAGCGACGTCCCGGGTCACGTCCACGGCGCGGCCGCCGCCCAGGATCGCGCCCAGCTTGTCCATCGCCTCGCCGGCGAGGATCGGGAAGTCCGGGAACCGGCGCGCGTTCGCCAGCGCCTGCTCGACCGCGGGGGCATGGCGATCCAACGACACGTTGACGTACGCCAGAGCGTCGGCGGGGACGACGGCGGCCGGCCCGCGGGCGCCTCCGGCGCCGTCGGCGCCTCCGGACGCCCCGCCGTCGCTCAGGGCGACGGCGAGGAAGGCCACAACGGCGGCCACCGCGAGCAGCACAAGCGCCGCCGCAGCACGCCGGCGTCGGTAGGTCTCCGTGGTGAGCGCCGAATGAGCCACGGCGCAGTGCTACCCGTTGTCGGCCCGATCACATCGCCGGGTCAGGCGTACCCGAGGGCGCCGCCTCGGTGTGTCCGCGGCCGGACTTGCGCTCCGCGCGGTCTGCCGGCGCGCGGCGCTCGTTGCGCTCGACGAAGTCAATGATCGTGGGCACGCCCTCCAGCCGGTAGCGCTCGCGCAAGCGGTTCTCGATGAAGTAGGCGTAGTCACGGGTCACGCGGGCGCGCGAGTTGACCTGGATGGAGAACCGGGGCGGGCGCTCGGCGGTCTGGGTCATGAACAGCAGCCGCAGCCGGTGGTTGGCGGCAGCGCCGCGCGCGCGGGCGGGACGCTTGCCCACCGGCGGCTGCCGGGCGGCCACCACCTCGGACAGGAACCGGTTGAGCTGCGGGGTGGGGATGCGCGTCCGGCTGCGGTCCGCCAGCGCCACGGTTTCGATGAGCAGCCGCTCGACGTGGCGACCGGTCTTCGCGGAGGCCGTGAGCACGCGGGGGCGCAGGCGCAGCTTCTGGTGGGCGCGGGCGCGCTCGTGGTCGAGATCGATGCCGTCGGAGATGTCCCACTTGTTGAGCACCAGCGCGGTCGCGCAGCCGCTGTGCATGGCCAACTCGGCGATGCGCAGGTCCTGGGTGGTGACCCCGTCCACGGCGTCGCACACCACCAGCGCCACGTCGGCGCGCTCCGCCGCGCGGCGGGAGCGCAGCGACGTGTAGTACTCGATCGACTCTCCGACCTTGGCCTGGCGGCGGATGCCGGCGGTGTCGACGAGGATCAGCTCCCGGCCGTTGTACGTGATCGGCAGATCGATGGCGTCGCGGGTCGTGCCCGCCACCGGGGAGACGATGACGCGCTCGGACCCAGCGAAGCGGTTGAGCAGCGAGGACTTGCCGACGTTGGGGCGGCCGATCAGGGCCAGGCGGATGGCGTCGTCGGCGTCGTCGGACTCGGGCGCGTCCGGCACGAGCGCCGCCACGCGGTCCAGCAGGTCGCCGGTCCCCAGGCCCTGCGCGGCGGAGACGGCGATCGGCTCGCCCAGCCCGAGCGCGTAGAACTCCGCGGCCAGCGGGAGGTCCTTGGCGGTGTCGATCTTGTTGGCGGCCACCAGGACCGGCAGCGGGGAGCGGCGTAGCAGCTCGGCCATCTCCTGATCGCCGGGGCGCAGCCCCGCCCGGGCGTCAACCACGAGCACCGCCGCGTCGGCGTCGGCCAGCGCGGCGCGGGCCTGGGCCTGGATCTGACGCGCCAGGACGTCGCGGTCCTCCAGGTCGACGCCGCCGGTGTCGATCAGTGTGAGCACACGCCCGTTCCACTCCGTGCGCAGCTCCTTGCGGTCACGTGTGACGCCGGGGCGCTCGTGCACGACTGCCTCGCGAGACTCGGTCAGGCGATTGACCAATGAGGATTTGCCCACATTGGGATATCCGACGATGGCGACCTTCATGGTGCGTCGAGGCTAGCCGACGCCGAACGGGCGACGCACGAGGCCGGCCTCCCTGCCGGCCCCCAGGGCGTCGGATGCGTCGGTCAGTGACTGCGGGAAGAGGTCGTGCGCTCCGCACTGTCGGCGCCTCGCATCACGCTTCTGAAACGTCGCCGGACAGCAGAACTTGCGCAATCAGCGGGGTCGGCCGGGCTCAGCGCCGGGCGGCGCTGACCAGACCCACGATGCGGTCCACCACCTCGGGGAGGGTGAGATCGGTGGTGTCCAGAGCGTGGGCATCCGCGGCCGCATGCAGCGGGGAGTGCTCCCGGCCGGTGTCGCGCTCATCGCGGATCGCCTGCTCGGCCCGGACCGTCGCGGGATCGACGCCCAGCTCCAAGGCGCGCCGCCGGGCGCGGGCTTCCGAGCTCGCCGTCAGGAACACCTTGACCTCGGCGTCGGGGGCCACGACGGTGCCGATGTCGCGGCCCTCGGCCACCCAGTCCCCGTCAGCCAGCAACCGCCGCTGGTGCGCGACCATGGCCTCGCGCACGGCCGGCTGCGCCGCCGCCACGCTCGCGCCCTCCGACACCTCGGGTGTGCGGATCTGCTCGGTGACGTCGCGCCCGTCCAGGCAGACCCGGTCCCCGAGCTCGATCCGCAGAGATGGCGCCACCGCCGCGGGGGGCTGCCGGCGCTCGCGTGCCGCCAGCGCCACCGCGCGGTACATCGCGCCCGAGTCCAGGTAGGTGAAGCCCAGCTCGGCCGCTACCGCGCGCGCGACGCTGGACTTTCCGGCCCCGGCGGGCCCGTCGATGGCGACCACCATCAGCCGGCCGCCAGTGCGGCGATGTCGCGGGCAAAGTCCGGGTAGGAGACGGCGGCGGCCTCCATGCCAACCACCTCCACGCCCTCCTGGGAGGCGAGGCCCGCGACGGCGCCCAGCAGCGCCAGGCGGTGGTCGCCGTGGGCGTCGATCACGCCGCCGCGCAGGCCGCCGTGGCCGCGGACGGCGAAGCCGTCCTCGAGCGCGTCGATGTCCGCCCCCAGTCCGCGCAACCCGTCGACGACCGTGGCGATCCGGTCTGACTCCTTGACCCGCAGCTCGGCGGCGCCGCGCACCACCGTCTCGCCCTCGGCAAAGCAGCCCAGCAGCGCCACCAGGGGGAGCTCGTCGATCGCCAGCGGCACCTCGTCAGCCTCGACCGTGGTCGCCTCGATGGGGCCGTAGCTGACGTCGAGGTCGCACACCGGCTCGGCGGGATCGAACGCGCCCGGCTCCTCCAGGTCGCCGACCACGATCGCGCCCATCCGCTGGAGGATGCGCACGAAGCCGGTGCGCGTCCAGTTGACGCCCACGCCGTCCAGGACCATCCGGGCGCCGGGCACGAGCACGCCCGCGGCGATGAGGAACGCGGCGCTGGAGGGGTCTCCGGGCACGCGGACCTCCTCGAGCTGAAGCTCGTCGGCGTTGCCGACGGTGGAGGCATACCCGCCGTTGACCGGCCGGCGGTCGACCCGGGCGCCGGCGCGGGCCAGCATCCGCTCGGTGTGATCGCGGCTGGGAATCGCCTCGAAGACGGTCGTCGCGTCGGTGGCCAAGCCGGCCAGGAGCACGCACGACTTGACCTGGGCCGATGCCACCGGTAGCTGATAGGTGATGCCCTGCAGCCCGGCGCCGCGCACCGTGAAGGGCGGGAAGCGCCCCTCGGTCGCGTCCAGCTCGGCGCCCATCTGCTGCAGCGGGTCGGCGATGCGGTCCACGGGGCGCCGGCGGATCGAGGCGTCGCCGTCCAGCGTGAACGAGGCGCCCTGCTGGAAGGCCAGCCAGCCGGGGAGCAGGCGCATGAGCGTGCCGGCGTTGCCGACGTCGATGGGGTCGCCGGGAGGCTGGGCGTTGCGCATGCCGCAGCCGCGGATGAGGACCGCGTCGTCGTGGCGCTCCACCAGCGCGCCCACCCGGCGCACGGCGTCCAGCGTGGAGCGGGTGTCGGCGGCGTCCAGATAGCCGACGATCCGGACCGGCTCGGATGCCATCGCCCCGATGATCGCCGCCCGGTGCGAGATCGACTTGTCCGCCGGCGGCGACACGCGGCCCCGCAGCCTGACTCGGTCGCGCCCACCCCCGAAGCGCGCGTTCACGGCCGCGCCACCGGGAAGCCCAGGCCGGCGATGAGCTCGAGCGCACGCTCGGTGGCGGCCTCGCCGGCGATCCACATCGCGACGACGCCCTCGGTCATGTCGCTGGCCGGGTACAGCGCCATGTCGTTGATGTTGACCCCGGCGCGCCCCAGCTCGAGCGCGATCTGGGCCACGACACCAGGGCGGTTGGGCACGGAGGCGCGCAGCTCGTGCAGGTCTCCGCCCGCCAGCTGGGCCTCGAGCAGTCGCCGCCGGTCGGTCGCCGCCCGCTCGTTCCAGGCGGTGATCGCCGGCCCGTCGGCCCCGGTCAGCGCCGCCCGCACGGCTCCCAGGCGCTCGATGGCGCCGTCGATCTCGGCGGTGAGCGCGTCGCGGTTGGACAGGTAGATGTCGGTCCAGATCGCGCTCGGGGCGCCGGCCACGCGGGTGGCGTCGCGGAAGCTCGGTCCGGTCGCGGGCAGGCGCGCGGGCGGGTGGGAATCGTGTTCCAGGGTGGCGGCGGCCTGGGAGACGAGCACGTTGGCCAGCACGTGGGGCAGGTGCGAGACGGCGGCGAGGATGCGGTCGTGGGTGTCGGCGTCGATTGCGGTTGGCCGCGCGCCGATGCCGTGCAGCAGCCGGTGCAGCCGCTCGTAGAGCATCCCCGAGGTGCCGGCGCTCGGGGTCAGGTACCAGGTCGCGGCGTCGAACAGGTCGGCGCGGGCATGCTCGACGCCGGCGTTCTCCGCGCCGGCCAGCGGATGGCCGCCGACGAACCGGGGGTCGGAGTGGGCGGCCACCACCTCGCGCTTGGTCGAGCCCACGTCGGTGACCACACAGTCCGCGGACGCCGCGGCCAGCGCCTCGCCCACCAGCTCGGAGAGCCCCCCGACCGGCACGGCCACGACCACCGCCTGGGCGTCGGCAACGGCGTCGGTCACCGAGCTGCGCGCGCAGTTGAGCGCGCCGAGCGCCAGCGCGCGCTCGAGCGCCACGGGCGAGTCGTCGTAGCCGGTGACCTCGGCGCCCAGCCGCTCGCGCGCCGCCAGCGCCACCGAGCCGCCGATCAGTCCGACGCCGAGGACCGCGAGGCGCATGCGAGATTCGAGCCCGGCCGCCCGCTCAGGCCGCGCGTCGGGTGCGCACGGCGTCCGCCAGGCCGTCGAGCACCTCGACGGTGGTCTCCCAGCCGATGCACCCGTCGGTGATGGATTGGCCGTAGACGAGCGGGCGCGCGCCGTCGAGGTCCTGGCGCCCGGCGACGAGGAAGGACTCGATCATGACGCCGACGATCTCGGCGTGCCCCGCGGCGATCTGTGCCGCCACGGCGGCCGCCACCTCGGGCTGGCGATCGGGATCCTTACCGCTGTTGTCGTGGCTGAGGTCGATCATGACCCGCTCGGGCAGCCCGCCGGCGCTCAGCAGACTCACCGCGCCGGCGACGGCCTCCGCGTCGTAGTTGGGGACGCCGCGGCCGCCACGCAGGATGACGTGGCAGTCGCGATTGCCGCTGGTGTGGAGGATCGCGGAGCTGCCGTTCACATCGATGCCCGCGAATGCGTGCGGCACGGCGGCGGCACGGACGGCGTCGACCGCCACCTGCACGTTGCCGTCAGTCCGGTTCTTGAAGCCGACGGGCATCGACAGGCCGGAGCCGAGCTGGCGGTGGATCTGGCTCTCCACGGTGCGCGCCCCGATGGCGCCCCAGCAGACGGCATCGGAGATGTACTGCGGGGTGATTGGGTCCAGGAACTCGCAGCCGACCGGCAGTCCCAGCGCCAGCACCTCGAGCAGGAGCCGCCGCGCCACCCGCAGGCCGGTGTTGACGTCGCCGGAGCCGTCGAGGTGGGGGTCGTTGATGAGCCCCTTCCAGCCGATCGTGGTGCGCGGCTTCTCGAAGTAGACCCGCATGGCCAGGCACAGCTCGCCCGCCAGCCGCTCCACCTCGCTGCTCAGCCGCTGGGCGTAGTCCCGGGAGGCCTCGACGTCGTGCACGCTGCACGGGCCGACGACCACGAGCAGGCGGTCGTCGCGCCCATCGAGGATCGCCTGCACCTCGGAGCGGCCCCGCAGCAGGACGTCGACGTGGGCGTCGGTGAGCGGGAGCTCCTCGATCAGTTCGCGCGGCGCTGCCAGCGGGACCAGCCGCTCGATCCGCCGATCTCGGACCGAGTCCGAGCGCTGCGTGCCGGTGAAGGTCACGTCAGGTGAGCGCGCCCGCTCGCCACCGGCTCCTCCCACAGCGCCTTGCCGGCCACCGCGGCGGCGGCGCGAACCCGGTCCAGGTACTCGGGGAACTCGTCGGCCACCAGTTGCTGGGCCGCGTCGCAGATCGCCTCGTCAGGGTTGGGGTGGACCTCCACGATGAGCCCGTCGGCGCCCGCGGCCGCAGCGGCCAGCGACATCGGCGCCACCAGGTCCCGCCGGCCGGCGGCGTGGCTGGGGTCGACGATCACCGGCAGGTGCGTCATCTCCTTGAGCACCGGGATTGCCATCAGGTCGAGCGTGAAGCGGTAGGACGTCTCGAACGTGCGGATGCCGCGCTCGCACAGGATCACGGCCTCGTTGCCCTCCTTGAGCACGTACTCGGCCGCCATCAGCAGCTCCTCGAGCGTGCTGGAGAGCCCGCGCTTGATCAGGGCGGGGCAGCCGCTGCGGCCGATCTCCGACAGCAGCGTGTAGTTCTGCATGTTGCGCGCGCCGATCTGGACGACATCGGCCACCTCCAGCACCGGCTCGAGGTCGCGGGCGTCCATGACCTCGGTGACGATGGGCAGGCCGGTCTGCGCCTTGGCCTCGGCCAGCAGTCGCAGCCCCTCCTGGCCCAGCCCCTGGAAGGCGTAGGGCGACGTGCGCGGCTTGTACGCGCCGCCACGGAACATCGTGGCCCCGGCAGCCGCGACCGTATGGGCGGTGACTAGCGTCTGCTCGCGCGACTCGACCGTGCAGGGCCCCGCGATCATCGTGAAGTGGTCGCCGCCGACGCGGCGCCCCGCGATGTCCAGCACGCTACGCGCGCCGTGGGTGATCTGGCTGGAGGCCAGCTTGTAGGGCTTGGAGATCGGCACCATGTGGTCGACTCCGGGCGTGGCCTCGAGGTTGAGCCGCGCGACGTGCTCGGCGTCCCCGATCGCCCCGATCACGGTCAGCTCGTCGCCGTAGATCACGTGGGCGCGGGCGCCCACAGCGTGCACTCGCTCAACAACGGCCTGGACCTCCTCCTCGGTGGCCGCCGGTTTCATCACGATCATCATCTGCCTGTCAGTCCTTTCAACGCGCTTCGAAACGATACGGAAGGTCGAGCCCGAGGCTCGTTGCGGACGCGTGTCCGCGAGTGAGACGGCGCCCGGCCTCCGGGTTCTCCGCACGTCGTGAGCGCGGACGGGGGGCTGTGGCCGGGCGCCTAGCTAAATCGCCAGGCGTAGAAGCGCGCGTAGTCCGACCAGCCGAGACCGGCGAGGGTGCTGCAGGTCGTTGAGGCGTGGTCGCGCATGCGCTGGGGCGGGTTTCTAGCACGGGGGTCGCGGGGTTGGCAAGCGATCGTCTGTGCGTTTGAGCACAACACGGGCGAACGTCAACGACGGCTTCGGAGGACGAGGTGTGGGCGGCCCGGGGCCGCTGCTGGCCGCCCCCCGGCGAGGTTGTGGTCGATTTTGCAGGTATTTCCTGCAAAATCGACCCCACCCGGTCCGCAGCCACGATCCGCCCCGCCGCTCCTAAGCAGGCCGTTGACGTTCGCCGATACCCCGCCGCAACGCCGGGCGGAGCCCGAACGACCTACCCGAAGTCCGTGTCGGCCTTCAATTGCTCACACCGGGCCTTGACCGAGGCCGGGACGTTGTAGAGCCGCACCTGCCACCCGTTGTCGTGGGGTTTGAACAGGACGATCTGGTCCCCGCGCCCGATCGACTTGCCCGGTCGGAACCCGACGTTGCCGACGTTGAGGTTCGTGTACCAGGCCACAGTGCTCTGGAAGCCGACGAGGGACACGGGCTGGCCGCAGGACTTGATGGCGTCCGCGCCCCCGTCGTTGTCGATGACCTTGTGCAGGCGGTCGATCTGCTTGGCGGAGTGCCGAGAGTCGTCGAGGAGGTGGCGCACGGTGTGCACGCGGCTGCTCGCGTCGGGAGCGAGGGCGACGATGAGGCCGAGAACCGCCACCGGTCCCAGCCAGCGCAGCGCGCGAGAGGTCCGGGTGTCGGCCAGCAGCCACCCGATTCCCGCGCCGGCGACCGTGACCATCACCGCGGCGGGCTCGATCATGTAGCGGCTCACCGCCGACCAGCCGTGGTAGGCGAAAGCGATCTCGATGAGCAGCCACAGCGCGGCGGCGGCCACGACCAGGAGCGTCGCGCGGTCGCGGCGCAGCACGGCCAGCACCACCCCGAGGAGCATCGCCACCTGCATCGGCAGCTCGTAGAGGCTCCGGAAGCGGTTGACAACGCCGACGATCTTGTTGCCGTGGATGACCGTCTGTTGGTTGAGCGCGAGGTCGCCGGAGATGAACCAGCTGTGGGAGGTGAGCGCGGGAATGCTGAACCAGAAGGCGGGGATGACCAGCAGCCCGGCCACCGCCAGCACCCGCATTCCCAGCGTCGGGACCTTGACGAACGCCCAGGCGCCGTACAGGCCGGCGAACACCCACGCCTCGGGCCGTCCCAGCGAGGCGAGCACGAGCATGGTGAAGGCCAGCTTGTGGCGCCGGCCGAGGTGGCAATCGATCGCCGCGAGCAGCACCGCCACGATCAGGGGATCGGAGTTGGCGATCAGCACCAGGTGCATGTAGGTGTTGATCCCCAGCACCGTAATCCCGGCGAAGGCACCGGCCACGTAGGGGGCGTAGCGGCGGTCGGGGGACGGCCCGGTCAGGCGAAACGCGACGCGCGCGGCGAACACCGACCCGGCGACGGCGCCGGCCACCGCCGTGCCCATCCACAGCCACATCTGGCCGCGGCCGGCGACCGCGTAGGGCAGCGTGAACAGGAACGGCAGCGGTTTCCAGGAGGGTGCACCGTCGGTGTTGAGGTTCCAGTGCAGCACCTGCCGGCCCCACACCATGAAGCCGAAGCCGTCATAGGACGGGCGCATGTCCGAGACGACGACGAACAGCGCGGAGATGACGGCCACGCCGAGCACCACCCACGGCCACCACTGCCGCCACGGCGGACGTCGCCCCGGGGGCCCCGCCAGGCGAGGGGCCGGGCCTCCGAGCGGGGAGTCTGTCACCGACAGCGAGGTGGTCACGTATCAGCCGCGTCCGCAGGCATGAGGGGGAATGCGTCGCCCGTTCAGACGACCACTAGAGCAGTTCTCCCAGTGCGCCCAGGAACCGGCTGTTCTCGGCATCGGTGCCGACCGTCACCCGCATCGATCCATCGCGTCCCAGCGCGGCCCCGGCGCGGACCAGCACCCCGCGTGCTGCGAGTCCGCTGATGATGTCGGCCTCGACAGTGTCCTGCGGAAGATGGGTCCAGACAAAGTTGGCATCGGACTCGGCCACCCAGAGGCCCAGCGCGCGCAGGCCCTCGATCAGGTCGAGGCGCGCGGCGACGGTGTGGGTGACGCGGCGTTCGACCTCGTCCTGGTGACGGAGCGCCTCCACGGCGGCGGCCTGCGCGGCGGTGTTGAGATAGAACGGCTGGCGAACCTGGTCCACGGCGGCGCGGAAGTCCTCGGAGCCGCACAGGCCATAGCCCACGCGCAGCCCGGCCAGCCCGTAGGCCTTGGAGAACGTCCGCAGCAGCACCAGGTTGGGCCACCGGCGCAGCAGGTCCAGCGAGGCGTAGGTGTCGCCGAGGGCCAGCGCGAACTCGCAGTAGGCCTCGTCCAGGATGACGCACACGTGGCGCGGCACCGTCTCCATGAACGCCGCCACGGCATCGAGGGAGAGCGACGTCGAGGTCGGGTTGTTGGGGTTGCAGACGAGCACCAGGCGCGTGGCCACCGTGATCTCGGCCGCCATCGCGGGGAGGTCGTGGCGGTCCTCGTCGTCGAGCGGCACCTCGATGGCGCGGGCGCCCGAGGCGGCGGCGAGGTGCGGATAGACACTGAACGCCGGCCAGGCGTAGACGACCTCGGACCCGGGCTCCAGCAGAGCCTCGCCGGCGGCGAGCAGGATGTCGCAGGAACCGTTGCCCAGCGCGATGCGCTCACGCGGGACGCCGTAACGGTCAGACAGCGCCTGACGCAAGGGCGCGTAGGCGGGGTCGGGGTAGCGGTGAACGCCGCCGAGAGCCCGCGCCGCCGCCTCGACCACCCCGGGCGCGGGGGCGAAGCAGGACTCGTTGGAGGCCAGCATCGCGGTGCCGGCGCCGAGGTCGTAGCCCGAGGCCAGCGGGTACGACGGGATCCGGCGAATGCGCTCTCCGAATTCGATCGCCATCTCAGAAGCCCAGCCTATTGTGCCGCGTCGAGGTCGGATCGCAACGCCCGCGCCTCGCCCAGGTAGACGTGCTGGGGCCGGTGGTCCTCGTCGGCGTAGTAATGCAGCATCAACCGCACCACACGGGGCATCGACCCCGGGACCGGGATCTCCCGCGCGCACAGCAGCGGCACCATGGCCAGCCCCAGCCGGCGAGCCGCGAGGGCGGGGAACTCGGCGTCGAGGTCGTCAGTGACGGTGAAGATGCAGCTCACCATCGCGTCGGTGGTGAGCGCGTTTCGATCCATCAGCTCGCGGATCAGAAGGCTCGTCCCCTCCAGGATCGCGCTCGCCTCGTTGGCCTCGACGCTATTGGCGCCTCGGAGCGCGAACAACCGCATTGGGTGGTAATTCTGCCAAAGGACCGTCCGCCTCATCGGGCGGCTCGAGCTCATAGACGGTCGCGCAGCCGAAGTGGGTGGTGGACACGACGAGCTCGCCCAGGCGCTTAGCCAGATCCGCGTGGGGTGCGCAACTGGCCAGCAGGAAGCGCGCGCCGCTCTGGCGCACGAGCTCCTGGGCCTGCGCCTGGGTGTCCTGGCCGCGGAACAGCGCGTCGGCAGCCTCGGAGCGCGGCATGCAGTTGGGCTCTGACCACAGGCAGTTGCCCACGAACGTCCGGCGCCCGGTCGCCCCGGGCACCGCCTCGCCGAGGTAGAACTGGGTGAGCACCCCGCCTTTTTCCGGGCTCCGGGCCAGGTAGCGCAGTGCCGCGTGCTCATCATGGGTTATGAAGTTGGCGTTGCCGTCGGCCGGATCGACGTACTTGTGCGCCGTCGCCAGGGCGTAGGCGTTGGCCGGGATGACGCCGAGCGCGATCACCGCCGCCGACACCAGCCGGGCCCGCGGCATCGTGCGCAGCACCGGGGTGCGCGTGACCCCCTTGACCGCCAGCACCGCCAGCGGGACGGTGATCCCGTCGAAGGCGTGCAGCGGGGTGGCGCTCAGCCCCGTGGCGGAGAAGATGTAGATGGCGACCGCCACCGGCGCCCACACCCGCAGCAGCAGCTCCAGGAAGCTGTCGGAGCGCCCGCGGTAACCCAGCAGCGCGGGAATCGCGAGCGGCGCGATCCCGATGGCGATGGCCGAGAACGGGAAGGCATGCTTGCTCTGGACGCGGGCCAGCTTCCACGAGAGGTCGAGGTGGCCCAGGAGCAGGTAGTACAGAAGCGGCAGAGCTGTCAGTCCCACGGTGAGCAGCGGCAGCGCCAGCCGCCGCCACTGCGCCGTGCGCCACCAGAGCAGTCCGTCGCGCCAGCGGATCGCCTCGGCGAAAACGATGAGCAGGATGAGCGTCTCGCCCTGCCACGGGTGCAGCGCCGAAGCCAGCCCTCCGAGCAGCCCGCAGATCCAGTCTGGCCGGCCGGCGACGCGCATCCGCTCGTAGCGCACCAGCGCGAACGTGATCACGGCGACCGACATGAGGCCGAACGGATAGCCCCACGACAGCCACGTGGGCATCATGTCGCCCACGATCCCGAGTGCGCCGAAGATCACTGTCAACGAACCGAAGAGAACCCCCAGCGTCAGGGCGGCGCGACGCTCCGCGCGGACGCTGAAGCTGCGGTAGGCGACCGCCCGCATCGCGAGGAACAGGCTGACGACGGCCACGGGCTTCCACAGCAGCAGTGCCAACCACGCCGGGACCCCGATCGCGGCCACCGCGCCCGAGATGAGGATGGCGGGCTGGAAGTAGTCCGACGGCGTCGAGCGCAGCACGAAGAGGTTGGAGATCAGCCCATGGTGCGCCGCGGACTGAATCCAGGACAGGTACTGCATCTGGTCGACGATGTAGTAGCCGTCGGTGCCGGTCCAGGTCAGGCCGTCGCGGGCGGCGTGGAAGACGTCGAGCCCCACCACCCAGGTCGACAGCGCCCCGAACACCGCCAGCAGGGCGATCTCGAAGCGATCCAGCCCAAGCGTGGCGCCGGCGTGCGGCGCGACCGGAGACGGGCCCGCGGCGGAGACGGCCGGCGGAGATTGGACGCGCACGGGCCGGTAGCTAAGCAGAGAGGAGCACGGTCGGCCGCGCCGCTAATGCCCGAGCTTATATTGAAGTGACGAGGACGCTCGCCCGGCCGGCGTGTTGAGCAGGTTGATGTTGTGGTCGTTGGTGTAGGTGTTGACCGCCGGGAGGAAGACCACCAGCAGATAGACGGTGAGCACTGCCGCCAGCTTGCGCAGGCGCACGCTCGTGCCCAGGGCCGCCAGCGGCAGCAGCCACACGACGTACCACGGCATCAGCCAGCTGAGGCTGGCGATGAGCGCGAGCGTCGACCACCCGGCCCCGCCGATCCAGTCACGGTTGCGGTAGAACTGGTACGCGACCACGAGCACGACCCCGACGGCGGCGATCTTCAGCAGCGCGGGCGTGCCCCCGACGCCGAGCAGCAGACCGAACACGTTGGTGATGCTGAAGTCGGTGAGCAGCGTGCTCTGCTGGGAGAGGTTGGGCAGCGAGAATCCGAACAGCGCCAGGTCCAGCACGAGCAGCGGGAGCGCGGTGGCGGCGGCGCCGACGAGCACACGGACCCGCCGCTGGCGGGTGACGGCGGCCACCAGCAGGAAGGGCAGCAGCAGGATCGCGGTGAACTTGACCGCCACCGCCAGCATGAGCACGCCGCCGGCGGCGCGGTCCCGGCGGGCCAGCACGAGCGAGATCGCCCCGAGCATCGGCGCCAGCATGAAGAAGTCGTTGTGGAAGCCCTCGACGGCGTAGATGAGGAACACCGGGTTGAGCGCGACGAACGCCACCGGGAAGCGGGGGTCGCGTCCAAGCTGGCGGGCGATCTGCCAGATGAGGGCCACGAAGGCGAGGCTGACCACGACCGTGGCCAGCTTCACCGCCCAGTAGGCGATCGGCAACGACACGAGCGCCAGGGGGTAGGTCAGGGCGATGAAAAGCGGCCCGTAGGGGCTGCGCAGGTTATGCCAGCTCGAGAACCCGTAGACCGGGTCAAAGAGCTCCTGGCGGATGACGTGCGTGTACGGGTTGAGGTGATGCAGCGCCCCCAGCCGCGCGTAGCCGAGGTAGTTGAAGAGATCGGTGAGCTGCATCGGCGGGCTGAGCAGCAGGATCAGGTGAAGCGCGACCACGGCGATCGCGATGGTGCGCATCGACAGGCTGCGCACCGACGCCAGTACCGCGGCGTAGGCGAACAGCATCACGACCAGGACGCCGCTGAAGACCAGGCCCACGGTCTGGGGGTCGGTGATGAGGCGCGGGATGACGGTGTGCAGCGGGCCCGCCTCCCAATTGGGGAAGATCTGGACGCTGCGCGGCACCAGGATCGAGGGGCCCGAGCTCGCCGCCGCGACGATGGCGAACGTGGCGAAGACGATGGTGCCGATCGCGATCCGCCCGGCCATCGGACCGAGCGTCACCCACGGACGCGAGCCGGTCAGGTCGTCGGGGATCGATACCCGCGGCAGCGTCACCGGCGCCTCCGCGCCGGCGAGCGTGCCCGCGGTCGAGGCCAGCGCCACCGTCGGCTCAGGCGTGCCTGGGTCCTCGCGCATGCGTTGAAGATAGTGCCGACGGGGCCACCGATGGCGCCGGATGCCCCCGTTGCGATCGGGTTAAGCGCCCGTTGCGCCGCGACGCGGACGCGGTTGCGGGCCGCCCCCGCTCGTTTACGCTCGCCACGTGAGCCTCGGCTCGCTATCGCAGCACGGCCTCCGCAGCCCTCTCAGCGGCGGCCGGCGTGCCGTGGGAGCAGGCGTGTTCGCGGCGCCGGCGGTGGCGGCGGTGGCCGCGCTCGTGGCGCTGGCGGCGGCGCTGCGCTTCTACGGGATCGGCCACCAGGGGTTCTGGTTCGACGAGGCGAACACCGCCCAGCTGGTGCGCTTCTCACCCGGCAAGATGCTGGGGCTCATCCCGGAGACCGAGTCCACGCCGCCGCTCTACTACTGCATCGCATGGGTGTGGGCCCGCATGTTCGGCCATGGCGAGGTGGGCCTGCGGTCACTGTCGGCGCTGTGCGGCGTGCTCGCCGTCCCGGTCGCCTACCTCGCCGCGACGCGGCTGCTGGACCGCCGCGCCGGCCTGATCGCCGCCGCGCTGACCGCCTGCAACCCATTGCTCATCTGGTACTCCCAGGAGGCCCGCTCCTACTCGATGCTCGTGCTCGGAACCGGGTTGGCCATGCTCGCGTTCGTCGTCGTCCGGGAAGCGCCGGCGCCCCGCGCGCTCGGGCTCTGGGTCCTGGCCTCGGCGCTGGCGCTGGCCACCCACTACTTCGCCGCGATCGCCGTCGTGCCGCAGGCGGTGTGGCTGCTGGTCGAGCACCGCCGGCGAAAAGCGGTGCGTGCGGCGGTGGCCGTGATCGCCCTGTGCGGGCTGGCGCTGATCCCACTGGCCATCTCCCAGAACGGCACCGGCCACGACAGCTGGATCGCCTCGGCGCCGCTGGGCATGCGCCTGCGCCAGATCGTGCCTCAGTTCCTCGTCGGCACCGGGGCGCCCGCCCGCACGGCGCTGCGCGACGCCGCGGTGGCGCTGGTGGTCATCGCGCTCGCGCTCCTGGCCGCCGACGGGCCCTCGGCCCTGCGCCGCGGAGCGGGGGTGGCGGCCGGCCTGGCGGTGGCCGGCTTCGCCCTCAGCCTGCTCCTCATCGGCGTCGGCTTCGACGATCTCATCACTCGCAACGTCCTCCCCCTGTGGCTGCCCGCGGCCCTCGTCCTGGCCGCGGGCCTGTCAGTGCAGCGGTTCGCGCCGCTCGGCATCGCGGCGGCGGTCGCGCTGTGCGCGATCGGAGTGACCGCGGCGGTCGGTGTCGCCGCCGAGCGCAACCTGCAGCGGCCCGACTGGCGGTACGTCGCCCGCGCCCTGGGCACCGTCCCCACCCCGCGCCCCGGCATCGCCGGGCGCGCCATCCTCATCCAGCACTACCACGCGCTGCTGCCCCTGTCCCTCTACCTCCCGGGGCTCCGCGTCATGCCGGCGGCGGGAGCGCGGGTGACCGAGCTCGACGTCATCGCCATGAGCTCGCCACAGGAGCCGCTGTGCTGGTGGGGCGCGGCGTGCAACCTCATCCCCTCGCGCATGCAGCGCAGCTACGGCGTCCGCGGCTTCCGCGCCGCCTGGACGCACCACGAGCTGCAGTTCGCGGTCAAGCGGCTCATCGCCCGCCGGCCGGTCCTACTCACGCCGGCCCGGGTCGCCCGGGCCCTGCATACGACGAGGCTGCGCCGCGACGTCCTGGAGCTACAGCCCGGCTGAGCGCATCGACCTCGGCGCCGCTGAGGCGTCGGTGGGCCCCCGGGGCCAGCGCGCCGAGCGTCAGCGGACCGAAGGCCACGCGCTCCAGCGAACGCACGGGATGCCCGACCGCTTCACACATCCGTTTGACCTGCCGGTTTCGCCCCTCATGAATGGTGAGCTCGAGGACATCGCGGTCCCGGCCCAGCCGTCGCACCCGCGCCGGGGCGGTGCGGCCGTCCTCCAGCTCGACGCCGTTGCGCAGCGCTCGCAGGGCGCGTTCTGAGACCGGCGCGCGGGTGACGGCGGCGCGGTACGTGCGCGGCACCTCGAAGCTGGGGTGGGTGAGCCGGTGGGCCAGGTCGCCATCGTTGGTGAGCAGGATGAGTCCGGTCGTGTCGATGTCGAGCCGGCCCACGGGATACAGGCGGACCGAGGTCGGCACGAGCGAGACCACCGTCGGACGGCGCTGGGGATCGCGGGCCGTCGACACGACGCCGGCCGGCTTGTTGACCGCGTAGACGGCGCGCTCGGCCTCCGCCCGGACGAGCGCGCCATCGACGGTGACGTGGTCATCCTCACCGACGTCGCGCGCGGGATCAGTGACGGTCTCGCCGTTGACGGTGACGCGCTGCGCGCGCACGATCTCCTCGGCGGCGCGGCGCGAGGCCACGCCGGAGGTGGCCAGGAACTTGGCGAGTCGCATCGGGCTGCCACCATAGTCAGCATGGATCTCGAACTGCTGACCTCGACGCTGCAGGAACTCGGCGAGCCCGCCTACCGCGGACGCCAGGTGTGGCGCTGGGCGGCCCAGGGCGCCGCGGGCTTTGCCGAGATGACCGATCTGCCCCTGGACCTGCGCGCCGCGCTGGACGAGGCGGTGCCCTACTCCAGCCTCACGCTCGTCCACGAGGCCCGCGCCTCCGACGGCACGGTCAAGGCGCTGTTTGAGACTGGCGACGGGCGCCCGGTGGAGGCGGTGCTCATGCGCTACCGCGACGGACGGCGCTCATTGTGCCTGTCCTCGCAGTCGGGCTGCCCGTTGACCTGCACCTTCTGCGCCACCGGCCAGATGCGGTTCGGGCGCAACCTCACCGCCTCGGAGATCCTCGATCAGGCGCTGTATTTCCGCCGCACCGGCGACGTGGACCACGCCGTGTTCATGGGCATGGGCGAGCCGATGATGAACCTGGACGCCGTGCTGGGCGCGTGTGAGCGTCTGCCGGCGCTGGGAATCGGCCACCGGCACACCGCGGTGTCCACCGTCGGCTGGGTCCCCGGCATTGATCGCCTCGCGGCGCAGCCGATGCCGATCCGCCTGGCGCTGTCGCTGCACGCGGCCGACGATGCGCTGCGCTCGGAGCTCATGCCCGTCAACGACCGCTACCCGCTGGCCGACGTGCTGGCCGCCTGTCGCGCCCACTACGAGCGCAAGCGGCGCATGGTGTTCGTGGAGTACGTGATGCTCGCCGGGGTCAACGACTCCTTCGCGCAGGCCCGCCAGCTCGCCGAGGTGCTCGACCCGCGCGCGTTCAAGGTCAATCTCATCCCCTACAACCCGACCGATTCGCCGTTCGCGGGCTCCAGCCCCAAGGCGATCGAGGCGTTTCGCGCGGAGCTCGAGCGCCACGGCGTGGGCGCCACGGTGCGCGTCACCCGCGGCCGCGACATCGCCGCCGCGTGCGGGCAGCTCGCGGCGAAGAGCAGCGTCAGCGCGCCCGCAGCAGCATCCCCAGGTTGACGGCGCGGGCCATGGCCCCGTAGCCGGCGGCGTCGGGGTGCAGGTGATCGCCGCTGTCAAACGCCGGGGCGAGTTGCTCGGGATCGCCGGGGTCGGCGAGCGCGGCCGCGAAGTCGATCACTCCGTCGAACGCCCCGCTGTCACGGATCCAGCGGTTGATCGCCTCGCGCTTGGCCTCGCCCGCGGGCGTCCAGTACCGGGCGCCGCGAAACGGGGTCAGCGTGGCGCCGAACACCTCCAGCCCGGCGGCGTGCGCCATGGCGATGATCCGGGCATAGCCCTCGACGATCCGGAGGGCCGACACCGGCATGTGCGGCGCGGTGAGCGGTCCCCGGCTCTGGCTCTGGCCGATGTCGTTGACGCCCTCCAGGAGGATGACCGCGCGCACGCCGGTCTGCCCGAGGGCGTCGCGCCGGAAGCGGGCCACTGCGCCCTGACCGCAGCACGCGGTCTCGTCGAGGACGCGGTTGCCGCCGATGCCCTCGTCGATGACGCTCATGGTGGCGCCCGGGCGCACCGCGAACTCCCGCGCCAGCACGTTGGGGTAGCGGGCGTTGGCGTTCAGCGGCGAGCCAACGCCGTCGGTGATCGAGTCGCCGAGGGCCACCACCGCGCCGCGGTCTCGCGCCGGGGCGAGGACGTCGATGCCGCTGAGCAGATACCAGGACTCGGTCTGGGTCGTAAACGCGCCGCCCGCCGGGTCCAGCGCGTGGCCGCCGGCGGCGACGTAGTTGACCTGGCGCGCCTGCGTGTGCTGGGTGACCGGTCCGGTCGGGGCGCGGAGGGAGAGGCTCACCGCCAGATGCAGCGCCGGGCGGACGCGCAGGACGACGGGATCGGAGACGACCTCACCGCCGGCGGGGATCACGGCCGCGGGCCGGCCGCCGAACGACAGTGCCCGCAGCGTGCCCGGGGCCAGTGCGGCGCGGTGGGCCTGCACCGCGATCGACGCCCGGGCGATCCGTAGTGGGGTGGATCCGAACGCGTTGCTGAGGCGGACGCGCACCATCGGGCCGCCGACGCTCGCGAAGGCGATCTGGCGCAGGGTCTGGCCGGCGAAGCCGCCCTCGGAGAGGTTGCCCGCGATGGGGGCCTGCGGCGCGGCGCCCCAGGTGGCCACCCAGTGGCCGCCGGGCACGTAGACCGCCCGCGGCAGG
The DNA here is from genome assembly GCA_963721515.1 of uncultured Actinomycetota bacterium. Lineage (GTDB taxonomy): Bacteria > Actinomycetota > Thermoleophilia > Solirubrobacterales > Solirubrobacteraceae > Palsa-465. The sequence continues at coordinate 101,968 of CAVRKJ010000010.1, read as the reverse complement.
CGACGGACCGCGCTGGGCGCGTGTCGGGTCGATGCGGCGGCCCGCTCGTCGCCGCCGAGACGGATGACGCCGGCAGCCACGGCGAGCGCGGCCAGCAGCGCCCCAGCCCACAGATATCGACGAAACGGTTGCAGCGATGAACTCAACACCTGATCCCCAGCTTCGGAGCGGTGAGCACAGACCTTGAGCCCCGGCCCGTCAGCAGGCCGATCGTACTGACGGCGAGGTTGGGCTCCGGTTAGCGGCTTGCGGAGAGCAGCTTGCGCGCCTCGCCGAGGACGCTGGGCTCGAGCAGCTTGGCGCAGAAGACGCTGACGTGGATCCCGTCAAAGCGGCACAACTGGCCCTTGACCCGGGCGTCGTAGTGGCCGTCAGGCGAGAGCGTGCGGTCGATGTCGAGCACCTGGACGCTGTGGGGATGGCGCCGGGCGGCGGCGCGCAGCAGGCCGTTGATCTCCGTGTGGCGGCTCGTGGACGCGGCGGGCGCGGGCGCTCCATCGGCCTGGTCGGGCGGATGGGTGTAGGGCACCGTCAGGAACATGACCTTGACGCCGCCGCGGCTGAGCACCTGGACGTAGCGATCGATCTGGCGCTGGACGTAGGCGTCGAACGCCGGCTGGCCGAGGTGGACGACCTTGCCGTTCCAGCGCCAGTCGAACTCGTCGCGGTAGCCGAGCTCAACCACCACCTCCTGTGCGTGCATCGTCTTGGCGTCGCGAGCCCATTGCGACAGCGCGGTGGAGCACCCGGCCGGCGGGTCCTCCCAGGTGCCGTTGACGCTGAGCTGGCCCCGGGTGGAGAAGGCGCAGCCCAGCAACGCGCCGTTGGCGATCTGGACCCCGTACCGCTCCTCGTCGTCCATCATCGGCAGCCCGACGGTGAATGCGATCGAGTCGCCGATGACCAGCACGCGCTTGGGCGGGCACGTCTGAAATGTCTTGGTGGCCGAGCCGCTCCACACCAGCGTCGAGTTGCCCAGCGCGCCGTACTCGAACTTCGCCTCCTGGGCGCTGCCCACCGGCGCCATCCCGAGCTGGGGCGAATCGGCCAGGCGCACCGGGCAGGGCCCGTCGCTGCCCTGGAGATTGGCCGGCGCCGTGGGCAGCATGGCCGAGGCGGGTACCCCGGCCGGCAACGACGAGGCCCCCGAGGCCATGAGCAGGGACACGACCGCGGCACCGGCGCCCACCGGGGCCAGGCCCCGGACCACCCATGTCGGGCGCCGCCGCTGGCGGATCGGCTGCTCGACCACGATGTAGGACACGAGGCCGACCGCCAGGGTGACCGCCAGGCGCAGGGCCAGCAGGGCCGCGCCGCGCTGGCCGGTGGAGCTCTCGTCCAGCCACAGGAACAGCGGGAAGTGCCACAGGTAGAGCCCGTAAGAGATCTTTCCGATCCCGCGCAGGGGCGCCGCCGACAGCAGGCGGGCGCCCGCGGCGCTCGGCCGGAGCACGACGGCGGCGATGAGGACCACCATCACCGCGTCGGTGGCCAGCAGCCCGTAGGGGTACACCCACGCGTCGGACCCGTCCGCAGCGAACAGCCCGGCGGCCAGCACGGGCAGGGCCACCAGGCTGGCCGCGCCCAAGGCGTGCCCGGCCCAGCGCGGGACGCGCCGTGGGGCCACAGCCGGGAAGCGGCGGCGCATGATGAGGGCGATGGCCAGCGCCGCGCCGATGAGCAGCCCGGTGGCGCGGGTGTCGGTCCCGTAGTAGACGCGATCGAGGCCCCGCCCAGATGAGAACAGCAGCGCCATCTCGACCGCCGCGGCGGCGACCCCGGCCAGGCTGAGGCCCAGCAGCACACCGAGCGCGCGCCGGTCCCGCGCACCCCGCCGGCGCGCCAGCGCCAGCACGCCGAGCACGAGCAGCGGCCACAGGAGGTAGAACTGCTCCTCGATGGCCAGCGACCACGTGTGCTGGAGGGGCGAGACGGGCCCACTGGCGGCGAAGTAGTTGGTGCCGGCGGCGATCTGATGCCAGTTGGAGATGTAGAGCAGCGTCGAGATCCCGTCGTCCTTCAGCCCAGGGATCGCGTTGGTGGGCCCCGCGAGCGCGTAGTAGACGCCGATCGCGGCCACCAATGCGAACAGGGCGGGCAGCAGCCGGCGGGCGCGCCGGGCCCAGAAGGCGCGCAGCGCGATCCTGTCTGACCGCGCCCACTCGGCCACCAGCAGCGAGGTGATGAGAAAGCCCGAGAGCACGAAGAACATCTCGACGCCGAGGAAGCCCCCGCCCGACCACGACACGCCGCCGTGATAGAGCAGGACGGCGAGCACGGCCACGGCGCGCAGGCCGTCGAGACCGCCGTAATGAGGCAGGGCAACGTGTGGGCGTCGCCTGGATCCACGCCATTCCATCGCCTCCCTTGTTACCCAAATCGGCGTAGGACGACCGTAAGGCGCTTCACGGAATGCTTATGTAAAGCGCATGACCGTCCTCGCGCAGCGGCTCTCGGCTCAGCTTCTCGCCGGCCGGCCGGCCACGAACCCGCTGCAAATCGCGGAAAGGCTGCTTGCCATCCAGGCGCAGGATCCGCGGGGGGCGCGGCTGGCGATCCGGGCCCGCGGAACCGGGATCGCCGCCGCCGACGTCGATCGCGAGCTCACCGAACAGCGTTCGCTCGTGATCACCACGCTCAACCGCGGCACGCTGCACCTCGTGCGCACCGAGGACTACCCGGTGCTTCAGTCCCTGACCACGCCGCCGCTGCTGACGACCAACGCCACGCGCCTGGCCCAGACCGGCGTGAACCCCGGCACGGCGGACCGCGCCTTTGACTTGATAGATCGCTCTATCAGCGAGGACGGGCCGCAGACCCGCGCGGCGCTGCGGGAGCGCCTCGAGCGCGCCGGCATCCCCAACCTTCAGCACTCGATGGTCCATCTCATCTTCGGAGCCGCCATCCGGGGCCGGATCGTCCGGGGCCCCATGGTGGGCCGCCAGCACGCCTTCGCCCTCGTCCGCGACTGGTTGCCGGCCTCCCCACCGCCGGCCCGCGACGTCGCCCTGGCCGAGCTGGCGCGGCGCTACCTGGCCGGGCACGGCCCAGCCACCGAGTCGGACCTCGCGCGCTGGGCCGGCCTGCCCCTGCGCGACGCCCGCGCCGGGCTGGGCGCGATCGCCCGCGAGCTGCGCCGGCTCCCCGGCGAACTGCTCGACCTGGCCGGGCGCGGGCGAGCCGCGCAGCTGCCGGCGCCGCGCCTGCTTGGCGCCTTCGACCCGCTCCTGTTGGGCTGGCGTTCGCGCGCGGAGGTCCTGGGCGACCACGAGCCCCGCGTCGTCAGCGGCGGCGTGTTCCGCAGCTTTGCGCTCGTCGGCGGTCGTGCCGCGGCGGTGTGGCGCCTGTCCGCGGGCGCCCGCGGGGTCGAGCTCGAGCCGTTCGCCGACCTCGACGCCACGGTCGCCAAAGCGCTAGAGCGCGACGGCGAGGCGTTGCGTCGGTTCCTGGGCCTGGCTTCTTAAAAACACGCTCTGACCATCACCGCCACCACCGCGTGCGTGTACGGTTATGGGAGGTTGTGTTAGAGATGCAGAAGATTGCGCGCCCACGGCGCTATGTCTCTCCGCTGAAGCTGTACGCGATGCTCCCGGCACTGCGCTACAGCTACGAACGGGGCGCTTACGTGCTGCGCTTCGTGGGCGAGACCCACGGCCCCGTGTTGCGCAAGGATCGCCGGAGCGGCGGGCTGGCCTACTCGGGGCCGGAGCGTCGCCTGGCGATGGACGCGCCTGCCGTCGATCCCGCGCTGGCCTCCCGCCCCACGGGCGGGGTGCGCGTCGTGGCAAAGACGCCGGCCACCAAGGCACCGAGGGGCTCGAAGGCGCCTACGGGCTCGAAGGCAGCCACGGGCTCAAACGCGGCGGAGGCCTCAAACGCAGCGGCGGGCTCGAGCCGGCCGGAGGCTAATCGCCGCCGTCCGCAGCACGGCCGGCAACGACCGCCGCGGCCGCGTCACTGACGCCGGCGCGCGCCTCACCGGCGCGGAGCAGGCGCTCGCGCAGCTCCTGCTCGAACTCGGGCGAGGGATCGAAGCCGGCGATCTCTGGCAGCTCGCTGACGGCGTTGAGCCCGAACAGCTTGAGGAACAGCTCGGTGGTGCGATACAGGACCGCCCCGAACTGCGAACGGCCCGCCTCCTCGATGATGCCCCGCTCCAGCAGCGTCGCCGCCGCCGACTCGGCGCTGACGCCGCGGATGCGCGCGATCTCCGGCCGCGACACCGGCTGCAGGTAGGCGACGATCGCCAGCGTCTCGGCCTGCGCGGAGGTCAGCGGTGGCGTGCGCGGCTTGGCCAGCAGCCGGCGGGCGGCCGGCTCGGCGTCGGGGTGGCTGGTCAGCGTATAACCGCCCGCCAGCTCGCGGACGACGAAGCCCCGGCGCTCGAACTCGTAGTGCTCGCGTAGGCGCTCCAGCACCGTGACCACCTCGTGCAGCTCGCCGCCGGTGGCGTCGGCGAGCGCGGCCGCGGGCACGGGATCGGCGCTGAGGAACAGCAGGGCCTCCAGGGTGCGCTCGAGCTCGGCGGTCACGCCGACAGCCTCACGGTGGCGGACCGGCGCTCGGCCAGGGTCGGCAGGCGGTTGGGCACCGCCAGTGCCTCCACCGTGATCTCGGCGAACGGCTCGTCCTGGGTCCAGGTCGCCTCCCCCTGCTTATAGAGCTCGAGCAGCGCGTAGAGCGTCACGGCCACGGTGACGCGATCGGCGCGCCCGACGGCCTCGGAGAAGGTGAAGCGGCCACGCGACAGCAGCGCGCGCAGGTGGACGAGGCGCTCGGCCACCGTGACCTTGGCGATCGTCATGTGGCGGATGTCCACGGGCGGCGGAACCTGGAGCAGGTCGCCGATCGCGCTCGCCAGGCCGGCTGGGTCATACACCGCGCCGGCGTCCTTGAGCGACGCCTTGCGCAGCTGCGGGGGCAGCGGCGCGGAGCGGAAGCGGTGGCCCTCCTCGTCGGCGAGGCGCTCGCTCAGGTACGCCGCCGCGGCGCGGTAGCGCTGGGCGCCCAGCAGGCGCGCCAGGAGCTCCTCCGCCGCCTCCCCGGGATCGAGGTCGATCTCCTCCAGCTCCTCCCCGGGCAGCAGCAGCCGGGACTTGAGCTCCAGCAGCGCCGCGATGAGGACGAGAAACTCGGTGGCCGCCTCCAGGTCGAGCTCCCCTTTGCGCTCGAGGTGGTCGATGTAGGTGATGACCACGTCGGCCAGGTCAACCTCCAGCAGGTCAACCTCCTCGCGCAGGATGAGCGTGAGCAGCAGGTCGAATGGGCCCGCGAACACGTCGAGGTCCAGGTCGAGATAGGTCAGCGTCACCGCGGGGGCCTCCGCATCCCAGAGAGACTAGTGTCGGGGTCGGACCGGTCCGACGCCCATGGCGTCGCGCACATCGTCCAGTGTGTCGGCGGCGATCGTCCGTGCCTTGTCGGCGCCCTCGGCCAGCGTCCGCTCCAGGCCGGCCTCGTCAGCGCGCAGCTCGTGGTAGCGCTCGCGCACCGGCGCCAGATAGCTGATCACGGCGTCGGCCACCGCCTGCTTGAAGGCGCCGTAGCCCGCGCCGTCAAACTCGCGCTCCACCGCCTCGGGCTCGATCCCGCGCACCGCCGCGAGGATGTCGATCAGGTTCGACACGCCGGCCTTGTCAGGGCCGCGCCGGACCTCGCTGCCCGAGTCGGTGACGCTCGAGCGGATCTTCTTGGCGATGACGTCGGGCTCGTCGAGCACCAGGACGGTGCCCTGCGGCGTACCGCCGGTGGTCGACATCTTGCGCTCGGGCGCCTGGAGATCCATGATCCGAGCGCCCACCAGGGGGATGCGGGCCTCCGGGACGACGAGCGTGTCCCCGAAGCGGGCGTTGAACCGCTGGGCAGCGTCGCGCATGAGCTCGATGTGCTGGCGCTGGTCCTCGCCCACCGGGACCTCGTGGGCGCGGTAGGCGAGCACGTCGGCGGCCTGCAGCACCGGGTAGAAGAACAGCCCCGCTGATACCAGGTCGCGCTGGGCGCCGGCCTTCTCCTTGAACTGGGTCATGCGGTTGAGCTCCCCGAACGAGGTCACCGCCGACAGCAGCCAGCACAGCTCGGTGTGCTCGGGCACGTCGCCCTGGCGGAAGAAGATGCAGCGCTCGGGGTCCAGCCCGGCAGCCAGTAGCGTGGCCGCGGTGTCGTAGACGGAGTCGCGCAGCGCAGCGGGCTCGTAGGCCACGGTGATGGCGTGCAGGTCGACCACGCAGTAGATCGCCTCACCCCGGTCCTGGCCCGCGACGTACTGGGTGATGGCGCCGATGTAGTTGCCCAGGTGCTTGCGCCCCGTGGGCTGGATGCCCGAGAAGATCCGCACGGACGGCGAGGCTACACACGCCGCCCCGGCGGCGTCGTCTACGGGGTCAGCGCCCGGTCCAGCGACTCGTGCAGCGGGCGATGCGCCGGCGGATGGCGCTCGCCGTCGGGCGGGCGGGATCCGGCGTCACGCCCGGCCAGCAGCCACGCCGCCACGACGCCGCCAATGGCGCCGCAAACGTGGGCCTGCCAGGAGACGCCGGCGTGGGGCACGACGCTCGACACAAGGGCTCCGCCCCACACCGCGCCAACCACGACGCCGGTGAGGATCTCCAGGGCGCTGCGATCGAACAGGCCCCGCGCGAACAGGTATGTGGCGTAGCCGAAGACGACGCCGCTGGCCCCGATGGTGTTCGTCCCCGCGGGGGCGATGAGCCACGTGCCGAGCCCGCCGACCACGATCACGATCAGCGTCACCAGCGCGAGGCGCGCGGCGCCGCGCAGGGCGATGATCACGCCCATGAACACGAACGGGATCGTGTTGTCGATGAGGTGCTGGAAGTTCGCGTGCAGAAACGGCGAGGTGAAGATCGCCCACACGTGGTCGGTGCTGCGGGGGATGATGCCGGCGTCGGTGGTCAGGGCGTTGGCGTCGAGCGAGTTGATCACCTCGATCACCCACATGAGCGCGACGATCGCCGCCAGCAGGGCCAGCCCCTCCACCGACTGGCGCGCCGCGGCCGCGCGGCGACCGGAGAGCGATGGCGTGGAGCGGCTGCTGGTCATCTCAGCCGACAAGGATGGCAGGTGCGCACTGCGATCTCGGCGGCAGCGCCGGAGATCTTCACTGACTCTTCGTCAGGGTCCAGCCGGCCGGCTAGGCCAGGACTTCGTGCGCGATCGCCAGGGCGACCTCGGCGCGCTCGCGCATGGCGGGCTCCAGCACGAATTCCCCGGGCGTGTGGGCCCCGCCCCCGCGCGGCCCCAAGCCGTCCACGGTCAGGGCGATCGTGTCGGCGAAGTGGCTGGCGTCACTGGCCCCGCCGCGCGGCACCCCGGCGATCGTGCGGCCCAGCCGCCGCGAGGCGCGCGCCAGGAGGTCGCGGGTGACCTCGCTGGAGTCCATGCCCGGCCACTTGCGCTCCATGCTGGCCTCCAGCGTCACGCCGTCGAGCTCGGGGGTGACGGCGGCCAGCACCGCGTCGAACGCCGTCAGGCCCTGCGCCCTCAGGTCGAAGATGAGCTCGCCGGCGGCGGGCACGACGTTGAACGCGTCGCCGGAGCGCATGACCGTGGGGACGACGCTGAGCTGCTCGGGGCCGTGGGGGTCGTGGCGGGCGGCGACCGCGCTGGCGGTCTGCGCCAGCGCCAGCAGCGCGTTGAGGCCGTGGTCCGGGGCGCTGCCCGAGTGCGACGCCCGGCCGGTGGCGAGCACCTTGAGGGTGCCGGCGGCCTTGCGGCGCACCACCACTCCCTCGTGGCCGTCGTTGTCCAGCTGGCCGCCCTCGAAGCACAGGCAGGCGTCATAACCGGCAAAGCGGGGCGCGTGCACGAAGGGGCGGGTCCGCCACTCCTCGTCGGTCACCATGAGCACTGCCAGCTCGGCGAACGTCTCGGGCCGGCGGGCCAGCGCGCGGGCGACGCCGAGCGCCAGGATGTCGCCGCCCTTCATGTCGACGGTGCCGGTTCCGTAGAGGCGGTCGCCGTCGCGGCGCAGCGGCTGATGGGCGCCGTGACTGACCACGGTGTCGACATGTCCGAGCAACATCACCTTCCTGGCGCCGGTGCCCGTCACCGTGCCCACGAGGTCAGGGGCGTGATCGGCGGAGGAACACTCCAGGCGGTGCACCACGGCGCCCTCGGGAAGCAGGCGCACGCACACCGCCAGCGCCCGCTCGGCGCCGGCGATGTCGCCCGACGGCGATGAGATGTTCACCAGTTCCTCGAGCTCGGTGGACGCCGATGCGGCGATCTCACCGGCCTCGGCGGCGATGACCGGATCGGTGACCGCGCTCATGCCCGGACCGCCAGGACGTCGTCAGCGGACAGGGTCCCGGGCGCGCGGCCGTCGCGCGCGGCGGCGGCGGCCACCGCGCACAGCCGTTGGTTGATCGGCGTCGGTACGCCGTGCAGCCGCCCCTGCAGGACGATCTCGCCGTTGAGATAGTCGGTCTCCAGCGCCCCGGTCCCGCGCGCCAGGCTCTGCCAGGTCGAGGATCCGGCGCGGCGGCGGCCGTCGATGTCGCGCACTCCCCAGCGCCGCCAACGGCCCTCGACGTCGGAGATCTCCTCGGCCACGTGGGGGATGCCGGCCGCCTCCAGCACCGCCCGGCCCTCGGCCGCCGCCAATTCGGACAGCTCGGTGCGGCTCGCGCTGGGCGCGCACAGCGCCTGGACGGCGTTGCCCAGATTGAGCAGCAGCTTGGCGTGCTTGAGCCGCATCACGTCGGGCGCGGGGTGCGAGCTGATCCGAGACCCCGCCAGCGCCGCGCAGAGCGCCTCGCAGCGCTCGTCCACGCCTTCGGGATAGCAGCCGACATCGATCATGCCCGTCATCTCGGCGCCGTAGGCCTCGACCGTCCCGGGCCGGAGGTGCGCGGCCGGGAGCATCACCACGGCGCCGTAGACCGCGTCCATCAGCCGCCCGGCCGTGCGCTCGTTTTCCACGCCGTTCTGCAGGCAGACGACGGGCACGCCGGGACCCGCCGCGTCGCGCAGCGCGCGAAGGGCCGCCAGCGTGTCCTGGCTCTTGGTGGCGAGGAGCACCACGTCCTCGCCCGTCCACTCCAGCCCGGCGGGGTCCGCAGCCACGTCCAGCGGCAGGACGGCGCGCTCGACCGGGGTCAGCAGCGTGAGCCCGTCGCGGCGGATGGCCTCCAGATGGGCGCCGCGGGCGATCAGGCTGACCTCGTGCCCTGCCTGATGCAGGCGCGCGCCGACCGCGCCTCCGATCGCGCCGGCGCCGAAGATGACCAATCGCATGGCCCCCAGCCTACGACGGGGCGGCGGGAGGCGTCAGAGCGCGGCGAGCTCGTCAGCGCCGGTCGGCGCGTGGAGCCGGATCTGGTCGCGCCCGTGGTCCTTGCTCGAGTACAGGGCGCGGTCGGCGAGGCGCACGAGCTCGGTCGAATCCGCTGCCCATTGCGAATCGCAGATCCCGGCCGAGATCGTGACCCGCGGCGGCTGCGCGTCGGCGGCCGCGATCGCGTCGCGCGCGCGTTGCACCGCGGTGCGCGCCTCCTCGGCGCCGGTCTCGGGCAGGATCCAGGCGAACTCGTCGCCGCCGACCCGGGCCAGCGTGTCCTCGGCGCGGGTGGCGTCACTCAGGCAGCGCGCCACCCGGATGAGCATCTCGTCGCCGGCCTTGTGGCCGCCGACGTCGTTGACCAGTTTGAAGTGATCCACGTCGATCATGGCGACCGAGACGACGGTCCCGTAACGCCGGGCACGGGCCAGGTCGGCGCTCAGCCGCTCGTGGAAGGTGCGGTGATTGGCCACCCCGGTCAGCGCGTCGGTGGCCGCCTGGGCGGCCAGCGCGGCGCGATCCTCGATGTTGGTGATGGCGGTGGAGATGAGCGCGGCGAACTCGGTGAGGCGGCCCTCGTGCTCGTCCGTGAGACCCCGCACGCAGGGCGACGCGACCGCGAGGAACCCCCAGGTGCGACCGGCGACCTGGATCGGCGCCAGGATGCTCGAGCCGTAGCCGAGGCGCCCGAGCCGGCTGTCGGCGTCGACGTGCCCGACGCGGATCGGATGGCCGGCCGCCATCGCCCGGGCCAGGTCGGAGTCGGGCGCCAGGGGAAAGACGTTGCCGATGCGGTACTGACGGTCGGAGATCTGGGCCCAGGAGCCCATGATCGTGGCCTGCTCAGGGGTGTCCAGGCGCAGGATGGCCGCGGCGCCGGCGGCCAACAGCTGGGCGGCCTCGACCGCGACGATCGCGTAGAAGCGATCGGCGGGCTCGCCGGTGACCACGGCGGTGGCCACTCGGCGCAGCGCGCCCTGCTCGGCGGCCAGCCGCTCGGCCTGGCGGCGCACCCGCCAGAGAAAGCGCCTGCCGACCACGATGGCGCCGCCGAGCACGATGAACGCCGGCGCGGCGATGACCAGCGTGGCAGCGCCGGCGCCTGCCGAGCCGCCGCCGACCACCGCCACCGTGTCGGCCGCGACGCAGGCGACGAAGAAGGCAGCCGCGGCGGGCGGCTTGAAGAAGTAGGCGGCGAAGACCACGACATAGAACAGACAGGCCCACGCGGGCGAGCGGGCGCCGCCGCTCAGCTCGATGACCACGGCGATGGCGACGACGCCGGCAGCGGTCGACACGTGGATGAGCCAGACCGACCGCCGGCGGTAGTCCACGCACAGCGCGCTGATGGCGCCCCACAGGCACCCGCCGATCCCCATCGCCACCACCGTGCCGCGGTGGACCTGCGCAGCCGGCAGGCACAGCGCCATCGCGACCACGCTGAGCGAGGCGATGATCCAGACGACGGCGCCGGTGTGCCCGGCAGCCACACGCTCCTCCCGCCGGATCTCGCCGGCGGACCGCACCGCAGCGATCGCTCGTTTCATTGGCCTGACCTTGAAGATGGTGTGCCCACGCGCCCTTACTGAGGGCGTGTATCGGCGAGGTGGCGCGCCGCCCTTAGAACTGCGGCGGAGCCTCGGCGATTGGTGTCCTGGAGCGGAATTCGTGGCCGCGAGGCTGCCACCGAATTCGTGGTTCAGGGCATCAGAGGGGCTGGCGCACGACCGGCCGCCGCGCCGCCGCGGCCTCGTCCAGGCGCCGCACCGGCGTGGTGTGGGGCGCGGTGCGGGCGATCTCGGGGTCGCCGGCCGCCTCGCGGAGGATGTCCACCAGGATCTGAGCGAAGCGATCCAGGGTCTCCTTGGTCTCGGTCTCGGTCGGCTCGATGAGCAGCGCCTCCTCGACGAGGAGCGGGAAGTAGACCGTCGGCGGGTGCACGCCGTGGTCGAGCAGACGCTTGGCCAGGTCCAGGGTCCTGATCTCCAGGTCGCGCTTCATCGGAGCGCCCGAGAGGACGAACTCGTGCATGCAGATGCGGTCATAGGCGACCGGCAGGTGCTCGAGCACGCCCTCGGCGCGCAGCTTGGCCAACAGGTAGTTGGCGTTGAGCACGGCGACTTCGGAGACGTCGCGCAGGCCCGCCGCGCCCAGCGAGCGGATGTAGGCGTAGGAGCGCACGAACACGCCGTAGTTGCCCTGGAAGCCACGGAGGCGCCCGATCGACTTGGGCCGGTCGTAGTCCAGGTCGAAGAAGGGCTCGGCGCCGTCGGGGTCGGTGGGATCCGATATCCGGACCACCTGCGGGCGGGGCAGAAACGGCTCGATGCGATCGGCCACCGCGATCGGCCCGGCGCCGGGGCCGCCGCCGCCGTGGGGCTGGGTGAAGGACTTGTGCAGGTTGAAGTGCACGATGTCGAAGCCCATGTCCCCGGGCCGGCAGATGCCCATGATCGCGTTGAGGTTGGCGCCGTCGTAGTACAGCGTGGCGCCCACATCGTGGACGATCCGGGCGATCTCCTCGATGCCGTGCTCGAACAGCCCCAGGGTCGAGGGATTGGTGAGCATCAGGCAGGCGACGTCGGGCGTGGCCTTGGCCCGGAGGTCGTCGAGGTCGACGTTGCCCTCCTGGTCGGTGCCGACCTTGACCACCTCGTAACCGGCCATCGTCACGGTGGCGGGATTGGTCCCGTGGGCGGTGTCAGGCGTGAGCACCTTGGTGCGGGTCTCGCCGTGGTCCTCGTGGAAGGCGCGGGTCAGCAACACGCCGGCCAGCTCGCCGTGCGAGCCGGCGGATGGCTGCAGCGATACGTGGGGCAGCCCCGCGACGGCCGCCAGTGACTCCTGGAGGCGCCACATGAGCTCAAGCGCACCCTGCGCCCGGCGCGGGTCCTGGAACGGATGCAGCTTGGCGTGCCCGTCGAGCGCGGCCACGCGCTCGTGAAGCTTGGGGTTGTGCTTCATCGTGCACGACCCCAGGGGGTAGAAGCCGGTGTCCAGATCGAAGTTGCGCTTGGACAGCCGGTTGTAGTGGCGCACAATCTCGGGCTCTGAGACCTCAGGGAGCCGTGGCGTCTCGGCGCGGCGCAGACGCGCCGGGATGAGCGCGTCCAGCGGATGCTCGGGGACGTCGAGCGCCGGGGCCACGAACGCGCGCCGCCCGGGCTTGGAGCGCTCGTAGATGGTCAGCTGGTCATCCGCTGCAGCCGCCGTCATCACGCCGCTCCCACGTGATCGGTGTCGCGGCTGCGCTCGGTGGCCACGGCCTCGCCCAGCACCTCGGCGAGGCGGTCGATGTCGGCACGCGTGCGCTTCTCGGTGATCGCGATGAGCAGGCCGTCCTCGTGCTCGGGATAGTCGCGGCTGAGCGGGTGGCCGGGGTTGATGCCGTGGGCGACGCAGTGCTCGATCACCGCCGCCACCGGCGCATCGAGCGTGACGGCGAACTCACGCACGACCGGCTGATCGTGCAGCGCGTGGACGCCGGGAACCGTGGCCAGGCGCTCGCGCGCGTAGGCGGTGCGCTGGAGCATGAGCTCGGTCAGCTCGACGATCCCGTGCCGGCCCAGCCAGCTCAGGTAGATGACCCCGGCCAGCGCGTTGAGCGCCTGGGCCGTGCAGATGTTGGAGGTCGCCTTCTCGCGGCGGATATGCTGTTCGCGAGTCTGCAGGGTGAGTACGAAGCCGCGCCTGCCGTCGGCGTCGACGGTCTCGCCCGCGATCCGGCCGGGCACCCGGCGGATGAGGGCGTCGGTGGCGGCGAAGAACCCGAACGACGGGCCCCCGAAGTCCAGCCGGTTGCCCAGCGTCTGGCCCTCTCCCACGGCGACGTCGACGCCGCACTCGCCCGGCGCCCGCAGCAGCGAGAGCGGCAGTGGGTCACAGGCGGCCACGCACAGCGCTCCGGCCTCGTGGGCGGCGCCCGCGATCGCCTCGAGATCCTCGACGGCCCCCAGGAAGTTGGGCTGCTGCACGATCACCGCGCTCACGTCGGAGTCCAGCGCCGGCAGCTCGGTGGCGCCGTGGTGCAGCGGTGCCTCCACCACCTCCATGCCCCAGCCGTGTGCGAGCGTGGCCAGCGCCTCGCGGGAATGGGGGTGCACGCCGCGCGACACGACGAAGCGGCGGCGTCCGTTGGCCAGCTTGGCCACGTAGCCGGCGGCGGCCACGGCGCTGGGGCCCTCGTAGACCGAGGCGTTGGAGACGGGCAGGCCGGTGAGCTCGCAGATTGCGGTCTGGTACTCGAACATCGCCTGCAGGCCGCCCTGGGAGACCTCGGGCTGGTAGGGCGTGTACGGAGTCAGGAACTCCGAGCGAGAGGTGATCGAGTCCACCAGCGCGGGGACGTAGTGGTCATACATGCCCGCGCCGAGGAAACACAGCTCGTCCTCGGTGCTCGTGTTGCGCGCGGCGAGCGCCCGCAGCTCCTGGTAGACCTCGAGCTCGGACTTGCCGGCGTCGAGGTCAAGCGCGCCCGTCAGGCGCAGGTGGGCCGGGATGTCGGCGAACAACTCCTCGATCGACGAGACGCCGATCGTACGCAGCATCTCGCCGCGGTCCGATTCAGTCGCTGACGTGTACCGGCTCACGCTGATCGCCTCCGCTCAGACCCGGACCCCGCCCGCCCCGCCCGTATGTCGGCGGCGTGAGTCATCCCGCTGTGAGGCTTGCCTCATACGCCGCCGCGTCCAGCAGCGCCTCCTGCTCGCCGGGGTCAGACAGCTTGACCTTGACCAGCCAGCCCTCCCCGTAGGGGTCCTCGTTGATCGTCTCGGGGGAGTCGCCGAGCGCGTCGTTGACGGCCACGACCTCTCCCGAGAGCGGCGAGATGACGTCCGACACCGCCTTGACCGACTCGATCTCGGTGTAGGTGGCGTCCTTGGTCACGGTGGTGCCGACCTTGGGCGGGTCGAAGAACACCACCTCGCCCAGCGAGTCCTGGGCGTACCAGGTGATCCCGAACGTGGCCTCCTCGCCGTCCACCCGAGCCCAGTCGTGCTCGGGGTGGTAGAGCAGGTCCTCCGGGTAACTGGGGTCAGCCATCTATGACTCCTTCGGCGGGTAGAGGGGTTTGCGGTGGACCACGGCGCGGCGCGGCGTGCCCCGGACGTCGATCTCCAGCTCGGTCCCCGGCTCGGCGCGATCGGCCGGGACGTAGCCCATCCCGATCCCGCGCTCGAGGGACGGCGAAAAGGTGCCGCTGGTGACGACGCCGCCTCCGGCGATCGGGTTGCCCTGCCGGGCGATCCCGGGCCCGGTCATCTCGAAGGCAACCAGCTTCTGCGCGGGGCCGTCGGCGCGGACGCTCGCCACCGCGTCGGATCCGACGAAGCCGGTCTCCTCGCGGCAGCACCACCCGAGCCCCGCCTCGATCGGGCCGTGGTCGCGGTCGAGGTCGTTGCCGTGGAGGTGGTAACAGGCCTCCAGGCGCAGGGTGTCGCGCGCCCCGAGCCCGGCGGGCGTCGCGCCGGCGGCCAGGAGCGCGTCCCATACCTCGCCGGCCCGCTCCGGATCCATCATCAGCTCCACGCCCGGCTCGCCGGTGTAGCCGGTGCCGCACATCAGCATCGGGACGCCGGCCACGGTCCGTCCGGAGCAGTGCATGCGGGGCACGAGGGGGCCGTCCGCCAGACCGGAGAGGAGATCGCGGGCGCGTGGTCCCTGCACGGCCAGCATCGCGAACTCCTCGCGGCGTTCGATCACGTCCGCGTCGAAGTCCGGCGCGTGGCGCTGGAACCACTCCAGGTCGCGCTCGTGGTTGGCGGCGTTGGTGACGGTGAGAAAGCAGCGCTCGGCCAGGCGGTACGTGAACACGTCGTCCAGCACGCCGCCCTCGGGGGTACAGATGACGCTGTACTGCGCGCCGCCCTCGGGCAGGCGGCGCACGTCGTTGGAGAGCAGGTGCTGGAGCAGGTTCTGGGCGCCGGGGCCCGCCGTCTCGATCTGGCCCATGTGAGAGACGTCGAACACGCCCGCGCCGGTCCGGACAGCGAGGTGCTCGGCCTTGATCCCCGTGTACTGGAGGGGCATCTCCCAGCCGGCGAAGTCGATCAGCTTGGCGCCCGCGGCGCGGTGGCGGTCGTGCAGCGGACTGCGGTGCAGGGCGTCGGTCGCGGAGGGCACGCTCAGCAGGCTAATACATGCCCCCGGCGTTCCGGGCAGCTACCGCGAGGGGGGCGCCGGGGCCGCGCTCAGCTCGGCCAGGTCGGCATCGACCATCCGGGCCACCAGCTGCTCGAAGGTCAGCGTCGGGGCCCATCCCAGCTCCGTCCTGGCCCGGCCGGGATCGCCCACCGGCGGGGTCGTCTCCGGGGCGCGCACCAGGTCGGGATCGGTCCGAATGTGATCGGCGGGATCGAGGCCGGCATGCCCGAACGCCACGCGCAGCAGATCCGCCACGGTGTGGCCGACGCCGCTGGCCAGGATGTAGTCGCCGGGCCGCTCCTGTCCGAGCATCAGCCGGCAGCCGCGCATCACGTCGGGCGCGAACGACCAGTCGCGGGTGGCGCTCGTGTCGCCGAGCATGAGCTCGTTGCTCAGCCCCAGCTTGATCGACGCGGCCGCCCGGGTGATCTTCCGGGTGACGAAGTTCGGCGGGCGCCGCTCGGACTCGTGGTTGAAGAGGATCGCCGAGCACGCGAACACCCCGCTGTGGCCCCGCATGAGCCCGACGAGCTGGTGGGAGGCCAGCTTGGCGGCGGCGTACGGCGTGCGTGGGCGGCACGGCGTGTCCTCGTGCTGAGGGCTCTCCGGGGCGTCGCCGAACATCTCCCCGGACCCGGCCACCAGCACCCGGGTGTGAGGGCTGTGCGCCCCGACGGCCTGCAGCAACGTGGCGGTGCCGCCGGCGATTGCCGTCATCGTCTGGGCCGGGTCCTGCCAGGACTCGGGGACGAAGGTCGGCGCCGCGAGGTGGTAGAGCTCGTCCGGCGCCAGATCCTTCACGGCGCTGACCAGCGTGTCGGGGCTCAGCAGGTCGCCGGCGATCCGTCGCACGTCACCCCGGAGATGCTCGGC
Organism: uncultured Actinomycetota bacterium; assembly: GCA_963721515.1. Classification (GTDB taxonomy): domain Bacteria; phylum Actinomycetota; class Thermoleophilia; order Solirubrobacterales; family Solirubrobacteraceae; genus Palsa-465. The sequence continues at coordinate 85,653 of CAVRKJ010000010.1, read as the reverse complement.
GCACCCGAGGCCGGCGCCGGGCTCCTCGCGGACCAGGCCGGTCACCTCGTAGCCGTCGGCCAGCAGCTGCTCCGCCAGGAAGGAGCCGTCCTGGCCGGTCAGGCCGGTGATGAGCGCGCGCCTGCGCTCCGGGCTCACGCCGGCCCGCGGCCGGACAGGATCTGCTGGTCGGCGTCGACCATCAAGCGGATGAGCTGCTCGAAGCTCGTCTCGGGGGTCCAGCCCAGGTCGCGCTCCGCCTTGGACGCGTCGCCGATGAGCTGGTCCACCTCGGCGGGGCGCTTGAGCGACTCGTCGATCTCGACGTGATCGGCGATCTCCAGCCCCGCCTGGTCGAAGGCGACCTGGACGCACTCGCGCACCGAGTGCGTCACGCCGGTCGCGATCACGTAGTCCTCGGCGCGATCCTGCTGGAGCATCCGCCACATCGCGTCGACGTAGTCCTTGGCATAGCCCCAGTCACGCTCGGCGTCGAGGTTGCCCAGCGTGAGCTTGTCCACGATCCCCAGCTTGATCGCGGCCGCGTGCCAGGTGATCTTGCGGGTGACGAACTCCAGTCCCCGCCGCGGGCTCTCGTGGTTGAACAGGATCCCGCAGGTGGCGTGAAGGTCGTATGACTCGCGGTAGTTGACGGTGATGAAGTGGCCGTAGGCCTTGGCCACCCCGTAGGGCGAGCGCGGATAGAAGGGCGTCTCCTCGTTCTGAGGCACTTCGCGCACCTTGCCGAACATCTCGCTGGAGGAGGCCTGGTAGAACCGCGCCTCCGGGCACACCTCGCGCACGGCCTCGAGGATCCGCGTGACTCCGACGCCGGTGAACTCGGCGGTCAGGGTCGGCTGGATCCAGGAGACGGCGACGAACGACATCGCCGCCAGGTTGTAGATCTCGTCGGGCTGGGCGGCGCGCAGCGCGTCCACCAGCGAGCGCTGGTCGAGCAGGTCGGCCTGGTGCAGGGTGACCTGGTCACGCAGGTGCTCGATCCGGTCGAACCTCTCCGTCGAGGAGCGGCGCACCAGCCCGTGGACGGTGTAGCCCTTCTCCAGGAGCAGCTCGGCCAGGTAGGAGCCGTCCTGCCCAGTGATGCCGGTGACGAGTGCCGAGGGAATGCGGTCGAGCCTAGTACGGCGCTTGCGGGGCGGCCCGTTGTGGGTTAGCGGTCCTTCAGGAACGACGGGATGTCGATGTCGTCATCCGAGATCTCCAGCGAGGATCGCTGGCGATCGTCCATGGTCACGTCGCGGTCGCGCCGCTCCCGCCGCGTGGTCTCGCGCGCCGTGCCGACGCCGGCCGAGCCGCGCCCGTGGTCGAAGCCGGTGGCGATGACGGTGACCCGAACCTCGTCGCCCAGCGCGTCGTCGATCACCGCGCCGAAGATGATGTTGGAGTTCTGATCGGCCGCGCTCTGGACGATCTCCGCCGCCTCGTTGACCTCGAACAGGCCGAGGTCGTGGCCACCGGTGATGTTGAGCAGGATCCCCATCGCGCCCTCCACCGACTCCTCCAGCAGGGGCGAGGAGATGGCGATCTTGGCCGCCTCGGCCGCCCGGTTCTCCCCGGCCGCGGTGCCGATGCCCATGAGCGCGCTGCCCGCGTCGTGCATGATCGTCCGCACGTCGGCGAAGTCCAGGTTGATCAGCCCCGGGATCGTGATCAGGTCGGTGATGCCCTGGACGCCCTGGCGCAGGACGTTGTCGGCCTCGCGGAAGGCGTCGAGGATGGTGGTCCGGCGCTCCACGATCGACAGCAGCTTCTCGTTGGGGATGACGATCAGCGTGTCCACGTTCTCGCGCAGCCGCTGGATCCCCTCGGCGGCCTGGCGGGCTCGCGCGGTGCCCTCGAAGGAGAACGGCCGCGTGACTACCCCGACGGTGAGCGCGCCGATCTCGTTCTTGGCGATTTCGGCGATGACGGGCGCGGCTCCGGTGCCGGTGCCCCCGCCCTCGCCGGCGGTGACGAAGACCATGTCGGCGCCCTTGAGCGCCTCCTTGATGTCGTCGCGCGACTCCGCGGCCGCACCGTGGCCGACATCCGGGTCGGCGCCGGCGCCGAGTCCCTTGGTCAGCTGGTGGCCAATGTTGAGCTTGATGTCGGCGTCGCACATGGCGAGCGCCTGCGCATCGGTGTTGCAGGCGACGAATTCGACGCCGCGCAGTCCAGCGTCGACCATACGGTTGACGGCATTGGTACCGCCGCCGCCGACGCCGACGACCTTGATGACTGCCAGATAACTTCCGCTGTCCATGAGATTCCGTCCGACCCTCTAGTTAGGGTTGAAGGTTTTGCCCACGCGAGGGCTGCGTGACCAGTTTGTCACGTTAGAACCTAGCGATGCGCGAAGTCAACGGTGCGCACGCTTTCGCAACAGACGTTGCAGATCGCCCAACTCTCGACGATAGCTGAGAGTTGCCAATTTTTGCGAGGTAAGGCTCTAGTTGAGGTTTAGCCTCCGCTCGTGGCCCCCGTCACTGCGGCGGATCCGCTCGAGTCGAGGCTCGCCCCGGTGCCGTCCTGGGAGCTGGCGGACGACCCGCTGGCGCCGGTGTCAGACCCCGCGCCGGCCGACGGCCGTGACGGCACGGTGACGTCGATGTAGTCGGCCCCGGCCGAGCCGGAGTCCGCGAGCACGGCCGCCGCGGCGGTCCATTTGGCCCCGAGATCGCCGTCGGTGCCGAACACCACCTTGGGCCCGTTGCGCAGTTGCGCGACCAGCCCGAGGGCCCCCCCATCGGTGGCCTGGCTCACCTTGGACAGCAGCTGGTAGGGGGCGGCGGCTAGCAGCCGCACGATCCGCATGGTCGCCCCCGTCACGTGCGTGCCGCCCGGTGACACCGCCAGCGGGATCGTGGGCAGCGAACCCGGAATGGTCGAGCCGTGCAAGAGCGTCCCATCGGCCGACACCGCCACCTGCTGCCCCGCCGCCGAGATCGTCGCCACCGGCACCTGCTCGGTGACCTCGATGCGCATCCGGTGCGGGAAGTCGGTGACGACGTGCAGCTGCTTGACGACCGGGAACGGCTCCACCGCGGTGCGCAGCGCACCCATCTTGACGTTGAGCGTGGTCATGTTGCGGGCCGCCGTGATCAGCGCCAGGCGAATCTGGCCGGCGTCGCGGCCGCTCACGCCGACCACGGTGACCCGCTGCACTGCCACCAGCGATGAGTTGCGCAGCCACAGCCAGGCGCCCCCGGCCAGCGCCAGCAGGGCCACGACCACGGCCAGGGCGCGCGGGCCGGGCCGGGGCAGGCGCCGACGCCGGCGCCGGGACAGGCGCACCGACCCCGACCGCACGCCGCTCATCGTCGGGTCCAGTCGGCCGGGAACGCGACCGGCCCGAGGGTCTGGACCTCGGGCTCCAGTTCGACGCCGAACCTCTCCTTGACCCGTCGCCGCCCCTCGTCCATGAGCGCGACGACGTCGGCGGTGGTGGCGTCCCCGAGGTTCTCCACGAAGTTGGCGTGCTTGGCCGAGAATCCGGCGCCCCCGACGCGCAGCCCGCGGCAGCCCGCTGCCTCCAGCAGCTGCCCCGCGGTGCGGCCCTCGGCCCGGGGATCGGCCGGGTTCTTGAAGGTGGAGCCGAACGTCTTGATCCCGGAGGGCTGGGCCGCACGGCGCTTGGAGCGCATCTCGCCGAGCGTGCGCTTGACCTCGTCGGAGGGCAGCGGCCGGAGCGCGAACGCCGCTCGGGCCACGACTTCGCCCCGGCGCAGCCCGGAGCGGCGATAGGCGAAGCCGAGCTCGCCGGGCGCCCGGCGGGTCGTGCCGGCGGCGCTACAGACATCGACCCACTCCAACGCCCGCGCGAGCTCGCCGCCGTAGGCGTTCGCGTTCATGCGCACCGCGCCACCGACGGTGCCGGGGATGTTGACCCCGAACTCGATCCCGCTGAGCCCGGCGCGGGCCGCCTGGGCCGAGACCGCGGGCAGGCGCGCGCCGCCCCCGCAGTGCATCCGGGTGCCCTCCACGGCGATCTGGGTGAGCTCGTGATCAAGTTTCAAGACAAGTCCGCGGACGCCGGCATCCGCTACGAGGAGGTTCGACCCCGAGCCCACGACCCCTACCTCCACGCCCTGGTCGCCGGCCCAGGCCAGGACGGCCTCGAGCGCTGCCACGGTGCCCGGGCGGGCGAACAGCTCGGCGGGCCCGCCCGTGCGGATCGTGGTCAGCCGCGCCAGCGGATAGTCGCGCTGGACCCCCTCGGGAACGTCGCCGCTCATCCCGGCCAGGCTAATCGGCCATTCAGACGACGAGCGAGCGCCCCAGGGCATCGATGTTGCCCGCGCCCATCATCAGGCACAGGTCGCCGGCGCGCAGGAACGCCCCCAGGTACGCCTCGGCCTCGGTAAAGCCCGGCAGCCACGCCACCGATCGCCCCTCCCCGGCATCGGCCGCGTACTCGGCCACGATCCGCCCGCTGACCCCCGGAAAGTCCTCGGACCGCTCCCGCGCCGGGTAGATGCCGAGGACTACGACAGCGTCAGCCGCGGCCAGCGCCCGCCCGAATGGCCGCGCGAGAGCGCGCGTGCGCGAGTAAAGGTGCGGCTGGAAGACCGCCACCAGCCGCCGCGCCGCCAGCGACCGGGCGGCAGCGATCGTCGCGGCCACCTCGGTGGGATGGTGGGCGTAGTCGTCGTAGACCACCGCGCCGGCCGACGTCTCCCCCACCCGCTCCATGCGCCGCCGCGCCCCGCTGAATTCGGCAAGCGCCGCCGCCGCGGCGGCGGGATCGGCGCCGGCGAGCGCGCAGGCGGTCAGGGCGCCGGCGGCGTTGACGGCGTTGTGGGCGCCGGGCACCGATAGGCTCACCTCGATGCCGCGCCACCGGAAGCGCGAGCCCCCGGGATGGAGCACCACGTCAGGCGCGTCGTAGGGGACGCCGCCCCCGGGACACAGCGCGCGCAGCTGGGGCCGATCCCACACCACCGCGCCCTCGCCCGCCCGCGCCATGAATGTCCGGAACGTCTCCTCGAGGTCCAGCAGCGACGCGTACGTCGAGTGGTGGTCGAGCTCGGCACTGGTGAGGATCGCGATCTCGGGCCGCAGCTTGAGCAGCGAGCGGTCAGACTCGTCGGCCTCGACGACGATCCACTCCCCCGCTCCCCAGCCCGCGTTGGCGCCGGTCGAGCGCAGCTCGCCGCCCACAACGTAGGACGGATCCATTCCCGCGCCCTGCAGGGCGGCCACCACCATCCCCGTGGTGGTCGTCTTGCCGTGAGTGCCGGTGACCGCCACGCAGCGCCGCAGCGCCGCGATCTCGGCCAGCAGGTCGGCCCGGTGCAGCTCGGTGTCGGCAGCGAGCCGCTCCGGGTTATCGGCGGGCACGGCGGTGGAGTAGACGACCTCGGCGCCGGCGGGGACGTTGGCGGCGGCGTGGCCGAAGACGGGGTCGATCCCGTGCTCGCGCAGGCGCTCGGTGTAGCTGGAGGGCGCCCGGTCAGAGCCGCTGACCTCGGCGCCGAGGGCGGCGGCGATGAGCGCCAGCCCGCTCATGCCCGCCCCGCCGATGCCGACGAAGTGCAGGCGGCGACCCGCCCAAGTGGGTTGGTTGTGGGAGGCCGTCGTCATGCTCAGCGGGCGAGGCTATACGAGCGTCGTGACGGGCTCGGTCGCGCCGCACCGGTGCCGGCCGCGCGCCGACGAACGTCTGATCCGCCTCAACCCCGGCGGGAGCTACGCAACCAACGTGTCTGCCTAGAGCGGGACAAAGATTCGTCCGTAACCCACACACCGTTTTCCGGTTTTGGCTAGGGTGGCCCTCCAACATATGAACTCACACTCCCTCAATACCAAGGGCTGGGGCCACCTTCGCGCCCGGCTGATCGTCGCCGCCCTGGTGGCGTCCGCCGGAATGGGCACGTTCGCCGCGATCTCGATGACCTCCGCCGCGCCCGCGCGCTCGGCCGTCCCCCACGACGCCCAACAATGTTCTGAGCCGTACTCGAACCAGAGAGACCTCAGCAACCCGCTCGCCCTCCCCACCCCACCCGGAGCCGACCCGCTCAACGGGGCCAACTTCTACGTTCCGGGTCCGCGCAAGGGCGCGGCGGCCGGCGCGATCGCCTCGCTCGTGGGCCTCAACCCCGAAAACATGCCCGTGAGCGAGTCGTGGGCCGACTTCCAGGCGCGCCTGGGCCAGGGCGATCTCGCCGCCAAGCTGGCACACAACCCGTCGCTCGCCCACAAGGTGGCGATGCTGTCCAAGATCGCCACCGAGCCGGAGGCCCAGCGCATCAGCATCTTCTCGATGGGCGGAGGCCCGGGCGCGATCTTCGGGCAGACGCAGAAGATCCTGTGCCAGAACCTCACCGCGGACCCGGGGTCGATCGCGCTCTTCAACACCTATTTCCTGCACCCGACGCTGGGCGGCTGCGCGAACGCGTCTCAGGTCAACGCCTATATGCCGACGTTCAAGCGCCAGGTCAACGAGATGGCCGACGCCATCGATCGCCGACCCGCGGTGATCCTGGCCGAGATCGATGCGCTGGGCTCCTCAGCGTGCATCGCCCGTCATGGAGGGTTGCCGGCGTGGGAGGCCGCCCTGAAATACGAGGTCGATCGGTTCCAGGCGCTGCCTCACACCGTCGTCTACGTGGAGGGTGGCTATTCGGATTCCAACTCCGTGGGCTACACGGTCAAGGCCCTGAACGCCATCGGCGTCAACAAGATCGAGGGGTTCTTCACCAACGACACCCACAACCAGTGGACGAGCAACGAGATTCGCTGGGCGACGAACGTCGCCAAGGGCACCCACGGCGCCCACTTCATCGTCAACACCGCCAGCAACGGCCGCGGGCCCAAGCTCAACCCCCACCCCACCGTCCAGGGCGTAGAGGATCTGTGCAACCCGCCCGGCCGCGGGCTCGGCCCCAAGCTCAACACCAACCCCGGGATCCCGTACGTGGACGCGTTGATGTGGACGCACCCGCCCGGAAACTCGAGCGGCTGCGGCGGTGGCCCTCCCGCTGGCGTGTTCTTTCCCGCATACGCCATCGGCTTGGGCGAGCGTGCCAACCAGCAGCTGGGTCCCGGGTTCGTCAGCCGTCCCTACTGAGCGACCGCGCACCTCGGGTAGGCGCAACACCGGCGATGCGGTGTTGCGCCCACCCGCGGCGATTCGATGTCATCGGGTCCGCGCAGCAGAAAGCACCTCCGCCGCGATCCGGCGGGCAGCGTCCGGATGCGCCAGCGTCAGCGAGGCCCGGCCCATCGCGGCCAGCCGGCCCGGGTCGCCGAGCAGCATCCCCACCTCCTGCGCGAGCCGCGTGCTGGTGAGCTCACCGTCGGGGATGACGACGGCCGCTCCCTCGCGCTCCATGTAGCGCGCGTTCTCAGTCTGGTGGTCGGCCGCAGCGTAGGGGTACGGAATGAGGATCATGGGGCGCCCGTGGGCGGCGATCTCGAAGATGGAGCCACCCGAGCGCGCCACCACAAGGTCGGCGGCCAACAGCGCCTCGCCGAAGTCCGTGATATAGCCGCGCAGGTCGTAATGCGGGCCAGGGGCCTCGAGGTCGGGCAGGTCGCGCGTCCCAGCCGCGTGCAGGACGCGGAAGCCCGCGCCGTCAAAGGCCTCCACGGCGGCCCGGTTGATCGAACGCGCGCCCTGGGAGCCCCCGAACACGAGGACGACCTGCTCGCCGGGCGCGATCCCGAACCGCTCCCGCGCCGCGGCGCGATCGGTCGCCGGCGCCGGGCCCGGGCGCCCGGTGACCAGGTAGCGGGCCCCGTCGCGGCCGGGGAGCGGAAAGGTCAGGCACACCCTGCGCGCCGCCGGCGCCAGGAGGCGGTTGGTCAGCCCGAGATGGCTGTCGGCTTCCATCAGCACCAGCGGCACCCGCCGCGTCACCGCCGCGAGGCCGATCGGCCCGGCCACATAACCACCGGCGCCGACCACCGCCGCGGGCTTCAGCCGTCCCACGAGCTTTCGCGCCGTCATGACGGCCCGCGCGGCCACGACGACCGCGCGCGCGGCGCGCACCGGATCGCGCCGCGCCAGCTGTGTCACCGCGAGGGTATGGAACTCGTACCCGGCCGCCGGCACCAGCTCGCGTTCGGCCCGCTCGCCGCCGACGAAGACGACCCGTGCGTCCTCGGCGCGGAGCGCATCGGCGACGGCCAGCGCCGGGACGACGTGCCCCGCCGTACCGCCGGCGCCGATGACGATGAGGGGCGGCGGGGTGGTCACTGGGTCGCGGAGCTTGGCACAAACCTCCGCGGCCGAGCGATCAGCCCGCGGAGCGCCGCGTGCCGGCGCCGGCGCGCCGCTGGTTGCGCTCCCGCCGGCGGCGGTCGCGCTCGTCATTGCTCATGCTCGGCTTGCCCTCGACCACCTTGAGGCGCCGCGCGCCCGGCCGCGAGATGTTGAGCAGCAGCCCGACCGAGGCGAGCATCACGCACAGGTTGGTGGGCGCGTAGGAGACGAACGGCAGGGGCACGCCCGTCAGCGGCGCCAGCCCGAGCACGACGAAGATGTTGAGGATGCCCTGGCAGAGGATCAGCGACGTCAGACCGCTGGCCAGCAGCTTGGGGTAGCGGCCCACGGCGCGGCGGGCCGTACGCAGCCCGGCGTAGGCGATCATCCCGTAGAGGGCGACGACGCCGCAGATGCCCAGCACGCCGAGCTCCTCCCCCACGACCGCCAGGATGAAGTCGGTCTGGGCCTCGGGCAGATAGAAGACCTTCTGCACCGACTTGCCCAGCCCGACGCCGACCAGGCCGCCCGAGCCGAGGGCGATCTGCCCCTGGACGGCCTGGTAGCCCGCTCCGGCCGCCGTCGCCGCCGACCAGGGGTGCAGGAAGGAGGTGAGCCGCGCCTGCTGGTAGGGCTGGGCCAGCACCATCAGCACGATCCCGACCGCCGCGATCGCGCCGAGGCGCCCGAGGTAGCGCATCGGCATGCCCGCGGCGATCATCAGCGCGGCCACGGTGAACGCGACCACGAGCGCCGTCCCGAGGTCGGGCTCGACGACGATGAGCAGGATGGCGGGGCCGGCGGCGAGGAGGATCGGCGCGACCGCCTGGCGGAAGCTGCGCATCCGCTTGGGGTGGTCGGCCAGGTAGCGGGCGACGTAGAGCACGAGCGCCAGCTTCATGACCTCCGAGGGCTGGAACTGGATGGGCCCGACCGAGAACCAGCGGCGGGCGCCGTTGACGACGACGCCGAACCCGGGCACCAGGACCAGGACGAGCAGCGCGAACGCGCCGAGCAGCATGAGCCGGCACAGCTGCGGACTCAGCAGCGCCAGGCCGCGGCGCTCGAGGATCTGCATGGCGGCCAGGCCGATCCCGCCGAACACGAGGTAGCGGATGAACTCGCCGGTGCCGCTGCCGCCGTGCGGGCTGAGCACGCCCAGCGGTGATGACGCGCTGTACACCATCACCGCGCCGAAGGCCAGCAGGCAGAGCGCCGCGGTCATGAGGATGCGGTGCTCCAGCGGCGGCGCGACGCGACGGCTGCTGCTGCGCCGCCGAGCGCCGCCGATCCCCGCCGGAGCGTCGGCGCCCGGGCGGCGAGGCGAGGCGGTCGCGGCGGCCACCTAAAGCTCCCCCACGAGCGCGCGGAAGTGCTCGCCGCGGGCCTCGAAGTCCGGATACTGGTCGTAGCTCGCGCACGCCGGGGAGAGCAGGACGGTGTCGCCCGGGCCGGCGGCGGCCGCCGCGGCGGCGACGGCGGCGCCGAGCTCGCCCTCCTGGCGCAGCGGCACCCCGGCGGACGCCAGCGCCTGCTCGAGCTCGGAGGCAGCCTCGCCGATGAGGTAGACGGCGCGGCAGCGCCCGGCAACAACCGCGGCCAGCGGCGAGAAGTCCTGGCTCTTGCCGCGTCCCCCGGCGATGAGGTGCACCCCGCCGGGATAGCTGCGTAGGGCGACGAGGGTGCTGGCGACGTTGGTGGCCTTGGAGTCATTGACGAACGCCACGCCGTGACGCGTGGCGATCGGCTCCAGGCGGTGGGCGACCCCGGAGAACGTGCGCAGCCCGGCGGCGACGGCGTCGCGGTCGATGCCCCGCGCCAGACAGGCGGCCGCGGCGGCCATCGCGTTCGCGCGATTGTGCGCCCCCGGAAGCGAGATCTCGGTGACGTCCAACAGCGGCTCCTCGTCCCACCACAGGTATCCGGCCCGGTCAGACAGCTCCGCCCCCGCCGAGCCGAACGGCACTCGGCGCGCGCATCCGCCCAGATCCTCCACGCCGAGGTCGAGGGGGGCCACGGCGACGTCGTCATTGCCCTGATTGGCGAAGATCCTCAGCTTTGCGCCAACGTAGTCCGCAAACGTCCCATGGCGGTCCAGATGGTCGGGCTCGAGGTTGAGCAGCACCGCGACCTCGGGCGAGAAGGCGATCGTGTCCTCGAGCTGGAACGAGGACGCCTCGCACACGATGGTGGCCTGCGCCGGCACCGCCCCCACCAGCGACGTCAGCGCGGTCCCAACGTTGCCGGCCACCGCGACCGGCAGGGCCGCCTCGCGGTGAATGTGGCCGATCCACTCGGTAGTCGTCGTCTTGCCATTGGTGCCCGTCACCGCCACGAATTCGTTCTCCAGCAGCCGCCAGGCGAGCTCGAGCTCCCCGAACACGGGGACGCCACCCGCTCGCGCCGCCGCCACGACGGGGGCGTTCTGGGGGACACCGGGGCTCTTGATGAGCGTCCCGGCGCGGGCGGCAAGGGCGTCGCCTGACGCATCAAGGTGGACTTCGACGCCGGCGGCGGAAAGCCTTTCCGCCGCATCATCCAGTGCCGGGGTGCCCGGCGGGCCCGCATCGCATCCGATCACCTCCTCTCCGCGGGCACGCAGTGCGAGTGCCGCGGCCACGCCCGAGCGGGCCAGCCCGACGATCAGGTACGGCCCTCCCGGAAGCGGCGGCCGCGGCTTGGGAGCGCCGACGGGCATCAGTCGGCCTCGGCGGTCCCCGGGGACGCCCACTAGCCCCTGACGCTGAGCTGGTAGAGGACGAAGCCGATGGCGCCGAAGGCGGCGGCGACGATCCAGAAGCGCAGGATGATCTTGGTCTCAGACCAGGCCTGAAGCTCGAAGTGGTGGTGGATGGGCGCCATCAGGAACACCCGTTTGCGGAACACCTGGAACGAGAACACCTGGATGACCACCGACAGCACCTCGATGACGAAGATGCCGCCGAGCAGGATGAGCAGCGTCTCGGTGTTCGTCATGACCGCGAGGCCCGCGATGGCGCCGCCTAACCCCAGCGAACCGGTGTCCCCCATGAAGATGCTGGCGGGGAAGCTGTTGAACCACAGGAAGCCGATGCACGCGCCCACCAGACAGCCGGAGAGCAGGGCGAGATCCGTGCCGCCGGTGATGAACGTGATGCCGATGTAGGCGAGCAGGACGATGGCCGCGCACCCGGCCGCCAGGCCGTCGAGGCCGTCGGTGAAGTTGACGGCGGTGGTGGTCCCCGCGACCACGAGGTAGATGAACACCGGGAACAGCGGACCCAGGTCCACTGACGCGTCGACGGGTCTGAGCCGGATCGTCGGCCCGATGTTGGCCTTCTGCGTGGCGATCCACCACAGCCCCAGCGAGATGGCGATGGTGACCCCCAGCTTCGTGCGGGCGCGCAGCCCCAGCGACCGCCGCCTGACGATCTTGGTGTAGTCATCGGCGAAGCCGAGGAACGCGCAGGCGATCGCGGCGAAGAACACCCCCAGCGACTGCCAATCGCGCTTGGACAACAGCACGTAGGGGATCGTGATGGCCAGGAAGATGATGATCCCGCCCATCGTCGGCGTCCCTGCCTTGGCGTGGTGGCCCTGCGGGCCCTCCTCGCGGATGTTCTGGCCGAACTCGCGGTGGCGCAGGAACTCGATGAACTTCGGGCTCAGGAACAGACAGATCAGCAGTGAGGCGGTGCCGGCGATCAGCACCCTCCCGGATGCTGAGCCGGTCACGCGTCGTCTTCCCGGGCGCCGAGGGCGCGGCAGACGAGCTCCAGGCCCACGCCGCGAGAGGCTTTGACCAGCACCACGTCACCCGGAGCCAACAGCTCGGGCACGACCACGGCGGCCTCACCCGCGTCCGACACCGCGTGGGTCTCTCCTTGGAAGCCGTCGGCGATCGAGGCCGCCAGCGGCCCGACCGTGACCAGCACGTCGACGCCGGCCGCGCTGGCCTGCTCGCCCAGCTGAGCGTGGAACTCCCGCTCGCGGGGTCCCAGCTCCAGCATGTCGCCGAGCACGGCGACGCGGCGAGCGCTGTCGGCGGCGTCGGCGGTGGCCTTGAGGTCGCAGAGGGCGGCGCGCATCGAGATCGGATTGGCGTTGTAGCAGTCATCGATGACTGTCACGCGGCTCGGTGTGATGTAGCGCTGGCCACGGCCTCTGCTCAGGGCGAGCTCGACGCGGCCCGTCGGGGTCACCCCAATGGCGCGCGCCGCAGCCACCGCGGCAAGGAGGTTGGAGCGCAGATGTGCCTGCGTAAACGGCACTTCCAGGGTGATGTGCTCCCCCTGGGCATCGATCTCGACGCGGTCAGCTTCGGCGTGAGCCAGACGCACGTCACCGTCCGGGCCGAACGTGACGATCGTCACATCGCCGCGCAGGTGCGGCTCGAGCAGTCGTTCGCCGGCGGGCACGATCGCCGTCCCTCCTGCCGGGAGGCCCGCGATCAGCTCGGCCTTGGCCGCCGCGATGGCCTCGATGCTGCCGAGCAGCTCGAGATGAACCGGGCCGATGCTTACGATCACGGCCACATCGGGCTCGGCGATCTCGGCGAGCTCGGCGATCTGGCCTTTGCCCCGCATGCCCATCTCGAGCACCAGCACCTCGGTGCCGCCGGGCGCGTTGAGGATCTCGAGCGGGAGCCCGATCTCGGTGTTGAAGTTGGCGCGGGAGGCGACGGTCCGCTTGTGGGGCGCCAGCAGCGCCAGGAGCAGGTCCTTCGTCGAGGTCTTGCCGGTCGACCCGGTGACCCCGATCACGTGCGCACCGAGCTCGCGCCGCCACGCGGTTGCGAGCGTCTGCAGCGATTTCAACGGGTCTCGAGCGGCGAGGACGACGCCGGTGGCGCCGTCTTTGAGCTGCTCGGCATGCTCACGCCCCACGAGCACGCCCCATGCCCCGGCCTCGAGGGCCATGGCCGCAAAGGTGCCGCCGTCGACGTTCTCGCCCGGAAGGCCGATGAACAAGGACCCCGGACCCGCGGCGCGCGAATCGATCGTCACAACCTCGGGGCCGCCGGCGTAGCCGGACGCGGCGGCTAGCTCCGCGCCAGCCGCCGACGCAACCGTCTCAGGTGTCCATTGCTTCATCTCGCAGGGGTCGCGGCGCTGGAAGCCGCTCCCCGCAGGATCTCACGCGCGACGGTCACATCGTCGAACGGGAGTTTCCTGCCGCCTTCGAACTCCTGTCCCTGCTCGTGCCCCTTGCCGGCGATCACCACGACGTCACCCGCGGCCGCCGAGGAGATGGCTTGCTCGATGGCGATCCGGCGGTCCACCTCATGCTCGACCGCGGGGCCCGTGCCGACGAGGATCTCGTCGATGATGCCGGCGGGGTCCTCTGAGCGCGGATTGTCGGAGGTGACGATGACGCGGTCGGCGAGACGGGCGGCGATCTCCCCCATCAGCGGGCGCTTGCCGCGGTCGCGGTCCCCACCGCAGCCGAACACGACGTGCAGCCGCCCGCTGGTGAGGCCGCGCGCTGCCCGGAGCACGTTCTCGAGCGAGTCCGGGGTGTGCGCGTAGTCCACGAGCACCGCGTAGTCCTGGCCCTCGCTGACGGACTGGAAGCGCCCCGGAACCTGCCCGGCCGACGAGATTGCCTCGATCGCGGTCGCCGCGTCCAGGCCCAGCGCCCGGGCCGTGGCAAACGCCCCCAGGACATTCGAGACGTTGAAGCGCCCGGTCAACGGCGAGCTGAGCTCGAACACGCCGTCCGGGGCCGTCACCATGAAATGAGAGCCGTTAAGCCCGGTCTGGATCGCGCCGGCGCGATAGGTCGCGTCGTGCTCCAGCGCGAAGGTGATCGCCGCGCCCCCCAGCTCGGCGGCCAGCCGCGCGCCGTACGGATCGTCGACGTTGATCACCGCATGCGCAGGCGAGAGGTCGGTGAAGAGCACGCGCTTGGCCCCGTAGTACTCCTCCATCGTCTCGTGGAAGTCGAGGTGGTCCTGGGTCAGGTTGGTGAAAATGGCCGCGGCGAAATGGATCGCGTCGGCGCGGTGGAGCGTGAGCGCATGCGACGAGACCTCCATCACGCACGCCTCATCACCCGCGTCGAGCATCTCCCGGAACGTCCGCTGCAGGTCGATCGCCTCCGGCGTTGTGCGCAGAACGTCGTGCTCGACGCCGCCGATCATGCTCTTGACGGTGCCCAGCAGGCCCGTCCGGCGTCCGGCGGACTCGAGAAGCGCACGCATGAGAAACGCCGTCGTGGTCTTGCCGTTGGTTCCGGTGACGCCAACCGTCTCGAGCCGAGCGGTCGGATCGCCGTGAAACCGCGCCGCGGCCGGCGCCATGGCGGCGCGCACCGACGGGACCTGTACTTCGGGCACACCGGCGCCGGTGGGGCGCTCGACCACGAGCGCGACCGCGCCCCGGGCGACGGCGTCGGCCGCGAAATCGTGCCCGTCGCGCGTGTAGCCGGGCACGCAGAAGAACAGCGCCTCGTCGGTGACGAGCCGGTTGTCGTAGGCGAGGGAGGCGATCTCGACGTCAGCGGCGGACGGGGAGAGCCCATCGAACAGGAGCGCCAGGCGCATCGCCCGACAATAGCCGCCACCCCTGCGGGAAAGGCGCCTACGCCTCGGGCGCGACCGGCCGGTGACTGATCGTCTGGATCGCCGCGACCAGCTCGAGCCAGCCGTAGAAGGACATCGGCGTGTCAGTTCCACCTACGCCACGTCTACCAGAAGCTCGGGGTCAACTCTCGACACAAGCTGGGCGGCGCGCTGGCGGTCGAGAACGGACCGCCGCAACGATGACGAACACCGCCATCGCCAGCAGATAGCCGGTGTGCGAGAGCACGTACCGGTGATCTGAGACCGGCCAGGCCAGGGACACGCCGGTGTCTGACTCGGCCATGTCGCGCCAGAAGTGGATGGTGAGGCCGATGGCCACGCCCAGCAGGACGTCCCGGCGCGAGCGCCACAGCGCGGCGGCGAGGAGCACCACGAGGACGCTCAGCACCGAGTGTGTGTACGGCCGCGGTGTCCCCCGGGTGAGGACGTCATCCCCCAACGCCCCGGGCACGTGATCGACATCGATCGCGACCGACGCCACCAGCGCCGGAACCAGGAACCGGTCGCAGATGCGCCTCCCCAGCGCCCACAACACGATCAGCGTCGTCAGCAGGTGCGCGGTCTCGTCCAGCGGACCGCCGGGCACCACGGAGTCCCCCGCCAGCCGGGACGCCCAGTCGGCGAGACCCAACACCACCGTGATCGCCACCAGGAGGCGGGGGGAGGGTCGGAGGTGCCGCACCCGGCCCAGTATCCCGGAAACACCAGGATTTTTCGGGCTAAAGGTCTGGCGCGCCGAAGCCGACAGGAATAAAAGCAGTTGATTGGACGGGAGATTCGACCGTAGGTGTTGTGAGCGTGTTTTGGACCATCGTCGCGATCTGGGCGATCGCCATCCCTCTCGTCGTTCTCGTTATCAGCTGGCAGGCTGCCAACCGGCGCGATGCCCGCGCCGCTCAGGCTCAGGGCCGGTCAGTCCCGACCCACCGTCAGCCCGGTGTCCCCGCGTGCGTCGCCCGCGCCGCGCGGCCGAGCCGGACGACCACGCGGCGCCTCTGCCCGCAGTTGGAGCGCGGCGCCCGGCGCCGCCCGGCCTCGGCCTGATCCGAGCTACTGCCGCTAACCCCCGAAGCCGCGACCGCGGCTGGCCAGCTCGCGCCGCTCCAGCACCCGGTCCACGAGTCCGTAGGCCAAGGCCTCCTCGCCGGTGAAGTAGCGGTCGCGCTCCATGTCGGCGTGGACCCGCTCGACCGACTGGCTGGTGTGCTTGGCGTAGATCTCGTCGACTCGCGCGCGGAGCGCGAGGATCTCGCGCGCGTGGATCTCCACGTCCGTGCTCTGACCCTCGAACCCGCCGGAGGGCTGGTGGATGAGGATGCGGCTGTTGGGCAGGGCCATGCGCTTGCCGGGCGCACCGCCCGCCAGCAGCAGCGAGCCCATCGACATGGCGATGCCGTAGCAGATCGTCTGCACGTCGGGACCGATGAACTGCATGGCGTCGTAGATCGCCAACCCGGCGTATATCGAGCCGCCGGGCGAGTTGATGTAGAGGTGGATGTCCTTGTCAGGGTCGTCGGACTCCAGGTGGACGAGTTGGGCCACGATCAGGTTGGCGATCTCCTCGTTGACCTGGCCGCCGAGGAAGACGACGCGGTCATTGAGGAGGCGTGAGTAGATGTCGAACGAGCGCTCTCCGCGAGCGGTCTGCTCGACGACCATCGGAACCAGTGTCATCAGGGCCTCCTTTTGCAGCGCTGATATTGTGCAACGAACAGGTTGCGCACGACCGTAGCAGATGCGCAACTTCTGGGTTGCACATCTCGATCGCAAAACCCATGCTCCGGGAGGCCCCATGACCGACATCATCGAACGCGAGATCGAGCTGCCGGCCACCGTTCAAACGGTCTGGCAGGCGGTGACCGACCCTGACTGCCTGTCGGAATGGCTGGCCGACGAGGTCTCGCTCGACCTCCGGCCCGGCGGCGAGGCACGCTTCATCAGCGGCAAGGAGGTGAGGACCGGCTGGGTCGAGGAGATCTCACCGCCCGGCGACGAGGGCTCTGGCACCGGCCGGCTGGCGTTCTGGTGGGCGGTGGACGACGAGCCCGCGTCGCGCGTGTGCTTCTCGGTGACCAGCCGAGACGACGGCGCAACCCTGCTGCGGATCGTCGAGACGCGGCCACTGGCGGTGCTGGACCTCGTCGGCGTCCCGCTTCCTGGGCACGGCGGCACGACCTACGGGCCCGCGCTCGTCGCGATGGCCGCCTAGGTCGGCGGCGAGGCTACGAGCGGCAGCCGAGGCCACGGCGATGACCGACGACGAGGCCGGGCGCGTCTTCAGCGCGCTCGCCGACCCGACGCGGCGGCGGCTGCTCAGCGCGATCTCGGCCACGCCGGCGACGGCGACGGAACTGGCCCACGACCTGCCGATCTCGCGCCAGGCGGTGACCAAGCACCTCAGCGCGCTGGCCGACGCGGGTTTGCTGGAGCGCGAGCGCGTGGGCCGCGACATCCGCTACCGCGTCACCCCCGAGCCGCTGACCGAGGCGGTGTCGTGGATGGCCTCGGTGGGCGGCGAGTGGGACATGAGGCTGGCGTCACTGCGCAGCACCTTCGACGTGCCCCACGACCGGGCGTGACGCGGTAGACGAGCGGCGGATGGGCGGCGCTAGTGAAGCACCTGGTCGGCGAGCTCGAGCAAGCGCGTGACGAAGGCGCCAAGGCTGAATCGGGCGAGCACGTCCGCGCGCGCCGCATCCCCGAGGCGGCGCGCGAGCGCGCGGTCAGAGAGCCAGACCGCCCCGCATCTCGCGTCAGCGCGGGGAGATCCCGAAGTACGGGACGGCCCAGCCGACGATCTTCTTGAACGCGGGCGCGGCCACCGAGCCGCCGTAGATCGACCCCTGAGGCTCGTCCACCATCACCGCGACCACGAGCTTGGGTGCGCTGGCCGGCACCATGCCGATGAACGAGGCGATGTACTCGCTGCTCGAGTACTTGCCGTCCACGACCACGTTGGCGGTGCCGGTCTTGCCGGCCAGGTCGAAGCCGGGAATGGCTGCTCCTGAGGCGGTGCCGCCATCGGCCAGCACGCCACGCAGCATGTCGCGGACCTCGGCGGCGGTGTTCTGCGAGATGATCCGGTGGCCCGCCGGCACCGGCTGGCGCTTGCCGCCGATGGCCTGGACGATGCGCGGCGGGCGCAGGATCCCGCCGTTTGCGATGGCTGAGTAGGCGGTGGCCATCTGGATCGGAGTCACCGACTCGCCCTGGCCCATGGGCAGGTTGCCCATCGACGAGCCCGAGTATTGGGAGCTATGCAGGACGATTCCGGTCTGCTCGCCGGGGACGTCGACGCCGGTCCGCGATCCGAACCCGAAGCGATGCACCCAGTAGTCGAAGCGCTGGCCCCCAAGTCGCATCCCGATCAGGTCGGCGCCGATGTTGCTTGAGAACTTGAGGATCTGGGCGGTGTTGTACTGCACGTAGCCGTGCGACTCCGCGTCGTGGATCTGACGATCGGCCACCTGGAGCATCGGCGGGATGTTGAACTCGGTCGTGGGGGTCACCACGCCGTCCTGGAGTGCGCCCGACACCGTGATGGCCTTGAACGTCGAGCCCGGCTCGTAGCTGTCGGCCACCGCGTGATCGCGATCGGCGGGGCTGGGGGCGGCGTTGGGGTCGTTGGCGTTGATCTGGGGCCAGTTGGCCAGCGCCAGGATCGCGCCTGTGTTGGGATCCATGGCGATCGCCGTGGCCGCATGGGGCGAGTACTGCTCGCCGACGCCGGCGAGGACCTGTTCAACCTCGTTCTGCAGGCCGGCGTCGAGCGTCAGTTGCAGCGCTTTGCCCGACTGCATCGGCTTGACGTCATCGATGGAGATGGGCTGGTGGATGGCGTCGTTGACGATGCGCCGCGCGCCGGCCTTCCCCGACAGGATCCGGTTGTACTCGTATTCCAGCCCGGCGTCGCCGGCGCCGGCGCCGTTGACGCCGCCCAGCACCTGGGCCGCGGTCCAGTCGCGCGGGTAAACCCGCTTGACGTCCGGCGTGGTGGTGATGCCATTGATCGGCTTGCCGCCGAACCTCAGGCGCATGATCGCCTGGGCGCTGGCCGGCGCGATCTCGCGGGCCACCACGACGTAGCCCGTGTGCGGCTTGGTCAGATCGGTGAGGACCTTGAGGACCGGCATTTGGAGCAGCGGCGCCATCGCCTGGGCCATCAGCATCGGATCGCCGCGCTTGACCAGATACGGGTCGGCGATGATGTCGGCCGCCGACTCAGACAGCGCCAGTTGGACGCCGTCGCGGTCGGTGATCGCCCCGCGCGTGGCTGGGATCGGCACGTTGGTGATCTGCTGGCTGACTGCGGCCTGCTCGAGAGGGCCGGCCTTGATCACACCCAGGTAGGCCGCCCGGACCACCGCCGCCGCCAGAAGCGCCAGGAAGCCGACGAAGAGGTAGCCGACCCGTCGATCGATCGCCACCATCGGCGGGAGCCCTACCCGCCGACCGGCGTCGCGCCGCCGCTGGACGACGCGCTGGACTGGCTGTCCGTGGTCGAGGGCGCCCCCGCGGCGGTGGTCGTCGGCGCCGTGGCGGCCGCTGTCGGCGCTGTGGCGGTTGTCGTGGCCGCTGTACCGGCCGTGGTGGCCGCGGTACCGGACGTCGTCGCCGCCGCCGTCGCGTCCGTTGTAGACCCGGTGGCGCCGGTCGTGGAGCCCGTCACGGTCGGGGAGGCCGTGGTGGCGGGCGTCATCCCGACTCCCACGTTCGTCGACGCGCCGTGGGCCGCCGCCGGTGCGCCGATCGTCGGCAGCGCCGCCTCGAACCCGGTGGCGTCGGGCGTTTTGATGCCGCCCAATGCCCTTGCGACGTTCGCGGAGCCGGTATCGACGAAGCGCATCTGCTCCGGGGCGGGCATCACCATGCCCATCTGAGCTGCGATCCGCTCGATCCGCTGCTCGTCCGACAGCCGGGTGACGCCTGCGCGCAGCAGCTCGTTCTGGGCCTGCAGGGCCGAGGAGCGCTCGAGCGAGCGGCCGATCCCGGCGTTGAGCTTGAGGACCTCAACCTGCATGGCCACAATGCCCGCCAGCAGGACCCCGAGCAGCGGGATCCAGGCGCGACCGCGGATGATGCGGTCGAGCAGCGCGTGATCGGGCAGCGCGCGGACGTAGGCCGCCGAGCGAGCGCGCCATGGGGCCTTGGCGCCGGCCGGGCGCGTTCGCGGGCGCGACGGGCGAGCGCGGGCCGGGGCGCGTGTGGGCGCGTGGACCGTGGCCGTGCGCGCCGCGGCGGTCCCGGCCGCCGGGCCCGACACACGCCGAGGGCCCCGCGGGGTGACCTGCCGGCGCACCTCGGGGCGATGCCCGGCGCCGCGTACGGCGGAGGGGCGTGAAGGCCGGTCCGTACCTGACTTCTTCGTGCTTCCCCGGGCGGCGGGGGTGAGCGCGGATGGCGTCATGTCGGAATGACCTCCAGCTTTCGGGCGGCACGCAGGTGCGCCGACTTGGATCGTGGGTTGGCCGCCACTTCGCCCGGTGTCGGAGCGACAGCGCGACGGGTGATCAGCTCGGCCTCCGGCTGGCGCCCGCAGACGCACACGGGGAAATCGGGCGGGCAGACGCATCCGCGTGCCCGCGCGACGAGGAACCGCTTGACGAGCCGGTCCTCCAGTGAGTGGAAGGAGATCGCGGCCAGACGGCCGCCGGCGCCGAGCAGCTCCCAGGCGATGGGGAGCGCCTCCTCCAGCTGGGCGAGCTCGTCGTTGACGGCGATGCGCAGCGCCTGGAAGGTGCGCTTCGCGGGATGGCCGCCCGCGAACTGGGCCGGGATCGGGACCGCGGTCTTGATGGCGTCCACGAGCTGCTGTGTCGAGGCGAACTCCTGGCGGCGGCGCGCACGGCCGATGGTGCGGGCGATCTGCGTCGCGTAGCGCTCCTCGCCGTACTCGCGCAGCAAACGGGCCAGCCGCCGCTCGTCCCAGGTGTTGACGATCTCGGCCGCGGTCAGCGGCTGCGACGGGTCCATCCGCATGTCCAGCGGCGCGTCGTAGGCGTAGGAGAAGCCGCGCTCCCACATGTCGACCTGCATCGACGACATGCCCAGGTCCAGATACACGAGGTCCGCGACCAGCCGTTCCTGGCGCAGCTCGTGCAGCGCGGTGACGAAGTCGGCGCGGATGAAACGCGTCTCGCACGGCACCTCGGCCGCCAGGGCGGCGAACCGCTCCTCGGCGAGCGGATCGCGGTCCACCCCGATGAGCATCCCGCCTGGGCCCAGGCGGTCCGCGATGAGCCGCGCGTGCCCACCGCCGCCGACGGTGCAGTCCACTGCAGTCTCGCCCGGCCGTGGGTCGGCCAACTCGATGAGCTCGCCCGCCAGGACCGGGATGTGCGTCTTGGTCATGTCAAGCAGTGTTGCCAAGGCTCGCCGTGATGTCGGGGATGCGGGTCAGGACGTCCTCGAAGTTGTGCGCGTAGCGCGCGCGATCCCACACCTCAAGGCACTC
Organism: uncultured Actinomycetota bacterium; assembly: GCA_963721515.1. Lineage (GTDB taxonomy): Bacteria > Actinomycetota > Thermoleophilia > Solirubrobacterales > Solirubrobacteraceae > Palsa-465. The sequence goes on along the minus strand of CAVRKJ010000010.1, from coordinate 64,452 downwards.
ACCGGAACCGGTGACGACGACCTCCTTGGTGAGGCCCGCGTACTCCATGAGAGTGGTCGGGATCATCACGCGGTTGGCGGCGTCGAGCTCGGTGTCAAAGGAGGCGTTGAAGAAGAACCGCTTCAGCTCTCGCGCCTTCCGCGAGGACGGGTTCAGGCCGGCCAGCGATGCCCCGGTGAACTCGTCGTAGTCCGCGGGGGTCCAGATCGCGACCGTCCGCGGCGCGCCCGCTTCGACCTCGTGCGAGGGAGCGAGCACCACGCCGGTGGCCAGCGCTCCGCGGAACTTGGCCGGAATGGTCAACCGGTGCTTCGCGTCGAGCGCGTGTTCGAAGGTTCCGCGAAAGGTCAAAGGAGCTCATACGGGGCTTGGTGCTCAAACCCGGGTGGCTGGGTGGGAGGAGCCCTGCCACCCGGGTTCCTGAAGCGGCGCCCACAGTATCCCACTCCCTCCCACAATGCAACCCAAATCGCACCTGTTGCCCCACAAAGCGGCCAAGCGAGGCCCCGGCGGCGTGAAGACCCCCACGGTTACAGGCGATTCGGGGTGGGACGCCGTCCCACGGACGGCTCGGTGAAGGTGCACGAACGCGTGCGGATCGCCGGTCTGCAGACCTGGGTTGCAGATCGGGCGCGATTCCGTCCGGGGCGTATGCGTGGATACGCGGGCGCGGACGCGACGTTTGCCTTGCCCTGGGAGGCGGCGTGTGGTCCGGTTGGTCTACGCCGTCAGCCCGCGGAGCCCTGCGTATGCACGCCGACCGGCAGCTCCAGCACAGGCCGCGCTCCACGCTCCGTGGGCGCTGAGGCCAGGCCTCCGCCGTGCGCCTGCGCGACCTCGGCGGCGATCGCCAGCCCCCGCCCCCGGGCGCCCCGCCCGCGCCGCGGGCGCCGGATCAGCGCGGCTACCGGCGCCGGCAGCCCCGGCCCATCGTCTGACACGACGATCCGGACGCGTCCGTCCCGCACCGCGCACGCCACGTCGACCGGCCCCTGCCCGTGCTCGATGGCATTGGCGATGAGGTTGCCGATGGCCTGGGCCAGCCGCAGCCGGTCACCCCACACGGCCGCCTCCTCCCCACTCCATCCCACCTCGACGACGGTGCCCGCCGCGGCGGCGCTCGCCTGCCACGCCTCGGCGGACTCCGCCACCACCGTGCGGACGTCCACCACGTCGAGCTGCCACAGGCGCGAGTCGGCGCCGGCGGCGCCTGCGAGGTCGTCCAGCGCGAGGGCGGCCCGGCCCAGCTCGGTGTCGATCGCCCGCAGTCGCCGGGGCGACGGCGCCTCGTCCCGCCCGCCAGGAGCCGTCAGGCCCAGGCGCGCTGCGGCCAGCGGACCGCGCAGCTCGTGACACGCGCGCGCGACGGCCTCCATCCGGTGGCCATGGGCGCGGCGAGCGCTCATCACCAGCGCGGCGGCGAGCCCCGCCGTCACCCAGCCGGCCACGGACGCGGCGGTGCTCACCAGGAGGCTCCTGAGTCCAGCAGCCGGTAGCCGATCCCCCAGACGTTGACCACGAACCGCCGGGGGCCGACGCTGAGCTTTCGGCGCAGCCGGGAGGCGTGGGAGTCCAGGGTCCGGGTCGCCCCCGGCGACTGAAAGCCCCAGACATCGGCCAGGAGCTCGGCGCGCGTGAACACGCGTGTGGGCTCGGTGGCCAGCAGCAGGGCGAGCGCGAATTCCTTGCTGGTGAGGTGGACGAGCGCCCCGTCCACCCACGCGTCGCGCGACATCGGGTCCAGCTCGAGGGCTCCGACGCGCATGCGGCCCAGCCGGGGCCGCGCGCGGCAGCGCCGCAGCAGCGCGTCGAGCCTGCCCCGCAGCTCGGGGTAGCTGAACGGCTTGACGAGATAGTCGTCGGCGCCGCGCTCAAAGCCGCGAATGCGGTCGAGCTCGCTGCCCCGGCCGCTGAGGACGAGCACGGGCAGCTGCGCGTCCATGGGGCCGCCGCCACGGGTGGATCCCCGGATCTCCGACAGCAGCTCCAGCCCGTCGCGATCGGGCAGCCCGAGGTCGAGGACGACCACCTCGGGCCGGGCGGCGGCGATCCGGCACACGGCCTCTGCGGCCGACGTGGCCTCGAGCGGCTCGAAGCCGTCAACAGACAGGTTGTCGGCCAGGAAACGGCGCGTGGTGAAGTGGTCCTCTACGATCAGGACCGAAGGTCGATCGGGCTCCATGTAGTTAAGAGCCTCGGGCCCGTCCCCTTCCACCCCCCTGTCTCTGCAACATCTAATTCAGGGGTCCCGGCGGAGCAGGATTCGCCCATATGATGCCGACGCGATGTACCGACGCGGCAACTACAGCTCCGGCGACGACTTCGTCCTGGAGTACGGAGAACTGCGGTTCACCTTCAACGAGCGTGACTTCCGAGAGCGCTGCGAGCAGTCCGCGCGCAAGCTCGGCTTCATCAACGGAACGGTCGAGGAGGACGAGGCCGAGGACCTCATCAACCTTGTCGTCAACGGCGAGGTGACCGACCCGGCGTCGGCGCTGGGCGAGCACGTCAACGAGTGCTGGGCCGAGCTGGTTGGCCCGTCGGAGCGTTCGCTCGTGCACTGGCTGCGGCGGCTCATCTTCCGGGGCGCCTGGTTGGACCAGCGCGTCAAGGAGGGCGAGCTCGACATCGCCTTCGACGACGACACCTCCGCCTTCGTCTACGTCCAGCCCGACCGTGGCGGCGAGCCGATCGAGCTCGCGCCCGAGCCCAGCTGGGACCGCGTCGCCTACGAGCGCCGCTGAGGCGCTCACCGGCGCCACCGCGGCTCAGCCGCCGGCGCCGACCAGCCCCGCAACGTCCTGATCACGGGGCGGCGGGTTGTCCAGCAGCAGCCGCGGCACCGTGACCAACTTGTAGCCGCGCCGGCGCAGAGCCTTGATGACCAGCGGCAGCGCAGCGACCGTCTCTGACCGGTTGCCGCCGGCGTCGTGCAGGAGGATGATCGCCCCGGGCTGCAGGCCCGCCAGCGTCCGCTGGAGGATGACCTTGACCCCGGGCATCTCGTAGTCGTCGGTGTCGACGGTCCACATGACCATGAGCATGCGGTACTTCTTGAGCAGCTTGAGCGTGGTGGCGTTCCACATCCCATACGGGGGGCGGAACAGGCGGGGGAACGGGGCGCCGTAGGTCCCGATCGCGGCGGAGTCCTGGAGTAGTTCTGCCTGCTGAAGCTTGCGCTTGAGCTCGGACATCGGGGCGTGGGTCTCCGTGTGGTCGCCGATCGGGAAGCCGCGGGCGACGATCGCAGCGGTGGCGGCGTGGAAGTAGTGCTCCTCGACGCCCACCTCGAAGAACGTCGCCGGCGCATGCTCACGCTCCAGGATCCGCACGATGGCCGGGGTGTAGGGGCCGGGGCCGTCGTCGAAGGTGAGCGCCACCTCCTTGTGCTGGGCTCCGGCGACCCGGACGAACGGCGTGTAGGAGAGCGTGTGGTTGATCGCGGCGTCCTCGGCGCGCTGCTCGCCGACCACGAACGAGCCGGCTCCGCCACCCGCCAGCGTCTGGATGCGGCTGAAGTAGCCGTTGGGCAGCACCGCGGCGTAATGGGCGGGCGTGCTCGATCCTGACGACGCCGCGCCGACCGCGATGCCCGCGACCAGGGCCACCACAGCGGCCGCCGCCACCACCGCTGCGGCGCGGCGGCGGCGGTGATGCGGCGCCAGCGGGGCGCGCGCACCCGCGTCCGATCCACCCGGACGCAAGCCCGGGCGCGGACGCTCTTCCAATGCCGAGTGACCTTTGTCCATCCACAAGTCCCCGCCACATGATGCCGTGCCGCGGGTTCGCCCGCCGCCGGTGCAAGCGCTCGCCCGTCGCCGGTGCACGCCGTCGCCCGCCGCGCGGGCCGCTCGAGGCCACCGGTGGAGGCACGCGCGTGCCGCCCGGGCGACTACGCTGCGTCCGCCATGAGTGCCACCGTCTGGCTGGTGATCCCCACCTACAACGAGGCCGAGAACCTCCCCAACATCGTGCGCGCGGCCTCCGCCGAGCTGCAGCAGGCTGTGCCGGGCGACCACCGGATCCTGATCGTGGACGACAACTCGCCAGACGGCACCGGCGCGATCGCCGACGCGCTCGCCGCCGAGTGCGACTGGGTCGAGGTGCTGCACCGCCCGGGCAAGAGCGGCCTGGGGCAGGCCTACCTCGCCGGTTTCGCCCACGCCCTCGCCGGCGGCGCCCAGCTGGTGATCGAGATGGACGCCGACTTCTCTCACGATCCCGCGTACCTTCCGGAGTTGCTGACGGCGGCCGAGGATGCCGATCTCGTGCTGGGAAGCCGCTACGTGCCGGGCGGCGGGGTGCGCGACTGGGGGCTGGTGCGCCGGCTGGTCAGCCGCGGCGGGGGCTTCTACGCGCGGCGGATCCTCGGCGTGAATGTGCGGGACCTCACCGGCGGCTTCAAGTGCATCCGACGCGAGGTCCTCGAGGGGATCGACCTGCCCAGTATCCGCGCCCAGGGCTATGGCTTTCAGATCGAGGTCACCTACCGGGCCCACCTGGCGGGCTTTCGCGTCCGCGAGGTCCCGATCGTGTTCACCGACCGCGCGGTGGGTAGTTCCAAGATGTCCGCGCGGATCGCCCTGGAGGCGATGCTGCTCGTTCCAGCGATGAGACGTGGAGCGCCGGCGGCGCTCGCCCGCGCCGGATCTGGTCGCTCCAAGTCGCTCAGTTAATAAGATCCCAATGTTCTTCAAACCGCATCAGGTCCACGTCCAGGCATCCTGACCAGAATGAGTGCCACCAGCCCAGCGAGCGCGATTCCGCCAAGTGGCGGTTATCCGCCGCCCGCAGTCGGGCTCGATCCGGCGGCACCGGCCGGCCCTGACGTCACCGCCAGCGCCGCCCTCGATGTCGGTGCCGCCCCGAGCGTCGCGCTCCCGGTGAGCCCGGGGATCGCAGTGCCGGTCCCCGCGCCCGCTCCGCTGCCGGCCGCCCCGGGGATCCGGCGCGAGGTCGCCACCGGGCGCAGGCAGAGCCGGCTCGCGCTGTGCGCGGTGGGCGGAGTGGTCGCGTCCGGGACGCTGGTCGCCGTGGCGGCGGCGCATACCCAGTCGCTACTGCCCGAGTCGATCCGGCCCGTCCAGGCGGCGCTCGCCGGGGCGTTCGGATCGCTGTTCCTCAACCTCCACGTCGGCGGCGCAATCGCGGCGCTGGTGCTGATGTTCGTCTCCTACGCGGCCGTCGTCGCGCTCTCGGGGCAGTTGTCGGCGCGGGTCGTACTGATCGCCATCCTCGCGGTGCACGCGGTGGTGCTGCTGGCGCCGCCGATGGCCTCCACCGACATCTTCAGCTACCAGGCATACGCGCGGATGGGAGCCGTTTACCACGTCAACCCCTACACCCACGGGCCCTACGCGATCAACCCGGATGCGGTGTTCCCGTACGTCGGCGCCAAGTGGTCCTACATCGCCAGCGCCTACGGACCGGTGTTCACCGTCTTCAGCTACCTGCTGGCGCCGCTGACGATCGCGACGAGCGTGTTCGCCTACAAGTCGATCGCCGTGGTGGCCAGCCTGGCGCTGGTGGCGGTGGTGTGGCGGTGCGCCCGGCTGCGCGACACGGACCCCGTCAAGGCGGTGGCGCTCGTGGGCCTCAACCCCCTGCTGGTCATCTACGGGGTGGGCGGCGGCCACAACGACTTGCTCATGCTGCTGGCGATGGTGGGCGGCGTCTACGCCATCCTCGCCTCCCGCGAGGTGATCGGCGGTGGGCTCAGCCTGCTCGCGGTCGGCGTGAAGCTGACCGCAGGCCTCGTGCTCCCCTTCGCGCTCGCCGCCGGCGGCCCCACCGCCGAGGCGCGCCGAAGCCGCCGACGGCTCGCCCTCGGCGCCGGGGTGGGGCTGGCGGCGCTCGCCGGCCTCAGCTTCGGCCTGTTCGGCTCGGGCTCGTTCGACATGCTCGGAACGGTCATCAAGAGCCAGAGCGAGGGCGGGTGGCTGAGCATCCCCGGGGTCATCTCCACGCGGCTGGGCCTGCCCACGGCGGGGCACATCGCCGGCTTCGTGCTGGCGGGCGCGTTCGCGGTCGCGCTGTGCTGGCTGCTGCGCCGGGTGTGGCGCGGCCAGATGGACTGGATCGACGGCGCCGCCTGGGCCATGCTGGCGATGCTGGTGGCGTCGAGCTCGCTGCTGCCCTGGTACGTGGCCTGGCTGCTACCGCTGGCCGCGCTGGGCCGCGACCGCCGCCTGGCCACCACCGCGATCATCTTCACGGGCGTGATCCAGGGCATCCAGCTGCTCGGGTACATCCCTCATGGCCTCTTCTGACCGTGACGCCGGTGGGGAACCAGTCCGTACGATGAGCCCGATGAGCGTCGCGCCGAGTGTGTTCGACGGCGAGCCCCGCGAGTTGACGCTGGTCAGCGTCGTAGCGCCGGTGTACAACGAGGACGCGACGATCGACGAGTTCTACGCGCGCGTCTGCTCCGCGCTCGGTGCACTGCCGTTCGAGCTCGTGCTCGTGGATGACGGCTCCACGGACGGCACGCCGATGAAGCTCGACGGCCTGGCCGCCGCCGACCCGCGGGTGCGGGTGGTGTATCTGTCGCGCAACTTCGGGCATCAGACCGCGCTCACCGCGGGCCTCGACCACGCGGCGGGCGACGCGGTGGTCATGATCGACGCCGACCTCCAGGACCCGCCCGAGCTGATCTCGACGATGCTCGACCACTGGCGCGCGGGCTGCGACGTCGTCTACGCGGTGCGCGAGCAGCGCGAGGGCGAGTCCCGCTTCAAGCTCAGCACCGCCCGCTGGTTCTACCGCCTGTTCGACAAGCTCGCCCAAGTCGAGCTGCAGCAGAACTCGGGGGACTTCCGGCTCCTCGACCGGCGGGCGCTGGACGCGCTGCTGTCGATGCGCGAGCGCAACCGGTTCCTGCGGGGCATGACCGTGTGGGTGGGCTACACGCAGGCCGCCGTCCCCTATCACCGTGATTCGCGCTACGCCGGCGAGACCAAGTACACGATCCCGAAGATGCTGCGCTTCTCGCTGGACGCGATCTCCTCGTTCTCGCACCGTCCGCTGCAGCTGGCGACGCTGCTGGGTTTCCTCATCTCGACGCTGGCCTTTATCGCCATCCCGGTCGTCGCCGTCCTGCGGATCCTCGGCTCATATCTGCCGGGATTCAGCGCGCTCACCATCCTGGTGCTGCTTCTCGGCGGCATCGAGCTGATCGCAATCGGGATCATCGGCGAGTACGTGGGACGCATCTATGACGAGGTCAAGGGCCGCCCCCTGTACCTGGTCCGGGCGCGGCGCAACATGACCGACCCGGACGTGGTCGGAGGCCGGTCCTCTCTGCCACCGGTGCACGCAGCGCCGGCGCGCGACACCGGCGACGAGCCTATCCGCCCGCTGGACTAGGGCCCACCGACGGGTTGGAGCGCCCGTCGGGCTGTCCCCCGGCGGCCCGGCGCAGCGGTCGCACCTCGCCGGCGGGCTCATCGTCGCCCTCGTCGGCCGTCTCGAGCGCAGTGATCCGGCTGGACAGCCCCCGAATCGCGTCGGCCACCGGGTCGGGCAGGTGGATCCAGTCGGTGTCGGGGCCCTCGGGCCGCCGTCCCTCCACCCGCACAGGATGCCCTGGGTTGCCGACCACGGTCGAGTTCGGCGGGACGTCGTGGATCACCACGCTGTTGGCGCCGATCTTGGCGCCGTGACCGACGGTGATCGGGCCCAGCAGCTTGGCGCCGGAGCCGATCGTGACGTTGTCCTCCACGGTCGGATGGCGCTTGCCGGTGGCAAAGCCAGTGCCGCCGAGGGTCACGCCCTGGTACATGGTGACGTCGTCTCCGATCTCGGCGGTCTCGCCGATCACCACGCCCATCCCGTGATCGATGAAGAACCCCTTGCCGATCCTGGCCGCCGGGTGGATCTCGATGCCGGTCACCGCCCGCGCCACCGCCGCGATCAGCCGCGGGAGCACCGGCACGCCGGCGCCGTAGAGCGGGTGGGCGACGCGATGGGCCAGCAACGCGTGGACCCCCGGCCAGGCGGCGAGGATCTCCAGCGAGCCGACCCCGCGAGCCGCGGGATCACGACTCTTCGCGGCCGCCACATCCCGGCGGATCTCCGCGACCGTGCGCGCCATCGGGCCTGGGCCGAACACAGGCCAAAGGCTAGCGACCGCGACTCCGCGATCAGCTACCGGGACCAGGCGACGTGCTCGCGGATCACGCGGGCGGGGTTGCCGCCGACGAGTGCCCCGGACGGAACATCCGTGGTGACGACAGCACCGGCGGCCACAACAGCGCCATCGCCGATGGTCACCCCGCGCAATACGAGCGCGCGTGCTCCGATCCACACGTGGGCTCCGATCAGCGTGGGCGCGGTCGTCGGGCTGCCAGCGATGTGATGGTGGTTGGTATCCATGACCACGACATCGAATGCCAGGATCGAGTCCGCCGATCCGCACGCGCTCCCGAGAACGGATCTCCGCCCCGGCATTGCGGAACACGTTGTCGCCGAGCTCGATGCGGCCTTCCGGGCCCTCAAAGATCAGCCTGGACCGTTCAGCCAGGTACACGTCGGACCCGAGGCTCAGGTGCTGTTGAGCGCCGTCGCGTTTGACATGTTGACGCGATCGCGGACGAGGAGGTACTTTTCCGCCTTCCGTCACGAACCGCCGGCGCGCTAGCTCGCCCCGAAGGCGCATCGGTGCGATTTCGCGGACGCCTCGATCGGTAGGGACGCCCCAGGACCGCGCGTAACCCCCGATGCGGCGCATGAGGTGCAGAAGCAGGGAGCGCTTCGAGGCAGCACTCATGGGGCGAAGAACGGCGTCGAGATGTAACGCTCGCCGGAGTCGGGGAGGATTACCGCGATCCGGGCGGTGCGGAACTCGGGCCGAGCCGCGATCTCCAGAGCCGCCCAGACCGCAGCTCCACACGAGATCCCAGCCAGCACCCCCTCCCGGCGCGCGAGGAGTCGAGCGGTCTCGATGGCATCCTCATCATCGACGGGGATCACTTCGTCCAGCAACTCGCGGTTGAGGACATCGGGGACGAACCCGGCGCCGATGCCCTGGATCTTGTGGGGCCCCGGAAGACCGCCGGAGAGCACTGCCGAGTTGCGCGGCTCCACCGCGACGATCCGGCAGCCGGGGTTGCGCTCCTTGAGCACCTCCCCCGCCCCGGTGATAGTGCCGCCGGTGCCGACGCCGGCGACGAAGACGTCGACCCGGCCGTCCAGCGCTTCCCACAGCTCGGGCCCGGTCGTACGGCGGTGTATCGCCGGGTTGGCCGGGTTGGAGAACTGGTCGGGCAAGAACACATCGTCGCGGGCGGCCAGCGCCCGGGCCGCCTCGACGGCCTCGGTCATGCCCCCGAGCGATTCCACCATCTCCACCGAGGCCCCGTAAAGGCGCAGAAGCGCCTCGCGCTCCCGGCTCATGCCCTGGGGCAGCGTCAGGATGAGGTCATAGCCCTTAGCCGCACAGACGAAGGCCAGCGCGATCCCGGTATTCCCGCTGGTGGCCTCGACGATCGTCGTCTTGCCGGGCTCGATCCGACCCTCGCGCTCGGCGGCTTCGATCATCGCCACGCCGATCCGGTCCTTGACACTCCCGCCAGGGTTGAATGCCTCGACCTTGGCAAACAGCTCGACCTCGGGGTCTGTGCCTAGGTGGGTCAGCTTCAGGATCGGAGTCCGCCCCACCAGTTCAGTGATGTTCGTCGGGATCTCCGCCACGCTGGCAGACACCCTAGACAAAACCGTCACCTCGCCAGTCGGCAGGTCAGATGTGGTACATCGGCGCGCCCGCCGACCGGATCTCCTGCTCAGCCACGGAGGCCACGGTGGCCTCGGCCAGCACCGAGCGCGCCGCCTCGGCGGCGGCCCCGAACACGCCGGTGGCGTCAGCGCCGAGCGGTCCGTCGAGGAGCTCCACGAGCTCCAGCACCGTCACCTCGTCACCGGGCCGCGCGAAGCTGTAGCCGCCCTTGACGCCGCGCTGCGAGCGTAGGATGCCGGCCCGGCGCAGTGTGGCGAACAGGTGCTCGAGGAACTGCACCGGGATATCGCGCCGGCGGGCCAGCTCGGCGATCGGGACTGGGCCGGCGCCACCCTGGCGGTAGAGCTCCACCAAGGCGCTCAGCGCGTACGGCGACTTGGTGGTGATGGAGATCATCGCACGCCGATGCTACGGGACCGATATGCGCCCCGGCGGCGCATCGCCGACCCGGGGCACCTGGTCAGCCATCCGTCCAGCGACGGCGATGGGCGGAAGGTTAGGGGCTGGCGAGTCCGACACGACTGAGGAAGCCGCTCGTCCGTCAGGACTCAAGCGAGAGGCGAACCCGACCGATTACGAGAAGGTCAAACGGGATGAGTCGACGCGGTCGCGCAACTCGGCCATACTGACAGGCGCCTGCATCACAGGAGATCGCAATGGACCATGCATCACGACTTCTCGAGCACCTGGAATCAGGCAGCTCAGAGCGCTGGGAGGACCTCAGACCCAAGGGCTGGCCGACGATGCAGCTCCGCGTCCGCGGTCACTCGTTCGACGTGTACTGCGATCACGCGACAGATGTCACACTCGATGGGTACGGCATGCCGGTCGTCCACGGACACACCGTCAGTACCGCCGACCTTACGCGCGGCTGGTTCGACTCAGCGCTCGTCGTCTGAGCCACGCCTGATCCCGGGACCAGAGACGACGGGTGCCGGCTCATGCCCGGTCTCCCTGCAACTCGAGGGCGTAATCGCCGTTCTCGATGAGAATCGGCAGCTCCTCCCGCACCAGTGTGTGGTTGGCATCGATCTTGCGGGTGCGCTCCCAACGCAGGCCGGTGTCGCGCACGAACATCCAGAATCCGATGGCCAACGGAACCGCCCACCAGATCCAGTAGGCGAAGACGAAGGCTGGATTGATGCGCAACATCAGTTTGATGCGCTCACGGCGCTCGACTAGGAACAACCGCGTCTGCCGAAACGCCGCTCGCTGAGCGACCCCGACGACGACCACCATCAGCGCGATCGTCGTCACTGAGACAGCCTCGAGCGGCGCGTCGATCACCCGGTGACCGGACGTCAACGCCGCGACCAGCGACCAGATCCCGACGGCGAGCCCGAACGGGCAGATGAGCAGCGAGAGACAGGGGACGAAGTTCAGGCGTGCGCGGAACCGCTGGCGCCAGTTCATGCCCATCAGCGTCAACGGACTCGCGAGCGACTGGAAGAAGCCGGCCACCCAGCGTTTCCGTTGCGTCACGCCGTGCCCGAACGTGTTCGGCACCTCCTCGATCAGCGGGCTGCGGACGATGCCGAGGCGACGGCCGTTGGTCCACAGCCTCATCCCGATCTCTGGGTCTTCGATCGTCAGCCACGGGTGGAACCCACCGACCTCGAGCAGATCGGAGACACGGAAGAACAGGCCCTTGCCGAGCACATAGAACGGCTGGCGGCCCCCAGCGCTCATGTGCTGGTACAGCGAGCCGTCCCAGGACATGTGATCCATGGCGAACATCGAGGTCGCCCACGTGCTGAGCGCATTGCCGGCGACGTTGGTGTTCTGGATGACGTCGTACTCCTTCATGCCCGCGGCGGCGGTCAGGAAGTAATCCGGAGGCACGACGCTGTCGGCATCGATGTAGGACAGCAGCGCGCCGGGTGCAGTCGCGGCGACCGTGTAGAAGGCGTACGTCAGCTGTCGCGTCTTCTTGGGCGGGAGCGCCCGCTCGTGCCGTCGCTTGCCGACATGCCACCAGTACGCTTTCTCGTTCTGATCCCAGGCCGCCCAGACCGGCTCCCAGCGCGGATCGTCGGTCGCCGGTACCGGTAGCACCTCGAGGAACGGGTAATCCAGGGCGATCCGCCGCAGCGAAGAGATCGTCGACTCGTCATCGGCGTTGGGGATTGCGATGACCCGGCGTACCCCGCGTGGGTACTCAGCACGGTCAAAGCCGAGCATCGCGGTTCTCATCGTGCTCTCCAGTTCCTCGAGCACCGGATAGAGAACGATGATCTCCGGGCACGGCTCGGCCCTCGAGGACCGGACCGCGGCGTCGATATCGACGAGATCGACTCGCTGCGCGTAGAGCCAGAGGACCACGAGCAGGCAGACGAGATAGGCGACCTCGACGGCCGCATACAGACCGACCACAGATGCTGGCATCGAAACTCAGCGAGCGAGACCGCGGCTGGACAGCTCGCGCTGCGCCCGGTCGACGAGATCGTCGGCCTGCTGATCTGACACCCACTCCATCAGCTCGCCGACGCCGGAGTCGAAGCTGACCTCGGGAGTGAAGCCAAGGTGGTCGGCGGCCTTCGTCATGTCGGCATAGCAGTGGCGGATGTCTCCTGCACGCGCGGTCCCGGTCAGCTCGGGCGGAATATCGACACCGAGCGCGTCGCCGAGCGCGCCGGCGACCTCGACGACCGTCATCGGAGCATCAGCGCCGACATTGATCGCCTGGCCGTCGGCGGCGGGTGACTCGAGCGCGAGCACCGTCGCCCGGGCGACATCGCGAACATGGATGAAATCGCGCAGCTGCTGGCCGTCCTCGAACGCGAGCGGAGCGCGACCGTTGAGCAGCCGGCTGCTGAAAATCGCCGCCACTCCGGTGTACGGATTGGACAACGCCTGCCGGGGGCCATAGGTGTTGAAGTACCGCAGAGCCACAACGCCGATGTCGTAGGCACCACCCACGGACAGGCACAGGAGCTCCTGATCCATCTTCGAAATCGCGTACACCGACGTCGGACGCAGCGGCTTGTCTTCGATCGTGCCGACCGGGGTGAGCGTGGCACCGCAGTCGGGACAGCCCAACTCCCACTCGCGCGTGGCCAGCTGGGCGTTGGACCGCAGCGGAGGGTGCGTCACTCCGTGAGTCGCGCACACATAGGACCCCTCGCCGTAAATCGACATCGAGGAGGCGACAACGATGCGCCCAACCGTCGTCCGCCGGTTGGCGATCAGATCGAGCAGCACGCCGGTGCCGCTGGTGTTCGCGTCGACGTAGCGAGAGATCTCGTACATCGACTGGCCGACGCCGACCTCGGCCGCGAGATGGACGACCGAGTCGACGCCCGCCAGCGCAGCGGCGAGAGCGTCCCGATCGCGTACATCACCCTGGATGAACTCGGCCTCGTCCGGAACGTAGACCGGTCCTGCGCCGCGATGGACCTGATCGATGAGCGCGTCGTACACCACGACGTCGTGGCCCTTCGCCAGCAGAAGCTCGACAACGTGGGAGCCGATGAAACCGGCACCCCCGGTTACAAGAACCCGAGCGGGCATATCCGTGACCGTCCTTAGCTAGATGACTTGCGCCCCGAGTCCCAGCCGTGGCCCCGTCGAAGCTATGTGGCGCTGACCACGTAACGCGTCAGCGATTTGTCCAACACAGCTTTAACTACTCAAGTCCATCCAAACTTCCACCAATGAACCCCGCGGCGACACGGGGCACTCGTCGGGCGGCTCAGATCCAGCCGCGCTCGGTGGCGATGAGAACCGCCTGGGCGCGGTCCATGGCGCCCAGCTTGCCGTACACGTTATGCAGGTGGGTCCGGATCGTGCTGGTGGACAGCCCGAGCTCAGATGCGATCTGCTTATAGACCATGCCGCGAGCAAGGCGGCGCAGGACATCGACCTCGCGGCTGGACAACGGGCACGGCTCTACCTGGCGGGGTCGCTCGCCGGAGGCGGGCAGCGGCAGCTCGTACATGACCTTGCGCAGGCCGGCCGGGGTCAGGCCGATGGTCCGAGCCACCGACAGCAGCTCGGACGGAGTGATGGAGCCCCCGAGAACGTAGTGGGCCAGCATGTCCGCGAGGCGGACGAGAGCCGCCTCGCCGGTGGAGTCCTCAGCGTGATGGCGTTCGATGACGCTGGCGATCGACTTGGGCAGCGTCCAGCGGCGGGCGAGCACACCGCCCACGAGCGCATGGTCGACGCCGAGCTCCCGGCGCTCGCGCTGGAGGCGATCCTCCGGCGTGCGGGCCTCTCCGTGGACCTGCGACGGGTAGCCGGGGTAGGCATGGACGAGGACGAGCTTGCCGATGTCGTGCAGCAGCGAGGTGACCATCAGCCGGTCACGGGCCTCGAAGCCGATCTCGCGCGCCAGGCGATCGGCAGCGCGCTGGGTGGCCACGGAGTGCAAGCGGAAGCGCTCGGGGATCCCCTGCCAAACGGCCGTGCGCTCGAAGAAGTCAAAGGTGCGGGCGCGGCTGGCGATGGCGTGGACCGAGCGGGGGGTGAGCGCATCGACGCCGGCGACCACGCTGTCGACGCGACCCTGCGTGGGGCCCTCGACCTGGTTGGCCAGTCGCACCACGGTGACGGCCAGCGCGACATCGGCTTCAACGGCGGAGACCACGTCGCCCACGGACGGCTCGCCGTCCTCGAACAGACGCAGGACGCGGTTGCGGGATTCCACGAGCACCGGGTAGGCCTCGAGGGCCTCGAAGGCCGTCGTCAGCCGTCGGCCATGGCCTTCGTTGTGGTGGCGCTCACGCGTGGCGTATGGATCAGTTGGCACAGCAGTCTTCAAAGCAGCAGTCGCCACCGGGATCTCATCCCTTCCTACCCACGTGTGGGCGCGTCGGATTGGCATCGCTCGGTTAGCTCCCAAGCATTGCCCTTGTTATCGGCAGCTGGGGGCGCCGGTTTAGCGCTTCCGAGCGTGGGGGTCAGTCCTCGTCCCGCGCGCGGGCCAGTGCGGAGTCGATCCTGGCCAGTGTTTCGTCCTTTCCGAGGAGCGCAACGCTCTCGAAGATACCGGGGGATACGGTCTGACCGGCGATGGCAACGCGCACCGGCTGAAACACCTTCCCCGGCTTAGTCTGCAGCCGCTCTACGACGCCGCGCAGCGCCGCCTCGACGTGCTCGGCATCGAACGGCTCGGTCTGCGCCAGGGCGTCGCGCGCCGCGCTCAGCGCCTCCGCCCCGCCCTCGCGGCGGATCGTCTTGTCAAACGCCGCTGGGTCATCCACCGGACCGTCGAACAGGAACGAGACGAGGGGCCAGAAATCCGCAAGCGTCTGGATCTTCTCCTCGGAGATCTCCACGGCACCGCGCAGCCCCGTCCGTCCCGTGAAATCCTCGAGGCGGGTGGTGAGCTCGCTTGTTCCCAGCTCACGCAGGTGGCGCCCGTCGAGGTGGCGCAGCTTTTGCTCGTCGAAGATCGCCGGGTTCTTGGAGACGCGCTCGAGCCGGAAGCGGTCGGCGAGCTCAGGGAGGCTGAAGAACTCCTCGTCGGAGGCGAAGCCGGCGCCGAGCAACGCGATGTAATTGTCGACCGCCTCGGGCAGGTAGCCGGCGTCGCGCAGCTCCTGCACGGACGCCGCGCCGTGGCGCTTTGACAACTTCTTGCCGTCCGGGCCGTAGAGGAGGGACAGGTGCGCGTACTGCGGGACGGGCGCGCCCAACGCCTGGAGCACCCACATCTGCTTCGGCGTGTTGGAGATGTGGTCTTCGCCGCGGACGACATGCGTAATGCCGGCGTCGAGGTCGTCGACGGCCACAGCGAGGTTGTAGACCGGGGTGCCATCCGCCCGGGCGATGACGGGGTCGTCCTGGCTGGCATTGGGGAACGCCACCTCGCCGCGCACGATGTCGCGCACCACGGTCTCGCCGGTGTTGGGGACCCGCAGGCGGACGGCGCCTGAGTCCTCCGGCTCTCCGCGGAACCCGCGCTCGCCTCCGTGGCGCTGCTTGTACGCGCGCACGTCGTCAGTGGTGGCGTTCGAGTGGTAGGCGTGTCCGTCGGCGAGGAGCTGGGCCACGACCTCGGCGTGGCGCTCCGCGCGCTCGGACTGGAAGACTGGGCCCTCGTCATAGTCGAGCTTGAGCCAGCGCAGCGCGTCGAGGATCTGCTCGACGTTCTCGGGCGTCGAGCGCTCCCGGTCGGTATCTTCGATGCGCAGCACGAGGGTGCCCCCTTGGCCCCGGGCCAGCAGCCAGTTGTACAGCGCCGTCCGTGCGCCGCCGATGTGCAGGGCCCCAGTCGGGGACGGAGCAAAGCGAACACGTAAGGACATGGTCACAGCATGCTAATCGGCGCCCACGTATCACCGGCGGGCGGTCTGGACAAGGCGATCCAGCGCGGCGAGGAGAAAGGCTGCGAGGCGATCCAGATCTTCAACCAGAGCCCGCGCATGTGGCGACCCACCGCGTATGGCGAGGACGACTTCGCCGCCTTCCGTGCGGCGATGAAGCCCAGCCCGGTCAAGGCGGTGCTGATCCATGCCGTGTACCTGGTCAACTGCGCCTCCGAGGACGCCGAGATCCGCGACAAATCACGAGCCTCGCTGATCCAGTCGTTGCGGGTGGGTGCCGGCATCGGCGCCGTCGGCGTCGTCCTGCACCCGGGGTCCGCCAAGCAGGGCGACGTCACGCAGGCGATCAAGCGGGCCGGCAAGGTGATCAAGGAGGCGCTGACGGAGACCGACCGCTGTTCCCTGCACCTGGAGGACACCGCCGGGGCGGGCGGGACGCTGGGGCGATCCTTCGAGGAGCTGGCCGAGCTGCTGTCGGCGGCGGGCGGCGGCAGTCGCCTCGGAGTGTGTCTGGACTCCTGCCACCTGCTCGCGTCCGGGTACGACATCCGGACCGCCGCCGGGCTGACCGAGACCATCGACGCGTTCGACCGCATCGTCGGTATCAAGCGGCTGCGCTCGCTGCACCTCAACGACTCCCAGACCAAGCTGGGCTCCAACCGCGATCGCCACGCCAACATCGGCACCGGCGAGCTGGGCGATCGCGGCTGCGCCGCCTACCTGTCCGAGCCGCGCTTCGAGACGCTGCCGCTGGTGATCGAGACCCAGGGGCCCGAGCGCCAGGGCCCGTCGCGCGAGGAGGTGCAGCTCTGCTTTGAGCTGCGCAAGCGCGGCAAGGCGTCACGGGCGCGCACCAAGGCCCGCCGCCCGAAATCCCGGTAGCGTCCCGGCCGCCAATGAGCAACCTGACCGAGCCCGGAGACGCCCTGGTGGTGTTCGGCATCACCGGCGATCTCGCCCGGAAGATGACGCTGCGCTCGCTGTACCGGCTGGCCGCGCGCGGGCTGCTCGACTGCCCGGTGATCGGCGTCGCCGTGGAGGACTGGGACGACGACCATCTGCGCCGCCACGCCCTCGACGCGGTGAAGGCCACCGGCGAGCCGATCGACGATGCCGTGTGGAAGCGCTTTGCCAAGCAGCTGTCGTTCGTGAGCGGCGACTTCGGCGACAGCGCCACCTATGCGGCGGTCGCCTCCGCGCTGGGCAACGCGGTCAATCCGGTCTTCTACCTCGAGATCCCGCCGTCATTGTTCGGCATGGTCGTCGCGGGCCTGGCCGAAGCCAAGCTCGTGCAGGGAGGCCGGCGCGTGGCGGTGGAGAAGCCCTTCGGGCACGACCTCCAATCGGCGCGCGATCTCGCCGCCGAGCTGCACAAGTACCTGGACGAGGCCCAGATCTACCGGATCGACCATTTCCTGGGCAAGCTGGGCGTCGAAGAGGTCCTCTACCTCCGCTTCGCCAACGCGATCCTCGAGCCGGTGTGGAACCGCAACTTCGTCTCCTCGGTGCAGATCACGATGGCCGAGAGCTTCGGCGTCCAGGATCGCGGCCATTTCTACGACCCGGTGGGAGCGCTGCGCGACGTCGTGGTCAACCACCTGATGCAGATCGTCGCCACTGCCGCGATGGACCCTCCTGCCGCGGCCGACCCTGACAGCCAGAAGGACGCCAAGCAGGCGGTGTTCGCCGCCATGGCCGACGCCAAGCCCGCGCACTACGTCCGGGGCCAGTACGAGGGGTACCGCGAGATTGACGGGGTGCGCGCCAATTCGTCGACCGAGACGTTTGTGGCGCTGCGCCTCGACATCGACAGCTGGCGCTGGTCCGGGGTGCCGTTCTTCATCCGCACCGGCAAGAGGCTGCCCCTCACCCAGACGGAGCTGCGCCTCGTCTTCCGCAACGCGCCACGGCTCGCGTTCATCGCGAGCGGGCGGCGGCACCCCGAGCCCAGCCAGATCGTGTTCCGGATCGATCCGCACTCCGGCATCCGGATCTCGCTCGATGCGCTGCGGGCCGACCGGCCGGGGGTCAGCGAGATCGACCTGAACATGGAGTTCGCCAAGGAGGGCGGCGAGGGCGCCACCCCGTACGAGGTCCTGCTGCACGCGGCGCTCGTCGGCGACGCGAGCCACTTCACCCGCCAGGACAACGTCGAGGAGTGCTGGCGGGTGCTTCAGCCGCTGCTCGACGCGCCGCCCAAGGTGCTGCCCTACGCCCAGGGCTCCTGGGGACCGGAGGAGGCCGCGAAGGTGATTGACGGGTTCGGCGGCTGGCGCGGGCCGTGGCTGCCAACCTAGGCCGGGCCGGGGTGCGTCGGGCGCGCGCGGAACGGGTAGGCGGCGCTGAGGGAACGCCAACCATCGTGAGGAGAGACACGTGAGATTGAGCCTGACCAGTGTCGTGTGGCTGATCGTGGGGGTCCTGCTGGCGTCGTCGCACAACTACCTGCACAACGTCAACGCGATCAAGCCGATCGTCTCGGCGCTGCTGGCGATCTTCCTGTGGCCCCTCCTCCTGCTGGGGATCAACCTGCACGTCCACTGACGGACGGCGCAGCGTCGCCGTGTGAGGGGTCAGGCGACGCTGGCGGCTTCCGGTTCGCGCGCGGCGGCGACCTCGGGAATGAGCGCCGAACCGAGCAGGGCGTCCAGTTCCGCGTGCAACCCGGCGCTGTGCGACACCCGATAGCTGGGGCCGAGCTTCAGGCGCCGGTGCCCGACGGTTGTGCTCAGCTCGATGACGACATCCGACTCGCCGGGAAAGCCCGACAGCAGTTCCTTGAGCTCGCCCAGGACCGACGCCGGCAGCGCCGTGGCATCGAGGTGCAGCTTGAGCGCGCTGGGGGTCAGGGCGGGCTTGGCGGCCTGCACCTGCGCGTCTAACACCTCCTTCTCGGTCGGCTCGAAGCGCTCGACCTGCTGGGCGATCAGGCAGGTGGTGTCGCGGTCCTTGTGGTCCACCTTGCCCCGCACGAGGACGATCGAGTCGGTCTCCAGCACGTCCTCACAGGTGGCCAGGGTCTTGCCGAACACGATGATCTCGACCGAGGTCTCCAGGTCGTAGAGCGTGGCGAACATCATGAAGTCGCCCTTCTTGGTCTTGATCTTCTTGGCCTGGGTGACCATTCCGCCGATCGTGACCCAGTCACCGTCGCGACGCGTGGAGAGCTCCGCCAGGGTGCTACCGGCCTTGGCGCGCAGCGCCGGCCCCAGGTCTTTGAGTGGGTGTGCGGAGATGAACAGGCCCAGCGACTCCTTCTCGGCGGCCAGCAGCTCGGTCTGATCGAACTCGTCCCCGGGGATGGGAGCGTGCGTGGGCCCGGCGAATGCTCCCGCGGTTCCGTTGCCGTTGCCCGCCCCCTCGCCGCCGAGGTCAAGGCCGAGATCGAAGATCGACCCCTGCCCGATGAGCGCGTCCTGCTGGGCCTTCTGGCCCGCCGCCTGCGCCTGCTCGAGGACCATGAGCATGCCCTTGCGCGAGTCGTTGGTGGAGCCGAAGGCGCCGCACTTGATGAGCGCCTCGATCGCCTTCTTGTTCACCGCGCGGTTGTCCACGCGCTCGCAGAAGTCGAACAGGCTCGTGAACGGACGGGGCTCGCCGTCGTCCCCGCGGGCGCTCTTGATCGCCTCCACGGCCTGGTAGCCGACGCCCTTCACGGCATCGAGCCCGAAGCGGATGTTGCCGTCGACGACCACGAACTCGTGGTCGGACAGGTTCACGTCCGGCGGCAGGATGGCGATCCCCATCTGCTCGGCTTGGGCGACGAAGAACGGCACCCTGTCCTTGGTGTCCATCACGGAGGAGATCAGCGCCGCCATGTACTCCGCCGGGTAGTTGGCCTTCAGCCACGCGGTGCGGTAGGAGATCAGCGCGTAGCACGCGGCGTGCGAGTTGTGCGAGACGATCCCATTGGCAATGAAATTGAGAGGGCCGTCGGGCGCCATCTCGACGTCGTACGTCATCTCGAGCCCTAGCGCCTCGATCGATAA
This sequence comes from uncultured Actinomycetota bacterium, assembly GCA_963721515.1. GTDB lineage: Bacteria > Actinomycetota > Thermoleophilia > Solirubrobacterales > Solirubrobacteraceae > Palsa-465. Next base: position 44,461 of record CAVRKJ010000010.1, on the reverse strand, counting down.
GACCGGGTCGCCGTTCTCAGCGTGCGAGGTGGCCAGGTGCCGTGCGACGCGGAACTTGAAGTCCTCAGGCGTCACAACGACGAACGGCAGGTCGGCGTACTTTGCCTCGAAGTACTCCGGCACGCGGTCCATGCCGTCCATCTCCCAATAGACGCCGGCGAAGTAGAAATCGCACATGCGCCCGCTCGGCAGCGGCTTGTGCATCTCGAACTCGATGCCCTCGTCGATCAGCCACTCGCACATCTCGCGCTCCGGCCAACTGGCGCACCACATTCCGTTGCTCGCGATGGAGCAATGTCCGTACCCCGGACCGGTGGCGTAGGCGGCCTGCACGGCACGCAGCGAGTTGTTCATTTGGCGCAGGCGCCACTCCGGATCATTCGCCCAGAGCCACCGGACCCGCTCGTGCATGGCCGCCACCCCGTTGCGCGTCAACTCGGGGTGGAGATTGTGCATCAGCTTCATGTGGGAGGCCTTGTCGGCGTACGGACGCGAATCCTGGTAGGCCTTCATGCGGATGGATGCCGCCCGGTCCCAGGCGGCACGCTCGGCGCTGTGCGCCAGCCGAGTCATCGTCTTCCGGCGTGCCTCCCGCTGTTTCTCACTGATCATCGGGAGCGTGATCAGCTCCGTTTCCCCCACGGTCATCTTGCCGACTTCGACGTAGCCATCGGTGGTTAGGAGCCGGTGCTCCGCCGTGACGCGGATCTGGCGGCCGCTCTCACAGGTCACGCGGTAGACCTGCTTGCGTCCGGTCTTCACGATCTTCGCGACCTTGTGCGGCCTGACCGTCCCGTCCGCCCACATGGACATTAGCTCGGCCGGCTGGGTCCTGAACGCCTCCGACAACCGGATGCGGGTTCCATCCGGAAGGATCACCCGAGTCAGTCCTGACGCGCACTTGTTAAACGAGTAGTCGGCGGACTTCTCGTTCGTGGTCCACAGCATCTCGACGACCGACTCGCTCGTCCCGGACGTCCGGCACCCCTCGACGAACTCGGGCTTGAGCTTGGCCATCGCCTCGCGGTTCTTCTTGCCGATCGCCTTGCGCAGGTCATCCGCCTTCGCGCCGCTGAAGCCGGCCAGCTCCTTGGAGATCTGCATCGCCTGCTCCTGGTAGATGATCACGCCCTTCGTGGACTCCAGGATCGGCCGCAGCCGCTCATCGGCGTAGGTGATCGTCTCCGGGTCGCGCTTGCCGCGCGCGTAGGTGGGGATCTGGTCCATCGCGCCGGGGCGATAGAGCGCGCCCAGCGCCACCAGGTCGTCGAACTCGGTCGGTCGGACCTTCTTGAGCGCCTCGCGCATCCCCTCGGACTCGAACTGGAACACGCCGACCGCATCGCCCTGAGCCAGCATCTCGTAGGTGGGCACATCATCGAGCGGGAGCGTGCTCATGTCCGGCCGCTCGCCGGTCGAGCGCTCCACGATGTCCAGCGCGTCCTCGATCACGTCCAGGTTGCGCAGCCCCAGGAAGTCCATCTTCAGCAAGCCGAGCTGCTCCACCGGCTTCATCGAGAACTGCGTCACGGTCCGGAAGATGCGATCGCCGTTCTCGTCGGCGCCGGCATCGGCGATCTGCAGCGGCAGGATGTCGGTCAGCGGCCGGTCCGAGATCACCACCGCCGCGGCGTGGATCGAGGAGTTGCGCACGATCCCCTCGAGGCCCTGGGCGACGTCGACGATCTGCTTGGCCGTCCCGTCGCGGTCGACCTCGGCGCGCAGCGGCTGACCGAGGGCCAGGCAGTCCTTGAAGCTGGGCGGGCGTCCCTGCTGGGGATCGGGGATGAGCTTGGCCAGCCGGTCCCCCACGCCGTACTCGTGCCCGAGGACGCGGGCAGCGTCGCGGGTGGCCGCGCGCGGGAACATCTTGCCGAAGGTGATGATCTGCGCGACCGCCTCCTTGCCGTACTTCTCGGTGACGTACCGGATCACCCGCTCCCGGCCGCGCACCGAGAAGTCCATGTCGATGTCGGGCATCGACACGCGCTCGGGGTTGAGGAAGCGTTCGAACAGCAGGTCATAGCGCAGCGGATCGACATCGGTGATCTGCAGGCAGTAGGCGACGATCGAGCCGGCGGCCGAGCCGCGGCCCGGTCCGACCGCGATGCCGGCGTCCTTGGCGTACTTGACGAAGTCCCAGACGATGAGGAAGTAGGCGTTGAAGCCCATCCGGTCGATGACGCCCAACTCGTACTCGGCGCGCTCGACCGCCTCGGCGGGAACCGGATCCCCGTAGCGGCGGCGCAGGCCCTCGTCGACGAGCCGGCGCAGATACTCCCCTTCCCCGCTGCCGTCCGCCGTCGGGTACCTGGGGATGAGCTGCCGTCCGAGCTCCAGTTCGACGTTGCAGCGCTCGGCGATCTCCAGCGTGGAGGCGATCGCCTCGGGCCACTCGGAGAACGCGTCGGCCATCTCCTGGCTGGAGCGCAGGAAGAACTCGTTGGTGTCGAAGGTGATCTTGGGCTGGCTGAGCGTCGACTTGGTCTGCACGCACAGCAGCGCCGCGTGGTGGTGGTAGTCCTCGCGCCGCAGGTAGTGCACGTCGCCCGTGCCCACCAGGGGACGCCCGAGCTCCCCGGCGATCCGAACGATCTCCTCGTTGCATTTGTCCTGCACCGGGAGGCCGTTCTTCTGGACCTCGAAGTAGACGTTGTCTGGGCCGACGGCGGTCATGAGCTCGTCGGCGTGGGCGCGAGCCAGGTCGGGGCGATCGCTGATCAGGTGCTGGCAGAACCGGGACTGCAGGCACCCGGACAGCGCGATCAGCCCGTCGCCGTGCTCGGCGAGTTGTGCCATGTCCACCGAGGGCTTGCCGCGCTGGTAGCCCTCCAGGAAGCCCCGCGAGGACAGCTTGACCAGGTTGCGGTAGCCCGTGGGGTTGGCGGCGAGCAGCGTGAGGTGGAAGCGCTCCAGCCGGCCCGGCGCTCGGCGCTCGTGGTCATCGACGATGTAGACCTCGCAGCCGATGATCGGCTTGATGCCATGTTTGCGACAGGCCGTGAACAGCTCCACCGACCCGTTCATCACGCCATGGTCCGTGAGGCCCAGCGCCGGCTGATCGAACTCGGCGGCCCGCGCGGCGAGGGCGTCGATCTTGCACGCACCGTCCAACAGCGAGTACTCGGAGTGGACGTGGAGGTGGGCGCAGACAGGGGTCATGAGACGGCGCTTTCTAGGTTAGGCGCCGACTCGGACGCAGCGGCTGGGGCACAGCACGACCGGCGCGCTTTTACTCGCTCTGTGCGCGTTTGATCCACCTGCGCAGGGACAGGAACGCCCCCACGTCACCGGTGACGCCGATACCTGGTGCGGGCTCTCCGCCGAGCGCCGCCAGCAGGTGCTCGGTGGCGCAGGTGAGCGTCGTGGTCGCGCCGCCGTCCGGGGCGAGCCGGGTCGCCGTCAGCGGCCGGCCCTCCCCCACGACCAGATATGTCCGCGTCGCATCCGGCGTGGCGTGGGCCAGCGTGAAGCGCTCGGGGGCGGTCCAGGCCGGGTCGATCATGGCGGCTACGAGGCCGAAGGCGATCAGCGGGTCAGGCCGCGCCCCGGCGCGATGCAGCGCCCCGAGGTCGAGCGGAGCGCCGAGCAGCGCCGAAAGAGCCCCCACGCCCTCGCGCCGCCCCCGCACGCGAGCCGTGCGGCCGAACCGGCGTCGGAACCACCCGGCGGTGAGCAGGCGGGCGAGCCGCGCCGGGTCGCCCTTCACCTGGAAGTCGACCTCCTGGCGGGGGCGCGCAGCGCTGTTGACCTCGATCACGGGCGTGCCGTCGGAGACCGACACCCAGACGCAGCGGTCGTGGGCGAGCACGAGGTCGTACGTGACCGCGTGGGGATAGACGACCCGCTGGAGCGGCAGCAGTTCCAGCAGCAGCCGGCCGGCGGCGTCCGGATCGGTGCGCGCCATTGCCCGGAACGCTCGCTCCAGCGACGGCCGGGCGAGAGCCTCGTGCATCGAGGGCGCGCGGGTGATGGTGGCGCCCTCGGCCGGGCCGGGAACCTCCTGTGGGACGATCGTCTGGCGTAGTCGCGTCAGCGCGTCGTTGAGGCGGGCCGGCTCGACGAGGCCGGCCTGGGGCGGCTCCGGCTCTGGCCGCGGATCGCGCTGCGGTTCGGGCTCGGCACGGACCTCGGGCTCCGCGCGCACCTCGAGCTCCGCGCGCGCCTCGGGCTCCGCGCGCACCTCGGGCTCCGCGCGCACCTCGGGCTCCGCGCGCACCTCGGGCTCGGGCTCCGCGCGCGGGCCTCGGGCTCGGGCTCGAGGGCGATCGCCGGCTCCGGCGCAGCCGCAGGCTCCGGTGCGGGCTCCGGCGTCGCCAGCCGCCCGAGGCCCTCGCGCAGCTCGCCGATCGCCCGGTAGGCCCCCAGCGACACGGCCTGCTGGTCGCGCAGCTCGCGCTCAAGCTCGGCGGCGCGCCGCTCGGCACCGACGCGGAGCAGCCGCTCGCGGGCCAGCTCGTCGGCCAGCGAGTCGAGCTCGACGCGCAGCTGGCCGAGCGTGGCGGCGGTGCGCTGCTCCAGCAGCACCCGGGCCGCCAACCGGGACTCGGCATCGATCAGGCGAGCGCGCAGCGCGGCGTCCTCGCGGGTGCGCGACTCCAGCTCGGTGCGCAGGCTCACGACCACGGCCGGCGGCGCCACCAGCGGCTCCAAAGCCGGCTCCGGGGGCGTCTCCGGGGGCGGCTGGACGGCCACCGGCGCCAAGTCCGGCGGCCGGGGCGGTACGCGCGGCAGCGGCTGCGCCGGCGCTGCAGCGACGACCACCGGCTCGGCGGGGATCCTCGTCGCCTGGCCGACCCAGTGCCCGCGCAGCTCATGCTCGAAGCGCAGCCGGGCGGTCTCCGACGCGGCGGCCTCGGCCCGCCGCTGGAGCTTCTGCTCGGCCAGCTCGCGTTCGCGCTCGGCTCGCTGGCGGGCCGCGGTGGCGGCGGCGGCCACCTGCTCGGCCTCGTCGCTGCGCCGCCGCGCCTGGTGGAGCTCCTCCTCCAGGCCGCGGATTCGGTCCTCGGCGGCGGCCAGGTCACCCATCGCCTCGCGGGCGCGCTCAGCCTCCGCGGTGCTGGTGGACAGCCGGCGCGCCAGGTCACGCCGCAGCGCCTGTTCGGCGTGGGCCCGTTGCTCGGCGATCCGACGCTTGCGCTCGCGCTGCTCCATCGAGGCGGCGAGCTCGTCACGCACCGACCGCGCCCCCCGCAGCTCCTCTTCAAGCCCTTTGACCCGCCGCGTCAGCTCGGCGACGCCGCGGGCATCCTCAAAATCCGGCGGCTCCTCGGGCTCGTCCGGAGCGTGCTCCAGCGGCAGCGGCGGCGGGACCGGCTCATCGTCAGGCGGGGGCGGCGGGCCCGTCATGCTCTGGCCCGGACCCGCTGACGGCTCACCAGGAGCGGGCACGGCGACGGGCAGCGGCACGATCACCGTGCCGAACTGGAGCCACGTGCGGCCCAGCTCCGGCGCCATCCAGCCCGGGACGGTGAAGCTGAGCCTCCACAGGCCGGGGCCGGTCCCGCCCACGCTGGGCGGCTCGGGCATCGCGGGAAAGCGGTGGCGCCGTCCCTCGGCCTCGATGACGAGCGTCGGCTGTCCGGTGCTCACGGGGCGGCGCCGGCGCCACCGGCCGGTGATCCGGACGTTGAGGTTCCCCCCGCTCACCGCGGACCACTCGACCGTCTCGATTGCGACCGCGGAGGTCCCCGGCAACTCACTCACGTCCGCGACGGTACGTTCCGCGGCGGACGGATGCGGAGGCCAAACGCGCTTACTGCGAGCTTTGCGAGCGCAGTTGCGCGCTCAGGCTCCGGGCCTCGGCGAGGAGCCGCTGCGCCTCACTCAGGTCCCCGCCGTGGGCCGCGTGGTCCTCGCGGGCGACCGCAAGCTCGCCGCCGAGGCGCTCCAGCTCTGCCAGCAGACCGGCCGCCTCGCCCACGGCGGCGTCGCGCGCGACCTGGGCAGACGCCAGCTGGTCGCGGAGCGCCCCGAGCTCGGCGTTGAGCGCGTCGTGGGCGGTGATCAGCTCGGCCAGCTCGCGCCGGGACCGCTCGCCCGCGGCGTCCACCTCTCGCTGCCTCATCGCGTCTGACGCCGCCAGCTCCTCGCGCAACCGGTCGCGCTCGGCCTCGGCGGCGGCCCGCCGGTCCTCGGCGGTGGCCAACCGCTTCTCGAAATCCTCGCGCTGGACACCCACAGCGGACATGAGCTCCTGCAGCTCAACGCGAAGGTCGGCGTGCGCCGACTCGAGCGCCGCCTGCATCGCGGTCCGGGCCTCCAGCTCGGATTGGGCGTCGGCCAGCGAGCCCTGAAGGCGCGCCACGTCGGTCGAGCGCTGCTCAAGCTCGGCGTGGAGCGCCGAGACGCTCTCCTTGAACAGGAGCTCGGCGAGCGGCCCGGTGCGCCCGGTGTCGAGAACGGAGTCGGGGATCTCGCCAGAGCGCAGCCCGTCCGGCGATCCCGGAGCGGGCGGCGCGAAGGGCCCGGGGGTTGCCGGCGGCGCGGGCGGCGCGGGCGGCGCGGGCGGCGCGAACATCAACGTGGGCGCGGGCAAGGGCACCGGCACGACCGCGGTGCCCACCCACAGAGCGGCCTGACCCTCGCGGCTGGGCTCGGCCCACGACGGCAGGTCGAACGTCGCCTGCCAGGCGCCGTTCCTCGCGGCCGGTCCGTCCCCGCCATCATCGGCGGGCGGGAAGCGATGGCGACGGCCCTGGACCTGGATCACGAGCAGAGGCTCGCTCTGCGCAGCGTCGGCCGGGCCCAGCCAGCGCCCGGTCATCCGAAGCGTCACCCGGTCCTCCCTGCCGCGAGCGCGGTCGACGCGGTCGACGGCCAGGGGGATGCCAGCGGAGGCGATCTCAGCCATGACGGCGGGAGCCGCCCTTCAGATCCACCGGGCGTACTCGCGTGCGTCCATTCGTCAGGCGCACCGCAGGTACCTCCCTAAGGTTCCGCAAATTTACGGTTTACTGATTGGACGTCGGCGGCCGGCCTGCGAGCGCGACGCCTACGAGCACCAGCACGCCGGCGCCCAGGATGGCGGCCTTGCTCTTCGTGCCACGCGGGCGCCGGCGAGGGAAGAGCCACGGGAAAAGCCACTTCCTGCGGTGCCAGACGACGTAGCCGAGAATCTTGTAAGCCATGTGATTCGATGCTACCTCAGGGTTGGGCGGCGCAATCAGTGCGTTCTACGTGTGACGAGCCGCGGTGCGTCTACGACCAGGCTCGCACAGGGTTGGCCGGACCGCTCGCGGCAGGCGGCATAGCGATATTTTGCTGCGTATCGCATAAAGACATCGCGACTCTCACGAGTGAGGGCCTCAGCTCGACGGCAGGTCCTGCGCGACGTGGCGCAACGTCTGGACCGCCGGAGCCAGATCGTCGACCACCGTGGTCCGGGCGATCAGCCCCGTGAGCTCCAGCACCCGCCGCGGCGGCGAACCCGCCGGGCACACGACGATCAGTTTCTGCGAGCGCTCGCGGAGCCGCCCGGCCAGATCGTGCAACATGGAGATGCCCGTGCTGTCCATGTAGGTGACCAGGCGCAGGTCCACCACCAGACCCGCGGCGAAGTTGGGTAGCGCGATGAGCCGCCGAGTGACGTCATCGACGTTGGAGATGTCCACCTCGCCGGTGATGGCGGCCACGTGCACGCCGTCGTGGTCCTGGATGTCCACGCGCGCCAGATCGGTGGACGCCGCGCGGGTCGGGGCAGATCCGGCCGCGGACGCGGCCCCGGACCCGGCTCCGGACCCCGGACCAGACCCGGCCCCAGAGCCGGCCTCCGGGGTGGACTCAGCCCCCGCCCGCCCGGCCACGCCGGGCGGCTCGCCGGCCGATGGATCGCTCATGAGGCGGCCCGCCGGGGCTGGGGAGCGCGGTCCAGGCTGCGGCTCATCGTCACCGTGGTGCCCTCGGCGCGGCGATCGACGCGGACGTCGTCGCACAGGTGGCGCATGAGCGCGATGCCGCGGCCGCCGTGCTGGCCGCGCGGCGGGCGCCACTGGCCGGTGTCGCGGACCTCGAGGGAGACAGCGTCGCCGTCGCGCGCGGCGGTGGCCTCGAAGGAGGCGTCGACCGGGCCGTAGGCGTGGCGGATCACGTTGGTGCAGGCCTCAGACCACGCCACCTCCAGGTCGCTGCGGGCCACGGGATCGAGCTCCGGCACGTTCTCGTCCAGCCACACGCGCAGGCGGTGGCGCGCCAGCGGGACCGACCCGGCCTTCGCGGGCAGCGTCAGCTCCAGCGCCCCGAGCGGCGGGCCGAGCACGCGGACGGCCAGCACGGCGATGTCGTCGTGGCTGGCCTGTTCCGTCACGGTCCGCTCGAGCACGTGGTCGCACAGGGCCTCCACGTCGGTGGGCGCGTGCCGGAAGGCGTCGCGCAGGCGGTCAAACCCGGTGTTGATCGACTCCCGGCGACGCTCCACCAACCCGTCGGTGAACAGCAACAGGGTGTCGCCGGGGTGCACGGGGTACTCGGCCTCGTCGGCCGAGACGCGGTCATCGATGCCCAGCGGCAGCGTGCCGCCGGTCTCCAGGAAGCGGATCTCCCCGCTGGCGGTGCGCAGCGCCGGGGGCGGGTGCCCGGCGCGCGAGATCGTCACCATGCCCTTGGACGCGTCGATGATCAGGAACAGGACGGTGGCGATCATGCCGGGGCCGAAGGTCGCGTGGACGACGCGGTCGAGCTGGTGCAGCGCCGCCCCCGGGCCGTGCCCCTCCACGGCGAACGCGCGCAGGGCGTTGCGCAGCTCGCTCATCGTCGTGGCCGCCCGGACGCCGTGGCCCACGACGTCGCCGATCATCACCGCGGTGCGATCCCGGTCGAGCTCCAGCGCGTCGTACCAGTCGCCCCCGATCTGCGGCGCCAATCCGCTGGGCAGGTAGCGCGCGGCGAGCTCGAGGCGCGGATGATGCGGCAGCCGGTCGGGCAGGAGGCTGCGCTGGAGCGTCTCCACCAGCTGTCGGCCGTGCGCGAAGCGCTGCACGTGGTCGATGGCGATCGCCATGCGGTCGGCGGCGAGCGTGAGGAGCTCCAGATCGCCGGCATCGAAGCGGTCCTCGGCGGCGGCGCCGAGCACCAGCAGTCCCAGCAGCTCGTCGGAGGCGACGAGCGGCACCGCCATGACGCTCACGATCGTCTCCCCGTCCTGCACCGAGACGGCATCGGCGTCGGCGCCGCCGGGAACCTCGTCGCCCACGAGCATCCTTGGCCGCCGTTCCAAGGCGAGACGCCCAAACGTACCCTCGCCGAGCATGACGCGGCCGTCCACGGGCACGGGCAGGCGTCCGCGGGTGGCGTGCACGCCGAGGCCGGGCGCGTTCTCGTCGCGCAGGAGCAGGCAGGCGGCGTCGGCCTGGAACAGGGTGGCGGTCCGCTCCACCAGCTCTGAGGTCAGCCCGTGCATCTCGAGGTGCGACAGCGCCGCGTCGGACAGGATCTGGAGCGTGCGCACCGTCCGGGCCACCGCCTCGGCCTCCGCCCGGGCGCGCGACTGGCGCACGCGCTCGCCGCGCTCGCGGCTGAGCTCGACGAACACCGACACTTTCGCCCGGAGGATCTCGGGCTCGAAGGGCTTGATCACGTAGTCGACCGCGCCCGAGGCATAGGCCATCGCGATCTCCTCCACCTCCGATACCTGGGCGGTGAGGAAGATGATGGGGATGTGGCGCGTGCGCGGCCGCGCTCGGATGATGCGCGCGGTCTGCAGCCCATCCAGCCCCGCCATGCGGACGTCGAGCAGGATCACGGCGATGTCCTCGCGCAGCAGCGCGCGCAGCGCCTGCTCACCCGACTCGGCCGTGACCAGGCGCTCGCCCAGCGGCTCGAGCACCGCTTTGAGCGCCGCGAGGTTCTCCCGGTGGTCGTCGACGAGCAGGATGCCGACCTGCTCCTCCTCCCCGGGCACATCCGGCACCGTCGGGGGCGCGAACGCCCGCGTGCGGTCGGGGTCGGGGGCGGCCTGCAGTTGCGGCTCCGGGATTCGGTCGGTGCTCACGCGCTCCTCGCGTCGTCGCGCGGGTCAGACACAGAGCCACCCGTTGACGAGCGAGATCAGTTTGTCAGGGTCGACCGGCTTGGTGATGTAGTCCGACGCGCCGGCGGCGATGCTCTTCTCCCGGTCGCCCTGCATCGCCTTCGCCGTCACCGCGATGATCGGCAGCGTGCGCAGTGCGGGCATCGCCCGGGCGGCGCGGATCGTCTCATAGCCGTCCATCTGGGGCATCATCAGGTCCATCAGGACGAGGTCGATCCGGCGGTCGGCGGACAGGATCTCCAGCGCCTCTCGGCCCGTCTCGGAGAAGACGACGTCCAGCCCGCGGTCCTCGAGCAGGCTGGCCAGCGCGAACAGGTTGCGGACGTCGTCGTCAACGAGCAGGATCCGGCCCTGCAGCCTCGGGGATGCGGCGCCCTCCTGGGCATCGCCGTCGCCCTCGGGCCCGGCCACTGGCGGTCCGCTGGCGGGATGGAGGATGAGGGCGGCCTCGGCCGCCAGCGCCTCGTCGGACTCGGCCACGCGCGGCAGCAGCGCCGGCTCGTAGCGGCGCAGGCGCGCGCGGTCGCGCTCGGTGACGCGGCGGTCCAGCCGGAGGATGACCGGCATGCGCTTGATCTGGTCGCGGGTGCGCAGGGCGTCGAGGAGGGCGAACACGGACGTCTTGGACAGCCGCGAGCCGATCACCAGGCAGTCCGGCAGCGAGGCGTCGATGACGGCCAGCGCCTCCTCGGTGTCCTGGGTCCTGGTCAGCTCGACGCCGTGGTCGCGGCCCACCAGGCCGCGGATGGCGTGCAGCGCCAGGCCGCCTCGGTCCAGCACGAGCAGGCGCCGCGTCGGCGTGACCGGCCGGCCGGGCAACCGGGCGGCCGCTCCGGCGTCAGCCGTCTCGGCGGTGTGGGCGGTCTCGCCGTTGGGACTCGGCGTCGCCTGCGACAGCACCGGGCCGGGCATGAGCGCGCCCGCCGACAGCGGCGAGTCCGGCGAGACGACCGGAGCGTCGGGGGAGGCGTCGAGACGCAGCCGCAGGGTGAAGGCGCTGCCCTGGTCCACGGTGCTCTGCACGCTGATCTCGCCGCCCAGCGCGCGGGCCAGCTCGCGGCTGATCGACAGGCCCAGCCCGGTGCCGCCGTAAGTGCGGCTGGTGGTGCCGTCGGCCTGCTGGAAGGCCTCGAAGATGACCGCCAGCTTGTCCTCGGCGATGCCGATGCCGGTGTCGATGACGCTGAAGGTCACGACGTCCTCGCCGGCGCGCTCGATGCGCAGCGTGACTCCCCCCTCGGCGGTGAACTTGAACGCGTTGGACAGGAGGTTGCGCAGGATCTGCTGGAGGCGCTGCTCGTCTGTGACGATCGCCGTCGGCACGTCGTCATCGAGCGCGATGTTGAGGGTCAGCCCCTTGTCGGCGGCCACCGGCTCGAACGTGCGCTGCACGTAGGCGCAGATCCCGGCCACCGGGATCGCATCGAAGAGCAGGTCCATCTTGCCGGCCTCGATCTTGGACAGGTCGAGGATGTCGTTGATGAGCTCGAGCAGGTCTGATCCGGCGGCGCGGATCGTGCGGGCGAAGTCCAGCTGCTTCTCGGTGAGATTTCCGGCCTCGTTGTCGAGCAGCAGCTTGGACAGGATGAGCAGGCTGTTGAGCGGGGTGCGCAGCTCGTGGCTCATGTTGGCCAGGAACTCGGACTTGTAGCGGCTGGACAGGGCCAGCTGGGAGGCCTTCTCCTCCAGGCCCAGGCGCGCGAGCTCGATCTCGCGGTTCTTGCCCTCGATGTCGAGGTTGCGCTCCTCCAGCAGCTGCGCCTGCTGCTCGAGCTCGGCGTTGAGCGACTGCGATTGCTGGAGCAGTTCCTCGGTGCGCATGTTGGCGATGATCGTGTTGAGGACCACGCCGAGCGTCTCCATGAGCTGCTCCAGGAACGTGGTGTGGATGGTCGACGGCGGCCGCAGCCACGCCAGCTCGATCACCCCCAGCACCTGGTCCTCGAACAGGATCGGCATGATCAGGATGCTCGCCGGAACCGACCGGCCCAGCCCCGAGCTCACGCGGATGTAGTCCTCGGGCGGATCTGAGATCTCGATCGTCGTGCGCTCGAGCGCCGCCTGCCCCACGAGCGACTGGCCCATCGAGAAGCGGTCAGGCACGTCGTCGCGCCGCGTGTAGCCGTAGGAGGCGATCAGCCGCAGCTCGCGCGGCTGGCCGTCAGCATCGGACTCGGCGAGGAAGAACGCGCCGTGCTGCGCGGTCACCGTCGGCGTCAGCTCGGACATGATCAGCTGCGTCACCGTGGCCAGCACCCGCTGGCCCTGCATGAGGCCGGAGATCCGTGCCAGGTTGGTCTTCAGCCAGTCCTGCTCCTGGTTGCGCTGGGTGGTGTCGCGCAGGTTCGCGATCATCTGGTTGATGTTGTCCTTGAGCTCGGCCACCTCGCCCTGGGCCTCGACGGTGATCGAGCGGGTCAGGTCGCCCTGGGTGACGGCCGTGGACACCTCAGCGATCGCGCGCACCTGAGTCGTCAGGTTGCCGGCGAGCTGGTTGACGTTCTCGGTCAGCCGCCGCCACGTGCCCGACACGTCCTCCACCTCGGCCTGGCCGCCGAGCTGGCCCTCGGTGCCCACCTCGCGCGCCACGCGCGTGACCTCGTCAGCGAACGACGACAGCTGATCGACCATCGTGTTGATGGTGTTCTTGAGCTCGAGGATCTCGCCCTTGGCGTCGGCGGTGATCTTCTGCGAGAGGTCACCCTGCGCCACCGCGGTGGTCACCTGAGCGATGTTGCGCACCTGATCGGTCAGGTTGGCCGCCATCAGGTTCACGTTCTCGGTGAGACCGCGCCATGTACCCGACACGCCCTGCACCTCGGCCTGCCCGCCCAGCTTGCCCTCGGTGCCCACCTCGCGCGCCACGCGCGTCACCTCGGCCGCGAACGAGCGCAGCTGCTCCACCATCGTGTTGATGGTGTCGGCGAGCGCCGCGACCTCGCCCTTGGCCTCAACGGTGATCTGCTTGGACAGGTCGCCCTGGGCCACCGCGGTGGTCACCTGGGCGATGTTGCGCACCTGGGTGGTGAGGTTGGCCGCCATCAGGTTCACGTTCTCGGTGAGACCTCGCCACGTGCCCGACACGCCCTCCACCTCGGCCTGGCCGCCGAGCACGCCCTCGGTGCCGACCTCGCGGGCCACGCGGGTCACCTCGGCGGCGAAGGCGCGCAGCTGATCGACCATGGTATTGATGGTGTTCTTCAGCTCCAGGATCTCGCCCTTGGCGTCCGCGGTGATCTTCTGGGTCAGGTCGCCCTGCGCCACCGCGGTGGTCACCTGAGCGATGTTGCGCACCTGATCGGTGAGGTTGTTGCCCATGCCGTTGACCGACTCGGTCAGCCCGCGCCACGTACCCGACACACCCTGCACCTCCGCCTGACCGCCGAGCTTGCCCTCGGTGCCCACCTCGCGGGCCACACGGGTCACCTCGTCAGCGAACGACGACAGCTGATCGACCATCGTGTTGATGGTGTTCTTGAGCTCCAGGATCTCGCCCTTGACGTCCACCGTGATCTTCTGCGTCAGGTCCCCCTGCGCCACCGCGGTGGTCACCTGAGCGATGTTGCGCACCTGGCTGGTCAGGTTGTTAGCCATCCCGTTGACGGAGTCGGTGAGGTCCTTCCAGGTCCCGGCGACGCCCGGCACGTCGGCCTGGCCGCCGAGCTTGCCCTCGGTGCCGACCTCGCGAGCCACACTGGTCACCTGCTCGGCGAACACGCGCAGCGTGTCGGTCATCGAGTTGATCGTGTCGGCCAGCGCCGCCACCTCGCCCTTGGCCTCCACCGTGATCTTCTGCGTCAGGTCGCCCTGCGCGACGGCGGTGGTCACCTGGGCGATGTTGCGCACCTGGTTTGTCAGATTGTTGGCCATGAAGTTCACGGACTCGGTGAGGTCCTTCCAGGTCCCGGCCACTCCCGGCACCTCGGCCTGACCGCCGAGCACGCCCTCGGTGCCGACCTCGCGAGCCACGCTGGTCACCTGCTCGGCGAACACGCGCAGCGTGTCGGTCATCGAGTTGATCGTGTCGGCCAGCGCCGCCACCTCGCCCTTGGCCTCCACCGTGATCTTCTGCGACAGGTCGCCCTGCGCCACCGCGGTGGTCACCTGAGCGATGTTGCGCACCTGATCGGTGAGGTTGTTGGCCATGGCGTTGACCGACTCGGTCAGCCCGCGCCACGTACCCGACACACCCTGCACCTCCGCCTGACCGCCGAGCTCGCCCTCGGTGCCCACCTCGCGGGCGACGCGCGTCACCTCGTCAGCGAACGACGACAGCTGATCGACCATCGTGTTGATGGTGTTCTTGAGCTCCAGGATCTCGCCCTTGACGTCCACCGTGATCTTCTGCGTCAGGTCCCCCTGCGCCACCGCCGTGGTCACCTGAGCGATGTTGCGCACCTGGCTGGTCAGGTTGGACGCCATGAAGTTCACCGACTCGGTCAGGTCCTTCCACGTACCCGACACGCCTTGCACCTCCGCCTGACCGCCGAGCTTGCCCTCGGTGCCCACCTCGCGGGCCACGCGCGTCACCTCGTCGGCGAAGGCCGAGAGCTGGTCGACCATCGTGTTCACGGTGGTACCGATGGTGAGGAACTCGCCCTTGAGCGGCTGGCCGCCGATCTTGAGCGCCATCTTCTGCGACAGGTCGCCGTCGGCGACGGCGCCGATCACGCGGGCCACCTCGGTGGTGGGGCGCACCAGGTCGTCGATGAGGGCGTTGAGCGCGTCCACGCTCGTCCCCCACGCCCCGCCGGCGCCGGCCAGCTCGACGCGCTCGGTCATGCGACCCTCGCGGCCGATGATCTTGCCCACCCGGACGAGCTCCCGGGACATCTGGTCGTTGCGCTCCAGCAGGCCGTTGAGCGCCTCCGCCACCTGCGTGGCCAGCCCGTTGTGCCGGGGCTTGAGGCGCGAGGAAAAATCGCCGTCGCGAGCGGCGCGCAGCGCGGTCAGCAGGTCAGCGAGGTCGGATTCGTCCAACGCGGCCCCATTGTGGCGGACTCCTTCCGCCCCATCATCGCGGATCATGTGTTCGATTGTCCTCTCGCGGTATCGCGTTCCGGCTCACGCGCGGCCTGAACCGAGCCGCAGCCTATTGAAACACTAACTGGCGCATCACGCTGCGGGGGGCGCTTCAAGTCAGACCCCGGACACCTTCCGCCTCGACTAGACAAATGTCTCACGGACCAGTGCGTGCTGGTGCGTGGAGGCAAGATCGGCGAAGCGGTCCCCGAACTCGGCGCGCGCCGCCCGCTCGTCAGCGCGTAGGCGGTCCACCAACGTGCCCATGGTCATGCAGGCGGCCCCGCCGCCCGGCAGACCGGCCACCTCCTGAGCGCTCGAGCCCAACATGGCGATCTGGAACTCGCGGTCCTGGTGGCGGCCAAGCACGTCCTGGAGCCCCTTGAGCGACTTCACCAACGGGGTCACGGCCGCCTCGTCAAACAACTTGACCCCGAAGAGCTCGAGCAGGTAGCGCAGCTCCTTGGCCTTCTTGCGCAGCTCGTGGTAGGACTCGGGCGGGCTGCCCTCATCGATGGCCCGGCCCATGCGGACGATCCGCTTGTAGACCTCGTGGACCCGCTTGCCGGAGACGGCGCCGAGCGGACGCTCGGCGTCCGGCCGGTCCTCCGGCGAGAGCTCCACGAGGGTCTCCAACAGCCGGTCCCAGTCCTCGAGCAGATTGGCCGTGCGCACGGAGCGCAGCGCCCGGGTCATGTCGGCGCGCGCCGACAATCGGCTGTGGGCGAGCACCGGGACCAGCGGGTCGAGGTCACCACGCCGCGACTCCGGGAGCATCTCGCGCAGGCTGTCGAGCTCCTCGAGGTACACATCGAGGTCGCGCACGGGCCCGGTGGCCTGCTGAAGCCAGCGAAACTCGGCGCGAAAGCCGGGCAGCTCCGTGGGTCCGAATACCCCGGCGAGCTGGCGCTGGACGGTCCTTGTGCGCCGCACGGCGATGCGGAGCTGGTGGAGGTGCTCAGGGTCCTCGCCGCTGATCGATCCCTCGATGTTGTCGTCGATGACCCGCAGCAACCGGCGCGACACGGCGACGGCGCCGGCGTCGGCGCGCTGGTCGTAGGCCAATGGCACGTCGACCTTGGCCTTGACCACCGCCGTGCTCATACCACGAGCTCGGCCAGACGCGACAGCGCCTCGTCGATCTCGGCCTCCGTCACGATCAGCGGGGGCTCGAACCGGATCGTGGCGGGCCCGGTGGCATTGAGGACCAGGCGCTGCTCAGTCAGCGCGCGTTGGGCCAGCAACGGCGCCGAGACGCCGTCGTGGAGGTCGACGCCGATCATCAGCCCGCGGCCCCGGAGGGTGGCCACAACCGGCAGCTCCTCCAGTCCCGCCGCCAGGCGCTCGCCCAGCGTGCGCACACGCTCCAGCAGCCGCGGGTCAGAGCAGATGGCAACCGCCTCCAGAGCCGCGGTGGCGACCAGCGGGCCGCCGGCGAACGTGGAGCCGTGGTCGCCGGGCTGCAGCACGTCGGCCAGGCGCGGCCCGGTGACGAGGGCCCCGATCGGCAGCCCGCCGCCCAGCGCCTTGGCGCTGGTCAGCGCGTCGGGCACGACCGGGGTCTGCTCGTAGGCCCACATGCTCCCGGTCCGCCCCATCCCGGTCTGGATCTCGTCGAAGATGAGGGCCGCGCCCGTGCGGTCGCAGGCCTCGCGGGCAGCGACCAGCAGCGCGTCGGGCAGCGGGTGGATGCCGGTCTCGCCCTGGATGGGCTCGAGCAGCACCGCCGCGGTGTCGTCGTCAACGGCCGCGGCCAGCGCGTCCGGGTCCTTGGCCACGACCTCGAACCCGGGTACCAGCGGGGCGAACGGCGCCTGCTTGGACTCCTGCGGGGTCGCCGACAGGGCGCCGTAGGTCCGCCCGTGGAAGGCCTCCTGGAGCACCACGATGCGCCCGCCGGGCCGCGCGCGCCGGGCCAGCTTGATGGCCGCCTCGTTGGCCTCGGCGCCGGAGTTGCACAGGAAGACCTTGCCCCCCAGCGAGCTCTCGGACAGCGCCTCGGACAGCCGCATGGCCGGCGCGGTGTAGAACAGGTTGCTCGCGTGCGTAAGCAGGCCCACCTGCTCGCGGACGGCGGCCACGACGCGCGGATGGCAGTGTCCGACGTTGAGCACCGAGATGCCGGCCAGGAAGTCCAGGTACTCGTTGCCCTCGGAGTCCCACAGGCGTACGCCCGACCCGCGCACGAACTGCACCGGAGCGCGCGCGTAGGTCCCGACCGCGTAGCGGCGCTCGAGCTCCTGGAGCTCGGAGAGCGACGGCGCGCTCATCGGCTCACGCCGCCGGTCCGATCTTGGTGCCCTGCCCGGCGTCGGTGAACAGCTCGAGCAGCAGCGAATGCGGTACCCGCCCATCGACGATGTGAGCGTGCGACACCCCGCCGTTGATGGCGTCCAGGCAGGCGGCCAGCTTGGGGCGCATGCCGCCCGCGACCGAGGGCAGGGCCGCCTGGACCTCGTCGGCGCCGATCTCGGAGATGACGCTGGTGGGATCTCCGGGATCGCGCAGCCAGCCGGCGACGTCGGTGAGGAACATGATCTTGTAGGCGCCCAGCGCCCGGGCCACGGCGCCCGCGGCCTCGTCAGCGTTGATGTTGTAGGAGTTGCCGTCCCGGTCAGCGCCGACGGAGGCGACGACGGGGATGTAGTCCTGGGCGACATGGTTGAGGACTTCGACGTCGACGCGCTCGATCCGCCCCACGAACCCGATGTCCTGCCCGCTCGGCGCCGCCTGGCGGGCGGCTCGGAACAGCAGGCCGTCGTCACCGCAGAGCCCGATGGCCGGCTGGCCGTGGCGGTTGAGCAGCAGGACGATGTCCTTGTTGACCTTGCCGACCAGAACCATCTTGGCGACCTCCACCGTCTCGGCGCTGGACACGCGCAGCCCGTCCACGAACTCCACCGGGAGGTTCAGCCGCCGCATGTAGCTTGAGATGTCGGGGCCGCCGCCGTGGATGACGATCGGGTTCATGCCGACGTACTTGAGCAGCACCACGTCGCGCGCGAACTCCTCCTTGAGCTCCGGGTTGCTCATCGCCGCGCCGCCGTACTTGATCACGACGGTCTGGCCGTGGAACTCCCGGATGTAGGGGAGCGCCTCGAGGAGGGTGGCGATGTCGCGCATGACTCTGTCCCCGCCCACCCTCAGGTGGTGTAGTCGGCGTTGATCATCACGTACTCGTGGCCGAGGTCGGAGAAGAACACCTCGGTCTCCACGCCCTCGCCCGGCAGGCCGATCTCGTACTCCACCTCGTTGCCGGCCACGGCCTCGGTGAGTGCCGCCGCGTCGTGAGGGACGACGCCTCCACGGGCGCATACCTGTGTGCCCTCGATGCCGATGTCCACCGGCAGGGGCGCCGTGCCCGGCATGGCGGCGCCGACCGCCTGGATGATCCGCCCCCAGTTGGGGTCACCCCCGTACAGGGCGGTCTTGACCAGCGGGGAGTTGGCCACCGCCCGCGCGACGTCGTTGACCGCGCCGGGCTCGCCGCCGCGCACCACGACGCGCCCGACGCGCCGCGCGCCCTCGCCGTCGGCGACCACGAGCAGCGCCAGTTGGCGCATGAGCGCGTCGAGGGCCTCGCCGAAGCGCAGCTCGTCCTCGGTCTCGGGCTCGACGGACACGCCCGACGCGCCGCTGCACTGGAGGATCACCGTGTCGTTGGTGGACAGCTGCCCGTCCACCGAGACGCGCTCGAAGGAGCGCTTGACGCACACGCCCAGCAGCAGGTCGGCGGTCTCCGGCGACAGCTTGGCGTCGGTCTGCACGAACACGAGCAGGGTGGCGAAGCCCGGCTGGATCATGCCCGCGCCCTTGGCCTGGGCAGTGAGCGTCACCGCGCCCGAGGGCAGAAACACCCGCAGCCGCGCACGCTTCTCGAAGGCGTCGGTGGTCTGGATGGCGGTGGAGAACGCGGCGTCTCCGTCGGCGGCCAGGGCGTGCGAGGCGGCGATGATCCCCTGGGTGATCTTGGGCATCGGCAGCGGGACGCCGATCACCCCTGTGGAGCAGACCGCGACCTGGTCCTCCTTGACCCCGGCGACGAGCGCCCCCATGCCCTGCATCTTGGCGGCGTTCTCAAAGCCGGAGCGCCCGGTGGCGGCGTTGGCGTTGCCGGCGTTGACGACCACGGCGCGCAGCGCGTCCAGGCGGGCGCGCTCGCGGCAGAGCAGCACTGGCGGGGCCTGGGTGCCCGAGGCGGTGAAGCGAGCGGCGCTGGTGGCCTCCGCCGCGTCGCACACCATGACGCCGACGTCGGGAGCGCCGGAGGCCTTGATGCCGGCGGCGACGCCGGCGGCGCGAAACCCGGCGGGGAGCCCCTCGCCGTCGAGCTCGGTCACGTGCTCCGGGCACGCCACCCAGCGGCTGGCGAAGAAGCTCACGCGATCCCCTCCCCCTCGGGGCGGCCGAACATCAGGTTGAGGTTCTGGATCGCCTGCGACGACGTGCCCTTCCACAGGTTGTCGATGACGCTGAACACGATGACGCGGCCCGTGCGCTCGTCGCTGTGCACCGAGACGCGGCAGATGTTGGTCTCGCGCACGGCGCGCACCCCCGGCGGGCCGCTCACCACCTCCACGAACGGCTCGTCGGCGTACGCCTCTCGATAGATCGCTCTGGCGTCTGACTGGCTCAAGCCGCCGTTGCGCGGCGTCACGTAGCAGGACACGAGCTCGCCCTGATCGAGCGGGACGAGGTGCGGCGTGAAGGTGACCGGGCGGTCGGCACCCAGCACCGCGAGCTCCTGCTCGATCTCGGGCGTGTGGCGGTGGCGGGGCACGCTGTAGGCGTTCATGTTCTCGTCGACCGTGACGAAGTGCGTTGCGTCGGTGGAGCCGCGCCCGGCGCCCGACACGCCCGACTTGGCGTCGATGACGACGTCGGCGATGACCCCGGCGCGCGCCAGCGGCGCCAGGCCGAGGATCGCCGCCGTGGGGTAGCAGCCCGGATTGGCGACCAGCGAGGCGCCGGCGATCTGGTCGCGGTAGTGCTCGGGCAGCCCGTAGACCGCCTCCCCGATCAGGCCCGGCTCGGGGTGCGGGCGGTACCACTCCTCATAGACGGCGGCGTCGCGCAGGCGGAAGTCGGCGCTGAGGTCGACCACCTTGACCCCCTGGCGGCGCAGCTGCGCCACCAGCTCGGCGGCGGCGCCGTGCGGGTAGGCGACGATGGCGGCATCGACATCGGCGTGCCGTTCGAGGTCCAGCTCCTCAAGCACCATCGGAACGCGATGGTGGGGATACAGCTCGTCGACACGGCGGCCGACGTCGGAGCGCGACGTGACCGTCGTCAGCATGAACGACGGATGGCGGTGCAGCAGCCGGGCGCACAAGGCGCCGGCATACCCGGAAGCGCCGAACACGGCGACGCTAGGAGTCACGGACCCTCCCCTCAAGCTGGGACGTCAGCGCCGATGCGATCTTGCGCCGCCGGGTGGCCACCTCGTCGTCTGTGAGGGTGCGATCCGGCGCGCGGAAGCGCAGGCGCAGCGCCAGCGACACGTTGCCGGGGCCGATCCGCTGCTCGTCGCGATAGACGTCGAAGACGTCGGCCCCGGCCAGCAGGGAGCCGCCGGCGGCGCGCACCACGTCCAGGACCGCGGCCGCGGTCACCGTGTCGGCCACGATCACCGCCAGGTCCTCACGCACCTCGGGGAAGCTCGTGAGGTCCTGGTAGGTGGCGAAGCGCACGTGCGCCGCCGCCAGGTCGAGGTCGACCTCGAAGGCTGCCACCGCGTCAGACCAGTCCCAGCCGGCGGCCACCTCAGGGTGGATCTCGCCGATCCAGCCCGCGTCGTCGCCATCGATCAGGATCCGCGCGGCCCGCCCCGGATGCAGGAACGGCGCCGCGTCGGGGTCGGCCTGCAGTGTCCAGGGGACGCGAACCGTGTCGAGCATGGCGCCGAGGATGCCCTTGGCGGCGAAGAAGTCGGCCGCGCGGGGCTCGGGGTCGCGCCACGTCGCCCGCCGCACCGCGCCCGACAGCAGCACCGCCACGTGGTAGGGCTCTGACGGCAGGGCCTCGCGGCCGCCCGCGTCGGGCAGGTAGACGGCGCCGGCCTCGAACAGCGCGAGCGCGGCGGCGCCGCGCGAGCGGTTGCGCTGCCCGACGTCGAGCAGCGAGCCCAGCAGCGTGGTGCGCAGCCGCGACTGGTCCGAGGACATCGGGTTCTCGAGCTCCACCACCGGGCGGTCCGCGATGCCCAGCCGCGCCACCTGCTCGGGCCCCTCGAAGCTCCAGCCGACGATCTCGTGCAGGCCCAGGCCGGTGAGCGCATCCGCGACTCGCCGGCGCAGGCGCTGGACCTCGGTGAGGCGCCCGGAGGCGCCATGGCGCGAGGGCAGCGTCGCCGGCAGATCCTCGAGCGCCCCCAGGCGCGCCACCTCCTCGATGAGATCGGCCTCGCGGGTGACGTCGGAGCGGCGGAAGGCCGGCACGACGACGTTGAGGCCGTCGGGCGCCACCGTGGGCTTGAACTCGAGCGCGGTGAGGATCTCCGCGCAGCGCTCGCGCGGGACCTCGACTCCGAGCAGCCTCGTCACCCGGGCGTCGCGGAGCACGATGGTCTTGAGCGGCGGCCCGTCGCCTCCGATGTCGATCGTCCCCGGGAGCACCGTGGCCCCGCACAGCTCCACCATCAGCCGGGTGGCGATCGCCTGGGCCTGCATGGCCTGCTCGGGCTGCAGCCCCTTCTCGTTGCGGCCGGACGCCTCGCTGCGCAGGCCGAGCTTCAGCGACGTCTTGTGGATGTTGGCCCCGTCCCAGTTGGCGACCTCCATCAGCACCCGCGTGGTGGAGTCCTGGACCTCGGAGCGCGCACCGCCCATCACGCCGGCGATCGACGTGGGCCCGTCGGCGTCGGCGATGAGCACCATCTCGGGGTCGAGCGTCCGCGTCTGGCCGTCGAGCGTCTCCATCGTCTCGCCGTTGCGCGCGGTCCGCACGGTCAGCTCGCGGCCGGCGATGCGGTCGAGATCGAACGCGTGCAGAGGCTGGCCGGTGAGCAGCATCACGTAGTTGGTGATGTCCACCACGTTGGAGATGGGTCGCTGGCCGGCGGCCATGAGGCGCGCCTTCAGCCAGCGCGGCGACGGCCCGATGGTCACGTTCTCAAAGGCCCGCGCGGTGAAGCGGGGGCACAGGTCGGGGCACTCGACGGTGATCCTCACCGCGTCGAGCTCGCCGCCGACGGCGGCGCCGTCATCGGCCCACGGCGGCAGTGCCAGCGGAGCGCCGGTGGCGGCGTGGACCTCGCGCGCGATGCCGTAGATCCCCAGGCAGTCGGGGCGATTGGGGGTGACCTCCAACACCAGCACGTCGGTGGCGATGGGCAGCACCGAGTCCAGCGCAGTGCCGGCGGGCAGCGCCTCGTCCAGGACCATCGTGCCGGCGTGGTCGAGCCCGATGCCCACCTCGTCCTCGGCGAGGATCATCCCGTTGGAGGCCTGGCCGCGGAGCTTGGCCACCTTGAGGCGCGTGCCGTCGGGCATGATCGCGCCGGGCTTGGCCACCGCCACGGTCTGCCCCGCGGCCACGTTGGGCGCACCGCAGACGATCTGGGAGGGCTCGCCGTCGCCGGTGTCGACCCGGCAGACGCGCAGGCGGTCCGCATCGGGGTGCTGCTGCGCGTCGAGGACCTTGCCCACCACGAAGTGCTCGAGCGCCGTCACGCCGTGGCGCTCCACGCGCTCGACCTCGGTGCCGGTCATGGCCAGGCGCTCGGCCAGCGCGAACGAGGTCAGGTCGGGCGCGCAGTACTCATGCAGCCATGTCAGGGGAACACGCACGGTCTCAGAACTGCTCCAGCAGGCGGATGTCGTTGTCGTAGAACAGGCGCAGGTCCGGCACGCCGTGCTTGAGCATGGCGATCCGCTCGATCCCCATGCCGAATGCGAACCCCTGGACCTTCTCGGGGTCATAGCCGTTGCTCGCCACCTCGGCAAGCACGTTGGGGTCGACCATCCCCGACCCCAGGATCTCGATCCAGGCCGTACCCTTGCACAGCGGGCAGCGCTGTCCGTCGGCGGTGATGCCGTCAACGCAGTTGAAGCACGAGACGTCGACCTCGACGCTCGGCTCGGTGAACGGGAAGAAGTGGGGGCGCAGCCGCACCTGGCGCTCCTCGCCGAAGATCGCCCGTGCGAACGCCAGCAGCGTTCCCTTCAGGTCGGCGAGCGTCACATCCTCGTCCACGGCCAGCCCCTCGATCTGGTGGAACTGGGGGGTGTGGGTGGCGTCGGAGTCCGGCCGATACACCCGGCCGGGGACGATGATGTAGATCGGCGGCGGCTGACGCTGCATGGCGCGCACCTGCATCGGCGAGGTGTGGACCCGCAGCAGCGCGGTCTGGGGATCGAAGATGTCCACACCCTCGTCGGCCGACTTGACGTAGAAGGTGTCGGTGAGCAGGCGCGACGGGTGCGTCCGCGCGTGGTTGAGCGCGTCGAAGTTGTAGTAGACGGTCTCCACCTCGGGCCCCTCGGCGACGTTGAAACCCAGCCCGATGAACACGTCCTCGATCTCGCGCCGCGTCTGGGTCATGAGGTGCAGGCGCCCGATCGCCGGCAGCGGGTCCCCGGGCAGGGTGACGTCGATGCGGTCGGCCACGAGCCGCTGCTGAAGCTCGGCGCCGGCGAGCTCGCCGGCGCGGGCGTCAATGGCGGCCTCCAGCGCCTGGCGCGCCTGGTTGGCGGCCTTGCCGGTGGCCGCGCGCTCATCGGGCGGCAGGTCGGCGACGCTGCGCAACAGGTTCGGCAGCTCGGCCTTGCGGCCCAGGTAGCGGACGCGCACCTCCTCGAGCACGGCTGTCGTGGCGGCCGCCGCGATTGCGTCGAGGCCCTCCTGCAGGATCTGCGCGATCCGATCGAGCGTGCTCATTTGCGCGCCATCCTAGACGCCTCGTAGAGCGCCACCGTCGCCGCCATCGCTGCGTTGAGCGAGTGGGTGGCGATCGGGATGTAGGCGACCTGGTCGGCCGCCTGAACGACCGCCTCCGGCAGCCCGTCGCGCTCCCCGCCCACCATCACCGTCACCCCGTCGAGGGAGAGCGTGTGCAACGGCGCGCCCGCGCCCTGCTCGGCGACCAGGGCGACCCTCCGGTGTGGGAGCTGGGCGATGTCGTGGACGCGGGCCACGTGACTGGAGAAGATGGCGCCCATGCTCGCCCGGACGGCCTTCGGCCCGTAGGGGTCCGCGGTCCCGGGTCCGATCGCCACGCTCGATGCACCGAATGCCTGAGCGCTGCGCAGGATCGTGCCGACGTTGCCGGGGTCGTGCACGCCGTGCAGCGACACGCACAGCGGCCCGGTCGGGGCTTCGTCCCACCGCTCCTCATAGACCCCCAGCGCACGCGTGCCCGAGCCCAGCTCCGAGGCTGCCGCCAGCAGCTTGGGCTCCACCGCGGTTCCGGGCAGGCCGCTGCCGGCCGCGCAATAGCGCTCGAGCGGCTCCCAGCCCGCGGCGTCGGCGGCGGCGAGCAGGTCCTCGCCCTCGGCCACGAACCGTCCTGCCGTCTCGCGCGCCCGGCGGCGCTGGTTGAGCTTGCGGATGGCCTTGAGGTGCTCGTTGTGGGGGCTGGTGATCATTTGATCGGATTGAGGTCTGAGCCGACCCATAAAAAAAGGCGCCGGCTTCGATGAAGCGGCGCCCGGGTGGCGGTGCTGGTTGGTCGGCTGGGTTCGCTCAGCCGGCCGCCAGCGCCTCGCGGGCGCGGTCGGCAAAACGTCGGAAGGTGTCGGCGTCATGGACGGCCATGTCGGCCAGGATCTTGCGATCCAGCTCGACACCGGCGGTCTGGAGGCCGTGCATGAACTGTGAGTAGGACAGCCCGTTCTGGCGGGCGGCGGCGTTGATGCGGGTGATCCACAGGCGGCGGAAGTCGCGCTTGCGATTGCGGCGGTCGCGGTAGCGGTACTGGTCGGCCTTGAGCACCGCCTCCTTCGCGGTCCGGTAGTGCCGGCTGGCGTCACCCCGGTAGCCCTTGGCCAGTTTGAGCGTCGCGCGGCGCTTCTTGCGGGCGTTCAGCGATCGCTTGACGCGGGTCATGAATGCTTGGCCCCCAGCAGCGTCTTAACGCGCTTGGTGTCGTGCTCGGAGACCATCGCCGGCCGGCCGAGCCGCCGCTTGCGCTTGGGCGACTTCTTCTCCAGGATGTGGCTGGTGAAGGAGTGACGGGCCCGGACCTTGCCCGTGGCAGTCAGCTTGAAGCGCTTCTTGGCGCCCGAATGGGTCTTCATCTTCGGCATGACGAGTCGAGAGTAAAGCAGACCTCAGCCTCCGGCCCTCGCATGCGTGACATCGGCCGCCGGGGCCGTGACAAACGGCTACGCCGCGGCGTCGCTCGGGGCCGGTGACGGGGTCTCGGCGTCACTCGCCGCCGCCGGCGCGGCGTCGGCGTCATTCGGCGCCGGCGCGGGACTCTCGGACTGCCCGTTCTCGCGCCCATTCCGGCCGCCCTTGGCGGCCGGTGCCTCGCTCTCGGCGGCGGGCTTGCCGTCCTTCTCGCCGGCCAGCACGGCCTTGGAGGGGGCCAGCATCATCGTCATGTTGCGCCCGTCCTGAAGTGGGGTCTGCTCGACCACGGCGATCTCCGACAGCTCGCCGGCAAGCCGGTCGAGCAGCGCGGTCCCGCGCTCGGGGTGCGTGACCTCGCGCCCGCGGAACATGATCGTCACCTTGACGCGGTCCCGGCCCATCAGGAAGCGCTTGACGTGACCCTTCTTGGTGTCGTAGTCGTTCTGGGCGATCTTGGGCCGGAACTTGATCTCGCGGATCGTGATCTGCTGCTGGTGCTTGCGCGCGGCCTTCTGCTTCTGGGCCTGCTCGTACTTGTACTTGGAGTAGTCCAGCACGCGGCAGACGGGCGGGCGCGCGTCGGGAGCGACCTCAACGAGGTCCAGATCGCGCTCCTGGGCGTACGCCAACGCCTCCGAGGTCTTCACGACGCCGATCTGCTTGCCATCCTCGCCCACGAGCCGGACTTCCGGCACGCGGATCCGTTCGTTGGTCCGAGTGAGGTCCCGGTCGGGCGGGCGCCGGTCAAACCTGCGGGGTACCGGCACTAGCTGCGTGCAGCGGCCGTCTGGGTCAAGCGGGGCCGCGCCGTGTGGGATGAAGTTGGATCAACGGATCCGAGTATAGCGGCGCAATCAGCCCTCGGAGCGACTTTTCGTCTCCTCCACGACACGCTGGGCGAAGGCCTGCACCGACACCGACCCGGTGTCGCCGGCGCGGTGCTCGCGCACGCTGACCTCCTCAGCCTCGGCCTCACGATCGCCCACGACGAGCATGTACGGGATCTTGCGCAGCTCGGCGTCGCGGATCTTGCGTCCCACCGACTCAGTCCGGTCGTCGAGCTCAGACCGCACGCCCGCCTCGATCAGCCGGGCATTGACGGCGGTCGCGTACTCGAGGTGGCGATCGGCGATCGGCAGGACGATCGCCTGGGTCGGCGTCAGCCACACCGGGAACTCGCCGCCGTAGTGCTCGATGAGGATCCCGATGAAGCGCTCGAAGGAGCCCAGGAGAGCCCGGTGGATCATCACCGGGCGGTGCTCGGTGTTGTCGGCGCCCACGTAGGCGGCGTCGAGGCGCTCGGGCATCTGGTAATCGAGCTGGATGGTCCCCAGCTGCCATGAGCGGCCGAGCGAATCGCGCAGGTGCAGGTCGATCTTGGGGCCATAGAACGCGCCGTCGCCCTCGTTGACCTGGTAGTCCAGAGCCTTGCGAGCCAGCGCGTTGCGCAGCGCGGCCTCGGCGTGATCCCACATCTCGTCAGAGCCGAGGCGCTTCTCCGGCCGCGTGGAGAGCTCCAGCTGCGGTTCGAACCCGAACACCCGATAGAGCGCAAATCCGAAGTCCAGGCAGCCGACGACCTCGTCCTCGATCTGCTCCTCCAGGCAGAAGATGTGGGCGTCGTCCTGGGTGATGTGGCGGACGCGCATGAGCCCGTGAAGCGTTCCGCTGGGCTCGTGGCGGTGGACCAGACCCTGCTCTGAGAACCGGATCGGCAGCTCGCGGTGGGACCGCGGGACATCCTTGAACAGCTGCACGTGCCCCGGGCAGTTCATCGGCTTCAGCGCCATCGGGTGGTCCTCGACGTCGGTGAAGTACATGTGGTCGCGGTAGTTGTCCCAGTGGCCCGAGGCCTTGAACAGCTCGACGTCGAACAGGATCGGGGTCTTGACCTCCTGGTAGCCGCGCCGCCGGTTCTCGGTGCGCCACAGGTCGGTGAGCTGGTTCCACACCGCCATGCCGGCCGGCTGCCACAGCGGCATGCCGGGCGCGAGCTCGGAGAACGTGAACAACCGCAGCTGGGGGCCGAGCCGGCGGTGGTCGTTGGCGCGCGCTCGCTCAAGCATCTCCTCGAACGCCTTCAGGTCCTTGTCGGAGAAGAAGGCCGTCCCATACACACGCGTGAGCATCTGGCGGTTGGCGTCCCCGCGCCAGTATGAACCGGCCACCGACTGGAGCTTGAACGCCTTGATGCGCTTCGTGGTGGGGGCGTGCGGGCCGCGGCACAGGTCGGTGAACGGGCCGTTGGTGTAGAGCGAGACGGTGGTCGCGCCTTCGTTCTTGATCAGGTCCTCGATCAGCTCCACCTTGTAGGGCTGCTTCTCCAGATGGAAGCGCTGGAGTGCCTCCTGCACGCTGACATCCTCGCGAACGAACGGCTCGTCGGCGTCGATGTGCTGCTTCATCGCCGCCTCGATCCGCGGGAAGTCCTCGTCGTTGACCACGACCCCGTCAGGGAAGTCGAAGTCGTAATAGAAGCCGTTCTCGATCGCCGGGCCGATGCTGATCTTCACCCCCGGATAGAGCTCGAGCATGGCGGCGGCGAGGACGTGCGCGGCGTCGTGGCGCACAAGCTGGAGGGCCTCCTCCCCGCTGCGCTCGGTGAGGATCTCGAGCTTGGCCGAGTGGCTGCCGTTCTCGGACGGGAGCGGGCGAGAGAGATCACGAAGCTCCCCATCCACCTTGATCGCCAGCGCGGCGCGGGCCAGCCCCGCGCCGATGGCGGCGGCGGCGTCGGCGCCGGTGGCGCCGTCCTCAAGGCTCAGGATCGTCCCGTCGGGCAGCTCGTAGTCCATTTCGGGCCGGATGCTAGTGGGGCGCCGAGCGGTAGCGCGGGGTGCTCTACGAGCCGCGCTGGACCTGGAAGCTGAAGCGGGCGATCGTCTGCGGGCGCACCTCGATCATCGGGCACAGCCGCGGCGGCATGCAGAGGAAGCGCACGATCTGGACGACGCTCCCGTGGAACGTGCCGGTGCACCAGCTGGCGGTACGGCCGTTGCCCATCCGTGCCGCGCTCAGCGCCACGCGGATGATCTGGTTGGCCGCCCCGATGGGCAGCGCCATCCCGCCCGACCCCACGCATCCCGAGCGGTGGGGCCCGCTGATGTCCAGGCGGTCGAAGCGCTGCAGCGTGCCGATCGTGCCGGTCTGAGTCGGGTTGCGCACGCTCAGTCTGAACGTGGTGCGCGGGCCGCCGGTCCCGGGCGTGACGTGGACCGTCACGGGCGTGGCGGTCTGCAACGGGATCGCCGCGGCCAGCGGGGCCGCCGCGAGGATCCCCAGCCCCGCGGCAACGATGAGCAGACTCCGTCTCATCGTGGTCGAGTCTACCCACGAGAGGCCTCGCTCACGCTACATTTACGTCCTCCCGGACGATTAGCTCAGCTGGGAGAGCGCCGCCTCGACAAGGCGGAGGTCGCTGGTTCGAGCCCAGCATCGTCCATTGACTGCGCTGGACCGGCAGTGCCTGATTCGCGGGGGCTCGTCCGGGCTGCTCCGTGTGCCTCTCGAAGCCACCGGCACCCGTGTGGGAGCTGAACAGCCGGCGCTATGGCGACGCACTCTCGGCGTGTGCTGCGTCACGGCTCTGCTCCTTGAGCAGGAGCCCCGCAACGTCCTGGAGGAGCTTCCACATCACATCCGGATTCTTCTTCGCGAACGCCCGGAAGTCCCAGAACTGGATCGTGTGGCAGCGCATCGGCGTCAGCGCCTCCACGGTGGCCATGCGCTCGCGTCGGCTGATCATCGCGAGCTCGCCGAAGTGATCGCCCGGTCCGATCGTGTCGACCCGAGTGCCGTCGACGATGACGGCGGCCTCGCCCTCGGCGATCACGAAGAAGGCGACACCGCTCATCTCACCCTGCGTGGCCAGCAGCGCGCCGACGGGAACGCGACGCTCGCTGAAGTCTTTCGCCAGCTGGCGCAGGTGGCGCTGGCTGAGCCCACTGAACAGCGGAACCCGCTTTAGGTCCTCGGCCACGCTCGGCACTCCGCGACTCTACCTCAGGCACGCCCTTCGGTGGTGGCCGCGAGACAGCGCGCAGATCGTCGCTTGGGCTTCGGAACCGGCGGTGTCGCAGCGGGCATTGCCGATGCCCGTCGTGGACGCCGACTTCAGGTCCGGCGCCGGACCAGCAGGCGCGGTGAGCCGGGCGTGCCGAAGTACGCCCTGGCTCACCTCGCTTGGTTTCGCTTCAGACCGCGACGGCTTCAGCGGCCGGCCCTCCCACGGCTTCGGCGGCTGTGGTGATGAGCTTGGCGACGTCATCGGGATGGGAAACCATCGCGCAGTGGTTGGACGCCACTTCGATAGTGGTTGCGCCCATGCGCTTGGCGAACTGGCGCTGGGCCTCCGGCGGGATCGCCTGTTCGCCGTCGGCGACCAGGAACCACGTCGGCAGCGCCTTCCAGGCCGGCACGCCCATCACGTCTCCGAGGGTGGACGCGGCCAGCGGCTGTTGCACGGCGTACATGACCTTTGCCTTGACCGGATCGATGTCGGCGGCGAAGTGGTTGACGAAATCGTCCTCGGGGAGCCAGGCGAGGCCCTGGTCATCGATGTCGAGGTGCGCGAGCGCGGGGGTGGGTGGGCCCTGCTGCAGAAGCGCGCCGATCGATTCGCCCTCGTCAAGCCCAAACGCCGCGATATGGACCAGACCAACGACGTTCGGCGCGTCGGTGTCTGCGGGAACCCGTGCAAGAGCACGATCGTGGGCGACCCGTCGCCCGCCGTGACGTAATGCAGGCGCAGGCCTGGCTCGATGTCCGCCATTCCATGTGTCATCGTCACGGGCGCCATTTCTACAGAACGACGTCGTCAGCGGTCCCGAGCGGCCTCCGCCCGGTGATCAAGCGCCGCCAGCGTGATCCACGCCGCCGCCGCGGCGAACACCGCCGCAGACACCGTGTCCAGGCCGTTGTGGCCGACGAGCAGCGCTGAGAACACGATCGGGGTCAGCATCAACCGAGTCGTCGCAGCCATGCCCCCTGCGGTGCCGACGGCGACCCGCCGCGGAAGCCGCTGCCGAGGCTGATCGAGTAGCCCACCGCCTTGGCGACCAGCAGGATGAGGACGACCTTGGTCGAGGTCTGGGCGATGAGGTCCGGGATGCCGGTCTGGCCGGAGAACAGCACGTCCTGGGAGTTGGCGCCCAGCCACTGCGCCGTCTGCGCCAACAGACCGACCGCGAGCCCGCCCAGGAGCAGCAGCGTCGGCATGCTGAGGCGCCGGGGTCCACGCGCCTCGAGCACCCCGGCGTAGCGACGCACCGTGGACACGAGCAGCGCCGCGGCCACGCCCACGCAGATCCCGACGAGCAGGTCGAGGATGTGGGTGCCCTGGTAGAGCGGGAGGCCCGGAACCGAGATCGACGCCTCGTGCAGGCCGCCCCAGCTTCCCAGACCGATGAACAGCACGTAACCGGTGGCGGCGGCCACGAACCCCGGGATCAGGGCAGGGATCAGGGCGGCGCCGAGCCCGACGCCGCTCTCGACCATCAGCATCCCGCCGACGATCGGGCCCCCGAAGAGCGACGCGATCGCCGCGAACGAGCCCGCCGCGGCCAGCACGGCGCCCTCCTTGGGCTCGGTCCGGGCCACCTTGGCTATCGCCAGCCCGACAACCGAGCCGAGGGCGATGAGCGGGCCCTCCGGCCCAAGCACAGCGCCGAAGGCCAGCGTGCCGAGCGCCGCCAGCGCGATCCCGGGGGCGTAGCGCAGCGGGGTCGGCCCCTCCCCGGTGAGCCCTTTGAGCGGATGATTGCCGCCATCGCCCGGCAACAGCCTCCGCGCCGCGATCACGATCGCGGCGCCAACGACGGGCAGCCCGATCACCAGATACCACGGTGGCCCCTTGGTCCCGAGATCCTGCGGCAGGTCGGTCCAGAGCCAGTGCTCGACCTCGTGCACGGCGGCGAGAAAGAGCGCCGCCATCAGCGCGGCGGGAACCCCCAGCACGGCGCCGATCAGGATCAGACGCAGCGCCCTCGCCCCGGAGGGGCCGCTGGGCGGCGCCTCAGACGGCGCAGTGGCGGTGCTCATTGCAGGCCGTGGCGCGGCGCGCCCACCAACGCAGCCCTACTGTGTTGCGGCCTCCAAGCGCTCACCGCGGCCCCCTCGTCACTCAGTCTGGTCTGATCCCGGGCGGACAAGCTCTCATCGGCGCGGGTGGGCGGCATCACCTGTTTTGGGGGATGGTCTCCGGGTCGGGGGCATCGCTGCCCGCAGACTTTCGACGCTCGGCCGGGTGTCAGCGGGTGATGGCGGCGGCGATGGGCAGCGCGCCCACCTTGATCGGCTTGGACGCCGTGCGGGTCCGTGTGTTCAACAGGCGGACCGTGCCGTCGTAACTGCCGAGCACGACCGCGAGCCCACCTCTGGGCGCGAGCGTGATTGCCGTGGGGTACGAGTACGTCCCCACCGAAATGGGATGGCCGGCGTGCCCGGACGCGGTGCTGATCGGCGTGACGGTGCCGGTGATGGTGCTGACGACGAACGCGGCGCGTCCGCTCACGGCAACCGCGGTCGGCGAGCTCCCCACCGGGGTCGGCCGGCCCGGGCGGCCGCGGGCGGTGTCGATCGGCGTCACCTCGTCCGTGGCGCCGTCAACGACCTCCGCGGTGGCGCCGTCGGGCGTAAGGGCCAGAGCGTCGGGCGCCTGGCCGGCGGGGATCGCCGCGCCCGCGGTGTTGGTGGCGGTGGTGATCGGCGTGACCGTGTCCGACCCATAGCTGGCGACGTACACGGTCCGCCCGCCGGGATCGATCGCCGCCGCCGTCGGGAAGGTGCCGACGGTGACCGGCGCGAGCGCGCGGTTGGCGGCGGTGTCGATCGGCGTGACGGCTGCGCCTCCCCAGTCCAGGACGTAGAGCGTCCGACCGTCGGGCGTGAGGGTCAGTGTGCGCGGCTGCGCGCCCACGGGGATGGGCGCGCCGGGCGTATCGGTGTGCAGGTCGATCGGCGTCACGGTGTCCGCGCCGCTATTGGCGACGTAGGCGGTGGCGCCGCTGGGTGTGATGGCGATCGCCCGGGGATCTCGGCCCACTGGGATCGGCGGCCCGGCGCGCCGCGTGGTCGTGTCGATCGGCGTGACCGTGCCCGATCCGGAGTTGACGACGAGCGCGGTGCGGTCGTCAGGGGTGAGGGCGATCGCCGCGGGATTGCGGCCGACGCGGATCGCCCTGCCCGCACGGCGCGTGGCGAGCGCAATCGGCGTCACGGTGCCGGCCTGGGAGCTGACGACGAAGGCGGTGGACTTCGCGGCTGCGGCGCGGGCCGCCGCCGGGACGCGGGCCGGGCCCTGGAAGATGTCGTTGACGGGGTCGGCGTAGCGGTCGTTGGCGGTGAGCGTGCCCAGTCCGAGGGCGCCCTCGATCGTGCGCAGCAGGCTGTAGTGGGTGTAGCGGAGCGGCGAGCTGTAGCCGCGCTTGACCCCGGTGGAGCCGAGCACCAGCGTCGGCACCCACTGAGCGGGCCGCTCGTGGTCGTAGGCGTCCTCGTCCCAGGTGATCATGGCCAGCGAGCGCTGGGTGCGCCACGCCGGCGAGCGCATGATCTGCGTCAGCTGCGCCTTCAGGAAGCGGTCGCCCGCGGCGATCCCGCACCCCTCCATGTCGTCGCAGTCGTTGGACCCCACCCAGACGAAGTTGGGAGTCGTCGCCGTGCGCGCCAGATCAGGCGCCATCGACTCCAGCGGCAGCACGTGGGCGGCGCAGTACGCCGCGCGCTGGCGGACGTCGGCGAAGTACAGGAACGGCAGGTCGTCGTTCCAGTAGTAGCCGTGGACGGTATCGTCGCAGGGGCCCGCGGCGCTCTCGTTGTAGGCCCTCCACGTCTCGTGCGCGGCATTGACGAGGTCCCCGATGTTGCGGGCGCGGATCGTGTACTGGGAGTCATACTCGAGCGGGTCGTCGAGCGGGATGCCGAAGGCGCTGCCGCCGGCCAGCGCCAGGTAGTTGGCGTCGGACGGGTGCTCCTCGGCGAAGAACCGCCCCAGCTCGCTGCCCTGGGACAGCAGGCTGTTGAAATACGGGGCCTGGCGGCGGTTGCCGATGATCGCGTGCACGTCCTGGTTCTCGAAGTAGAAGAGGAACACGTGGTCGTAATGGGGCACGCGCATCGCCGGGGGGCGCAGGGGCGCCGGCCGGCGGTGGCGCGCCGTGACCGCGAAGCGGATGTCGTCGGCCACCGCACGGTCATAGCCCACCAGGGGGGCGTTCGCGCCGTCGATGTTGGTCAGCGACGTCGCGAGCGTCAGCGTGACCTGCGCCCGGACTGCCCCGCCCGGCAGGCGCCCGCGCAGCGTGCGGGGATGGAGCGCGCTCACCGCGGACCGCCGGGGGCCGGAGACCGGGCCCAACCTGCGCCGCTCGAGCACACGGCCCCGGGCCGAGATGACGGTGAGTGACACGCTCGCGCGGCTCGTGGTGGTGCCGCCGAGCGCGGCCGACAGCACATACCCGGTCCCGGCGGCGAGCCGTCCGCCGTCAGGCGCGCCGAGAGCGACGATCTGCGACAGGCGCGCCGTTCCCCCCGCTCCTCCCGCGAAGAGCCGGCCGTCCGGACCTTTGGGAAAGCCGCGGGTGCCGTAGTCGACGACCGTCGGCAGGCCGCTGTCCACGCTCCAGCCCGGGATCGTCACAGCGTCCCAGCCCTGCGCCGAGGCGGCGCCGGCCTCGGCGCCCGGGTTGCGCACGAGGTTCTGGCCGGTGACGGCGCCCGCCGGTCCCGGGAGCGCCACCAACGCCATCACCGCGCCTACGACAGCGGCAAGACCCGATCTCATGACGCGCACACCGTATCCGTGACGGTCTGCGCCGTGTGTTGGAATCTCGGGACCGGCCGCTCAGGCGCGTGCCGTGAAGCTGCACGGCATCCGCTTGATGCCATGGATGAAGCCACTGCGCAGCAGTTCGGGCTCGCCGGCCTCGATGTCGGGGATGACGCGGAGCATCTCGCCGAAGATGGCATTCAGCTGGACGCGCGCGAGGGCCGCGCCCATGCAGTAGTGCGGGCCGCCGCCGCCGAACCCGAGATGGCGGTTGGGGCTGCGGGTCACGTCAAGCGCCCAGGGGCGATGAAACGCGCTCTCGTCGCGATTGCCCGAGTGGTAGAAGAGGACCACCTTCTCGCCCGCCGGCAGCGTCTGGCCGTGCAGCTCGACCTCACGCGTGGTCGTGCGGCGGAAGGTCAGCACGGGGGTCGCCCAGCGGACGAACTCCTCGACGGCATCGGGCAGCCGGGCGTCGAGGTCGCCGGCGAGCGTCTGGCGCTGATCCGGGTTGACCGTCAGCGCGCGGATCCCATGCGACGTGGTGTGGCGCGTGGTGTCGTTGCCCGCCACCGACAGCAGGACCAGGAAGGCGGCGATCTCGGCGTGGGTGAGGCGGTCGCCGTCGACCTCGGCCTGCACCAGTGCGGTCATCAGGTCATCCCCGGGGTGCGCCTCGCGATGCTTGGCCAACTCGGTGGCGAACTCGGTCAGCGTCCACAGGGCGGCGCCGAGCACCTCGATCGGCTGGCGGTCTCCGAAGCAGTCGGGGTCGGCGGCCATGATGAGCGTGTCGGCGGCCTCCATGACGCGGTCGCGATCGGCCTCTGGGACGCCGAGCATGTCGGAGATCGTCTGCAGCGGCAGCCGCTTGGCGATCAGGTCCACGAAGTCGCCGCCACCGGTGGGGGCGGCCTCCGCGATGATCCGCCTCGCGCCCACGCGGATACCGTCCTCGATGCGGGCGATCCGGCGCGGTGTGAACGCGGCGGAGACCAGCCCGCGTAGCTTGGTGTGGCGCGGGGCGTCCATGGCCAGGAACGACTGGGACGCCTCGAGCATCTCCGGAGGCGCGTCGGCGAACTGCACCCCCTCTCCCGAGCAGAACGTGGCCGGGTCGCGCGAGATGCGCCGGATGTCCTCGTAGCGGACGATCGCCCAGTAATGCAGCCGGCCCTGCTGCGGCAGGCCGAGGATGTCCTCGGGCGGCTCGTGCCGGGAGATCGGCTCGCTGTGGCGCAGGTGCGCGAAATACTCGTCGCGGATCTCCGCGGGCCGGCCCCAGAACTCCAGCGACCCCAGGTCGACGTCAGCGAACTGCGCTGCGCTCATGACGCGACTCTATCTCGGGGCGGGGTCGCCGCCGTGGTCGCTAGGGGCCCGTGGCCCGTGGCCCGTGGCGCGGGTCAAGGGCTGCTTCCGTCCAGGGCGTCCCGGGGTCGGCGTTGGCCAGAGGCGTGGCCCCGGCCCGCCGGCACGCCGGGGCGTTACAGCGCAACGGCCGGCCCCGCCGTGGTGGCGGGACCGGCCGGTGCGGTTGGGGGCTAGTACGTGAGGCGACTAACGGCGATGGTGGCCGTGACCGTGGTCACCGCCACCGGCCACGTCGAATGCGTACGACGTGTTGGAACTGAACGTCCCACCGGCGCCGAGCACCACCGACGGCCACGCCGGATCACCGATGTGGTGCGGCGAGTCCGGGTAGTGCTGGGTCTCCAGGGTGAATGCCTGAGTCTGCCGGTACACGCTTCCGCTCGTGCCGATCAGGTCTCCCACCTGGAAGTTGCTGGAGTAGAACTGCACGCCCGGCTGATCGGTGAACGTCTTGAGGACGATCCCGGTCTTGGGGTCGAGCGCCGTGGACACCAGCCGGTAGCCGGAGCCGTTGAGCACCCAGTTGTTGTCATAGCCGTGGGCGATCTGGAGCTGCTTGAGCTGGCCAGCCGGTGCCGTGAAGCCATCCGGCAGGTTCGTGTTGCGGAGGTTCAGGCCGATCGGGGTCAGATGCCGGAAGTCATATGCCGTCCCGGCCACGTTCACGAAGAACGGGCTCTCCGGGATCAGGTTGGCGTCAACCGGCGTGTACTTGTCGGCGTTGATCTGCAGCAGCTGGTTCTCGACCGATCCGGACGCCTCACCGCCCAGGTTGAAATACGTGTGGTTGGTGAGGTTGATGACCGTGTCGAGCGTCTTTGAGCCGTTGATCGCGGTGTAGGAGATCTTCAGCTGGTTGTCCTTGGTCAGCGTGTAGACCACCGTCGCCTGGACGTCTGCGGGGAAGCCGGTGCCGGTGCACGGTGTCGTGGCGTTCGTGCGGTCACACCCCTCCCCGGCCTTGAACGTGTTCGTCAGCTCCAGCGAAGCGGACCCGGGGCCGGTTGACGTCGCCGCCGACCACACCGCCGTGTTCCAGCCCAGGAAGCCGCCGTGCAGCGTGTTGGGGCCGTTGTTGGCGTCCAGCGTGTACGTCGTGCCGTTGAGCGGGAACG
This sequence comes from uncultured Actinomycetota bacterium, assembly GCA_963721515.1. Lineage (GTDB taxonomy): Bacteria > Actinomycetota > Thermoleophilia > Solirubrobacterales > Solirubrobacteraceae > Palsa-465. The sequence goes on along the minus strand of CAVRKJ010000010.1, from coordinate 7,863 downwards.
ACGCGTTGGCGATGCGATTCGCGTACCGGCCGATAATCGCTCCGAAGAACGCGTTACCCGACCCACCAGGGGCCGGCCACGGAACGCCGGTGTGGCCTTGGAAGAAGTCGTTGACGTAGTCCGACAAGGTCGCGAAGCCCAGCGCGACGTTCTTCGTCCCGCCCCTCTTGTCGGGGACCCAGATCGACTGGACCACGCCACCGAAGTTCGTGATCTTGACGACCATTCCGTTGGAGTTGGTCAGGGTGTAGAGGTCGGCCGACACGCCGTCGGGGGCCGTGCCCCAAGGCGACAGTTTCGAGATCGTGACCCCGCCGTGGCCGCCACCGTTGCCGTGGTGATGATGCCCCTTGTTCTTCGACCCCGCGTGCGCTGAGGCCCCGGCGGCGAACGCCGCAAAGATCAGTGCGCAGGCTGAAAGGAACGCGAACAGCCTCCTGCTGCCGCGGAACGCGTGCTGCATTTCGGCTCCCTTCGATATGTGTACGCGCGCCCGTACCGGCCTCCACGGACGCGGCTCCCTCGTTGACTCTGTTAACGCTAACACGGTTCGTGCGCAGGTGTCAATCGCTACTAACCCTCACCAAAGGAGCGGAGCCCTGGCCGGGCTTTCCGCAGTGCTAGCGTGGCGCTGTGGCCCCGGTCGGCGTCTCCGTCCCTCGTCGTGATTCCGAGCCCAAGGTCCGGGGCACGACGCAGTTCGCCGGCGATCCCCCCGTGCCCGGGCTTCTTCACGCCAGGCTCGTCCTGGCCCACGAGGCCCACGCGACGATCTCCGGCATCGACGCCGACCAGGCGTCGGCCCTCCCGGGGGTGGTCGCCGTCCTCACCGCGGCCGATCTGCCCATCGTCGCCGCCGGCAAGGGCAGGCTGTTCGAGCCGCTTGCGCGCCAGGAGGTGGTCTATGCCGGCCAGCCCGTGGCGCTGGTGGTAGCCGAGACCGAGGCCCAAGCTGAGGACGCGGCGGGGCTCGTGGACGTGCTGCTCGAGCCGCTGGAGCCGGTGGTGGACCTCGAGGCCGCCGCCCGGCCCGGGGCGCCCCGAGCGCGTGTGATCGAGGCGGCCGCCGCCGAAGGATCGGACATCGCCGACGCCCACGCCGCTGTGGCGGCGGCCGGATTGGAGGGCGAGGAGCTGTCCGAAAACGTTCTGGGCACGGCGCGGCTCGCCACGGGCGACGTCGACGCGGCGCTGGCCGCCAGCCACGTCGTGGTGCGTGGCCGCTTCGCCACCCCGTGGATGTACCAGGGCTACCTGGAGACCCAGACGGCCACGGCGTGGCTGGAGCCCGAGGGCGAGCTCGTAGTCCGCAGCTCCACCCAGGCCCCCTTCTCCACGCGCGACTCGCTGGCCAAGCTGTTCGGTCTGCCCACCGAGCAGGTGCGGGTACGTAGCGCTCCGCTGGGCGGGGCGTTCGGAGGCAAGATGCTCATCATCGAGCCGCTGGTCTGCTCGGCCGTCATGGTGCTCAAGCGGCCGGTCCGCCTGGCCCTCACGCGCAGCGAGGACATCGCCGCGACCAACCCGGCCGGAGCCGAGGTGCTGACGCTGGAGCTCGGAGCCGACGCGGACGGGCGGCTCACGGCCATCCGCGCCCGCGTGCTCGTCGACCGCGGCTCCACCGACGACTTCGGCGTCGAGTCGATCGCGGCGATGCTCGCCGCCGGCCCGTACAAGTGGTCCGCTCACGAGCTCAGCGCGCTGGGCGTGGCGACTAACCGCGTGACCTTCGGCGCCTACCGGGCCCCCGCCGCCGCGCCCGCGGCATTCGCCGTCGAGTCGCTCATTGACGATCTGGCTCGCCGGCTGGACCTCGACCCGCTCGAACTGCGGCTGCGCAACGTCGCGGGCGAGGGTGACGTCGCGCCATCGGGCCAGACCTTCCCGGTGTTCGGGGCGCGGGCCTGCCTGGAGCGCGTCCGCGACCATCCGCTGTGGGCGCGCCGCGACGCCGTGGGGCCCGATGAGGGCATCGGGGTCGCGATCGGCTGGTGGCCGGGCGGGTATGAGCCGGCGGCGGCGGTGTGCCGGCTGGATGCCGACGGCCGCCTGACCGTGATCACCGGCGCGGCCGACATGACCGGCGTCGAGACGGGGTTCGCCACGATCGCCGCCGAGGCCTTCGGCGTGGACGTGTCACGCGTGCGCGTCGTCAACGCCGACACCTCGAGCGCCCCCTACGCGGGGACCAGCGGCGGCAGCAAGGTCACGTACACGGTCGGGCGCGCGGTCGAGCGCGCCGCGATCCAGGCGCGTGAGCAGCTGCTGGAGGTCGCCGCCGACGAGCTGGAGATCTCGCCCCTGGACCTGGAGATCGTCAACGGCTCGGTCCAGCCCGTCGGGGTCCCGGCCAAGGCCCTGCCGATCGATGAGCTGGCGCCCAAGATCCTCAGTTTCGGCAGCCGGCACATGCCGGTGGAGGGACATGGCCGCTCGGCGCAGACCCCAGCGCCGCAGGCCGCCGCGCACCTGTCGCACGTACGTGTGGATCCAGAGACCGGAGGCGTCCGCGCGCTCGCCCATGTGGTCGCTCAGGATGTCGGGCGGGCGCTCAACCCGGCCCTGGTCGAGGGCCAGATGCAGGGCGGCACGGCGCAGGGCCTGGGATGGGCACTGCTCGAGGAGTTGGCCCACGACAGCCATGGTCAGCTCACCACCGGTACGTTCGTGGATTACGCGATGCCGACGGCCGACTGCACGCCGCCGATCGACGCCCAGATCGTCGAGGTGCCGGCCCCCGAAGGCCCCTATGGCGCCAAGGGCGTGGGCGAGGCGCCGATCGTGGGCGTGGCCGCCGCGGTGGCCAACGCGATCGCCGCCGCCACCGGGGGCGTGCGGCTCACGCAGTTGCCGATGACGCCGCAGCGAGTCTGGCGGGCGGTGTCCGGCGGGCGCGACGGCGCCCCGGCTTGACCGCCGTCGGAGGTCCTGGGACTATCTGCGTGGGATGACGGCGGCGCGAGCCTCGGTACCGGGCAGCCCGACGGCGGCGGCAGCGCCGGCGTCGGAGGGGCGACGTGCGCTTGATCTGCCGCCGGCCCTGGAGAACGCCCGGCCGGGCCTCTCCCCCGCCGCCGGCAACCGGGCCCTGGCGCGAGCGCTGCCGAAGGGGGCCGCGTCACGCACCCTCGCCCGATGCCCCGGCTGCGGCGGGCGATGCGGTGGGACCTGCGGTACCGGCAGGACCGAGCCCGACGAGGATCTGATCGCCGCGGGCCAGCAGGCGCTGCGACGCGCCGTGCTGGCCAGGCGCCGGCGGACGATCAGCCCGAGATCCTGAACATCACCGGTCCCAGGACGGCGACCACGCGGATGAACTGCGGGCACATCATGCCCGCGGCGCACTTGGGCCGCTGCACCACCTCGACCCTCGCCGTGTAGCTCCCCACGCACCAGGGGCCGCCGAGCTGCGCGGGCCCGACCGCCACATCGACCGTGTGACCGGCGGGCTCTGACGGGATGGCCTCGTCATGGACCCCGACGCAGCCGGCCTGATGCGGTCCCACGACGCTCAACGCCCCGGAGGTCTGCGTGCTGGCCTGCGTCGTGGTGGCCGCCGGCGAGGCGAAGCTGAACCGCATCACCGATTGCTTGGACCCGACCGTAGGGCTGACGCTCAGGGCCGACGGGCCGCCGCGTGGGGTGGTGGCCGAGCTCGTGGTGGTGGTGGTGGTGGGCGGCGCCGTCGTGGCCGGGATCGTCGCACCGGCCCCTGAGCTCGAGGTGTTCGAGCTGGCGGCGCAGCCGGCGAGGGCAGCGGCGAGCGAGACGACGGCGGCGGCCAGCGCGTGCCGGGTGCGGTCGCGGCGCCTCATCGCCCCGTCCCGCCGGTGGTCCCCGGACGCCCGCTCAGCCGGCACTGTCCACGAAACTGTGCAGCTCCGCCTTGGCCCCGGTCACCACGGGCTCGCCATGCGCGAGCAGCAGGCGGTCGAAGTCGAGCTCGAGGAGCCCGCGGTAGGCGTCGCGTAAGCCCTCCTTGGTCGCGGACGGCTCGTCCATCAGCCAGTCGGGCACGAACGTCAGGCCGTGGACCCCCGGCCAGCGCACCACTCCGTCCGCGCACGCCAGGGCCCGGTGCGCCGGGATGTGCAGCGCGGTCTCGTCGGGGCAGATGGCGCCCACCTCGTGGACGACGATCCCGCCGGGCAGCTCGTCGTCGAAGTGAAACGGCGTCACCGGCCCCCGGCCCTCGAGCTCGTGCAACCCGTTCGCGATGCAATGCACCTCGCAGCCGAAGATCTCGTGCAGCTGCCAGGAGTCGCGGTCGTGGTGGCGGTTGGACAGCACGACGTGCCGGGGCAACGAGCCGCGCTCGGCAAACCAGTCCGGCCCCTCGGGCGGGAACAGCGGATCGATCAGCACCGCCGAGTCCTCGAGGTAATACGAGGAGACCGTGCTGCCGATATGGGAATGACGGGCCGTCCAGTGCCACAGGCCTGGAGCGATTTCGTCCACGGTCTGAGGCTACCCCGGATGGGCGCAATGGATTTAACCGTTGGTGAGGCAACTAGACTCTGATCATGGAGACGTTCGCGGATACAGGCCTTGAGGGCGCGGCCCTCGACGCGTGGCGCAGCTACCTGCAGAGCCACGCATCGATCGTGCGCGTGCTCGATGCCGACCTGGCCGCCGAGCACGGTATGACTACTAGGGACTACGAAGTCCTGCTGTATCTGTCACAGGCCGAAGGCGGACATCTTCCGATGTCGGCGCTGGCCGAGAGCACGATGCTCACGCGGTCCGGGATCACCCGGCTCGTTGACGGGCTCGTAGAGGCGGGGCTGTGCGAGCGCGTGGCCTGTCCCAATGACGCCCGTGTCTCCTACGCTCAGCTGACCGATCCGGGCTACGACAAGCTGCGTCAGGCCGGGTGCTCGCACGTGGCCAGCATCCGCCGCCTGTTCTTGGAGCACTTCTCGCCCGACGAGATCGAGCAGCTCGCCGCGTTGCTGGGTCGCCTACCCGGCGCCCAGGCCAATGGGCGCTGCACGATCGAGTAGGGGCAGTCGCCGGCCCGAAGCCGAGCGTCGCGGGGTAACCCCACGGGGAAATGCTTGACAGCGCAACCATTTGTTGCTATATTGGTTGCGCAGTCAACAATCCCCCAAGGAGACCCCCAATGTCCGCAACCACGCTTCAGCAGATCCCCACCGGCTCCTACACCGTCGACCCCAGCCACTCCAACGTCGGCTTTGAGGTTCGGCACATGGGCATCGCCACCGTCCGCGGCCGCTTCGGCGCGTTCGAGGGTTCGATCGACGCTACCGGTGACGCCCCCGTCCTCGCGGGCACCGTCGACGTCGCCACCATCGACACCGGCGACGCCAACCGCGACGGCCACCTCAAGGGCCCCGAGTTCTTCGACGCCGACCAGCAGCCGCAGATCAGCTTCCACTCCACCGCCACCGCGGTCGGCTCTGACGGCCAGATCACGCTCGCGGGCGAGATCACGATCAAGGGCATCACCAAGCCCATCGAGCTCACCGGTGACATCGCCGAGAACGGCGAGGACCCGTGGGGCAACGAGCGGATTGGCCTCGAGCTCCAGAGCTCGATCGACCGCCGCGACTTCGACCTCAAGTGGAACCAGACCCTCCCCAACGGCAATCTCCTCGTCGCCAACGAGGTCAAGCTGCTGGTGAGCGTTTCCGCCGTCAAGAGCGCATAGTTCAATGCGGATCCTCGGAATCTCGGGCAGCCTGCGCGCAGCGTCGTATAACACGGCGCTGCTGCGGGCCGCCGCCCAGGTCGCGCCTGAGGGCGTGACCATCGACATCTACGAGGATCTCGAGCTCCTGCCTCCGTTCAACGAGGACCGCGAGGACGCTCCGCCCGCTGAGGTGGAGCGTCTGCGGGCCGAGCTCGAGAGCGCGGACGCCGTGCTGTTCGCCACCCCGGAGTACAACACGACGATCCCCGGCCAGATCAAGCACGTGGTCGACTGGGCGTCGCGCCCCCACGGCCCCGACTCGGCGCTGTGGGGCAAGCCCGTCGCGGTGGTCGGCGCCAGCATGACCGACTACGGGGCGATGTGGGCCCAGGACCACCTGCGCAAGGCGCTGGGCATCGCCGGCGCCCGTGTCCTGGACCAAGAGCTGCCGATCGCCAAGGCCCAGGACCTGTTCTCCGATGACGGCGAGCTGGCGGACCCCGAGATGCGCGACCGGCTCGCTGAGCTGGTGGCCGACCTCGTTACTCACCACAGCCGCTTCGCCACGGCGACAGCGGCAGCGTAGCCTGAGGCGATGGATCCGATGAGCCACTTCCCCACCTCCACCGCCACGGCCATCGCCGCCGGCACGGCCATGGGCGCGGTCAGCCTGACGGTGTCCGACATCGGGCGTAGCCGGGCGTTCTATGAGACCGCGCTGGGTCTGAGCCCACGCGAGCGCGAGGACGGCGGCCTGGCCTTCGGCGTCGCGGGCGGGACCGATCTGGTGACCCTTTACGGCGACGCCTCGGCGACGCGACTGGACCGGCGCGCAACCGGGCTCTACCACTTGGCGATCCTGTTCGGGTCCCGCCTTGACCTCGCTCACGCGCTGGCCCGGCTGGCGCAGGCACGCTGGTCGCTGGACGGCGTCTCTGACCATCTCGTCTCCGAGGCGCTGTACCTGTCCGACCCTGACGGCAACGGCATCGAGCTCTATCGCGACCGTCCGCGCGACGAGTGGCGCTACCCCGGCGGCCAGCTTCAGATGGCGACGCTGCCGCTGGACCTACGCGGGCTCGCCGACGAACTGGGCGCCGTAACCGAGCCGCAGGCGAGCGTCCCGGCCGACACCACGATCGGCCACACGCACCTCCAGGTGGCCGATATCGCCGACGCCGAGGCCTTCTACCACGGAGTGCTGGGCTTCGACGTGACCGCCCGAGGCTACCCAGGCGCGCTGTTCGTCTCGGCCGGCGGTTACCACCACCACATCGGGCTGAACACCTGGCACAGCGCCGGGGCGGGCCCCGCCGCGCCCGGGTCGGTGGGCATGCGCTCGTTCGAGATTGTCGTTCCCGATCAGGGAGAGCTCGGCCGCGTGGCCGAGCGCATCCACGACGCCGGGCACGAGCTCGTGACCGAGAGCGACGACCGCGTCGCCGTCCGGGATCCCTCGGGCAACCTCGTCCTCCTGCGCTGTCGCTGAGACCGCCGGGCGGCGGGCGGGGACGACCCCCGCTGCGCCGCTACTCTTCGATGCCTCGGCGACGTGGCGGAGTGGCTACGCAGCGGCCTGCAAAGCCGTCTACACCGGTTCGATTCCGGTCGTCGCCTCTCTTGATTAGCAGGGAAAACAGCGCTTGTAACAAACCGCATGTGTCCCGGTTGTGTCCCCAGATTCGCGCACCGCGCCGAGGCGCTGTATGCGTATGCGCAGTCGCCAGAAGCGCCGATTCCTGGCCTGACCGGTTCGTGGCCGCCATGCGGGCGCACGGCGCTGTGCTCGTCGCCTGGAGCACGTCGCTCGTCGTCAATCAATGCAGGTCGCCGCCGTGAGAGGGCCACCAGCGTGCCCGAACGTGCCTCAGAGTCCCCTATCTGCGGGCGATCGGCGGGTTCCAGCGGACGCCCGGGCACGGGGGTGTTCCCCTCACGTTCCCCTGACGTTCCCCGGTGGCCGTGACGCACGTCTGACGCTCGTGAGAGACTGACGCTGTCGGCGTAACGGCTGTCTGGCGCCGCGCCCGGTCTCGCCCCCGAGCGCGGCGCTATCGCCTCCGGACTGGTGGTCGTGGTCTTCATGTCCGGTGCTTGTGCTGGCGTAGTTGGACCGCTACGCAATCCCGGCCAAGGGAGAGGAGGACCACGCCGACAACGGAGGTCCTCACAAAGTGGATACGCTCGGGGCGAGCATATCCTGCTGCGAC
>CAVRKJ010000009.1:0-7968 GCA_963721515.1 uncultured Actinomycetota bacterium | reverse complement strand
TCGCCAGCTCCGATCGCGCTCGCCCCGCCAGGAGCTGGTCCGCGCTCGGTCTCGGTGCCCGGCCGCCCTCGGTCTTTAGCAGACACGCCGTCTTGGGCCGGCACCCACGCCGGTAAACTCGGCTGATGAGCGTAAACGTTCGACTCCCCGACGACCTCGCCGCACTGCTAGCGGAGGAGGCGGCACGCCAGTCCGTGACCGCGGACGAACTCGCCGCGCGAGTGCTAGCCGAGCACATCCCCGCGCGACGCAAGCTCGGGTTCGTCGCGCTTGGCACGTCGAGCTCCGGTCGCACCGCCGCGGAGGCGGAGGACATGCTCGCCGAAGGGTTCGGTCGCTGACGCTGGTCGTCGACACCGGCGTGCTGCTCGCTGCCGCCGATCGAAGCGACCCCGACCACACGGCCTGCCGGGAGCTGCTTGAGGCGCATCCCGGACCGCTCGTCACGACCGAGCTCGTGATCGCCGAGACCGGATGGCTGATCGACCGGCAGCTCGGGGCTGCGGCCGAAGCCGCGCTCTACGAGTCCGCAGCCGCCGGCGAGATCCGCGTCGAGCCGCTGTCGGCAGCCGACGGGACTCGAATCGCCGCGCTCACCCTTCAGTACGCCGATCAGCATCTCGGCGGCGTCGACAGCAGCCTCGTCGCCGTTGCTGAGCGACTCGGCGCAACCATTATCGGAACACTGGACAGACGCCATTTCGGCATCGTCCGCCCTCGGCACATCGCCGGCTTCGAGCTGCTTCCGTAACTCATCGCCGCGGCCCCCGACTGCATCCTTCGCTGGCGTGCACGAGCTTGCTTCCCTTGGGCCTTGACCAGCCCCGCCGCACCCCCTCAATCAAGCAACGATCCCGACTACCCGCACCCTTCCCTCGTGACATACGTGGGGGGCGGGTAGTCGGGGTCGTGAGCGAGCTGAAAGCTCAGGTGCGGCGGGGCTGTTCGGCGGCTCATGGGTGGACTCCAAGTCCACCCATTCGTCCACACTTCGGTCCACCCCTTCGTCCTCACCTTGAGCGGTCCGCCGCAGCGGACTCCGCGTCAACTGGGACGAGAAAGGGGGGTACGGCGCAAGCCCGCGGACGCCGGACAGCTCAGGCCCGGCGTGCGCAGGTTCGGCGAACACCAGGTGTCGGAACAGCCTGACCTCGGAGACCTGCTCCGCTGTCGACGCGCCACCTGCGGGCCGGCACGCGTGACTCTGTGTGCTGGTATCGGTTGAACGGGTCGTCGGGTTGGCTGGGTGGCCGGTTGGGGTCGGCGCGAGCGTGCTCGCGCTTACACGGTTCGCAATGCCTCCGTGGGTGAGAGGCGGGCCGCGCGCATGGATGGGTAGAGGCCGGCGATGGCGCCGATGAGGGTCGCGGCGGCGATGCCGCCGTAGAGGGCGACGGCAGGGATTTGCACCGTCTCGTGCTGGCTGAGGGCGTAGGCGACGGTCGCTGCCCAGCCGATGACGGTGCCAGCCGCGCCGCCAAGGATGGAGAGGAGGAGTGCTTCGGTGAGGAATTGCGCCGCGACATGGCGTCGGCTGGCGCCGAGCGCTCGGCGCAGCCCGATCTCGGAACGGCGCTCGAGGACGGAGATGACCATGACGTTGGCGATGCCGACTCCGCCGACGAGCAGGGCGATGGCGCCGAGGCCGAGCAGCAGGCCGTTGTACGCGCCTTTGGTGATGAGCTCGGCTTTGAGGATGTCCGACGGCTGGCTGACCTGGACGGTGGAGGCGTCGGCGGGGTTGACGGTGGGGGGCAGCACGACGGCTACCGCGCTGACCTGGCTGGGAACAGCGCGCAGGTACAGCTCGCTGGGGTGCTCGTCAAAGGCGAAGTACTGGCCGGCGATCGGGAACCCGATGAAGGCCATGCTGTCCATCTGAGTGACCAACTCGACTGGGTTCACGATGCCGATCACGGTGAACTCGTGCCCGCCGATCCAGACCTGGGTGGGGTTGGTCAGGTCGTTGATGCCCAAAAGGCGGGCCGCCTCGGCGCCCAGCACGACCGCCGGGAAGTGGGCGGTGGCAGCGTTGAGGAAGGTGCCGTCGGCGATGCTGGCGCCGAGGGTGGCCGGGAGGGCGGCGTCGGTGGCGGTGAGGGAGATGCCGTTTGTGTCGATGGCGGGCACGAACGGGGTGCGGTACACGTAGGTGTTCTGGATGGTGGCTATCTCGGTTACGTTGGTGACCGGGCCGATGCGCGACACCATGCTCTGGGAGGTGGTGGGCAGCTCGGTGGCCTGACCGCCAGCTTGCACGGTCAACAGATTGCCGAGCTGCCCCAGCTCGGCGAGCAGGCCAGACTTTGACGATTGGGAGATGCCCAGTACGCCGACGATGGCGGCGATGCCGATGCTGATGCCCAGGGCCGACAGCGCCGCGCGGGTGCGGCGGCTGCGCAGGCCGAGGCTACTGACGCGCAGCAAGTCCCGCCCGGATAGTCGCGAGCCGTTGCCCTCGTCTTTAGGGGCCGGTCGGTGAGTCACTGGTGATGCTCCCGTCTCGGATCTCGACGCGGCGATGCGTGGCGGCGGCGACATCGGGGTCGTGGGTGATCACGACGATGGTGGTTCCGTCGGCGTGGAGTTCACGCAGCAGCCCTAGGATCGAGGCCCCGGTGGCGGTGTCGAGGTTGCCGGTGGGTTCGTCGGCCATCACGAGCGCGGGGCGGCCGGCTAGGGCGCGTGCGATCGCCGTGCGTTGTCGTTCGCCGCCAGACAGTTGGTTGGGTCGGTGCCTGACTCGATGACTGAGGCCGACTCGCTCGAGCGCCACCTGCGCCATCTGGCGGCGTTTGGCGAGGGGTGTGCCGCGGTAGATCAGGCCGTCGGCGACGTTGTCGAGCACGCTGAGCCCGTCGAGGAGAAAGAATTGCTGGAACACGAAGCCCAGCCGGCGGGCGCGGAGTCCCGAGAGCTGGGTGTCGGACATCGTCGACGTGTTCGCTCCGGCGACGCGGACAGCTCCTCGGGTGGGCCGCTCCAGCGTGCCCATCACGTGTAACAGGGTGCTCTTGCCCGACCCCGATGGACCGACGATGGCGACCAGCTCGCCGATGTCGATCCGCAGGTCGACGCCGGCGAGGGCAAGGACCGGTGGGTCGCCCGGGTAAGTCTTGACCACATCGACCAGTTCAAGGACCGGGGACGCGGCGGCCACGGACGCCAAGGCTGCGCCGGGCCCGGTCATGACGCGGAGACCTGCACACGCGTTCCGACCGCGATGCCCGGTCCGCTGACCTGGACCAGGGTGTTGCTGTACAGGCCGGTCGTGACGCCGACCAAGCGGCTGCCGCGTGCTGTCACGACGTCCACGCCGTACCCGCCGCCCTGAAGGGCCAGCAGGGCGTTGACCGGCACAGCCAGAACGTTCTTGGCGGTCTGGGAGGTGATGTTGACGTTGACAGGAGCCTGGTCGAGCTTGGCTTCTGGTGGGGTGCGTTGCAGCCGGATGATGACCGCCACGGTGGGTGTCGAGGATGATCCAGACCCGCTTGATGCACACGGGGACTGGTCGGCCGTACCGCCGCCGGTCGCATTGCCCACGCCGGTGCCCCCCCCGGGGCACGTGGCGACATTTCCGACCATCTCGATGCGTCCGGGCACCGTCGAGGTGCCGTCGGGCAGCATGACTGACACGGTGTCGCCTCGCTTGACGAGATATACGTCGGTCACGTCGAGCTGGACGGCGACAACCGGGGCGGCGCTGGTGGCCGTCAGCACCGTGCCGCTACCACCGCCGCCTCCACCGGCACCGCCGGTGCTCGCGCCTCCGCCCCCGCCGATCGAGGCGCCGACAGACGCCGTGACCGATGTGACTCGGATGGGCCCGGGTTCGAAGACGACCTGGCCCAATAGGATCTGTCCGGTCGCGGGAAGACCCAGTGTCCGCTGCCAGCGCTTGACCGCCGTGGCGGTCGCCGTCGAGTAGTGGTCGCTTGGATGCAGCCCGGCGCCGTTGCCCACCGCGATCAGATCTGTGGTCAGTTGACGGACGTCCGCGCCGTCAGACATCCCGACGTAGAACGCGCGGTAGGCGGCGACACGCCCGTACAGCAGCAGGACCGGCTCGTTGCTGACGGAGTAGACGGCCTGGTCCTGCCTGACGATCGCGCCCGTCTCCGGCAGCCAGGTGACCGTGCTGGCCGCCATGGCCGCGGTCGCCTGTAGGGACGCGAGCGTTGCTCGATCCGCGCGCAGCTTGATCTGGTCGGCGCCGACCTTGCCGGCGTTCTGGTCGTGATCGAGCGTTGCCGTTGACATTGCGCCGGCGAGTTGTTGCTGGCCTTGGGTTAGCTGGATCCGGTCCTGGCTGACCTTCTGCTCGTCCTGAGTACACACGGTCGCGGAGGCTCGCTGTCCAGCGCAGGCGTTGGCCTTGGCGCTCATGTCGGATTTGAGGGTGGCTGAAGCCGCCCCGACGTTGGTCTGATCTGCGGCAATCGTCCTGCCATCGGCGGTTGATGCGTCGGATTCGGTTTTCTGATCGGCGGCCAAGGCCTGCCGATCCTGGGTGACGGTCTGCTGGGCCTGCAGGACCGCCTGGGCGCTGGAGCCCGACGGAGCCGAGATGGTGTAGGCGCCGGTGTAACCGATCGAACCGCCGACGGCCACCGTGTTTGTCAGTGTGGTGCGCACCACCGCCGCGGTCGCCAGGCCACCCTCGGCTTGGGACGTGGCCGTGTTGGGCTGCCCACCGGCACTGCCCACCGCGGCCACCCCGCCCGCCACCGTTCCACCAACCAGGGCGGCGGCAACTGCGGCGATCGCCGCCACCCGTCTAGCTGACAGCTCAGCCACCAGCTCCGCCCGTGGCGTCTCCATTGAACACGACTGCCCCCGGCGGGGGTGCGCCGCCGGTGGCAAAGCCAGGCAGGCCGGTCTTCTTGGCGCACAACGTGGAGGCCTTCTGGAAGATTGGGTTGCTCGGGTTCAGGTCTCCGGCGCGATTGAACGACATGCCGCCATTCGACGGGTCAGGGAAATCCGGGATCCCGTTGGCCCGCATGCATTGCGAGAACTGCACTAGCTGGACCTGGCTGGGTTGCTGCAGATGCTGGCTGCCCTGCAAATCGGTTTCGGCCTCGTCTATGTAGGTCCGGCAGTGCTGGCCCGGGCCGGCGTTGCCCTGCCCGCCCTTGTTCGTCCCGTATATCCCGCCCGGAATGGCGACATTCCACGTCAGGTGGATCACCTTGTTAGCGTCGATGGTCGGAGCGGCCTGGTTGGGATCACCGTGGGTTTGCATGCAGCTGGCCCACTCCACCAGCAGCGCCGTCGGACTGCCGTTAGCCGATTTGGACCGGTGACGGTGGGTGCCCGTAGCCGTGGTCGACGTGTTGACCGGCGTGCCCGCGCCGGCGGCGTTGGTGCTCGTCGGTAGGCTGGCCACATGCGGGGTGCTGGACGACCCGCACGCGGTCAGTCCGATCGCGGCCATCATGACGATCGCGGTCAGGGTGCCGAGCCGCCGGCGCGGTAACGGTGTGGTCGTTTGGTTGTCTGCTGCTGTGGTGTTCATCGCACCCTCCTCGGACTGGTGTGCGGACCGTTGTAGAGAACGCACGGTTTCAGCCCGGTTTCCCTCACCCCGCGGGCGGCCGCTCGGGCAGGAAACCGCCGTGAAACGTTGGGACGGCTACCGTGCGCCGGAGAAGGAGCGGTCGATGCGGGTGCTTGTGATCGAGGACGACGAGGAGCTGGCCGACACCGTTGCCGCGGGCCTGCGTGATGCGCGGATGGCCGTCGATGTCGCGCGAGACGGCCGGGCGGGCCTGGCACGCGCCCGGGTAACCGACTACGACGTGATCGTGCTCGACCGTGATCTGCCCGTCCTGCATGGTGATGAGGTGTGCGCGCAGCTAGTCGCGGCGGGCGGTCGTAGCCGGGTGCTGATGCTCACCGGTGCCGCCGAGAACGAGGACCTCGTCGAAGGGCTCGGGCTCGGCGCCGACGACTACTTGCCCAAGCCATTCGCGTTCGCGGTGCTCGTCGCGCGGATTGGCGCGCTGGCGCGCCGGGCTCAGCCGGGAATCCCGCCCGTGCTCGAGCACCGCGACCTCGTGCTCGACACCGGCCGGCTCACCGCGCACCGCGGGGGCAGACCATTGGCGTTGCGGCCCAAGGAGTTCGGCGTGCTGGAGCTGCTGCTCAGCGCTCACGGCCGGGTCGTCTCGCCCGAGGAGCTGCTCGAGCGCGTGTGGGACGAGGCCGCCGATCCGTTCACCGGCGCGGTCAAGATCACGATCAGCCGACTGCGCTCAAAGCTCGGTGACCCGCCCCTGATCCAGACCGTCGCCAGGGCCGGGTACCGGATATGACCATCGCCGCTCGCCTGAACCGCCGGATCACCGATCTCGCGGCGACGCGCCACCTCCCGCACCGCGCCGCCCGGATGCGTCTGACGCTGCTCTACAGCGGCCTGTTCCTGCTCTCGGGCGCTGCCCTGATGGCGATCGCATACGTGCTCCTGGTCAACGCCGGCTTCGTCTTCACCCTCGGTCCGACGAGCCCCGCGTCGAGACAGCCCGGTCTGGTGAGCACCCCGTGGCCGGGAGGGCTCCCCGCTCCCGGTGAGCGAACGCACCCCACCCCATCGGCGATGACGCACTGGCGCACAGTCGCGCAGTGCATGCGCGAGCGCGGCGTGCCTGGGTTCCCTGACCCAACGACCTCGGTGCCCCGCTCCGGATCGTTCAGCGGCGTGATCAGCGATCACGACGGCGCGATCTTCGCGATCCCAATCACCCTCGATAGTCAGTCGGCGGTATACACGCAGGCCGCCGGCACGTGCGGGCTGATCGACGCCTACCAGCGGAAGCTCTATGCCGACAACAGCGCACGGCGCACGGACGTACGCCGGGAACTGCTCATCCAGTCCGCGATCGCTCTGGCCACGATGTCGCTGCTCTCGCTCGGCTTGGGATGGCTCCTGGCCGGGCGCGTCCTGGGGCCACTCGAGGACTCCTACCGCTCTCAACGCCAGTTCGTTGCCAACGCCTCCCACGAGCTCCGCGCGCCCCTGACCCGCTTGCGGGCCATCAGCGAGGTTGCGCTGGCCAGCCCCGACGTGAGCGACGCCTCACTCCGCGCCGCGCACGAGCGCGTGGTCGCCTCCGAGGAGAATCTCGAGCAACTGATCGACGGGCTGCTCACCCTAACTCGCGGCCAGGCCGGACTCGAGCGCCGTGAGCGCGTCGAGCTCGCGGACCTGACCGTGCAGGCGATCGCCGCCCACCAGTCTCGCCTCACCAACCGTGACCTCGATCTGCGGACCACGCTAGACCCCGCGACCACCGTCGGCGATCCGAGGCTGCTGGAACGCCTGATCAGCAACCTCATCGACAACGCGATCCGCCACAACGTCCCTAGTGGGCGCGTGGCGATCACCACCGGCACCCGTGACAGGCGCCCGTCCCTGTCGATAACAAACACCGGTCCGCTGATTCCGCCCGACCAGCTCGAGCGTCTCTTCGAGCCCTTCCAACGGTTGGCCCAGCGGACCGGTCACAACAACGGTCACGGGCTCGGGCTCTCGATCGTTCGCGCGATCGCAACAGCGCACCACGCCACCCTCCACGCGCACCCAAACCCAGACGGCGGACTTGCGATCGAGATCGCCTTCCCGTCCGCGAGCGGCCCGGGCTCCAAGATGGCCTCGACCACCCCACCGACCGAGTTCACCGCGAGCCGCCGTCCAACGACGATCCCTCCAGCAGAGACATCCTGTCCTGCCAACGCCGGGCCGCCGCGTGCGACGATCAGGCCGGCCACGGACCGTCATCGACCAACGAAGGCGCCCGGCGGCCCCGGCGCCGCAGCGACAGATCACACGCCTCGCTGATCCACCAGACACTGGCGGCTGCGACCTCCTAGAGTCGGGCGGCTCAGCCCCGATCAAGTCAGGAGCGAGCCCTGCTCTGCTTCCGAGACGAGTTGCTCGGGCGCGATGTCCCCGGCCCTCCTAAG
>CAVRKJ010000008.1:0-126878 GCA_963721515.1 uncultured Actinomycetota bacterium | reverse complement strand
CAACCCGCGCATTCCGAGACCCGTGAAGCCAGCTCGAGGATGCCTGTGCGGTCGCGGATGCGGGGCTGGCCGCCCGACGCGTCATCTGGCGCTTGACGCTGGGGGGGCAGCCCGCGAGAGTTCTGTGGCGCTCACCGTCGATCCAGTCTGCTAACAGACGAGAACTCGACGCCGGGAGGTGCCGGATGAAGGCGATTGTGGTGACGGACGAGGCTGCGGGAACGGCCGGGATGACGCTGGTGGAGCGGCCCGAGCCGCCAGCGGCGATTAACGACGTCATCGTTGAGATTCATGCGTCGGGATTCGTCCCGACTGAGATGGCGTGGCCCTCGACCTGGACCGATCGCCGCGATCGTGACCGAACACCGTCGATCCCTGGGCACGAGCTGGCCGGAGTGGTCACCGCCCTGGGCTACGGCACGACGGGGGTGTCGGTGGGGCAGCGGGTGTTCGGCCTGGCGGACTGGCATCGCGACGGCACCCTGGCGGAGTATGTGGCGATTGAGGCGCGCAACCTCGCGCCGCTGCCGGGTGACGTCGACTTCACCGTGGGCGCGAGCCTGCCGATCTCGGGTCTGACCGCCTGGCAGGGGCTGTTCGAGCACGGCCGTCTTCAGGCGGGGCAGAGCGTCCTCGCGCACGGCGCGGCGGGCGCAGTCGGGTCGATGGTGACGCAGCTCGCACGTGAGGCCGGCGCCTACGTGATCGGCACCGGGCGCGCCGCCGACCGCCAGACGGCGCTCGACTTCGGCGCCCAGGAGTTCGTCGCCCTCGAGGACGACGCGCTGGAAGACGTCGGCGCCGTTGACCTGGTGTTCGACGTCATCGGCGGAGACATCCAGAAGCGGTCCGCAGGCCTGATCCGGGCCGGAGGGACCCTGGTGACCGTCGTTGGGCCGTCCGAGGCGCGGCCCGCCGACGGCCTGGCAGTCGACTTCGTCGTCGAGTCCGATCGTGCCCAACTGAGTGAGATCGTCCAGCGGGTGCGGGACGGACGACTGCGGACCAATATCGGCACCGTCGCGACCCTCGACGATGCCGTCGCCGCCCTCAACCCGACCGAGCGACGCAACGGCAAGACGATCATCCGCATTCGTCCATGAGGACTCCGAGGCAGCGGCCCCCGTTCCGCGCATTGCGGGGCGATGGCTGTTGTGCCCCAGACGCCACAGCCGTCGCGAAAGCGGGTGTCCGAGGACTGCCCACTCGAACTTGGCGGTGCTCGACGATCCAGCTTGCGCAGCAGAGGTTTGAGCTGGCGCTGCTCGGCCTGTCCGCAGGGCGAGAGGATGACCCCCGCCGATCTGCTTATTGCAGTGCGTCCTCGAGTTCGTAGATCATGGTTTGGACCTTGTCTGGCGGCGCGAGGGTAGCGACATCGTCGGCGCACGCTCGCCCCTCAGGGGTCTGAAACGCATGCTGGAGGTCGGTCATGTCGTCCCAGTCGAGCTCCGCGATCAGGTAGTACGCCTTGCGGTCGCGAGTCGGCACCGGGTTCCGACTAACCGTGTACCGGCGAAGCCGGGATAGCTGCTTCGCGAGCGGGATGTGGACCTCGCGGTAGTGGCGATCAAATGCGTCCGGATCATCCGGCTTGTCGTAGACCGCCAGGAATCTGACCATCGCTACACACCTCCTGTTGTCGGAATTCGCTTGAGAGACAGGATCGGACCGTAGTGACGGCGCGTCCTGATCGTGCGATCGCACCGGAAGACCGGCCGGCCGACAGGCGTCGTCAGCTCCGGGCTCGAAGGCGCGTGCGTCCGGGCCGTTTAGGCCTCGCGGACGCGCTCGTAGGTTAGGTGGGCGAGGCCGTTCCCGATGGTCTTCGTGTCGATCAGGCGTAGGGGTCGCTTGTCGCTGGTCTCGCCGAACAGGCGCTCGCCCGCGCCGAGCGCGACCGGGAAGACGGTCAGCCGCAGCTCGTCAACCAGGTCGTGCTCCATCAGCGTGTGCACGAGCGGGCGGCTGGCGTACACGATGATCTCCCCCTCTGTCTGCTGCTTGAGCTTCGACACCTCGCTGACGACCTCGCCCTTCAGGACGGTCGCATTGGTCCATTTGGGCTGTTCGAGGGTCGCGGACACGACGTACTTCGGCAGGCTGTTCAGCTTGTCCACCCACGCGCCGCTCTGGGATGGCGACCGTGTGCCGAAGTACTCGTCGCTGCGGCGACCTAACAGCAGCGCCTCGGCGCCTTGTGCCTCGGCGAGCTCGACCTCAGCCCACGCCTCCCAGTCCTGACCGATGAACTGAACAAACCAGCCGCCGTGCCTGAACCCCTGCTCGCCGCTCGGGTCCTCGACGACGCCGTCGAGCGAGACGTTCTCGCTGACCACAATCTTTCCCATCTTGAATCTCCTTTGCTTGGACTTGTGGGTGTTGCGGGTGTTGAGGCGTTCGCGGCGAGGGAAATTGAGCGGCGAATTTCGGGGCGCGCCGACGTCATTACAGGCGATGCGGGTGAAAGGAACAGTCAGTGCGAGGATGCAAGCGTGACCAACCAGGCCCTCGCGCGCGCACGCGCTGGCGATGAGGATGCGTTCCGCGAGCTGACCGACCCGTACCGGCGTGAGCTCCAGATCCACATCTACCGGATCGTCGGGTCAGTCCACGACGCGGAGGACCTTCTCCAAGAGACCCTCCTCGCCGGTTGGCGTGGCCTTGAGGGCTTCGAAGGCCGCGCGTCGGTCCGTGCCTGGCTGTACCAGATCGCGACCAACCGCGCCCTCGATGCGCTCCGAGCGACGCGACGCCGCCCTGAGGAGTCGCAGCGGATGACCGAGATGCCCGAGCCCACCCGCCACGGCGAGGCGATCTGGCTGGAACCCTTCCCCGACGTCCTGCTGGAGGGGATCCCCGACCAGGCTCCCGGGCCGGAGGCGCGCTATGAGACCAAAGAGGCGATCGAGCTGGGGTTCATCGTCGGCCTCCAGCATCTGTCCCCGCCCCAGCGCGCCGTGCTGGTGCTCCGCGACGTGCTCGGCTACCGCGCCGAGGAGGTCGCCGAAATGCTCGACACCACCGCACAATCGGTCAACAGCCTGCTGCGCCGAGCCCGCGCGGCATTCGAATCGCGGCTGCCAGCCGCCGAACGCGAACGGGCGCCGCTTCCCGACTCCAAACGCGAGCGCGACACCGTCGGCCGCTTCGCCGACGCGATCCAAACAGGCGACATCGATGGCGTCGTCGCAGTACTGACCGACGAGGCGTGGCTGACGATGCCGCCCGAGCCCTACGAATACCAGGGTCCCGCCAGGATCGGCTCGTTCCTACGCGACCGGACCGTCACGCGAGGCGCGCCGCTACTGGTACCGACCCGCGCCAACTCCCAACCAGCCTTCGGCGCCTACTTCCGACCTCCCCAGACCGAGATCGCCCGACTCTACGGAATGATCGTCCTGACCCTCGAGGGCCAGCAGATATCCGCGATCACCTGGTTTGGCGGCAACAGCGCCTTCCCGCACTTCGGGCTGCCGCGGATACTCCGATAGGAAAGCATTCGCCCGGACTCTCAGCAACAGACAGTCGGCCTCCCTCCAATGCCTGCGCCAGCACGAATGCGGGTCTCGACGCTAGCGTCGGGTCGCACCGGCCCTCGCCACAAGCGCGCATGGGGTGCTTGCAGCCTTCGTGCTAGCGCCCGGGTCGAAGCAGTAGTCCGCGCGGGGCGTCGATGCTGGTCCAAGGTGGCGACGAACGGCGCCGACCGCCGAATCGCGCGCTGCTCCTATCGCCCAGATCCAAGCGTCTGCCAGCCGGGCTCGGCACGACTGCTTTTGCGCTCCGGCCGGCTCCCGCCGGGCTATCGCAAAGGCGACGTTCGGCGCGGCGGACGGCGCGGGCGGCGCGGGCGGCGACCGCGTGCCGAGCAGGGCGGTCACGAGCTCGCCTGAGCTCTCGCGCCTCAGATTGTCCGAGAGCGACAGCGTTCGAAGGCGGCGTTGCTTTCGACAACGTGACTGTTCCGCTCGTCGGGCGGTCGTCCCTATGGAGCCCGTGCAGGTGCGCAGAACGTCGGCGAAGTGTCTGTTGCCGGATAACGACTAGGCCCGAAGCCGCAAAGGTCGTAAGGTCTACATCCCAGTGGGCGACCAGCGAGTGCGTGCCCGGATCGACGAGGCGTCGGATGCGACCGTGACCTCGTCGCGTGTGATCATGGTCCGTGAGGCCGCCGGGGAGGCCAGGGGCAACCTCTACTCGCCGGTCCTCTTCCGATCTCCGCTGAGCCCGGCCCACGGCGTCGGCCGAGCCCGCGCCAACGCGATCCTCGCTCTTCAGCGGTCGGCCGGGAATCGGGTCGCGCGGCAGGTGCTGGCCCGGGACCTGGCGATCGCGCCGACTGTTCCCGGCGCCGCGCCGGTCACGCTGAGCCCGCGCGATCTGCAGGGGGCCCGCGCGATGAACAGGGTGCTGTTCACTGATGCAGCCGAACTCCGGGCGATCCGCGATGTGCTCGGGATCTCCCCGGATCCGGCGGTTGCCGACGACGACCTGTCGAACGCCGTCGCCGCCTACCAGGCCTCATACGGCCTGAAGGCCGACGGCAAGATCGGCCCGATCACCTCCGGCCGCCTCGCCCAGGAGTTCAGCGCGGAGTCCGACGCGCTGTCCCAGCCGCCGATCGGCGGGCGCCTGCGACGGACGGCGCGTCGACTCCACCTCCGGGCGATGGTGACGCGCACGCTCGGCAGCTATCTCCACCAGGGGTTCGTCGGGCCGGACGACAACCCCGTCGGCTGCGTCACCGTCCGTGCCGACGATACCTTCAGCGGCTCCGGCAACTGGATCTCGCTCGAGTACACCGGCGAGGACGCCAACCAGGTTCATTGGCTGCAGTTCAACGCCAGTCAGGAGTTCGGCACGCCGCCGGGTGCCGCCGCTCCGGTGTTTGCCACCGGGTCGGTCCTGACAAGCAACGGGCCGGCTCCCTGGTCGAGCGCGGGGAGCCCCCAGAACTGGGTCGTCGACTCGGTCCAGAACTCGCCGGCAGCGAGCCCGAGCCCGTTCTACGACGTCAGCGGCTTTGCCAGCACCAGCTCGGCCAACCGCAGCCGGGTGATGCTCGACCAGCCGAGCGGCGCCAGCATCATCGGCCAGGCCCAGGCGTTCGCGGCCGCCGGACCGGCCGCCGGGTCGCCAACCGTCACCGAACGCGACGGGTTCTCCACCTATCTGGTTAAAGGCACCCACCCCGGGTACCGGGTCGACTGGTCGGGCAGTACCGTCGTCAACATCGCCGCCGGTACGGCTAGCTCAATCCAGTATCGGCTCGGCTTCGCCGGGCCGGTGACGAGGTTGCAGGCCGATCACCGGACGGCGCTGCTCGCCAAGTACCCCGGCAACCCGACCAACTAGCGATGAACGACCGGAGCGGATGCACGCAGGCGGCCGGGCTGTGGCAAGTCAAGGAGGACGTTCAAGTGGACGACGACGCCGGCCGTCTCGCGCTTGACACCTACATCTTCGCCTTTGATGGCGAGACCGTGGTCCTGCGGCTAACCAACCGGCATGCCGGACAGTGGAAATCTGACGACGACTTCTACCGCCTCGCCGCCGAATGCCGCGGCGAGGCGCTGTACATCCGCCCACCGTTCGCTGACTGGATCGAGATCGCGACCTTTGAAGACGGCCGCTTCATTCAGATGGGCAGCGGGCGCAAACGGATCTTCGAGCGGATCGAAGACGCCCAGGTGGCCGCGTGGAACCGCGCGATCCTCACCCCGCGCGAACCGCACGACTACCGAACCCGCCCGGACGGCACGCTCGCCTCTGGCCAGGGCTAGGCCACGCCGCAGCGGCGAGCCGACGCCATCAACGCGCGATCGTTCTTGTCCGGTCGCGCGCGCATTACCCATGGTCGAGCGGACTGGTCATCGCCGCCGCATGACCGGCTTAGGTACACCAACAGCCGCGCGCTCGGCGAGCCGACGAAGGCTCCTATGTCAATGTTGGCGGCTACGCGGCGAGCGCCGATTGGTCGGGTGCCTCGGCTGCGAGGTCGCGGATCATGCGGCGGTAGATGACGTTGGAGAGGTGGCGTTTGAGGATGCGGCGGGCTTCTTTCTTGGTGTGCCCGCCGGCGCGGGCGTTGGCGTAGACGCGCTGCGCGCGTGGTTCGCAGCGCAACTGGGTGACCGCCATCGTGTGCAGGACGGCGTTGATGCGTCGGTTGCCACCGGGGTTGTAGCGGTGCCGAGTCGGTTCGCCGGGTCCCTCGGCGGTCGAGGCGGGTAGCGGCGCTGAGCCGTTGAAGCGTGCGAAGCCGCCCTC
Organism: uncultured Actinomycetota bacterium; assembly: GCA_963721515.1. GTDB lineage: Bacteria > Actinomycetota > Thermoleophilia > Solirubrobacterales > Solirubrobacteraceae > Palsa-465. The sequence continues at coordinate 120,605 of CAVRKJ010000008.1, read as the reverse complement.
GGTGAACCGGCGAGGATCGCCGATCTCGACCAGCAGCTCGGCGACCGAGCGGGTACTCAAGCCGCAGAGCTCCCCGAGGGTCGAGCGGTTCTCGCGAACGAGCGCTTCGAGGTGTGTGACCACCTCGCGTTCCTGGGGTCGAGCGCGTTGATCTGCGCGTGGTAGCCGTCGAGCAGCTGCAACCGCAGTCGGGTCGGCGGATCGTAGCGGCGTCGACGGTTGCGGCCCGCGAGCGCCGCCAGGCGCGGGCGGACCTTCGTGGTGTCGGGCAACTGCTCGCGCAGCTCCAGCGGCAACTCGCAGAGCAGTTGCTCTGCCTCACCGACCAGGTGCTGACGACCCCTCACGATCGACCGGCGCTGGTTGTTCCACAACGCCAGCAGCTGGTGCTGCTCACCAGGGCCGCTGTCGGCGCCGGCGCGTTTGAACGCCTTTGGCAGCAACGGGTGCGCCAGCACCTCGCGCGCGATCCGCTCGCTGTCGAGCATGTCGGACTTGCCTCGCTGCCTGGCGCGATCTGACCGTGGCGTGCGGTTGGCGCACACATCGCGTACGTCATAGCCGCGGCCGATCAAGAACATCGAGGTGTGCCGCCCCCAGCTCGCCGAGCCCTCGATCCCCCAGCGAGCGATCTGCCCGAACTGCCTGGCCCATGCTTCCAGTTCGCGGTGTCCATCACCGGAGACCCGGAAGTGTGCCGAGGCGAGGATCCCGCCGCGCGCGTCAACGACGGTCGCTGTCAGCGTGCGCTTGTGCGGGTCGATCCCGACCACGTTGCCCGCGTGATCGGGCGTGATCAACAAGTGAGACGGCCCCGGACCGGGCCTCTTGACGCTTCCCACCTGAACCCTCCTAGAGGTATGTTGTTGGCGGACCGGCCGACAACGTCCTGGTAGACGCCCCGCGACGGGGGCGAACGCTCCTATTAGGTCAGGCCGATCCTCGACGGCAAGAACCGAGGCCGACACTTCGTCAGCAAGACACCCACGCCGGAGTCAACTGCTTTCTGAGTCAGACCTCGGTTCGGCCATCGACCCTACGCAGACCGTCGCCCACGAGGGCGAGACGATTCAACACCAGGACTGCTTTGAACATCCGACGGTCGCCCCAGCGCACGATCGGAAAGGCGACGGAGTACATGTTGGCCGGCGTCGACATCGGACGAGCGTGTGTCCACGCGGGCGCTCGTCAGCTCGCTCCCCTGGTCGGTGACGCCCTCGACGCCATTCCGATCATCGCGAGCCTGCCGGTCGCCATGCCCGGCGACGGGCGAGCACCGTCGTTGCGTCGAGTTCTCGTGCCGATGGCGATGAACCCGACCAGCGCTCAGCGCCTCGTCCAGCAGGTGGGGCCGGCTCTTTGAAGGCGTGGCGAGACGAGCGCGCCCGGTGGTGGTGGTCCGCCAGTCGCTGTCGCGGTGTTTGCCGTGTGACGACGGGCATCCGAGCCCGTCGCCCCGCCGCAAGTGGATGAGCTACGGGGACGAGAGGCATCCCCAACAGCAGGTCGCGAGCCTGAGGATGGCCCGCGACCACCGGAACGTTTCCCGAGACCGCTGCCGGATCAGCGTGGACGAGGCAACGTCCGCAATCGCCAATATCTACGGGAGCATCGAATAGCGGGAGCGACAGGACTCGAACCCGCGACCTCCGGCGTGACAGGCCGGAGAGGGGCGTGTCGTTCCTGCAGTTCCGGACGATTCGGGAGGTCAGAAACGTCTATTTGGTGGCGAGTCTGGTGGAGAAAGTTGCCCGCGCCGTTGCCCGGCACGATTCCGTCCGATCCTGGGTTGGACCAAGTGGACGAGATCCTCGCCGCTGTCGCGGCTCCGGACTTCCGCGAGGACGATCCGGTTCCGGGACGCGAGCGGTTGTATCGCCAGAGCTTCATTGAGGCCGGTCGGTGGCTTCGGGTGGTCGTAGACTTCAACGAGGTTCCGGCGTGGGTCGTGACGGCTTTCGTCGGGGACCGAGATCCTCGGATCAGACAACGATGAGCGTGACAATCGCAGGCATCGAATTCGAGCACCACGCGTACGACGAACGCGGGGATGTGCTCTATCTCAGCGTGGAGGGCTACGACGCCGGCGGTCTTCCCCCGCATGCGGATGCGACCCCCGAGGGCCATGGGATCGAGTGGGACGACGACTGGCGCGTGATCGCGATGACGCTCGTGAACTTCAAGTGGTTCATCGATCGCGACCGCGAGTTGAGGATCACCTGGCCGGACGGCCACGGCACGTGCGACGGTGCGCCGCAGGTCCTCGCAGCCGCAGCGTGAACGCGTAGGCCCTCAGCTGGCCAGTAGCTGTTCGAGCCGCGGCCGGAGAAACCGCCACGTGCGCCCGAGCCGGCTCGCGGGAAGCTCTCCGCGCCGAGCAAGCTGGTAGATCGTCGACACCGGCATCTTGAGGAGCTCGGCAACCTCGCGAGCCGTCATCACCTCGTCCGGCGTCAGAGTGCAGGTTTCTTCCGCCTGTCCCGAGCTGCGTTCGGCGATCGATCCCGACAGGGTGGGGGCGTAGGCTGACATCGTCGGACCTCCTTCGTAGGTCTCGGCCGGGCCCCGGGGTGTTCCAGCACCGCTGGGGCCACTTGTTCTGATTACTAACGTAATCGCCGCGCAGGTCGGACGGATCCGACTACGAAAGTAATCTATGAGTCATGGGCCGGCAAGTAGACCTCGACGACCTGGTCGACGCCAACGGCGTCGCCGAGTTGCTCGGTCTGGCTCACCGCAACACCGTGAGCGTGTACCAGCATCGGCACGAAGACATGCCGCGGCCCGTCCTGAACCTCGGTAACGGCAGAGTCAAGCTCTGGTTGCGTCCGGAGGTCGAGCGATGGGCGGCGGCGCAAGCCGGCCGCACTCGCCGCGGGCGTTCCGTCGACCAATGACGCTCGGGTCCTCACGCAAAGTCAGAAATCGAATCTGGTTTTGTGGGGTGCCTCTCGTCCTGTAGTTCATCCACTTGTGGTGGGGCGACCGGCTCGGATGCCCGTCGTCGCACCGCAAGTACCGCGACAGGAACCAGCGGATCACCAGTCACCGTGTCCGCCTCGCCACGCTTTCAAGGAGCCGGCCCCACTGGCTGGATGAGACCCTGAGCGCGCATCGCGGTCTTGATCGGACGCGCGTCGTCATCGCCGATCAGGCCAGTGTGCGGAAGACCGCTAGCGTGGCGAACCAGCAGCCCGATGCCCTACCAAAGCAACAGCGCGGCGTCTGACGTCAGCCGCGTGCGGTTGGGCTTGCGCATTATCCCGGCAATACAGCCGTCCGCCCCGTGCGGCAAGACAGCTGAGTGCGTGGCGAAACAGTCATGAGGCGTCTGCGCGGGCTGACCCCTCCTTGTCGCCAGGAACGATCGCGAGCTCGGCGAGCTCTGACGAGCGCAGCAGTCGTCCGCGGTGGTGCCGACGGATGGCTCTGCTGGGCGGGAACACGCGTCGGTGGTTCCGCAGATGCGCGCGCATTCAGGCGGAAAAGGAGCGCTCGTTTGCTCGGGAGGGGGCAGACGGTTACGCTCGGGCGATGCGAATCTGGGACCTCGCGCCCGACCGGCTCTGTCGTGCACACCTACTTGGCGAGCACCGCGAGCTCCATGCGATCTGGTCGGTGTTGACCGGCGACAAGGCCGGCTACCGGAAGCATCCTGAGACGCTTCGCTGGGAGAACCGTCTTGCTGCTCTATACGCTCGCCATACAGCACTGGTCGAGGACATGCGCTCGCGTGGGTACACCCATTCGAGCCCGCTCGACGCCGAACTCGCGACCGGAAGCGCAGTCCAGGACCGCTACGTGGATACTCCCGAAGCGCAGATCAAGATCTTGCGGTCGAAGGGATGCGGTTGCGCTGTCTGACCCGGCCGTTTCGACGCCAAGCGCGTCCCGGGCGGTAGGAAAATGACGGTCCGGCTGGCCGCGTCTCGCACCGCCCTTCCGCGTGCAGGCGCAAGCCTGACGCGGTCGACGTGCGATCGCGTGGTCGCCGACGCGCTCGCGCAAGCGAAGGCAGGGACGACAACGAAGCGATCGCGGCGAGGCCCGCCACGCTAAGGCTCGACATCGGGCGAATGCCACCGTCCGAGTCTGCGTGTGGTGCGGGCCGACAGCACGAGCGTGCGGCTCGGTCGCGAGCTGATCAGCCGGCGTAGAGTCCGAAGCATGCCTACGTTCGTCCTGCGCCTCATCGCGCCGCGCCCCAACTTCGCTCAGACCCTGACCGATACGGAGCGGGAGATCATGAGCCGCCACGCTGCCCACTGGGGCCCGTATCTCGAACGTGGCGACATGGTCGCGTTCGGACCGGTCCTCACCGACGAGGACTCGTACGGCCTCGCGGTGGTGGAGACGGACGACGAGCAGGCGCTTCGCGAGTTCGCCGCGCAGGACCCGGTGGTGACGACCGGAACTGCCGCCTTCGAGCTCGGGCGGATGGCGGCGGGTCACGTCCGCGGGCGCTGACCCGGGCGCTGTCGACGATCGCATCCGTCGCCGCCATCACGACTGGCGGACCATCGCTTAGGCGACAACTGAGTGGCTAGACGCGGCCGCGGCCGCGCCATCCCTTCGCCACGCCAGGCCCAGTGGCGGCTGTTTGCTGGTTACGCGCGGAGCGATCGTCTGACTCTGGGGCGCGCCAGACTGGCAGGGTCGCGGGAGCGCGTCATGCGCTCCCGCGTGGCGTTCTACAGGGCTAGGCCGGCGCTGGCGTGCATCATCGGGGCGCGCCGGGCGTGGACGGTGGAGATGATCTCCTCTGAGGAGATTCCTTGCAGGTAGGTGGCGGTCGTGGAGAGGTGCGAGTGACCCGCCGGCGTCGTCCAACTCTGTCAAGGTTGACGATGGCAACGTTCTTCAGCGCTAACTTCGTACCCAGGGCGCTGCCCTGTCTGTCGATGTCCATCCCTACGCGACCACCGATTCGCACCTCTACGCCTAGCGGGTGTTCGCCGATTCCGAAGTAGCGAGCTATCGGCGGCTGCACCAGCACCCACACGATGAGCCCGAGAACGATCAGGACGAGGGCTACCGTCCGGTTCGTAAAGCCGCCGACGCCAAGCCCCACCACGACGAGCGCCAATGGTCCGCCGTTCGCCTTGAGCCAAGTCCGCATGAGCGTTTCGAGTGTCCGGCTGGCCTCGGCTCGGCTCGGAAGTGGCGTTTTTCTGGCGTCGGACGAGAGCCGCCGAGCCCCGAAAACCGCGCATTTGCAGGACGGGAGCGACGGGACTCGAACCCGCGACCTCCGGCGTGACAGGCCGGCGCTCTAACCAACTGAGCTACGCCCCCCAAGGGGGAAGGACCAGTATGCCAAGCCGGATGTGATCACGCCTGTGGGACGGCAAGGACCGACGGGCAGACGCCGGCCTCAGGGTCATCGACGACCTTGTGGAACTCGAGCTCGACGCGGCGGTTCTGGCGGCGCCCGGCGGGGTTGTCACGCCCGTTGAGCCTGTTGGACGCGACCGGGCTCGACGGGCCGAGGCCGGTGGCGTTGACGTGGCCGCGCAGTGAGGGGTACTTGCCCTCCAGGATCTACTTGACCGCGTCGGCGCGCTGCTGAGAGAGGCGCCGGTTGTACTCGGTCGGTCCCTCTCCGCCGGTCTCAGACGCATTAAACTCCCACCCGGTGGCGCTGAGGTTACGTGCGCCCGGCTCCTCGGGAGCGCGGGGCGTCCAGAACCCGGCGGCGCAGCCAATCGTTGACGAATTTCCCCTCCGGGTCGGCACGGTCGCGCAGTGCGCGGAACTCCGCCATGCGCGGGTACAGCGGGGCGATCTGAGCGCCCTCGGCGGTGAAGACCTTGCCCCAGTGGGGGCGGGCTCGGAACGGCGCCAGGGCGGCCTCGATCTGGGCTACGACAGCCTCCACCTCGGCCGGGCGCCGGCGCCACGTGAAGTGGATCGCGAGCGTGGCGCGGCCCTCGTGCGGGCTCAGCCACAGCGTGTCGGCGGCGATCGTGCGCAGCTCGGAGATGAGCAGGAGCGGGACGATCGCATCGGCGAGCCCGCGCACCGCCTCGATCGCTGCAACCGCGTCGTTGCGGGCGACGAAGAACTCGGATTGGAGCTCCTCGCCCGAGCTGGGGGTGAACCCGGAGCGAAAGTGCGGCAGCCGCTCAGACCATGGCCCGGGCACGCCCAGCTGCTCCGTGCAGTTGACGGGGTCCGCGCCCAGCACCGGGTGAAGCGCGGCATCCGCCGCGCGGACGCCCAGGAGCTCCTCGAGGTCGCGGTCGTCACCACTGTCCCCGTCGCTGCGGCGCTTGACCCAGACCTGCTCGGTCCCCACGCCGCACAGGTGAAACACGCTGACGCTCTCGCCCGCGCTGAAGATCGCCTCGAAGCGCTGGAACAGGGTGTCCCAGCTCACGCCCTCGAATACCCGCTGGCGCATCTGAAAGAAGGGCTGAACCTCGAGCATGACGCGGGTCACGATCCCGAGCGCGCCGAGCCCGACGACCACCCCCCTGAAGTCGGCGTCGCCTTGAGCCACCGTGACGAGCTCGCCGCCGGCGCGGACCATCTCGATGGCCCCCACTGCCGTGGCCAGGTTGCCCTTGGCATCGCCTGAGCCGTGGGTGGCGGTGGCGATCGCGCCCGCCACCGAGATGTGCGGCAGGGACGCCATGTTCTGCAGCGCCCCTCCCGACCGGTTGAGCTCGGCCGCGAGCTCGGCATAGGTCGTGTGGCCCGGGACTGTCACGGTGCCTGCGGCGCTGTCGAGCTCGATCGCGCCGGGCAGCGCGTCGAGCGCCACCAGCTCGTGGCTGTCAGCGATCGCGGTGAAGGAATGGCGCGAGCCCAGGGCGCGCAAGCTGCGGGTGCGGGCCACCAGGTCCTGCAGCTCGTCGAGCGTTTGCGGGCGATGCAGGGCCCTGGCGCGGTAGGCGTAGTTGCCCGACCAGTTGGTTCCGATGTGCGTGGCGGCCACCTCGGCGAATCGTCGCAACTTTGGCCCGCGGGCCGGGTTTGACATGACGCAAGTGATCTTCCTGGGTCGCGTCCAACCCGGCCGTGGGCGCGACCACAGGATGATCGGCGACGGGGGCCCAGGAAGCGGGTCCCCGTCGCTCGTTTAACGGGCGCGCGGGCTCAGCGTCCCGACCAGATCAGCTCCATCACCGTGCGTGCGAAGCGCTCGTAGCGCTCGGGGGAAAACCGCTCGGGGTCGGTCAGCACCATGCGGCCGGCCTCTTCGCTGAGGCGCAGGATCGCCCGGGCGCAGATCTCGATGTCCAGATCGGCGCGCACGCCGGCTCGCTCCACCGCCCAGTCCACGAACCGCGTCAGCCGCCCGAGCACCTGGGCCCGGTTGGTCTCCACGTGCTCGCGCACGATCGCGGGGGTGCCCTCGGGGGGCAGCAGGATCACGCGCCAGGTGTTGGGCCGGCTGGCGACAGCATCGAGGAAGCGGCGCACGCCGGCGGCGAACTGCGCCGAGGGATCGCCCTCCCGGGGTGTGGCGGGCACGACCTCCGCCAACTGGGCCAGCGCGTAGGCCTCCTCGCGCTCGATCAGCGCCTGCAGCAGGCTCCCGAGGTTGGAGAAATGGTCATAGATGACGGGTCGGGTCACCCCGGCCACCCGGGCGATCGCCTCGATCGACACGCCCTCGTAACCCTGCTCGACGATCACGCTCAGGGCGGCGTCGATCAGCTGCTCGCGTCGCTTCTCGGGCGCCATCCGCGGGGCGTAGCGCCGGCGGGTCCTGGCGGGATCGGGGGTGGGCTGCGGTGTCATCCGGTGTGGGCCGGGGGCGGCCGTCAGCTACGCATGTGTAGCTTCCCGCGTCGGAGGTTACCGATAGCGTCGGGACGATGATTCCCGTGTTCGACGGGCACAACGACGCGCTGACCCGCGAGGACCACGCCCAGTTGGCCGCCGGCCGCGACGGAGGCCATCTCGACCTGCCGCGTATGCGGGCCGGCGGCGTGCGCGGGGGCATCTTCGCCGTCTTCACCGCCTCGCCGGATTTCGAGTGGACGCTGGTGGCGCGCGAAGACGGCGTGCTCGAGTACCAGCGTGCGGAGCCGGTGGCCCACGAGACGGCGGCGGCGTATGCGACGCGCGCCGCCGGCCGGCTCGCGGCGCTCGAGCGCGCCGGCCACGTGCGGATCGCACGCACGGTGGCCGACCTCGACGCTGTGCGCGCAGATCCCGACCTCCCGCCGGCCACGGTGCTGCATCTCGAGGGCGCCGAGGCGATCGACCCCGAGCTGGAGGCGCTGGATCACTGGTACGCCGCCGGCCTGCGCTCGCTGGGGCCGGTGTGGAGCCGCGCCAACGCCTTCGGCCACGGCGTCCCGTTCATCTTCCCGTCGAGCCCCGACACCGGGCCGGGGCTGACCGCGGCGGGCCACGCGCTCGTGCGCCGCTGCGCCGAGCTGGGGATCCTCGTGGACCTCAGCCACCTCAACGAGAAGGGGTTCTGGGACGTGGCGCGCGCCGAGCCGGGGCCACTGGTGGCCAGCCACTCCGCCGCCTACGGGGTGGCACCCACGACGCGCAACCTCACCGACGCTCAGCTCGATGCGGTCGGGTCCACCGACGGCCTCGTGGGGATCATCTTCGGCTGCCAGTTCATCCGCCCCGATCTCGAGGACGATGCCGACACGCCGCTGGCCGTGATCGCCCAGCACGCCGCCTACGTGGCCGAGCGCATCGGGGTGTCTCATGTCGCGCTCGGCTCCGACTTCGACGGCACCCGGATCCCAGCCACGCTGGGCGACGTGGCCGGGGTGCCGCGGCTGCTTGACGCGTTGCGGGACGCGGGGTTCAGCGAGGCCGAGCTGCAGGCCATCGCCTGGGATAACTGGCGCCGTGTCCTCGGCGCGTGGTGGGGCTGAGCCGGTCGCCGCTCAGGGCGTGGTGAGGTCGGTCTTGCGCCGGCGCCGGTTCTTGTGGGAGAGCTCGTCGATCACGGCGGCGAGCACGTCCTCGTCCCAGCTGTGGGTGCGCAGCAGCCGGTAGCGCGCCGCGCTGACGCGCATGTAGGCCTCGGTCTCCGTGGTCGTGCCGACGAGGTCGGCCCCGCGCAGCATCTCGATCACTGGGCGGTACTCGTTCTCCAGCCACAGGTACGCGACCTCGCGCCGGCTGATCGGCTCCCCGCGATCCTGGACGAGCCGAAACCCCCACGCCTCGACGGCCTCGGCCAGCCGCCCGTAGTCCCAAGGGTCGGTGAGCTGGATCTCCGCCCGGGCGTTGTCGGGCAGCGGCACGCGCTCAAAGAAGACCCGTTCGTGGCTCTTGACCGGAAGCGCGTCCAGGGTGATGGCGCGCTCGGCGCCGACCCGGGTGACGACTTCGGTGACATAGGCGTCGACGTCGGTGCGCCCGAGGGCGCGGGCCACGGAGACCCGATGGTGGCCGTCACGCACGAAGTAGATCTGGCCGATGCGCACGAGATCGACCGGTGGCATCGCCTCGCCGCGCCGCATGGCGGCGGCGATGTGCTCCCAGCGCGAGCGCACCCGGCCCGTGGTAGGACGGAAGCTGCGGTCGAAATCGCGACCCCGGTCGACGGTCCCCACGATGGCGTCCAACGGGACCAGGTGCTGTCCGGCGGCGTGCTCGCTGACATAACCGAGCGCCGCCACCACCTCCTCGTAGGGCAGGATATGGCGCACATCGTCGGGCTCGCCGCGCAGGCGGGCCACCATGGCCCCGAGTGCCGCTCGCCTGCGCGCACGAAGAAAGTCAGTCTGCGCATCGAGACTGGGCATCCCCGTGGAGCGCGGAGCGGGCATGGGCAGCCGACTTTAGCGGCGCCCCCGCAGCGCTCCGTTGTCTGTTCGTGTGCCTGCGAGGCGGCTACGCCGCCGCGGCGCCGCTGCCGTTTGGCCCGAGCAGCGTCTTGCCCGACTCGGGCTCGGTGTTGAGCCACAGTTCGGTCTCGGCGCCCTGCTGCACCCTGCTGGCGGCGTCGAGCCGCGCGGTGATCTGAGCGCCGTCCTGTTGGGGCAGGTCGGCGCCGATATCGCTGGCCAGCTCGTCGAGCTCGCGGGACGCGACGTGTTCGGACTGCACCACGAGGTGGGCGTAGAACTCGGAGCCCATCGACTCGAGCACGTCGATCTTGGCCGGCAGGAATTCATTGACGGCGAGCCGATGAACCGGCCACGAACAGGTTGTTCGGACGCCCGTAGAGCTCTCTGGGAGTGCCGACTTACAGGATCGACAGCGGGAGGGCAGTGCCTCTCATGGCATGAACCGGCTCCGTTCGACGCCTGGCGCTTCCGGGTAGTCCCTGTCTATGTCGCACGCGCCGGCGCTCCTCGCAGCATTGACGAGAGAGCCTGCGAGTACCTCGGAGATCTACGACCGCGTCGGATACGCCACGCTCACCCGAGTAGGGCTCGTGTCCTACCACGCATTTCGAGCCGAGCTGGCGGAGCTGTCGGCTGCAGGACTCGTCGAGAGTTGCACCGACGGTGATGGCTCGACCGTGTGGCGACTGCCCCAACCTCCCCGAGCCGTAGAGCCGACCGAGTCGCACGATCCGCCGTTCGCCGCCGTGCGCTGTCGCCTGCGCGGGGGAGCATCGTGAGGCCGCTGGGCGAACCCGCGACGCCGATCGGCGAACGGCATCTGGCCGCGCGTGCCGCGACGCTCTCGCTGGAGCAGAAGGTGCGCCTGCTCACAGGCGCAGATTTCTGGTCGCTTCACCCCGAACCGGCGATCGGCTTGCGTCGCTTGGTTCTTTCCGATGGTCCGGCCGGCGTGCGCGGTGAGACATGGGACGAACGGCACCATTCCGCCAATCTCCCATCACCGACGGCCATTGCGGCGAGCTGGAACGAAGAACTGGCTGAGGAACTGGGAAGCCTGCTGGCGTTCGAGGCGCGACGCAAAGGCGTCGATGTCGTGCTGGCCCCGACGGTGAACCTTCACCGGACCCCGTACGGCGGCCGGCATTTCGAGTGCTTCAGCGAGGATCCGCTGCTCACGGCCCGGATCGGCGTCGCCTACGTCCGCGGTCTGCAGGGCGGCGGCGTCGGGGCAACTGTCAAGCATTTCGTTGCCAACGACTCCGAGACCGAGCGAATGACCCTGGACGCGCAGCTGGATGAGCGGACTTTGCACGAGTTGTATCTGGCGCCATTCGAGGCGATCGTTCGCGACGGGGGAGCCTGGTCTGTGATGGCGGCCTACAACGGAGTCAACGGCGAGCGGATGACCGAGAGCGCACTGCTTCGCGACGTACTCCACGACGAGTGGGACTACGACGGGCTCGTCATGTCGGACTGGTTCGGAACCCGGTCAACGGCGGCATCCGCCAACGCGGCGCTTGACCTGGTGATGCCAGGACCAGATGGCCCCTGGGGTGACGCACTCGTGCGTGCCGTTCGCGATGGCGAGGTCGATGGCGCCAAGATAGACGACAAGGTCGTGCGGCTGCTGCGGTTCGCTGCCCGAGTCGGGGCGCTGGATGGACCATCGGTGCCTCCCGCCCGGCGCTTTGACGATGCCCTGGTGGCAGACACGCTGCGGCGAGCAGCTGCGGCCGGCTTTGTGCTCGTCCGGAACGAGCGCTCGGCGCTTCCGCTCGTGCGCTCGGAGGTGAAGCGCCTCGCGGTCGTCGGCCCCAACGCCGCGGTGGCCCGGACAATGGGTGGCGGAAGCGCGACGGTCTTCCCGGCATACGCCGTGTCGCCTCTGCATGGTCTGCGAGAGGCGCTCGGGCCTGGCGTCGAGGTCGGTCACAGCGTTGGCGCACGGGCCAGCAGGCGCATCCCGGTGGCGAGCGCTCCCTGGATTCATCGATCCGATGGCGACGGCGGGGTTGAAGTGCGCTTCCTGGCCGGCGACGGCACGGTGCTCGGGAGGGAGCATCGTCTGGGCTGCACGTTCAACTGGCTGCACTCCTTCCCTTGCAACGTGCCAGTTGAGCACGTCGAGGTGCACACGGTAATCCGGGCAACCGACCCGGGCATCTACACGATCGCCGTCTCGGGGATCGGACGCTATCGCTTGTCGATCGACGACAAAGAGGTGTTCGACACGCAGTTGGAGCTTCCAGCGGGCGCAGACATTGTGGAGGGCCTTGTGGTCCCGCCGCAGGCGTGCCATGAGGTGCATCTTGCCCGGGGAGAGGAGTCAGCGGTCGTTCTCTCCCATATCGTCGGATCCGCGCCGGCCGCGCGCGGAGGAGTCCGTGTGGGCTTCCAGCTTGGACTCCAGCCGCCTCATGGCACGGACGAGGAGGAGATCGAACACGCAGTGACTCTTGCGCGGGAAGCCGATGTCGCGATCGTCGTCGTCGGGACGAGCGCGGAGGTCGAGAGCGAGGGCTTCGATCGGAGCTCGCTGTCGTTGCCCGGCCGGCAGGACGAGCTCGTGCAGCGCATCGCCGAGGCGAACCCGGTGACCGTCGTGGTCGTGAACGCCGGCGCTCCGGTGCTGCTGCCGTGGGCCGATGAAGTAGCCGCCATCCTGCTCGCGTGGTTTCCGGGTCAGGAGTTTGGGAATGCATTAGCCGATGTCCTGCTTGGCCGAGCCGAGCCCGGAGGGCGCCTGCCGACGACGTGGCCGCGGTCCGAGAGGGGCCTTCCTTCTCCCCGGCCGCGTAACGGGCTGCAGCCCTACGACGAGGGGCTGTTCATCGGCTACCGCGGGTACGATCGCGATGGCAGGAACCCGAGGTATCCATTTGGGCACGGTCTCGGTTTCTCCAGCTGGCGATACCTGTCGATCCACGTGCCGGAGGAGGCGGAGCCGGGCGCAGACCTGCAGGTCACCATCGTGCTTCGCAACGTGGGTTCCAGACCTAGCAAGGAGGTCGTCCAGGTGTATGCGAGCCGTCCGGGAAGCGCCGTCGAGCGCCCAGTCCGGTGGCTCGTCGGCTTCACGGCCGTTGCGGCGGATGCGGGTGAGGATGTGATCGCGGCCGTCACCATCAGGCCTCGGGCGCTCGAGCATTGGAATGTGGAAGTCGGCCGGTGGGAGCTCGAACCCGGCACGTTCCAGCTCTTCGCCGGATCGTCGTCCGCGGCTCTGCCTCTCACTGCCGAAATCGTGACCGTCCCGGAAAGCCGCGGTCCGGCGCTCTAGATGAGGTGAATACAGCAGCATGAACGACGCTTTGGCGCAGGTGGAGCCGAGCGCTGCCGGCGCGGACACGCCGTGGTGGCGCAGTGCGGTCGTCTACGAGGTCTACATTCGCAGCTTTGCCGATGGTGACGGCGACGGCATCGGAGACATTGCTGGGCTGCGCTCCCGCCTGCCTCACCTCGCTCGTCTGGGAGTGGACGCCGTGTGGATAACCCCGTGGTACCCGTCCCCGATGAAGGACGCCGGCTACGACGTCGCGGATTTCCGCGACATCGAGCCGGTGTTCGGGACTCTGGCCGACGCCGAGGCAATGATCGCCGAGTCGCACCGGCTCGGAATCCGGGTGTTGCTCGACATCGTGCCGAATCACGTCTCTGACCAGCATGAATGGTTTCAGCAGGCGCTGGCTGCCGGCCCCGGATCGCCCGAGCGAGGTCGCTTTATCTTCCGGGACGGCCGTGGCCCCAGCGGTGACGAGCGCCCCAATGACTGGGTGAGCAGGTTCGGCGGTCCGGCATGGACCCGCGTCACCGAGGCTGACGGACGCCCGGGGCAGTGGTACCTGCACCTGTTCGCGCCTGAGCAGCCAGACCTCGACTGGAACGACGACAGCGTGCGGGCAGAGTTTGAGGAAACGATGCACTTCTGGTTCCAGCGAGGGGTCGACGGCTTCCGCATCGACGTGGCTCACGGTCTCGTCAAGGCCGACGGCCTCCCGGATGTCGGCTCGATCGTGTGGCCGCCGCTCACTTCGGACCCGGTCGACCATCCGCACTGGGATCGTGACGAGGTCCATGACATCTACCGCAGGTGGCGGACTCTGGCCGACGCCTATGAGGATCCCCGGATCTTCGTGGCGGAGGCATGGGTGCACAATGCCGAACGCCTGGCTCAGTACCTGCGCGCTGACGAGCTGCACACCGCCTTCAATTTCGACTTCCTGCTCGCCCCTTGGCAGGCTGAGGAGATGCGGGCGTCGATCGTCACGTCACTCAACGCCCATGACCTGGTCGGTGCTCCGCCCACGTGGGTCCTCTCCAACCACGACATGGTCAGAGAGGTGTCTCGGTACGCCCGCCCTCAGGATGCCCGACCGCTGCACAGGCTGACCGACTTGCTCGATCTGCCGGCCGACTTCGAGGTTGGTTTGGCGCGCGCTCGCGCCGCAGCGCTGCTGATGCTCGCCCTGCCGGGAGGCGCGTACGTCTACCAGGGCGAGGAGCTCGGCCTGCCCGAGGTCGAGGATCTCCCCGACGAGGTATTGCAGGACCCTACGTGGGAACAGTCGGGCCGCACCGACAGGGGGCGTGACGGCTGCCGCGTGCCGATCCCCTGGTCGGGGGACGAGCCGCCGTACGGATTCAGCCCCGAGGGGGCAGGCGCTCCACCGTGGCTGCCACAGCCTCACTCATGGGCGGCGCTCACGGTCGAGTCGCAGACCGGCGACGACGCCTCGACACTTGAGCTCTACCGCCGCGCGCTGGAGATTCGGCGCGGGCACGCGGCGCTCGGCGATGGCTTCCTGCGATGGCTCGACGCGCCCGAGGGCGCGATCGCCTTCGCTCGCGATCCGGGATTCGTATGCATCGTCAATCTCTCCGGGGACCCTGTGAGCGCTCCGCACCGTGCGGAGAAGCTGCTCGCCAGCGGCCCTCTGACCGAAGGGAATCGCGTGCCGATGAACACCGCCGTTTGGTACACGGAGTGACGGTGCCCGGCAGGACACGACCGCCCTTGATTCGGTTTACACCATCGCGGAGGAGCGGGCGTCGATCCGCTCTCGCGCCAAGATGCCGTTCCGCCGGGTCATGTGCAGGCGGTGCACTCGCGCTTGTGATCCCAAGACCGAGCGAGCAGCTGCGGCGTGATCATCGGTCGGGACGGACCGACCGAGGCGAGATCCTGGCACCCAATCCACCGATCCGGGGTAGCTCCGGCCTTCCGCGGCTCTCGCCCGTTCGGGACGCCGTCTGGTTGACGGCGCCGTTCGAGGCGGTTGTCTAGCTACTGAAGGGGGGTTTGCGATGCAAGACCAGTCATCGAAGCTTGATGTGCTCGCGGCCAGTGTCGAGGCAGCGATCGCAAGCGGGAGCTTCCCGCTGTTCGACCCGCAAGCGGGCGAGACGGTGCTCGCCCCCGACACGCCGGGCGCGGGGTGTTGGGTTGGAGCGCCGAGCGTGGTCTACGACGCCCGATCGCGGCGCGTGTTGATGTCCTATCGCCGCCGCCGACCGCGGGACGGGTCTGTGGATGAGCGTGGCTACGTGGGGATCGTCGCCCAGAGCACCGACGGCGGCCGATCGTTCACCGAGGTGTGGCATGTGACCAA
This sequence comes from uncultured Actinomycetota bacterium, assembly GCA_963721515.1. Classification (GTDB taxonomy): domain Bacteria; phylum Actinomycetota; class Thermoleophilia; order Solirubrobacterales; family Solirubrobacteraceae; genus Palsa-465. Next base: position 105,214 of record CAVRKJ010000008.1, on the reverse strand, counting down.
GCAGCAGATCGGGACCTCTTCGCTCGAGCGGTTCTGCTTGCGCCGCGCGCCGGCGGGCGACTGGCTGCTGTACACCAGCTGGGAGGACCCGCCGTCGAGCGACCACTGGCGAATCGACCTGCTGCGCGCCCCCGAGCCCGAGCGCTTCGACATCTCAACGGCACAACCGGTGGTTGCGCCCGAGGATGTCGGCGTTGCCGCCGTGAAGGATCCGTACGTGATCAGCCACGGCACACAGATGCTGATGTACATCAGCACGTTCCTGCGGCAACACGGGCCCGCCCCCACGTCGCTCGCAACCAGCCGAAACAGCCTGCGCTACAACTGGCGCGGCGAGGCACTGGCCGTCGGCGGCAGCGGTAGCTGGGACGCCTACCAGGCAAGGCTCGGGTGTGTGGTCCCGTTCGGCGGCGGGTTCGTCGGCTACTACGACGGGGCCGGCAACGAAGCCGCGGACACCGAGGAGCGCTGCGGAATTGCCTGCAGCCTCGATCTCACCAGCTGGCTGCGGATCTCGGTCCAAGGCCCGGCGCTGGTCTCGCCCCACGCAACCGGATCGCTGCGATACGTCGACGTGGTGAACATCGCCGGTTCGTGGTGGGCGTACTACGAGTACAGTCGAGCTGACGGCTCGCACGAGCTTCGGCGCAACGAGGTCCAGGCCGGCAACTTCGGCGGAGCTTGAGCGGGCGCAGCACCGCGACAGCTAGGGTACGGATGTTGGTTTCTCGTACGGTTGCGCTGATTCTGTTGTCGGTCTCGATGGCGGCTTGTGGCGGGCATCGCACCGCGGCTCGGCACGGTCGGTCGGTAACTGGGGGCGACCCCAATCCGGTGGTCTTCGGAGGGAGGCTCGCCTCGATCGGAGGCGGGCGCAGCCTCTACCTGAAGTGTCAGGGCAGGGGCAGCCCGACGGTCATCCTGGAGGCAGGCGTCGGTGCCGGCAGCGAGGACTGGAGCGATGTGCAGCCCCGGCTGGCCCGCGCGACGCGCACCTGCGCGTATGACCGAGCCGGGCTCGGCAACAGCCTGCCCGTCCTCGGCGCGCCCTTCCCCGGCGTACACGATGCCTCCGATGACGTCTCAGACCTCGAACGGCTGCTCGACCACGCTGCCATCACATCGCCCTACGTATTGGTCGGCCGCTCCTACGGTGGGTTGCTCGTGCGTCTGTTCGCCCACGCGCGTCCCCATCGGACGGCCGGGATGGTGCTCGTCGACACGGAGGCGCTGGACGCGAAGCTCGGGGGTCTGGGCAACACCCCGCTGGTCATCATCACACCCGGGCGACCGATTGACAGCGGACCGCCAGTACCGGCGAGTGTCCAGCGCCTGGTGGAGCGGCGATGGGCGACCATGCAGGACGAACTGGCAGGGCTCTCCTCGGACCATCTGCATGTGATTGCGTTGCGTAGCGGACACGTTGTGCAGCCCTCACTCAACGGGCAGCCCGACGACGTCGTCATCGCCGCTGTCCTCGCCGTCCTCAATGCCGCCCGCACCCGCACACCCCTGCCGCCATGTCCGACCGTATTCCACCGCCCTGGCATGCAATGCCGCAGCTAGACCGTCGGCTTGGCGCAGTCCCGCGAATCGAGGTTCCCGCGAATCACATACCTGGCGCGCGTCGCCGCGCCGATGATGGCGTGGCGGTCTGGGCCCTTCAAGACCCGTGCCTCGTACCCGGGATCTCCGAGCCTGTTCGCTGTCGACTTGCATGGAGATCGAGGTGCGATAGAAGTCGTCGATGCTCGCACGTCTAACGGGGCGAATTGCGCTCATCACCGGCGTCAGCAGGCAGGCGGGAATCGGCTTCGCCATAGCTCAACGCATGCTCGCTGAAGGCGCCAGCGTTGTGGTGCAGTCCTGGGCGCCGCACGATGTCGAGCAGCCATGGGGGTCCGATGCGGGCGGTGTGGAAGCGGTGGTCGAGGCCCTCGGAGGCGAGAGTGATCGCCTCAGGAGCATCGAGGCTGACTTCGCTGATCCCGAGGCACCGCGCCGTGTCGTCGACTTCGCCGTCGAACAGCTCGGAGCGGTCGACGTCCTGGTGGCGAACCACGCTCGATCAGCCCCGGGAACCCTGCTTTCGGTCACGGCCCCCGATCTGGATCTGGCCTGGGCGGTCAATGCTCGAGCCGTCGTCCTACTTGTCCAAGCCTATGCCGACCGGCACGATGACTCGCGCCGCGACGGCCGGGTGGTGCTGTTCACCTCCGGACAGCACTTGGGGCCGATGGCGAGCGAGCTGCCCTACGCGATCAGCAAGGGAGCGGTGCATCAGATGACCTGGTCGCTCGCCGACGCGCTCGCGGAGCGCGGGATCACGGTGAACGCGATCAATCCCGGCCCGGTTGACACCGGATGGGCCTCGGACGCGGATCGCGAGCGGCTACGCAATGCGTTTCCGGTCGGGCGCTGGGGCACGCCCGCTGACATCGCGGCAGTCGTGAGCTGGCTCGCCGGTGCGGACAGCGCGTGGATCACGGGCCAGGTCATCAATGCCGAGGGCGGCTTTCGCCGGTGAGGCTCAAGCCCGCAGGTGGCAGAAGGTCGGCGTCAGCAGTACCTGGTCGTCGGTGAGGATGGTCATGGCGGTGAGCCCGGCTGACCACGCCGGCCCGCGGGATCCCATGGCGAACGCCGCCGTGGCGTGAGCGTCCGCCCGCGCGAGCGTACGGTCGATCATCGTCACGCTCACCGTTCCGACCGGTGGCCGCCCGGTGTGCGGATCGACCACGTGGGCCCCGCGCTCGTAGGCGCCCGAGGTGGCCACAGCGCCGCTGCGGAGCACGACCACCGCCGCGAGCTGCTCGCGCTGGCGCGGATGGCGGATGCCCACGCGCCAGGGTCCGCCGGCCACCCGCACATCGCCGCCCGCCTCGATGCACAGCTGCTGCGCGCCGGCCCGGCGAAGTCCTGCGAAGGCCACGTCCACCGCCCACCCCTTGACGAGGCCCGACGGGTCGACGCCGCCGGGCAGGGGAGCGTGCGCGTCGAAGTACCCATCGGTGCTGGCTTTTAGGGCCTCGCAGCGCGCCAGCACCCTCCGAACGAGGGGGTGCGCGTCCGCCAGGCCAAGGTCCCCGGCGTTGAGCCGGCTGATCTCGCTCTCCGCGTCGTAGGTGCTGAACGTCCGATCCACCCACCGGAGCCAGCCGAACGCGCGTTTGAGCGCTCGCCGCGGGACGACCCGATCGCGGATCTCGACGGTCACCGTCGTCCCCATCACGTGCTCGGTGCAGCGCTCACCCACGGCGTGCCAGGTCGATCGCCTCCCGCAGCGACTTGATCCAAACACGGCTGGTGTACGTCGCGCCGCTCACCACGTCGATGCGTGCGCTGTGGGCCTGCAGCGCCTCACGGCGTAGGATCGGCTCAGCGCGTGCGTTGAGGGCCTGCGTGTGCGGTCCCTCACCGGTCAGGGCAACCGTCTCGACGTCGGTGAGGCGACCGTGGGTAAGAGTCGCTTGCACCTGCACAAGTGAGAACGGCGTGGCCATCGGCGGGCTCGTGGCGGTGCGCACGCCCGGACGAGTCGGGGGCCGGCGCGGGCCTGGCGCAAGCGCGGCCGGCGTACGAGCCGCCGGCCGCCCGTGGAGCGCCGAGAGCGGGTTCTTGACACGGGGCGCCTCCGTGTGGAACCGCGCCAGCGCCACCACCACGGCGCCGGTGAGCGCGAGGATGGCCACGGCGCGCCTCACAGGGAGAAGCCCTCCGTAGTGATCTGGGCGGCGGGCACGCCGTAGCGCCGTAGCGTCGCTCGCGTCGCGCGGGTCATCTCCGCCGGCCCGGATACATAGATGTGGCGCTCCACGATGTCGGGGACGAGTGCCTGCAGGTCGTCGCCTGACAGCGGAGGCTTGCCGATCAAATAGTGGATCTCAGCTCCCCGACGGGCTGCGAGCTCGTCCAGCTCGTCGCGCAGGATCACGTCCGCGGCACGCGCGCTGCGATAGACCACGACGATGTCTCCCGGCGCGCCGGGCATGTCCTCCAGCAGGGCCCGGATGGGAGTGATGCCGACGCCGCCAGCGATGAGCGCTACACGTCGCCGCCGGCGGCTGGCGGCCGTGAAGGCGCCGAACGGACCCTCAGCGATCACCCGGGTCCCCGGCGGGATCGACCGGACCCGCTCGGTGAAGTCACCCAGCCCCTTGACGGTGATCCGCAGGCGCCGGCCGTCGGGCGGCGCCGACAGGGAGAACGGATGAGCCTCCCACCAATGGTCGCGGGTGAGGAAGCGCCAGGTGAAGAACTGACCGGAGCGCACGGCCAACCGATCGAGGCCGCGACCCCCGACCTCGATCGAGGCCGCCGTGGGCCCCGCGTCGACGACGCGCAGCACGCGCAGCCGGAAGCGCAACGCGTGCACGAGTGGCGCGCCGACCCGTCCGGCAAGCACGATCGCCGCGGTCACCACATAGAGACCCATCCAGTACGCCCGGGCGGCGGGGTTTCCCACGAAGTCGCTGCCGGTGGCGAGCTGATGGCTGTATGCCAGGGCGACTGCCAGGTAGACGTAGAGGTGTGTGAAGTGCCACGTCTCGTAGCGCAGTCGGCGCCGGACGCGTCGCGCGCAGGTCGCGGTCACGCCGAGGAGCAGCCCGAGCGCGGCCACTGCCGTGATGACCCCGGGATATCCGGTCACGAGCCGTCCGATCTCCGCCGGCAGTCCGAGGCGGTCGCCAATCGCGTAGCCTGCCGTGATGAGGACCGCGTGGGCGCACAGCAGCCCGATGCACGCGATCGCGACGGGGCGGTGCCAGGCGACCCGCCGGTCGAGCGGCGCGGCCCGCTCGAGTGCCGGCAGCCTGGACAGCAGCGCGAGCTGCACGAGCGCGAAGTAGGCGCCCAGCAGGCCGGTCAACCGTCCGGCGCTCACGAGCGCGGTGGGGAGATCTCGTACGTCGCCGAGACCGTTCTGGAGCCAAAGCGAGACGACGACCGCGGCATTAGCGGCAATGACTGCTGCCACGGCGACGGGTGGACCCATCGTCCGCCAACTCTTCATGGCCGAAGTCTCGCACCACGGCGCGCCGAACCCTGGGGCTCTGCCCGCACTCGGAGGGCGGAACCAGCGGCGCTCAGTGCGTCAAGCTGGTGCCGTCCTTGGGATCGAAGAGCTTGATCTCCTCGCTCTCGAGTACGAGGTCGATCTCGGCGCCCGCTGCGGCTTTGGAAGCCGCATCGAGCCGTGCGACGACGGTCGTGGCGCTCCCGCCGTGCTTCGGCAGATCCTCCAACTGAGCGTCTCGAGCGAGCTCCTCCAGGTGCTGAGACTCGGCCTGCTCGGTGGCCAGGTCAAAGTACACATACAGCTCGGAGCCCATCGACTCGACCACATCCACCTTCGCGCGGAAGCGCAGGCCTGTGATTGCCTCGCCGGCCACGGCCGCGTCCTCGAAGTGCTCAGGGCGGATTCCGACGATGACGTCGCGCACGGCACCGTCGGCGCGCCGCGCCTCCAAGCGGCTGCGCAAATGCGCCGGGATCGGGACATCTCCCATGGGGAGTCGCAGGGTTTCGCCATCGATCCGGCCGGGCAGGAAGTTCATCGACGGAGATCCGATGAACCCTGCCACGAACAGGTTCACCGGGTCCTCGTAGAGGATCCTGGGCGACGCCACCTGCTGGATGATCCCAGCGCGCATCACCGCGACTCGGTCTCCGAGGGTCATGGCCTCGGTCTGGTCGTGGGTTACGTACACCGTTGTGGTGCCCAGGCGCTGCTGGATCCGCGACACCTCCGTACGCATCTGCACGCGTAGCTTGGCGTCGAGGTTCGACAGCGGCTCGTCCATGAGGAAGAGCTTCGGGTCGCGGACGATGGCGCGGCCCATGGCCACGCGCTGTCGCTGGCCGCCCGAGAGGTTCGCCGGCTTGCGGTCGAGGTGTTGGGTGAGGTCGAGGATCTCGGCGGCTTCCTCGACCTTGCGGTCCACCTCGTCCTTGGGCGTCTTGCTCAACTTGAGGGCGAATCCCATGTTCCCGCGCACGGTCATGTGCGGATAAAGCGCATAGTTCTGGAAGACCATGGCGATGTCGCGATCGCGCGGCTCCAGGTCGTTGACCCGCTCCCCGCCGATGCGCAGCTCTCCGTCGGTGATGTCCTCGAGTCCGGCCATCATCCGCAGGGCGGTCGATTTCCCGCAGCCAGACGGCCCAACCAAGATCATGAACTCGCCATCTCCGATCTCGAGTTCCATGTCCTTCACGGCTTCGAACCCGTCGGGGTAGCGCTTCCAGATGTGATCGAGCTCGACTTCAGCCATTTCTGCCGTCTCCTCACTCGGTGCCGGGCGATGCGCAAATTATCACGCGATCACGGCCGCGGCGGCAATTCACGAACCGGGCTCGGGGCGCCCGCGCCGCGCCGATCACCACCGCGTCTACCGGGCGATGACCCTCCGCTCAGATTGCCGCGGGGTTAGGGTTGTGCAGATCGCGGTTCACCGTTGCGCCGCGCGGGTAAACGAGTATGGTTCCGTTCCGCATGCGGCCTAAGCGCCGCGGTTCACGAGGAGAAGCTGGAGGAGGAGAAATGAGGCGTGGACTTGGTATTGCGGCCGTTTCGGCGATCGCGTTGGCGGTGACCGCGTGTGGCAGCAGCGGCAATAGCAGCAGTAGCAGCGGTGGAGGCGGAAGCGGTGGCAGCAGCTCGGGCAGCTCGGCCAGCGTCTCGGGCGCGAAGGTCCTGCAGGCGAGCGCCATGGACAACCCGCCGAAGGGCACGATCACGTACTGCACCGGGAAGGACACCACGGGCGCCGCCGCCTACGTCGTCGCCCAGTTCAACGCCAAGTACGGCGCCCAGGGCTATCACGCCAACTTGGTGCAGTTCCCGGCCTCGGCTGACCAGCAGCGGGCCCAGTTCATCCAGCGCCAGCAGGCGCACTCGAGCTCCTGCGACGTCTTTTCCTCCGACGTGATCTGGACGGCGGAGTTCTCCAGCCAGAAGTGGCTTTACGACCTCACCCCGTACGTGACGGCGAATGCGTCGAAGTTCATCGCCGCGCCGCTCCAGACCGTTCACTACGGCGGCAAGTACTGGGGCGTCCCGCAGACGAGCGACGCGGCTTTCATCTACTACAAGACGGGTGAGGCCGTGCCGTCGACCTGGCAACAGGTGTACGCCGATGCGAAGAAGACCGGCGGCATCGTCTACCAGGGGGCGCCGTACGAGGGACTCACGTGTGACTACCTCGAGCTTGCTTTCGCGGCGGGCGGCCAGGTGCTCTCGGCCGACGGCAAGAAGTCGGCGATCAACTCGCCGCAGAACGTCAAGGCGCTCGAGCTCATGGTCAACGGCATCAAGGAGGGGTCGGCCCCGCAGGCCGTGACGACGTACATGGAGCCGGAGACCGACCAGGCATTTACCACGGGTAAGTACGGCTACATGCGCAACTGGACCTACGCATACGCGGCCGACAGCACGGGTGCGCTGAAGGGCAAGATCCACGCCGCCCCGCTGCCGACCTTCGCCGGCGCAGGTAAGGCGAGCATCCTCGGCGGTCACAACAGCGTCATCAGCGTGTACTCGAAGGATCCGGGCCTCGCGCTCAAGTTCGCCGACTTCTTCGCCTCCCCGGCGATGCAGAAGGCGCAGATCCTCAAGTTCTCGCTCGCGGCCATCATCCCGTCGGTCTACCACGACGCGGACGTCCTGAAGGCGGTCCCGTACGCGCCGCAGCTCCTCCAGGCGCTGTCGCAGGCGAAGGCGCGGCCCGTTTCGCCGGTCTACCCGCAGATCTCGCAGGCCATCTACACGAACGTCAACGACGCCCTGGCTGGTCGGGTCAGCCCACAGGCAGCTCTCCAGAAGGCTGACTCACAGATCAACTCGGCCCTGTCGACGTTCTAACGATCATGGCCACCGTGGCGAATCGCGTTGGAGCGCCGGCGCCCATGCGCCGGCGCTCCAAGGGCCTTTCCGAGAAGCGACTGGCCGTGCTCATGGTCTCGCCCTCGATGATCCTCATCGCGATCGTGGCGGCATGGCCGATCATCTACGCGATCTGGTTGTCGCTGCACCAGTACAGCGTGCGGGTCGCGGGGCTGTCGCGGTGGGTGGGCGTGGACAACTACTGGACGAGTGGTCTGTCGAATCCTGACTGGCGCTCGGCGCTGTACCACACCCTCATCTTCACCGCCATCTCCGTGACGCTTGAGCTGTTCATCGGCCTCGGAATGGCCCTGGCCATGCACCGCGCCTTCCGCGGTCAAGGCCTGCTGCGTGCGGTCGTGCTCGTGCCGTGGGCGGTGCTCACGGTCGTCACCGCCGTGATGTGGCGCACGATGTTCGTGTCGCCCTACGGCTTCATCAACACGATCCTGGGCACCCACACGGTGTGGCTCGGACAGGAGCCGTACGCACTGATCGTCATCATCCTCGCCGACGTCTGGAAGACGTCCCCGTTCATCGCGCTTCTGCTGCTGGCGGGCCTGCAGGTGATCCCGGACGACATCTATGAGGCGGCCAAGGTCGACGGGGCCACGACCTGGCAGCGCTTCGTGCGCATCACGCTACCGCTGCTCAAGCCGGCCATCCTGGTGGCGCTCATCTTCCGCACGCTTGACGCGTTGCGGATCTTCGACCTTCCGTACGTGCTCACTCAGGGCACGGTGGGCACGTCGACGCTGTCGACGATCGCCCAGCAGACCTTCGCTCAGAATCGGCTCTACGGCGAGGGATCGGCGATGGCGATCCTCGCCTTCATCATCGTGATGCTGGTGTCGTTTGCCTACATCCGGTTCATCGGCGGAAATCTCCGCGGGATGACGGCGGAATAGGGGGGAGGAGATAAATGGAAGCATCAACCGTTAGCTCCGCCGAAGCCGTACCGCGCGCTCGCGCCCGGACGGCCAGGAAGCCGAAAAAGGACCGCACCCCGTGGTACATGTGGGTCGCCGTGGCGGCGATCGTGCTGTTCTGCCTGTTTCCGTTCTACTGGCTGATCAACATGTCGCTCAAGGCGGGCAGCGACCTCAACGGCTCCGCCGTCTTCCCACACCACCCGACGCTGACTAACTACAGCTCGATCTTCAAGAACCCCGACTTCGTCGCCTCGCTGCGCAACAGCGCCATCATCGCGTCGATCACCACCGCGCTCGCGCTCGTCGTCGGCTCGTTCTGCGCCTACGCTCTGGCCCGCCTCAAGCTCCGCGGCAAGTTCGTCATCCTGGGCATCGTGCTCTCGATCACCACCTTCCCGCAGATCGCGATCGCGGCGCCGCTGTTCAAGCTGTGGTCGGACATCGGGATCTTTGACACCTACATCGGCCTGATCATCCCGTACCTCACATTTGCGCTCCCGCTGGCCATCTTCATCCTGGTGTCGTTCTTCCGTGAGATCCCCAAGGATCTCGAGGAGGCGGCGCTCGTGGACGGGGCCACGCGCTTCCAGGCGTTCCGCAAGGTCGTGGTGCCGCTCGCGGCCCCCGGCCTGGCCACCGCGGGGATCCTGACGTTCATCGCCGCCTGGAACGAGTTCCTGCTCGCCGTCACGCTCACCGCGACCACCGCGTCCCGGACCGTGCCGGCCGAGATCTCGTTCTTCACCGGGGCGACCGAGCATCAGGTCCCGTACGGGAGCATCGCGGCCGCTTCAGTGGTCATCTCGGTACCGTTGATCCTGCTCGTGCTGCTCTTCCAGAAGCGCATCGTGGCCGGTCTGACCGCGGGCGCCGTCAAGGGCTAGATCGCGGGACACCTGAGCGGCCCGAGGTGGAGCCGTACCCTTGACGGAGTGGCGGACGGTCTCGGATCTGGCGACGCGCCCGGGTTACGCGGACGGAGAACCTCGGTCTTCGTGCTGGTAGCTGGACCTCCCGGATCGGGTAAGAGCACCCTCGCTCGGCCGCTGGCGAGAGAGCTGTCTCTTCCGCTATTGGCCAAAGACGCCATCAAGAACGCGCTCATTGGTGTGCTCGGCGTGCCCGACACGGTCGAGCAGAGCCGCGAGCTAGGGCATGCGGCGGTGATGGCGATGCTCACCGTGGCCAGGACCAGTCTGGGTGCTGTACTGGACAGCACCTTCTACCCGTATACAAAGCCTCACCTACAAGCTCTGCCGGGACAACTGATCGAGATCCGCTGCGTCTGCCCGCGTGATGTCGTCGAGGCCCGTTACCGAGCCAGGACGGGAACTCGTAGCGGGGGCTACTTCGACTCAGAACGCCCGGTCGAGGAGCTGTGGAACGAGCACCATCTCACCGCCACTGGACTTGGATCGCTTCTCGATGTCGATACGACCAACGCGGTAGACGCGGCCGCCGTCGCCTCCCGAGTGCGGTCGGTCGCCGCGGAGGACATGCGAAGCGCGCCGGTACAGCCCGCGCCCGGCCGCGGGCACGAGCAGGCCGACGACGTCAGCTATCGCTAAGTGGCGGGTCCCAGCACGCGCCGACCGTCCTGCGACGCCTGGCTCACAATGCCACCGCGGTCACCCGGGGGACCGATCGGGTCGTGAACCCGGGCCCGGCGGGTAGGACCCCGTGCAACGACCGACAGCGAGGTGTGGAATGGAGTACCGGACACTGGGACAGAGTGGCTGCGTGGTCTCGAGCATGGCGCTCGGCACGATGACGTTCGGGACCGAGAGCGACGAGCGCGTGTCGCGCGAGCAGCTCGACGTGTTCGTCGAGACGGGCGGGACCCTGATCGACACCGCCGATGTCTACAGCGGTGGCGTCTCGGAGGAGATCATCGGGCGCTGGTTGGCCAAGCAGCCGCCGGAGATCCGCAGTCAGGTCGTGCTGGCGACCAAGGGCCGCTTTCCGATGGGGCCGGGCACGAACGACCTGGGGCTGTCGCGCCGGCACCTGCGCGAGGCCCTGGACGCGTCGCTGACGCGCCTGGGGGTGGACCACATCGACCTCTACCAGCTGCACGCGTTCGATCCCCACACGCCGCTCATCGAGACGCTGCAGTTCCTCGACGACGCCGTGCGCTCGGGCAGGATCGGCTACGTCGGGCTGTCGAACTACACCGGCTGGCAGATCCAGAAGATCGTCGACCTCGCCGAGTTCCGCGGGCTCGCGCGCCCGGTCACGCTGCAGCCGCAGTACAACCTGCTCGTCCGTGAGATCGAGTGGGAGATCGTGCCGGCGTGCGAGTCGACCGGTCTGGGACTGCTGCCCTGGTCGCCGCTCGGCGGCGGCTGGCTCACCGGCAAATACACGAAGTCCGAGCGCCCGAGCGGGCCCACGCGTCTGGGTGAGAACCCCAAGCGCGGCGTCGAGGCCTATGACCGGCGCAGCACGCAGCAGCGCACGTGGGACGTGATCGACGCAGTGCAGTCGGTCGCTGAGGGACGGGGCGTTTCGATGGCGCAGGTCGCTCTGGCCTGGCTCACGGACCGGCCGATGATGACGTCGGTCATCCTCGGCGCGCGGACCGTGGAGCAGCTCACGGACAACCTCGGGGCGGCCAGCCTGCACCTCAGCCGAGAGGAGACCGAGCGGCTTGACGTGATTAGCGATCCGGCGCCGCCCGACTATCCCTACGGGGGTCCCGGCGTCGAGCAGCGCAGCCGTTCGCTGACCGGACGCGACAGCTGAGCCTCACCGGCGAAAAGCCGCCTTGGGGGGCGTGATGACTTGGTCGGTCGCGGAGCGTTCGTCGGGCGGCGCGTCCAGGGATGAGGCGTGCTGCAGGATGGAATGGGACGTGAAGACGGGCGACTTGAAAGTGATCCGCTTGCGCCGGTTAGCCTCGGTTGGCGCATCCCGGGCCGTCGCGTTCAGGCTTCGGGACCGGTGACCCAGGCGTCTATGTCGCGATGGCGCAGCGTGCGCGCGACAGATACGCGGTGGCGCCCGTCGACGATGTAGTAGCCGTCTGGTTGACGGCGCAGGATGACTGGCGGCAAGGAGTCGCCTCGTCGGTGCGCGGCCGCGATCCGCTCCCAGCGCCACCGTACGATCTCCGATGCGGGACGAAACTGCGCGTCGAAGCTCTCGGTCGGTTCGAGCGTGCCGACGATGCTGCGCAGGGGCACCGCCTCGAGCCTGCGGGGCCCGGCGGCCAAGGTGGCCGACGACGCGAGCGTTTGGGGGCGCCGGCAGGACCCGCACCGGCGTACCCAGCCGCCCAGCCGGCCCACGAGGTAGGCGCGGCGGGCGTGGCGGAAGTCCCACTGCGCGTCGATCCGTGCCAGTCCACTGCTGTGTGATTGCGGCGAGCTAAACATGACCTCTGGGATGAGCCTGACGTAAGAAGGCCCGCCTGCAATCAGCAATCCGCCTGCTCTTAGGCCTTACTCCGTGACGCCAGTGTGACTTTCCCCCGTCATAATCGCAAATCATACTTTGTTCATTCCGATAAGCTGGGATTATGGATCCGCGGCGGATGCTCACGTTTCGTGCGGTCGCGCACCGGCGTTCGTTCTCGCACGCCGCCCGCGACCTCGCGCTGTCGCAGCCGGCGGTCTCCAACCAGGTCGCCCAGCTCGAGCGCGAGCTCGGTGTTCCGCTGTTGTCGCGCGGTCCGGGCGGTCCCGAGCTCACCGCCGAGGGCAGGATCGTGCTCGAGCACGCCGACGTGATCGAGGGGCGACTCGAGCTCGCGCGGATGCAGATTGCCGCTATCGCCGAGGGCCGCCGCGCGTGGCTGCGGATCGGAGCCTTTCCCACTGCACTGGCGAGTCTCGTGCCCGGAGCGGTCCATCGCCTGCGCCAAGCCCATCCCGACCTTCGCGTCCACTTTGACGAAGGGACCTCCGTGGAGCTGTCCGCCAAATTGAGCACCGGTGCGCTCGACATCGCCATCGTCTTCGAAGAGATGGGCATCGTCCCCGACACCCCCGGTGCCCAGCTCCTGATGCGCGAACGGTTCTTGGTCGCGCTTCCCCTTGACCATCGGCTCGCGCGACGGCGCGCGGTCCGCTTGGCCGACCTGAGCCAGGATGACTGGAGTGTGGCGCTGACCGATGGCATGATCGTCCGGGCCTGTCGCAACGCGGGCTTCGAACCCAATGTCGTCTCGATCACGCACGATCAGCTCGCGATCAGCGCGCTTGTCCGGCGAGGGCTCGCCGTCACGCTCGTCCCCGAACTCCTCGCGGACCCGTTTGGCGACCTCGCGCTGAGACCGATCGCCGAGTCAGACCTCGCGCGAGACGTCTACGCGCTGCTCCCACCGGGCGGGCGGCACGTCCTCATCCCGGACGTCCTCGACGCGCTCGCGGCGATCTCGGCCAGCTTCACCCAAGCGCCGCCCCACGGCCGTGGACAACGCGATCGCGACGGCGGCTAGAACGGCGGCGTCGATCGTAAGTGCATCACTGGCGGTGGCCGACACAGCGACGGTACGTCCCGGCCATCCCCTCTGTGCGGTCACAGGACCATCATCGCCGAGCCGGTGCGCGGCCTTCGCTATGACAGCGCTCTGCCGCCCATGAACATGCCTCCGAACACCGCTCGTGCCATGCCGTCGACCTCGTCGGGCGGGCAGCGATCGACGAGCAGGACGCTCAGCCGCGTGCGTTCGAACAGATCAAGGGTGTGACGAGTCCGGCGAGCCGACTCCGACGACGACGACCCGTCGTTTCTCTCTCGGCCGTGCGGCACCGTATCGAGCGGGCCGCACGCGCGCGCCGGCGCGGGTAAACGGCGTGAGGCGGAAAATGCTGTAGCGATGACTCGGATGACTCGAGACAACGTGGTCGGCAGCTCGATCCTCTCCGATGAAGGGTGGCCGTACGCGTCGTCGCTGCCGATCGACGAGCAGGATCCCGGTCGCTTTCATGCCCTGTTCGGGCGTGACTCCCTGATCACCTCACTGCAGGTGCTGCCCGCGCAGCCAGAAGTGGCGCGTGCGACGCTCCGGGTCCTCGCTGCCCTCCAGGGTGAGCGTTTCGACGCCTGGGCGGATGAGGAGCCGGGGAAGATCGTCCACGAGTACCGCCCACAAGCGGAACCCCGCTTCGAGCAGATGGGCTGGCCGGTGCGAGATGGGCAGTTGCGCTACTACGGCTCCGCGGATGCGACATCCTGGTTTCTCGTCGTGCTCGCGAAGCTCGGCGATGCCGCGCTCGAGAAAGAGCTCTCACGTCACTGGCGGGCGGCCAGTGCGTGGGTCGAGCAAGCGCTCGAACGCGGCGACGGACTGATCCGTCATGGGCCGCGCCAGGGCCGTGGTGGGCTGGCTCAGCAGGGCTGGCGGGACACCTCGGACCCGCTGCAGGCGTACCGTGGCGGGATCATCGACGCCGACGGCCGGATCCCCGAACCGCCGGTCGCGGATGCAGACACGCAGGCGGTGACCGTTGCCGCGCTGCGGGCCACCGCCCGGTTGTCCGGGGACGACCGGTGGTTGTCGCTGGCCGAGCGGACCACGGACCGAATCGCGCGTGCGTTCTCGCCGGACACGATGGCGGTTGACCGACGGGATCGGCGAGTGTCCGGAGCGGGTTCGCAGCTGGGATGGCTGTTGTGGGCCGACGCGCTGCCGGCGTCCGAGTGCGATGCCTACGCCGAACGGCTCTGCCGGCCCGACGTGCTGACTGACTTCGGGCTGCGCACCCTCGCGTCCACACACCCCCAATTCGACGCGAGCGCCTACCATCGCGGCGCCGTCTGGCCGTTCGACTCGTGGTTGGGGTGGGGTGGTCTGCGCGCGGCCGGCCGCGGCGACGAGGCCGAGCGGGTGCGCCAGGGCGTACTGATCGCGCTCGACCAGCTCGGAGACGCTCCCGAGCTCTACGCCGTCACATCCGGCGAGCCCGCGTCGCTTCCGATCGCCAACCGCGTGCAGGCGTGGACGATCGGTGCGCGGTTCGCGCTCGAGCGGGGCTGGGACGGGCGTATCAGCCTTTGACCGCGCCGGCGGTGAGCCGCTTTTCGCGTTCTCTACACCCGATTAAACGGGGGCGTGCGAAATCCAGCCGCCGTGAGCTGGAATCGTGTGCAAATTCGCCGCGTCGCCCGGGCGGGACTCGAGTACCGGTCGTGCGTCGTCGCCGAGCGGCGGGACAGGCCTGGGCACATCGCAGAGATTGACCGCGACGACGTGCTCGCCGCGGCGCGCGACGATCGTCCCATCCGGGCCGTCGAGGAACGTCACCGGCCCGCTGAGCCGGGGACGCAACGCACACAGCGCGCGGATGAGGGCGAGGTGCGAGTGCGGATCCATTTCCTGGACCGCGACGCTCGCGGTTGTCCCGTCGCCGACCGGGAGCCATGGCGTCCCCGTCGTGAAGCCGCCGCCGGACTCCCCGTTCCACGCCATCGGGTGGCGGAAGGCGTCGCGGCCAAACCGGTCGAGGGCGAGACCGTCTTGGGGGCCGTCGACGACACCGAGCTCGTCGCCCTGGAAGACGAACACCGGCCCGGGCAGGGCCATGAGCAGCGTCGTCACCGCGCGGGCGTTCTCCGGGCCCGCGCGGGTGGCGAGCCGGGTGAAGTCGTGGTTGGAGAGGATCCAGCCCTGCTTGCCGGCGGCGATCGCCGACTCGATGCCGCGCCGCAGGGCGCTCGCGTTGTGGGCATGCATCGCCTCGAAGGCGAAGACGGCATCGAGCGACTCGAGGTACGGCGTCAGCGCGTCGGACGGGAGGTAGACCTCGCCGATGAGCGCGGTGTCCGGACCGACGGCCTCGCGGATCGCCCGCAGTGCGTCTCCGATGTCCGGCGCGTTGCTCGAGTGGGTGTGCAGGAGCGTCCCGTACCGCGCGTCGAGCGGGAGGATCGGCGGCGCGGTGGCGATGGGATCGTCACGCAGGTCAGGATCCTTGAGCAGCCGGTCGAGCGCGTCGAGGCGGAAGCCGTCGACGCCGCGTGCGCGCCAGAAGCGCAGCGCGTCCGACATGACTCGACAAACCTCCGGGTTGCGCCAGTCGAGGTCGGCCTGCTCGGCGAAGAACGAGTGGAGGTAGTAGCGGCCGCTCGCCGGGTCGCGCTCCCACGCAGTTCCCCCAAAGCTGGCCAGCCAGTTGTTCGGCGGTGCGTCGGCCCAGACGTAGTATTCGGGATGCTCGCGGAACCACGGGTGCTCGATCGACGTGTGGCAGGGCACGAAGTCCAGCAGCACCTTGAGGGCCAGACCGTGCGCGCGCTCCACGAGCGCGTCGAGGTCGGCGAGCGTGCCGAACGCCGGCTCCACGCCCCGGAAGTCGCTCACGTCGTACCCGAAGTCGGCGTTGGGCGACGGGTAGATCGGCGAGAGCCACACCGCCGCCGCGCCCAGCTCGGCGACGTGGGCCAGGCGCGCCGTCACGCCCGGCAGGTCGCCGATCCCGTCGCCGTTCGTGTCCTGGAACGAGCGCACGTAGACCTGGTAGATGACCGCCTGCTCCCACCACATGGCGCTGGGAGCCTAGCGGCCGTCTTCGCGCTGACGAGCGCTCCCGTTCGTGGTGGCGCACCACGGGCACGTGTGCCAGTCAAACGCGGGCAGGCTTCGCAGCTGCCGGTCGTTGTGGCCGTACCCGCGGTTCACGTAGCGGCCGATGACCAGCGCCGCAACCTGACCCGCGCCGGCTGTCTTGAGGACCGCGGCGGCGCTCTGCGCGTTGGCGCCGGTGGTCCACGTGTCGTCAACGAGCAGGACCGAGCGACCACCCACCTCGCCGATCGCCTCGTACTTATTGGGGTTGAACCGATGCGGCCCCGCGGCCGCGCCCGTCCGGATCAGGAGGCGCTCGTATCGCTCGCGCGCGGGTCCGACCAGCGTTCCGACGAGCTGCTGCAGCGGGTGGGTCTCCTGGCGCTCGGGGTCGCTCGACGGCACGGTCGTGACCACGTCGAACCGGGCCACGCCCGCCGCCCGGGCCAGGCAGCCCTCGTGGTTGTCGAGCTGGCGCCAGAGCACTGCCGCCAGCCCCACGACGAAGGACCGTCCCGGCTCGCCGGTCAGTCGCTTGTAGTTCGTCAGGGCATGGTGCAGCTGCTCGCCGCCGACGCTGTAGGAGATCGGCGCCGCGACATCGACCCACCGCCCGTACTGGGCGCAGCGATAGCACCGGCCCGGTCCGCTGATGAGGTCGAAGCATCGCGAGCACACGTCGGGCCCCCGCCGCGGCCCCACCATGAAGTTCGCGTAGGGCGCGCTCAAGTCGGCGACCTTGGTCATGGCGCCTACTCGACAAGGGCGTCCGTGGCATTGAGCCGGTCGATCGTCGTCGTGATCTGCGCCGCTTCGGTCACGACGTGCACGCCGGGGCGCTGCGCCAGCTCCCGCGCCCACGTCTGGGCCAGCAGCGGCGCAAGCAGGAACACCGGGCGCCCATGGGCGAGCGCGAGCCTCGTCTGCAGCCGCGCGCCGCTGCGGTGAGACGCCTCCACCACGACCGTCGCGAGCGCGAAGCCCGACATGACGGCGTTGCGCATTGGAAAGCTCGCCCGGGCAGGCGGAGTCTCGGGCCAGAACTGTGACACGACCGCTGCGCCCGCCGCGATGCGTCTCTGCAGCGCCGCGTTCTCGGGTGGATAGGCATGGCGCAGGCCGGTGCCGATGACCGCGACCGTTCTCGCCCCGACCTCCAGCGCGGCGCGATGCGCGGCGGTGTCGATGCCGGCGGCCAGGCCTGACACCACGACGTATCCCTCGCCCGCCAGGCCCTCGGCGATCGCCGTGGCGGCGGCGGTTCCGGCGGCTGTGGCTCGGCGCGCGCCGACGACGGCGACCGAACGGGCATCCTGCGGGGTCAGTTCGCCGGCGACGAAAATCAGGGGCGGCCGATCGTGGACGGTGCGCAGGTTCGGTGGGTAGCCACCGTCGAGCACGGTCAGCAGACGGAGGCCCTCGCGCTCCCAGCTTTCGATCTCGGTGGCCGCCCGGTCGAGCAGCGGCTCAGGGTCCTCGGTCAGGAGGCTCACCTGCCCCTCCGTGATCATGAGCTCGTCGGTGAGCGCCGGCAACGCGCTGCCGGCCCGCTCGACCGCCTCGACGTACTCGCGCCACGGACGACGGCCCGCGCGCAGCAACGCGACGAGCGCGGCGCGATCACGCGCCGAGCTCATGCCGCCGGTGGACGCTCGTTCAGTCGACGGCGTCGGTCCGCTTGTTCGCGGACTCGGACGTCTCGTAGGCGAACTCGTGGCCGCCGGCCGGCTTCTCGTTTTCCTGCACACCGCCGGTGTCCGAGACCACGGTGGCCTCGTGCGGGAACTCGTGCCCCTCGGCGGATGTGGGCGCCGAAGCGTGGGCAAACTCGTGGTCTGGAACGGTCTCTGACGCCGCCGCGAAAGGCTCCGCCGTTGCAGCGGGCTCCTCGTACGGCGCCTTGACCTCCTCGGGCTGGCTGTGCTCGCCGTTGATGGCGGCCCTGAAGTCCCGAAGTCCGTTGCCGAGCTGGCGGCCGACCTCGGGAAGCTTCTTCGGCCCGAGGACGAGGAGGGCCACGACGAGAACGAATATGAGGTGCGTGGGCTGGAGGATGTCTCCGACCATGCACCCAGGGTACTGGGTTCGACCCGTCGTGGCGACGGATCTCTGAATGAGAACATCCGGAGCTCGGTCTTTCCGTCCATGGGCCGAGCACAGCACGTCTGCGCGGCCGCGTGGGCGTCGCGGCCCGGATCGGCACACTCTTTTTACAGGCCGTCACGCATTCGTCACAGAGCGGGTGCGCTCGCGCGCCGGCGGCCGGGCCCGCTAGCGATGGCGCCGGCGCCGGGGCGTGGCCCGTCCGAACGTCACGGAGATGGCCCGGCTGGCCGAGGCCGCCCAGGGGTAGTCCGACTCGGTCGCGGTGGTGGCCACCACGAACCGGTAGGACGTGACGCCGCGCCCGGCCCCGTAGGTCCACTGGAATCGGAATTCGCCATGGCGGTTCGTGCGAAACGGCTCCTGGAGGAAATGTCCTCCGGGGTAGGGGACGCGCAGACGCAGAGCGACCCCGTCGCCCGGCACGTATCCGCCGACCAGCCGGCCGCTGATCGTGATCTTCTTTGACCAGGGCAGCACCCGCGGTGAGATCGACACCGCGATCCTGGCCGGCACGGTGAGCGTCACCGTCGAGGAGGTCGCGGGCTCGGTCGTGCCGTTGCCGGGGAAGACCGCTTCGATCAAGCGCGACGGTCCGGCGGGGACCCTCGCCGTCCAGTCTCCGTAGGCGTCGGTGGTGGCGGTGCCCATCAGTCTGAACCGCGGTGCGTTGTCGTCGGGTGCGGAGTAGACGTTGACCGTCTGCCCGCCCAGCGCGGTGCCGTCGGCGAGGCCCAGGAATCCGTTGACCGTGGTGCGCCGGCCGTGGCGCACCCGTCGGGTGGGCTCGTTGACGGCGTGGGGCAACAGGACCCGCCGCTCGCGCCGCTTGACATAGACCGGGCGGCCGTGGCGCAGCACCGGTTTGCCGTGGCGCTTGAGCACCACCTTGACGGTGCGCACCACGGTCCGGGCGTGGCACTTGCGCACGCGCCGGCGAACGCGTCGGGCCGGTCCGTGCACCCGGACGCGCTTGCCGTGCCGGCGGACGGTGCGGACGCGGCCCGCCACCTTGACGACCTCGGTCGCGGTGTGGCATTTGAGTGCATCGGCGATCCGCGCGAACGTGATCGCGCTGGCGGTCGGCTGCCGGATCGAGAGATCGAGGGTCGCGGTCGGCGAGCTGGCGGTCACGCCGCTGACGTTGACCGCGTTGTTGCGAGCCGAGCAGGCGACGTGGTGAGCGCCGATCCCCACGACCGGGACCTGCGCCGTGGCGCCCGGGTAGGTCTGGACCGCGCCGCCGTCCACCGAGCAGGAGATCGCCGCGATGCCGCTGGGGCCGGCCGTGGCCGTCGCCGTCACGTCCTGCGTGCCCGCCGTTGACGCGGTATCGGCAGGCGCCGACAGGCTGACCGCCGGCGTGACGTTGTCAACGTTGATCGACTTCGTGGCCGTGCTCGGCGCGCCGGCCGCGTTGGCGGCGGCGTAGGCCAGCGTGATCGTCCCCGCGCCGTTGGCGTACGCGGTGGTGTCGACGTTGGCGTCGATCTCGCTGCCGTGGCACTGCGTCCACTGCGTGTGGTCGGGGCTGGGATCGACATACGTGCTGACCGCCCTGCCGTTGACCGTGGTCTGCATCAAGCACACGCCCGAAGGGTCAGACGCCGACAGATCGGCCGGGAACGCGCCTCTGACCCAGCCCGACTGGTAGTACAGATTGCTCGACTGATCGGCGGTGAGGCCGGGGCCCGAGGTCTCCTGGGCCTCGAGCGTGATCGCCAGCACCGAGAACACGATCACCCCGGCGCCGGTGGGCGTGCACGAGGCCTGCGTTGCACGACGCCGACCACCCGAAGTAGCGCGAGGATTGGATGTGCTCGTTCAGGCTGCCGGCATACCCGTTCTGATTGACCGCGCCGTGGCAGTCGATAGTGACCTGCGGACCGCCGAAGTTGACCCCGTTATCACCCCAGAAGTAGCCGGCCGCGAACCCGTCGTGGTGCAGGTTGCAGTCCGCCACGCCGGTGTCGGTGACCCCGATGATCCGGATCGACGGCGACGGAGTGATCGTCGCCCACTTCGCGTAGGAGCCTTGAGGCGCCCCGTCGTGGGAGTCGGCGTCCAACTCGGACGGGCAGTCACCGCTACCGAACATCCGCCGAGTACCAGGCGGGAGCGAAGACGCCGGTCCCGCTCGCGCACCCGTTCACCCAGTAGACGTCCTGATACGGGCCGTCGGTCGCTCCCATAGCGCTCGGCGCGGTAAGTCCGCAGCAGCGCGATCGAGAGGACAAGCGTGCCCCGAATCGCTGCCCAGGAGATCACGCTCAGCAACATCCCCAACCAGTCAGCAGACCACCGCAACGTCGAACGTCATCGGCGTCGGCTGCCCGGCTTGGTTGAACGTGTCGAGCATGGTCTCTGAGAGTTTGTGGCCGCCTCCGGCAGGGACTGTCTGAGTGACGGCGTTGCTGACGTAGCCGATCACCGCACTCGCTGCCCCGCCGTTGGGCAGCGTGATCGGGGTCTGGTCCGGGGAGCGCTCGTCAACATTCGCGACCGTCGCGCACGTCCGCGGCATCCGCATCCGGCCACTGGATCACATACGAGCCAGGGACGACGCTGGAAAAGACGACGGGCTTGCGGCTGCTGGCCAGCACCGTCGCGTTGGCGCGGATGATCGCCCACGCACGGACGCTGCCGCCGATCGTGGCCGGGTTGAGCTTGGCCGGCGTGATCGACCGGTTCCGGATCTGGGCGGCGCCGACGGAGTTGCGCGGGATGCTGATGGCGGCGTAGCCAGTGCCGCCCAGCGCGACGAACAGCGCGATCCAACCGACGAGGTTGCCGCGTAAATGGGTGGTGACTCGGTTCACGGGCCCTGCCTTTCAGATGACGACACGTTTCGTGAGCTCATGGGCACCTGGGATTGCATTGGCCGGTGAACGAGCCGATGCCAATCGGGCCTGGAGGAATCGAAGGCTTAGAACCCTCGGAGCCGGCCGTTGATGCGGTTGCGCTGCTTCGGTCAGAGACGGCGGGAGCGGTGCTTGCGGGGGTGCTCTCCGTCGTCGTCACCGGAGAAGCGGACGCCTCCGTGACCGCCTGCGCCGCCGAGTGATGCGTGG
This sequence comes from uncultured Actinomycetota bacterium, assembly GCA_963721515.1. Classification (GTDB taxonomy): domain Bacteria; phylum Actinomycetota; class Thermoleophilia; order Solirubrobacterales; family Solirubrobacteraceae; genus Palsa-465. The sequence continues at coordinate 83,713 of CAVRKJ010000008.1, read as the reverse complement.
CCGCCGGGCGATGCCGGCTCTTGCCCGACACCTGGCTCCTCCCGGCCACCTTGCTTCTCCCGGCCACCTTGCTTCGCGTGCGCGTGCGCGTCTGCATGCGCCCCCTGCCGGGCCTGGTGAGCGGTGGCGTCCGTGTTCGGCAGTCGCCGGGATTCCAAGGCGGCCGAGCCCTGGGCCAGTGCCGTTGTCTGTGAGTGCGTCACCGGGCGCACGAGCCCCGTCTGCGCTGCGGTGCGCCGACCGGCCGGCCGCCCGTCGAGTGCCAGCACCGCCGGTACGGCCACCACCGCTGCGGCGACCGCGACGAGGGCCCAGCGGACCAGGACCACCCGCGGGCCACGCCGGCCACGCGGGTCACGTCGACGAGGCAGACGAGGCCTGCGACGAAGATGCAGGTGCCACTGCGCCGCGACGGGTGCGACGAGGCCGACCGGCGGACGCATCCGGTCACCAGCGGCGCCGACCGGTGCCTGGACGGCATCGTGCAGGGCGGCCGCGTCCTCGCTCCAAAACGCATCCGCCGCGGGCGGCGGTGCGTCCCCGACGTCGAGCTGCGCCGCGCGTGCCCGGGCGGCCGGCCCGATGGGGACGAGCTCCTCGGGAGGCCCCAGCCAGTCCCGAGGAAGCCGTATGACGTTCTCCTCGTTGCGGGTCGCCCCGTTGGCATCTTCGGTTGGACCGTCGCCCGTTTTCACGGGTTTGCAGACCTTTCTTACGTCCGGGTGCCCTTCCGTCTCCCTGGCGAGGTACAGTATAACTCTGAATTAGCCCCAGTTTGTCTCAATTAGCAAACAAACGATGAGCCACAGCGAGCCTGAAGAGACGTATCTGACCGTTGCCGAGGTTGCGGAGACGCTGAAGCTCAATCAGCAGACGGTGCGCAATTGGATCGACCAGGGGACGCTGCCGGCGCTGCGGGTGGGCCGGCGAGTCCGCATCAAGCGCTCGGACTTCCAGCGCATCCTGGAGCAGAGCTACAGCGCCGGTCAGGTGGCGCCGAGCCGGCAGGCCGGCCCGAGCGCCGATGACTTCTGGGGTGGCGAACCGGTCGGCGTGGCCGATCCGGGACCGGGGTCGGAGCGGGGCTCGGGACCGGGGACCGAGGGAGGGGGATGAGTTTCGAGGAGGATCTCGATCGCCAGCGCGCACGGATCATGCGTGCCGTGCGGCACGCCAGCGACGGCTGGGCGGCGGCGATGCGGGCGCACAAGCTGGCGCCGCCCGACGCCGGGTTCGCGCAGCGGCTGCGCGACCTCGCCGAGGCGGCGGCGAACGAACAGGTGGCGTGGGAGCACGCCCATGGCGCGGGGCTGCTGTGGCGACCGGTGCCGGGTGCCGAGAACGCCGCGCCGCCGTATGAGCTTCGGCCCGGCACGGGCCGGCGCGGGCCCGCGCCGCTGTGGGAGCGGTTCGACGTCGCGGTGGCCGCGCTCAACCACGCCATCACCGGCTCCAGCGCAGCTCAGGTGGCGGACGCGTTCGGCGAGTTCGCGGAGGCGACGGGAGCTCTGGCGGACGCCGTCGCGGTCGAGGACGGCATGGCCCAAACGGCACGGCCGAGGGCCCACGGAGCGGCCTGAAATCGCGTTTGCGCACGATCGTTGCGCAATGTGCCATTAAATAGAAAACCAAATGGGGCTTTGTCTACAGGATGTTTACTGTGGGGCAAGCTTCGAGTGGCACCCTGGGCTGGAACCGATGCCGACGGGAGAGTAAATGCCTCAGATCATCGTGACGGCAGACAAGTCGTCTGAGGACGCCGAGCCGCCCATCATGTTCAAAGAGCGCGTGAGCGTGAGCGATTTCGAGTCACGCCATTTCGCCACCCAGCTGGTCGAGCGGCTGGAGTGGGCAGTGGGGGACGCCGACGAGGTCAACCGGAGCTCGCGAGTGAAGGCGGAGCAGCGGCGGGCGCGGCAGCGCGTGATCGCCGCAGCGCAGCGTGAGATGACCCGGACTCAGCGCGCGCGCCGCTCGGCCAGCGTCGTCACCACCGCCTCATAGACGCCCGCGCCGTAGCTCTCTGACGCAATCCGGACGCCCGGCCGGCCCGTCACCTCGCGCTCGAGCGTGAGGTCTCGCTCCAGGGCGTTGGCCACCAGCCAGAAGGCGTCGACGACCGACGCGGCCTCGAGGTCCTCGCGGGAGTCGCCGGCGGCGATGCAGTCCTCGGGCTGGTAGCCGCGGATCTGCATGTGCCGGGCGACGCCGCGGCTCTTGGAGGCGCCGGCCGGAATGAGGTGATAGGCGTGGATCACCGGCAGCCCTGCCATCTGCTCCGAGGCGGCGCGGATGACCCCGTTGTCCACCAGTCGCAGCCAGCCGAGTCCCTCGCCTTCGAGCAATGCCGCGACCTCGTCCAGGTCGACGTTGCCCCGGAACAGGTGCGAGACCTCGCGTCCCAGCGACCACGGCGTGTGGGACTCGAGCCGGCCGCCCAGGCGGTCGAGCAGGAGCGCGGGCGCGCCCGACGCGTCGATCTGGGCGTGGATCGTCCCGCGGCCGTCGCTGGGGACGATCCCGTCGGTCAGCCATTCCAGCTCGCCGTCGACCACCAGGCCGCATCCGAGCTCGAAGATGTAGGCGCGCGAGCCGATCAGCCGCGCGCAGTCAAACACGCTGCCCTGCCGCCGGCCCGAGTAGATGACCACCTCGACGTCGGCACGGGCGCAGGCCTCCAGGGCCCGCACCCCGAGCGCGCTGAAGCGTCCGTCGGCTCCCGTGAGCAGCGACGCGTCAGGGCCCAGCAGGGTCCCGTCCAGATCCACGTAGAGGCAGCGCACGGCGGCGCGACCGTAGCACCGCGCCTGCCCGCGAGCCGCTCACGACCGATCTGCCGGCGCGCCCAACGGGCCGCCCTCGAGGCCCGCCATACTGAGAATCACGCGTGTCGGCCGTCCGTGAAACTGAGCCCTGGGAGGCCCTCCTCAGCACCGGACGCTCCGAAGAGCGCCTGGTGCACGACGACGTCTATGACGGGCGGCCCGGACGGCTGGTGCCCATTCCGGACCAGCTCGGCTGGCAGGTCGTGCAGGCGCTCGAGCGCGCCGGGATCGAGCGTCTCTACAGCCACCAGGCCGAAGCGCTGCTCAAGGCCTTCGATGGCCCGACGGTCGTCACCACAGGCACGGCCTCGGGCAAGTCGCTGTGCTTTCAGCTGCCGACCCTGGAGGTGCTGACCAGCGATCCGAAGGCCAGGGCGCTGTACCTGTACCCCACCAAGGCGCTAGCCCAGGACCAGGCGCGCTCGCTGCAGCGCTTCGGCCTGGACAAGCGCATCCGCCCCGCCATCTACGACGGCGACACCCCGCGCCACGAGCGGTCCGCCATCCGCAAGCGCAGCAACCTGATCATCACCAACCCCGACATGCTCCACGTTGGGATCCTGCCCCACCATGCCGCCTGGGGCGACCTGTTCGCCAACCTCGCCTTCGTGGTGGTGGACGAGGCCCACGTGTACCGCGGGGTGTTCGGCTCGCACGTGGGCAATGTCCTGCGGCGGCTGCGTCGCGCCGCGGCCATCCACGGGACCGAGCCGCGCTTCCTATTGGCATCGGCCACGATCGCCAACCCCGTTGACCTTGCCGAGACGCTGACGGGCCTTGCCCCCTTCAACATCGTCGAGCACGACGGCGCGCCGCGCGCCCAGCGTCGCGTGGCCATGTGGAACCCACCGCTGCTCGACGAGGCGCTCGGAATCAGAGCGAGTGCGCTCTACGAGGCGGCCGAGGTGTTCTCCGAGCTGATCTCCAGCGGTGCCCGGACGATCTGCTTCATGAAGTCGCGCAAGGGCGTCGAGCTCATCCTCAAGCATGCCGTCGACCGCCTCCCCGCCGAGCTGGGGGAGAGGGTCGCGCCCTACCGCGCCGGCTACACCTCGGCCCAGCGCCACGAGATCGAGCGGCGGCTGACCACCGGAGAGCTCTTGGGGGTCGTGGCCACCGACGCGCTGGAGCTGGGGATCGACATCGGCGAGCTCGACGCCGCGGTGTGCGTGACCTTCCCGGGCACCGTGGCCAGCCTGCGCCAGATGTGGGGCCGGGCGGGACGGCGGGGCCGGGGGCTGGCGGTCTACATCGCCGGCGAGGACGCCCTGGATCAATTCTTCTGCCGCCACCCCACCGAGTTCCTGGGACGGCCGGTGGAGGCGGCCATCCTGGACCCGGGCAGCCCGGAGATCTACGCCGAGCATCTGTTGTGCGCCGCCCACGAGGCGCCGCTGTCTGACGCTGACGAGCCGATCCTCGGACCGCAGTGGCGCGAGTACGCCCAGGAGCTGACCGACGCGGGCTTCCTGCGCGAGAGGGCCACCGGGTTCGTCCCCAAGCGCGCCGACGACTATCCCGCCGCGCGGGTGGCGCTGCGCTCGTCCTCGCCGGACAGCTTCGTGCTCCTCGACGCCAGCTCCGGCGAGGTCCTGGGGACGATCGAGGCGGGACGGGCGTACTCAACCGTGCACGAGGGCGCCGTGTACCTCCATCTCGGCCGCTCCTACCACGTGCTCCAACTCGACCTCGGCGCCCGGCGGGCCGTGCTCGAGCCCTTTGACGGCGACTACTTCACCCAGGCCAAGCGCGAGATCATGACCTACATCGAGCGCCTCGAGGAACGGCGCCTGACCCACGGCGTGACGCTGTCCTACGGCGCGGTCGTCTACACGGAGACGGTCACCGGCTACCAGCGCAAGTCCCTCCAGGACCACGAGGTCATCGACTTTCAGTCACTGGACCTGCCCACCACCGAGTTCGACACGCGGGCGCTGTGGTACGAGCTCGACGAGCTCATCGACGCCGAGCCGTTCCCTCCGGCGGCGCTGTTGGGCGCGCTGCACGCGCTCGAGCACGGTCAGATCGCCGTGCTGCCGCTCATCGCGATGTGCGACCGCTGGGACATCGGCGGCCTGTCCACCAACGCGCATCCCCAGACGGGCGGCCCGACCATCTTCATCTATGACGGGCACCCTGGCGGGGTCGGGATCACGCGCCGCGGCTATGAGCAGTTCGAGCGGCTGGTGGCGGACGCGCGGCGCCTCATCGGGGAATGCCCGTGCCAGTCGGGGTGCCCGTCGTGCGTGCAGTCGCCCAAGTGCGGCAACCTCAACGAGCCGCTGCACAAGCAGGGCGCGCTGGAGCTGCTGGGGCGGATGACCGCCGGCCGGGCCGACGATCACAGGATCTAAACGACCCCCGACGGCGGCGGGCTGAGAATGGTCTCATCCGCCTGCGTAGCGACTCGTGGCAGGGAGCGACGCCGGCCGCCGCGTGGCCGGGCCGAGCCCGTGCCCTGCCCGCCGCCGTGGAGCTGCTGAGGCGGCGCCGGCCGGCGACGCCCGGCGAGGGGTTCGTTCCGCTGCCCGCGCCGGCGGGCGCGCCGCCGTATCGCCGGCGGCTTGCCGACGTCCTCGATCCCGACCGAGTGGCCGCGATCGACCGGGCCGGCGTGGTGCGCTTTCACTGCGTCGGGGACACCGGCGGCTGGCGCGATGACCGGCCCCAGCGCGGCGTGGCCGAGGCGATGGTCGATGAGCTGAGCGGGCCCGCCCCGGTCGACTTCTTCTACCACCTGGGCGACGTCGTCTACCCCCACGGGGAGGAAGCCGGCTACAGCGCCCAGTTCTTCTCGCCCTACGCCGCTTACCGCGCGCCCATCCTCGCGGTGCCCGGCAACCACGACGGCGAGCTCACCCCGGCCGCCAAGGCGCCGTCGCTGGCGGCGTTCGTGAAGGCGTTCTGCTCGCCGACGCCCCCGCTGCACGACGCCGCGGTCCGCGTGGCGCGGCCGGTCGCAGCCCAGCCGAACGTCTACTGGACGCTCACCCATGATTGGCTGTGGATCGTCGGCCTCTACACGAACGTCCCAGAGGGCGGGCAGCTGGGAGTCGACCAGCTCGCGTGGCTGGTGGGCGAGCTGAGAGACGCACCCCCGGAGGCCACGCTCATCCTGGCCATGCACCAGCCGGTCTACTCCGTCGACGTGGTCCACGGATCCAACCTCGAGCTCGGCGACCTGCTCGACGAGTGCGTCGCGCGCGCCGGCCGCGCGCCCGACGCGGTGTTCACCGGCCACGCGCACAACTACCAGCGCTTCGCTCGGTGGCGGCACGGCCGCCCGATCCCGTACCTGGTGGCGGGGACCGGCGGCTTTCATGAGCGCCACGAGGTCGGGACGGGCCTGCCCGACCTGCCCGCCGCCTTCCCCGGGGTCGCGGGCGTGACCCTGGAGTCGTTTCAGTGCAGCGAGCACGGATTCATGACCGTGAGCGCCCGGCGCACGGGCGCTGAGGTCGTCTACAGCACCGTGTCAGACGGAGTCGCCCGCCACTTCGACTCGTTCCGGATCGCTCCGGGACGGGTCACTTGATCGGGGCCGATTCCGCCGCCCGCGACCGCCGCCTACTCGCTAGCATCGCCCGGCCAGGGCGAGATAGCTCAGTTGGTAGAGCACACGACTGAAAATCGTGGTGTCCCCGGTTCGAGTCCGGGTCTCGCCATTAGCCCCGTCAATCGTGGTGGGCCCTGGGGCACCACGGCGGGTCATGCGGCGGTCGCTTCCGGCAGGATTAGCCCCTCATGGCGCTGGATTACACGGACTACTACGAGGTGCTTGGCGTGCCGCGTGACGCAGATCACGAAGCGATCCGCCGCGCCTACCGCAAGTTGGCTCGCAAGTACCACCCTGACCTCAACTCCAGCGGCGACGCGGAGGACCGTTTCAAGGAGCTGGGCGAGGCGTACGAGGTGCTGTCTGATCCTGACAAGCGCGAGCGCTATGACCGCCTCGGCGCTGACTGGCGCCAGCAGGAGCAGCAAACGCCGGAGGCGAACTTCGAGGAGTTCTTCACCACCCAGGGGTTCGGCAATGACGACGCTCGAGTGGAGTTCAGCGACGACCTGTTCGAGCGGCTGTTCGGAGGCGGGGCGGGCGGCGGCCCGAGCTGGCGGACCAGCGGGCCGCTGCGCGGCCTCGACCGCGAGGCGGTGCTCGAGCTGGCGCTGGAGGACGCGCTGGAGGGAGGACGCCGCCGGCTGACACTCGATGACCGTGAAATCGACGTCAACTTCCCCGCCGGAGTGCGCGACGGCCAGTTGATTCGCCTGGCCGGACAGGGCGGATCGGGTCGCGACGGCGGTCCGTCCGGCGACCTGTATCTCCGGATCGCGCTGAAGCCCCACCCGAACTTCCGCCGGCGCGGCGACGACGATCTCGACGTCGACCTTCCGGTGGCTCCATGGCAGGCCGCGCTCGGTGCGACCGTGCGGGTTCAGACCCCGGGCGGCAGCGCCCAGGTCCGGGTGCCTGCCGGCTCCTCCAGCGGGCGGCGCCTCCGCCTTCGTGGGCGGGGGCTGCCGAAGCCCGGAGGCGGCAGCGGCGATCTTCACGCGATCGTCAAGATCACCGTTCCCCAGCAGCTGTCTGACCGTGAACGCGAGCTTTATGAGCAGCTTGCGGAGAGCTCATCCAGGGAGGCGACCGCATGAACAGCGAAGAGCCGGTCGAACTGGGCGTCCTTGCGCGGCGGGCGGGGGTCCGGATTGCGGTGGTCCGCCGTTATCTGGAGTTCGGACTGCTCGAGCCTCATCCTGAGCCGGCCGACGTTCAGCGCTACGACCCGCGCAGCGCCGGCCGGGTCGCGCAGGCGGAGCGGTTGCGCCGCGACCTCGGCCTCAACTACGCCGGCGCGGTGCTCGTGTGCGAACTACTCGACCGCATCCGCGAGCTGGAAGCCCGGCGGTAGTCGCGGCCGCACCTGCCACCCGAGCACGCGCGAATCATTGGGATCAGGTGATGACCACTCACCTCACCGGCGGGGAGGGTTGTGCGGTACGCCCTCGGAGGAAAGGAAGCCGGCACCTGATGACGAGCCAAGCCATTCGAGACCCGCTCGCAGACCGTCTGATCACACCGCAGAACGCCGCGTTCGTACTCATCGACTACCAGCCCTCGCAGTTCGCGACCGTCCGCTCGATGGATGAGGCTTTGCTGCGCAAGAACATCGTCTCGACGGTGAGGACGGTGAAGGCGTTCGGCGTGCCGGTCGTCCACTCGACCGTCAACGTCGCATCAGGCCAGCAGCAGCCGACCGTTCCTGAGCTCGCCGAGCTCTTGACGGATGATCCGCCGCTGGATCGCACGACGGTCAACTCGTGGGAGGACACCGAGTTCGTGCAAGCGGTCCGCGCGACGGGGCGGCGCAAGCTCATCTTCTGCGCGTTATGGACCGAAGTCTGCATGGCGTTTGCGGCGCTCGACGCGCTGCGCGAGGGCTATGAGGTCTATCCGGTCGTGGACGCGATCGGCGGAACGTCGCCCGAGGCACATCGGGCCGGGCTGGAGCGGGTCGTCCAGGCCGGGGCACAGCCGATCAGCTGGGTATCGCTCGCCTGCGAGCTACAGCGCGACTGGGGGCGCCTCGAGACCGTTCCCGCAATCGTCGAGATCGTGCTCACGGACCGGTTGCTGCAGGAATGAGCCCCATAATCGACACTCACCACCACGTCATTCCCGACTTCTATTGGCAGGCCTCCAACGAGGATGGGAATGTCGCCGGAGGGATCAATCCCCCGCGCTGGAGCCTCGAGCGCGCGATCGCGTACCTCGACGAGGCAGGGATCGATGTCGCGGTCGCGTCGATCAGCACCCCGGGTGTGCACTTCGGTGACGACGCGGCGGCTCGGACGCTCGCGCGTCGCGCGAATGAGTACATCGCGGACATCACGCGCGATCGTCCGGACCGGTTCGGCGGGTTCGCGGCGCTGCCGCTCCCCGATGTCGACGGGTCGCTCGAACAGCTTGCCTACGCCTTTGACGTGCTGCACCTCGACGGGGTGTCCCTGATGACGAACGCCGGCGGCAGCTATCTGGGAGACAGCCGCTTCGATCCGATCTTCGCCGAACTGCAGCGACGCGCTGCGGTGGTGTTCGTCCATCCGACCGCGTCGCCTGACCCGATCGCGCACTCCCTCAGCCTGCCCGACGCGCTGCTGGACTACCCGGTCGACACCTCGCGGGCAATCGCCAAGCTGCACTACAGCAACACCTTCGCGCGGACGCCGGACGTCAAGTACGTGTTTTCGCACGCCGGCGGAACGGTCCCTTTCCTCGCGTCGCGGTTTGGGATCGTCGACAGGATGAACGTGATCCCGGGTGCGGACGAGCGCGGGCCGTTCGCGGACACGGTCCCACGCCTGTATTGGGACACCGCCTCAGCGTTCAGCGACCCCGTGCTCCACTTGCTGCGGTCGGTCACCGGTCTGCACAACGTGGTGTTCGGGACCGACTATCCCTATCCGCACGACGACATCTCCATCGCCGGCCTGCGCGGGGTGGAGCGAACCACCGAACTCGACGACGAAGAGCGCCGGGCTGTCCTCGGCGACACGGCGTCACGCTTGATTCCGCGGCTGGCAAGGCAGCCCGCCTGATCGCGTCGCAGCGGACGGTGGCTCTCTCAGCCAGCCCCTGGCCGGTCTCCGACCCGGTCAAGGGCGGCGAGATCGGCGTCGTCGAGGTCGATCTCGGACGCCGCCATGTTCTCCTCCAGGTGGGCCAGCGAGCCGGTGCCGGGGATCAGCAGCATCCGGTCGTAGCGGGCCAGCAACCATGCCAGCGCGATCTGGGCCGGCGTGGCCTCGTGCTTGTCCGCAACCTGGACGATGGTGGCTTCTCGGGCTAGTCGCCCCTGGCCGCCCCGGAACGCCGAGCCAAGCGGAAAGAACGGCACGAACGCGATCTCGCGCTCTCGGGCGAACTCGAGCATCTCATCGTCCTGGCGGTCGATGACGCTGTAGCCGTTCTGGATCTCGGCCACGTCGACGAACTCGAGCGCGAGCCGCGCCTTCGCTGGATCGACATTGGAGAGCCCGATCAGATCGAGCTTGCCCTCCTGACGCATGGCCTCGAGCGCGACCAACTGCTCCTCGAGCGGTATGGCACGGTCGGATCGGGTCTCGACCAGACGCAGGTTCACGAGGTCCAGACGCTCCACTCGAAGGGAGCGGAGGTTCGCCTCCACCCCCTCGCGCAGTTCGTCGGGGCGTTGTGCGGGGAGCACCCCCCCTGCGTCGTCGCGCCGCGCGCCCACCTTGGTGACTAGCTTGAGGTGCGCCGGATATGGATGCAGCGCCTGGCGGATCAGGTCGTTGACCACGTCCGGTCCGTAGTACTGCGAAGTGTCGATGTGGTCAACGCCGAGCTCGACCGCCCGGCGCAGTACGGCCCGAGCCGCACGTGGGTCGCGTGGGGGCCCGAACACGCCGGGGCCGGCGAGCTGCATCGCGCCATAACCCATGCGGTTGATCGGCTTGTCACCGAGAAATGTCGTCGTGTTCACGGTGCTCACGCTCCTTCGGCGATCATCAGGAGCGCCCGGTTGAGAGGAGCCTCAGCTCCCGTGCGCACTCAACCGCGGACGAGCGATCACGCGCACCGAGCTTGGAATAGATGTTGCGGATGTGCGTGTTGACCGTGTTGACCGAGACGTAGAGCTCTCGCGCGATCTCAGGCCGCGTCAGGTTTGTCGGCAGAAATCGCAGTACGCGCAGCTCGCTTGGGCTGAGCTCCTCCGGCTGCGACAGGCGCGCTCGGTCGGGCCTCGGCGGCGATGCGCCCGCCAGGAGGTCGACGATGTCGGCACGAAGGGCTCCATGAGCCGTCTCGTGACGCGGGAGCGCATCGAGCAGTTCCGCCGCCGCGGTCAGCGCAAACGGGAAGATCAGCCGATCCGGCTCGGCGGCCGCGAGCGCTGCCTCGGCTGCGGCAGCGGCGGCGTGGCGATCCCCCAGCTGTAGGTGGGCGGTGCCAGCGAGCAGATGCGCCTCAACGAGTGTGAACGCAGGGCCGACCGGAGGCGTGATCTCCCGAAGCTCTCGGAGTGCATCCAACGCCGCAGCGGGATCATTGTCCGCCAGGCAGATCACCGCACGCGCATTGTGGATGGCGCCCATTCGCTCCGGTTCGCCGGAGAACCCTTTGAGCGTTGCCCGCGCCTCGTCCGGCATCCCAAGGCGAGCCTGCATGGCCGCGAGCCAGCCGGTGATCCGCGGCGCGAGAGCGTGCACACCTGTCAGCAGCGACTGTGCCTGCGCGGCCGCCGCGAATGCTTCGAGGGCCGATCGATGCTGCCCGCGACCGGCATGCAACATGCCCGTCGCCACGTGCAAGAGCATTGCGGCGGCCGGGTCAACGTTTGCCTCTGCGACCTCCCAGGCGCGATGTAGCCAGCGCTCTCCCTCGTCGAACTCGCCCATCCAGATCGCCATGCCGCCAACCGCCCCCAGCGCGGGCGCGAGTATCGGCCGGTCCCCCAAGCCATGACGTTCAGCCAGGGCTACCGCCTGCTCGCCGCGCTCGCGTGCGGTCGCGACCGAGACCAGCTTTGACGGGAAGCTCTGATGCGCGCGACACGCGACCTCCAGGTACGGCCGGCCGATCGTCTGGGCGAGCGCGGCGCCCTCGGAGAGGTGCCGCTCAGCGTCAGCGAGTCGCCCAGACCACGTCTCGACAATCCCGAGATTCAGCAGCGCGACTGCCCGCAGTTCACTACCCACCGCGATCTGATCGGTCGTCTCGTCTGAGATCGAAGCATCCAGCAGGTTCACCTGCTCGATTACGTCGGTGAACTGGCCGCTGCGTCGTGCCAGCGCCAACCGAAGTGACGCGATTGCCACCATGAGGCGGCGGCGGCGAGCCGGCGGAGCGGTCCCGACCTGGGACTCGGCGAGCGCCAGCTGCGCAGCCGCTTCCTCCAACCGTCCTTGGTTCAGCTCGGCTGCCGCGTGAGCGAGCGCCAGATCGGGATGATCGGCTGAGGCGCCGTCAGGAAACGCCTGCAGCACCGCGCCGATCGTTCCAGCTTCCCCGTCCAGCACCCACCTGAACGAGTGGTCTGCGACCAGCCGGGCGGCATCAGTCCAATCGCCGGCCGCGAGCCTGTGCCGCACGGCCTCCACGACCTCCCCGTGATCCGCGAACCACCCCGCGGCCCGGCGGTGCAGATCAGGAACCTCATCCGCCGACGTTCGGCGGAGCTCGAGGCGCAGGAAATCCGCCAGAAGCTGGTGGTAGCGAAACCGGGTGCGCTGAGCGTCGATCGAAACGACGAACGCGTTGGCGTCCTCCAGTTCCAGCAGCATCTGCTCCGAACCCGAGCGGCCGGCCAGCAGGTCGGCGAGTTCACCGTTCATCCGGTCGACAAGCGAGGTTCGCAACAACATGCTCTGGACCTCGCTCGGTTGGCGTTCGAGCATCTCGGCCATCAGGTATTCCCCAATCGCCCGGTCGGTGCCTGAGAACTCAGCCACGAAACGCTCGGGATCCGGATGACCGCTGAGCGAGATCACCGCGAGGCGCAGGCCGGCCGCCCAACCTTCCGTGCGTTGGTACAGCCCGGCCATCCCGGCATCAGAGAGGCCGATCTCGGACGCAGCAAGCAGTTCGCGCGTCTCGCGCTCAGTGAACCGTAGATCGCCGGCCCGGATCTCGGCCAGCTCGTCGACAAGCCTGAGCCGGTGCAGCCTGATCGGCGGGTCCCGGCGAGAGGACAACACCACGCGCGCGCAGCTCGGCAGATTCGCGAGGAAATGCTCGAGCTGCACGAGGGCGTCAGCTGACCGCAGCTCGTGAAGATCGTCAATGATCAGCACGACAGCTTCGCCTTGCTCGGCGACCTCCGACAGGACATTGTCGACCACCTGGGCGCCGTCGAGCGCAGCGGTTGCCGCAGGTTGTGTCTCAGGATCGATCGAGCGCGCCGGGCTGCGGACTGCGTCGAGGACGGCAGCCCAGAACCGCTGCGCATTGTGTTGGCCGCGGTCGACGGACACGAACGCGACGCGACGAAGGTTGATCGATCGGTCAGCCCACGCCCGCAACAGCGAGGTCTTCCCACTTCCCGGCGGCGCCGAGATGACCGTCACACGTTTGGTCACAGCCCGATCTAGCCGCTGAAGGAGGTCTTCGCGGTCCAGCAGGCCCCGGCCGACCGAAACGTCTCTTGAGATCAGCTGCTCCAGATGCCGCCTGGGCGGCGTCGCCAAGCTCGTTCTGTCGCCAAGCTGGTCATGGTGCTGCCACGTCGCAGCCGCGGCCGCAGTGCTGTGGCTCGCCGGGGTCATGGGTGAACCTGCGAGCGGTAGCCCAGGTCGAGCCGGATCGATTGCAAGACGTGAAACGTTGTGCTGGCCGTGAAGACGTCGGCCGCCGCCAGAACGCCGGTGTACTTCTCGATGACCGGCGCCGCGGCGGCAGCAGTGATCGCGTCGAGGTAGTCCCTCACCGCGGCCCAGGTGTTCTCGCCGTACTTGACGAAATATGGCGTCGGATCGACGGTGTCCAGTGCCGCGCGTGAGCTGACCGCGATGTCAGCCATGTACCGCCGGTGGGTTGCGACGTCGTCGCGGCTCCCGAGTCGGCCCATATGGCCGCCGATGAAGTGCGTCCATGGGTAGGTGAGCGCAGTATCGGGGGCCTCGATGTAGCCGGGCACGTCCTCGGTGAGGTTGCTCTGGCAGACCGGCGCCCAACCCGGGTTGACTATGTCGACGAGCATGAGCGCGTCGTGGTCGGGCAGATGGATGAAGATGTTGTCCGGCGAGTGATTGGAGCCGTGCCAGGCCAGCTCGATGCGCTCGCCTCCGATCTCGAGAGTGCGGCGGTCCTGGAAGGTCTCGTCTGGTGGGGGCCTGGCGGGATCGTCGTCGCGGAGCAGCAGCTTCCGCGTCTCCTCGTGTCCGATGCGAGTGACCTTCCGGCCGAACAGCGAGGACGCGCCGGCGTGATCGGCGTGGTGATGGGAATAGATGAGATGCGTCACCTCGTTGCTGACGCCGTTCGCGGCGGCGATTTCATTTACGGCCCGCTGGATGTTGTGACCGATGGTGGGAGGCGCGTCGAACAGGACGACGCCGTCAGATGTCGTCAGGAACGCGCACTGGTAGATCGCGTCGGTGACCCAGTAGAGGTTCCCCTCGACTCGCCCGACGTAGTACCCCTGCTTGTTGACCGCGGGGCCGAGCGCCGACCCGGGGATCGGCGCGCACTCCGGAAGCGCGCCGGCGGTGCTCGGGCGCGGGTCGGCTGCAGTCACCGAGTGGTCGCTCTCCACAGGGATGGGATCGTGTCGCTATTGCCGAGCGTTCGAATCCTTGAATTCCTTAGTCGTGACCCGAGCGTTGTCCTCAGTCATGCTCTAGGCGGATGAGCGGACCGGTTCTGTCGTCAGGAGGGCGGTTGCTGGGCCGGGAGCGCGAGCGCGAGGTGCTCGATCGGCTGCTGGACGGCGTGCGCGGTGGCCGGGGCGGCGTGTTGGTGGTGGATGGCGAAGCGGGCGTCGGCAAGACGGCGCTGCTGGAGTACGCGGTCGGGGCAGCGGGCGAGTTTCGGATCGTCCGGACGTCCGGGATCGATGCCGAGATGGAGCTCCCGTTCGCGGCGGTTCAGCAGCTGTGTTCTGCGTTTCTCGAGCTCATGGGCCGTCTTCCGCAGCCCCAGCACGACGCGCTTGGCGTGGCGTTCGGACTGACCGCGGGGCCCCCGCCGGATTCGTTCCTGGTCGGACTGGCGGTCCTGGGCCTTCTGGCAGAGGCCGCCGACGAGCAGCCTCTCGTGTGTGTTGTGGATGACGCGCAGTGGCTCGATCGAGCCTCTGCGCGGGCCGTGTCCTTTGTGGCGCATCGTCTCTTAGCGGAGAAGATCGCGCTCGTGGTCGCCACACGAGAGCCCGGCAACGCACTTGCCGGTTTGCCGGATCTCCACGTCGAGCCCTTGGGTCGTCGTGATGCACGGACGCTGCTGGAGTCCGCCTTGCCGGCTCCGCTGGATGAACGCGTGCTGGAGCGGATCGTTGCCGAGACGCGCGGGAATCCGCTCGCCCTGTTAGAGCTGCCGCGCGGGCTGACGCCGACCCAGCTCGCCGGCGGGTTTGGTCTGCCGGCGGCGGTGCCGTTGTCCGCCAGCATCGAGGAGGGCTATGCGCAGCGGCTGGCGACGCTTCCGCAGGATGCGCGCCGCTTGCTGTTGGTGGCAGCAGCAGACCCGGTCGGTGATCCGGCGCTGGTATGGCGCGCGGCGGCGCAGCTCGGCATTCCGCAGTCAGCCGCGGACACCGTCGAATCGGAGGACTTGTTGGCGATCTCCCCCCGCGTGCTGTTCCGCCACCCGCTGGTTCGCTCGGCCGTCTACGGAGCCGCCCGGCTGAGTGAACGGCGCGACGTCCACCGCGCGCTCGCGGAGGCGACCGATCCGGACGTCGACCCGGATCGGCGCGCCTGGCACCGCGCCCTGGCCGCAGCCGCGCCCGATGAGGAGCTGGCGTGTGAGTTGGAGCGCTCGGCGGGTCGTGCGCAGGCCCGGGGTGGGCTGGCCGCCGCGGCGGCGTTTCTGGAGCGTTCGATCGCGCTGACCGTCGACCCCGTGAAAAGGGTCGACCGGGCGCTCGGCGCCGCGCGAGCGAATTTGTATGCCGGCGCCTTCGATGAGGCGCTGCGGCTCCTTCCCGTAGCCGAGGCAGGTTCGCCGGACGAGCTGCGGCAGGCCCAGGCAGAGCTGCTCCGTGGGCAAATCGCGTTCTCATCCTCCATTGGCAACGACGCCCCACCACTGCTCTTGAGTGCGGCCAGGCGGCTCGAGCGGTTCGATGTGGACCTGGCGCGAGAGACTTACCTGGACGCGTGGGGCGCAGCGTGGTTCGCCGGGAGCCTGGCGACCGCCGGTGGTCTGCTCGAGGTTTCGCGCGCGGCGAGGTCAGCTCCCCCGTCAACCCACCCTGCGCAGCCGTTCGACGTGCTGTTGGACGGACTCGCGCTGCTGATCACCGAGGGACGTGCCGCGGCGGCATTGGCGCTGCGGCGCGCATCGCACGCCTTTGCCGCTGCAGAGATTCCGGCCGAGAACAGCTTCCGGTGGATCGCCTTGCCCCCGATACCGTCCTACGTGCTCTGGGACGATGAGAGCTGGTACGCAATCAACGCACGTCAGCTCGGACTGGCGCGCGAGGCAGGCGCACTGGCTCGGCTGCCAATGGGGCTGATTACCGGCGCGGTCATCGACGCCTGGTCGGGCGAGTTCGCGAAGGCCGCGGAGGCGACGGCGGAGGCCGATGCGATCGTGAAGGCGACAGGGACCCGTCTCGCGCCCTACGCGGCGATGCTGCTCGTCGCTCTCCAGGGTCGAGAAGCCGAGGGGTTAGCGCTGCTCGAGTCGGCGATCAACGACGCTGCCGCCGTGGGTCAGGGATTCGCCGTCCAATGGGGCGAGTTCGTGAAGGCGATCCTGTTCAACGGACTGGGGCGCTACGGCGAGGCGCTGGTTGCCGCCCAGCGGGCGAGCGATGACTCGCCCGAGCTGTTCATATCCAGCTGGGCGCTGGCCGAGCTGATCGAGGCGGCCAGCCGGAGCGGGGAACCGGCACGTGCCGCCGGTGCCCTCGAGCGCCTCATGCAGGACACCGCCGTCGCCGGCACCGACTGGGGGCTGGGCATCGCGGCGCGTTCGCGAGCGTTGCTGACCGGCGAAGAGGCGGCTGAATCGCTGTACCGCGAGGCGATCGAACGACTGGGACGTACGCGGCTTCGACCCGAGCTTGCGCGCGCGCATCTCGTCTACGGCGAATGGCTGCGTCGTCAGCGTCGTCGCCTGGACGCTCGCGAGGAACTGCGCACCGCTCACGAACTCTTCACAAACCTTGGAGTGGAGGCGTTCGCCGAGCGCGCCCGGCTCGAGCTGGAGGCGACGGGTGGCCGTGCCCGCAAACGGACCGTACATACGATGAACCAGCTCACTCCGCAGGAGACGCAGATCGCGCGCCTCGCGGCGGACGGCCACACCAACCGAGAGATCGCCGCTCGACTGTTCATCAGCTCGAGCACCGTCGAGTACCACCTTCGCAAGGCGTTCCGCAAGCTCGACGTCGAGTCACGCACACAGCTCGCGCATCGACTGTCATAGCGGGCGCCCGGTTCACCTCGTTCTGGGTCATGCTTGGACGGAATGAGCGGACCGGCTTCAGGAAGGCGGTTGATCGGTAGGGAGCGCGAGCGGGAGGTGCTTGGCCGGCTGCTGGACGGCGTGCGCGAGGGGCGTGGCGGCGTGTTGGTGGTGCATGGCGAAGCGGGCGTCGGCAAGACCGCGCTGCTGGACTACGCGGTCGAGGCTGCGCGCGGGTTTCGGACTGCGCGGACGTCCGGGATCGAAGCGGAGATGGAGCTCCCCTTCGCGGCGGTTCAGCAGCTGTGTTCCCCGTTTCTCGAGCTGATGGGCCGTCTCCCGCAGCCCCAGCACGACGCGCTTGGCGTGGCATTTGGACTCACCACGGGGCCCGCGCCGAATCCGTTCCTGGTCGGACTTGCGGTCCTGGGCCTTCTGGCAGAAGCCGCCGACGAGCAGCCTCTCATGTGTGTTGTTGACGACGCGCAGTGGCTCGATCGAGCGTCCGCGCGGACCTTCGCATTTGTGGCCCGCCGCCTGTTGGCGGAGGAGATCGCGCTCGTGTTCGCCGCGCGGGAGCCGGGCGACCTGCTCGCTGGACTGCCGGAGCTTCACGTCCTGTCCCTCGGGCATCGCGATGCACGGACGCTGCTGGAGTCCGCGTTGCCGGCTCCGCTGGACGAGGACGTGCTGGAGCGGATCGTTGCCGAGACCCGCGGGAACCCGCTCGCCCTGTTAGAGCTGCCGCGCGGGCTGACGCCGACCCAGCTCGCGGGCGGGTTTGGTCTGCCGGCGGCAGTGCCGTTGTCCGCCAGCATCGAAGAGAGCTTCACGCGGAGGCTGGCCAGTCTTCCAGGTGACGCGCGACGCTTGTTGCTCGTCGCCGCAGCGGATCCAGTCGGCGACCCGGCACTCGTTTGGCGGGCGGCGCAGCAGCTCGGAATCCCCGACTCGGTCGCGGAAACCGTCGAAGCGGAAGGGCTGTTGGAGCTTGGTGCCCGGGTGGTTTTCCGCCATCCACTGGTTCGCTCAGCTGTATATCGGGCAGCCGGGCTGAGGGAGCGCCGCGATGTCCACCGCGCCCTGGGGGAAGCGACCGATCCGGAGATAGATCCGGATCGGCGCGCTTGGCACCGGGGGCAGGCGGCATCAATGCCCGACGAGGACGTCGCCGCCGAGCTCGAGCGTTCCGCTACGCGGGCACAGGCGCGCGGCGGCTTCGCGGCAGTCGCTGGGTTCCTCGAGCGCGCCGCCGCGCTCACTCCCGAGCCCGCGCACCGCGGGCAGCGCCTGCTCGCGGCCGCCGCCGCGAAGCGCGACGCCGGCGATCTGGAGGCTGCGCTCGGGCTGTTAGGGGACGTCGAGGCCGGTGTGCTCGACGATCTCCGGCGCGCCCGGGTCGACCTTTTGCGAGCCCAGATCGCGTTGGCGCAGCGGCGCGGAGGTGACGCCGGCCGCCTGTTCATGAGCGCGGCGAGCCAGTTCGAATCACTCGACCCCGGGCTAGCCCGCGAGACCTACCTCGAGGCGCTGGGGGGCGCCCTGGCCAGTGACATCGAAGTCGTCGGCGGCGCTCCCGCGGTCGCGCTCGCGGCGCGGGCGGCGCCAGCCGGCACCGCGCCGCCACGGACGGTCGACGTGGTGCTCGACGCGTTCGCGGCCCGTTTGACCGACGGATACGCGGCCGCGGCGCCGACGCTCGCTCGGGCTCTCGACCTTCTGCTCGCGATGGAGGTCTCCAACGAGGATGTCGGTCGGCGGCTCTCGTTCTCCAGCGGTAGAAACGGCAACATCGTTGCGCTCGAGCTGTGGGACGACGAGGCGGTGCATCTCCTCGCCGCTCGCCAAGTGCAGGTCGCCCGCGACACGGGCGCACTCGCGCATCTGCAGTTCGCGCTCAGCTTCCTCGCCAGGAGCCACATGCTCGCCGGCGAGTTGACCGCGGCCGCGCTGATGATCGACGAAGCCCGTTTGATCGCAGAGGCGACCGGAACTCCACCGCACGTGAACGCCCCGATGATTCTCGCCGCTTGGCGGGGCCATGAGGCGCAGGCGTCTGAGCTGATCGACGCCAGCTCGGAGGACGCGGCCACACGGCGATGGACGTCCAACAACTACGCGAGATCCGTGCTCTACAACGGCCTCGGCCGATATGACGCCGCGCGCGATGCGGCCTGGGAAGCGTTCCGGCCCGATCCGATCGGCTACGGAACGTATCTGGCGCCCGAGCTGGCCGAGGCCGCATCCAAGACCGCTGACCGAGCGCAGCTCGAGTTCGTCCTGGAGTGGCTCTCGGAGCGGACCCGCGTGATCAGCTCAGGCTGGGCGAGCGGAATCGAAACGCGGGTGCGCGCGCTGCAGAGCGAAGGCGAGCTCGCCGAGAGTCTGTACCGCCAGTCGATCGCGCACCTCTCCGGTACCCGCGCGCGCCTCGAGCTCGCCCGGACTCACCTGCTTTACGGTGAGTGGCTGCGCCGCGAACGTCGCCGCCTCGACGCCCGAGAGCATTTGCGCACCGCGCTGGACGCGTTCACCACGATGGGCGCCGAGGCGTTCGCGCGGCGGGCCGAACAGGAGCTGCTCGCAGCAGGTGAGCGTGCCGGCCAACGGACCGTGGACACACTCGACCAACTCACGCCCCAGGAGGCTCAGATCGCGCGCCTTGCGGCGGACGGACACACCAATCGAGAAATCGCCGCCCAACTGTTCATCAGCCCGAGCACCGTCGAATACCACCTACACAAAGCGTTCCGCAAGCTCGGCGTGAAGTCGCGGGCGCAGCTTGCGCAACGCAAGTTCTAGATCCGCAGGCCGCCGGTGGCGATCGGTTGGCGCCGTCCCGGCTGACCCGGTTCTGCGGTTCGGCGGTGCTCCGGTGCCGCGGATCATCGTGATCTGGTGATGCCTGCTCACCTGCCCGGCGGCAAGCATGGTGCTCGCCGGCCCCCGGCCGGAGATTTCAGAAGCGGATTGAGACGGGCGAGCGAGCCCGGAGCGCCGCCAGAGCAACCCCACCGACAAGGGAGATCCTCCGTGAGCATCGAGCAGCGAGAGACCCTCGACGCGATCCTGCGACAGTCAGCCTTCTCCGTCGACAGCACCGTCGACGAGCAACGGCGACAGCTGCGAGAGGCGGTATCGGCGCAGCCGCTGCCCGCCGATGTGGCCGTGACTGCAGCCGCCCTGGGCGGCGTCAGGACCGCCGAGATCACCGTCGACGGAATCGAAGCTCGCCACGTCGTCCTCTACTTCCACGGCGGCGTGTACGTGATATCAGACGCCTTCCTCGCCGCCGGCCTGGCCTCGCAGCTCGCCCGACGCGCCCACGCCAAGGTCATCTCAGTCGACTACCGGCTCGCTCCCGAGCACCCATACCCGGCAGCGGTCGACGACGCTCTTGCCGCCTACGAAGCGCTCCTGCACAACGGGACAGCGCCGTCGGACATCGCCTTCGCGGGAGATTCCGCCGGCGGCGGCCTGGCCATCGCCACCCTGGTCAACGCCCGCGATCACGGACTGCCCCTGCCCGCGGCGGCCTACGTCATGTCACCGTACGCCGATCTCACCCTCGCCGGGACGACCATGCAAACCCGCCGCGCGGTCGACCCGCTACTCAGCCCAGAACTCCTCCGCGCCCGCGTCACCGACTACACCGCGGGACACGACGCCGCGCTTCCCCTCATCAGCCCCATCTTCGCCGACCTGTCGGGCCTCCCGCCCCTGAGCATCCAGGCAGGAAGCCACGAGGTTCTGCTCGACGACGCCATCCGCCTCGCGCGACAAGCCGCCACCGCCGATGTCGCGGTCACGCTCGAGATCACCCCCGGGGTGCCCCACGTCTTCCAGGGCTACTCCCCGATCCTTGACGAAGCCGCCGCGGCGCTCGACACAGCCGGTCAGTTCCTGTCGATGCATCTCACCAGCGCAGAACGCATCACCGCATAGCGAGAGGCAGAACGCACGCTCACAACTGTTGGATCACCGGGATCTGGCGATGACACGTCACCCGTCCGCCGGCCACGATGCGGTCGCGAGTCATCGACCCGAGGGAGAGCAAGATCCATGTCCGATATCGGCAATGGTCGCGCCGGTCGCGCCGACGTAGTCATCGTGGGAGGAGGCTCGGCGGGCGCCGTGCTCGCCAGCCGCCTGAGCGAAGATCCAACCCGCTCGGTCTTGCTGCTCGAGGCAGGCAGGGCCTACGGCGTCGACGGATATCCAGACGACCTGCGGGATGCGGCGCACGTGCCGGCCAACCCCGAGCACGAGTGGGGCTTCACTGCCCGTGGCGGAGCTGCCTCCCCGGAGATTGCAGCCGCGCGTGCGAAGGTGCTCGGCGGCTGCTCGGCCCACAACGCCACCGTGGCGATGCGCGCACGACCGAGCGACGTCCGCGATTGGCAGGGTCACGGCCTTGACGATTGGACGATCGAGGACATCGACGCGACGTTCAGGGAGATGGAGAACACGCCCGACGGCGATGACGCCTACCACGGGCGCACGGGGCCGTTCCCGATACGACACGAGCGGTACGGCGCGCTGACCACCTCGTTGCGCGGGTTCATCGACGCGACCGTGGCGGAGGGGTTCTCGCTGGTCGAGGATTTCAACGGTCCGAGTCCGAGCGGCGTCGGCGGCTACCCGGTCAATGTCATCGACGGCGTGCGTCAGAACACCGGCTTGGTCTATCTCACCGATGAGGTTCGTAACCGCCCGAACCTGAAGATCTCGGGCGATGTCCTCGTGGATCGCGTTCTTTTCGACCAGCGCCGTGCGATCGGCGTCGTCACGGCGAGCGGGGCTCAGATTCCGGCGGGCCAGGTGATCCTCTCCGGCGGCTCATACGGGAGTCCGGCGATCCTGCTGCGGTCTGGCGTCGGTCCGGCGGCTGATCTGGCGGAGCACGGCATCGAGGTCGTGGCCGATCTGCCCGTCGGGCAACACCTCCAGGACCAGCCGTTCTATTACAACGCGTACGCCCTCAAAACGGATGCGCTCGACATGAGGCCGGCGGTCGGCGCGCTCCTGTGGATCCCTTCGAGCGAGGCTCGAGGCGATGAGCTGGACATCCACATCGCGGTGACACACCTGATACCCGCCGAGTACAGCCCGACGGGCGGGGCGATCTCGCTGAGTGTCGCCGTGGTCAAGCCCGAGTCTCGCGGGACCATCCGTCTGCGCAGCCGCGACCCGCGCGAGCAGCCTGAGATCGACTGCAACTTCCTGGCCGAGGTCAGGGACGCGCGTCGGATGCTTGAAGGGGTGAAGCTGGCGCGAAAGATCGGCCGCAACCCCGCCCTCGCTCAGTTCCTCGAGCTCGAGATCCTGCCCGGCGACGGAGTCGGGGACGACCAGCTCCCAGACGTGATCGCTTCCAACCTGGCTTCATACGGGCACCCAACGGCGACCGCGCCGATGGGCGGTCCCCAGGACCCGTGGGCGGTCGTGGACTCGCACGGTGCGGTCAAGGGGATCGACGGGCTTCGCGTCGTCGACGCATCGATCATCCCGGTCGTCCCGTCCGTCGCGATCAACCCCACGACGATCATGATCGCCGAGCGGATCGCCAAAGCCGTCTACGCGAGCGCGTCCGGGCTCAGCCAGCGCGGCGTACAAGCGGCTCCCGCCGCCTCGAGCGCCTGACCAGCATCCCGTCGTATCGCGGTGACAGCCGGCGCTCGAGCGTTCCTGCATGAGCGCCGTTGCCGATCCCGTCCCGGCGCAGGCTTGGCCGAGATGGCTCGCTAGCTCAGACGCCG
This sequence comes from uncultured Actinomycetota bacterium, assembly GCA_963721515.1. Classification (GTDB taxonomy): domain Bacteria; phylum Actinomycetota; class Thermoleophilia; order Solirubrobacterales; family Solirubrobacteraceae; genus Palsa-465. The sequence goes on along the minus strand of CAVRKJ010000008.1, from coordinate 61,034 downwards.
TCATGCCCATGGACGGGTTGCGAATCACCATGATCCGGCGACGACGGTTCACCTGCGCGGGCGCAATTCTGGGGCGGTGCGAGAGCGCGCGCAGGTAACCGTCAATGGAGGTCCTTAGATGAAGCTCGCGGTGAACGGCGTCGAGGTCGAGGTCGACGATCGTCACGCCAAAACCCCGTTGCTCTGGGTACTCAGAGACGTGCTGGGTATGCGCGGCACCAAGTTCGGGTGCGGGGCGGGCTTCTGCGCGGCGTGCACGGTTCTGATCGATGGGCGCAACATGAAGTCCTGCCAGACCGTGACCGAGCGAGCCGTGGGCAAGGCGGTGACGACGGTCGAGGGAGCCTCCGGGCCCGTGGTCGACGCGGTCCGGGACGCGTGGCATCGCGGCAACGTCGTGCAGTGCGGCTACTGCCAGCCCGGGCAGACACTGGCCGCGGTCTCGCTGCTCACGTCCAAGCCGGCGCCTGACGACGCGGCGATCGACACCTGGATGAGCGGGAACCTCTGCCGCTGCGGTACCTATCCGCGCATTCGGGCCGCCATCCACGAGGCGGCTGCCACGTTGGCGGCGGGCAATGAGCCGTCCCCGCTCGTCGCTGCGCCCGAACTGGAGCCGAGCCGCCTCACGCCTGAGGACGCGAGCGACCCGGTCCTTCCGTACATCCGGTTCCGCGACGATGGGACGGTCCTCGCGTACTCGAGCCAGATCGAGATGGGGCAGGGCATTCATACGGGGCTGGCGACGATCGTCGCCGAGGAGCTCGACGCTGATTTCAATTCGGTCCGAGTGGTCAACGCGGCCAACGGGGGCGGGCCACCCAGTGACGTGTATGGAAACCCGGACCTCGGCGGTGTGTTTCAGCTGACGGGTGGGTCCAACTCGACGAAGGGGTTCTGGGTCCGCTACCGCCTGGTCGCAGCGCAGGCGCGGGCGCGGCTCGCGGCCGCGGCGGCGGAGCTGTGGGATGTGCCCGCTTCTGAGGTCGAATTCGACCGGGGCGTCGTGCGCCACGCGAGCGGCGAGACCGCGACTTTCTCCCAGCTCTCGGCGCGAGCGGAGCAGCTGCCGGTGCCAGACGGTGTCCAGCCCAAGGACGTCTCCGAGTACTCGCTCATCGGAGCCGAGGGACGGCTTCGCGTCGATTCCGTGCCGAAGATCCTCGGAACGATCCGGTTCACGATCGACGTGAGTGTCCCCGGAATGCGGACCGCGGTCGTGCTCCACCCGCCGCGGTTCGGCGCGACGGTGGCATCTGTTGACGATGCGGCCGCGCTGGCCGAGCCGGGCGTGATCGCGGTGGTGCCGATCGAGGAGGGTGTCGCCGTCGTCGCCGAGACCGTCGCCGACGCCCAGCGGGGGCTGCGCGCCCTCGTCGTCGAGTGGGATGACACCGGCGCCGAGCGGCGGAGCTCTGGCGAGTTGCTCGCCGAACACCTCCGGTTGCTCGCATCAGGCGAGGGGGCGGTGACTGCGCGTGACGACGGCGACGCGCCGACGGTGCTCGGTGACGCACCAACCCTCGTTGATGGGACGTACACGCTGCCATACCTGGCGCACGCGACGATGGAGCCGAACAACGCGGCGTGCCGCATGCGCGAGGACGGGGTGCTCGAGGTGTGGGCGAGCACGGAATCGCCCGAGTTCACGCGGATGTCCGCGTCCGCGGCCGGCGGCATCGACAAGGAGCAGGTCGAGGTTCATGTCACGTTTGCCGGGGGATCGTTCGGGCTGCACTCGAGCTCTGAGCGCGACCCCATGACCGAGGCCGTGCACGTCGCGCGAGCGCTCGACTGGAAGCACCCCATCAAGGTGCAGTCTCTGCGGGAGGAGGATTTCAAGACCGGCCGCTATCGCGCGATGGCCGTGCATCGCGTCCGCGCCGGGGCCGACGCGAAGGGGCGGCTGACGGCGTACCACCAGCAGATCGTGGCCGAGCCCACGTCAACGAACCTCCCGTTCGTCCGTGACGTGATGTTCACCAACGGGGTGGACTTCTTCACCACGACCGGCGCTGCCGACCCCCCATATACGGTCGAGAATTTCAAGCTCGAGTCGACCAACTTCGAATCCGGTGTGCCGACGATGGTCTGGCGCTCGGTTGGGAACTCGCACACGGAGTTCGCGCGCGAATCGGCGATCGACGAGCTCGCAATCGCGGTCGGCCGCGATCCCGTCGACCTGCGACGCGATCTGCTCGGCGACAACCCGCGCACGCTGCGCGCTCTCGAGAGTGCGGCGGAGATGGCCGGCTGGGGGACGCCGCTTCCAGAAGGTCGAGCACGCGGGATCACCTGCTCGAGCTTCCTCAGCCACAGCTCTCAGGTGACCGAGATCTCACTCGACGATCGTGGGCGGGTCCACGTCGAGCGGATCGTGTTCGCGCTGGACTGCGGGATCGCGATCAATCCCGATCTGATTCGCGCCCAGGTCGAAGGCGGGCTGCTGTTCGGGCTCAGCGCGGCCGCCTGGGGCGAAGTCGTGCTGGGTGACGGCGGCGAGATCGTCACCCAGAACTTCGATCGCTACCCACTGGTGCGCATGCGGTCGGTCCCGGCGATCGAGGTGCACCTGATCGAGTCAACCGAGCCGCCGACCGGCGTCGGCGAGGTCAGCGTGCCGTCCGTCGCCCCGACGCTCGCCAACGCGATCGCCGCCCTGACGGGCACCCGTATTCGCGAGCTCCCCCTGTCCAAGACCATCAAGATCTACTGAGAGAGAGGTCACCACCATGCCCGACATCAACATCACCCCCAGCGAAAACGGGCCGTACATCGTCTCCGGTCCGGTGACGCTCACCGACGTCGACGGACGAGTCATCGAGCATCCGGATCCCATGGCGATGTGCCGGTGCGGCGGGTCGTCGAACAAGCCGTTCTGCGACGGCACACACGCCACGAACGACTTCGATGGGACCCTCGCGAACTGATCGCGTGCCTGGACAAGCGGTGGCCGAGGAGCCAGCGGTGAGGATGCAGCGGGCGAAATAGATGTCCGGACGACTGTCCGAAAAGGTTTGCATCATCACGGGCACTGGCGGGAGCATGGGCCGCGCAGCGGCGCTCGCGTTCGCTCGAGAGGGCGCCTTGGTCGTCGGGTGCGATGTGAGTGTCCAGCCCGCGGAGTCGACCGTTGACGTGGTGCGCGGCGCGGGTGGAGAGATGGTCTCTCAACAGCCGTGCCGTCTCGACGATCCGGCGGACTGCCGGGCGCTGGTGAAGTTGGCACTGAGCACGTACGGTCGTGTCGACGTCCTGTTCAACCTCGCCGGGCGGCAGTACTTCAACTGGCTCGAAGACATCACTGACGAGGAGTGGGACCGTGCTCGGCGGGGCGAGGTCGACCTGGTGTTCTACCTGACCCGAGCGGCGTGGCCGCACCTGAAGGTCAGCGGAGGCGTGGTCGTCAACATGGCGTCGCTCAACGCATCCCTGAGCTTCAAGATCCTCCCGTCGCTGGCTCATACGACGAACAAGGCCGGGATCATCGGCATGACACGACAGCTGGCGATGGAGGGACGAGAGCACGGGATTCGCGCCAACTCGATCTCGCCGGGTCTGATCGAAAGCAATGCAACGCGCGATCAGCTCAACGACCCGGAGTGGGCGAGCTACATGCTGGGCAAGACCTTGCTGGGTCGTCTCGGCCGGCCGGAGGAGGTGGCCAACGTCGCGTTGTTCCTGGCCTCAGATGAGAGCTCATATGTGACCGGTGTCGACGTCGTGGTCGATGGCGGCATGAAGGTCTGGTAGCGCATCTCCTTGCGGTCGGGTGCCGGTCGCGTCGGAGTTCGAGAAAGGAGAGGTTGATGGAACGAGCGGATCGCAATCGCATTGGGATCATCGGCGCCGGCCGCCTCGGGCAGGCGATGGCGCAGACTGCACTGCGTGCCGGCAGGGAACTGGTGATCGCCAATAGCCGGGGGCCTGAATCACTGGCATCCGTGGTCGCGACGCTTGGTGACGGCGTGACGGCCGGCGCGGCTGCCGATGCAGCCACTGCCGCGATCGTCGTCCTCGCGGTTCCGTGGCCGAGCGCGACCGAGGCGCTGCGCGGACTCGCATGGACCGATCAGGTCGTGATCGACGCGATGAACGACTTCGACCCGAGTGACCTCAACGGGCGGACGTCGAGTGAGGTCGTCGCCGACCTCGTGGCTCCGGCCCGCGTCGTGAAGGCCGCGAACACGCTGGGCGCTGACATGCTCGCCGCCGATCCGCTTGAGGCCGGTGGCCGTCGCGTGTTGTTTCTCTCCGGCGACGACGCCGACGCGAAGGCCGAGGTAGCCGCGCTCTTTGACGACGCGGGCTTCTTCGCGATCGACCTCGGCGCGCTGAGAGCCGGCGGGCTGATGCAACAGATCCACGGTCCGCTCGCCGGGGGCCTCAACCTCATCCGGCTTCCGTGAACCGGAGCCCCTCAGACGGGGTCGCTCGGGCTCAGGGACGCGTCCGCTCCAATCACCACATGTAGGTCTTGCGGGCTCACCTTACGCAAAGCACGATGGTGGCGGTGCACGCTAAGCACGACCTGTATTGCATCCGGATCAACGGCCGCCTTGGGGCCACCGCGCTCTCTGCCTTTCCTGCGATGGTCCACCACGTCGACGGCCGAGAGACGGTGCTCACCGGATTGCTCGAGGATCGGTCCGCGGTGTTCGGCGTCCTCGCACAAATTGAAGCTCTCGGCCTGGAATTGATCGAGCTCCGGCAGATCCGGCCCCCGCGGCGCCCCGGTCGCTCGGGCGAAGACTGTGCAACCTGATGTCTCGTCAACCTCCAGTGGACGTATCGGCTGACAACGAGCTCACCAGGATCCGGCGATGACCTCTCACCAAGCCGGCGTGGACACTTCTCGCCACCAAGAGCTATACCGCCGATCAGGGGTACAAGAGATATGAGCAACGAGGATTTCGTCCGCCGCGCATACGAGGTAGCCGAACTGAAGGACATCCCGGCATGGGTCGCGTGCTTCAACCCAGACGGTGTGTTCGTCGACGAATCGGTCGGGATGACATACAGCGGACCAGACGAGGTCGCCAAGCCGGTGGAGAACTATGGGCGCGCCTTCTCGGACATGCACCGAGAGCTCTACGACGTCTACGTGAGCGGGGACGATGTCATCGTCGAGCTCGCGCTACAGGGCACTCACGACGGGCCACTGTGGCTGCCGCAGGGGACGCTTCCGCCGACCGGCAATCGCATGGATGCACCGTGCTGCGACGTCTTTCGCCTCAGGGACGGACGGATCCAGCTGTTCGATTGCTATCCGTCTGGGACAGTGATCTTGGGTCAGCTCGGCGTGCTGGCAAACCTGGGCGCGGTGCTTGCGCCCCACGAGACGGCACATGTCTGAGATCGACACTGTTGACATCGCGACCCACATGGATGGTCAGGAGAGAGATACCGTGCCAGCCGTCGCTCCGGAAACCCTCAGTCCGCTGCACCACGTCCAAGCGATCTTCGCCGCCTTTGACTCGAAGGACATCGCCGCCCTGGCGGCGCTCGTGACCGATGACATTCGCTTGCAAATCGGAAACGCGGACGTCGTCAACGGCAAACCAGAGTTTGTCGAAGCCTTGGAGGCGTTCGTCGTGTCGGTGGCGAGCTTCCGGCATACGGTCACCAACGTGTGGACCGACGTCGACGCGGTGATCGCTGAGCTCAAGGTTCACTACACGCGCCTGGACGGAACCGAGCTGACGCTGCCGTGCTGCAACGTATTCCGTCTCCGGGACGGGGCGGTTGCTGACTACCGCGTCTACATGGACATCACGCCCGTGTACACGTAGGACTGGGGCAGCGAGGGACGTCCGCGGCGGGTCTAGTCACGCCCCAACATTGCTGTCCAGCGCGCCGAAACGAGGGTCAAAGGCCCGATGAATGACATCGCCGCGCCAGTCGATCCATCCCGTGAAGGTCAAGCCGGACGCGCCCCCAACGTGAACCGCGCGGGGGTCTCCGAACCAGGTCCACGCCCCAGGTGCCCAGATGCGCACGGGACCTCCGGCGCCCGCCGTTCCCGCCGGGCCGAGCACAGAACCGGCGAGGGCGGCCAGCGCGACCCGACGCGCCAGACGCGCCAGAGGTGCTCGGTGCCTCTGACGCGTCTGGCGCGCCGCGGCGCGCGGACCGCCCACCGCGATTAGATGCCGCCGATGAAGGATGAGAGCAGGCGCCGCGTGCACACCGCCGCGGCGGTCGGGTCCCTCGCGATGATGTTCAGGAGCGCCTGGACCTCGCCCGGCGCGTCGTGTGCGCCTGCCCAGCCGGCGACCACGTCGGGCGTCGCCTCGGGGTGAAACTGAACGCCCAGGTGCGGCCCAAATCGGAACGCCTGCGGTCCGAGCCGGTTGTGGGCCAGCCGTTCGGCGCCGGGCGGCAGCGTGATGACGTCGTGCTGCCACGCCAGCCATGGCCCGCCCGCGATCAGGTGCGGCACCGCGGTGTCCACCATGGTCCAGCCACGGAGCGGACGCGGCGCCGGCCGGATCGCTCCGCCCAGCGCCAGTGCCAGCACCCGCGCGCCGTAGCCGATCCCGAGCACCGCGGTGCCCGCCTCATCGGCGCGGCGGACCCAGTCCACCTCTCGGCTCAGGCGGCCCTGTGCGTGCGCGTCGGTGAGGCGATCGTGTCCCGCGAGAATCGCGAGCGGCGCGGAAGCGGGATCGGGCAGCGGATCCCCCTCGTTACCGGACACCGCGACAGGGTCCAGCCCATGGTCGATGAGCGCATGGACGAGCGGCGCGGCGACGGGCGTGGCGTGCGGTTGGACCACGAGCGCGACGCGGCGGAGGGGAGCCGCGGCATCACGGGTCAGAACGGCGGACGCGCCGTTCATGGTCGATAGAGCATGCATCACTGAGGACCTCACTGATCGGGGTCACGCCGGCACCGCGGCGGCGTGGGGACTCCAGGCAACGGGAACATCGGTCGGGACGGTGCGCGACGCCCGGCCGATGAGGATCTGCTCCGGGGTCAGCGGCTACATCGAGTGGGCAGATGCGCGCCGCGGACGACCGCGGGGCGGGTGCCCCGGAGGTTGTACGGCGATTGCGTCATCTTAAGCATCTCGATCGAGTTTACAGCATTCGTCGATCCGTCTCTGACCGAGCACGGGGTGCCGACGCGGGCGCCACAGGCGGGCTTGCCGTCAGCGCGACGGTTGGCTCGCGACCGTGTGCGTCGGCTCGTCCGGGGACACCTGGTCCTGGGCGTTGATCCGCGCGCCGGGAGGAGGCGGGACGGGGCCGTCGAGCAGGGGGTCGTCGGTCTGGACCATCCACGCCTCGAGGCGAGCCCGGAGGTCGACGACGATGTCCGCGTAGGCGGGATCGTCAATCGAGTTGCGGCCCTCGCCGGGGTTGAAGAACAGATCGTGAAGACGCTCGCGGGCGACGGGACGCGTGGCCCACCCACGTTCCACGTAGGCGTCCTTGCTGGGACCGTCGTCGCAGTTGGCCAGGACGGGGTAGGGGTAGTCATCGAAGCGGCGGACGTACTTGAAGCGCTCGGTGCGGATGGCGCGCTGGGGCTCGTAGGCCGCGTGATAGGTGAGCTCGGCGAAGATCTCGGATCGCGTCCCGGGCGGCTCGGCGCCGGAGGCGAGCGGGACGAGCGAGCGGCCCTGCAGCCACGGCGGCTCGTCGATCCCGGCGATCTCACAGATGGTGGGAAAGATGTCAAGGTGGGAGACGAGCTCGTCCTGGGCGACGCCTGGCGGCATGCCGGGGCCGCGCATGATCAGCATCACCCCGATGCCGCGGTCCAACAGGCTGGCCTTGGCGGTGGGGAAGGCGAGACCATGGTCGGTGGTGCAGATGACCAGCGTGTTGCGATCGAGGCCGGTCTCATGGAGGGTGTTGAGCACCGAGCCGATGCCGTGGTCCAGTGACCGCGCGGAGGCCTTGTAGGCGGCCACGTCCTGGCGGATCTCCGGCGTGTCGGGCAGGAACGGAGGGGGCAGTGAGTAGACGCGGTCGCGGACGGAGCTGGGGGGGAAGAAGCTGCGATGGGTCTCGAAGAACCCCACCGAGAGGAAGAACGGCTGGGGAATGTCGCCACCGAGCGCGCCGATGGCGGCGGGAGCGACCGAGCTCACCGTGGTGTTCTCGATCTTGTGCACAACGTCGTAGCCGAGCGCGCCGGGGTCCTCGGAGACGTGCTGCTCGCCGATCAGCTCGGTGTGGTAGCCGGCGTCGCGCAGCGTGTGGACGATGTGCTGGTCGTAGTCGTGCAGCGCAAACCCGCGGTGGGCAAGTCCCATCATCCCGTTGTTGTGGCAGTAGCTGCCGGTCAGCAGCGCGGCCCGGCTACCCGAGCAGGAGGGTGCGGCACAGAAGGCGTTGCGGAACATCACCCCCTGGTCGGCGAGCCACTGGATGTTGGGCGTTGGGATGGCATGGCCATAGGGCTGGACGTAGCGGCCGGTGTCGTGTGAATTGAGGTAGAGGATGTTGGGGGTCATGCGCGGTCGCGATGATAGGCGGCGACCCACTCGTCAGAGAGCGCGTCGGCCTGGCGGCGCAGTGGCTCTCCCGGGTTCCAGCCGTCAGGCGGGGGCACGCCGATCCACTGCAGTGCTCGCCGCACCGTGCGCGCGGGATCGCGCTCGAGATCCTCCTCGTAGGCCACGCGCAGCGGTTCGATGTCGTGGTCTGAGAAGAACGCACGCCAGCCCTCCTCCTCGGCGTCAAAGCGCCGCACCAGATGATCGATGCCCTCGAAGCGGTAGCGCGGCGCCGGACGCTCGTTACCCGGGCCACCGGCCCGCCATTGGCGCGTCTGCAGCGCCTGCCACATGCTGACCGCCTGGCGCACGGTGTCGGCCCGGGTCACCCAGACATAGCGCGGCGAACCGAACAGCCGGGTCAACAGCGCGCCGGTCTCCAGCCCGGCGTACTCGGGCAGCTGCCCGGCCAGCGCCTGCAGTTCGCGCAACTGGTTGAACATGAGCTTGGCGCCGAACACCCCGTTGGAGGTCGTCCCCCGCGTGAAGGTGCGCCGCAGGTGTTCGCGGTAGTCCCCGACCTCGTGCAGTGCCGAGTACTCCGGGGCCTGCGGCGGTTCGGGATCGTCGCGGATGCCCAGCCCGGTCGGCGTCAACCCGTCCAGGAAGTCACGCGGATGGGGCGGGACCCCGGTGGTGTGCATCGCTTCGAAGTACTCCTCCGGACGTCCGGCGACACCGGTGTCCTTGAGCAGCTCACACAGCAGGGTGCTGCCGCTGCGCTGCGTGGCGCAGACGAGGTAGGACCGACGAACATCAGTCATCCAGGGAGGTCGGCAGCGCCGCGAGGATCTGTTCGACGGCCTGAGAGACGTCGATCGTGGCGGTCTCGATGTGAATCTCGGGCCGCTGCGGCGGTTCATAGGGAGCGTCGACCCCGGTGAAGCCCTTGATCTCGCCGGCGCGCGCCCGGGCGTAGAGCCCCTTCGGGTCGCGGCGGGCGCACTCGTCCACGTGCGTGTCCACGTGCACCTCGATGAACGGGAGACCGGCGGCCTCGTGCAGCTGCCGCGGGACGGCGCGATCCGAGCGCAGCGGGGAGACGAGCGAGACCACTGCGACGACCCCGGCGTCGGCGAACAGCCGGGCGACCTGGCCGACCCGCCGCACGTTCTCGGCGCGGTCGCCGGGCGCGAAGCCGAGGTCGTCCGAGAGTCCGTGGCGGATGTTGTCGCCGTCGAGCAGGTATGCCGCATGACCGGAGGACACGAGCTGGCGTTCGAGAGCGACGGCGATCGTTGACTTGCCCGACGCCGGGAGGCCGGTCAACCACACCGTGGCCCCGGTCTGCGACAGGGCACGCCAGCGGCGTTCGCGGTCCAGGGCGGACGGGTGCCAGGTGACATCGCGGCGGCCCTCCCGGGCCGGCTTGACCTCGCGCGCCTCGCGGATGATCCCCGCGCCCACGGTGTCGTTGGAGTGCTCGTCGATGAGGATGAATGCGCCGGTGACCCCGTTGCGCCGGTACGGGTCGGCGAGCACCGGCGAGCTCGTGCGCAGGCTCACTCGGCCTATGTCGTTGAGGCGGAGCGAGCTGGGCTCGGCGAACACCTCCAGCGTCTCGGGATCCCAGCGGTCCCGGATCGCCTGCACGGTCGTCCTCACCGTACGGCTGGTGTGCTTGAGCGCGTAGCGCCGGCCGGGCGCGAGCGGCTCCTCGCTCATCCAGCAGATCGTCGCGTCGAGCTCGCGCGCGGCCGGCGGCCGGTCCTGCGGCGCGGCCAGGAGGTCCCCGCGGCCAATGTCGATCTCGTCGGCGATGGTGACGCCGACCGACATGGGTGGGACGGCCACGTCGCGGTCGGGATCGAGCGTCCGCACCGACGTGACCGTGGTCCGTGCCCCGGAGGGGACGACCACCACCTCGTCGCCGGCGCTGAGCGTCCCGGCGGCGAGCTGCCCGGTGTACACGCGCCGTCCCCCGTCCGCAGGGCGGGCCACCCACTGGATCGGGAGGCGCAGATGGGCCGCGTCAGTGTCGCGATCGGCGACGAGGTCCACGGTTTCCAGGATCTCGATCAGCGGCGGGCCGTCGTACCATGCGACTCGCGATGACCGGTTGACGACGTTGTCCCCGTCCAGGGCGCTGATCGGTACCAGCTGCGGCTCGGGCAGTCCGATGCTGCGGGCCAGCGCGAGCATCTCCGCGGCCACCTCGTCAAACCGTGTCTGAGAAAAGTCGACCAGGTCCATCTTGTTGATCGCCACCACCGCGTGAGGAATGCGCAGAAGTGCCGCGATCTGGGCGTGGCGGCGCGTCTGCGTGACCACGCCGGCCCGGGCATCGATGAGGATGAGGACGAGGTCGGCGGTCGAGGCGCCCGTGAACATGTTGCGGGTGTAGCGCTCGTGGCCCGGCGTGTCGGCCAGGATGAACGTGCGTCGCGACGTCGCGAAGTACCGGTACGCGACATCGATGGTGATCCCCTGCTCGCGCTCAGCGCGCAGGCCGTCGGTGAGGGCGGCGAGGTCCGGGGTGCCGTTGCGTCCCTGCGAGACGGCCGCCAGCTGATCGGAGAGCAGGAGCTTGGTGTCCAGGAGCAGCCGGCCGAGGAGCGTCGACTTCCCGTCGTCGACGGAGCCGGCCGTGGCCAGCCGCAGCAGGTCGCGCTGCTCAGTCCGGGTGACCGTGGCCATCAGAAGTAGCCCTCGCGCTTGCGGTCCTCCATGGCCGCCTCCGAGGTGCGGTCATCGGCGCGCGTCTCGCCGCGCTCGGAGATGGTCGAGGCCTTGACCTCCTCGATCACGCCGGCGACGTCCGTGGCCGTCGATCTCACTGCACCGGTGACCGTGAGGTCGCCCACGGTCCGGTAGCGCACGGTGGCGGTCTCCACCTTCTCCCCGTCCTGCGGACCCACGTAGTCCGAGACGGCGAGCAGCATCCCGTCCCGCGACAGGACCTCGCGCTCGTGCGCGAAGTAGATCGAGGGGAGCTCGAGCTCCTCGAGGGCGATGTAGTTCCAGACGTCGAGCTCGGTGAAGTTGCTGATCGGGAACACGCGGATCTGCTCGCCCCGGCGGATCCGCCCGTTGTAGAGAGCCCAGGGCTCGGCGCGCTGCGCTCTGGGCTCCCACTGGCCGAACTCGTCCCGAAACGAGAACACCCGCTCCTTGGCGCGCGCCCGTTCCTCATCTCGCCGTCCCCCGCCGAACGCGGCATCGAAACGGCCCTCTTCCATGGCGTCCAGCAGCGTCCGCGTCTGGAGCTGGTTGCGCGACGCGGTCGGTTCGTCCTCGTGCACCCGGCCGCGGTCGATGGACTCCTGGACCAAGGCGACGATCAGCTCATGGCCCGCGTCGCTGATCCGCCGGTCACGAAACTCCAGCACCTCGGGGAAGTTGTGCCCGGTGTCGACGTGGAGCACCGGAAACGGGAGCGGCACCGGCGCAAACGCCTTCTCGGCCAGGCGCAGCAGCACGATCGAATCCTTGCCGCCGCTGAACAGCAGCACTGGGCGTTCGAGCTCAGCCACCACCTCGCGGAGGATGTGGACCGCCTCCGCCTCCAGAAGGCGCAGGTGGTCGAGGCCTGACGGCGCCGTCGCGCTCATGGCAACGATCCCGCCCCCCGATCGGCGACTCGGCTGACCGACATGACACCAAGGTTACCCGGATCTGGACTAGTTCAATGAACTTTGTGCCTCGGCAAAATGCCGGGAACGGGAGATGAGCCGGAGTCGGGACGTTAATACCTAATTAAGTCGATCGACTTTATAGACTTTGTGCTAGGTTGTCGCGGCTTCGTCCCGTGGGCCGCCTTGGCGGCGGCGCAGGGGGCGCCCGTTCACCAGCGACACAAGGACTGAATCCCATGTCTCATCACGCGCACGCGCAGCGCACCGTCGGCTGCGGCGAGTGGCCGCGGCGGCGGTCGCCATCGCCGCCGGCGCCGTTCCCGCCGGCCTGGGCCTCGCCCCGGCGGCCTCGGCGGCGACGCCGTCCCCCGCGGCAACGCCGCCCCCGCGGCAACGCCGCCCCCCGTGACGATCCTCAGCTCGTCAGGCCACTCGCGGAGTGACATCTTCATCACCCCCACGGGGGACACCGCGCAATACGCCAACGGCCCCGAGATCCTGGACCGCCGCGGCAACATCGTGTGGTTTCATGCCATCCCCCAGGGAAAGACGGCCGCCGACTTCCGCGTGCAGCGCTACCACGGCCGGCCGGTGCTGACCTGGTGGCAGGGCACCGGGCTCGGCGGACTGGCGACGGGGACCGACTACATCTACGACGACCACTATCAGCCCATCGCGACGGTCAACGCCGGCAACGGGCTGAGCGCCGACGGCCACGAGTTCCTCATCACGCCTCAGAACACGGCGCTCATCCTGGCCTACACCACCGCCACCGCGGACCTGACCTCGATCGGGGGCCCGGCCGACCAGACGGTCATCGAGGGCGTCGTCCAGGAGATCGACATCCGCACCGGCAAGGTCCTGTTTGAGTGGAACAGCGCCGATCACGTGCCCTACAGCCAGAGCGAGCAGCCGCTGCCCGCGTCGGCGAGCACGCCGTGGGACTGGTTCCACATCAACGCCGTCCACTTGGACTCCGATGGGAACCTGCTCATCGACGCGCGCGACACCTGGACCACCTACAAGGTCAACCGCCGCACCGGCGACATCATCTGGCAGCTCGGCGGCAAGGCCTCGAGCTTCGCGCTGCGGGCGGCTCCCGGGCAATCGCTCAATACGGCCGGCGACATCTTCGCCTGGCAGCACGACCCGGAGGCGGTGGGGCGCGACGAGTACACGTTCTTCGACAACGAGTCGGCGGGCGTTGCCAACACCGGGACCGGCTCGACATCGGAGTTCGGGCTCAGCCGCGCGGTGCGCGTGAGGCTTGACCAGCGCACGCGCACGGCCACGCTGGTGCAGTCATACGACCAGCCGGAGAGCCTGACCGCGCCCTCCCAGGGCAACGCTCAGACGACCGGGGACGGCAACCTGCTCGTCGGCTGGGGGTCATTGCCGTACTTGTCGGAGTTCGACCGCTCGGGCCGGCTCCTGCTCAACGCCGAGTTCCCCACCGGCGTCAACAGCTATCGGGCCTACGCGTTCCCGTGGCCCGCGCAAACCCACCCGTGGGGGCACCAGGGACGCCGCGCCCGTCGCGGCTGACCTTCGGCTGACGCGGCCCGGTCGCGCGCGCACGCGCGGCGGCCGGGCCGTTCAGCGGTCAGCGCAGGCGACGTCGCCGACGATCACGCGGTCGCGCCCCTCGCGCTTGGCGCGCATGAGGTGCTCGTCGGCAAGGCGGACGAGGCGCTCGCGGTCGTGGCCGGAGTCTGGCGAGGTGACGACACCGGCCGAAACCGTCAGGTCCCCGCGGGGCCCGAGCTGCGCGGCGCGCACGGCGTTGACAACGCGGTCGGCCACGCGCGTGGCCTCCTCGCGGGTCGCCCGCGGGAGCACCACGCAGAACTCCTCGCCGCCGGTGCGGCAGGCGACGTCCTCGCCGCGGATCTGGCTGCGGACGACGTCGCCGAACGCGCAGAGCACCTCGTCACCGGCGCCGTGTCCGTAGGTGTCGTTGATGGACTTGAAGGCGTCGATGTCGAAGTAGATCAACGATGTCGGTCGCCCGCGCTCGCGCTCGCGGCGCAGCACCGTGGTCAGGCAGTGTTCGAAGTGGCGGCGGTTGAACAGGCCGGTGAGCTCGTCAGTGAGCGTCTGGGTGCGCAGCCGCTCGCGCTGGGCCGAGTTGGCGTAGGCCATGGCGGCCAGCGAGGCGAAGCGCCGTACGAGCATCACCTCCTCGGGCAGGAACGAGGGGTTCTCGTACTCACGCCACACGTTCAGGGTCCCGACCACCTCGTCACCGACGACCAGCGGGGCGAACAGGATGGCTTCGTGGTCGCTGGTGGGCGTGCCCGGCATGACGTGCCGGCGCATGAGCGGATCGTCGGGGGCCAGGCAGATCACCTCCCGCCGCAGCACCGCCGAGCCGGTGATCGAATCGTCGAGCGAGGGCCGGGACCGCAGCGTCTGCTCCACGTAGCTGCCAGTGGCCAGCAGCGGCGTGAGCATCCGCTCCACCCAGTCGACCTCGTAGACCGCGAGGCTCGTGTAGGGGACGATCGGCGCCAGCGCGTCGGCCATGCCCTGCAGCGTCTCCTCCAGAGACTGGGCGGCCAAGATGCCGGTCGCTGCATCGATGATGGCCTCGAGGCCGGCGACGAGAGCGACGCCGGCGGTGGAATGGAAGGGGTCGTCGTGCATCGTCGATTCCTGTGGCCGGAGGCCGGTGACCACTATCGGACTCCGGCACCGGCGGCTTGAGCCCGCGGGCCCGATCCCGACGATTGACCGGTTTTTCGCTGCTCAGGGCGCCAATGGCGTGGCGAGTTTTCGCAAGTTTGGGCGTCCGTGGTCGTTTCAGGGCCACAACGCGGCAACCACACGTTCACGGAGGTGGGAACGTGATCGATTCGATGCTGGCCGACACCGACGGCCCGACGGGAAACGAAGTGTCTCTTTCGATGCTTGAGCTGAGCGAGCGCCAGGACGCCGACGGAGCGGTGCGGCTGACCCTGATCGGGGAGCTTGACCTGTCGGTCACCGACCGCCTGCGCGGACGGCTCGATCAGCTCGGACGCTCCCAGCGACGCGTCCGGCTCGACCTCTCGCAGTTGGACTTCATCGACTGCAGCGGGGTGAGGGCCATTCTCAACGCGCTGACGGACGCCCGCGGGAAACAGCGGGCGCTCGAGGTGGACCGGCGCGTGAGCCCGAACGTCTCGCGCGTGATCTCCCTGGTGCATATCGCCTCCGACCTGTGGCCCGCGGACGCCCTCGCCGACGGTGCCGCCGGGGCGCCGGCCTAGGAGCAGGACACCCCCTTAGCTCAGCGAGCGCAACGCCGCGCGGGCCGCGGCGTCACCCGGCACGCCGTGCACTGCTCCGCCGGGGAAGGCGGCGGCGGAGGCGAGGAAGAGACCGCGCAGCGGCGTGCGGTACGGCGAGAGCGCGGGGACGGGACGGAACACCGCCTGCAGGCCGCGGTAGCTGCCGCCGCCGACATCGCCCTGCACCAGGTTGGCGTCGCGCGCCTGAAGCGCCGCCGGGCCCAGCACGTGGCGGGCGACGATGCGCTGGCGAAAGCCGGGAGCAAAGCGCTCCACCTGGTCCTCGATCGCGCGCACGGACGCCTCCGAGCCGAGCTGTGCGCTCACGCGCGCGGGCGCTCGCGTGTACGCCCACGCGGTGTGCCTGCCCTCGGGCGCACGGGTCGGGTCGGCGATCGTCTGCTGGCCCACGAGCAGGAACGGACGCTCGGCCAGGCCGCGCTGCGCCTGCGCCAGTGAGGTGGTCATCGCCCACTCATCACCACCGACGTGCACCGTCCCCGCCCGGCGCGCGTCGGGCGCCGCCCACGGGATCGGGCCGTCCAGGGCCCAGTCCACCTTGACGGTCGCCGGTCCGTAGCGGTAGCCGGCGAGCATTCGCCGATACCAGGGCGCCAGTGCATCTCCGGTCATCGTCACCAGTGCGCCGGGCATGACGTCGGCCAGCACGTGCGTGGCGCTGAACGCGTCGGCGCCGGCGACGGCCACGCCGGTCACACGCCCGCCGCGGGCCAGCACCTTCTCCACCCGCGCCCCGGTCAGGATGACGCCGCCGAGGTGCGCGAGGTGGCTGACGAGCGCGTCGATCAGGCGCTCGGCGCCGCCGCGGGGACTGGGCCAGCCAACTCCGTGGGCCAGCAGTGTGAGGTAGACCGCGGCCATCGCCGAGCCGCGGGCGCTGACCGGCGCATCGCCGTGGGCCGCGGTGCCGTACAGCCACGCGCGCGCACCCTGGTCCTTGAACAGGCGATGGCCGAGGCCCGCGGCACTGCGGCCGAGCAGCAGCCCGAGCGCCGCGGTGGCCCGCGGCCCCGTCCGTCGCAGCAGACGCGCGGCGCCGCCGACCGGGGGGAAGCCGCTGAGGATCGTCGCCCGGACGGCCTCGAATGCCATCACGTACGGCGAGACGAAGCGCGCCCAGCGCTCGCCGTCGCCGGCGTGGCGGCGGTCCAGCGAATGCGCGGTGGCCCGCACGTCGCGGTGCAGGGCGACGGCGACGCCGTCAGGGAGCGGGTGGGCCATGCACACCTCGGGATGCACCCACTCCAGCCCGTGGCGCCCCAATGGCATCCGCGCGAACACCGGCGACGCGGCCGCGGCCGGGTGCACCGCGGAGAACGTGTCGTGCCAGAACCCCGGCAGGGTCAGCTCCTCGGTGCGCACCGCGCCGCCGGGCCGCGGCGCCGCCTCGAGCACCGTCACCGGGACGCCCGCCTCGGCCAGGCGGATTGCCGCTGCCAGGCCGTTCGGGCCCGCGCCGATGACCACAGCCTGCGGGCTCACCCGTGTGCAGCGTAGACCAGGCGGCCGTTGACGATGGCTGACGCCGGGGGTAGGGTTCACGGCGCCTGAGGCAGGGCTCAGGCAGTGGACCGGAACGAGGAAGAGGGAGTCTCGCATGGATCACCGGTGCCTCAAGGCCGCCGTCGTCCTTGGCGTCCTCGCCCTGGCGTTCGGCTCGGCCGCCTCGGCGACGACCCGCCACCACGCCGCCGCGTCCCGCCACCATGTCGCCGCGCCCCGGCGTCACGCCGCCAGCGACCCGCAGCAGCCGTGGCGAGATCCCAGCCAGCCGGCCGAGGTGCGCGCCGACGAGCTTCTCTCGGCGCTGACCAGCGACGAGAAGATCCAGCTGGCGCTGGGCAACTTCGCGGCGCTGCAGAGCTTCGGCGTCCCCACGCTGACCGACGACGACGGCCCCGACGGGGTGCGCAATCCCGGCACCACGGCCCTGCCGTCGGGCCAGGATCTGGCCGCCGGCTTCAACCGGTCGCTCGCCTACAGCTACGGGCAGGTCGCCGGCTCCGAGGCCCGCGGCGAGGGGTTCAGCGAATGGCTGGGCCCGGCGGTGGACATCGCCCGCACGCCGCTGGCCGGCCGCCAGCCGGAGGCTGAGGGCGAGGACCCGTTCCTGGCCGGCAACACCTCGGCCTCGGTGGTCCTCGGGGCCAAGAGCCAGCACATCATCGCCACGCTCAAGCACTACACCGCCTACAACCAGGACTGGGGCCGCATCGGCTTCGAGATCGCGCCCAGCCCGTTCGTCCGCGGTCCCGGCACCAACGACATCGTGTCCGAACGGGCGCTGCAGGAGATCTACGAGGCGCCCTTCCGCACCGCCGTCCAGCAGGGTGGCCTGGATTCGCTGATGTGCTCCTACAACCAGATCAATGGCCTACCGAGCTGCCAGAACCCGACCACGTTGGGCGACATCAAGATGGGCACCGGCTTTGACGGGTTCGTCATTCCGGACTTCGGCTTCGCCGTGCGCGACCCGCTCGCCGCGGCGCTGGCCGGCGTGGACCTGCCGGCCCTGCCGGGGAATGGCAGCGGGGGCCTGACCGCGGACGACTTCACCTCGGGGCAGATCCCGGCCGCCCGCCTCGACGACATCGACCGCCGGATCCTGTTCGCGATCTTCGACTCCGGCCTGTTCGACGACCCGCTGCCGGCGACCCCGTCGACCGAGGTGAGCACGCCCGCCCATCAGCAGGTCGCCACCGAGGTGGCCGAGGCGGGCACGGTCCTGCTCAAGAACGACCGCCAGGTGCTGCCGCTGTCTGGCCACCGGCGGTCGATCGCGCTGATCGGCCCCACCGGCGACGATGCCGTGTTCGTCACCGGCGGCTCGGCCGGCGTGCCTCTCGCCGACGGCCAGGCCGTCACCCCGTTGCAGGGGATCACGACGCGGGCCGCCGCGGCGGGAGACACCGTCACCGCCGTCCAGGGCTCGGCCGGCGACGTCGCGTCCCCGACGCTCGTGCCCGACTCCGTGCTCACGCCGAGCAGCGGCAGCGGCGCTGGCCTTGAGGGCACGTACTGGAGCAACGGCGATTTCAACGGGGCGCCGACGCTCTCGCGGGTGGACCCGACGGTGGACCTGTCCGCGGCGCCGCCCGAGACCGGGGCGTTGTGGTCAGCCAAGTGGACCGGCACGCTGACGCCGCCGGAAGACGGCCTGTATCGCTTCTCGCTATCGGAGTCCGGGATCGCCACGCTCAAGATCGCGGGGCAAACGTTCGGGCCGGCCTACCGTGAGGCCACGCAGTTCGTCGTCGGACCGCACTACGTGCTCCAGGGGACGGTGCGGCTGACCGCCGGGCACCCGGTGCCCGTGGAGATCGACTACTCCAGCATCAGCGGCCTGTTCAGCCAGGAGATCCACTTCGGCTGGCAGACGCCCGACCAGTCCGGGATCCCGGCGGCGGTGGCGGCCGCCCGCAAGGCCGACGTGGCCATCGTGTTCGCCAACGACGCCCAGGGCGAGGGGATGGATCGCACCTCGCTGGCGCTCCCGGGCGATCAGGATCAGCTGATCGACGCCGTGGCCGGTGCCAACCGCCACACGGTG
The DNA here is from genome assembly GCA_963721515.1 of uncultured Actinomycetota bacterium. GTDB lineage: Bacteria > Actinomycetota > Thermoleophilia > Solirubrobacterales > Solirubrobacteraceae > Palsa-465. The sequence continues at coordinate 42,107 of CAVRKJ010000008.1, read as the reverse complement.
GTGGTGCTCAACACCGGCGGCCCGGTGCTGATGCCGTGGCTGCACGACGTCAGTGGCGTCCTGGAGGCGTGGTATCCGGGCCAGCAGTTCGGCGACGCGATCGCGGCTGTGCTGTTCGGGGACGCCAACCCCGGCGGCCGGTTGCCGGTGACCTTCCCGGCCAGCGACGCCCAGGGGCCGGCGCCTGCGACCCAGCCCCAGCACTACCCCGGCGTGGATGGCGTCGAGCACTATGACGAAGGCCTGGACGTGGGCTATCGCTGGTATGACGCGACCGGGCAGCGTCCGCTGTTCCCGTTCGGCTACGGGCTGTCCTACGAGCAGTTCCAGGTGTCGCAGGTGTTCACGGGCTACGTTGCCCGACGGGGCGAGGCGTTCGTCGTTGCGCGCGTACGCAACGCCTCGTCGCGGCCGGGACCGACGACGGTGGAGCTCTATCTCGAGTCCCCGCCGGCCGCGGGGGAGCCGCCCAAGCAGCTCAAGGGCTACACCAATCTGACCCTGGGCCCGGGTCAGAGCCGGCTGGTGCTGTTCCGCCTGAAGCCCCGCGACCTCGCCTACTACAACCCGTCAACGGGCGGGTGGGCGGTCGCTCCCGGCCGGTACACGGTGCTGGTGGGCACGTCCTCGACCGACCTCGACCACGCCGCCCGCTTCACGGTGGGCGGCGCGGGCGGGCACCGGAGGGCGCGCCCCTGAGGAAGCCGACGCGCGTAGCGATCGTCATTGAAGCCACACGCCACGCATGCCCGGTATCGCCGGGGCGTGGCGTGGGGTTTCAGCGGGGCTCGGGTTTCGCGCCACACACCGCGTGAAGCGTCCGTGTGTGGCGTCAGGTTTCAACGGCCGCGGTGTCGCCGGGGTGTGCCCGTTCGCTGCCCCGGGCGCGCGCGCCTCACTCGTGTGTCCGACAACGATCAGCCCGACGATGGCGATCGCGGGGGGCCACCGCCGGATGGATGCGACGTGCCGACACACCGCAAACGTGTGTGGTAGTTTCGCGCCGCTGGCCACCCCCGGCCCGCGTCGGCGGTCGCAAATCCTGGGCGACGCGTCCGACCTGTGACAGGAGGCGCATCATGCACCGGCTTTCGAGGCGGGTTGTCTTGTTCATCCTGACGGCGGCTGCGCTGTCACTCGGAGTCGCCGGGGTGGCACTGGCCGCCCACCGGGTCGGCTTCCGACACGTGCACGGCGCCGGAGCGCGCCAGCAGGCGTTCTGGAAGCACCTGCGGGCGAAGTCGCACCACAGCGGGTTGCGCCAGGCCCATGTGTCGGGGATCGGGGCCGGCGACAGCGACCTGGCCTTCGAGGCGGCCCAGTACGGCTACGAGCGGACCGCCCCTGCGCTCACCGTCTCCGGGCAGGCGCTCATCGCTGCCAGCCAGCAGGCCGCCGGCCTGGGGCAGGTGGGCGGGCCGTGGCAGTTCGTGACCACGCAGCCCTTCAACGCGGAGCCGGCCGACTACACCGATCCCTTCTGGTCCAACATCGGCGCCGGCTTCTCGCTGGTCGGCGGGCGCACGACGGCACTTGCACAGGCGCCCGACGGCTCCTGGTACGCCGGGGCGGCCGACGGCGGAGTGTGGCGCTCCACCGATCAGGGCCAGCACTGGACTGCGATCTTCGACTCCATGCCGAGCCTGTCGATCGGGGCGCTCGCCATCGATCCGGCCGACGGCACGGTCTGGGTGGGCACCGGGGAGGCCAACACCAGCCAGGATTCCTACGCGGGGACCGGGGTGTACCGGGCACCCGTCGGAAGCAGCAACTTCCAGCTCGTCGGCGGCGCCAACAACCCGATCACGTCGCGGACGATCTATGCGTTGGCGTTCGACCCGCGCGGCAACGCCTATGCCGCCACCAACAACGGCCTGTTCCGCTACGCGGCCTCAACCGGGCAGTGGACGGAGGTCCTGGCTCCGGCGGGTGCCAACCCGAGCTCGCCGTATCTCAACCACGTGACCTCAGTGGCGGTCGTGCCCGGCTCCGGCGGGCAGCACGTGATCGCCGCGGTCGGGTGGCGCGGTGGGTCGGCGGCGTCGGACCTCGTCAACAACGGGTTCTACGAGTCGACGGACGGCGGCCAGACCTTCCACGAGGACACCCTGAGCGGCGACATCAACGCGTCCGACATCGGGCGCACCACCTTCGCCTACTCCGCCGACGGCTCCAAGCTATACGCGCTCATCGAGTCGCCGAGCGCGCTTGCCAGCGGGGCGATATCAAATCTCCAGGGCATCTTCGTCTCGAGCGGCTCGGGTGGAAACGCAGCCAGCGTGGCCGGGCCGTGGACGGAAGTCGCCAACGCGACAAAGCTGTCGAGCTCGGGCTCGGCCAACGCCTACGGACCTAACAGCGTCGGTGCCCAGGCCTGGTACAACCAGGACCTCGCCGTCGACCCCAGCAACCCCAACCACATCTACGCGGGGCTGGAAGAGGTGTTCGAGTCCACCAACGGTGGCGCGAACTGGGTCACGGCCAGCCCGTATTGGAACTACGGCCTGGCGTGCAATCCCAACTGCCCCAACGCGACGCACCCCGATCAGCACTCGATGATGATCGCCAACGGCAAGATCGTGATCGGCAACGACGGCGGCGTCTACAGCCGGCCGCTGTCCGACACGCAGCAGTACGGGGACTGGACCGATCTGAACGCGACCATGGCGTCCTGGCAGTACTACGACGCGCGCGCCGGTCTCCTGGGCCACAACGGCCTGGGCGTGTGGGGCGGCCTCCAGGACAACGGCACCTCGCTGCTGGCCTCGGGCCAGCCGCAGATGGTCGAGCCCGCCGGTGGTGACGGCTTCGACGTGATCGTCGATCCCGCCAACGCCAACCGGATGGTCGGCGAGTACACCGACGGCACGATGTACTCGTCCACCAACGGCGGCCACGCGTTCAACAGCCAGGTCAGCCCCGGCTGCGACGCGCAGGACACCACGATTGGGGCGGAGGTTCCCGGGTGCGATCCGTCGATGCGGTTCGTCACCCCGCTGGTCCCCGACCAGCAGAACACCAACACCTGGATCACCGGCGGCGAGGACGTCTGGGTCAGCCACGACGGCTGGAACACGAGCTGCACCAGCAGCGCCTGCTCATGGCAGAACGTCTACGACACCGGTGCCAACAACGCCGTCACGGCACTCTCCTCGGTCCGCAACGGCCAGGTCATCTACGCTGCCTGGGTCGGCGGGGGCGGCAATCCGGGCCCGTCGTTCGGCAGCGGCATCGCCACCAACTACGGCGGAAAGTGGCACGAGGTCAACACCTCCGGCCTGCCCAACCGGTACATCGCCGGAGTGACCGCCGATCCGTCTGATCCCGCGCACGCGTACGCCATCTTCAATGGCTACTCGCGGCGCTGGATCCCCGGCGGTGGCGTCGGCCATGTGTTCGAGACCGACAACGGCGGCAAGTCGTGGCAGGACATCTCTGGCAACCTGCCCGATATCGCGTCCGACGCCCTCGTCATGTCGGGCGGTCGGCTCGCGCTGGCCACCGACGCGGGCATGTACACCGCGACTCAAGGCCACGGCAGCCGCACGAGCTGGTCGCGGCTGGGCAAGGGGCTGCCCAACGCCTCGGTCAATGATGTGACGCCCGGCCCGAACGGGTACATCTACGCTGCGACCCACGGTCGCGGGATCTGGAGGCTGCCCTTCGGGTCCGGTCACTAATGGAGCGGAGGTGAGGTGATGTCGAACTGGAAACGCGGCGCCGCGCTCGGTACGACCGCGGTAACGGTGGCGCTGGCCGCGGTGCTGGCCGCCTCGACGCAGGCGGCCGGCCTCGGCCCGTCGACGAAGGTGTCCGTGACCCCCGGGTCGGGCGGTCCGCGCACGCACTTCACCTTCCGCTTCCGGGTTCCGGTGGCGATCGGGACGTCCGGGTCGGTGATCCGACGCGACACCCTGTCGGTCAGCGGCCCGCAGGGAACCCGGTGCCGGTCAAGCGCGTCGGCGACGCTGCGTAAGGCCCGGAAAGGCGCCCGGGCGAAGCTCACCCTGGTGCCTGGTTCCGGGAGCAGCGGACGCTGGTGCGGGGGGCTATGGCACGGTACGGTGGTGCAGTCCGAGGTGCTGCGCTGCATCCCGGGCCCGCCTCGGGTATGTCCCGGCCTGGTGGTGGCGCCGCGCACGCTGGCGCGCTTTCGCTTCCGGGTCAAGCCGGTCATGACCCCGGCGCCACCCGCGCCGTCGAGTGACGTGCCGACGTTCGCGGGGCTGATCAGGGCCACCACGTGCCCGTCACCGACGCCGCAGCCGCGGCTCCTGCCGCGGCCCAACAGCTACACGCTGGTCTGGATGGCGGCCAGCGATCCGGTCACACCGAGCTCGCAGATCGTCTATGACATCTTCGTCGCCACGACGCCTGGCGCGGAGAACTACGCGCAGCCGTCGTACACCACGGCGCCCGGCGCGACGTCGTATGTGACTCAGGGGCAGGCGCGCACCGGGCCGCTGTACTTCGTGGTGCGGGCCCGTAACGCCGCGGGGCACGAGGACCACAACACGGTCGAGCGCGAGGGCATCATCCAGTGCACAATGCACCCGCAGGTCAGGGCTGATGGAACGGGGTGATGACGTCCGGGTCGCGGACGGGCCGTGAGTCGTCGGGCATCCGGTTGGTGACGTCGGTGGCCGGCTGGTAGGCCAGCGGAGGTCCGGTGCGCGCGGCCTTGCCGTACTCGTCGTAGTACTGGACCTCCACGCGGGGCCCGTCGAAGGAGAGGACGGCGAAGCCGCCCAGGCCCCAGCGATCGTCCTGCACCTGGTAGTAGTCGGCGAGCTGCCAGCGGAGCGCGCGCTCAACGTCGTCCGGGGTCTGAGCGGGCATGAGCTGGGGGACCCCGCCGTGCCCGATGACCGCGGTGTAGCCCGCGGCGTCGCGGTAGTCGGCGGCCACGATGTCCGTGTCATAGACGGCGCAGCGGTGCTCGTGGCCCCACAGCCAGGCCTCGACCCGATGGTCTCCGAGGGCGCGAGCCACGGTCTCGGCCAGCGGCGCGTCCACGGCCTCGAAGGCGCTGAACGGCTGGTGGTGGGTCATGAGGATCGTCCCGCGCGTGCCGGCCGCCTCCGCGACGCGGCCCGATAGCCAATCGGGCTGGGGCGGGTGCAGGTCGGCCCGGTCAGGGTTCGTGTAGGCGCTGTCGAGCCCCAGGATCTGCCAGTGCTCGTTGACGAGCGCGAAATAGCTGCAGCCGGCCTGCGCGGAGAAGCGCGGGTCGGAGAGCAGGACATCGAAGTAGCCATGCGCCCCGGAGTAGACGTCGTGGTTGCCGCTCAACGTCCACGATCGGGCGAAGACGGAGCCCCGGGACACCGGCCACAGGTCCAGGAAGCGCCGCCGGCACTCGTCCTCCAGCCCCGAGTAGTAGGTGTCGCCCAGGTGGATGACGTGACAGTCCCGGCCCGGCTCGATCCGGCTCAGGTGCTCCCGGATCCGCGCGGCCGTGTTGAGCGCCTGGGGCAGGCCGGTGGCCCAGTCGCCGAGGACGATCACGGTGGCGCGGTCGCCCATGTGCACCTCGGGCGGAGCGCTGTTGAAGGCGTGCTTGCCATCCAGGTGGGCGGACACCACCTGGGCCAGCTTGGGCTCGATGAAGCGGATGTCGCAGGGGCCGTACCGGCGGAAGCGACCGCGCAGCTCGTCGGTCCAGTGCCTGACGCCCTGCCACAGGCGGTCGAGGTGGCCGATGTCGGTGACCGCCCCGTTGAGCTCGGACTCGATGCAGGTGGTGATCACCGACATGAACTGGCTCACCGCCGGCTGGCGCGAGAGGTAGATGACCGGCGGGGGCGCCGGGACGCTGATCTCCGTGGACGAGGCCGCGGCCCGGACGACGCGATCAGGGATCTGCTTCTCCTGCTCGATCTGCGCATTGAGATCGTCAAACCAGCTGTCCGGGAGCCGGTGCGCGGCGTTCAGCGCGTCGAGGTCGTCCCGGCGGCGCTCGCGCGCTGCTGAGAGCTGGGCGAGCTTGTCCTGGAGCCGTTCGGGATCGATCACCGGCTCGAGCAGTTGCGGGGCGGGCCCGCCCGCCGGCGTCGCGCCGCGTCGGGCGGCCTCGGCCAGCCGGCGACGATCGCCCTTCTCCTTGGGGTTGGTGGGCAGCAGGGTGATCGCATCGGCGATGGCGTCGTCGAGCTCGGCTCCCCACAGGTGCTCCTCGATCGCCCCGGCAGCCCCGCCCAGCGTGTTGCCGACGCCCTTCCAGGTCAGTCCAAGGCTCGCCAGCACCCCGCCCACGCCGGCCACGACCGAGGCGGCCGAGCCCGCCGCGAGCACGATCAGGAGGACTCCCCCGGCGAACAGGAGGACGATGAGGGCGGCCAGCCACCAGAAGTGGATGAGGAACCTGGCCACCATGCGCCGGCTGGTAGAGAGCATGCCCGTGGCGGCGTCGAGGTAGTTGTCCACCACCAGCATGTCGGCGCCGGCCTTCTCGCCCGAGAGCAGGGCGCGCCACAGCTCGCCCTGGCGGCCGACGAGGTCCAGGAGCTCGCTGCCCGGGCCCACCGGGACCGCGCCGGGGTGGGTGCCAGGCGGGGTGGGTTGCGGCGGAGCGTGGAGGGCGTCCGCCCACCGCCCCAGCGACTGGCTGACGCTCTTGGCGGCGTGTGCGGGCAGCACCGACGCCAGATCGTCCAGCCACGAGCGCACCTGGGCGATCCGCTGGGGGTCGAGCTCGCGGGCGAGCTCCGGCATGCTGCTCTGGTGGCGCGTCGTGTCGGCCAGCGCACGCCCCAGCCCGTAGGCCCTGCCCAGACGGGCTTCGGTGGCGGTGAGCGTGGCCAGGAGCGTGACATGGAGCGTCACCACCGCCTGGCTGCGGGCGGCCTGGTCGGGCGGCACGGCGAACGCGGCGTCCAGCGCCTTGGTGTCGGGCACCTTCAGGCCCGCGGCGGTGATCGCGGGGCCCACCCGGGCCAGTCCGGCGCCGACCTGGCGCAGGGAGATCGACACCCGCTCCTCGGGATCCAGGCGCCCCAGCGCCGGCAGGTCGTCCGGACGCGCCGGGGCGCGCGTCTGCACATCGGGCCGGTAGAGCTCGGCCACGTGCCAGCCCAGCGAGAATGCCGCCGTGACGCGGGCGTCGGGAACGGGCTCGGCGGGTGGGTGCTGGACGGCGTTCTCGGCCGCGCTCAGCACCGCCGTCAGCGCATCTGAGGGCGTCCCCACACCGTCTGACATCCGGACCTCCCGGTGGCTGACTGGACTGGACCTCTGCCCGAGTCCCAACCTACCGATGGCGTTGACAGCGAGTCAAGGTGACATCGGCCGGCGGCGAGCCACACGGGGCGACCCTGAGACCTTGACGTGCCGGTCAGGGCGGTGGTACTACTGGATGCGCTCAAGTCGGGTGACAGGGGGTCGCTGATGTTCACGATGGGTGGGGTTCGCGCGGGCCGCAGGGCGTCGGGGGGCGGGTCGTGATGCTCGTGGACATGCACGGCCATTTTCCGATGCACCTGCTCGAGGACGACCAGCGGCGCGCGCATGTCCGGCTGACGGCGTGGTTTCGTCACCTGTGGCAGGGGTTGGTGGTGGAGTTCATCAACCTGTTCGCCAACTATCAGGGGCCCGGCGACACGCCGAGCGTCAGCGAGCAGGAGATGCGCGACGGGGAGGTCGGGGTGACGCTGTCGGTCCTGTACCAGCCGTTTGACGAGATGGACCTCACCCAGGACTACGCGGCGCCGCCATTGCAGAGCTACTTCGCCGACATCCTCGATCAGCGCGAGACCGTGGAGGACTACGTCAACGCGCCCGGCCGCGACGTGGTCATCGCGCACTCCGCCGCTGAGCTGGATCAGCAGCTCGCCGCGGCCCACCCGCCGCCGATCCTCATCCATGCGATCGAGGGCGGATTTCACATCGGCGACGACCTCGCCGCGGTGCAGGGCAACGTCCGCACGCTGGCCGAGAAGGGGGTGGCCTACATCACGGTGGCCCACCTGTTCTTCCGGCAGGTCGCGACCAACGCCCCCGCGCTGCCGTTCCTCAGCGACGGGTTCTACAACCGCGTCTTCAAGCAGGACAGCTCCGAGGGGCTGACGCCGCTGGGCCGCGAGCTGGTGCAGGCGATGATCGACGAGGGCATCCTCGTGGACCTCACCCACATGCGCGCCCAGTCGATCCGCGACGTGTTCGCCCTGCTGGACGCGCGCGACCCCGCCGGCGAGATTCCCGTCATCGCCACTCACATGGCCTACCGATTCGGGGGCTTGGAGTACTCCTTCGATGACGACACCGTGACCCGGGTGGCGGCCCGGGGCGGTCTGCTCGGGCTCATCATGTGCAAGCACTACATCACCAGCGGGCTGGACGTGAAGGAGACGTTCGACGGCTCGGTGGAGGCGCTGTGCCGCCACATCGACAGGATCCACGAGCTGACCGGCAGCTATGACCACATCGGCATCGGGTCAGACCTCGACGGCTACATCAAGCCCGCGCTCCCGGGCCTCGAGAGCCAGGGGCGGATGGCTGATCTGCAGCGGGCGCTGAGGACGCGCTACGGCGTGGACGTGGCCGAGCAGATCGCCAGCGGCAACGCACTACGCGTCCTGCGGACGCAGTGGGGGCGCAAGCGCCCGCGCACGGCGTCAGCCGGCGTCGGCGGCTGACGCGGCGCGCGCGGCCGGTTCGCCGGCGCGCCCGCCTGCGCCCGCCGGCCGGTCGTCGCCCGGGGAGTGGCTGATGATGCGCGCGCTGCGCCCGTGCGTGAGGAAGCTGACCGACCACTTGATGAGGACGAGCAGGCGGTTCTGAAAGCCGATCAGGTACCAGAGGTGCACCCCGAGCCAGACGAGCCAGGCCGGGAACCCACTCAGCTTGAGGAACTTGATCTCGGCGACGGCGCGCGCCCGGCCGATGGTCGCGATGTTGCCCTTGTCCACGTAGTGAAATGGCGCGGGCGTCCGGCCCTGAAGCCGCTGGGTCACCAGCTTGGCGGCATAGCGGCCCTGTTGGATCGCCACCGGCGCCACCCCCGGGTAGGTGACGGCGTCCCCGCCGGCGCCGCGCACGCGGACCATGTCCCCCAGCGCGATCACCTCCGGGTGGCCGGGCAGGGACAGGTCGGGCTCCACGGTCAGCCGGCCGGCCCTGTCGACCTCGGCGCCGGCGAGCTCGGCGAGTTGCCCGCTCAGGGATGACGCGGTCACCCCCGCGGCCCAGACGACGGTGCGGGTGGAGATGCGCTCCGTGCCCCCGTCAGGATCGGAGAGCGTCACCGACTCCTCGTCGATGTCCACCACCGTGCGGTTGGCCATGATCGTCACTCCGAGGCCCTCCAGCGAGCGCGCCGCCTTGCGCGACAGCGAGGCCGGGAAGCCGCTGAGCACGCGGTCCAGCGCGTCGACGAGGATGACCCGGGCGGTGCGCGGGTCGACGGCGCGGAAGTCGCCGTGCAGTGTGTCGCGGGCCAGCTCGCCGATCTGGCCCGCCATCTCCACGCCCGTCGGACCCGCGCCGACGACCACGAACGTCATCTCGGCGGCACGGGCGTCCGGGTCGGTCAGCATCTCGGCGGCCTCGAACGCCCGGAGGATCTCGGAGCGCACCTCGATCGCGCTCTCCAGCGTCTTGACCTCGGCGGCGAACTCGCGCCAGTGCTCGTGCCCGAAGTAGGAGTAGCTCGAGCCGGCGGCGACGATCAGCGTGTCGTAGCCGACCTCCACCGGCGCCGCCTCGATGCCGGGGACGTCGGCGAGCAGGACCCGGCGGGACTCCAGGTCGAAGCCGGTCACCTCGGCGAGCAGGACGTGGACGCTCTCTACGTTCTTGAAGATGGCGCGCAGGGGATAGGCGACCTCCCCGGGGGACAGCGCGCCGGTGGCGACCTGGTAGGTGAGCGGCTGGAAGAGATGGAAGTTGCGGCGGTCGATGAGCGTGATCTCGACCGGCTCGTCGCGCAGATGGTGGACCGCGTTCACGCCGCCGAAGCCCCCGCCGATGACGACGACGCGGTGGCTCATGGGCGTGGGAGTGATCGGCGCACGGCTGGTGGAGCTCTCAGGCCGGTTCGGGTTCGGGTTCGGGCTGGCGGGGGCGCATGGGGACTCCGGCGGCGGCGTAGGCGTCAATGGCGTCGAGGGTTTCGGCGGCGAGCAGCGCGTGGCTGAGCTCGTCGAGCTGTCCGCGGTGGTCGGTGAGGAGCTGGGTGACCTGGGTGTGGCAGCTCTCGATCAGCGCCTGGACCTCTTGGTCGACCAGCCATTGGGTCTGCGGCGAGGTCTCTGAGGCGCCGGGCAGCAGCGGCCCTTGGCCGTCGGCGGGGAGCAGCGTGACGGGGCCGAGCTTGTCGCTCATGCCCCAGCGCCCGATCATCTGGCGGGCGATGTTGGTCAGCTGCTGGATGTCTGATTCGGCGCCGGTGGTGATGTCGCCGTAGACGAGCTCCTCGGCGACCCGCCCGCCCAGCGCGACTTTGATCTTGGCGTCCAGCTCGTCGCGCGAATAGGAGACGCGGTCTGCGTCAGGCGTCGACAGCGTGACGCCGAGCGCCTGGCCGCGGGGGACGATCGAGACCTTGCGTACGGGGTCGGCGCCCGGGGTCAGCATCCCCACCAGCGCGTGTCCGGATTCGTGGTAGGCGGTGCGCTCCCGGTCGGCGGGGGCGAGCACGATGCCGCGCGGGGCGCCCAGCAGGATCTTCTCCAGCGAGTCGGTGAGGTCGGCCATCGTCACCTTCTCGTGACTGCGCCGCGCCGCCAGGAGCGCGGCCTCGTTGGCGAGGTTGGCCAGGTCAGCGCCGACCATGCCCGGGGTGGTGGACGCCAGCACGCCCAGGTCGACATCGTCGGCGAGCGGGATGCCGCGCGTGTGGACCTCCAGGATCTTCTTGCGCCCGTCGCGATCCGGGGGCGAGACGCCCACGCGACGATCAAACCGCCCCGGGCGCAGCAGCGCCGGGTCGAGGATCTCGGGGCGGTTGGTGGCGCCCAGGACCACGACCGCCTCGTTGCTGTCGAAGCCGTCCATCTCAGTGAGGATCTGGTCCAGCGTCTGCTCGCGCTCGTCGTTGGCGCCGGTGATCCCCGCCGATCCCTGGCGCGAGCGCCCGATCGCGTCAAGCTCGTCGATGAAGATGATCGCCGGCGCCGCCTCCTTGGCCTTGCCGAACAGGTCGCGGACGCGGGCCGCGCCGACGCCGACGATCGCCTCGATGAACTCCGACGCCGCGATCGAGAAGAAGGCCGCGTGCGCCTCGCCGGCCACCGCGCGGGCCAGCAGCGTCTTGCCGGTGCCGGGCGGTCCGAACAGCAGCACGCCATGGGGTATCCGCCCACCCAGCTTCTGATAGCGCTCGGGGGTCTTGAGGAAGTCGACGATCTCGGTCAGCTCGGCCTTGGCCTCGTCGATGCCGGCCACGTCGTCAAACGTGACCCGGATCTTCTCGGGGTCGACGCGGCGCGCCTGGGAGCGCCCGAAGTTGCCCAGCCCGCCGAGGCCGCCGCCGCCGGCCTGAGCGCGGCGGGCGAGCAGCACGAACAGCCCGACGAGCAGCAGCGTCGGCCCGAACCCCAGCAGGATCTCGGCCAGCACCGAGGTGTGCTGCACCGTGGACTTGGCGTTGACCTGGACGTCGTTCTGCTGGAGCAGGGTGGTGAGCGCGTCGTGGTTCCAGAAGGTTGGGACCTCGGTCTCAAACAGCGTCGTGGGGACGGCGTTCTTGTCGTTGGCCGGGTAGGTGACCTTGGCGGTGAAGGTCCCGTCCACGGTGTTGCCCGTGGTGGTGATGGACTTGACCTTCTTGGCCTCGACCTGCTGGAGGAAGTAGGGGCTGAACGGGACCTTCACCCGCGGCTCTGAGCCGGGCTGGAAGAGCAGCACCGACAGCCAGTTGATCGCCAACAGCACGATCACGAAGATCCAGAAGCTGCGCAGCCGATGCGGCGGCGTCGGCTTATGCTGATCAGGCAACCCCCGCCCATCCGGCGCCGGCGCCACCCGCCACCCCCGCTTATCACGCGGCATCGGAGCCGGCGGAACCGAGTTCTGGGCTCCGTCGCGGGCGTCGTTGGGAGCGGAGCGGTCCTCGGCCATGCCCCCATTGTGCCGAAGGTTGGTCTCCGACCCCGGGCACAGACCTTCCCCCCGGCCGGGAAGGTTTCGGCGGCGCCGGCGTCCCTGCAATGGGAAACGTCCACGACGCAAGGAGCACCATGCCCGGAAAACCTCAGCACCGCCGCCTCCGACGCCGGTACGTCGCGGTCGTCGTCGCCGCGCTCGCGGGCCTGGCCAGCGCCGCCCTGGTCGGCTTGGCGGTGGCTAAGACCCTCACGCTTCAGGTCGCCAAGGGAGCCTCGGTCACCAACCAGTCCGGCGCGACCAAGACCGAGAACATCGTGATCAACAGCAAGGGTCGCGCCGTGTACACGCTGAGCGGCGACACCACCAAGCACCCCAAGTGCACGAAGGCCAACGGCTGCTTCGCGTTCTGGCCGCCGGTCACAGTGTCCTCGGCCAAGAGCCTGAGCAAGGCGGCCGGGGTCAGCGGCAAGCTCGGCATCTTCAAGCGCAACGGCCTGATGCAGGTCACGCTGGGCGGGCACCCGCTCTACACCTTCGCCAACGACAAGAAGCGCGCCAACGCGACCGGCGAGGGCATCAACGGCTTCAACGGCATCTGGCACGTCGTCAAGGATCCGGGCGGGGGCCAGGCCACCAGTCCGACCGCCCCAACGATGAGCACCCCGACGACCACCCCCACGTCGCCGTACCCGGGGTATTAGCCAGAACGGCTGACCACGATCTGCGGCGCCCGTCTTACCACCGTGGGTCGGGCGCCACTCATCACATGTTCACCGGGGGCCAGTACCAACTACGGCGAGAAAGAACCGGGGCGCCCGCAGTCCGCGGGCGCCCCGCTTTGACACGCCTTCCCTGGTGGCGCGGGGGTGAACGCCAGGCGCGTCAAGGTCATGCCCTAGAGGACGCGTTGCGCCCGCGATCCTTCCCCCCCGAGGCTCGAACTCCCTCCGGCGCGCCATGACGCTGGAGCGCGAGCTTGACCCTGAGCGGTTGGGCGACCACCTCGACCGGCTCTACCGCGCCGCATGGGCGCTGTGCGGCGCTCGCGAGGACGCCGAGGATCTCGTCCAGGAGACCTACGCGCAGGTGTTGCGCAAGCCACGCCGCCTGCGCTCCGACGATGACCTCGGCTACCTGCTCCGCGTCCTGCGCAACACCTTCTTCTCCGGCCGGCGCGCCGCCGCGCGCCGCGCCCAGACCACGGCGCTGCCCGACGATCTCGACCTGCTCGAGGATCGCAGCGCGGTGCGCGCGGAGTCGCGTCTGGAGGCGGCCGAGCTCTTCGCCGCCATCTCGGCGCTGCCGGACGACTTCCGCGACGCGGTGGTGGCGATCGACGTGATCGGGCTCTCCTACCGCGAGGCAGCCGGGGCGCTGGACGTCCGCGAGGCCACCATCACCACTCGCCTGCACCGGGGGCGCCAGCGCCTGGTGCGCGAGCTGGCGGTGGCCGAGGTGGCGGCCCGCCGCTCGGTGCGTGCGTAACGCCGAAGCCGAATTCAAACTCATGCGGCCGCGCCGTCCAGCTCCGGCGTGGGGGCGGCCGGAGCGTCCGAGGCCGGCTCGCCTCGGGTGTTGGTGGCCCGCAGCCCGATCACGGCGGAGGCCAGGATGAACACGGCGCCCGCTTGCAACGCCCGCTGGAAGCCCGCGGTGAGCGCGTCGGGCGCGGCGCTGTGGTGGGCCAGCAGGTCATGCGTGCGGCTGGTGGCGAGCGCCGAGAAGATCGCCAGCCCGAGGGCCGCCCCCAGCTGCTGGGAGGCGTTGAGCAGCGACGCGGCCAGCCCCGCCTTGTCGGCGGGGACGCCGGCGTTGGCCGCCGTGGTCACGCCGACGAACACAGGTCCGAAGCCCACCGAGATGACGAACAGCCCGGGGAGCAGGTCGCCCAGGTAGGAGCCGTGCACGGGGATGCGCGACAGCCAGTAGAGGCCGGCCGCGGAGATGAGCGCGCCGACGACGATCACCGGCCGCGTGCCGACGCGCGTCAGCATCTGGGACGCGATCCCGGCGCAGACGCCAATCACGATGCACAGCGGGAGGTACGCGAGGCCGGTCTGGATCGGCGTGTAGCCGAGCACGTTCTGCATGTACAGCGTGAGAAAGAAGAACATCGCCACGAAGCCGGCGAAGGCGATCAGCTGCGTGGCGTCGGCGAATCCCAGCCCGTTGAGGCGGAAGATCTCGAGCGGCGCGAGCGGGTTGCGCTGGCGACGCTCGTTGGCGACGAACGCGATGAGCAGGATCACGGCCGCGGCGAGGCCGCCGATCGTCCGGGCGCCGCCCCAGCCGACGAGCGGGGCCTCCACCAGCGTGTAGACGAGCACCAGCATGCCGCCGGTGGCCAGAACGGCTCCCGGCACGTCGAAGTTCTGCAGACGGGCGCGGGGTGGATCGGCGGGGATCATCCGGAAGATGGCAACCAGCACGAGCACCGCCGCCACCGGGTTGACGAAGAACACCCACTGCCAACCGGGGCCGTCGGTGAGGAGGCCGCCCAGCAGCACGCCGGCCGCCGAGGCCAGGCCGCCGATCCCGCCCCACACGCCCAGCGCGGTGTGGCGGTCCTTGCCGTCGCGGAAGGTGGTGGTCAGCAGCGACAGCGCCGCCGGCAGCATCATCGCCGCGCCGGCGCCCTGCGCCAGCCGGGCGGAGATCATCACCCCCGACGTGCCCGCCAGCCCGCCGATCAGCGACGAGATGCCGATCGTCACCGTGCCCGCCACGAGCACGCGACGGCGGCCGATGAGGTCGGCGGCCCGGCCGCCCAGCAGCATGAAGCCGCCGTAGGTGAGCAGATAGCCGCTGGGCACCCACTGCAGATCCTGGACGGAGAAGTGAAGCGCCCGGCGGATCGAGGGAAGGGCGACGTTGACGATCGATGCGTCGACGAAGTCCAGGAACGCCACGGCGCACAGCAGCGCCAGGATCAGCTTGCCGCGGCGTGTCGCCAGAGATGAAGGTTCGGGGGTCATGGGGTCCTCCTGTTCGTGAGCCGTCACCCCCTATGACGGATGCCACCGCGGCAACGTGACCGGTCACGTTTGCATCCGCGCATCCGTCATAGGGGCATGGAGCCCATGACCGGCGCCGCCTGGCAGGCCGAGCAGTTCGAGCGCCACCGTACGCATCTGCGCGCGGTTGCCTACCGCATGCTCGGGTCCGTCAGCGAGGCCGAGGACGCGGTCCAGGAGGCGTGGTTGCGGCTCGACCGCGCCGATGAGGACGGCATCGAGAACCTCCGGGCCTGGCTGACCACCGTGGTCGGCCGGGTTTGCATCGACATGCTCCGTACGCGCCAGTCGCGCCATGAGGACTTCGTGGGCACGTGGCTGCCCGAGCCCGTCGTGGCGGGTGGCGGTGCGCCGGACGACCCCGAGCAGGAGGCGCTGCTGGCGGACTCGGTGGGCCTGGCGCTGCTCGTGGTGCTCGAGATGCTCAGCCCCGCCGAGCGGCTGGCGTTCGTGCTGCACGACATGTTCGCGGTGCCCTTCGACGAGATCGCGCGGATCGTGGGGCGCACGCCCGAGACGGCGCGCCAGCTGGCCAGCCGCGCCCGGCGCCGGGTGCGCGGGGCGCCGGAGCCCGACGCCGACCTGGCCACGCAGCGGCGCGTGGTCGACGCATTCCTGGCGGCGGCGCGGGCGGGTGACTTCGCTGCGCTGATGGAGGTGCTCGACCCCGACGTCGTGTTCCGCGCCGACACCGGCGGGCGCCCCGGGATCGCGGTGGCCCACATCGAAGGTGCCGAGGCGGTGGCCCGCAACGCGGTGGCCAACGGCTCCCGCTGGGCGCGCTGGTGCCGGCCGGCCCTGGTCAACGGGAGCTGGGGCTGTGTGGTGATCGCCCCGCGCCGCCCCATCGGCGTGGCCGGCATGACCGTCAGCGGCGGCCGCATCGCCACCATCGATCTCGTCCTGGACCCGGGGAAGGTCCCCTCCCGCGACGCGATGAACCTGGACGGCGAGAACTTCTCGTAGCAGATAATCCGCGAGCAGGTGTTATCGTGGTGCGCATGGCCACCGAGGCTCCGCAGACCGATTCTCCCGAGACCGCTCAGGGCAACTGCCTGATGGGCAACCTCGGCTGGATGCTCGACCAGGCCAACCACGCCCTCGGCTGCGAGGTGGCGGCGGCGCTGTCGCCGCTGGATCTCGGGCAGCGCGGGTTCTGCGTCCTGTCGGCCGCCGTCGACGCCGAGCTCACCCAGACCGAGCTGGCGGGCCTCATCGGCCTGGACAAGACCACGATGGTGGTCACCGTCGACGACCTCGAGCGCAAGGGGCTGGCCCTGCGCGTCCCGTCGCCGACCGATCGCCGTGCGCGCGTGATCAAGGTCACCGATGCGGGGCGCGAGAAGGTGACGGAGGGGCAGAGGATCGTCCTGGACGTCCAGAACGACGTGCTCAACTCACTGCCGCTGTCTGAGCGCGCGGCGTTCGTGGCCGCGCTCATGACGCTGGTGAGCGGCCGCCTGTCCAACGCGCCGCAGTGCCATCCGCCGCTGCGGCGGCGCGAGCAGCGCGCCTGAGCTCTCCCTGAGCTTCCGCGCTTGGCGCGGGCGCACGTCAACGGCGGGCTTCGGAGGGCGCCACGGTCGGGCCCGGTGGTCCGGTCGTGGTCGATAGTGCAGGAAATAGCTGCAAGATCGACCAAACCTCTCCGTCGGAGGGTCGCCGGCGACTTCCCGACGGCTCCTCGATAGCTGCCGTTTAGCGGCTCTCCACATCTCGTGTCCATTTCGGGCACGTCCGGTTCGT
Source organism: uncultured Actinomycetota bacterium (assembly GCA_963721515.1). Classification (GTDB taxonomy): domain Bacteria; phylum Actinomycetota; class Thermoleophilia; order Solirubrobacterales; family Solirubrobacteraceae; genus Palsa-465. The sequence goes on along the minus strand of CAVRKJ010000008.1, from coordinate 25,302 downwards.
CGTCCTGACAACCACTCCAAAACAGTCTTCCGCCACAAGATGATCTTGTACGGAACTATCTGATACGGTGTGGTCTCACAGCAAATCAAATCGGGTCAGCGAGAGGAGTCGAAACGAGATGTCAGTGACGGAGATCAAGGGAGCCGACGGGACGGCGACGGGCCGGTCGCGCTGGATCGCCCTGGTGGTGCTGTGCGTCGGCATGCTGATGATCGTGCTCGACCAGACGATCGTGAACGTGGCGCTGCCGTCGATCCAGCGCGACCTGCACTTCTCCACCTCGAGCCTGGCGTGGGTGGTCAACGCCTACCTGATCGCCTTCGGCGGCCTGCTGCTCCTGGCCGGGCGGCTGGGCGACTTGGTGGGGCGCAAGCGCATGTTCCTCCTCGGCCTGGCCGTCTTCACGGCGGCGTCAGCCGTGTGCGGTCTGGCCGATAGCCAGGCGATGCTCGTCGGCGCGCGCTTCGTGCAGGGGGCCGGCGGGGCGATGACCTCGTCAGTGATCCTGGGGATGATCGTGACGATGTTCCCCGAGCCGCGCGAGCAGGCCAAGGCCATGGGTGTGTTCAGCTTCGTGGCCGCGGGCGGGGCGTCGGTGGGGCTGCTGGCCGGCGGCGTGCTCACGCAGGCGCTCGACTGGCACTGGATCTTCTTCGTCAACCTGCCGATCGGCGTGGTGGCGACCGCGCTGGCGGTCCGGGTTGTCGCCGCCGACCGCGGCATCGGCCTGCGGGCAGGCGCCGACCTGCCGGGCGCGGCCCTGGTCACCGGCGCGCTCATGCTGGCGGTCTACACGATCGTCAAGACCAGCGACTACGGCTGGGGCTCGGCTCATACGCTGATCCTCGGCACAGTCACCGTCGCCATCCTGGCCGGCTTCCTCGTCCGGGAGAGCACCGCGGCCACGCCGCTGATCCCGCTGCGCATCTTCCGCAGCCGGAATGTCTCGGGGGCCAACCTCGTTCAGGCGCTGATGATCGCCGGCATCTTCGGGATGTTCTTCCTCGGCGCGGTGTACATGCAGCGCGTGCTCGGCTACGACCCGCTCCAGGTGGGCCTGGCCTACCTGCCCGTGGCGCTGTCCATCGGGCTGGTGTCGCTGTTCGTCGCGCCGCCGCTCAATATGAAGATCGGGCCGCGGGCGACGCTGCTGCCGGGCCTGGCACTGATGACGGTGGGGCTGCTGCTGTTCGCGTCGGCGCCCGTGCACGCTGACTACGTCGCCCGTCTGCTGCCGGTGATGCTGCTGCTGGGTGTCGGGGCGGGTCTGAGCTTCCCGTCGCTGATGACGGTCGCGATGTCCGGGGCCGAGCCCCATGAGGCAGGACTGGCCTCCGGCCTGGTCAACACCTCGATGCAGGTGGGCGGCGCGCTCGGCCTGGCCGTGCTGGCGACGCTGTCGGCCAGCCGCGCCAAGGACGTGCTGGCGTCTGGTGGGACCTCCTCGGCGGCGATCTCCAGCGGCCTTCACCTGGCCCTGGCCATCGGAGCCGGCCTGGTCATCTCAGCGATGGTCGTCGGCGCCGTGGTCCTGACCCCGGCGAGGGCCCTCGGACAGGTAACCACCGAGGCCCGCGACGACGAGGCGCAGGCCCTGACCGCCGAGGAGCTCTACTCCGAGGCCGCCTGAGGCGCGCCCCCGGTCTGCCGGTACAGGTAGGAGAGCTTGTCCGGGTTGAGCACGGTGAGGATCGAGACGATCTTGCCGTCGCGGACCTCGATGGCAACGAGCGAGTCCTGGCCGCCCACCGAGAACTGGGCGGCCGGCTCGCCGTTGACCTCGAGCATCCGCAGATAGGGACTGGGCCCGAAGCGCCGGAGCAGCCCGGCGATGAAGGCCATGATCTTCCTGCGCCCCACCACCGGAATGAGGGCGGCGCGGGCCTTGCCGCCACCGTCGTTGTAGGCCACGACGTCGGCGGCCAGCAGCTCCTCGAGCTCGGAGAGCCGCCCCTCGCCGGCCGCCCAGAGCAGCCGCTCGAGCAACTCGGAGTGACGCGCCTCGTCGGCCGCGGTGCCCCGCCGGCCCTGGTCCAGCCGCGCCTGGGCCCGGTGCAGGAGTTGCCGGGCATTGGCCTCGGACACGTCGAGGATCTCGGCGATCTGGGCGTAGGGAACGTCGAAGGCCTCGCGCAGGACGAACACCGCGCGCTCGGGCGGCGTGAGCTCCTCCATCAGGCGCAGCGTCGCCAGCGACAGCGTCTCGCGCTTGACCAGGCTGTCCAGCGGGTCCAGCACGTCGTCGGCGATGACCGGCTCGGGCAGCCACGGGCCCGTGTAGGTCTCGCGGGTGGCGCGCGCCGAACGCAGCTGGTCCAGGGCCAGCCGGCTCACCACGGTGGTGAGGAAGGCCGCCGGCTCTCGGATCTGGCCGCGGTCGGTGCGCAGCCAGCGGACCATCGCGTCGGCCACGACGTCCTCCGCGTCCCACATGCTGCCCAGCAGCCGGTAGGCGATGCCGAGCAGACGGGGGCGCAGCGCGATGAACGCCGCGCTCCCGTCGTCGTCATCCGCGCCGGCGGTGGGCGCGCGCGTGGTGACGTGATCCTCGGTCACACCGCCACCGATGGTGACAGCACGGCGCCCAGATCGGCCTGCCATGCCTCCTGCACCCGCGCGTACCGTGGCCGCCAGTCGAGCTCGGCCTTGGCCCGGGCGTTGGTGGCCCCGACCATCCCGTTCATGAACGCCGCGCCCCAGCTTCCCACCACCAGCCGGGCCAGCCATTCGGGAACCCGCTTGGGCTTCGGCGCTCCGATCAGCTGCGCGAGTGCGGGCAGCCAGTCGCGTGTCGCGAGGGGCTCGTCGTCAACGATGTTCAGGGCGCCGCTCACCTCGGGCCGCTCCAGCGCGGCCACGATCGCGGTCGCCGCGTCGTGCGTGTGAACGAACGAGAACACCCCCGAACCGTCCCCGACGATCGGCAGCTTGCCGCCGCGCACCGCCGTGATCACCATCCCGTCGGACGCGAAGCCGGTGCCCGGACCCACGAGACTGCCGAAGCGCAACGTCACGCCGCCGGTCTCGGCGGTGATCCGCTCGAGCTCCGTCAGCGCCGCCACGGCGGGGCGAAACGGCTTGGGGCCGTGCTCCCACAGCGGCGCGCTCTCGCCGGCCACCAGTCCGCGCTGTGGCGCGTAGGCGAACGCGACCGACTCCGACAACATCCGCACGCCGCCGGTGGCCACCACGAGGTTGGCGGTGCCCTCCGTGCGCAGGCGGTTGGTCAGCGCGAACTCCCGCTCGAACTTCCGGGGGTTGGGGCTGTGGGGGATGGCGGTGAGCAGGTTGACCACCACCTCGGGCTCGAACTCGGACACGGCCGTGGTCACCGCCTTGCGATCCAGTGCATCGGCGGTGACGACGTGGCCGTTGCGGACCTCCACGGGCGAGCGGTGCACCAGCGCGATCGTCTCGTGACCGACCGCGTCGAGCAGTGGAACCAGCTGACGGCCGATCGCACCACTGGCACCGGCAACTAGGACTCTCATGGTTTCTCCTTTCCGGGAAATCGCGTTCTCGTCGGCTTGACGGAGCACCGCGCGCGTTTGTGACAACGAAAGACCGGAAGGGGTCAAACAGGACCGGACCGCGACGATCACTTCTGAGCGCCGCCTCGGTCTCGCTCGGGGCGGCGCCGGGCCGCCCCGAGTCAGATCTTGAGGTTGCGCTCGTCGAGCCAGTCGGTGACGGCCGTCGGAGGCTCGCCCGCCCACTCGGCTCGCACCGCGAGCCGGATGAGCTCTCGCGCATCTTGGTGGAGCTCGTCGCGGCGGAAGCTCAGATAGACGGTCACCGCACCGGCGACGGCCAGCGAGCCATTGTTGACGGCGGGATCGAGCTCCGCGAGCACCTCGGCGACTCGCTCCTCGACGTCGAGTCCGGCGACCGGCTCGTCGTCGTCCTCGAAGGCACGCTCGAAGTCGCCGATGACAGCGTCTTCGTCGTCGGGGTCGACGATGTCGGCGGCACGCTTGACGACGTCGAACAGAGAGATCGGCCGCGGGTCCATGGCGCAACTATCGCAGCTTCAGCGCTCAGGAACCCGGGCGCGCAGTTCCTGCAGCCACGCCGTGGACTGGCTGTCGGACGGGGCGCGCCAGTCCGAGCGCGGGGACAGCGAGCCGCCGGAGCCGACCTTTGGCGCGTTGGGCAGGGCCGAGCGCTTGAACTGGCTGGTCTGAAAGAACCGGTGCAGGAACACCTCCAGCCAGTGGCGGATCTGCTCCAGCGAGTACGCGTTGCGCAGCTCCGCCGGGATGAGATCGGGCCAGTCACCGCGGTCGCGGTCGCCCCAGGCGCACTGGGCGAGATAGGCGACCTTGCTCGGGCGGTAGCCGAAGCGCAGCACGTAGTAGAGGAAGAAGTCCTGGAGCTCGTATGGCCCGACGATGTCCTCGGAGTGCTGCTCGGGGCCATCGTGGTCGGCGTCGGCGCTGACGGGGATGAGCTCGGGCGAGATCGCCGTCTCCACGATGTCGGCCAGCACCGCGTTGGCCCCCTCGGAGAACTGGTCGGTGTCGATGGCCCAGCGGATCAGGAAGCGGATGAGCGACTTGGGCACCGAGGCGTTGACGCTGTAGTGAGACATCTGGTCGCCGACCCCGTAGGTTGACCAGCCGAGCGCCAACTCGGAGAGGTCGCCCGTGCCCAGCACCAGCGCGCTGTGGTAGTTGGCCAGGCGGAACAGGTGCGAGGTGCGCTCGCCGGCCTGCACGTTCTCGAAGGTGACGTCGTACTGGGGCTCGCCGTCGGCGGCGGGATGGCCGAGGTCGCGCAGCATCTGGGTCGCCGAAGGCTTGATGTCCATCTCCTGCGCGCTGACGCCGAGGGCCTGCATGAGCGCGTGGGCGTTGCGCAGGGTGCGCGCGCTGGTGGCAAAGCCGGGGAGCGTGTAGCCCAGGACGTTGGAGCGGGGCAGCCCCAGCCGGTCCATCGCCCGCGCCGCCACGATCAGCGCGTGGGTGCTGTCCAGCCCGCCAGAGACGCCGATCACGATCTTCTCGATGCCGGTGGCCAGCAGGCGGGTCTCGAGCCCGCGGACCTGGATGTTGTAGACCTCCTCGCACCGTTCGTTGCGGCTGATCGGGTTGGCCGGCACATAGGGGAAGCGCTCGATCCGCCGCTCCAGCGGGAACGGCTCGCCGGGCACGGCGAGGTCGAACTCGATGCGACGGATGCGCCGGACGCGCTCGCGCAGGTCGTGGATCGAGTCCCCGTAGCTGCTGGTGATCATCCGGTCAGACAGGATCCGGTCGAGATCGAGGTCGGCGACGATGAGCTCCGGCTGATCGGCGAAGCGCTCTGACTCGCGCAGCAACTGGCCGTTCTCGTAGATGAGGGCCTGTCCGTCCCACGCCATGTCCGTGGTCGACTCGCCCAGCCCCGCCGCCGTATAGAGGTATGCGGCGATGGCGCGCCCCGACTGGGCCTCGCACAGCATCCGCCGGTATTCGTCCTTGCCGATCGTGATGTTGGAGGCCGAGAGGTTGGCCAGCACGGTGGCGCCGGCGAGCGCCGTGTACGTGCTCGGGGGGACCGGCGTCCACAGGTCCTCGCAGATCTCGACACCCAGCACGAACCCGGGCACGTCACGGCAGGCGAAGACAACATCGGGGGTGAAGGGCACGGTCTCGCCCAGCAGGCGCACCTCCTCCCTGACGAGGTCGCGGGCGGCCCGGAACTGGCGCTTCTCGTAGTACTCGTGGTACTCGGGGATGTAGCTCTTGGGCACGGCGCCGAGGATCCGGCCGCGATGGATGACGATCGCGGCGTTGAACAGGCCGCCCTCGGCCTGCACCGGCGCGCCCACTACGAGCACTGGAAGCAGGTCCTCGCTGGCCCGGACCACCTCGTGCAGCGCTCCGGACACGGCGTCGCGCAGCGCCTCCTGGTGAAACAGGTCCTCACTGGAGTAGGCGGCGAGGCCCAGCTCCGGAAAGATCACGAGCGCCGCGTGCTCCGCGTCCGCGCGCTGCGCCAGCTCCACGGTGCGGGCGCCGTTGAACCGGGGGTCGCCGACGCGGACCCGCGGAACCGCCGCCGCGACGCGCACGAAGCCGTGCGCGTACGGGGAGCCAAAGGGGGTCCCGCCGGTGGGGTCGACTGCTCGCACGCCTTCAGTATTGCCTGCTCGGCGCCCAAGCCTGGGCGCGGACGACCGCGACCGCTCTAGAACCGCAGGAGGGCGGCGATACCGCCGCCGCGATGCAACGCGGGCGGCGCGGGGTCCGACCCCTCGCCGATGACCATGACAGCCGCGTCCTGCAGCACCGCTGCCTCGATGACGGCCTCCCGGAGGTCGGGTACGACGGACGTCGCCTCGCCGTCGGCGGGGCAGGTCTGCGTGCCCTCCGGGTACAGCAGCCGGCAGCGCGGACAGCGCACGCCCGCGGCCGCGAAGTCATGGGCCAGCAGCAGCGTCTGCACCCGGCGCTCGGCGAGCGCCTCGAGCGTCGGCTCCACGCCGCGCGTGGCGCGGCCCCCAGCACCGATCCGCTCCTCAAGCTCGCCGAGGGCGGACTCCTTGGCCGCGGCCCGGGCGCCGTCCAGCAGGGGCACCAGCGCGTCGTGCACCTCGCTCGGCGACGCCGTCTCGACGCTGACGTCAAGGCGGTCGTCCATGAGCAGCGGCCGCAGGTCGTTGTGGAGCTCCTCCGCGAACCGCTGGACGTCCTCGGCGGTCCCGCCGAGCACCAGGCGCGCAAACGGCTCCTGCTGCCAGCCGTGATACAGCTCCTCGGCGACGTGGCGCATGTGCTGCTGGGCGTCGTTCTCGATGCTGCGCTGGTAGTTGGCCTGCGACCAGCCGCCGCCGTGGACCCGGCCGTGGACGTCGTCGGCGATGTCCTCTCGCTCCTGCACCGCGCGCGGGTCGCCGGCGAAGATCCGCCCGGAGCGGCGGCTGATGAGTACGACCGCGGTCCGGGCCTCGCCCGGGCCTGCCACCAGCGGCTCGATGTACGGCGTCAGGGCGATCACCACCTTTGGCGGGATGACCTCGGCGAGCGGGACGGCCTCGAAGAGCTCGTCCTGGCTCGAGCAGAACACGCCCAGCGACCGCGCCCCGGACACGGGGACCTCGTCGGAGGCGAAGTAGTCGGCCAGGCGCTCGAGGTCGTTGGTCAATGCCGTGCGGTCCGCGTGCGAGAGGTCGTTCTTGGCGAGCCGCCCATCGCGCTCGGCCTTGTCGATCAGCGAGCGCACCTGACTTGCGCGGGCGGGAGCCGTGGCGAACTGCGCCGGATCGAGGTCGAGGAAGACGCTGACCACCGGGTGCTCGCCGGTGCGCTCGAGCATCTGCCGCGCGGTGGCCGCCGCGGAGCTCATCCGTCGGCTGTCTTGTGGCCGCTGCCCCTCACGCCGGAGGCGCGGTCGGCGTCGTCATCGGGTGACGGCGGCCGGTAGGGGTCGGAGTCGGCGTCGGGATCGGGGGTGCCGACCGGGTTGTTGAGGCGATGATGGGGATCCTGGTCGGACTGAGGGTGGGGCTCGTCGCGCTCGGAGAGTTGCTCCGATGAGGATTTTGGCTCGAGCGGGCGGTCGGCCGCCTCGGCGGGGTCAGCGGCGCGCTCATACACGCGGTCGGGCTCGTGCCGGGGACCGGTGTTCGGTTCGGATGGCATGCGCTCCTCCTTGTCGGGTACCCGCGACCTACTTCAGCACACCGCGGTGTCCGGGGACTGCTTGCGCTAACAAGCAATGCGCTAGAATGCGTGAAGATGGCAAGCGCACACGCAACTTCCTACAGGGTGGGCAGGGACGGTGTGACCGAGTGGTCACAGCGTCACGCCGACGCCTGGATCGGCCTGCTGGAGACCCACAAGCAGCTGACGCGGATGCTCGACGCAGAGCTGGAGGCCCGCTACGGCCTGAGCCTGAGCGGGCTGGAGCTGCTGGCGCGGCTGGCGGCCGCGCCCGAGCGGTGCCTGCGGCTCTCAGCGCTCGCCGCGCAGGCGGGCCTCAGCCTGAGCCGCGTGTCGCGCATCGCCGTCATGCTGGAGTCGCGCGGGCTCATCGAGCGCACGCCGTGCAGCGAGGACGCCCGCGCGGTGGAGGCGCATCTCACCCCCACGGGACTGAACCTCATGCGCGAGGCCCAGCGCATCCACTTCGCCTCGGTGCAGGAGCGGTTCTTCGACCAGCTGCGGCCGGCGGAGCTCGAGGTGCTCGCCGACGTGTTCGGGCGTTTTTCCGAGCGCGCGGCGGCCTCGTGCACCGAGCCGCCGCGCTCCTCGGACTAGAGGTCGGCCGCGAAGGTCTCCAACGCGCGCAGATCGCCGGGGCCGAGGCCGTGTCCGGCGCCCGGCTCGGTGTGGACCGTCACCTCGGCGCCGCCGCCCTTGAGCAAGTCGGCGAGCCGCTGGGTCTGTTCGGGGGGCGAGTACGGGTCGCCCTCGCCGGCGGCGATGAGGACGCGAGTGCCGTCCAGGCGCAGATCGCCCTCGGGCTCGTAGGGCAGCATCGCCCGCAGCAGCGCCGCCGCACCCAGCAGATCGGGGTGGCGCAGCAGGAGGCTGACGGCGATGTTGGCGCCGTTGGAAAAGCCCAGTGCGGCGATCTTTTCCGGGTCGCGCCCGTAGACCCGCGCGGCTGCGGTCACGAACGCCGCGAGCTCGTCTGTGCGCACCAGCAGGTCGGGGATGTCGAGCTGGCCGATCGCCAGGCGGCGGAAGAACCGCGGCATGCCGGCCTCGAGAACCTTGCCCCGCGGCGACAGCAGCGCCGCCCGCGGGGCCAGCCGGCGGCCGAGCCCGACGAGGTCATGCTCGTCCCCGCCGGTGCCGTGCAGCAGCAGCAGGGTCCAGTCGCTCGGGGTGGGTGGGGGCGGGTAATAGACGTGCTGAAAGCCCAGCTCGGTGGCCGCGTTCATCGCGGGCTCCCGGCGGAGGCGGGCGCAGGCCGCCAGTCGCGCGTGTCGGGCAGTGGGGTCAGGCGCGGCGCGATCTCGGCCCGGTGCTGCTCGAGGAACGGCGGCAGCGACAGGCCCTGGCCCATCTCCTCGGGCGCCTCGTCAGACGCGAAGCCGGCGCCGTCGAGCGTGGCGAGCTCGTAGAGGATGCCGCCTGGCTCGCGGAAGTAGACCGAGCGGAAGTAGAAGCGGTCGATCACCGGCGTGGCGTGGGCGCCCGCTCCGGTGACGTGGCGCTGCCAGTCCTCGATCTCGGCGTTGAGCACGGCCCAGGCCACGTGATGGACGGTGCCGGCGCCGGGGATGCCGCGCTCGCGCGACTCCTCGAAGATGATGCGCCCGCCGCGCTGTGAGCCGCGGGCCTCCCAATCGTCGGCCGCGCGCTCGGAGAAGCCGAGCACCTGGGCCAGCAGCGCCTCGCTGCGGGCGGGGTCGACGACGAGGGCGCGCACGGCCTCGAAGCCCTGGAGGGCGAACTCGGCCGGGACCTCGAGGCTGGCGGCGGTCAGGGGCGCGTCGCTGGTGCTGACGACGGCCAGCTCGTGGCCCATGCCCTCTGGGTCGGCGAAGAGCAGGCGGCCCGGCTCGCGCTCGGTCGCGATGCCCTCGCCGCCGAGGCGCTCCTGCCAGAAGTCCAGCGCCTCCTCGGAGGCGACGCGGTGGACGATGCGGGAGATCATGCCCGCACCCGTATGGCCGGGCGCTGCCCCCGGGTACTCGAAGAAGGTGATGTCGGCGCCGGGCGAACCGTGCTCGTCGGCGTAGAACAGGTGGTAGACGCCGGGATCGTCCTGGTTGACCGTCTTCTTGACCAGCCGCAGACCCAGCACGCGGGCGTAGAAGTCGACGTTGCCGGGGGCGTCGCCGGTGATGAGGGTGATGTGATGGATGCCTTCGATCGGATTCATGCGTTCGGTGCTCTCCCTGGCGATGTGGGTGGGATTAGCTTGCTAGCGCAAGTATAACAGCGAATGCTTGCGCGCGCAAGTATCCGTCGAATCGGCGATGATGATCGGCAATGGTCGATGATGTGCGCTTGACCCCGACCTCGTCGCCCGCGCGCGTGGCGCTGTTCATCACGTGCTTCAACGACACGATGTTCCCGCAGACGGGGCGGGCCGTGGTGACGGTGCTCGAGCGGCTGGGCGTGGGGGTCGACTTCCCGCTGGAGCAGACCTGTTGCGGCCAGATGCACTTCAACACCGGCTACGCGGAAGAGACGATCCCGCTCGTGCGACGGTTTGTGCGCGTGTTCGCCGATGCCGAGGTGGTCGTCTCGCCGTCGGCGTCGTGCGTGGGCATGGTGCGCGACTACTACGCGCGCGTGGCTGAGCTGTCCGGCGACGCCGGACTGAGCCGGGAGGTGGAGGCGATCGCGCCGCGGGTGGTCGAGCTCTCCGAGCTGCTCGTCGACCGCCTCGGGGTCGAGGACGTCGGCGCCTACTTCGCGCGCCGCGTGACCTATCACCCGACGTGCCACAGCCTGCGCATGCTGCACGTCGGCGACCGGCCGCTGCGGCTGCTGCGCGCCGTAGGGGGCATCGACGTCGTCACCCTGCCCGAGGCCGAGCAGTGCTGCGGCTTCGGCGGCACGTTCGCGGTCAAGAACGCCGACACGTCGATCGCGATGGTCTCCGACAAGGTGCGCGCGATCCTCGACACCGGCGCCGAGGTGTGCGTCAGCGCAGACAACTCCTGCCTCATGCAGATCGGCGGCGCTCTGTCGCGCCAGCGGGCCGGCGTGCGCACCATGCACCTCGCCGAGATCCTGGCCCAGACCAAGGAGGGATCGGCGCCGTGACCGACGCCCCCGCGCCCCCGTTCCCCCAGGCCGCGCGCGTCGCGCTGGCCGACGCGCAGCTGCGCCACAACCTCGGTCACGCCACCCGGACGATCCGCGCCAAGCGCGCCGGCGTGGTCGCCGAGATGCCCGACTGGGAGGAGTTGCGCGAGGCCGGCCGCGCGCTCAAGGAGCGGGTCCTGCGCCATCTCGACGCGCACCTCATCCAGCTCGAGGAGTCCGTGACCCGGGCGGGCGGCGTCGTGCATTGGGCGCGCGACGCCGAGGAGTGCAACCGCATCGTTGGCGACGTCATCGCCGCGCACGGCGCCGATGAGGTGGTCAAGGCCAAGTCGCTGACCACCGAGGAGACCCACCTCAACGAGGCGCTGGCGCAGCGCGGCATCCGCGCCTGGGAGACGGACCTGGCCCAGCTCATCATCCAGCTCTCAGACGACACCCCCTCCCACATCCTGGTGCCCGCGATCCACAAGAACCGCGAGCAGATCCGGGCGCTGTTCGCCCGGACGCTCCCGGACGCGCCGGCCGACCTCTCCGACGACCCCCGCGAGCTGGCCGAGACCGCGCGCCGGCACCTGCGCAAACTGTTCCTGGGCGCGCGGATGGGGATCAGCGGCGTCAACTTCGCGGTGGCCGACACCGGCACGGTGTCCGTGGTCGAGTCCGAGGGCAACGGCCGGATGTGCACGACGCTGCCCGAAGTGCTCATCAGCGTCATGGGGATCGAGAAGGTGATCCCGACGTGGGAGGACCTCGAGGTTTACCTCCAGCTGCTGCCGCGATCCTCGACCGCGGAGCGGATGAACCCGTACACCTCGCTGTGGACCGGGGTGACCGACGGCGACGGGCCGCGGGAGTTCCATCTCGTGCTCGTTGACAATGGCCGCACCGAGGTGCTCGCCGACGTGATCGGGCGCCAGGCGCTCAACTGCATCCGTTGCTCGGCGTGCCTCAACGTCTGCCCGGTGTACGAGCGCACCGGCGGTCACGCCTATGGCTCGACCTACCCCGGGCCGATCGGCGCCATCCTCACGCCGATGCTCAGCGGGATGACGGCCGCCGCCTCGCTGCCCTACGCGTCGAGCCTGTGCGGCGCCTGCTACGAGGTGTGCCCGGTGAAGATCAACATCCCCGAGGTGCTCGTGCATCTGCGCCACGAGGAGGTGGCGCGGTCAGCGCAGGCGCACGGCGTCCGCGAGCGCATCGCCCCCGAGCACGTGGCCATGCGCGCGATGGCGCGCGTGTTCGCCAACCGGCGCCTGTACGAGGCCGCTCAGGGGGCCGGGCGGCTGACGCAGTGGCCGCTCGTCCGCGACGGGACGATCCGGCGGCTGCCGGGGCCGCTGAGCGGCTGGACCGCGGCCCGCGATCTCCCCGCCCTGCCGCCTCAGACCTTTCGTCAGTGGTGGCGAGAGCGCTGACCGTGGACGGCGCGCGCGACGGGATCCTCGGTCGAATCCGGGCCGCGCTGCACGACGTCCCGGCGGACGAGCGCCCCGGCGATGTGGCGGTCGCGCGCGACTACCGCCGCCAGGGCCAGCTGGCCGGCGACGCCCTGGTGCAGCGCTTCGCCGAGCGCGTGGCTGACTACGAGGCGCGGGTGCGGACGGTGCGCGCCGAGGAGCTGACTGACGCCCTCACCGCGGCGTGCGCGGAGATGGGGCTGCACCGCGTCGTGGTGCCGGCCGAGCTGCCGGGCGCCTGGCGCCCTCGCGACGTGGAGGTGATCGAGGATGCGGGTCTCAGCGCAACCGAGCTCGACGCGATCGACGGCGCGGTGACCGGGTGCGCGGTGGCGATCGCCGAGACCGGCACGCTCGTGCTCGATGGGCAGGGGAGATGCGGTCGGCGCCTGCTCACCCTCGTCCCTGACCATCACATCTGCGTCGTCGGCGCCGGCCAGATCGTGGAGCTCGTGCCCGAGGCGATCGCGGCGCTGGCACCCGCCGTGCGCGAACGCCGCGCGCCGATCACGCTCGTCTCCGGGCCCTCGGCGAGCTCGGACATCGAGCTCTCACGGGTGGAGGGCGTACACGGGCCCCGGCACCTCCTGGTCCTGATCGCGCAGGACGCCACCTCCGGAGCGCAGGTCAGTGGGCGGCGCGCCACGCGGCCATCCGCATGAACAGCTCCGGCGGCGTCGCGGCCGGGAGCGACGGGTCGAGCTCGCGGTAGGCGGCCATCACGTTGGCGGCGATCCGCTCGGGGTCGCCCCAATCGGCGAAGTCGGAGATGTCGATGTCATCCGCGGCCGCGGCGGCGTCCATTCCGGCGTCGAAACGCTGCCTGGCCTCGGCGGCGATGTAGGCGAGGTAGCCGCGGACGTCGCGCACGCCGGTGGCGTCGGTCACCGGTCCGTGTCCGGGGACGAGCGTCGTCGCCCCCAGCTCGAGGATGCGGTCGCACGCCGCGATCCAGTTGCCAAGGCTGGCCCACACGATCGGGGTACCGTCGATGAACAGCAGGTCGCCGGTGAACACGGCGGCCGCGTCCGGCACGTGGACGATCGTGTCGCCTGCGGTGTGGGCGGGCCCCAGCTCCAGGAAGGTGACGGCGCGGTCGCCCACGCTCAGCTCCATCGCCCCCGTGAACGTCCGCGACGGAGCCCGGAACGTGATGTTGGAGAAGTCGAACGGCCCGAACGCGTGGGCCACGAAGTCCGCCAGGTCGGCGGGCATGCCGGGCGCGGACTTCAGCCCCTGGAGCATCTGTGGCGACAGCTGCCCCATCTCCGCGGCGCTTGCCGCCGAGGCGTAGATCTCCGTGGCGCTGGGCAGCAGCTCGTTGCCGAAGCAGTGGTCGGGATTGGCGTGGGTGTTGAGCGCGGCGTCGATCGGGGCACGCTCCACCACCGGCGCCATGGCGTCGAGCATCGCACGGGTGAGCGTGAGGTCATACAGCGTGTCGACCAGCAGCGACGTGCCGCCGGCGGTGATCAGACCGGCGTTGCTCCAGCCCCAGCCGCCGTCGGGCTGGAGGTAGGCGTAGAGCCCGTCTCCGAGCTCGTGAAGGCCACGGGTGTAGGCGATCTGCCGCAGAGGCGGCTATTCCAGCACAAGCGGGCTGTCGCCAACCCGGGCGGCGAGCGGCTTGCGGAAGCCGGAGATGGCCATCCCCACCGCGGGGATCAGGGCGACGACAATGAGGAGGAGCGCCCACACGAACGTCGAGCCGAACGCGTCGGACAAGGGCCCCGCGATCACGGCGTGGGCGCCGGCCGGCAGGTGCTGGAGGGTGGCCAGGCCGCCGGAGCCCGACGTGTGCGTGCCGACGATCCCCGTCAGGTTGCTGGTGATCGCCGAGGCGAGGATGACGCTCAGGATCGCGGTGCCGATCGAGGCGCCGGACTGGCGGATGATGTTCATCGCCGTGCTCGTCCGGGCGATGGCGGCGGGCGGCACTGCCTGCATGGCAGCGGTCATGTTGGGCATCATCGCCAGGCCCATCCCGAGGCCCTGCACGAACTGGGCAGAGCACAGGAGCACATAGGACGTGTGGGAGCCCACGAAGACGAACGGGATGAGCCCGATGGCGACGAACGGGAGACCGGTGGCGGGCAGCCACGTCGGGCCGTACCGGTCGGTGAGCTTGCCCGCGAAGGGCATCGTCAGCATCGCGCCGACGCCTCCGGGCGCCAGGAGCAGGCCGGCCTGAAGCGCCGACGCGCCGCGCACCGTCTGGTAGTAGAGCGGGACGAGCAGCATCGACCCGAACACCGAGATGGCGAACAGGAAGAACGTGCCCGCGGCGGCGCCCGCGCGGGTGTGGGCGAACGTCCGCAGGTCGATGAGGGGGTTGGGCGTGCGCCAGGTGTGGATGAACCACGCGGCGATCAGCACCAGGCCGACCAGCGTCGGGGCCCACGAGCGCGGGGAGCCGAACCCATAGGTCGATGACTCGGCGAGGCCGTAGATGAACACCGCCAGTCCCGGCGAGAGCAGCAGCGCGCCGATCCAGTCGAGCTTGTGCGCCGGCTGGGGCTGATCGCGCTCGAGCACGCTCATCCCGAGGATGAACGCGACGATCCCGATCGGCACGTTGATGAAGAAGATCCAGCGCCAGGAGGCGTTGTCGACCAGCCAGCCGCCGAGGATCGGGCCCATGATCGGAGCGATCAGCATCGGCACCCCGAGCACGCCCATCACCCGGCCCATGCGATTCGGGCCGGCCTTCTTGGTCAGGATCGTCATGACCGAGGGCATGATCATGCCGCCGCCGATGCCCTGGAGCACGCGGAAGAAGATGAGGGTGCCGGCGCTCCAGGCCAGGCCCGAGAGCACCGAGCCCAGCGTGAAGAACACCAGCGAGGTGAGGTAGATGCGCTTGGTGCCGAAGCGGTCGGCGGCCCAGCCGGTGACCGGGATGACCGCGGCCAGGGCCAGCGTGTAGCCGGTGATGACCCACTGGATCTCGGTCAGCGACGAGTGGAACGCGACCGCCAGCTGATCGATCGCGACGTTGACGACCGTCGTGTCGAGGATCGACATGATCGCGCCGAGCATGACCACGCCGGCGACGATCCAGGTCTGGCGGTCAAGGGGTTCGGTCTGGTGCGCGGTGGCAACTCCGTCGGGCACGGTTGAGATCGTAGCGGACCGACGGGTCCGCTTTGGGTCAGGGATCGAGGGCGGCGACGATCAGCCCGGCGCCGATGGGCACCAGCGCGGTGGTCAGGCGCTTGTCGTCGCCGAGCAGCCGGTTGAAGCTGCGCAGCTCGGATTCGTGGGAGACGGCGTTGTCGATCGCCAGCACCGCCGCGGGCGCGAGCGCGCGCCGGAGGTTGGGCCAGTAGCCGGGATACTCGGGGCGCTCCGCGTCGAGGAACACGAAGTCCCACGCGGCCTCGGGGTACTCCGCCAGAGCCTGGGCGGCGCCGATCGTGCGGCAGCGGACGCGCTCCTCCAGGTCGGCGCGTTCGAGGTTGGCCCGCGCCTGCTCGGTGCGGCGCGGGTCGATGTCCAGCGTCTCGACGTGGCCGCCGACCGCCTCGGCGGCGTCGGCCAGCCACAGCGTCGAGTGGCCGTTGGAGGTGCCGATCTCGAGGATGCGGCGGGCCCGAGTGGCGCGCACGAGGACGCCGAGCAGTTCCGCCGTCTCCGGCTCGACGTTGCGCAGGCGGTCCAGCCGGTTGGCCTGGCCGGCGTCGTAGTCACGACCGGCCGCGAACACCTCATCGGCGATGGCCCGCCGCTCGGGCCTCACGATGTGGCTAGCTCCAGCTGACGCTCAGCTCGTCGCGCTTGCCGAAGCGCTCGAGGTGTGACCCGACGACGTTGCGCACGCGCTCGCGGCCCTCCTCGTCGGCGGCGGTGACGGTGAGGTACAGCTCGTCGTCACCGGCGTGCAGCTCGCAGCGGCCGGCCTCGAACTGGATGTAGCCGTCGTCGTCGGTGAAGGCGGCGTCGACCTTGTGGCCGAAGTGCTTGCAGAGCTGTCGCATGTAGGGGACCGGCTTCTCGGTGGCGACAGTTGCCTGGGACGTGAGGGTCGAAGTCATGGAGGGAACGTTAGCCAGGTGTGCCGGCCAGCCATTGAGCGCCGCGGCGATAGAGGTCCTCCACCTCGGGGCCGACCAGCCCCGGCATGTCGCGCTTGACGTCGTAGCCGATCTTGGTCTGGATGTAGGCGAGGTGGCGGTAGCCGGCGGGAAACTGGGCCAGCAGGGCGCCGTCGAGCTGCGGGCCGGGTCCGCCCGAGACCGGCGTGAGGCGGTCGATCTCGTAAATCGGCTGGCGCAGCACCAGCCGGTGGGTGGTGGGGCGGGTGGGATTGGTTTCCTCCCGGCGCTCGAGGAAGTCATAGAAGCGCCCGGTGCAGACCACGTCGCACTCCACGCCCTCGACGGTGCTGCGTTGCGTGATTGTCATCTTGGTCTGGGCGATGGCGCGGTCGCCGGCGAGGTCGACCGACGTGCCGCCGAGGAAGTGCAGGATGCGCACCCCGCGCTCAAAGCCCTCTCGGCTCACGCGGATGAAGTCGCGCGCCGGGCCCTGGAACCAGGTGGCCATCATCACTCCGTCGTCGTGCCAGACGGTGGCGAAGCGCTCCCAGTCCCCGGCATCGCGCCACACCACCCAGTTCTCGACGAGGTCGCGGATGGCCTGGGCGTCGCTCATGCGATCGTGGCGCCGGGAGTGGGCAGCGCGCTCGTTGGCGGGATCGGCGGCCCCACGGTGCCGTCCAGCGGCGGGGTGCCGTAGGTGTGGAAGGTCTCGATCGTCTTCACGCCCCACGCCTGCCCGCGAGCGCGCTCGGCCTCGGTCCAGCGGATCGGCTCATACGCGGGGTCGTAGATGAAGTGGGTGCCGGTGGTGACCTCGACGCGGTTGCCGCCGGGCTCGTAGACGTAGAGGAACATCCCCTGGGCCACGGCGTGCTTGGACGGAGCGGCCTCGATCGGCACGTCCGCGTCCAGGAACAGGTCGGCGGCGCGCAGGCACTCCTCGCGGGTGTCGACGAACCAGGCGAGGTGGTGCAGTCGTCCGTTGCCGCCCGCGTGGTCGGCGGTGTAGATGAGCTCATGGGCGGCGATGGACAGGCTCATCCAGGCGCCGCTCTCCTCGCCTGAGTCGAGGATCACCTGCTCGTAGGTGCGGTAGCCCAGCTGCTCTTCGGCAAAGCGACGGTTGGCGGCGATGTCGGCGGCGAGGATGTTGACGTGGTCGATGCGCTTGACCGCCGCGCCGCGGTCGACGTGGCGCTGGGGGACATTCTTCAGCCGCGGGCGGAGCTCCTCGGGTGGGACATAGCGGTCCTGCTCGTAGAACAGCTCGAAGCGGTGCCCGTCGGGGTCGCGGAACTCATACGCCGGGCCGTGCCCGTGGTCGCCGTCGTTCCACTGGTCGCCGAGCCCGGTCGCCTCGATGAGCTTGACCCGGCGCTGGAGGGCCTCGGGGTTCCAGGCGCGGATGGCGACGTGGCCCAGCCCGGGCTGTCTGGCCTCGGTGAGCTTCAGGCCGTAGGGCTGGTATTCGCCCCAGCCGCGCAGGAACACGCTCTGGCCCTCCCGGTGCTCGATCTGCATCCCGAACAGCTCGACGAAGAAGCGCAGGCTCTCATCGGGGAAGGGTGTGAGCAGCTCGGCGTGGGCGATGTGGGCGAGATCGGGTGGCTCGTGCATGTCAGGTCACGCTCCTTCGACGCGTTGGCGCAGGTCATCGAGGTCGTAGGACAGCTCGCCGGCGTGGAGCTTGAGCCGCTTGACGCGCTCCTTGCGCTCGCGCTCGCGCGACGCCTCCAGCACCTCGTCCACGCGCTCGGCCTCGACCACGGCGGCGCCGTCGGCGTCGAGCACCACGATGTCCCCCTGGCGGATGGTCGCGCCGCCCACCTGAACGGGCTCGCCGATCGTGCCCGGGATGTCCTTGGTGGCGCCCTTGACCCGGACCCAGCGCGCCCAGATGGGCAGGCCGAGCTCGGCGAGGGTCTCGATGTCGCGGACCGCCGCGTCGATCAGGATCCCGGCGGCGCCGTGGGCCTTGGCCTGGGTCGCCAGGAGGTCGCCGACGATCCCCACCGGCCGGGGCTCGGGCATCGTCAACACGAGCACCTCGCCGGGCTGGACCTCCGCCATGGCGGCGTGGACCATGAGGTTGTCGTCCTGGCCGCACTTCACGGTGCGGGCCGGACCGGCCACGCGCGTGCCCGCCAGGATCTGGATGAGGTCGAGGTCGACATAGCCGCGCCGGCCGCCGGCCTCGTACACGGTGGCGGAGCCGAGCTCGGCCAGCTCCGCGATCGCATCGCTCATAGCGCGTTCACCACCTGGGGGGTCACGCGCTGGAACGCCTCCGCCTGGCGGATGTCCTGGTTGCCGGAGGAGCGCCGTGCGTGGTTGCCACGGTGGTCGGCGCGCTCGGCGTAGTAGGTGTGCAGGTACTTCTGGGCCTTCATCTCGGCCATGGCGTCGCGCTTTCTGTCCATCACCGCGGTGATGTCGACGAAGGTGGTGGGGGTGAAGTTGCACAGCTCGGGCTGGTGGGGCTCGAACAGGAAGAACTCGGGCGGGCGGACCGTCTTGAACGCGCTCTGGACCCCGGCGCCGGCGGCGAGGCTGCGGGCACGGCCGACGGCGGCATTAGCGACCGGATGATCCGGGTTGAACGGATCGGTGTCGGTGTGGGTGATGAGGACGTCGGGGGCGAACTCCCGGATCTCGTCGGAGATCCGCTCGAGGGCGTCGACGCCGATCTCGAGCGGGTAGTCGCCGAGATCCAGGCAGCGGAAGTCGGCACCGAGATGCCCGGCGGCCCGCTCGGCCTCGCCGTGGCGGATCTTCTTGACGTTCTCGATCGTTTGACCTTCCTCCTTCCATAGCTCGCCCGACTCGCCCTTCTCGCCGTAGGAGAGCGCGATCACGCGACCCGTCCCGCCGGTGGACGTCGTCACCGCGAGCGCGCCGCCCGCGCGCCACACGAAGTCCGCCGAGTGGGCGCCGATCACCAGCATCCGGCGGGGCGGGTGGGTGCCTACCATCGATCAGCCCCCGCAACGCGGCGGGTGTTGGCCACCGCCATCACTTGCACCTCCTCGTCGTTGAAGCCGGCCGCCAGCAGGCGGTCGACCATGATCCCCATCCCGTCCTCCACCGGTGGGTTGAACACCTGGCCCAGATCGGTGGAGAGGACCGAGTGCTCGGGGCCCGTCTCGCGGATGTGCGCGATCCACTCCTCCCAGGCGATCTTGCCCGTGTGCGGCGTCGTCATACACCGTTCGAGCAGGGCGCCGCGCCGGGCCAGCGCGGTTTGATCCTCGACCGAGAGGCTCTGGGCCGGGAACTCGGGATGGGTGATGACGATCTGCTCCACGCCGTGCTCGAGCGCGGCGTCCACGACGCTGAAGATCTCGTCGCGGGCCAGATGGCCGGTGGCCAGCAGCAGGCCGTGATGGGCGATGCGCTCCAGCACCGCGCGCGTCTCGGGCAGCACGGCGCCGCCGGCGTCCACCACCGGCACCGGCGGGATCTCGATCCCCTGCTCGCGCAGCTCGAGCTGGAGCTTGACCCACACCGGGACCTTCGCGCCGGCCGGCGCCTCGCGCTCGTGGGACTCGTTGACCGAGTCGACGGTCGGCAGCCACACCGTGCGCGCGCCCTCCCGGGCGGCCACCTCGACCGCAAGCGCGTTCATGCCGCCGACGGCGCGGTTGAGCACGATCGCGCCCAGCGCGTCGATGCCCGGCACCGCCGCGCGCACCACGCCGGCGCGCTCGGCGGTGGAGTTGTAGTGCGACTTGAGGATGAACCCGTCCATCCCCAGCTCGGCGAAGCGCCGCGCCAGGGTGACGTCGTCCACGATCCGCGGGACCACGTCGGGCGCGACGTGGATGTGGGTGTCATACGCGCCGCGCAACAGCTCGCGCGCGCGATCCGAGACGCGGATCGGCTCCTCGGCGACGGTCACGCGCGCTCCTGGCTGTCGCGCAGCGCGTCGCCGACACGGGAGAGATGGAGGCGCATCGCTTCCTCGGCCGCGTCGGCGTTCCCGGCGGCCACCGCGTCCACGATCGCGGTGTGCTCGGCCAGCGAGTGCCGGCTGCGGCCGGGGACGAGGATGGTGCGGTACTCGAAGCGCACCAGCTGCGAGCGCAGCTCCGCGATGAGGCGGTTGGCGGTGGCGTGCCCGCCGATCCGGCGCAGCCGGTCGTGCAGCAGCGCGTTGGCGTCCGAGGCCGCGAGCAGGTCGCCGGCGTCGAGCAGCCGGCGCATCTCGGCGAGGATGCCGCGCAGGTCGTCCACGTCCTCAGCGGTGGCATGTGCGGCGGCCTGGCGAACGGCCAGCCCCTCGAGCGCGGCGCGCGCCTGCAGGATCTCGACCGCCTCGGCCAGCGCGACGCGGCGCACGCGGGCGCCGCGATGGGGCTCGAGCTCCACGAGGCCCTCGTGCTCGAGCCGGGCCAGCGCGGCGCGCACGGCCGAGCGCCCCACGCCCAGCCGCCGCGTCAGATCGGCCTCCACCAGGCGCTCGTTGGGCAGCAGCCGACCGGTCACGATCGCGGCTCGCAAACGGTCCTCGGGGCGGTCCTGAGCGGGGCTTTCCACGGCAGGAAAATTGTCGACAATTTTGTCCACGAAAGCAGCATAAACGGATCGCGTCCGGTCGGGTAATTTGCGCATGCCGAACCGGAGAGGAACGTGAGCGACGACCGCCCCCGCAGCGCCGATTTCGTGCAGTCGCTGGAACGCGGACTGCTGGTCATACGCGCCTTCGACGCCGAGCACCGCGAGCTCGGCCTGAGCGAGGTCGCGCGCATCTCCGGCCTCACCCGCGCCGCGGCGCGCCGCTTCCTGCTCACGCTGGCCAAGCTCGGTTACGTCACGTTCAACGACGGGCGCTTCTCGTTGACCCCGCGCGTGCTGGAGCTGGGGTACGCCTATCTGTCCTCGCTGACGCTGCCGGAGGTCGCCCAGCCCCACATGGAGGCGCTCGTGGCCCAGGTCAACGAGTCCTCGTCGATCTCGGTGCTCGACGACACCGAGGTCGTCTACGTCGCCCGCGTCCCCACCCGGCGGATCATGAGCATCACGCTGTCGGTCGGGACCCGCCTGCCCGCCTACGCGACGTCCATGGGCCGGGTGCTGCTGGCGGCGCTGCCCGACGCCGAGCTGTCGGAACGCCTGCCGCGCATCGACATGCTGCCCCTGTCCTCGCACACCATTACCGACCCCGACGCGCTGCGCGACGTGCTGGAGCGGGTCCGCCGTCAGGGCTGGGCCGCGGTGGACCAGGAGCTCGAGGAGGGCCTGCGCTCGCTGGCGGTCCCCATCCACGATGCGACCGGGACGGTGGTGGCAGCGCTGAACGTCTCGGTGCACGCCAGCCGCGGGACGATGACGACCCTGCGCCGCGACATCCTGCCGCTGGCCCAGCAGTCGGCGGTGGCCATCGAGGCCGACCTGCGACGCTCGCAGGGCACCGATTCGCGCTCGCTCCGCCGCTGAAGCCGGTGAGCCGCTGAGCCGGTGAGCCGCCGACCCGGCTCGGCAGGCTCAACCTGTAAATGCCGACAAATCGCGGCGCGCGCGATGGGTTTGTCGGGATGTGCATGTCAGAGCTGGAATTCCCGGACAAATCGCCCACCGCCGTAACGATTTTCCGGGTTTTACAGGTTCCCTGGCCGGTCCTCACGCCACTCTGCTTCTCGACAGCACGTCGTTGACGGTCGCCGATGCCCCGCTCAGACGGGGGGGCGATCAGACCGCCGCGGCCGCGCCCACCGGCGCCTCGTCAGGTGACAGCTCGCGCGCGAGCCGCGTCAGCAGTCCGGTGAGCTCCTCGTTGTCCTCGGGCGCCCATCCGGAGCACCGCCGCGCCAGGCTGGCCCTTCGCTCCTCCACCAGCCGGTCGGCGATCGCGGCGCCCTCGGACGTCACCCCCACGACGCGCCCGCGGTCCTCGCCAGCCGTGGGATCGCGGCGCAGCAGTCCGCGCTCGTCGAGCTCGCGCAGCGCGCGCTGACCCACCTCGAGCGGAATGTCGAACTGCTCGCAGAGCGCAGGGATGCTGGCGGGGTGGGCGTCATCGGCCTCCTGGAGGCGGACGAGGAGCCAGGCAGCCGCGGGGGAGAGGTCGACGCCGGCGCGTTCGACCAGGCGCGCCACCAGCTCGCGGCGGCCCTCGCGGCCGATGAGCACGCTCATGGCCCGGGACGCCTCGGCGAGCGAATCGGTGGTCTTGGGCACGGCGAAGGACTCACCGATCCCGGTGCTCGCGGTGACGGTCTCGCGCAGCGGGCGCTCCGGGAGCAGCCAGCTGAGCAGGAAGGCGAGGGCGGCCACGCAGGCGCCGACCACGAACACCGTCGACAGGGCGTTGGTGAAGGCCGTGAGGTAGGCGTCGTGGATCGGGACCGGCAGCTTCTTGAGCGCCGCGGTGTTGAGGCCGGCGCCGGTGCCGAGCGAGCCGCCGGCGGCGTTGCGCGGCAGCGCCGACGCCAGCTCCGCAGTGAGACGGTTGGCGAAGATCGAGCCGAGCACGGCGGTTCCCACCGAGCCGCCGATTGAGCGAAACAGCGTTGCTCCGGAAGTGGCCACGCCGAGGTCCTTGTAGTCGACGGCGTTCTGGACCACCAGCACGAGCACCTGCATCACCGAGCCCAGTCCCAGGCCCAGCACGAACATGAACGCTGAGGCTGTCGCGCGACTGGTGTCCGGTCCCATCGTGGAGAGCAGGAGCAGCCCGCACACCATGATCGCGGTGCCGGCGATCGGGAACGGCCGGTAGTGCCCGGTGCGGCTGATGAGCTGGCCGGAGCCGATCGAGGTGATGAGCAGGCCGGCCATCAGCGGGAGGATCTGCAGCCCCGAGCCGGTGGGGCTGGCGCCGAGCACGACCTGGAGGAACAGCGGCAGGTACGTCACCGAGCCAAACAGAGCAAACCCCACCACGAAGCCGATGGCGCTGGTGATGGAGAACACGGAGTTGCGAAATAGCCAGGGCGGGAGGACCGGCTCGGCGGCGCGCCGCTCCACCAGCACGAAGGCGACGAGCAGGACCAACGTGAGGACCCCGAGGCTGATGATCTGCGGGGACCCCCAGCCGTAGTCGTTCCCGCCCAGGGTGCACGTCAGGACCAGCGCGGTGAGTGCGCCCGCCAGGAGCCCCGCGCCCACATAATCGATCGAATGGTGGGTCTCGTCCTGGCGGGAGGGCAGCGTCGCGGCCAGCACAGCGAACGCGGCGATGCCGATCGGCAGGTTGACGTAAAAGATCCAGCGCCAGCTCAAGGTGGTGGTGAAGAAACCGCCGAGCAGCGGTCCGATCACGCTGGCCAGTCCGAACACCGCGCCGAACAGCCCCTGATACTTGCCGCGGTCGCGCGGGGGCACGACGTCACCGATTGCCGCCATGGTGCCGACCAGCAGCCCCCCGCCGCCGAGTCCCTGAAGGGCACGGAACGCAATCAGCTGGGTCAGCGACTGAGAGATGCCGCAGAGCGCCGACCCGATCAAGAACACGACCAGCGCCACCTGGAGGACGATCTTGCGCCCGTAGAGATCGCCGAGCTTGCCGTAGACCGGCGTGACCGCGGTCTGGGCCAGCAGATAGGCGGTCACCACCCATGAGATGTGGCTGAGCCCGCCGAAATCACCAACGATCGTCGGCAGCGCCGTGGAGACGATCGTCTGATCCAGCGCCGCCATCAGCAGCACCAGCATCAGGCCCGTGAAGACGACGGCGATGTTGCGCTCGCCGCCCGCCTTGGCGGCTGTGGCCGTGGCTGTGGCGCCGGTGGCGCTCACGCCCCGCCGCCTCCGATCGCGTCCTCCCAGATCACACCACCCGCGATCATACGACCGCTCCGCGATGCGATGCGGTCAGTCGCCCGCGCCGGCGCAGACCGCCGTGCGGGCCTCGGACCGGCGTGCACGGTCGTGCGCCGCCTCGGTGACGGCCCACACGCCGAGCGCCAGCAGGGCGGTCACGGCGCCCAGGATGCACACGCCCCCCCAGCCGGCCGATGCGTACAGCGCCGCCGTGATCGCCGACAGCGCCGCGCCGCCCAGGAAGTAGGCCACCATGTAGGCGGTGGTCAGGCGGCTGCGGGCCTCGGGGCGCAGCGAGTAGATCGCGCTCTGGTTGGAGATGTGCAGGCCCTGGACGCCGAGGTCGAGCAACGCGATGCCCGCGATGAGCGCGATCACCGAGCTTTTGCCGAGCGCCATGATCCCCCAGCTCGCCAGCATGACCAGGATCGACGCGGTGGTGACGCGGCCGTTCTGGCCGCGGTCGGCCAGCCGCCCGGCGGCGGACGCGGCCAGCGCGCCGGCCACCCCCACGAGGCCGAACAGCCCGATCACGGCATTGCCGTAGTGATACGGCGCGCCCGACAGCAGGAACGCCAGCGACGTCCACAGAACGCTGAAGCACCCGAAGTCCAGGGCTCCCACGACCATGCGCTGGCGCAGGAGCGGTTCCTCCCGGATGAGGCTGATGACCGAGCGCAGCAGGCCGCCGTAGGCGAGCTCGGTGGTGGGCGGGATCCGCGGCAGCGCGCGGCGCAGCGTCGCCGCCAGCGCCACCATCACGGCGGCGGCGAACCAGAAAACCACCCGCCAGCCCAGCGCAGCGGCGATCAGCCCGCTGACCGTGCGCGCCAGCAGGATCCCGATGAGCAGGCCGCTCATCACCGTCCCCACCACGGACCCGCGCTCGTGCTCGGCCGAGAGCGACGAGCTCATGGGCACGATGATCTGCGCCACCACCGAGCTCACTCCCACCACCGCGAGGGCGGCGCCGAACACGGCGAACGCCGGCGCGGTCGCGGCCATCGCCATCCCGGCCGCCGTCACCAGCATGGCCAGCGTGATCAGGCGCCGGCGCTCGTGCAGATCCCCGAGCGGCACGACGAAGGCCAGGCCCAGCACGTAGCCCAGCTGGCTGATCGTGATGAGCAGGCCGGCCGTGGCGTTGGACACCCCGAACGCCTGGGCCAGGGTGGGCAGCAGGGGCTGCGCGTAGTAGAGGTTGGCGGCCGCGGCGCCGCAGGCGAGCGCCAGCAGCAGCACGAGTCCGCGGCTGACCCCGCCCCCGAGCTCCGCGGGGCCGGCGCGGCGAGGTTCGGGCATCGTGAGTTGACCATAGAAGGCGTG
>CAVRKJ010000007.1:0-70945 GCA_963721515.1 uncultured Actinomycetota bacterium | reverse complement strand
ATGAAAAAAGCCCCGCTGTGCGGGGCTTTCCACAGTGCGCCCGAGAGGACTCGAACCTCCACGGACCATTCAGTCCACAAGGCCCTCAACCTTGCGCGTCTACCAATTCCGCCACAGGCGCGTGGGCGGCCAGTATAGACCGGCGCCGCCGGATGGGCGCGTCGTGTCACGGCCCCGGCGGCGGGCTGTCCCGGTGCCCGACGGTCGTCTCAAAGGGCGGCTGATCGCGCTCCCGCGGGGTGGGGGTGCCGCCACCGGCCGCGACCGGACCTGTGGCGGATAGTGGCGCTATTTCCTCCAAGATCCGCCACGGGTCTGGGCCGGCTGCAGCCGCGGGCGCGGACGGCCGGGCCCGCTCGGCAGCGCGCGATCAAGCTGCCTCGCGGTCGGCTGTGCGCCACCGCATCCGGCGGTCAATCGATGGTTTTGCAGGGTCAATGCTTGTGTCCGTCCGCCGGGAGCGCTACTTTTACGAACACATGTTCGACGGCGGCCTAGCGGGCTGACCCAGTAAAGGAGTTGACCGCATGGACTTGACCAAGCGACAGCAGGAAATCTTCGACTTCATCAAGCGCTACTCGGCGAAGTACGGCTATCCGCCGACGGTGCGCGACATCGGCAAGGCTGTCGGCCTGGCTTCGTCGTCGACGGTCCATGCGCACCTGTCGAACCTGGAGCGGATCGGCCTGCTGCGCCGCGATCCGACCAAGCCACGGGCGCTGGAGTTGCTCGACCGCATGGGCGCCGGGGTGCAGGCGGGCGTGCAGACGTTTCTGCAGCCGGGGCTGCCGCTCGTGGGACAGGTGGCCGCGGGCGAGCCGATCGTGGCGGAGGAGAACATCGAGGAGTACATCCAGACGCCGGCGTTCGCGGGCGGGGAGGATGGCGAGTTTCTGCTCCGGGTGCGTGGCGAGTCGATGGTGGACGCGGGGATCATCGAGGGTGACCTGGTCGTGGTGCACTCCCAGGACCATGCCCAGGACGGCGAGATCGTGGTGGCGCTGGTGGGGGAGGAGGCCACGGTGAAGCGCTTCTTCCAGGAGTCCGACCACGTGCGCCTACAGCCGGAGAACGCCTCGATGGAGCCGATCCGGAGTCGTGACGTGCGGGTGCTGGGCAAGGTGGTCGGACTGATGAGGAACATCTCGTGAGCGCGCTGGCGCTGGAGCCGCGCGTGACCCGCGGCTCGGAAAGTGTGGGGGTGCAGGACGCCCGGGGGGGCGTCACGCACTTGGGCGGCGAGCCGACCCTGGACGCCTTGGTGGCCGGGGTATGGGAGGGACTCGCCGCCCATAGATCCGTCTCGTGCCCGCTGTGCGGGCACGAGATGCGGCCGGACTACGGCGCGCACGCGCTGCCGATCGGCGGGCGTTGCCAGAACTGCGAGACGCGGCTGAGCTGAGGCGGCTGGCGGCGGTGGGCTCGGGGATGTGACCGGGCGGTTGGGGCCGTGGCGGCGCCGGTCGGGGGGTTGCGGGACTGGTCAGATGAGGACTGCCGGGGTATGCTCGGGGTGCAGGCTGAGCAGTCGCGGAGGGTTCGCCCTTCGAGGAAAGTCCGGACATCACAGGGAAGGGTGGTCGGTAACGCCGACCCGGGGAAACCCGCGGGAAAGTGCCACAGAAAAGACACCGCCTAAGCCTGGGGCCGCTGCAGCGCCTCAGGCCGGTAAGGGTGAAATGGTGCGGTAAGAGCGCACCGGCGTCGCGGTGACGCGGCGGCCAGGCAAACCCCACCCGATGCTAGGCCAAGCAGGACCGCTTGTAGGTGACCCGCCAAGGTCCGGGTAGGCCGCTTAGATGGATGATTGCTCTTGACAAGATCCGGCTTATAGGCCTGCTACGGAAAAGCCCCGCTCCGGCGGGGCTTTTCTATTGCCTGACGCCGGGCGATGCGCAGGGCGCGGGAGGTCGGAGCGCCCCGCGGCCGGCGCTCAGCCGGCTGCGCGCGCTTCGCCCGAGGCCACGCGTCGGAGCGCCTCGCCGTCAAGGCAATGGAGGTCCCACTCAGCCTCGCGCGCCGCGCCGAGCCGCGCATAGAAGCCCAGCGCGAGCTCGTTCCAGTTCAGGGCGTGCCACTCCAGCCGGGCGCAGCCACGCTCGAGGGCCAGCCGGGCCACGTGCGAGAGCAACGCGTAGCCGGCGCCGGCGCGCCGGTGGCGCTCGGGCACGTAGAGATCCTCCAGCCAGATACCGGGCCGGCACTCCCACGTGGAAAAGGTGCCGTGGAACACGGCGAAGCCCACTGCCTCGCCGTCCACCTCGGCGAGCAGCGCCTCGGCGCTGGGCCGCGGCCCGAACAGCGCGTCGGCCAGCATCTCGGGCGTTCCGGTCACTCCGTCAGGCTCGCGCTCGTACACCGCCAGCTCGACGATGAAGCCATAGATCACAGGCACGTCGTCCGGCGTCGCCGGCCGAACGCGCACCTGAACCGCGGCGCTCACCCTCGGTCCGGCGGCGAGATCTCGCGCTTGAGGATCTTGCCCGTCGGGCCCTTGGGCAGGTCGTCCACCAGCCACACCAGCCGCGGGTACTTGTAGGCGGCGACCTGGTCCTTGACGAAGTCGCGCAGCTCGTCGGGCGTGGCGGTGGCGCCGTCCTTGAGCGCCACGGCGGCGCCGACCTCCTCGCCGTACTCGTCGTGGGGGATGCCGAGCACGGCGGCCTCGCGCACGGCCGGGTGCTCGTACAGCACCTCCTCGATCTCGCGCGGGTAGACGTTATAGCCACCGCGGATGATCAGCTCCTTCTTGCGGTCCACCACGTAGAAGTAGCCGTCCTCGTCGACCCGGCCCATGTCGCCGGTGTGCAGCCAGCCGTCGATGATCGTCTCGGCGGTCGCCTCCGGGCGCCCCCAATAGCCCTTCATGACGTTGTAACCGCGGATGACGATCTCGCCGACTTCGCCCTGGGGCACCTCCGCGCCGCCGTCGTCAACGACCTTCATCTCCACGTTGCGGATCGGCGTGCCGATCGACCCTGGCTTACGCTCGCGATCGCGGTGGTTAAAGGAGGCGACGGGCGAGGACTCCGACAGGCCGTAGCCCTCCAGGATCTTGCAGCCGAACGCCTCCTCGAAGGCTCGCAGCAGCTCCACCGGCATCGCGGAGCCGCCCGAGCTGCACAGCTGCACCGAGCTGACGTCATAGCTCTCGCGGTCGGGATGATGGAGCATCGCGCCGTACATCGTCGGCACGCCCTGGAACGCATTGACCTGGTCGCGCTGGATGATCTCGAGCGCCTTGCCGGGCTCAAAGCGGGGCAGCAGGGTCAGCGTTCCGCCGGAGCTGATCGTCGCGTTCATCCCACAGGTCTGGCCGAAGGAGTGAAACAGCGGAAGCGCGCCCAAAAGGATGCCCTCGCTCCCGAGGTCGAACAGCTCCGCCGAGCCGCGGGCGTTCAGCGTGAGGTTGGCGTGGGTGAGCTCGGCGCCCTTGGGCTGGCCGGTGGTGCCAGAGGTGTAGAGCAGGACCGCGGTGTCGTCGTCGGCCGTGTCGGCCACTGCGGTGTCGGGGGTCGCGGCGCCCACCTGGCGCTCGAACTCGCCCGGCGTCACCATCAGGCACTCGGCGCCCACCTGCTCGGCCCCGGCCTCGGCGTCCTCGGCGAAACCGTGCCAGGCGAACAGCAGCGTGGCTCCCGAATCGGAGAGGTAGTAGGCCACCTCGCGCTTCTTGAGGAGCACGTTCATCGGCACCACGATGCCCCCTGCGCGCAGCACGCCGTAGTAGCACACCGGGAAGTACGGAACGTTAGGCAGCATGATCCCGACCCGGTCACCGCGCTGGAACCCGTGCGCCGCGAGCAGCCCGGCGATGTGGGCGCTGGCGCCGTCCAGCGCGGCGTAGCTCAGCTCGATGTCGTCGAGCTTGATCGCGACGTGGTCCGGGTCGCGCTCCGCGGAGGCGGTCAGGATGCCGGCGAGATTCATCCGGACGCGCTACTCGCCGGTGAACTCGGCCGGGCGCTTCTGCAGGAACGCCAGCACACCCTCGGCGAAGTCCTTGGAGGATGCGCGCTCCTCCTGGACGTCGACCTCGAGGTCCAGGAGCTCCTGGAACCCGGCGTAGGCGCGGGCGTTGATCGTCCGCTTGATGGCGGCGTAGGAGCCAGGGGGCCCGGCGGCCAGCCGGCCGGCCAGGGCGCCGACCTCGGCCGCGAGCTCGCCATCTTCGATCACGCGGTTGACCAGTCCCCAATCGAGCGCGGTCGCGGCCGCGATCCGCTCGCCGAGGTAGGCGATCTCGAAGGCGCGGGCATGACCCACCCGCTCCACCAGGGTCTGCGAGGCGCCGCCGTCAAGCCCCAGGCCGATGTTGACGAAGGCCATGAGGAAGTAGGCCGAGCGCGACGCGATGACGAGGTCGGCGGCCAGCGCCAGCGAGCAGCCGATGCCCACGGCGGGGCCGTTGACGGCGGCGATCACCGGCTTGGGCACGGTGCGCACGCGCATGATGAGGGGGTGGTAGACCTCGCGCAGCGGGCTGCCCACGTCGGGCTTGCCGTCCGCGCCGGCGACGCCCGCGCGCAGATCGGCGCCCGAGGAGAAGGCGCGCCCCGCGCCGGTGAGCACGATCGCTCGGACCGCGGGGTCGGCGGCGACGTCGTCAAGGGCCTGGGTGAGCTCCTCGCCGAGCTGGCGCGTCCACGCGTTGAGCGCGTCGGGGCGGTTGAGGACGAGCCAGGCGACGCCGTCCCCGCGGCGGCACTCGATCGTTTCGAGGTTGAGAACGCTCATCGTCGGGCAGCGGACAATAGCGCCCGGGGCAGGGCCGGCGGACTCCCATCCCGCGTCCGGTCCAGCGCCTCGGTGACATCGCCTGGCCGGGATCGGGGAAGATGTGGGCGACGCGGATGGAGCTGACCCCCAAGACCCTCACGGCCCCGATCGGGCGGCTGGGCGCGGCCGCCCAGAACGCACTGGAGGTGGCGCGCTTCGGCGGCCTGGCCACCGACGAGCAGCCGTCGCCCTACGAGGTCGTCTCCGAGCACCGCGTCTACAAGCTGCGGCGCTATTACCGGGCCGCGGACGCGGACCCGGACGCGGCGGACGAGGCCGGCTCACCCATGCTGCTGGTGCCGCCGATGATGCTCGCCGCCGAGATCTACGACGTCTCGCCCGCCACCAGCGCGGTCACGCTGCTGCACGAGCACGGGGTCGACCCCTGGGTGGTGGACTTCGGCGCCCCCGAGCGCGAGGAGGGCGGTCTCGAGCGCACGCTCGCCGACCACGTGCTGGCCGTGTCGGACGCCGTGGACCGCGTGCGCGAGGCGACCGGGCGCGATGTGCACCTCGCCGGCTATTCCCAGGGCGGGATGTTCTGCTACCAGGTGGCGGCCTACCGCCGCAACGACGGGCTTGGCTCGCTGATCACGTTCGGCAGCCCGGTCGACACCCGGCTGGGCATGCCGTTCGGGATCCCCGAGGAGTTCGCGTCCGGCCTGGCCGGTCTGCTCGCCGACAGGGTGTTCCGCGCCCGGGCGCTGCCGGCGTGGGTGAGCCGCAACGGCTTTCAGTTGCTCGACCCGATCAAGTCGGCCCGGAGCCGGATCGAGTTCATCATGCAGCTGCACGACCGTGAGGCCCTGCTCCCCCGCGAGAGCCAGCGCCGCTTCCTGGAGGCCGACGGCTGGGTGGCGTGGCCGGGGCCGGCGATGGCGGACTTCCTGCGCCAGTTCGTCGCCCACAACCGCATGCTCGAGGGCGGCTTCGTGGTGGGCGAGCGGCTGCTCACGTTGGCCGACATCAACTGTCCGATCCTCTCGGTAGTGGGGACCGTGGACGAGATCGCCCCGCCCCCGGGGGTTCGCGCCATCCGGCTGGCCGCGCCGCGCGCCGACGTCTACGAGCTCGCCCTGCGGGCCGGGCACTTCGGCCTGGTGGTGGGCTCCACCGCCAACCGGGACACGTGGCCGACGGTGGCGGGCTGGGCGCGCTGGCGCGACGGCGAGGCCGAGCGTCCCGACGGGGTCGGCCGGGCCCCCGAGGAGAACGCGGGCGAGCTGGTGGACCAGCGCGACCGGATCCGCAGCCGCGCCGGCTACGGGCTGGAGCTCGCCGGCGCGGTCAGCTCCGGGATCGCCCGGTCGACGGTGGGCGGCGTACGCCGCGCCACGCGCAGCGTGCGCGAGCTGGCCCGGGAGGCGGCTGGGGCGCTGCCGCAGCTCGCGCGGCTCGAGCAGATCCAGCCGGGCACGCGGATCTCGCTGGGGCTGCTAGTGGAGGAGCGCAGGCGCGGCGCCGCCGACGACACCATGTTCCTCTTCGAGGATCGCGCCTACAGCGCCGCCGAGGTCAACGAGCGCATTGACAACGTCGTCCGGGGCCTGATCTCCGTCGGCGTGCGCCAGGGTGAGCATGTCGGGGTGCTGATGAGCTCGCGACCAAGCGCGCTGGCGGTGGTGGCGGCCTTGAGCCGGCTCGGCGCCGTGGCGGTGATGCTGCGTCCCGACGCCAACACCGCGCGGGAGGCGTCGCTGGGCCAGGCGCGGCGGATCATCGCCGACCCGGAGCGGGCGGCCCAGGCCGCGGGACTCGGGACGGTGCACACGTTCGTGCTCGGCGGCGGAGGCGGCCCGCGCGATCTCCAGCTGCCCATGACCACCGACCTGGAGCAGATCGACCCGCGCTCGGTGGCGCTTCCCGCCTGGCATCGCCCCAACCCGGGCCGGGCCTCGGACCTCGCCTTCATCGTCTTCACGGGGGAGGGTGACTCCGTCCGGATGAGCCGGATCACCAATCGTCGCTGGGCCACGTCGGCGTTCGGCACGGCGTCGTCGGCGGCGCTGTCAGGAGGCGACACGGTGTACAGCGTCACCCCGCTGTATCACCCGTCCGGCCTGATGATGAGCATCGGCGGCGCGATCGCCGGCGGCGCGCGCCTGGCGATGGCGTCGCGCTTTGAGCCGACCACCTTCTGGGACGAGGTTCGCCGCTACGGGGTGACCGTCACCTCCTACACGTGGACGCTGCTGCACGAGCTCGTCGCCGCGCCCCCGCAGCCGGGCGAGCGCGGGCACCCGGTCCGGCTGTTCATCGGCTCGGGCATGCCGCGGGGACTGTGGCGCCGGGTGCAGGCGCGCTTCCATCCCGCGCGCGTGGTCGAGTTCTACGCCTCCACCGAGACCGGCGTGATCCTCGTCAATCTCCGCGACGCCAAGCCCGGGGCGATGGGCCGGCCGCTGCCGGGCACCCCCGAGGTGCGCCTGGCCGCCTACGACCCCGAGGCCGAGCAGCTCATCCTCGAGCGCGGCGGGTTCGTGCGGCGCTGCCAGACCGACGAGGTGGGGGTCCTGGTCGCCCGGGCGAGCCCCAGCGATCCCTCGGTGACGCCGATGCGGGGCGTCTTCTCCCGCGACGACGCGTGGCTGTCCACCGGCGACCTGTTCCGCCGCGACGCCGACGGCGACTACTGGCGGCTCGACGGCGTCTACGACGTCATCCACACCGCTTCCGGAGCAGTGCTCGCCGCGCCGATCCGGGATGCGCTGAGCGACATGCCCGCCGTCGACCTCGCGGTGGCCTACGGGGTGCGCGCGTCACCGGGCGGGCCCGAGCTGGCGGTCGCCGCCGTCACCCTGTGCCCGGATCACACGCTGAGCGCGGAGACGCTGTCGGACGCGCTCGGTGAGCTGCCCGAGGGCCAGCGCCCCGCGGTTGTTCACGTGATCGACGCGATGCCCGTGACCACCTGGTTTCGCCCGCTCACCCGGCCGCTGCGCGACGCGGGCTTGCCCGAGCCCGCCGCGGGGCGGACGTGGTACCTGGACCGGGGCGGCCGGCGCTACCGGCCGCTCACCGAGGCGGCGCGGCGGCGCCTGTCACGCGGGTAGCGACTCGCCCGAGTAGAGCTTGACGATGCGGATCGCGCCCGCGGGCGCCGCGTTGATGCACAGCTCGCACAGGACGCACTCGTCGAGGTTGGGCTCGACGACTTCCACACCGGCGTCGCCGGCCTTGAAGATGTCCACGGGGCACACGCCTTCGAGCTTCTTGGCCAGCTCCGGATCCGCCCCGGCGGCCGCGTCGACCTGGACGTCGATGAAGGTACCCGGCATCGGCTTAGAGCTTCTCCTTGACGAGATCGGGGATGTCCTCGATGCGCTCGGCCACGGTGATGCCGGCAGCTGCTAGGCGCGCGATCTTCTCGGTGGCGGTGTCCTCGTTGCCCTCGACGATGGTGCCGGCATGGCCGAAGCTCATCCCGGGCATCTCGTCCATGAAGCGGCCGGCCATGAAGGCCACGACGGGCAGGCGGGAGTCGTGCTCGGTCACCCACGCGGCGAGCTCGGCCTCCATTCGCCCGCCGGGCTCGGTGTAGATGACGATCGCCTCGGTGTCGGCGTCGGTCTCGAACAGGGGCATGAGCTCGGCATAGCTGGAGCCGATGATGGCGTCGCCGCCGATCGACACGGCGGTGGAGACGCCCAGGCCGGCGGCGCTCAGGGTCGACGACATCTCGGTCGTCATGCCGCCCGAGCGGGAGATGACGCCGACCGGGCCACGGTGGTAGGACTTGGCGGCGTCCTTGGCGGGGCCGCCGATCCCGCCCATCTTGATCACGTCGGGGACGATGATCCCCAGGCAGTTGGGGCCGATGATGCGCGCGCCGTGCTCGGAGGCCAGCTCCACCATCTGGGCGACATCGCCGCGGGGGATGCGCTCGGTGACGATGACCACGAGCTTGACCCCGTTGGAGATCGCCTCGAAGACGGCGTCCTTGGTGAAGGCGGGGGGGACGGTGACGACCGAGCCGTCGATGGGGCCGCCGTGGTGCTCGACTGCCTGGGCGACGGTGTCGAACACCGGGACGCCGTGCACGTCGCGGCCGAGCCGGCCGGGGGTGACGCCGCCCATGATCTTGGCGCCGGCGCCGTAGTCCAGGCACTCGCGCGTGAGGTTGACCGCCTCGCGGCCGGTGATCCCTTGGACGATGAAGGTGGTGTCGGCGTTGACGAGGATGCTCATGATTCAGCGGTCCCTTGGATGCGCTGCACGGCGCGGCGGGCTGCCTCGTTGAGCGACACCGAGCGGTCGGCGTAGGAGACGCCGTAGCGCTCGAGGATCTTGAAGCCCTCCTCCTCCCAGGCGCCGGGGATGCGGAAGATGGCGATCTTCTCGGCGGGGTCATACCCGAGCTCCAGGCAGGCCTTGATCACGCCGCGGGCGACGATGTCCACGCGCGTGTTCGAGACGATGGACATCATCACGGCGATCTTGTCCACGCCCGGCTTCTGAAGCACGAGCTTGGCCAGGCCGCACGCCTTGGCCACCGACGGGTTGCCGCCGATCTCGCAATAGTTCGCGGGATCGCCGCCGTGGGCGCGGACGGCGTCAAACAGCGTCAGCGAGCCCCCGCCGGCGCCGATGACCAGCCCGAGGTTGCCGGAAAACTCGGTGACGTTGCCGGCCACGCCGCGGTGATCCTGGGCGTCAACCTGCTCGCCGGCGAGCTCGAACGGGGTCGCCTCCCGCGCCTGGCGGGTCTCCTCGTCGCCGACGCCGAGCTCGTGCAGCAGCGCCTTCTGGCGGGGCCGGGCCTCGTTCTCCATGTCCATGTGGGCGTCGAGCGCGACGAACGAGCCGTCGGTCAGCTCGCCGAGCGGGTTGATCTCGGCCAGGGTCATGTCGTATTCGAGGAACAGCCGCGCGAGGCGGGCGACGATCGGGGTCAGGCGGTTGAGCGCCGAGCCGGTCACGCCCAGCGAGGCGATGATCTGCTTGGCCTGCCAGTCGCTGAACGGGGTGCGCGTGGAGAAGTGACCGCGGGCGACGTGATCGGGGTGCTCCTCGGCCACCTGCTCGATGTCGATGC
Organism: uncultured Actinomycetota bacterium; assembly: GCA_963721515.1. GTDB lineage: Bacteria > Actinomycetota > Thermoleophilia > Solirubrobacterales > Solirubrobacteraceae > Palsa-465. The sequence goes on along the minus strand of CAVRKJ010000007.1, from coordinate 61,131 downwards.
CGCCCATGTCGGAGAAGAGGATCACGGGGCGCTTGCGGGTGCCGTCCCAGACGACGCCGGCGTAGTACTCGTGGGCGACGTCGGCGCGGTGGTCCACAAGGACGCCGCGGGGCATGTGACCGTTGATCTCCAGGTCCAGGATGTGCTCGGCGTCGCGGGCCGCGTCCTCGGGGGAGTCCGCGAACCTCACGCCACCCGCCTTCATCCGGCCGCCGGTCAGGACCTGGGACTTGATGACGACCGGACCGGCGATCTGCTCGGCGATCTGCCGGGCCTCGTCGGCCGTCTTGGCGAATCCGTGCTTCGTGACCGGGATCCCGGCCTTGGCCACGATCGCCCGCGATTCGTACTCGAAGAAACGCATCTGGGGCGGGGAATGTAGCGATCTCCGCGGGGGCGTGGCGTGCGGTATCGCCCACGAGTACGTCCGTGTACCGCCCCTGCGGTGTCGTAATGCCCCGATATATGGGGCGTCGTGCGCGGTCAGGCCACGTCGCGCGGGTGCGGTTGGTCGTAGACGTGAACGGCGGATCCGCTGTCAAACGTCTGGATGTCGGACAGCCTGAGGTCGATGTCCCGGGAACCGGTCAAAGATCTCAGCCCGTCCCCGGCGAGCACGGGGTGGACCACCAATCGGTACTCGTCGATCAGGTTGGCCGCGATGAGGGCGTGCGCGAGAACACCACCTTGGGCAGCTCGTTCATCGGTTGGGCGTAGGCGTCATCGGACTGGGGCCAGTGCCCGGCCATCTCCAGGTAGGTGGTGCGCCCCATGATGTGGCAGCCGGCGTGGCTGAGCCACTCGAGCTTCAGCGCCTTGAGCTCCCGATCCTCGCGGACAATCGCGGCCCCTACACCGGCGTCGAACCGCGGACCGGTAAATCGACACCGGATCTTCTAACCCGTTCCCCGGCCATCCGGGCGGACGCCCGCTCGCCTCCGACCCCACGTCCGATGGCGGAAGGGTCAGCATCACCACTAACCAGACCAGTCCCACTAAAAATGTCGTCTTAGTCGGCTATTCTGACTCCACTCGGGGTAATCCCCATCGAGAAACTTGGAATTAGCTGTCTGAAAGGAATGGATGACCAGACGAACTGAACTGTGGCGGCTGCGTGTGCTCGCTGTCCTGAGTGTGGTTGTTGCGGCCGTGGCGGTGGCAGCGTGCGGAGGGTCCTCCGACACCGGCGGTGGCGGTGGCGCGTCATCCTCGGCGGCAGCGGGCGCGAGCAGTCCCAGCGTCAAGCTGAACCTGGTCGGCTACTCGACGCCAAAGAAGGCCTATGACGCGCTGACCACGGCCTTTGCGCAAACCAGCACCGGCAAGGGCGTGGGCTTCAGCGAGTCTTTCGGCGCCTCCGGCTCGCAGAGCCGCGCCGTGGACTCCGGCCAGCCCGCCGACGTGGTGGCGTTCTCCACCACCCCGGACATGACGCGCCTGGTCGACGACAAGATCGTTGGCTCGGACTGGGACGCCAACCCGGAGAAGGGGTTCTCCTCGGACTCGGTGGTCGTGTTCGTCGTCCGCAAGGGCAACCCGAAGCACATCAGCTCCTGGGATGACCTGATCAAGCCGGGCCTCGACGTGATCACCCCCAACCCGTCGACGTCGGGGAGCGCTCGCTGGAACATCCTCGCCGGCTACGGCGCGCAGCTCAAGCAGGGCAAGAGTCCCGCGGAGGCGCTCGCCTACGTCCACACGCTGATGACCAAGAACGTCTCGACGCAGCCCGCGAGCGCCAGCCAGGCGCTGCAGACGTTCACGACCGGCAAGGGTGACGTGCTGCTGGACTACGAGTCCGACGCGATCGCCGCCCAGAAGGCCGGCGACCCTATCCAGTACATCGTGCCCAAGCAGACGATCCTCATCCAGACGCCGATCGCCGTGACGGCCAAGGCCCCCTCCCAGGCGAAGGCGTTCCTGACATGGCAGTGGTCGCCGGCGGGCCAGACGATCTGGGCGCAGCAGGGCTATCGCCCCGTGGACCAGTCGGTGGCGAAGAAGTTCGCCTCCACGTTCCCGACCCCGCCGCAGCTGTTCACCATTGACTACCTGGGCGGCTGGTCGAAGGTCAAGGACAAGTTCTTTGACCCGACCAATGGGTCGATCACCAAGATCGAGCAGGCCGCGGGGGTGCCCACTGCCTCCTAGCTCAGTCGCCGCTCCGGCCACGGCCCCGCAGTCGGCGGGGCCGCTCACTCCTGGGCCGACGCGGTTTCGTTCCGTTCCGCGCGCCGCCCAGCGCCGCGGCGGGCTGGCGCTGGGACTGTCGACGCTCTATGTGAGCGTCATCGTCCTGATCCCGCTCGCGGCGGTGACGGTCAAGGCCGTCAGCCAGAGCCCGTCGAGCTTCTGGGACTCGGTCACGAACCCGACGTCGCTCAAGGCGCTGGGCATCACGCTCGCCGCCTCGCTGCTGACGGCGGCCATCGGCGCGGTGATGGGAACCCTCGTCGCCTGGGTGCTGGTCCGCGACCGGTTCCCGGGCCAGCGGTTCATCAACGCGCTCATCGACCTGCCCTTCGCACTGCCGACGGTCGTCGCCGGGCTGACGCTGCTGGCGCTCTACGGGCCCGACAGCCCGTTCGGCATCCACCTCGCGTTCACGCGCGCGATCGTGCTCGTGGCGCTGATGTTCGTGACGCTGCCGTTCGTGGTGCGCTCGGTGCAGCCCGTGCTGCTCGAGCTCGACCGCGAGGTGGAGGAGGCGGCCGCCTCCCTGGGGGCGAGCAACGGCGTGATCTTCCGCCGGATCATCCTCCCGGCGCTGCGTCCCGCGATCCTCTCGGGCGCCGCCCTCGCCTTCGCCCGCGCCGTGGGCGAGATCGGATCGCTGGTGCTGATCGTCGGGAAGGTTCAGATCGCCAGCATCGTCATCTTCGCCGACATCGAGTCAGACGCCACGCAGGCCGCGGCCTCGCTGTCGCTGGTCCTGATCCTGGTGTCGCTGCTCGTGCTCGTGCTCATCCGCCGGTTGGGAGGCCGCGTTGCTCATTAGCCGCCGTGCCAGACTCTCGCTGCGCGGTGTGGCGCTCCTGTACCTGGTGGCGCTGCTGATCCTGCCCGTGGTGGTGGTCTTCTTCAAGACCTTCGAGCACGGCTTCGGCGTCGCCTGGGACTGGATGACCACGCCCGCCGCGATCAGCGCCCTGTCCCTGTCGCTGCTCATGGCGCTCATCGCCGTCCCGCTCAATACCGTCTTCGGCGTGGTGTGCGCGCTCGTGCTCGTGCGCCGCCGCGGGCGGCTGGCCTCGGTGCTGGACTCGCTGATCGACCTGCCCTTCCTCGTCTCGCCGGTGATCGTGGGCCTGGCGCTGACGCTCGTCTACGGGATCCACGGCTGGTTCGGGGCCTGGTTCTCAGACCACGGCATCCAGATCATCTTCGCCCCGGCCGGCATGGTGCTGGCCACGATCTTCGTCTCGCTGCCGTTCGTGGTCCGCGAGGTCGCGCCGGTGCTCGTGGAGGTTGGGGACGAGCAGGAGCAGGCCGCGGCCACGCTGGGGGCGTCGACGTGGCAGACCTTCTGGCGGATCACGCTGCCGTCGATTCGCTGGGGGGTCATCTACGGCGTGATCCTGTCCACCGCACGCGCGCTGGGAGAGATCGGGGCGGTGCTGGTGGTGTCCTCGCTGGTGGCCGGCTCCACGCTTACGTTGCCCCTGCTCGTCTACCAGCGCGACGAGCAGCCCGGGGCAGCATCGGTCACTGGCGCTTATGCGGCCGCGACGGAGCTCGCCGTAATCTCTCTGGTCGTGCTGCTTGCAATGACCGCGTTCTCAGGCAGGAGGCAGCAGGTTCGATGAGGATCGACATCGCCAACATCTCCAAGCACTTCGGCGACTTCACGGCGCTCGACGACGTGTCCCTCGAGGTGCCCGAGGGTTCCCTGACGGCGCTGCTGGGGCCCAGCGGCTCGGGCAAGTCGACGCTGCTGCGGATCATCGCCGGTTTGGAGACGCCCGATTCCGGGACGGTCATGATCGACGGCACGGACGTCAGCTACGTCATCCCCCAAAAGCGCGGGATCGGCTTCGTCTTCCAGCACTATGCGGCGTTCACCCACATGACGGTGCGCGAGAACGTGGCCTTCGGACTGCGCATCCGCAAGCGGCCCAAGCCGGAGATCCGGGAGCGCGTGGACGAGCTGCTGGCCCTGGTGGGGCTGACCAAGTGGGCCGAGCAGCGCCCGTCCCAGTTGTCGGGCGGCCAGCGCCAGCGCATGGCGCTGGCTCGCGCGCTGGCCGTGGAGCCCAACGTCCTGCTCCTCGACGAGCCGTTCGGCGCACTCGACGCCACCGTGCGCGCCGAGCTGCGCGCGTGGCTGCGCCGGCTGCATGACGAGCAGCACGTGACCACGGTGCTGGTCACCCACGATCAGGAGGAGGCGATGGAGATCTCCGACCGGATCGCGGTGATGAGCTCGGGCGCGATCGAGCAGGTGGGCGGCCCGCGGGAGATCTACGACCGGCCCGCCAGCGACTTCGTGATGGGCTTCGTGGGTCCGGTGAGCCGGCTCGGCGATCGGCTCGTGCGGCCCCACGACGTGACCATCGCCCTGGAGCCGGGCGACGCCCGCATCGAGGCGATGGTCAAGCGCGTGGTGCACCTCGGCTTCGAGGTCCGGCTCGAGCTCGAGCTGCCCGACGGCACCGAGGCCCGCGCTCAGCTGACCCGGGCCCAGGCCGACGAGCTGGAGGTCGGCGCCGGCGACATCGTCTACGCGCGGCCGCCGGCCGGGGTGCCGATCGAGCCGGCCCTCCAGGGCCCGGTGGGGACGGCTACCCGCGTGCCGGACTCAGCCGCGGCTGAAGTGCCCGCCGCCGCTTTCGAGGAGCCGGCGTAGCCGCAGCGGCGTGCGCTCGCAGGAGCGCGACGATCTGAGCGGTGGGGCGGAACGGATCGGCGATGGACGAGTTGTCGCTCAGCGAGAGCGCGGCGCTCAGCTCGCCGTCCACCTCGGCCACCAGCAGCGGCGTGGGGGGCACAGCGGGGGCGCTGTCCAGCGCCGCCAGGCGGATGAGCGCGCGCTCGTCACCGGCATAGCCGGGACGGATGGTGATCTGGGACAGCAGCGTGTTCATGTCACGATGGTGACGCGCGGCAGGCATAAAGGCAAATAGGGGTTTGCTTCATGGGGTATAACTGTTGGTCATGCTTGAGGTCCGGCGACTCAGGGTCCTGACCGCGGTGGCGCGCCACGGGTCCTTCTCGGCCGCGGCCGAGGCGCTGGGGTACACCCAGCCCGCGATCTCGCGGCAGATCGCCACGCTCGAGGCCGAGGTCGGCACCACGCTGGTCCGTCGCGTGCCCCAGGGCGCCGTGCTCACCGACGCCGGGCGGCTGCTCGCGGAGCGCGGGGCGGCGGTCCTGGCCTACCTGCAGGACACCGAGGACGAGCTGCGCGCGCTCTGCGGGCTGCAGGGCGGGACGCTGCGCCTGGCCACCTTCGCCTCCGCCGCCGGATCCATCGTTCCCCGCGCGGTGGCGCGCTTTCGCGACCGCCATCCCGACGTGGAGCTGACGGTGGCGATGTTCGACCCCGACGAATCGATCCCGCGTCTGCGCGCCGGCGAGTTCGATCTCGTGCTCTCGCACGATCCGCGCGAGGATCCCGAGCGTCAGGGGCAGGCCGACGACCTCGACGTCGTCCCGCTCTTCGACGACCCGATGTACGTCGCTCTGCCCGCCGGCCATCGCCTCTGCCACGCGGCCGATCTGTCCATGTCCGACCTCGCCGTAGAGCCGTGGATGCTCGCGACCGGCCGGACGTGTCCGGACGCCCGGCTGTTCCTGCGCGCCTGCCATGAGGCGGGCTTCGAGCCGCGTATCGCCTTCCAGAACGATGACTACGGCGCCATCCTCGGCTTCGTCGCCGCCGGGGTGGGCGTTGCCCTCGTTCCCGACATCGTCACGCGGGCGGTGCGCGGCGATGTCGTGATCCGCGAGCTCGACCCCGCACCTCCGGCCCGGCCGATCAGCGTGATCCTGCCGGCGGGCTACCGATCGCCCGCGGCCGGCGCGATGCTCGCCGTGCTCCAGGAGGTCGGAGACGCCTGGGTGCGCGACCGGCCCGCGGTCGCGGACCGGACCGGCGCCGTCAGCGTGTGACCCAGGCGCCCGGGTCGTCGGTCAGCTTCTCGATCGACCGGGGCAGCTTGGAGTTGGCGATGTCGGCGATCGTCACGTGTTCCACCACGCGGCGCAGGTTGACGCGCACGGCGATCCACACCGTGGGCAGCGTGCTGGCGGCGCCGGTGTACTTGGCGTCCTCCGGCGGGCCGCCGCGGACACTGGCCAGCGGGCCTTCCACGGCGCGGATGACGTCGGCGACGGTCACCTCGTTGGCGGGCTTGGCCAGGCGAAAGCCGCCCTCGGCGCCGCGGTGGCTGCGCACGATGCCGGCATGGCGCAACTCGCCCAGGATGTTTTCCAGGAAGTTGAGCGGGATCTGCTGGGCGGTGGCGACACGCTCGGCCTTGACCGGCTTGTCGCCCTCCGCGGCGGCGAGTTCCACCACGGCGCGTACGGCATAGTCGGCTTTGGCCGAGATTCGCATGGTTCGGGAGACTACGCGGTGGCGCGGGCGAACCCGTAGGCGTCGGCGAGCTCCGGGTCCTTCTCGGCGAGCATCTCGGCGAGCTCGACCATCACCTTGCACTGCTTCCAGGTGGCGTCGTCCTGCATCTTGCCGTCGATCATGTGCACGCCGCGGCCGTCAGGGATCGCCTCGAGCACCTTCTTGGCGAACAGCACCTCCTCGGGATCGGGGCTGAACACCTTCTTGGCGATCTCGATCTGGACGGGATGCAGCGACCAGGCGCCGACGCAGCCGAGCAGAAACGCCGCGCGGAACTGGGTCTCGCAGCCCTCCACGTCGCGAATGTCGCCATAGGGGCCGTAGAAGGGCAGGATCCCGGCGGACGTGCAGGCGTCGACCATGCGAGCGATGGAGTAGTGCCACGGGTCCTGCTGGGCGGTCGGGCGCGCCGCCTCGGGGTTGTCAGGGTCGGGGTCGTTGATGACGCGGTAGCCGGGGTGACCGCCGCCGACGCGGGTGGTCTTCATCCGCCGGCTGGCGGCGAGGTCCGCGGGCCCGAAGCTCATGCCCTGCATCCGGGGGCTGGCGGTCGCGATCTCCTCCAGATTGACCACGCCCAGGCCGGTCTCGAGGATGGCGTGGATGAGGATGGGGCGCTCGAGCTGCGCCTTGGCCTCGAGCTGGGCGAGAAGCCGGTCGACGTAGTGGATGTCCCACGGCCCCTCGACCTTGGGGATCATCACCACGTCGAGCTTGTGCCCGATCTCGGATACCAGCGTGGTGAGATCGTCGAGCACCCAGGGCGACTCGAGGCTGTTGACCCGGGTCCACAGCTGGGTCGTGCCGAGCTCCATCTCCTTGCCCACCTGGACCAGTCCGTCGCGGGCGGCGAGCTTGCGGTCCACCGGCACGGCGTCCTCGAGGTTGCCCAACAGAATGTCCACGGTGGGCGCGATGTCGGGGACCTTGGCGACCATCTTCTCGTTGGAGAAGTCCAGGAAGTGGATCATCCGCGACGGCTTGAACGGGATCTCGAGGATCGGGTCGGGCGCGCCGATGGCCAGCGGCTTTCCGAAGTCACGGGGGTTTCGCACGGTTCTGCAGTCTCCTGATCGGGTTTGCGCACATCAAACCTATCGCCAGCGGGCAGATGGCATGCTCTAGGCGGTTTCCCAGTCGTGCCATTTACCCAGGAGTCCAGAACATGCCCGAAGTCGAGACCGATCAAGCGGCGCGCGAGGCCAGTGGCGCCCACCCCTACGGCCGCTACCTGGAGGAGTTCGAAGTCGGCGCCGTGTACAAGCACTGGCCGGCCAAGACGGTCACCGAGGCCGACGACCACCTGTTCTGCCTCATCACCATGAATCACCACCCGCTGCACCTCAACGACGTGTACGCCAAGGGGTCCCAGCAGGGGCGCAACGTCGTCGTGGGCCCGCTGGTGTACTCGCTGGCGCTGGGGATGAGCGTCTCGGACGTGAGCGGCAAGGCCATCGCCAACCTCGCCACCGAGGAGCTGAGCCATCCGGCGCCGGTGTTCCACGGGGACACGCTGTTCTGCGAGTCCGAGGTGCTGGAGGTCAAGGAGTCCAAGTCCAAGCCCGATCGCGGGACCGTACGCGTCCACACGCGCGTGCTCAACCAGGACGGGGTCCTGGTGGCCGAGTTCAAGCGGCTCGTCCTCGTACCGCGCAAGCAGCCGGGCTAGTCCCCCGTTTATTGAGCCTCAGGCGAACGGTCGTTCGCCGCGGGACGTGAGCAGAATATCCTGCACAGGGCCCGTTTTTCAGAGTTTGTGAGCACCTTGTGCTCTGCCCCGGTAGCCTTCGCGGGCCACCGCCGTATTTATTTTAATTAAGGAGAAGTCCCCGCCCATGGCCCACACCGCACCGAAGCGCCAAGCAACAACGCAGCACGCCGGTCTGCAGGCGTGGGTAGAGGAGATCGCCGGGCTGACCCAGCCTGACGACATCCATTGGTGCGACGGCTCGGCGGAGGAGTACGACCTGTTGGCGCAGGTGCTGATCGACGCCGGGACGTTCGAGCGGCTGTCGGAGGCCAAGCGGCCCGGGTCCTATCTGGCGCTGTCGGATCCCGCCGACGTCGCTCGCGTGGAGGACCGCACGTTCATCTGCGCCGAGCACGAGGCGGACGCCGGCCCCAACAACAACTGGCGCGATCCCGGCGAGATGCGCGAGCTGCTGGACGGGCTGTTCAAGGGCTCGATGCGCGGCCGCACGATGTACGTGGTCCCGTTCTCGATGGGCCCGCTGGGCTCGCCGATCTCCTACATCGGCGTCCAGCTCACCGATTCGGCCTACGTGGCGGCGTCGATGCGGATCATGACCCGGATGGGCCAGCCCGCGCTCGACGTGCTGGGCGCCGAGGGCGACTTCGTCCCGTGCGTGCATTCGGTGGGCGCGCCGCTGGAAGACGGGGCCGAGGACGTGCCGTGGCCCTGCAACGCGGACAACAAATACATCGTCCACTACCCCGAGACGCGCGAGATCTGGTCGTTTGGGTCGGGCTATGGCGGTAACGCGCTGCTGGGCAAGAAGTGCTTCGCCCTGCGCATCGCCTCGATCATGGCCCGCGACGAGGGCTGGCTGGCCGAGCACATGCTGATTCTCAAGGTCACCTCGCCCGAGGGGGAGGTCCGCTACATCGCCGGCGCGTTCCCCAGCGCGTGCGGCAAGACCAACCTGGCCATGGTCATCCCGACGCTGCCCGGCTGGAAGGTCGAGACCATCGGCGACGACATCGCGTGGATGAAGTTCGGCTCAGACGGCCAGCTGTATGCCGTCAACCCGGAGGCCGGGTTCTTCGGCGTGGCTCCGGGCACGGGCGCGCGCACCAACCCCAACGCCATCGACATGATCGGCCGCAACGCGGTGTTCACCAACTGCGCCAAGACCGACGACGGCGACATCTGGTGGGAGGGTATGACCGGCGAGGCGCCCGAGCACGCGATCGACTGGCGCGGCAACGGGTGGACGCCCGCGTCCGAGACGACCGCGGCGCACCCCAATGCCCGCTTCACCGTGCTCTGTGCGCAGTGCCCGTCGATGGCGCCGGAATGGGAGGACCCCAAGGGCGTGCCGATCTCGGCGATCATGTTCGGCGGCCGGCGCGCCACCGTGGTGCCGCTCGTGCACGAGGCGCGCGACTGGGAGCACGGCACCTTCATGGGCTCGATCATGTCCTCGGAGACGACGGTGGCCCAGGCCGGCGAGGTCGGCAAGCTGCGCTTTGACCCCATGGCGATGCTGCCGTTCTGCGGCTACCACATGGGCGACTACTTCGCCCACTGGTTGGGCGTGGCCAAGCGCGATGGCGCCCAGATGCCCCGAGTGTTCTACGTCAACTGGTTCCGTAAGGACGACAACGGCAAGTTCATGTGGCCAGGCTTCGGCGAGAACTCCCGCGTGCTCGCATGGATCTTCCGCCGGCTGACCGGCGACGCCGACGCGGAGGAGACCGCGATCGGGCTCGTCCCGCCGATCGGCGAGGGTGGCATTAACACCGACGACCTGGACGTGTCGCCCGAGACGATGGCCAAGCTGCTCGAAGTCGACCACGAGGGCTGGGCCGCGGCGCTGCCCCAGATGAAGCAGCACTACGCCAAGTTCGGTAGCAAGCTCCCGGTGGAGCTCCGCGACCAGCTCGAGGCCCTCGAAGCGCGCCTTGACGCCTAGGAACTCTTTGTAAACCCTTCGCTTCCCGGGGTGCGCGCTGCGTACCCTGGAGGCATGTCGCTCGGCTTCATCCCGTCAGACGCGGCGATGCTCGCGGTCCAGGCGGGAGTGATCGCCGCGCCGCGCCGGCCGCCGGAGATCCCGTGGATCCGGCGGCTGTCGGGCCCGGGCTGGGCGCTGATCCCGATCGCGTCGATCATCGGCGTGATCTTCGCGATCCGCTACATGTCCGGGACCGCCACCGGTCTGACGTGGCTGGCGCTCATCGGGGTGCCGCTGCTGGCGGCGGTCGCGCTGGGTTGGGCCATGCACGGCGGCCGCTGGTGGCTGTCGCTGCTGGCGGTCCCTTTGTTCGCGCTCGCCTGGGGGTCCAAGACGACGCTCTGGGGCCAGGGGGCGGCGACGGTGCTGTCGGCCCTGAGCTGCGTGACCCTCGGCTGGCTGCTGGGAGCGGTCACCCCGCCACGATGGCTGAAGCTGGGGATCCTCGCCATGACCGTGGCCGACGTGTGGCTCGTGTCCACGGACCTGCTGCAGGCGCCCAACGCCACGCTGACGGTGGCGGCGCCGCTGCCGCACAGCGGGCTGCACCTGCCCCAGCTCCAGAGCGAGCAGTTCGGCAACGTCCTGTTCGGCTACGGTGACCTGTTCGTGGCCGGGCTGCTGGGGGCGGTGCTGGCCCGGGAGGGTCGGCGCCAGTGGCCGATCGCGCTCCTGACGCTGTTCCTGGCGGGCCTGTTCGACCTGCTGTTCTTCTTCGTCAATGAGCTGCCCGCCACCGTCCCCGTGGCGCTGGCGCTGATCGTGGGGGAGGCGTGGGTGTGGCTGGCGCGCCGGCGGGCGCGGGCACCGGCTCGTGTGGCGGTAGCCGGACCGGCTCCGGCTCCGGCCGCGGCTGCGGCTGCGGCTCAGTGGGGCTCGTCGCCGGTGGAGGCCGGCGGGCGGGACTCCTCGGCCAGCGACGTGATCGCCAGCTTGCCCCGAGCGGCCTCCTCGAGCACCTCGGTGGCCTCCTCGGCGGACCTGGAATAGAGCTCGACGAGCAGGTGGACCACGATCCGGTCCTCGTCGTGCTTGTGGAACCGCACGTGGGTGAAGAACTCGCGGGTGCCGTGGTCGCCGAAGGCGGCGTAGGACAGCGCGTCACCGGCCTCCGGGCCTGAGCAGGTCTCGACGTCGTCGGCGTCGACCGTAACGGTGCACGAGGCCACCCACGGGGTGCCGGCGATCATCCGCTCCCAGCGGTCCTCGATGGGCTCCACGCGGCCGTTGTGGAAGCCGAGATGGGGCTGGTCGTGCATGCACTCCAGGCACTGGACGACGGCCTCCTGCATCTCGTCCACGACCTCGCCGCGTTCCCCGGTCTCCGGGTCGATGCGATGGATGCCCTCGTAGTGGACCTGCACCTCAAGGTTCTGAGACCAGCAGCGGTAGCAGCGCAACCAGCTGCGGACCTCGATCGAGCCCTCCATCGGGACCATGATAGGACGCGCTGCGCAGCACTTTCCCGGGGAGAGTTCGTGCGGGTTGTCACGATTCGGCCACTCAGCCGAATGTGAAGTCGTATGCGCTGATCCCGGGCGGGATCTGGACCGTGAACGTCTGCTGCTGGTCGCCGGGCAGCGAGATGAGCGAATAGAGGCGCTGGCCGTGCACCGTCACGAGGCCGTTGCGGACGTCTGAGCCGGCGTCCTGGGGCGGTATCGGCTTGCCGTTGAGCAGGACCCGGGCCGTGCGCGGCCGATTGTCCTGCGAGGTCATCACCAGGTAGACGTGGGCGGCCTGAAAGCGCCCGGTGATCGAGGCGCCGCCGGCGGCGGGCGAGACCGATTCCGAGGTGGCATTCCAGGTCCCGTGCAGCCCGAACTCGTTGAGGATGGGGAAGGTCACGCCCGGGTAGAAGTGGGTGCCGCCCTGCAGCTTCTGCGCGAAACCCTCGGCGCGCTGGGCATTGAGGTAGGTCTCGGGGGTGCCGAGGTGGGAGGAGGGAATGATCGCGGTGGCGGTCATCGGGGGCGGCAGGTTGTGAGCGCCGGCCTCATAGAGCAGCTCGCGCACGGCCGCCTCATCCTGCTTGTAGTCCCCCTCGCCGAACTGGGTGTGGCGCACCTGCCCGTGCGCGTCGATCAGGTACTCGGCCGGCCAGTACTCGTTCTGATAGGCGTTCCAGGTCCCGTAGCGGTTGTCCTGGACGACCGGGTAGCGCAGGCCCTCGGAGTCGATCGCCTGTTGGACGTTGGAAGCCTCCTGCTCGAAGGTGAACTCCGGGGTCTCCACCCCCACGATCTCGAGCCCGTCCTTGTGGTAATGGGCGTACAGGCCCTTGAGGAAGGGCAGGGTGCGGATGCAGTTGATGCAGGTGTAGGTCCAGAAGTCCACCAGCACGACGTGGCCTTTGAGGCCGGCCATTGTGAGCGGCTGGCCACCGGGCGTGTTGAACCAGCGCTGGTTGTTCGTGAAGTCCGGAGCCGCGCCGAGCTTGGGCAGTGGCGGCGTCTTGACGCCCGGGATGGCGACCCCGGCCTGCTGGGGCATCGGCGTCAGCGACGCGAGCTTTTCGCGTTGCGCGAACCTGGACGGTGGTCTGAGGGACGCCAGCCGGTTCTGGACCGCGTTGGAGTTCTCCAGCGAGCGGGTGGGGTCCACCAGGAACGCCGGCAGGCTGGTGTCCTTGGCCAGCGCCTGCTCGAAGCGGACGTCGAGGTTGGTGACCATGACGAGGCCGGTGATGAGGAGGACCGCGCCGAGGGAGCGCTCGACGACGTGGCCCCTGGTGTGCCGCTTGACCCGGTCCAGGACCGCCCGGCCCCCGAGGGCATAGAGCAGCATCACCGCGCTGAGCCCCATCGCGTAGGCGAGGGCGACGGCCACGACCTGCGTGGTGGCGCCGCTCGAGGCGCTCACCGAGGTCACCGCGGCCAGGATCGGCCCGGCGCACGGCGCGCACACGAAGCCGAGCGCCCCGCCGACGGCCAGGCCCGAGATGAAGCCGTCGCCGCGCGTCTTGGGCCCGAACCGGGCCAGCCGCGAGAGCGGCGCCTGGACGCGCTCGGCGAGCTCCGGGATCAGCAGCACGACGCCGAAGACGATCAGGACGACGATCGCCAGCGTGCGGGCCGCGCCCGCGGCCAGCCCGACGCCCTTGACCAGCTGGGCCAGGGCGACGATGGCGATCGTGAACGTCACGGCGAGGCCGATGACGATGCCGATGGGACGACGGCGGCCGCCGGCGGCGCTGGCGCTGAGGAGCGCGGGGAGGACCGGCAGCACGCACGGCGTGATCGCTGTCCCAGCGCCGGCGATGAAGGCGAACAGCAGCAGCAGGGGCATATGTGCCTGGATGATGGCCGATAAAGGTTGCGCTTCTATGAAGCACCGTTTTCCCGGCGGCGGCGCGCCAGGGCCCGCTTGAGCCGCTTGGCCTCCCGCTCGGGGTTGCGGGTGAGGCGCGTCTGGGTGACGCGGAACGTGCCGAAGCCGTACTCGATGGCCGTGGCGTCGCGCTCGCGGTCGGCCTCGAAGCTCTGGTGGTCCTTGTGGAACCTCCAACCGTCGATCTCGACGATGAGCCTCTCCTCTTCGAAGAGGGCGTCGACCTCGTGGCCGAACAGGCTGACGTTGAGCCTGGGGACGGGCAGCCCGTATTTGGTGCAGAACGCGAGGAAGAAATCCTCGAGCGGCGAGCGCGTGGGGGACTGATCGGGGTCCACCAGGGCCTTGACGCGCCGGGAGGCGGTAAGCAGCCGCTCCAGCTCGGTGGCGCCCATGTGGTCGGCGAGGCGGAGCTCGTTGACGGCTCGGGCCAGCTGGGCGTCCGTGAGCCGGCCCTCGATGTCGAGGACGGTGCGGGAGGGGCTGGTCACGCGGATGTTGCGGTGGCGGCGGACGTCCTTGGTGATGAGGGTCTGCGTGCGGTGGGTGCGGATGGCGGGGCGGCGCTTCTCGAGCGCGCAGGTGACCTCGGGAGTGCGTGGCCAGGTTCGGATGCCCCAGAGGGCGGCGGCGGAGTCGTGGCTGAGGACGGCCCGGTCGCCGCAGGCCAGGACGGCCGCCATGGCGAGGGCCTGGGGGCTGTGCTGGGCGTGGCCGACGGCGTAGACGCCGGCGTGCACGCGGATCAGCCGGCGGTTTTCGACCCACGACGCGATGGTGCGCGGGGCCATCCCGAGCTCCATCAACTGCGGACGCGTCACGTGGCCGTACTGGCGGCGCGCGTACCGCGATATTTGTGCGTGTATCGCGCCGAAATCTCGCAAGTTCCTCTACTAGAGAGAGCCTGCGAGGAGGGGGTTTTCACCCCCCTATGGCGGACATGCTCCTGGCCGGCTGGATGAAGCCCGGCTCGCCCACATGGTGCTTGAGCTCCTTGCGCCACACGGCGGCGCGGATGATCTCCTCGACCTCGGCGTCGGACGCGCCGTCTCGGAGCGGCTCGCGCAGGTCGGTCTCGTTGAGCGAGAACAGGCAGGTCCGCAGGCGCCCGTCGGCGGTCAGGCGCACCCGGTTGCAGTCAGCGCAGAACGGCTCGGACACCGGGTTGATGAACCCGATCCGGCCTGGGCCGCCGTCGGCGAAGCGGTAGACATTCGACGTGGAGCTGGGCGCGCGGGGCTCGGGCTCGAGCGGGTACACGGCGGTGATCGCCTCCCGGATCTCGGCGCCCGTGAGCACCTTGCTGCGGTTCCAGGCGTGGTCGGCATCCAGGGGCATGAACTCGATGAAGCGGACCTGGTACGGAGTGCGCCGCGCCAGTTCGGCGAAGGGGATGACCTCTTCCTCGGTGAAGCCGCGGATCGCCACCGCGTTGACCTTGATGGGGTGGGCCTCAGGGAAGGAAGCCAGCACCTCGAGGCCGCGCAGCACCGCATCGAGCGCGTCGCGCCGGGTCAGCTCGTAGAAGCGGTCGCGCTGCAGCGAGTCGACCGATACGTTGAAGCGGTTGATCCCGGCCCGCACCAGCTTCTCGGCGTCACGCTCCAGCAGGAAGCCATTGGTGGTCACCGACAGGTCGTTGACACCGTCGACAGCGGCGATCATCCCGGCCAGGACCGGGAACTCGCGGCGGACCAGCGGCTCGCCGCCCGTGAGCCTCACGTCGCCCACGCCCATGCCGGCGAACAGCGCCACGATCCGGGTGATCTCTTCGAAGGTGAGGATCTCGGCACGCTCCAGCCAGGGAAGCCCCTCCGCCGGCATGCAGTACTGGCAGCGGAAGTTGCAGCGGTCGGTGACCGAGACCCGCAGATCCCCGATCACGCGCCCATGTCCATCCCGGAGTGGTTCTGAAAGCACAGCCAAAGGGTAGCTTTGCGGCGATGCGACCGGGCTACGCATTGGCTGTCCTAGGTGCTGCATACGCATTGAGCGGCTGTGGCGCCAGTGCTTCTGACCAAGTCCAGGCCAAGCTTCAGCAGTTTGCCCATGCAGTGGCCGCCCGCGATACGGGCACCCTCTGCAGCCAGGTGCTCGCTCCCGACCTCGTCGGCCACCTCAACGCGGCCGGGCTGAGCTGCCGGCAGGCGATGCTGACGTTCGTCAACAGCGTCAGCGACCCGTCCCTGAGCGTGTCCAAGGTCCACATCAAGGGGTCGTCGGCGTCGGCGGTGGTGCTCACGCGGGCCAAGGGGCAGCAGGCATCGCTGGAATCCGTTCGGCTCACCAACACCAAGAACGGGTGGCGGCTGACCTCACTGGCCTCGCCGCGTTAGATCGATCCAGTGGCGGCGTGGGAGGTGGCCGGGGTGCGAGCGCGTCAGTCCAGCTCGCCCTTGAGCAGCCCGAACATCACCATGTCCTGGCGCTCGAACGCGCCGCGCATGTATGAGCGCAGCACCGCCTCCCGGGTGAATCCCGCGCGCTCGGCGACCTGCTGGGAGCCGGGGTTGCCGGTGGCGGCCATGAGGTCGATGCGCTCCAGGCGCAGGGCGCCGAACCCCCAGGCGCAGATGAGGCGCGTCGCCCGCGTGGCGTGGCCCTGGCCGCGGGCCCACCGGGCCAGCCAGTAGCCGACCTCGCCGCGCGCGTCGGCCCACGCGAAGCGCAGGAGCGAGATCGAGCCCAGCAGCCGCCCCTCGGAGGCGTGGACGATGGCGAACGGCGCGGTGAGGCCGGCGAAGGCGGCGTCGTAGCGCTGGCGCAAGTAATTACGGGCGTCGGCCTCGCTGTACGCGGAAGGCACGCTCGTCCAGCGGACGATGTCGGGGTCGCGGCAGGCGTCCACGAGCTGGGGCAGGTCAGAGTCACGCCAGGGGCGCAGGGCGGTATCGCCCTCCACGAGCGGGTCACCGGGCAGGACGATGCGGGGAGTGGGTGTCGTGGTCATGGCAGCTGTGCCCTGTCCTCCAAAGCGTGACGCAACGCCGCCACATCCAGGCCACCATTCTGTTGCGCAAGCCAGCGCTCGGCCTCGCGGCGCCCGCCAACGGCGCGCAGGCCGCGGTCGCCGTACTCGGCGGCGTAGTCGGCCAGCGCGTGCATGCGGCGGCTGCGTATGCGGCGCTGGGCGAGGTCCAGCCCGGCGCGGTGGGCGTCCAGGGCCTTCACCAGCTCGTCAATGCCCGCGGGCGGCGCCACCGAGGACACCGACACGACCGCCGAGGCGGAGTCCAACGACCGCAGAGCCGCCTCCAGGTCCGCGCGCGCCCGCACCGCCACGTGGCCGAGGTCGGCCTTGGTCACGACCAGGACGTCGGGGATCTCCATGATCCCGGACTTCAGGAACTGGAGCACGTCGCCGGACCCCGGCTGCACGACAACCGCGACGGTGTCGGCGACGTCGGCGACCTCCGTCTCCGATTGGCCGACGCCGACGGTCTCGATCACCACGACGTCGAAGGCGCAGGACAGCGCGGTGGCGGCGGCCCGGGTGGCCGGGGCGAGGCCGCCGAGGCGGTCGCCGGCCGCGGTGGAGCGGATGAAGACCGCGTGGTCGGCGGGGTCGCGCTCGATCCGCGCCCGGTCGCCCAGCAGCGCCCCGCCCGATCGCCGTGAGCTCGGGTCCACGGCCAGCACCGCCACCGACCGCCCCACGGCCCGCCAGGCGGCCACCAGCCGCGACAGCAGCGAGGACTTGCCGACGCCTGGGGGCCCGGTGACGCCGATGATGAAGCCGGGGGCCTCGCCGCCGAGCGAGGCGGGGGAGACCGCGGCCAGCAGCGCCTCGGTCTGGGCGCGGGCCTCGGCGCTCCGGCTCTCGACCAGGTTCAGGACGGCCGCGGCGGCGCGCAGGTCCCCCTCGCGCAGCCGGGCGCCGAGCTGTCCGCCGTCAGCTGGGCCGGCGCTCAAGCCGGGGCGGCGGTGTCGACGCCCTCGGGCCTGCCGCCTGCTCGGCGTCCGGCCTCGCCCGAGTCGGCGGCGCCCGAGCCATCCAGCTGCTCGCCCACCAGGGAGATGATGTCGCGCATCATCGCGTTCAGGTCCCAGTCCTTGGGGGTGTAGACGGCGGCCACGCCGGCCTGGCGCAGCGCCGCCGCGTCGCTCTCCGGGATGATGCCGCCGACGACGACAGGGACGTTCTCGACGCCCGCCTCGGCCAGCTCCCTGAGGACGGCGGGGATGAGTTCGGCGTGCGAGCCCGACAGGATCGAGAGGCCGATCACGTGCACGCCCTCCTGGGCCGCGGAGCCGGCGATCTGGGCCGGAGTCAGGCGGATGCCCTCGTAGACGACGTCCATGCCGGCGTCGCGGGCGCGGACAGCGATCTGCTCGGCGCCGTTGGAGTGACCATCCAGGCCGGGCTTGCCCACCAGGAACTTCAGGCGGCGGCCCAGGGCCTCGCTCAGCCGCTCGACCTCGTCGCGCAGCTGGGTCAGATCCTCGGACGGGGCGGCCACGGCGTCGCCCACCCCGGTGGGGGCGCGGTACTCGCCGAAGACGTCGCGCAGCGTCTGGGACCACTCCCCGGTGGTGGCGCCGGCGCGGGCGGCGGCGATGGTGGCGGGCATGATGTTCTCCGAGTCGTCGCGGGCCACGCGGGCCAGCTCCTCAAGCGCGGCCTGGACCGCCGGGGAATCGCGCTGAGCGCGCCACCGCTCCAGGGCGGCTCGCTGCTCGGCCTCCACCTGCGGGTCGACCACGAGGATGCCGCCGTCCGCGTCGGCCGTCAGGGGCGAGGGCTCGGTGGACTGGAAGCGGTTCATGCCCACGATGGTGAGGTCGCCGGACTCGATCCGGCGCCAGCGCTCGCGATGGGACTCCACGAGCCCGGCCTTCATGTAGTCCACCGCCTTGACGGCGCCGCCGAGCTCGGCCACGCGGGCCATCTCTTCGCGCGCGCCCTTGACGAGCTCGGCGACCAGGCCCTCCATGACGTGGGAGCCCTCGAAGATGTCGGGGTACTCGAGCAGGTCGGTCTCGTAGGCGAGCACCTGCTGGAGGCGCAGCGACCACTGCTGGTCCCAGGGCCGGGGGAGGCCCAGCGCCTCGTTCCAGGCGGGAAGCTGGAGCGCCCGGGCACGAGCGTCGCGGCCCAGGGTCACGGCGAGCGCCTCCAGGGCGATCCGGTAGACGTTGTTCTCGGGCTGGGCCTCGGTCAGCCCCAGCGAGTTGACCTGGACGCCGTAGCGGAAGCGGCGGTGGCGGTCGTCCTCGACGTCATAGCGCTGCTGGCCGAGCTCATCCCACAGCTGGGCCATCGCGCGCAGCTTCGCGTGCTCCTCGACGAAGCGCACCCCGGCGTTGACGAAGAACGAGATGCGTCCGAAGACATTGCCCATCTGATCCTCAGGGACGCGCTCGCGCACCGCGTCGAGCACGGCGATCGCGTTGCTCATGGCGTAGGCGATCTCCTGCACCGGCGTGGCGCCCGCCTCCTGGAGGTGATAGGAGCAGATGTTGATCGGGTTCCACTTGGGGACGTGCTCGACCGTGTAGGCGATCGTGTCGGCGATCAGGCGCATGCTGGGGCCGGGCGGGAACGAGTAGGTGCCGCGGCTGAGGTACTCCTTGAGGATGTCGTTCTGGGTGGTCCCCTGAAGCGCGGACTCGGCCACCCCCTGGTTTTCGGCGGCGACGATGTAGAGCGCCAGCAGCCACGCGGCGGTGGCATTGATCGTCATCGAGGTGTTCATCTGGTCCAGCGGGATGTCCTTGAGCAGGGTCCGCATGTCGCCCTCGTGGGCGATGGACACGCCCACCTTGCCGACCTCGCCGCGGGCCAGCTCGTGGTCGGGGTCATAGCCCGTCTGCGTGGGCAGATCGAAGGCCACCGAGAGACCCGTCTGACCTTTCTCCAGATTCCGGCGATATAGCTCGTTGCTGCGCTTTGCGTCCGAATGGCCGGCGTAGGTGCGCATCATCCACGGGCGGTCGCGCTCGGGCAGGTGCACGGTTTCTGGCATCCGGGGCATTGTATGGCTGGGGGACGGATCGACGTGCGACAATGGCCGCAGGTCACCGATGCCCGATCAAAGCTCTGCAGCGACCGAGCACGCGATCCTCGCGGAGATCATCCAGCCTCTCGAGGCGCTCCCGTCTGATCCGCTCGCAATCGTCGACGCCGACTTCCCAACCGCGCTGCGCGGGTACGACCGCGTGGCCGTTGACGAGTACGTGCGCCAGACCCGTCGGCTCGTGGCCGAGCTGCAGGCGACCCGGTCTCCAGAGGCGGCGGTGCGCCGGGCGCTGGAGCGCGTGGGCGAGCAGATCTCGGGGATCCTGCAGCGCGCGCACGAGACGGCCGAGCAGATCACGGCGCAGTCGCGCAGCGAGGCCGAGGACCGGCTTGAGCAGGCGCGGATCGAGGCCGCGCAGGTCGCCGAGGACGCCGAGGAGCGGGTCAAGGACCTGGACGCCGACACCGACCGGATCTGGCTGGAGCGCCAGCGGATCGTCGCCGACGCCGAGGATCTCGCCGGCCAGCTCCTGGCCCTGGCCAGGACCGCGGCCGAGCGCTTCCCCGCCGACGCCGAGGCCGAGGCCGAGGCCGAGGCCGACGCTGACACCGAGGCCGACGCCGAGGCCGAGGCCGAGTCGACCGGCGGCACGGTTGCCGACGACGACTCCGAGACCGAGCCGTATACGGCGATCGCGGAGGAGGAGCCCGCCGAGCCCGACGAGCCCGACGATCGCAGCGAGATCGAGCGCACCGTCGCGTTCCAGCCGCTGGATGACGACGCCGAGCCAGAGCCGTCACGCGAGCGCCCCGCCGACGCCGATGCCGACCGGCACGCGGCTGGCGACGCGGCCGGCGACGACGACACCGCGGTGATCCCGCCCGCCTCGCAGGCCGCCAGCCGGCGCCAACAGCAGTAGTCCCGGCTCGCCTCCCGCTGTGCGCGTGATCGACCTCATGCACATGGGCCGCGCCCGCGTGATCGGGTGCTGGCAGGTGGATGACGTCCTGATCGATCCCGGCCCGACGTCGTGCCTGCCGGTGTTGCTCGACGCGCTGGGCGACGAGCGCCCGGCGGCGCTGCTGCTCACCCACATTCACTTCGACCACGCGGGCGTCGCCGGCTCGCTGGTGCAGCGCTGGCCCGATCTGCCGGTCTACGTCCACGAGCGCGGCGCCAAGCACATGGCCGATCCCACTCGTCTGTACAACAGCGCGCGGCGGCTGTACGGCGACGACATGGAGCGGCTGTGGGGCGAGATGTTGCCGGTGCCCGAGGAGAACCTTGAGGTGCTGACCGGCGGCGAGACGATTCGCGGAGGCGCTTACAAGGTGGAGTACACGCCCGGCCACGCCTGGCATCACGTGTCCTACCTGCACGACGGGACGGCGTTCGTGGGCGACGCCGGCGGCGTCAGGATCACCCCGGCGTCGATGACCATCCCGCCCACCCCGCCGCCCGACATCGACGTCGAGGCCTGGCACGAGTCGATCGCGCAGGTGCGATCCTGGCGGCCGCAGCGGCTGGCCATGACCCACTTCGGCGCCACCGAGGACGTCGAGCATCAGCTGGATGAGCTCGACGCCCGGCTGGACGCCTGGTCGGCGCTGGCCCGCGACGGCGGCCACGACGCGTTCGTCGCGACCGTGCACCGGGAGATCCAGCGCGAGGGCAGCCCCGAGCAGGCCGCCGCCTACGAGCAGGCCGCCCCGGTGGAGCAGCTCTTCGCTGGATATGACCGCTATTGGAGCAAGAAGACCTGACCAAACGGTCTGGCCGGAACGGCCCGGCGACGCTATGCTGGCTGACCGATGTCCCCGACGGTCGAGCTGCCCCGCACCGGCCTGCCTGGGAGTGCCCTTGGCGGCCTGTGGCGGGTGGTGGTCCTCAACGACGAGTTCAATACGTTCGATCACGTCGCCGAGACGCTGGCGCGGGTCGTGCCGGGCGTGACGCTGGCCGACGGCTACCGCATCGCCGACCGGATCCACAACAAGGGCTGCGCGATCGTGTGGAGCGGTCCGCGCGAGGACGCCGAGGTCTACTGGGTGGCCCTCGACGACGCCGGCCTGACCATGGGCCCGCTCGAAGCCGCCTGAGCGCCGGCGGAAGCGGCAGCGGCAGCGGCTAACCCAGCAGCGAGAGCTGGCGACCCGCCCACACCGGCGGGGGCGGCGCGCCGCCACTGACCGCCGACTCCAAGTCCAGTAGAGCCTGCTTGCGATGCAGGCCGCCGCCGTAGCCGGTGAGGCTGCCGTCGGCCCCGATCACCCGGTGACAGGGGACGATGATCGCCATCGGCGTGCGGCCCACCGCCGCGCCGACGGCGCGCACGCGGTCCGGGCGGGCGATCTCGCCGGCGAGCGCGCCGTAGGTCCGCGTCGCCCCGAACGGGATCTCCTGGAGCGCGGCCCACACGCGGCGCTGAAACGGGGACCCCTCCAGCCGCAGCGACAGCTCGAAGCGCCGGCGCTCTCCCGCGAAGTACTCCTCGAGCTGGCCGATCGCGTCGGTGAACGGCTCGCTGTCGCGAGCGGCCTCGTTAAGCGGGCCGCTGCGCCCGGGGAAGTGCAGCGCCCACAGGGCATCGTCGTCCCCGACGAGCGTCAGCGGCCCCAGCGGGCTCTCGTAGACCGTCCAGGCCGGCTCAGCGCGCATCATGGAAGATCACCCCCAAGGCGGTGCGGTGGCCGGAGGTGACCGTCGAGACGCCGTGGCGCATTCCCACGCGGTGATAGCCGTTGCGCCCGCGCGCGGGGCGCTCGCGGGTCGGGAAGATGACGAACGCGCCCTGCGCCGGAGTGAGCACATGCGCCCGGCTCTGCGCGCGCGGCCGCTGCTCGAGCAGCACGAACTCGCCGCCCTCGTAGTCAGCGCCGCGCCGCGACAGGACGGTCAGGATCTGGAAGGGGAAGAACACGTCTCCGTAGAGGTCCTGGTGCAGCGCGTTCCAGTCGCCGGGCCCGTAGCGCAGGATGAGCGGGGTGGGCCGGGTCTGCCCGGCCTCGCGGCAGCGCTCGAGGAGCTCCTCGTGGTCGGCCGGGAAGGTGGGGGTGTCGCCGCGCAGCCGTTGGCTCCAGCGGTTGGCGACCGCGGCCAGGTGCGGATAGAAGGAGGCGCGCAGGGCCGCGATCAGCTCCGGCAGCGGATGGTCGAAATAGCGGTAGCGCCCGTCGCCGAAGCGATGGCGGGCCATGTCGATCGTCGAGCGAAAGCGGCCGCCGTCAAACAGGGACGCGAGCTCGTGACACTCATCCTCGGTCAGCACGGGCGGCGTGATGGCGTGGCCGACGTCGCTGAGCTGGGCGTCCAGCGCGCCCCAGTCCAATGCGTTTACGCGGTCGCTGACCTCGCTCGCCACATCGGCGGCGATGGTGGTCATGTCGGCTCCTTTCTCATGGGCTGCGCATGAAACGGCGCGGGCCCTGAGAGCGTGAGATCAGGCGCCGGAGGCGGGGAGCGTCTTGGAGCCTCGCGCCGAGGGCAGCGCCTTGGCCGCCTGGCGATCGGGGCTGACCCGAACGACGTTCCAGACCAGGCCGACCTTCTCCAGCAGCATGATCACCAGACCGGTGGGGTCTGCGATTCGCTCCCAGAGGCGCAGGCCGTGAAAGGCCGAGGTGGGAAACGCGTGGTGGTTGTGATGCCAGGCCTCGCCCATGGAGAACGGGGCCAGCCAGAAGACATTGCGGCTCTCGTCCTCGATGTCGAACCGCCGGCGCCCGAAGAAGTGGCACACGGAGTTGATCGACCAGGTCACATGGTGCAGCAGGCACACCCGCACGAGTCCGCCCCACAGCAGCGCCGTCAGCGCGGTGCCCAGCCCGCCGCCGACGATCCAGCCGAGCGCGAAGGGAATCAAGAGCCCCAACGCGACCCACATGAAGAACAGCTTGTCCACCACGCGCAGGGAGCGATCCTTGAGCAGGTCGGAGGCGAAGCGCTCACGCTCAGCGGTGCCGACGGTCTCGAACAGCCACCCGATGTGCGCGTGCCATAGCCCCTTGATGGCCCCGAGCAGGCCGGGCCCGGACAGGTGCGGGGAGTGGGGGTCGCCCTCGATGTCGGTGAAGGCATGGTGCTTGCGATGGTCGGCCACCCACGTGATCACCGAGCCCTCCACTGCCATCGAGCCCAGGACGGCCATGACGGCGCGGAACGCCCGAGAAGACTCGAAGGCGCGGTGGGTGAACATCCGGTGATAGCCGAGGGTCACGCCGAGCGCCGTGACGAAGTAGAGGCCGATCATCAGACTGAGCTCCAGCGGGCCGATCGCACGGTTCCAGAGCAGCACGATCGCGGCGAGGAGGCAGACCGGCGGCACCGCTACGCCGATCAGATTGCCGAGCTTGTGGGAGCGACTCATCGAAAAACAGAGTTTACGTGCCCTTTGCGCAATTTTCTCTTGCGCAGTGCATGATTACCGCGTCAGATCTTAGAGTTAGGACATGAAAAATGGCTGATCAGCCGTGGCACGAGCTCCCACCCGAGGTTGTGGCGGTGCTGCGCCCCGCTCTGGATGACGTGGCCCGGGAGATGATGGAGGCGGTGGGGACGATCCCGGCGTATGCCCGGCCACTGGAGGGCCCCTTCGGCGACGGCCTGCGGATCGGGGTCCAGGAGGCGCTCAAGCAGCTCCTGGCGGAGATCGAGGAGGGCGGACCGGTGGACCGCCTCGACGTGTATCGGGCGCTCGGCCAGGGCGAGATGCGCGCGGGGCGCAGCCTGGAGACGCTGCTGAGCGCCTACCGCATCGGGGCCCGCGTCGCGTGGCGGCGGTTCGCCGCGCTGGGCGTCGAGGCGGGGCTGGCGCCCGACACGCTGTACCTGCTGGCCGAGTCCATCTTCGCCTACATCGACGTCCTGTCCTCGGAGTCAGCGGAGGGCTATGCGCTGGAGCAGTCGGCCGCCGCCGGCGAGGCCCAGCTGCGCCGCCGCCGGCTGGTGCGCATGCTCGTGCGCGAGTTGCCCGCCGAGCCCGATGCGGTGGAGCGGGCCGCCGCCGATGCCGGCTGGCCGCTGCCGCGCAGCGTGGCGGTGGTGGCGATCAGCGGCCCCCGCCGGGAGGCGGCGGCCTCGCGGCTGCCCGCGGGCACGATCCGCGAGGCCATCGGCGAGCTGATGTGCGCGCTGGTCTCCGACCCCGACGGCCCGGGTCAGCACGCGACGATCGAGCAGGCGGTGGCCGGGGTCGGCGCGCGAGCGGGACTGGGGTCCACCGTGGACTGGTCGCAGGCGCACTCGAGCTTCGTGCGGGCACAGGCGGCGCTGGAGCTCACCGAGCGCGACGGGCAGCTGGTCAGCGCTCGGGAGCGCGCCGGCGAGCTGCTGCTTCGCTCTGACCCCGGCCTGGCCGACGAGCTGGCGGCCGACCGGCTGGCGCCGCTGGCCGAGCTGTCCCCGGGGTCGCGCCGTCGCCTGCGCGAGACGCTGGCGGTGTGGCTGGCCGAGCAGGGGCGGCTCGGCGCCGTGGCCGAGCGCCTGGGGATCCACCCGCAGACGGCGCGATACCGGGTGGGGCGCCTGCGCGAGCTGTTCGGCGACGCGCTGGACGACCCCGACGGGCGCTTCTGGCTGGAGGTGGCCCTGCGCGTCGGCGACGGCGCCGCGGCGGGGCAGCCCGTGCAGCCCGGTTAGGCCGCTAGGCGACCTGAGGCTGGGCGGGCGACGGCTGCGGAGCCCCGTTGGGCGCGCCGTTGGGCTCGCCGTTGCGGACCTCCGGACCAAGCGCGCCGGCGGCGATCTCGTCGGCCCACGAGTAGCTGATCGGGACCTGGTAGCGGCCCATGTTGCGCGCCCGAAACTCGATCATCTCCGGCCCGTCCCAGTAGCGGTACCAATCGGTCTTGGAGTTGACCCAGGTCATCTGGGTGATCCGGTAGCGGTCGTCGTTGTCCACGTGCACCTGGTACTGCGTGGCGCCATAGCGCAGCGCCAGCGGCGCAACGCGCGCGACGTCCTGCGCGAAGGCGTCCTTGCGGAACACCGTTGAATACCACTTGACCCACACGAGATCTGCCATGTCTACGCTCCCACCTCCGCACGGATGGCGCCGGGGCCCTCGGCGGTCTTGCCCTGGCCCTCTTCGGTTGCTCCTACGAGGATGGCAATTTTTCCCAGATGGCGATTGTCGCGCAGCAGCTGATGCGCCTCGGCGACGCCCTCGAAGCCCATCGTCTGCCACAGCACCGGGCGGATCTTGGACTCCTCGATGAGCTCGTTGGCCCGCGTCGCCTCCCATGCGTTGGCGAAGTGCGAGCCGATGATCTCCTTCTGGCGCATCCACAGGTAGCGCACATCGAAGTCGAGCTGGTAGCCCGATGTGGCGCCGCAGATGACGACCTTCCCGAACGGCTTGACGCATAGCACCGAGGTGGGGAAGGTGGCCTTGCCGACGTGCTCGAACACGATGTCGGGCGGCCCGCCGAGCTTCTCCTCGACGGCCTTGCAGAAGCGCCGCGACTCCTTGAAGCGCGCCTTCTCCTCCTCGGGGGTCTCACCCCCCTGGCGCATCATGCCGTGGTATTCCCCGCGGTTGATGTGGCCGACGGCGCCGAGCTGCTCGATGAGCTCGCCCTTCTCGTCTGAGGAGACGACGCCGACGGCATCGGCGCCGGCGAGTGCGCACAGCTGGGTGGCGAACACGCCCAGTCCGCCGGCGGCGCCCCAGATGAGGACGCGGTGCCCGGACTGGAGCTTGCAGCGGTCCACGAGCATCCGGTAGGCGGTGAAGTAGGTCAGCCCGTAGGAGGCCGCCTCCTCCCAGGCCAGGTGCCGGGGCTTGGGCAGCAGCTGCTGGGCCTGGACCTTGCAGAACTGCGCGAACGAGCCCCAGGTCGTCTCATAGCCCCAGATCTTCTGGGACGGAGCTGCCAGCGGATCGAGCCCGTGGACCTCGGGATCCTCGTAGGAGGCCTGGTTGCAGTGGATGACCACCTCGTCGCCGGGCTTCCAGCGGGTGACGCCCGGGCCGACCTTCCAGACCACGCCGGAGGCGTCGGAGCCGCCGATGTGATGGCCCCACTGAGGGTGGTCGCCGTAGCGCCACACGCCCACGGGCTCGCCGAGCGCCGCCCACACGTTGTTGAAGTTGACGCCGGCCGCCATCACGCGCACGATCACCTCGAACGCGCCGGGCTCGGGTACCTCGATCTCCTCGAGCTGGAACGCATCTACCGGCTCCCCCTGGCGCTCCTCCCGGATGACCCAGGCGGCCATCGTGCCGGGGAGCTCCCCAGGTTCTGTCTCGATGGTTGCGACTTGGCTCAGATCGACGGCCACTCGGCGTGCACCTTCCTTGATTTCAGGGTCGACGGTCCGCAGGATCGTACCCGTTAGTAGGCCGGCCGAGACCGCTCTGGCAAGTGGTGCAATGTGCGAGCGCTCACACGCCCGCGGCCGACATCGGCGCTGGAGCAATCAGGGCTGGAGCAACTCGTTGCCGGAGCTCTCGCGCTCGCGCCCGATGTGGATCGAGGCGGGCCGGATCGAGGACTGTTTGGAGCGCTGGGCGTCGTTGAGCCCGCGCGGCCCGGTGCTGATGGTGTAGCGGCCGGGTTTGAAGTCGACCGACACCTGCGTCGTCCCCTGGGGATTGATGGGAGCGGTGCTGGCCAGCGTGGAGCCGCCACTGGAGATGGCCAGCGACTCGGCGCGGCTGGCCTGGTTGGTGACGATGAACGTGATCGGCCCCGCGCCGACCGTGCGGGGTGACACCGACACCCGCGAGTCGTTGACAAACACGGTCAGGTTGACCGGGTTGGGAGGCCGCGGCAACGAGGCTGAAGGACCGCCCGCCGAGCCGCAGGCCGAGAGGACGAGAGCGCCGAGCGCCAACTGTCCGATCGTCCTGATGCGCATCCTGACCCGGCTCTCCTCTCCGCGGTCAACCGTCGGGTCCGGGCCCGCGGCCTGGACCCACGAAACCCTATCCGACCAGGGGCTTCGCTTCTAGATCGTCGGCCCGCGCGCTCACGCGGCGCCGGCCATCAGCTCCTCGCGCTGACGCTCGAGTCGCTGAAGCTCTGCTTGCAGCTCCGTCCATGATTGGGACTCGACGCGCTCGTACTCGTCGCCCGTGAGCTCGCGCAGCCGATCGCTGTACGCGCACCACGCCTGACGAGTATCCGCCTCGAGCTCTCGCAGTCGTTCCGTATCGGGGGCCGTGGCAGTCATCTCAGAGCTCCTTGCTAGAGGGGCAGTCCCGATGCTACCCGGCTTCGCGGTCGACAAGTCATCCGCGCCCGCGGGGCCGGTGGGGCATGTCACCGCCTTTCGGGCGGTCCTGCAGGGATTCCTGCACACCGTCCGGGGCCAGGCGTATCACCGCTCGTCACACCATGGAACTGCTGTCTGAGCCGATCGCCACCGCCGAGTTCATGGTGGTGGACACCGAGACCAACGGCCTGGCCGGCGAGGACTGCGAGCTGACCGAGGTCGGGGCGGTCCTGGTCGGTGGCGGGGAGCTGCACGACCGCTGGAGCTCGCTGTGTCGCACCAGCGCGCCTCTGCGGCGGGGGATCCAGCGCCTGACCGGGATCACCCAGGCGATGGTGGACGGCGCCCCGTCGCTGGAGGATGTGCTGCCGACGCTCGGCCGGCTGATGCAGGGGCGCGTGCTGGTGGCCCACAACGCGCCGTTCGACCGCCGGGTGCTGCGCCAGGCGTTCGGGCGGATCGGGCTGCCGTGGCCCGACCCTCCGGTGCTGTGCACCGCCGCCATGGCCCGCTCGATGCTCCCGCTGCAGCGCCGGCGGGGCCTGTCGGTGCTCGCCGACGCGCTCGGGATCGAGGTGCATGCTGTCCACCGGGCGCTGGCTGATGCCGAGACATGCGCCCGGGTCCTGTGCGCGCTGTTTCCGCGGCTGTGCGCCAACGCGGCCACGATCGGGGACGCTCTGGCCATGCTTGGTCCGCGGCGGCGCACTCACAAGCGCCCGCTGCCGCCAGGCGCCCTGCTCGCGCCGGCGCCGGGCGGCGCGGCGCGCCTGGGGCGGGCGGGTCTGAGTACCCCGCGCGGCGCGTCCGAGCCCGACTTCGCCCAGCTGCCGCGGGATCCCGGTGTCTACCTGTTCCGCGATGACTCGGGCCGGGTGCTCTACGTCGGCAAGTCGGTGTCGATCCGCAGCCGGGCCCGGGCGCACTTCGCGCCGTCGTCGCCGCCGGCGGCGTGGACGCGGCACGCGACCGTCGTCGATTACCGCACCACCGGCTCCGAGCTGGGGGCGCTCGTACTTGAGAACCGGCTCATCAAGGAGCTCAAGCCTCCCGGCAATAAGCGGCTGACGCGACGCGACGACCGCCTGGTCTACATCCGCTGCCGTCTGGACATCCCGTTCCCGATCCTGGAGGTGGCCGCCGATCCGGCTGCGGGGCATGCCGTCACCGTGGGACCCGTGCGCGGCCGGCGTCTGGCGCTGGAACTGGTCGAGCAGCTGGACTCGCTGTTCGGGCTGCGCCACTGCGGGCGGCGCCTGCCTCGGCGCGAGCACCCCTCGGCGTATGGGCAGATGGGCCGGTGCCTGTCCCCGTGCCTGGGCGATCTGGACCCCAACCTCTACCGCCGGCGCCTGGACGAGGTGCTGGCCCTGTTCGTCGGCATGCCCGCCGGGGCCGAGCAGCCGCTCCTGGCGCATGTCCACGGCCAGATGCGGGCCGCCGCCGCCCAACAGCACTTCGAGCGCGCGGAGTCGCTGCGCCGCCGCGCCGGCCGCCTCCGCACGATCCTCGAGCGCCTCGGCGGGGTGTTGGAGGCCACCCACGCGCGGCCGCGCCTGATCCTCGCCCCGCACCCCGGGGACGGTCCCCCAGAGGCGTTCTGGCTGGTCGGCGGCCGGCTGGTGGACTTCGGGTCCGCGGGCGGGGCGGGCGAGCTCGCCGAGCGCACAGCGCGCGCGCTCACCCGCGAGGGGCGGGCCGGGGAGGTCGGAGCCCACGTGCCGCCCGACGAGATCGACGAGGTGCGGATCCTGGGCACCTGGCTGGCCTCGCATCCCGACACGCCGCAGCTCGCGCTCCGGCCCGCGCCGGACGGCGACGCTCTCCGCGAGCTGCTCGAGCGTGCCCTGGCCCGGGCCGGCGGCTCAGGCGCCGAAGGGGAGCTTGACGACGGTCGCGCTCACCTGGTCGGCTCCGACGCTCACCGCTGAGCCCGGTGGCGCCTCGCGGCGCACCAGCGCCAGCCCGATCCAGCCCAGCGCCGGCGACTCGGCCACGCTGCCGAGCCGTCCCACGACACGGTCGCCGAAGGTGATCTCGCCGCCGGTCTCAGCGGGCCCGGACAGCCTCAGCCCGTGGAGCTGGCGGTTGGGCTTGCCGCGATAGAACAGGCGCGCCACCGTCTCCTGGCCGACGTAGCAGCCCTTGGTGAACGACACTGCGCGCTGGTTGAGGTCGGCCTCCTGGGGGATCACGGTGTCGTCGAGGTCGATGCCGAAGCGGGGGCGCCCGCGCTCGACGCGCAGGCAGTCAGCCACCGCGTCTGACACGGGCTCGGCACCGCGGGCCGCCAGCGCGGCGGCCAGCGCCTCGGTGTCGGCGGCGTCGCAGAGCAGGTCGATGCCCAGGTCGGTGCGAATGGCCCGGGCCGAGATCCCGTCGACGTCCACGAGGGCGTGGGCGTCCTCGGCGACGCCGACCTCGCCGGCGCCCGCCACGGCCTCCGTGCCTGGCCCCAGCAGCGACAGCAGGCCGCGCTCGAGCGTGCGCTTGTGCAGTTCCACGGCGTACCCGACGCTGAAGCGCCGGATCATGTTGAACAGCTCCTGGAGGGCGACGCGCTCGGTGTCGAGCAGGATCTCCTCGCCGGCGTCGAGGATGCGCAGGTCGCCCAACATCTTGCCCTTGGGGGTGAGGAAGGCCGCGTAGCAGCCCGTCCCCGGCACGAGCGCCTCGACGTCGTTGGACACCTGCCCCTGGAGGAAGGGCTTGGCGTCGGCGCCGGTCAGCGCGAGCTTGCCGCGCTCGGAACGATCGACGAGCCCGCAGGCCTGGGTGACGGCCTGGTACTCGGAGGCGGAGACGGTGACGGAGCTCATCTCATCCACAGGATAGGTGGACGGGGTCACGTGACTCGGGACTTGCCTGAATTAGAATTTAGGCGTACCATAATTTCGATTTCGTATGAGCACCACTTCTGAGACCGCCGCGCTTGTCACCTCCGCCGTCGAGGACTACGCCAAGGCCATCTACGCCCTCCAGGCGCGTGACGAGCAGCCGGTGAGCACCACCTCCCTGGCCGAGCGGCTCGGCGTGACCGCAGCGTCCGCGTCGGGGATGGTCAAGCGCCTGTGCGAGCTCGGCCTGGTCACGCACCGCCGCTACCACGGGGTGCTCCTCACCGACGCCGGCCGACGTGTGGCGCTCGAGGTGATCCGCCACCACCGCCTGCTCGAGCTCTATCTCGTCGAGGATCTGGGCGTGCCGTGGGACCGCGTCCACGAGGAGGCCGAGGTGCTCGAGCATGTGCTCTCAGAGGAGCTCGAGGAGCTCATCGCGGCCAAGCTCGGCGATCCCACGCTCGACCCTCACGGGGACCCCATCCCGTCGCGCGAGCTGACGATCGAGGAGGTCAGCACCGAGAGCCTGCAGTCACTGCAGCCCGGAGACCGCGGCACCTTCGCCCGGATCTCGGACTCCGATCCGGACATGCTGCGCTACCTGGCCGAGCGAGGCATCGCGCCCGGAGGCGAGCTGGAGGTGGTCGAGCGCCAGCCGTTCGGCGGGCCGCTGTTCGTGCGCTTCGGCGACGAGGTCCATCCGTTGGGCGGCGAGCTGGCCAAGGCGATGCGCGTGCAGGTGAGCGCGTGAGCGCCGAGACTGCGCTCGAGACCGCCGACACTGTGCTCGAGGCAGCCGAGACTGCACTCGAGCCCGCCACCGCCGAGGGGGGCGCGGTCGCCCAAGTCGGCGACGCCCTGGCGCCGCGCCAGCTGCGGGGAAGCCGCCTGCGCGTCAGCCTGTCGATGCTGGGTCCGGCATTCGTCGCGGCGGTGGCGTACGTGGATCCGGGCAACTTCGCCACCAACCTGCAGGCCGGCGCCAAGTTCGGCTATGCCCTGCTATGGGTGGTGCTCGCCGCCAATCTGATGGCGATGCTGGTGCAGTACCTCTCCGCAAAGCTGGGCATCGTCACCGACCACAACCTGCCCGAGCTGTGCCGCGAGCGCTTCCCGCGCTGGGCCACGGTGGGGCTGTGGATCCAGGCCGAGATCATGGCGATGTCCACCGACGTGGCCGAGTTCCTCGGCGCCGCCATCGCGCTCAACCTGCTGTTCGGCGTGCCGCCGCTGGTGGCCGGGCTCCTCACCGGCGTCATCGCCTTCGGCATCCTCGAGTTGCAGCGCCACGGCTATCGCCGCTTCGAGGTGGCGATCGCGGCGCTACTGGCGATCGTGTTCGCCGGGTTCCTGTACGAGGTGGTACACATCGGCCCGTCCGCGCGCATGGCGCTTGGAGGCCTCGTTCCGAGCCTTCACAACGGCGACGCCGTCTACCTGGCCGTCGGGATCATCGGCGCGACCGTGATGCCGCACGTGATCTACCTGCACTCCGCGCTCACGAACGGACGCGTCGTGGCGCGCAGCGATGGCGAGCGCCGCCGGGTGCTGCGCTTCCAGCGCATCGACGTGATCGTGGCGCTGGGTGCCGCCGGGCTGATCAACCTGGCGATGCTGGCGGTGTTCGCCAAGCTCTTCCACACGCCCGAGCTGTCGGGGATCACCTCGCTTGAGGTGGCGCACGAGCAGATCGGCAACCTCGTCGGGGGTGGCGCGGCGCTGGCGTTCGCGGTGGCGCTGCTGGCCTCGGGGGCCTCGTCCTCGAGCGTCGGGACCTACGCCGGCCAGGTGGTGATGTCCGGGTTCATCGGCATCCGCATCCGGCTGTTCATCCGCCGCGCGGTGACGATGATTCCGGCGCTCGTGGTCCTCGCGCTCAGCGTCAACCCGACGGACGCACTCGTGCTCAGCCAGGTGGTGCTGTCCTTCGGCATCCCGTTCGCGCTGTTTCCCCTGGTGTGGCTCACCAGCCGGCGCGACGTGATGGGTGCGCACGTCAACGGGCGGCTGATGACGGTCGCGGCCTGTGGGGTGGCGATCCTGATCAGCGGGCTCAACGTATTCGCGCTCTACGAGCAGTTCCTCGGCTGACCTCGGTACGGGGGCTGACCCCAGTACGCTTGGGCGCAAGATGTCGCTCGCCGAGGACTTCAACGCGATGATCGCGCCGCTGCCCGACGACTGGACGGACCTCGAGTTCGACCTGCGGATCTTCGACGAGACCCGCTACGTCGACGCCTCGATCGTGCTCGTCACCTGCAACGCGCAGCCCTACTCCCACCACGACTGGCACTGGCGCGTGCTCGTGGCCCATCGGTTCGGCCACGCGGCCTCGGTCCCGGCGGCACATCTGGCCCTGAAGCTGCTGGACGAGGGCGGGATCGACGGCGAGATCGCGCTGCGCGAGGTGCGCACCGGCCGCGCCGAGGTGGTACAGATGTGGGGCCGCACCGAGTCGGTGCGCCAGGAGTTCAAGAAGATCCGCGCGCAGTAGGCGCAAACGCGGTGTCGAACGTCTGAGCGACGTCGGGCGGGGTCTTGACGATCCCGAACCGTGACTCCCACGCCGCCCACCGGCGCAGGACCGCCGCATCCAGCACGCCGAAGTGCCCTTCAGGCCCCCGGAACGCCGCTGCGAGCCCAGCCAGCTCCGCCGTGTCGAGGGCGTGGTCGAGCCCAGGCACCTGCGATTCGAGCGCGTGCTGGCCGACGGCCGGTTGGGCGAGGGCCAGGTCATAGCCGCGCACCAGTGCCCGCACGACCGAGCGGGCCAGCCCCGGCTCTGCCTTGAGGCTCTTGGCGGTGGCGCAGACCACGAGCTCGGGGTAGGACGGGGCGCCGTAGTTCTCCACGCGGAAGACGTGAAAGCCGGGCCGCCGGCGGTTGAGCGTGACCCCTTCGTCGTTCCAGAACGCCGTGGCCGCCGCCACCTTGCCGGCCAGCAGGTCACTGACCGCGTTGAAGCCGATGGTGATCGTCTTCAGGGCGTGGGGCTGTCCGCCCGAGCCGGCGACGATCGAGTCCAGCACGGCCGTGTCCGACGGCGCGCCGCTGACGCCGACCGTCTGGCCGACGAGCCGGCGCGGCGTCGTCACCGCCGGCGCGGCGATCACCGACGCCAGCGGGCGCTCGACGATCGGCAGGATCCCCACGATGTTCGCGCCGCGCTCCCGGGCGATCGCCAGGTCGTGGATGTCGAGAATGGCGAAGTTGACCCGACCGGTCTCGAGCAGGCGGATCGAGTCGGTGGAGGCCGACGGCGCGATCACGTGCAGCTCGACGCCCGCCGCCGTGTCGAAATGGCGCGCCAGCGCGGTGTAGATGCCGGCGTGGACGGGGTTGGGCGTGAAGTCCAGCACCAGGGTGGCGCTGCGCGGCGCAGAGACGGGGTCGTTCGACGAGCCGCCGCACCCGCTGAGGAGCGCGGCGGCGGCGGCGATGAGGGTGATGAACGTGATCGGCGACCGCCGCACAGTCGGGGCAGCATAGGCGGCCCCTAGAATCCCCGCCGAGCATGCGTCGCCGCCGCGTCACGTTCAGCCGGAACCTCACGCTGTCGCTCAGCCGGACCTGCCGGTGCTACTGCAAGTACTGCGCGTTCGCGACTCATCAGCCGCACCTGCACGAGCCTGATGAGGTGCTGGCGATCCTCGACCGCGCTGCCGGCCGCCACCGGGCCAAGGAGCTTTTGGTGTTGACCGGTGAGCGGCCTGAGGTCAACGCCGGCGTGGCCGGCAAGCTGGCCGAGCTGGGCTTTGCCGATTTCACCGCCTATGTGGTGTGGGTGTGTGAGCAGGCGCTGGAGCGGGGGCTGCTGCCCCACACCAACCTGGGGGTCCTGGGCCGCGAGGACCTGTCGCGGCTGCGGGCGGTCACCGCGTCGCAGGGGCTGATGCTGGAGTCGGTGGCGGAGCGGCTGATGGACACCGTGCACGCCGGCTCGCCGACCAAGCACCCGGCACAGCGGATCGCGACGATCGACGCTGCCGGGGAGCTGAGGATCCCGTTCACCAGCGGGATCCTGGTGGGGATCGGGGAGACCGAGGAGGAGCGGATGGCGTCGCTGGCGGCGCTGGCCGAGCTGCATGAGCGCCACGGCCATCTGCAGGAGGTGATCCTGCAGAACTTCGTCCCGCATCAGAGTTATTACGGTCGCGAGCCGGCTGAGATCGCGGAGGGCGCTGCCGCTGAGTACTGGCGGACCGGGGTGTCGGCCGGGCCGGTGCTCGACGCTCCGGCATGGGCGTCTGCGGTCAGCGTGGAGGACATGAAGCGGCTGGTCGCGGAGGCCCGGCGCCTGATGCCCGAGATCGGGATTCAGGTGCCGCCCAACCTGTCGGATTGGTGGCCGGAGCTGGTGGCCGCCGGCGCCACCGATCTGGGTGGGCTGAGCGCCAACGGCGATCACATCTCCCCGGAGCATCCGTTCCCGTCGCCGTCGCTGGTGCGCAAGCGTCTGGCCGCCGATGGCTACGCCCTGTCGGAGCGGCTGTGCGTCTACCCCGAGTACATCGATCCGGAGTGGGTGTCGGGGCCGGTCATGGATGTGATCAAGACCCGCTACTGGTCGTTTATCCCGCGTCGCGGCAGCGGGCGGCGCACCGAGCTGACGGTGGCCGATGATGCGGCCCCGCGGGCGGTGGAGCGCGCGCGCGACGGCGCTGCGCTGAGCGTGGAGGAGCTCACGGCGCTGTTCGCGGAGCGGCGCCCGGCGGTGATCGAGGACATGCGCGGGGCCGCTGATGAGCTGCGCCAGCGGCTGGCCGGTGACACCGTGACCTTCGTGGTCAATCGCAACATCAACGTCTCCAACGTGTGCGTCGTGGGCTGCGCGTTCTGCGGCTTCGGGCAATCCAAGCGCTCACCCGATGCCTACGAGCACTCGCGCGACGAGTTCGCGCGGCGCGTGCAGGAGGCGCTGGACGCCGGCGCCACCGAGCTGTGCATCCAGTCGGGCATCCACCCCGACTGGACGTTTGACGACTATCTGGGGTGGCTGCGCTTCGCCAAGGAGCTCGCGCCCGACATCCACCTGCACGCCTACTCCCCGATGGAGGTGGCGCACATGTGCGACGTCAGCGGCCTGGCCCCCCGCGAGGTGTTCGGACGCCTGCGCGAGGCCGGGCTGGGATCGACTCCGGGCACCGCCGCGGAAGTGCTCCATGACGGCGTGCGCGAGCGCATCTCGCCCAACAAGCTCCCGGTGGCCCGCTGGGTGGAGATCATCGAGGCGTCGCACGCCGAGGGCATCCGCTCCACCGTGACGGTGATGTTCGGGCACATCGAGGAGCCCCACGAGCTGGCCGAGCACATGCGGGTGGTGCGCGAGCTCCAAGAGCGCACCGGGGGCTTCACCGAGTTCGTGCCGCTGTCGTTCATCCCGTTCCAGACGCTGCTGGGCCGCGCGCACGGTGTCCAGGAGATCTCCCGCGAGGAGAACCTCAAGCACACCGCGGCGTTTCGCCTCGCGCTCGGCTTCACCATCCCCAACCTCCAGGCCAGCTGGGTCAAGATGGGCCTGGACGCCGCCACCGAGGCGTTGCGCTGGGGGGTCAACGACCTCGGCGGCACCCTCATGGAGGAGTCGATCAGCCGCATGGCCGGCAGCTACCACGGCGTCCGCCTCGAACCGTCAGAGCTCGTCGCCGCCGCCCACCGGGCGGGGCGGCCCGCCGCCGAGCGCACCACCCTGTACGAGATCCGGCGCCGGTTCGATCCGGAACCGCTGGCGGCCTGAGCGGGCGGTGGCGCGCCGGTGAGCGTCGAACGACCACCGTCGCTGTTCGCCGGCGTCGAGCCGCTGGAGGTGTTCGTCGAGCTCCTCGCCGACCTGGAGACCGACACCACCTCCACCGAGTTCTACGACCGGATCTGCGAGGCGATCTGCCGGCTGACGACGATGCGCCGCGCCGCCATCTTCATGGCCGACTTCGGCCGTCGGCGCGTGCGGGTCGTGGGGTCATACGGCACGTCGTTCTCGGAGCTGTCGACGCTGCAGCCGACGCCGACGCTCATCTCAGCCCCGATCGCCCGCCGGGCGCTGCTGGAGGACGCGGTGGTGGTCATCTCGGAGGGAATCGAGGATCAGCTGCCGTCCGAGTACGCCCAGCTGTTCGGGATCACCACGCTGGTGTGCACTCCGATGAGCGCCGCCGGACGCGCCTACGGGGTCATCTGCGCCGACCGCGGCGGCGGCCGCTTCGAGCTCACCGACGGCGAGCGCCACCTCCTGTGGACGCTGGGCAAGACCGCCGCGCTGGTGGCCACGGCGCGAAACGCCACCCGCCAGCAGGAGCGCTCGCAGCGGCTGGGCGAGCGCCTGGAGCTGGCGCGCGAGATCCACGAGCGGGTGATGCAGCGACTGTTCGGCGTCTCGCTGGCGCTGAGCGCGGAGAAGGCGCTTGACCGTGATGAGCGCGAGCGCTGCCTGGTGGAGATGCAGGAGGCCCTGTCGGATCTGCGCAGCGCGCTGGAGCGCCCGCTGGCGCCGGTCTCCAGCGACACCGGCACCACGCTGGCCGCCGAGGTGGCGCGGCTCGTGCAGGCCCCGGGCCCCAAGGTGCAGGTGGTGTGGCCGGACGAGGTCGCGGTGCCCGCCGAGGTGGAGGCGCTGGCGCAGAGCGTGCTGGCCGAGGCGCTGCGCAACATCGCCAAGCACGCCAACCCCTCGCTGGTGGAGGTGCTGGTGGGCGGCGACCACGACACGTTCAGCCTGGAGGTACGCAATGACGGGGTGGCCACCGGCGCGCGCGGGGCGGGCATGGGCCTGCGCCTCGCGGCCTTCGAGGCCCTCCAACACGGCGGCGTGGTGGATTTCGGCGCGCCCGACGAGGGCCGCTGGCGCGTGCGGCTCGTCGTCCCGCTGGTCTCGGAGGCCCGGGCGTGAGCGCCGTGCCTCAGCCGCCCGGACGCCCCGCTGACCGCAAGCTGCGGGTGCTCGTGGTCGACGACCACGATGTCGTGCACTGGGGCTTTCGCGTGCTCCTGGGCGAGCAGCCGTGGGTGGAGCGCTGCATGGCGGCGCGGACCGGCGCCGAGGCGCTGGCGCTCGTACCGGCCCTGCGCCCCGACGTCGCGCTGGTGGACCTCTTCCTGGCCGGGGAGTCGGGCGCCGACGTGTGCGACTCGATCCGCAAGGCCTCGCCGTCCACGCGGGTGCTGCTGATCTCCGGCGCCGGCCGGATGTCCCCGGCGGCGGCGCGCGCGGCGGGCGCGTCGGGGTTCGTCTCCAAGGATTGGGAGGCGCGCGAGGTCGCTCGTGCGGTGCGCATGGTGGGCTACGGCATGACGGTGTTCGAGCCGACCGCAGAGCAGCCGTCGCCGATGCTCTCAGAGCGCGAGCGCGAGGTCCTGGACCTGATCGCGGCGGGGTCGACCAACCGCGAGATCGCCGAGCAGCTGTTCCTGTCGCCTCACACGGTCAAGGAGCACACCAGCGCCGTGTACCGCAAGCTCCAGGCCCGCAACCGCGCCGAGGCGGTGCAGCGGGCGCAGCGGATCGGGCTGCTGTCCTAGACGGGCTGGCCGTTGGCGATGAGCTCGACGTCGATGTTGCCGCGGGTGGCGTTGGAGTACGGGCACACCCCGTGGGCGGCCGTGACGATCTCCTTGGCCTGGTCGGCGTCGGCGATGTCCGGGAGCGTCACGTCGAGCTTGACCGCGACCGTATAGCCGCGGTCCTCGGTGGTGATGAGGCTGACGCTCGAGTCGATGGCGACGTCGCCCAGCTCCACCTTCTGGCGGCGCGAGATGGCCCCGAGCGCACCTTCGAAGCACGCGGCGTAGCCGACGGCGAACAGCTGCTCGGGGTTGGTCCCCGCCTCGGCGTCGTCGGTGGGGGGGCGCAGCTGGACGTCGAGGCGGCCGTCGCTCGTGCGGCCGTGGCCGTGGGCGCGGCCTCCGGTGACGTGGGCCTCGGCGGTGTAGATGGTCTTGGCCATTGGCCTCTCTCCTGTTCGGGTGTCTCCGATGCGCTCAGCGGTGGCGCATCGCCCACTCCAGCGCGGGCAGCTTGAGGGCGTGGGGCAGGTACTGACTAGCGAGCATCGCCGCGCGGATCGGTAGGCCGGGGACGACGACGCGCCGCCCGGCCTCCAGCCCCTTGACGCCCGCCGAGGCAGCGTCCTCGGCGCTGACCCATGCCGGGCGCGGCACGGCCCGCTCGAAGGACTGGCCGCTGCCGACCTCCCACCCCGAGATCTCCCAGAAGTCGGTGGACACCGGGCCCGGCGCCAGCGCGGTGACGATGACGCCGGAGCCGTGCAACTCCTGGTGCAGCGCCTCTGAGAAGGTCAGCACGTAGGCCTTGGCCGCTGAGTAGCCGGCGGAGTAGGGCAGGGGCTGCATGCCCGCAGTGGAGGCGACGTTGAGGATCGCGCCCTCCCCGCGGCGGACCATGCCGGGCAGGAACGCCGAGGTGAGCGCCACGGGCGCCTCCACGAGCACCCGCACCTGCTCCAGCTCCCGCGCGGGATCGGCCTGGTGGAACGGGCCGTTGGTGGCAAACCCGGCGTTGTTGACGAGCACGCTCACCTCGAGATCGAGCGAGGCGACGCGGGCGGGCAAGCGCTGACGGGAGGCGGCCTTACCCAGGTCGCAGCCCACCGGCTCGGCGCGCACGCCGAACTCGCCGGCCAGCGCCTCGGCCAGCGCGTCCAGTCGATCCTTGCGCCGGGCAACCAAGACGAGGCCGTGGCCGCGCTCGGCTAGCTCCCGGGCGATGGCGGCGCCGATCCCGGACGAGGCTCCGGTGACCAGCGCGGCGGTGGTGGGGGTGGGGGCGGGCAGGCTCACCGGGGCGATCGTGAGGCAGCGTACTTCCTCAGCGGCCCCCGAGGCTGCGATCCCCCGGAAAACTGGCTCGCCCCCACGGGACGGGGAACCCCCCAAATGGGCTCCCCCCAAAAGGGGGGAAGTGCACAACGAGGCTGTATCCAGGCCGCACGCGCGGCGTAGGTTGAGATCGATGGGTGCCGCAAGCGCGATCCTGTTCCCCGGCCAGGGGAGCCAGACGCCGGACATGCGCGACCTCGTGGCGCGCGTGCGTCCGGACCTGCTCGAGATGGCCGTTAAGGCCGTCGGCGAGGACCCCTTCCCGCGCGCTGACGAGGGCACCAACTTCGCCCAGCCGGCGATCTTCTGCGCCAGCCTGGCGGGCTGGGAGGCCCTGGGGCGCCCTGTGGAGGCCTTCATGGCCGGCCATTCGCTGGGCGAGCTCGGCGCGCTGGTGGCCGCCGGCGCGCTGGATGAGCGCGAGGGCCTGGAGCTGGTGGCGCTGCGCGGCCGCCTCATGCACCAGTCCGGCCTGAACGCCGGCGACGGCAAGGGCGGCATGATCGCCGTGCTGGGGACGGGCGCCTCCGATCACGCCGAGGAGATCGCCGAGGCCCACGACCTCACCGTCGCCAACGACAACTCTCCGCAGCAGGTCGTCATCTCGGGCGCCGCCTCGCGCCTGCCCGAGGCCCTCGCTCACGCCAAGGATCTGGGCCTGCGCGCGATGGAGCTCGACGTCACCGGCGCCTTTCACTCGCCGATGATGGCCGGCGCGGTCCCCGAGTTCGAGCGCGCCCTCGCCGACGTGACCTTTAGCAAGCCGGTCGAGGGCACCACGGTCATCTCGGCCGTGACGGCAGAGCCGTTCACGGATCCTCGCAGCGAGCTCGCCGACGCGCTCACCATGCCGGTGCGCTGGCGCGAGGTGATGCTGACCCTGCACGAGCTGGGCGCCGAGCGCTTCATCGACGTCGGTCCCGGCCGAGTCCTGACCGGCCTGGCCAAGCGCACGCTGTCCGGAGTGGAGCTCGTCAATGCCTGACGCGGTGCTGCTCACCCCCGAGCCCGCGCTGCGCGACGCGGGCCTGACCTTGACCCCGGCGGCGATCCTGTCGGTGGCGACGGCGCTGCCCGACTGCCGCGTCACGAGCGCCGAGCTGGCCGACCGCCTCGGCGTCACCGAGGACTGGATCGTGAGCCGCACCGGGATCCGCGAGCGGCGCCAGGCCGGGCCCGACGAGCGCCTGAGCGACTACGCGACGCGCGCCGGCGCTCGCGCCTTGGAGGCCGCCGGGGTGGATGCGGCGAATCTTGATCTCGTGATCGTGGCCACGCTCAGCCAGGACGAGATAACCCCGAGCACTGCGCCCATCGTCGCCCACCAGCTCGGCGCCACCCGCGCAGGCGCGTTCGACGTGGGCGCGGCGTGCACCGCCTTCCTCACCGCGCTGGCCCAGGGATCCGCCAACATCGAGAGCGGCCGGGCACGGCACGTGCTCGTCGTCGGCGCCGACTTCGTGACGCGCCTGGTCGATTACGGCGACAAGCGCTCGGCCCCGCTGTTCGCCGATGCCGCGGGTGCCGTGGTCCTCGGACCGGCCGAGGGCTCCGACGGAGACCGCGGCGCGATCGGGCCGATCGTGCTCGGCGCCGATGGCTCGCACGCCGGCACGCTGTTTGCCACGATCGCCGAGCGCAAGATCCGCATGGACGGCCCCGAGGTGTTCCGCCACGCGGTGGCACGCATGAGCGAGGTGACGCTTGACGCCGTGCAGCGCGCCGGGCTGACGCTGGCCGACATCGACCTGTTCGTCTTCCACCAGGCCAACGCGCGGATCACGCGCGCGCTCGGCGAGCGCCTGGAGCTCGACCCCGCCAAGGTGGTCGAGTGCATCGAGACGATCGGCAACGCCTCGGCGGCGACGCTGCCCGTGGGGCTGGCCGCCGCGCAGGCCGACGGCCGGTTGCGGCCGGGCGCCAACGTGCTCATGGCGGCATTCGGGGCCGGCTTCACCTGGGGCGGCGGGGTCGTGCGGTGGGGAGGCGGCGGTGATGCCTGAGCCACGCGAGGACGGGTGCGCGCTGGTCACCGGTGCCTCCAAGGGCATTGGCGCGGCGATCGCACGGGTGCTGGCGGCCGACGGCTGGGGCGTGGGCGTCAACTACAACTCCGACCGGCCCGGGGCCGACGCCGTGGTGTCCGCGATCGAGGCCGACGGCGGCCGCGCGATGGCGGTCGGCGGCGACGTGGCCGATCCCTCGGTCCCGGATCAGCTGTTTCAGGCGTTGGAGGCCCATTTCAGCTGTCCCGTGCTGGTGCTCGTCAACAACGCCGGCATCACCCGGGACGACCTCACCCCCTCGCTGGACGACGAGGCGTGGGACGCGGTCATCCAGACCGACCTCAGTGCGGCGTTCCGCCTCACCCGCCGGGCGCTGCGGCCGATGATGCGCGCCCGCCGGGGGCGGATCGTCAACGTGTCATCGGTGGCGGGGCTGCGCGCCAACCCCGGCCAGGCCAACTACTCGGCGGCCAAGGCCGGGCTGATCGCGCTGACCAAGACGTCGGCCGTGGAGGTGGCCCGCCGCGGCATCACGATCAACGCCGTCGCCCCCGGCCTGATCGAGACCGACATGATGGCCGGCGCGTCCGCCGACCTCG
The DNA here is from genome assembly GCA_963721515.1 of uncultured Actinomycetota bacterium. Lineage (GTDB taxonomy): Bacteria > Actinomycetota > Thermoleophilia > Solirubrobacterales > Solirubrobacteraceae > Palsa-465. Next base: position 19,069 of record CAVRKJ010000007.1, on the reverse strand, counting down.
TGCACCACATCCCCGCGCGCCGGATCGGCACACCGGAGGAGGTCGCCGCGTGCGTGCGCTTCCTGACGTCCGATGCGGCGAGTTATGTAACCGGTGCAGTGCTATCCGTTGACGGCGGCCTGGCCGCATGAACTCAGACAGAACGAATACAGGAGCGACCCATATATGTCAGTGACAACGGAACAGGTGGAGAGCCGCGTCGTCGAGACGCTGGCCAGCTTCGGCCCCGACGAGAGCCAGATCACCCGCGACGCGACCTTCGAGGAGCTTGACATCGACTCGCTGGACCTCGTCGAGCTTGCCCAGGTGGTCGAGGACGAGTACGGCGTCGTGCTCAAGGGCGAGGACATGAAGGACCTCAAGACGGTTGGCGACGCCGTCGATTTGATCGTGGCGCGGGCAGGCTGAGTGGGTCCCCTGCCCGACAGACGTAAGGTCGTTGTCACCGGGCTCGGGGCCGTCACGCCGCTGGGGCTCGGCGCGGCCAACCTGCACGAGCGCTGGGCCGCCGGCGAGGTCGGGATCGCCGAGGGCGCCGGGGCCTGCCGGGACTTCGACGCCAAGAATCACCTGTCGGTCAAGGAGGCTCGTCGCCTGGACCGCTTCGCCCAGCTCGCCGTCGTCGCCGCCGGTGAGGCGGTGGCTCAGGCCGGCTGGGAGGAGGACGGGCCGTATGACCCGATGCGCATCGGGTGCATCCTCGCCACCGGGATCGGCGGCCAGTCCACGATCGAGACCCAGCTCGACGTCATGCGCGAGCGCGGCGCCAAGATGGTCTCGCCGCTGGGCATCCCGCAGTACATGCCCAACGCAGCCGCCGCCGCGGTGACGATGAAGTACAAGCTTCGCGGCCAGAGCTACGGCGTCGTGTCGGCCTGCGCCAGCGGCGCCCATGCCGTCGGCTCGGCGCTGCGCATGATCCAGTACGGCGACGCCGACGCGGTGGTCTGCGGCGGCGCGGAGGCGACGCTGACCGATTTCGGCTTCGCCTGCTTCAACTCGATGCAGGCGCTCTCGCCGACCGGCATCAGCCGTCCGTTCGACGCCCGCCGCGACGGGTTCGTGATGGGCGAGGGCGCCGGGGTGCTCGTTCTCGAGGACGCGGAGTCCGCGCGGGAGCGCGGCGCCACGATCCTCGGCGAGGTGGCCGGCTACGGATCCACCACCGACGCCCACCACCTCACGGCGCCGGAGCCGACCGGCGGACCCGCGTCGCGCGCGATCGAGTTGGCCATGCGCGATGCCGGCGTGGACGCGTCGCAGATCGACTACATCAACGCCCACGGCACCTCGACCCAGCTCAACGATGCCGCCGAGACGGCGGCGATCAAGCGGGCGCTGGGCGCCGAGGCCAAGCGCATCCCGGTCTCCTCCACCAAGTCCTCGATCGGCCATACGCTCGGCGCGGCCGGCGCCGTGGAGGCGGTGGCCACGTTCCGTACGCTGATCACGGGCGTGATCGCGCCGACGCTCGGCTACGAGGTCCCGGACCCCGAGCTGGACCTGGACTACGTCCCCGGCGAGGCCCGCCCGCTGGTGACCGGCAACGGCCACCCGCCGCTGGCCCTGTCCAACTCGTTCGCGTTCGGCGGCCACAACGTGGCCCTGGCGCTGCGCGGAGCGGCTCGATGAGCGCGACCGCGCTGCCGGAGGCCGGTCAGCGGCTCAGCCCGCTCGAGCGCCTGGAGGCGCTGTGCGACCCCGACTCGCTGCGGGTCCTGCGCTCGCGCGCCCGGTCCGCGCGGCTGGGCGACCGCGCGGTCGACGGCGACGGCGTCGTCGGCGCCACCGGCGCCGTCAACGGGCGCCCGATCGCGTGCTATGCCCAGGACGGGACCTTCCTGGGCGGCTCGCTGGGCGAGCGCCATGCCGACACGATCGTCCGCGTGCTCAGCACCGCCCAGCGCGCCCGCATCCCCGTCGTCGGGTTCGTGGAGTCCGGCGGCGCGCGCATGCAGGAGGGCACCGCGGCGTTGGCCGGTTACGGGCGCATCTTCCGCGAGACGGTCGCCCTGACCGGGGTGGTGCCGCAGATCTCGATCGTGTCCGGGGCCTCGGCGGGCGGCGGGGCGTACTCGCCGGCGCTGACCGACCTCATCGTCATGACCCAGGACGCGGCGATGTTCCTCACCGGCCCCGGCGTGGTGCGCGAGGCGCTGGGCGAGGAGATCGACGCCGCCGGCCTCGGCGGCCCGCAGGTGCACGACCGCAACGGCGTCTGCCACCTGGTGGAGCGCGACGAGGCCTCAGCCGCCCTGCGCGTGCGCGAGCTGCTCTCCTACCTGCCGTCGGCGGCGGGCCAGGCCCCGCCGCGCGGCGTGCCCACGGCGCCGGCGGCCCCCGATCCGGGCGTCTTCGTCCCGGCAGAGCCGCGGAGCGCCTATGACGTGCGCGACGCGCTCGGGGCGATCGTGGACCGCGGCTCGCTGCTTGAACTGCGGCCTCGGTGGGCGCGCAACATGGTCACGGCGCTGGCGCGCCTGGACGGGCGGCCGGTCGGCATCGTCGCCAACCAGCCGCGCTACCTGGGCGGCGTGCTCGACGCCGAAGGCTCGGAGAAGGCGGCGCAGTTCGTCAACTTCTGCAACTCGTTCGGCGTGCCGCTCGTTGCCGTCGTTGACACGCCCGGCTTCATGCCTGGGTCCAAGCAGGAGAAGGCCGGGGTGATCCGCCACGGCGCGTCGCTCGTGCGGGCATTCGCGGCCGCGCGGGTCCCCAAGCTCACCGTCGTGCTGCGCAAGAACTACGGCGGGGCCTACATCACGATGAATTCGCGCGACCTCGGCGCCGACCTGGTCCTCGCCTGGCCCGATGCGGAGATGGGGATCATGGGCGCCCGGGCTGCGGTGGGCGTGGTCAACCGCCGCGAGCTGCATGCGGCCGACGACCCCGACGCCGAGCGCGACCGCCTCGCCGACGCCTACGCCTCGGAGCACCTGGGCGCGGAGGCCGCTGCCACCGAGGGATTCGTCGACGAGATCATCGAACCCTCCGAGACGCGGGACCGGCTCGTGTGGGCGCTGCACTCCTTCGCCGGCGAGGTCGGTGAAGGCGCGTGATCCTGGAGGGCAAGCGGCTCCTCATCACCGGCGTCATCACCAAGGACTCGATCGCCTACCACGCCGCCGAGCAGGCGCAGAAGGAGGGCGCCGAGGTTGTCCTGTCGAGCTTCGGGCGGGTGAGGCGGATGACCGAGCGGGCGGCCCAGCGCCTGCCCCAGCCCGCCGACGTGCTCGAGCTCGACGTCAACAAGACCGAGGATCTGGGCGCGTTGACGGAGTCGTTGCGCGAGCGCTGGGGCGGGATCGACGGTGCCCTGCACGCGATCGCCTTCGCGCCCCAGGACGCGCTGGGCGGCAAGTTCATGACCGCCCCCGCAGAGTCAGCGGGCGCGGCGTTTCAGACCAGCGCCTACTCGCTCAAGGCGCTGGCGGCGGCCCTGCAGCCATTGATGTCGAGCGGGTCCTCGCTGGTGGGGATGGACTTCGACGCCAGCGTGGCCTGGCCGATCTATGACTGGATGGGCGTGGCCAAGGCGGCGCTGGAGTCGGTGTCGCGCTACCTGGCGCGTGACCTCGGGCCCGAGGGCATCCGCGTCAACCTCGTGTCGGCCGGCCCGCTGGGGACGGTCGCGGCGCAGGGCATCCCCGGCTTCGAGCAGCTCGCCGACCTGTGGCGCCGACAGGCGCCGCTGGGCTGGGACATGTCCGACCCGGTACCGGTGGCCCGCACCATCTGCTGGCTGCTGTCCGACTACTCGCAGGGCATCAGCGGCGAGATCATCCACGTCGACGGCGGGTTTCACGCCGTGGGCGCGCCGCTCCAAACGGCCTGATCGTCCGCCGGCTCAACCATCCAGCTCGGGTGGGAGGGCCTTGGGCCCGTCGGGATACATCCACTCCAACAGCTCCGGGGTCATCGCCAGCGTGTTGGCTGTCTCGGGCGGCGCGCCGGCGACCAGCCACAGCGCGTCGGTGTCGGTGTCGTTGAACACCTGCCGGATGCTCTCGGGCTCCACCAGGAGCGCCGACAGCGGCTGGAGCGTGAGCAGTTCGCCGTCGACCCGGATCCGTCCGGTGCCCTCGAGCAGCACGTAGAGCTCGTGCTCGCCGCGGTGGCGGTGGCGCGTGCTGGCCTGACCGGGCGTCAGGCGCCACAACCGCATCCCGAGGGTGCCGGCCTGCAGCTGCTTGGCCAGGTCGGTGTTCATCACGCCCATCTGGTTCGACGGCCGCCAGAAGGCGTCGTCGGCGGCGAGCAGGCGATGGGCCATGCCCGGAATGTACGGGGTCGCGCCGGCCGATCGGCCGAAGGCGGGGTTCAGCGAAACAGGTCGCGCGCGGGGTCGCGTAGGAGCGCCTGCACACCCGGGCCATCGTGGGCCGTGACATGACGCCCGGCCCCGCTGACGAGGACGGCCGGCTGCATCGCGTCCTTGGCGCGGGCCAGGTCGGCGGCCGCGGCGAGCTCGTCGGCTACGGCGATCCATGTCGCCTTGAGCTCGCGACCCCGCGCATCGGCGCGTCCGCGCCAGTCATCGAGGGGTGCCAGGCCGGCGCATCCGATGGCCACGTCGACCTGCCCGTTGCGCCAGGCCCGCCCGAAGGAGTCGGTGACAAGCACGCTGGGGGCCACCCCGAGGCGCTCGCGCAGGCCCGCGCGCAGGCGCCGGGCGGAGTCGTCGGGGTCGACGGGCAAGAGGATGACGGTGTCGTCGTTGGGGGCGTTGGATGCGTCGACCCCGGCGTTGGCGCAGACGAACCCGTGACGGGTGACGCTGATCAGCACCCCGTTGACGGCGCGGCGGACCTCCCGCGTCTCGTCGAGGACGACCTGGACATGGCGGGGGTCCTTGCCCAGCGCGTCGGCCAGGTCCCGGGCACGGTCGGTGGGGACCACCTCGGACAGACGGCGGGTCCGGCCCTCGGCCTTGGAGATGAACTTGTGGGCTACCACGAGCACGTCGCCGGCGGTCGGGGCGCCCGCGGGCATGGCGGCGGCGATGAACCCGGCGGGATCGTCGCCGGCGCGGATCTCCGGCAGCCCGTCCAGGGCCACTGCGGTGACGGGCACGCTCACCCTCGCGCGCTCTCAGGTCCGGCTGCGCGCCAGCTGGCGCAGCATGCCGCGCGTGTGCGCAGCCCCGCCTCGCGTTTCGTCGAGCGTGGCCTCGACCGCCTGAAGGTCCTCGGGGGTGTCGAGGTCCAGCGCCAGCGACGGCACCTCGACGGTGAGCGCCGTGATCCCGGCGGCGGCGGCATGGCGGGTGTGGCGATCGTGGCTGCCGGGACCGAATGATGGCTTCATGGCGTCGGGCGGGTTCAGGAGCAGCGCGTTGGTCCCGGTCCCGTGGCGGTCGGGAACAATCAGGACGCACGGCGGATCCACGGGCCGGCGCAGCAGGTCGTCGATCTCGGTGGGGTCGAGGATGGGGCAGTCGCCGGGGACGAGCAGGACGCGATCTGCGCCCAGCTCCACCGCCCGCTCGATCCCGCGCGCCGCAGCGTCGTTGTGGCCGGTGTCCTCGTCGTCGCAGACCGTGGCCCCGTAGCCGCCGGCGATTCGCTGGGCGTTGTGGTCCTTGGAGACCACGAGCACCTGGTCCACCAGCGTGGTGCGGCGCAGCGCCACCAGCACGTCGGAGAACATCGCCTCCACCAGCGCCCGGCGCGGCCGGGGGTCCAGCTCCTGCGCCAGCCGCTGCTTGGCGTCGTCGAGCGTCTTGATGGGAAGGATGGCGAGGGTGGTCACGGCAGGTACACGCTAGCTGTCCGCCGGCCGGAGCCGGTCGTTGGTGGGTTTGTGCGCTGTCATTTCCGTAGTCCCAGCGCGAATTGCAGCGTTTGCTCGGCCACGCGGCGCCGGCCCTCGGCGTCGGCCAGAAGCACGTCGGTCTCCAGCACGGGGAGGGCACGGGTGCGCTCGTCGGCGACCAGGCCGTGGATCAGTCCGTCGTAGGCTGCGGCGATCCCGGAGCTTGAGACCGTGTGCCGGGCCCAGCGCATGAACGCCTCGGTGGGTCCCTTGAGAACTCGCCCCTTGACGAGCGGGCTGACCGCGACCACCGGAGCCCGACTGGCCGTGATCGCCTCGCCGAGACCCGGGAGCGCGAGGATCGGCCCGATGGAGATCACGGGGTTGGACGGCCCGATCACGATCGCGCGAGCGTCGCGGATGGCGGCGAGCACCTCGGGGGTGGGCGCGGCGGCACGGACATTGCGGAAGATGACGTCCTGGACCGGCCCCTCGCCGCGGCGGCGGATGAGGAACTCCTGAAGTGGCCACCAGCTCCCGTCGGCCATGACCCGCGTGCGTACCGGCCTGTCGGACATCGGCAGCACGCGCGCGCCGATGCCCAGCGCGTCGCAGATCCGAGCGTGGGCCTCGGTCAGCCGCGCGCCGTCGTCCAGGGCGCGCGCCCGCTCGAGGCCGATGGCCAGGTCACGGTCGCCGAGGTTGAACCACACCTCGACACCGAGCGCCCGGAGCCCGTCCATGACGGCGAAGGTGTCACCGGCCAGACCCCAGCCGCGCTCGTCAATCTGGTCGGCGAGCCAGAACGCCACCAGATCGGGGTCGGGCGAGACGTGGGCGCCGTAGATCTCGATGTCGTCGCCGGTGTTCGCCACCACGACCAGGTCGTCGCTGCCGACGACGTCCAGCATGCCGCGCGCGAGCTTCGCGCCGCCGGTGCCCCCGGCGAGCACGACGACGGGTCCGGTGGAGCTCACAGGCCCGTGATCTTGATCCCGGCGCGGGTCTTGTGGCGCACGTTGATCGAGATCAGCAGCGGCGTGAGCTGCTCCACGATGCGGGCCATCTCCAGCGGCCCGCAGTCCACGGCGCGCAGGCCGTCGATCCGGTCCACCAGCTCGATCAGCTTGGCCTTGTCGGCCTTGCGGTCACCGCAGACCAGGACGTCCTCGTCGAGATCGTGATCGAGGTCGGTGAGGAGCGCCGCGCTCACGGAGTGAAACGCCGAGACGACGCGGACGCCCTCCGGGACCATCTCCTGGGCCTGCTGGGCGGCTGATCCCTGCCAGACGCCGAGCGTGCGGATCGCCTTGCCGCCGATCGCGGCGGCCAGCGGGACGGTGGCGTCGACCACGAGCTGATCCGGGGCAAGGGCGTGCTTGAGTTTGCCCACCGTCTCCGATTGGGAGCGAAACGGAACGCTGAGGATGACGATCTCGGCGCCCCGGACCGCGTCGGAGTTCTCTGCGGCGCTGAAGGCGGCGTCGGGGACCTGCGCCGCCGCGTGTTCTGCGGCCTCGCGGGCGCGGCCGGCGTCGCGCGAGCCGATCACCACGGGCACGCCGGCGCGTCCCAGCCGCACGGTCAGACCGAAGCCGAGCGCTCCCGTCCCGCCGACTATGCACACGGGGGATGACACGAGGTCGGCAGTCTATGGATCGGCGGTCGCCGCGGCGGGACGACGTACACTCAGCGCACGTTGCGTGGGGTGAGGGTGTTGATGATGCTGGGGCTGACAGCGGCGTCGATCGCCGTCCCCTTGGCCCGTGCCTCCGCGACGGCCCCGGCTCCGCTCGCGGTCCAGAGCGCGTCGCTCCAGCAGTCCGGCCAGAACCTCGTGTGGAGCGTGCAGATGAGCGCGCCGTTCTCGCCGGGGGCGCTGCGCGCCGCCGGCCGCTCCCTGTGCCTGCTGATCGAAGGGGTCCGTAACTCCCAGCTCACCGGCCAGTTGTGCCTCGAGGGGCCGCGGCCCGGCGGTGGCACGCCCAGTCTGCAATACCGGCCGGTCGGCGGAACCGGAGGCTCCGTCGTCGCGGCCACCGTCATCGCGGCCACCGTCACCAGGGCCGGCGCTCGCCAACTGACGGCGACGTTCCTGCCCTCGGCGATCGGCAACGCATATGCCCCGGTGCGCTGGCAGGTCGACAGCGTGCTCGGACGACCGCACTGCACCAGTCCCACGGGGGCGGCATGCGCGACGCTGTGGCCGGCCAAGGCCCCGATCGCGCCGTTGCACCCCCCGCAGCCCGTCGGCTGCACCGACACGGGTCCGGCGTTCGTCACGGGGATCACCACGACCCGGCCCGAGATCGCGCTCACCTTCGACGACGGCCCCTGGTACCAGACCCCACGGTTCCTGACGCTGCTCGAGCACTACGAGGTCCCTGCCACCTTCTTCGAGGTCGGCGAGCACATCAGCCAGTACGGCGAAGGCGGCGCGATCGAACGCCGGATGCTCGCCGACGGCGACATGATCGGCGACCACACGTGGAGTCACATCGTCGTCGCCGCCGGCGGGCCCGTCGCCGCCGAGCAGATCGACCGCACCGCTGTGGCGGTCCGCGACGCCACCCACGGCTTCACTCCCTGCCTGTTCCGTGCGCCGGGGGGCGACGTGAGCTCCGCCCTGATCGGGGAGGCACGCTCGATGGGGTTCACGACGATCCAATGGGACATCGATCCGCGTGACTGGGCCCGACCAGGGGTCGGCGAGATCGAGGGCAACGTGCTCGCCAACGCGCATCCCGGCGCGATCGTCATCATGCACGACGGCGGCGGCGACCGGTCCCAGACCCTCGCGGCCCTGCCCGACATCATCGACACGCTGCGGGCGCGGGGCTACACCTTCGTGACGGTCACGCAACTGCTGGGGCAGCACGTGATCTATCGCTGACCGCCCGGGCCAGGTCGGCGTCGATCGCATCCACCAGCGCGAGTCCGAAGCGGAGCAGCGCGTTGAGCGTGCCAGGCTCGAGGGCGTCGGCGCGATCGCCGGCCTGGTGGGAGCGGGGAGCGAGGCCGCGTTCGTCCAGGCAGCCGATGGTGAGCGCAGGGAGGCGGCGCACGCGCGCCGGCAGCGCGGGGGAGGTGCCGCGGCCGCGGTGGGGGCGAGCGCCCAGGCTGTCGTCGCGGGCGGCGGTTCGCGCCGCGAGCCGGCGCAGCCGTCCCAGGGTGGGGAGCGCCACCAGCGGGCCATCGGAGATCCACCAGCGAGGCTGCCCGGCACCCGCGGCGGCGACCCCGAGCACGATCGTGTTGCCGGCGCGCAGCTCGCGGCGGCGAGCGCGGAGGTGGTGTTTGAGGCCGACCATGCCCGCCTCGCCGGCGCCCTGGAGGACGAGCTCCACGTCCAGCCGCGCGGGCGGAGCTGCGTCGAGCGCGCGCACCAGCGCCAGCGCCAGCGCCGTACCGGCGCCGTTGTCGCCGGCGGCCGGGCCGAACGGCGCGCTACCCAACTCCAGCAGCAGCGCCAGCGCGATGACGAGGCCCGCGGTCGGGATGAGCTGGATGACGCCGATCGGGGTGCCACTGGCCCCGCCGTGGCGCAGCGCGGCCACGACCAGCAGCCAGACCATGGCGATCCCCAGCCATCCCAGCCAACCGGGGGCGAGGCGTCCGCCGCCGGCCAGGCGCTTGCCCCGCGTGACCGGCACTCGCAGCCAGTTGCGGTACGCCAGCCCGGCGCGGCCGGCGTCGTAGTTGGCGGTGACGATCAGGCGGACCCGGCGCTCGCCGGGGGTGTCGGCGGCCGGAGCCGGGCTGACGACGTTCTGGCTGGCGTGCTCGCGGGTGAGCCGGCGGCCGATCGAGTGGCCGGTCACGGCGTCGCCGACGACGCACAGCAGCGCCGCGAGGACGAGCGCGCCTCCGAGCACCGCATGATGGACGGCGAGCAGGCTGCCGACGATCGCCAGCAGCGTGTGCCAGGCGTGGGCCAGCGCTCCGTTGGGCCGGCACCAGAACGTCTCCAGGGTGGCCCGACGGCGGCTCGCTCGCACCTGGGACGCGAGCCACACGGCCGCCCGGCGCTCGGCGTCGGTGCCGACGCCGCGGCTCTCAAACGCGGTCAGCCGTTGGGCGGTGTCGGAGGCCGGCATCGCCCGGATGATCCCAGGGACGCTTGCGGGGCGGGATCGGGCGCGCCGCGCCGATCTAGTACAACCGGTGCGGATGAGCGTTGCCGAGGACGAACTGCTGACCGTGGCGCACGAGGCGGCGAGCGCCGCGGCGGCGGAGCTGATGTCCCGGTTCGGCGGACGCGTGCACGGGCTGCGGACCAAGAGCACGGCCACCGACCCCGTCTCCGACGCCGACCTCGCCGCCGAGGCCGAGATCCGGCGCGTGCTCGGCGAGCGGCGCCCCGGCGACGCCATCCTGGGCGAGGAAGGCGGCGAGAGCGGCGACGGCGAGCTGCGCTGGATCGTCGATCCCCTCGACGGCACCGTCAACTTCCTGTTCGGGATCCCCCAGTTCTCGGTCAGCGTGGCCTGCCAGGACCGCGACGGGATGGTGGTGGGGGTGGTGCTCGATCCCGTCCGGGAGGAGACCTTCGCCGCCACCCGCTCGGGAGCGTCGACGCTCAACGACTCCGAGATCGCCGGCTCCACGCGAGACGACCTGGCCACCGCTCTGGTCTCCACCGGCTTTGCCTACGACGCGGCGGTCCGGGCCAAGCAGGCCGTCGTCATGGGCCGCGTGCTGCCCTGCGTGCGCGACATCAGGCGCGCCGGGTCAGCGGCGCTCGACCTGGCGTGGCTCGCCTGCGGCCGCTATGACGCGTATTACGAGCGCGGCGTCAACCTCTGGGACTACGCCGCCGGCGCGCTGATCGCGGCGCGCGCCGGCCTCGCGGTGCGTGAGCTGCCGGCCGCTGACGACGGCCCGGCAGGCCTGGCCGCGGCCGCCCCGGCGCTGCTGGACGAGCTACTGGGCCTGATCCTCAACGGCGCCCGGTCGTAGACTTCGCCCACCCGCGGCGGTGGTGGAACGGTAGACACGATGGACTCAAAATCCATTGTCCTTCGGGACGTGGGGGTTCGAATCCCCCCCGCCGTATCGGCTTCTGCGCAACGGCCCGCTTCGTATTGATCAGCTGAGAGTCAGCCAGAGACCCAGAGATTGAACAGCGTGCCCTTGGCGTAGTGCTGCCCCGGCTGAGCCACGACGGATTGATGAAGGCCGGCCAGCACCACCACCTTGAACACTCGGCCTTTGGCGAGGCGACTGGGCATGCGCACGGCTTGGGGTATGCAGCCTTCATGCTTGATCGTGGCCGCGACTGTCTTGTAGGGCACGTTCTTGAACTTCGGGACTGCGCAGGGCTTACTTGCCGCTTCTGCCGGCGCTGCACTTAGCGCAAGTGCAGCGATTGGCATCACTGCGAACTTCTTCATCGATCCTCCGCGTTGTCTGATCATGTTCGATCGAACGCGGCATCGGTGGAAGATCTTTCAGATTTCATCCCCGAGGTGATCTGCCCGGGCGCGGATGCTTGAGGCCGGGCTATGCGGTGGCGGCCGACGGGCCGTGCGCGATCGGCTTCGAGCCGCGGCGCCGCGCCTCTTCCTCGGGTACCTCGAGCTCGACGTTCCAGCTCTGAGCGAAGCCGATCATGGCGAAGACCACGAGCGCGATCGAGACCGGGATGAGCAGCAGCGTGATCGTGCCGAGCACGTCGGTGCTGAGTCCGTTGCCGCCGAACAGCGACTGGGCGGCACCGAAGCCGTGGTGGTTGCGGTCAAACCAGCTCGTGCCGGCCAGGCCAAAGCCGGAGATGACGGCGATGATGAGCAGCAGCACCGCCAGGGCGGCGGCGATCGGCAGCAGCCCGCGCGACCAGCGCAGGATGTAATACGCGATGACCAGATAGACGGCCGACCAGATGAAGTTGACCGGCTTCATCCCCTGGAGCTTGCTCCAGCCGCCCACCGTCAGGATCACCATCAGCACCACCGAGGCGATCAGCAGGCCCACGACGATGAGCTTGGTCAGCTTGCAGATCGCCTTGTCCCGGTTGGGGTGGATGACGACGTAGCCGGGTGAGACGTTGCGAACCTGAGCCACGCGCGGACCTTATCTCCTCGTTGGGGTCGACACGCCGACAGCATTCCCGGTCTGCGTGCCTCACAATCCCCGCGACGCCGCGCGGGCGTGGTGAAACGGTAGACACGCCGGCTTTAGGTGCCGGTGGGCGCAAGCCCGTGGGGGTTCGACTCCCTCCGCCCGCACTGTCTGTCTGTCCGGTTGTGACGGCAGGTCGCCCTCGGGGCGGACCCTTGGGCGTTAGTGGTCGGGAGACGACCACTGTCGACCAGACCCCCTTGCGAGCCGCCGCCGAACGCGCGGCTCAGAGCCTGGCCGCCTCCGACCGCTCCTTGGAGTACTGCCACAGCGCCTTGTCCAGGGTGCGGAGCGAGACGCCGCACCGCTGGGCCAGTTCCCGGCAGGCCTCGAGATAGCCCAGCCAGAACGCCACCGGGTACGTGGAGCGCGGCTTGACGCCGAGCGAGTCCAGCGCCCGGACGTCGAGGATGGGGTACAGGGCGGGGAAGGCGAAGTACAGGAGGGTGGACGCCGTGGGCACGCCGACGCCGTCCAGTGACAGCAGTGCCTCCATGCGGGCCGCCTCGTCGGGGTCGGCGAGCGCCCGGCGAGTGGCCGAGCGGACGCGGGCCTCGCTATTGAGGGCCACCCGAGGGGTGCTCCGAACCGTTTTCCAGGCACACACGAGTACGAACTCGCGCCGCCGGTAGTGGCCGCGAGCGCGCGCGGCGGCGCCGGCGGCCTCGCAGGCGGCGTCGTCGCCCACCGGGAAGCGGGCGGCCAGCGCGGGCACCTGCTCGGGCGGGAACTGGATCTCGAAAGCGGGCACGGGCCCATATGGTGCTGGGTCTGCGGGCACCCTGGCCCCAGCGCGGGCCGGTACCATCGCAGGACCTCACAGGGGAGTGAGTTAATGGCTATGCGCGCGGTCTCCAAAACCGTGAATCCGGGTTCGAATCCCGGCTCCCCTGCTTCTCGCCCGGGCCCGTGATGCTCTCGCACACCGTCTACCGCACCTTCAATACCGCCCGGCGCCGCGAGTTCATCCGGATCACGGAGGACGTGGCCGAGGCGGTCCGCGATGCCGGCATCGCCGAGGGCATGGCGCTGGTCTGCGCCATGCACATCACCGCGGGCGTCTGGATCAACGACGACGAGCCCGGGCTCCAGGAAGACACGCTGGAGTGGCTGGACAAGGTGGCGCCGCCGAGCTGGCAGGAGCCCGCCAACGAGGTGGCGCGCGAGCTCCTCCCCGATCCCGGCGACTACCGCCACCACCGCGGCGGCGAGGACAACGGCGACGCCCACCTCAAGAACCTGCTCGTCCACCACCAGGTGATCGTCCCCGTCACCGACGGTCGGCTCGACCTCGGACCCTGGCAGCAGGTGTTCTACTGCGAGTTCGACGGCGGGCGGCCCAAGCGGCTCGTCATCAAGGTCCTGGGGGAGTAGGCGCTGGAGCCCTCGCGGATCTTCGGGCCCGGCATCCTGTCGGGCCGGGTGGCCCTGGTGACCGGCGGGGGCACCAACCTGGGCAAGGCTGCCGCCGCCGAGCTGGTTCGCTGCGGCGCGTCGGTGCTCATCGCCGGGCGGCGCGAAGAGGTGCTGGCCGAGGCCGCGGCGGAGCTGGGAGACGAGTGCTCCTGGGTCGCCGGCGACATCCGGGGGCGGGATGGCGCTGTGGCGATCGTCAGCGCGGCGTTGGAGCGGCACGGGCGGCTGGATTTCCTGCTCAACAACGCCGGCGGCCAGTACTTCGTGCCGGCCGAGGGCATCACCGCCAAGGGCTGGAACGCGGTTCAGCGGCTCAACGTCGGCGGCACCCTGGCGATGTGCCAGGCGGCATACGACCTGGCCATGCGCTCGGCAGGCGGAAGCATCGTCAACGTCACGGTCTCACCCCACCAGGGGTTTCCGGCGATGGCTCACACGGGAGCGGCCCGCGCGGCGGTGGAGGCGTTGACCAAGGAGCTAGCCGCGCAATGGGCGGGGGACGAGGTCGCGGTGAGCGCGATCGCGCTCGGCCGCCTGGCCACCGAGTCATTGAAGAAATACCCCGCCGAGCTGTGGCGGCGAGCCGGCGAGTCCGTGCCGCTCCAGCGCCTCGGCGAGGTGGAGGAATACGGCTGGCTGGTGGCACTGCTGGCCACGCCGCTGGGCCGGGCCCTGTCCGGATCAGTGGTCACGCTCGACGGCGCGCTGGACAACTGGACCGGGCCATGGCCTCCCCAGGACCTCGTGCGGGACGGCGACGTGCCGACCGAGGAGCGGCCTGCGCCACCGCGCGCCGCGGGCTGACGCTCAGAGCGCAGGACGCGCGCCCGCCCGACCCACCGCGCCGCGTTACCATCGGTCCTCCCGCGGGCGAAGTGTTGTGGTTGCACAGAAGCCTTCCAAGCTTCTAGGGCGGGTTCGATTCCCGTCGCCCGCTCTGCGGCCGGTTATCATCGGCGCAAGCCACGGGGAGTGGCGCAGTCTGGTAGCGCACCCGGCTGGGGGCCGGGCGGTCGCAGGTTCAAATCCTGTCTCCCCGACTAACGAAAGACCTGCAAATCGGCCATATTGTCCAGGGCAGCAGATGGACTAATCGGGCCGACGGACGTTTACTGGACGACTAACTTTGGTCATCCGTGCAGAAATCGGCGGCGTGATCTCTCCACGGCGGCTGCTCCTGGATGGTCGTAGCGGTGGGGGCGGCGACCCCGATCGATCGACTTCCGGAAACAAAGTGCCGGCAGCTCCTCGAGTTCGAAGGAGCCGCCTGAACTCGCGAGTGACGTCGGACGAAGCGGTGGTGATCGGGCGACTTACCCGCCGGCGCAGTGCCTCGTCGGTCCCGCGAGGGACGGCGCGGCTCGGCACTGGCTCGGACTCGCCCGTCGCAGCCGCGTCGGTGCTCGCTCGGAGGACGAGGTGCATCGCGCCCTCGCGCCGCTGGAAGCGGACGGGTGGCGGCTGCGGCACTCGCTGACCTGGCGGGCTTCGTCAAAGTCGATGCGTGTCGGCGATCGCCGCGTCACGCGCCGGCCCTCGGCGAGAAACGCGTCGAGATCAGAACGCTCAACGCGGACGCGACGCGACCCGACGCGAATCGCTGGTATCTCGCCCCGGTCGATCATGTTCCTCACCGTCTGCGGGTTGAGTCTGAGCGTTTGAGCGACTTCGGCGACGGTCAGCAGTTCATCTGGCACGTATTGAGCCAAATCCACGGTAACGACGGGCAGTGGGCGACCATCGATCGTCGTGCTGTGTCGCGAAGCCGCTCGGAGTGTCGACGGCATAGTCCTGAGCGGGATGGGGCGCCCGGCCCGCCTCCACGGATAAAGGCTCCCGTTGATCGGGGTAACGCGGTCAGCCTCGTCGGCCTGCTGCGACGCGCCAACAAGAAGGGCCTGGGGTGACGCTACCCCCCACGATCGAGACGTCGCTAAGGAACCCGTCCCAGGTTCGCGGACGCCAGAGCGTCCCCGGTCGTTCATCGAGACTCCGACGGTCGGGTTGCTGGAGCCCGTGGACGCATCCGTCCAGAGTGACGCCGACCCAACCGCGCATCAGCCGAGCGTGGGCGGAGCCTCGAAAATCACCGATAGCAGGGCACACCAGAACGGGTGCGAAAGGACCGCGCTACCTATGCAGCGTGTGGGCAGCCGACACGGCGACGTAGCGTGCTCGGACCTTGGCGAAGGCGATCCCGCGCCGGCTCCGCACTCACGATCATCCAGATCGTGGCGAAGGCATAGCGCGGCCGGAGCACCGGCGAGAACCAAAGCAGTCGTGCGCGCCCACACCGGGCACGCCTGGATGTGGGCGATCGCGGCAGGACAGCGGGTTCGCGGAATCGCCAATCCCGAGCAAGCACCGTCACGTTCGTGCATAGGCACGGACCGCACCGACGATCGCCGCGACCCTAATCACCGGGCTGTCGTTTCGCCAGGCGGAGCGGTCATCTCATCGTTCCCGACACACCCGCTGTGCCAACTCGTCCGGAGCGGCACTCGCGCCTCAGATACCCGGTTCGCCATAGCAAACCAGAACGCTCCGGCTGACGGGGCGTACCGCTGGATCATCAGCCAAACAAGAGTGTCCGGAGCGTGACCCCGGAGCGGCGTATCGTGATGCTCGGATAGCTGGGGGTCATCGCGAGAATCATCGAACACGTGGTTTGAGACGGTGCGATCCCACCTGCCGTCGACCAGGACCCGGGCGCCTCGTAGAATCGAACGCTCAGTGGACGCAGTTCAACGGGGTTGTTACGAGCAGATGAGTACCCCCGCCACGCCTCTCCCGCCAGCTCCGAGCGACGCGCAGATGAACCGGCTGGCGTCGATCGTTGCGGCATTGGAGCGGATCACCGCGCCCAAGCTCTACGGCGTCGAGCGGATCCCCGAGCGTGGCGCGCTGTTCGTCGGCAACCACACGCTTTTCGGAATGATCGATGTTCCGTTCATGGGAGCCCAGCTGTGGAGGCGTCGGGGGATCTGCCTGCGGGGTCTCGGCGACCATGGCCACTACAGGATCCCGGTCTGGCGCAACCTGCTCGAGCGCTCCGGAATGGTTCGTGGGACCCGCGAGAACGTCCGTGCGCTGATGCGCGACGGCCAGCACATCCTCGTCTTTCCCGGCGGGACCGGCGAGGTCTTCCACGGACGCGGCGAGAAGTACCAGTTGCTGTGGAAGGAGCGGCTCGGGTTCGCGCGGTTGGCAATCGAATTCGCCTACCCGATCGTCCCCTTCGCCGCCGTTGGCGTCGAGGAGATGTTCGACATTATCGCCGACCGCCGGACTCCGGGAGGCGCGCAGGTGTCGGCGATCATGAAGCTGCTGGTCGGCATGCCGGCGCCGCCGATCGTCCACGGCATCGGGCCGACTCTCATCCCGCGCCCCGAGCGGCTCTACTTCTGGTTCGGTGAGCCGATCGACACCGCGCGGTTCGATGGCCGCGTCGAGGACGACGATGCGGCACGCCAGCTCCGGGATGAAGTCCGCATGGCGGTCCACAGCGGCATCGAGTTCCTGCTCACAGAGCGCGAGGCCGACCCGAGGCGCAGCGTGACCCGCCGGGTGCTGCATCTGCCCGCGCCGCCGGTCGCAGACCCCGACGCGCACTTCGTCGCCCGCGCGTTCGACGCCATGAACGAGGCGGGCGCCGAAACCGCGGCGGCCTGGATGTCGCGCTGGGTCCAGCTCGAGGATCCACCCGGCTGGACCGGCGGCGGCGTCTGGCGCGGCCGGGGCGCGGTCATCGCCCGGCTCGACCAGGTAATAGCCGAACTCGGGGCCCTGCACGTCGACGTCGAGGACACGCGCAGCGTCGGTGACGGCGTGCTGACTCGCCTGGCGCTGATGGCGCGAGATCGCGAGCCACGGCAGTTCTACGCCGCGATCGAGATCGACGGGGGCCAGATCATCCGAATCCGCATCTTTCTGGACGAGCAAACGGCACGGGTCGCGCTGTCGGAGTTGGCAGTGTCGTGAGAATCCTCCCGCGCACCGGCGTGCGCCACGCTGACTGACCTGAGAACCGCAATGGCGATCTGAAGGGGCTTGAGGAGGTCAAGACGCGGCCCGGCGGCGCGGCCATCCACAAGCTGCGGGCCCGCCGAGCGGTTCAACGCGGCACAGACGCGTGACGGGAACTCACCAGTACGCCATGACCGTATCGAGCGCACCGACGCCGTTCGCTGGAGGGTCCCCTACCCGGCCGCTGATTGCGCGGCCACATGGCCCGCCGAGCACTCCGCCGAATTCGTCGTCGGCGAGCATGGCAGAAGCAAACCTTCAGTGCAGATCGCCCCGCAATGCGAGAGCGCCGGGCGCCTGATCCGCGCGTCGGAGACGCTCGCCGCGGACGAGAACCAGGAGACCGGTGCCGAGCTCGACAGGGCTCGTGGGAGACCGATGAAATTCGTCCGTCGCGCAAGACATTCTCGGGCCGGTTCGGACTTCTGCTTTCGCGGATCGGCTCACGGGCCGTTTGATGGCTGGTCACAAACGACCGGCTTGGGCCTCGGTAGCGGCATCTCCCCGATCGAGCTCGGGTTCTATGGCATCAAGGATGAGAGCGAAGCAAGGAAGCGCTACGAAGAGACCCTTTCGCTGCTTCTTGAGAGTGGTAGCGGTGGGCCCATTACTCATACCGGCGAGTACTTCAGTGTCGAGGATTTCCCGATGGAGCTCCAACTGGTACAGAAGCCGTTCCCGCCGCTGTGGTACGGCGTCGCTCGTCCGGCTACGGCCGATTGGGCGCGGAGCGTGGTCCGCGGCGTGACCGCCGAGCCGGAGCGGTTCCCGGCGTTCGGGCTCGACGCGGCACCCTCAGGACGGGTATGGGTCAGATCAAGACTCATGCCACCCTGGTGGCGGCGTGCTCTCAATGACTATGCGCGCTTACGGCCTGGCGCGGAAGATGGGCACTGTCCAGAGACCCCATCGGAGCCTGTCAAGCCCCTCCGGGTCGACACGACCGGCGGCAGCTCGACGGTCCGCAGCTGCACTTACGAAGCGAAGGCGCAGCCGTCGGACCGGGATCGCCGGCGGCGCAAGCAGCCACGATTTTCCCGGCGCTGACGCGGCCACGGTCAACCGCTCTCGGACAGAGGGAGTCCCGACGACCGCGCCCGCTCCGCGTATACGCGCCGACACGAGTGCAGGTCTCGGCACCGTAGACGACGTCGGTCTCGCATCTCGCCAATTTCGAGACTGCGACGGCTGACGCGCGCCTATGCAACTGCCCGATTCCGCACGCCGTCGCCTCCGCCCTGCATCCGGCGAGAGCTACGTCTCCGGATCGCCGGCTCGCGCGCTCGCATTCGCCCATTCATTGAGGTCCAGGCGGACGAGTCCTTGGCCGGCGTGCGTGGAGCAGGCTTGCTGTCAAATGTGCGCGGGTACTCGCCCCGGAGGGCGTAGTGGCCTTAGCAGGCAGCGACAAGATGCTTGTCTGACGACTCGACCGGGCGGATCGCAGCCCCTCCAATTGCTAGGGGGTTCGTGTCACGAACCGCAGGGCGAGCTGCCCAAGGCCCGAGGCTGCCGGCGTCACGTTAGCTCGGTTGCGGCGGCTGAAGCTTGGCCGCCCTGCGTCAGATCACATCGAACTCGATGTCGACCCGGCGGTTGAGAGCGCGGCCGGCCGGGTTGTCGCTCCCGTCGGGCTGAGTGTTCGGCGCGACCGGATCGTTCATGCCCTTGCCGACCGGTCGTAGGCTGCCGGCGAGGTTGGGGTACACCTTCTCGAGCAGGCGCGCCACGTTGTCCGCCCGGCGCTGGGAGA
>CAVRKJ010000006.1:0-135649 GCA_963721515.1 uncultured Actinomycetota bacterium | reverse complement strand
ACATCATCTCCCACGAGCTGTAGGCGGTCACCGACAACGTCAGTGAGCTGCTTCCACCCGTCCCAATCGCCCTCGGCCAGCCCGTCCTCGAGGAACAGCACCGGGTAGCGCGCCGAGATGTCGGCCCAGAGCTCGATCATCTCTGCGCTCCACAACGACCGGCTCTCGCACTTGAGCTGGTAGCGGCCGTTGTGGAAGAACTCGCTCGCCGCCGGGTCGAGACAGATCGCAACGTCGTCTCCTGGGCGGTAACCGGCCGCCTCGATCGCCGTGACGAGCAGCTCGAGCGGCGCCTCGTTCGAGTCCAGCTCGGCGCGAAGCCACCCTCGTCGCCCACAGCTGAGGACTGCCCGCGCTGCTTGACCGTGGCCTTGAGCTCCTGGTAGACCTCGGCGCCAATCCGAAGCGCGTCAGCGAACGAGGCGGCCCCGATCGGGGCAACCATGAACTCCTGGAAGTCGACTGGATTGTCCGCATGCACGCCGCCGTTGAGGACGTTCATCGCCGGGACCGGGAGCAGGTGAGCCTGATCGCCACCCAGATATCGCCACAGCGGCTGGCCGGCCGCCACGGCCGCGGCACGAGCCGCGGCCATCGACACGCCCAGCAGAGCATTGGCACCCAAGCGTGACTTCCCTTCCGTGCCGTCCAGCTCGATCAGCGCTTCGTCGAGTGCCCGCTGATCTGGCATCTCGCGTCCGCGCACCGCAGCTGCGATCTCGCCGTTGACGTTCGCCACCGCTCGCGTGACGCCCTTCCCGCGGAAGGCGCTGCCGCCGTCGCGCAGCTCGAGCGCCTCACGCGATCCTGTGGAAGCGCCCGACGGGACCGCTGCCCGCCCGGCCGCGCCGCCAACGAGCCGCAGGTCGACCTCGACGGTGGGATTGCCACGGCTGTCGAGGATCTGGCGGGCGTGGATGGCCTCGATCACACTCATGACGCGCGCTGGCTATCCGAAGACCGGGAAGCGCCGTTGCTTGGCGAGCCGATCCATTCCGCCCTGGATCGCGGAGTTCACCTCGAGGTAGATCGAGTTCACGTACTCCCGATCGTTGACCCGCTCTGGGTCCTTGTCGACGTGAATCGGTTCGAGCAGCTCGGTGCGGATCTTCGCCGGCAACGGGAGGTGGGTCGGAATGGTCTCGATCGTGAGGCCAAAGGGCATGCCGAGGACGATCGGCAGCCTCGTGCCGCGAAGCTTTCTCTTCAGCCCCGAGATGCGGTCGAGCCCGTTCGCGATCCATTGGCCCTCGGAGAGGACGAAGACCGTGTCATGGCCGCCGACACTGGCCACCGGAACGATCGGGACGCCTGAACGGATCGCCTGGCGTACGAACCCCTTTCGCCCGCCGAGGACAGCCTGATCACGCTTGCGCCAGTTGCGCATCGCGTCCACGTCCCCCCCCGGCCAGATGATCACGTCGCACCCGGCGCTGAGCGCCGCGGTGACGCCCGGGCGCGAAGCTGGAATCACGCCGGCCTGGCGGAAGTAGTCGCCGAGGCCGGGCGCGGCCATCAGGACATCGTGGGCAGTCGGATGAAGCACGCGCTCGGTGCCGAATCGCTCCCACCAGGCGAAGACGAGCGTCCACGCGTCCATCGTCAGCGAACCCCCCGAATGATTTCCGATCAGCAGCGAGGTCTCCTCGGGCAGTCGGTCCCAACCGGACGTCTCCAGCCGGAAGTAGAACTTGTTGAGGGCATCCCAGACCGGCTTCTGAGCACGCATCAGCGTCTGGTTGGGGCCGTCGAGGGCGTGTTCGGTGGCCGCGGCGACTCGCTTGGCGATGAGGCTCTGGATCAGACTCTGGGATTCGCGCTCGGCGCTCGTGGGCTTGGCCGTTGCCGACGGGTCGAGTGCCGGCCGGCCGTTGCCCTTGTGCTGCGGTGCGCGCTGCTTCGCGGCTGGTGTTGACGTTGACATCGGTATCAACCATACCAGCGCCGTGCCAAGAAGTCGAGCCAAATTGCCAATTCTCTTCGCGCCCAAAATCCTGACATCGACGTCATCGTCATGCGCACGGAGTACCCTTTCTGGAATGGCATCGACCGCGCAGGACCCAAATGCCGTTGCCGGCGCAACCACGGGACGGCGAACGAAACCCACCAGCGGAGCAACGCGCGAACGGCTCTTGGCAGCTGCGCGAGAGTCGTTCGCGAAACTCGGCTTCGCCTCGACCCGGGTCGCTGACATCGTTGCGCTGGCGGGCACGAGTCACGGAACGTTCTACACGTACTTCGACGACAAGCGCGACGCCCTGTTGGCGCTGACTCAGGAGGCCGCGAGCGCGATCTACGGCGCTGCGGTCGCGCCGCTCACGGGCAGCGAGCGACAGTCCCCGCGCGACGCGATCCGCGCCCGCCTGACGATTTTCTTCCGCATCTACGGCGAATGGTGGGACGTTGTGAGGACCTGGGATCACGCCAGCGCCATCCATCCCGAGGTCGACGAGCTGCGCGGGCGTATCAGGGCATCGATCGTCGAGCAGCTCTGCCAGCTGCTCGCACGCGACCCCGAGCTCAGACCCGTGGATGGAAGACTCGACCTGGAGATCGCGGCCATTGCGCTGACCGCGATGGTCGAGGAATTCGCGGGCCGCTGGTTCGCGCTCGGCCGCACGCTGGGGACTACCGAGATCGATCAGCTGACGGCGCTGTGCGCCGGAGCGCTCTACGCAAGCCCAGCGGCGGGCGCGCAGGGGCAGGACTCGCGAGGCTGAGCTACCGGGCCGCCGATGTGGGGTGCGCCAGCGCAGCCAGCTCGTCCAGCGAGGTGACGATGCCGTCTGTGAGGACATCGAGGTCGGGAACCGTGCCGCGATCGGCGCATAACCCAAACGTCATTCCGCCGGCGTAGGAGACGACCGCGATCCCGAGTGCGTGCTCGGCCGCGAGCGGAACGATCGGCACCACGTCGACCATCGCCGCGCCGAACGCATACACGCGTCGCGGCGAGGCCGGGACGTTGGTGATCGTGACGTTGAACAGTCGCTTCGCAAACAGCATGCGCGCGAGGCCCGCGTGGAGCACCGGCGGCGCAAGCTCGGTCAGCCCGGTCAGAGCGCTGGCCGCGAGGGCCTGGCCTCCGGCCTTGAGCTTCTCCGTCGCGGCGACCACGAGCTGGTAGCGGCGCAGCGGGTCGGCCTCGGCCACCGGCAGGCCGACGAACAGCGAGGAGACCTGATTGCCGAGGTCGCCGTGGTCCCTCTCACTGCGGACGTTCACCGGCACCATTGCGCGAAGGCCCTGGCGCGGCGGGTCCTCGCCGCGAGCGAGCAGCAGCTCGCGCAGCGCACCGGTGGCCGCGCACAACACGACATCGTTGACCGTGCCCCCGAGTGCCGAACGGACCGTCCGCAGCTCCTCGAGCTCGACGTGAGCGGCCGCGATCCGTCGTGTCGCGCCGATCGGCACGTTGAGGCTCGAGCGCGGCGCCGCGATCAGCTCGTCACGGACGAGCAGATCAATCATGTCGCGCGAGCGCTCCAAACCCTCCCGCGGATGCATCACCGCGTGCGCGCCGGTGCGACCGGCCGCGAGGCCCGCGCCGGTCACGAGTCCTACCGGCGCGGACAGAGATGAGAGCCATCCGTGCGAGGCGTCGACGGAGGCCGGCACGCGCGCGGGGTGGAGCGCGGGGGCGTCGGGCGGCGCGGGCTCGGCGTCGAGCAGTAGACCGACCAGGTCGACCGAGCCGACGCCATCGACCAGGCAGTGGTGGGTCTTGGACACCAGCGCCCAGCGGCCATCCGACAGACCGTCGAGCAGCACGATCTCCCATAGCGGACGGCTGCGGTCGAGGCGGTGCGAGTAGAAGTCCGAGATCCATTCCAGGAACTCGCCTTCCTCACCCGGCGACGGGAGCGTCGCGTGACGCACGTGTGCTTCGACCTCAAAGCGCTCATCGACCTCCCACGAGGGCCAGGAAAGCCCCCCGGTGCGAGGCGCGCCGAGCTTTTGGCGGTAGCGCGGCAACAGGTCCAGGCGCCGTTCGAGGTGCTCGCGCACCCTCCCGATTGCCGGCGTCCCACCGCCGGGAAGCGGCGCGAACAAGAGCGCTCCGCCGATGTGCATCACGGCGCTGTCATCGGCCTCCTCGAGCTCCAGGAACGTAGCGTCGAGCGCCGTGAGCTGATCGTTGGGGGGCATCGCGGGCCTCAGGCGCCTTCGATCATCACCGCACGGCGGCAACGAGCCCGCTCGCGACCTCGACGATGCGCGCAAACGACTCGGGGTCGAGGCTGGCGCCGCCGACGAGCGCCCCGTCGACGTCGGGGAGGCCGAGCAGCGCCTCCGCGTTCTCTGGCTTGAGCGAACCGCCATAAAGGATCCGAACCGCCTGGCCCGCGGACTTGTCGATGTCCTGCACCAACGCCCGCACGAATGCCACCGTCTCCTGCGCCTGCTCAGTCGTGGCGGTGAGGCCCGTCCCGATCGCCCAGATCGGCTCATAGGCGAGCACGACCTCCGGCAGCCGCTCGACGGGCACCTTCTCGAGGCCCGCCCGGATCTGGTGTCGCAGCTTGCGCTCGGTGTCGCCGCGCTCGCGCTCCTCCTCGGTCTCCCCCACGCAGAGGATCGGGACCAGCCCGGCCTGGAGCGCGGCCGGGACCTTCAGCCGCAGCGCGCCGTCGGTCTCCCCGAACAGCTGCCGGCGCTCAGAGTGGCCGAGCACGACGCCGTGAACGCCGATCTCGGTCAGCATCGCCGGCGACACCTCGCCCGTGAACGCGCCCTCCAGGGCCTGGTGCATCGTCTGGGCGAACACCTCGACGCGCGAGCCCCGCGTGGAGTCGACCATCGGCGCCAGCGCCAGGAAGGGGACACAGATCCCAATCTCGACGCCGTCCGCAGAGGCGATCTTGGGCAGCAGCCCCCGTGCGTACTGCTCGGCCTCCTCGATCGTCTTGTACATCTTCCAATTGCCGGCGATCAATGAGGTTCGCCGCGGGCTCATGACAGCGCCACCACCCCGGGCAGCTCCTTGCCTTCCATGAGCTCGAGCGAGGCGCCGCCACCAGTGGAAAGGTGGTCGACGTGATCAGCCAGGCCGAATTGCGCCAGCGCCGCGGCCGAGTCGCCGCCGCCCACCACCGTCGTGCCGGGGCACTCGGCGACCGCCTCGGCAACGCGGCGGGTGCCGTCCGCGAATGGGTCGAGCTCGAACGCGCCCATCGGCCCGTTCCAGAACACCGTCCCGGCGTTCCCGATCACGGCGGCATATGCCTCCGCCGATGCGCGGCCGATGTCGAGCCCCATCCAGCCGGCCGGGACATCAACGCCGTCGAGCGACCTGACCTCGGTGTCGGCCGAGAACTCGCGCCCGGCCACCAGGTCGCTCGGGAGCCGTAGCTTGTCGCCACCTTTCTCGAGCGCCGCGCGCGCGGGATCGATGCCTTCGCGCTCGCACAGCGAGTCGCCGACCTCGTGGCCCTGCGCCTTGAAGAACGGGAAGCACATCGCGCCGCCGACCAGCACGATGTCCGCACGGTCAAGGAATACGTCGAGCACGCCGATCTTGTCGGTCACCTTGGCCCCGCCCATGACCGCCACCAGCGGGCGCTTCGGGTCCTCGAGGATGCCCGTCAGCGTCCGCACCTCGCGTTCCATCAGCCGGCCCGCCGCCGACGGGAGCAGGTGCGCGACTGCCTCGGTGGACGCGTGGGCGCGGTGGGCCGCGCCGAACGCGTCGTTGACGTACAGGTCGGCGAGCGCGGCGTAGCGCTCGGCGAGCTCGGGGTCGTTCTTGGTCTCCGCCGGCTCGTAGCGGACGTTCTCGAGCATCACCACCCCGACGTCGGGCAGCTCGTTGAGGCTCGGCGCCAGCGCGACGTCCACCCCGAGAAGCTCGCTCAGGCGCTCCGCGGCAGGCTTGAGCGAGAGCTCAGGCTCGTGGTCCTTCGGCCGCCCGAGATGAGCGGCCAGGATCAGCTGCCTCGCGCCGCGTGAGCGCAGCTCCTCGAGCGTCGGGAGGGCGGCGCGGATGCGGACGTCGTCGGTGATGCGCTGGCGCTCATCCAACGGGACGTTGAAGTCCACGCGGACCAGGACGCGCTTGCCATCGGGATCGAGGTCGTCAAGTGTGCGCATGCACCAGCACCTCCCGCGCGAACGGGATGAGGGTGACGGTCGGGGGGCTCACCCGAACAGCACCCCGTATCGCTCGTACTCCTCGACCGGCACGGTGCGCAGCTCCGCGACGGCGTCGGACAGCGCCACCAGCTCGATGTTGGTGGAGCGCAGCGCGACCATCATCCCCCAGGCGCCATCGTGTACGGCATCGATCGCGGCCAGCCCGAACCGAGTCGCCAGCACCCGGTCGAACGCGGTCGGTGTGCCCCCGCGCTGGACGTGCCCGAGCACCGTGGCCCGTGTCTCGAAGCCCGTCCGCCGCTCGATCTCATGCTCGAGTCGGACGCCGATTCCCCCAAGGCGGGGATGACCGAACTCGTCGAGTCCGCCGGCGGTCAGCTCCATCGTGCCCTCCTTCGGGACGGCGCCCTCGGCGGCCACGACAATCGAGAAGTAGCGACCACGCTCGTGGCGCCGGCGGATGTGCCGGCACGCCTCGTCGATGTCGAACGGGACCTCCGGGATCAGGATCACGTCCGCGCCGCCGGCGATGCCTGAATGCAGTGCGATCCAGCCGGCGTGGCGACCCATCACCTCGACGACCAGGATCCGGTTGTGGCTCTCGGCCGTGGTATGGAGACGGTCGATCGCCTCGGTCGCGACGCCCAGCGCCGTGTCGAAGCCGAACGTCACGTCGGTCGCCCCGAGGTCGTTGTCGATCGTCTTCGGTACGCCGACGACGTGCACACCCTCGCCATGCAGTCGGTTGGCGACGCCGAGCGTGTCCTCGCCCCCGATCGCGATCAGAGCATCGAGGTCGTGGCGGGCCAGCGTCTCGCGCACCCTCTGCGGGCCGTCCTCCCGCTGGTAGGGGTTCGTACGCGAGCTCCTGAGGATCGTCCCTCCGCGCGGCAGGATCCCGCGCGTTGACTCGATCGTGAGCTCCTCGAAGGAGTCCTCCAGAACCCCACGCCAGCCGTCGCGAAAGCCGATCACCTGATCTCCGTAGCCATCGATCGCTTTGCGCACGCCAGCCCGGATCACGGCGTTGAGTCCGGGACAGTCCCCGCCTCCGGTGAGCAGGCCGACGCGCATGACTGTCAGTGGACCTTCTGCCCCTGGTACACGTGCACGAAGTGAAGGTAGTTCTCGGCGATCTCTGAGGCGGCCGCGTCTCGCTCGAGGTCGCCTGAGAGGAACGCCTTCAGCGCGTCCCACCAGATCGAACGGCCGATCGCGAAGCCGATGAAGCCGTCGATCGGCGCCGCCGCCTCGAGCCACTGCTCGACCTTGGCAGCCGAGGCGCCGCGTCCGAGCAGCACACAGGCCACGCCCTCGCGGCCCTTGCCCGAGCGCGTCTGGCGGGCGAGCGTCGCGGCATCCTCACTCTCGTCGACGCCCTCGATCTTCCAGACGTCGACCTCGATCCCAGCGTTCTGGATGTCCTCGATCGCGCGTCGCATCAGCTCCGGTCGCAGCTCCGCGTCATAACGGTCGGTGTCGCCGCCGAGCTTCGCGAGCTGCTCGTGAGTGGCCGGCACGAGCAGCTCGAACAGGAACTTACGGTCGTTTTCGTGCAGCCAGTCGGCCAGCCGCTTGAGGCGTCCCAGCTGGCGCTGCTTCAGCGCCGGGTCGTCCTCGGGGTTGTAGCGGACGAGCACCTTGGAGAAGTCCGGGTCGAACTTCTCAATGTGCGCGCCGAAGTCCTCGCCGTAGTCGAAATCGAACTCATTCTGACCAGACTTCTCGACCGGCATCGCCAACGTGAGCCCGTGCTCGCGCGAGCGTCGGGGGATATCCGAGCCGAACTGCTCATCGACGAGCACGCCGGCCGCGCCTGGCTCGGCGCCTCGCTTTACGGCCTCGAGGACGCCCTCGAAGATCAAACGCTTGGCGTCGGCGATCGTCTTGGTCTCTTCGGGCGTGGGATCGCCCTCGATCCCGAACATCTTCTTCTGGAACGACCCGCGATGGTCAAACGCGAGGATGTAGAGATTGCTGTTGTATCCCAAAACCATTTGAACCATCCTTGTTTTTCCGTCGTTGAGGTCGGGGGCAACGCCGTCAACCGGCGAAGCCGATCTGAAGCAGCTCGACGATCTCGCTGATGAGCGGGATCCGCGGGTTGGTGCGCATGCTCGGGTCGGTGAAGGCCGTCTTGGCAAGTCCGAGCAGAGAGTCCTCGAATTCCGCGCGCCCAATGCCCAGCTGGGCCAGGGAGGTGGGCTCGCCGACCTCGGCCAGCAGCTGTTGCACGCGATCGAACAGCTGCTCCCGCCGGTCAGCCTCGGAGCTGCCGCCGATGCCGAGGATCCAGGCGATCTGCGCGTACTTCTGCGGCGCGACGTACGCGGAATAGCCGGGCGCGGGCATGAACTTGGTCGGCAGCGACGCGTTGTAGCGCAGGACGTGGGGCAGGAAGATCGCGTTGGCGCGGCCGTGGGCGATGCCGAAGCGAGCACCGACGGCGTGGGCCAGGGCGTGGTTGAGTCCGACGAACGCGTTGGAGAACGCGAGTCCAGCGATCGTGGCCGCGTTGGCCATCGCCGACCGCGCTTTCAGGTCCGAGCCGTCATGGTAGGCCCGTGGAAGCGCGTCGAGGATCAGGTTGACGGCTTGCATGCAGAACGCGTCCGTGTACGGCGAGGCGAAGATCGAAACCGCTGCCTCGAGCGCATGGGTGAGCGCGTCGATCCCTGTGTCGGCGGTGATCTCCGGTGGCATCGAAAGGGTCAGGGTCGGATCGACCACGGCGATGTCGGGCACGAGCGAGTAATCGACCAACGTGACCTTCTTGTTGCCGACGCTGACGACGGCGGCGGGCGAGACCTCCGAGCCCGTCCCGGCGGTCGTCGGCACCGCGACCAGGCGGATCGCATGATCGGTCTGGGGGAACGACGCGATCCGCTTACGCGCATCGAGGAACGGCAACGAGAGCTCATGCAGGCTCAGCTCGGGACTCTCGTGGAACAGCCGTATCGCCTTGGCGGCATCCATCACCGAGCCTCCGCCGACGGCGATGATCACGTCGGCGTCCACTCGGCCAAGCTCCTCCACCCCGGCGCGGATCTGGGACTCGGTCGGCTCCGGCTCGACCCCGGAGAAGACGTGCACGGCATCGGTCAGCAGGTAACCGCGCACCTGATCGGCGACTCCCCGAGCCTCGGTCGGTCCGTCGGTGACGATCATCGGCCGGCGCGCTCCGAGCTGCCTCAGGTTCTCCAGCGCGCCGGGATTGAAGTATGTGTCTGAGGGAACGCGGAACCACTGTGGCGGTGCTTGGCGGCGGGAGACGGCCTTGATGTTCAGCAGGTTGCGGTAATTGACGTTGTCCGTTGTGTTCGATCCCCCCCACGTGCCGCACCCGAGCGAGAACGTCGGCGGCATCGCGTTATAGATGCCGCCCAACGCCCCGACCGCCGTGGGGGCGTTCACGAGGATCCGGCCGGTGCGGATCGCGAGCGCGAACCGATCGATGACGGAGTCGTCGGTGGCGTAGATGGCCGAGGTGTGGCCGAGCCCATCGTGCTCGGTGACCACCTCGCAGGCGGCGATCGCGTGCTCGACCGACGGCGAGCGGACGACGCCCAACACCGGCATCAGCTTCTCGGCGATGAAGGGATGGGCCGCGAGCTCGTCGAGGTCGGCGGGCAGCGGCGCGAGCAGCACCTTGTCGGCGTCGTCGGCGTCGAAGCCGGCCAGTGCGGCCAGCGTCGAGCAGGACTGGCCGAGCACGCTGAACTCGATCCGGCCGTCCTCGCCGAACGACTTCCGCGCCAGCGCGCTGGTCTCATCGTGGTTCAGCAGCCGTGCACCCATCCGGCGGAATTCCTCGATCACGGCGTCATAGATCGGCTCGTCGATCACGCACGTCTGCTCCGCGGGGCAGATGACCGATGAGTCGAACGTCTTCGAGACCAGTATGTCGACCACCGCCATGCTCACGTCGGCGCTGCGGTGCAGGTATACGGGCGCGTTGCCCGAGCCGACACTGAGGCAGGGCTTGCCAGCCGCGTTGGCGGCGGCAACCGCCTTCGGGCCGCCGGTCGTCCAGATGAAGTCGACGCCGGGATGGTGGAAGAGATACTGGGAGACCTCGCGCGACGGGTCCGGGATGACCTGGAGCGCATTGGGAGGCAGCCCGGCGGCTTCGCCCGCCTGTTGCAACAGTTCCGCAGCGCGGCTCGCGCAGCGAGCGGCCCGAGCCGACGGTCTCATGATCAGCGCGTTGCGGGTCTTGGCTGCGACGATCGATTTGAACAGCGCGGTTGAGGTCGGATTCGTGATCGGCAGCAGCGCGAGCACCACTCCGATCGGTTCCGCGACGTACTGGATCGCGCGCTCGCGATCCTCCTCGATGATCCCGACCGACTTCTTTTCCTTCAGGTAGTCGTACAGGAACTCTGTGGCGATGTAGTTCTTGATGACCTTGTCCTCGAGCACCCCGAACTGTGTCTCCTCCATCGCCAACTCGGCAAGGTCGATCGCGTTCTCCAGCCCGGCAATGGTCATCGCTTTCACGATCCGGTCGACCGCCTCCTGGTCGAGGGCTCGCAGCGCAATGGCGGCGTCGCAGGCGCGCTGCACATAGCCATCCAGCCGACTAGCCCACTCTCCGCCGGTCTCGGCGGTCTCGGCGGTCTCGGCGGTCCTATCGTCACTAGCAATAGCCATCGGTAGCTCCAGTTCGTACCCGCGAGTCGAAGGGTGGGCGCTGTTTGCGCACCATCGCGGCGAACAGCCCGTTGAGCTCGAACAGGTCGATGTCGCCCAGCTCAAGCGCGGCCCTCGCGAGCCCCTTTCCCGATCCGACCTGATCGGATGCTTGCGGTGAACGACGCATGGACTCGGCTCCTAACGGGGGTTACGCGATGACCGCTGAAGGTCACGCACACGCCGGCCGAGCGTTTGAAGCCGGAACATCGGTGGCCCGCCGAGGTTTAGGACGAAGCCGACCTCGATCTTACAGTGTCTCCAAGGCCGCCCGGGCAACGTTGGGCAGAAGTTTGCGGCTTGGTCCGTAGTTTTCCGCGCCGCGGCGCCGCCCGGCACGGATGCGTCGCCCGACGATGTTCGCGAATCTCGGATCATGACCGATCAAGGAATCCGCACCCCGGTGCTCGCACACATTCGCGTGCGCGACTGCATGCACCACGGCCTTCTGAGCTGCGCCTGTGACACACCGCTGGGCGAGGTGGCGGCGCTCATGGCGAAGCATCGAGTGCACGCGGTCGCGGTCAATGCGCCCGATGGGCGCCGGCCCGTTGGGTTCGTGTCCGACCTGGATATCGCGGCGGCGGCGGCAGGTGGCGAACAGCCCGCCGCGCTGCAAGCAGCCGCCTCCCGGTCGGTTACGGTGTCGGCCGACGAGTCGCTTCATCGTGCAGCGCAGCTGATGAGCGAGCATGGTGTGTCCCACCTGATCGTTCTCGACGCCGCCAGCGGCTACCCGGCGGGCGTACTGTCGACGCTCGACATCGCCTCCGCGTACGCCACCGCCTGACAGCGGGCGAGCCCCGCCTTACGCCAACACGCGTTCGGACGCCAGTCGCTGGATCACCTCGAAGTACCGGCCCAGGTGCTGTGGACCGAGGAAGTGCTGCTGCACCCGGACGCGAGCGGCGGCGCCCATGCGATCCGCCCGTTCTCGGTCGGCGAGCAGCCCTCCGACGGCCTCGCCCACCTTCTTGAGGTCACGGGGGTCCGAGATCAACAGACCCGATCGGCCGTCGTCGATCTGGTCCCGGATGCCGCCGATCCGGCTTGCGACGACCGGCCGCTCCTTCCACATCGCCTCGGCGACCGTCAGCCCGAAGCCCTCGGCGAGGCTCTTCTGGATAACCACACTGGCAGCCCGTTGCACAGAATTGACGATCGCGGCGTTCTCCTCGCTGTCCTCCATCGGCAGCGACGCCAAATGGACACGACGGCGCACCTCGCCGGGCAGCGCATGCCACGCTTCCATCACCGAAGCGAGCACCTGGGCACCCTCGGGATCGTCGGCGACCGCTTCTGTCGACGGACCGGCCAGCAGCAGATGCGCTCCGATGGCAGGGTCGACGTGCTGGGCAAAGGCGCCCAGCACGCCCAGCGGGTCCTTGAGACCGTCCCAGCGCGAGACCTGGACGACCAGCCTGTCTTCAGGTCCGATCGTTTCGTCCTCGACGATCGTCGCGGGGCGGTCGACGCGGCCCGGCGTGCCGTCCGAGCGCGTGAAGGTCGCCGGGTTGGTGTCGGGTTGAGGGACTATGCCTGCCTTCGAGAGGATCGCCCGCGACTGCTCGATGCTCTGATCTGCGTTCTTCGGAGAGAAGGCGTCGATCGAGGGGTGGATCACCGTGATCCGCTCTCGGGGCAGACCCTCCCATGCAAACCCCCCGCGGGAGAACACGAATCGGTGAGCGTCGACCACGTATCCACGCAGGAAGCTCCATGCACCACGGGCGTAGTCGTTGGCACTGTCGAGACCGACATGGCAGCGCCATATCACCGTCGCGCCCGTGTCGCGCATTGAATGCGCGAGACCGGCGGTTTGGGGATCGTGGAGGATCACGACGTCCTCCGGGTGCACGAGCTCGATCAGCTCGGCCGCGTTGGCGACCAGCGTCTGGTCGTAGATCTCATGCTCGGCGGCGCTCAGCGGACCACCGTCTCCTGCGAACCCGTGCAGGCGATTGTGGATGCGCTTGGTGATCAGGAAGAACTCGGGATCCCCGGAGATGACCGCCCATCGGGCGTCGACGCCCAGACCACGGCAATATCCGAGAAGGGGCCGCAGCATCTCGGCGACGCCGCCGCCGTCCGCGGTCGAGTTCACGTTCCAGATGACGCGGCCATGGAGGCCGCGAGCGGCGTCGGCGATCAAGTAGCGCAACGATTCGAACTCCCCGACCGAGAGCACCGACTCGAAGCGAAGTGGATCCATCGCCTCGACATTCACATGTTGTAAGGCCGGCATATTGTCCCTCCTCAGGGTTGATCGTCGTAGCTGGCGGCGGGCCGAAAGCCGCCCTACGGCTTGCTACCGGGCGCCGCGATCGCTGCCTGGGCGGCCGCCACCCGCGCGATCGGAACGCGGAACGGCGAGCAGCTGACGTAGTCCAGCCCGGCCGAGTGGAAGAAGCGGATCGAGGCGGCATCGCCGCCGTGCTCGCCGCAGATGCCAACCTCCAGCCCGGGCCTGGCCGCGCGACCGCGCTCGACGGCGATCCGCACGAGTTCGCCGACGCCGAGCTCGTCGATCGTCGCAAATGGGGAGCGCTCGACGATTCCCATGTCGACGTATCGCGGGACGATTCGCGCTTCGATGTCGTCGCGCGAGAACCCCAGTGCGGTCTGCGTGAGGTCGTTGGTCCCGAAGGAGAAGAACTCCGCGTGCCGGGCTATCTCGCCTGCCACGAAGCACGCGCGTGGGAGCTCAATCATCGTCCCGATGCCGAACTCGCCACCGATCGCGAAGCCCTCCTCGACGCCGACGCGCAGCACGAGGTCGCGCGCTAGCTCGAACTCACGGACGTAGGCTACGAGCGGGATCATGATCTCGACCCGCGGCGCGCGGCCCGTGCGCTCGCGGACGGTGCGGGCCGCTCGGAAGATCGCCCGGGCCTGCATCTCGTAGATCTCGGGGTGCACGAGTCCCAGCCGGACTCCGCGGGTGCCGAGCATCGGGTTGCCCTCCTCGAGCGCCTGCAAGCGCTCGAGTGTGTGTTCGAGCCTTCCCAGCTCGGGGGCGTCGGTCAGCCGCGCCGCCGTGATCTGCTCCACGAGCTCGAAGCGGTCGGGCATGAACTCGTGCAGCGGCGGGTCGAGCAGCCGGATCGTGACCGGCACGCCCTCCATCGCCTCGAACATGCCCTCGAAGTCCTCTTGCTGTAGGGGCAGCAGTTGATCGAGCACCGCGCGGCGGCCGGCCTCGTCGTCGGCCATGATCATGAGCTGCATCTTTGGCATGCGGTCAGCGGCCATGAACATATGTTCGGTCCGGCACAGGCCGATGCCCTCGGCACCGAAGCCTCGCGCGCGGCGCGCATCCTCGGGAGTGTCCGCGTTGGCGCGCACGCCCAGTGTGCGCAGCTCGTCGCACCAGCCGAGTACCGTGTCGAAGCGGGGGTCGACCTCGGGCGTGACGAGCGGGACGTCCTCGAGCGTGATGGCACCGGTCGTACCGTCGATCGCGATCAGGTCGCCTTCGTGCAGGACGCGGCCGTCGACGTGCACCTCGCGGGCGTGAAGGTCGATGTTGAGGTCGGCGGCGCCGGTGACTGCGGGCCGGCCCATCCCACGCGCCACAAGCGCGGCGTGCGAGGCCTTGCCGCCTTCGGAGGTGAGGATGCCCTTGGCGGCGTGAAAGCCTGCGACATCGTTGGCTTCGGTGAACGGGCGTACGAGAATGACATCGCGACCGTTCTCGGCGGCCGTCACCGCCTCCGGCGCGGTGAAGATGATGGCGCCCTTGGCCGCGCCCGGTGAGGCAGCTACGCCGCGCGCGATGACGTGGTATCTCGCGGCGGGGTCGAAGGTCGGGTGCAGGAGTGCATGCAGCGAGCGGGCCTCGATCGTCGTGATCGCCTCCGCCGGGGTCAGCAGTCCTTCCTCGACTGCGTCGAAGGCAAAGCGCATGGCGGCCTGACCCGGGCGCTTGGCGTTGCGCGTCTGCAGCATGTACAGCCGGCCCTCCTCGACCGTGAACTCGGTGTCCTGCATGTCCTGGTAGTGGCGCTCGAGTTCGCGCAGGATGTCGTACAGCCGCGCGTGGACTTCGGGCATCCAGTCGGCAAGCTCGGAGAGGTCGCGGGGCGTGCGCACGCCCGAAACGACGTCCTCGCCCTGCGCGTCGACCAGGAAGTCCCCGCTCGGTTCGGGCGCGCCGGTGATCTCGTTGCGCGAGAAGGCCACGCCGGAGCCCGACGTGGGTCCTTTGTTGCCGTAGACCATCTGCTGCACGTTGACCGCGGTGCCCCAATCATCGGGAATCCCGTTGATCCGTCGGTAGGCCACCGCGCGCTCTCCGGTCCACGAGTCAAAAACCGCGTGGATGGCGCGGTCCAGCTGCTCGCGCGGGTCCTGGGGGAAGTCGTAGAGAGCCTGGAAGCGTGCTGTGAGCTCACGCAAGGCGTCGGCGTCGAGCTCAGTGTCCAGGGTGACGCCGAGCTCGCGCTTGATCCTCGCGATCTCGTCCTCGAAGCGCACCCCGGGCACGCCACAGACGACGTCACCGAACATCTGCACGAGCCGCCGGTAGGAATCCCACGCAAAGCGCGCGTTGCCGGTACGCGCCGCCAACCCCTCCGCGGCGGCATCGCCCAGGCCCAGGTTCAGGACCGTGTCCATCATCCCCGGCATCGATTCGCGCGCGCCGCTCCGGACGGAGACCAGGAGCGGGTCGTCGGGATCGCCGAGACGCTTGTCCGCGCGCTCCTCCAGGCGCGTCAGCGCCTCCGCGAGGGCGTCTGCCAAGCCTTCTGGTGGCCTTCGGTCCGCCCGCATGTACTCCACGCACACACCGGTAGTGATCGTGAACCCGGCTGGCACGAGATCCGGCCCAAGCACGCGCGTCATCTCTGCGATCCCTGAACCTTTGCCCCCCAGCAGCTCGCGCATGTCCCGCGATCCCTCGGCGAAATCGTAAATCCACTTTGACTCAGTCGGCGTCCGGACCGTGTCAACAATCATCGCTTCAGACATAACTCCTCCTGGGAGGATGTCGGCCGCGATCCGCAACCGAGATCGGCTCCTGACGCACAGGTCATTACGCGCGCCGTTGCAGGTCACGCTAGGGCGGCCGGGTGTTAGAGCCGGACAAACACAGCCCGCCGAGGGTTAGGGCGAAGCTGACTGTGATCCTACACCGTCGCCTCGGTATGTCCACCTCGCATCTGAGATCGAGCGCTGCCACCGAGGGGTGTTCCTTCAAGGTTCGTCTCAGTGATGCGTTTGACGAGCGGTTTATGATCCGTGCTGCTTCGCCTTTACCCTCGGCGGGCAGCGTTTCTCCGGCTCCAACTCTCGGCCAGTGCGCGGTGATCTGAACGGTCATCGCCAACCAACCCGTCAGGAGCCGACCCATGGATCGTCCCGCGACAGCACCCGAGGCGGCACCGCAGTTCGTATTGCCGGACGAGGCGGGCCACGAGGACTTCCATCGTGGACTGAAGGAGCGACACATCCAGATGATCGCGATCGGTGGCGCGATCGGGGTTGGTCTATTCCTCGGCTCGGCGAAGGCGATTCAGCAGGCAGGTCCGTCTCTGCTGTTGGCTTACGCGGTCGCTGGTGTCGTGATTTGGTTGATCATGCGGGCGCTTGGTGAGTTGATGCTGTACCGGCCCGTGGCGGGCTCGTTCGCGACTTACGCCGATGAGTTCGTCGGGCCGTGGGCGGGGTTCGCGACTGCTTGGACGTACTGGTTGATGTGGGTGGTGATCGCGATGGCGGAGATCACCGCGGCTGGGATCTATGTGCAGTATTGGGTGCCGGGACTGCCGCAGTGGGTTCCCGCGCTAGCGGCGTTGGTGCTGCTCCTGGGGGTTAATTTGATCGCGGTGGGCGTGTTCGGCGAGTTCGAGTTCTGGTTCGCGATCATCAAGGTGGTCACGATCATCGGCATGATCCTGCTCGGCTCCGCGATCATCCTGTTGGGCATCAGCGACCTCAGTCATACCGCGAGCTTCTCGAACCTATGGTCGCACGGTGGGTTCTTCCCCAAGGGTTTCAGCGGGCCGTTCCTGGCTTTGCAGATCGTGATGTTCGCGTTCTTGGGGGTCGAGCTGATCGGGGTGACGGCGGGCGAGGCCCAGAATCCCGAGAAGACGATCCCATCGGCGATCAACAAGGTGATCTGGCGGATCTTGATCTTCTATGTCGGTGCTCTGACGATCATCATGTCGCTAGTCGCCTGGAACCACTTGGACCCCGGCCAGAGCCCGTTCGTGGTGGTGTTTTCTCGAGTCGGGATTCCGACCGCCGCTGGAATCGTCAATTTCGTTGTGCTGACGGCAGCGCTGTCGTCGTGTAACAGCGGCATCTTCAGCACGGGCCGCATGCTCTACACGCTTGCGGGCTTCCGGCAGGCACCCGCCTCCCTTCGCAAGGTCAGTCGCCACAAGGTTCCCGCGGCTGGGATGGTGGTCTCGTTCGTCGCGATGCTGGGCGGGGTCGTGCTGAACTACTTCATTCCTGCTAGCGCGTTTGCCTACATCACGAGCATCGCCACCGTTTGTGGGCTGTTTGTGTGGGGGATGGTCATGGTCTCGCACCTGCGCTACCGCAGAGTGGTGAACGCCGGCCGCCTTCCTGAGGGCAAGTTCCGGATGCCGCTGACGCCCGCTGGGAACTGGTTCGCACTGGCCTTCCTCGTATTGGTGCTGGTGCTGCTGGCGTTCAATCACGACACCAGGATTGCGTTGTACGTAACCCCTGTCTGGGTGGTGGTGATGGTGATCGGATATTTCGCCTCGCGCGGGCACCACATCCGACTGACCCCAGTGCACGGCGCGGCGGACACCCAGGCTCACACGCCAAAGCCGCCCCGGGCTTCCGGACCAACGGTCGGGCCCACCGCGAGACCAGCGTGACTTCTTCTGGCAAATCCACAGATATGAGGTGATGGGATGCGGATCGGTGTCGTAAAGGAGATCAAGCAGGCCGAGCGGCGGGTAGCGCTCACACCGGCCGGCGCGCAACAGCTGGTCGCGCTCGGGTCTGAGGTCCTGGTCGAGGCCGGAGCGGGTGTCGGGTCGGGGTTTTCCGACGATGCCTACACGGTGGTCGGAGCCCAGATCCTCCCGGAGGCCGCCGAGGTGTGGCAGCAGAGCGAGCTCCTGCTCAAGGTCAAGGAGCCGATCGAGCCGGAATACCCGCTGATGCACGCGGACCTGACGATGTTCACCTACTTCCATCTCGCGCCCGACCGGCCGCAAACCGAGGCGATCCTGAGCTCCGGGGCGACAGCCATCGCTTACGAGACAGTCGAGACCGCGGACGGGCGGCTGCCGCTACTCGCGCCGATGAGCGAGATCGCCGGGCGACTCGCGGCGCACGCCGGCGCCTACTTCCTGCAAGCCCCGCTGGGCGGCCCGGGAATCCTGATGGGCGGAGTCACCGGCGTGGCCCCCGCCCGGGTCCTCGTCATCGGTGGCGGCGTAGTCGGAACAGGCGCGACCCGCATCGCCCTCGGCGCCGAAGCGGAAGTGACCATCCTCGAGCGCTCGCTCGATCGCCTCCACGAGCTCGACCAATACTTCGGGTCGCGAGTCCGGATCCTGATGTCCGACTCGATCATCCTCGAACACGAGCTCCGCGAAGCGGACGTCGTCATCGGCGCCGTACTGGTCCCCGGAGCCGTCGCCCCCCACCTCGTCACCCGCGACATGCTCAGCCTGATGAAACCCCGTTCGGTCATCGTCGACGTCGCCATCGACCAAGGCGGCTGCTTTGAAACATCGCACCCCACGACCCACGCCGAGCCCGTATTCGAGGTGGACGGAATTCTCCACTACTGCGTCGCGAACATGCCCGGCGCGGTCCCGGTAACAGCTACCAGGGCGCTCACCAACGCGACGCTACCCTACGTCCGCCGGCTCGCCAGCGAAGGCGTCGACGCCGCGCTTGACGAAGACCCCGGCTTCGCACGCGGGCTGAACGTAAGGAACGGGGAGATCACCTACGCGCCCGTCGCCGAAGCCTTCGCGCAAGGGCCGCCGGTGGCCGCCTGGTGATCGCCCTTGCAGGAGAGGAGGTTCGATGTCCACCGTCTCGTACGGCTCGTTGACCCCGCTGCGCTTCTTGGAGCGCTCGGCCGAGGTTTATCCGGACAAGGTGGCGATCGTCCACGGGGACAGGCGCACCTCGTATCACGATTTCGCCTCCGAAGCCACCCGTCTTGCCCACGCTCTGCAGGCGTCGGGGATCGATCCGGGCGACCGTGTGGCATACCTGTGTCCGAACATCCCCGAGCTCCTGATCGCGCATTTCGCCGTTCCACTCGCGGGGGCGGTCCTGGTGGCGATCAACACGCGGCTGGCAACTGAGGAGGTGCGCTACATCTGCGACCACTCGGGGGCCAAGCTGCTCGTGGTCGACTCGGAGTTGCGCTCGATCATCGATCCGCTGGAGGACGGTTTCGAGTCAATCCGAGAGATCGTGACGGTGATCGACCCTGTGGTCGAGCGCGACATGTCCGAACGTTCTGATGACACGCGGTATTCAGACCTACTCGAGCGTGGCTCCGATGCGCCGCTGCAATGGACGGTCGAGGACGAGCTGGCGACGATCACGATCAACTACACATCTGGGACCACGGGAAAACCCAAGGGAGTCATGTACAGCCACCGGGGCGCCTATTTGAACAGCCTTGGCGAGCTGCTTCACTCCGAGCACAGCTCCGACTCCGTGTACCTGTGGACACTTCCCATGTTCCATTGCAACGGGTGGTGCACGGCCTGGGCGGTAACCGCGATTGGCGGGCGGCATGTCTGCCTTCGCGCTGTCGAGGCCAAGCGCATCTGGCAGCTCCTGGACCAGGAGAAGGTCACCCATCTCAACGGTGCGCCCCCCGTGCTGACCGCGCTCGTGGGCGCCGACGAAGCTCACCAGGTGGAGCCATCATTGGTCATCACCACGGCCGGCGCCCCGCCGAACCCGAAGACCATCGCGCAATGCGAGGACATCAACGCGCGCGTCGTCCATGTGTACGGGCTGACCGAGACCTACGGCCCCTACTCGGTCTGTCAGTGGCAAGCGGGGTGGGAGGACCTCGAGGTTCAGGAGCGCGCGGAGCTCCTGTCCCGCCAAGGTGTCGGGATGGTGCAGGCCGAACGGCTTCGCGTGGTCGACGACGAGATGAATGACGTGCCGGCCGACGGCGAGACGATGGGCGAGATCGTGATGCGCGGAAACAACGTCATGAAGGGCTACTACGAGGATGACGAGGCGACCGACGAGGCGTTCAAGGGAGGCTGGTTTCATTCCGGCGACCTCGGGGTCATGCACAGCGACGGCTATGTGCGGTTGATGGATCGCGCCAAGGACATGGTTGTATCCGGTGGGGAGAACATCGCCACAGTCGAGGTCGAGCAGGCCCTCGTCTCCCACCATGCAGTGGCCGACGCGGCGGTGATCGGAGTACCCGACGAGAAATGGGGTGAGCGGCCGAGGGCCTTCGTGGTGCTCGTGCTCGGACAACAGGCCAGCCAGGAGGACATCATCGACCACGTCCGTTCGAGGATCGCCCACTACAAGGCGCCGGACGAGGTTGTCTTCGTGGACGAGTTGCCGAAGAACTCGGCTGGCAAAGTCCAGAAGTTCCAACTCCGGGAGCGCGAGGACGCCAAGCGGGCGCGGGCGGCGGAGGTGCCCGCCCGCTGACAAGCCGATACCAATGCTGCACGCCCATCCCACCGGATGATGCTCGACCACCGTACACAGGCCGGCTACCTAGAAAGAAGGACACACCATGGCCACTACATACATCCCAGAACCCCACACATCAGAGGCTGCAGCGACCACCTACCGCGCTGCGGTAGTCCACGAATTCGGCAGCCCACTGAGGGTCGAGCAGGTGCCGATGCCGACGCTGAAGCCGGGACAGGTGCGCGTGAAGGTCGAGGCGTGCGGCCTGTGCCACACCGACATCCACGCGGCGAGCGGCGACTGGCCGATCAAGCCCTCACCGCCGTTCATCCCGGGCCACGAGGGCGTCGGCATCGTCACCCAACTTGGGTCTGGTGTGAGCGAGGTGGCCGTGGGTGACCGTGTCGCGATGCCCTGGCTCGGATACGCCTGCGGTAGCTGCGACTACTGCGTTTCAGGGTGGGAGACACTGTGCCATGAGCAGAAGATGATGGGCTACACCATCGATGGCGGCTTCGGGGAGTACGCCACCGCCTACGCCCGTTACGTGGTCAAGGTCCCCGAAGCCATCGACCCGTTCGACGCCGCGCCGCTCACCTGCGCCGGTGTGACGACCTATAAGGCGGTCAAGGTTGCGGGCACCCGTTCATCCGATTTCGTGGCCGTGTTTGGCGTCGGGGGTCTGGGACACCTCGCGATCCAGTATGCCGCGATCGCCGGAGGGCGAGTCGTCGCGGTCGACGTGATCGATGAGAAGCTCGAGCTCGCGCGCGACCTCGGCGCCGAGTTCACCATCAACGCCAAAAAGGAAGACCCGGTCGAGGCGATCCAGCGGCTCGGCGGCGTCGACCAGGCGATCGCGTTGGCTGTCTCGCCGCGCGCGTTCGAGCAGGCGTATGGGTCGCTGCGTCGCGGCGGGAAGCTCGTGTTCGTCGCGCTCCCCGCGGACAACGAGATCACGCTCCCGATCTTCGAGACCGTGCTCAACGGGATCACGATCGTCGGCTCGATCGTCGGCACACGCAAAGACCTACGTGAGGTGTTCGAGCTTCACGCGGCCGGCAAGACACGCGTGATCCGCGAAACGCGACCGCTCGACCAAGTCAACGAGGCGATCGCCGACGTCGAGGCCGGCCGAGTCGCCGCGCGGATCGTGCTCGAGCCATAGACAACGACAGCCACGGCGGGATCCCACAGGCGCCCACCGGTCCGCCACACCGGTCGGCGTCGGGATCTCTCCATCGCTACCCGCGGGATCCCCGCAACCGGTCCGCCTGACGCGAACTGCGACGCCACGGAGACACCCGCGGGCTTGATGGAAGGTCGGCTTGGCTTCTGCTCTACCGCGTGGCGACTGAGTAGCTCACGCTCGCCAACAACCACTGCTTCCGGTTCGCCAACCGCAAGAGGGGTCGTCGACCCCGCCACCGGTAATCGGTACGGGACCTGATCGGGACTGGACGCCGGTTTGGTACAGGTTTCACGCGCTAGCTTTCACACCAGCCGACCGGCTGACCAGCGGAAGAGGGTTGCGCGATGGAGATGATGAGCCCGCTCGACGCGTTGTTTTTGGACGTCGAGGACGCAGTGACGCACATGCACATCGGATCGGTGGGCATCTTCGAGGGCCCTGCGCCGGGTCCGGGGGAGGTGCAGGCAGCGGTTGCCGCCCGGTTGCCTCAGGTCCCTCGATATCGGCAGAAGGTCCGGTTCGTGCCCCTCGCGCTGGGCCGTCCGGCGTGGGTGGAGGATCCACATTTCCATCTCGAGTACCACGTGCGGCGCACGGCACTTCCGGCGCCTGGTGGCGACGAGGAATTGCGCAACCTGGTCGGGCGGGTTATGTCCCAGCAGCTGGATCGCGCAAAGCCGCTCTGGGAGATGTGGGTCGCGGAGGGGCTCGATGAGGGCCGCTGGGCGGTGATCTCAAAGGTGCACCATTGCATGGTCGACGGGGTCTCGGGGACGGACCTGATGACTGTGATCCTCAGCAAGGAGCGCGACGCGACGGCCGCGGTCGACGATGGCTGGGCACCGGCGCCAGAACCGAGCTCGGCCGCGCTTGTGACTTACGCGCTGGCGCAGCGTGCGGCGAGTCCGTTCGACGGGTTGCGGAGCGTGCAGTCGGCGGTGCGCGGTCCGTGCCGCGTTGCCCGACAGACCGTTGACGTCGCCCGCGGTTTGGTGAATCTGCGGACGCTTCTGAGCCGCAACCCTGCCAGCACGCTCAACGGTCCGATCGGCCCGCACCGACGGTGGGACTGGGCGAGGGCGCGGTTGGTGGACATCAAGCAGATCCGTGCGCTTCACGGTGGCACGATCAACGATGTCGTGCTCGCCGCGATCACCGGTGGCTTCCGGGAGCTGCTGCTCCATCGCGGCGAGACCGTTGAGGGACGCGTTCTCCGCACCCTCGTGCCCGTGTCGGTCCGCGCCGATGATGCGCACGGGACCTATGACAATAAGGTCTCTGCGATGTTCGCGGCGCTGCCGGTCGGGCTGGAAAATCCCGTCGAGCGAGTGCATTCCCTGCACGACCAGATGCAGAATCTTAAGCAGTCGGGTCAGGCGGTCGCGGCGGAGCGGCTGACTGCGCTCGGCGGGTTTGCCCCCGCGATGCTACTTGCGCTCGGAGGGAGGGTGGCCACACGGCTGCCGCAGAGCAGCGTTAACACCGTCACCACCAACGTCCCCGGCCCGCAGTACCCCTTGTACCTCGCGCAGCGGCGGATGCTCGAGGCGTTTCCGTTCGTCCCATTGGGAGGCCACGTGCGGATTGGAGTCGCGATCTTCTCTTACGACGGCGAGATCAACTTCGGCGTCACCGGCGATCGCGACACCGCCCCCGACATCGGGGTGCTCTGCCGCGCCATCGAACGAAGCGTCGCGGAGCTGCTGGGCGCGCCATCGCCGAAACCCGACAAGCAGCGAGCCCGCGCGGGCGCACGGCCCTGAAGAACGCCGCAGATCCATCGAACTGTGGGAGTCGCACCGTCACGTCCGACGGGCTCGCGATGCGTCGCCGCGTTCTGCACCAGCTGCGACGCAGCCCTGTTTGCGCCACAACCACAGGAAAATCGGTGGGCGGAGTACCATCAATGCCAGTTTCGCCCTAAACCTCGGCGGCTTGTCTTTTCCGGCTTCAGCCATCCGGCCGGCGTGCGCGACACCTCGACGGTGATCGCTCCATCAACGCCTATGCAGCCCGAGCCCATGGTGGCTGATTTGGATTCCGTTCATCTTCTTCATCTTTCTCCCCGTGGGACGCGGCTGGGGCTACTGAGCCCCATGAACGGATTGTGCACTGAGCCATGTCCGCCCGCGCACTCCTGATGCGTCCCATCGAGAACGGCTGGACCGTCTATCTCTCCGACGCGCAAGAGCTTGTTCGGTATCGAGGATTCTGCTCAAAGCAACTCGCGTCGCGTTACTTGCGCCCTTGTGCGTCTGCTCTGTCCGCCGGGCAGCGTCCCCGGCGAGAGGTGTGACCGAGCGGTGCGCCCGATCGTCAATCACCTGCCGCCAGGAGACGCGACGGTCGCTACCGCGCCCGAGCCCGAGCGGCTGGTCAGGGACGTGCTGCTGCGAGATGGGTCGACGCTGCGGTTGCAGGCTCCGACGCCGGTGGACCTGGACGACATCAAGGCGTTCTATGACCGCCTGTCCCCGGAGAGCCGCTACTTCCGTTTCCATGGCTTTGGACGGACGGACATTGTCGCGCGCGCGGACGCGGAGGCGACTGGCGTTGATCGCCTGGCGTTGATCAGCCGGCACGATGGACGCGTGGTGGCTGTCGCCAGCTTTGACGGGTTGCGCGAGCCCGGCGTCGCTGAGGTCGCGTTTGCGGTGGCTGACGATGATCAGGGTCGCGGGATCGGGATGCGGATGCTCGAGCAGCTCGCGGAGATCGCCGCGGACCGCGGGATCCACCGCTTCGATGCCGAGGTGATGGCCGGCAATGGGCCAATGCTGGGGGTGTTTGAGCACGCCGGCTTCGCTGTGCGGCGCCGGGGCTCGTTTGGCGAGCTGACGGTGTCACTGGATATCACCCCGACAGAGGCGGTTCTGGAACGGATCGGTGAGCGCGACCATCTCGCCTCGATCGCATCCTTGCGACCTGTCCTCGCGCCAACGTCGATAGCCGTCGTGGGCGCTGCGGCGACGCCGGGCAACGTCGGTCGGGCGGTGCTGGCGAACATCATCGCCGGCGGCTTTGAGGGTGTCGTGATACCCGTCAACCCTGTGGGGGGTGTCGTGTGCTCGATGCGGGCCGCTCTTAGTCTGGCCGAGCTTGAGGTCGCCCCGGAGCTCGTGATCATCGCCGCAGGGGGCGATGCGGTGCTCGAATACGCCGCCCAGGCGGCGGCGGCGGGAGCGCGAGCGCTGCTCGTTCTCCCCGCTGGTCCTGAGCAGGAAGGAGGCGAGGCAGCCCTGGCGCGAGAGGAGCGGCTGCTGGAGATTGTCCGGGATGGGGGC
Organism: uncultured Actinomycetota bacterium; assembly: GCA_963721515.1. Lineage (GTDB taxonomy): Bacteria > Actinomycetota > Thermoleophilia > Solirubrobacterales > Solirubrobacteraceae > Palsa-465. The sequence continues at coordinate 110,752 of CAVRKJ010000006.1, read as the reverse complement.
CTGCGGATGGTGGGGCCGAGCTCTTTGGGAGTGTTGAACACCGCCGCGGATGTCAGTCTGAATGCCACGTTCACCGGGGCCGGCGGGCGCGCGGGAGCTCTCGCGATCTGTTCGCCGTCGGGCGCGGTCGGGATCGGCCTGCTGGGTCATGCAGCGGCTCGGCAGCTGGGGATCTCGATGTTCGCCTCGCTTGGCAACCGCGCCGACGTCTCGACCAATGACCTGCTCGAGTGCTGGGAGCAGGACGAGCGGACGGGCGCGGTGATCCTGTACGTGGAGTCGTTCGGCAGTCCCGAGCGCTTCACACGGATCGCCCGGCGCGTGTCCCGCAGGAAGCCGATCCTCGCGGTCAAGGGGCGTCGGCGGGCCGAGCGGGTGCTCAGTGAAGCGCGCTCGCACACGGCGGCGGCACTGCGGGGCGACGCAGTCGTCGACGCGCTGTTGCATCAAGCTGGAGTGCTGCGGTTCCGTGGTGGTGAGCAGTTGTTCGACGCCGCCGAGTTCTTCGAGCGACAGCCGCTGCCGAGCGGTCGGCGGATCGGGATCGTGAGCAGCTCCGAGGGCGTGGCGACACTCGCCGCAGACGCCTGCGCGACGCGCGGGCTGGAAGTGGCAGACGCCAGCGACGCACAGAATCCGCTGGTCTTGGGGATCAGCGCCGGACCAGACGAATACGCTGCAACCATTCGCGGGCTGCTCGCCGATGCCGCCATCGATGCGCTGATGGTCTTCTACGTAGACTTCTATGACGGCGACCCAGAGGCCGTGTTGGCTGCGATCTCAGCGGTCTCGGAAGGGCAATCCAAGCCCGTTGTGGCCTCTGTGCTGGGGTCCGACGGCCGGTTGCCCCCGCGGACGGGGTTGGGCGTGCCCAACTTCCTGTTCCCCGAGGCGTGTGCGGCCGTGCTCGCTCGCGCGGCCGAACGCCGAGAGTGGCTGTCGCGGCCGCTGGGTGAGGCCCCACGCTATGGCAACCTAGACGGGCCGGCGGCGCGTGCGGTGATCACTGCCTTTCTTGATCGCCACCCCGCCGGCGGCTGGCTTTCGCTCGCTGAGGCGGAAGCCTTGCTCGCCACGCACGGGATCCCGGTCGCCGCCTCGCGTCCCTGCCGCGACCTCGAACGGGCGGTTGCGGTGGCGGCGGAAATCGGCGCTCCGGTGGCGCTGAAAGCGGACTTTCCCGCGCCCGTGCATGCAAGCGACATCGACGCCGTGATGCTGGGGTTGGACGATGAGTCCGCGGTGCGATCGGGTTGGCGCGAGCTGGAGCGACGGGTCCAAGCGGCCGGACGGGAATGGACCGGAGCGATCGTCCAGCGCATGATCGCCCCCGGCGGGGCCGACGTGTTGGTGGGCGCCATCGGCGATCCTGATCTGGGCCCAGTGCTGGCGGTCGGCTTCGGCGGTCGCCGGGCCGGCCTCGGCCGATCGGCTGCGTTTCGCCTGCTGCCGGTAACGGACACAGAAACCGACGAGCTGATCGACTCCGCCGAGGGGGTTGCCACTCAGCTGGACGGGTTCCGCGGCAGCGCCGTGCTCGATCGACAGGCGCTGCGCGAGCTGATGCTGCGCTTTGCCGTCCTGCTCCGGGAGCTTCCAGAGGTGGTCGAGACGGACCTCAACCCCGTCCGATGCATGACCAACGGCTGTGTCGTGCTTGACATGCGACTGCGCATCGAGCCCCCACGCCCAGTCGAACGCACCAAGACGTGGTGAGGCACGCCGCCGACGCGATCGGCGACCCGTCGGTCCGATGCGCAGTCTCTAGGCCGCGGCGCGTACCCGTGTTGATGGCCGGCCGCATTCGAGGCACATCACTTGCCGCCGACGAACCGCGCAATCCCCGATCTTCTAACAGGCCGGCATGTTGCTGACCGTCAGCGGCACCGTCGGCTCCGTCTGCGACGACGCGTGTGCGATCAGCCACTGGGTCGCCGGGGACGGGATCAGAGCACGACGCGACGTTGGGGTCGCCCCGGTCACTGCGCCGCCCAGGTCAGCGTGATGGGACGCCCGCTGTATTTCTCGCATCCCGCTTGCCTGGAGCACGAGACGAGCTGGGATCACCCTGAGCGGCCCGAGCGCGTGGCTGCGATCGAGTTGGCGCTGGCCGAGCGCGGCTGGCTGGGCTACGAGGTCCGGGAGGCGCCCCCGGCCTCACGTCAGCTGCTCGCAGCGGTGCATTCCGCCGAGTACGTGGACGCAGTGTGGTCGATGAGCGATCGCGGCGGAGACGCCTTTGACCAGGAGAACGTGGTGAGCGCCGGGTCCTACCGGGCGGCGGCGCACGCGTCGGGCGCGGCGTGTGCGATGGTCGAGGCCCTGCTCGCATCCGGCGGTCCGCGTGTGGGCTTCTGCGCCACCCGGCCGCCCGGGCATCACGCGCGCACCGACACCACCTGCGGGTTCTGCCTGTTCAATCACATTGCCGTCGCGACTCGACACGCGCTCGACTCGCTGGGCGCTCGCCGCGTGTTCATCTTTGACTGGGACGTTCATCACGGCGATGGAACCAACGACATCTTCCGCGCGAGCAAGGACGTGCTGTTCGCGAGCATCCACCAAGCCCACTGCTTCCCGGGAACCGGCCCGCTCACCGACACCGGAGCACGGGTGGGCGAGGGGTACTCCATCAACCTGCCGGTGGAGAAGGGATCGTATGAGGACACGTGGTTCGCGCTGCTGGAGCACATCGTGATCCCCGCCGCCGAGCAGTTTGCGCCTGACCTGGTGCTCGTCTCGGCCGGCTATGACGCCCACCGCGACGACGAGCAAGGCGGATGCGAGCTCGAGACGTCCTCGTTTGCGGAGATGGCGCGATACATCCGAGGGCTGGGAGAGCGGACCGGCGCGCCGGTGGGTGCCGTACTCGAGGGCGGCTATGCGCTCGATGCGCTCGCCGCCTCGGTGTGCGCGACGATGCAGGCACTTGCCGGCGACGAGCCGGCGGACTCAGTTGCGCCGGACTTCTTCACCTCCCGAGCCGCAGCCCACATCGGCTTTCACTGGAGGCTGTGAACTTACTCGCGTTGTTCACTGCCCGCCAAACTTCACCACTCGAAAGCCCGGACCTATGCGAGCCAGGACCTCCCCCTCGGCATTCCACTCATCAAGCGCGTCTACCTGTAGCGCTTGGCAGCAGATCGCTCCAGGGCCGGGGACGAGTCCCCGGCGGTTCACATGGCGCCCGCTTTTCCAGAGGTCCGGGGAGCCGATAGCTCCTTTGGCGAGAGAACCGTCCAGATGCCGTGTGCTCCGAAGTCCCAGTCGATCAGCACCCGCCGAGGCGACGTCACGACGACAACGGTAGCGAGGCGGGCTGGACGGTCCCGAAGGGTTGCTTCGCCGACAAGCCGGAGGTCGTTATATGTGCAGTGTCTCCAGCCGCTACAAGCCGCGTGAAGGGGAGCGACTCTGGTGTCGGCGGTGGCGTCAGCGGTCGTCTCGGCCGGTCTTGAGCTTGCGCCAGCCACCGGCGCGATTGTTGGCGATGATCTGGCCGAACATTGCCGCCAACGCCGAGTCGTTGATCACTTCGTTCTCGTAGATCGCGACCGTAAGTGGTCTTGTTGCCATGGCCGCCGGTGATGATGCGGGCCGGGTCGGGCACGATCCCGCCGTCATACAGAAAGACGTTGACGTGGTCCTTGGTGGCCAGCAGCGCGCAGATGTTGCCCTCGAGCACGAAGTAAGGCTGCACCCTGCGCTTGATCGTCTCCTGGACCTCAGGATCCGCGGCGTGGACCAGGCGCCGTGGCCGCGGTCCGGTCCGCGAGTCTGAGTTTTTTTGCGGCCCGCGCACATAAGCGCCTGCGATCGGAGTACAGTCGAATACGAGCTGGCCCTGCGGCCAGGACACTCACCCCAGGTCCGGAGGCCACCAACGGCGCTACTTGCGCCACGCGGCACGGAATATGGGTTACTGGTTTTGACTGCGGGGCTGGGTCGTATGTCTTAGGCGTTATCCCGCCGGCTCGGTGGACGCGTCTCAATGTGGTTCACCGCGTGGGGTTCTAGCCCTCGTACTAGCGCGGGTGAGTCTGCGTTTCTTCCAAGGAGCCCGATATGTCAGTTATCCAGTCAACCACTTACGACGCGCCGGGCGCGTCGGGCAGCCCGGTGGCGCTCAGGGAGCGCTACGACAATTTCATCGGTGGTGAGTGGATCGCTCCGACAACAGGGGAGTATCGAGGGAACGTGACTCCGTCGACGGGCGAGGTGTTCTGCGAGGTCGCACATTCCGGTGCGCAGGACATTGAGCTTGCCCTGGACGCCGCCCACGCGGCAAAAGACGAATGGGGGCAACGATCCCCCGCCGAGCGTGCGGCCGTCTTGAATGACATCGCGGATGCGATCGACGAGAACGCCGAGATGCTCGCCGTAGCGGAGAGCTACGAGAATGGCAAGCCGGTGCGCGAGACGCTCGCGGCCGACATCCCGCTTGCCGCCGATCACTTCCGATACTTCGCCGCGGCGGTGCGCGCGGAGGAGGGCCGGATCTCCGAGATCGACGACCAGACCTACGCTTATCACTTCCAGGAGCCACTCGGCGTCGTGGGTCAGATCATTCCGTTCAACTTCCCGCTGCTGATGGCTGCGTGGAAGATCGCTCCCGCGCTGGCGGCCGGCAACTGCACGGTGCTCAAGCCGGCGAGCCCGACTCCGTGGTCGATTCTGAAACTCGCCGAGGTGATCGGCGGGATCGTCCCGCCGGGTGTGCTGAACATCGTGAACGGCCCGGGCGCGGAGATCGGCAAGGCGCTCGCCTCCAACAAGCGGATCGCGAAGGTCTCCTTTACCGGCGAGACGGTGACGGGACGACTGATCATGAGCTACGCCGCGCAGAACCTGATCCCGTCGACGACGGAGCTCGGTGGCAAATCGCCGAATATCTTCTTCGAAGATGTGATGGCGGCCGATGACGCCTTCCTGGACAAGGCGATCGAGGGTCTCGTGCTCTACGCCTTCAACAAGGGCGAGGTGTGCACGTGTCCGTCGCGGGCGCTGATCCAGGAATCCATCTACGACAAGTTCATGGAGCGCTGCCTGGAGCGGATCGCCGCGATCAAGCAGGGCGACCCGCTCGATCGCGAGACAATGATCGGCCCGCAGGTCTCGGCCGCACAGCTCGAGAAGATTGAAAGCTACGTCAAGATCGGTCTCGATGAAGGCGCCGAGTTGCTGATCGGCGGACATCGCCCTGAGCTGAACGCCAGCTTGGATGGTGGTTACTACTTCGAGCCGACGGTGTTGAAGGGGCACAACAAGATGCGGGTGTTCCAGGAGGAGATCTTCGGCCCCGTGCTCGCGGTGACGACGTTCAAGGACGAGGCCGAGGCTCTGGAGATCGCCAACGACACGTTGTACGGCCTCGGCGCCGGCGTGTGGACCCGCGACGGAAGCCGCGCGTTCCGGCTGGGCCGCGCGCTCAAAGCCGGACGCGTGTGGACCAACTGTTACCACCACTATCCCGCGCACGCGGCGTTCGGCGGCTACAAGAGTTCCGGGGTGGGGCGTGAGAACCACCGAATGATGCTCGACCACTACTCGCAGACCAAGTGCCTGCTGGTCAGCTATGACCCCAACCCCATGGGTTTCTTTTGATCATGGACCGACCCTCTCAGGCGTCTGAAGAGACGGCGGCGGTAGTGGCAACCCCGGCGGCCCTCGAGGTGATTCATTGCCTCGAGGCCGCGCATGGGCGGCTTATGTTCTTCCAATCGGGGGGGTGCTGCGATGGCACCTCCCCTATCTGCTTGAAGGACGGCGAGCTTCCGGCAGGACCCCACGACCTCTGCTTGGGGCATATTGGCGGGGCGCCGTTCTATATCGACGCCGAGCAGTACGAGCGCTGGGGCGCTCCGCACTTTCTCATCGACGTCTCATCGGGCGCCGCCGAGGGCTTCTCGCTCGAGGGCCTCGAGGGTGTGCATTTCGTGTCTCGCGCACCGTGAATCGGGGGCGCTCACGGTCGGCGCAGACGACAGCGTCGTGACTGCTCGATCTCAAGAACGGTGAGATGCATTGCCACCGCAAGGCCGGCGTTCCCGGTCCCCCCGCACGGTGCCGGAAGCGGCCCGGCGCTGCGACAATGGCCCGACGTTCCTCTCCCCCAGTTCCCCTCGCCTTGACTCTTGAGCTGGCCACCCGCCGCCAGCCAGCCTATCGCTAGCGCCACGGCGCGCACGCCAACCGTGTCACGATGCACAGAGGAGCTAAGACAGAGCCTCCGTCTCCGGCTCGAACGTGATGCACCGACACCGCGCCCAGCGGTGGCTTTCGTTCCGCATTGGTTCCGGAAACCAGCCCGAAATGTGCCTAATTCGCGGGCATCCGAATTGGCTCACCAGGCGGACTGAATTCCGGAATCCGCCGTATTTCCAGGCAAAAAGGGCAGCTTGCCAGCCGGATCCCGCCGCGTCCTGCGCGGGGCAATGCGAGCAGCGGCCCTCAACGTAGCCTCGCAACAAGCGGAATGCCTCCTCCGGCCACCCCGCGACGCGTGTTCCTTGCCAGCGTTCCGCGAACCGACGCTCGCCGTCGACCGTGATCGGTTGGGCGGCGCGCCCCGAGCGACTGGTGCGTAGCGCCTGGTTGGGGAATCGGGGGCGTCGTTTTCGGGACGCGTGCGGGTTGGCAGGTCGTATGTTGGAAGGATGGCGGACCGCAGGGACGCCGACTTCACCTACTCGCTGACTGACCGAATCATCCGGCTCAGCCTTGGCGAGCTGTCCGATTTCAGCGGCGCGAAGTTTGACGGGGACTTCTCGCTTGGTCTCGAGCAGGCGCAGCGGCGCAAGCACGACTACGTGGCCCAACAGGTCGGGATTGGGCCAGGGCGACGCCTGCTGGACCTTGGTTGCGGCTGGGGCCCGTTGCTCGCTTACACCCGGGCGCGCGGCGGAGCTGGGGTCGGGGTGACACTCTCCTCGGCGCAACTGGCGGCGTGCCGGCAGCACGGCCTTGCGGTCTACCTTGAGGACGCGCGTGAGATCGACCGGAACCGGTTCGGCACCTTCGACGCGGTGGCGAGCCTCGGCGCGTTCGAACATTTCTGCTCCCCCGACGACTATCAGGCGGGACGTCAGGACGAGATCTACCGTGACCTGTTCGCCCGCGTCTCGAGCGTGCTGCCACCCGGTGGCCGCTTCTTTCTGCAGACAATGGTCTTTGGTCCCAACATGATCCCGGCCTCGCGGATCGACCTGGACGCGCTCCGAGCGCTCCCACCACGAGACTCCGACGAGTGGTACATCGCGCTGCTGGGCCGCCAGTTCCCGGGCTCCTGGCTCCCGTTCGGTCAAGAGCAGGTCATTCGATGCGCCGAGCCGCACTTCCGGCTGGTCTCAAGCATCAACGGCCGTCTTGACTACATCGAAACCATCAACCGGTGGAACACGCTGATCCGCGCGCAGAGCTTCAGAAAGACGCTACTGAAGCTGCGGCTGGTGCCACGCTGGCTGACCAGCGCCGACTTCCGCCTCGCGTTCACCTCCGGTGTGAGCGCCAACCAGGTCTGCTTCCAGCGCGAAGTGCTTGACCACTATCGCCTCGTCTTTGAAAACAACGCGTGAGATAAGGGCGAGCTCCTGGGCTTGCGGCGGGGCTCGCAATCGCGAGGAACGCGCGCATCGTCACCCTCCCGCGCGTGCGGGGCGTGCCGCCCCTGGTCCCGGGAGTAGCTCGATCTCGCCGGCCGCGGTGTGGTTGCCACACCGGTCGCAGTGGAGGTCGGGGCCGATCGTGCCCCCGCAACCGGCATGGAGTGTGAGTCGGGGCGGCCCGCCGTCAGTCGGGTAGTGCCGGTCGCCCCATTTCATCAGCACGATCAGGGCCGGCGCGAGTTCGCGGCCCTTGGCGGTGAGATCGTACTTGGGTCGCCCCGGGCGCTCAGGGTCAGGTACGCGATCCAGTACCCGCTGGTCGCAGAGCAGCTTGAGTCGGTTGGTGAGCACGTTGGATGCGACCCCGAGGCTCTCCTGGAACTCCTCGAACCGCGTTATGCCGAGCACGGCGTCGCGCAGGATCAGCAGCGTCCAGCGCTCGCCGACGACCTCCAGCGCTCGGGCGATCGAGCAGACCTGATCCGGATAGTCGCGTTGAAGCACGGCTGGAATGGTAGCTGACTTGCTTGACAAAAGTCACTCGTCTGGACTAGGCTGCCTTGCGTTACGCAAGCTGGCCCTCAGGATCACCAGGAGAAACCATGAGCACCACAACCACCCACCAGCATCCAGGACCGATCGGGACGAGCGGCGGGCGCTCACCGACCCGCGCTGTTCACCCAACCCTGCGCCGCCGCCGCCCGCAGCTCGCACCCGAGACCGTCATCCCGGTGATGGGACCGGCCAACCGCGCTCCGGGCGTGCCGGTCATGGGCGGCCCAAGCGTCACGGGCTACGCCATCGTGATGGGCGGAGCTGACGCATACCGGGGCGTGAGCGTCATGGGCGCCGGCGACCGAGGCGTGCGCACCGACCTGTTCGGCGACAGCGACCCCAGCTTCGTCGACTCACTATTCGCACGCTGAGGAGGAGAAGCAACCATCAGCGAGCATGCCCGCAACGGTATCCTCGGCGGCGGTGTTCGATCACGTCGCAATCGCCGTCGCGGACCTCGCGGCGTCCGAGCGCTTCTACCGGACTGTCCTCTCCGTGCTGGGCGTTGAGCCGAGTCACGCGGACGCCGAGCTCGTCGAGTGGGAAGACTGGGACATCGGGGCGACGGACCGCGAGCACCCCGTGACCCGCGGCCTGCACGTCGGCTTCCGAGCGCCGTCCCGAGACGCCGTGGACGCCTTCTGGCAGGCGGGGATCGACGCGGGCTATCGCGACGACGGCGCGCCGGGCCCGCGCACGATCTACGGCCCGGACTACTACGGCGGCTTCCTGCTCGATCCGGACGGCAACAGCGCGGAGGCGGTGTACATGAAGCGCGAGGACCCCGTTCCCGACGGCGGCGTCGACCACCTCTGGATCCGCGTCCGCGAGCCCGCCGCATCCAAGGGCTTCTACATGACGATCGCCCCGCACGCCGGGCTGCGGATCGGTGTGGACAAGCCGGACCACGTCCAGATGGTCGGCGAGAACTTCAGCTTGTCGCTGATCGACGACGAGCGGCCGCTCACGGAGCACGTCCACCTCGCGTTCCCGGCGCAGAACGACCACACCGTGCGAGCGTTCCACGCCGCCGCGCTCGCCGCCGGCTACGAGGACCACGGCGGTCCCGGCGAGCGCGCCGTCTACCACCCGGGCTACTACGGTGCGTTCGTTCTGGACCCCGACGGGCACAACGTCGAGGTCGTCAACCACAACCGCTGAGCCACAGCCGGCGCCGCTCTCCCGGCGCCGATGACAGCGGCCCCACGCCGGACGCGGCGCCATGGGCAGGCGTGCCGCAGTGGCGACACAGCAGAGCGGCCACGTGATGGCGCGGGCTGCTGCCGGTCGATCAAACGGGACGGAGATCGTGCATCCGGATCGCGGCTTGGGGTTGAGCGCGGCGCCGCAACTTTCTATCGGGATTGTTGTTTGTGCGTGTCGATACGCGTCCCAGCCCACAGGGATTTGGGCGGTGGGCGCGTTGGTGCACAGGCGGCGTTGTTGGGCCGGCCGAGCCGTTTTGCGGCGAGGGGCCCGTGATCTGCCGCAAGACAATCGAGAGGAGTCTGTAGTGAAGCGATTTGGATCGCTCGTTGCCGTAACGAGCATTGTGGCTGCCTGCGTGGTCGGCCTGGTCGGAGTCACCGGAGCGAGCGCGGCGTCCACGCTGCCCGCCCTCAACGTCGCGGTGACTGGCAAGACGGGCATCGCGGTGTCCGGTAGCACGGTGTCAGGGGCGGTGAGCATCACGTCGACGTTCAGCGGCAAGGGCCAGGGCGGCTACGGGCTCGTCCGGCTGAACCAGGGCGTGTTGTTCTCCGATGCGTTGCATGCCGTCCAGAGCCATCACGGTGACCCCAACGCGCTGACCCCGTTCGGGTCGCTGGTCGTTTCCGCCGATGCACCGAGCACGGTCCAGACGCTCCTGGCACCGGGCAACTACGTGGCCCTCAACCTCACGGGCAGCGGGCCCGCGGCGAATGTGGCGCAGTTCACGGTCACGCAGTCGTCCTCGCCGGCAGCGCTGCCGGCGGCCGCAGCGACCGAGACCTCGATCGAGTTCGGCTTCACGGGGCCCAGCGTCCTGCATGACGGGACCACGGTGCGCCTGGTGAACGGCGGCTACCTGGTGCACATGGACGTCCTGATCGGCGCCCGCAACAAGGCCGGCGCTGACAAGATCATGGCGCTGCTGAAGGCCGGCAAGGACGGCAAGGCCCAGAAGCTCGCGACGAGCTTCGCCGACCTGATGGACCCCGCCTCGCCCGGCGCGATGCAGCAGGAGGTCCTGAACGCCAAGCCCGGCTACTACGTCCAGGCCTGCTTCATGTCCACCCAGGACGGGCGTGAGCACACCGCGCTCGGCATGGAGCGCGTGATCCGGATCGCCAAATGAGCGACGGTGGGGAGGCCGCGCGACTTCGGTCGCGCGGCCGCCGCGCCGGACTGCTGGCGCTGGCGGTCATGTTCAGCGCCGGGATCCATGCGGCGCTGGTTCCCGAGCATCTGCAGGAGATGCCCGCGCTGGGCTGGTCGTTCATCGGCGCCGCGGCGCTCGGTGTGGCGCTGGCGTGGGCGCTCGTGGCCTACCCAGAGGACCAGCTGTTCGCGAGGCTGGCGGCGCTGTTCTTGGCCGTCGAGGTCCTCGCCTGGGTCCTGTTCGTCACTCTTGCAGTGCCCGGCTTCAGCGGCACCCCGGAACCGGTCGAGACGATCGCGCTCGTCTGCAAGGCGGGCGAGCTGATCGGACTGTGGCTCGCGGTGGCGATCGGCTGGCCTGACCAGATCGCTGCCTGGGCCGCGTCGGGAAGGATGCTGGGGCGGGGCGCCAGGCCCACCTCGCGCGCCCCGACCACGCGACGCTCGGATCTGCCAACACGTTGAACAGCGACGAGACGCCGGCGACCGAAGCGGGCTCGAGCTGGCCACGACTCGGACGGTTGGTTGCGTCAGACGGGCGCGGAACCCGGGCGCCGCGTAGGCGACGTCACCGTGCTCCTACCGAGAGGCCGGAACTCTCGGGGCCGGTCAATCCAGGGTGGCGGGCCGCGATCATCGGAGCTGAGCTGATCGTGACCTGAGATGGGAGGGTGACGAGATGACTTTCGCAGTGCTGATCCCGGGGGCTGGTGGCCTGGGCTGGTATTGGCATCTGGTCGAGCGGGGTCTGCAGGCTCGGGGCCATGACGCGCTCGCCGTGGACCTGGCCTCGGGCGGGCAGACGGGCTTGCCGGCGTATGGCGACGCGGTCGTTGATGCGATCAACGGCCGCAGCGGCGTTGTCCTGGTCGCGCAATCCATGGGTGCTTTCACAGTGCCGCTGGTGTGGCCCCGGGTTCGCGCCAGCGCGATCGTATTCGTCAACGCGATGATCCCCCGGCCCGGCGAGACACCGGGGCAATGGTGGGAGAACGTCGGTTCAGAGCAGGCCCGGACGGCCGCGGCCGTACGCCATGGCTACAGCACCGAGTTCGATCTGACCACGTACTTCATGCACGACGTCCCACCAGAGTTGGTCAAGGAAATGCAGACGCGAGCGGCGCGACAGCTGGACGAGAGATTTGACGACCCCTGCACCTTTGACGCGTGGCCCCCGATCCCGATCCACGTGATAGCGGGCAACGACGATCGGTTCTTCCCGCTTGAGCTTCAGCAACGGGTCGCCCGTGACCGCCTTCGCGTCGATCCGGTCGTCGTGCCGGGCGGTCATCTCGCGGCGCTCAGCCACTCCGAGGAGCTGTCGGACGTAATCGCTGGATGCCTTGGCACTCCCGGGCGTGCTGGCGGCCACTGAAGCGCCAAGCCTCCCCTCCCACTCCGCCTCCGCGCTTCCTCACGCGCTCTGCCGGGCCTGGGCGAGCACTGTGTCCATCGTCTCCATGATCGAGATCGTCTCGTCCAGCGGCATCAGCGGGCTCTCAAGGTCCCCGGCCGCCAAGCGGCGGGCGACCTCGTCGGCCTGATGACGCAGGCCTCGGCCCTCATGCGCCGATTCGATGGAGGTCTCGACCCCGTGCCTCGGTATGAGCGTTATGTTCGTGGGCGCATAGAAGTCGCCCGCGATCTCGATCCTGGCGTCGGTGCCGACGATCGAGGCTCTCGTCGGACTCTTCGCTCGCAGGCTGCATGTGAGCACGGCCTGGGCGCCCCTGTCATAGCCGAACACCATGGACGTCTGTGCGTCAACGCCGGTGAACGCCGGGTCGCTCATCGACACGATCCGGTCCGGGGTGCCGAGGACCATCGACGCAAACGACACCGGATACACGCCGAGGTCGAGCAGCGCGCCACCGCCCAGTTCAGGTGCGAACAGACGGAACTCAGGGTCCTCGGCGAACCACTGACCGTGGTCCGCGATGACGGTGACGATGTCGCCGAGCACACCTCGCTCCAGCCAGTCCCGGATCACGGCGATGTGTGGCAGAAACCGGGTCCACATGGCCTCCATGGCGAATCGTCCGTTCTCCCGCGCGACCTGAACGATCTCGCGGGCCTCCACGGCGTTCATCGTGAACGGCTTCTCGACCAGCACGTGCTTACCCGCTCGGAGCGCGAGGATCGCGTTGTCACGGTGCATCGGGTGCGGTGTGGCGACATAGACGACATCGACGTCCGGGTCGGCCACGAGTGACTCGTAGCCGACATGCCGATTCGCGATGCCCAACTCGTCTGCGAAACGGTCAGCGGATCCCTGACTTCGCGAGCCCACGGCGGTCGCAACGCCGAAGTCGCTCAGCTGCAGGTCGGTCACGAACGTGCGTGCGATCCCACCCGTGCCGAGAATCCCCCACTGCACTGGGCGACCCTCCATGCTCCGTCCTTTCGACTCGATTTGGTGAAAGGCTAGATGCCCCCACGCCACGATGGCCACCACGTGCAACGGCCGGCGAGAGCGTCGCACCCAGCCTCAGCACGTCTCAGCCGGGCCGACCTCCCTTCCGCACGAGGACGGCCGCAGAGCCGTCCTCGGGTGCTGCATACAGCGACTACGCGGGGGGAGCTGATGCCGGCGGTGCTGGCGGTGGATCCTCGACGGTGCGGCACCACCGACCCAAGGCATGGCGGCCCACGTGAGTGAGCGTGCCCGCGGCCGTGATCCAATCCCGGGCGCGCAGCTCGCCGACCACGTCGGACGGCGCGGGTTCGACGCCGATGCCTGTGCCGGCTACCTGATTGCTGCCTGACCGGACCGTCCAGCGGCCGGAATCCAGCGCGCTGAGCGCCGAGCCCTGCTGATCTGTCGGGAGGTCCAGGGGGTGCGGACCCGGTCGGGCACCTGGTGGTGTCTGCTCGGCCTCGGACGGGCCCTCCGGATCCCGATCCGCTGCGAACGGGCGCACCGCGTTGTCCTCATCAGGGTGCGCGACGTGGCCGAACAGCGGGTCGCCCCCGGAGAAACGGTCATTCAGCCATTGCTCGGCGGCGTCCGCGAAGGCGCGGGCGCGGTCCACGTCGACTCCGTAGCGCTGGGAGAACTCCTCCAGATCAAACTCGGAGATCCGCTGCACCGACCGGCTGATCTCGTCGGCGATGGCGCGGAGCCTCTCTTCAAAACTGTCGTTATCGCTCATGCTCCATATCTTCGCAGGCGCCTCGTCGGGCGTTGCGTGAGCGTGTTCTCAAGTCAACACGAGCCTGGTGGCGCGCCGCCGTCGCGCGTCTGGCCGGGGTCGCACACGATCTCGATGTATCCGTCGGTTCCATGCACGCGGATCCGCTGCCCATCCCGGATCAGGCTCGTAGCATGCTCAACTCCGACGACCGCCGGCAAGCCGTACTCGCGTGCGATGACCGCGCCGTGGGTCATCAAGCCCCCGACCTCCGTCACTAGGCCTTTGATCGCGAGGAACAGGGGTGTCCAGCTGGGATCGGTGTAGGTGGTGACGAGGATGTCGCCGGCTTCGATGTCGGCCTGCGCGATGTCTCGGATGACGCGGGCGCGCCCTTCGATGGTCCCGGCGGAGACCGGTATGCCGATCAGCGCGCCTGCAGGGACATCGTCGCGCCGGTAGGCCCCGACGATGACCTCGCCGTCTGAGGTGAGCACGCGGGGCGGCGTGAGCGCTTGGTAGGAGCGAAACGCGTCCTTGCGCCGTTGGATCAGCTGCTGGTCGGATCGGCGGGTGCTCGCGACGCCGTGGAGCTCGTGGAAGGTGAGGTAGAAGATGTCTTCCTTGTCACCCAGTACGTCTGCGTGCACGAGGCGCTCGGCCTCTTCCAGCAGCGCCTGCTTGTAGACGAAGTAGCGGTTGACGATGCCGTACTTGGGGTACTCCCGGTAGCCGCTGAAGGTCCGGACGCGGTCGATCATCCGCTTGGCCTCTTTGGCCTTCCTCACTCCGTCTGCCAAGGCGCGCAAGCGCTCCAGCAGCTCTTGTTCGTTGCTCCGGGCCGCTTGCCGCCCTTGGTCGAGGCGCCGCTTGGCCTCGCCGGGCCTGAAGTTCCTGATGTTGTCGAGGATCAGTGGCACGAGCGTGGTGGGGCGCTCGCTCCATCGTGGCCTGGTGATGTCGATTTCGCCGACGCAGCGCATGCCGTACCTCTCGAGGTAGGCCAGGATCGCTTCCTGCGCGTCCCGCCCGCCCGCGAGCTCCGCCAGCTCATCCAGGAAGGCCTCGTCCTCGCAACCCTCGTCCCCGACGTGTTGCAGGAACCGCACCACGTGCGGATGCGGGCGAATCACGTCCGCGACGTCCAGCAGCGCCAGCCCCATCTCAGACGTGACGTTGCCGGGGGCGGACAGCGTGAGCGTGTCGGCCGCGTTCTTCTCGCCCAGCCACACCTCGAGGTGCTCGTTGAGCCACCATGTGGCCTGCATCCCCGCCATGATCGCCTGCACGCTCAGCGGATCACCGAGGACTCGCTTGTGCTCCTCGAAGGCCTTCAGCAGAAAGTCGAACAGCGCTGGCCCGGACTTCGTCTGGATGTCGCGCTTCAGGGCCGCGATCGAGACCCGGTTGCGCTCGATCAGCTCGGTGACGATCGACGGATCGGTGTCGATCTGAGCGGGCGCGCCCCTGACCGGCGGCCCGCCCGGGCGGGCGGGATCCCCATCAGGGAGCGAGGGAAGGAAGTCGCCGCGTTCGACGATGGTCTGCAGCGCGTCCCCGATCAGCGGATCGCCTCTCCCCAGGACCTCTAGGAGACCTGCCCGAGTCGTCGGCGAAGCCAGTCGTTGGGTGACGTCGACGAACAGCCTGCCACCGGCCTCGTGCATCGGCGCCATGGCCGTCAGCTGCCACACGGAGACCCCGAGGGGCCTCATCGCCTCGGTCATCATCTGCCCATGACCGACTGAGACGTACACGTGGTTCTCTCGGTCGGCGGCCTCGGGGATCGGGAACAGCGTCGTGATGGGCCGGCTCTGGACGATCCAGAACTCGTTCTCGGCCAGGCACCATTCGATGTCCTGCGGGTGGCCGAAATGCGCTTCGATCCGCCGGCCCACCTGCACGAGCCGCACGACCTGCACGTCCGTGAGCGCCGGCTGCTCGGTAGCGACCGCCCTCGCGACGACCTCGCCGTCCCGCACCTTGAAGGTGTCCGCGTTCACCAGGCCGGAAACCAGCGCCTCACCGAGACCGAAGCTCGCCTCCACCGAGGCAACCTTCCGGCTGGAGGTGACGGGGTCGGCCGTGAACAGGATCCCGGCAGCCTGCGGCAGGACCATCTGCTGCACGACCACGGCCATCTGGACCTTGCGATGGTCGAAACCGTTCCGCAGGCGGTAGGTCACGGCGCGCTCGCTGAACAGCGAGGCCCAGCACCGGCTCACGTGCTGGAGGACGGCCCGCGGGCCTACGACGTTCAGGTAGGAGTCGTACTGGCCCGCGAAGGATGCGCTCGGCAAGTCCTCCGCCGTCGCGCTCGATCGAACGGCCCAGGCCGCCTGCTCGCTGAATCCGACCCGCCCGCCCAGCGCACGCGTAATCGCCAACGCCACATCGTCAGGGATCGCGACCCCCTCAACGGCCCGACGGATCTCCGCGCTCAGCGCACGGATCGCCTCCCCATCCTCCGGCTCCAAGCGCGAGAGCCGAGCGAGCCGATCGTCGACCGACGGTGCTCTCGCCAGGATCCGCTGGAACGCGTCCGTCGTCACGCACAATCCAGGCGGCACGGGGATGCCTTGAATCCGCGAAAGCTCCCCCAGGAGCGCGCCCTTGCCGCCAACGACCGCAACGTGGGTGTGGTCGATCTCCTGGAAATCCAACACGTAACCCATCCGCTCACCTCCCTCGGAGTTGACCTGGTCAACTCCGATCCAATTCACTGGTTCCATCGTGCGGCGGGCGATTATGCGGCATCAATCAGGGCCTCATGAGAGCGCTCTGTTTGTTATAAATTGGAGGTGGGGAGGCTGGGACGAGGAGGTGGCATGAACATCGAGTTCCTCTCGACCGTTGCGGTGATCGCGCCCGATCCGCCCGCCAGTCGCAAGCTCTACGTCGACGCGCTCGGGCTACCGCTGGAGAGCCACGGCAGCGGCTATCACCACAGCGAGCAGATCGCCGGTTGCAAGTCTTTCGGTATCTGGCCGCTGGCCCAGGCCGCTGAGGCGTGCTTCGGGACGCCGCAGTGGCCGGCGGAACGGCCGGTGCCGCAGGTCAGCATCGAGTTCGACGTTGCCGACGCCTCGGCCGTTGGCCCCGCGGCGCGAGAGCTCGAGCAAGCTGGCTACGAATTGCTGCACCAACCGCGCGAGGAGCCATGGGGTCAGACCGTCGCCAGGCTGCAGTCACCGGAGGGCGCGGTGGTTGGGATCTCGTACATCCCTGTGCTGCACGACGAAGACTGACCGGCGAAGCGGCAACCAGGTCATGTGTCTGCAGGCCACCCGGCTGTTTGGTTGGTGAGACTGCCGAGATACAGGTTTCACCCCATTGACAAGTCCGCAAGAGTTGTCGACCGTGCGATTCACAGGGACGGTCAACCAGATCGTCCCGTTCGATGTTGCACGAAGAGGGGGCCGAGCTGGCATGACTCCAACCTTGGTCGGTCGCCGGCGAATCGCCGTCGGCGTTCTCGCGATTGGATGTGTGGCCGGCCCAAGCGTGGCCTTGGCGCGGTTGCCGAGCCCGAAGACAACCCTGATCGTTCCGGGCACTTCAATCGCCGGCGTCAAGATCGGGATGAGCCAATCACAGGTGTTCCACCAGTGGGGACGCACGAGCTGCATCCCCGGTCTGTGCACGTGGCAGGGTCCAGGGAACCCGTCACACTCCGAGCGTGCGACGGTCAGCTTCTTCAAGGGCACGGTCATCCAGGTCGCCATCAACGCAGCCACGCGCGGGAATAATCTGAAGTTCACGCCGGGGCAGCTGTCGAAGTGGAAGACCGGTAAGAACATTAGCCTCGGGTCGACCAGGGCCGCGGTCAAGCGCGCATATCCAGCCGCGAAGGCCAACAATTCGACCGGAGTGGCCGGCTGGGATCTGTTCGGAGGCCCCCACTACACACGCTTCTCATCGTTCGGCGTCGGCGCCACCCCTGACCGGCTGCGCTACATCCAGCTCGCCTGCACGATCGCTGGGCAATGCTGAGACCGCACGCCTGAGGTCACACGACAAGCCCTGGCAGTGGGCGGCTCCCGAGGATCCCGACACGGCGTCAGTGGCGGAGGTCAGTCAATGAGCCGACGAGTGACGCCCACCGAGGAGTCCGTTTCACCCGGTTGCGTCGTCGACGGCTCGCCGCAACGCTTCGACTGTCCGCTCCGCCTCGCCCGCGACGGGCTCGCCGAGTCCGAGAATGATTCGCGCCGCGCCGGCCTCGGCGTAGCGGGCGATCTGTCTCGGGTCGGTCGCGACGCCGGCGACGTGCACCGGCACGCCTGGGTTGGCGCCGGTGAACGCCGCGACGCGCTCGAGGATTCCGGGTCCCTCGATCGGCGCCCACCCGTCCCCATACTCGAGTGCTCGCTCCTCGGCGCCTGGGGAGTTGCCGCCCAGGATGAGCGGGACGCCGCGCGGCTGCGCCGGCTTGGGCCAACTCCAAATGGCGTCGAAGTTGACGTACTCGCCGTGGTAGGTGGCGACGTCGTCTTGGAAGATCCGGCGCATGGCGAGCATGCGCTCGCGCACCAATTCGTAACGGGTGGCGGGGTCGACGCCGTGGTTGCGCATCTCCTCGACGTTCCATCCGTGGCCGACGATCAGGTCGAGGCGACCGCCGGAGAGGAAGTCGACGCTGGCCGCCGCCTTGGCGGTAGAGATCGGATCACGCTGGGCGATCTGGATGATCGATGACTCAAACCGCAGGCGGGTGGTCGCCGCCGCCCCTGCGGAGAATGCGACGAACAGGTCGAGCGTCCGCGCGTACGCCGCCGGGAGATCGCCGCCGGGGTACGCCGACTCACGGCTCGAGGGGATGTGGGAGTGCTCACCCATCGCCATCGCATCGAGGCCGGCGTCCTCAATGAGCTTCGCAGTCTCGCCGGGCAGCATCGTCTGGTCGGTGAGGATCGTGTAGACCCCGATCTCCATGTCAGTCTCCTCCGGGGTGTTGGTGGGCATGCCAAGGCGCCGAAACGCACACGCGGCGCGGAAGACTAGGCGATCGGCCAAGCACCACCGTCTCCTGGGGGGCACGGCGGACGAGGCGTGGATTCGGGGCTTGCGCGAGGACATTGCCGGGCCCGCTCGGTCCGCGTAGGCTCCGATCAAGCTTCTGCCACAGTCCTAGAACGCACATGAGGAGCGCCGAGCCATGAGCGAGCACACGCCTGCGATCGACTTCGAGAACCTGCCGGCCCCGAGCGAGGGCTTCCTGGTCACCCACTTCATCACCGTGCGAAGCGTCGCTCAGTCTCGCGCGTTCTATTCCGAGGTCCTGGGCGGCCAGGTGGTGCTGGAGGAGAACCCGTGCATGATCAAGCTCGCCAACTCGTGGGTGATCATGAACCCAGGTGGTGGCCCGACGCCCGACAAGCCCGACATCTCGGTCGTCAACTACGAGCCCGGGAACACCGTGTCGACCTTCATGAACCTGCGCGTCGCCGACATTCAGGCGTGCTATGAGCAGTGGCGGGCAAAGGGGGCCGAGTTCGTCACGCCGCCGATCGATCGCGGCGCCGAGACTCGCTGCTACATGCGGGACCCCGACGGCTACATGATCGAGGTCGGCCAGTCCACCGGCCTGCTCAAAGGCAAGCTCGCTAAGAAGCGGCCCGACGATCTACCCGGCTGAGGGGGCGGGACTGGCGGGTCCAGGCATCGTCAGTCGCGGCGACACCGGCGCCGCTTGGGCAGACCGGAGCGCGTGTCCGATCGGTCGGTTCCGTATTCACGATGAAACAATGGTCTGAGTGCTGGACCGGGTGCTGTGTCCACGACTCGTGGGGCGAGACGAGCAGCTCTTCGCCCTGGAGGATGCCCTGCTCGCCGCCCACGGCGGCGAGAGCCGGGTCGTCGCCCTCGGCGGGGAGGCCGGTATGGGCAAGACCAGGCTCGCGAGCGAGCTGGCGAAGCGGGCCCAGCGCCTGGGCTGGACGGTGCTGTGGGGCGCGTGCAGCGCATCCGAGCTCCCAATCCCGTATCTCCCCATGGTCGAGGCGCTCGGCAACTACCTCTCAAGCCAGGATACCGCCCGAGTCAGCGAGTCGCTCGGCGCCGCGAGACGAGAGCTCGCGCAGCTGTTCCCACAGCTCGGTAACGATGAGCCTGTCGCGCCTGTTGGCGATCCGACCCAGGCGAAGTTACGCCTCTTCGAAGCGGTTGTGGGGCTGTTGGGTACGGCCGCTCGCGACCGGGGGCTCCTGCTGATCCTCGAAGACGTGCACTGGGCCGACACCGCCACGCGTGAGCTGCTCGATCACCTCAGCCGCCGCCTCACCGCCATGCGCGCGCTGCTGCTGCTCACGTATCGCACCGACGAGCTCGACCGCCGCCACCCCTTGGCACCGATGCTGCAGAGCTGGCGTCGCTCCGGCACCGCCGAGCTGGTCACGCTCGCGCCACTGGACCGAGGCCAGATCGCCGAGATCATCTCGGCGATCCTCGACGGCGAGCCGGTCGAACCGGAGTTCAGCGAGCTGATGTACGAGCGGACCGAGGGCAACCCGTTCGTACTCGAGGAAATGCTCAAGGAAGTGATCGATCGCGCGGACGTTCAGCGCTCCGGAGCCGAGTGGCAGCAGTGCTCGCTCGAGCAGCTGCGGATCCCCGACACGGTCCGCGACACGATCCTCCTGCGCTTTGCCCGACTCGATCCTGGCGAAGCCGCGGTGCTCCAGGCCGGCGCCGTGTTGGGCAGGACGTTCGACTACAGCACGCTGCTCACCGTCTCGGGCGGCCCGGAGGCCACAGTGCATCGCGCGCTTGAGGTCGGGGTAGCGCAACAGCTGCTCGACGAGCTCACCGACGGCAGCGCGAGCTACCGCTGGCGGCATGCCCTGACACAGGAAGCGGTCAGCACGGAGATCGTGCTGCCACGGCGCCAAGCGCTGCATGGTCGCGCGGCGGACGCACTCATCGCCGCGGCCGCGGGCCCTCTCGTGGTCGCGGGGCATCTGTTGGGTGCGAGCCGTTTCGAGGAAGCGGTACCGGCCTGCCTGAAGGCCGCCGAGGAGGCGGAGGCGTCGCTGGCGTTTGCCGACGCGCTCGAGCTGCTCGAGCGGGCGCTGCCGCACGTACGCGAGCCGCTGGACCGGTCTCGCATGCTGTGCCGCATGGGTCGCTTGCTGTGGATGGACGATGAGAGCGTGCACGCCGCGGAGGTGCTGGCCGAGGGCATCCTCGGACTCGAGGACTACGGCGACGACCTCGAGGCCGCGCGTTATCGGCTCGTGCTGGGCCGCTGCCATTGGGAGGAGAGCCGGCCGGACCTGGCACGCGAGGAGTTCGAGCGAGCACGGCGCGCGCTGGAGGAGCACCCTGCGTCGGCAGACCTGGCGATGGCGTACATGCGGCTCGCCGGGCTCTACCAGTTCGACAAGGACCCCCGGGCGCTTGAGACCGCGCGAAAAGCGGTTGAGGTTGCGCGCAGTGCAGGTGCGGATTTCGAGCGCGTGTGGGCGGAGTCATTCTTCGCGCTCGCCATCTTCGACGCGGGCGACACCGCCGAGGCGAGGTCGATGTTCGATGACTGCTTCTCCGAAGCGCAGCGTCGCGGCTTCTCGATGATCGTCCACAACATCGCCTACAACGACACATGGATCCGACTGCACACGATGGGCGCCGGCGTGGCGGAGCGCCTCGACGTCCTTGCCTCGCAGCCCGGCCCGGCAATCATGACCAACATGATTGGGACGGCAAGGAGCTGGATCCTGCGTGTCCAGGGAGAGCTCGCTCCCGCGCTCGCCGCCATTGACCGGCAGACCGCACTGCGCCGGACGAGTAACAAGGTTCGCTGGCGCGCACAGGTCGAACGTGCCGAGGTTCTGCTCGAACTCGGGCGGTTGAAGGAGGCCCAAGCAGTCCTTCCCGCGATATCGGAGCGCGCGGAGGGCCAGGACCTCGTCTACGACGCCGGTCCCCAGATACGGCTCCGACTGGAGACCGGCCGCGTCGATGAGGCGGTCGAGCTCGCGCGAGAGATCGCGTCGCACGCCGCTCGGCTCGCACCGTACGATGACGCGCTCGCGGTGGCCGTCGAGGCGCTGGTCAAGGTCGGCCTGCTCGATGAGGCCCAGGCCGGGGTGGACGCGGCCCGATCGCTTGGGCTCGAGATCGGGGAAGCATTCCTCGACGAAGCGCAGGGCCGCATCCTGCTGGCGCGCGGCGAGCCTGCCGAGGCCAAGCCGATCCTCGAGACGGTCGCGAGTACCGCCGCGATGCGCGGCTTTCGCCTCGTCGAGTGGCGGGCGCGTGTGCTCCTCGCGGAGGCGCTCGCCCAGCTCGGCCAACCGCAGGCCGCAGAGGGCGAGGTGAAACTCGTCGTCGTCGCGGCCGATGCCGCGGGTGCGGTCCTGATCGCAGACTCTGCGCGGACAATCGCCGCGAGCCACGGCCTCAGCCTTCCGCAAAGCGCCCCCGCCACCTCCGAAGGGCCGGAGATCATGCTGGCCGGAGAGCGTCTCGTTACTTCGATGTTCGCCGACGTCCGCAATTACACAGAGCTCACGGCCGCGACTCCCCCGGCCGAGATGGCCGAGCGCGTCACCACGCTCTACCGCTGGGCCGCCGCGGAGGTCAGCCGCCATCACGGCGTTGTGAACAAGTTTGCCGGCGACGCCGTCATGGCCACCTTCAACGCAACCGGCACCCGAATCGATCACGCGCGCGAGGCGCTCGAAGCTGCGCTCGCGCTGAGCGGCAAGGCCGCGCTGCTCGAGCTCGGGGTGGGCATCGGCATATCGGTCGGTCCCGCGATCGTCGGACCTAAGACAGCCGATGCGGACATCATGGTGCTGGGCGAAGCCACGAATCTCGCCGCGCGGCTCCAAACCGCAGCCAAGGCAGGCGAGATCGTGTTGAGCGACGAGGCTCACCGGCGGGTCGCCGCCTGGCTGAGCGAGCACGGTCTCGAGGCGATGCGGGAACCGCTCCAACTCAAGGGGTTCGACGGCCCACAGCCCGCGTGGCGCCTGCGTGCCGGCGCCAAAACGCCCGCGCGCCCCTAGAGGCTGCCAAGTACCTTGACGCCGCTCGCGAGCCCGGGGCACGGCGGCCGGGCGAGCGCCGCGGTCCATGCGCCGGTTCAGCTTGCTGCAGCGGGCATTTTCAGTACGGGCCCCACGACGGTTCCCGCGCCCGGATCTTCAGCGGCCTGCCGGTCTCGGACAATCCCGGCACATCTGAGTGTCGTCGACGGATATGTGTTGTAGCGCGCCTGATAGAGAGCGGCAAAGCGGCCAGCATGTGGGAAGCCCCATTTCGCGCCGATGCTGCCCACAGTGGCGTCGTTAGTACTGGCGTTGACGAGATCGTGGTGAGCTCGTTCGAGGCGCGTCTGTTGGATGATCTGGTATGGCGTGGCGCCGAGCGACCGTTTGAAACCCTGCTGGAGCGCGCGGATGCTGACACCCGCCGACGAGGCTACCTGTGCAACTGTGAGCGGCTCGTGGGCGTGCTGCTCGATGTATTCATCGGCCCGCCGGACCGAGGTCGGGCCGATGCTTCGCGCGGGCGCGTCGAGCTGTGCGCGGAGGTCGTGGTCGGCGCTGAGGAGGAGGCCTGAGAGGATGGCGTGGACGAGGGGAACCGTCATGATCGGCTGGCGGAACAGCGACCCAGGATCAAAGAGGCCGGTGGCGAGCGTGCACACTAATTCGTTCCAATCGGCTGCGGCGCGGCGGGAGAGGTCGAGCGCCAGCTCGAACGCGATCGGGCCGGTGACAGGTCGATGGAGCAGTTGGCGCATCTCGTCCTCGAGCGCGTGTCGTTCGATCTTGATCGCGAGCATCTGGCCGGGGGTGCGCCAGCCCACGAAGCCGGTCGGCCGGTCGGGTCGGAAGATCATGCCCCTCGTTGACGTAGCGATCATCTGATCCGATCCGCAGTACGCGCGCGTCTGCCCAGCACTCATCAGGTTGACCTGGTAGGCATCTGCATGTGGTTCGGCGTCGACCCGAATTTCAGTGTCGAACGAGAGCCAGCCGAGCGTGATCGGGCCGAGCGACGCGGCGTCGAGGCTCATCGTAAAAGCGTCATGATCGCCCAGGATCGTGAGCCGGTGCTCGTGGTAGACGCGCGCGGCGGCCGCGCTCGCCTCGACGGGATCGCGACTCCTCAGACTAAACTCGTGTGGCGATCCCGGCCCATCGTCCGTTGGACGTTCAGCGCTACCCATACTGTTGTCCCGATGTTAGGTGTCGACCGGCGCCTATCCAGATTGCGAAGCTGACGATCCGAATTGCGTACTCTTTCATCTGCGGGGACTTGCTGCAAGCTGATCAAACCGGTTTGCTTCGCCAAGCCGGCGAAGGTTCAACGCGGACCGGCACGCGGGCAAGTTGTCCGAGAGGAGGAGTCGCACCCATGTTTAGTTCTAGGCGCGCGCGCAGAGGCGCGGGCGCGGTACTGGTAGCCATCATCGCCGCAGTTCTCGGGGGATGCGGGTCGTCGTCGTCGTCGACGTCGTCGAGCGCGGCGGCGGCCGGGGGGTCGTCGTCCAGCACGTCGGCGGCCGCGGCAGCGACCACTTCGAGCACATCGGCGGCGAGCGGGTCGGGGACGCGGATGGCGATCTTCTATTACAACCCGAGCCCGTATGGGGTCGCGTCGCTGAAGGGCGCGCAGGCGGAGGCCCAGAAGCTGGGCATCAAACTCGATGCCTTTGACGCCAACAACAACCCGCAGATGCAGTCCACACAGATCCAGGACGCGATCACCACCGGCAAGTACAAGGCCTTCTGGGTTTGGGGTCTGAACGACGTCGCCCTGACACCGATCATCAACAAGGCGCTCGCCGCCGGGATCAAGGTCGCGGCCGCCGACTACACGTGGGGACCGCTGTCCTCCCAGAACGTTCTGACAGCCAACAAGCACTTCGTCACGACCGTCGGTCAGTCGATCGGCGCGGAATCGACGAACCTGATCGCGGCGATGAACGCGGCGTGCAAGAAACAGGTGGGAAGCGGCCACTGCAACATCGCCTTCCTGCCGGGGCTCGCCAACTACCCGACTGACACCGTCCGCGAGAACGCGATGACGGCGTACTACAAGGGCAAGCCGAATTACACGTTCACGATTCTGCCGCCCGGGATGTATGACCAGGCGGCCTCGCAGAAGGTCGCCCAGACGTACTTCAACGCGAACAAGAACGTCAACGTGTTCGCGACGTTCGGCGACCAGATGGCCGCGGGGGCGGTGACGGCACTGAAGCTGGTCGGCGGCTACACGCCCGGCAAGAGCATCGCGATCATCGGCTACGGTGGCGCGAAGGAGGCCGTCGCCCAGGTCCAGAGCGGGGCTTGGGACGCCACCCTCGGCCTGTACCCGGCCTCTGAGTCAGAGGTCGGCATCGCTGCCCTCAACGATGCGCTGAACGGGAAGCCGACGCCGAACCTGGTCAACATCATCAACCCCGCGACCCGCCCGGCGATCATCGACCAGGCGTACCTGAAGGCGCATCCGGACTTCCACCCGGACTGGACGCTCGAGGGCGGAATCAATTAGGCAGCTGAACATCGGAAGGTCAAGGACGAGCCGGATGAGAGATCGAGCACGAGTCGGATGAGTACAACGGCGGTTGCGCCGGTCCGGCTCGTCTCGATCGGCAAGCGGTACTCCGGCACCAAGGCGCTCGATGACGTGAGCGTCGAGGTTGCCGGAGGTACCGTGCACGCGCTCGTCGGCGCCAACGGCGCCGGGAAGTCGACGCTCGGGAAGATCGTCGGCGGCGTGATCCGCCCCGACGACGGGCAGCTGTTCATCGACGACCGGCCGGTTCGCTACGCGAGCCCGCGCGAGGCGCGGATCGACGGGATCGCGACGATCGCGCAGGAGCTCTCGCCGGTGCCGCAGATGAGCGTGATCGAAAACGTCTTCCTTGGCATCGAGCCGCGCCGATTCGGGCTGGTGCAGCGGCACCAGATGCGCACGCAATACGAGAAGCTCGTCTCACAATGGGGCTTCGAGCTCGACGGGCACGCCAAGGTCGCTGCGTTGCGCACCGCCGACAAACAGAAGGTCGAGATCCTGCGCGCGGTCGCATGCGAGGCGCGGGTGATCGTGATGGACGAGCCGACCTCGTCACTGACCAGCGTCGAGATGGAGAGGCTCCACCGGATGATCCGCGCGCTGCGCGCGAGCGGCAGGACAATCGTCTACGTGAGCCACTTCCTGGACGAGGTGCTCGAGCTCGCCGACACGGTGACGGTGCTGCGCAGCGGGCGCCTCGTGCGGACGGCGCCGGCGGCCCAGGAGACAGAGGAGACCCTCGTTGCCGGGAT
Source organism: uncultured Actinomycetota bacterium (assembly GCA_963721515.1). Classification (GTDB taxonomy): domain Bacteria; phylum Actinomycetota; class Thermoleophilia; order Solirubrobacterales; family Solirubrobacteraceae; genus Palsa-465. The sequence goes on along the minus strand of CAVRKJ010000006.1, from coordinate 84,817 downwards.
GTTCGGTGCCGCCGCCGAGGCGGAGCACTTCGAGAAGCCGCAAGGCTCGACCGCGCCCGTCGCCCTGGAGGTCTCCGGTCTGCAACGCACAGGCGTGCTCAGGGACATCTCGCTGCAGATCCGGGCGGGTGAGATCGTTGGCCTCGCCGGCCTTGTGGGCAGCGGCCGCAGCGAGCTCGCCCGCGCGATCGCAGGCGCCGACCGGATCGATGGCGGCACGATCGTGGTCGACGGCACGGCACGCCACATCCGCTCGCCCGCGGACGCGATGGCGGCCGGGATGGCGTTCCTGCCCGAGAGCCGCAAGGACGACGGGTTGTTCATGGACCTCTCCCTGGCGTCGAACACGACATTCGCGGATCTGCGCGCCGTCGCCTCGCGATTCGGAGTACTGCGCCGCGCCCTCGAGCGCGTGAAGACGCGGTCGCTCCTGAAGTCGCTATCGGTCGAACCGCCGAACCCGTCGATGAGGGTGGCGAACCTCTCCGGCGGCAACCAGCAGAAGGTTCTGTTCGCCCGCTGGCTGTTTCGCAACCCGCACGTGCTGATCCTCGACGAGCCGACGCGGGGCGTCGACGTCGCGGCGCGCGCAGCGATCCACCGCCTGATCAACGACCTGGCCGCCCAGGGCACCGCCGTGCTGCTGATCTCGTCGGAGATCGAGGAGGTGCTCGGGCTCGCCCACCGCGTGCTCGTGATGCGCCTCGGCTCGATCACCCGCGAGTTCGGCGCCGACCCGCCGTTGGAGGCCGTGATGGAGGCCGCGTTCGGCCTCGGAGGGAGCACGACCGCATGAGCGCGCAGCCGCCCGATCCCGTAGCCGGGGACCCCGTCGTGGCTCAGGACCCCGGTGTGGCCGGGGACCCCGTCGGCGTAGATGCGATCGCCGCTCCGCGCGTGCTCTGGCAGCGCCGGATCAAGGCCGAACACGTCCGTGACTACGGCATCGTCGTCTTCGCGATCGGGCTGTTCATCTATTTCTCCATCGCCTCGCCGGTCTTCCTCACCAAGAACAACCTCCTCAACCTGGTCTTCCAGAACGCGACCATCGGCGTCGCCGCCTGCGCCGTCACGTTGACGATCATCGCCGGCAACTTCGACCTTTCGCTCGGGGCAATCTTCGTCCTGGCAGAGGTGCTGGCCGCATACGTCGCTGTCCACTGGGGAGTGGTGTGGGCGTTTCCCATCGCGCTCCTCTCCGGCGCGGCGATGGGCGCCATCAACGGGTTGCTGGTGACGAAGCTGCGCATCAACGCATTCCTGGCCACGCTCGCGACCGCCCTCACGTTCGGTGGCATCGCCGTCGGCGTGACCAAAGGGGGGCTGCTGATCACGCCCACGAGCAGCGTGTTCACATTCATCGGCCAGAACCGCGTCGCCGGCGTCCAGTACCCGGTTGTCATCTTCGCCGTCGTCGCGATCGTCCTCCAGCTCGTGTTGGCATACACGGTCTTCGGTCGCCACCTGTACGGCGTCGGCGGCAACCGCGACGCGGCGCGGCTCTCAGGGATCAAGGTTCACCGGACCGTCATCATCACGTTCGTGGTCACCGGCGCCGCCTGCGGGCTTGCCGGCCTGATCGACGCTTCGACGACCGGGTCGGGGTCGAGCGACCAGAGTGGCCTGGGCGGCCAGCTGGCGCTGCTCGCGATCGCCGGCGTGGCGCTCGGCGGCACCAGCATCTTCGGCGGCGTTGGCTCGGTCTGGCGCACGGTCCTCGGTGTGCTGATATTGGGCACGATCACGAACGGCTTCGACCTACTCGCGGTCCCGGACTATTGGCAGGACGTTGTCCGCGGCATCCTGATCATCGCCGCGGTCGGGATCAGCTCGGTCGTCGACCGCCGTTGAGCGGTCACGCCCGGGGCTACTCTGCGGAGGGCGCCTCGATGACGCCGAGGGCGATCAGCGCCGCCTCGGCCGTCCGCATGGCCTCCATCGCCGCCGGGACGCCACAGTAGATCGCCGTCTGCAGCAGCGCCTCCTGGATCTCCGTGGCGCTCACGCCGTTGGTGACGGCTCCGCGCACGTGGACCTCCAGCTCATGCCGGCGCCCGAGAGCAGTGAGCATGACGATGTTCAGCAGGCTGCGCACCTTGCGATCCAGCCCGGGACGCGACCACACCGCCCCCCAGCAGTACTCGGTGACGAGTTCCTGCATCGGGCGGGCAAAATCGGTGGCCTGGCCCAGCGAACGGTCGACGTGTTCGGCACCCAGTACCTCGCGCCGGGTCTGAAGGCCGACCTCGAGCTTCGTCTTGTCGTCCATACGCTTGCGTGTCCTTTGGGCGTGTTCCCAATTCTGTATGACAATCATACAGATGAGTCGCCCAGTGCGGCCGATCTGGCCGCCCCTCGCCGCCCGAGCGATTGTCAGACAGGTAGACAGACTGTTAGGATGGCGACACTGTGGCCGATCTCGCGAGTTGCGAGCTGGCAGGAGCCGTGGCGATCGTCACCGGCGCTGCGGGCGGTGTCGGAAAGGCGACCGTCGAGCTGCTGACCGCGCGCGGCGCCCGCGTCGTCGCCGAGGACCTGAACCCCGCGGTGGGCGAGCTCGAAGGCGACCAGGTGGCGGCGTTGCGCGGCGACGTCGCCGAGCCTGACACTGTCCGGCGGGCCGTCGCCCTTGCGCACGAGCGCTTCGGAGCGCTGGACATCGTCGTGAACAACGCGGGACGCTTCCTCCTCAAGCCGACGGTCGACACCACCGACAGTGACTGGGACGCGCTGATGCGGGTCAACGTGCGCGGGGCGTTTCTGCACTGCCGCGAGGCGCTGCCGGCGCTCACCGAGCGTGGCGATGGCCGGATCGTCAACGTCGCCTCGATCTCGGGCACGATCGGGTTGCCGGGTCAGACCGCCTACTGCTCCACGAAGGGGGCGATCGTGCAGCTCACGCGCCAGCTGGCCATCGAGCACGCTCCGCGGGTGCGCGTCAACGCGGTGGCGCCCGGCGCGATTGACACTGGCTTCACTGACGAGGCGATGGCCGGCGTCCCGGACCGCGAGGCCGGGCTGGCGTCGGTGGCGGCCGCGCATCCGCTCGGTCGACTCGCGCGGGCCGAGGAGATCGCCGAGGTGATCGCCTTCCTGGCGTCGCCGCGCTCCAGCATCATCACCGGAGCGATCCTGATGGCAGACGGAGGCTTCACCGCGCAATGATCCAGGGGCGCGAATCGCCCGGTATCGAGGAGAGACAGGTCAGATGAGAGCAGCGCTGCTGGCAGCGGTCAGGGAGCCCTTCGTGGTGGAGGACATCGAGTACCTGGACCCGGCGCCGGGCCGTGTGCTCGTCCGCACCGGCGCCTCCCCGTTCTGCTCCACCGACTGCGTCAACTGGCGGGGCGAGCTGTTCAAGATCCCGCCGACGATCCTCGGCCACGCCTCGATGGGAGAGGTCCTGGAGCTGGGCGCCGGCGTCGAACACATCAAGGTCGGCGACCGTGTCATCGTGCCGGGCACATCGGAGTGCGGGGTCTGCTTCTACTGCTCGATCGGCCGCCCCGATCAATGCTCGGAGACGTTTGACCGCGGCGGGATCTGGCCTCATGTGGCGAACCGCAGGACCGGCGAGCCGGTCAGCGCAGCCGGCAACGTCGGCGGTTACGCCGAGGTGATGAATGTCACGGCCAGTCAGGTCTTTCCGGTGCAGACCGATCTGCCCGACGAGTGGCTGAGCCTGCTGGGCTGCGGCATCACGACCGGAGTGGGCTGCGTGCACAACGTCGGCAGGGTGCAGGCCGGGTCCAGCATCGCGATCTTCGGGCTGGGACACCTCGGGCAATGGATGGTGCAGGCGGCGCGCATCGCCAACGCCCGGCAGATCATCGCCGTGGACCCGATCGCCGAGCGCCGCGAGCTGGCCGGCCGCTTCGGAGCCACCGACACGGTCGACCCCGAGGCCGGCGATCCGGTGGAGCAGGTCAAGGCGCTCACGCACGGGCGCGGCGCCGACTATGCCATGGAGGCGGCGACGCTCGCGTCGGCGTTCCCCCAGACGATCCGGGCGGCTCGGCGGGCCGGAACCGTGGTGTTGACCAGCGTCGAGCGCGGCGGTGCTGAGGTGACCGTCCCTCAGCTGGCGCTCTCGGTGGAGGGAAGGGCCATTCTCGGCGCCCAGAACGGCAACGTCCGCATGCGCCGGGACCTGCCGCGGTTCATCCGGATGATGGAGAACGGGTGGCTGGATCCCAAACCGATCATCACCAGTCGCTATCCGCTGGACCGGATCGATGACGCGCTCCACGCCTCGGCGGAGAAGCGCGATCTGAGCGGCGTGATCGTGCCCAGCCTGGCCGCTTAGGGGATGGCGACCGCCGCGCGGATCCCGGTGCCCGAGCCGACGCTGACGGCCGAGGAGATCGTCGCGCGCGCCCGCGCTCTGCGTGAACGAGTGATGGCCGAAGCCGCCGACGCCGAGGAGCGCGGCACGTACTCCGCCGAGCTTCACGAGCAGTTCGTGGCGGCGGGCTTCCATCGGATACTCCAGCCGCGCCGGTTCGGCGGCTACGAGTTCGGTCTGGGCACGTTCTACCGGGTGATCATCGAGATCTCCAGCGCCGACGCCGGCATCGGCTGGAACCTGTGCCTGGGCGCGGCGCACGCGCTCCAAGTGGCCACATTCTTCGTAGAGCAGGCGCAGGCCGAGTTGTTCGGTCCCGATGGCCACTTCGTCGGACCGTCCCGGGCGATCCCGCGCGGCGAGGCGACGGCGGTGCCGGGCGGCTACCGCGTGAGCGGCCGCTGGGACTACTGCTCGGGATCGACCTACTCCACCCACGTCGTGGCCCTCGCCGGCGTAACCGGGTCCGACGAGCGCATCATGGTGGCGATTCCGCGCTCGGACTACGAGATCCTCGACGACTGGGGCGGCGGTGCCACGATTGGGCTCGGCGCCACGGCCTCCAACACGATCGTCGCCGATGACGTGTTCGTGCCCGCGCACCTGACGGTGCGTTACGACTGGAAGGACTTCGAGATGCCCCCGGAGGGCACGATCGGCTTTCAGTTGCACGGCAACCCGCTGTACCTGGCTCGGGCGATGACCTTCTTCTACGCATCGCTCAATGCGACGCAGATCGGCAACGCCCGTGCGGCGCTCCAGGAGTACGAGGCGATGATGACGAGCCGCCCGACGAGCTTCCCGCCGCCCATCCCCCGCTCGGAGTCGGTCGACTACCAGCGGTGGTTTGGGGAGGCGTACAGCCTCGTTGACACGGCGGAGCTCGCCTTCTTCGGCGCGATCGCCCGCTTCGCCGATAAGTGCATCGGCTTTGCGGAGCGCAGTGAGGAGTTCACGACCGCCGACGACGGCGCGATCCGCGACGTGCTCGCCCAGTGCGGCAGGCTGGCCTGGCAGGCGGTCGACCTGATGTTCGCCACCGGCGGCTCGAGTGCCGCCCGCAGAGGCTCACGGCTGCAACGCTGCTTCCGCGACGCGTCGATGTTCCGCACGCACATCGGCGCCCAGTACGACGTCGTCTTCGCCTCCACCGGTCGCGCGCGCCTGGGACAGCCGCTCACTCACTGACGCGCGAGCTTGCGTGCCGCCCAGTCGGTGAGCACGCGCAGCGCCTCGGCGTGGTTGCGCTCGATCATCATCATGTGCCCGTTCCCGTGGACGCCGTGATCGGCCAGCCGCACGAGCTCGACATCGCATCCACCCTGGGCGAGGAACTCGACCAGGTGCCGGTCGAACCCCAGGAACATCGACGACTCCGCGGTCACGACGGCAGTGGGGAACTGACTGAGGTGGGAGAGCCGCCGGGCCGGCTCGCGCTGGAGGGTGATCGGGATGGGACCGAGCTCCGCACGCTCCTCGGTGACGGTGTCGAGCTGGGACGGGTCGGTGACCGGGGGGTCGTAGGCGATCGGGGCGCAGGCGAGCCCCCAAGCCAGATCCATCCCCATCTCCGGCCGCTTCAGGAACGGGGGACCGAGAGTCTCGATCGCGAACAGCGCCGCCACCTTGTCCGGCCGCGCGTCTGCGCCGGCAAACGTCCCCGGACCTCCGGCGGAATGGGTGACAACGATCGCCGGGCCAACGAGGTCCAGCAACTCGGCGAGCCGCGCCCCCTCGAGCGCATGCATCTCGCCGGCGTCGGCGAGCAGCGGCCCGGACGTGCAGAGAGACTGGTCGTAGACCGGGTCGCCGGGCTCACGTCCACCGGGCCACTGCGTGTGCAGGTGGGCGGCCGGATTGCTGTCGGGGCCCTCGGGCGGCGGGATGAAGATCGGGCGCAGGAATTCGAAGCCGAGTTGCGGGCCCATCGGGCCCAGGATGTCCGGGTGATGCGGCGACCGGCCATGGCCGGGCCGGTCGACGACGAACACGGTGTGGCCCTGCTCGACGAGCAGCCGGGACCAGCCGCGACGGCCGTCCGGGGTAACGGTGTAGTCGATCGCCTGGCCGCCACCCCCATGCACCAGAACCCACGGTGGGCCGGGCTGCGGGTCGGCCGGCGCCTCCCATTCCACGAACATGGGACCGCGCATGACGGTGCCCAGCGGGCCCGGGACGGGCTCGATCCCCACCCAGAACGAACCGCGCCGCGAGGTCGTGACCTCGGCCGAGGCAATGATGTTCTGCACCGATGGCTTCATGAACGCCCTTTCCTCGCCCCGTGATGCCGCATCGTATCTCCGGTGGTCACCGATCCAGCTCCGCCGGATCCCACCGCCCGGCCCCACCGGACGGACGCAGCGAGTTGGTCGCGGTCGCGCCGCCGTCCACCGACACGACCTCGCCGGTGATGTAGGCGGCGTCGTCGGAGAGCAGGAACGCCACGACCGATCCGACCTCGTCCGGCGTGCCAGGTCGCCGCAGCGGCGTCGTGGACGCGCGGTGGGCCATGTCGCCGCCGCCGCCGACGGCAGCGCCGGCGCCGGCGAACAATTCGGTGGGGACGATCCCCGGGGCGATCACGTTGACCCGGACACCGAGCGGACCCCCGTACACGGCGGCGCACCGCGCCAACCCCAGCACGGCGTGTTTGGAGGTGTGGTAGGCGAAAAGGTCGGCGCTGCCGCGGAGGCTGGCGATCGAGCCGGTGACGACGACGGCGCCACCGGATCCCTGCGCCGCGTACTGACGAAAGGCGCCTCGCAGGCCGAGGAACACGCTCGTGAGGTTGACCGCCAGCACTCGTTCGAAGTCCGCGACGTCGAGCGATGGCAGCGGATCCAGCGAACCCGGGATGCCGGCATTGAGATGGTGCAGGTCGATGCGCCCGAAGCGCTCCACCGCCACAGCGAGGTAGCGTTCCACGTCCTCCTCGCGCGACACGTCGGCCGCGACCGCGACGCCGCCGATCTCGGCCGCCACCCGCGCAGCGCCGGCCCCGTCAATGTCCACGGCGACGACTCGAGCGCCCTCGCTCGCCAGGCGCCGGGCCGACCCTCCGCCCAGGCCTCCGGCGGCGCCGGTCACGACGGCGACCTTGCCGTCCAGACGCATTCCGCTCATTCGCCCATCATGATCCCGGCGAGAATCCCTCCGTCGACGGGGAAGGCGTCGCCGCTCGCGTAGGTGGCATCGCAGACGATGAAGAGCATCGTCCGGGCCACCTCCTCGGGCGTGCCGAACCGGCGCAGCGGGTACTTGGCCGCCATCCGCTCCTCCGGCGCACCGTCGGTCATCGCGGTGCGGATCATTCCAGGGTGCAATGAATTCACCCGGATCCCGTCGCTGCCAAGCTCGAGCGCCGCCGCCTTCGTCAAGCCCGCGATCGCATGCTTGGACGCGGTGTAATGCGCCAGCTGGCTGACCGCGATCTCCGAGGTCATCGAGGAGGTGTTGACGATCACGCCCCCTCCGGCCCGGCGCATCGAATTCACAACGGCCCTGATCCCCAGGAAGTGGCCGGTCAGGTTGACGTCGATGGTGCGCCGCCACCGCTCCGCCGACAGCTCCGCGATCGGGGACGGGTCCATGATCCCGGCGTTGTTGATCAGGATCGTGACCGCGCCCGGGCCCCAGCCGTCCTGCTCGGCCGCGGCCACCGCGGCGGTCCAATCCGCCTCGGAGGTGACATCCAGCGTGACGGAGCGAGCGCGTTCGCCCAGTTCCTCGGCCAGGGCCGCGCCCTCGTCACCGAGCACGTCGCCGATCACCACGTGCGCGCCCTCCCCGGCCAGCGCCCGCACGTGCGCCTCCCCGATTCCGCGCGCCCCGCCTGACACGATCGCCGCACGCGCTTTCAGCCGCCCCTGGGTCCTGTCGCTCGTCATCGGCGACCGGGCGAGCCGGCCGGCCCGATGCCCAGCGTGCTCATCCCTCGGTGCCCATCGCATGCGCCAGCGCCGGCAGCGCGAGCGCGAACGACTCGACCCCGATCCCGCTGGCGAGCTCGAACACCTCCATCAGCTCCTCCGCGGTTGCGCCGTAGCGCAAAGCGTTGGCGATGTGCTGACGCAGGCCGACGGCGAACATGTGAGTGGCCGAGGCGTCAAACGCGCAATAGATGAACTCCTTGACCTTCGGCTCCAGCGTGCCGTGGTCCCAAGGATGCGAGGACATCGCCGTGTAGGTTGCGAAGAACTCGGCGTCGAGACGGAGGAATCCTTCCCAGAATTCGTTCCAGTAGCCACGCTTGGCGGTGAACTCGGCCTTGATCTGCTGTTGGCGCTCGGTCAACGGAAGCTCCATGTCCACGGGCCGTCCGGCGGCCGCCAACTCCTCCAACAGGATCGGCACGCCGGTGTTGGCGGCGTGGATGCCCATCGTGCTCGTCAGCTCCAGCGTCTCCAACACCTCGGCTGGCGTGGCTCCGAGCGCCAGCGCCCGCCGCACGTCGTCGGCCGCGCCCGGTCCGTGCAGGTGGGACGCGGCGCTGTCGACCGCCAGCAGGATCAGAGCCTTGACCTTTGGCTCCAGCGGACCGCGCCGCCAGGCGTGGGCGGTGAAGTCCAGCACCCGCGCGAAGTAGCTGGGGTTCTGGCGCAACAGCTCCTCGGCCGCGGCGTTCGGCGGCCCGTGCACCTCGGTCCATCCCTCGCGCAACGCGCTGGAGTCGATCGTCGTATCGGTGGTGGTGGTCATCGGTCACTCCTGGTGTCGGTGAGGCACACGGCGATCCCTGGCCTGTCGTTCATCCTGGCGGGATCACCTCGGGCTCCGCGGCGTCTGCACGTTCCCCACTCCCCTCCGCGGCAGACCGAGGTGTTCGCGGGCCAGCTCGCCAAACGCCCATTCCCGCAGCACCGTGTTGCGGTGGCTGTTGAGCATCGACAGATCGCGGTAGATGCGCTCGAACCGTGATCCGTCCACGGCGGCGCTGGAGCCGGCCGTGCGGAAGATCTCTGACTGGAAGATCTCCCACGCCTGAATGATCCCCTCCCTGCCGATGCATCCGATCCGCATGTCTTCGCCATACGTGTACGGGATCCCGTCCTCGGCGGCCCGGCGACACGCCTCCATGTGCTGCTCGACGGCGTTGTACATGGCAGCCTCCGCGGTCGCGAGCTTCGCCAGCGCCGACCCGAACCAGCGGTGAAACGTCTCGTCGCCGACACGCGGCACCATCGGTGGCAGCGGCGTGAGCCGGGAGTGCATCATCTCCTCGTACTCGTCCAGCGCGGCGTACGCGCCACCGATCGCCGCGGCCGTGAGCGTGAGCGTGAAGCAGGCCAGCGCTCGCCCGCCATACATGGGGTTGCCGTGCAGCTCCACCCCGGGAGCACCTCGACCGGCAACGTCAAAGTCGACCATGAGCGCGTCCTCGATCGCCCAGTGCGCCGGGATCCGGCCACGGTCGAACGTGATCGTGTTGGAGCCTGACCCCTTGAGCCCCATCAGACGGCCCCAGTCGTCGAGGATCTCGAACTCGCTGCGGGGCGCGACGAACAGCAACATGCTTTCGGCCGGCTTCCCGTCGTCGCCGGCGATCAGGGCCTGACCCATGTAATGGGTTGAGAGCGGGATGCCCGAGCAGTATCCGACCTTGCCCGTCAGCTCCCACCCGGCGCCGCTCCGAACGGCGGGACCGATGGGAGCGGCCACCGCCGCGCACCGCAGGTCGCCGTCGCCGAAGATCTCCTGCTGCGCCTGCTCCGGCCACCAGGAGGCGATCTGGAGTGCATGGGCGGCGGCAAGCGCGATGCACCAGCCGGTGCTGAGATCGCCCCGCGAGAGCTCCTGCACGACACGCATGAAGGTCGGCGCTCCGAACTCGTAGCCGCCGTAGCGGCGCGGGATATAGCACCGGTAGAACCCGGCGTCCAGGCAGGCCCGGTGGATCTCATCGGACGGATGGGTCCGCCGCTCGGTCTCCGCCGACTGCTCGGACAGCAGCGGCCGTAGCGCGACGGCCCGACGGATCATCTCCTGCGGGGTGAGGTCGGGCTCCGGCGGCGAGATGCTTGCCCCGGCGTCGGTACCGACCGCCATCAGATACTGGCGGCGGTGTCGGGGAGAGCGCGCACTGGCATCGGTGTGTGTGCTTGAAGTCGTTGCGACGAAGCGGTTACGGTAGCATCCTACTGCCTGATCGTCATACAATCCTGCTGATCGGTTCTGGTGTCGGCTGCGACCGCTGAGAGGGAGGTTACGTGCATTCGTTCCCACGGCCCCAGGAGCGTCATCTCGCCGTTGTGCGCTCACCCGCCGAGGGGGCCTGTCCGGAATGCGGCGCCGCCGAGCTCGCTGACTACCGCGTGCTCAGCGAGGGAGGCTGGTGGGACGTCCGCAAGTGTCAGGCCTGCCTCCATTCGTTGTCACGCCGGCCGGCGCCGGCGTTCGGCTCCTACCGCCCGCTCGGCCTGGAGATCTAGAACGTGCTCGGCGTAGACATCGGCGGCACATTCACCGACGTGGTCGCCGTCCGACACGGACGCATCACCGTCACCAAGGTCCCAAGCGACCCGGCGGATCCGGCGCGGCCAGTCGTGGAGGGAAGCCGCCGGCTCGGGGTCGAGGGCAGCGCCGTGTTCAACCACGCCAGCACCGCGGGCCTCAACGCGGTCATCACCCGCCGCCTGCCCAAGGTGGCGTTCCTGACCACCGAGGGCTTCCGGGACATCCTGGTCAAGGGCCGGCTGTGGCGGCCGCTGGACGCGCAGACTGACGCGAGCTGGCGCCGGCCGTTCGGCGACGCGGCCCGGCCGCTGATCCCACGCTACCTGCGCCGCGGCGTCGCTGAACGGATTCTCGCCGACGGCCGCGTGATGACCGAGCTCGACGAAGACCACGCCCGGCGGCAGCTGGCGGTTCTCGAGCGCTGTCACGTGCAGGGCGTAGCCATCTGCCTGCTCAACTCCTACGTGAACCGCAGCCACGAGGAGCGCCTGCGCGAGCTGACGCGGGAGGTCCTGGGCGACGTCCCGGTGTCCATCTCGGCGGAGACCTCGCCGCTCGCCAAGGAGTACGCGCGCGCGTCGACGACGGTCATCGACGTGATGATGAAGCTGATGTTCAGCGGCTACGCCGAGGAGCTTGACGAGCAGTTGAGGGCGCTCGGGTTCACCGGGGAGCTCAACTTCGCCGACTGCGCGGCCACGCTCATACCGTGGCGCGACGCGTTGGAGCAGCCGTTTCGGATCGTGGTGGCCGGGCCGGCGGCGGGAACGACATCCGGCGCGCGGCTGGGCGAGGCGATCGGCGAGGGCAACCTGATCTGCTGCGACGTCGGCGGGACCTCCACGGACGTCTCCCTGGTGCGGGATGGCCGGCCGTTCGTCAATGACACGTTCTCCCTGGAGCACGACCTGATCATCAACGCGCTCTCCACCGAGATCTCCAGCGTCGGCGCCGGCGGGGGCAGCATCGTCTCGATCTCACCGGCGGGTGACGTCCTGGTGGGCCCGGCGAGCGCCGGCGCCGACCCCGGTCCCGCCTGCTACGGGCGGGGCGGCACGGCGCCGACGATCACCGACGCCTGCCTCCTGATGGGGATCCTCGACCCCGACGGCTTCGCGGGCGGGGAGATGCGGCTCGATCCGGAGCGTGCCAGGACTGCGTTCGAGTCACTCCGGACACGATTGTCGCTGGATGACCGCATCGCATATGCCTACCGGATCGCAGTCCACAACATCGCCGAGGAGGTGACGAACGTCGCCATCCGCCACGGCGTGGACCTGCGCGACTTCACGTTGCTGGCCTACGGCGCCGCAGGGCCGATGCTGCTGCCGGCCGCGCTGGAGCAGCTGCAGGTCAGGCGGGTCGTGATCCCGCCGCACCCAGGGCTGTTCTCGGCGCTCGGGCTGCTGGCCACGGACCTCGTCTACTACGACAGTCAGAGCGCGTACATGGTGCTGGCGCCCGAGGCCGCGCCGCGGGTCTCGGCGATCTTCGACGCGATGGAGCGCAAGCTCCGGTCGCGCGTCCGGAACGGCGCTACCGACGTGATGATGCGGCGCAGCTTCGACGGCCGGCTCTTGGGACAGAGCTGGGAGACGCCGCTCGTGGAGGTGCCCGAGGGTCCGATCACCGAGGCGACCGTCCAGCGGATGATCAACCTGTTTCACGACGAGTACGAGCGACGCTACGGCAACCGCTTCCCGGTGGTGCCCGTGCAGGGCGTCACCTATCGGGTCCAGCTGGTGGTGCCGGTCGACAAGGTCCGGTACGAGCCCCTGCACTCGGGCCACGACGATGCCGCCCCGCCCAGCGACCCGCGGCCGACGCGGACGCTGAAGGTGCGCCACCTGGAGGCCGAGCCGTTCGACGCGCTGGAGTACGAGCGAGAGACGCTGGCCCCGGGGATGCGCCTCACCGGCCCGGCGATCATCCGCGAGGGACTCTCGACAACGTTCCTCTGCCCGGGACAACTGGCGCACGTCGGCCGGTTGGGGGAGATCTCGATCGAATCCGGGCGAAGGACTCCGTGACCATGTCGACCACCAGCACCTCGGCGCGGGCGACCCTCATACGCGACCTGGATGCGGACGAGTTCGCGCGCCGCTACGGCGCCGACCGGTTCACGGCGACGGTCCTGGCCAACCGCTTTCGCTACATCGTCGAACACGTCTGCGGCCGGCTGTTGACGGCCGCGTTCTCCCCCATCCTGCGCGACTTCTACGACTTCGCGGCGACCCTGACCGGGCCTCCGGCGCTCGATTACCCCACGCCGGCGATGAGCAACAGCATCGTGCTGTTCACCGGCACGATGACGGACTCGGTCCGCAACACGATCAACGAGTACGGGCCTGAGCGGCTCGGGCCGGGTGACGTGATCGTCGCCAACGACCCCTACCGGACCGGGACCCACGTCAACGACCTGCTGTTCTGCAGACCGGTCTACGACGGCGACCGGCTCGCCGGCTTCGTGAATCTCAAGGCCCACCAGCTCGACATGGGCGGTCCCGTGCCCGGGGGGTTCAGCCTCACCAAGCACAACGTGTACGAGACCGGGCTCGTGCTCTCCCCGCGCGCGCTCACCCGCGGCGGTGAGCCGGTACGTGAGACCTGGAGCCTGATCTTCGACAACGTCCGCTTCGGTGAGATCCTGTTCCCGGACATGCAGACGATCTGCGCCGGCCTGACGCTGGGGGAGCGGCTGCTGACCGAGACGATCACCCGGTATGGGTTTGATGCCGTGCAGGGCGCGATGGGCTACGTCTGCGACGCCGCCGCCGAACGGATGTCGCTGGCGCTGGCGGCCATCGGGGACGGCGAGTGGGAGGGCGAGGATGCAGCCGACTGCGACGGCGTCGACGAGTCCGAGGAGTACCGCGTCCGGGTCAAGGTCACCAAGCGCGGGGGCCGCGCCGAGGTCGACTTCAGCGGCACCTCCCGGCAGGCCCGTACCTGCATCAACGCGACCGCGCTCGATGCCAAGACGACGGTCGGGGTGGCGTTCAAGTACCTGTTCGATCCGCGGACTCCGTTCTCGTCGGGAACGTGGCGCGACATCGACATCGTGATGCCAGAGGGCACCGTGGTCAGCGCCCTGCCGCCGGATGGCGCGGTGTTCCTGTACTACGAGCAGAGCCAGGTGATGATCGGGGCACTCCTGCGGGCGCTGGCCAAGGCGGTCGGCTCGGCGGCGATCGCCGGCGACCGCGGGACCACCGACATCCACAGCGCGAGCGGCGTTCACCCCAACGGCATGCCGTGGGTCTCGGCCGCGCAGCTCGGCGGGGAGCTCGGCCCGTTCGGTGCCACTGAGCACGGGGACGCCGACACGTGGATGCTGTCCTACCAGGCCAACGGCATCGTGGGCGCGGTGGAGGCGATCGAGGCCGACGTGCCGGCCGTGCTGCTCCGGGAGGAGCCCGTCCCGGACACCGGCGGCCCGGGCTTCCATCGCGGCGGGCTCGCCGTCCTGCGCGACTCGCTGTGGCTCCAGGCGGCCAGCCACAATCTCATGTCGCTGCACTACAAGCGACCGGCCGGGTTCGGCGTCAACGGCGGGGGCGACGGGCGCAACGGCGGCGTGTGGATCTGGCCACCGGACGGTGAGACGCCGGCGAGCCCCACGACCGGGGACGACGCATACGCCGACTCCGTCCCGCTGGCCGGTCTGCTGAACCCAGGCACCAACGCCCCGGACCCAAGCGGGCGGTTCCTGTATCCCTACCGCCAGCCAAGCTGGCACACCGACCCGCTGACCGTGCTGCGCTACATCAACCGCGGTGGCGGCGGGTGGGGCGATCCGTTGACCCGCGAGCCCGAGCGGGTGCTGATCGACGTGCGCGACGGCTATGTGACCGTGCCCGGAGCGGCCCGGGACTACGGCGTGGTGGTCGTCGGCGACGCGGATGAGGACCCCGAGGGCCTGGTCGTCGATGAGGCCGCCACCGCACTGCTCCGAACATCCCGACAGGCGACATGACCGGCCGCTCGATCATTGTGTGACCGTCAGGCAGACCGTCGAGATGACTGACACCCCCTCTAGACTCGCTCGGGTGAGAGACGCACAGTCAGGTCGTGATGATGCCGACCTGTCGATGCGGGTCGGCCGGGTCGCCGCGCCGTTGCGCGAGCAGGTGCTCGACGTGCTGCGTCAGGCGATCCTCGATTTCCGGCTCAAGCCCGGCCAGCGCCTGATCGAACGCGAGCTGATCGAGCAGACCGGCGTCTCGCGCACCACCATCCGCGAGGTGCTGCGCCAACTCGCCGCCGAGGGGCTGGTGACGACGATTCCCCAGAAGGGCGCGATCGTGGTCGTGCCCTCCGCGCAGGAGGCGGCCGACTTGTACGAGGTGCGTGCGGCGCTCGAGGCCCTCGCCTGCCGCCGGTTCGTGCGCCACGCCACCGACAACCACGTCAAGCAGTTGCGCAAATCCTTCAGGGAGATCGAGCGGCTCGCCAAGCGGCGGGACTCCAGCATCCAGGAGATGCTGGCGGCGAAGGACGACTTCTACGACGTCCTGCTCGAGGGCGCCGGGAACAAGGCGATCCGGGAGACGCTTGACAGTCTGCGCGCCCGCGTCAGGCTGCTGCGGGCCACATCGCTTTCGCAGCCCAACCGCAACGCGGGCACCGTATCCGAGATTCGCGAGATCGTCCGCGCTGCGGAGGCCCGCGACGCGGACGCCATGGCGGCCGCTTGCGAGTACCACGTCAACGAGGCGGCCCGCACCGGGCTCAGTGGTTTGGTGGAGCTCGACATGCCTTGACCGGTTCTGGCCTGGAGCCGACCGACGTCCAGCCGCTCGTCCGCGAGGCCGCCAAGACGGCTACGGGGAGCACCGGAGGTCGAGGCGATCGACGATCGCGGGAAGTCCGGCGCGGAGGCGTTCGACGTGGACCCACGGCTCGCCAACCCTGCGGGAGTGCGCGCGCACGCCGGCGCGATGCACCTGATCCCGATTTGTGAGGATCTGACCGTCGAGCGCTGTCCCTGTCAGGCCAACCCAACCGGGGTCGCCTCGGCAACGTTGACGATCACCCGAAACGGGTGATGACGAGCGCAGCGGCAGGCGGAAGCTGGATCGATGCAGGGCACTGGGGAGTTCGCTGTGGTTCGCCGAGGGTGGAGGCTGGTTGCCCTCCTCGGGTTTGTGTTGGGGGGGCTCCTGCTGCAGGTCGCTCCCGCCGGCGCGGTCCCCCGTCACACGCCACCCATGGCATCGCCGCAGGTACGGGGCAACACGGAGATGACCGTTACCAGCTGGTCCCCCGGCCAGGGGGTGGCGGGATTCATCGCCGACAAGGACAACCCCTTCGACCCGGCCACAGCCCCCTATCCCCCGAGCAATCCCGCCACTGGCTGGACCTCGAAGAACGAGAGCTTCGCCGGCGTCATCCACGGCACGCCGACCGGCGGCGGTACGCCCCTCAACCTCTACTGCATCGACATCAACACCGATACGACCACCGGCATCGGATATGAGCTGGGCAACTGGGACGCCGGCGGCGTGTCCCCCAGGGTGGGCTACGTCGCCCGGCTGCTCAACGACTATTACCCCCACACCGACGAACCCGCCGCGCTGACCGATCTCAATCAGAAGGCCGCTGCCGTGCAAGCGGCGATCTGGTTCTTCAGCGACCGCTATGTGCTCAGCACGGCCGACCCGCTCCACAACACCGTGGTCGCCATCGTGACGAAGGTCCAACACGACGGCCCGCTCAACCAGCCGCCACCGCCCACCCTCACCATCACTCCGCCGATTCTGAGCGGTCCCGCTGGCAGCGTGGTCGGACCGTTCACGGTCAACACCGGTACCGGGCGGCGACGGGGGCGGCGGCCGCGCGCTGCGGGGGACGCCACCGTCACCGCAACGGGGGGAAGCATGTTCTCCAACGCGGCAGGCACAGCGGCGATCCTCAATGGAGCCACGGTCCCGTCTGGGCAGCAGATCTGGATGCGCGCCACGCCTGGCTCGCCCTCCGCCGTGCTCGAGGCCAAAGCCACGGCCACCGTCCCCAGCGGCAACGTCTACCTATACGACGGCAACAACGCCGGGTACAAAGATGCCCAGCGGCTCATCCTGGCCGAGAATGCGACATTGACGACCACCGTCGACGCCACCGCGAATTTCTTTCCCGTCGGCTCGCTGGAAGTGACGAAGACCATCGCGGGTCCCGCCGCCGGATCGCAGGGGCCTGTCGTCATCCACGTGGAGTGCACCGATGGCAAGACGAGGTCCGACGTCAGCATTCCCGCGGGTGCGCCCGCAGGCGAAACGACAACGACCTATCACGACATCCCGGCCGGAACAATGTGCACCGTCACCGAGACAGCCGACGGCAGCAACACCACAACGAAGGTGGTGGTGACGGGGGCCGGTCAGCAGGTGACCATCCGCTCCGGCGAAACCGAGATGGTCCACGTCACGAATACCTATCACTTCGCCCCCGGCTCGCTGATCGTGACGAAGACGATTACCGGACCGGCTGCGGGCCAGCAAGGGGAGATCAGGATCCACACGGAGTGCAACGGCACGGCCTTGACTCCGGATTTTGTCATCGATGCCGGCGCGCCTAATGGTGACCTGTCTAAGCGATACGACGACATCCCCGCCCCGACGACGTGCACGGTTACCGAGACCGCTGACGGGCACTCCAGTGCGGTGTCGGTCGTTGTCGCGGGGAGCGGGCAGATGGTGCGCGTTGGAGCTGGTGAGATCGTCCGCGCCCGCATCAGCGATACGTACGGACTCGTGCCAGGCGAGCTCGAGGTGACGAAGACCATTGATGGTCCCGCTGCCGGATCGCAGGGGCAGGTGGTTATCCAGACGGTCTGCAACGGCACCGCTCTCACGCCTGACTTCGTCATCCCCGCAGGGACGCCCGCCGGCGCCCAGTCGCATCTTTACACCGGTATCTCCACGCCGGCCGACTGCGTGGTCACCGAGACCACGGACGGGGGCACCAGTACCGTGACGGTCGACGTCGCTGGGAGCCCGGCGAGGCCCGCCACCATCCCGGGCGGCGGCGCCGGAGCCGCGACGATCAGCGACACCTACAGCTTCACCTCCGGTTCGCTGCTCGTGCGCAAGACGATCGTGGGTCCGGGGGCGGGCCAGCAAGGGCCGATCACGATCCAGACGCAGTGCAACGGCACGGCCTTGACCCCCGATTTTGTGATCGACCCGAGGGCGCCCGCGGGGGACCAGTTCAAGCGATACGATGATATCCCCGCTGGGGCCGACTGCACGGTCACGGAGACCGCTGACGGGAGCACCAGTGCCGTCTCGGTCGTTGTCGAGGGGAGCGGGCAGACGGTGTCCGTTCCGGCCGGTGGCGTCGTAGAGGCGGACATCAGCGACACCTACGGGCTCCGCCCGGGCCAGCTGGAGGTGACGAAGACCATCGCTGGTCCACTTGCCGGGGAACAGGGGAAGGTGATTATCCACACGGTCTGCAACGGCGCCGCCCTCACGCCTGACTTCGTCATCCCGGCGAGGACGCCCGCCAGCGACCAGTCGCACGTTTACTCTGGTATCCCCACGCCGGCCGACTGTGTGGCGACGGAGACGACGGACGGGCAAACGAGCACAGTTTTGGTCGCAGTCACTGGCAGCCCGCATACCAGCATGATTCCGGCCGGCGGCTCCGGCGCCGCACACATCACTGACAGCTACGGCCCGGCCCCCCCCATCCCCATCGGCAGCGTCTTCCCCGGCTCCCTCCTGGTCACCAAGACCATCGCCGGTCCGCTCGCGGGCCACCAGGGATCAGTCACGATCCACGTCGTCTGCAACGGCATCGCTGTGTTGCCGAACTTCGTGATCCGCGCTGGGAGGCGGGCAGGCACCGTGTCGCACAGTTTTGACAGCATCCCACCCGACTCGGTGTGCACCGTCGCTGAGACCCGGGACGGTGCCACCGCCAGGGTCAGCGCGACCGTCGCCGGCAATAACCAGATGGTGACCGTCCCGGCAGGCAAGGTGGTCCCGGTGAGCTTGAGCGACGTATACCAGGGCACGCTTGGCTCCTTGACGGTAACCAAGACGATTGCCGGACCGGCTGCCCACCGACACGGCGGCATTGCCATCCTGGTGGCGTGTGGCGGTCCGGTCAATGACTTTGCCTTCCGCATCCAGAGCCGGGTCGCCGGTGCCGTCCCACGCTATTTCAACGGCCTCCCGGCCGGATCCCGCTGCACTGTCACCGAGAGTGCAGAAGGCGGCACTGCCACAGTGGCCGTGGCCGCCAAGGGGAAGCGTAAGACGGTGACCATCCACGCCAACGGCAGAGCCGCGGCTAAGATCACCGACCGCTTTGCAGCCAAGCCCGCAGCGGTCACACGGCCACCCGCCGGCCTCGGATGAGTATGAGCCTCAGGCTCCACCCCGCGTAGGGGTTTAGAAGCAGACTCCAAGCGCTCTCCCAGCAGGCTCGGCAGCCGACGTCCCGGTCCGCCTCGACGGGCACTCGGTGCTCTACCCGCGCGACGAGATCGGTGGCGCACTCTCGCCGTGAATTCCCTTGGCCGAGCCCTACTCCGCCAGCCGCACCGGCCATGTATCGGCCTCGATCGTTGCGTATGAGACCTCGGGCGGCAGGACGGTGCTCGTCTCTCACCTGCTAGGCGGCCGCCTTCGCGCCCCACAGCTCCTGACTTGCCAGCCGCGCGCCCTCGGCGAGAGCCGCGAGCTTGGCCCACTGGATCTCGGGGTGGACCCGGTGGATGAACGCTCCCTGGGCGAAGCCGCAGTCGGTCCCGGCGAGAACGTTCTCCTTGCCGACGACGTTGGCGAGCCGGACCAAGCGCTGTGCGACGACATCCGGATGCTCCACGACGTTCGTGTGATGGGTCACGACGCCCGGGATCAGCTTCTTGCCCTCAGGGAGGGGCACGTCCTCCCACACCCGCCACTCGTGCTCATGGCGCGGATTGGCCTGCTCCATCGCGTAATAGCCGGCGTTGACCTGGAGGACCAGGCCGATCGTGTCTTGCAGCGGCGGGTCGTAGGCGTGGGGGCCGTGCCAACTCCCCCAGCACACGTGGTAGCGGACCCGCTCTGGCGGGAGACCCTCGAGCGCGTGGTTGAGCGCATCGACGCGCAACTGCGCCCAGCTGCGATAGTCGTCGTCGGTCTGTCCGCGGGAGAGCATCGAGTCCCATTCGTGCATCAGCACGGCGTCGTCGACCTGAAGGAGGAACCCCGCATCGACGATGGCGCGGTATTCCTCACGCAGGGCGTCCGCCAGGCCATAGACGAACTCCTCCTCGCTGGCGTAATGCTCGTTGCGGAGCCAGTACGCGCTCGCCGGGGCGACGACCGGCATGAACGCCTCCACGTCGTCGTGTCCTTCGAGCGCTGCGCGTAGGTTGGCGATGTCCCGGTCCAGCGCGGCGCGGTCGTACGTGATCGGCCCGGTGCACACCCACTCGATCGCCTGGTTCGCCGCCGGCTCATCCTCGTGCCCGCTCGAGTCCGCGGCACGGTTGCTCTCTCGGACGGCCGCCTCGTCCAGCGCGTCGAGCGCCGCGTAGGCGCCGGGGAACTGCTGGCGGTCGCGGCTGGGCGGCATCATGCTGGCGCCCTCCAGCGTCATCACACGCGCCTCCAGGCCGCTGACCCGCTCGTAGAGATAGGTGATCCAGCTCGCCTTGCCCATCTCGCCGTCATCAACGATGTCGATGCCCACTTCGACCTGGCGGTTGACGACGTCGTGCACTGCACCGCGCAGCGTTTCGGCGTACGCGTCCTCGTCATAGCTCTCCCCGCGCTCCCCCGCGGCCAGGAACGACAGCAGCTCGGGTGGCCTGATCAGGCTGCCGGTGTGCGTCGCAAGGATCTTGCCCATTGAGTCTCCTAGTCCTCCACGTGGCCGTCGGCGTTCGCGCCGCATGCAGCCCTTTGCGCAAGCAAACACGAGCCGTTGCCCAAATGCAAAGGGGTCGCTGATTGAGACGACTTCTCGCGCGGATATGCAGGCGCGGCCAGACCGCCTCGGATATAACCGGTCATACACGGGCGCCCACCGGCGGACGAGGAGGATGAGGATGAAGGTCAGTGTGTTCGAGCAACTGCCGTATCGGTATTTGCCCGCTGGCTTCGAGGATCGCTACAGCTCGGTGGTGACGACGCCGTATTTCGATCTGGTCGAGCCTGAGCGGATGCAGGAATCGCTCCAGTCCGGGTACGCGGAGCTGTTGCACGCGGCTCGAGCCGGCTTTGACGGTGTGTGCCTGACCGAGCACAGTCAGTCGTCGTATGACATCTCACCAAACCCCAATTTGATGGCGGCCGCGGTGGCGTACGCCACGCAGGCGGAAGGTCTCGATGTAGCGCTCACGATCCTCGGACGCTCGCTGGGCAAATCGCGAGAGCCGCTGAAGGTCGCCGAGGAGTACGCGCTGCTCGATTGCATCACCGGTGGGCGGCTCATCGCCGGCTTTCCGGTTGGGCTCAGCTACGACGCCAACCAGAACGGCGCCATCCCAGCGGTTGAGACCCGCGAGCGGTACAACGAGCACCGGGAGCTGATCCTCAAGGCGTGGGCCGAGCCCGAGCCGTTTGCCTGGAACGGCCGATTCGAGAAATACGGCCAGGTGAACCTATGGCCGCGGCCGATCCAACAGCCCCATCCCCCGATCTGGATCCCGGGCAGCGGGTCACCGGGCACGCTGCTGGACATCCTTCGGCGCGATTACGCCTTCGTGTATCTGAGCTGGAGTGGGCCCAAGCTGGTCGGGCGCCGGGTCTTTGACCGCTACTGGGAGATGGCGGAGAAGGAAGGGCGCGACCGCAACCCATACCGGCTGGCGTTCCTGCAGGTGGTGGCGGTCTCCGAGACCGATGCGCGCGCCGAGAAGGAGTACGCGGCACATCTGGAGACGCATTACCGCTCCGGCCTCGGGACCGTCCCCGCGTCGGGCTTCGCGGTGCCCGGCTACGCGGAGCCGGCCGGGATCGAGCACATGATTCGCAATCCCGCCGACCTCGGGATGTTTGCGAAGATGCGCGACATCACCTACAAGGAGATCGTTGATACGCAGGTCGCGATCGTCGGCAGTCCTGCGACGGTGGCCGACCAGATCGAGGCGTTCGTCAGGGAGTTTCGCATCGGGAACCTGCTGGTGATGCTGCAGAACGGGTCGATGCCGCGCGAGCTGACCGAGAAGAACATCTCGTTGTTCGCGTCGGAGGTGTTGCCGCGCCTGCGGCCGATCTGGGATGAGGAGGGATGGGAAAACCACTGGTGGCCGCGCGGGTCTGAGATCAAGAGCCCCGTCGCGGGTGCGGCGGCCGGAGGGGAGGCGTGATGGCGACCGGTTTTGCCGACGTCCACGACGAGGTGGTGGAGGTGTGCGATGGCCGCTTGCGCCTCCACGTGAAGGTCGCGGGCAACGGTCCGCCGGTGGTGTTCTTCCATCCGCTGCCCGGGCTGGAGTGGCAGCCGTTGCTCGACCGGCTGGCCGAGCGTTACACCGTCTATGCGCCGGAGCATCCGGGTACCTCGCCGGGCGACCCGCAGGCGATCCGCGAGGTGTACACGCTCTGGGAGCTGTTGCTCGCCTACGAGGAGGCGCTTCGGGCGCTCGGGCTGGAGCGCCCCGCGGTGGTCGGCGTGTCGTTCGGCGGGATGATCGCGGCGGACCTCGCTGCGAGCTTCCCCCAGGCGTTGAGCCGGCTGGTCCTGCTGTGTCCGATCGGGCTGTGGCGGGATGACGCTCCGATCCCGCTCGTGGAGATGGTCACGGGCCCGCCGGAGGAAGTGCCGAGCTACCTGTTCAAGTACCCCGAGAGCGAGGCGGCGCAGGCGCTCATGGCGCTTCCTGACGATCCAGACAAGGTCCCGACGGCGATCGCGCAGGGGGTGTGGAATATCGGCTGCACGACGAAGTTCGCGTGGCCGATCGCCGACCACGGCCTCGTCCGGCGACTGCACCGGATCGCGGTGCCGACGCTGGTGTTGTGGGGCCGCGACGATGCGCTGGTCCCGGTCGTCTACGCCGAGGAGTTCGCCAGCCGGATCAAGGGCAGCCGCGTCGAGGTGCTCGACGACTGCGGCCATGCCCTCCAGGGCGACCAGCCCGAGCAGACGTTCAAGCTGGTCACAGACTTCTTGGGCTGACATCTGACGCGAGAGGAGAAGAGGATGCGATTCGGAATTGGCGGGGTCTGCACCGACGAGACGCTTCGCCCCGCAGACGTTGCACGGCGTGTGGAGGACCTCGGGTTGGAGTCGTTGTTCCTGGGCGAGCACACGCATATTCCGTGGTCGCGGGAATCGGCCTACCCCTTGGGCGAGCTGCCTCGCAACTACTGGCGGACGCTCGATCCGTTTGTGGCGCTCACCGATGCCGCGGCCGGCAGTTCGCGCATTCGCCTCGGAACCGCGGTCTGCCAGCTGGCGCAGCGCGACCCGATCGTCTGCGCCAAGGAGGTGGCGAGCGTCGACGTGCTCAGCGACGGCCGGTTCGAATTCGTAGCGGGCGCGGGGTGGAACCTCGAAGAGATGCGAAACCACGGCACCGACCCGTCTCAGCGGTTCGCGATGATCGAGGACCGTCTGGAGGCGATGCGCGAGATGTGGGTGCAAGACGAAGCCACCTACCACGGTCCGTACGTGAACTTCGACCGCATCGCGGTGTGGCCCAAGCCGGTCCAGAAGCCACACCCGCCGGTGTCGCTGGCCGGTAACGGCCCGAGCGCGGAGAGGCGGGTGCTCGACCACGCCGACGGCTGGGCGCCGGTGGCCGTGCCGGCATCGCCGACCGAGTCCGGCGGTTGCAATCGGAGGCGCTCGACGCCGACCGAAGGTCTCGGTGACGATCGTCGCCTGCCCGCCCAGCGCGAAGGAGTTCGAGGAACTCGAGGACGCGGGCGTCGACCGCTGCCTCCACTGGTGGATTCGATGCACCGCGACGACTTCTACACGCAGATGGCGCCATTCCTGACGGCCATCGAGGAGTACGTGGGATCCTGACTTGCCAGCCGCGCGCCCTCGGCGAGAGCCGCGAGCTTGGCCCACTGGATCTCGGGGTGGACCCGGTGGATGAACGCTCCCTGGCGAAACCGCAGTCGGTCCCGGCGAGAACGTTCTCCTTGCCGACGACGTTGGCGAGCCGGACCAAGCGCTGCGCGACGACATCCGGATGCTCCACGACGTTCGTGTGATGGTCACGACGCCCGGGATCAGCTTCTTGCCCTCAGGGAGGGGCACGTCCTCCCACACCCGCCACTCGTGCTCATGGCGCGGATTGGCCTGCTCCATCGCGTAATAGCCCGCGTTGACCTGGAGGACCAGGCCGATCGTGTCTTGCAGCGGCGGGTCGTAGGCGTGGGGGCCGTGCCAACTCCCCCAGCACACGTGGTAGCGGACGCGCTCTGGCGGGAGACCCTCGAGCGCGTGGTTGAGCGCATCGACGCGCAACTGCGCCCAGCTGCGATAGTCGTCGTCGGTCTGTCCGCGGGAGAGCATCGAGTCCCATTCGTGCATCAGCACGGCGTCGTCGACCTGAAGGAGGAACCCCGCATCGACGATGGCGCGGTATTCCTCACGCAGGGCGTCCGCCAGGCCATAGACGAACTCCTCCTCGCTGGCGTAATGCTCGTTGCGGAGCCAGTACGCGCTCGCCGGGGCGACGACCGGCATGAACGCCTCCACGTCGTCGTGTCCTTCGAGCGCTGCGCGTAGGTTGGCGATGTCCCGGTCCAGCGCGGCGCGGTCGTACGTGATCGGCCCGGTGCACACCCACTCGATCGCCTGGTTCGCCGCCGGCTCATCCTCGTGCCCGCTCGAGTCCGCGGCACGGTTGCTCTCTCGGACGGCCGCCTCGTCCAGCGCGTCGAGCGCCGCGTAGGCGCCGGGGAACTGCTGGCGGTCGCGGCTGGGCGGCATCATGCTGGCGCCCTCCAGCGTCATCACACGCGCCTCCAGGCCGCTGACCCGCTCGTAGAGATAGGTGATCCAGCTCGCCTTGCCCATCTCGCCGTCATCAACGATGTCGATGCCCACTTCGATCTGGCGGTTGACGACGTCGTGCACTGCACCGCGCAGCGTTTCGGCGTACGCGTCCTCGTCATAGCTCTCCCCGCGCTCCCCCGCGGCCAGGAACGACAGCAGCTCGGGTGGCCTGATCAGGCTGCCGGTGTGCGTCGCAAGGATCTTGCCCATTGAGTCTCCTAGTCCTCCACGTGGCCGTCGGCGTTCGCGCCGCATGCAGCCCTTTGCGCAAGCAAACACGAGCCGTTGCCCAAATGCAAAGGGGTCGCTGATTGAGACGACTTCTCGCGCGGATATGCAGGCGCGGCCAGACCGCCTCGGATATAACCGGTCATACACGGGCGCCCACCGGCGGACGAGGAGGATGAGGATGAAGGTCAGTGTGTTCGAGCAACTGCCGTATCGGTATTTGCCCGCTGGCTTCGAGGATCGCTACAGCTCGGTGGTGACGACGCCGTATTTCGATCTGGTCGAGCCTGAGCGGATGCAGGAATCGCTCCAGTCCGGGTACGCGGAGCTGTTGCACGCGGCTCGAGCCGGCTTTGACGGTGTGTGCCTGACCGAGCACAGTCAGTCGTCGTATGACATCTCACCAAACCCCAATTTGATGGCGGCCGCGGTGGCGTACGCCACGCAGGCGGAAGGTCTCGATGTAGCGCTCACCGATCCTCGGACGCTCGCTGGGCAAATCGCGAGAGCCGCTGAAGGTCGCCGAGGAGTACGCGCTGCTCGATTGCATCACCGGTGGGCGGCTCATCGCCGGCTTTCCGGTTGGGCTCAGCTACGACGCCAACCAGAACGGCGCCATCCCAGCGGTTGAGACCCGCGAGCGGTACAACGAGCACCGGGAGCTGATCCTCAAGGCGTGGGCCGAGCCCGAGCCGTTTGCCTGGAACGGCCGATTCGAGAAATACGGCCAGGTGAACCTATGGCCGCGGCCGATCCAACAGCCCCATCCCCCGATCTGGATCCCGGGCAGCGGGTCACCGGGCACGCTGCTGGACATCCTTCGGCGCGATTACGCCTTCGTGTATCTGAGCTGGAGTGGGCCCAAGCTGGTCGGGCGCCGGGTCTTTGACCGCTACTGGGAGATGGCGGAGAAGGAAGGGCGCGACCGCAACCCATACCGGCTGGCGTTCCTGCAGGTGGTGGCGGTCTCCGAGACCGATGCGCGCGCCGAGAAGGAGTACGCGGCACATCTGGAGACGCATTACCGCTCCGGCCTCGGGACCGTCCCCGCGTCGGGCTTCGCGGTGCCCGGCTACGCGGAGCCGGCCGGGATCGAGCACATGATTCGCAATCCCGCCGACCTCGGGATGTTTGCGAAGATGCGCGACATCACCTACAAGGAGATCGTTGATACGCAGGTCGCGATCGTCGGCAGTCCTGCGACGGTGGCCGACCAGATCGAGGCGTTCGTCAGGGAGTTTCGCATCGGGAACCTGCTGGTGATGCTGCAGAACGGGTCGATGCCGCGCGAGCTGACCGAGAAGAACATCTCGTTGTTCGCGTCGGAGGTGTTGCCGCGCCTGCGGCCGATCTGGGATGAGGAGGGATGGGAAAACCACTGGTGGCCGCGCGGGTCTGAGATCAAGAGCCCCGTCGCGGGTGCGGCGGCCGGAGGGGAGGCGTGATGGCGACCGGTTTTGCCGACGTCCACGACGAGGTGGTGGAGGTGTGCGATGGCCGCTTGCGCCTCCACGTGAAGGTCGCGGGCAACGGTCCGCCGGTGGTGTTCTTCCATCCGCTGCCCGGGCTGGAGTGGCAGCCGTTGCTCGACCGGCTGGCCGAGCGTTACACCGTCTATGCGCCGGAGCATCCGGGTACCTCGCCGGGCGACCCGCAGGCGATCCGCGAGGTGTACACGCTCTGGGAGCTGTTGCTCGCCTACGAGGAGGCGCTTCGGGCGCTCGGGCTGGAGCGCCCCGCGGTGGTCGGCGTGTCGTTCGGCGGGATGATCGCGGCGGACCTCGCTGCGAGCTTCCCCCAGGCGTTGAGCCGGCTGGTCCTGCTGTGTCCGATCGGGCTGTGGCGGGATGACGCTCCGATCCCGCTCGTGGAGATGGTCACGGGCCCGCCGGAGGAAGTGCCGAGCTACCTGTTCAAGTACCCCGAGAGCGAGGCGGCGCAGGCGCTCATGGCGCTTCCTGACGATCCAGACAAGGTCCCGACGGCGATCGCGCAGGGGGTGTGGAATATCGGCTGCACGACGAAGTTCGCGTGGCCGATCGCCGACCACGGCCTCGTCCGGCGACTGCACCGGATCGCGGTGCCGACGCTGGTGTTGTGGGGCCGCGACGATGCGCTGGTCCCGGTCGTCTACGCCGAGGAGTTCGCCAGCCGGATCAAGGGCAGCCGCGTCGAGGTGCTCGACGACTGCGGCCATGCCCTCCAGGGCGACCAGCCCGAGCAGACGTTCAAGCTGGTCACAGACTTCTTGGGCTGACATCTGACGCGAGAGGAGAAGAGGATGCGATTCGGAATTGGCGGGGTCTGCACCGACGAGACGCTTCGCCCCGCAGACGTTGCACGGCGTGTGGAGGACCTCGGGTTGGAGTCGTTGTTCCTGGGCGAGCACACGCATATTCCGTGGTCGCGGGAATCGGCCTACCCCTTGGGCGAGCTGCCTCGCAACTACTGGCGGACGCTCGATCCGTTTGTGGCGCTCACCGATGCCGCGGCCGGCAGTTC
This sequence comes from uncultured Actinomycetota bacterium, assembly GCA_963721515.1. Classification (GTDB taxonomy): domain Bacteria; phylum Actinomycetota; class Thermoleophilia; order Solirubrobacterales; family Solirubrobacteraceae; genus Palsa-465. The sequence goes on along the minus strand of CAVRKJ010000006.1, from coordinate 57,333 downwards.
GCGCATTCGCCTCGGAACCGCGGTCTGCCAGCTGGCGCAGCGCGACCCGATCGTCTGCGCCAAGGAGGTGGCGAGCGTCGACGTGCTCAGCGACGGCCGGTTCGAATTCGTAGCGGGCGCGGGGTGGAACCTCGAAGAGATGCGAAACCACGGCACCGACCCGTCTCAGCGGTTCGCGATGATCGAGGACCGTCTGGAGGCGATGCGCGAGATGTGGGTGCAAGACGAAGCCACCTACCACGGTCCGTACGTGAACTTCGACCGCATCGCGGTGTGGCCCAAGCCGGTCCAGAAGCCACACCCGCCGGTGTTGCTGGCCGGTAACGGCCCGAGCGCGGAGAGGCGGGTGCTCGACCACGCCGACGGCTGGGCGCCGGTGGCCGTGCCGGGCATCGCCGACCGAGTCCGGCGGTTGCAATCGGAGGCGCTCGACGCCGACCGGAAGGTCTCGGTGACGATCGTCGCCTGCCCGCCCAGCGCGAAGGAGTTCGAGGAACTCGAGGACGCGGGCGTCGACCGCTGCCTCCACTGGGTGGATTCGATGCACCGCGACGACTTCGACACGCAGATGGCGCCATTCCTGACGGCCATCGAGGAGTACGGGTGGGATCGCGCCGAGGCGATGCCCGCCCGGTAACGAGGGGACTGGATATGTACAAGGTGGTGTGGATCGCGCGATACCGCAAGGACATGACCAAGCAGGAGGCCAGCGATTACTGGGCGACTCTGCACGGGCCGCCGATGAAGGAGGTCTCGCCGGTCGCCGGCTACGTACAGAGCCACGTTCAGGGGCCACTGCCGGCAGTGTCCGGAGTCGCGGAGGAGGAGACGCTGTTTGACGGGTACTCGAGTGCGTGGTGGAACGACCGCGCGGACTACCAAAAGGCGATGAGCACGCCGGCGTGGCATCGGATCCTTGAGGACGGCCCTAAGGTCTTCGACGTCGACTGGCTCTGGAACATGAGCGCTCACGTTCAGGAGCACCCGATGATCGAGGGACCGTCGAGCCCGTACAAGGTCACCTGGATCGTGCGGTTCAAGGACGGGATGACGCGGGAGGAGGGCCGCGAGTATTGGCGCAGCGTCCACGGTCCGATCTTCAAGGCGCTGGACATCGATCGCTACGTCCAGAACCATGTCGTCGGCCCCATCGGGGAGGAGGGCGAAACCGACGATGCCGAGATCGGCTTTGATGGCTTCTCGGAGTGCTGGTTCCGCGACGAGAGGCAGTTCCGAGCCGCCGTCGAGTCAGATACGTGGGCCACCGCAGTTGAGGATGCTCACCACGTCTTTGACATGACCCAGATGTGGGGCGCGGTGCTCAAGGAGAATGTCGTCATCGCGCCACAGCTCGTCGGGGCCTAGGTCAGCGCCCGCACATGGAGCAGGTAGAGCCTGTCGCGCCGAATCTGGAGCTGATCGCCCGGTTTCGGGCGACGCTCGCGCCGCCGCTTGAGCTCGGACAGACGCCGTGGGGGCGACGGCGAGTGATCGGGGTCACCGGAGGCGACTTCGACGGGCCGCTTCTGTCGGGCAAGGTGCTGCCGGGCGGCGCGGATTGGCAGGTGGTCCACGAGGACGGGACCGCGACGATCGACACCCGCTACACGCTCGAGTGTCACGACGGGGCTCTGATCTCCGTAGCCACGCGCGGGTGTCGCCACGGGCCGCGCGAAGTGCTGGAGCGGATCGCCCATGGCGAGCCCGTCGATCCTTCCGAGTACTACTTCCGCGTATCGATTCAGTACGAGACATCGGCGCCCGCATATGAGTGGCTGAATTGGGTCGTGGCCATTGCCTCCGCCGTGCGGCTCCGAGACCAAGTTGTGTACGACGCCTATGTGGTGCGGTAGCCCTCTCGGCCGAGACAAGCAGCGCATCCCGTTTGGCTCCCGGCGTCGGCGCGGAGGGTTGACGTGCGCGCGGTGAAGGTCGCCGAAGACCGCCGGTTGGTCGCGGTGCAGTGCCCGGCGCCCGAGCCGAGCCCGGGGCAGGTGCTCATCGAGGTCTCGTACTGCGGGATCTGCGGCTCGGACCTGCACTTCCGCGAGGTGCCGGAGTTGTTCCCGGCCGGCACCGTCCCGGGACACGAGTTCTCAGGCCGGATCATCGCCGTCGGCGACCACGTCTACGAGTGGAGTGCGGGTGACCGGGTGTGCGTGCTGCCGTTCGGGCAGTGCGGCGAGTGTGCAGCCTGCCGGGCCGGCAACGAGCAGGTGTGCGCCCACGCGGTGAGCAACGGCGTCGGCCTCGGCACCGGCCGGCCTGGCGCCTATGCCGCGCAGGTGGTGGTCGATGAACGGATGCTGTTCTCACTGCCCGACTCGGTCGACGACCGGGCCGGGACATTGGTCGAGCCGTTGGCGGTGGCGATCCGCGCTGTCGATCAGGCCAGGGTGGTCGTGGACGAGCCGGTGCTGGTGTTGGGCGCCGGCCCGATCGGCCTGCTCACCGCGTTGGTGCTGCGCCACCGGGGCGTACGGCGGACCGTGGTGTGCTCCCGCAACCCGGCCCGCGCTCAGCGTGCCGCCGCGCTCGGCCTCGACACCGTTTCGATTGACGAGGTTGCTCACATCCGGCCGGCGGACAGTCCGGCGTGTGTCTTTGAGTGCGCGGGGACTCCGGCCGCAGCGCAGCTCGCCGTGCAGATCCTGCGCCCGCTCGGGCGTCTCCTGCTCATCGGCCTTTCCTTGACGCCGCTTGACCTGGCAGCGCCCGCCATCGTTATCAAGGAGCTGGAGATCCGAGGCGTGATCGCCTATCGGCGCGCCCAATTCCAGGCCGCGATCGACATGCTCGCTGCCGGCGCGATCCCTGTCGGCGAGCTGATCACGGAGATCGTGCCGCTGGCGGAGGCCGAGGCGGCCTTCCAGGCATTGACGGCCGGCGGGAGCGACAAGCTGAAGATCCTGCTTGCGCCGTAGAGACGGCTTCCCCCGGCGTTGATCGAACGACCGGGATGTCTCTTTTCAGCCAATGACCTGCGTCACGGACGCGTTTATCAGCTCCCAATCCACATCGACCCCCAGACCCGGGCCGGTCGGTGCATGGATATCGCCATGGGCGTCAATGACGGGGAAACCGGTCAAGCCGTAGCTCAGATGCTCGAGAGTGTGATCGCCCGTCCGGTTGAAAGGGAGTACCTCGAACCAATCGCAGTTGTCGATCGCCATCGCAACGTGGAGGTTGGCGACGTTGTTCATGGCGTTGTAGCCATCGTGGATCTCGCAGGGGAGGTTGAACGCCTCGGCAAGATGGGCGATCTTCATCAGGCCCGTGATTCCTCCTTTGATGACGACATCGCCGCGCAGGTAGTCGGTCGCCTCGCTCACGACCCAGTGGGCAAGCGCCGCCAGTCCGCCGGGCGTCACCTCGGTCGCCATCAGCGGAATCCGCAGGTTCTGTTTGAGCCGACGGTAGCCGTGGATGTCCAGCGCCGGGAGTGGATCCTCGTACCAGAGGTAACCCAGCTCCTCGATCTGTGACCCAACCTCCAGTGCAGCCGCGTACGAATAGCTCCAGGTCGCATCGAGCATCAGTGTCATCTCGTCGCCCACCTCGTCGCGGACCCGCGCACAGGCGTCGATATCGAAGGAGATCGGCGGTGGGGCGTCCGTGCGCCACGGCGCGCGCGGCGGGTGGAGCTTGTACCCACGCCACCCCTGCTCGCGCCAATAGACCGCCTCGTCAACGTAGTCCTGTGTGCTCGCGTGGTGCGCCGAGGACAGGTACACGGGGAGCCTGTCCCGGCAGTTGCCCAGCAGCCGGTGGATCGGTAGCCCGGCAGCCTGGCCCGCGATATCCCACAGGGCAACGTCGACGACGCCCAACGTGATCGGGCTGATGAAGTGGCCGAGGCTGCACAGACGGCGCCAATGGCGCCCGATCTCCAGCGGATCAGCTCCCAGCAGCAGCGGCTTCACGAATGTGACGATCTCGCGCGCGATTGCCTCCGGGCCGGGCCCCGGGTAGCTCAGGAAGTTCCTGCCCTCGATTCCCGTGTCGGTCTCGATCCTGAGCACCCCCATGGGAAGCTGCCCGTCCCTGGCTCCGAACACCGCCAGCCGGGGCGACGAGCGCTCGTGCATCGCGATCGTGATATCGGTGATCCGCAACCGAGCCCCCAGCCGGCTCAGGCGGCGCGTATCGCCCGTGCGGGGAGCATCTCCGCGACAGTGATCCGGTCGAGCTCGGACTGGACCGCCGCGCTGGCGCGGCGGTCGATGGCAGCGAGGTGGCGCTGGATCGCCTGGCCGACCTCGCATCGCGGGTTGACCTGGTGGAGGCCGAGCAGCCGATCGTCGGCCTGAATCGCGCGCCAAACGTCGCCGAGTGTGACCTCCGCGGGGTCGCGCACCAGCCCCCAGCCTCCGCCGACACCGGGGCGTGAGGAGACGATGCCCGCCTCGCGCAGGCGGCCGAGCACGCGGCGCACGTATACGGCGTTGGCGTCCGCGCTGGCGGCCATGTCAGCCGAGCTCAGCAGCTCGGGGCCGCGGTCCGCGAGCAGCGTGAGCATGTGGACCCCGACGGCGAACTGGGTGTTGGTGGAGGACGGCATGTCGTGATAGTGACAAATTGCAATCGATTTGACTACAGTTCATTTGTACTCGCCTTGACTACGAATGACGGAGGTTTCCATGGTCGTTGCCATCACCGGTGCATCTGGCCACCTCGGCCGCAAGATGGCGGGGCTCGTCCTTGACCGACTCGACCCCAGCGAGGTTGTGCTCCTGACCCGCACGCCCGAGGCCGTCGCGGACCTCGCCGATCGCGGCGCCGCCGTTCGTCGGGCTGATTTCGACGAGCCGCAGTCGGTCCGCGATGCGCTCGCCGGCGTCGAGCGCATGCTCCTGATCAGCGGTGTCGAGCTTGGGCACCGGGTGGAGCAGCACCGCGCCGCGATCGACGCGGCGCAGCACGCGGGCGTGCGCCACGTGCTCTACACGTCGATCCCAAACCCGGTGCAAGAGAATCCAGCGGGCGTCGTGCCCGACCATCGGGCGACCGAGGACGCGCTCAAGGCGAGCGGGCTGGCGTGGACCTTCCTGCGCAACAACCTCTACGCCGAGTATCAGGTGCCGGGTGCGGCGCAGGCGATCGCGACTGGCCAGCTCGTCACGAATGCAGCCAGCGGCCGCACCGCATACGTCTCGCGTGATGATTGCGCCGCCGCCGCGGCGGCTGTCCTGGCCTCCGCGGGGCACGAGAACAAGTCATACGACATCACCGGGCCCCGGTCAGTCAGCGCCGAGGAGCTCGCCGGGCTTGCGGTCGAGATTGCCGGCCAGAAGATCGAGGTCGTCCACGTCGATGACGACGCGTTCGTCGCGGGATTGACCGGCGCCGGCCTGCCCGAGGCGGCCGCTCGCCTCTACGCCAGCTTCGGCGCGTCGGCGCGCGGCGGGTTCCTCGAAAGCGTGTCGAGCGCGGTCGAGGACCTGACCGGAGAACCGCCGCGCTCGCTCCGCACGGTCCTGACGGCCGCGAGCGGCGAGCTGGTCGCGGCTTGAACTGACGAGCCAACCACCGCCGCAGGCCACAGCACGCCTAACGATGCTTCACGGGCTCGTGGAGTTGAGCCGCTCGCGGGGGATGTCCCACACGACCCGGCGTTCCCGCGGTCCGCGGATCAGCGCTGGGAGCTGTTGGGCGATCGCGGCGGTGGCGGAGACGAGCCAGAACAGCAGCGGGTAGATCGCGCCGACCAACATGGACCGGATGTCCCATCGGTCATAGCGGAAGCCCAACGCCAAGGCGACGATGAGCTGGAGGGTGGCCACGACCGAGATTGCGATGCCCCATGCGAGCCCGAGCCCGAAGAATCCGACGCTGTAGCCGAACGCGACGTTCAGCGCGGAGAGCACGAGCGAGCACAGCAGACAGATCACCCAGACAAGCGACGCGACCGACTCGAAGATCAGCAGCCACATGCGGTGATCGCGCCAGTGGCAGACGTCACGCAGGCGAGCGTGCAGCACCTCTCCCTGCCCACGTGCCCAGCGCTTGCGTTGCGCCCACAGCGCCGAAAGGCTCGACGGGACCTGCATGCCGACCAGGGCGCGCGGCTCGTACGCGGACTCCCACGCCTATGAAAAGCTGGGCGAGGATTTCGACGGCTGGCAAGACCGCGTGCAATCGGACATCACCTGGGGGCAGAAGACGCTCTCCGACCACATCCCGGCCTACCAGCCGCTCGCCTTCTCTCCCCCCTACGGCAGCTATGGCCAGGATGGCACGAACGACGCGAGGATCCCCGAGGCCCTCCTCGACTGGCTCACTCACTTGTACGACGTGATCTTCACCCAGGACGTCAACGCACGGGCCCAACCCGGAGCCCGACAGCCGCTCGGCCGCATCCAGGTCACCCGCGCCACCACCGCAGGAAGCCTGCACGAGATGCTGCTCTCCGGCCGCCACTAACAGCCCTCGACCAGCACCAGGACTATGCGCGGTACTCGGGGTTGGCGAAGTCCAGCCGGCCGCCCGCGTCCCAGAGGCTGACCTGGTTGCCGTGCGCGGGGATCCCGCCGCCGTCCTTGAGCATCCGCGCCACGTGGAGCAGGTTCCACGTCAGGAAGGCGGTGTTGCGATTGGTGAAGTCGTTCTCCGGGCCGCCCGAGCCGGGATCCAGGTAGCTCGGGCCCGGGCCGGCCTCGCCGAGCCAGCACGAGTCCGCCTGCGGCGGGATGGCGAAGCCGAGGTGCTGGAGCGAGTACAGGATGTTCATGGCGCAGTGCTTGGCGCCGTCCTCGTTGCCGGTGATGATGCAACCGCCGACACGCCCGTAGTACGCCCACTGCCCCTCGTCGTTGAGCAGATGGCTGTTGCCGTACAGGCGCTCGATGACGCGGGTGCACACCGACGACTTCTCGCCGAGCCAGATCGGCGACAGGAGCACGAGGATGTCGGACGCCAGCACCTTGGCGAAGAGCTCCGGCCACTCGTCCCGGTCCCAGCCGTGCTCGGTCATGTCCGGATAGACGCCGGTGGCGATGTCATGGTCGATCGCGCGGATCACCTCGACCTCGACGCCGAGGCGCTGCATGATCGCAATCGAGAGGTCGGCCAGGCCCTGGGTGTTGGAGACCTCCGGCGAGCGCTTGAGGGTGCAGTTGACGAAGATCGCGGTCAGGTCGCTGAAGTCCCAGCGGGCGGTCGCGCAGATCTCCTCCTGTCGTGAGTCAAGAACGGTGCCCATCGTGTCCCTCCGTGTGAGTTCTGAGTGGTCAGGGTCCAGTCGCGCGGAACGGCGTTTCGTTACGCCTGGGCGGTGGCGCCCGCGGCCCACCGCTATCGCGGGCGGAGATCCCGGAACGCCCGCAGCAGCGCGTCGTGCGTGCCCGGATCGACCGGCGGCTCGGGAAGGTCTGACAGCGAGCCGACCACGCGCCGCATGTCCTCCAGGTAGCCCGCGCACCCGTCGCACTCGGCCAGGTGGGCCTCGAAGCGCGCCCGCTCGCTGGGCGGGAGGGCCCCCTCGAGGTAGTCGGTGACGAGCTCGACGAACTCGCGGCACACCAGCGCATCGTGTTGGTGGCGACGGCGCCAGAGCCTCATGTCCCGGCCACCTCCCCAAGCGGCGCCAGCGCGGCGCGGACGTTGGCCCGGGCGCGGTGCAGCAGCACGCGCTGGTTGCCGTCGCTGATGTCCAGGAGCGAGCAGACCTCCGCCGCATCCAAGCCGGCGAGGTCGCGCAGCGTGATGACCGCCCTCTGCGCCGGGGCCAGCTCGTCCACGGCTCCCACGAGCCGTGCGCGCAGCTCCTTGCTGAGCAACCGCGCCTCGGGGTCGGCGTCCAGCCGTGGCGGCGCGCTGCGCCAGCGGCCGTCGGCGCCGAACGCCTCGGGGTCGACCGCCGGACCGTCCCCCGAGTCCAGCGCGGAGAACGGCACGCTGCGCGCGTCCCGGGTCGCCCGGGTGCGCGCGAGGTTGGCGAGGATGCTGAACATCCACGTGCTCAGCGAGGAGCGGCCCTCGAAGGCATTCAGGCCGCGGATCACCGCCAGCCACGTCTCCTGGACGACGTCGTCAGCGGCGGACGGCGTGCGCACGAAGCTGCGCGCCACCCGGCGCAGGCTGCGGTCATAGCGGCGCACGAGCGCGTCGAACGCCGCCTCGTCTCCGGTCCGCAGCCGTGCAAGCAGAGCCCGGTCGTCCTGCACGCCGACAGCCTACTGCCCGGGCCCGGCGCCGCACGCGCGGTGGGCGTGCCTGCTCTGGCGTGCCTGTGTGTGGTGTCTGCGGACACGAGGTCCCGTGCCCGTCAGTCGCGCCGGTCGGGCAGTTGTTACACACCGGGCCCCCGTCACGTGAGCGCGATCACCGACGCGGCCCCGGGCGACGGGGTCCCCGGCTCGAGCACATGAGCGCGCAGGAACGCGATCTCGGCATCCAGCGTGGCCTCGTGTGCCTCTCCGAACGCCGCGTAGTGATCGCCCGGAAGGCGCACCAACTCACCGCGCGGCGCGCGCCCGGCCGCGCGCACGGATGGAGCGGTGAGGACGCTCTGGTCCTCGTCATAGGCCACCACGAGCAGGGGGCAGGCGATCCGAGCGGCGCCACGACCCGGCCGATAGAAGGCGGCGCGGAGGGCTGAGGCGGCGGCGACGGTCTGGTCCCAGTCGGGATAGCGGCCGTCGGGATCCAGGGCCTGGGGACCGCGGGCGCCGTCTGGTGTCGTGAGCGAGGCCACCGTGCCGCGCGGGCCCGCGAGCGGGACGACCACCGGCGCCCGGCGCAGGAGCCGTCGGCGTAGGAGATCGGCCGCGGCGCGGAGCTGGAGCCGCAGCGCGGCCCCCGGCGTCATCGCGCGCATCGCGTTGATTGCGATCGCCGGCCCGTCGGCGAGCGGGGCCTGGGCGATGGCGGCGGCGAGGCCCGGCTGGCGGGCGGCGATCCGAAGCACGTGGCCACCCGCCAGCGAGAAGCCCCAGACGGCGATGCGTCGCGGGTCGACCTCGGGGAGGGTGGCCGCGAAGGCGAGCGCCGCGCGGTAGTCAGAGACCTGGTTTCCGACCCCGACGACCTGGCGTGGCGTCCCGCCGCTGGCGCCCAACCGCCGGAAGTCGAAGGCCAGGACACTGAAGCCGGCCGCCTGAAGGCGCGGAGCGAAGGGGTCGGTGGCGGGCTCCTTGGTCACCCCGGTGCCGCCGGCCATGACGACGCAGGCGCCGGTGGTGCCGGGGTAGTGCAGTGCTGCGATGGTGGTGTCGCCGCTGGGAAAGCGGACGTCGTGGCGTGTTGTGGTCATGGCCGGTATGGTTGCGCTAAGAAACTAGTTGCGCAAACGATCCAGAACAGGTCACGAACTAGTTGCCACAGAGAAACCACACCCCGGCCCGCCCCGCTCGCGACGCGGTGGAGCTCGCGCTTGATGTACTCATGGATCGCTGGACGTTCCTGATCCTGCGCGAGGCGTTCTTCGGCGTTCGGCGCTACGGGCAGATGCAGCGCAACCTGGGCATCGCTCGCAACGTGCTCGCGGACCGGCTCAGCCGGCTGGTGGCCAACGGGATGTTCGAGAGGGTGCGTTACCGCACCGATCCCGACTGGTACGAGTACCGGCTCACCGACCGCGCGCTCGACCTCTATCCGGTGATCATCGGGCTCATGCGATGGGCCGACACGCACCTGGCGGGCACGGCCGAGCTCATCGACGTGCAACTGACGCACCGTGGCTGCGGCGCGGCGACCGAGCCGTACCTGGCCTGCTCGCACTGCCACCAGCCCGTGGCCGGGCGCGACATCGAGGCCACGGTCGTCCGCCCCGCCTGACGGCCGGGGCACCGCGCGGCACCCCAGCGGCGGCCCCGCGTCGCGCACCGCGCACCGCGCACCGCGGCCTAACACCGGGCATATGCGGGATGCGCCAACATCCAGCCCTCATGTCGGCTGAGCGCCTTGGCGGGACAGGGGACACAAGGACCGCGTCGCGCAGCCGGCGCGGTCTGGCCACGGCGCTCGTCGGCTCGGTCGCGCTGGGGATGCTGGTCTGGGTCGCGGCGCCGGGGAAGGTGCTCGGGCAGATCGACAGCATGAACGCGGGCTGGGTGATGGCAGCGGTCGCGCTGGAGGTTGCCTCGTGCCTGAGCTATGTGATCGTGTTCCGCTACTTCTTCCCCGAGCCGTCCTGCGCGACCAGTCGCTGCGTGGCGTGGATGGCGATGGGCGCGGGGGCGGTGTTGCCCGGGGGCAACATCTCCTCGGCGGCCGCGACTGGGCTGCTGCTGAGGCGCTCCGGGTTGGGGACGCGGCAGCTGGCGGGGCGCTGCGCCGCGCTGCTGTGTCTGCTCACCGCCTTCGGGTTCGCCGTCAACGGCGCGGCCGGCGCGCTCCTGCTCGCGGGGGTGCCGGACGGCCCGCTCGACCTCGGTCACACCGGCATTCCGATCGCAGTGTCCGCGGTGGTCCTGTCCACAGCGGCCATGGTGATGCTGCTGAGCCGGCGGTTCGCCGGACACACCCCCAGGGTGGTTCGCGGCGTCGCCGCGGGACTGGAGGGCGCCTGGGCGGCGGTCGCTCATCCGACCTGGCGGCTACTCGGGGCGGTCGGGTTCTTCACCCTGGACGTGGCGGCCCTGTGGGCCGCGTGCGCCGCGACGGGGTACCGGTTGGGCTTTCTGGCGGTGTTGATCGCCTACTGCATCGGGTACCTGGCCACCGCCGTACCGATGCCGGCCGGTCTCGGGGTGCTCGACGCGGGGCTTGCGGGCGCCCTGGTCCTCTATGGGCTTCCGGCGACCGCCTCGGTCGGCGCGGTGCTCGTCTATCACGCGATCTCCATCTGGGTGCCCGGGTTGGGCGGGCTGACCGCGTGGCTGGCGACGCGTATCTCGGCACGGCGCGCGCGCCCGGACATCGGCCCTCCACGGTTCGGTGCCCGCAAGCTCGCCGAGGTGGCCGAGACGCACGTCGACGTCGCCGCGCGGGTCAGCGGTTACCCACGGTCGATCACCGTCGATTGAGCGTTCTCCGGCGGCTTCCGGCGCCGTCCGGTATCGTCGGCGCAGGCCGGGCGCCCGCTCGGCCGTAGCGTAGTGCCGCGTGTCGCTGGTTCGTTGCTCGTCAACGGTCTCCGGGTCCGCTGTGCACGAGAGCGGAAGGAAATCCAGAAATGCCCACAGGAACTGTGAAGTGGTTCAGCGACGAGAAGGGCTTCGGCTTCATCACCCCCGATGATGCCGGCAAGGACCTGTTCGTCCACCACACCTCGATCCAGGGAGAGGGCTACAAGTCCCTCGCCGAAGGCGCCCGGGTCAGCTACGAGACCCAGCAGGGTCCGAAGGGGCCCGCCGCAGCCAACGTGGTGACGGTCTAAGCCGCGAGCTGACCGGCGTGGATCTCGGATCGCCGATCTCCTACGAGGTGCTGGCTCCCGGCACCCCCGTGTACAGCACCGACGGCGAGCAAATCGGGAAGGTCTCCCACGTCCTTGCCGCCGAGGATCTGGACGTCTTCGACGGCGTGATCATCGGGGAGCACGCCTTCGGCGAGGAGCATCGCTTCGTCGACGCTGACGAGGTCGAGGCGATCTACGAGAACGGGCTCGTGCTCACGCTGCGGCAGGCAGAGTGCCGGGACCTGCCCAAGCCGTCGGCCAACCCGGCGGTGATGCGCGATGATCCCGCCGAGTCCCGAGCCGAGGTGCGCCACGAGAAGCTGCGGCGCGCCTGGGATCTCATCTCCGGCAAGTACTAACGGCCCGGCGCTCAGGGCTGGGCAAGAGCGTCGCCGAGCGGGGTGCGGGCGTAGAGGATCGAGCGGCCGTCGCGTCGGCCGGCGACGAGCCCGGCCCCGCGCAGCGCGCTCAGGTGGTGCGACGCGGTGGCGGGACTGACCGAGAGCCGCCGCGCGAGCTCCGTCGTCGAGCGCGGAGCGCCGAGGTCGGCGAGCATCGCCGCCCGTGAGCAGCCCAGCAGGCGCGCCAGGCCGTCGGGCGCCGGCGCCGCCTCTTCCCACAGGGTCGCGATGCCGCGCGCGGGGTAGCCGAGTGTCGGTTGCCAGGGTGCGCGATCGATCACGAAGGGGCGGCTGGCCGAGAATGCCGAGGGCACGAGGAGCAGCCCCCGCCCGTGCAGGCGCACCGTCGCGTCGTGAGCGGGGACCGCAACGTCGAGGTGGGACTGACGCCATACGACGTCGGTGCTCAGGTCGGCGAACAATGCCTCCGGCCCGCCCGCGGCGAGGCGCCGCGCGCGGTGGGCGATGTCGGCGTCCAGGAAGGCGCGCACCCGCGGCCACACGGGCTCGATCGCGCGCGCCCAGTAGGCCTCGAGCAGGTCGGCCAGGCGCCGGACCTCACGGCGCGGATGGGCGAGCCACGGCTGCGCGATCTCCCGCCCCCCTCGGTGCTGGGTGGCAAACAGCGTCATGTCCGCACGAATCTGGGCGGCGGGCGTCGCGCGGAGCGCGGCGAGGTCGTCCGCCAGGTCGCCGATCGGCCCGGTCGGCGCCGGCAGCACGAAATCGGGGGTGTAGCCCCGCGGCGGGGTCAGGGCGACCGCGGGCTCGAGCGCGAGGCCCTGAAGGCGGCCGCTGAGCGAGCGCAGCCACGGCACGTGCAGGGCCGCGTGAGACGGGTCGCGCAGCGCGAGCAGCGAATGCACGAGCTCCCACATCGGCGAGATCGCGAACCGGGTGAGGGCGAGGTCCTCGAGTGAGAAGACGAACCTGACCACGGCTAACGAGCGGACACCATGACCTCGAGGGTCGTCCCATCCGGGTCGCGGAAGTAGATCGAGTCGCCCGAGCGATGGCGCTCGCGCCGATACGGAATCGCCAGCCGGTCGAGTGCAGCGGCCAGCCGCGTCTGTCCCGGCTCGTCGGTGGCCAACGCGATGTGGCGCAGGCCCGGCGGCCCCTCGGCGAACAGGCCGAGGCGTGCGTCGGGACGCCCGAGGAAGACCGGCTCGCCGGGGACCTCGTGCTCTGAGGCGGGCTCAAGCCCGAGAACGTCCCGGTACCAGGCGACCGATCGCGGCCGGTCGCAGACGTCCAGTGACACATGGTCGATTCGGATGATTCGCATCCTGGAGACGATGAACGGGCAGGGCCACATCGGGCAACAGATTCGATTCTGCTCGAATCTATCGCACGCGATGATCGGCCCTCCGTGAGCTGATCACGAGCCGCGTCGCCGGTTGGCGTCATAGCGCCGCCGGTCGCGCTTGGTCGGGCGGGCGCCGAGGTCGCCGGGCCCGGCGAGCCGGCGTAGCTCCGCGTGACGCTCGCGCTCGGCGATGCTCTCTGCGGTCTCCGCGTAAAGGGTCGCTGCCTCTGCGGCCGACACGCGGCGCTCGGCCGCGCCGCGCACGACCACGGTGCGCCGCAGCGTCCCGACGGTGATCTCCAGCTCGTCACCGGGTGCGATCTCCCGGCTGGGCTTGACCGCCACGCCGTTGACGTGCACTCGGCCGCCGCTCACGGCGGCCGCCGCGAGCCCGCGGGTCTTGAACATCCGGGCCGTCCACAACCACCTGTCGACGCGCATCAGCCTCCGGTGGGCGCCCGGCGGCTCACAACGGGAGCGCGCCGCCGCGCTTGACCATCTTCATGGTGAACTGGGAGTTGACGCGAGCAAGCCCCGGGAGCTCGGCAAGCTTGTTCATGTAGAAGCTCTCGTAGGCGGCCTGGTCGGCGACGGCGACGCGGATGATGTAGTCCGGGAGGCCGAACATGCGCCGGCATTCGACGACCTCGGGGAGGGCGGCGATTCCGGCCTCGAAGCTCTCGACGGTGGCGCGGTCCTTGAGCGTGAGCTCGACGTGCACCGTGACCTCGAAGCCGCGGCCCACCGCCTCGGGATCGATGTCGGCGTGGTAGCCCCGGATGACGCCGGCGTGCTCGAGCGCACGAACGCGGCGCAGGCACGGCGAGGGCGAGAGCCGCACGCGCTCGGCCAGGTCGACGTTCGTCAGTCGCCCATCGGCCTGGAGCTGGCGCAAGATTGCGCGATCGAGCGAATCCATTGGCAGATCATGCCATACCTAGCCCCTACACGGCCATAAAAGGCACGCACATGCCCGACGCCTGGGCCTACGATTGCCCGATGGCCACCACCTACGGGCGAACACCGGACCGGACGGTGGCCGACGCGGCCGGCATCGGGCTTGGCGTCGGCATCTACGGCATCTCGTTCGGGGTGCTCGCGGTGGCGGCCGGGCTGAGCCCGGCTCAGGCGTGCGTGATGTCGATGCTGACCTTCACCGGCGCCTCGCAGTTCGCCTATGTCGGCATCCTCGCCGCCGGCGGCGGCGCGCTGGCCGCCATGGGCCCGGCGGTCATGCTCGCGGTGCGCAACGCAGCCTACGGCCTCTCGCTGGCGCCGATCCTCCCGCGGCGGCTGCGCGACCGGGCGCTCGCCGCACACCTCGTCATCGACGAGAGCACTGCCATGGCCCGCGCCCAGGACGAGCCGGCCGAGGCGCGGCGCGCGTTCCTGGCCACCGGCATCAGCGTGTGGGTGGGCTGGAACCTCGGCACGCTCGCCGGCGCCCTGCTGGGTGGCGGGCTCGGCGACCCGCGCTCGCTCGGCCTCGACGCGATGTTCCCGGCCGCGTTCCTCGCGCTGCTGGCGCCCCAGCTGCGTCGCCCGGGCGCGCCCGCCGCCGCGGTCGTGGGCGCCGTGATCGCCGTCGCGCTCGTCCCCTTCGGGCCGGCCGGCGTCCCGACCGTCGCCGCGCTCGCCGGCGTGGTGCCGGGCGTGCTCGTCGCCAACGCGAGAGCGCCGCGGCCGTGAGCTGGACCGCGCTGTTGGCGCTGTGCGGCGTCTCCTACGCCCTGAAGGCGGTAGGGCCCGTGCTCGCGGGCGGGCGCCGGCTGGGGACGCGCCTTCGCGGGATGCTGGACCTGGTTGCGGTGCCGTTGCTGGCGGCGCTCATCCTCGTCCAGACGTTGGGTGACGGCCGGCGCCTGGTCATCGACGCACGCGCGCCGGCACTGGCGGTCGCCGCCGTGCTGGTCTGGCGGCGGGCTCCCTTCCTGGTGGTCGTCCTGGCGGCGGCGGCCACGGCGGCGCTCCTGCGCGCGCTCGCCTGACCGGGCAGGCCGCCCGGATCGCTAGCGCAGCGCGGCCGGAAGCAATGCCGGCGTGAAGCGCAGCGTGCGGCGGTCGAGCACCTGATCGGGCTCGATGGCGCCGGCGGCGGTCACGCGGTAGAAGCTCGGGCGGCACCCATCGCGGCGGTGCTCGCAGATGAGTCCGCCATCGCCGGTCTCATGGGCCAGGACCCAACCGGGCACCGCGCTCTCCAACAGGCGAAAGCCGACCACGGCGGCGTGGGTGACCGTGTCGAGGACTGACGGAGCAAGCGGGGCGAGTGTGGACATGAGGGGGCGAGGGGTTCGAGGGATGCGCGGGACGAGGGACCGCCCTGCTCCCTACATCGGACGCTGAGGCCCGGGAGTTGAGCCACCATTGCGACATCACCGCGGAGAAGACCCCCCTCCGGCCCGCCCGGCGTCATGATGGGCCCGTGAGCGATTCAGCCAGCGCGGCTCAGCGGGTGCTCGTCACCGGAGGTGCCGGCGGGATCGGCCTGGCGATCACACGGGCGTTTGTGGCCGCCGGCGCGCGCGTCCACGTCGCCGATCTGGACGGAGCGGCGCTCCGGGCGGTCACCGAAACCGCCGATGCTGTGACCGGAAGCGTGTGCGACATCACCGACCCCGCCGCGGTCACGGCGATGATGCAGGACCTCGTCACGGCGCTCGGTGGCCTGGACGTGCTCGTCAACAACGCCGGCATCGCCGGGCCGACGGCCCCGGTTCACGAGTACGCGCCCGACGCGTGGGATGCGGTCGTGGCAGTCAACCTCAGCGGGACGTTCCACGTGACCCGCCGCGCCATCCCGCTGCTGAAGGAGTCGCCGGCGGGCTCGATCATCGTCATGAGCTCGCTGGCCGGGCGCTTCGGCTACCCCAACCGCGTCGCCTACTCGACGACCAAGTGGGGCCTCGTCGGCTTCACCAAGACGCTCGCGCTCGAGCTCGGCCCGTTCGGGATCACCGCCAACTCCATCCACCCCGGGGCAGTCGAGGGCGAGCGGGTGCGCCAGGTCCTCCGCGGCCGGGCCGAGCTCTCGGGGAGGACCGTCGAGGACGAGACCGGACAGGCGCTTGACAATCAGTCGATCCGCCGGTTCGCCGACCCCGCCGAAATCGCGGCGCTCATCCTGTTCCTGGCCGGACCGCACGGCCGCTCGATCTCCGGGCAGATGCTCCCGATCGACGGCGACTCCAAGTCCGCCCACTAGCGCGACCGCCCGGCGAGGACTCCCCGGGCAGCGCGAGGGCGCTTCCGCCGCCGAGGCGGACCGGTTCGGCGATCGCCTCGGCCCGGCCGTCCGGAAGCATCTGCAGCGCCGTCGCATCCCCCGGATAGTTGTCGAGCGGGAGGATCGGACCGGTGGCGAGGGAGAACTTCTCGCCGTACTGGCTCGTCAGCTGCTGGGCCAGCGCGCTGTTATAGAAGTCGGGCTCGGCCGAGGAGGTGTCCGACGACGAGTTGGTCTGCGCGACTCGGGGCGCGGCCAGCGCGTCGGGCAGGCTCATGCCGAAGTCGACGTGGTTGATGAGCATCTGGACGACGGTCTCGATGATCGTGGACCCGCCGGCCGCCCCGATGGCGAACATTGGCCGGCCGTTCTGGACCGCGATGACCGGGCCCATGCTCGACCGCGGCTCCTTGCCGGGCGCCGGCAGGTTCGGATCTGATGTGCCCGGCGCCGCCGCGGCGAAGTCGAAATCGGTCAGCTCATTGTTGAGCAGGAACCCGTAGCCGGGCACCACCTGGCCGCTGCCGCCGAAGAAGTTGATCGTGTTGGTGTAGGCGACGACGTCGCCCTGCCGGTCCTCGGTGACGATGTTGTTGGTGTGGTGGGCCTCGGGCGATGGCGTGGCGGCCGTGCTCGGCGCCGAGGTCCCGCCGCAGCCCGCGAACGGCGCGAACGGCGCGCCGGCGGCGACCGGGGAGACAGCCGCGCTGTCCCCGATGAGGCACCGGCGGGTTGCTGCGAACGCGGGGTCCAGCAGCCCGGAGAGGGGCACGTGCACGAAGTCGGGGTCGCCGACGTAGGCGTTACGGTCAGCGTAGGCGAGCCGGGAGGCCTCCAGGTACTGGAACAGAGCCTGGTCGCGCGGCTCCGAGCTCAGCGGGAAGCCGTTGAGGATGTTGAGGATCTCGCCCTCGGTCGACCCCCCGCTGGACGGCGGCGCCATCCCGTAGACGTCCAGGCCCCGGTAGTTCACATGGGTCGGCGCGAGCATCCGGGTGCGGTAGGACCGCAGGTCGTCCAGCGACATGATCCCCGGGTCGGTGACCACCGTCTGTCCGGGCGTGAGCACGGGGTGGTCGTCGGCCTGCACCACCGCCTGGCCGATCGGCCCGCCATAGAGCGCCGACGGGCCCTGACGGGCGATCAGCTCATACGTGCGCGCCAGGTCCGGATTGCGCAGCCATGTCCCTACGGGCAGCGGATCGCCGGAGGCAGTGAGCAGGAGCGACCGGCTCGCCGGGTACGCCTGCAGCGTGGACAGGCTGGACCGCTCGAGCTGGTTGAAGTCGAAGTTGACCGCGAACCCTCGCCGGGCCACGCGGATCGCCGGTCGCAGGTCCTCGGCGAGCGAGAGCCGGCCAAAGTCCCGCGCGGCCGTGGCCCACGTCGCGACATTGGACGGCACGCCGGTGGCCAGCGGCTGATCGGAGGCCGCCGTGTAGCCCATCGGCTGGCCGGTGGCCGGGTCCACGAACATGGTCGTCGTGCACGCCGCCGGGCAGGTCTCGCGGCCGTCGATGGTCGTCACCGCGTGGGTACGCGCGTTGTAGATGACCATGAAGCCACCGCCGCCCGGGCCGGCCACCCACGGAACGGTCACCCCCAGGGCGCTGGCGGTCGCGACGGCAGCGTCGACGGCATTGCCGCCACGCCGGAGCACGTCAATCCCGGCCGCGCTCGCGCCCACGTCCATCGAGGCGACCGCGCCACCGGCGCCGGTGGCGACCGGGGTGTCGGGGTAGCGATCGTGCCCCCGCGCGGCAGACGCGGCGGCCGGCAACGTGGCGCCGACGGCGGCGCAGACCACCGCGGCGAGACTGGCGACTGAACGACGGCCCATCAACACCCACCTCCCGTTGATCGCAGACAGAACTGAGCATTCCCACGAGAGAGGCGGGTAAACCCGCCGGTGCTCAGACGCCCGCCCAGTCGCGCAGGCCGGTGCGATCCTCGGGGATGAGCGGGGTGCTGGCGCGGGCCCTGATCTCCTGCACCGCCCACGAGTTGCCGTCAGGATCGTGGAAGCCGAAGAACGTCCCGCCATCGGTCGGGGCCATCACCATGAGATCACTGACCTCCACGCCGCGATCAGCCAGCTCCTGCCGCGCCGCCGCGGCGTCGCTGACCACGAGCTGAAGCGCTTTCATCGATCCGGGCTCCATCTCGTTCTGCGACGGCAGGTCCCCGAACACGATCGAGCAGCCCGAGCCGCGGGGCGTCAGCTGGACGACATGCATGTGCTCGTTCTGGGTGTCGTGGTCCACGTGAAAGCCGACCTGGTCGCGGTAGAACGCGACAGAGCGGTCGATGTCGCTCACGGGGACGACGACCACTTCCAGAGTCCAATGCATGAATCGCTCCTCTCGTAACGTAAGCCCATGTTCGCAGCCGATGTGATCGTGGTCGGGCTCGGCGCCATGGGCAGCGCCGCCTGCCGGCAGCTGGCCGAGGGCGGCGTGCCGGTCATCGGGATCGACCAGTACGCGCCGCCTCACGCGTGGGGCTCGACGCATGGGGACACCCGGATCACGCGCCTGGCGATCGGCGAGGGCCGGGAGTACGTGCCGCTGGCGCGCCGCTCGCACGAGCTGTGGCGCGAGCTGGAGCGGGCGAGCGGGGCCGAGCTGCTCACCCAGCCGGGGATCGTCATCCTCGCGCCCCCCACCAGCACGTTCCTGCTCGAGACCCGGGCAGCAGCGCGCGAATATCGGATCGCGCACCGCGAGCTCACCAACGCCGAGCTGCGCGGCGGCTTCCCGATGTTCGCCGTAGATGACGAGACGGTCGCCTACCACGAGCCGGGGGCCGGGTATGTCCGGCCCGAGCGCGCCGTCGCCGCGCAGCTCGCCCTGGCACGGCGCGCCGGTGCCCGGCTGCGACTCGGGGAGCGGGTGGAACGCTGGAGCGCGTCGGCGCGTGGCGTGACCGTCACCACCGCCGCCGGCACCTACGCCGCCGGACAGCTGCTCTTGTGCGCCGGCGCGTGGATCGCCGACCTGTTCCCGGAGGGGCGTGACCTCTTTGCGATCTACCGGCAGCTGCTGTTCTGGTTTCCGATCCGCGAGCGCTACGCCGAGCTGCGCGACATGCCGGCGTTCGTGTGGGACATCGGAGGCGACCAGCAGGGCTTCGTGCATCTCGACGGCTTCTACGGCTTCCCCGCCATCAACGGGCCCGGCGGTGGCGTCAAGGTGGCCGCCGAGTCCTACGAGCACACGACCGCCCCCGACGGCCGCCAGCATCCGGCGAGCCGAGCCGAGATCGAGCGGATGTACCGCGGATGCATTGCAACCCACCTGCCGTGGCTGGGCGCGGAGCCGCTGAGGACGGTCTCCTGCCTGTACACGAGCACGCGCGGGAGCCGCTTCGTGATCGACCGTCACCCCGAGCATGACAACGTGCTCATCGTCTCGGCCTGCTCGGGACACGGCTTCAAGCACTCGCCGGCGATCGGCGAGGCGGTGGCCCAATGGCTGGCCGGTCGGGCGCCGGACATCGACCTCGGCGCGTTCAGCTTCGATCGTGCGCTCCGGGCCGCGCGATAACGGCCGCATAACGGCGTTACCTCGCTGTTAGACCACGCTCCGTACAACCACCCTCGTGCACGGCGTGAGATTGCTGTTGGCGCCCGCGGTCGGTGCGGCCACGTTGGCCCTCGCGGCATGCGGGTCGAGCGGCGGACCGATCGCATCCGCCCAGACCGGGTCGGGACCCGGCCCGGGCACGGTGACCTTTGCCAAGTGCATGCGCGGCCACGGCGTCCCTCAGTTCCCCGACCCCGGCGGTCCGCCGCCTGCGGGGAATTCGGTGTCGATCCTCGGTGCCGCGCTGCCCCCGACCATCAATATCAAGTCCCCGGCGTTCCGCTCGGCGCTCAACACATGCATGAAGCAGTTCCTCGCGGGGCACCCCCGGCCACCAGTGAGCGCCGCCCAGAAGGCCGCCGCGCTCAAGTTCGCTCAGTGCGTGCGCGCCCACGGGGTGCCTCACTTCCCCGACCCCCGGTTCCCGGCCGGGGGCGGGATCGCAATCGCCACGCCGGCCGGTGTGGACGCGAACGCGCCGGCATTCCAGCACGCCCAGCAGGTGTGCGGGAAGCCATGAGCGAGGCGGTGGTCAGGGTCACGGCGTTCGACCGTGCTCAACCGCCGCGGCGCCGGTCACCGCCAGCGATCGGGTGGCGCCCCCGTCGGTGACGGAGATGGTGGCATCGGCCACCGAGCAGTTCTCGACGACGCGGCCCGGCCCGCGTGGGCTGGCGTAGTCCCAACTGACCGTTGCGCGCTGTGGTGCTGTGAGCTCCAACGCCACCGCGGCACCGGATGACAGCGCCACGCGCACCGTGGTCCGCTCGCCGGCGCGCTCACATGTGACGCGCCGCAGCGGGGCGGGCTCGTACCGGCGGCCGTCGAGGGAGAGCGCCCCCGAGGCGATCCACGGCGTGACCACCGGGCCGATGGCGATGCGCACGAGCGCGAGGTCGAGCCAGCCGCGGCGGTCATCACCGAGCGCGCCGGCGTGCATCCAGCACCACTGATGGGCGTGCTCGGCGCCCCAGTTGTGGCCCACCATCGCCTCCCACCCGTCGATCGCCACCTCGCTCCCATCGAGCACCACCACGCCACTCGCCGTACCCGCAGGCATGAGCGCCGCCCCATTGGAGCGCGGGACGCGACGGTCATAGAGCCACCGCGCCGGCAGATAGGCCACCTCGCCTGCGCGCGGCCGCCAGCTGAGCTCCCAGCGCGCGCCCGAGGCATCGTTCAGCTCCCCGCGCGCGCCCGAGGCATCGTGCACCTCGCCGCGCGCGCCACCCGGCCCCATCTCCCCCAGGCGGCAGCGCCACCACCCCTCCCCAGGATCGCTGACCGGGTCGGGCGCCGTCACCCTCAGCGCCCGCGGCGCCGCCGCCGAGACATCGAAGAACGTGAGCCAGGCGGTGGGACGCGCCGGCTCGCCGGCGCGCTTGAGCGCGGTGCAGCGCAGCCACAGCGCCCGCCCCCCCGCGGGATCGGTCGCGGTCAGGTAGTGCGACTCGTACAGCGCGGCGTCCGGGGGCGCGGCAGGGGATCGCGGGCGGGCAAGCGTGATCATGAGTCGGCCGCCCATTCTCGCCCGGCGGGCAAGCCGGCGGCAAGGTCGCCCTCTCAGAGACCCTGGGCGTAGGCCTGACTCGCGAAGCGCGAGTAGGAGGCGGCGTTGGTCAGCGCCCCGTTGTCGGACAGGCCGATGCCGGGGAGGCGCTCGTTGGTGGTCGGCAGGCTGCAGCCGTCGGTGCCGCACTCCTCGTTGTCAAAGGTCCAGTTGAGGGCGTGGGTCTCCTCGTGCAGCACCGTGTCGGCCAGCTCCAGGTCGTTTCCGAACGAACTCTCGCAGATGATGATGGGATTGCCGGTGAACAGCGCCCGCGCGCCGGTGTAGCCGTCCGTGCCCCCGGTGCAGGGGTCGGTCCCCGTCTTGACGCACTTGTACGTGGGCAGGTCGCGCCAGGCGCGTAACGCGTCGAGGTAGCCCACCTTGATGTGATAACGCTCGGCGAAGGCGTCCGGGCCGAAGAACTTCTTGAGCAGCGCCTCCTCGCGCGACCCCCGCTCCATGGAGTCGATGAGCTCGATGGCGTGCTCCGCCAGCTTCTTGGCCAGCGGCACGGCCACTGCCAACCCCCGGCGTTGCTCAGGCGAGCAGTCGGCGGTGGAGGGCTCCTGGCGCTGAATGCCATCGGTGATGACCTCCCCGGGCTCGTCCACGGTGGACTCGGTGAGCAGAATGGCGACGCTGCGGTTGAGCGTCCGGTCTCCGGGGCCGTCGTTCTCGGTGATGCACTGCCCCGGATCGGCGCCCTTGGTCGGGTTGATCCGGGCTCGGAGCTCCGCCGGCAGAAGATTGAGAACGGCCTTGGACCGCTGCTCGCGCAGTGCTGCATTGCGCTTCTCATCGCCCTCGCAGTCCGTGAAGCCCACCAGTGACCACTTGGTGTGATCGCCGGCAGCCTTGCGCAGCCACTGCTTCCAATAGATCGTGGAGTGCAGATTGGCCTTGATCTTGGCGCTGCCGATGTCGAAGTTGGCGATGAGCACGCCCGTCTCGCCGGTGTCCAGCTTCAGCCCCGGAAGGAAGACCATCGCGCCGTCATGGGCCCGTTTGACCTCCTCCTTCTCCCGGGGCGGGCAATCCTGCCCCGACAGCCGGGCCGGGGTGCAGTGGGCGTAGCGCTGGAGCGCCCGGATCGCCGCGCGGTTGCCGGCGGCGCGCTGCAACTCCATCGCGGTGCGGCTGCTGACGGGGTTCCGGGCCAGCGCCGCGGTGTGGCCCGCGGGCCGGGAGCCCAGCAGCGCCCCCACCGCCCGGTTGCCCGCCAGACGCTGGAGGCTCAGGCCCTGCGGGCACGCCGGCGCGCCCGCGCCCACGAGATGGGGGCGTCCCGATCCCGCCCGCTCCTCGCGCCGCAGCCTGTCCTCGTACGGTCCCATGAGCCCCGCGCCGATTCTAACCGCGCGCCGACCCTCCCGCGATGGGTTTGACCGTGCGCGGGCCGCGCTCTACGCTCGGCCGGTGCCGGGGAGCACACGTGAGCCGTTCCGGGGTGGTCGCGCACCGTCCGCCGACCGGGCGCGGCGCGTCGCGCCACCGGTGCCTTCGCCGCCGCTCGCCAGCGCGGTCGCCCTGCAGCGGATGATCGGCAACCGCGCGACCTCAAGCCTGCTCGCGGGACACCTCTCCCCGCCGGGGGTGCGACAGGTGGCGCGGCAGCCCGTGACCAAGCCCGACCCGCAGGCGGCGAAGAAGGCCGCGCTCGATGGGCTGGCCAAGAAGAAGAAGTGGAAGGAGCTGGCCGCCGCGCTGGCGGGGTTCTCGGATGCCGAGATGCCGTCCTGGATCCCTGCGCTCGGCGACGCGTTCGCCGACTTCATGACATACCTGCTCCAGAACCCATCGGCCGGAAACGACCGGGTGTTTGCGCGAGCGACCTATGCGGACTTTCAGCGACAGCACCCGCGCGTGAATCCGTCGGAGAACGAGATCGTGCTCAAGGAGGGCGAGGCGAGCAAGGCGGTGAGCGTTGGCGGCGGCGAGGTGACGGTGCGGACCGGAGAGACCCATGCCACGAAGCACGACCTCGGGAATCCCGAGGACCGCAAGAAGTTTGGCTACTCGGTCTCGTACAAGGGCAAGGACAGCGAGCGCTCGCGGTGGCTCCAGTTCGTCTGGATCGAGGCGCTCGCGGAGCGCCCGGGCGGACCGCCCGGGGGCACGCCCCTGCCGTTCGATGTTCCCGCCGCGGGCCTCCCGATGAAGAGCACGACCGACCACGGCAACCCGGACGTCACCGTCGATGCCGGGGGCACGACCCCCTTCTACGAGGACGGCGGGGCCAACAACCGGACGGCCGACTCGACCACCATCTTCGACAACCCGACGTCGCAATCAAGCGCTTGGGACCATGTCTTCAAGGAGGCCTCGCCGCCCACCAGGGTCACCGCGATCGCCCACATGATCCAGTACCTCGTCCGCGACGATCAGGTGCTCTGCCGGGTCAACCTCGAGGCCAAGTGGGTGTTCACCGACGCCACGGTCCCCACCCCCACCTTCACCGTGCCGCGCCTCAAGGCCGTGTCCGAGCTCAACCCCGACCATCACCGCCGGCTCAAGGCGCAGTTCCCGGGCTTCACCTGGATCCCATAACGCGCCGCTGCAGTCTCGGCGGTTGCTGCCGATGACCCCGGTAGATGAGCGACATTCTGCGAGATCAGGCACGCCTGGAGGCCCTGGCGTGGTCGGAGCTGATGGACTCCGAGCCCGAGGAGGTGTTCGATCGCCTCACCCGCCTGGCGTCGAAGCTGCTGGGGGCTCCGGTGGCCACCATGACGCTCGTCGACCGCGACCGCCAGTACTTCAAGAGCTCGGTCGGCACGGCGGTCACAGAGACGCCGCTGTCTCACTCCGTCTGCCAGCACGTCGTCACGGACGGCGCGCCCCTGGTGGTGGCCGACGCCCGCCGCGACCCCCGGCTGCGCGACAACCTGGCGATCTGCGACCTCGACGTGGTCGCCTACTGCGGAGTGCCACTGACCGACGCAAACGGCCACACGCTCGGCTCGTTCTGCGCGATCGCGCACTCCCCGCGCGAGTGGACCGAGATCGAGATCGAGATCCTCACCGAACTGGCCCACAACGTCATGACCGAGCTGGACCTCCGAGCGGCCAACCGCGCCCTTGCCGCGCGCGAGCGCGAGACCCGCTCGATCATCGAAAGCGCACACGACGCCTTCGTGGCCACTGACGCCGGTTACCGGATCGTGGACTGGAATCCCGCCGCCGAGCGACTGTTCGGGTGGAGCGCGGGGGAGGCGATCGGCTTGCCGGCGTGCGAGACGATCCTGCCGGAGCTCACCCCCGGATGCGCGCTGGCGCGGCACATCTCGGCCGGGGCGCCCCACCTTCCGGCGCTACCCATCGCGGCGACCGCGCGCCATCGCGACGGGCACGAGCTCCAGGTGGAGGTGTCGGTGGCGCGCGTCGATACCCCGCGCGGGCCGCGATTCAACGCGCTGGTCCGCGACGTCGCCGAGCGCCAAGCAGCCCAGATCCAGCGCGAGCAGCTTGCCCGGGTGGTCGAGTCCACGCCCGACGCCGTGATCACGGTCGACCTCGATGGCGCCATCACGAGCTGGAACGCCGGCGCCGAACGCCTCTACGGCTACACCGCCCAGGAGATGGTGGGCACCACCCAGTCGGCCGCAGCGCCGGCCGACCCCGGCTGTCCCGACGCCGAGCGCCTCATGCCGCGGCTGTTGTCCGGCGAGCACGTGACCGTCCGCGCCCTGCCCCGCCGCCGCCGCGACGGTTCGCGCATCTACGTCGACCTCAGCGCCGCTCCGCTGCGCGACGAGGCGGACCGCGTCATCGGCGCGACCTCGATCGGGCGCGACGTCACCGAGCAGCACAGGCTCAAGCTCGGTCTGGAGGAGTCCGAGGCACGCTTTCGCGAGACGTTCGGCGCGGCGCCGATCGGGATCGCGCTGGCGGGCCCCAACGGGCGCTGGCTGGAGGTCAACCGCGCGATGTGCGAGATCGTCGGCTACACGGAGGCCGAGCTGCTGGAGCGCAGCTTCCAGGACATCACGCATCCCGACGACCTCGACGCCGACATGGGGAAGCTACGCCAGGTGTTGGCCGGCGAGATCCGCACCTACCAGATGGAGAAGCGCTACTTCCACAAGGACGGACACGCCATCTGGGTCAAGCTCTCCGTCGCGCTCGTGCGCGACGAGCGCGGCACACCCCTGCACCTCGTCTCCCATGCAGAGGACATCACTCGGGCCAAGGCCGCGGAATCGGCGCTGCGCGAGGGCCGGCGTCTGCTGGACGAGTCCCAATCAGTCGCCGGGGTCGGGAGCTGGACCTGGAATCTGGACAACGGCGATCCCGCCTGGTCGGTCCAGCAGTACCTGCTGCACGGCGTCAACCCGCTGGCCGACGCGCCGCGCCTGGAGGAGTTCCTCGCCCTGGTGCACCCCGAGGACCGCGCACGCGTGCGGGCCAAGATCTTCGAGATCGTCAGGACGCGCGAGCCGTTCGCGGACGAGTACCGCGTCGCGCTGACCGGCTCGCGGGTACGCACGCTCTCGGTCCGCGGCGACTACCTGGCCGCGGACCCCGGCGTCGGCCTACCACCTCGCATCGCCGGCACCGCCCAGGACGTGACCGCAGAGCGGTCGGCACGGATCGCCCGCGAGGAGACCGAGAACCGCCAGCGGGTCCTGCTCTCCAGCCTCCCCGACACGATGGTCGTGCTCTACGACCACGACCTGCGCTGCCGCTTCGTTCAGGGCGCTCTCATGGAGGAGCTCGGCGTCGATCGCGAGGCGTTCGAGGGCAAGCTGCTCTCCGAGGTCGTGGCATCGGCGCAATTCGAGGTCCTCGAGCCGCCCGTCCGGCGGGCGCTGGGGGGCGAATCGGGCTCGCTCGAGTACACGGCGGGCGACGGGCGCACGTACGCGGTGGACATCGCGCCGTACCGATCCGACGACCGGTCGATCACCGGCACGTTCTCGGTGTGGCGCGACATCTCGGATCGCAAGCGGATGGACGACGAGCTACGGGCCAGCCGCGAGAAGGCGCTCGAGGCGTCGCGGCTGAAGTCCGAATTCGTGGCCAACATGAGCCACGAGATCCGCACCCCCCTCAATGGCGTGGTCAGCATGGCCGAGCTGTTGCTCGAGACGCAGCTCACCGCGGAGCAGTCCGAGTACGCGCAGGTGGCGATGACCTCGGCCGAGGCCCTGATGCGCGTCATCAACAGCATCCTGGACTTCTCCAAGATCGAAGCCGGCAAGCTCGAGATCGTCAGCGAGGACTTCTCGGTGCACGCCGCGCTGGACGAGGTGATCGACATCGTCGGCATCAAGGCGGCCGAGCGCGGCCTCGCGCTCGAGGTGTCGGTGGACGACGACGTGGCCCCGGTGCTGCACGGCGACGGCAGCCGCGTGCGCCAGGTCCTGACCAACCTGCTCTCCAACGCGGTGAAGTTCACCTCCGAAGGCGAGGTGAGTGTCAGGGTGGCGCTCTTCGACGGCCCCGGGAGCGAGCGCGGGCTGCGCTTCGAGGTCTCGGACACCGGCATCGGGATCGACACCGAGCGGCTTGCCGCGCTGTTCGAGCCCTTCTCTCAGGCCGACGCCACCACCACTCGCCGCTACGGGGGCACCGGGCTCGGCCTGTGCATCTCCAAGCAGCTGGTGGAGCTGATGGGCGGCGACATCGGCTGCGAGAGCGAGCCGGGCGTCGGCAGCCGCTTCTTCTTCACCCTTCCCTACGTCCCCGGCGTGGGCCTGGAGGCCGACCCGCCGGCCAGCGACCTCACCGGCACGGGGGTGCTGGTTGTGCACGCCGACGCCAGCGACCGCCAGGCGCTGGAGAGCCGCCTGGCCAGCTGGGGCATCAGCCCCGACAGCGCCCCCGACGCCGCCACCGCGCTGCGGCTGCTGCGCCAGGCCGCCGAGGCGGGACGCCCGTTCGAGGCAGCCGTCATCGCCGTGGACCTGCCCGGGATGGACGGCCTGGAGCTCGTGCGCCGGATCAAGGACGTCCCGGCCCTGCGCTCGACCCGGCTGATCATGGCCGTCTCCTCGCCCGCCGAGGCCGCCGACGCCGGTGCAGCCGGCGTGGACGCCCAGGTCGCCCGGCCGATCCGTCCCTCGCGGCTCTACAACCAGCTACTGGCCACGCTGCACCAGGGGCGCGCGGGCCAGGCGGCGATCGGCATGGCGGCCCCGGCGCCCGGCGCCGACGAGGCCGAGAACGGCCGCCGCGTGCTGGTCGCCGAGGACAACGAGATCAACCAGTTCGCCGCGATCCGCCTGCTGCGCAGCTTCGGCCTCACCGTCGATGTCGCCGCCAACGGCCGCGAGGCCATCACCATGACGGGCCGCACCGAGTACGCCGCGGTGTTCATGGACTGCCAGATGCCCGACGTCGACGGCTACACCGCCACCCGGGTCATCCGCCGCCGCGAGGGGCAGACAGGACGCCACACACCGATCATCGCGCTGACTGCCCACGCCCTGGGGGGCGACCGCGAGAAGTGCCTCGCCGCCGGCATGGATCACTACCTGTCCAAGCCGCTGCGCCGCCGCACCATCGAGGACCTCCTCGGGCGCCTGGCCGAGCTGGGCGCCGCCGGCGACGACGACCGCTGCCCGGACGTGTTCGATCCCGGCCCACTCCAGGAAATCGGGGACCCCGCGACCGAGGCCGCCCTGGCCACCATGTTCCTGGACCAGTCCGCGGACCGTCTGCCCGCCATCCGCGCGGCGATCGCGGCCGACGACGCACCGCGGCTACACGGCCTGGCCCACGGCCTCAAGGGCTCGGCCGCGACCGTCGGCGCGACGCGGATGAGCGAGATCGCCCGGGCCCTGTGCGAGCTCGCCGCCGCCGGAAAGACCTCGGGCGCCGTCGAGCTCCACGGAGAGCTCGACGACGCCCTGGCGCAGACCAGCGACGCCTTTGACCGCCTCCTCAGCCGCGCCTAGTACCCCTTACTGGAGGACGCGGCCGGCGCGGCGCCTGAGGATGCGCTCTTGGTGATGGCCGCGCCCGAGGGGGCAACCAGCCACCACTTGGCGCCGAAGTTGTCGCTGCCCTGGCCCGTGATCGAGCCCATGCTCTTGTCCAGGGCGAAGTAGTAGAGCGGGTGGCCGTCATAGGTCACCTGCTTGCTGCCATTGGATCGGGCGATCGTGCCCAGCTGCCCGGCGGCTATGCCGGCGGCCCCGACGGGCGCCGACTTGGTCAGCAGCGGCGGCCAGAACTTGGCACACGCTCCCGCACACACCGACTTGTCGTTCGGGTCAGCCACCCACAGGTACAGGGCACGACCGGACGAACCGACGAGGTACCTGCCGAGCGCTCCGCTCGCCGTACGTACCGACGTCACGCTCGCACTGGACGCCGGCGCGTGGCTGGCGGCGGAGGCGGCACTCGAATTCGTACTGCTGCTGCCGCAGGCCGCGACGACCACGGCCACCGTGGCCAGGGCAACGCCACCGCCGATCCGGATCCTCGCTGCTCTCCAACTGTTCATCATGATGCATCTCATTTCGTGGTTTGCCCGCCCACTGTGTGTCAGGGCGGGGTCACCAATCAAGACCCCGAGGTCACCGATTTCTTCCCCGGTTGCGGCTCAGCGAGCAGCGAGCTCGCCGGGTGGCGAGGGGGCAACCGGGGACGGCGATGAGAGCTGGCGATCTCGGCCGGCGGCCACCCCGACCAGGGTCTGCGGCACGACCAGTGCCAGCAGCAGGATGAGAGGCAGCGTCCATGAGCCGGTCAGCCCGTGGAGCGCGCCCACGGCCAGCGGGGCGAACGCCGCCAGCACGTAGCCGACCGACTGGGCGAGCGTGGACAGGCCCTCGGTGGTGGCGACGCTCCCACCGCGCATGACGATCAGCATCAGCGCCAGCGGGAACGCGGCGTTCTGCCCGAGGCCGAGGAGCACCACCCAGAGGTACGGAGCCGACATGGGCGCCACCAGGATCCCGGCCAGCCCCACCGCCATCAGCGCCGAGCAGGCCATCACCAACCAGCGGTGATCGCGCTGGCGCGCGGCGATATAGGGAACCGTTGTGGCGGTCGTCAGCCCCACGACGATGGAGAGGCTGAGCAGGAATCCGGCATGGGATTCGCTGGCCCCGTGGCTGCGGAAGATGTCGGGCAGCCAGGCCAGAGTGGCGTAGAAGCCGCCCGACTGCAGCGCGAAGAACAGCGTGACCCACCAGGCCAGGGGCCGGCGCAGCAGCGGGCGCACGACCGGCGATCGGGGCGCGGGCGAATCGGTGGCCGCGTCACGGCGCACGAGCGCGGGGAGCCACGCCAGCGCCGCGAGGGCGGCGGGCACGGCCCACACGCCCAGCCCGAGGCGCCACCCGCCCCCCAGCCAGTCGGCCAGCGGCACCGTCACTCCCGCGGCCAGCGCCGCGAAGCCGACGAGCGACGTGGTGTACAGGGCCATCGCCGTGCCGGTGCGGTGGGGAAAGTCGCTGCGCACGATCACCGGCACGAGCACGTTGGCCGTGGCGATCGCCGCCCCCGCGAGCGCCGTCCCCAGGAACAGGAAGCCGGCGCCGGGAATGAGGCGGAACAGGATCCCCACCAGCAGCGCGCACATGGCCACCGCGATCGCCGTGTGGATCCCGAGGCGGCGCGCCAGCGGCGGGGCCAGCGGCGCGAGCAGGCCGAAGCACAGGACGGGCAGCGTGGTGAGCGCGCCGGCCCACCCCGAGGACAGCCCGGCGTCGGACTGGATCCGGTCCAGCACAGGGCCGACGCTGGCCGCGGCCGGGCGCAGGTTGATCGCGACCAGGATCACACCACCGGCGAGCAGCGCCGGCGAGAGCGTCGGCCGCCCGTGGCGCTCAGCTTGCACGGCGCCCACGCTAGCGGGCGACGGCTCAGACGCGGACGCCGGCGGCGGTGGTGATGCGCCCGGCGAACAGGAACGCAGTCTGGCGCAGGCTCGACTCGAGGTCGAACGGGTCCAGGGCCGAGACGGCGTCCCGCGGGATGACCACGTCGTACCAGCGCAGCGCGGCACTGGCCGCGGTGTAGTGGACGCAGATGTTGGCCACCGTGCCGCAGATCACCAGCGTGCTCACGCCCCACAGGCGCAGCAGATGGTCCAGGGGCGTGCCGTAGAAGGCGTCGTAGCGGACCTTGCGGATCACGGTCTCGTCCTCCCGGGGCGACAGCGCCTCGACGATCTGCCAGCCCCAGCTGTCCTCGCGGGCGTGCTCGGGCCAGATGCGCCACTCGGGATCGCCGTCGCGGTGCGTGTCCTGTGTGAACACCACGCGCATCCCGTACGCGCGCGCCAGCTCCAGCAGCGTCCCGATCGCCGGGAGCGTGGACTCGGCGTCGGGCACGACGAGGCTCCCCCCATCGGTGACGAAGTCGTTCTGCATGTCCACCACCACAAGGGCCGCGCGGCTCGGGTCCACACGGACCTCGCTCTGCAGCTCGTAGGCGGGGACCTCGACGATCTGGCTCATGGCCGTGAACGCTAGCGCCCCCGGGGTTCGGGCTGACGGTCGGGCGGGCGGCGCGGGCGGCGCGGGCGAACGTCAACGACGGCTTTCGAGGGGCTGGGCCGCGGCGTTGCCGGCGTCGCGCGAGGGTCGTGGTCGATCTTGCAGGAAATAGCTGCAAGATCGACCACAAGTCCCTCCGCACCGGCCGGTCCGCCCGTCCGCTGCCCTTCGATGCCCAATCGGTGACGTTCGCCCGCGTCGTGACCCGGCGCCCGGCGAACCCAGATCGGGACCGGCACCGCACGATCGGGTGGTTGGTATGGTGGCGGCCGTTTTTCAACGCCCTGCCCCGGGGCGCTAAAGAGGAGCTTTGCTATGAGAAGGATCTCGGCCGCGCTGGCCGCGAGCGCGATCGTGGCGCTGGGCGCTGCCGCGCCGGCGGGCGCCGCAGACGTCGATTACTCGCAGGTCGCGCGCAACATCATTCCCTCCGGTCAGCCCGGCGGACTGTCCGTCTCGCCGGTGGCGACCGCCCAGGCGCAGATGTATAACGCGCTCACCCCGCTGTTTGACCACGTCACCAACGGCGATCTGTTCAGCGATTTCAAGTCTGAGCAGTTCGGGCTCGGCACCGACGGGCCCGGAACGGTCGAGCCGGTTCCGTTCCCGGGGGTCACGATCGTGCGCGACCGCTTCGACGTGCCCCACGTCACCGCCACCACGCACGCCGGCGGCGTGTGGGCCGCGGGCTGGATCGCGGCCGAGGACCGCGGGCTGCTGCTCCAGGAGACGCGTGACAACGCGCGCGTCGCGGCGCTGGACGTGCCCGGACTGACCGCCATCGGGCTCGTCGAGACCCTGCAGGACTTCCAGCCCAGCGCGCAGACCGAGCAGGTCCTGTCGCGCCAGACCCAGGCGCTGGAGAAAGCCGGGCCGGAGGGGCGCGACGTGCTGTCGGACATCGACGAGTTCGTCACCGGCATCAACGCCTACCTCGCGATCCACAGCCCCACCACGCCGAGGTGGACCCGCAACGACGTCTACGCGGTCAACGCGCTCAAGGACCAATTCTTCGGCGAGGGCGGCGGCCGCGAGGCCCAGAACTCCGAGTTCCTCGGCGGGCTCGAGCACCGGCTCGGGGTCACGAAGGGCTACAGCGTCTTCAACGACCTGCGCCAGAACACCAACGCGGGCAGCCCGACGACGGTTGACGGCACGTTCAACTACGACCACACCCCGTCAAAGCCGGGCGCGCCCGGCAGCGTGGTGCTCGACCCCGGCAGCTTCCATGCGACGCCGGCGGTATCGGCCAAGGAGTCGCGCGCGTTCGGCGGCGATGCGCCGCGCGCGCACGCGTCCAACGAGCTGATGGTGGAGGGCAAGTACTCCACCACCGGGCACCCGCTGCTCGTCGGCGGGCCGCAGGTGGGCTACTTCTACCCCGGCCTGACCTACGAGATCGACATGCACGCGCCGGGCCTGGACTGGCGCGGCGCGACCTCGGCGCCGTTCCCCGGCTACCTGCTGATCGGCCGCGGCCCGGACTTCGCCACCACGCTGACCTCGGCGTCCGGCGACGTCGTGGACGAGTATGCCGAGACGCTCTGCGGCCACAGCACCACCAAGTACCTGTTCAAGGGCCAGTGCCGGTCGATGGAGCACTTCGACGCCGGGACGCTCAACGGCAAGACGGTCGCGTTCAACATGACCGTGCACGGGCCGGTCGTGGGCTACGCCCGTGTCCACGGCCGGATGGTGGCGATCTCCAGCAAGCGCTCGAGCTACGGCAAGGACGTGCTGGATCTGCTCTACAACCGGCGCCTGTCCGACGGCCAGGTCCACAGCCCGCAGACGTTCTTCGCGGCGGCGCGGCTGACCCCGCAGACGTTCAATTCGTTCTACATCGATAACAAGCACGTCGCGGAATACACGACCGGGCTGTTGCCGCTCCGCCCGAAGGGCATCGACCCCAGCCTGCCGACGATCGGCACCGGCAAGTGGGAGTGGCGTGGGACCGCCCCCGCCAGCATCCACCCGCGGGGCATCGACCCGGCGCACACACCGGTCAAGGGGACGATGACCAACTGGAACAACGTCTCCGCCCACGGCTTCGGCGCCGCCGACGACGCGTGGAACGCCAACGGCACGTCGGCGCGCGTCGACCTGCTCAACGACAACCTGGCGCGCCTGCGCTCCCACGGCAAGTGGTCGCTGGCCACCGTGGCCTCGGCCATGAACGCCTCCGCCACGCAGGATGTCCGGGCGATCCTCACCGTCCCGGTGCTCCAGAAGCTGCTGAAGGGCGCCCGGGCGCCGAACGGCGAGGCGGCCAAGATGCTGGGCCTGCTCGTGGCCTGGCGCAAGGCCGGCGGCAACCTGCTGGACCGCAACAACGACGGCAAGATCGACAACCCCGGCGCGGCGATCATGAACGCGGCGTGGCCGAAGATCGCCGCGGCCTTCATGCGGCCGCAGCTGGGCCCGCTCGAGGGCGAGTTCAGCTCGCTGGTGAGCGTGTTCGACTCGCCGCCGGGCGGCCAGTTCAGCGGCTGGTATCAGTACTTCGACCGCGACGTGCTCAAGCTGCTGCACGTCAAGCAGCCCCAGCCGTTCGCCAACGACTACTGCGGTGACGGCAACCTGCGCCGCTGCCAGCGGTCGGTGTGGGCGGCGATCGCCGCCGCCGGCAAGGAGCTGGCCAAAGAGCAGCACACCGCCAACCCCAGCGCGTGGCGCGCCAGCGCGACCGCCGAGCGGATCACGTTCATCCCGGGGATCCAGACGTACACTATGAGCTACACCAACCGGCCGAGCGGGATCCAGCAGGTGATCAGCTTCAACCGCCACCGCTAGCGTGACTCTCAGCCCGCCGGCGCCAACGCCGGCGGGCTGAAGTCGCGCACAGCCCGGGCCGACAGGCCGAGCGCGAAGAGCACGAACGTCACCCCGGCGGCGCAGTAGAGCGTCGTCGACAGCCCCAGGGTCGCCGCCACGGGGCCGCTGAGCGCCTGGCCGAGCGGGAGCATCGCCGTCGACCCCAGGTAGTCCCACGAGAACACCCGGGCCTGCTCGCCGGCCGGGATGTCGGACTGCATCGACGTGAACCAGAAGGTGTTGAACATCGTGCCGGCGCTCCCGTCGATCAGCGCCAGAGCGAGGATGAGCGGGAGCGGGGCGTGCGCCGCCACCGACGCCATCATCGCCGGTGTGACCGTCACGAACACGCACATCGACATCCGCAACGGGTAGCGCGGCCGGAACCGGAGGGCGATGAGGCCGCCCGCGACCGATCCGACCCCCAGGGCGACGACGATCGCCGCCCACGCGCCCGGCCCGCCCAGCGACTGGCGCGCGATCTGCGGCCCCAGCACCTGCCAGGGCGCCCAGCCGAAGCCGACATACAGCGTGAAGCAGGCCACGGTGATCCACAGCCAGCGGCGGGCGCGAAACGCGCTCCACCCCGCGCGCAGCTCGCTCAGCATCGGGGCGCGCTCGCGCACCGCGGCCACCACCGGCGGCATGGCGGCCACGCACGCCGCGCTGCCCAGGAACGTGACGGCGTCGAAGGCCAGCCCCCAGCCGGGGTGCGAGGCGGCGACGATCACGCCGGCCACCGCCGGCCCGATCACCGCGGCAACGTTGCCGCTGAGCGCGATGAGGCTGTTGGCCTGCTGGAGCTGCGACGTCTCCACGGTCTCGGGCAGCAGCGCGAGCGCCGCCGGGCCGAAGAACGCGACCGCGGTGCCGTAGACCGCCTGGAGCGCCACGAGCTCCCACACGTGCGCGCGGCCGGTGAGCAGCAGCGCGGCGCTGGACCCCTGCGACACCGCCCGCACGAGATCGGAGGCGAGCATGACCCGGCGGCGTGACAGCCGGTCGGCCCAGACACCGCCGAAGAGGACGAACGCCACGAGCGGGATCGTCTGGGCGGCCAGCACCGCGCCGAGTGCGGTGGCCGAGCCCGTGAGATCGAGCACGGCGAAGGCAAGCGCCACCGGGACCAGCCGATCGCCCAGCGACGAGATCGACTGGGCGGCGAACAGCAGCCGAAACGCTCGTTGCGCCGGGACTCCTCCCACCCGCTCAAGGCTACGCGCCGCCCGCGCATGACAGCATCCGCCCATGACCGAGGTCACGATCGAGACGCCGCGTGGGGCGGCGAGGGCTCACCTCAGCGTCCCGCGGGGCGCGGGGGCGGGTGGGGCGCTGATCCTCGGCCACGGCGCCGGCGGGGGGATCGGGGCGCCGGACATCCAGGCGGCGGCTCGCGCGGCGCAGGGCCTGGGGGCGGCGGTGGCCCTGGTGGAGCAGCCCTACCGCGTGGCGGGGCGGCGCGCGCCCGCCCCGGCCGCGCATCTGGACGAGGCCTGGGTGGCGGTGGTGACGCGGCTGACCGAGCGGGAGCTCAGCGGCTTGCTGTTGGTCACCGGCGGGCGCTCGCTGGGCGCTCGCGTCGCCTGCCGGACCGCCGCGGCCACCGGGTCGGCGGGGGTGCTGTGCCTCGCCTTCCCCCTGCAGCCGCCCCGGCGGGCGTCGGCGGCCACGCCATCCCCGAGCCGGCTGCCGGAGCTCGACGCCGTGGCGGTGCCGACCCTGGTGATCCAGGGCGTCAGCGACCGGTTCGGGATGCCGCCCGGCGGGCGGACGCGCACCGTGGTCAAGGTGGCCGGTGACCACGGGCTCAAATCCGACCTGCCCGCCGTCCACGATGCCGTCGCCGGATGGCTCGCGGGACTGCTGCGCCGGTGAGCGGGACGTCGGCCGGCCGCGGCGAGCCCGACGCCGCCTCCGTCGACGTGCCTTGGCGCGAGCCGGTGCGCGGCGGCCACCCCGACCCCGCCCTGGCCGCGCAGCCGGGCATCGAGCTCCTGCGCGCCATGCTGGCAGGCGAGATGCCCGCGCCGCCGCTGGCGCGCCTGACCGGGATGCGGCCGGTCACCCTCACGGCCCGTTCGGCTCGGTTCGACATGCCGCTGACGGGGTGGTTGTGCGCCGAGGACGGGCGGGTGCCACTGGGCGTGCTCACCATCCCCGCCGACGCGGCAATGGCGTGCGCGATCATCGCCGAGCTTCCAGCGGGCGTAACCATCAGCACCGTCGAACTGGCGCTGCGC
Organism: uncultured Actinomycetota bacterium; assembly: GCA_963721515.1. Classification (GTDB taxonomy): domain Bacteria; phylum Actinomycetota; class Thermoleophilia; order Solirubrobacterales; family Solirubrobacteraceae; genus Palsa-465. The sequence goes on along the minus strand of CAVRKJ010000006.1, from coordinate 21,414 downwards.
CAGGTCGGCCCGGCGCTGCCGGGACGCACGCTGCGCACCGAGGCCAGCATGATCGACATCGGGCCGCCCGCCCCCGGCATCGCCCTCGCGGAGGTGATGCTGACCGACAACACCGGCGCGCTGATCGCGCGAGGCGGATCGCTGTGCGTGCAGCTCGCGTCGGCCGCGGCCGGCGAGCCTGGATCCGACGGCCTCAGCGACGCCGAGGCCGCGGGCCCTGACCCGTGGGAGCGCCCGGCGCCCGAGGCCGGCCTCGGGCGGCTCACCGGGCTGCGGCCGATCTCCGCCGCGGACGGCGAGGCCACGTTTGCCCTGCCCGCCACCCGCTGGATGTGCGCGCCGCCGCCCGGGCGTGCCCAGGGTGGCGCGGTGGCGATGCTGGCCGGAGCCGCGATCGACGCCGCCGTGCAGTCCGCCGCGCCGCCGGACGCGGGTTTCGTGCCGCTGGAGCTCAAGGTCAACTACCTGCGGCCGCTGGCAAGCGACGGGCGCGAGGCGCGTGCGCACGCGACCCTGGTGCACGCCGGCCGCCGCACCGCGGTGGCCCGCGCGGACGTCGTTGACGCCGATCGGCGAGGCATCGCGGTGGCCAGCGGCTCCGCCATCGCCGAAGGCGCCGCGTACTACTAGGAGCTCGCCTGAGACCGGCTGACCGGGTCGGGCGTGCCGTCATCATCGAGCGCCAGCGTGGGCCCGAAGCCGATCTGGAGCAGTGCGCCGCCGCCAGGGGCGTTTCCCGCCCGGACGAAGCCGCCGTGGGCCTCCGCGGCCTGGCGAACGATGGCCAGCCCCAACCCCGAGCCGGGCTGGGAGCGGGCGTCGCGGGCGCGGTGGAAGCGATCGAAGACGAACGGCAGGTCCTCGTCGTGAAAGCCCGCGCCGTGATCGCGGACGCTGAGCACCCCGTCGGCGAGCGTGACCTCGATGACGCCGCCCGACTGACCGTACTTGGCGGCGTTGTCCAGGAGGTTGGCCACGGCGCGGGCGATCCGGTCGCCCTCCCCGTGGACGAGCGTCGGCTCGATGGCGGCCTCAACGCTGAGCTGCGGTGCCCGGCGCCGCGTCCGTTCCACCGCCGCGGTGACGATCTGGTCGACACGCACCTCGGCCGGTTCGCCCGCCAGCTTGCTGCCCCGGGCCAGCTCCACCACGTCGCCGACGAGGGCGGTGAGCTCGTCGAGCTCGTCGATCACGTCACGTCGCAGCGCCTCACGGTCCTCGGGCGAGAGCAGCTCCTCGTCGCGCATCAGCTGAAGGTTGGCGCGAATGGTGGCGATCGGCGTGCGCAGCTCGTGTGACGCGTCGGCCACGAGGTTGCGCTGGGCCTGCACCGACGCGTCGAGCGCGTCGAGGGTCTTGTTGAAGGTCTGGGCCAGGCGGGCCAGCTCGTCTCCGCCGTGCACGTCGACGCGCTCGGTGTCCAGCCGGTCCGGGTTGGCGGCGATGGCCTCGGTCTGGCGGGTGAAACGTCCGATCGGGGCCAGCGCGGTGCGGGCCACCAGCAGGCCCAGCAGCGCCGCCAGCGCGATCCCGGCGGCGGCGATGATCACGAGCAGCAGCAGCTGGTGCGACAGCGCGTCGTCGACCTGGGTCAGAGGCAACGCCACCTGGACCGCCCCGTAGCGTCCGGCGCCGTGGACGAGGACGCGCAGGTGGTGGCCGCCGACGGTGACGTCGGTGAGGTACTGGCCGGTGCCGCTGCGCGCCAGCGCCTTGACGGCGCCGTCGACCGGCAGCTTGGTCGTCTCGCCGGTGGCCAGGCACACCGAGCCGTCGCGACTGACCAGCTGGACGTAGCCCTGGGGACCGCCGAAGCCGCTGCCGCGGGCGTTGTCGAGGCCCAGGCCGTGGTCGCAGTCGTTCTGGCTGAACCCACGGCCGCCAAAGCCGGGGGCGCCCCTGAACCCCGGAGGGCCCTCGTCCCCGTCGCCGCCGGCCCCCGTCCCCGGGCCCGTGGCCACGCCGGCGTGGACCAACAGCGGATGGATGAGGCCCGAGAGCGACGTGTCGAGCTGGCCCTGGAGCTCAGAGCGAGTGCCGGCGTAGACCGATACGGCAACGGCGATGACCGCCACCGCCACGGCCACCCCGGCGGCCAGCGCCATGCGGGCCTTCAGGCTCATTCTGCGGGCTCCCGCAGCGCGTAGCCCACCCCCCGCACGGTGTGGATGAGCGACCGCGCGCCGGCGTCCTCGAGCTTGCGGCGCAGGTAGCCGACGTACACCCGCAGGGCGTTGGAGGTGGGCCCGAAGTCATAGCCCCACACCCGGTCATAGATCGTCGAGTGGGGCAGGACGCGGCGGGGGTTGAGCATCAGCAGCTCCAGCAGCTGGTACTCGGTCCGGGTGAGCTCGACGAAGGTGCCGGAGACCTCGACCCCGTGGCGGGCGGGGTCGAGCTTGAGCTCGGCGAACGTCAATCCCCCCTCGACGTCGCCCTCACCTCCGGCGCGACGCAGCAGCGCGCGGATCCGGGCGCGGAGCTCGTCGACGTCGAACGGCTTGATCAGATAGTCGTCGGCGCCGGCGTCGAGGCCGTCGATCCGGTCCGAGACCGCATCGCGGGCGGTGAGCATGAGCACGGGCACGCGGTTGCCCTCGCGCCGCAACAGCCGGCACACCTCCAGCCCGTCGATGTCGGGTAGGCCGACGTCGAGCACGACCGCGTCCGGGATCGAGGTGGTGACCTCGGACAGCGCCTCCGCGCCGGTGGTGGCGAGCACAACCTCATAGCCCGACAGCGACAGGGCGCGGCGCAGGACGTCGCGCAGGGCGCGGTCATCGTCGACGACGAGCAATCTCATGCCTTGATTGTCGCCCGTCAACCGGCCGGGCGTGAGCGACTCCTACGTTTCGCTTACGTCCGCGGCGCCCTCGATGCGCTCGCGCAGGACGGTGCCGAGAATGCCGTTGATGAACGCCGGCGCGCCGGAGCCGCAGAAGCGCTTGGCCGTCTCGACGGCCTCGTCGATGGCGCCCTCGGGCGGGATCGGCTGGTCCCCGGGCACCACCTCGGGGTAGAGGATCTCGAACAGCGCCACCCGCAGGATCGAGCGCTCCAAGGGCGCGATGCGCTCCAGCGGCCAGTCCTTGGCATGGCGGCGGATGAGCTCGTCGAGCTCGGGCTGATGCTCGCGCACCTGCTCGGCGAGAGCGAGGGTGAACATGTGGACGTCGCGCGGCAGCATGTCGCCGAGCGGCCGCTCGAGCAGGTCGCTCTGATACAGCGCCCACACCGCGGCGCGCCGCTGCTCGCTTCGACGGGCCACGATCAGCCGACGGTGATGAGGTCCTTAGGCACCGAGGTGAGGATGTCGCACGCCGTGTCGGTGATCACGACCAGGTCCTCGATCCGCACCCCGAACTGCCCCGGCAGGTACACCCCCGGCTCCACCGTCACGACGTTGCCGCTGGCCAGCACGGAGTCCGAACGCTGCGACAACCGCGGGGCCTCGTGGATGTCCAACCCCACGCCGTGCCCCAGCCCGTGGCCGAAATGCTCGGCGTGACCGGCCTCGCCGATCACCTCGCGCGCCGCCGCGTCGGCCTCGCGGCCCTCCACGCCCGCCTTGAGGGCATCCAACCCGGCCAGCTGCGCCTCGCGCACGAGGTCATACACCTGCAGGGTGGCGTCGGCGAGCTCCCCGGTGGACAGGGTGCGGGTGCAGTCCGAGCAGTAGCCGTCCAGCTCGGCGCCCCAGTCGATCACCACCAGCTGGTCAGGTCCGATCTCGACCTCGCGAGGCTGGGCATGAGGCAGCGCGCCGTGGGGACCGGCGGCGACGATCGGGTCAAAGGAGGGCCGCTGAGCCCCGAGGTCGCTCATGGCACGCTGCAGGGCGGTCGCGACGCTCACCTCGGTGCGCCCGACCAGCCCCCGCTCCATGATCTGGCGCAGCGCCGCGTCCGCGAGCCTGGCCGCCTCGGCGATCCGCCGGATCTCTTCGACGTCCTTGACCGCGCGCAGCGACTCCACGGGGTCGCCCCCGGCCACCAGCTCGATGCCGTCGCCCACCAGGTCGTGCAGCCGGCGGTGCAAGCGCACGGTCAGGTGGGCGTCCTCGAAGGCCAGGCGCGCCGCGCCGCGGGGCAGCAGGTCGGGGATGGCATCGAGCAGCTCCGGCGCGACCAGGCGGTCAAAGGCCGGGTCGACCTGGGCGGCGGACTGCTCGACGTAGCGGAAGTCGGTGACGAACACCCGGGTCTCGGGACCCACCAGCACCAGGCCGTTGGAGCCGGTGAACCCGGTGAGATAGCGGACGTTGACCAGCGAGGTGACGACCAGCAGGTCGGCCCCGATCTCCGGCAGCCTCTCGGCCAGGCGGGCGGCACGGTCGCTCATACCGGGCTCGAGAGCTCCTCGGCCAGCCGGCTCAGCGCCTCGCGGTAGCCGTCCCTCCCCTTCCCGGCGATGCGCGCGAAGCACAGGTCGCGGATCACCGACTCGCGCCGGAAGGACTCGCGCTCGTCCACATTGGACAGATGGACCTCGACCGCCGGCAGCCCGGTCAGCTCCAGCGCGTCGCGGATGGCCCACGAGTAGTGCGTCCACGCGCCCGGGTTGATGATGATGGCGTCCGCCAGATCGGCCAGCCCGTGCAGATGCTCCACGAACGCTCCCTCGTGGTTGCTCTGGAAAAAGCGGGTCGCCAGCCCCAGCTCACCAGCCGCGTCGGAGATCCCCATCTCCAGCTCGGTCAGCGTGAGGCTGCCGTAGTGAGCGGGATCGCGGCGGCCCAGCTGGTCGAGGTTGACCCCGTGCATGACCTCGACCCGGTTGCGAACGTTCATGGCCCTGACGCTAGCGTGCCAGTTCTCGCACGGCGGCGATGAGCTCACGCGGGGCCACCGGGCTCCCGGGACGCGGATCGCCGGGCTCGGGCAGCAGCACGAACGGGACCGGCCCCTCCCCCATGCGCTTCTTGTCGCGCGCGGTGGCCATGACCACGGCGTCGGGATCGACGTCGCGCAGCTCGGTTGGCAGGCCGCGGGCACGCAACAGCTCGGACACCTCGGCGCGCAGGTCGTCGTTGCCCGAGAGCCGGAGCGCCGCCAGCAGGCCGAGCGCCACCGCCTCGCCGTGGCGGTAGGCGGCGTAGCCGGTGACGGCCTCGATGGCGTGGCCCACGGTGTGGCCGAGGTTGAGCGACTGGCGCGCGCCGCCGTCGCGCTCGTCGCGAGCGACGATGCGCAGCTTGGTGTGGGCGCAGGCGGCCACCACCTCGGGGGATGCCGGCGGCGCGCCGGCGCGCACGAGCTCCCACAGCCCCCCGCCGGCGATGAGCGCGGTCTTCACCACCTCGGCGTAGCCGGCGGCCAGCTCCGCGTCCGGGAGGGTGGCGAGCGCCTCGGTGTCGGCGATCACCGCCTGGGGTTGGTGGTAGGCGCCCACGTAGTTCTTGGCCTCGGGCAGGTCGACGCCGGTCTTGCCGCCGAGGGCCGAGTCCACCTGGGCCACCAGCGTGGTGGGCACCTGGACGACGCGCACGCCGCGCTGGTAGGTGGCGGCGCAGAACCCGGCCAGATCGCCGACGACCCCGCCGCCGAGGGCGACGACGACGTCGGCGCGGGTCATACCGGCGCGCGCCAGCTCCGTCCAGACGATCTCGGCATGCGCGATCGTCTTGGACTGCTCGCCGGGCATGATCGTCACCCGGCCGTCGAGCGGCTCCAGGCGCTCGGCGTACAGGCGCCCGGCGTTGTAATCGGTGACGAGGAAGCGCCGCCCGTCCACGGTCCGGGGCCAGAAGGCGCGCTCGCCGCCGGCGAGCAGGCCGGGGCCGATATAGACCGGATAGTCCCCGCCGGCGGTCGTGGCCCACAGCAGCCTACCGCCGGCCGGCATGGCCTCGAGCGCCTCAAGTACGGTGGCGATCTCGCCAGCGCGCGAGTGGGGCACGATGACGTCGGCGGCGCGGGCGTAGAGCGGCTCCCGGGCGGCGAACACGGCCTCGAACCGCGCCCGGTCGGCATCAGGGCCCTCGGCCGCCTGCCAACGGTGCCACGCCGTGTCGGGGCTGACGTCAACCCAGATCACGAGATGGCGGACCACCGCCTCGCGCATCGTCGCCACCTCCAGCGCGTCGCTGCGGAGCGTGATGATGTGGCGGTAGGGGGCCTCCGCGACGTCGCGCGCCGAATCGGCGGCCACGACCGTCCCGCCGCGGGTGTCGCCCAGCACGTGGGCCGCGGCGCGGGTCGCTTCGTCCAGGAACCCGACGAACACGACGTTGCGGGTCTGGGCGATCATCACCGCCGCTGCCAGCCGATGCGCGCGCGGTAGGCGTCGAGCGCAGCGTGCACGTCGTTGATGTGGTCACCCCCGAACTTGCGGCGGTAGGCGTCGGCGAGGACGAAGGCCACCATCGCCTCCCCCACCACGCCGGCGGCGGGCACGGTGCAGGAGTCGGTGCGCTCGCGCAGGGCCTCGGCGGGCTCGTGGGTGGCGATGTCCACCGACCGCAACGGCTTGGTCAGCGTCGGCAGCGGCTTCATGTAGCCGCGGACAACGAGCGGGTCGCCGGTGGTCATCCCCCCCTCGAGGCCGCCGGCGCGGTTGGTCTCGCGGTAGAAGCCGCGGTCGTCTGAGTAGAAGATCTCGTCGTGGGCCTCGGAGCCGGGGAGCCCGGCGACCTCGATGCCGTCGCCGACCGCGGCGCCCTTGACGGCCTGAATCGACATGATCGCTTGCCCGAGGACGCCGTCGAGGCGCTCGCGCCACGACACGTGCGAGCCCAGCCCGGGGACCACGCCGAAGGCCCGCACCTCGAACACGCCGCCGAGCGACTCGTTGGCCTTGCGCAGCCGGTTGATCTCGGCGACCATCGCGCGCCCGGCCTCGTCGTCGAGACAGCGCACCGGCGACTCGTCGACCGCGGCGAAGTCCTCCGGGTTCAGGTCGTGACGGCGCGGGGCGGTCACGCCGGTGATCTGGATCACGTGACTGAACACGCTGACCCCCAGCGCGCCCAGGAAGGCCTTGGCGACGGCCCCGCCGGCCACCCGCGCCGCCGTCTCGCGGGCGCTCGCGCGCTCCAGGATGTCGCGCACGTCGGTGAGGCCGTACTTCTGGGTGCCCACAAGGTCAGCGTGGCCCGGGCGCGGCAGGTGGACCTCGGCCGTTTCCGCCTCGACCGGCCACGGGTTCATCCGCTCCTCCCAGTTGGCGAAATCCCGGTTGGTGACGGTGAGCGCGATCGGCCCGCCGAGGGTGCGGCCGTGCCGGATCCCGGCGGTGACCTCGACACGGTCGCGCTCGATCTTCATCCGGCCGCCCCGCCCGTGGCCGAGCTGGCGGCGGCCGAGGTCGCGATCCAGCGCCTCGCGGTTCAGCACCAGCCCGGCGGGCATGCCCTCGACAATGCAGGTGAGGCCGGGCCCGTGCGATTCGCCGGCGGTGGTCAGCTTGAGCGCCATGGGAACGACGAAGGTTAGGTGCCGCCCTCGGCGGGGTGCTCCTGGGCGTTGCGGCCGGGGATGCGCCGGCCCGTCCCGTCACACCACGGGCACACGACCTCGTGGGGCGTCCCGCCCAGGCCCGATGTGAGCCGGCCGGTGCCGCGGCACGGGTTGCAGATCTTGTCCTCGGGACCTGACTCCTCGGTGGCCATGGCGGCGGAGGTTAGCCAGCCGGCGAGGGCAGCGCGGCGCGCATGACCTCCCGCGAGGCCGGCACGCCGGTGAAGATCGCAAAGCTCAGGGCACCCTGGCCGATGAGCAGCTCAAGCCCGTCCACGGCCGGGATCCCCCGCGCGCGGGCCCGGTCTACGAGCGCGGTGCCGCTGGCCGTGTACACGAGGTCCACGACGCAGCCATAGGAACCGAGGTCCTCGGGCGTCAGCGGCAGCCGGTCAAACGGGTCGGAGCCGTCGAGGCCGACGGCGGTGCAGTTGACCAGCACGTCCGACGGGGTGGCACGGTCGGCCGGCGTGGCCCCGAGTTCGGCGGACAGCTCGCGGGCGCGCTGGGCCGTACGGTTCCACACCCGCACCTCGGTTGCGCCGGCGTCCAGCAGGGCCCATACGGCCGCGCGGGCGCTCCCCCCGGCGCCGAGGACCATCGCCGTCCGGCCGGGCACGGCGAACGGCAGGGCGGCGATCAGCGCCGGCGCGTCGGTGTTGTCAGCGGTGATCGCCCCGTCCGGCGCGAAGGTCAGCGTGTTGGCCGCGCCGATGGCCCGAGCGCGGGGCGTCGCGCCGGTCGCCAGCGCGAGCGCGGCCCGCTTGTGGGGGATGGTGGCGTTGGCCCCGGCGAACCCGGCGCCGGGGAGGGCCGCAACGGTCTCGACGAAGAGCTCAGGCGGGACGGGCAGGAGCTGGTAGCGCCAGTCCTGTAGGCCGGCGGCCTTGAGCGCCGCATTCTGGATGGCCGGCGATCGGCTGTGGGCCACCGGCCAGCCCAGGACGCCGAGCCGGCGCCGCTCGGTCATTTGCAGTGCGGACGCCGGTCGACGGCCAGCAGGTGCTGGAACTGCGCGTAGCTGGTGGCGAACACGGTCTGGTTCGAGCACGGCTTGGCGAAGAAGTAGAGGTAGTGCGTGCGCGCCGGGTGGGCCGCCGCCTCAATCGACGCGAGGCCCGGGCTGTTGATCGGCGTCGGCGGCAGTCCGAAATGGGTGTGGGTGTTGTAGGGCGAGTTCGACTTGAGCTGGGACACCGTCAGCGGCTTGGTGAAATTGCCGGTGGCGTACTGGGTGGTGGTGTCGAACTGGAGCATCATGTGGTCGGCCAGCCGGTTGTAGATGACCGACGCGATGAGGGGGCGTGCCTTCTGGGAGGCCGCCTCGGCCTCGATCAGCGACGCGACGGTCAGAACGTCATAGGGGGACAGGTGCTTGGAGCGCGCGTAGCTGAGGTTGACGCGGGCGAACCGCCGCTTGAAGTCGCGCAGTTGGTCGGACACCAGCGCTGAAGCCTTGACCGGCTGCACCAGGGTGAAGGTGTCCGGAAAGAGGAAACCCTCCAGCGACGGGACGGAGCGGGGAGCGCCGTACTTGTGCGGATCCAGGAGTGGCGACCGGCGGGTGGCCGCTATGTAGTTGCCGCGGATCTTCTGCTTGCGTAGGAGCGCGGCCACATACTGCCGGGTGTGGCCCTCGCTGATGGTCAGCTGGGTCGTCGGGGCCGCGCGGGGCGCCTTGGTCAGCGCGCTGAGCACCGCGGCGTAGCTCATGTCGTGCTGGAGGTGGTAGGTGCCCGACCGCAGCTTGCTGCGCTCCCCGGCCAGCGTCGCGCGCAGCTCGAACATGAAGCTGTGGGGGATGACGTCGTCGCGCTGCAGGAGCGCGCCGATCTCCTTGGCGCTCGAGTGGGGCGGGATGACCACCGTGACCTGGCCGTGCGGAGAAGTCCCGAGCGGCTGGAAGAGCTCCACCAAGAACCAGATGAACGCCCCCGCGAGGATGACCGCGATCAGCGCGCCGATCCGGCCCGCCCAGGAGTGGCGGTGACGGCCCTGCGGCGGGCGGCGGCGCGCCGGCCGGTGGACGTGGGGGCGCCGGGAGCGCCGCTCCATGTGGCTGATGCGCCGCGTGCCGGAGGGTCGCTCGTCCGGATCGGCGGCGCCGAGCCCGGCGTCGTTTCCATCGTGGAAGCCAAACTGCTCGTCGCCGTCGTCGTGGTGGAGCTCATTTCCGTCGTCGTCGTGGAGCTCGTGGTCGGCGTCGTCGCCCCAGTCGGCCGGCGGGTCGGGCTCGAGGTCGGGTTCGGCGGCCGGCGGGGGCAGTGTTTCGCCGTCGGGCTGGTTGAAGACGCCGGCGCGCTGGCGCCGCGCGGCCTCGCGCTCGCGGCGGGCCGCCTCGCGCTCCTCGGCGCTGCGATCGTCGTTGTCAGCCATGCGCGACCTCGGCGGCGCCCCGGCGGGCCAACCAGCTCTCCAACAGATGCGCCGCCGCGCGCGAATCCTCGCTGGCGCGGCCCGGCGTCTGCTCGGCCAGCCGCGTGGTGAACCGCTCGTCGTAGAGCTCGACCGGGATCGAAAGGGCGCGCTCCAGGCCCGCGGCGAACTCGCGTGCCTCGGCGGTCTGCGCGGAGTCGGCGCCCGACAGCGACAGCGGCAGACCCACGACCACCCGCTCGGCGCCCACGTCTCGGACCAGCTCGCGCAGCCGGGCGCGGCCTCGGCGCGAGGTCACGTCGGTGACAGGCTCCAGCGGCGTGGCCAGCGTGCCTGTGGGGTCGCTGACCGCGCATCCGCAACGAGCCCTGCCGTAATCGAGCGCCAGTACGCGCACAGGCTCAGGCGTTGAGCGCGGCTTCGATGGCGGTCCGGGCGGCATCGATGGCGGCCGGCAGCTGGGCGGGGTCCTTGCCCCCGGCGCGGGCCATCGTGTCACGGCCGCCACCACCACCGCCCACCTCGGCCGCGGCGACCTTGATGATCTCGCCGGCGCGCACCCCGCGGGCCACCAGGGCCGGGGCCACGCTGGCCACCAGGTCCACGCGATCCTCGCCCGCGCGACCCAGCACGATGGCGGCGTCGCCGAGCCTGCCCTTGAGCCGGTCGGCGAGCTCCAGCAGCGCCTGCCCGTCGGCGACCTCGACGGCGGCGGTGAGGATGCTGGCTCCGCTGGTCTGAGTGGCGGAGGCCACCAGCTTGTCGACGTCCACGGCGCCGTTGCCGGAGCCGCCACGGCGGGCCGCGCGCTCGAGTTCCCTGACACGCTCGGACAGCTTGCTCACCGAGTCGACGACCCGGCCGGCCGGGACGCGCAGCTGCTCTGCGACCTGGCCCAGCTCGCGGTCGCGCTCGCGGACGAAGGCGATCGCCTCGGGCCCGCTGATGGCCTCGATGCGGCGCACGTTGGCGGCGCTGGAGGTCTCGGTGACGAGCCGGAACAGCCCGATCTCGGCGGTGCTGTGGACGTGGGTGCCGCCGCACAGCTCGCGCGAGAACGACCCGTCGCCGACCTCGACCATGCGGACGATGTCCCCGTACTTCTCGTTGAAGAGCGCCATCGCGCCCAGGCGCTTGGCCTCGGTCAGCGACGTGCTGAGCGCGCGCACGGGATGGTTCTGCACGATCCACCCGTTGACGTCGTCCTCCACCTGGCGCAGGTCCTCGGCGCTGAGCGAGCTGCCGTGGGTGAAGTCGAAGCGCAGCTTGTCAGGGCCGACGTAGGAGCCGGCCTGGTGCACGTGGGTCCCGAGGCGCCGTCGCAGCGAGGCGTGCAGCAGGTGAGTCGCCGTGTGGTTGCAGGCGGTGGCATGGCGGGCGGCCCGGTCGACGTGGGCATGCACCCGCTCGCCCGGCTCGAAGGTCCCGTGCTCGGGCTTGAGGCGCACGACCTGGTCGGTGCCCAGGCGGATGACGTCGGTCACGGTGGCGCGACAGCCGCCGCCCTCGCATTCGAGCACTCCAGTGTCGGCGATCTGGCCGCCGCCGGTGGCATAGAACGGGGACTCCACCAGCTTGACCAGCAGGTCGCCGTTGTCTGACCGCGCGGCCCCGATGGTGGTCTCCGCGTCGGTCGTCTCGTAGCCGACGAACTCGGTGGCGAACCCCGCGCTGCCCGACAGCGCGGCCGCCTTCTCGCGCATGCCGTCGCCGCCGCGCTCTCCGCGCGAGCCCTCGCGCGCCCGGGTGCGCTGGTCCTCCATCAGTGACTCGAAGCCGGCCTCGTCCACGCCGAGGTTGTGCTCGGCGACGATCTCGAGCGTCAGATCGATGGGGAAGCCGTAGGTGTCATGCAGCAGGAAGGCGTCGGCGGCGGCGATGCCCTCCGCGCCCTCGTCGCGGGCCTGGGCGATGAGGTCATCCAGTCGCTTGAGCCCCTGCTCCAGCGTGCGCCCGAAACTCTCCTCCTCCGAGCCCATCCAGCGGCGGATCGTGTCGCGCTGCTGGTGCAGCTCCGGGTACTGCGAGCCCATCAGTTCGGTGACGACGTCGGCGTAGCGCTCCAGGAATCCGGTCTCGAGCCCCAGCCCGCGGCCGTGTTGGATGGCGCGGCGCATGATGCGTCGCAGCACGTAGCCACGGTCCTCGTTGGAGGGCACCACGCCGTCCCCGAGCAGGAAGGTCATCGCACGGCCGTGGTCGGCGAGCACGCGCAGCGCGCGGTCGGTCGGGAAGTCCTCGTCGTAGCGGCGGCCCGAGAGCTCCTCGCCGAGCGCGATGAGGGGGGCGAACTGGTCGGTCTCGAACACGGTCGCCTTGTCCTGGAGGATGCAGGCCAGCCGGTTGAGACCCAGCCCGGTGTCGATGTTCTTGGCCGGCAGCGGCGTGAGGACGTTGACGGGGTTCTGGTCGAGCTCCATGAACACGAGGTTCCAGTACTCCATGAAGCGCTCGTTGTCGCCGCCGGGCAGGTCGTCGGGCTTGCCGTGATCGACGCCGCGGTCCAGGTACAGCTCCGAGCACGGGCCGCACGGCCCGGTGGGACCGGCCTGCCAGAAGTTCTCCGAGCGCGGGCACTCCACGATCCGCTCGCGCGGAATCCCGATCTCCAGCCAGGCGTCGATCGCCTCCTGGTCGGGCCCAAGGCCGAGCTCGTCGTCACCCGCGAACACGGTGATCCAGATGTCATCGGGCGTGAAGCCGAACCCCTCGGTGGACAGCGTCCAGGCAAACCGGGCCGCCTCGCGCTTGAAGTAGTCCCCGAAGCTGAAGTTGCCCAGCATCTCGAAGAAGGTGAGATGGCGGGTGGTGGTGCCGATGATCTCGATGTCCGCAGTGCGGAAGGTCTTCTGGCAGGTCGTCACGCGCGGATGCGGCGGGCGCTCGACGCCCTGGAAATACGGCTTGAGCGGATGCATCCCGGCCACGGTGAACAGCGCCGAGGGATCGAGCTCGGCGGGGACGAGCGAGGACGAGGGCAGGCGCAGGTGGTCCTGGGACTCGAAGTACTCGAGGAAGGCGCTGCGGATGTCGTCAGAGGTCATCGGCGTGGAGTTTATGTATGACCCCGGCCCCCCCGCCCGTCAATCGTCCCCCACCCCACCACCAGGTCGCCGTCCATCAGGCAGGCCAGCTGCCCCGGCGCCGCGCCGTCGACCGTCTCGTCGAGCTGGAGCGCCAGCGCGCGGTGCCGCCCCGCGGCGGCGCTGCCGACCAGGCGGCCCCGCAGCGGACGCTGACGGTAGCGCAGCTTGACGCTGTTGACGCGGCTGCCGTCGCGGTGCAGGCGCGCCGCCCGGATGCTCACGCGGTCGGTGCGCAGCTCCGTGCGCGCGCCGACCGTGACCCGTCCGCTGGCGCCGTCCTTGTGCAGCACGTAGAGAGGCTCGCTGGAGCTGACGGCGATCCCGCGACGCTGGCCGACGGTGAATCGGTGCTGCCCGTCATGGCGACCCAGCACCGCGCCGGCGCTGTTGACGATCTCGCCGGCGCGTGCGCCGATGTCGCCGTGGCGCTCCATGAAGCGAGCGCGGCTCGTCCCCGCCAGGAAGCACAGGTCCTGGGAGTCGACCTTGGCCGCCACCGGCAGGCCGGCGTCGGCGGCGATCCGGCGCACCTCGGGCTTGCACAGCTCGCCCAGGGGGAAGCGCAGCCGCGCCAGCGACTCCGGCCTGAGGGCCGCGAGCATGTAGGTCTGGTCCTTGGCCGCGTCGGCGGCGGCGCGCAGCAGCGGGCCGCGCGCGTCGTCTGACTCGGCGGTGCGCGCGTAGTGGCCGGTGGCCAGGGTCGTGGCGCCCAGGCGGTCGGCCACCTCGAGCATCGCGTCGAGCCGGACATGCCCGTTGCAGCCCACACACGGGTTGGGCGTCTCCCCCGCCGCGTAGCCGGCGATGAACGGATCCACCACACCGGCGCGGAACTCGTCGCGCAGGTCGATGGTGAAGTGCGGGATGCCCATCCGTTGGGCCAGGGACCGCGCCTGGGCGACCGCGGTGGCCGAGCAGCAGCTGCTCTCGGCGTCGTTCTCGGCGTCGGCCCACAGCTCGAGCGTCACCGCGAGGGTGGCCTCGGTTTGCACACACAGATGAGCCGCGACGGCACTGTCGACGCCCCCGCTCATGGCTACGAGCGTCGCCGGCCGTGCGGGATCGGGCGCGAGGCGCCCGCCGGCGCGCACGGCCGCCCCCAGGGCGCGCGCCAGCGCATCGGCGGCCAGCTCGGCGGCGTGGAGCTTGGCGGTGCTCAGGCCCCCGAGCTCGTGAGCGATCTCGGCCGCGCCGATGCGGGCGGCGGCGAGGATGCCGGCGCCCCGGACGAGCGTGACGGCGGCGCTGGCGGCGGCGGTGGCGGCGCCGCAGCCGTCCGCGCTGAAGCCGGCGTCGGTGACGTGGCCGCCGTCGATCGCCAGCGTGATCGTGATCTCGTCGCAGCAGGCGTACCCGCCGGCGGTGGCCGAGTGCCCGGGCACGGGCCGGTGGCCCCGGCCCTGTGGCGAGGTCAGGTGATGTTCGAACGCGAGGGCGTCCATGCCGTCCCAGGTTAGGTCAGGTCCGGACGATGGTGACCGGCATCGCACCGATCTCCGGCGTCATCAGTCCCTCGGTGACCGCGGGATCCGCGCCGGCCAGGGCGCGGACCTCGTCCTCCTCGGCGGCCTCGATCACGCCCAGGCCCCAGGCGCCGCTGCTGTCGCGGACCGGCCCGTAGACCACGATCTTGCCGGCCTGCGCGAGCTCGGCGTAGTAAGCGGCGTGGCGCCCCATGATCTCGCGCTCGCGGTCGTCCATGTCCCGGTCGAAGGTCGGGCGCGGCGGAATGAGGCGGACGACGTAGTGGGTGCCCACGGTGCGCTCGAACCCGGCCATCGGTCTGCCTGCCTCAGCCTCGCAGCCGCAGTCCGAGCTCGCGCAGCTGGATGTCGTCGACCGGAGCGGGCGCGCCGGTGAGCGGGTCGGCGCCGCTGGTGGACTTCGGGAAGGCGATCACCTCGCGGATGTTGTCGCGACCCGCCAGCAGAGCCACGATCCGGTCGATCCCGAAGGCGATCCCACCATGGGGCGGGGCGCCGTATCTGAGCGCGTCCAGCAGGAAGCCGAAGCGCGCCTGGGCCTCCTCCTCGCTGATCCCGATGAGCTCGAACACGCGTGACTGCACGTCGGTCCGGTGATTACGGATTGAGCCGCCGCCGATCTCGTTGCCGTCGAGGACCAGGTCGTAGGACCGCGACAGGAGCGCCCCGGGGTCGTCCATATCGGCCGCGGTGGCGGGGGTGCCGGCGGCGGTGGCGGGCGCCGTGAACGGATGGTGCTCGGCGTCCCAGCGCTGCTCCTCGGGCTTGAATGCGAACATCGGGAACTGGATCACCCAGCGGATGTCGTGGGCGCCCTCGGGCACGAGGTTAAAGCGGCGCGCCATCTCCAGGCGCAAGGCGCCCAGGACCTGGTTGGCGGTGGCCGACTCGTCGGCGACGATGAACAGAACGTCGCCGGGCTGCGCGCTCAGCGACGTGGTGACGGCGTCGATCTCCGCGGGCTTGAGGAACTTGGCGATCGGCGAGCGCCACGGGCCGTCGGCATGCTCATCCTGCACGAACGCCCACACCAGGCCCTTGGCCCCGTGCTGCTTGGCCAGCTCGGTGAGCGCGTCCAGATCGGAGCGGGTCAGGTCCCGGGCTCCGGCGTTGATGCCGCGCACGACACCGCCGGACTCGAGCGCTCCGGAGAACACCTTGAACTCACTGCCGGTCAGCGCGCCGCCGAGGTCGACCAGCTCCAAACCGAAACGGGTGTCGGGACGGTCGGAGCCGAAGCGGCTGACCGCTTCGGCGTGGGTCATCCGCGGCCACGGGGGCGCAGGCACGTCGAAGCCCGCCTGAGCGAACACCGCGCCGAGCGCCGCCTCGCTGGTCTCCAGGACATCCTCCTCGTCGACGAACGCCATCTCGACGTCGAGCTGGGTGAACTCCGGGAGGCGGTCCGCGCGCGCGTCCTCGTCGCGGAAGCAGCGGACGATCTGGTAGTAGCGCTCGAAGCCACCGATCATGAGCAGCTGCTTGAACAGCTGCGGGCTCTGGGGCAGGGCGTAGAACGAGCCCGGGGCGACCCGCGCCGGGACGAGGAAGTCCCGCGCGCCCTCGGGCGTGGAGCGCGTCAGGAACGGGGTCTCGATCTCGAGGAAGTCGCGGTCATCCAGAGCGTCGCGGATCGTCCTGACCACGCGGTGGCGCAGAGCGAGCGCATCCTGCATCGGCGCGCGGCGCAGGTCCAGGCTCCGATGGCGCAGGCGCAGGTTCTCGTCCACGGCGCCGTCCTCGTCGATGGGGAACGGGGGCGTCTCGGCGTCGGCGAGGATCTCCATGTCGGTGACGGCGATCTCGATCTCACCGGTCGCCAGGTTGGGGTTGACGTTCTCAGGCGCGCGCCGGGCGACCGTGCCCGCCGCGGTGATGACGTCCTCGGAGCGCAGCTTGTGCGCCTCGGCGTGGGCCTGGCTCGCGGTCGCAGGGTTGAAGACGAGTTGCACGATCCCCGACCGCTCGCGCAGATCGATGAAGATGAGCCCGCCATGGTCGCGGCGGCGGTGCACCCACCCCGACACCCGCGCGCTCGTGCCCGCCCGCGCGGCATCCAGCTCCCCGGCCCAGCTGTCGCGGAACGTGTTGGCGCGGGGCGCCCGGATCACGCCACCCGGCTCCCGCGCAGGATGGCCGGGATCACCGCCGCCGGCTCGACCTCGGTCTGATCCCCGGCCTCCATGTCCTTCAGGTTGATCCGCATCTGGTCGTCGATGATCGCAACGTAGCGTGCCCCAAGGCGGTCCGCGTGCTTGAGCTGCCCCTTGAGCCCGCGGCCGGCCAGCTCGAGCTGTGCGCGCAGGCCCGCCCGGCGGGCGTCGTTGGCGAGCTTGAACGCTGCCTGATGCGAGCCATTCGGCGCGATCGCCACGAACAGGTCAACGAGCTCGGCCGCGGCCGGCTGCTCCCCAGCGGCCAGCAGCATCCGCTCCACGCCCGCGGCCCAACCGCATCCCGGCGTCGCCGGGCCGCCGAGCTGCTCGATGAGCCCGTCGTAGCGGCCGCCGCCGCCCACGCCCGATTGGGCGCCCAGGGCGTCGGAGGTGAACTCGAACACGGTGCGGGCGTAGTAATCAAGCCCGCGCACCAGCGTCGGGTCGAGCTCGTAGGTGAGGCCGGCGTCATCGAGCAGCCGGCGGACCTCGGCGAAGTGCTCGGCGTCCTCGGGGGCAAGCCGGTCCAGCAGGATCGGGGCGTCGCGCATCGTCTCCTGGGTGCGGCGGTCGCCGGCGTCGAACGCCCGCATCGGGTTGAGATCGATCCGGGTTATGACCTCCGGTGAGAGGCCGTCCTCGTGGGCGCGCAGGAACGCCGTCAGCTCCTCGCGGTACTCCCGGCGCGTCGCGGCGGTGCCGAGGCTTGACAGGCGCAGGCGACTCTGCGTGACGCCAACCGCCTGGAGCAGATCGGCGAGCAACAGGATGAGCTCGGCGTCGGTCTCGGGCCCGGCGGAGCCGATCGCCTCGGCGCCGACCTGCCAGAACTGGCGGTAGCGCCCCCGCTGCGGCGCCTCGGCGCGGAAGAAGCTCGACAGGTACCACAGCTTCACCGGCTGGGGCTGCTTGTGCATCCCGTGCTCGAGGTAGGCTCGGCACACGGGCGCGGTGCCTTCGGGCCGCAGCGTCATGGAGCGCCCGCCCCCGTCGTCGAAGGTGTACATCTCCTTCTGGACGATGTCGGTGGCCTCCCCCACGCCGCGCGCGAACAGCTCCGTCGCCTCGAAGGTGGGCGTCTCGATCCGGCCGTAGCCGGCAGCGCCGAGGATGCGGCGGGCGTGCTCCTCAAGCGCCGTGCGGCGCGCGGCGGCGGCGGGGAGCACATCGAACGTGCCTCTGGGGGCCTGGAGCGAGCTCATGGCTGCTCTGTGGAGGCTAGGAATGGTGCGCGAGTTCGCGCAGGAACGGGTTGGTGTCGCGCTCGACGCCGAGCGACGTGATGCCCATGTGGCCGGGGTAGACGGTCGTGTCGGCCGGATACGCGCGCATGAGCGAGTCGATCGACTGCAGGAGGGTGGGCCAGTCGCCGCCGGGCAGGTCGACACGGCCGACCGAGCCCTGGAACAGCACGTCGCCGGAGAACAGCGCGTTGTGGTCCCGTAGGGCATAGGCGACGTGGCCGGGGCTGTGGCCCGGCACGAACGAGACCTCGAGCTCCATGCCCGCCAGATTCAGGGTCTCGCCGCCCTTGACCGTCTCGTCGGCGTCGTAGCTCTCGAACGGGCCGAAACCGGGCAGGCGGATGAAGGAATTGATGTCGGCCAGGATCTCGGTCTCCAGCTCCGGGCAGTAGACCGGCGCTCCGGTGGCGCGCGCCACGGGGGCCACGGCGCCGACGTGGTCGAAGTGGGTGTGGGTGAGCAGAATCGCCTCGACGGTCGTGATCCCGAGGGCCTGGAGCGCGCCGATCAGCCGCTCGGCCTCGTCGCCGGGGTCGATCATCACGGCCCGGTCGGCGTCTGCGAGCCGGACGATGTAGGAGTTCTCCTGCACCGGCCCGACGGTGAACATCCGGACGTCGATCACTGCTTCTGAAGCTGCTTTTTCTGGTAGCGGCGGTACAAGTAACCGTCAAGGTAGTACCCGGACGGGATGTACAGGAGCATCGCCAGGAACGCGAACACCAGCGCCGGCACGACCCGGAACTTGTTGGTGATCAGCAGGAAGATGAAGATGAAGGCCGTCGCCAGCGCCGCCTTCTTGAGGGCGCTGTTCCACGTGGGCGGCTTGGGCACGCGGGCCTGGCCGCGCGTGGCGCGCTGCTGCTTCTTGCGCTCCTCCGGCGTCGGCGGGCGCCCCGTGCGGCCGCGCGCCTCGACCGTGCCGGCGGCGTTGCCGCGGTGCTTGCTCCGGCGCTTGCGCTTGGTCTGTGCCATCTGTGCAGTGGAGCTTACGCGGTGTGGGCCCGCCGGTGAAGGGATTGCTCGATCGTGGCGTATCCACGGAGCGGGATGTCCGTGGGGAAGTCGACGAACGCCGCCTCAGGAGCGAGCCCCACGAGCTCGGCGCCGGCCACCGCGAGAGTGCCGGGCCACGGCCTCCACGACGGCGCGCAGCGGCGTGGCGCGGTGGTCCTCGACGTTGGTGGAGACTTGGGCCAGGCCAGACTGGGCCAGCCACAGCCCGATGGCCCTGAGCTTGGTCAGACCCTCGGCGCCGCCCTCCCGGATGAGGGCCGCGATCCGCTTGGCGTCCTCGACGGTCGCGGGCGGCGCGAGCTCGACGTTGAAGGCGACCAGCGGCGCGCGAGCCGCGACGAGCACCGCCCCGGCGGTGGGATGGAGGTTGGGCGGACCGAAGTCCGGCCTGAGCTCCCCCGCGTCGATCCTTCGCTGGAGCTCGGCGGGCCCGCCGCGCCGGAGCTCCGCCCGGGTCCGTCCGCCGGCGAGGGCGCCGTAGAGGAATACCGGGAGCTCCAGCTTGGTGGCGAGGCTGTCGGCCAGCACAAGCGCCTCGGCGACCGCCGCGCCGCGATCCTCCTCGTTGAGATAGATGATGGGGGCGACGTCCACGGCGCCCACGCGCGGGTGGACGCCCTCGTGCGCGTCGAGCCCGATGGAGGCGACCGCGGCGCGCGCCCCGCGGACGACGGCGTTCGCCAGTTCGCCGGGCCGGCCCGCGAGCGTGTAGGCGCTGCGGTGGTGGTCGGCGTCGGAATGCACGTCGAGGAGCGCGTCGCCGAAGGCCTCCGCGACCCGGTCGATCGTGGTTTGGTCTTTGCCCTCTGAGACGTTCGGATATGCCAGCAGCGTCGTCAAGGGCGCCGGATCATAGGTGCCGGGAACCGCGCCGCCCACGGCTCGGGCCGGATGCGAGCGGCGTTGATGACGTAGGCGAGGGTGCGGTACCAGCCCGCGGTGACGATGAGCTCCAGGAGCTGTTGATCGCTGTAGTGCTCCGCCAGCTCCACCCACAGCTCGTCAGAGGCGGTGGCGGTGTCGTGCAGCTCGTCGGCGAGGCGGATGAGGAGCGCGTCCCGCTCTGACCAGCACGGGTCCTGGGCGGCGCCGGCATCACCGGCCGTGGAGGCGAGCTGCTCGGGGCTGAGACCCACCTGCCGGGCGTAGGCCACCGCGTGCACGCCCCACTCGTACTCCGCCCCTGCGCGCGCGCACGTGCGGTGCAGCACGATCTCGCGGTCACGCGCCGGCACCACGCCGTGGTTGAGGATCCCGGAGCCGAGCGGTCGCATCCGGGACATCAGCTCCCCGTGGACGGCGAGCGTACGGAACAGCGCCAGCGGCTCGATCGCCGCTCCCGGCGGCATCCACCGTCTGAGCATCTCCTCCACATCGGGTTCGTACGGGGGCTCGAGGGCCGGGATCCGTGGCTCCGTGCGGGTGGCGTCCATGGTCATCGCTAAGCTCCTTCGGCTTCGAAAACAAGAGCAGACTCGTTCCCAATGGTAGCTTCGAATTCCAAAGCAGGCAAGGCCGACCCGGACCCGCGGCCCGGGCGGCCCGCCCGCGGGTCGGCCACCGGTCGGCCGATCATGGCCCTCCTGGATCTCCTGGGCAGGCGCTGGGCGCTGCGCGTCCTGTGGGAGCTGCGCACCCGCGAGAGCCTGACGTTTCGCGAGCTCCAGGCCCGCTGCGCCGAGGTGTCCTCGAGCGTGCTCAACGACCGGCTGCGCGAGTTGCGCGGCGCCGGCATCGTCGTCTCCGAGCGCGGCCGCGGCTATTCGCTGACGCCCGAGGGGGCGCGCCTGCTCGAGGACCTCGCCCCCTTGGATGACTGGGCCAGGCGCTGGGCGCGGCGCAATGCCCGGGGGCCGAGCAGTTAGCCAGGCTCAGCGCCCCGCCATCTCGTCGATGCAGACCGTCGCGGCAACGATCAGCGCGTCGTCCTGCCCCGGCGCGATCTCGATCCCGTAGGTGTCGCGAATGCGGAACCAGCGCTTGGAGATCTCCGCCACCTTGTGGCCGTCGCGCTCGATCTCGTATTCGTGGTCGACGATGTTGCCCTTGGCGCTGAGCTCTCCGCCCTCCTCCAGTTCGATCGAGAACCGATCGCGCAACGGAGTGATCAACGCCTTCTTGATCGTGGCCACCGTGTCCCCGCCGCGCTCGACCTCCATGGTGTCGCGGATGTGGAGCTTGCGCTCCTGGATCTTGAACAGCTCCTCGCCCGACGCGTCCTCGAGGATGAACGTGCTGCGGGCCCGCAGCGCCTTGCCGTCCACCTTGAACGCCCGCTCCCCGCCCTCGGTCTCGACCCAGTAGTCGTCCCCGATGGCGAACAGCTTCTCCCGCATCTGATACCGCGTCCCCTCCGCCTCATGATCCCTGCGCAGAAAGCCCAAGCCCCGCTCCTTTCAGATCGCTCTGAGACCCAGTCTCCAGGGTGATCCCGCCGGCCGCAATGGTGCATACACACCAATCTCCCGGGCGCTCGCGCGGAGGCCGCACCCGCCCCCCGTCGTTAGACTCCGCCCCTCCCCGCCGGAGTAGCTCAGTCGGTTAGAGCAGCGGAATCATAATCCGCGTGTCGGGGGTTCGAGTCCCTCCTCCGG
>CAVRKJ010000005.1:0-474254 GCA_963721515.1 uncultured Actinomycetota bacterium | reverse complement strand
GGGCCGGACCCAGCAATGGGTCCGGCCTATCCGACATTGCCGGCAGTATCAACCCGGTCTGAAACCAAGGCAAGACTGCCGGGTTCGGCTGAATGCGGCCACCAGCGTCCGGTCTCGCGAGTGCCCCGACCGGGCGCGAACACGATCAGCGGGACGTCGGAGAGCATGTCGCAGTCAACGTTCGGTGATGACGTCGACTCAACCGCTGTGATCCCGGAGCCGCTGGAGGGCAAAGTGATCGACCTTGAGGGTCAGGAGCTCCGCGTGATCGAGGTTCCGCAGGGCGACATCGCACCGAGCACGGTCATCCACATCCCGTCGATCGACACCGTGATCGGCGGCGATGTCGTTTACAACCGGATCCACATGATGCTCGCGCTCACGGGCCCAGCCGAGTGGCAGAAATGGATCGAGAGCATCGACCTCGTCGAGAGCCTAGGAGCCAAGACCATCATCGCCGGGCATAAGCAACCAGACGCCAGCGACCAGGACCTCGAAACGATCCTCAACGGCAGCCGCCAGTACATCCGCGACTTCCGTGACGCCGTCACAGCCAGCAGCAGCGCCGGAGGGGTCATCGAGGCCATGAAGGCCAAACACCCGGACTACGGCAACCTAACCACGCTCGAGTTCTCCGCCGGCGCGGCCTTCCCCACAATGTAGGAAGGACATCTCGGCGGACCGATCCACGAGGACCCGCTTTGCCATAGCGACGGGACCTCGTACCACCCGAAACCGGCTCTGCCTTGCGCGCGGCGAGCAGGACTCGGGGATCCGCAGCCGATTGCACACGCATTTAGTAGTGCTTTGTTAGGTTGTCACTCGGTTTGCCTTGGTGAAACCAGGGTGAGGCGGTCGAGATCGACGGACTGATGACAGGTTTGGCAGCGGCCGGTCCAGCACTTCAAGAGGGGCTGGAACAGGAGGAGTGCCTGAGGGAGGGTCAGGCCGGCCGCTGGTGATTTGGGTTCTGCCGCTCCAGGGTCAGGAACCCGTGCGCGGCGGTCACCAGCGCCGTGTGGTGATACCAGCCGAGCCAGGAGCGTCCTTCGTAGTGGTCCAGTCCGAGTTCGCCCTTGAGTTGCTTGTAGTCGAGCTCGATCTTCCACCGCAACCGGGCCAGGCGGGCGAGCCGTTCGGGGGTGGTGTCGGCGGGGAGATTGGAGAGCCAGTAGTCGCTCGGCTTGTCTTTGCCTTCGGGCCATTCGGCGATCAGCCACTCCTCGCGAGGCGGCGAGCTGGCCTTCTCCCACTCGTTCCCGGCACGGACCCGCACGCAGCAGAACCGCGATGTCATCGCCTCGCCGTCGGGGCCGTCTCGGAAGGTGACCGTCTGGAACTGCTTGGCGTCGAGGTTGGCGATCAGCGCGCCGATCTGCTCGGGCTTGCGGTCCGGACGCGGTCGGGTCTTCTGCCGGCCCTTGCCGCGATCGCGCAGCTCGGGGACCTCAAAGATCGTGTCGGGCGCGAACACGGTGGTGTCCGGGGAGACCGCGAGCACGTACTCGCGGCCCGCCGCGTCAAGCCGCGCCGCGCAGCTCGGTCTTATCGCCATACGCGCAGTCGCCCAGCACCGGCGCGGGCGCGATCTCCCAGCCCGCCGCGCGCTCGATCAGCTCAACCCCGAGCTCCGGCTTGGTCTTGAACTCGACCTCGTCAGGAATCTTGGCCTTGCGTCGGCGCTCGGGATCGTCACACCAATCCTCAGGCAGGTACAACGCCCACCCCAACGGCACCGTCCCCTGGCTACCGACCGCGTGCACCGACACGCCGATCTGGCAGTTACCGATCTTCCCGAGCGTCCCCGAGTACTGGCGCTTGACGCCGGGCGAGCGCTTCCCGTCCTTCGGGAACCCGGTGTCATCCAGCACCCACGCCTCAACGTCGATCGCCGGCACGACCCGCTCAGCGACCGCGCGGACCACCATCGCCGGATCCCACGGACTATCAGCCAAAAACTGCTGCAAGCTCTGATAGTCAGCATCCCCACCGAGACGCTCGACCATCGGCTCAAGCGATTTGCGCGCGCCCTGCTCGATCAAGCCCCGCAGATACGCGCCGCCGTTGACCATCTGCACCGGCCGGTTCATCGCCCCCGCCAACACCGCCTCACCGAACGCCTCCAGCCGATCCGCCACCACCGACGGCAGATCAACCCGCTCACCCCAACACGGTCTCGCATCGCTCACCACAGCCATGATCGCTCCTCAGCTCGGCAACCAGACGCGAGAAGAGTTCGCCGTCCCCCCAACGAACTCCTACAACACAACTAACAAAGCACTATTAGCTACTTCCACGCGACCTAGCAAGCACCAACCGACGCGAAAGCGAAAGTCTTGGCCGCGCTGGCGAGACGATCGCAACGGAATCGGGTAGGCGCCGGGCTCACCCCGGCGCCTCCCACACCACCGGACGTGCGGGTCCGCATCCGGCGGTTCGCGTTGCGTCCCGGAAACGGCGGTAGGGTTCGGCGAACCCTTTCAGGCCAAGGTTGGCCCAGTAGGCGTTGGGCAGGGCGCGGGAGAGGACGGAAGAGCCTCGCGATGCGCCAGTAGCCCTTGCGGGAGTACGCCCATTCGCGGGCGTCGCGCTCGGGAATGCCAGCCGCTCGCAGGTTGCGCCGCTTGCGTGCGGACGCGCTTCCATTCCTTCCACCGGACCTGCCGCAGCCGCCGTCTGAGCCATCTGTCGAGCTTCTCGAACACCGAGGGCGTGTCGGCCAACGCGAAGTAGGCCGTCCATCCGACCGTGAAGCGGTTGATCTCTTCGATCCGCCGCTCCATCGAGATGCCCCAGCTGCGCGAGGTGAGCTGGCGCAGGCGATCCTTGGCTCGCTTGCGGGCTTTGGGATCGATCCGCACCTTGACCTCGCCGTCGCGGCACGAGGAAGCCGAAACCCAAGAAGGGTCGCGCTTCGTCGCGCGGTCAACCACCGACTTCTCGCGGTTGACCCGCAGCTTCAGGCGCTGCTCGACGTATTGCGTGATGCTCGTCCATGACGCGCTCGCCCGCTCGCCGGCTCCGGACGTAGATCCGTCCGTCGTCGGCGTAGCGCACGAACCGATGCCCGCGCCGCTCCAGCTCCCAGTCGAGGTCGTCGAGCATGACGTTGCTGAGCAGCGGCGAGAGCGGAGAACCCTGCGGGGTCCCCTCCTCGCTCGCGTGCACCAGCCCGCCATCCATGACGCCCGCTTCCAGGTAGCGCCGGATCAGCCTGAGCACCTGCTTGTCATGCACCCGTCTTGCGACCCTGGCCATCAGAGCGTCGTGCTGAACGCGATCGAAAAACGAGTCGAGATCAAAATCGACGCACCACGCCGCGCCATCAGCGATGAACTGGCGTGCCCGCTCGACAGCCTGATGCTGCGAGCGCCCCGGGCGAAACCCGAAGCTATGGGGATGGAAATGCGGGTCGAAGACAGGCGTGAGCACCTGCGCATATGGCCTGGCAGATCAACCGATCCACCGCCGCCGGCACCCCCAACTTCCGCAGCCCGCCCGAGGGCTTGGGGATCATCACCCTGCGGACGGGCTGCGGCCGGTAGGTGCCCGCGTCGAGCTGCGAGCGGACCTCCGGCCAGTGGTCATGCAACCACGGCCGCAGCTCCTCGGTGCTCATCCCGTCGATGCCCGCGGCACCGGCGTTCTGCTCGACGCGTCTGAGCGCCTCGGCGAGATTCCCGCGGGAGAAGAACTGCTCCCACAGGCTCGCCTCGGCGGGGTGAGCGGCGGTGTCGCCCGGCGCCGGATCGGCTGCGCTCTGGCCGGGAACCTTCGGGCTTCACCCTCCGGCCCTCCCGCCCAGGCCCCTTGCGGGGTTGGCTGCGGTCAACGCCAACGATCACGAGCACGAACGTCCTGACGCTCGGCTTCGCGTTCGGCCCTTCCCGGCGAACACCGATCCCGCCGGTACTACGGCCTCTGCTGACTTCTCCACGGCGAGCAGCAGCCTCTCGGCCGTCGCCGTCCCGCACCACCCGGCGAACCGAACATCGGACGGGCATCTAGGACACCCGTGGAGACCTCCCCGGATAAGACCAGCAACCTTCCTCGCGCACCCGCCGCATCTACGTGACGGCCCCTTGATGACATCGGGCTTCGCCATAACCGGCCGGCTCGCCCGGACCGCCCCGCCTCATACGCGCAGCCCACCCGACCACCGTGCACGGGCCATGTGTTCCTCGGGTCGCGATTTCGCCTCCGGCTTCCTTCCCACCCCGCCTCACGACGACGCAGTTGCCCTTGGCTTGTGGTTGGTGCCATCTCCTCCACAGGGGACTCGCACCCCCGAGCTGCTGGTCATGCCGGGCGCACCGGGTAGGCCCGACACATTGCTGTGCCGGGCCCCCCTCAGAACCAGGACGTGCCCGTTTCCGAGCATCCGGCTCAAGCAAGCCGTTAAGGTCCGGTGGCGTGAGGCCGTACGATCCGCTCGTCTGGGGAGCGCATCGTCCGCGGGTCCGTTCACCGCGACGGTGTCGTGGCGTCTAACTTGTCCGTTGGTTCGGGCGTCATCGTCATCTTCTCCTACTGGGCTCACCTGACCGCGTCAGCGCGCTTTCGCGCCCGGGCACCAGGCCCGGTATCCGGCCGGTTATCCGAGACGACCGCCTGGAGGTGGCGGCCATCCTGTCCCGGTTTCCCGCTGCCTTTCGGCTGCCGGCGTTCGCTTCTCGGTCATCCTGTTCCCGCCGGGGAGTTGGGCCCTCCTTGCGGTCGGCTTACCGGACCGCGGGTCCGGACCCCGACGGGGTTACCACGTTCCGCACGCATGAGCTGCAGCCGGGGTGGGTGCCCTCTCTACCCCGGGGACGGCGGTGCTCTTCCCGGCCAAGTCGATTCCTTGACCGGCGCCTGCCGCTCTACCGCGGCCAGTCCCTGCACCCCGCTACCAGCATCCCATCTTGCGGGGCTCTGCTTGACGAGGCATCAACGAGGGTTCAAGCAATTCACCCGTCCGGCTTTCCCCTCGCCTGTGGCCGCCCGGATGGAACGGGCCGCCCTTGGGCTTTCCCCCGGGCTTCGCACCCCGCCGACCAGGAGCCGACGACGCACGCCGAGGTGGGGACAGGCCATCAAGCACGGACCTGGAACTACTCGCTCGACGTCACATCGGGTTGATCCTCCAATCGTGTAGTTCACTCACAACGTGCGACCTCGCGTCGCACATCGAGAAGCAGCAGCCAGCCCGAGCTCGTCGACCGCCCGTTGACCCTTCTACGCGGATGCTCGCTGAACGCCGGCGCGGGGACACCCGCGCGGACTTCGCAACGCGTGATCCGCGCACAACCTCGCCGCGTATCCAAGGGTGCGATGACAACAGAGTGCACGGACAAGCCCAAATCAGGCAGTGGGCAGCGCTCGCCGCTTGCGAGCGGCTCGGTACGCGTGCATCTCTTCAGAGGCGCAGTCGGTCTGACCGCGGCGATGCTCGCGATCGTGCTCGT
Organism: uncultured Actinomycetota bacterium; assembly: GCA_963721515.1. Lineage (GTDB taxonomy): Bacteria > Actinomycetota > Thermoleophilia > Solirubrobacterales > Solirubrobacteraceae > Palsa-465. The sequence goes on along the minus strand of CAVRKJ010000005.1, from coordinate 468,807 downwards.
CGCTGTCGTTGGCCCGATCTCGCTCGTGCTGCTGCTGGTGACCGTGTTCGCCTGGCGAGGCTGCCCGACATGCTGGACCGTCGGCTTGCTCGGCACGCTCGCCGACAACCACGCCCAGGACGACTGTTCCCGCTGCTAACCGGCGGCTGCGCCGGCTACCAGCAGAGGTCCGATGAGCCTTGGTGGCTGAGACCCTCCGGCGCCCGCGCCAGACGGTCCGATTGACGGGCTTCGGCTCGTTCGGTTATCGATCGGCTGATGCGACGCAGGACCTGCAAACCGCGCAACTCAGGGCCGGTGACTCGCAAAGCCAAGGAGCACGCCCTCACCGGCAAGTCGCTGTCCGGCCGCGAGGCCGCCGAGATCGAGCTGATCAACAAGGCGGTCCCGTTCGAGCAGCTCGAGGCGGAGGTCGCGCGGCAGGCGCAGCAGCTCGCGGGCATCCCCTCCTCGCAACTTGCGGCGATGAAGCTGATCGTCAACCAGGCATAGGAGAACATGGGCCTGCACTCGACGCAGCCTCTCGGTCCGAGCCTCGACGGGCTGATGCGCAACACCCCGGACGCCGACGCGTTCATCGACAAGGCCTCCCGCGAGGGCGTTGGCGCCGCAACCAACGAGCGCGATGCCCCGTTCGACGACTACAGCGTTGCCGGTCCGGAGCGCCGCCCCGACTCCGATCACGCGATCGAGCCGTCAGACCGATGAGGTTCGGCGCTGCTCGCCGTTATACGTAGTGAGAGCAGCATGCGAACCACACAGAAAGACTCCAGCGACTTCAACTGCCTGCTGGCGCGGGCGCAGTCCGGCGACGAGCGGGCGTTCAGGGAGCTCGTCGATCCCTACCGTCGCGCGCTCCAGGTTCACTGCTACCGGATGCTCGGCTCGCCGCACGATGCCGAGGACATCGCCCAGGAGACGCTGCTCCGGGCGTGGAAGGCGCTTGATCGGTTCGAGCCGCGGGCGACGCTGCCGGCCTGGCTCTACCGGATCGCCACCAACGCGTGCCTTGACGAGATCGAGCGGCGGTCGAACCGGCCGGAGCCGGTCGCGCCGCTCCCCGATGAGCTGCTCGACCAGGCCGCCGCGCCGATCTACGACCCCGCCGCGCGGTACGCGCTGCGAGAAGGGCTTGAGCTCGCGCTGCTGTCAGCGATCCAGCTACTGCCCGGCCGCCAGCGTGCCGTCCTGATCCTGCGCGACGTGCTCGGCTGGACCGGTCCCGAGGTGGCGTCGCTGCTCGACACGACCGTCGCGGCGGTCAACAGCGCGCTGCAGCGGGCGCGGGCAACGATCGACGCGGCTCTCCCCGAGCGGGCGTTCACTGCGGCCGCGGGCGACGAGCGCGAACTGCTGCAGCGCTACCTCGCAGCGTGGAATCGGGGCGACATCGATGACCTCGTCGGTCTGCTGCGTGAGGACGCCGAGATCCGGATGCCCGACCGGGAACTGGTGGGCGCCCGCGAGATCGGGCTCTTCTTCCGCGACGTCGCGGCCCGCGGTGACCTGCGGACGCTGCGGCTGACTCCGACCCGGGCCAATGGCCGGCCCGCGGTGGTGTTCCACCGCATCGCCGACGACGGCACGCTGATCCCGCACGGCGTCCAGGTGATCGAGATCGCCGATGGCCGGATCGGCGGTTTCGATGCCTTCATCGACGCGAAATTCCTGCCGGTGTTCGGCTTCGCAGCGACACCGGTGACCTAACCCGTCTCCCCGAGTCCGTTCCCGACCAGAAACCTGGAGGTCTGATGACGTCCCTATCCACCCCTGCCAAAAGCCACACCGGTCTCGTGCTGGCGCTGCTGTCGGCGACGTACTTCATGGTGATCCTCGACGCCGCGATCGTGCGGCTGGCGATCCCGCCGATCCAGCACGACCTGCACCTGTCGGCGAGCGCCGAGACCTGGGTCGCCAACGCCTACATGCTCACCTTCGGCTCGCTGCTGCTGCTCGGCGGGCGACTGGCCGACGTGTTCGGGCGCAAACGGATGCTGCTGGCCGGCATCGGCCTGTTCACGCTGTCCTCGTTCGCGGTCGGTCTCGCCGGCTCGAGCGCCGCAATCATCGGCGCCCGCGCGGCGCAGGGGCTCGGCGCAGCGATGATGACGCCGACCGCGCTCTCGATCCTGATGCGCACGTTCCCGGAGGGGGCCGAGCGCAACAAGGCGATGGGCGTGTGGACGGCGATGGGCGGGATGGGGGCCACCGCCGCCTGGCTGATCGGGGGACCGCTGGTCGACGGCCCGGGCTGGCAGTGGGTGTTCTGGATCAACATCCCGATCGGTGTCGCGCTGTTCGCCGCTGCCTATCGGCTCGTGCCCGAGAGCCGCGACCTTGACGCGCCGCGCAGCTTCGACATCGCCGGGGCGGGGACCATCACGGCGTCCCTGGCGGTCCTCATATACGACCTGGTCGAAGCGCCGTCGCACGGGTGGGGGTCGACGCGCACGATCGTGCTGTTCGCCGTTCTGTCCTCCTGTTCGTGGCGTTCGTCGTGATCGAGCGAAACGCCAAACACCCCCTGATCCCGCGGCGGCTCGCGGCGTCCAAGACCGTGTGGGCCGCCAATATCGGCCTCGGCGGCGTGATGGCCTCGATCTACGGGATGGTGTTCATCCTCGCCCTCTACGGCGAGAACGTGCTCCACTGGTCGGCAAGTCACCTCGGCTTCGCCGGCACCGTGCTGCCGTTCAGCGCGGCGGTCGGCGCCGGTATCGGGCAGACCGTCGTTACCAGGCGCGGCCCGCGGGAGGTGACGATCTTCGCGGCGCTCGGGTTGATCGGCGGCTTCGTGCTGCTCAGTGGAGTCGGGATCCACGGCGACTACCTCGGCCGGTTGCTCCCCGCCTTTGCGCTGTTCGGCCTGGCGCTCGGCTCTGGGGCAACCGCATTCTCGATCGCGACGCTATCCGGGGTTCATCCGAATGACGCCGGCCTGGCGTCAGGCCTGAACAACACGTTCGAGTCGATCTTCGGTGCGCTCGGGACCGCTGTGCTGGCGAGCATCGCGCTGACTCGCACCAACGATCTGGTGCACGCCGGAAGCGCGCCGCTGCGTGCCCTGGACAGCGGCTTCCAGCTCGGCTTCGGCCTCGCGATCGCCTTCCCCGTGCTCAGCCTGTTCGCGGCGCTCGCGCTCAGCCGCGTCCGCCAGCCGGCGCTCGGCACGGTCCCCACCCCTGAACCGGCTCTCGACTAGGAGGAGACAATGTCCACCCGAACCGCCATAGTCACCGGAGCAAGCCGTGGATTTGGGCGTGCGACGGCAATCGCCCTGGTCAACGCAGGTGTTCACGTCATCGGTGTTGCTCGCGACCCGGAACGGCTGGATGCCGTGCGGGACGAGGCTGGGGCGGAGTTCACACCCGTCGCGGCCGACGCCGCAGACCCGGTCACCGCTGGCCGGTTCCTCGACACCTATCGCCCGAATATCCTGGTCTTGAACGCAGGTGCGCACCCGCTGCTTCGGCCGCTGCACAAATACAGCTGGGAGACGTTCAGCAGCAACTGGGAGGTCGACGTCCGCCACGTATTCAACTGGACACGTGAGGCGCTACTGGCTCCCCTGGATCCGGGGAGCGTGGTGGTTGCTGTCTCCAGCGGTGCCGCACTTCTGGGGTCCTCGATCGGCGGCGGATACTCCGGAGCAAAGGCGACCATCCTGTTCATGACGGGATTCGCAGCGGAGGAATCGAACCGTGAGAAGCTCGGCATCAGATTCGTCTCGGCAGTGCCTGGGCTCAACGCGGGCACAGCTCTGGGACACGCCGCGGCCACCGCACATGCCCAGCGCGAAGGAGTTTCGCTCGACAGCTTCTTGCAGCGCCTCGATCCCACACTAACCCCCGAGCGAGTCGGTCAGGAAATCGCCGCCCTGGCAACTGAAAGCGAATTCGATTCCGGCGCCTACCGTGTCACGGCCAACGGACTTACACCCGTGGACTGACCCACCAGCCGACCGAGCACAACGCGGCCCGTCGGCGGGTGAATTGTGTGTGACTACATAGATAGGCGTGGCCGTCGACCCGTGTGGGGCAGTTGCGTAGCAGCGCTTCCCCAGGGGCTACGACCGAGAGGCGGGAGGATGCCTGTCGGAGGAGGAGAGCAGGCCCGGACCCAGTGCCCGGGTCGCGCCCCCATTTTCGCCAACCTCGAGACTCGTGGGCCTGCACTCGACGCAGCCTCTCGGTCCGATCCTCGACGGGCTGATGCGCAACACCCCGGACGCCCACGCGTTCATCGACAAGGCCTCCCGCGAGGGCGTCGGCGCCGCAACCAACGAGCGCGATGCCCCGTTCGACGACTACAGCGTGGCCGGTCCGGAGCGCCGCCCCGACTCCGATCACGCGATCGAGCCGTCAGACCGATGAGGTTCGGCGCTGCTCACCGTTATACGTAGTGAGAGCAGCATGCGAACCACACAGAAAGACTCCAGCGACTTCAACTGCCTGCTGGCGCGGGCGCAGTCCGGCGACGAGCGGGCGTTCAGGGAGCTCGTCGAGCCCTACCGCCGCGCGCTCCAGGTTCACTGCTACCGGATGCTCGGCTCGCCGCACGATGCCGAGGACATCACCCAGGAGACGCTGCTGCGGGCGTGGAAGGCGCTCGATCGGTTCGAGCCGCGGGCGACGCTGCCGGCCTGGCTCTACCGGATCGCCACCAACGCGTGCCTTGACGAGATCGAGCGGCGGTCGAACCGGCCGGAGCCGGTCGCGCCGCTCCCCGATGAGCTGCTCGACCAGGCCGCCGCGCCGATCTACGACCCCGCCGCGCGGTACGCGCTGCGAGAAGGGCTTGAGCTCGCGCTGCTGTCAGCGATCCAGCTGCTGCCCGGCCGCCAGCGGGCCGTCCTAATCCTGCGCGACGTGCTCGGCTGGACCGGTCCCGAGGTGGCGTCGCTGCTCGACACGACCGTCGCGGCGGTCAACAGCGCGCTGCAGCGGGCCCGGGCGACGATCGATGCCGCCCTGCCCGAGCGGGCGTTCACTGCGGCCGCGGGCGACGAGCGCGAACTGCTGCAGCGCTACCTCGCAGCGTGGAATCGGGGCGACATCGATGACCTCGTCGGTCTGCTGCGTGAGGACGCCGAGATCCGGATGCCCGACCGTGAGCTGGTGGGCGCCCGCGAGATCGGGTTGTTCTTCCGCGACGTCGCGGCCGGCGGTGACCTGCGGACGCTGCGGCTGACTCCGACCCGGGCCAATGGCCGGCCCGCGGTGGTGTTCCACCGCATCGCCGACGACGGCACGCTGATCCCGCACGGCGTCCAGGTGATCGAGATCGCCGATGGCCGGATCGCCGGTTTCGATGCCTTCATCGACGCGAAATTCCTGCCGGTGTTCGGCTTCGCAGCGACGCCGGTGACCTAACCGCCCTCTCCCCGAGTCCGTTCCCGACCAGAAACCTGGAGGTCTGATGACGTCCCTGTCCACCCCTGCCAAGAGCCGCACCGGTCTCGTGCTGGCGCTGCTGTCGGCGACGTACTTCATGGTGATCCTCGACGCCGCGATCGTGCGGCTGGCGATCCCGCCGATCCAGCACGACCTGCACCTGTCGGCGAGCGCCGAGACCTGGGTCGCCAACGCCTACATGCTGACCTTCGGCTCGCTGCTGCTGCTCGGCGGGCGACTGGCCGACGTGTTCGGGCGCAAACGGATGCTGCTGGCCGGCATCGGCCTGTTCACGCTGTCCTCGTTCGCGGTCGGTCTCGCCGGCTCGAGCGCCGTGATCATCGGCGCCCGCGCGGCGCAGGGGCTCGGCGCAGCGATGATGACGCCGACCGCGCTGTCGATCCTGATGCGCACGTTCCCGGAGGGGGCCGAGCGCAACAAGGCGATGGGCGTGTGGACGGCGATGGGCGGAATGGGTGCCACCGCCGCCTGGCTGATCGGGGGACCGCTGGTCGACGGCCCGGGCTGGCAGTGGGTGTTCTGGATCAACATCCCGATCGGTGTCGCGCTGTTCGCCGCTGCCTATCGGCTCGTGCCCGAGAGCCGCGACCTTGACGCGCCGCGGAGCTTCGACATCGCCGGGGCGGGGACCGTGACGGCGTCCCTGGCGGTCCTCATCTACGACCTGGTCGAAGCGCCGTCGCACGGGTGGGGGTCGACGCGCACGGTCGTGCTGTTCGCCGCCTCGGTCCTGCTGTTCGTGGCGTTCGTCGTGATCGAGCGAAACGCCAAACACCCCTTGATCCCGCGGCGGCTCGCGGCCTCCAAGACCGTGTGGGCCGCCAATATCGGCCTCGGCGGCGTGATGGCCTCGATCTACGGGATGGTGTTCATCCTCGCCCTCTACGGCGAGAACGTGCTCCACTGGTCGGCAAGTCACCTCGGCTTCGCCGGCACCGTGCTGCCGTTCAGCGCGGCGGTCGGCGCCGGGATCGGGCAGACGATCGTTACCAGGCGCGGCCCGCGGGAGGTGACGATCTTCGCGGCGCTCGGCCTGATCGGCGGCTTCGTGCTGCTCAGCGGAGTCGGGATCCACGGCGACTACCTCGGCCGGTTGCTCCCCGCCTTTGCGCTGTTCGGCCTGGCGCTCGGCGCTGGGGCGACCGCATTCTCGATCGCGACGCTGTCCGGGGTTCATCCGAATGACGCCGGCCTGGCCTCAGGCCTGAACAACACGTTCGAGTCGATCTTCGGCGCGCTCGGGACCGCCGTGCTGGCGAGCATCGCACTGACCCGCACCAACGATCTCGTGCACGCCGGAAGCGCGCCGCTGCGTGCACTGGACAGCGGCTTCCAGCTCGGCTTCGGCCTCGCGATCGCCTTCCCCGTGCTCAGCCTGTTCGCGGCGCTCGCGCTCAGCCGCGTCCGCCGGCCGGCGCTCGGCACGGTCCCCACCCCTGAACCGGCTCTCGACTAGGAGGAGACAATGTCCACCCGAACCGCCATAGTCACCGGAGCAAGCCGTGGATTCGGGCGTGCGACGGCAATCGCCCTGATCAACGCAGGTGTTCACGTCATCGGTGTTGCTCGCGACCCGGAACGGCTGGATGCCGTGCGGGACGAGGCTGGGGCGGAGTTCACACCCGTCGCGGCCGACGCCGCAGACCCGGTCACCGCTGGCCGGCTCGTCGACACCTATCGCCCCAATATCCTGGTCTTGAACGCAGGTGCGCACCCGCTGCTTCGGCCGCTGCACAAATACAGTTGGGAGACGTTCAGCAGCAACTGGGAGGTCGACGTCCGCCACGTATTCAACTGGACACGTGAGGCGCTGCTGGCTCCCCTGGATCCGGGGAGCGTGGTGGTTGCTGTCTCCAGCGGTGCCGCACTTCTGGGGTCCTCGATCGGCGGCGGATACTCCGGAGCAAAGGCGACCATCCTGTTCATGACGGGATTCGCAGCGGAGGAATCGAACCGTGAGAAGCTCGGCATCAGATTCGTTTCGGCAGTGCCTGGGCTCAACGCGGGCACAGCTCTGGGACACGCCGCGGCTACCGCACATGCCCAGCGCGAAGGAGTTTCGCTCGACAGCTTCTTGCAGCGCCTCGATCCCACACTAACCCCCGAGCGAGTCGGTCAGGAAATCGCCGCCCTGGCAACTGACAGCGAATTCGATTCCGGCGCCTACCGTGTCACGGCCAACGGACTTACACCCGTGGACTGACCCACCATCCGACCGAGCACAACGCGGCATCCGTCGGCGGGTGAATTGTGGGTGACTACATAGATAGGCGTGGCCGTCGACCCGTGTGGGGCAGTTGCGTAGCAGCGCTTCCCCAGGGGCTACGACCGAGAGGCGGAGGATGCCTGTCGGAGGAGGAGAGCAGGGCCGGACCCAGTGCCCGGGTCGCGCCCCCATTTTCGCCAACCTCGAGACTCGACGCGCTGTCCGCTCAGCCTTCGGTAGTGAGACTCCATGCGACCCGAGCCGGGGCGCCCTGTGTCGCCGTCGCAACGGGTGCGCTCAGCGATCCAGGCTGAGCCATGGGCTTCTAGGGGTAGCCGCCTTCGGCGGGAGACGCAACTCTGGACTTCGTGGCTGAGCTGGCGATGTTGCACGAGCGGTCGTCGTCGGCCGCCGGCCTTCTCGACCAGCTGGCCTTCCGCGGCGCAGATTTAGGGTTGGCTGAAGGTGGCGAGGAAGTGCAGCAGGCGCGGCCAGTCTTGGGCTCGGGCCTGTTGGTCTGCCTGCGGGCTGTCGCCCGGTTGGTTGACCTCAGTCGGTTCGTAGGGGGTGAAGGTCCCGACGCCGTGGCCGGCGTTGGGATAGCTGTAGAGCGTGTGGGGAAACCGATCGTGCGCCGCGTTGAGGTGCTGGAGAATCGCGCGGGCGTAGGGGCACGACGTCCAGACCAGGTCCTGGCCCGCGCAGGCGAGGAACACGGGTCCGTGGAGGCGCTGATCGCGGATCACGGCCGCGGGCTGGTCGGTCGGAGCAGGATCGTCGAATTGGCGGGTGAACGGGATCGCCTGGCCGTGCAGTGTCCACGCCGGGCCGGCGCACCCGGGATAGGAGCAGACCGCCACGTCGCTGGGAACCAGCGCGATCACCGCGTTGACCAGGCTGGGGTAGTCGGCGCCCGTGAGCTGCGCGGCCTCGCTACCGCGCGACACGCCCAGGACCGCGACGCGGTGGGAGTCGACCTGGGGTTGGCGGTGCAGCCATCGCAGCGCGCGGGCGAAGTACTCCAGCGGGACGCGCGAGAGGGTGTTGGGCAGGCCGGGCTCCTTGAAGTACGCCAGGGCCAGGATGGGGTATCCGTGCGCGGCGAGGCTCGCGCTGAGCGGGCTGGGAATGCCGCCTTCTGAGCCTCCGAGCAGCAGTATCGCCGGACGGCGGGTGATGCCCGTCGGGTAGACAAACGTGGCGATGAACCCCGTGTCGCGGAGCGTCTCGGACCGGCGCGTCAACGCGCGACTGGAGAATCGGCGAGTGAAGGTGGTGGCACCGAGCGTCTTGCCATGCGCAGTCACGGTCGCTGTGAACCGCAGAGCCGACGGAGCATCCCTCTGACGCCGGCGTCGCCACGTGTCCGGTGCTGGCGCTCCCGTTCTGTCAGAGTTGTAGAACGGCCACCCGCGGCAACCTTCGGGTTCTTGACCCTCCGGTTATGAGTCGCTTCAGGGGTGTTGGGTACCTGCCGATTTGCAGGGATTTCGTGAAATTGCGTCCGGTTGCGTGAGGTCAAATTTGCTTGTTTTGGTACCCGTTTGGTACCCGTTTTCGGGCCTGGGCGGGTGGTCGTCATCCCGCAGGCGGAGATCGACGACGACCTGACCGCCGTCCGCGCGTCATTAGCTGCAACTCGTCGAGGAAAGCGTCGAGTTCAGGCTGGCTGATCTCTGGCAGGCCATCATCGCAACACGGTGGTCGCAGATGGTCCGCCGGCGGATTCTCGACCCCGAATAGGTCGTGGAGCACGGTCCAGACGTCGCTCGCCGTGTACCGAGGCAGCGCTTACCGACGTAGAGGACCACGATGCGGGTCGGGCCGTCGGGGGTCCTCGGCCGGCTGAAGGGTGAAAGCGAGCCGAAAATCGCGCTTGAGATGGACTCCACAAACGATCGGAGCGAGCGGGCCCGAGAGCCTGTATGCACCGAGCTGCTTCGCGCACGGGTCCCGACGAAGCTGCTCATAGACCGCTCGATACCCAGCCTTGTTTTCCCACGAGCTCGTCTACGAGCTTGCGCACCGGGCGCGGGGTGACCACCTCGAACTCGGGCACGTTTGGACGGTCGTCAGTCGTCCGGGCCGAACGCGTCGGTCGGAGCAGCGGACACGAGCCTCCCCTTGGCGAGCGAACGTAAACCCGGGCCATAGAGCTTCTTGAATTCGCGTTGGTAGGTAGCGTCGTTGCGCTGAAGCTGGTCGACAAGCGCAACGATGAGGTTGCGCTCACGACCGCGCTGTCGAAGATCGGCAACTCGCTCGGCGAGGTCGAGCGCGGTGTCCCGAGGAACTCGTGGTCGCCCGCTCGTCGCCCGGTTCACCGGGACGATCCGCTGCTCTATCCACTTGTCGAGCGTCGGAACGCTCACACCGATGACCTTCGCCGCCTGGCTCTTGCTCATGGTGTCGTCCAGATCACCTCGGAGACCCTCGATGATCGGCTCGAGCTCGTCCCGCACGTCCCCACCGCGGCGTGCGGTCCTGCGCAGCGCGAGGATGCGGTGAGCAGTCCGCGTGGTGTCGATCGTCCGTGGCATGTTCACAGGGTAGCTGATCTTGGCGATATTCCCGTGATTTTCGCCAGCTTGCGGACAGACGCCAAATGCTGACGTCTCTGCGCGCGGGACGCACCGTGCGAATACGCGTCGTCGGGGTCATGCCCTGGCCGATCGCTCTGTAGGGATCGACCTCGATCCTTACGAAGCTCGGCCAGCTCCGAAAGGTTCTGACGCGGGGCACCCGCGTACGCCAGCTCGCCGGCGTCGGCAACGCAGAGGTCGATGAGTCCTCAAGAACCCAGCAGCACGACCGCTCGGGCGTTCTGCATCAGGACTTGGTGTCGAGTAGATCGAGAAACTGCCGTGGGGTGAGTACCGGCGGGTTGGGGTCAGTCAGGTCGAGGAGGTGCCGGTCGCCGGAGACGAGGTAGTCCGCGCCAGCGGCGCGCGCGAGCGCGACGAGGTAATCGTCGTCAGGATCCGGCGAGACACCGGGTAGCTCTGGAGGGTCCGCGACAATGGTGGCGTCGGTGGCGAGTCCGTCGATGAACTCGGTCGCGACGGCGACGGTGATGTAGCGCCGGAACTTCGGGCGAGCGAGCACGTCGGCGAGTTCGTCGAGCAGCGCGGGACTGGCGATCAGCTCGAAGCGCTGCTCGATCCAGGCGGTGAGGATCTGTCGTGGCTGACCGGTCGGCGAGATCGCGGCCGATACGAGCACGTTGGGGTCCAGCACGGCGCGCACGCGCCGCTGTCAGCGCTTGGGAGCGCGCCGTTCTCGGCGCATCGCGTGCAGCTCGCTGTTCGCGAGCTCCATGGCGGCGTCGGCGTCGAGCGTTTCGCCGGCCTCGCGTGCCTGCTGCTCCAATGCGGCTGCGACCCGTTCGCGGCCGCCGACGAGCTTGAGGTACCGCTCGTAGGAGAGCACGACAGCCTCGGGACGGCGGCGTGCGCCGATCACGACCGGTTCGGCGTCAGCGCCGGCTTGGCGGAAGCGCTCGAGCAGCGCGGGCAGTTGCGCGCGCGCTTCGCGGGTCGCCAGAACATCGTGCGGGTTGCGAGCCATAGCCAGAAGGGTAGCACGAACGTGTACACATATGTGACCGCATCAGCGGGTCAGGGCGCCCAGCGGCGGTAGGCCTCAACCCACTCCCAGCCATCCGGGGCCGGGTGGGAGACCGGCAGCTCGAGGATCGGGATCGTCTGCCGGTGCCCGTCGCGTGCGCAGATCGCGACGATCTGGTCATCGGTCGTGACGTCGACGCGGGCGACAGTGACCGGCACGCCGAGCACCGTTGCCTGGAACGGCAGCGCGAGGTGCTCCTCGATCATGGTGAACAGGCCGGTGACCTGTTCTGACTCGTTGTAGCAGTCGACCGTCGCCTCCTCGATCAGCTCATCGAGCTCGGCGCTCCTGATCGCGGGCTGGCGTCGCCGGGGCATACGGTCAGAGCAGCGTCGGTTGGGTGAGCTCGGCCGAGGGCCGCCATCTGCGGACCGTCGCGTTCGTGTCGATGTGCGCCCTGCTGCGGGCTGCGTCGGGTCCGTCGAGCTCGCAGAGCACGTCGAGCGCGGCCAGGCGGACGTTCGATTGCCCGCCCTGCAGGCCGCGGGCGACGAGCCCGCGGCGCTCGGTGACCTCAAGCCCGTCGCAGGCGTCGAGCAGCCCGTGGATCACCGCATCACGGTGGCGTGGCGCGAGCAGGTCGGCGTCGCTGAGCAGCTGCTCGAGCCGGGCCGGGTTGGCGCGCAATGCGCGTCGGGCCGCCCACCGGCGCAGCGGCGGCTCAGGGCGCGTGCGATGCTGGCCGAGTGTGCCCTGATCGACGACGCGGACGGTGCTGCTGCCGTCGTGAAGCTCGACGTCGAGCCATTCGGGTGAGACCCACGCGAGCGGATAGGCGATCACATGCTCATGGGCGAGAAACCCCTCGGCGAGTTCATCCAGATCGGCGGCGTCGAGCAGCTCGCTGTGCTCAAGTGCGGTGATCAGCCGAGCTGTGACCCGATCCCAGCGCCGGCAGGTGCAGATCATCAACGCCACGAACGCGGGCGGCAACTCGCCGGTGCCGCTCACCCCGGCGAGCAGCTCGACCGCCTCCTGGTGGCGCGTGCTGCGCCCCCACCCCCACGGCGAAGCCGACAGCCGCCTGCACACCTCATCGGCATCACCAAGCCCCGCCAGTTCCTCGAACGCCTCGTCACCGCCTCGCAGCATCACGGGCAGCGTAGGGGCGCTCGCGGACGTCGCCGACGGCCTTCCGTCACGTCGCGGACGGTGATCGAGTGCCACTGCCGCTCGCTGACCACGATCAGATCGGGATGTCCACCGGCGTGTTCGCCTCATCTCGAGGTTCGTGGCCCAGCCTTGTCGATCAGGCAACGCGGGTCTCGACGATCGCCGTCGAGCTGTCGGCGCTGTCGGGCGACGAGCTGCCTGGCCTCGTGGCCTACCTGCGCTCCGAGCCGCGTCTCCCGTTCCACTACGTCAGCGTCCACGCGCCCGTCAAGGGGATCGACACGATCCGCGGGCACTCCCTGCTCCACGAACTTCCGCCCCGGGTGTGCTCGATCGTGGTGCATCCCAACGCCGAGATCGACCTCGACTCGTGTCGCGCCCTCGGGAACCGCCTGACGCTCGAGAACATGGACTTCCGCAAGGACAGCGGCCGCGTCGCCGCCGAGCTGGAACCGTTCTTCGCAGCTCTGCCAGACGCCAGCTTCTGCTTGGACGTCGCGCACGCTCACTCGATCGATCCGTCGATGAACGCCGCCACCGAACTGCTCGACCGCTTCGGCAGCCGGCTCCACCAGGTGCACCTCAGCTCGCTCGACGACGACGGCCATCACCTTCCGTTGAGGGAGGCCGACGAACCGCTGTTCGCTCCCGTCCTCGATCGCTGCCGAGACGTGCCCTGGATTCTCGAGGCGCCGCCGCCGCGCCGTTGGAGCGAGCGATGACGACGAACTTCGGAGGCGAGGCTCACGGCGCGTACACGGACATTAGTAAGTGCGGAATTTCCGTCTTTGGCGCACAGAGGAATCCGACGGCGGCGCTACGTTGCGGCAATGTCGAAGACACGCCGAGCATCGAAGAGCAACACGCGCGCCAAGCGCCAAGCGCGGGCTAAGGCCTCACGCGAATCGCGCCGAGACGCTGTCGCTCAGCGGGCCGCCGAACAACGGCTCGAGGAGCTGTTCGGAGCCGACACTCCACCACGGCGCTCAGCAGAGCTGATCATCGAGCGACTCGGCGCCGGCGCAGTGCCGGCGGGGATCTCGCGATTCTTCATCGTCGCCGGTTCGACCGAGCGCGCCCGCGAGGTCTCCGAAGCGGTGACAGAGCTCTCACCAGACAGCGTCTGCGCCCTTTCGTTTGCGGCCGACGTCGCGGCCCATCTCGACCGCGACGATCGGATGGCAAGCCAGCTGCTGGACCGTGCGCTGGCACTGACCGACGACGATGCGAACCGCGTAACGCTCGCCGACCACCTCGTACGCCTCGGCCGGGCGGCCGATGCACTCTCGATCGTCGAGGAACTCCATCTCGACGACCCGCAGGACGACGACCTCGAGGCGATCCGCGCCGCCGCCCTGATGCTCGCCTGGCAGAGAGCATCCGCCGGGCCCGACGATGAGCATCTGCCAGACGAATGCCCGTGCTGGTCGGACCGTCCGTGGCTAGAGTGCTGCCAGCCCGCCGAGGCCGCGGCGATCGCACGCTTCGATGACCGATCGGAACTGACGCAACTCCAGATCGCCATCGAGCGCTACGTCGACGGCGAGCCAGTGTTGCGCGCCGCTGTGGCGGACGATGTCCGGCGGTGTCTGGAGGCCTCGACGATCTGCGGCGAACCGGTTGCCGACGCGGGCGAGGTGACGCGGATTGGTGCCCGGCACGCGTGGCTGATCGGCGCCGAGGACTTGGACCCGGAACCCGGGCAGCTGGCACGGTTCGATCCGGACTCGCCGCTCGCGTCGTTTGCAGGCGATCCCTCGACGCCGAGCCGGCAGGCGGCGCAAGCTCGCCGCTGGCTTGAGAACTGCTCCTACGGTCTGTGGCAGGTGCGCGAGCCGATTGCAGAACCAGGGGTGTGGCTAACCGAGCTGGTGACCGGTGTCTCACGCTACGCCGCGCTCCCGGCAGAGCTGTTGGCGCGCGCAAGCCGCTGGAGCGTGCTGCTCGGCGGGCTCGTTGCGATCGATGGAACCTGGCGTCCAGCCGCCGACCTGATCCTCCTGCGCCCTGGCGAGGCCGATGAGTCAGCTGATCTTGTCGAGGAGCTGTCCTACAAGGTGGTGTCCAGCGCGAGCGGGACGCCCCTGCGTCGTCCCCGCGGGAGCGACATGGTCCAGCCACACGGCGTGCTTGCGTCGCTCTCGGATCCGAGCTCGCCTGAGGTCTCGCGGTTCGTGAGCATGGTGATCGGCAGCGGAATCCCACAGCTACTGGCATACATCGCCGAGATGCGCAACGCGCAGCCCAAGCTGGTCAACACCGACAAGCACCCGACTGTTCTGATCAAGGCGACCGTTGCCGTCAACGATGTTCTTGAGGTGACCGCCCGGTTGGCGGACCATCCCGAGTTCGACGTCGAAGACGGGGCGATCAAGTGGTGGGGGCGCGAGCTCGACGCGATGGAGCGCGAGACGTCTCTCGCCGAACTCAGAGCTTGGCTGAAGGAGCAAGGCGAAGATCCAGCACTCGCGGCTGAGTCCGAAGGACCGCAGCGCTGGTTGCGTGGATCGATCTCGATCGGCGATGGCACGCTCGAGATCGATGTCAACTCGCGCGAACGCTTCGACCGATTGTTGAGCCTGCTCGCCGACGTTGGGGGCGCGCCTGACGTAGTCGCGAAGCTCGTGATCGACCCAGCCCAGGACATGGCGCTGCCGCATCTCGGCTCCGTCCTTCCCGGTTCGAGCTCGGAGGAGGGAAACGAAGCCTGGCGACGGCATTGGCCCGATCAGAAGCTTCCGGCGCTTGGCGGCATGACGCCGCGGCAGGCGGCGCGCAGCGAACGACGCAAGCCGTGGCTGGAAGCGATGCTGCGTGAGCTCGAGCACGACGCCGATCGACTCGCACGCCATGGCCGACCGGCGCCCGACGTCGATGGCCTCCGCGCCGAATTGGCAATGCCGGCCACGGCGTTCAGCTGATCCGAAGGGCACACCGTGGGCGCCCGCCAACGAGGAAGGCGAGGAGGGTGTCGGAGGGCTGGTTCGGGGTCACTCGGTCCGGGCTATACCAGCGCGTCGAGCGCCGCAGCTGTCATCTCCGCGAACGTCTGCCAGTAGGCCTCCCCGGGCCGGCCGTCCGCTTGGATACGCACGCCCGCGTACGCCAGATCCTGTGCGATGTCGTCCGCCAAGGTGCGGGCCGCGCTGGCGAGCATGTAATCCGACAGCTCGTCGAGTCGTTCGTCGCCGAGCCACCGGACGAGCCGGCGCAGGGCGTGGAGGAGCCGCGGCCAATCGCGGTACTCCGGGAGTCGGGTGAGGCCGAGTAGCTGCGCCCATGTGTCGCCGTCGATGCCGTACCGGTGCTGGTTGCTGAGCGTCGAGCCGTTGATGACGCCGGCTGCGTGCAGCGAAGTCAGAGCCTCCTGGACGTTTCTCTTGGCAAAGCCCGCCGAATCGGCGACGGCCTGGGTCGAGAGCCGCGGCGCGTCGACGGTCAACAGGAATCGCACGACCTCGGCGCGAGCGCCGACGCCGAGGATCTCACGAAGCCTGAACGCGAAGTTGATCGGAGCGAGCAGGTCCGGGGCCTGCGACTTACCGCTCGGCTCGGTCTCCGGCTTCAGCCATCCGTGCTTCAGGAAGCCCGCGTCCGGCGTTCGCCGTATCGGCACGGTGGAGTCGCGGAAGAATGGCTCCCCTCGCGATGGTTCGAGCCGCGGCGCGGGCTGGTGTCCGGCGAGGCGCGGCCGCGGCCGCCAGCGCGCCACCGACGTTAGGAAGGCGTCGGCGAGCGCTTCGTCGGTCTCGTCACGGCAGAGGTTCCGCAATCGTCGGACGCTCATCAGCCGCTCGTTGCGGACCATCCAGTCCGATACCTCTTCGAACAGACGGGCGTCGTAACGGCCGACCTCGAGCGTGACCAACAACAGCGCCTCCGGGTCGGCGGCCCATTCGTCCTGTCGCCGGCTCGTCGCGAGGACCCCCATCTGAGCCCACTGATCCCAGACGAATTCGAGCGACCGCGTCTGGACGACGTTCCTAAGCTCCGAGATCTGCATCCCGAACTCCCAGGTACTTGAGCGCTTCTTCGAGCATCTGTCGGTAACCGTCGGACGAATCGTGCGTCCTGCTCCACCGTGCCGCCTGGACGAGCTCATCGTGTGTCGGCTGGAGCGCGTGGAGGTCCTGCTCGTGCTTGCCCGGGCCCTGGTCGACGAGCGCGTAGAGCTTGAAGTGGATCTGATCCACGCGAGAGGCGAAATGGACGGTCAGCGCCTGACCGAACGTCCGCGTTTCGGCGCGATCGAGAAACCCGGCCGGCAGCCCGAAATCCATCAGGTCCGCTGGCTCAGCGTTGAGCCAGTCTGGCGGGAGCCCGAAATCACGTGCCACCCGAGCCCCCGCCGCGACCAGTCCAGGCGGTAGCGGCTTGGCCTTGGTCAGCACGCCGGCCTCCCGGAGCGCAACGACGTCGACGTCGCGCGTGGGTCGGTCGATCAGCCCGAGCGCGAGCAGTGCCGAGCCACCGATGACAGCCAGCTCGTAGGATTCGCCCGCAGCGGCAAGCTGCTCGGCCAGCGCCCTGAGCAGCTCGTCGGCCCTGGAAGCGTTCAGGATGTCAGTCATCTCAAAACGAGATGATAGTCATCGCGCTCAATGTTTTGCGAAAGCCTCCCTCACCATCGCATCTCGGCCCTGATCGCATCCGCGGCCTCGAGGGCGCCTTCGCCCGCCGATCGACAATCGAGATAGAGCTGCACGGGATCGGCGACCTGTATCCCGTTGCGGTTGCTTGCCAGTGACAGGACGAACGGATCTCGCGTCAGCTGCATGGTGAGCCGACCCGGCGCCGGCCTGGAGGTGATAGGCGCGAGCTCCTTGGCCCAGAGGTCAGCATCGTCTCGCCGGATCCAGACGACTACGTCGACCGGCTCGACCGCGCGGCGAACGAACGAGGCTCCGGCGACCCCACCGACCGCGTACGGCACCTTGAGTTTGCGGGCCGCCGTCTGCAGAGCCTTCATGGCCTCGAGCGCGTCGCGCGCGCCGATTTCCCACGTGACGCGTCGCGGCCGGCGCAGCGCGACGGCCCGCTCGAAGGCGTCGAGCAGCCGTGCAGGCTCCGGCAGCCGAGCGAGTCGCAGCCGAGCGTCCCGCTGGATCGGACCCGATCGATACCAGGCCATCATCCGCCAGGGCGCGCATCGTGCGCGAGACCATCGCCTCGCTCAGCTCAAGCCGGGTCGCGAGTTCGCGAAACGACGGTTGGTCATCAGCGTGGAGAAGCAGCCAGCGTGGCACACGGCTCGCGCGGTTCGCGAACGGCGCCGCCGGCGCCGCGCCGACCGGCACGACCTTCCGTCGCGGCGGCCGCTCGACGATATACGCGGCGGTGCGTACACGAACAGCTCTCCGTCCGCTGCCGCGTAGGACGCCCTGCGCTCGCGCAAGTACGCCCGTGCCTCCGGCGAAGAACGCTCGAACGCGATCATGATCGGGGCGGCGGGAACGGCGAGCCTCTTCGGCGAGACCTTCCGCCACGGCGCGAGTCAAGACATCGACGCGTCGGACCGCAAACGACCGTACGCGTCTGCCGTCGATCGACAGCGACGCACGGGCCTTTCCAACGCTGACCTCGAACGGTTCTGAGCTAGTAGATCCTTGCAAAATTACGATGCTTGAGTATGGGCGCAAACATCGTACAGCTGCAAGCGCTCGGTCGTGCTCGCCACCATCACCCCCGTAGTTACGGGCTAATGCGGAGATACCGCAGGCGCTGGATCGACTCTTGGGCGAAATGCAAAAGGTGCCCTCTTCTACGCATTAGGTCGGTCCAACTCCGCACTAAGTCAAGGCGGTTCGGCGCCCGGATAGTCGCGTTTTGCAGGGATTTCTATGACCTACGGCGGAGTTGGGCCCGAATCGTCCAACTCCGCTCTAAGTCGTCTTTAGGTTCGGACCCATCGCCAGGTCGGAAACGTGCGTTTTGCAGGGATTCCCTCGGGACCTAGCGCGGAGTAGACCCCGATTTCGCCCGGTGACTTAGGTGTGGGTACGGACGTCGCGGGAATCACGCATGCCGTTCGGGACGTCGACGGCGGCGCTGATCCCGGTCGGATCGCCGGCGGCCGGTCGTATCCTGGGACCGTGGAGATCGAGATCCGAGCCGGCTTCTGCGACCCGGACGGCGAGCTCCTCGCCGTGCTCGAGCGCTCGGGTTGGCAGCGCATAACGGCCCGGCGAAGGGGCGAGATCGCCGACGAGATCGTGCGCGTCTGCGAGGCGGCCGAGCGCGGGATCGCCGAGGCGTGGCAGCGGCGCCCCGATTCGCCGCGGTTCGTGATCGGCTACCTCCACCGTTCCCTCCCGCTGAGCGTGCGATGACGACGCCCGGCTCCCCGCCGACGATGGCCCCGGCAGACCTCCTGATCGGGCTGCTGGAGCGGGTCCCGATGACCGAGGCGCAGATCGCGCGCGCGACCCAGGCCGAGCCGGCGACGATCCGGTTGTGGCTCCAGCGCCGGAAGGCTCCCGCCGGGCTCGAGGCTCAGCGGCTGACCGAGCTCGTGGCGTTCGTCGAGGAGATGGCGCGCAACATTCGCGGCGACGCCCTCGCCGAGTGGCTCGACTCCGACATCGACTTCCTCAACGGCGGAAACCCGCTCGACGAGCTCGCCGCCGGAGGCTACGAGCGGCTGATCCAGCTCGCGCTCGGGTCTCACCCACAGCATCTTCACGTAGGCACGGCGGGACTCTTCGTCGCCGGGGCAATACTTCATCGGAGCAGTACTTAACGAGAGTCGCCTCCACTTCGTCTGCGCTTGCAATGACCACCGAAACCTCGATCGACGTGATGGCGGAGCTCGGCATCCTCGAGCCTCACGAGGTCGCCCAGCTGCTCAAGCTCCGCCACTCGACCGTCCTCGACCTGAGCCGCCGAGGCGTGCTGCCGGCGTTCAAGATCGGGAAGCACTGGCGCTACCGGCGAGCCGACCTCGAGGAGTGGATCGTGCGCCGGCGCGACGCCGACGTGAACTTGTGTCGCAGACGGGATCGAGGAGCTATCCGGCGAGGATGACCGCACGGACCGCGACCCGCTTTGCAGCGTAGCCGGCCCTACCGCGGCCGAGCCCAAGGCGTGGGTCGCTGCGCCGATCCGAGCCGTCCGGCGAGCGCTGCGCCATTTCGATCGCGCGTCGGGTGGACTTGCGATCACGTTCGTGGCCGAGCGCTCATCCGCGGGTCAAACGGCTTGCGACTGTCTGGTCGGCGAGGCGATCGTCCGAAGCCGTGCCGAGCCGATGATCGCATTCGTGACCGAGCGATCGCGGGCAAAAGGCGGGGGACCGACATCCTCGACGGCCCCTTCCAGGCCGGGCCGCTTGCAGCTGCGCCTTCCGTCGGCTAGCACGACCTTTACGACCTTTACGACGCTCTGGGTGCGCTGCGATCTCCAGCTGTGGGAATCCAGCCGATACGGGCTGTGAGCCGCCAGCAGCGAGACAGCCCAACCGGCGCCGAATCTGGCGTCAGCCCAGAGAGCCCGGTTGATCGCCCGAACGGGCGTCTCGGGGGCGCCATCGCCGCGGGCTGGGCCGTGTGGAACGCGAAGCGTTCATCGCATCGGCTACACGATCGGCGGGATGATGGTCTTCCAGGCAATCGCATCAGTCGCAAGATGACGATCAACTGTGCGCGGGGGTTCCATCCGAGGATCAAGTACCGGTTTGATCTGACGCTGGAATGCATCCTCCGGCATTACATTGACGAGCCCAGCCCGCTGAGCGACACGCTCGGCCGGTACGCAGACTTCTTCGTACTGTTCGACGACCGCCGGCTACGTGGACTTCTCCCACCTGCAAGACCTGGTCAACGAGGCCACTCGCGCGATCAGGTTCTTCACGCCGTTCGAAGACTTCTCCACCTCGCCGCTGCCGGGAACCCTCGATGCGTACTTCGCTCACCGCCAACGCGCGATTGAGTTCATCGAGTCGCGCAACCGGCGGATCGCCGCTCACGTCGGCGCGGGCCTGTGATGAACTCGCCCGCGAAGGCCGGATCCCCTGCGGGGAGGATCAGTAGCTCGATTGGCTCTCCGCGGGAGGCGGAGCCGTGCTCGCGGCCTAGGACCGACGGTAGCCGCACAACGAGGGCCTCAAAGAGCTTGTCGGTTGCAGTCTCTTCCCTCCCACCGCCACGGCTCCGCATCGATATCGAATGCGCGTCGAGGCGCCGGCGCTGGAGTAGACGTGGGAGTACCGCTCGGGATCACGCCGTCACTACTCAGCCCAAGTGCGCCGCTCGGCGACCACAGCGCTCATTCCATTGGCAGGACACTGACAACGTGATTGCGCGCACGCGAGAGGCCGACATACAGCTGCTGCTCTCTGGTCATGACATCAAGGTCCTCAAGCTCGCATAGGATGACCACCGGCGACTCGAGGCCCTTGAAGCTGCGGATCGACGAGAAGAGCACTCCTGGCTTCTCTGCGCGATCGCCAGTCAGTTCGAACCGGCCGAGCTTGCCTTTGGTCTGGGCTAGCCCTGAGCTCTCGAGTGGGTGCGACGAGAGAACCACGACGTCTTCCTGCCGGAGCCCCTCCTCGAGGCAGAAGCGCTCAAGCAGCGTGGCTACGCAACCAACTTGGTCCTCGGCTCTGATCACCTCGGGCTTCCGCCCCTCGGGCCCAATGGACTCGGGCTCCACCGCGCCCTTGTACAGCTTTGCAACCTCGCGATGAATCGCCTGCGTGTTGCGACAGTTCCACGTCAAGTCAAAGGGCACGAACTCGGCTGAAACGGTTAGCTGCTTCCGATAGACGTTCTGGTTGTCGTCGAGGAACAGCCAAACGGGATCCTGCGCCTCATCTCTCAGGCAGGCCATGAGGGCGGTGAGCCAGTGCGTATGGAGATCTTGCGCTTCATCGATTACGAGCGCATCGAACTGCGGCCCGAGTACCGACATCGCGTCCATCAGCGCCTCCGGCAACTCGTCCTCCCAATACGCCTGCGGCGGATCGTCCCCGCGCTCGGGAAGGCCGATTCGCGCCTTGCGCGCCTGGTAGAGGCAGAACGCGTGGAAGGTCCAGAATCGGATCCCAGTTGCCTTCTCAGCCTCGGCTAAGTGAGCGCGCAGGCGCCTGTTAAAGCAGACGAATAGCACGTCCCGCCCGGCGCGCCGCCAGCGTCGCGCTTGCTCGAGAGCGATCATCGTCTTGCCAGAACCGGCGCAACCTGTAACGCACATCCGCGGAACGCGCCCAAGCCGGCCGAGGAGCGCCGCTTGCTCAGCGGTGAGGCGCACAAGCTCATCATCTTCCTCGGCGAAGGACTGAGCCATCGGGACTCGCAGCTCGACGTCGCGGGCCAACAGCTCGCGCAGCATGTCGACGCCCTCGCTCCCCGGTGGAATTCTCCGCTCTCTTGAGCCCTTGTGGAAGGCGAGCACGCGCTCGATGGCGGCAGGTAAGGCCCGCACGTCTCTGGCGTCGATCAGGATCTCGCGGGGACCGTCGGGGGCGAGAGCGCTCTCCGCAGTGACATCAGGGAAGGCCACCCCGTGCACCATCAGCAGGTCCTTCCCCCGCCATCCCGGGACGCCGTCGATGAGCCGCTGAAGGGCGTAGCGATGATCTAGCGCTTGAGTGAACGGATCCTTCGCCGGCTCCCACCTCCCGTCCACCCAGCGCTGCCACTGCCCGTGCTTGCACGCGAGCTTCCCGCCCTTGACCTCTAGGCAGATGATGCCCTTGAAGGGATGCGCGAGCACGAAATCGATCTCCCCATCGATGGCTCCCCGTCCCGGATCGCGCATCACCCAGCTCGCAGAGTGGAAGCACAGCCATGAATCGTCGAGCTGCTCCTCCGCTCCGTGGAACACGTCCTCCTCAGCCGCAGACTTGCAGTCTGCCTTCCGGAGCTTGCGAGGGAACATGAGCGCCATTGCCGTGTAGAAGCTAGTGCCCCGAGCCGTCGTCACATGCTGCCCATGCTGCCACATGGCTGTGCGCTTGGCGAGCGCAGCATGCACCTGTGACGACGCGTGGGCGGCCCGTTCTCAGCCTTCTGGGCAGCACGGCTGTGGCCAGATCTCTGCGATCCGGATGCCGAGCGAAGTTCGTGAAACCGGCCCACACGTTCGCGGCTGCCGCTGTAGCCTGAGGACTTCTGAGGACGGCAGGTGATGGGCGGGTTGGATAACCGATACGAGGCTTGGAATGAGGCGCTCACGGCGGAGTATTTCCCGCTCGGGAACAGCGGGAGGCTGGCCTATCTGCCCGTCGATGACGAGGAGCTCGCGGCAATGGCGCCTCGATACGGGCTGTGCGGCAGTGACGACGCCGTCCGAGACTTCATCAAGGCGGTAAAGAGCGAGCTCTGGCAGCGCGGATTTGAGCAGCGAGGGTTCGAGCGCCCCGCATCAACGGTGGCGGGATGGCGACGCGTGAGGGCGAGCCCGCCCTACATAGGCCTCCTGGCCTTCTGCGTGCTTGCCGGCTCGCGTATGCAGGCCGAGACCGAGCACGGGATATCGTCGACCAACTACTACACGCAGCTCAACCGCCTCCTGGGCTTCCCTGATAGAGCCGGCGCTCCACGAGGATTTGACCGGCTCGGAGGGGCCTGGCGAGACCTGGAGCGGTGGCTGGAAATCGACTGCACTGGAGAGCGCGGAGGCAGCACAATCCGGACCTCCGAGCGCTGGAGGCACGTGGGATACCCGCTCTCCCAATGTCTGCTGAGGGCAGTCGACAGACGGCGTCTCCCGGACTTCTTCCGAGCCGCAGTTCTCACCCCGAGCAGCGAGATCTCAGCGTTCCGGCTGTTCACGCTCTTGCGCGCCTGGGCGGCGCAGCCGGCCTGCGGGCTGTCAGCGCGCGCTCGCGCTGCAATCGAGGTCGCGGTCGACATCGACCTGGACGAGATCGCTGAAACGGTCGAGCGGGAGCTACGCGCGTGGGACGGGGAGCTCCGCGATGAGCGGGGGCGCCGCCGTGCGCCCATCCACCTATACGTCATACCTCGGGGGCGGCGGCCTGCGATCGTCTCGCTGATTCCGCGGAGGCCAACCGGGTATCCCGCGGGCACGTGGGGACTCGACGGAACCCCGAGCCGGCTTGAGCTGGTGGAGCACCACGCCGACGGATGGTTCGCGCCGCTCAATCTGCCGCTCACCGGCCGCATCCTCGAGAACGGACTGAGTCTCGTGCGCGGCGACCTATCCTTACGTTTTGAACCTGCCGACGCACTCCCGTGCCGCCAGGCCGAGATCGCCATAGGCGGTTACCTGAGCCAGCCGTCGTCGGTGATGTGGGAGCCCCACATCGCGCTCGCTCGTCGCACCGTGAAGGACGATCTATCAGCACTTCTGTCGCGCCACACACCGGAGAGGCCACCTGATCTGTCGGCAAACGGTCTCCCGTCGGGCTGGTCGCTGATCGGTCCCTTCCGGCTGACGACAGCCCCGCAGGATCCGCCCGCCCGGTTTGCGCGGTTCGCGCCGCGGATGTTCTCGGCGACTTCGCTGGATGGGGGGTTGCGCCTGAGCGAGCCGCAGCTGACACCTCCCATCTACCTCAGCGGGGGCGGTGAGCCTGATGTGCAGATCTCCGTGGAGCCAGGGCACGACCTCGCGGTTGTGCTAGACGGAGTGGAACATCCCCTACGTGACGGGGCGCTCGAGCTGGCGCTGAGCGAGATGGACCTGCCGGAGGGCGAGCACGAGCTAATCGCTGACGTGACGCGGCGTTTTACGACCCGCAACGGTTTCAGGGACATGATCCCGCCCGGCGCCGGCTCGATGGGCTACCGGCTGGCCTGCCACGGGAGCTATCAACCGGAAAGCCTCGCGGCCGAGCCCCTCCCAGACCGTGAGCCACCTCGAGGCTGGGTGTACGTATCGGGCGCCGTTGCCACTGGGCGCGTGGACGATCTGCCGCTCGGAGACCGCCGGCCCCTTCTCGTTCGAGCCGGGCGACGCCGTCTTCACGTCATCGGCGCCGGGCCCGGGGAGGTCGTCGACGCGCCCTCCGATCCCCCTCACTGGCTAACCCAGCTGAAGCAGCCGAGCGCTGATGGTCAAACGCCGCGAACGTCGTTGGCCGACTTCGTCCAGTTCGTCGAGCTCGAGCCTCCGTTTGAGCCAATGTGGCTGCTCACCGAATCTGGAGACGGGACGCGGCGCGCGGAGCCCCTCGCGAGTCCGGCGGCACGTCCTAACGGAGCATCAGACCCAAGGTGGGCGGGGCTCATCCGTGCCTGGAGTGACGCCGTGGTCGACAGCGCCTGTACGGAGACCTGGACGGACTATGTCGCAGCGGCGCGTTCCACTGGAGCCGGGAGTTGAACCGCGAGCTTGACCTGCTGCTCGAGTGGGCAAGCGAGAAGGGCACGGGGACGTGGCGCGAGTTCCGGACCGCCTGGGAATGGCTCGCGAGCGCACGAGCAGCAGACGATCCGGCGGATAGGGCCTGGATCTCAGCGCGCGATATGGCCTCGCTCGGCTATCTAGAGCTTGCGTGGGAGGGGTTGGACCGATGGGCAATAGCGCCACCGGTCCTCACGATGCTGCCGCACAGTGGCGGCCGCGCTCTGCTGACAGGCGCGCGAACCCGAGCGCTATATCACGTGCCGAGTGCTCCCGACGAGCCAGCGACCGGTTTGCTGGCTGAGCAAGCGGAAGAACTCGGTTTATGGATCGACGCGATACCGGCCGCCGACGCCCCGACCTCGGTGCTCGTGGCCTGCAATGAGCCTGGCGACGCCGAAGAGCTCAGTCGGCGATGCGGTATCGAATACTCGTATAGCGTCTCCCAACAGCTTGGCGAAATGCTTCCGCCACTCCAGGCCGCATTGCAGCTATCCCAACCAGGACCGATGCCGCAGGGGTTTCCGATCGACAAGTTCGATCCTCGCGCGCTCGGCTGGACCGAGATTCCAGAAGCGGAGACTTCCGGGAGCGGCCTCTACCGCGCCAGAACATGGGCCGAGAACGTCCACGTCCTCCGCTCCGCCACGGGCGAGACCCTCCGAGTCAGCCGCGACTTCGCGGTGTACGAGATCCTTCGCTGGTACCAGCGAGCTGTGCTGAGCTACAGCATCTCCGAGCGCGAGCTCAAAGTTCCTGCGGCAACCCGGCTGCCACTCCTCCACTCGCGCTCGTGCGTTCTTTGCAGCGGCCAGCTTCCGAGGTTCTCCGCCAAGCCAGCCCCGCGCGTCACCTATGTGAACGTGTCGCGACGGATTGCCCTCCAAGTCGCTCAATCCCTCCGTCAGGAGCTCGATGTTTCAGATGCGTGACGCGCTTTCAATATTTGACGCTCTCCGCGATCAGTATCTGAGGTATTACGACACTCCGTTCTCCGTGCGGGAGCCGTCCGTTATGGCCGAGCGCCGCCGGCTTCTGCTGGAAGACCGCGCGATCGCGCGCGAACCGTGGCTCGAGCCGATCGCGCCCTACGCGACGGTCAAAGCTAATCTCGCCGACGCGTGCGAGCAGGCAGGCGCTGATCCTGACCTCGCCACGTTCGCCGCCCTCGGCCTCCTCCCGAGAGATGCGCGGCTTCGAACTCATCAGGCCGAGGCGCTTCAGGCCGCCTGCCGCGACGACAAGCACGTAATCGTGACCGCTGGGACCGGTTCAGGCAAGACCGAATCGTTCCTGCTGCCCCTCTTCTCGCAGCTTCTATCGGAATCGTCCTCGTGGGAAGCGAACGCGAGCCCTTCGCCTCAAGCCTGGTGGGACACCGACCGGCCCAGGTATGCGGCGCAGCGGTCGGGCGAACGCGGGCGCGCCGCAGGAGTCCGGGCAATCGTGATGTATCCGATGAACGCGCTCGTCGACGACCAGCTGAAGCGCCTGCGGAGCGCGCTCGACAGCGAGAGCTCCCGCGACTGGCTGGACCAGCACCGTAATGGCCACCGCTTCTACTTCGGCCGCTACACGAGCCGTACCCCACTCGCCGGCGGCAGAGACGCGGCCCGCCAAAAACGGCTGGCGAGGCAGCTGCTTGCGATGAGCAGGCGAGCCGACCGCGTCCGCGACGACCCCGATCGAAGGTTTTTCCTAGCCCAGCTGGACGGCGCCGAGATGCGCTCGCGCTGGGACATGCAGGATTACCCGCCGGACATCCTCATCACCAACTACTCGATGTTGAACGTCATGCTCCTGCGCAGAACCGAGGACGCGATCTTTGAGAGGACCGCCTCCTGGCTAGCCACGGCCTCGGAAAACCGGCTGACGCTTGTCTTCGACGAGCTGCATATGTACCGAGGTACCCCGGGAACTGAGATCCGGTACCTGATCCGGCTTTTGCTACGCCGCCTTGGCATCGCGTCGCAGCCCGAGAAGGTGCGGTTTCTAGCCGCAAGCGCGTCGGCAGGCGGGGATGCTAGCGAGTTCGAGAAGTTCGTCGAGGGCTTCTTCGCACGGCCATACTCGTCCTTCGCTGTTCTACCCGGCAGAGTCACTCTGCCGAGCTTCGACCCCGAACCGTTGAAGTCTGCAGCCGAGCCGCTGGCGAGAATCGGACGAGCAGGGCGAAGCGCCGACCCAGCTGCCTGGGAGGAAGCGGTCGAGGCCGCGGCTTCAACGAACGCGGGCGCGCGTGGCGCCGCCGGGCTGTGCTCGAGCGTCTCTGCTGACGCCGCCCTGCTCGACGCCTGCCGGACCGGCGCCGGATCAAACGCCGGGATACGCGCTCGCTCTGCGAGCGACATAGCAGCCCGGCTCTTCCCATCTATCGACCGTCGAGAGCAAGCAGATGCCCTGCGGGGCCTGCTGTCGATCATGCAGGCGACGCATGACGAGCGCGCCGGGCAGACTCTTCGAGCCCACTACTTCTTCCGCTCGATCCAGGGCATCTGGGCTTGTTCAAATTCGCTGTGCCCAGGGAAGCCGGCGGATGCCCCGCTGAAGCGCGCCGTCGGGAAGCTCTTCCGGAGTCATCGGCTTGCGTGCGATAACTGCGGCCATAGGGTGCTCGAGCTGCTCTACTGCCAGACGTGCGGCGAGCTATACCTCGCAGGATTCCGCGCACCTGATCCTGATGGAGACCCGGACACCTCGTTCCTGGTGGCCGATCAACCCGATTTCGACCGGCTGCCGGACCTCGCTGGGGGCGAGCGGACGAATTCGAATTTCGCGCTTTACTGGCCGCGCACGGACGCGAAGCTCGCGCTCAAGCCTTGGACGCGCGACCACGGCGCATTCAAGCTCGCGTTCCGGACCTGCGAATACATCAGCGAGACGGGCAGACTCTCGACGCTGCACGCCCCCGGCGACGAGTCCGGGTTCAGTTTCGTCGTCGCCGGCCCGCCTGATCGGCCCTATCCCGCGCTACCGACCCGCTGCCCACACTGCGCGGACGATTGGGAGCGCAGCGCGATGGGACGTCGCGCCGAAGATCCAGGCCGGGCTCAAAGCCCCATCCGCTACATGCGAACAGGCTTTGAAAAAGTCACGCAGGTCCTCGGCGACGCCCTGCTTCGCGAGATTGCCGACCGGCCTGAAGAGCGAAAGCTCGTCGCCTTCACCGACAGCCGCCAAGACGCCGCGAAGCTCGCCGCTGGAATGGAGCGTCGCCACTACGAGGACACGGTTCGGCAACTCATCGCCTGGCAGACCGGCGCGGGTCGTCCCGGAGCGTCCGATCTCCCGCTCGTCCAGGCAGGCCTGTTCGAGGGCGACCGCTCCGCGGAAGCGCGGCAGGCTTTCGCGCGGTTCCGCGAGCAGCGCCCAGATGACGCGGCCGACCTACTGGCTGCCGCCGGCCCGCTCGCGACTGACGACGACCGCGCGAGGGCAGAGGCGATTTTCGAAGAGGTGGACGCGAGGCAGCTCACGTTCGACACCCTCGCGGACCACGTCGAGCGCGGGCTCCTGTCGCTGGGAATCAACCCTGCCGGGCCAGCGATATCGAAGCAGCACAAGCGCGGGATCGATGCCAGGTGGACCGACCTTTTCGATTTTGAATCCGATGCGCCGCGGGCGCGACGGGGGTTGACCGCACAGCGAAGCGAATGGCTTGACGAAATCCGCGAGGACCTGCGCTACGAGTGCCTTCAGCTCATATTCGCCGCCCGCCGTCGCGACTTCGAGTCCATCGGTCTCGGCTGGGTCACCGCCGATTATCCGCGCGACCCCGGTGCCGGAGACGATCTCGCGGGCCTGGAGCGCCAGGCCTCCGATGGAGCGCTGCGCCTGCTCGGGGACGACAACCAGTACAAGCCTCGAGGTCGCTCGGCCGATGACATGCCGAAGGGCGTCCGCGACTATCTCGAACGCGTTGCCCTTGCCGCCGAAATCGACCCTGCCCAGTTCAAGAAGAGGATCGCAGAGCTCCTTGAGGCGTCTGGCGTCATTCAGACCTGGGTGATCCAGCCGACGTCGATGCAGATCGAGCCGTCGAGGGGGCAGGCATGGGTGTGCGAGTCGTGCCGCCAGCTGCACCTCCACCGGGCAGGGGGCGTCTGCACAAGCTGCGGCGCCATTCTGTCGCCGGGTCCATCTCAGGCCACCGAAGCAAGCGACGACTACTACGCGTATCTAGCGCAACACGAGCAGGCGTTCCGCCTGCGGGCGGAGGAGCTCACTGGACAGACAGACTGGGAAGAGGCGCAGGACCGCCAGGCTCAATTTCAGGGCATCTTTCTCGGCGGGCAAGAGCTGAGGATCGTCGATGAGATCGACCTGCTGAGCGTCACCACGACCATGGAGGTTGGGGTGGACATCGGCGCGCTGCGCGCCGTGCTGATGGGGAACATGCCCCCGATGCGCTTCAACTACCAGCAGCGTGTGGGCCGTGCCGGCCGGCGAAGCGACCCGCTAGCTGCGGCGCTGACGGTCTGCCGTGGCCGGAGCCACGACGAGTTTTACTTTCTCAACCCCGAGCGGATCACCGGAGACCCGCCACCGATCCCGTATCTCGACCTCCGCCGAAGGCCCATCCTTGTTCGGTCCGCGCTGGCCGAGCTCCTGCGCCAGGCGTTCGCGTCTACCGGAGTCGCGAAGGGTGCGGACGGCGACAACGTCCATGGCAGCTTCGGCGTCGCCGCGAGGTGGGATGACTACGAGGAGCAAATCGCCGGATGGCTGCGCGCACACCGCGACGAAGTGGCAGCGGTCGTCGATGCTCTGCTCGCCGGCTGCGACGCCGAGCTTCTCTTCCAGCGAGACGAGATCGTCGGGTACCTGTCGAGCGAGGCGGTGAACGACATCCGCCAAGCCGCCGTCAATGCGATCAACCCCGATACCGCGCTGTCGCAGCGACTGGCCGAGGCCGGCCTTCTGCCGATGTTTGGATTCCCGTCACGGACGCGGCTGCTCTTCCACGACAAGCCCCTGAGATGGCCACCAACGAAGACGATCGACCGGGAGGCGAGCATCGCCTTATCCGTTTGGGCGCCGGGGTCGGAGATCGTCAAGGACAAAGCGATGCACCGCGTCGTAGGGGTCGTGGATTACATGCCCGGCGCCGGCGGACCCGCCCCGGTGCCGAACGCCCTCGGGCTCGAGCAGCCTGTCGGGCAGTGCAGCATGTGCGGCACCATCGACACAGCGCCCGACGGCGATAAGTGCCCGTCGTGTCTGGCCCCCCTTGCTCTCCCGGGCGAACCGGGATACCGGCGAGTCAACCTCGTGCAGCCGCTCGGCTACCGAACCGACTACCGCCCCACGGACTACCGCGAGTGGTTCGAGTGGATCGCGCGCGGATCGCGACCCCGAATGGCGAGTAAACCGCTGGACGAGCGCGAGATCCTGGGCAGCCGCGTGTCCAGCGGGACGGCAGGGATTTTTGAAATCAACGACAACCGCGGTCGCGATTGGCGCTTCAGCAGGCAAACGGACGGCCACGGATGGATAGTTCGCGACGCTCTGCGCCCCGACCACCCGGGATTCCAAGTGCGGACCGAGCAGACGGAGCGGACCGTCGCGCTGAGCGCTGTGAAGACGACGGACGTGCTCGTAATAGGCGCGGAGCCGGCAGCGGTTCCGCTGTGGTGCACCCTCGACCCTCGAGATGTCGGTCGCCGCGCGGCTTGGTACTCGCTCGGGTTCCTCCTCCGCGGAGCAGCGTCTCGGTACCTCCAGGTACAGACCGGCGAGCTCGATGTCGGCATTCGAGCTATCCGCGACAAGGACGGCGGAGTTGCCGGGCAGGTCTTCCTCGCCGACTCTCTCGCAAACGGCGCGGGCTACTGCACCCACCTCGGGCATGCTCGCGAATTCCGAAACCTGCTGGACGATGCGTCTGGCTGGGTGGCCCAGCTTGAGGATCAGGAGCAGCACAGCTGCGACTCGGCCTGCTACGACTGCCTGAAGGAGTACCGAAACGCCCCATACCACGCTCTGCTCGACTGGCGGCTCGCGGCCGACCTCTTGAAGGTGCTGCGCGGCGAGCCTCTGGACTTCGGTCCCCAATGGGAGGAGATCGCCGAAAGAACGCTAGCCGCGTTCAGCGCAGATCTCGGGCTTGAGTATGGCCAGCTGGGCGGCGCGCCGGCGGCGATCGACCACCAGAGGCGGGTGGCGATAACTGCAGCCCATCCCTTCGAGGCATCTCCACCATCCCCGCTTGGAGAGAATCGTCTGGCGGCCGCCGAAGAAGCATCTGCTGCCGCAGGCCTGGCGCTCGTCCCAGCAAGCCTGTTCGGCCTTGTTCGAGCCCCGTCTGCGGTTTTTGCCCAAGCGGCGCATACGATTCATTCTTGACGCGTCGTTCGAGCCGAGTTCCCTCAGTCGAGCAACGTCATCACGCGGCGATCGGACATGTCGACACGAGCTGCCGTTTAGATGTCAAGGCGCGCCTCGATGTCCGCGGCCGCCTGCGAGAGCTCGTCAGGCCGGTCGCGAAATTCATCCGTCACCCTCTTGTCGCCTGCCCCGTAATGCGGAAATCCAGCCGCTCCATCCGTCTCGATCGCCAGCAGGTTTCCCAGCTTGGAGACGATGCTTCCGAACGACCGCCCGCCAGCTGTTAAAACTCGGTCCAGCATTCGTCGGGGTGGTTCGGGGTGTGGCCGTCCCGCTCGAGCGCCCTGCGGTACTCGAGGCGAGCCTTCGCGAGCGCTCGCTCCACGACGCGTCGCGGGATCGACACCGCATCTCGCTCGGTCACGGGTTCTCCTTGTTTCTCATGCTCAACGTGGTCGGTCCAGCCTAGTCAATGATTGCACTGAGGACCCTTACCGTCGAACTCCCCGTGCTGTTCTATACAACCGTCGAGCGCAGCGACATGTCTCCAAGCTCGGGTCGGGAGCAGCGAGCACCCATCAAACGGTCCGATAAAGTGCGAGCCATGGCCATCGTAATCCGCTTTTACCGTGTGACCAAGAACCGTGTTGGACGCCCGAAGAACACCGAGTGTGGGTTCTGTAACGTCGAGATCGACGGCACCTCCTATCTTCTACTCGAGACCTATGGCGCCGCTGATCGCGCCATCCCTGGCAAGATAAGTCAAAGCCTGCACCTGGATAGAGACCGTGCCGCGCAGCTGAAGCGCCTGCTCGAGCAACACTTCCCGGGCATCTAACTTCGCGCTCGAGCAGTCAGTCGCCAGAGCACGTTGGACGCTGAGTGAATCGCTTACCCCGGACCGGATACTTCCAGTCGTAGCGAGACCGATCTCTGCGAGTGCAGCTCGGACACGGAGAACGAGGAGGTCGTTTGCGTCGGCATCGAGGAGGCGGGCCACCCCACCAGCTACCAGGGGTGAAGGGTATCGCGCCCGCCTTTACACAATCGAGTGACTCGCGGAGGTCGGCATCGCAGCTCGTCATTTGGGGGGCCTTGTGCCGACACGAAGCGCCGCTCGTCTAAGTTCTAACTCATACCCGTGCCCCTGACACAAGTGGGTGGTTGGGATCGGAACCCGGCACCACCTGTACCGCGCCGGTCGTCGAGCCCGAGTCGACAGCCCCGAGCAATTAAGAACCTACTGACGCATCCGTGGGTTTTGTCACCGGCCTGGTAGGGGTGGGCATAGGCCGCCGAGTGACGAGCATCGCGAGTGCGCTCACGGCTTCCGGGGAGCGGTAGCCGAAGCCGCGGCGGACGATCAGACGCATCTGTGTGTTGACCTGCTCGACCCGCGCGTTCGACAAGGAATGCTCCAGCGCGGCCTCGACCCTGGCGCGCTGTTCGGTGATCCGGCGGGCGAGCTTGACGAACGGCTCCAGCCGGTAGCGTCGAGCCCATTTCAGCCAGGCGTCGAGCAGCGCGAGCGCATCTTCGGTGCTGGCGGCGTGGTAGATCCCACGCAGCTGTTCCTTGAGCAGGTATGCGCGGTAGATCGGCCCGTTGAGCTTTGGATGAAGGCGAGCTTGGCCTGCTGGCGGTCGGTCAGGTTCTCCGGGCGCTTCCACAGCGCCAACCGCGCGCCCTTGAGCTGCTTGGCGAGCTGCTTGTTGCCGGCGCGACGGGCTTCGTTCCACACCTGGCGGCGGACGTCGTCGAGCGCGTCGGTGGCGGCCTTGACGATGTGCCAGGGGTCGAGGCAGATGACCGCGTCGGGGCAGCGCTCGGAGATCGGGCGGGTGATCCAGTCGGCGTCGTCGCAGGACACAAGCCGGATCTGCGTGCAGCGCTCGCTGCCGAGCACATCCAGGAACTTCTCGACGGTCTTGCGGTCGCGGCCGGACGCCGCCCACACCAGCCGGCCGGTGTGGTGGTCGACCACGACGGTGAGGTACTTCTGTCCCTTGCGGATCGAGATCTCGTCAAACCCCAGCTCCGTCAGGCCCGCAACAGGTCACGGCCAGCCTTCGCCTCGGCGCTGACGCGCTCGCAGATCCTCCCGACTGTCCGCCACGCGATCCGCAATAGCTGACAGATCGCCGCCTTCGAGGTGTTCACCGCCAGCCACGCCGCGCTGTCATCAAACGACCGGGTGAACCCAACGTCATGCCGCGCCACGGCACCGCCGCCACCACCACCCCGTGCTGCTTGCACAACACGCGCGGCGCCCACGCCTCCAGACAGCACAACGTGGTCCCGAGATCCAGCGCCCGCCACCGCCGTCGGCCCTCGCCCAGGTCATACCCCGGGCATCGCCGCCGGCAATGCGGGCAGCGATCACGCTGGCTCCAGACCGGGCGAACCGAGATCACGATCGCCCCAGCCTTCCTCCTCCACGGCCTCGACGACCGTCTTCTCCAACCCCACCAAACGCGCCCAAACACGGACGCCTACGCTTCGGTTGCGCACGCCGCCACCGCTCCTTCCAAGGTCCCTGACTGTGAGAAGCCGGAACCGAAGAAGCGGCGCGGCGTGCGCCCCCTCATCCCGGAGGTCGGGCGGATCCCTGCGCCCCGACCTCGCTGCCGCACACCGCGGGATGGCGGCGGCTGTCAACCCGCCGAAACCGCCGCAAACACCAAGAACGCCTCGCGCCCCGCGACCACGTCCCGGCAGCTGGTTGACTGACGACGACGGCCGCGCTACCCCGCGACAGCGCTCTCACTCCACCAACGGAAAGGTCAGTAGCGCCGCAATTAAGACTGGCCGACCTGAGGCGCCAGGACGCGAGCGACCAGAACACGCTCCCGCTCTCGCGCGAGAGCAGCGCGACGACCATCGAAATCGGCAAGTCGATTCGCCTTGCTCATTGTCAAACGTATCTGGCGCCAGCCCGATACACAGGACGGCTCATTGAACCCGGCGCTTCGTTGCGACGGCCGTACTCCGAGCCAGCATTTTCACACGGGCATCGGAGTTTGCGCGAACTATCTGGCGCACGCGTCCGCTGGATGCGTAACCTGCCGCTCGTGGATAACGCCATCATCGTCCCGCCGGCACCCTCCTCATCAAACGAGGCGGTCTCGCGAAGCATGCGATCTAACCGCAGGCGAGACACAAGCCCCGAGCGCCGGCTCAGGTCAGCTTTGCACGCTCGCGGCTGGCGGTTTCGGGTGGATCTAGCCGTGCCCGTCGCTGGCGGCCGAGCTCGTCCGGACCTGGTGTTCACGCGTCGCCGCGTAGCTGTATTTGTAGATGGCTGCTTCTGGCATTGCTGCCCTGTTCACGGAAAGCCCCCGCTCTCCAATACGACCTACTGGGGCCCGAAGCTCGCAAGGAACGCCGAGCGTGATCGTCTCGATACCGAGCGGCTTGAGGAGGCGGGTTGGAAGGTTGTCCGCCTTTGGGAGCATGTCCCGCTGGACCACGCCGTCGACTACGTCGAGCGGCTGCTCAGCGCAGCGCACAGCTCCGATGCTGAGGCTAGCCGGGCAGGCCGAGCGGATCTCGGTCCCGCCAGTACTGCGCCATCCGGAGCAGCCGCGGCGCGGCACCTCCAAGGCTGACCAACGCTTCGCCGACATCGAGCGTACGGATCTGCTCCGGAAGCTCCGAGTCGGTTGGATCGAGGCGCCGTGCGGCCGAGGTCGCAACCGCGGCGTCAGGCAAGCGGAAGCAGATCTTGGTCTGGGCGTTCGTGGCCACAACGTCGGGAAGGTCTCCTGGCTGCTGGGTGGCCAGTAGCACGGCCAGGCCCTTGGAGCGCCCTTCGCGGATCATTGTATCGATCGCTTTGAACGCAGATACGCGGTGCGCCTCGTCGACGACCGTCGCGTACCGGATGGTGTTTGCGACCGGTGGCAAGCCTTGAATCTTGAGTTGGAGAGCCGACAGGATAAATCCGGCGGCCAGCACAGTTGTTAGCCCGTTGCCGGGAATCTGGGAGAGGCCGAAGATGACGTTCTCCTCAGTGGCGTCACCCAGTGGCGCTCCTTCGCCGAATATCTGATTGGCCGTAAGATCGCCGATGATCCCTCGGAGATCGTCATCGAGCAGCGAGTCAAGTGTCATGAGCGTAGGCCATCGGCGTTCAGCTTCGCCGAGCCGGTAGGCCTCATTTAGCGCTTCCGCCAGTTTTGCCTTTTGGCGCACGCCCATTCGGGCGAACGATTGGGTGGCGACATCGACGATGTCCCGCAGCTCGATGACCGCGGACCGAATTTGGCGCTGCCCGTCGTTGGGGAGCGCGAGCGGGTTGTACGGCGCGCCAGCCGCCCACAAGTCGAGGAAATGCGCGCCCACCTGATCAGGGAAGCCTCCGCCGTAGTCATTCTTGAAGTCCGCGACACCGAAGTGCGCGCCGCTGTGGGCGGCGAGCTGGGCGAGCAGACTCTTCGTGAACTCGGTCTTCCCGGCGCCGGATGACCCCCAGATCTCGACGTGCCCGTTCGGAAGGCCTCCCTCGCCGGCCGCGTTCCACAAAACCTCGTCGCCAGTCGTGGGATCCCAGCCAAGGATCGGCGGACTGGAACGGCACGCCGGCGAGAGCCGCCATGCGCTCGATTTCTGTCGTCGGTTCGATTTGTTCTTCGGCCGGCGCGGACGGCTCCTCCACCGGCGGCTCCTCGGGTTCGGGCGGCGGTTCCGGCTGATGCTCGACACTAGGCTCGGCGACACGTTCGGGTCGCCGTCTGACCCGGCCGCCGCCGAGCGGTTGACGCTCCGCTTCAACGGTTCTCAGGTCGGTGAGGGAGGTTCCGGCAGCTGCGCGGAGCAGCCCCTCGGTGAGGCGCACGGTCTGGACGTTGATGGGAACAAGATCGCCAGCCAAGCGCTGCGGGCGATCCCGATGCAGTTCTTCAACCTGAGGCCCAAAGATCAAGCCGATGCCAGCCCACTCGAGGGTTCCAACGCCGCTTCTGAACTGCTCGAGCGCATCGAGTTCTTCGGCTGTCAGGCGGAAGCTAGATTCGCGCGCGACGGCGCATGCCGCCTCCGTGATGCGGTTCAGCCATAGGCGGGTGTGGATGGTCTCGATGTCCGGGTAGGCAGCCCAGCGGGTCGCGATCAACGTCTGGCGGAGCTGATCAATCGCGTCGCTCGCTGCGGGCTGGGCATCGCTTCGGCGTGCTTTGACCTCGATCGCGGCTCCATGCACGCCCCGCTCTTCGGTGTCCAGAGCGAGCACCAGCAGGTCGCCCCGCTTCACGGGGAACCATTGCTTGTAGTCATCGAGGCTGATCAGGAGCACTCGGCAGCCGGGCGGCAATGGCCAGGGAGTCGCCGTCGTTGCCAGTAGCGAGAAGGCGACTACATGCCCGACAAGCTCGTTGATCCCCGCGCCCGTTGTGGCAGCCTCGAGCGCGAGTATTCCGTATCCCTGCGCAGCGACCTTCCGAAGCTCCGTGCCGATGCTAAGCGCGACGTCACGATCCTCGACGATGCCTGCCAACTTGAGGCTTCGGCCGATTGCTCGATCCGCAGGCCCACCAGACTTTTGGCTCAGCACCAGCGATAGCGGCGAGTCGCCGCCTAAGCGGCGCTCCTGGTGGAGGATCGCGACGTCGTCGCCAAGCGCCTGGTGCAGGCTGTCCCGCGTAGCGTACGGGTCGAGGGTTGCGACCCAAAGGGCCAGATCGTGGACAAGCCGAAGCTCCTCTGTGAGGTCGGCGCTCGTGGTTCGCAGCTCAGGCAAGCGCAGCTTGCCGTCCGGCTCCGGCCAGGTGTCATACAAGGCGGTCATGAGCCGAAGCCACGCGCCGCCGGCCTCGGTCACCGCGGGCGGGGCTAGGAGAATGTTGCGCACGCTGTTCGGCCTCACCCAAACCCTGGGGGCGAACAGCGCTTCGTTCGTCATCGGCGGCGGGTCAAGCTCGGGCGACTCGATCTGCAAGCGCATTCCTTCTGATGTGAGCCCACAGACGACAGCGAGGTGCACGATTGGCACGCCGGGAGAGTGGGCCTGCATGCGTTCGCGCGCGGTCTCGAGCGATGGCAAGTACCTCAGCTCTAGCTGCTCGCGGCCCTTTCCGGCCAATATCGCGTCTGCGCGCGCGAGGGTGTCGGGTAGCGGTCTTGTCCTGGGCCCGTCCTCGACGCAGAAGATCTCGATCTTGCCGATCTCGACCCGACCCACTCGAACGCCGACGAGATCCGTGGCCTGATCGACGAGAAGGTCAGCCGCGCCTGGTCCCCAAGCGAGACATCGCAAGTGACTCGCGGTCTCGGGCTGGAGGAGGAGCAAGCGCTCGATAACGCCGCGCAAGCCGGCTCCTCCGTGTTGGCCTGCGTCGGTCTGCTGGCCGCCGTAGACGCTCCAGATGCGCGCTTCAGCGCTCGGCACGAGCGGGCGGTCGCGCGTCGGCACTCTGAGATGTGCCGGGTAATGCGAGGCGGTCGCGCGGGAGACCCCGGAAGCTGTGTCTTCAAGCGGCTCGTCGTCAGCCGCCTCGCCGCCGTGCAGCGCAAGCCAGAGTAGAGACCACAGAGCATCGATCTGCTGCCGCAGCCACTCACATTTGAGCGGCGCAAACGCGGTCAGCGCCACGGACGCCCCCGCCTGAAGCCCGCCGGCGAGGGCCAGGTGACCGAGTTGGCCGGTGCGCCCCGCCGCCTGCTCAGCATCGACCGCCTCCTTCCAGCATTCCGGCCAAGCCGCAAGGCGTTCGGGGTCCAGTCCGAGCTCGAGCACGGCGGCCGCGGTCCTCTGCAGCGTTCTTGCGAGCGTCGAGCAGCTGCGGCGGCGGCGCGGCCGTCGCCGCGCGGGGGGCCGGAGCAGAAATGCGGCTAGCGAAGGTGTGGCGGCCTCGAGCGTGAGGATTGGCTCATCGGCGAAGATGAGCGCAGCCCGCAGCATCGCGAGGTCGTCGAGATCCGGGCGCCATTCGATCAAGATCGAATCGCGCTCCCCGCCGTGGAGGCGCAGTACGACGGTCTCGAGATTTCGGCCGCGGTCGAGCTCGGCGTCTTCAAATGCCTCTGGCCACGGGAGCGATGCCGGTTCGACCAGCAGCCCGTCGACCTCAACTGCGAAGCTCTCCTCGAAGATCCGCAGCATCGCGGAGAGCCGCAGCCTGGCGCACGCGATCGAGAGCGCTCGCGCGGCGCTCGCGCGGCTCGGAGTCGCGTCTTCAGCCGGCGGCTCGGGGCGAACGAGCTGCACCCGCTGGAGCCCGCCGTCGAGGACCAGCGCCGCGCGCAGCGAACGCCAGCTCGGGGCAAGAGGGGCTGCTCGCGTTGATCGCTCGGTCCTTAAGCAGCCGCTCGAGCTTCTTGCGCGTGGCGGTCTGGAACACGCTGCGGTCTTCGGCGTTGTCGAAGCCGATGAGCTCTCGTGCCGCGCTTCGGCGATCGTCGGGACGCCGGAGAGCGTCTGCCTGGTGTTCGTAGAACTCCCATGGGACGTCGATTGCCTCGGGGTCGGCGTCGCGCCTAGCGCGCTTGTAGTCATCGAGCTCTTGACGGACGAGCGCTGAGAGATCCTGCTGCTGGCGGGCCAGAATCTCCCGGGCTTCGTCAAAAGCGAGCTCGGAGAGCAGTTCGTCGCTGCCCTGCTGCAAGGAGCTCCATCACGCGATCAGCTTCATTGGCCGCCCGCTGACCGTCCATCCCAGGCCGACGCCGCAGAACGCGCTCAGCGCGCCGGCGCACATCGCCGAAGGCAGCGGGACGCATGAGCTCTTCGGAGCGGCGTCGAGCGGCGAGCGCGAGGTTCTCGCGGATTCGTGTGGAGCTGGCACGATCGCCTTGGGCGTCATCGCGAAACGCCCCCAGCGCCGGTAGCGCGCGGAGCGGCGCCTCGCCGTCGGCGATGCGATCGAAATACGCAGCGACCGCAGCTGTCGCGGGCCTCTCTGCGCGCGGGAGCTGGGCAATCGCCTGGCGAACGTCGCGCCCGGCGCCATCCATGGGGATCTCGCGACCGGCCCGGGCTAGGATCGCCAAGGTTTCGACGTTCTCGACGAGGTCGGCGGGCGCGACGTTCTCGAACGAGTTCAGCGATTGGCGATCGGCGACCTTGCTTCCTTCGCAAATCACGAGACAGACGCCCTCGGGGTGCGTATTTCTCAGCCCCGTCCCTGACACGCCAACGAGCGCATTATGCGGAAACCGCTTCGGCGCCAGCGAATGGATCGCGAGCGTTGGCAGCTGCGCCGCCGTCCCAAGCCGCTGCGAGGCTCGCCGCGGTGTCCTCAGATAATCCCTTCCAGCAGGATGTACTTGCTGTCGCCCGGGAAGGCGTCGTATGTATTCGGCCAGTGCCGCGCCGATCCGAGCGCTCATGAGGCTCCCCGCTTCGCGCGCTCGCCGACGACGACCGTGCGATCCGAAAGAGCCAGGGCCAGCCCGGCGTCTGCCATTAGAAGCTCGGCGCGTCTCGCGTTGCGTTCGAGTTCGGCGCCGTCGACGTCATCGACAAGTCCGGTGCGCGCCGCTTGGTCTTGGCCGACAACGACTCCCCATTCATCGAACAGCGCGTCGAAGAAATCCTGCGACGTCATCGGCATGCGGCTCGAGAGAGCTCCGACGAGCGCGGCGAGCAGCTCGGGAGTGGCGGTCGTGTAGCGATACGCACCCGTGCCCGCGAGAACGCCGATCGTGTCCATCAACACGCGGAAGCCTTCAGCCGCTCGTCCGTAGTCTGCCGTCTCTGTCGCCAGTCGCGCCAGCCTGTCGTAGTCAGCGCTTACGCGGGCGTGGTCGAGCCCGTCGATTACGGGGCGCATTCGATCGCGGCGGTTCTCGAGCTCGTCGTCCCAGTCGACCTCGCCGTCGTCGGCGACGCGCTCCATCGCCTGCGCCAGCGTGGCCACCGTGGCCTGCCTGAGCCTCAGCCGAGCTTGCTGGTATGCGACTTCCGCCCGCTGACGAATGCGGTTCTCAGCGCGCGGCTGCAGTCCGAAGCTGAGTAGGAGGAACCGTTCGGGATCCGGGGTGCGTATCGCTCCCCACGCAGTCCTCAACGCGTGGGTGGCTAGATCAAGCGCAAGGATCGTCCGTAGCTGCCACAGTCGCGCAGGCCCGCTGATGGTGCCTTGGAGCATGACACCCTCGGCGTGCCTACACACTCGCTGAGCGAGATCCGCGAGATTCCGGTCGGCGCCGCGTTCCCAAGCGGCTTTCTCATCCGGCTCGGTTACCGGCAGGGGTCGCTCCGGAAGGGCGGATTCGAGCTGTTGTGCGATCTGTCCTACCGGCGACGCACCCTGCAGTGTCTCCCGAATCGCCGCGACTGCGCTTCCGCCCAGCTGGGTCGTCTGCTCCCCAGCGTTCGGGTGGAGAAGCATTCGAGCGAGCGTGATGCCTGAACCGCGCATGTAGACCTTGCGTACTCGCCACGGTCGCGCGCGCTCACGCCGCGCGTCGTACCAGAGGAGAGATTCGTGGAAGGGGAACAAAAGCCACCCGCCTGCTTGGCCTTGGTGCGTCTCGGGGTCGATCAGGCCTTGAAGCGCGTCCCGGGCGAGCGCCAGGTTTGCGGATCCTCTGACGTCGGCGCCGGCGGCGAGCTCGGCGCCGTACCGCTGAGGGGTCGTGTCCGCGTCTCCGACGCGACCGTCTTCAACCATTTCCAGGAAGTTTGTTCCTAGGGCGAGAGATCGAAGCGCGAACTGCTCGCGTTTGGGTGTGATTAGCTGCTCTAACTGATCCGGCGCGCAGTAGTCGTTCTGAGCCAGCGTGAGCAGTGTCTCGGCGCACAGTTGAGAGGCCCGCTCGTCGCGGTCGGGATCGATCCCGAAGAGCTCCTTGGCGATCGACCCCGGAGTGAGACTCCTCGCCATCAGCGAACGAAATGAGGTAGCGAGACCGTGATGAGTGCCGGCGGCGTTGCCGCGGGGTCGGCGACGCGCAGCGTGTGCTGGTGCTCGATCACGTGAGCGAGACGCCCGTAGAACCCTCGCACGTCCGTCATTTCGGCGATCCCCTGCCCGACAGGACCCTCGAACGCCGCCGCTTCGCGGATGGCTTCGTATAGGCGTGGGCGGATCCGGAGCGTCAGATCGTCTTGGGCGTTCACGACGAGTTCGAGTTCGATGTGATCGATGTCCACGAGCCCTTCGATCAGTCCTCGGTCCGGCGTGCGTAGAGCCAGGCGGTCCAGAGCGATCTGCCCGTGGACAAGGGATGGTCTAGCAGGCCGGAATGATCCCGGATCGCGCGCGAACAGGCAGGCTTGATCAGGCACCACCAAGCCTTCCGTGGCGCTAGAGAATCCGCACACGAGGAAGTTCAGGCCCTTGACGATCGTCGCTAGCTCGATTACGCCTTCGGCTCCGCCTGCGACGCTGGCTGCGAGGGCGAGGAAGTCGGTCAGGTTCCGGGCCTCGAGGAGCCGGGCGCAGCACGCCGCTAGACCGCCGAGTTCATCGGTCGCCTCAAAGAACAGCCGTTGTCGCCACAACGACTGGCGCGACGTCTCGTATGGCGGTCGACCCACCAGAGCTTCGAGACATTGGTTTACACGCGCGACGTCTTCGCTTGTCGCGATCGTCTCGCCTAGTTCGTGAAAGGTCATTGTCCCGACCGCGGTGACTCGGTCGAGCGGAGAGCGCGATCCGCGAAGCGGCGCGTCGTCTTGATCCCCAGGGTCCGGCGCTCCTGCCAACGCGCGCACGGACTCTGGCGCCCCAGATGTGTCCCTCAGCCATTCATCGGCCTGAAGGTCGGCAAGTTGCCCGAGGCCGCTGGCACGCAATTCCAGCAGCAGCGGTGAGCGCTCAGCGGTGTCGGAACGCAACCCTTGTCCGAGCACGCGCGCGAAGTACGCCTCCTCGGCCGTGAAGCCCTGACGACCCCGGTCCCTTGCCCGCTGCTTGATCTCCTGGCACGACGCACCTCCTACGAGCGCGTATGCGAGGATGGCAAGCAGCTCGCGGAGCGTTGGCACGGCCTCGCCGGTTGCGAGCTGGATCAGACTCCGTAGCGCCGCCCGGACAGTCGGCCGGCGCAGCGCATCGGCGTTGGACCGCATAGGACAGCCGGCGGCGCCGTAAGGGCAGCCGTCGCACCCGGGCTCCCAGAGTTCTTCCCGGGCGACGTAATCCACAAGCGCTTCCCAAAGCCCCGGAGCTGTTGGACGCTGACGATTTGCATTGATTATGAGAATCCCGTCGAGCTCGGCGGCGCCTTGTCGAAGTGCCTGCTCGAGCAGTGAGAGAACCGTCGGTCCGTCCTCGCCAAGCGCCTCCGCCACATCGCGCATTACGCCTTCGTTAGCGCATACGAGCGCCTGGCCACCACCGCGGGCAGCGGCGACAGCGCGACGCATGACTTCGAGCCGCTCGCGCGGGCCGGGCAGACCGGAGAGGTCCTTAACGACGAAACGGCCTGCGGCGACTTCCACGAGCTCGTCGGCTTCGGGCAGCTGGCTGCCGCAGGCTCGGCAGAACGCATCGGCTACCGCCGTCTTCCCTGTTCCGGCGTTTCCCGTAAGCACGCGAAGGCCGGCGTTGCCCGAGATCGCCCACTCCCGCGCGCTCTCGCCCAATCGCGTTCGAACGTCCGGTCCCAGGGCCTGAGCGATCCTCGCGTAATGCTCGCGGTAGGCGCCGCCTTGGTCAGCACCGAAGATGGAAAGCGTGCGGAGCGCAGCGACGACCGGCAGTTCCACGGGAAGCGCCTGCGGCGTTTCGGAGTCCATCAAGCGGCCTCTCGCGCCTCCGCCGTCGCGGGATGGGAGCCCCTTAGCTTGAGCGTGGCTCGGCGTGCCTTAGCGAGCTCTCGCGAGCCGCGGAGCGGCACGCCGGCAAGCTGAAGCGTGCGCGCGAGCGCGCTGGTGACGATCTCGGCGGCCCGTGGCGGCACCGCGTTCCCGACCTGCCGGCGTACGCGCGGGTACGCGGAGCGACCGGGTCCCCCATCAGCGAAGACAAAGCTGTCTGGGAAGGTCTGCAATCGAGCCCGCTCGCGGTTGCTCAATCTGCGCGGCTCGCCGTAGTGATAGCCATGAGTTCCGCCCCCGCCATTCGCGATGATCGTATAGCTCGGCGTGTCGGGGTCGAGCCGGCGGTACACATGGCTGATGAGGCCTTTGACGAAGAGCGGGTGGTCCTCGGGTATGACCGTGTAATTCCGTCCCGGCGGGATCAGTTTTAAGCGCTCCACGACCTCGGGGCTGTCCAGCCCCCGTTCGTGGTTCGGCGCGTCGTCGGGGATGGCCGGATGCTCAATCGCCTCGCGCGCGCTGACGTGAGCGCGAGCCAAAGGCTGCGGAATCGATGGCGGCCGGATCCCCAAGTCGCGCCGCACGCCGAGCACGAGGAGCCGCTCGCGGTGCTGTGGGACTCCGAGATCGGCCATGTCAACGACCTGGGCGGACAGGTTGTAGCGGACGCCGGGCTGGCTATACAAAAAGCTCGCCGGCGCTCGAAGCGCATGGCGGACGATCGTCCACGCGGCTCCGCGATTGGCCGACAACAGGCCAGGGACGTTCTCCAGAACGAATCCGGCTGGCTTCATCTCGGCCAGAAACCGCGCGACCTCACGGAACAGGTTTCCTCGCGCTGTGCGCGCCCCGTCGTGGTTCCACAGCTGCGAGAAATCCTGGCAGGGCGGCCCCGCGAGCAGGATGTCGCAAGGAACTTGCGGCACCTCGAGCGCGCAGATGTCGCCCTCGGCTATGTGCGCGCCGAGATTACGGCGGTAGGTCTCGCAGGCCCAGCGATCGTTGTCGTTGGCCCAAACCACGCGGATTCGCGATGTGGATTCTGCACCGAGATCCAATCCGCCCGCGCCCGCGAACAGTGATACCGCCGCGTAACGGCCTTGCGGTGATGTGTGCCGCCGCGAGCGCGCTGACGCTCCTCGAGATGACCGGCTCGCTCGGATTGCGGTGTGAGACGCAGACATCGCATAGAGATTCGCACGCCAGGCGGACGGGACGCAAGCGGCCCTGTGCCTCGTGCACTTCGCCCTATGGGAGACTCAAGCGCGACAGCTCACTAGCCGAAACTGAGAGCATGACGTCGGAGGCCGAGCCCGAACTCGGACAGGGGCTGCGCATAGTTCGCAACATTCTTCTGGGCATCCCGCCACGGATGTTCCAACAGGCCCGTGACCAACCTGCTGGGGCCGCGCTCGTGCGGGCTAGCCATCCTCAGCTCTCCGGCCTCCACGCTAGCCCCGGCGATCGCGTGTACCTCTGCGCCTTCGCCGATGGAAAGCTGGCTCTTATCGGAAGACTCACGCTTAACGACCACGACGCTCAACGGGACACAGTGGTGGGTGAGGCGCCTTTCACGGCCTGCCGCGTAGACAGGATCGTCCCACACGAGATTGCACGTAAGCTGCGCTCCCAGTCGGGGCCCAGGTTACGGTTCGCGCGGGCGTCGGATTACGAGCTCCATCCAGGAGCGTTGCTGAAGCCGGTGGAGCTCGATTCGAGCTCAGCGGAGGCGCTGGAGTCGCTTCTCACGGAAACCCCGACGCCCGTGCGCGTCGGGTTGGCAGTACCGGCGGCGGCCGGCGGCCGGCGGCCTCCGGAGCTCGGCAAACCCTCGGGGAAATTTGCGGAGCGCGACGAGGCGA
This sequence comes from uncultured Actinomycetota bacterium, assembly GCA_963721515.1. GTDB lineage: Bacteria > Actinomycetota > Thermoleophilia > Solirubrobacterales > Solirubrobacteraceae > Palsa-465. Next base: position 424,239 of record CAVRKJ010000005.1, on the reverse strand, counting down.
TCGTGGACATGGCAAACACAGGCGTCGTCCTCTCCGAGATTGCGACGCGGTTTGGAATTTCGCGTCAGCGCGTCTCTCAAGTGATCCGAGCTAGCGAGAGTGGCCCGACGGCGGCAGAGGGAGAACGTGCCAAGCTGACCCCGGAGGAGCTGCTCGACGCGCACGCCGCGCTCGTGGAGACCTGGAGATCTGCGCAGACGGCTGGGGTCAAAGCCGGCGCCACGCGCCGGATCCGCAAGATCGAGGCGGCAATGGCCGACCTCGGCGTCGAGTTCCAGCCGGCGCCGGTGTCGCGGTCGCGCGGGCCGTCGGCGGCTCCATCAACCCCAGAGCAGCTTCTTGCCGCTCGCGCCGTTTGGATCGAGGCTCGCGAGGTCGCCGAGACCGGGGGCCAGCGCCAGGGCGCCAGCAGGCGCATCCGGACCATCGAGCGAGAGCTCCGCGCGCGCGGCATCGAGTTCGAGCCGGCTGACCTCGGGCGCCCCCCGCGCCGCTCGGCGCCGGCGCCGCTGACCCCGGAGGAGCTGCTCGACGCGCACGCGGCGCTCGTGAAGGCTCGCGCATCGGCGCAGACGCGCGGTGCAAGGCAGGGCGCGACTCGGCGGATCCGGAACATCGAGGCGGCCCTGACCGATCGCGGCATCGAGTTCGAGCCGGCTGACCTCGGGCGCCCCCCGCGCCGCTCGGCGCCGGCGCCGTCGACCCCGGAGGAGCTGCTCGACGCGCACGCCGCGCTCGTGGAGACCTGGAGATCTGCGCAGACGGCTGGGGTCAAAGCCGGCGCCACGCGCCGGATCCGCAAGATCGAGGCGGCAATGGCCGACCTCGGCGTCGAGTTCCAGCCGGCGCCGGTGTCGCGGTCGCGCGGGCCGTCGGCGGCTCCATCAACCCCAGAGCAGCTTCTTGCCGCTCGCGCCGTTTGGATCGAGGCTCGCGAGGTCGCCGAGACCGGGGGCCAGCGCCAGGGCGCCAGCAGGCGCATCCGGACCATCGAGCGAGAGCTCCGCGCGCGCGGCATCGAGTTCGAGCCGGCTGACCTCGGGCGCCCCCCGCGCCGCTCGGCGCCGGCGCCGCTGACCCCGGAGGAGCTGCTCGACGCGCACGCGGCGCTCGTGAAGGCTCGCGCATCGGCGCAGACGCGCGGTGCAAGGCAGGGCGCGACTCGGCGGATCCGGAACATCGAGGCGGCCCTGACCGATCGCGGCATCGAGTTCGAGCCGGCTGACCTCGGGCGCCCCCCGCGCCGCTCGGCGCCGGCGCCGTCGACCCCGGAGGAGCTGCTCGACGCGCACGCCGCGCTCGTGGAGACCTGGAGATCTGCGCAGACGGCTGGGGTCAAAGCCGGCGCCACGCGCCGGATCCGCAAGATCGAGGCGGCAATGGCCGACCTCGGCGTCGAGTTCCAGCCGGCGCCGGTGTCGCGGTCGCGCGGGCCGTCGGCGGCTCCATCAACCCCAGAGCAGCTTCTTGCCGCTCGCGCCGTTTGGATCGAGGCTCGCGAGGTCGCCGAGACCGGGGGCCAGCGCCAGGGCGCCAGCAGGCGCATCCGGACCATCGAGCGAGAGCTCCGCGCGCGCGGCATCGAGTTCGAGCCGGCAGCGCTAGCGCGAGAGCCGCCCCGCGTGGCTGCAAGGCGCCGAGACGAATACGTCGAGAACATTGCCGGCCGGACGCAAGCCGCCGATCGTGTCTGTCGTAACGACGTGACCGACCGGGTGCCAGAGCCAAACGTGGCGGCCAAGGAGGTCCTTGACCCAGCGCTCCTTCGGCAGATCCGCGCGGAGGTCGCGTCGAATCCCGAGGTCCTGACGATTGCGGATCGCAAACCCAACTGGGTGCGTGAAATCACGCCAGAGGGCGTCTGGGTCGACACGCTGCGCTCGCGCGCGGCCGGGAGGCGTTCCCAGCTTGTCAACGCACGGATGATCCAGGTCGCCTGGGACTACCTACAAGCCCACGGTTCGCTTACCAGCCGTTACCTGCTCGACAAGGATGGCCTGAACGTCAAGCGCTCGAGCTTCGTCTGTGCACTGTTGGCGCGGCTGCCGGACGTCGAGGTGGCTTGCACCGCACCGATCACGCTCACTTTCCGGAAAGGCGTACACTCACGAACGGTCGAGGCTTGTCCGCACTGTGGCCAGAAGAACCGCGTGGCCCCCGGCGTCATGCGGTGCGGAAAATGCCGGCTCACATTTCACGTTGAACTGGCGCCTGGACCACGGGCAGCTGCACGAGATACTGCCACGGTCGCGGCTACCACCGATCCGCGGTTATCTAGATTATCCGATGCACGTTCAAGGAGAATCGATACTTGTCCTCACTGTGGCCAGAAAAATCGAGTTGTGGCCGGCCTCGTGCGGTGCGGTCGATGCCGGATGACATTCCACGTTGAGCGGGAGGAGTGACCAACTCGCCACTCCGAAGACCGGTCATCACGTCGAAGCGGCCGGGAACCAGCGAGGCTCCACGAAGCTCAACAACAACTTCGCGCTGTCGATCGAACGCCACGCGAGTGAGCACCAACGTCGACCACCCCAGCGGAGCGCTCGTCCGTCGTGCTCCGGCAGACGGCGAGCCAACCGGAGGGCGCTGGACTCCGAAGCCTGTCTGGGTCCTTGCACTCTTCACGGCAGCTAACTTAACTTAACTAGGCGACGAGATGCGCGACAACGGCCGATGTTCGTCTCCGCTGGTCGGCGCCATCGCGGCCACGCTGCTCGCACGGTTGACGCTCCGCGAGATCGATGTGCTAGGTGCCTATTTGGCTAGCCCTCCGCGCCGATGCCGAATCCCCGGGGTTACATCAATGCCATGGACCAACGAGTTCTGTAGTCGAGCAACCCAATGAGGCACTCCTTCCGACGGTCGATTTAGAGGCAACGACCACCGTTGCTGAGCATATGGCTGTAGTTGACGCAGCGCCCGCGCGCAAGCGAGGATCATGCCATGCCGCCTCTATCGCTCCCGACGTTGCGCGGGTACGTCCTCGAGGAAGTGCTGGCCAAACTCATCCAGAACACCGGTTACCGCCTGCTTGTTGACGCAAGCCAGGATGTTGAGGAGCTGCGCAATCTTCCGAACGGCCTAGCAATCAGGGGTCGCGGTGGGGATCACCAAGTCGACGTGTTGGGCGAACTAGCCTGGATTCCCGCGTTGACCTTCCCTCTGAGGCTCATAGTTGAGGCGAAGGCGCGAGGCGGAACTATCGGCATCGATGATGTGCGGAATGCGGTTGGCGTAGTCACCGACGTGAACCAGAACTTCAGTCGTTCGGCCCTGCCAAATGTGGTCCCGTTGCAGAAGTTCGCGTACCGCTACGTGCTCTTCTCGACCTCCGGCTTCTCGTCACCCGCCACGGACTATGCACTCGCGCATCAGATCTCGCTCGTAGACCTGAGCACCGACGACTTCGCCGACCTCGTGCGGATTGCTAACGACGTGGCGGAGGCGATCTGGGATCCTGATCCGCCAAGCCGCGCCGGCGGCTACGTCCGTCGCCTGCGAACGCGTCTACGTACGGCCCTCGGGACGTGGCCCGACGGCGTCCTTCACCCGGAGGGCGGTGATGAGCCGAGCACATCTTGGCGGACGATCGAGCGCATCCTTTCCGAGGGGGTTGCGGCGATCGGCGAGCTATTCGTTGCAATGCGAACGGGCCCTACCTACTCGTTCTGCGCGCACGCAGCCCGCAACGTGTTGTCGAGCTTCTCGACGAAGCCCCCGTGCGAGACGTCGCGATCCACTGGAGCTCGGACCGCCGAAACAGGACTAGTTGGGTCGTCACTCTGCCCGGGTCGCCGCCGGGCGGGGAACTCAGCTTCACACTTCCCCGGGCGGTGGCAGCTTGGATCTTCGACGAGAATGCCGACGCCCGGCGCCGAGCGATGGAGTTTAAGGAGAGCTTCCTCTCGATGATCACTATCTACCGCTACGTCGGGGGACGAGATCGTCTGTATCGGTTGCAGTTCTCACGCGAACAAGTTGCCGCTTGGAACGACGTCTGGCGGCGCGGCAGCTGAGACGGCTGACGGCGGTCGCAGCCATCCAGTTATGGTCGCTCACGCGCTGGTGTCGGCGGCCCTGACGTGCTCTCAAATGCCTGCGCGACCAATTCCGCGTCCTCCTCCCGCGGCGCGTAGTGCAGGTACTTCATCGTCGTCTGGATGTCGGCGTGCCCCATCCATTCCTGCACGCGGCGGATGTCCGCCTTGGCGATCATCCGGGTTCCGAACGTGTGGCTCAGGTCGTGGAACCGAAGCGGCCGCAGGCCCGCCCGCGCGAGCGCGTCGCGATACCGGCTGCTGAGCGCGTCGCCGTCGAGCGGCAGCCCGGCCTCGCCGGCGAACACGAAGTCGTCGTCGCCGGTGAACCGCTCCCGGTCGCCGAGCCGCGCGAGCGCGCTCGCGACGTCGGGCGCCATCGGCACCGCGCGCACCTTGCCGGACTTCGGCGTCGTCAGCTTGCCCGGCGGCGTAGCTCGCGCGGACCCGGATCGTCGAGCCGGCGAAGTCGATGTCGCGCCAGCGGAGCCCGAGCAGCTCGCCGCGGCGCAGGCCGGTGAACGCGGCGGTCAGGAAGATCGCCGCGTCGGTCTCGGACGCGGCGGCGCGCACCAGGCTCCAGACCTCCTCGGGCGAGAACACCTGGATGTCGCCGCTGCTGCGCACGCGGAAGCGATCGACGTTGGCGAGCGGGTTCGCGGCGAGCCCGTAGAGCTTCACCGCGCGCCGGAAGATCGCGTGCATCAGCACGAGCTGGTTGTTCTTGGTCTTGTTCGAGAGCTCGCGCTGCTGGCGGGCGCTGGACATGCCCGCGCGCCAGCGCTCGATCTCGCGCTCGGTGATGTCCTCGAGCGCCATCGCGCCGAACACCGGCAGCAGGTGGACGTTGATCGCGTTGCGGTAGCCGCGGATCGTCGAGGGCTTGCAGCCGCGGTCCTGCTCCGCGAAGCGCAGGTACTCCTCCGCCGCCTCGGCGAACGTCGCGCCTGACTCGTCGAGCGCGGATCGGACCGCGGGTCGACGAGCACCGCCGCCGCAGCTGGCGGCCGTCCACTCGCGCCGGACCTCCTCGAGCGTGTCGCGCAGCCAGTCCTCGGCCAGGCGCTTCGTGAAGTAGCCGGCCGGCGGCCGCCCGCGGCCGGTCCACGCCGGCCCGATCTGCTTGACCTGCGTGCCGTCCGGCAGGCGGTACTTGGCCCACCAGACGGGCCCCGGCCTTCTCGAGCTTGAAGACGAACCGGACGGCCGGACCCGCTGCGGTCGGAGTCTCGCCGGCCCGCGGACCGCCTGTCCCGGAGACGCCTCGACCTCGCATCGCGGCCGCAATCCGCGTCCCGCGAGCGCTCGACGGTTCGAAACCGAGTTCACGGACTGCAATCCTAATGCAGATCTTGGTACCCGTTTGGTACCCGATCCGAAATCGCCGCTTAGGCAAAAGAAAAAGCCCGGTTTCCGGGGCTTTTCTTATAGCGGGGGCGGGATTCGAACCCGCGACCTTCGGGTTATGAGCCCGACGAGCTACCAGACTGCTCCACCCCGCGGCGGACCCACAACTTTAGCAAGGGTTGCTAGGTGCGTGAAGCGTGCACGCCGAACGCTAACGCGCCCGCGACGAGCTGTTCCGCTCCCAGCGCGTGCGCGACTGGCTGCACGGCCTCGGCCAGCTCGCCCCCGGCGAATGACCCAATAGACAACGCTTGATGCGATAGGGTGCACCGCGCTTTGGCCGGATCCGGTCACCCGCACTCGATCCACTCTGTCGGCTCAGAGAACGCCGCCTTCGTCTGGGACAACGCGGCGGCGCCGGTGCTGGAGATCGACTCCGGGGAGACAGTGCAGCTGGAGTGCGCCGACGCGTCCGGCGGCCAGCTCACCGCCGAGTCCACCACGCAGGACGTCGCCAACCTGGACCTCACCAAGGTCAACCCGGTCACCGGCCCCGTCTACGTCAAGGACGCCCAGCCCGGCGACGTCCTGCAGATAGACATCCTCGAGCTCACGCCCAAGGCCTGGGGCTGGACGGCGATCATCCCCGGCTTCGGGCTGCTCGCCGACGAGTTCCCCGACCCGTGGCTGAACATCTCAAGCGTCGACGCCGACAGCAACAGCGTCCGCTTCGCCGATGACATAACGCTCCCCTTCGCACCCTTCCCGGGCACGATCGGGCTGGCGCCCGCCGAGCCCGGGCAGCACTCGGTCGTCCCGCCGTCCAAGTGGGGCGGCAACATGGACATCAAGCACCTGAGGCCTGGGACCACCCTCTACCTCCCGGTGGCCGTAAAAGGCGCGCTGTTCAGCGTCGGCGACACGCACGCCGCAATGGGCGATGGCGAGGTGTGCGGGACCGCGGTCGAAACGGCCATGGACATCACCGTGCGCCTCAGCGTGCGCACCGACATGACCGCCCGCTACCCGCAGTACGCGATCCCGCAGGGTCAGCTCGCCGCCACGGAGCGGTCGAGCTACCACGTCTGCACCGGGATCGGCCCCGACCTCATGGAGGCCACGCGCGAGGCGACGCGCGCCCTCGTGGACCACATCACGCAGCGGTACGGCCGCAGCCGCCAGGAGGCGTACGCGATCGCCTCGGTCGCCGCCGACCTGCGTATCCACGAGGTGGTCGACGTCCCCAACTGGGTCGTCGGCGCCTTCCTTCCCCAGGCGATCTTCACCAGCTAGCCCCGCCCCCAACCGAGAAGGGACCACCCGCCGATGGCAACCCAAGCGCCGGCATCGACCCCGAACCCTCCGTCTCACGGCCTGCGCCGCGAGCTGCGCTTCTGGGAGGCGATCGCGATCTCGATCGGGATCATGGCGCCGACGGCAGCGATGGCGCTCAACGGCACCGCGCCGGCGGGGCTCATCGGGCAGGCCGTGCCGCTGGCGTTCATCTTCGCGACCATCGGGGTGCTGCTCGTCTCCTATGCGTTCATCCGGCTGAGCCGGTACTTCAGCCATGCGGGCTCGGTGTACGCGCTGGCGGGCGTCACGCTGGGACCACAGGTCGGGTTCATCGCAGGGTGGGCGCTGCTGGGCACCTATATGGCCTTCACGTGTGCCTCCACCGCCGAGGCCGGCACCTTCGGCGTCGCCTTTTTCCAGGGAACGGGCTGGTGGAACAGTGCCGACTACATCTGGATCGCCTTGGCCGCCGGGGTCATCATCGCCATCCTGGCGTACGGCGACATCCGCATCGCCGCGCGCTCGCTGCTGGGGATGGAGGGCATCTCGGTGACGCTGATCGTGATCCTGATGATCGTCATCGTCGTCAAGCTGATCGCCGGCACCTCGCCGCACGGCACCTCGATCACCGCCAACGCCTTCAAGCTCCCCAGCGGCACGTCGCTGAGCGTGGTGGGCAGCGCGGCCGTGTTCGGCTTCCTGTCCTTCGCCGGCTTCGAGGGCGCGGCGTCACTCGGTGAGGAGACCGACAATCCGCGGCGCGAGATCCCGCGCGCGATCCGTAACGCGGTGCTGGCCACAGGCGCGTTCTACATCCTCTGCATCCTCGTTCAGACCTGGGGCTTCGGCGCCAACCCCGCGGGGGCGAAGGCGTTCGCGAGCTCGTCGTCCCCGCTGGGCGACCTGGCGCACACCTACGTCGGCTCCGGGATGGAGGACTTCATCAACGCCGGGGCCACGATCAGCGCCTTTGCCAGTGGCCTGGCATCGTGCACGGCGGGCGCCCGCATCCTGTTCGCGCTCAGCCGGGGCACGCGCTTCGAGTCGTCCCTGGGGCGCGCCTCGACGCGTAGCGGCGCCCCCGCGGGCGCCCTCACCGTGGTGCTCATCGTCGGCATCGGGGCCATCGTGGTCCAGCGGCTCGTGGGCGTGAACGCCGTCAACGCGTTCTTCTACCCCGGGACGCTCGGGGTGCTGAGCCTGCTCGTGGCCTACATCATGACCAACGTCGGCGCCATCGTGTTCCTGTTCTTCAAGCACCGCAGCGCGCCGCTCTACGAGATCGTGATCCCGGTCTTGGGGATCGCGTTCCTGGGGTACACGATCTACAAGAACGTGACCGGCCAGGTGTTCCCCTATGACCGCTTCCCGTTCGTGGTCCTGGCGTGGCTGATCATCGGCTCGCTGATCGTGCTCATCACCCCCAAGCTGGCGGCACGAATCGGCGAGGGCCTGGCCCGCGACGAGGGCCTCGAGATGCCCGGGACAACCGCGCCCGCGCCGCATACATCCGGCCCGTAGCCCATGCCTGACACCACCTACTTCCCGGCCGAGGACCGCGAACTGCGGGGGTATGTGGCCCACCCGCGCGGCGGGGGTCCGTGGCCGGGAGTGGTGGTGGTAATGGACGCGCTGGGCCTCAGCGACGACATCCGCCTGCAGGCCGACCGGCTGGCCACCGCGGGGTACCTCGCCTTCGCGCCCGACTTGTACTCCGGTCGCGGCATCAGATGCGTCGTGGCCACCCTGAAGGCCAGCCGGAGCGGTTCCGGGGAGGCCTACGCGGACATCGAGGCGGCGCGCCGCTGGCTGGCGGCGCGCGAGGACTGCACCGGTCAGATCGGGATCATCGGGTTCTGCATGGGCGGCGGCTTTGCCCTGCTGTGCGCGCCGCGCTATGACTTCGCCGCGGCGTCGGTCAACTACGGCGAGGTGCCCAAGGACGCGTCGATGCGCCTGGAGGGCTGCTGTCCGGTGGTGGCCAGCTTCGGCAAGCGCGATCCCGAGCTGCCCGGGCGCGCCGAGCGCCTCGAGCGTGCGCTGACCGAGCTGGGCGTCGCCCACGACGTCAAGGAGTACCCCGACGTGGGCCATGCGTTCATGAACCGGATCAACGTCGGGCCGGCGCTCACTCCGCTGACGAAGCTGGTGCACATGAACTACGACCACCCGTCCGCCGAGGACTCCTGGCGGCGGATCCTCAACTTCTTCGACGTCCACCTCGGCGACGCCGCCACGTAGCTGTAGGATCGCGGGCGCAGCAGCAGGGTGCTGGATGCCTAGCTCTCCCAAGACAGCCACGGTCGGGTTCGACGACGAACTGTGGGAACTGATTGAGACCGAGGCGGAGCACGCCGGGGTCAGCGTTTCTCACTACGTTCGGGACGCCGTGATCGCGCGCATCGTCGTGGGGCCCACGGACCCGTGGGTCTTCGAGATGTTCGCCGCCGCCGTTCGGGACGCGATGCGAGATGAGACCGACGCCTCCAAGCGCCGAGGGGCGGAGCGCTCGCTCTCGGTCCTGGCGCGTCTGAATGCCGTCAGGGGACAGGGCGAAGCACGCACCGTGAGGGCGCAGAGCGCGCAGATCCGGCGGACGAGCGACAAGCTGCGCGATGACCGCCCCGACACGGTCGACCAACCCGATCCTCCCGCAGGCGCGCGCTCGGTGTTTCGCATCAGTTCGGACTGGACCGACTTCCGCGTCGTGGACAGCCGTCTGGCCACCGGCGACCCCGACGCCCCGCAGGTCTCGTGGCTGCAGGAGGAGCACGTCCACCCCGACGACCGCAAGCGCGTTCGCAAAACCGTCGCCCGCGCCACGAAGAGGAGAAACATCGTCGAGCTCGTCTACCGCGTGCAGGTGGGTGGGACGGTGCGCAGGGCCTACCTGCGCGCCCTGCCGTTGCTCAACTCGGCCGGCACGATCACCGAGTGGGTGGCCGTGGTCACCGATATCACTGATGACGGCGAGCGCTGAGCCGTGCTGACGCGACGTCCCCTCAGGCCCGGCGCGTAGCGGCGTCAAACACGACGGTCCCAGCCACGAGCGTGGCGCAGGCCCGCAGGTCGTCGTCGAGCACGGCGAGGTCGGCGTCCATGCCCGGCCCGATCGCGCCCTTGCGGTCCTCGAGACCGAGGAGCCGGGCAGGGTTGGTCGAGGCCATCGCCACCGCCTCCGCGACCGGGATGTCCAGCCACCTCACCGCATTGGCCACGGAGATGTCCATGGTCACGGTGCTCCCCGCCAGCGAGTCGGTCCCGCTCAGCACTGCCCGGCCGCCGACCCTGTCCACCGGCGCGGCGCCCAGCCGGTAGCCGCCGCCATCGGGCATGCCGGCCGCGGACACGGCGTCGGTGACGAGGTGCATGGCGGCGGTGCCCTTCACACGATGGGCCAACCGCATCGCCACGGGGTCGACGTGGGCGCCGTCGCAGATGAGCTCACAGGCGAGCTCGGGCAGATCGAGCGCGGCGCCGAGCAGCCCCGGCGCGCGGTGGTGAAGCGGCGCCATCGCGTTGAACAGGTGGGTCACCGAGCGCGCGCCACACCGCACCGCGGCGCGCGCCTGGTCATAGGTGGCCTCGCTGTGCCCCAGCGAGACGACGACGCCAGCCTCCACCAGCTCCGTGATCGCGAGGTCGGCGTCGGGCAGCTCCGGGGCCAGTGTCATGAGGCTCAGGCAGCCCTCCCCGGCCAGCAGGAGGCGGCGGACGACGTCCGGGGCGGGTGCTAGAAATGCTTTGGAATTCATAGCGCCAGCGCGGCGCGGGTTGAGAAACGGGCCCTCGAGATGGGCCCCGAGGATGGTTGCGCCCGCGGCGGTCCCGAGGGCCGCGGCGCGGCCGGTGGCCCCGGCGGCCCCAGCGCCCCCACCGGCCCCAGCGGCCCCACCGGCCCCAGCGGCCCCGGCGGCCCCAACGGAGCCGGCAGCGGCACGGATCGCGCCCAACGCCTCGACCAAATCGTCCACCGGCGCCGCAACGGTGGTGGCCAGCAAGCTGGTCGTGCCGTGCTCAGCGTGGAACCGCGCGACGGCGCGGATCTCCTCAGCATCGCGCGTGTTGCACTGGGCGCCGCCGCCCCCATGGACGTGCACGTCGATGAATCCGGGGACGATCCAGTGGCTGCCGAACTCGATCGCGTCCGCGTCGGTGGGCGGGCCGATCGTCTCGATCAGGCCGCCGCGCACACAGACCTCGCCCGACACCACCCCCGCGGGCGTGACGATGCGCGTGCTGCGCAGGCGCAGCACGACCCGCTACTCCGCCGGCGCGTGGACCAGGACCGTCGTCCCGGCGCCCTCGGCGGCGGCGCCGTCCGGGGTCCGCGCCACCACCTGGATCGCCAGGACGGCGGTGTCGTCGGGCAGCCGCACCGGCGGGGTGCCGAGGGCGCGATCCTCGAGCTGGGTGATCAGCCGGTCGACGGTGGCGAACCTCAGCGAAGCCAGCAGGGCGCTCAGCGCGGCGTCGCCGAGCAGGCGGGGGTTGCGCTCGACCAGCCCGTCGGTATAGACCAGGAGCGTGTCCTCGGGCGCGAGCTCGACGGTCACCTCCGGGTAGGCGGCCGACGGGAAGACGCCCAGCAGGGGCCCGTGCTCGCGCAGCGCCTCGATCTGGCCCGAGGCGCGGCGCACGAGCGGCGGCGGGTGCCCGCCGCTGGCGAGCGTCACGCGCATCCCGCCGGGCACCGGGTCAAGGCGTCCGTACAGAGCGGTGCAGAAGCGGTTGTGGTCTGAGGTGCGCAGCTCCTCGTTGACCATCGCCAGCACGTCGCGGGGCCGCGACACCAGGCGGGCGATCGAGCGCGTGGCATGCCGGGTGAGCGCGGTGACCGCGGCGGCCTCGGCGCCGTGGCCGCATACGTCGCCGATGACAAAGCCCCACGCCTCGCCGGGCAACGGGAACAGGTCATAGAAGTCGCCGCCCACGTCCAGGCCGCGCTCGGCGGGATGGAAGCTCACCGCGGCGCGCAGGCCGGGCACCTCGGGCAGGGCCCGCGGCAGGAGGCTGCTCTGCAGCTCCTCCAGGCGCCGCGTGCGGCTCTCGGAGTCGCGGGCGCGGCCGATGGCCACGCCGGCGGTCGGCGCCAGCAGGTCCACCACGCGGCGATCCTCGGCGGAGGGCTCGCGGAGCTCGTCGTAGAAGACGCCCAGGGTGCCGACGAGCTCGCCGTCGTCGGCGCGCAGCGGCGTGGACCACACGACGCGGATCCCGAGCTCCCGGGCCTTCTCGCGGTAGGGCGCCCAGCCCGGCGCGGTCTGGGTATCGGCGACGATGACGGTCTCGCCCCGGAACGCGGCCGCGCCGGGTGAGTCGGGGCCGATCTCCACCCCCTCCGCCGCCTCGCGGTACGCGTCCGGCAGGCTCGGGGACGCCCCGTGCTCGAGGTGATAACCGTCGGCGCTCAGCAGCATGATCGAGCTCTTGGCCGGGGTCTCGGAGAGATCCTCCACGCACCGCACGATCGCGTCGAGGGTGCGATGGAGCGAGACGCCGTTGGCGATGAGCGCCAGGATGTCGCGCTGGCCGGCGAGCAGCCGCTCGGTGCGCACGCGCTCGGAGACGTCCTGGAAGACGAGCACGCCGCCGATGACCACGCCGCTCTCGTCACGGACCGGAGCCGCGCTGATGCGCACCACGATGGTGCGGCCGTCGCCGCGGACATAGAGCATGTCCTGGTCCTCCACGACCTCGCCGCTGAGCATCGCCCGGGCCAACGGGCCCTCGTCGCGCTTGAGCCGCTCGCGATCCAGCGAGTAGAGCTGGTAGCCGTCGTAATCGCCCGATGCCTGGTGGCCGAGGATCCCGTGGCCGAGGATCTCGGCCGCCTGGCGATTGGAGAGCACGATCCGCCGCGACGGGGCCTCGGCCAGCATCACGCCGGCCGGCAACTGCTGGATGGTCTGCTCGAGCCGGAGGCGCTCGGCGGCCAGCTCGGCGGCGGCCTGGCGACGCAAGGCCGACAGGTCGAGATGCGCGCGCACGCGCGCCAGCAGCTCGCGGCCGGAGAACGGCTTGGGCAAATAGTCGTCGGCGCCGGCCTCCAGACCCTCGATCGCGGCCTCCTCGCCGGCGCGCGCGGACAGCAGGATGACCGGCAGGTCCTGGGTCTCCGGAGCGGCGCGGACCGCCTGCAGCAGCTCGTAGCCATCGCGCCCGGACATCATCACGTCGGAGATGAGCAGGTCGGGCTGGCGGTCGTGGATGACCTGCAGCGCCGCGTTGCCGTCGGTGACCGCCTCGACGTCGAACTGGCCGGCCAGCAGGGTGGTCAGGTAGCGGCGCAGGTCGGCGTTGTCGTCGGCGATGAGCACCCGCGGGCGCGACCCGCGCGAGTCGGGCCCGGGCACCGCGGGGAACGCGCCGGGGGTCAGGCGGTCACCGGAGGTCTCGATCCAGCTCATCGCCTCCTCCACGAACAGCGCCGCGATCGACGCCGCCGGCTCCACGCTCTCGGCGTAGACCTGATCGGCGGGCAGGTGCGCGGACCCGAACGGCAGGGTGACGACGAATTCGGACCCCTCGCCCACGATGCTGCTGGCCATCACGTCGCCGCCGTGCAGCTCGGTCAGCTCCTTGGCCAGCGCCAGCCCGATCCCCGTCCCCTCGTAGCTGCGCGCCACGCTGCGCACGCGGTGGAAGCGCTGGAAGAGCCGTGCCATCTCCTGGGGCTCGATCCCGGTGCCAGTGTCCTTGACCGACAGCTCGAGGTGGTCGTGCACGTTGCGCAGCCGGACCTCGATCGAGCCCGTCAGGGTGGCCTTGAACGCGTTGGAGATGAGGTTGAGGACGATGCGCTCCCACAGGTCGGGGTCCACGTAGACCGGGCGGGCCGGCGACTCGCAGTCGACCACCAGGTCCACGCCGCCCCGCTCGGTGGCCTCGCGGAACGTTCCGGCGAGGTCGGCGGTGAGCTTGGCGACGTCGATGGGGCGGAACTCGGCCCGCATCCGCCCCGCTTCGGCGCGGGAGAAGTCCAGCAGCGCGTTGACGAGCTTCAGCAGCCGCAGCGCGTTGCGGTGCACCATTTCCAGGCGCTCGGGGGGCAGCCCCGCCGGCTCGCCCAGGGCGTCCTGGAGCGGGCCCAGCATCAGCGTCAGCGGCGTGCGGAACTCGTGGCTGACGTTGGAGAAGAACGCCGTCTTGGCGCGGTCGAGCTCCTCCAGCTGCGCGGCCCGGCGCCGCTCGGCGTCATAGGTGCGCGAGGCGGCCAGGCCGGCGGAGAGGTGCTGGGCGATGAGCTCGATGAACGCGCGGTACTCGCCGTCCAGCGCGGCGTAGCGGTTCAGGCCGGTCACGAGGAACCCGTACGGCCGCTCGTGGGCCGGCTGGAGGATCGGCAGCACCAGGGCCTGCTCCGGCGGCTCGTCCCAGCCTCCGACGGGGAGCTCGGCGAAGCGCTCGGGCGCCAGCGGGACGACCACGGCCCGGCCCGCCGCGAGCTCGCGCACGGGCCAGAGCGGATCAGGGTCACCGAGATCGATGCCGGCCGGGGCGATCGGATGGCCGTCGGCGATCCCGCTTGAGCACGCCAGCTCGGCGGCGCCGTCGTCGAACAGGTAGACCATCGTGAACGGCAGTGAGCGCGGGTTGCCGGCGAGCACCTCGCCGGCGGCATCCAGGAACTCGTCCTCCTCGCGCACCCCTGACGACGCCGACCCGAGCTCGCGCAGGGTGGCCATCCGCCGCTCGCCGATGACGCGCTTGGTGTCCTCCGAGACCACGCACAGCATGCCCGCGATCACGCCGTCGTCGTTGGCCAGCGGGCTGTAGGAGAAGGTGTGGTAGGTCTCCTCGCGGTAGCCGCTGCGCTCGAGGATGAGCATCAGGGCCTCGTCCCAGGTGGCCTGGCCGGTGCTGAGCACGGTCTGGATGCGGGGCCCGATCTCGGTCCAGATCTCGGCCCACACCTCCCGGGCGGCCCGGCCCAGGGCCCACGGGTACTTCTGACCGAGCGTGTCGCGCCGATAGGCGTCGTTGCAGACGAACGTCAGACCGGGGCCCCAGGCCATCCACATGGCAAACCGCGAGGTCAGCAGCACGCGGATGACGGTGGCCAGGGCGCTGGGCCACTGGTCGATCGGCCCGAGCGGCGTCGCCGCCCAGTCCACCTCCAGCAGGTCCCGACCCACCTCCCCAGAGCCGGCGAGAAACTCGCGCAGGCTCTCAGGAGCTGCCTCAGCCGCCACCCCGCACTCCTGCGCCGACCCCGCGTGCACCACTCATCATCAACGCATCATCCCAAGTGTGCCCCCCGAGGGTTGGTCACCGTCTATGCACACGGTCCCGGTCGGCGGCTGCCAGTTCCAGGTGCGATGGTACAGGGCTATGTACGAAACGCCCTCAGATATCGCCGAACTGCAGAGACTTCTCGACGACAGCATCGCCCAGGCCGGGGCGTTCCTGCGCAGCTCGTTCGAGATGCCCGAGCACTCGCTCACCGCCACCCAGCTCGCGGCGCACCTGGCGGGCACCGTGACGGTGGCCCTGGCGACCGTCACCGCCCGTGGCGAGCCCCGCGTCGCTCCCATCAACGCCGTGTTCTACCGCGGCGCCTTCCATGTGCCGACGGTGGCGGAGGCGGCCCGGGCGCGCCACCTGGCCCGCCGCCCGGCCGCCAGCCTCACCTACTACGAGGGGATCGACCTCGCCGTCATCGCCCACGGCCGGGTGCGGATCATCGCGAGCGACGACCCGGCGTTCGCGCAGCTCGACGCCCCCGAGGTGCGCGCCGGGCGCGAGAGCCCGACCGAGTGGAGCGGCCACGCCGTGTACCTGCGGATGGAGCCAGAGACGCTGTACACCTACGCGCGCGAACCGCAGCGCATCGGAGCCTAGAGCTGGCGCGAGGACCAGAGCACGGCGGCCAGCACCACGCTCACGATCGCCACCACCAGCCCGATGAGCCAGCCGGCCGAGCCCGACGAGGTCATGATGGCGCCGATGGCGACGCCGATCGCCACGATCCCGCAGGTGGCGATGATGCGGACGAAGACGCGCTCGAAGGGCGAGCGCCGCCGCTCACGGGGCGGGAGCATGTTCTTGGAGTCAGCGCGAGGCGTTGACGTGGCGCGGGCGGCAGCCGTGGACTCGGTGGGCTGGGGCATCGCGTTAACACTGACCGCATCGGGGTGGCCGCAAACAGCGGCTGGACGCGGGCGAGAGGCCGCAAGTAGGATCGGCGGCCCGATGAGGAGGGCGCAATCCAGGTGAGGAGGGCGTGAGATGACCACCACCGTCCAGCGGCCGCAGAGCGTCGCTGATGTCGTGGGCCAGACGCTGGCCGCCACCGGCGTCCGCGACGCCTTCGGGGTGCTGGGCAGCGGCAACCTCGTGGTCACCAACGCGCTGTGCAGCCGCGGCGCCCGCTTCCACCCCGCCCGCCGCGAGGACGGGGCGATCTGCATGGCGGACGGGTATGCGCGGGTGAGCGGCCGCGTCGGGATCTGCAGCGTGCACCAGGGCCCGGGGCTCACCAACACGATGACCGGCCTCACCGAGGCGGTGAAGAGCCGCACGCCCATACTCGTGCTCGCCGGCGAGTCCCCGGCGGCGGCGCTGACCTCCAACTTCCGCATCGATCAGCCCGGCCTGGTCGAGTCGGTGGGCGCGGCCGCCGATCGCGTCCCGAGCGCCGCCACCGCCGCCGACGACGCCCAGCGCGCCTACCAGCGCGCGGTGATCGAGCGCCGCCCGGTGGTGCTCATGCTGCCCATCGACATCCAGCCCCAGCCGCCAGAGGCGCTCGAGCCCCGCCAGGCGCCGCTGCCTGCCTTCGCCACGCCCGAGCCGCCGGTCCCGGCGGTGGCCGCCGTCGCCGATCTGCTGCAGGGCGCGCGGCGGCCCGTGATCATCGCCGGCCGCGGCGCGGTGCTGGCCGACGCCCGCGACGAGCTCGAGCGCCTCGGCGCCATCTGCGGAGCGCTGCTGGCCACCTCGGCGCCCGCCAACGGCCTGTTCGCCGGCCTCCCCTATGCGCTTGGCATCTCCGGCGGGTTCGCCTCGCCGTTCGCGGCCGAGCTGCTGCCCCAGGCCGATGCGGTGCTCGTGGCCGGAGCCTCGGTCAACCACTGGACCACGCGCCACGGCCAGCTCATCGCCCCCACCGCCAAGCTCGCCCAGATCGACGTCGAGGCGCGCGCGTTCGGCCTGAACCGCCCCGCCGACGTCACCGTGCTCGGCGACGCCGCCGCGAGCGCGCGGCGGCTCGCCGACGAGCTCGAGCGTCGCGGCCACCGCGCCACCGGCTGGCGCACCGCGGAGATGGCCGCCGACATCGCCGCCAATGGCTGGGCACAGGACCCCTACGAGGACGCCTCCACCGACGAGTGGATCGATCCGCGCACGCTGTCGCTGGCGCTCGAGTCCCGGCTGCCCGCCGAGAAGGCGGTGGCGGTGGACTCCGGGCACTTCCTCGGCTATCCGGCGATGTTCCTGTCGGTCCCCGACGCGCGCGCCTGGGTGTTCCCCAACGGCTTTCAGGCGGTGGGGCTGGGGCTGGGCAATGCCATCGGCGCCGCCATCGCCCGGCCCGACCGCCCCACCGTGGCGGCGATCGGCGACGGCGGGGCGTTCATGGCCCTGGCCGAGATCGAGACCGCGGCGCGCCTGGGGCTCAAGCTGCTCGTGCTCATCTATAACGACCGCGCCTACGGCGCCGAGGTCCACCACTTCGCCCCCATGGGCCATGACGTCTCGCTCGTCCAGTTCCCCGACGCCGACCTGGGCGCGATCGCGCGGGCCAGCGGCGCGGAGGCCGTCACGGTCCGGCGCCCGCAGGACCTCGACGTCGTTGACGGGTGGCTGGCCGAGAGCGAGGCGCGCCCGCTCGTGCTCGACGCCAAGGTCAACCCCACGATCTGTGCAGAATGGCTGGCGGAAGCGTTCCGCGCCGGCTGACCGCCGCCTCAGCCCCCATCATCACAAGGAGAGCGCCATGTCCAGCACCCAAGCCAGCCACGTCTCCGCGCTGCTCGACGGGCTCGCCTCGGGAGCCGTGCAGGTCGTTGACCTGACCCAGCCACTGAGCGAGACCACCCCGATCATCCAGCTGCCGCCGCCGTTTGCCAACACGCCGGGCCTGAGCCGCGAGGAGATCTCCAAGTACGACGACCGCGGCCCCGCCTGGGCGTGGTACACGCTCACGATCGGCGAGCACGTGGGCACCCACGTGGACGCGCCCATCCACTGGGTGACGGGCAAGGACGGCGCCGACATCGGCTCCATCCCGGCGCGGACGCTCGTCGGGCCCGCCTGCGTGGTCGACAAGACCGCCGAGACCGAGGCCGCCGGCGGCGACTACCTGCTCACCGTCGCAGACCTCGAGGCCTGGGAGGCGGAGAACGGGCGTGTCCCCGACGGCGCCTGGCTGCTGCTGCGCACCGGCTGGGGCTCGCGCGCGCATGACCAGGACCTGTTCCTCAACGTCGGCGAGAACGGCCCGCAGACGCCGGGCCCCGACGTGGAGGCAGCGCGCTGGCTGGCCTCGGAGCGCGGGATCGCCGGCTTTGGCACCGAGTGCGTCGGCATCGACGCCGGCTCGGCGGGCGGCATGGACCCGCCGTTCCCGGTGCACAACTTCCTGCTGGGCTCGGGCAAGCTGGGACTCACCCAGCTGGCCAACCTCGACCAGCTCCCGGTCACGGGCGCGATGGTGGTGGTGTGCCCGCTGCGCCTGGTCGGCGGCACGGGCAGCCCGAGCCGCGTGATGGCCTTCGTGGCCAACGGGTAGCCGGCGGCGCGCGGACCCGCATGGCGGACCGAGCCGAGGCGGCGACCCTCGACGACGCTGACGAGCTGCGCGCCTTCCACGACCGGTTCGTGGTGGCCGACGACGGGCTCATCTACCTGGACGGCAACTCGCTGGGCCGGCTGCCGCGCGACGCGCCGGCCCGCGTGGCCGAGGTCATCGAGAGCCAGTGGGGTCAGCGGCTCATCCGCGCCTGGGGCGAGGGGTGGATGGAGCTGCCGCTCACCCTCGGCGACCGGCTGGGATCAGAGCTGCTGGGCGCGGCGCCGGGCCAGGTCGCGGTGGCCGACTCGACCACCGTCTGCTTCTACAAGCTCGCCGCCGCGGCGCTGAGCGCGCGGCCCGGGCGCACGCAGATCATCACCGACGTCGACAACTTCCCCACCGACCGCTACGTGCTCGAGAGCCTCGCGGGCGAGCGCGAGCTCGAGATCCTGTGGATCGAGGCCGACCCCCACGCCGGCCCCGAGCCCGCCCAGGTGGCAGCGCTCATCTCCGAGCAGACCGCGCTCGTCACCTTCTCCCAGGTCAACTACCGCTCGGCGTTCATCCTCGATGCGCGCGCCATCACGCGGATCGCCCATGACGCCGGCGCGCTGGCGCTGTGGGACCTCAGCCACAGCGCGGGCGCGATCCCGGTGACGCTCGACGCCGACGGGATCGATCTCGCCGTCGGCTGCACCTACAAGTACCTCAACGGCGGCCCGGGCGCCCCCGCCTACCTGTACGTGCGCGCCGAGCATCAGGGGGCGCTGCGCCAGCCGATCTGGGGCTGGCTGGGCCGGCGCGACCCGTTCGAGATGGCGCCCGGCTACATCCCGGGCGAGGGCATCGCGGCGATGCTGTCGGGCACGCCGCCGGTGCTGGCGCTGGCCGCGGTGGCGGCCGGCCTTGACCTGGTGGTGGAGGCCGGGATCGACGCCATCCGGCGCAAGTCGGTCGCGCTGACCGAGTACGCGGTGGCCCTCATCGACGAGTGGCTGGCGCCGCTGGGCGGCTCGGTGGGCTCGCCGCGCGACCCGAGCCGGCGAGGGTCCCACGTCGCCCTCGTCCACCCCGAGGCGCGGACGCTGTCCCAGCGCATGATCGCCGACGGGGTGATCCCGGACTTCCGCACGCCCGACGTCATCCGCCTGGGCCTGAGTCCGCTGACCACGCGGTTCACCGACGTCTACGACGGCCTGGACCGCGTGCGCCGGCTGCTCAGCTGATCGCCTTGCGCGGCTTGGGCTCGTCGCGCAGCGGCAGGAAGGGCTCGTCACTCGCGGAGCGGCCGGCGGCGATCTGGCGGCCGCGCTCGAGTTCGGCGTTGAGCTCGGCGCCGAGCAGGATCGCGATGTTGGTGATCCACAGCCAGATGAGGAAGACGATCACCGACGCGAGCGCGCCGTAGGTCCTGTTGTAGTTGGAGAAGTTGGCGACGTAGAGGCCGAACAGCGCCGACGCCACCAGCCACAGCACCACCGCCAGCACGCTGCCGGGGCTCAGCCAGCGAAAGCCGGGCTGGCGGACGTTGGGCGCGGCGTAGTACAGGATGGCGAGGATGCCGGAAACGACGAGCACCAGCACCGGCCACTTGGCGATGTCCCAGATCTCGACCGCGGTCGAGCCGACGCCGATCAGGTCGCCCAGCTTGCCCGCCAGCGAGCCGGTGAACACCACCGCCAGAGCGCTCAGCGTCAGCAGCACGACCGTGACGAGCGTGACGCCGACGCGGATCGGGATCGTCTTGTAGATCGGCCGCCCCTCCGGGACGTCCCAGATGACGTTGGCCGCGCGCATGAAGGCGGCGATGTACCCCGACGCCGACCACAGAGCGAGCACCAGGCCCACGACGAACACCACCCCGGCGGTCCCCTGGTGTGACTGGACGTTGGTGATCGAGCTCGTGAGGATGGACTTGGCAGGGCCCGGCGCCACGGTGGCCAGGTTCTGCAGCAACGGCTGGGTCACCGAGTCGCCGATGAGCCCCAGCACCGACAGGATCACGATCAGCATCGGGAAGATCGCCAGGACCCCGTAGTAGGTGAGCGCGGCCGCGAGGTCGGTGACGTGATCGTCTGAGAACTCCCGCACCGTGCGCCTGAGCACCCCGCGCCAGGCCGGCGTGGGCAGTTCGGTGGGCTTATCGGGTGGCGGCTCGCTCATGGCTGCAGCACAAGCTTCCCCGCCCGCGCCCACCTACACAATCACGTGAGGCCGGCGGCGGTCAGCGCGCGGCGCCCGGCGGCGGTCGCGGAGCCGTGCAGACGGCTGCGAATCGCGGTCTGGGCGCGGCCGAACGCCTTCTCGTCGCGCTCGAGCTGCCACAGCGAGTTGGCCAGCGAGCCGACGGCGTCGAGCTCGAAGGCGAGCTGCTCGGGGTCGGCGTCAGCCTTGAGCTGGCCGAGGTTCTCGGCGACGCGGGCGTGGTGGACGAGGGCGGCCGTCCAGCGGCGCTTCTGGGCGGCGATGGCGTCGCGCACGGGCCCGGGGCGGGCATCGAACTCGTGGTAGGCGTTGGAGAAGAAGCAGCCGCCGCTGAACAGGCCGTCTCGGAAGTAGTGCAGCCACGACTCCATCAACGAGGCCAGCTGGACCACGCCGGGGTCGAGGTCGGCGACCGGCTGCCACACGTGCTCCTCGAAAAGCTCCGAGGCCGCCTGCACGGTCTCGAGCTGGAGCTCCAGCTTGGAGCCGAAGTGGGCGAACAGTCCACTCTTGGAGACGCCTTGCTCGGAGGCCAGGCGGCCGATGGAGAGGCCCTCCAAGCCCTCGACCGACGCGAGATCGACGGCCTTGGCCAGGATCGCCCGCTTGGTGCGATCACCGCGCAGACGGCGGCCGTCCTGGATCTGCGTCGGTGAGTTGGACTTCCATATTGCCCCCTTGACAATAGCACGACCGTTCGTATAAAAAGAAAAAGCACGACCGTTCGTTCTTCGTCCCAAGGAGCCGTAGTCCTCATGACCCGCTTGCATCACGCCCGCGTGCTCACGCTCGCCGCCGGCGCCGCGTTCCTGGCGCTGCTCGACGTGACCGTGGTCAACCTCGCCATCCCCGCGCTGGGCCGGGCCTATCCCGGCACCAGCGTCAACAGCCTGAGCTGGGTGATCACCGCCTACGCCACGACGTTCGCGGCCCTGCTCGCCCCCGCCGGCCGGCTGGCCGACATCGTCGGCCGGCGTGCGCTGTATCGCGTCGGCGTCGGCGGCTTCGCCGCGCTCTCGCTGGTGTGCGCGCTGTCGCCCAACATGCCCGTCCTGCTGGTGGCCCGCGCGTTGCAGGGCGCGTTCGCCGCGACGATGATCCCCGCCTCGCTCGCCATCCTCCTCGCCGACACCCCGGCGGAGCGGCGGGCGACGTCGGTGGCGCTGTGGAGCGCCTCCGGCGCGTTTGCCGCCGCCGTGGGCCCGAGCGTCGGCGGCGTGCTGGTGCACGCCTTCGGCTGGCGCTCGCTGTTTGTCATCAACGTACCCGCCGGGCTGGCCCTGGCCGCCGCGGCGGGGATCCTGCCGCGCACCGCGCGCGCCCGCACCCGCCTGCCCGACGCGTTCGGGACGGCGCTGCTCGCGCTCGGGATCGGGCTGGCCGCGCTCGGCCTGTCGCAGGGCTCGGTGTGGGGCTGGAGCGACCCGCGCACGATCGCCAGCCTCGCCGGTGGGGTCGCCGGGATCGTGGGCGCGGTGCAGCGCTCGTGGCGCACGCCGGTGCCGGCGATCGAGACCGCCCTGTGGAAGCACCGGCCGTTCGCGCTGGCCAACGCGGCCTCGTTCCTGTACGGCGCCAGCCTGTACGCCTGGATGCTGCTCGGCGTGCTCGTGCTCACCGAGCTGTGGGGCTACTCAGAGCTTCAGGCCGGCCTGGCGATGACGCCGGGGGCGATCGCCGCCAGCCTGTCGGCCGTCGCTGCCGGGCGCCGGGCCACCCCACGCACCGCGGTGACCCTCGGGGCGGCGCTGATGGCGGCCTCGGGCCTGTTCATCGCCGCCACCCTGCCCACCCACGGAGAGTTCCTGACGTACTGGCTGCCGGTCGGGCTGGTGCTCGGAGCCGGCATGGGCATGGTCACCACCGGCACCTCCACCGCCGCTGCCCTCTCGGTCCCGCCGCAGTCCTTCGCGGCGGGCACGGGCCTGAACCAGACCGCGCGCCAGGTCGGCGGCGCGCTGGGCGTGGCCACACTGGCCACGCTGGTGCGCTCCGGCGGCAGCGACCTGGTGGCGACGTTCACCCATGTCTACGTGTTCTGCTCGCTGGCCGCGATCGGCGCGGGCGCTGGTGGGGCTGGCGCTGGTGCTGCGCCCAGTCGGCGCGTCCGCGGGGCCGACCGCTGCGGAGGCGGGCGCCGCGCCCGTGGCTGCCGCGCCCGCGGGCTGACTCAGCCGTGGCCCGGGCGGCTCCTCCACCCGCCCGGGCCAACCCCGTGGCTGCTGGGCCATCAGACCCGGACGGCGACCCCGGCGTGGCGGGCGAGTGAGGCTTGGGCGTCGTCGAGCGTGACGAGAGTTCGCCCAGTCGCCCACGCGGTGGCGATGATGAGGAGGTCGGTCGCCTTGCTGACCCGTCGCGCCGCTCGCGCGATGGACAGGAGCTCTCCATAGCTCTCGGCGATCGGCTCGTCGACCGGCAGGGGCACGAACGCCGCGCGGACGGCGGCAAGGCGCGCCTGCCGCAGCGCTCGCGCCGACGGATCGCCGGCCAACCGCACACCGGCGTGCAGTTCGCCGAGCGTGATGACCGATATGGCCGCGGTGTCGTTTGACCCAATGGTGATCGCGCCCGGCGCTGCGATGACCGCTGAGGTATCGAGCAGCGCTCGGATCACCTGCCGGACCACGGATCCTCAGCCGGCGCCTCCCCGGCGCGGAGACCCGTGATATCGGCGGCGAAACTGTCATCGACCGGAGTCTCGGCGAGCATCCGCTGGAGCCTCTCGGCCGAGACATCAGTGACACGCTGACCGCCGCGATCCGGCGGTCCGAGCCGGGCGACCGGGCGGCCGCGCACGGTGACGGTGAACTCGGTCCCCGCCTCCGCCTGGCGAAGAATCTCGCCGATGTGGTTGCGCAATTCGCGCTGAGGAATGATGCGCTCAGTCACTGCTACGGAGCGTAGCAGTTAAGTCGGGTGCACCGCCGTCGAGAACTGCCTGGCGGTCGGTGAGCGCCGTGGCGAGGAAACGGTGCGTCCAGTCCTCGGCGTGACGGCGGGAATCGAGGAACACGATGGGCACCTGTGGGTAACGGGTCTGGAGCCGGACGAGCTGATCGGCCAGCCATCCGGCCGGCGCGTGCGCATGGGTCAACAGCGCCGCGTAGCGTCCCTCCACAGCCACCGCGGCGAGCGGCAACTCCGCCAAGCGTCCCATCTGGAAGGCAAGGCTGCCGTCGGAGAGCGAGCTCGCGAGGTTCTCGAGCGTCTTGCGCTCGACCGCAGCGAGCAGTTCGCCGGCAGCGCCGCGGACCCCGTAGTCGCCCGCGGGCAGCGCCTCGCGGTGACGGTCGACGGGCAGGGCGGAGAAACGGTACGGGTATCGCTCGCGCGTGTCGACCAGGACCGCGAGCGGCGCCCGGAGCGCCCGGCCGCGCGGCACGCGGGCGCCGGGATTGGCGGCCTTCGCCGTCCGTTGGGTCTGCCAGAAGATCGCGTTGCGCCCGCGTACCTGCGTGAAGACGAACTGCGACCGCGCCCGCGAGCCACGCTCCAGCACCAGATCGACCGCCGCTCCGCGCCGCCGGCACAGACGCACCGGTTCGCGCTCGATCACCTCGGCGCCAGCCGGCCACGGCTCGTCGAAGCGGTGGCAGTACACGCGCGTGCTCGAGGGCCAGGTCTCGCGCGCCTTGAGCACCAGGCCTCCCTCGAGCGGAAGATGCACGAGATATGGGAGCCTGCTGTCGGCTTGCGGGTTGCGCGCCACGACAAACTCGGCGCCCGCGCATGAGTCCCCAGGCACGGCGCTCAGTGTCCCATCGCCGTCGGCGGCAACCACCTACGACTCATCGAGATCGATCACGACGCACGCCTTTGACTCATGGAAGAGGAAGCGCACGCAGGTGTGCCCGTACTCCACCTCGTCAGGCTGAGGCAGTCCCTCCCTCCTGAGCAAGTCACGCAGCATGTGCTCCGCTTCGATCTTTGCCGCCAACGTCCAGGGCATGACCGGTAGCTTTGCGCCGGACGCTTGAGCGATCAAGGATTGTGCCGACACTGTGACAATCGGGCGATGGCGGCGCGCTCCGGGCGGCGCAATCTTGAAACCGCACGCCACACCGTGCGCGCCTAGCCAACGCGTGGCGTGAGGGTTCAACATGACTCCGGTCTCACGCCACACACCTCCACAACGGGCACCCTGTGGCGTGTGGCTTCAGGATGAGCGCGGCTAGGACCAGCCCTCGGGGGCGATGAGGAGCTCCGGCGGGTCGGGCTCGAAGGAGCGCTGCAGCTCCTTGCGCACGTCGTCGGCGCGGCCGGTGGGCGGCTTGCGGCTGCCGGCCTGGTACTGGGGGACCCATTCGATGCCGTCGCCCGCGTACTCCTGCTCGGCGGCGGCGTGCAGGGTCCAATGGGGGTCGTAGAGGTGCGGGCGGGCCAGGGCGCACATGTCGGCGCGGCCGGCGAGGACGATCGTGTTGACGTCGTCGTAGCTGGCGATGGCGCCGACGGCGATCGTGGGCAGGCCGACCTCGTTGCGGATGCGGTCGGCGAACGGGGTCTGGAAGCTGCGGCCGAACGCCGGGCGCTCCTCCGGCGCGACCTGCCCCGAGGAGACATCGACGACGTCGCAGCCGTGGTCCTGGAGCATCCGGGCGAAGGCGACCGCATCGTCGGGGGTGAACCCGCCCTCGATCCAATCGGTGGCGGAGATGCGCACGCTCATCGGCTTCTCCACGGGCCAGACCGCGCGGCAGGCGTCGAAGACCTCCAGCGGAAACGCCGCCCGGCCCTCCAGCGACCCGCCGTACGCATCCCCACGCTGGTTGGTCACCGGCGAGAGGAAGCTGGAGAGCAGGTAGCCGTGGGCGCAGTGGAGCTCGAGCAGGTCAAAGCCGGCCTCCACAGCGCCCCGCGTGGCCCACACGAACTGGTCGCGGACCTCGTCCATGTCGGCGCGGGTCATCTCGCGCGGGACCTGGTTCAGCGGCGAGTAGGCGATCGGCGAGGGCGCGATCACCTCCCAGTTGTCCTCCTCCAGCGGCTCGTCGATCCCCAGCCACATCAGCTTGGTAGAGCCTTTCCGTCCCGAGTGCCCAAGCTGGGCAGCCATCGCACAACCGCCGTAACGGTGGCCGAAGTCCACGATGCGCTTCCACGCCTCCACGTGCTCGGGGCGGTACATGCCGGCGCACCCCGGCGTGATGCGGCCGATGTCCGACACGCAGATCATCTCGGTGTAGACGAGCGCCGCACCCCCCAGCGCCCGCGAGCCGAGATGGACAAGGTGAAAGTCAGACGGCGTCCCATCCACCGCCGAGTACATGTCCATCGGTGAGACGACCACCCGGTTGGGCAGCGTCAGGCCGCGCAGTTCAAACGGCGCGAACATCGGCGGCCGGGCGCTGAAGCCGCCCTGGTCCGCGAACAGGTCGTCCACGTCGGCCACGAACCCCTCGTCGCGCAGGCGCAGGTTGTCGTAGGTGATGCGGCGGCTGCGGGTGAGCAGGTTGAAGGCGAACTGGAGCCGGGGCTGGTCCACGTAGCGGGCGATGCCCTCAAACCACTCCAGCGAGCCCTGGGCGGCGCGCTGGGTGGACTCGACGATCGGGCGGCGCTCGGCCTCGTAGGCCTCGAGCGCCGGCGCCACGTCGTCCACCCCGTGCGACCGAAACGCCCACGCCAGCGCCACGGCGTCCTCCATGGCCAGCTTGGTGCCCGAGCCGATCGAGAAGTGGGCGGTGTGGGCGGCGTCACCGACGAGCACGACGTTGCCCGAGCGCCAGGACGCGTTGCGGACGGTGACGAAGTTGATCCACTTGGAGTTGTTGGACTGCAGCGCATGGCCCTCCAGGGCATCGGCGAACAGCTCCTGGCAGAAGGCGACGCTCGCCTCGTCGCTGACCCCCGGGGGAAACGGATTCCCACCCACCCCACCGCCCGCGAGCGCGTCCAGCCCGGCGCGGCGCCAGGTGTCCTCGGCGACCTCGACGATGAACGTGCTCCCCTCGCGGCTGTAGGGATAGGCGTGCGCCTGCAGCACCCCGTCGGCGGTCTCGGCGATGAAGAACTTGAAGGCGTCGAAGACGAGGTCGGTCCCCATCCACATGTAGCGGCAGAAGCGAGGATCGAGCGCCGGCTGGAAGTCCTGCGCGCGGGCGGCGCGCACCGCGCTCGAGGCCCCGTCGGCGGCGACCACCAGATCGAACTCCGCCGCCAGGTCGTCCACGGACGGCGCCTCGCACTCAAACCGGATCTCGACGCCCACCGACAACGCGCGCCGCTGCAGGATCCCCAAGAGCTCGCGCCGGCCCAGCGCGCTGAACCCGTGCCCGCCCGAGCGGGTCTTCTGGCCCCGGTGGTGGATGTCGATGTCGGTCCAGTGGACGAAGCCGTCGGTGATCTGGCGGTAGCTGAGCGGGTCGGCGTGCTCGAACACCGTCAGCGTCTCGTCGGAGAAGACCACGCCGAAGCCGAACGCATCCTGCGCGCGGTTGCGCTCGTAGACCACGATCTCGCAGTCTGGCGCCACGCGGCGCATGAGGATGGAGAAATACAGCCCGGCCGGGCCGCCGCCGGCTACCGCGATCCGCATCGCGTCAGCGTAACGAGCGGCACTAGACGTCGAGGTCAGACAGGTGCTCGTACCGCAGGCCCAGCCCGTTGACCACGTTGTGCATGAGCGCCAGCGCCGCCCGCGTGTTGGCGGCGGCGACGGGCGGCAGGTCCTCGCCGCACAGCGCCTTGAGCTCGTCATAGACGGCGAGCAGCCGCTCCTCGGCGGCGCTCATCTCGGCGCCGAGCAGGTCGAGGGTGGGTGGGGGCGTATTCACGTGGCCGCCCCGATCGGCGCGTCGCGCTTGTCGATCGTGCGCTTGGCCTTGAGCTCGAAGCGCGGCAGCTCGCCGGCGCCGGCGCGCTCGATGCGGAAGTTCAGCCCCTCGTGGGCCTGAGACAGACGCTTGTGCAGGGTCTCTGACAGCGCATCCCAGCCGGCGTCCCCGGCCGCTGCTTTGAGCTCGACGCGCAGCGTGATCTCATCGCGCACGCCCTCGCGGGTGATGACGGTCTGGAACTCGTCGACCTCGGCGTACTCGCGCACGATGGCCTCGATCGCCCGGGGATAGACGTTGGTGCCGCGGATGATCTTCATGTCGTCAACGCGGCCGAGGATCCCGCCCTCATAGATGTCATACACGCGCCCGCACGCGCAGGTGGAGGCGGGCACCTTGCACACCAGATCGCCGGTGCGGTAGCGCAGCAACGGGATCGCGCCGCGCCCGAACGAGGTGACCACCCGCTCGCCCGGCGTCCCGTACGGGACGGGCTCGAGCGTCTCGGGATCGATGACCTCCTCGATGACGTGGTCCTCGATGATGTGGGTGCCGCCCGGCTGGTGGGCGCACTCGAACACCATGATCGTCCCGATCTCGGTCATGCCGGCGGTGTCGAACGCCTGGGCGCCCCACTGCTCCTCGATCAGCGCCTTGGTCTGCGGGATCGAGCCCGCCGGCTCGCCCGACAGGATGAGACGACTGACCGCTGAGCCCACCAGGTCGATGCCGAGCGTGTGGGCCTCCTGGGCCAGCCGCAGCGCGTAGGTCGGTGTCGAGGCCACGACGGTGGCGCCGAAGTCGACGATCTGGCGCACCCGCGCCTCGGTGGTCTGCGCGCCGCCGGGGACGTTGAGCACCCCGATCTTCTCCATCGAATAGTGCAGGCCCCAGAAGCCGATGAACGACCCGTAGCCGAAGGCGATGTAGGCGGTGTCGTCGGGCCGCACGCCGCAGCCCCAGATCCCGTACGCCCACATCTCGGCGATCCAGGCCCAGTCCTTGCGGGAGTCCAGCGCGCGCAGCGGCCCCTTCCCGGTGGTCCCCGAGGTGGTGTGGACACGGATCGCGCCCGCCCCGGAGACGGTGGGCAGCTCCCCGTAGGGCGGATGCTCGAACTGCGAGTCCATCCAGTTCTCGCGGGTGAGCATCGGCAGCGCGCGCAGGTCGTCCAGCGACCTCAGGCTCTCGGGATCGACCCCGGCCAGCGTGCGCCGATACCAGGGGCTGCGCTCCTTGGCCCACGCGACCTGACGGCGCAGCTTGGCCAGCTGGAGTGCCTCGAGCTGGGGGCGCTCGAGCGTCTCGACCTTCGGATTCCAGTACGCGCTGTCTGCTCCCAAAACTGCGCGGCAGCATACCGCCCGCGGGGTGGGTGGGAATCGGGTTGTCGAGTATCGTCGGCCGTCATGAGCCCGTTCCGCGCGAGCGCGCCGCTCACCGACGAGTGGCGGCACTTCGACTTCGGTGTGGCGAACGGCATCGGCACCATCCGTCTCAACCGTCCCGAGAAGCTCAACGCGCTGACGTTTGACGCCTACGCGGACCTGCGCGACCTCGTCTCCGAGCTGCCCGCCCGCGGGGACGTGCGCGTGCTCGTGATCGGCGGCGAGGGCCACGGGTTCTGCTCGGGCGGCGACGTGGAGGAGATCATCGGGCCGCTGCAGGACATGGGGGCCGCCGAGCTCCTGGAGTTCACGCGGATGACGGGCACCGTGGTCAAGGCGCTGCGCGAGACCCCGGTGCCGGTGATCGCGGCGATCAACGGGGTCGCGGCGGGAGCGGGGGCGGTGCTGGCGCTGGCCTGCGATTTCCGGCTGATGGCGGAGTCGGCGACGTTCGCGTTCCTGTTCACGCGCGTCGGGCTGGCCGGGGCGGACATGGGCTCGGCCTACCTGCTGCCGCGCATCGTCGGTCTGGGCCGCGCCACCGAGCTGCTCATGCTCGGCGACAAGGTCACCGCGCGGCGCTGCCACGAGATCGGGCTGGCCAGCGAGGTCACCTCGGACGACCACCTGAGCAACCACGTGAGCGCGCTGGCCCAGCGGCTGGCCGAGGGGCCCGCGTTCGCCTACTCCACCACGAAGTCCCTGCTCACCCGGGAGCTCGACATGGCGCTCGGCCCCGCCATCGAGCTCGAGGCGATCACCCAGGCGCTGCTCATGCACTCCGAGGACTTCGAGGAGTTCTACGCGGCCTGGAGCCAGGGGCGCCACGCGGAATGGTCGGGCCGGTGATCGAGCGCATCAACGCCCCGGAGCTTCCCCCGCCGGTGGGGTTCTCCCACGCCGTCAAGGCCGGTGACACCGTCTACCTCGCCGGCCAGGTGGCCCAGGCCCCGAACGGGACGGTGACCGGCGCGACGATCGCTGAGCAGTTCGACGTCGCCGCCGGCAACCTCATGACCGCGCTGCGCGCCGCGGGCGGCGGGCCCGAGGACCTCGTCTCGCTGCAGGTGTTCGTCACCGCGGTGGCGGAGTACAAGGCGTCGCTGCGCGAGCTGGGCGAGGTGTGGCGCAAGCACTTCGGCCGCCGCTACCCGGCGATGGGGCTGTTCGGCGTGACCGAGCTGTTCGATCCCGCGGCCAAGGTGGAGCTCATGGGCGTTGCGGTCATCGAGCCGCCCCCGGCATGACCGCCGCGCTGGACCTCCATCTCAACCGGGACCAGCGCGACCTGTACGAGCGGACGCGGGAGCTGGCCTCCGACAAGCTGGCGCCGATCGCGGCCGCCGGACCGTCTGACCGCGTCAACCGGCCGCTGGTGGCGGCGCTGGCCGAGCACGGGCTCCTGGCCCGGCTGTTCGAGCGCGACGAGGTCAGCGCCATCGAGCTGTGCCTCATCCGCGAAGCCCTGGCGCGCGCGTGCACCGAGGCCGAGACGGCCTTCGCGCTCCAGGGGCTCGGGGCGTATCCGATCGTCCAGGCCGGCCAGGCCGACCTTCAGGCGGAGTGGATCCCTCAGGTGGCGGCGGGGACCGCGGTCGCGGCGTTCGCCCTCACCGAACCCGACGCGGGATCAGATCCGGCGGCGCTGTCCCTGCACGCCTCGCCGGACGGCGCGGGCGGCTACGTGCTCACCGGCGAGAAGCTCTGGATCTCCAACGCGCCGGAGGCCGACATCTATACGGTGTTCGCCCGCACCGAGGCGGCGACCGGAGCCCGCGGACTGACCGCGTTCGCCGTCCCGGGAGACGCGCCCGGGCTGTCGGGCGAGCCCCGCGAGATGCTGGCCCCCCACGCGATCGGGTCGCTCACCTTCGACGGGGTCCACGTGGGACCGGGTCAGGTGCTGGGGGAGCCGGGCGCCGGCTTCCGGGTGGCGATGCGGACGCTGGACCTGTTCCGTCCCAGCGTGGGCGCGTTTGCGATCGGGATGGCGCGAACCGCCCTGGAGCTGGCGGCGTCGCACGCGATCACCCGACAGACGTTCGGCAAGCCCCTCTCCGCGCACCAGGCGGTGGCCCACCGGCTGGCCGAGCTCCACGCCCAGACCGAGGCGGCGCGCCTGCTCGTCCACCAGGCCGCACTGGCCCACGACGTCGGAACGCCCGACCCCGCGCTGGCGGCGATGGCCAAGCTCCTGGCCACCGAGGTGGCGCAGGCGGCGGTGGACGCCGCGGTGCAGTTTCACGGGGCAGTGGCGCTCGAGCAGGGCCATCCCCTCGAGCACCTCTACCGCGACGTGCGCGCCCCGCGCATTTACGAGGGGGCGTCGGAGATCCAGCGCGAGATCATCTCGCGCGCGCTGTTCCGGGCCGCTGAGGCGCGGGAGTGAGCCCGGCGCGCACCGTGGTGGTGACCGGCGGCTCGCGCGGCATCGGCCGGGCCGCGGTGCTGCGCTTCGCCGACGCCGGGGACCGGGTCATCGCCCTCGGGCGCGACGACGCGGCGCTCGGGGCCCTGCCGGGCATCGACACCTACCGCTGCGACGTGACTGACGAGGGCGCCGTCGTCAACACCTTCCGCGACATCGGCGGCGTCGACGTGCTCGTCAACAGCGCCGGCATGGGCGAGTCCGCGCCTCTTCACCAGACCACCCTCGAGTCCTGGCAGCGTCACCTGAACGTCAACGCCACCGGCGCCTTTCTGTGCATGCGCGCCGTGATTCCCGGCATGCGCGAGCGCGGCGACGGCGCGATCGTCACCGTGGCCTCCACCGCGGGCCGCGCCGGCGTCCCCTACACCGCCGCCTACACCGCCTCCAAGCACGCCGTCATCGGCCTCACGCGCGCGGTGGCCGCCGAACTGGCCGGCACCGGCGTGCGCGTCAACGCGGTGTGCCCCACGTTCGTGCGCACCGACATGACCGAGCGCTCGATCGCCCACATCGTCACCCGCACCGGCCGCACGCCCGCGCAGGCCGAGGAGGCTCTGGCCGCGGCGTCACCGCTGGGACGGCTGCTGGAGCCCGACGAGGTCGCCGAGACCGTCGTCTATCTCGCCTCACCCGCGGCGGCGGCCGTCAGCGGCCAGGCGTGGGTGATTGACGGCGGCGGCATCCAGGCCTGAGGCCAGCGCCCTCAGCACCGATACGGCCGGCTTGGCCACCACGCGGTACTCCGACTCGGCGGCCACCGGATCGGACACCTGACCCGCCAGCACCCCCTCGGAGGCGAAGGCGCCGCCGAGGTTGTCGCGCTCGCTGACGAACACCCGGGCGGCGCCGGCGGCGACCAGTCGCGGCACCGACACGGCGAGGAACCGCGCTTGCGCGGCGAGGCCGCCGGCAGCGTCGGCGCCGCGGAACGCCGGGTCGTACTGGTAGGCCGGATCGGAGGGATAGCCGTGCTCGGTCACCCACAGCGCCCGCGTGAAGCCGTACCGGGCATAGAACCGCGTCCAGGAGCGCAGGTCGGCGCCGAGGCGCGATGCCCGGTCGCGCAGGTGGACATTGGCGATGTCGAAGCTGTGAGCGGCGTTGGCGCCCGGCGTGCCGAACACCCGCGCCAGCCACGCCCGAGCCGACGGTGCCCCCGTGACCCCGCCGATCGCCACACGCGCCGACGGGTCCGCGGCGTGCACCGCCCGGTCGGTGTCGGCCAGCATCCACGCGTACTCGGCGGGCGTCCCAGACCAGGTGGAAGGGGCGTCGGGCTCATTGATCAGCTCGTAGTCGTCGATCGCGCCCCGGGCGTGCCGCGCCACCGCCCCCACCAGGTCCGCGAATGCCTGCGGCCGGTCGGTGCCGCATGCCCAGGACGCGGCCGCGTCGGCGGGCGTCTGACACTGCGCCAGCCAGTAGGGCATCGCCGTGACATCGGCCAGCACGCGCAGGTGGTACTGGGCCGCCAGTGTCATGTACTGATCGACGGTGGTGAAGTCGGGCGCCGCCCCCGGTGCCAGGTACACCGCGGTGAGATCGAGGTCGACGCGGATCTCGCTCGCCCCCATCGCCGCGGCCGCTCCGAACATCGCGCGCTTGAAGGCCAACGGCGTGTCGCTGTAGAGCATCGAGTGCGCGCCCAGCGACGAGCGCCGGGCCGACCGGCCCTGCCTGATCCCCGCACTCGCGGC
Source organism: uncultured Actinomycetota bacterium (assembly GCA_963721515.1). Lineage (GTDB taxonomy): Bacteria > Actinomycetota > Thermoleophilia > Solirubrobacterales > Solirubrobacteraceae > Palsa-465. The sequence goes on along the minus strand of CAVRKJ010000005.1, from coordinate 391,316 downwards.
AGACGTGGTCGCCGCCATCGATGCCAGCACGGCGCATGAGGCAGCGACCAGCCACGCCCGTAGTGCGCGTTCCGCTCCCGAACGCACAAACACGATGCCCCTTCACGGTCACTGTGGTGACTCTGTGACAGTGAAGGTACGTGACCCACTGCACCGCGTAAATCGGGGATCCCGCACACTTGCGCGGGTGGCCGCCGCAGCGGCTAGGTGGCGGCGAGGGTGGTGATGAGCCCGTCGAAGGTCGACGTGGGCTCGTCAAGCGCGGCGAGGAACGCGTCCACGACGTCGGCGTCGAACTGGCTGTCCCGGCAGCGCTCGAGCTCGTCGCGCGCCGCCTCGGGCGCCATCCCCTGCCGGTAGGGGCGGTCGGCGACCATCGCCTCGTAGGCGTCGGCGACGGCGAGGATCCGGGCCTCCAGCGGGATCTCGGAGGCGGTCAGCCCGTCCGGGTAGCCGCGCCCGTCGACGCGCTCGTGATGGGCGAGCACCCAGCGCGCGATGTCGCCGAGGCCGGCGTGGACGAGGATCCGCGCGCCGATCTCCGGGTGGCGCCGCATCTCCTCCCACTCGGGGTCGTTCAGCGGGCCGGGCTTGTAGAGGATCGCGTCGGCGATGCCCAGCTTGCCGAGGTCGTGCAGGACGCCGGCGGCGTGGATGCGCTGGACCCGAAGGTCAGGCAGATCCAGCGCCACCGCGGTCTGGCGCGCCAGCTCGCCGACCGTGCGCGAGTGCCGGGCGGTGCCGGGATCGCGCAGGTCCAGCGTCTCGGCCAGTAGCATCGCCGCCGCCAGCCGCAGCTCCGAGGACTGGTCGGTCTGGTTCGCTGCGGGCCCGGCGTCGCGCCGGCTCTGCTCGACCCCGATGGCGGCGTGGTCGACGACCGACATCAGGTAGGCGATCTGCTCGTTACTGGGCCGGCGCCCGGTGGCGGGCTGGTCGACGGACACGAAGCCGAGGATGTCTCCGCCCTGTCCCCGCAACGGCAGGAGCAGCATGTCCTCGGGATGCCACCCGTCCGGGCCGGGAACGGCCGAGGCCGCGGGGGTGAAGGCGAAGATCTCGTCCTGCCACTCCGAGGTGCCGGCGGGCAGCCAGATGGCGCCGTGGCGGTCGTACTCGGGGGCCAGCGCCGGCTCCCACTCCGACGCGGGGCGGCGGGTTCCCAGCAGCATCTGGCGCGCGTCGTCGTCACCCAGGACGATCACGCACTCGAGCTCCCCGCGCTCCAGATCCATGATGTTGACGGCGACGATGTGGAAGGACAGCTCGGAGCGGATCGTCTGCGCCAGGGCCTCGAGCACCGGGATCGGCCCCTGGCCCGCCGCGGCGGCACGCGACACGGCGAGCATGCTGCGCAGATGGCGCGGGACCGAATCGTTGGTGGCCGGTTCGCGGTGGCGCCTCACGGCGCTGACAGGAAGCTCGGCGGCGGCGGCGATGACCCGGTTGCGGCCGGCCGCCTTGGCCTCATACAGCGCGACGTCGGCACGCGCCAGCAGCGTGTCGGCATCGGCGTCGCCGGCAGCGACGCCCATCGAGACGGTCATGATCCCGCCGACGCCGTCAGCGTGGGGGAGCGCCGTCCGCTCCACGGCGGTGCGCACGCGCTCGGCCGCGGCCACCGCCTCGGCGGCGCTGGCGCCGCGCAGGACGAGCAGGAGCTCCTCGCCGCCGAAGCGGTAGGCGAGGTCGCCGGAGCGCAGCGCGCCGCGGACCGTCGCCGTGAGGGTGCGCAGCGCCTGGTCGCCGGCGAGATGCCCGAGCCGGTCGTTGTAGGCCTTGAAATGGTCCACGTCGCAGAGCGCGATGGCGAAGCGCTCGTGTCCGGCCTGCCGGCGGGCCTCGAGCTCGAGCAGGTCATCGGCCAGGGCGCGGCGGTTGCGCATGCCGGTCAGCGGATCGCGCCGGGAGTCCTCCACGAGTTGGGCGTTGAGCCGCCCCAGCTCGACCTCGCGATCGGCGAGCTCCGCGCGGGCCGCCCGCTCCCAGTCCAGCAGCTCGCGCATGCGCCGCTCCAGGAGCGCGCCCCGGGCGATGAACGCCAGGGCCGTGGCGAGCAGCCCAGCCCGCAGCAAGACCTCGACCCCGCTGGGGGCGTGGGTCAGCCGGGCCTCCGCGAGCGCGCCGAGCAGCAGGATGAACATCGCCGCTGGAAGCACGCCGCCGCGGCGCGCGGGCTCGTCGGTTTCGACCGCCGTATCGACGTGGCGGGCGGCCACGAGCCCGCCCGCGGCCATCATCACCAGGCCCAGCACCCACAGCGGATCCAGCAGCGTCCGGCCCGGGACATAGGTGCCGGCGAGCAGCTGCGTGCTCCACAGGGTGAAGGCGGTCGCCTGAGCGGCGATACCGCCGAGGGCCAGCCAGACGACGGGCCGGCGGTAGCCGCGCAGCGAACCGCCGATGATCGCCTGCAGGGTCACCACCGCGGCGGCGACGTAGATGGACGGATAGACGATGGCCGACAGCTTCGGGAGCATCGGCAGGGTCGAGCGGGCGACGTCGTGCCACAGCTCCGCGATGACCAACGCCACGGCGCCCGCCATCGCCGGGAGCGTCTCCGCCAGCACGACGCTGCGCACCGAGCGCGAGCGCGCCTCGCTGCGGATGAGGCTGGCGATGACCAGCACGGCGAAGCCCCACCAGGCGACATCGGCCGGGTTGGGCGACTGGGGGAAGCCGACGATGCCGTACAGGTTCCAGAGCAGCTGAGCGAGCAGCCAGGAACCGCAGGCAGCGGCCCACAGCCCGTACCGGCGGCGCTGGCGCCCCGTCGCCGCACGACGAGCGAGCAGCATGCCGGCGAGCGCCGCGGCCGACGAGGCCGTCCACGCGATGTCCCAGCAGAGCGCGGAGTGGCCGGTCACGACGTAGGCAGCGACCACCGCGAGAGCTGCCACGGCAGCCGCCAGCACCACCAGCGTCACCTGTGCTGGTGATGCCCCCGTGGCACGACGTTCTGCTTGCGCAAACACCAGACAAGCATCGGCAAGCCGCGGCGCTACTTGACGCAGCGTTTACACGCGTTCGGGCACGCCGAAGCGGTCCAGCAGCCCGTCGTCGCGGAAGCGGGTGATCGACTCGATTCCATCCGGACGGACGCCGATGACGAAGATCCCGCCGCGCACGAACGCGCCGTCCTGCTCGGTGTAGTACGCGTAGGCGGGCTGGAGGTTGGCCCCGCAGGCCACGAAACGCCATGCGCGCGGCTTGCGCTGCCGGTATCGCTCGCGCAGGAACGTCTCGACGGCGCCGCGGCCCTGGTGCCACTCGGGCTCGGGCGGCATGCTGACCACGGCGTCCTCGGTGAGCAGGGCGACGACGCCCTCGATGTCGTCGCGCTCGAACGCATCGGCGAAGCGGTGGACCAGGTCGGCACTCTCACCGGCCCGAGGCATCGCCAGCCGCTCGCGGCTGGCCGGCAGGCGCCGCTCGAGCGTCGCCCGGGCGCGCTGCAGGGCGCTGTTGACCGAGGCCTCGCTGCAGCCGAGCATGTCCGCGACCTCGTCAGCGTGAAAGCCCAACACGTCGCGCAGGACGAGCACCGCGCGCTGGCGCGGCGCCAGGTGCTGGAGGCCCGACACGAACGCCAGCGCCACCGTCTCCTTGGCTTCGTAGCGGGCCGCGGGGCCCGGCGCGGCGTCGACCACGCCCTCCAGGAGCGCGTCGGGATAGGGCTGAAGCCAGGCGATCTCGGCCACGCTCTGGGGCGGGTGCGCCACGTCCGGACGGTCGCCAGGAGCCGGCTGGGGACGGCGCCAGCGGTCGCGCAGGGCGTTCAGGCACCGGTTGGTGGCGATGGTGTACAGCCACGCGCGAAGTGAGGAGCGGCCCTCGAACTGCTCGAGCCCGCGCCAGGCCGCCAGCAGCGTCTCCTGGAGCAGGTCCTCCGCATCCTGGAGCGAGCCGACGATCCGATAGCAGTGCAGCTGGAGCTCGCGGCGGTAGGGCCCGGTCAGCTGGGCGAAGGCGTCCTCGTCCCCGCGCTGGGCGCGGGCCAGCCGATTGTGCTCAAGGCGCTCCTCTTGCCAGGCCATTTCACGCATTCCAACCGCTGAGACACCGACGGGCCCCGGAAATCATCGCTCAATCGACGCACAGCTCAGCGTCACAACCAGCGAGCAATCCAAACCAAGGAGGAGCCGTGAACAACACAACCGCTCGCTGGGTGCTCGTCTTGAGCTCGATCGCGTCGCTGATGGTGGCCCTGGACGCGCTCGTGGTCACGACCGCGCTCAACGCCATTCGCCACGACCTGGGGGCCTCCATTGACGAGCTGGAGTGGACCGTCAACGCCTACGGGCTGAGCTTCGCCGTGCTGCTGGTCCCGGCGGCGGCGCTCGGGGACCGGCTCGGCCGCCGCCGGCTGTTCGCCGCGGGGCTCGGCCTGTTCGTCGTGGGATCGATCCTGTGCGCGCTGTCATCCAGCGCCGGGCAGCTGATCGCCTCTCGGGCGCTGCAGGGATCGGCCGCCGCGCTGGTGGCGCCGCTGTCGCTGGCGCTCGTCAGCACCGCCTTCCCGCCCGAGCGGCGGGGCTGGGCGATGGGCGTCTACGGGGGCATCACCGGCATCGCCGTGCTCAGCGGCGCGGTGATCGGCGGCGCCATCACCCAGGGCCTGGCGTGGCAGTGGGTGTTCTGGATCAACGTCCCCATCGGCCTGGCCGCCATCCCGCTGGTGCTGACCCGGATCCCGGAGAGCTACGGGCCGCGGGAGCGGTTCGACCTCCCCGGCCTGGCGCTTGTCACCGTGGCGGCGCTCGGGATCGTGTGGGGGCTCATGCGCGGCAACGACGCCGGCTGGGGGAGTCTCGAGGTCGTGGGCTCGCTGGCAGCGGGCGCGATCGCACTCGCGGCGTTCGTGGGCGTGGAGCGCCGCGCGAGCGCGCCGATGCTGCCGCCGCGCATGTTCGCGCGGCGCGGGTTCTCGGCGGGCACGGCATCCAACTTCCTGTTCTCGGCCGCGCTGTTCAGCGCCGTGTTCTTCATGGCCCAGTTCCAGCAGGTCTCGCTGGGCCAGGGCCCGCTGGACTCCGGGCTACGGCTGCTGCCGTGGACCGCAACGCTGTTCATCGTGGCCCCGATCGCGGGCACGCTCACCAACCGCGTGGGCGAGCGGGCGCTGGTCACGCTGGGACTGGCGATGCAGGCCGCGGGGATGGGCTGGATCGCGCTCGTCGCCGAGCCCGGGATGGCCTATTGGCACATGATCGTGCCGATGGTCATCGCCGGTGCGGGGATCTCGATGGCGATCCCGTCGGCCCAGAACGCGGTCATGAGCGCGGTGGCGCCGGGCGACATCGGCAAGGCCTCGGGCGCGTACATGACCACGCGCCAGCTCGGCGGCGTGTTCGGCCTGGCGATCGCGGTGGCGGTGTTTACCGGGGCCGGCAGCTACGCCTCGCCGACGGCGTTCGCGAACGGGTTCGTACCGGCGCTGGCGGTGGCGGCGGGGCTGTCGCTGGCGGGAGCCACGGTGGCCGCGTTTCTACCCCGCCACACAACCCCCCAAATGGAGGTTTCTGCCGAGGTTCTCGCGGGTCCCGAGACCCTCCCTGCGACCCCCGTCCGAGCCCTCCCGGAGCTCGTCAAATAGTTGATATGAGCAGGGAGAACACCCCCTCCTCGGGAGGTCCCAGCGGCATTCGCAGGGCGTACCGGCGTGCGAATGGTGAAAAGTCAGGTTTCCGGCAACTTGACTTTTCCTCATCAAAGGGGGTACTAAAGCGGTATGGAGTCCCATCTCGCCGTTCTGGCGACGGGCACCGGCACACCGCGGGGCCACCGCACGCTCGCCGAAAAGGCGTACGAGACCTTGCATCAGGCCATCACCACCGGGGTGCTGCGCCCCGGTGCGCGCCTTCCCATCGAGGAGCTGGCCGCGCACCTCGAGATGAGCCCCATGCCGATCCGGGAAGCCGTCCGGCGCTTGGACGCGGTAGGGCTCGTGGAGAACGTCCCCCACCGCGGCGCACGAGTCGCGGAGCTGTCGGTCACGGATCTGGCCGAGGTGTACGAGGTCCGCCTGGCGCTCGAGGTCACGGCGATCCGCCGGGCGGCCGAGCACTTCACCGACGCCCGCGTCGCGTACGCGCGCGAGTGCCTGATGTCGCTGGAGGAGAGGATGGACGACTCGTCGGCCGCCACCTCGGAGGCGCACGCCCGGTTTCACTTCGCCCTCTACGAGGCCGCCGAGTCGGAATGGCTGCTGCGGGTCATCCGGCCGATGTGGGAGGTCAGCGAGCGCTACGCCCTGGAGTGGCCCGAGGTGCGCCAGCTCAGCCGGCGCGCCGCCGAGCACCGCCAGATCCTGGCTGCCTGCGAGGACCGCCACCCCGATCGGGCCGCCACCTCGCTGCGCGACCATCTCGCCACGACCGCCAACAGCCTCGCAGCCGCGATGGGCGCCGAGCCGCTCTACGAGATCCGCGCCGTGGTCTGAGCCGGCCGCGGCTCGCGCTGTGACCGCTCAGGCGGCGAAGTCCGGCGTGGCCCCGCGCACGGAGGCCGCGCGGCCGGTGGGCTGCTCCCAGTCCTCCTGGCGGCCGAGCGCGGTCTCCTCCAGCAGGTAGTAGGAGCCGCCGATGGTCTCGAGCCCGCGGGCGTAGACCGAGTAGGTGTGAAACACGCGATCGCCGTCGCGCAGGAAGCTCGAGCGCCCCGGGAACTCGCCTGCGAGCTCGAACCCCTGGCCGGCCTCGGCGAACTCGTCTTGTGTGCGGAAGTTGTACTGCGCGGGCGCGACCGACTCGTCGAGTGTGACGTGGAAGTCGTAGTTGAAATCCGAGCCGGACGACGAGTACCACGGGAACGTCCAGCCGCGGCGCCGCTTGTAGTCCGCGAGCTTGGCATAGGGCGCGCGGGACACGTAGGCCAGCGTGGTGTCGCGGGCGTGCAGGTGGGCGAGCGTGCCCGGCGCCATCTCGTCGGCGCCGGCGGTGCAGCTGGGGCAGCCGTCCTCCCAGCTCGGGTCGAACATGAAGTGGCCGACGATCAGCTGGTGGCGGCCCTCGAAGAGGTCGAGCAGGCTCACCTCGCCGTCGGGGCCCTCGAAGCGATAGTCCTTGTCCACCGCCACCATGGGCAGCCGTCGGCGGGCGGCGGCCAGCTCGTCACGCGCGCGGGTGAACGCCTTCTCGCGGGCAAGAAGCTCCGTGCGGGCGGTGACCCAGGCATCGTGGCTGGCGATCTCTGGCAGGCTCATGAGGTCCTCCTGTCTCGGTGTCTCACACAGTAGACCGAGGCCTGAGCCAGAACTCATCGGGGCGAGCGGTGGGCGCCGCGACCGGGGAAGTGCCGCGGCGCCCCTTTTGCTCGCTCAGTGCAGCAGGGTGAGCGAGTTTGCCGACGGGCCGCTGCCGGCGTCGTCAACGAGGTACAGCCTCTTGTGATTGGGCGCCACGGCCAGGCCGAACAGGTCGCCGCCGCCGTTGGGGATGAGGTTGCGTACGGCCGGATGTGCGCCGGCGGGAGTGGTCTCCACCACGCGCCCGTCGCCGCCGTTGGCCGACACGATGTTGCCGTTGGGCGCGATGGTCAGGCCGAGCGGATCGTTGACCGGTCCGCCGTGAGCGACGGTCACGCCGCCGCCGGCCAGCGTGGTGGTGCGCGTCATGGCACCGGGCACGGCCGCGATCCGATTGGCGTTGGAGTCAGCCACGTAGAGCACGTCGCCGCGCCCCAGGCCGACCCCGGTGGGGCCGACGACGAGCGCGTTGGGGTCGGTGTGCTCGCCGAATCCGGTCGCAATCACGCGGTTGGAGGTGACGTGGACCGTCCCGCCTCCCACCGACAGATCGATCCGGACCACGGTCCCGCGGCGGACGACGTGGCCGTGTGCGGCCACGGTCCCGTTCAGCACGTTGGTGACGAACAGCGTCGCGTGGGTGCCTCCGTCCACCCAGGTCATGTCCCAGGGCCCGTTGATGTCGGGCGCGCGGATCGTGGCCGCGACGTGGCCGGCGGCGTTGAGGACGGTGAGCGCGCCGGCGGTGGCGCGCCCCGAGTTGCCGCCGGGCGCGGGCAGGCTGCCGACGATCACGAACCCGCTGCGCAGCACCGCCAGCGCGGTGGTCAGTCCGACCGCCGGGGCCGCGGTGGGCCGCGGCACGACGGCGAACACGCTCTGATGGCCGGACGGGGAGATCTCCACGACGCTCGAACCCGTTCCCTGGAGGTTCTGCTTGTCGTTGAAGTTGGAGATCAGGACGTCTCCGCGCACGAGCCGGCCGGCGCTGCGCGGGACCACGACAAGCCCATAGGGATTGACGTCCCCCTTGGCCGGGCCGCCGGCGGGGACCGCACTGGCGACGTGGGAGAAGGTATGCAGCGGCCCCAAGAACGAGCCGGTGGCGGCGAGTGCCGCCGCTGAGGCGGTGAGGGCGACCGTCAGTGCGCCTGCGGCGGCCGCCCGGGTATATCGATGATGCACCTGAGCCCCTTTCGCTCGGTAGCTGGACGCAGGGAAGCAGCGTCCGTCTACGCGCTCGGACTCCAGCGGCGCGATTTCCTTCCCGGCCCTAACGCACTCTCAACGACCGAGGTAAGCGCGCTTGAGGTCCTCTGACTTCAGCAGGTCCCCGGCCGTGCCCGACAGCACCAGCGATCCGGTGGCCAGCACGTAGCCGCGGTCGGCGATCGACAGCGCCATGGTGGCGTTCTGCTCCACCATCAGGACGGCCACGCCGGACTCGTGGACCTCCTTGATGATGCGGAAGTTCTGCTGCACGAGCGCCGGGGACAGTCCCATCGACGGCTCGTCCATCAGCAGCAGCCGCGGACGCGACATGAGCGCGCGACCCATCGCGACCATCTGCTGTTCGCCGCCCGACAGCGTGCCGGCGAGCTGCTCTCGGCGCTCGTGCAGCCGCGGGAACAGCGTGTGGACCCGGTCGAGGTCCTCCGTGAACGTCGACCCGTCGCGCAGCACGGCGCCGAGCTCGAGGTTCTCCGCCACCGTCATGTGGCCGAACAGACGGCGGTTCTCGGGCACGATGGCCATACCGCGGGCGATTCGGTCGGGGACGGCCTGCCGGGTCACGTCCTCGGCGTCGAGCAGCACACGGCCCGTGCGCGGGCGCACCAGCCCCAGGATCGTCTTGAGCGTGGTGGATTTGCCCGAGGCGTTGCCGCCGAGCAGGCAGACGAGCTCGCCCTCGTCGACCTCGATGGTGATCCCCTCGAGGATCCGCATCTTGCCGTAGTAGGTCGTGACGTCATCAAGCTTGAGCAGCACGTCAGGCCTCCGCCAGCGCCTCGGGGTCGCGCCCCATGTAGGCCTCGACCACGGCCGGGTGGTTGGCGACGTGGTCAAATGGGCCCTCGGTGACCTTGACCCCGTGGTCCAGCGCGACGACGCGGTCCGAGATCCCCTCCACCACGTGCATGTCGTGCTCGATGACGAGGATCGCCAGCGACAGCTCGTCGCGGAGGCGGCCGATGACCTCGCTCACCTCGAGGGTCTCGTTGGGGTTCATCCCGGCGGCGGGCTCGTCGAGCAGGAGCACCTTCGGTCGCGTGGCCAGAGCGCGGGCGATCTCCAGCCGGCGCCGGTTGGCGTAGGACAGGCTGTAGGCGGGCTGCTCCCACCGGTAGCCGGCCAGCCGCTCGCCGAAGAAACCCAGGACCTCCTCGGTCAGCGCCCGGACCTCGCGGTCCTCGCGGCGCGCGCGCGGCAGGCGCAGCATCGACTCCACCGGCGAGGCCTTGGTCGACCCGTAGGTGGCGGCCATCACGTTCTCGCGCACGCTCATGTTCAGGAACAGGCGCAGGCTCTGAAACGTGCGGGCGATCCCGGCATCGGTGATCTTGTGGGGTCTGCGCCCCGCGATGCTCTCCCCCGCGAGACGGATGTCGCCGGTGTCGGGGGTGTAGACGCCGGTGATGGCGTTGAACACGGTCGTCTTGCCGGCGCCGTTGGGGCCGATGATCGAGACGATCTCCTTCTCGCGGACCACGAGGTCGAGCTCGGTGACCGCGCGCAGGCCGCCGAACGCGACCCCCATGCCGGCGAGCTCGAGCAGTGGTGCGGCGTCGGCCATCACACCACCTCCACGCGGAGGGTGCCCAACAGGCCCTGTGGTCGGATGGTCATCGTGGCAATGAGGATGGCACCGATGAGGATCTGCGCGGTGATCGACGGGTTGACGATGAGCCGGCTCTCCCAGCAGCAGGCGGCGACATAGATGGTCGGGACCAGCAGATACGGCCGCCATCGGTCGCGGACGTTGGCCACCGCGAACACCAGGACGATCGTCGCGATGTAGAGCACGTTGCCGTAGGCCGTCGCGTCCTTGGGCACGATCACCCAGTGGCTGACGAGGTTGCCGATCCAGCCGCCGCTGCCGGGCATGCCGGCCGTCGCCGACGGCCAGATGGCGCCCACGATCGCGTGCAGCGCCACCCCCAGGACCGCCGTTGACGCGATCACCAGCCCCAGCACGCGCCACGGCCGCACCTTGAGCACCAGCCCCAGCAGGATGAGCCCGTAGAAGAGGTAGGCGGCGTCGGTGGGACTGGAGACCATCTGCTCGCCGGCCGTCACCACGATCCCCCCCAGCACGGCGCCCGAGATCGAGCCCACCCCGCCCAGCACCAGGCAGGCGTAGATGAGGATGAGGATGTTGGCGGTGAAGTTGGTGGGAAAGACATTTGACTGCTGGGCGGCGAAGATCGTCCCCGCCAGGGCGCCGACGGCCGCCCCGAAGCTGATCGCCATCACCTTGACCACGCGCGTGGGGACGGTCATCGCCCCGGCGGCGAGCTCGTCCTCGCGGACCGAGCGCCAGCCGCGGCCCGTTCGGGATTCGTCGAGGAAATGCAATAACCCCATGAGCGCGGCTAAGACCAGCAGCGCGAAGTAGTAGTAGCCCTTGGGGGTGGTGATCTGGTGGCCGAAGGCCTGGATGGGATCCAGGCCGAAGAGCCCGTTGACGCCGCCCAAGGTGCCCGTAGCGACGTTGTTCGTGACCTCGAGGAACGCCTGGCCGACGAACAGGGTGACGATGGCCAGGTAGTCGCCCGAGACCCGCAACGAGACCAGGCCGATGACCGCGCCGAAGACGGCCGTGCCGACGAACACCACCGGGATCGAGGCGATCGCCGACCAGTGGATGTTGCCCGAGGAGAGCACGGCGTAGCCGTAGGCGCCGCAGCCGAAGAAGGCGACGTAGCCGAGGTCGAGCAGGCCGGCCCAGCCGACGGCGATATTGAGGCCGACGGCGAGGATCGCGTAGATGAGGCAGTTGATCGCGACCTGCTCGATGTTGGAGTTGAGGCTGAGCTGCGCGAACAGCAGCCCCAACACGAACACGATGCCCAGCCGCGGGAACCACCCCACGCGCGCCTCCGCCGTGTACATCCAGCGCCGCCAGCCCGTGCCGGCATCCTGCCGGTCCGTGTGCTGGGCCACCCATTCGTCGACGCCGATCGGCACTGGCTCTCCTTGAGTTCAGACTTTCTGCAGCGCCGGTCGCCCGAAGATGCCCGTCGGGCGGATGAGCATCGTGACGATGAGGATCCCGAACACGATCAGGTCGGTGTACTTGGTGGAGATGTAGCTGGCGGTAAACGACTCGCACAGCCCGATGAACAGGCCGCCGATCATCGCCCCCGGAATGCTGCCGATCCCGCCGACCACGGCGGCGGTGAACGCCTTGAGCCCGGCGAGGAAGCCGATCGTGGCCGAGATCTGGTTGAAGGCCAGACCCGACATGACGCCGGCCACGCCGGCCATCGCCGAGCCGATGAAGAACGTGTAGGAGATGACGCGGTCGACGTTGATGCCAAGCATCTCGGCCGCCTCACGGTCCGACGCCACCGCCCGCATCGACTTGCCCAGGGTGGTGCGGTCGACGATCCGCATCAGCCCGTACATCATGAGGATGCTGACGACGAAGATCGTGATCTGGACCGGGTCGATGACGGCGCCGTCGATGTGGATCCCGGCGCTCGGTGAGATGAAGGACTCCGTGCTGTAGCTCTTGGTGAAGCCGCCGAACAACAGCAGCATCGAGTTCTCCAGGATGAAGCTCACGCCCAGCGCGGTGATAAGCGGGGCGATGCGCGGCGCGTCGCGTAACGGCCGATAGGCGAAGCGCTCGATCCCGACGCCCAGCACGCCGCAGCCAAGGCCGGCGATCAGGAACATGATGAGCACCAGCAGCGGCACCGGGATCGAGAGGCTCGTCGGGCCGCCGAACCACTGGATCACGAAATAGCCGATGTAGGCGCCGATCATGTAGACGTCGCCGTGGGCGAAGTTCAGGAGCTTGAGTACGCCGTAGACCATCGTGTAGCCCAGCGCGATCAGGGCGTACAGGAACCCCGTCGTCAGGCCATTGATGATCGTCTGGATCAGCTCGCGCATCTGCCGCCACTGTCAGGCCGGTCCGGCGGCGCCGGAGGGGGTCCCACGCACCCTCGGCGCCGCCGGCGAATCATCGGCCGTGATCTGGACTACTTGTTCGGGATCGTCTCGTACTTGCCCGAGCTCGAGATCTTGAACAGGTAGCCGGGCTGGCCCACGATGTCCCCGTTGGGCTTGAACGCGATGTTCACGGCCATCGGCGTGGCCGCGGGGGGGATGTTCGTCTTGCGGATCGCCGCCAGCACGTTGGACCTGCTGGGGGTCTGACCCGACTTGCACACCGCCGCGATCGCCTTCATCTCGACGTCGGTGGCGGCGTAGGTCGGGATGCCGAACGAGCCGTAGGGGCCGTACTTGGCCACGCCGGCCACGATCTGCTTGTCCAGCGGACGGTCCGAGCCCGAGATGTCAGGACCGAAGTTGGACACGTAGCTCCCCGGGATCTTGAACTGCGACGGGGAGTTGGTGCCGTCGGTGCCGAACAGGATCGTCTTCTTGTGCTGCTGCTGGGCGGCCAGTCCGAACTGCTGGGCGTTGGCCGCGGCCTGCCACGGGAGCATCGTCACCGTCTCATCCGGGTTCAGCTTCGACGTGACCAGCGAGTTGATGGCGTTGGCCAGCGTCGCGCCGGTGTCGGTGCCGTTGATCGTCTCGTGGTCGACCTTGACCCCAGCCTTCTGGAAGATCGGGATCATCGACTTGACCAGGCCCTGCGAGTAGGCCTCGTCATCGTCGATGACGAGCACGGCCTTGGGGTGCAGGTGGTTGATGACGTAGTTGGCGTCCTGCGGGCCCTGGATGTTGTCGTTGGGCACCACGCGCAGGAACGTCGGGTTCTTGCCGTCGGTCGTCAGCGCCGGCAGCGTGGCGGAGCCGGTGATGAACGCCATCCCAGCACGGCCGAACAGCGGTCCGACCGCCTCGACCTCCTGGCTGCCCGCGGGGCCGACCGTCGCCACCGCGTTAGACGACAGGATCGACTGGGTCTTCTGCGTGGCCAGCGACGGCGTCAGCTGGGTGTCATCCTGAACCAGGTTGATGCTCGTGCCGTTGGCCTTGTTGTCGTCGGCAACGGCGAGCTGCGCAAAGTGCAGCTGCTCGAGGCCGACCTGGGCGACCGGACCGGTGAACGGCCCCTCGATGGCGATCGTGGCCTTGCAGCTCTTGGCCGCCGAGCCCGACGACGACGCCGAGGCGGCGGCGCTCGAGGTCCCGGCCGCGCTGCTGCTACTGCTGCTCGAACTGCCGCAGCCGACCGCGACCAGCGCAGTGAGCGCGGTCGCGACCAATGTCAGACGTACCTTCATAGCGACTAACTCCTCCCTTGGAGTGGGTCCTGATTGCTCTGATATGCGGGGGTTCCGTCCGGATAGAAGGCGGCAGCCGGAGATCCCGCAGGTCTGAAGACGGCGACGATCCGCATCGGCTCGTCGCCCGAGTTGGACAGGCAGTGCACCGTCCGAGCGGGCAGCTGGATGCAGGAGCCCGCCTGCACCGGGCGCGAGAAGCTCCCGGCTTCCATCAATCCCTCGCCGTCGATGACGTAGATCACCTCGTCATAGGTGTGGAAGTGATCGGGCGCTCGCTCGGTGGGGATATAACCGACAAAGTGGGTGGCCGAGCGCAGCCCCGTCGCCGGGTCGGCGACGATGCGAAACTCGCGCTCGGTGGTGGCCTGCTCCACCGCCTGGTCGCCCACGTGGCGCGTGGTGGCGGGGGCCGGCGGCCCGGGGCTGGGGTCGGGCACGCGCACCGCGACGAGACGCAGGGGGCCGTCGCCGGTGCTCTCGAGCTCGGCTTCGGATCCCGGCGGAAGGTAGATGCCCATGTCGGGGCCAAGCGCGTAGGCGTCGCCGCGGATGTGCAGCCGGCCCTCGCCCTCGAGCACGAACATCGTCTCCTCGACGTCGCCGGGCACCGAAACCGACGCCCGCTGGCCTGGCGCGCACTCGAGCACGGCCTGTTGCAGCGCGTCGAAATCGGTCCGGGGCCCCAGCGTCGGCCGGACGCTGAGACCGCTGTCGGTGCTCACGAACGGCTTGACCTCGGGAGCGTTAACGACGTTCACGGCCGGCATCGGCGGCGGCTCCGGATGGCGGTGACGAGATTCACTGTGGCTTGGCACTGGGTCCCGAGCACATCCTGGCTCGGGGTCGGGCACCTTCGCACATTCGGGCCGGGCCGGTCAACCACCTGCCCTCGGCGCTCGCGTTGCATCTCGGGTGCCCAGGGCCTCATTGCAGCCGGGCCTCCAGGGTGATCTCCGTCCCGGTCAGCGCCAGCGAGACCGGGCACGTCGCCTTGGCCTGCTCGGCCAGTTCGGCGAAGCGGTCCGCGTCAAAGCCGGGGACGTCGCCGACGGTGCTGATGGAGATCCGCGTGATCCGGAAGCCCTCGTCCCTCTGCTCCAGTCGCACCCGCGCGGTGGTCTGCAGATCCTGGGGCGGGGAGCCCGCCTCCTCCAGCAGGTTGGCCAGCGACATCGTGAAGCACCCGGCCTCGGCGGCGGCGATCAGCTCCTCCGGGTTGGTGCCGCGCGCCTCGTCCTCCACCCGGTTGCGCAGCGTGAAGACGCCTTCAAACGCGCCGCTGCCCAGCGCGATCCGCCCTCCTCCTTCGGGCACGGTTCCCTGCCAACTGGCCTCCGCGTGGCGGCTGACACGAACGCTCAAGGTGTACGACACCCCCTCTGGTCTGATTTTGTATGGCGATCAAACCATTACCGTGTGACGGCTGCAAGCGCGAAGGAGGAACGGTTGGCTGAGACGCTCAATCCCACGATCAACATCGGCGAGGTGCGCCGCCGCTTCTCCGCGCTGGGCGGCGGGTTCGCGTTCCTCGACGCGCCGGGCGGGTCCCAGGTGCCTGACGAGGTGGGCGACGCCATTGCCCGCGCGCTGCGCGAGGCCAGCGCCAACCTGGGCGCGGGCTACGCCACGAGCTTCCGGGTCAAGGAGATCCTGGAGGCCGCCGAGGCCCACGCCGCCCGCTTCCTCGGCTGCGACCCCCACGAGATCACCTTCGGCGCCAACATGACCTCGCTGGACTTCACGTTCAGCCGGACGGCGGGACGCGCATTTGAGCCTGGCGACGAGATCCTGGTGTCCTCAGCCGACCACGACGGCGGCGTGGCCCCGTGGCTGGAGCTGGCCGCCGACCGCGATCTGGTGGTCAAGCACATCGAGCTCCATCCCGACACGCTGCTCGACTTCGACGACCTGGCGGCCAAGCTCTCTGACCGCACCCGGGTGGTGGCCTTCGCCTGGGCGTCCAATGCCGTCGGGACCGTCGTTGATGCCGCGCGGGTGTGCCGCATGGCCCACGACGCCGGCGCGCTGGCCTGGATCGACGCCGTCCACTACGCCGCGCACGAGCCAATCGACGTGCGCGCCGTGGGCGCCGACGTTCTCATCTGCTCGCCCTACAAGTTCTGCGGGCCGCACCTGGGCATGGCCTACGGCAGGGCCGAGGTGACCTCGCACTGGCGCCCCTACAAGGCCCGCCCGGCGCCGTCCGACCCGCTGGGGCGGCGCTTCAACACCGGCACCAGCCCCTACGAGCTGCTCGCCGGCTTCAACGCCACGATCGACTACCTGGACTCGATCGGCGGCTTTGAGGCCATCGTCCCGTACGAGCGCGCGCTGGGCGAGCGCTTCCTGGCCGGGATCTCCGACGCCGTGACGGTCTACGGGCTGCCGACGATGGAGGGCCGCGTGCCGACGTTCCTCGTCAACGTGGACGGCGTGCCGGCGGCCGATGTCGCGGCGCAGCTGGCGGCGCAGGACATCGGCGTGTGGGCTCATGACTCCTGGTACTCGCTGGACCTGTACAAGCGCCTGGGCTATGAGAAGGACGCGATCCGGATCGGGTTCATCCACTACAACACCGAGGACGAGGTCGACCGGTTGGTGGCCGGGCTGGAGGGCACCCGCGACTCTTGAAACTTGAAGCAGCACGCCACACACCACGGCGCTGAGCGGTGCGTGGCGCAGGAGCCCGGTCACGTTGAAACGACACGCCACGCATCCGGGAGCGCCCCAGTGCGTGGCGCCTCGTTTCAATGTCGCCGCGCGGTCGCTCTGCGTGACGCGCGCGGTGAGGCGCTAACTGTCCCCGTGCCCGATCGGCCCGTGGCGCTCCCGGGCCCCGCCCTCGCCGCCCGGAGCCGCGTCGCGCTCGGCCTCGAACAGCTCCACCAGCCGCGCCCGGACGTCCCACAGCTTGGGCAGCTGCCGCTGGGCGATGAGCTTGCCCAGCACCTGCACCGGGGTGCCGGCGATGCCGGTGGTCTCCTCGCCGATCGCCCGGGCGACGACGCTGTAGTGGCGAAAGCGCCACAGCCGTAGGCGCTCGTCGAAATCGGTCAGGCTCTCGGCGAGCTCGTGCAGCGCCGCGAACTCGCCGCGCCGGCGGTACACCTCGGTGGCCGGCACGCCGGTGCGCTCCACCGCGCGGTCAAAGGCGCCGCCCAGCGCCGGGGTGACGCGGGCCAGGTTGCGAAAGCCCGGTGAGTCAAAGCCGCTGCCGTGGCCGAGCGCGGTGCGGACCGTGTGGTAGTCCCACGGGTCCAGGAGGTCGAGCATGTCCAGCGCGTCGGTGACCTGGCGCAGGCACAGCACGGCCCGGCGCACGAGCCGGCAGGCGGCCAGCAGCTCCTCGGCGTCGATCAGCCGCGTGGCCTCCTCGACCTCCTGGAGCGCCAGCTTGAGCCACAGCTCCGAGGACTGGTGCACGGTCTGGAACAGCAGCTCGTCGCGGTGGACCCGCTCCTCGGGCGGCTTCTGGAGCGCCAGCAGCTCGTCGGTGCGCAGGTACCGCTCGTAGTCGCTGGCCCCGGTTCCGGGCAGGACGGGGCCGGTGTCGTCGTCGCTCATCTCTCTCCAGCGCCGTTGATGATCCCGGCGAGGGTGGCCAGGTTGATGTTCCCACCGCTGACCACGCACACCACCTTCCCGGACCCGGCGCGGCCGGCCAGCGCGGCCGCCGTGGAGAGCGCTCCGGCGCCCTCGGCGATCACCCGCACCCGCTCGGCCAGCGTGCGCACCGCCGCCTCGGCGTCGGCGATCGGGACCGCCACCGCCTCGTCCACGACCTCGCGCAGCCGGGGCCACATCGGGTCGAGCACCCGCCGGCTGCCCGAGCCGTCCACGAACGACGGCTGGTAGTCCACGTCGGCCGGCTCGCCCGCGGCGAGTGCCGCGCACAGGGCGGCGCCGGTGGCCGGCTCGGCGGTCACGATCCGCACATCGGGCGCAATGGCCTTGACCGCGCTGGCGATCCCCACCGTCAGCCCGCCACCGCCCACGGGGATGACCACGGTGTCCACGTCGGGGAGGTCCTCCATGATCTCCAGCCCGATGGTCCCGTTACCGGCCATCACCGCCTCGTCGGCGACGGGATGGACGAAGAGCCCCTCCTCGCCGGGGATCTGCGACGTGACGATCGCCTGCCACCACTCGTCGTAGGGCACCTTGAGGACGCGTCCGCCGAGGCGCTCGATGGCGCGCAGCTTGGCTTCGGGCGCGTGATCGGGCACGGCGATCGTGGCCGTCAGCCCCAGCTCGCGGGCCACCCAGGCGACCCCCTGGGCCATGTTGCCGGCGCTGGCGGTGAGCAGGCCCTGCGCCCGCAGCTCCGCCGGCGCGGAGCGGATGGCGTTGCCGGCGCCCCGGATCTTGAACGAGTTGATGGGTTGCAGCGTCTCGAGCTTGAGGTGGATCTCGGCGGGCGCGTCGTCGAGGTGCAGGCGCACCAGAGGGGTGCGGACGGCCAGGTCGGCCACCCGGTCGCGCGCGGCGCGGATCTCCTCGAGCGCGATCACAGGTCCACCTCGGTCCCGAGGCCGTTGCGGCGGGCCACGTCCACGGCCACCTGGGCGGCGGCAAGGTCCTCGACGCCGATCCCCAGCGACCGGAACAGCGTGAGCTCGGCGTCGCTCTGGCGTCCCGGATGCGCGCCGGCCACGACCTCCCCCAGCTCCGCCCGGATGTGCTCCTCGCCGGAGATGAGGCCCTGCTCGATGGCGAGCTTGAATTCCCCGGCCTCGTTGCGCACCGACTCGCGGCTGTCGCAGAACAGGGCCGCGGCGGCGACGGTCTCGGGCTCGATCTCCCAGGCGGTGGGCGAGCTCGCGCCGACGGCGTTGACGTGGGCCCCCGGCCCCAGCCAGGCGTGCTCGAGGACGGGGCGCTTGGCGCTGGTGGCGATCGTCACCACATCGGCGTCCCGCACGGCGTCCTGCGCCGACGCGGCGACGGTGATGTCGGGGCGGGCGTCGCGCAGCGCATCGGCGTGCGCGGTCGTGGGGGCATACACGCGGACCTCGTCCCACGGGCGCACGTCGGCGAGCGCGAGGAGATGGGAGCGGGCCTGCACGCCGGCGCCGAGCATCCCCAGAACGTGGGCGTCGCGGCGGGCCAGCGCGCGGGTGGCGACGGCGGTGACCGCAGCGGTCCGGATCTCGGTGATCGCCGAGGCGTTGAGGATCGCCGTCGGCATCCCGGTCTCGCCGTCGTAGAGCATCACCGTGCCCTGATGCGCATCGAGGCCCCGCGCCGGGTTGCCGGGGATCAGGCAGATCGCCTTCAGCCCGAACGCCGCGCCGGCGTAGCCCGGGCCCGCTTCGCCGGCGGCGGAGGCCGAGACGTAGGCCGGCATCAGCCCGATGAACCCGGCGGCGCCGGGCGGGACGGTGACGGTGCGCAGCGGGTTGAAGGCCTCGCCGCGGACGCGGGCGGCGAGCACGCCGGCCATCGCGCGCTCACAGTCGGCCGGCGACAGGGCGGCGTGGATATCGGCGTTGGACAGGGTGAGGACGCGCATCAGTTGAAGGTCTCCGTGATCTGCCGTCGTTCGTCGGGGGTCAGCGGGCGCTCGATCGCCTCGCGCACCGGCTCCAGGTGCTCGGGGCGGCCGGGGCCGATGACGACCTGGGTGACGCGCTCGTCGGCCAGCAGCCAGGCCAACGCGGTCCCCGCCATCGAGGTGCCGCGCTCGCGGCAGAAGCGCTCGAGCCACTCGAGCCGGTCAAACGTGGCGTCAGTGGCCAGCGCCTCGTACGGCTCGGGGCGCTGGGTCATCCGCGACCCGAACGGGTAGGCGGCCCCGCGCCGGTACTTGCCCGTCAGCCAGCCGCCGCACAGCGGGCTGAAGACGATGTAGCCCACGCCGCTGCGCGCGCACAGCGGGATGACGTCGGCCTCGTCATCGCGCTGGAGCAGCGAATAGGCATTCTGGACCGCCGCCGACCCCCCGATGTCAAGGGCCTGCTGGAGCTGGGCGGCGTCGAAGTTGCTCACGCCGTAGGAGACCACCTGGCCGCTTTCGCGGAACTCGTCGAAGACCGACATCGTGTCGGTGAGCGGGACGCTGCGATCGAATTCGTGGGCAAGGTACAGGTCGACGCGATCGACGCCGAGACGCTCGAGGCTGGAGGCGAACTGCCGGCGGACGCGGTCGGGAGCAAGGCCCTGGTCGCCGTCGGCGGTCATCCGGTTGAACGTCTTCGTGGTGAGTGTCGGCCGGGTCCGGCGCGAGCGGATCCAGGAGCCGATCGCCTCCTCGCTGCGGCCGCCCCCGTAGGCGTCAGCGGTGTCGAAGTGGCGGACCCCCAGAGCCCACGCCGCGTCCATGAGCTCGAGCGCCTCGGAGTGCGAGAGCCCCTGGCCGAAGAATGCCGGGGCGGAGCCGACGCCGCCGAAGTTGCCGCAACCCAGCGCCACCCGCGGCAGCCGCGGCCCACCGGCGCCGAGCGGGTTGGAGGGGATCTGCAGCGCCGCAGCCATCAGCGGGACCGTATTTCATCAGCGGCCTTCACGAGGGTGTAGTCCGATCGGACGGGTTCGTGTCCCGAGCGCTGTGTTTAATACCCGGGCCTCTCACCCTGAACGGAATCCAGGCGAAAGGGAAGTGATGAGCCAGCATCGCGCCGCAACGCGAATGAGGATGTTCGCGGATATCGAACGAATGGACGTGAACGCGTGGGCGTCGTACCTCGCGCCCGACGTGGTCATGCGGGTCGGCAATGCCGATCCGGTCCACGGCCGCGACGGCTGCCGGGACGCGCTGTCGGCGTTGTGCGCCCGGATCAGCGGGCTGCGCCACGAGCTGGTGGAGCAGTGGGAGCACGGCCAGGCGACGATCGTCGAGGCCAACGTCACCTGTACCCGCATCGACGGGCGCCAGGTGACCCTGCCGGTGGTGACGATCTACCGTACCGACGCCAACGATCTCATCTCGGACTACCGTGTCTACACCGACGTCGCGCCCGTGTTCGCGGCGCCGCCCGAGCCGGCCGGCGCCGCGCTGATCGCGAGCGGTCGGCGTTCTAGCTGACGACCGTCTCCTCGGCGTCGATCGGCTCGAGCTGCGCGATCTCGGACCGGCGGTGTTCCCAGTGGGGCGGGATGCACACGTGGGTGCCGAGCTCCGCGGCGGTCTCGTCGATGAGGAAGCCGTCCGGCGGCCCCCAGGCCAGCTCCACCAGTAGGCCGCTGGGGCTGCGGCAGTACATCGAGAAGAAGTAGCCGCGGTCCTTGGCCTCGGAGAAGTCGGTGAAGCCCAGCCCGACGATGTGATCCTTGAACACCTGCTGGTTGTCGGCGTCGCCGACGTCGAAGGCCTGGTGGTGGATCGTGCCCTCGCCGAAGTGCCAGGTGCCCTGATGCAGGTCGGGCTCCTCCACCAGCTCGAGGATCCGCCCGAAGCCGTCGGCCTCGCCGATGCGGTACTGGTGGTTCTCGCCCTCGTCGCCAAGCGGCTCGCCGTTCATGCCCTGCACGATGAAGTAGTCCATCGGCCCCTGCTCGGTGACCGAGGTGGTGGTGCCGTAGGCGCCGCGGATGGCGTGCTCGGCGGGGACGCGCGCGTCATACGGTTCGCGCGCGTCGGGCTCGGGGTCGGCGACCAGCGCGTACTCGATGCCACACGGGTGGCGGAACATGAGGCGCTCGGTGCCGAAGCGCTGGATCCGCTCGTGCTCGACGCCGTGCTCGGCGAAGCGATCGGACCAGTACCCGAGCGAGTTGACCGGGATCGAGAGGAGGAGGATCTTGGCCTGGTTGGTGCCGCGCTTGCCCATCCAGCCGGCCTGGCGGTAGGGAAACGCGGTCAGCAGCGTGCTGGGGTCGCCGGCGCCGTTGCCGTAGTAGAGGTGGTAGATGGGAAGCTCCCCGTCGAACAGGACCGTCTTCTTGACGCTCCTGAGCCCGAGCAGGCGGACATGAAAGTCATAGTCCTCCTGGGCTCCGCCGACACAGAACGTGAGGTGGTGGGTACCTCGGATGAACCCTGGGTTGCGCATGGCCGCTCCTCTCTCGTTGACGCGCCCCCATCGTACTTGCGGGCACAATCGCCGGGGCGCGGTCTTGACGATCAGCGCAGCGCGGGTTGACGCTGAGCGGCGATCGCCGCGCCCTCTGACAGCGAGCGCAGCTTGGCCCAGCAGATCTCGGGGTCGACCGCCCCGTAGCCCGACCACGTCCCAAAGCCGCAGTCGGTCCCGGCCATGACCCGCTCGGGGCCGACAATGGCCGTGAAGCGCTCGATGCGCTGGGCCACCAGCTCGGGATGCTCGATGTAGTTGGTGGTCGAGTCGATGACGCCCGGCACCAGCACCGTCTCCTCGGGGATCGCCGCCTGCGCCCACGCGACGTGCTCGTGGGCGTGGCGCGGGTTGGCCGCCTCGAAGAGGATCGTCGAGGGCTTGGCGCCCAGGATCGCGCCGATGATCTTGCCGACGTCGATGTCGAGGTGGTGCGGGCCCTCGTAGTTGCCCCAGCACAGGTGCATGCGGACGCGGTCGGCGGGGATGTCGCGCAACGCGACGTTGATGGCCTCGACGTGGCGCCGCACGCTGGCCACGAACTCCTCGTCGGAGCGGTCGCGGTACATGATGTGGCGGCCCATGGCCAGGTCGGGCGCGTCGATCTGGAGCACCATCCCGGCGGCGACGATCGCCTCGTACTCGACCTTCATCGCCTCGCCGATCGCATCGAGGTACTCGTCGAGGGTCCCGTAGTACTCGTTGGGCGCAAACAGCGCGACGATCCCCGGCGACGGCGCGTTCATGAATGCGCCCGCCACCGGCTGGCCCTCGATGGCCGCCTTCAGATGCGCAAGGTCGCGCTGGACCGGCTCGGCGTGCTCATAGGTGATGGCGCCGCGGCAGATCGGACGCTGATACCGGTAGCCACCCTCACGCGCCTGGCGGTCGCGAAACCCCGGGTACGCGTCCAGGTCGGCGGGCGTGGCCCGCGGGGCGTCTCCCAGCTCGAACCCGCTCAGGCGGTGGCGGATGTAGGTGGCATAGCCGATCTTGCTCATCTCGCCGTCGGAGACGAAGTCGATCCCCGCGTCCACCTGGTGCGCCACGCGATCGCGGACGGCGTCGCCGATGACGCGCTCGAACGCGTCGGGATCGACCGCCTCGCCGCGATCCTGGGCGAACACGAGGTCGACGACGTCCTGCGGGCGGGGCAGGCTGCCGACGTGGGTGGTGGGGATGCGGTTCTGCGGGCTCATGGGCTCACCCTACTGCGCGCGAACGCGCCTCCCGGGCCCACGCCGCCGCGGGCCGCCATCCCCTCCAGCAGCCGCTTCACCTGGCCACGCCACGCCGCGTCGAGCATGAGAAACGGGTGCATGACCACCGTCCGCGCCTCCCCGCCGCCGCGCAGCGCCGCCGCCATCCGCCGGCCGGCGGCCTCGGCCCCGATCGGAGCGCGGCTGTCGCCGCGACGCTCGCGCAGATCCGCGAACCGCTCCATGAGGTGGTAGGCGTCAACGAGCTCCCATTGGAACGGGACGAGCGCGACGCCGTCGCTGATGAGATCCGACCCACCAGATGCCACCCACCCGTCCTGTGCCGCCGAGCACCACTCGAATCCCAGCCGGCGCAGCAGCGCCGGCGTGCGCGCGGTGAGCTCGCCGCCGGGCGGGCGAAAGCCACGGGCGCTGAGTCCAAGCGCCGTGAACGCCCCCGTGGCCCTCTCCAGCAGCTCGCGCTCGGTGTCCGCGTCGAGCGCCCCCCACACCTCGTGCGCCCACCCGTGGACGCCGAGCTCGTGGCCGCGGGCGCTGATCGTCAGCAGCGCCTCGGGGTTGAGCTCGCAGTTGATCGCCTCGACGAAGAACGTGGCGCGCAGGCCGCTATGGTCGAGGGCATCGAGCAGCCAGGGGAGCGCCCGCGTCACCGAGGGGTCGCGGCCAAGCGGGGTCTGCGGGTCCCAGGTGCCGCGCTGCAGCGCGCTCGCCTCCCCCAGGTTGTCGAACGTGAGCACGACCGCCGCTGCGGGCTCGCCGGATCGGTCGCCGCTCATCTCACGTTGTCCCTTCGGCGTGGCGTTTGTCGTCTAGTCATTGGGACCGTCCTACAATGTACGATGATCATCGTACTTAGAGACCCGAAATCGAGCCCATGAGTCCAGACACCGAATCACCTCAGACGCCGCATCTGCGCGCAACCTTGCTGCTGTCCTGTCTGGCGCAGTTCATGGTCATTCTCGACGTCTCGGTGGTCAACGTGGCGCTGCCCGCGATCCGCCACGGCCTCGGCTTCTCCGAGGTTGACCTGCAGTGGGTGGTCAACGCCTACACCGTCACCTTCGCCGGCTTCCTCCTGCTCGGCGGGCGAGCCGCCGACCTGCTGGGCCGCCGCCGGGTGTTCGTGTCCGGATTGATGCTGTTCGCGCTGGCCTCGCTGGCCGGCGGCATCGCCGACAGCCAGGGCGTGCTCATCGCCGCCCGCGCGGTCCAGGGCCTCGGCGGGGCGGTGATCGCGCCCGCCTCGCTCTCGATCCTCACCACCACCTTCTCCGAGGGCGCGGCGCGCAACCGCGCGGTCGGCATCTGGGGCGCCATGGGCGGCGCCGGCGGAGCCGCGGGCGTGCTGCTCGGGGGCATCCTCACCGACCTTCTCTCCTGGCGCTGGATCCTGTTCATCAACGTCCCGATCGGGATCATCGCCGCCATCGCCGCGCAGCACTACATCGTGGAGAGCCGCAACGCCGGCCGCGCCCGGGAGTTCGACCTGCGCGGCGCCCTGGCGGCCACGTCGGGTCTCACGCTGCTGGTGCTCGGCATCGTGCGCACCGACCAGACGGGCTGGGGCGACAGCTCCACCCTGCTGCTCATCACGGCGGGCGTCGCCCTGCTGGCCCTGTTCGTCCTGATCGAGGGCCGCTTCGCGCGCGAGCCGCTGATGCCCCTGCGCATCTTCCGCTCGCGCACGCTCAGCGCGTCCAACATCGTGGTCCTGCTCGTCGGCGCGTCGTCCTTCGGGATGTGGTTCTTCGTCTCCTTGTACCTGCAGCAGGTGCTCGGCTACTCCCCGATTCGCGCCGGCCTCGCCTTTCTGCCCATGACGCTGTGCATCGTGGCCGGCTCCACGCTGGCCTCGCGCCTGGTGGGGCGGGTGGGCGCCAAGCCGCTCCTCATCGCCGGCATGGCCTCGCTCACCGTCGGCCTGTTCTGGTTCACCGACATCTCGCCCACCGGCACATACCTCAGCGACATGCTGTTCCCGTCGCTGCTGACGGCGATCGGGATCGGGCTGGCCTTCGTCCCGGCCACGATCAGCGCCGTCGCCGGGGTCGCCCGCCAGGAGGCGGGCCTGGCGTCCGGGCTGGTCAACACCGCGCGGCTGGTCGGCGGCGCCCTGGGCCTGGCCGTCCTCGCCGCCATCGCCACCTCGCGCACCAACACGGAACTGCACCACGCCGGGACCACGGCGCACGCCGCGCTCGTCTCGGGCTTCCAGTTGGCGTTCGTCGTCTCGGCGGGCTTCGCCCTGGTCGGCGGGCTGGTCGCGGCCTTCGGGCTGCCGCGCCTGCCCGCCCGCGTGCCGGCGCCCGCGATGGCCCCGGTCGAGTCGGCATAGCGAGACGCGTTCGGTGACAATGCGGCGGGCTGTGGCCCGCTGCTTCGTCACCCGCGACCTGCCCGGCCCGGCGCTCGGCCGCCTGCGCGAGCACCACGAGGTCGACGTCTGGCCCGAGCGCCTGCCGCCCCCGTACGAGGAGCTGCGCGCCCGCACCGCGCGCGCCGAGGGACTGCTGTCCCTGCTCACCGACCGGGTCGACGCCGCGCTCATCGAAGGATCGCCGCAACTGCGGGCGATCGCCAACTACGCCGTGGGGTACGACAACGTCGACCTCGACGCCGCGAGGGCACGGGGCATCGCCGTCGGCAATACGCCCGACGTGCTCACCGACGCCACCGCCGACCTGACCTTCACGCTGCTCTTGGCCGCGGCGCGGCGGCTCCCCGATGCGCTCCTGTCGGTCCAGCGCGATGACTGGGTGACGTGGGAGCCGGCCGCCTATCTCGGCCACGACGTGCACGGAGCGACGCTGGGGATCATCGGGATGGGGCGCATCGGCCGCGCCGTGGCCCGTCGGGCCGAGGGCTTTGACATGACCGTGCTCCACACCGGCTCTGACGGCGGCGTGCCGCTGCTCACGCTGCTCAATCGCTCGGACTTCGTCTCGCTGCACTGCCCGCTCACGCCCGCCACCCACCACCTCATCGACACGGCCGCGTTGGGGGCGATGAAGCCGTCGGCGATCCTCATCAACACCGCGCGCGGGCCCATCGTCGATCAGGCGGCGCTGATCGAGGCCCTGCACAACGGCGAGATCGCCGGCGCCGCGCTCGACGTCACCGATCCCGAGCCCCCGCCGCCCGACGACCCGTTGCTCAGCGCGCCCAACCTCATCGTGGCCCCCCACATCGGCTCGGCCACGCACACCGCGCGGGAGGCGATGGCCACCCTCGCCGTGGACAACCTGCTGGCCGCGCTGGACGGCCGCGCGATGCCACATCCGGTTCACGCCAGCTGAGCGCCCTGCGGCTAGGCTGGGCGTGGGATGAACGTCGCCGTCGTTGACATCGGATCCAACTCGACGCGGCTGCTCATCGCCGCGCTCGAGGACCACCGCGTCACCGCCGAGCTGGTCCGGCACAGCGTGGTGACGCGCCTGGGCTCGGGCGTGGACGCCGATGGCCGCCTGCGCGAGGACGCGATGCAGCGGACGTTCTCCGCCCTCGACGGCTACAAGACCGAGATCGACGCGAATGATTGCCGTGCCGCGGTCGCGGTGCTCACGAGCGCGGTGCGCGACTCGGCCAACGGCGAGCAGTTCGCCGAGGAGGTGCGCCGCCGCTACGAACTCGAGCCCCACGTGCTCACCGGCGACCAGGAGGCCGGCCTCACCTTCCTGGGCGCCACCAGCGAGCGTGATCCGGCCGATCGCACGCCGACGCTCGTGCTCGACATCGGCGGCGGCTCCACCGAGCTCGTGATCGGGATCGGCTCAGAGGTGGGCTTTCACGTCTCCACCCAGGCCGGCGTGGTGCGCCAGACCGAGCGCCACCTGCACCGCGACCCCCCCGATCCCGGCGAGATGGAGGCGCTCGTGACCGACGTGCGGGCGATCCTCGCTGACAACGTCCCGGCCGGCGAGCGCGACGCGGTCGGGCACGGGATCGGGGTCGCGGGCACGGCGACCTCGCTGGCGGCGATCGCCCAGCACCTGGACCCCTATGACCCCGAGCGTGTCCACGGCTACCTGCTCAGCGGCGCCGAGTGCGACCGCATCCTGGGCGAGCTGGCGGCGATGACGCTCGAGGAGCGCCGCCACGTGGCGGGCCTGCACCCCGACCGCGCCCCCACGATCGTCGCTGGCGTACTCATTTTCCGGGAGGTGCTCGCACTGTTCGGCCTCGACCAGATCGAGATTTCCGAGCACGACATCCTCCGGGGGGCCGCTCTAGAGCTGGCCGCGCCGCGTTTGTAAAGGCCCGCGGTCAGTTTTCTGACAAGAGCCTAGTGAGGTTTAAGGCGAAAACTGGACGAATGTTCGATTGCCTTTATCACGGCGTCGGATCATTCTATCCGCGGGGTGCGGACCGCCAATAGGTGACCCTCATCCCAACATAGGTTCGGGCGAAGCCGCAGACATCGGCGCCTCCCGCCGTCCGAACCACTCTAACTGGCCCTTTCTGGCACGTACCCCTGCCCGTCCCGATTGGGCCAAACCTGGATCGGAAGCCGCCCGCAGAACGCGGGCGGTTTTCGTTTAAGCCCTCACGCCAGGTTCGACCGGCGCGGATAGGCCACGCCGGGATCCGTGAGCACGTTGACGAGCGCGGGCCCCCCAGCGGCGAACGCCCGCTCGAGCGCGGGACGCAGCTCGGCGGGCTCACTCACCAGCTCGCCGTGGCAGCCGAGCGCCTCCGCCACCTCGTCATAGCGCGTGCGCGGCCGCAGGTCGGCGACCACCGAATAGCCGTAGATCGCCTCCATCGGATGCTTCTCCAGCGCCCAGATGCCGTTGTTGCCGATCACCCCGACAACGGCCACGCCGTGACGGGCCAGGGTGTCGAACTCCATCCCGGAGAAGCCGAAGGCGCCGTCGCCGAGCAGGAGCACCACCTGGCGCTCGGGATGGGCCAGCTTGGCCGCGAGGGCATAGCCCGGGCCCGAGCCCAGGCAGCCGTAGGGCCCGGGGTCAAGCCAGCAGCCGGGCCGGTAGGAGTCCACCACGCGACCGGCGAAGGAGACGAAGTCCCCGCCGTCGCCGACCACGATCGCGTCGCGGTCCAGCAGCTGGGCCAGCTCGCCGTAGATCCGCATCGGGTGCAGCGGCGCCCGTCCGTCGGCGAGCTCGCCGGCCTCGCCGGCGCGGCGCTCGGTCTCGATCGCGCGCAGGGAGTCCACCCAGTCCTTGCGCGCGGTGACGCGCGCGCCGGCGCCGGCGCCCCCGCTGTCGGCGAGCGCGCTCAGCGTGGCCGGCAGCGCGCCGTAGAGCTCGGCGCTCAGAGACCGCGGGTGCGGCCGCACGGGCTCGGCGACGTCGATGGCGATCACGTGGGCGTCGTCAGCGAACACCGCCCCGAAGCCGAGGCGGAAGTCCAGCGGCACCCCGATGACCAGCGCCACGTCGGCCTGGCTCAGCCCGGCGCTGCGTGCACGAGCGAAGGCCAGCTCATGATCGGCGGGCAGGCAGCCCCGCCCGAGGCCGTTGAGGAACACCGGGATGCGCAACGACTCGGCAAGCGCCGTCAGCGCCGCTTCGCCCCGGCCCCAGTACAGGCCGGTGCCGGCCATGATCACGGGGCGCTCAGCGTCGCGCAGCAGCGCGGCGGCGCGATCGATCTGCGCGGCGTCGGCCCCCGCGCCGGTCCACGGCTCGGGCAACGGCCCCGGCGCCGGAGGGGCGTCGGCCTCGCCGAACACCTGATCGAGCGGGAAGTCGATGAACGCGGGGCCCGAGTGCGGCGTGATCGCGGTGCGCAGGGCGTCGTCGAGCAGCCCCGGGATCTGTGCGGTGGTCTGGGCGGTGGCGGCGTACTTGACCACTGGGGCCACGAAGGGGACGTGGTCGATCTCCTGCAGCGAGCCCTGGCCCCAGCGGAACGCCGGCGCGCGGCCGCCCAGCACCAGCATCGGCGAGTTGTTCTGTGCCGCCGACGCCATCGCGCTCATCCCGTTGGTGACGCCCGGTCCCGCGGTGAGCGCACACACGCCGGGGGTGCGCGTGACCTTGGCCCACCCCTCGGCGGCGAACGCGGCCGCCTGCTCGTGGCGGACGTCGACGAGGTCGATGCCCTCGGAGCGGCACCCGTCGTAGATGGAGAACAGGTGGCCGCCCGAGAGGGTGAACAGCTTGGTCACGCCGTACGCGCGCAGCGCGCGGGCCACCAGGCGGCCGCCGTGCAGCACCGTGTCGGTGTCGGTCTGGGTCGCCACGCCGCGGGACGCTACCGGGCTTGCGCGTCCCAGGGCGTCAGGCGCATGGAGTTGACGATCGCGCCGCCGAGGATGATGAGGGCCAGGACGTAGAACCAGCCGAGCAGGATGAGGATGAACACGATCGTGGTCCCGAAGCGCGCGATCGTCGAGATGTTGCTGAGGTAGGCGGGGAACGCGTAGGAGACGACCGCGATCGCGGCCGTCGCTCCCAGCGCCCCCGGCCACACCGCGCGCCACGGCACCTTCAGATGCGGGACGCGTGAGTAGATGATCGCCAGGCAGCCGAACAGGATCCCGAGGCTGAACGCCAGCGACCCCACGTAGACGAGCGCCGCGACATGGGCGAGATCGAAGGGCAGCTTGTTGGCGCCGGCGCGCAGCAGGCTCTGCACGGTCGGCACGGCCACGGTCGCCACCATGAACAGCAGCACCACGAACAGCATCGAGAAGGCAAACCGCTTCTGCTTGAGCCAGCCGCGCGAGGGGCCGTGGTAGATCTTGTCGAAGGCGGTGTCCAGCGCGCCCCAGAACGAGGAGCCCAGCCACAGGGCGGCCACCAGGGCGAGGACGCCGGTCCCGGTGGTCGAGCTGCGGACCTGGTCCAGCAGCGAGTCCAGCGTGTGCTCGGCGGTACCCGGGAACACCTCCTGGAGATCCTGGAGGACGCTGTGCTGCACGGCATGGCTGGAGAGGACCTGCCCGGCCACGAACAGGCCCAGCAGCGCCACCGGGATGATCGCCAACAGCATGTTGTAGGCGATCATCGACGCCAGCCCCGTGATGTTGGCCTCGTAGGCGATACGCCAGAACCGGTGGATGGCGCGCGGGATCGCTCGGAGTCTAGGTCCGGTCCCGATCCGCCGGCGTGCCCTTCCCTGGAGGCGCCGGCTGGGTGCTCGCGCGGAGCCCACAGTCATACGTGTACCTGTTTGTCCTTCAGTTCAACCGCATTGCTCGGGTTGAGTTCTGAGCGGACGGCGGGTGTCCTGCCGCGGCCGGCCGTTGGACACCTAGCCGGGAGCGAGCCGCCGGGCCGACTGCGGCCCGACGGTCAGCGGCCCCGCAGCCAGCAGTCCGGCCTCACCCTCGAACCACTGATCTCCTATACGGATGGCGGGGAGCTCCCTGATGCCGTGCGTACGGAGCAGCTCGGCATTGGCCTCCAGCTCCTCGTCGCGCCACGTCTCGCCGGCGGCGCTCAGGCACTCCTCAAGCGGCACCCCGGCGGCGGCGGCCGCTTCGGCCAGCGTCTCGGGGTCCTCGAGGTCGAACCCACCACAGAACGCGAGCCGGCTCGCCGCCAGCGCGAACGCCGCGCCGGCGCCGACCTCGCAGGCAAATGACGACGCGCGCTGGGCGCAGCGCGCGGCTCTGGGAAAGCGATCGGGCCACACCAGCGGCAGGCGCAGCGCGCGCGCGCACGAGTCGGCGCGGCTGCGCAGGCGATGATCGTCGCCGTGCGTGACCGGCGGCTCGTGACCCGCGGCGGCCCGCAGCGACGCCCCGTCCACCGGAACCCACTCGACCTCGCCGAGCTTGCGCTCGATGCGCTCAGCGGTGAGATAGGACAGTGGGCAGGAGACGTCGAAGAAGAACAACGGCTGCGTCGTCGACGCAGTCCGTGAGCGTTCACTTCGTCGCTCATCTAGGTAGATCACTTGGCCCATGGCGAATCCTGAAACGACGCACGCGTCCGAAACTGGCGCTAAAAACCGGTGGCGAAACGCGATTTGTTCGTTATGCTGATTCTCGGTAGGTAGAAGGGCCGTCCTTAGACCGGGGAGTTGCTATTTCGCACGTACCGCCCGCAAAGCGTCATCCTTATGACCAGTGGTCGCCTGATGCCCGCGCGCTCGATCTCGTAGGCGACAAGTGGACCCTGCTGATAGTCCGCGACCTGCTCGCAGGCCCGCGTCGATTTGTGGAGCTCCAACGGGTTCTACCCGGGATCTCCACGGAACAGTTGCGGTCACGGCTGAACCGCATGGTTGCCGACGGAATGCTGACCCGGAAGCGCTACAGGGAAGTGCCGCCTCGCGTGGATTACGAGCTCACCGAGCGCAGTCGCGAGCTGGCCCCCGTCCTCGGGGAGCTCGCCCGCTGGGGCTATGAGTGGGCCTGGAGCCCCCCTCGCGCCTCGGAGCGTGTCGATCTCGGGGCCATCTTCCGGCTCGTGCCGGGACTGGTCAACGGGAGCACGGCGGCGTCGGGCACCATCGACCTGGAGGTCACCGACAACCCCTCGGGCTCGCCGACCTCCTACCGGGTGACGATGGCCGGGGACAGCGCGGAGATCTCGGAGTCCGCCGACGGCTCGGCCGATGCCACCGTGACCGGCACCATGTCGTCCTGGATCCGCGCACTGGGCCCGATCGGCGAACGTGACGGGCTGCGCAGCTCTGGCAACGCCGCGCTGTCGTCGACGCTGCTCGATCTGCTCTCGCTGGGCCAGGGCCGCGCCATCGCGCCCGAGCTCGAGCGCGACCTCGAGTCGGCAACCGGCTGAGAGCCCCGCGCGGCCCCGTGGCCGCCGTGGCCCTTCGTGGTACCCGCGCCCCGCGCGTGTTGTGCCCGTGCGCCCCGTCCCGCCCCCTCAACCCAGGGGTAATCTGACGCGAAGCGGCCGCCCACGCGCTTTGCGTCCGCGAACCCCCGCAAACCGGGGGCGACCCGACGCAAACCCACCGCGCCGCGGCTTCGCGTCCGATTTACCCCCGTCGCCCCGGGGCGAGGGGCGAAGGCGCTACTTGTTGGAGTAGGTGGCGGGCCCGATGCGCGGGAACTTGCCGCTCTGGCCCAGCATCGATGCCAGCGGCGGCGCCACCCAGCAGGCCGGGGTCGCGGTCTGGGTCACGGAGGGCGCGCCCGGCCCGGCGGGCTGTGACCCGTCGCCCCCGGCGCCGGTGTTGTTGCAGTCCCAGGACGGCAGGGCGAAGCTGCCGGAGTGATTGCCGCCGGCCGAGAAGTCGCGCGAGTCCGCGAGCCACAGCGGCGGCGGGTAGGTGTTGCCGCGATTGGACGAGTCGCGGTTGGCGGCGAACGACAGCGTCTCGGCGCCGGTGGGCTGGAACTGACGCAGGTAGTGGCCGGTGCCGTCGCCCGAGAAGGTCGTGGTCTTGGCGGCGATGCCGGCGGCGCCGTTGGAGATGAAGTCGGCGATGAGCTGCTGGTGCAGCGACAGCCACGTCAGCACCGGGTTGAGCTGCTCGAGGAACGGGCCCAGTGAGGCGAGCAGCGGCGTCGTGCCGTTCAGCACGTCGCGCACAGCCGGCAGGCCGGTCTTGGACGCGGTGATCAGCGGGCCGAGGTTGACGAAGAAGGAGCGCAACGAGGGCGCCAGCTGGCGCACGTCGGCGAGCGTCGGCCTGAGGTTGGTGGCGACCGGCTCGAGCTCCTTGACCAGCGGATCGGTGTCCTGGGAGAAGCTCTGCAGGCGGGCCATCGTCGCCTTGGTCTCGTCCAGGAAGGTCGGGAACACCCGGAAGGTGTCGGAGATGGCCTTGTTGTTGGCGGCGGTGGTGCGGAACGTCTCCTCGCCGCTGGTGATGAGGTTGCGCAGCGCCGACTGGTTCTGGCCCAGGGCCGCGAACACCGTGCCGCCGTTGCGCACCAGGTTGACGACCGCGGTGTGCTGGATGTCGAGCACCTTGAGCAGATCGGACGCGTCGGCGGCGAACGTGGGCAGGTTGCCGAGCACGCTGTTGAGGTTCTGGTCGTTGCCCTTGACCGCGATCGCGAGCTGCTGCTGCCACTGGCGGAACGCCGCGCGGGTGGTGGGATCGAGCGCGTTGAAGATCTGATCGAGCTGGACCGCGTTGGCCACTTGGCCGCGGGGGAGCAGGCCGCCGTCGGGCAGGGTGGCGCTGTGGGCGGTCCCTGGGGTGAGCTGGATATAGACCTCGCCGGCGATCGTCTTGGTGCGCAGGATCGCCCGCGCGTCCTTGTGGATCGGCGCGAACTGGTTCTGCAGCTGGATCGTGACCATCGTGCGGTTGTGCTCGGGATCGAGCGTCTTGCCGACCACCTTGCCCACCGACACCCCCGCGATGCGGACGTCGGCCTGGTCGGCCAGCTGGCTGGCGTTGATGAAGGAGACGCGGAACTCGTAGCCGCGCGGGGTGAGCGGGATGGTGCCGCCGAAACTCAGCCACAGGAACATCGTCAGCCCGATCACCGACAGCGCGAACAGCACCATGGTGAGGATTCTGGTGACCGAGGGGCTGCCGGTCTCCATCTACTTCACCGGGAGCTTGGGGTCGAAGGGGGCGAGCGACTTGGCCGCGCCGCCCACGGCGTTGGCGGTGCTCGACACCGTTGCGGACAGGCCCTGCTGCTTGGCCTGATACTTCTGGAAGTCGGCCTGGTCGGCCGCCGCCTGGGTCGGGCACACGCCCGCGGTGGTCAGGATCGGCGTCAGGTTGAGCACCGACTCGAACTCGGAGCCCAGCCCACCCGAGGCCTGGTTGAGCCCGTCCACCAGCTGGGTGTAGGTGGCGCAGCTCGCCTGGAGGAACAGCGGGCGGAAGTCGCCGTTGGCGTCCTGGACCGAGAACAGCGTGCGGGCGTTGTGGTCCAGCCACGCCAGCCACCACAGGTAGCCGTGCTCGGTGTTGCCGGGGTTGTAGCCCAGCATGTTGCCGAGGCGCTTGATCACGTCGAAGGTCTTCGTCAGGCCGGGCGTGGCTGCCGACAGGTTCTCCGCCGCCGGCTTGAGATTGCGCACGAGGGGGCGGGCGGCGACGACGAACGGGCGGATCTGCTTCTGGACGATCGGCGCGCTGGGCCTGGCCAGGGCGGTGAGCGCGGCGTTGGCGGCCGGCAGCGCCTTGGCCGCCGGCAGCAGGTTGCCGGCCGTCGGGCCCAGCAGCTTGGCAAACGTCGTGACCTTGTTGAGCGTGTCGGTCGTCTGCGCCAGCGTGCCGGGCAGGTCGGCGACGGCGCGGCTGATGTTGGTGTCCTGGGACGCGAAGGCGCGGAACACCGTGGAGCTGGAGTCGACCAGGCGCACGATCTGGCTCTGGTTGTGACTCAGCGAGGTGTTGAGGCGCTGGAGCGAGTTGACGAGCTGGCGCAGGTCGGTCCCGCGCACGGCGACGGCCTTGTTGAGGCGCGCGAGGTCCTGGTGAGTGGGCTCGAAGCGCTCGAACACCTGAGCCAGCTCGCTGCCGCCCTTGCCCTTCAGGCCCTGCCCGGCTCCGTTGACCAGCAGCTGCAGGTAGTTGCGGGTGTCGCCGTCCAGTGAGGAGAGGATCTCGTCGGCGTCGATGTCGGGCAGTGTGTTGGCGACCGGCATCGTCCACCCCGCCTTGGCCACCGGCGCCGGCTTGCCGCCGGGCTGAAGTTCGATGAACATGTCCTTGAGCCCGGTCTTGGGACGCAGCAGCGCGGTGGCGTTGGTGTGGACGACCCCCTGGTACTGGGGGTCGAGGTTCATCTGGACCACGGCGACGCCGTTCTTGAGCGAGACGTCGCCGATCTCGCCGACCTGGACCCCGGAGATGCGGACCGACTGGCCCTGGCCGGGAGTCACCGCCTGTGCGGTCGAGAACTCCGCGTTGAGCGTGTAGGGGGAGGCGTCGATGAACGGGAACCGGAAGCGCTCGTGGCTGAGCACGTAACCGGCCACCGCCACCGACAGCACCAGCAGCACCACGATCGCCGCGAAGTCCCTCATGTGGGTCTGGATCGCGCGCTTCATGAGGACTTGAGCACCCCCGCAATGGCCTGGCCGACGGCGTTGCCCGCCTGTGAGATCGGGTTGCCGCCACCCGACCCGCCACCGGCGCCACCCGACGCGCCGCCGCCGCCCGACGCGCCACCGCTGCCCGACGCGCCACCGCCGCCCGACGACCCGCTCGCCCCCGACTTCGACGACCCGCCGCTCATCTGCGAGGTGTTGAGCTTCAGCCCCGACGCGGCGGCGATCTCCTGCAGCGCGGGCACCGCGTTCTGCGTGGCGCCCTTCCACCGCGCCTGGGCGCCCGGAGCCGACATGCCGGCGTTGGTCTGCTGGATCGGCCCGCTCGACGGGGTGGAGAGATCGGTGATCGGCTGCTGGGTCTCACACGGCACGGTCTCCTCGTAGGGCGGGCGCTTGCCGCCGGGCGGGACCTGCGGCTGGACGGCGTCGAGCTTGGTCAGCGATTGGCCGAACAGCCCCGGCTGCAACGAGTAGGTCAGCGTGCCGCCGGTGCCCAGGATGCGGATGTAGGGGCCATTGGCATCGAAGTTGCGCGACTCCCCGGCCAGGCCCGGCAGGTAGTCCACGGCCTCGACGTACACCTTGCGCGGCGGGAACCCGTTGGAGGCGTTGAAGTTCGGGTCAGGGACGGTCAGCTGCGACCACGGGTAGATGACGTTGGCCACGCAGCTCGCCGTCGGGCGCACCTCGTTTTTCATCAGCGGGATCGTGTCCTTGGTCAGCTTGGCCAGCGCCGGGACGGTGGGCCGCAGGTCGGCGGTGAGCCCGCGCAGCTCGGAGGGCTGCACGAGGTCGTTGAGCTGGGTGACGAACGGGAGGCTGGCGTCGACCATCGGGCCGGTGGACTTCACGCCGGGCACCAGCGCCCGCGCGAACGCCCGCAGCGGCGGGAAAGCGGCGTTGAGCGCGTTGAAGGCCGGCATCGCCGCTGACAGGGTCTGCGGGAGTTGGAGCACGGTCTGCTCGAGCGCCTTGTTCTGGCGCGCGAACGCGTTGGCGGTGGTGTTGAAGTCGGTGATGAGGTTCTCGAGGTTCTGGGGATGCGTGTCGAGCGCGCCGGAGACCTCGCCCTGCGCCGCGATGTAGTTGGAGAGGTCGTGGGGCTGGATGCCCAGCGCGTCGTGAGCGACGATCGACGAGTACTCGTATGCGGGCAGCCAGTACTGGATCGACTTGTTGAATGACGGACCGCCCTGCTTGACCGCCGTGCCGTACTGCTGCAGCAGCGTCTGCAGGTTCTGGCGGGTGTTGTCCTGCAGCCCGGTCAGGACCTGGTCGAACTGGACGGGCTCGACGCCCTGCTGGATGGGGAAGGTGTGCCCGTCCTTCGCGACGGGAGCGGACGGCGTGCCCGGCGAGACGTCGACGAAGAAGTTGCCCTCGAGGAAGATGCGCGGGCGGATCGCGAAGGTGGCGTCGTCATGGATGGGCAGCCCCT
Source organism: uncultured Actinomycetota bacterium (assembly GCA_963721515.1). Classification (GTDB taxonomy): domain Bacteria; phylum Actinomycetota; class Thermoleophilia; order Solirubrobacterales; family Solirubrobacteraceae; genus Palsa-465. The sequence goes on along the minus strand of CAVRKJ010000005.1, from coordinate 355,057 downwards.
CGTTGGTGATGTTGATCGTCACGTCGGCCGCCTGGCAGGCGCTCTGCGTGGTGCTCACCGACTTGCACCCCGGCTCCTGCGCCACGGAGCTGACCGTCCCCACGTTGACGCCGGCGATGCGCACCAGCGATCCGGGCTGCAGCCCGTTAGCGTTGGCGAACGTGGCGTGGACGGTGTACTTGTGCGCGAACGGGTTGGCGAACTTCGTGTAGGCCAGGTAGGAGACCACGGCCACGACCACGATCCCGATCAGGCCGGCCGTGAACGTGCTCATGCCTGTGCGGCGCTTTTTGCGCTTGCGTCTCATGGGTTCTGCGGCACGTTGGCGGTCTGGGGGCCGGTGGTCGGGTTGCGGCTGAACGTCTCGCCGGCGGGCACGCGGGCGCGGCCCTTGAAGGTCGGGCCCTGATCGCCCGGGGTGTGGGTGTCGCTGGCCAGGTCGCGGCCCTGCGGGTCGAGGTGGTTGAGCTTGAGCGGGTAGCCGCGCTGGCCGGTCTCGCAGTCGGCGTTGCCCCGGTTGTCGACGGCCGCGCCGTAGGGCTGCGCGTGCAGGAACTCGTTGCCGCCGGTCAGCAGTGACGTGGAGCCGCCGCCACTGGCCGGCGCCGTCGCTCCGGCCTGGCCGACGTTGTTGGGCTGGGTCGGGTTGCCGAGGTTGATGAGCGCGCGCTGGGCAAAGCCGAAGCTCGTCGCCTCCGAGATGTGCTCGGACAGGTAGGTCCAGAAGTAGTTCCAGTCGTCGCAGACCGTCTGGTAGGGGCCGAGATAGCGGACCATCGGGTTGAGCGTGTTCACCGTGCTGGTGAGCGCGTTGACCGCCACGTTGGTGCCCGGCGCCTGCGCCAGGTTCTTCAGCGCGCCCATGACCTGCTGCAGGTTCGCGTTGAGCGCCGGTGTGCGGGCGAGCGTCTTGGTCCCGGTCTCGATGGCGGGGTTGATGTCCGGCAGGGCGTCGCGCAACTCGGCCGTGGCGGGCGCGAACTGCGTGCCCAGCGTGTTCAGGTCGGCCAGGAACGGGCGCTGGACGGCCAGCGACTGTGTGCTGACCTGCTCCGTCGACGGCGACTTGGCGATGGTGGACTCCAGGTCGGAGGGGCTGCGATCGATCGCGGCAAACGTCGTGGCCATGTCGGTGAACAGGCGCGCGTTGGTCTGCGCCACCGGCGCCACCGCCCCCATCACTCCCTCCAGGCTGTTGAAGAACCGCACCAGCTCGGTGCTGGGATCGGCCAGGTACTGGGTTACCGGCTTGAGGTACCCCAGCAGCGACGGCAGGCTCGCGAACGTGTCGTTGAGCGCCGAGCCGCGCCCTGCGAACGTGTCCCCGAACCCGACCAGGTTCTGATCGATCGACTTGCGGGTCTTGGCGTCGAAGGCCTGGAAGATGTCCTCGAACTGCACCGGCACGCTCGTCTGCGTGATCGGGAGCGTGCCTCCGTCGGCGATGTCCTGGTGCGAGGCCCCAACGTGCAGGTCCACGTACTTGAGTCCGAGGACCGACAGCGGCCGGATCGACGCGGTCGAATCGGTCGGGACCTTGCCGTGGGCCTTGTTGAGCTTGAGCGTCAGCTGGCCCGCCACCTGGCCGCTGGGCAGCTGGATCGGGGTGAGCGACTGCACGACGCCGATGAGGAAGCCGCCCTCGCGAACCTCGTTGCCCGGCACCAGGTCAGACCCGGACGCGACGTTGACCTTCAGCTCGTCTGTGGGGACGAACGGGAGGCCGGTGTTGGCGTTGTAGGCCAAAAAGACGGTGACCATGATCACGAGCACGGTCATGGCTCCCACCAGCACGGGGTTCGAGACCGCCGAGGGGCGGCGTGAGCGCCTGCCCTGTCGCGTGGCCGTGCTCATGGCGAGAGGAGGTAGTTGAGGAGCTGCTGGGCGGTGTTGCCCGGCGAGGAGGAGCCGCCGCTCGGAGTTGAGGTGGCGGGCGGCGCGGGCACCACCGGCGTCGGGGGCGACGGGGCCGGACCGCCGCCCACCGTGCCCTGCAGCACCTGGCCGATGGTCTTGCCGAGATCGATCGGCGGCCCAGAGCCGCCGCCGGAGCTCGGCGGGGTGGCGCCGGCGCTCGACGATGACGGCGCGCCCGCGGCGCTGCCGTTGGCGGTCGGGTTGGCCGTGCCCTTGCCCTTGCCCTTGCCCTTCTGCTTGGTCTTTGACTTTGCCTTGGGCGCCTGGCGCTTGTTGGCGTCGATGGCGTTCTGCACCATGGCGGCGGTCAGGCGGCTGGCACTCGTGCTGGGCCCGCTCTCACCGGGGGGTGCCCCGCCCGGATCGGGCACCGGGGCGCTGGGATTCGACGGATCGATCTCGTTGACGCCGGGCTGGTTGGGCCCCAGCCACGAGTAGCACTGCCGGTAGGCCGAGCCGTACTGCTTGATCGCCAGCGCGACCGTTGCCGGAGTGGCGTAGGGCGTGCACATCGGGTTGACGAACGCGTCGACGGCGAGGACGTGACCCTCGGGGCCGTAGGTGTTGATCGCCAGCGCCTGGTTGAAGGCGTAGCCGAGCAGCGCCTGCAGGCCGGTGAAGCCGTTGCCGCCCGGGCTGCGCGGGTCGCGCTCGACGGCCCGGCTGGGGTCGTCGAGGTCGTGCAGCACGATGGCGAGGTTGCCGGCGAGCTCGGGGGTGGGCTTGGCGAACGCGTTGAGGTCCTTGACCGTCGGGGTGGCGGCGGTGACCGCAGCCTTGCCGGTGACCGACGCCTGGCCCAGCGACCTGATCGCCGGTTGGGCCGATTTCGAGAAGGCCGGCACGTCGGTGAGGAGCCGATCGAGCTGCCCCGAGGCCTGGTTGAGGTTCTGCAGCACCGGCTCGTTGGTGGTCACGGTGGTGCCGAGCTGCGCGATGGTGGGCTTGAGCTGCTCCAGCAGGCCGGGGAGGCGCTGGAGCGAGCCGCGCAGGTTGGCCTGCTGTGTGGCGGTGTCCGACGCGGTCTGGCCGGCCTCGGAGATGAACCGGTCGACGTTCTTGGAGTTGTCGGCCAGTGCGGTGATGACGCTGTTGGAGTCCTTGGTCAGCGCCTGGAGCGTGGTGGAGTCGTTGGCCAGGAGGTTGAGCAGGTTGTCGGTCTGGTCCAGCGCGGGCACCGCCCGATGCAGCGCGGCCTGGATGTCGCCCGAGCGCCCGGCGGCGGCCGCGCCCAGCTCGTTGACGATGAGCGTGAAGCGCTGCCGGTAGGGCAGGCGCATGGTGTCCTGGAGCAGATCGGCGGGGATCGTGGACTGGGTGTGGCTGACCGGGATGGTCGATCCGGCCTTGAGCACCGGGCCGGAGCTGCCCGGATTGCAGTCCACGAAGTACTCGCCGATCAACGACTCCGGGCGCGACGCGCAGCTGGCGTCCTGGTGGAACTGGCCAAAGCCCGAGCGCGTGACCTGGATGGTCACGATCGCGTTGAGGCTCTTCTGGTCCAGGCTGATCGCCTTGATCGTCCCCGCGGGGACGCCGGCGACCTTGAAGTCGGCGCCCGTGACCAGGCCGAAGGCGTTCTGGAACTCGATCTTGTAGGTCCCCGTGGCGGTGCCCCGGGAGGCCCCCGTGGACAGGAACACGAACACGCCGGCGGCCAGGATGAGCGCGCCTGAGAGCAGGACCCGCTTCATCTGCCGGTGGGGACCTCGGACGGGTTACATGGGAACCCGCTCTCCGGGTAGTAGACCGCGCCGCGCTCCATCGAGCCCGGGCAGCGGTCGCCCTGGCCGGTGACGAGCACGCCCTGGGAATTGGTCGGGTTGTTGCTCCCGCCGCCGGTCACGCCGCCCAGCCCGCCGAAGGCCAGGATGCTGCGTAGCGTCGGGTTGGTGAACGACGGCAGGAGGTTCAGCGCCCCGTTCTCGATCGAGCCGACGCCGACGACGGGCGCGATGCGGCTCGAGCCGCCGTTGGCGTCGATGGTGCCCGGGTGTGTGTAGCCCTCGAACCAGCCGGTCAGGTCGACGGCGTAGGGCCGCGCGGTCGCCAGCTCGGGCGTGGAGTCGTTGAGCGCGGTGGCGGATTCGGGGAAGGCGCCGGGGCGGACCTTGCCGTCGGCGGTGACGTTCTGGACGGTGGCGGCCGACAGCGGGACGCCGAGTTTGGTCAGCTCGATGAGGTCGTTGTCGGCACCGGGCCGGTGGATGATGTTTGACAGGTCGTTGAGCGTCGGGACCGAGTTGCGCGCCAGCGGGCGCAGCTGGACGAGCAGCTTCTCGAGCTTGGGCGCCACCGGCTTGGAGTCGTCAACGAGCGGCTTGAGGTCGTCCAGCGCGCTGCGCAGGTTCACGAACGTCGTGTTGGCCAGCCGCATGAAGCCGGGCAGCCGCTGTAGCGATTGCGCCAGGGCCACGCGCTGGTCGGCCAGCGCCTGGGTGGTGGTGGACAGGTGCGAGACGAGGCCCGAGAGGTCGGAGCTGCGGGTGGCGACGTCGGAGACGAGCTTGCTCGTCTTGGTGATGAAGTTGGTGAAGTCGCCGGTGTTGCGATTGAGCTCCCGGAACAGGGCGCTCGAGGAGGCGACCGCGGGATTGAGGTACTGGAACGCGGCCTGGGCCTTTTGGCCGGCGCCCTTGAACTGCGCCGCCGAGCCCTGGAAGACGTCCTGCAGGCCCTTGAGCGTGGGGCCGTTGAGCGTGTTGAAGATTTCGTCGAGGTCGACCTCGCTGGTGGTGTCGCTGGTCGGGATCACCCCGCCCGAATGGATGGGCTGATTGCCGGCGGGGCCGAGGTGCAGGTCGACGTAGCGGCTGGCGATGCCCGATAGCGAGAGCTCGCGGATCGTCGCCTGCGTGCCCTGGCGCAGCGGGTCGTAGCTGTGGTTGGTGATATTGAGGGTGAGCTGGGCCTGGCCGTTCGGGGTCAGGGCGATGTTCGAGACCGTGCCGATCGAGCTGCCCGCGACCTCCACCAGATCGCCGGACACGATCTGGCTGGCGTTGGCGAACACCGCGCGCACCCGGTAGGTCGGCTGGTTGGACAGCACGATGATGCCGACCGCGACGAGCGCGACGATGACCGCCGCAACGGCGGCGATTCGGCCGATCACAGTTGAGTTCCGCACCGCCGCGACCTCGCAGATCTCCGCGTTGCACGGCGGGACCTGGTCACCCGCCGCGACACACTGGATTTCGAAGCTAGCAAGTGCTCCAATTCTCTGTCAATTGGAAACCGGCGGCCCGGAATCGCCGGTGGAGCTTGGCTGCGACCGCACAAATCGATACCGTCCGTGGCCCCGCCCGGGTGGTGGAATTGGTCAGACACGGTCGCCTTAAGAGCGACTGCCTTTATGGCGTGAGGGTTCGAGTCCCTCCCCGGGTACCTGCGCACGTGCGGCCCTCCTAGGATCCCTCTGCAACGGTCCGTTTTCCGGCCAGCTTCTCGGCGATCCTTCCCCAATAGACCGCAACTTATGCGCTCCAATAGACCGCAACTTATGCGCTGCTAGCGTGTCTGTCGCCGTATAGAGGAGTCACGCCACCGAGCCGGATGGAAGTCTCAGCACTGAAATATTCGGGCGGGGTCGGTTTGCACGGGCGATCCCCGCTGCTCCGGCTCCAGTCCGACGAGAGATTGATCTCCCTGCTGCGCAGGGGGAACGCGTCCGCGTTCGAAGTTCTGGTCGCGCGCTATGAGTCGCGGCTGATGGCGTTCTGCCGCCACCTGCTGGGCTCGCGCGAGGATGCCGAGGACGTCATGCAGGAGGTCATGACCGCGGCGTTCAACGCCATCCTCGCTGACGACCGGCCGATCAACGTCCGTCCGTGGCTGTACCGGATCGCCCGCAACCGCAGCCTCAACCATCTGCGGCGCGCCCAGGCGATCGGCGTGGACTCGATGGACCACCACCTCTCCGAGCACGGCGCCACCACCGCGGACAAGGTGCACGAGCGCGAGGAGTTCCGGCTGCTGGTGGGCGACATCCACGAGCTGCCCGAGACGCAGAAGACGGCGCTCGTCCTGCGGGAGATGGACGCCCTCTCCTACGAGCAGATCGCCGAGGCGATGGAGACGACCGTCCCGTCGGTGAAGTCCCTGCTGGTCCGGGCGCGCGTCTCGCTCGCCGAGGCCGCCGAGGCCCGGCTGCTCTCCTGCGATCAGGTCCGCATCGAGCTGGCGGAGATCGCCGAGGGCCTCCAGCGCCGGCCGAGCCCGCTGGTGCGCCGTCACCTGCGCAGCTGCAAGCGCTGCACCACCTTCCGCTCCCAGCTCAAGCAGACCAATCGGGCGCTCGCGGCGCTGCTGCCGGTGGGGCCGATCGCCGCGCTCCACAAGGTCCTGTTCTTCCATCTCGGCCATTCCGCCGCGTCGGGCTCCACCGCATCGGCCACCGCCGCCGGCGCGAGCGCCGCGGGGGCCGGCGCTGCGGGCGCCGGAGCCGCCGGCGCGGGCGCAGGCGCAGGCGCCGCCGGAGCGGGCGCCGTGGCCGGGAGCGCAGCGGTGGCGGGTGGCGCCGCGGCCGGCTCCAGCGGCCTCATCTCGGCCGGGATCGGCGCGCTCGCCGGCAAGGCGGCCGCGGGCCTGGCGGCGGCGGCGCTGGTCACCGCCGGCGCGGTCGAGGCCGGGCACTCCACGCATCGCCATCTCCATCGGGCGTCGGTGGCCGAGACGCCGGTCGCGAGCACGCCGGCCCCACGGGCCTCGGTCGCTCCGTCGCCGTCGGCGCGCTCCTACGCCGAGCCGCGCTCGGCCGTGCGGGCCAAGGCCGGCGCCGCGACGGTCGTCCACAAGAAGGTCAAGGTGACCAAGGCGGTCAAGACCGCGCCCACCCAGACCGACACGACGGCCACGACGCCGACCACCACCACCACCGATGCGACGGCGCCGGCCAAGCCGCCGGTCACGGGCCGCACCCAAACCCAGAGCGACCCGACGGTCCTGCCCAGCGCTCCGGTCGTGGCCTCGACGCCGGCACAGACGACCGTCGCGCCGACGACGGCCACCACGCCGACGACGACGACCACCACCACCACGCCGACGACGGACACCGGGACCACCACCACGCCCACGACGCCGACGACCACCACCACCACGCCGACGACGGGCACCGGGACGACCACCACGCCCACGACGCCCACGACCACCACCACCACGCCCACCACCGACACGACGCCAACCACCCCCGCGCCGCAGTCAACGAGCCCGACGCCGCAGGCGCACGCGCTGGCATTCTGGCACGAGAGCCTGCGCCGCGGCTGGGGCCGCGAGGCCGTGTCGCTGGCCCTCCGTTGATCGATTTCGGGCAGTTCGAGGCCGTCGACATGCGCGTCGGCCGCGTCCTCGCCGTGGACGACTTCCCCGAGGCACGCAAGCCGGCCTGGAAGCTCACGATCGACTTCGGCCCCGAGATCGGGCTCAAGCGCTCCTCGGCACAGATCACCCACTACTCGCCCGAGGAGCTTCAGGACACCCTCGTGGTGGGTGTGGTCAACTTCCCGCCGCGCCAGATCGGGCCGTTCTTCTCCGAGGTGCTCGTGCTCGGAGCGCTCGATGACGAGCGCGGCGTCGTGCTGCTGCGGCCCGATCGGGGCGCCGAGCCCGGGTCCCGGATCGGCTGAGCGGCCGCGCGGCTACGGACCGCCCTGGGCGCCGATCATGAGCTGCCCGCGCGGGGTCCCGTTGACGAGGATCCGGTAGGTCCCGTCCTTCAGTCCTGCGGTCTGGACCCTGCCGCTGGCGCCGGGGCCAACCCTGACGCTGGGGTGGGTGGGAACGGCAAGCACGACGGTGGCCGCGGCGGCGCCGTGGTTGGTGACATGGATCTCCACCGCGACTCCCGACGGCACCGACACGACCGGCGGCGAGACATCGCCCGCCCCGCTGATGGTCACGCTGGTCTCCACGTGGGCACCCTGCGAGGCGGCGTCAGTTGACCCGCGGTGCTTCTGCGTCTTGCGCCTGGGAACCTCGGGCGGCGCGCTGGTGCTCGCCGTGGTGGTCGTCGTCGCCGCGACCGTGTGGCTGCCGCTGGAGGTGCCCGTGCCGTTGGCGGCGGCCGACGGGGTGGTGGCCGTCGGCGCGGACGCCGCCGAGGTGGTGGAGCTGTGCGAGGAGTCCCCACACGCAGCCACGATCAGACACGTGGCGATCGCCACGAGCCATGGGCAGAGCCTCATCGCGCCCAGCATAGAGCGGCCGCTCTCGCCATCATGCGTCGGGCGTGACGATCGCGATCCTCACCACGTACCTGAGCGACTACCGCCTGCCGCTGTACCGGCTCCTGGCGCGCCGCCACGACGTGGAGGTGCTCTGCTACGGCGGCGGCGAGCGCTACGTACCGGCGTGGTCCACCGATCTCGACGCCCAATTGGCCGCGGCCGACTTCCCGGCCCGGCGACTGGACGGCCTGCCGGAGGCGCTGCGGTTGGGCCGATCCTACGACGCGGTGATCGCTGGGTTCGCCGGCGGGGCACTGCTGCCCGCCGCCTACGCCGGCGCGCACCGCTACGGCAAGCCGTTCATCTTCTGGGCCTCGATCTGGCACCAGCCTCGCTCGCTGGCCCACGCGGTGGCGCTGCCGGTCACGCGGCGCATCTTCCGCCACTCCGACGCCGTGCTCGCCTACGGAGAGCACGTGCGGCGCTTCGTGGCCTCGATCCGCGGCCGCGACTCCGACGTGTTCGTGGCCCCCCAGTCCGTTGAGCCTGAGCTGTTTCGCCGCACCGTCTCCCCTGACGAGGTGGCCGCGTTCCGGGGCGCTCACGGGCTCGGCGAGGGCCCTCTCGTCCTCTATGCCGGTCGCCTGGTGCCCGAGAAGGGCGTCGAGGTCATCGCCCGGGCGTGGCCGTCCGTGAGCGATGACGCCACGCTGGTGATGGTCGGCAACGGCCCGCTGTCTGACCGGGTCGCGAGCCTGCCCCGTACCCGCGCCCTCGGTCCGCTCCCCCGTCCGCAGCTCCCGGCCGCCTACGCCGCGTCCGTCTGCGCGCTGCTGCCCTCCATCCCGACCCCTCGCTTCAAGGAGCCCTGGGGCCTTGTCTGCAACGAGGCCTCCGAGCAGTCTCGGCCGATGATCGCCACCACCGCGGTCGGCGCCGTCGCCGGCGGACTGGTCCGCGGCGGCGAGACCGGATTCGTCATCCCGCCCGGCGACGCGACCGCTCTCGCTAGATCGATCGATCTAGTGGTGCGTGACCCGGCGCTGCGCGAGCGACTGGGCGTGGCAGCCCGGCAAGCGGTGCAGCCGTACACCTACGAGGCGATGGCCGACGCCTTCGACCGCGCGCTGGTCACCGCCGGGCTTCGCTGATCGTCCTTACTGCCCCACTGAGAACAGCGCCTCGAGGTCGTGTCGCGAGTAGACCTCGAAGGCCACCATCGTCTGGGTGCGGCGGACGCCCGCGAGCTGGGAGAGCTTGCCGGTGACCACCTGCGCGAGCATGTCCTGCTCGCGGAGCCGGAGGATCGCCACGAAGTCCCACTCCCCGGTGACCGAGTACGCCTCGGCCACCCCCTCGATGCCGGCCAGCTCGCCGCCGAGCGTGGCCAGGGCCGAGCCCTCCGCTTGGATGAGAACGATCGCGTGGGTCATACCGTGAAGCTGGCGCCGGGCTCGAGGACCTCGACCTTGGAGCTCGTGGCCGATTCGACCTCGGCCTTGAACGCCTGCGCATCGGTCTCGATCAGCGGGAAGGTGTTGTAGTGACACGGGATCACCGTCTTGGCGCCCACGAAGTCGGCGGCATCCACGGCGTCGATGCGGTCCATCGTGAAGTGCCCGCCGATCGGCATCAGGGCGACGTCGACCTGGCGGCGCTTGCCCACCAGCGCCAGGTCGGAGAACAGGCACGTGTCCCCGAGGTGGTAGATCAGCGCGCCGCCGAAGTTGACGACCACGCCCGCCGGGGTGCTCACGGTGCCGTTGTCCGTCGTTGAGGTGTGCCAGGCGGGGACGAGCTTGGCGGTGCCCCATGCGAACTCGTGGGTGCCGCCCAGGTTGCAGTTGACGGTCTCCAGCCCCTCTCCGGAGAGCTCGCCGGCGATCTCGGTGATTGCGAACACCGGAGCACCGGTGCGCTTGGCGATGGCCACGGTGTCGCCAACATGGTCGGAGTGGCCGTGGGTGAGCAGAATCGTGGCGGGGTTGACCTCGTCGGGAGACGCGGCCGCCTTGGGGTTCTGGCTCAGGAAGGGGTCGATCAGGACGCTCGTGGCGCCGTCTGACAGCTCAAAGCAGGCGTGACCGAGGTAGCGGACTTCCATCGTGGTTCTAATCCTCCTGTTGCTCTCCGGGTTCAGTTCGTTCCAGCGCACGGGACAGCTCGAAGCCGACCGCGACTCCCACCAGCATCCCCAGCCGCGTCTCCTCGGCCAGCAGCGTCTTCACCGCTCTGAGGCGCGGCTCGCCCTCAGGCTCGTTGGCGGCCTCGCGGACGGCCTGCTCGTGAGCGGCGTCGAACCAGCCGCCGTCGGCGATGGCGGCCGCCAGCACGCGCTGGAGCGAGGGCGCGGCACGCGTCACGATGTCCTGGGCCTCACGCAACCGGGTCGGGTCGCTGAGCTCGGCGATCGCGGCATCCAGCTCGGCGTCGGTGTAGGCGCGGTCCGGCACTCGCGTGCGGATCATACGTGGCGGCAACCCGCGGTCAGCGCTCGCCGATGAGCGCCAGCGGGATGCCCACCGCGAAGCCGGTGATGATGCCGACGGCGTCTGAGATCCAGCTGGCGTAGTCCACGGCGAGCGGCATCAGCGCCACCGCGACCGCGATCACCGCGGCGCCGATGAGGTCGCCGTCGACCTCGCCGCCGGAGCGCAGCGTCAGCAGGTCCGGCGTCGCCCACGCGCACACCATGGCGAGCGCCCCGCCCTGGGCTCCGACGAGGACGGCGGTGGGATCTATGGCGGTCGTCGCGGCCAGGCCGCCGACGCCGCCGATCAGGAACAGCGCCAGCACCGGGAACGGGCCGTGCCGACGCTCGAGCAGCCACCCGAACAGGCCGACGGTGCCCAGCGTGATCATCGCGTAGCCGATGTTGGGATAGGTGAACGCGGCGGTGAACAGCCGCCACCACTCCGCCCCCGGCTGGCCGATGACCACGAGGTTGCCCTCGGTGCCCAGGCTGGTGCGCCACAGCAGGCAGCCGACCAGGCCGGCGAGCACGAGGAGGATGGTGGCGTAGGGGCGCGTCTCGGCGCGGATCCCGGGGATCTCGTCCCGGCGCAGGCGGGTGAGCAGGGGCGGCGCCTGGCGGCGGGCCTTGCGCTCGGCGACGCGCTGGTCGCGATCGAGCTTGGGAGCGCGCTTACGCAGGCGGTTTCCGCAGTACGGGCACTCCGTGATGTAGGGGCTGACCTCCGATCCGCAGCTCTTGCAGATCACGAAGAGGTCTGGTCCGCCGGTGCTCACGATCCGATTGTAGAACCGGCTCGCATGCCGCTGACGCGGTTTCCCGTGACCGCGGGCCCGCGGTCAGCCGTCAGACCTGCGTAGCGGCCACAATCTCGGCCATCACCTCGCGCAGATCGTGGTTGGCCTCATAGACGACGACCTGGCGGGCCGCCCCGTTGCCACGCGCCAGCAGGTCCTCAACGGCCTCGAGCTCAGACAGCGAGCCCAGGTCGGCGCAGTGCTCGCGCATGCGGTCGATGAGACGCCGCGCCAGCGCCCGCGTCGACACGCGCTCGGAGCCGGGCAGGTCAACGAGCTCGCCCTCGAGACCATGGCGCGCAGCCAGCCATTTGTTCTCGTCGAGCATCTCGAAGGGGTAGGGCGCCAGCCGTTTGCCGGCGTCGTAGTGCTCGGCCAGCTCGCGGACCATCCCCTGGACGAGCGCGGCCAGCCCCAGGGAGTGCTCGATGTGGGTCTGGGAGTCCATCACGCGGATCTCCACGGTCCCGAACATCGGGTGCGGGCGCACGTCGTGCCACAGATAGGTGTAGTCCTCGATGACCCCGGCGCGGATCATGAACTCGATGCGACGCTCGTAGTCCGCCCAGTCCTCGTAATGGGGCGGGATTCCGACGCGCGGGAAGGCGCGGAAGATCGGCGTCCGCGTCGACGCCATCCCGGTGGTGTCGGCGCGCCAGAACGGGGAGTTGGCCGACAGGCCGAGGAGCACGGGCACATGGACGCACATGCCGTTGGCGACGTGGATGGCCTTGTCTGGGTCGTCGAGGCCGACGTGGACGTGCATGCCGAAGATGAGCTCCTGGCGGGCGACGAATCGCAGCGCCGAGATGAGGTCGCGGTAGCGGGGCCGCGCCACGATCCGCTGGTCCTCCCACATCGCGAAGGGGTGGGTACCGGCCGAGCCGATCGCGAGGTCCTTGCCCGCCGCGGTCTCCACCACCTGGGCGCGCAGGGCGCGCAGCTGGCGGTTGGCCTCCGGGATGTTCGCGCAGGGATCGGTGGAGATCTCCAGCACGGACTCCATCAGCTCGGGCTTGATGTCGCCCTCCGGGGCGGGCTCGAGCATCGCCTCGATGGCGTTGACCAGCTCGAAGGACTGGGCGTCGAGGATCATCAGCTCTTCCTCGATCCCGACGGAGTATTCGTGTCCGGCGAAGCGATGCTCCACTGGCCGCAAGCCTAACGGCGGCGCCGGTGGATCGGTCCTAGACTCCGAGTTGGACAGCAAAAACGTGAATCGGAAGGGCGGATCGCCATGGCGCTCGGTTACCAAGGGAAGCTGTACATCCTCGCGTTCGACCACCGCGGGTCGTTCCAGAAGAAGATGTTCGGGATCGAGGGAGACCCGACCCCTGAGGAGACCGCCCGGATCGCCGACGCCAAGCACCTGATCTACGAGGGCATGGAGGTCGCGGTCAAGCGCGGCCTGGACGCCGCCGCCACGGGCGTGCTCGTGGATGAGCAGTTCGGGGGCGACATCCCCCGGCAGGCTCGCGAGGAGGGCCTCAAGCTCGCCATGCCGGTCGAGAAGTCCGGACAGAACGAGTTCGACTTCCAGTACGGGGCCGACTTCGGCGAGCACATCCTGAGCTTTAACCCGGACTTCTCCAAGGTGCTCGTCCGCTACAACCCCGATGACCCCGACACCGAGCTCAACCAGCGCCAGCTGGGGCGCCTCAAGGAGCTGGCCGACTGGCTGCATGCCCATGACCGCAAGTTCCTCTTCGAGCTGCTGGTGCCGGCCACCGAGGCGCAGCTGGAGTCGGTCGGCGGGTCCTCGGAGCGCTACGACACCGAGTTGCGCCCCGAGTTGATGCGCCGCGCCATCGAGGACTGCCAGAAGTTCGGCATCGAGGTCGACATCTGGAAGATCGAGGGCGTCGACGAGCGTTCTGACGCCGCCATGCTGGCCGAGCAGGCCCGCTCAGGCGAGGGCCGCGAGGGCGTGACCTGCGTGCTGCTGGGCCGCGGCGCCTCCACCGAGAAGGTGGAGGAGTGGCTGCGCGCCGCGTCGCCGGTCGAGGGCTTCATCGGCTTCGCGATCGGCCGTTCGATCTGGTGGGACGCGCTGAAGGGCTTCCTTGACAAGTCGCTCGAGCGCGATGCCGCGGCCGCCAAGATTGCCGATAACTACCTGCATTTCGTCGGCGTTTACGAGAAGCAGCAGGTCGCCTGACCGGAATTGAGGCGCCTAGGGCGTGTCCCAGGACGCGCCGTGGGGTTGCACCAATTGGTAGGCTCGCCCCGATGGCGATGAAGATGCGCCAGAGCCTTGCGCAGCTCGAGCAGGAGTTCCGGCACGAGACGCAGCTTGACCGCAGCCGGCGAGAAACGCTCCGCCGCCAGGCCGTGCGCCGCTCACGGTTGCGGACGCACGTGCGCCGGCGCAAGCGCAGCTCGCTGCGCTACTGGATGCTCATCCTGTCGCTCATCGCCACCGCCGTGATCGTCACGGTGGCGATGTTCGAGACGCTGTACTACCTGCTCGGCTGAGGCGGCCGGGCGCGAGCCCCTGCAGCTCGTCTCGCCCGCTTCGCTGTGCCGGCGGCGGCAAGGCCGAGCTCGTCAGCGCCCGGCTCGCCGGCAGCAGCGAACTGCGCCACCACGGTTAGGTTAGGTGTCCGTCCGATCGCCGAGCGTGCGCAGGGCGGCGTCGACCTCTTCGCGCGCGCCCTTGTGGCCTTCGCTCCCCTCTTCCTGAATCTCGATGTAGACCTCCTTGCGGAACACCGGGATGTCACGAGGGGCTTGGATTCCGATCCGAACCTTCTCACCCATGATCGCGAGCACCGACACCTCGATGTCGTCGCCAATCATGATGCTCTGGTTGGACTTGCGGGTGAGTACCAACATAGTCGCCTCCCTGCAATTGGCCGCTAAAAACAGGAGCGTCATGCCCACGGGTAGCGCGACGCCTGCCCTCGATTGAGCATAGCGGGATCGCTTTTCAAAGTTCAAGCAGACAGAAGCTTTTGCACGACTCGCATGGGGCCGAAAACGTGGCTCATTCACGACCCTCCCCCGGTGAGCCGAGGCGTCAACCGTCGCCTGTACTAGTCTCCGCTCCCGATATGGCACGCCGATCCCTCAGACCGGAGCTCAACCGCATCCGCGCCTGGGTCCGCCAAGGGCGGACCGACGCGTGGATCGCCCACCAGCTCGAAGTGACAGTGCAGCAGATCCAGGCCTTCAAGCGCGACCAGCAGCTCGAGGCCGGCGACGAGACCGACGGCACCACGGCCGCGGCCGAATACGACGATGACATCGACCTGCGCGCCGAGGACGACGCGCTGATCGCGGCCGAGCTCGACGCCGCCGCTGCCGAGCAGCCCGAAGATGACGACGAAGAGGACGACGAGGACGATGAGGCGGAGAAGCCCGCCCGACGTCGTCGCGGACGCCGCGGAGGACGCAGCGGCCGCGGTCGCCGCCGCTCATCGGGCACGCTCGAGGCCACATTTGACCATGGCGAGGAGGGCTACGGACTGTGGCTCGACCCCGCCGTGCAGGATGACCCGGTGTACGCGGAGTACTGGGCGGGTCACCGTCCGGTCGAAGTCGCGATCGAGGAGGACCAGATCGTGATCCGCCGGGCCGGCGCGTCCGAGGCCGATTCGGACGACGAGGAGTAACTCGAGGGGGCCCACTGCCCGACGCGGACCGAGGACCGCCGCCAGCGTCTTTCAGCTCTCGGCGGTCCGACGTCCCGTCGTGTAGTCAATCGCCTCGCGGGCGTAGCGTGCGAACGCCGCCCCCGTGACCGTCGTCAGATCCCACGCCGCCGGTTGGTTGGGGGCGACGCGCACCGCGACGTCAAAGCACCAGTCGGTTCCCTGCTCGGCGTAGAACCGAGCCAGCTCGTTGACGGTGAACGCGCCGCCGAGCCGCCGCCGCAGCTGCACCACCAGCTCGTCCACGACGCGCTCCATCGCCGGGCGGTCGGCGGGGTCGGCGGCCGCCAGGCGCCGCTGGCCGTCCTGCCAGAGGCCGATGAGGGTGTCGTAGGAGACCGGGCCAGAGCTCATCGCAGGCCCCGGGCCGCGCCGCCCCTCAGGGGCTCGGCTTGCCGATGATCACGTACGGCCGCTCGTTGGGCCGCACCATGCCGAGCGCCCGTGCCTCGGAGACGATCGTCTCCGGGTCGTTGAGCGACTTCGTCTCGCGGGCCAAACCGGCGTTCTGCTGGGCCAGGCGGTTGACGATGGCCTGCTGCTGCTTGGCCTGCGTGCGGGTGGAGAAGTACGAGAGCGTGTGCTCGACGTACAGCCCCACCACGACCGCCAGCACGACCAGGAGCCCCACCCGGCCGACGCGCTCCCAGCGCACCCGGAGCCGGGCGGAGGGCGCGATCAGACGCGGGCGCCTGCGGGGCGGCTGGCGAGGCTGGCGACGAGGAGCGGCGGTGGCGTGACGGGCGGAGGCGTGACGGGCGGGCGGCATCGCTTGCGGCCTTCGTTCGACGCCGCCCAGTTCCTTCCTGCCGCAATGCCGCTGTCACCACCAGTGGTCGTCCCCGTGAGTACGGTCGCACCGAGAGGCGACACTGGCGGATGCTGCGCGAGGACGCAGGACCCGACGTGTAGCGGCGCTACACGAGGGTCCGAGGACAAAGCGCAGCGCCGCCAGGGGCGTCTCGAATGCGGGCGTATTTGCGGGGACGGCCACTAGGCCCGGAACGTGGACCGTCCGGGGAAGCTGGCCTCGGGGCCGAGCGCCTCCTCGATCCGCAGCAGCTGGTTGTACTTGGCCACGCGATCGGTGCGCGACGGGGCGCCGGTCTTGATCTGCCCGCAGCCGGTGGCCACCGCCAGATCGGCGATCGTCACGTCCTCGGTCTCCCCGGATCGGTGCGACATCACCGCGGCATACCCGGCCTCGCGCGCCATGCGGATCGCCGCGAACGTCTCGGTCAGGGTGCCGATCTGGTTGACCTTGATGAGGATGGCGTTGGCCACGCCGCTGTCGATGCCGCGCTTGAGGCGCTGGGTGTTGGTGACGAAGAGATCGTCGCCGACGATCTGGACGCGGTTGCCGAGCCTCTGCGTGAGCCCGGACCAGCCGTCCCAGTCCTCCTCGCCCATGCCGTCCTCGATCGAGATGATCGGGTAGCGGTCGCACAGGTCGGCCCAATATTCGGTCAGCTCGTCGGCGCTCAGCGTGCGGCCCTCGTGCTCGAGCACGTAGCCCTCGCCGTCCTTGAACAGCCCGGAGACGGCGGGGTCGAGCGCGACCGCCACCTGGTCACCGGGCACGTAGCCGGCGGCGCGGATCCCGTTCATGAGCGCCTCGAGCGCCTGCTCGTTGGACTGGAAGTCCGGCGCGAAGCCGCCCTCGTCCCCGACCGACGTGGCGTGACCCTCATCGTGCAGGGTCTGCTTGAGGTGGTGGAAGACCTCGGAGCCCATGCGCAGCGCCTCGGTGAAGGTGCGCGCCCCGACCGGCACGATCATGAACTCCTGGAAGTCGACGGCGTTGTCCGCGTGCGCGCCGCCGTTGAGGACGTTCATCATCGGCACCGGCAGGATGTGCGCGGTCTCGCCGCCCAGGTACCGCCACAGGGGCAGCCGCTGCTCGGCCGCCGAGGCCTGGGCGGCGGCGAGTGACACCGCCAGAATGGCGTTGGCCCCGAGGCGGGACTTGTTGGGGGTGCCGTCGAGGCTGATGAGCATCCGGTCCAGCGCCGCCTGGCTCGCGGCATCCTGACCCCGAACGGCGGTGGCGATCTCGCCGTTGACGTTGTCCACGGCCTGGCTGACGCCCTTGCCCATCCAGTCCGAGCCGCCGTCGCGCAGCTCCGTGGCCTCGAATTCCCCGGTCGACGCCCCTGATGGCACCGCGGCGCGACCCCAGGCCCCGGAGCGCACGCTCAGCTCGACCTCGACGGTCGGATTGCCACGACTGTCGAGGATCTGGCGGGCGTGCACGTGCTCGATCTGGCTCATCTGTGGGGGACGTCTCCTTCTGTCAGGCGTGCGCGGGCGTAATAGGCGAGCTGTTGCTCAGGCGGGAGATCGTCCCAGCTTCCGCCTTCGGATGCCGCGAGCTTGCCGGCGGCCTCGACGCGGCCTCGGAATCGCTCCGACGCCGAGCGCAACGCCAGCTCCGGATCCACCTTGAGCTTGCGGGCGACGTTGACCGCCGCGAAGAGCAGATCGCCGAGCTCGTGGAAGCGGTCATCGGCGGTGTCGGCGGCCTCCAACTCGGCCAGCTCGTCGCGCACGGACTGCAGCGGACCGTCGACGCCCGGGAAGTCAAAGCCGGTGGAGGCCACGCGGCGCTGGAGCTTGCGGGCGTGCAGCAGCGACGGCAGGTTCTCGGGCACCTCGCCGAAGATCCCGGGCTCGCGACCCGGCTCGGTCTTCTTGATGGCGTCCCAGTTGCGCAGCACCTGGGCGGCGTTCTCCACCTCGGTCTCCCCGAAGATGTGGGGATGGCGGCGGATGAGCTTCTCGGTGACGTGCTCGGCCACCTGCGTCAGGTCGCCGGCGCCGCGCTCCTCGAGCAGCAGTGACAGGAAGTGCACCTGGAACAGGACGTCGCCGAGCTCGTCGAGCATCTTGGCGTCGTTGCGCTGGTGCGCGGCGTCGGCCAGCTCGTAGGCCTCCTCGAGCGTGTGGGGCACGATCGTGCGCTCATCCTGCTCGCGGTCCCAAGGGCACTCACGCCGCAGCCGGCGGGTGATCTCGTCAAGCGTCGTCAGGGACTGCGCCGCGTCCTCTGGGGACACGGGTCAGGGAGCGGCGGTGGCGGTTCCGCCGGCTGCCGGCGCGGTTGCGGCTCCAGCGGCTCCAGCGGCCCCGGCGGTGGAGGTCGTCTTGGGCGCCTTGTAGCCGTTGCAGTCGGCCATCGCGTACAGCGTGTTGCACGACGTCTTCTTGAGCCAGTCCTGCTTGGCGTGGTTGTCCACCAGGGTCTGGGACTGGGTCTGGAGCTGGGTCTGGAGCGTCTGCTTGATGAGCGCGGTTGACTGCGCCAGCGAGCGCTGCGTGGCCGGCTTGACCCCGGTCACCTTGATCAGGTAGTAGCCGAACTGGGTCTTGACCGGACCGACCAGCTTGCCGGGCGCCGCGGCGAAGGCGGCCTTGGTCAGCCCCGAGTCCTGCTGGCCGACGGTGACGCCCTTCAGCACGCCGCCCGTGCTCTTGCTGGGGTCGATCGAGTACTTCTTGGCCACATCGGCCCAGCTCTGGCCGCTGTCGAGCGCGGCCTTGGCCTTGTTGGCCTCGTCCTGGGTCTTGGTCAGCACCACGTCCAGGTTGCGCGACTCCGGCGTGCCGAACTGCGACTTGTGGCTGGCGTAGTAGCTGGCGATCGCCGCCGCGGTCACCTTGGAGGGATGGCGCGCGGTCAGCTTCTCGAAGATCTGGTTGACGCGGACGCGGAACAGGATGTCATCCGCGGTCTGCCCGCTCTGCTTGAGGAACTGCTGGTACTGCGCGGCCGTGGAGAACTGGGCCTTCTTGGCGGTGTCAAGCGCCTTCGCGACCTGGGCGTCGGTGAGCTTGATGCCGAGCTTGTGGGCGTCGGCCTGGTACCAGTACGCCTTGATCAGGAAGTCCATGACCTGCCCCGAGAGTGACGTGAACAGCTGATTGCAGTCAGCCTTCAGAGTCTTGTCGGCGGTCTTCTTCAGCGACGGGATCTGCTGCCGGACCTGGGCGATGCACTTGGGGAAGTTCGGCGGGTCCTCGGGCACGATCACCGGCTGACCGGGGCTCTGGGCCGCCTGGCCCGCGGCCGCGACGTACATCCAGTGCTTGAACGCCTTCGTGGAGATGGGGTTGCCGGCGACGACGGCGACGGAATTGTCGGGCACGCTGCTGCCGGACCCGCTGCTGGATCCGCAACCGGCGAGGGCCGCGGCCAGGAGCACAAAAAAGGCGCCGAGCGCCAGGATTGAACGTAGAGACTTCATCAGACCTCGGCGATGGTAGCGGCCTTTTGGCGCTGTGGTCGTAAGTATTTGCGAAGGGCGTCGCGGCCGGCTACGCCACTGCGGCTTCGGCCTCAGCCTCGCGCGTCACCGACAGCAGGACGTCGGCGGCGCGCACGATCGCGGGGAATCGCTGGGCGGGATCCTTGGGCACGCGCACCGAGAGCTGGGACTTGCCGGACTCATACAGCGCCTCAGGAATCTCGGCCCGGATCTTCTTGGCACGGACCGAGTCCAGCTCGATCGGGGTGACGGCCAGACGGTCCCCCCGCACGGTCACGGCCCGCGCGCCGGCCAGGCCGAGCTTGATCCGCGCCTGCTGGAGCGCGATGAGGTTTTGCAGCGGGTCGGGCACGTCGCCGAAGCGGTCCTCGAGCTCCTCGCGCAGCCCCGCCAGGTCGGCGACCTCGCGGGCGCCCGCGATCCGGCGGTGCACGTCGACCTTGGCCTGCTCGTAGGGGATGTAGTCCGCCGGCACGTACGCGTCGACGTTGACGTCGAGGCGGACGGGCTCCCACTCGTGCTCGGCCGGCACGTCCTCCTCCATCGCCGCCACGGCCTCGTCGAGCATCTGCATGTAGAGCTCGAAGCCGAGCGCGGCGACGTGGCCGGACTGCTCGTCGCCCAGCAGGTTGCCGGCGCCGCGCAGCTCGAGGTCGCGCATGGCGATCTTGAACCCGGCGCCGAGCTCGGTGTAGTCGCTCAGCGCGGAGAGGCGCTGAGCGGCCTCGGGGGTCAGCGCCGCGGCGCTGGGATAGAGCAGGTAGGCGTAGGCGCGCTCGCGGGACCGGCCCACGCGCCCGCGGATCTGGTAGAGCTGGGACAGGCCGAAGATGTCGGAGCGCTCGACGATCAGCGTGTTGGCCTGCGGGATGTCGATCCCCGACTCGATGATGCTGGTGCAGACCAGCACGTCGGCATCGCCGCGCAGGAAGCTCAGCATCCGCTTCTCGAGCGTGCCCTCGTCCATCTGACCGTGGGCGACCTCGAAGCGCATCCCCGGGCACAGACCGCGCAGCCGCACCGCCGTCTCCTCGATCGTCTCGACCCGGTTGTGCAGGAAGAATGCCTGGCCGTGGCGCTCCTTCTCGCGGATGAGCGCGCGGCGCACGAGCTCCTCGTCGTACTCCCCGACGTAGGTCTTGACGGGGCGGCGGCCCTCCGGCGGGGTCTCGATCACGCTGATGTCGCGGATCCCGGCCAGCGACATCTGCAGGGTGCGCGGGATCGGCGTCGCGCTCATCGCGATGACGTCCACGCGCAGCTTGAGCTGGCGCAGCAGCTCCTTCTGCTTGACCCCGAAGCGCTGCTCCTCGTCGACCACGAGCAACCCCAGGTCCTTGGCGCGGACGTCGCGCGAGAGCAGGCGGTGGGTGCCGATGAGGATGTCCACCTGGCCCTGGGCAAAGCGGGCGATCACGTCCTTCTGCTCGGCGGGAGAGCGGAAGCGCGAGACGTGCTCGATCGTCACCGGGTAGTCCTTGAGGCGCTCCGAGAACGTGCCGTAGTGCTGCTGGGCCAGGATCGTCGTCGGCGCCAGCACCATCACCTGCTTGCCGTCCTGGGCGGCCTTGAACGCTGCGCGCAGCGCGACCTCGGTCTTGCCGTAGCCGACGTCGCCGCAGATGAGGCGGTCCATCGGCCGGGGCGCCTCCATATCGGCCTTGACGAACTCGATGGCGTCGCGCTGGTCAGGCGTCTCGGTGTAGGGGAACGCGTCCTCGAACTCGCGCTGCCAGTCGGAGTCAAGCGGGAAGGGGTGGCCCTCGCGGCGCTTGCGCTCGGCGTAGAGGTTGAGAAGCTCGCCCGCCAGCTCCTGGGCGGCGCGCCGGGCGCGGGACTTGATCGTCTCCCAACGCGTGCCGCCGAGCTTGGACAGCGGCGGGTGCGCGCCGCCGGCGCCGACGTAGCGGCTGATCTTGGCCAGCTGGTCGACGGGGACGAACACCCGGTCAGAGCCCGCATACTCCAGGTAGAGGTAGTCGCGCGTGACGTCGGCCACGGTCTTGGTGTCAAAGCCGGCGAAGCGGGCGATGCCATGGTCCTCGTGGACCACGATGTCGCCGGTGCGCAGGTCGGCGAAGCTGCGCAGCACGCCGCGGCGGCGCTCGCGGCCCGGCTTCTCGGCGGCTCGACGGCGCTGGAAGAGGCGGTGGTCGGGGATGACGGCGAGGTGGAACTGGGGGGCGATGAACCCGTTCTGGAGCCGCGCCGCCGCCAGCGTGATCTGGCCGGCGGTTCGCGGGGTGTCGTCGCCGTCGCCCAGCCAGCGCGTCTTGAGGCGGCCGAGGTTGTAGGCGAACCGCTCGCCCTCGCCCTTGCGCGCGAACGTCAGGATCGTCCGGTAGCCCGAGCGGGCCAGCTTCTCGAGCTCGGGTTCGGCCTCCTTGAGGCCGCGGGCGGCGACGTCGGCGGCCTGGGCGCGAAAGGCGAACGCCTGGTCCTGGTCGATGCTGGACAGGCGGATCCGGACCCGGTCGTGAAGCTGGGCGATGATCTGGTCGGGGGCCACGTAGAGGTGGTGCGCATCGTCGTCGTGGAAGGCGGCGGTGACGTCCTGCCAGTGGTCGGCGAGCGCGGGGGCGACATCCTCGGCGCCCGCGAGGAGCACCGCCGCGTCCTCCGGGGTCAGCTCCAGGAACGAGTGGAAGTTCTCCACGGGGAGCAGCTCGGTGATGTCGGGCCGCTCGGAGGCATCCTCCAGCGCCGCGATCTCCGCCAGCTCACGGTGCTCGAGCGCCAGCTCGGCGGCCGGCGCCACCTCAACGCAGTCCGCGTCGTCGAGCGAGCGCTGGGTGAAGGTGGAGAACCACCGCAGCGCCTCGATCTCGTCGCCGAACAGGTCAACGCGAACCGCGCGGTCCTCGGTGGCCGGGAACACGTCGAGCAGGCCGCCGCGGATCGCGAACTGACCGCGGTCCTCCACCTGGTCCACACGCTCGTAGCCGGCGGCGACGAGGTCCATGGCGGTCTCGTCGAGGTCGATGAGATCACCCGTGCGCAGCACGAAGCCGTGGGGGCGCATCGCTGGATCGGGCACCTTCTCCGACAGCGCCACCGCGCTGACCACCACCACCGGGGCGACTCCGTCGGCCTCGAGCAGCGCGTCGAGCGCGGCGATGCGCAGACCAACGAGGTGCGCGGGCGGGGCGAGGTGCGACTCGTAGTTGACGCCGCGGCTCGGGTAGTAGCGCACGACCCGCGGATCCAGCCAGGCCCTCAGCCCGGCGGCGAGATCGCGCGCGGCGCGGTCGTCGCCGGCGACCACGATCGCCGGGCGCTCGGGGTCGCGGTCCAGCAGCGCCGAGACGAGGAACGGCCGCAGTGACTGTGAGACGAACGCGTCACCGCCGTCGCGCGCGAGCGTGGCGGTCTGCGGGTCGTCGTCGGCGTGGGCGAGGAGGGAGCGGAGCATCAACGGGCTGCTCCTCTCAGTCTAGGCAGCCGCGCTCACGGCTCCGGGGGGTCCTCGATGACCCGCTCGGCCGCGTCGGCGGCCGCGTCGATGAGCGCCTCGACGTCGGCCTTCGGCTCTCGGAACTTGCCCAGAACGTAGGCCGCGACCCGGTCTGGGTCCGTGGTCGGAGGGCGGCCGACGCCGATCCGCACCCGGCGGAAGTCGGGGCTGCCCAGCGACGCCTTGAGCGACTTCAGACCGTTGTGGCCCGCCAGGCCGCCGCCCAGGCGGGTCCGGATGTCACCGAACGGCAGATCGATCTCGTCGTGGATCACGAGCACGTGGTCGAGGTCGACGCGCAACTCGCCGCGCGCCGGCCCGACCGACCCACCGGCCTCGTTCATGTAGGTCTGGGGCATGAGGATCGCGACCCGCGGTCCTCCTGGCCCGGTCCGGCCTTCAGTCAGCAGGCCCCGGTAGCGGGACTTGGGCTTGCCGAGATCCCAGCGCCGGTTGAGCCGCTCGGCGACCTCGAAGCCGATGTTGTGCGGCGAGCCCTTGTACTCGGCGCCGGGATTGCCCAGGCCGACGATCAGCCAGTCGACGGGAGCCCCGCCGCCGCGACGGCCAGGCAGACGCACGGCGGCGCGCTACTCGGCGTCGGAGTCGCCGGAGGCCTCGGCGTCGCCGCCCTCGGCGTCGCCCTCGCCCTCTGCGGCCTCGCCGGCTTCGCCCTCGCCGACGACCGCGGTCTCGGACTCGATCTCGTCATCGGCCTCGAGCTGTAGGCGCGGCGGGGTGAGGGTGGCGATCACCGTCTCGGGATCGTCGAGCAGCGTCACCGTCGACGGGGTGGTGAGCGACTCGAGGGTGATCGTGTCGTTGATGTCCATCCCCGACACGTCATGGGTCAGGGAGTCAGGAATGTCGTTCGGCAGCGCCTCGATGGTGAGCTCACGCGTGATCTGCTCCAGGACTCCACCGTCCCTGATGCCCGGAGCGGATTCGGCTCCGGTGAGCTCCAGCTGCACGGTGGATTGGATCTTGACGTCGAGCCGGACCCTCAGCAGGTCGATGTGGACGGTCTCGCCGGTCAGCGGGTGGCGGATCAACTCCTTGAGCACCACCGGGCTCGCGCTCCCGCCCTCGATGGTCAGGTCCATCACCGCGCCGGCGGAAGCCAGAGCGTGACGCAGCGTTCGCGCGGGCACCTGGAAGGAGACCGGCTCATCGCCGCCGCCGTAGAGGACGCCGGGCACGTTGCCCGAGCGGCGCAGGCGGCGTGCCTCACGCGAGCCCGACGGCTCGCGGGGGAGGACCTGCAGCACAGTGGTTTCGGTGCGTGCCATGAGCGGCGTCGATGGTAGCGCCCTCGCGAGAAAAGACCCGCGCCCACGCGTGCAACAGCCTGAACGGGTCCCCCCGAAACACTGGCGCGGAGCGCTAACGGTGCGCTAACCTAGCGCCATGAGCGGGGCTGCTCTCATGCTCTGGATCGCCGGGGTTCACCTGCTCGGACTCGGCTGTGTCGCCCTGTTGATGTTCCCGGCCCTGAAGGACAACCCGATGGGGCCCGAGCGCCGTTCTGACGAGGGCGACGATGGCTGGGGCCGCGGGCCCAAGCGCCCGCCGGAGCCCCCCGCCCCACCGCGCGGCGGAATCCCGCTGCCCGATGCGGTGCCCGCGCGCGTGCGCCTGCGCGAGCACGGTCGCCTCGCCGAGCGCCTGCCGTCCCGGGAGCGGCGCCCGACGCGCGAGCCCGCCCGCCGGCCGGCCCGGACGCCCCACCGCACGTCTAGAAGCGACTGGGGCAGTCGGCGTCGCTCGCGATCCGCCGGCTGAGCGTCAGCAGCTCGATCGTGAAGCCCTGGAGCACGCTGCCGGCGTGGCGTACCCGCAGGCACTGAACGCGCGGCAGCGAGTTGCCCGCCACCCAGGCCACGCGCGCCGTGCCCTCGGTCGACGCGACCGAAAATGTCGAGGAGGGGTTGATCTCGGCGATCGAGACCTTGCCGGGGTGGCGCAGCGCGGCGGTGTTGGCGGCAGCGCGAGTGCGGCAGGCGGCGCTGGCGCGGCAGCCGGTGATGAGCGAGATGACCTCGGCGGTGTCGCCCCGGGCCTCGGCCTGCACGAGGCTGGTGATGGCAGCATCCTCGGAGTCGCCCGCGTTGAACGCCCGCGCCAGCAGGGCGCTGATGACCAGGAACAGGACGACCGCGACGGCGATCAGGGCGATCACGTAGCGGCGGCGCATCGGCGGGCACGGTAGCCGACCCGTCCCGGCCACCGCGGCGGCACCCGCGCGGCCTACGAGTCGCTGAGCTCCATGAATCGCTGCACCGACGCCTCTTGGTGCTCGAGGCGATCGGCCAGCTCGAGCGCGTGCTCGGCGGCCAGTTCGAGGAAGTCCTCGACGCAGCGCTCGGGGTCGTCGGCCAGCGGGTACACCCGGCTGAGGTCCTGTTGCGCACAGGCGATGCCCATCGGTGGTCGGCCGTCGGCCAGCGTCCGCGCACCGCACACCGGGGTGACGATGAGCTTGGACTCGGTGGCCACCAGCGCCGTGGGCAGCAGCCGGTGCGCGGGGAGCTTGACCGAGAGCGCCACCGAGTGATCGATCGCGACGCCGCTGCCCGCGAGGTCGCTCAGGGGCTCGCGCCAGACGTCGAGCACGGTGTCGGCGCCAACGAGCGCGTCGCGCAGCGCGGTCGCCTGCTCGACGTAGAGGCGCTCGGCCTCCTCGCGGTCACCGGCGTCGGCAAGGTCGAGGTCGCATGGCACGCGCAGGAGCTCGGATGCCGACACGGTCATGCCCGCGCCGCGGCTGCCCAGCGCGACATAGGTCTGCAGCGTCCCGAGGTCCCGGCGGCCGTGGAAGATGACCGTCATCGAGTCGCTGAGCGGGAGCCCGCTCACCCGCAGCGACACCGTCACCGCGGAGGCGTCGTCAAGCAGTGCCCGGCGCAAAAGCTCCTCCGCCGACCCCTCCTCGCGCCTGCCGTCCTCCTCGAGCATGCATCCCTCCTTCACAACCTGGCAACCACTGCCTGGTATTTACCCAGGCCGGCCGGTCGTTCACAAGCGCCATCTGCACAACCAACGCTGTCCATTGGGCGATGCGTACGCGGACAAGTGCTTTAGGGTTCCGGGTGATGATCCTCCTGAGACTCCTTTACAAGCCGTTCGCAATCTTCGGCGCGATCGTGGCCGGCAAGCTCGGCCGCTCCATCTTCACCAGCATCTGGACCAAGATCGATAACGCGCCGCCGCCCCTGCCGGGCACCGGCCAGGCATCGACGGCCAAGGTGGCGGCCGCCCAGGCTCTGCAGGCCGGGGTGATGGCGGGGACAGCGGCGGCCGTGGACCGGACGCTCGCGCGCTTCTTCCATCACCTGATCGGGATCTGGCCGCACAAGCTGCCCAAGCCCAAGGACGATTAGGGCACAGCGGTCACTGACCGCAGCTCCTCCAGCGACTCGTCCATCAGCCGCCGGAAGGCGGTCGGGTCATCCTGCTCCACCCAGCGGGCGAAGGCCACGTGAAAGACGGTCACGCCCGCCTGGGCGGCGAGGATCGCCGCGTTCGCTGAAACGCCCCGCTGCACCAGCGCGGCCTTGACGGCGCCGGCGAGGTTCTGCAGCTTGATCAGCTCGCGCTCCTGCAGCTCCGGGTTGGTCTCGATGATCCCCGCGCGGGTCCGGGCGAAGCTCAGACGCTCGGTGAACATCTCCGCGACCGGATCGAGTCCAGCCGCCACCACCGCAAGCGGAGGCGCGTCCGCCGGGGCGGCGGCAACCCCCTCGAGCCAGAGGCGCTGGAGCTCGTCGCTCCCGCTGAACAGCACCTCGCGTTTGTCCGAGAAGTAGCGGAAGAACGTGCGCTTCGTCAGCCCCGCGCGCTCGGCGATCTCGGCGACGGTCGTCGCCTCATATCCCTGCTCCTCGAACAGTTCGATCGCCGCACTCATCAGGCGGCCCTGGGCGTCGGGTTTCCAACGTGACATCTGAGCAGAGCCTAGTTGATGACACCAAGTGACATCCGCGTGCTATGGTGATGACACCAAGTGACATACCCCGCCGACTGGAGTTTTCCATGCGCGTATTCGTAACCGGCGCCTCAGGCCACATCGCCTCCGCCGTCATCCCCGAACTTCTCAACAATGGCCACCAGGTCGTCGGCCTGGCCCGCTCTGATGCAGCCGCTGAGGCCGTCGCCGCGCGCGGCGCCGAGGTGCGCCGCGGCGACCTCGACGACCTCGACGGGCTGAGGGCCGCCGCCGCCGACGCCGACGGCGTGATCCACCTCGCCTTCAAGCACGAGGCGATGCTGACGGGCGACTTCATGGGCGCGGTCTCCGCCGATATGGCGGCGACCCAGGCGATCGGCGAGACCCTCATCGGCACTGGCAAGCCCTTCGTGTCAACCGGGGGCACGCTGATGCTCGCCATGGCCGGGATCACCGGCCCGGGCGGGCGGGTCGGCACCGAGGACGACCAGTCAGACGGCGGTCCCCGGACCGACGCGGCGAACTACACGATCAGTCTGGGGCAGCAGGGCGTGCGGTCCTCAGTCATCCGGCTCGCGCCGATGGTCCACTCAGAGCTCGACCATCACGGCTTCACGCACGCGTTGATCGGCTTCGCCCGAGAGAACGGCGCTGCGGCCTACACCGGCGACGGCAGCAACCGCTGGCCGGCGGCGAACACATACGACATCGGCGCGCTCTACCGCCTGGCCTTGGAGAAGGCCCCCGCCGGGTCGACCTTCCACGGCGTCGGTGACACGGGCATCCCACGCAAGGTGATCGCCGAGACGATCGCGGGCAAGCTCGGGGTCGAGACCAAGAGCATCACCGACGAGCAGGCGCCGCAGTACCTCGGCTTTCTCGCCGCCTTTGCCGGCTTGGACAACCCGACCTCAAACGACAAGACCCGCCAGGTGCTGGGCTGGGAGCCGACGCATCCCGGCTGGGTCGAGGACGTGAAGAACGGCCACTACTTCGGCTGACGCACCGCCCTGGGGTCGGCGACGCCGACGGTGCGTCGGTCTCGCCGACCCCTGGCGTTCAGGCATCCGAGGACTCGGGGGCGTACCAGGGCGCGAGGCCTGCGCGCGCCCAGTCGGGCATCGGCGTCTTGGCGGCGGTGGCCGGGTCCACCCACACGTGCCGGATCTCGGCGTCGAGGAGGAGCGTGCCATCGCCGCGGCGGAAGCGGTGCGCGGTGACGACGCTGGTGGTGCCCAGGTGCGTCACGGTGGCCTCGACGGTGACCTCCTCGTCAAAGCGCGCCGAACCCAGGAAGCGCATCCGCACCTCGCCCACCACGATGTCGAAGCCGCGGTCCAGCATCACCCGATAGCCGCCATAGGCGGCCCGCCACAGCTCGGTGATGGTGTGGTCGATGTAGGCCAGGTAGTTGGCGTTGAACAGCACGCCCTGCGGATCGCATTCGGCGTAGCGGACGCGGAGGCGGTGCACGAAGGGCTCAGCCATCGGGCCGCCCACGGTGGGCGCGCCGCTCAACCATCGGCCCGCCCGCCCCCGCGCAGCACGAACCCGCGGTCGGCCAGATCGCCGAGCGCATCCTCGAAGGCGGCGAAGTCCCGGCGGGTGAGCGCGTCGACGGGCCGGCCCGCCGGTCCCGCCGCGCGGACCCAGCGCCGCAGCACGGGCGCCCCGGCGCGCTCCTCGGCGTCGGCCAGGAGGTCGAGGAGGATGGGCAGCTCGGGCCGGTGGTCGAGCTGGCCCGACAGCAGCGTGAGCGGGTCGACGTCCAACAGGGCGCACAGCTCGTCCTCGGTCAGCCCCAGCAGGTCGAGCAGCCGGACGGCGCGCTCTGACTGGATGCGGCTGCGCGACGCGGGATCGTCGTCAGCGCCCACGGTGATCCTGGCGCGCCCCGGCGCGGTCAGAACAGCTGGTTCTCGCCGCCGAAGACGTCGCTGACGGACCCGTCGGTGAAGATCTGGCGGATCGAGTTGGTCAGCAGATCGGCGCAGGAGAGCACCCGGATGTTGCTCGGCGCCCCGGGCTGCAGCGGGATGGTGTCGGTGACGACCACCTGCTCGAAGCCGGCCGCGGACAGGTTCGCCCAGGCGTTGCCGGAGAAGTTGCCGTGCGTGGCGGCGGCGTAGATCCGTCGCGCGCCCGCATCCTTGACCGCCTGGGCGGCCGCCGCCAGCGTGCCCGCGGTGCCGATCATGTCGTCCACGAGCAGCGCTGTCTTGTCACGTACGTCGCCGATGATGTAGCTGATCTCGGCCACCTGCTGGGCGGGGCGCTCCTTGTTGAGGATCGCCAGGTCGGCGCCGATCTTGGCCGCGAACTGCTTGTTGAGCTTGACCCGGCCGGCGTCCGGGGCCACCACCACGAGGTCCTCGAGCCCGAGGTCGTCGAAGTACTGGGTGAGCATGAACAGCGCCGTCATGTGATCGCACGGCTTCTGGAAGAAGCCCTGGATCTGCCCCGAGTGCAGGTCCATCGTGAGGATCCGGTCGATCCCCGCGGCCTCGAGCATCCGCGCGACCAGCCGGGCGCTGATCGGCTCGCGCGGCGCGGACTTCTTGTCCTGACGCGAGTAGCCGTACCACGGCGTGACCGCGATCACCCGGTGCGCCGAGCCGCCCACGGCCGCGTCCGCCATCGTCATGAGCTCCATCAGCGCGTCGTTGGCACTCAGCCCGGCGGCCTCGTTGGCGCATGTGGGCTGCACGATGAACACGTCGGCCCCGCGCACGGACTCCTGGAAGCGGCAGTAGACCTCGGTGTTCGCGAACGTCTTAGTGTTCGCGTCGCTGAGCTCGACCCCCAGCTTGTCCGCGATGCGGGCCGCCAGCTCCGGGTTGGCGCGACCCGTTACGAGCATCAGCCGCTTGTCAGCTTCGCGTCGGAGGATCGTCGGCACTGGGGCGGGCTCCGCAACGCTCATCGTGTCCGTGAGTGTAGGGGTGGGTGCTGACGTCTCGGTCGTGCTCACTGGCCCTCTTTCGATTCGGCTTCGGCACGCTCGCGGCGGCGCTGCGCGTACCCGTCGATGTTCGTCTGGCGCGGGCGCGCGACGCCCAGAGCACCCGGCGGGACGTCGGTCGTGATGACCGATCCCGCCGCGGTAAAGCCGTCGTCCCCGATGGCCACCGGCGCCACGAACGTGGTGTCCACGCTCGTCTTGACCCGGCTGCCGATCGTCGTGCGGTGCTTGCGGTAGCCGTCGTAGTTGGCGGTGATCGTGCTCGCCCCGAGGTTGGTGTCCTCGCCGATGTCGGCGTCGCCGATGTAGGACAGGTGGGGCACCTTGGTCCCCCGACCGACGTCGGAGTTCTTGATCTCCACGAACGTGCCCGCCTTGGACCCCTCGCGCAGCACCGTCCCGGGCCGCAGGTAGGCAAACGGCCCCACGCTCACCCTGTCACCGATCACCGCGCCGGTGATGTAGGCGTGCAGCACCTTGGCCCCGTCACCGACCGTCGCGTCGATCAGCGTGGAGTTGGGGCCGATCGTTGAGCCCCGCCCGATGCTCGTCTCGCCCTGGAGGCTGGTGAACGGGGCGATGACGCTGTCCTGCCCGATCGTCACCCCGGCGTCGATCACCGTCGCCGCGGGGTTGACGATCGTCACCCCGGCCAGCATGTGGCGCTCGTGGATGTGGCGCTGGGCCAGCGCCGCCACATCCGCCAGCTGCACCCGGTCATTGATGCCCAGCAGCTCCTCGGGATCGGAGAGCTCGAACGCGCCCACCGTGCGCTCGTGCGCCCGCAGGATCGGCAGCACATCGGGCAGGTAGTGCTCGCCCTGGGCGTTGTCGGCGCGCACCTCCTGCAGCGCCCCGGTCAGCGCGGCGCCGTCGAAGGCGAACATCCCCGTGTTGACCTCGCGGATGCGCAGCTCGAGCTCCGTGGCGTCGCCCGCCGCCTTGGTCTCCACCACCCGCTCCACGGTCCCATCCGGGGCCCGCACCACTCGGCCGTACCCGCTGGGATCGTCCAGCACCATCGTGGCGATCGTCCCCGCGGCGCCCGAGCTCTCATGGCTGGCCACCAGCGCCCGCAGCGACTCGGCCGTGACCAGCGGCGCATCCCCGTTGACCACCACCACGGTGTCCTCGCCGCCGATCTGGTCGATCGCCGCCCGCAACGCATCGGCCGTCCCCAGCGGCTTCTCCTGCACCGCCAGCGACACCGTGCCGTTCAGCGCCTGCTCCAGCCGCCGCTCGGGGCCGTCCACCACCACCACCTTCGCCGCCCCGGCCGCCCGCGCGGCCGCCACCGGCCACTCGATGATCGGCCGCCCGCACAGCGGATGCAGCAACTTGGGGACGGCTGAGCGCATGCGCGTGCCCTGCCCAGCGGCAAGGATGACAACGACGGGCGCGGTCACAGCCTGGATCGTATGCACCTCAGCCGGCCTCTGCCTCTCCCGCCTCCTCTTTTCCCCGCTCGTACCAGCGAATCCATTTCCGCACGGCGTTGTCCGTGACGCCGTATTTGCGCCCGACGGCCACGAAGCTCATCGTCCGCACGTCCTCTAGGAGCTGCTCGTAGGAGGGTCGCTCCACCTTGCGGAGGTGCGGCTGCGGGATCCCGAGCTTCCGCTCGCTGTAGATCCGTCCCCCAGCAGTCCTGTGAGCAGTACCGGTGCTGCAGCGATCGTGGGCGCGAACAG
This sequence comes from uncultured Actinomycetota bacterium, assembly GCA_963721515.1. Classification (GTDB taxonomy): domain Bacteria; phylum Actinomycetota; class Thermoleophilia; order Solirubrobacterales; family Solirubrobacteraceae; genus Palsa-465. The sequence goes on along the minus strand of CAVRKJ010000005.1, from coordinate 323,738 downwards.
CCCACCGCATCCGGGACAGGTGCGCTCGCGCGGCAGATTGCGGCCGCAATGGGTATCGAGCGTCGCCGCGCAATTCGCGCAGACGATCTGGAGGTTTTCGAGGCGGTGATCGTTGGACACACCGTTGATGTGGTCGAGCACCAGAGACATGCGCCGTCCGTTCCAGACCTCACCTTGGCCACACAGTTCGCACACCCGCTGCTTCAGACCGGCGGCGAAAAGCCTGTCCTTCAGCTGACCGCGCTGATAGGGGGAGTTCTCCACCATGACCTCCTCGAGAGGCGTGGCGCGCATCCCCGCGGCTAGGCGGCGGGCCGCGTTGGCGTCGAAGTGCTCCGTCGAGATCCCCCACCCCTTAGCCCACCGCTGCACGGTCCGGTAGTTGGCGCCCTTGACCTCATACCCCAAGAGGCGGAGCGTCGCGGCCCATGTCAGGGACTGGGCGACCGCCGCACGAAGGTCAGACTCAGAGAAAGGAGGGGGCCACGGCATGTCCGAACACTAGCTCTGCGCGCCGGACAGAAACGGCCGATTTGCAGCGATTTTGTTACAAACTGGGGAGCCCGGATTTGAACCGGGACCTCACAGCTCCAAAGGCTGGCGGGCTGCCGTTACACCACTCCCCATTGCTGAGCCCGGTGCTGTATGAGGGTAACCCACAGGCGAAACCTCGAACCTGAACCACCCAGAGGAGTACCGTGTGCGCCATGGACGACGACCAGATCCACGGCCACATCGAACAGCTCGTCTCCGAGGAGCACCAGCTCTGGAGCCGCGAGTCCTCCGGGCACGCCACTGACGACGACCGGCGCCGCCTCGAGGCGGTGAAGGTCTCCCTCGACCAGTGCTGGGACCTCCTGCGCCAGCGCCGCGCCCTGCGCGAGGAGGGCGGCAACCCCAACGACGCACACGTCCGCAGCGAGGACGTCGTCGAGCGCTACCAGCAGTAGGCGCGGCGAGCCCGGGCCGGTGGCCTCCTACGCCCTCAACGAGCGCGCGGTGGCCCACGCGGAGGAGCTCATCCGCAAGCGCCAGTACGTGCTGCGCAGCGAGTGGAACCAGGTCCAGCCGCGCGCCGAGGCCCAGAACGCGTTCCTGAAGAACCACTCCTGGGAGGACTACTCCGAGTGGCACCTGGGGCTCACCGAGGGCGCCACCGACCAGACGAAGGCCCGCTACGCCTTCGTCTACGGGGACTTCCGGCGCGTCCACCGGATGGGGCTCATCGCCAGCGTCTACCGGGCCGGCGAGTGGCGCCACAAGGCGATCGAGCTGGCCGCCCACGATCTCCTGCAGCTCCTCGATTCCGTCAGCGGCTGAGCCGCATCAGCCGTCGAGAAGCGCGCGCAGCTCGTCATCGAGCAGCGGGTCGGCCAGCGCCGCCCGCACGTCGGCCGGCCGGCGCAGGCCTCGCTCGGCCCGCAGCAGACCCACGGCCACGCCCGCCTCGTTGATGGCGCCCAGCACACGCCCCATGACATCGGGGCTGTCCCAGGTCTCCTCCGGCAGCGCGAACAGCGACGGCACCGCCCGGGTGAGGGCGAGCATGTAGAGCCCGCCGTCGAACACCGGCCCCACCGAAGCGCCGCAGCCCGAGGCGAGGTCATCCAGGACCCCTTCCGCGTGCTCGGTGCGCCAGCGCGGCAACGCCGGCCAGATGACCAGCAGCGCCTCGCCACCCACTTCCGCGACCACCCGCTCGACCGCCTCGGTGAGCGTTTCGGAGTCGGCGGCGATCTGGACCCGTCCGGCGCTCACCTCCGACGCCCACTGCATCGCGCGCGCCAGCAGCAGCTCCTCGAGCCGTGCCGCCCGTTCGGCGCCGAGCAGCTCCGCAAGCTCCCGCCCCGGCCGCGCGGCGCCCGCCATCACCAGCACTGCGGGCGGCGCCCCCACCCCCTCAGCCCTGCTCGAGGCGGAACATCGTGCCGCCCGGCGCCGGAGCCTCCGCGTCCGCGAGCCGGTTGACCGCGATGGCGAGCACGTGGGCGAACACCGTCGTGCTCTGGCCCATCAGCTCGATGAGCGTCGCCACCGGAGTGGGCTCTTCCGGCCTGACCTCGTTGGCGTAGTCGGTGACGAACCCGACGAGCGCGAAGGGGAGCTCCACCTCCCCGCATAGCACCGTCTCGGGCCCGCCGGTCTGGCTGACCGCGACGACGCCGCACGCGGCCAGCTGGGCGATCTCGCTGGGCGTGTTGAAGCGCGGGCCGTCCACGTGCCCATAGGTCCCGCCGTCACGCGCGGGGTGGCCGGCCTCGGCGGCGGCGGCCAGCAGCGCCGCGCGGACGCCCTCCGCGTAGGGGCCGCCGTGCAGGATCCAGTGACCGCGGGCCGGGTCGCCGGGCTCGGTGAAGAACGTGCACAGCGACCCGTCGGGCAGCCGGTTGGAGGGAAAGTGCAGATCGCTGAACACCACGAGAGAGCCGAGCGGCAGGCTCGGATCGACGGCGCCGCAGGCGGTGCATCCGATCACGGCGCTCGCGCCGAGATCGTGCAGGGCCCAGATGTCCGCGCGGTGTGTGACCTGATGCGAGAGCCGCACGTGGCCGGCGCCGTGGCGGGACACGTGCAACACGTCGACCCCGGCAAACCGCCCCCGCGACACCTCGATCGTCCCGAACGGCGTCTCGTGCAGCAGCAGCTGGGCATCCGCGAACCCGGGGACCGCGTGGGTCCCGGAGCCGGTGATGATGCCGATCGGCATGGCGCGCGATCCTACTTGCCCCTGCAGGACGCAGCGACGCGGCGGGGCCGCCCGGGCCGACCGCGCCGAGCCCGGTCAGAACCGTCAGACGGCGATGCGGGCGTGGTCAATCGCGCGCCGCTGGGAGTTCAGCTGATCGTGGCGCTGTGCCACGTGCGCGCTCAGGCGCTGGCGGCGTTGTGACTCGAGCTGGGTCTCGATGTCGGCGGCGGGCAGGGGCCGGCTGATGAGATAGCCCTGAATCAGGTCGCAGTCGAGCACGCGCAGAGCGTCGAAGGTCCGGCGGTCCTCGACGCCCTCGGCAACGAGCCGGATGTCGAGCTTGCGCGCGAGCTGGATGAGCGCGTAGACGATGGCCGAGTCGGTCTCATCGCTGCACATCCGCGAGATGAACGAGCGGTCGATCTTCAGCTCGCCCACCGGGAGCTCCTTGAGGTGGGCCAAAGACGAGTAGCCGGTGCCGAAGTCGTCGAGCGACAGCTCCACACCGAGCGCGCGCAGGCGTTGCATGACGTTGGCGATCCGGTCGGGGTCGGCGAGCACCGAGGACTCGGTGACCTCGAGCACGAGGGCCGACGCGGGAACGCCGTGGCGCTTCAGGGCCGCCGCGATCTCGTCAGGGAAGGTGGCGTCGAGCAGGTCGGCGACGGTCGTGTTCACCGACATCTGCAGTTCGTAGCCCGCGGCGCTCCAGCTCCGGGATTGGGCCAGCGCCAGGTCGACCACCCGGCGGGTCAGCGCGCGCGACAGGCCGGCGTGCTCGGCGGGGCCGACGAACTCCGACGGCGGCGTGAGGCGCCCGTCGGCGCGCCGCCACCGCGCCAAGGCCTCGACGCCGACGATGCGGCGCGTCCGGGTATCGGCCTTGGGCTGGTAGTGGATCTCGATCGCGTCGCCGGTGAGGGCGGCCGCCAACTCAGCGGCCAGCGCGAGCCGCTCACGCGAGTTGGTGTCGCGCTCGAGGGCGTAGAACTCGTAACGGTCGCGGCTCGTCTTGGCCTGGTACATGGCGATGTCGGCGTGGCGCATCAGCTCGTCAGCGTCGCGAGCGTGCTCGGGGAACAGGGCGATGCCGAGGCTCCCGGTGACGCGCAGCGCCAGCTCGTGCACGTTGAAGGGCTCGCGCAGCGCGTCCAGGATCCCCTGGGCGATGGCCACGATGCCGGCCTCGCTGGGCGCAGGGTGGACGAGCACGGCGAACTCGTCGCCGCCGAGCCGGCCGACGATGTGCAGGTGGCGCAGCGTCTGGTGCAGGCGGGGGCCGATCTTGCGCAGCAGCTCGTCACCGGCGTGGTGGCCGAGGGTGTCGTTGAGCTGCTTGAAGTTGTCGAGGTCGAGCATGAGCACCGCCAGACCGCGGCCGGATGCCTGGCTGGCGGCGATCGCCTGCTCGGTGAGGGCCATGAAGCGGCGGCGGTTGGGGAGCTCGGTGAGGTCGTCGGTGCCGGCGAGCCGCCGAGCCTCGGTCAGCCCGCGTGCGTCGCCGAAGGCCACGATCATGCGGCCGATGGCGGCGAGCAGCGTGACCGTGGCCAGGCCGAAAGGCAGCGGGCTCAGCATGTCGAAGTGGTCGTACAGCAGCAGCCCCACCGCGGCGAACATGAACCCGCTGGGCACCAGCAGCACCGACCAGGACGTGAACTTGGGCTCTGGCCGACTGGGCGGGACCTGCCAGGAGACGAAGGCCAGGGCCGAGAGGGCGAGCAGGTACACAAGGTTGGTCACCGCGCCGGGGCGGCCGGCGCTGGTCGTGGTCTGCAGCGCGTAGAGGAAGTCCGCGGTGGAGAGCAGAAGAAACGCCAGGCCGAGGGTCGCCCAGCCACGATCGATCCGCCAGCCGCGCAGGGCGATGGTCCCCATGATGAGCCCGACCAGGATGAGGTCGCCGGTCGGGTAGGCCAGCGCGGTGGCGGTCGTGGAGGCGCTGCGCGATGCCGACATCAGGACCGGCGAGACGATGATGGCGGCGCCGATCGCCGCCAGCCCGCCGCCGGCGACGATGCCGTCCAGCCACACGCCCGCGGACGGGCGGTTGCGGCTGCGTATGCCCGAGAGACCGACGATGCCGAGCGCGACGAGCGGATAGAAGGCGAGCCACATGAGGTCGCACACCGACGGCACCGGAGGATCGGGGAGGTGGGCGAGCCACGTGGCCCACACCACGTCGCCCAGCGCATAGGAGGTCACGCCCGCGGCGATCAGGGCGAACGCCCGGCGCCGCGCCGGGATGAGCAGCGGGCGCAGGCAGGCGATGCCGGCCACCAGCACACAGACGACCGAGCCGACCACGTCACGGATGAAGGGCCCGGCGCTGGCCCCGCCCACGCCGAGGAGCGCATTGGCGCCGACGAGGGCGAGGAGCGCCCCCAGGAGGATGAAGGCAGCAGCCAGCCCCCTGCGCTGAGCAGGCTTGAGTTCAGCCGAGCGGGGAAGCGCGCGCCCAATGCCTCTCATACCCGGTCGCATCGACCGGCGCGAGAGAGAACTTGAGCATCCCTCAGGCCACGGCCAGTTCCGGACGGTGAGCAGCCAGATACTCGTCCAAGCCGTCGGCCTTCTGAGTGTCCTCGTAGACCTCGTACTCCTTGAGCCGGCCCCACGCCATCCGGCCCCAGATCACGTAGCGGTTCTCATAGACCGTGGAGCCACGAGCGTCGCGCAGGTAGTCGTGGCCGCGCACGCAGACCGTGGTGCGCCACGGGAACCCTTTGGCGACGACCTCGTCCGGGTAGATCTGGATCCCCACGGCGGCAAAGCGCCGCAGCCAGCGGGCGACCTCGCCCTTTCCGCGGAACTCGCCGGACCAGGAGTTGCGGCCCGGAAAGGTGAGCTTGACGTCGGGCGCGTCGAGGAGCAGCGTAGGTCGGACGTCGCCCTGGCGCGTGCGGCCCATGACGAACGTGATCAGCTTCTTCGCCAGCCAGGATTGCATGTGATGGCCTCCCTAGATAGATCACTCTAAGTATGAGGACGCCTGCCCCCATTGCCACCGTGGCGCTGGAGGTGTCGAGCATCAGCGAGCCGATGCGCCAGGCGTGCGCCGACGTGTTCGAGAGCTGGATTGCGGCCGGGGTTCCCCGGTTCACCGCGGCGTGACTTGACGAGGCCACCGCGCGGGAACTCGTAATCGCGATGATGCGCTCAGCGCGCGTCAGTGAGGCACGCGGCCGCCGCCGGCGCCCGGCTCGCTGGCGGGCCCGCGCGGCGCGGCGATGCCGAGCACCCGCATGGCCTTGAGGCCCAGCGACAGCTTCTCGCGGCCGTCGGTGGAGGACACGTCGAGGCCGGTGAGCTCGCGCACGCGCTCGAACCGGTAGCGGATGGTGTGGCGGTGGGTGATGAGCCGGCTGGCGGTGGCGTTGACGTTGGCGTCGCAGTCCAGGAACGTGGCCAGCGTGCCCAGCAGGTCGGTCTCGTACTGCTCGTCGTAGGTGACCAGCGGCCGCACCGTCTCCTTGTAGAAGCGCTTGAGCTCGGCGGGGTCGCTCATGTAGGGCAGCAGCAGCTGGTAGGTGCCGGTCTCCTCGTAGGCCAGTTCGATGCGCTCGGCGTCGCCCTCCACGACGTTGAGCGCGAGCAGCGCCTCGTTGTAGGCCCGCTGTAGGTCCAGCGGGTCCTCGGCCCGGCGGCTGCGGCCCAGCGCGAACGCGAAGCCGCCCAGGCCCGCCTCGAGCTCGCGCAGCACCGCGGCGGTGACGCGGCGCCCGGTGTCGCCGTCGCCGTCGGGGATGAGCAGGACGACCTCGCCCGTGTCGCTGTCTATCGGCGATGCGATCGAGCCCGAGGCGATCGAGCGCGCCCCCCGGCCGGCCACCGCCAACAGCCGCCGGCGCCAGTCGTCCTCGGTGGGGTTGCGGGGGTGGGCGCGCACAACCGCGACACTGGCGCCGGCGCTCAGGTCGGTCCCGAGCTCCTTGCCGCGGGCGAGCAGATCGCCGCGGTCAGCGATCTGGCGCGACAGCACCGCGCGCTGAAAGCCGGTGGCCGCCTCCTCGCTGGCGCGCTCGGGCGCGCGGACGCGCTCCACCTCGGAGGCGATGAGCGTGGTGACCAATCGCAGCACGGCGCCGTCGGGCGTGCCCTCGCGGGTACGCATCCGCAGCTGGCCCACCGGCGACTCGGCGACGCGCAGCTCGACGGTGGTGACGTCCTCGGTGTCGCGCATGAGCGAGCGCTCGTCAGCGGGCGACCGGGCGGCGACGGCCAGCACCGCCGCCGTGCGGTCGATGAGGATCAGGCTGGCGTCAAGCGCGCGGGCGGCGGCGCGGAGGATCTCGGGCAGGCCGGCGCCGGCCTCAACGGCGTCGGTGATCGCAGCGAAGGCCCCGAGGTCCGGGGTGCGTGATCCGCCGCGCTCAGCGCTGTCAGCCAACTCGTTCACCCTCTGGCGCTCAGAACAGCCGCGGCCACTCGAGGATGATCAGCGCACCGAGCAGGATGCCGCCGCCGACGAAGGCGGCCAGCACGTAGAAAGACAGGACGACGGCGACGACGCGCTCGATCGGGCGCCGGTAGGCGGACACCGCGGGGACCACGAGCAGGGTCACGAAGGCGATGAGTCCGAGGAAGGCGCAGCCCCCGGCGACGATGTAGGTGATCGTGGTGTTGGTCACGTTTCGCACCCCAGATTGTGCCGGAAGGTAGTCATAACCGGGGTCCAGGGCTCCGAACCGGCGCAAATTGCGGGCAAACGCTCATTCGTTCGCCGTCGCGAGGCCGTCCCCTCCGCGAACCGGCTCGGCAGCGACGGCGCCCGGATGCGCCCCGCGCAGCGCCGCGGCCGCCGAGCGCGCGCGTGAGACGCCCTCCGCCCCCCAGAACAGCCCGATCACCGTCGGCCCCGAGCCGCACACAATCGCCTGGTCGGCGCCCGCGCGCAGCGCCGCCTCGAGCACGTCGCCCATCCCGGGCGCCAGCGACAGCCCCGCCGGCTGCAGGTCGTTGACGATCAACTCGGGCCCGAACGACCCTGCCAGCGTCGCCCGCAGCGACCGCAGTTCGTCGGCGGACCGCGGCAGGCCCATGCGGTCCGCCTCGCGGTACACGTCGGGCGTCGCCAGGGGGAAGGCCTGCGGGAGCACGAGCACGCCGTAGGACGCGAGCTCCGGCGCGGGCGCCAGTGTCTCGCCGGCGCCGGTGCCGAGCAGCGGGCCGGGAGCAAGCTGGCTGGGCACGTCGGCGCCGAGCCCGGAGGCGATGGCTGCGACGGCGTCGGAGTGGACCGGCGCGAGGCGGGGCGCGAGGCGCAGCAACGCCGCGGCGTCGGCCGAGCCGCCGCCCATGCCCGCCGCGACCGGGATCCTTTTTGTGATGGTCACGCGCAACGGCGGCGCCGCCCAACCCGCTCCGCGCAGGGCACCCAGCGCGTCGCTCACGAGATTGGGGCCGTCAACGCCGTCACAGACCACCTCGTCCTGGGCCGCGCTCGTCACCTCGAGATCGTCGAACAGCGACACGGCGTCAAACAGCGTTACGAGCTCATGGCGGCCATCGGCGCGGGTCGGCCCCAGGTACAGGCAGAGGTTGATCTTGGCGGGAGCCCGCTCACCGGTCATGCGCGGATGTGGGCGGCCAGCTCGCGGAACTCCTCGGGGGCCAGGCGCTCCGCGCGCTCGTCGGCGGGGTGGCCCATCTCGGTCAGAGCGGCGCGGGCACGCTCGCGAACGCCGGCGCCGAACCCGGGAGCCAGCGCCAGCGAGCCGGCCAGGGCCTTGCGCCGGTGGGCGAACGCGGCGTGGACCAGCGCGCTCACGTCAGCGTCCGGTGCCGGCCCGTGGCGGCGCAGCCCCAACAGCACCGAGTCGACGTTGGGCACGGGGCGAAACACGTTGCGCGACACGGCGCGCAGGACCTTGACCTCGCAGGCCAGCTGGGCCAGCACCGACGGGACCCCGTAGGCGGCCGTGCCGGGTGCGGCGGCAAGGCGCTCCCCCACCTCGCGCTGCACCATGACCACCCACTGCCCCACACCGGGCAGCTCGGTGATCGTCCGCAGGATCACGGTCGCGGCGACCCCGTAGGGCAGGTTGGCCACGACCTTCGTCGGAGCGGGATCGAGCGCCGACAGGTCGAGCCCGACCGCGTCGGCCATATGCAGGGTGGCATTGGCGAACGGCGCCAGCTCGCCGGTCAGCGCCTCGCGCAACCGCGAGTCGACCTCGACCACATGCAGATGGCGCACGCGCGGGGCCAGGCGGACCGACAGCACGCCCGGCCCGCCCCCGACCTCCAGCACCACGTCGTCGGGCGAGAGCGCGGCCAGGCGCTCGATGACGTCGAGGATGTTGGGGTCGATCAGGAAGTTCTGACCGAGCTCGCGCTGGCGCGCCGAGCGCGCACTCACCATGAGAACAGCGCCGCCGCGTTGGCCTCCACGGCGCGCTCGAGGTCCCCGTACTCCACGCGCCGCTCCACCGCGAGCGCCTGTGCCGTCATCGCGACGTGGGCGGGCTGGTTGGGCTTGCCGCGCACCGGCTGCGGGGACAGGTACGGGGCGTCGGTCTCCACCAGCAGCCGGTCGGCGGGAATGCGCAGCGCGGCGGCGCGCAGGTCCTCGGCGCGCGGGTAGGTGGCGTTGCCGGCGAACGAGAACCACCAGTCCGGGTGCTCCAGGCACTCCTCCACGCGGTCCGCCATCGAGAAGCAGTGCAGGATGACCCGGAGCCCGCCGGCCTGCTCGGACAGGATGCCCAGCGTGTCCTCGTCGGCCGCCCGCGTGTGGATCACCAACGGCTTGCCGGTGCTGCGGGCCAGCTCGATCTGGGCGGCGAAGGCGCGCTTCTGGTCGGAGGCCGGCGCGTAGTCGCGGTAGTAGTCCAAGCCGGTCTCGCCGATCGCGACGCACTTCTCGTGGGCGGCGAGCGCCTCCAGCTCGGCGAGGTCGGCATCGTCAAAGCCGGTGGCCGAGTTGGGGTGACGGCCGATCGCGGCGTACACCTGCGGGAAGTCCTCGGCGGCCTGGAGCGCCGCCCGGCAGGACGCGCCGTCGGTGCCGACGGTGAGCATGCGCGTCACGCCCGCCTCGGCCGCCGCGGCGACCAGATCGGCGTTGGGCGGCTCGCAGAAGTCCAGGTGGGTGTGGCTGTCGATCACTGCGCGGGAGCGATGGCCCGCTTGGGAAACAGCGGCTCCAGCGTGGCCACGGTGCGGCCCCCGCCGGTGGCGGCAAAGGCGGCGCCGGCGATCGAGAGGTCAGGAGCGTCCAGCGCCTGCAGCAGCGTGGCGGTGCTCTCCGGGATGTAGGCGGCCAGCAGCACGCTGATCACGCGCACCGCCTCGGCCAGCGAGGCCAGCGTCTGGTCCAGGGCCGCGGCGGCCTGCGGGTCCTTGGCCAGCTGCCAGGGTGCGCGCTCCTCCACGTAGCGGTTGCAGCGGCGCACGCGATGCCAGATCTCCTCGAGCGCGGTGGTGACCTCGGCGCGGCCCAACAGGTCGCTCACGCGCTCGCACAGGCCGTCGAACTCCCCCGCCAGTTCCGGGTCAGTGGCGGCATCGGGGACGACGCCGTCGCGGTAGCGGTGGATCATGGCGATGGTCCGGCTGGCGAGATTGCCGTAGTCGTTGGCCAGCTCTGACTCGTAGCGCGCGGTGACCGCGTCCATGCCGACCGAGCCGTCGCCGCCGAAGGGCACGTCGCGTATGAGGTAGAAGCGCAGCGCGTCGACCCCGAACTGGTCGATGACCTCGAACGGGTCAAGCACGTTGCCCAGCGACTTGCTCATCTTGCGCCCGTCGGCGCCGAGCAGGAACCCGTGCACGAAGACGTGCTCGGGCAGCTCGAGCCCGGCGGCGAGCAGCATCGCGGGCCAGAACACCGTGTGGAACTTGAGGATGTCCTTGCCGATGATGTGGTAGGTGGCGGGCCAGAACCGGTCGGTGAGATCCTCGCCGGGGCGGGCGTAGCCGAGCGCGGTGTAGTAGTTGAGCAGCGCGTCGAACCAGACGTAGAAGACGTGGTCGGGATCCCACGGCACCGTCACGCCCCACTTCAGCCGCTTGCGGCTGAGCGAGATGTCCTGCAGCCCCGAGGTGATGAAGGACAGCGCCTCGTTGTAGCGCGCCGGCGGCATGACGAAATCGGCGTGCTCCGCGTACAGGAGCTCGAGCTGCTCCTGGAAGGCCGAGAGCTTGAAGAACCAGTTCTCCTCCTGGTGGAGCTCGAGCACGATCTCGTGGATAGGGCAGCGGTTGCCCTCGAGGATCTCGTTCTCCACCTTGAAGTCGGCGCAGCGGGGGCAATACCAGCCCTCGTACACCCCCTTGTAGGTGAAGCCGTTGTCATGGACACGCTGGAGCACCTCCTGGACGCGGCGCTCGTGTTCCTCGTCAGTGGTGCGGATGAAGAAGTCGTTGGACGCGTCCAGGCGCGGGGCGAGCGCCTTGAATCGCTCGGCGTTGCGATCGGCCAGCTCCTGCGGGGTGACGCCCAGGGCGTGGGCGGCGTCGGCCACCGGCTCGCCGTGCTCGTCGGTGCCGGTGAGAAAGAACACGTCTTCGCCGCGCTGGCGGTGGTGGCGGGCCAGCACGTCGGCGGCGATCGTGGTGTACGCGTGGCCGAGGTGCGGCTGCGCGTTGACGTAGTAGATCGGGGTGGTGATGTAGAAGCTCATGGCCTGACTTGAAGGCTAGTGACGCGGCGGGAGCGGCGAGGGCTCGCCCCTGGGCCGCGGGATCGGTCCAGCGTGGGCGCAGCCCTGCGGCCCCGGCCGTTGAAACCTCACGCCACGCGCGTCTGTTTCACGCGGGGTGTGTCGTGAAACCCGAGCCCCGCTGAAACCTTACGCCACGCCCCTCCGAGACCAAGCGTGCGTGGCGTGTGGCTTCACGGACGGGCGTCGCCCCGCGGCGGTGCGCAGCGGTGCGCGGCCAGCGGCGTACCAGCGGCGCCACGGACGTGAAGAGGTGACGGGATATAGTCGCGCTTCGCGGCTGAGCGCGCTCTGACCGATTCGAGGCCTTGGGGCGCTCCAACGCCGAAGGAGCCAGAGGAGTGCATCACAGCGCTGACCGGTCAGTCACGGCCGAGGTCAAGGGGACCGCGTAGCGAGCCGATGGCGGATCTCGAACTGCTCACGGTCGGGCGGATCAGCATCGACCTCTACTGCGGGCAGCTCGGCGCCGGCTGGCGCGAGGCCGAGACGTTCTCGGAGGCGGTCGGCGGCAGTCCCACCAACGTGGCGATCGCCGCCGCTCGCCTGGGACGGCGGGCGGCCCTCTACACCAAGGTCGGCGCCGATCCCTTCGGCGACGTCGCGTTGCAGGAGCTGCGCGATTTCGGCGTCGACGTGCGGTTCGTCGGCGTCGAGCCCGACGGCGTCACCCCGCTCGCTTTCGCCGTGCTCGACCCGCCCGAGGACCCTCAGCTGCACTTCCGCCGCCAGCCGCCGGTGCCCGACTTCCAGTTGCGGGCCGGCGAGGTCCCCGGTGACACGGTCACCGACGTCGGCGTCCTGTGGATCAGCGGCGGTGCGCTGGCCCAGGAGCCGAGCCGCGCGACGGTCCAGGGGATGCTCGCGGCCCGCGAGCGCCGGACGCACACGGTGCTCGATCTCGACTACCGCCCGAGCTTCTGGATCGACCGCGCCGAGGCGTCGCGCGTCATCGGCGCGGCGGTCCATCACGCGACGATCGCCGTCGGCAACCGCGAGGAGTGCGCGGTGGCGGTCGGCGTCGACGATCCCCACGAGGCCGCAGCCCGGCTCCTTGACCGGGGCGTGGAGCTGGCCATCGTCAAGCTCGGCGGCGACGGCGTGCTGCTCGCCGACGCTCGGGGCGAGCGGGTGGTGGCGCCGGCGCCGATCGAGGTGCTGTGCGGGCTGGGCGCCGGCGATGCCTTCGGCGGCGCGCTGTGCCATGGGCTGCTGTCGGGCTGGCCGCCCGAGCGCGCGGTGGCGTTCGCCAACGCCGCCGGCGGGATCGTGGCGTCGCGGCTGCTGTGCTCGGCGGCGATGCCCTACGAGGCCGAGGTGCTGGAGCTGGTGGGGGCGATGCCGGCATGAGCGCACGGGTCGCATCGCCGTGAGCACCGTCACCATCGGGCTGATCGGCGCCGGGCGCGTCGGCCGAATGCACGCCGAGCTGCTGGCGCGACACGTGGCCGGCGTGAGGGTGGGGGTCGTGTACGACGTGCACACTCCGTTCGCCGACGAGGTCGCCGCCGAGCTGGGCGTGCCCGCGGCCGCCGCACTGGAGGAGGTGCTCGCGTCGGATGTCGACGCCGTGGCGATCTGCTCCAGCGCCGACACCCATGTGGACCTGATGGTCGCGGCGGCGGAGGCGGGCAAGGCGGTCTTCTGCGAGAAGCCGGTCTCCCTGCTGCTCGACGAGCTCGACCGCGGGCTGGACGCCATCGCGACCCATGGCGTCCCGTTCCAGATCGGGTTCAATCGCCGCTTCGACCCAGCCCACGCCTCGGTGCAGGAGGCCGTCGCCGGCGGGCGGATCGGCGAGCCGCTCCTGGTCCGGATCTCCAGCCGCGACCCGGAGCCCCCGCCGCTGGAGTACGTCCGGACATCCGGCGGCCTGTTCCTGGACATGACGATCCACGACTTCGACATGGCCAGGTTCGTCACCGGCTCAGAGGTCGTCGAGGTGTTCGCGCGGGGCGGGGTCCGCCTGGCGCCTGACGTCGCCCAGGCCGGCGACATCGACACCGCAATCGTGACGCTGGTACACGCCAACGGCTGCCTGACGGCGATCGACAACTGCCGCGCGACCTCCTATGGCTTTGACCAGCGCGTCGAAGTGTTCGGCTCCGAGGGGATGGCGGCGTCGGAGAATCCGCCCGCCCACACCGGCGTCGTCACCACAGCTGACGGCGCCCACCGGCGGCCCCTCCCGCATTTCTTCCTCGAGCGTTACCTCCCCAGTTACGAGCGCGAGTGGGACGCGTTCGTTGCGGCACTGCGCGACGGCACCCCTCCGCCGGTGGGCATTGAGGACGCCCGCCCTCCGCTGATCATCGGCCTGGCGGCGCTGCAGTCGCTGCGCGAGGGACGGTCGGTACGTCTGGACGAGGTGGCCGCGTAGTGGGAGCCTTGACCCGATGAGCGACCACCTGTACTCGGCGAGCGCCATGGGGCCAACACGATCGTGCACACGCCAATCTGGAACGATCCAATGATGACCCAGACAGAGACCATCACCGTCGCGCAGGCGCTCGTCCGGTTCCTCGCCGCCCAGCACGTGGAGCGCGACGGACGCCGGGAGCGCTTCTTCGCCGGGTGCTTCGGCATCTTCGGCCACGGCAACGTCGCCGGCCTCGGCCAGGCGCTGGCCCAGCATCCCGACCTGCTGCCCTACCACCCGGCCCGCAACGAGCAGGCGATGGTGCACATCGCCGCGGGCTACGCCCGCCAGCGCAACCGGCTGGGCACCTGGGCGTGCACGACGTCGGTGGGGCCGGGGGCGACCAACCTCGTCACCGGCGCCGCACTGGCCACGATCAACCGGCTGCCGGTGCTGCTGCTGCCCGGCGACACGTTCGCCACCCGCTATCCGCACCCGGTGCTCCAGCAGCTCGAGGTGCCCCACGACGCCACCGTCTCGGTCAACGACTGCCTGCGGCCGGTGTCGCGCTTCTACGAGCGCGTGGAGCGGCCCGAGCAGCTCATCCCGTCGGCGCTCGAGGCGATGCGGGTGCTCACCGACCCGGCAGAGACCGGGGCGGTGACGCTGGCCCTGCCCGAGGACGTCCAGACCGAGGCCTTCGCCGTGCCCGCGGCGTTCCTCGAGCCTCGGACATGGACCGTGTATCGCCAGCCCCCCGCGCCGCAGGCCGTGGCCGCCGCGGCCGCGCTCATCCGCGGCGCCCAGCGGCCGCTCATCGTCGCCGGGGGCGGCGTCATCTACGCCGAGGCGACCGCGGCGCTGCGGGCGTTCGTGGACGCCACCGGCATCCCCGTGGCCGAGACGCAGGCCGGCCGCGGCGCGCTCGTCTCCGACCACCCGCTCAGCCTCGGCGCCGTCGGGGCCACCGGCACCGCCGCCGCCAACGCGCTGGCCCGGGACGCCGACGTCGTCATCGGGATCGGGACGCGCTGGAGCGACTTCACCACCGCCTCGAAGTCGGCCTTCCAGGCGCCCGACGTGCGCTTTGTCAACGTCAACGTGACGAGCTTCGACGCCGCCAAGCTGAGCGGGATGGCGGTGGTGGCGGACGCGCGCGAGGCACTCGTGCAGCTGCGTGAGGCGGTGGACGGGCACCGCGCGCCGCCGGACTGGGAGCGGCGGGCGAGCGAGCAGAGCGCCTCGTGGGGGCAGGAGGTGGCGCGGCTGGTGTCCGTCCCGGACGACGGCGAGGACGGGCTCCCCTCCCAGGCCCAGGTCATCGGCGCCATCAACGACGCCGCCGCCGCCACCGGCGTGGTGGTGTGCGCTGCCGGCTCGGCGCCCGGGGACCTGCACAAGCTGTGGCGCGCCCGCGACCCCGCCGGCAAGGGCTATCACGTGGAGTACGGGTACTCGTGCATGGGCTACGAGATCCCCGGCGGGATGGGCGTCAAGCTGGCCGCGCCCGAGCGTCAGGTGTTCGTGCTCGTCGGCGACGGCTCGTATCTGATGCTCCCCGGCGAGCTGGTGACCGCGGTGGCCGAGCGCATCCCGATCGTGATCGTGCTCGTTGACAACCACGGCTACGCCTCGATCGGGGCGCTGTCGCGGTCGGTCGGCTCGGCGGGCTTCGGCACCCACTACCGGTTCGCCGCCAACGGCTCGCTGCCCGTCGACGACGCCGCCGGGGCCCGACTCGCCAAGCCGGCCGGGTCCGACGTGCTCCCGCTCGACCTCGCCGCCAACGCCGAGAGCCTCGGGGCCCGGGTGATCCGGGCGCGGACGATCGCCGATCTGCGCGCGGCGCTGGAGCAGGCGCCCTCGGGAGGCCCGACGGTGGTGTGCATCGAGACCGACCGCTACGCGGGGGTCCCCAGCTACGAGAGCTGGTGGGACGTCCCGGTCGCGGAGATCTCCGAACAGGAGTCGGTGCGCGCCGCGCGAGAGCAGTACGAGCGCGACGCGTCGGCCCAACGTCCATTCGTGTAGGTGAGCCCATGAGCGATCTGGTGATCCATCCCGCCACCAGCCCCGCCGCGGACGGAACGTTCCTGGACGTGACGCCCGCATCGGCGGGCTGGACCTATGTCGGGTTCGAGGTGCTGCGGCTCGCGCCGGGCGTGGTCGCCCACCGCGATACCCGCGACCGTGAGGTCTGCATCGTGATCGTCAGCGGCACCGCCACCGTCAACTCCGAGCACGGCGAGTGGGGCGGCCTGGGCGGGCGCCCGGACCCATGGAGCGGCCCGCCGGACGCCGCCTACCTGCCGCCCGGCACCGCCTTCCAGATCGCCTCGGCCGACGCGGCCGAGGTGGCGCTGTGCTGGGGGCCGGCGCCGTCCGGCGGAGCGCGGGCGCGCGTTCTGCCCGGCGGCGAGATCGAGGTGGAGACCCGCGGCTACGGATCGCAGGAGCGCACCATCCACCCCATCCTCATGGCCGACCGCGAGGCCGATGCGCTGCTGGTGTGCGAGGTCCTGACCCCCGGCGGCAACTGGTCCAGCTACCCGCCCCACAAGCACGACCACGACAACCCGCCCGCCGAGACGTTCCTGGAGGAGACCTACTACCACCGCATCACGCCGGACCAGGGGTTCGGGCTGCAGCGGGTCTACAGTCAGGACCGGTCACTTGACGAGACGCTGAGCTTCGGCGACCGCGACTGCGTGCTGGTGCCGCGCGGCTACCACACCGTGTCGGCGCCGCCAGGCTACGACCTGTACTACCTCA
Organism: uncultured Actinomycetota bacterium; assembly: GCA_963721515.1. GTDB lineage: Bacteria > Actinomycetota > Thermoleophilia > Solirubrobacterales > Solirubrobacteraceae > Palsa-465. The sequence continues at coordinate 307,252 of CAVRKJ010000005.1, read as the reverse complement.
ACGTGATGGCTGGGCCGAAGCGTCAGTGGGCCGTCGTCAATGATCCAGATCACGAGTGGCGCGTCGCGCCCTCGCCCGCAACCTGAGTAGGAGCTCTTCGCCATGTCCGCCACCGCCACCCGAGTCCTGGACAACTACATCGCCGGCCGCTGGACGCCGGCGCAGGCCGCGACCGAGATCCTCGACGTCACCAACCCGGCGACCGGCGAGACGCTGGCCCGGGTGCCGCTGTCAGGCGGGGCCGATCTCGACGCCGCGGTGGCGGCCGCGCGCGCGGCGCTGCCGGAGTGGCGCGCGGTGTCGACGATCGCGCGGGCGCGCAAGCTGTTTGACCTGCGCGAGCGGCTCGTCGCCCGCCACGACGAGCTGGCGCGATCGGTGACCACCGAGATGGGCAAGACGATCGCGGACGCCACGGCCGAGGTGGCGCGCATGATCGAGATGGTCGAGGCGGCGTGCGCCATCCCGACGACGATGCAGGGGCGCATCCTGGAGGACGTCTCGCGCAACATCGACGCTGAGACGATCCGCCAGCCCGTCGGGGTGTGCGCCGCGATCGTGCCGTTCAACTTCCCGGCGATGGTGCCGTTCTGGTTCTTGCCGTTCGCGATCGCCTGCGGCAACACCTTCGTGCTCAAGCCCTCTGAGCAGGTGCCGCTCACCCAGCAGATCGCGTTTGAGGAACTCGACGCGCTCGACCTGCCCGCCGGCGTGGTCAACCTCGTCAACGGCGGGCGCGAGATCGTGGAGGGAATCCTGTCGCACCCGGGGATCGATGCCGTGTCGTTCGTCGGCTCGGCGCCCGTGGCCCGGCTGGTCTACGAGGGCGCGGCCAAGGCGGGCAAGCGGGTGCAGGCCCTCGGCGGCGCCAAGAACCACATGGTGGTCATGCCCGACGCGGTCATCGACAAGACCGTGGACGGGATCCTCGGCTCCGCGTTCGGCGCGGCCGGGCAGCGGTGCATGGCCGGCTCGGTCGTCGTCACCGTCGGCGACGCCCATGAGCAGCTCATGGGCCCGCTCACCGAGGCCACCCGGGCATTGCACGTCGGCGACGGCATGGACGAGTCAAGCGACGTGGGCCCGGTCATCTCCTGCGCGGCGCGCGACCGCATCGCCGACTGGGTCGCCCGCGGCCTCAGCGACGGCGCCACGCTCGTGGTCGACGGGCGCGGCGTCTCGGGCGAGGGCATCGCCCCCGACGGCGCCTTCCTGGGCCCCACCATCCTGGCCGAGGTCACCCCCGACATGGCCATCGCCCAGGAAGAGGTCTTCGGGCCGGTGCTGTGCGTGATCCACGCCGAGTCGCTGGATCAGGCGATCGACATCGTCAACTCCAGCCGCTTTGGCAACGGCACCTCGATCTTCACCGAGTCCGGCGCGTCGGTCCGCCGCTACCGCCACGAGGTCGAGGCGGGCATGATCGGCGTCAACATCGGCGTCGCCGCGCCGGTGGCGTTCTTCCCGTTCTCGGGCTGGAAGGACTCCTTCCTCGGCGACCTGCACGCCCACGGCACCGACGCGGTGGAGTTCTTCACCCGCAAGAAGACCGTCACCAGCCGCTACTTCTCCAGCGGCCAGGGCTCCGGCAGCTACTTCGTCGAGAGGTAGCTCCGCTGGCGCCGGGCCGGGCCGGGTCAGTTGGCGGTCGGTGAGCGCACTGTTGACAGCGCGCGCACCGGCGTGGTACTGATATCCGCGCCGAAACCGATTGCGCAACCGATTGTGGGGATGCCGAGGGCCCGACTCAACGACGTAGCGCGCCGTGCCGGAGTCTCGAAGTCGACGGCATCGCGCGCTCTGAACGGGGTCGGCGAACTGTCCGACACGACCCGTGATGCGGTCGCCCGGGCGGCGCAGGCGCTCGACTACCGCCCCTCCCCGGTCGCCCGTTCGCTGCGGACCCGACGGTCCAAGACGATCGGCCTCGTCGTCCCCACCGTCACGCACAGCTTCTACGCCGCCGTCACCAACGGCGCGCAGACGATCCTCCAGGACCGCGGCTACCGGCTCATCCTCGTCGACTCCGGCGAGGAGCCGGCGACGCTGACCGCCGCCGTTCAGACGCTGCTGGATCACGAGGTCGACGGTGTCCTCATGTCGACCGCCCCCGTCGGCGCCGAGCAGTTCAACGTGCTGCTGGACGGGACGCCGTGCGTGTTCATCGACGAGCTGGCCCCCGGTGCCGGCGTGGGCAACGTGGTGCTCGAGAACGAACGCGGCATGGAGCTGCTCGTGGACCACGTCGTCTCACACGGCCACACGCGGATCGCCTTCCTGGGCGGCCCCAACGACCGCACGAGCGGCGTCGAGCGCCTGCGCGGATTCCGTACTGCGATGCAGCGCAACGGCCTACCTACTGATCAGGGGCTGATCGACGAGTGCGAATGGACGATCGCCAGCGGGTTTGACCACGCGCAGGCGCTGTTGGCGCTGGAGCGACCGCCCAGCGCGATGATCACCGCCAGTGGCGAGCTCGCCATCGGCGCGCTGGTAGCGGCGCGCCGCGCACGCGTCGCGGTCCCGGAGGACCTGGCGCTCGCCTGCTTTGACGACCTCTACTTCGCGCCGCTGCTCGAGCCGTCGCTGACGGCGATCGCCTACGACGCCCGCGCCATCGGAAGCGACGGCGCGGAGCTGCTGCTGGCGGCGATCGAGGACGTGCGGGCGCCGTGGAGCGAGACGCGAATCGACGTCGCGCTGGTGCGCCGGCGGTCGTGCGGCTGCGACCACGATCCAGCCGCGGCACTGGCCGAGGTGGTGGCGTGACCGCTCCCGCCCATCCCCCGCAGACGAGCGGTCCCCCGGTCGAGGCCCAGACGGTGCCGCCCGCGATCGAATTGCGCGGCGTCTCCAAGCGCTACCGGGACCTGGTGGCGCTCGAGCCGCTTGACCTCGAGATCCACGAGGGGGAGTTCTTCTGCCTGCTCGGTCCCTCGGGGTGCGGCAAGACGACGACGCTCAACCTGATCGGGGGCTTCGTCGAGGTCACCGGCGGCGAGATCCTGATCCAGGGCGGCCGCACCGACCGCGTGCCGCCGCACAAACGCAACGTCAACACGGTGTTCCAGAACTACGCGCTGTTCCCGCACCTGAGTGTGCGCGACAACGTCGGGTTCGGGTTGCGGATGGCGCGCGTCTCGCGACGGGAGGCGGGGCCCCGGATCGACGAGGCGCTGGCGCTGGTGGGCTTGACCGAGCTTGCCGAGCGTCTTCCGGCCGAGCTGTCCGGCGGCCAGCAGCAGCGGGTGGCGGTGGCGCGGGCGCTGGTCAACCGCCCCGCCGTGCTGCTGCTCGACGAGCCGCTCGGAGCGCTGGACCTCAAGCTGCGCAAGCGCCTCCAGATCGAGCTGGCGCAGATCCACCGGGAGGTGGGCACGACCTTCGTGTTCGTCACCCACGATCAGGAAGAGGCGATGGCGATGGCGGACCGGATCGGGGTGATGAATGAGGGGCGGCTGGAGCAGGTGGGCTCTCCAGAGGAGATCTACCGCCGGCCGGCGACGCGGTTCGTCGCCGACTTCATCGGCGAATCGAATTTCCTGGAGGTTCGGAAGGCGACGGACGGGAGCGTCGTGGCCCGGGACGGGAGTCCCGTGGCATGCCCGTCCCCCGTGGGGGACTGGCAGCGGGCGACATTGATGGTGCGGCCCGAGTGTGTCCGCGTGATCGCCGGCAACGGCCATCCCGCGGGATTGGTGGGGACGGTCGTGGGCTCGTCGTTCCTCGGCAGCTTCAGCCGGGTGGCGGTGCAGTGCGAGGCCCTCGACGCCCCGATCTTGGCGGCCCTGCAGGCGGATGCCGCAGCGCCGCTTCAAAGCAACGCCACCGCGACCGTGAGCTGGTCGCCGCAGGACGCAGTGGTCCTGGATCCACACATGGACAACGAGGGAGTGAGCTGATGAGCATCAACGGGCCGGTGACGCGCCGCCAGGCGCTGAGGGCGGGTGCAGTGGGCGTGACGGGGCTGTACGTGGCGGCGTGCGGCTCGTCGAGCTCGACACAGAGCGCGGCGTCGAGCGCGGGGTCGAGCTCCGGGGCCGTGAGCTCGGCCAAGAGCCCGGTGACGCTGAACTGGGAGACGTGGAATGACCACTACCTCCCGGCGCAGATCGCCGCCGTCAAGAAGTCGACGGGCATCGCCGCCCGTCCCAGCCTCGAGTCCGACGACTCGGACGGGTATCTGAAGGTCAAGCAGACCGGCGGTCAGTACGACATCGTGTCCACGGACGCGCTGTGGGCGCCGAAGTTCTTGCACGACGGGCTCACCGAGCCATTCGACATCGAGTCGATCCCGGTGTCGTCGCAGCTGTACTCGATCGCCAAGGAGGTGCCGTTCTGGAAGGCGGGGGGCGGTTACCTCGTCTATCCCAACGGCTGGTCGTCGGTCAACATCTACTACAACCCGAAGTACGTCTCACCGGCGCCCACCTCATGGGAGGTCCTGACCGAGCCCAAGTACGCCGGCAAGGTGGTGGCCGAGAACCAGCCGACGGACCTGATGGCGATGGCCGGCCTGGCCACCGGCGCCAAGGAGCCGTACGGGATGACAACGGCCGAGATATCGCGCGCACAGGACTTCCTCAAGTCCGCCAAGCCCGCGTTCCTCAAGCTCGTCTCCCAGAACTCGGACTCGGTGCGAGCGCTGGCCGACGGCTCGGCGTGGATGGCGCTGGAAAACCTCGGTACCGACTTCCGGGTCAAGGCCGCGGGAGGACCGACCGTCAAGGAGGCGACGCCCAAGGAGGGGGTCGTCGGCTGGATCGACGGTGAGCAGATGGTCAAGGCCTCCCAGCACAAGGACCGGTTCACCGAGTTCCTCAACGCGATGGAGCAGGCGCCCTGGGTGGCGCAGAACTTCCTGGTCAACGGCCGGCCGCTCTTCAACGAGAAGGCGTACAAGATGCTCGTCAACCAGGGGTACAAGGAGCGGGCCGATCTGCTCTGGTACAACCAACCCGACCGGGCGCTGAAGATGACACTCAAGGGTCCCTCGGGCAACGTCCAGGCCTACATCGACGCGTTCAACCAGGTGTTCGGCGCGTAGTGACACTCGTGCCGGAAACGGCGGTGGGGAGCCCGCCCGCGGCGATGCCGCGGCGGGCCCCGCTCGCCCGGCGCCTCGGACAGTACGCGGGGTTCTCCCCCGCGGTGGTGCTGTTCGGGGGCTTCTTCCTGGCGCCGCTGGTCCTCATCGTCCTCTACAGCTTCTGGGAGGTCGTCAACTACAACGTCGTCCACCATTGGACGCTGGACAACTACCGGTATTTCTTCAGCGTGCCGACGTACGTCAAGACCCTCTGGGACACAATCTGGGTGGCGGCGGTGACCACGGCGCTGACACTCCTGGCCGCGTTTCCGCTCGCCTACTGGCTGGCCCGGTATGTGCGGCGATCGGTGAGGCGCCCGCTGCTGGTGCTGATCATCGTGCCGTTCTGGACCAGCTACCTGCTGCGGGTGACCTCGTGGACCACGATCCTCGGCGCGAAGGGCGTGCTCAACCGATTCCTCGAGGCGATCGGAGTCATCCACCAGCCCCTGTCGTTCCTGCTGTATGACCGCCCGGCCGTGATCCTGGTGTTGATCTACCTGTACTTCCCCTTCGCGGCCCTGACGCTCTACGCGTCCCTGGAACGGTTTGACTGGATGCAGCTGCGGGCGGCGATGGACCTCGGCGCGCCGCCGCGGGTGGCGATCGCGCGCGTGCTGCTGCCCCAGATCCGGCCCGGGATCACGGTGGCGGTGATCTTCGTCTTCATTCCGGTGCTCGGCGAATACCTGACCCCTCAGCTGGTGGGGGGCACCCGCGGGGTGATGATCGGCAATCTGATCGTCAACTTCTTCCAGGGCGCCGAATACACCCGGGGAGCGGCGATCTCCCTGCTGATCGCGGCGATGATCGTCGCGATGCTCGTCCTGTTCCGAAAGCAGCTCGACGTGGCGGACACCTATGGCCGGTGAAGCCGCCGACGCCGTCGCCCGCCACAAGCGCCTCGTCCGCAGCGCGCTGACGGGATGGGCGGTGTTCATCTACTTCTTCCTGTTCGCGCCGATCATCCTGCTGATCCTGTTCAGCTTCAATGCCAACCAGTACGGCACGCTGCCGATCACGGGGTGGACGCTGCACTGGTACCACGCGGCGTTCAGTGACTTCGAGATCCAGGACGCGCTGAAGACGACGCTGGCGGTCGCCCTCGAGGTGACCCTGATCGCCACCGTCGTCGGGACCGCCGCGGCGTTCCCGCTGGTGCGTGCCCAGCTGCCGTTCCGCAGTGGGATCCGGGCCGCGCTGACGCTTCCGATCATGCTCCCCGGGCTCCTGATCGGCGTCTCCCTCCTGACCTTTTTCACCAGCGTGCTGCACGTGCCGCTGTCAAACCAGACGGTCGTCATCGGGCAGAGCGTGTATGTCACCCCGTTCGTGATCCTGGTCGTGGCGTCGCGGCTGGAGGGATTCGACCGCTCCCTGGAGCGTGCCGCGTCGGACCTGGGGGCCAACGGCTACCAGCGGATGCGCCACATCGTGCTGCCCCTGATCGGCCCGGCGATCTTCGCGGGGGCCCTGTTCGCCTTCACCCTCTCGCTCGACGAGTTCGTGATCACCCTGTTCTTGATCGGCGGCGGCAACACGCTGCCGATCTACATCTACACGCAGGTGAAGTTCGGGATCACACCGGAGGTCAACGCGCTGGCGACGCTGCTGATCGCGGCGTCGCTGACGATCACCGCGGTGGCGTTCGTCGCGCCCGGCATGGTGCGACGAGGGCGGCGCCGCAGAAGACTGCGCCCACGGCCGGTGACCGAGACGTGACCAACAACATCTCAAAGGAGCACGGCGTGACACAGAGGCTACGGGTGGGGGTCATCGGCTGTGGCGTCATCGCCGAGGTGATGCACCTGCCTCATCTCAACGAGCTCGACGACCGGTTCGAGCTGCGGGCGGTGTGCGACATCTCCCGCGACAAGGCCGCCGCGTGCGCGCGGCGATTCGGCGCGCCGTCGGTGTTCGAGTCCTGGGAGGAGATGCTCGCCTCCGAGCCGCTCGACGTGGTCATGGTCCTCACCTCCGGCAGTCACGCGCCGGCGGCGATCGCGGCCGCCCGCGCCGGCATCCACGTCTTCGTGGAGAAGCCGATGTGCCTGAACATGGACGAGGGACTGGCCATGCTCGAGGCCGCTCGCGAGGGCGGCGTCCAGCTCATGGTCGGCACCATGAAGCGCTACGACCCCGCCTACGAGCGCATGCTCGAGCTCCTGCCCGACGCCGGAGAGCTGCGTCTGATCCGTGTGACGACGCTGGAGTCGCCGTTCCAGCCCTACGTCGAGGGCTATCCGATGGAGCCGCCGATGCCCGGGCCGCCGGAGCTCGTCGCCGCTCTCCAGGCCGCTGACGAGCGCCGCCTGGCCGCGGCGTTGCCGGACGCTGACGAGCAGACCCGGTTCTGCTATCGCTGGATGCTGCTTGACAACCTCGTCCACGAGCTCAACGCGCTGCGCGGCGCGCTGGGCGAACCCGACGTCGTCAAGTACGCCGAGCTGAGCCCGCGCGTCGTCAACCTGAGCCTCGTGTTCGGCGGCGTCGAGTGCCACCTGTCGTGGGTCGACCTGCCGGGCATGGCCCGCTACAGCCAGGAGCTTGCCTTCTACGGACTCGACCGCCGGGTCATCCTGACCCTGCCGTCGCCTTACCTGCGCGGGTTCCCGTCGCAGCTGGCGGTCGAGGGGGCCGGGGACGGCGGCGCCTCGCACTCGTGGCGAACCGTCGAGACGGTCTCCTACGTCGAGGCGTTCAAACGGGAGCTGGTCGAGCTGCACACCGCGATCCGCGAGCAGCGGCCTCCCCGCACCGACGCGATCGACGGCCTGCACGACGTCGCGCTGTGCCACGCGATCGCCCGCGTCCACCTCGGCGGGGAGCCGGTCCACACGCCCTCGGAGTTCGCCACCGGGGTGCAGGCATGAGCGGCGACGGGATGGTCGTTGCCAACGCTCCGTGCAGCTACGGCGCCTTTGAGATCACGGTGGGCGTGGACCCGAATGTGCCGCCGGCGCTGGAGCTCCTCGAAGCGGTCTCCGACGCGGGCTATCGGGGTATCGACCTGGGGCCGCTGGGCTATCTCGGCGACGCCCACACCCTGCCCACGCGCCTGCACGATCGCGGCCTGGCCCTCGCCGGCGGCTACTTCGAGGTCCCGTTCTCTGAGCCCGACCGGCTCCCCGAGGAGCTGGCGCGCCTGGACCAGCTGCTCGACGTGTTCGACGCCGCTGCCGACGGTGGGCCGCCCGCCCGGCCGACGCTGGCCGACGCGGGCTCGGAGAGCCGGCGCTCATACCCGGGCCGAGCCCATCGCGACCACGCGCTCGGATGGGATGACGCCGGTTGGAAGGGCTTCGCCGACGCGATGGCACGGCTGCTGGAGCGATGCCGGGCACGGGGGTATGAGCCGACGTTCCATCCCCACACCGCCACCTACGTCGAGGCCCCGTGGGAGATCGACCGCCTGCTGTCGATGACCGACGCGTCCGTCTGCCTGGACACCGGCCACCTGCTGATCGGCGGGGGCGACCCGGTCCAGGCCGTGCGCGACTGGGGCGCGCGAATCAACCACGTGCACCTCAAGGACGCCAGGCTCGCGGTGATCGCCGAGGTCGTGGCCGACCGGGCCCCGGTGCGGGCGATCTGGGAGCGGGGCGCGTTCTGTCAGCTCGGGACCGGGGACGTGGCGCTCGACGACGTGCTGCAGCAGCTGCGCGCACATGACTATCGCGGCTGGCTCGTGGTCGAGCAGGACATCCTGCCCGATCCCGCCGACCCGGGAAAGCCGGTGATCGATCAGCGGCTCAACCGCGAATATCTGCAGGCCCGCGGACTGTGAGCGGGCCCGTCCGCATCGCCCTCGTCGGCGCGGGTCGCATGGGCAGCGTGCATCTCAGCGCGCTGAGATCCTCGGATGCGATCGAGCTCGCGGGCATCGTGGAACCGTTCGAGCCGGCGCGGACGCGTCTGGAGGGTGTGGGGGCGCCCGTGTTTGCGACCGCATCGCAGCTCATCGAGGACGGCGATGCCGAGGGCGTCCTCATCGCGGCGCCGTCCGACCAACATGCCGAGCTGACGGCGACGTTCGCCGCGGCCGGTCTGGCGATCCTGTGCGAGAAGCCGATCGGCGTCGGCGTCGAGGGGGCCGCGGCGGCGCACGAGGCCGCGCAGCGCCACGGGGTCCCGCTCCAGGTCGGGTACTGGCGGCGCTTCGTGCCCGAGCTGCGGGCGTTGCGCGCCAGGATCGAGCGCGGCGAGTTGGGCGAGATCTACCAGCTGTCGTGCATGCAATGGGATCAGGAGCCTCCGTCGGCGGAGTTTCGCGCCCACTGCGGGGGCATCGCGATCGACATGGGCGTCCACGAGATCGATCAGACCCGCTGGCTGCTGGGCCAGGAGCTCGACTGGGTGGCGGCGGTTGCCGGGGGCACATTGCCCGCGGAGGCGGCGTCCGCCGCCGATCCCGACGCCGCGGTCATCCTGGCGCGGCTGTCCGGCGGGGCGGCGGCGACGATCTCGCTCGGCCGGCGCTTCATGCACGCCGACTCGTGCTGGCTGGAGGTGTGGGGCACCGACGGCTACGAGCGGCTGCCGTTCATGTGGGACGCGGACGTGTGGGCGCCGGGGAGCTCTCCGGTCTTCCTGGCCGCCATGCGGGCCCAGGCCGAGGCGTTCGCGCGCACCGTCCGGGGCGCGCCTTTGGAGGGGGCGGGCGGCGAGGACGCCGTCGCGGCCCTGGAGGCCGCCGAGCGCATCGCCGTCTCGCTCGGTCAGGCGTCCGCCGGGGTCTCGGTCAACGCTCGGTAGAGGGCGTTGGCGCTGACCCCGGTCAACTCGGCCACCACGCCCGCGGCGGGGCGGGGCTTGGCGCCCGCGTCCACCAGCCGTCGGAGCGCGCTCAGCGGTGCGTCGATCCCGGGGGCGGTCTCGCGCGCCGGGCCCACGACGAGCACGATCTCCCCCTTGGGCGCGGCGTCTCCGTAGCGCGCCGCCAGCTCGGCGGCGCTGCCGCGGACGACCTCCTCGTGGATCTTGGTCAGCTCGCGGCACACCGCGGCGGGCCGCTCGGGGTCGATCGCGGCGAGGGTGGTCAGCGACGCGCCGAGGCGGCGCGGGGACTCGAACGCCACCACGGTCTGGGGCTGGGCGAACACCCGCTCGAGCTCGGAGCGCTTGCGCGGAAGGAAGCCCACGAACTGCCAGCGATCGGCGGGCAGCGCGCTGGCCACGAGCGCGCTCAGCGCAGCCGACGGCCCGGGCAGGACCTCGACGGCGAGCCCGGCGGCCACGCACGCGCGCACGAGAACGAACCCAGGGTCGGAGACGAGCGGCATGCCGGCGTCGGAGACGAGCGCCACCACCGACCCCTCGTTCATCTTCGTCACCAGCTCCGTGGCCCGCTCGGCCTCGTTGTGCTCGTGGTAGCTGACGAGCTTGGCCCCGACGCCGTAGCGGTCGAGCAGGACCCGGGTGCGGCGCGTGTCCTCGCAGGCGACCAGATCGGCCTCGCGCAGGGCGGCGAGCACCCGGAGGGTGATGTCCTCCAGGTTGCCGATCGGCGTGGGGCAGACGATGAGGCGGCCGGTGCTCACGCGTGCAGCTTTGCAGGTGCGCCTGCCGGGCGGGACTCGTCCGTCGTCGGCGGCTGCAGGCGGTCACCGGCCCGGGCCACCGCGCGCAGCAGCGCCTGGCGCGTCGCCTCCTCGACCTCGCCGCTGTGGCGGCTGATGGGCGCAGCCACCCCGATCGAGGCCAGCGCGTTGCCCCCCGCGTCGAGGATCGGTGCCGCGAGCGCCCAGGCGCCGTCGAAGGTCTCCTGCCAGCTGATCCCCCACCCGTTGGCGCGGATGAGGTCAAGGCGCCCGCGGATCTCGGCCTCGTTGAGCAGCGTTCCCTGGGCCAGAGGCTCGCGTGGGCGCGCCAGCACCTGTTCCCGGAGCGCCTCAGGCGCGAAGGCGAGCAGCGACCGGGCGGTCGCGCCCGCGGTCAGCGGGACCCGGGTGCCCAACTCGGCGGTGACGCGCAGCCGCTGGGGCGAGTCGACCGCGGCGATGTAGAGGGCGGTGCCCAGCGCGGGCTCGGCGACCGCGAACAGGACGAGCTCGCTGGTGGCCTGCGCCAGCGCCCGCAGCTCGGCGTCGACGATCCCCGGGAGGTCCAGCGAGGCGCGCGCTCGGTCACCGAGGCGGACGGCGCCGATCCCCAGCCGGTAGGACCCGGCCTCGTCGCGCAGCACATACCCGGCGCGCTCGAGGCCGCGCAGGATCCGGTTGAGGCTGCTCGAGGGCATCCCCAGGTGGCGCCGCAGATCCGCCTCGGTCCAGCGGTCCCGGGTGCCACCGAAGGCGTCGAGGACCCGCAGGGCCTTGTCGAGCACCTTGGGCGTCTCGGGGTCAGCGTCGGTGCGCGGGCGGGCCATCAGACTTGCCTGAAGCGCGTCGAACTGCTAGGTTGGCGCCAATTCCGGGAAACATTTACCGCTATACGGGAAAGCCTACCACATGATCAGAACGGGCGACGAGTACAGAGATTCGATTCGCGACGGACGCTCGGTGTGGATCGACGGCGAGCGCGTCGCCGACGTGACGACCCATCCCGCGTTCCGCCCCATCGTGGACGCGCGGGCGCGCATCTATGACATGGCACACGATCCGGCGACCCGCGACCGCATGTCCTACGTGGACGCCGAGTCGGGCGAGCGCTGCCCCACCGGCGCCAAGCTGCCGCACACGCGCGAGGACTGGTATGCCAAGCGCACTGCCGTGGACTGCGTGCTCGACGACCTCGCCGGCATCGTCACCCGCGTGGGCGACGAGACCGTCGGCGAGATGTGGTCGCTCTACGACGGCCAGGATGTGCTGGACGAGATCGACCCCCAGTTCTCCGCGCACATCCGCCACCACGTCCGCCACGCCGAGCTCGCTGACCCGTTCCATGTCTCGGCCAACACCGACCCCAAGGGCGACCGCGCCAAGCGCCCGCAGGACCAGGACCCCGACGTCCTGCTGCACGTGGCCGGCGAGACCGACAACGGGATCATCGTCCGGGGGGCCAAGTTCGAGACCGCGGCCGCCTACGCCAACCAGGCGTTCGTCAAGCCGACGATCGGCGATTGGGGCGACCAGGAGCTCTCGGACTACGCGGTCGGCTTCATCGCCGACATGGGCGCCCCCGGGATCCGCCACATCTGCCGCTCCTCATTCGCCCAACGCGGCTCCGCCGAGGACTACCCGCTGTCGGGCCGCTTTGACGAGATCGACACGATGATCGTGTTCGACAACGTCGAGATCCCGTGGGAGAACGTCCTCTTCTACCGCCACACGCGGGCGGCGGCGTTCATCCGCGCCACGCTGCACCGCTACAGCATGTTCGCGTTCGTCCAGCGCCACCTGCGCTTCGCGGACCTGCTGGTCGGGGTGGCCGCGCTCAACGCCAACCAGACCGGCGTCAAGGCCCACCAGGGGGTACGCGAGAAGCTGGCCGAGCTGGCCTGCTACCGCGAGGGCATCCACGCCCACCTGACGGCGGCGATCGAGCTCGGGGAGCCCAGCCCGGGCGGGCTGCTCATGCCCAACCAGGCGCTGCTCTACACCGGCCGCGTGCTGGCCTGCACCCAACTGCCGGCGATGATGCACCTGGCGCGCGACCTGTGCGGCGGCCAGCTCTGCGTCACCCCGAGCGCCTCCACCTTCCAGGACCCCGAGGCGGGGCCGTGGCTGGAGAAGTACCTCGCCGTCGGCGACATCGATGCCGAGCAGCGGCGCCGGCTGTTCGCGTTCGCCCGCGACCTGCTCAACTCCGACTACGCCGGGCACCGCCTCACGTTCCAGCTGTTCGCACAGTCACCGGCGTTCGCCCACCTGCTGGCCGTGTACAACAACTACGACTTCGCGAGCCCGATGGACCTCGTGCGCCGCTACGCCGGGATGGACGAGAACGGCGTCGCGAGCCGGGTCGCCTCGACCGCGGCGGCGACATGAGCGACCTCAACGTCGTGCATGCCGCGCAGGTGGCGCGGGTGTCAGACCACGGTGAGCCCCGACGCGGCGACACCCAGGGCGAGCTGGACCTCATCGCCGACGGGGCGGTGGCCGTTCGCGACGGCGCGGTCGTGGCGGTCGGCGCGACTGCCGAGGTCCTGCGCGACTGGGGCGACCCCTCTGTGCGCACGCTGGACGCCACCGGGCGCTCGGTCCTCCCTGGTCTCATCGAGTGCCACTCCCATCCCCTGTTTGCCGGCAGCCGCCACGCCGAGTACGCCAGGCGGCTGGCCGGGGCCAGCCTGGCCGAGATCGCCGCGGCCGGCGGCGGGATCTGGGCCAGCGTCCTCGCCACCCGCGAGGCCTCCGACGAGGAGCTCACCGCCCAGCTCGCCGCGGCCTATCGGCGCATCCTGGCCGGCGGGGTGACGACCCTTGAGGTCAAGTCCGGGTACGGGCTGACCGCCGAGACCGAGCTGCACCAGCTAAAGCTGCTGGCGGAGAGCCGTTCGATAACGCCGATGCAGCTCATGATCTCGTTCCTGGGCGCGCACGTCGTGCCCGCGGGGATGGAGGCCGAGGCCTACACTCACGACGTCCTGAACATGCTGGAGGCGGTGGTGGCGCAGGGACTGGCCGACTTCCACGACATCACCTGCGAGGCGGGCCTGTTCACGCCCGAGCAGGCCCGGCGCCTGCTGCGCCGCTCGGATGAGCTGGGGATCCGCACGCGGACCCACTCCGATGCCTGGGCCGGCTCGCAGGGCTGGGAGACCGCGGTCGCCGGCGGAGCGCTCTCCGCCGAGCACCTCACCTACACCCCTGACGAGGAGATCGGTGCCACCGGCCCGACCGACACGGTGGCGGTGCTGCTGCCCCAGGCCGAGCTCATCTACATGACCGACCGGCGCGCCAACGCCCGGCTGTTCATCGACACCGGCGTGCCGGTGGCGATCGCCACCGATTACTGCTCCTCGATTCATGCCACACAGCTGACCGCCACCATCGCGCTCGCCGCGCCATGGTTCCGGATCACGCCGAGCGAGGCGATCGTGGGAGCAACCCTCAACGCCGCCTACGCCCTGAGCGCCGCCGGCGATCGCGGCTCGATCGACCCGGGCAAGCGCGGTGATCTCACCATCCTGTCCGTCGACCATCCCGAGGAGCTGTGCCTGGCCGTCCGGCCAGGACGTCATCTCCGAGGTGGTCATCGGCGGCGAGGTGGTGCACGCCGCCGCTCCGCTCCCCAACCCCGCCACCGTCTGAGGAGGCCCATGGTCCACCAGCGCATCCGCCCCTTCAACACCCGCGACACGTATCCCGAGCAGGCGCTTGACAACGACCTGGCCCAGGCCGTGGTGGCCGGCAACATCGTGTTCCTGCGCGGACAGGTCGGCCAGGACCTTGACACTGCGGAAAACGTGGGGATCGGCGACCCGGCCGCCCAGACCGAGCAGGCGATGACCAACATCGCCCGGCTGCTGGAGGAGTCGGGCTCGCGGCTGGAGGAGATCTGCAAGGTCGTCATCTACCTCACCGACATCCGCTACCGCGAGGCGGTGTACGGCGTGGTCGGGAGGTGGCTGAAGGGCGTGCATCCGGTCTCGACCGGGCTGGTGGTGGAGGCGCTGGCGCGGCCCGAGTGGCTGGTGGAGATCGACGTGACCGCCGTTATCGCGCAGTGATCGACGTCGACGAACTCGCCGCCTTCGCCGCGGTCCCGGCCCCGACCGGCGCCGAGGACGAGCGGCTCGCGTGGCTGGAACGGCGCCTGCGCGCGGCGCCCGGTGCGCGGCGCCGCGACGCCGCCGGCAACCTCATCTGGAGCTTCGGCGAGGGCCGCCCCGAGCTGCTGGCGATGGCCCACGTCGACACGGTCTTCGATGCCGGCACCGAGCTGCGCTTCGAACGCGATGGCGACTTCCTGGTCGGCCCCGGCGTGGGCGACAACGCCACCGCGGTGATGGCGATGGTGTGGGCGCTCGAGGCCATGGCGCCGCCGGCGGGCCTCGTGGTGGCGTTCACCGTCGGCGAGGAGGGGCTGGGCAACCTGCGCGGCGCGCGCCAGGTGTGCGGGGACCTCGCGCCCGTGCGCGTCATCGCCGTGGAGGGCCACGGCCTTGACCACGTGGTCATCGACCACGTCGGGAGCGTGCGGGCCCGGCTGGCGGTGTCGGGGCCCGGCGGGCACTCGTGGGGTGACCGGGGGACGCCCAGCGCCCTGCACGAGCTGATCGGGCTCGGCGCCGAGCTGGTCACCGAGGGCGTGAACGTCGGCCGGATGTCCGGAGGCGGCGCGGTCAACGCGATCGCCTCGCAGGCCGAGATGCTGGTGGAGCTGCGCTCGCTTGACGACGCGATGCTGTCGGGGTTCGAGGCGCGACTGGGTGATCTGGCGGTGGCACCTCCGTTGTCGCTGGAGTGCGAGGTGGTGGGACGGCGCGGCGCGGGTCAGATCGACCGCGAGCACCCGCTGGTGCGCAGCGTCGTTGACGCGCGGCGGTCCGTCGGGCTCGCCGAGATGTTCGGCGCGGGCTCCACGGACGCCAACGCCGCGGCGGTGCTGGGGATACCGGCGGTGGGGATCGGATGCGCCGACGGCGAGGGGATGCACACGCTGCATGAGCGCATCGATCTCGTGTCGCTGGAGATCGGGGTGCCGCCAGCTGAAGGCGGTGCTCGGCGCCGCGCTGGAGCTCTAGGCCGCGCGGGACGTCCGTCAGGCCGATGTCGCCCATCGTCGCGTTGATGGGGTTGAGGTCCATCGGGCAGGCCGAGACGACCACGAGCACATCGACGTCCGCCTCGAAGGTGACGCTGTCCCCCGCGCGCGCGGGCGAGGGCGCGAACTCGAGCTCGCCGTCTGCCGACCACGGGATCGCCATGAACAGGTTCAGCGGCGCCGGCGCGCGGGGCAACGACCGGCCGTGCTCGGCGATGGCGGCGGCGAAGTTCTGCGCGCAGCTCGGGTGGTCGGGCGCGCCGCCGAGCAGGCGGTAGCGCTCGGGGTCGCAGGCGGCGATGAGGGTGTCGTGAACGCCGGGGCTGGTGTCGGCGACCAGCGTGAGGAGCGGCCGGCGGCGCGTGCTGTAGATGGCGTCGCCGACGCGGGGCACCAGGCGGCGCAGCGCCGCGCGGGTGTGCTCCATCGACGCGTATTCGTCGTCATCGCCGCGCGGGTGAGCCAGCGCCCACCAGTCCACCACCTGTCCGCCCTCGCGGTTGATGATCTCCAGCCGGTCGCCCGGCCGCGAGCTTGACAGCGGTGCCGTGGCGGGCGGGCAGGATCGATAGGTCGGTCATCGAGGGGCGATGCTCCCGTCAGCGGACACCCGCTCGAGCACCGAGCCCACGGCGGTGACGACCTCGTCGGCCTCGGCCTTGGTCATCACCAGCGGTGGGGAGAGCACGAGGGTATGGGCGCAATCGCGCACCAGAACCCCGGTCTCGCGCCGGATCACGTCGTGAGGAGCGGCGTGCATCGAGATCGGGGTGCGGGCCTGCTTGTCGGCGACCAGTTCGATGCCGAGCATCATGCCGACGCCGCGCACCTCGCCGACGACCGGGAGCTCCTCGAGTGCCGAGAGCTGGTCGAGCAGATAGGCGCCCACCTCGCGGGCGCGATCGAGCAGGCCCTCCTCCTCGATGATCTGGAGGTTGCGCAGCGCGACGGCGCAGGCGGTGGGGTGGCCGTTGTAGGTGAACCCGACGGGGAACCCATGGTCCTGGGCGAGCACCTCGGCCACCGGCTCGGACACCAGCACCGCGCCGAGTGGGACGTAGCCGCTGGTGATGCCCTTGGCGGTGACGACCAGGTCGGGCTCGATGCCGAAGTGCTGAGCGCCGAACCAGCTGCCGGTCCGGCCGAAGGCGGTGACGACCTCGTCGAAGATGAGCAGGATCCCGTGGGCGCTGAGCAGCTCGCGCACGCGCGGCCAGTAGTCGTCGGGCGGGACCAGCATCCCTCCGACCCCCATGATCGGCTCGCCGATCATGGCTGCGATCCGATCGCTGCCGAGCTCGCTGATGGTGCGCTCGAGCTCGTCCAGGCAGAAGTCGGTGACGTCGCGGCCGTCGAACAGCTCAGACCGGTAGGGCCACGGCGGGGTGAGGTGCCGCACATGGGGCAGCATCGGCCCGAAGCCGTCGTGATAGATCGGCAGGCCGCTCGCCGAGCCCGACCCGTACCCGATCCCGTGATAGGCGCTGCGGCGGGCCAGGATCCAGTCGCGGCCCTCGTGGCCGCGGCGGCTGTGGAAATAGCGTGCCATGCGCAAGGCGGCCTCGTTGGACTCCGAGCCGCCGCTGGTGAAGTACACGCGTGACAGACCCTCAGGGGAGAGCTCGACCAGGCGCGACGCCAGCTCGATGGCGCGGTCGTTGGTGAACTCCCAGAAGCTGGTGAAGTACTCGAGCCGGCGCATCTGCGCGGCGGCGACCTCGGCGATCTCCGCCCGGCCATGGCCGATCTGGGCCAGCCAGAGGCCCCCGGTGGCATCGAGGTACTCGCGGCCCTCGGCGTCGCGCAATCGGCAGCCCGAGCCCTCCGTCATCACCACCCGCTCCTGGTTGGACCCGGGCAGATAGGGATGGATCAGCAGCTGCCGGTCTTGCTCGATGAGCCGCTCGGCCGTGCTCGCGGTGGACATTGTCGACACGTCTATCCCCTCTGTCGGTCTCTCACTTCCCCGGCCCTCCGCGCGAGATGCCCGGCGGCGTTCAGTGCGCATACTGTATACGCTGTGAGCGCGGTGCGCTGGTTCGCGCGGGGTCGAGAGGATCGGAGATCATGCCCATTGATTCGCAGGAAGCGCTCGAGGCCGTGGTGGGCGAGACGTTCCACGAGCGGATGCAGACCTCGCTGCGCCCCCTGATCACACCGGAGCTCGTAGCCGAGCACCGCCGGGCCCCGTTGGGGCAGCACAGCGAGCCGCTGCAGCGGATCCTCAACTACTTCGGGGCATTCCCGATCGACGGCAAGCTCATCGCCGAGCACGATGGCACCGACCACTGGTTCGTGTCCCGCCTCAGCGGCTTTCCCGCCGTTCGCGCCGACCGGATCCTGGGCCCGTTCGACAGCGAGGGCGATGCCGTGGACGCGGTCTTCCGCCAGCGTCTGGCTGACGTCTTCGACCTCCGATTCGGGGACTCATGACGCGCTTTGGGACCTGGGCACTCGGCTACCCGGACCACCTATGCGTCCGGCCCGGCGCGACCGTGCGCTTCCACGTGAGCGGGGCCGGGGCCGAGACCGTCGACGCTCAACTGGTCCGGCTCATCCACGGGGACACCCAGCCCGGCGGTCCGGGCTTCCGGGAGGTCGAGGTCCCCTCTGACCTGGATGGCAGCTACGCCCTGGTGGAACAGCCCACCCACCACGGGTCCTACGCCCGCCTCCCGGGCGCCGGCGCGATCCTCTCCAGCGCAGCCGAGACCGGGATCAGCCTCTTTGCCATGGTCCAACCCCGCGCGGACACCGGAGTCCAACCGGTCTTCACCGCGTGGGACGTCGTATCGGAATCCGGGGTCGCGCTGGCGCTCGAGCCCGGACTGCGTCCCGCGTTCTGGACGGCCCGCGGGCGCGTGGCCCTGCCCGAGCCGCTCTTGGCCGGTGTCTGGTACGCGCTGTGCGGCTCCTGGGACCCGGCCCGAGGCACGGCGTCGGTCCGCGCGATCCCGGTGGTCAACGCCTACAACTCCCAGTTCGGACCCGTGACCCAGGTGGCACGCGGCAGCCAGGAGCTGCCCGGGGCGCCTGCCCCCTCCGTGGCCGACGTCGATCTGCTGCTGGGCGCGTTCGACGCCTCCGACGGCCGGGTCGTGCGCGGTGCCTACAACGGCAAGCTGGCCCTCCCGTGCGTCTACGCGGGAGCGCTGGGCGATGGTCAGCTCGCGGCTCTCGCCGGGCAGCGGCGCGCGCCCGGCGGTGACCGATCGGCTGCGGGCGTGGTGGGACCTGAGTCGCGACATCGAGACCAGCACTGTGTCCGGCGGACTACCCGATACGCCGAACGGCCACCTGGTCAATCAGCCGACGCGGGCGGTCACCGCCCACAACTGGGACGGATCGAGCTACGAGTGGCCTCACGCCCCCGAGCTCTACGGCGCCGTGCACTTCCACGACGACGACATCGACGACGCCGGCTGGAGTCAGACGTGCGCCTTGCGCGTCCCGGATCACCTCGCCTCCGGGGTCTATGCGCTGCGCCTGCGCGCCGGCGACTTCGAGGATCACACGCCGTTCTTCGTGCGCGCGGCGCCGGGCCGCGAGAACCGGGTGGCTCTCGTGATGCCAACCGCGAGCTACATGGCCTATGCCGACGAGCACCTTGCCACCGCGGCGCCGATGGGCCAGGCGATCGTCGGCCACACGCCGTCCCTGCAGCCGATGGACCTGCTGCTGATGGAGCACCCCGAGCTCGGGCTCTCGATGTACGAACTGCACACCGACGGCAGCGGGGTGGCGTTCAGCTCCCGCCGGCGGCCAATCCTCAACATGCGCCCGCGCCACCGGTTCAGCTTCCTGGGGACCTGGCAGTTCCCGTCGGACCTGTACATCGTCGACTGGCTCGAGCAGCGCGGCACCCGGTACGACGTCCTCACGGACGAGGACCTTCACCGCGAGGGCGTCGCCGCGCTGCGCCCCTACCGTGCGGTGATCACGGGCTCGCATCCCGAATACTGCTCGGAGCAGATGCTCAACGCGTACGAGAGCTACGTCGTCGAGGGGGGCAACGTCATGTCGATGGGCGGCAACGGCTTCTACTGGGTGATCAGCTACTCGGCCGAGAAGCCGTGGGTCATGGAGGTCCGCCGCGGGGAGAACGGCGTGCGGGCGTGGCAGGCCGCGCCCGGCGAAACCTCGCACAGCACCACCGGCGAGAAGGGCGGCATCTGGCGCAACCGCGGCCGCCCGCCGCAGAAGCTGTTCGGGACCGGCTTCACCTCCGAGGGCTACGGCGGATCCTTTCCCTATCACCGCATGCCGGACGGCGAGCTTCCCGAGATGGCGTGGATGTTCGCGGGCGTCGCCGCGGGCGAGCCAATCGGGGACTTCGGGCTGGTCGGCGGTGGGGCCGCGGGCCAGGAGATCGACCGGGCCGACGTCACCCTGGGCACGCCCCCGCACACCTACCTCGTCGCCTCCGCCCAGAACCAGAACGACTCCTACAAGGTGGTGCCCGAGGAGATCGACTTCATGTTCGACGGCGTCGGCGGTACCGAGCATCCCAATGTGCGGGCGGACCTGACCTACTTCGAGGCGTCCGGCGGCGGAGCCGTGTTCGCCACGTCGTCGATCGCCTGGTCAGGTGCCCTGTCGCACGCCGGCTACGAGAACAACGTGTCGCGGATCACCGGAAACGTGCTGGACCGCTTCATCGGGGGTGACGATGGCTGAGACGTTCGTTCTGCTCCACGGCTCGTGGCACGGCGGGTGGGCCTGGGAGCCGACCGCGTGGTGCCTGCGCGAGCTCGGCCACGAGGTCTACGCGCCGACGTACCCCGGACATCAACCGGGAGCGCCGCGGGCCGGGATCCGCCACCAGGACTACGTGCGGTCGGTGGTCGACTTCATCGACGGCCGGGATCTGCGCGAGGTCGTGCTGGTCGGCCACAGCTTCGGCGGCTCGGTGGTGAGCCGCGTCTCCCAGGAGATCCCCGAGCGGCTGGCGCGGCTCGTGTTCCACACCGCCTTCGTGGTGGAGGACGGCGCCAGCGTCAACGACAACTTCCCCGAGGACCAGACGACCGCGTTCGCCGCCGCCGCGGCCACCAGCCCCGACAACACGGTGGCCTGCCAGTGGGAGGTGTTCCGCGACCTGTTCATCCAGGACGCCTCGCCCGAGGCCGCCCGCACGGTCTGGGAGCGGCTCGTGCCCCAGCCGTTCTCGCCGTGGGAGGAGAAGCTCGACCTCGCCGAGTTTCATCGCGGCGAGCTGCCGCGCAGCTTCATCGCGGTGGCCGACGACCTGGCGCTGCCGCCCGGGACGTGGCACCCGCAGATGTCGTCGCGGCTGGGCGCGTTCAAGCTGGTGGAGATGGGCGGCAGCCACGAGGTGATGTTCACGCGGCCGGCCGAGCTGGCCCGGGCGTTGGTGGACGCCGCGCGCGACTGACGGGCCCGGGTGGCTCGCGACGGCCGCCGGGGCCCGGGGGTGGTGGTCTGCCGCCGGCGTCTCCAGGGAATCTTGGGAGATAACCCTTGGCCGCCAACGGTTATCGCCCACGACCTCTCCACGACAGGGGCCGTGGTCGATAGTGCAGGAAATAGCTGCAAGATCGACCGCAACCCCCTCCCAGAGGTCGCCGGCCAACCTCCCGTCCCCCTTCCAACGCCCGCCGTTGACGTGCGCCGATACCCCGCGGAAACGCCGAAAAGCGCGCGCCACCTCCCACCCGAACGTATACACTGCACAAATTGGCGTGGCCGGACCCGATTGGTCCGCCCGCCGTCAGTGTGCGACCGCGAGGAGGACGAGTTGAAAGCTGCCCGGCTGGTGGAGATCGCCCAACCCCTGGTGGTCAGGGACGTCCCCGACCCGCAGCCCGGGCCGCGGGAGGCGATCGTCAAGGTCGCGGTCGAGGGCATCTGCCGCACCGATTGGCACACATGGCAGGGCGACTGGTCCTGGGTGGGACTGGCGCCGCCGCTGCCGATCACGATGGGCCACGAGTTCGCCGGTGAGGTGATGGAGGTCGGCAGTGAGGTCACCGCGATCCGCGCGGGAGACCGCGTCGCCGTGCCCTTCCACGAGGCGTGTGGCACGCTGCGGCTACTGCCGACAGGGGCGCACCAACCTGTGCGACGCCATGGAGTTCCTCGGCATGACGCACGACGGGGGCTACGCCGAGTACGTCCGCGTGGTCAACGCCGACCTCAACTGCGTCCGGCTCCCCGAGGCGGTCTCCTACGACGCGGCAGCCGCGCTCGGCTGCCGGTTCATGACCGCCTGGCACGCGGTCCAGCACCAGGCCAAGCTGCGCGCCGGCGAGTGGCTGGCGGTCCACGGCGTGGGCGGGATCGGCCTGTCGGCGGTGCAGATCGGGGCCGCCAGCGGCGCCGCGGTCATTGCCGTGGACATCGATGACCGCAAGCTCGAGGCCGCCAAGCTCCAGGGCGCGGCGATGACGGTCAACGCGCGCAACACCGACGTGATCGCGGCGGTCAAGGACGCCACCGGCGGCGGCGCCGACGTCGCGCTGGGCGGCCTGGGCACGGCGTCGCTCGTGTACGCCGCGATCATGAGCCTGCGCAAGGGCGGGCGCCTGGTCCAGGTCGGCCTGACCAGCAAGGAGGAGCAGGGCATCGTCGGGATCCCGCTGGACGAGCTGATCGAGGCCGAGCTGACGATCGTCGGCAGCGTCGGCAACCCGCACATCCATCTGCCCGCGCTGCTGGGCCTCGTCGGCGAGGGCCGGCTTGACCCGGCGGGACTCGTCACCGAGCGGGTCGGGCTGGACGGCGCTCAGAGCGTGCTCGAGCGCATGACCAGCTTCGACACCATCGGCTTCAGCCTCATCGACAGCTTCTGAGGGCCGGCGGCGCGGCGGGCGGGCCAGCCACGCGGCCCAGCCACGGGCGCGCGCGCGGCCCGCCGCGGCCAGCGCGCCGGCAGGCCACGCGGCGCGTGCGCGGGCCACCGCGTCAACTCGCTCTGAAGGTATACAACATGGAGTCGATAGTGTATGTTTTCGCAGCGGCTTCACCAATCAGCGACCCCAGCGCCGCAGAGCGGTTCTTGTATACTCTGCACACTGAACGCCCGTTGCGCCGACCTTCGAAAGGCCGCTTCATGTCCATCTCCAAAGGCCGTGTGGCGCGGCGCTCGGACCGGTATGGGTTGCGCCGTCGCGACAGCGACGGCGACGCCACCCCCGAACGCCCACCCTCGCTGGCCGAGCATGTCTGCCGGGTCATCCGCGACGACATCCTGACCGGACGCCAGCCGGCCGGAGCCCGGCTCACCGAGGCGATCGTGATGGAGCGCACCGGCGTCAGCCGGACCCCCGTCCGCGAGGGACTGAGGATGCTCGAGGGCGAGGGCCTGGTTATCACGTACCGCAGCCGCGGCACGTTCGTGACCTACCGGCTCACCCCCGATGAGGCCAAGCTCCTGTATGACGTGCGCCTCGTGCTGGAGCCCCACCTCGCCCGGATCGGCGCCGAGCGCATGACGCCCGAGGTGCTGGCCTCGGTCGAGGACGTGCTGGCGCGGTTCGTCGAGGCGCTGGACGCCGCCGAGGCTCGCGAGGCCGGGCAGCTCGACGCCGATTTCCACCTCACGATCTACGAGGCCTCGGGCAGCGAGCTGCTCAGCGTGCTGCGCGGCTACTGGACCCGCCTGCAGCTCGAACTGTCCGAGCGCGTCTACACCACCGAGGTGCCGCGGCGCTTCCTTGATGAGCACCTGCAGATCCTCGACGCGCTCAAGGCCGGCGACCCGGACCAGGTGGAGAAGCGCATGAAACGGCACATCGAGCACGGCCGCGCAGTGCTGGTCAAGGCGCTGGCCAAATGACGCGCGCTCAAGTTCGGACTGGCCGTCGAGAACTTCACGCCGGCGCCGCGGGTGCCCGACCTGGACGCGATCGTGGCCTACGGGCGGCGCGCCGAGGAACTCGGCTATGACTCGCTGTGGGCGTGGGACCACATGTTCCTGGGCACCGGGCGCCCGTTCCCGTTCCTGGAGTCGCTGACGACGCTCACCGTGCTCGCGCGTGAGACCGAGCGCGTCGAGCTGGGCACCGGCATCCTCGTGCTGCCGTTGCGCGGCGCCGCCGTGCTGGCCAAGACGGCCGCCACGCTCGAGCTCGTCTCCGGCGGGCGGCTCACGCTCGGCATGGCGGTGGGCTGGTACGAGCGCGAGTTCGACGCCTGCGGGGTCCCGTTCAAGCAGCGCGGCAGGATCTTCGAGGAGAACCTGGAGCTGATGAAGCAGTTCTGGACCGGTGAGCGCGTCACCGGCGAGGCCCGCGGAGTGCCCTTTCGCAACGCGCTGATGCTGCCCAAGCCCTCCCCCCGCGAGCGGCCCCGGCTGCTCATCGGCGGCTACGTGGACAAGGTGCTCAAGCGGGTGGCCGAGCGCTCGGACGGCTGGCTGACCTACTTCTACGAGCCCGAGGCGTTCAGCACCGCGTGGACGCGGATCCGCGAGTACGCGCAGGCCGCCGGCCGCGACCCCGACTCGCTGGACAACATGGCCCAGCTCACGCTGTGCATCGACGACAGCTTCGAGGCCGCCGATGCCCGCGCGCGCCAGTACATCAACGACTACTTCGACCTCCCGGCGTGGAGCGAGTCGACGGCCGAGTCGGCGATCCGCGGCACCCCCGAGCAGTGCGCGGAGCAGATCGCCGCGCAGGCGGCCGTCGGCGTGCAGCACATCTGCCTGGTGCCGTGTGACTACGAGACCGAGCAGGTCGAGCGGTTCGCCGCCGAGGTGATGCCGCTCGTGTCCGAAATCGCGGTCGGCGCGTGATGACCACGGCCGGCGACAAGCGCATGACGCTGGCCGACGCGGCCGCGCTGGTCAGCGACGGCGACACCGTGGTGGCGGGCGGCTGCTGCTACTCGCGGACACCGTGGGCGATGCTGCTGGAGCTGCTGCGCGCGCAGCGCCGCGATCTCACCCTGGGCCGCAACCTCATGTGTTACGAGTCCGAGCTGTTCCTGGCCACCGGCGCCGCGACCAAGCTCATCTCGAGCTGGGTGGGGATCGGGCTGCGCTGGGGGATCCCCAAGGTGTTTCGCGAATACGTCGAGCGCGATCCCTCGATCTACGAGGAGTGGAGCCACCTCAGCTTCGGGCTGCGGCTGATGGCGGCCTCGATGGGCATGCCGTTCCTCCCCACGGCGTCGCTGCTGGGCTCGGACCTGCTCGCGCGGCTGCCTGCCCAGGAGATCCACTGCCCGTTCACCGGCGAGCTGCTGGTGGCGGTCCCGGCGCTGGTGCCCGACGTGGCCCTCATCCACGTCCACACCGTCGACCCCGCCGGCAACGCCCAGATCGAGGGCCCGGCCTACATGGACGTCGAGCTCGCCCGCGCGGCCAAGACCGTGATCGTCACCGCCGAGGAAGTCGTGCCCCCAGAGGCGATCGTCCGCCATGCCGACCGCACGCAGATCCCCAGCTTCGTCGTCGACGCCGTCGTGGAGGTCCCCTTCGGGTCCTACCCGCACGAGTGCCATGGCCGCTATGAGGCCGACTTCGCGCACTTCGACGCCTACTCCGCGCAGGTGGCCGCTGAGGGGGTAGCCGGCGTGGAGGCCTACCTGGCCGAGTACGTGGAGCGGCCCGGTAGCT
This sequence comes from uncultured Actinomycetota bacterium, assembly GCA_963721515.1. Lineage (GTDB taxonomy): Bacteria > Actinomycetota > Thermoleophilia > Solirubrobacterales > Solirubrobacteraceae > Palsa-465. The sequence goes on along the minus strand of CAVRKJ010000005.1, from coordinate 281,930 downwards.
TCGGCGCCTTCCTGGACATGTTCGGAGCCTCCACCCTCATGGAGCAGCGCCGCCGCGCCCGCGAGCTGGTGCCGGCATGACCGCGACGCCGCAGGCCACGCCCGTGGAGCTGATGACGATCGCCGGCAGCCGGCTGCTGCGCGACGGCCGCGTCGTGTTCGCCGGCGTCGGCGCCCCGCTGGAGGCCAGCGTGCTGGCCAAGCGCCTGCACGCGCCCGCACTGACGATCGTGCTCGAGGGCGGGTCGATCGGACCGCGGATGCTGCCGGGCCGCCTGCCCGTGTCCACCAACGAGATGCGGGCCGCGCACGAGGCGTTCATGCTCACGTCGATCAACGAGCTGTTCCTCTACGGGCAGCGCGGCTGCTACGACTACGGCTTCATCGGGGCGGGCCAGCTCGACCAGTACGGCAACGTCAATACGAGCTACATCGGCGACCCCGACCATCCCAAGGTCCGCCTGCCCGGCAGCGGCGGGGCCAACGACATCGTCTCGAGCTGCCGCGAGGTGATGATCATGACCCGCCACGAGCGGCGGCGGTTCGTCGAGCGCGTGGACTTCATCACCAGCCCCGGCTACCTGAGCGGCCCGGAGTCGCGCACGGCGGCGGGGCTGGTGCGCAATCGGCCGGTGTCGGTCATCACCGACCTGGCCCTGCTGGGCTTCGACGAAGAGACGGGCCGGCTGCGGCTCGACGCCCTCCAGCCGGGGGTCACCGAGTCCGACGTGCACGCCAACACGGGCTTTGAGCTGCTGGTGTCAGACACGGTGGCGGAGCTGGCCGCCCCGACCGAGCAGGAGCTCGCCGAGCTGCGCTGGCTGCGCGACGGCGAGCAGAGCAACAGCGCCACGAGGAGAGAGGTGACTTCAGCCCCATGATCGGTCCATTCATCGACATCAAGGGCGCGATCGACGTCCACGTCCACTCAGAACCCGATCTGTTCCCACGGATCGCGGACGATGTGGGGGTGGCGCGCCACGCGGCGTCGCTGGGCCTGCGGGCGCTCTCGCTCAAATGCCATTCGGAGCGCACCACGAGCCGCGCCTACCTGACCCGGCAGCTCGTGCCGGGGATCCAGATCATCGGCGGCATCGTGCTCAACCGCGCGGTCGGGGGGATCAACCCGGCGGCGGTGGAGTCGGCCCTCCAGCTCGGCGCCAAGCACGTGTGGATGCCCACCGTAGACGCCGCCAACCACGCCAGGACGTTCGGCTCCACCGGGGTCTATGACAAGCAGAAGAGCACCGTGGCCAAGTCCGAGGACACCGGCATCGAGATCTTCGATGCTGACGGCAACCCCATCGAGGGGCTCATGGACGTGCTCGACCTCACCGCCCAGTACCAGGCAATCCTCAGCACCTGTCACCTGTCGGTGCCCGAGATCCAGAAGCTGGTGGCTGTCGCACGCGAGCGCGGGGTGGAGAAGATCATGATCACCCACCCCTTCTTCAAGGTCCCGGCGCTCGAGCTCGAGGACCTCAAGGCCCTCGTCGCCCAGGGCGCGTATGCGGAGTTCGGCTACTGCACGGTCTCGCCGATGTGGAACCACGCGCCGCTGACCCGAGTGGTGGAGGCGATCAACGAGATCGGCCCCGAGCGCTGCATCCTCATGAGCGACGCGGGCCAGCGTCACAACCCGATGCCCGCGGAGTGCCTGCGCGTGTTCGCGCAGTCCGTGTATGAGTCGGGCATCAGCGAGGAGGGCGTGGAGCGGATGATCAAGACCAACCCGCTCGACCTCCTCGAGCTGCCGCCCCCGCCGCCGCTGCCCGCGGCCACCAACGGCTCCGCCGACGGCATCGGCGCCGCCCTGGCCAGCTCGGCGGCCGACTGATGAGCACGCGCGTGGGACTGATCGTCCCGTCCTCCAACAGCGTCATCGAGGTCGACTTCTACCGCCGGCTGCCCGCCGACGCGACGCTGCACACCGCTCGCATGTACCTGGAGGAGACGACCCCCGAGGGCGAGTCGGCGATGCTCGACGACCACCTGCCCGTGGCCATCAACGACCTGCGCACCGTGCGGCCCGACGTCATGGTGTTCGGCTGCACGAGCGCCGGCGCGCTGCGCGGCAACGATTACGAGGCCGAGCTGATCAAGCGCATCGCGGGCGAGACCGGCGCCGAGACGTTCAGCGTGGCCGCCTCGGTGCGCCGCGTCATCCGCGAGGCCGGGGGCCGGCGGGTGGGCGTGATCACGCCCTACGTCGACAGCCTCAACGAGAAGATCCGCCAGAGCCTCGAGGACGACGGGCTCGAGGTGGCCGGCATCCACGGGCTGGGCATCACCGAGAACTTCGCCATCGCCGAGGTGGAGCCGGGGCGGATCGCCGAGTTCGCCTCCGAGTGCTTCGCCGACTCGGACATCGACCTGCTGTTCGCCTCCTGCACCAACTTCCGCGCCATCGACGCGCGGGAGGAGATCCATGGGGCGCTCGGGGTCCCGGTGGTCACAAGCAACCACGCCGCGCTGACGGTCGTGCTGGATCAGATCGGCGCGCCCGCGACGGTCTGAGCCGCATGTACGCCGCCGCCTTCGACTACCTCCGCGCATCATCGTGGACCGAGGCGGTGCAGCGCCTGGCGGAGCTGGGAGATGACGCCCACGTGATCGCGGGCGGCCAGAGTCTGGTGCCGATGATGATCCTGCACTTCGCCGCGCCGTCAGCGCTGATCGACATCGCGGGCGTGGACGAGCGGACGATCGAGCTCGCCGACGACACGCTGGTGCTCTCGGCGCTCGTCCGCCATGTCGACCTCGAGCACTCCGAGGTGGTCGCCGAGCATGCCCCGATGCTCACCCAGGCCGTGCGCCAGATCGGCAACGTCCGCGTCCGCCAGCGCGGCACGATCGGGGGATCGCTGGCCCACGGCGAGCCGGCGGCGGAGCTGCCGTGCGTCCTCATCGCCCACGGGGCGTCGGTGCAGGCCCTGGGCCCTGACGGCGAGCGGACGATCGCCGTCAACGACCTGCCGGTCACGCAGCTGATCACGTCGCTGGGCGAGGGCGAGCTCATCACGCGTGTCGAGGTCCCCACGCTCACCGATGGCCAGGGGTCGTGTTTCATCGAGATGGCGCGCCGGCCCGGGGATTTCGCGATGGTCAACGTGGCAGCGATCGTCACCTGCGACGAGAGCGGCACCTGCACTGCCGTGCGCCTGGCCCTCGGCGCAGTCGGCCGGCGGCCGGTCGACGTCTCGGAGGCCGCCCAGGCGCTCGTGGGCCTGGCGATCGACGACGAGTCAAGCGAGGCCGTCGGCCGCCGCCGTGGCCGCCGACGCCGAGGTGACCCCGAGCTCGCACGCCGGTATCGAGTACCGGCGCGAGATGGCCGGCGTGCAGGTGGCCCGGGCGCTGCGCGGTGCCTCCGAGGACGCGCGGCGGCGGCGCGCGGGAGTGAAGATGGCGGTATGACTGCGCTCGCGCGGCACACCATCACCGTGACCATCAACGGGCGGCCGACCGAGCTCGGCGTGAGCGCCAACCTGTCGCTGCTGGAGCTGCTGCGCACCGAGGCCGGGTGCCCCGAGGTCAAGCTCGGGTGCGGCGAGGGCGTCTGCGGCACCTGCACCGTCCTGCTGGCCGGCGAGCCGGTGAACTCGTGCCTCATGTTCGCGGTGCAGGCCGACGGGTGTGAGATCACCACGGTGCGGGGCCTGGCCCCCGACGGCGAGCTGCACGACCTCCAGACGGCGTTCCTCGACCATGCCGGCTCGCAGTGCGGCTTCTGCACGCCGGGAATGCTGCTGGTCGCCAAGTGGTACCTGGACCGCCACCCGGAGGCCGACCGCGAGGAGCTGCGCCGGGCGATCGCCGGGAATCTGTGTCGCTGCACCGGCTACACCAAGATCCTGGATGCGCTCGAGGCCTACCGTGACCTCAGGCTCGAGGACGCTCATGGCGACTGACACCGGCCGCACCCAGGCTCGCGATGTTCCCGTGAAGGCGCCGCCCGCACGGCCGGTGCCCGCGCGGGGACCCCTCGGGCGGACGAGCCCGGTCCCCCATCGCGACTTCGTGGAGAAGGTGGCTGGGACTCTTCCCTTCGCCGATGACTGGGGGTTCCCGGGCGTGCTGCACGGCGTCGTGGTGCGCGCCCGCGTTCCCAGTGCGCGCATCGCGAGCGTCGACACCTCTCAGGCCTTGGAGGTGCCCGGCGTGCGCGCCGTGCTCACCGCCGCCGACATCCCCCACAACGCCATCTCCGAGGAGGCCTCGGGGCTGGGCATCGACCAGATCGTGCAGCCGGTGCTGGCCGGGGAGCGCGTCCGCTACGACGGCGAGCCGGTGGCGTGCATCGCCGCCGAGACCCCGGGCGCGGCGGTGGAGGCGGCCGGGCTGGTGGACGTGGAGTACGAGGACGCCGAGGGCGTGTTCACGATCGACGAGGCGCTGGCCGACGGCGCCCCCGCCGTGCACCCCGGCGGCAACCGCTACATCACTTGGCGGTCGGCGATCGGGGACGTCGAGGAGGCCATGGGGCGCGCCGACCACATCATCGAGGAGACCTACCAGACCCCACGCGTGGATCACGCCTACCTCGAGCCCGAGTCGGGAGTCGGCTGGGTCGACTCCGACGGGGTGGTCACCCTGCGGGTCTCCACACAGGTGATCGAACACGCGCGGCAGCTGGCGGAGATCCTCCAGCTCCCCCACAGCCGCGTGCGAGTCATCGCCGCCTACATGGGCGGCGGCTTCGGCGGCAAGGAGGACATGACGGTCGAGCCCTACCTGGCCGCGCTGGTGTGGAAGACCCGCCGGCCGGTGCGGATGGTGTGGGAGCGCCAGGACTCCCTGCTGGCCCGCCAGAAGCGCCACCCGTTCCGCATGCACTACCGGACCGGCGTGCTGGATGACGGGACGATCGTGGCCCAGGACATCAAGATCCTCGGCGACGCCGGGGCCTACCCCCTGCTCAGCTCCCGGGTGCTGTTTGCCGGCGGGGTCAACTCCACCGGACCCTACCGCTGCCTGGACGCGCGGATGGAGAGCACGGCGGTGTTCACCAACACCGTCCCCACCAGCGCGTTCCGCGGGTTCGGCGCCATGCAGGTGGTGTTCGGCTACGAGTCGCAGATGGATCTCATCGCGCAGCGCCTGGGCATGACCGGGGAGGAAGTCCGCGAGCGCAACTTCGTGGAGCGCGGTGACATCCGGGTGACCGGCGAACCGATCGACACCGAGCCGGGGACACGCGAGTGCATGCACCGGGCGCTCGAGGAGCTGGGCGAGCTGTCGGAGCCGACCAACGGCGGCCGGATCGGACGAGGCTTTGCCTGCAGCATGCAGCCCTACGGCCGGTCGATGTTCTTCGCCGACCGCGCGTCGGCCTGGATAGGCCTGGAACAGGACGGGGCGATGGTCATCCGCGCCGGCGTGACCGACCTCGGCGCCGGACAGGCGGCCTCGCTGGCCAACATCGCCGGCGAGATCCTGGGCGTCACCGTCGACCGCACCAGCGTGCACATCGGCGACAGCCACCTGACCCCGCTCACCGGCGGCACCTTCGCCACCCGGCAGCTCTACATGTCGGGCAACGCCACGGTGAAGGTCGCCACGGCGCTGCGTGACAAGCTGGCCCCCGTCGCCTCCGATCTCCTCGGCTGCGAGGAGTCCGAGCTGGAGTGGGCCGGCAACCGGGTTGGCGTGGCTGGTGACCGTGTGCACTCGGTGACCATGGCCGAGCTCTCGCGCACCGCGGAGGCGCGCGGCATCATGCCGTACAGCCACGAGACGTTCACTGCCCAGAGCGGTGAGTTCGATGCCGAGACCGGCCGCGGGCAGACCTACCCGGACTACACGCACGGTTGCCACGCGGTGGACGTGGAGGTGGACGAGCGCACCGGAGAGGTCAAGATCCTCAAGTACGTCGCCGTCCACGACGTGGGCCGCGCCATTGACATGCAGCGCGTCGTCGGGCAGATCCAGGGCGCGGCCGCCCAGGGCATCGGCTACGCGATGAGCGAGGAGATGGAGACCGAAGGCGGCGTGCTGCACTCAACGCTGTTTGCCAACTACCTCATCCCCACCTCGCTGGACCTGCCTGACATCAACGCGATCGGACTCGAGCTGCACCTGGGCAAGGGGCCGTTCGGCGCCCGCGGCATCGGCGAGCCCCCCATCGGGCCGTGCGGCCCGGCACTGGCCAGCGCCATCCACAACGCGATCGGCGTCCGGATGCTTCGGCTGCCGATGATCCCCGAGCGCGTCCTGGCGGCGATCCGCAACGGCCGCGACGATTCCGTGCCCGGCCCCGGGAAGACGGCCGCATGAGCGTCGTCGCCGCCGACGGGCCCGCGGTGGCCCTGCTCCCGCGCCGGCTGCCCGAGTCACTCGATGTGGCGTCCTCCGCGGGGCCGCGAGCGTTTCACGCGAGCATGCCCGGCTACGCGCCCACCGAGCTGCGCCGCGCGCCGGCCGCCGCCGCGGCGCTCGGCGTCGCCGAGGTGCTCGTCAAGGACGAGTCCGCGCGTCTGGGGCTGCCCTCGTTCAAGGTGCTCGGCGCCTCGTGGGCGGTGTATCGCGCGCTGCTGGATCGCCTCGGCGCCACGCCCGAGGAGGTCCCCACGTTCGCCGCGCTGCGCGACGCCGTCGCGCCGCTGCGTCCCCTGTCGCTGGCCGCCGCCACCGACGGCAATCACGGCCGCGCCGTCGCCCACATGGCGGCGCTGCTGGGACTGGGCGCGGCCATCTACGTCCCCGACAACACGGTGAGCGCGCGGATCGACGCCATCGCCGGCGAGGGCGCGACGGTGACCGTGGTCGACGGTGGCTACGACGACGCCATCCGCCGCGCCGCACAGGACGCATCCGAGCGCTGCCTGGTCATCTCCGACACCTCCTGGGAGGGCTATGAGGAGGTGCCGGGGTGGGTGATCGAGGGTTATGGGACGGTGTTTGGCGAGATCGACGAGCAGCTCGGCGGCCGGCCGGGGCCCGACATAGTGGCCGTGCCCATCGGCGTGGGCGCGCTGGCGGCGGCGGTGGTGCGCCACTACTGGTCCTCGCCGGGTGCGGCCGGCGCGGCCGGTCCGAGGCCGCGGCTTGTCGGGGTCGAGCCCACGTCGGCGGCGTGCGTGCTGGAGTCGGTCGCCGCCGGTGAGATCGTCACCCTCGACCACCCCCAGGACTCGATCATGGCGGGGCTGAACTGTGCCACCCCGTCGCTCATCGCCTGGCCCGTGGTGTCACGCGGGATCGACGCCTACGTGGCCGTGCCCGACGCCCGGGTGCCCGAGGCGATGCGGCTGCTGGGGGGCGACGGGATCGTCGCCGGGGAGACGGGTGCCGGCGGCCTGGCGGGCATGCTGGCGCTGGCTCACGATCCTCAGATGCGCGAGGCGCGCGCCGCGCTGGGCCTGAGCGGCGCCAGCCGCGTGCTCCTGCTGTGCACCGAAGGCGCGACCGACCCCGAGGCCTATGCGCGGCTGACCGAGGAGACGGCCGGGCCGTGACGACCGCGGGGACCGGGAGCGGGAGCGGTGGGCCCGCGTCGACGGTCCGCACCGCCACGATGGCCCTGCTGCGCGAGCGCGGGATGACGACGGTGTTCGGCAACCCCGGCTCCACCGAGCTCGGCCTCCTGCGTGACTTTCCCGGGGACTTTCGCTACGTGCTGGCCCTGCATGAGGGCGTCGCGGTGGCGATGGCCGACGGCTATGCCCAGGCGACGCAGCGCCCGGCGCTGGTCAACCTGCACAGCGCATGTGGCGTGGGCAACGCGATGGGCGCGGTGGTCAACGCGTTTCACAACCGCGCACCGCTCGTTATCACCGCCGGTAACCAGGACCGCCGCCACCTGGAGCTCGAGCCGTACCTGTTTGCCCGCTCGACCGCGCTGATGGCGCCCTACGTCAAGTTCAGCCACGAGCCGGCCCGGGCCCAGGACGTGCCCGCGGCGCTTGACCGTGCCTGGGCGCTGGCGCGTACACCGCCCCAGGGCCCGACGTTCGTGTCGATCCCCAGCGGAGACTGGGACGCGCCGGCGCCCAGCGTGGGTGGTGCCGCTGCGCCGGGGCGCGACGTGCTCGCCGGCACGAGCGCCGGCGAGGACCTGCTGGACCGCCTGGCCGAGCGCGTCGAGGCCGCGGACGCGCCGGCGTTGATCGTGGGCGGAGGCGTGGACCAGGCCGGCGCGTGGGACGAGGTGGCCGAGCTGGCCGAGCGACTGGGCGCCCCGGTGTGGACGGCACCGCAGGCGCCGCGGCTCGGCTTCGCGGAGGACCACCCCCTCTATCAGGGCCACCTCCCCCCCGGCCGCGTCACCGCCGCGGCGCAGCTTGCCGGGTGCGACCTGGCGCTCGTGCTCGGCGCGCCCGTGTTCGCGTTCCTGCCGTTTGAGCCGGGGGAGGCCGCGTTCCCGGAGATCATCCACGTCACCGACGACCCCGGCGAGGCCGCCCGGGCCCCGGCGCTCAGCGTCGTGGCCGGCGTGGGCTCGGTGGCGCGGGGCCTGTCGGAGCGGCTGCGACCCCGGTCACCGGCCCATCCCAGCCCACCGCGACCGTTGCCCGCGCCCGTCGACGCGAACGCCACCGGGCCGATCCCGCCGCCATTCCTGATGGCCGCGCTGGCCCGGGCCCTGCCTGACGATGCGGTGCTGGTGGAGGAGTCCCCGTCGAACCGCAACGACCTGCGGGCGCAGGTGTGGATCCGCCGGCCGGCGAGCTTCTTTGCCACCACCAGCGGGGGCCTGGGCTTTGCCATGCCCGCCGCGGTCGGGATCAAGCTGGCCGCGCCGGAGCGCCCGGTGGTGTGCCTGGTCGGCGACGGCTCGGCGATGTACGCGCCCCAGGCGCTGTGGAGCGCGGTGGCGCTCGGCGTCCCGGTGACGTTCGTCGTCGTCAACAACGGGCGCTACGCGATCCTCGAATCCGCTGCGCGGTTCGCCGGCATCGACGGCCTGCCGAGCATGGAGCTGCCCGGCCTGGACTTCCTGGCGCTGGCGGCATCCTGTGGCTGCCGCGCCGTGCGGGTCTCCGAGCCCACGCAGCTCCCCGGGGCGCTCGCCGAGGCGGTGGGCGCCGGTGAGCCCATGCTCATCGACGTCGTCGTGGACCCCGCCCCCATCCCCCTACTCAGCACGGAGGCGACATGACCCACGACCCCCGCATCTCACTCGACGCCGCGGCCATCGGCGCCACCCTGGACGATCTGGCGCAGATCGGCAACCGGTTCTGCGGCACCCCTGGTGAGGCCGAGTGCCGGGACTACCTGCTGAGGCGCTTCGCGGAGGTCGGCCTCGCCGATGTGCGCCAGGAGGAGTTCGAGTATCTGGCCTGGCAGCCGGCGCCCGCGTGGTGCGTGGCCGGCAGCGCAGGCGCGCGCGAGCGCATCTACGACGCCCACCCCCTCCAGTACACGTCGCCGGGTCCGGTGAGCGGCCGGGCGATCTACCTCGGTGGGGCCGAGCCCGAGGACTTCGCGCGCCTGGACGCCGACGGGGTCGACCTGGCCGGCCGGATCGTCGTGGCCCACTCGGTGTTCCCGTTCGACCTCGGTGCGCTGCTGTCAGAACGCGGGATCGCCGGCTTCGTGCACGTGTGCGACACGCCGGACCGGATCGTCGGCAACTTCACGGGGGCGCTGTATCCGCCGCCGCTGACGCCGCCGTGGGAGGGCCGCCCGCTGACCTACGCCGGCGTGACCATCGGCCACCTCGACGCCCGCGAGCTCATCTCCACCCTCACCTGCGACGCCGCGGTGGAGCTCACCATCGGCCACGAGGGCGCGTGCGCGCAGGCGAGGACCGCCAACGTCGTAGGGGTCATCCCGGGCACCGGCGACGAGGAGGTCGTGCTCTGCGCCCACTACGACAGCCAGGCCGAGGGGCCGTGCGTCTATGACAACGGCAGCGGGCTGTCGAGCCTGCTCGAGACGGGGCGGGCGCTGCGCGATCTGCGCCCGGAGCGGCGGGTGGTGCTGGTGGCCACCTCGGGTGAGGAGATCGGAGTGTGGGGCGCCACCGCCTACGTCGACGCCCACCGCGACGAGCTGGCCCGCGCGGTGGCGATGATCAACCTTGACGGGCTGGCCAGCGCCTACCCCGCCCAGCGCGAGGTGTGGTCGATCCACGGCGGGCTGCTGGCGATGGCCGTGCAGACCGGCGCGGAGCTGGGCTGGCACGCCGATCACGTCTACCACCGGCGCAGCACGTTCTCAGACCACGCGCCGTTCGGCGACGCCGGTGTCCCCTCGGTCCTGTGTTGGCGCCCGGACTATCCCTACTACCACTCGCGCGGCGACGTGCGCGAGCTGGTGGACGAGGCGGCGGTCGCCGAGACGGCGAGCGTGTCGGCGACACTGGCGGCGCGCCTGGCCCTCGGCGCGAGCGTGCCGGCGGAGGCGGAGGCCGAGGCCCAGGTGGGCGCGTGAGCTTCTTCGGAATGCTCGGCCGCCAGCTGGCCGCCGACATGCGGCGGCTGCCCGACACCGCGCGCGAACGGCTGTCGGAGGCGGGGCGCGCCCAGCGCGCGGTCAACATCGCCGACCTGCGCGCGCTGGCGCGCAAGCGCCTGCCCACCGGCGTGTTCGACTACGTCGACGGAGCCGCCTGGGACGAGCTGACCAAGCAACGCAACGAGTCCGACCTGCGATCCCTGGCGCTGCGCCCGCGGATGCTGGTGGGCGCCACCGAGATCGACCTGAGCACCGAGGTGCTCGGCCGGCGCGTGGAGATCCCGCTGCTCGCCGCGCCGACCGGACTGACCGGGCTCGTGCACCACGAGGGCGAGGTGGGGATCGCCCGCGCCATCCACGGCGCCGGAGGGCTGTACGTGCTCTCCTCCGCCGCCTCGCGCAGCCTCGAGGAGGTGGCCGCGGCCAGTCCCGGGCCGCGGTGGTTCCAGCTCTACGTCGGGCCCGACCGCGGGTTCACAAGGGCGCTGCTCGAGCGGGCACGGGCGTCGGGCTATGAGGCGCTGGTGGTCACCGTCGACGTCGCGCGCCCCGGCGGCCGCGAGCGCGACACGCGCAACGGCTTCGTCATCCCGCCGCGGGTCACCGCGGCGACGCTGGTCGACGGCGTGCGCCGGCCGCGGTGGACGGCCAACTTCCTCAGCCGCCCTCGCATCCTCTCCGAGAGCCTGCTCTCCAGCGTGACCCGGGAGGGCGACGCCGCGAGTCTCAGCGAACTCATCGCACGCCAGTTTGACCCGGCGCTGAGCTGGAGCGACATCGCGTGGGTGCAGGAGCACTGGGACGGCCCGCTGATGATCAAGGGCATCCTGCGGGCCGATGACGCCCGCCAGGCGGCCGGGATGGGCCTCGGAGGGGTGATCGTCTCCAACCACGGCGGCCGCCAGCTCGATCACGCCACCTCGACCATCAGCGCCCTGCCGGAGATCGTCGACGCGGTCGGCTCGGAGCTCGAGGTCTACATGGACGGCGGTATCCGCCGCGGCGTCGACATCATCCGGGCGCTGGCTCTCGGGGCCCGCGCCTGCCTGGCCGGCCGGGCGCTCGTGTACGGGCTCGGAGCCGGCGGGCCCGCCGGGGCGCAGCGCGCCGTGGAGATCCTGGTGGACGAGTTGCGCCTGGCGATGACGCTGATGGGCTGCCCGTCCGTGCGCGAGCTGGACACCACGCTGGGTGACCCCTGCGCCGACGAGTGAGGCGAGGAGCCCATGGAGCACGTGATCGATCCCTCGCGCGTGCACCACTCATGGAACCGCGAGCGGGAGCCGACGCTGCGCATCGCCGACGGCGACAGCGTGCGCTTCGCGCTGCGGATGGCCGGCGCCGAGCAGATCCGCGAGGGCGACAGCTACGCCGACACCAACTTCGTCGCCGACCAGATCTACTGGCTGCTCGGGCCGGTGTTCGTGGAGGATGCGCACCCCGGTGACACGCTGCGGGTGGACATCCTGTCGCTGCGCCCGGGCGAGTGGGGCTGGTGCGGCACCGAGCCAGACCTGGGCCTGCTGCCCCAGGACTTCCCCGACCCGTTCGTCAAGACGTTTGACCTGCGCGGCCGCGACTCGGCCACCGTGAGCCCGCGGGTGGAGATTCCGCTGTCCCCGTTCCTGGGCACGATGGGCACCCACCCCGACGAGCCGGGCGACCTGCCCTCGTTCCCGCCGCACCGCGGCGGCGGCAACATCGACACCCGCCACCTGACCGTGGGCAGCACGCTGTGGCTGCCGGTGTGGTGTGAGGGCGGGCTTTTCTCCTGCGGCGACCCGCACGGCGGTCCAGGGCGACGGCGAGGTGTGCCTGGCCGCGCTGGAGTGCGACATGGACGCGACGCTGCGCTTCAGCATCGAGCGGCGGACGATCGGGGCCCCGCGTTTTCAGACGGTGGGCGCGCTCACGCCCCGGGTCGAGGGCGCTGGGCACCACGGGACGATGGGGATCGGCCCCGACCTCATGGAGGGCGCGCGGGCGGCGGTGCGCGAGACGATCGCGTGGCTGGTGGACGAGCACGGCCTCAGCCGCGAGGACGCCTACGTGACCTGCAGCCTCGCCGGGGACCTCAAGCTGCTCGAGGTCGTCGACGCCGGCATGTGGAACGTGGGCTTCACGCTGCCTCTGAGCATCCTGAGGGGCGCGGAATGAGCGCCTCGCGTGCGGGCCGCGGGTCAGGGACCTGGCGGGCGACCGGAGGAGGTCCGTTGGGATAGCCGAACTGAGCCGGATACTGGCCCGCGGGCCAGTGCCAGCGGGTCGAAGATTGATGATGCTTTCGCGCCCCGGCACGAAAGCCACTTTTGTTGCATTGGTCTCGTCAATCTTGTATACAACACATACTCGGCAATGCTCGTCAGGGCATCTGATGTGAGGGAGAGGGAATGACCACGACTCAGTCGAGGGCTCCGCAGGATGCGGAGAATCACTCCGAGGGCGTCGAGATCCGGTCGATCGACTACGTCCCCGTCACCGAACGGCACGGCAAGCCGTGGCATCTCGGACCGGTCTGGTTCCAGGGCAACGCCCAGATCTCCACGCTGGCCGTGGGTCTGCTGGGCGTCTCGCTGGGGCTCAACTTCATCTGGGCGGCGATCGCCATCATCTCCGGCGTTCTCGTCGGAACGCTGTTCATGGCCTTCCACTCCGCGCAGGGCCCGAAGCTGGGCCTGCCGCAGATGATCCAGTCGCGCGCGCAGTTCGGCTACTACGGCTCGCTGCTCCCGGTGGTGGTGGCCGTGATGCTGTTCATCGGGTTCAACGTCTTCAACACGATCCTCGGCGGCGACGTCATCAAATCGCTGTTCCCCGGCACCGGCACGTTCGTGGCCATCCTGCCGGTGGTCGTCCTCTCCGTCGTGCTGACGATCGTCGGCTATCACTACATCCACACCGGGCTGCGCTACGCGACCTGGCTGTTCATCGTCGCCTACGCCGTGTTCACGATCGGCTCGTTGTTCACGGTGTCACTGCCGGCGCACTCGTTCGACCTCGGCGGCTTTCACCTTGGGCTGTTCCTGGTCCAGTTCGGCGCGGTGGTCAGCTATCAGCTCACCTGGGCGCCGTACGTGTCGGAGTACTCGCGCTACCTGCCGGAGGACACGCCGAGCAGCACCGTGTTCTGGTGGACGTACTGGGGCTCGGCGGTCGGGGCGCTGATGATGCTGCTGGGCGCCTTCATCCTGGCTCCCGACACCAGCCTCGCGCCGGTTGACGCCGTCCACAACACGGCGCAGCAGATCTTCCACGGGTTCGGGCCGATCCTGCTCGTGTGCTCGATCCCGGGCCTGGTCGCGGTGACCGCGATGAACATGTACAGCGGCGCGCTGTCGACGCTGACCACCGTCGACACGGTCAAGCGCATCAAGCCGACGCTGAGCGCCCGGTGGGCCGGCGTGGGCTTCATCACCGTCGTCGGCACCGTGCTGGCGCTGGCGCTGCCCGACAACTTCCTGACCAACTTCAACAACTTCCTGCTGATCGTCCTCTACTTCATGATCCCGTGGACGGCGATCAACCTGATGGACTACTTCTTCGTGCGCAAGCACAACTACGCCATCAGGGAGCTGTTCATCCCCCATGGTCTGTATGGAGCCTGGTCATGGCGCGGGCTCACCGCGTACGTCGTGGGCTTCGTGGTGATGATCCCGTTCTTCAGCACCACGATCCTGGAGGGCCCGGTGGCCAAGTCCCTGGACGGCGGCGACATCTCGCCGTTCATCGGCTTCCCGGTGGCGGCGCTCCTGTACCTGTGGCTGTGCCGTGACATCGACGTCGAGGCCGAGAACAAGATCGCCAATGAGCAGCGGGCCCTGCTGGAGGCCGAGGCGCGAGCTCACGTCGAGCTCGGCGGCCTCTCCGCCGAGGACCTGCTGGACGACGTGGGCGCCCGCGTGCCGGACGAGCTCAGCCCGGTGGCGCGACAGATCTCTGACCAACCCTGACCTCGTGAGCTTGGTGGCGACGCCTGAGCCGGCCGGGCTCGGACGTCGCCGCCCTGGTCAGAGCTCGCCGGCGAGGCCGTCGTAGGCCAGCGCGGCCGCCCCGATCATCCCCGCCTCCACCCCGAAGCGGGCCGGGACGATGCGCAGGTCCTGCCCGAAGTACGGCAGCGTGCGCTCGGCCACGACCGTACGCGCTGGGGCCAGCAGCAGCTCGCCCGCGGCCACCACGCCACCCCCGATGACCACGATCTCGGGGTTGAAGATGTTGACGAGACTGGTGATCACCACGCCCAGGCGGGCCCCGATGAGCTCGATGGCCTCGATCGCCGCCTCGTCGCCGTCGTGGGCGAGCTCGGTGACCAGCGGACCGAGCAGCTCCCGGCCGTCGGCCAGCGCCTTGGCCAGTCCCGATTTGGGGCGCTCGGCTGCCAGGCGGTTGGCCTCGCGCACCAGGGCGGGCCCGGAGGCGAAGAGCTCGGCGCAGCCGCGTCCGGGGCAGTTGTCGCGGCACGGCGGGCCGTCGAAGTCGATCTCCATGTGGCCGAGCTCGCCCGCCCCGCCGCGGGAGCCCCGGTAGATCGCGTCGTTGAGGATCAGGCCGCCCCCGATCCCGGTCCCCAGGGTGAGGACGATCGCGTCCCGGGCGCCCTTGGCGGCGCCGGCGCGGTGCTCGGCCAGCGCGGAGTTGTTGCCGTCGTTGTCCACGAACACGGGCAGCCCGAGCCGCTCCGCCATCACGTCGGCAAAGGCGATATCGGCCAACGGCGTGTGCACGCCGGCGGCGACCTTGCCCGTCCTGCGGTCGATCAGGGCGGGCAGCCCGAAGCCCACCGCGGCCACCTCCGTGCCCGCGGATTCGCGGGTTTGCGCCACCACGTCAACGGCCATGTCGAGCAGGGCGCGTTGTTGCAGACCCGTGACGGTTCGCTGTACGCGGTGGTGAACGCCTAAGCTTGGGTCCACAGCGCCGGCGAGAATCTTCGTACCGCCCAGGTCGACGCCGATGGTGCGCCGCGCTGGCATGTCGTCACTATATGCAGAGCTCGATGTCCAACGATCCCCGAAATCGAGCGCCCACGGAAGACCCGCCGTATCGCGTCTACCGGTCCGGCGATGAGGACCGGCCAGGCCCGTCCGGCCCCGCGGAGCGCCCCTACAAGCTGTATCGCTCGGTCCCCAAGGGGCTGCGGGCGCGCCTGCGCGGCGAGGAGGACCTCGCTGAGTCCGGGCACCCGCCAGACGGCGGTGGGCCGGGGCGCCCGGGGCGCCGGCGTGACCTCGAGCCCGGCGTGCCGTGGTGGCGGCGGCGCTGGAGCGTGCGCCGGGTGCTCAAGTACCTGGTGGTGGCGATCGTCGCCTGGCTGGTCCTGTCGCTCGTCCTGTTCCTCGTCAGCGCCCAGATCCAGTCGGGGTCGGTGCCCAACTCGGTGTCGGCGGCGCTCAGCCCCGGGAGCAACATGCTCACCGGCACCGACACGGTGCTGGTGATCGGCACCGACCAGCGGCCCAAGGGCTCCAAGGAGCCGGGGGCGTTCGCGGGCGGGATCCGCTCGGACACCATGATGCTGTGGCGGATCGGCGGCGGGACGTCGCGGCGGCTGTCGATCCCGCGCGACACCCAGGTGCCGATCCCCGGCTACGGCGTGACCAAGATCAACGCCGCCTACTCCTATGGCGGCCCGGCGCTGGCGATCAAGACCGTGGAGAACCTCACCGGGGTCAAGATCAACCACCTCATCATCGTCAACCTCGCCAACTTCCCGAAGTTCATCGACGCGATCGGCGGGGTCACGGTCAAGACCGGGCGGATCTGCTCGAACATCTCAGGCGGGGTCAAGAACGGCGGCTTCTCGCTGTTCCTGCGCCCCGGAGTGCACCACCTGACCGGCATCCAGGCCCTGACGCTGGCCCGCACGCGCGAGAACGCCTGCAGCGCCGCCTCCAACGACCTCACCCGCGAGGCCTACCAGCAGAAGATCCTCAACGCCATCAAGGGCCAGCTCCTGTCCCCCAGCATCTTCTTCCGCCTGCCATGGGCGTCGTGGGCCGCGCCCAAGGCCGTACGCACCGACATGGGCGGCGCCACGCTGATGACGCTGTTCGCGGCCGCGGAGCTTGGGGGCTCGGCGCCCACCGACATCCTGCAGCAGAACCATCTGCCGCTGCCCGACGTGCAGTCGGCCTCGGGGCAGGCCGCCATTCATCGGGCCGTGTCGCGGTTGATGAACGGCTCGTAGCGGCCGACGCGGTCGACAAATGTGCCCTGAGAGCGCGGTTTTGTCGACCGCATCCCCACGTGGATGGTGAAGGCGCCCCCGGAGGGCGGATTTACCATCCACGTCCAGCTGACGGCGGGTCAGCTCTTGGCGGCCTTGGTCTCTGACTTCTTGGAGGAGGAGGAGCCCGAGTCCGACTTCGATGACGAGCCGCCGTCAGAGTTGGAGCTGCTCTTGGAGTCAGAGGAGGACGAGGAGTTCGAGCTCTCACTCTTGGAAGAGCTCTCCTTGGCTTCCTTCTCGCGCGAGCGCTTGCGGGTGCCGTAGTCGGTGTTGTAGAAGCCCGAGCCCTTGAAGTGGACGGCGATGGGGTGGAACACGCGCTGAACCGTCGCGCCGCACACCTCGCACTTCTCCACCGGATCGTCCCCCATCCGCTGCATGACCTCGAACTGGTGGCCCTTCTTGCACCGGTACTCGTAGATCGGCATCGCTTCAGAGAATATAGCTGGCACTCCCCGGGCCAGAGTGCCAAGCGCGCGGGGCGGCGTCGGCGGCTACCATCGACGGCCGCCGCCCATGCCCGAAGACGCCGTCACCATGGAGAAGATCGTGTCGCTGTCCAAGCGACGCGGCTTCGTGTTCCAGAGCAGCGAGATCTACGGGGGGATCGGGTCCAGCTACGACTACGGCCACTACGGCGTACTGCTCAAGAACAACGTCAAGGCGCTGTGGTGGCGGGCGATGCTGCAGGAGCGCGACGACATCCTGGCGCTGGACTCGGCGATCATCCAGCACCCGCGGACGTGGGAGGCCTCCGGCCACCTGGCCGGCTTCACCGACCCACTCGTGGACTGCCGCACGTGCAAGCTGCGCTTCCGGGCTGACCACCTCGACGTCTCCGCGTGCGGGCGCAAGCCCTCCAAGCACCCGGGCGAGACCCCGGACTGCGATCTCACCGAGGCGCGCGACTTCAACCTCATGTTCGAGACGACGGTGGGGCCGGTCAAGGAGGAGGGCTCGACCGTCTATCTCCGGCCCGAGACCGCCCAGGGGATCTTCCTCAACTTCAAGAACTACCTGCAGTTCGGGCGCAAGAAGCCGCCGTTCGGCATCGCCCAGATCGGCAAGAGCTTCCGCAACGAGATCACCCCCGGGAACTTCATCTTCCGCACGCGGGAGTTCGAGCAGATGGAGATGGAGTTCTTCGTTCCGCCCGACGAGGCGCCGCGGTGGTTCGAGCACTGGCTCGTCGAGCGCCACGAGTGGTATCTGAAGCTCGGCATCCGCGCCGACCATCTGCGCCTGCGCCCCCACGACGCCGACGAGCTCTCGCACTACTCCAGCGGCACCAGCGACGTCGAGTACCTGTTCCCCATCGGCTGGCAGGAGCTCGAGGGCATCGCCAACCGCGGCAACTTCGACCTCACCCAGCACGCCGAGTACTCGGGACAGAAGCTCGAGTACGTCGACACCGTCAGCGGCGAGCGCTACGTGCCGCATGTGATCGAGCCGGCGGCCGGCGCCGACCGCGCGATGCTCGCCTTCCTGGTGGACGCCTATGACGAGGACGAGATCGGGGGCGAACAGCGCACCGTGCTGCGCCTGCACCCACTGCTGGCGCCGGTGAAGGTCGCGGTGCTGCCGCTGGTGCGCAAGGATGGCCAGCCCGAGCTGGCGCGGCGCGTGTGGGGCGAGCTGCGCGAGCGCGTCCAGGCCGAGTACGACGAGGGCGGCGCGATCGGCCGCCGCTACCGCCGCCAGGATGAGATCGGGACGCCGTGGGCGGTGACGATCGACCACCAATCCCTGGAGGACGACACCGTCACCCTGCGCGACCGCGACAGCCTGGCCCAGGACCGCGTCGCCATCGCCGACCTCGGCGACGAGATCGAGCGGCGGCTGCGCGCGCCGTGGACGTCGCCCAAGATCCCGTTCGCTGACAGCGACGCCGACGCCGCCAGCTAGCCCCGCGAGCTGGCTGGATACGACAGCCAACCCCGCCGGGGAGCGGCACGCCGACGTTCTCGCACTCCCGGCTGGGCTCGGCCTCGTTTGGATTCGCGCTTCACGACGGCGCGGGTTCTAAGCGGCGGCGCATATCACCGCCGTAACGCCGTTACGCCGCCGTTATGACGGGGCGGTGACGGTCAGCGGCGCGGAGGCGCCGGCGAGGCTGACGGCGTCGGCGGCCGCCCGGGCCACGATCACGTACTGACCGCGCGGCTTCCTGCCCAATGACACCCGGGCGCTGAACGTGCCCCCGGCCGCCTTCAGGCGGCGGCTGGAGACGAGCTTGCGCCGGCCGCGGACGAGCTTGTAGACCGTCACCGTCACCGGCTTGGCGGGGTGGACGGTTCCCGTGACCCGCAGGGGCGCGGTGGAGGCGAGCGCCAGCGTGAGCACCGGCGTGACGCCGATCACCACCAGGTTGGACACCGCCGCGGGACTGGTCGCGTGCAGCGTCCGCAGCACGGCTGACTGCGAGAACGGCAGGGTCGCGGCGAAGGCGCCGTCGGCGCCGCTGGTGACCGTGGCCAGCGTGGTGAGCACGCCGTCGCCGCTCACGTTCTGGAGCTGCAGCGGCGCGCCCGCGACAGGCGCGCCGGCCTGCTGGGCGAACACACCGCTGATCGCCACCGCCGTTCCCGGAGCCACGACGGTCTGCTCCGCCGCCAGCTTGAGCCCGAACAGCGGGCCCGCCTGCCCGTGGACCGTGGTCCGGACGGCGGGCAGGCGGTGATAGAGGTCGATGCCGGGGCAGCTGGTGAGGTCGCCGTCCCGGTGGCCGGCGATCCGGGGCAGCAGGACGCGCTGGCCGGGCGCGAATGGCGTGTAGAAGGCGTCCGAGGGGTTGACCTCCACGCGGACCTTGCCCAGGGCCGGGACCCCGTGCAACGCCAGCTTCCACGCCAGCAGGCGCTGGAGCGCCGCCATCGCCGCCGCCGACGGCTCGGCGAACATGAACGTGCCGAGGATCGCCACCCCCGTCGACACCGAGTTGTAGCCCCCGGCGTGGGCACCCACCACCGGCTCGTCGACGCCGCCGGCGCGCGCCTCCCAGATCCGGCCGTAGGCGTCGATGATGAAGTTGTAGGCGATGTCGAAGTAGCCGCGGGTGAACCGGTGGTAGTCATAGATGGCCAGCAGCATCGCCGGCACCTGGCCCGGGGAGTAGCCGTTGGGGTTCTCGGTGTGATGGACGAAGGCCATGTCGATGGCGCCGTAATAAGGCCCCGAGGCGGGGCCGTGCCCGCGCCCCGCCCACGCCGAGCGGGCGATGATGGGAGGCTGGCCGGGGCCTGCCGGCAGGTTGACCTCGACCAGGGGGTAGGGGGCGTCGGTGATGTGGCGGCGCATCCCGGCGGTGGACATGACCGCGCCGGCGGCCACGAAGTGCAGCCGGACCCCACGGACGGCATCCACGCTGCGCAGCTGGACCTGATCGGCGGGGCCGAACCACAGCGGCTCTCCGAACTGCGCGCCGCCGCCGCCCGGCCGATCGGGCTCGTGCCCGCGGACCGAGGCCAGCGCCCACCGGCTCCAGCGCCCGCCCCAGGGACGCGCACGCACCTCGATGCGCGCCGCCTCCGGTCCTGACCACTGGACCCCGGCCAGCACGAACCGCCGCCCGGCCGTGATCACCGGGGACACGCCGCGCACTTGGTCGACGTCGAGGCTGAAGACGCGGTCGCCAGAGGGCATGTGCGCCCACGATGCCGGCGGGCGCAGCAGCTGCGTGGCGCCGGCGACGGCCGCCCCACCGAGCAACCTGCGGCGCGTGACGCCGCTCATCGCAGGCGGTGGCGCGGGCGAGTCCGCGAGCGGCCGCGACGGCGCTGGGCCGCGGCGGTAGCCGCGAGAAGCGCCAGCGTCACCAGCCCCACCATCCCCGCGACCGCAACCCCGGGCGTCACGATGAGCACAACGATGGCGACCGCCAGGGCGATCAGCGCGTCGGTCAACAGCAGGTTGTTGTGGTTCACAGCGCGAGCCTTCGGAAGATCGAACGAGGCAGATGCCGCAGGAGGGCGAACACGTACCGCAGCCGGCCGGGGACCCAGACGGTGTGAGCACGTCCGGCGATCGCCCTGACCGTAGCATCGGCGACCTGCTCGGGCGCCACTGACATCGGCGCCGCCGCGATACCGGCGGTCATGCGCGTGTGCACGAAGCCAGGGCGGACCACCAGGACTCGCACGCCCGTCCCCGCCGCCGCGTCGGCCAGTCCCTGAGCCAGCGCGTCCAGGCCCGCCTTGGCCGCGCCGTAGATGGCGTTGGCGGCGCGGGGGCGCTCAGCGGCCACGGACGAGAGGACGATCAGCGTGCCGCGGCCCTGGTCTCGAAGGCGCCGCAGGCAGTGCAGCATCAGCGAGCCCGCACCGAGGAACGTGACGCGCATGACCTCGATGGCCTCGGCCGGATCGGCGTCAAGGCCCGCCTGGGCGCCCAGGCGGCCAATGGCCACGATCACGAGGTCGAATCCACCGGCGACCGCGAACGCCTCCGCCACGGCACGCTCGTGGGACGCGAGCTCGTCAGCATCGGCGACGACGACGCTCACGGGCCCGGCACGGCTGCCCTCGAGCCACTTCGCGCCCGCCTCGAGGCGCTCGCGGTCGCGCCCGAGCAGGCACACGCCACCGAGGCCGTCGTCGGCCAGCCGGCGCACGATCGCCAGTCCGATCTCAGAGCTGCCGCCGACCAGCAGGACGCGCCGCGCATTCATGCTCGGCCCGTCACCAGTCCGGTGCGCACCGCCAGGTCCGACACCCACACGCCATCGGGGTCGTGGCGGTCGCGGACCGTCCGCCACTCCTTCATACGGGGGTACATGGCGGCGAGGGCGTCGGGGCGCAGGCGGCCGTCCTTGGCCAGGTAGACCCGGCCCCCGGCGCCCGCCACCCAAGCGTCGAAGACGTCAAGCAGCGCGGCCAGGCCCGGAGCGCCCCCCGGCATGTCGAGCGAGAGCGTCCATCCCTGCAGCGGAAAGGACAGTGGCGCGTCCCCGGCCGGGCCGAGGTCCTTGAGCACCGCCAGGTAGCACGGGACCGTGGAGCGCCGCACCGCCGCGATCACCTGCTCCAGGACGCGCTCCTGCCCCCTGGGCACCACGAACTGGTACTGGACCAGGCCGGCGCGGCCGTAGAGCCGGGGCCACGCGCCCAGCCCGTCGAGGGGGAACATGTGCGCGCCGTAGGACTGCGCCGCAGCGGTGCGCCGACGCGGCGAGCGGCGGAAGCGATAGGCGTTGTGGGCGCGGACGAGCCCGGGGCGCAACAAGCCGCCCGGCCAGCTCTCTGGGATCGTCAGGCGGGCGGCGACGGCGGTGGAGCCCGCGCCCGCCCCGGGGCCCTCCGCATGCCGCGCGCGCGTCACGATCCCGCGAGCCGGGACAGGACCGAGGAGATCCAACCAGCCCACTCGGTACTCGCCGCCGGGGCCGCTCAGGAGGGCCAGCGCATCGTCGAGGCGCTCGAAGCAGTCGCTCTCCACAAACAGCATCGTGCCGGCGAGCCGCCGCAGCCGGATCTCCGCCCATACGATCACGCCGGTCAGCCCCATGCCGCCGATCGTCGCGGCGAAGAGCTCCGGGTCGCTCTGCGGGCTGAGCTCGCGCACCTCGCCGGAGGCGGTGAGAAGCCCGAGTGCGTTGACGTGCTTGCCGAACGTCCCGGCGGCGGCGTGGTTCTTGCCGTGGATATCGGCGGCGATCGCGCCGCCGACGGTGACGTGCTGGGTGCCGGGCACGACGGGCAGGACCCAGCCGTCCTGCGCCAACGCCCCCAGCAGGCGGCCCAACGTCACCCCCGCGTGCGCCCGCACCGTGGCGGCAACGTCATCGACATCGAATCCGTTGAGACCCGTGATATCCACCACCACCCCTCCGTCGCGCTGAGCCGCGTCGCCATAGCTGCGGCCCATGCCCCGCGCGATCGCCCCGCGCGCGAACCGGGCCGGCCCTGATGTGAGGGCCGGCACGACGTCGCCCATGGCGCCGAGGTGAGCCGGGCGCAGGACGCGCACGGCGGCGGAGCCGACGCCGCCCCAGCCGCTCACCACCGCGAACCCCGGCTGCATCGGGGGCGCCCCACGGGCGGCGCCGCTGCGCTCAGCCAGCGGCATTGACGCTCATGATGAACAGCAGCAGCCA
Source organism: uncultured Actinomycetota bacterium (assembly GCA_963721515.1). Lineage (GTDB taxonomy): Bacteria > Actinomycetota > Thermoleophilia > Solirubrobacterales > Solirubrobacteraceae > Palsa-465. Next base: position 259,210 of record CAVRKJ010000005.1, on the reverse strand, counting down.
CGTCACGGCGGCGATGGCCAGCGTGCGGTCAGCGGTGAGGATCTCCTCCGGGGCCTCCCCGGCGCCCGCCTGGACGAGGGTGCCGTAGCGCATAAGACAGACGGCGAACGGTATGACGGTCAGCGGTCGCCACGGCACGCCATCGATGTCAGGCAGCTCGAACGCCCACACGCAATAGGCGAACAGGGCGCCCGCGCCGGCAATGGCCAGTATCCGCCTGAGCAATTCGCGCGTGTAGAGGCCCAGCACCCGCCGGGCGCGAGCGCGGGATTCCGGTGCGCGGCTGAGCTCGGCGAGCCGCTTGCCGGCCGCCACGAAGACCGCGGCGCAGGTCACCACGAGCACGAACCACCGCGACAGCCCGACAGGGGCCGCCACACCGCCGGCGACCGCGCGCAGGACGAAGCCGCCCGCCAGCGCGACGAGATCCAAGAGCCGAATCCGCCGCCAGATCCAGCTGTAGCTGACGGTCAGGCCGATGTACGCCAGTCCGACGAGGGCCACCATCGGCGTCACCGCCGCGCCGATGACGAGCCCGCAGGTGATCCACACCACTCCGCAGACGACGGCATCCCGCGGTGAGATCTCGCCTGCAGCTACGGGACGGCGGAACTTGCGCGGGTGTCGACGGTCCTCGTGACGGTCTCGCACGTCGTTGAGCGCATAGATCCCGGCTGACAGGAGGCAGAAGCCGATGCAGGTGACGAGCACGCGGACCGGGACGTCGTCGTGTCCGAGGGCGCCGGCGGCGACGGGTGCTGCGACCACGAGCGCGTTCTTGACCCATTGCCGCGGGCGCGCCAAGGCCACGAGCGCCGCGCGGTGGCCGCGGCGCGCCGGGCCGATGGTCCTGACCGGAGCCGGAGCCGCTGCGCCGGCGCGCGACAGCGCCGCCGCCGTCGCCGGCAGAGGCTGCCCGCGGACGTGCCCGGGCCTCGCCGGCCCTGGATCGACGGGCTGCATCAGCGCCATGATGCGTTTCCGGCCTCAACCCAACCTGACAGGCCGGTGAGTAACTTCTCAGTCGCGGTCATGAGTAACTTCTCACTCTCAGCGGTGCACTGTGGGTCATGTCACTCGTTCACCAGATGATCGCCATTCACCTGCACTGCTGACAATGAGTATGTTCTCAGCGGCCCTTTAGTCTTTGCCCGGTTTCCGCCGGGAGGATCTGATCGTGTCACTGAGGACGAGCGCTGGGCCCGCGCGCGCCCCGGCGAGCGCCGCAACACGGCGGACGGCCCCGCGCCGGCGCAAGCGTCGACCGCGCCGCGTGCGACGTGTCGTCGCCCTCGCGGCGCTGTTCGTGCTGCTTCCCGGCGTCGTCTCCTACCTGCTCATGCTCGTGGCGCCGTCCGACACCAGCCTGGGCATCCGCAGCGTCGAGTGGCTCCGGGACAACGGCGCCCGAGGACTCGTCAATCGCGTCGAATCCGTGTACTACTCGTTCAACGCCCCGGCTAAGGGCGGACCGGCGCTCCGGTCCCTCCCCCATCAGGGCAACGCGACGCCGACGAACGTTGCGGCGCCGCACGCGCAGGCTCCGGCCTACGAGCCACCCGCGATCACGCCCGTCATCCATCCTGCGCTGGCCGGAGAGGGCGTCTGGCGCCCGACGTTCATGGGCCCCACCTCGCGGCCTCCGGTGCTGGTGACGACCTTCCGACCGGATCCGAACTACCCGTCGATGGTGGCCGGTGTCGCCTGGATCGATGGCACTGAGACGAGCACGTGGCTGTATCCGGGGCGCCAAGAGCCGGGGGTGGCGATGGTGTCGCGGGGCCCGATGGAGGTTCCGGCGGGACGCCGGACGCGGCTGGTGGCGACGTTCAACAGCGCCTTCAAGCTGAGCGACTCCGGGGGCGGGTTCGCCAGTGGTGGGCACACATACGCGCCGATGCGTGACGGGATGGCCACGATCCTGCGCTACCGCAACGGCCAGATCGACATCCGCGACTGGACGGGAGGGCCGTCGGTGGGATCGGACGTGGTCTACGCGCGCCAGAACCTCCCGCTGATCGTCAACGGCGGCCGGCCCAACCCGAATCTCAGCGACGGGCCCGAGTGGGGAGCCACGCTGGGCAACGCGGTCCGCGTGTGGCGATCCGGGGTCGGGGTCGACGCTCACGGCAACCTCATCTACGCCGCCGCCCCCATTCAGACCGTCGGCTCGCTCGCCGAGATCCTGCGCCACGCCGGCGCCGTGCGCGCAATGGAGCTCGATATCAACACCTACTGGCCGAGCTTCATCACCTACCACCGGGCGGGGGCGATCGGGGCGGCCAATCTGCTGCCGAACATGGACCGCAGCCCGCTGCGCTACCTGACGCCCGATGACCGGGATTTCTTCGCCGTCTACCTGAGGTGAGACGCGCCGCGCTGGTCCTGGTCGTGGCATTCGGCCTCGGCGGCGCCGACGGGGCCGGTCCGATCGGGGGCGTCCTCACGAGCTCGCATCCGCCGCCCCCACGGACCACCGGACCGCCGTTCGCGGTGGGCGAGACCCAGCTGACGTTCGTGGACCGCAGCCGAACCGTCTCCTACCCGGGGCGACCGCCGCAGGCACGGGCGCTGACGACCGTGGTGCGCTACCCGATCGCGGGTCCGGCAGCCCGCGTGGACGTGCGCAACGCGATCCCCGACCGGGCGGCCGGGCCCTTCCCGCTTGTCGTTTTCGGCCACGGCTTCGCCGTCACGCCCGCCACCTACTACCGCCTGCTGCGGGCATGGGCGCAGGCGGGCTACGTGGTGGCGGCGCCCGTCTTCCCTCTCGAGCAGGCGCACGCCCCCGGCGGCCCCGACGAGTCGGACCTCGTCAACCAGCCCCGGGACATGAGCGTCGTCATATCCGGGATGCTCGCGACGTCCTCGAACCATCGCGCGCTGCTCGACGGCATGGTCGATCCGAGCGCGATCGCCGTCAGCGGGCAGTCCGACGGCGGGGAGACCGCTCTTGCGGTGGCGTATGAGCGTTCCTTCCGAGACCCCCGCGTCCGCGCAGCCGTCATCCTCTCCGGCGCCCGGATCCCCGGCGGTGGGACGTTCGAGCCGGGGCCACCATTGCTCGCCGCGCAAGGGACGGCGGACACCATCAACAACCCGCGCAACACCGACGCCGTTTTCGCCGCCGCCCACCGCCCGAAGTACCTGCTCCGGCTCATCGGCGCCTCCCATCTGCCCCCCTACACCGGGGAGCAGCCGCAGTTGTCGATCGTGGAACGGGTGGCGATCGCGTTCCTCGATCGCTATCTCAAGGGGGCGCAGCCAGGCGTGGCCCGCATGGAGCGGGCGGGCGACCGCGCCAACGTGGCCAGCCTCGTGGCGCAGCCGTGACCCGGCGTCAGCGCAGGACGGCGGTGCCGCGCACGATGAACCCGCCCGGCGCCGCCGAAGCGCTCACGCCCGTCACCCGGATCCGCGGGTCCGAGAACAGCGTGACCGTGGCCAGCCCGCCGAACGGCAGGTCGGGCACCACCACGAGCTTGCCGTCCGGCGCGCTGACGGTGGCGTTCACGGTGGCGCTGAGGCCGAACAGCGTGGCGGTCCCGCGCAGGACCAGTGCGCCGGCGCCCGACGCGACGGGGGTGACCGAGCTGAGGATGGGCAGCACTCTGCGCAGGGCAGATTGCGTTACGGCGGCGCTGGCGACGAGGCGGTTGCCCTGCTTGACCAGGCGGGCGTCGTGGAGGGTGAGCAGCCCGTCCTGGAACACGTGCGCCGACGCACGCAGCGATCCGACGTCGGCGACCTGGTCGAGCGTGCCCGGCAGATCGGCGGGCGCCCCCCGGTAGGTGGCCATCCGGACGATCACCGTGTCGGCGTGGTGCCAGAGCAGCTGGACGGCCGGAAACGCCGACACCTGGACGGACAGCACCCGCCCCGAATGCGACAACCGGTCGCGCAGGCGCTGGGCTGCGATGCCCGGCAGCACGAGCTGGGCCACCACGAGCAAGACCACGAGCAGCCCCGCCGCGCCGAGGGCCACTAGGCGGCGCATCGCGGCGTGGTCACGCCAGCAGGGCGCGCGCCGCGGCCACCGCCAGGTCCATCAGCGGCCGCGTGTCCAGATCGGGCTCGGCCATGCGCCGGATGGTGACGCCGTCCGCGAGCGCGAACAGGAAGCTGGCGACGTCGTCAGGCGAGCCCCGCAGCTCGAACTTGCCCGCCTCGCTGCCGGCGCGCAGCGCATCGGCGAGGCGCGTGCGGGTCTCGCGGGCCAGCTCGGCGAGCTCAGCGCCGATCTCCGGGTTGCGCTGGCCGAGCGTCAGCAGCTCGTAGAAGGTGACCATGGCCCGCGTGCCCTCGCCGAGGATCTCCTCGAGGCTGCGCACGAGGGCGTCGATCAGCTCGTCGGCCCCGGCGGCGCCCGCCACGGCCTGGTCCAGCGACTGGCCGCGGATCTCGGACTCGCGGCGCACCACCTCCACCAGCAGCCGTTCCTTGCTGCCGAAGTAGTAGTGCAGCAGGCCGCGCGAGACCCCGGCCTCCCGCGCGACGCGGTCAAAGGTGGAGCCGGCGATGCCCCGCTCGGCGACGCTGGCGCGCATGGCCTCGACGATCCGCGCCGCCCGGTCGGAGGGCAGATCGCCGGCAAGCGAGCGCTGGGGTACGGTGGCCGCCTGCATCCGCGGCGAGTTTACGGCCTCACGGACGCGAAAAGGGCGCCTCGTGGGCGCCCTTACGCGAAACGTGCACGGCTCACCCCGGCGGCTAGGCGGCGGTCACCGGGCTGGGCGGCGGCGTGGGCGTTCCGGCCGGAGGCGTGTACTGGAACTCCTCCTCGGCGCCGAACAGGGTGTCGAGCACCTTGGAACGCAGCGACTCCGAGAGCGCAAGAGCCAGGGCAACACCGATGAACACGACCATCAGCTTGCGGCCCAGACGGCGCTTCTTCTTGGCCTTCGGGTGCTTGGGCGCATCCGACAGGGCCATAGCCGCGTCCCGCACCGCCTCGGCCGCCGAGCGCAGCTCGCTCTGCAGCTTCTTGTCATCCAGGATCGCCTTCTGCGGCGCCTTGGCGCTCGAGAGGCGGCCCATCGCGTTCCTGCCGGAGTCGACCGCGGTGCGCACGTTGTCGCGCAGCTCCGCGTCCTCGATCAGGCGCTGGATGTAGGGGCTGGCCTTGGTGATGGCGGCCAGCTCGGCGGCACGGAACGGCACCGCCTTTGAGACCTTCTTTCTTCGTGATGCCATGAGTCTCCCTCAGTCCTGGGGCGGGTCAGTGGTCAGGATACGCGATACCCCCTTTGCGGCCGTTGTGTCAACGCCGCGTCCAGAACCTCGTCGATCGTCGACACGAACACGAAGTGCAGGGTCTTGCGCAGATGCTCGGGGATCTCGTCGATGTCCTGCTCGTTGAGCTCGGGGGCGATCACGGTGCGGATCCGGTTGCGCTGGGCCGCCAGCGCCTTCTCCTTGAGACCGCCGATCGGCAGGACCTGACCGGTCAGCGTCACCTCCCCGGTCATCGCCACATCCGCGCGCACCGGGCGGGCCGACAACAGCGAGGTCAGCGCCGTCACCATCGTCACGCCGGCGCTGGGCCCGTCCTTGGGGATGGCCCCGGCGGGCACGTGGATATGGATGTCGTGGGTGGCGAACCAGTCCTCGGGCAGGGTGGGGAACAGCTGCGCGGCGTTGGCGCGCACGTAGGAGCGGGCCGCCTGGGCGGACTCGCGCATGACGTCGCCAAGCTGCCCGGTGATCGTCAGGTGCCCGCTGCCGGACATGGCGGTGGCCTCGACGAACAGCACCTCGCCGCCCACGGGCGTCCAGGCCAGGCCGGTGGCCACGCCCGGGCGCGACGTACGCCGGCGGGCCTCGGAGAAGAACCTGCGCTTGCCCAGCAGCTCGCGGACCCGTGGCTCGGTGATGCTCACCTTGCGCTTGACCTTGCCCTCGGCCACCTGGCGGGCCACCTTGCGCACCACCGAGCCGACCTCGCGCTCGAGCTGGCGCACCCCCGCCTCGCGCGTGTAGTCGGAGATGATGGTGCGCAGCCCGGCGTCGGTGAAGCCGATCCGGCCTGTCGTGAGGCCGTTGCGCTCGATCTGGCGGGGCACGAGATAGCGCTTGGCGATCTGGAGCTTCTCGGACTCGGTGTACCCGGCGAGCTGGATCACCTCCATGCGGTCTCGCAGCGGACCGGGGATCGTGTCCAGGTTGTTGGCGGTGGTGATGAACATGACCTCCGACAGGTCGAAGGGCAGGTCCAGGTAGTAGTCGCGGAACGTGCGGTTCTGCTCAGGGTCGAGCACCTCGAGCATGGCGCTGGACGGGTCGCCGCGGAAGTCCGAGCCCATCTTGTCGATCTCGTCGATCATGAACAGAGGGTTCTTGGCCCCGGCGTCGCGCAGCGCCCGGATGATCACGCCGGGCATGGCGCCGATGTAGGTGCGGCGGTGGCCGCGAATCTCGGCTTCGTCACGCATGCCGCCGACGCTGATGCGCTCGAACTGGCGGCCCAGGGCCCGCGCCACCGACCGCCCCAGCGAGGTCTTGCCGACGCCGGGCGGGCCGACGAAGGTGAGGATCGACCCGGCGGGCTGCGGCCGGCCGTCCCCGTCGGCGACCAGCGACCGCACCGCCAGGAACTCCAGGATGCGCTCCTTGACCTGCTCGATGTCGAAGTGGTCGGCGTCGAGCACGCGGCGGGCGTGGGCGAGGTCGAGGTTGTCCGCGGTGGTGGTGTCCCACGGCAGCGACGCGATCCATTCCAGGTATGTGCGCACGACGCCGTACTCGGCCATGGCGGGCGCCAAGCGCTCCAGGCGCCCCAGCTCGCGCTCCACCTGCTTGGAGACCTCCTCGGGCAGGCGCAGCGCCTCGAGCTGCTCGCGCAGCTCCTTGGCCTCGGCCTGGGCCTCGTCGCCCTCCCCCAGCTCGTCCTGGATCGCCTTCAGCTGCTGGCGCAGGTAGAAGTCGCGCTGACCCTTCTGGAGCTCTGACTGCACCTGGGACTGGATCTCGGTGTCCAGCGTCACCACCTCGAGCTCCCGAGCCAGGATCTCCGACAGCCGGCGCAGGCGCTTGGTCACGTCGAGCTCCTCCAGCAGCGCCTGCTTCTCCTCGGTGGGCAGCCGCAGGGCGCCGGAGATGAGGTGGCTGAGCATCACGGGGTCGTCGACGTTGGCGACCATCACCTGGAGCTCCTCGGGCAGGTAGGGCACGTGGCCGACGATGCTCGAGAAGGTGCGCTGCACGTTGCGCGCCAGGGCCTCGAGCTGGGCGCTCTCGCGGACCCGGTCGCGGGCATGCTCGACGGCCGCCACCAGGTAGGGCTCGGTCTGAACCCATTCGGTCACGCGCACCCGCGGGCCACCCTGGATGAGCACCCGCAGCGTGCCGTCGGGCAGACGCACCATCCGCGCGATCGAGCCCAGCACGCCCACGGAGTAGAGCTGGTCGGGCCCCGGCGTCTCCGTCTCGGGGTCGCGCCCACCCAGCAGGACGATCGACCGGTCGCCGCGCAGGACGTCGTTGATCAGCTCCAGGCTGCGCGGCTGGCCGACGTTGAGCGGAATTACCAGCTCGGGGAAGGTGACCGAGTCGCGCAGCGGCAGTACGCCCACGCGCGCGGGGAGGCTGCGGAACCCGTTCTCGCCCGGTTGCTCGGCCTCGCCGGTGACGGAGGTGGCGGGGCCGACATCAACGACGGTCACTGCGGATCACCGCTCTCGATCGGGGCCTCGCGCCGGCTCTCCTGGCGGCCGATCAGCGGCAGCTCGATGCGCAACATGCCGTCCTCGTAGCGGGCGGTGATGCGGTCGGCGTCCACGTCGGCGCCGAGCTCGATGAGGCGGCGGAAGGATCCGCGCTCGATCTCGATCTGCTGGTAGACGTCGCCGGCGGGCGCCGGCCCGCGCCGGCCGGCCAGGAACAGCTTGCGGCCCTCGATCTGCACCGCAATCTCTCCGGGGTCCATGCCGGCCAACTCGGCCGTCACGATCGCCCGCGGCGGGTCCGAGGCGTAGGCGACGTCGACCGCGGGCCACTGGCCGGTGTGGCGCCGCGACAGCCCGCTGCGCTCGAACACGTCCCCGAACAGCTCGTCCATATCCCTGCGCATCCGCTCGAAGTTGGCAAACACGTCGCGCTCGGACATGCCCTAAGCGTATTCAGACAATGTAGACCGCGCCTTCGTGCGCCAGCTCGACCGGTCCTCCGAAGCTGTCGGCGGCCTCGGACACCGTCAGCTCGGGATCGAGCTCGTCGGAGTAGTGCGTGAGCACGAGGCGGTGGGCGCTCGCGAACCGGCCGTGCTCGCCGGCCTCGCGCGCGGTGAGATGACCCCGCAGGCCGTCGCGCTCGGGACGCGGCAGCGTGGCCTCGATCATCAGAACGTCGGTGTCGCGGGCGAAGCGCACGAGCTCCTCGTTGGGCCGGCAGTCGGCGCTGTAGGTGAACCGGCCGCCGTCATAGGCCAACTCGACGGCGAAGGTGGCGATGAAGTGCGGGACCTCGCAGAAGCTGACGGTCAGCGCCCCCACCGACACGGTGTCGCCGACGTCGTACTCGTGCACGTGGAAGGCGCTGTCGATCAGGTCCTCGCTGCCCCAACAGCCGACGACGCGCCGCAGCAGCGCGCCGCCTCCGGCCGGCAGGTGCAGGCGAGGCCGCGCCGGCTGGTCGGTTCCCGGCCAGCCGCCCACCGGCACCGGCTGCTGGCGCGGGGCGTAGCTCAGGGCATAGCTGAAGGGCACGAGGTCCAGGAAATGGTCGGCGTGCATGTGGCTGATGACCACCTCGTCCACGTCGACGTAGTCCACGAGGCGGCGCAGCTTGGAGAACACGCCGTTGCCGCAGTCCAGCAGCACGGTGACGCCGTCCTGCTGCACCAAATAGCCGCTGCATGCCCCCGCGGCGTCCTGCCAGGACGGCGACTTGCCAAGCACCGTGACTTGCACTCCGCTCCTCCTGTTTTCCTTCTGACACTCTAACCGTCGTGGCCGCACTGCACGTCCAAATGCCGGTGATGCTGGGCGTGGTATCGCACCGGTTTGAGGTGTCGACCCTCGTCCTCGGTCTGCTGCTGGCGCTGGGCGCCCTCCTCTCCGGCCTGGCCGGCCGGACGTTCGTCTCACTGGCCGCCGTGTTCGTGATCGTCGGGTTCATCCTCGGCGACGGGGTCACCGGGATCCTGCACTTCAACCCGCGGTCGCCGTTCGTGTCCGAGATGGCCACCGTGGCGCTCATCGTGATCCTGTTCCGCGACGGGCTGGAGGTGGACGGAGAGCTGCTCCAATCACACTGGCGGCTGCCGTTTCGCAAGCTCGTGCTGGCGATGCCGCTGACCGCGGTGATCGTGGCCGTGGGGACCAAGCTGCTGACCGGGCTGTCGTGGACGGAGTCGTTCCTGGTGGGAGCGCTGCTGTCGCCCACCGATCCGGTCCTCTCCTCCAGCGTCGTCACCAACCCGCGGGTGCCGGCGGTGGTCCGCCATTCGCTCAACCTCGAGTCGGGGCTCAACGACGGCTTGGCGTTGCCGGCGGTCCTCGCCCTCACAGCGGCACTGTCCGCGGGCAGCGGCCAGTTCGTGTGGTGGCGGTTCGTGATCGAGAACCTGGTGTTCGGCTTTGTCGTGGGCGTCGCGGTCGGACTCGCCGCGGCGTGGCTGGCGCCGCGTGACAGGCGCCTGGAGGACGGGATCCCACCCCACCAGCGTGCGCTGTTCGCGCTGGGCACGGCGTTCGCCACCTACGGCGTGGCGGTGCTGACGCCGCACGGCAACGGCCTGATCGCGGTCTACGTCGCCGCGATCGTCCTCGGCATCCGCCGGCCGGACATCCACCGCTACTTCGAGCGCCAGGCCGCCGACATCGTCGAGATCGTGAAGCTGGGGATCTTCGTGGTGTTCGGGGCGCTGCTCACCTTCCACGGCCTCTTCGGGTCAGGATGGGCGGCGGTCGGAGTGGTTGCGGTCACCCTATTGGTGGCCCGGCCGGTGGCGGTGTTCGCGGCTCTGGCCGGGACCCGCACCGACACGGCGACCCGGGCATTCATGTCGTGGTTCGGTCCCAAGGGCGTGGCGACGATGACGTTCTCCGTCCTTGTGCTCAGCCAGGGGATCGCCGCCGGCTCGACGATCTTCAACCTCGCCGCACTCACCGTGTTCTGCTCGATCATCGCCCACGGCGTGACCGACACGGGCGGCGCGGAGTGGCTGGCGCGCTACGAGGAGGCCAAGGCCGCGGCCGCCGAGGAGCGGCGCAGGCAGTTGGAGATCGACGGCGCGCTCAGCGCCGGTCAGTGACCGTTGCGGTCGCCGTGGCGGGCGGGGTCCATCAGCCATCCCAAGAAGATGGCGATCAGGATGAAGACGATAAATCCGCCGATCAGCGGCCAGAACATGGCGCGAACCTTATACGAGGGGGCGGCATGGAGGGCGACCCCTGCGGGGCCGCGCGCGCCCGCGGGCTCAGGCGTGAAGTGCGACCTGCTCGTTGGGCGTGGGGAACGCCCAAGCGACCTGGAGGCGTCGCTCCTGGCGGAAGACGAAGCGCAGCTGGCTCGGGGGACGCAGGCCGTCCGGGTGCGCCGGGCGGAAGGTGGCGCAGGGGCCGGCGTCGGCCACCGCGCACAGAAGATTCTGACCAAAGAAGCAGTTCTCGCAGCTCGCTCTCGCGGCGGGCGCCCGACCGTTCGCCATACCTGTCCTCAACCCCGATTCTCGTGACACCCAACTGGAAGCAGGCGAGGATCAAAGCGGATTCCACCCCCTCGCGCAAAGTCCATTTCCGGAAATCGCAACAAATTCACATTCGCGGAAAACCCTCGAAAGTGCGGGGATTTTTTGTCGCGCGTCGAGGTTGCCCGCAATTTCCGTAGCTTTGGAAGCGACCGTGTCCGCCAACCCCGATGATCCCTCCGTCTCCGGGCCGCCCGAGCTCCCGCCGACGCTCGCCGACTGCGAGCGCGAGGCCCTGGGCCGGATGAGTCCGGAGGCCCTCAGCTACATCGAGGGCGGCGCGGCGGACGAGGTCACCCTGGCTGACAACGTGGCCGCGTGGCGCCGGTGGGCCCTGCGCCCGCGGATGCTCGTCGGCGCGGACGGCATCGACACCGGCGTCGAGCTGCTCGGGACCCGCCGGGCGCACCCGGTGGTGGTCGCGCCCACGGCGTTCCAGCGCCTGGCGCACCCCGACGGGGAGGTGGCGATCGCGCGGGCGGCCGCGGCGACCGGCACGGTGATGTGCGTATCGACGTTCGCCAGCGCCGGCGCCGCCGGGGTCGCCGACACCGTGCCCGAGGTGACGCGGTGGTTCCAGCTCTACGCCCTGACCGATCGCGGCGCCACGCGCGACCTGATCGACGGCGCCGCGCAGCGTGGCTACGAGGCGTTGGTGGTGACCGTCGATCGTCCGGTGCTGGGCATCCGCGAGCGCGAGCTCCGCGCCGACCTCCGCGATCCGGTCGCCGACATCCCGCGCCAGGATCCCGCGCAGACCCCGCTGGCGCCCGCGGCAGCGCTCTACGGGCAGATCGACCCCGACCTGCGCTGGTCCGACATCGAACAGTTCGCCGCCTACAGCCGGCTCCCGGTCCTGGTCAAGGGTGTCCTGACCGCCGAGGACGCCGAACTGGCGATCGCCCACGGCGCCGCCGGTGTGGTGGTGTCCAACCACGGCGGGCGCCAGCTCGACACGGTGCTGTCCGGCGCCGATGCGCTCTCGCCGATCGTTGACATCGTCGCCGGGCGGATCGACGTGCTCGTGGACGGCGGGATCCGTCGGGGCACCGATGTCGTCAAGGCGCTGGCGCTCGGCGCCGACGCCGTGATGGTCGGCCGCCCGCTCACGTGGGGCTTGGTCCTCGGTGGCGCCGACGGCGCGCGGCACGTGCTCGAGACGCTGGTGGCGGAGCTCGTCAACGCGCTCGCTCTCGTCGGATGCCCGTGCGCCGCCGATCTGGATCGCAGCTTCGTCACCCCCGCGCCCTGGGCCAGACTCACCCCGTGACCGTCCTCGTCAGCGGGATCAGCGGGTACATCGGCTCGATCCTCGCCGCCCGACTGCAGCACGACGGCGAGACGGTGCGCGGGCTCTCCCGCCGGCCCGAGCGCGTGGGCCTCGATGTGCGGGTGATCGCCGGCGACGCCGTCTCCGGCGCAGGCCTGGCCGAGGCGCTGGACGGCGTGGACGTCGCCTACTTCCTCATCCACGGCATGGAGCCCGCCCAGGACGGCCCGTTTGCCTCCCGGGAGCGCGTCGCCGCCGAGCGCTTCGCCGCCGCGGCGGCCGAAGCCGGGGTCACGCGCATCGTGTACCTCGGCGGCATAGTGCCCGCCAGGGGCCCGCTGTCGACCCACCTCGCCAGCCGTCTGGCGGTTGAGGATGTGCTGCTGGACACGGTGCCGGGCTCCGTCGCCTTGCGCGCCTCGATCGTGATCGGAGCCCGGTCGCGCTCGTTTCGCTTCATGGTCCGCCTGGTCGAGCGCCTGCCGGTCCTCGCCTATCCGGCGTGGCGAAGCAACCGCACCGCTCCCGTCGACGAGCGCGACATCGTCGAGGTCCTGGCGCGCTGCGCCACCTCGCCCGAGGTGGCGGGACGACGCTTGGACGTCGCCGGTCCCGACGTGGTCTCCTACGGCGAGCTCATCGAGCGCATCGCCGACCATATGCTCGTCAGCCGGCCCGGGCTGCGGTTCAAACGGCTGTCAGCGACGCCGATCGCCAGCCGCGTGGCGGCCGTGGTCGCCGGCGAGCAGTGGGAGCTCGTGGGTCCACTGATGGAGAGCCTTGACACGGATCTGCTCCCGGGGCAGGTCGAGGCGGCTGCGCTGCTCGGGGTGAGACGTCACTCACTCGACGCTGCCATCGAGCACGCGCTGGCCGACTGGGAGCGGGAGGAGCCGCTGGCGGCCCGCTGATCCGCGGGCCGTGTGACGCACAGCTTCGCGTTAGTGTGCCCGGCGTATGAGCACCGTTTCCGCCAAGATCGACATCGACGCGCCGATCGAGCGCGTGTGGGAGACCGTGATGGACCCCACGCGTCTCGGTGATTGGGTGACGATCCACAAGTCGGTGTCCAACGTGTCGGACTCGCCGCTGCGAGCGGGCTCGACGATGGATCAGGCGATGCACGTGCGAGGGCTCACCTTCCACGTCCACTGGACCCTGATGGCGATTGACAATCCGCGCCACGCCGAGTGGGAGGGCGGAGGGCCGGCACGGTCCACGGCGGTCATCCGGTACGAGCTCGTCAGCGACGGCCAGGATCGCACGACATTTCAGTACACGAACGAGTTCCACCCTCCGGGAGGACGCATCGGGAACGTGGCCAGTCGCATGATCGTGGGAGCCACCTCCGAGCGCGAGGCCCGGAAGTCACTCGAGCGGTTGAAGGCACTCCTCGAACGCAGCTGAGACCAGATCTGCACGGTCACCGGTCACGGGTTGTATCTTCATACACGAATACGTCTAAGACCCTGGCCGCGGAGGTGGACCAAGTTGGCAGATTTCGTTGACAGTACCGTGAAGGACATCGACCGGCGGTTGAGCGAGCTCAAGGTTGAGGTCACCAAGCTCGAAGCCGCTCGTGCCGCACTCGTCGGTGGGCGTCGTGGGCCCGGTCGCCCGGCCAGCGCCAACGGCGGCGGTGCCGCCACGCGCCGTCGCAGCACGCGTCGTGCCGGCCGTCCTCGGGGCCGCCGCGGTGGCAACACTCGCGCCAACCAGGCCCTCGCGCTCGTCCGCGACAAGCCCGGCATCACGATCCCCCAGATCGCCGAGTCGCTGAAGATCGAACCGAACTACCTGTACCGCGTCATGCCGAAGCTGGTGGAGGACGGACAGGTCACTCGGGAAGGCCAGGGCTGGCACCCGACGGCTGCGAAGTAGTACCCGGCCCCAGGCGCGCCTGGGGCGACCCCGCCGCGGCCCGGACCGGGAACGGCACGAATGCCGCCGCGATCGTCAGCGATCGCGGCGGCCAAGGGGCAAGCAGTGCCTGGGGGCTCTAGATCAACCCCAGCTGCTTGACAGCTTCACGCTCCTCGTTGAGCTCCGTGACAGTCGCGTCGACCCGTGACCGAGAGAAGTCGTCGAACTCCAGTCCCTGGACGACGGAGTACTCGCCTCCAGAGCAGGTACACGGGTAGCCGGAGAAGATGCCCTCCGCGATGCCGTAGGAGCCATCCGACGGGATCGCCATCGACACCCAGTCGCCGTCCGCGGTGCCCAGCACCCAGTCGCGGACGTGGTCGATCGCCGCGTTGGCGGCGGAGGCGGCGCTCGACGCGCCCCGCGCCTCGATGATCGCCGCGCCGCGCTTCTGAACCGTGGGGATGAACTCGTTCTCGATCCAGTCACGGTCGTTCACCGCGTCGGCCCCATCGGCGCCCTTGACCTTGGCGTGGAACACGTCCGGATACTGGGTGGCCGAGTGGTTGCCCCAGATGGTCATGTTGGTCACGTCACTGATCGCCGATCCGGTCTTCTGGGCGACCTGGGCGATGGCCCGGTTGTGGTCCAGGCGCATCATCGCGGTGAACCGCTCCTTGGGCACATCGGGGGCGTTGCTCTGCGCGATGAGACAGTTCGTGTTGGCGGGGTTCCCGACCACCAGGACCTTCAGATCGGAGGCGGCATGGGAGTTGAGCGCCTGCCCCTGCGGCTTGAAGATCCCGCCGTTGGCCTCCAGTAGATCGCCGCGCTCCATCCCCTTGGTGCGGGGCCGCGCGCCGACCAACATCGCGATGTTCACCCCGTCAAACGCCTGGTTAGGGTCGTCGTAGATGTCCACCCCGGCGAGGAGCGGGAACGCACAATCATCGAGCTCCATGGCCGTGCCCTCGGCGCCCTTGACCGCCTGGGGGATCTCCAGCAGGGACAGGTAGACCGTGGTGTCGGGTCCCAGCAGCTGTCCGCTGGCGATCCGGAACAGGAGCGCGTAGCCGATCTGACCGGCAGCTCCCGTCACTGCAACTCTGACTGGGCTGTTACTCATAAGTGAAAAACTACTTCCCTTTCTAATGGATCAACGGCCGCCCGGGGACGACCACTAGTTCAGGTCCACTCGGTACACGTCGCCGAGCTTAGCCTTGAGATAGCTGGTGAACGGCGTCACGGACATCGGTCCGCCGACCTCGCGCGCCAGCAGCTCGGCAGTCGTGAACTTGGCCCCATGGCGATGGACGCGCTGTCTGAGCCACTCTCTCAGCGGGCCCAGCTCGCCGGCGGCCAGCTGGTCCTCGAGGTCCCCGATGTCGACGTGCGCTCGCTCCCAGAGCTGCCCCGCGATCAGGTTCCCGAGGGCGTAGGTTGGGAAGTAGCCGATCAGCCCGGCTGACCAGTGCACGTCCTGGAGAACCCCCTCGATGTCATTGGTGACGGGAATGCCCAGGTACTGCTCAAAGCGCGCGTTCCATGCCTCGGGCAGGTCGCGGACGGCGAGGGTGCCCTCCACAAGGTCCTGCTCGAGCTCGTAGCGCAGGATGATGTGCAGGGCGTAGGTGGCCTCGTCCGCCTCGACGCGGATGAACGTTGGCTTGACGCGATTGACCGCGCGGTACAGCGCGTCGGCGTCGAGACCGGACATCTCGCCGCCCGCCAGCGCGGCGATCCGCGGCGCCAGCACGGTGCAGAATGCGTGCCCGCGTCCCACCATGTTCTCCCACATGCGGCTCTGGGACTCATGCATACCCAGTGACTCAGTGGACCCGATCGGCGAGCGGCGCAGTCTCCCCGGCAGGCCGGCCTCGTACAGGCCGTGCCCGCACTCGTGCATCGCGCCGTACAGGCCGGTGGGGAAGAAGTGCTCGTCCCAGCGGGTGGTGATGCGAACGTCGCCACCGCCGATCCGGGTGGCGAACGGGTGCACGGTGTCGTCGATCCGCCAGCCGGCGCGATCGAAGCCCATCAACGCCACCACCTCGTTGACCAGTTCCCGCTGGCGGTGGACGGCGAACGACGCGTACAGGGGACGTTCGTCAACCGGCTCGGCTTCGGACACCCGTGCGATGATCGGGATCAACTCCGCCTTGAGCTGCGCGAACAGGTCCGATACGTGCCGGGTGGGCAATTGGGGCTCGTAGTCGTCGAGCAGCGCGTCATAGGCGCACTCGAAATCACCGCTATCCATGTGGCACTCGACGTAGCGGCGCGCCAGCTCGAAGTTGCGCTCGAGGTACGGCGCGAAGCTCTCGAAGTCCCCCCTCTCGCGCGCGATGATCCAGGCCTCCTGGCCCACCGAGGCGGCCCGCGCCATCTCAGCCGCCAGATCCGGCGGGACCCGGCGGGCCTTCTCCCACTGGCGGCGCACCAGCGTGATCAGCCGGGGGTCGTCGTCGTCGGGATCGGCGCCGTTGAGCTCGGAGGCGGCCCCCTCCAGCAACCGTCCGGTCTCGTCGTCGACGAACATCTCGTGGCTGATGCGCGTGAGGGTCGCCAGGGACTCGGCTCGTGCCTCGCCGCCGTGCGGCGGCATCATCGTCTGCTGGTCCCAGTGGGCTAACGACATGGCGTGGGTCAGATCCGACAGCTGTCCCAAGCGCTGCTTGAGACCGTCAAGGCGCTCACTCATCTCACGTCTCCTGAATTTCCGTGGGCGCAGATGCGCCTATGAGACCATTCCACCATGTTGAAGCGGTCGACCTCGATCAAGCTGTTCGACGCGTTCGGGATCCGAATCGGCGTCGATGCCAGCTGGTTCATCGTCCTCTTCCTCATGATCTTCCTGTTGTCCGCTCCGTTCCGCGACACGCTGCACAGCTCCGACGGGGTCGCGTACCTGACCACGGTGGTCAGCGTGCTGCTGCTGTTCGGCTCTCTCATCGTGCACGAACTGGGGCACGCCCTGGTGGCGCGGCGGCAGGGCATCGAGGTCAAGAAAATCGATCTGTTCCTGTTCGGTGGACTTACGCAGATGAGCCGCGACGCGGCGTCGCCCGGAGAGGATTTCAAGGTCGCGATCGCTGGCCCACTCGCGACGTTCGGCGTCATCCTATTGTGCTTGGCGATCGATATCCCGATCGTCGGCACCAGCCGGCTGGGACACGCCATCGTGTTGGACTCGAGCATCCGCATCACGCCGGTGCTCCTGTCACTGAGCTGGCTGTTGCTGATGAACGTTCTGCTGCTGGCGTTCAACCTGCTGCCGGCGTTCCCCTTGGACGGCGGCCGGGTGGCGCGATCGATCGTCTGGCGGGTGACCGGGGACAAGCGCCGCGGCACCGTCGTGGCGGCACGCATGGGCCAGGGCTTCGCCCTGCTCATGGCCGGCTTCGGCCTGTGGTGGATCGCCTCCTCCGCCGGCTTCGGGGGCATCTGGCTGATGGCGCTGGCCTACCTGCTGTGGCAGTCGTGCCGCGGGGCGCTGATGCAGTCGGCCCTGGCCGAGCGCATCGAGGGGGTGCGGGTCGCCGACATCATGGACACCCACCCGGTGGCGGTCCCGGCCGGTACGCCGGTCACCGAGGCGGTGGACGAGTACTTCCTGCGCTACCGCCAGGCCTGGCTGCCGGTCGTCGACGCTGATGCCCATCCGCTGGGCATCGCCCGCCAGGAGCGCGCCCAGGCTTCGATCGACGGTGGCGAGGCCTGGCTGACGATCGGCGCGGTGCTGGAGTCCGACGAGGCGCCCAGCTGGCGCGTCCAGGAGGACCGCCCGATCACCGAACTGCTGGCCTCCGAGACCCTGGGGCGGCTTGGCGCGCTGGTGGCGGTGGACTCCGACGGGGTGCTGCGCGGCGTGGTCACGGTCGATCAGGTCCGCCAGGCGCTGCAGTCGGCGTTCAGCCGCTCCCTGGCTTAGGCGCTCCCCGGCAGGCCGGGCGTTTGAGGGCGCGGCGTCCGGCCAGCACCCTCATTTATATTGCCTTTCAATGCCCTCCCATGACGTACTGATCATCGGCGCCGGGCTGGCCGGCCAGCGCGCTGCGCTGGCGGCCGCCCAGACTGGCGCCACCGTGGGGATCGTCTCCAAGGTCCACCCGGTCCGGTCGCACTCGGTGGCCGCCGCCGGCGGCATCAACGCTGCGCTCAACCCCGAGGACTCGTGGGAGTCCCACGCTTACGACACGATCAAGGGATCGGACTACCTGGGCGACCAGGACGCGATCGAGATCATGTGCCGCGAGGCCCCCGCGGAGATTCTGTGGCTCGAGCACGCCGGCGTCACCTTCCACCGCAACGAGCGCGGCAATCTCGGCACCCGCGCCTTCGGCGGCGCCTCGGCCGCCCGCACGTACTACGTCGCCGACATCACCGGCCACGCCATCCTGCACGTCCTCTACGAGCAGCTGATGAAGCACTCCGACACGGTGGATCGCTACGAAGAGTGGTTCACCACCGACCTGCTCCAGGACGACGAGGGCCGCTGCATCGGCGCCATCTGCCGCAACCTGCGCGACGGCCGTCTGGAGGTGTTCAACGCCAAGGGGGTCATCCTCGCCTCCGGCGGCGCCGGCCAGGCCTATCGGCCCACCACCAACGGCCTGATCGTGACCGGCGACGGGATCGCTCAGGCCTACCGCATCGGTGCCCGGCTGATGGACATGGAGATGATCCAGTACCACCCAACGACGCTGGCGGGCAACGGGCTGCTCATCACCGAGGGCGCCCGCGGCGAGGGCGCCTGGCTGCTCAACGCCCGGGGCGAGCGCTTCATGGAGAAGTACGCGCCCAACAAGCTCGAACTGGCCTCGCGCGACGTCGTCTCCCGCGCCGAGCAGACCGAGATCAACGAGGGCCGCGGGTTTCCCGACGGGACGGTGGCGCTGGACATCACCAAGGTGCCGCGCCGGCGCACCCTGGAGGCACTGCGCGAGATCGTCAACATCGGGCGCGACTTCGCCGGCGTCGACATCACCCGCGAGCCGATCCACATCCACCCTGGCCAGCACTACATCATGGGCGGCGTGAAGACCGACTCCGACGGCCAGACCACCATCCCCGGCCTGTACGCGGCGGGCGAGGTGGCCTGCGTCTCGGTCCACGGCGGCAACCGCCTCGGCGCCAACTCGCTGCTGGATACGCTGATCTTCGGCCGGCGCTCGGGAGAGCACGCCGCCGGGCTGGCGCGCCACATGACGATGCCGAGCACCCCGCCGACGCGGGTGAACGACACCGAGCGCTACATCAAGGACATCATCGACCGCCCCGCCGGCGGCCGTCGCGTGGCGTCGATCAAGGATGAGCTGGGCGACACGATGAACAAGTACGTGGCCGTGTTCCGCGACGCCGATGGGCTCAACCAGGCCCTCGAGATCGTCCGGCGCCTCAAGGAGGAGGCGCCCAAGGCGTCGATCGACGACCGCGGCACGGTGTTCAACCAGGACGTGATCGGGGCGATCGAGCTCGGGTACATGCTGGACGTGGCCGAGGCGATCGTGGTGGGCGCCCAGGAGCGCAAGGAGTCCCGCGGTGCCCAGTTCCGCACCGACTTCCCGGAGCGCAACGACGACGAATGGCTCAAGCACATCGATGTGACCGTCAACGGCGATGACCTGCCCACGGTCAGCTATTCCCCGGTGACGATCACCAAGTGGGAGCCCCAGGAAAGGACGTACTAGCCCCCTATGCCTGAGTATCTGCTGAGACTGCGCCGTTTCGACCCGAAGTCCGGGGAGGCCGCCTACTGGGACGAGCACTGGGTGGAACTGGGAGGGCGCAACTCAGTGCTCGACGCCATCCTCAAGGTCCGCGACGAGGTCGACGGCTCGGTCGGGATCCGCTGCTCCTGCCAGCAGGCCATCTGCGGCTCGTGCGGCGTGCGGATGAACGGCAAGCCGGGGCTGGCCTGCAACACGCACCTCGAGGTGGCCGCAGCGCGCGCGCACGGGACCGGCTGGAACCCGGACGAGGGCGAGGACGGCCAGAACCCGCCGGAGGGCGTCATCGAGGTCGAGCCGATGGGCAACATGCCCGTCATCCGCGACCTCATCGTCGACATGGACGCCGTGCACTGGCGCAAGATCCAGCGGGTCACCCCCTACCTCATCAACAAGCAGCCGATCCCGGAGCGCGAGTACATCGTGCCCCACGAGAACATGGTCGACATCACGCAGACGATGGCCTGCATCCAGTGCGGCGCCTGCGTGTCGGACTGCCTGTCCATGGAGATCGACCCGCTCTTCATGGGCCCGGCCGCGCTGGCCAAGGCGTACCGCTTCGTCGGCGATCCCCGTGACGCCGAGCACTCCGAGCGGCTCAAGGACCTCTCCGAGGACGAGCACGGCATCTACGACTGCACCCACTGCTTCAACTGCATCGACGCCTGCCCCAAGGAGGTGGCGCCGATGAGCCAGATCATGCGCCTGCGCCGCCTCGCGGGCAACGACTTCAAGATCAACGACCGCAACAACGGCCACCGCCACGAGGACTCCTTCGTCACGCTCGTGCGCGACTACGGGCTGCTGCACGAGGCCGAGCTGCTCCCGCGCTCGTTCGGCGGCAACTCGTGGTTCGGCAAGTTCCACCCGGCCGCCGCGGGCGTGCTGCTCAAGTCGCTCGGCGCGATCGTCCCGGCCGTCCTGCGCGGGAAGGTCAAGATCAAGACCGCGATCCTCGGCCACAAGATCGACAAGCCCGACCTCGACGCCGTTCAGAAGATCTACAAGAAGGTGGACGACCGCCCGCAGCGCGTCGAGCTCAACCTGTACGTGAGCGGCTCCGAGGACGACCCCGAGCCCGCGCCCGTCGCCGCCGCGGCCGCGGCCGCGGCCGCGGCCGGAGCGCAATCCCCGTCGGCCGCGAGCGAAAGCGAGACGTCATGAAGGTCGCCTACTGGCCGGGCTGCGTGAGCCGCGGGTTCACGCCGGAGCTGCACGGTTCGATGGCCAAGGTAGCTCCGCTGCTCGACCTCGAGCTCATCGAGCTCGACCGCGCCGCCTGCTGCGGCGCCGGCGTGATCGCCGAGCACAACCAGGAGCTGGCCGACACGCTCAACGCGCGCACCTTCGCGCTGGCCCAGCAGACCGACGGCGAGCTGATGATGAACATCTGCTCCACCTGCCAGGGCGCGCAGTCCGAGTGCCAGGAGCGGCTGGACGCCAACACCGAGTACCGCGACCTCATCAACCAGAACCTCTCCGACGAGAGTCTGCAGTATGAAAAGGATCCCACCCGCCCACTCACCAACAAGAACCTGCTGTGGCTGCTGGTTGAGGAGATCGGCCTCGATGCGCTGAAGGCCAAGGTCACGCGGCCGCTCACCGACCTCAAGGTGGGCCCCTTCTACGGCTGTTACATCGTCCGTCCGGTGCACCGGCTCGGCATCGACGAGGAGCACCCCCGCGACCGTTACATGCACATGGTCATCGAGGCCCTCGGCGGCACGGTGATCGATTACGCCGGCGTCTACAAGTGCTGCGGGTTCCCCATCATCACCATGAACATGGAGGCGTCGCTGAAGATGGCCGGCCGCCACCTCGGCGACGCGATCGACGCCGACGCCGACTGTCTGGTGGTGCCCTGCCCGCTGTGCCACCTCAACCTGGACCTGCAGCAGCCCCTCGCGGCCAAGCAGGTCGGACGCGAGCTGGGCCTTCCGGTCCTGCACCTGCCCCAGCTGCTGGGCCTGGCCCTCGGCCTCGAGCCCAAGGACCTGGGCATGAGCAAGCACGTGGTCAAGCCGACGTCGGTGATCGACTGGTCGGCATCCGTGGTGGCCGGAGCGCCGGCGTAGGCGCGCAGACCGAAAAACGTCGCACCCCGGGACCCTCCCTCGTCAATCCCGGGGCGCTCCGTGGCCCTGTGGAGAAAAAGGCGCGAAGCCACCAGAGCCCTCGCGCCTTTCCCTTTCCCTTTTCCCTTGCCCGTCCCTCGTGGCCGCGTGATCGCGACTGTGAAGATCAGCTTGAGCAGTCTGGCCCCTGGTGGCCCGCTTTTCGTCCCCTCAAGCGGGTGAACTTTGGGGGATCTGGGGTATATGGACGGGTGAGAGAACCTCACCCCCTCATACGCGGACGCCTGAGGCCGAGGACCACAGACCCACGATCACGCCGCAATTGAGCATCGCCATCCGCCAGCCGATCGCACTCGCGGTCGCCCAGTTCGAGGACATCGTCAGCCGCGGTCTGCAGAGCCTGATCGACGGCGACCCACATCTGCGCCTGGTGGCGACGGACGTCCCCCAGGAGCTGATGGAGACGACCCTGGAGCGCGACGAGCCCGACGTCGCGATTCTCAACTTCGCCGCGCTGACCAGCCCAGCGGAGCTGCGCGAGCTGCACGCCGCCTTCCCCGACATCCGGCTCATGGTCATGGCCAACAATCCCTCGACGGCCGAATGCCGGCAGATGATCGGGTTCGGGGCGACCGCGTGTCTGGCCAAGAACACCGAGGCGCGCGACGTGCTGCACACGATCTACCTCGCCTCGCGCGGCATGCACGTGCTCCCCTCGGGCGCGGACACCGGTTACGAGGCCGCCGGCCCGACGCCGCTCACCCCCCGGGAGGCCGACGTCCTGGAGCTGCTCCAGACCGGGAGCTCCAACGCCGAGATCGCCGCCACGCTGCACGTCGGCGTGGAGACGGTGCGCACCCACGCCCGCCACATCTATCGCAAGCTGGGCGTCAGGACCCGCCGGGAGCTACGTCAGACGGTCTAGCCTTGGGCCGTCATGTCGTCGAATCAATTCGGTGGCGACGAGTCGCCGTCTGCCCGCCGGCGAGCGCGCCGGCGGCGGCTGTCAGGCCTGGACCCCACTCCCCCCCGGCCGCCTGGCTCTCGCCCCCCGGCGCGGTCCCCATCGCCCCGGCCGCCTGGCTCGCGCCCCCCGGCGCGGTCCCCATCGCCCCGGCCGCCCGCCGGCGAGCCCGCCGAGGCACCCGACGCCCCGCAGCCCTCGGACGAGGGCCGCGCCTGGTTTCAGTGGCGTGGCTGGGACTCGGTGATCACCTACGTCGTGCTGGCGGTGATGCTGGCCGGCGTGCTCACCGGCCTGCACCGCCTGCTCGCCGCCGGCGTGCTCGTCATCGGCGCCTCCGCGCTGGCGTGGGCGGTCACGCACCGGCCCGGGCGGCGCCGGAGCACGAGCGGCTACGGGGTCCTGCTCGACTGGCTGATGGGCGTCCTGCCCCGGCCCATATATCTCGTGGGCTGCGTGCTGATCATCGCCGTCGGGCTCGTCGGCGTCATCGCCGGCTGAGCGCTGCGCCGCCGGTCCCGCTACCAGGACTCGCCGTAGCGGTCGCCGTAGGCGAACTCCGACACGGGCTTGCGGCTGAGCCGCTCGGGCCACGGGTCGGCGCGGTGGCCGACGGAGATGTGGCCGGCGATGAGCATCTCGTCGGGAATCGCCAGCAGCTCGCGGATCTGCGGCTCGGCGGGCACCAGCAGCGTGGTGAACGCGGCCCCGAGCCCCTCGTGGCGCAGGCCCAGCAGGATGTTCTGGACGAACGGGTAGATCGAGGCGCCGCCGACGATGCTGGGGCGGTCCAGCGCCTCGTCGGTGATCGCCAGCGCGTTGACGTCGACGCACGGGAGCAGGTGGACCGGCACCTCGTCAAAACGGCGGGCGTAGTCGTCGGCGCCCTGGAGCATCCGCAGCCGCCCGCGCGGCAGGCCGCTCGCCTCGCCGGCGTCCAGCGCGGCGCGGGCGCCGGTCTTGACCATGTAGGCGTCCCAGGGCGCCTCGTAGAGCTCGCGCAGCCGGCGGCGGATGTCGCGGTCGGTGATGACGATCACGCGCCAGCCCTGCCGGTTGCCGCCGCTGGGGGCGTAGCGCGCGTTGTCGAGTACGCGCTCGAGCACCTCGCGAGCGACCGGCTCGGCGGTGAAGGTGCGCGTCGACGGCGCGCAGCGCATCACCTCGTAGAGGCCGCCGCCCTTGGTCACGTCAGGCGGCGACGGCCGAGTCGGCGCCGGCGGCGGCGATCAGCTCGGCGATCTGGACTGCGTTGGTCGCGGCGCCCTTGCGCAGGTTGTCGGACACCACCCACATCGACAGCGCGCGGGGGTGGGACTCGTCGCCGCGGATGCGTCCCACGAAGACCTCGTCGCGGCCCTCGGCCATCAGCGGGCTGGGGACGTGCTCCAACGCGATGCCGGGAGAGTCGCCCAGCAGTTCACGGACGCGATCGGCGGTGATCGGCTCACGCGTCTGGATGTTGACCGCGATCGAGTGCGACACTCGCACCGGCACGCGAACGCAGGTCACGGCGATGCCGATCGACTCGTCCTCGAGGATCTTGCGCGTCTCGAACATCATCTTGCGCTCCTCGTCGGTGTGGTCGTCACCCTCGGCGAAGGTGCCGGCGGCGCCGATGACGTTGAAGGCGATGTGGTCGGGATAGAGCTCGGGGTCGGGCATGTCCATCCCGTGGAGGTTGGCGTGAGCCTGGGCGTCGAGCTCGTCGATCGCCTTCTTGCCCGTGCCCGAGACCGACTGGTAGGTGGACACGACGAGCCGCTCGATGCCCACGGCGCGCTGGATCGGGGCCAGCGCCACCATCAGCTGCATCGTCGAGCAGTTGGGGTTGGCGATGAGGCCGCGGTGGTGCTTGAGCGCGTGGGGATTGACCTCGGAGACGACGAGCGGCACGGAGGGGTCGCGGCGAAACGCCGAGGAGTTGTCGATCACCACCGCCCCGTTGTCCACGAACTTCGAGGCCCACGCGCGCGAGGTGCTCGCGCCGGCGGAGAACAGGGCGATGTCGATCCCGCGCAGGTCGGCGTTGTCGTCCAAGAGCTGGACGATGCGCCCATCGATCTCGGTGCCGGCGCTGCGGGCCGAGGCGAACAGCACGACGTCCTCGGCGGGAAATGAGCGCTCACGCAGCAGCTCGAGCATCACCCGTCCGACGGCGCCGGTGGCGCCCACGACCGCCACGCGCCTCATCGCGGCCCCTGATCGGGCTCGATCCCGCCCTCGCCCAACTCGAACGCCGAGTGCAGTGCGCGCACCGCCTGGGGCACGGAGTCGGCGCGGATGATGCACGAGATCTTGATCGGTGAGGTGGAGATCATCTCGATGTTGATGCCCTCGGTCGCGAGCGTCTGGAACACCTTAGCGGCGACCCCCGGGTGCGAGCGCATCCCGGCACCCACGATCGAGACCTTGCCGATCTCGCGGTCTGTATCGACGCGGGTCACCCCCAACTCGGCCTGAACGGGCGCCAGCGCCGTCTCGGCGGCGCGCAGGTCGTCGGTGCCGATCGTGAACGACACCTCGGCGTCGCGGCCGTCGGTCAGCGGCTCGTTCTGGATGATCGTGTCGACGTTGCAGTTGGCGTCGGCGAGCGCCATGAAGATCGACGCCGCCGCGCCCGGCCGGTCCGGAACGCCGACGAGCGTGATCCGGGCCTCGTCGGTCGAGTGGGTGACGGCGGTGATGAGCGGGTGTTCCATGGTCTCGTCTTCTCCGAGGACAAAGGTACCGGGGCCGGGATCGAAGCTGGACCGGCAGTGGATGCGCACGCCGTGGGTCCGCGCGTACTCCACGGAGCGCAACTGGAGCACGCCGGCGCCCGAGGCCGACATCTCGAGCATCTCCTCGAAGCTGACCTGGGCCAGCTTGCGGGCATTGGGCACGATCCGCGGGTCCGCGCTGAACACGCCGGCCACGTCGGTGTAGATCTCGCACACCTCGGCGCCGATGGCGGCGGCGAGCGCCACGGCGGTGGTGTCCGAGCCGCCGCGGCCGAGCGTGGTCACGTCCCGGCTGGTGGACACGCCCTGAAAGCCGGCCACCAGCACAATCTGGTCCGCGTTGAGCGCGTCAGTGATGCGGTCGGCGCGGACGTCGAGGATGCGCGCCTTGGTGTGGGAGGTGTCGGTGACGATCCCCGCCTGCGACCCGGTCAGCGAGATGGCGCGGTGACCCAGGTCGTTGATGGCCATCGCGCACAGCGCGCACGAGATCCGCTCGCCGGTGGACAGGAGCATGTCCATCTCGCGGCGGTCGGGGTTGGGCGAGACCTCCTCGGCCATGGCGATCAGCTCATCAGTCGTCTTGCCCCGGGCCGAGAGGACGGCCACGACGCGCTTGCCCGAGTCGCGCTGGCCGACGATCCGCCGGGCGGCGCGCTTGATGCGCTCGGCGTCAGCGACCGAGGTGCCGCCGAACTTCATGACCACGGTTTCCGTCACGGGCCTGGAATGTACGTGGCGCCGGCGTTAGACGGCGCGACGACCGGAGAAGGCCCGGCCGAGGGTGAGCTCGTCGGCGTACTCCAGGTCGGCGCCGACCGGCAGGCCGCTGGCCAGCCGCGTCACCGAGATCCCCGGGAGGCGCTCGCGCAGGCCGGCGGCGATGTGCAGCGCCGTCGCCTCCCCGGTGGTCGTGGGGTTGGTGGCGATGACCACCTCGCGCACCGGGCGGTCGGCATCGGTCGCCCGCTCATACAGCTCGGCGATCTTGAGATCCTCGGGGTCCACGCCGTCGATCGGTGAGAGTGCGCCGCCGAGAACGTGGTAGCGGCCGGCGAACTCATGGGTGCGCTCGATGGAGATGACGTCGGAGGGCTCCTCGACCACGCAGATGAGCTCGGGGTCCCGGCGCTCGTCGGCGCAGATCCGGCAGCGCGGTCCGTCGGCGAGGTTGAAGCAGATCTCGCACAGGCCGATCCGCTCCTTGACCTCGCGGATGGCGTCGGCCAGCGCGAACGCCTCCTCCTCGGAGGCGCGCAGGATGTGGAAGGCCAGCCGCTGCGCAGTGCGGCCGCCAACCCCAGGGAGCTTGGACAGCTCGGTGATGAGCCGCTGGACGGGAGGTGCGTACACGTGTGCGCTGAGAAACTAAAGGCCCAGGCCCGGCAGGCCGCCGGGGCCGCCCAGACCACCCAGCCCGCCCGCGATGCTGCCCATCTTGTCGGCGGCCAGCTCCTGGGCGGCGCGCATCCCCTCGTTGACCGCGGCCATGACCATGTCCTGGAGCAGCTCGACGTCGTCGGGGTCCACCGCCTGGGGATCGATCGCGATCGACTTGATGACCAGGTCCCCGGTCACCTGGACCTTGACCATGCCACCGCCGGCCGAGGCCTCGACGACCTCGTCCTTGAGCGACTCCTGCGCCTTGATCATGTCCTCCTGCATCTTCTGGGCCTGCTTGAGCAGCTGCTGCATGTTCGGCTGGGGCATCAGTTCTCGGTCTCCTCGTCTTCGAGCACTTCCTGGGCGTCGAACTCCTCCACCAATCGTTTCACGAGCTCCTCGTGGGAAAGAGCGTTGGCGTCCTCGGACTCGGGGAGGTCCTCCTCGTCGCGCAGCTCATAGCGCAGGACGAGCGCGGATCCGATGATGGACCGCAGCGCCTCGGAGGTGGCCCGGCGATAGTCGTCCTGCTCGGCCTTGCGCTTGAGGAACGCCTTGCCGGACGGGAAGGCGACGGTCACGTCCTGGTCGTGAAGAGCCACGGGGCGCGCGTCGGCCAGGAGCGCCGCCAGCATCTGGTTGTCCTTACGGACGAGGTCGATGACGGCCGGCCAGCAGGCAGCGACGGTCTCGAGCTCCGGAGGGCCGGGGGCGGCGCGAGCGGCCTCGGTCGCCGGTGGCGCGACGGTCTCCGGGTCAGGCGGTGGGGTGGACATGGCGGGCGCAGCGGCCGGCGGTGGGGTGGACACGGCGGGCGCGGGGGCCGGCTCTGACACGGTCGGCGGCGGCTCTGGCACGCTCGGCGCCGGCTCCGAGGCGGACGGGGCCGGCGCCACCCGCTCGGGCTCCGCGGCGCGGGGCGCCGGATCGCCGCCGTTGGACGGCCGCGCGGGTGCGGGGCGCTCGCCGGCCAGGGCGGCCTCGAGCCGCTCGATCCGCGCCAGCAGCGCGGCGGTGGACGGGTCGACCTCGGGCGCCGTGGCCTTGATGAGCACCAGCTCGAGCTGAATCCGGGCCTGGGCACCGTTGGCGGTGGCCTCCAGCGCGGCCGAGACCAGGTCCAGCAGCCGGACGATGTCGGTGCCGGCCAGCGTCTGGGCCTGTGCGAGCAGCCGCTCGTCGCGCTCGGGGGTTACGCGGAGCTCCTCGGGCACCTCCTCGAGCATCTTGACCGCGAGCAGCTCGCGCCCGTGAACCTCGAGGTCGCGGAGGATCTGGCCCGGGTCGCGACCGGCGGCAGTGAGCGCGGCGGCGCACCGCAGCGCGGCGGCCGGATCATGGGCGATGACCGCGTCCAGCGCCTCGAACAGCTGCTCGGCGTCGGCCACGCCCAGCACGGAGAGGACGTCGGCGGAGGCGATCTGCTCGTCGCCGGCGTAGGTGAGGAGCTGCTCGAGCGTGCCCAGCGCGTCGCGGAAGCTGCCGGTGGCGTGGCGGGCGATGAGCGCCACGGCGGTGGGCTCGATGTCGATCTGCTCGGTGGCCGCCACGCGGCTGACGACCTTGGCCACCTGCTCCACGGTGGGGCGGCCGAAGTCGAAGCGATGGCATCGGTCCACCACGGTGGGCAGGACCTTCTGAGCCTCGGTGGTGGCCAGCACGAAGATCGTGCGGGGCGGCGGTTCCTCGAGCGTCTTGAGGAACGCGTTCCAGGCCTGGGGCGAGAGCATGTGCGCCTCGTCCAGGATGTAGACCTTGTGGCGGCCTGACAGGGGCGCGTAGGCGACGCGCTCGCGCAGGTCGCGGATGTCGTCCACCGAGTTATTGGAGGCGGCGTCCATCTCGATCACGTCCATCGATGTGGCGTTGGCGATCGAGACGCAGGACTCGCACACGCCGCACGGCGTCACCGTCGGGCCGTGCTCGCAGTTGAGGCTGGCGGCGAGGATCTTGGCGGTGCTCGTCTTGCCGGTCCCTCGCGAGCCCACGAACAGGTAGGCGTGATGCACCTTCCCGCGCGTGATGGCGTTGGACAGCGTGCGCACGACCTGCTCCTGGCCGACCATGTCAGCGAAGGTGCGGGGACGGTGGCGGCGGTAGAGAGACGGTCCGGTGGACACAGTTATGTCGAGTCTAGATGCCGCGCCCGCCGCTACCGGGGTGTGGCGGGCTCGACCCGAGGAGTGGCGCGGAGGTGTGGTCGATCTTGCAGCTATTTGCGTCAAAATCGACCACGACCCAACTTCGCGCGGGCCGGATCGCGCGGGCCGGATAGGTGACGCGCGCGGGCAGGCTGAAAGCGGACCGTGCACCCTCTGTCGAAGCCGGGTCCGAGGCGCGACCGCTATTTGATGACTCCGGTCTGGCGCTCCCGCCGCGCCTGGAGGTGACCGCTTAAGGCTGCTTCCTTCCGGACCTGACCTGGTTCACAGCTCTCCATCGCAACGGGACCAAACCATCACCGCCTCAAATAGGGCGCTGACCTCGGGCCTCCAGCCCCTCGAGAGGGGATTCAGCCCCGCTAGAGCGGATTGCGGGTACAGGGCACCGCTAGCACCCCGCCTAGCACGGTCCGTGATGAATCCTAGTCGGTCCCGGGCCGGCCGTGTGCCGGACACCGCAGTCGCCGGGGCCGCCAGGATGCGGTGTATCGTCAGCGCCCATGACGATCGGAGTCATCGGACTCGGGTACGTGGGACTGCCGCTCGCCGTCGAGTTCGCCGAGGCGGGCCAGTCCGTCATCGCCGTCGACGTGGACGACGCCAAGGTCGCCGCCATCCGCGCTGGGCAGTCGTACGTGGAGGACATCCCGTCGCCGCGACTCGCGGCCGTGGTGGATCGCATCGACGCCCAGACCCACTACGCGCCCCTGGCCGGCGCCGACGCGGTGCTCATCTGCGTGCCGACGCCGCTGACCCCCAACCGCGAGCCTGATCTGGGGCCGCTGCTGGGCGCCTCCCGGGCGCTGGCCGAGATCGTCCAGCGCGACCAGCTGATCGTGCTCGAGTCCACCACCTACCCGGGGACCACGCGCGAGCAGGTGCAGCCCCTGCTCGAGGCCCGCGGGCTCAAGGTGGGCGAGGACGTCTACCTCGCCTTCTCGCCGGAGCGCGTGGATCCCGGCCGCACCGATTACACGCTGCGCAACACCCCCAAGCTGGTGGGCGGGATCACGCCCGAGTGCACCGACCGCGCCGTCGCCCTCTATGAGACGGTGTGCGATCACGTGATCCGCGTCTCGGCGCCCGAGGCGGCGGAGATGGCCAAGCTGCTGGAGAACATCTTCCGCTCGGTCAACATCGCGCTCGTCAACGAGCTGGCGATCCTGGCCGACCGCATGGGCATCGACATCTGGGAGGTCGTCGACGCCGCCGCCACGAAGCCCTACGGGTTCATGCGCTTCGACCCCGGTCCGGGGATGGGTGGCCACTGCCTGCCCGTCGACCCGTTCTACCTGACCTGGCGCGCTCGCGAGTTCCACATGTCCACCGAGTTCATCGAGCTGGCGGGCAAGGTCAACCAGCAGATGCCCTACTACTGCGTCGAGCGCGTCGAGCGTGCCCTCAACGACGTCGCCAAGCCCGTCAACGGCTCGCGCATCGCCGTCCTGGGCGTCAGCTACAAGGGCGGCGTCGGGGACACGCGGGAGTCCCCCGCGCTGCGCATCATGGAGCTGCTGGCCGAGCGCGGCGCAGTGCTCTCCTACCACGACCCGTTCGTCCCGGCCCTGCCCGAGCTCGGCCTCCAGAGCTCCGACCTCGACGGCATCACATCCGCCGACGCCGTGGTCCTGGTCACCGCCCACCCGCACATCGACCACCTGGCGCTGGCCGAGTCCGCGCAGCTGTTCGTGGACCTGCGCGGTGTCACGCGCCGGCTCACCACCGGCGACGTGGTCCGGCTCTAAGAGCCTTCTCACCGGCCGGGCGACAAGCTGAACACATCGGGGCTCACGGCCCCCCATACGGTGCGCTCGTTTCGGATCCCACGAAAGGAGTCGTCATGCCTGATCGCGTGCGGCGCGCCGTCCGCGCCACCAGGGCCTCCCGTCGGGTCGGCATCACCGTCGCAGTGACGGTTGTGGCGCTGTGCGCGCTCGCCGGTACGGGTCTGGCGGATGGCTGGTGGTTCTCCTCCAACGACAACCCGTGGCCCTACGCCGCCACCCCCCCGTCGCCGGTGCTGGCCACCGTCGGCGATATCTCATGCCAGCCCGGAGCGCCCGAGGAGTCAGAGAAACCCACTGACACCTGCGATCAGGGTTCGGGCTCGACGGTGCGCGACGAGGCCCAGAACGCGACCGCCGGGCAGGTGGAGGCGATGAAGCCGAACCTCGTCGCCGTGCTCGGCGACGAGCAGTACCAGAACGGCTACTACTCGGACTTTGAGAACTCGTTTGACAAGTACTGGGGCGCCTTCAAGTTCCTCCAGCGCCCCTCGCCCGGCAACCACGAGTTCTATGACAACCACGGCCAGACGGGCGTGCGCGGCCTGGGGTACTTCGACTACTACAACGGCATTCAGCACTCGAGCAACGGCTCCGAGGTCGACGACACCGTCACCAACCCGGCCACCGGCCACGTCGTGACCCAGCCCGCCCCGCAGTCCGAGGGTCAGGCCGGATCGTTCGGCCAGACCGGCGACGGCTGGTACTCCTACAACCTCGGCGCCTGGCACCTGATCTCGCTCAACATCGAGTGCGCCGACGAGCCGGGCGGCTGCAGCCCCACCGGCTCCTGGTTCGCAGGTGAGACCAAGTGGCTGGCTCAGGACCTCAACGGCGACCACGCGGCCTGCACCCTGGCCTACTGGCATCAGCCGACGTTCAGCTCCACGGCCACCCCGTTCACCTCCGACAGCGCCGAGGGCCAGACGGCGGACACGTGGTGGAAGCTGCTCTACGCCCACCGCGCCGACCTCATCCTCAACGGCCACGACCACGTCTACTCGCGGTTTGCGCCGATGGACCCGAACGGCAACGCCGACCCGCGCCGCGGAATCCGCGAGTTCATCGTCGGGACCGGCGGCGAGTCGTTGGACACCGTGCTGCCCACGACGCCCAACCTCCAGGCGTGGGCCGATCAGTACTACGGGGTCATGAAGCTGGTCCTGCATCCCCATGGCTACACCTGGGACTATGAGTCAGCCCTGGAGAGCCCGACGGCGCCGGCCGGCACCCCGCCCACGTATAGCGACGCGGGCAGCGGCACCTGCCACGGCGGCCACAGCTGGTGAGCTGAGCTGGGCCGGGCCTCGGGAGTTGCGGCGGGAGGGTGCGGCACCATCCCTCCCGCCGCGGCCCGGGCGGCCAAGGTATTGCCCGATCCAGACCCTCGCCCGGGGGTGCCCCGCGCAGCCGCCCGGCGGCCCGACCACTCGGCTGGGGCCCGCCACGATGCATGGCCGTGGCCACCGGCTGTAACGGGGGTCGGACTTCCGCACTGCCGACAGGATGCTCAATAGTTGGCCAGCGACGCCGATAAAGGGTAGGTGCGACCAAGCCGCGCATACCTGGCGGGCCTGGGAACCGCCGGATCCCTCGTCATCGGCACCATCCTGCTCTTCACCCTGGGCAGTGCAGTCGTCGCCTTCCACGGCTGGCGTCCCCTCGGTATCGGGTCTCCAGCTACCCAGACGCTCCAACCCCGTGAGGCTCACGCACGCGAGCACCGCGCGCACGTCGCCGCCGCGACTCCCGCGGTCACCCATCCGACCGGCGCTGTCCCCTCAGCCCTGACCGGCGTCGCGGCGCTCCCCGGGTCGACCCCGGACGGGTTGATCGCAACCCTTCCGGGCCGCGTCCGGGTGGGCGGCGGCCGTGGCCACAAGGTGGGCGTGTCCGGCTCCCACCGTCACGCCGCGACGCGGCGTGGTCACGCTCCGGTGACCACCGCCCCGACGTCCACCCCCACCCCGACGCCCACCATCACCCCAACGTCCACCATCACCACGACGGCCACGCCCACGAGCCCCACGGCTGCGGCTCCCACCCCGACACCGAGCACGACCGCCCCCGTGGCCACTAAGCCTTCCCGGCGGGCGCCGGTGAGCCATCCGGCCCCACCGGTCAGGGTCACCGTCCCCGTGGTGTCGCGGCCGGGCAACCCGCCGCGACACGGCGTCCCGTCGATCCTCAACAAGATCGGCTCGGTGGTGTCCAAGCGACACCCGGTGACCCGCCCGACGGTGTCACGCCCGACGCCGCCGCCGGTGCAGCACCCGATCCCGCATCCCGGACCGCCGCCCGGCCCGCATCCGGGCCCTCCCATCCCCACTGCGGGGCACGGCCCCCACGGACCCGGCCCGCATGGACCCGGCCCTCACGGACACGGCCCCTCCCCCGTGGCCGGGGGTCCGCCGCCGGGCCTGATCGGCCGGCCGTCCCCGCCGCCGATCGGCGTCCCGTCGCCCGGCCAGGGACTGCACCATCCCGGCCCTCCCCCGGGTATCGGCGCGGGCGGGAATCGTTCCCCGGGTCACGGGTTTGGTCGCTCCCGCGGCTAGCGGTCAAGCGGGAAGCGGAGCACGGACGCGGTAGCATCCGATTTTCCCGTTGAGGGCGCGTAGCTCAGTGGGAGAGCGCTCGCTTCACACGCGAGAGGTCGCTGGTTCAAGCCCAGCCGTGCCCATCAAGAACTCCCTGCAAATCACGGTATTTCTCTTGTAGCCTTTGCGGCTGACCCGGGCCGCGAAAGTCGCAGTTTAGGCCAGGGGACTATTCACGGGACTAAACGGCTCCGTTGGCGCCGTCGCGCGCGAGAGAATCCTCGGTGTGAGTAGAGACGCCTCTCTCTTTGTAGTGGTGAGGGACCGGATCGGCCGGTCTCCGATCCAACGAGGAGGCTCAGATGAGTGCTGGTGACAACACGCGCGACGACCGGTGTGCGGCCGGGGCTCGCATCGAGCGAGCGACGGGTGCGCGAGGAACTGGCCGACGCGGCCAGCGGCACGGACCGGCGTGTCTTCAGCCGGGAGCTTTCGTTCGTCCCATCGCAGGCCGTACCGAAGTTCGACGCGCACGACGTGCAGACGCGCGCGCTGATCGCCGAGCAGAAGCGACTCGAGGCGCTGCGGCATGGAGCCGAGATCGCGAAGCGCCTCGACGAGTGGAAGTGGGTCGACACGATGTACGACGCCGCGCAGAAGCAGGCGCATCTCGAGCCGCTGATCTTCAGCGTCCAACGCGAGCCCGTTGCCCACGAGGACATCCTGCTATTCCTCCTGATCGTCCTGGAGCCGATCCGTCGAGGCGTGAGCGCGAGCTTTGTCCATGCTCACGGCAGGATTAGCCGGCCTCAGGCCGTCGACTGGCGCGAGCGCATACAGGCTCGGATGATCCGGGAGATCGAGCGCGAGACGCTCTATGACGTCACCCGCGAGGCCGATGGAAGCGATCTTCCCCTACCCCGCCGAGGGCGCACGAGCCCTGTTTCCGTGGGTTCGGCGGTGTCGTTGCGCGCCATGCGCTGCTCCAGCTGCGCCAGGACCTCACGGACGACAAGACGTCGCTCAGCGGCGCCGAAGCCCAGGCGCTGCAGCTCGCGCTGACGGATCTCGACAGCGTTGAGCCCCCGGTGATGCGCGAGCGCACAGGAGTCGTATGGTGGCGGCGGCAGATGCCCGTCCGCGACCTGTACGGGACCGTCGAGGATTCCATCGCGACGGGACGGTCCGGCGGGTCTGCAACGAGGCGATCGGCCGGTTGCCGAAGATGCAGGCCGAGGTGATCGACGGCCTCTTCTTCGAGGAGTGCACGCCCGAGGATCTCGCTCAACTGCGCGGCTGTGCCAGGAGCACGATCTACAACAAAAGGCGAAGGCCGCGCGCAACGTGGAGCAGGATGACTGCTTCTACGCCGCACTGTTCGCCTCGGGATCCTCCGCGACCAGGCACGAGCCGCCGAGATCAAGCGCCGCTACCCTGACGGGCGCCACCCGAGCGGCCGTCGGATCGTGCTCATCGACGACGCGCATAGCGATTGACTTGCTTTTCGAGCCTCGTGCTCGCCACCTCGACAGCCAGCAGTGCCAGCGCCTTCGCGCTCACGATGCTGAAGATCTCGGTCCACCAGCGTCGTCGCTCGAGGCCGCGGCGTCGCCCCCCACCAGCGAAGCGACGGGCAGCCTGCGCTCGGACGAGTGACTCAGTCGTCCGACGCTCGACGCGGCGGCTCGGTTAGCTCTTCGATCGCGCGATCGAACTCGCCTTTCTCGACCTCCCTGGAGCGTTCGGCGCTGCGCGTGATCTGACGGGTCGGGAGCCGCTCGGCGGGCTCGTCAGCGAACCGCATGAGCGCCCAGACGGCCTGCTCGTCGACGTAGCGTCGTGTGGCGACCTGCTGGTAGACGGAGAACGTGAACGCCGGGCTGACGTGCCCGATCTGCGCGGCGATCCACTTCGGGTCGCGTCCGATCATCGCCGCGAACGTCGCCCACGTGCGCCGGAGCGAGTGCGGGGTGATCTCCGGCAGGGGCGAAGCACCGATCTCGGTGCGGTTTGCCGTCGCCCGTTCGACGGCCCGAGCGAGGATCCGGTCGCGAAAGCGGTCGGGATCGCGACGGCGACCGGTGTTGGTGCCGAAGAAGTAGTCGGAGAGGTCGTGCGGCAGCCCGCGGGCGCGGCGGTCCATCACGTACTCGAGCAGCTCGTCGCGAAGGTAGAGCGTGATCTCGACCTCGCGCACGCCGGCCTCGGTCTTCGAGTCGGCGAGCTTGAATCGTCCGCGGGTGAGGTCGACCTGCGCGACCTTCAGGTCCATCAGCTCGCTGATCCGCAGCCCGGCGAGGCCGAGCGTCGCAACCATCGCGCGCCGGCCGAGTCCGCGGAAGTCGCTGCGCGCCTCGGCCTCGAGCTCGCCGGCGGCGTCCAACAGCGAATGGAACTCGTCGACCTCGAGAAACGTGCGCCGCGGGCGCGTTCGCTTGAGGAATCGAGCCGACCTCCCGCCGACACGGACTGGGTTGCGGTCGATCAGCTCGTAGTCCACCGCCTGCTGCAGGATCTGACCCAGCAGCGTGATCATCGCGTTGATCGACGTGTTCGAGAGCGGCCGGCGCCGGCGCTCGTAGGTCCGGCCGTGCTTGTCGGTGACGGTCTCCATCAGCGGCCGCCGGCCCTTCTCGATCCGCGCGCGCTCCTGGGCACGGCGGATCGTCTCGGCCTGCTCGTGCATCTCGTCCCGGAACCGATCCACGAGCTGTGGCGAGATCTCGCTCACCCGGAAGCGACCGAAGAACCGGTCCAGATACCCCAGGCGCCACTCGTAGTCGTTGATGGTGTCCTCGTCGAGGCCGAGCTGTTTCGAGCGCCACCATCGTTTGGCGAACACCCGGAAGCTCTCGTCGATCTGGACACCGATCGCCGCCATCGCCTCTTCGAGGCGGTCCTCACGCGGCTGGAGCCTGGGCGGCACCCAGGTGCCGCGCTCGATCTGCTGGACGATCCGCTCGGTCTCGAGCTCCGCTCTCGTCCGGTTCCATCCCTGCTTGTTGGTGCCGAACGTGACCTTCTCGTATCGGCCGTAAGCGCGGACCTTTGCGCCGAAGCTGATCGTCGCGCCATCCGCCCACGGCCGCTGCACGACGTGTCCCACCGTCGGCCGCGGCATCAGACTGCGTTCCTGAAACTCTTGCGCTGCATCGACGAAGATCCTGCGTTCGTGGGTCTTCCCGCGAACGACGGCGACGGAGCCGCCTGCTCGAGGTCTCATCGTCGCACACGAACCGTCGCGTGCCGCTGACCGACCGGGCACGTTGGAGCGTTTCTCGCGCGAGGGGATCGGGCGTCAGCGGCTGCGCCGCGGTGCGACGTCACGACCGTGAGCGGCCGTTTCGCGAGCGGCGGCGGCTCGTGTCGCCCGATGCGCCCTCAAGCGACCGCCTGGCCCGGTCGAGATCGAAGCGAATGCGGGCCCTCGGCCCCGAGCCGAGACGCATGGCCCCAAGCTCTCCAGCATGGCTGTAGACGAAGTCCAACGAGACTCCCAGTTCCTGCGCGAGCTTCCGGGCGTCGACGAGCCCGAAGGTCATCGCGCCGGAGCCAACGATTTCGGACAATCGGGCGGCGGTTGCTTCCGCGATCGCCTCGATGTCGCCCGGGCGCAGTGTTGTGGTCGGGTTCGCCGGGTCGGGTTGCTGGCTCATGTCGCACAGTTCAGGTATGGCGCCCGCGACCGTCGATCCCGGATGTGGCCCTAGGTTTGACCTCGCTTCCGGCGGCCGCCGCATGCGGCTGACCAGGTCTCGAACAGCGTGCTCACGACGCTCGGTGACGGCCAGTGGCCCTCCGCCAGCCGCCGCTCCGCCTCCCCTCCTCTGGCTCGCGCGTGTGTGCGCGACCAGTCGTACGACGAGGGCAGCCGGCCGTACCGCTCACGCCACGCCCGCATCGCCTCGAGTACGGCCGCCTGCGTCCACCGGCGCTCGATCGCCCCGGGATGACAGGCCTTGCAGTAGGCATAGGCGTCGCCCTTGCCGTTCCGCGCCTGGGTGTAAGCGCCGCAGCCACGGCAAACCCCTTGGTAGCGGGCCTTGACCGCCCGGGCCTTCTCGCCGGTGGGGTCGTAGAAGTAGGCTTTGATCGTCGCCGGAGAGCGGCCGAGCCGGTCGGCGATCTGCCTGATCGAGAGGCCCTCGGACTCGCGGTAGTGGCGCGCCAGGGCGACCGCCGGGCGCCGCTCCAGAACCCGGCCTGTTCCCGCGATTGACGCCTTGGCCGTCACGCCTGGTCACGCTACCTCGCTCAACTGGCGTTTCCGTCGAGGTCGGCACAGAAGTACGCGCGCACCGGCTTGACCTCGCACCGCGCTCAGTGGGTCCAGCCTCGCCGACTCAAGAGACGTGGAAAGCCGGCCGAGCAGGGCGCGCAACGACGCCGCTCTGACGTTGAACGCCGCCCTGCTCTCGCGGGAAAGGAAGGCCGTCGCAACGCTCGCTGACCACGGTTCGCGGCCGGCGGCGCGGCCGGTTGCGCAAGTGGCGAATACGAGGTCTCTTGTGTCGCGCGGGTCGCGTCCTGCTTTTGTGCTGTCGCAAGCATTTGCCGCCCACGGCGTTCGCATGGCGTCCATGTCCGCTAGCAGGCGAGCGATGCAGGCGGCACGGCTGCTGCTGTCGTGCTTGACAACCGATCGCGTGGCTAGCACGCGGGCGTCGAGCTGGGCCGTGGAGCCTCGCGCGCGGTCGTGCGCTATCGCGCATTGGGGGTTTCAGGGGGAGATCACCGCTGAGTGCTCGCCATCTCGAAAGTCCGCCCCGGCGCCGCCCCCGAGTGCTTTGCGCCAGCGCCGGTGGTCTGGTCGACGGCACCGACACTACTCATGCTCGCAACCGGCGTGAACTTGGGTAACGATGGAGCTGACCGATCCAATCCGGTTGGCTATACGCGGGTCCTTTATCGCCTCGGCGGGGCAGCTGTTGCCGCGGCGGGTCGGCGTGACTCGTCGCGTTCCGCAGCGAAATAGAAGCTTGGGGTCACGGACCGCAGCTCCGTCGGTGCATCTCAAGAGCGTCGTGGTGGTCTCGCGACAGGCACCAGGCTTATCCCGATGAACCGGTCGTCCGAATGCTCCCGAGTGTCCGCGTTGCGCGTTCCCCGGGCGTCCGCGAGTAGGCAACAGCATAACTGCGACGAGTTAGGGCTGGACGAGGCCGCGGCGGATTGCGTAGCGTGTGAGGTCGACGCGGTCGCGCATGCCGAGCTTGGTGAGGATGTTGGCGCGGTGGCTTTCGACGGTTTTGATGCTGAGAACGAGCATCGTTGCGATTTCCTTTGAGCTGTGTCCTTCGGCGATTAGCTTGAGTACTTCTAGCTCGCGTGGCGTGAGCAGCTCGAGTTGTTCGTTGTGTTCGCCGGCGCGGGTGATGACGTCGCGGATGAGCGCGTGGACGGCGGATGGGTAGAGGAACGGCTCGCCGCGCATCGCTGCCCGGCAGGCGGTGACGATGTCGTCGTCGGCTCCGGACTTCAGGACGTAGCCGGAGGCGCCTGCCTTCAGCGCCTCGAACAGGAACTGCTCGTTGTCGTGCATCGAGAGGATCAGGATGCGCAGCTCGGGCCGTCGTCGCCCGAGCTCGCGGGCGGCCTGGAGGCCTGTCTTGCGCGGCATGCTGATGTCGAGGATCGCGAGGTCGATGTCGTCTTGAAGCGCCCGTTTGACAGCTTCCTCGCCGTCGGTGGCCTCGGCGACGACGTTGAGGTCTGGCTCGGCGGTTAGGACGAGGGTCAGTCCTTTGCGAACGAGTTCGTGGTCGTCGGCGACGAGGATGCGGGTGATGAGGGGGATTGGCACGCTAGCTGTCTGGCTTGGTCGGAACTTGGAGTCGGATCTCGATGCCGCCGGTGGGTGCGGGTTTGATCGCGACGGCGCCGCCGATGATCAGCGCCCGCTCGCGGATGCCGCGTAGGCCGCCACCTTCGGCGTGTGTGCCTTCGAAGCCGCGTCCGTTGTCGAGGACGCGGAGCACGACGCTGTTTGCGTCGTGCTCGAGCGTGAGGGTGACTTCGCTGGCGCCACTGTGTCGTGCGGCGTTGGTCAGGCCCTCCTGTGCGACTCGGTAGAGGACAAGTTCGACCTGCGGATCGAGCCCGGGGAGGTGGGTGGGCAGTTGCCGCCTGACCGCGACGCCCGTCCGGTCTGAGAACGTGCGCGCCAGGTTTGTGAGTGCGCTGGGGAGGCCGAGATGATCTAGGACCTCGGGACGCAACTCCTGCGCGGTTCGGCGGACGTCTTCGAGGCTCGCCTTGACGGCCGCCTGCGCTTCGCTGAGTGCCGCGGCTTGCTCCGGGGTCGCATCGCGTGCGAGGCGCTTGAGCAGGAGGAGCACGCCGGTCATCGTTTGACCGATCTCGTCGTGCAGGCCGCGCGCGATCCGCTGCCGTTCTTCTTCCTGCGCGTGCAATGTTCGTGCTCCGGCCTCTCGCCGCTCGGTTTCAAGTCGTTGCATCATCGTGTTGTATGAGTGCTCGAGCGCGCCGACCTCGCCGGTGCTGTCGATCGGCACGCGCTGCCCGCCGCGCAGAACGTCTGCCTCTTCCATTTGGCTGGCGAGGCGCTCGAGTGGCCGGAACAGTGGCCGCAGGATCAACCAGTTCGCGACGATCATCAGGGCGAGGCCGGCGAGCAGGTCGACGATCTCGTCCACCGTCGCATGCTTGCTGACGCTGAGGGGCGTGAGTGCGAGCACGAGAACGCCGGCGAGGAGGATCGCGGCGTTTGCGAAGAAGACGCGCCAGAACAGCGGCATGTGACTGCCGGAGCGGTCCGGCAGGGTCATCCTAGCGCCGCGGTAGCGGAGGGACGACCACGACGGGGCAGGGAGCTGTGGTCCTGAGCTCTGCCGACAGCCGACTCAACCGACCGAGGCCACGGCGATGCCGGCCACGCGAGCCAACGACGATCACCGCCGCTGCCTCCTCGCTGGCGATCCGCGAGAGTTCGCGGGCGCGGTCGCCGGCTTCCGCACGGCGATCAGCGGCGCTCTCGAGGTTGTGCTTGCGCGCGATCTGCTCGAGCAGCCGCTGACCCGTGGTGTGCGCCTGCACGCCGGCGGCATCTGCGCCTTTGGTGCGGCGTTGGCCATCAACGACGTGCGCGAGTACGAGCCTCAGTCCGAGACGCTTGCTCAGGTCAGCGGCGACTGCGATCGCCTCGGCGGCACCGGGGGACTCGTCAACCGCGCACACGATGGTTCGCATTACCGCCTCGCTCCGAAACGTCGGACTGAGTTCAGCATCGGCCACGCCGAGCCGCACCGCCATCGGTGGTAGCGCCCATCTTCTAGATCGATTGACGCCCCGAGCCTACGCTGAGTTGAACACCGCGCTCCGACGCGGGCAGGGCGTCGCTCGCCCGTCGATCACTCGCGCGAGTGCCCCGCGGACGCCGGCTCGGATGGACCCGCCGCCATCGGATCTTGGGTCTTCGCCGGAAATGGGTTCTCTACCCCATAGCAACCGGTGCCGCGACCGGGCAGTGTGGAACACGGTCGTCGGATCGGAACTCCGACACCGCAGCGCGAATGCCGCGTGGGGACATTCCCGAGGCCCCAGCGATAGCCGTCGCCTGATTCGGGCGACAGAGAGGTTCTGCCAATGGAAACCAACCCATCCCCCTATCCGCTGCGACTCACGGGCGAGCTCTCGCCGCAGCTCAGCCGCGGGCTCTGGCTGGTCAAGTGGCTGCTGGCGATCCCCCACTTCATCGTGCTCTTCTTCCTCTGGATCGCGTTCGTTGTCGTGAGCGTGGTCGCGTTCTTCGCGATCCTGTTCACCGGTCGCTACCCGAGAGGGCTGTTCGATTTCAACGTCGGCGTCCTGCGCTGGTCGTGGCGCGTCGGCTTCTACTCCTACAGCGCGCTCGGCACCGACCGCTACCCACCGTTCACGCTCAAGGACGTCAGCGACTACCCGGCCCGGCTCGAGGTCGAGTACCCCGAGTCGCTCTCACGCGGGCTCGTGCTCGTGAAGTGGTGGCTGCTCGCGCTGCCGCAATACCTGGTCGTCGCGGTGTTCACCGGCGGCGCCTGGGCCACCTGGACGGGGACGGGCAACCAGTGGATCTGGAGCTCGGGCGGTCTGGTCGGCCTGCTGGTCTTCTTCGCCGGCGTCATGCTGCTGTTCACCGGCCGCTACCCGAAGTCCCTCTACGATTTCGTGCTCGGGATGAACCGCTGGGTCTTCCGCGTCGTCGCCTACGCCACGCTGATGACCGACTCATACCCGCCATTCCGGCTCGACCCGGGCGGAAACGAACCACCGACCGCCAGCGCACCCGACACCGTGCCGCCGATGCCAGCGCCGGCGCTCTGAACACCGGTCTCCTGATGGCTGTCGCCGCGATCGAACGCCCACACCGCACGTCGCTGCGGGCTCCAGTGGTGTGGGGGCTTGTGTTCGGAGGGCTCCAGGCGGCGTCGCCGCTGGCGTTCTGGTGGCTGGACACCGCCGACGGTTTACGCCATCGGTCTGGCGCTGATCGCGTCGGTCTACATCGGCTTCGCGGTCGCCGACGGACGCCCGGCCGTGATCGCAGTTGAGAGCAGTGTCGCTGGGATCTTCGTCGTCGTCGCCGCGGCCGCGGTCACGGGATCGCCATGGCTACTCGTTCTCGGTCTCGCTGGCCATGGGCTCAAGGATCTTTGGCAGCACCGCCGGCAGTTCGTCGCGAATACGCGCTGGTGGCCTCCGTTCTGCCTGGTAGTCGATTGGACGGCCGCCGCGATCATCGCCGTCGAGATCATCGCCGGCGTTCACTTCCACCACTAGCGGGTTCAGGACGATCACTCAAATGCGGAATAACGGATCCCCCACACACTTCGACGTCGCCGTGATCGGAGCCGGTCAGGCCGGCCTCGCGGTCGGCTGCCTCCTGGCCCGGCAGGACCGACGGTTCGTGATCCTCGACGGCGCCGACTCGATCGGAGCTAGCTGGCGCGATCGCTGGGACTCGCTGATCCTGTTCACACCGCGCCGCTACGACAGCCTCCCAGGTCTCGCTTTCCCCGGTGACCCGGACGGCTACCCGACACGCGACGAGGTCGTCGCATACCTCGAGCAGTACGCGAGCACCTTTGAACTCCCGGTCCAGCTCGACAGCACAGTTCGCTCACTTACCAAGAATGGCGGGGCGTTCGAGCTCGAGCTCGACGGCCACAGCATCGAGGCCGACCAGGTCGTGATCGCAACCGGGCCGTTTCAGACGCCGCGGGTGCCGAGCTTCGCCAGCCAGCTCGCTCCCTGAGGTGTTCCAGGCCCACAGCCTTGACTACCGGCGGCCCAGCGACCTCCCCGACGGCACGGTCCTGGTTGTCGGTGGCGGCAACACCGGCTACCAGATCGCAACCGAGCTGTCAGCCACGCATCACGTCCACCTCGCCATCGGCGCACGCCAAACGCCGCTACCGCAGAAGCTCGCCGGCCGTGACCTGTTCTGGTGGCTTGAGAGGACCAAGCTGCTGAACACGCCGGTCGACTCGCGACTCGGACAGAAGCTGAGCGGCCGCGACACGCTGATCGGCTCGAGCCCCCGCACCGTCAGGCGCCACGGGGTTGCGCATCAAGCCGCGGACCACGGCCGCTTCGGGACGCGCCGTCAGCTTTGCGGATGGGACCGAGTTGTCAGTCGACGCCGTGATCTGGGCAACCGGGTTCGGTCTCGACCACACCTGGGTTGACCTCCCCGTGTTCGCAAGTCAAGGCGAGGTCGCGCACAAGCGCGGCGTGACGGCCACGCCGGGCCTGTACTTCCTCGGCCTGCCCTGGCAGCACACCAGGGGGTCGGCGCTGCTCGGCTGGGTCAAGGACGACGCGCAGTATCTCGCGCAGCACATCTCGACCTACCAGCGATCACTGAGAAGGAGACCGACGATGACTCCGGCCAACGACCAGTTCCCCACAGCGATCTCGGACCTGCCCGCGTGCGACCGTCCCGACCTCATCGAGCTCTCGGACGGCGAGGCGTTCGACCTGCGGATCGCTCCCGTCGTGAAGGAGATTGGTGAGGCGACGGTGCGGATGCTCGCCTACAACGGCTCGGTCCCAGGCCCGACGTTGAAGGTGCAGCAAGGATCGGAGATCGAGGTCAACGTCATCAACGACGGCGACCTCGAGGCGACGGTCCATTGGCATGGGCTGCGTCTGGAGAACCGCTATGACGGGACGCACGAGACCCAAGAGCCGATCCAGGTGGGTGCGCAGCACGCGCGTCCCGCGTCACGTTCCCTGACCCTGGCCTGTACTGGTATCACCCGCACATCCGCGAGGACTACGGCCAGGAGATGGGCCTCTACGGCAACGTGCTGGTCGTTCCCTCCGATCCCGATTACTGGGCGCCGGTGCACCGCGAGGTTCTCCTCACGCTCGACGACATCCTGATCGAGGACGGAAAGGTCGCGCCGTTTAGCCGATCAGAGACGACGCACACGGCGATGGGCAGGTTCGGGAACGTGCTGCTGGTAGCCGGCGAACCGGACCTCGCGCTGACCGTATCGCGCAGGCGAGGTGGTGCGCCTCTACCTGACCAACACCGCCAACACGCGCGTGTTCAAGGTCCGGA
Source organism: uncultured Actinomycetota bacterium (assembly GCA_963721515.1). Taxonomy (GTDB): domain Bacteria; phylum Actinomycetota; class Thermoleophilia; order Solirubrobacterales; family Solirubrobacteraceae; genus Palsa-465. The sequence continues at coordinate 215,463 of CAVRKJ010000005.1, read as the reverse complement.
TGCCGGGCGCGCGGATGAAGCTCGTCGGGGGCGACAGCGGCCGAGTCGAGCGCGAGCAGTTCGTCGAGGACGTCGTGCTCGCACCGTCCGAGCGCGTGATCCTCGACGTGCTATTCGATCACAGCGGACAGCTGACGCTCGAGCACATAACGCCAGACCGGACCTATCCGCTCGCCGCGATCACAGTCACCGAGGACCCGGTAGAACCGGACCTGAGCGAGCAGTTCGAGATCCTGCGCAGCGACCCGGAGCTGGCGTCCGAGCGTCAGCGACTCAACTCCTACCTGGCACGCTGCCCCTGATAAGACGCTGGCGTTCGTCGCCGAGATGGACATGGGCGAGCCAGAAGTGGCGCCAGGCGCCACGCTGATCTACACCTGCCCGATGCACCCGGACGTCGCCAGCGAGCAACCCGGGCGCTGCCCCGACTGCGGGATGAAACTGCTGGCCACGGAAGCCCCCCGGGCAGCGACGGGGTACGCCTGCCCGATGCACCCGCGCGGTCGTCAGCCAGGAGCCCAGCCGCTGCCCCGAATGCGGGATGAAACTCGTCCCCGCCGCGCTCGTGAATCAGCCGGCGGGCGGTGAAGCCTCAGCAGCCGAGTCAGAACACGCGGATCCCCACGAGCATCACGGTGAGGGCCACGCGCACGCCCACGAGGCAGCCGGAGGCATCGAGTGGGAGGACGACATGGTCGAGGTCAACAAGCTGACGACGCCGGCCAACATGCGCTGGATACTCATCGACCGATCAACCGGCGCCGAGAACACGGCGATCGAGTGGCAGTTCAAGGTCGGGGATCGAGTGAAGATCAGGCTGGTCAACGAGATGGATTCAGACCACCCAATGCACCATCCGTTCCATATCCACGGCGCGGGCCGCTTCCTGATCCTCGCCCGGGACGCCGTCGTCGAGCCCAACCTGGTCTGGAGCGACACCGTCCTGGTTCGCACCGGCGAGACCGTCGACATCCTGCTCGACATCACCAACCCCGGCCTGTGGATGGCGCACTGCCACATCGCAGAGCACCACGAGAGCGGCATGATGTTCTCCTTCAACGTGACGCCATGAGCGCGTTGGCTGCTCCGGTCCCGCCCCGCGCGGTCACGGAGCGGATGACGCCCAAGGCGCTGTGGGCGTTGGCGATCACCTCGGTCGCGGTGTTCATGGTCACGCTCGACAACCTCGTCGTGACGACCGCGATCCCGGTGATCCGCCAAGACCTGCACGCGGGCCTCAGCGGCCTGCAGTGGACGGTCAACGCCTACACCCTGACGTTCGCCGTGCTGCTGATGACCGGGGCCGCGCTGGGCGACCGTTTCGGGCGCCGGCGGCTGCTCGCGATCGGGGTCGCGATCTTCACCGCAGCATCCGCCGGAGCCGCGCTGGCCCCGTCGATCGTTGCGCTCGACGTCGCTCGCGCACTGCAGGGCGTGGGCAGCGCAATCGTGCTGCCGTTGACACTCACGGTCCTGTCCGCCGCGGTGCCAGCAGCTCGGCGCGGGGTCGCGCTCGGCATCTGGGGCGCCATCAGCGGTCTCGCAGTCGCGCTCGGGCCGCTGGTCGGCGGCGCGATCGTCAGCGGCATCTCCTGGCACTGGATCTTCTGGCTCAACGTACCGATCGGGCTCGTGCTCGTGCCGTTCATCCTGCTGCGTCTCGAGGAGACGCGCGGACCGGCGTCCAAGCTCGATCTGCCCGGTCTGGCCCTGGCCAGCACCGGCCTTGTCGGGATCGTGTGGGCTCTGGTCAGCGGCAACGACGCCGGCTGGACCTCGCCCCAGATCATCAGCGCGTTCCTCCTCGGCTGCGCGCTGCTCGCGTGCTTCGTCGCATGGGAGCTGCGCGTCGAGCACCCGATGCTCCCGATGCGCTTCTTTCGCAACCGCACGTTCGCGCTGGCCAACGTCGCCAGCCTGTTCATGTTCTTCGGAATGTTCGGCTCGATCTTCTTCATCGCCCAGTTCTTCCAAACCGTGCAGGGCCTCTCGCCGTTTCAGTCGGGGCTGCGGATCCTGCCGTGGACGGCGATGCCGATGCTCGTCGCGCCGATCGCAGGCGCAGTCTCTGACCGCATCGGCGGCCAGCGGCTGATGGGAGCGGGGCTGACGCTGCAGGCGATCGGTCTCGCCTGGATCGCCCTCGTGGCGACGCCAAGCGCGCCGTACGTTGATTTCGTCGGCGCGTTCGCGATCTCGGGCCTCGGGATGGCGCTGTTCTTCGCGCCCGTCGCCAACGTGGTCCTGTCCTCCGTCCGGCCCCAGGAGGAAGGGCAAGCCTCCGGAGCCAACAACGCGATCCGTGAGCTTGGCGGCGTGTTCGGCGTGGCCGTGCTGGCCGCCGTGTTCACCGCCAACGGCAGCTACCAGTCCGGCCAGCAGTTCGTCGACGGCATGAACGCCGCCGTAATCATCGGCGCGGCGCTCGTCGCGGTCGGCGCTATCGCCGCGTTTGCGATCAAGCGCACCCCGCGAACCGAGCGTATCCAGACCGCTACCGATGCCCCGCTGCTGACGGCCTGCGCGTGCGCCTCGTGCTGGTGCGCACAGCCCGGCGATTGCGTCGACACCAAAGACGAAGACGCATCGCCCAAAGACCGCGATGCATCGCCGCAGACCCCAATCCTTGTGGGGGCCTGATGACCCACCCGCCCGCACCTCACCGTCCTCGCCCCGCAGAACCGATGACCGGCACCGCAATTGCACAAGGAGAGCCCCGGGCTCAGGCGCTAACTGGACGTCGACAGGCTGCAAGCACCAGAGCGGGCACGACGGCGTCGGCACCAGGACTACCCAGGCGCAACGGGGCAGTCTCTCGACTGCGGTCTGGCCGTGCTCCAAAGATTGCAGGGACCCGCTCTCGCAACCACTGCGACAAGCATCTCTCACGACGCGCTCCGCTTGTCTCGGATCGCCGGAGGTTACGAGCGCAGAGGGCGCGCGGCTTGCGCGTCAGGCCCGACGCGGTCGGGGCGTGGTTGCTGACGATCTTCGCGATGGGGGGACCAGGGCCTGTGCGACGAGGCCGGTGACGACCGACGAGCACGCACCGTGAGCTGCCAGCGGATAGGGTCAGCCTGAACCTGGGAGGAGCGCCAACTCCGCGCTGGCGCCGGGAGAGCACGATGAAGGCGATCGTTCAAACGCGGTATGGCTCGCCTGATGTCCTGCAGCTCAGGGACCTCGACGTGCCCGCCGTCGGCGACGATCAGGTGCTGGTACGTGTGCACGCAGCGGCCGTCAATATCGGCGACTGGCATCTCTTGAGGGGAGTGCCGTACGTGATCCGCTTGGTGGCCGGGCTGCAGAGGCCGAAGCGCGAGATACCGGGGCTCGATATCGCCGGACAGGTCGAAGCGGTCGGGCGAAACGTTAGGCAGTTTCGGCCGGCCGAGGAGGTGTTCGGCTGGTGCAAAGGCGCGTTCGCCGAGTATGCGTGTGCTGCGGAGAGCGATCTCCTGCCCAAGCCGGCGAACCTCACGTCGGAGCAATCGGCGGCGGTTGGAGATTCCGCATTCACCGCGCTGACCGCCGTTCGCGATCAAGGAAAGGTGCAGCCGGGGGACAAGGTGTTGATCAACGGTGCGTCGGGCGGCGTCGGGACGTTCGCGGTGCAGATCGCGAAGTCGTTCGGAGCGAACGTGACGGGGGTCTGCAGCACTAGGAACCTCGACACGGTCCGATCACTTGGCGCCGACCACGTAATCGACTACACGAGAGAGGACTTCGCCCAAACGGGGCGGCGGTACGACGTGATGCTCGATCTGGTCGGGACCCGTTCGTTGTCGGACTGCAGGCGTGCACTGACCCCTCGGGGCACTTATGTCGTTGTTGGGGTGAAGGACATGGGTCGTTGGCTGGGACTCGGTCGTCAGATCAAGGCGCTCTTGCTATCGCCTTTTGTGCGCCAGCGGATGCGGGTGTTCGTCGTTCGGCACAACAGAGAGGACCTGGTTGTTCTGAAGGAGCTCGTCGAAGCCGGCAAGGTCGCGCCGGTCATCGATAAGCGCTTCGCCTTGAGTGATGTCCCTGACGCTCTCCGGTACCAAGGAGAAGGACACGCCAAAGGAAAGATCGTCATTGCCGCGTGAGGGCGCGAAGCGGCCGCGCCACGCGGTCCGCCCTGCTCGGGTCCCGGTGCGCTTTTTGCCAACAAGGCGACGCGTTCCAGCCCTCATGGTGGTCGGCTGCGGCCGCCGGTCGAAGCAGCAGAGGAGTGCAAGAACTCACGCAGCACAGGCCCGATCCCGTCGACACCTGCTTCCATTCCGGCGAGGTACTCAGTGGCGATCGAGGTCGCCTCCCTCGTATGCGCGGAAACGCGGGCGTCGAGCGACGTCTGGCCGCCGGTTGCCGTAGCCGTCGCGCTCGTGGCGACACGCACGTCGCTGGTGAAGGACGCGCCGGCACCTGCCTTCGTGTTCGCGCTGGTATTCCGAACTTCGCCATCGGCGCCGTGCTCATGTTCGCCGCTGATGACGCGGCGTGGCTGCCTATGTCCCGACAGGGACAGTGCGTTGTCGGGCTCGCTGGTGGCTGCTTTGCTGGCCGAGCAGAACGCCGCCAAGCCCGACGACGAGCTCCTCCGATTCGTCTCGCGCGGTCGGCGTTTGCTGGAATCGCGCTAGCGCCGGCTCCTCCTTCCGCGGGAAACCAGTGCTCGGCGCCGATCCGCCGCGCGGGACGGACTACCGGCGCCGCGGCCCATCTCGCAACTCTCGAGGAGCGGGACGCCACCACCCCGGAGGCGGCGTTCCGCTTTGGTTCTGACGCGCGGATGCGTAGTGCTGACGAGCCCTCACCAGGGAGTCCGGGTTACACCGAAACCGTGACGCGCAGGTAGGTCGCAGGAATCGCCGTCGGAGCCTCGTGACGGGTCGCGTTGTGCTCGTTGAATAGAGACTCGAGCTCGTTGTACAGCTCGGCCTCGCGACCGGTGGCTATGGCTGCCTCGACCGCTTTCATCGTAGGCCCGTAATACGTTCTGAACTCCGCGAGAAGCTCCGCCGGAGGGCCTGGGAGGTTGAAGGTGTAGGTGGCCTTCTCGAAGGAGACCTTGTCCTCGGGTATGTTTGCGCGGCGAATCGCTCGAGCACGTTCTTCTCCACTCCCCGCATCATGGGGCTGACGAACCTCTCCGGTGGCGGAGGCGAGTAAGAACCGCTGACTTTCAGAAGCTGCGCCACGAGCGATGGGTGATTTGGGATCCAGTTGCCCATCACGATTCGACCGCCGGGACGCGTGACACGCGCGACCTCGTTCGCGACATCGAACAGCCGAGGCGCGAACCTCGCTCCGAAGATGCTGACGACGAGGTCGAATTGATCATCCTCGAGCTCATGCCGATCGGTGGCATCGCCCTCCTGAAACCGGCAATTGGCGATTTCGAGGCTTCGCGCTCCGGGCATTGCCAGCCTCGACGAGGTTGCTGGCGATGTCAACGCCCAATACGTTCGCGCCGAGTCTGGCCGCCGGGAGCGCCGTGGTTCCGTCGCTACATCCGAGGTCCAGAACGTCGAGCCCTTCACTGATTCCAAGCTCACCGACGAGCGCCTCCCCGCTCTCTCTCACGCTCGCGGCAATCCGGGTGAAATCGCCCTTTTCCCACAGGGCCTTGGTCGGATTGATCATGCTGACACCGTCAGTGGTCATTACTTCCTCCAGGTTTCGGGCGGGGTTCATCAGGCCGACCGGTGCCCGCGGGAGTGTGAAAGGTGCGGGCCGCCGTTCGAGACGTTGCTGACGCATCAGCTCGAGCGTTCACTCGAGGCGCTCGTTCACTGACCGGGTGATTCGTTCAGCGGAGCGGCGTCGCTGCTGATCCGCCGCAGCGCCCCGATCAGCCCGACGTGCCCGACAGCGTGAGCAAGCTGCGCGCGCCACGCGGGCTCGAGGTAGGGCAGCAGGTCGAGCTCGCCGGAGTCGTAGGCGCGGTGGCATTGCCTGCATGCCGGCACGACGCAGAGCGGGTCGCCGCAGCCGCCCAGCGACCACGGGATCAGGTGCGCCGGATCGATCCGGAGGGTCGCTGCGCAGACGATGCAGGGCCGACCGGCAACGGCGGCGCGCTGCCTGTCGGTCGCCGCCAGTGACGGTGTTCGCCGGAGCGGCGTGGTTCGTCGCAGCGGTGTGCGGGCGCGCAGCTGGGCGCGCCGGCGAAGCGGTGTGCGCTTCATCGGTTCTCCTCTCAAGCTTGTGGATGGGCCGCCGCGCGATTTGACGCGACGGTCGTGAGCAACCCAGGGCGGACCGGGACGCGTCCGCCGGCGGCCTGGTGGTATCGCCCGCGCCCGTCGAGGACACACGTGAGCGCGCGTGGGACGCGGCGGCCCAAGCTCAGCCGCCGGGTGTAACTTCGCGCGCCATGAGCTTCCGCGAGCAGCAGCGCTCCCGGCGCAAGCAAGCGCGCGACCGTGAGCTGCGAGTCAGGCGTGAACGGATCGCCGCGATCGGGTCGCTGATCTTGGTCGCCGGGATCGTCGGCGTGATCCTGTTCATGTCCGGAACCCGGTCAGGCTTGCACCGATCAACATCGACGCCGTTGGGGTCAGCCAGCAACCCGCGCCGGGGCCAGTCGGTGTCCCGACCCGCGACTCGGCCGGCCGCCGCGCCCGTGCCGATCCTCGTCTACCACGTGATCAACACGCCCCCGGCCCAGAGCACGGCGCCTTCGGCGCTCTATGTTCCGGCCGGCGAGTTCTCAAGCCAGATGCAAGCGCTCAAGGTCAACGGTTGGCATGCCGTGACGCTCAACCAGGTGCAGGCCTACTGGACCCGCGGCGTTTCGCTGGGAGCGGGCAAGCCGGTCGTGATCACGTTTGATTACGGCTATGCCTCCCAGTACACAAACGCGCTGCCGGTCCTCAAGGGACTCGGCTGGGTCGGCGTCGAAGACCTGCAGCTGGGCGGCCTGTCGCCGTCAGACGGCGGCCTGAGCGACGCGCAGGTTCGCGGCCTGATCACCGCGGGCTGGGAACTCGATACGCAGGGCGCCAGCCCCGGCGACCTGACCGCCGTGGACCCGGGGCAGATGAGCGCCGAGGTCGCAACTGCCCGGCAGACGCTGCGCAGCCGCTACGGCGTCCCCGTGAACTGGTTCAGCTACCCCTCGGGTGACTACGACGCGACCGTCATCGCCGCCGTCAGCGCCGCCGGCTATGTCGGCGCCACCACGGTCAATCCAGGATGGGCGAGCCCGCAGCAGGACCGCTTCCGTCTGCCGCGGCTGGTCGTGGTCGCCGGCACCAGCCCGGCTCAATTACTCGCGCAAATCGCGGCGGCGAAAGCCACCACGAGCGTCCCAGCCAGCCACAGCGGCCCCGGACTCCCGTAGCGTGTCAGCGCGCAACGCTCGGACAGTGATACCCGGCGTGTCGGGGCAACTCGCAGCCCCCCCCCAGGCGGCCAGCTCGGCGACCGTCAGGAATTCTTCGCCGCTCGTGCCCACTCCTCCCCACCCTGGGCGGCCGCCGCGGTCCGTGCGACCCGATCGAAGCGCGATCACTTAGATCAGCTCGCGCCTCCTGACAGCGAGCGCAGATTCAGCCCTGGTTTGTCGCATAGCCGGCGGACTCTTCTCGGGCCAAGTCGAAGCGATCCGCCCTACCCTCCACTTTCCCGGGTGGGCCGCCGAGGGAGGCGATCAGCGCCGAGAAGCTCTCGCCCGCCGCGCTCGCGACGCTGTCCTGATCGCTCGTGGCGCTCCACTGGTGGGTTTCGGCCGCGTAGGTCGCGGTGCTGATCCCGGCGCCCCATCCGAGCTCGATCCCGGTCGGCCAGCCGGGGATGATGCTTGCGATCGGCTGACCGGCCGCCACCGTCTCCCCGACCCGCAGGCCAGCCGCCGGGTTCACCCCCTCGGCGTAATACACGTAGCAGCCAGCGTCTGGTCCGTCGAGGAGCCGGTACTCGATGAACGATCCCGGCCACCCCGTGGCCGTCGTCGCCACGTACGTGATCGTCGCGCCGCCGATCGCCGCAAGCGTCCCCGAGCCGGCGTAGTCAACCCCCTGATCGATCCGCTCGGACCTGACACGCGCGCCACCGAGCGGGTTGACGTAATCGCTCGGCCCGCTCGCCGGCTGACAAGCGGGCGCCAGCCCCGTTCCGCTCACCCGCGGGACTGGCCAGCGAGACAGCGGTCCTGCACCGCCCGAGTCGGCATATCGAAGCTGCGCCGATATGGCGGCCGCTCGTGGCGCGATCGCGGGCCTTGGCGTGCTGCGGCCGGCAAGCGTGCTCACCAGGGCGACACCCGCCACCGTGAGGGCGACGATTCCAACAGCGCGCCTCACGAGTATCCGCGAGCGGCTCGCCTTCCGGCCGCGGGTGCGCGGCCGATCGGTCACCCGCCGGCGCGCTGATGTCCTCTGCGCTGGCGGGCGCTGCTCGCGCTGCTGGTCGCGCTTGACCGGGACACGCCCCGGCTTGTTCCTGCGCGTGAGCGAGCGCTCGAGCGATTCGTGCCACGGCTCGACCCGTCCAAGGTCTCGGACGGCGTCCACAATCCTCCTTTGAGGGCTACTGGAAAAGCCTGCGGGGTTAGCTGACGGGCTCGCGCTTACGCGCTACGCCGCACTGCGACGGCGATTCGCCCCGGCGACCACGTGGATCGCTTCGGGTCCCCCGCTCGCCGGCCACGGATGGCACGGCGACTCGGCTCGTTATGTGCCGCGGCACGCTATCACTCCCCCTCACCGGAACCGCGGCAACACCCCTTACGGCACCGAATCCCCAGCCGCCAAGCCGTCTTCACGAGCCTCGCTAGCTCTCAAGCCAGTCGCGGTCACGCCGGAAGTGCAGCGACCGGATCCGCTCGCGGGTCTTGCCGACCAGGTCGCCTTTATGGGAACGTCCCCATAAAGGCGATCATGGGAACTCCCGGCTTATGTCCTCTTGCGTTGAGATGCGTGGTGTAGCTGGCTCGATCGCCGCGAGGAGGGCACATAATCTGTCGGCGAGCCCGAGTTTGCGGTGCGAGCCTGCGATCGTTGGCGCGGCTGCTCGAGGGTGGTCGGTGATGGACGACAGCACCGCGCCGCAGCTGCGCTCCAAAACGGGCAGCGAGTAGCCGGCTACTGATTTTGTCCAGGAGCAGAAGCCCTGGGGCCGTGCCAGAACCGCCGCGAGAGTCCTGCTCGTTCGTGGATTCAGGAGTGTCGTAGGTTCGCGGCCGCTGACTTCTGCACGAAGGGGTCGCAGCTGCGGAACTGGGAATGGCGAGGCGGTCGAGCGCCGGCGTCACTGCGTGTTTGAGCGCTACCGCGCTTGACCTGTGGGCAGCGCTGCTTGTAGGAGCCCGTAGGTCAAGCTCACCTGGGTTTGTTGCAGGTTCCAGCGGCCGGTCTGGAAGGCGTGGTTGCTGACCCAGAAGACGAGTGTCTTTTGGCGCAAGAGTCGGGCGATGACGGCGAACGACCAGCCATTGCTGCCGTTGTGCGCCGCAATCGGCCCGAGCGGGCTGGTAAGGATCTCCCAGCCGTAGGCGTAGCGATCACCAGCGGTGTCGATGCGTACCCGCGGGGTGAACAACTGGCGCTCGGCGTCGTGACTGAGAACGGTGTGATGAAGCAGCGCGCGGTCCCAGCGCAGCATGTCCGGGGCGGTGCTGATGATGCCACCGTTGCCGCGTAGGTTCCAGTAGGGCCCGTTCTTGGCCCATGGGTGATCGAAGGGGCGGCCCGTCGGGCGTCCGTGGCGGTTGTACTCGACCGCGACTTGGCCTGCACGCCAGTGCGGTAGGAGGTAGCCGGTGTGCCGCATTCCGGCTGGGCGAAACAGGTAGCGCGCGAGGAACTGCTCATACCCTAGGCCAGACGCCTTTTCGATGATCGCGGCGAGGATGCTGTAGCTGACGTTTGAGTAATGCCAGGTGCTGCCTGGTGTTGAGAGCAGGCGCGAGCGCATCGCCTCGGTGAGCATCTGCTCTCGCGAGAGGGGTTGGTAGTCGCCGCCGAGCGAATCGGTCAGGCCTGATGTCATCGTCAGCAGGTCGTTGATCGTGATCACGCGCTTGTCGGGCGGAACCCCATCGATAAACCGGTCGATCCGGTCGCTAATGCCCAGTCGGCCCATCATCTGGAGCTTGAGGATCGCCGCGGCGGTGAACTGCTTAGTGATCGACCCGATGTCATAGGCGGTGTCACACCGTGCGGGGACGTGTTTGGCGCGATCTGCCCAGCCAAAGCTCGTGCAGCTGATCGCCTGGCCTGCGCGTGCCACAAGCACGGTTCCGCTCGCCCCGTGAGGCCAGTGATCAGCCAGGAACGCCTCCACCCGAGTCGCCGCCTGCCGGCTGGGCGCCGCGGTGGCGGAACCGGAGCAGACCGCGGCGACCGTCGCGGCCAGGACCGCCGCAGCGACAATCGCGGGCACCAGCTTGCGCAAGGGCGTCCTGGGGTCTAGCGGTCCTGGGTACATTCCAACCGCACGCCGGTCGACACGGGCAACTCATCGCGCCGCGCGCAACGCCATCCCGCCCGCTCGCGCGACACCACCAGGCTCCGGGCCTGTGCAGCGCAGCTGCTCCCACCGCCGCCAGCGGTGCGAGCACACGCGAACCGGTCAAGCTCATGATTACCCCCCGCGCCCGCGCTCACCGCCACCCCACCGAACGCCAACACCAAGCCCGCCAGCGAGACCGCGCCGATTCGCCAAGCCCACCTTCTGACGCCACCGGCCCGTTCCTGGGCCCCTCCCAAAAGCAGCGACACAGCCTGCCGGGCGAGGCCCTGGCGCTGGGCCAACTCCAACGCCAGATCGCGCAGATAGACACGATCACGGCGACGGCACGCCCGCGGGTAGGCGAGCAGGCACAGATCAAGCAGCCGACGTCTCATGCCAATTTGGGGCTGGGGTTTGGGCCGGCCGCGACACGAGCGCTGACCGCGGCCGCTGTCGAGCGCAGGCCTGCTGCTTCCTGGGCAAGCGCCGCATGGCCCGGGCCTGTCAGCTGGTAGTAGCGTCGTCGGCGACCGCCGACGACCTCCTCGCGTGTCTGCGTGATCAAACCATCCGCCGACAGACGGTTCAGCACGCCATACAGAGTGCCGGCCGCAAGTTTCACGCGCCCGCTCGAAAGAGCCTCGACATCGTTGGCGATCCCGTAGCCATGCAGCTCGCCCGTCGCGAGGCTCGCGAGAATCAACAGCGCCTGCTCGGTCACAACCACCACTATAGATCGTCTCGCGATGCATCGCAAGCGTGAGCGAGGCGCCGCCGCCGGCGCCGGCGCCACAGGCTCGAGCGGAAGCCTGCGGCGCTGACAGCTAGCTTCTCGTTTGTCGCGTTGCGGCTACCGATCCCAGACTTCTGCTTCAGGCGTGACGCAGCAGTCTCGGCAGCTGGATCGAGCCGGGGTGACGCTGCCGCTGCGGAACATCTGAGCAGCCTTGCCGGGATGCTGGAACTCCGATGCCAGGCTCCACGAGCGCGCGGACGAGGCCCGAGGTCGGCTGCGGTCTCGTCATAGTCCATCCAGGAATCCCAGGAGCGCGTCTGGCGGGCGGTAGCGGCCGGGCTTGACGTCCAGTGGCTTGGTGCGAGCGAGCGCTCGTTCCTTGAGCGCGAGGTCGGCATGAAGATACATCTGCGTGGTCTCGACTTGTTCATGGCCCAGCCAAAGCGCGATAACGGTCGTGTCGACGCCGGCGTGCAGGAGCCGCATCGCGGCGGTGTGACGCAGGACGTGCGGCGTGATCGTCTTCGCGGTCAGTGACGGGCAGCCCTCGGCGGCCTGGGCGGCGTGCTTGGCGATCCTGCGCGCGAGCGCTTTGCGGGTGAGTGGTTTGCCGGTGCTGGTCGGGAACAGCGGCTCGGCGGGCGAACTGCCCCGTTCGGCGAGCCACACCCGGAGTACCGCGGCGGTCTGCTTGGTGATCGGGGTGATCCTCTGCTTGCGGCCCTTGCCTGTGGTGGTCGCGTGCGCGCCGGTGCCGAGGTGGATGTCGCCGCAGAGTAAGCCGGTCAGCTCTGAGGCCCGCAATCCGGTCTGCGCGAGCAGGATGATGATCGCGTGGTCGCGGCGACCGGTCCAAGTCGAGCGGTCTGGCGCGTCGATGAGCGCGTCGAGCTCGGGCTCGGTGAGGTAGGTCACGAGCGCGCGTTCGTGGCGTTTGGGTCCGATCTGCAGGACCCGCTCGATCGTCGCGGCGTGCTCGGGGTGACGCAGCATGCAGTAGCGGTAGAAGGTGCGGATCGCGGCCAGTCGCGTGTTGCGGGTCCGGGCGCCGCATCCGCGGTCAGTTTCGAGGTGGTCGAGGAACGCGCCGATCAGCGGCGCATCGAGCTGATCGAGATCGAGCTTCGACGGCTCGACGCCGAGCGTCTCAGAGGCGTAGGTCAGCAGCAGTCGGATCGTGTCGCGATAGGACGCGATCGTGTGCGGGCTGGCGTCGCGCTCGCGCATCAACCGGTCGGTGAACCATGCCTGCAACGATGGTGCGAGCGCGCTCATCGCCCCACTCCGAGGTGCCGCTCCAGCCGGTTGCCGGCGAGCGCCATCAGCTCGGGCGCGGCCTCCAAATACCAATACGTTTTGCCAGGATCCACGTGACCCAGATAGGTGGACAACGCAGCGATCCTCGGGACGGGATCGCCGTCGGTGCGGTACGCGTCCAGCAGCGTGCGCACGGCAAAGGTATGTCGGGCATCGTGCAGCCTCGGCCGGCACGCAGCCGACCGTGGCAGGATCCCCGCGCGGGCTCGCAACGTGCGAAAGGCGGTCTGCACGTCAGCCATCCACAGCCTCGTGCCGACGGTCGAGATCAGCAGCGCCTCGGTTGGTCCTGCCGGCCGCGGGCGATCCCGACGACCCAGATAGCGCGTCACCGCGCTGGTCGTGGTCGGGTGCAGCGGCAGCTCACGGGATTTCCCGAACTTCCCGTGGCGGATGATGAGCGTGCCGAGGTCGGCGTCGAAGTCGGCGCGGTCCAGTGCGATCGCCTCCCCGATCCGCATGCCGGTCACGAGCAGCAGACCGAACAGCGTCCGGAACGTCGCCGTCTTGTGCGCGGTGCGTAGCGTGCTCGTTGCTGTCATCAGCGCCTGGATCTGCTCATCGGAATAGAGGTAGGGGACCGCGCGGCGTGACCGATCGGGCAGCACGTCGGGCGGCGGGACCTCGACCCGCGGATCGACTTCGTGCAGGTAGCGAGCGAACCCACGGACCACGCCCAGCCGCATCCCGTGCCAGTGCTCCCCGCCGGCCGGGAGCGTTGCCCACGCGACTGCGCGCTCGACCGTGATCTGATCGCTGCCGGTCGCGTCGAGATAATCGAGGAACTGCCGCAGAAGCTTCTCAGTCCTGTCGAGCTGGTGGCCCAGCGCTCGACGGACGGCCAGATACTCAGCCATTGATTCGCGCAGGCCGCTCATCGAACCGCTCCCGGCCACGGCCGCGCGATCTGCCTCAGCGCCTCCCGATCGACCTTCGCGTAGATCGTGGTGCTTCTCGCGTGGCGGTGACGGAGCACCTGCCCGACCTCGGGTAGCGTCGCGCCGGCACGAAGCATCTCCGACGCCGCGGTGTGCCGCAGTCGATGCGCGTGAATCTGCCCAAGACCGGCTCTGAGCGCTGCAGCCTCGACCACATAGGTGACCCCACCGGGCGAGAGTCGACGATGCGGCGCGCGGACCCGGACGAACACGGCTCGGTCCTGTGCGCTTCCGGGCCGCCCGTGACGCAGATACATCACGATCGTCTCTCCGACATCGTGCGGCAGGGGCAGCCGCTCTGAGCGTTCACCTTTCCCGCGCACGATCAGATCGCCGGCGCGCCAGTCGACGTCATCCAGGGACAACCCAGCGACCTCCGCGGCGCGCAGCCCCAACCGGGCCAGCAGCGTCAAGATCGCCAGGTCCCTGACGCCGATGGTCGTTGCGGTGTCGCACGACGCAAACAGCGCGTCGACCTGCCCGGCCTCAAGCCGCTTTGGCAACCCCAACAACCGCGGCGCGAAGACCGACGGCACCGCGCCAGCGAGCGACCGGTCGATCACGCCGTCGAGATGCAAGAACCGCAGCAGCGACCGCAGCGCGACCACCATCAGCTGCGCTGATCGCTGCCCGAGTCGCGGACAGACGTCCACCACGAACCCGCGCACCTCCGCCACGTCCGCGCGCCAGAGCTCCAGCCCGTCCGGACCGTCGAACCGCGCGACGAACGGGCGAACCTTGTCGACATAGCCGCGGGCGGCCGCCGGGACCAAGCCACGCTCCTGCTCCAGATACCGCCGGAAGCGAGACAGCAACTCCTCGACCGGCCCCACGCACGCCGACGGACTCGCCGGCGGCGCGACACCCAGCCCGCGCAGATACCCCAACAGAGGATCGAGCGCCTTGATGGTCAGCAGATACGTGTGACCAGCTTCGCGCCGCGCCGCGCAGAACCGCTCCGCGACCTCTGACGACAAGCCGGACAGAGCCACATCCTCTGCCATCAACCAGCCGCTCAAGCCGGCCACCAATCCCGTGTGCTTGCGCACCGCCACCGGGCCGAAGCCCTGCCGCCGCATGTCATCGACGAACCCGGCAGCGAACGGTCCAAGCGGACCGGACATCTCAACCGTCGGCACATCAGCCATCTCAACCGTCTCCTCTCGTGATCAACACGTCGGAGACAATCTCGGCCTTTGCGCTCAGATTATGTACCCCAGACCAGACCCTGACATCGCTTGATGCGGGGACTTCTCAACCGACCCGACATAAGCCCCGAATTCCCATGATCGCCCTCGCTGAAAAGGACCTCATCCTGATAGAACCGCACCGCCTCCCCGTTGGTGCCGTCGCTCCACCGGACGATCAGCCGCCGGCCGGCGAGCGAGCCGGGGGGCTGGTCTTCGCACCGCACAACCTCTTCGACGATCGGGTCGTACGGGTTCATCGATGTCGAGCGTTTCTCGACCACCTCCTTCGTTGTTGAACGGTCTGCTAGGTCCTCTCGCTCCGGCGGCGCCGCCCCCTCCCCCTTCACCGGCGCGAGACGAGAAACGGCCCGGAGGCCTTGACTCCGATCAGGTCGGGGCGAAGGTCCTCCGGGCCGTCGTGTCGGTCGGGCGATCAGCCGTCCATCCCGAGCAGGTCAAACGCGCACCCGTCGGGCAGCGTCACCAGCTCGAACCGCCCGCCCGCTGTCCCAGTGGCGACCGGTGAAGCACAGGGCATACCGCCCGAGCGGATCTTCGCCGCCGAGCGGCAGCTCGGGCACGTGGTTCGTTTTCGGGTCGAGCAGGTAGGAGCGCGGGTCGCGCCCCTCGAAATGCGCCAGCGCGCGGACCTGCATCAGCGTCGGCACGTGGGCCAGCCGCCGGCGAGAGCGCACCAGCTCAAGAAGCGCGCGCAGCAGGCGCCAGAGGTCGTAGCGCAGGCGGTGCTCACTCTCGGGGAAATGGTCGTCGGGCAGCGGGATGCCGCCCGAGCGAGTGCTACGGTTCCTTCTGTTCATGGAGCCTCCTTTGAGGCTTGTCGCCGGCCCCGAGTCATCATCTCGGGGTCGACGTGTTTGTAGGGACGGGTGGGTGGCCCGACGTCGCCCTCGACGTCGGGGACCAGTCAGTCCATCGGGACCTCCTTCGCTCTGTGGGGCCCTCGCTCAGTAGACCGGCGAAGCGCACCGCCGAGCGCGGATGGGCTCAGGTGGCTCGTTGCGGAGGGTCGGGCGCCACGCAGGGGACGCCGCCGCAGCCGATGAGCGAGCGACATGGTTGACGCTGAGAGCTGAGACGCCGTGCCCACCTGGACAGGCAGATCGACGAGAACGTCGTCGGGGAAACGATCAACCAAAGGAACCGAGAGCACGAACAACCAAGTCTGAGCGCACACCACCGATGTCGCTCAATGCGGTTCGTTGTCATCTCGAGCGCCTGGGCGGACCTGACCGGAACGTCCTGGCTATGTCCTGCGTCTCGGGGTCCTCGTCAGTGCGAGGGGGTTGCTCTACCAGAGCAAGCCATCAATCGAGGCCACGCACGTTAACACGCCCAGCGGCACATGCAAGGCCGATTTGCGCCCGCTGGCCACGGGCGTGGCGGGTCCGGGGGGCGGTGGCGCTCGGGCAGTTAGGGCAGCGTTTGCGGACCTACCTAAGTCTCCGGTTCAAACGGCACCGCACTCCGCACTATGTACTCCGCAAGAGCCCATAACCACTGGGGATTTCGCCACCAGGGGGGTCGGCCACTGTCGTCGACTTAGTGCGGACCATCGGGCTGATCGCTGCCAACTCCGCACTAAGCCGAGACCCCAGTAAGGGCGGGGCCACGGGGCCGCGACCGCCGGGGTCCGCGGAGGAGTAAGGCCGACATAGTGCGGAGCAAACGGGGCATAGTGCAGAGCGAGGTCCTCGGCGATCCAGTGCGTCTGGTAGCAGTGGGCGGACGCCGACGAGACGGCCATGCGGGTGCTCGCCGGCCGCGTGCGCGCAGCCCGGTGACCTTCGGACCGGAGGGTCGCTCGCAACTGGGCGACAACAATCGTGCGGGTGTCGAGAATTGCGGCGAATGCTTGAGTGGCGAAGCAGGCGTCCGCGTCGGCGTCGGTGAGCAGACGGATGCGATCGCACGAGCCCGCGATTCGGAAACCCGCTTATCGCCGGATGCAGGGCCCGCGTCGCGGCATGCAGAATCGCGGCTGTGCCTACGCAACGCCCGAGCGCCTGTACCACCGTTTGAATCCATCCAGCCAGATGTGCCCACGACTGCAAAGCGCTGGGAGGGCGTCCGCATTGGTACGGCGGCGCTGCCCGGTTACGCCTAACACAGTCGCCCCGAGCGCGTGGCTCCTCTCGATGGAGAGCAGCAGCGTCGTCTCGGTCGGCGGACATTGCTCCTTCACCTGGCGAAGCAGGTGGCCGCACCGGTCGGGAGCGCACTCTTCGAACTCGTCCGTTGCGCTAGTGGGCTCGCTGTTCCCGGATCCGCCCGGCTGCATTTATGCAACGTCTTCGCCGGGGGCCCCGCCAGAGAGTGATCGCGATTATGTCGCTCGCGCGGGCGAAGTAGGCGTGTCTCATCGACGAGCTCGCAGACGATCGCGAGTCGTCGGACACGGCAACGCCGCCGACGACGTCCGACTGGCTCGCAACCCCTTGCAAAGCTGCCAGCGCCGGCGCGGTCGAGGCTAGCGGCTCCTCCGGGGCGACAGCAGCGTGAGCGACCTCGCGACGCACGCTGCTGCTTGGATCACCCGGCGCGCCCCAGGCGGTGCGCGCCTAAGCACCTCGGGCGGCCGCCGGCGGCCGCTCCGCTTCGCCTGACTACAGGCGCCGTAAGGCGCACATGGCGTCGGCGTCGAGCTGCATTCCCTCGTCGAACGCCGCGGCGATGCACCAGCAGGGGGCCTGCGGCGCGACGATTGGCTGTCCTCCGTCGCACAACAGATTCTCGAGCCACTGTTGACGTCTGCTTGCTGGATCAGCATCCGGGCGGTTTCTTGGCTCATCAGAGGCGACGAGCTTGGGCCTCGCTGGCGGTCGTTTGCTGGTGGTGGGACGTTGCGGGGTGTGTCCGTCCATGGGGCGGCATCGTGCCGGCGCGCCTCCGCTGTTGTCGACCGCCCCTGGCGTCGGCGTCCGGAGGAGTCGATGAGGCGCCCGAGGGCGGGAGGATCGGGCCCGCCCTCGTCGTTTGGAATGGTTGCCGTTCTGCTGCGTCCTAACTGTTCAGCACATGGACGCGGGCCGGGTGGCGGCCGCGGCTGCGGCGACCGCCCTGGCGCGGGCGCGTTGATCTCGGCCCTGGAGCGTCAGGAATCCCACATAGGAGGAGGTTCCTTTCGTGACGTTATCCTGGAAGTCGATCCTGCCGTCCGCTCCTGCGAAGCCCCCAGTTCCGGACACGATGTTGTGTTGACACCCCCCCCAGACCTCCTGGTTCGTGGCCAGGTCGTACAGGGCCAGGAACGTGTATTTCAGTGCGAGCGTTCCGGTTCGATCGGTCCGTGAGCAGCTTCCCTTGGCTCGAACGTCGAGGCAGCCGATAAAGTGCTCGCTACCGCTGGCGTAGAGGACTCCGCTCGCTGTGCTGTTGATGGGGTTAAACGTGTCGGTGTACCAGCAGCCGATTAGGCTGCCGGCCATTGCGTTGCTTACCACCGGCGCCTTGCCTGTCTCGGGATCCGTGGCGGAGCACGGGTCGCCGGGCGCGCCTGCGGTTGCGTCCGCGGGCGCCTGGAGGCCGACAACGCCCACGGTCGAACCGTGCGCCAGCGCCGCGCTGGCACAGACCAGGACGGCTATCAGCGTTGCCGGTGTGATTAGTCTCTTCATGTCTGACTCCTTTGCTGTCGCCGGCTAGAGGCCGGCGATTGTTGACTGTCGCGAGGGCGGGGTCGGCCGCACCTCGTGAGCGGTGTCAGGGCCGCGCGCTTGCTGTTGCCACTGGCCGCGAAGCGTCCGTGAGCTCCGGCACCCCGACGACGCCGGGCGGAGGCCGACCTCGGTAACTCCCCGCCGTCGGTCGACAAAAGCCTGACCACCCGATCATCAGGCGCACGTTCTGCGCGGCGCCGTTACTCCGCAGCGCCGTCACCGCCCGCCGAGCGGCGCGGTGGCTTGAATACGTCGCGAATGCGGTCATGAAATCTTCCCTTCACTCGGCGCTCTACAGATCACCGTGGGCTGAGCAAGCTCTGCGCCTCGAGCGAAACCCCTCCGCTCGAGCACTGTCACGTTCGCCGGTGGATCCAGGTCTGTCTGACTAGCCTGACGCTACGACGGGACACTCCAGAGCCGCTGGAGACTCGCTGTAGGGCACCGCGCGCGACAAGCCGACCGCGAACGGGCGGGCGCCATCTGACGTAATGTTGCGTCGAGGGCCAGCTTCGATGAGGACCGTTAGGCGAGACGTTGATCATGTTGTTTGCTCACGGGGGGCCACGAGTTGACGATCGACAGATCCGGAGGATCGCGGCACTTCTGGGAGCGTCGGGGTGCAGCGACTTGGCGACCGGTCGTGCGCGAGCGGGATGAGGAGGGGTTACCTCGCCTGCGCTGGAACTAGGGTTTGCGGTGCTTGGGCCGCTCGAGGTGCTCGTGGGTGGCCTACCGGCGCGTCTCGGCGGACCGCGCCAGCGGGCGCTGTTGGCCGTCCTGCTGGTGCACGCGAACGAGGTCGTGCCGGTCGCGCGGCTTGTCGACGAGGTCTGGGGCGAGGAGCCGCCGCTCACCGCTGAGAGCGTCCTTCAGACGTATGTCTCGCAGCTGCGCAAGGTTTTGGGACGCGACGCAATCGCGACTCGGGGGCGCGGCTACGTTGCGCCGGTGGCCGAGGGACAGCTCGACCTGCGGGTGTTCGAGCGCCGGGCGAGCGCCGGCGCGCGGGCGCTGGCCGATGGGCGCTTCGACATTGCCGCGACGGAGTTGCGGAGCGCGTTGGAGCTGTGGCGCGGGCCGGCCCTCGCGGATCTCGCGGACGAGCCGTGCGCGCGGACGATCGCGGCACGCCTTGACGAGCTACGCCTGGTGGCGCTGGAGCGCGCGATCGAGGCGGATCTGGCGTGCGGACGCGATGCCGAGTTGATCGCCGAGCTCGAGGCGCTGACTTCGCAGCATCCCTTGCACGAGCGCTTTCGGGCGCAGCAGATGGTGGCGTTGTATCGCTGCGGTCGACAAGCCGATGCGCTCGAGGCCTTTCAGCGCGCGCGCCTGACACTCGTGACCGAGCTCGGGATCGAGCCCGGCGCGGCGCTGCGCGAGGTACAGCGCGCGATTCTCGAGCAGGATCCCGCGCTCGCGCCGCGTCGCTCGCATTCGTCTGCGAGCGCACCAATTCCGGACGATCCCCGTCGCGTCATGACGGCGGCGTTCGGGGACGATTCGCTCCCGGCCTTGGTCGCGTTATCCGAGCCACTGGCCGGCGAATCGGAGCGCGAGCTCGTCATCGCCAGTTCGGTCACGCGCGCGGCTGAGCTCCACGATGCGGTGCAGCGCCTTGCTGAGATCCACAACGGACTCGCAGAGAGAGGGGTGACGACGCGCACCGCGGCGTTCACGTCGGTCACGCCCGGCCATGATTTAGCGCGCCTCGCGGCCGAGCAGGATGTCGAGCTGCTCGTTGTCGACGCCCCCGATGGCCTGCTCGAGGACGCGCGCCTGCTCGCGTTGCTGGACCATGCGCCATGCGACGTCGCGATTCTCGTCGGCGCGCGGCCACCGCGCCCGGGGCCAGTCCTGGTGCCGTTCTCGGGGTCAGAGCACGACTGGGCGGCGGTCGAACTTGGCGCCTGGTTGGCGCGCGGACACGGGCGCGTGTTGCAGCTCGCCGGCGCGAGCACCGGCGGCAAGGGGCGCGACGCGAGCCGGCTGCTCGCGAACGCGTCGCTCGCGGTGCAGCGGGGGCTCGGCATCGCAGCGGAGCCAGTGATCGTCGAGCCCTCGCCGCCGGCGCTCGTGACGGTCGCCCGTCCTGCGGGAGTCGTCGTCGTCGGCCTGCCGGATCGCTGGCGAACGGCCGGCCTGGGTCGGACGCGAGCAGCGCTCGCGGTCGAGCCGGACCTGACGACCGTTCTCGTGCGTCGCGGGCTGCGACCCGGCGGCCTGGCGCCGCGACAGGAGGGCACACGCTTTACCTGGACGATCGCGGGCTGACTTACCTCGCCCACGGCGGCGGGGTCGCTCGTCGGCAGGGCTCGCCTCCGTAAGTCGGGATATAGCTCGCCGGCACCAGCCCTCCGATCGACTGGTCCACCGCCGGGATCGACTCGACCGCGCGGAGCTCGGGGACGCCCGCGGTCGACTCCGGGCCGAGTCGAACAAGGTTCGCTGACACCACCGCCTGTCGGTTGGCGTCCATCCGAACCGGAACGCCGAGCAGCGTGGTGTCGAGGCGTGCAAGCTGCTCGCGCAGCCGACGGCGACCATCCGAGAGATCGCCGTGCACCTGCTCGAAGGCCTCGAGAACCGCCTCGACCCCGTTGTGGTATGCCATCACGACCGCGTCGCGCGGCTCGCCCGGTGGCGTGTTGGGGTACGCCTCGGCGTAGTCACGCAGATAGGCGCGGACGGCCGGCGAGCTCGACTCCGGAGCCGAATACGACGCCGCCACGACCCCAGTGAGCGCAGGTACTTGGCGCACCAGATCGGTGTACCCGATCACCTCGGGACCGAGCACCAATGAGTTGGTCCCCCGCCGGGCGAGCGCGCCCAGGAGATCCGGGGTGACGGTCGCGAACGATCCGAGCACCACGACGCCGTCGGCGTCGCGTGGGATGCTCTTTAGGACCGCGGACGTCGGCTGCGGTGAGACCAGCAGCGGGACCCGCTTGGCGATGCGACCTCCGAGCGCGCAGAACTCGCGCACGAACGCGGTTTCGGCATTCCAGCCCCAAAACCACTCGTCGGGAAGGAGCGCGATGCGCCGCCACCCGAGGCGACGGTAGGCGTAGGTAGCGAGCCCGGCGACGCCCTGGCCGTAGTCCGGCGCGACGCGGTATAGGTTGACCGCGGGCCGATCGAGTGTCACCTCGCGGGGACCGTTGGCGGCGTCGACGAACACCACGTCGGGATAGTGCCGGGCGACCTCACGCAGCGCGATCCCGTCGGTTTCAAAGAAGCCCCCGTCGACGATTACGTCCGCGTGCTCGCGCTCGATCAGCTGGCGCGCGACCTGGGTGAGTGTGCTGAACTCGCCGGACTCGCTGCAGCCCCGGACGATCTCAACACGCCGCCCGGCTACGCGTCCGCCCCGAATGCCGTCGCTTGGATCCTCGCTAACAGTGCGGGCGCCGCGAACGATCAGCGGCAGCTGCGCCGCGGCGAGCTCGCCGTCCCCGAAGGCGCGTAACCCGCCGACGCAGTCGACTATGACGCCGATCCGCATTGGCCGCTGCTCGTCGCCGCCGCACGCCGAAACGGTCAGCAGAACCGCGACGAGCGCTGCCCAACAAGCGCATTTACGGCGCATGCGAGGTCACCCACACTCCATCCGGCCCGGCGTCGATCTCGCTGGGGTTCCCACCGACGTGGACGGTCTTGACGACCCGTCGGCTTCGCGGGTCGATCCGCGACACGGTCCCGTCGATCACGTTGGCGACCCAGACCGCGCCAGGCGTAGCCGTGACGCCGGCGGCTCCGCGGCCGACCTTGACGGCCGGCAGCACCCGGTTGGAGCGCGCGTCGATCGGCACAACCGTGTCGTCCAGGCCGTCGGTGATCCACGCCGCCCCGTCCGCCACCACGACCGACCGCGGCGGGAACGGCAGCGCGATCGTCTTCTGAATCTTGCCGCTGCGAGGGTCGAGGCGCCACACGCGGCGGTCGAGGGCGTCACCGAGGACCCACAACGACCCGGCGCCGATCGCCATCTCACGGAACTGGATGCGCGTCGTCGACGCGCCGCCTCTTGCAGGCTGGAACGGCAGGAAAATATGGTGCAGCAAGCGCAGCGGCTGCGCATCGGTGCTCAGGCGATCAGCGTACGGACAGCCCGCCGCCCACACCACACCATCGCCCGATGCCAGCGCGCAGGCAAGCTCGGGACTGAGAGTGTCCAGCCGCTCGCCGCTCGCGGCGTCATAACGGGCGACGGATCCGTTGAGCGCATTGTCGTCCACCGCCACATACACCTGATCGCCCAGTGCGGCGATGTCGCGCGGCTCGCCGTTGGAGGCGATCCGCTGAATGGACCGGGTGTTTGGGTCATACCGCCACAGCACCCCCTCCCGGAAATCTGCCACCCATATCCCGCCGACAGTCCATGCGACCGCCTGTGGATAGCCCTGCACATTCGTCGAACTGCGGACGCGGTTCGTCCGTGGATCGATGCGTGTGAGCGTCCCGTACGTTCCTGGAGGGCTCGCTGACCCGCCCCGGTCGACGGCGAGCGCCACGGCGGCGATAGCGGACACGACGACCGCAAGCGCGAGCAGTGGCACGAGCCAACGCGCGCGCCGCCGCGGCGGCGCGCCTAGTCCGAGCGCCTCGTGCGTCGCCGCGACCAGCTCGCGGCAGCTGTCGAATCGCTGCTCCGGGTCCTTCGCCATCGCCTTCGCAAGCACCGCGTCTACCGCCGAAGGCAGCCCCTCGCGGCGCTCGCTCGCAAGTGGGGGCGGTTCGTCGAGGTGGGCGAAGATCGCCGCCACCTCGGAGCGGTCGCGGAACGGCAGCGACCCGGTGAGACACTCGAACAACAGGCAGCCGAGCGCGTACTCGTCGGCGCGGCCGTCGACCACGTCACCGCGGATCTGCTCGGGCGCGACGTAGTCAACCGTCCCCATGAACTGCCCCTCCGTAGGACCAGCGGTTGCCGGCGAGTGGGTAAGCCCGAAGTCGGCAAGGTAGGCGTGCTCGCGGTCGCCCTGCTGATCCAGCAGAACGTTGCTCGGCTTGACATCGCGGTGCACAAGACCGCGCTCGTGGGCGGCGTCGAGCGCCTCAGCGACCTGGCCCGCAATGTCCATCACCCGCGCGGGCGTGAGTGGTGCGGCCTCTCGCAGCAGCTCTCTCAGGTCGACTCCATCGACATACCGCATCGCGATGAACAGGCGCCCGTCGGCCTCGCCGGCGTCGTAGACCGGGACCACGTTTGGGTGATCCAGGCTCGCGGCTAGGCGCGACTCACGCAGCAGCCGCTCGCGGAAGCGCTCGTCCTGCGCGAAGCGCTCCGGCAGCAGCTTCAGCGCGACCGGGCGCCCCAGCCGGGTATCGCGAGCGAGATACACCTCGCCCATGCCGCCGCGCCCGATCCGGGCCCGCACCTCATAGATGCCGACCGAGGTGCCTTCGAGTGCGTGTCCCTCGCTCACCTACCGGCTCCGGTCCCTGCTCGTCAGGCAATCCTGGGGTGTCGCCCCTCCAACCAAGCCCTCTGCGTGACCCCGATGGCCGGCAGGCGTGGCCCCAGGATCCGCTCTGTAGCCGGCTGCGAGCATACCAGCGCCTGGGGCATCGCGGCCGTTTTTGCGCGCCAGCGCGTGCGCCCGCTGCCGCGCAGCTGTCACGCTGCCTCCCTCACGTGCTCGGCCTGGCCTCGGGCATCGGCCGACACGACCACGGTTCGGTCAACGGCCACGACCGTACGCCCCGCCCGCAGCTCGGCGATGAGGCCCACCACGACCTCATCGCTGACTCCGGTGGGCCGCAACAGCCGGCCGAGGCCCAGATCGCCGGTCATGCGAGAGCGCTCGACGCCGTCGCACTGAATGACCACCACAACCCGGTCCCTGTCGGCGAAACAGCCTTGGCGCTGGCGGTCGGGATCGCCGGCAAAGCTGCCGCAGCCACGGCGGCGCTCGACGGGTCGGTTCGCGATGCTCCCGACCCTGTCATCCGGCGCCACCGGCCCGGCGAAGCCGCCAACCCGTTCCCGACGCGTGTCACAAAGCGCGCGTCCGATGAGGAGCCGCACGTCGTCCTCACCGCCGTTGGCGCGGCTCGCCGCCACGGCCTGCCGGGCGGCGTTCTCGCTTGGATACGTCGTGAATGTGGTCATCGAATCTGCCCGTTCACTCGGGCCTTCACAGATCACTGGGCCGTGGCCGGGCTCCGCGCTCGAGCGTCATCGCGTCGCCCGGGCACTCCCCCCGTTCCCCGGCGGATCCATATCTGTGTGACGCGCCGCACGCTACGACTGCGCGCTCCAGGGCCGCTGGAGACTCGCTGTAGGACACCGCCCACGGGAAACCGAACCTCGACCCGACCACCCACTCCGGCCTCCCATGTGGGTGACATCGCTAGCCCCCGCGCCAGCGCGCCCGACCCTACCGCCAACACGCGTGTCGTCGTTGGTTGGACACTTGCCAACCAACCGCCCCGTAGGCCAGCGTGACGCAAGTACCGTCTCCGTGTCGCTCCCGTCGGACCAACACTTAGGAAGAGCGAGAGGCTCTCCATCTTGCCGCTCGGCACGAGCACATCCTGATCCGCGTCGGGTCGACATCCGCGACACGACGCCGATCGACCAGCAATGCCGAAGTAACGATCCCAGCGTCACCCGACTAAGCATTGGGTGCTGATGCTGGGTGACGAAGAGTGATGACGCCTTCTCCTTCGCCAGCGCGAGCGACACGACCGTGATCACCGGCCGGTCCAGCTACCTGCCGGCGTCGCGTGTGCAGCCGGGCGGATCCGGGGACAGCCAACTCCCTAGCGCAACGGGCGAGTTGGGAGAGCGTCCCACGACCTCCGCGGGTGCGTGCTCCGCCAGGTGAAGTAGGGACACCGCCGATCGATCGAGCGCTGCCGCGTTCTCATGCAAGCAGCCACGATTCGACGCGGTCGACGGCGCCGCTGGCTGCTGCTGTCAGACAACAGCGGCGACGTGCCCGCCGCTGGCGCAGACCCGCCGATCGCCGGAAGCGGGGCGCGGGCCGACTCGTGCATGGTCGGCCAATTGCTTATGCAGAGTTTGTCCCGGCGCACCCGCGCCGCGGCCCAACTGGCCGTGCCCGGGCCCTGATTCCGGGGAACGGAATGTCGCGATAGGCATCGCCGGCTCGCGGCGCCTTCCCCGTCGCCGAAAGCGGGGCCAGGGTCGGGGTCGCCCTTCTCGATGAGTGCCGCAACGAGCCTGTGGCGGGCAGGGAGCTCACTCACTGGCTCACATCGGCCTGCTCGACGAGCGGGCGCTCGTCGTCGCCGGGTCGAACGGCATGGTGTATCGGTATCGGGCCTCGAGGAAGGCGCTGCTCTCTGCCTCCAGGGAGGCTCGGATAGACACCTACTCACGAACTACGCTTAGGAACAGACCAGGGTTCGAGTCCCACCGGCGGCTCCGAAAGTGGCGGCTCACTGGCTCGAGCCGCGTTCAGCGTCCCGCAGACGTCGCCGTCAGGAGATTGGCAGCCGCGCCCGTAGGATGGTCCCAGCACCCGGCTGGCTGTCGATGGTCAATGTTCCGTTGACAGCGGCGACCCGATCACGGAGCCCTTGAAGCCCCGAACCGGGCCGGAGGCCAGCGCCACCCGCGCCGTCGTCGCCGATTTCGACACGGAGGCATCCGTCGCCCTCATCGACGTGAACCCATGCGCGACTGGCGTGGGCGTGCTTCGCCACGTTCGTGAGCGCCTCGGCGACCACGAAGTACGCGGCGGCTTCGATCGGCATCGCGAGCCGCTCCGAGAGCTTGGTACGCAGCGCGACGGGGACTGGGGCGCGGTTCGCGAGGCCTGACAGCGCGCGCTCCAGGCCACGGTCGCTCAACACAGCGGGATGCAACCCGTGGGCGAGTTCGCGCAGCTCGGCGAGCCCGGCACGGAGGTCGACGAGGACCTGGTCGAGCTCCGCCTGCGCCTGCTCCGGCAGCTCACCGTGAGATGCGCGCCAGACCTGGAGTTGCAGGGTGGCCGACACGAACTGCTGCTGGGCGCCGTCATGCAGGTTGCGCTCGATCTCTCGGCGAGCTCGGTCGGCGGCGTCGACGATGCGAGCGCGTGAGGCGCGAACCTCGGCGAGCTGGGCCTGGACGACCTCTCGTTCGCGAAGCGCCTGCTCGGCGGCGCGGCGAATCGTGATGTCGAAGATCGCTCCATCGAGCCACCGGCGCCCGTCGCCGCCATCCTGGGCCGCACCGCGCTCCAACACCCAGCGCAGCTCACCGTCGCGGCGCATGATGCGGTACTCCAGGTTGAACGGTCGGCCGGCGTTCACGGCCTGGGCGACGGATCCCTCGACTTGTGCGCGGTCGTCGGGATGGATGACGCTGGCAAACGTCCGCACCGAGTTGTCGATGAAGTCGCTGGCGGGATAGCCGGTGATCGCTTCGATCTCGTCGCTCAGCCAGTGCATGGTCCAATCGCGGTCCCACGCGCCGCGATACAGAGCACCGGGGATGTTGTCCACCAGCGAGCGCAGGAGCGCCTCGTTGGCGCGTAGGCGCGCGGCGCGCATGCCGGCCGCCACGCGGGCCAGCAGAACCTTGGGCTCGAACGGCAGGAGCATGACATCGTCGGCTCCCGCATCGAGCGCCGCTCGCAGCTCGTTCCGCGAGTCCAGCGCGGCCGTCACGACGACGTGGGTAGAGGAGAGTTCGGGCCTGCCACGAACCGCCGGCATCAATGACTGGGCCGACGGCGCTCCGGCGATCACCACCGGGATAGGGCGAGCGATCAACGCACGGAGCGCCCCGGTGACGTCATCTGCTCGCTCCGGGCGAACCCCGGCGTCCTGCAGCACGGCGCAGCAGTCGTCATGAAGCTCCCCGAGGCCGACCAGTAACACCGTCGCCCCCTTGGCCGCCGCGCCCCTGAGCGCACGGATAGAGTCCCGGCGGTCGCCAGCCGCCCGATGCGCCCCATTGGGTCGCCACGCCGTGCCCCGAATGTCAGAAATCGCCTGCCCAGCCTACACGCAGGCGCAGCGCATCACCACCCTGCCAATCCATCGCCGTACGCACAGCGGAATCCGGGCCGCGTGAGCGGCCCGGATTCCGGTCTTGCGGTTCGAGTGGTGGAACGTCAGGCGGCGGCCGGTGCTGGTTGGGCCATCGGCTCGCCGTGGTGCTCGAGCCTGGGCAGCCAGTGCAGCCAGCTGGGCAGGTACCAGTTCCAATCACCCAGCAGCTTCATGCTCGCCGGGAGCAGGACGCCGCGGACGATCGTCGCGTCGATCAGTACGGCGGTCGCCAGCCCGATGCCCATCTCCTTCATATCGAGGATCGGGAGGGTGGCGAAGATCGAGAACACGCCGACCATCACGATCGCGGCGCTGGTGACCGTTCCCGCGGTGGTCTTGATGCCGTGCGCGATCGCGTCCTCGGTGCTCATGCCGCGGTCATGCGCCTCCCGGATACGGCTGAGGATGAACACGTGGTAGTCCATCGACAGCCCGAACAGGATGACGAACATGAACAGCGGCAGCCAGGGCGCCACCGATGCGTTGGAGGTGAAGCCGAGGATGTTGGTCCCCCAACCGAACTGGAACACGGCCACGACCACGCCATAGGCGGCGGCGACCGACAGCAGGTTGAGGACCACGGCCTTGGCCGCAATCACCAGCGAGCGGAACGACGCCAGCAGCAGGAGGAACGCGAACGTGAGCACGAAGCCGAACACCACCGGCAGCGAGCTCTTCATCATCTCGTTCCAGTCATACGAGGCCGCCGTGGCGCCGGTGACCCCGTAGCTGACGGCGGGGAGCTTGCCGATCGTCGCCGGCAGCAGCTGGCCGCGCAGGGTCAGCAGCGCGCGGGTCGAGACTCCATCTGTCCCGTTGCCGGGCAGCGGAAGCGCGATCCGTCCCACGGTATGCGCGCGGTTGCTATCGACGCTGACGGCTCCGTAGCCCTGGTGGGTGGCCGCCGCCGCCGACTGCAGCTGAGCGACCGCCGACCTGAATGCGGGCGACGTGGTGTTGGTCTTGACGGCGATCACCGCCGGGCTCGCCTGCCCGGGGAACGCGGACTGGATGCGTTGGATCGCCTCGACCGTGGGCGCGCTGTGAGGCAGGGTGTTAAGCGACGAGGCCGCGGTGTGGATCTGCAGCGCCGGGATGGCCAGCGTCAGCAGAACGGCGACGCTGAGCGCGGCCGAAAGGGCCGGCCGGCGGAGCACCGGGTTCAGGATGCGCGACCAGATCCGCCCCTCACCGACCGGGCTGCGGAACCTGCCCAGTAGCGGGATGCGTCCCTTCTCGACCCGATCTCCCAGCTTCGAGAGCACCGCGGGCAGGACGGTCAAGGACCCGATCATCGCCACCGCGACGACCATCATCGTCCCGATCGACATCGAGATGAACGTCTTGTCGCCGGAGAACAGCATGCCGGCCATGGCGATCAGCACGGTGATCCCGGAGACCAGGACCGAGCGCCCCGAGGTTGCCGCGGCCGCCTCGAGCGCCGCGCGCTCGCTGCGGCCGGCCGCTCGCTCCTCGCGCTCGCGGCGCAGGTAGAACAGCGTGTAGTCGACCCCGACGGCGAGCCCGACGAGCATGACCACGGCCGACACATTCGGGTCCATCGGCGTGATGTGGCTGACGATGGCGGTCAGACCCACGGTGGCGATCACGGCCTGCAAGCCGAGCATCAGCGGGATCCAGGCCGCCAGGAGGGACCCGAAGACGAGCATCAGGATCAGCAGCGTGAGCGGCACCGAGCGCTCACCCGCCTGCCCGAGCTGCTCGTTGAACAGCTTGGTCAGCGCCTTATCCGAGCTCACCGCGCCGGCCTCACCGATGTAGAACCCCTCGTGCCGGGGACCGACCGAGGCGACGGCCGCGGTCAGCGGGTCGATGTGCTTCTCGGCGGCCTTGAGCTTGCCGCTCATGTCCCATTCGACGAGGGCCGTGTGGCCATCGCGCGATACTTGGTCCCGGGCTGCCTGCCCGTGCGGCCAGCGCAGGTTGTGGACGTTGGAGAGTGGAGCCACGGTCCGCACCACGTCCGCGATCGCGGCCTGGAATGCGGGGTTGGCGGTGGTCAGGTGCTTGCTCTGGACGACCGCGATCTCGGTCAGCGGCCCGGACTGCGAGAACCCAGCGTGCTTGAGGATGTGGTCCGCTCGCTGTGACGGTCCGACGGTGGTGCCGTTGGTCTGGTCGATCGTCTTCGTACCGACCGCCGTGCCGATGGCGATCGCGGCGAGCACGAACGCGAGCCAGCCGAAGATCGCGAGTTTGCGATGGCTCGCGCTCCAGTGGCCCATCCGGGCCGCGAGATGGCGAGCGGGGTTGCGGGGTGGATGTTGCATGGGATCTCCTCCGTTGCGGTGTGTCGAGAGCACGGCGCCACGATCCCATCCGCTGAGGTGCCTGTCGGTGCGGGACGCAGGCGTCTCGCGGTTCGGATTGCTCACACCCGCCGTGCGGTTAGCCGTACCTTGTGCGTACGGGGAGATCTCAGAGCGGATGCTGTTCGCACACCGACGGCCAGACAATTCGCGCGCAGAGTGCGCGCCCGGGGTTGTGTCGCGCCTCTGCAGGCGCGAGGCTGTTTGAGCAATGCGCGTAGTTCTCGCTGAAGATTCGCTTCTGCTTCGCGCCGGAGTCGCCCGGCTGCTCCAGGATCAGGGCTTCGAAGTCGTCGGGGAGGCCGGCGACCTCGACGACCTGCTGCGCAAGGTGCGCGCACACAAGCCCGATGTCGCGATCGTCGACATCAAGATGCCCCCAACCCACACCGACGAGGGCCTGAAGGCCGCCTTGATCATACGATCCGAGCTCCCGGGCACGGGTGTGCTCGTGCTCTCTCAGTACGTCGAGAAGGAGTACGCGGCCGAGCTTCTGGCCGAGAGCGCAGAGGGCGTCGGCTACCTGCTCAAGGACCGAGTGGCCGACCTCGAGCGTTTCATCGACGCGGTCCGAACGGTCGCCGAGGGTGGGTCCGTGCTCGACCCCGAGGTCGTCTCCCAAATGCTCGCCCGCCGGTCGGCGGGACCGGTCGATCTACTGACCCCGCGGGAACGGGAGGTGCTCGCCCTGATGGCCGAAGGGCGTTCCAACCACTCGATCGCGACGGAGATGGTGGTCACCGAGCGCGCGGTCGAGAAGCACGTGACCAGCATCTTCGCCAAGCTCGATCTGCCGGCGACGGCCGAAGGCCACCGGCGGGTCCTTGCCGTCCTCGCGTACCTCAGTTCGTGACCGCGGACTGCCCACGCCGCCCGCGGATGGCCGAATGGTGTGGCTACCCGTATGTACCTCGGGTCTGGGCTCGATGAAAATCGCCCCCGTGATGACCGTGTTGATCGTCGATGACCACCCGTCATTCCGGACGAGCGCACGGCGCTTGCTCGAGGCCGAGGGCTTCGACGTCGTCGGCGAGGCCCGTGACGGTCACGAGGCGATCGCGGCGGCGCAGCAGCTTCAGCCGGACCTGATCCTGCTCGACGTGCAACTGCCGGATCTTGACGGCTTCGAGGTCGCCGCACGTTTGGCCGCCCTGGGACTGCCTTCCGCCGTGGTCCTGACCTCCAGCCGCAACCCGGCCGAATACGGGCGGCCCCTCACCGAAACTGCCGTGCGCGGATTCGTCCCCAAGGCGGAGCTTTCGGGAGCGGTTCTCACCGCCTTACTGTCTGCCTAGGATCGGGATGAATCGCCACCTGCGCTACGTGGGCGCTGTCGGCGCGGTCGGGGCGGTCTACTGGCTTGCTGCCAAGCTCGGGCTGCAGCTGGCGTATCTGCACGGAAGTGTCGCGGCGCTCTGGCCCCCGGTCGGGGTGGGTATGGCCGTGCTCATCCTCTACGGCCTTTCCCTCTGGCCGGGGATCGTCCTGGGGGACCTCGCCGTGGCTGATTTCTCGCAACCTGCCGGAACAGTGCTGGGGCAGACGATCGGCAACACGCTCGAGGTCCTGATCGCAGCCGTCCTCTTCTACCGGCTGGCCGAGGGACGTACGGGGTTCGGGCGCGTGCGCGATGTCGCCGCGCTGGTCGCGGCAGCCGCCGCCGGGACGGCCGTAAGCGCAGTGTTCGGAGCAGCCTCGCTGAAGCTCGGCGGCGTGATCCCGAGCGGACAGTTGGGGACGGTCTGGCGCACCTGGTTCCTCGGCGATCTCTCCGGGGCGCTCGTCTTCGCCCCGCTGCTGCTGTGCTGGGTGGGCGTCCGCATCGATGCGATCACCCCGCGGCAGGCACTCGAGGGCGCCGCCATCGCGACCCTGATCGTCGTGCTCGCGTTGCTTCCCTCCCAGCGGGACGTGCCCTACGTCGTGTTTCCGGTCCTGATCTGGGCGGCGCTTCGCGGCGGGCCGCGTGGAGCAGCGGGCGCAGTGGCGCTGGTCACCACGCTCACCGTCTACAACACCGCACACCACGCCGGGCCGTTTGTACGCGCCACGATCACCCAGAGCCTCCTCGCCACGCAGCTGTTCGTGGCCGCGGCAGCCGTGACGTCGCTGGTGCTCGGTGCGGTCATCGAGGAGCGTCACGCCGCCCTCGAGGCGCTGCGCGAGAACGAGCGGCGACTCCGCGACTCCCGCGCCCGCATCGTCAAAGCCGGCGACGTCAGCCCGACGCCGGCTCGAGCGCAACCTGCACGACGGCGCCCAACAACACCTGGTCTCACTCGCGCTGACCCTCAGGCTGGCCAAGCTCCAACTCCGCAAGAACCCAGCCGAAACGGAGCACCTGCTGACCGAAGCATCGGATGAGCTCCAGAGCGCCATCGACGAGCTCAGGGAACTCGCCCGGGGAATCCATCCCGCGGTGCTGACCGACCGCGGGCTGGGGCCCGCCCTCGAGGTGCTTGCGGACCACGCACATCTACCGGTTGAACTGACCGCCCGCCTCACCAGCCGCCTGCCGTCGACCGTCGAGGCCGTCGTCTACTACGTCGCCGCCGAGGGACTCACCAACATCACGAAATACGCTCATGCGACAGCAGCGACCCTCCGGCTCGAGACGAACAACAAGACCGTCGTCTTACACGTCGGCGATAACGGCGCAGGTGGCGCTGACCCAAGTCTTGGGACTGGGCTGCGCGGCCTGGCCGACCGCGTGGAGGCACTCGGCGGCAAGCTCGAGCTACACAGTCCCCCCGGTCAGGGCACGCTCCTGACGGCCAGCATCCCGTGCGAGCGCTGACCCGCTGAGTCATGCCGACCGCGTCACTCGACGCGCGACGCGGTCCAGTTACCCGCCGCCCTTGGGTGCGGCCAGCCGCACCATCCGCAGGCGGTCGTCCGAACGCCACGACTCATGGTCGCCCCACCGACATTCCCGCCGCCCGGTGGGACGCTGCAGCTGTGATTCAGCTCACTCCCAGCAAAGGTGGAGGAGGAACCGAAATGACCGCAACGACACCCACACAGCGCCGCGAACTCGCTCACCGAACCAGCGACGGGATTGAGGTCAGCTTGTTCTGGACCAAGTCCTCCGATCGGATCACGATCGCGATCATCGACACTCGCTCCGACGAGTCCCTCGATTTCGAGGTCGACGGCAGGCTCGCACTCGACGCTTTCAACCACCCGTACGCGTACGCCGCCGCACGCGACGCCCACGACCACGGCGTCTCGCGCCGGGGCGCAGACACGCTGACCGCGAGCACGGACCGCTGATCGTCGGCGCCGCCTCACAGCCCGCATCCATCCAAAGGACCGGCATGCTCAGCAATTCAGTCACTCACCTGCTTGTCGAAGCCCGTGTGGAGGACCTCCACCGAGCCTCGCGGAACTCCGGCCGCACCCGCCGCCTCTCAGCAACGGCCGGCGAGGACTCTCGTTCGCCGAGGGCGCCTTTCGCCACCCGCGTCACGCGGACAATCACGCGCGTATTCATCGGCGGCCGCTCGGCGGGCGATGAAGCCGCGGCGATCCACAGCTTCGACGTGGTCGGGCACGGCTCGACCGCTACATGGAGCCGGCAGTCATGACCACTCCGATCGTGACCGAAACCCGCCGCCACGGCAGTCAGATCGGCAACCCCACGTCCGGCGGACAGCCCACACCCGCCCCCGTGTCCGCCGACCGCGCCCGTGAGAGGAGATCCCATGGCCTCCATGGATCGCCACACCCAATGCCCTCAGACTCCGACGCCTGGACGCGGCCAGGCTGGCTGCCCTCCGGCTCGGTTTGATTCCGCACGCGGAGCGAGGTGATAGAGGCCACGGCCCTCATCGAACCGCTCACGCAAGCGCATGTCCGGCCGGGGGTTCGCGTCTCCGAGTGTCGGGTTTCCCGCGCGGCGGTCACGATGATCGCTCTGCACATCATCGATGACGAGTTCCTGCAGCGTCCGCCCGGGTTCCGCATTACAAGCGATGCTGTTAGCGCGTGCTCATGGGAACAGTCCGGGGTGCCGGCCACAGCTCCCACGCCGGACGTACGTACGGGCTGACGAGCACCAAGGAGGGAGTCGGCGTGGGCGCCCGGCGCACAGCATCCTCAGCCGCCGGCGCCTGGCAGCAACCCGCGCAACCCCGATTTCATTCGGCCGCGGGTGGCGAAGCCCCGCCATAACGACTTACTTGTGTGTACGTGTCGTCCATCGCCACTCGCAGCCGGCCCAGCGCTTGCGGGACGGGTCCCTGTCTCCGGTGTCGCTCGCTCAGAGCCGCTGACGGGCGGTCAGGTGGGCGACACCGTCAGACCGCCGTCGATCGTGATCGTTGCGCCGGAGATGAAGGCGGCACCTGGAGAGAGGAGGAAGGAGATCGTCTCGGCTACCTCTTCCGGCCTTCCGTATCGCGACAGCGGTACGCCCTTGAGGAAAGGATCCGCCGCGGGCGCGGTTGACCTGCCGCCGGCCGCGGCCGACATCAGGCGGCCCTCGATAGGTCCCGGGCAGATTACGTTCACCCGGATGCCGCGGGCCGCGCCTTCCAACGCGGCCGTCCGGGTCAGGCCGATGACCGCGTGCTTGGAGGCCACGTACGCGGCCACCATCGGATAGCCGACGATGCCGCTCACGCTCGCGACGTTGACGATCGCACCGCCGTCACGCATATGCGGCAGCACGTACTTCAGGCCGAGGAACGTGCCGCGGGCGTTGACTGCCATCACACGATCGAACTCCGCCTCGTCGAACTCGGACATTTCCGCGGCGAGACCCGGCAGGCCTGCCGCATGCACCACCGCGTCGACCACGCCCCAGGCGGCAGTTGCCGTCGACACGTACCGACGAACGTCGCTCGCCACAGACACGTCAGCGATCTCAACCAAGGCCACGGCGCGTCTGTCCTCGGTAATCTGCCGCGCCACTTCCTCCGCCGCCTCGCGGTCGGCGTCCACAATCAGAACGTTCGCTCCCGTCGCGCTCAGCAGCCGGGCGCAGGCACCACCGATGTCGCCGGCCCCGCCAGTGATGATCGCGTTCACGACGCCGATCACATCAGAAATTAGACTGCCCGTGCGGCGCTCCAGCCGACCGCCGCCCTTGGCCCACCGATGATGCGTAGCTGCCGACGGGACCGGGCGCAACAGCTGCTGGCCTGGCCCATGCGAACGATTGGCAGGATTCGTGGGATATCCGACCTTGGCGAGAGAGCTCGACGGTCCGGGATGGCCGCCACAGTCACCTTCGTTCCCTCAGGAGCCGCCATGTTCAGCCCCAGCACTTCAAAGCCAGTCGATCCAGGACTCGGGCGGCGTGGCCCGCGGCCCGGCTCAGACGGCGCGATCGTTGACTCGAGCGCGATACTCAGCCAAGCCCATCGACAACCGGGGAAGCCGGACGCCAGATCGGGGGCGAAGGGAGGAGCGGCCAATGGGAAAGCAGGCCATTCGGTACTCGGAGCGCTCGGACTTGTGGAAGGACACCGCGCTAATCACACGCGAGGTCTGGCCGGAGTACAACCTCCACAGCGAGGACCCCAACCGCTATTGGGATCGGCTGTTTGACGAGTTCCCCGAGTTCCAGTTCGTCCTTTACGACGAGGATGCGCAGAAGGTGATCGCCGAGGGACACACAATTCCGTGCGCCTGGGACGGCACTCGGGAGGGCCTCGGGGACGGGATCAACGCGATCCTCGCCGCCGCGTTCCAGGCTCGCGAGGCAGGTCGGGCGCCGACCGCGCTGTGCGCGCTGGCGGCTGAGGTCAGGCCTCGCTTCCAGGGGGGCGGCCTGGCGAACCGG
The DNA here is from genome assembly GCA_963721515.1 of uncultured Actinomycetota bacterium. Classification (GTDB taxonomy): domain Bacteria; phylum Actinomycetota; class Thermoleophilia; order Solirubrobacterales; family Solirubrobacteraceae; genus Palsa-465. The sequence goes on along the minus strand of CAVRKJ010000005.1, from coordinate 180,026 downwards.
ATGCTCGAGGTGATGGCCGACCTTACCCGCGACGCAGGATTGAATCATCTCATCGCTCCGGTTCGCCCCAGCCTCAAGGACCGGTATCCGATCACCCCGATCGAGCAGTACGTGAGCTGGACGCGCGAGAACGGCGAGCCGTTCGATCCGTGGATCCGGATCCACACGCGCCGTGGCGGCGAGATCGTCAAACCGATCCCCCACTCGATGCGGATCACCGGAACCGTTGCCGAGTGGGAGGAGTGGACCGGGATCGGTTCCCCGGCGACGGGCGGTACACATTCCCGGCAGGGCTCGCGACAGTCGAGATCGACCACGGCCAGGACCGCGGGACCTACTGGGAGCCAAACGTCTGGATCGTGCACACGCTCCGGAGTGCTCAGACGGGATGACGAGCGACGCCAACCGCGCCGCGTCCTGCTCATTCCAGGTGGCTCCTGGACAGTCGACGGTTACTTCCCCGACCTCGCCAGCGCTATCGCCACCCACGCGACCGTGCTCGAGTTCGACCCACCGGGCATCGGCAAGACAAGTGACGCCAGCCAGCTCAGACTCTCGGACTACGCCGCGGCGATGGCTAATCGCAACCGCCAAGGTGGACCTGACTGGGGGCACTCGTCGGGCACAGCCCTGGAGGACTGGTGGCGCTCCGGCTGGCGATCGGCGAGATCGCCGATCCGACGAGCGCACGAACGACTCGTCGCCTCAATCCCCGACGCCGGCCTGGCCGTCTCGGAGGGCACCAGCCACCCGCTGCAGATACAGCAGCTCGCAAAGGTGGCCGAAGTCACACTCGCGCTCCTCGAACGCGCGTAGGACGAAGGCGGGGCCGGCTCGCTGTCCGACCTCCGCGGGCGCGGCGCGGCCACCGCCGTGTGACCCTCGAGGATCGCCGCCGGGCGAAAGATTGCGGGGTCAAGCCCCCAGCTGCCGAGGACTCGTCATCCCGATGCCGATCCTCAACCAATTTCCGCGAGGACCATGGCGGCCGCGATAGCCCTGAGGACCTCCGATCGCAGCCTCAGCAACTGCCGGGTGGCAAGGATTCCCCCGGACACTCCCTCCGGCCGGGACGGGGAACCTCCCCGTTCCCGCGCAAGTGTGAAGCGCAGACGCTGATCGCGAGATGCACGCCGCACGACGGGAACGGGAGTCAGCGCCGGCCTGCAGCGGCTCGAAGAGGCTGCCCGCGCCGCTCGCAGGGTGGATGAGGCGCGCGGTTCCCGGCCGGCGGATTGTGCCGGCCGGGAACCGACGGACGCCAGGTCATTCGTACTGGAGTGCCTCGAGTACGTTGAGGCGCGCCGCTCTGCGGGCGGGGAGGACCGCAGCCCAGATGCCGGCCACGATCGCGAGCAGGACGAACGCGACGAGTTGCTGGCCCGGTAGGTGGAACCCGAGTCCGAGGCTTCGCGCCGCGCGGGTCGCCAGTGCCGCGAGGAGCACACCGAGCGGCAGGCCGAGCGCAGCGCCGATCAGGGCGGTGACGACGCTCTCGTGACGGATCATCCGCCGCATCTGTCGCCGGCTCATCCCGACCGCACGGAGCATCCCCAGCTCGCGGGTGCGCTCGAACACGGCCAGGACGAGCGTGTTGATCATTCCGAACACGCTGATGATCACCGACAGGGCGAGCAGAACGTAGAACAGGTCGAGGACCTGGTCAAAGCTCTTGCTCTGACTTGTCACCCAGGCCGCTCGCGTCTGGACCTTCGCGTCGGGGTAGGCCGCGAGGGCACGCTTGAGCCCGGCTGTCGTCGCGACTGTCGCCCCGCCGTCGACGCTCAGCAACGCCTCGGCATCCTGAGGCCGTGGGAAGGTGCGGTCGAACATCGCCTGCGCGATCACGACGTTCGGGAGCACCGGATCAGCCTGCGGTGGACGGTAGGTCGCCGCCACGGTCAGCTGCCTGGTGGTCCCGTTCGAGGCCTGAACCTCGAGCCTGCTTCCGATCCTCAGATGGTGCTTCGCGGCGTAGCTCGAGTCGACGATCGCGCCGTCGCCCAGGTGCGAGAGGACCTCGTCAGAGCCCTGCTTCCAGGCGAAGCGATAGACGCGACCGATCGTGGCCGGCTCGATGCCCGCGATGTTCGTGCTCGTACCGAGGACATTGGCGCGATCGGTGCGAATGTTCGATACGACCTGCACGCTCCGCACTCCCGTGAGGGCTGTCGCGGCCTGGATCGGGAAGGAGGCACTGCCCCTCGAGCTCGGGGCAAGCACGTAGTCGGCTTTCACCTGCTTATCAAGCGCGTCCGAGACCGAGTGGCGCAGCCCTGCGCCGAGCGTGGCCACGAACGCGATCAGCGCTAGACCGATCATCAATGCCGCTGCCGTAGCTGCGGTGCGGCTGGTGTTGCGGACGGCGTTTGCCACCGCCAGACGGCCGGCGGCGCCGCCGAGCGCGCGGGCTGGATGTCCGACGATCGACACGAGCGGCCGGACGACGTAGCTCGAGACAAGCGCAACGCCGATGAACAGCAGCAGCGTTCCCGCCCCGAGCAGCTGGAGCACCGACCCGGCGCCGCTCGTGCCGAACAGGCCCTGGAGGATCACTGCCAGCCCGAGCAACATCACCACACCGGCGACGTACGGTCGTCGGTTGGCGTGACGCGAGCTGGGCAGGACCGCGCCCTCGCGCACGGCGGAGATAGGCGGCACTCGGGTGGCTCGGATCGCCGGGAAGAGCCCCGCTCCCAAGCTGACGAGGGTGCCCACCAGGAGCGAGACGACGATCGTGCGGCCGGCGAGGACCGTACCGGCCTGCGGAAGGTCGACGCCGAGGGCGACGAAGATGGCGTTCAGGCCCTTCGCCAGCCCGATGCCGGTAAACAGTCCGACGACCGAGGCGGCCAGGCCGATGACGAAGCTTTCCAGCAGCACCGCGCGCAGCACCTGCCGCCGCGACGCGCCCAGGGTTCGTAGCGTCGCCAGTTCGCGAGTGCGCTGCGCGATCGTGATCGTGATCGTGTTGAAGATCACGAATGCCCCGACGAACAGCGCGATTCCGCCAAACGCGAGCAGCAGGTACTTGACCAGCCTCGAGCCGGCCGTCACCTGGGCGGCGTCGTGGCTAGCCTGCTGGCTGCCGGTGCGCACTTTCGCGACCGGCGGCAGGAGGGGCTCAATCTCCGCGGCAAGGTGCCCCTCGGAGACCCCGGGCTTGGCCGCGACCGAGATGTCGTCATAGCCAGACTTGTTCAGGATCGATGCCGCCGTCGGCACATCGAAGACCGCCAGCGTCGCGCCGCCGATCGACACGCCGCTGATCTTGCCGAGGCCGACCACGGTATAGGTCTTCCGGGCGCTGTCGCCCTTGGCCGCGATCGCATCTCCCACCTGGTAATGCTTGTTGGCCGCGGTGGCGGTGTCGATCACAACCTGCCCCGGACCCTCCGCCCAATGGCCCGACGTCAGCGTTATCGGGTTGAACCGCGGGTGGGCGGGGTCGACGCCGAAGCCGAGACTGGGTGCGCCTCCGTTCGCGATGGTTTTGCCGTGGCGATCGATGAGCTGCACGTTGTCGAACAGGTACGAACCGGTGGCCGCCGCGACGTCGGGCAGGGCCCGGACCTTCGCCAGCACCTCGGCCGGAACGGTGGGAACGCTGTTGGCGTTCGTGACGAACTGCTTGCCAGAGATGATCGCGCTGGTATGGCGGTACGAGACGTTGAAAACGTTGGTGAACGCCTTGTCGATCGTGTCCGTGAGGATGTACGTGCCGCTGATCATGGCCACGCCCAGCACGATGGCCAGGCCGGTGAGGATGGAGCGGAGCTTGCGACCGAGCAGCCCTCTGAGAGCGACTGCGGTCATTGTCCGCTCACTTCCTGCATCGCGGCCAGCACCTCGGCCGACGTCGAGGCGGCCAGCTCCTTCACGATGCGTCCGTCGGCGAGGAACAGGATCCGATCGGCCTGGGCCGCCGCTTGCGGGTCGTGGGTGACCATCACGATCGTTTGTCCAAACTCGTCGACCGAATCGCGCAGCAGCGCGAGCACGTCTCTCGAGGTGTTCGAGTCGAGGTTGCCGGTCGGCTCATCGGCGAACAGAACCGTCGGCCGCGCAACCAGCGCGCGAGCGATCGAGACCCGCTGCTGCTGACCGCCCGACAGTTCCGATGGGCGATGGGTCCGCCGGTCGGCGATCCCCACGGTCTCCAGGAGCTCATCGACCCACCTGCGATCGGCCTTCTCGCCGGCGATCGAGAGCGGGAGCACGATGTTCTCCTCGGCGGTCAGCATCGGGAGGAGGTTGAAGAACTGGAACACGAAGCCGATGTGCTCGCGGCGCAGCCGAGTCAGCTCGGCGTCGCTCATCGAGGAGATCTCGAGCCCGGCAATCCGGGCCTCGCCCTCGGTGGGTCGATCGAGACCCGCCAGGATGTGCATGAGGGTCGACTTGCCCGAGCCTGAGGGGCCCATGATCGCGGTCATGCGGCGCTCCTCGATCTCGAGCGAGACACCGCGCAGTGCATCCACGTGGGCGTCGCCTTGCCCGTAGCGTTTGATGAGATTGCTCGCGGAGACGACGCTCGGCGAACGCGTCGCGGCCGGACGTTCACCGGCATCGACGTATTGCTCCAGGACTGACATCGGAGGGGTGTTCCTTTCGGGAGTGATCTAGACGTGCGCCGAGGGCGCGGGGTGAGGCGAACAGGTTGTGGGTCCGCGTGCTGCCGGCGGATCAGGCGGCCGGCTTGGGCTGTGGCAGGGTGCGGACCGGATTGCCGTTTCGGCAAATTTCGATGACGACCGGCGTGATCATGGCCGCCGGCCTGACATAGCGGTTGGCGCCTGGCCGACGACGACCAGACGGGGCATTGCCGAGTGCGCGCAGGCGCGAAGGTTGCGCCAACCGCATGTCCGGCGCCGGTGGATCGATGCCCCCCGAGACCGGCGAAGGTCCTCGATGCGGGCGTCGATCATGATGATCTGGAGAACTGGGCTGTGCATCTCAGTACCTCGGTCGGTACGGTCACCGCGTCGCGGCCAGCCGTGGTGCATGAGCGCTGTGGGCGCGATGGGTGGCGGCGTACGCGTAGGGATGGTTGAAGGCGTCGAGGGCGAAGGCCCCGTCGACCTCGAACTCGAGCTCCTCGGCGGAGCGCGTGTCGATGACCGCGATCGTGATCACGTTCGTCGACTCGGTCCAGAGCAGCGTGACCTCGATCCCGTCGCTCGTCCGCTGCGCGAGCTCCCGCCGCCCGGTGGTGGCTGATGTGGTCATCTCGGCTCCTCCTTCGAGACTGGTGAGGGTGATCTCAAGCACGGCCGTAGAGTCCCACCGAGTCGACACCGTTTCCGTACGGGCCGCTGGCGTTTTCACGTTCGGAAATGCCCCGCGGCGGGGTTCGGTTAGCCGTACTGACCGACCCGTGGCGGACCGAGCCGCGTCAGCACGGCAACGTCCTTTGTTCCGCACGCGTCGTTAGCGTTGGATCGCGCGCGAGCGCGGCGCGACTCGCGAATCGCACCAGTTTCTCGCCGTGAGCAACGTGCGATGGCTTGGCTGGCCGTCGAGTTCCAGATTGCCGCTAAGCGCCTTGCCGTGATCTGCGAGCCCGCGCAACCCGGCGCCGGCGAGCGGGTTGGCGTCGCCGGCCCCACTGTCACGGATGCGCAGCATCACTCCGTCGTCGGCTTCCTCGAGCTGGAGTCGGCGCCGCCCTGCCGGTTGAACTGACCACGCACGTGCCTCAGCGTCTCCCGGCGCCGGTGGAAGCGGCGGTCTACTACGTGGCAGCCCGAGGGCCCGACCAACACGCCAAATACGCCAACGCGGCGAGCACGAGCTCGACACCGCTGCATGGATGCAGCCGGGTACCGTTAAACGCGCGCCACTGCGAGTGATCGGGGCCGTTGAGCGGGTCGATTCCGCGCGGTCGACGGCGAGCATGAGGGTGCAAGCGCCGTGGCGCGGCGATTCGTGGTCGTGCTAGGCCCCCTAGGCCGTCTGAACTTGGTGGGTTGAGTCAAGTTTTCAGGTCATGATCGCGGCGTTGGCGATGCGCTGGTCGAGGGCGTGTTCGTAGGCTCGCCATGCGCGGGCGAGCGGGTGGTTGTTGGCGATTTCGTCGGGGAGGGTGGGGTCGAGTTCGCCGAGTGAGGGGTTGAGGATCCGCACGTAGGTCTTGGTGAAGAAGACGGCGATCATCCGCCCGAACTCGGTCAGCTCGTAGCGCTGGGTTGTGGGGACGCGGCGGATGACGCCTTTGCGCCGTAGGCGGCGCAGGTCGTAGGTCATCTGCGAGCGGCTGTAGCTGGGGATGATCCCGGCGATCAGTTCGCGCAGGGTGCGGTTGGTGAGGCCTGCGATCTGGTGCTGGAGTAAGCACAGGCAGGCGAACAGCACCATCACCCTGGGGTCGCCGAAGTGCAGGGCGGGTGCTTTCTGGCCGTCTTCGATCGACGGCGACACCACGCGCTTGAGCGTCGTGGGGTCTGGCGCGCAGTCGCACGCCTTTATCTCGGCGGACAGCAGGCGCTCGTTGATGTCGTGCCCGAGCGTGATCAACGCCTGCCAGTTCTCGGCGTTCAAGAGCCGGCCGACGCCGAAGTCGTAGGGGTCGTTGACGGTCGTCTCGGTTCTGAGCGCGCGGCCTTCCTTGAGGTACTGCTTGACCTTGGAATGCTTGTAGTGCGCCTGGATCTGCGGCTCGGTGCCGCGCTGCACGACGCGCGTGCGGAACCGACCAGGGGTCCGGGAAGTGACCTTTTGACCGAACGTGATCTGCACGTGGTCGGGGCGCCCGAGCGTCAGCTCGTCGGTGAGGACCTGCTCGAACCAGTGCCGGCACGCGGCCGGCTGGTCGAACACGCGGGTGTCGGAGATCTCGAGCTGGCGGACCGAGAGCGCGTAGCGGTAGCCGCGCAGTCGATCCTCTGCGGTGAACGGCGAGGGCAGACGGGCTTCCCAGCGCGACCAGAACGCCTGGGTGTCGCGTTCTGAGAGCCGGTTGCAGATCGCGGCGAGCGCCACGTCATCCTCGACGGAGCGGAAGCCGTTGTCTAGCGCCTCAAACGCGATCCCCACCTGCTCGGCCTGGCGCTTGGCCCACTCGTGCCCGTTGAGATAGATCCAGATCGGATACGGCGCATAGGCGATCGTCTTGATGAACGCCGGCCCCCACTCCGGATCGCGGACGTAGAAGTAGTAGTGGTTGGGGAACACCGACATCCGCCGGTAACAGAAATGCGGATGCGAATCAGGACCGCCCTGCCGATACCCCCGCCACGCCGACGCACGCTCCTGCTCGACACCGATCATCACCACCCCGAACCGGTCCTCGCGCTCGGCCTTGCGGATGTACCGCCGGGCGGTCTGCTCCTTGATCTCGCCCTTCTTGAAATGCACCACCGGCACGTTGTGCTTGGTCGCGAACCGCTCGATCGCTCGCATGTAGCGCTGGCTGATCATCCCCAACGCTGCCGGCGACGGGATCGGGAACCCGCGATCCAGCAGAAACCGCACCACCAGCCCCTCGGACTGCAGCTTCGGGACGTACCCGGCGAGGAAGATCCGATCGACCGACCGAACCTGGAGCGAGACCCGATCCCGAAGTAGGCTCTCGATGGTGGCCATGGCAGCTGCCTCCTATAGCGCCCCGCGATAACGGGTTCGCAGCCCACACGGGCTCTACCGACGACCCAGCGTCGTCACTCTGGACCGAGGCTATGCCTGGCCACCACCCGCCGGCAAACCCTTTCCCGGGGCCACGGCCGACCACGCGACACAGCACGCGCACTCTGGGATCACCGCCTCCGAGCGAGGCTCATACCCAGGACCAGCAGCGGCTCGGACACCTACCGCCGCCCAGAACCAGCCGACCCTCCGGACAACCGCTCGGCGGTATGAGGCTCGCTCGTTAATCTTTGCCCCAGTCCCTCCACGGACCCAGAGCTTCGGTTGTTGCCTCGGTCCCCCGCAGCTGCGCCAACAGCTGGCCTGGGGGTCGAAGCCGTTAAGGGGCAAGTTCCCGGTCGGCGCGGTTGCCCACGCGGCCGAACCCCCGGCTGTCGATCGCTCAAGCCCTCGCTGACACCCCCTCGAAGCGGTCACGCCCTGAGGAGAGCGACGCGCCCATGACGAGCGCGCCGCCGCTGGTCCACAAACTAATTCTGTGGACCAGAACCGCGATAAACCCCGGCAAACCACATCGAAGAACGACCCAGCGGCTCGCCGGGGTGATCGCCAAACTGCCTGCAAATGGACGCCTTCCAGCGGAACAGGCCAATCGCTTCACACGCGAGAGGTCGCTGGTTCAAGCCCAGCCGTGCCCATCATCATCCTCGTCGCCGTCGTTCAGGACAGCTCCAGCGGGCTGGCCGGTGATTGGCCCCATCGATCGCCGATGCGACGGCCCCGCAAGACCTGATCCATCCGAATCGGGGCCTAGTTTCCGCTCGAACCATCGTCAATCGATGGACAGGCGAGAGGAGCTGAGATGGGCACAACATCCAGTCCAGGGCCGACGATTCTGCAGGTGAAGATCAAGCTGCTCGGAGTCTCGAAGCCACCGGTGTGGCGACGGCTCATGATCCCAGGCGAAATCCGGCTGGATCACTTCCACGAAGTGATCCAGGTGGCGATGGGCTGGTCTGACTACCACATGCACGTCTTCTCGACCGACGCCGGCGAGTACGGGGTGCACGATCCGGAGCTGGGCTTCCTCGACGAGCGCCAGACGACGCTCTCGCGACTGCTTTCCGAGCCCGGCGACCGGATCGGCTACACGTATGACTTCGGCGATGCCTGGGAGCACGAGATCATGCTGGAGAAGATGCTCCTCGCACACCCTGAGCAGTTGTACCCAACCTGCGTCACCGGCAAGGGGGCGTGTCCGCCTGAGGATTGCGGGAGCGTTTGGGGGTATGCGCGCCTGCGGGAGGTGCTCGCCGATCCCTCCGACGAGGAGCACGCAAACATGCTGGAGTGGCTGGAGCTGCAAAGCGCCTCGGACTTCGATGCGGCTGCGTTCGAGATCGAGGCCATCAACGACTTGCTAGGCCAGGTGAGCGCCGTCGGGTGAACCACCCGAGCCCTGTCCGACCGGCGATTGCCTGTGGGAATGACTGTTCGGACGGGCGCGCGCACCGCTGAGGATCTGTGGAACCGAACTCAGTCGCGATCGCCGTCGCGAACGGTCAACACGACGTTGCCTATTTTTCGCTTTGTTTCTACGTATTGCGCGGCGGCCACGATCTCGTGCAACGGATAGCTGCGGTCGATCACGGGCCTGTATCCGCCGGTCTCGATGAGCTCTTTGATGAAGACGACCTCGGCCTTGGTCCGCTGAGGGTTGACGAAGACGACTCGCTTCTTGCGCCACACGCAGGTCAGGAGGAGCCATACGAAATTCATCCAGCCGTCGGTGAACACGAATCGTCCGTTCGGCTTCAACGACCGCCGGCAGCGGATGTATGACTCCTTGCCGACAGCATCGAAGATGGCGTCGTAGGTCGTGCCGCCGGCCGTGAAGTCCTCGCATGTGTAGTCAACGACCGATTCGGCGCCAAGTGAACGGACGAGATCGAGACTGTTCGTATCGCAGACCGCCGTGACCTCGGCGCCCAATAGCTTTGCCAGTTGCACTGCCGCGATGCCAATCGAGCCGCTCGCTCCATAGACAAGGACGCGCTGCCCGCTGCTCACACCGGCGCGGCGGAGCTTGGCCAGCGCATCAGTCGACCCGTCGAGCGACGCAGCGGCGACGTCGAAGCCAACCCCGCGCGGCTTGATCGCAATCGGGCCGCTCGCCGCGATGCAGACATACTCGGCATGCGCGCCGAACGCGAGCCCGGTGATCCCGAACACAGCGTCTCCGATCTCAAAATCGCGCGCCGCGGCCCCGAGCTCCACGATCTTCCCCGCGAACTCCAACCCGAGAATCCGTCGTCTCGGCCGGCGCAGGCCCATGATCAGACGCCACACGAACGGTCTGGCCCCGAGAACGTGGCAGTCGGTGCGGGTCACCGTCGTTGCATGGACGATCACCAGGACCTCGTCCTCGGCCGGTGCCGGCCGCGGTACCTCTTCCAGCCGCAACGCCTCGGGAGGCCCATACCGATCATGGACTGCTGCTCTCACCGTCGACCCCTCTCAACAAGCTACGAGCCCCTCCGCGCCCAGCCCGAGCGGCCGGTCGCCTGCAGTGCTCAAGCACGAACGCCTGAGCGACCAGGCACCGGCGGGGAGCGACGCCCAGACGCCGCTCCCCTTCCCGGTGCTATCGGCCCTTACCCTTCCCGAACGTCGGGCAGGGGTTGAACCGGTCTCCACTGTTGAAGTCCGAGATCGGGTGGCTGGTCGTGAACCCGGGCTCTGGGAACAGCACGCGCAGCAGCCCTCCGTACTCGGCGGTCGAGCTTCCTCCGAAGCGGTTGATCGTTCCGGGGATGAACGTTCCGCCCTCTTGCCATACGCATCCCTGGTCGCTGAACGCGGTGCTGTAGAACGGATAGAACTGTGCACCCATCGGTGGGTTCACGCAGTTTGCGCCGGTGTCCTGGTCACAGAACGGCGGGTTGAACTGCGCGTCTTCGGTCTCGAGGGCCGGCAGGTCGGTCTCGAACGCCATCGTCGAGTAGTTGATCTTGCCGTTGTCGGTGGTCGGACTGGTGAACTGCACCGGCGTCGGGTGCAACAGCCGGTCGATTACTGGGTTGGGGTTAGTGCCGGGCCAGTCCAGCCGGTAGGACTGCCCATCCCAGTCTTCGTCGTCAAAGAAGCATCCGTCGATCTTCACCAGCGTCGAGTCGGTGCCGGGGACACAGAAGTTGTTCCCATCGTCCTCGTCGAGCCCACCCGCATCCTGGCTGCCGGGAGCCGTGCAGTTGTTGTTGGCGTCGATCGCCAGGCAGTTTTCGAAATGCCCGATCTCGTCGGACATCGCGACGTTGTAGGTGTGAATCGACCACGTGTTCCCACGGGGGTTGGCGGTCGAGTACTCCGGGTGGAACGCATACGGCGCCTCGTTGCACGTGGCGGAGGTCGGCTGATACAGGATGTGGCCGAATCCGTTGGCGATCGAGGCCGTCATAGAGCCGCTCTGACCGGTCGTCAGATCGAACATGTCGACACGGAAACCCGCCGGGGTGTCGTGCATGTGGATGCGGATCCGGTCGCCCGGGCTCATCAGGAGGTCCTTCTGGAGGTTGGGATTCACCGCGGCGAAGTTCGGGTCTTCGAACCTTCCCGTGAAGAGCGGATTGGCCGGAGCCTGCGACTGTCCGCTCTTGGTGATGTAGGCCCAGTTCACCGGCTCCTCGCCACCGAGCAGGAAGTCGTTGCAGTCCGCATTGTTCGGGGTGCCGTCGGTGCCCGCGGGGCCGTGGTTCTGGTCGAGCGACAAGCTGTCGATCGTCATCGCCGCGCAATACTGACGAGCGGTGCAGCCAAAGCCCTCGAACTGCGGAACGTAGCCGGGCCCGTAGAACTGCAGCTCCATGAACGCGTTACCGGGGTGCTTGCCGACATAGTTGGGCGAAGTCGGGTTTGGGCTGACCAGGTTGTTCGCGTCCGTGTCAGGATTGCAGGTCTTCGTGAACTCGGGGGCTGACTCCGTATCACACAAGGTCAGGCCAAACCAGAAGGTCGGCCGAAGCTGGAAGTTCCAGGTGGTTCCGGTTGCTCCGCTCGCGGTCGGAAACTGTTTGGGGTCCTGGGGCAGCGTGACCGTGTAGGTCATGTCGTTCCCCGAACCGGGGACGCTGGACTTGAACAACACCGAGGGCTCGTCGTGGCCGACGTACACATCGTCGCCAAACGTGCCAGGTGGCGCATCCGCGCAGAGCGAGAGCTGGGTCTGGCACAGCGGCCCGGCGAGCTTTCCGACGGCGGCCTGCGCCACCGCCGCTAAGGCTAGGGAGACCGCTAAGGCGAGAACACTCGCGATCGTGACCGCAACTGGACGAAATCGCTGCATAGGTGGGTCCTTTCGTTCACCGACGAAACGCCCCTACCCGAGCCACGCCGAGACGCGTCGTCGTCGTCTCCCCCTCATACCGAGCGGCAGGCGAACGTCAGTCACGATCTCCCGCCACCAGGCCTGTTCCTGCGCAAGCCTCAGTCGACGCCGTGCTCTCCCTCCTCACCTCAGGATTCGGCGCCGGATCCTATCTCTTCGCCCCTCTGGATGGGAGAATTCTCAGAGCTGCGCGGGTGGCCGTCGTGCTCGGTGGAGTCATCGACCCACGGCCCGATCGACGCCGGCTCTCGCTGACGATCGGGGAGCATAACCCCACCCGTGCCGGCCCAGACACCAAACCTTGAGGAGGACGAGATGGGAACCGCCGAATCACCCAAGCTCGGGTTCGAGTCCGACATCAAACCCCTGTTCCGCGACAAGGACCGCGGCGCGATGCTCAAGGCGTTCGATCTTTGGTCCTACGCCGACGTCGTGGCTCACTCCGACGCGATCGCGGAGCAGTTGAGCGAGGGGACGATGCCCTGCGATGGCGCCTGGCCCAAGGATGACGTCGAGCGCTTCCGGCGCTGGATCGAGGAAGGCAGCGCGGCCTAGCGGCGTGAGTCGGTGGGCAAGGAGGCCACCGTCACCGGGGCGTTTCGAGGACGATGCGGCCTCGGACGCCACCAGCGGACAGCCGCTCGTGTGCGGCGGCCACTGTGTCGAGTGGCTGCACGGCGGCGACGCGAGGGGTGAGGCGGCGTGCGTCAACGAGCGCCGCGAGCTCTGCCAGGCGCGGAGCGTCCGTGCGGATCCAGACGTTGTGAACACGCGTGCCCCGCAGAGGCGTCGGCGCGGCTCCGGCCGCGACAGCTACAAACGAGCCGCCGTCGCGGACGCCGTCAAGCGCCGAGATGCCGGTCACCGCCGCGTCAAGCGCCCCGTCGACGCCGCCCGGGACGAGGCGACGGACCGACGCGCCGAGGTTCTCGGAGCGGGGGACGAAGGCGTCTGCACCGAGCTCACGCACGCGCGACTCGTCGCCGGGGGAGGCGATGCCGACGGTCCTGAGGCCACGCAACGCCGCCAGTTCAAGCGCGAAGCCGCCGAGGGCGCCCGCTGCTCCGGTGACGAGCAGCCATTGACCCTCGCGGAGCGCGAGGAGGTCGAGGGCCTGGGCGGCGGTCAGACCGTTGAGCGGGACGGTCGCCGCCTCAACGGGCGTGACGGTCCGCGGGGCTGGCGCGACCGCTTCGGTATCCAGCACGACGTACTCCGCCTGCGCTCCGACCGGGGCGCTGAGCAGATCCCGCATCGCGATCACCGGATCGCCGGCCCGGAAGCGGTCGACACCGGGGCCGATCGCGTCGATCACACCAGCGAGATCCCAGCCGATGCCGATCTGCCCGTTGGCGGGTGCCAGCCCACGGTCGGCCAGCCAACCGGCACGGGTCGCGATGTCGACCGGGTTGACGGCGGCGGCCCGGACGTGGATCCGCACCTGGCCCGCCATGGGCTCGGGGACGTCGAGCTCGGCAACTTCAAGCACCTCAGGGCCGCCGAAGCGGTGGATGACGACGCCTTTCATCAACGTCCTCCTCACGTGTGGGAACAGAGCGTTGCCTAGACATTAAGAGCGCTACTCTCTATTGGGAAGAAGGCACCGAAAAGTGCGTAACCAGTTTGGAGGTGTGCGTTGCCGACAATGACCGCGGCCCAGCGCCGGGAGAGAGAACGTCAGGCCTACAACGCGTACGTGGCCGAGTGCCCATCCCGTCAGGTCCTCGACGCGATCAGCGACAAATGGGTCACGCTTGTTCTCAGCGCGCTCGCCGACGGGCCGCAGCGCTACAGCGACCTCTCACGCCGGATCGCGGGGGTCAGCCAGAAGATGCTCACCCAGACGCTCCGGCAACTCGAGCGAGATGGGCTGCTGACCCGGACGATCACACCGGCCGTCCCGGTCCGAGTCGACTATGAGCTGACGGCGCTCGGGGAGACGATCCTGCCGGTCGTCGTCGCGATCAAGCAGTGGTCCGAGGCACACATCAATGAGATCCACGCCGCTCGGGATTCATACGACCAGCGGCCAGAAGGCTGAGCCACGTGACGCGCGTCTACAGCCCGTCGAGGAGGCGCCGGATCGCCGCCGTGTAGGTGTTGAGGGCCGCGCGCCCTCGGAGGGTCAGCGCCACGGAGGTCCGTGACGCCGGCCCATTGCCGCTCTTCTCGGAGGCGAGGTAGCCGGCGTCCTCCAGCTTGCGCAGGTGGGTGATCAGGTTGCCGGGGGTCAGGCCGATCATGTCCTGCAGGCGCGGGAACGACAGGGCGTCGCCCTCCGGCAGGGCCGCCAGCGTGGCGACGATCTGCAACCGGGCGGGGACGTGGATCAGCGGGTCAAGCGCGTCGAGCGTCACTGGCGTCGCAGCCACGCCTGAGCGGCGCTGTATCCGAGAACCACGACACCGAGTCCCACACCATCGACCAGCCACACCGCGCGCGGCCCCGCGAACGCACCCGCGGCGGCGACGACCATGACAGCGATCGCAATGCCGAAGCCGGGCCAGTCCTCCCGGGCGGCCTGCAGCCCGGCTGCCACCGCGCCCATGGCGATCAGCTGTGCGGTGAGCGGATAGATCCCGTAGACGATCGCGTTGCTCACCCCGTCGTGGTGCAGAACGCCCTGGAACACCGACACCGCGACCAGGGCCGTGACGATCGCCCCCCCGAACGCACGCTGCTGACGTACCGAGCGTCCGCTGACCCCGGACAGGGCGCGCCTCTGGAACGTCACGACCGTGGCGATCCAGCAGGCCAGGACGCCGTACATGACCAGCAGGCCGGCGGCGGTCGGCCCCTTGTATGGATGCTGTCCCCGGACAGACAGCCAGACCGCACCGAGGGCGACCACCGCCGCCGTCGCCCCGATCATCGAGAGCTGCGGCGAGCTGAGGTCTAGCCGGCGCCGTGCCTGGCGGGTGGTCTGGTCCAGCAGGCTGGCCGCTTCGCGGGGGTCGAACGCGCCGCCCGGGTCCGATGCGGCGGTGTCGTCGATGTCATGCGTGCCGTTCATCGTCCTGCCCCTTCCTGCGCGTTAAGTTTGCGTGGCAAACGTTACCAAGGTTTGCCACACAAAGTCAAGGACCCGTTCCTTCGGCCTCCCGCGAGACTGGAGCACACGCTGACGCATGACGCGGCAGCGTGGGACCTATCTGATCAGTCGGGGTACTCGTCCTTGCGCCAGGAGCGGAAGTCCATGTCATCGCCCTTGGGGGTGCGCTTGAGCAGGAACGCGTGGTACGGGGCGACGAACGGATCGGGCGCCATCACCGTGTAGGTGTGGTAGACGGTTCCGTTGTCACGCACGAAGGCGATCCAGCTCGGACCCTCGCGCAGGCCGTCCTCGAGCTTGGCCCCGACCTGGCGCCCCCAATCCTCGAGCCATTCGGGCGGGTTGTCCACCATTCCCTTGATCTCGGGCATCTCCTGGGCCTGCTGCGGCGTGAGCGCCAGTCCGAAGTCGAAGGGGAAGTCCGTCTCATAGGTGGAGACGTAGGGGAACTGCCAGCCCATCCGCTGCTTGTAGGCGGTCAGTCGATCGAGCGGCGCCCGCGAGAAGCACATGAGCGTGACGTCGCGATGGTTGAGATGCACGAGCGTCCCGTCAAGCTCGTCGGCGAGGCTCGTACAGCCGGGGCAGGCGCCAAGCTCGTAATCAGGGCCGAACATGATGTTGTAGGCCAGGAGCTGCGAACGGCCGTCGAATAGCTCGGCGAGCGTCTTCTTGCCGTCGCTGGTCTCGAAGACGTACTCCTTCTCCACCGGCACCCACGGCAGCCGGCGCCGCTGCTCGGTCAGCCGCTGGCCCAGCTCGGCGTACTCGGCCTCGAGCTTGGCCAGGTCGGCCCGGGCTGCCTGCCATTCCTCGCGCGTTCCGCTCTTCTGATCAGTCATGGTGACCCTCCTGTGATTCGACACGTCGGCTTCCGGTCGCGATCGCCCGGGCCGGGGCAGGTCGTCAACCCGCCCGTCCCAATGGGACTCGGCTCGCGCGTGGAACTCATCGGAGCCCGTCTGGACTGAGCTCCAGTACCGCGCTGACTATCGCAGCGCCGCAAAGGCCTCGGAACCAAGCAGGGCCGTGCACGCCTCTAGGCACGCCCGGCATACCTCCTCGCAGAGGGCGCAGTGCACATGATGCGGAGCGTGCCGGGCGCACTCTTCGGCGCTGCTGGTGCAGGTGCGCACGCAGGCCTGCAACAAGGGCTCGAGGACCGCCGGTTCCGAGTAGGCCGGTCGGGAGAGGAGGCGCGCCGTCGCGTCGCATACGTCGGCGCAGTTGAGACACTGCGCGATACACCTCCGCATCTCCACCACGTCGTCCTCGGCAATGTCCGCGTTTGCGCACGTGGTGCAGGACTGGACACATCTCAGACAGGCGTCGATCGCCGCGGCGACTGCGTCTGCGCCCAGCGGCACGCCCCCGGGCACGGCGTTGATCATCTCGTTGGTGTCGGTCATGCTCGACCCCCGTATGTTGAGGAGCGCCTGAACGAGGCACCGGGGCCACTCGACTCCAGTGGCGACAGCATAACTCGCCCTTCGCTGCCTTGAAGGGCAGTTGACGCCGCGCTCATCCGCGGAGAGAATCGGGGGCAATTCGACTGTAGGAGGCCACATGTCCTGGAAGCTCGAGGGGTCCTACTTCGAGACGTGCTCTTGCGATGTCGTCTGCCCGTGTACCGCGTCGCTGTCGCTCGGCGCGACACGCGACCGCTGCATGGTCACGCTCGTCTTCAACGTTCAGGACGGTCAGGTCGAAGGCACCGACGTGAGTGGCCTGACCGTCGCCGCGGTCGCGGACACCCCGAAGATCATGAGCGAGGGCAATTGGCGGCTGGGCGTGTTCATCGACGCAGCGGCGTCTGACGAGCAGGCCGAGAAGCTGGGCGGCGTGTTCTCAGGCGCGCTGGGTGGTCCGATGGAGGCCCTGGGCCCCCTCGTGGGCGAGAGCCTCGGAGTCGAGCGGGCTCCGATCGACGTGCAGCAGGACGGACTGCGCCATTCGGTTCGGATCGGGGACGCGGTCGACTTCGAGATCGAGGACGTCGTGCCGTTCGGATCGCAGACCGGTGAGCCCGTCCGCCTGACGGGCGTGTTCCATCCCGCCGGCACCGAACTCACGGTCGCCCATGCGACACGGTCGAGGATCGATGCCTTCGGCATCCAGTACGAGGGCAACGCCGGCTTCTCGACGTCCCACTTCTCATGGTCAGCCTGAGCGCGGCGGCAACGGCGAACGACCGTCGGGCGGAGCGGCACGAGCTCGCCGAGGCATTCAGGGCCGCCCGGTCACGCGTTGGCCTCGTGGCGCTGTTGCTGGTGCTGGCCGCGGCGGCCTGGTGGCTGACCGCCAAGCAGATGGCCGGGATGGACGGCGGACCGGGTGGTGACCTCGGGACCCTCTCCTGGTTTCTCGGCGTGTGGGTGGTGATGATGGCGGCGATGATGTTCCCCTCGCTGGCGCCGACCACGGCGCTGTATGCGCGCATGACCCGCCGGCGGGGCTGGGGCCGCCCCCTGCTCTTCACCGTCGCCTACCTGGTGGTGTGGGGCGCGGCCGGGCTCGTCGCCTACGCGGTCTTCCGCCTCGGCCGGGCCTCGTTGGGCGGCGATCTGGCCTGGAGTGCCGGCGGGCGGTGGGTGGCCGGCGGTGTCCTCGCCGTCGCCGCAATCTACGAGCTGACCCCGCTGAAGGACGTCTGCCTGGGAAAGTGCCGCAGCCCGCTGGGCTTCCTGCTGGGAACCTGGCGCGACGGGAGGCGCGGGGCGCTCGAGATGGGATCCCGGCACGCCGCGTGGTGCCTGGGCTGCTGTTGGGCGTTGATGGCCGGGCTGTTCGCCCTCGGCGTCATGAGCCTCACGTGGATGGCGTTCATCGCGGCGCTCATCGCGCTTGAGAAGACGGTCCCGTGGCGCCGGGTCGCGACATGGGCCACCGCCGGTGTTCTCATCGTGCTCGCCGTCGCGGTGGTCGCAACGCCAGACAGCGTGCCGGGGCTGCTGATCCCCGGAGGTGCCTCGCACAGCATGCACTCGATGAGTGCGATGCCGTAGCGGTTTCACTCGGAGCACTCGGCACACGGCTCGGCAAGGGGGCGGTCTGCGAGGCCTCCCCGTCTCCGCGGCCCATTGAGGGCCATGGTGACCGGGCGGAAGGCTTCCACGCCCGGCGCAGATCTTCACCCGGATCGGAGGATGCGCGCCTGCGTCCAAGCGCGATCCTCGGGCCGCGATAGCGGGACACAGATGGCGACCCTTCGGAGACCGAGATGACCACGATCGAGCAGCCCACGCCCAAGGCCGCGTGGTACAGCAAATCGGCTGACGACGTCGCCGCCGAGCTGGGCGTCGATCCGGAGCGGGGGCTTGACGCCGGCGAGGTCACGCGGCGGCTGGACCAGTACGGACTCAACGAGCTGGCGAAGGAGCCGCCGCCGAGCGTGTGGGAGGTGGCGCGGGGACAGCTGTCCAACCCGATGAACATCATGCTGCTGATCGTCGCGGTGGCGAGCTTCGTCGTCGGTCAGGTTCCGACCGGCATCTTCGTGGTGGGGCTGGTGACGTTCAACGTCGTGATGGGCTCCTCCCAGGAGCTGAAGGCGCGAGCCAGCGTCGAGGCGCTGGCGCAGTTACAGGTGCCGCATGCCCGGGTCCGCCGCGATGGCGCGGTCGAGCAGGTCGAATCGACGCAGCTGGTGCCGGGTGATATCGCACTGTTGGAGGCCGGCGACGTCGTCCCGGCGGATGGCCGGATCGCGACCTCCGCGACGCTGGAGCTCCAGGAGGCGGCGCTGACCGGTGAGAGCGCGCCGGTGGCGAAGGATGGGACGAGCGTGCTGGATGCCGAGACGGTGCTTGGCGACCGCATCAACCTGGTCTTCCAGAACACGCAGGTGACGCGCGGGACGGCCGCCGTGGTGGTGACGGCGACGGGGTCGGCGACGGAGATGGGGCGGATCGCCGACATGGTCACCTCGACGCAGCGGCAGCGGTCGCCGCTGCAAAAAGAGCTGGACGGGATGACGAAGGTGTTCGGGCTCGTCGCGTGGCTGGCGGTGGCGGTGATCGCAATCTTCGGCATCGCCCGTGGTCAGTCGTTCGACACGGTCGTGCTGTTGTGCATCTCGACCGCGATCGCCTCGATCCCGGTGGGCCTGCCGACCTTCGTGCAGGCCATGCTGGGCTCGGGCGCTCAGCGGCTGGCCGAGCACAAGGCGGTCGTGAAATCGCTCGCCGACGTGGAGACGCTCGGCGGGACGACAGTGATCAACAGCGACAAGACCGGGACCCTGACCCTGAACCAGATGACCGCGACCACGATGCTGGCCGGCGGAGATTGGTTTCAGGTGGAGGGCGGCGGCTACCGCAAGTCCGGTGCGATCCTCGGGGTGGCCGGCTCGGAGCTTCCCGATTTCCGGCGCCTGGCGTTGGGGCTCACGCTGTGCAGCGACGCCACGGTGGCCGATGACGAGTCGATCATCGGCGACCCGACCGAGGCCGCCCTGGTCGTCCTCGCCGCGAAGATGAGCTCCGACGCGGAGGAGACACGGAATGCGCTCCAGCGGCGCGCCGAGGTGCCGTTCGACTCGGAGTACAAGTTCATGGCGACCTTCCACGACCGCCCTGACTGGCTCGCCGGCGGGATCCTCCAGGAACCGCATTTCATGACCGTGAAGGGGGCACCCGACGTGGTCTTGGGGCTGTGCAGCCAGGCCCTCTGGCACGGCCAGGAGATCCCCATCGACGAGGCCCGCAAGGAGCTGCTGGACGCCAACCAGCAGCTGTCGGAGAAGGGGCTGCGCGTCCTCGCCTTCGCTGCTCGCGATCTCGACGATCAGGCGATGTCTGCGGCGCTCGACGATCCAATGGCGGCCGTGCGCGACCTCACCTTCGTCGCGCTGGTCGGCATTATCGACCCGCTCCGCTCCGAGGCCGTGGACGCCGTCCGCATGGCGCTGAATGCCGGCATCGACGTCCGCATGATCACCGGCGACCACACCGTCACCGCGCGTGCCATCGCCGACGAGCTCGGCCTCGGCCCCGGCGTTCTCACCGGGACCGAGCTGCAGCATCTCCCCGACGACGAGGTGGTGCGCCAGCTCCCCGACCTGCATGTGTTCGGTCGCGTCGCGCCGGAGGACAAGCTGCGGCTCGCCAAGCTCATGCAGGAGTCCGGCGATGTCGTGGCGATGACGGGCGACGCTGTCAACGACGCGGCCGCGCTCAAGCAGGCCGACATCGGGGTCGCGATGGGGAGCGGCTCGGAGGTCACCAAGCAGGCGGCCAAGATCGTCCTGACCGACGACAACTTCGCGACACTCGTACGAGCGGTCGACCTCGGCCGCGACATCTACCGCAGGATTACCTCGTACGTGAAGCTCCAGCTGACGATCCTGTCCTCCGTGCTGCAGCTCATGGTGCTGGCCACGATCTTCAACATCAACGACGGCGTGGCGTTGTTCCCCATGCAGTTGCTGTTCTGCAAGTTCTTCGTCGTCGTCACGGTCGTGATTGGGTTCATCGTCGACGTCCCCGATCCGGGCGTGATGCAACGGCCGCCCCGCAGGCCCGGCACGCGGATCGTCAACCAGCCCCAGACCATCCGGTGGCTGCTCAGCGGCCTGGTGGTGGCCGTCACCGCGCTGCTCGTCCTCGACCTCGGACCGGACGAGCCGAGCACCACGCACGCGTCGGTGTCGATGACGATGGCCTTCGCCGTGGTGGCCTTCACCGCAGTGAACCTCGGCTTCGTGATGCGGCGCGAGCGCGAGGCGCCGTGGTCCTCGCCGCTGTTCCCCTTCATGGGCTGGATCATCCTCGGCTGGTTCCTCACGTGGGCGGGCGTTGAGCTCCACATGCTGCAGCGCCTGCTCGACACAGAATCACCCTACTCCACATGCTGCACGCCTGCTCGACACATCCTGTCCGGCGCCCAATGGGCCGTCGTGCTCGGCCTGTCGCTGATCGCTCCGGCGCTCGTGTGGGCCGACAAGGCGATCCAGCTCCGCCGCCAGCAGACGGCCACCGTCGGCTCCAGCCCGAATCCGGGCTCGTGAATCTCTCAACCCGTCCTAGCTGACTCTTGCCACGAGTTCTCGCGGCGGAGCCGCGCCGATCTGCGCCAGAGCGGCGATACGGCCGCACGCAGGCGCCGGAGATCGCGATGGCGCCCGCCGCCGCGCACACCGAGATGCAGGGAGTCTTTCCGCGGCGCGACGGCGGCCGTTCACCGCGCTACCACACGCACGTCGTCAAGGAGTGAGCGAGGCAAAGGCCCGGCGTCTAGGTCGATGAGGGCTCAGCCGAATATGGCGGCACCGGTTCGGGCTCGGTCATGTGGCGCTTCGCTGCCCGGTAAACCGGAATCCCCGTCAGCAGGGCCACGCCCGCGAGCAGGAACGGCGCCCAGTAGACCCAGAAGCTGTGGCCGGTGTTGCGCGAGTAGACGATGAACAGGATCGAGAACACCAGCGCCAAGATGGCCACGGTCATGTCGCGCAGGAAGCGCGGTGTGCGCGCGATGCGTTGGTCTGCGCGGCGCCACTTGATCTGGGCGAGAGCGGAGAAGCCGTAGGGGATGGCGGCGGTGATCCCGGTCATCAGGACCAGCGTGGTAAAGGCGTTCGCGCCGCTCGAGCCGAGGTAGTTGACGATCATCGCGATCGAGGACAGCGAGGTCGAAACGATGATGCCGAACGCCGGGACGCCCGCCTTGGACACGCGCTTGAACCGCTCGGGAAAGATGCCATCGTTGGCCGCGGCCAACGGCATCTCGGCGCAGATCATCGTCCAACCGTTGAGCGCGCCGATGCCGGAGATGATGACCAGGATGGCCATGACGTCGCCGGCCCAGGTGCCGCCGAACATTGCGTTCGCCGTGGCCGAGAACGGCTCGGTCGATTCGGCGAGCTGATCGCTCGAGAGGATCCCGAACACCGCGATCAGCGAGAGCATGTAAACCGCCGCGGTGGCCAGCGTCCCGTAGAGGGTGGCGCGCGGGACATTGCGATCGGGATCCCGGACCTTTCCGGCGGCCACCGCCACGCACTCGACGCCGATATAGCTGAACAGCGCGATCGCCATGCCTGCCCCGATCGCAGTCAGCGGCCGGTCGCCACTTATGTTGAACGGTGTGTAATTGGCGGTGTCGATATAGAACAGGCCGACGGTGGCGATGAACCCGACCGCGAAGAACTTGAGAATCGTGGTCACGACCTGGATCGATCCCATGTTCTTCACCCCGGACAGATTCACTGCCGCCGCGCCCCACAATCCGGCAAGGACCAGCAGGATCGAGATGACCTTGGTGTGGTCCTTGTTGATGAAGTGCTCGACGTAGAGAACCCAGCCCACGGCGATTGTCGCGTTGCCCGCCCATGCCGTGATCCAATACGACCACGCGTTGGCGAACCCGTATCGGTTCCCGAACGCGACGCGCGCGTACGCGTAGGGGCCTCCGTCGGCCGGCAGGCGCCGCGCGAGCGATGCGAACAGCAGGGCCAGCGCCAATGCGCCGACGGTGGTCAGCGCCATCGAGACGAGACTGATCGGACCGTAGGCGGCGAGCGAGGTCGGCAGGTTGAAGATGCCGACGCCGATGATGGTGCCCACGATCAGGGCGGTTGCCGTGCTCAGGCCGAACCGGGCGACCGTCGGCTCAGCCGGCGTGGGCTGGGCGGGCCGCTCCTGTCCGTCGCCCGCCGCATCGCTCGGCTGAGTCGCCACACGGGGATCATCAGTCGGGCCACACCGCGGTCATCATCCGAAGCGGGTGACGGTTGCACCCCGTGCCGACACTTGTCAGATGAGTCACTCGAAGCACACGTGATGCCCCGGCGCTGTTCGTTCCCTTTAGTGACCACGTCGAGGGTCGGCGCCGGCCGCCACTTCAGCGCGGCGGCTCCACAGCGGGCATGGGTCAGTTCGGCGCCGGGCGCTGCGACCCGCCGCACGCTCCGGTCAGCCCACGGCCGCCGCGATCCCGACGAACGCGCAGGAGACGACGAAGACAGCAACGAGGAACGGCCAGACGAATCGCAGGTACTTGTCATAGCCGACCTTTGAGAGCGCGAGGCCGCCCATGATCACCGCCGAGGTCGGGGTGAAGAGGTTCACGAATCCGGATGCCGACTGGAACGCGGTCACGCTGATCGCGCGTGACACCTTGGCGAAATCAGAGAGCGGCGCGAGGATCGGCATCACGAGCGCCGCGTGCCCGGACGAGGACGGCACGAGGAAGGCGATCGGGATGTTGACGATGAAGGCGAGAATCGCAAAGACCCCGCTCGAGCTGCCGGTGACGGCGTGCTCCATCCAGTGCAAAATCGTGTCGGTCATGTAGGCGTTCTTCATGACGACCGTGATGCCGCGGGCGAGCACAATGATGAGCGCCGCGCCGAGGAAGTCGGCCGCGCCGGAGATGATCGTGGTGACCGTCCCCTCCTCGCCGAGCTTCGCGATCAGCCCGACCACGACCGCCATCACGAGAAACAGCGTTGCGGCCTCGGGGAAGTAGAAGTCGTGGAAGGTCGGCAGGGGGAAGCTTGCGTGAAAGACCGTGTCCCAGATGTCGCCCCACGGGATGAAGCCGTAGATCATCGTCAGGAACGTGAGGGCGAAAAGCACGAGCACGATCTTCTGGCGGCCGGTCAACTTCGGCACGTCAGTGATCAGCGTTTGCGCGTCGGTGGCGTCCGACGGCGATACCCCGACGATCGATTTCTCAGCGTCGCCGTGGACTCGGCGGGCATACCAGGTGACGTAGGCGATGCCCATGCCGACCATGACGACCCACAGCGCAATGCGCAGTCCGATGCCGTCGCCGATGCTGATCCCGGCAGCGTCAGAGGCGACTCCGGTCGAGAACGGGTTGACCGTGGAGCCGATCACACCGCTGCCCGCTCCGAGGAAGATGATCGCCGACGCGACGATGCGGTCGTAGCCGAGCGCGAGCGTGAGGGGTACGAGGAGCACGAAGAACCCGAGCGTCTCCTCCCACATCCCGTACGTCGTCCCGCCGACCGCGAAGACCGTCATCAGGATCGCGATCAACATCGTGCCGCTGTGGCTGAAGCGCAGGGCAAGACGCCCGATCCCGGTCTGGATCGCCTCCGTCTTCATCGTCACAGTGATGAACGCGCCGACCGCGAGAACGAACAGGAAGATCGCCGCCGACCCGTACAGCAACCCCTCTTCCCAGGGCCCGACGAAGCCATTTCCCCCCTCGATCCCGTAGAGCCCGTTCGGCGGCGCGTCCCACAGCATCTTGAACCGGTAGCTGAACGAGGTATCGACACAGTTGACGCCAGGCTCGGGCTCGACCTTGGCACCCGGCGCGGACTCCGCGTCGGTGGGGGCGACCCCCGACTCCGTCGGCGACTCGACATTGAGCGCCTCGCCGCCCGCCTCAACAGACGAACATGACGGCAGCTCATGGTAGGTCCCGGGTTTGGGCTCGCCAGCCGAGTTCGTCTTGTAGAGCCCGGCGGGGATGAAGAACGACGCCACCCACACCACCAGCAGCACGGCCGCGAGCACCGTGAAGGCGGTCGGAAACTTGAACTTCCTCGCCGGCGGCGCGTCCTCCGACGGATCGGCGTCAGGATCCGGCTGCGGGGAAACAGGCGCCGTCTCGCTCACGGTGCGATTGTCTTCACGGTCTGCAACGCAGCATCACCCGCATCGGGTGAGATACCTACACCTCCGGAGGGGCGAGCTCATCCCGGTCGCGGTCCATCGCCAACCGCTGCCGATCTTCCCGCCGCTGTCCTTCATTGCGAGCTTCTTCGGCCGGAACTTCGACTAACTGGTCAGTGACCTGATCAGGGGACCGTTGGCGTCTTGGGTGATCGGGGCCGGCAGCCCACTCGGTGGCCGCGCGGCGATTCTGGGTCCTCCGGGTTGACGCTGCACGGCGTCATCCGAATTGGACGATGCGCTCATCGGCGCGAAGCTCAGACTGGGCCCGACTGTCCCCAATTGGCGCTCGAGCAAAGGAGCAGTGGATGGAAGCGGTAACCGCACCGGCAATCGGGGCCTACTCAGAGGTCGGGACCCTGCGGACGGTGATCGTCCACCGCCCCGACTTGGCGCATGCGCGACTGTCGCCTCACAACTGCCAGGAACTCCTGTTCGACGACGTGATCTGGGTGCGTCGCGCGCAGGAGGAGTTCGACGCGTTCGCGGGGGTGATGAGGGGTCGTGGCGTCGAGGTTCTGCTCTTCCACGAGCTGCTGGCCGAGACGCTCGAGCGCGACGACGCCCGGGCCTGGGTTCTGGAGCGGCGGCTGCGGCCCGAGGAGGTGACCGCGCTGTTCGCCCGGGAGATGACGGAGTGGATGCGCGCCATGCCCGGGGACGAGCTCGCGACGCGCTTGACGGGCGGCGTGATGGTCCAGGAGCTGCCCGACGACATGGTCAAGACGATCGGCCGGGCGCTGCGCCCGACCGATTTCGTGCTCCCGCCCCTCCCCAATCAGCTGTTTACCCGCGATACGAGCGCGTGGATCTACGGTGGCGTGTCGTTGAACCGCATGTACTGGCCGGCGCGCCAGCACGAGTCCTTGAATGTCGAGGCGGTGTATCGCTTCCACCCGCGCTTTCGCGAGGCGGACTTCAAGATCTGGTACGGGGGGGTCGACCACGACTGGGGCACGGCTTCGATCGAGGGCGGCGACATCATGCCGGTCGGGGAGGGGGTGCTCCTGGTGGGCCAGGGGGAGCGGAGCACCGCGAAGGCGGTGAGCATCCTCGCCCAGAACCTGTTCGCCGCCGGCGCGGCGCGGCTGGTGATCGGGGCGCTGATGCCGCGCGAGCGAGCCGCGATGCATCTTGACACCGTGTTCACATTCTGCGACCGCAGCCTTGTCACCATCTACGAGCCTGTCGTGTCACAGATCGTGCCGATCCTGTACCGCCCGGATGGTGACGGCGGCGTGACCGGGGAGTTGTCGGAGCGCTCGTTCCTTGACGAGGTGCGCGGAGAGCTCGGGATCACCGACCTCAAGGTGGTGACCACCGGCGGTGACGAGTTCGAGGCCGAGCGCAACCAGTGGGACGACGGCAACAACGTGGTCGCGCTGGCCCCGGGCGAGGTCGTCTGCTACGAGCGCAACGAGGCCACGAACGAAAAGCTCGCAGCCGCCGGAATCGAGCTTCATCCGATCGCCGGCCAGGAGCTCGGCCGTGGCCGCGGCGGCGGCCACTGCATGACCTGCCCCGTCGTCCGCGACGCCTAGAGGAGAAGCAAGTGAGCACCACGATCGATCTACACGGGCGGCACCTGCTGGCGCTCAAGGACTTCTCGCGAGAGGAGATCGTCTATCTGCTCGACCTCGCCGCGGAGCTGAAGGCCGCGAAGCGCGAGGGTCGTGAGGAGCAGAAGCTGATCGGCAAGGAGATCGCCCTGATCTTCGAGAAGGACTCCACGAGGACGCGGTGTGCGTTCGAGGTGGCGTCCTACGACCAGGGGGCACACGTCACCTTCATCGGGCCTTCCGGTTCGCACATGGGGCACAAGGAGACCGTCAAGGACACCGCTCGCGTGCTCGGGCGCATGTACGACGCCATCGAGTACCGCGGCTTCGCCGAGACGACCGCCGACGAGCTCGCGAAGTGGGCCGGCGTGCCGGTCTACAACGGCCTGACCGACGAATGGCATCCCACGCAGATCCTGGCCGACTTCCTCACCTTCGAGGAGCACATCCCCAAGCCACTCGACGCAGTCGTCTTCTGCTACCTGGGCGATGCACGCTTCAACATGGCTGATAGCTACCTGATCGGCGCCGCGAAGCTCGGCATGGATCTGCGCATCGCCAGCCCCAAGGCGCTGTGGCCGCGTCAGGAAATCGTCGATCTCGCGCACAGCCTCGCCGAGCAGAGCGGTGCCCGGATCACGATCACCGAGGATGTCGAGGAGGCCGTCAAGGGGGCCGATGCGCTGCTCACCGACGTGTGGGTGTCGATGGGCGAGCCGGACGAGGTCTGGGCCGAGCGGATCAAGCTCCTGACGCCCTATCAGATCAACGCGCAGACCATGGCGCTGACCGGCAACCCCAACGTCAAGTTCATGCACTGTCTCCCGGCGTTCCACAACACCGACACCCAGGTCGGCAAGGAGATCGAGGAGAAGTACGGCATGACGGCGCTCGAGGTGACCGAGGAGGTCTTCGAGTCACCGGCGTCGATCGTGTTCGACGAGGCCGAGAACCGGATGCACACGATCAAGGCGGTGCTCGTCGCGACGCTCGGGAGCTGACGATGCGCGTGGTCGCGGCCCTGGGAGGAAACGCGCTGCTCCGGCGCGGACAGGCGCTGAGCGCCGAGAACCAGCGTGAGAACGTCGAGCGGGCCTGCGCCGCGCTCGCGCCGCTCGCGCTCGAGCATGAGCTGGTCATCTCCCACGGCAACGGTCCCCAGGTGGGGCTACTCGCCCTGCAGGGCGCGGCCTATGGAAAGGTCGAAACGTATCCCCTCGACGTGCTCGATGCCCAAACCGAGGGGATGATCGGGTACATGATCATGCAGTCGCTGGGGAACCTGCTGCCGTTCGAGAAGCCGCTCGTCACGCTGCTGACGATGATCGAGGTCGACGCCGGCGACCCCGCGTTCCAGAACCCAACCAAGCCGATCGGCCCCGTGTACACCGATGAGGAGGCGCGGGCGCTCGCCGCCGAGAAGGGTTGGGCGTTCAAGCCCGACGGAGAGCACATGCGCCGCGTGGTCCCGTCACCCCAGCCGAAGCAGATCTTCGGCATCGAGCCGGTGAAGTGGCTGCTCGACCGGGGCTCGGTGGTGATCTGCGCCGGTGGAGGCGGGATCCCCACCATCTACACCGACGACACCGCGCCGGCCGGGCGGCGCCTGACCGGCGTCGAGGCAGTAATCGACAAGGACCTCGCGAGCGCGGTGCTCGCCGCCGATCTGCACGCCGATGCGCTGCTGATCATCACCGATGTGGATGCGGTGTACTCGGACTGGGGCACCCCGCAACAGAGCGCGATCAGGCGCACCACTCCTGCAGACCTCATGGATGCCCAGTTCGCCGAGGGATCGATGGGGCCGAAGGTCAGGGCAGCCTCCCAGTTTGTCGAGCGCAGCGGCCGATCCGCCGCGATTGGCTCGATCGACGACGCGGCGGCGCTGCTCGCCGGCACCGCGGGCACCACGATCGTGCCCACTGCGGCTGACGTCGCCGGCATCGGTGCGCCCGGCCAGGACACAGGGCACTGAACACACGGAGCGAACGTGGCCGAGGGAGTCATCGATAGCAACCGGACAGTCATCAGACGGTTTCTGTGCGCAGGTGTCCTGGTGGTCGCCGTCCCGACCGTGGCGGGCTGCGGCCGGCTGAACCGCACCGCCACGATCAACCAGACCACCCAGGCCCCCGGCGCAACGACGGCGGCCGCGCTTCAGCGGCAACTGGCCAAGGAGGGCGTCCCCAACGCCCGGGTCAGCTGTGCCAAGAGCATGATCGTCAACCTGGGAACGCGAACGTCGTGTAGGCTCGCCGGCGCCAGGACGAAGGACATAGTGAGGTTCACCTTCAGCAGCTCCCGAGGCGCGATCGATCCCGCCTCGGTGGGCGCCTCCTGAGAGCGCACGATGCCACCCATGACGCAGCGCCCGAGGCTCGCCGCAGACGGTGGGCAAGATGACTGATCCCGCATCTCACGCGCCAAAGAGCCCCGGGGCTCCCAGCGGCGAGGCAAAGGCGCTGACGGTGCGCGGCGCGAGCGTCCTGGGGATCGGCTCGATGATCGGGGCCGGCATCTTCGCGCTGCTCGGGGAAGCCGGCGCCGTCGCCGGCGCCGCGGTGTGGATCTCGTTCGTGGTCGGGGGCGTCGTCGCCGGCCTGCTCGGCTACGTGTGCGCGAAGCTGGGAATGCGATTTCCTTCCTCGGGCGGGCTGATCACGTACCTGATGGAGGGGTTCGGGAAGGGGCGCCTCGTGGGGATGGCGTGCTGGCTCGGGTACATCGCGGCGATCGTGATCGTCGGCGCGATGGTCGCGGTCTCGTTCGGCGGCTATGCCACGGCTCTGTTCGTCGGCGAGCACGCCGGCGGCGGCTGGGACAACCTCTTCATCACGGCATTGATCCTCGTGATGCTCGGGGTCAACCTCATCGGCGCCACATTCGTCGCCAAGGCGCAGTCGGTGATCGTCGCGGGCGTCCTCGCCGTCTTCGCGGTGTTCATAGTGGTGACGATCGTCAACCTCAACACCGACCTGCTGGCCTTCAGCACCTATCCGTCCTTCTCGAAGATCCTCGCCAGCGTCGCGCTGACCTTCTTCGCCTACCTCGGGTTCAACGTCATCACGTTCACCGCGGGCGACCTCCGCGATCCCACTCACGACCTGCCGCGGGCGATGACCTATGCCCTCGGCATCACCTCGCTGGTCTACGTGCTGATCGCGATCGGGGTGTTCGGCACGCTCACCACCACCCAGGTCATCGGCTACGGCGAGACCGCGATCGCCGAGGCCGCGCGGCCAACGCTCGGGGACGCCGGATTCACGATCATGGCGATCGTCGCGCTGCTGTCCACCGCGGGGTGCACCAATGCGACCCTCTATGCCTCGGGCAACCTCACCGATCAGCTGGCCAAGGCGCGGCTGTTCCCGGACACGTTCGGCGAGACCTCGCGCCTGGGGCGTCACGCGGGACTGTTGATCACAGCGGGTCTCGTTCTGATCATCGCCAACGTCGTGGATCTGTCGGCGATCGCCTCGGTCGGGAGCGCGGTCTCACTCATGGTGTTCCTACTGGTCGGCCTCGCCGGCTGGCGGCGACGGAGCGACACGAACAGCAGCCCGGTCATCGTGGCGCTGGCGATCGCGGTGGTCGCGATCGTGCTCGGATTCTTCGCGGTCGACACCGTCCAGACTTCGCCCGAGACATTCACCGCGATCATCCTCCTTGGACTCCTCGCCATCGTCCTCGATGCCCTCGTCCGACGGCACCGGCGCACCCCGCATCCACCGGATGGCGTCCCCTCGCCGTCTCCTTCGCCCAGCGGCTGGCCCACGTGATCCGATCAACCATGTTGAAGGTGGCCCTCGCCGCCACGTGCTCCCTCCTCTGCGCGGCGTGTGGATCAGGCGCGGCGTCGAGCCTCAGCAGCAGCCTCAGCAGCCACAGCGGCACTCTCAGCGCCAGCGTCACGCGAACCAAGACGGCGGCGCGGACAACGCCGTCACAGTCAGAGTCACGCACGTCGTCGGCCGCCACCTCCTCCCAGGAGGCGACGGCCGCAACCTCCACCAGCTCGACGAAGACGTCCTCGCAAACGAAGACGGTGACAACGACGAAATCGCCGACGACGTCGACCAAGACCTCGACCGTCACGACGACGAAGTCGCACACCAAGACCGTCAGCACGTCCACATCCACGACGGTGACGACGACGACAACCTCCACCAATCACGCCGCCGCTGCCGCCGCCGCGGCAGCGGCCGCCGCCAAGGCCGCGAAGAACAAGAGCTCCTCAGAATCGAGCTCCACAACGCCGAGCACCACAACGCCGAGCACCACCACGTCGAGCTCCACGACGCCGAGCTCCTCGGGATCCGGCGGTCTTCCGGCGTGGGCATGGGCGCTCATCGGCGCTGCCGTGGCCGCAATCATCGCCTGGGGGGTCGTCGCGATCCGCCGGCGCCAGAAGCCCCCTCCGCCGTCTGGCCCAGGCGACGCACCGTCGGCAGAGACCGATTCGCAGCAAGGCGAGGCGGAGCCACCCGGCTCAGATCCCACGCCACCGGCGCCCGCGTAGCCCATGAAGTGGGACCTCCCCATTCTGGCCGCGTCACTTCTGGTCGTGGCCGGGGTGTCGCGCCGGCTGATCGACACGCCGTTCACCCCGGCCATGGCCTTCGTGCTGATCGGGCTGCTGGTGGGACCGTTCGTGCTCGACGAGGTGACGGTGTCCTCCACGAGCGCGACGGTCCGGACGCTCGCCGAGGCGACGCTCGCCGTGGTGCTGTTCGCCGACGCCTCGAGGATCAAGCTCCGCGTGCTCAGACAGGAGTACGCGGTGCCGCTGCGACTGCTGGCCGTCGGGCTGCCGCTCACGATCGTGATGGGCGCGCTGTTGGCGGCGGTCCTGTTCGCGCATCTGAACGCCTGGGAAGCGGTCGTGCTGGCCGTGCTGCTGGCGCCCACGGACGCCGCCCTGGGACAAGCCGTGGTGACCGAGCCGCGGCTCCCATCACGGATTCGGCAGGGACTCAACGTCGAGAGCGGGCTCAACGACGGGATCTGCGTGCCGCTGCTGCTGATCGCGCTGGCCGCCGCGGACGTCGAGGCCAAGACGAGCACGGGCCACCATGCGGTCAGCATCGTGGCCGAAGAGATCGGCTACGGGATCCTCGGGGGCGTGGTGGCGGCCCTGGCGGCCGCCGCCGTGGTGGCGATCGGCCACCGCCGCGACCTGATCAGCGGATCGTGGCTTCAGGTCATCCCGATCGCCGCCGCGGCCCTCGCCTACGGTTTCGCCGCGGCGCTCGGCGGCTCGGGGTTCATCGCGGCCTTCCTCGCCGGGGCGATCTTCGGCGGCTTGGTCCCGGAGGAGTCCGAGGAGGCGTCACGGCTGAACGAGGAGCTGGGGGCGGTGCTCGGGGGTATGACGCTCCTGATCTTCGGCGCCGTCCTCCTGGGGCCGGCTCTGGAACACGTGAGCTGGCAGATCGCGCTCTACGCGGTCCTGAGCCTCACCCTCGTCCGCATGCTGCCGGTCGCCATCGCGATGCTCGGCAGCGCCGCCAAGTGGCCAACGGTCGGGTTTCTCGGCTGGTTCGGCCCGCGGGGCCTGGCGTCGATCGTGTTCGCGGTGATCACCGTCCAGCAGGCGCACCTGGCCGGCGTCGACACGATCCTGCGCGCCACGTACCTCACCATCGGCCTGTCCGTGTTCGCCCACGGGATCACGGCCGCGCCGCTGGCCAAGCGTTACGCCCGCTGGTACGAGACACACCCGTCCCACCGTAGGCCGCCGATGGAAAGCGTCGACGCCCCACACCATCGCGCCCGTTGGAGGCCGCGCCCCCCCGGCGAGCCCAAGTCATCGATTCCAGCGTGACGAGCCGCGTTCGAGTGGGCGGTGGTCGCCGGGTTCGCGCTGGCAGCCGCGGTGGCCGTCAACGCAGCGCTGGTGACGGCGTTCGGGCAGTGGGAGAACCATTGGCGTCGGCCAACCCGCACGCGGCGGCCACGGCCGCGCTGCTGGCGCGGAGAATCCGGGAGATCTGCATCTGTGACACGCCGACGCGGTCCGCGATCTCGGTCTGGGTGAGGTCGCAACCGAGCCGCAGCAGAACCACGGTCTGGTCGCGCCGCCCCAGCCCGCGCAGCGCGGACGTGATCCCCACGGACACCTCGGCCCGCTCCTGCACCGAGCTGTCGCCGGCGAGCACATCGTGAGGTGCGACCGGTTGACCGTCCGGCGACCGGTACGGCGCGTCGAGCGACGCAGGGCGATATGCGAACCGGACGCGCTCGGCCTCCGCGACCTCTGACGGCGTGAGGTCGAGCTGTGCGGCGATCGCCTCGGTCCGGGCCACCGGGCCGGACACCGGCCCGACCGACGCGTGGGCGCGGGCGACGCGACGAGCGCGGTCCTTCGCCCCTCGCGGAACGTGCACGCGCCAGGTCGCGTCGCGGAAGTAACGGCGGATCTCTCCCAGGATCATGGGCCGGGCGTAGGCGGCGAACGTGTCACTGCGCTCGGCCGAGCAGCGGTCGACCGCCTTGATGAGGCCGACGTTGGCGACCTGCACGAGATCCTCGAGATCCTCTCCTCTCCCCTCATAGCGTCGCGCAAGCCGCCGCGCGAACGGCAGAAAGCGCACGATGATGGTTTCGCGCGCCTGCGCGTCGCCCACCGAGCAGCGGTGAAATAGCGCCCCCAGATCGTCGGCCCCCCGGTCGTGCGCGCACGCATGCCGGTCCCGCGTCATCGTCAACTCCCTCGCTGTTGGCGCCTACGGGGTTAGCTGACGGGCTCGCGATCCGGGTTGTGACCGCTACGGCCGGAGCACCGGCCGATTCGCCCCACCTGCGTGGGTTCCCCGCCCGCCGCGGCTGTTCCGCAGCGGTTCGGCTATGTGGGCCGCGACGATATACGGATGCGGCCGCCTCGGCAAGTGCGCATTTTGGATTTCACGGCTCGCGTAACGAATCGGCCGCATCGGCGAGCGCGGCTGGATCTGCGATCCAGCCGCGCTCTGACCTGATCGACGGGCCGGCCGCGCGCCCCTACGCGCCCGGCGCCGGGTGGATGTTCTGGTTGACGTGGAAGACGTTGTCAGGGTCGTACTTGGCCTTCACGCGCGCCAGGCGGTCGTAGTTGTCACGGTAGGTGGCGCGGACGCGCTCCTGGCCCTCCTCCATCATGAAGTTGACGTAGGCTCCGCCCGCCGAGTAGGGGTGGGTCGCGTCCCAGTAGCCGACGCACCAGTCGCGCATCGCGCCCGCGTTGGCGGGGTCGGGATCGACGGCGAAGATGACCTCGGCCCATTTCGCGTCGCGATAGGCTGAACGCGGTGTCGGCGGAGTCGACGTCGTGGACGGCGCCGTCGATCGGGTACATGTGCATCGTCGAGTGCATCGACGGGAGCCGCTGGCCCCACTCGAGGTGCTTCTCGATGACCTCATCGGACAGCTCGTTGAAGAAGTCCGCACGCCAGTAGCACTGCAGGCCCTTGGTGTAGAGCCCGTCGAACAGGCTCTGCAGCGCCGGATGGGGAACCGGGCCGACCCCGTGCAGCAGCGGCGTGCCGACATCGTGGACCGGCGCCAGCAGCCGGGTCGCCTCTTCTTCGGAGCCGACGACGCACCACATGATCGCGCACACCTTGCGCATGTGGAGCTCCTCGGGGAACAGGTCGACCGGCGGCACGGTCATCTCGGCGAAGAAGCCGTTGACGGCGCGCGGCGCCGAAGGCATGAACTCACGGTAGAAGCGCATCACCTCCGGCGTCTGCTCGACCGGCCAGAAGGTCGGACCCGCCATCACGGTGGCGCCGACCGGGTGGGTGCGGAACTCGAAGGAGGTGACGACGCCGAAGTTCCCACCCCCGCCGCGCAGCGCCCAGAACAGGTCGGGGTGCTCGTCGGCGCTAGCGTGCACCTGCGAGCCGTCGGCGAGCACCACGTCGGCGCCGATGAGGCTGTCGATGGTGAGTCCGAAGCGGCGCGTCAGGTGGCCGAGGCCGCCGCCGAGGGTCAGGCCGCCGACGCCGGTGGTCGAGATGATCCCCGACGGCGTGGCGCGGCCGTACTCGGCGGTGGCCTGGTCCACCTGCGCCCACGTGCACCCGCCCCCCACGCGCACTCGGTCCTGCTCAGGGTCGACCACCACGTCGGCGATTCCCGCCAGGTCGATGACGAGCCCGTCGTCTACGACGCCCAGGCCGCCGCCGTTGTGGCCGCCGCCTCGCACCGCGATGGCGATGTCGTGGCCGCGCGCGAACGCGATGCAGCGCGACACGTCATCCGGGCTCGCGCAACGAACGAGCACGGCGGGATGGCGGTCGATCATGCCGTTATGGACAGCGCGGGCCTCGTCATAGCCCGGATCTCCAGGCCCGACGATGCTCTGGCTCAGATCCGACAGCTCGCGGCGGGCGGCGTCGGCAAGCGACGTGGTCGCGGTCATGTGGTGCTCCCCGGTGTAGGTGGCCATTGGGCACAGATGTGCTCGCGTAGGAACCTACGCCGGCCCGCTCGAGCTGTCATGACTCGGTTTGACCCACTTTGCGCGGGGTTGAGGTAGACGTGGCATGATCAGATCTGACTATCGGGGGGCAGCCGTAACTCGCATGGCCAAGCTTCCGGGACCACTTCGCCTCACTCCGTCGTTTCCGTTCGCGGGTCGCGCCCGCGAGCTGGCGACCCTGCGCACGCTGATCCCTCGCGCCAACGGCGAAGGACTCAGGTTCGCGCTCATCGGCGGCGAGGCCGGGTCCGGCAAGAGCCGGCTCGTCCACGAGTTCGCGCAGGGCGCCGCCGCCGGAGGCGCGCTCGTGCTCTATGGCGCCTGCGACTCGGTGGTGCAGCGTCCCTACGGGGCCTTCGTCGAGGCGATCGACCAACTCGTGCGCAACGTGGATGAGGGGACGTTGCCGGCCGATCTCGGTGCCCATGGCGAGGAGCTCGCGCGCCTCGTGCCCGACCTGGCCCAGCGTTTCGGTGAGCGTCCGCTCCCGGTTGCCGCCGATCCGGACACCGAGCGCCACCGTCTCCATGGCGCGGTGGGCGATCTGCTGGCCGCCGCCGGCCGGAGCGCCCCCCTTGTGGTCGTCATCGAAGATGGCCACTGGGCCGACACGCCGACGCTGCTCCTTCTGCGCCACCTGGCGCGGGGGGCCGCCGAGGCGCGCGCGCTGGTGGTCACCACGTTTCGCGATACCGAAGCGGAGGTCCCGGAGGCGCTGTCGGCCACGCTCGTGGACCTCCGCCGCTCCGAGGGGGTGGTCCGGCTGCGTCTGGGCGGGCTCAGCGCCGAGGAGATCAGTGACTTCGTAGCGCGGGCGGTGGGTGACGAACGGGTCGCGGATCTTCCGCAGGTCGCCCGGCTCCTGAGCGAGCTCACCGGTGGCAACGCCTTCCTCATGACCGAGCTATGGCGCACACTGCTGGAGAGCGACGCGGCGGCGATCTACGACGGCGGGCCGCGGCTGGCGAGCGCCCTGGCTGAGCTCGGGAGCCCGGAGGGCGTGCGCGAGGTCGTTGGCCAGCGGCTTGCCCGGCTGGACACGGCGACGACCCAACTGCTCGAGCTCGCCGCCGTCGCCGGGCCGGAATTCGGCCTTTCCGCCATCACGCGGTCGGGGCTGGACGACGAGAAGCGGGCGGCGGCATTGGAGCAGGCGATCGCCCACGCGATGATCGAGGAGGTCCCCTCGCCCCAGATCGCGTTCCGGTTCACGCACGAGCTGGTGCGGCGCGCGCTGTATGACCGGATGCCCCGGCTGCGTCGAGCCGAGCTGCACCTGCGCGTCGCCGAAGCCCTGGAGCAGGCCCATACGACGGAGAGCAGCCGCGGCCTGGCCGCCCTCGCGTACCACTTCGGCGCCGCGGCGCCGGTGGACGGACCCGAGCGAGCGATCGAATACGCGCTGCTGGCGGGCCGCGCGGCGCTCAGCGCGCTGGCGTTCGACGAGGCCGCGGCCCGCTTTGCCTTCGCGCTCGATCTCGGGATCGGCGACGTGCGCCGGCGGGCGGAGACACAGCTCGAGCTCGGCACCGCACGCTTCCGCGCCGGCGGGTCTGACGACGCGATGGAGGCTTTCCGCGCAGCCGCGCAGATCGCCCGCGACATCGGCGATGCCACGCTGCTGGCGAGCGCCGCGGTGGGGTTCGAGGAGGCGTGCTGGCGGCCTGGCATCACGGACGAGGGTGCCGTCGAGCTGCTCGAGGAGGCCTCAGGCGCGCTCGGAAGCGAGGACTCCGAGCTTCGCGTCATGCTCCTTGCCGGGCTGGGTCGCGCGTACGCGTTCCTCGGCAACTACGCGGCCAGCGACGTCGTGCGGCACCGCGCGATCACGATGGCGCGCAGCCTGGGCGACCGGCTGGGCCTGGCGACCGTGCTCGTCCGGTCGTACTGGTCGCTGGGCGACGGCAACCTGGACCATACCCTGGAGATGCTGGCCGAGGCGCGCGACCTCGCGGAGGGCTTGGGCGCCAGCGATCTGCAGACCGAGGCGATGGAATGGCGCGGCGCCGGGCTCATCGCCCGCGGCGACCTGCGCGTGGCCGAGCGTGAGCTCGCCGACGTCCACGCCTTGGCGGCGCGGCAGCGCCAGCCGTTCTCGTTGCACGTCGCCGAGCACTACGCGTCGACCATCGCCCTCTGCGTGGGACAGCTCGCCGAGGCCGAGGCGGCCGCCACGCGCTCGCACGAGTGGAGCCGCCTGCTCACCGGCCGGGCCGCCACCGGCACCTACGGGATCCAGATGTTCGGGATCCGACGTGAGCAGGGGCGTCTGGCCGAGCTCGCCCCCGTCGCGAGGGTGCTCGCCGCCGGCGGGGGGATGCGCGGCGTGTGGCTCCCGGCCTCCGCCGCGCTGCTGGCCGAGCTGGGGATGGAGGACGACGCACGGCGTGAACTGGCGCGCGTACGCCGGGAAGGCCTGGATGCGTATCGCTCGACGATCTGGGTCGCGTCGCTGAGCTATCTGGCCGACGCCTCCGCGCTCGTCGGTGACGAGGCGCTGGCCGACCTCCTCTACCCGGAGCTCGCGCCCCTCGGCGGCGGCAATGTGGTGATCGGGCACGGCGTGGCCTGCTACGGCTCGGCGGATCGATATCTCGGGCGCCTGGCGGCGACGCTCGGCGACTACGACCGCGCGGTCGAGCACTTCGAGGCCGCCCTGACCGCCAACCGCGCGATGGGGGCCGACACCTGGACCGCCCACACCCTCTACGAGTTCGGCCGGGCGCTGAGAATGCGGGGCCACCACGGCGACGAGCAGGGGGCCTCGGCGCTGCTGTCAGAGGCCGCGACGCTCGCCGAACGGATCGGCATGCCCGCACTGTTGGCACGCGCCCGCGCGCTCGGAGCCGCGGCTCCGTGGTCGATGACCCCCCCTGACGACCTCTCCTGGCGCGAGGTGGATGTCCTGCGCCTCGTAGCGGCGGGATTGAGCAATCGCGAGATCGGCGAGGATCTCTGCATCAGCGGGCACACCGTCGCGAACCACGTGCGCAGCATCCTGCGCAAGACGGGCGCCGCCAACCGGACCGAGGCGGCGGGATACGCCCACCGCCATGCCCTTCTCGACACGGGCGCCAGGCGGTAGGATCGACGCCATGCCGCTATATGTCATCGAGCGACGCTTCGCTGAGCAGCTCGAGATGACCAGCGACGACGTGAACCTCATCGAGGAGATCAACGCTGACGAGGGTGTGAGCTGGCTGTTCTCCTTCCTCAGTGCCGACCGCTACCGCACCTACTGCCTGTATGAGGCGCCGAGTCCGGACGCGATCGTGGCCGCCGCCAAGCGGGCGGGCATCCCGGCCGACGCGGTCACCGAGGTCAGTCGCGTGACCGCCGACTCGTTCCGCTGACGCGCGTCCGGCCCGGTCAGCGGCTCGGGCGCCGGACCACGTGGTGGAGATCGGCCTCCAGCTCAACCCCGAGCTCGCGTAGCCGGTGGCGGATCGGCATCTTGGAGGCCTCGTTTGTGTGCAGGGTATCCACCGCGCAGGCCAGGAAGCATGCGGCCCCCAACGACGTGTTCCAGTTCGCCGCCGCTTGGGAGAGCAGCGAGCCGGTCGCGGGCACGACGTAGCCGGCGACCGCCGAGATGCCGAAGAACACGCAGCCGAGCATGTTGACCGCCGGCTGCCACCATCCCACGCCGCCGACCACCGGCAGCCACCCGCGCCAGCGCCGTCGCGGCGAGGCGCGATAGGCGATCGCGCCCGAGACGAGGAAGCAGATCGAGCCGCGCCAGTCAGGCCGCCACACCAGCCGGTTGTATTCCGAGCTCGTCACCGCCGTGTGCATCGCCTCGTAGGTGGTGATGTTGAAGAACAGTGTTCCGGCGGACTGGATGATCGCGGCCCACCACGCCGCGCGCCCGCCGCCGGGCGAGCGCCGGTGCGGCCAGGCCAGCCAGCTCTGCAGGGCTCCCCCGAGGGTGAACAGGACGGACCCGACGAAGAAGGTCACACCGACGGCCGCATCGCCGACCAGTTGGGCGTATCCGGGGAACGGGCCGATGAGGAAGCACGTCGACCCGAGCGCGAAGCAGAGGGCCATCCTCCGTTCGCGCGTCATGCCGAGGCGCCAGTCGCATCACACATGGGCTGGCCGTCCATTCAAGCCGCGCCCACCCGCACCTCGGTCATCCCGTTCGGGTGATGAGGCTCGGCCGCGGCGCGAGCAGTGTTCTGGCCATGATCGAGAAGATCGAGGCGATGCCGCCCGGGACGATCGGCTTCCGCGCATCGGGCAAGCTCACCCGGTCGGACTACCGCGACGTGCTGGAGCCGGTGCTGCGCGAGGCCGCGGAGTCCGGCTCGATCCGCATGCTCTTCGAGCTGGGGGAATTCGACGGGCTGGAGCCGGCGGCGTGGTGGGAGGACATGAAGACGGGGCTCGGGCTGGGCCTGGGTCATCACTCGGCGTGGAAGAAGTCGGCGATCGTCACGGACGTGGACTGGGTGGCCAAGGCCTTCCGGCTCTTCGCCTGGATGACCCCGGGCGAGGTGAAGGTCTACGGCTCAGCGCGGCGCGACGAGGCACTGGCCTGGGTCGCGGCCTGAGGCCCCACATTCGGGCCCGCCCGACCGTGGATCACGGCTTCACGTCGAGCGCGGCGAGTGCGCGCGCCAGCGCCGGCTCGAGGTCGTCGGCACGTGGATGGACGTAGAGAGGACCGGCGCCGTCGGACAACAGGAGCCGGATCTGGGCCACACCGCGGGCGTCGAGCGGCTCATCGCCGAGCAGCCGGTCCACGAGGTCCACCAGCGTCCGCCGGGATCGCCAGACCTTGCGCCGGCAGATCGGGACGGTGAAGTGCATCGGCCGCAGGGCGTGCTGGGCGTCGGCGCTCACCCTCCGGATCGCCAGCGCCACGGCCACGCGCTCCGGAGAGCCGATGAGAGCGTGCGCCCGCACGGAGAGGTCGGGGCGCGAATCGGGCGGTATCCCCGCAGCAAGCGCGCGATCGAGCCGGCGTGCACACAAATGTGCGCGGATGCGGGAGCCCGGCGGGGCGCGCCTCACGATGACGCACCCAGGTTTGCTCTCGTCGGCCAGTACCAGCATCGTCATGACCATCACCGTCCACCTATGTCCGTCCCGGCCCCGCTCTCGTTAGTTCACCACCCCGAGGTGGGGGTGTCCAGCCCAGCGTCACCGCCATGACGCCGACGCCGCGGCCGAGCGCCGGGTGCGCCGCCTCGTCTGAGTACATTCATTCGCGTGGGCATCGGCGAGCGCTCGAGGCGAAAGTAGGCGGGGCATGGATCTGCAGCTGACAGACAAGGTCGCGGTGGTCACGGGCGCGGGCAAGGGCATCGGTCGAGCCGTGACCGAGACCCTCGCCGCGGAAGGCGCGATCGTCGTTGCCGGCAGCCGCAGCGTGGAGAGCCTCACCGGGCTCGAGCGCGTCACCCCGGTGGCGGTCGATCTGGCCCAGCCGGACGGCCCGGCGCGCCTGGTGGCTCGCGCCGTGGAGGACTTCGGACGGGTCGACGTGCTTGTCAACAACGTCGGCGGCGTGCATCCCCGCCTCGACGGGTTCCTCAGCCTCAGCGACGAGGACTTCGAGGCGTCCCTGCAGCTCAACTTCTACTCGGCTCTGCGCGCGACGCGCGCCGCTGTCGCGGACATGAGCCGGCGCGGCGCTGGGGTCATCGTCAACGTCGCCTCGGTCAACGCCTTCTTCGAGCCCGACGGCGCGGTCATCGACTATGGCGCCGCCAAGGCGGCGCTGCTCAACGTCGCCAAATCGCTCTCACAGGAGCTGGGACCCCAGGGCATCCGCATCACCAGCGTCTCGCCCGGCCCGGTCGCGACCGACCTCTGGCTCGGCGACGACGGCGTCGCGGCGAGGATCGGCCGGGCGACGGGGGCCGGCTCGGACGCGGTCCGCGCCCAGGCCGTGGCCAGCATGCCCACTGGACGCTTCACCACTCCCGAGGAGGTCGCCACGATCGTCGCGCTGCTGGCCTCGCCCCGGGTCGCCAACGTCACCGGCGCCAGCTGGGTCATCGACGGCGGCCTGATCAAGACGACATGAGCCACACCGGAAGCACGACATCTCGGCCGGCGTTCACCCCGGTGAATCCGGTCGCCGGCTGAGCCGCCTGGCCGGGACCACTCCGCTCGGGTACGTTCTGGTGCGTGCCCTGGCCGCCGAAAGGGACCCGGTCGCCGCCATTCCTGCTCGTGGCGATGGTGGCGTGGTTCGGCATCGTGCTGGGGTGCGCCGTCGCCGCCGGGGAGCTGCTGGCTCAGGTGGAGCGCCCGGACGGCTCCACCGCCATCGACAGCTCGATCACGTCCTGGATGGTCGCCCACCGCGCCGCGGCCCTCACCGCGATCGCGCGGGTGCTGTCCGCGATCGGCAGCCAGAAGGTGCTGACACCGGTGGCGGCGGTCTTCATCGTGCTGCTCCTCGCGCGGCGGCGAGTGTGGCCTGCGCTCGCATTCGCCGTCGCCTGGGGCGGGGCGCTCGGTCTCTACAACCTCGCCAAGCACTTCGTGCAGCGACCCCGTCCGCCGACCGGCATCCACCTGATGCATGTGGGCGCCACCTCGTTCCCGTCGGGCCATGCCACGCAGAGCCTGGCCACGTACGTCGCGCTGGCGACGCTCGCGGGGCTGGCCATCCCGCGCGTGCGTGCCGTCCCGGCGACGGTGCTGGCCGTCGGACTCGCCGCCGGCGTGGGGTGGTCACGCGTCTATCTCGGCGTCCACTGGACCACCGACGTCATCGCCGGCTGGCTGATCGGCGCGGGCTGGGTCATTGTGGTGCTGTGGCTGGCCGGGCGGTTCCGGCCTCCCGCTCGCCCGACCGGCGCGCAATGAGCTTACCCAGCTCCCACAGCACGTAGAGCAGGACCGCGGAGGCGAGCGCCAACCCGAACTGCCCGACCTTGAGCGGCGTGGTATCGAGCAGCCGGTTGAACAGGTCCATCTGCGTGACCATGACCGCAAGCGCGAGCTCAGCCAGCGCGGTCCAGTTCACGCGAGGGTTGTCGAATGTCTCAGACGTCAGCGTGGACCGCGTGACGCTGCGGCTCTGGTAGGCGGCCACCGTGAGCATGAGCGCGAAGGCGGTCAGCCCCATCGACGATGCCAGCTTGGTGCTGTGGTAGTGCTTGATGCCGAAGTCGATCAGCGCGTCCAGGCAGATCGCCATGAACAGCCCTACCAGCCCCGAGGTCAGCTTCACGCCCGTGGTCATGATCGACTGCCGGGCCGGCCGGGGTCGCCGCGCCATCAGCCCGGGAGTGGCCCGGTCCAGGCCGAGCGCGACACCGAACGGCGCGCTGATGAAGAAGTGGATCCAGAGGACCTGCGGGGGCGTGAACGGCTGACCGGCGGCGATGTTGAGCAGCGTCGCGCCGAGGAAGGTGAGGACGAACGCGACGAGCGAGATGAGGACGAACCGGACGTACTTCATCAGGTTGTCGTAGAGCTTCCGGCCCTCCGACACGGCGCGGACGATGGTGGCGAAGTTGTCGTCGGCGAGGATCATGCGGCTGGCGTTCTTGGCCACCTCGGTGCCGCTCCCCATCGCGATGCCGATGTGGGCGGCCTTGATCGAAGGCGCGTCGTTGACCCCGTCGCCGGTCATGGCCACAATCTCGCCCTTCTGCTTGAGCGTCTCGGCGAGCAGGACCTTGTGCTCGGGAGCCACCCGCCCGACAACTCCGATCCGCTCGATCCGCTCCATCCGCTCGGACTCGTCCAGGGCGGCGAACTCGGCGCCCAGGATCGCCTCGCCCTCGATCCCGAGCTGCTCGGCGATCGCCGCGCCGGTGACCACGTCGTCGCCGGTGACCATGCGGACACGGATGTGCGCGGCCTGCGCATCGTGCACCGCCTGCTTGGACTGCGCGCGCGGAGGATCGACCATGCCCACGAGGCTGGAGATCTCGAGGTCTGACACGTATGCGAGGAGATCACCGTCGGGATCGAACGAGGACCGGTCGAGATCGCGGACGCCGCAGGCCATCACGCGCAGCCCGTCCTCCTCCATGCGCTGGATGTGGCCCTCCGCGGTGCTCTTGAGCTCCTCGTCCCACGGCACGCTGGCTCCGGCCGACAGAGCGGAGCCCGCCCGGGCGACCACCGCGGGCGCCGCTCCCTTGACGAAGCAGCGCACGACGTCCGCCCCGGAGTCTCCGGGGCCCGTGGTGAAGGCGGCCATGAGCTTGTAGGTGGGATCGAAGGGCAGGGTGGCCAGCCGGGGGTGACGCTCCCGGGTCGCCGCGACGTCGAGCCCCGCCTTGTGGGCGAGGACGAGCAGCGCCCCCTCCGTGGGATCGCCGACGACTGTGCCGTCGACGAGCGACGCGTCGGAGGCGATCACGTACGGGACGATCGCGTCGTCGATCGCGGCCGCGGAGCCGGCGGCGTGCTGGACGTTGCCGTCGAGGTCGTATCCCGAGCCCGAGATCGTGTAGCGATCCGGCGCGGCCACCACCTCGATCGCGGTCATCTGGTTCATCGTCAGCGTGCCCGTCTTGTCGGAGTTGACCGCCGACGTCGAACCGAGGGTCTCGACCGAGGCGAGGTCCTTGAGCACCGCACCGTGGCGCGCGAGCTCGGCAGCGCCCAGCGACATGACGACCTGCAGCACCGTCGGCATCGCCTCCGGGATGGCGGCGATGGCGAGGGCGATGGCGCTCGTGAACACCGCCGTCGTGGCCAGGTTGCGCTGCGCCCCGAGTACGAACATGATGATCATCGTCACCCCGGCGGCCGCCGCGATCCACAGCGTGAGGATGTTGAGCTGCCGGGTGAGCGGCGTCTCCTCGCGCTTGGTGCCGGCGAGCATCCCGGCGATTCGGCCCACTTCGGTCTGGGCCCCGGTGGCGGTCACGATCATGATGCCGCTCCCGTGGGTCACCGGCGTGTGCATGAACGCCATGTCGGTCTGGTCGCCCGGGGAGAGACCGGTCCCGGACAGCGTCGCCGTCCCCTTGGACGCGGGCACGCTCTCGCCGGTGAGCGCGGCCTCGTCGATCTGCAGCGCCGTCGCCTCAATGATGCGCCCGTCCGCGGGCACGTCGTCTCCGGCGGCCAGGAGGACGACGTCGCCGACGACCACCTCCTCGGCGGCGATCTGCGCCTCGGACCCACCGCGCCGCACCCGGGCGGTGGCCTTGACCATCGCCTTGAGCGCGTTCATCGCGCTCTCGGCCTTGCCCTCCTGACGCAGCCCGACAACGGCGTTGACGGCGGTGATCACCAGCAGGAGCACTCCGGTGCT
This sequence comes from uncultured Actinomycetota bacterium, assembly GCA_963721515.1. Taxonomy (GTDB): domain Bacteria; phylum Actinomycetota; class Thermoleophilia; order Solirubrobacterales; family Solirubrobacteraceae; genus Palsa-465. The sequence goes on along the minus strand of CAVRKJ010000005.1, from coordinate 136,098 downwards.
CCACTCCTTGATCGCCAGCGACACGATCGCCGCGCCGACCAGAATGATCTGCATGTAGCTCGTGTACTGCTGTACGAACCTCCGCCAGCCGGGCACCGACTGCTCCGTCGGCAGCGCGTTGGGCCCGTTCTGCGCCAGCAGTTGCGCCGCGGTGTCGGTGGCGAGGCCGACGGCGGGGTCGACGTGGAGCCGGGCCGTCACCTCCTCGGGGTCGACGCTGTACCAGTCTCGGTCGCTGTCAGATCCTCGGGCCGAGGCGTCAGCTGCCGTCGCCATCCGTCCCTCCCCAAGCCGTCGGGCGTCGCATCTCACGACAGTGACCGCGCGGCCGGGGCGTCGCATCATCCCGATGAGGTGAGGGGGCTCACCCCCTTCGGGTGATGCGTGGAGGGGGGCCCGAGCCTACCTTCGCGGCCATCGTGGAGCCGCCACACGGAGGCACATATGCATGACACCGACGATGAGTTTGGCCCGGTCGACGTCATTGTGATCGGGTTCCCCGCGGACGCGCCCATGACCGGGGACAGCGTCCCGATCTTGCTGGACCTGGTGGACCAGGGGATCATCCGGGTGCTGGACGCCCTGTTCGTGCGCAAGGATGCGGACGGGACGTTCTCCGGGTTCGACCTCGCGGACCTTGACGACGACAGCGCGGGCAACCTGAGCGTGTTCGTCGGCGCGACCACAGGCCTGCTGGGCGATGACGACGTCGCGCTGGCGGCGGCGGAGATCGAGCCCGGCGCCGCCGCGGTGATGATCGTCTACGAGAACCGGTGGGCGGCGCGGTTCGTCGCGTCGGTGCGTCGCAACGGCGGCGAGGTGATCGCCAGCCAGCGGATCGGCGTGCAGCAGCTGATCGATGCCCTCGACGCCGCCGAAGCGGCCGCCTGACGAGAGAAAGGGAGACACACATGGGACTTCTGGGTGGAATCGCCCGCACCGCCGTCGCGGCCGGCACGTGGACCGCGGTCTCCAACCGCGTCAACCGGCGACAGTCCAGGCGCTGGGCCAATCAGCAGCAGGCGCCGGCGTACGACGCCCAACGGGCCCAGGCCTACCAGCAGCCGGCCCAGGCCTACCAACAGCCGGCCCAGGCGTACCAACAGCCGGCCCCGGCCTACCAACAGCCGCCCGCGGCGTACCAACAGCCGGCGCCCAGCGGCGGCCGCGACCGGATCGCGCAGCTCAAGGACCTCGCGGACCTCAAGGCCAAGGGGATCCTCACCGAGGAGGAGTTCGCGACCCAGAAGGCCCGCGTCCTGGCGGCGTGACCCGTTCTAGCCGACGATGCGGACCTCGTGCTCCCACGCCTCCGGCGGCTGCAGATGCAGGCGCCAGTAGCGCTCGGCGATGTCATCGGGGTCAAACGCCGTGCCCGGCGCGACGGCGCCTGACACGGTCACGCTCGCCGCGTGCACCCCGGACGCCCCGTAGGCCCGGTGCAGGAGCGAGACGAGCGTCCGGACCCCGGCCTTGCCAAGCGAGAGGCTCGTGAACGCGGGCAGCGGGTCGGGCATGCCGCCGGTGATGAGGATCGTCCCGCGGCCCCGCTCGGCCATCCCGGGCCCGACGTGGGCGGACGCGGTGATCGCGCCGACGACGTTGACCGCCCACGCGTCGAGATGCTGGGCTGCGGTCAGCTCCCCGAACGCGTCGCGTCGCACCAGCGCCGCGTTGTAGACGAGCAGCTCCGGCGGCCCGAGGCGGTCGGCGATCTCGTCCAGCGCCCGGCGCAGGCCGGCGTCGTCAGCCGCGTCCGCGGCCACGCCGTGCGCCGCATCGGTGGGCAGGGCCGCCAGCGCCGCCTCCACAGTCTCGGTGGCGCGGGCGACCACGCCGACCGGGAGCCCGCCGCGGGCGATCCGCCGGGCCACCGACACACCGATGCCCGGACCAGCCCCGATGACGATTGCCGTGCCCACCCACCCAAAGGGTAGGAGAAACCTGAACCTTTGAGAGTGCCGAAGGCGGCGCCCCTTCCGGGAGGCTTCTGATGATGGACACCCGGATCGTCACGTGCCCCGCCGCGCCCGTGCGCTTCGAGGTGCTGCCCTTCCCTCGCAGCCTCCAGGAGGCCGCCAAGTTGCCCGAGAAGGTCCGGCTCACGGTCACGTGCTCGCCCAAGCATGGCCCCGATCGCTCCGTCGAGGTGGCGGCCCAGCTGCGCGAGCTGGGCCACCAGGTCACGGTGCACGTCGCGGCACGGATGGTGCGCGACCGGGCCCATCTCGACGCGATCCTCGGCGCAATGGCCGATGCCGGCGCTGACGACCTGTTCCTGATCGGCGGCGACGCCGACCCGCCACACGGCGAGTACGCGTCGGCGGTCGAGCTCATCGACGTCGTGGCCGCGCATCCGCGGCGCCCGCGCACCATCGGTATCGCCGGATATCCGGAAGGCCACCCCGCGATCTCCGACACGGCGCTGCAGCAGGCACTGGCGCACAAGCGCCGATTCGCCGACTATGTGACGACGCAGATGTGCTTTGACAACCAAGCCCTGGTGAGGTGGGTGGCCCGGCAGCGGGAGGGTGGCCTCACGCTGCCGGTGCTGCTCGGGATGCCGGGTAAGGTGTCGCGCACCAAGCTGCTGGAGCTGTCGGCCCGCATCGGGGTGGGCCCGTCGCTTGCGTTCCTACGCAAGCAGCGGGGCATCCGGGCGCTGCTGTCGCGCGGTTCGGCCGCGGACCGGCTCCATGACCGGCTCGCCCCCGCGCTGGCCGACCCCGAGCTCGGGATCGCGGGCTTTCATATCTTTACGTTCAATCAGCTGCTCGAGACCTGGCGCTGGCAGCATGCTCGCGAGGACCTGCCACCTGATCGCACCCGGGAAGCGGTCCCGCCCGCCCACCGTCGCCTCGCCGCGCCGGAGAACGAGGCGGCATAGGCCGGCGCAGCACCCCTAAAGGAGAGAGACCCCATGACCCCCAGCAACCTCCAGGAGCTGCTCGACGAGTCGGGCAACACCGTCGAGCTCCTGCGCAACTCGCAGATCGGCGCCTACATCTACCCCGTCGTCCCATACGAGTTCACCAACTGGCGCCGCGAGCAGCGCGCCTGGCGCGAGACCGCGGTCCTGTTCGACCAGTCCCACCACATGGCCAACCTGTTCATGCGCGGGCCCGGGGCGATCAAGCTCATCTCCGACACCGGCATCAACAGCGTGGCCAACTTCCCCGTCAACATGGCCAAGCAGTTCGTGCCGTGCACGCCGGCGGGCCATGTGATCGGCGACGGGATCCTCTTTCACCTCGACGACGAGGAGTACGTGTGGGTCGGCCGCGCGCCCGTGGCCAACTGGCTCGCCTACCAGGCGCAGACGGGCGGCTATGACGTCGAGATCGAGAAGGACGACCGCTCGCCGGGGCGCCCCTACGGCAAGGCCGTCAGCCGCAAATACTGGCGGTTCCAGATCCAGGGCCCGAACGCCTGGCAGGTCATCGAAAAGGTCAACGGCGGCCCGGTGGAGCAGCTGAAGTTCTTCCGCATGGCTGAGATGAACGTCGCCGGCCGGCCCGTGCGCACGCTGCGCCACGGGATGGCGGGAGCGCCCGGCCTGGAGCTGTGGGGCCCCTATGAGAGCTATGACGAGGTGCGCGGCACCATCCTCGAGGCCGGCCGCGAGTTCGGCATGGAGCCATGTGGCGCGCGCGCCTACGCCTCCAACACGCTCGAGTCCGGGTGGATCCCGTCGCCGCTGCCGGCGATCTACACGGGGGACGCGCTGCGCGGTTACCGCGAGTGGCTGGGCGCCGACAGCTATGAGGCGACCAACGCCCTGGCCGGCAGCTTCGTCTCCGACGACGTCGAGGACTACTACCTCAACCCGTGGGAGCTCGGCTACGGCCAGTTCGTCAAATTCGACCACGACTTCCTGGGACGCGACGCGCTCGCCGACGTCGACGCCGAGTCCCAGCGCCACAAGGTGACGCTCGCCTGGGACGCCGAGGACGTGGCCAAGATCTTCGCCTCGATGTTCGACACCGAGGGGGAGAGCTACCAGTTCTTCGATCTCCCGATCGCCAACTACGGCTCCTCGAACTTCGACAGCGTGCTCGACGCCGACGGTGAGGTCGTGGGCTACTCGATGTTCAGCGGCTACAGCGCCAACGAGAAACGCGCGCTGTCGCTGGCCACGATCGACCCGCGGGTCGAGATCGGCACCGAGGTGACGGTCGTGTGGGGCGAGCCGGGAGGCGGATCGCGCAAGACGACGGTGGAGCCCCACAAGCAGCTGCGCGTGCGCGCCGTGGTCAGCCCAGTGCCGTACTCGGTGACCGCGCGCACGGAGTACGCGGAGGGCTGGCGGACGGCCGCCGCCCACTGACGCGATGCTGCCCAGCTCCGGACCGACCCTCCAGGAGCTCCTGCGCGGGCGCTCGGCCCAGGCCGAGCGCCTTGAGCGCGAGGTGCTCGAGCTGGGCGAGAAGTGGAGCCCCGGCGACCATCCGCTCATGCGCCGCTGGGTCGCCGGCGAGCTGTCCGCCGCCGAACTGCATGCGTTCGCCGCCGAGCACTACCACGCGGTCGTCGCCCTCGGTGAGGCGGCGGCGCGAGCGGCCCGGCTGGCCGACGGCCTGCTCGGCGACCAGCTCCAGCGCTACGCCGCCCGCCAGGAGCGCGCGCTGGAGCTATGGCTGGGCTTCGCGGCCGGCACCGGGTGGGCCGGATCGGCGTGGTATTTCGGCGAGGACCCGCTCCCTGAGACGGTGGCCTGCGCCGGCGCCTGGTGCGCGGAGGGTGACTCGCTCGCCGAGCATCTGGTCACCATCTGGGCACTTGAGTCGGCGCTGGCGCCGCTGGCACGGGCGCAGGGCGAGGCGCTGAGCACCCGCTACGGGATGGCCGCGGGCGCGACGCGGTACTTCGCCCGCCGGGCGCGGCGGGGCCCGGACGACGCCGCGGTGGCGCAGGCGGGTCTGACCAGCCTCCTTCCCGTCACCGCGCCACTGGCGCTCGTCTGCCGAGCCGAGTTGGCCTGCCGCAGCTACCTGGAACTGCTGGACGGCGTGGCGCGCCAGCTGTCCGGGGCGTAGGCGCGGCGGACGCTCTCCACGTAGGGCACCGGAGCCACCACGCCGCGGATCTCGGTCTGGACGTGGCGCTCGACGGTCGGCTTGGCCGAGCCTCCGTCCTCCTCGCCCCACACGAGCGTCACCTCGGTCCCCGGCTCGGCATGCTGGGCGTCCAGCACCGCGAGCGTGAGCATCTTGCCCTCGTTGGCGCTGTAGCCGATCCAGGTTGACACCCCGACCGTGCCGCCGTTTACCGTCACCTTGTCAAACGGGTGCATGGCGTAGACCGCGGACGGCCAGTCCATGAACTTGGCTCGGTCGGCGTGCCCGAACATCGTGGCAATGGTGTGGGCGACGTCGTCATCGTCGAGGGCCAGCGTCACCTTGACACGGTGCTCGTCCTCCTCGGCCATGCGCTGCAACGCGCCACGGCCGATGAACTCGTGGTCGAACTTGACCAGGTGACCGTACCCCAGGTCCCATGGGGTGAAGTAGTAGTCCTCGATGTCGTCGGAATAGAAGCTGCCGCCGATCGAGGCCGCCCCTTCATAGCCGGCCGCGGGCAGCCAGCGCCGGTAGCCCTCCAGGGCGTCGCCGGTGTAGATCGCCGGTAGCGGCGACGGGATCCAACCCGACTCCAGCGCGTTGGACGAGTAGGCGCGGCCGCCGACCTGCCGCAGGCCGAACTCGGCGCCGACGGTGACGAGCGCATCGCGCACGGCCTCGCCGTCGGCCCACGGGCCGAACAGCTCCCACCCCGCCTGTCCGGCCATCCCGTGGCGCAGCGCGCGCACCGTGCGCCCAGCGATCGTCACCGTGGTCATGTTGAAGAACTTGAGGTCCGGGGCGGGGCGGCCCAGCACCGCGTCGATGACCTCCATCGCCCTCGGCCCCTGAATCTGGAACCGGTACGAGCGCCGGCGTCCGTCGGTGCGCAGGGCGCTGCGCTCGTCGCGCTCGAGCTCGACGTCGTAGTCACCGGTCTGCGCGTGGAAGGTGACCCAGTTCAGCACCGGCGCCCGGCCCACCATGTTGTACTCGTCCTGCGCGAGCGCGAACAGGATGACGTCGCCAATGACATACCCGTCAGGCGTGCACGGGACGAACTGCTTGGCCTTGTCAACGGCGAAGTTGGCAAACGTATTCACACCGAGCGCGGACAACAGTGTCAGTGCGTCAGGCCCCCGCACCGTGAGCTCGGCCATGTGGTAGGACTGGTTGAAGAGGACACAGGTGCGCTGCCAGGCCAGCTGCTCGTCGCGCCAGTTGGTGAACTCTGCCGGAACGCCCGGATAGACGTTCGGGCCGGCCTGCGAGTTGCGCAACATGACCGCCGGACTGACACTCTCTGACAGCAGATCCTCAAGGCTGCGCTCGGTCATGCTCTCCCTCTCTCTCATGGGGTTGACGGGTCGGCGACGGCGGCCGCCGATTCGGCCGCACCTCCAAGGTAGGCGGCCATCACCGCCGGGTCCCTGCGGACCGCCTCCGGGGCGCCGGCGGCGATCACGCGTCCGAATTCCAGCACCACGACTCGGTCGCAGATGCCCAGCACCAGCCCCATGTCGTGGTCGATGAGCAGCGTCGACTGGCCCTGATCGGCCAGTTCGCGCAGCCGCCTCCCCAGCGCCTCGCTCTCTCGGGTGTCCATGCCGGCCGCCGGCTCGTCCAGGCACAGCAGCCGCGGCGCGCCGACGATGGCGCGCGCCAGCCCTACCAGCTTGCGCTGGCCCTCGGAGAGCTCACCCGGCATCGCCTCGGCCACGGGGGCCAGGCCGGTCCGCGTGAGCACCGCCTCCACGCGCTCGGCGCTCGTTGCTTCGCCGGCGGCGACGGTGAGGTTCTCGCGGACGTCGAGGTCGTCGAACAGGTCGGTGCCCTGCCAGGTGCGGGCGCAGCCCAGCCCAGCGATGGCGTGCGGTGCCAGCCCGGCGACGTCGTGCCCGGCCAGCTCGACGCTGCCCGAGTGGCGCACGAACCCGGTGATGGCGTCGATGAACGTCGTCTTGCCGGCGCCGTTGGGACCGATCAGGCCCACCAGTTCGCCGTCGGCCACCTGGAGGTCGACGTTGGTGAGCGCGTGGACGCCGCCGAAGGCCACCGACAGTCCGCGGACGCTCAGGACCGGGGCGGCGCCCGGACCCGCCTCCCGCCCGCCCGCGGGCCGAGGCGCGGGGCCGTCGGCACCGGGGGCGGCCTCAGCCGGGCGCAGCGCCACCTCGGGCAGATCGGGGCTGAACACCGGCCGGCGGTGGGTCTTGCGGTAGAACGCGCCCGCCACGCCGTCCGGGTTCTGGATCAGCGTGACGATGAGGATCACGCCGCCGAACAACAGGAACCAGTTGCCGTTGAGCCCGAACCACTTGTCCAGCGCGTACGGGAACAGCGCCTGGGTGGAGATCAGGCCCGCGAACACCGCGCCCGAGATCAGCGTGATCCCGCCGGCGTAGGCGAAGGCGATCAGGCTGAGCGCCACCACGGCGGCGAAGCGATCGGCGCTCACCGAGCCGAAGTTGTAGGCGTACAGCGACCCGGCCACGCCGGCAACGACCGCGCTGATGGCAAACGCGGCCAGCTTGACGTTGCGGGGGTTGATCGCCACCGCCGCGGCGGCCCGCTCGTTGGACCGCACCGCGAGCATGCGCTGCCCCAGCCGGCCGCGCCGCACGGAGGCGACGAGCAGGCACAGCGCGATGGTGACGGCCAGCACCACCCAGCCGAACACGGGGCTGGGCTGGTTGCCGTCCAGACCCCGGAACGGCGCCGCGGGGCCGAGGTCGAGGCCCAGCAGGTGAGGCTCGGGGACCGGGGAGCCGGTCTGCCCGCCGCCCCACGTGGGGTTGTCGAAGTAGAAGCTCTGGATCGCCACCGCGGCCGCGAGCGTCACCACCGCCAGGCTCACGCCGCGCACTCGCAACGCCGACACCGCGGTGAGCATCCCCACCAGCACGGCGGCGGCGGTGCCGATGATGGGCGCGAAGGGGAAGCCGATCCCGGCGTTGACGGCCAGGTGCGAGATGACGAAGCCGGCGATCCCCGCCAGCGAGAGCTGGACAACGGAGATCTGGCCCACGAACCCGGTCAGGACCACGAGCGACAGCGCCATCACCGTCCCGATGAGCGTATTGATGAGGGCCTCGCGGAAGTCAAACGGCAGCACCACCAGGGCCACGGCGCACACCGCGCCGGCGACCAGCGAGGTCCGCGCCAGGTTGCGCGGCCGGGGGACCATCGGCAGGCCGCGCTCCACGAGATCGCCGCGCCGCGGCAGGCTGGCGCCGCGCAGGAACATCACCGCCACGGTGATGAGGAAGATGAGGAGCTCCGCGACGCCGGGGATCGCCGACCCGCCGGACTGGGGGAACCACGACTGCGAGCTCGCGTACTGGACCAGCGACTCGAGGATCCCCAGCCCGATTCCGGCCGCGCAGGCGAGGCCGAACGACGTGAAGCGTGCGATGAGCGCCGCCGTCAGCGCCGGCACGATCTGGAGCGGCAGCGTCTCTGAGTCGAGCTCGGTGATCGCCGCCGCGAGGATGCCGACCGCGCCGGCGATGAACGAGGCCACCAGCGTGTTGCCGAGGCTGAGCCGGCGGGGCGACAGACCGCCGAGCATCGCCGCCACCTCGTTCTCTGACGCCGCCCGGGTGGCCAGGCCAAACCGCGACCAGCGGTAGGCCGCCGCCAGCGCCGCCGCCATCGCGATCACGATGCCGGTGAGGATGAACCGGTCCACCGGGATGACCGCGCCCAGGACGTGCACGACGTTCTGCGGGAGGATCGTGGGCTCCGGCTGCGGGGTGTTGCCGAAGGCCAGCAGCACCATGGCCTGGGCGATCAGCAGCACGCCCAGCGAGGAGACCAGCTTGGCCAGCGGCGAGGCGTTGCGCAGGGGGCGGAAGGCGATCAGCTCGGCCAGCACCCCGAACAGCAACACGATGACGAGACTCCCCACCAGCGCCGGCGCGGTGGCGAGCTGGACGCTCGCCACCTGACCGGTCTTGAGCGCCCAGTACGCGTAGCCACCGACCATCGCCACGCCCCCGGTGGCGAGGTTGATCACGCCGGAGCCGCGGTAGGTGAGCACCACCCCCAGCGAGATCGCGGCGATGAGCGCCCCGGGGCCGAGCCCGAGCAGGATGAACAGGAGGATCTGTGTCATGCCTGCTCAGGCCGGCGCACCGTGCCGGCGCGCGAGGCCGCGCGGCGACGCGGCCGCGATCAGGAGGGCGGCTGCAGCCAGGACGCCACCTTCACGAACGCGTGCTTGCCGTGGTACTGGAAGAACTGGGCGCGGTCGTTGCACACCGCCGGGGCCGACGGGTACTTGCCGCAGGCCAGCTGCGGGGCGCCCAGGGCCACCGGGCCCGTGAAGGCCTTGGCCTTGGCCAGGACCGCGTCCGGAGTGATGTGGCCGTAGCCGAGCTCGTTGAGGAACTTCACCGTGGTCAGAACCTGCGCGAACGAGACGATATTCCACGGGTCCGGCGCGTCGGCGGGCGTCGAGTACTTGGCCGCCACCTTCATGTAGGGCGGCATCCCGGGGTCGGTGGGATCGCCGTACAGCGAGCTGGCGATCGCGTAGGTCCAGATGGGGAAGTCGCCACCCAGCCCGGCCGCGACCTGGCCGTTGAGGCACAGCGGCGCCGAGACGATCTTCTTGGCATCGGTGATGCCGAGCTGCTTGAGTCCCTTGGCCAGGTTGACGCAGCCCGACGAGTCGCTGTAGGGGATGACCATGTCGGCCGAGGTGGCCCCGGCGCTGGTCAGCGGGCCGATGAGGTCGGTCGAGTTCTCGTCGTACGCGACCTTCTTGACCGACACGCCCGCGGTCTTCAACGAGCTCGCGATCGCCGCCGCGCCATCGGTGATGCCCGAGATGTTGGGGTAGACGAGCGCCGCGGTCTTGGCGTGCAGCACCTGCGTCGCATAGGTGCCGAACGGTCCCAGCACGTGGGTGACGTCGCCGAACATGATCACGGCGTTCTTCTGGACGGAGTCCACCGGCGTCACGGCGACGCCGACGATCACCGGCTTGGCGCCCGCCACCGTCGAGTAGAACGGCTGGATGCCGATGGCGACCGCACCCTCGTCGATGACGTTGACCTGCTTGTCGGCGAGCAGCTGCTGGGCGCAGGTCTTGCCCTCCTCCTCGGCGCTGGTGATGAAGCACGTCTTGAGCGCCACCGGATGCCCGCCCACCCCGCCGAGCTCCTGGTTGATGTACTTGACGGCCATCTGCGCCCCGTTGGTGGCGAGCGGGCCGATCGATTGCTGGCCGCCCTGCTGGTTGATCCAGCCGATGGTGACGGGCGGCAGCGACGGGTCGGCCTTGCCGGCCTTGCCGCCGATGTAGGTCTGGTAGTCCGTCACCGCCTCCGCGCCGGCGCCACCGCTGCCGGCACCGGTCGCGGCGGACGTCTGCGAGGACGAGGTGGCGGGCGCCGCGCTGCTTGTGGCGGCGGCCGAGCTACTACTGCTGCTGTTGCTGCTGGAACCGCAGGCGGCGATCGCCGCGGCGGCGACCGAAACGGCGACCGCCCTGATCAGCCAGCGATGAGCTTCCGTGATCACTTTGTCTCCTCTGTAAAGGTGTTGTGAGCGAGGCCGGGCGGCCGGGCTCACACTGCCGCGGCGGCTCCCCACAGCTCTCGCGAGGCGATCTGCGCTCCCTCGGCGAGGGCGGCGAGCTTGGCCCACTGGATCTCCGGATGGACGCGGTGGATGAACGCGCCCTGGGCGAAGCCGCAGTCGGTTCCGGCCAGCACGTTCTCCCGCCCGACGACGTTGGCGAGCCGGACCAGCCGCTGGGCCACGAGGTCCGGATGCTCCACGACGTTGGTGTGATGCGTGACGACCCCCGGGATGAGCTTCTTGCCCTCCGGGAGGGCCACGTCCTCCCACACCCGCCATTCGTGCTCGTGGCGTGAGTTGGCCTGCTCCATGGCGTAGTACCCGGCGTTGACCTGCAGGATGAGCCCGACGGTGTCGCGCAGCGGCGGGTCATACGCATGGGGGCCATGCCAGCTGCCCCAGCACACGTGGTAGCGGACGCGGTCCTCGGGCAGCCCGCGCAGCGCGTGGTTGAGCGCGTCCACACGCATTTGGGCCCACCGGCGGTAGTCGTCGTCGGTCTGCCCGCGCGAGAGCATCGTGTCCCACTCGTGCATGAGGACCGCGTCGTCGACCTGGAGCAGGAGCCCCGCGTCAACGATCGCCGTGTACTCCTCGTGCAACGCGTCGGCGAGGCCGTAGATGAACTCCTCCTCGGACGCGTAGTGCTCGTTGGTCAGCCAGTACGCGCTGGCGGGGGCCACCACCGGGAGGAATCCCTCGACGTCCGGGTAAGGCTCGAGGGCCGCCTTGAGATTGGCGATGTCGCGGTCCAGCGCCGAGCGATCGTAGGTGATGGGGCCGGTGCAGACCCACTGGACGACCTCTCCGGTGACCGGATCATCGTCACGGGTGGTCCCTTCGGGGGCGATGTTGCTCGAGCGGGTGGCAGCCTCGTCGAGCGCGTCGAGCTCGGCGTAGGAGCCGGGGAACTGCTGGCGGTCGCGGCTGGGCGGGAGCATGCTCGCTCCCTCGAGCGTCACCAGGCGGGCCTCGAGCCCGCTGACGCGCTCGTAGAGGTAGGTGATCCAGCTCGTCTTGCCCATCTCGCCGTCGTCTACAACGTCGATGCCGGCGTCCACCTGGCGCGCGACGATGTCGGAGACCGCGTCGCGCAGCGTCTGCGCGTAGGCCTGATCGTCATAGCTCTCCCCGGCGTCGCGCGCGGCAAGGAACTTGAGCAATTCCGGTGGCCGGATGAGGCTCCCGGTGTGCGTGGCAAGGATCCTGTCCATCTCGCTTCTCCCCTCTCCCCGAGTGATGGCGACGTGATCGCCGGCGATCCTAGGAGCGCCGGCGGGCGCGGCAGAAGGGGCGGAGATCGACCGTGCGCTCACCGGCAATGGGCCTCATTGCAGCTGTGCGCTGAGAGTTAAGTCTGCCGGCTTCCAGGGGTTTTGCCGGTGGTAGGATCCCTCGCTCAGCGGCCCGCTTTGGAGAGGGGGACAAGCGGCGATCCCCAGTGGATTGCCTTGCACCGGCATGTCTTTGCTGATCGACACGGCTGTCGTAGATCCCCAGGACCGGGTTGAGTTCTGGGCCAACTCCTCATATGACGTCTACCACCCGCTGCAGATCCGCACGGACGCCGCCGAGCGGTTCCAAGCGCGGATGTGGGGCGAGTGGTTGGCCTCGGTCGGCCTGTTCCGGGTGGCCGCGCTGCCCAACACCATGAGCCGGACGCGCGGCGAGATCGCCGCCGGCGACCCGGAGTGCCTGCACCTCTCGATCCTCCTGCGCGGCCACCTCCATGGCGCCCAGCACCATCGCGAGTGCGTGCTGGCCCCCGGTGACATGACGACCTACGACACCTCCGAGCCGGCCATCTTTCGCGCCGGAGAGCCGTTCGACCTGCTCGTGCTCAAGCTCCCCAAGGCGACGCTGGGCAAGCACGCCGCCAACGTCTCGCGCCAGACCGCGGTGCGGATTCCCGGCAACACAGGCCTGCCCCGCCTCGCGGTGCGGTTCTTCTGCGGCGCCGCCGCCGGCCTGGCCGACGGCAGCATCGCCCGCAACGACACGGGGCTGGCCGAGCACGTCATCGACCTCGTGCGCCGTCTGTACCTCGACGTGGACGCCACCCAGTCCCAGCGCCCGCACTCCCAGGCCGAGCTGCTGCTCCACGCCCAGGCCTACATCGACGCCAACCTGGGCAACCCCAACCTCAACCCGGAGCAGGTGGCCCGGGCCTGCTTCATCTCCACGCGGTATCTGCACCGGGTGTTCGCCCGTCAGGGGCTGAGCGTGTGCGACTGGATCCGTTCGGAGAGACTCGATCGCTGCCGCACCGATCTGCGTGACCCGGCCTACGCGGATCTGTCGATCTCGGCCATCGCCAGCCGCTGGGGGCTGCCCAGCGCCCCGCACTTCAGCCGGCTGTTCCGGGTGGCCTACGGCTGTTCGCCCCGCGAGTTCCGGCGCGCCGCGGCCGACGAGGACCTGCTGTCCGCTTTCGCCGGCGGGGGCGCGGCGCCGGGCGTGGACGCCCGGTGAGCGTCGAGGCCCCGATCGCCACCGCGGCACTCGAGATCGCGGGGCTCACCGCCGGATACGATGGCGCGCCCGTCCTGCGCGGCCTCAGCCTGTCGGTGTCGCGCGGCGAGGTGGTGGCACTAATGGGGGCCAACGGCGCGGGCAAGACGACGACGCTGCGGGCGATCTCCGGCCTGGTCAAGCCAGTCGCCGGCACCATCGCGCTCGAGGGCCGGGACCTGTCGGGCATGTCTCCGACCGCCCGCGTCCGCACCGGGATCGTCCACGTGCCCCAGGACCGCGGGATCTTCTACGGCCTGACCGTGGACGAGCACTTCCGCCTCGACGGCCAAGGCGACCGCGACCGCGCCGAGGCGGCGTTCGAACACTTCCCGGCGCTGCGCGACCTCCGCAGTCGCCGGACGGGCCTGCTGTCGGGCGGCGAGCAGCAGATGCTGGCCATCGCCCGGGCGCTGACGCGCAAGCCCAAGCTGCTGCTGCTCGACGAGCTCAGCCTCGGGCTCGCCCCGATCATCGTCGAGCGGCTCCTGCCGGTCGTGCGCGCCGCGGCCGACAGCGAACAGACCGCCGTGCTCCTCGTTGAGCAGCACGTGCACCTGGCGCTGGAGATCGCCGATCGCGGCTACGTCCTCTCCCACGGCGAGCTGGTGGCGAGCGACACCGCGGAGCGGCTGCGCGCCGACAGCTCGCTGCTGGCCGCCAGCTACCTGGGTGAGCGGCGGGCCTGAGCGCTTTTAGTACGATTCGCGCTCGTGTACCAAATCGGTCTGCGAGCGATCGCGCGGCCGGCTTGCCCCCAGCAGCGCCGCGTACACCGGCCTGAGCCGGTCGTAATCACCGCGGAAGCCGCGGGCCGCGTCGGCATACAGGAACGACTCCCCCATGCGGACGATGGCGTAAGCGATCACCGCCGCCTCGGCGGGCGGCTCGTAGCCGTGAGCGACCTCCGCCTCGATCATCTCCTGCAGGACCGCCACCACCCGCGGCTCGACCACCCCGTCGGAGGCCGTGAGGATGCGCTGCGCCGCCTCGCGCTCCTGCTCGAGGAACGCCCGCAGCGCCGGGGCGTCGGCCAGCGCCCGCAGCTGGCGCTCGAACACGTCGACGAGTCGCTGCGCGCCGGTGCCCGGCACCGAGCGCTCGATCTGGCGAAACAGCGGCACCACCAGCGTCACCACCGCAGTCCCGATGACGTCGTCGCGCGACCCGTACCAGCGGTAGACGGTGGCGCGCGACAGCCCGAGCTCCGAGCAGATGGCCTGGATGTCGATTCGCCGGCCGGCCAGGAAGCGCCGCCGCACGACGTCCAGCAGCTGCTCCTTCGTCGCGGCCGGTGGACGACCCCTCACTCGCGGAACGCGATCACCGGTCACCGCGAGAACGCTACCTGTCGCGCTCTGCGACCCATCGACACGAGGAGGAGGCACTGATGTTGACAACGGCTCTGCGGAGCAGGGGCGCCCGGGCGGTGACAGCGGGCGCGGCCGCCATGGCGGTCGCCGCCGCGCTGGGCGCGGCCTCAGCGTCGGCGAAGGGCACGGTATGGCTGTGCAAACCGGGCGCCAGGCCCGATCCGTGCACGCCCGGGCTGTCCACCACCGTCTACAACGCTCCGCTGACCAGGGCGATCCGGGTCGAGCACCCGGCCGCCCGGCGCAACCCGCCGATCGACTGCTTTTACGTCTACCCGACGGTCAGCGACGAAACGACCGGCAACAGCGACCTCACGATCCAGGACACGGAGCGCTCCATCGCCCTCTACCAGGTGTCGCGCTATTCGCAGGACTGCAGGGTGTACGCGCCGATGTACCGGCAGGTGACCCTGGCCGGAGCCGGCCTGCCCGGCACGTCGGGGTCGGCGTCCAAGGCCAACCCCGCGCTGGGCGTAGCCGACGTGGAGGCCGCGCTGAAGACCTACCTCACGCGCTACAACCACGGCCGCGGCTTCGTGCTCATCGGCCACTCCCAGGGCTCGGGGGTGCTCGAGGCCGTGATCGCCAAGATGGTGGACACGCACCCCGCGGTGCGCAGGCACCTGCTGTCGGCGATCCTCATGGGCGGCAACGTGCTGGTCAAGGGCAACACCGGCATCGGCGGTGACTTCAAGCACATCCCCGCCTGCCGCGGCGACACCCAACTGGGATGCGTGATCGCCTTCTCGACGTTTGACCAGGCGGTGCCCTCAGACAGCCTGTTCGGCCGCATCGGGAACCTCAACCTCGGACCGAAGGCGGGGAAGGGCGATCAGGTGCTGTGCACCAACCCGGCCAACCTCGCCGGCGGCAGCGGCATCCTGGACCCGATCCAGCCCAGTGCCCCGTTCGCCCCGGGGTCGATCATCGCCGCGGGCCTGGGCGTGCTCAGGTGGAACGTCCCCACCCCCTCGACGGTGTACTGGACCTCACCGGGGTCCTACACCGCGCGCTGCGAGGACTCGAACGGCGCACATGTCCTCATGGTCGCGCCGCGCAACGGGGCTCAGACGCCGGCGCCGGCCCCGACCCCGGGGTGGGGCCTGCACCTGCTCGACGCCACCCTGTCCCAGGGCAACCTGATCAACATCGTCGCCGCGGAGTCCAGGGCGTACCTCGCCGGCGGCGGCACGTAGCAGCGGGCAGGACGGCTGGGACGCTCAGGTGACCGGCGTGCGGGTGGAGGCCCGCAGCCGGCGGAACCGGACCTGAGCCCCGGCCGGCCGGGCCGCGGCGACGGTCGGCTCCGGCTCGGCGTGCACCACAAGCACCGGTGCCGGGCTGTGGCGCACGACCCAGTGGCTGAGGCTCCCGAGCACCGATCGCAACCGGCCACACGGGCGGGCGCCGAGCATCACCAGGTCATGGCGGCCCGGCGCGAGCTGGCGGGTGAGCGCGGCCCGGATCGGCAGAGGGGTGACGATGGTGGTGACCGAGACATCACTCGGGACGCGGTCGGTGGCCTCGCGCATGAGATCGTGCGCGGTGGGGTCCGTCGCCGGGACGGCGAGCGGCACGGCCGCTGCCACCCCGAGGTACGCGCACGCCGGAAGTCGCCGCTCGGCGGCGATCAGCGTCAGCCGGCTGCGCTCACGCTGGGCGAGGTCAATGGCCTGGTCCAGAGCTTCCCTGGAATCGATCGATCCGTCGATCACGACGAGGACGTTGCGGAACATCTCTCTCTCCCTTTCCAGCGCCCGGCAGGCCTGGTACGCGGCACGTTACATCCTGTTCACCACTGAGGTCAACGGGCGGTGTGGGCATGGCGGACGTATGGACGGCCGGCGGAGCGGCGCACCGTCACTGCGCCGCCCCGACCGGCCGGTGTTCCCCCCTCAGGCCGACAGCGCCACCGCCAGTTGCAGGCGAGAGCGGATGCTCAGCTTTCGGTAGGCATTGGACAGATGAACCTCCACGGTCTCGGTCCCGCTCGATGAGCGGGGAGGTGCTGGAGATGACCGGCAGGTCGGCGCCCCTTTGTCGCGTGCGCTGCCATGGTCGTGAGCGTGCGCGCGCATCGGAATGGGGTCTAGACCCCATTGCCGATATCGGTCACCGCCGCGCTGCTGAGGAGCTTTGACCCCACCGCCGTCCTCATCCCCAACCTGCGCGGCAGGCTGACGCGCGCGCCAATTGTCGGGGTCGATGTCAGGGGGTATGCCCGATGCGAACCGGGCGGCACGCGTGCACCATGGACGCCATGCCATCGCATCCCCTCGGCATCCGTCCGCTGGATCCCAGCCGCCTGGCCCGGCACACCGACGCCTTGTACCGGGCGGCGTGGGCGCTGTCCGGCTCGGCGCACGATGCCGAGGACCTGGTGCAGGAGACCTTTCTCAACGTGCTGGCCCGACCGCGGCTGATCCGCGGCAGCGAGCTCGGGTACCTGCTGCGCGCGCTGCGCAACGCACACGCCGATCGCAGGCGCGCGGCCGCCCGCCGTCCGGTCACCGTCGAGCTGCGCGATGACGACGGGGTCCCCGCCGCCGACGGCGCCGTCGACGGGCGGGCCGTGCTGGAGGCGATCGCCGCCGCTCCCCCGCAGTTCCGAGACGCGGTCATCGCCGTCGACCTGCTCGGGCTCTCCTATGCCGAGGCGGCGCGACAGCTGGGCGCGCCCGAGGACACCATCGCCAGCCGACTGCACCGGGGGCGCGCGCACGTCGCACGCAGGCTCACGCGGCACGGTCATCGGCACGTCCCGAGCCGGCCGCCGGCGCGCCGCGCGGTGGGGTGCGGCTGACGGCCAAAGACGGGCTCCAAGGCCCCCAATCCGATCAACCTCGTCTGGTAGGCTTGCGCCAACGAGGGGAACGACCGACCGGGGTGTCGTCTCCGTGGCCTGTCAGGTGGCGCGACAGTGCGCATTGTTGACCTGACCCATCCGTTCGCGGACGGGATGCCCGTGTTTCCGGGCCTACCACCACCGTCGTTTAACGTCGCCAACGTCACCGAGCTCCCCCGCGCGCGCAGCTCGTGGTGGCAGCGATCAAGCTGGCCGCCGGCAACGGGGGGCCGGCGCGCATCTTCGCGATGCTGCGCGACGGTCCATGAGCGAGGACGTCGGACAGCTCAAGCGCGGGGTGCTGGGCCTGGCCGACGCGTTTGCGGAGTCCTTCGCGCTGCTGTCGCTGGCCCTGGCCAGCTCCCTGGCCACCAGCGTCGTGGCCGCCAACGCCGGCGCCGCCGCGCCCTGGGCCTACATCGTGGCCGGCGCGGGAAGCCTGTGCCTGGCCTCGGTGATCATCCGCTTCACGCGCCGGATGGCCAGCGCCGGCGGCATCTACACCTACACCGCGCGCGGGCTGGGCGCCGGCGGCGGCTTCATCGCCGGCTGGCTGTACGCCCCCGCGTTCGCCGTCGGAACCTCGTTCGTGATGGTGATCTCGGGCTTCTTCCTCAACGAGGTCCTCGACGCCCATGCCGGGATCCACCTGGGCAGCGACGGGTGGGTGTGGTGCTTCCTCGCCCTGCTCGTGGTGCTGACCGCGCTCGCCCTCGCCGACATCCGCATCTCCACCCGGACCCAGCTCGTCATCGGGGTGGCCAGCGTGGCGCCGATCCTCCTGCTGCTGGTGATCGTGCTGGCCAAGGGCGGGGATGCCGGGGTGACCCTCGCGCCGTTTGACCCGGGGCGGCTGCCGAGCAGCCACGGCCTGTTCCTCGCCGTCGTGCTGGCGTTCACGGGATTCATCGGCTTCGAGGCGGCGGCGGCGCTGGGCGAGGAGGCCGCCGATCCGCTGCGCGTCATCCCGCGCGCGATCCTGATGGCGATCGCGGTGGGCGTGGTCTTCTACATCTTCCTGGCGTGGGTGATGGCGGTGGGCTTCGGAATCGACCACATCGACCAGTGGGCCACCAACCCGGCCGCGCTCGACACGCTGGCCACCCGCTACGCGGGCACGTGGCTGGCCGTGCTGGTGGACCTGGGCGTGTCGGTCGGCGCGCTGGTGGCGGCGCTGGCCGGGGTGAACCTGACCTCACGCATCCTGTTCGCGATGGCGCGGGAGGGTGGCGCGCCGCGCGCGTTCGCCACCACCAACGCGCGGTTCGGGACGCCCTGGGCGGCGATCGGCGCGGTGCTGGCGCTCACGCTGACGCTCGTCGTGGCGCTGGCGTGGATCGCCTGGGACGACCCGTTCAAGTACTTCGGATTCATGGCCACCACGGCGACGTTCGCCATCCTCGGCACCTACATCCTCATCGCGCTCGCCGGGATGGTGTTCTTCTGGCGCAGCCGCTCGGAGGACACCGCCTTCCAGATCGTCTTCGACCTGCTGCTGCCGGCGGGCGCGGTGGCGATCTGCGGCTACACCATCTACGAGTCGTTCAAGGCGCCGGGGCCTCCCCCGAACACCGCATCCCCCTGGATCGCGCTGGCGTGGCTGGCCGTCGGCCTCGGGGTGCTCGGGTGGCTGACCTCGCAGCGTCCCGAGCGCGTGCGCGCCTTCGGCTCCATCCTGGGCGCGAGCGAGGGAATCTAGGCGCGCTGGGTGACCTCCCACACCGACGCCTGGACGGGACTCCCGCCGTCGGCCGGGGTGAGGCCGTCGAGCTCATGGTGTGACGCAGCGTGTACCGCCTGCTCCTCGGTCTCCCACAGGACGATGAGCATCCCCTCGCCGCTGCCCTGGCTGACGAGGTGCAGCGCCCCGCAGAACCCCTCCTGGACGCGCAGCCACGGCAGGAGCCGTTCGCGGATGGCCGCGTCCAGCTCGCCACAGCGATCGGGCGTGGTGCCTTCGGTGAGGACCTGCGCGTACATGCGGACGGCATGATCGATCTCACCCACGCGTCTTCGCACCGTGGGGACCCCCCTGACTTTCGCGGCCGCGGGAGCCGGCGCCGGTGAGCGACGCCCACGGACTGCTCGAGCGCGGCGAGGAGCTCCGCCGGATCCGGTCCGCGCTGGCCCGCGGCGCCGCCGGCACCGGAAGCCTGCTCGTGATCGAGGGCCCGGCGGGGATCGGCAAGACGGCGCTGCTGTCCGCCGCGCGCGCCGGCGCCGAGGCGGCGGGCATGCAGGTCCTCGCCGCCCGGGGCGCGGAGCTGGAGCGCGAGTTCGCCTTCGGGGTGGTGCGCCAACTGCTCGAGCCGCCCTTGGCGCAGGCGAGCGCGGAGGAGGGCACCGAGCTGCTCCAGGGCCCGGCCGGGCTCGCCGCCGAAGCCCTGGCCCTGCCCGGATTCAGCGCGTCCAGGCGCGGTCTGACCGCGGGCCCAGAGCCGCCGTTCGCGGTGCTCCACGGGCTGTACTGGCTGTGCGCCAACCTGGCGGCGACGTGTCCCACATGCCTGATCGTCGACGACGCCCACTGGGCCGACGCCCCCTCGCTGCGCTTCCTGGCCTTCCTGCTGCCGCGCCTGGAGGGGCTGGGCTCGGCGCTGGTGGTGGCGGCCCGCCCCCGCGAGTCGCGCGCGGACGCCGGGCTGCTGGCGACCCTGGCCACCGACCCGAGCGCCGAGCTGATCAGGATCGCCCCGCTGACCCGCACCGCGGTGGGCGAGTTCCTCCAGTCGCGGCTCGGCGCCGCCCCTGAACCACCGTTCGTGGACGCCTGCCTGCGCGCGACGCGCGGCACGCCGTTTCTCCTGCGCGAGCTGGTGAGCGCACTGCGCGAGGACATGGTGGCGCCGACCGCCGCGGCCGCCGAGCACGTGGAGGAGATCGGCGCGCGGACGGTGGGGCGGTCCATCCTGCTCCGGCTCGACCGCCTGCCTGAGCCCGCGGCGCGGCTGGCCCGGGCCATGGCGATCCTCGAGCGCGCGGAGCTGTGGCAGGCGGCCCGCCTGGCCGAGCTGCCCGCTGACGAGGCGGCCGATGCCGCAGACCGGCTCGCCGCCGCTGACATCCTCGAGCCGGGACGGCCGCTGACCTTCGCGCATCCGATCGTGCGCGCCGGCATCTATGACGCGCTGCCCAGCAGCCACCGGGCGCGCGGGCACCGTCACGCCGCCCGGCTGCTGGCGGAGGACCACGGCCCCACCGAGCGGGTGGCCGAGCATCTGCTGTCCACCGACCCCATGGCCGACGCCTGGGTGGTGTCGCGGCTGGTGGCGGCCGCGCGCGGCGCCGCCCACAGCGGAGCGCCCGAGACCGCGGCGGTGTACCTGCGGCGCGCGCTGCAGGAGCCGCCGCCGGCGGCGGACCGCCCCGGCCTGGAGCTCGAGCTCGGGATGGCGGAGGCCAGCGCCGGCCTGTCCACGTGGCCCGCGCGCCTGCAGGCGGCGCTGGAGAGCGCCACCGACGACACGGCCCGGGTGGCGGCGGCCCTGGTGCTCGCCCTGGCCCTCGGCCGCGCCCAGCGCTCGGCCCAGGCGGTGGAGGTGCTCGACGGCGCCGCCGCCCGGCTGGCCACGTCGCAGGAGAACCTGGCCACGCGCCTGGAGGCGGCCACGGTGGGCGTGGGGATGATCGATGTCACGACCGCCGCGGCGATGAGCCGGCGGCGCGACGCGGTGCGCCGCCGCGCGGCCGCCGATCCCGCGGCGCCGCCCGAGGTGCTGGCGGTGGCCGCCTTCACGGCGGTGCTCACCAACGAGCCGCACACCTCGGCGATCGCGCTGGCGACGCGGGCGCTGTCGGCCGGGCGCGAGGCGCTGGCCGACCGGACCGACCGGCCGTGGTACACGAACGCGACGTGGTTCTCGCAGACGACGGTATCGCTGGTGGTGGCCGAGGACTACGAGCGGGTGGGGCCGCTCCTGGACGACTCGATCGCCCGGGCGCGGGCCACCGCCGACAGCGGGCGCTTTGCCGTGGGCCTTGCTCACCGGGGCTGGGTGGCGCTGCGCTGCGGCAACCTGCTGGAGGCGGCCGCCGACACCGAGGCGGCACTGGCCGCGGCCGAGCTGCCCGCGCCCACCTTCTACCGCGTCCTCAATGCCAGCATCCTCGTCGACTGCCTCGTCGAGCAGGGCGAGCTCGACGAGGCACAGCGCGCGCTCGCGCCGATGAACGAGGCGGCGGAGAGCGGCTCGCTGACCGCGGTCATGCTCCGGTTCGCGCGCGGGCGCCTGCGCATCGCCCAGGGCCGGACCGCCGATGGGCTTCAGGACCTCCTCGCGGCCGGCGCCGTGACCACCCGCTCGCTCGTCACCTGCCCGAGCTTCCTGCCGTGGCGCTCGGAGGCCGCGATGGCGCAGCTGGCGCTGGGCGATGACGAGGCGGCCCGGCGGCTGGCCGAGGAGGAGCTCGTCCTGGCGCGCGCCTTCGGCGCGCCCAAGGCGCTGGGCGTCGCCCTGCGCGCGGCCGGCCTGGCCCGCGGCGGCGACGCCGGAGAGGCGTTGCTACGCGAGGCCGTCGTCACGCTGGCTGAGACACCGGCTCGGCTCGACCGGGCGCGAACCCTCGCCGAGCTCGGGGCCCTGCTGCGCCGCCGCAACCGCCGGCGCGAGGCGCGCGCGTTCCTGCGCGAAGCGCTCGACATCGCCCATCGCTCCGGGGCGCGGCCGCTGACGGCGCGGGCGGAGACCGAGCTGCGGGCCACCGGGGCGCGGCCGCGGCGCGTCGTGCTGGGCGGGGTGGACTCCCTCACCGCCTCCGAGCGCCGTGTCGCGGAGCTGGCGGCGCAGGGCATGACCAACCGTGAGATCGCCCAGTCGCTGTTCGTCACCGCGCGCACGGTGGAGGGCCATCTCACCAACGTCTTTCGCAAGCTGGACCAGGACTCCCGCGAGGGCATCGCCGAGGCCATGGCCCCGGCGGCCACACCCGTGCGCTAGCTGTAGCCGCCCGGAAAGTCAGGGGGGTCCCCACGGTGCGAAGCCCTGTCCGGAGGGAGCACGATGGCGCCATCACATCCACGGTGCCGGCCCTGAACGGCACCAGGCGAGAACCGAATGGCCGGGCCCTCCGTACCCCGGTCAGAAGGATCCACTCACACCGGGGAGAGACTCATGCACGTTGTGACACACGCGCGGGAGGGGCCGCTATGACGACCGCCACCGTTGCCTCCATCCGAGGCGCCTAGAGACCCCTCGCCGGGCGGGGCTGGCCCGGCATCACCCACAACCACAAGTGAGATTGAGATGCGTACCAACGCCATGACGATCCGTGCTGCCACATCCGCCGACGCCGGCGCCATCCGGCGCCTGGCCGCCTTCAGCAACCCCGCGCGCGTCGCCGCCGATGCGGTGCGCCGCCTGCGGCGGCGCGGCTACCAGCTGCTGCGCCAGAACGGCGACATCGGAGCGGCGCGCGCACTGCTGCGCCGTCTCGCGCCGACCCCCCTGGCCGCGTAACCCATCCACCACACACCACACGAGGGAAAGGAAGGCAATGAGACGGCTTCGCTTCGGCCGGATCGCACTGCTGGCGGTCATCGCCGGCCTCATCTGCGCCTCCGGCGCATACGCGACGGTCATCGGTCTGCCGACCGACGGCTCGCAGGTCAACAACGACCCCGCCAACGGGATCGACCCCAATCAGAACGCCGGCGTGTCGGACGTCGTCGGCGGCTCGCTCGCCCTCAACGGACCACGGGTCCCTTGGGGGACGTTCGAGCAGCAGTCGGGCAGCTCGCAGCAGATCTTCGTGCGGGCGTTCAAGAACGGCCAGTGGGTGACCCAGGGCAAATCCCTGAACATCGACCCGAACGCCGAGGCCGAGGCGCCGTCGATCGACTTCGCCGGAGCCGGGCGCAACGTCCCGTGGGACTCGTGGTATGAGCCCAACCAGGCGCTGGGCGGCCAGAAGCAGATCTTCGCCAGCCGCTTTGACGCCACCGGCAACACATGGGTGCCCGAGGGCCAGAACCGCGGATCCGGCGTGCCCTCGCTGAACATTCACACTGACAAGGAGGCCGAGAACCCGTCCGTGGCAGGCGGCGCGACGGTGCCGGGCAACGCGCCCGTGCCGTGGGTGGCATGGCAGGAGCAGGACGGCAACGTCTCGAGCTCGGGCAATCACGACCAGATCTTCGTGTCCAAGGGCGTCAAGCAGGCTGCTCCCAACAGCCCGTGCACCGGCTTCAAGCCATCGGACGCGGCAAGCGTCAGCGCGTTCTGCTGGCAGCAGGTGGGCCTGGACCGGCTGGACGAGAACGGCGGCTCGTCGGCCACCGGCGACCCGACGCTCAACGTCGATCCGAGTCGTGACGGGGTCGAGCCCGACATCACCTTCACCGGCGCCAGCGACAAGGTCGCCTGGGTGGTCTGGTACGAGCAGAACCACAGCTCGCTGGGCCTGCGCGACAACGAGCAGGTGTTCGCGGCCAAGATCGTCGCGGACGCCAACGCCGACGGTGGCTTCCACTGGCAGGCGGTGGGCAATGGAACCGCCGGACAGACCAACATCCTGGACACGTCCGGCAACGGCTTCGGCGCCTGCGCGGCGTCGACGAGCGCCGAGGACGCATGCTCGCTGAACGCCGTCCCCGGCAACGACGCGCAGGATCCGCGGGTGGCCACGGGCACCCTGACGCCCGGCACCCCAACCGTGCCGTGGGTCGCGTGGGCGGAGGACACCGGATCGGGCAAGCACTCGATCTTCGTCTCGCGCCTGGTCGGTGGCGACCACTTCGAGCTGTTCAACGGCGGCGCGCCGGTCTCCCCGGCTCACCGCGACGCGGAGAGCCCGGACATCACGTTCTTCGGCAACGTCCCGTACGTGTCGTGGATCGAGCCGCACGGCGATGTCAACCGCGGTTTCGTCGGGCACTTCTTGGCCAGCGGCCAGTTCGTCCTCGATACGCCGTTCGGGATCCTGCTGGCTCCGCATGTGAAGCGCGCGCCGCTGATCGACGCCCGCGTGGCGCTGTCGTCCAGCTGCACATCCGATCCGTTCACGAACGACGGCTCGGCGTGTCCGGTGGCGGCGGTCAACGCGCCGTTCGCGACGTTCACGACCGCCGGGCAGCCGCAGCGGCTGTTCAGCCAGGCGTTCATCGGAGGGCCCAACAACGTGCTGTTCCCCGGCTGCAGGCTGGCCGTGGTCCCCACCGACGACGGCGCGGACATCGACAGCAGCCTGACGTCGGGCCAGACCGTCGGGATCCTGGTGCAGCGGATCGTCGGCTTCCAGCGCGTCCACGGCGTGCGGGTGCCGGTGCTGCGCCCGGTCGGCCGCGTGCCGCTGGGACACCACCACGCCGGCCGCGTGAAGATCCACTGGAACCTGAAGGTCGAAGGCCACCGGCTGGCCCGGGGCAGGTACCAGATCACCCTGCGCGCGCTTGACCGCCACCGCACGGTGCTCGGGACCACCAACCCGGTGACTCTGACGATCAAGCACTGAACCACCCACGAGCGGGCTCGGCGTGGGGATGCGCCGGGCCCGCTCGAACCATGCGCATTCCGGGTGTGGTGCGCGGAAAGGACTTGACGGTTATGAGATACGAAGACGCCTCGCCACCCGAGTGCGACACGACCCTCGAGGCGCTGGCCACCGTGATCGACGGCTCGCTGTCGGGTCTGGCGCGCTACCACCTGCTCCGCCAGGAGCTGGACACCATCCGGGCCCTGCCCGAGCGCCGCGACCGCGACCGCGACCCGGCGACGCCCGCGGACCGGCA
Source organism: uncultured Actinomycetota bacterium (assembly GCA_963721515.1). Classification (GTDB taxonomy): domain Bacteria; phylum Actinomycetota; class Thermoleophilia; order Solirubrobacterales; family Solirubrobacteraceae; genus Palsa-465. The sequence goes on along the minus strand of CAVRKJ010000005.1, from coordinate 110,994 downwards.
CCGAGCCCCGGCGTCAGCCGTCTTGGGGTCGGGCTAGTGGGCGCCCACCAGCGCAGCCTGCTCGCTGAGAGCCAGCTCGGCCAGCTCGCGTCGCAGGGTCTGCACGAGCGGGTAATCGGCCATCCGCTCCTCGAGCAGCTCGGCGCAGTGACGGTAATGCGCCAGCTTGCGCTGCGGCTTGGTGCCGCGGCGGAGGCTCGGCGGCCGGCTTGCCGTGGCGAACGCCAGGCGAAGCTCGCGCGCCTTGGAGACCTTGTCGGCCGCGAACACCATGAGCGCCTCGTCGCCGGCCGCGCACACCTGGTCGCGCAGCGCCGCCTTCCGGGCGCTGTAGCCCGAGATGCCCGAGTCCTCGCTCAGGGCCATGACCAGGGCCGTGATCTGCATTCCGAAACGCTCGCGAAGATCATCGGGCTCCGCGCTCGTCTTCTCGACGGTATCGTGCAGCACGCCGGCCGCGACGACGTGGTCCGGCGCCCCGACATCGGCGAGCAGCGTGGCCACCTCGATGGGGTGCAGAACGAACGGGGCGCCGTCCGCGTCCCGCCTCTGCCCGGCGTGCTGTTCGACCGCGTAGGCAAGGGCGTCCAACGTTTGGTGGAGACCAGATCCGACGAATGGGACGTGGCGGCTTCGACCCATGGCGACGCGATTCTAAATGACTCCGCAAATTGCGTGCAAACGTTTGTTGCGGGGTGGTTTTCGAGGGCCATAGGCGCTATGGCGCGACGCTCCGCACGCCTCGCGGCTTGTCCGCACCGGCGCATCGCCGGCCCGGTGCGACTCCACCGAGGTGGAACGTTCCAGAGATTCCGGGAAGAATCGCGCGCCACAGACGTCTGCCCTGATATGGACCGGGGATATCAGACGTCTGACGTCTTGCGTAGACGTGGGCGTTACGCCATGCACGGGACCGAGGGATCATGACCGCGTTCGCGCTTACGGTCCTCACGGGGTGCTTGGCATGGGCGCTGATCGCGCGGGGCCGGCGCGCGGGTGCGGCGCGCCGGCATCGTCGCATGGCGGCCCACCCGACCCCGACGTTCGTCTTCGCCGACCTCGTGGGCTACACGACGCTCGCCGAGCGCTGCGGCGACGAGGCGGCGATGCAGGTGGCCCGCGAGTTTCGCCGGGTGATGTCGCTGCTCAGCCGCCAGCACGGCGCCTGTCACGTCAAGTCGATGGGCGACGGGGCGATGATCTGGGTGCCCGACGCCACGCAGGCCGTGGCCCTGGCCGGCAGGACCCTGATCGAGGTCGGGTCGCGTCCCGACCTGCTCCCCGTCCGCGTCGGTGCCCATACGGGGCCGGCCGTGATGGACGAGGGCGACTGGTATGGCCGTGCGGTCAACGTGGCGGCGCGCCTCGCCGGCGCAGCGGAGCCCAATGAGGCGCTTGTCAGCGACACCACCCATGCGGCCGCCGGCGCGGGCGCGCGCCGAGCGTTACGCCGCCGTGACGTGGTCGGATTGCGCGGCGTAGGAACGCCCATCGGGGTGTGGCCGCTGGCGGCCGATCGCAGCGACACCACGGCCCTCCGCCACGAACACGCGCTGATGAAGGTGATGCGTGTACCGCGTTAGCGAGAGCCTGCTGGCCGAGTTGACCGCCGGCGCGCCGGTACCGGGCACGCAGCTCGCTGGCGTATCCGAACTCGCCCTGCGGCTGGGCGTCCGGGCGTCGACAATCCGCGCTGCCATCGACGCGCTCGTTGGCGCCGGGTACCTTGCCCGGCGCGGCGCCTCCGGGATCTACGTCACCGCTCCGGACGGCTGCGCTGCGTTCGCCTGATCACATGGGGGACCGACCCCATTGCGCTTGTGCGTGACCGCGACGACCATGGCCGCATGGACCAGCGGAGAGCACAGTGACCAGCGCGATCCGGCCTGCGGGCCTGCCCCAGTTGCACGACCGGCTGTTCCTCACCGACAGCGGGCTGGAGACCACGCTCATCTTCCGCGACCATCTCGATCTGCCCGCGTTCGCAGCGTTCGTGCTACTCGAGACCGACGTGGGACGGCGGCGCCTGCGCTCCTACTTCGAGCGCCACCACGCCATCGCCCGCGCGCACGGCGCGGGCTTCATCGCCGAGTCGCCGACCTGGCGGGCCAACTCCGATTGGGGTCGCACGCTCGGCTACGACGACGGGGGCCTGGCCGCGATCAACCGCGCGGCGATCTCCGAGCTGGCGGACATGCGCTCGCGCAGCGGCGAGACCGCCGAGACGTTCGTGATCAGCGGGTGCATCGGCCCGCGATACGACGGCTACGACACCCACGCGCGTATGTCGGCCGTCGAGGCCGAGCGTTACCACGACGCGCAGATCCAGACCTTTGCCGACACGCCCGTCGACCTCGTCTCGGCGCTCACCATCACCCACGCTGACGAGGCGGTTGGCATCGTGCGCGCCGCCATGCGCGCGAGCCTGCCCGTGGTCATCTCCTTCACCGTCGAGACCGACGGCCGGCTGCCATCGGGGATGACGCTCGAGGGCGCGATCCGCGCGGTCGACGCCGCCACGAGCCGCGGGCCCGCCTACTACATGATCAACTGCGCGCACCCCACGCACTTCAGCGTGCCGCTGCACGCCGGCCGCCTGTGGCCGCTGCGCCTGCGCGGCGTGCGTGCCAACGCCTCGCGTCTGAGCCATGCGGAGCTCGACGGCGCGGCCACGCTCGACGACGGCGATCCGGTGCAACTCGCCATGGAGTACCGCGATCTCGTCAACGCGCTGCCGCAGCTCACCATCCTGGGCGGGTGCTGCGGCACCGACCACCGGCACGTCGCCGCCATCGCCGACGCGTGCGCTGACCTCTACGAGCCGGTCCGGGCGCGCCGCGGCTGACCCGCGCCGTCAGTGGCCGGTGGCCGAGAAGTGCTCGGGGTCGACGGGTCCGAGGACCCCGCCGACGAGCTTCTCAGGGCCGGTGTAGCCCTTGAGCACCTGGATGAGCTGGCCGGAGTTGGTGACGTCCACCGCGCCCCCGGGATACTGGGTGCTCTCGTCGTTGGACTTGCCCGCCGGGGCGCTGTAGGCGCCCGAGGCGTTGATCGACGCCTGCTCTGAGTAGTCGCGGTAGCCGCTGGTGACGGTCCCGGTCCAGCCGTGCTCGGAGGCCCATTGCAGGACGGGGGCGATCCACCCGGCGATCGGCTTCTGCTGCGGGTTCCATGACGCCTGCGGGATCACCGCCCCCGGGTCCACGTTCGCGGTGCCGGTGGCTGCGGTGGGCGCGGTAGTCGCGGCCGCGGGCGCGGCGCCCTGGGCAGTGGCCAGCGCGCTGGCGAAGGTCGTGGCGGCCGAGCCGGCGGGTTGAGCCGTCGATGTCTGGGCGCCGCCCAGCAGCGCCCGGATGGCGCCGGCCGAGGCGGAGGACCCGATGGGCGAGGCGAGCTGCTGCTGCGCCTGCGCGATGACGTCGATCCGTGAGAGCACGGCCTCAATACTCATTCGTCAGACACATCGGCCCGCGGGCGGGGAACTTGAGTCCCCGGCTTCGCCGGCGCCGGCGCGGCCAGCGGCGCGGTGGCGCCGTGGCGGCGGATCTCGGTGACGATCGGTGTGACCATGACCCGTTGTACGCGTCATGAGGACGTTTGGTTCGGCAGCCGGCGACGTCCGGCATCACACCGGTCCTTTCGGATCAGGAGCTGGTTGCGGTGGGGACGGGCGCCGCCTGACCGGAGGCGTCGCGCCGGCGCAGCAGGAGCGTCTCCACCACGCCGTCGATCGCCGCCTCCGAGGCCGCGGCGTCGTCGTGGGCGCGCCAGCCGACGAACCCGTCCGGGCGCACGAGCACCGCCCCTTCGGACGAGATCCCGTAGGCCTGGGTGAACGCTCCGCCGGGGTCGCCGAGCTCGGGGCCCCCGACGAGGTAGGCCTCCAGCGGCACCCCAAGCCGCTGCGCCGCGCGGAGGGCCGCGGCATGCCACGCGCCGCCGCCGGCTCCGGCGAGGAGCACGAACGCGGTGCCGAACAGGTCGAGCGTCGAGAGCGGTGTCCCCGCGCGATCGAGGGCGACGTGCGGCGCCCGCGAGCCCGGCCGAGCGCGGGACTCTCGGGGGTGCTCGTGCAGCCGGTGGTCGGCGCCTGGCTCCAGCGCCACGGCGGCGGAGTTGTAGCGGTAGCCGATCTCCATCGACATGTCGTCCACGATCTCCTGCATGCCGTCGGTCCCCAGGTACGGGGCCACCCGGGTCACGTAGCGCGTGTAGGCCTGCTCGACGGTGAGCTCGCCGATTGGCCGGCGCTCGGCGTCAAAGGTGTCCAGCAGCTCCGGACCGGCGATCCCCTTGAGCACGAAGGCGAGCTTCCAGGCCAGGTTGTGCGCGTCCTGAACGCCGGTGTTGCCGCCGAAGCCTCCGTTGGGCGGCATGGTGTGCGCGGCGTCCCCGGCCAGGAACACCCGGCCCTGTGCGTACCGCTCGGCGCTGTCGGCCACGGCCCGCCACGTCGCGATGTCCTCGATGGTGACCGGGATCTCGGGCACGCCGATGGCGGCGCGCAGCAGCTCCAGCGCGCGCGGCTCGTCGATCGTCTCGGCCACGTTGGCCCACGGTGCCGACGGGTAGGCGGCGATGATCTCAGGCCGGGCGGTATCGCCGACGAGGTTGACCACGAGAAACCCCCGGTTGCCGGTGCGGTCGAGCCGGAAGAAGCCCCGCAACACGGGGTTGGTGACGTAGTTGACGCCCTGGTCGCGCCCCTCGAGCAGAGGGGACAGGTCGATCCCGGCGCGAAAGTAGATCGTGACGCTGTTGGAGAGCAGCCCGTGGCCGCGCATCGCGATCCCCAGCTGCTCGCGCGTGGGGCTGCGGTTCCCATCGGCGGCGACGACATAACGCGCCCGCACCGTCGCCTCGGTGTCGTCGTCGAGGTCCAGGAGCGTGGCCGTCACCCCCTCGTCGTCCTGCTGGAGGCGCGTGCATTGGGTCCGGTAGCGCAGCCGCGCCCCGAGCTCCTGGGCGCGCTCGCGCAGGATCGGCTCGAGCGCATCCTGGTCGATGAACATCCGCACCGTCGGGCTGAACTCCTCCACCCCCGCGTTGAGGTTGGGGAAGAAGCTGGCGATCTCTTTGCCCGCCAGCGACTCGACGTTGTTGATCCCGCCGTTGGGGACGTACTGCTCCTCAGACCGGCGGCGCACCCGCTCCTCCAGCCCGGCCGCGCGCAGGATCTCCACCGTCCGCAGCTGGAAGTGCCCGGCCCGCGGGTGGATGGCGGTGCTGGCGTGGCGCTCCACCGCCAGGGAGGGGACCCCGTGCACCCCCAGCCACATGGCCGTCGACAGCCCCACCAGGCTTCCACCGATGATCAGGACGCCGACCTCGTTGTCCGGACGTGTGGGCTTGGAGGGCATGTTCGGGGTCAGCGAAGGCGCGCGGGGAACTGCTCCATGATTCCGATGCTGAGCATGTCGGCCATGTCGATGATGTGGCCGATGTCGACGTCGTATAGCCGTATCGCAGCGGAGTAGTGCCCGTCAAGCTGGTCGACGGCAGGCGCGATGACCTGGTTGGCTGCACCCGGATCATCCTCCGCACGTCGGCGAGCGCCCAGTGCGTGGGGTTCGCCGCATGCGGGAGGCGGCCATCTATCGGCGCGCTCCGAGCGGTTCTGCGCATAGCGGGGACTCCCTGGTGAGAAAGCAGTTCCTCCTGCCCACCTCATTAGTGCGCTCTCGCGGCCCGTTCTTACGCCAATGCTGTGCGTTTTGACCGCGGGAGCGGGTAGGGTCGCGGCAGCGGTGTCACGGTTTCAGACAGCGTGGGTGCGTTTTCGGTGGCGACCGGCGGTGGTCGCAGCCCTGGTGGTGGCCGCTCTGGGCCTCACGGGCTGCGGAGGCAGCTCGAGCATGGGTAGTGCGGCGTCGGATGGCATCAAGGCCAGCGTCGGCACGTTCGTCACGGCGCTGGCCAAGCACGATGCCGCCGGCGCCTGCAACGTCGTCACCTCCGCATACTGGTCGGCGACGGCGACCGAGCTCGTGTCCCAGCTGCGCGCCAAGGCGTACGCCGACCTGCCCAACGAGACCTGCCTGCAGGGGCTCAAGCGCATCTTCACTGGATCGAAGGCCACCGGCTCGGCGCCGAAGTTCGCGGTCTCCAACGTCCGCGTCAAGGGCCGTACGGCGATCGCGCATCTGACGCTGGGCAAAGCCACCAGCGACGGGACGGTCGCCAACTCCCGCTTCGTCAAGGCCCCGAGCGGCACCTGGCAGATCGACTGCTGCGCGGGCTCCCAGCTGAGCAAGCACCCGCCCAACCTGCCCGGCTGAGGCGCCAGGCCGGGGCGATCACCTGCTGGACGGGGGGCCGGCGGCCGCGCCCGGCGCCGTCCCCGCGCCCTCGGCGGCGCGCCGCCGCTGCGAGCGGGCCACCCGTCCTCCGGCGGCCGACAGCAGGGTCCCCGCCACGGCGGTGACGACGACCAGGAACGGCGGGAAGCTGCCCAGCGACACCTTGGCCGGGTTGTGGATGAGCTCGTGCACCAGCAGCAGGCACGTGCCGTAGATCACGCCGCCGAAGAAGCCCCGGTCCGCCGCGTCCCAGCCGCCGGCGTGCTCAAAGCCGCCGAGGAAGGCGCCCACCGCCGCCAGCAGCGCCACCGCCCAGTACGCGGCGGCCGACACGCCGACGAGGAAACCGGCGAGGCCGCCGATGAGCGCCGGGATGACGGCGCCGAGGATGACCTTCTGGCCCTCGGTGCGATCGTTGAAGGGTGGTGGCGAGTACATCGTGCTGCGCGCGGCACCTTGTCACGCACCGCGGCGCCGCGCAAGCATAAGATCCCGGGCATGAACCGCGATGAGCTGGTGGCCGTGCAGGGGCCGCTGAAGGAGCGCTACCGCTCCGACCCGGAGGCCGCCCAGGTGACGCTGCGCGCCGAGGGGTCGCTGGACGACGGGGTCTCGTGCTCGGTGCAGACCGGGCGGGCGCTGGCCCAAGCCGGGCTGCACCCCGCCACCGGAGGCGACGGGACGCTGCTGTGCTCGGGCGACATGCTGCTCGAGGCGCTGGTGGCATGCGCTGGGGTCACCCTGCGCGCGGTCGCCACCTCGCTGGAGATCCCGGTGACGTCCGGGCGCGTGCGCGCCGAGGGCGACCTCGACTTCCGCGGCACGCTGGGCGTCGAGCGCGACGCGCCGGTCGGCTTCAGCGGTATCCGCCTGTCGTTCGAGCTCGACGGCGACCTCGACGCGGAGCAGCTGGCGTTGCTGCAGAAGCTCACCGAGCGCTACTGCGTCGTCTATCAGACGCTCGCCAACGGGCCCGCCCTGTCGGTCAGCTTCACCTGAGCGCCGCTAGCCTCCCGTCACCGTGACCTGGGCCCAGCCCGTGGCGTGCGCGCCGGTGGTGGCCGCCGCCGTGATCACCGTCGTCCCCGCGGGCGTCGGCACGTCCGCGCTGAAGTGACCCTGCGGGTCCGCGGCCACGGTGACGACCGCGCTGGTGTTGGCCGGCGAGCCGGGCTGCCCGGCGGCGACGTCGACGACGGCGCCCGACGCGGTCGTGCCGGTCACGGTTGTGGTGGCGCCCGTGGTCATCGCGGCCGGGGCCGGTGCGGTGATCGTCACCGGCACGTCGGCCGGCGGCCCGGAGCCCACGTAGCGCGACCGCGTGATCGACGGCTGGTCGAGCAGCCGCCCGTCCTGGAGATCCAGCACCAGGCGCAGGTACTGCGCCTGGCCCCAGATCAGCGGGGCGGCCGAACCAGCGGCCTTGCCGTTGGTGAAGCCGATGGACGCGGTCGTCGGGTCCGCGCCGAACGGCGACGCGGGCGTGTTGGGGTCCTCCCAGACCTGCTCGGGCACGTAGCCCAACCCCCAGGTCATACGCTGGAAGGCCACCGCCAGCCCCGAAGCGGCGGCGCCCGCGCCGGACTGGAGGTCCTGCTCGGCGCGCTCGCCATCCAGCAGCGGCCACAGGTGGCCGGAGCCGGCGGCGTGGGTGAACCATCCCTCGCCCGTGGGCGAGCAGGTGGTGGGATCGGGCTCGTAGCAGTCGCCGTAGCCGTCGGTGGCGCCGCTGGCCTTGATCCCGTAGCGATGCCAGCCCGGGCCCGAGGCGGTCCGGCTCTCCAGCACGTCGTCCACGACCTTCAACGATGCCTGGACGTCCGGATCGGTGGCGGGCAGCTCGCCCATCCGCGTCAGCTCGAGGAACCCGGCGTCGATGATCGAGCGCTGGTCGACGCCCGGGGTGCTGCCGTTGCCCAGGTCGTAGGTCTGGTTGGTGTTGGGGTTGCCCGAGACCGACTCGCGAATGAAGTAACGCGGGCCATCGGGCCCCGTGGTGGTCACCGTCCAGCCCTTGACGTTGCGCTGGTAGCCGTCGGCGGTGGCCAGATAGAGGTGCGCACGGGCGGTGTCACCAGCGGCCTGGGCGAGTTGTCCCGCCGCCACCAAACCCGCGATCTCGGCGGCGATCGTGGCGGGCGAGTAGCCGGGATGCTCCTCCCATCGCTCGGCGCCGGTGCTGGGGCCGTGATCGACGATGTAGTCCGCGGCCGGCCGGATGTGGTCTCGGTAGAAGGATGCGTTCCCGGCCAGGCCGGCCTCCCAGGCCATCAACAGTGGGTAGGACACCTCGTCGATCTCCGACAGCCCGAAGGTGTCGGGCGCGACCGCGCCGTCCAGTTCGGAGTCGCGCGGGAAGCTGCCGTCGGGCTGCTGGGTCTGGTCGAACATGAACAGGACCATGTCGCGCGCACTGGCGCGATCGCCGTCGGCGAGCAGGCCGGTGAACGTCTCGTAGCTGTCGCGCGCGAACACCTCGCGATAGGTCCAGCCCGCATGGGTGGTGCTGGCCGGCACCGACTGCCCCCACGGGTCGGTGGGAGACGCCACGAACGCCCCGGCATGCGTCTTGTCCTCGGCGGCCTTGATGACGTTGGCCGACAGCCAGTACGTGCTCTGCATCGCACCGTTCTGCGCTCCGGAGAACCCCGGCAGGCGGGTGGGCGGGCCGCGGAGCCCGCTGTCATACGCGCGCCAGCCCGCCTCGTAGGCCGAGAGCGTGCGGGCAAACGGCTGCGCCGCGCTCTGGCGCGCGGTGGCGACGGCGCCACCGGCGGTGGGGGCGAAGCCGAGGGCGAGGGTGAACGGCTGCCCGGGGGTGGTGTCGAGCAGGGCGGTCTGCACCACGTTGCCGTCGGTCGCCGAGCGGTATTGGTTAACGAGCGCGTGGTGCGCGTCGAGCTGGCTGAGGCCGTCGCTGGGGGTGCCCACGAACCCGCTGGACTCGGCCAGGAACGGGTGACTGGAAACGAGCGCGCCGGCCACCTGCGCCGCGAACGGCCCCGTGGGCGCGGTGGTGTCAGTTGACACCAGCGCCGTGGTGGACGGATCGACCGTGGCGTCGTTGGCACCGCCGTTGGTGGTGCCCCCGCCGCCGCTGTTGTCGATCGTCGCGTCATAGCGGACGTAGACCTTGAGCTTGGAGACGCGGTCCGCGTTCCCGCCGATCGGCTCGAGCGTCGTGTGCACGACGACGCTGGCGCGGGCCGGGTCGGTGACGTAGTCGCTGACCAGGCGGAAGCCGTGCGCGCGGTCCGTACTGGTCACCCGGCAGACCATGCCGCTGCGGTCCGGTGAGCTCACCGTATAGGTCATGTCGCGCTGCTGGAGATCGGCGAAGGTGCGGCCGTCGGTGACGATGTACTGGACGGTGTTGACGTTGCTGGCCTCGATCGACGGGCTGAAGACGTCGGAGAGAACGCCGCCGGCCACGGTGAACCACACCTTCGAGGTGGTGTTGCGCGCGGTCCCGAAGCAGTCCTTGCGCGCCACGTCGAGGTAGGACTGAGCGCCGGGGCCACCGGGCGCCTGGCCGGATGGCGGCGCCGCGCGCGGGGCGGCCGCCGCTGCGGACGCGATGAGCGCGACGGCGGTGAGCGCACATCCCATCGCCCCGATTCCACGCCGCATCGCCCCCGACGCGATCGTCTTGCCGGACATGCTTCCTCCCTCGATTCGGTGGCAACTAGGACATACCCACCGCCGAGCGCGCGGCAAACCCTGATCGCTGTTGGGGGTCGGTCTGAAATGATGCGTGTCGTGGCGGCGAGTCTTGTCAGTCCTGTGCTCGTGGGGCGCCTGGCCGAGACAGCAGCGTTGTCAGACGGGCTGGATCGCGTGGTCGGCGGGCAGCGGGTGACGATGGTCCTGGGCGGCGAGGCGGGAGTGGGCAAGTCGCGACTCGTCAACGAACTCATGGAGCGCGCGCGCACGTCTGACGCTCGCGTGCTGGCGGGTGGGTGCGTCGAGCTGGAGGGCGGCGGCATCCCGCTGGCCCCGGTGATCGACATGTTCCGGGCCATGGCGACGGAGGTGCCCGAGGACGAGCTCGACGCGCTCCTCGGATCCGCGCGCGGCGAGCTGGGGCGTCTCGTCCCAGAGCTCGACGATGGGCGCTCTCAGGTGGTGGGCGAGCGGGACGCGTCGCGGCTGCTCGAGCTCATCGTCGCGGTCATCGGCCGCCTGGCCGCCGAGCGACTCTTGATGCTGGTGTTCGAGGACGTGCAGTGGGCGGACGAGGCGACGCTGGATCTGCTCGCGCTGCTCGTCGCCGGGTCGGTCAACCGGCCGATGCTGCTGGTGCTCACCGTTCGCTCCGACGAGCTGCACCGCGCCCACCCGTTTCGCCGCATGGCCGCCCGCTGGGAGCAGCAGCGCGCGGTCGAGCGCCTGGAGCTCGACCGCCTCGGGGCGGTCGACGTGGCCGCCCAGATGGAGGCGATCCAGGGCGAGCGCCCCGACCGCGAGCTGGTCGACCTCGTGTTCGAGCGCTCGGAGGGCATCCCGCTGTTCGTGGAGGAGCTCCTCGGCGCGGTGCGTGACGGTGGGCTCGACCACGGCTATCTGCCCCCGTCGCTGCGCGACGTGGTCCTCGCGCGCGCCGACCTGCTGTCAGACAGCGCGCAGCACGTGCTCCGCGTCGTGTCGGCGGCCGCGCGCTGGGTCCCGGACTGGCTGCTCACAATCGTCGCGCAGCTGCCCGAGCCCGATCTGCACGCCGGACTGCGCGAGGCAGTGCAGCAGCAGCTGCTCGTCGTCGATGAGGCGGGTCCCGGATACGCGCTGCGGCACGCGCTGGCGCGGACCGCGATCCACGAGGACCTGCTCCCCCATGAGCGCGCGGGACTGCACCGGGCCTACGCCGAGGCCATCGAACGCCGGGTCGCCGACGATGACCAGGACGTGGACACGGTCACGATGCTGGCCCACCACTGGCTGGCGGCGCATGACGTGCCCCGCGCCCTTGCCGCTTCCGTGCGCGCCGGGCGCGTCGCGGCGGCGGCCTCAGCGCCGGCCGCCGCCCGGCGGCATTTCGAGCTGGCGCTGGAGCTGTGGAGCCAGGTCCCCGACGCCGAGGAGCGAGCGGGCATCGACCACGTGGGGCTGCTCGAGCGCGCCGCCGTCGCGGTCCACCAGGCGGGAGATCCCGATCGCGCGCTCGCACTGGTGGATCGCGCGCTCGGCGAGGCCGGCGAGGACGCGCCGGTGGAGCGTCGCGCGTGGCTGCTCGTGCGCCGAGCGGAATACCTTCAGGATCTCGGCCGCGAGGACGCGGGTCTGGCGGATCTCGCCCTGGCGGTCGGACTGATGCCCCTCGACCCCCCGACCGCGATCGCCGCGCACGTGCTCAGCTCTCAGGCTCGAGCGTTGATGCGCGTGGGCGACTACTCACGGGCGGGCGAGGTCGCGCGCCGGGCCCTCGCCATCGGCGAAGGAGTGGGAGCCACCGAGGACACGCTCGAGGCGCAGGGCATGCTGGCGACGGCGATGCTCTACGCCGGCGACTTCGACCGGGCCGTGGAGCTCGAACGCCGCACGGGAGAGGAGGCCCTGCGAGCCGGGCTGGTCTGGATCGGGATGAAATCGCTGATCAACCTGTCGGACATGTACCTCATGCTCGGGCGCTTCGACGAGGTCATATCCACGGTGGACCGGGGGGTGGCGCTGGCCGAGCAGGCCGGGCTGGGGCGCACGGCGGGATCGTTCCTGCGCGGCAACCGGGCCGAGGCGCTCCTGCGCTGCGGACGCCTTGACGAGGCGCTGGTGGACTCGGCGTCCGGGTTGGAGGCAGGGATCTTTGCCGGGAACCTGAGCCTGCTGCGATCGGAGATCCACCTCGTGAGCGGCCGCGTCGCCGCAGCCGAGCGCGACCTGCGGGAGGCGCGCGGCCACCTTCGCATGTCCTCAGCGGCACAGTTCGTGTACCCGCTGGTGGGGCTCGAGGCCGACCTCGCTCGTTCCCGCGACGACCTGGACGGCGCTCACGAGACGCTGGAACGGGCTCTCTCGCGTGACGATCTCGGTGGCGATCCGCGATACAAGTGGCCGGTGCTGTCGTTCACGGCCCGGACCGAGGCCGATCGAGCGCTCGCCGCGCGCGACGAGGGCCGCCCCGTCCCCGACGACGCGATGGCCCTGAGCGCGGCCGTCCGCGACGAGGTCCTCTCGATGGATCCGCGCAGTCCCGCCGATCACGGCCACCGGGCGCTGGTGGCGGCCGAGCACGCCCGCCTGCGGCGCGAGGGCGAGGTCGAGGCCTGGCGTGAGGCGGTGGAGCGATGCCGCGCGATGAACGAGCCCGTCCCTCTGGCCTATGCGCTCTTCCGGCAAGCCGAGGCGCTGAGCTCCGCCGGCGACCGAGAGGCCGCGGGAGCCGCGGCCAGCGAGGCGCTCACGCTGGCGCAGACCGTGGGGGCTGCCCCGCTCGAGGCCGACGTGGACGCGCTCATCCGCGGCGCCCGCCTGCGCGCCACCGTCGCGGCCGGCAACGGCACCGCGCCGTCCGCTGCGGCGGTCGCCGACGCCGAGCCCGGCGAGCTCGAGCGCCTCGGTCTGACCGCCCGTGAGGGCGAGGTGCTGCGGCTGGTCGCCGATGGCCGCTCCAACAGCCAGATCGCCGAGGCGCTGTTCATCTCGCGCAAGACCGCGAGCGTCCACGTGTCCAACATCCTGTCCAAGCTCGGCGTGTCGACTCGCGTGGAGGCGGCGGCGCTCGCGCATCGGCGCGGGATCGCCGACGCGGCGGCGGACGGCGAACGGTGAGCACGGTGCTCGTGACCGGGGGTAGCGGCGTGCTCGGCGGGCACGTCGTACGCCTGCTGCGCGAGCGCGGGGACGAGGTGCGGGTGCTGTCGCGGCGGGCGGGCCGCGGAACCCACGTGGGCGACCTGGCGCGCGGCACCGGCGTGGCGGACGCGCTGGAGGGCGTGGACCGGGTCGTGCACGCGGCGACCGACTCGCCCACCGGGCGCTCGGATCTGCGCCAGACCGAGAACCTCCTGTTCGCCGCGCGGTCGGTGGCGCACCTGCTGTACGTCTCGATCGTGGGGATCGACCGGATGCCCTACGGCTACTACGCCCACAAGCTCGCCTGCGAGCAGGCGATCGAGGGCGGCACCGCGCCGTACACCATCCTGCGCGCCACCCAGTTCCACGAGCTGCTGGAGCGCGGTCTGCGCGCGGTCGGGCGGCTGCCGCTGGCGCCGCTGCCGCTCGACTGGCAGGTGCAGCCGGTGGCCGCCGCCGAGGTGGCGCAGCGCGTCGCGGATCTCGTGACCCGCGAGCCGGCGGGGCACGCGGACGATTTCGCGGGCCCGGAGGTGCTCGATCTGCGGCGCGTCGTCGAGACGTGGCGCGCCCGGCATCACCGGCCGCGGGCCGTCGTGAGGATCCCCGTGCCGGGGCGGCTCTCGGCGGCGCTGCGGAGCGGCGCCAACACCGCACCGGGGCGCGCTGACGGCCGGCAGACGTGGGGGCAGTTCGTGCACGCGCAGACCAACCACACACCACAAGGAGCAGGTCGATGACCCTGACGCGTCAGACGATGACCGACGAGCAGCGCAAGTCCGTCGCGGTCGAGTACCTCAAGGCATTCGACAACGGCGGCGTGACCTCGACCGGCGACAGCATCCTCGAGCTGTTCGCCGTCGACGCCCAGGTGATGTTCCCCAAATGGGGGATCGCCAACGGCCGCGAGGAGATCGGCAAGATGTTCGGCGACGTCGGGGCCACGCTGAAGTCGATCCGCCACGACTACGCCAACTTCAACTGGATCTTCTCCGGCTCGGACACCGTCGTGTGCGAGGGCACCAGCTACGGCGAGCACCAGGACGGGCCGTGGCGCACCGGCGTGCCGGACTGGGGCGCGGGCCGCTGGTGCGACGTGTTCGAGATCCGCGACTGGCAGATCCAGCGCTGCTTCATCTACCTCGACCCTGACTACGCCGGCAAGGACACCGCCCGCTATCCGTGGCTGGCCTCCGTCGCGGAGCAGGTCCCGGCCTGAGCCGGCCTCGCGTCGCCGCAACGCCGCCGCAGCGCCGCCGCAGCGCCGCCGACGGCGTGACGCCCGCGGTCGCACCACGAGGTCGCACCACGAGGTCGTGGCACGATATCGTGCCACGACGTGCCTCAACACCCGACGAGATCCCTCACCGACAAGGACTACGAGCGCCTGGCCGAGCTTCGCTACGCGCTGCGAGGGTTCCTGCACTGGAGCTCTGAACAGGCCCGAAAGGCCGGCATCACCCCCACCCAGCACCAACTGCTGCTGGCCATCCGCTCCTCCCGCGACCCGCGTGGGCCGACAATCACCGACGTGTCCGAGGTGCTCATCATCCGCCACCACAGCGCGGTCGAGCTCGTTGACCGGGCACAGAAGGCGGGGCTCATCACCCGCGAGCGCGACCCTGACCACCAATCGGTCGTGCATCTCAAGCTCACGGACGTCGGCGCGCTGACGCTCAGCGCCCTGTCCGAGGTCCACATCCGCGAGCTGGCTCAGCTGGCTCCGACCATGCAGACGCTGTTCGCCGCACTCAGCGAGAGCGAAGCCGCTGAACTGATGCTCCTGCGCGGGTGACGCGTCAGGGCGCGCACGATCCCGATTCCCAGGCCGGTGGGTGTGTTCGCGGCACCAGATATCGTGCTACGATATCGTGGCACGATCAGAAGGAGGCATTCACATGCCCGCACGACGAGTGGATCCATACCACGACATCCGCAAGGAGCGAATGGGGGGTTTCGCCGGGCCTGTTGAGCCGGCGGCTCCATTCGGCAAGTACGCCGGTCCCCCGCGGCGGCGCTGGCAGGCCGCCGGCGGCTACGCCGGCTCACCTGACCGACAGCGCCAAGGCTCGTTCGCCGATATCGAGCGCGATCGCCACCCCCGCGGGGACGATCACTAGCGAAGGCATCAGCGGGGTCTACGCTGTCTGCCCATGGCAGCTGCCCCGCTGACGCTCGCCGATCTCGAGCGCTGGGAGCTCTTCGGCGCCACTTGGCGTGTCGTGGAACTCTCAGACGATCGGGCGTTGCTTGACATGTGCGCCTGCACCGGCCAGCTGGTGGAGCGGCGCGAGTCCGAAGATCGCGCCCTGATCAACTACGTGCGCGCCGTATCGACGGGCGGGAACGGCTCGTCCGAGTAGCCCGCGCTAGGTGGCGGACAGCGCACGGTCGATACGGCTGGCCACCAGTTCGGCGGCGTCCTCCTCCTGCTCGAGGATCTGCTGGGCGATGACCTCGGTCTCGTGGTCGTGCAGCCGGCGGGCCAGCCCGCGGAGCGCGTGGTAGACGCCGATCTCGAGGTTCTCCAGCGTGTAGGCGCTGATCGCCAGCTCGGCCGGCGTGCACGCGCCGGGGTCGAACTCGATGTGCAGGGCGGCCACGCGGACGGCGGCCTCGCCGGGCGAGGGCGGCGCGACGTCGTCGGCGCTCAGCCGTTCGTCGATGAGCCGCAGGTGGCCACGAGTCTGCTGATGGTGGGCCCGGTAGATGTCGGCGGTCGCCTCGTCAGGATCGAGGCGCGAGCCCTCCTCGAGCACCCCCAGCCCCATGTGCTCGAGCGCGTGAGCGTCCGTCAGGTATTGGATCAGCGCGCGGTCGAGGCTCTGAGACAGCATGGTCGTACCTCCGACGGTACCCTGCCACCCCCTCATGGGCTCATGAATCGGGGCCGGGCTGTTCGCCCCCGAACATCGCCTCGCCGTCGACGACCAGCCCCAGCTGTTCGGGATGCTTCAGGGTCTCGATGGCGCTGTTGGTCAGCAGCCACCGGTCCGAGCGCTGCCGGATGAGGAACCCGGCACGCGTCAGGCGCTGCAGCGCGATCGTCACCGTGGGCCGGTGCGCGCCGATGAGCATCGCCAGGACCTCGTGCGTGAGCGGCAGGGTCACGTACACGCCCTCGGTGCCGACCTTCCCCCAGCGTTCCGCCAGCAGCCAGAACAGGATGAGCAGGCGGGCGTAGGCGCGCGGCAGATGGGTGACGGCCGCGGTCAGCGTGAGATACCGGGCGCGCTGGGTCACCCGGCTGACGATCCGACTGGTGATCGTCGGCCAACGAGCGATCCGCAGCACGAACGACGTGTCGAGCACGGCGAGCCGCGTGCGCTTGAGCACCAGCCATGTGACGGTAATAGGCAGCGGGTCGTAGTCCCCGTCGCTGTCCCACGGACGGATGACGTCGGTGGGGCCGAACAGCTCGCAGGCCGCGCGCTTGCCCACCTCCACCCGCCGGATGAGCAGCCCATCGAGGACAAACAGCCCGAGCCAGCCCGCCTCGGAGCGCGCCACCACCTCGCCCGTGTCCCAGCTGGGCGGCTCGACCTCCATGACGCCCGCCAGCGCGCGGCCGCGCGCCAGCTCCAACTCCTCCGCGGGCACTCCGGCAGCGAGGTCCGGGTCGGCGTCGAGCAGGGCGACGGCATGGCGTGGATCGGGGTGAGTGCTCACCCCCCAAAGCTACCCTTGCCCAGCGTCGCCTGTCCGGCACCGAACACGCCCGGTTCGCCAGATGACCGGCATTCCGGCCGGGGCGCAGGGATGAGCTATGCCTTGAGAAAGAGCCTGGAAAGGAGGGCCAGATGCAATCCCGCGAGATCATGGGCGGCCGGTCCGCCGGCGCCATGAAGAACCCGTTGCGCGACCCCACCCGCGGCCGCGCCGCCGGCACGCCCGAGAACCCGCTCCGCGACCCCACCCGCGGCCGCGCCGCCGGCACGCCCGAGAATCCGCTGCGCGACCCCACCCGGGCACGCTCAGATCCGATGCGGGACCTCTGACGTGCCGTATCTGAACTGCAGCGACTGCGGGCTGTCGATCCGCAGCCGCGACCCGCTCACCGACCGAGAGCACTGCCCCCGGTGCCGGGCCCGGGGTCGGGCGGTGCCGTTGCTGCGCGCCCCGCTCCCCCTGCGCCTGCTGCACCGAGCGCCGGGTCCGTCCAAACGGCCGTCACACCTGCACAGCGCCGGCGCTTCGGGCATACGCTGAACGGCGGCGCCCAGTCAATGTGCCAGCAACCGAACACAAACAGCGCCACAGGTTGACCTGTGGATACACCAGCACGAATGCGACAGTCACAGTCATACACCTCTCACGGAACCGAGAACCCGCGTGACCGGCGGCGCCACGACGCCGCCGTCGCCGCCGAGATCCGCAAGCTGGAGCGCAATCTCCGCGAGTTCGGCCCCATGCCCCGTGAACGGCTCGCCGACCTGGCTGGAGCCGATCGATGGCGCGAGGGGACGTTCGAGGAGGCGGTCTCCGCGGGCGTGCGCCAGGGCCGGCTGCAGTGGATGCCGTTCCACTGGCTGAAGGCGGTCCGCGGCGCGCGGCTCTAAGTGTCAACCCGTCGCGCCGGACCACGACGGCCGCGGGCCGGCGCGTCAGGGTGAAAGCGTGGCCGCTCAACCAGCCACATCGGCGGCGAGTGATTCGAGCGAGGTGTCAGTGTCCCGCAGAAGGTCGGCGGCGATCGGCCGGCGCGAGCGGATGAGCGCCTGGACGTGCTCGTTGACGTCCCACACGTTGACGTTCATGCCGCCGACCACGCAGCCGTCCGCCAGCCAGAACGCGACGAACTCGCCGCCCTCCCGGTCGCCGCGGAAGACCACCTCGTCCCACTCGGTGGCGTGGCCGGAGTACTCCATGCCGACGTCGTACTGGTCGGAGTAGAAGTATGGGATCCGGTCATAGCTCACCGAGTCGCCCAGCATGGACCGCGCCGCCGCTGGCCCCTGGTTGAGCGCGTTGGCCCAGTGCTCGACGCGGATGTGGCGCTCGTAGAACGGGTGCCAGGCGTTGGCGACATCGCCCGCCGCGTACACGTTGGGCGCCGAGGTCTTCAGCGCAGCGTCCACCTGGATCCCGTTCTCCACCGTGAGCCCCGCGGCCTCGGCGAGCTTGACCCGCGGGACGACGCCAACGCCGACCACGACGAAGTCACACTCGATGCGCCGCCCGTTGGCGGTGCGCACCGCGCTCACGGACCCGTCCCCTTCCAGGGCCTCCACCCCATCCTCCAGGACCATCTCCACGCCGTGCGCGAGATGGACGTCGCGATAGAAGCTGCCGATCTCGGCGCCGAAGACGCGCTCGTTGGGGACCATCAGCGGGTCGATCACGGTGACATCGAGCCCGGCCTGGCGCGCGGACGCGGCGAACTCGCTGCCGATCCAGCCCGCGCCGACCACGGCCACATGCCCCCCGGTGCCCAGACGCTGGCGCAGCGCATCGCAGTCGGCAAGCGTGCGCAGGTAGTGGACGCCGTTCAGGTCGGCCCCGGGAACCGTCAGCCGCCGCGGCTCGGCGCCCGTCGTCAGCAGCAGGCCGTCGTAGGCAAGGTCCTGGCCGCCGGCCAGCGTGACCGTCGCTGCCTGCGGGTTAATCGACTCCGCCACTGCGGCGAGGCGGAGATCGATCTCCTGGCTCGCGTAGAAGCCCGCATCGTGGACGTAGGCCTTGTCGCGTTCGGACTTGCCCTGCAGATACTCCTTGGTGAGCGGCGGACGCTCATAGGGTCGCTCGGCCTCGGCGCCG
The DNA here is from genome assembly GCA_963721515.1 of uncultured Actinomycetota bacterium. GTDB lineage: Bacteria > Actinomycetota > Thermoleophilia > Solirubrobacterales > Solirubrobacteraceae > Palsa-465. The sequence goes on along the minus strand of CAVRKJ010000005.1, from coordinate 92,152 downwards.
ACGAGGACGATGCGACCGTCGAAGCCGCGCTCGCGCAGCTCCGCGGCCGCTTTGGCGCCGGCCAGGCTGGCGCCTACGATGACAAACGTCTGGTTGTTCATTTCGTCCTACCTCCGGTCAGGCTGAGGAATTCCTCGCGGGTGCGAGGGTCGTCGCGCACGAGTCCGTACAGCGCCGAGGTCACGGTCCGCGCGCCCGCCTTCTGCACGCCGCGCAGCGACATGCACAGATGCTCGGCCTCCAGCACGACCCCGACGCCCTTGGGCTCCAGTTCCTCCTCGATGCAGGCGGCGACCTGCTTGGTCAGCCGCTCCTGCACCTGCAGATCACGCGCGAAGTGTTCCACCACACGCGCCAGCTTGGAGAGCCCGATGATCCGCTCCGCGGGCAGATAGGCGACGTGGGCCACGCCGTGAAACGGGAGCAGGTGATGCATGCACAGCGATTGGAAAGGGATATCACGCACCACCACGAGCTCGTCGTAACCCTCGTCGTTGGGGAAGGTGGTCAGGTTGAACGGCTCGGGGGTGAGCAGCTCGGCGTAGGCGGACGCCACCCGCCGGGGCGTCTCGCGCAGACCGGCGGCGTCAAGGTCGGCCCCGAGCGCGACCAGCAGCGCGCGGGCGGCGCGCTCGGCCGCGGCGAGGTCAACCCGGCGGGGCTCGCCCGCCACCACTTGCAGCCGTCGCGTGCTCACGGAAGTGCGGTCAGCAGTTGTTTGAGACTGTCGTGCTCCTCGGCGCACGCCGGGCAGCCGGTCAGGTGCTCGCGCATGCCGGGGATCCGCTCGTCCGCGTTCTCCCCGGACACCTCGCTGTCGACATAGACGTCGAGCAGGTCAAAACATTCCTCGCAGGTCAGCTCCGGGCCCGCGGGCCCGAGCAGCCCGGCCATGAGGCGCTCGTCTCTGCGCGCCGGCTCGGTCATGAATCGGGTCCGATCACGGTGCGCAGCTTGCGCCGCGCGTCATGCAGGGTCTTGTAGAGGGCGCCGCGCGTCGTGCCCAGCCGCTCGCGGCGTTCGAAGTCCTGGGCCGGATCAAGGGTCCGCGAGGGCACGGTGGTCCAGGCGTCGGGGTCGACGGGGAGCTCGCGCTCCTGCCAGGCGCGCCGGCGCGTCCGCACCGACGCCTCGAGGATCGCGAACTTGTACGCCCACGTGGTGAACCGGCTCTCGCAGCGGTAGTCGTCGAGCTTGGCCAGGATCGCGCTCAGCGCATCGTCGGCGCTCTGCATAGCGAGGTCGTCAATCGTCTCGCGCGAGCTTCCGGCCAACATCGTCCGGCGGCGCGCCGGCTCGAACCGGGCTGCGCGCAGCAGCAGGGCGTGCAGGCGGCGAGCGGCCTCCTCGCGTTCGGCGCCGCCGGCGCGAAGCGCTCCGAGCCAGGCGCGCGCCTCGGCCTCGCGGTCAGGCGGTGCAAGTGCGGTGGCGCGCTGCACCACGGGCACGCTACCAGCCACCCGGCTTACCCCTCCCCGGGTCGCTGAGCGGTGCGCCGGGAGGCGCGACGAGCGGCGCCAGGATCCGGGCCGCCAGATGCGGCGGGCAGCCGCGGTCCACGAGCTGGTCCAGCTCGTGGAGATCGATGCGCTCCCGATGGGCGAGGTCCTCCGCGAGATCCGCGCCGAAGGCGGCGCTCAGCAGCCGGCCCTCGCGCCAGTGCAGCCATCGCTCCCAATCGCCGGCGGAGTCGCCGGGGGAGTCTGACGGGCGCGTGTTGCGGGAACGCACCGCCATCACCTCGGCCAGGGCCGGAGCGCGGCGGTCGATGAAGGATGGAACTCGCTCACACCACCGTTAGCTGTGGGCGGCCCGCGGTTCCTACGTGACAGCGGTCATCGCCCGCGGTTGCGGTCGTAGCGGACTTTGCTCTCAACGAAGCGCTGCCGACCTAGGTCATGCGCTTCATTTTCCATAGTGTGACTGTGCAAAAGATCGCGGGATTGTCCACCGCACCCACACGGAGATGGGGGATGGCCCCCATTGCGGTGCGGTGCGGCGGCCAGCAACCTGCGCCACATCAATCCAGAGGAGGACGACCGATGACAGCCCCAGTGCAGCAGCCGGTGGTGAGCCGTAACGGCACCGGCATCAGTGACACCGTGCAGAGCCCCATCCGCTGCCTGGTTGTGGATGACCACCCGGCGATCCTCGCCGGCCTGCGGGGGCTTCTCTGCAGCGAGCCCGACCTCGACGTGGTGGATGCGGTGGACAGCGCCGAGGCGGCCCTCGATGTGGCCGAGCGCATGCCGCTCGACGTGGCGATCGTGGACTACCAGCTCCCGGGCCGGTCGGGGCTGTGGCTGAGCCGCAAGCTCAAGCACCTGCCTGAGCCCCCCTCCGTGCTCATCTACTCGGCCTTCTCGGATTACATGCTGGCCGCGGCCTGCGTGGTGGCGGAGGCCGACGGGCTTCTCAGCAAGGCGGCGCTGGGCTCGGACCTGTACGCCGCGATCCGGCGGGCGGCGAACGGCACCAGCCGGCTCCCGCCGGTGCCGCCGTCGCTGGCCGACGGCCTGCGCCGGCGCTTTGACTCCATGGAGCAGGCCATCTTCGGACTGCTCCTGGCGGGCATCTCTCGCAACGAGATCGGACGCACGCTCCTCATCGACCAGGGCGAACTGGAAACTCGCCAGTGGACGATGCTGCGTAAGCTCGAGCGAGTCGACTGACCGCCGTGAAAGCCTCGTGAGCCAGCAGCGCCCCCGGAGAAAGTACGTGCCCTTGGTCTATCGCGTCGCCGGCGTCAACGCGCTGGTGCTGGTGGCGGCGGTCGCGGTCACGCTGGTCGTGCTGGCCCCGCGCAAGCTGTCGTCATTCGCCTTGGACGAAGCGGTGGTCCTGATCGGGGCGCTCGTGCTGGTGGCGCTGGCCAACCTCGTGGTGCTGCGGCGGATCGTCCGCCCGCTGGAGACGCTGACGGCGCTGGCCCGGCGCGTCGACCTCACGCGCCCGGGGGCGCGCATGCCGGGCGCGACCGCATCCTCGGAGGCCGGTGAGCTGGCGCTCACCTTCAACGAAATGCTCGCCCGCCTGGAGACCGAGCGCCGCGAGGCGACCGGGCGGGTGCTGGCGGCACAGGAGTCCGAGCGGCTGCGCATCGCGCTCGAGCTCCACGACCAGGTCGGGCAGGAGCTCACGGCGGTGCTGCTCGGCCTCGCCCGCGTCCGCGGCATGCTCGACGAGTCGCTGCGCCGCGACGTGGAGGACATCCAGGAGGCGGTGCGCGCGAGCCTCGAGGATGTGCGACGGATCGCGCTCGAGCTGCGGCCCGAGGCGCTCGACGATCTCGGGCTGGTGAGCGCGCTGGCCGTGCTCTGCGAGCGCTTCGCCCAGCGCACCGGGATCGCGGTCGGCCAGCACCTCGACGAGCATCTCCCCGAGCTCGGCCACGAGGAGGAGCTCGTCGTCTACCGCGTGGCCCAGGAGGCGTTGACCAACGTCGCGCGCCACTCCGGCGCCGATCGCGCCGACCTCCGCATGAGCGCCCGCGACGGCAACCTGACGGTGACGGTCTCGGACGACGGGCGGGGCATCCGCGCCGGCGGTGAGCCGGGAACCGGGATCCGCGGGATGCGCGAGCGCGCCGCCCTGATCGGCGCCACGCTGGACGTGGGGCCCAACGCCGACGGCGGCGGCTGCGCGGTCACGCTGCTCGTCGCAGCCGCTCGGGCCGAGGCGCCGGCGTGACGCCGCTCAAGACACGGATCCTGCTCGCTGACGACCACGCGCTGGTCCGCCGCGGGCTCAAGCTCGTGCTCGACGCCGAGCCTGACCTGGAGGTCGTTGGCGAGGCCGGCGACGGCGCCGAGGCGCTCCAGCTGGCGATAGCAGGCGGCGTGGACCTCGCCATCATCGACATCTCGATGCCGCGGATGACCGGCCTGCAGGCGGTGGCCGAGCTGCACCAGCGCCGCCCGGACGTGCGATCGCTGATCCTGTCGATGTACGAGAACGAGCGCTACCTCTATGAGGCGCTCAAGGCCGGCGCATCGGGCTACGTGCTCAAGACGGCGGCCGACCGCGACCTGGTGGAGGCCTGCCGCGCCGCGATGCGGGGGGAGTCATTCCTGTACCCGGGCGCGATGACCTCGCTGATCCGCGACTACCTGCACCAGGCCCGTGACAACCAGCCCGTGCGCGCCGATCCTTTGACGCCGCGCGAGCAGGAGGTGGTCAAGCTGATCGCCGAGAGCTACAGCACGCGCCAGATCGCCGATGCCCTCGTGATCAGCGAGAAGACCGTGGACCGCCACCGGGCCAACATCCTGGAGAAGCTGGGCATGCACGACCGCGTCCAGCTGACGCGTTACGCGATCCGCCAGGGTCTCGTGGAGCCCTGACCCGCGGACACCACCCCCGCCCGCCCCGCCCGGGCAGCCCGGGCGCTCGGGGCGCGACCCCCCGGATGCTGGGAAGTTGGGGGCCGCGCGCCGCACGACCCCCACCCCCGTTCCCCGCACCGCGCCCCGAGCGCTGTGGTCTGCCCGGAGAAAACTATCCGCAGGATCGCGCGCGGCAAATGGGGTCTAGACCCCATCAGGATTCAGGCCGCCCGGCGGCGCGCGACCACCAGCGCATACTCGGGCGCGAACACGAGCCCGTCGGCGGCGCGGGGCAGGACCTCATCGGCCAAGGCGATCCAGCGCACGGCGAGATCGGCGCGCCGCGGGGGGTCGAGGCCGCGCAGCAGCGCCACCACCGGCGGGGCGGCCTCGGCGTGAAAGCGCCAGCACTCGGACGCGTCGCGGAACACCGTCGGCACGCGATGGCGAACGACGGTCACCTGCTCAAACGCGCCGGCCAGGCGGTCGGCGATGACGTCGGCGCGGCCCCAGTCGGTCGCCGCGGGCACGCCGGGAGGCGGCGGGAGCCCGTAGCTGCCGAGCAACGCGAACAACCCGGACACCGGCCCCTCGGGCACCCAGTTGGCCATGGCCAGCACCCCGCCCGGGCGCAGCACGCGTGCCAGCTCGCCGGTGACGGCGGCCACCGGCGTGGCGAACATCGCCCCGAAGGCCGAGGTCACGACATCGACCGCGGCATCGGGCTGCGGCAGCGCGGTGACGTCGGCCACCTCCCACTCCATCGCCAGCCCCTCGCGCCGCGCTCGCTCGCGATCCGAGCGTGACGAGTTCGGGAGTGATGTCCGATGCCGTCACCAGCGCTCCGCGCGCGGCGGCCGCCAGCGCGACGTTGCCGGTTCCGGCGGCGACGTCGAGGACGCGCTGGCCGGCGGCGATCCCCGCCGCGCTGACCAGCTCGCGGGCCGCGGGCTCGAGCGTCGCGGCCACCCTCCCGTAATCGCCCAGCGCCCACACTCCACCGCTGCTCATCGTTGCCGATCATCGCAGCCCGCTGTGCGCGCCGGGAAATCCGGACCGCCTCAGGCGCCACCCCGAGAGGTGTGCCCCGGCAACGCCCAGGCATGCGGATGCCGCCAATCCGCGCAGGCGTACCGGGCTTTCTGCGCCAGCTGCGGCGCTCGATCCTTGAGCACAAAACGCTTGAGCGGTAAATTAGCCCCAGCGACCTGGCTCAGAGGGCCGCATCCACACCGGGGTGGCGGTTCCGGGGCCAAGAGGGAGGTTGTGCGATGCCCGTCGTGCCCATCCGCCAGATCCTCGATCCGGCCTTTACGGACCGGTATGGGGTGGCTGCGATCAACATCGTCGACGACCTCTCGCTGGAGGCCGTGCTGGCGGCGGCGACCGAGATGGAGTCGCCGCTCATCGTCCAGACGTCGCTCAAGACGGTGAAGTCGATCGGCGCGAAGGCGCTGTACAACATGTGGCGCACCCGCGCCGACGAGGTGCCGGTGCCGGTGTCACTGCACCTCGACCACTGCCCCGACCGGGAGTGGATCACCGTCTGCTTGCAGACCGGATGGAACTCGGTGCTGTTCGACGCGTCCGAGCTCGACGTTGCCGAGAACACGCGTCAGACGATCGAGGTGGTCGCCGAGGCCGAGCGCCATGGCGCCCACGTGGAGGGCGAGATCGAGAGCGTGCTCGGCGTCGAGGACGGCGTCGGCTCCGATGACGCCGGCGTCGTGCATCCCGTCGAGGTCTCGGCGCAGTTCATCGAGGCCACCGGGGTGTACTCGTTCGCCCCGGCGATCGGGACCGCGCACGGCCTCTACAAGGCCTCTCCCGAGCTCAAGCCCGAGCGGGTCACCGAACTGGTCGAGCTGCAACCGATCCCGATGGTGCTGCACGGCGGCACCGGGCTGACCGCCGACCAGTTCTCCGACCTCATTTCCCGGGGCTGCGCCAAGGTCAACATCTCCACGGCGCTGAAGATCGCCTTCGTCGAGGCGCACCGCGAGTACCTCGACGCCAACCCCGGCAAGCACGATCCGCCGTCGATGCTCAAGCACGTGAGGGCCGCCGTGGTGGAGATGGCCAAGCACCACATCGGGATGTTCGGCTCCGCCGGGCGCGCCGGCGCCCTGTCCGCGTCAGCCGGTTAGGGCCGGTGCCCGCGCTCATCTTCGATTGCGACGGGGTGTTGGCCGACACCGAGCGCGACGGCCACCGCCCGGCGTTTAACGAGACGTTTGCCGAAGTCGGCTTGCCCGTGCGCTGGTCCGAGCAGGAGTACGCGGAGAAGCTGCGGATCGGCGGGGGCAAGGAGCGCATGGCCTCGCTGCTCACGCCGGAGTTCGTGAGCGCCAACGGCCTGCCCGCCGACGCCGAGGGCCAGAGGGAGCTGCTGGCCGACTGGCACCGGCGCAAGACTGCGCGTTACAAAGAAATCGTCCGCGCAGGCCGGCTGCCCGGGCGCCCGGGCATCGCCCGCGTCGTCTCGGAGGCCATCGGCGCGGGATGGACGCTCGCGGTGGCCTCGACCTCGGCCGAGGAGTCCGTCCGCGCGGTGCTCGAGCACGCCGTCGGGGCCGACCACGCGTCGCGCTTCGCCGTGTTCGCAGGCGACATCGTGCCCGCTAAGAAGCCTGACCCGGCGATCTACACGCTGGCGACGCAGCGGCTCGGGATCGCCCCCGGCGACGCGATCGTCATCGAGGATTCGCGCAACGGCCTGCTCGCGGCCGTGGGCGCCCGGCTGCGGTGCGTGGTCACCGTCTCCAGCTACACCGCCGATGAGGACATGAGCGAGGCGGTGATGGTGGTCACCAGCCTCGGCGACCCCGGCGAGCCGGCGGTCGTCCTGGCCAACCGCGGCGCCGCGGAACCCGGCGAGCTGGTGACGCTCGCCGACCTCGACGCGTGCCGGACCCAACCCATACTGGACAAGGAGGCTGTATGAGCGACACGGCACTGGGCCGGGGCGAGCTCGTGGTGCGGACGATCGCCCAGACCGCCGTCGACAACGAGACGTACTTCTGCGAGCTCGACGCGGTGGTGGGCGACGGAGACTTCGGCTACTCCCTGGCGCGCGGGTTCGAGATCGTCGTCTCCGACTGGGAGGCGATGGAGTACTCCGATATCGCCGGTCTGCTCAAGAAGACCGCGATCACGCTGACCAAGCGCATTGGCGGAACCTCCGGGCCGATCTGGGGCACGGCGTTCCTGCGTGCCGGCGGGGCGCTGACCGACAAGCCCCAGCCCACGGGCGACGAGGTCATCGCCGCGTTCCGGGCCGCGATCGAGGGGATCAAGCAGCGGGGCAACACCGACCTGGGCGACAAGACCCTGCTCGATGCCCTGGTCCCGGCCGTCGACGTTCTGGAGGCGGAGTTGCCCAACGGCGCCGGCCAGGCGATCGGTAAGGCTGCGGTGACGGCGCGCGAGAGCGCCGAGGCGACCAAGGGCATGCTCGCCCAGCGCGGACGCGCGTCCTACACGGGCGAACGCAGCCGCGACTCGGTGGACGCCGGAGCGATCGGCGTCGCCGTGATGTTCGAAGCCGTGGGCAAGGCGTGGCAGGAGGCCGAGCTGGAGATGGCCTGACTGCGTCAGCAGCGAGGGGGAAGGGCGCGCGTGAGGTCAACACGCGTGAATACAGGCAGGTCACTCGAGAGGAGAGACGGTGAAGAAGTTCGTCAACGACCCGCAGCAGTTCGTCCCCGAGATGCTCAAGGGGATCCAGCTCGCCAACCCCGGCAAGCTGAAGTACGTCCCTGAGTACAACCTGATCATGCGGACCGACGCCCCGAACGAGAACAAGGTGTCGATCGTGCAGGGGTCGGGCTCGGGCCATGAGCCGGCTCACGTGATGGTGGTGGGCAAGGGCATGCTGGACGCCGCCTGCCCGGGCGACGTGTTCGCCGCGCCGCCGTCTGACTACGTCTACGAGACGACCAAGCTGATGGCCAGTCCCAAGGGCGTCCTGCACATCATCAACAACTACACCGGCGACCGCATGGCCTTCGATATGGGCCGCGAACTGGCCGAGGCCGAGGACATCAAGATCGCGACGATCATCGTCGACGACGACGTGGCCGTGAAGGACTCCACCTACACGGTGGGGCGGCGCGGCGTGGCCGGCAACTTCTTCGTGATCAAGGCGGTCGGCGCCGCCTCCGAGAAGGGCGCGGAGCTCGACGAGCTGGTCAAGCTGGGTGAGCGCGTGAACTCCGTCACCCGCACCATGGGCATGGCGCTGACGTCGTGCACCCCGCCGGCGAAGGGCTCCCCGCTGTTCGACCTCGGCGATGACGAGATGGAGATGGGCGTGGGCATCCACGGCGAGCCGGGGCGCCGCCGCGAGAAGCTGGCCAGCGCCGACGCGATCGTCGACGAGCTGCTGGAGGCCGTGGCCTCCGACCTGCCCTACAGCTCGGGCGACGACGTGGCCCTGATGATCAACGGGCTCGGCGGCACGCCGATCTCCGAGCTCTACATCCTCTACGGCCGCGCGCACGACCAGCTGGCCCAGCGAGGCATCAACGTCACCCGCAGCTACGTCGGCGAGTACTGCACGTCGCTTGACATGGCCGGCGCGTCGCTGACGCTGGTCAAGCTCGATAGCGAGCTCAACGAGCTCTTCGACGCCCCCGCCGACGTGGCGGTCCGCGTCTTCTAGCGATGTAGCGCTCTAGGCGGGGCGGTCGTCCGGGACCCAGTCCAGGGCGATCGCCTCGCCGTTGGGCAGCGCCCGCTCGGGCGGGACCGCGCGTCCGGCGGCGATCAGCGCGGCGCGGATCGTGCCCGCGTGGGCGACGACGAGCGACGGCTGCGGCCCGGCGGCGACGCGCGCCAGCGCCCGGCGGGTGCGCCGCACCTGGGAGCGGATCGACTCCCCTCCGGGGAAGGCGAACTCCGGGTCCCCGTCCTCGAAGGCGGCGAACAGCTCGGGGCTGTCACGGGCCAGCACCGACTGCGGGCGCCCCTCCCACTCCCCACGGGCCGACTCGATGAGGTCGTCGATGACCACCGGCTCGCGCCCGATCGCCGCGCCGGCGACCGACGCGGTCTGACGGGCTCGCAGGAGCGGCGAGCACCAGATGGCGGTGACGCCGCGTGCCCGCGCCTGGACCGCGAGATGTCCGGCCTGCTGCTCGCCCAGCTCCGAGAGAGGCGGGTCGCGCCGGCCCAGGATCAAGCCGTTGGCGTTGTCGGCGGTCTGCCCGTGTCGGGCGAGGAGGAGGGGCACACCGGTCACATGAGGATTGTCGCCCACGTGGGTTGAACCTCACGGCACGCGGGAAGCATTGCGGCGTTGTACCCACGCCCCATCCCCCACCCCATGATCGATCGAGACATCCGCGCCATGCTGCGCGGCGCCACCGCCGCCAAGTTCCTGCACGGCTGGCAGGGCCCTCACCTGGCCGAGCGCACCTACTGTCTCACGCCGAAGCATGCGGACCCGATGGAGCGGCCCCGGGAGTACGTGATCGGCTACTGCGAGATGCTCGCGGTGGCCGGCGTGGAGCCGCTGTATCGCGACTCGGATCCCGTGCTCTGAGCGCCACCGTGGCGAACCGGCGCATAACGCGGCGAGATGTATTAAGAACCCGCGGCGTGTCGTGTATCACTATTGGCATCGTCGGCGCGCTGTTGTAGCTTGGCCCCGTGCCGACGGAGGAGGAGACCAGCGGCAAGCTCTCCGTGAGCGAGATCTCAGTGTCGTTCGGCGGGATCACGGCGCTGGACGGCGTCTCGCTGGAGGTCTCGCAGGGCGAGGTGCTCGGCATCATCGGGCCGAACGGCGCGGGCAAGACGACGCTGTTCAACGTGATCTGCGGGTTCGTGAAGCCCGACACGGGCACGATGCGCTGGCGCGGCCAGCCGCTCAGCGGGATCCTCCCCCAGCGGCTGGCGTCGCTCGGGATCGCCCGCACTCTCCAGGGCGTGGGGCTGTTCGCCCGGCTCAGCGTGCTCGAGAACGTGATGGTGGGCGCGCAAAGGTTCCGCCGCTCGGGTCTCGGCGGCGCGATGATCGGGCTGCCTCGCGCCGACCGCGACGAGGGCGCTCTGCGCGAGCGGGCCCATGCGGCGCTGGAGCGGGTCGGCTGCGACGACGTCGCCGGTTCGCGGCCGCCCGAGCTGCCCTACGCCGTCCAGAAGCGGGTCGGGCTGGCACGGGCGCTGGCCTGCGAGCCCGACCTGCTGCTGCTCGACGAGCCCGCCGGCGGGCTGGACTCCGAGGAGCTGTCGGCGCTGGCACAGACGATCACCTCGCTAGGCACCTCGATGGCGGTGATGCTCGTGGACCACCACATGGACCTGGTGACCTCGGTGTGCGACCGCATGGTGGTGCTCGACTTCGGGCGCGTGATCGCGGCGGGCGAGCCGCCCGCCGTGCGCCAGGACCCGCGCGTGCTCGAGGCCTACCTGGGACGCGAGGCCGACGACGCGGACACGGCGGTGACGAGCGGGACGGCCGATGCTCAGCGTTGAGAAGCTGACCACCCACTACGGCCCGGTATGCGCCGTCGACGACGTGTCGCTCGAGGCGCCCAAGGGCACGGTGACCGCCGTGCTCGGCGCCAACGGGGCGGGCAAGACCTCCCTGCTGCGCACGATCACCGGGTTGGTGGCACCGCGATCGGGCCGGGTCACGGTTGACGGCCGGGACATCACCGGCATGGCCGTGGAGGAGATCGTGCGCCGCGGCGTGTCTCACGTGCCCGAGGGACGCGGCGTGATCTCGGAGCTGACGGTGGAGGAGAACCTGCGGCTCGGCGGCCTGTGGCGGCGCCGGGCGGCCGCCCCGTTGCAGGAGATCTACGATCTGTTCCCGCGCCTGGGCGAGCGCTCCCGCCAGCCCGCCTCGCGCCTGTCGGGCGGCGAGCGCCAGATGCTGTCGATCGGCCGTGCGCTGATGGCCCGGCCGCAGGTGCTGCTGCTCGACGAGCCGTCGCTCGGGCTCGCTCCCGTAATCGTCGCCCAGCTCATGGCGATGGTGCGCTCGCTGGCCGACAACCTCGGGCTGGCCGTGCTGCTGGTGGAGCAGAACGCGCGCAGCGCCCTGTCGATCGCCAACCGGGGGATCGTGCTCAACCTCGGGCGCGTGGTCGCCGACCGCGAGCCGGGAGAGCTGGCCGCCGACGAGCGCCTACGCCACGCCTACCTGGGGTTCTGACCAGCCATGACCAAGTTCATCGACCTCACCCTCAGCGGCATCTCGGACGGGGCCATCTACGCCGCCGTGGCGCTGGCGCTGGTGCTCATCTGGCGGGCCACCCGGATCGTCAACTTCGCCCAGGGCGCGATGCTGATGATCACCACGTTCATCGCCTCGGCGGTCATCAACTCCTCGGGTTCCTACTGGCTGGGGTTCGCGGTGGCGCTGGCGTCCGGGCTGGTGTTCGGCGCGCTGGTGGAGCGGGTGCTCATCCGCCCGGTGGAATCCGCTCCGCCGCTCAACGCGGTCATCCTCACGCTCGGCCTCTACACGCTGCTGGTGGCCGCGGCGGGCATGATCTGGGGCAACTCGCCGCGATCGTTCCCGCCGGCGTTCTCGCTGCGCGGCTACGAGGTGGGCGGAACCCGCCTCCTGTTCACGCCCAACGACACGTTCATCGTGCTGGTGGTCATCGCGGTGGCGATCGGCCTGGCCGCCCTGTTCCGGCTCACCGCGCTGGGGCTGCAGATGCGCGCCTCGGCGTTCGCCCCCGAGGTGGCCCGGCTGCTCGGCGTCCGCGTGGCGCGGATGTTCACGGTGGGCTGGGCGCTGGCCGCGGTGGCGGGGGCGCTGGCCGGCGTGCTGGTGGCCCCGTCGGTGTTCCTGGGGCCCAACAGCTTTGACCCGATTCTCATCAGCGGGTTCGTGGCCGCCGTGCTCGGCGGCCTCGACAGCCCGCCGGGAGCGGTGATCGGCGGGGTGGCGCTGGGCGTGGCCCTGTCCTACGTGTCGGGCTACGCCGGCTCGTCCCTGGTCCCGCTGGCGGCGCTGGCGATCCTGGTGGCGGTGCTCATGCTGCGACCCAGCGGCCTGTTCGCCGCCACCGCGGAGCGGCGCGTATGAACGCGGCCCGATCGGTGCTGGCACGCAGCACGCTTGCTCGCTCGCTCGGCTGGGTGGTGGTGGCCGCGGTCGTCATCGTAATCGCGTCCAATCTGCTGAGCGCGTACAACAACCTGCAGCTGGCGACGGGGCTCTATTACTTCGCCGCGCTGGCGGGGCTGACCGTGCTGGCCGGGCAGAGCGGCCAAATCTCACTCGGGCAGGGGGCCTTCATGGCGGTCGGCGCTTACACCGTGGCGCTGCTCATCGGCGACGAGGGCTGGGCGCTCGTGCCTGCGATCGCGGCCGCGGTGGCGGTGAGCGTCCTGGTGGGGATCCCGGTGGGGGCGGCGGCCAGCCGGCTGCGGGGCCCGTACCTGGCCGGGGCCACCCTGGCCTTCGCGGTGGGCCTGCCGGCCCTGGCCGACAGATTCCCCACGCTGCTGGGCGGCGAGAACGGGCTCACCATCAATCCCCCGGTGCCACCCTCGTGGCTGGGCGCCGACTTCCCACTCGAGCAATGGGAGGCACTGATCGCGGGCGCCGGGGCGCTGGTGGTGCTGTTCGTTCTCTACAACGTCATCGGCAGCGGCGTCGGACGGTCGATGCGAGCTGTGCGCGACGACGAGATCGCGGCCTCGCTGAGCGGGCTCTCGGTGGGCCGCACCCAGACGATCGCGTTCATCGTGTCGGCCGGCTGCGCGGGCCTGGGCGGCGCGATCCTGGCGGTGGTGCTCCAGTTGGCGGACCCGGGCGCCTTCCCCCTGCAGCTCTCGCTGGCGCTGCTCACCGGGGTCGTCCTGGGCGGCCTGGGCTCGCTGGTGGGCGCGATGTGGGGCGCGGCCCTGCTGACGCTGCTGCCCAACTGGACCAACGACATCGCGCACTCCTTCTCTCTGTCCACGAAGGTCTCGGCCAACCTGCCGCTGGCCATCTACGGGATCGTCCTCATCGTGGCGATGATCCTGTGGCCGAGCGGGATCCAGGGGGGCATCCGCGCGGTGGTGGCACGGGCGCGGGCCGTTCGGCATCCGGCGTCGGCAGGGCGGCCGACCGGCGCCTCGACCTCGGGCTCAGCCTGAGCGCGTGGTGCGGACGGCTCGCCGTTTCCCGGAGGAGGCCTTTTTCGGCGCGCCGCGCGGAACCCCGAGCAGCGCGGCCTGGACCTCGCGCAGGCGCTCGTGATCGCCGCGGATCCCGAAGGCGGCGTCGTTGTAGAGGAAGGCCTCGCACAGGCGGACGATGGCGTAGGCGAGCGTCTCGGGATCGGCGGGCGGCTCGTAGCGCCCGGCGGCCGCCTCGGCCTCGATCATCTGCGTGACCAGCCCGACGCCCCGGCACTGGACCGCGCCCGTGCTGGAGGTGAGCAGCCGCAGCGCCGAGGCGCCCTCCTGCTCGACGAACCGGCGCAGCGGCATCGAGCGGGCCAGGCTGCGGTTGATGCGGTCAAAGACCTCGAGCAGGCCATGCACGCCGCGGCGGCGGACCTCGCGCCGGTGCCGGGCGATGAGCACCTCGGACTCGTCGGCGATGACCTCGGAGAGCAGCCGCTCACGCGACCCGAACCAGCGGTAGATGGTGGCTCGGCCCAGCCCCAGGTCGCGCGCCACAATCGTCAGGTCCACGCGCTCCCCGGAGATGAACTGCGCCCGCGCCGCCGCGAGCACGTCCCCGCGGCTGGCGGTGGCAGGACGCCCGCGGCGCGGGGGACGGGACTCGGTTGCAGCGCTCATGCCATCACCTTAGTATTTGAAACACACGAGGGAAAACGTATCGAAATGCCTCGAGCCCTCCCGGTGGGCTCGAGCAGCCGGTTGACGCCCGCCTCGGGAGCCGGCAGCAGGTCACCACGAGTGGAGGAGGAGTAACCATGGGAGCTGTCAAACGCCGGCGGCTGATCGCCGCTGCGGTCACCGCAGGTGTGGCCGTGGCGGCCGTGGGCTGCGGTTCGTCGAGCAGCGGAGGGTCGAGCGCTCCGGGGGTCACTGACAACAGCATCACCTTTGGGACCCATCAGCCGCTGACGGGGCCGGTGGCGCCGGGCTATAGCGAGATCGCTCCTGCCTCGCAGGCGTTCTTCGATTACGTGAACGCCCACGGCGGGGTGTACGGACGCAAGGTGCACCTGATCATCAAGGACGACGCCTACAACCCCGCCAACACCGTCAACGTCGTGCACCAGCTGGTGCTGCAGAACAAGGTGTTCGGGGTCTTCGAGGGCCTGGGCACGCCGACTCACACCAAGGTGGTCAGCTTTCTGAACACGTCCAAGGTCCCGGACCTGTTCGTGGCCTCGGGCTGCCCGTGCTGGGACAACGGCGCCGCCCAGCCGATGACCTACGGCTGGCAGCCCAACTACACCATCGAGGGCAAGATCCTCGGCCAGTACCTCAAGCAGAACTTCCCGAACGCCAAGATTGGCGTCCTCTACCAGGACGACGACTTCGGCAAGGGCGGCCTGGCGGGCATCCAAGACGAGCTGCCGGCGAGCGCGATCGTCTCCAAGCAGGCTTACCAGCCAGGCACGACCACGCTCGCCCCGCAGGTGACCGCGATCAAGTCAGCCAAGGCCAACGTGATGGTGGACTTCACCGTCCCCATCTACACCGCCATCGCGCAGCTGACCTCGTTCACCCTGGGCTTCAAGCCCCAGTTGGTGGTATCCAACGTCGGCATCGACCCGACCACGGTGGGGGCGCTGCTCAAATCGGTGTCGAAGGGCAAGGTGTCGGGCACGGCGTTGATCGAGGGCGCCATCACCGACGGGTATCTGCCGTCCAACACGGACACGTCCAACCCGTGGATCCAACTGTTTCAGAAGATCCACGCCCAGTACGACGCCAAGGTGCCGTTTGACGGCAACGTCGAATACGGCATGGCGAACGCCTACACCCTCATCCAGGCGCTCAAGGCCGCGGGCAAGAACCTCACCCGCCAGGACCTCGTCAACGCCATCGACAAGGACGGTGGCAAGTGGACCGGCCCCGGCCTCGTCCCCTACCGCTATGGCGGCGATCAGCACGGCGGCTTCGGCGGCGCCGAGATGGGCAAGATCCAGGGCGGCAAGATCGTGCTCTTCGGAGGGCCGCTGACGACGACGCCGGCCGCGGGGTCGCCGATCACTCCCTACACCACCCAGCAGCCGGCGCCGCCGGCCAGCGGGGTGCCGAGCAACTAGCTCCTCCGGGCCCGCCTCGGCCTGTGTGGCCGGGGCGGGTCCCTGGGGTAAGCAACGTCTGGGGTATGCGGCCGCGCCGGGGTGCGAACTGCGGCTTTCGAGGGGTGCGCACGAGCGCGCGGGCTGGCGGAACTGCGCGCACACCTGTCCCTCAGACAGTGAGTGTGCGCTTTCGACCGCTCCGTTGGCGTCAGAGGCCACACGGTCTCAGGCGGCCGGGCCCGCGTGCAGTTCCGCCAGTCCGCTCCGGCAGCCGGGCAGTTGTTGAAGCCACACGCCACACGCCGGCCGGTTTCGGGCGGCGTGGCGCGAAACCCTTGTCATGTTGAAAGCTCACGCCACGCGCCTCTCACACGGCGAGTGTGTGGCGTGACGTTTCAAGATCTGGCCGCCACCCGACACGAGCCCTGCCTTCCCCAGCCGCCGTTGACGTTCGCCTCGTGTCGCCGGGAACGCGGAAGCACTCACACCCGCAGTGCCTCGGTCGGACTCAGGCGCGCAGCCTTGCCCGCCGGGTACAGGCCCGCGAGCGCGCCGATGATCAGCCCGGACGCCGGCGCGGCGATCAGCGCATACAAGGGCACCACGAACGGCTCGGTGCGCGCCACGGAGTACACCTCGGTGGCGCCGGCGCCCAACCCGAGGCCGACCACGCTGCCCAGCGCCGCCAGCAGTGCCGACTCGGTGAGGAACTGGAGGCTGATGTGGCGCCGGGTGGCCCCCAGCGCGCGGCGCAGGCCGATCTCGCCGCGGCGCTCGAGCACGGAGATGACCATGATGTTGGCGATCCCGATGGCGCCGACGAGCAGCGCCACCGCGCCCAGTCCCAGCAGCAGGGTGGTGAACTGGCCCTTAGCGGCGGCGCGGGCCTCCAGCGCGTCGGAAGGGCGGCTGACGTTGACCCCGGAGGCGTTCTGGGGATCGGCGGTCTGCGCCAGCAGGTTGGCCACCGAGGTGACGTCGTTGACGTTGGCGCGGACGTAGATTTCCGACGGGTTGGGCGTCACCCCGAAGTGCCGCTCGGCGACGCGAAGCGAGATGAACACGGTGGTGTCCAGGCTCGAGTCGAGCAGCACGGGCTTGAGGATCCCCACTACGTTGAACCAGGTGTTGCCGAGGTAGACCTCGACGTGCCCGCCGATCGTCTCGATCTGGAGGATGGAGGCCGCCTGAGCGCCCAGCACCACCTCGGGGTAGCGACTGCTGACACGGTCCAGGAAGTGGCCCGCCGCCATGGAGGCGCCCACCACCTGCGGCAGGTTCTCCCCAGCGGCGTCGATTCCGATCCCGCCGGTCTCCTGCGCGGGAACGTAGGGGCTGCGCAGCACGTTGGCGCCGGAGACCTGGTAGACGGCGACATCGCGGTCCACGTGCGGCATGCCGCCCACCATCGGCACCGCCGACGTGGGCAGGATCTCGTTGTTGCCCGAGAGGGTCTGGCCGGGCGTGGCGGTGAGCAGGTTGGTCCCCAGGGCGTCGATCTCGGCCAGGAGCTGGGCCTGGCTGGACGCCGACACGCCGACCACCGCGACCATCGCGCCGATCCCGATGGCGATGCCCAGCGCCGACAAAGCGGCCCGCAGCCGGCGGGTGCGCAGGCCCTGGAGCGCGGTGGCGAACAGCTCGCGCGGGGGCAGCCGCGCCGCCTGGAGCCCCTCGGACGGTCCCCGCGGCGGAGGCGGAGGCGGCGCGGTGACGGCGGCGCCGGTCATCGCCGGTCGTCGGCGACGATCTCGCCGTCGCGCATCTGGATGCGCCGCTCAAACGTGCCCGCGATCCCGTGGTCGTGGGTGATGAGCACGAGCGTCGAGCCCTCGGAGGCCAGATCGTGCAGGAGGGCGACGATCTCGGCGCCGGAGGTGGAATCCAGGTTGCCGGTGGGCTCGTCGGCGAGCATGATCATCGGCCGCTTCGCCAGCGCCCGGGCGATGGCCACGCGCTGGCGCTCGCCGCCCGACAGCTGCCCCGGGCGGTGGTCCAGCCGGTGCCCGAGCCCCACTCGCTCCAGCGCCACCCGCGCCGCCTCGCGGCGGTCCCGGCCGTGGGCGCCGGTGTAGAGCATCCCGGTGGCGACATTGTCCAGCGCCGTCATCCACTCCTGGAGATGGAAGCTCTGAAACACGAAGCCGATCTCGTGGGCGCGCAGCCCGGCGAGCCGGCGATCCGAGGCCGCCATCACATCCACCCCGGCGACGCGCACGTCGCCGCGGCTCGGTCGTTCCAGGGTGCCCAGGATCGTCAGCAGGGTCGTCTTGCCCGAGCCCGAGGGGCCCACCACCGCGACCTGGTCGCCCGCCGGGATGTCGACGCTGACGCCCCGCACTGCGGCGACCCCGCCGGGGTACTCCTTGTCCACCGCGTCGAGCGCCAGCGTCACGGTCACCCCTGGGAGTCGGTCACCTGCAGGCCGGGGTAGATGCCCGGGCCCGAGATCTGCACGTACCCGGCAGCGAACAGGCCGACGGTGACGGGGATTCGGGCGTGCGGGGCCGCCGCCTCCTGGAGCGCGTAGTTGCCGCCGGAGACGGCCAGCAGCGCCGTGACCGGAACCGACAGGACGTGCTTGGCTCGCCGCGAGGCGAAGTTCACGCTCACCGCCGCCTCGTCCAGACCGGCTCCGGTGTGACGGCCCGCGAGCGTGACCGTGACCGGGATGGTTGACGACGAGCCCGATCCGTTGCCGCCACCGCCGCCACCGCCGCCACCGCCGCCGCCCCCGTTTCCGCCGCCTCCGCCGCCGTTGCCGGAGTTGTCGCTCGAGTTGCTGGAGCTCGTGGCCACCGAGCTGACCGCGGTGACCTTGGCCTTAACGATGTTCCCGGCCGGCATCTGCACGGTCACCCGCTCGCCCACCTTGGCCTCGCTCTGCAGCGAGGCGTCGAGATCGACGGTGACGACGAGATCGGTGGAGGTCGTCTGCAGGATCGCCGTGCCGCTGCTCCCGTCACCACTGCCGCTGCCGCTGCCGCCGCCGCTGCCGCCGCCGCTGCCGCCGCCGCTGTTCCCACCGCTGTTGCCCCCACTGCCCCCACTGCCCCCACTGCCACCCTTGCTGCCCTTGTTCCCGCCACCGGAGTTGGCATTCGAGGAGGAGGACGGCGAGTTGCCATGGGCGCCCTGTTGCTGCTCGGCCTTCAGCTGGGCGGCCTGGGCCTTCAGCTGGGCCTCCTCGGCCTTGAGCAGCGCCAGGAGCGCCGCCAGCGACGGGGGCTGCGGTCCCTGGCCGTGCTTGGGGTGGCGCTTGTGGCCGGGCGGTGACGACGGGGTGGTCGTGGTGGAGGTGCTCGAGGTCGTCGAGGTCGCCGGGGTGGTCGGGGTGGTCGGCGTGGTCGTCGTCGACGTGGTGGACGTCGTCGACGCCGACGAGCTCTCCAGACTCACGAACTCCGGGCCCGGCGGATCGGCGGATCCGCTCGCCGGCTGGGAGGAGGAGCCGCCGTTGTCCGTGGCGCCCAGCGTGCCCTGGACGGCCGAGATGAGCTGCGGCCCGGGCAGGAACACCACCTTTCCAAGCGTCAGGCTCCCGGTGGCGGTCTCGTTAAGCGACTCCTGGAGGAGCTCCACGCCGAGCGTCGTGCCCGGCTGCCAGACGTCGTCGGCGGTGATTCCGTCGGCGTTGAAGCCCAGGCTCTTGAGGTTGCGGTTGAGCTCCAGGACGTCGGCGCCATCGCTGTCGGCGGCCGACAGCGTCCGGTAGGCGGGCGTGTTGCCGTTCATGAGGAGGACCGGCTCGCCGTTGACCCGGTAGAGCACGCCGCCGGGCTGGATCACCTGGCCCACGCCGGGCAGCCACGTGATGGTCCCGCTGAGCCGGTCGTAGACGGTCTGGGGGTTGGCGTAGCTGAGCGTCCCGGCCTCGGTGTCGGTCTGGACCAGGTTGCGCCGCTGCACCGTCGCCGCCCCTGACGAGGCCCTCGAAGCGCCGGCGGCGGTAGTCGGTGACGGCGAACCGGCGGCGAGCACCGCGACCACGATCACCCCCGCGACGATGGCGAGCGCCAGCGCCGCCAACCATCCCCGCCGGTGCCTCCAGAAGCGACGGAGTACGGTCATCGCTTGCGCAGGCCCCCGCAGGCGCCGGCCACGTATCGCTTGCAGCCGGCGACGGCCATCGCGACCGCCGGCCGGACGGCGACCGCGCTGCGTCTATGACCCCCCGGGGTGTACGCCGCATGCATCATCATGAGCCGACGACGTTTGTACGACGCGCCGGGTAACGCGGCTGTAACGCTGTTATGCAGCTGTTATGTGCGATGGGACATCCTCAACCGCCAGACGCCGGCGCGGGAGCCCCCGCGCCGGCGCACCAACGAGGCGGATGGCGGAGCGCGTGAGGAGCAACGGATGAGGGTCCTGGTGGTGGAGGACCATGCGCGCCTGGCCGAGACGGTGGCGACGGTGCTGCGCCGGGAGGGCATGGCGGTGGACGTCGCCTTCGACGGACGCGAGGCCCTTGACCGCGTCGCCCTCACCGCCTATGACGTGGTGGTGCTCGACAGAGACCTGCCCGGTGTGCACGGCGACGAGGTCTGCCGGTCGCTGCTGGCCAACGGCGCCCGGAGCAGCGTGTTGATGCTGACGGCGGCCGGGACGATCGCCGACCGGGTCGAGGGCCTGTCGCTCGGCGCCGACGACTACCTCCCCAAGCCGTTTCATCTCGCCGAGCTGGTGGCCCGGATCCGTGCGCTCGCCCGCCGCTCACGGGCGGTGCGGCCGCCGACGCTCATGCACGGCGACCTAGAGCTCGACTCCGCGCGCCGCACGGTGACCCGGGCCGGGCGCCAGCTGTCGCTCACCCCCAAGGAGTTCGCCGTCTTGGAGCTGCTGCTCGGAGCCGAGGGCGACGTGGTCTCGACCGAGCGGATCCTCGAGCATGCGTGGGACGACGCCACCGACCCCTTTACCAATGCGGTGCGGATGACGATCAGCCGGCTGCGCGCGAAGCTGGGCGACCCGCCGGTCATCGCCACCGTCACTCCGGTGGGCTACCGGATCGGGGACCCGTCATGACCGCACCCCGGCGGCTGGCGGGCGTCATGGACCGCGTGCGCCACCCCCAGACCACCGTGCGCTGGCGGCTGACGCTGCTCTACGGAGGGCTGTTCCTCATCTCCGGGGTGGCGCTTCTCGCCATCACCTACACGCTCGTGGACAACGCCGCGGTGTTCCCGCAGGGTCCGCGTTTCTCCGTCGTCAATGGGCGGCCGTCCCTCAACGTCGGAGGGGTGGCAGCGCAGCAGCTGCACCCCCGGTCCGTGCCGACCCAGGCCACGTCGCCGTCCCCCTCCGCCTCAACGCCCGTGACTGTGGGGCCCGGGCCGGCCACCATCAAGGGCTTCCCGCGCGCACTGCCGGCGCCGATCCAGCGCCTCCTGCGCACCACCGAGGGCCAGAGGGCGCTGGGTGACGTCGTCATCACCCAGCGGGTGGCCGACCTGCACCAGCTCATCATCGAGTCCGCGATCGCGCTGGCCCTCATGGCGATCCTCTCGACCGCGCTGGGTTGGGTGGTGGCCGGACGCGTCCTGCGCCCGCTGCGGACGATGACCACGACGACGCAGGAGATCTCCGAGGCGAACCTCAACCGGCGCCTGGCCATGTCCGGGCCGCCGGACGAGCTGCGCCAGCTGGCGGACACCATCGACGGGCTGCTGGCCCGGCTGGAGGGGGCGTTCGACGCCCAGCGGCGATTCGTCGCCAACGCCTCGCATGAGCTGCGCACGCCGCTGACCGCCGTGCGGGCGCTGCTGGAGATGGTCCTGTCAGACCCGCGCGCCACCGTCGACACCTTCCGCGCCACCTGCGAGCAGGTGCTGGAGGAGTCAGAGCAGGAAGAGCAGCTCATCGATGCGCTGCTCACGCTGGCCCAGGGCCAGCGTGGGATCGATCACGCCGAGACCTTCGACCTCGCCGCGGTCGTGCGCGAGGTGATGGACTCCCGAGAGGGCGTCGCCACCGCCTCGGGTCTCACCGTGAGCCATTCGCTCGAACCGGCGACGATCTCCGGGGACGCGCGCCTGGTGGCACGACTGGCCTCCAACCTGGTGGACAACGCGATCGGTCACAACGTGCCGGGCGGACGCCTCAGCGTCAGGGTCCGGGCCACCGAGACCGCGACGCTCTCGGTGACCAACACCGGGCCCGCCGTGCCCGCCGAGGCCGTCGAGCGCATCCTGCAGCCGTTCCAGCGCGTGGCCGGCGACCGGACCGGGCACCGGGATGGGTTGGGCCTGGGACTGTCGATCGTCGCCGCCATTGCCGGCGCACACGACGCCGCCCTCAGCGTCGGTGCCCGGCCCGAGGGCGGCCTGGACGTCGAGGTGCGCTTCCCGTTGCGCGCGGGCGCACAGCATCACCCGAAGGTGCCGCTCTCCGTGGCGGATGAGGCCTCGGTGGGTATCGGCCGTTAGCCCCGGCCGATGAACGGCATGGTCGTGGCCATGACCGTCATGAACTGCACGTTGGCGTCCAGCGGCAGGCTCGCCATGTGCATCACCGCGTCGGCGGCGTGGCGGAGGTCCATCATCGGCTCCTGGCGAACGGACCCGTCGGCCTGGAGCGTGCCCTGCCCGATGTGGGCGGCGAGGTCGGTGGCCGCGTTGCCGATGTCGATCTGCCCGCAGGCGATCCGGAACGGCCGGCCCTCCAGGGAGAGGGAGCGCGTCAGGCCGGTGATGGCGTGCTTGGTGGAGGTGTAGGCCACGGCGTGCGGTCGCGGCACGGCGGCCGAGATCGAGCCGTTGTTGATGATCCGGCCGCCCTGGGGCCGCTGCGCCTTCATCGCGCGAAACGCCTCCTGGGCGCAGTAGAAGCAACCGTTGAGATTGGTGTCCACCACGGCCCGCCATTGGTCCAGGGCGAACTCGTCCACGGGGGCCGGGGTGCCGAAGACCCCGGCGTTGTTGAACAGCAGGTCCACGCGGCCCCAGGCGCCGAGCACGTCGGCGAACAGCGCCTGCACCGCGCCCGGATCGGTGACGTCGGTGGGCACGGCGCGCGTCTCCCCCACGGCGTCGCTCGCCGCCGAGACGGTGTTGCGCAGGGCCTCCTCACGCCGGCCGGCGAGGGCGACGCTCCAGCCGTCGCGGGCGAGGCGCGTCGCGACCGCGGCCCCGATGCCCGATCCCGCTCCGGTGACGACCGCCACGCGGTCCGGCTGGCTCATGCCCACATGGTGTCATCAGCGCCTCTCACTTGACATATTCCTATATCGGCATACAATTGGCGTCATGGCCCGAGCAGCGACCACCAGCGACGCGTTCAACGCGGTGGCCGAGCCCCAGCGCCGGAGGATCCTCGATCTCCTGGCCAACGGAGAGCTCGCCGTCAACGAGCTCGTGGCGCGGCTGGGGCTGCCCCAGCCCCAGGTGTCAAAGCACCTGCGGGTGCTGCGCGAGGTGGGCGCCGTGGCGGTGCGCGACGACGGCCGCCGGCGCCTGTACCGCCTCAACGGCGCGGCTCTGAAACCGATCCACGACTGGGTCAAGGCCTACGAGCGGACGTGGCAGGAGCGCTTTGAGGCGATGGACGTCGTAATCGAGCAACTCAAAGAACAGGAGGCAGACGATGGCGGCAACCGCTAGGCATTCCGCGGTGGTATCCCTTCCCAGCGACACCCAGATCCTCATCACGCGGGAGTTCGACGCCCCGCGCCATCTGGTCTACCAGGCGTGGACCACGCCCGAGCTCATCCGGCAGTGGTGGAGCGCATGCCGGGGCGAGGTCACGGTCGCCGAGATCGACCTTCGGGTCGGCGGCCGGTGGCGTTACGCGATGCTCGCGCACGGGGACCTCGAGGTCGCCTTCCACGGCGAGTTCCGGGAGGTCATCCCCAACGAGCGGATCGTCCGCACGGAGATCTACGAGCCGTTCCCGAGCGCCGCGGCGCTGAGCACCGAGACGTTCACGCAGACCGACGGGCGCACCACGCTCACCCTCCTCGTCGACCACGAGCGCCAGGAGCATCGTGACGCCCACGTGCAATCCGGCATGGAGGACGGGCTCCAGGACGCGCTCGACCTGCTCGAGGACGTCACCGCGTCGCTGGGCTGACATCCGCCGCCGGCAGCTCCAGCGTGAAGCGCGCGCCCAGATCGCAGGCGTCGCAGGTGACGCTCCCGTGATGTTGGCGGGCGATGGCCCGGGCAATGGCCAGTCCCAGCCCGGTCCCCGCGCTGGAGCTGCCGTTGAGGCGGACGAAGCCCTCGAAGATCCGATCGCGGGCCTCCGGCGGCACCCCGGGACCATCGTCTGAGACCGTCGCCCGCACGGCGGTGGGCGATCGCTGGAGCTCCAGCCGGATGGTGCCGCCGTCGCCGCCGGCGCGGACGGCGTTGTCCAGCAGGTTGCGGAGCGCCCGGGCGAGCGCGTCGGGATCGCCGATCACCATCGCCTCCCCCGGGTGGGCGATCGAGATGGACGCGGGCGTACGGGCGCGGGTCTCGGCGACCAGCGACTCGCTCACCCGGGTGAGGTCGACGGGCTCGGCCCGCAACGGCTCGTTGGCCTCGAGGCGCGCAAGGTTGAGGAGGTCGTCCACGAGCCGGCCCAGCCGCTCGGTGCCGCGCGCGAGCTCGGCCTCGAGCTGGTCGCGCCGCGGCCGCGGCGGCTGCTCGCGCAGCAGCGTCTCGGCCGTCGCCTGGAGCGCCGCGATCGGCGTGCGCAGCTCGTGCGAAGCGTCGGCCAGGAACCGCCGCATCGCCGCCTCCGACCGCGTGGCCGAGGTCACCGCCTCCTCCAGGGAGTCGACCATGGCGTCAAACGACGCCGCCATCCCGCCCAGCTCAGTGTCCTGGCGCCGCGGGTGCAGCCGCAGCCGGCGGTCCCCGGCGGCGATCCGCTGCGCGACCGCGCCGACATGGCGCAGCGGCCGCAGAGCCGATCGCGTCGCCAGCAACGTCAGCACCGCGGCCGCCGAGAGCACCGCTGCGGCCGCGATCAGCTCGGTGACCACGAGCCGGTTGACCGAGCTGTCCACGTAGGCCTCGCTGGTGGACAGGGTCGCGGTGCTCGTCCCGTCGCCCGTGGTGACGGGCTCGGTGACCGTCAGCAGGTTTCCGGAGCTCGTGAGCACCCCGGGCTTGAGCGGGAGCCGGACCGGCGCGCCCGGCTTGGTCGGCGCCGCCCCGGGGTTCATGTTCACGTCGATGCCCTGCAGCGCCAGAGATGCGATCAGGGGCTTGAGCTCAGTCGCCGCCGGCGCGGCCTGGATGGCGCTCGCGCCGGTAAGCAGCTGGCTGCGCGCACGCGCGCGCAGCCCGTCGCGGTAGCGCAGCGTGATGACGGTGGCGAACCCGCCCAGCGCCACCACCAGCACCCCGAGCGTGGCGATGGCGGTGCGGCGTGACAGCGAGCCGGTCTTCACGCCGCGAACCGGTAGCCGATCCCGCGCACGGTCTGGATGACCCGGGGCCCGAGCCGCTCGAGCTTGCGTCGCAGGGCGCTCACGTGCACCTCCACGAGGTTGGGGTCATACGCGTCATAGCCCCAGACCTGGGTGAGGAGCTGATCCTTGGAGAGTGCCTGGCCGCGGTGGCGAACGAGGAAGGCCAGCAGGCGCAGCTCGGTGGCGGTCAGCGGAACCGGGTGGCCCGTCCGCGTGACCCAGCCCCCGTCCTCGTTGATGAGGAGATCCCCGGCCTCCAGCACGGCCGACAGGCGGCCCGTCCGCCGCAGCACCGCCCGGATCCGCGCCAGCAGCTCCTCGAGCGCGAACGGCTTGACGACGTAGTCGTCGGCCCCGAGCTCCAGCCCCTCCACGCGGTCGGCCACGGCATCGCGCGCGGTGAGGAAGATGATCGAGACGGCGCTGCGATCGCGCAGCCGGCGCGCGAGGACGAAGCCGCTGCCGCTCGGCAGGCGGACGTCGAGGATCGCGAGATCCGGCGCGAAGGCCAGGATCGCCTCGGGGTCCACGACATCGCCGAACCCGCGTGCCGCAAACCCCTCGTGGCGCAGGCCCGCCAGCACCGCCCGGCGCACGGCGGCCTCGTCCTCGACCACGACGACACGTCCCAGCGCTTCGCTCACCGTGGATGCATTCTCGCGCCCGCCGGCTGAAGATCGGCTGAAGAACCGCTCAGGGTTCAGCGCGATTTCAGGACTGGCTCCGACGCTGGGCGGACCGGCGGCGAGCGGCGCCGCCCCGTAGAGATCGGAGAGACGTATGTCATCTGAAGCACAGGGCGGGTCCCCGAGGCGCCGGTGGCGGGCGCCCGTGGTGGGCGCGGTGACGGGGCTGGCCGTCGCCGCGGCGATCGTCGGCCAGTCGGCACTGGCCTCGAACGGGGCCTCGAGCCGGCATCCGGCGGCCAAGCCGGATGCCAGGCAGGCGGCCAGGGCGGCGACCCAGGGTGCCGCCAACCCGTTCGTTGCGGTGGTGGCTCAGGCCGTGCAGAAGGGGACGATCAACGCGGCCCAGGCGCGGGTGCTGGATGCCCACATCCTGGCCGGCTCGATGGACCCCGACGCGGTGGTGGCCGCGGGCGTCCTGAGCGCGGCGCAGATGCAGACCGTCAACGACCGCCTCATCGCGGTCAAGGAACGACTGGCCTCACAGGCGCACGGGGGCGCGATCAAGGAGCCAGCGGGCGCACAGGGGCAGGTCAGCTGCCCGGCCGCTGGATCCGCCCCTGCGAAAGCAGCTGGGTGAGCGCCCGGAGCGTCACCAGCCCCCGCCACTCCACCTCCTGCGCCGGCGACCACGCCAGCCAGTCGAACGTCCAGCCGCCGTCCTCCTGCTGCCCGGCCTCGAGGCGGTCCAGATCCGCCTCGATCTGCGCGGCGCTGAACAGGCGGCGGCTGAGGCTGCCGGGCCGCTGCGAGAGCGCAAGCGGCGTGAGCCGTTCGTCCTCGGTGCCGCCCGGCACGGGCATCGAGCCATCTGGCCCCAGCCGCGGCCGCAGACGCTCGACCACCGCCGCGGCGCGGTCCTGGTCATCCACGTGATCCAGGAAGGCGAGCCCGAACTTGACCCAGAAGGCGCTCAGCTGGTCAGGGTGCTCGAGCCTGTCCCAGCACCACGCCGTCGCGCGCTCGCGCCAGGGCCCGGGCGCGCCGAGCTCCCACAGGACGGCGGCCAGCGCCAGCGTCAGGTGCGACCCGCCGTCGGAGGGCACCATCCACGGCGCCCGCGGGTAGTCCGCGGCGGCGGGCAGGACGAACGGCACTCCTCCGTCGGGCTCGGCGATCGTGTCGATCCACGCCGCGGCTTGGGCGATGAGCGGATCGTCGCCCTCCCCCAGCTCGGCCAGCACCTCGAGCGCCTGCAGGGTGGAGACCGGCTCGGAGTGCGGCGCCCGCACGTCGGGCTCCAGGGCGTGACCGAAGCCGCCATCGGCGTTGCGATACGGCAGGAGCGCCGCGCGGACGGGCTCACCCGGCGCCTCGTGGAGCAGAGCGGCCATGCGGTGGCGCTCCAGCACCCGCGCGTTGGCGAACATGAACTGCTCGGCGGCGGCGAGGTCAACGGGCATGGTCCGGACCCTACGCCCGATCGCGGTCATGTCCTGACCGGGTGATCACACCGCCGGCTCGGTGGCAAGGCGCACGCGCCCGGCGCGCCGGCCCGGAACCAACCAGGTCCCGGCCAGCCCGGCAGCCAGCGCCGCAGCGGACATGGCGAACGACGCAGCCGCCGCAGGCGTCAGCGGCCGCGACGGACCACAACGACCCGCACCCGGCCGGTCATCGTGACCGGGAGCCTGAGCTTCGCCGAGCCGCCGCGCACCGTCACCTGCCGCGTGCAGGGCGCCGGTGCGCTGGAGCGCGAGACGGCGGCCGCGCACGCCCACGCCCGCAGCGCGCCGTGGACCTTGCGGGCGCGCCGGACGGTGATGTCGCGGGCCGTCGCGGCGGGCGTGCGCGCGGCGTGGGCGACCAACGCGTCGGCGGTCATCGCCGAGGCCGCGCTGAGCTGGGCGGTGGCCAGCGGATCGCCGTCCTTGTTGCGCAGCACCGCCTGGCCGGAGGCCAGGACCGCCGAGGCCGAGGCCGAGGACGCCACCGGCCCCACGTACTGCGCCGACCACGCGATGGTGGTGCCCCCGGCGTTGGTCGCGGTCTCGCGCAGGCGCAGGATGGCACCGATGTCGGGGGTGGCGATCGTGTAGCTCGAGGCGGAGCTGATCGCGGTGCAGGCGTTGGTGCAGCGCATGATCTGGGTGGTGTCCGAGGTGACGGCGGGGCCCGTCCACACGCCGTCGGTGATGCTCAGCACGCCGCCGACGTAGCCGTTGGTGGCGCTCAGGACCGGCAGGTCGCGCCAGCGCGGCGCCGCCGGCAGGACGACGTCGGACGGCAGTGTGGACGCGGCGACCGACCCGTCGACGTTGGTGGCGGTGACAACGACCACCAGCGTGTGCCCGACGTCGGCGGCGGTCGGGGTGTAACCGCTGCCGGTCGCGCCGCTGATCGGCACGCAGGACGCCCCGGAGCTGTTGCAGCGCTGCCAGACCGTGGCATACGTCGAGGGCCCGGTGCCCTGCCACGCGCCCTGGGTGACGGTCACCGGGACGCTCTGCTGTACGCCCATGATGCTCAGCGCCGGCCGGCCGGTGGAGACCGGCGGCAGCGAGCCGACGACGCCGGAGGGCGTGGCCATCGCGGTGGTCGTGCCCGACGTGTTGGTGGCGCTCACCGCGATGGTCACGGTCGACCCCTCGTCGACGTTGGTGAGCTGATATCTGCTCTGGGTGGCTCCCGGGATCGCCAGGCAGTTGTGGCCTGCGGCGTTGCAGCGCTCCCACTGGTAGGACAGCGTCCGCGGGCTGTTGGTCCACACACCGCCGGTGGCGCCCATCATGTTGGTGCGCACCGGCGTCCCGCTCACGGTCGGCAGGATGGTGGCCTGCGGCAGCGGCTGCTCCTGCACGGTTAGCGGGGCGCTCTGCGCGGTCGCCACGCGCCCCGGCGAGGAGACGTTGGCGACGACGAGGATCGTGTGGCCGTCGTCGGCGGCCGACAGGGTGTAGTGCGCGGTGTCCGCCGCCACCAGGGTGCAGTTGGAAACGCCGTCGAGGTCGCAGCGATCCCAGTCGTAGTCGACGCTGGTGAGCATGACGCTCCACGACCCCGGGTTGGCGTACAGCGTGTTGGGCGGCTGCGGGTTGCCGGTGATGCTCGGCGGCGACTGCTGGGTCAGCGGCTGGCCGGTGATGATCGCGGTGAGCGCGCTGGTGGCAGAGGTGCTGCCGCCGATCGACGTGGCGGTCACGATCACCGCGATCTTGGTCCCGATGTCAGACACCGTGAGCGCGTACGAGGATCCGGTGGAGACCTGAGTGCAGGCGGCGGTGACCGCGGTGGCGTTGCCGGGGCAGCGCAGCCAGGAGTAGGCATAGGTGGCGGCGCTGTTCCAGCTGCCGTTGTCGGGCGTGAGGAGGAAGCCGTTCTGGAGCGTGCCGGTCGGCGCCGCCGGCGCCGTCACGTTGACCGGGGGCGGCTGCACGGCCGCCGACGCGGCGCTGGTGGCGCTGACGCTGCCGTCGGCGTTGCCGGCGGTGACGACCACGCGGATGTTCTCCCCGGAGTCGGCCGCGACCGTGGTGTACGTCGCGGCGGTGGCCCCCGGGATGGTCTGGTAGTCGTTGGCGGCGTCGCCGCGCTGCCAGGCGTAGGCGTAGGTGATGTTGTCCCCGATCGGCGTCCAGCTCCCGTTGTCGGTGGACAGGGTGGCGCCGAGGCTGGGGGTGCCCAGCACGACCGGAGCGGCGACGTTGACCGGTGGGTCGGTCTGGATGGCCGGCGTGGGGGCGCTGCCGGCGGCGACGGTGCCGTCGGCGTCGGCGGCCGTGACCAGCACGCGCACAACGTCGCCCTCGTCGGCGGCCACCGGCGTGTAGGCGGCTGTGGTGGCGCCGGCGATGTCGGTCCAGGTGGTGCCGCTGTCGGCCGAGCGCTGCCACTGGTAGGTGACGGCGACGCCGGCGCCACTCCATGAGCCCGAGGTGGCGTTGAGGGTCGCCGTGCGCTGCGGGGTGCCGGTGACCACCGGCGGCGCGGTGTTGACCGGCGGGGAACTGGTCGCGATCGCCGACGCGGGGCTGGCGGCGCTGGCGCTGCCGTCGGGATTGGCGCCGGTGACCATCAGGCGCAGGACGTCGCCCTCGTCAGGCGCCTGGACGGTGTAGATCGCCCCCGTGGCCCCGGCGATGTTGGTCCAGGTCGTCCCGTTGTCGGCCGAGCGCTGCCACTGGAGCGTGAACGTCGTGCCGGTGCCCGACCAGGCGCCGGTGGTGGAGGACAGCGTGTTGCCGCGCTGGGCGATCCCGCGGATCGTGGGGAGGCTGTTGTTGACCGGCGGCGAGGTCCCGACGCTCGCGCTCGCGGTGCTCCAGGCGTTGACCGTGGCGTCCGGGTTGGAACCGGTGACCAGGATGCGCACGATCGCCCCCTCGTCGCCGACCCCCAGCGAGTAGGTGTTGGACGTGGCGCCGGCGATGCTCTGCCAGGTGCTGCCGTTGTCGATGGAGCGCTGCCACTGGTAGGCGTAGCTGTTGCCCAGGCCCGTCCAAGTGCCCGTGGTTGCCGTGAGGATGAAGCCGCGACGGGCCGTGCCGGAGATCGCCGGCGCCACGGTGTTGACCGGAGGCGCCGAGGGCACGGTTGCGCTGGGAGCGCTGGCCACCGTCGCCGTCCCGTCCACGTTGGTGGCGGTGATGACGACGCGGAGCTGGCCGTTCTCGTCGGTGGTGCCCAGCGGATAGCTGGCCGTGGTGGCGCCCCCCACGTTGGTCCAGGTGGTGCCGTTGTCAGTCGAGCGCTGCCACTGGAAGGCGTAGCTGTTGCCGATGCCCAGCCAGGTGCCGGCGCTGGAGCTCAGCGTCTGACCGCGCTGCGCGGCGCCCATGATCACCTGGGGCACGGTGTTGACGGGAGGCGTCGCGAGCACGGTCGCGGTCGGGGCGCTTGCCGCCGACGACGTGCCGTCCGCATTGGTCGAGGTGACCATCAGCCGCACCACGTCGCCCTCGTCGGCCGGGACCAGCTGGTAGGTGGTGCCGGTGGCGCCGGTGATGTTCGTCCACGTCGTCCCGTCGGCCGAGCGCTGCCACTGGTAGGTGAACGCGTCGCCGATGCCGTTCCACGTCCCCACCGCGGAGTTGAGCAGCAGGCCGCGCTGGGCCGCGCCGGAGATGGCCGGCGGGGCGGTGTTGACCGGCGGGGTGGCCGTCACCGTCGCCGTGACGTTGCTCGGCGCGCTCACCGTGGCGTCGAGGTTGGTGGCGCTGATGAGCAGGCGCACGATGTCGCCGACGTCGGCGGTCGTCAGGGTGTAGCTGGTGGAGGTCGCGCCGGTGATGTTCGTCCACGTCGTCCCGTCGGCCGAGCGCTGCCACTGGTAGGCGTAGGCGTTGCCGATGCCCGACCACAGCCCCTGGGTGGAGTTCAGCGTGTCGCCGCGCAGCGGAGCGCCGGTGATCACGGGGCTGGTGGTCGCCACCGGCGGCGAGGGGGTGATGACCGGCGTCGCCGCCGAGCCGGTTGAGACGGTCCCGTCGGGGTTGACCGCGGTGATGAGCGCGCGGATGGCGAAGCCCTCGTCGGCGACCGCGACCGTGTAGCCGAACGAGGTGGCGCTCGCGATGTTCGTCCAGGTCGTGCCGCCGTCGGACGAGCGCTGCCACTGGCAGGTGTAGGTGTTGCCGATGCCGCTCCAGGCCCCCACCGCGGCGTTGAGGCTGGCGCTGCGCGCCGGGGTGCCGAGGATCGTCGGGATCGAAGTGTTGGCCGGCGCCGTGGAGACGACGACGCCGCTCGGCGTGCTCGGGGCCGTGGTGGTGCCGTCAGGGTTGGTCGCCACCACGGTGAAGCGCAGGAAGTCGGCCTCATCAGCGGTCTGGATCGTGTAGCTGAGGGTGGTCGCGCCCGCGATGTTCGTCCACGTTGTGCCGTCGGCAGACCGCTGCCACTGGTAGGTGAAGGCGTTGCCCATGCCGCTCCAGCTGCCCTGGCTGCCGGTCAGCACCTGGCCGCGCTGCGGGGTGCCCACGAACGCCGGCGCCGTCGTGGCCACCGGGGGGGACGCGGGGACGGTGATCGTCGCCGCGCTGGCGGCCCCCGCGGTGCCGTCCGGGTTGGCGGCGGTCACCATCACGCGCAGGGCGTTGGCCTCGTCGGCCTGGCTGACGACGTAGGTTGGGCCGGTGGCGTTGGAGATGCTCGTCCACGCCACCCCGTCGGCCGAGCGCTGCCACTGGTAGGTGTAGCTGTTACCGATCCCGGCCCAGGTCCCGACGGCGGCGGTGAGGGTGAACGCGCGCTGGATGGTGCCGCCGATCGTCGGGATGGCGGTGTTGACCGGAATCGCGTCGGTGACGGAAGCGGTCGCCGCGCTGGCCTGGCTGATCGTGGCGTCGGGGTCGGTGGCGGTGACCACGACGCGGACCGCCGCGCCCTCGTCGCCGGTCCCGAGCGTGTAGCTGGCCGCGGTGGCGCCCTGGATGTTCACGTAGCCCTCGCCGCCGTCGCGCTGCCACTGGTAGGCGTAGACGTTGTCAGGCCCCGTCCAGGTGCCGAGGGTGGCGTTCAGGGTGACGCCGCGTTCGGCGACGCCGCTGACGACCGGGGGAGCGGTGTTGGCGGGCGGGAAGGGCGCGATGATCACCGTCGCCGCGCTCGGTGTGCTGGTCACGCCCGAGGCGTTGGTGGCCGTCACGAGCGCGCGGATGGCGTCGCCCTCGTCAGCGAACTGGAGCGAGTAGGTCGACGCGGTGGCGCCGTTGATCGACGTCCAGGTGGTCCCGTCGGGCGAGCGCTGCCATTGGTAGGTGATGTTGTTGCCCAGACCCGTCCACGTTCCGGGGGTGGCCGACAGCGTCGAGGCGCGCTGCGGGTTGCCGCTCACGATGGGAACGGCCGAGTTGATCGGAGCGTTGTTGAGCACGGGCCCGATCGCGGGGCTCGCGGCGGTGACGGTCCCGAAGCTGTTGACCGCAGTGACCGAGACGCGGACGAGGTGGCCGAGGTCCCCACCGACGAGGGTGTAGGTGGACGACGTGGCGCCGCCGAGGTTCGTCCACGTGCTGCCGTTATCGGTCGAGCTCTGCCACTGATAGGCGTAGGAGGCGCCCGCGGGGTTCCAGGTGGAGATCGCGCTGAGGATCTGACCCTGGTCGGCATGGCCCGAGACGGTCGGCCCGGCGCTGGCCGCGGGCGCGCCCGACCCGACGGTGACGGGGGTGGTCCGCGCCGCGCTCGTCCCGTAGGAGTTGGTGGCGCTGACGACGGCTTGGATCTGGTCGCCCAGATCGCCGGCGGCGACCGCGTAGCTGGAGGTTCCGGCGCCGGCGATGTTGGTCCATGTCGTGCCGCCGTCGGTGGAGCGCTGCCACTGGTAGGTGTAGGACGTGGGCGTGGGGCTCCAGCTGCCGGTCGAGACCGTCACCGTCTGACCCTGGAGGGCCTGCCCGCTGAGCACCGGCGCCACCGAGTTGACCGGCGCGACGTTGTTGATGGTCGCGGTGGACAGCGTGTAGTCGTAGCCGTAGTCAGTGCCCGCGCTGTTGGTGGCCACGAGGCGGTAGTGATAGGTGACACCGGGGGTGAGGCCCGTGAGGTTTGCCTGGGCCGTCATCGGCGCGGTGCCGGAGCCGATGTCCTGTGGCGTGGTCTGCTGCCCATAGGCGGTGGAGGTGCCGTACTGCCAGTGATAGGTGGTGTCCACGCCGTTGGGATAGACGCCGCCGACGAGGGTGGCGGTGGTGCTCCCCACTGTCTGGGTGTAGCTGTTGGTGGTGCCGTCGCCGATCGCCGGGCCCCCGATGCCGGGGGCGCCGGAGGCGATCGCGCCGGAGATGGAGCCGATGCCCGTGGGGCCGTCATAGCCCGTGGCCGCGTTGCAGATGTAGGAGATCCCCGCCGCGCAGCTGCCGGTGGAGCCGGAGACCGGGTCGTTGAGCAGAGCGCTGTCGGTGTAGGCCCACTGCGGGGTCGTCCCGTCGACGCCGGTGAGCGCCTCGAAGGCGGCGATGAGCGGGGTGGCGAGACTGGTGCCGCCCTCCACGAACCAGCCGCCGTTACCCGAGTCATAGACCCGCAGTCCCGTGTCGGGATCGGCGTCGGCGGAGAGATCGGCGTAGGCGCGTCCAGTGCAGCCGGTGTCGGCCTGATAGGTGGGCTTGGGCTCGTGGGTGTCGCACCCCGACCCTCCCCCCCAGCCGATGCCCGAGCTGTTGAGCGACCACGCCGACTCGGTGTAGCCGCGGGTGCTGGTGCCGCCGGCCGCACCGCTCAGCGTGGTGCCGCCGGCGGCGGTGACGCCGGGGAACGCCGCCGGGTAGTTGTCGACGCCGGCACCCGTGTAGCCGTGGTCACCGGTCGCGGCGACGATCGCCGCGCCGGAGAAGCTCGAGACCCCGATGGGGCCGCCGGCCGTGCCCGCCCAGCTGTTGGAGACCTGGTTGGCGCCGAGGCTGATGGCGGCCGCGATGCCGGCGTCCAGGTCCGACAGCGAGGAGCTGTTGACCTCCACGAGCAGGATGTGGCAGTTCGGGCACAGGGCCGAGACGGCGTCGAGGTCCAGCGACTCCTCGGACTCCCAGTCGGAGCCGGCCGGCGTGGGCAGCGGTGACGCCGCGCCGCTCTCATTGACCTTGGTGAGGCAGCCGTTGGACGCCGTGCACGCGGGCAGCCCGTAGGTGCTGCGGTAGGTGGCGAGGTCCAGCTGGGCGTTGGCGTCATCACCGACGTCGACGACCGCCACCGTGTCCGAGCCACCCGCCGTCTGCGACAGGTAGGTGAGGTCGTAGGCCTGCTGGAGGTAGGCCGGGGTGCCCGCCCCCGGAGCACTTGCCGGCGTGGATGACATCGAGCCCTGCGGGGCCGCCGCCCCATGGGATCGGTGCTTGGGGAACACCTGCGTGAAGGTCGGCTGGGGGCGGACTTGCGGGTGCACCAGCCGGTGGGTCGCGCGCAGAACGAGCTCCTGGGCGGCGCAGGCGGCGTGGCCGGGCGCCGGCGCCGCGCAGACGTTGACGGCGGTGACCTGCGACAGGGGCACGCCCGCCGTCTGCTGGACCGAGGCCGCCAGCGCCTCTGGGCTCGGCGCGAGCGCGCGGACCCCGGGCTGGTGGCGGGCGGCGCCGACGCCCAGAGGCTGGCGCAGGTCGAGGCTCGACGGCCGCGCCTGGGCAGCCGCCGCCGGGACGAGCGAGAGCGCCGCCATCAGAACCAGCGCGCGCAGGGCTATGTGCCGCCTTTGCAGCCGCATACCGTGGTTATCGGGAAGCCCCCGCAGAACCGGTGGAACC
This sequence comes from uncultured Actinomycetota bacterium, assembly GCA_963721515.1. Taxonomy (GTDB): domain Bacteria; phylum Actinomycetota; class Thermoleophilia; order Solirubrobacterales; family Solirubrobacteraceae; genus Palsa-465. The sequence continues at coordinate 57,370 of CAVRKJ010000005.1, read as the reverse complement.
CTCGACGGATGTATGAGGAGCGGCTGGGCGACTTCGCCATGATCTGGATATGGCCGACGTCTCTCAGCCGCTCTCGGCCCCGGCCGCCCCGGTCCTCGACGGCGCCGGGCTCACCGAGGAGGAGGCGCAGCGTCGCCTGGCCGCCGGCGGGGGATCCGAGCCCGAGGAGACGGGCCGCTCCTACGCGAGCATCGTTCGCGCCAACGTCCTCACCGTCTTCAACGGGATCCTGCTGGGCTTCGGCGCCGTCACGCTGATCTTCGGCGACGCCCGGGACGCCCTGTTTCTGGCGATCATCATCGCCAATGCCGCTATCGGGATCACCCAGGAGGTCAAGGCCAAGCGGGCGCTGGAACGGCTCTCGCTGCTCGTCGCCCCGCAGGCGCGCGTTCGCCGCGACGGCGTGGACCGCGAGGTCGGCGTCAGCGAGGTGGTAGCCGGCGACCTCGTACTCGTCCAGGCAGGCGACCAGGTCGTGGCCGACGGGCGAGTGCTGTCCGCCTCCGACCTGCGGGTGGACGAGTCGATCCTCACCGGCGAGTCCGAGCCGGCGGCGCGCGGGGCCGGTGACGAGGTGCGCTCGGGGGCGTTCGTGTCGGAGGGGACCGGCGCCTACGAGGTCACCGCGACGGGCGCGGACAGCTTCGCCGCGCGGTTGACCGGCGAGGCCCGCTCCTTCCGCCACCCCCGCTCTGCGCTCGAGCAGGCCATCAACCGTCTCCTCTATGCGCTGGTTGGCCTCGTGGTGTTCCTCGGCGCGGTGCTCGGCTACTCGCTGTATCACCGCCACGTTGCGGTCCACAACGCGGTGGCGACGTCAGCGGCGGGCGTGGTCAGCCTCATCCCCGAGGGCCTGGTGCTGCTAGTGGGCGTCACCTATGCCGCCGCCGCGGTGCGCATGTCGCGGCGCGGGGTGCTGGCCCAGCAGCTCAACGCCATCGAATCGCTGGCGTCGGTCGACACGATCTGCGTCGACAAGACCGGGACCCTCACCGAGCCGTCGCTGCGCGTCGTCGAGGTCGTGGCCGCCGACGGGAGCTCGGAGCAGGAGATGGAGGCGATACTGGGAGCGGTGGCGGCCAGCGCCTCCGCGCGGAACCTCACGCTGCAGGCGATCGCCGACGCCTTCCCGGCGGAGGCCGAGCCAGTGGCAGGCGAGGTGCCGTTCGCCAGCCGGCGCCGCTGGAGTGCGGTCGCCCTCGACCGCGGCAGCTTCTACCTCGGTGCGCCGGGACGGGTGCCCATCGGCGCGTTGGGCGAGGTGGCCGATCAGCGCCAGGCCGATGGTCGCCGGGTCCTCGCAGTGGCGCGCAGCGCCGCCCCGCTCCCCTCCGAGCCTCACGACGAGCCGCCGGAGGACCTGGAGCCCGTGGGGCTCGTGGTGCTGGCCGAGGAGCTGCGCCCCGGGGTCTCCGACACCGTCCAGTTCCTGCAGGAGGAGGGCGTCGAGATCAAAGTGCTCTCCGGCGACGCACCGGCGACCGTGGCGGCCATCGCGCGCGACGTCGGCATCCCGGTCGCGGGGGTGCACGACGGCTCCGAGATCCCCGAGGACCCGGCGGAACGGCGGGTGTTCGCGGAGAACGCCAGCGTGGTCGGGCGCATCTCCCCCGAGGGCAAGCAGGCGATTGTCCAGTCCCTGCTTGACGAGGGCCGCTACGTGGCGATGATCGGCGACGGCGTCAACGACGTGCCGGCGCTCAAGACATCGCGGCTGGCCATCGCCCAGGGCAGCGGGACGCAGATGGCCCGCAGCGTCTCGGACCTGGTCCTCGTCTCCGGCGACTTCGGCGTCGTCCCCACCCTGGTGGCCGAGGGCCGGCGGGCGCTGCGCAACCTCCAGCGCGTGACCAAGCTCTACGTGACCAAGTCAGCGTTCGCGGCGTTCCTCATCCTCACCATCGGGACCAGCTCGGATGCCTACCCCCTGCTGCCCCGCCACTTCACGCTGGCCGCGGCGCTCACCATCGGGATCCCCACCTTCTTCCTCGCCCTGGCCCCGAGCAACGGGCCGTGGCGGCCCGACGGGTTCGTGCGCGCGGTGTCGCGGTTCGCGATTCCGGCGGGAGCACTGACCGGCACCGGCGTGGTGGCGGGCTACCTGTTCGTGCGGCACGACCTCGACCTGTCGCTCAACGACTCCCGGACGGTGGCGGTCACGATCCTCGTGGCGTGCGGCCTGTACCTCGTGCTGGCGCTCGAGTCCGAGGGGTCCCGACGGCGGTCCTCGCTGGTGGGCGTGATGTGCGCAGTGCTGGGCGGGATCTACGTGGTGGCGATCCTGCTGCCCGCGGCGCGCAGCTTCTTCCAGCTCTCCAGCCTGGACGCCGGCATGCTGGTGACCGCGGTGCTGTCCAGCGCCATCGCCATCGCCGCCCTGGCCCTCAGCGGCTTCCCGGTGCGCGCGGCGCGCCGCGAGAGCGGCGAGACGGACGTGCCGGGGCCGGTCTGAGCGTTTGCTTATGATTAGTAAGTGGCGAATCTGAGCGACGCGCTGCCTGACGAGCTGAGCCCGCGCCACCTGCGCCGCGGTCTACTCCAGCTCGCCGGGGTGGGGGCCGTGATAGCGCTGCTCATCCTCGTCGGCCCGGGTCTGGGCAGCCTGCGCGATCGCCTGTCGGACGCGTCGCCGGGGTGGTTGATCGCCGCGGTCGTGTTCGAGCTCCTGTCGACGCTGTCCTACGTGGTGGTCTTCCGCTCGGTGTTCTGCGCCAAGATGAGCTGGCGGCTGAGCTACCAGATCGGCATGTCCGAGCAAGGAGCCAACTCGATCCTGCCCGCGGGCGGCGCCGGCGGCCTGGCGCTCGGGGCCTGGGCGCTGAACCGCGGCGGCATGAGCGCCGGTCACATCGGCCGGCGCACGGTGGCCTTCTTCCTGCTCACCAGCCTCGCCAACGTCGGGACCCTGGTGGTGTTCGCCACGCTGTTCGGCGTCCGCGTATTCGGTGGCGACACCGATCCGGCCCTGACGTACGGGTTCGGCGCCGCCGGGCTGCTGGCGATCCTGGTCACCCTGTGCGTGCCGCTGCTGGGCACCCGGCTGGTCCCGCGCGCCCCTCTGCCCACGGGCGCCGGGCGCGTCCGGGTGGCGGCCCGTCACGTGCGCAACGCGATCGGTGACGGCGTCCGCGACTCGATCATCCTCCTGCGCCGGCGGCCGGTGGGCGTCCTGGGCGGCTCCTTCGGCTACATGGGCTTCGACATCGCCGTGCTCGTCTGCTGCTTTCGGGCTTTCGGGCACTCGCCCGCCCTGCCGATCGTGGTGTTGGCCTACATCATCGGCCAGCTCGGCGGCCTCATCCCGCTGCCCGGCGGCATCGGCGGCACCGAGGGCGGGCTGATCGGCACCTTCGCGCTCTACAACGTGCCGCTGGCGCCGGCGACGGTGGCCGTGCTGACCTATCGCGCCCTGGCTCTGTGGCTGCCCGCGGTGCTCGGCAGCGTCGCGTTCGTCAACCTGCGCGCGACGCTCGCGCGCGACACGAAGCCGGCGGCGATGTGCGGGGAGCTCGCGGCGCCGCTGCCGGCGGCTAGGTCAACGGCGCCAGCACGAGGTCGCTCTGCACCGAGACCCATTCGGTCGTAACCCCCTCGGGCGTGTCGGGATCGTCGGGGCCGTGGGCGATGAACCGCCGCGTCAGCGACGGCTTGACCGCGAACACCGCATCGGAGTCCAGGTACCGGCTCTCGACGTCGAACACGTGGGTGGTCAATGTTCGATAACCGTCGGCGCGGATGATGATGTGCACGTGGGCGGGCCGCCAAGGGTGGCGCCCAGTGAGCTCGAGCATCTTGCCGACGGGGCCGTCATGCGGGATCGGGTACGGGGTGGGCCGGACGGCGACGAACGCGTAGCTGCCGTCATCGCGGGTGAGAAAGCGCCCGCGCAGGTGATCCTCGGGGGCCTCGGGACGCTGGACGGCGTAGAGCTGGTCGTCGCCGTTCTGCCACACGTCGACCTCGGCGCCGGCAATGGGATCGCCGTTGAGGTCCAGCACCCGGCCGTGCACCAGCGCGGGCACCCCGGCGTCGGGCTCCGCGGCGAGATTGGCTCCGTACTCGCGCAGCGGCGACCCCGGCACGTAGAACGGCCCCTGGACGGTTGACTCGGTGGCGCCCTCGGGGACCGTGTTCTCGATCGCGTCGACGAGCATCGAGACGCCCAGCGAGTCCGACCACAGAATGAACTCCTGGCGACGCTCGTCCGTGATGTGGCCCGTGCGAGTGAGGGTCTGGATCCCCGCCTCCCATTCCCGCGGCGTGAGCCCGACCTCCTTGACGAAGCCATGGAGGTGGCGGACCAGTGCCTGCATGATCTCGCGCAGGCGCGCGTCCTCGGAGCCGTCAAAGCTCGCCAGCACGTCGGCGGTGATCTGGTCGGGGGTCTTGGGTGCGGCGTGGTGCATCGTGTCGGACATTTGACGGTTCTCCCTCCGGGTCTGGCGGCGCTCCCTACCCTATTGGCACGATGGCGCCGTCGCCAGATCCCTACCAGACGCTTGGCGTGGCCCCATCGGCCAGCGACGCCGAGCTGCGTGCCGCCTATCGACGGCTCGTGCAGCTGCACCACCCCGATCACAACGGCGGCTCGCCAGAGTCGGAGCGGCGCTTCGAGGAGGTCCAGGAGGCCTACGCCGAGGCCCGGCGGCGGCGCGCCGCCGGCGGCGGGCCCGCCGCGACGGGCGGACCGAGGACGGCCGGCGCCTCGGCCACGGGTGCGGATCCCGCTCTCGACGCCCGCCTGGCAGCCATGGAGCAGGAGCTCAAGACCGCGCGCGCCGCCCGCGACCGAGCCGCCCGCGAGGCCCGCCGTGCCACCGACGAGACGATCCGCGACGTGCGCGAGATGGCCGGCAAGCGCGCGTCAGACGAGGAGCTTGGCTACGTCGCCACGGACGACAGCTTCTCGAAGATCCTCGACGACGCCGCCGACGAGCTCTCGGACCGCCTCTCCGACGCGCGCGACTCGCCCGCTGGTAACCGGGTGTCCGATCTCATCAACGAGTTGGCGGCCAAGCTCACCGGGGAGCGTCACAAGGGCAAGTAGCTCGCCCGGCCGCGCGTGCTCAGATCAGCCGCGCAGGGCCAGCGCCAGGACCGACAGGTCCCCGACGTGGTGGGCCTGGGCGACCCAGGCGGGCGTCCCGGCCTGCGCGTGGCCGGGCTCGGTCAGCCTGCGGGCGTGGTCGACGGTGCTCTGGAGGGAGGGGTGGGGGTTCTGGGGGGGCGTCATGGGCGTATCCGTTCTGGTGGGGGTGGCCCTCTCCGATTTCTCTCTCGTGCTGATTGTCGGCCTTGCGCGTCATAAGCACAAATACCTGTTGTTGCATCTTCCGATAGGCAATACTTATGTTATGAACCTGCGGCAGCTCGAGTACTTCGTGGCCATCGCGGAGCGCGGCTCGCTCACCGCGGCGGCCGAGGACCTGCTCGTGTCCCAGCCGTCGCTGTCGCAGCAGATCCAAGCGCTGGAGCGCGAGCTCGGCGGCGAGCTGCTGGAGCGGCTGCCGCGGGGGGTGCGACTCACCGCCGCGGGCCAGGAGCTGCTGGGGGAGGCGCGCGCCACCCTGCGGCACGCTCAGCGCGCGCGCCGGCATGTGCGCCAGGCGCTGGAGCTCGAGGTGGGGCGCCTCGACGTGGCGGTGACGACCTCGGCGGCGCTCGGCATCCTCCCGGTGGTCCTGCGCGATTGGCAGCAGCGCCATCCGGAGATCGAGGTCAGCCTGCTCGAGTTCCCCCACCGCCGGGCCCTGGACGAGGCGGTCCGCGACGGCGCGGGAGACGTCGCCGTCGGCTCGCTGCCCGACCGCTGGCGGGGCGAGGTGCGCGCGCTGGGGTGGGAGGAGTTCGTGGTGGTGCTGCCCGACGGGGATCCGCTGCTCACGCGTGAGCGCGTCGAGCTGGGTCAGCTTCACGACCGGCGCTGGGTGCACTTCGCGCCCGCCCATGGCCTCGCCGAGGTGGTGGACCTGTGCTGCGCGCGCGCCGGCTTCAGTCCCCAGGTGGCGGTGCGCACCAGCCAGGTGGCGGCGGCCCCGCGGTTCGCCGCCGCCGGCATCGGGCCGGCGCTGGTCCCCGAGCACATCGTCCCCGACGCACTCGTGCACCTGGCGCGCCCGGCGGCCCCACGGCTCATCCGCGCCGTGTGCGCCTACACCCGGGGCGACTGGACGCCGCTCACCCGGGCGTTCCTGGAGACGCTGCGCGACTTCCCGTGGGGGCCCAAGCCGCGGGGCGCCGTCGACCTGGCCTGAGCCGGCCCGGGCTATGCCCCGCGCTCGCGCGCGTCGGCGCGGACCTGGCGCCGCCGCGTGCGAGCGACGTAGTCGTCAACGCTGTGGCGCTCCTCGCGCCACGGGTCGCCGCGGTGGTGGTAGCCGTTGCGCTCCCAGAAGCCGAGCTCGTCGTGGCCGAGCAGCTCGAGCCGCTGGATCCATTTCGCCGATTTCCACAGGTACAGGTGGGGCACCAGCAGCCGCGCCGGGCCGCCGTGGTCAGGCTCCAGCGGCGCGCCCTCGGCCATGTGGGCCACAAGAGCCGGGTGCTCGGTGACATCGGACAGCGGCATGTTGGTGGTGTAGCCGCCGTAGCAATGAGCCAGCAGGTGGGTCGCCTCGGGCCGGGGCCCGGCCCGCTCGATGAGGGCGCGCGCGTCGGCGCCGCGCCAGGTCATGCCGAACTTGGACCACCGCGTCACGCAGTGGAGGTCGCCGTCCCAATCGGTCTGGGCCAGCTGTGTGAAGTCGTCCCAGTCGAGCACGTAGGGCTCCTCCACGGCGCCGTCCACGGAGAGCAGCCACTGGTCGGTGTTCACCCGGGGCGTCTCGCCCACCGTGAGCACCGGCCACTTGACCGTCGGCGACTGGCCGGGCGGCAAGCGCTCGGGATCGATCCCGAGCGAGCGCGCGCGGTTGCGGCCGCGCTCGCCGAACAGACGGGGAGTGATCGGCATGCCTCTGATTCAAGCAAGGGCACGAGTCGCCCGATCTCCTCTAGAAGACAGGCTGCTCGCGGTAGTCGCCCCAGACCTGCTGGAGCGTCTGGACGATCTCGCCCTCGGACACATGCGCCCGCGCGGCGTCGACCAGGAGGGGCATGAGGTTGTCCCGGCCGGCCCCGGCCTCCTTGATGGCCGCCAGCGACGCCGTCACCACGGCCTCGTCACGGTCGGCGCGGACGGCCTTCACCCGCGCGATCTGCTTTTGCTCCAGCGCCGGGTCGATGCGGAGGATCTCGGTGGCCTGACCGTCGCCCTCGGTGTAGCGGTTGACCCCCACCACGGTGCGCCGGCCCGCGTCGATCTCGGTCTGCAGCTCGAAGGCGGCGTCGGCGATCTCGCGCTGGGGGAAGCCCCGCTTGACCGCCTCCACCATCCCGCCGAGCTCGTCGATCTTGCGGAAGTAGGCGTAGGCCTGCTCCTCGAGCTGGTCGGTGAGCGCTTCCACGAAGTAGGCGCCGCCCAGCGGATCGATCGTGTTGGTCACGCCGGTCTCCTCGGCGATGATCTGCTGGGTGCGCAGCGCGATCCGGACCGCCTCCTCGGTGGGCAGGGCCAGCGCCTCGTCATAGGAGTTGGTGTGGAGCGACTGGGTGCCGCCGAGCACACCGGCGAGCGCCTCGATGGCCGTGCGCACGATGTTGTTGAGCGGCTGCTGGGCGGTCAGCGACACGCCCGCGGTCTGGGTGTGGAAGCGCATGCGCCACGACTCCGGCTTGCGCGCCCCGAACGTGTGGCGCAGCTCCCGCGCCCAGATGCGCCGTGCCGCGCGGTACTTGGCGATCTCCTCGAAGAAGTCGATCTGGGCGTTGAAGAAGAAGCTCAGCCGCGGGGCGAAGTCATCGACGTCGAGGCCGCGCGCGACCGCCTGCTCCACGTAGGTCAGCCCGTCCTTCAGGGTGAAGGCGAGTTCCTGCGCGGCGGTGGAGCCGGCCTCGCGGATGTGGTACCCCGAGATGCTGACCGGATGCCAGCGCGGCATCGCCTGAGAGCACCACTCGATCATGTCCCCCACCAGCCGCATCGCCGGGTCCACGGGGAAGCACCACTCCTTCTGGGCGATGTACTCCTTGAGGATGTCGGTCTGGATGGTGCCGCCCAGATGCTCGGGCCTCACGCCCTGGCGCTCGGCAGCCACGACGTAGAAGGCGAGCATGATCGCCGCGGGCGCGTTGATGGTCATCGAGACCGTGACCTTGTCCAGCGGAATCCCGGCGAACAGCGTCTCCATGTCCAGTACGGTGTCGACCGCGACCCCCTCGCGTCCCACCTCGCCCAGCGAGCGGGGGTGATCGGAGTCGTGGCCCATCAGCGAGGGCATGTCAAACGCCGTCGAGAGGCCCGTCTGGCCGTGCTCGAGCAGGTAGTGGAAGCGCTGGTTGGTCTCCTCGGGGGTGCCGAAGCCGGCGAACTGGCGCATCGTCCACAGGCGCCCGCGGTACATCGAGGGGTAGACCCCGCGGGTGAAGGGATACTGACCGGGCAGGCCGATCGTGGATGGATCGGGAAGGTCGCGCTCCGTGTAGAGCGGCCTGATCTCCTCGCCCGAGAGCGTGGTGAACGGCGCGTCGCGCTCCGGGGTCAGACCGTACGCCGCCCGCCACTCGTCATAGGAGACCGGAACGTTGTCCACCACGGTCATGAGGTCATGGTACCCCCGAGATAGTTGGACGTCCAACTATCTGTGCGGGCACCCCTCGATCGGGGGGTTTGGTTTCCCTCCCCCTTCCCCAACGGGTAGCGTGCCGCGCGATGTCAACGAGCCCTTCAGGACGCGTTGCACTGGTCACTGGCGGCGCGCGCGGGATCGGGGCGGCGATCGCACGCGGCCTGGCCGACGACGGCCTGCCCGTGGTGATCGCCGACATCCGCACCGAACAGGCCCAGGCCAACGCACAACGGATCAACGCCGCCGGCGGAAACGCCCTGGCGCTCGAAGTGGACGTCCGCAGCCCCGACAGCGTGGCCGCCGGCGTGGAGCGAGCGCTCCAGACCTACGGGCAGGTCGACGTGCTCGTCAACGTGGCCGGCTGGGACGAGCTCAAGCCGTTCGTGGACTCAGACGAGGAGTTCTGGCAGGAGGTGCTGGAGGTCAACTTCAAAGGCGGGCTGCGCTTCACCCGCGCGCTGCTGCCGGCCATGATCGAGCGCCGCTGGGGCCGTATCGTCAACATCAGCTCCGATGCCGGCCGCGTCGGCTCCTCGCTGGAGTCGGTCTACGCGGGGGCGAAGGGCGCGATCATCTCCTTCACCAAGACGGTGGCCCGGGAGACGGCCCGGCTCGGCGTGACGGCCAACATCGTCTGCCCCGGCCCCACCGACACCGAGATGCTGCGTGACGTCGCCCAGGCCCACCCCGACGCTGACAAGGTGCTCGAGCGTCTGGCCCGGGCGGTGCCCATGAAGCGGCTCGGCCGGCCCGAGGACGTCGCGCACGCCGTGCGCTTCTTCGCCTCCGAGCAGGCCGGCTACATCACCGGGCAGACGCTGTCGGTCAGCGGCGGCCTGACGATGGCCTGAGACGCGGTGCCGGGCCGCCCGCTCAAGGCTCTCGTCACGGGCGCCGCGAACCCCGGCGGCATCGGCGCGGCCATCGCGCACCGGCTGTCCGCCGATGGCCTGGAGGTGGTGACGCTCGACCGTCAGCCGGGCTGCACCTACCAGGTGGACCTCGTGACCGACGGGCTGCCGCCGCTGGACGACATCGACGTCCTGGTGTCCAACGCCGGGCTGCCGACGATCGTCGGCAGCGCGCACTCGCTGGACCTGGAGCGCTGGGAGCGCGACCTGGCGGTCAACCTCACCGGGAGCTTCCGGGTGCTCCAGGCCTGTCTGCGAGGCATGCGCGAGCGGCGCTTCGGGCGGATCGTGGTGGTCTCGAGCTTCGCGGCCAAGTTCGGGATGCCCGCGCAGGTCGCCTACAGCGCCAGCAAGGCGGGGCTCCTGGGCATGGTCAAGACGGTGGCCGCGGAGAACGCGGCGCTGGACATCACCGCCAACGCCATTCTGCCTGGGCTCGTGGCCAGCGCCGGCGTGCAGGGGATGCCGCGCGAGATCATCGACGCCTGGCTGGAGCGGATCCCGTCGGGCCGCATGGTGGAGACCGAGGAGATCGCCGCCGCCGCGGCGTACCTGGCGTCGCCCGACGCGGGGAGCGTGACCGGTCAGGAGCTGCTCATCGACGGCGGGCTGACGCTCAACTCGCTGTCGGTGACGAGCAGCGTCGTCCGGGGCCGCGGCGTCCCGCCGTTGTGACCGACCCGGCGCTCGCGGCGCTGCCGGCCCGGGTAACCGCCGCTATGCGCGGCCGCTGGGCCGGGGCCCAGGTGGGGCCGCTCGAGCCGCTGCCGGGCGGGATCTCGAGCCTCACCTTCGCCGCGGCGGTCACGGGGGTGGGCGCCGAGGACCGGCGCGTCGTGGTCAAGGTCGCGCCGCCGGGGCTCGAGCCGGTGCGCAACCGCGACGTCCTGCGCCAGGCCCGGGTGATCGCCGCGGTGCACGGCGCCTCCGGCGTGCTCGTCCCCGAGGTGCTGGCGTCAGACGCCGGCGCCCCGCCCTTCTTCGTGATGGAGTTCGTGCCCGGGCAGGCGTTCGAGCCCAAGTGGGACCTCAGCGACGCACCGCCCGCCCCCGCGGTGGTCGCGGCGCGGGCCCGGGCGGCGGCGCGGATGCTCGCCCGCCTGCAGGCGATCGAGCCGGCCACCGTGGGGGTCACCGACGCTCCGCTCGCACTCGCCGAGGAGGCACAGCGATGGGCGGCGCTGTTCGCGACCGCGGGCGATGATCTGCGCGCCAACGAGACCGAGCTGCGCGACGCGCTGACGGCCCGGCTGCCCGCGCCGGCGGCGTCGCGGATCCTGCACGGCGACTACCGCCTGGGCAACATCCAGTTCGACGGCGAGCGGCCCGCGGCGATCATCGACTGGGAGATCTGGTCGGTGGGCGACCCGCGCATGGACGTGGCCTGGCTGATGGCGTTCGCCGACCCGGTGCAGCAGCGCGTCGCGCACCGCGACGCCGCCAACCAGGCCGCCGCCGACGCGATGCCATCCGCGGGAGACCTGCTGGCCGCGTACATGGACGCGGCCGGCATCGCCGAGGCGCCCGCGGGCCTCGGCTGGTTCCGGGCCTTCGCCTACTACAAGCTGGGCGCGGCCATGTCGGTGCTGTGCAAGCGCAACCGCCGACTGGCCGAGCCCGATCCGGGCCTGGAGCTGGCGGCCCGGACGCTGGCGCCGATGCTGGACCGCGGCCTGGAGATCCTCGCCTGAGCTACGCGGCCGCGAACGCAGCGCGCGCCCGGGCGGCGATGGTGGCGGGACGCTCGGCCGGGTAGTCAAGCGCGGCGAGCCACCGCAGGATCTCGGCGTCACCGTCGACGTGCTCGCGCGGCCGGACCGCCGGGAACAGGCGGGCCACCCAACTGTCACCGTCGGCGCGGTCCACGCGGTAGACGCCGAGGTCGAGCTGGGCGATCTCGGTCACCTCGATCCCGGAGGTGTCGCTCAGATGTGCGGGCAGCCTGGGCACGCCGTGGCGCCCCGCGGTGCGCAGGGCGGCCTCGCGTCCGCGGTCAGTGGGTCGGCGCCGGCGCCGGCGCCCCGGCGCCGGTGAAGCCGAACAGCCGGCCGGCGATCCGCCGCAGCTGCAGCTCGTCTGAGCCCTCGGTGATGCGGTAGCGGCGGTGGTGGCGGTAGATGAACTCGAACGGCAGCGCGCGCATGTAGCCGAGGCCGCCGTGGACCTGGATGGCGCGGTCAGCAGCGTCGCAGGCGAGGCGGTTGGCGCGGTAGTTGACCATCGAGACCTTGTCCGAGACGCTCATCTTCGCGCTCGTGGAGGCGCCGTCGCCGGCCTGGTCCATGTCCCACGCGGTTTTGTACAGGGTGTTGCGGACCAGTTCGGCCTCGGTCTGGAGCTCGACGAGCTGCCACTGGACGCCCTGGTAGTCGGCCAGCGGCTTGCCGAAGATCACACGCTCGCGTGCGTACGCGATGCTGCGATCGATGCAGAATTGGGCGGCGCCGAGCGACGATGCCGCCTGGCGGATGCGGTTCTCGTGCACGAACAGCTGCGCGCAGTCCAGACCTCGGTCGATCTCGCCCACCACGGCGTCGTCACCGACGCGCACGCCATCGAGCACCACCTCGCCGTGATCGGTGGGCATGTTGAAGGACCAGTGGTAGTACGGCACGTCGAACCCCACAGCGTCGACGGGCACAAGGAACGCGCTGATCCCCTTCGCCTTGCCGTCCTGCCCGGAGGTGCGGGCGAAGACGAGCACGGCGTCGGCCACGTCGACCCCGGTGATGAAGCGCTTGACCCCGTCCAGCACCCAGCCCTGCCCGTCGTCGGCGCGCCGTGCCCGGGTCTCCAGCCAGGTGGCATCGCTGCCGTGTCCGGGCTCGGTGAGCGCGAACGCGATCGCGATCCGCCCGTCCACCAGCGGCTCGAGGTAGCGCCGCTTCTGTTCGGCGGTGCCGTACTCGTGCAGAACGAGGACCAGTGGCTCGTTGGCGACCACCGAGGCCTCGTGGGTGAGCTCAGCGTGGAGCCCGGGCCCGCGGCGGGCGAGGTGCTCGCGGATGATCGCCATCGCCAGATTGGAGCCGTCGCTGCCGCCCAGCGCGGTGGGAAAGGGGTACTGATAGAAGCCGGCGTCGATCGCCAGCCGCCGCGCCTGGGCCAGGAGGTCGCGCCAGCGCCGCGTCGGGATCCCGCCCCGCTCGACATCGGTGCGCGCGAACTCCCGGCGGTGATCGAACAGGTCGGGGTTGGCCTCCTGGAGCGGCACGAGCTCGCGCTCGATGAAGGCGTCGATCAAGGCCAGCAGCTCGGTCACGTCGGCGGGAATGGAGAGGTCCACGGGTCGGCACTCCTTTATGCGTTGGCGGCGGGCCGGGAGGTCGGCGCAGACCGTCGATTATCGTGTGAACCCCTGCCATGAGCGTCCGCGCCATCGGGATCAACCACGTCGCCTTCGAGGTCCGCGACCTCGACGAGGCGCTGGCGTGGTGGGAGCGCCTGTTCTCCTTCGAGCTGCGCGGGCGCCGGCGGACGATGGCCTGGATCGACCTCGGCGACCAGTTCGTGGCGCTTAGCCAGGTCTCGGATGCCTCCGGCATCGGCGATCGGGCGCGCCACGTCGGGCTGGTCGTGGACGACAAGGAGGCGATGCGGGCGCAGCTGCGCGAGGCCGGCGTGGACGTCCATCCGTCGGGGTCCCTGCGGGTGCGAGACCCCAGCGGCAACGTGCTGGAGATCGTTGACTACCGCGATATCCAGTTCTCCAAGTCAGATGCGGTGCTGCGCGGAATGGGGCTGGACGCCCTGGAGAAGTCCGAGTCCGCGCGGGAGGAACTGCGAGGAAAGGGGCTCCTGGGCGACTGAGGTGTGCGGCGTCGTCAACGGGGTACGCAAAGACTATGGCGGCCGGTGCGACCAAGCGTTCCGGCCGTCTTTATCTTCAGCGGGCAGCTCAGACGGCGACGCGCAGCGACGCGTCGCCGCGCGGCTGTGCCAGAGCCTCGACCGCGGCGTAGACCTGGTCGGCGTCGCGGGGATCGAGTTGGTGGGGGCGACGGGCCATCCACTCGGCCAGCCGCGGCCCGTGGATGAACACGCAGCGGCCGTCAGCCACGCAGCCATCGGGGAACTCGGACCAGAACACCACGACCGCCTGCACCCACAGGCGGCGGCCGGTCAGCCTCTGCACGCCGTCGCGGAAGGTCGCGGCATCGGCCAGCGCGCGCGGACGGAGCCGCTCGAGCCGAGGCGGCGCGTCCGAGGCGGCGCGGCACTCGAGCACCGGCTCGCCGGATCGCATCGTGACCACGCCGTCGGGGCCCATGCTCTGCAGCAGGATGACGCCGCCCGGGCCGACGGCGATGTGGTCATAGGTGGTGTCGAGCCCGGGGACGTCGTGAAGGAAGCGCCAGCCCGAGTGCCCCAACGCAGCGATCGCCCCCTCGGTCCGCCGCTCGGCCGCGGCGGGCCGGCGCTCGGTCAGGGCCGGAGCGAGCGGGCGCCGCCAACCGGTGCTGGACGACCCACGGCTCACAACGACCCACGTGGCGGCGGCGGCGCCGGCGACCAGGCCGGCCAGCCAGGAGAGCTCCTGCCCGTCGAAGAGCAGAACGAGACCCCCGATCGCGATCACTCCCACCGCCGCGACGAGGTCGGCGAGTAGCCTCGTGCGCCGAGAACGCTCGCGTGCCCCGCGCTGAGCGTGCAGCTGGGTTGGCTGAACGTCCATTCTCATCCAACGTCTATCGACCCGTACGGCGATTGCCTGAGTCAATGCCCCTTTGACGATTTTCGCTTAACGGAGAATCAACGGACGGCTGAGGCTCCCACTTGCTGGCAAGCGTCGGATTACTCAGCCGCGGCGCCGTGGCCCTCCCATAGAATCGCGGCGCAAGCGAGCCAGCCAAAGGAGAGGGACATGGGCGACGCACAGGTCAAGTTCACGCTCGAGGAGCGCGACATCCCGACGCACTGGGTCAACCTGATGGCCGACCTCCCCGGCGACGGACCGCCGCCGCTCCACCCAGGAACCAAGCTTCCGGCCGGCCCCGACGACCTGTCCCCGCTGTTCCCGATGGCGCTCATCCTCCAGGAGGTCTCGGCGGAACCGATGATCGAGATCCCGGAGCCGGTTCGCGACGCCTACAAGCTGTGGCGCCCTACTCCGCTGTTCCGGGCCCGCCGGCTGGAACGCGAACTCGATACCCCGGCTCACATCTACTACAAGTACGAGGGCGTCTCCCCCGCCGGCTCGCACAAGCCCAACACCGCTGTGCCCCAGGCCTACGAGAACGCCGCGGCCGGCATCAAGAAGCTCACCACCGAGACGGGCGCCGGCCAGTGGGGCTCGTCGCTGGCCTTCGCGTGCCGGCTCTTCGGCCTGGAGTGCGAGGTGTGGATGGTCGGCTCCAGCTACGACCAGAAGCCCTATCGCCGCTCGATGATGCAGACGTGGGGCGCGACGGTGCATCGCTCGCCGTCGGATCTGACCGAGTCGGGGCGGGCCAACGCCCAGCACCCCACCGGCTCGCTGGGCATCGCCATCTCTGAGGCGGTCGAGGTCGCCGCGCAGAATCCGGACACCAACTACTCGCTGGGCTCGGTGCTCAACCACGTGCTGCTGCACCAGACGGTGATCGGGCAGGAGGCGCTGGCCCAGATGGAGATGGCCGGCGAGTACCCCGACACGGTGGTGGGCTGCGTCGGAGGAGGCTCGAACTTCGGCGGCATCGCCTTCCCGTTCCTGCGCCGCAACATCCGCGACGGGGCCGCCACGCAGTTCATCGCCGCCGAGCCGGCCGCCTGCCCGACGCTCACCCGCGGCGTCTACGCGTACGACTTCGGCGACACCGCCGGGCTGACGCCGCTGATGCCGATGTACACGCTCGGCCACGACTTCGTGCCGCCGCCCGTCCACGCCGGCGGGCTCCGCTACCACGGCGACGCGCCGCTGGTGTGCGCGCTGGTCAAGGCCGGAATGGTGCAGCCGCGCGCCTACCGACAGAACGAGACGTTCGAGGCCGCCGTGCGCTTCGCCCGCACCGAGGGGATCATCCCCGCCCCCGAGCCTGCGCACGCGATCCGCGCCGTCATCGAGGAGGCCGAAGCGGCCCGGGAGGCGGGGGAGGAGCGGGTGATCCTGTTCGGCCTGTGCGGGCACGGCCACTTCGACCTCAGCGCCTACGACGCCTACCTCGCCGGGCAGCTCGAGGACCCGGAGTTCTCTGACTCCGACATGCAGGACGCGCTGGCGCGGCTACCGGAGGCGCCCGCGCTCACGTAGGAGTAACTTTTGGAAAGGTTCGGGAAGGATCGCCCGCTCGCGGCGTCGTCGGTGTGACGGGACTGCGCCCTGCGCGCTACCAGCCGACCACGACGCGCCATGACCCGCCACGCATCCATCCTCGATCTCGCCATGGCACCCGGGCCGCGTGTCGGGGTCTGGTGGGCGCCGTTGGACCTTCCGGGCCCGGCACTGCGCAGCGTTGCGTCCTGCCTGTCTGCCGCGGAGCAGCGCCACGCAAGCCGGTTTCACCGTACGCGTGACCGTGCGCGGTTCGAGGCCGCCCGGGGTTGGGGACGGCGGCTTCTCGGTCGCGAGCTGGGGTGCGCCCCTGCCGACGTCTCGATCGTGACCGATGTCGGGGGTAAGCCGCGGGTCGCCGCCTGCGACCTGCACTTCAGCGCCGCCCGCAGCGGCGCGATCGCTGTGTACGCGACCAGCTGGGACATGGACGTCGGCGTCGACGTGGAGGAGATCCGTCCCGTCGACGACCTGCGTGGCATCGTCGCGAAGTTCTTCACCAGAGCAGAGCAACAGGATGTGGACTCACTACCGCCGGCCGAGCGGCCGGCGGCGCTGTTTGACTGCTGGACCCGCAAAGAGGCATACGTCAAGGGAACAGGCGCCGGACTGACGTTCCCGATCGAGACCGCCGACGTGTGGAGGGATGGCGGTCACGCCGTGCGCGTGTCCGGGTGGTCGGTCCATCGGGTGGACCTGACTGCCGGATACGCGGCGGCGGTAGCGGGGGGAGACGCCGGCGGATGGTCTCCGTCAGCGCCGCGCAGGCTCAAGACACCACAAGACGGGGGTGACGGAAATGACAATGCCGGCGACGGTTATGCCGTCGATCAACGACTCGGTCGAGCGGGCGCCTGACAGCATCGCGATTCGCGCAGCCGACGACGTCCTCACCTACGCCGAACTGTCGGCTCGAGCCGACGTGCTGGCCGCGCGGCTGCTCGATGTGGGGGTGAGGCCCGGAGAGCTCGTCGGGCAGTGCGTGGAGCGGTCCGCCGCACTCGTCGTCGCGGCGCTGGGCATCATGCGTGCCGGCGCCGCCTACGTCGCCATCGACCCCGCTTACCCGGACGAGCGGATCCGCTGGATGCTCGATGACGCGGGCACGACCGCCGTGGTCACGGACGCGGCGACGGCCGTCCGGCTGGACGGGCAGCCGGGATGCCCGGTCGTTCTGGCGCCCGACGCCGACGCTGCGCGGAGTACGGTGGACCGCGGCACCCGGGAGCTCGCCACCCCGCCGGCGCGGCCGACAGACCTCGCCTACGTCGTCTACACGTCAGGGTCCACTGGGCGCCCCAAGGGCGTCATGGTTGAACACAGCGGTCTGGACAACCTGGTGCAGTGGCATCGGTCCGCCTTCGCGCTCGAGGCCGCCGACCGCTGCACCCAGATCGCGAGCCCGGGCTTCGACGCCTCGGTGTGGGAGATCTGGCCCGCGCTGGCGACGGGCGCCGCCATCCACGTCGTGCCCGAGCGCCTGCGTCGAGATCCGCTTGCGCTGCGGGATTGGCTCGTGAGCGAGGCCATCACCGTGTCGTTCCTGCCCACGGCGGTCGCCGAGGCGGTCATCGGGCTGCGCTGGCCGGAGACGGTCCGCCTGCGCTACATGCTGACCGGAGGTGACGCGTTGACCCGGCGGCCGGCGCCGGGGCTCGGATTCGCGCTGATCAACAACTACGGGCTCAGCGAAACCGCCGTCGTCGCCACCTCCGGGCCCGTGTCGGCAGACGGCAATGGCGCGCCGTCCATCGGGCGTCCGATCTCCGGCATCGTGGCCGAGATCGTCGACGATGAGCTCGCCCCGGTAACCCCCGGCACCCCCGGCGAGCTGGTGATCGGCGGTGTGGCGGTGGCGCGCGGCTACCTCAATCAGCCCGAGCTGACCGCAGCCCGTTTCATCACCGGTCCGCGGGGCCGTCGCTACCGGACCGGCGACCTCGTCCGCGGCCGGCCCGACGGCGAGATCGAGTTCCTCGGCCGTCTCGATGACCAGTTGAGCATCCGGGGGTTCCGGGTTGAGCCGGCCGAGGTCGCCGCGGCGCTCAACTCCCATCCCGGCATCGCGTCGAGCGTGGCCGCCGGCACCGTGGCGGCCGGCGCCGAGCGACAGCTCATCGCCTACGCGGTGCCCGCCGCCGAATCCCGGCCGACCCCTGCGGAGCTCAACGCGTTCCTCGGGTACCGCCTGCCCGACTACATGGTCCCTTCGCGCTATGTGTGGCTGGCTGAGCTTCCGGTCACGCCGAACGGCAAGTTCGACCGCGATCTGCTGCCGACGGTGGGCGAGGATTCCAGCCCGCGGCCCTCCGGCGGGCCGCCGGCCACAGAGATTGAGGCGGCCGTCGCCGACATGGTGGCGCGGCTGCTCGAGGTCGACGAGGTCAGCCTCGATGAGAACTTCTTCCTCCTCGGTGGCCACTCCATGCTCGCCGCCCAGCTCATCGTTCGGCTCGAGGACATGTTCGGCGTCGAGATCAGCCTCCGGTTCCTGTTCGACCACCCGACACCGAGGGAGATCGCCGCCGAGGCGCAACGGCAGACGGCGGCCGATCGCCTGCCCGATGGGGTGGTCGCGTGACCGGTCACGCCTCCACGCCGGCATCGGCACCGTCGCCGGCGCTCAGCCTCTATCACCTGCTCGATCCCGACGTGCTCGCCAATCCATACCCGCTCTATCGTCGACTCCGCGAGGAGGCCCCGGTGCACTGGGATCCGTACCTGCACGCGTGGGTCGTCACCCGGTACGACGATGTCGTCACGGTGCTGCACCGGTTCAACGCCGCCCGGACGCCGTCGCCCGACCGGCTGGAGGCGCTCGGCATGGGCCAGCTCACACCGGTCGCGGCGCTGATGGTGCGCCAGATGCTGTTCCTGGACCAGCCCGCTCACGGCCGCGTGCGGCGGCTGGCGTCGGTCGCTTTCACCCCGCGCCGGGTGGCCCACCTGCGCGATCACATCCGCCAGATCGCCGAGGGCTTGGTCGACGAGCTTGGCGGTCGCGACAGCTTCGACGTGATGTCGGCCCTGGCCAACCCACTGCCGGCGATCGTCACCGCCGAGATGCTGGGCGTGCCGACCGCTGATCACGAGTTGCTCAAGTCCTGGTCGCAGGACTTCGCCGAGATGCTCGGCAACTTTCAGCACAACCCGGGCCGGGCTCGCAAGACCCTGCGCAGCGTCGAGGAGATGGTGGCCTACTTCCGCGAGGCTGTGATGCGGGAGGCGTCGGAGCCGACCGAGGGTCTGATCAACGCCCTGGCCACCGCCGAGGTCGATGGAGACCAGCTGACCGAGGAGGAAATCGTGGCCAACGTCATCGTCACCATGGTCGGCGGGCAGGAGACCACCACCAACCTCATCGGCAATGGCCTGCTGACACTCCTGCGCCAGCCCGAGCAGTTGGAGCGCCTGCGCTCCGAGCCGGCGCTGATGCCCAGCGCGGTGGAGGAGCTGCTGCGCTACGAGAGCCCGAGCCAGCACACCGCGCGGTTGGCGCCCGCCGAAGCCGTTCTCGATGGCAAGGAGATACCCGAGGGCGCCGCTGTCATCGCGGTCATGGGCGCCGGCAACCGCGACCCAGAGCGCTTTCGCGAGCCCGATCGGCTCGAGCTCGATCGGGAGGACAACCGCCATCTCGCCTTCGGCTGGGCCGCACATTTCTGCTTCGGCGCCCCGCTGGCGCGGATCGAGGGGCAGATCGCCTTCGAGTCCCTGCTCGCCAGATTCCCCAGGCTGTCACTGGTGGAGGGGGAGGAGATCCGGTGGCGGCCAAATCTCGGACTGCGAGGCCTGACCGAGCTGCACCTCGCCACCGGATGAGCGTCGCGATGGAGACGGTCGCGCCGTTGTCGGTGGCCCAGGAGGCCGTGCTCTACACCTGCCTGCTGTCCCCGACTCAGCTGACGTACAACGAGACGATCTCGATCCGCCGGTACGGCACGTTCACCGCGGCCGCGTTCCAGTCGGCGTTCAACGAGATCGTCGCGCGCCACGAGTCGTGGCGGACGACGTTCGAGGCCCGCCGCGCCGACCCGGTTCAGGTCGTCCACCCGCCGCCGCATTTCGAGCTCCCGATCCTCGACCTCAGCCACCTTTCCGCCGACCGAGCCGAGCACCGGGCGGTCGTGCTCGCCGCCGCCGCCGCGAGGGTCCCGTACGACCTGTCTCGCGGACCGCTCGTCCGCCCGCGGCTCGTCCGGTTCCCGGGTGACGAGCACCGGCTCTACCTGTCGCTGCACCACCTCACCTTCGACGGGGTGAGCATCAACCGCGTCATCCTCCCCGAGCTCGCCGCCCTCTATGACGCCTTCGCCGCCGGCCTCCCGTCTCCGCTGCCGCAGCCCCCGGCCCAGTACGCCGAGTACGCCCGCTGGGACCGGGAACGGACGGACCACCCGCGGTTCGCGCGCCGGCTGGACCATTGGCGGCAACATCTCGCCCACCTCCCGACGCTCGAGCTGCCGCTCGATCGCCCGCGATCGAGCGCGACCGAAGCCCGCGGCGGCATGGTGACCCTCACCGTGCCCGAGCGAACCGTCCAACGGCTCGGCACGGTCGCGCGCGGCGCCGGGGGCACACAGTTCCAGGTCCTCGCCGCGGCGTGGGCGGAGCTGCTGCACCGCTACTCGGGACAGGAGGAGGTCGTGTTCGCCGCCGTCGCCGATCTGCGCCACCGCCCCGAGTTCGAGTCCGTCGTCGGTTACTGCGTCACGCCCGTGCCGTTGCGGGTCGCCGTCAGCGGTGACCCCTCGTTCACCGAGATGGTCGTGAGAGTTCGCAACGAGCTCCTCGACGCGCTGGACCATCTCGTGCCGTTCGAGCGGGTCGTCCGCGAGCTCGGGGCTGAGCGTCTGGACGGCTCCAATCCGATCTACCAGACGATGATCGTCCTCGAGCCGGCGACCGTGACGGCAGACTCGGCCTGGTCGGTCCATCAGTTCGAGACCGAGATCGGCGATGCGGTCGGTAACGCCAAGCTCGATCTCGAGCTCCAGCTCGACGAGCGGCCGGACGGGAGCATGACCGGTCGCCTCATCTACGACCGGGCGCTGCTGGACCGGGGGACGGTGACGAGGATCGCCGATCACTGGCTGCGGCTGCTCGCCGGCCTCGCCGCCGATCCGGCGGCGCCGGTCGGCAACGTATCGATCCTTACCGCCGACGAAACGGCGAGCGAACTCGCCGAGTTCAACGCGACGACCACCGACCGCCCGGCCCGACGCGTTCACGAACGGTTCGAGGCTCACGCCTCGCGTCACCCCGACGCCCCGGCGGTCGTGGCGGCCGGAGGGATCGCGACCTACGGCGAGCTGGACGGGCGGGGGGATGAGATCGCCCGCCGGCTGCGCGCCGCCGGCATCGGGCCCGGTGACCTGGTGGCGGTCCGCGACGAGACGTTCGCCGATGCGATCGCCGCCGTCCTCGGCGTCCTCAAGACCGGCGCGGCCTATCTGCGGCTGGACCCATCACGGCCGTCCGCCGAGCTCGATGCGATCGTTGCCGATGCGGGCGCCGCGACGATCCTCGGCGCGAGCGTGCCCGCCGTGCCGCGGGCGACGCGGCTCCCGCTCTCGCCAGCAGTCTGCTGCGTTCACTACGCGCCGACCGGGACACGACCGCCGCGCGGCGTGCCGCTCCGTCACGACGCGGTCGTCAATCTCGCGACCGCGGTGGCGGCGGAGACCGATCTCGGGCCGGCCGACGCGATTCTCGTGCTGCCCTCGACCGCGGTCGGCGCCGCGCCGTTGGAGCTGTGGATGGCGCTGGTCACCGGAGCACGCATCGTGGTCGCGCCCGCGGTCGCGCCCGGCGACGGCGCGACGCTCAGCCGCCTCATCGCCGCGGAGGGGGTCACCTTCCTGCACGCCCCACCGGCAATGTGGGAGACGCTCGTGGAGACCGGCCTGAGGCCGAGACGGTCGCTGACGGCGATGAGCGGCGGTGACCCACTCGGCCGGGACCTCGCCGACCGGATCCTCAGCCGCTGCCGGACCCTATGGCAGGCGTACGGCGTCCCAGAGGCGACGGTCTACTCGACGCTCGGGCGGGTGGCGCCGTCGGGCCCGGTCACGATCGGCCGGCCGATCGCCAACACCCGCATCCACATCATCGACGCGGCCGGCCGGCCGGTTCCGATCGGCGTGCCCGGGGAGCTGCTCATCGCCGGTGCCGGCGTCGCGGGCCGGTACCTGGACTGGCCCACGCCGGGCTCCGACGGATTCATCGCCGATCCGCTCGGCACCGGGGTGGCCTACCGCACCGGCAGACAGGCCCGGTGGCTTCCCCGCGGCGAGCTCGAGCTGCGCGCCTGATCGGCGCTCTAGACCGGCGACGAGGGACGCGCCAGCCCCTCGGCGAGGTCCCCGAACCCGGGGGCGATCACCGCGCCCGGCTGCGCGATGAGCTCCTCGGCCACCAGCGCCTCGGTGGTGAGCATGAGCGCCGCCACCGACGCGGCGTGCTGGATGGTGAGCCGCGTGACGCGCAGCGGGTCGATCACGCCGTCGGCGAACAGATCCACGTAGTCCCCGCTCAGCGCGTTGAGCCCGTGGCCCGGGGCCATCGTCCGCACCTGGTCCACCACCGCCTGCCCGTCATAGCCGGCGTTGGTCGCGACCCAGTACAGCGGCTCGGACAGGACGGAGCGGATGACCTCCGCGCCGCGCAGGTAGTCGCCGCTGAGGCCGGTGTCGTCTAGCGCGGTCTCGGCGCGCAGCAGGGCGGTCCCGCCGCCGGCCACGATCCCCTCGCTGACGGCGGCCCGGGTGGCGGCCAGCGCCCCCTCACAGCGGCGCTTCTTCTCGATGAGCTCGGGGCCGGTGGCGGCGCCGACGTGGATGACCGCCAGGCGGCTCGACAGCTTGGCCAGCCGCTCGCGCAGGACGTCGATGTCGGTGTCCTGGGTGGCACGATCGAGCTCCGCGCGAATCTGGGCCAGCCGGGCCTCGACCTGATCGGGCGTGCCCGCGCCCTCCACCAGCACCGTCGAGTCCTGGGCGATGACCACCCGCCGGGCCGAGCCGAGCGTCTCGGGCTTGACCGCCTGGAGCGTGAGGCCCGCCTCCTCGGCGATCACCTGGCCGCCGGTGAACGCCGCCAGGTCGTGCAGATGGGCGATGCGGCGATGGCCGAACCCCGGAGCGCGCACCGCGACCGCCTTGAGCGTCCCGTGCTGGTTGTTCTGGACCAGCAGTCCCAGCGCGGCCCCGTCCACCTTCTCGGCGAAGATCACCAGGGGCCGCGGATTCTTCATCACCGCGTCCAGCGTCGGCATCAGGTCCTGGATATGGACGATCGGCTTGTTGGTGAGCAGGATGTAGGGGTCGTCGAAGACCGTCTCCATCCGCTGGGTGTCCTGGATGAGGTAGGGCGAGAAGTGTCCGTTCTCGACGTGCATGCCCTCGACGAACTCCACCTTGATTCCGGGCAGGTCGGCCTCCTCGATCGTGACCACGCCCTCGGGGCCGACGCGATGCAGCGCCTCAGCCACCGCCTCGCCGATGCGCTCGTCCTCCTTGGCGGCGATGGTCGCGACGTGGGCGAGGTCGTCGCGCCCGGACACGTCCCGCGCGCCGCGCCGCAGCTCGGACACGACCAACTCCGTCGCATCCTCGATGCCGCGGCGCAGCAGCATTGGGTTTGCTCCCTCCTCGAGCGCCTTCATGCCCTCGCGAACGATGGCCTGGGCGAGCAGAGTAGCGGTCGTGGTGCCATCGCCGGTGAGATCCGACGTCTTGTTGGCGACCTCGCGAACCAACTGCGCTCCCATGTTCTTGAGCGGGTTGGAGAGCTCGATCTCGCGTGCGATGGAGACGCCGTCGTTGGTGATGGTCGGCGGCCCGGTGAGGCGCTCGAGCACGACGTTGCGGCCCTTGGGCCCGAGCGTGACGCGCACGGTGTTGGCCAGCTCGTCGACGCCGGCCGCGAGCAGTTGGCGGGCCTCGTGGTTGAAGTAGAGGATCTTGCCCATGTGGTCACGCTCCTGCGGGAATGAGGATGCCGCGGCCCTGCAGACGCCCGCCGTCCAGGTCGGCCATGGCGTCGTTGATTGCGTCCAGCGGATAGGTGCTGGTGTGCAGCGTGACCTTGCCCTGTGCGGTCAGGGTCATCAGCTCCTGCAGGTCGGCATAGGTGCCCACCAGGTTGCCGATGAAGGAGATCTCCCGGCTGATCACGTCGATCGTCGGGATGTTGATGTTCTCGCCGTAGCCGATCACGTAGTAGAAGCCACCGTCGCGGACCATGGCGATGCCGTCCTCGATCGCACCCTTCTCGCCCACGAAGTCGATGATGGCCTCGGCGCCGAAGCCGTCGGTCATCTCCTTGACCGTGTCGACCTGCGTGCCATCGACCTTCACGGTCTGGTCGGCGCCCATCTCGCCGGCCAGCGCCAGCGCCTTCTCTGACGGATCGATGACGA
Organism: uncultured Actinomycetota bacterium; assembly: GCA_963721515.1. Classification (GTDB taxonomy): domain Bacteria; phylum Actinomycetota; class Thermoleophilia; order Solirubrobacterales; family Solirubrobacteraceae; genus Palsa-465. The sequence continues at coordinate 33,121 of CAVRKJ010000005.1, read as the reverse complement.
TGATCTCGGCCGGGGTGTAGGCCTTCAGGCACTGGATGCCGATGTGCCCGAGGCCGCCGGCGCCGATCACCACCACGCGCGTGCCGGCGCCGAGCACCGGGATCGCCTTCTTAACGGCGTGGATGGCGGTCAGGCCGGCGTCGGCGAGCGCGGCGATGTCCTTGGGCTCGAGGCCGGGGCCGAGCTTGACCACCGAGCGCGCCGAGGTCTTGAGCAGGTCGGCGAAGCCCCCGTCGCGGTCGATCCCGGGGAAGGAGCCGTTGAGGCAGTGCATGTCGTCGCCCACCCGGCAGGGCAGGCACAGCCCGCAGGAGATGTAGGGATGGACGATGACGGTGTCGCCCACCTCGACGTTGCTGACGGCAGAGCCGATCTCGTGCACCCAGCCGGCGTTCTCGTGGCCGGGCGTGTAGGGCAGCGCGACGCCTGACTTCTCGGCCCACTGGCCCTCCTGGATGTGCAGGTCGGTGCGGCACAGGCCGGCGGCCCCGATCCGCACGATCACGTCAAAGGGACCATCAGCCCTGGGCTCATCGACCGAGTCGAGCCTCAGGGCATCGTGATATGCGTGCAGCCTGGCGGCCTTCATCTCGCTACCTCCTGTTCATCTGTCTCAAGGTTGTGGCGGAACGCCAGCAGCGAACGGCAGATGCCGCCGTTGGCCTCCAGGCCGGTGCGCACCAGGCGGGCGGCGCGCAGCCAGCGCGTGAGCTGGTCGAGCGCCACCGGCTCGCCGTTGGGCATCACGAACGCCGGCGCGTCCTGCGCCGCCGAGAAGCCGAGCCGTTCGCGCAGCTCCAGCGCCCGGGTGGCATCGGGGTCATCCACCGGGAGTTCCGCGACCGTCGCCGATACCACCGCGTCGGGAGCGGCACCGCAAGCGAGCATCCGCTCGCACACCCGCGCCTGGCGCGCGATCAACGCTTTGCGCGTGAACAGCTCGCGCAGGGCCTCGAGGTCGTCGTCCTCGGTCTCACCGGGGAACGCACCGGTGAAGCCCTGGCCGCGGCTGAGCGCGGCGTTGATCTCGTCGCCGGTGTAGTGGTCCTCCAGCGCCACGGTGACACCACGCACTCCGGGAACCGCGCCCGCCGCGCGGCGGGCGTCGGCCGCCATCAGGAACGCGAAGTTGGGGGCGCACTGCGGCGTGGGGAGCCGCAGCAGGACGTCGACGTCGCCATCGGGCGTCACCTCGCAGGCGGTGACGAACCGCAGCGAGGTGATCGGCTCGTCGAGCTCGGGGTCATATACCGCGCCCAGTGCTTCCAACACGCGGTCCCGCAACCCCGCGCCCGCCGCCGTCGGGGCGGCGGCTGGGGCGCGGGTGGAGCGCGGGTCGGCCTCCGGTGGCAGGGAGGCCGTGGTGCTCATCCGGCTTCGACCAGCTGGGCGTCGTCCTGGGCTGCGGCCTCCGCATCGCCCATCCCGGCGGGAACTTCGATGCCGTAGAGCTTGGCGGCGTTGAGCCCGAGGATCTTACGCTTGCCCGCGGCGTTCAGGCGCGGGTAGTCCGAGAACTCCTCGTGATCGGGATCGGGATAGTCCCAGTCCAGGAAGCCGTCAATCTGCCACTTCGGCTCCCAGATGCCGTAGTCCGAGCCGAACAGCATCTTGTCCTCGCCGACCCAGAACAGCAGCTCGCCCATCACCTTGGCGAAGAACCGCGGCCGGGCATGCATGAGGCCGCCGATGACAACGCTGAGGCCGGCGTAGACGTTGGGCTCCTGAGTGGCCATGAAGCAGAAGTCCTCGATCCGCGGCAACCCGACGTGCTCGATGATGAAGTTGAGCTCGGGGTTGTCGGTCGCGGCCTTGTCCACGTCGCGAGGATCGAAGGCATCCTTGTCCAGCGGCCAGATCGTCGGGCCCTTGTGGACGTGGATGTTCTTGATCCCCAGCTCCTTGCACTTGTCGAAGAACGGCTGAGTGCCGTCGTCATCGAGGCGCCAGCCGCGCGAGCCGTTGTTCCACTCGGCGGTGTAGAGCTTCACGCCCTGGAGGTTCCAGCGCTTGGCGTCCTCCTCGAGCTGCTTGAGGCCGGGGTCGCCGTCGCGCGGGTCAAAGCGCCCGTTGACGATCAGCTTGCCGGGATGCTTCTCGGCCATCGCGCCGTTGGCCTCGGCGGTATTGAAGCCGGTCGTGTACCACTCCTTCAGGTACGTGGACTGGAAGATGCCGACGTCGACGCCGCCGTCCTCGAACACGTCCTTGACGAAGTCCTCCTCGGAGTACTTCATGAACTTCTCGATCGGCCAGTGCGTCTCGGCCGGACCAAGGCCCATGTAGGCGTGGAAGCACTCGATCCACCCCTTGGCGTACTGCTCCTGGCCCTTGACCCAGTTCTCCGGACTGGCATCCCACATGTGGATGTGGGAGTCGACGATGAAGTACTTCTCACCGTTCTTTTCGTACATCCTCTTCCTCCCTACTTAGGACAGAGCCTGCAGGTCGAAGCTAATGTACTCCGCTGCATCCTCGGGGTTGGCGAACATGATGATGCGGTCGTCCAGCACGACCATCCGGCCGTAGTGGGTCGACATGATCTCCTCGAAATCGTCGTTGCCGAAGTCATCCCAGCCCAGGGCCTCGGCGCATTCGGCGTAGACGATCTCGAACTGATTCTCGCCGTCGACCCTGATCATCGACGGCAGCACCTCGACGGTCACGCCGTCCTTGTGGCGCATCACCTCGGCGACCACGTAGCCGACCTGGTTGTTCATCAGGGTCACGCCGGCGCGGTTGGACGCGGTCCGGTCCGACTTGAATCGGTCACTCACGGTGCTGCTCATCGATCGAGCTCCTTGGGGTCGAGTCCTAGGTCGGCGAGAAGTTCCTCGTAGCGCCGCCGGGAGTGCTCCAGGGATTCCTCGAAGCGGATGACCTTCTCGCCCGGCTGCGACCAGATCGGCTGCAATGTGCGGGCCGCGGCGATGCTGACCGGCGTCCACTGCTCCAGCCAGGACTGCATCGTCGCCCGGTTCTCCTCGCCGTGCTGCGCATCGCTGGACAGCATCGCGAACAGCCGCCGTGAGACCCGCAGGTCACGTGCGGTGTCTGACTCGCCGGCGCCCATCAGAGTGGGTGTGACGAAGTCGCCCTGGAGAGCCGCCACCTGCATCACGAACTCCGAGCGGAACAACTCGCCCACGAGCGGCTCGAACACGATCGTGGCGACGAAGAACGCCTCCGCCCAGTCGCGGATGGCGGTGAGCTTCTCGACGTTCTCCCGCACGCCCTGCCAGACCGGATCGTTGATCCAAGCGTCCTTGTGCGCCTCGCCGTCGAAGCCCTCCACCTCATCGCTGAGCTCGAGGTTGTAGAGGATGATGTCCTGGCCGAAGCGCAACTTGTGCGCGGACGCGACCGACAGTGCGTTGTTGATCATGTTGGTAGGGGCATCACGCTGGGCCGGGAGGTAGACGTGCATCCCGATCCCGTGCTCCACGTGGGCCCACGCGCTGACGTGGCGCTCGACGGTCTTGATCCATCCGCTATTCCAGCCTTCGAAGGCGCGGGCGGCCTTGGCGTTGGCGAGGTTCTGGCTGATCTGCCGCACGACATTGGCGTTGTTGCGATAGATCGTCTGCTCCCATTCCTCGTTGGGATCGAGGAACGCGTGCCAGTTGGACGACTTCAGCGCCGTCCACTCCTGCGGATAGCCGCCGGTCCCGTCGGCAAAGCCGTAGATCCAGCCCTGGAGCAGGTGGCGGTCAGGATCGGGCTGGACGTCGACGGTCACGTCCTCGTAGACGGTGGCCCGGCGCTTGGCCGGCGTGTAGTAGTTGTAACTGCGACTCGTCGAGGAGGGGAATTCCTTGGCCCCGGCCTCGGCGTCCGTGAACACCGGCTTGGGAACGCTGCGCTCCTTGACGGGCGCTTCAGTGTCGGTTGCCATCGATTGCCTCTCTCCTCTCCGCGCTCAGGGCGCGGTGGTCGTGAACTTGTCGTAGTAGACCCGTGACTCGGGGACGCCACTCTGATCCAGCATCGCGATGGCGGCATCGACCATCGGCGGCGGCCCGCACAGGTAGGCGTCCACCTCCCCCAGCTCATCCTCCAGCTGGGCGACGACGTCGGTGATCAGCCCGCGCTCGCCGTCCCACTCGACGTCCTCGTCGCAATGCGACAACGCCGGCACGAAGCGGAAGTTGGGCAGCAGCCGTTCGAGCTCGGCCAGCTCGTCGAGGTGGAAGAGGTCGGCGGGGCCGCGGGCGCCGTAGTAATAGACGGCGGAGCGCGGGTTCCCGTTGTCGGCCATCGCGCGCAGCAGGGCGAGGATCGGTGCCATGCCCGCGCCGCCGCCGATGAACACGAGCGGGCGTTCGGACTTCTCGCGCAGCGTGAACACCCCATAGGGCCCGGTGACCTGTACCTCGTCGCCGGGCTTGAGGCGCTCGTCCGCCAGCAGGCTGGAGAACTGGCCGTCGGGATAGATCTTGATCATGAACTCGAGGCTGCCGGTGCCCGGAAGGTTGGCCATCGAGAACGAACGAACCTCGTCAGTGCCCGGGATCGTGATGTCCACGTACTGCCCGGGCTTGAACGTCACGTCGGGACCCGAGACCACGAGACGGCGGATGTCGTGCGTGAGTTCCTCGATCGCCTCCACGCGCATCGACTGGGTCTGGAGCGCGACGCCGGAGCGCAGCACCTCCTCGTCGTAGTTGATGAGCTCGATCTCGAGGTCGGTCACCGCGTGGGCGCGGCACAGCAGCGTCCACCCCTCCTCCTTCTCGAAGTCGTTGAGCGCGAACGTGGAGTACTTGTCGAGGTCGACTTCGCCGTCGAGCAGGAATGACTTGCAGGCTGCGCACTGCCCCTCCTTGCAGCCATGCATGAGCATCAGCCCTTGACGGAAGGCGCCGCGCAGGACAGTCTCGTCCTCGTCGACCTCGAACTCGATCCCGACCGGCTCGAGGCGTACCTGGAATGTCTCACCCATGGCGTCGTGCCCGCGGGGTGCCGAAGAGGCGATCAGCCATTTCAGGCCGATCGCCTCGCGTTCGGCAGTATCCCGCAGCTAGGAGGCCGCCCCCGAGGGCCGGCGGCCGGCGGGGCCGCCCCGCTTGTACTCGGCGACGTGGGCCTCGCGGTCCTCCGGCGTCATCTCGTTGAGGAGGATGTTGGGGCTCTGGACGGTGTGCCCCTTCATCTCCTTCAGCGTCCACATCTTCTTGGGATCGAGATCCAGGTGCGGCTGCGGGATCAGCGTCTCACCGTCGTCGCGTACGTAACCCAGATCGGAGATGCACTCGGCCAGGTCGTAGCCGTGGTACATCGTCTCCCACTCGCGCTTGCCGGTGAGCTTGCCCATCGACGGCGTCTGGCGACCCTTGTACTCGGGCCGGAACGCGACCGCGTCGGTCCAGTGACAGGTCTCCGAGCAGTACGTGCGGACCTGGCCGTCGACCTCGTCGACCACCATGTCCTCGCGGATCAGGCACGGGACCATGCAGCTCCAGCACCGGTGCGGATACACGTAATCCGTGTCGGCGTCGAACGGGATCGGCGCGTGGCCGTTCTTCTTCGACAGTTCGCCGTAGCGCTCCCACCACTTGCCGTACTTGTCATACCAGCCGGGGTACTTGTGCTCGAACCACTCGAAGTCGCGGTCGTCCATGCCGTCGATCCGCCAGTAGTTGAACGGCCAGCCGGTGGCGAAGAACTGAGCGACCTCGTGGATGTAGCCCTTGTTCCAGATGCGGTTCCACGACTCCTCGATGAGGTCGTGGGGGATCACGAGGCCGTACTTCTCCAACGGGAGCAGGTAGCTGCGGTAGTAGTCGTCATAGATCCACCGCCGCCATGCCTCGGCGTAGCTCTCGCGGTCCTTGCGCCGGTCCTTGGTGCCGTACTCGATGAACGTCCCGATGGCGGCGTCCACGACCGCGTGGTTGTTCCACCAGGCGTAGCGCAGGTCCCGCTCGAGCAGCTCGCGATTGCGCTCGTCGGCCAGGGCCATGAGGATGATCGAGTAGCCGTTGGAGATGTGGCGGCTCTCGTCGGACTGCACGCTGTGGAACACCGTCGGCAGCAGGTAGTCGCCGTTGGCGGCGGCCTCACCCGGCATGGCCACGAACAGCACGTTGGTGAACGCCGTCTCGGCGACGATCGTCAGGTAGATGTTGGCGGCGGTGATGGCGTCGCCGGTGATGAAGCCCTCGCCGAACTGGCGGCCGATCGTGCCGGCGTAGCAGTTCTGGAACGCCTTCTCGGTGATGTCGAACCCGGCCGGATCGATGTAGTGGTTCATGTACAGCCGCTTGAGGTTCATCTGGATCGTCGAGTGGCGGACCTCGTCGATCATCTGAATGGCCAGCCCGTTGTGGACCTCGGGGTTGGGCACGGTGCCGATCGTCAGCGGCATCGCCCGCGCGGCGGAGATCTCCGGGAACGGGATGATCGAGAGGAACAGCTTCTGCCACTCCATCCACCGCTCCTGGACCTGGCGGAACATGTTGCCGCGGATGGCGCCGTCCATCGCGCCGAACACCCGGTTGTCCTTCTCCTCCTCCATCGGGAAGTAGGAGCGCAGGACCTGCTTGAGCGGGTCCTTCTTGGGTGCCTTCTCGAAGGTGTAGTCGGTCGAGTACTTCTCCACCGGCGATACGTACGTCGGCTCCCAGGAGAGCTCCTGAATCTTGTTGTGAGCCTTGGTGATGCTCGCTCTACTCACGCTTCTCTCCTTCGCTGGATTCCCTCGTCACCGCACGCGTCCTTTGCCCGCGAGGCGGCCTGTCTCTCAAGCTAAGCCGGGGGTCGCCGGCTGACAAGAACTGGCGGTTTTTCGCATCTGCTTGCAAGTTCACGAGTGGTCGCTCACGTACATGCGGTCGCACCGAGAGGTGCGACTGGTGGATGCCAGGCGAGGACGCAGGACCCGACGTGTAGCAGCGCTACACGAGGGTCCGAGGACAAAGCCTGGCGCCGCCAGGCGCGCCTCGAATGCGAGCGTATGTGCGTGAGCGATCACGAGACCGAGGCCAGGCGCCGGTGGTCTCCGGCCGCCGCCTCGGCGGCGACGCGATCCGCGGCGCGGCGCGCCACATCCAGGACGATCGGCGCCAGCTGGTCGCGGTCGGCGTCGAAGACGTTCGCGCTCACCGACAGCCCCAGGGCGCCGAGGAAGCGGCCGCGGGCGTCGAAGATGGGCGCCGCGATGCAGCAGAAGTTCTCGTCGAACTCCTCCCGGTCGACGGCGTAGCCGTCATGCCGCACCTTCTGCAGCTCGGCGGTCAGCTCCGTGGGCGAGATGATCGTGTGCGGGGTGAAGGCGGTGAGGCCGCGCGCCACATAGCGGGCCAGTGCGTTGGGCGGCAGCAGCGACAGCACGACCTTGCCCATGGCCAGGGCGTGGGCGCTGTCGCGGATCTCCGAGCCCAGGCCCGGCATGCGCGGCACGCCCTGGCGACCGCAGAAGGCCACGATCTCGATCCGCCCCGCCTTGACCGCGCCCAGGTACGAGCGCTTGCGCGTCAGCAGGAACAGCTCGTCCACACTTCCGGCCAACCCCTCGTGCAGCTGATGGCCGAGATGAGTTTGCTCGCCGACGGTGGCGGTCAGCTCCTCCAGCCCCCGGGCCCGCCGGTAGACCCCCTTGCACTCGTGGACGGCGAAGCCCTCCTCGCAGAGGCTGGTGAGGAGGTAGTAGGCCGTGGAGACGCTCTTGCCCAGCACCGTGGCGACCTCATCGGCGCGCACCCCCTCGGGGTGCTCGAGCAGGAGCGCGAATACGCGCAGTACCGCGCGGGCGGTGCTGAGGCTGCGGCTGGACGCAGCGACGGGCGCGTCCGTGAGGACGCGTGCTGAATCACCCGGCACGGATCCGGCTCCTCTCTCGTGGTCAGCTTCCGCCCGATGGGGCGGTCCCTCTGCGACTCATTCGACAGTAACCCACCCCCAGCCGGGTAGGCGTTACACAGGCGTTACACGCCGTGCGGCGCGTCGTCGCCGACGGCGTCGGCACGCAGCTGCGCGATCCGCGACGCCGCAAGGCTGCGACGGGGATCGGCGAACGGCAGGTTGACGAGCAGTCGCTGCCAGGCCGGCACATCGGTGGTGCCCGAGGTGGTCTGCAGCCACGCCCACAGCGCCTCCTGGTCACCCGCGCTCATCACGCTCTGGCGCATCCAGCGCTCCAGCGCCTGGCGCTCGTGCACCACGCCCGGCGCGCGAGAGCGCGGCAGGAGAGGTCCCGGGTAGCGCGCGGCGGCCTCGCGCACCTCGCCGCGATGCAGCAGGCCGCACACCTGCGCGACGTCGGACATCACGCCGGCGCGCAGCCGGTAATGCTCGTTCTCGATCACGTCGCCGAGCAGCTTGCGCAGACGGCTGATCTCCACCCGGATCCCGCCGGCGCGGGTGCAGTCGCCGTAGACGCCCTGCGCAAGCTCCTCGCTCGTGCAGCCCTCGGGGTTGGCGCACAGCAGCGTGAGGATCTCGGCGTGGCGGCGGCGCAGCGGAACCTGGCGGCCGGAGAGCATGGCCTTGCCGTCGCGGCCGAGCAGGGTGAGACTGAGCACCGGCGCGCGTTGGCCGCGGGGCGCCGGCGCCGACGTGGCCCGCAGCAGATAGGCGTCCTCGCGCCCGAGCGCCTCGGCGACCGCCGGGCCGCCGCTCAGCTCCACCGGGCCGCCGCCCGACGGCAGCTTGAGGCGGTCCACGGGCAGCCAGCCGATCGGCTGGGTCGCGATCACGCGCCCGCTGCGCGCGATGAGCGCGCGCGGCCCGGGGCCGGAGGTGAGCCGATCGCCATACCGGCTGAGCAGCCGCCCGTCGCGATCGAGCATCTCGCAGCGCAGGTGGGCCTCCACCGCCTGGGCCGTCGCGGTGGCCACCGCCATGCTGTGAGGGTGGACAGTCGCCATCTCACCGGTGAGATCGATGACGCCGATCACCTGGCCGGTGTCGGGGTCGTGTACCGGAGCCGCGGCGCAGGTCCACGACTGCACGATCTCGTTGAAGTGCTCGGAGGCGAACACCTGGACTGCGTGCTCGGCCGCCAGCGCCGTGCCGATGGCGTTGGTGCCCGCACCGCCCTCGCTCCATAGCGTGCCCTCGGCGAAGTTCATCGAGTCCGCCGCCTGCATGCGGACGCTGGGATTGCCCTCCACCCACAGCAGGATCCCGTTGGCGTCCGAGACGACGATGAGGTGACGGGACTCGTCGGCCGACGCCGCGAGACAGGCGCGGATGAGCGGGGCGGTCTCGGCCAGCGGGTGGATCTCCCATCGTGCCGTCGTCTCGTCGGCGTCGGCCACCACCGGCGCGATGCGCACCCCGGAGGGGTCCACCCCGGCCGCCGCCGAGCGCCGCCACGAGTCCTCGATGGGCGCGCGCAGGCCGACGCCATCGCCGCGCTTAGACCGCTCCCAGCCTCCGCTGACGAATCGCTCCCAGGCTCGCCTGACCTCCCGCGCGCGCTGCGCGGGAGCGGTGGCCACGTCGATGGCCAACCACGGATTCGACATCTGATCTGAGTCTACGGCACCTACATAAGGGGTCCGTGCCGCGCGCTCAGCTCGCGTCCACCCACTCCTCCTTGGGCGGATCCTGCGGCGTGGCAAAGTCCTTGTCGATCAGCTCGACGCGGTAGCCGTCGGGATCCTGGACGAAGCAGATCAGGGGCAGGTCCTCGCGGCCTCCGGGGTTGTATGGCGGCTTCTCGGGCTGGATGTCGTTGTCGTCGAGTCGCTCCAGCAGCGCGTACAGGTCGTCGACGACGAGCGCCAGGTGGTTGTAGCCGTCGCCGAGGTCATAGGGCTCCTCGCGCCCGACGTTGACGGTGAGCTCGAGGGTGTCGCCCCCGCCGGGGAGGCCGAGGTAGACGTTGTAGGCCGCGCCGAAGTTCAGGCGGCCGCGGTGCTCGAAGCCGAGGTGCGAGTAGAACCGCAGTGATCTCTCGATGTCGAGAACACGGATGCAGGTGTGGACGTATCTGGCGTTCATGCGCGCAGAATAACCCCACGGGAGATCCCGACCTCAGTGAGCGGGAGTGGCTGAGGGTGCTGGTGGCCCGCATGTCGAGCGTGCCGACCGCCGAGGTCCGCGGCACGCGAGGGCCTGACGACGGCGATCCGCTCCGCGGGTCCACGTCGGCCTCAGAGCCAAAGGGGGGATGATCTGACGCAAAGCCCGCCCGGTGTGGGTCTGTGTCCAGTTACCCCCGGTTTCCGGGGGCGATCGGACGCGAAGCCCGCAGGCGTACGGATCGAGTCCGGTTTTCCCCGGCCCGAGCCTCGGGCCTGGCCCCGGCCCCGGCCGCGGGCTTCCCGAGCCGCCGTTGACGTGTGTTCGCGTGGTGCCCCGACGCTCAGTCATCGCCTGTCACGCCTGCCGGGGCGGTGGTCATGCGGTGACATCGTCAAGAATGGCGAGCGTGGACGACAGCCCGCTGGACATCCCGCCGCTCGGCGAGCTGCGGATCCTCGACTTCTCGCGGATCCTCGCCGGGCCGTTCGCGACGATGCTCCTGGCCGACCTCGGCGCCGACGTGATCAAGGTGGAGCGGCCAGGCACCGGCGATGAGACCCGAAGCTGGGGCCCACCCTTCGACGCGCAGGGGCGCGCGACGTACTTCCAGTCGGTCAACCGCAACAAGCACAGCGTCGTGCTGGACCTCACCGACGAGCACGACCTCGGCCGCGCCCGCGAGCTCGCCGGCGCCGCCGACGTGATCGTGGAGAACTTCCGCCCCGACGTCATGGACAAGCTCGGCCTGGGCTACGAGACGCTCGCCACGGACAATCCCGGTCTCATCTTCTGCTCCATCACCGGCTTCGGCGGCGGGGCCGGCGCCGAGCTGCCCGGTTACGACCTGCTCGTCCAGGCGCTGGGCGGGCTGATGAGCATCACGGGTGCTCCCGAAGGGGAGCCCCAGAAGGTCGGCGTGGCGCTCGTGGACGTGCTGGCGGGACTGTTCGCGTCCGTCGGCATCCTGGCCGCGCTGCGCCACCGCGACCGCACCGGCGAGGGCCAGCGCGTGGAGATCAACCTGCTCTCGTCGCTGCTGGCGGGGCTGGTCAACCAGGCGTCGGCCTACACCATCGCCGGCGTCGTCCCGGGCCGGATGGGCAACGCCCACCCCAGCATCTCGCCCTACGAGCTCTACGAGACCGGCGCCGGCGAGCTGGTGCTGGCGGTGGGCAACGAGCGGCAGTTCGCGGCGCTGTGCGACGTCCTGGGGGCGCCCGAGCTCGCCGCCGACCCGCGCTTTGCCACCAACAGCGATCGCGTCACCCACCGCGCGGTGCTCAGGCAGGAGCTTGTGACGCGGTTGGCGGCGGCGCCCGCCGCGCAGTGGGCGCAACGGCTGACGGCGGCCCGCGTGCCCGCCGGCGTGGTCAACGATCTCGCCGGCGCATTCGCGCTGGCGCAGGCGGTGGGCCTGGATCCGATCGTGCAGGTGCCGGCGGACGGGTCGCCGGTGGCGCTCACGCGCAACCCGATCGGGCTGTCGCGAACGCCGCCGACGTACCGCAACGCGCCGCCGGCGCTACCCGACCGCTGAGGGTCAGGCCTCGTCCCAGGCCTGCACGACCGTCTGGCCCGCGATCTGGCCGTCGGCGAGCGTCAGCACCGTCGCGCACAGCACGTTGGTGCCGTCCGGATAGCGGCAGGCTTCGCTGAACGCGGCGCCGCCGGCGTCGGCCACGCGGTGCTGGACCTCATGGCTCATCTCGCGGCCGCAGACGTCGTGCAACCAGGCCGCGATCTCCTCGCGGCCGCGCAGGATCTGCGGCGAGCCCGGCTGATTGATGCGGTCGGCGATCGTCACCACCGCGTCGGGCGCATACATCGAGAGCTGGGTCTCGACGTCGCGTCCCTCGGCGGCCGCACAGAAGCGCCCGACGTCGAACGTAGCGCTGCTCACCTGAGTGCTCATTTGGTTCCCCCGGTTACGTGGCCCCCGGCGGGGGCCGGTGTACAGAGCAGGGCCAACTTACCTACTAGTAGGTAGATAGTCAAGGCAGGTTCGGTTACGATTGCGCTGCGATGGCGGCGACGACGGAGAACGGCACCCGGACACGGATCCTCGACACCGCCGAGCGGCTGGTGCAGATGCGCGGGTTCAACGGCTTCAGCTACGCCGACGTCGCGGCCGAGGTGGGCGTCACCAAGGCGAGCCTGCACTACCACTTCCCGGGCAAGGCGGAGCTGGGCGAGGCCCTGGTGGCCCGGTACACGGAGCGCTTTGACTCAGAGCTGCAGCGCATCGACGCCGACCGCCTCGCGCCGCCGGCCAAGCTCTCTGCCTACGCGGCCCTCTACGCCGCGGTGCTGCGCGAGCAGCGGATGTGCCTGTGCGGAATGCTTGCCGCCGAGTACGAGACGCTCCCGGGGCCGATGCGCGAGGCCATCCTGCACTTCTTCGATCGCAACCAGGCGTGGCTGTGCATCGTGATGGAGGACGGTCGCACCGACCACTCGATGAGCTTTGACGGCGCGGCCGAGGACGGGGCGCAGTCGCTCCTGGGCGGGCTCGAGGGCGCCATGCTGGTGGCGCGGCCCTATCGCGACGTCACCCGGTTCGAGGCGGTGGCGGCGCGCCTGATCGCCGGTCTCACCGGCGCGCGCTAACGGCTCGGCAGCGCACGGCGTTGAGCAGCAGGTCGTGGAGGTCGCGGCTGTGCAGCTCACGGCCGGCGAGGGCGCCCGCGGTCAGCGGCGCGCAGATGATCAGCGGGACGGTGCGCTCGTGCAGGCCGCCGTGGGAGCGCAGCGTGCCGTGCAGGGCGCCGAGGTCGTGCGCCTCGCGTGAGCGCCCGAGCACCGTGCGGCCGTCAGCGAGCACGATGAGATCGCCGATGCGGTCGGCGGGCAGGTCGAAGGCAGCGGCGGCGGCGGCTCGATCCAGCACGCCTTCCACGCCGGGCAGCGCGGCCAGCGCCCCCCGCGCGCGGTCGAGCTCTGACAGGTCCTCGAGGTGCACCCAGGCCAGCGAGCCAAGGGCGGCGTGGTGGGAGGCGTAGGGGTCGGTGATGGGGCACAGCGTCCGGCAGGCGGCGATCCCGGCGTCGGCCAGGGCCTCGTCGAGGTAGCGAACGTTGGGGTGGCCGCTGCCGTCGGCCTTGGCCCGCATGCCGTGGTCGGCGACGAGGCCGACCGTGAACCCGGCATCCAGGGCGCGGGCCAGTGCGGCGTCGGCGGCGCGGTAGAAGCCGTCGGCCAGCGGCTCGCCGGGGGCGGCCGAGTGCTGGACGAAGTCCGTCAGCGACGCGTAGACGAGCCGGGACCCGAGCCGGGCGGCGAGAGCCAGCGCCAGGTCGATGGTGTAGATCGACAGCTCCCAGTCATAGATGCCGGGGTTGGGGCGTCCCACCACCGCGGCGAGCGGCGTGCCGTCCGGGAGTGACTGCTCGTGCGCCAGTTCGGCGGAGAACGCGGGCACCCCGCCAGTGGCCAGCAGCCGGCGCAGCTTGTCCTTGGCCGTCACGCACAGCGCGGGGACCCCGGCCCGGGCGGCCTCGGCGTGGATCGTGGTGGCGCGCAGAAACGAGGGGTCGGTGACCTGGACCTCCCCACCCGAGCCGTCCAGGTAGTGGTTGCCGGCGACCCCGTTGTGCGCGGCACTGACGCCGGTGACGATGGCGACGTTGTTGGGGTTGGTGAACGTCGGCACCTGGGCGCGCGCCAGCTCGTAGGTCCCTCCGGCGGTCAGCACCTCCGCCAGGCGCGGCATGAGCCGCCGCTCCAGTGCGTCGTCTACGTAGTCCGGGTCCCAGCCGTCGGCGCACACTGCCAGGACCGGCCGTTCCGGCACCTTGTAGGTGCGCCCGTTCGCCTCGAACGTGGCGGCGGCCATCTGAGTTGACGCCATCCTGGCGGCGATTCTCCCATCCCTCGTGACGTGACATGCACACGCGTGGGCGGGAAGGATCCGTCATGCCGGCGCGTCTTCATCTTCGGAGATGGTTTGACGCGCCTGGCGCCTGCCCCTTGCGCCACCAGGAAAGGCGTGTCAGCGGGGGCGCCCGCTCTCACCGGGCGGGCGCCCCCACCGCAATGGTCCGCGGCGCAGTCCGGCGCCGAGGCCGACCAGGAGTACGCCCGCGCCCAGGGCGGTCAGGACGTTGAAACCCGTGCTGGGCAGGGTGGGGCCGGTCGGCGCCGCGGCGGCGGTGGTGGCGGTGGGTGTCGTGGCGGCGGTGGTGGCGGTGGGCGTCGTGGCGGCGGGCGTCGTCGCGGTGGGTGTGGTTGCCGCCGACTTCGTGGTGGTGGCAGCCAGGACGACGATCGTGCCGTGCATGAACGGGTGGATCTGGCAGAAGTAGGTGAACGTGCCGGCCTGGGTGAACGTGTGGGAGGCGCTCTGCCCTTTCTTGAGCACGCCGGTGTCGAAGCTGCCGCCATGGGCCGTGGCGGTATGGCTCGATGGCCCGGCGTTGCTCCAGGTGATCGTGTCCCCGACGTGGATGGTCGTCGCCGCCGGCGAGAAGTGAAAGTCCGCCACCGTGACCCCGGGGTCGCCCGCGACGTGCGCCGTGACGCGCCCGGCCAGGCCGGTCGTGGCCGCGTGGTGACTGCGCGCATGGGGCGCGCGGGCGCGCGGCGTCGCGCGCGGGCCGACGCTGAGGGTCAGCGCGGCCAGCCGCGTCTGCCCGGCGACGGTGAAGCGCACCGCAACGGCATGGACCCCCGGGGTCGAGAAGTCGGTCTCGGTCTGCGCGCGCACGCCGGTCTCGGTCTGCGCGCGCACCCCCGTGTGGCGCCCGAGGGCGCCCGCGCCGAGGGCCCAGGCGAAGCCGCGCGCGCCCGGCGGCGCGGCGACGACAAGCCGGACCGGCTGTCCCACCGTCGGCCGCGCAGGGGCGGCGGTCAGCGTCGCGGCCGTCGCGCCGGCCGTCTGAGGAGCGGCGGGCGCGGCGGCCGTGTTGGGAGCGGCGGGCGCGCCCATGGACAGCGTGGCTCCGGGGGAGGTCGCCTGCGCGATCGGGGCGGAAGCCGCCACGACGCCGGCGCAGCAAGCCGCGGCGATGATGAGACGGCCTCGCATCTAGTGCCAGAGACGTCGCGCCCTGGCAAACCTTCCCGTGGGCTACGGGGCAGTGGGGACGCTGTCGGCCTGCTCGAAGCGGTCAGGCCGGACGCGGTCCTCGGGCTCCAGGTGCACCAGCACGGTCGTCCCGGGCAGCCGGGCCACGATCGCGTCCTGGAGCTGATGGGAGACGTAGTGGGCCCGCTCCAGGCTCGTGCGCGAGGCGAACTGGAGGTGCAGGTCCACCTGATGATGGCTGCCCACGTGGCGGGCGCGCAGGTCGTGATAGCCGACGACCTCTTCGCCGATGAAGGACTCGACCACCTGCTGCAGCGCTGCCAGCTCGTCCGCGGGCAGGGCCTCGTCGGCCAGCCGGCGGCTGGCGTCGATCAGGATGCGCACGCCGGTGCGCGTGATCGCCGCGGCCACGAGCAGGCCGATCAGCGGGTCGATCCAGTCCGCACCGGTGAGCTTCACCACCACGAGGGACACCATCACCGCCAACGAGACGATCGCGTCCGTGCGCAGGTCGGCCGCGTTGGCGTGCAGGGCGGGCGATCCGGTGGCGCGCGCCCTACGGTCGAGATAGGTGGAGACGACCAGGTTGACCGCCGCCGCGACGCCGGCGACAGCGATGCCGACGCCGATCGAGTCGAGGTGTCCGCCGTTGATCAGCCGGCGCACGGCCTCGATGGCGATGAACGCCGCTCCGACCAGCAGCAGCAGCGCCTGGGCGCCGGCCGCGAGGTCCTCGAGCTTCTCGTGGCCGTAGCGGTGGGAGGCGTCGGCGGGCGCGTCGGACTTGCGCACCGACGCCCACGCGATCAGGGACGCGATCAGGTCCATGAGCGAATGGACGGCGTCGCTGAGGATTCCGACCGAACCGGTGATCAGGCCCGCCGCCAGCTTCAAGACGATCAGGCACGAGTTGGAGACGATCGAGACCGCAGCGGCGCGCGACTTGGCCGGTGATGAGCGCTCAGTCACTCCTCTGATGATGCCCCAGAAGGGCATCGATATGCCCGAACCGGACGCCACGGGTGGCGACCCCGCTCAGGCCGCGGTGGGATCGGCCTCCCGGGCCGTCGTGATCACCTCGGTGACGGGCACGCCCAGGGCCCGCACCTTGCGGGGGAGATCCAGCCGAAACCAGCGCGAGAGACGCACCGGCAGCATCGAGATGATGACCTCGTCAAAGCCCAGTAGATTGAGCGCGTCCTGCACGGCCGCGAGAGGCTCGGGGGAGCCGACCACGCCCAGGATAGCCTCGCCGGCCGCCTCGGAGATGAGCGGGATCGCCACCTCCAGCCGCTCCTCGGCCTCGCTGTTACCGGAGTTCTCGGCGCCGGCGACGCCGAGCCGGCCGGGCGCCCGGGACGGCACGAGCAGCGTGAACGTGCACGGCCCCTCGTCGACGCGGCGAGACACCGCCTCGAGCAGCTCCGGGCTGTCCGCGGTCTCGTGAGCCACGATCAAGACACGGCTGGGACTACATGCGCGCATGCCTGCCCTCCTGGGCCCATTCACGTTTCATGTCGTCTGCAAAGACGCTCAGCGGCGCGATTGCTTCCCGGCGCCGGCCAGCCAGCTCTCGAGGCTGGTGGCGGGCATGGGGCGCGCCAGGAAGAAGCCCTGGGCCACGTCGCATTCGTACTCGCGCAGCGTGGCGAGCACGGTCTCGGTCTCGATGCCCTCGGCCACGACGCGCATGGAGAGGTTGTGGCCGAGGTCGACGATGGAGCGCACGATCGCGGCGTGAGCCGGGTTCTCGTGCATGTCGGTCACAAAGCTGCGGTCGATCTTGAGCTCGTGGACCGGCAGCCGGGACAGGTACCCCAGCGACGTCTGCCCCTGCCCGAAGTCGTCGAGGCTGACCGTGACACCGGCCGCAGCCAGCTGCTCCAGGACCTCGGCGGCACGCGCCGGATCGATGAGCAGGGCCGTCTCGGTCACCTCGACGATGAGGCGGTCGGGCGCCACCGCGTGGCGCTGCAGCGCGCCGATGACCTCCTGCGCGAAGTCGGGGCGCACGATGCTGCGGGCAGACACGTTGACGGCGACAGCGAGGTCGAAGCCGAGCTCGTTGAGCCGCTGGATCTGCACCAGCGCCTCGTCCAGGACCCACCGGGTCAGCCGGTCGATCAGGTCGGTCTGCTCGGCCAGGGGCAGGAAGCGGTCGGGATAGAGCAGGCCGTGCACGGGATGCTGCCAGCGCACGAGCGCCTCCAGCGCACTGATCCGATCGCCCGCCGTGCTCGCCTGCGGCTGATAGTGCAGCACCAACTGCCCCTCGGCGATGGCGTGGCGCAGCTCGGCCACCAGCCCCAGGCTCGAGGCGTCGTACTGGTTGAGGTCGGGCTGGTACTGGAGCACGCCGGCTCGCTGGGCCTTGGCGGCATACATGGCCACCTCGGCGTGCTGAAGGAGGGCGTCGACGTCGGCGTCGGGTTCGGACGCCGTGACGAAGCCGATGCTGGGCGCCACCGAGAGGGGCAGCCCGCGCACGTCCACCTCGGCGGCGATGACCTCGCGCAGCCTCAGCAGCGCCTGCTGGGCGTCGGCGACGTCGCGGAGGACGAGCCCGAACTCGTCGCCGCCCAGCCGCGCGACGGTGTCCCCGGGGCGCATATTGGCGCTGACGCGCCGGGCCAGCTTGGTGAGCAGCAGATCACCGCTCTGGTGGCCGAGGGTGTCGTTGATGTCCTTGAAGTGGTCCAGGTCGATGATCCCGACCGCCACCGGCGGCCCCTCGGGGGACACATGGGCCACTGCGGCCCGGGCCAGGGTCAGGAAAAGACTGCGGTTCGGCAGCTCGGTGAGGGTGTCGTGGTGGGCCATGAAGGCGTTGATCGACAGCTCGCGGCGCAGGCCCCGGCTCGCCGAGATGGTGATGGCGAAGAGCAGTGCGTAGAGCGCGGCCAGTCCCAGGGCCAGGTCGAGGTAGAGCTTGTGCAGCCCGGCCTCGAGGTCGCGGGCGATCGGCGCGTAAGGGAGGTACATCTCGAGCACTCCCACGCGGCGCCCGGCGGAGCCGGCGCTAAGCGGCAGATAGACCTCGACCGCGGCGACTCCGGTCGGCCCGTCGTCATCGCTGTCGGCGTTCAGATGCGTCAGCCGCACGACGGTCTCGCCGTGGGCGGCGTCAAGCGCCTCGTCCTCGGGCTCCCCGCCGAAGCCCGACTCGTCGTCGGCGTACACCACGTCGCCGGCCAGGTCGCGCAGACGCAGGCGCAGGAGCTGCCCCCGCTGAATCGCGCGATGCACGACGCCGTCCAGATCGGCCTTCTCGCCGGCGCTGACTCCGTCGGCCAGGGGCCGCCCATCGAGCTCGGGGCCAATGGTGATCTGGCCGATCAGGTTCGCCTCGCGGCGTCCCTCGGCCAGCCCTCGCCGGTCCGCCTCCTTGCGGAACGTACCGGCCAGCACCACGCCGAGGCCGATCACCGGGATGGACGTGATCAGGGCGTAGACCACGAACAACCTCACCATGGAGCGCCGTCGTGCAGACGCGCGTTTCATCTCCCGGACGTACTCGGCACCACCCCGCCACTCCTTTACCGAAACGACGCCTCGTGACTGGTGTCTGGGCGCGGCCGCAGCGACCGTCCGAGCACCAAAGGCGCGGCCGGGTAGGGTGCCGATGATGTCCCGGCCCGCCACCGCGCCGATGGCCCACTACCGGACCGGCCACGGCGTCCCGCTGGTGCTGCTGCACCCGCTGGGCGCCGACCGGCACGTCTGGGACGTGGTGATCCCGCACCTGCGCGATCGCCGCGAGGTCATCGCGCTCGATCTGCCCGGCTTTGGCCAATCGCCCTCGCTGCCGGGCCCGGCGCCGGCGCCGCGGGCCCTCGCGGCCGCCGTGGCCGGGCATCTGGCGTCAATCGGGGTCGATCGCCCCCACGTCGCGGGCAACTCGCTGGGCGGGTGGGTGGCGCTCGAGCTGGGGCTGAGCGGGGCGGCCGCGAGTGTGACGGGGATCGCCCCGGCCGGCCTGTGGCCCGAGCCGCTGGTCCCCAAGGCCGCCATCGCCCACCGTCTGGCCCGGAGGCTGCGGCCTGCGGCCGGCCGGTTCGCCGCCACGCGCCCCGGGCGCGCCCTGCTGCTCTCGGGAGCCGTCGCCCACCCGCGCCGGGTGCCGCCGGCGGCGGCCCGCCACCTGGTGGACGCCTATGGCCGCGCCCCCGACTTCGTCGGGGTCAACGACGCCATGCGCGCGGGCCGCTTCGAGGGCCTGGAACGCATCCGCTGCCCGGTCACCCTCGTCTGGCCCGAGCACGACCGGCTCATCCGCCGCCCGGTGTGGGTGCCGGACCGGATCGGCAACGTCGTGCTGTCGGGAGCCGGCCACATTCCGATGTGGGACGCGCCCGAGGCCCTTGCCGAGATCCTCGTGAAGGCCAGCGGCGGTGAGCTCGCCGATCCAGGGCGCCCGTCGCGGCAGAGACAGGAGCTGGCCGGCGAAGCGTCGTGATGGCGATCCTGGCCGGGATCGCGCGGGTCGGGAAGGATTTGAGCGCGCCGGCGTCGAGAGCACCAGAGACTCATCGGCGCTCATCCTCGCTGGCGCTGATGGTCGGGGTGTCGCTGCTCCCGCCTCGCGCGGGGGCAGCGGCGCTCCCGCACCGTGGAGCGCCTCACCTAGGCCAGGGCGCGCAGCAGCGCCGTGGCGGCGGCGGCGCAGAGGACCACGACCGCCAGCGGCCAGCGCCGCGAGATCGCCACCGCCGCCGCCAGCAGGCCGCCGACCCGGGCGTCGATCACGAGCGTGCGGCCGGCCCCGCCGAAGGTCTCGGTGACGACCAGCGCCGCCAGCAGCGCGGGCGCCAGCAGCGGGATCACCCGGGCAATCAGCCGCGGGAGCTCGCGTCCGCCGAACACCACCGGACCGAACGCCTTGATGCACGCGGTGGTGACGCACAACCCGGCCACGGTGATCCAGACCGCCGTCATCCGCGTGGCCCCAGTGGGACGAACACCGCCAGCGCCGCCGCGATGATCGGCACGCCGGCGGGGGTGAACGGGGTCAGCACCAGCGCGACGGCGGCGCCGAGCGCAGCTACCGGGCGCGCCCGGGGCCGACGCAGCTCGACCACGAGCAGGCCGAGAAAGAACGCCGGGAAGATCGCATCCAGACCCAGCGACCGCGGATCGCCCAGGGCACCGCCGGCCAGCGCACCCAGCACCGTCCCGCCGACCCAGGCCGGGTACTGGGCGAGCGTCGAGCCCAGCAGGAACTCGATGTCGAAGCGGCCGCCGCCGCGGTTGGCCAGCGCCCAGGAGGCGTCCACGAGCGCCTGGCCCCGCAGCGCCCGGCCGAGCGGCCCGGCCCGCAGCGAGGGCGCGATAGCGATCCCCATCGGTACGAAACGGAGGTTGAGCAGCGCGCCGGCGACGATCGCCGCCGCCGCGCCGCCGCCCGCCGAGAGCACGGCGAGGGCGGCGAACTGGGCCGAGCCGGCGAACACCACCACCGACATGACGATCGTCGGCACTGGTCCCATCAGCGGCCGGGCGAGCACGCCGAAGGACAGGCCGAGCAGAAGGGACGCCACCCCGTAGGGCACACCCGCGCGCAGCCCGGCCAGGACCCGCTCGCGGGCCGGCGCGACGGCGGGCGGCGGCGCTTGCGCCGTCAGCTCGCTCGGCTGCACCGGCATCTCAGCCGTGGGCACGCGAGGTGGCGGAACGCGTGCCGGCGGCATGCCCGGCGCTATCCGCCCAGGGCGGCGCCGGCGAGCTCCAGCTGACGGGCCAGGCCCTCTCCGCGCGTGTCGGTGTATGCAGGTCCGCTCCCGTCGATCAGCACGAGCTCAAGGATGGCGATTCCGCGCGCGTAGAGCAGCCCGCCCCGGCGCAGGGTCAACGCCAGCTCGAGCAATCCGGCGCGATTGGCGCCCACCGCGTCGCGGCGCGGCGTGGTGCGCAGGAGGCTGGGACGCGCGTCGGCGGTCAGCGCCAGGTGCTCCAGCGACGCCGCGAGGCGGTAGCGATTGGAGCGGCTGACGAGCTGCGCGGCTCGGGCGGCCAGCAGCGGCGATCCCGCGGGATCCACGCCCCCGGCGAGCGCGTGGTCGAGCTCGAGCCGGCGGCTACGGGCCCGGATGCGAGCGATCAGCGTCGGTTCGAACAGCGCCTGCGGGCACTCCAGCCATGGGCTCCTCAGTTGGTACGCGTTGGCCGATCCGATGCCATGGCCTAACATTGCTCTCAACACCTCCGTAATCGTTTAGCCGGTGTCGTGTAACCTACTATATCGATTAGATAGTTTCAAACCTTGCACATGACATCACCACCGCACAACCTCCAGCTCGTCATCGACTTCGTCAACACCCTTGACGTCGAGGCAGGCGAGGACCGGACGGACACCCCCGCGCATCTCGCGGACTGGCTGGGCGAGCAGGGACTGCGGGCACCCGACGGGGCCCCGCTGGGCACGGCCGAGCTCGAGCAGGCGATGGAGCTGCGCGAGTCGCTGCGCGGTGTGCTGGTGGGCCACAGCCGCCATGAGGAGATCGCCGGCGCCGCCGGGCACCTGGAGGATGTGGCCGAGCGCGGGCGGCTGTCGGTGCGCTTCGGCGCCGACGGGGCTGTCGAGATCGCCCCGCGCGCCGACGGCTATCCCGGCCTCCTGGCCCGGCTGCTCGTGCCCGTGGCCCACGCCTCCATGGACGGGTCGTGGGCGCGCGTCAAGGCCTGCGTCGCCGACGACTGCCAGTGGGCGTTCTATGACCAGAGCCGCAACCGGTCCGGACGCTGGTGCGACATGGCCGTCTGCGGCAACCGCACCAAGGTGCGCACCTACCGCGCCAAGCGCGAGCGCTAGCCGGCCGCCAGCTCGGGCCCCGCGCCGCCGACGGTCAGCAGCGTGGACGCCGGGATCCCGATGGCGAGGCAGACGATCGCCCCGAGCAGCAGCGTCCGGTGCACCGTGGAGGCGGTGAGCGTTCCCTCGAGGGCGATGCCGGCCAGCCCCGCCCCGACCGCCGCGCCCAGCAGGCGGCCGACCGAGAGCAGCGCCGAGGTGCGGCCGTGCGACGCCGGCGGGCTGGCGTTGAGCGCCGCCCGGCTGGTGGGCACGAACAGCATCCCCAGCCCAAGGCCCACCGGGATCAGCGGCAGCACGGTGACGGGGCCATCCAGGGTGAAGCCGGGGATCCCCAACAGCGCCAGGCCGATGCCGGCGGCCACGAACCCGGCCACCGCCGGCACGGTCTCGCCGTAGCGGTCGACGAGCTTGCCGGCAACCGGCGCGGCCACCCCGACGAGGACCGCCACGAGAATGAGCGCCCCAGAGGCGCCGAGGGGCGAGAACCCAGCCACCCGCTGCAGATACTGCTCGGCGATGTAGAAGGCCCCGATCATCACCGCGAACGTGAGCGCGGCGACGAGGGTGGCGGCCAGCACGATCCGGTTGAGCGTCGGTTTGCCGGACTCATCCTCGCCGTGGATGACCGCCGGCAGCAGGCGGGCGATGGCGATGGCCGCAACGGCGGTGAGCGGCAGCAGCGCCCACCAGTTGGCCCGCCACCCGAACGCGACCGTCAGCAGGCCGCCGAGCAACGGCCCGGCCAGGTTGGACATGCCGGCGCTCGCGCCCCAGATGCCCAGCGCGCTGCCGCGCCGCTCCGCCGGGAAGCCTGACACGGCCCCGGCGAGGGCCGCCGGGCTGACCAGGCCCGCGCCGGCACCCTGGATGACACGCGCGAGCAGCAGCTCGTCAAAGGTCTGCGCCAACGCGCCGGCCAACGCGCCGAGGGCGAACAGGCCGAGTCCGCTGAGCGCCAGGCGCCGGGCCCCGAAGCGGTCCGCAAGCTCGCCGCCCGGGATGAGCATCAGGGCGTAGGCGGCGAAGTACGCGCTCAGCACCGCCGATGTGGAGCTGCCCTTGACGTGGAGCCCATGGGCCACCGTGGGCAGGGCCACCGTGATGAGCGTGCCGTCGAGCTGGAGCAGCGCCGCCGCCGCCGTGCAGGCGGCCAGTCGCGTCCACGCCCAGCGCGGGACGGACGGCCTGGCGGGTGCGGTCGGATCGGCAGCGGGCGCCAGCGTCGAATGGGGCACGTTCCCAGTATCGCGACTCGGGATCGACGGAGCGCAGCCGCATATGAAGTCTCTATGAAAACGGCTGGTCACGGCCCACGGATCTCCTATCCTCCACGTCATGTCCTTCACACGTCAGTACGCGCTCCGCGACCAGGCGCTCACCCGGGACCAGACGCGTGGCGTCTTCGGCCAGGTGATGGGCCTCGTCGCCCTCACCGTCGGTTGCACGGCGCTCGGCGCCTACATCACCCGCAACGCCACCGGTGGCACCGGAATCCTGTTCTTCCTTGCCGCCTTCGCCTGCATCTTCGGGCTCCAGTTCGCCACCGCCCGCGGGCGGGAGCAGTTGGCGATCGGGCTCCTGTTCGGACTCGGCCTGGCCATCGGGATGGCCGTGGGACCGGTGCTGCACTACTACGCCAAGGCGGAGCCCAACGTGCTCTACCAGGCGGCCGGCGCCACGGCGCTGTTCACCGCCGGGCTCGGCGCGTTCGGGTATGCCACCCGCCGCGATCTGTCCTCGTGGGCGCGCACCCTGTTCTGGGCGCTCGTCGCGCTGATCGTGTTCGGACTGATCACCCTGTTCGTCGCCATTCCCGGCGCCAACGTGATCTACGCGGTGCTCGGCCTGCTGGTGTTCGGAGGGCTCACGGTCTTTGACTTCAACCGCCTGCGCCGGACCACCATGGGGGGAGCGGTGCCGATCGCGGCGTCGATCTTCCTCGACGTCTTCAACATCTTCCTGTTCTTCCTGTCGCTGTTCGGCGGGGGCGGTTCGCGCCGCTGAGGGACCGTGACTGTGGACGTCGGGCCCTGCGCGAGCCGGGCCCGACGTTGGCTCACGGCTGCGGATCGTCGGCCACGTAGTGGCGATTGCCGGCGGCGTCCTCCCACACGCGCATGATCCGGTTACTGCGGGGATCTCGAAACCGCTCGCTCGTCGGGCGCCAGCCCGGATGCGGGGAGTCCGCGTCGCCATGACCGCGGCCCCAGCGAGGACGGGCGCCGGCGGGCGGCGGCGGGTCCCCGTCCAGCACCGGCAGATCGGCCAGGACGGCTGCGGCCTCCTCGCGGGTGCCGGCTGCCGCCACGCGCTCGATCCGCCGCTCCAGCTCGTCCAGG
Source organism: uncultured Actinomycetota bacterium (assembly GCA_963721515.1). Classification (GTDB taxonomy): domain Bacteria; phylum Actinomycetota; class Thermoleophilia; order Solirubrobacterales; family Solirubrobacteraceae; genus Palsa-465. The sequence continues at coordinate 8,976 of CAVRKJ010000005.1, read as the reverse complement.
TCCAGATGACCCTCGGCGGCGTGGCGGCTGAGCCGCTGGTACAGCTCGTCCCGGTCCGCGTCGCCGAGCTTCACCGGAGCGTCCGGCTAGGACGCCGGGCTCACCTTGACCGCGGTCCCGTAGGAGACGATCTCGGTGAACTGCTGGCCGATCTCAGACGAGTCGAAGCGCACGGCGATGACGGCGTCGGCTCCCATCAGCCGGGCGTTCTCCACCATGCGGTCGATGGCGTGCCGGCGCGAGTCCTCGAGCAGCTGCGTGTACTGGCTGACCTCGCCGCGGCGCAGCGCCTTGAAGGACGCGCCCACGCTTCCGGCAAAGCCCATGCTGCGCACCACCAGGCCATAGACGACGCCCAGGCTCTCCGACACGACCAGCCCGGGCAGCTCCAGGCCGGTGGTCATGGGAAGGCCGGCGGGCGCGAAGTCCTCGGACATGGGCGCACACGCTACCAACGCGGTCCCCGTGCCATCCAGCTACCGTTGCCGGGCCGATGCCCAAGCTAGCCCCCGCCGTCCTGGCGCTTCTGTGCGCCGTGAGCCTGGCCGCCTGCGGCTCGTCGTCGCCGAGCTCCAGCACGGGCACGTCCGCAGGGGGCAGCACCGGCACGTCCGCTGCCGGCAACACCGGCACGTCGGCCGCGACCTCGTCAGCGCCCACAATCGGGTTCGAGGGCGTCCCGCTTCAGCAGGGACCGGAGATCGCCCCCGCCGGCACGACCGGCACCGCCACGGTGAACGGGATCACGTGCGGGCCGACGGAGCAGCTCGTCTACCACATCCATGCCCGCCTCTCGGTGTTCAAGTCCGGTCAGTCCTACGTGCTGCCCGCCGGCGTGGGAATCCCCGGATCCAAGGCCGTGGACACCAACCAGGGGCCGATCGCCAGCGGCGGCAGCTGCATCTACTGGCTGCACACCCACACGACCGACGGCGTCATCCACATCGAGTCGCCCTCCAAGGCGATCTACACCCTGGGCGACTTCTTCGACATCTGGCAGCAGCCGCTGTCCGGCACCCAGGTGGGCACGCTGCACGGTCCGATCACGGCGTTCGTCAACGGCAAGCCGTGGAAGAAGAGCCCGCGCGACATCAAGCTGCTCCCCCACGAGGACATCCAACTCGAGATCGGGCAGCCGGCGCCGCCCATCGTCACGACCGACTGGTCCAAGACCCAGTTGTAGGTCAGCGCTGCGGGCGGCTGCGTAGGCGGTGACGTCGCGCGAGCTCGACGCCCACGCCGAGGACGATCAGGACGGCCAGGACGACGGACGTGCCCGTGCCGAAGTCGTTGACCCAGTCGATCACCGCCGGGCCCGCCAGGTAGCTGGCGACACCGATCCCACCCGCCCACACAGCTGCCGCCACGACATTGGTCAGTTGGTAGACACCCGGGCGCACGCGGTGGACACCCGCGATCCACGAGGGCGTCAGCAGGATCGCGATCACGGCGTAGCGGTCGAAGATCCGCTCCCCGCGCTCCACCGTGCGCAGCCGCGCGGCGAGCAGCGGCCCGCGCGCCGTGAAGATCGAGCGGCCGGCCCGGCGGCCGATGACCCAGCCGGCGATCCCGCCGGCGGTCGCGCCCACCCACGCGACCAGGATCACCGAGGCCAGGTCGAGCCGGCCCTTGGAGGCGAGCACCCCAGCGCCGATCAGGACCGGTTCTCCGGGCCCCGGCACACCGATCCAGCTCGCGGCGGCCGCCGCCCCCACCCCGAGATAGTCCAGTGGCGACCCGTGGAGCGGGTGGTGGATGTGCAGCAGGGCGGGAATGAACAGCGCCGTGACCGGTGTGCCTGATCGCCGCACCGGGCGATCGTGGCACACCACCCGCGGGTACGCGCCCGGATAGCGCCGGCCCGCGATCACTAGCCATCTGGCCAATGCTGCGTCGCACCCGGTGGCGCAGGATTCGGTCCGCTCATGACGACCCCGGTCATCGTCTCCTACGACGGCACCAGCAACGACGACGACGCGTTGGCGTTGGGACGGATGCTGGCGATCGGGGGCGCCAAGCTGTCGCTGGCCTACGTGCGCCACTCGCGCGAGTACGACCCCCGGCGGGAGGAGATCGGCGTCTATGACGCCGACCGCCGGCTGGAGCACGGGGCGCTGTGGCTTCAGGAGCCCGAGATCGTGCGCCAGGTGGTGACCGACCCGTCTACCGGCGCCGGGCTGGCCAAGCTGGCCGCGGCCGAGGGAGCGAAGCTGATCCTCTTCGGATCGGACTACCGCACCCCGCCCGGGCGCGTCGAGCCCGGCGGATCGGCGCAGGGCCTGCTCGAGGGCAGCCCAGTGGCGATCGGCATCGCGGCGGCGGGGCTGCGCACCCGCGCCGACGAGACGATCACGACGATCTCGGTCGCCGGCGACTCCAACGGCGCCGCCCACGAGACGGCCGAGGCGCTGGCGCAGGCGCTGGGCGCGGAGATCCTCCAGGGCGGCGGCGACGCCGACCTGATTCTGGTCGACTCCCAGAGCAACGCGCCCGCGGGCAAGATCGCGCTCGGCGGCTCCACCCGGGCTCAGCTGGACTCCGCGCGCGGCTCGGTGATCGTGCTGCCGCACGGCACCCCGCTGTCGTTCTGAGCGCCCTCCGGCGCGTTGCCGGCGCCGTGCCGGCAAGCCCGTCGAACGCGGCCCTGAGGGTCCCCCGCGGCCGCTTTCCCGGTGATAGCGGGTTGCGTTTATCCCTATGTCCAGGAGGGGGCCAGGTTTGCTGGACGCGAGGCCATGGGGCGGGCGCCCGCGCACCAGGAAACTCCCGGACGGTTGCCATCGGGCCGTAGGCCTGCCGCTGCGAGGCAGTGGCGGCTTCCATCTTGCACGTCCCCGTCTCAAGGACAAGGAGATCTAAATACATGTGGCTGCCATATCCAACATGGCTTAGCCCCGGAGACAACGCTTGGCAGATGACCGCGGCGACGCTGGTCGGCCTGATGAGCGTCCCCGGCCTCGTCGTGCTCTATGGCGGCGTGATGCAGAAGCGGTGGTCGATCAACAGCATGATGCTGACGTTCGCCGCGTTCGCCGTGGTTCTCGTCGTCTGGGTGCTGTGGGCCTTCAAGATGGGCTTCGGCACCCCGTGGCACGGCATTAGCAACCACGGGTTCTTCGGGAACTTCATCGGCATCCCGGGTGAGATCCTGGGCCACAAGGCCGAACAGGGCCAGGCGTCGATCCCGTTGGCGACAACGGGTCCGAGCTTCCGGTTCCCGCAGGCGACATTGGCCTACTTCCAATTCGTGTTCGCGGGGATCACGCCGATCCTGATGCTCGGCTCCGTGCTGGGACGGATCAACTTCAAGGCGTGGATCCCGTTCGTGGCCCTGTGGAGCTCGATCGTCTACACCGTGGATGCGTTCTGCATCTGGGGCGGCGGCTTCTTCGCCCAGCACGGCGCGGTCGACTACTCCGGTGGTTACGTGATCCACCTCTCGGCCGGTGTGTCCGGATTCGTCGCCGCGGCGGTGATCGGACCACGATTGCAACGCGATCGCGAGATCGACGCCCCCAACAACGTGGCCATGGTCGCGGTCGGGGCCGGGTTGCTGTGGCTGGGCTGGAACGGCTTCAACGGCGGTGACCCGTACTTCGCGGGCGCCTCGGCGTCAGCCGCGGTGATGAACACGAACCTGTGTACGGCCGTTGCTTTCCTGGTCTGGGTGGCGTGGGATTACATGACCGGGCGCAAGCCGGGCCTCATCTCGGGGGTCAACGGCATGATCGTCGGGCTGGTGGCGATCACACCCGCGGCCGGTTACGTCAACGGCTGGGGAGCGATCGCGATCGGCATCATCGCCTCGACGCTGGTGTACTTCGCGCTCAACTACCTGAGCCGGGTGCGGCCGTTCCGCAACGTGGACGACACGCTGGGCGTCGTGTACACCCACGGGTTCGCCGGCCTCGCCGGTGGACTGCTGGTGGGCATCTTCGCCGACCCCAACATGACGGTGTACCAGGGCGTTGGCAAGACCCCGAGCATCGCCGCCGGCGGCGCGATCCACGGCAACTGGACCCTGCTCAAGTGGCAGTTCCTGACCGCGTTGTTCGTGGTCTGCTGGTCGGCGACTGCCACGTTCCTCCTGCTGAAGTTCGTCGGGATCTTCATCCCGTTGCGAATGTCAGAGGAGAACATGGAGATCGGCGACACGGCCGAGCACGGGCACGAGGTGTACCCATCCGACATCCCGTCGCTGGGATACCCGAACGGGGTGCCCGGGCTGGCCGGTGGCAGCGGCCAGACCAGCAGCGCACCGACCGCCGTATGACCCAGGCGGCGGCGATGAGCCAGGCCCGCGTGCGCCGCGAGCATGCAGCGCGCCCGAGCGCTTGACTCGAGCAATCAGCCGGTGCCGGATCGGGGAGCGGATGCGTCCGCTCCCCGGTCCACGCCACTGACGCTCGTCGCCGGCGCCGTCGCGGGCGACGACCTGGAGAGCGTGGCCGCCAGCGTCGCCCGTGCGCTGGGTTGTCCGGTGGCGATCGCCATCCCGGCGCATGGCGCGCCGGTGGTGTCGCCGCCGGGCTCGCTCGCCGCCGACGCTGTGAGCGCGATTGCGGCCCACGCCGCCGCGGCCGGCGCGGATGAACCCGGCCCGGTGGCCGCGGCTCCGGCTCCCATCGTCGAGGCGGTGCCGGTGCGGATCGGCGACCAGGTGGTGGGCATCGTGGCCGCCACAGCCGGGGGAGCATCGCCCGACCGGCGCGCGTGGCTCGAAGCCGCCGCCTCGGCCGCGTCAGTAACAGCGCTCATCAGGGAGGCGCCGGGCGGCGATGCGGGTGAGGCACTCGTGGGCGAGCTGGCGGGCGCCGCTCCGAACGACGTCCCCGGGGTGGTGGCACGCGCCCGTCGACTCGGCGTCGACCTGTCCGCCGGAGCGGTCGCGCTCAGCGCCCGGGGAGCGTCATTGAATGGGGTGCCGGCACCGGGCGGGCACGAGGTCCTGGTCGCCGAGCTCGGACCCGGGAGGCTCGTTGCCCTCGGCGCGGAGGACGAGGTGGCGGGCCTGGCCGCCACGCTGCGCGCCTGCGGGCTGACGGTGGCCGTCTCGGCGCCGCGGCGTGAGCCGGCGCTGCTGCACGAGGCGATCCACGAGGCCGAGCTGCTGACCGAGCTCGGTGGCGCCGACGAGACTCCCAGCGACGGACACGACGAGACCTACCGTCTGCTCATCGGCGTCCTGCTGCGCGACCGCGCCGAGCTGGCGCAGCTGCGCGACAGCACGGTCACAGCGCTGGCGGACTACGACGCCCGTCACGACACCGATCTGCTGGCGACGCTGCACGCCTTCCTGGCTCATGACGGCTCGACCACCGAGACGGCCGAAGCGATGCGGCTGCACCGGCACACGGTCGGCTACCGGCTCTCGCGGGTGCAGGAGGTGTCGGGCCTCTCGCCGTATGAGTCAGACGGGCGCGAGCGCCTGAGCCTGGGGCTCAAGGCCCATCGGATCCTGGAGGCCGACGGGCGGATCGGGCGCGCCTGAATCGCTCAGCCGAGGACGAGCTCGGCGACGGTGCGTAGCGTCGCGGGATCGCCGCCTACCAGCAGCGTGGTCACGATCGAGTCGCGCCACGCCTCGAGGTCGTGGCGGATCTTGTCGGCGGGCCCGATCAGAGTGAGCTGCTCGAGCAGCTTGGTGGGGACCGCGGCCGCGGCCTGATCCTTGTGGCCGCCGAGATACAGCTCCTGGATCTTGGCGACCTCGGCCTCGTAACCCATCCGGATCGCCACGTTGGCGTGGAAGTTGGTTGCACGTGCCCCCATCCCTCCGAAGTACAGGGCGTACATCGGGCGCAGCGCGTCGGCGGCGGCCTCGACGTCGTCAGTGATGATGAGCGGAACGGTGGCGGCCACCTGGAACTCCTCGGCGCTGCGCCGCGCGCCGGGCCGGCCGAGTCCCTCCGCCAGGGCGTCGCGGTAGAAGCCATCGTGGTGGGGCGAATAGAACAGCGCCAGCCACCCATCGCACAGCTCGCCGGCCATGGCGATGTTCTTGGGGCCCTCTGCGGCGAGGTAGATCGGGATGTCGGGCCGCAGCGGGTGAACGCTGGACTTCAACGGCTTGCCCAGGCCGGTGACGCCGTCACCGTCGACCAGCGGCAGCGGGTAGTGAGGGCCGGCGCTGGTGACCGGGCCGCCGCGCGCGCAGATGTCGCGCACGATCCCGATGTACTCGCGCATCCTGGCCAGCGGCTTGGCGAACGGCTGGCCGTACCAGCCCTCCACGACCTGGGGCCCCGACACGCCAAGCCCAAGGATGACCCGGCCGCCGCTCAGGTGATCAAGCGTCATCGCCGCCATCGCGGTCGCCGCCGGGGTGCGGGCGGAGATCTGAACGATCGCGGTGCCAAGCTTGATCTGCGTCGTGGCCGCGCCCCACCACGCCAGCGGCATCAGGGCGTCCGAGCCGTACGCTTCGGCCGTCCACACCGAGTCAAAGCCCAGCCGGTCGGCCTCCTGCACGGTCTCCGCGGCGCCGGGCGGCGGGCCGCCGGCCCAGTAGCCGAGGCTGAGGCCGAGTCGCAGATCGCGGGCCATGGCGTCGGACCCTACCGGTCGCCGCCGGGCTCAGGTCGCCGCGTCAGCGCGGCCCGGATGCGTGTCAGCGGACCGGGGCGCCGCGCCGGCGCGGGCTGCGTGCGCTCCCACTCCTCGCGGGTGGGGAGCCGCCCCGCCTTGCGCGCCTTCAGCACACACGCCGAGTGGGCGTGCCGGCGGCGGGCGGAGTCCCCCTCGGGCGCGATGAGCATGTGCTCGCTGAGCGCGGGCAGCAATCCACCACAGAGCGGGCAGCGGTACGTGGCGGGCTTGCGGTTCTGGGCCCGGCGGACCGTCCACCAGCGGGGTTGCGGCACCTTGGACATTGGTCCAGAGCATGCCACCGCGCGCCACCGGGTCGGTATGGTGCGCGCGCGTGGAGCAACGCAGCGAACGCATCATCGTCGAGACCGACCGCCACCGGATCACCGGCGATCTGGCGCTGCCCGCCGACGGCTACCGCAGCCGGCTCACGGACTACCTCAACGCCTCCGAGCGCGAGTTCGTGGCCCTGACCGACGTCGAGGTCACAACCCTCCAGGGCTCGCCGCGAGTGGAGAAGCGCGCGTTCATCGCGCTATCGCTGCGCCACGTGGTGCTGGCGATGCCGGCGCAGGACGACACTGCGGCGGCCTCGTAGACCGGCGGGCCACTGCCTGTCCGCGCTGTGACGAGATCACAGACCACGGCAGGGCGGCCCGGTAATATGGGATGCCTAATGGCCAGCCATGGCGCAGACGACCTCAAGGGCCTGAGCCGGAGCGACACTCTCCGCGCATCACCGCGCATGTTCGACTCCGATCTGCTGGACAAGCTCTCGCGCGTTCATCCGGCGGTCCCGCCGATCCTGTTCGTGCCGGTGATCACTGTCCTGCTGGTCGAGGGCTTCGTGCGCGGCGCCGGCGCGCTCACCGCCGTATGGCTCCTGTGCGGGTATCTGTTCTGGACGCTCACCGAGTACTGGCTGCACCGGATCGTCTTCCACTTCGAGCCCGACGACGGGATCGGCGCGCGGCTGCACTGGATCATCCACGGCGTGCACCACGACCATCCCAATGACCCGATGCGCCTCGTGATGCCGCCGTCGCTCAGCGTGCCGCTGGCAGCGCTGTTCGTCTACGGCTTCTACCTGGTGCTCGGCAGCCCGACGTTCCTGCCGTTCGGCGCGGGCTTCCTCGGCGGCTATCTGGGCTACGACATGCTGCACTACCACGTGCACCATCACCGCCCGAAGTCCCGCCTCGGGCGGCGGCTGCGCGAGCTGCACATGCGCCATCACTTCCAGAACCACGAGCGCGGCTACGGCGTCAGCGCCCCGTTCTGGGATCACGTGTTCGGCACGGCGCCCGGTCCGAAGCGCTGACCCGCCGCAGAGCTACCTCTTCTTCACAAAGCCTCACTTCGTCCGCCGCGCGACCCCGCTCGGGTCACGCGGCGCCCTGGTTCAAGTGGTCAGCATCCCGCCGTCGACCGGCAGCACGACGCCGGTGATGTAGGAGGCCGCGTCGCTGGCCAGGAACACCAGCGCGGCCACGAGCTCGGCCGGATCGCCAGGCCGCCCGGCGGGCACGCGCCACATCATCTGCTCCAGATAGCCGTCCGGGTATTGGTCGGTCATCTCCGACGGGAAGAACCCGGGCGCCAGCGCGTTGACCCGGATGCCCTTGCGCCCCGTCCACTGCTGGGCGAGGTCGCGGGTGAGCCCGATGATCGCCGCCTTGCTCGAGGAGTAGGCCGCCTGGGGCAGGCCGGCGGTGGTCGAGCCGAGGACGCTCCCGATGTTGACGATGGCGCCGCCGTCCGTCATCGCCCGCGCGCACGCCTGCGCCATCCAGTAGGAGCCGAGCAGGTTGACGTCGATGACCCGGCGAAACTCCTCGGGCGCCTCGCGCGTGGCGGGGACCGCGGTGCCGATGCCGGCGTTGTTGACGAGGATGTCGACTCGGCCGAGTTCCTCGATGGTGCGCGCCACGACCCGCTCGCAGTCCTCGACTCGTGAGACGTCGGCCGCGATGGCCACGCAGCGCCGGCCCCGTTCCGTAACGGCCGTCCGCGTCTGCTCGAGTCGGTCGACGCGCCGCGCGCACACCGCGACGTCGGCGCCGGCGTCGGCCAGCCCCTGCGCAAAGGCGACGCCCAGGCCCGACGAGGCGCCCGTGACGATCGCGACCTTGCCGTCCAAGCGGAAGCTGTCCAGCACGCTCATTCAAGCCCTCCCACCGGTATCTGCAGCAAAAACGGAGAGGGCGGGATTCGAACCCGCGATAGAGATTTCTCCCCATACTCGCTTAGCAGGCGAGTGCCTTCAGCCACTCGGCCACCTCTCCCAGGGGCTGCGCTGAGTGTAAACAGGTCGGTTCGGGCAGGCTATGCGCACGCGCGGTGTGCGCATGGCACCATGCGCACGAAGAGCCGCTGGCCGGCCGTGGA
>CAVRKJ010000004.1:0-90727 GCA_963721515.1 uncultured Actinomycetota bacterium | reverse complement strand
GCCCGACATAGGACTCCCCCGTGGGCGCCGGCGCCGGGCCATCGCTTGGCCACGCAGGCAATCGCTGGCTCCGCGATCAGCGCTTTCCCGAGACGCAGCCAGGCTGGGCGTCGCTGGCGGCGCGATCGCCTCGGTCCGACAGCGGTGACGCTGATCGGGGGCCACATTCAGCTGACGTAGGCAGTGCGTCGGGTCGTCTTGGGTGCGCACGGGTTGAGTGACGGCTGCTTTTTGGTGAAACGTCGCAGCGGCCGCCAGTCTTCTTTTGGATATGCGTTGTGGAGGTCGAGCAGGTTGTCGTATAGGTAGGAGATCGCGACCGCGCAGGGTCCTGGCAGGACTGGGTGAAGGGTTATCAGCCCACGCAGTGCCATGCCTGCGGCAAACGCTCGGTATAAGGCGGTCCGGCCCGGTGAGAGTGCCATTGCGCGCAGCCTGACTGCGTTCTGAACCACCATCCGGTCCGCTGCCTGGAGTTGGTAGGTACGACGGAAGTACGCAACGGTGCGCGGCGTTCGCGGATCACGCGTCATCGTGGGCCGCGTCCCTGAGGCGCCGAGCATCAAGATCACGACGATGACGGTGACGATGGTGCCAACGCCGGTCAGCGTGATTTCAATTCCGGCTCTTGCCCAGCCCTGCGTTAGGGCACGCCTGAGTTGCGGCCTCGTGCTGTCACTCATCGCTCCTCCTGACTTAGCCCCGACACTCGTTGCGATCAGCGTGCGCCGGCGGTACCTCACCCCTCTATGTCCGACTGTCACCCTTACATATCCGACCGGTCGGTTTCTGTGACCGGTCACGCCATCCGGTGGAAAGGCGTCAGCTAGAAGTTGATGAAGCCTTGAAGGACGATCGACCCCGGCGCCAGGAGCGACGTCCGCGGCTGGACCGTGACCAGAAGCTTGTAGACGCCCGACCCCTCGGGGAGTCGACTGGCGATCGTCAGCCGTCCGTTACCAGCGACTGACGGCTGGATCACGCCGAGAAGTTGAGGGGGTGCAGAGTTCTGCAGCACGTAGCCGCCCGACAGCGTCTGCACCGCGGGCAGCAGCCACACGGCGTAGGTGTTGCCGGCGTCTGCTTTTCTCAGTCCGGTGGCGGTGAGGAACATCTCGGTACTCGTCGGCGGGTCGGAGTAGAACCGTGCCTCTCCCTTCGCCGGGGTACGTCGCCCAGGAATGGTGAGCGGCGTTTCACAAACCAGCGCCCCGGACGGAGTGGGCAGCCGAGCGGGATAGATGTTCCGCAGCACAGAGGGTCCACTCGTGCCATGCCGGACCGCGGGTCTAGGCCGTGGGTTGTGATGAGCGGCCCGGGTGCCGAGCACCGCGGCCGACACCGCCACGACGACCAGCATGGAGGCGGCGAGGGCGAGAACGCCGGCTCTGACGCGGACCCTCGGCAGCCGAAGCCAGCCGCGTGCACGGCGGTGGGCGCCGTTTTGGGTCAGCTCAGCGAGCTGCGCCTCGAGCCGATCGTAGTAATCAAGCATCCCGTCGCTCCACCTGAGCCCGGAGTCGAGCCAGACCTCGGCTCACCCGCTTGCGCACCACGAGCTCCGAGCAGCGCATGTCCGTGGCGATCTCCGCGTAGCCGCGCTCATCCACGACCCTGGCCTTGATGGCGTCGCGCTCGTGCTGCGGCAACAACTCAACCAGCGCCACCACGCGACCACGCTCATCGGCAAGTTGCTCCGTGCGCTCCAAATCGTCATCGTCAAGCTCGAGTGGCTCAAAGCCAAGCCGGCGTCGCGCGCGATCCTCCACCCGCCGGTGACGTCGACTGGCCCCGACAACGTTACGCGCGATCGCCAGCACCCACGGAAGCGCCGTATCCCTCTCAGGGCGATACCGCCGAGCACACAGCAGGACCGCTGAAAACACCTCGGCGGCAAGATCCGCCGTCACCTCCCGATCCCTGGTCTCGCGCAACAGGTAGCCAACGGTCTGTGGTAGATGCCGGCGATAGAAGACGCTGAACGCATCCCCGTCAGACGACGCTATGGCAGCCAGTAGCTGCTCATCGGACCAGCGGGCGCGATCACCGCCAACAGCCATCACACATACATATCCTCCGGCCCGATTGCTGTGACGAGCCTACACCCGCACCGGGCACCCAGCACGGCGTGCGACCGGCCCGCTCCGTCAGCACAGCGACCTAGGCAGACGCCACGCACCACCGCTTCGCTCATCGTGGCGTCGTCGCACGGAGGTCGCGTTGGCGACGACGCAGATCCCGCGGATCCGCGCGTCACGAGCGCTGAGCAAGGAAAGCAGCCCCGGGGCAGCGTGAACCAGCTAGGCGTCAAGCGGCCGCGAGTAAGGCGAGCGGTCGCCGGCGGTCGCTACCGCGGCAGCGGCATGGCCTCTGCGTATGCATCGGCCGGCGCTGCACGCCTGACCCGTGCGCCACGCCTGATCACCGTCAGCCGTCTTGGCTGAGTGCTGCTATCAGGAACATCGTGCTGATCAGCGGCGCGATCGTGCGGACGTGGTTCCACGTCGTCCAGCTCGCGGCGTAGTCCTTCCATTTGTCTGCTACGCCGAGCGCCGTGGCGTCCACGGCCGCGAGGGCGTCGTTGTGGGGCACGTGGTAGCCGATCGTCAGGCCGATCACGCCGACGAGGTAAAGAACCGCGGCGCCGATCAGCAGCGGCGACTGCGATGCGCCGAGGTCGGTCAGCGACCAGATCGCGAGGGCCAGGCACGCTGCGCCGGTGCCGAACAGCGCGAGCATGAATAGAGGGTTGATGGCGGTGACGTTGATCGACTGCATCGCCGGCAGCCCTTGTGCGGACGGGAGCCGGTCCAGCCCGCGCATGACGAACGTGGAGAAGGCAAAGAAGACGCCCGCCACGAGGCCGCAGCCGATGGCGGTGGTCATGGTCAGGATGCGGAGCAACTCAGGCATCAGATCGCTCCCGTTCGGGCGGCGTCGCGGGCGTACGCGGCGAAGTCCCGGGGCGGCCGGCCCAGCGCTCGGTGCACGCCGTCGGCCAGCGACGCGTTGCGCCCGTCGAGGACCTCCGTGAAGAGGTGGGTCAGCATCTCGATGAGCTCAGCCGGGACGCCTTGTTCGGCCATTCGCCGGGCGCTCTCTTCGGCCGTCACCGGCGTGTAGGTGATTGCGCGCCCAGTGGCGGCGGTCAGGTCCGCCGCCGCGTCGGCGAATGTGAGGAGCCGCAGGCCGGTCACCTCGTAACGCCGGCCCTGATGGTCGTCTGTGGTGAGCGCCGAGACGACGACGTCCGCGATGTCCTCGGCGTCGACGAACGGCTCGGCGACGGTGCCGGCTGGCAGCGCGATGTCCCCGGCGGCCACGAAGTCGGCGAGAAAGTCCTCGCTGAAGTTCTGGGCGAACCAGCTCGCGGTGACGATCGTCGCATCGGGGAACGCGGAGCGGACGCTCGACTCCGAGTTGATCGCCCCCTGCTCGCCACGGCCGAATAGCAGCACGAGGCGCCGGACGCCGGCCTGCCCGGCCAGTCTGGCGAGCGCGCCGACTTGCTCGTCGGCGCCGGGCAGCGAGACGTCGGGGGCGTAGACGAGGTAGACGGCGTCGACGCCGTGCAGCAGCTCGGCCGAGGTCGAGCGGTCATCCCAGTTGAAGGGGACGGCGGCGGCGCGCGAACCGGCACGGACGCTGTCCCCGAGGGCGTTCAGCCGGGCGACGACGCGGCGGCCGGTCTTGCCGGTGGCGCCGAGGATCAGAGCGGTGATGTGGGTGTGGGTGGTGTTCATGGAATGCATGCAATCGCCTTTACGTGAGACGTTCCATAGCTCAAACGCCCAGATCCATTCGCCAACGTCTACAGTTGACGCTATGGACCCGCTCGCCTCTCTGCTCGACGGACCGCGCGCCAACGGCGCTTTCCTGATGCGCTCGCTGTTTGAGCCGCCATGGTCGCTACGCATCCGTGACGAGGCGCCGATGACCGTCGTGACCGTCGTCCGCGGTGGCGCCTGGGCGATGTCAGACGACGACGCACCGGTCAAGCTACGCGAGGGCGACGCGGCGATCTTCCGCGGCCCCGACCACTACACGGTCGCAGACACGCCGCAGACCGCTCCCCAGATCGTCATCCATCCGGGTCAACGCTGCGCGGCGCCCGACGGCACCCCACTGGACCCGGCCCTGCACCTCGGCGTACGGACATGGGGAACGGGCACCGAGGACTCGACGATCCTGCTGACGGGCACCTATGAGCAGCTCGGCGCCATCAGCCAGCCACTGATTGATGCACTGCCGGCGGTCCTCGTCCTCCCCGGCGAGCTGCTGCGCTCTCCGCTCGTCGAGATGCTGCACCGCGAGATCGTGCGCGACGACCCCGGCCAGGAAGCCGTGCTCGACCGCCTCCTGGACCTGCTCGCGATCACGGTACTGCGCGCGTGGTTTGACCGCCCGGGCGCCGAGGTGCCGGCGTGGTACCGCGGCCACTGCGACCCCGTGATCGGCCCGGCCCTGCAGGCGATCCACAACGCGCCAGAGCGGCCGTGGACGGTCGCGTCGCTCGCAGCGGAGTGCGGGCTCTCGCGCGCCGCGCTGGCGCGCCGGTTCGTCGAGGTCGTCGGCGAACCCCCGCTGACCTACCTCACCACCCGCCGCCTCGCGCTGGCCGCCGACCTCCTGCTCGAGCCGAAGTCCACCGTGGCGTCAGTGGCCGACCGCGTCGGCTACGGCAGCGCGTTCGCCTTCTCCAGCGCGTTCAAACGCGTGCGCGGGATCAGCCCCGCGCAACACCGAACGATGCAGGCCGCAGCCTAATCTCGCCAGGCATCACTGCCACCGACGCGCCCGCCCCGCTCACAGGACATGGCCACAGGACGACACCGGAGGACGGCCCACGGCAGACCGAGTCCTACTCGCACCGGTCCTCCGACACCGAACGGAAACTGACGGCTGCACCCGGAGATCGCCAACATCCGAGGCTCCCGCTGAGGCGCCGTTGGGGCACTCTCGATCTGGCTGCCGCTCACTGCTGAGACCAGAAGCGGCCACCAGGGACAGCACGGGATAACGGCGCGGCCCCGCGCTTCGGGACGCGTGGAGCCCGACGACCACCTTCGTCGCAACGCGATCCCGCGTAGCGCGCCGACAGAAGGGGAAAGCGCCCGTGCGGACAGCGGCGCGCGCGTAAAGTTCGGCGTCGAGTGGAAAGAGACCTCGTTGAGGCGAAGGACGCGGACGCCGGCCAGCGGCGGATCGCGGTGGCTGGTCGGCTCTCGCCGGACGCCGCGCAGCGGGCGATGGCGCTGCAGCGCTCGATCGGGAACCGCGCGACCGTCCGCGCGCTGCGGGGCCCAGCCGGTCAGCACGGATTCGCAGCCGGCGTCCGCGCCCCGCCGGTCCTGAGCCGAGCGATTGGCTGGCCGGAGGCAAGGAGCGGACCGAACTCGGGCAAGACATCGCCGAACCCGGGCGTCGACCGTTACCCGATCTACGACCCCGCGCTCGGGGGCAACAAGGATCCCAAGCCGGTGCTGACGACGACGCCAGAGAAGAACGACAACCGCGCAATCGTCCTCGTCGGGCAGGAGAACACCGGGCCTGTCCAGGTGCTGCTGCACTTCCACGGGCTGCAGGGCGTGGGCAACCCTGGCTACCGCAACGTCGGCGGCGTGCGCGACGAGGACAAGGACCGCGACCGCTCCGACGAGCAGTTCTCCAAGAGCCTCGCGGAGGGCGACACGAAGCTGGTGATCGTGATGCCCCAGGGCAACGCTGGCGCTGATTTCGGTGACGCGGCAACCGCCCCGGAGACGTACGTCGACCGTGTGCTTCGGCAGCTTGCGTCCGACGGAGGTCCAAGCCTGACCCGTTCGGACCTGATCGTCAGCGGCTGGAGTGCCGGCGGCAACTCGGTCGCCAAGATGGCCAAAGCCGAGGCTGCATCCGGGACGACGGTCATGAAGTCGGTGTTCCTGTACGAGGGCGTCAACAACTTCCTGAGCAAGGATGGCGTCACGATGGGCGGGCGCGACAAAATCGACACCTTCCTCGCGCTCGTGGCGCGCCACCTCCTGGCCGACGTGAGCATGATCGCGACGCTGTTCGCCACCTCCTTCGGGCTCGGGATCGACGACTACCTCGCGCACTCGTTCAGGTTCCGCGCCTACTACGACGCAAACGGCGCCTACGTCGCCGCTCACGATCTGCTCGATCAGGGCATCCGCCAGCTGTTCGGCGAGCCGGTGAGCACCGCCGAGCTAGCTCGCCAGAAGGTGCGGCTGCCGCCCAACGGGCTGGCGCTCGACACAACGCTTGCGGCCAACATCACCACGGTGCTGCCGGCGATGCTCGCCATGCTGCCAACCTCGACCGTGTCTGAGCTGCGCAGCCACTACCAGGTGATCAAGGTCGACGACAGCCCTAAGGGGAAAGTGGACGACACCGCCACCGCGCCACACCTCCACTCCTTGGGGCACAACAACATCGTCGGCAGCGGCGCGCTGCTCGACTCCCTGCGCCAGACACGTACGCTCCGATAATCCTCCGCGGATGCCAGGAGGGATCGGCCGGTGCGACCTCGGGTCCGGCGCAACCGGTTGGTGTGCGCTGTGCCCTGTCGGCTCAATCGATTCAGCACACGGGTACGGCCTGGGTGTTAGTACCGGATGTGCGCGTCGGCAATGGCGTTGAGCGCGTCAATCAGGCGCCGCGCACGGCGCGGGACTCGCCGCTGCTCGAGGCGCCAAGTATGACCGCCGGCACTGATCAAGTACAGGTAGTACCCGGCATCGTTACAACATGCGGTATCGGTCAGGCGGGTGGTGGCAACGAGCTGCCGCAGCGTCCGAAGACGGTCAGCGGCGAGCGTGAACTCGTGCCGCTTCTGGCCGCTCACGCCGCCGAGCGTGATCGTTGCCACTGCGCTGCCGTCCCGGTCGACAACGAGGTCGCTGGCCAGCGGGTCAAAGCCGATGGCGCGCTTGAAGTAGACGAGCAGCGGAGCGGGGCCTCCATACACAGCCGCTGCCCGTCGCCGAACCGCCGGTCTGGCCACGCCGCAGCCGCCCGCGGCGGTGGCCAGGATCGCCGCCAGCGCGACGACAGCCAAACACGAGCGCATCGAACCTCCTCTCATTGACTAACCGGTACAATCGTAATTAGCGGTTAGCTACCGGTCAAGCGGGAGCCCTCCATTCCTGCAGCATTTACCGTCATCGACGACCTTCAGATCCCGGTCCAAGTCGCCGGCCACCGTGGGCTCGAGCTGTGCAACACCCTGGCGGGGTGGAACAGCCCTCCGGAGCACGACTACCTGCTTACGTACGACCACCTGGCGGTCTGGGCGTGCGCCGTAGGGCTCATCCCGGCCGCCGGCGGGTCCCGCCTCCGCGCGTCTGCCCAGAAGCACCCAAAGCAGGCGTTGATCGCACTGGAGGACGCGCGGCGGCTCCGCCGTCGAACCTACGATGTATTGCTGGACCGCGCCGACGTCGCCGCGTTCTCCGCTTTCGAGGAGTCGGTGTGGCGCGCCGGCGGAAGTCTCCGGCTGACTCGATCACCCCCGGTCCGTCGTGAGGTCTCAGTGGAGGTTGGCCTGATGGCTCCGGTATTCGCGGCGGCGTGGGCGGCGAGCGAGGTGCTGATCTCCCCCGCCCACGCCCGCGTTCGCCACTGCCCGGGCACGGGGTGCGGCTGGCTGTTCCTGGACCGCAGCGGCCGACGCCGCTGGTGCACGATGTCGACGTGTGGCAACCGGTCGAAGGCCAGACGGTTCGCCGCACGTCACCGCGAGGTCTAGCGGTCGCGTGATGGCGTACCCACTACACACCAGAGACCCACGGTTCCGCGAATCGCATTGCCGCCAGCCGGGGATTTCCTGCGATCTCCATGACGGACGGCCACATGTGAGAGAGGGCTGCTCCCTGCGGGCCTTTGAGACCGTGATCCTCACTTGCCGAAGACCTCGACTACGAAAGTAAGGGGCGGCCCGCGACCAGCTCGATCAGCGTGACGGGCCGTGGCGAGGTCTGCGTGAAGCCTCTCACAACCCGAAGGTCGCGGGTTCGAATCACGCCACCGCTGGCGCACCGCCGGGAAGGCCTGAGCGCTGGGCGCGCCACCGAGGACTTGGTCACATCTGGGCCGGCGCATAGGATGCGGGCCAGTGAGCCGCGCGTCGCTGGTCGCCTTAGCTGTGATGGCCGTGCTTGCCGCCGTGGTTGGGATCGGGTCCTCGTCGGCGCGCCCCAGCAACGCGCGCGTGAAGTCATGCGCGTCCCTGGGTGAGGCCGCGAACTTCGTCGCCTTCACCAACGGGGAGTTCAACGCCTCGACGGGCGGCGGGACCAGCGTCAACGGCCGGATCGCCGCCGCGCACGACGTGACGCTCGACGGTATCAGCGTCGGGCCGGCGAGGGCCCACGCGAAATCGGGGGAGACGGGCCCGACGGTGATCGCGGGTCACGACTTCATCGCGGGCCGAACCACGGGCCAAGGGGGCACGGTCAACGGCGGCGTCCAGTACGGCGGCTCCGAGGACGTCGCCCAAAACTTCACGGTCAACGGCGGCCTGGTCCAGGCCGCTCCGCCGTTCGACTTCGGGTTCGAGTTCCAGTCGCTGACCTCCCTGAGCACCGCGTGGGGCATGCTCCCCCAGACGTCGGGCGCGACGGTGGTCCTGGACCCGAATTCCAAGGCGCTCCAGCTGACGGGCAAGGACCCCGGCCTGAACGTGTTCCAGGTCACCGCAGCCGACCTGACCGCCGCCGCCGGGATCAATATCAACCTCACCGAACCGGACGCGACCGCGCTGATCAACATCACGACCAACCAGGCCGTGTCGATAGCGCCGCAGTACATGGACCTCTTGGGCACGGCGACCGCCGCCCGGATGGTGTGGAACCTGCCCAACACGGCGAGCTTCTCCGTCAACCACGGCGTCGGGTGGAAGGGGCTGATCCTTGCCCCCAACGCCACCGTCACCAGCAGCCAGCATCCGCAGCTCGACGGTCAGATCGTCGCCAAGACGATGCCCATCAGCGACTGGGTTCTGAGACACGTCCCGTTCGCCGGATGCGTGCCGGCGCCCAACGGGAAGCCCACGATCTCGTCGCAGGTATCCGACCCCATCCGGCTCGGCGCCCCAGGCGCAGCAATTTCCGATACCGCCACGCTCAAGGGCGGCCGGACGCCGACCGGGACGGTGCAGTTTGCCCTCTATGGCCCCGGCGACGAGAACTGCAGCGCCGCTCCGCTGTTCACCTCGACCTCGACGGCGACCGGCGTCGGGCAGTACACCTCAGGCGACTACATGCCCCGCACGGCGGGTACGTATCGCTGGCGGGTCGCGTATTCGGGAGACGCCAACAACGACGCCGCCGGCCCGACGGCGTGCGGAGAGGCGACCGAGACCGTCGGCGTCTCCAAGGCCGAGCCTGACCTGTCGTCGACGGTATCCGCCGAACGGGCGGATATAGGCCAGGCAATCCACGACACGGCGCTGCTGACCAACGGCGTGTCGCTGACCGGAATCGTCACGTTCCGGCTATACGGTCCCGGCGACGAGAGCTGCTCGGCAGCTCCGGTATTCGAGTCCCGGCTGGCGATCAGCGGCAGCGGGCCACACGGCTCGGGGCCGGTCACCCTGGCCAAGTCCGGCACCTACCACTGGCGGGTGAGCTACTCGGGTGATCAGAACAACCACCCGGTGAGCCAGACCGCGTGCGGTGCTGAGCACGAGAACGTCGAGGTCGTCCGGGGGCGCCCGTCGCTGACGACCACCGCCTCACCCGCGGTGATGCTGGGCGGCAAGATCAGCGACACGGCCACCCTCAGCGGCGGCTCGGCGCCAAGCGGCACCATTACCTTCGACGTCTACGGCCCCGATGACAGCGGCTGCGCCGGCGCGGCGGCACACACCTCGACCGTCACCGTGTCGGGCAACGGAGAGTACAGGTCCGACGAGTTCACACCGGCCGCGCGGGGGATCTACCGGTGGGTGGCGCGCTTCGCAGGCGATGCCGACAACGAGGCGGCGGCGACAAACTGCGGCGACCTTGGCGAGGAAACGGTGGTGACCAGGGGGCCGCTCGCTGACACCAGGCTCGACTCGACGGTGGCATCCCCGGCGACGGCGGGCCGACCGGTGCGCGATACCGCCACGCTCAGCGGGGGCGAGAACCCGACGGGGACGATCACGTTCGACGTCCATGGTCCGCGCGACCCCTCGTGCAGCCAGCCGCCGGTCGCCACCAGCACCGTCGCGGTGTCGGGGAACGGGTCCTACCGCTCCAGTCCCTCGTTCCGCCCAGCCACGGCCGGGACGTACCGCTGGGTCGACACGTACTCAGGAGACGAGAACAACAAGCCCGCCGGGCCGACCGCATGCGGCGTGATCTCGGAGACCGTCGCTGTGGGGCGGGCGCACCCCGCGCTGTCCACAACGGCGTCGTCCGGCGTCAGGATCGGCGACGCCATCCACGACACGGCCCACCTGCACTTCGGCGCCGATCCGCGCGGACGGATCGTGTTCGGGCTCTACGGGCCGGACGACGGCACGTGCGGCCGGCCGCCGGCCTTCCGCACGGCCGTGATCGTCGCCGGCAATGGCGACTACGCGTCGCCCATGTTTCACCCGCTGCGAGCCGGGACATATCGCTGGCGGGCGCTCTACACCGGTGACCGCAACAACCACCCGGTGCTGACACGGTGCGATGCAGCACATGAGACGGTCGGGGTGGATCGCAGCCAGCCAACGGTGACGACGACTGCCAGCCCGCTGCGCAACCCGGCCGCGGGCGGCCGTCCGACCCGTCGCATCCGGGCCGCCGGGCTCGAGATCTACGACACGGCGACGCTCAGCAACGGGACCCAGCCGACCGGCGAGATCCGGTTCGAGCTGTTCGGGCCCAACGACGCGAACTGCTCACGGACCCCCGTGTTCACGACGGCCACGATCGTGACCGGCAACGGCACCTACAACTCCGAGCCGTTCACCGCGACGGCGTCGGGCGTGTATCGGTGGCTGGCGGAGTACTCCGGCGACGCCAACAACACCGCAACGGGTCGCACCGCCTGCGACGACGCCGCCGAGCGGGTCCAGGTGACGCTCCCCGCAGAGCCCCTGCTCACCACGTCCGCCTCCGCCGCCGTCGCGGTCGGCGGCCCCGTCTACGACACGGCGCATCTCACCGGCGGCTCGCGGCCCACCGGTGACATCACCTTCCGGCTCTACAGCTCGACCGACAACAGCTGCACCGGCTCGCCGGTGTTCACCTCCACGGTCACGGTGAACGGCAACGACGACTACCGCTCCGGATCGTTCGTCCCGGCCGCCGCCGGCACCTATCGGTGGACGGCCGGCTACTCGGGCGACGGTCACAACCGGCGCGCCGGCCCGACGCCGTGCGGCGTCAGCGCGGAGCTCGGAGTCGTTGAGCCGGCAGACGTCGTTCCGGTCCTCCCCACGTTCTCCACGACCGCGTCGCCACCACAGCTCGGCGCTCCGGTCTATGACGTCGCCCACCTCCACGACGGTGCCAGCCCAGGCGGCACGATCACGTTTGAGCTGTTCGGGCCCGACGACACGAGCTGCTCGGGCGCGCCGGCGTTCACCTCGACCGTGGCAGTCAGGAGCAACAACGACTACCGCTCCGACAGCTTCATCGTCCCGGTGCCCGGGACGTACCGCTGGACCGCGAGCTACTCGGGGGACGTCCACAACGGCGCCGTGGGCCCGACCGCGTGCGGCGACCCCGCCGAGACGATCACCGTGGCCAACGACCCGGTCCCGGTTCCCAATCCCGGACCGCAGGGCAACATCCGGCGAAGGCCCAAGCCCACACCCAAGCCGAAGCCCAAGCCGCCGCGCCGGCCGGTGCGGCTGCAGCCGATCGGCCTGGGATAGGGACGCAGAAGACACTCGCGGGCGGCAGCGATCGTGAGCCGGCGCGCGAGCCCGTGGCAATGCTGCACGACAGCCCGCCCCACTGAACACGGGTGATCGTCGTCGTCAGCGGACGAAGGGCACCACGCAGTCCGTGCAGCGCACGGGCGGTAGCGGGCGAGTCGGCTGCAAGCGCCGGTCGCTGAGCCAGCCGACGACGGAGTTGAGCCAGATTGGCAGTGACTGGTGGACCATGAACAGGTGGGCGGTATCGGGCAGCAGCAGTTGCGTCACATCGCAGCCGCAGTGCTGCTGGTAGTAGGCGTAGTCGGCGTCGGCCGAGGACGGGGGATCGGTCGTGTCCTCCTCGCCCGAGGTGAGCAGCACCGGGACCGAAGGCCCGATCATCGAGATGTAGGCGTCGTTCTGCGCGTACATGACGGCGAGGTCGGTGATTTCGCCGAACGGCGAGTCCAGGAATGGCGGCGCGCACGCGATGTTCACCACGTACTGAACGACCCCCGGTGGGTAGGTGTTGAAGTCCAAGCAGTTCTGCGTGGTCTGGAAGAACTGGAAGTAGTCGGGATGGTCCGGATCCGGCGTGAACCCGCCTCCGGACGACTGGCCCAACAGGGTGGCGGAGGAGGCCGGGATATCAGCCTGGATCATCGCCGCGACGTCGTGGTATTGGCCGGGGTAGCCGGCCACGACCCAGCCGCCGGCACTGTGGCCGATGATCACAACTCGGCGGTTCCGGATCCTATTCGGCCTCTCTGGCGCTGAGCAGTCGCCACCCGTGGTCGTGGTAAACGCGCCGCTCTGGACCTCCTCGACGAGCTGATGCAGCTCGGCCTGGTGGGCCGCTGTCGTCAGCGTAGTGCCGCCCCCGGGCTGGCTGAAGTAGCTGCTCTTGGCGTAGCCGAGGCGATCGTAGGAATAGACGACGTAGCCCGCCGCGGCCAATCCCCTGGCCACCGACCAGGTCGGCGAGAAATCCCAGTTCTCAGTCGACGACGCGATCCCGTGTGCCAGAACGACCGCTGGTGTCGACGAGTCGACCCGGGCACCCCGGTCGATGTAGCGCAGTCCGTAGAGGGTGCTCTGGCCCCCCGCCGGGTTGGTCACGCTGAAGCAGACCGTTGTGATGGCCACCCGAACGCCGAAGTGCATCCGCGGTGCCTGCTGACCGTGGGTGCCGTCTGCCACCGCGCCCGTGGCAAACACCGCCGTGCCCAGCAGGACCAGGAACGCAACCATCGCGGGTCTGCGGCCTCGCGACTTCAGGAACCTGCGGTTCGGTCGCCGCCGAACGAGCGGGCCGGCGTCTCCGGGCGCACACCTGGCCGCGGTTGCAAACATCAGCCACCTCCCTCAAGCTGAATACGCCAGTCCTTTTGCGATTGTTGCGCGGCGCATGTGTTTGTCAAGCACGACCTGCCCGGCCAGGCCGGGCCGGGCAGGGCACGCGCGCGGAGCTCGGGTCACCGCAACGCGGTGGTGGGCGTTCGCGCACCCGCACTCGCATGGATGGGCGGAGCGAGGCCTCACGCATACTTCCGACGGACGACGGGGAGTGCGCACTCATCCCGCCATCGGAGCGACTTGCAGTCGTCTCGGTCGGGATATAGCGTCACGGGCGACCAGACGCGACCGGAAACCGTTCAACAACAGGTGCGCGCGATGGCTGTCAGGACCGAGAGCCGCATAACGATCGCCAGCAGCGTCCTAGAGGTGTGGGCGTATGTCTGTGACGTCGGACGCTGGCCGGAGTGGGCGCCAACGGTTCTCGAATGTCGGGTTCGCGGAGGCGCTCCGCTTCAGCCCGGATCGCGGGTGGACCAGCGGGCGAAGGGGATTCTCTGGTCCAGTCGCGACCGGAGCCAGGAAGTGACCGCCGTTGAGGCGCCCAGCTACGTGGAGTTCGCCGGGCCGATGGGCACTTCCGCGGCGCGCTGGGGAATGGAGCTCGAGCCGATGGGCGATAGGCAGACCGACGCCCAGATGTGGATCGAGGTCGACCTCGCGGGCATCATGCGCGCGATCCCCGGAAGCATTCTCAAGGGCAGGATCCAGCGCGTCAGCGATCGCGAGATGGCGGCAATCAAGGCTGCGGTCGAGTCCGCTACGCCGGACGGCCCGGATTCCTAGACGGAGGGTGGCGTGCGGTTCTACCGCGACACAACCGGGATCGAGGAGCACCCCGTGAGCCAGATCGACCGCACGCGAGAGCACCTGATCGAGACATACCGCAAGAAGGCGAAGCACTACGACATAACCTCCCGGTTCTATCCTGCGCCCGGCTATCCCCAGCGGGCGCAGCGCCTCCGGGCCGTACAGGCACTGGGCCTTTGCCCGGGTGACAGCGTGGTCGACATCGCATGCGGCACGGGTCTGAACTTCCGGCTGATCGAGGAGGCGATCGGTCCCGCCGGCCGGATCGTCGGCGTCGATCTGACCGACGCGATGCTTGCCCAGGCCCAGGCTCGGATAGAGACGAACGGCTGGAGCAATATCAGCCTCGTGCAGGCCGACGCGGCCGACTTCGACTTCCCCACCGAGGTCGACGCGATCCTGTCCACGTACGCCCTGTCGCAGGTGCCCGAGTGCGCAGAGGTCATCGCCCACGGCGCCGCGGCCCTGTCCGGTGGCGGACGCTGGGTCGTGCTCGATCTCAAGGTTCCCGCCAACACACCTCGGTGGCTAGCGCACGTCGGGACCGCGGTCGTGCGGCGCTTCGCGTCCATAGATGAGTGGATCCTGCGCCGTCCGTGGGAGGCGATCCGCGCAGCCATGCACGAAGAGCTCGCTGATCTCTCCTGGATCGAGTTGACCTTCGGGACTGCATTCCTCGCCGCCGGTTCCCGTCGTTCACGGTCCGGCGAATGACACCCGAGGCTGGGAAGACTTGGTCTGCCGCCAGCGTCATGGAGGGTATGGATGCAAGCGCCCAGCCACTGAGGGCGCCGCGCTCTGGACGCATAATGCGGGTGGTTCAGGCCGGGCCGCAGGCCGGGCTGATCGCGCAAGTGTTGCTGCTGGCGGCGCTCGGCGCGACCGTCGGGCTGAGCGTCACGGGCTGGGCCATCGGACTCATCTGCGCAATAACGATGAACGCGGCCTTGGCGCGCGGCCTCTCCCGCCACGGCTCTCACCGCCTCAGAGCCGCGGACTGGGTGACGCTGGCCCGGGCGTCGCTCGCCGTGGGTGTTGCCGGGTTGGTCGCGGACTCGTTCGCCCACCGCGCTCCGGTCACGCTGCTTGTGTCGATCACCGCGCTGGCGCTCGCCCTCGACTTCGTGGACGGCTGGGTCGCTCGCCGGACGCGGACGACCGCACCGTTCGGCGCGTGGTTCGACGGTGACGTCGACGCGTTCCTGATCCTCGCTCTCAGCGTGTATGTCGCACGGTCGGCCGGCGTGTGGGTGCTCGCGATCGGCGCCGCACCTTATGCGTTTCTCGCGGCCGGCTGGCCGCTGCCGTGGATGCGGGCGCGGCTGCCGACGCGCTATTGGCGCAAGGTGGTGACGGCGACGCAAGGGATCGTGCTGACGACCGCGGCCGCGGCTGTCCTGCCGCTGCGGGTGAACCAGGCGATCCTGGTCGGGGCCTTCCTCCTGCTGGCTGAGTCCTTCGGGCGCGACGTCTGGTGGCTATGGACCCACCGGCAGGCGCAGGGCACCACGGGCTCCGACGTCGGGGGAGCCGCTCCGGCAGTGGGCCACAGCGGACTGCGCAGGACTATCGCTGCCGCGTTCTCGGTCCTGGCCGTACTGCTCGTTTGGGCGGCCTTGGTGGCGCCCAATCAGGCGCAGGATCTCACAGTGACGGCGTTCCTCAGGGTCCCGATCGAGGGGCTCGTGCTCATCGCGCTGGCCGCCGTCCTGCCCATCATCCCGCGACGCATCCTGTCCGGGGTCCTCGGTCCGGCGCTGGCGCTGCTGGTCATCCTGAAGATTCTCGACATCGCGTTCTTCAGTGCCTTTGCCCGGCCCTTCGATCTGATCGGAGACACGGGTGACGCCGGGATCGGCATCGAGACGCTGCGTGCCGCCCTCGGTCATACCGAGGCGGACCTGATCGTGTACGGCGGGGTGGCGCTCGCCGTCGCGCTGCTCGTCGGCATGACCCTGGCCGTGTTTCGGCTCACCCGCCTCGCGGCCGACAACCGCCGACGGTCACTCGCCGGCGCAGCCGGGCTCGGCGCCGTCTGGCTGCTCTGCTCGGTCTCCGGCGCCCAGCTCCTCTCCCACACCCCGATCGCCTCCGCGAGCGCCGCCGGCTACCTCGCCCACGAGGTGGGAGCGGTCCGGGCCGACATCCACGACGAGGGCGTCTTCGCCAACCAGATCAAACACGACCCCTTCCGCGACACGCCCGGCAGCCGGCTGCTGACCGCCCTGCGCGGCAAGGACGTTCTCCTCGTGTTCGTCGAGTCCTACGGGCGGGTCTCGGTCCAGGGCTCCTCTTTCTCCCCCGCCATCGACGCACTACTCAACAAGGGAACCAACCAGCTGCGGAGCGCTGGATTCGCCGCGCGCAGCGCTTTCGTGAACGCTCCGGGCTTCGGCGGGATCAGCTGGCTCGCGCACTCCACCCTGCAGTCCGGCGTCTGGGCCAACAGCCAGCGCCGCTACGACCAGCTCGTCGCCACCAACCGTTTCACGCTCTCGGACGCGTTCAACCGGGCCGGGTGGCGGACGATCAACTTCGCCCCGGCGGACGATCGCTCCTGGCCCGAGGGATCCTCGTTCTACCACTACGACAAGCTCTACGACCGCGGCGCGATGGGTTACCGGGGCCCTGGTTTCAACTACGCCCCCATGCCCGACCAGTACATGTTCGGCGCCCTCCAGCGCCTCGAGCTCGCCAGACCCCACCGGCCCCTGTTCGCCGAGGTGGACACGGTATCGAGCCACATGCCCTGGGACCGCATCCCCCGAATGATCCCCTGGAACGGCCTGGGCAATGGCTCAATCTTCAACCGCATCCCCACGTACCGCGAACCGAGCTCATTCTGGTGGCACCCCAACCAGGTGAAGGCCGCCTATGCCCGGTCCCTCGAGTACTCGTTGAACGCGCTGATCTCATTCGTCCAGCATTACGGCAAGAAGAACCTCGTGCTCGTTGTTGTGGGTGACGAGCAGCCATTGGCGATCGTGAGCGGGCAGCACGCCGGTCACGACGTCCCGATCTCGATCATCGCTCACGACCCGTCGGTCCTTAAGCGGATCGGAGGCTGGGACTGGCAATCGGGCCTACTGCCGAACCCGCACGCGCCGGTCCTACGGATGAGCGCGCTCCGCGACCGCTTCCTCGCCGCCTACGGACCCCAGCCGGCCGCAGGTAGCTCGCCATGAGCGGGAGGATGGTGGCCTGGGGCCGCCTCGGGGCTTCGGCCCTGGTGTGCGCGGTCTTGGTCTGGCGCTTGGGCACAGGTCCGTTCCTCAACGGGTTCCGTACGATCGATGGCGGAGCGCTCGCGGCGGCCGCAGGCCTCGCCGTGCTGTCCACGGTCGCCTATGCCTGGCGGTGGAAGATCGTTGCCGGGGGTCTCGGCGTCGACTTGTCGCTGCCCGCTGCGGTGGCCGCCTACTACCGGTCGATGTTCCTCAACGCCACGCTGCCAGGCGGGATCGTGGGCGACGTACACCGCGGGGTCAGCCATGGTCGCGACGTGCACGATGTCGGCCGCGCAATGCGCTCGGTCGCGTGGGAACGCTTCGCTGGGCAGTTCGTTCAGGTCCTGCTGACTGTGCTCGTTCTCCTCGTCCTGCCGTCGCCCGTGCACTCGTTCATGCCGCTGATGGCGATCGCGGTCGTCGTCGGGGTGCTCGGCGTCGTGCTCGTGGCCCGGGCGCGACCTGATGTCACTCGGTCCGCGTGGGCGCGCCTCCTGAGCGGAGCCTCCGACGACATCCGCAACGGGCTGCTCGCCCGAAGGGCGTGGCTGGGCATCGCGCTGGCATCTGCGCTGGGCGTCGGCGGCCACGCGGCCACCTTCCTGATCGCTGCGCGGACGGCCGGCGTCAGCGCGCCGCTATCGCAGATGCTGCCGATCGCGTTGCTCGTCATGGCGGCGATGATGCTGCCAAGCGCCGGTAGCTGGGGCCCCCGGGAGGGGGTGACGGCATGGGCGTTCGTCGCGGCCGGCCTCGGCGCGCGACACGGGGTCGCGACCGCCGTCGTCTTCGGCGTCATGGTCCTCGTGGCCAGCCTCCCAGGCGCCGCGGTACTCGTCATCGCCTGGCTCCGTCGCAACCGATCTCCGCAGCTGGCCCGCCGCTTCGAGAGCGAGCAGCACAGGCCCGTCGGGACCGACCACCGGAGCGGACCAGTCGGCGCTTCGGGAGGGCCCAGCGCACGCCTGATCACCCCTCCACCCTGTTGAGCTCTGGCATGTCGATCGACGGCGAGCTCGACTGACCGACCGGATCGATGCCAGATGAGTCTTGGCCGCTACCTGATCGGCGTCGCTGCGCTGCTGTGCGTGCTGGGGTCGCTGGGCGTCGGCGCGGCCGCCCTACGGCGGTATCTCCTCCCGGACTGGCGCGGCGCCCATGCCCGCCTGGCCGAGATCGTCACCGGGTGCGCGCTGCTGGTCGCGATCATGGAGGTTCTCGGGACCGTCGGCCTGTTCAGGCTGGTACCGATGGTCGTGGGTTCGATCGCCGTCGGATCGGCGCTGAGACTCGGGCTGACCTCGCGCTCCAGTGCGCGGGTCGTCCGCGCCCGCGCCGCCCGGCCAGGGGTTGGCGCGGCCGTCCTCATCCTCATATCGGTGGCCGGTCTGGTCGTCGTGCTGCTGCTATGGACGGGACGGAGCCTGCACTCATTCGAGCACGGGATCACCTCCTTTGATTCGATCGCATACCACCTGCCACACGCGGCGTCTTATGCCCAGACCGGTCAGATCGGGGGAATCCGGTACACCGATTTCGACTATCTGAACGGTCTGTACCCAGCCACCTCGGAGCTGTTCCACGCGCTCGGCATCGTGCTGATGGGCAACGATGTGCTCTCGCCGGGGATCAACCTCATATGGCTTGCGCTCACGTTGCTTGCGGCCTGGTGTATCGGTTCGGTTCGGGGATTCGGCTCCGCGTCGATGCTGGCGGCGGCGCTCGTCATGGCGACGCCGATGATGGTCGGCAGCAATGCCGGAACCGCCCACAACGATGTGCTTGTTGTGTTCTTCTTCGTGGCGGCGGTGGCTCTGTGGATGCGCACCGCCGACATGCCCACGACTGACACGCGCGCCTACCGCGGCGGCAGCATCATCGCCGCCGTCGCGGCCGGGCTGGCGCTGTCGGTGAAACTGAACCTGCTGGCTCCGGTGGGGGCACTTACGCTCGCCGCGATCGCGTTGACCCCCAGCGGCCGGCGCGGGAGCGCGACCGGGTGGTGGATCGGCGGGCTGGTCCTCGCCGGTGGTTACTGGTATGCCCGTAACCTCATCGCGATCGGGAACCCGCTCCCGTGGTTCAGCTTCGGCGTACTACCGACGCCTCACCCGCCGCCGCTGCAGCAGGGCAACTACTACTCCCTGGCCGACTACGCGACCTACCCCCGGATCCTCCGCCACTGGCTGATTCCGGCGTTGAACATGAACCTCGGGCCGTGGTGGCCGGCGTTGGTCGCCGCCGCCGTGGTCGGTCCTCTCCTGTGTCTCTTCTCCAAGCGCGACCGAGTCATCCTGGCCGCGGCTTTGATCGCGTTGGCCTCTCTGGTCACCTACACGTTGACTCCGGTCACGGCGTGCGGACCCTGGGGACATCCCTACTGCTTGATGTACTCCATACGTTACGCAGCTCCCGCACTGACGCTGGCGCTGGCCGTCACGCCGCTGGCCCCACTGTTCAGGAGCCAGCTTGGCCGCTGGACGGCAGCGGCCGGACTCACGACACTGTTCGTGGCCACGGTGGCCCTGCGCCGCCTGTGGACGCCGCACTACAACCTGGGCGGAGCTGCCGCCGCCGTGGTCTTGGTCCTCGTGGTGGCGGTGATCGTGGTCCTCAGACCGTGGTCGCTGATCCCGCTCCGGCGTCCCCTCGTCCGCGCCACCGCCGCCACGCTGGCTCTCTCGCTCGTGCTGGCCGGGGTCGCAGTGGGCTACTCGGGCACCCAGGATTACCTGAGGCACCGATATACCGACAAGTCCGGGCGGTTCGCCGTCTACAAGGTGTGGCGCTGGGCTCGGGGCCTGCACCAGGCGCAAATCGCCCTGGCGGGCAGCTTCGGCTTCTTCTTCGGCTATCCCCTCTGGGGTCTCGACGACTCCAATCGCGTCGCGTACATCGGCCAGCGCGGTCCCCATGGCTCGTTCCGCCCCATCACCAGCTGTCGGGCCTGGCGCACGGCGCTGAACCGGGGGCACTACCAGTACGTCGTCACCACCGCGCGGGCGATCACCTTCACCACGCAGCTCGTGCACTCGCCGGAGGTCGACTGGACCCGGACCGACCCCGCGGCCAGGCTGGTGCTCTCCCCGAACTGGGCGATCCAGGTCTTCCGGCTCACCGGGCCGCTCCACCCGGATCGCTGCTAACGAATTCTTCTGGACGAGGCGCAGGACTCCTCGGCGAACATGATCAGGGCGATGTTGGCGCCCGTCGCGGTGGTAATGGCGAGCTCTCGCCGCGTGGCCTAGCCGGGTTACCAAGTGGGTGGATCGCTGCTGCTTGGGTGTCGATCTCGGGGGCCTGCTGGCGACTCTGTGTCCCGATCCGAGCGAACGCCTCTGGGGGCTGGGCGGGAGGTCCCGGTCAGCCCCTGGGCGTCAGGTCCCGCGTCGGTGCTCGCGGGACGACAGTCGGTTGCTCACACCGCGGGTCGCGCCGATACCTCCTTGGGCTCGCTCACGGCGTCGGATCCGGATAGGAGCCGCCGAAGATGTCGGAGTTACCGAACGTCGGCGGGCAGGCCTGCTCGGGAGCTGGCGCGACCGGGGTCATGCCCTCTTGCAGATCCATCCGGTAGCTGTCGATTGCGGGGCAGTCGGCCGCGTTTCGGGTGTCGTTCCAGACCGCGGCTCCGTATGTTCGCGTGGCGGTGGCGTATACGTAGTCGCCGATGAACTCGTCTGTCAGCGCGTTCGCGCTCGCCCCGCGCGGGTCGCCGGCCGGACTTCTGTGCACCTCGGAGAACGTCCCGGTCGGCGTGGACGGGTCTGCTGAGGAGTCGGCGTGCAGTACGACTCCGACCAGCGAACGCGGATCGGTCGTGTTGTCGCGGAACGGTGTCGTGAATGCGTTGTAGACGACATACACGTCGGTCCCGTTTGGGGAGATCGACGGCGCGGTGTAGATGCCACGATCGCCCGAGGTCTCGATCGCCCGCGGCGTCGACCACGTCGCGCCGCGGTCGGTCGACTCGGTGAAGTACACGTGCGGCGCCGATACCGTTCCGCTGACGTAGGTCATCACGATTCGGTCGGTGGCGTCGGCGCCGGTCGGCGCGCCGTTGGCGATGTCGATGCTGGGCGCGATCGCGAGGTCGCTGCGCGCGCCGGCGATGCCGTCGATCACGGGCCGACCCTGGACTGGGTCGAGCACGCCCGGCTGCGTCACGGGGCCGGCTACCGGCCGGAACGTCGACCACGTCTGCCCGCCGTTGGTTGAGCGCGACATCATCTCGAACACCTGCTTGCCGTTCGAGGACGAGGTTCCTTCGCCGAATACGAAGGCGTTGCCTTGGCTGTCGCTGCGGATCGTGCATCCGTCCTCAGGGTTGCGCTGGCCGTTGTTCGCCGCGGCGCTGATCTGATGCTGGCTCCAGGTATCGCCGCCGTCGTGTGAGACCGCCACCTGCAGCGGCGCCGGCGCCGCGTTGCCCTTCTCCTGGCCGGCGAATGCCGCCCAGCACACATACACCGTTCCGAAGAACGGGCTCGAAGACGCGTTGTCCGCCCAGATCTGTGACTTGTCCGAGAAGGTGGTGGACGACTGGCGGCTCACCAGCACCGGCGTGCACCCGGCCGTGCCGACGCACCAGGCTTGCTTGTTGCCGTTCGCCGCTGCCTGAATGTCATCCGTCCGCGACACCGCGATCGCCTCGAACCCCTTGAACGCCTGATCTGTCCTGGTCGCGCCGAAGTTCGAGGTCAGATTCGAGTAGTACAGCCGCTCGCCGTTGCCCCAGTTGAACCCTCCCGCTCCCGGCGCCGGCCCGATCGCGACCCCGGGATCGCCGTCGGAGACAAGCCCGTTCTCGAAGTACCACGGCAGCGTTCCGATCGGGCCGCCCGCGATCGGGCTGCAGCCAGGATCGGGACCGACCACACCTAAGCAATTACGGGCGCTCCAACCCGTGTACGTGGGCTGCGTCCACGTCGCGCCGCTGTCAAACGAGAAGTACACGCCCGAGACGCCGACCCCCTGAGTGAACGGGCAGGTGTTGTCGGCGCCGGCGTTGCACGCCTCCATGTCGATGTTGTCGTTCGAGCCCGCCACCAGGATGTTCGGGGAATTGGCGTCGGCCGTGATCGTCGGCTCGTTCTGCTTGTTCTGCGAGAACGGCGTGCTCGGGCTGCCGTTCGTCACCAATGCGTCCGGATTGAAGGCCGCGGCGGACGCGGCCGCTGTCAACACCATGCTGATCGCGAGAATCGGCACAAACACAAATTTCTTCATCCTCTGACTCCCTCTGTTCACTCCCAAATCACACCGCGCGGCAAGCACGGTGCCGCTGCAGACGCAGCCTTTGCCTAGTGCTTCATCGCGTCGATGTTCACCTTGCGTACCGTGATCGTCGGAGCGAAACCGGACGGGCTGCATTTCTTTCCGAGCTCGCTGATCTTGCCGATCACATGCACCGGGTCGGCAGCCGCTGGCGGGTTCGCGCCATTGCCGAATGTGACCTGTGTGTTGCTGAGCGTGTAGGTCACGTCGCTGCCCTTGGCCCCGGCGGCGTGGTGATTGGACCGCGTAACGCGAACCGTGATCGTCCCGGTCCAGGCGCCGTTCCCGGTCTGCGTCGCTGTCCAGGACGAGAGCCGCCCCGAAGCTACGTACGCAACCTTATGCGCCGCGCACTTATGCGACGCAGACGGATGGCTTGGATGCGCCGGCAGGCTCGGATGCGCCGGGTGGGGCGGCTTCGCGGCGGCCGGCGCGACAGCCGCAAGCGCCCCCGCCACCGCGATCGTCACGAGCCTGGTTCCAGCGCTCATCGGTCCCTCCTCGGGGGAAGACGGATTGCCTATCGCCCGGTCAACGCGCGAGAGCCGCCAGAGTCAGGAACTATGTGGCGAAGCCGACCTCGGGCCACAGCGCACGACCGCCGTCAGAGACCCCGGCGAGTTGCCAATCGACCCGTTCGGCGCGGTTCGTTTGACGCTCGACACCAGCAGCGCGGCGGTGACGGGTCGCTGTGAGCAGCGTCTCCGAGCGTCAAGCGGCACGGTGGCTGCCGATCCTGACCCGAACGACGATCGAATCCCGATTCTGTGTGCCCGGTCCGAGCTGGAGATCAAAGACTCGATGGCCGCCGGTGCTCGACTACGCACGAGGGCAGCTTCCTGCCGATGTTCGGGCTGACGCGTTCGTGGCAAACCACCGGTCGGCCGTCCGCGTGTGCGGACCACCCGTACGTCTCAAGGCGAACGCCCGAATCGGTGCAACCCTCTCTTCCCCCATCGCTGTTTGGGCCAGGTAGACACAGGCCCCGCAGGGGCCGAGCACACCCGGCGCCCACGGCGGCCTTGACGCGCGGCGTCCGGTAACCAATGCTCTGCGGAGGATGCGGCAACGTATGGGGACCGACCAGGCAGCCAGGCCTACGGCGACCCCTGGGACCGCTCCGGCGCCGCAGCCGGGGCTGATCACGGCTGCCGGCGCTGTTCCGACGCCGGCCACGTTGGGTCGCGCGATCGGCAATCGGGCGCTGGGACGCATCGTGCGCGAGCCGGCGCGCATCCGCGGACGCGGGCTGACTGCGGATGGTGCGCTACGGGTGCGCGTGCTCACGCGTCAGCCCACGACCACCACGACCACAACGGCACCGCGTGACGCCAAGCATCCCGAGAATTTCGCCACCTACGAGGAGTGGCTGGGGGCGCTCGGCGCTCTCACCACCTTTCAGTCCCACGACAAAGCGCCCAAGGGGCCTGAGGCGAGCTTCACCGTCCTCGGCGACAAGGCCGCATCGCGAGACCCGAAGGCTCCGGTCGCCGATCGGCCGGCACCGCCGATCGGGCCGCGCGCGTCGGACAAATTCATCGACCACCCGACTGATGTCTGGCTGCAGACGAATCTGCCGGCCGAGCTACGCGAGACCGCGTACCGGCTGCCTGCCGATTGCGCCGACATCGCCGTGATCCTGCGCCACGTGTGGCTGTTCGCCCACGGGCGCAATGAGCGGTACGGCGGTTTCGTCGTCGGGTTCATTCCTGGCGAGAGCCCCGGCGCGCGGAGCCGGCGAGTCCTCGGCGACATCCAGGGCATCGACACGCCGGAGCTTCCGATGATGGTCGCGGCGTACACAGACGCGTCGGGCAAGCCGCTGCGCAGCTTTGCCGCCCTGGCGCCGTTGCTGCACCCCGGTGACATCCTGGTGTGGGCGCATCATGCCGACCCAAAGGGCGGGCCGCCTGACCCGACGCGACCTCGCTCGGGCGGCCATTCCCAGACGATCGCGACGATCGAGCGAGACGAGCATGGTGTGATCACCAAGATCACATGCCTGCAGGGCAACCAGCCCCTCCCGAAGGAGAGCGGCGAGGATCTGCGCCACGGCCCCGGTCGCCGGATCGAGGTCAGTACCCACGACGATGTGTTCCGCCTCAGCGACCTCACGCTGCCGGCGACGAAGACCAGGCCGGCGGAACGTGTCTGGGACTTCGGCGACGGCCACACCACGCTTGTGGTCGCGGGGCCGCCGAAGTCCGGCGGAGAGCGTCCCCCGGCCAAGAAGGAGGGCGGAAAGACCGTCCGCCGGATCGTCGACTGGCTTCCAGGGATCGCCGGCGCCGAGCGGACGCAGTTGGAGGGCCGGTTCGAGGCCGCGATGCGCGAGGCCCAGACGATGCTCGAACGTGGCGATGCCGTGGCGGAGGTGGAGGGCGAGGCCCGGACGGTCGCCAACGCGACGCGACTGCGGCTCGCTGCCCTCGACGCGCAGCGCGCCACCGCCAACAAGCCGCCTGACCCGTCGGTCGGCGAAGGCATCCGCGCCACCCTGAAGGTGAAGCGTGGCGGGTTTGGCAGCACCGCCGCGGACAAGCTCAAGCGCGTCTTCACGGCGGTGTCGGCCGCGTTCGAGGGCACGGGCCCTCAGGCCGGCTGGGCGGACGCGCGCGTGACCGGGCTGAACTTCGGCGAGCGGATGGTGGGTCACATGCGACGCGTGCCGCTCGATGGGCTCCCGGCAGGCGCCCAGCAGGCGATCGTCGTGCTGCCGGCATCGGTGACGGGAGGTCCCGATCCGGTCGACGTGCTGGTGCACTTCCACGGCTATAACACCGGCAACAAGTCAGGCCGCGACGTCTCGATCGACAGGGTCGAGCCCCAGCTCGAGAGCAGCGGACGGCGCATGATGGCGATCCTGCCCCAGGGGACGGCCAAGGCCGACTTCGGCGCGTTTGACCCGGACGCGTACGTCAAGGCGGTGTTCGCCAAACTCACCGCGATCGGCGTGTGGGACACCGCGCCGCCGCGCGGGGCGCTGACGCTCAGCGGGCACAGCGGCGGCGGACGAGAGGTGAGCGATCTCCTGACTGCCGGGACAACCGGGCGGCTCCAAGAGATCGCGCTGTTTGACGGCATCAACGGGCCCGACGAGCTCAAGGCGGTCGAGACCTGGGTCACCGCCCAGCTCGACAAGGCCCTCACCAAGCTCACGGCCGCGGGCGGCGACCGCGCTGCCGAGGATGCGGCTCTCCGCACCGTCGTCCGTTTCCGCTCGTACCACAGCGGCTCGACCAGAGCCGCCCCCTCAAGGCGCAAGCTCGACTACCCGGGCCTCAATGCGACCCTGCGCGCGACTATCGAGCAGTGGCTATCAGACCACGCCTCGCAGCTGAGCGCGAACGGGCAGGCTGGACTGCGGGATCACTTCCAGGTCATCTCCACCGGCCAGAAGGAGCACGATCTGATGGTGAGCGGGCAGTCGAGGCCCGGATCGAAGACCGGCACCCTTGAGGACGCCCTGACCGCAGCCAAGCCCTGACGACATCGCGTCCGTCATGGACCTCAGTCGATCGACCTCGCCGCAAGCTTCGTCCCAACCGCCGAGAGTACGTCGCAATCGGCATCCTTCACTAACACGCGGGCCGTCGCCCATTTCTTACCGAGGCAGTACCGGCTGCCCAGGTTCAGGTGACCGCGCCGGCGCCTCGAGGACGCCGCTTGCGATCAGGCGGTCGACGTTGTCGGTTGTCAGGCCGAGCAACCCCGTGCAGATCTCGCGCGTGTGCTCGCCCAGCTCGGGCGCTGGGATCTTGGCGGGCGCGGGAATCCGCTGCGAGCGAAACGGTGCGTTGTCGACCGCCCTGGGCTCCAAGCCGGGCTGTTCGAGCATGCTCAGGAAGTCTCGCGCTTGGAGCTGAGGGTCGTTCTCGAACTCGTCAGGTCGCTGCATGAAACCCGCGGGTACGCCGGCGGCCTGCAGCGTAGCCGTCACCTCGCGGGGAGGCAGCGCGCGGGTCCAGCGGGTCAGATGCTCGTCGATCTCGGTGCGCCGCGCGAGGCGTCCTGTCGTCCCGGCGAGATCGGCATCGGCCGCCCATTGCGGGTTTCCGAGCGCCTCGCGAAGACGGCGCCAGTCGTCGTCGTCGCGGACCGTGACGACGCACCACTCGTCATCACCGGCGCACGGGTAGACGCCCCACGGGGC
The DNA here is from genome assembly GCA_963721515.1 of uncultured Actinomycetota bacterium. Classification (GTDB taxonomy): domain Bacteria; phylum Actinomycetota; class Thermoleophilia; order Solirubrobacterales; family Solirubrobacteraceae; genus Palsa-465. The sequence continues at coordinate 64,062 of CAVRKJ010000004.1, read as the reverse complement.
AGCGTGGGGGCCGGCGTTTCCCGTGACCTCGATCGCGCCCGGCCGTAGCGCCTCCTCGGCCAGCAGGGTGCTGATTTGCATCAGGATCGTCTCGGCCTGTGAGGTCGCGATCTCAGCGCCCCGTCCCGATCTGCGGCGGGCGATGAGGGCGGCTAGTGCCGCGATCGCGGTGACGCGGGCCGCGTAATGATCGGGATGGATCGTGGTTGAGTCGCTGAAGCTGTCGGGGTCATCGCGATAACGCCACAGGCTGGTGAGACCGGATGCGCAGCGGACCAACGGCCCGTAGCCCATCCAGCTGCTCCATGGGCCGGTCCCCCCGACCGCGCTGCTGCCCGCGATCACGATCCCCGGGTTGATCTCCCGCAGGGCCTGCGGACCGAGCCCGAGTTTCTCGAGCGTCCCCGGCTTGAAGTTCGCGAGCACGACGTCGGATTGCGCGACGAGGCGCATGACCAGATCGACGCCCTCCGGGCTTCGTAGGTTCACGCCGATGCTCTTGCTGCCCCGATGGCCGATCGCGAAGTGCACGGGCGAGATGCGCGCGCCGTCGGGGAATGCGCGGCTCTCGATCTTGATCACCTCGGCGCCCTGGTCGGCGAAGAGGCGGGCGGCCTCGGCCCCGAGCACGATCACGCCGAAGTCCAACACGCGGAGCCCCTCGAACGGCCGGCCGATGGGGCGGGCGTCGGCGGAGACCTCGAACAGGCTGCCTGCCGGCTCCGTGAACACCTCGTTGTCGTGCTCGCCGAGCCGAGGCGCGCGGCGAGCGGGCCGGACGCGTCGGCCGTCGATCTCGGCGAAGCCCGTGGGCGCGTCGGCCTCGATCCCGGGCGCGAGTTGTGTGCGCGCGATCGCGCCACGGATTCGATAATGCTCGGCTGCCAGCACATCGGCGGGCTCGAGCACGGGCGCGATCGGCACTCCCCGCGCCTGTCCCTCGAGGGTCAGCTCGAATTTGCTGCGCTCGTGGAAGTGCTGGTCGAAGACCGCGTGTAGACGCTCGGACCCGAGCGCCCGGCCACGGATTGTCTCGAACTCCGGGTCCTGAAGCTCCTCCGGCTCGCCGAGCCAGGCCCGCATCGCGTGCCACTGGCGCGGCGCCAGCAGGACGACCCGCACGTGGCCGTCGCGACAGCGGAAGATCGGGTAGGGACCGGGTGCGGGACGATCCCGGGTTTGCTCGTAGCCTGCGACCTGCGCGGTGCCGACGACCCCCATCGCCGGGTCGACCACCTGGGCCGTGGCCTCGTACAGCGAGAAGTCGATGTGATCGCCGTGCCCGTGCTCGAGCCGGTTCCAGTACGCCACGAGCGCTGCCCACGCCGCTTGCACTGCCGTCACCTGGAGTGCGAGGTCTCCGGGCGGCATCAGCGGCTCCCGACCGGGCAGCCCGGACCGGCTGAGGACTCCGCCCATCGCTTGCAGCGTCCAATCGGTCGCGACCCAGTCGCGGTATGGGCCGGTCTGCCCGAAGTTCGTGATCGACAGCACGACCAGTTTGGCGTTTCGGGCATGAACGAGATCGACGGCGAATCCGAGCTCTGACATGGCGCCTGGCCTGGCGCTCTCGATCCAGATGTCGGCGCCGTCCAGTAGACCCAGCAGCTGCTCACGACCCTCCGATGTCGTGTGGTCGATCACCACTCCGCGCTTGCCCGCATTGTGCGTCGCGAAGCGCAGGCTGACCCCGGCGTGCAGCGGCGCCCGCGCCCGCGATGGGGCGCCGCCTGGCGACTCGACCCGGATCACGTCCGCGCCGAGGTCCGCGAGGAAGCGGCCGCACATCTCCCCTTTGCCCTCGGCCATGTCGATCACTCGAACGCCGTCGAGTGGCGTGGGTCGCTCCTGCATCGCGGACACTAGCCGAGCACGATCTCCGCGGCCTGCCGTAGCCGCTCCGCAGGTCCGCCGATCAGGATTGTGGTGACCGGCGAGTCGCGCCAGGCCTCGAGGTCGTGGCGGATCTTTGCGACAGGTCCGATCAGCGCTAGCTCCTCCACCAGCTTCGTCGGCACGGCGGCCGCCGCCTCGTCCTTCTTACCGTCGAGGTAGAGATCCTGGATCTTCTTGGCCTCGGCCCCATAGCCCATCCTCACTACCACCTGGTGATGGAAGTTCATCTGGCGGGCCCCCATCCCGCCGAAGTAGAGGGCGTACATCGGCCGGAGCAGGTCCGCCGCCTGCTCGACGTCGTCATGGACGATGAACGGGACCGAGGGGGCGATCACGAACTCGTCGGGCTGCCCCCCGCGCCGGGCAAATCCCTCCTCCAGGCACGGACGGTAGAGCTCGGCGTCGTAGTAGGGGGAGTAGTAGAGCGGCAGCCAGCCGTCCCCGATCTCGGCGGCTAAGGCGATGTTCTTGGGACCCTCGGCGGCGATGTAGATCGGAATGCGCTCGCTCAGGGGACGCAGGATCGACTTCAGCGGCTTGCCCAGTCCAGTGATCCCCTCGCGCCCCTGCACGGGCAGAGGGTAATGGGGGCCCTCGGAGCTGACTGGCTCGCGCCGGGCGAAGACGTCACGCACGATCGATACGTATTCGCGCATCCGGGCTAACGGCTTTGCGAACGGTTCGCCGTACCACCCCTCAACGACCTGAGGGCCCGACACGCCAAGCCCGAGCATGAAGCGGCCACCGCTGAGATGGTCCATCGTCATCGCCGCCATGGCTGTCGCGGTCGGGCGGCGAGCGCTGATCTGGACGATGGTCGTCCCAAGCCCGACCTTCTCGGTGTGTGACCCCCACCACGCCAGCGGTGTCAGCGCGTCGCTACCGTAGGTCTCCGACGCCCAGACCGAGTCGAAGCCGAGGCGCTCGGCCTCCTTGACGGTCTCACATGTCTCCGATAGCGAGGCCCGGCCCGACAGCAGGCCTGTGCTGAGACCGAGCTTGAGGTTGCTGGGGCTCATCTGCAATCACGCCCCGAGCGTCCCTGTCCAGGCCGGCTTGCGTTTTTCGGAGAACGCCTTCGGGCCCTCGATGTAGTCCTGGGAGGCAAGCATCCGCGGGATCCTCTCCTGCCAATCGCCGTCGATCGCCTCGTCGACGGGGAGGCCTAAGCCGGCGTGCGCCGATTCCTTGGTGAGTGACACGAGCAGCGGCGAGCACGCCAGGATCTGGCCGGCCCAACGTTCCGCAGCGGCCATGAGCTCCCCCGCCGGCACCACCTCGTTGACGAAACCGAAGCCGTGGCCCTCCTGCGCCGAGACAAAGCGGCCGGTGAGGAGCATCCCCATCGCGTGCTTGAGCGGGATCTGCCGCGACAACCGGTGAATCCCACCCGCGCCCGCAATCAGCCCGACGCGCGGCTCGGGCAGCGCAAAGCGAGCGGTGTCGGCGGCGATCACGAGGTCACATGCGAGCGCGATCTCGAAACCGCCGCCTGCGGCCACGCCGTTGACCGCTGCGATCAGTGGCTTCGGACAGTTGTAGCCGCGCGTGATCGCGCCAAATCGCGAGCGAGTGTCGACCCGGTCCTCCCCGTTTGCCGAAGCATCTGCCGTCGCTTTCAGGTCGTTCCCGGCGCAGAATGCGCGGTCGCCGGCGCCGGTGATGATCGCCAGCCAAGCGTTGCCGTCGGACGCGAAGTCATCGAAGATCTCGATCAGCTCGCGGTGCGAGTGCTTGTCGAGAGCGTTCATCCGCTCCGGCCGGTTGAGGGTCACGTAGGCGACATGACCCTTCTTCTCGTAGATGACGTGGTCGTAGCTCATGCGCGACGCCTGAACTTTGGGACAGCCACCGCGTCACTCATGAGCTCGAACGTCACCTCGAGCGCCATCCCGATCTCGAGCCGCTCGTTCGGACAGTCGACCACCTGGCTCGTCAGCCGCACGCCCTCCTCGGTCTCGACGACCGCGATGTTGTATGGAATCTCGGCAGCGAACGCCTCGTCGTAGAGCTGGTGCATGAGCGCGAAGCTGTACAGCGTGGCGTTACCGCTCGAAGGAGCCCACGTGAGTTCCCCGGAAAAGCAGGTCACGCAGCGGGCGCGCAACGGGACCCCGATGTACGCCATCGGCGACTGGTAGGTGCCGCAGGCTTGGCAGCGCAGCAGCATCAACTCCCCACGAAGCGCGCCATCGAAGAACGGAGCGCTGGCCTCGTCGGGAACGGGCACCGGCTTGGCCGGCGCGGTGGTCGTGCTCATCGTGGTTCCTATCCGTCGTGCTTGCTGAGGATCGTCGTTGAGTGGAAGTTCAGGACGCCGCCGTTGCCGGAGACGAGCACGTGGTCGTGCTTGTCGATCTGCCGCTCGCCCCCCTGACCGCGCGCTTGGATCACGCCCTCCGATAGCGGCGTGAAGCCCCACATGTAGAAGGAGGAGAGCTGGCCGCCGCCGGTGTTACACGGCAACGAGCCGCCGGGGCCGAGCTTCCCGTCGGCGACGAACACGCCCCCGTCGCCCTTCTCGCAGAACCCGTAGTCCTCGAGGGTGACCAGGACGGTGTACGTGTAGCAGTCATAGAGCTCGAGCACGTCTACGTCCGAGAGCCCGATCCCCGCCTGCGCCAGCGCGAGCTGCCCAGACTTCCCGGCGCCGGTATGGACCGACGGCTCACGCTCCGCCCGCGCCGGATCGCCCGGCGCGCACTGCCCGAAACCCCGTAGGTACACCGGCGGCTGGCGCAAGTCCCGCGCCCGCTCCGCGGAGGTGACGAGCACCGCAATCGCGCCGTTGGACACCACGCAGCAATCGAACAGGTGAAGCGGCTCGACGACCCAGCGGGAGGCGTGGTAGTCCTCGAGCGTCATCGGGTTCTTCATCTGCGCCCGCGGGTTCATCAGCGCCCATTCGCGCTGCCCGACGGCAATCGTCCCGAGCTGGTCGTGGTTGGTCCCGAACAGATGCATATGCCTGCGAAGCGCCAGCGCGTACATCGAGTTGGCGGGCCCGTAGTCGCCGTAAGCAAACCGCAGCCCCGCCAGTCCCGGCGCACTGAACCGCTTCCCGCTGTACCCCGACTGCGAGATCGACTCCCCCTCCGCCAACGGCGCGTCGGCATACACGCACGCCACGACGTTCGCCTGCCCGCTCTCGATCGCGTACGCCGCGTACTGGAGCATCGTCGTCGCGCTCGATCCAAACGCGCTCATCGTGTTCACCAGCGTGAGATCGACGAGCCCGAGCGCGAACTGCAGTCTCGGCGCCATCTCCTCGGACTGGTTGCCATTGATCAGCAACCCATCGAGGTCACGCGCCTGCAGGCCTGCATCTTCCAGCGCCAGAGCGATCGCCTCGCCGGCGAAATCCGAAACCGTGCGGCCGAAGACCTTCCCCATGTCGGTGATCCCAAGCCCTGCGATTCCCGCTTTCGCGCCCACGGCGCTGCTCCTCTCCATGAACCACGTCGCCGTCGGCTGAGGCCGGTGCGACCGGGTGTCGATGTTCGGTGGCCGGCGAGGTTGTGATCACGCTCTCGCAAGACGGCTCGTCCGATCACTATACGCTATGTCTAGCGAAGCGTCAACCCGTCTGGCCGATGTCTCACGAGGACTGGGGCTCGCTCAGCCCGAGCATCGAGAGCCACAGGTCAGTGAGCGTGCCCACGGCGCGCTCGCGGTCGAATGCGAGGCCGTTGACGATCCAGAAGTGGAGAAACTGATCGAGTTGCACCAGGAGCAGAGCGGCGCGCACCCGCGCATCCTCCTCGCCGCAGCCATACCACTGTCGGATCGACTCGGCGATGACCGCGATCGACTCCTGGTGGTTGCCAAGTCTCACCGCGGCGATCTCAGGCTCGATCGCCTCCGCCTGGTCCAAGGCCTTCAGGCTCCCGCGGTTCGCTGCGTAGTTGTCGACCATCGAGTCGATCCACTCGTAAAGATCCTTGCGGGACGGTCGCCCGCCCGATGTGAGCTCGAGATACAGCTCCCGCCAACGCCTTCCCAGCGTTCGCGCGACCACCAGCACGACGTCGGCCTTGCTCTTGAAGTGGAGGTAGAACGTCGCACGGCTGGCGCTGGCCTCCGCCACGATGTCCTCGATCGTGGTCGCGGCGTAACCCTTGCGCTCAAACGCCGTGACCGCGCCGGCGATCAGCAGTCGACGAGTCAAGCGCTTCTGCTCGTCGCGCAGCGACCCGCCTTTGCTCGTGCGATCGCTCGTCGCCATCGCCGCAGACTATAGCCCACTCAGTAGCCCTGTCTTCCTTTCACTTGACAGTCTGTCTTGTGACTCGCTACTGTGTCGCCCGTGAGGATCGAGGCCCTCCGTGACCGGACCGGAGTTCCGGGAGCCCATGATCGGCCCATCGGGCCGACACCACCAAAGGAGAGGAACATGCAGCACAATTCGAGGCACGAGGTCCGCGGACGCCTGTTGCCACGCTCTCGCCGAGTTGCAGCTCTCTCGGTCGCAGCCGGGCTCGGCATTGCCGTAGCCGCCTGTGGATCGTCGAGCTCCCCGGGATCGTCGGTATCCGCATCTAATGCGAGCGCACCCGCCGGCGGCGGGGCGACGGCAACGGCGGCACTGAAGGCGTACCAAGCCGCTCCCACCAAGATCAACATCACCACACCGCTCAAGTCCGCGCCGCCGCGCGGGAAGACCGTCGTTGTCCTGGGGACTCCTCAGCCTCAGAACGTGCAGATCCAGCGGACGATCGCCCAGCTGGCCCACTTCGCGCATTGGAACTATGCGCTGGTGAGCTACGACCCGGCCAACCCGGCGACATTCAACGGCGCCATCGGCACGGCGCTGACCAAGCACGCCAACTACATCGTCGAGGCCGGGACGCCCGTAGCCCCGGCGATCCTCCAGCAAGTACAGCATGCCGGTGCAAAGCTTGCCGTGACGGCCGTGGCTCCAATCGCGGTGAAGCCGCCGGTGATCGTCAACGCGAGTGCCAATGACAGTACGCAGGGCAACCTCATGGCGGATTACTTCGTCTCGGACTCAAAGGGCAAGGGCAACGCGGTGATCGAGCACGTGCCGGGCTACGCGATTCTCGACGGATTCACGAACGCGTTCACGGCGAGGGCGAAGGCCTTGTGCCCAGGGTGCACCACCACGATGGCGAACATCAGCCTTCCCCAGCTTGCCTCCGGTCAGCTGATCCCAACCGTCATATCAGCGCTCAAGCAGCATCCCTCGGCGAACTACCTCGTCTTCGACGACGGTCCGTTTGCCACCGGCATCACCTCAGCGCTCGCCGCAGCCGGCCTGTCCAAGATCAAGGTCATCGGTGAAGCGGTGGACCCGACTGGGCTCGCCGCGTTGCGCACCGGCAAGGAAGCCGCCTGGACTGGTTACTCGTCACCATATGCGACCCTGCAAGTGGCGGACGCCATGTTCCGCGACGCCGAAGGGTTGCCGATCGCTCAGGCTCAGGAGGGCGTTCAACCGACTCAGCTGTTGACCAAAGCGAACGTCGGGTCGATCACCGAGTGGAACTACCCGAGCGACGCCCTGCAGCAATTCAAGGCTCTGTGGAAGCTCTCGGGCCAGTAGTCGCCGCCGAACCGTGATGCCCCAGCAGAAGAACACGGTTCCCGTTCTCGAAGTTGAGGGCATGTCCAAGGCGTTCACGCGCCCAAGCTTCGCCGGATGTCACCCTCACCATCAATCCAGCGAACATTCGTGCCCTCCTGGGCAGAACGGGGTCGGGCAAATCCGACCCTGATCAAAAGTGGTGTCCGGATACCGCGCGCCCGACCCGGGCGGTGGTATCCGGATTCCGATGAGGGAGGCGCGGGCCGAGCCTCCGGATCCGGGAGTCGAGCGCGACTCGCGTGCGTCCGGCGGCTGCAGACGGTTGGCTGTGGGATGCTCGTCTTGGACGAGGTCGAACATCATGCGCTCGAGCTGCTCAGGGTCCTGGGCACCGATCCGCAGCTCAAGGTCGCTCTCGAACTCGATTTGCAGGGCTTTTGTGATTCTGGCTGAGGCTGGCTGACGCTAGATCTGCCCATCTTGTTAAACGGTTTGTGAGACGCAGCGCGCTCGATCGTGCTCGCCGGCGCTCCGAAGAGCGGCGCACCGGGGTCAGACGGCGCTCACAGCGGGCACATCCACCCAGGCGCGCTCAGCGTTGCTACGGGTCACCGCTTCAATCATGGACATCAGGAAGAGGCCGTCCGCGAGCGTGGCCACCAACTCGTCCCCGGGAACCGGGCGACCCAGGATCCTCCGGTACACGGAAGCGAAGAGGTTGACGAACGTGGTGTTCCACCCCTCGATCTCGCCGGCAGGCAGATGGGCCCGGCGCTGCGCTCGGTCGTGGAGCTGACCGGCTGATTTGTGGCGCAGCTCAGTCGGTCCGTCCTGGCGCCCGAGCCACAGCTCCTCGGGACGCTCCTGATCCCAGTAGAGCGATCCCTCCGATCCGTCCAGGCGAATCCGGAAGCTGTTCTTCGCACCCGGTGACACCTGCGACGCGACGAGCGTCCCGAGCGCGCCGCCGTCGAACCTGAACAGGACACCGCCGTGGTCGTCGATCGGCCGCCCGTGACGGCTGGCGATCGCGGCGCACACGGACTCGATGCGGCGACCGGTCAGGTGCATGGCCAGATCGCACCAGTGGGTCCCGAGGTCGGCGAACGTCGTCGAGGCTCCGCTCTGCGCCGGGTTCAGCCGCCAGTTGCGCACGCCACCGTCTGACAGCCAGTCCTGCAGGTAGACGCCGTGAATGTGGAAGACCTCACCGATCGCGCCGCCTCGGATCAGCTCGTGCGCCTCGGTCACCATCGCGTAGCTGCGGTAGTTGTGGCAGAACGCCGTTGTTACCGGGCTCTCGGCGGCAGCGGTGACGAGTGCGCTCGCATCCTCGACGTTGGTGGCGAGGGGCTTCTCCGTGATCAGATGCTTGCCGGCCGCGAGCACGTCCCGGGCAACCTCAGCGTGGAGGTGGTTGGGGGTGCAGTTGTGCACGACGTCGATGGTCGGGTCCGCGACGAGCGCGCGCCAGTCGCCATGAGCCCCAGCGACGGAGTAGCGGTCGGCCGCTCGCCGTGCCGACTCCTCCGATGAGGCGGCGACCGCGGCCACGTCGGCCATCCCCGTCCGTCCGATCGCCTCGATGTGCGGGCCGCCGGCGAGGCCGACCCCGATCACTCCGGCCTTGAGCGGACCCGTCATGCGCCGAATCTAACGCGTATCCCGGGCCCGCTGGACTATATGTTTGCGCGATGAACACGCTGAGCGTGAGCGAGTGGACGCTCGAGGCGGCGAGCACCGGCGAGGCGATCGATCGGGTCGCGGCCGCGGGATATCCGGCGATCGAGATCGCGGCCGTTCCGGAGCTCGATGTCCGCGCCGCCCGCGGACGCCTCGACGCGCGCGGTCTCACGGTCTCGTCGATGTGCTGGATCGGCCTCGGCTACCCGGAGCGCGACTGCGCGCATGAGAGTGAGCGCATCAGACGCCAAGCCGGTGACTACCTGCGCAGCTGCCTCGATCAGGCGCACGCCCTCGGGGCCAAGACGCTCGTCCTCGTCCCCACGTTTCGCACCGAGCCCGACCGGACCGGCCGCGAGGCAGAGCTCGACCGCGCCGCCCAGACGATCGGCAGCGCCACCGATGGCATGGACGCCGAAGGGCTCGTGATCGCGCTGGAAGCGCTGAATCGATACGAGACCCACCTCCTGAGGACGCTCGACGACGCCGATCGACTGCGCCGCATGATCGATTCGCCGAATGTCCAGCTGATGGCGGACGTGTTCCACATGAACATCGAGGAGGACTCGATCGCCGACGCGCTGCGCGCCCATGCCGAGCACATCGTCCACGTCCACCTTGCCGACAGCCAGCGGCGGGAGCCAGGGAGCGGGCATCTGGACTTCGCGGCGGTGTTCGACGCGCTCGCCGACAACGCCTACACCGGTGCACTCGCGATGGAGTTCCTTCCCGCGACGGATGCCGCGATCAGGGCCGGTCGCGAGTGGGTACAGGCTCGCCTGTAGCCCCCGGTCCCCCCGAAGGCCGATCCCGGTCGATCAGAAGGTGCCGTAGCGCTCGTAGGCTTCGAGCGGCAGCACGCCGTCCCTGACCGAGGAGCGGATCTCGCTCTCGGTCGCGACCTTCTCCTCGGCCTCGGCGAGGATCTCCTCGAGGATTTCACGGGGAATGATCACGAGCCCGTCGCGGTCGCCGGAGATCCAGTCACCCGGCGACACACGGACGCCGCCGACGACGATCGTCACATCGCCGTGGGCCATCAGCTCCCAACGTGGGACGCAGTCCTGCGGGGTCACATAGCGCGAGAAGACCGGGAAATCCTCGCGCAGGATGTACTCGGCATCGCGCGCGCCGCCGTCAAGCACTGCGCCGGCGCAGCCGCGCGACGCGAGCGACGTGGCCGACAGCTCGCCGAAGTGCGCGGCGGTCCGGTCGTTGGTTTCGTAGACGGCGACGCTTCCCGGCGGGACTGAGCCCAGCATCTCGAGGATCCGCCGGATCGACGTGTCGTAGTCGTGGCCTGGATGCGGACGGCCGAGCACGGGGTAGACGGGGCCGGCGAGCTGCATGCCGGGGCGTAGCGGGACGATATCGGCGGCCAGTGTCTGCTGGAGGTATCCGTGACGGTCGAGGACGTCGGTGAGCGCGCCGGTGTACACGGCGGAGAGGCGGCTCGCCAGATCCCCGATTGCGCTCACGGCACTTAGAATAGGCCCGCGATGAAGGCGGTCGTCGTCGAGCGGCCACACCAGGTCTCTTATCGAGAGGTCAACGCGCCCGCGGTCGGTCCCAACGACGTGCTCGTCTCGAGCCGCGAGGCCGGGCTGTGCCGGACCGATATCGAGGTGATGACCGGGATCTTCACCGACCCGCGCTGGGTTCATTTCCCGGTGATCCCCGGACACGAGTGGTCGGGTACCGTGGTCGATGTCGGGGCCAACGTCGAGTCGGTCCGTGCTGGGGACCGTGTCGTCTGCGAGGGACTGATCGGCTGCAACCGCTGCACCCCGTGCCGCAGGGGCGAGACGCATTGGTGTGTACGGATCGAGGCGCTCGGGTTCACTCGCCCAGGCGGTTATGCCGAACTCGTCACGGTGCCCTCGCGGATCGTCCACCCGCTGCCCGACCACGTCTCGTTCGACGCCGGCGTGCTCGTCGAGCCCGCATCGGTCGTGCTGCACGGTCTTGAGAAGGCGCAGCCGCTGCCCGGCGAGACCGTGGGCGTGATCGGCATCGGCACGCTGGGCTCGCTCGCGATCGCGCTGCTGCGTCTGCACTCGCCGTCGCGGCTCGTGGCCTACGGGATCCGCGAGGCGGAGCTCGAGCTGGCGCTGCAGTTGGGCGCGAGCGAGGTCGTCTGCACCGGCGCCCGCAGGGCCGCGCCCGCCGAGCTCGACCTCGTCGTGGACACCTCCGGCGCTCCGACCGCGATTGCCCTCGCCACCCAGATATGCCGTCCCGGAGGCCGAGCGCTCCTGCTCGGAATTGCCGGCGAGGGCCGGTCGCTGACGTTGCCGTCCGACCTGCTGACCGGCAAGGACATGACGTTGATCGGGAGCCTCGGGTACCCGGCCTCGGTCTGGTCACGCGTCGTCGGGCTCGTCTCCGATCGCGTGCTCGAGCTCGACCGAATCGTCACCCATCGCTTCCCGGCGGCCGAGTTTGAGGAAGCTGTGCGGCTGATGGACGACAGGCACGGCATCGTCGCGAAGATCGTCCTCGAGCACTTGTAGCGGTCAACGAAAGGAAAGAGATGCCGACGATGCGAAGCGGTGGATACGAGCACGGCAACGGGCGCCGCAGTGCGGAATGGTTCGACCGTCACGATCTGGACGGGTTCCTGCACCGCTCGTGGCTGAAATCGACCGGGGTGAGCGACGAGACGTTCCGCGGCCGGCCCGTGATCGGGATCTGCAACAGCTGGTCCGAGCTGGTCAACTGCAACATCCATCTACGCGGCCTCGCAGAGGCGGTGAAACGCGGCGTGCTCCAAGCGGGAGGCTTCCCACGCGAGTTTCCGGTCATGTCGCTCGGCGAGTCGCTGATGAAGCCGACGACGATGCTGTACCGCAACCTGATGGCGATGGACGTCGAAGAGTCGATCCGCTCCTACCCGCTGGACGGCGTCGTCCTCCTAACCGGCTGTGACAAGACCAACCCGGCATCGATCATGGGCGCGTGTTCAGCGAACATCCCGGCGATCGTCGTCACGGGCGGCCCGATGCTCAACGGTCATTGGCGTGGGAAGGAGCTCGGCTCGTGCTCGGACTGCTGGCACTACCACGAGGAGCTTCGCGGCGGCAGGATCAGCGAGAGTGACTTCACCGAGATCGAGAACTCGATGTCGCGCTCCAACGGTCACTGCATGACGATGGGGACAGCATCGACGATGGCCTGCATGACCGAAGCGCTCGGGCTGACGCTGCCCGGCGGCGCGGCGATTCCCGCGGTCGACTCCCGCCGAGCGCATCTCGCTGAGGCGGCGGGACGTCAGATAGTCGAGCTCGTGGAGCGGAACATCCGTCCGACCGACATTCTGACCCGGGGAGCGTTCGAGAACGCGATCAGAACGCTGCACGCGATCTCGGGCTCCACCAACGCGATCATCCATCTGATCGCGTACGCCGGCCGCCTCGAGCTCGAGCTGCCACTCGGGCTGTTCGACGACCTGTGTGCGACGACGCCGTGGCTCGTGAACCTGAAGCCCGCCGGCGATCATCTGATGGAGAACTTCTACTACGCGGGCGGGCTTCCGGCCGTACTCGAGCAGATTCGCGATCTACTCGACCTCGACGCGCTCACCGTCACCGGTCAAACCATGGGTGAGAATCTCGATTCGGTCCCGACAGAGATCATCGACACGAGTGTGATTCGTCCACGCTCGAACCCGCTCGACGAGGGAGGCTCATTGGTCGTGCTCCGCGGCAACCTCTGCCCCGATGGAGCGGTGATGAAGATCTCGGCCGCCGATCGGCGGCTGCTCGGCCACGAGGGCCGGGCGATCGTGTTCGAGGACATCCACGATCTCGCCGCGCGCGTGGATGACCCGGAGCTCGACGTCGACGCCGACACGGTGATGGTGCTGCGCAACGCGGGGCCGGTCGGCGCGCCGGGAATGCCCGAGTGGGGGCACATGCCGATCCCGGCGAAGCTCCTGCGTCAGGGCGTGTCCGATCTCCTGAGGATCTCCGACGCGCGCATGAGCGGCACCTCATACGGCGCCGTCGTGCTGCACGTGGCGCCGGAATCGGCGGTCGGAGGGCCGCTTGCACTCGTACAGACCGGAGACCGGATTCGGCTCGATGTCGCGGCGAGGATGCTCGACGTGGTCATCGACGAGGCCGAGCTCGAGCGCCGGCGAGCGGCCTGGACGCCGCCGGCGCGCAAGGATGAGCGCGGTTACCGGCAGCTCTACGAGGATCATGTCTTACAGGCGAACGAGGGCTGTGACCTTGACTTCCTGCGGGGCCGCGCTCCGGTCATCTCGGACGCCGTCACCTACCTGTGATGACCGGGAGCGACGAAAAACCCGATGACGCCCGCCTACTCGGCGTCGAAGGCGGCAGCGAATCGCGATGACGAGGCCGGTTGGCGCGGTGTTCGATCTCTCCGGCGGCCGCGCCGCCTACTGATCGAATGCGAGGGCTTGGCCGGACGCGAGCCAGAACGGCCTGAAGTACCCTGCCGTGCACGAGAGCGGCAGCACCTCGTCGCGCAGCTGTATCCCGAGCCTCGAGCGCATGTACCCCTGACGCGCACGAATTCGCGCCCAGAGCGCGGGGTGCCCGGCCTCGAGCTCCGTGCGTAGCGCCGCGTCGGCGATCGCGACCGTGTCCTCGCAGTTGGCCGTCCAGCCGGGCCGGATCCCGGTCGGGATGATGTCGCTCTGAAGAACCATGCCACTCGCGATCGGGTCGTCCGAGCCGGCTCGGATCGGCGAGTCCATCCACTCCTCGTAGTGGATCAGATGGCCGGGGTTCAACGAGGAGGCGAATTCCTCGCGCGCCAGGAGCTCGGTCACCGTGTCGAACAACTGGCCCCCGGCGAGACCGACGGCGAGTGTCTCATACCAGGTGGCGATCGCCCGCCAGTACGGCACTGCGAGACGCTCGAGATAACCCTCGCTGACGGCCGCGAGGTCGCCGGCCGAGGCGGCCACGAGCCCGCCGCGAGCACAGTTTCCGCCCCACAGACCGATGCAGGCAACCGCGGCATCGCCCAGTTGCAGCCGCCGCGAGGAGGGGCTGCGTAGACCGACCGCGACGTCGGGGCCGGACGCGAACACGGGGTGCAGGCTGAGCGGCTCGCCCGACCAATCGGCGGCGCGAAACGCGTCGTGCTCGGTGGCACCCGGCCGCGCGGCCCCGATGATCGCGTGCACCCAAGCCGAGCACCGTGCCGCACCCCACTCGAAGATCGCGATCTGGTCGGCGGTGGCGAAGGTGCGCAAACCCGACCGCGGGCTCGTGAGCGCCGGCGTCGCGTCGACGACGCTCCCGGATTCCCCTGCGAGGTCTCGCAGCGTGTCGACGAAGAACGCCGGCGCAAAGATGGCCGGCCGGCGGCCGTTCCACTCGCCGGAGCGGAGCGCCTTCCAGCCGACAACGCCGATCCGGGCGCCGGCGCCGATGCCGATCTGGCGCAGGGCTTGCTCGAGCGTCGGCCCCCCGCCGCGGTCGATTCCCATCAAGCTGAACGTCGGGCACAACACAACCTCGACGTCGATCGGGACGATCGGGACGTAGCCGACGTCCTCCTTGCCGACCACCAGCGTCCGCGTGCTCGGTCCGATGACGAGCAGCGCCTCCTCGAACCGCGGGTCCAGGTTGCACAGGAAGATGAGGTTCGCGGCGTGCTCGCGATCGCCGTAGACAACGATCCAGTCGGTGTCCACCGCGCTCTGGAGGGCGGCGATGCGCGTCTCGAGCTCGGCACCCGAGATCGCGGGCAGGTCGTCCGCCAGCTCGAGCGGCGGCGGCGCGACGTCGGTCAACTCGATCGGCCGCTGCACCAAGTGTTGCGCCCTCTTGACACCCCGGGGCGCGCGGAGTTAAGTTCCGCGCGAGTCACATGGTAACCATACAACTTGGGCCATGAGGGCGCAGCAAACTACCCAAGTCCGGCACGTCAAGCTGAGCGATCGGGTCACGCGAGAGCTTGCCCGGCGGATCGCCAACGGCGAGATCGGCGACGACGTGCCGCTGCCGACCGAGCTCGAGATCTGCCAGGAGTTCGGCGTCTCGAAGGCCACGGCACGCGAGGTGATCCGCTCGCTGGCCGAACGCGGCTTCGTCGACGTCCGGCAGGGCCGCCGCATGCAGCTGCGCCGCGCGAGCGAGTGGAACCAGCTCGACCCCCTGATGATCGAGCTGATCGACGATCCCGAGGTTGCCCGGAGATATCTGGCCGACGTCCACTACGTTCGGACGTTGATTGAGCCCGAGGTCGCGGCCCGAGCGGCACTGCAGGCCAACGACGATCAGATTGCCCGCGCAAGCGACGCAGTCGAAACGATGGCCACGCTCATCGGCGACCCCGACGCCTACCTGGAGGCCGACGTCGCGTTCCATCGCGAGCTGGCGGCCGCGACCGGGAGCGTGATCCTTGAGTTCGTCCTGGACTCGCTCGGCGAGCTGCAAAGGCTCAGCCGGCGGGTCACCAACCGTCTTTTGAAGCGGCTACCGGAGGCCACGCGCGAGCACCGTCGGATCCTCGAGGCGGTCGTCGCGCACGAACCAGAGCAGGCGCGCGAAGCGATGCAGGCCCACCTTCTGACCGTGGAACACGTCTGGGTCCCCGGGAAGAAGGATGCCGAATTCGACGCGCTCTTTATCAACGCTGGTCAGCTGGGAAGGAGATAGTGCAATGGCGGATGTCATAACCGCGTCCGACGGCCCGGTTGCCGACGTGAATTACGTCGCCAAGGACACCGAGCTGAAGGCGGGCGCGCTCGGCTTCTGGGGCGGGATGGTGCAGGCGGTCACCCACATCGCCCCTGGCCTGAACGTCCTGTTGGGGCTGACGTTCATCGTCAGCTTCGCTGCCGTCGCGGCGCCGATCGCGTACATCATCGGCGGGCTGATCTGCCTCGGCGTCGCTGTGGTGTTGACACAGCTGGCAAAGCAGTTCACAGGCGCCGGTGGTTACTTCCTGTACGTCAGCCGGACCATCGGGCCACGCACCGGCTGGATCACGACGTGGCTGTACTTTCTGTATGACCCGATCGCGGTGTCGTCAGTGTTGGCGTTCACCGGTCTCCTGGTGGACCAGACGCTCCAGACGCAGTACGGGATCCACATCATCTGGTACGTCTGGTTCTTCGCGTTCCTCGCGATCGTGACCGGATTCACGCTGTTCGGGATCTCGCTGTCGGTGAAGGCGTTGCTGGTCCTCTGTGGGCTGGAGGTGGGGATCTTCCTGGCGCTGGCGATCTTCGGCCTCGCATCGCCGGGCCATGGCGGCTTCAACTTCGACTCGTTCAACCCGAACAACCTGCCGAGCGCGAAGGGTCTGTACCTGGGCGTGGTGTTCACAATCCTGGCCCTGTCGGGGTTCGAGGCGGTGGCGCCGCTCGCTGAGGAGACCGAGAACCCGAAGCGCAATCTGCCGATCGTGATCGTCGTGTCGACGATCGGCGTGACGGTGTTCTACGCGTTCGTCAACTGGGGCGTGCTGGTCGGACATGGGACGACAAGCGTCGCCGCCGGCCAATTCACCACCTCTGATCAGATCTTCAGCCTCGCACACCGGCTGTGGAGTGGGGCGTGGATCGCCGTCCTGGTCGCAGCAGTGAACTCGGCGCTGGCGGTGTCGATCGCGATCCAGAACGCCTCGACGCGCGTGTTCTTCGGGATGGGACGGATCGGGGCGTTGCCCCGGTGGCTGGGGTACGCGCACCCGCGTTGGAAGACGCCGTCGAACGCCATTCTGGCGATGACGGTCCTGACGATCGTCGTGGCGATGGTGCTCGGTTCGACGATCGGGCCCGTGAACCAGTTCGGAATGATCGGGATCGTGCAGACGCTTGGCCTGATCATCGTCTACTCGATGGGCAACCTCGGCGTGGTGCGGTTCTACTACCGAGAGAAGCGCGGCGAGTTCAGCTGGGTACTCCACGGGTTGATCCCCATCGTGACCTCGGCGGCGCTCCTGTGGGTCGGGTGGAAGACCGTCCAGGGCCTGCATATCTTCGGGCTCCCGACGCCGCTCGACTACGCGCCGTGGATCGCGATCTTCTGGTTCGCGGTCGGGCTGATCATCCTGTTCTACGCGAGCCGGACGGGCAAGGAGGGCTGGCTGTTCAAGGCCGGCGAATCCACGCTCGAGCGGCCCGAGACACCTGAGGAGGCTGCCCACCGACCGGCGATCTAGGGCGTGTCACCACAACTCGACGGACTCGGCATCGCCATCACGGGCGCCGCCGGCGACCTCGGCCATGCGATGTCGCTGGAGCTCGCGCGGCTCGGCGCGCGCGTGACGATGATCGATCGTGTCTCAGCCGACCACGCGTCGGAACGGATCGCGGCGGTCGGACGAGCCGGTCACTGCACCTACGTGCAAGCCGACGTCACCGACCGCCCCGCGATCGCGGCGGCACTCCGCGGGGTCGATCCGCTCGACATTGCCATCGGCAACGCCGGCATCGTGGAGTCGGCACCGTTCCTGGAGGTGACCGCAGAGCAGTGGCAGGCCCACCTGGACATCAACCTGACGGGCTGCTTCAACGTCGGACAGGTGGCGGCCCGGCTGATGGTGGAGCGGGAGCGACCGGGGCTCGTGCTGTTCACCGGCTCGTGGGTGGGTGAAATACCCTGGCCCGAGATCGCGCCCTACTGCGTGTCGAAAGCCGGGGTCAGGATGCTGGCGCGGACGATGGCTCGCGAGCTCGCGGCGCACAGGATTCGCGTGAATGTCGTCGCGCCGGGGATCGTGCACGCGGGCATGGCGCGTCGCCAGTACGAGACCGATCCAGCGTACGCAAGGCGTGCGTCGGTCGTCATTCCGCTCGGCGAGATGGGCACGGCAGAGCAGGTGGCGCAGGCGACGGCGTTCCTCTGCTCCCCGGAGGCTGCGTACATGACCGGGTCGGTACTGCTCGTGGACGGCGGCGCCTCCCTGTTCCAGTTCGCGGAGTGATGATCGTGGAGCTCGTCCGCGGCGTGCATCGAATCGACGCGGAGGTCGGTGGCCGACCGCTCTACCTGTTCGCGTTCCTCGGCGAGCGCCGGCTGCTGCTGGACGCGGGCTGCGCGAGCACGGTCGACGAGTTCATCGCCCCATTCCTCGAGGGGCTGGGACTCGGGCTGCGGGACCTCGACGTGCTCGTGGTCACCCATTCCGACCTCGACCATCAGGGCGGAGCCCACCTGCTCAAGCGGGCCAACCCATCGCTGTGGGTCACCTGCGGCGTGCTCGACATCCCCCTCGTCACGGATCCGGACGCGCTGATCGCCGAGCGCTACCAGGCGTACGCCGAGCTCCACGGGATCGCCCCCGACGAGGGTGCACTCGACTGGATGCGCCGGGAGTCTGGCGGAGCCGTGAGCGTGGACATAGGCTGGTCGGGAGGTGAGCTGCTCGAGCTGGGGCCCGAATGGCGGCTGCGGATCCTGCACGTCCCGGGTCACTCGGTCGGGCACGTCGCGGTCTACGACGAGCGCTCCAGGGCGCTGTTCAGCGGCGACTGCCTCCAGGGCTCGGTCTACCTCGGACTGGACGGGACGCCAAAGCTCTGCCCTACGTATACGCACGTCGACGACTACCTCGCGACCGCAAGCCTGGTCGAGTCACTGGCGCCGCGCGAGCTCCACGGCTGTCACTGGCCGGCGGCGCGCGGAGACGAAGTGGCCGCGTTCATCGCTGAGACCCGAGACTACGTCGAACACATCGAGGGGCTGGTGCAGGCGTGCCTCGCCGAACCACTGACGCTCGACGGGGTCATCAGGTGCGTCAATCGGCGGCTCGACCCACCGTGGTCCGACGAAGTCGCGCCGGAGCTCGCGTACAGCATCCACGGACACGTCGAGCGGCTGGTCGCGGGCGGCGCTGCGACCACCGTCCGCAGCGCCGACGGCCGCCCTGTCTACCAGATATCGCAATGAGGATCTCTCGCATCGACACCATCCGGACCGATGAGTTCCCCAACCTGGTCCACGTCCTCGTCCACACCACGGAGGGGCTCACCGGGCTCGGAGAGACGTTCTTCTTCGCCGACGCCGTGGAGGCCCACGTCCACGATGCCGTCGCCGACTACCTGTTGGGCAAGGACCCATCGCAGATCGAACGCCACTCCGCCGCGCTGCGCGGTTACGTCGGCTCGGGCTCGAGCGGCGCCGAGATGCGGGCCGCGTCGGCGGTCGACATAGCGCTGTGGGACCTCCTCGGGAAGACGCTCGGGCAGCCGTTGCACGACCTGCTCGGGGGCCGGTCGCGTGAGCAGATCCGCACCTACAACACGTGCGCCGGCGAACGCTACGTCCGCGGGCGCCGAGCGCAGGCGGTGGCGAACTGGGGTCTAGGCGAGCCGAGCGCGGATGGGCGCCACGAGGACCTCGACGCGTTTCTCCACAGCCCCGCCGAGCTCGCTCGCAGCCTGCTTGACGAGGGCACGACCGGCATGAAGATCTGGCCGTTCGACCCGTACGCCGAGGCGACCCTCGGTCACGACATCTCGACCGCCGAGCTCGACGTCGCGCTCGAGCCGATCCGGCGGATCCGCGACGCCGTCGGCCGAGAGATGGATTTGATGGTCGAGCTGCACGCCCTCTGGGACGTGCCTGCCGCGTGCCGGATCGTCGCCGCCCTGGCTGACTACGACCTGTTCTGGATCGAGGACCCGGTCCGAGTCACGAGCGCCGACGCGCACGCCGACGTCCAGCGCGCCACCCACGCTCCGATCGCGGCCGGGGAGACGCTCGCGGGCCTGGCCGACTATCGCGATCTGCTCGCCCGCGACGGCGCGCGGATCCTGATCTTCGACGTCGGCTGGGTTGGCGGCATCACCGCCGCGCGCAAGGTCGCCGCGCTCGCGGAGGCGTACGAGCGACCGGTGGCCCCGCACGACTGCACGGGACCGGTCGTGTACACGGCGGCGACGCACATGTCACTGCACCTACCCAACGCGATCCGGCAGGAGAGCGTGCGCGCGTTCTGGGACGGCTGGTACCGCGACCTCGTAACCGCCCTGCCGGTGATCGAACGCGGCATGGTGACCGCGCCCCCCGGCCCCGGGCTCGGCCTCGAGCTGCGCCCCGAGATGTTCGAGCGCGCCGACGTCAGGATCCGATCGACAAGCGAGGAGTACGCACGATGAGCAGAACCGTTCGCGTGATGCAGGAGGACTGGGGCGTGTTCAGGAACCTCCCCGCCACCGCGAGGCGCTTCACCGAGCAGACCGGGATCGACGTCGAGGTCACGCTGACGGTGATCCCCGAGATGTGGGAGCTGATGGAGCGAAGCTTCTCGGGCGAGGACCCACCCTTCGATCTCGTCGGCGTCGACGATTTGCTGTTGATCCAGGCGGCCCGCAGCGGGCGCGTCGAGCCGATCGACGACCTGATCGCGGCCGACGGTTACTCGCTCGACGACTTCCCTCGGGCCGCGATCGACGCGCTGTCGGACCGCGGCCGGATCTGGGGTCTCCCCTACTGCTTCGTCTCCAACGTCCTCATCTACCGGGCCGACCTGTTCGAGAAGCACTCGATTGCCGTCCCCCAGACGCTGGACGAGCTGACCGCGGCCGCGGTCGCCGTTCAGGAGGCTGAGCGGGCTGGCGGGAACGAAGACTTCTACGGCATCGCGATTCGCGGCGCGCCGAACTGCGGGCTCAATTTCTGGATCATCGGCTCGACCTGGGGGCCGTCGTTCGGGGCGCGCTGGTATGACGACGAAGGCCGTCCGACGCTGGCGACGCCGGAGCTGATCGCCGCCATCGAGCACTACGTCGATCTCGTGCGCCGGGCGGGGCCGCCGGAGTCGCCGACGATGGATTTCATCGATTGCATGGAGTGCTATGGCGCCGGCCGCGCGGCGATGACGATCGAACCCGCGAACGAGGCGTCGATCCTGTACGACGAGGGCGGCGCGGTGGCCGAGGCCACTCAGACGGCGCTGATGCCGGTGGGGCCGATCGGGACGCGCCACGTCGGTCTGTACACCCCTCCGTACGCAATCCCCTCCAGGTCCGCCTCGAAGGACGCCGCGTGGGAGCTCGCCAAGTTCCTGTGTGCGCCGGAGCAGATGCTCGATGACGTCCAGCAGAGCGGGTTCGTCGAGGTGGCCAGAGACTCGCTCCTGCGCGATCCCGCGTTCGCTGCCCGCTTCCGACCCGAGCTCCTGTCGACGACGGTCGAGACGCGGCGGTTCGCTCGCGGCGAGCGTCCTGTCACCAACTACGGGATGGAGGTCGGCAACCTGATCGGCGATGAGATCGTTCGAGTGCTCACCGGCGAGCTCGGAGCCGCAGAGGCGATGGCCAACGCCGAATCGACCGTGGCGGCGCTCGGCCCTCCGTGGTGAACGTCACGCGCTCGTCGCGGGCGCTACCTTGTGCTCAACATGGTTCGGGCCGGCTCACGAATCGTGATGGGCGCGACACTCTTCGAGACGCCCGGGTTGAAGCGCGGCATCCAAATCTCCGGACTTGGGAGCATCCTGATCGTGGTCGTTGTGGCCGCCCTCGGGCTCATGCTCTACCGACACGGTGGCCCGAGACCCGGCCCGTCGGATCCACATCCGGGCGACGGCTGGGGCAATGGGCCGCGACCGCCCGACCCCCCTCGTTCCGACCGTCCGCCGGGCGGCATTCCGCTCGACGATGCGGCGCCGGCGCGCGTGCGTCTGCGCGGCCAGGGCCGGCTGGCGGACAAGCTGCCGGCGCAAGCGAGGCGACCCGCGCGAGAGCCTGACCGAGCGCCGGTGCGGCGGGGCGGCGCTGTTCCGGGCACGCGCGGGGCAGCGGCCTCGGCGAAGCGAGTGGCGGCCTTCGCGCACAAGAACCACACCACCTGGGTGACGAGGCAAGCGCGCCGGCGCCCCCTTGGCTCGCCCGCGCAACCCCAAAGGGGGGCAGTTTTCAACCGGCGCCAGGGGTCGGATTTCAAGCGGCCTTGACACGGGCTGGGACCAGTCGATCCTGGGGGTTGTGAGCACGCAGCCGCTCGGCTGACGAGTGCTGTCCGGATCCACGTATGCCCGAGGCGGACGACTGCGATCGAGTTCACTAAGACGTCGGGGCCCTCACCTGGGCGCGTCGCAGGAATCGTGCTTGCCGCCGAGGCGCGCGGAGGCTGAGAGACTCTAGAGGTGGTCACCCGCCGCCTCGTCCGCTTCCCGAACTCTGCACTGGCCGGGCTTGAATGGCCGGTGTTTGAGGCGGTCGGCGCACGCGACGGGCCGCGGGTCTGCCTGCTCGCTGGGGTGCACGGATGTGAGTACTCCTCGATCGCCGCCGTCAGGCAGTTCATGCGTGAGCTCGACGTCTCGACGGTGGCGGGATCGATTGTCGCGGTGCCGATCGTGTCCCCAACGTCGTTCACCGCGCGATCTCCCTTCGTGGTGCCCGAGGATGGTCAAAACCTCAATCGCTCCTTTCCGGGAGACGCGAACGGGTCGTTCACCGAGGTGCTCGCCCATCACGTCTTCTCGGAGTTCGTGACCGGCAGCGATGTGCTCATCGACCTGCACGGCGGCGACATGGTTGAGGCGCTTGAGCCGTTCGCGCTCTACGACGACTCTGCGGTGCGCGAGACCGCGGAGCAGCTGGCCCGGGCGTTCGGGCTGCGCTACGTGGTGTGCGACACCACTGACACGCTCGGGGGGACCACGAGCGCGGCCGCCGCGGCAGCTGGGATCCCGGGCTTCATCGCCGAGGCGGGTGGCCGCGGGCTGCTTGACCCGGTCGAGGTCGAGCGCCACGTGCGGGGTCTGCGCGGCACGCTTCGGGCCGCGGGAGTGCTTGACGGCGCGCCGGAGCCGCCGCTCGCGGGCCAACAGCTGGTCGAGCGGTTCCTCTGGCTGCGCACCTCGACTCCCGGCTGGTGGCAGTCCGCCGTGGACGTCGGTGACACGGTCGCGGCTGGCGATCGGCTCGGGAGCGTGCTCGATGGATTCGGCGACGTTGTCGCGACGATCACAGCGCCCGAGGCCGGCGTAGTGCTCTTTCTCACCTCAAGCCCCGCCGTGCAGGCCGACGGCCTGCTGGTCGGGCTCGGCGCCGGCCTACGGCCGTTCTAGGCGCGGGCCGCGCGGCCTCCCTGCGTGGCATCAGGTCGTGATCCTGGGCGCGGCCGAGCGATCGCTTCTCGCAACCGCGTATCGGGTTCACGCACGATCGCGATGGCGGCGACTTTGCGATCGCCCTGGGCGGTTGTGAGGGAGCGCTGGCCGGAGCCGCGGTGGTCGGTAGAGCTAGTTCGCTGGCAGCTCTAGCTGTGCCTTCTTCTGAGTCAGGCAGCCCTCTAAATTGTGGCGGGGCTCAAAACGCGTTGTTGGCTCCCGCACGGCGGCGCTGGGCATAGGCGCAACGCGTGGGGCCGAGTATTGCGCCGTCGGCTACAACGGGAGCCGAGCACGATGGGTCAAGCACGCGACCCGACCGTGTGGGAGAGTTAGGCGATGGCCGGTCAGGGTGACGAGATCGCACGCTCCACGCGAGGCGGCGAAGAGCGGTCCGCCGAGCGCCCACCGTCGCAGGCAACACCCGCGATCGACACTCGCGCGGCGCGCGTGCTGGGACTCCAGCGAGCGGTCGGCAACCGCGCGACGGCGCGGCTGCTCGCTCGCGATGACACGCCGAGTCTGCTCGGCCCGACGCCCCGCCTGCACCTCGACCCGCAGTTCATGCCGCCGCCGACGCTGTCCCTCCCGAGCTTGGGCTCGAGCCTCCCGCGGCCGGGCCAGCTGCCGCCGCTCCCGGATCTCCACGACCGGCAACCGAGCATCTCCGACTATCGGTCGCCTGCTGGCGCCGGCGCGCTGGCGCCGGATGTCGCGGCGAGGCTGTTCAACTTCCGGGCGATCCTGCAGTCGCTCCCGCAGCCACCTGACACGATCACCGTCCCCGCCGACCCGGCGCCCGACACGCCCGACCCCTTCCAGTTCCAGGCAGGCATGCAGTGGAGCTGGTCGGCTGGCAAGGCCGCTCCTGACCGGACGGTCCAGCTCCAGCTCCAGCGCGGCGTCTACATCCTGCAGGCGTCGGTCAACATCGACAACGGCCAGGTCCAGTGGCTGGGTGGAATCAACCCGCAGATCAGCACTCGGGAGGTCCACTTTCTCGGCGCCGTGATCAGCGCCCAGGCGTTCCTGCAACTGCTCGCCGGCGTCACCTCCGATCGCGGCGGGACGATGCAGGGCCAATTCACCTTCCAGGCCGCCGCCGGCGTGCAGCTGACGATCAAGATGGGTCCGATCACCGCTCAGCTCCAGGTCGGCCCGCAGGCGTCGTGGTCACCGGGCGGTGGCTGGGGCTTCGCGTTCAACGCCGCCCCCGGCGCGGGGCCGACCAGCGGCGTCCCGGCGCCGATGGATCCACCGAGCGCCTCAGGACTGCCGCCGGTGCACAACGCGATCACGTTTGGCTTCAACTTCTAGCTCGACAACACGCGCAAGTCGCCCGCCGCGGCCCAATCCGACGACGGCGCCGGGTCCGACCGACGGCACTGTGTCGATTCGATTGCCGCGACCGCGATCAACTGTCGTTCGCGAATGTCTGGTACCAAACTGAGCGAAACTCAACGAACTGCGAGCACCTCACAGCCTGATTCATCGGGCGCCGTCATCCTGCGGAACGCCCTGGGGGCCGCTCATAAACCGAAGGTCGCGGCCTCGAATGCGACCGCCCGTAGACCTGAAGGGCACTCTGAAATCGGTGCTAGCCGCGGCGCCGTTCGGAAGCGGTGCAAGCTTCTCCAGGTGTGCCTTGCGAGCGCACATTCCCTGGCTTGCCTAGAACCGGCTCTCAGCCGTCGTGTCGGCAAATCGCTGGTCACCTCGCACCCAAGCGCGCTTGCACACTCCGTAGCGACCGTCGGGTCTCCTGAACCCGACGACTTTTGCGCCAGCTGGTCCCTCGCCCTGGAGCGCGTCCCGCACATCCTCCTGGCGAATATCACCGCAGTTACTGCAGGTCGACGCTCACGACGAGCTGAGGATCCAGAATAGGCCGGGATGCTAGGCCGCGCAGCGGAGATCAACGCTGCCGATCTTGTGAACGTCGCCGAGGCGATGGCCGGCATGCGATCGCTGCGCCAAATGATGAAAACGAATCTGCTGCGCAACCGATGACAACGTGCCACTCGTCCTGGTACGGAAGGCCTCGACGCGACGAGCGTCGAGCACGGCCGCCGAGTGTGGCGTGGCGCGGCTGGCGCACTTGGGTGAGTGCGGCCGTGCCTGTGGGATCAAGCGGCACGCTGCCGCCGACCCCTGACGTGATCGTGCCTGGGGGTGCGTGGATCGGTAGGCTTGGCGCCTGTGCAGCGGATGATTGGGGCGAGTCGTGCCGGGGTTGCGCTGGCGTGGGCGCTTTTGACGCTGATTGTCGGCGTCGCGCCGGCATGGGCGGGCACCGCCAATGGCGGGCTGCGTCACGTCCCCAAGGCGAACCCGCTGGCACGGATGAAGTGGGGCGTGTACGAGGGGCCGATCGACGGCGTGTGGCCCGCCTACGCGGCTGCTCATGGGCGCCAGAAGGCGCTGTTGGGAAAGATCGCGCTGCAACCACGTGCGGTGTGGGCCGGCTCCTGGGACGGCGACGCCAGGGCGACTGCGCAGGAATCGATCCAGGACTCGACTCAGGGAGATCCCAACGTCCTCACCCAGGCTGCGCTCTTCCGCCTCAACCCGTGGGAGAGCTGCTCGGGGTCTTGGTCGGGCGCCGACCAGGCCGGCTACAAGGGGTGGATTCGCAGCTATGCGGCCGGTATCGGGTCGTCACGAGTTGCGCTGATCCTGCAGCCCGACCTGCCGTTTGCGGTGTGCGTAGCTTCTTCCGTTCCCGAGCAACTCGTCTCCTACGCTGCCAAGGTCTTTAACGCGTTGCCCCACACGACTGTGTACATCGACGCGGGCGCCTACGGCTGGGAGAACCCCGCGGCGATCGCGCAGATGCTCGAGCGCTCCGGGATCTGGCACGCCCGCGGCTTCGCGCTCAACGTCACCCAGTATGGCTCCACCGATCAGGAGCTGCAGTGGGGGGCTGCGATCAATCGAGACCTGGCGGCGGCGGGAGCGCGCGACAAGCATTTCGTGATCAATACCGACGAGAACGGCTCGCCGTATCTCGCCGGCCAAGTCCCCGGCGGCGGCGGTAGGTCCAACTACACGCCGCGCTGCAGTCACCCGGGCCAGCAGGTCTGCCAGCGGCTCGGCATTCCCCCGACCACTGACGTGGCAAACCGCCGCTGGCATCTCACCGCCGCCGATCGAGGGATCGCCGCCGCACAGGCCGACGCCTACCTGTGGCTGGGTCGGCCGTGGATGGTCAACGCCGGGCCCTTCTCACTACGGTACGCGCTGACTCTGGGCGCCAACGGCTTGTACTAGAACGACCGCATGACCGCGAGCACGCGGCGCTCGACCCTCAAGCCAACGACGTGACCTCTCGTGTCGCCCTGTTCGCTTCCGCGTGGTCGGCGAAGCGCAAGCGCGCTCATCGCAGGCGGCCGACACCGGAGCAGCGTGAGCGGGCGGCTCAGGCAGACGATCGCGGTTGGCCCGTATGTGTGCTGTCTGTTGTGAAGATCTCCGGGTGTTGGTTCCGTGGTGACTCGGTTGCGAACGGGCGCCCAGATCTCTCCGCTGCGTCCGCACGGGCGGAGATGTTGCGACGAGCGCTATTGCAATAGCTCCCGGGCGGCACGCGGCCGAGCGTTGTTGCTGGCCGTGTGGGCCGGTCGGTGCGTGCGTGTCTCAGGGAGGTGTCTTGCGGTTAGAGTTTGTCTCGGTGTGGAGCGTGGACCGACCAGTCCGGACCGTCCGACGTCAGCGACCGTGACATCACCGGTGACATCAGCGAGGAACCGACCTGTCGTTCTTTAGACGTCACCGCGCCGCCTCGGCGGAGGACCGCCCGAGCCCATCCCCGTGGGCCGAGTTCGCCGCGGCGCAAGGGTGGGAGCCGGCCGGCGAGCGCCCGTTCGACGGGCATCTCGAGACGACTGTGCATCAGTTCAGCCTGGCCATGTACAACGTGACGGGCATCGCGGCGCCGCTCAAGGGCGTGAGACGGCTCGGCGAGACCGTCTTCCAGGACGCCTTTCGAACCAGCGTCGACGGCCGGACCGTGATCGTGTCCAACGCCTATACGAACCTGCAGTCGGAGATCAACGTGAAGAACCAGTCGGTGTTCTGGGCCGGCGCTTCGGTGTGCGCTGCCGAGATGCCCACGCTCTTGCCGTACGCGAGCGTGCGCCCCCGAAGCGCAGATGCGCTGCCCGGCACCGCGAGGCCAACGGGGGATCGCGCCTTCGACGAGCGTTTCCTCGTGGCCGGGACGCCCCAGGGCGTGGGGCTGGACGTCGGTCCGCTGCTGACTTCGCAGGTGCGGCAGCTGATGATGATCCGCGACGACTGGTTCTTTCAGTTCGAGCGTTACCTGCTGGGCTGCATTGGCAAAGGCGCGCTGCAGTCGATCGACGAGGTGCGCGAGCGAATGAGCCAGGTGCTCGCGATCGTGGCAGCGATCCCCGCATCGGTCGTCCCCGACCACGTCGACCACGCCGAAGACGACGTGATCGCGCGGATCGACAAACTCACAAGCCTCGAGGACGCGATGGCGCTGCTGCAGCAACTCACCCCCGCCGACCGCGAACGGCTCGCGAAGTCGGACACGCCGCTGTCTGCATTCGCCGACGTCAAGACACCGCAGGAAGCCATGGCCCGGTTTAAGGACCTCGATCAGGGACGCAAGATGCAACTGATGGCGACCTTCATGCGCATCAGGGACAGCAGCCGCGACGCCTGAGGCGCGGTTCGCCCGCCCGCCCTCCCGAATCGACTGGACCTGTCCGGACTCGAACCGGCGACCTCCTGGGTGCGGTAAAGGTCGCCTCGCAGCGAGGCAGCGAGAACGCGCCAATTTGTAGGAAGTGCGCCGGAATACGACGCGACAGCCGCTCGGCGATATGTCTGCAATCTGCGGCCGACGACTGGTCTTTAGGCACGAATGCCGGTCTTGCCCACCTCCCGGCCCAACGTGCGGGCGCTTGCACTCGGTCGCAAGGAGAAGCGCGCGACGGGGGGGAACAGCCAAGCTCGGATGATTGGCGTGTCAATGGCGACAAACGAGTGGTCCCGCCGCGCCGGCGCTAGGACGAGTCCTGCGTCGCCCAGGGACTTGTCCCGCGTCGCGCCTCGACGGTGAAAAGCACCGGCGCGGGCGATCGCTCGGCGCCTGGGGGTTCTGCCGTCTCACGTCTGAGTGGATCCACGCGGTCGGAACGTCGCGGCGTGTTCGCGTGCCCCGGGTCGCTCGCCGTCGCGGTCGCCACCGATGCCTTTCCCACGTCGGCGCAGTCCATAGCGGTATGTCATCGATCACCGGAAAGGCAGCAGCGCATGACCTCACTGATCCTGAAGATGTCCGTCTCGCTCGACGGGTACGTCGCACCGGCCGACGGGAGCTCTGACTGGGAGGCCGCGGGACGCTCTCCCGACAGCACCGAATGGGTCCTGGACACCGTGAGCAACGCCGGCGTGCACCTCGTGGGCGCCGCGACCTACGCGCGCTGGGCCGGCCTGTGGCCTGGTGCATCCGGGCCGTTCGCGGTGCCGATGAACGAGATCCCCAAGGTGGTGTTCTCGCATTCGCTCATGTCCGCGGACTGGGGCGAGACGACGATCGCGACCGGAGACCTCGTCGACGCCGTCACGCGTCTCAAGCAGGAGCGCTCAGGCGAATACCTGCTCGCCCAAGGCGGCGTCCGGTTCGCGCGATCGCTCGTCGAGACCGGGCTGATCGACGAGTACCGCCTCGTCGTGCACCCGGTCGTGCTCGGTGCAGGCGAGCGGCTGTTCACCGCACCGCTCACCATCGAGCCCGTGAGCAGCACCGCGTTCAGCGGCGGAGCCGTCGCCCACGTCTTCACCGCGCACCCGTGATCGAGCCCCACCGGCAACCGCAGAGCCGACGCTGTCACCTCACACCAGGCGTGATCCCCACCTGCGGAGCGGCAGCCCGGTTCCAAACCGGTGTTTGGTTCCGGCCGGCTGACCAACGCCCGGATCTTGCCTGTCCGCCACCTGTCCGTCCGCCGGGGCGTTCCCACGATCGCATTCATCGCTCCTTCGTTCGTTCTCGCGCAGGAGCTTTGGCGACGCCTCGATCGCGGTGCTTGCCGGCGCCGGACGACTCGTTGGCCACGATTGCGATCACATGGTCATCGTGGACTGCGTCGCCTCGCCGGCGCTCTCCGATCGCTGCCGAGCTACGTCGATCGGCGGCCCCTGAGTTCCCGCGCTGAGAGAGCAGGGCAAGTCTCGCGATCCACCGCGCGCGCCTCATGCGGCGACCGCGCGCCGCTGACCGCCTGGCATGGGAAGGGGAGGCCCGCGTCGAACGTGGTCGATGGTAGGTTGGCCTGGTGGCCATCGCGCGACGCAATCGGGGACGGCCGGGAAGCTCGAAGAGACGAACTATGAAGACGCCTGTCCGCCCTGTCGTGGTTGCACTGTTGCTGACCGGCGCGGCCGGCGGATCCGCCGGTTCAGCAACAGCAGCCGCGCGCCCGGCTCAGGCTGCTCCGGGCGTTTTCATGTTTCGCGTGCCCTCACCTGCGATGGAGCCCACGCTCCACATCGGCGAAGAGATCACTGTGGACACTCACGCTTACCGCGCGCACAATCCGATGGTTGGGGACATCGTCGTGTTTCGTCCGCCGGCCGGTGCGGATCTACTGGCGCCCGTGTGCGGGGATCGAAGGCAGGGCCTCGGCCACGCTCAGGCGTGTGGCGTTCCGACGCGTCGGAGGTCGGGGCAGGAGTTGGTCAAGCGCGTCGTCGCCCTTCCTGGTGACAGGATCTCGATCAAGGACGGGCACGTCATCCGCAACGGTGTGCGCGAGCGGGACCGGTATATCGCTGAGTGCGGTGGCGAGTCTTTATGCAACTTCCGCAAGTCCGTGCTGATTCCGCGCGGCGAATACTTCATGTTGGGCGACAACCGCGGCGCATCGGACGACAGCAGGTTCTGGGGACCGGTCCGCAAGTCCTGGATCGTGGGCAGGATGATTCGCCGCTAGCAGCCGCGACCCGTAGGATCCCGGCGCGCTTCGGGACTGTCGGGTCTCGTCCATAGCGGAGTCGTTGGGTTACCGCGCACCGCTCCTCCCGCATCCACGGGTAGCCGCCCATGCGCGCGAGGTTCGACGCGACCTGTAGCCCGACACGCGCCGATCGTCGGCGCCAGCGTCCACGGAGGCGCGACCGTCACTACGCGTCCCGCGAATTCGTCCTTGACGAGGCCAACTACGTTCGGTGCGTCGGCGCCGAGAGAGGTGATGACCGGCCTCCGTAAGCTCGTCTGCGGCATTGGTCAAGCAGCTCAGCGTTTCTGCACTGGTACAACACACGCCGACCAACGCGTCGATCGGTGAATCTGCCACGTGTTGAGGTGGCTTGCCGGAACCCGGGCGAGCTGGTTGCGCGAGCCGACCGCGCCGGAATCCCGGGGAATGTCGGCTCAGACCGAGACCGGGTCTGACCGTCCTCCGCTGACGGCGGATGTCAAAGGACGGGACGCACGATCAGCATCCCCCGGCTCGAGACGAGATGCTCCAAGTCGTCCGCCAAGCGTTGGATGTGCTCGCTCGCCTGTTGCTCGAAGCGATCCACCTCGACGATCTCCGCAATCAGCACGTAATCGGCTTGACCGATCGCCTGTCCGGGCACGTCCGTCGGCCGCGCGAGATGCCAATCTGACACCGTGTCCAGCGACCCGCGGACGATGTCCCGATCCCCCGCCATCAGACGCTCGAAGTCCTCCGCCAGCTGTGGCGAGCGCAGCTGAAACCACATGAGAAGGGTCGCGGGACGACTCATCCACGGAGCGTAGTGCACATTTGCACGTGGAGTTGCTTGCCGCGCCTGGCTTGCCTGCTTCGCACGCAGAGTATGCCTCCCGGCTACGGCGCCCCGCCCCCGCCAACGCTCGTTGCGAGTCTTCGCTGTCACCGGCGACGGCCCGCCTAGCGCCAGGAACAAGTGCCCAATGCCTCCGGGCCGATCCGGACCAGCCAACGCCGGCTCTCGAGGTTGTGCAAGCGCGCTTCGGTGGCGTCTGAGCCTCGGACGCCCGTGCGGCGGCCTAGGTACGGGACCGGGGGCGGCGACGGATGGGCGCCGCGGGCTCGTGCGAGATCCTGGACATCTCCAACACAACAGGACGAGCGTCATGAAGATCGTGGTCATCGCTGGGAGCGGGCTCATCGGCCGCAACGTTGTCGGCCGGCCACTCGCGTACGCGCTCGACGGCCACTGCAGCGCACTGATGTGGCCCGACACCGCCGAGCAGCGGCTCGCCATCGCCGACGAAATCGCCACGCTCGCCGAGCAGGTCGATGACAACGAGCGGATCGCAGCGGGACGTCTCTACCGGGTGATCGCGAACATGGAACTCGGACGGATCATCCAAGCCGAACAGGAGCTCGACGTGATCGCCGAACAAGCCCACGACGCTCCGGCAGCCCGCGCAGCTGTGGCAGGCCACCGCCAGCCGCGCGAACCTCGCGTTCTTCCAAGGTGCGTTCGACCACGCCCAAACGCTGATCGACGAGGCACTGACCCTGGTGCACGCGCACAACGTCGAAACGCCGTGCTCTCGCACCGACTCCAGCTGTTCCTGCTCGACCGCGAGACTGGCGGCAACACCGACGTCGAAGCACTCATCAAGGACGCGGTCCCTTTTCCCGACGCGACTGGTGTTTCGATGCGCGCTGGCGTACATCCACGCCCAGCTCGGAGACGCGAGTCGAGCACAAGCCGAGGTCGACGACCTGGCAGCACAGGACTTCGCGGCGGTTCAACGCGACAACGAGTACCTGTTGTCGCTCGCCTTCCTCGCTGGCGCCGTCGACACGTTGGCCGAGCTCCGGGCCGCCGCGGTGCTCTACGACCTCCTGGTTCCACACCCGGACGTCAACGCCATCAACGCCGACGAAGTCGGAACTGGCTCCGTGTCGAGAACTCTCGGAGTCCTGGCCGCGGCGCTGTCGCGCTGGGACGACGGAGCTCAGGCTAGGTCACGCGCAACACGATTACGCGCTGATGCTGCTCGCACACGATATGCCCGCCGATCGCGAGCGGGCCCGCCAGCTGCTGATTGGTGTTATCGAGCAGTATGGAAGGCTCGGCATGACGCCATGGATGGGCCGAGCCTCCGAATTGCTCGCGACACGCCGAGATAACCGGCTCCACAACCACGGTGATTGAGATCCCGGCTAGTCATCGAGAGCCGCGACGGCCTCGCCCAACAACCGGATCGAACGCTCGTTGATCGGGCTCACCACGAGGATCGCCTCGTTGGCACCGGCCTCGGCAAGATCGCGAAGGCCCGCGGCGATGCGCTCGGCGGAGCCTTCCAGCGGTGGCACCCCCTTTGACAGCGGGCGCTCGCCGGCGGCACGGTCTAGGACGACGAGCACGCACGCACTACGCACAATCGCGAGCGGGTCACGCCCCGCCAACAGCGCCCTCTCATCGAGAGTCCTATTTGCCGCGGCAAAGCCATCGGGCGTATTGCCGTACCACTCATACCAAATGTTCCAGGCATCGACATACGGGAGGGTTGCGTCGAGCATTCGCAAACTCGAGGCACCGACCATCAGCTGCGGCGGGCGGGCCGGCGCCGGCAGTAACACCGCGTCCTCAACAGCTTCGTAGACACCCGTGAACGTCACTCGCTCCCCGCACAGTAAGCGGCGGATGATCTCGAACGCCTCGACGAATCGCGCGACGCGATGGTCGAACGGGATTCCGAACGCGCGGAACTCCGTCTCATTCCATCCGGCGCCTAACGCGAGCACAAGCCGCCCGCCCGACAGCTCATCGACCGCCGCCGCCGTCCGCGCGAGCACGCCCGGACGACGGAACGCCGTGCAGGCAACGAGCGGCCCGAGTGTCACCCGCTCCGTCGTCCCAGCGAGTCCCGCCAACAACGCCCACGCATCCCACGGGCCACGCTCGGGGCGCCCGTCACCGCGGTACAACAGATGATCGCCGACCCAGACCGAGTCGAACCCAACCTCCTCTGCGGCCCGAGCCATCGCTGCGTACTCCGGCCACCGTACGAGGCGCTCGACCTCAGGCAGCTGAACACCGATGCGAAGCGGGCGCACGTGAGTTGCTCCTCCCAGGGCGGACAACGTAATACTAGATCCCTGACGCTGCCGGCATAACCGCGAAAAACGGCGCGCGGCGCTCGATCGACGCCCCGAGGCGTGCGTGCGCGCGGCATGCAGGCACCGCCCACCAGCGGCGTACCCAAACGCATGGATGCAGCAGCCGTGGTCGACGCACCCGAGATGATCACGGACGACGTGCAGCACTGCCCACCGCATTTCCGGCGGGGTGCTGCTCTGCTCCGCATTGCGACACTGACCGATCGAGTCGTTTGCCGGGGCGGCGACCTCCAGCTCACTCCACGCTGTTAGCTGCGCGCTCGGGCCGCACCGATTCTGCAGACGACGGGCCGCTGCCGGAACGGACGACACGCAGCAGCGCCGGGCGCCACGCCGTCGCACAACTTCTGCCTACGCACGGCCCACGCTGGCGACGACATCGACGGCGCCGACCAGTTGGCCGTCTCAGGCGTCCATCTGGGACGCCTCCTCATGGGGAGGAGAGGAGCAGTCCGGGTACCGGTGCGCTAACCGCGGGGTAGATCGTCGATCTCGACTTTGATCCCGTATCGCTCGGCCAGCGGTCGCAGGAGCGCATCGTCCCTCCCGCACAGCGCGACCGTCCGAATTGACGCCGGCATGAAGGGGTTCATGAGCTCCCGGGAGAAGACCGCTTGCCCCATGAGGGACATCCCGAGCCACAGGCGCTTCACCTGGACCACGATGATGTCCCGTCCAGCCACGACGAGCTCGGTTGGTGCGACAAGGCGATGCTCGCCACCGAGGACGATGACTCCATCAATCCGACGGAGCGCAGCGCCTGCGGACCGGGGGACCGCCGTGAACTCCTCGGCGAGCGTGTCACCAACGCGGTCCCAATACCGGCGAAGCATTGGCGTCTCGTGCAGGCTCACGCCGATCGATTCTGCTACTCCCGGTCGTTGACCCCAATCATCGCCACGCCAATCGCGTGGGATTGGCGGCGGCGAGGAAGGCGTGATGGGGGCAAGTCCACGCATGTGGAAGCCTCGGTTCTCGTCAGGCCCACCGATCTCCGCACTCCGTGGTCATCGATCGGCGGGCAATACCGCGAAGGCGCCCCCCTGGATCGGCCGGACGGTCCGAAAGTGCCGCTGGTCAAAGGTCAGGATGCCCCGGGTCCCGAGCCGGTGCGCGAGCACGATCACCGACAAGGCGGCGAGGCCGAGATTCAGATCGGCGTACCGTCGATCCAGATCGAGCGCCATCCCATATTCCATCGAGTCAAGCGCCGGGCTCTCGTACCGGCCTGCGGCAAGGTCCTCCAGGAAGGCGCGCGCCTGGCGGCTGGTCCAAACCGCTGGTCGAGCAGGTAGTCGATCTCCGAGGTGACTGCAGCGGGGATGAACCGGCTCCCCCGCTCTGCGCGGAGAACGTCAAGGATCGCGTCTCGGCGCGGCTCCCGCCGGTCGGCCAGCGCCCAGCGGCACCGCGTCGATCACGAGCGTCACTGACCGAAACCGTCGAGCAGCTCATCCTCGGGAATCTCTGAGATCGGCCGAGGATCATCATCACGCCGGTCAAAGCCGGCCGCCAGCGCAAACTCGCCGTCGCCTCTCGACGCCGGGACGTACGCCGCGATCGCCTCGCGAATGATCTCCGCCTGTGATCGCCCCTCCGCGCGCGCAAGCTCGACCAGCCGCCGCGACTCCCGCTTATTCAGGTACACGCTCGTCTTGCGCACCCTATGTAGGGTAACCCGTAGGGCACCCAAGGTCGGGAACCGCAGGCCGGAGGCTTGCGGCCAGCTGGGGGCAACCCGCCATCGGGTTGCCCCCAGGCTAACCGCCCCCGATAGCATGCGTGCTAGCGCCTATGCTAGCGACAGAGCTAGCACAAGAGCCGGTTCCTTACGAAGTTCTTCGCCACCCACTGCACTAGCACCCACGCCGTCGGTGCTGATAGCATCGGCGCTAGCAGACGGCACGTTCAGGACCTCTACGCCAACTCTCGCTATGCCCATGACACGCACCACGATCAGCTTCACCCGAGAGGGCATGAAACTGATCCAAAAAGCCGCCAAACGCCAAGGCTCGAGCGTCTCCCAGTTCGTCCGTGAAGCCGCGCTGATGCGCGCAAGAATGGCCAGCGACGAAAACCCCTACCCGATGCGCGCCCTCGCCGAGGAACTCCGCGCGATCGGCGATCAGGGATACGCGCTGGCCGAAAAAGCGCTCAAGGTCGCCGAGGACGAAGCCGAGCGCAAGCGGTAAGCCCAAGCGGCAACCGCGATCGGCTTCGCACCAGCCGACACGGCCCGACCGGTCGAAACTCGCACCCATCGGCACGTGATCCGCTTGATGACGACCGGCGCCAGGTCGTCGTACAACGCTGAGCCGAACACCTCAGCTGCTACGCGCGACCCCGGCCTGGGATCTCAGATCGGCGCGCGAGCGGTTAGACGCGATGCGGCACGTCCGCGACACCGCTTGGGAGCGGCTCGCTGACCCAGTTTTCAGGGTCGGGCATGGACGGACCTTCGGTCGGCGTAGTAGTCCGGTGACGCGAGCAGCATCACGGGGGTCCGCGCTGAGTTGTACGTGCCGCACAACTCTCCTCGGAGTCCGTGGAGGATTGCCACATCCTGGAAATACAGGCACTTTGCCGAGCCCTGAGCGCTTCTTGGATCTTCTTCATGACGTCGCCAACGTGCATAGATGCTGAGCGTCTTGATCTCGATGACATCGACGCAGTGGCTGACCATGGCGGCCGGCGGCCTCGGATGAAGTGACACACATCCTTGTATGAGCAGCAGTGTTCCCACGTGCCGCCCCCTGGCGCTCTGTTCGTCAGGGTTGTAGAACGGCACCCCTGCGACAACCTTCGGGTTCTTGGCCCGTCGGCTCATGAGGCACCTCAAGGGGGGTCACCAAGGCGTCGCTTTGCAGGCCTTTTATGATTTTGCCTGAGCTTGCCGGAGGCTAGATTTGCCGGTCTTGTTAGACGGCTTGTTACACGGTCTGCGACCGTCCAGATGCGCTTTGACGCCACAGCAAGGGTACTGGGCATCCGCGCACAGGGAGGCCGTCACGAGCGGCGACGAGATGCTCGTCGGAGCGGCAGAGGAGGTCTCCGCGGGAGCGGGCCGATCACTAGTGCTGCCGCATCTGCAGGGCGGTCCGGCGGTCGCGGATCGGCAGGGCGGCGCTTCTGGGTCTCGTCCAACGCGACAATGCCGACTCCGACGACCCGCGCGCTCGCAATGCCTTGCAAAGCAGCCACGCCGCCTCGACGGTGGCTTGTGGCCGCTCCTGGGCGAACTCGGAAGTCAGCGGGCGCCCGATGCCGCCCGGCTCTCGACGACGGCTTTGTCGGAGGTCGTGTCGCCGCGCCGGCGACTGGGGCAGTGGCAGCGCGAGAGCGGCAGCGTCGGTCGCTTGCGGTGCGGGGACTGCACGGTCGGGCTTCCGGCGGCGACGTGTCGGT
Organism: uncultured Actinomycetota bacterium; assembly: GCA_963721515.1. Taxonomy (GTDB): domain Bacteria; phylum Actinomycetota; class Thermoleophilia; order Solirubrobacterales; family Solirubrobacteraceae; genus Palsa-465. Next base: position 27,357 of record CAVRKJ010000004.1, on the reverse strand, counting down.
CGTCGTGTCGAATTTTGCGGATCTCATATCGACAAACTAGCCCGGATCCGTCGCGGAACAGACCTCGGCAGGCGCTCAGTCTTCCGCGATGGTAGGCGGCACGATCTCCTCCAGCACGTGAAAGAAGCCGGAGGCGAGAACCTCCGTCTCGAACTCGTTCATCCGCTCGACCCGGCGCAGCTCCGCGGACATCCACTCAGGATCATCGCGCAGCGCTTCGTACCCAGCCTGGTCGAGCTCGAACAGGCTCCAGGTCGCGATCACGTCGGGGTCGTCCTCGCTGCGCGCGATCCAAATCTTCGTCATCCCCGCGGGCCAGTGCTCGAGCGAGTCGGGCTCCCATGCGCGGCGAAAGTGCTCGTAGGCGCCGGGCTTGAGCCGGCGCACGACCATCGCGTACATCATGATGTCCAGCCTCCTCAAGTTGGGACCGGACAAACATATATCTGCCGGCGACCCTCGCGACAGATGTACGCAGCAAATTCGCTTGACCCTCGCGACGCCATGGCAGATCGCGACGCCATGGCACAGACCCCGACGACGGCCTCCCGAATGCCGAACAACGACCCACCGCAGCGCGCCACGAGGACGATGGCCGCGTGAACGTCTCGGACGTCCGCGGGCCCGTCGCCGCCACGCCGCGCCGTTATGAGGCTGCGGTGATCCTATGCCGCAGTGCCTGCAGCAGCCACGCCGAGCTGCTGCATCATCGCCGGCATGTCGACGACTTCCCAATGTTCAGCCTCGACGCCGTCTTCGTCGAACGGCATGATGTCGACGAGCGCACGTCGATGACCTTCCCGGTCGCGGGCATGCCCATCAACTCACCCTCGTGAGTTCCGGTCGCCCTCACGCGCGCGACGACTTGTCACAGCTGACCAGAACGTCTTCGGGGTCGATGCGGAGATTCGGAAACGCCGCGCGGTACAGGTGGACGAACTCCATGACACCGTCCTTTGGTCGGCGCGAGGCCGGGGGTTTCCTCGCCCTCGACGAAGTCGTCCGCCAGCAAAGCGCCGAACCGTCGACGTCTCCGGCGTTGAGCAGGTCACAACAGCGTCGCTGCGTGTTCGAGTGGTCCGTCGTGGTCCCTTCGTGCGATCACGCCGTGCCGGATATCGCCGTCCTCCGCCTGGCCGATCAGCGTCGGGTTGCACAAGACGAGCTTCCCCTTCACCTTTGGTGGACCTGGACACGCCCGCCAGCGACTATCTGAGCACCTTCCGCTGATCCGGTCAGCTCCGGCTGATCCGCTCGCATCCATTGCCAGCGGCACTCAGCCGGCGACAAGCCCCGGCAGGTCGGCGATCGAGTCGATCACGGCGGTGGGGTGGATCCCTGACGCGCGGACGCGGTCCTCGCGGAACTTCCCAGTACGCACGAGAACCGCCTGAAGCCCGGCGTCAAGCGCGCCGCCGATGTCCGACTCGATGTCGTCACCCACCATCACCGCCGACTGAGGCGCGACGCCCAGGTCGTCAAGGACCTGAGCGAAGAACCCGCGCGTCGGCTTACCGACGACGTAGGCCTCCTGGCCGGTGGCGTACTCCAGCGCGGCCACGAACGGGCCAACATCCAGTGACAGCCCGTCCGCTCGGAGCCAGTAGCGATTCTTCTGCAGGGCGATCAGCTCCGCGCCCTCCATCACCTGGCGAAACGCACGGTTCAGGACGTCGTACCCGAACGCGGAGCCCAGATCGCCAACGATGACGGCCTGTGCGCCGTCCGCGGTCTCCTCCAGCTCGGCGAAGTCGCGCTTGACGTCTTCGTTCATCAGCAGGACCGCCCGCCGATGACCGCGACGGCGGCAGTAGCGGACCGCGAGCGCAGCAGGGGTCATCAGTTCGATCTCCTCAACCGCAAACCCGAGCCGCGCGAGCTTGGCCAATATCTGATCACGAGCGTGAGCGGTGGTGTTCGTGACGAACCTCAACGCCAGCCCAGCGGCCCGCAGACGCTCCACCGCGCCCACGGCCCCCTCCACCGCGTCCTCCTCCACATACAGAACGCCGTCGAGGTCGATGAGAACGGCGGGTACCTCGGCGGGCATGGCCTCACGATCTCACACCGTCTCCCAGGTGATGGTGCCGGCCAGGTGGTCGGCGCGTCGTGCGAGAGCGTGTGCCCGCTCGTGCTGTCCAGTCGTCCGAAGGAAGTCGCTGTGATGGTGGAGGTCGCGTAAGACCCAGGCGGGGGCGCCGGCGTGCTGGTCGCGCTCAGTGGCGTGCTGGTAGAACTGGTCGGCGGCCGCATTGTCTCCGGCGGCAGCGGCGAGCCGGGCGAGCACGTAGGCGACCGAGCCGGCGTGCAGGGAGCCGCGGGCGTTGACGATCGTGCGGTCCGCGTACGGTTCGAGAAGCGTGCGCAGCTCGCTCGAGCGCTCCGCGTCTCCGAGCAGGACCGCGGCGTTGGCTGCAGCGCCCATGGCGTCGAGCCAGTTGACGTCACGTGGGAGGCTGGCGAAGCCGTCGGCGAACGCAGCGTCGAAGTCTTGGCGGCCCAGCTCGAGTTCCCCGCGCTCGGCGTGGACCCACGCGAACGTGAAGTGGTATGCCCGCCATGCCGGTCCGGTCTGGGAGCGCTCGGCGACGGGTCCTTCGACGCCTGCTGCCGGCGGGTCCAGATCGGCGAGTCGTCCTTCGACGAGGTGGCGTACGAGCTGCTGCTCGGCAAAGAACACATCGGCATTGCGGTCACCGGCCTGGCGTCCGAGGTGATGGGCGCGCAACGACATCGCGGCGCCCTCGGCGGTACGGCCTTCGAGCAGCGCAAGCGTGGCACGCCACATCGGTACGTACCACGAGTACGCCGGGAGACGCACGTCGGCCGCGAGCGCGGCGTAAGAGTCGAGCTCGTCGCGCACGGCCTCCCCGTCACCGAGCTCGAGCAGGTCGACGATGCGCCAATTGCGGGCCTGAAGCGCAAGTTCGCGGTCGCCGGCACGCTCGGCGAGCTCCAGCATCTCGTCCGCAAGCTCCTTGCGTTGCTCGGTGTGGTCGGGTCCCCACAGCGCAACGTGCCTGGCGTTCAATGCGGCGGCGAGCGCGGCCGGGTCGCCCACGCGCCCCGCGATCCGGAGGGCCTCGGCGCTGGCCGACTCGCGGCGCGCCGGGTCGGGCTCGTAGGCAAGCTCGATCGCCAGCCGCGCAAGCAGCCGCGCCCGCAGAGCCGGGTGGGAGTGACCGACCGCGTCGAGCGCATGACCCAGCTCCGCGACGAGGTTCGCATCCGAACCAAGGATCGTGACGCCCGTGCCGCCGCGTGCCAGCGCAACGCGTGCGATCAGATCGGATCGGCCCGCGGCACGCGCGAGTTCGTTTGCCGCGCTCAGTGTGGCCCCCGTCTCCGTCGCGCCCGCGCGCGCGAGCGCCTCGCCGAGCTCGCACGTCAGCTCGGCGCGCCGGGCCGGCGAACCGCCATGGCGCTCGATCACCGCCACCGCCCGGCGTAGGAGCTCGGCCGCGTCCTCGTGCGCGAGCACCGCTCCGGCACGGCTTGCCGCCCGCTCGGCGAGCGCCGCCGCCCGCTGCGGATCGCCGTTCCCAGCCGCTGCTTCGAGTGCGTGGTTGGCGGCGGCGGCCAGATACCGGTCCGGCTCGGCGTGTGCTCGCTGCTCGAGGATCCCGGCGATCAGGTCGTGGATTCGTGCGCGGCGCGCGGCGGTCAGGGCGCCGATGAGCGTCTCACGCACGATCGCGTGCACGAACACGTAGCGGCCTGGCTCGGCCGGCTGCTCAGCGACCAGCCGCGCCCTCACGGCCGCGTCCAGCACGTCGAGCGCGGCGTCGACCGGCAGCTGAAGTACCTCGGCGAGGAGCGAGAGCTCGAACTCGCTTCCGCTCACCGCGGCCACGCCCAGCACCGCGGGCGCGTCGGAGCCGAGCCCCGCGACGCGCTGCGCGATCACGTACTCGACACCGGCGGGAGGCCGGGCGCCGTGTTCCTCGGTGAGCTGCGCGGCTCCCGTGAGCACCTGCTCGATGAAGAACGGATTACCGCCGGTCCGATCTCGCAGCGCGCGAGCGTCCTCGAGCGCGGCGCCGCCCGCCGGCGCCCGCTCGAGCAACGACGCCACGGCGGCGGTGTCGAGCCCGCCCAGGGCGATCGGGTGCGCTGGCAGTGCGCGATGTAGGTCGGCGAGTCCCGCCGCCAGCGGATGACGCTCGTCGATCTCGGTATCGCGATAGGTCACGACCAGCGTCTGAGGCGCCCCGCCGGAACGGCTCGCGACGTGGAGCAGCAGCCCGATCGTGGGAGCCTCGGCCCAGTGCACGTCTTCCAGGATCAACACGAGCCGACGTTCGCCGGCAATCGCGTCAAGTGTCGCGGCGAACGTGTCGAACAGCCGCAGGCGCGCGCCGGGAGACGGCTCGCCGAGGGGCGGTTCCTCGCGTCTGACGCCGAGCTGGGCGGCCAGCTCGGGAATCAGACCCGCAAGCTGTGTCGCTTCGCGCGGAAGCGCGCGCGGCTGGCGGAGCGGCTCCCGTAGACAATCGATCAACGGCTCGTACGGGACGAGCGCTTCCTGTCGGGCTGCGCCGTACAGCACAGCGACGCGCTCGGGATCGAGCCCGGCGGCGAACTCGGATACGAGGCGGGTCTTACCGATTCCCGGCTCGCCCGTGACCAGCACGAGCTGCCGGGAGTCCGGCCCGCTGCGGACCCACGCTGCGCGCAGGGTCGCCAGCTCCGGCTCGCGGCCCAGCAGCGGTCCGCTTCGTGCGGCGGCGAGGATCCGGGCGGGCAGCCGCTCCGGCTGCTCGTCCCCGCGCAGCACGGGTGCCCACGGTGGCTCCTCTGCGGGGTCGGTGCCTTCCCGCAGCTCGGCCGCCAGCGCCCTGGTGGCAGGCGAGGGCGCTACGCCGAGCTCGCGGGCGAGACGCTCGGCAAAGCGCTGATATGCCACCAGCGCGCCGCTGCGGTCTCCGGACTGCACCAGCAGACTGATCAGCTCTCGGTGGGCGCTCTCGTCGAACGGATCGAGCGCCGCTCGCCTGCGCGCGAGCGCGATCGCGGTGGCGAGATCGCCGGAGGCGGCGGCAGCGCTCGCCAGCGTGCCGAGCGCTTCTCCTTCTCTGGCGCGGTGCGCGTCGCGGGCCGCGAGTACCCAGTCGTCGTCAAGTCCGGCAAGCAGCTCGCCGCGGCAAAGCTCGAGCGCCGCCTTTGCGCGCTGCGCGGACAACAGTCGGTCGAACTCATGGGCATCGACCCACACTTCCGATCGCTGGCCAAGCCCGATCTCCGATCGCGTCGCGGGCAGGGCCTCGTGAGCGGCTGGTCCGATCGCGGCGCGAAGCGCCGCCAGCGCCGACCGCAGGCTCACCCGCGCGCTCTCGTCGAGCACCTTCGGCCACAGGCGCCCGGCAACCGTCGAGCGGGCGTGCATACCCGGGTGAAGCGCCAGCCATGCCAGCAGCGCTCGCGCGGGCCGCCGGCTCGGCAACGCCAGCGGGTGCCCGTCCAGCTCGAGCCGCAGCTCGCCGAGTAGATACACCCGCAACATCGCCGAGCAGCGTAGCCACCAGCGTCACCGCACGGTGACGAAGCGGTCGCGAGCCAGTCGCGCTGCAGTCACGCCGCCGATCGAAGCTCCCGCAGACAACCGCAGGAGCGCAGATGACGACCTCGAACCCAACCACCGACCTGATGCAGCGCAGCGCGGTCGAGCAGGCAGCGCTCGTCCGCTGCGGCGAGGTCTCGGCGCGCGAACTGGTCGAGGCGGCGCTCACGCAGATCGAGCGCGTGAATCCAAGTGTGAACGCGTTCGTCACGGTCTGCGCCGAGCGCGCGCTGGCCGAGGCCGACACGATCCGCGCCGGGGACCAGCGCCCGCTGTGCGGAGTGCCGCTGGCCTGCAAGGACCTCCTCGGCGCCACGAACGGGCTCCCCACCACACAGGGAAGTGCCGCGTTCGGGGATTGGGTCGCCGACCACGACACCGCGCACGTGCGCCGCCTGCGCGAGGCAGGCGCGATCGTGGTCGGCAAGACCAACACCCCCGAGCTCGGGCTGCGACCGGTGACCGAGAACCAGCGGTTCGGCCTGACCCGAAACCCGTGGCGCACGACCCTCTCGGCCGGCGGCTCTTCCGGAGGGAGCGCGGCCGCGGTCGCGGCGAGGATGGTGGGCCTCGCGGACGGAAGCGACCTCGGCGGGTCGCTGCGAATCCCGGCGGCGTGCTGCGGCGTGATCGCGCTCAAGCCAAGCCGCGGCCGCATCTCGATTGGGCCCGACTATGGCGACGTCGCCGGCGGCGTCCCGACCGACGGGCCGATCGCCCACACGGCGCTCGACATCGCGGTGGCGCTCGACACGATGGCCGGATACGAGCCCGGCGACCACCACTGGATCAGCCCGCCGGCGCGGAGCTTCGCCGCCGCCGCGCAGCACCCAACCGGCCGCATCACGGTCCAGGTGGCGACCGGCGCCCCCCTGGGCGTGCCGGTCGACACCGAGCCGCTGTCGGCTGCACACCGCGCTTCCCAAGCGCTTGCCGACCTCGGTCACGACGTGGACGCGGGCGCACCGGACTGGGACGACGAGACGTTCCCGTCCGCCTGGTCCACGTTCGCGGCCGGCGCGCTGCAGCATCTCGTCCGCGTGGTGGAGCGTCTCCACGGCCGGCCCGTCGATCGCGAGCGGCTCGAGCCGGCCACGCGCGCGTGGATCCTCGACAGCGCGCCCGTCACGCTGATCGACTACCTCGAAGCCAAGGAGCAGCTGATCGCCTTCTCGCGCCGCATCATGCGGTCCTGGCCGGCCGATGGCGTGCTGCTCACCCCGACCCTGACGCGTCTGCCAGGGCCAGTCGGCGGGATCCGGTCCCAGAGCGGGGTCACCGACGATGCCGTCCGCTTCAGCGCGCTGGTCCGGATCTGGAACGTCACCGGCCAGCCCGCGATCTCGCTGCCGCTTCACGAAACCCCGGAGGGCATTCCCGTCGGGGTCCAGCTGATCGCCCCACCGGGACGTGAAGACCTGCTGCTCGGCCTCGCCGCGCAGCTCGAGCACAGCGTCGGCTGGCGCCCCCAACCCTTCTCATCAACAAACCACCACCTATAGAGAGGACCACAGACATGCCGAAGACCTCAAAGCAGACCGCTTCGCATGTGCAGGACATGGGCGTGATGGAGGGCCGCTACCAGCAGCTGGGCGAGTACACCGTCGGCTTCGAGACATTCCGCCAGGACGCCGACGCCGCACCGCTGATGAAAGGCCTGCCCGACGATCGCTGCCAGAGCCCACACTGGGGCTACGTCCTCAGCGGCCGGCTGACGCTGACCTACGCCAACCACGAGCAGACCTACGAAGCCGGCGACGCGTACTACTCTCCGCCCGGCCACACCCCCGCAGTCGCCGCCGGCACCGAGCTGATCGAGTTCAGCCCCACCGAGGAGTACGGCCGCACGATGGAGATCGTCGGTCACAACCTCGCGGTCATGCAGGAGGCCTGAGATGCACGCCTCGATCTGGAGATTCGCCGGCGATCCCGACGACGTGCTGCGTCGCTACGACGCGATGCTCGCCGACATCCCGACCGCAAACCTGCGCCTGCACCTCTGCCTGCGCGCGCCCGACGGGATCATCGTCGTCGACACCTGCCCCAGCCGCGACGCGTACGAAGCGTTCGCCGCCGGACCGTTCCCGGCGCTTCGGGAGCGGCACGGCCTCCCAGATCCCGTCGCCCTGGAAGACCATCCCGTGCACCTCGCATTCGTCGACGGCGGCACGGTCAACAGTGAGCCGGCGTGAGCCGGACCAGTCCAGCGACGCCGGCGGACTACGGGTGTCGTGCGTTGGCGCCCCCGCCACCGCGATCGAATTGAACGGCCGGGATTGGCTCGTCGCCAGGTTGCGGTCCTCCATCGCCGGTCCCCCTGCCGCGCTGTCGCGTCGCCTGACACGCGGGCGGCCCGACCCGACGTGTACTCGCTGTGAAGCCGAGGCGGGTCGGGGTTGTTGTGCCAGACCACCTGCCGCGGGTAGGGTGATGTCCCTGCGGAGAAGGAGCTTGTCGTGGCCGAGTTTCACAGTCCCACGGATCTGATCCACAATCGAGGTCTGGTCGCTGATCCGGCGGCATTTGCGAAGGACGCCGGCGCCGCCTCGTGGCTGTACCTGTGTGGCGAAGAGTTCGCTGGAACGGAGGGTGGGATGTCCTTCGCCGACGTCCAAGCTGCCGTCCACCAGTCGGCGAACCTGGTCGCGGACCCGCCGCGCGCGTTCGACATGGACGTCGCCCGGCGCGGGGTCGCTGCTCTGGACACGTTGCCCAGGCCGACCCTGGTGACGTGCCGCACTGGGCCGCGATCATCAGCCCTCGTCTATCTCTACGCCGGATTGCGCTCAGGTGCCTCGGCCGACGACGTGCTCGCCCGCGCGGAAGCCGACGCCGCTCCCTTTACTCAAGCCGAGCCTCTGAAGGCCTGGGTCGTGCAGGGCCTGGCCGAGCTCTCCTGACCGCCGACTCGTCAGCCTCTGGCAGCGGCCGTCTCTCTTCCGTGGTCATGTACACAGGGTGACCCTAAATGCGGTTCGACGACACCGGGCGTGGCCGCGCCGAGCGGGGGCGACACGGAGTGGCGACGGAACAGCAAAGGCCCGGCGTCGCCACCGGGCCACTCGCTGTTGCTGCTGTTACTGCCTTACTGCTTGGTGACGGTCAGCGGCCCGGGGAAGCCGGTCGTTGTGATCGTCGCGCCCGTCGGCGTAATCGTGTGGAGCAGGCCCCACAGCCACGACCTCACCACCTGGTCTGGATGTGATCGAACCTGGATTGGCATCGACAGGGATAGCGGCGTGCCACCGGACCGCTCTCGGTACGCGTCGGTGTAATCGAACCGCAGCCGTCCGCCACGCAGTCGCGTCACGGTCCCTGCGGTCTGGTCGTCAAAGATGACCAGCAGCGCATCGGTCATTGCCCGCTGTAATCCTCCAGCAGCGTATCGAGGTCGACCGTCCCGCGGCGCGGCGGCTGGTCAGCACCTACGCTAGCGGCGAGCTCATCGACGTTGAGGCGAAGCCCAAGCGCTTCGAGCAGGCGGATCACCAGGCCGAACTCGGCGCTGGGCTTTCCCGACTCGAACTCGCTGATCCACTGCCTGGACACCCGTGCGCGGGTTGCCAGCTCCAACTGGCTGAGGCCAAGCTCCACGCGACGGCCGCGGGCCGCGGCGGCGAGATCTCGGATCGAATTGATCGTCCTGGGCATCGTTGTCGGCGTACCCTTACATCGACGCTTTGTAAGCGTACGGCGACAAGCCTCATCATGTCGTCGCACATAGATAAACGTATGTTGTCGCCGTACGCCGACAGGCCCGGGAGCCGCGTGGTTCGTATCCGCCTTGAGGGTTGAGCGCGCCGTGCTTCCTACGCAGCCGGCCGGCGTTCGAGCTCCGAGAACCGCTCCAGCGACACGACGACTGCGCGCATCCGGTTGCGCTGCGTGAGCACGACCTTCTCGAGCTCCCCCCGCTCGAGCATCTCGATGAGCCGGTTGAGCTCGCGCATCGCCTCGCGAACGGTCGCGAGCTCATCGTTGGCCACCCGCACGGCGATCGGCGTCTCATCCATTGCAGGACGGAAAGCTAGACAGCGGGCCGGACGGCATGTCGCGGCGACCCAGTTACATGCGCGACGAAAGCCGCGACGAATCCGTCACGGCGTTCCGTCCGGGCCACGCCTCACGATGTGCCGTCGATGGCGATCGACCCCGCGCGAAGCCAGCCGGACCCGTCTCCCCCGCACGCCCCAGCGCCACCGCTGCTAGCCGAGGCGGCGGGCGAGGCGCCGCAACCAGCCGGGCGCGTCCGCGCGTTCGCGTACCTCGACACCGAGAACAGCCATCGCTACCGCCAGCTGATGGGTGTCCTGCTCGCCAACAAGCGGCGGTTTGGGCTGCGGATGGCGCCCGGGCAGCTGTCGACGCGGCTCTGGGAGCGCTTCTCGGTCCGCTATGACACGACCGAGGCGCTCGAGCGCGACCTTGAGGCGCTGTGCGCCTGGGGCGCGGTCGACCGCTATCAGGACAACTCGCGCGCGTCCTCCACGCGTGAGTTCAAGCGCAAGCGCTTCACCTACGACATCACCGCGGCGGGCGAGATCGCCGAGCGCGCGGCGCTCCAGGTCGACCGCCTGGCCGAGCGAATCGGAGCGCTCGAACGCTCGCAGCTGCCGGAGTTACTCGACGCGCTGATCGCACTGGCGGTCGAGGCCGAGCGCAGCGACCCGCGGCCTGGCAAGCTCGTCGCCCACTTCGACGACGTCGCCGCCAAACTCGAGCGGCTGCGCTCCGACACCGGCGACTTCATGCGCGAGCTGGGCGCGGTGATGGCGGACGAGCAGGCGGTCGAGCTCGAGCCGTTCGAGCGCTACAAGCGTCGCGTGATCGATCACCTGACCGGGTTCCGCGCCGAGCTCCGGCGACTCGACCCGCAGTTCAGCACAGCGATCGACCGGGTCGAAGCAGTCGGTCTCGCGCGGATCGTGGCGATCGCCGCCGAGAGCGATGACCCGCCCGTGTGGGGGCTCACCGACGAGGAGGTTGCCGCGCGGCGCGGCGAGCGTCTCTCGGTCGAGTGGAACGGGGTCCGCCGCTGGTTCCGCGGCGGTGCCGGCGAGACGCCGCCGTGGCACGAGCTCGACCGCGCGCTCGGCGACGCGATCGAGTGGATCATCCAGTCCGCCCAACGTCTGCTCGACCGCCGGACGCGGCGCGTCGACCGCGCCGCCGAGTACCGCTCGCTGGCGCGACTGTTCGATCGCGCCGAGACCGTCGCCGACTGCCACGCCCTGTACGCAGCGGTCTTCGGCCTCTACCAGCCGCGCCACTTCTCGGTGCCCGAGGCCGACCCCGAGCTGAGCCCCTCCACCGCGTCGTGGTGGGAGGCGGTCCCCGCGCCCGTCGAGGCGACGCTGTACCGCCCCGGGGCGCGCGCGCCCGGCGCGGGCCGAGCATCTGATCTGCCCGATCACTCGATGGCGCGCCAAGCGCTCGCAGCCCGACGCCAGCGCGAGCGCTCGGAGCTCCGCAGGGCGCAGCGGCGCTTCACCGGTGCCGGGTCGCTGCGGCTCGATCAGCTCGGTTGCCTCGACGCGCTCGAGTTCCGCCATCTCCTGCGGTGGCTCGCCCGCGCGCTGAACGCCGTCGCAGCCGTCGACGGCACCCGGCGGGCCGAGTCCGAGGACGGACTCGTCCGGCTCGATCTGCGCCCACCGCCAGCGGGTGGCGATCTCGTCGAGATCACCACCCCCGAGGGCACGCTCGCCGCCCCCAACTACGAGATCGAGGTGATCGCGTGCTGAGCACGCTGGACGATCGCGTCGCCGGGGAGCGCGAGCACGCCGCCCGCGCGCTGCTGATGTGCCCACTACTGACCGCTGCGGGCGATCCGGAGTCGTTCACGCTCGTGCGTCGCCACGGCGACTGGCTGACCGACCGCTTTCGCCACCTGCTCGGCTACCGATTGGCGATCCGCGGCGATCGCGCGCGCCTATACAAGCGTCCGCGGCTCGCCTACCGCGACCGGCCCGCCAGGATCCGGCCGGGCGGTGCCCGCCCTGGCCCCGAGGACGGCTGGGCGCCGTTCACCCGCCGCCACTACATCCTGCTGGCTCTGGCGTTGGCGACGCTCGAGGGCCATCACGGCCGCTCGCAGGCGCTGATCGGTGGGCTCGCCGGCGAGGTCGCCGCGCTCAGCGCCGAGATCGCCCTGGGCGTCGACTTCGAGCGCCGCGACGAGCGCAAGGCGTTCGCGGACGTGCTCGAGCTGCTATGCCGCCTCGGCGTGCTGCGCCAGCGCGACGGCTCTAGCGACGCGTTCGTCGCCCGCGACGAGGCGCTCGAGGAGGCGCTGTTCGACATCGATCACGCGCGCCTCGGAGATCTGAAGTCGACGCCGCTGGCGCTCACAGGGGTCGAGCGCGTCGAGGAGCTGCTCACCGAGGATTACCCTGCCAGCGAGGACGGCGACCGGGCCCGTCGCCGGCACCGGATCGCGCGCACGCTCGTCGAGGAGCCCGTCCTGTACGTCGGTGAGCTCGATGACGCCGAGCAGGACACGTACCGCTCCCAACGGCACCGGCTCGAGCCCGAGCTCGAAGCCCTCACAGGCCTGCAGGCGGAGCGGCGCGCCGAGGGCTCGGCGCTGATCGACCCGAGCAAGCGCCTGACCGACGTGCGCTTTCCAACGCGGTCGAGCGAGAGCCTGCTCGCCCTGCTGGCATGCGAGCGCCTACGCGCAGCCGCCCACGACTCCAGTCGCAACCCGCTGCCCCGAAGCGAGGTCGAGGCGGCGCTCGCTGAGCTACGCGAACGGGTCGGCCTCGATGCGGGGCCCGAGCTCGACCGCGCGGCGCTCACGCTACTCGAGGCCCACCGACTGCTCGCCCACGAGGAGCCCGCGCAGGTCAGAGTGCTTCCGGCGACCGCTCGCTTCGCACGACCGACCCTCCGTTTGAAGGAGCCCGGATGAGCATCACCGTCCTGCACCCCGCGCCCGTCGGACGGCCCGGGCGCTTTCGCCTGAACCGCGCCGGCCTGATCGGGCTCTACGAGTACGAGGACGAGACGTTCGAGTTCGAGCACGGCCGGCTGCTGCTCCGCGGCCCGAACGGGAGCGGCAAGTCGAAGGCGCTGGAGCTGCTCCTGCCGCTGCTGCTGGACGGCGAGCTCCGTCCCGAGCGCCTCGATCCATTCGGCGGTCGGGGACGCTCGATGCGCTGGAACCTGATCGGCGACCAGGAGTCGCGCGCGCCGGCGGTCGGGTTCTCGTGGCTCGAGTTGCACCGCCGCGACGAGCAGGGCGTCGAGCACTTCCACACGCTCGTGCTGATGGCGCGCGCGAATAAGGGCGAGACCGGCGTGAAGTCATGGTTCGCGCTGCTCGAGGCCCGGCAGCCGCCGGACAGCGAGCTCCACGGCCCACGCATCGGCGTCAACGCGTTCCTCCAGCAGGACCGCCACCCGATCGCCCGCTCAGCACTGGCGGAGCTCGGCGAGCTGATCGAGTCGGCCTCGGCCTACCGGGAGCGCGTGAACGCGCTCCTGTTCGGCGTCACCCAGGATCGCTACGACGCGATCGTCCGTCTGCTGCTGTCGCTGCGCAAGCCGCAGCTCTCGCAGACGCTCGACCCGCAGGAGCTGTCGGCCCGGCTGACCGAGGCATTGCCCGAGATCGATCGTGACGCCGTGTTGCGTGTCTCGAGCCGCCTGGACCAGCTCGACCGCCTCCGCGCCGAGGCCGCCGAGCTGCGCGACGTTCGCGGCGCAGTCGCCGCGTTCGCGCGGACCTACCGCGACTTCGCGCGCGCCTCCCTGCGCGAGCGTGGCCACCTCCTGACCGAGTCCGTGGCCGCCCGCGCGCAGCACGCGGACGCGCTCGCGCGGGCGCAGGCGGCGATCGTCGCCGCGCGGGAGCGAGCGTCGGCGCTCGCGGCACGGCGGTCGGCGCTGAACTCCTCGCTGGCCGCGGCGCGCGGCGCCGAGCGCGAGCTCCGCGCCTCGGATGACTGGCGCGCGGCTGAGCGCCTCGGGGAACTGCGCCGGCTCGCCGAGGCAGCGCGGGCAGCGGCGGCAGCCGCTGCGGGCGAGCTCACGCGGGCGCAGGCCGAGCTGCAGCAGCTGGAGGACGCCGCGGCCGGGGCAGATGCTGCGCTGGCCGAGCAGAGCACCGCGGTGGACGAACTGCTGCGAGCGTGCGCAGCGGACGCCGACCGCGCCGGCGTGGCCGCCCACGAGGCGGCCGTCGAGGGGCTCGTCGCCGAGGACCGCGAGCTGACTGCGGTCCGGGCGCTGCTCGATCAGCTGGGCGCGGCTCGCGCGGAGGCGATCGCGGCGATGGCCGAGCTTGCGCGAGCGGTGGCACGTACTGACCAGGAGTACCGGGCGGCGCGATCGCGGTTCGAGGACGCCGAGGCGCGCCAGCGCGAGCGTCAGGCCGAGCGCGCAACGGCGGCTGAGCGCCTTGAGCTCGTGCGCGGCGAGCTGCTGGCCGCGCTCGAGGGCTGGATCGCCGGTCTCGAGCAGCTTCCGGTCGACGACGCGTTAGCCGAGGAGCTGGCCGCGCGGTTGGCGCGCGCCGGGGAGCCGGGCGCGCCCGCAGCGCTCGAGCTGGCGGGTGAGCGCGCCGGCGCCGCCGAGCAAGGACTGCGCGAGCAGCGTGCCAGAGTTGCGGCGGCGCGCGTGACACTCGCCGCCGAGCGCGAGCCGCTCGCAGCCGAGCACGCCCGGCTCTCGGCGCACGAGGACCCCGTGCCCGACCCGCTGCCATTCCGCCCGGCCGCCCGCGATGGGCGCCCCGGCGCGCCACTTTGGGCGCTCGTCGAGTTCGCCGACGGGATCGACGACGCGCGACGCGCCGGGCTAGAGGGCGCACTCGAGGGCGCCGGCCTGCTCGACGCCTGGGTGATGCCCGACGGCGCCGTGCTCGACGCGGACGATGCAATGCTGGTACCCGGGGAGTCCGGGGCCTTGGGTGGGCGTACGCTGGCCGACGCGCTAGTCGCGGTGCGCAGCGCACCGGTACCGGCCGCGGTTGTGGCCGGCGTGCTTGCGCGGCTGGCGCTGAGCGACTCCGACGCATCCGTCGGCGAGCACCCCGGGATGGGCTTCGATGGCAGCTTCGCGCTCGGGCCCTTGCGCGGCCGGCGCCGGGTCGATGCCGCGCGGTTCATCGGCGCCGCAGCCCGCGCCGCCAACCGCGCACGGCGGCTCGCCGAGCTGGCGCGAGAGCTCGCGGAGATCGACCGGCGCGAGCTTGACCTCGAGGCGCGGGCCGCCGAGCTCGAGGCGGCGATCGCGCGCTTGCGCGACGAGCTCCGCCGGATGCCCGACGACGCGCCGGCGGTCCGCGCGCACGTGAAGCTCAGCGCCGCGCGCGACGAGGAGCAGCGCGCCGCGGCCGTGACCGCGGCCGAGCAGGAGACGATGACGGCGCGCGCAACAGCGCTCGCAGCCGCGCGGGAGCGCGCGGTCGCCCACGCGCGCGAGCACCGGCTGCCGGCGCCCGAGGACGACGCCGGGCTCGCCGCGGTCCGCGACGCGCTTGCCGGCTACCGAGGGGCGTGCGGCGAGCTGATCGGCGGCGAGCGTCTGCGCCGCGAGCGCGAGCGAGCGGCCGGCGCCGCGCGCAGTCACGCCCACCGCGCCATGGCAGCGCTGGCGGGCGCGCGAGAGCGCGCGCGCGTCTGCGAGCACGAGGACAGCGCCCGGGCCGGCGCCCACCGGGAGGCGAGCGCCGCGGTCGGCGCGAGCGTCGAGCAACTGCGAGCGCGGCTGGCGGCGCTCGAGGCACAGATGTCGAGCGCCGAGCGCGGCCTGGAGGAGACGCAGCGCGACGAGATCGTCGCCGCGTCGGCGAAGGCGGCGGCCGAGCGCGATTCTGAGCATGCGGCGGCGACGCTGGCCGGGGCCCAGCGCGACGTGGCCGCGAAGCACGCGGCCGTAGCCAGCCTCGGGCGGCTCGGCGCCTGGCTGCTCGCACTCGGCGATGCCGCACCGGAGGACCACGCCGAGGCCGGCGGCTGGACGCTCGAGCGCACCCTCGCCGCGCTCCGCTCGACCTCCCGGGAGGCGCTGGCCGCTCGGCGCGGGCTCGAGACGCTGCTCGGCGATGTCGACCGCGAGGCCGACGAGCTCCGCCACCGCCTGTCCGCCAGCGCTGAGTTCCAGGTCAGCCGCGAGCGCGTCCCAGACGATCCCGAGCTGACGCTGGTGCAGGTCCGCCACGGGGGACGCAGCCACCCGATCGCCGAGCTCGACCGCTGGCTCGAAGGCGAGCTGGGTGTGCGCGAGCGGACGATCGCCGAGGAGGATCGGCGGCTGTTCGAGTCGTTCCTCGTCGGCGGGCTCGCCGACGCGCTGCGCGAGCGGATCGGCAGCGCCGGCACGCTGGCGGCGAGCATGAACGAGGCGCTGACCGAGTGCACGACGAGCTCCGGGATGCGGATCGAGCTTGACTGGCGCCCGCGCGAGCACGACGACACCGGCCTGCGTGAGGCGGTCGCGCTCCTGCGCCGAGACGTTGCGCTGTTGACCGACGACGCCCGGGCGCGGCTCGTCGAGTTCCTACGCAGGCGGATCGAGGACGCACGACAGTCGCTCGAGCAGGGCTCGAGCACTGAGCACGTGATGGCCGCGCTTGACTACCGCGAGTGGCACGAGTTCCGGGTGATCCAGCTGCTGGACGGCCGCCGCGAGGTGCTCACCCGCCGCCGCCACCAGCAGGGGTCGGGCGGCGAGAAGTCCGTCGCCTTGCACCTGCCGTTGTTCGCCGCCGCCGCCGCGCAGTTCGCCGCCGCGGCGGAGACCTGCCCGCGGATGATCTTGCTCGACGAGGCGTTCGCAGGCATCGACGAGCGGATGCGCGCGCAGCTGCTCGGGCTGCTCGAGCGCTTCGATCTCGACTTCGTGCTCACCTCGCACGAGCTGTGGGGCTGCTACCCGGAGCTATCCGCACTGGGCATCTACCACCTGCACCGCGAGCCGGGAATCCCCGGCGTCGCAACCGCGCATTTCCGTTGGGACGGCAGGCGGCGGGTGGAGGTTTCGGAAGCTGCATGAGTCCGGAAACCATGACCTATCTCAACAAGCCGGGATTGCGGCGGGCGCTGTTCGCCGCGCGGGAGCGGTTCGAGCGCAACGGCGGTCCGTACGGCAGGCTCCACCTGACGCAGCTCTCTCCGGACGAAGCCCACACGCTCAACGGCCTGCTTACGCCCCAACGTCCATTCTCGCCCGGCGGCGAAGCGTGGATCAAGCTTCCGCGTTTGGACGCGCAGCTGCGCGACTCTCGGTTCGCGATCTCGCTCGAGGACGCACTGGTGGCCGTGGACGGGCCGCTGGGCAACCGCCGAGCCGAGCGCGTCGCCACCGCCGCGGCCCGGGACGCCACCTGGGCGCGCGTGCTCCGTCACCCCCAGTCGAGCCGACCGGAGCTCACGCCGTGGCTCGAGCATGCCCGCCGCCGATACGGTGCCGCATCGCCCGAACGCACCGCCGTGATCCTGCGCGCCCTCGATGTCCTCTCGGTGCTCCCGGCCGACGGCCTTCCGCTGGCCGCGCTCGCCGCCTCGTACGCGGGAGGCGACGCGCACGCGCTCGACCGCAATCGCCCGCTCGGCCGGCTCGTCGCGGCAGCCGTGTTCGCGCTCGAGCAGACGCCGCCGCGCGAGCCGGCGAGCGCTGACGAATGGCGGGCGCTGTGGGCGCGGGTCGGCGTTAGCTGCGACGAGCTGTCGTGCACGGCCCTGACGCTCGGGCTGCGACCACACCGGCTCGCACGCGGCTACCTCGCCGGGCGACTGCGTGCAGCCACGAGAGCCGGCAAGCCACTGGTCCTGACGCTCGCCGAGCTGCGCGCTGAGGCACCGCGACTATGCGGTGAGACCCTGTTCGTCTGCGAGAACCCGTCGATCGTCGCCGCCGCGGCCGCTGCGCTCGGCGCTCGCTGCCCTCCGCTGCTCTGCACCGGCGGTTGGCCCAACACGGCAGTCGCGTGCGTGCTCGACGCGGCCGAGGCGGCGAGCATGGAGATTCTTGTGCACGCCGACGGCGACGAGGCCGGCGCCGCGATCGCCGGGCGGCTGCTGAAGCGCGCCGGAGCCCGGCCGTGGAGAACGGTCGACGCTCGCTCCGGCATCCACGAGGAGTCGCTCCTCGACGACCTGCTCGATGACCTCGGCAGCGGCGTTGTCGGCCAGCGACGACTCGCGTGAGCGCGGCCCACGCCCCGGGAGCCGACGCTACGCCGCGTCGCTCAGTTCGTCGATGTCCGTTACCGACACGGTGTAGCGGTAGCCGTCGTCCCGCCCGCCGAGCTCGTCGAGCGACACCGTGTAGTGGAAGCCGCCGCGGCCGACAGTACGCTCGAGCGTCGCCAGCACTCGCTCCGGGTCCTCGTAGGGACCATTGACGTAGTACGGCTTGCCGTCGCGGCCGAACGTGATCGCGCTCGGTCCCGCCAACGCTCCCAGCAGCCCGCGAGCCCGCCGGAAGTCCCGGTGCGGCTCGAAGCCAAGACGCCGCGCGTACTCGACCGCCCCGAGCACGAGATGCTGGGCGAGCTCGACCGGGATCGGAATGCCCGGCGACGCCCACTGAGCGAAGTACGCGCGTCTGAGCGCATCGAGATCGCGCCTGGCCATCCGCTTCGGCCCCAGGACGTTCTTCACCCCGAGGCACCAGGTGTCGACCAGGTAGCAGCACACAGCCACGCGGCTGTGGCCGTCCGGCGAGGCGACCAGCACTAGCGCGACGCCGCTGTCGCTGGCCTCGGCGGGCGCGCCGGCGTCGCCTGGCCAGTCGCTGTGACCCTCGATCCGCAGCCCGGAGCGCCACCCCGGGCTGATCCAACATCGAATCTGGCTCTCAGGCGCATGATCGTTCGCGGCCGCTGCTCGAGCAACAGCCGAGGCGCTGTCCCGCTCACACGCCACAATTCGCACTAGCCGCGCCGCGTCTGCCTTGCTCAGGTTCAATGCGCGCGCGATCTCAGCCGGCGAATAGCGTCGCCGCCGCAACCCGCGGACCGCCTCAAGTACCTCCTCGTGCTCCATGGGCACCACTTGTAGGCGATGCCCCGGACGGAAACACGGCGCGCCTCGAGCTCTTGACCGGGCGAAACGCGCGCGATCCCAGGCACAACCAAGCTCGCCACAGCCACCGACGTCCCGGTTACCACCTCGGGCGGTCTCACCCGCCGCGGCTCGCACGCCTGTTCCGTCGAAACGCGAGAACGCTCTTGGCCACCGACCCTTCGGGTTCTCGACCCTCCGGTTATGAGAGGCTTCGAGGGGTTGATCTAGGTGCCAATTTGCAGCGCTTTTGTGATCTTGCCTGAGCTTGCCTGAGGCGAGATCTGCCGGTCTTGTTAGACGGTTTGTTAGACGGCCTGCGACCGTCCCGGTTACGCTTCGGCGCCACAGCAAAGCTACTCGCGATCCGCGCAAGCGCGAAGCCGGCGTCACGCCCGAAATGCTCGCGGCATCGCCAGAGCCGGTCCTTCCCGACCAATCGCTCGCTTCCCCGACGCAGCCCTGCCGCTTGACGCCTCAGTGAGAACCTGATCCGCGGCGATCGGTGTCGTCCGACTCGTCGGCTTGGCTATGGACGGCGGCGGGATGACTCTCTTCACGCCTGTCGACCTTCTCAGGTCTGACCGGCTTTAGCGGTGTCGCCGCCGTCATCCTCTGACCCTCGGCCATCGTGGCGTCTCCTTCTCGTCTGACTCATGGTGGAGCCAACGAGCTCGGACGCCACAGCGGTCAGAACCACTCCAGCGCCGCGGTTACACCACTTCTACCGGCACGACCGCGCGCGTCGCTGCGGAAGGTGTGAGGAACAGCAGCACCCAGTCAACTGGCTCTCCTGGTCAGGGACCGCCGAGGCTTCGCGCGGGTCTCCGAGCAGCTGGCCAGAGCACGCGCGACCGCTGGAGCAATCGCAGCCGGGGTCTGTTCGTAATACGAAAACCCGGGCGACGGATTGACTTCGAAGCAGTACCACTCTCCCGCTGGGGTGCGGCGAAGATCGACCCCCGCGAATGTCAGCCCGAGCGCCCGGGTCAGCGCACGGCAGCGATCGGCGACCTCGTCGGGCAAGGGAATCGCGCGCTTTGCGACACGGTGGCCGCTGCGACTGGCGTAGCGGTAATCGTCAGCCTCAGATTCAATCTCGGTGGCGAAGATCTCGTCACCGAGCACGTGGACACGGACGTCGCACCCGGCGACGTACTGTTGAAACTGCGTAGGACACAGGATGATGGCGTCGAGCCGCGTAAGCTGGTCCGATCCCAGCCGACTGACAATGCTGCGGATGGAGCTGATCGATTTGTAGATGAGCTCCCCGTGGCGGGCATGGAACGCGCGCACGGCATCGGGGTCGGTGGTAATCAGTGTGTCCGGTACGCGCAGTCCGTGACGCGCGATGATCGCCGCCTGATAAGGCTTGGAGTCATTGGAGGTCATCGCGGACGGACGGTTGAGGATTGTCCCGGGCGCGACATCGGCCCACGCGAGCAGAGACATGTCGACGTCCGCCGCGCGCCTCGTCGCCTCCGGGTCTCCGGGTGCGGTCCGCTCGACAATCTGCCGCGAGTCGTGAGGGCGCATGTAGGCCGCCTTCACGTCGGTGAGCGAGAGCACGTCAACGCCGTCGATCAGGACCCGCGCGTCCAGCAGGTCGGCGTCACTAGGGCGCACCGAGGTGCGCGCGGCCATTGTCTGATCGAGCAGGAAGGACGGCGCGCCAAGCTGCTGCAGACGCCGCGCCACCGCAGCCAGTTGGGAATCGCCGGACAGGCCCCACAGAAGGATCACGGCCAGGCCTCGAGCAGGTCGCGGGCGGCGTCAGCGATGCGCGCGTCGTCGACGTCGAGCCATAGGTCGGCGGTGGCGACGCTGGGCGCTTCGCGCGGCCCACCGAGTATGACGCGCAGGGCCCTAACATCGTTGGCGCGCGCGAGCGTCCTGGCAGTGTCGCGCTGTGCTGACGTCTCGGCACCGAACACATGGTCACCGACGACGCTCACGACGGTCTCACCCTCATGCACGGCCCGGAGCCCGGCAGCCGCCGCAGCATACCTCCAGCGCTCTGGACCCCAAGCCGGACCGCACAGGCACGACGGAGTGGGTCGATTGATCATCGGACACTCAAGCCCATCGAGCCAGGCGGAAAGGAAGGCCGTCATCTCGCTGGCGACGTAGGCCCGATCCATCGCGCGCACGCCGCCGACGTCGATCTCGCTCACGGCCGGCAGCAGCGTGCACACGGCGCTGATCTCTCCAACCGCGACGGTGACGCCTCCCGCCACCGCGACGCCCTCCAACGGCCGGTGTGGCTGGTGACGCCACCCCCGTCGCTGCAAGTCGCGCGGCGTCATCAGCCGCACGCTGGCTGACACCCATCGCTCACAGAGCAGCGGGCCCCGGCGGTCCCACGCACTACAGAGCACCAACAGCACGGCTGCGTGTGTGCCCGCTGGGCCTAGTGGACGCCGCTCTCCTCGAGCGCGCGCTCACCGACAGCCGGACGCTCCGCGCTGCGGATAAACGGCTCGGCGCCATCGCCGTTGAGGCCGGGCTGGCCCGAACCCGACAGGCCAGCCAGCTGACCCGCAATGTCGGTCATCTGGCTACCGAGCGCGGCCAACGTCTGTGCGAGCTCGGGAAGCGACTCGCCGGGCTGGATCGGGGTGAGCGGAGGCCGGTGATCGATGATCACCTCCTTCTCCTTACCGTCCTTGATGTCTTTGTGCTCGATCTTGTGCTCTTTGCTGTCCTTGAGGTCCTTATGGTCCTTGCCGTCTTTGTCTTTGTCCTTGGCGTCCTTGTTGTCTTTATCCTGCTTGACCACTGCGTCGGTCGGGACCACGCATTGGCCGTCGAGCTGCGACCAGTACCGCTGGACGGTGATCCCGTTGATGACCGCTGTGTTCCCGGTGCATACGTCGCCGATCTCGCACCAGCCGCCCTGGTTGCACCCGGTGCCCGTGATCGCGCTGCCCTCGGGGTCAGTCACCGATTCGACCAGCTCGTGGGAGAACACCCACGTCAAGCTGGTCAGGGAGCCACCGTTCGCGACCCAGCCGAAATGGCAGTTCGTGCCGTTGTGAGTGAAGTAGGTGTGCTCGCCCAACAGTCCCGGCTGGGAGGCACCAGGCGGAAGCATCACCATGTACAACAACTCGCTGTCGCTGGCCGGGTCGGGCAGCATCCCCGCAGCGATCATGTTCGTCAGCAGTGTGGAAATATCGTTGTTGGTGAAGTTCGCCGCCGGTGTCGCCGGCGAGCCGCCAACCGGGTTGGCAACGAGGACAGCGCCCTCAAGAAAGCCACTCCCGATCCCGCGGTACTGGCTGAGTGAGTTCATGTACGGGCCAGTGAGAATGTTGATCGTCGCGTCGGTGAGCTGACCCAACGTCGGCACTGCGCCCGCCGAGTTCCAGGCCGCGCCCCAGAAGATGAGATAGAGGTGTACGTGGGGGATCACCGGGCCGCCGTGGTCGCTGAAAGCCGGCGTCGCACCCGCCGCCTCCCCGAGCGGAATCCGCCGCTTCGCTCCCGGCGGCACAACGCCGGGGCCTCCGAGTGCCGCCGACGGCACGGCCACCACCCCACTGCCGAGGTTCTTACGTCGCGCTTGAGTCATTGCCAACCCCCCTGCTGAGTGCTTACCAGTACCGGTCGGGCCGAGCCGGTTCCCCGCCGTCCCGTCAAATAGAAACTGTTACCCTGACCAATGGTTAATCGATCGCCCCGCCTTGCCCGACGCTTAGATATGAGCTTAGCGCCTATAGCGGCAGTGCGGGGTTAAATTTTCACCTCTGCCGTCCGTTGCCACCGCTCCATTGCCTGGTGTGGAGCCGGGGCGCGACGACGGCCCGGTCGTGTGGCCATCCCCCGCGGCGGCGCCCGAGGAGTGACGTGCAGAGCCCGGCCGTGCGTGCGCTTGTCAGAGCCCCAACTGGCGAGGTCATGAGTCATCGTCGTCACACTCGATCAGGCACGCGCGGTCGGCTAGTGGGCGGCCGCGCAGCGACGGTGCGTCGACGAGCGCGGCGTCTCTTGATGTGCAGCGCTGTGCCCAGGCCACCGAGGGCCAGGATGAGCCCGGTGAGCGATTCGATCAGTCCTTGAGCAACCTTGAAGTTGGCCGCAAGCGAGGACATGACCACCGCCGGGAACTCCCTCCATGGCACGTTAACGTGAGCTCTAATGAAGAATGGCACGACATCTGAGCCCGACGCTGTCGGCACTGACCCTGCTTGTGCGCGGTCGACAAACGGCTTGACTCGAAGGGTCAAGATGTGGGTCCCGCCGAGCTTCGGTCCGACGTACCAGGACCAGCTCACCGTGTCGGCGGTGTAGAACGATCCTTGGACCCAACGGGTGTTGTCGATGTTGAAGTCCCATGATGAACCGGATAGTTGCGCCTCGACGATGCACGACACCAGCGTCTTCCTCGGGGATGAGACCGACCCGGGGCCGGGCAGGACCTCTGCGGGTGGCAGCGTGTAGTCGACCGTCACCGCCGCAGTCACCATCGTTGAGTCGCCACGAGTCATCCGCACGTTGGGTTTATAGACGACATGCGCCCACGCGCCCGACGTATCGATCTTCTCGCACCGCTTCTTGTACGCGGCCAAGGAGCCGTACTCGATCCCAGATGACTTGCCGGGCTGGGTACCGCCCCAGCCCGCGCGCCTTGGAGGTCCGGATCCTCGATGTCGGGGTGGGCGTTGATGGGGTGCTGCAGCCGCGGGTGGGGACGCCGCCGATGGGCTTCCGGCGGTGGCGCAACCCGCGGCCAGGAACGCAGCGACGACGCCCGCCCCAACCACACCTCGGATAGCCCGCTGCCCCGTCATGACTTCACCCGCTCCATGCGATGTCTACTGGTGCCTCTCTTGGAGCACCTGAGACGCCTCATTCTTATCGCCCTTACCGTTCGTCGCCCGCGCATGCTCATCGGCAGGCGGCTGCAGATCATCAACGGCGGGAGCGCTCGACGCCGAGACCGTCGACCCATCGTCGTGATATGCCGCGGTTAACAAGGCGAGGATGTACCCCGCGAACGCCACGGCGAGAGCCTTGATCGTCGCCGGCGTCTGGTTTGGGTTGAACGCGTAGGTGAGCGCGACGGCTCCCCCGACGATCGCGTACAGCCAGATACCGAAGGTCTTCGGCCAGCTCGGGGCCCTGACGTTGACAGGCTCCAGCGTGAGCAGTTGCTGCACGCGCAGGTGGGCCCGCTCCGCCCGTCCCGCCGCCTTGAGGCTGCGGTTGAGCCGGGAGTTGGTTGCGTTGGGCGGCGTGGTGACGTTGACCGCCAGCGCGAATGCGGACCCCAACACGCCGGCCAGCGCGGCCGCAGCCGACACGAGCACCGGACTGAGGTTCGGCGGCTGACCCGGGGTAATGCTGATCTTGACGATGAAGTAGCCGTACAGACCGGCGAAGCAAAGGATGGCCGCGTATACGACCAGTCCTTTGAGCGCGGACAGGCCAGCGATCTTGGGAACGGCGCTTCCTCCCCCGTCGGGAGTGGGTGTATCGCCCATGCGATCGTCCTCCTTCGGACATGAATTAGGTGTGGTTGTCCAGGGTCGGGGGACCTGAGGAGGCCCCTGCCTCCTCAGCCCGGCAGCGGGGACCTGACTTCGATCCGCTCGATCGCTCGAGCGTGTCCCAGACCCGGAGCCAGATCGGTCCGGTTAGCCCAGCCCTGATACCTGGTCTCCGCTCCGGTGGGCATGTTGTAGGTAAGAGACGCGACCTCGTCTCCTGATACACGTCCGGGCCCGATTTACGGCTCACCGGTGATGGCCAGCGTTAGCGTTTATCAGCGTGGACCGAAGCCACTCCGCTGTGAAGATCAGGGGCGGCTAGTTCCTACCGAGTCGCCTGCGGAGAAGCGCTGGTGTTCACGGGCGCGTTCCAGTGCATCGATGACAACGCCATCACTACTACTAAGCACGTCCCGGACGCTCAAGGCGTCGCCAGGCACCTTTGCGCCGGCCGGGACGAACCCGTCGGCGAGACGGCCGTCCGAGGTGAGCGCCCTGTAGACGCGCGGCACCGTATGGCCTTTCCTGCGCAGCCAAATGAACCGTCTGTGACGGCCGACCTTCACGCTCGGCAGGAGCCCACGCCGCGTGTAGCTCTCCACCGTCGACTAGCGCATCTGCAGGTGCGCGGCGACCTGGCTGGAGGTCGTCAATTCGTCGAGAAGCGATCGACCAAGGTCATCCGAGTCGCCGTCGTGAGGGGCCAAGTCGCTCGAGTTCGGTCGGCATCGAGTGACTCACTCACCGGAGCTGCCGGTCACGGTTGCACACCGTCGCGCATTCATATAGACGAAGTACAGCGTCGCGCACGCCCAGTCCCGCAATTTGCCCTTCTAGCTCCTGTGGCAGTTCGGATCTGGCCCATCGGCCCGGACCGGCGCCGCCTAGCGATGCCGCAATGCCTCGCGACGAGCGGCACACACCGCTCGACACACACTCCGGCTCAGTTGGGTCGCGATGCACCGGCGCGCGCCGCCAGCCAGCCGCCGAACACGTCCGAGACGACCGTCGGCGAGGGCCAGTCCCCGGCGGCCAACCGCTCGAGTGCCCCGCTCCCGCGCCGACGAGTGTGTGTGGCCGACCAGTCATATGACGATGGCAGCCGACCGTAGACCTCCTTCCACGCGTGCATCGCGATGAGCACCCGCTCGCGGGTCCAGCGCCGCTCGATGGCGCCCGGGTGGCAGGCTCTGCAGTGAGCATAGGCGTCTCCCTTGCCGTTGCGCGGCTGCGTGTACGCGCCGCAGCCGCGGCATACGCCCTGGTATCGGGCCTTGACCGCGCGGGCCTTCTCGCCGGTGGGGTCTAATGCCTCTAAAGGGCGTAACCTGCAACCGAGAGGAGCCCGCCGTGACCAGTAAGCCCTGCGCCGTGGCCGTCGTCCGTGTCAGCGCCCAGGGCGACCGCGCAGAGGAGCACTTCCATTCTCCCGACGTGCAGCTCGGCAGCGCCAAGCGGTGGGCGCGAAAGCGCCGCGAGCGGTTCGTCGCGCACTTCCCCGAGATCGACGTCTCGGGCAAGCGCCCGCTCGTCAAGCGCCCCGGCCTGCTCAAGGCCGTCGAGATGGTCGAGGCCGGTCACGCCGACCACATCGTCGTCGCCTACTTCGACCGGCTCGTGCGGTCGCTGAAGGTGCAGCTCGAGGTGATCGAGCGGGTCGAGAAGGCCGGTGGCGAGATCTTCGCGCTGGACCACGGCAAGCTGACCAACGGGACCGCCGCCACTCGGCTGTCGACGAACATGATGGGCGCGGTGTTCCAGTACTTCGCCGAGGTGACCGGCGAGAAGGTGACGGCCGCGCAGGCGCGCGCGGTGGCGCGCGGGGTGCTGCCGAACTCGCGGATCGTGCCCGGGTACATGCGCGGCGAGGACGGTGTGCTGGTGATCGTGCCTGAGCTGGCGCCGGTCGTGCGCGAGGTATTCCAGCGCCGCGACCGGGGCGCCACGATCGTCGAGCTGCAGGCGTTCCTGCTCGAGCGCGGGATCGAGCGGTCGGTCGCAGGTGTGGCGTCGATGTTGCGCTCGCGGATGTACCTCGGCGAGATCCATTTCGGCGAGCTGCACGACCCGAGCGCTCATGGGCCGATCATCGAGGATCGCGGCCTGTTCGAGCGGGTGCAGAGGCGGACGGTCTCGCGCGGGCGCCAAGCCAAGTCCGAGCGGCTGTTGGCGCGTCTCGGTGTGCTGCGCTGCGGGACCTGCGCCTCGCGGATGGTGATCAACAGCTCAAGCGGCAACTACCGCTGCGGTGACACGAGCGCTGACCGCTGCCGGCGACGAGCGGCGGTCAAGGCCGACCGCGTCGAGGAGATCGTGCTGAACGCGATCCGAGCGTACTCGGCCACGGCCGATGCGCACGGGCGCGCTTCGCGCAGGCAGCAGATCCGCGCGGCGGACGAGGCGATCGAACGCGCCAACGCGGATCTCGATGACACGATCCGGCAGCTCGGCGAGCTTGGCGTGTTGGGCCGGCCCGCGAGCCGGGAGACCCTGGAGAAACTGACCACGACGCTCGATGACGCGCACACCGTCCGGGCCCGACTCGGCGATGCGGGCGAAAGCAATGTCATCGGTCCTGACGAGATCGACAAGCTCCGCGACCCGGCGAAGCGGCTAGCGGCTTGGCGCCGGCTGATCAGCGACACCGTCGAGTCAGTCACGGTCGCGCCGGCGATGGCGGCGGATGGACGCCCCAGTCGCCTCTGGGACCCTCGCCGGATCGACATCAGGTTCCGCGGCCAGCATCCATAGCGAAGCCGCCAGCAGCGACCTCTCACGCTTCCGTCGACACCCTCCGGTCCTACGACTCGCAGAACTCGGCCGACCGTCGCCGAGTCCGCCGTCGTCGTCGGGCACAACTTCCCCAACCGCGACAAGCAACAAAACGAGACCGGCGTCCCCGGTGTTGTGAGATTCGTCCCTCCCGCAGCGACGTTGGGGTCGCTGCGGGTCGCTGCTTCGCCGCGCGAGTGACAGTTAGGTGCGCTTGCAAGTCACCGCGGATCGGGCTCCCAGCAAGCACATCCGCGGCTCCCGCAACCGCGGCAACGCAGGCCTACCGTCTGATCCCGCCAGAGGTCGCGACCATCGACGACGGCACGGTTCCCGAGATTGGCGAGGAGCAGGTCGCGTTGCCATGCGGCGGTCGAGACCCGCATTCATCCGGCCGGAGGTCTCAAGGCAGCTGTTCGAATAGCCCCGGCGAGTGCGAATCTTCAGCGAACGGGTCTATTGCGACGCGTGGTCTGCTGCCGTAGGCCCGGTCCGTCGAACGCGGGTGTGTTCGACGGCG
>CAVRKJ010000003.1:0-5787 GCA_963721515.1 uncultured Actinomycetota bacterium | reverse complement strand
GTCGCGGTGGCGCGCGTCACCGTCGCCTCATAGCGCCCGGCCGGGTCGAGCACCACCTGCGGCGGTCGCGTCAGCACCGTCTCGGCGCCGTCGGTGATCACGCCGTCATAGCCCAGAAAGCGCGCCACGCCGGTGCTCGGCGGACGCTCGAGCAGATCCCGCGGCGAGCCGTCGGCAACCAGGCGCCCGCCGATGAGGATGAGCAACCGGTCGGCCAGTGCCCACGCCTCGGCGCGGTCGTGCACCACCACTAGCGTCGCCCGCGTGTCCGAGCGGAGCGCCGACAGCGCGTCCTCCAGCAGCGTTGCCCGCACCTCGGCGTCCAGGCCGGCGAACGGCTCGTCGAGCATCAGGATGTCGGGCTCCACCGCCAGCACGCGCGCCAGGTGCACCCGGCGCCGCTCGCCCCCCGAGAGCGTGATCGCCTGGCGCCGAGCCAGGTGCCCGGAGGACATCGCGTCCAGGGCCCGCCGGGCGCGTTGTGGGCGCTCGGGCCGCGGGACGCCCCACCAGCCCAGTGCCGCGATGACATTCGCCAGCACGCTGCGGCGGGCGAGGTCGGGGGCCTGGAGGGCGAGCGCCACCCGGCCGTGTCGCTCGATCTCGCCCGTAGAGGGCTCCAGCGCCCCGGCGAGCGCGCCGAGCAGCGTGCTCTTGCCCGCTCCGTTGGGGCCAAGCAGCGCGACGATCTCGCCGGCGCGCAACTCCAGGCCGGCACCGCTCACGACCTCGCGGCTGTCCCGGCGCACGCTCACGTCGCGGCAGCGCAGCAGAGTCCGTCCGGCGCCCGGTCCGCCGCTCACGCCGCCGTCCGAAATCGCAGCCGCAGCCCGCCGCTCTGGTGCTGCATCAGCGCGACGATGCCCATGAGGACGAGGATCATGCCCATGAGGACGATTGCGATCGCCAGCGCCATGGGGTAGTTACCGCCGTTGACCTCGTACAGCGTCGCGCTCGCCAGAGTCTGGTCATAGCCATAGATGTTGCCGCCCACAATCGCGATCGCCGCGACCTCCGACAGCGACGTGCCCAGCGCCGCGATGATTGCCGCCACGATGCCTACCCGTGCCTCACGGGCCGCGAGCACCGCTACCTCCAGCCGGCTTGCGCCGAGGGCACGGGCCTGGACGAGGAGCCCGTCGGGCAGCCCCTCGACCGCCGCCGCCGTCAGCGCCACCGTGTATGGGAGGGCGAGAATGGTCTGAGCGATGAAGACCGCGCGCCGGGTGGAGAGAAGGTGCAATGAACCCAGCGGTGCCGGCACCGCGAACAGGAGGAACAGGATCCCGCCGACGAGGGCCGGGGGCACGCCGAGGCTCGAGTTGGCGAGCACGCGCAAGAAGGACCGGCCGCGAAAGCGGCCGAGCCCGAGGGCGAGCCCGATCGGGACCCCGATCAAGGTCGCGATCGAGGTCGCGATCACAGCGACCTGCAGCGTGAAACCGATGATCTGCATCAGGTATGGGTTCCCGTGCCAGATCAGCGGGAACGCGGTCCGGAACTCGTCGAGCACCAGTCGCACGCTCAGGCCTCCCGGAAGCGCAGCCGGAGCTGTCCCGTGCGCTGCTGGAGCACGGTGAGCGTGCCCACCAGCACGATCACGACCGCCAGGAGCATGAGCGCTATCGCGGTCTCTCGGGGGTCATTGGGCGTGAACGTGAACTCGGCCAGCAGCGCGCTCGCCAGCGATTCGGTTCGGCCCTGGAGGTTGCCACCCACGATGATGATCGCGCCGACCTCGGAGATCGTCGCTGCCAGCGCCGCGATGATCGCCGCGATCACCCCGATCTTGGCCTCCTGCAGCGCCAGCCGCGCGAGCTGGATCCGGCTCGCGCCCAGCGCCCGGGCCTGGTTGATCACGCCCCCGCCGAGCCCCTGGATCGCCGCCGCGGTGAGCGCGATCACGTACGGGAGCGCCAGGATCGTCTGCGCCACGTACATGGCGCGCAGCGTGAACTCGATCCGCAGGGGTCCGAGTGGGCCCTGCGGCAGGATGAAGATGAGCACCACGACGCCCACCACCACCGGGGGCAGGGCCAGACCGGCGTTGGCCAGGAGCTGGAGCGTCCGGCGCCCGCGAAACCGGCCGAGTCCGAGCGCGACCCCGATCGGGAGGCCGATGATCACCGCTGCGGTTGTGGAGATGGCCGTCAGACGCAGCGTGACTGAGAGCAGGCTCATCAGGTAGGGGTCCCCGTGGACGATCAGCGGAACGGCGCTGCTGATCTGGTGCCACAGGTAGGACACGGCTGCCCCTACTTCCGCGGGGACTGCACGTAGACGAGCTGCCCGTTGGTGAGCCGATAGACCACACCGGTCTGCACGCCACGGCCGATCGTCTTCTGCCCCGGTTTGGGCAGCGGGGCGACGGTCTGACCCTTCTCGATCCGGATTACCTTGGCCTGGCTGGCGCGCAGTCCGTTCTTGGTGATCGTGCCCGACAGATGCAGCGAGGACAGCGCGGCCAGCAGGAAGGCGACAGACAGCACGATGCCGAGGTCGAACAGGTTGACAAGGCCGTCCAGCGGGTCGCCGGCGCGGTCCTCACGGCTGCGGGCACGAGGATTTACCGTGATCACGTTGCACCTCCGACGGGACGTGGGTCGCTGATGATGGCGGCGACGTATTCGAGATCGGAGAGGTCCTGACCGTACATCCGGTCTCGTGAGAGGGAAAGGCCGAAGGCCACGGCTCCGATCAGCAGGCCAACCACGGTGACGCTGAAGGCGATCCGCAGGTTCTGGCTGAGCGCCGCCGTGTTGCCGTTGGCCAGGCCCGTGAGCGCGGGCGAGAGCGGGATCAAAGTTCCCATCAGCCCGAGCGCCGGCCCGGCGCGTACGAGCAGGCGCGTGCGCGCGAGGCGCCGCTGGGCGTCGAAGTCGAAGTCGGCCAACGCCTTGTTCAGCTGGTGCTCGCCCCCGTCGGTGCGCGCGTTGGCGACGATGAAGTCGAGCGTCCGGCGCATCGCCGGGCTCCGCGGCAGCGTGCTGACCGCTGCCGCCGCGGCCGTCCGGTCCCCGTCGAGCAGCGCCTGGCGGGCCTTCTCGGCCCCCTCCGAGAGGGCGGCGAAATCCCGTCGGCTGCGGCTGTGCAGCTCGACAAGGTAGCTGCCGAGCTCGAAGATCACCGCGGCCAGCGCCAGCAGCGCCAGGATGAGCACTGGCACCTGGAGCGCGGAGGCGACGTGGAAGATCACCTCGTCGATGTCGTGGCTGGTCAGGGCGAAGTCGATCATCGCGAGTCGGGCGATGGTGCCACGAGCGGACCGTCAGCCGAGGCGCAGTCCGCGCCGCCAGCGGGGTGCGCGCCACCAGCGAGGTCCGCCCAGTTCGCGCTGGGCTCCGAGGGCCAGCAGCGCGAGGACGGCCAGCACCGCGCCGATGATGGGAAGCACCGAGCGGCGCTCCGGTGCCTGTCGGGCCGGTGCGCTGCCCGTCGTGGCCGAGACGAGGTGGACGAGCGGGCTCCGGTTCGCCGGCAGTGGGACGACGTCGCTGATGAGCTCACCGTGCACCAGTGCGCCGGTCGGCGGTGACGCCGGCGTGGGGGTTGGGCGGTGGGTGGGGGCTGCCGGCGCCTTGTGGTGGGTGGAGGCGCTGCCCGCGGGCGTGCCGGAGGTCGGCCCCGATCCGGCGCTCGACGATCCCGAGGGTCCCGATGAGCCGCCGCCGGAGGAGCCGGCCGCCGGCGTCGGGGTGGTCTGGGTCGTGGTGGTTGGCGTCGTGCTCGTGGTGGTGGTCTGACTGTGGGTCGAGGTGGTCGGCGGCCCGTTGCCGTGCGTGTGCCGCGTGCCGGTGCCCGGGGTACCGGTTTTCTTCCTCTTGGCAGGCGGCGCTCCCGGGATGGTGCCGGTGCTCTTGTCCGGGCCCGTCGTGGTGGGCCCCGTGGTGGTCGGGGCGGTAGACGTGCCGGGCTGCGTGACGGTCACCGTGAGCTGGTCCCCACCCCCGCCGCCGTTGGTGCTGGTGACCTCGAGGTTGACCGTCCAGACCCCAGCGGTGTTGAACTGGATGTGTGGTGAAGCCTGGCTGGAGGACGCGGCGCCGCCGCCGAAGTTCCAGCTGTAGGACAGCGCGCTGCCGTTGTTGCCGCTGACCGCGGCGTTGAAGTCGACGCTGCCGCCGACGGTGACCGTCGTCTGCGACGCCGAGGCGCTCACCTTGAGCGGTGGCCCCTGGAACACCTCGATCGCGAGCGGGCTGCTCTCCTGGACCTCGTCCAGGAAGTCGAGGTCCGACGCGTCGCGCTGGGGCCGGTCGTACTGGCTGTATCCGACCGCCTCGATCACCGGGTTCTGCCCGGTGTTGAGGAAGTCGCTGGGCGCGGCGAGATCGGCGGGAGTGATCTGCGAGCGCGCCGCGGTCTGCGGGGCCCCGTCGGAGCCGATCACGGTGACGCCGGTCACGCTGGACAGAGCGATCGGCGTCTGCAGGCAGCCGAGGATGGTGCCGAGGGTCCAGCTGCGCGTCGTCGAGGGGGTGATCTGCTCCTGCCCCGTTCGCCCGTACTCGACCAGGGTGCCGCCGGTGTAGACCGGGCATTGGCTCGCATGGGCGAGCAGGTAGGCGGGGGAGACGGAGTCCTGGGTAGGCTGGCCGCTCTGTCCGTACACCGTTGCCTGCACCACTGGCGCGGAGTCGTCCGCCACCGCGCCCGCCGCCGGCACCGCGAGCAGGCCGAGACAGGCCGCCGCGGCCACAGCCAGCCGCCGCCCCGGGACGTGCCCGGGGCGGCGGCGGTCAGGCTGCGGTCGTGACTGCACGCGGATGCGTCGCCGCGTCGATGGCCTAGTGCACGGTGACCGTCTTCAGCCTCGAGAAGCTGGAGGTCTGGCCCTTGTGCGTGTACTGGAGCTGGAGGACGTACGTTCCGTTCTTCAGCTTGGCCTTGACCGTGAACTTGGTCTTGCCCTTGCCGATCGACGTCTTGCCGATCCGCGTGAACTTCGTGCTGCCGCTCTTCTGAGCGAATAGCGCCAACTTGCCGCCGGAGGTGGCGGGAGGCTGGCCGATGAAGCCGCTGACGGTCAGCTTGCCCTTCTTGGTCGTTACCGTCTTGAAGCTGACCGTGACGATGTTGCCCGAGACGGTCAGGTTGCGGGTGCCGCTCGTGGCGGTGGTGAACTGGCTACCGTCGCGGTACCGGGTCTCGATCTGCCACTTGCCCGCGCCGAGGTTCCCGTTGACGGCGTACGTCTTGGCGCCGGTCTTCAGCGCCGAGCTGCCGATCGTCTTGAAGGCGCCCTTGGAGCCCTGCTTGCGGGCCAGGACGTCAACCGCACCGTTGGCATCCGGCGCCGCCGGCCCGATCGATCCGGTGACCGAAACGCCGCCGGTCGACGCGGTGGCCTTCTTGATGCTGATCGTCCCTTTCACCGTCACGGGGACCGCGGTGGTCGTCGCCGGGGACAGCGTGTCGCCGTAGGCCGGACTCAACGAGGCGTTCTCGATCTGGGAGATGCCCCCGGTCGCCGCCTGGTAGGACCCCGAGGACGGCGGCGTGAACGTGATGCGGTAGTTCCCGTTGGCGTCGGTCTTACCACTGCCGACGGGCACGCTGGTGAGCCCTTCGAGCTCGTTGATGCTCACGGTCTGGCCGGACAGCGCCGGGTATCCCGCCTCGAGGTTGGTGATGTTCCCCGTCACGGTTGCAGTCTTGCCCGCCGTGATCCTGCTCGGGAAGCCCGCGGCGCTGATCTTCGGCGACGCGGTGGCGACGAACACCGGCGTTCCGTTGTCTCCGGGCGTGCCGGTGAGATAGCCCTTGAGCTCGGATTGGATGGCCGGC
>CAVRKJ010000002.1:0-12055 GCA_963721515.1 uncultured Actinomycetota bacterium | reverse complement strand
TGAGCGCGCCCGGGCCGCCGACGCTTAATGATCGGCACTGGCGTGCCGATGACAGGGATATGCCCCTCGATGGAGCGTCCCCGCGTGTCACGCTGGGGATCGCGACCTACAACCGGCACGACTACCTCGCCGGCGCGGTTCGGAGCGCCCTGGAGCAGGACTTCCTCGATCTGGAGGTCCTGGTGGTGCTCGACGGCACCACCAACCCTCAGACCGACGAGGTGCTCGCCTCCTTCGGGAACGAACCCCGCCTGCGCGTCGTGCGTCACGACGGCAACCGCGGGATCGCCGCCGCCTACAACACGTTCGTGTCCGAGGGCAGGGGCGAGCTCATCGCGATGATCGGCGACGACGACGCGTGCCTCCCCGGTCGCGTCCGCCGCCAGGTGGAGATCTTCGACCGGTTCCCCGATACCGGCGTCGTGCACGGCGACGCGGTCATCATCGACTCCGCGGGCGTCCAGACCGGCGTGTGGCCGAGTGCCGAGTTCACACCGTCCGCGCTCGTGCAGTCCTTCTTCCGCAGCCACAACCACATCGTCGATCCCTCGCGCATGGTGCACCGCCGCGTGTACGAGGCCGTGGGCGGATACGACGATCGCTACCCGCTGGCCAACGACTTCGACTTCTTTCTGCGGGCGGCCCGCCGGTTCCGCTTCCGGCACGTCTCCGGCGGCCCGCTCGTGGCGATCCGCCGTCACGGCGCGAACACCTCCGATGAGTCGGCGCGCACGCGCGAACTCGATGACGTCGAGCGGGCCCTCGAGGCCGCGATGGACATCTACCCCCTGCGCGAGCTCGTTCCCGAGCTCGACTGGGCGGTGCTCGACGCCGCCGACGCCGAACGCCAGGCGCTCGGACGTCTGGCGGATGCGCTGGAGTCGCGGCTCCTCCCCGTCCCGGGGCTGGCGGCGACGCTGCGCGACCGCGCCGCGGCGATCCCCGCGCCCGTCGGACGTCACACCGGCATGGGCGACGCAACCGAACGACCCCGGCGGCTGCTGATGACCGCGTTCGGCTGGAACGACAGCGGCGGCGGCACCATCGTTCCCCGGCTGGCGGCCAAGGAGTTGGCCCGGCGCGGCTGGGAGGTCACCGTCTTTCACGCGGCGGTCATGCCCACCGAGTCCAAGACGCCCTACGAGGTGGTGGAGTGGGAGGAGGACGGCGTGCACCTGATCGGCGTCCACAACCGCGCCCATGGCCTGTTCGACCTCGGCAACCCCGATCGCGAGATCGAGGACCCGCCGATCTCGGCCGCCTTCGAGCGCGTCCTGGAGCACGTACGCCCAGACGTCGTGCACTTTCACAACCTTCACAACCTCGGCGCGGCGCTCATCGACCAGGTCGCCGCGCACGGTCTGCCCGCCTACTTCACCACGCACAACTACTGGCTCATCTGCCCGCGCGCCTACCTGCTCAACGACACGGGCTCGATCTGCGCCGGCCCCGGGGATGGCAGCGCGTGCGCGGCATGCGTCGGCAGCCCCGATGTCGCCGCTCACCAGCGGCGCTTTGCGGAGATCCGCTCCCGGGCCGAGCGCGGCCTGACGGCGATCCTGTCCGTGTCCGATGGGGTGCGGCGGACACTGCTCAACGCCGGCTACCCCTCCGACCTAGTGGACACCGTCCGCCAGGCGATGCCCCACGACCTCGAGATCTGGGAGCAGGTCGGCCGTGACCGCCGGCCCGGGCGCGTGGCCAAGAACCTCACCGTCGCCTTCCTGGGCTCCGCCTATCCCCACAAGGGCCCGCAGCTGTTGATCGAAGCCGCCCAGCGCACCCGGGCCCGCCTCAACGTCAAGATCCTGGGCGAGGTGCCCGCCCGGTTTGCCGAGCAGCTCAAGTCGTTGGACCGCCGCGGCGTGGTCGAGGTACACGGCTCCTTCTCGCCGTCCGAGATCGGCAGCCTGCTGCGCGGGGTCGATGCTGTGGCGCTCCCGTCGGTGTGGTGGGACTGTGCGCCGCTGGCCGCCGCCGAGTGCCTGGCGGCGCGCGCACCGGTGCTCGTCCCCCGCCTCGGCGGTCTGCCGGAGGCGATCCAGGACGGAGTGAACGGCCTCACCTTCGCCGGCCTGGACGTGGAAGACCTCGCCCGGACCCTGGACCGCCTCGCGCTCGAGCCCGGGCTGCTCGAGCGGCTGCAGGCCGGTATCTCCGAGCCCCGCGCCTTCTCTGCCTACGTCGACGAGCTCGAGGACTACTACGGCGGCGCCCGCCCATCCCGGGTGCAGAGCGCGCCGGCCGCCGCGGACCTCCAGATGCGCTGGCAGGGCGACCACGGCCTGCCCACGAGCCTGTCGATCATCAACGACCGCGTCAGCGCACGGCTGTCGGGAGCGGTCCAGCGTGTCAACCGAGACGCCACCGAGACGCCGGCCCCGCCAGGGCCGCCGCTCGTCCACACCGCCGACGTCGAGGTGCGCCACCAGTGGCCGCCCGACCTCGGTCCCGCGCGCGCCGGCCGGCTGGCGGTCATCCAGCCGTGGGAGTTCGGCGCGATCCCAACCGACTGGCTCGGCCCGCTGAACGACAACGTCGACGAGCTCTGGGTGCCGTCGGACCACGTGCGCCAGATGTACGTGGATGCCGGGGTGGACACCGATCGCGTGGTGACCATCCCCAACGGCGTCGACCTCGACGTCTTCCGTCCCGACGGACCCGAGCGGGACGTGCCGGGCGCCGGTGAGGGGACGCGGTTCCTGTTCGTGGGCGGCCTCATCGCTCGCAAGGGCGCCGACGTGCTGTTCAGCGCGTGGCGCCAGGCGTTCGCCGGCCGTGACGACGTCACGCTCGTGCTCAAGGACTTCGGCGCTAACGGGATCTACCGCAACGACGGCCGCAAGCCGATCCGTGAGCACGCGGCGGCGAGCGCGCTGCCCCGGATCGTGCTCATCGACGACGAGCTCTCGACCGAGGATCTCGCCGGGCTGTACCGCGCCTGCGACGTGCTGGTGCACCCATACCGGGGCGAGGGCTTCGCCATGCCGGTACTCGAGGCGATGGCCTGCGGGCTGCCGGCGATCGTCACCGCCGGCGGGCCCACCGATGAGTTCCTGCCCGCCGAGGCCGGCTGGGGCATCGACGCCACCCGGACCCACTTCCGCGAGGACCGCATCGACACACTGGAGACCCGGGGCCGCCCCTGGGTCCTCGAGCCCGACACTGCACATCTGGTCTCGCTGCTGCGCGAGGCCGACGCCGCCGACGACGACGAGCTCCAGGTCCGCGGCAACGCCGGGCGCGTCGCAGCACAGAGTTATTCCTGGGACACCGTCGCGTCTCGGTACCAGGAGCGCATCACCGCCCTGGCCGGCCGACGGCCCCGCCCCGCCACTGCCGCCGTGCATCTGCCCTTCCCGCTGGAGGAGGACGTCGACGTGCGTGCGCTGGCCACGCCGGCCTGGCGCGCCGACGACCGTCTCGGCGACCTGCTGGCGGAATGGGTCACCGCGACGACGCGGGACACCAGCGCCTGCCTGTACCTGCTCGCCGACCCCCGCGTGGACGGCGCCGCGCAGGAACTCGAGGCCCGCATCCTGTCTGCCGCCGCGGAGGCAGGGATCGACATCGATGGCGGCGCCGATATCAACGTGCTCATGGAGCCCGCCTTGGCCGAGCGCGACGTCCGCCTCCACGCCGCCGTGGACGTCTACGTCCCACTGCACCAGGCCTGCTCCGGCCACGCGCGACTCGCCCGTGAGGCCGGTAACGCCGTGCTGGAGCTCGGCTCCGGCGAGCTGACCGCCCGCCTGGTCCGCGCCGAGGCCGTGGCGCACGCGTCCTGACACCGCCGGTCATCTCAAGCCACGTCCGATCCCGCCGACTACACAGACATGTCCGCCCGGCCGCGCGTGTCGGTCATCGTCACCGCCTACAACCTCGCCCGGTACCTGCCTGAGGCACTGGACTCCGCGCTCGCCCAGGAGTCCACAGGCGGTCCCATTCAGGTCATCGTGGTGGACGACGGCTCCACGGACAACACCCCCGACGTGCTCGCGGCTTATGCCAGTCGCGTCGAGGTGATCCGCAAGGAGAACGGCGGCCTCGTCAAGGCGGTCGACACCGGCCTGGGCGCAGTGCGCGGCGAGTACATCGCCTTGCTGGATGCCGACGACATCTGGCCGCTGGACCGGCTGCGGCGCCATGCTGAGCTGCTGGACGCCAACCCCCAGGTGGGCCTCGTCCACGGCGACATGGAGGTCATCGACGCCGAGGGCGCCACACTGCACCCCTCTTTCTTCACCTGGAAGCAGGACACCCCGAGCAACGGCCGCGTCCTCGCTCGGCTGGTCAAGGACAACTTCGTCTCCGGCGGCGCCAGCACGTTCCGCGCGTCGCTGATGCCCGCGATCTGGCCGATCCCCGCCGACGCCGCCTATCCGGATTGGTGGATCGCGACGAACATCGCCGCGGTCTCGGAGATCCTCTACGACCCGGCCAATGCCAACCGGTACCGCTACCACGGAGGCAACATGGGCCTGGGCGCCGACCGGACCGCCGTTCTGGCCATCGAGCGCCGTGAGCTTCCCTATCGGCGCTGGGCAATGCGCAACCTCACCGCCGACGAGACGATCGATCTGCGCTCGCTCAGCGAGATCGTCATGCGCTGGCGCGCCGCCGTCGGTCATTCCGCCCTCTCCAACGGCGGGACCATCCGCGGCATCCTGCCGTGTGACGACCAGTCGACCGCCGCGGAACTGGCCACTGCCGCCGACCACCCAGTCGGGCTCGAGCGCTGCCGCGCACTCGTTCGCGCCCTCTCGCACGACCCGCTCGACGGCGCCACGTCGACCGACCTCGACGTCGCGTTTCTTCAGGCGTCCGAGCTTCACGCCCCCCCGGCGCCGATCGCACAGCCGCTCATCTCATTCGAGACGCGGCCCGTGCTCGTACTTGCCTGGCTGGACGATCTCGTCAGTCGGCCCGAGCTCCTGCACGACTTCGCTCGCGAGTCACTGACCCGTAACGACCTCACCCTGGCCATCCTCGCCGCCGAGGGCGCCGACCTCAGCGGGCTCATCGCCCTCGTGGAGTCCGATCCGACGCTCAACGACGAGCGCTGCGACCTGCGCGTCATCGCCGAGCCGGCCACCTGGCCGGCCCGGCGCCTGCTCGCCGCGCGCGCCAGCGCCACGCTCACCGCCGCCGGAGCGCCGGCGGGCTACGCCGAGTTGCCCGCCCACGGGGCGATGGCAACCACGCAACTGGCCGCCTGAACGTCAACGGCGCTTCCGGTCACTGTTACTTCTGCACGTACAGTGGCCACGCCGATGCGGTGCGTGCGTCTTGGCCCGCCATGTTGGCGCGACACGCCCCGCTCCCGTTCGGGGTCGGGTATGCGTGTAGAAACGCCAGGGGTCGCCCGCGGCCCCGCCGGTGACTCAGGCGGCGCGGGTGGTCTGCGCCAGCAGCGGCACCGACTCGGCGTCCACGCGGGCCAGGGCGGCGAACGGGGGTCGCGGGGAGTGCTCGGTGAGGACGGCGCTCGCGCCCCGGGCCAGTGAGGCCTCGAGCGCGACGGTGGCGGGCGTGGCCAGCGCGACCAGATCCGCGGCGTCCTCGCTGTCGAGGCCGGCCCGGGCGACTGCGGGGCCCAGGCGCTCACCCGCACGCTCCGGGCTGCAGTCCGGCGCGTAGATGACAAGCGTGACGTCGTCGGAGCCGTCGAACGCATCGGACCACGCAGAGAGAAGTGACGGGTCAGCCACGACCTCGTCGGCGAACGCCAGCACCGCATGGGTGCGCGCTCCCTCGATGCTGTGGGACGGCGGATCCGCCACGGCCTCGGCCAGTCGGCGCGCGGTCTGCGCGATCTCCTCGGGAGTCGCCTCGATCTCCTCGGCGGGCGCGGCCGCCGGCACGGGGACGCCGCGCTCGGGCATGAGGCGGGCGTAACAGTCCAGCAGGCGGCCGGTGACCACCTCGGGAGCGAACTGTTCGCGGATCGTGGACGCGGCCCGGTCGCCGCTGGCCATCCACTCGGGGTCCGCGATCGCGGCCGCCGCCCGGGCGCCGAACTCGGCGGGATCATCGATCGGCAGGGCCAGCAGGCCGTTCTCGGGCTCGATCCAGGATGAGGTGCCGACCTGGTCGGAGGTGATGACGGGCACGCCCGAGGACAGCGCCTCGAAGATCGTCATCGGCGAGTTGTCAAACCGAGACGGGAGGATGACGACGTCGGACTGGGCGAGAATCGCGCGCAGACCGTCCAGATCGGTGTGTGGAATGTACGTGACATCGGACACGCCGAGTTGCGCCTCCAACGGCGCCATGACGCGCTCGCGGTGGTTCGCATTGTTACGGCCGACCATCGTCACCTCGACCTGCAGCCCCTGCGCGCGCGCCGCCGCGATGGCATGGAGTACGAGCTCAGGGTTCTTGCGGGCCTCCAGCCGGCCGAAGAAGAGCACACGGATCCGCCCATCGTTGCGCGGGTGCCGCTGCGCGGGGAACTGCTCGGCGTCGAAGAGAAGCGGCATCAGCTCGGCGGGACGCATCCGGTCACCGAGGTACCGAGCGGTCGTGTCGAGGAGAAGCTGACTCGGAGCGAGCAGGAGATCGGCGCGCTCGAGCGCGGCCATCTCCAGCGAGTGCCACACGTCGTCGGTGGGATTGGGGACGTAGCCGGGCTCGACGTCCCAGACGACCTTCATGGTGGAGTGCAGCCAGACAACGAGCGCGGTGTCGGGCCGCGGGGCGACGTGAAGAGCCTCGCCGCGATAGTCGGGAGCCTCGACGACGTCAAACCGAACGGTGGCATCCAACTCAGCGAACTTGCCAGCAGCCACGAAGCTCCAGATCGGGATCTCGAGGTAGTGCAGCCCGCCGGGGACGGCGATGCTCGGCTCCGGGATCTCGTGCACGACGACCCCCGCGTCGCTGCGGACGCCCGCGGCGCCCGATGGCGCCCGCGTGATGACGTGGACCTCGACCCCGGCGGTGGCGAGCCGGTGGGCCTGCATCTGCACCGCTCGCGGGATGCCGCCCGGAACCGCCGGCGGGTAGTCCTTGGTGATGAGGCAGATGCTGCGGACGGGGAGGTCGGCGTCGGCGGTGCCGACGGTCGCGCCGCGCGCGACGGGCCGAAACGGCGGGATCGCCCCGTGCTGGGTTCCGTCGACGCGGGCCTGCGGGTCGTCCGCAAGGATCCCAGCCGCCCACTCACGCTGGCGGTCGTTGTAGAGCCCGGGGTGCTGAAGGACGAGCTGGGCCTTGATCTCCTGATCGCGCACGGTGTGCCGGGCGAACACGCCGCTGCTGTGCTTCCGGTAGTACCAGAGCGCGCCCGGCGCTTTGACGCCCGTCCAGCCCTGCTCGATGACTCCGATCCAGAAGTCCCAGTCCTCGTAGCCGATCTCTGTGTCATAGCCGCCGACGTCACGCCACACTCGGCGGCGGAACATCGAGACGACGTCGAGGAAGTTGCAGTCCAGCTGCACCCGCGTGTCCCACTCCGGCGGCACGTGGAGGGTGTCGTCATCGCCGAACATCTGCAGGTCGCCGTACGCAATGGCGGCGTCCGGATGGGCGTCGAGCGCCGCAGCGCAGCGGGCAAGGTAGTCGGGGTGCAAGCGGTCGTCGGCGTCGAGGCAGACGATGTAATCGCCGACGGCGGCGGCGATCCCGACGTTGCGGGTGT
Source organism: uncultured Actinomycetota bacterium (assembly GCA_963721515.1). Classification (GTDB taxonomy): domain Bacteria; phylum Actinomycetota; class Thermoleophilia; order Solirubrobacterales; family Solirubrobacteraceae; genus Palsa-465. The sequence goes on along the minus strand of CAVRKJ010000002.1, from coordinate 4,413 downwards.
GGCCGGGGGAGCCGGAATTGCCCTGGGCGATGAGGCGGATCGACACGTCCGGGTGCGCGGCGACCAGCGCCTCGGCGACGTCCCGGGAATCGTCGGTGCTTCCGTCGTCGACGACGATGACCTCAAGGTCCCGCAGCGACTGGGCGAGCACGCTCTGTACCGCCTCGGCCAGGTAGCGCCCGTAGTTGAAGCAGGGGATGACGACCGAGACGCGTACAGACTGTCCGGGACGGTCGCTCACGGTCCCGGTAATCGGCTACTGGCCGGCCGGCTTGAGCCATCCGGCGCCGCGTCGGCCTCCTCAAGGGACGGCGGTCGCCTGCCGATCACGGGTGGGATGACCTGCTCGACGTCGCCCCACGCGCCGGACGCCCGATTCGTCTGCGGTGCCGGCGTGATCAACGCGGCCCGGCGGAGAGCAGGCGACGACCGCCCGCCGGTCCATCCGAGCCTCGCCGACGATATGCCGGGCAACGGCTCCGCGCGGCGACCGGCAGCCGTTGGACGGAGGAGCAGCGGTGCGTGATCCCGCGGCCGATGTCATGGAACGCGCCGAGGCGGCGTTCTCGTCAGGAGACACGATCACCGCCGGGAGGTTGCTCGCCGGCGTGCTAAATGACCCCGGCGCAACCGCCGCGGGGTGGGTGCAGGCGCTCAGCGATCTCGCGGTGATCTCGTGGGCCGACGGCCGCGCCGACGACGCCGAAACATACCTGCTGCGAGCGCTCGCGATCGACCCAGGCTACACCCCGGCGCTCGAAAACCTGTCAGCGCTCTGCGAGGCGAGGAGCGACCTGGTGCAGGCCACGCATTGGGCTCGCCGCGCCGCATTCGCCGACCGGCACGCGCCCGCTGGCTGGCGACGCCTGGCGACGCTGTCGATGCTGCAGCGGCGCTGGTCTGACGCCCGCGTGGCACTTCACCGAGCCGGTCTGCTCGGGGTGGACGTGTCTCACGAACTGGAGGCTATCGACGGGCGCGATGCCCCGCCCGTAACAGCCGAGACCGCAGCCCCGGCGCCAGCGATTCGCCGGGTGCTGATTGTCGTCGACTCCTTCTTCCCGTCGTTGGGAGGTACGGAACGCCTCGCCGAAGGCGTCGGGGTCACCCTCGAAGCCGACGGGGTGGCCGTCGATGTGGCGACCCGGCCATTGGCGGAGCGGACGAGCCGCGCGCATCGCGGGATGGCCATCCACGAGCTCCATGGGGACCCGCTGGTCGCACTCGAGTCCCTGCTTCGCGCCGGCGACTACGACGCTTCGCTCGTCTTCTCGGCGCCGACGTGCTGGCCCGTGATCGCGAGCCTCCAGGTTCTGGCTCCTCGGCCCCGAGTGGTGGTGGTGCCATGCGTCAACGTCGAGAACGACGCCGCGCTGCGCGGCGATCCTCGCGCGCTAGAGAAGTACGCCGGGCTGCTCGCCCGCGCCGACGTGGTCGGCTACAGCTCACATTCCGGCCCGGACCTACGTCTGTGTGAAGATCTCGGCGTTAGCGGCGTATACGTCCCCAACGCGACCGAGGTGGTCGCCCCGGCGAGCCCGTCGCCGACTGCGGCGCTCGCGGCCGAGGCTCCGCTGCTGCTGATGGTCGCCAACATGTGGCCGGAGAAGAACCACTTGGGGTTGCTCCGCACGCTCGCTTTGCACCGGGGTGACTGGCGACTGGCGATCATCGGCGGTCCATCGCCGCTATTCCCCCAGATCGCGGACGAGGTCCGGGCGGTGGCCGCCGAGGACCCGCGTATCCATCTGCTCGGGCCAGCCGGTCCGGCCGAGGTCGCCGCCGCGATGCGCGATGCCAGCCTCCTGCTGCTGCCCTCGCTGGCGGAGGCCACGCCGCTGGTGCTCCTAGAGGCGATGAGCCACTGCCTACCGTGGATCGCCACCCCCACGTGCGGCGCCGCCCACGATCATGCGGGAGGCCTCATCGTGCCGCTCGCCCAGTTCGGGGAGGCGATCGACTTCCTGCTGGCGAATCGGCGCGCCGCGCGCGTCCTCCAGGCCGCCGGTCGTGCCCACTGGCGCCGCTGTTACACCTGGGACGTCATGGGCCCCCGTTACCGCCGGCTCTTGAACGGCGAGCCGGTCGGGGAGCTCGGCGCCCCGTCCAACACGATGGCCAATACCGCCGAGATTCGGCGCGAGTTCTACGACGGACGCCCGGCTGCGAACGCCGGGCCCTCCGGGGGCTGAGAGGCTACGCGCGGGGAGCCGCGGTCAGCTTGGCCGTGGCGCCGAGGCCAACGAGGTCCGCCGACTGCGGGACGAGCGCCATGTCGGGACAGTCGTCGGGGTCGATGCCAACGCTGATCAAGCAGGCCCGGAGCCGCTGCGCGGTGCCCTGCAGATCGGCCGAGTCGGCCACGATCACGAGCGTTGCGCCGCTGTCGCGCTCCAACCGCGCGCAATAGCCGGCGATCAGCGCCGGATCGCTGATGAGCTCTGCAGCCCAGCCGACAGTGACGCACCGGCTCACCGCGGGCGACGCGGGGACCGTCGCCTCGCCCGTGGCGGCGAGACTCGACAGGCAGTGGGCCAGCCCGGCCCGGGCACCATCGCTCTGGGGATCGAGCAGCGAGGCGAGTGCCCACGCGTGCAGCCTGGAGCGGGCATCGTGCGCGACGCGAGCGCGCTCCATCTCCACGTACGCCCGCCTGCGCTGAACGTCGGAAACGGCCACGAGCTCCGACAATGCGACGGCGCTGGCTCGGCTGAGTGAATGCGCGTTCTCATGGAGGTCAACGGCAGCGCGGGCCAGCGCTTGCGCAGAAACGCCCGCCGATATGTCACTTGTCAGGAGCAGGCGGCGGATGTTGAGCTCACGGAGGGACTCGCGGAGCAGCCGGTCACCCGCGGCGCCAAAGCTCATGTTCGAGGAGTGAAGCCGATAGTTGGCAAGCGGCCGGGATACGAGCTCCAGATCGCCAACCGCCGCCGCGTGCATCACCAGCCAGTAGTCGGCGTAGGGGCTCTCGACGGGCACGTGAGGCAGATCGCCCCCGCGGAACATCAGCGTGGAGTTGGTCGTGAAGTTCACGCTCACCAGCTCGTCGAGCACCCTGCCGCGTAACGGCGTGATTCCCTGGCGGCGGAAGAAGGAGTCGTCGAGCACCGCGCCCGACTCGTCGATCACCTGCATGTCGCCGTAGACGAGCGACACCTTGGGCGCAGCGACGAATATCTCGACCTGCATCCGGACCTTTCCCGGCAGCCACTCGTCGTCGGCGTCGCAGATCGCAACCAGCTCTCCACGAGCATGCTCGAGCGCAGACTGGGTGGCGGCGGCCAAGCCGGCGTTCGCCTGGCGGATGAACGTGACCCGTCCGTTTGCCTTAGCGGCCGTCTCCCTCACGACGTCAGCGGTGCCGTCAGTGGAGCCGTCATCGACAACGACGACATCCAAGCGATCTGCGGGATAGTCCTGCCCCAGAACACTCAGCAAGGCGCTGGCCACGTAGTGCTCGTAGTTGTACGCGGTCATCACACATGTCACGTGCGGCAGGGTCATGTGAGCGTGGTCATGCCTCATCGAGGCGTCTGAGAACCCGCGCGGGGGACCCCGCCGCGATCACTCCCGCCGGCAGCGAGTGCACGACCAGCGAGCCGGCTCCAACCACGGTGTCATCCCCGATCGTCACGCCCTTCGTCACGATCACGTTCGCCCCGATGAACACGTTGTTGCCGATCTGGACGTGCTTCGTCGTCGGCGTACCCGAGCGACGCCGCCGGGGGTGAAGGTCGTGGAAGTCGCTGTCGAACACCTGCGCGTCCCAGCCAAACAGACAGTCGGCGCCGATCGAGATTCCCTCTCCCTCCGCCCGCAGCGTCACGCCGTTGTTGAACAGGGTGTCATCCCCGACCTCGATATGCGTGTGGTGGTGGGCTGCCTCCACGTAGCAGTAGCGGTCATGGAAGCCCGGCGACCGCCACCAGCCGAACTGAACGCTGCGGCCAAAGGCGACCTGTCCGCGGCCCACCAGAAGCAGCGGCTGCTCGAGCACAGGCTCGCCGCTGACGCGCACGCACGTCGAGAGGGCCAGGTACTGTGCAATGCGAGCTCCCTGCAGGTCTCGGGAGTGAGCCGCGGCGCGCTCCTCGCGGATCGTCGAGCAGTCTTCGATCACCTCCAGCGCCGACTGCTGCTCGGGATTCTCCATCAGCGCAGCCGCCGCCAGCTGTGCAGCACCGTCGAAGTCCTGCTCGACGCTGGCGATGACCGCCAGGTCGCTGAGAATCTCTGCGCGCAACGGCGAGTCAGCGCCACCCACTTCCAGCATCAGCTCCAGGCACCCGCGGGCCTCCGCTGCTTGACCGGCGTGGAACAGCTCCTCGGCGGCGCGCACGCTGTCGGCCGAAACCCCCGCATACGCAGCCTCAAGCACACCTGGACGAGATCTCGCGTTTGGCATCGCTC
>CAVRKJ010000001.1:0-17003 GCA_963721515.1 uncultured Actinomycetota bacterium | reverse complement strand
CCTCGCGCAGCGAAGGCGTCAGCTGGTCGACATCGTCGACGATGGTCGGGCTTTTCGGGGGCATTTAGACTGCTCCGCGATGCAGCGGAGGCACTCGCCATGATCGCATTCGGTTCTTCGGTCACGAAGCCCGATATCTACCGCCGATGCGCGGAGCCAGGAATCCATCGCGCCGCCGAGCCCGACTCAGAGGTCCTCCACATGGCGGCGATCGGGTCGATCTTCCGCTCTTACAACGCTCTACTGGACCAGTTCGCCGACCGCGCCGACCTCGAGGCGCTCGTTCTCGTCCATCAGGACGCGGAGATCGTGGACGTCGATTTCTGCGCGATCGTCCGCCACGCGCTCGCTGATCCCGACGTCGGGCTTGTGGGCTGCGTCGGGGCGATCGGCGTGCGCAGTATCGCCTGGTGGGAGGCGTCGGTGACCTGCGCGTCGTTCATCAACCGCTACGACGAGCACGGTGGGGGTGACCTGCCCTCGTTCTCGTGGGCATGGAGTGACGCTCCCGCCTACGCCCGCGTTGGCGAGGTCGAGACCCTGGATGGGTTCGTTCTTGTGCTCTCGCCCTGGGTGGTGCGCAACATCCGCTTCGATGAAGAGCTCGGGGAGTTTCATGGCTATGACCTCGATCTGTGTCTGCAGGTTCGCGACGCCGGACGCAAGGTGCGGACCGCCGACTTCCGGGCCATCCACTATCGCCCGTTGGACATGGTGCCCGACCCCGAGCATTGGATCGACGCCCACATCAAGCTCGCCGACAAGTGGGACGGGCGGATGGGAGTCGGCACCGCCGCCGGCAGTTGGAAGGACCGAGCGTTGCGGGCCGAGGCCGACACCGAGGCCGCGCTGATGCTGGCGCACATGAACTCACTGGAATCTGATGCGCGTGTACTCGAGCTCAAGCGGGCGATCGCCGAGACGACCAGCAGCGTCTCGTGGCGTGTCACCGCTCCGCTGCGGTGGTTGCACCGGAGCGCCCCCGTTCGCCGGCGCCCCCCGGAGCTGACCCCCCGGAGCCTCTCCAAGAGCCTCACCAGCGCCGACACGCCTTGATCGCGTTCGGTGCCTCGATCAGCGGCGCGGAGGCCTACCGCCGGTACGCCGAGCCGGGCATTCGCCTCGCCGCCGAACCAGACTCCGAGGTGTTGGCCTACGCCGCCGTGGAGCCGATCGCGCGCACCTACAACCTGATCCTGGAGGCCGCCGCCGCGCTCGACGACCTCGAGGCCCTCGTCCTAGTCCACCCTCACACCGAGATCGTCGACTCTGGCTTCTGCGCCAAGGTCCGCGCCGGCCTGGCAGATTCCGAGGTGGGGGTACTCGGTTGTGCCGGCGCACGGCACGTGCACAGCATTGCGTGGTGGGAGGGCGAGGTCGTCCGCGCCGCGGTCCGCCAACGCTACGAGGAGCACGGCGGGGGAGAGATCGCCAGCGTCTCCTGGACCGAGCCCCAGCCGCCCCCCGCGGAGGTCGAGAGCCTCGACGGACAGCTCCTCGTCCTGTCTCCCTGGGTGGTTCGTAACGTCCGTTTCGACGAGACGCTCCTGCTCGGACATGGCTTCGATCTCGACTTCAGCCTCCAGGTACGGCGGGCGGGCCACAGGTTGGTCGTCGCGGACCTACAGGTCTGCCACCACCGCTCGCTGGAGCTGATCTCAGACCTCGAGGTGTGGGTGGAGGCTCACATTCGCCTGGCGGAGAAATGGAACGGCACGCTGCACGATGTTCCGGCCGACGAGGCGGCATGGAAGCGGCGTGCCCGCAGGGCCGAGGCCAGCCGCGAGGCGGCGCGGGCGATCGCGATGTCCGAGTCGCTCAAGCTCGATGCCCGCGTGCTCGAACTGGAGCGCGAGTTCGAGGCCAAGACGGCGACGATGTCATGGCGGTTGACCGCGCCGCTGCGGGCGCTGAACCAGTTCCGTCGCGGGCTCGCCGAGCGCCAGGACGCCGACGTCGCTCCGAGTCGTTAGTCGCGCATCACGGCGCGGATCTCGTCCTTGGAGACGATCGACTGGTCGGTGGCGATCCCGGCTCCGGCGCGCAGGCGAGACAGCCGCTCGGCCACGGCGAAGGCGCTGGAGTCGAGCAGGCGCTGCAGCACCGCTCGCTGGCGGGCCAGCCGGGCTTGGAGCTCCCACAGCTCGGTCTGGTGAACGTACCCTCGGGCGAGGTTGGCGACGCGGTTGGCTTCCAGTCGCTCGAGTACGGGGTGGCTGTCGTAGGGCTCCAACACCGCCGCCACCGCTTCTGACCACGGGCGCCCGGTGTGCCACGCCACTCCGAAACCGAAGAACGCGGGCACGACCGCCAGCCGGACCCCCTCGCGGCCGGCGACGAAGTCCTCCACAGCCGTGAGCACACCGTTGCCGGGACCGCCTTCGTGAGCGGCCGACCGTGGATAGGGCAGGCCGCCGCGGTGGGCGCCCGGGTCTCCCGGATAGATACCCCCGTCGGCGATGATGGGATGGCGAGCTTGCGACGGGATCTGCTCGGGGTCGAAATAGTCGTCGCGGCGCCCGTGCGGCCAGCGAACGTCATGAAACAGCAGCAGCGGCAGTTCGGCTCCGGAAGCGCGCTCGCCGATCAGCCGCAGCTCCTCGCTGACGGTGTAGTAGTTGTGGTCGCCGTCGATGACGATCGCGTCGGGCAGCCTCGCCAACGCTGCGCCTCCGAGAGCGGCCATACTCGTCTCCCGGATCAGTTCGAGCTCGGGATGATCGGCCGCCAGCCGCTCGAGGCCGGGTTGGGGTGCCGGATCGATCGCCTGGACGCGAGCGTCCGCGTCGGCCGCCCATGCAACCAGCACGCGCGTCAGATCTCCGGCGAACGCCCCCACCTCGGTGATGGAGCGAACCCCGGCCGCAGTGAGGCACGGAAGCATGATCTCGGCCACCTGGGCGAGCGAGACGCCCCAGCGCTCGGGGTCATTGAGGTAAGGATCGAACTCGAATGCCGGGCCGCTCACGCCGGCGAGTCTAGTGTCACTGAGTCGGTCATCCGTGGATATCCTCGCGGGCTTGACGGACGGAGTTCCAACGTGGTGATCGGCCGTCGTTTTGCCTGGGCGCACCTGCCCAAGACCGGCGGCGACGCCACCAGTCGCATGCTCGCGGGCGTTCCTCGTCTGGTGCGATTCGCCGACCCGCCGGAGTCCAACGACAAGCACATGCCGTTCTTTGGGCGGGAGGCGGAGGTCGCGGGCAAGCTGCTGGTGATGAACATTCGCCGACTACCGGCGTGGGTGCTCAGCGGCGCCCACCACAAGGCCCGCCATGGAGTCCACCCGGAGTACCGTCCGCTACCGCTGGAGAGCTTCGACGAGATCACCAGCCACACCGACGCCGACGACCTGCTGCGCTGGATGACGGATCACGGGCGCTTCGCCGTCGATCGCTGGCTGCGGGCTGAATGCTTGGAGGAGGACGTGCTTACCCTCCTCCAGGATCTTGGGGAGCTGACCCCGGTCGCTCGCACCGCGGTTCTCGGCGTCGGCCGAGTCAACGAGGGCGGCTATTCCCGGGAGCTGGAGGGCGATTTCACCGCCGCTCAGATCGCTCGCCTGTATGCGCTGAACCCGGTGTGGGGACAGATCGAGCGTCGAGTCTACGGAGCCCTGCCGATCGACTGACCGGCGGGGACTCGATGGGCGGTTTCGCACGGACGAAGCCGACCATTCAGGCGGCGATCGGCGCGTACTCCTCGGGAAAGCCGGAGCCGCCGAAGAACCAGTTCTCGATCGCGTAGCGCGGCCGGCGCATCGACGCATCCGATCCGGTCTGATGCAGGAACAGCTCGTCGAAGAACAGGGCGTCGCCCGGCTCGAAGATCGGTCGGACGATGGGGGTGGCGCCGGCCGCCTCCTCAACCTTGCGCTGCGAGATGACGTAATCGAGCGCCGCCTCCTCGGTGTTGGTGGCGAGATAGTGGTCCAGACGCCGGGGGAGGAGATCCAGCCCGGGAGACTCGTCACCACAACGAGACAGCGAGAGCCACAGGTTGAGCGAGCGCACCTCGCCCATGAAGAAACCGTCCTGGTGCCAGGCGCCCGGGACCGACGGGGCCGCCTTGCGCAGCGTCGTCTTGTGCACCGACATCAACGCCGGCTCGCCGAGGTAGCCGCTGATGAGCTCGCGCAGGGCGGCGGAGCGGAATAGCTCCATCATCTCGAAGTTGAGCGTCGGCGAGTCGGCCGCCAGCAGGCCGCCCCCCTGCTCGATCCACCCCCGCCCGACCACCGGGCCGTAGCGCGAATGGGGCTGAAACTCCTCGTAGTAGCCCGGGTGGGCGGAGCGTCCGGCGTCGAGACGCTCGCGCTGGGCAAACGCACGGTCGATTCTCTTGGCCATCGTCAGCGCTCGGTCCCGGTCGACCAGGCCGCGCACGAGCAGGCAGCCGTCGCGCAGGATTCCGCCTCGGATCAGGCCGGGGGTGAGATCGGCGGCGGGGATCTCAGGCAGCGGGTGACCCACCGGCAGGCCGGAGTCGTCGGGGGCGGCGAACCGAACGTCGGGCGCCGCAGCGTCGACCAGTCGGATCCCGGCCAGATGGCGCAGGCGGACCAATCGGCGCTCGGTCTCACGATCGGGCCGCCCGCGGTTGCTCTCCGACAAGCGGTCGATCTCGGCCTGCAACTGCTCCAGATCTCCGGCGAAATCCTCGTCGGGCGGCGACCGGGGATCGACCGTCGCCGTCGTCTCACCGCCCGCTCTGTCGACTCTGCGCCGGGGTCGCCACATCGGCGGGACGTTACCTGAAGGCCGATACTGTCCCTCGCCCATGTCCGCGTCAGACATCGTCGCGTCGCCGCCGGCGGCTGCGTCCGCGGACGACCTCTCCGCCCGCCCGCGGTCCGGAAGCCGGATGGCCGTGGTCCCCGTGCTCGCGGTCGTCGCTGTGACCGCGGTGGGGGCGGTTCTCCGGGTGATCGTGGCGCATCAGTCGGTGTTCGCCGACGAGCTCTCGACCTACTGGATCTCGGTCACCCACAGCCTCTCCGGGGTCCTATCGCTGCTGTACAGCACCGGCCGGATCCAGCACGCCGAGATCACCCCGCCGCTGTCGTTCCTGGCGTCATGGCTGAGCACCCGACCCGGCAGCACGGTCGAGCTGCTGCGGGCGCCGGCGTTGCTGGCCGGGACCGCGACGATCCCGCTCGTCTACCTCCTCGGCCGGCGATCAGTCGGGCGCCGGGCGGGACTGTTGGCGGCGACCCTGACGGCGCTGTCGCCGTTCATGATCTACTACTCGGCCGAGGCCCGGGCCTACGGACCGATGATGTTCCTGCTCACGGCCGCGGTGCTGTCGATGCTGCTGGCGATCGATACGAGGCGCGGCCGATACTGGGCTCTGTATGCGGCCTTCTCGGCGGCGGCCTTCTATACCCATTACACGTGTGCGTTCGTGCTCGCGGTGGCGCTCGTCTGGGTGCTCTGGTCTGAGCCGGCGGTCCGTCGGCAGGCGCTGCTGGCCAACGCCGGCGCAGCGCTGCTGGTCGTGCCGTGGATCCCGGGCCTGATCGCCGACCTCAATTCGCCGACCGTCAAGATCCTCTCGGCGCTCTCGCCGTTCACCGTCAACGCCGTCAGGCTGGATATCCAGCACTGGGCGCTCGGCTTCCCCTACACGGTCGCCGGTGGGCTGCGAGACCTTCCCGGCGTCCCGGCGCTGCTGTTGCTGACCGCGGCGGCGGTCCTATCCGCGGTTGGTTTGGGCGCCCGAGCGCGCGGCGTCGGACGCGTCCACCCGCGGTCGCTGAACCGGCGGATCGTGCTGATGGTTGCGCTCATGCTGGCCACGCCGTTGGGCGAGGTCGTCGGCAGCTTGTCCGGCAACCACATCATCGGCGTCCGGGACCTCGCCGCGTCGTGGCCGTTCCTGGCGCTCTGTGTCGCCGCGCTGGTGACCGCCGCCGGATCCCGACTCGGAATCGTGGCGGCGGCATTGACAGTGGCCGCGTTCGCGCTCGGGGCCGCGAAGCTGTTCGAGCCCCGCTTTGCGCGCCCCGATTACCAGGCCGCGGCAGATTACGTGGCGCGCCAGGCCCGCAGCGAGGACGTCGTGCTCGACATGACCCCGACGCCCGGCCCGCTGACCGGACTCGATGTGACGCTGCACCGTCATCTGGCGGTCTTCCGAGCGCTGCAGCCGGCCGAGACCGACCACCCCTTCGGCTTCTCCGATCCCATCGTTCCGCTCCGCACCGGGGTCATGCAAGCGGTCGCCGCCGCCGATAGCGCACGCGTCTTCGTGGTCACCGCCGCCAGACCTGGTCCCGCCTTTCGTGCCCAGCTGGACCCGATCAGCCAGGACTTTCCGGCCCGGTACCGACTCGTGACGGTGCGCGTGTGGATCGGCTTGGAGCCGACGCTCGTCGCCGTCTACGCCCGCGATCGCGCACGTCCGCAGTGACGGCCGGCGGGGTGTGGGCAACCCACGCCGGGCCGCCGCCGTCCGCCGGGACGGCGGCCACGGCCGCGAGCGGATCCTCGCGTGCCGGCTATGGGTCCGCGCTCGCGCTGACGGTCACGCTCGTCGTCGGAGCTGTGCTGGCGCTGATGGCGCTGGCGCTAGCGGTCGTGCATCCCGACGACAGCCGCCTGAGCGTCCAGGCCGCCGCGCTGGTCAACCAACAGAACCAGACCGTCAAGACCGACCTTTACCTGGCTGCATTCCTCGTCATCCTTCCGCTGGCGCTGATCGCCGCACCCCGCCTCGCCGATCGGATCGCGTCTGGTGCCAACGGTGCCGGCCTGCCGTCGCTGGTGGCGGCGCTCGTCGGGTTGCTGGCCGCCGCGCTGATCATGATCAGATTCTCTGGGGGGCTGCCGTGGGGAGACGGTGTCACGGGGGTGCTGATCGCCACGGGGGGGTGGTTGCTCGTCGCAGCGGGGGCGATCGCCCGTGCGGCGGGCGATCGGCGCTGGCCGCTGCTGAGCACGCTGGCTCAGAGCGCACCCGCCCCCCAGTTCTGCGCCGCTGTGCTCGTGTTCGGCACACTGCTGTGTTTGACCTCGCGTCGGTCGCTGGGCGTCGTCCCGCTGGCGATCGGGACGCTGGTCGCCGTGGCCGTTTTGTTTGGGTCCGAGCGCGTACGGTGGCCGCGTCCCCGGCGCGCATACCGGATGGTCGACGTTGCGCTGGTCGTGATCCTGATCATCGCGATCCCGGACGTGATCGTGTTCAAGACGACTTCGGCATTGCCCAGCGTCTTCTTCGATCCCGGCGTGGTCCAGTTCCAGCACGACTGGATCCTCGGATCGGCCAACCAACTGCTCGGCGGCGGCGCGCTGCTCGTCAACGTCCCCGTTTCCCAATACGGCGTTGGGTTGATCTATTTCCTGTACGGCTGGTTTCACCTTGTGCCGATCGGCTACGGCACGTTCGGCTTCCTCGACGGGCTGCTGACGGCGCTGTTCTACGTTGCTGCCTACGCGGTGCTGCGGCTCGCCGGCGTGCATCGCCTGCTCGCCGGCTCCGCGCTGGTGCTGGCGGTGCTCGCGTTCGTCTACAACTTCAGCTTCTTCGTCGGGCAGCTTCCGGAGGAGGGACCTCTCCGCTTCGGACTGCCGATGATCGTCGTTGCTGGCAGCGTCGCGGCTGCCCGGCGACCGGATCGAGCCACGATCGCGCGGCTGCTGTCGCTGACCGCGCTGGGGGTTTCGGCGATCTGGTCGGTGGAGGCATTCGCCTACACCACCTTCACGTTTGGGGCGGTCGCGGTCGTCGGGGCGTGGCTCGAGCCCGCGGGCCAGCGTCGGCGTCGGCTCGTCAGAGCCGCCCTGGCCGGAATAGCGGCCTGCGTCGCGGCCCAGCTCGTGCTCGCCTTGGCGACGCTGCAGGGGACGGGGAGCCTGCCGCACTGGCATCAGTACCTGGGCTACGTGCATGAGTTCCTGTTCGGTGAGGCGGGCTCGATCACTTACGGCTTCGCCGACTGGTCCCCCGGCCTCGCGGTCTACGTCGCAGCGCTGGCCTCGGCGGCTGCGATCGTGCTGCTGATCATCCGTCGGCCGACGCTGGCGCGTCGCGATCCGGCATGGCTGATCGCGCTGACCGGAGCCACGGCGTACGCGATCGCGCTCCTCAGCTACACCGACAATCGCTCCTCGACCTACCTGTTCCTCTACGTTGCGTTGCCGGTGCTGATGGCGGGTGTGCTGTGGCTGTCGCTGACCCGCGACTCGGAGCTCGACCTTTCCGCCGCATTGCGTCGATCGGCACTCGCCGCCGCCCTCGCGGTCGCGGTGCTGCTGTTCTCCGGCGCCTGGCCGGCGATCGGCGAGCATTTCTCGCGGTCCGCGCTGGCCCACGCCCGTCCCGGCGGCGGCCTTCGCGCGGCGCTCACTCGGCTCTGGCACCCACCGCCGATCGACCCACGCGCCCCCGCGGGCGAGCGACTGCTGGACCGTTTCATGCCCGCCCACCACGATCTCATCCTGCTACCGACGCTCTCTGATCTGGGCCTGGAGATCCTGATGCGCAGCCACCGGGCCAACGCCTTGCCGATCGGGGATCCCAAGGCCGACAGCCTCGTCCCGGAGGTGTGGCTGCCGATCATGAGACGCGCTGTCCCCCGGCTGCGTGCCGGCGAGAGGATCCTGATCGATCTCACGGCGTTGAGGGTTATCGCTGCGCTGCGCGATCCGGCCGTGAATCCGACCACGTCCCGCATCGACGGCGCCCAGCCGGAGGTGGCATGGATCCTGCATCAGCTCGATCTCCGATTCCGGATCCACGTGATCGACACCGATCCGACGGGACTGATCGTCGCCCAACTGGGCCGCCGCTAGTGCTGTATCAGGCGCCGATCGCCGAGCGCTTGCGAGCCACGATCACGTTGTGGGCGGCGAACTGCCGCACCCGGGGTGTACGTTCGAACAGTCGCTCCAGCGCGGCGGCGGCGCGGATCGCCTGCTTGGGGACGAAGTCCGGCACCAGCCCGAGCTGATCGACGCTCAGCACCTGCGCTCCGACCGCGGTCAGGTTGCCGACGAGCTCCTGCGCGGGGATCAGCCGTTCCTCCCCCGTGTCCTGCGGCACGCGCGCCATCAGGTGCGACCAGTAGGGGTTGCGCGGATTGTGATCCCAGATCAGTATCCGCCCTTCGGGCCGGCACACGCGCACCATCTCGGCCAGGGTTTGGGCCACGGCCTTGGGCTCGGCGATGTGATGCAGTGCCGCGACGGTGAAGACGAGGTCAAACGTGTCGGCCGCGAAGGGCAGCGCGGTGCCGGAGGCCCTGACTGCCGTGATGTGCGGGCTGCGGGCCCGCATGACCTCCAGCATGCCCTCCGACGGGTCGACGCCCGTCACCTCATAGCCCTGGGCGGCGAGTCGCGCGGCCAGAGCTCCGGTGCCGCACCCGACATCCAGCGCCGTCCGCCCCGAGCAGAGCTGCGCGATGAACGCCGCTCGCTTACGCAAATAGTGCTCGACGACATGGGCGGGTAGCGACTCGTCGTAGACGGTCGCGATCGCGTCAAAGTGGGAGTCGCTCATGCGGCGCGCGCTCCGGTGCCGGGGCGGGCGCGGCGAAGGCCGGTGGCCGCGCGAAGCGACGTGGAGCCGTCCGCCGATAGCGCAGCACCAGCGCGATCATCCGCAGACCCACGCGCGCGGCCTTGATCGGATGTCCGGTCACCGATGACGTTCCCACACGAGGCAGATAGTTGACGGGGACCTCGACGAACCGAGCGCCCGACAGGATCGTCAACAGCATGATCTCCGCGCCGGCATGACTGCCCCCGACCGTCATCGCGTCGGCGACCGTGCGCGCGGTCTCGGCGCGGAGCAGCCGGTACGTGCAGCCGACGTCGCTGAGGTGGCTGGTGTTGTACAGCGCCTCGATCAGCTTGGCCACCGCCCAGTTGCCCCAGCGAAGGAAGCGAGCCATGTTGGCGCCGTCCCAGATCAGCTCGCGCGTGGTGCGCGTCCCGAACACGGCCTCGCACTCGCCGCTGTAGACAAGCAGCTTGAGGATGTCCTGGGCGAGGAAGGTGCCGTCGGGCTCGGCCAGGACGATCAGCTCTCCGGAGGCCTCTACCAGGCCGCGCCGGGTGGCATGACCGTATCCTTGCCGGGGCTCGTGGACTCGCCGGGCACGGGTCTTGTTGACCTGCTCGGCGGTTCCCGCCTCGGCGTTGTTGTCGACCACCAGCACCTCGTCGACCAGTCCGGTCTCGAAGAACCCGTCGATCACCGCGCGGATTGAATCGCGCTCGGCGTAGGTCATCAGCACCACGGAGACCCGCTTACCGTTCCACATGTCGTCGAGCTCCGCGCCTTCCTGCTAGAGCGCCAACGGTACGTAATCAGCCGGAAATCCCGAAGCGGCGAAGAACCAGTTCTCGATCGCATACCGCGGCTTGCGCATCGTCGGCTCGGACGCCGTCTTGTGTAAGAAGAGCTCATCGAACAGCAGCGCATCGCCGGGCTCGAAGATGGGTCGCAGAATAGGCGTGTCGCCTGCGGCCTCCTCCGCGATCCGCTGTGACACCTGATTCGTCATCATCGCCTCGTCGGTCTCCGTGGTCACGTGCCCCTCCAGTCGGCGGGGCACCAGGTCGAGGCCCGGGGCGTCGTCGCCACAGTGTGACAGTGCCAGCCAGAGGTTCAGCGCCTTCACCTCCCCCATGAACTTGCCGTCTTGATGCCAGGCGCCGCCGACCGACGGCTCGGCCTTGCGCAGCGTGGTCTTGTCGCCGGTGACCAGCGGGGCCTCGCCCAGATAGCCGTGCACGAGTTCCGGCAAACGAGCTGCGCGGTAGATCTCGCCCATCTCGAAGCTCAGCTGGGGTGAATCGACGGCGAGCACCCCGCCCCCGGCCTTGATCCATTCCCGCAGCAGCCGGACGCCGCGCCGTGGATCGGGCTCGAACGGTACGTAGAGGCGGTCGTCGAAGGACCGATCAGCGTCGTGGCGAGCGCGCTCGTTGAAGGCACGGTCGACTTGCCGCGCGAATCGCTGAGCCTCCTGGGGATCGACCAGGCCGCGCACCAGAACGCACCCGCTGCGCAGGATGCCCGCGCGCAGCAGTCCCGGGCTGAGGTCCCCCGGGCGGACCTCGGGCAGCGGCGAGCCCGCAGGAAGCGCACCGATGTCGGGCTCGGGATACCCGGGGTCATCGTTGTCGCCCTCCAGCCGCCGGATTCCGAGCAGGTTTCGCAGGTGCAACAGCAGCCGCTCCTGCCCGCTCGACGGCCTGACGCGGTTGCGATCGGTCAGCCGCGTGATCTCGGCCGCCAACTCGTCGTCGCTGCCGGCAAACTCGTCGGTGGGCGCCTCCGCAAGGACGGCAGCGCCGTGTCTGCTGCGGCGGCTCTTGGGGATACGAGACCACATGGCGGGGAACCTAACACGCCGTCCGTGCGCTCATTCCCGCCCTGCGGGACGCGCGGGCGCACCCACGACGGTCGTGCCGCCCGGCACGTCGTTGACGACGACGGCATTGGCGCCGATCCGCGCACCGGCGCCGACCGTCACGGGCCCGATCAGCTTGGCGCCGGTGCCGATGCTGACGTGACGCTCGATCGTCGGTCCGGTGACATCCCCCGCGCGCAGGCCGATCGTGACAAATGGGGATATGACGACGCCGGCGCCGATCTGCACCAGGCCGTCGGCCACCACCTGGCCGTGGACGATGTACATCCCGGGGGCGATCACCACGGGGTCGCCGATGCACACCTGAGCGCTGGCCATTGCCCAGCGGTGCAACAGGCGGGGCAGGACCGGCACCCCCAGTGCCTGCAGCCGCGCCTTGGCCCGGTACAGAACCTGAGCGAAGAACGCGTCGCTCACCCAGGCGAGGCGGACGATCTGGGCGACCGTGTCCCCTCGTGAGCGGAATTCGTGCCGCTCTCCGCGGTGGAGGGCCGTCACTCGAGCGTCCTCGGAGACCGCCGCCCACAGATGCGGATGGCGCGCTCGCAGCGCGGCCCAGAACGCCGCGCGGTCAACGGTGCCGCCCGCGCTGGGTTCGGTGGCCGTGCCCATCGGTTCGCCACCGTAGCTGAGTCCGACCCGCGGCGACCGATTCCGGACCACACTAGCCTTCGCCCGCATGACGCCCCCGACCCTCCACGTCCAGCTGGAATCAGAGCTGCCCACGGAGCTCGCCGCGGGCGGTGGGACCGTGCTGTTCGTGTGTGGCTGGTGCTTCTGCTCGGAGGGTGAGATCGCCTCGCTGGCGTTCGTCCTCGACGGCGAGCCGCAGCCGGTCGACGCTCGCGCAATGCCCCGCCTGGATCCGTTCCGCGCACTGCATCCTGAGCTTGACCCGTTTGCCACCGGCGGCCTCGTCCGTGATCCACACTCGCCGCTGGACCCCGATCTGCGCAGCTACCGCAGCGGATTCTGGGGCTTGGTGGAGATCTCGCGGCCGCGGAAGTCCGGCGCCTACGAGCTGTCGCTGCGCGGCCAGCTCTCGGGCGGTGAAATGGTCGAGGCGCCGCTGGGACGGATCCTGCCGGCGCCGGCGCCGGCGCCCGCTCCGGTCGTCTGGGGTGGCGACGAGGGGCCGCGGGTGGCCATCGCCATGGCCACCTACAACCCCCCCGCCGACCTGCTCGCGCGCCAGCTGGACTCGATCCGCGTACAGACGCACCGCAACTGGATCTGCTTCATCAGCGACGATTGCTCGCGGCCGGCCGACTACCGTGCGATCGAGGCGGCAATCGCACGGGACGCGCGTTTCGTCCTGTCGCGGTCGCCCTGCCGGCTCGGCTTCTATCGCAACTTCGAGCGGGCGCTGGGACTCGTCGGACGTGATGCGCCGTACGTCGCGATGGCCGATCAGGATGACGTGTGGCGGCCTGACAAGCTGGCGCTGCTACTGGCCAGGATCGGCAACGCGCAGTTGATCTACAGCGACGCCCGGGTGGTCGCCCGCACCGGCGAGCTGATCTCCGAGACGTGGTGGAATCGCCGCCGCAACAACCACTCCGACCTCCTGTCGCTGCTGGTGGCCAACTCGGTCACAGGGGCGGCGTCGCTGTTGCGGCGTGAGTTGCTCGACGTCGTCCTGCCGTTCCCGCCGGCGCAGTTTCACCACTACCACGACCACTGGGTCGGCCTGGTGGCGCTGAGCCTGGGGGAGATCGGGTTTGTGGACGAGCCGCTGTACGACTACGTTCAGCATGGCGACGCGTCGCTGGGCCACGACGCTGCCAACCGGATGACCTCGCTGCGGGACCGTCTGACGCGTCGTCGCCCGCTGGATGAACGTGTTCGGATGTGGCGATTGCACTACTTCGTCGACATCTGGCGCCTGCGTCAGTTCGCCGCGGTGCTGCTGATGCGAGCCGGGCCGCGGATGACCCCCGGCAACCGCCGCGTCCTCAAGCGCTTCCTCGATGCCGATGGATCGCTGACCACGCTGGTCAGGCTTGGCACCCGAGGCGCCCGAGAGCTCGTCGGCACGCCGGAAACCCTGGGCGCCGAGTGGGCGTTGTTCCACGCGCTCGGGTGGCGGCGCCTGCTCGGGCTCAGCGCGCGCCGGCGTCCACAGCGCCGCCTGCGACTCGACGCCGTGCCGCCACCGTCGCTGATCCAGGAGCCCGGACGCTCCGAGCTGGACGAGCGAGCGGCGATGATCGAGCGGAAGGTCGCACCATTGTCGTGGCGGGTCGGCGACGATGCCCCCACGCGGGTGAACCTGCTCATTCCGACCATCGATCTGCAGCATCTCTTCGGTGGTTACATCGCCAAGTTCAACCTCGCGCGCCGCTTGGCCCAGCGCGGGGCGCGGGTGCGCATCGTCACCGTGGACCCGGTTGGCCCGCTGCCCCCCGACTGGCGCGCGCAGGTCGAGTCCTTCGCTGAGCTGGCCGGGCTGTTCGACGGCGTCGAGATCGTCTTCGGACGAGAATCGGACGGGATCGAGTGCAGTCGGCGCGACGGCTTCATCGCCACGACCTGGTGGACCGCTCACATCGCCCGCGCCGCCCTGGAGCACGTTCAGGCCGATCGCTTCGTCTACCTAATCCAGGAGTACGAGCCGTTCACGTTTGCGATGGGGGCGTATGCCGCTCTGGCGGAGGAGTCCTACCGCTACCCGCATTTCGGCCTGTTCTCCAGCGAGCTCTTGCGCGGCTACTTCCGGGCTCACCGAGTGGGCGTCTATGCCGACGGTGACCGCCGGGGCGATCAGGCCTCGATCGCCTTCGAGAATGCCATCACCCGGGTATCGCCGGTCAGATCGGCCGAGCTGGCGGCTCGGAGGACGCGCCGGCTGCTGTTCTACGCGCGCCCGGAACCCCACGCCGCGCGCAACATGTTCGAGCTCGGCGTTCTCGGCCTGGCGCGGGCGGCCGCCGCGGGGGTGTTTGAGGGAGGATGGGAGCTCAACGGCATCGGCTCGGTGCGCGGCGGTAGTCGAATTGCGCTCGGTGGCCGGTCAGCGGTCAACCTCATCCCTCGGTCCGGCCAGGACGCCTACGCGCGGCTGCTTCGTGACCACGATGTCGGGTTGGCGCTCATGTACACGCCTCATCCCAGCCTGGTTCCGCTGGAGATGGCCTCGGCGGGAATGCTCACCGTCACCAACAGCTTCGAAAACAAGAGTCCCGAGGCGCTGGCGGCGATCTCGCCGAACCTGCTCGCGGTGCACCCGACCCCCGACGCGATTGCGGCGGGACTACGGGCGGCGGTCGAGAGCGTGCACGAAATTGCGCGTCGGCTGACGGGCGCCCAGGTCAACTGGAGCGCGCGCTGGGAGCAGTCCTTCAGCGACGCGCTGCTGGACCAGGTGATCTCGGTGCTCGGCGTCCGCGCCGGATGAGCTACTTGAGCTTGGGATGGAGCGCCGAGACATGGCGAGCGGCCCGGACCAGGGTCGGCCGGTCACCCGCCTCGGCGGCCGCGAAGGCCAGCTGCGCCCAGGCCTGGAGGTTCAGCGGCTCGCGCTTGGTCACCGACTCGAGGATCCGCTCGGCCTGGACGTCGTGGTGCTGGTCGACGGCGAGCTCGCCACGCAGGATGTCGATCGTCAGATCGGGATTGAGCACGGCCGCGGCGTCCAGGAGCGATCGCGCCCGTCGTGCATCCCGAGGGCTCAGGGGGGCGGAGGCGGTGACCATCGCGGTCGCCCGATCGGTGTCATGCGCCTGGCGCACACCGAGGGCAAACCAGGCGACGGCCGCCACCGCGACCACGGCCAACCCCATGCGCACAACGATCGCCATCGCCAGATCATCCTCGATCCGGGGTGCGGGGGAGGCGCCGCCCCGATGACGGCCGCCACTGCCCCCGGGCCCGCGGTGACGGTTGTGATCCCCAATTGGAACGGCCGTGACTGGCTGGAGCGGTGCCTCGGCGCCCTGGTCGCCGGCGACCTGAAACCGGCTGAGGTGATCGTCGTGGACAATGGGTCCTCGGATGGCTCGGTGGCCTACCTGCATGCCCGTCATCCCGTCGTTCGCGTCATCGCCCTCCGGGCCAACACCGGCTTCGCCCATGCCGCCAACCGTGGCATCGAGGCCGCGTCCAGCGAGTTCGTCGCCCTTCTGAACACCGACGTCGTGGTTGCTGCGGATTGGCTGGCCCGGATGTCACGTGTCCTGGTGGCCGAACCGGCGGCGGCGTCGGTGACCGGCAAGATGCTGGCGCTCGCCGACCCCACCATCGTCTACGACGCCGGGGACATCCTGCGCCGGGACGGGGCCTGCGAGCAGCGTGGTCGCTTCCGCCGTGACGCCGGCCTGTGGGATTCGCCTGGAACGGTGTTCGGCGCGTGCGCGGGGGCGGCGGTATACCGGCGATCGGTTGTTCTTGAGATCGGCGGCTTCGACGAGCGCTACTTCGCCTACCTGGAGGACGTCGATCTGGCGTTGCGTCTGGCGCTGGTGGGATGGAGCTGCCGCTATGAGCCGGCGGTCGCTCTGCACGCCGGGGAGGTCTCGTCACGGGAGTTGGCGGGTGGCCACCACGCCCTCGTTACGCGCAACACGATTCTGCTGGTGGTGAAGTTCTTCCCGCTGTCGTGGCTGCCGCTGATCGGCTACCGCCAGCTCGGCTGGGCCTGGCACGCCGTGCGTGAGCGGCGGCTGCGGGCGCATTTGCGGGCGTTGTCGGCCGCCGTGCCGCTGCTGCCCCACGCCCTGGCGCAGCGTCACCGGTGGCGGCGGCGAGCCCGGGCGTCGATTGCGGACGCCGTGCCGGCCCGGCCGATCCGCGGCCCCCGCGCCGGCGGTTATCCCGCTGGTGTCGCCTGAGCCGGACGCTCGTTACCCTGTCCCGCGTGCCGGTGATCTCTGGGGAGCGCGTGAGTACCGCGCAGGGGGGATTCAACCCGAGCTTCCAGCGCCACCGCGCGGAGTACCGGCTGTCCGCCGGGCTGCTCGGCGGGGGCCGCGTGCTTGACCTCGGCTGCGGGACCGGCCACTCCTGGACCGAGCTCCGCCCGCGGGAGACTGTGGGCGTAGACGTGGCGGCGTCAGCGCTCGAAGGCCAACAGCGTGAGACCCACCAGGCGGACATGCGAGCCCTGCCATTCGCGACGGCCAGTTTCGCCTCGGTGGTCTCGATCCAGTCGATTGAGCACGTGCCGGATCCCGAGCGCGTCCTCGCCGAGGTCGTGCGCATGCTGGAGCCCGGCGGCCGGGCGATTCTCGTCACCCCGAACCGCCTGACGTTCGGGCGCCCCGACGAGATCATCGATCCCTACCACTACGTCGAGTACGACTCCAGCCAGCTGGCCGCCCTGTGCTCACCGTATTTCGAAACCGTCGAGATCCTCGGACTCCAGGTGTCGGATCGCTACCGCGCGATCCACGACGACGAGCGCCGCGAGCTCGATCGGCTGCTGGCCCGTGATCCGCTGCGGCTGCGCCGCCTCGTGCCGCGCCGGCTGCGCCAGTACCTCTATGACCAGCGCCTCCAAGGGGATCGCGTGACGCCCCGGGCGGGGGCGCTGGAGATCACGGTCGAGGACTTCTGGCTGGAATCGGAGCGTCTGGACCAGTCCATCGACCTGTTCGCCGTCTGCTCCGGTCCTCGACGTTAG